>NZ_CP127173.1:7500-5336284 GCF_030264295.1 Amycolatopsis nalaikhensis | reverse complement strand
GGTCGAACCGCGGCACGGCCGGCCTCGGCCTCTGGATCGTCGACCAGATCGTGCAGGCCCTCGGCGGCCGGGTCGGCTTCCGGAACCGCCCCGGCGGCGGCCTTGTCGCCGAGGTGGAGATCCCGGCCGACTGAGCGGGCCGGAAGTTTGGCCCTCGCGGGCCAGCCGTGGCGCGCGCGGACCATTCCTACACCGCCCCGGACAGGTGATCCTGGCGGCCAGAGCACCCGGACACCTGGAGTGGCCATGTCCCTCACCCGCGCCATCGAGCCCAGCCGCCACCCCGGGTTCGGCGGCGAAGCCCGCACCGGGCGGCGGCCAGACCCAGTCCCCCGGCAGCTGTTCCGCGACGGCAACGCGACGTTCTGGAACCCCGACGACATCGACCTCGCCGACGATGCAGCCGACTTCGCCACGCTGTCCCCCCGCGAGCGGCGCCTGACCTGCCTGTTCGTGGCGAACCTCATCTCGATCGGCGAGTCGGCGCCCCAGGACCTGCAGCCGCTCGTGACGGCGATGGCCACCGAGAACCGGCGGGACGACGCGACGTACCTGACGCAGCTCGTGTTCGAAGAGGCGCAGCACACCCAGGCGCTCCGCACGTGGTTCGACGCGGTCGGGATGAGCGACTCCCTGCCGTGGTTCACCGAGACCGGGGACGTCCGCCGCCGGACCTTCCTGGAAGAGCTTCTCCTGGTCGCTGTACGCCCTCACCGACGACCACTCGCCCACCGCGCAGATCCGGGCCGCGGTGACCCACAACCACATCGTCGAAGGCTGCCTCGCCCTGACCTGCTACACCGCCGCAGCACGGATCTGCCGCAGCCGCGCCATCTTCCCCGGCCTCATCCGCATCGTCGAGCACATCGCCGCCGACGAACGCCGTCACATCGCGTGGGGCACGTTCACCTGCCGCCGGCACGTCGCGGCCGACGACGCGAACTGGGCGATCGTCCTGCAACGCACGCAGGAGCTGCTGCCGCTCGTCACCGAGATGATCGGCGAACTGCTGGCGCCGTTCGGCCCGGGAGCGCCGTTCGGGATCAGCATGCAAGGACTGATGGGTTCGGCGCTGAGCGACGTCGGCCGCCGCCTCGACTCGGTCTCGCGGGCGCGTGGCCGCCGCGTGGAGGAGATCGACCACGACCACGCGCCGATGCGCCTGGAGCGCGAGATCGAGCGGGAAGGGAGCCGTTCGCACGGGGAGGACGACCACCGGGCCGTCGTCGCGTTCAAGCGTCCGGTGTGAAACCGCGGGGCGACCGTCTCGCTGCCCGGCGAGGTCCACCTCGTCGGGCAGCGAGCTGTGCGCCAGCCGGCAGGTCGCCGGGAGCGAGCGGGCGGATGGACCGGGCGATCGGCGCCCTGACCACGATCCGCGCCAGGACGCAGAAGTCGGCCAGGTCGGCGATCACCCGGCACTTCGCGCAGCCGGAGTCGCTCACGTCGAGCCGCGCCGCGACGGCCGCGGTCGAGGCGAAGGCTTCGGGACAGCAGCCGCGGTTTCGCTGCGGTACACAGCACAGAGCAGCTCGGGCACACGAAAGTGCCCGAGCTGCCCGCGGCGGCGCCGTACCGGAGCCTGCTGTTCTAGCCGACGAAGCCGCCAGAGCCGACCAGCCGCCGTTCAAGCGCGGGTGGCGTCGTCCGCGACGGTGCGGGTGCCGCGGTCGCGATCGAGCGCGCCCCGGGTTTCCGGGCTGGCCAAAAGCGCGATGACGAACACCAAAGTCGCACCCACCAAGAAGATCGCGAGCCGCGAAGGAACGTCCGACAGCTCCGGGCTGAGCAAGCTGAACAGGGTCGGCATCAGTCCGCCGAGCATGAAACCGAGGTTCCAGCTCACCGCCGTGCCCCGGGCGCGCAGCTCGGTTGGGTACTGCTCGTTGAGGAAGATCATCAGCGGCGCGTACGCGACATTCGACAGCATCACCATGACCACGCACAGCAGCGCCACGACGGCGCCGCGACCTCCCCCGGCCGAGGCGATGCCCCAGGTGAGCAAGGGCAACGCGACGAGGTTGCCCACGCCGAACCCGAGCATGGTCCGGCGGCGGCCGAGCCGTTCACTCAGGTGACCCGCGGCGATCGCGGCCCCGATAACCAGGACGCTGCTGACCAGCAAGATGGTGCCGCGCTGCCCGGCCGGGACCCCGACCACCTCGCTGAGCAGCGTCGGCAGGTACCCGGACGTCAGGTAGTACTGCGCACCACCACCGGCGGCCACCGCTGGCCGACGACATGGCTACCTCCTTGCACCTTCTGCCCTGAGGACCAGATCCGACGCGTAGCACCCTGTCACTCTCAGTGCCCACTCGCAGCTCGCCACCCGCGGCCGAAAAGCCGCGAGTTTTCGGCCCCTTGGGGAGTAGCCTCCGCTGGATGTCCAGCACGACACCGCAAGAGTCGGATTTCGATCTTTCTCCAGGGAGGATCACAGAACTCGCCGCGCTCGCAGATACCGCTGCCACGGACGCGAAGCGCGGCTGGTACGAAATCTCCTCCGCGCTCACGGACAAGCGCGCCGCCGCGGACGTCGACGCTATCGCGATCGCCTTCGACTTCCGCCTGCAGGACCGCGTCGACGGGAACAGCAACCCCGTGTTCCACGCCGCACAGCTGACGCCCGTCGCGGAGCTGCCGACGTCCGTCGCGGACCTGTGGGCGAACGTCGTGGGTGCCACCGCATCCGCGCCGGTTCGCGCGCGCCTGCACGATCTCCTCTTCACCCTCGGCAGGCAGCCCAAGCACAAGCACGCCGAGCAAGCCTGCCGAGGGTACGTGGAGGTGGGCGCGGGGAACTGGGGGTCGCTGTACCGCGTACGCGCCTTGGCCCGCGCACTCGACATCGCCCGGCAGATGAACCGCAACGACCTCGCGGACGACGCGGTGAAGCAGATCATCGCCAATGCGCGCGAGTCCCTGGACAGCGCTGATTGGCAGCCCGGCGTGTTCCTTCGCCTGATCGGCCGCCTCGTCGAGGAGAAGAACCCACCGACCGGCGTCGACGACCTCCTGACGGAGGCACGAGCACGCTACGCCGGCGACCCTTACGTCGAGGTCGACACGGCGATGGTGCAGCGCCGCCTCGCGAAGGGCGACAAGGACGCGTTGGAGCGGATCGACCGGGAGATCGTCGGGATTTGGACCAAGGCCGCAGAGGCGTCGGCCGGGCTGCAGAAGCTGGGATATCTCACCAAGGCCGTCGACTACGCCAGAGACCACGGGCAGATCGACCTGCTCGCCACGGCCACCACCGCCATGCAGGCGATCGGTATCGAGGACCTGGAGATGCAGACTTTCCGTGTCCCCATTGAGATACCCGGCGAGGAGATCAGCAAGTGGATCGGCTACTTCACCCAGGGGGATGACTGGCGCGTGTGTCTCGCGCGCTTCGCGGACGGCGAGCAGGGAACGCCTCCGACCGGCCGAATCGACGAGAGCCGCGCTCAGGTGGAGACCCTCAAGAAGGACGCATCGCTGTACTCGATGATTCCGCACTCGAAGATCGGCGGCGACGGGCTACCGCGGTGGGAACCGCAGAACGAGGACGACCAGGAAGAGCAGCGTCTGGCCGACGTAGAACTCTTCAGGATGCAGCTGTACGCGCCACTGTTCGCCAAGGCGTTGTACGAGATCGGGTTCGTCCACCAACCGATCCGCGAGGAAGTCGAGGAGTTCTTCGCGGAACGGACCTTCCTGCCACCGGACATGCCCCGGGTCTTGGCCGACGCATTGACGAGGTACTGGCGACAAGACTACGAAGCCTGCGCTTACCTCCTTGCACCGAAGATCGAGACGATGCTTCGCGCCCTCGCCAGGGCGATTGACGAGCCGGTCTACCTGACCCAGCGGAAGAACACACCGGGGAAGTACGTCGGACTCGGGACTCTGATCTCAACGCTCGGCAAGCACGGCTTGGACGAGTCCTGGGGCAGGTACCTCTCAACACTGCTCGCCGGTCCGACGGGGTGGAATCTGCGGAACGAGCTGGCGCACGGGTTCGTCGACGAGGTTTCCGCGCCCATGGCCGCACTGCTGATCCAGGCGGCGCTCTACGTCGCCAACCTCGTCCCACGCGCGGACGAGCCGCCGGCTCCAGAGGTCGAATAAGCACTGTCCCAGGCCGTGCATGCGGACCGACCGCGGCCTTCGCTCCGTCGCGGGCAGCGGCCACCGCTCGCCGCCACGGAGGCGCAGGAGACGGCCGACCAAAGCGAGCAGCGCCGAGTCCGCCTCGTCGTGCGGATAACGCAGCGAGTCGGTGAACCGCTCATCCAAGAGTTTGTACTTGCCGAGGACGACGTCGTCCTGCTGCCGAAGAAGTGGAAGAACCTGCCACCCGTCGGGGCCGGGGACGGATTCAGCCTTTGAGCACCCCGTACCGCGTAGGAAGCGTCACAGAACGTCGTACGGACCGGACCCCGCTTAGCCGGGGTTCGGCATGGCCACGTCGCTGAGTGGCACGCCGTGGGGTCTGCTGGTGCACGCTGTCGGCAGCGTGGCGCCCGGTGTTGGACGACGGTCAAGATAGACACTAAATCACCCCTACTCAGGGGGTAGCAAAAAAAGCCCAGGTCGTCGACCTGGGCTTTGCTCTCCCGCTTGGACTCGAACCAAGAAACCTCCGGATTATGGCTTGCCTCTAGTCCGAGCACTCTCAAATTCGTCACCACCCGCCGGGCGATCCCGCGTCCGGCGTGCTGCGGCGCCGGTCATTCCGACTTGCGCGGACGGCCTCCGCCCGCTCCTTGGCCGGGCCGGGTCGCTTCCCACAGTTCGATCTCGGCCCTGCGCTCGCGGGACCAGCCGGGCGTCCGGCCGATCACCACGTCAGGCTCGGGGAAGGGATGCGAGTCCGCGTAACGCGAGCGCCAAGTCGCGACAGCACGATGGCCGACGTCGAACCAGGTCCCGATTTCGACCATGTCGACGTAGCGGAAGGTCGTGCCCGGCGGTGCGGCCGGGCCGTCGGCGATCCTCCGCTCAGCGTGCTCCACGCCCGAAAGCTAGCAGGGAAGACCAGCTGGTGGCAGCATTCGGCGTCGCGGCGCGTCGGCGACGCCGCCGCGCTCAGAGGTTCTTGAGGAAGTCCAAGGCAGCCATCCCAGCGTTCAGGCGTTCGATCTGGCCGAGGAACACCGCTCGGCGCCGGGACGCCTTGTCGGCCCAGTTCGGATCGGCGAGGATCTCTCCGACGTGAAGGAAGACCCGCGGACCGAGCCCCCAGATCAGGCCGTTGACCGCGGTCGCTGCCACGGCGAGTTCGTCGACGTCGGCACCGAACCACAGCATGTCGGCCGGGTCGACGCCGCGGCTGCGGACGACTTGGGCTGCGACTCGGAAGAGTCCACCGGTGCCGACGGTGTCGTCACAGAACGTCTGGCCTGGCTTGAGGTCGCCGAGCGTGACCGCGATCAGGGCACTGGCGATGTCGCCCGGGGTGTACATCTGTGCGTTCACCCGCGTCTCGGTCCGTGACCGCAACGCGCCGAGGACTGGACCGAGGAGATCGCAGTCGAATCGGCGTTCGGTGGCGGTCAATTCGAGCTGCCCCGCGTTCAGGGCGGCGTCCGCGGTCCGCTTGACCTGCTCGCGCCCTCGAGCCCCGATGTCGGTGAACAGCCAGTACAGCAGTGGATGCACCCACTGGGCCACGTCAGGGCGACGCATGATCGTCGCCGCCCAGACCTGGCGCGCGATGTCGACAAAACCCTCCGGCGTCGCCGATTTCATTCCGGCAGCCAGCCGCTCCGGGCGATCAACAAGCAGCCCGGCCGTCGCGATCGTGGCGACAGTGCCGAGCGCTACCTCCGGGCCATCGATACCTCTGCCCTTGTACCAGGCCGAGGCGACCTCGACAGCGATCTTCAGGGCGTGCACCTCCGCGTTGATCGGCGTGTTGCCTGAAGATCCGACGCCTCCGTGGTTCCGCTCACTCATCATGCCTCCCGAAAAACCTTGTTGACTTAGTGCTCGATGTTTGCTTACCGTAAACCGCGAGTACGAAGTTCGCAAGGTTTGATTCCGAGGAGTCGTTCATGGCCTCGAAGCCCACTCCAGCCCACTGGCAGCCACCACTCCCCCGCGAGCTACCGGGCGTGCGCGAGCACCTGACCGACTATCTGCAGAGCGAACCCGCCTACGTGTTCACCATGGACGCGTTGCTGAGGGGCCGCGGTACCCTCCGGCCGGATGCCGCTCCCGAGGTCGGTGCCGCGCTCCTCCTGGCTGACGAATACAAGCGGCTCTGCCATGCGCGGCTGTTCTACGTCACGACCGACATCACGAAGCTTGTCCGGCAGGCGGCACCAAGTTTGCGGGACAAGTGGGACATCCAGCCGCAGGACCTGCCCGCGCCGACGGGGTTCATGTTGTTCGCCGAGCCGATGACCGAGTACACCCGCGCGGACGGCAAGCGGATCGACATCGTGGCGGCTTCGTGGGGCGGAACCGGTCTGGTCACCAGCCGGACCGGCGGGCTATGGGTGAGTTTCTGGAGTGCCACGGACTTCGCGGCGGCCATGAAGGGAATCCGCGACGACGAGGGTGTCTCGCAGCGCGAAGCCGAGATCCTGGCACGGCTGCGGTACGCCGAATTGACGTGGGACAACGAGATCTATCTTCCGTGGGGCGCGACGCCGCCGACGATCGACAAGTCGGCCCCCCGCGTCCGGACGATCAGCCCTGACACCATCGCGGCCGCCGAAACCACGCTGACGTGGCTGCAGACCATCCACGCTGGCTGGATCTTCTGCTCGCCCAACACCCTCACCGAGGCCACAGAGGAACACCTCCCCCGCGCTCAACGCCACCGCGCCGAGCGCGCGGGGCACGCCGCATCACCAGTCCGCGTGGTTTCGGTGCGACACCGAGCCGCGTCGAAGTCCGCAACGCGCGAAGAGCCCTCCGGACGCACGGTGAGCGTCCGCTTCCCCGTTGCCCCGTTCATCCGGCGCCAGGCCTACGGACCCGGCCGCCAGTTGCGGAAGCTGACGCCCGTGGCCGGTCACTGGCGCGGCCCGATCGACGCACCGGTCCGGATCACCAAGAAGGTCAATCTCGTCGACACACCCGTCGATCGTCCGCGGGGCTGATCGGTTCAGCATGTTCGATCCCTCGCCAGGCGCCGTCGATACGCAGGTCATTGCGCGCCGCGGCCACGAACGCTGCGATCGCGTGATCGAGGCGCTGCCGCGCGGCATCATCGTCAGCGCGATGCTGGTCGTGCACGGTGCCTCCGAAGCCAGGACGGCTCGTGTCCTGAATGGTCCGGACGCCGTCCACTAGAGATCGCGCCGCGCCGAACACGGCTTCCAGCGCGGCATTGAGGGCCTCGTTGCAGAAGAACGTGGCCTGGACAACGGCGTCCTCGATCGCGTCGAACAGCGGGGCCGGATCGATCGGTGCTCGGTCACGCCAGACGGGCAGGCGGCGCAGCCGGTGGGCAGCGACGGTGATCGCCGGGAAAAGCTGCCCCTTGCGTTGCAAGATCAGGTAGTTCTCCGCCCAGGCGCCCGGACCGGTCGTCATGGCAGGTCGTAGCCGAGATCCGTCGCGACACCGTCGACGAAGTCCTGGCCGTCGATGCCCGGGTCGCGGTCCTGCACGTCCCAGGCGGCATCGTCGACCGCTTCGCCGCCGTCGCCGAGTGCGCCGGCGACCAATTCGACCATCTCGCGTGCCTCATCGATGTCGAGGTCGTAGCGCTGGGCGGCACAGCCGGCGGCGTAGTCGAGGTCGTTCTCGGTGTACTCGTCCATGTCGTCTCCCGGCGTCGATGGCTCTCGCGTCGGAGACACGGTGGCCGCGGTGTTCGTTGATTCAGGCTCGTCCGGACGCGGGGAGCCGCAGAGTGAGCCGGACTTCCGCGCCTCGCCAGGCACCGGCATCGGTCGCCGCGGCCGGGCGGTAGTGCCACCGGGGGTGGTTCGAGCTGGCGAGGGTCGGTCGGCGGCGACACGGTTCCGTGCGCCACCAGCCGAGGTGGATCTTCAGACGGGTCTGTCCGGCTCCGACCGCCGTCTTCGCGAGCGCGACGATCTCGTCGATGGTCCGGCCGTGGACGAGCAGGTGGCCGTGGGCTTCGTCGTGGTGGGTGACCCATTCGACGGCTCGGAGTTCCGGTACCGCATTGCCGACTTGTCGCATGTGGCCTCACCGCCTCGTCGGTGAAGACACGGCGAAACCCGGCGTGCGAGATTCAGTCGCTGTCGAGCGCAGACGCCTCGGATCGTTGTTCGGCCGTCAGCGTGGTCGTCCAGGTGTCGAAGTCCTGCAGCACGGCGAGTTGAGCACCACGAGCGGGCTGGATGCGTGCGTGCTGCCCGGTGGTCAGATCGAGGTCCAGGCCACCGTCGGTGACGCGCGCCGCCGTGACGTGCAGCGCACGCCGACGAGCGATCGACAGGTCGAACACCGACAAGCCGTGCTGGAAGACGCCGGAAGCGACGAGCGGGCGAACCCAGATCACCGCAGGGTCGGCGTCATCACGACGAGCGTGGCGCGCGAGCGCCGCGCGGAACACCTCGCGACCTGCCTCGGACACGACCAGTTCAGCGCCCGGTAGATCATCGTCATCCTCTTCTCCTCGCCCGACGAGCAGATCGTCCAGCAACGCCCAGACCTGGTCGGCGCTCAACTCTTCCATACCGCGACGACCTCCTCGATCGGCTTGCCGGCGATGGTGGACACGCCCTTGGCCTGCAGCATGTTCCGCAGCTCGTCGCACTGGGTCCCGTTCGCGCAGAAGATGCGGCTGGGCCCCTCGTCACCGAGCAGGTCGATGCCGTCGGCGAACATCACCTCGTTGCTCGAACTGGTGAACTTCGCGATCTTGTAGGGGTTCCTGGTCGACTTGGCACCGTACTGGTCGACCTTGACCGGGTTGACCGCACCGAAAGTATCGCCGTTGGCGCCGTAGTAGTCGGCGCGCGCTAGGAGCCGTTCGGGCTGGTCCCAGACCAGCCCGAACGGCTCCGAGGGCGCCGAATTGGACGGCCAGACACGCAGGAACACCGAACTCGCCCCGCCGGTCAGCTTGTCCACGGATTCGCTCGTGCCCACGTCCTGGTGGATCCCCATCGTCGTGCGGCGCTCGGTGGAAGCGAGGACGCCGGTGGCCAGCATCGCCTTGAGCCCGTTGAACGAAGTCCGGTGCACCAGCGACTGACTGCCGAACGCCTTGGTGAGCTTGCCGAGCGAGTTGCCGACGTCGAATCGTGTCCAGGTGAGCCAGCCCGCGGATCGCCGGGGCACCGGGCTGTAGCCAGGGCTCGCGGCGAGGGCAGCACCATCGGCGAAACCCGTGGCCTTGGCGACCGCGTCGCGCAGAACCTGCACCTTCGCGGGCAGCGCGCGGGTGTGGGCTTCCAGTTGGATGTCCTTGGCGAACCGGACCAGCTGTGGTTCGGTCATGCCGATGGCTTCGTGAGCGCGCTCGTGGAAGATTTCCTGCCTGACTGGACCGCCCCGGTGATGTTGGAGGCCGGTTGAGTTGGTTCTAGACCACTGCGCCAGACTCAGTGGCCGTGGCGCGGAACGTCTCCTCGTACTCAGCCGGAGGGGTGTTCCCGCAGAAAGAATGTAGCCGTTCCCTGTTGTACCAGGCAACCCATTCCATGGTGGCCAGCGTCACGTCCGTGGTGTTCTCCCAGTCGCCTCGGTAGTCGATGAGCTCCTTCTTGTAGAGACTGTTGAGCGATTCGGCTGCGGCATTGTCATAGGAATCTCCTGTGCTGCCCACCGAACGCGCCGCGCCGATCTGATCAAGCCGCTCGGCGTAGCGAATGGAGGTATATTGAACGCCTCTATCGGAATGGTGAACAAGACCGTCAATACCGCCTCCGGAACTGCCTCCACGTGCCCAGATTGCCATCTCCAGAGCGTCGAGCGCGAGGTCGGCACCCAGGTGATCGGCGACCTGCCAGCCGAGGATCCGCCGGGAGTACAGGTCCTGGACGAACGCGGTGTACGCCCAGCCGGCCGCGGTGGCGACGTAGGTGATGTCGGCGACCCACCGCTGGTCCGGCGCGTCCGCGGTGAAGTCACGTTCAAGCAGGTCACCTGGCCTGTCCGCAGCCGGGATGGTGGTCCGTGGCCGCTTACGGGGCGCAGTCACCCCGCTGATACCCAGCTCGCGCATCAGCCGCTCGACCGTGCACCGCGCCACCTCGACACCGTCCCGACCGAGCTGGCGCCATACCTTCCGTGCCCCGTACAGGCCACGCCCCGGCCCATGCCACACCCGCAGAATCTCCTTCTTCAGCCATTCGTCCCGGACCGCGCGAGCAGACGGGGCCGACTCCCGTTTCTTCGCCGCCCAATACGTCGACGGCGACACCTCCAGCACGGCACAGATCGGCTCGACACCGAACTGATCCCGGTGGGTATCGATGAACTCGACTAGCGCGGCGGTTTCGGGTCGAGTTCCCGGGCGAAAAACGCCGACGCGGCCTTCAGGATCTCGTTCGCCCGTCGCAGTTCACGATTCTCCCGCTCCAGCTCAGCGATCCGCTGGATATCACTTGTCGACGTACCGGGCCGCTTCCCACCATCGACCTCGGCCTGCCGCACCCAGGTCCGCAACGCCTCCCGATGCACACCAAGCTGGTCAGCGACCCGAGCGATCACACCCGTCCGCTCGCCCTGCTCACGTAGCTCAAAGACCATCCGGACCGCACGTTCCCGCAGCTCAGACGAGTATTTCCTCGGTGGTGCCATAGCTCCTCACCTTTCCAGGTATCAGAGCCTCCAACCAACCCGGGGCGGTCCATGTCAGGATCAGGGCCGTCTGAGGTGTACACCGCCACGATCCCCGTCGACCACTCCCAATTCACCATCTTCGACCTGTTCGGCGACGACCATTACAGCAACCTGGAAATCCCGGATGCTCCGGATTGGCTGGTCGTCGCCGGGCAGGGTGGCGCCCTGTTTCACGCGTCCGACCGGGCGCTCTCGGCAGAAGTCACCCTCGAGATCTGGCCCGATGAGCCCGACGAGGACTCGGCGGGAGCCGCGGCGACGCACGCCTTCAGTACGCCCAACGGGCGGGTCATGATCGCATGCATCACCGCGTCGCCCAGCGACAAGAACGTTCCTCTGCCTGGGCCTGGCGACTACCACCTCCGTGCACGCCGAACAGCCTCCCGCAACATCGCGGAAGAGGGCGATCCTGACGTCTACCAGGAGGTCTGGAACGTGAAGGTCTGGCCGCGCACCTGAGTACGCGGAACGAGGGGTGCGGCGCCGGGTTACGAAGTTCCCGCCGGTCTCGAAGCGCCGAGGACTCTCCCGATGGGGTCAATACGGACCGGCTTCCCGAAGTCTGGCGCGTTGATCATCGACGCTGTCGCGAGTACCAGTCCGACATGCGTGATGTGACCGGTACTCGTGCCGAAGAAGACGACATCTCCAGGTTGAATCCGGCCAGCGTCGACGCGCGGCCCAGCGATGTACTGGGTCTGCGCATTGCGTGGTAGGGCGATCCCGGCCGCGGCGTAAGCCGCCTTCGTGAGGCCAGAGCAGTCGAACCCGCGGTCGCCGCCGGCCGGGCCGTTGCCACCCCACACGTAGGGCAATCCGAGCTGGTCACAGGCGAACCGGATCGCCGTCTGCGCCGCGGTGTTCGGTGCCTGCACTGCGGAGCAGCTGTATCGCTCGGCTTGGGCTAGAACCTTCTTGACGTACCACTCGGCGTGGTTGTAGGCGAAGATCGCGGCGTGTAGGTCGCGGCCGTCGCGGGCGCCGGAGTCGCACAGGTATGCCGCGGCAGCGAAGATCGCATCGTGCGGGTTGTATCGGGACGGCGGATGCGCGCCGCCCGGCGGGATCGGGTGGCGCGCGACGACGCTGTCGAAGGTCGTTTGGAGGAACTGCATCGGGCCACCCGCACCGGCGCTGTTGCTGCCGGAGTGCACGCCGGGCAGGTTTGCGCGGCCGTGGTCGGTTTCGATCTTGCCGATGGCCGCGAGGATCGACCAGTCGAGTCCGGGGCAGGTTTCCGCGGCTTGGTGGTAGAGGATCAGGTAGTCGTCCGGGATGTCGCCGACCGCGGCTGATTTTGGTCCGGCCGCCGAACTGGTGTCGCCGGTGCCGGTGAGGGCGGCGAGCAGTACGACGACGATCAGCAAGCAGACCGCGGGCGGCCCGAACACGAGCAACGCGGCGAGGCAGCCCCAGCGACCGGGGTGTTCGCGGACCTGCGCTCGGGCGATCTCCGCGGCGCGAACGGCGAGCAGGGGGTTCATCGCCCGTGCCCGGAGTTGCCCAGCCGGTCGCGCAGCCGGTCCACCCACGGATTCGGCGGTGGGAGCGTCGCGGGTGGCAGCGGCGCCTCCGTCGGCGGCTTCGCGACCGACCTGCGGTCCGCAGCCTTGGCCGCCAGGTCGGTGCCGGTGAACTCGGGCGTCTGTCCGGACGTCCGCGGTGTTGCGGCGGCGATCTCGCGGCCGAGGTAGGTCGGCGCCGTCTGCTTCGCGCGGTCGGGACGGTCACCGAGTGCGGTGAGCACGGTGGTGGCGGCGCGCCATGCCGGGACCGCCCCGGTCGCGGTCCCGAGGTTGCTCGCGTAGGCGCTGGTGTAGGCCTTCGCAACCTCAGCGCGGCGAGCCAGCGAAGCCTTCGCCGCCCCCGCTTTCGTGGTCAGCGCGGTGGCGCCCCTGTGCGCGACCTCCGGCCATGAAACCGGGGCGCCGACGGTGTACTTCAGGGCCGCGCCGCCCGTCCGCGCTCCGGTGCGGCCCGCGGTGACCAGCCGCTCCTTCAGCCGGCCGACCGGGGCGAATGTTTCGGTGAACGCCGAGGTCCCGGCCTTGAATGTGCGGCCGAGCCGGTCCGGGCCCGGCGGGACGATCGGGGCGGGCAGCGGCTTGACGGCGCCGCGAGGCCGGGCCAGTCGCTGCAACCGGGTGTTGACCAGCGAGCGGACGCGCTGGAGGTTGGCGATGAGGCGCTTGCGGAACAGGAAGCCGGAGAAGACGACGAGGTCGATGACGGCGAACCGGACGAGCTGCGGACCGAGGTCGGCCAGCATGAGCGTGCGCAGGAGCACGGTCATCACAGCCAGGAACACCATGCCGGCCAGCAGCTTCGCGATGGTGACAGCGATCGAGCCGACCCGGTACGTGAGCTGGTGCCGCATCGAGGGCACCAGCGCCGCGACCAGGGCTAGAACCAAGAGCAACCCTTCGAACAGCAGCAGGTAGGGAGCGAGGACCTGGATGGCGTTCAGGCAGATGGTCAGGATCGCGAACAGGATCATCGCGATCGCGTACAGCCACGCGCCAAGTGCGCGGTCGCCGTCGGCGACCTCGTTGTACTTGCCGTAGTCGCCGGGGCAGCCGTCGAGTTCGCGGGCCTTGGTGCTGTCGTCCTTGCCGGACCACGGACCGTCGTCGAGGACCTTCTTCACCGAGTATTGGCAGGCACCGTCGATACCGTGGACGCGGCTGATCGGTGTGCCGTAGTTCAGCGCCTCCCACGGGGTGATCAACAGGTTGTCGATCAGCGCCTGCCCGATCGGCGCGGCGGGATTCCCGGTCCCGCCGGGCTTCTGCCCCATGACGACGCTCGAGACCTCGGCGCCGAGGTCCCGGCTGAGCGAGAGCACGCCGTCGTCGCCGATGAGGAAGTCGACCGGGTGCGTGATGATCGCGACGGCGAGGACGTTGATCGCGATGGTCGACGCCGTTTCCCGCCACGCCCGCGTGGTCAGTCCGCGGGCGAACAGCAATCCGAGGTAGCAGGTGGTGATGAGCATCGCGATCTCACGCAGTCGCAACCCGCCGATGACCGTGGTGGTCCAGATGCCTTCGAGGTCGCGCGCCGGCGCCTTGATCCAGTCGAAAACCTGAGTCGAGGCGGCCCATTCGGTGAACCAGACCGAGAACCCGACTGCGTACTTGCCGACGGCGAAGCCGATGTTGCCCAGCCAGAGCCAGATCGTCGGCATCGGGTTGTCGATCAGCCACGGCAAATTGGCGAAGAGGTCGTAGTTGTGCAGGTCGCGGCCGTAGCCGTCGTCGATGCTGAAGATCCCGCCGAGGTGCACATGGTGCCCCGGGTCGTCCTGCAAGGGCAAGGGCGGCGCATCCGGATCAGGCTGCGGCGGCGTCGGCTGATTTCCCGGCACCCACAGGCAAGTCGGGTACGGCTCACACGGGTTGGGCGGCAGCGGCAACGTCTGGCCGCGCGCGACCTGCGGCGTGAGCAGTCCGATGAGGACGATCACAGCCGAGATCGCGAACCCACGAGTTCTGCCTGCACCCAGGTTCATCGACAACCACCTCCAGCCCGTTGAGACACGGACTGGGGCGCGATGTTCAATGCGACTGCTGGCCTCGGGTGATGACCGGCGTCGTCAGGACGGCATCGGGCAGAGTGCGGTACGGCTGGGTGACGACCTTGACCTTGCCGACGCGACCGGCGTGGTCGCGCACGAGGAACTCCCCCGCCCGAGCCCGGCGCTCACTTTCACCACCTACCGGGTTCAGCGGCGACAGGTCCTTGGTGACGATCTCGTGGTAGCGGGCGTCCGCGGGGTCGATGCCGAGCCACGCCAGGCCGTTGCGAGCAAGACCGTTGTCACGGTGGCGGCCGAGGAACCGCACCGCGATCAGACCGCGCAGGACGTCGTCGCCGAGGTCGGCCGGGGCGTGCGAGCCGAAGGCGGCATCAGCGCCGTGTTTCCGGCCGTCGCGAACGAATTCGAGAGCGATCTGCTGTCCCTCAGGGGTTCCGGTGACGTTGTAGGCCTCATCGCAGATGAACTCGCCCCAGCGGCCGGGAGCGAAGCAGATCTCCTTGGCGATCGCGGCGATCAGCAGGTGGAAGGCGCGGCCGAACAGCTTGCGCGGCGGGATCCGCGCGGCCATCCGTTCGTTGCTCATCTCCAGCGTGCTGGGCAACGGGATTTCGTTGGTGCAGAACACGACCATGTCCGCGCCGAACAGATCGACCGGCGCCAGATCGGGGTCGAAGATCGGGCGGGTGATCGGGTCACGCCGGAGTCGTTCGAGCCGGTCTGCCAGTGCTCGCGCGGCGGGGTCACGTCCGCCGTGGCGGCGGAGCGTGTCGACAAGTCGGTTGCTGGATGCGTCCGGGTGGCCGCTGACGTCGTCGAGGCCACGGCCGAGAGCGTCCCGCTCGGCGGAGTTGGACTCCAGATCAAGCCAGGAGGCGAAGAACGTCTCGGCGATACCGGTGCTGGACTTGCCCGCGGTGCGGAAGACCCGCAGTGGATCGCAGGAGTGCCGTAGTTCGGCCGCGGCGGGCCGCTCGTCGAGGTTAGGATCGATGATGTCGACGATCTGCGCGTTCCCGGGCAGAGCGGCGGCGACAGGTGCCCATTCGCGGCTGCGGGTCCGGTCGATGACGATCACGCGGCCGTCGAGCATCAGCCGGACGACCGCGGCGACGTTCTTCAGGATCACCGACTTCCCGGCGCCGAGCTCACCGATGACCGCGATGCCACCGGAGGAGTCGTGGGTCGGGCCGTAGGTCGGATCGAGCAGGAACGGGGTGATGGCGCCGCCGTCGACGGTCAGTCCGAACAGCGCGCCGGCGGGATCGCCGAAGTCGGTTGCCGACACCGGCAGCAGCATGGCCGCGTCGGTCGCGAGGAGGTTCTGGCTGCACTCTCGCACCACCATCGGCGTCCGGCTGCCCGGCAACATCGCCTGATACAGCTGCCGCTGGCCGCCGAGCGGCCGTTCCCACCGGTATTCCCCGCCCAGGAACGCCTGTCGGAGCGCCTTGGCGCGCGCGTCGGCGTCGCGAGCCGTGGCTCCCCAGACACAAGCGATCACGCCGACTTCGAGGTCGATCTCGGTCGAGCTGGCACCGAGGCGAGCGTTCTTGTGCTGAATCTCCTCTTGTGCCGAGACCACGTCGGCCGGGACGCCCGCGCTGTCACCGGCATGCTCCTCGTCCTGACTCATCAGGTCCCGGGTCCGGCGCCGGTTAGCCGCGCGGGCGTCTTCGTTCGAGCGGGCAGTGATCCGCAGCGCGTAGTCGACGCCGAAGCCGATGTCGGCGAGCCGGGCCAGGATCTCGTGCCCGGGGAACGTGAAGGCCCGAGGCATCTCGGCCAGAACGAGATAGGCCTGGTAGCTGGCGATCGCGCCGTCATCGTGCGGGGTCACGCATTTGACGAACCGGCGGTTCAACAGCCCGAGCGGGCCCCAGCCCCGCCGGTCTTCGGCCGGATCGGTGCGGCCACCCTCGTCGAACACGCAGCTGCGCAGCATCGCCAGCCGAGCGCGTCCGCTGCCCCGCCGCACGCTGATCCCGGTGTTGTGGACCGCCGCAGTCCGTTCCAGCTGGGGTTCGTTGACTCCACGGACCGGCGCACGGCAGAGCCACCACAGCAGTTCCGCCTCCGTCGCCGGCCGGAACGGGATCGCACCACCAAGCTCCTGCGCCGCCACCCGCGCCCGCTCCCGCCCAGCCGCCACGGCGGCCGCCGACGCAGGTCGCGCCGGAAGACCAAGCTGCTCGCTCAGCGCCGCGCTCGTCGCCCGCAGCAGGGCCTGGGCCGACTCTTTCCATCCGTGCCCGGCCAGCGGTTTGGCGAGCCAGAAACTGCGGCCAAGGACGTCGAGGGTGTCGAGCTGGTCCCAGGCGTTGTGGACGGTCTCCGCCCAATGCGGGTTCGCGTCCAGGTCGATGCCCTCGAGGCAGCGCTGAACGATCGCGTGGGCCTGGACCTGCTCGCACAGCGACGCGATCATGACTTCGCTCCGCAGGGACTTCATCAGCGTCACCGTGCGGTCGTAGAGCTCCCGCAGCTGACGTCCGGTCGAGCGGGCGCTCTCGTGCGGCAGCACCCGCCACACCGCCCAGATCGAGCCGTCGACGCAGAACAGCAAGTTGCCCGCAACGTCGGTCACAGGACTGTCCATCACCGCTCCCGGCTCCGAGCGAGCATCAACTGCAGCGGCGACACCGGCTCCGGCGGTTCCTCGACCTCGTCACGCAGGTGCACGTAGAGCGCGCTTCGTATCCGCTCCGGTCGCGAAGGCCGGTACGGGCGTCGGCCGAACGTGCCGGAGGTCGGGGCGACCAGGTGCGTGCCGAAGCCGACCAGCCAGCCCAACGGTGTGCGCGACTCGATCCGTGCGCGCCGGACGAACACAGCAGACAGCGGCAGACCCCAGCGTGCCGGGCCGAGCCAGTCCAGCAGCGGCAGCTTCCAGACCGCGACCAGCAGTACTAGGAACAAAGCGCCCTGGGTGACGGTGTACGGGCCGCCGGGCAGGTAGCCGCCGTCTCGGCCGGGCAGCCGCCCGAACATCCGCGGGAACCGACGCGAGCGGGTGTAGGAGCGGCCGACCAGGACGTCGCCGCAGCTCTTCGGCGCGGTCAATGCGTGAACCAGGCGCCGAACATGCCGGCCACCCCGTCGAGGTTGAGCAGGATGCCGAGGAAGATCGCGGCGATCACGCCGTACTTGATCGCCCGGGTGAAGTTCCCGCGGGTGCCGACCAGCAACCCGATCCCGCCGACGATCGCGGCGAGCAGGATCAGCCGTCGGACGGACTGGTCACCCCAGGCCAGGTTGGTGTCGATCCAGGACTTCACGTCCGCGGCAAGCACGATCATCGGCTTTCTCCTCGCCTACCGGCCCGCCAGCAGCGGCGCCGGATCGATGCGGTTGATCTCCCACCGGCCGGCCCGCGCGACCAGGGTCAGCGCATAGTCGACCGGCGTGCTCTGCCCGGCGGCACCCCAGGCTGAAGCCCGCACCAGACCATGGACGGCGGTCCCGTCGAGCGGCCTCGCGGCTTGCCCCGGCTCGAACTTCTCGTGTGTCCGCACCTCGACTACCTGCACCGCGGCGAACGGCGGCGCCAGTTTCGGCAGCCCGAGGCTTGCCCCGGGGCTGACGAACCGGTCGAGCTGGCCTTGCCCTGCCAGGTAGGCGACCAGAAACCCCGCGACGGACTGCCCGATCGGACCAGCAGGATCGGTGACCTCGTCGTAGGCAAGTTCGACGCCGCCGAGCGTGCTGGGGCACGCGACCGGCGAGGGCAGCGAAGTGGCGGTGTAGGCGTCCCCGGTCCCAGCCATCGCGACCTGCGCGCACAGAAGGTACGCCGTGCGTTTGCCGTCCGGTCGGAGCACCAGCACGTCTGCCACCACGACGATTGACCACACACCGGGCGCCGACGACGTCGCTGCCACGACCGCGGTGTCGACCGGGACCTGCGTGCCAGCAGTTCGCTGGGGCGTCATTCCCGGCGGGTAGAAGACCTCGATCTCGGCGGAGTCGTCCCGGGTCGCCGAGAGCCAGGAGCGTACGTACATCTCCGCCCAGCCCTCGGGAGAGGCGGAGGGCGCGGGTGCGCCACCGTCCCGCAGCGGCGGCGCACCCGCTGGTTGGAGAAGCACCAGTCCAGCGATGGTCAGCAGCGGGCTGGCCAGCACGGCCAGCCACGCCGCCACCCGGCCGGCTCGGCGATTCACGCCTCGGAGCCCGGACTGGACATCCGCATCCGGCAGCACCTCGGCCAGCAGTCCTCGTCCTGGGTGGCCGCGACGACCAAGCACGACACGACCTCCTCGGTCGGTTCCGGTTTCCTGCTCGAAGGCACGTACGCCGGGCCGCGGTCTGATTCAGCTGGCCCGACGAAGCTCGTGGCCTGGGAACTCCGCTGCCGCTTCGGCCAGCTGCTCGAAGGCGCGGCGGCGGTGACGGGTGATCGTCGGCTGGCTCAGCCCGATCAGCGCGCCGATCTGGCGGTCGGTGGCCACGCCGTCGCGACCGACCGGATCACCGAAGTACCGGGTGATCAGGATGGTGGCGGATTGCTCGTCGAGCCGGTCGTGCTCGACCGCCCACGACAGCAGCTCAAGCAGTTCCTCCGAGGCGTCCATCTCCTCCGGCGGAGCGGCCAACGGCCGGCGCACCTCGTCATCGTCGATACTGACGACGTCCGCGGCAGCCTGTCCGTGATCGACACCAAAGTCCCGCTGAGCAGCTCGCTGGGTCTCCCGCACGAGGTTCGCCGCGACGTGATGCCTCCGCCGCAACGGGTAGCAGCGCGTCTGCTCCCACAGGTGTCCAATCACGGCGGCCTGGATATCGCGGATGTCTTCCGAGGCCGACACGCCTCCGCCAGTTACACCGCGTCGGGCACCGACCCGATGACCGGTCGCGCGTGCTACACGAACAACGCGAGCGACAATGCCCGGCACAGCCGGCAGCATCGCGTTCACCACCATCTCCGTTGCGGTCATGCCCTCGTCATCCGACTCCGCCGCGCGCACCAATAGGGCATACAGCACTTCGTCGTGCCGGGCGTAGTCCCGGGTGGCCAGGGCGTCAGCCAGCTCCCTGTGAGAAGAAATCGCAGCCAACGGCGGGTCCTGGGAGGACCAAGTCTGCAGAGCCTCGTCGAGCCGCATCACGACGCAGGGATGCTGGAAGTGGATCTGCAGGGTCGTCAGCGGACTATTCGCGGTGGATCGACTGGTCATGGCGCCGGCCCCTTCGCTCGGATGACAAGATCCGAGCCAGCGTCTGACCAGGCGTTCGCGCTGTTCCTGGCCCCCGAGCTTGCCCCGGCTGAGGAGCAAGTCGCGGTTCACACGGACGGGCGACGGCTCTACCTCAGCACGATAAAATCGACAGGCGCAGCTTGTCAGTGTGTCGTTCTCAACCTTGGGCTGGGCGGCCCAGCCCGAAAACGGTTTCGGGCGAGCAGACGAACTCTCGGCCGTTTTGGTCATCGCACAAAGCGGGTCACGAACGCGGTCGACGATGCCGGAGCCATAACTCCAACCGAAGCGAATACGACACTTCCGCTGGTCAACATCCACCGTTTGGCCGTCCACCTGGAAGTGCGGCCTGCGCATGAGGCGCTTGCTCGCCGGAACCTCTCGGTCGTCCGGCATCGCGATGATGACCGACTCAGCTTGTCGCCGCCACGCGATGTTTTGCTACTCGGTAGACCCGCCGGGTCTCTAGCGCGTGCCGACCTCCCGGGCCGGTCGCGTCAACCAGCTTCGTCGACGCACACGCACAAAACGACCGTGCGAGTTCCGCAGCCGACGACGAGCCCTCCTGATCGCCAGCCCGACACTTCTCACCAGCGGAGACTCGGCCGTGGTGATCGAGGTAGGCCCACGCTTCGAAGTCCCGAGCCGGCAGCCGGAACCAACTCCGTCCATCTGCGGGCAGGTAGGGTCGTACCCTGGCGCGATGTGGTTCAAGCGAGATCGTGTCAGCTTCGACGAAGCCTTCCACGCTGGCGCGCAGATGGCTACCGAGCGCGCGGCATCACTGGGGCTTAGCGATGCTGACGCCGAGCGGTTCGTCAACGAGGTGCGAGACAAGGCGCTCGACGCACACGCGCAGGTTGTTGTAGCTGCCCTGAGAAAGAATATGCCGTCGATGCTGCGGCGAAAACGTCGCCAGTATCGCCGGTTTAGGCGTTGGCTTCGTCGACACTGGGGGCCAGCCCTCGACATCTTCTACTCGATTGCGGTTAGCGCCGAGGAGATTGGCCGCAAGCTCGTCAACGACGACGCGGAGGGAACTCAAGGTGCAGGCGATCCTGTGTTTTCAGCCATAGCTGGCTTACATGCACGCGCATGCCGAACATCGCTCGAAGTCCACCGTCTACTCTCCGGCGGTTTCTCTATGGGAGCACTTGCACGATGTCGGACACTTCATGAGCTAGCCGTGGTTTCAACTATTCTGGTCGACCACGCCCGCATACCTGATTACGATAACTTAGCCGAGAAGTATCTTCGACACGATTCAATCCTCGCTTACAAGGATCTTCTTGCATATCAGACAGTCGCGAGCAACAACGGAGACGATGACCAGTTCTCGGATGAGGAAATCGCTTCAATGAAAGAGGAAAGAGATCGACTCGTTGGCCAGTACGGCCAATCATATCTTCGCGACAACGGCTGGGCCGCTAGCCTGTTCAATGACAGAGCGCCGACCTTTTCCGACCTCGAGAAGCTCGCCGAACTGGACCATCTTCGCGTCCACTATAAATGGGCAAGTCATGAAGTCCACGCAGACGCGAGCGGCTGGCGTCTCAACCAGATAGACGACGGCGACTACACCTTTATGTCCACGGGGTACACTCACGACGGAATCTCAGGGCCGGGCACAATGGCGCTCAGTTCACTGCTCACTACCACGCTCTCCCTAATCTTCTGCAGAGAGAATATTTACCCACTTGACGTCCTGTCCGCCCAGACCATCGCAGGCCTGGTCGGCGAAGCAGAGTCAGCGTTCGACCGCGGCGCCAAGTCGATCGACAAACTGAGAAAGGAAAATTAGTCCACAGAAATCCATTGAAGCAGGCCGGGTTTCACCAATCATGCAAACGCCCGACTCAACGCATGACAGTCGAGAGACTAGGGCAACCAAGGCGACGACCTCGGCAAACCGACGTCGGCCAGCCAGGCGGGGTCGACCTCGCCGGGACGGGCATCTGAGCCGCGCTCCCCCATCCGGGTTTTACCCGACGAACGGTGTTACATCGATAACATCTCCGACGACATGGTCGCTATGAGTATCGATCGACGCGACGAATCCGAGGTTGACAGGACGACCAGCGAGCCCGCGGAGCCGTCCTCATATACAGATGCACGAAGCGTCACGAACGTCATGCGAGTTTTACTTGCAGTACTTGCGCTCTACCAGCCGTGGATCACAACCATGGAGCTACTACTGGGCCCCGCAGGAAGCAGCGAACGTCGCTACCTATACGATCTCGGCGTGACCGCACGTCATCTCCGGCAAATAACTCGTGCGAGCTACTACCAGACTGCCAGTATGGTCGCGTGCTATTTCACCTTTAGCGGCGTGCTAGTAGCCGTGACACTTGGGATACCTTTCAAGACTAACGTCGTTATCGCCGCCGTCGTTGTCACGCCCTTTCTCGCACTTGCCCGTTTAGTGTGGGCCTCGCTGACGACACAGAACCGCATCCTAGCCTCAGTTGTACGCTGCGTTCGCCTGCTAATTCTCCTTCATCTCCCCGTAGCACCTGGGACAGAGCGCGGCCGACGTATCTACATCGCACCTCAGCTGACCGACGAGCGTGCTTTGCGAAATCAAGCCTATGTACGACGACGTATGCAAGGAGTTGCATGGGCGCTCACGCGCGACTCCGCCCGACTCACTGGCCGCCCAGTCGCCGCCGGCGGCACGGTTGGCGAAGTACTGCTTTGGTTCGCCGACAACCCGGCCGACAGGCGCCGTCGCAATATTGTCAGCCCCTACCTGGTAGAACTTGTCACGGCAGTCGCCGATGGCGCACCCATTCCCGAGGCACAGTTCGCACCGGCAGCGCGGTTTCGCACCCGCTCACCGCGTGCCCGAATACTCCAACAGCTTCGCTCCACCTTAAGTGGCGCCCTAGCTACGGGCGTAGTCGTCGCGGTCCTCACCGCATTGCTGAAGATCTGGTTCAGGTAGCCGCCAGAGGCCCTCGGCAATCTGAACTAAATCGCGCACGCGTACTCCGGCGTTGTCTGCGTCGATCTTGACGATCACAGTCGTCGAGAAACCTAACGCAGGTGCCGAATTCGGTCTACAACCGCAGCCGTTCATGTGCAGGACTCCAGCGATCGCCGACACATGAACTGACATTGACAGGTCGATCAACACCGCGTCCAACGGTCAAATTATTTGATTCACAGCCTCGCCGTCGTCGAACAAAAATTCAGTCCGCCCATATGCACGACGGGACCATGGCCACAAACTCAGCGTACATCCTCAATTCGAAAGATGGCATCTTCTGGATTCTCAACGGCAGACCTGATGTTATCGGCAACCTTATCGATGAGCTTTTCACCCCAGAACGGATCAGTCTGGTCATAAACGATTACACGAATGTGCCGAAGGTCAAACGGGACGTCCTCCTCATTGGACGACACGAGCACTACTGGCTTATGCAGCGCATGAGCCAGTCCGAGCTCATAGAAGACGTTCGGATTCTTGCTGGTGAGCTCTGCGACAAGCACAGTTGAATCTCTGATCCCACGCCAAATCTGATCCATAATTTTACCAGTGGCGAAGATATCAGCGTCCGCACGTATCGGCACGAGCCCAGCCTGAGTAATTGCGGGCTTAAAAATCGAATCGTAGTAGCTCCCGAGCGCACCCGAGAATGGCTGCATTACGAAGCAGCTCGCACCTGTCGCAGACTTTGGCCTGCCTGATATCGACTGCTTCGCACGACCGCCAGCGCCTCCGCCCACTTCTGTCCGACCAACGTCCAGCACGCGAGCTTGCGGACCCGTTTGATCGAGAAGACCTGCATATTTCAACGATTCATGAAATATCTGCTGAAATTCCGGAACTTTGTCTGCCGGTATTTTGAAGCGGTCTTTCAAGGCGTTCGCGTAGTACGGCTCGTCAGGAAGGGCTTCGCCACGAAAGTAGTTGTATACACCAGAGAAGTCTGGTGCATCGAGGATGGCCTCACGAAGTGCCGATTGACGATCAGCCTCGGACTGAGGGGAGATTACACTGCGCGCCCGATCCGTAAGCGAGACGGTTCCGCTGTCGGAGACCAGAAATCCGTATTTTTGGCCAGAACTGATCTCTACACTCCACGGACCATTCAGTCCCGTGCCACCAGCGAACCGCACCGCTTCATCGCGCGTCGCAGGCTTGCCTGCGTTTTGTTCAATTAGCGCCCGAGGAATCCGCAAAGCCTTCTCAAGCGAGTGCCGGGGGTACTTGGGTGCAGGGCCTCGGGTCGCAGCGCCGGATCCCTTCTTCGCAGGCTTCTTGGCCGACGCCTTCCTGCGAGAAGGCTTCATGGTCCGCGCTTTCGTCGCAGAAGTTCAGGCAGTCGGCGTCGAGTCGCTCGAGGGCCGCGCTGCGTCTGCGGTAGCGGACGGCTCGCCTGCCGACTCCGCCGTCGTTTCAGTCGTGTCTGTCATCACCGCTCTCCTGCCGCCAGTTGACTACTCTGAGAAGATACCGCAATCAGGGCGGCGTCCGTGAACACGAAAGGCTGATACCAGCGCCACTGAAACACCGTCTCCTTGGGCACTAGCACGCCGAAGCTGCAGGTGACAAACACCAAGTGGCTGTTTGATCCCGCAGCCATCAAGGCTGGAAAGGGCAGATTGTTTGATCGTCACGGAACGGCATAGGATGACCGAATCTTGGACTCAATGCCGCGTCGTGCGCTCGGCTACGACGTGCCTCCTCACAGCTCGATTCGCAGATCTGGCCAACCTCGACGTCAGTGTGGGGTTAGTCGCGGCTGACCCGATCCTTGTTACGCGTTCAGCTACTTTCCGCAGACGGACTCTCGTGCCGCGACGTGGTCTCTTGTCGCGACGTGGACACACCTGCCGTCGCACCGTGCCGACGGGGTCAATATCACTAAATGCCGCTCTACTCCTCGGTATTGCATACCCGGCAGGTGCGGAGGCGACGCCATACATCCTGAGGACGCAGCGACCTCGACCGGACCGCGACACGCCAGCGCGGCAGCACGCGACGTCCATAGTTGTGCATAAAACTGTACCCAGAGTGAGCGACCGACTCTCTTAGTTATCGAAGCGCTCATGAGCGGTCACCGCGTCGATGCCGCTCAACATCGACTACTCCGACAACTGCAGCTCAGAGGCCTTTTCGAGCCGTTGGGTTCTAGTTGGAGCCCGCCCTAGCGGCACATCAGTGTCACGACGGAGGACCCGAGTAGACGACTGCCCTCGCGGACGACGTCATCGCGTCCGTCGCCTCGAAGCGCCCGGAGCTGTTGACCTGCCGGTCCTGTTCGGTCCTCCACTTTCGGAGAATCCTCCGGCCGTAGTTATGTGTTCCGACCGCTCGATCCAGGTCGGCGCCAGTCGGCGTGCGGCCGCGAGCTCGCTCGCCGACGTAGTATTCCCACATCCGCTGCTCAGCCGTTCGCCCGCAGTCCTCCATGCTCGACGCCGAGATCATGACTGGCTGATCCGACATCGAAGTCTCGCCGTCGGCCTCTGTCTCGAGAGCTCGACCGGACGTCTCACCACCAGCGCCGGCGGTCTCGGAGCCAGTCTCGCGAGACCGCCGCTTCAACGCTCCGTTCAACAGCTCGACCGCCAGCAGCAAGACCAGCGGAGGACACGCCGCCACCGTGACCTGCAACAAGCTCAACGCTGGCGCCGAGCAGATGTTCGCAACCAACGACAGACAGATACCGAACACGAACGCCAACCATGCCGCCCATCGACCCGATGGGCGGCCGCTGCGATGCGTCTTCCACAACTCGACCGTTGCAATCGTCAGCAAGCCGTCGACCAGCAATGGCCAGATTGAGGCGGTCACGCCGTCCGCACCGAACCGGAGCGCGAACTCACGTCCGTGACGGTACGAGGCATACGCTGCTCCAAGGGCGACCAAACCGGTGCAGATGCACTGGATGGACAGAGCAAGGTCCTGAGCAAACCACTCCATGAGTCGCCTCACAGCCGCACCGCCACGTCAACCTGTTCGGGGTAGCCGCCAGGTTCTCGGTGAATCAGTCGCCGAAGGTGGCCTGGACAAGGCGACACGGCCCGGCATTTGCGAGCCCGAGGGGAGCCCGAGAGCGCACGGACACGACGACAGACAGCGTCATGGGCCGACACCACTGCCACCCCACGACCGAGGAAAACGCCCTTGCCCGGCATCACTCGACACCTTCCGAAACCTCAAGATCACCACTCTTAACCAGCGGGTTCGGGGTTCGAGTCCCTGATGGCGCACCCCCACTCCCCAGGCTGAAGATCTCTTCAGCCTGGGGTTTTGTGGTTTCCGGAAGACTTTCTTCCGCTTGTGCACTGTCCACTGTGGTCTCCCGCGAGCCCGGGAGCGCAAGCCGGGTGCAACGCCTTCCGCGGGATGGCCCCGGCCGGCTTCACCGCGTCGGCAGCCAACTCTCAACGCCAACGTGGCCGCTCCGTGCCGGAGACCGTGCAGGGTGATCAGGACGGTGTCCGGGTCGAGGGAGACGATGCGCTGGTAGTGGCGCCGTCCACCGGTAGCGATCGCTGGTCAAGGACCTTGCCTCTCCTAGCTGCGTGACCTGGAACGGGGACGCACGAGCAGGAACAAGTTGATGCCTGCCACCAGCATCAGTCCTGCGAGTGTCAGCCAGAAGCCCCATCCGGTGCTCACCACTTCATCCGCTCTCCCCACCACGTCGATACCTCGGGTCGAGGGGAGGTAGATCAGAAATCGCGCGGTGTCCTCAGCCACCGAAACCAGCTGGCCGACCAGCGTGAACTCGGTGATCACCACCAGCACGGCCGCCACCGACGCGACCACCGCCGTGACGACCGCACGCAGGCGCCGAACCCGGATGAGCGCGGTCAGCAGACCCAGCCCCATGATGGCCACCGTCGCGATGCCGAACCCTCTCACCGCGGGCCGCGGCGACACCTCGTCCGCCATGCCGGCGTTCCCCCCGGGAGACAGTTCGAACGCCCCGCTGGACTGGTAGCCGGGATCACCGCCGACGACCAGATCGACACCCGTCACCGACACGCTGACGGACCCAGCGCCGTCCGGATTGCCCGCGGGCGCCGAACACGACGCCGTGGCCACGGGCAAGACCAAGAACAGCAACAGCAACAGCAACAAGCCGGCGGGCCCCGCATACACCTGAACCCGCTTGACCTCGTCGGACGGCTCTTCCGCCACAGCCAGGTATCCCCTCTCCCTCGGCGCTCGCTCAGCCAGGCGCGGTGAATGCCTTGTCCAGCACGCCTTGCCCACGCATCCGGCGTATCACTTCCGTGCCGACCTTCTTGACGCGGTCGCACGCGTGGTCGGCCGTGGCCGGAGGTCGATCACCGGAAACGACCTCGATGACGGTTCCCCGTTCTGCGGGGAACGCCATGCCGCAGGCCGGAATGGTGTTGCTCTTCTGCAGGAAGACCGCCACGCCATCGATTACTGCTTCTCCGGCCGGTAACGGATAGGCTTGGCTGAAATTGACCAGGACCTGTGGATCCCAGTTGATGTAGACCCCCACCGAGAATGTCTCGGCGGGCCACATGCAGCTGCGGACCACCTCTCCCTTGTGCAACAGCCCAGGGTGCAGCCCGTACGGCGCGGTCGAGGATTCCGGCAGAAACGAACAGGGATCGGCTTCCCGCAGGCTCGCCGGCCGCAGTGGTTCGGCGCTTGCCGGAGCTGCTTGCTCGTTCCCGGAATTATCGCAGCTGCTCAGCAGAGCGGCAGCGATCAGCGTTACCACGGCCGTTGTCCATTTCATTGCTCCAGCGTAGAGATGCGGTATGCGCGAAAGCGGTGAATGGACACAACCGGCCACACCGGAAATCAACGCAGCCGCCGCAGCGCTTCCAGTCCCAGCGTCTTGTTGAGCCCGGCTCCGCCCGCGATGTCCTTGGCGGTGTCCAAGCCCTCGTCGTCGACCGCCAGGTCCGCCATTCCCGGTACCTGCAGCCCGACGTCGACAACGCTGCTGGCGACCTCCGCGGCTCTCTCGACTCCCGTGGCCGCCGGGGCGAGCTCCGCCAGCTCCCACACCGCGCGCCCGGCCGGGATGAGCCCGACGGCGTCGCCGCCGAGGCCGATCCAGGCGTTCGGGTCGTCATAGCTCTCGGTGGCGATCATGTCGACGCCGTGGGCCGCCAGGGCCGTCGCCCCCGCCAGCAGCGCCACCGGCGCCGCGAACGGCGCCAGCACCGGGATCAGCGCGAGCCCGCCGGCGACCGCGGACACCGCGCCCGCGATGTCGCCGACCTGGCCCAGCGTGGTGTCGGTGTCCGGCGCGGCCGGTGGCGCGTGCATTCCCTGCGTCTGGGCGGCCACCAGGGCCTGCAGCTGCGCGGCGACCTGCCGGGCGAACTCCTGCTGTTTGGCCTGCCCGGCCGCGCCGTACATCGGGTTGCCCAGCTGCAAGTAGGCCGGCAGATTCGCGTTGACCGCCTGGACGATCGCGTTCTTCACGCTCGTCAACGCCTGCGCGTAGCGGTCGGCCATCGCCGCCTGCTGCTCGGCGCCCTGACGCTGGCTTTCGAGCGTCACGGCTCCCTCGCCGATGTTCTGCCCCATCGCCTGCCCGGCCTGATCGCGCCACGCTTGCTGCGCGGCCTGGCGCTGGTCGGACAGCTCGGTGCCGGCCAGGTTCGCTGTCTCACCGGCCTTGCGCCAGTCGTCGGCGAGGTCGGCTACCTGGTCCTCGTCGTCCGGGGGCCAGGGGTTCGCGATCGCCTTGACGGCGGTCCACAGCTCGTTGGCGGGTTCCGCGACGGCCATCAGCGGCCGCCGAGCGCTTCGCCGCCGCTGGCGTCCGCGGCCCGGTAGTCACCCGCCGAGCCGTGTCCGGACGCGGCGGTGTCCCGGATCCCGCGGGCGATCCGCGCGGCGGCGTCACCGAGGGCTTCCGCGCCGGGCCGGAAACTAGCCAGGAAGGCAGCGCCCATCGGTCCCTGACCCAGCCCGCCCGTGCCGGCCGCGGTCGCGTTGCTCCACCCCGTGTGGAACGCGGTACCGGTCTGCTCGAGTCCAGTCATAGCGTTGGTGACGCCGTCCACGTCCATGTCGGCACCGTCGGTCATGGTGCGGTCCTCCTGTTCAGAGTTCGAGCTGGCGCACGGTCAGTTCGAACGCGCGCGCGTCGGCCGCTTCCCGCGCGGCGCGGTGGGTTTCGGCGATCGCATCGGCGAGGCGGCGCGAGTCGGGGTCGCGGTAGATCCGCGGGTCGAGCACGAGCTCCAGCAGGTCACCGCGGGCGTCGACGGTCACGGAAATCAGGCCGTCGGATGAGAAAGCGGTTTCCCGGACGGCCGCGAGCTCCCGTTGGATGCCGCGGATCTCCCCGGCCAGTTGTTCGAACCGCACGGGCTCGTAGGTCAGGACCATCCGCTGGGTTTCCACCGCGCCTCCCCGGGTTCGTGCGTCTACGGGGAGTCTGCCGGTCCGACAGGGGCACGACGGCGGGCTGGCCGCTTCCGGCCACGGGCGTTCAGCGGGTGCAGGTGGCGCCGCGAATGGCCTTCGGCAGGCTTTCGTAGACCCCGCGCGCGGTGGCGGCGCGGACGAGGAAGCAGTAACGCCGCCCGGGCTCGACGGGAACGGTGAGGCTGAGCTGCCGCCCGGCGGGGAAAACCCGCGCCTGATCTCCTTCGGCGGCAACGACGACCGCGTAGTCCATGGGCGCCGAGCTCCGCCAGGTGAGTTCGACGCTGTCGCTGGAGTCCCGCGGCGGCAGCAGTTCGAGCGCGGTGGCCGGCGCGGCAACCGGCGAGGAGGGCGGCGGGGCGGCGGGTTGGGTTTCGGGGGGTTGCGCCATCTCGACGGACCCATTGCCGAGCACGACGATCAGCCCACCGACAACGGCCGCGGTGGCGAGAGTGGCCCCGCCGGCGACGAGGATCTTGCGGCGGCTGCGGCCTTTTCCGGGTTTGCCGCCGCGGAAGTCGAACGAGGCCACGGGAACGCGGGCGGGTGCGGGAATCTGCGGCGCGCGCGGCGACGCGGCGGCGCTCGGGGGCAGCGCGGCGACGACGGGGCTCGGCGGCGTGGCGTACTCGGTGGGCACGCGCGGCGGTCCTGCCGGCGCCGGCGGTGCGGAGGCCAGCCCGGACACCGGCGCGACCATCCCGTACCCGCCGCCCGGCATCGCGGCGGACGCCGGTCCCGAAGCGAAGTCGTCGAAGCCCGGCGGTACCGAACCCACCGTCGCCAGCCGCCGGGCCACGTCCGCCGCGTCCGTCAGCCGATGGGCCGGGTCCGCCGCCAGCAACCGGCCGATCGTCGTGGACAGGGCCACCGGGACGTCCTCGCGGTGGATCGCCGGCACCGGCTCGCGCAGCACCCGCAGCACCCGCTCGCCCTGCCGCTCCCCCAGCTTGCCCGGATGCGGCGAACTGCCCGTCAGCGCGAAGTGCACCACCGCGCCCAAGCCGCACAAATCGTTCGCCTCGTCGAGCACCTCCGTGCGCGCGGCCTCGGGCGCGCGGAACTCGATGGCGTGCAGCGGATCGCGCGGGAACGTGTGCCGCAGCACCAGGCCACCGTCGGCCAGGACCGGCTCACCCGAGGCGCGGAACAGCACGTTGTGCGGGCTCACCCCGCCGTGGACGACGCCCGCCGCGTGCATCCCGGCCAGCGCCGTGGCCAGCGTCCGCCCCAGGACGACCGCGTCCGCCGCGGACAACGGGCCGCCTTGGGCGACCAGCCCGGCCAGCGACTGCGGGCACTGCTCGCGGCGCAGCACCTGGCTGCCGTCCAGCCGCGTCTCGACCGCGTCGATCGCCAGCACGGACGGGACGTGCCGCAGCGCGGCCTGCTCACGTTCGAACGCCGCCTTGGTGCGCTTGTCGAACTTCGAAGGCAGCGGCCGGTAGGCGAAGGGCACTCGCGACGAACCCCCCGGGTACGTGTCTCCGGCCGTCGTTCCCGTCATGACCCCCGCCTGTCCGCAACCTGCCGCCACACCCTCCGCGTGGCCCCGCCGATCCATAGTAGGTCCGCCCGCGCCCGTCCGCGGGTGCTCGCGGCAGCTACCTGCCGCGAGCCGAACCGAGGAAGGCCACCATGACCACGACCGGCCTGGTCCGCGTGACTGTCGCGACGCCACACCGCCGCATCGACCTCGCGCTGCCCGAACGAGCGCCGCTCGCCGAGCTGCTGCCGGGCCTGCTCCGCCACGCCGGCGCGGCCGACGAGCCGCCCGGCGGGTGGCTGCTGCGCCGCGGCGACGGCGGCCGGCTCGACCCCGCCCGCACGGCCGCCGCGCAGCGCGTGGGCGACGGCGAGGTCCTGCACCTCGCGCCGGCCCACGTCGACTGGCCCGAGCTGGAGTACGACGACCTGGCCGACGTGATCGCCGACGGGTCGGCCCGTCTCGGCGGCACCTGGCAGGCCCGCCACACCCGGGCGGCGGGCCTGGCGGCCGGCTCGCTCGCGGCGCTGCTGGCCCTGGCCGTGCTCGGCACCGCGGGTCCGTCCTGGACTCCTCCGGCGGTCGGGGCACTGCTCGCGGCGATCGCGCTGGTGGCGGGCGGGACGGCCCTCGCCCGGGCGTTCGGGGACAGCGGGGCCGGCACGGTGCTGGCGGTGACGGCGTGGCCGTTCGCCTTCGTGGGGGGCGCCCTCCTGCTCGCGGCCGGCAAGCCGCTGGGCGCGCCCCAGCTGCTCGCCGGGTGCGGGGCGGTGCTGGTCGCCGCCGTCGCCGGGCTGGTGGGCGTGGCCGACCGGGCAGCCGTCTTCACGGCCGCGGCGGTCGCCGGGCTGGCCGGGACGCTCGGGGCGTGGCTCGCCACGGCCCGTGTCGTGCCCGGGCCGCAGGCCGCGGCGATCGTCGCGGCCGCGGCCCTGGTCGGTTCGCCGGCTTTGCCCGCGCTGGCCGTCCGGCTGGGCAGGCTGCCGCTGCCGGTGCTTCCGCGCGGCACGGCCGACCTGCTGCGCGACACCCCGCACCCGGCGCGGCGCGCGGTCTACGCGTCCGTCGTGCGCGCCGACGGTTTCCTCACCGGATTCCTCTGGGCGATCGCCGTGGCCGCCGTGCCGGCGCTGCTGTGGTGGGCCGGTCACGGCGGTACCGCGGGCCTGGTCTTCACGGCGGTGCTGACCGCCGGGTTCCTGCTGCGGGCGCGGCTGCACCCGATCGTGCGGCACCGCCTGCCGCTGCTGCTGGCCGGTGCGACGGGCTTGGCCGGCCTCGCCTTGCTCGGCGGCGGGCCCCCGTGGACGATCACCGCGGTGTGCGCGGCCGCCGCGGTCGCCGCGGTACCCGCCGGCCTGCGCTACGCGGCGAAGACGCCGACGCCCTACCTCGCGCGGTGGGGCGAGGTCGTCGAAGTGCTCGTCGTCGTGGCCGTGGTCCCGCTGCTGTGCTGGGTGCTCGGCCTCTACGCCGTGCTGCGCGGGCTGGCGGGCTGACGTGGCTTCCCCTCGCGACCAGCTGCACGCGCACCAGTTCCTCGTCCAGCGCACCGTTTCCGCGCTGACCGCCCGCGAAACCGACCCGGAGCGGCCGCGGTTCCGGCGGCCGGCCACCGCGGCGTTCGCCGGGATCGGGCTGTCCCTGGTCCTGCTCGCCGGGTTCGGCGTCTTCGGGCTCCTCGTCCCGGGCGGCAACACGTCCTGGCGGGCCGGCGACGCCGTCATCGTCGAAAAGGAGACCGGGACGCGGTTCGTCTACCTCGCCGGCCGCCTGCACCCGGCGGCGAACTACACGTCGGCGGTGCTCGCCGCGGGTAGCGCGAAAACCGTTCAGGTGTCCCGGAACTCGCTCGACGGCGTCCCACGCGGACCGGTGATCGGCATCGCCGACGCGCCCGACGCCCTTCCCGCGGCCGATCACCTGCTCGGGCCGGAGTGGTCCCTGTGCTCGCGGCCCGAGACCGGCACCGACGGCAGCGCGGTGAGCCGTTCGGTGCTGCTCGCCGGACGCGTGCCGCCGGGCGGAACGCCGCTGGGCGACCGTGCGCTGCTGGCCGAGTCCGCGGACACCGGCGAGCGATACGTGGTGGCAGGCGGCTTCCGGCACCGGATCGCGGCGGCCGACGCGGTGACGGTCGGGCTGGCGTTGCGCTCGGCGTCCCCGGTTCGGGTGAGCCCGGCGGCCGGCGATCTGCTGCCAGCCGGAGCGGCGATCGCGCCGATCCCCGTGCCGGACGCGGGGAAGCCGTCGACGGCGGTGCCCCGACGGCCGCAGCTGCGCGCGGGTCAGCTGCTGGCCGTCCGGACGAGCGGCGCGACGGAGTACTACCTGGCGGAAGCCGAGCGCCTGCGCCCGATCACCCCGGTGCAGTACGACATCCAGCGCGCCTACCCGCCGACCGCGGCCGCTTATCCGGACGCCCAGCCGGACGCCGTTTCGCTGAGTCCGCTCGATCTGGCGGAGGCCCGCCAGGCCCCGGCGCCGCCACGGCAGCCGGGCGACGTTCCGGCGCAGCTGCCCGGATTCGCCACGGGTGCCGTGGTGTGCCTCGGCTTCACCCCGGACGCGGAAGCGCCTTCGGTCCTGATCGATCCCGCACTCGACCCACCGGACCCGATGACCGCGACGCCCGGCCGCACCGCGGCGGGCACGGTCCTGGCCGACCGCGTGGTGGTGCCCCCGGGCACGGCGGCGCTGGTGGAGGCGATGCCGAGCCGGACGGCGCCGGCGGGAACGCTCGCCTTGGTGACGGACGCGGGACGGGCATACCCGGTGGCGAGCCGGCGGACCCTCGAGGTACTGGGATACGGCGCGGTGACCCCGGTACGGATCCCGGCGGCGTTGCTCGCCCGGGTGCCGCAGGGGCCGGGCCTGGCGGAGAACTCGGCCCTGAGCCGCTGACCGGCGGCCGTTCTGCCGCGGCTGGTCGTGAGTGTTCAGGGCGGTTCTAACCGCCCTGAACACTCACGACAAACCTGCGGCAGACGCCAAAAAGCGGCACTTTCACGGGAAAGTGCCGCTTCTGGGGTCTGGTCGGGTCAGGCGCGGTCGGAGCGCAGCACGGACGGCGGCGGTGCGACCTCCCACAGCTCGTCGTCGAGGCGGGGCGCGCCGGGTGACCAGCGGGGCTCCTCCGCCGGAACCGCGCGATGGTCACCGCGCGCCCGGCCGCCGAGTCGCTCGGGTACTCCCGGTGGCTGCCGCCGGGCCGGGCCGCGACCGGTGAACGGGTGCTCCGCGCGGCCCGGTCCCGGGCGCTGGCCCGATCCCGTGAGCGCGCCCGACATCGGGGGCATCATGCCCGGGAAGCCGCCCGAGGCCGGACGCGCGGACGTCGCCTGGGCCGGCCCGGAGACAGTCGGTTCGACGGGGGCGGCCGCCGTTGCCGGGGTGACCGCCGTCGCCCGGGGCGCCGCCACCTGCGGGATCGCTGCCGCGCCCGGCAGGCGGACGGAGCCGGCCAGTCCGGCGAGGCCGCCCAGTGCCGTGCCCGGCACCGCGGACGCTCCCGCCGCCGACGGCAGTGTCGACGCGACCGGAGTCACCGAGGGTGGCACCGGCGGGGCGACGCTCTCCAGCCCCGCCAACGTCGGTGCGACCGGCGACGGCAAGTCCGGCACCCGCGGCGCTTCGGGAGCCGGGACCGCGCCGGGATCGGCACCACCGGACTCGGCACCGCCCGCGGCAGCCGCGCCACCGGAAGCGCCCCCGGCGTCAGCCGAAGCACCGCCTCCACCACCAGCTCCGGATGCAGCACCGCCACCATCCGCGCCACTCGAAGCACCCCCAGCATCAGCCGAAGCACGGCTCGAGGCGCTCTGGCTACCACCGCTCGCGCCGTTTTCGCCCGCCGCCGCGCGCAGCCGCTGGGCCGCCGCGACGTACAGCCGGCCCAGCTCGTCCATCTTCGCGCCGGCCGCTTCCTGCAGCTGCTTCACCTGCGATTCCGTCGGCGCACCGCTCGCCTGCGCGGCCGCGGCCTGGATCCGCCGCGCCTGCTCGAGACACTGCGCGACGTACTGCGCCACCATCGGCACCGCTTGGGCGGCCGCGTCGAGCGCCGTCCACGGGGCCGCCGCGGCGATCCGCTGCGCGTGCGTGCGCAAGGACGTCGTGCCGTCGGTGGTCCGGCGGACGAAGCTCTTGCCGGCGTCGTCCTGCCACGCGCCGGAGATCCGGTTCGCGTGCTCGGTCAGCTGCCCTTCCGCGGTCTCCAGGGCGGCCCGCGCGGCCTGCCACTTGCGGCCGATCTCGCCGAACGCGCCGATGTTGCCCTGCTCCACCTGCACCATCGCGAGCTGCTGCTCCAGCGGCAGCGATCCGTACCCCATGGCTCAGTCCCCCAGTCCGGTGCCGGCCGCGGCCAGGGCCCGGGCCCCGGCCGCGTTGCCCGCGAGGTAGTCCTGTGCCGAGCCGCGGGCGATTCGCGCCAGCGCGACGAACTCGTCGTGCGCGCGCCGGACGTACGAGGCGAGCGCGGTCGCGGATGCCGTGTCCGCGGCCGCCAGGTCGGCCGTTTCGCGCAGGCCGCCGCCGGCGATGCCCGGGCGTGCGGCCGCGACGGCCGGGTCGGGCGGTTGCGGGGCGAACTGTTCCAGGCCGTCGGTCAGGCCGTGGATGTCTTCTCCCATCAGGGTTTCCCTTCGTCCACTGTGGTCATTTCACCGGGTGGCAGCCAGGCCAGCTGCAGCAGCTTGGGCGCCTCGCGGCGGCCGATCAGCCGGCCGCGCCCCGCCGGCAGCGGCTCGGCCTTGACCCCGCCGAGCAGCGGTCCTTCTTCCTTGTCGCCGGACAGCAGCAACCCGGGCGTGCCGACGTCGCGCAGCCGCGTGAGGAACGGCTCGAACAGCGCGCGCCCGGCCCCGCCGGTCCGCCGCGTCACGATGACGTGCAGGCCGATGTCACGGCCCTGGGCCAAGTGGTCCAGCAGCGGCAGGAACGGATTCGCCGCGGGGTTCACGACGAGGTCGTAGTCGTCGGCCAGCACGAACAGTTCCGGCCCGCGCCACCACGACCGCGTCCGCAGCTGGGCGGGGGTGACGTCGGGGCCGGGCAGCCGTTCGGCGACCCCGCGGGCGGCCTCGGCCAGGAGGTTCGCCGTCGACGCCGGGTCGGTGCCGTAGCCGAGCAGGTGCGGCTCGGACAGGTCCCCGAGCAGCCCGCGCCGGTGGTCGACGACGATGAGCCGCGCCTGCTCCGGCCGGTACGCCCGGGCGATGCGATGGGCCAGCAGACGCAGGAACGCCGTCTTCCCGGACTCGCCGTCGCCAAGCAGCAGCAGGTGCGGGTCGGCGGCGAAGTCCAGCCGCACCGGCCCCAGGTCCTGCTCGGCGATCCCCACCGCGAGCCGGTGCGTGGCCGGGTCGTCCACCACGGGCAGTTCCGCATACGGCAGCACGCCCGGCAGCAGCCGCACACTCGGCGCGGGCTTCCCCGGCCAAGCCCGCGCGACGGCTTCGACGAGCGCCGCGGACCCGGCCGGCAGGTCGTCGGCGGTGGCCCGCCCGTCGATCCGGGGCAGCGCGGTCAGCATCTGGTGGCGCCCGGTCGTGACGCCGCGACCGGGCGCGTTCTCCGGGACGAGCAGCTGGCTGGCCCGGTCGACCATGGTGTCGACCGGATCGCCGAGCCGCAGCTCCAGCCGCCCGCCGAACAGGTCGCGCACGGCCGGGCGCAGGTCGAACGACCGCGAGCAGGCCACCAGCAGGTGCACGCCGTAGGCGAGCCCGCGCGCGGCGATCCCCGCGACGACTTCCTCGAGGTCTTCGAAGTCCTTGCGCAGCGTCAGCCAGCCGTCCACCACGAGGAAGACGTCGCCGTACGGATCTTCGGCGAACTCGCCCGCGGCACGGCGGCGCCGGTACTCCGGCATGCCGTCGAGCTCCAGCTCGGCGAACCGGCGTTCACGGGCCGCGAGCACGCCGGCCACCTCGGCGACCGTGCGCCGGACCGCGCCGGCGTTCTGCCGCGCGGCGACGCTCCCGACGTGAGGCAGGCCCCGCAGCGTGGCGAGCGTGCCACCGCCGAAGTCGAGGCAGTAGAACTGCGTCTCGCGCGGCGTGTGCGTCAGCGCCAGGCTCGTGATGATCGCCCGCAGCGCGACGCTCTTGCCCGACCGCGGCGCGCCGACGACCACGGCGTGCCCGGCCGCGCCGGAGAAGTCCAGCTCCAGGAGGTCTCGGCGCTGGTCGAGCGGCCGATCGACGATCCCGGCGACGGCGCGCAGCTTCCCCTGCGGCCCGGGCCCGCCTGCGGTGAGCCCGCGCACCGGATCCACGACCGGTACCCCGAGCAGGCCGTCCATCGTGGACGGCTCGCGCAGCGGTGGGAGCCAAACCTGGTGCGCCGGCGTGCCCTTGCCGGTGAACCGGTCGACGAGGATGTCGAGCAGGCTCTCGCCGACGGCTTCGTCGAGGTCTTCCTCGGCTTCGGTTTCTTCGGTGACTTCCGGTGCGACGTAGGCGGTCGTGTACTCGCGCATCGCCGCCTGGTGCTCGCGGGGACCCGCGCCGGTCGTGCCCGGGCGGTGGACGCCGGAGACGTAGGCGGACCGGAACCGCGTCATGACCTCGGTGCCGAACTTGAGGAAGCCGTGGCCGGGCGCGCGCGGCAGCGTGAACGCCGCGGTGACGCCCAGCACCGCGCGGCTTTCCATGTCGGAGAACGTGCGCAAGCCGATCCGGTAGGACAGGTGGCCGTCGAGCCCGCGCAACCTGCCTTCCTCCAGGCGCTGACTGGCCAGCAGCAGGTGCACGCCGAGCGACCGCCCGACCCGTCCGATTTGGACGAACATGTCGATGAAATCCGGCCGGGCCGAAAGCAGCTCGCTGAACTCGTCGCAGACCACCAGCAGCGTCGGCACTTCGGCCAGCGGTGCGCCGGCGAGCCGGGCTTTCTCGTAGTCGCGCAGCGACGCGAAGTTCCCGGCCGCGCGCAGCAATTCCTGACGGCGGATCAGCTCGCCGTTGATCGCGTCGGCCATCCGGTCGACCAGCGGCAACTCGTCGGCGAGGTTGGTGATCACGGCGCTGGTGTGCGGGAGCCCGTCGAGGCGGGTGAAGGTCGCGCCACCCTTGAAGTCGATGAGCGCGAAGTTGAGCTGGTTCGGCGGGTGCGTGATCGCCAACGCGAGCACGAGGGTGCGAAGCAGCTCGCTCTTGCCGGACCCGGTGGCGCCGATCAGCAGGCCGTGCGGGCCCATGCCGTCCTGCGCGGACTCCTTGAGGTCCAGCTCGACCGGCGTACCGTCGGGGGTGATCCCGAACCGCACGCGAAGCCGGTCGCGGCTGGGCCGTGGCCGCCAGGTGTCGGCCGGGTCGAACGCGAAGGGGTCGCCGAGGTCGAGCAGGTCCTCCAGGCCCAGTTCGCCGCTGAGCGGCTGCTCCCCCCGCGGCCCGCCGGGCAGCCGCAGCGGCGCCAGCGTCCGCGCGAGCGCTTCGGCGGCGCTGAGCGCCATTTCGTCGGCGCGGCCGAGCTCCTCGGTGCCACCGGCGGTGCGGGCCCCGAGGGTTCCGTCGGGACCGACGGAAAGCTCGGCCGTGCCGCGGTCGAGCGCGCGGGGCACCGGTGAGCTGAGGTCGAGCACGGTGACGCCTTCGACGCCGCCGCCGGTCATCAGGTGGTCGGAGCCCAGGACGTCGCCGCCGTCGAGGACGACCAGCAGGTGCGGGGCCGGGGCGCGCCCGGCGCCGTCGGGGTCGAACCGCGGCCGGCCGGCGAGCAGGTCGTCGAGCATCGCCTCGAGCCCGGTCGCGGTCGGCGCGACCAGCCGCAGCGGGCCGACGGCGTCGGTGCGTTCCGGGTGCAGCGCGTGCGGCAGCCACTTGACCCAGTCCCATTCCGGAAGCCGGCCGGGCGCGGCGCAGACGGCGATCCGGACGTCGTCGGGTGCGTGCAGGACAGCCAGCTGGGCCAGCAGGGACCGGGCGAGCGCGGTGCGGCGGTCGCGGTCGCCGGTGAGGTGGAGGCGGGCGAACCCGTTGATCGAGACGGCGAGCGGGAGCCCGCCGACCGTGGTGTACGCCGTGACGAACCGGCGCAGCGCGAGCGCGGAAAGCGGCTCCAGCCGTTCGAGGGGCAGGGTGTCCGGCGGGACGATCGGGGTGGCCAGGGCCTGCGGACCCAGGCCGATCCGGGCGACCAGGAAGTCGGGGTCGGCGGCCCGTCGTTCCCACAGCCGCGGCCCGGCGGCCAGCGACCACAGCGTCGCCGGCTCGGGGTGCAGGTGGGCCAGCGCCGCGCGTTGCCGATCGATGGTGCGGAGCACGCGCATCCGGTGCTGGGCCAAACCGCGCAGGTACAGCCGCCGGGCGTGCGCCATCTCGCGCTTGCTCACCCCGCCGCCGTTGAGGAAGGCCGCGCAGAGCATGCCGAGGATCGCGACGCCGAACAGGCCGAGCACGACGTAGCGCAGCGCGCTCGCCGTCCCGCCGAAGCCGAGCAGCGTGCCGCCCATGATCGCCACCATCGGCAGGACCATCAGGGCCTGGGTCCACGTCCGCCCCGACGGCAGCGGGATCTCGGGCGGTGCCTCCAGCACCACCTCGCCGGACGGCATCGCCGGCCCGGCCGTCCGATCGCCGCGGTGCACCAAGGTTGTCGCCACCCGGCCATCGTCGGGCCTCGCGCGGCGGTGTGGGGCGGTGTGGCAGGAACGTGCCGTGACCGGGCCACGCGGGCCGCGCGGCACCTAGCGTCGACGCGGAAACGGTTACTCCGGTGAGAAAAGGAGCCGCGCGTGGCGAGCATGCAGGATCAGCTACACGGCGAAATGGACGTCCTCCAGCAATCGGCGAAGACCGCCGGTTCGGTGGCGGACAGCATCAACGGGCACCGGGCTTCGCTGCTGCCGGTGGTCGGCGCGATGCACGGGCAGTGGGTCGGGACGTCCTACGAAGCGTTCGTGCGCGCGCACGAACAATGGGATCAGGGCATCACCCGGCTGACCGCGGCATTGGGCAACCTCGGTGAGAACACGCAGTTCTCGGCCAACACCTACCTCAGCGCCGAAGACGCGGCGCGCGCCGGCATCGAATCCGCTCAGGGGCACAGCCCCTTCGGCGGCGCGCTGCGGGCCTGACTCCGGAAGGGGATTCTCGTGCTGATCAAGGGAAACTTCAGCGAGCTGCACCGGCTCACCGATCAGATCCGCAGCACCATCGGGCGGGTCGACCAGGAGATGAGCACCTGGCAGACGATGTCCGGCCAGACCGCCGAGGGCTGGCAGGACCAGGCGGGCGGGCAGTTCTCCGAGGTGAGTGCCGCCTGGCAGCAGGTTTCGCAGGCGCAGCAGCAGATGCTGGAGGCGCTGCGCGGCGGCGTCGACAACACCAACACCGAGTTGCAGCAGGCGCTGGCGTCGGCGAGGGCGCGGGTCGGGAGCACGTCGATCTGAGGCTGCTGACGAGGGGCGGTCCCGAGGTTCGGGACCGCCCCTTCTCAGTGCCCGCCGGGCAGCAGGAACGGCTCCGCGGCGACCGGTTCGCGGTCGGGACGCGGCGGCAGCGGCCGGGTCCGGGCCGGTGTCCACCGCCGGCGTTTCCCCCGGCGAAGGACGACGATCAGGGCGGTGCCCAGCAGAGTCGCGGCCAGCGCGACGGCGACTCCGGCCCGCGCCGCGCTGCCCTGCCGCGCCCACCACGCCGCGACGCTTTCGGCTTCGTGGTCGCGCGTGGTGGGCACCACGGACGGCAGCGGGGCCGCCGGGCGGGTGGTCAGCCCTTCGGTCACCGCCCGGTAGGGGTCGACCAGGCCGGCGCCGTACTCGAGGCTGCCCGCGCCGCCGGGCATCGGGGTCGCCGTCGCGATCAGCCGGTCGGCGACCTCGGCGGCGCTGAGGTTCGGCGCGGCCGCGCGGACGAGCGCGGCGGTGGCGGTGACGAAGGGGGCGGCGAAACTGGTGCCGTCAAAGTAGTCGTGGCCGCCCGCGCGGGTCGTGCTCAGCACGCCGGCCCCGGGCGCCACTATGTCCACATAGGACCCTACCTGTGAGCCCTGCGCCCGGTGGCCGCCGATGTCGATCGAGCCGACACCGAGGACGCCGTCGTACATCGCGGGGTAGGACGGGCCGGAGCCGCGGTTCCCGACGGCCGCGACGACGAGGACGTCGTTCTGCTGGGCGTGCCGAATCGCGTCGTGCACCATGGGGTCGTCGGCGTACCCGGAGAGGGAGAGGTTGAGCACCTTCGCCCCGGAATCCGCGGCGTACCAGATCCCCCGGGCGAGCACGACGGGGTCGATCGGGGTCGGGCGGCCGTCGTCGGCGAGGTCGCGGTCGGTGATCCGCACGGGCAGCACGGTGGCTCCGGGGGCGAGCCCTTGGAAGCCGACACCAGCCTGGGGCGCGGCGGCGATGATCCCGGCGACGGCCGTGCCGTGGGAGGCGCAGTCGAAGTCGCCGGGGAGATCGCCGGCGAGGAAGAAGTCCTTGCCGGGAAGGACTTTCCCGGCGAGCTGCGGATGGCCGGCGTCGACCCCGGAGTCGACGACGGCGACGGTGACCCCGGCTCCCGTGCTGTGGGTCCACACGCGACGGGGGTCGAGGGTGCGCTGAGCCCAAGGGAGTTCGGCGACGACGGGGTGCGCGCCTTCGGCGGTGGCACAGGCCCCGGCGGGCGGTGCGGCGGCCGCGGGCGGGGCGAGGGAGAGGAGCACCGTGGCGACGATCCCCGCCAACGCGGGCATGCTTCGGCTCATCACCCCATCGTCACGGCCGCGCTCGACGCCCGGGGCGCGCTGGCCGGAACCGGTCAAGCCCGAGTTCGAAGCCATGACGAGCACTCTCATGGCAGGGCCGGTTCGCCGCCACGGCCGGGGTCGTGAGTGTGAAACCGGGTTCTAACCCTGTTTCACACTCACGACCAGCCGCGGGAGGGACGCAAGGCGCGTGGGTCGAACCAGGCCAGGATGCGGCGGCCCGGGCGGGCTTTGGCCAGGCCGCGCCGCAGTTTCCGGACGGCCGACCACGCCCGATCGCGTTCACCGCCCGCCGCGGAAGGGGCCCACATCGCCGCGTCGAAGGCGTCGGCCAGTTCCGACAACCCCTCCCGCACTTCCGGCGGTGCCGAAGGTCCGACCGCGGAAAGCGCGTCCCGCACCGTCATCCCGGCCGTCAGCACCACGCCGTGCGCGCGCAGCCGATCGCGCGCTTCCGCCCACGCGCCCGCCACCGACTCGTAGCCTGGCCGGCGCCGCCGTCGCCACCCGCGGACCAGCCCCGCCACCGGCACTCCCGCCAGCCACAGCACCAGCAGCACCGCCGCCGGCACGGCGAACACCGGCCCCGGCACCGAAAAACCGGCGTCCGGGCCCGAGGTGCCGCCGGGTCCGGTGGCCGGCAGGCGGGGCGGGGCCACCTGGTCCGGTGGGGGCAGCGCCGCCCGGGCGCGCGCCGTCGTGTCGCCGAGGCCGCCTGACGGCGCCGCGGCCCCGGTCGGGTCCAGGGCTACCCAGCCGACACCGTCGACCGCGACTTCCGGCCACGCCAGCACGTCCGCGTTGCGCACCACCACGTCCCGGCCCGCGCCCGCCGGCGACCGGAAGCCGACCGCGAGGCGGGCCGGTATGCCGAGGAGCTTCGCCATCGCCACGTACGCCGCCGCGAACTGCTCGCTCGTCCCGGCTCGCGTCTCCAGCAGGAACCGCTTCAGCTGCGGCCAGCCGCTGCCGGTCGGCAACCGCTCCCCCGCGCGCACCACGCGGTAGTGGTCGCTGAAGTACTTCTCCAGCAGCAACGCCGTCTGGAACGACGGCCGCAGGTCGCGGACGGCGGCCCGCGCCAGCGCCGTGACCTCCGGTGGGACCGCGCCGACGTCACCGACGTCCCGGGCCGCGGCCGGGTCGACCCCGCGTCCCAGCAGCCCGGACTGGCCGCCCGGTTCCCACCACCGCAACCGGTACGCGGCGCCGTCGGCCGGGCCCGGCAGCCGCAGCTGGCCGGACGCGGCGTCGACGAACGGTGCCACTCCGTCCACTCCGGACACCAGCGGCTGGCTCGGCAGCCACGGGCCGAGCGAGCCGAACACCGTGACGTCGGCGGTCCGCAGGTCCGACGGTGGCGCCGCCGGGGCGGGCAGCGGTGCGCCGAGCCGCCGCGGTTCACCGCCCGGTGACCACGTGACGCCGTTGAAGCGGTCGAGGACGGCCAAGCGCCACCGGTCGACCGGCGTGCCGCTCGAGTACCGGAACACCGGCACCTCGGGGTGCAGCAGCCGTCCCGCGATCTCGGTCAGCGGGTTGGCCACGCGGCCCGGCGGCAGCGGCGCGGGCTGGTTCTCCTGCAACGAAAACGCCGGCGTCCCGGCCGGGTTCGCGACGCTGCCGGCGACGACTCCGGCGCAGCCGAGCGCGACCGCGGGCACCGCGGCGAGCAGCAGGGTCCCCACGCGCGGCAGTGGCGACGGGGTCGCCGGCCGGTCGGGCCCGGTCAGCACCAGCAGCAGCACCACCAGTGCGACGTAACCGGCCCCGACCACCAGCGCGGTCACCCCGGTCAGAGCGCCGTATGCCTGGCTGAGCACCAGAATCGGCAGCGAAGGCAGCAACGCGAGCAGCGGCCGTCGCCCGAGCAGCTCGACGGCCAGGACCGACGCGGCCAGCACGAGCAGCGGCACGAACAGCACCAGCGCCGGGTCCGCCGGCGCGGGCCACGTCGTCTGCAGGGTGAGCCGCCAGGAGTCGGTCACCCCGGCAGTGAGGACGCGCAGCGCCGCACCGGGTGAAGCGGTTCCGCCCACCACGATCTCGACCACGGCGGTCAGTCCGAGCACGACCGCGAGGACCGGACGCCAGGGCAGCAGCACCGGCCGCCGGGCGCACAGCTCCGCGACGCCGAAGCACACGACCCCAGCCGCGAGCACCGGCAGGCACAGCGCCCAGAACCCGAACACCGGCGCGAACAACAGGCCGGGCAGCACGGTCAGGAGCAGGACCACGGCCCGCGTCACGACGCCACCACCTCGGTCCACCGCCGCAACGCGGTGACAGCGTCCGGCGCGAGCAGCACGCGGATCGCGCCCGCGGGCGGCGCCGACGACCCCAGGACGACGGCGACCGTGCTCGCGTAGCGCAGTCGGACCGCCGCCACGGGCGCCAGGTCCGGCGCGCCGGTGGCCACGACGGTCAGGATGCCGCCGCGGTCGCGGCTCTCCGGCAGCAGAGGCGCGTCCGGCGGGGCGCCCGCGGTCAGCACGCACAGCTCGTCCAGCAGGCGCCGCACCGCTTGCGGGCCGGACGGCGTCGCGACGTCGACGCCGCCCGAGGTCACCAGCCGGCAGCGCTGCCCGGCCGCGGCGGCCGCCGCCAGCAGCGAGGCGGCGACGTCGACGGCTTCCTCGAACAGCGGGCCCGGCGGGCACCGGGTGTCCAGCACGACGGTGAACCGCGGCTGCTCCGGGTCGACGAAGTCGCGCACCATCAGCCGCCCGGTCCGGGCCGTCGCTCGCCAGTGCAGGTGCCGGACCTCGTCGCCGGGCACGTACTCGCGGACGTCGCGGAGGTCGTGCGAACCGTGCGGGGACAGCTCGGTGGTGACGCCCTCGTGGTGGTGGCGCGGGTGCCCGCCGACCGGCAGCCGCACCGGCCGCACCGTCGGGTGCACCCACAGCGTCGCGGTGTCCCCGGTGGTGAGCCGGACCCGGCCGAGTCCGAGCGGGTCACGGCGTTCCAGGGTCAGCGGCCCGACCTGGTGCCGGCCGCGGACTGCGGTGGGCAGCTCGTAGTGCTGCACCGACTCCGTTCCCGGCGGCAGCGCGCGGACGCGCACCTCGCGTGTCCCGGCGCCTACGCGGTCGCCCGCGGTGAACGGGCTCTGGCGCCGGCTCCCGGCGTTGCGGACCCGCAGCTGCGCGAACGCCGGACGGCCGCGGCCGACGCGGTCCGGGTAGACGTCCCGGGACACCGAGACGCGCACGCGGCGGGCGCCGGCGAGCAGGGCGCCGAGGACGGCCAGCAGCCCGGCCGCGCCGAGCGCGCGCGGCAGCGGCCAGCCTCCGGCCAGGCCGGTGGCGAGCAGGGCCACCGAGGTCACCGCCAGTCCGGTGCCCCGCGCGGTCGGGCGCGTCATCAGCCGACCGGGGTCCCGGCGGCCGGGGTGCGCATGGTCGGGGCCGGGGTGGCGGCCAGCACCTCGTCGAGGATGTCCGCGGGTTCGCGCTGGGCCAGCTCGGCGTCGGAGGTCAGGATCAGCCGGTGGGCCAGGACCGGCCGCGCGACCTCCTTGACGTCGTCCGGGGTCACGTACCCGCGGCCGTGGGTGGCGGCGATCGCCTGCGCGGTCCGGATCAGCGCGATGCTGCCACGCGGGCTCGCGCCGTGCCGAAGCGCGACGTGCGTGCGCGTCGCGGCGGCGATGCGGGCGGCGTACTCGCAGACCGCGGTGTCCACGTGGATCGCCCGCACCTGCGCGATCGCGGCGCGCAGCGTCTCCAGGTCGACGACCGGCGACAGCTCGTCGGGCCCGATCCCGGCCCGGTCGCTCATGATCACCAGTACTTCGGTCGCCAGGTCGGGATAGCCGACGGTCAGGCGCATGAGGAACCGGTCGAGCTGGGCTTCGGGCAGCCGGTAGGTGCCCTCCATCTCGATCGGGTTCTGGGTGGCGACGACGACGAACGGCGCCGGCACCTCGTGCCGTTCCGAGTCGACGGTGACGGTGCGCTCGGACATCACCTCCAGCAGCGCCGACTGGGTCTTCGGCGTGCCCCGGTTGATCTCGTCGGCCACCACGACGTTGGCGAAAATGCCGCCGGGGTGGAAGCGGAACGCCTCTTCCCCCTGGTGGTAGATCTGGACGCCGGTGATGTCGCCGGGCAGCAGGTCCGGGGTGAACTGGATCCGGTGGTAGCTGCCGCCGATGCTGCGCGCCAGGCACCGGGCCAGCGTCGTCTTGCCGAGCCCGGGCACGTCCTCGACCAGCAGGTGGCCCTCGGCGAGCACCGCGGCGACGGCCAGCCGCACCACCTGCGGCTTCCCGCGCAGCACCGTCTGCACGTTCGCCGCGATCCGCTCGTACACCTCGGCCGGTGTCGGCACGCTCATCCCCCTGTCCACTTGAGACGGTTCGACGTGATCGTCGCGCCGTCGCTGGTCGTGGTGACCCACACGGTGTGGCCGACCCCGAAGTAGTCGAACGCGCTGAACGACGCGCGCCCGCTCGAGTCGGTTTCCACCCCGTGACCTTCGTTGTCGTAGCCGGAATCCGTCGAGTGCGGATAAATGTCGAAGTGCGCGTTGGGCGCGAACCCGCTGAGCACCACGTGCATCTTCGCGCAGCCTTCGCGGTCCCACTGGGCGTCGCACTTCCCGCCGCGCGAGAGCGTCAGCTTCTCCGTGCCGACCGGCGTCACCGAGCCCGACGACGCGCCGGGCCCGTCGCCGACCTCGTTGACCGCCTTCACGGTGAACGTGTACGCCTTCCGGTTCGCCAGGCCCCGCACGGTGGTCGAGCGCGCCGAAGCGATCATCGTCACCGAGCCGCTGCTGCCCCCGCTCCACGTGACCTTGTACGCGGTCACCGGTGAGCCGTTGGCCGCGGCCGCGCCCCAGCTGACCGTCGCGGATCCGTCACCCGCCTTCGCGGAGACCTGCGTGGGCGCGCTCGGCGGGCTCGCCGCGACCGTGGGCGGCGGCGCGGGCGGCGGTTTCGGCGTCGACTTCGGAGTCGGCGCGGGCTTCGGCCGTTCCGTGCGCACCACCGTCCGCTCCGGCTGCTGCGGCGGCGCCGGCGGCGAGCTGCCGACGACCGGGGTTTCCGGCGGCGGCGGGCTGGGCGGCGGGCTCGTCGCCGCCGGGCGGCCCGCGGCCGGGACGTCGGACACCCTCCCGTCGTGGTCGAGCACCAGGACGTGCCGGCCCTGGTCGCCTTCGACGTAGACGCGGGCGTCGCCGCCCTGCACCAGTCTCGGCGTGCCGGGCTCGGGCGGGATCGGCTTGGCGTCGCGGGCCGCACCGGTGTGGTCGTAGGTCAGCAGCTTGTCGCCCGCCTTGTCGACCAGGGCGACGACGTCGCCGGTCGAGGCCGGGCCGTCGTAGTCGCCCGGCGGCAGCTGCGCGGAGATCGGCCGTTCCCGCTGTTTCGCCGGGTCGAACCCGGCCGGGTCCACCAGGTACAGGCGTTTGCTCTCCGGATCGAACAGCGCGATCCGGCCGCGCACGTCGGCCGCGGCCGGGCGGGTCGCGGCCGAGACCGGGACGTCCAGCGGCACCGCGGCGCCCTCGCCGTCGTCACCGACGGTGCGCAGCGTGCGGTCGTGGGTGTTGACGAAGACGGGTTTGCCGCCGACGAGGGTCATGCCGCCGGTGTCGCCGGGCTGGGCCGAGGCCGGGCAGGAGACCGACGAGTCGTCCTTGCGCAGCCGGCACAGCTGCCCGGTGTCGGTGCGGTTGAGCCAAAGTGTGCCGTCGGCGGTCGCGACCGGGTCGCCGAAGGGCCCCTCGACGTCGATCAGCTGGACCGCACCGCCGAGCCGCGCGATCTTGCCCGCGTTGCGGTAGGCGAGGTACGGGCCGCCCGCGGCTTCGATCGCGAGCCCGCGCTCGTCGTCGGGAGCCGGCTGCGGCGGCTGCGCGGCGAGGGTGGACTGGTCGAACATCGTGATGCCGCCGTCCTGTCCGACGACGTAGCCGCTGGTGTCGCCCTGCAGCACCTGGCTGCCGGGACGCCCGGGCACCTGGCCCGCGGAGTCGATCTGCGCGGTCGAGCCGTCGATGTGCAGCGCGGACTGCGTCTCCGAGTCGTAGAACCAGTGCCCGGCGGGCACGAAGTCGGTCCCGGCCGACGGTGTCTTGCCCGACAGCGCGACGACGGCGCCTCCGGCGCACAACGCCACGACGAGCACCAGCGGGATCCGGGAACGCAGCTTCTTGCCCCCCGGCAACCGCACTTTGATCCCCAGCTTCACGTGACGGAGTGTACGACACCGGATACATTCCCGGTCCATTTCCGCACCCCAGCAGTGTGATCACGCGCGAGAGCAGGCGAAAGATCCGGTGACGCTCAGTGGCGCTCGGGGGCCGGCGGCAGTTCCAGCTCGAAGATCGCGCCGCCCTCGTCGGCGTTGTACAGGTTGAGGCGGCCGCCGTGGGCCTGCGCGACCCAGCGCACGATCGACAGGCCCAGGCCGGACGAGCCGCTGCCGGTCCGGAACCGGTCGAACAGCTCCTCCGCCGTCGTGCTGTCGACGCCGGGGCCGTGGTCGGCCACGGTGACCCGGCCGCCGGCGACGGTGATGTGCACGACGGCCTGCTCCCCCGGCCGGCGTCCGTAGCGCAGCGCGTTGTCCAGGAGGTTGCCGATCGCGCGGCGGACCAGCACCGGGTCGACGAGCACGGTGCACGGCGCGGCGGTGAGCGTGACGCGGGCGCCCTCGGCCGGGGTGTCCTCGACCAGCCCGGCGACCAGCTGGTCGAGCCAGACCGGCTGCACGGTGAGCCGGTCGACCCCGGCCGCGAGCCGGGCGCGCACGAGCAGGCCGTCGATGATCTCGCCCATCTGGGCGGACAGTGCCACCGTGCGGGGCAGCAGCTCGGCGGACTCGGCCGGGTGCCGCTGCGCCGTCTCGGCGAGGGCGCGCAACGCGGCCACCGGGGTGCGCAGGTCGTGCGCGGTCTCGGCGAGCAGCTGTTCCTGCTGCTCGAGGGCGCTCGCCGCGGGCCGGATCGCGCGGCCGGACAGCAGCCAGCCGGCCAGGCCGAGCACCCCGGCGAGCACCACGGCGCCGCCGACCACCCAGAGCACCTGGCGCTCGTGGGCGTCGGCCTCGGCGCGGGCATCGGCCACCGCGACGACGGCCCCGGCGTAGCGGCCGGACTGGGCGCGGACGGGGTCGACGCGCATCCGCAGCGGGCTGCCGTCCGGGGCGTCGATCTCGCCGTAGAGGAACTTGCCCTGCTCGACGGCCTGCTGCGCGTAGCCGTTGAGCACGTTGACGTCGACCGCCACACACGAGCGGCCGCTCAGCTTCGCCGGGAACGTCCCGGACCCGCCGGGCAGCACGGCGAACTGCGGGCAGGCGTCGTTGACCTCGTCGCGGTCGACGCCGGCGGTGCTGATGCCGTCCGGGCCGTCGGCGCGCAGCAGCCGCTTGACCACGGACGTGACGCGGTAGAGCTCGTCGTCGAGGTGCTCGTCGCGCTGGCGGGAGTCGGCCGCGAGGACGAGCCAGGCGACCACGACCAGGCCGATCGTGTTCATCGCGGTGAACAGGATGGTGAGCAGCACGCGCAGGCGGCGCAGGCCGTCGGCCGAGGAGCGCGTCACTCCGCCGCCAGCCGGTAGCCGGCGCCGCGCACCGAGTGGATCAGGCCGGGTGCGCGCAGCTTGGCGCGCAGCCGCTTGACGACGGCGTCGACGACGTTGGCGACCGGGTCGGCCGAGCCGTCCCAGCAGTGTTCGAGCAGGTCTTCGCGGCTCACCACCTGCCCGGCGCGGATCAGCAGCACCTCGAGCACGGCGAACTCCTTGTCCGACAACGTCAGCAGCACCCCGCTCCGGCGGACCTCGCGGCGGGCACTGTCCAGCTCCAGGTCGGCGAGGCTCAGCACGGACGGCCGGAGCGTGCCGCCGCGCCGGCACAGGACGTGCACCCGAGCTGCCAGCTCGGCCGGGGAGAACGGCTTGACGAGGTAGTCGTCGCCACCGTGGGCGAAGCCGTCGACGCGGTCCTGGGTGCTGTCGCGGGCGGTGAGGAACAGGACCGGCACGGCCCAGCCGCGTCGGCGCCGGCGTTCGACGAAGTGCAGCGAGTCGCCGTCGGGCAGCATCCGGTCGAAGACGACACAGGCGACGTCGCCCGCACGCAGGGCGGCGTCCGCGCCGGCCAGGTCGGCGGCGGTCACGACGGCGAGGCCCCCGGCGGTGAGCTCGGTGGCCACCGCGAAGCGCAGGTTCTCGTCGTCCTCGACGACCAGCACCCGGGTCGTTGTCATCGAATCCTCATGTCCGGTCGCGCAGGCTGAGCACAGCAGACCACGAGGGGGGTGCCAGCGATGCCGGCGACCACGCTGCCCGAGGTGTCCACCGGGCCATTGTCCACAGTGTCCCTTCCCGCGTTGTTCTCCGTGCTCGGACCGGTCCGGGTGCGCGGGGTCCGCGGCGCCCGGAAGCCACTGGCGGTGCTGACCGCACTGCTGCTCCACGCTAACGAATGGGTGGACGTCGAGCAGCTGATCGCGGCGACTTGGCAGGAACAGGACGCGCCGGCGTCCGCCGAGGCGAACCTCAAGACCTACATCTGGCACTGGCGCCGGACACTCCCGGACGCCCTCGGCGGCCCCCGCATCGAGCGCGGCGAACACGCCTACCGGCTTCGGGTGGAGCCGGGCGACCTCGACGTCGACCACGTCGAGCTGCTGGCCGGGCAGGGCCGTCGCGCACGGGACGAGGGCTCTCGTGCGCGGGCCGCGGCCCTGTTCGGCTCGGCGTTGAAGCTGTGGCGCGGCAGGCCGTTCGACGGGCTCCGCGCGGACTCCGGCCTGGGCACGGTGACGTGGCTGGAGGGCGTACACCGCAACCTGCGGCTGGAACTGGCGGAGCTGTCCGGCTCGCTCGGGCGGTTTCGCGAAGCCGAGACGCTGCTGAGGGGGCTGGTGGACGAGGACCCGTGGTGGGAGCAGCCGTGGGTCTGCTGGATGGGGCTGCTGTGCGACCGGGGCCGGCCGGGTGACGCGATAGCGCTGTACCGCCGGGCCCGCGCGGCGCTCCGGAGCGACCTGGGGGTCGAGCCGGGGCCCGAGCTGACGACGGCGTTCCGGAAGGCGGTCGAAGGCGAGGTGCGCGATGGCCGGCGCTGAGTCCGGGGAGCGGCCGACGGTCCTGGCGGCGATCAACCCGGCGGTGGCCGGTCCGGTGGCCCCGGCCGCCACCCACACCCCGGCCACCCCGCCGCCGGTGGTCGCGGCCGCCGTCCGCGGTCCCCTGCCGCATTCCGCGCCGCTGTCGCTGCCCGCGAACAGGCCCGCACCACCGGCCGCCGTCGCCCGACCGCCCGCCGAACCTCCGCGACCGCTTCCCCGCCCCGGCGCCTTCGTCCGCTGGGAATGCGCCGCCGCGCTGGTCGCCGCATCCCTCACCCAGCCCTGGCCCGTCACCGCGGCCGCGACACTCGCCGCCGCCGGGCTCGGCGGTAGCACCATCCGCGTCCGGAACCGCGGCCTCGCCGAACTCGCCGCACGCGGTCTCGGCTACTGGGCCCGCCCCCGCGACCTCACCCTGCCACCGCACGAACGGGCCGCCGCGCTGCTGAGCCACCTGCTGCCCGCCGTCAGCTTCGGGGCCACCGAACTCGCCGGTGTCCCCGTCCTGGTGATCCGGCATGCGGGCGGCGTCGCGGCCGTCACCGAACCCACCACCACCGGGCCGCGGTGGGTTTCGCCCGCCGTCCTGCTGCCCGAGGCCGGACCCGACGGGCCTTACCCCGGTGTGCAGGGGATCTTCCACGCGGGCGGGGAGCCCGGCTCGCCGCCGCGGCGGTGGTTCGGCGTGCACGCCGTCCGCACCGCCGAGCACGCCGACGACGAGCTGCTCACCCTCGTTCTGCGCAACACCCTGCGCCGCGTGCTGCGTGGCCTCGCCCAGCACGGCGTGCCCGCCGAACCGCTCGGCCGCGAAGCCGGGCTCGCCACCATCGCCGCGCTCGCGCACGTCACCGGCGGCCGGACCGAGCTGCGCGAAGAGTGGCGCCGCTGGCGCACCGGAGGAGTCTCCCAGGTGTGCTTCCGGCTCGACGGCTGGAACGCCGTGCCCGGGCCGGTCACCGAACGCCTGGTGGCCGGTCTGCTCAGCCGGCCGGCCGGCGTCGCCGTCACCTTGGCGGCGCAGGCCCGGCGCACGCCGCGCGGCAGCACGACCAGCGCCGCCCTGCGCCTGGCCGCCCGCTCCCCCACCGCGCTCGACGCCGCGCTGCCCGGGCTCGCCCGCTGGTGCGCGGGCCACGGCCTGCGGCTCCACCGCCTCGACGGCCACCACCTCACGGGCGTCACCACCACGCTCCCGATCGGAGGGACCTCAGAATGACCACGCCCCGCGACGATCTGCTGGCGGACGCCCGCCGCGAAGTCCTCGTCATGAGCACCTCGGGCCCGGCGGCCCGCGCGCCGCTCGGCGCCGTCCGGCCGAACGACCACGTCCACCTGGGCCGCGGCGTCAGCTACCGGATCCTGGTGCCCGACACGGCCCGGACGGCTCCGGCGCTGAGCCGGCGGCTCGGCACCCTCGCGCTGGCCGGGGCGTCCGTGCGCACCCTGCCCACGGTCCCGACCGACGCGCTCGTGCTCGACCGCTCGCTCGTCGTCCTGCCCGCCGACCGCGCGATCAGCTCTTCCGGCGTGCTCGCGTTCCGGCTGCCCGGCGTGGTGACGACGACGGTCGAGCTGTTCGACCGGCTCTGGCCGGCGGCGACCCCGCTGATCGAGGGCGGCCACGACGAAGAGCTCGACCAGCGCCAGGCCCGGCTGCTGGAGCTGCTCACCACCGGCCACACGGACGAGTCCGCCGCGGCCGAACTCGGTGTGTCGGTCCGCACCGTGCGCCGCATGGTCGCCGACATCATGCGGCGCCTCGGCGCGCGCAGCCGGTTCCAGGCCGGGGTCAAGGCCGCTGACCGTGGCTGGCTGCTGGCCGAAGTGGGCTGACCGGGTGCCGGGTATTACTGTCCGGACGTGTGCGTGTGCTGATCGTCGAAGACGACCCCGACCTCCGGCTCGCGGTAGGCGCCGCGCTGCGCGGGGCCGGATTCGCCGTCGACGCGGTCGACGACCTGCCCGCCGCCGACGAGGCGCTCTGGGTGAACAGCTACGACTGCGCGGTCCTGGACCGGATGCTGCCCAGCGGCGACTCCGTCGGATTCCTCGCGGCGAAGCGCACGGCCGGCCTGCTGACGCCGGTCCTGTTCCTCACCGCGCGCGACGCCGTCGCCGACCGCATCGCCGGGCTCGCCCACGGGGACGACTACCTCGTGAAACCCTTCGCGGTGGACGAGCTCGTGGCCCGCGTCCGCAGCCTGTGCCGCCGGGCGCCGCGGGCCGCCGAGCCGGTGGTGCTGCGCTGCGGCGACCTCGAAATGGACCTCGGCAGCCGGCAAGTGCGCCGCGGCGGCGTGCTGCTGACGTTGACGCGCACCGAGTTCGCGGTTCTGGAGCTGCTGGCGCGGCGCGCGGGCGAGGCGGTCCCGAGGGCCGAGCTGCTCGCGCACGGCTGGGACGAGATGGCCGCCCCGGCGACCAACGTCCTCGACGTCGTCATCGCGCAGCTGCGGCGCAAGCTCCGGCCGCCGTCGCTCATCCACACCGAGCACCGCGTGGGCTACCGGCTGGCGCCGTGAGCTCGTGCGCGGTGGCGAAGTTGCGACGCTCGACCGCCTTCGCCGCCTGCCGCACGGTAGCGGCGATCGCCGCCGCCAGCGCTTTCGAGTCGTGGCAGGCGCGTGGGCTCACCGCGAGGTCCGCGAGCCGGCCGTCGCCGGTCACGGTGGCGCTGATCAGGCCGTCGTCCGAGATCGCCGTCTCCCGGACACCCGGCAGTTCGTCGCGGAACCGCGCCAGGCTGTCGCGCAGCGCGGGAAAGCCGGCGAGCCCCTCGAGCACGGGCTCGAAATCGAACTCGGCTTCCGAGGCCAGCGTGTCGAGCACCCTCGCGGCCAGCCGGTCCGGCGCCCGCAGGACGCGGGGATCGAGCCACAGCCGCACCAGTTCGCCCCGTTCGCCGAAGGCGGCGCGGACAGTGCCGTCGGGAGACATCTTTTCGGTCACCGACCGGCCGCCATCGTGGCCCGGGCCCGCTGGTCGGCCGCCGCGTAGTCCGCGGCGGACGCCCGGCCGGCTTCGGCGGTCGCGGCGAAGTCCGGCGCGATGAGCCCGGCGGCCTGGCGCACCGCGTCGCTCGTTTTCGTGTAGCCGTCGCGGAAGGCCGCGCCCAGCACCCCGGTGCCGATCGCCGGCTCCCCCGCCGTGATGGCCGCATCGCCGGCACGCCAAGCGGTCCGCAGAGCCGTGCCGCTGTCGGCGAGGGCCTTTGCGCCGCGGTCGACGGTGTCGGTGTCCATACCCATCTGATCGCCCGCTGCTGTGGTCACCCGCCCAGTTTCCGGGGTGCGCGCGGCGCTGAACCGGCGGTGGCCGCTTTCGGCCACCGCGCGTGCTTCCGTTCGCACGAACGGAATCCTGGAGCCATGCCCATCGCCGAACCCACCGACGCCCTGTGGAGCGCGGTGAAAGCCAAGGTCCCGTGGCCCGACACGAACGAAGACTCCGTGCGCACGCTCGCCGGCTCCTGGGAGTCGGCGGCCGGGGCGTTCGACCGGGCCGCGGCGACGAACACCGCCGACCTGACGACCTCGTGGACCGACACCGCCGGTGTCGCGATGTTCACCCGCGCTCACCGGGTGCTGACCCAGGCCGGGGACAACGGCCAGGCGATGCGGCAGGTCGCGGCCCGGGTGACGGCGTTCGCCGACGAGGTCGCCGCCGCGAAACAGTCCCTTGTGGACCTGATCGCGAAGAACGCGCCCACTTACCAGAATCTCGCCAAGCTGCCCGCCGGGGCCGCCGATTCCTACCGGGCGCAGTTCGCGAGCCAGGTCGCCGTGCTGGCGCAACGAGTGCTGGCGGACAGCGCGGGCCGGATTTCGAAGGGCGTCGGGGCTCCGCTGCCGGCGCCCGACCACGGCCCGCCACCGGCGGCGCCACCGCCCGGCGACCCGGCGGCGGTCAAAGCCTGGTGGGACGGGCTGTCCGACGCCGACCGGGCGAAGGTCATGCAGGACGCCCCGGACTCGATCCGCAACCGCGACGGCATCCCCGCGACCGTCCGAGACTCGCTCAACCGGGCCGCGCTCGACCGGGAGATCGACACCGCGAACGCCGCGCTCAAAGCCGACCGGAACCAGGGCTACAACCCCTACACCGGTGGCGGAGGCGGCGTTCCGGACGGCGGCGACAGCGCTCTGCGGGAGCGGGTGCGCGGCCTGACCGCCCTGCGCGACCGGCTGAACGGGGGCGGGCCACCGGCATTCCTGCTGGAGCTCGACACGACCGCGGACGGCAAGGGTGTCGTCGCGACCGGGAACCCCGACACCGCGGCGAACGTCACCACCTACGTCCCGGGGACGATGGCCGACCTGAACAGCATCGCCGCGGACATCCACCGCGCCGACGCGATGTACGACGCCGCGCAGGCCGCGGGCTCACCGTCCACTTCGGTCATCACGTGGGTCGGCTACGACGCGCCGGACGAACTCTACAACGCAGCGAGCGAATCCTACGCCGACGGCGGGAAGGCCGACCTGCAAACGTTCCAGGACGGCCTGCGCGCCACGCACGCGGGCCCCGCTTCGCACAACACCGTGCTGGGCCACAGCTACGGCACCACCACGATCGGGCACGCCGCCCGCGACGGCGGCCTGAACGCCGACGACGTGGTCTTCGTGGCCAGCCCGGGCGTCGGTGTCGACCACGCGGACCAGCTGCACCTCGACGGCGTCGACCAAGCGCACGTCGCCGAGCACGTCCACTCGACGACCGCGGCGAACGACATGATCCACATCACGAACATCAAGGTGAACACCGAACCCTCCGTGGCGGGTGGCCCGCTCGACCCCGGCCAGGACATCGCGCTGGGCCCGGACCCGGCGGACCCGGCCTTCGGTGGCGAGGTCTTCGAGTCGGCGCCGGGCACCCCGGGCTGGTTCGGCGGCTTGAGCGGCGCGGCACACAGCGAATACTGGGACCCGGGAAACCCGTCCTTGCCGACGATCGGCGACATCATCGCCGGCCGGCGGACTTGACCGGCAGGAACCGGACAAGTGCCGTCACCGCTGGGAAATGGGTGTTATCACTGTTCCATGCGTCGAAACATTCCCGTTCTGGCAGTGGTTTCCGTCGGACTGGCCGGTTGTGGCAGCGCACCGGTGGCACAGGCACCGTCCGCGCCTTCGGTATCGACGACCAGACCGGCGACGACATCTTCGGCCGTCCCGTCGACCACGGCCACACCCACGACGACTTCCAGTTCCCGCAACCCGAATCCGCCCGCGCCGCCCAGCACCAAGGTGCGAGACTGCTTCGACGGCGACTGCACGCTGCCGCTCTCCAAGCCCACCACGATTCCCCTGGATGCCGCCAAGTTCCACTACTCCTCGCTGCGGGTGACGGCGATCAGCGCCGACAGCCTCACGTTCAGCGTCGCCTACCCGCAGGGCGGGGGCGCCGAGTCGAGCATCGGCCCGGGTCTCGGTGGGGCGAGCTTCGGGTTCCGCGGCTCCCCGTCGATCGAGGTCGGCTTGACGCAAGCAGGCGGCAAGCCGGCGTTGGTGCTTCAGCCCGGGGCGATCACGTGATCCGGGCCGCGGCCCCCACCGGCGCGGCGCCGGCAACGGTGAAACGAGGAATCTGTGTCGTTCCCTTGGTGGTTCTGACCGCCGGGTGCGGCGGCGAGGCACCGCCGGCCGAGGTGCCGACGCCGGCCGTCACTTCGTCGTCGTCCGCGGCACCGACCGCCGCCGACGGCAGTGACTACGCCGCATGCGCCGACGGCACCTGTGAGGTGCGGGTAAGGGGCCCGGCGGACATCCCGCTGACCGGTCAGGGCGGGCTACACCGGATCTCCGTCGACTCCGTGACCGCCGACGGGATCGGCTTCGCCACCGACAGCGGCGCCACCGGCACCCTCACACCCGGATGCGTGCTGACCTTGTACGAGAACGGGAGTGGCTCCAGCTGCAGCAGCGGTGCACCCCAGAAGCCGAAACCCGTGGACGGCGTGCTGGCCTTGCAGATCGCCGACCTGCGAGACGGCACCGCGATCCTCCGGCTCATCTCAGGCAAGGTCGGGCCACCGCCCGCCTCACTGCGGCCGCCGCTCCCCCCGCCGCCGTGGACCCGATGATCCGAGGGCTGGACGAGACGAAGAACCCTCAGTACCAGCTGCTTCTCCGCCACGCCCGGGCAACCGGACGTGTGAGACATCGTGGATGTCGCTCCACCCGGCGAAACTCGCGCAGTTCCGCGGCCACCGGCTTCGTTCACACGCGAGGAGGGCGCCGCCTCGACCAACGGGGCGCCGACGCAGAGCATGACGTTCGCGCCCACCCGTTCGACGGGTTCTTGCCGAGCTTGCGGATCACTTGAGCGACCGCGCAGAAGAGGCTGCTCGTCGGCCGCAACGCCATCCGTGCCCTTCGCGACGCGGAGGCGGTGACCGCTCGCCTGCGGGGTGAGCGCCGTCCGTCACGCAGGGCCCTGACCGCTGTGACGCGAACGCGTCGCCACCTGATCGGTCACGACGCCGGTGGGCGTTGGTGATTCGCGGCCTCGATGCCGCTGGTCCGACGGCAATCGTCGACGGGGCCGCCACACGACAGATATGGACGGTGCGGAACCTCGTCGCGGAACGCCGCCACCGCGCACTCGGCCGCGCTGTTCGCCGTTTCCGGGGCGACGACGACGCTGCCGGCGATCATCGTCGCCGGGTCGAGCGGAATCGCGCGAATCCGGGTCGAGCGCACCTCGGCGACCTGGTCGGCGGGCAGCACCGTCCAGCTCCGCGGCTCCGAACCCACTTCGACGATCGTGTCCTGAAGCGTGCCGGTCGGCCGGCCCGCCTTCGGGTGCAGCCCGGTGTCGCGCAGAGCCGAGACCACCGCGTCGTGCAGCGGTGGGTCGTACTCGCGGGCCGGGACGCGCAGCGTGTCGTCCGCCAGCTCGGCCAAGCCGACGGCCTCCCGGTCCGCGGCCGGGTGGTGCCGGGACACCACCGCGAACAGCCGCTCGCTCCACGTCGGCAGCACCTCGAGCCCGGGCGCGGAACGCACGCCCCGGGCCAGCGCCAGGTCGAGATCACCCTGCCGGAGCGCGGCGAGCCGGGCCTCGACCGGCAGATCGACCAGCACCACGTCGAACTCCGGCGCCCGCTCGCGCAGCGCGTCGATACCGCGTTCCAGCCGGGCAGTCATCCCCGCGGCCGTGCCGATGCGCACGGTCGTCGGGACCTGCTTCGCCGCTATCTGCACTTGGCCGGCCGCGGCGAGCGTGTTGCGCGCCGCGTCGAGCACCCGCCGCCCCGCCGGGGTGAGCCGGACCCGCCTGGGAGACCGGTCGAGCAGCCGGACCCCGAGCTCGCGCTCCAGCCGGGCGATCTGCTGGCTGACGGCCGGTTGCGCAACACGCAGCCGCTCGGCCGCCCGGCCGAAGTGCAGCTCGTCGGCGACGGCGACGAAGTAACGCAGTGCCCGCAACTCCACAGTCCCCATCCCGCCTGACCTCGACGATAAGGCAACCTTATCGCAGCACGTACCGATTGAGGCTGGTTCGCGCCGCCGACCGGTGCTGAAGTCGTGATCATGACAATCGAACTGGGACGGCTCGGCGCGTACCTGATCACTGCCGAAGCGGCCACAGAGGATGCCGTCGCGCTGGAGGAAGCCGGCTACGGCGCGATCTGGCTGGCCGCGTCGCCGACCGCGGATCTCCTCCCGGCGGAGCGGCTGCTCGACGCCACCAACCGGATCGTGGTCGGCACCAGCGTGATCAACGTGTGGCAGGAAAACGCGGAAGAGGTAGCGGACTCCTACCACCGGATCGCGGGCAAGCACCCCGGCCGGCTCCTGATCGGCATCGGCGCCGGCCACCGCGAAGTCAACGCCGACTACGCGTCACCGGTAGCGAAGATCGCGAGCTATCTGGACGCGCTGACCGCGGCGGGCGTCCCCGCCGAGCGCGTGCTGCTGGCCGCGCTCGGCCCCAAGATGCTCCGCCTGGCGGGTGATCGCGCCGCGGGCACGATCACGCTGCAGGTGACGCCCGAACACACCCGCCTCGCCCGGCAGGCGCTCGGTCCGGGCAAGCTGGTGGTGCCCGGCCACGGCGTCGTGCTGGACACCGATGCCGAACGCGCTCGAGAGGCCGGCCGGGCCGTCGTCCGGCCCATCTTGGGCATCGCCAACTACGCCAACAACCTCCGAAGGATCGGCTACACCGACGAGGATCTCACCGACCCGTACAGCGACCGGTTGATCGACGCGCTCGTGCTGCACGGCGACGCGACGGCCATCGCGGCGGGCATCGACGCGGAACTGGCGGCGGGGGCGAACCACGTCGGCGTGTACGCGGCGGGTGAGGACGTGATCGGCGTTCTGCAGGCGATCGCCGAGGCAGCTCGCGTTGAGAAGGCGCTGCGGACGTAACCGCAGCTCTGGGTGCACTTGGTGGGTGGTCGGCACGACGGCAATGGCGCAGCAAACCGACGCTGCCTGGTTCCAGGCCGGCGCGGCTGGGCTGGGCGTCGCGGCTATTGCGGCGCGGAAAGGCGTTCGCTTTGCGCGCTCTCCACACGCAACATCATCAATTTCCCGATGTTTAGATGTCTGCCTACGGTCACCTGCACCTGACGGAAACCTCGGACGACGTCATGGCGCCAGTCCGGCGAGACCTTCCGCCGGACTGGCGTGAACGTCAAGAAGAAGCTCTCGAACGGCTCAAGCCCGAGCCCGGTACCGGTCGGGTCACCTTGGTGGCACCTGGACATCGGCGGCCCTGGTCGGCCGTCTGGAGCAAAGGTGCCGATGTCGAACCCGGTGAATACCTTGATGCCGAGACCTTTCGCGAAGTCGTCGAGTGGGCCTTCGCGCGGACCGCCGACGTCTATCTTCGCGAGCGCACCGGCGAACTCACCCGGCTCGCGCCGCTTCCCGAAGCCTGACGACTATCCCGCCGCCCGCGTGCGGTGGTTGGCGATGAAGCGTGCCTTCTTCTGACGGTTGCCGCACGTGTTCATGTCGCACCACCTGCGCGTGCGGCTTTGGCTCGTGTCGAAGAACGCTGCCTGGCACGTCGGTGACGCGCACAACGCCAACCGTCCGTCTCTCTCGCCCGCGATGATGCTGATCGCGTCCTCCGCGATCACGCCCAGGGCGTCCTCTACGCACGTGAGTTGCCACCGCCGCTTGCCTTCGGGCGTCAGAACAGCCGCGGCTTGCCCCGCAGCGCTGCGGGAATTGATGACGTGCACAGCAGCAGACGGGAGCGGGGCCTCAGTAGCAGCCGCGGTCGCAGCCGCGTGGATTGCTTCCCTCAGCTCGCGTGCGAGTTCGAGCTGCGCGGAAGTGCACGACTCCACCGCCAAGCCGCTCACCGACAGCCAATCGAGCAGCCGCTGCGGTGTCGGGATGCGCTCCACCGCGTTTCCGTGCCGCTCCGACAGCGTCCCCGTGAAGCTCGTCGCCAGCACCGTGCCCAGGCGGAACTCGGGGAACCCAGCGCGCATGGAACCAGCTTAGCAGGTTGCCTCTCCCCGGAGACGCGTGTTAGAACCGTCTTAGGTGGTTCACGCGATGACCAGGGAGGTCTCATGATCACGCGATTCGAAGCCCACGCCCCCGACGCCGACCTCGACGACCTGCGTGCGCGGCTTGCCGCCGCTCGGCTTCCGGAAGCCGAAACCGCCGGGGACCAAGGCGTTCCTCTCGCCGATCTCGCCGAGGTCGTCGACTACTGGCGCACGGAGTACGACTGGCGCGCCTTCGAAACGCGCCTCAACCGGGTCGGGCAGTTCCGGACCACCATCGACGGCCTCGGCATCCACTTCCTGCACCGGCGATCCACACGCGCCGACGCCACTCCGCTGATCCTGACGCACGGCTGGCCCGGCAGCGTGGCCGAATTCATCGACGTCATCGACGAAATCGCGGATCCGGCCGACGCCGACGCCCCCGCCTTCCACGTCGTCGCCCCGTCCTTGCCCGGCTTCGGGTACAGCGACAAGCCGACCGCGCCCGGGTGGGGTACCGAAAAGATCGCCGCCGCCTGGGTCGAACTCATGGGCCGGCTCGGCTACCAGCGGTTCCTGGCCCACGGCGGTGACTGGGGCGGCGTCATCACCACCATCCTCGGTGGCCTCTTCCCGGAGCAGGTTCTCGGCATCCACACCCTGACCCCGCAAGCGCCGCCCGGGTTGAGCAGCGACAACCTGACCGCGTCCGAACGGGAATGGGCCGAGGAAACCCGCGATTTCTGGCTCCACCGCGCGGCTTACGCGAAGCAGCAGGCGGCCCGGCCGCAGACCATCGGCTACTCCCTCGTCGACTCGCCCGTCGGTTTGCTCGCCTGGATCCTCGACAAGTTCACCGAGTGGACCGACGTGACCGTTCCCCGAGACCGCGTTCTCGACGACGTCACGCTCTATTGGCTGACGCGGACCGGCGCGTCAGCCGCCCGGATCTACTACGAAAGCCACGACTCGCTCGATCCCGATCTCCGGGTCGACGTTCCCGCGGCGATCAGCGTGTACCCCCGCGACATCGAGAAGTGCCCGCGACCCTGGGCACAGGAACGGTTCCGGCGGATCGTCCGGTGGACCACCCCCGAAACCGGCGGCCACTTCCCGTCGCTCGAGGTTCCCGGGTATTTCGTCAACGACCTGCGCGCGAGTCTCGCGGCCGTGCAGCGCTGCTGAGCCGCCGGTGGAACGCGCGGATGTGCGCTTCGCTGCGGTCGGCCGCCAGCGCCGCGTCGCCCGCCGCGATCGCTTCGACTATTCCGCGGTGCTCCGCGCGCAGCTGCTCTCGTAACGACGGCCAGTCCGGCTCGGCGCGCATCCCGCTCAGCAGCGCGCCGCGCAGGGATTCGCGGATCGCCGCTGTCAGCTCGCCCACCAGGCGGTTGCCGCCCGATTCGGCGATCGCCAGGTGGAACGCCGTGTCCAGCGGGTTGAACTCCTCGCGGTCGAGGTCCTGCTCCATCTCCTCGAGCAGTTCGTGCAGCCGGGTCAGGTCCGCCGGGTGGCCGGCGGCCGCCGCCGCGCTCGTCCGCTCCACCATCACCCGGGCTTCCGTCAGGTCCTCCACCGGGAACGACGCCGCCGCGAGGTGCAGCTTCAGCAAGCGGGACAACGCCTTCGCCGGCGCCGGGACGATCACTGTGCCGGAATCGGCCCCGGTGCCCTGTTGTGAGCGGACCACGCCCTGCGCCTGCAGCACGCGCAGCGCCTCCCGCACCGCCTGGCGGCTCGCGCCCAGCATCGCGGCCAGTTCCCGCTCCGGCGGCAGCCGGTCGCCCGGCCCGAGCGCGCCGGAAACCAGCTGCTCCTCGATCCGGTCGATGATCAGCTCGTAGGTGGGGACCCGCGGGAGCGGACCCCAGCTCGGTGTCGCCAACGTGCACCCCTCCCGTTGCCTGGATCGTAGCGGGTGGCTATGGTTCGACCATAGCCACCCACCCGCTGTTGGAGGCGCACCGTGCCTGTCGGCTTGCTCGTGACCTGCATCAACGACGCCTTGTACCCGGACACCGGACGCGCCGTGGTCACCTTGCTGCGCCGGCTCGGCGTCGACGTGACCTTCCCCGCCGCGCAAACCTGCTGCGGCCAGCCGATGGTGAACACCGGCTACCTCGACGAAGCGGTCCCGCTCCTGCGCAACCACCTCGACGCCTTCGCCGGGTGCGAGGCGATCGTCGTGCCCTCGGGCTCGTGCGCGGGGTCGGTGCGCCACCAGCACCGGCTCGTCGCGGAGCGGTCCGGGGATCCGGGGCTGATCCGCGCGGTCGAAGAAGCGCCGCCGACCTACGAGCTTTCCGAGTACCTGATCGACGTCCTGGGCGTGGTCGACGTCGGCGCGTACTTCCCGCACCAGGTCACCTACCACCCGACCTGCCACTCGCTGCGGATGCTCGGGGTGGGCGACCGGCCCCTCCGGCTGCTGCGCGCGGTGCGCGGGCTTCGCCTGCGGGAGCTGCCGTCGGCGACCGAATGCTGCGGCTTCGGCGGGACGTTCGCCGTGAAGAACTCCGAGACGTCGGTGGCGATGGGCTCCGACAAAGCACGCCACGTGCGGGAGTCCGGCGCCGAAGTCCTCGTGGCCGGGGACAACTCGTGCCTCATGCACATCGGCGGCCTGCTCTCCCGCCAGCGGGCCGGGGTGCGCGTGATGCACCTCGCCGAGATCCTCGCCGCCACCGAGCACGTCGTCGCCGGAGCCGCCCGATGAGCACCACGTTCCTGGGCACGCCCGCCTTCCCGACCGCCGCCAGGAAAGCGCTCGCGGACACCCAGCTGCGCCGCAACCTCGCCCACGCCACCGGCACCATCCGGGCCAAGCGCGCCGCCGTCGTCGGCGAAGTCGCCGAGTGGGAACGGCTGCGGCTGGCCGGTGCGGCCCTGAAGGACCGCACCCTGCGCCACCTCGACACCTACCTCGTCCAGCTCGAAGAGTCGCTGACCGCGGCCGGTGCCACCGTGCACTGGGCCCGCGACGCCGCCGAGGCCAACCGGATCGTCGTCGACATCGCGCGGCGCCACGGCACCGACGAGGTCGTCAAGGTGAAGTCGATGGCGACCGCCGAGATCGAGCTGAACGACGCGCTCGAGGCCGCCGGTATCCACGCCTGGGAAACGGACTTGGCCGAGCTGATCGTCCAGCTCGGCGAGGACCTGCCGAGCCACATCCTGGTGCCCGCCATCCACCGCAACCGGTCCGAGGTCCGCGAGATCTTCCTGCGGGAGATGGGCCGCCACGGCCGTCCGGCGCCGGACGGGCTCACCGACGCGCCCGCCGACCTCGCCGCCGCCGCGCGCGCCCACCTGCGCGAGAAGTTCCTGCGGGCGAAGGTCGCCGTGTCCGGCGTGAACTTCGCCGTCGCGGAAACCGGGACGCTCGCCGTCGTCGAGAGCGAGGGCAACGGCCGGATGTGCCTGACGCTGCCGGAGGTGCTGGTCAGTGTCGTCGGCATCGAGAAGCTGGTGCCGACCTGGGCCGACCTCGACGTCTTCCTGCAACTGCTGCCCCGCTGCTCCACCGGCGAGCGGATGAACCCGTACACGTCGATGTGGACCGGCGTGACGCCCGGCGACGGTCCGCAGGAAGTCCACGTGGTGCTGCTCGACAACGGCCGCACCGACGTCCTCGCCGACGAGGTGGGCCGCCAGGCGTTGCGGTGCATCCGCTGCTCGGCCTGCCTCAACGTCTGCCCGGTCTACGAACGCACCGGTGGCCACAGCTACGGCTCGGTCTACCCGGGCCCGATCGGCGCGATCCTCACGCCGATGCTGCGGGGCACCGGGCACGACGAACAGGTCGACTCGCTGCCCTACGCGTCGAGTCTTTGCGGGGCGTGCTTCGACGTCTGCCCGGTGCGGATCGACATCCCGGAGGTGCTGGTCCACCTGCGCACCCAGGTCGTCGACGCGCACCGGAACCAGCCGAAGGTGCAGAACCTGGCGATGAAGGCGGCGGCGTGGGCACTCGGCGACGCGCGGCGCACCGCGGCGGTCGAGAAGGTCTCCGGCGTCGTCGGCCGCGTGCTGGGCCGGACGAAACGCCGGGCCCCCGGCGGCCGCGGCGCGCTCGGCGCCCTCCCGTGGCCGGCGTCGGCGTGGTCCGACGCCCGGGACGTGCCGGTGCCGCCGCGGGAGTCGTTCCGCGCGTGGTGGGACCGCACCGAAGGCGGCACCCGGGAAGAGCAGGAGGACGGCCGGTGAACGCGCGCGACGCCATCCTCGGCCGCGTGCGCGCGGCCCTGCGCGACGTCCCCGCCGGCGAGTCGGCCGCCGACATCGCCGTCGACAAACCGGCGCCGGTCGCCGCCACCCCCGAGCACCTCGCGCTCTTCGCCGAGCGCGTCGCCGACTACCGGGCGACGGTCGTGCGGTGCACGGAGGCCGAACTCCCGGCCGAGATCGCCACGGCGTGCGCGGGCACGGAACGGATCGTGGTGCCCGCGGACCTGCCGGACGCCCTGCGCCCCGCGAACGCCGTGCCGGACGCGGCGACCCCGGTCGCCGACCTCGACGCGGTCGACGGCGTGGTCACCACGGCCACCCTCGGCATCGCCGAAACCGGCACCATCGTGCTCGACCACGGGCCGGGCCAGGGCCGCCGGGCCGTCACCCTCATCCCTGACCTGCACGTCTGCGTCGTGCGGGCCGACCAGGTGGTGCCCGACGTCCCGGCTGCGGTCGCGCGCCTCGACCCGAGACGGCCGCAGACGTGGATCAGCGGCCCGAGCGCGACGTCCGACATCGAACTCGACCGCGTCGAAGGCGTGCACGGCCCGCGCCGCCTCGTCGTGCTCGTCGTGTCCTGACGCCGGGTTCAGTGCCAGTCGGTGCTGACTGCGACGTCGAAGCCGCGGCTCGGGAAGACCCGCGCCACGAAGAAGTCGTGCACGGCCGAGCCGGTCGCGGCGACCATCGCGCTCGTCGCCACCCCGGCAAGGGTCACCGAGTCGACGCCCCGGGCCCGGAGGACGAGGTCCAGGTCCGTGCCGCCGCTCCTGGTGAGCCGGTGGCGTTTCACACAAACGTGTCACTAACTCCTGGTCAAAGCGTCGAAATTTCCGGAAAACGCCCCGGCGCCGACCCGCGGTCACCTATGCTCCGGCCGATCTTCCCGACTTGAAAGGGTGTTCCATGTCCGCTCGCGCACTGCCCGTCCTGGCCACGGGCGTGGCCCTGCTGATCGCCGGTTGCTCGGGCGGGGGAGGCGACAGCGCGGCGGGGTCGAACACCGCTCCGCCGCCTGCCTCGACTTCGGCCGTGACCTCGGCGACGCCCACCTCCACGCCGCCCGCGACCACCGCGACGTCGGCTCCGGCGAAGGCCGCCGGGGCGGTCGAGCGGTTCGAAACCTATCTGCACGCCGTCGGCAACGAGGACGTCACCACCGCCTGCGAGATCGCCGCGCCCGCCGCCAAGCAGGCGGAAGACCAGGGCTTCGGGCCGTGCGAGCAGACGCTGCCGATCTCGTTCAAGATGTTCAGCGCGGCGCAGCGGCGCGCGCTGCAGAGCGCCACCGTCGACCGGAGCCGGATCACCGAGGGCGCGAAGAAGGTCGAAATCCCGGCCAAGGCCGTACAGTCCAGCGTGAAGTTCACCGACGGCGACCTCGGTGACACGGTGCTGGAGCTGCGCGGCGGGCAGTGGTACATCACGGACTGACCGGCGTCCTCATCGGACGGTCACGGGCCGCGGCGCCGTGTCAGCGCGGTGGCCGCGGCGTGTCAGGACGCCCGGCGATCGTGGTTCCCATCAGCGGCGGCCCCACCAGCGGGGCCGCCGGGAGGACCACAGGAGTCACGATGCAGACCTTCGCCACCCCCGCCCCGATCACCGCCGTTCTCGCCCTGACCGCGGGCCGCGTCCGGCTGGTCGCCGCCGACCGCGCGGACACGACGGTCGAGGTCCGGCCCGCCGACCCCGCCAAGAGCCGCGACGTCAAGACGGCCGAGCAGACGACGATCACGTACGCCGACGGCGTCCTGCGGGTCCAGACCCCACCTCCCGGGACGCTCGGCCGCGCCGGTTCGGTGGCGGTCACGCTCGAGCTGCCGTCGGGATCGCGCGTCGAGGCCGAGTCGGCCAGCTCGGAGCTGCGCGGCACCGGCCGCCTCGGCGACGTCCGGTTCGACGGCGCGTACCGCCACATCAAGCTCGACGAAGCGGAGAGCGTCCACCTGACGGCCACGGACGGCGACGTCGAGATCGGCCGACTGGGCGGCCCCGCGGAGATCAGCACGGCCCGCGGAGACATCCGCATCACCGAGGCGGTGCGCGGCAAGGTGGTGCTGCGGACGCAGTCGGGCGCGATCACGATCGGCGCCGCGGCCGGGGTTTCGGCCACTTTGGACGCCGGGACGTCTTACGGGCGCGTCAGCAACAGCCTGAAGAACAATGGGGGCGCGGAGTTGGCCATCCACGCGACCACCTCCCACGGCGACATCACGGCGGCGAGCCGCTGACCGGTTCGGCGGCGGCCCGGGTTGCCGGGCCGCCGCCCGTAGCGGTCATCGATCCGCGGTCTCCGGCACCAGCCGGATCCACGCCTGGGCGGTGGTTTCCTTGTTCGTGACGACGGATCGCCGGTACGCGGCCGCGCTGCTGTGCTCGCTGTGGCGGATCACCTCGTCGAAAAACCACGCCGAACTGATCACGGCCAGCGGCGCGGCGTTCCCGGCGAGGACCGCTCTGATCGCGGGAGAGTCCAGCAGCCGGCAGGCGTGGATCACCGACGCCCCGGTGAACCCGTGCCGGTCGTAGTTGATCTCACCCGCGTGGATCGCGACGCGCAGCCGGATCCGCTCCTCCGGCGGGTGCGTGGCGTTGTACCGGCACAGCTCGCCGGCCAGCGCGTCCGGGAGGCCGTCCGCGCACCGGATCTTGGGGACCTCGGCGGAGACGAGGACGATGACGCCGTCGCCGCGGTCGCCGCTCCGGCAGTTCGTCCAGGGGATTCCGGCCACGCCGAAAGCGCGCTCGACCGCCTCGTAGAGGCCGTCTCTCATGCGCACGCGGTTGGGGTTGCTGCGGTGGTGCTGCCCGAAGCCTTCGATGTCCAGCCCGACGATGGTGCAGTGCGCCGTGGTGAGCTCGGCCGCGTGCGGCCGTACGCCACAATCCGGTTGCGACGCCATGGTTCCTCCCCGTTGACTCGCATCGCCGCGCTGAGGCCGAGACCGGGTGTACTAGTACACCTTGAAGCTTGACCATAGGCCGCCGCTACACTCCGCAGCCACGGGAACCGAGGTATCGTTTGGTTACCGTAACCATGCACGTGCACCGGGTGATCATCGCGCCTCGGGGCACGGTCGTCGACGTCGGGAGGAGTGTCGTGGCACCCCATACCTCCCCTGTCGTCGCCACATGGGAACTCGCTCTACGGCTCCGCGACTGCCGCGAGCGCCGCGGCATCGACGTCTCGACGATCACGCGGGAGTTGGGCTTCACGCGCAACTACTGGTCCGCCGTCGAGAACGAGCGCAAGGTGCTCACCGTCGAGAACCTCCGGAAGGTCATCGACCTGTTCGGGATCGGCGAAGACGAAGGGCGCCGGCTGCTCTCCCTCCGGGAGGCGGCGAAAGAGCGAGGCTGGTGGTCGGATTATTCGAAGCTGCTCAACACCGAAGTTCAGCGCATGCTCGGTTTCGAATACGGCGCGCAGGGAGTCCGGGACTACGAAAGCCTCTTGATTCCAGGTCTGCTGCAAACCCCGGACTACGCCCGTGCGGTGATCGAACCGGCCGTCGTCGTGCGGCCGGACGAGATCCAGCAGCGGGTCGACATCCGGATGCGGCGCCAAGCCCGGCTCGGCGGCGATGAGCCACTTCGCCTGACCGCGGTCCTGAGCGAGGCGGCCCTGCGTCAGCGGATCGGCGGCGCGCACGTACTGCGTGACCAGCTCGAACACCTGGAAAGGCTGATACTGGAACGACGGAAGACGATCAGTGTCCGGGTGGTCCCGTTCACCGCACCGGCGTGCGGCCTGTTCGGCGCCCCCACCGTGCACCTGATCGACTTCGACAAGCCGGCGTTGCCGACGCTGGCTTGGCAGGAGACCGTTTCGACGTTTTCCATCATCAGCGACGAGGCCCGGGTCCGCGACATCTCTCGCACCTATTCGGACGCTCGGGAGCAGGCTCTCGACGAGTTCGAAACACTGGAGCTGGTGCGCCAGTGCGCCCGAGACCTGCCGGCGGGCCGCGCATGACAGAAAGCTCTCGATGATTCGGTCACCGGCAGCACGACGCTGGTGATTCGCGATTGACGGGAGAAGAGTGAACGGGCAAAGCAGGCCGACCTCCGGGACCAGCCGTGACGGCTGGTTCAAGAGCAGCTATTCCAACGCTTTGGGCAGCTGCGTGGAGGTCAACCTCACCGGAGGGGTCGTCTCGATCCGAGACAGCAAGGACAAACGGGCCGACTCCCCGGTCATGAGCACCGGCGGCGCGGGCTGGTCGGCTTTTCTGAGCATCGTGGCCACCCATCCGCTGTCGGAGCGCGAACCTGGTTCGTAGCCGTCACATCACCTTTCCGCGGTTGATGTGACGCGAGCGCCCGGTGGCCTCGCACGACGTCGTGTGAGACCACCGGGCCGCCGCCGATCAGCGTTCCCAGTCGATTTCGCGCGTCGGGTACCGGCCCACGAACTCCGCGTACCCCCGCGGCCGGTACGTCTCCAGCTCGTCGAAGCGCTCGGCGGCCGTGGACGCGACGGCGACCCCCGCTCCCCGGCCGTCGTCGGTCTCCAGGCGGTACAGCCTGCGCTGCATGCGGTACACGCCCGTGCGGGACTCGTGCAGCGTGCCCAGCGGGTCCGGGTCGACCGCGGGGAGGTCCGTTCCCGGCACGCCCCAGTCACCGGACTTCGTGAACGCTCCGGGCCGGAACGCCAGGCCGTTCTCCTCCGCGCGGGAGGCCATCCACCGCAGCGAAACGTCGGCCAGCTCGCCCTCCCGGTAGCCGCCGCCGACGTCGCTGTGCACGCCCGGGAACCACACCTGCTCGATCCGCTGGCCGCGGACCTCGTCGCGCTTCGACCACGACGTCGGCTTGAACGCGCGGCGCTTTTCGTCGATCGCGAGCGCGTGGAAAGCCGCGTCGACCCGGCTGCTGAGTTCGGTGTTGTGGAAGGCGAAGCGGCGGTTGACCCAGTTGGTCAGGAACTTCGGGCCGAGAGTCGGGATGCCCAGCGCGCCCACCGTGTCCCAGACGCCGATGAACCGGATCCGGGTCTTGAACGTCGACGACTCGTGGCTGTACGAGCGGCGGAACAGCTCGGACTCGATGTCACGCGGCTTGACGGCTCGCGCGCGGTACAACGCGTACGCGTCTTCGAGCCGGTGCGCGTTCTCGGCGCGCAGCACGCCCGCGTTGTGGATGAGACCGGCGACGCTGCGGGCGGTGAAGGCGCCGCGGCTGAACCCGAAGAGGAACAGCTCGTCGCCGGGCTCGTAGTTGTCGACGATGAAGCGGTAGGCGCGGCGCACGTCGCGGGACAGGCCGACGCCGAACGCGCCCCCGCGGATCCGCGGCCGTCCGTACGAGCCCACGCCGCGGTGGTAGTAGAGCCGCTGGGCGACGTCGCCGTCGGATTCGGCGACGCCCAGCGCCAGCTTCGTGACGTTCGTCGGGCACGGGTGGCCCTCTTTGGCCTGGTCGGGTGTGTTCCAGGTGCCGTCGCAGCAGATCACCAGACGTTTCATGTCGCCCTCCCCGGACGCCGCGGCAGGCGGGCCGGCGCCGGCCCTGTCTGCCCCTGCCTGCTCTGTGGGTCGCGGGAGCGGGCACGCGGTTACCCCTCACCCGTCACGGCACCCTAACGGAGTAATCCGGTCACCGGTTCGAGTGGCTCTGCTGGGTTCGACGTCGGTGGCACTGAGTGCCAACCTGACTCAGCCGCCGCGCAGGGCCGCGCTCACCTGGGCGATGACCTCGTGCAGGGGCGCCGCCGTGGACATCACCGCGACCACCGTCTTGTCCTCACGCTGGGCGCGGTCCCCGAAGGCGTCGATCACCAGGGCGAACGCCGCGGCCGCGCTGGCCGCGATGTCGTCCTCGCCGCCGTCGCGCAGCCAGCGCCGGAGGACGTGGTTGTTGGCCGCCGCGATCGCCGCCGCGACGACGGCCGCGCGCACGCTCGCCTGCTCGTCTCCGCGCTCCTCGAACCGCGCGCGCAGGTAGCGGGCGAGCACGCGCTGGTAGCGGTCGACGGTCGCGACTTCCTTGTCCCGCAACGCCGGCACGGTCCGGGTCAGGGTGAACCGCTTGAGCGAGACGTCCAGGTCGGCGGCGTAGGAGTCGAGGACGAGGCCGACGGCCTCGCACGCGACCTCGACCGGGTCGCGCGCCGGGTCCGCGGCGGTGAACGCCTCCTCCATCTCGGCGACGATCTCGTCGTGGTTCGCGAAGAGGACGTCGTCCTTCGCGTCGAAGTACCGGAAGAACGTCCGCCGCCCGACCCCGGCCGCGGCGGCGATCTCGTCCACCGTGGTGGCCTCGTAGCCGTTGGCCACGAACAGGTCCACGGCCGCGGAGGCGAGGGCGCGACGCAGCCGCCGCCGCCCGGCGGGGGTCGCTCCGGCCCGGGTGGCCGGCACCCGGCGCGGCGAATCCGTCATGGGCCGGACGGTAGCAGCCGGCCTTGCTAACGGCACTCAGTGCCGTTAGGCTGGACGGCGAACGCGGGCCACCCGGCCCCTCTCCCGCGAGCGGAAGGCGCCGAAGATGTCGCTCGACCAGCAGGTGCAGCCGATGGAGTCCGTCGCGCGGCGGGAGCCGGCCGGGATCGGGCCGAGGCCTACTACGGACGGTTGTTCGGGTGGTCGGTGCGGTGGCGCGGGATGCAGCCGTTCCTGTCGCTGGAGAACGGGATCTGCGCGGTGACCGTGCCCAAGTTGAGCGCGGCCCCGGTGCTGGCCCGGCTGGCGGCGATCGGGTGCGAAGGCCCGGCGATGACGATGGCCACGCAGCGCGGGCAGCGGGTCGCGGTGCTCGCGGAGACGGACGGGCTGATCCCGCCGCGCGCCGCCCTGCCGAAGGACGTGGAAGTGCTGGCGTGGGGCGCGCTGCTGCCGTTGCCGATCGGCTCGCGGCGCACCGACATCGCGACCGAGTGGGTCGCGGCACCGAACCCGCAGCAGCGGTGGCTCCCCAGCTTGGACGCGGTCCTCGCGGCGATTCCCGCCCGCGAGCGGTAGGACCGCACGTCCCGCCGAGCCCGGTGGTCCTGAATGAGTCATTCAGGACCACCGAAGACCTGAATGACTCATTCAAGACGTCAGCGGGTCGTGTGGGCGCCGCCGTTCACGTGGATCGTCTGACCCGTGATGTGCCGCGCTCCCGCCGAAGCCAGGAAATACGTCGTCTCCGCCACGTCCTCCGGCTGCCCGGCCCGGCCGTTGTGCGTCGCCGCGATCAACGCCGAGCGCCGCTCCTCGCTCAACCGTCCGTGGAAGAAGTCCGTCTCCGCGATGTACCCCGGCGCGATCAGGTTGGCCGTCACCCCGCGAGGCCCGACCTCCGAAGACAGCCCCGCCGTCCACGCCGCCAAGGCCGCCTTCGCCGCCCCGTAAGACGATGATGCGTACTCCGCGCCGATCGAGCCGATGTTCACGATCGTCCCGCCCGGCCGCAGCTTTTCGAGCACCGCCGTCGTCGTCAGGACCGCGCTGAGCAGGTTCGCGTCCAGATTGGCCCGCCACGCCGCGAGGACCCCGTCGAGACCCGGGGACCAAGCCGCGCCGATGTCGGTGTTCGCGCCCGCCATGTTGACGAGCACGTCCAGCTCCGGCCCCAGCTCCTCGGCCAGCCGGGCCACCTGCGCCGGATCCGTGGCGTCGCAGGGAACCGGGCGCGCGCCGAGCTCGGCGGCCGTCCGGGTCAGGCGGTCGGCCTTGCGGCCCGTCACCACCACCTCGTCGCCCGCCTCGCGGAACCGCGCCGCCACCGCCTTGCCGAGACCGCCGCCACCACCGGTGACCAGCACCTTGCGACTCACCGCTGTCCTCCTCTCTGCTACGTTTAGCTCTAAACGTAACAGCGAGGAGCCGCGGATGTCCAACGACAGCTACCCCATGGAAGCGATCCTGCGCTGGCCCGCCGCGGACATCGCCGACGCCTGGGAGCGCGAACTCCCGGGCGTGCGCACCGACTCCATCCGGATCATCACGCCGGTCTGGCGCATCGCCAAGCTCCTCGCCGACGACCGGCGGCGCACCCTCGCCGAGCTCGGCGTCGATCCGTCCACTTTGGACCTGCTGAGCGTCATCCGGCGGGCCGGGCCGCCCTACGAGCTCACCACCCGGGAGATCACGCGCCGCACCCTGGTCACCGCGGGGGCCGTCTCGCAACGCGTCGCCCGCGCCGAACAAGCCGGGCTCGTCGAACGGGCTCCCTCCACGGCCTCGCGCCGGGCCGTCGCCGTCAAGCTCACCGATGCCGGGCACCAGCTCATCGAAGCCACCGTCCGACAGCTGCTCGACCACGAAGCCGAGCTCGTCGACGACCTGACGCAGACCGAGCGCACGGCCCTCACGAAACTGCTCGCCAAGCTCGAGGAAAGCCTGTGGTGAAGCGAACCTCGCCGCGGGGATTCGTACCCGGCGAACGTGAACCAGAACGCCCCGTGTCGTAGGTGATCCCCCGCAGCATCGACCCGCCCGGAAGGTGTACGTCGTACAGTTCAATGTACGAGCCACCGGGCCGGGGCAACGCGCGGCCGTCGACCTCGCCGACGCGCGCGGCGTCCCGCGCTGACCAGGAGGCCTGGTCGACCTGATGCTCCGGCCGTTCGCACTCGGCCTCGACTGCCTGCTCGACGGCTTCGCCGCGCGGCGGCCTCGGTAGGCTCCCCGCCATGGGGGTAAGAGCGAAGATCGTGGTCGGCCTGGTGCTGGCCGCCATCGTGGTCGTCGGCGTCCTGACGTCCCAGCGCGAAAGCCGTCCCGCGCAGGCCAAAGCCGCGTGCGGTACGCCGGTGCGGACCATGGCCTACGCGGACGAACCGGAACGCCCGTTGCGCCGTGACGGCTTCGAGCAGCTCTTCCGCTCCGGTGCCGCCGTGCGTGCGGGTGGTGAGGACGCCGTGATCGAGGTTGCCGACGTCGCCAAGCTCGACCTGCCGACCGGGCGGCTCATCGCGGGCGATCCGACGTACGAGGACGACCTCGACACGCCGTTCCTGGTCACCGTGCCGCCCGGCAGCTACCCCGTTTCCCTTTCCAGGGTGCGGTTCACCGCCACGCCCGGGACCATCCGGGTCGCCGCCGCACGGGTGCTCGTGCGCCCCGAGCCGGTGACCCGCTGGGCGCTCGCCTTCTCCCCCGGCGAGGACCCCGCGAAGCTCGGGCCCAACGAGTACTACGGCTTCGGCGTCGACAGCGGGCTCGCCGCCCTCCTCGACGCGAGCGCGACCCCCTCGCTCTGCCGTCTCGTCGCCGGCGGCGACGGCCCGCTGATCCCCGCCCTCGACCAGGACGACGACTCGGCCGGGGTGTCCCTGCGGGACCCGGCCACCGGGCCCAACGTGATCGCCTTCGGCGCCGGCTGGGGCGACGGCTCCTACCCGACCTGGATCGGCTACACCGCTTCCGGGGCCGTCGCCCAGTTCGTCGTCGACTTCTCCGTGATCGACTGACCTACGCCAGCGCGTCCCGCCACTTCGCCGCGAGCTCGCGCAGGAACTCCGGGTCGCTTTCGGCCACCCGCGGGAACGTGTCCAGGCGCTCGTACGGGCGGCACGCGTCGATGATCGCGCGGCTGTTGAACGGCGGCTCGCCCTCCACCGACAGCGGATCCAGCTTGCTGCCCCACGTCCGCTTCATCACCTCGATGTCCTGGACGGGATCGCTGCGCGTGGACATCGCCCAGATCACCTGGTCCAGGTCCGCCGGGTCGACGTCGTCGTCCACCACCACGACGTACCGGTTCATGTACGCCGCCGCCGGGCACTGGGCCGTCAGGTAGGCCACCTGACGCGCGTGTCCCGCGTACCGCTGCCGCAGCGACACCGCGATGAACAGCCGCCCGCCGCCCGACTCGTGGGCCCACGCCTTGACCACACCCGGGACGCCCGACGCCGCCAGCTCGTCCTGGATCATCGCCGACTTCATCACCGTGCGCATGTACGAGTAGTCGTGCGGCGGCTTGCCCGGCGGCGCGCCGAGCAGGATCGGGTCGTCCCGGTGGTACAGCCGCGTGATGTCGATGGCGAGGTTCGGGCGGCGGCGGCCCGAGTAGTACCCGGTCCACTCGCCGAACGGGCCTTCCTCGCGCAGGTGGTCCGGCCGCAGCCAGCCTTCGATCGCCAGCTCGCTGCCCGCCGGGATCGGCAGGCCGGTGTCCGGTCCGGTGACGACCGGGACCCGCTCGCCGAGCACCGCGCCGGCGTACTCCAGCTCGGAAATCCCGTGCGGTACCTCGGTTCCGCCCAGCACGAGCAGCAGCGGGTCGTGTCCGAAGGAGACGGTGACCGGCGCGCGGCCCTCCTTTTCGAACCAGCGCCGGATGTTCTGGTCGCCGTGCTTGCCCGGCACGACCGCGAGGGTGACGCCGCGGCCGTCGTCGGCGACCTCCATCCGGTAGCAGCCACCGTTGTGCACGCCGGTGTCCGGGTCGCTGGTGACGACGAAGCAGCCGGTGCCGATGAACCGCCCGCCGTCGTGGGCGTGCCAGCGCGGCACCGGGAACGAGAGCAGGTCGACCTTCTCCCCCGGCACTTCGTTCGCCAGCAGCGGCGCGTCGTCGACCGGGAGCACCGGGAACTGCCGGGCCGCCGCCGCCCAGCGCGACGGCTTGCCGCGCAACGCGTCGACGACCCCGACGTCGTCGAGGTCGTCGCCCAGCCGCAAGGTCCGGCCGAACCGCCGCGGCGACGCCGTGCTGCCGGTGAGCACCCGCATCCCGGCCGGGTAGCCCGCGATCTCGTCGAACAGCACGGCGGGCGACCCGGGCAGCCGGTAGCTCAGCTCGGCGATCCCGCCCAGCTCGAGGTCCCAGTGCGCGCCCCGCACGGTGCGCAGCTCGCCGAACCCGGCGACGGCGTCGAGGTGCGAACGCAGGCTCAGCAGGGGTTCGGTCACGACGGCTCCCCGGCGAAGTGCGCGGCGACGACCGGCCACAGGTCGGGCCGTTCGAGCAGGCTCAGGTGCCGGGCGTGCTCGAGCACCCGCAACCGCGCGCCCGCGATCCCGGCGGCCAGCTCCCGCGCCATCGACGGCGGGGTCGCGTAGTCCTCGGCCCCGACCAGGACGAGCGTTTCGGCCCGGACGTCGCCGAGCCGGTCACGGGCGTCCAGCGCGCCGAGCGCGCGGCAGGCGGCCGCGTGGGCCTTCGAGTCGGTCGCGACGAAGATGTCGCACACGCGCTCGACTTCCTCGGGGTGCTCGGCGCGGAAGGCGTCGGCGAACCACCGGTCCCGCTGGAACTCCAGCTGGGCGTGCCGGTCGAGCTTCAGCGCGCGCTCGGCGCGTTCGGCCCACTCCGCGACGCGGTTCGGGCCGTACCAGGCGGTCGCGTCGGCCAGCACGAGGCGGTGCACGAGGTCCGGGCGCGCCACCGCGAGCGCGAGGGCGGTGCTGCCGCCCATGGACAACCCGATGACGTCCGCCGGACCGGCGCCGAAGTCCTCGATGACGGCGGCCGCGTCGGCGGCCATGTCCTCCACGGTGAACTCGGCACCGTCCCAAGCGGACTCGCCGTGGCCGCGCGCGTCGAGCGCGAGCACCTGGTGGCGGGTGCCGAGGTACTCGGCGACCGGGTCCCACACCGCGCCGCTGAGCGCGAGCGGGTGCAGCAGGACGACGGGACGGCCGTGCGTCCCGGTGCGGCGGACGTTGATCTCCTTCACGCGCTCTTCCTTCCCTCGCGGGCCTCGCGGCGGGCGGCCGCGGCCTTGATCGCGGTGCGGATCTCGCCGTAGGTGCCGCAGCGGCAGATGTTGCCTTCCAGGTGCTCGGTGACGTCGTCGTCGCTCGGGCTCGGGTTCTCCGCCAGCAGCTCGTGCGTCATCAGCACGAACCCGGGAATGCAGTAGCCGCACTGCATCGCGCGGGCGGCGACGAACTCCTCGACCACCTCGTCGTCCTCCGGCAGGCCGTCCGCCGTGGTGATCTCGGCGTCGTCGTACCGGGTCGCGCGGGCCAGGCAGCTCGACACGCTGCGGCCGCCGACCAGCACCGTGCAGGCCCCGCACGCGCCGACGCCGCAGCCTTCGCGGGCGCTGGTCACGCCGAAGTCGCGCCGCAGGACGTCGAGCAGCAGCTCGTCGTCGGCGACCGCGAGGCGGCGGCGCCGCCCGTTGACGGTCAGCTGGATCTCCCTCATGACTGCTCCTGCTCGGTGATGGCGGTGAGGATCCGTTCCGGGGTCAGCGGCAGCTCGGTGAGCCGGACGCCGGTCGCGTCGCGCACGGCGTTGGCGATCGCCGGCGCCAGCGGGATGATCGCCGTCTCGCCGACGCCCTTGGCGCCGAACGGGCCCGTCCGGTGCGGGCTTTCGATGACGATCGGGGTCAGCTTGTCCGGCATGTCCTTGATGGACGGCAGCTGGTAGTCCAGCAGGGTGCCGTTGACGATCTGGCCCTCGTCGAACACGAGCTGGTCGAACAGCGCGTGCCCGAGGCCCATCACCGCCGAGCCGGACAGCTGCTGCTCGACGAGCGCCGGGTTGATCGCGCGGCCGACGTCGCCGGCCACCGCGAGGTGCTCGACGTGCACGCGGCCGGTCGCGGTGTCCACGGTCAGCTGGACGGCCGCGGCACCGGCGAACCAGTGCTCGGTGACCTGCGCGGACTGCCCGGTCTCGTGGTCGTAGGGCTGCCACGACGTGGTGAAGTTCGCTTCCGCCGTGAGCGTCGTGCCGCGAGCGCCGAAGTGGGCGTGCAGCAGGTCGGAAACGCTGACGGTGGCCTGGTTCTGGGCGCTGACGAGCCCGTCGCCGGTGATCTTGATGTCGGTCGGCTCGACGTCGAAGTGCTTCGCCGCGAGCGCGGTCAGCTTGTCCCGCATGGACTCCGCGGCCAGGCGCACGGCGTTGCCGGTGTGGTAGGTCGAGCGCGAACCGGCGGTGATCGTGTCGTACGGCGTGACGTCGGTGTCCGCGCCGACGACCCGGACCCGGCCCTCGCCGAGGCACAGCACCTCGGCGGCGATCTGCGCCATGATCGTGTCGCTGCCCTGGCCCATGTCGACGGTGCTGATCAGCACCGTGGCCGAGCCGTCCTGGTTGAGCTGCACGGTGGCGTTGGAGATCGTCGGCGTCAGCACGGCCTTGATCCCGACCGCGACGCCGCGGCCGCGCCGGAACCGGCCTTCGGCGGGCGGCAGCGGCTCGGACCAGCCGATGGCCTCGGTGACCGCGTCGAGGCAGCCGACGAAGTCCGCGCTGTGCATGGGCGTGCCGACTGGGGCGACGTCGCCTTCCCGCAGCAGGTTGCGCCGCCGGAACTCCGCCGGGTCCTCGCCGCGCTCACGCGCGAGCTCGTCCACAAGGGACTCGTGCGCCCACGTCACCTGCGGCACCCCGAACCCGCGGAACGGCCCGGCCGACGGCTTGTTCGTGTAGACGCACCGGGAGCGCACCCGCACGTTGTCCACTTTGTACGGTCCGGTGGCGACCATGCCGGACTTCGCGGTGATGCGCGGGCCGACGTCGGCGTACGCGCCGGTGTCGTACCGGACGTCGGCGGTGGCGGCGACGAGCTTGCCGTGCTCGTCCGCGGTCATGCTGCCGGACACCGCCGCGCCGTGGCGCGTGGTCAGCAGGAACGCCTCTTCGCGGGTGGCGGTGATCCGCACCGCCTGGCGCTGCGTCCACGCCAGGGCCGCGACCAGCGGCTCGAGCCGGTCGTACATCTTCGCGCCGAAGCTGCCGCCGAGCGGCGCGGTCCGCACCCGGACCCGGTTGAGCGGCAGGTCGAGCAGGTCGGCCAGGCTCTGCCGGACGTACGACGGCGTCTGCGTCGTCGCGAGCAGTTCGAGCCGGTCGCCCTCGGGCCACGCGGCCGCGTACGGCAGCTCGATCGGGACGTGGTGGGTCGGCGGCGCCCAGAACTCCGCGCTGACCGTGGTGGCGCCCTTCGCCGTGTCGGGGTCGCCGCGGCGGAGGTTGAACTCGTAGTTGACGTTCGTGTCGCGCTTGCCGCGCAGGTGCTTCAGGTCGCCGAACACCGCCGACGGCCGCAGCTCCTCGTGCACGTACGCACTGCCCGCGATGGCGGCGTCGACGTCGTGCACCGGCTCCAGCTCGGCGTAGTCGACCTGGATCTCTTCGGCCGCGCGGCGCGCCGCCGCGACGCCGTGGGCGAGCACCGCCGCGACCGGCTCGCCGACGTAGCGGACCTTGTCCACGGCGAGGCACGGCTGGTCGGAGAACGCGGGTCCGGTCATCAGCCGCTCGCCGAGCAGCGCGAACAGGTCCGCGCCGGTGACCACCGCGACGACGCCGTCGACCGCGAGCGCCCGGCTCGTGTCGACCGAGACGATCTTCGCGTGCGGGCGGGTGCTGCGGTGCACGGCGAGGTCGAGGCAGGGCCGGACCGGCTCTTCGGCCGCGTACCGGAACTCGCCGCGGACCTTGGCCCGCCCGTCGGTGCGGGCCCACCGCTCACCGACGGCGACGCCGGCCGAGGAACGGGATTCGCCGCTCATCGTCTCGCTCCTTCCAGGAAGATCGCACGGCTTCTTCGACGGCCACCAGGCCGAGCCGCGTCTTGTAAGCGCTTCCCCCGCGCACGTCGGGGAGGGGGTCGATCAGCGGGCTCGCCACCTCGCGAGCCGTGGCCACGACCTCGTCGACCGGGGTGTCCGAGGCCAGCTCGAACTGGGTGAACACCGGCACGTGGGCCAAGGCGCCGAGGCCGAGCCGCACCTGGCGGCGGCCGCGGGAGGCGGGCACCACCAGCACGGCGGCGGACGCGGCGGGCCAGTCGTTGACCGCGAGGCTCGACAGCTTCGCGAAGTGCGCGCCCGCGTCTTCGGGCTGGCGGGGGATCTCGACCGCGGTGATGATCTCGCCGGGCCGCAGCGCGGTCTGCTGGAAGTCGACGAAGAACTCCCGCGCGGGCACGCTCCGCTTGCCCCGCGACGACGTGAGCTCGATGTCGGCGTCGAGCACCATCAGCGCGGTCGGTGGGTCGAGCCGGTAGTCGCCGTGCGCGAGGTTGCCGCCGACGCTCGCGGTGTTGCGCACGCGCGGGTTCGCGACGCGGCCGTAGACCTCAGCGGCCAGCGGCGCGATCTCCCGCACCAGCGGGCTGGTTTCCATCTGCCGCAACGTCACCAGCGGGCCGGCGCGCAGGCCGTGCTTGGTCTTCGCGATCTCGCCGAGCCCGGGGACCGCGCCGATGTCCACCAGGTCGGAGGCGAACAGCACGCCCTGCTTGAGCAGGATCTGGACGGCGGTGCCGCCGCCGTAGACCATCGCGTCGTCACCCGCGGCCATGATCGAGCAGGCTTCGGCGAGCGTGTCCGGGTAGTGGTAGACGGGCATCAGCTCTTCTTCCCGAACAGGCGCGCGAACAGGCGACGCCACCAGGAAACCCGCGCGGGGGCGTCAACCGGGCCGTTGCGGCGTTCCAGCACGCTGCGCAGGCCGGGGTTGCCCGGCCCGGGCGGGCCCGCGGCGCAGATCTCGGAGAAGGCCGCGACGAACTCCTTCTCGACTTCCTGGGAGCGGCGGCGCACGAGCGACTCGCCGAGCCGGCCGATCCGGCCCCAGATCGCCACGTCCAGGCTGTACTCCACTTTGGACGAGTCCGGGCCGTCGGGGCGGACGCCGAGCAGCGCGTCGATCTTGATCGAGCTGCCGAGCTTGTGGTCCTCCCCCTTGAGCAGCGCCCGCACCTGTTCGGGCTCGCGCAGGTCGGTGATCTCCGCGGAGAACCCGGCGCTGAAGCGCACGTGGGCGATCTCGTTCACGAGCCGCCCGCGGTAGTGCGCCGGGTCCGAGCGGTCCAGCTCCGTGCAGCCGGGGACGCTGACCCGCATCGTGTCGGGATCGAGGAAGTGCGCGAACACGCGATCGTGCCCCGCGGGGACGAGGAATGAGGATCCGAGCTTCATGTGACCACCAGAGAGGACTTAGTGTCTGCTATAGAGGACACTAACACGGTCCTGGCGACAAGCAAACCGGCTCGGCTACCGTGCGCGAAGGAAGAACGACGAGGGGCGAGGATGACGAGCGACGTACCAGCGGTGCTGAGCGCCGTGCGGCTCCTGGAGCGGATCGCCAGGGACTGGCCGGAACCGGTGGCCTCCGGGGTGCTCATCGAGGAACTCGGGCTCAACCGCAGCACCTGCTACAACATCCTCGGCACCCTGCAGCGGGCCGGCTGGACCACCAGCCGCGACGGCTGGTCGCTCGGCCCGCGGCTGCTCGCGATGGCCCGCCTCTCCGAGGACTGGGTCACCGAGATCGTGCAGCAGGAACTGGACGAGCTCAACCAGCGGATCAACTTCGTCGTCTTCGCGGTGCAGCCGCACGGGAAGGGCGAGTACTCGGTGCTGGCCAAGGGCGACCGCGGCAAGGGCGTGCGGATCACCGTCGGCGTCGGCGACACGTTCCCGTTCTCCGCGCCCGCGATCATGCGCGCCTTCCACGCCTGGTCCGACCCGGCCGAAGTCGACCGGCTGGTCGCGCGGTTCGGCGTCGAGGAGTTCACCCCCGAGACGGTCGCGACCCCCGACGAGCTGCGCGAGGTCCTGGAGGACACCCGTGAGCGCGGGTACGCCGAGAGCATCCGGGAGTACGACCTCGGCCAGTCCGGCGTGGCGGCGCCGGTCTTCGACGCGCAGGGCCGCGTCTGCCTGGTCGTCTGTTCGCTGGCGTTCGCCTCGGAACTCAACGAGTCCACTGTGGATCATTACGGTGCCTTGATCCGCGATTGCGCCCTTCGCATCACCGAACGCACCGGAGGCGCGGTGAAAACCGCGGAATAGTTCCGCTTCCACGGGAACTCCACGATCCGAGCGGCCGGATCGTTCCTTGACCTCGCCCTGCGGCTCGCTTACGGTTCCGCATGCAGGACTCGATGTCCTCGATGGAGGACAAGCTCCGGCCCGCGGCGGCCCGGAAAGGAGATCCCCGTGTCCGAGGTCGCCCTCGTCCGGAAACCCTGGGCCAAGACGCTGAACCGGACCCAGTGGCGGTCCCTGCTCGCCGCGAACCTCGGCTGGCTGTTCGACGGCTTCGAGACCTACGCGCTCATCCTGACCGCGAGTCTCGTCCTGAAGACACTCGAGCCCGGCGCCCCGGCGACGCAGGTGTCGTTCCTGACCGGCGTGACGATCGCCGTCACGCTGCTGGGCTGGGGGTTCGGCGGCATCCTCGGCGGCGTGTTCGCCGACTACTTCGGCCGTCGGCGGGCCCTGCTCACGTCGATGGTGCTGTACGCGGCGTTCACCGGCCTCACCGCGGTTTCGTGGTCGTGGACGTCGTTCCTGGTCCTGCGGTTCATCACCGGCTTCGCGCTCGGCTCGGAGTGGGGCACCGGCACGTCGCTCGTGGCCGAGACCTGGCCGGCGCACGCCCGCGCCAAGGCGGCCGGGCTCATGCAGTGCGGGCTGGGACTCGGGTTCTTCGTCGCGTCGGCCTGCTGGTACTTCATCGCCCCGCTGGGCACGAACTCCTGGCGGTACATGTTCCTCATCGGCGTGCTGCCCGCGGTGTTCGCGCTGTGGCTGCGCCGCACGGTGCCCGAGTCCGACTCGTGGACCAGCGCGCACAGCCGGCGTCGCGCCCTGCGGCAGCGGGCCGACGGTGAGCTGACCGCGCACGAAAAGTCGTTCACCCGCCTGACCCTGCGCCAGATCCTGGTCGATCCCAAGCTGCGCAGGCTGACCATCCTCGGCTCGCTGATGTCCCTGGTCACCACCCTCGGCTGGTGGGGCATCTCGACGTGGGTCCCCGCGTACGTCGCCTCGCGCGCCGCGGCCTCCGGGCAGCCGGCCACCGCGTGGGCGAGCTGGGCTGGGATGATCTACAACGCCGGCGCGATCGCCGGGTACATCGGCTTCGGCTTCCTCGCCGACCGGATCGGCCGGAAACCCGCGGTGCTGCTGTACTTCGGCGCCTCCCTGGTCCTCACGCCGGTGCTGTTCCTGTGGACGCACAGCCTCGGCCTGATCGTGGTCGTGCTCGTGGTCAACGGGTTCTTCACGCTGGGCCAGTACACCTGGATGCCGGTGTGGCTGCCCGAGTTCTACCCCACCCACCTGCGCGCCACCGGCGCGGCGTTCGTGTTCAACGCCGCCCGGTTCGTCGCCTTCCTCGGCCCGCTGACCGCCGGCGCGATCATCTCGAAGCTCGGCGGGTACGGCATCGCCGCGACCGCCGTCGGGATGATCTACGTGCTCGGCCTGGTCGTCGCGCCGTTCTGCCCCGAAACGCGCGGGCAGAAGCTGCCCGACTGAACCCCCGGGAAAGGGAACCTTCCTTGTCGACCCTCGCAAAGCCCACCGGAACCGGTGGGCTCACCCCAGTGCGCTCGAAAACGGCCCGCATCCTGTTCTTCGCGTTCCTCGGCACGCTGTTCGACGGCGCGGAGCTCAACCTCGTCGGCTACCCGCTGTCCTACCTGGCGGAGAGCTTCCACGTCAGCACCATCCAGATCGTGCAGGTCGCCACGCTGCAGGGGTTCGCCTCGATCGCGGGCGGCATCCTGTGCGGCTGGCTCGGCGACCTCTTCGGCAGGCGGTGGACCTACACCGGTTCGGTGCTGGCCTTCGGCGTCGCCGCGCTGCTCGGCGGGCTCGCCCCGAACTACTTCGTGTTCCTGCTGACCCGGCTGCTCGCCGGCGTCGGCATGGGCGGCCTGTTCGGCCTGTCGTTCTCGATGTTCGCCGAGTGCTGGAAGACCCGCAAGCGCGGCATGATGGGCGGCTCGATCCAGGCGATGTACTTCGTCGGGCAGATCCTGACCGAGGGCGTGGTGTACTTCTGCCTCGTCGAGTTCGGCGAGGACCGCGGCTGGCGCACGGGGTACGTCCTGATCGGCGTCACGACGCTGGTGATCGGCGCGGCCGCGGCGGTGCTGCTGCCCGAGTCCGAGCAGTGGCGGACCTACCAGCGCGAGCTGAAGGGCGGACGGGTGCCGGAACACCTGCGGCGCACCAAGGTCCCGCTGCTCGACGTGTTCCGCGGCGGCTACGCGCGCGGCACGATCGTGTTCATGGCGCTGGCCACGGCATTGTTCCTCACCACGAACTCGCTGATCTCCTACCTGTCGACGTTCCTGATCAAGGTGGAGAAGGTGCCGCTGGGCACCGCCAGCCTGATCGTCCTCTTGGGACTGGTCGTCACGGCGATCACCTACCCGGTGACCGGGATCCTGTCCGACGTCCTGCGGCGCAAGTGGGCGTTCTTCGCGTCGGCGTTGTTCGGCGTGCTGGGCTTCGGGTGGCTGCTGAGCCTCGTGCTGAGCGGGTCGACGAAGATCGGCACGGACTTCTGGGCCTACCCGACGTTCTGGGCGCTGATGATGTGCGCCGGCGGCAGCGGCGGCTTCGGCGTGCTCGGCATCTGGATGGCCGAGTTCTTCCCGACGCGGGTCCGCTCCAGCGGCTCGAACCTCAGCTACTACGCCGGACGCGGCTTCGGGGCCGGGCTGTTCCCGCTCGTCGCGCTCTCGCTCGCCGGGACCGTGCCGCTCGCGCTGGCGCTCGGCATCGTCGGCCCGGTGGCCGGCGCGGCCCTCGCCCTGCTCGCCCCGGACAAGACCGGCCGCCGCATCGAGGCGATCGAATGAGCCCGCGCACCGTCGTCGTCGCGATCACCGGGGCCACCGGCGCGGTCTACGGCGTGCGGATGCTGGAGCTGCTGGCCGACCGGCCGGACGTCGAGGTGCACCTCGTCCTGTCGAAGGCGGGTGCGGTGACCCTGCGGCACGAGTGCGGGCTGTCGCCGGAGGAGCTGGGCAAGCTCGCCGCCGTGCGGCACCGGCCGGGCGAGATCGGGGCGTCCATCGCCTCCGGCTCGTTCCCGGTGGACGCCATGCTCGTCGCGCCCTGCTCGGTCAAGACGCTGTCGGCGATCGCCCACAGCTACACCGACGACCTGGTCAGCCGCGCCGCGGACGTGTGCTTGAAGGAGGGCCGCCCCTTGGTGCTGATGGTGCGGGAAACCCCGCTGCACGTGGGTCACCTGCGGGCGATGACGGCCGCCGCGGAGGCGGGCGCGATCATCGCCCCGCCGGTGCCCGCGTTCTACCCGCACCCGGTTTCGGTGGACGAGCTCGTCGAGCACACCGTCCGGCGCGCGCTGGCCCGCGCCGGGCTGCGCGACCTCGCGCCGGAGCCCTGGCGGGGCGACCTGGCGCGGAGGTCGTAGCCCCCGGCCGGACCACGCTCCCCTCGGCGTGGTCCGGCCGCCCGGCGTCAGGCTTCGCCCGTCCACTCGAACACGGGCACCAAGCTCTCGATCAGCTCCAGGGCGTCCGCGGCGGACACCCCCGCGGTCGCCATCTGGTCCGCGACCAGGCCGGTGACCCGGGCCGCGGCGAACGACGTGCCGCTCCACGTCGCCCAGCCGCCGGGGACCGCGCCGGTCACCGCGACACCCCGGGTGGTGCGGTCGACCCACGGCAGCTTCGGGGTGAACTCCGACAGCGTCGCGCTGCCGGGTTCAACCTTCCCGCCGGTCGACCCGATGAGGCCGGACGACCCGACGGCGACCACCCGTGGCATGGCCGCCGGGTAGCTCGGCGACCGCGACGTGCGGCCGCGCACCAAGCCGATCACGTCACCGTGGTTCCCGGCCGCCGCGACGACCAGCACGCCCGAGGGCACCCGCTCGATCGCGCGGCGGATCACCAGCGGCGCGTCGCCGTCCTCGGTGTAGGCGGCGAACGACAGGTTGAGCAGGTCGACCCGCTGCCCGAGCTCGACGATCGCGACCGCGGCGTCCCAGGCGTCCGCGGTGTTTTCAAGCCCCTTCAACGCTCCTCGGACGGAGACGTGGGCACGCGGGGCGCCCTGCCGGATCAGGCTCGTCACGAACGTCCCGTGCCCGGCCCGCGGGACGTCCGGCACGCCGGTGCCCCACTCGTCGGCCGTCACCCACTCCTCGGGCAGGCTCTCGTGGTGGTACACGGGCGTGTCGACCACGCCGACGCGGACGGTGGGCCCGCCCGCCTCGGGAGTCGGGATCACGACCGGGTCCGCCGGTTCGGGCAGACCTTCGGACATCGGTTTCGGCCCGGCCGGGCGGACCAGGTCGGCGACGCGCTGCTTGCCCAGCTCCGGGAACCAGCCGCCGAACCGCCCGCTGAACCGGCGGCGCAGCTCGTGGAGCACCCCGTCCAGCGCCGCCTCGCTTTCGCCGAACCCGCTCAGCAGAGCCAACCCGAGCAGCTCGTGCGTCTCCTTGACGGAGTGGTCGACGTCGAGCGCGGCCAGCTCCGTCTCGATCAGACCCAGGTGCTCGAGGTCGACGACGAGCTCCCCGGGCACGGTGGTGCGGAACGGTTCGTCCTGGGTGGCCATGTTCGGTACCTTTCGTCGGTGGCGTCTACCCATCGGAGTCGCTGATGGCCGTCCTGATGCATCACCCGGCGCGCGAGGCGGCCGAGGACGCGATGCGGATGGCCGACCTCGACCCGGGCCGGGCGCTCCCGCTGGCCGCCCCGGCCGTGCGCCTGGCCCGTCGCGACCGCGACCCGGCCGCGCTGGCGGTCGCCGAACGCGCCTGGGGCCACGCGCTGCTGCACTGCGGCGAAATGGACGACGCCGTCCGGCACCTGCGCCGGTCCATGGCCGCCGGCCGCGCGGCCGGGTCGGCGGCGCTGGTGGCCGAAGCCCGGATGAAGCTGGCGTACGCGCTGGCGCAGCAGGGTCGTCCGGCTGCGGCGTTGCGGGAGGTCGACGCGGCGCTGCCGGACCTGACCGGCGCGTCCGCGGCCCGGGCCCTCGCGCAGCGGGCGATCGTGCTGAACCAGGCGGGCCGGGTCGACGAGGCGCTGGCGGACTTCCGCACGGCGCTGGCGACGTTGCGGCGCACCGGAGACCTGCTCGGCGTGCAGCGGATGCTGATCAACCGGGCGTTCCTGCAGTCCGACCGCTACGCCTTCGCCGCCGCGAAGGCCGACCTGCTGGAGGCCGAACGGCTCGCGCGCGAGCTGGGCCGCGAGCTGACCGTCGGGATCATCGCGGAGAACCTCGGGCGGGTCGAGGCGTTCCGCGGCGACGTGCCCGCCGCGCTCGGCCACCTCGACCGCGCCGAGCGGATCATCTCCGAGCACGGCGCCCAGCTCGGCTGGGTGCACCGGCACCGCGCGGAGCTGCTGCTGGCGGCGGGCGTCGCGAGCGAGGCCAGGGAATCGGCCGAACGCGCGGTGGCGACCTACTGGCGGGAACACCGTCTGCTCAACGTCCCCGAAGCCCGGCTGCTGCTGTCCCAGGCGGCTTTTCTCGGCGGCGGCTGGGAAACCGCGGTAACGCACGCGCGTCAGGCGAGCCGCGAGTTCGCCCGGCAGGGCCGCGGCGAGTGGGCGGCGGTGGCCCGGCTGGCCGTGCTGCGCGCCGAATCGGCGGCCGGGCGGGTGCCGCGCGTGCCGCTCGAAGCCGTGACGGGGATGGCGGACACGCTCACGGCCGCCGGCTGGCCCGCGGCGGCGGTGGAAGCCCGGTTGATCGCGGCGCAGGTGCTGCTCCGGCGTCGGCAGGACGACGCGGCGCGCGAGCACCTCCTCCTGGCGAGCGAGGTGCGGAAGCGCGGCCCGGCGACCCTGCGGGCCCGCGGGTGGTATGCCGAAGCCGTGTTGCGACAGTCCGAAAAGGACATCGGCGACGCGCGACGGGCGGCCCGGAACGGGTTGCGGATCCTCGACGAGCACGCGGCCGCGCTGGGCGCCACCGACCTTTGGGTGCATTCGGCGGCGCACCGGCGTGAGCTGGCCGAGCTGGGGTTGCGGTCGGCGCTGCGGGAGGGACGCCCGGCCGCCGTGCTGGAGTGGGCGGAACGCGGACGGGCGAGCCGCCTGCTGAACCGTCCGGTCCGGCCAGTGGCCGACCCGGAGCTGGCGGCGTTGCTGGCGGAGCTGCGGGTGGTCGTCGCCGAGATCGACCGCGGCGGCGTGGTGCCCGCGCACCGGCGGATCGCGCTGGAGCGGCGGATCCGCGACCACACGCGCCGCCACCCGGGCACGGCCGCCGCCACCCCGCCGTCCCCGGTGTCGTCCGGGCGGCTCACGGCGGCGCTCGGGGAGCACGCGCTCGTGGAGTTCCTGCAGCTGGACGGCACGCTCCACGCGCTCACGCTGGCCGCCGGGCGGCTGCGGCTGCACGCGCTGGGCCCGGTGGCACCGATCGCGGACCTCGTCGACCGGGTGCGGTTCGCCCTCCACCGCCTGGCCCGCCTCGACCGGCGCGGAGCGTCACTGACGGCGTTGCTGACGACGAGCGCGAAGCGGCTCGACACGGCGTTGCTGGAGCCGTTGCGCGAAGCGGACGGCAGGCCGTTGGTGGTCGCGCCGACCGGGGCGTTGCACGGGGTTCCGTGGTCGGTGCTGCCGTCGTGCGCGGGACGGGCGGTGAGCGTGACGCCGTCGGCGACGTTGTGGCACCAGGCGGTGGGGACGGAGGCCGTCGCGGGGCCGGTCCTGGTCGCCTCCGGGCCCGGGTTGCCGGGTGCCGAGGAGGAAGCCCGTGCGGTGGCGGCGATCCACGGGGTCGCCCCTGCGTCGTCCACAGTGGACGCTGTGCTCTCCGGCCTGGCCACGGCTCGGCTGGCGCACCTGGCCGCGCACGGGCAGCTCTCGACGGACAACCCGTTGTTTTCGCGGCTGCGCTTGCACGACGGGCCGCTGATCGTGCACGACCTCGAGCGGCTGGCGCGGGTGCCGCACACGTTGGTGCTGGCGTCGTGCGAGAGCGGCCGGTCGGTGGTGCGGACGGGTGACGAGCTGCTGGGGCTGAGCGCGACGTTCATCGCGCACGGGACCGCGCAGCTCGTCGCGTCGGTGGTGCCGATCCCGGACGGGGAGACGGTGCCGCTGATGGTGTCGCTCCATCGTCGGCTCGCGAAGGGCGAACCCGCGGCGGCGGCGCTGGCGGCGGCACAGTTGGAGCTGCGCGACGGCGACCCGGCATCGCTCGCGGCGGCGGCCGGGTTCACGTGCCTCGGAAGTTGAGCCGTCTTGAATGAGTCATTCAGGTCTTCGGAGGTCCTGGGCTTGACCCGGTTTGGCGGACACCTCTGATCAGGGGCGGGAGCCCCTGGAAGGGATGTCCCTCATCATGGAACCCATGGCGAAGAAGAAGCCCCGGGCCCGGCAGCGACCTCGGCGGGTGTTCACGCCTGAGTTCAAAGCCCAGATCGTCGGGCTGGTGCAACGCGGCGAGCGGACGGTGCCGGAGGTGGTCCGGGACTTCGAGCTGACCGACTCGGTGGTCCGGAAATGGATAGTGCAGGCCGAACGCGACGCGGGGATCCGCACCGACGGGCTGACCAGCGACGAGAAGGCCGAGCTCGCCGCGCTGCGGAAAGAGAACACCCGGCTGCGTGAGGACGTGGAAATCCTCAAACGGGCGACGGCTTTCTTCGCGAAGGAGACCCGGTGAACGTCTACCCGTTCATCGAGGCGGAGAACGCCCGCGGCGCAGGCACGGTCACGCGTGCCTGCGCCCTGCTGAAGGTCTCCCGTGCCGCCTACTACGCCCACCGCACCGGTCTCTCGCAGCGTGCCCACGAGGATGCCGCCCTGACCGAGAAAATCATCGAGGTGCACGAGGAGTCCCGCGGCACCTACGGGTCACCACGCGTGCACGCCGAACTGCGAGCCCAGGGGCACCGCCATTCCCGCAAACGCATCGCCCGGCTGATGCGCCAGGCCCGACGAGCGGGACGGGCACCGAAGCGATGGCGCACCACCACCGTCGCCGACCCGGCCGCCCCGGCCCGCCCGGACCTGATCACCCGCGACTTCACCTGCCACCCCGAGGACATCAACACGCGGTGGTGCGGGGACATCACCTACATCCCCACCGGGGAAGGCTGGCTCTATCTGGCCACCGTGATCGACATCGCCTCCCGGCGAGTCGTGGGCTGGGCCACCGCCGACCACCTGCGCACCGACCTCATCGACACCGCGCTACGCACCGCTCTCACCCAGCGCCGCCCCGCTCCCGGGGTGATCTTCCACTCCGACCGCGGCTGCCAGTACACCTCGGCCCAGTTCGCCCGCACCGCCGCCGACGCCGGAGTCCGGCTCTCGGTCGGCCGCACAGGCCAGTGCTGGGACAACGCGGTGGCCGAGTCGTTCTTCGCCACCATCAAAACCGAACTGCTCGACCGACAGCCCTGGCCCACCAAAGCCGAGGCTCACCAGGCGATCTTCAGCTACATCGAAGGCTGGTACAACACCCGCCGCCGGCATTCCAGCCTCGGCTACCTCAGCCCCAGCATCTACGAGACAGCCACCCAGCCGGCCACCGAAGCTCAGATAGCCTGATTCCACTCATCAACCCCGTCTGCCAAATCGGGGCATGCCCAGTCCTGAATGAGTCATTCAAGACGGCCGGAGGGCGGTGAGGACCGCGCGGATCGCCGGGCTCGCGTCCGCGCTGCGTCGCCAAGCCGCGTGGACCTCGCGCTTCGGCTGGCGGCGCAGTGGCCGGGTCACCAAGCCCTCCCCCAACGGCGGCCGGGCCAGCCTCGGGATCAACGCCAGCACCCCGCCCGCCGCCACCAGGGACAGCTGCGTCGCGAAGTCGTCCACCAGGTGCCGGACGTCCGGCTCCTCGGGCGCGTCCGCGAAAAGCCGACGGAACCACTGGTGGCACACCGTCCCCGGCGGGCTCGTCACCCACGCGTGGCCTGCGAGGTCGGCGCCGGTCAACGGCCGGTCGAGCCGGGCGAGCGGGTGGTCGCCGGTCAGCACCACGTCGCCGACGTCGGTGTGCACCGCGCGGCGGCGCATCGACGGTGGCAACGGGGCCGGTAACCCGTCGGCGTCGTGGACCAGGGCGAGGTCGGCCGTTCCGGCGTCGACGCTGCGCAGCGCCTCGTCCGGGTCCTGCTCGGTGATGTCCAGGCGCAGCTCGGGCGCGCTCGCCGCCAGCGCGGGCAACGCGGGCGCGAGCAGGCCGCGGATGCCGGTCGAGAACGCGACCACGCGCAGCGTCCCCCGCGGTGCGCCGTCCGCCACCGACTGGGCCGCCCGCGCGCACCGTTCCAGCGCCTGGAACACCTCGGGCGCCGAGTCGACGACGGCCTGGCCAGCCGGGGTGAGCACGACCCCGCGGCCCGCCGGCGCCAGTACCGGCACGCCGACCTGCCGCTCCAGCCGTTTGATCTGCTGCGACACCGCCGAGGCCGTGAACCCGAGCTCGTCGGCGGCCTTCGCCAGCGTCCCGAGCGCCGCCACCGACCGCAACGCCCGCAGCGCACCGACCTCGATCATGAAGCCACACTACGCACTATCGGCAAGAAAGCATCGCTGGACCGCGGCAGTCCGGCGACGGCATGGTTCGACCATGACCGACTTCGGCACCAACCTCGTCGCGATGGTGACTCCCATGCGCCCCGGCGGCGCGCTCTGCGAACCCGGGCTCGACCGCCTCGTCGGGCACCTGCTCGACACCGGCTGCGACGGCCTCGTCGTCGGCGGCACGACCGGCGAAGCCCCCACCCTCACCGACGCCGAAGCCGCGTGGCTGGTGCGGTCCGTGCGGACGCGGGCCGGGGACCGGGCGCGGGTGATCGCCGGGGTCGGCACCTACGACACGGCCGCCAGCGTGCGCCGGGCCCGCGAGGCGGAAGCCGCGGGCGCGGACGCGTTGCTGCTGGTCTGCCCGTACTACTCGCGGCCGACGCAGGCCGGGGTCGTCGCGCACTGCGTCGCGGTCGCCGACGCGACCGACCTGCCGGTGATGCTCTACGACGTCCCCGCGCGCGCCGGGATCGCCATGACCGCCGACACGCTGGTGGAACTCGCCGAACACCCGCGGATCCGGGCGGTCAAGGACGCCAAGGGCGACCTGTTCGAGGCGATGTCGGTGCGGGCCCGGACGTCGCTGGCGTACTACTGCGGGATCGACGAGCTGAACCTGCCCTACCTCGCGTGCGGCGCGGCGGGGTTGGTGAGCGTGGTGGGCAACGTCGCCGCGGACCGCAACGCGGCCCTGATCGAGGCAGTCCACCGCGGCGACCTGATGGCGGCGCGGGCGATCCAGGAATCGCTGTTGCCGCTGGTGGAGGCGATCATGCGCACGGCACCGGGCACGACGACGGCCAAGGCGGCCCTGGCCAGGCTGGGAGTCATCCCGCACGCGAGCGTCCGCCTCCCGCTGCTGGAGCCGACAGAGGTCCAGGCCCTGACGGACGCACTGGCCGCCTGAGCCCCAAGCGCCCCAATGTGGCCTTGGTTGCGTCTGACGCACCCAAGGCGGCCTTCGTTGCGTCTGACGCACCGAAGGCCACATTGGGGCGCTTGAGTCCGGCGCCCACCAAGAACCGGAACTTGCCCGAATTCGGGCAAGTTTTTGGCCTTCACCCCTCCTTCAGTGCATGATGTCCGGCGTGGAGGACACCGACATCGTCGAGCGCGTCGCCGCGTCCACCGGTCTGCCGCCGGGGGTCGCCGCCCGCGTTGTCGACGATGTCCTCGCCTTCTACCGGATGCCCACCGAGGCCTACGTCCGTCGCCGGCACAGCGAGCTGCAGGCCGAGGGCCGGAAGAACCCCGAAATCTTCCCCCGGATCGCCGCCGAGCTGCGCGGCCGCCTCGTGGCCGCCCCGGTCCTGTCCGAGCGCCAGCTTCGCCGCATCGTCTACGGCTGAGACAGCCATCGAAAGAGGTTCGCCATGTGTGGAATCGTCGGCTACATCGGCGGCCAGAACGCCGCCCCCATCCTGCTGGAAGGCCTGACCCGGCTCGAATACCGCGGCTACGACTCGGCCGGCATCGCCGTCCTCGGCGCCAAGGGCGCGCCGCAGGTCCACCGCGTCGTGGGCCGGGTCCGCAACCTCGCCGCGGCGCTGCCCAAGCGGCTCACCGGCAAGGTCGGCATCGGGCACACGCGCTGGGCCACGCACGGTCCCGCGTCCGAGGACAACGCCCACCCGCACACCTCCGAAGACGGCCGGATCTGCGTCGTCCACAACGGCATCATCGACAACGCCGACGCCCTGCGCGCCCAGCTCGCCGACGCCGGGGTCACCCTCACCTCTGAGACCGACACCGAGGTCCTCGCCCACCTGATCGCGCGCTCGAGCGCCGAGACCCTCGAAGACGCCGTCGTCGAGGCGGTCTCGCGGATCACCGGCACCTACGCGATCGCCGTCACCGACAGCGCGCACCCGGACCGCCTCGTCATCGCGCGCAACGGCTCGCCGCTGATCATCGGCGTCGGCGAGCGGGAGATGTTCGTCGCCAGCGACCTCGCCGCGCTCGTCCGGCACACCTCGCAGGTCGCGCACCTCGACGACGGCGAGTTCGCGACCGTCTTCGCCACCGGCTACCGCACCTTCACCGTCGACGAGAGCGACACCACCAAGCCGGCCACCGAGATCGACATCGCCGCCGAGGACCTCGACCTGGGCGGTTACCCGCACTACATGGCCAAGGAGATCCAGGAGCAGCCCGAGTCGGTGGCGCGGATGATCCGCGGCCGCCTGGACGACCGGTTCGGCGTCGCCCGCCTCGACGGGCTCAACCTGACGCCGCGGGAGCTGCGCGGGTTCAGCCGCGTGAAGATCCTCGGCTGCGGTTCCGCCTACTACGTCGGGCAGATCGGCGCGACGATGATCGAAGAACTGGCGCGGATCCCCGCCGACGCCGAAGCCGCGTCGGAGTTCCGCTACCGCAACCCGATCATCGAGGCCGACACGCTCTACATCGCGGTCAGCCAGTCCGGCGAGACGATCGACACGGCGTTCGCCGTCGAGGAGATCAAGCGCAAGGGCGGCCGGGTCGTCGGGCTGGTCAACGTCGTCGGCTCGACCATCGCCCGCGCCTGCGACGGCGGCGTCTACCTGCACGCCGGCCCGGAGATCGCGGTCGCCTCGACCAAGGCGCTGACGAACATGGCCGTCGGCTTCGCGCTGATCGCGCTGTCGCTCGGCCGGGTGCGCGACCTGTCCAATGCGGACGGTCAGCGGATCATCGACGCGATCCGCGCGCTGCCCGGCCAGATCAAGTCCATCCTGGACTTCGAGCCGGAGATCGCCGAGCACGCGAAGGCCGTCGCGGCCGCGAACAGCCTGTTCTTCGTCGGCCGGGTCCGCGGGTACCCGGTGGCGCGGGAGGGCGCGCAGAAGTTCAAGGAGATCTCCTACCGCCACGCCGAGGCGTACCAGACGTCCGAGCTGAAGCACGGCCCGCTCGCCCTGATCGACGAGTCCCTCCCGACCGTCGCCGTCGTGCCGTCGGACGAGCTGACCGAGCGCAACCTGGCCGCGGTCCAGCAGATCAAGGCCCGCGGCGGCTCGGTGCTGGCCGTGACGCACGAGAACGTCGACTTCGGCGAGCTGGACGTCCCGCGGATCGTGGTGCCCAAGACCGAGCCGGAGCTGGACCCGATCCTGCTGACGATCCCGCTGCAGCTGCTGGCCTACCACGCCGCGCTGACGCTGGGCTACGACATCGACAAGCCGCGCAACCTGGCGAAGTCGGTCACCGTGGAGTGAGGGCGGTCGCCCCGGCGATCTCCGGGCGCCGCAGGCGGGCCTGCTTGGGCATGTTCCAGCCGAGCACGCCCACGACCTCGCCGCCCCGGCGGTACCGGGCCACGAACCGGCCCGCGGCCACCGCCCCCTCCACAATGGACACCTCGGCGTCCGCGGACAGCGTGCCGTGCACGTGGATCCGGGCGTCGAACTGGTTCGTCCAGAAGTACGGCACCGGCGTGTACGGGCGGTCGTCGCCGAGGATGTTCCCCGCGACGGCGACCGCCTGCTCGGTGGCGTTGGTCCGGTTTTCCAGCCGCAGTAACGCGTCCAGGCCTTCGTGGTGCCAGCGGGCGACGTCGCCGGCCGCGTAGATCCCGTCCGCCGCGCGGCACCGGGAGTCGCACACGACGCCGTTGTCGCACAGCACCCCGCTGCCCGACAACCACTCCGTCGCGGGCGCGGCGCCGAATGCCACCACAACGACGTCGGCGGGCAGCACCTCGCCGGTCGCCAGCCGCACCCCCGCGACCCGCCCGTCCTCCTGGGTGAGGTCGGTGACGGCGGCGCCGAGTTTCAAGGAGACGCCGCGCCCGGCGTGCAGCTCGGCGAGCCGCCCGGCGACCAGCGGGCCGAACTGGCAGGCCAGCGGCGCGGACTGCGGTCCGGCCAGGGTGACCGGCACGCCGAGGTCGCAGACGGTAGCGGCGATCTCGGTGCCGAGCACGCCGTCGCCGACGACCACCACCCGCTTGCCCGGCTCGAGGTCCGCCCGCAGGGCCAGCGCGTCGTCGAGGGTGCGGAGCACGTAGACCCCGGCCAGGCCGTGCTGCCCCGGCAAGGTCCGCGGCCGCAGCCCGGTGGCGAGCACGACGGCGTCCGCGCGCAGGCTCCGGCCGCTCAGCGTGTGCACCGTCCGCGTCGCCGCGTCCAGCCGCGTGGCCGGGTCGCCGAGCACGAACTCGGCGTCCAAACCGGACAGTGCCTCGGGGGTGCGGAGCCGGGCTCGCTCGGGTTCCCAGGTCCCACCGAGGACCTGTTTGGACAGTGGCGGCCGGTCGTACGGCAGGTGCGGTTCGGCGCCCAGCACGGTCACGCGGCCGTCGAACCCCCTGCGCCGCAGGGCTTCCACGGTCGCGAGACCGGCCGCCGAAGCCCCGACGACGAGGACGTTCACGCGTCCTCGCTGACCGAAATCGCCACGCCCGGGCAGACGCTGGCGGCCTCCCGGACCGTCGCGTGCAGCTCCGCGCTGGGGTGCTCGTCGAGCAGGATCACGATCCCGTCCTCTTCGCGCTGGTCGAAGACGTCCGGCGCGAGCATCACGCAAGTACCGGCGCCGCAGCACTTTTCCTCGTCGACGAAGACCTTCATGGTCGTTCCTTTCCGTTGTCCCGTCGGGTCACGGGGGCGAGCCACAGGCCGACCAGTGCGTCGGTGAGGCCCGTGGCGGCTTCGCGCCAGCTCGATCGCGAGGTGACGCCGCCTTCGGCCAGGGCGCGCTCGCGCTCGGCCATCGTGTGGATCAGCAGCTGCCGGGTCATGTCGCTGCGTTCCGCGCGGACGTCGGGCGGCAGCTCGGGCAGGCACCGCACCAGCCCGTCCACGGTCCGGGCGAGCGACGGCGACGCCAGCGTTTCCGCGGCGACGACCGCCCGCAGCGACGGCACGGTCATCACCTGGGCGGTGAACCGGGCGAACCAGGTGGGCGGCCCGGCCGTGGCCAGGTACTCCGTGGCCGGGTGGACCAGGCACCGGACCCACTCGCGCAGCCCGGCGGCCGCGCCGACGTCGGCCAGCGCGTGCCGCCGCAGCTCCTCGACGCGGGCGGAGTGCTTGCGGGCGATGGCCCGCACCAGATCGGCCCGCGCGCCGAAGTGGTAGCCGACCGCGGTGTTGTTGCCCTGCCCGGCAGCCTCGCTGATCTGCCGGTTCGACACCGCGAGCACCCCGTGCTCGGCGTAGAGCCGTTCCGCGGCGGCGAGGATCAGCTCCCGCGTCGCCTGGGCCCGGTCCACCGCGGTCACCACCGGACGGGCAGTTCCCGCAGGCCGCCGACGGCGAGCCCTTCGACGCGGCGGAGTTCATCGGCGGGCACCGCCAGCTCGAGCGTCGGCAGCTCGCGCAGCAGCACCTCCAGAGCCACCTGCAGCTCCGTGCGGGCCAGCGGCTGCCCGAGGCAGGCGTGCGCGCCGGCCCCGAAGGCGAGGTGCGGGTTCGGGCTGCGGCCGAGGTCCATGTCCGCGGCGTTTTCGAACGCGCGCTCGTCGCGGTTCGCCGCTGCCATGCTGCACATCGCGGTGGTCCCGCGCGGCAGCACGGTGCCGCCGACTTCGAAGTCCTCGACCAGGTAGCGCGCCATGCCGACCCCGGCGTTGGCGTCCAGCCGCAGGGATTCCTCGACGGCGGTGCGCACGAGTGACGGGTCGGCGAGCAGCCGTTCCCACCGGCTCCGGTCGGCCAGGAGCATCGCCACCATCTTGGCGATCATGTTCGCGGTGGTCTCGTGCCCGGCGATGAGCAGGCCGATGCCGGTGGCGGTCAGCAGCGCGTCGGACCAGTCCTCGCCCTCGGCGATCAACGCGCTCAGCAGGTCGTCGCCCGGGTTCGCGCGCTTGGTGGCGATGTGCCCGCCCATGTAGCGGCCGAACTCCGCCTGCGCGGCGTCGAACTCGGCCTGGGTGTAGCGGGTCATGCTGAGCATGACGTCCGACCAGTGCGCGAACCGGTCCCGGTCGGCGTCCGGCACGCCGAGCATGTCGCAGATGACCCAGACGGGCAGCGGGAAAGCAACTCCGGCCTTGAGGTCGCCGGGCGCGCCCTTCGCGACCAGCTCGCCGACGAGCTGCTCGGCCATCGCCGCCATGCCGGGCCGCAAGGCGTTCATCCGCTTGGCGGTGAACCACTTCCCGATCGTCCGGCGCCACTTCAGGTGGCCCTCGCCGTGCTGCGGGAGCACGGTGGCCATCTCGCTGTTGAAGACGCCGCCGGACTCGGTGTCGGCGACCCGCGCGGCGTCGTCCGCCGGGGTCGGCCGGGTGAACCGCGGGTCCGAGAGCACGCGCTTGACGTCGTCGTAGCGGGTGACCAGCGCGGCCTCGTCCCCGCTGGCCAGCGCGACGCGGGCGACGGGACACCGGTCCCGGAACTCGGCCCACTCGGACGGCGGTTCGAGCGCGGTCCCGGCGTGGAACGGGAAGCGCGGCAGCTCGGTGTCGCTCGGCGTCATCACGGACTCCTCGTTGGTGAATGTCCCCCGGCGCTCAGCATGGCCACGATCCATCATTAAGTCAAGCAGTTGACTTAAGTGCGGGAGCCGTTGAAGTGTCGGCGAAACCGGGCGCCCGGGCTACTCGCGCTCGACCTTCCGCAGCCCGTGCTCCGGCGTCCACCACTCGATGACCAGCAGTGTCGCCGCGGCGTCGAGGTGCGTGTGCACGACTTCGGCGACGTCGGCCACGAACCGCTCGCCGTCCTCGGACCGCGCCCGCCCGGAGATCTTCGCTTCCCCCGGCCACCGCGCCTCTTCGCCGTCGACCGGATCGACCGTCGCGCTGTGCAGCGCGAACCGCGGGTCACGGCGGAGATCCGCGCCCTTGCGCGCGTTCGGCATCGAGCCGAACGTCAGCTCGCCGCCCTCGAAGGACGTCTCGATGCCGGAAATCCGCGGCGACCCGTCGGCCCGGATCGTGGCGATCGTCTTGTGCTTGTGCGCGTCGAACAGCGCACGAACCCGCCGCGCGAACTCCGGCTCCGCCTCTTCGCACTCCCGCCACGCCGTCATGCGCCCATCGTGCCGCACCGGACCTCAGGCGCGCAGCCCCGCGATGAGCAGCCCGACCAGGCGGCGCGCGTCGTAATCCGGGTCGTTCTCCGCGCCGACGCAGAGGTTGCCCACGCCCCGCATCAGTTCGTACGCCTTCAGGTCACCTCGGATCTCCCCGGCCGCCGCCGCGGCGTCGAGCAGCTCCGTGCACACCGGCACCAAGCGGTCGAGGAAGTACGCGTGCAGCCCCTCGAAACCGGCGTTGTCCGACTGCAGCACCCCGGCGAGGCCGTGCTTGGTGACCAGGAAGTCGACGAACCGGTCGATCCACCGCGCCAGCGCGACGTGCGGGGACTCGCTCGTCGCCAGCAGGTACGGGCCCGCCTCCGCGCACGCCTCCACCTGGTGCCGGTAGACGGCGATGATCAGGTCCGCCCGCGTCGGGAAGTGGCGGTAGATCGTGCCCATCCCGACACCGGCCTTCGCCGCGATGTCGCGCACCGGTGCGTCCACCCCGGACGCGACGAAGACCGCGGCCGCCGCGTCCAGCAACGTCTTCTCGTTGCGCCGTGCGTCCGCGCGCTTCGGCCGTGCCTTTTCGGCCACGCCACCTCCCGAGGTTGCGAAGCGGAACAATGCTCCGTATCGTTAGCGGAGCAACGTTCCGGTTGCTCCCATCCTGCCACGGAGGACTCTGTCATGCAGTACCGCACCCTGGGCCGCACCGGCGTCCAGGTCAGCACCCTCGCGCTCGGCGCGATGAACTTCGGCGCCATCGGGCGCACCACCCAGGACGAAGCCACCGCCATCGTCGACGCCGCCCTCGACGGCGGGATCAACCTCGTCGACACCGCCGACATGTACGGCCAGGGCGAGTCGGAGGTGATGGTCGGCAAGGCGATCAAGGGCCGCCGCGACGACCTCGTGCTCGCCACCAAGGCGGCCATGCCGATGGGCGAGGAGCGCAACCACCGCGGCACCTCGCGCCGCTGGCTCTTCACGGCGCTCGAAGACAGCCTGCGCCGCCTCGACGTCGACCACGTCGACCTCTACCAGGTGCACCGCTGGGACCCCGCCACGAGCGACGAGGAAGCGCTTTCCGCGTTGACCGACCTGCAGCGCGCGGGCAAGATCCGCTACTTCGGGTCCTCGACGTTCCCCGCGTACCGGATCGTGCAGGCGCAGTGGGCGGCCCGGGAAAACCACCTGAGCCGGTACGTCACCGAGCAGCCCAGCTACTCGATCCTGCAGCGCGGCATCGAAGCGCACGTCCTGCCCGTGACGCAGGAGTACGGCATGGGCGTGCTCGCGTGGAGCCCGCTCGCCTCGGGCTGGCTGTCGGGCGCGGTCCGCGCCGGACGCGAGATCACCACCAACCGCTCGCAGGCCCTCCCCCAGCGCTTCGACCTCACCGACCCGGCCAACCAGGCCCGCCTCGACGCCGTCGAAAAACTCGCCAAGATCGCCGAGCAAGCGGATCTTTCCCTGATTCAGCTGGCGCTCGGCTTCGTCACCGCGCACCCCGGCGTGACCAGCGCGCTCATCGGCCCGCGCACCGTCGGCCACCTGGAGTCGCAGCTCGCGGCCGCCGACACCGTGCTGCCCGCCGACGTGCTCGACGAACTCGACACCATCGTCGCCCCCGGCGTCGACCTGGCCGCGCACGAAAAGTTCGACACCCCGCCCGCCCTGCTCGACCCGGCCCTCCGGAGGCGTTGATGGCTCCCCGTTTCGGCATCCTGACCGCGCCGATGAACGTCGGCTACGACGAGATCCAGCGCGTCTGGCGCGAAGCCGACACCGTCCCGGAGATCGAGCACGCGTGGCTGTTCGACCACCTCATGCCGATCGGCGGCGACCCGGACGGCCCGATCTTCGAAGGCTGGACGCTGCTTTCGGCGCTGGCCGCGCAGACCGAGCGGCTCCGGCTCGGCCTGCTGGTGACCAGCAACCGCTTCCGGCCGCCGGCGGTGCTGGCGAAGATCGCCACGACCGTCGACGTCGTGTCCGGCGGACGGCTCGACTTCGGCATCGGCGCCGGCTCGCGGCCCAGCCACCCGCTGGCCCGCCGGGAGTACGACGGGCACGGCCTGCCGTACCACTCCCAGGACGACGCCGTCGCCGCGCTCGCCGAGGCCTGCACGGTCATCCGTCGCTTGTGGACTTCGCCGGAACCGTTCGACTTCGACGGCGAGCACGTCAAGCTGAAGGGTGCGTTCGGCAACCCGAAGCCGGTCCAGCGGCCGCACCCGCCGATCATGATCGGCGGCCGGGCGAGCGCGACGCTGCGCGTGGTCGCCGAGCACGCCGACCTGTGGAACATCCCCGGCGGGGGCGACATCGACGACCTCGCCGGCCGCAGCAGGCTGCTCGACCGCTTCTGCGCGGAGATCGGCCGCGACCCGGCGGAGATCACCCGGTCGATCTTCCTGCCCGTCGACTACGACAAACCCGCCGCCACCAAGGAAAAGATCGAAGAGGCGGTCGCCGCCGGGTTCGGGCACGTCGTGCTCGGACTGGCGAACCCGTACCCCGACGGCGTCGTGCGGTGGGTCGCCGACGAGCTGATCCGCTGAGGCTGAGCCCTTCCGGAACAGCCCGGCCCAGAGGAACGGCAGGCCGAACGCCCCGGTGTCGGCCGCCATCGGGCGCAGTTCGACTTCGGTGCAGCCGCCGAACAGGTGGCGCAGTTCGGCCGGGGTGCAGGCGAGACCGCGGTGGAGGGTGCCGTCGCGGTAGAGCTGGGCGTCCGGGACCTCGGTGCCCGAGGCACGAGCCGTCCCGGTTCACGCCTCGACGCGCTCTCGGACGGCCCGCAGTTCCTGGTCGACGACGTCCATCTGCGCGTCGACGGCCGCCGGATCAGTGTCCGGCGGGAAGAACAAGCTGAAGATCACTTCGGCGCCGGTCAGGTTGGGCACCACGCGGGTGAAGAGGCCGAGGGTGGGGTTGTCGGCACTGACGACGTCGACGACCCCGTGGTCGGCCGACACCTTGACGGCGACCCGTTGCGCACCGGCCCCGGTCTCGACCCGCCAGACGTCGCCGTGGTCGTGGTCGACGGCGCTGGCGAACCCGGGCGCCCAGTCGGGGATGTGGCGCGGGTCGGCGAGGTAGGCGACGACCTGTTCGGGCGACGCGGCAACGGAAATGGAGCGCGTCTCGGCGCGTCCGGGCTGGAATGGTGTCATGGGGCAAACGATACGCATCTGCGTACGATCTGTCCACGCGTAAGATTTCGCCGGTGAACGAGGACGACGATCTCGGCGCGCTGTGCGCGGGCGCGGGCCGCGCGCTGGCCGAGGCCGAGCGGCCGGTGCTCGAGGCGCACGGGCTGACGATGTGGCAGTACGTGGTGCTGTCGGCGCTGGCCCGGGGATCGGCGCCGAGCCAGCTGGTGCTGGCCCAGCAGATCCACTACGACAAGACCCGGCTGATCGCGTTGCTGGACGGGCTGGTGGCGGAGGGGCTGGTGAGCCGCGAGCCCGACCCGGCCGACCGCCGAGCCCGCGTGGTCCGGCTGACGCCGGAGGGCGTGCGGCGGCATGCGGCGGTGCGGGCGGAGATCCGGCGGCTGGAGGACCGGCTGCTCGCGGGACTCGGTGCCGCTGAGCGGCGGGGGTTGCGGGTGGCGCTCGCGCAGCTCGCCAACTCGGGCTGACTGTCACGTTCCCCCGCCGCCAGCCAAGCCGCGCCGGGCTGCCGCTAGAACCCGCTCAACCCAGCGAACAAAGGTTGCCGTTCAACGAGAACGCCGTCGGCAGCACATTCGGCCCGCCGTAGTCCGCCACGAACCCGACATCCACCCCCGCCGCCAGCGAACCCGATGACGTCACCTTCACCGCCGCGCCCTCCTGGGTCCACGTTGCGTTCCAGCCGCTCGTGATCCGCTGGCGGGCCGTCGGCCACGTGAACGTCAGCGTCCAGTCGCCCGTCACCTTCGTCGACACCACGTGGATGCCGCCCACGAAGCCGCTCGCCCAGTCGTTCACGTCCGTCAGCCGGACCTGGCAGGTGCTCGACTCCGGTGCCCCCGTCGTGAACGTCACCGGTGGCGACGCCCACGACACGTTGCCCGCCGCGTCCCGCGCCAGCACGTTCACCGTGTACCGGCTGCCCGGCACCAGGTTCCCCACGGTGAACGACGTTCCCGCCGTCTCGCCCCACTGCTCGCTGAACCCCGCCGTCTGCCGGTGGATCTCGTACTTCGCGACCGGGCGCGCCGCGGGCGGCCAGCTGATCGTCGCCGTGCGGTCGGTTGCCGTCGCCACCGGCTGGCCTGGGGCACTCACCGCCACCGGTGCTTCCGCCGGGTGCAGCAACAGCGTCGTCAGCGAGTACGGCGGCAGAGTGCGTGAACCAGCCGAGCCCGAAGTGTCGCCGGTGATCGACGTTGCCCCGTTCGTGAACGTGAACACCCGCGGTGCGGACGCGGCGGGCGTGTAACCCGCGTAGTCGATGGTCACCGCGCGGGCCGCCGCCGGGTCCTTGTTCACCAGCAGCACCGCCAGGTCCCCGTCCGGACGGCGGGCCGCGTGCACGGCGACCATCGGGTCGTCCGCCCCCGCGTGGACGAACTGGTCACCCGGCCGCGCGAACGTGCTCAGCATCTTCAAGCCGTAGTACGGCGCGAACGGCGTGTTCACCGCGGGTTCGCACCCGCCGTCCAGGCAGGTCGCGCTGGACAGCAGGCCGAAGTCGCCGTAGTCCGGTTGTCCTTCCACTGTGGACACCGCCGTCGCGCCGTTGTGCGTGTCCCACCAGTCCACTGTGAACACGCCGTTCTCCAGCAACGAGGCATACGCGTCGGCGGCGAAGAGCGCGCCCGGCTGGGTGTTCATGCCCACCGGCGTGTTCGTCTCCGTCATGGCGATGCCGAGCGGCCTGCCCGCGAACCGCGTGATCTGCTCGCGCACCAGGTGGACCATGTCGCCCACCTGCTCCGGCTTCGCCAGCGCGTCCGCCGCCGTGCCGCCGCTCGGGTACCAGTGCAGCACCACGAAGTCGACGTGCGGGCCCGCGATCGACAGCACCGTCCGGTTCCAGTTCGCGGTGTCGCCCTCGCCGACGATGCCGTCCGGCCAGTTCGCCGGGGTCGTCAGCACGGCGCCGATCTTCACCGACGGGTCGACGGCCTTCATCGCGTCCGCGTAGGCCACCACACCCGCCGCGTACCCGGCCGGACTCTTGTCCTCGTGGTTGTCGGCCTCCCAGTTCGCCCCGTAGTGGCCGTTGCCGTACAGCTCGTTGCCGATCTCCCAGTACCGGACGCCGTAGCCCTTGGTGACGTTGGCGTACCGCACCCAGTCCGCCGCCTCCTGCGGTGTCCCGGTGCCGTAGTTGGCGATGACGATCGGCTGGGCGCCCGTCCGCCGCGCGCCGCTCATGAACGTGTCGAAGTCCGTGCCGGGCGCGACGTAGCCACCGGGCGCCGTGTTGTCCTTCCAGTGGTAGATGTCGCCGTAGGACCCGCCCGGGTACCGCAGCATCCGGACGCCCGCGCCGCCGAGCAGGTCGGCCACTTCGTCGGTCCCCAGCTGGCTGTCCCACACCGCGTGGTTGACGCCGATCGCGGTGTCCGGCACGGTCGCCAGCCCCGCTCGCGCGTCGACCGTGACCGTCGCTTCGGGGGTGGCCGCCGCGGCCGCCGGCAGCGTCGCGGCGAGCACGGCGAGCGCCGGCCACACCGCCCAGCGCGAACGTCGAGCTGTCATGAAGGGTCCATCCTCACTCGTCGGCGAACGGATGGCTGAGAGCGCTCTCAGAGCAGAGAACCACCGCGCGACACCGAAGTCAACGGCGTTCGACGGGATCGACGGCGACTCTTGACGGGCGCGGGTGCCGGATGGTCGAATCCCCGGGAGCGCTCCCAGTCGCAGCGGGAAACACCGGGACAACCGATCCAGAAGGAGTTCGATGAAGCGCTCCACTGCTGCGCTGGCGGCCGCCTGCGCGACGATCCTCGCCTCGACGGGCGTGCTGCTCATGCCCCGGGCCGAGGCCGCCGTCCAAGGCTGCCGGGTCGACTACACCGTCACCAACCAGTGGCAAGGCGGCTTCCAAGCCGGCGTGAAGATCACCAACCTCGGCGACGCCCTCAGCGGCTGGTCGCTGCGGTTCACCTTCCCCGACTCCGGCCAGAAGGTGGCGCAGGGCTGGAACGCGACGTGGTCCCAGTCCGGCGCGACGGCCACCGCGGCCAGCACCGACTGGAACCGGACGCTGGCCTCGGGCGCTTCGGCGGACCTCGGGTTCACCGGGACCACCACCGGCGCCAACCCGGTCCCGACGGCGTTCACGCTCAACGGCGTCACGTGCACGGGGACCACCGGGCCGGCGCCGACGACGACCACGCCGCCCACGACCACCACCACGCCCACCCCGGGACGCACCCCGCTGGCGGCGAACGGGCAGCTGCACGTCTGCGGCGTCCACCTGTGCGGCGAAAGCAACCGCGTGGTCCAGCTGCGCGGCATGAGCACGCACGGCCTCCAGTGGTTCGACGGGTGCTACAACGACGCGTCGCTGAACGCGCTCGCGAACGACTGGCACGCCGACCTCCTGCGCATCGCGATGTACGTGCAGGAACAGGGCTACGAAACGAATCCGCCGTGGTTCACCAACCGGGTCAACAGCCTCGTCGACGAAGCCGAGGAACGCGGGATGTACGCGGTGATCGACTTCCACACCCTCACCCCCGGCGACCCGAACTACAACCTCGACCGCGCCAAGACGTTCTTCGCCTCGGTGGCCGCGCGCAACGCCGCCAAGAAGAACGTGATCTACGAAATCGCCAACGAACCGAACGGCGTCAGCTGGGGCGCGATCAAGAGCTACGCCGAGCAGGTCATCCCGGTGATCCGGGCCGCCGACCCGGACGCGGTCGTGATCGTCGGCACCCGCGGCTGGTCCTCGCTCGGCGTCTCCGACGGCTCGAACGAGACGGAGGTCGTCAACAACCCGGTCAACGCCGCGAACATCATGTACACGTTCCACTTCTACGCGGCCAGCCACAAGGACAACTACCGGTCGACGGTGAGCCGCGCGGCCGCGAAGCTGCCGCTGTTCGTCACGGAGTTCGGCACGGTCAGCGCCACCGGCGGCGGCGCGCTCGACCAGGCGAGCACCACCGCCTGGCTGGACCTGCTCGACCAGCTGAAGATCGGCTACGCGAACTGGACGTACTCGGACGCGAACGAAAGCAGCGCGGCGCTGCGCCCCGGCACCTGCGCCGGCGGCGACTACGGCAGCGGCGCCCTGACCGAGTCCGGGGCACTGGTCAGGAGCCGGATCAGCACGGCTGACGACTTCTGAGCACCGGCCGACGGGGTTCGCGGCGCGGCGAACCCCGTCACCGGAAGTCGCGGGAGGGCCCGGGCCGCACGTCCAGCTCGAGGCGTTCGAGCCGGTCGGCGACGAGCGTGACGACACCTTCCGCGGCTTGGACCCGCCCGCGGACCAGCAACGCGGAGCTGGTGCGGGCCACCAGGCGCTGCCGGTTCCACAAGCCGGGCGAGACGAGGACGTTGGCCATGCCGGTCTCGTCCTCGAGGTTGAGGAACGTGATCCCGCCGGCGGTGGCGGGCCGCTGCCGGTGGGTGACCGCGCCGCCGACCCACACCCGCGTCCCGTCCGCCACGCGCGCGAGTTCGGCGGTGCTGATCGCGCCCCGCCGCTTCAGGACTTCCCGCAGGTACTCCACGGGGTGGCTGTCCGGGGAGACGCCGGTGGCCCACAGGTCGGCGGCGGTGACCTCCAGCCGCGTCATGCCCGGCAGCGCGGGCGCGTCGAGGCCGGGGGCGAGGCCCGGCAGGTGGCCGGGGCGGGTGGCCGCCGCGGCACCGGCGGCCCAGAGGTCCTGCCGCCGGTCGCCGCCGAACGCGCCCGCCGTCGCCAGCGCTTCGACGGCGTTCTTCTTCAGCCGGACGCGGCGGGTGAGGTCGCCGGGCCCGGCGTACGGGCCGTTCGCCTCGCGCTCGGCGACGATCGCCGCGGCCGGGTCTTCGCCGAGGTGGCGGACGCCCGCGAGGCCGAGCCGGAGCGCGACCCCGCCGGTGCTGTCCGGGTCGGGTTCGAGGGTGGCGTGCGCGAGGCTGGCGTTGATGTCGGGTTCGCGGACGTGGACGCCGTGCCGGCGCGCGTCGGCGACCAGGGACTGCGGGCTGTAGAAGCCCATCGGCTGCGCGCGCAGCAGCCCGGCGCAGAACGCGGCCGGGTAGTAGTGCTTGAACCACGCGCTCGCGTAGACGAGCAGGGCGAAGGACATCGAGTGCGCTTCGGGGAAGCCGTAGCCGGAGAAGGCGTGGATCTGCTCGAAGATCCGCGTCGCCAGTTCGCGGTCGAGGCCGTTGGCTTCGCAACCCTTGAAGAACCGCGCCATCAACGCTTTCATCTTGGCGCTGGACCGCTTCGCGCCCATCGCTCGCCGCAGCTGGTCGGCTTCGGCCGGGGTGAAGGATGCGACGTCGACGGCCATCTGCATCACCTGCTCCTGGAACAGCGGCACCCCCAGGGTGCGTTCCAGGGCCGGGGCGAGCAGCGGGTGGGCGTGCTGCCACCGCTCGTCGCCGCGGCGGCGCCGGATGTAGGGGTGCACCGAGCCGCCCTGGATCGGGCCGGGCCGGATCAGCGCGACTTCGACGACGAGGTCGTAGAACTTCCGGGGCCGCAGCCGCGGGAGGGTGGCGAGCTGGGCGCGTGACTCGACCTGGAACACGCCGACGGCGTCGGCCTCGCACAGCATGTCGTACACCCGGGAGTCGGCCAGGTCGAGCTTGGCGATGTCCACTGTGGACCCGTGGTGCTCGGCGACGAGGTCGATCGTGTAGTGCAGCGCGGAAAGCATGCCGAGGCCGAGCAGGTCGAACTTGACCAGGCCGACGGTGGCGCAGTCGTCCTTGTCCCACTGCAGCACGCTGCGGTCGGCCATCGTCGCCCACTCGACCGGGACCACTTCGGACACCGGCTGCTTCGAGATGACCATGCCGCCGGAGTGGATGCCGAGGTGGCGCGGGAAGTCCTCGATCCGCGCGGCCAGGTCGAGGACGTCGTCCGGGATCGCGGCCCCCACCTGCTGTTTCGTCGCGGTGACGCCGCCCCAGCGGTCGACGAGCTTGCCGTAGGCGTCCTGCTGGCCGGGGCTGTGGCCGAGCGCCTTGGCGGCGTCGCGGACCGCCGAGGGCGCGCGGTAGGTGATGACGTTGGCGACCTGGGCGGCGTGGAAGCGGCCGTGCTTTTCGTAGACGTACTGGATGGCTTCCTCGCGGCGGTCGGACTCGATGTCGATGTCGATGTCCGGCGGCCCGTCGCGTTCGGGGGCGAGGAACCGTTCGAACAGGAGGTTCCACTTCACCGGGTCGGCGTGGCAGATGCCGAGCGCGTAGCAGACCGCCGAGTTCGCCGCCGAGCCGCGGCCCTGGCAGAGGATGTTCGCCTGTTTGCAGAACCGGACGATGTCCCACACGACGAGGAAGTAGCCGGGGAACTTGAGCTCCTCGATGACGGCCAGCTCGTGCTCCAGCTGGGCGTAGGCCTTTGGCGCCTCCTCGCGGGTGCCGTAGCGGTTCGCCGCCCCAGCCCAGGTCAGCTCCGTCAGGTACGACATCTCGTCGTGCCCGCGCGGCACCGGGAACGGCGGCAGGTCGGGTGCGACGAGCTGCAGGTCGAAGGCGACCTCGACGCCGAGGACGGCGGCCCGCCCGACCGCGCCGGGGTAACGGCGTTCGAAGCGGCGGCGCTGTTCCATCCCCGAGCGCAGGAACGCCTGCCCCGACGGCGGCCGCCACCCGTCCAGCTCTTCGGTCGAGCGCCGGGCCCGGACGGCGGCGAGCGCGTCGGCGACCGGTGCGTCGGCAGGAGTGGCGTAGTGGACGTTGTTCGACACGATGGTCGGCAGCCGCAGCTCGCGGGCGAGCGCGGCGAGGTGGTCGTTGGCGGCTTCGTCGAGGGGCTGCCGGTGGTCGATCAGCTCCACGGCGACGTGCGAGCGCCCGAACCAGTCGACGAGCCGGGCGAGCTCGGCGTGCGCGGCGGCGGGTCCCCGCTCGGCGAGCGCCCGCCGGACCGCGCCCTTGCGGCACCCGGTGAGGACGACGACGTGCCCGGCCAGCTCGTCGACCAGCTCCTCCAGGTCGTAACGCGGACGGCCCTTCTCCCCGCCGGCGATCTGGGCGTGGGAGATGACGCGGCAGAGCCGGTGGTACCCCTCCTGCTGCCGGGCGAGCAGCAGGAGGTGCGACCCGGCGGGATCGGGTTCCCCGGCCTGCGGCGCGGGCAGGTCGAGCGACAGTTCGGCCCCGAACCCGACCCGGACGCCGAGCTCGCGGGCGGCGTCGTTGAACCGGACGGCGCCGTACATCCCGTCGTGGTCGGTGAGCACGAGGGCGTCGAGTTCGAGCCGCGCGGCCTCCTCGACGAGCGTCTCGGGGTGGCTGGCACCGTCGAGGAAGCTGAAGTTGGAGTGGACGTGCAGCTCGGCGTAGGGCGCGCGGATGCGGTCGCCGCCGTCGTCCCGGCCGCGGCGATCCCGCAGATCCGGCGGAGCACCGACATACCCTTCGCGCTTGCGCGACCACGCCGGGGAGTCGCTGCCGTCGCCGGGCAGCGGAGCCCGCCCGGAGGCGACCCGCTCCACTTCGGACCACGGCACGCCCGGGTTGTTGAACGCCAAAACCGCTCCCACGACAGGAAGGTCACACCGGCGGTCGGCATGACCGTGCTGGGCGGGGAAGGGCTCGCTCGGTCCGGAGGCACTCAGCGGGATTCGCTCACGTGTTCGATTCCGACGTGAGTACAGCGCGCGGCACCGGCGGTGTCAACTCGAGGCGGGGCGGAGTCGCGACGGTCACAACCCACCAAACTGCACATACCCCGATCAATCGCTACCAAAACGATGCGCCCCGGGTGAGTTCTGTGTTGGGCACCGCCCGGGGGTGGTAGCCGGGCGGTGCGTGGGTGGCCGTCGGGGGCGCCCACAAACCGATAGGGAGACCGACATGGCCACTCACTCACCGGCCGCCGTCGACGTCGGGCGCGGGATTTCCGACGCCTGGAGCGCCGTGGCGACCTTCGTGCCGAAACTGCTCGCCTTCCTGATCATCCTGGTCATCGGCTGGCTGATCGCGAAGGCGGTCGCGAAGCTGGTCGACAAGGCGCTGCACCGCGTCGGCTTCGACCGCCTCGTCGAACGCGGCGGGCTGAAGACCATGCTGGCCCGGTCGAAGTTCGACGCCTCCGACCTCATCTCGAAACTTCTTTACTACGCACTGCTGTTGATCACGCTGCAGATCGCGTTCGGGGTGTGGGGGCCGAACCCGGTGTCGGCGCTGCTGACCGACATCGTCGCCTGGCTACCGCGCGCCGCCGTCGCGATCATCATCGTCGTGGTCGCCGCGGCCATCGCCAAGGCGGCCAAGGACCTCATCTCCGGCACGCTGTCCGGCCTGTCCTACGGCAAGCTGCTCGGCACGATCGCGTCGGTGTTCATCTGGGGCCTCGGCATCATCGCCGCGCTGAACCAGATCGGCGTCGCCACCACCGTCACCACCCCGGTGCTGATCACCGTGCTGGCGACCGTCGGCGGGATCGCCGTCGTGGGTGCCGGCGGCGGCTTGATCCGGCCGATGCAGAACCGTTGGGAGCGCTGGCTGGACCGTGCCGACCACGAGGTGCCGCGGGCGGCGGAGCAGGCCCGTCAGCGCGGCCGCGAGGACGCGATGGCGCGCTCGGACGCCCCGACCGAGTCGTTCTCCGCGCCGTCCGGCCGGACCGCCGCGCCGGCTCGCGGGACCGCGGGCGACGACGTCATCCCGCCCGACGCCCGCCTCTGAGCTCTTCCGCCGGGCCCGCGCGGGCCCGGCGGAAGGCGCGTCAAGCGGGTGAGGGCAGGTCGGGCTGGCCGTCGGTGAGGGAGCCCACCCGGTGGGCCCGGGCCAGCTGGCAGACGGCGAGCAGGCGCAGCTGCACCCAGCCGGTCCCACCGGGGACGGGCGCCCACGGCCGTCCGGTTTCCTCGCGGACCTGGTCGAGCAGGCCGCGGGCGTACGCCGCCAGCAGCACCGCCGCGGCGACCGTCGCGGAGGCCTCCACACCGAGGACGAGGATGTCGCGCACCGCCGCGGCGTGCTGGTCCACCTCCGCCGTCAGCCCCGGTACCGCGGGGCGGCCCACCTGATCGGCCAAGGCCTCGAGGAACTCCCACGCCCGGCTTTCGAACCACCCAGTCCACACCCCACCACGGTAACCCGGGCCCTCCGGGAGACCGCACGCCCGTGTTCAAGACCGCACGGCGGCGGCCTCGCGCACCGCGTCAGCGATGGCGCGGTGGTCCTTGCGCAGCAGCGCGCCGTGGTTGCTCGTCACCTTCGCGCTCACCCGGATGTTCGGGTTGCCCTCCGTCACCGCGTCGAGACCGGCGCGGATGCGCTCCTGCTCGTCGCCGCGGCTGCCGAACGACGTCCCCGACGCGACGACGTACCGCGTCGGCACGGTGAGGCCGGCCAGCACCGGCCCCAGCTCGCGCTCCCGGGAGAGCTTGCCGAGCTCGATGTTGCTCTCCGCCTGCTGCCCGGCCGTCATCCGCGGGGTCAGGCCGGTCGGGCGCAGCAGCGGCAGGAACCAGTTCAGCCGCCGGAAGAGCTTGCGGATCCGTTGCTCCATGGCGTCGTCGAGCCAGTCGTGCGGGAACGCGCCGTCGACCAGGACCGCGCCCAGCGCCCGGTCCGGGTTGCGGTGCGCCCAGTGCGCCGCGACGACGGCGCCGTAGGACCACCCCACGACCAGCGCCCGCTCGACGCCGCGGGCGGCGAGCACCGCGTCGACGTCCCGGACGGCGGCTTCGAAGGAGTAGTCCGCCGAGCGCGCCGACTTGCCGCGGGCCCGCTCGTCGTAGGTGAGGTGCCGCCAGCCCGCGCCGAGGTCGGCGAGCACCCGCCGCCAGTACCCCTGGGTGGCGAACTGGCCGTTGAGGTAGACCACCGGGATGCCGGGGCCGCCGGTGTCGGTGACGGCCAGCGCCGTGTCTTCGACGGTGATCATGCCGGTCCAGTGAGCTGCGATGTCGTTCGTCATGCCGGTTACTTTCGGCGGGTGGCCTGACACCGGCCTGACGTCAGCCTGACACGCGGCCCCGGCTCGGCGCGGGCCAGGCCACCTCGTCGATCGCGAGCCACGGTGCCGTCGCCACCGCCGTCGGCGTCGTCCCGGTGATGGCTTTCACCTCGCGGTGGAGGTGGGACTGGTCCGCGTACCCGCTCCTCGCCGCCACGCTCGCCGCGGTGTGCCCGGCCGCCAGGAGGTGTGCCGCGTGGTCGAACCGCACCAAGCCCGCCGCGCGCTTCGGCGTCACGCCCAGCTGAGCCCGGAACCTCGACCACAGCCGCTGACGGCTCCAGCCCACTTCGCCCGCCAGACCGTCGACGCGCACCGCTCCCCGGGCCGCGAGCGTCCGCCGCCACGCCTGGGCGACTTCGGCGTCGACCGGCCGGCTCTCCAGGCGCCGTCCGATGGCCTCCGCCGCGATCGCGAACCGGGCGTCCCACGTCTTCGCGGCCCGCAGCCGCTCCTCCACCCGCTCCGCGTCGCGGCCCCAGACCTCGTCGAGCGACGCCACTGTCCCCGTCAGTTCGGCCGACGCTCCCAGCACCGCGGCCGCGACCACCGGCGTCAACCGGACCTGCAGGCACTCGCCGCGGCGGCCGCCGGTGCGGACCTCCCCGGGGAGAAGACCCGCGACGAAGCTGCCGCGACGACGACGGCCCCGCGCGTCGCAGACGATGTCGCCGGTCAAGTCGAAGAGCACCGTGATCGCCGGGTGCGCCACCATCGCGATGTCCACGGAGCCCGCGATCCGCTGGCGGAACCCGGCCATGGCGACCCCCGGCAGCCGGCCGGCCGGGCCCGGCACGGCGACGTCCACGTCCGACCACGACCAGCCGGGTGAGGGCACCACGAGCGCAGTCTAGGCCGTGAAGCCCAGCAGGAGCTCGCTCGTCGCCTCGGGCGCCTCCAGCATGGGGAGGTGCCCGACGCCCGGCAGCAGCTCGACCCGCGCGCCCGGCACCACCTCGTACTGGTGCGCCGACGACGGCTCGTAGCGCGGGTCGGCCGCGCCGAAGACCACCAGCAGCGGGACGCCGAGGACGGCCAGCCGCTCGGGCGCGCTCCGCTCGGCGAGGTACTCGGCGTTGCGGCGCAGCACTTCCCGGAACGTGCGGTAGCTGATCCGCTTGAGGTCGGCGACGGCGTCGTCCGGGACGGCGACCGGGCGGGCCGTCGTCGCGCCGATGCCGCGGCGGATCGTCGCGTCCGACCGCCTCGCCCAGAGCAGCGGCCCGAACGGCGGGCTCAGCAGGGCACGCAGGATCAGCGGCTGCGGGCGCAGCGCGTCGAGCCGCGGACCGCTGCTGACCAGCGCGAGCGACCCCACCAGGTCGGGGCGCCGCTCGGCGAGCGCGGTGGCGACGTAGCCGCCGCTGGAGTGCCCGGCCACGGCGACGTCCCGCAGCCCGAGGTCGTCGAGCAGCCCGGCCACGCGGTCCGCCTGCGCGGGCACGGCGTACGACGGCGCCGGCGGCGACTGGCCGCAGCCCGGCAGGTCGACGCGGATGACGTGGTGCCGCGCGGCCAGCGCCCCGACCATCGGGCCCCACGTGGCGCCCGAGGCCCCCGATCCGTGGATGAGCAGCAGCGGCGGCGCGTTCTCGCGGCCGTCGTGGACCACGTGCGGACGATCTCCCATGTCCGGGACCGTAGGCCGCGGCCGGGGCGGCCGTCTTGGACGAATGTCAGTCGTAGACGCCCTCGACGGTCCATTGTGGATTCTCGCCGACGGTGGCCAGCAGCAGCAGCGCGACGTCGCCGTCGACGTCCTCCAGCACCACCTGGACCCGCGCGGACGCCGGGCCCTTCGCGGGTGGCGGCGGGTGGACGACCCACGGCCCGGCCGAGCCGAGGACGCGGCGCGGCGGCCCGCCGTCGACGGCGACCGTCGCGGGCGGGTAGCCGAGCTCGCCGCGCTCGGTGCAGCGGACGACGTCGCCCACCGCGTCGAGCACCACCGCCGGCGGTGGCTCGGGCGGCACCCGGCTCGGCGAGGGCGCGGGCAGCCGTCCCGGCCACGGCCGGTCCGCGGTGGCGGGCACGCGCGGTTCGCCCCACGGGACGAGCCGGACGCGCTCGCCGGGGCCGCGGCCGCCGTCGAGCACCGGGGTGACGACGGCGTCCGGGCCCAGCAGGCCCTGGATCCGCACCAGGGCGCGGCCGGCGCGCTCGGCGGCGTCGGCGTCGCGGCCCATCGAGCCGAGCCGCAGCTGCAGCGCCTGCCCGCCGACGACCTCCTCGGGGTCGAGGCGCAGCCGGACGATCCCGGCGGTGGGCCGGTCCCGCGCGGTGAGCCAGCCTTCGCACTGCCAGCGGACGCGGTCGGCGGTCGAGCGGGCGGTGAGGGGTTCGGCGCAGCGCCAGACGCGGACGCGTTCTTCGCCGGCTTCGGTGACCGCGACGATGGCCAGGCGGGTGCAGGCGAGGCCGTGACGGGCCAGCCCGGCGAAGAAGCGCTCGCCGAGGGTTTTGGCGACGAACGCGGCTTCGTCGATCCGGTGCAGGGGGTGCTCGAACTCCTCGGTGACGGTCAGGTCCGGCGGCAGGGCGCGGCGCAGCGGCGGGCGTTCGGAGAGGCCGCGGGCGAGGCGGTGGGCGACGACGGCGTCGCGCGGGAAGCGGCCCGCGACGTCCCGCTCGGCCAGCGCGGCGAAGGCGCCGAGGGTGCGCAAGCCGAGCCGCCGCAGCAGTTCGACGAGCTCGCCGCGGTCGTCGCCGGGCTGGTTCAGTTCGGCGACGTCGAGCGGGGCGAGGAACTCGGCGGCGCCACCGGCGGGCACGACGGCCGCCCGCCGGGCGGCGAGGGTCGCGGCGAAGAGGCCGTCGGCGATCCCGACCTGGCATTCGACGCCGGCAGCGGCCTCCACCTCGTCGATGAGCTGTTCGGCGAGGGCGGCTTCCCCGCCGAAGTACCCGGCGGCCCCGCCGACCGGAACGGCGACGATGCCGGGCCGCACGACCTCGACCCCGACGGCGAGCCGTTCGACGGCTGCGGCGACCGGTTCGAAGAGCCGGGCATCGCGGTCGGGGTCGTGGGGGTGGACAACGAGTTCGGGACAGCGCGACTGGGCATCCCGCCGCCGCATGCCCCGCCCGACCCCGGCCCGGCGAGCGGAGGCGGAGCAGGCGACAACGCGGTTCCCGGAGAAGACGGCGGCGGGGGCGAGTGGAGGAGTCCCGGCGGCGGCCCCGGCGGCGACGACCGGCCAGTCCGGGCACCACAGCACCAGTAGCCGCGGAGCCGCGCTCATCCCGCGGCTCGTGCCCGGGCGCAACCGGCCGACTCGGTGTGGGCAAAGTCCAGCGGCCGCACCGAAACCGGGCGCGAGTGCTCTCCGCCGCGCCGCGACCCCACGCAACCACGGCAAGGCCCGGCCAGAGCGCATGAGCGGGCAAAGCCCAGCCCGCGCAGCAAACCCCGGCGCGAGCACTCACCGCAGCGCCGCCAACCCGCGCCACCACGGCAAAGCCCGGCCAGAGCGCTCGCGGCCGACTCACTGCGAGCAAAGCCCACCGCCCGCAGCGAAACCGGGGCCCCACTCACCAGCCCGAGCCGCCCGGCCCCATCCGCCGCGCGGAAACCCCTTACCTCCCACCACATCCAGCCGCCGACCCGGGCAGCCGTCGGCCAGCTCACCCGGCCACCTCGACCAGCCGTCGCGGCGGTCCACCCCGCGCGACACCCCCGCTCGCGTCCGGAAGCTTCAACGGCACCACCCGAGGCCGGGCCGCCGCGCCGCGGCCGCGGCTGGTCGCCTCCACCTCGCGAGTCCGGAGGTGACCGTGGCCGTCCTGGGTGAGGCCTTGCCAGCGGCGGCCGGACACCCTCAGCTCGATGTCCGCTCCCGGCCACGGCCCCACTGTCAGCAGGACCGTCCCGCGGTTGCGGACCCGCCCGGCCAGCCGCCGCGCCAGCTGGGGTCCCTCGATCAGCGCCGGGCCGAGCACCACCAGGTCGAACCCGTCCACCAGGGCCGACAGCACGCCCACCAGCTCCGCCCCCGGGTGCGGGACCAGTGCGATCCGCTCGAGGTCGACGCCGAACTCCGCGGCCGCCGCGAGGCCCAGCTCCGGCACCCCCGTCACCGCCGCCCACGACCCCTCGCGGGTCGCCGCCGCCAGCAGGGCCAGCACCAGCGACGTCGCTCCGCACACCGACACCGTGCTGCCCCGGCGCAACCCCCCGCCCGGCAGCAGGCCCGCCAACGCCGGCAGCACCGTCAGCACCTCGCCCGCGTCGGCCGCCGGCTCGGCCAGCTGCGCGGCCGTGCGGACACCCGGGATCGCCGACAGCGCCTCCGGCACCGCCACGACGCTCACCTCCAGCACCACGTACTCGTACCGGAGACACCCGCGTGAGGAAGCCACAGGCGAACCCAGACACTCATCGAACACTTGTTCGCATAGTGCGAGACGTGAGGGGCCGCTGTCAAGCCACACCACCCGGCACGGCGAGGGCCGTGAACCAGGCCACTCCACCGCGCCTCGACTTGACCCCGACTGTTTGCCACTACAAGTATTGCTGATCGCAAACCCTGACGCGCCGAACGGAGGCCCGATGAGCGGTGGCACTCCGCCCCAGCCGCGCGCGACGCACCTGGGCGACTTCCAGGTCCGGCCGCGCATGCTGCTGATCACCCTGCTCGCGGTCCCGGTCGGCGCCGCCGCCTCGCTGGCCGCGCTCGGGCTGCTCAAGCTCATCGGGCTGATCACGAACCTCGTCTTCTACCAGCGCTTCGACACCGCGCTCGTCGCGCCCGGCGGCAGCGCGCACCCGTGGTGGCTGGTGCTGACCGCGCCGGTCGCGGGCGCGCTCGTGATCGGCGTGCTGGCCCGCTTCGGCTCGGAGAAGATCCGCGGCCACGGCATGCCCGAGGCCATCGAGGCGATCCTGACCGGGGAGAGCAAGGTCGCCCCGCGCGTGGCCGTGCTGAAGCCGGTGTCCGCCGCCATCAGCATCGGCACCGGCGGCCCGTTCGGCGCCGAAGGCCCGATCATCATGACCGGCGGCGCCGTCGGCTCGATCCTCGCGCAGCTGCTGCACCTGTCCGCCGACGAACGCAAGACGCTGCTCGTCGCCGGAGCCGCGGGCGGCATGGCCGCGACGTTCAACGCTCCGCTGGCGTCGATCCTGCTCGCGGTGGAGCTGCTGCTGTTCGAATGGCGGCCGCGCAGCTTCGTCCCGGTCGCCGCGGCCGTCCTCACCAGCACGCTCTGCCGCGGCTTCCTCCTCGGCACCGACCCGGTGTTCGGCCTGCCCGCCGCCCCGGCGCCCGGCGCGGTCGCCGACGTCCTCGCGCTCGTGCCCGGCATCACCGGCGGCCTGCTCGCCATCGCCGCGACGGCGCTGGTCTACCTCGCCGAAGACGGGTTCGCGCGGCTGCCGATCCACTGGATGTGGTGGCCGGCGATCGGCGGGCTCGTCATCGGCGCCGGCGGGCTGGTCGAGCCGCGCGCGCTCGGCGTCGGCTACGACGTCATCGACCAGCTGCTCACCGGGCAGGCGACGACGTCGCTGATCATCGGCGTGCTCGTGGTGAAGACGCTCATCTGGTCCCTCTCGCTCGGCTCGGGCACCTCGGGCGGCGTCCTGGCGCCAGTGTTCATGATCGGCGCGGCCCTCGGCGCCGCCGAGGGTGGACTGCTCCCCCACGTGACCGCCGGGTTCTGGGCGGTGTGCGGGCTGGCCGCGGTGGTCGGCGGCGTCATGCGCTCGCCGTTGACCGGGATCGTGTTCACCCTCGAGCTCACCCACGCGTGGAACGACCTGCTGCCGCTCGTGGTGGCGTCGGTGTCGGCCTACGCCGTGTCGGTGCTGCTGCTCAAGCGGTCCGTGCTCACCGAAAAGATCGCGCGACGACGCCTGCACCTGACCCGCGAGTACACGACCGACCCGCTGGAGACGTTCTTCGCGCACGAAGTGATGACGGCCAACCCGGTCGTCTTCGCCCACGGCGAAACGGTTTACGACGCGCTGCCGCACACCCGGCACGCGACGCTGTACCCCGTCGTGGACGGCCGCGACCGCCTGCTCGGCGTCACGACCCGGCACGCGCTGCTCACCTGCACCGGCCGCACGGTCGCCGACGCGACCACGCCGACCCACGCCCTGTGCCACCCGGACGACACGCTGCGCGAGGTCGCGAACAAGCTCGCGACCGGGCACGTCACGCAGGCCCCGGTCGTCGACCGCGCCGAGCCGGGCCGCGTGCGCGGCGTGGTCACCCTCGCCCAGCTCCTGCACGCGCGGCGCCGCGACCTCCACGAAGAACACCACCGCGAGCGCGTCCTCGCTGTGACGCGCATCGCGGTCACACCGTCTTCCGCCACCTCGTCTTCCCAGTGAAGCGAGGAAAAGAGGACGAAATGCGCCGGATCCTGATCGTCGGTGGTGGTTACGCGGGCTTCTACGCGGCGTGGAAGCTGGAGAAGAAGCTGCGGCGCGGCGAGGCCGAGGTCACCCTCGTCGACCCCCGCCCGTACCTGACCTACCAGCCGTTCCTGCCCGAGGTCGTGGCCGGTTCGGTCGAGGCGCGGCACGCGGCCGTGTCGCTGCGGCGGCACCTGCGCCGCACCCGCGTCGTCGCCGGGACGGTGACCGCCATCGACCACGCGCACCGCGTCGTGACCGTGCGGCCCGCCGACGGCGAGCCCTTCGAACTCGGCTACGACACGATCGTCGTCACGGCCGGCGCGGTCACCCGGAAGCTGCCCGTGCCCGGCGTCGCCGAGCAGGCGATCGGGCTCAAGCACGTCGAGGAAGCCGTCGCGATCCGCGACCGGCTGCTGACCGCGTTCGACCGCGCCGCCGCGCTCCCGGACGGCCCGCTGCGCCGCAAGCTGCTCACGGTCACGTTCGTGGGCGGCGGGTTCTCGGGCGTCGAGGGGTTCGGCGAGCTGCTGTCGCTGGCGACGGCGCTGCTCAAGCGCTACCCGGAGCTGCGCCGCGAGGAGCTGCGGTTCCACCTCGTGGAGGCGTCGGACCGGATCCTGCCGGAGGTCACCGACCGGCCGGGCCGCTGGGTCGTGCGGGAGCTGGAACGCCGCGGCGCGCGCGTCCACCTGAGCACGCTGGTGACGTCGGCGGCGGACGGGCACGTGACGCTGTCGACCGGCGAGGAGTACGACTCGGAGCTGATCGTGTGGACGGCGGGCAACGGCGCCAACCCGGTGATCGGCAAGCACACGGACCTGCCGGTCGACGAGCGCGGCCTGGTCGTGGTGCGCCCGGACCTGCGCGTCGAGGGCGTGACGGACGCGTGGGCGGCGGGCGACGACGCGGCGGTGCCGGACCTGGCGTCGCCGATCCCGGGCGCGCACACGGTGCCGAACGCGCAGCACGCGTACCGCCAGGGAAAGCTGTTGGCGCGCAACATCATCGCGACGCTGCGGGGCCGCGAGCCGAAGCGCTACCTCCACCACAGCCTGGGCGCGATCGCGACGCTCGGCCTGGGCCGCGGCATCTTCCAGTACCGGCACCTGGTGATCACGGGCCTGCCGGCATGGCTGATGCACCGCGGCTACCACGTGCTGGCGGTGCCGACGTGGGAGCGCAAGGTCCGCGTGCTCGCGGTGTGGCTGACGCAGGCGCTGTTCGGCCGCGACATCCTGTCGCTGGCTTCGGTGCAGCACCCGCGTGACGCGTTCGTCGCGGGCGGGATGGCGGGCCTCGCCGTCGAGGCCCGCCCCGGTCAGCCCGCGAACGGACTCGCGTCGATCCCGCAGCTCGCGCCCGCGTCCGGGAAAGTGCCCGAGATCAGGTAGTCCCGCTTGACCTTCTCGGTGCACGTGCTCGGCACGTACATCGACGAGTGCCCGTAGCCCTCGGTCACGAACACCCTTGCCCGCGCCAGTTCGGCCGCGCCGTCCCGGGCGCCGGGCAGGGGTGTCGACGGGTCGAACCGGTTGTTCAGCACCAGGATCTCCGCCGAGGTCGGGCGGTTCCACGGGCCCGTGTACCGGTCGGTGTCCTTCGCCTGCCAGAACGCGCAGCTCATCATGTCCAGCACCGCGATCCGGCCGAAGTACGGCACCCGCCGGTCCTCCGACTCGGCGTACCGGCTGTAGATCGCCGGGTCCGCCGGGACGTCGCTGTCGCTGCACTGGATCGCGTTGAACGCCTCGGTCCGGTTCGCCGTGTACGGCTCCGACGAACGAGCGAACGCCTGAGGTGCGTCGTACAACCGCTGCAGCAGCGAAGCGATGTCCGGCCAGCCGCGGGAGTCCGACAGGTCGGCGGCCGCGTTGATGATGCCCGAGTACGTCCACGTCTCGCCGTCGCTGACGATCGGGGCCTGCTTGGCACGCGCCGTCAGCGCCGCCCACTTCGCCTTCGGGTCACCCGAGGAGAACGCGCACTTCGGCCCGGCTTCCGTGCACAAGCGCAGGAATTGGTCGAACGTCTGGGAAATCCCCGTCGCGACGTCCTGCCGGGTGTCCAGCGGGACGGACTTGCCGGTGCCGTCGTGGCCGGTGGCGTTGCCGACGAAGTCCATCGTGCCGTCGAACACCATCGCCCGGATGCGGTTCGGGAACAGGTTCGCGTACGTCGCGCCGAGCTGCGTTCCGTACGAAATCCCGTGGTACGTCAGCTTCGCGTCGCCGACCGCGCGGCGCAGGACGTCCAGGTCCCGCGCCGTGTTCGCCGTCGAGACGTGCTCGAGGATCGGGCCCGCCTTCGCCGCGCAGCGGTCGGCCAGCTCCTTCGACTTCGCGTAGAACGCCGCGTTGCCGCTCGGATCACCCGGCATCTCCGGGAACGCGCCGAAGAACGACTCCTGCTCGGCTTGCGTGTCGAAGCAGCGCACCGCGGTGCTGTTCCCGATGCCGCGCGGGTCCCACGACACGACGTCGAACCGGGCGCGCAGCTCGGCGGAGAACAGCCACGGCCACTTGCCCCGCTCCCGCAGCCGCTGCAGGCCGGACGCGCCGGGGCCGCCGAAGTTGACGAACAGCGTGCCGAGCTTGTGCGCGGGATCGGTGGCGGGCTCCTTGATGAGCGCGAGGTCGATCTGCGTGCCCGACGGCCGGTCGTAGTCCAGCGGCACCCGCGCGGTGGCGCACTGGAAGCCGTCTCGGCAGTCCGTCCAGCTCAGCCGCGGCGTCGGCACGCTGTCGGCGGAGGCGGACGCCACCGCCGGGCCGGCCACCACGGCCGTCGAGACCCCGAGCGCGACGACCAGGCCGCGCACGAAGCCTCCCCCAGGAAAACGAAGCACGAAAAGTCCTTTCGGGACGGGGAAACGATCACCTCCTCAGACGGGTGGCCCCGCGGCGAGGTTGAGCGCGGGCCCGAAAAAGATCTCCGGCACCACCCGAGCGCCCGCGGACCTCGCCGATGCGCCCCAATGTGGCGTTCGGTGCGCTCAACGCACCCAATGTGGCGTTCGGTGCGCTCAACGCACCCAATGTGGCGTTCGGTGCGCTGGATGCACCCAACGCCACATTAGGGCGCTTGCCGCCGACCCGCGCGAGCCGCGCCGAAAAGATCTCTGGCACTCACCGGCAGACTTTAGCTATAGTACTAGGCAACTAGATAAATGGAGTTGCCGATGATCGAGTTCCACCTGGACGCGAGGTCCGGCCTGTCGCCGTACCAGCAGCTGGTCCAGCAGGTGCGGCACGCGCTGCGCCTCGGCCTGCTCAACGAGGGAGACCAGCTCCCGAAGGTCAAGGACGTGGTCGCCGACCTCGCGATCAACCCCAACACCGTGCTGAAGGCCTACCGCGAACTGGAGCACGACGGCCTCGTCTCGGCGCGGCCCGGCGTCGGGACCTTCGTGACGGCGACGCTCAACGGCGCGTCGTTCGCCGTGCTCGGGCCGCTGCGGCAGGACCTGCGCCGCTGGCTGGCGAAAGCCCGCAAGGCCGGGCTCGACGAAGAGAGCATCGAGGCCCTGCTGATGTCCACGTTTCGCGACTCCGCCAGAGAGGACATAGCGTGACCGTCCTGCGTGCCCAGGGACTGGGCAAGAAGTACAAGCGCGACTGGGCGCTGACCGGCTGCACGCTGGAGATCGAGGCCGGGCACGTCACCGGGCTCGTCGGGCCGAACGGCGCGGGCAAGTCGACCTTGCTGAACATCGCCTCCGGCATGCTGGAGCCGACCACCGGCACCATCGAGGTGTGCGGTGGCGTGCCCGGCAGCGGCCCGGACCAGCTGGCGAAAGTCGGTTACGTCGCCCAGAACACGCCCGTCTACTCCGGGCTCACCATCGAAGAGCACCTGCGGCTCGGCGCGCACCTCAACCCGCGCTGGGACGCCGCGCTCGCCGCGAAGCGGATCGAACGACTGGGGCTGAACCCCGAGCAGCACGCCGGAAAGCTCTCCGGTGGCCAGCGCGCGCAGCTCGCGCTCACCATCGGCATCGCCAAACGGCCCGAACTGCTGCTGCTCGACGAACCCGTCGCCGCGCTGGACCCGCTGGCGCGCCGGGAGTTCCTGCAGGACCTCATGGAAGCCGTCGCCGAGCACGGGCTGTCGGTCGTCATGTCCTCGCACCTGGTCAACGACCTCGAGCGGGTCTGCGACCACCTCGTCGTGCTGGTCGCGTCGCAGGTCCGGGTGATGGGCGACGTCGAAGAGCTGCTCGCCACGCACCACCGGCTCTCCGGGCCGCGCCGGGACGTCGACACGCTGCCGTCGGACCAGCACGTCGTCTCCGCCAAGCACACCGACCGCCAGACCACCCTCGTCGTCCGCACCGAGGCGCCGATCCTCGATCCCGTGTGGACGGTCGGGCGGATCGGCCTCGAAGACCTCGTCCTCGAGTACATGAGCAACCCGGCCGCCGCGCGGCCCGCACTGGAGGTGCTCCGATGACCTGGCTCGCCTGGCGCCAGTTCCGCGTCCCCGCCCTGTCGGTGTTCGCCGGCCTGGCCGCGATCGCCGTCGTGCTCGCCGTCACCGGGCCGGACCTGGTCGGCCGCACCGACTTCTCCGACCAGGACGTCCTCTTCAGCGGCACGATCCTGGTGCTGTACCTGCTGCCCGCGGTCATCGGCGTGTTCTGGGGCGCCCCGATGATCACGCGCGAACTGGAGAGCGGCACGCACAGCCTGGTGTGGAACCAGACGGTCACGCGCAAGCGCTGGCTCACCACGAAGCTCGGTTTCGGCGTCGCCGCCGCGATGCTCGCCGGTGGCGTGCTGAGCCTGGCGGTGACCTGGTGGGCGAGCCCGATCGACGCGCTCGCGAGCGCCCGCACCGCACCCGGGGCGCTGGCGCGCATCGCGCCCGCGGTGTTCGGCGCGCGCGGGATCGCGCCGATCGGCTACGCGGCCTTCGCGCTCGTCCTGGGCGTTGCCGTCGGGATGCTGCTGCGGCGCACGCTGGCCGCGATGGCCGTCACGCTCGTCGCCCTCGCCGCGGTGCTGCTGCTCGTGCCGGTCTTCGTGCGGCCGTACCTGCTGCCGCCGGTGGACGAGACGGTTTCGATCACCGACCGGAACATCACGAACATCACCGGCAACGAGTCCGGGGTGATCGAGGAGATCGGCGTGACCCGGCCCGCCGGGGCGTGGATGCTGACCAACGAAACCGTGGACCCGGCCGGGAACGCGGTGACCCCGCTGCCCGACTTCGTGCAGCACTGCATGCCGAAGCCGAGCCGGGAAGCGGGCCCGCCGGACCACGGGACGGTCAGCGCGTGCCTCGCCCAGCTGGACGCCCACGGCTACCACCAGCACATCACCTACCAGCCCGGCTCCCGGTTCTGGGCCCTGCAGTGGCTGGAACTGGCGCTCTACCTCGTGCTGACGGCCGCGCTCACCGCGTTCTGCTTCCGCCGCGTCCGCCACTTGTCCTGACGACCAGTCTGGGGGAAACCATGCGCACTCTCGCAGTCAAGACAACGATCTTCCTGGCCGCCACGCTCACCCTGTCGGCCCCGGCCGCCTCGGCGGCGGAACCGGCGCTCTCGCTGGCGAAACCGACCGGCTCCCAGCCCGTCGGGACGACTTCCCTGTACCTCAAAGACACTTCGCGGCCCGACCCGTGGGTGCCGTCGGTGCCCTACCGCGAACTCATGGTCTCGCTCTTCTACCCCACGGCTTCGGCGCAGGGAGCGAAGAAGCAGTTCATGAGCGAGGCCGAGGCGAAGGCCGTGTTCGAGGAGGCCGGGATCACCGGCATCCCGCCGTCGGTGCTGACCACCGTCCGCACGGACGCCGTCGTCGACGCGCGGCCCGCCGGGCGCCGCCTGCCGCTCGTCGTGCTCTCGCCCGGCTTCAAGCGGCCTCGCGCCGAACTGACGTCGCTCGCCGAAGACCTGGCCAGCCACGGCACCGCCGTCGCCGTGGTCGACCACACCTACGAAAACGTCGCCACGACGTTCCCCGACGGGCACGTCACCGGCTGCGCCGCTTGCGGGAACTACGACGACGCCTTCTGGCGGAAGCTGCAGCGGGGCCGGGCGACCGACGTCTCGTTCGTCCTGGACTCATTGACGCACTCGAAGTGGGCGTCCCTGATCGACCCGGCGCGCATCGGCATGGCCGGGCACTCGGTCGGCGGCGCGAGCACGCTCGACACGATGGTCGCCGATCCCCGGGTCAAGGCCGGAATCGACATCGACGGCACCACGAACGGCTCACTGACCACACTGGACCGGCCGTTCCTGCTCCTCGGCAGGCAAAGCCGCTACGCGCCGGGCACCGGCGCGGAATCCGATACCTGGCAACGGGACTGGGACCGGCTGACGGGCTGGAAGCGCTGGCTCGTCGTCGCCGGGATGGCGCACCCGTCGTTCACCGACATCGGGCTGGTCGGCGAGCAGCTCGGCCTGGACTTCGGCGCGACGACCCCCGCCGCCCGCGGCCAAGCCGTCACCGCGGCCTATGTCCGGGCCTTCTTCGACCGGCACCTGAGCGGAAAGGAGCAACCGTTGCTCGACGAACCGTCACCGCGTCACCCCGAGGTCTCCTTCGCCCGGACGTCGACGCCCTACCTGCCCGCGCCGACCGGGGACCGGCCGGTGGGCAGCACCGCCGTGTACCTGAAGGACACCTCGCGGCCGGACCCGTGGGTGCCGTCGGTGCCCTACCGCGAACTCATGGTGTCGCTCTTCTACCCGACGGCTTCGGCGCACGGCCCGAAGACGCGGTACCTGACCGCCGCGGAGTCGGCGGCGCTGCTCGAGGGCAGCGGCCTCGACGTCCCCTCGGACCTGCTCACCACGATGGTGACCCACGCGGTGGCCGACGCCCGGCCGGACGGCCACGACCTCCCGCTGGTCGTGCTGTCACCCGGCTACACCAAGCCGCGCGCCACGCTCACCGCGCTGGCCGAAGACCTGGCGAGCCACGGGTACGCCGTCGCGCTGGTCGGCCACACCTACGAGAACACCGGGACCAGCTTCCCCGACGGGCGGTTCGCCGGGTGCGCGTCCTGCGAGGTGCCGCACGACGACGCGTTCTGGCGGAAGCTGGAGCTGGGCCGCGCCGCCGACGTGTCGTTCGTGCTGGACGCGCTGACCCGCTCGCCGAAGTGGGGCCCGCTGCTCGACGCGTCCCGGATCGGCATGGCCGGGCACTCCGCCGGCGGCGCGAGCACGCTGCCGACGATGGTCGCCGACGCTCGCGTCAAGGCGGGGATGGACATCGACGGCACGACCCAGGTCGCGCTGGAGCCGCCCGGGCTGTCGCGGCCGTTCATGTTCGTCAGCCACCAGCTCGCCGCCACGACCTGCGCACCGGGGAACGAGCCGTGGGAGCGGGACTGGGCCCAGCTGACCGGCTGGCGGCGCTGGGCCGAGGTGAAGGGCACCCAGCACGCGTCGTTCACCGACGTCGGCCTGGTGGGGGAAGAGCTCGGCGTCGACATCGGCGCGACGACCACCGCGCTGCGCACCCAGACGATCATCCGGACGTACGTCACCGCGTTCTTCGACCAGCACCTGCGCGGGGTGGCGCGGCCGGAGCTCGACCGGCCCGCCTACCCGGAGGTCGTGTTCTGCCACTGAAAACCCTGGGAATGCGGCACCCCGGCCAGGGGGCGGGTGCCGCATTCCCAGGGTTCTCCCAGAACTTCTCAGCAACCGGCCGGACCGGCTCGGCACGCTCGCCGCATGACGAGAATCGAGATCCGGGGACTGACCAAGCGGTACGGGCCCGACACCGTGGTCGACGACCTGTCGTTCACCGTCGAACCCGGCCAGGTGACCGGGTTCCTCGGCCCGAACGGGGCCGGCAAGACCACGACCATGAAGATGATCGTGGGGCTGGCCGCGCCGACCCGCGGCCAGGTCACCATCGGCGGCCGCCGCTACGGCGACCTCCCCGTCCCGCTCACCGAGGTGGGCGCGCTGCTCGACGCGGGCGCCGTCCACGACAGCCGGAAGGCCTATGACCACCTGCTGGCGCTGGCCGTGAGCAACGGCCTGCCCCGGCGCCGCATCGACGAGGTGCTCGCCCGGACCGGGCTGACGGGTGTGGCGGGCAAGCGGGCGGGCGGGTTCTCGCTCGGCATGCGGCAGCGCCTCGGCATCGCCGCCGCCCTGCTCGGCGACCCGCGGGTGCTGATCTTCGACGAGCCGGTGAACGGGCTCGACCCCGAGGGCATCCGCTGGATCCGGGACTTCATGCGGTCACTGGCCCGCGAGGGCCGCGCGGTGCTGGTGTCCAGCCACCTGATGAGCGAGATGGCGCAGACCGCCGACCACCTCGTCGTCATCGGCCGGGGCAAGCTCATCGCCGACACCGGCGTCGCCGAGTTCGTGCGCGGCGAGGGCACCGTGCTCGTCCGCACGCCCGACCCCGAATTCGCGCTCCGGCTGACCGCCGCCGGCGCGACCGTGCGGGAAGGCGCCGAGTCGTCGCTCGTCGTCTCCGGCATGACGAGCGAAGAGATCGGCAAGCTCGCCGCCTACCACGGCGTCGCGCTCGGCGAACTGAGCCCGCAGCGCGTCTCGCTCGAGGACGCCTTCATGGAGCTGACCAAGGACAGCGTCGACTACCAGGGGGCCGGCCGATGACCTTCACCCACACCGTCCGCGCCGAGTGGGTCAAGCTCCGCAGCCTGCGCTCCACGTGGCTCACCCTCGGGTGCCTGTTCGCCGTCGGGCTCGGCATCACCGCGCTCGCCATGAACGCCGCCCCCGACGCCTACGCCGAGGACCCGGCGGCCTGGGACCCGACCGCCCGCAGCCTGACGTCGTACATCGTGGCGCAGCTGATCATCGGGGTGCTCGGCATCCTGGTCGTCACCTCGGAGTTCGCGACCGGCCTGATGCGGACGTCGCTGCTGGCCACGCCCCGGCGGCACCGGCTGCTGGCGGCCAAGGTCGTGGTGGCCGCCGCCGTCGCCGTGCTCGCCGGGCAGGTGCTGATGTTCGCCGCGTTCCTGATCGGGCAGGCCGTCCTCGGCGCGAAGGGCGTCCCGACGGCGGCCCTCGGCGACCCCGGCGTGCTGCCCGCCGTCGCGGGTGGCGGGCTCTACTTGACGGCGATCGCGCTGCTCGCGGCCGGGCTCGGCACGATCGTGCGGGCGACGGCGGGCGCGCTCGCCATCCTGGTCGGGATCGTCTTCCTGGTTCCCGCGCTCGCCGGGCTCTTCCCCGCGTGGCTCGAAGGGATGTTCGCCTTCTGGCCGACGCTGGGCGCGGCCCAGGTGTTCAAGACGCTGCCCGATCCCGCGTTCCCGCACCCGTGGCTGAACCTGGCCGGGCTGGGCGCCGGCGTCGCGGCCGTGCTGGCCGCCGCGTTCGTGGTGTTCCGGCGCCGGGACGTCTGATGCCCGGTTTTCCGTATCCTCGCGCCCATGGCGAGTGAACGGCTGCTGGTGGTGGACGACGAGGCCACCGTCCGGGAGCTGCTGTCGGCCGCGCTGCGGTTCGCCGGGTTCCGGGTGACGTCCGCGGCGACCGCCGCCGAAGCGGTCGCCGCGGCCACCGGTGAGCCACCCGACCTGGTGCTGCTCGACGTCATGCTGCCGGACATGGACGGCTTCGAGGTCGTCCGGCGGCTGCGCGAGCGGCGCGCGGCGGTGCCCGTCCTGTTCCTCACGGCCCGGGACCGCCAGTCCGACAAGGTCACCGGCCTCGCTCTCGGCGCGGACGACTACGTGACGAAGCCGTTCGACCTGGCGGAGCTGATCGAGCGGATCCGCGCGATCCTGCGCCGGACCCAGGGCCGTCAGGCGGACGTGCTGACCGTGGGCACGCTCGCGCTCGACGCCGACGGCCACCTGGTGACGCGGGCGGGACGGCCCGTCCGCGTCTCGGCCACCGAGTTCCGGCTGCTGCGCTACCTGATGGAGAACGCCGGGCGCGTCGTGTCGAAGGCGCAGATCCTCGACCGGGTGTGGAACTACGACTTCGGCGGCGACGCGGGCATCGTCGACACCTACATCTCGTACCTGCGGCGGAAGGTCGACACCGAAGAGCCGAAGCTGATCCACACCGTGCACGGCGTCGGGTACGTGCTGCGGGAACCCCGCCGGTGAGGCGGCTTTCGCTGCGGACGCGGCTGTTGCTGCTCACCGCCGGGCTGCTGCTGGCCGGGCTGAGCATCCTCGGCGCGCTGGTGTCCGACCGGCTGGAGCGCTACCAGCTCGACCGCCTCGACGGCCAGCTGCGTTCGATGACCGAGCTGATCTCCCGCGCGTCGGGCCCGCCCCCGGCCGCGAACCCGGCCGCCCGCCCGGACCTCGTCGACCCCGCGCTCGACCTGCTCGGCACGCCGTACGTGGTGTACCTGGACGCCGGCGGGGCCGTGGTGGGCGGCCTGAACTCCTCGCGCGTGGCCGGGACGACGCTGCCGCCGTCCGACGCGCTGCGCACGGTGCCCCGCGACGGGACGGCCGTCGACCTGCCCGCCGCGGACGGGTCGCAACGCTGGCGGGCCGTCGCACGCCCGGCCGTCCGCTGGGGCGGGACGGTGGTTTCGGCCGCGCCGCTGGCCGAAGCCGACGCGACGATCGCCCAGCTCCGCACCAGCAGCCTGGTGACCGGGGCCGCGTTGCTGGTCCTGCTGACGGCGGCGGGCTGGTTCGCGCTCGGCCGCGGGTTGCGGCCGTTGCGGCGCATCGAGCACACGGCCGCCGCGATCGCCGACGGCGACCTCACCCGGCGCGTCCCCGACCTCGCCCCGCCCGGCACCGAGATCGGCCACCTGGCGGCGTCGCTCAACACGATGCTCGGCCAGCTCGAGCAGGCCTTCGCCGAGCGGGCCGCGTCGGAGGCCCGGATGCGCGCGTTCGTCTCGGACGTCAGCCACGAGCTGCGCACGCCGTTGTTCGGCATCAAGGGGTCGACGGAGCTGTACCGGATGGGGGCGCTGCCCGCACGGTCCGATGTGGACGAAGCGATGCGGCGCATCGACGGCGAAGCGGCGCGGCTCACCGCGCTCACCGAGGACCTGCTGCTGCTGGCCCAGCTCGACGAGGCACCCGACGGCCAGCTCGACCGCACGCCGATGGACCTGCGCACCCTGGCCGGCGACGCCCGGCACGACCTGCGGGCGTTGGACCCGTCCCGCCCGGTGACCTTGACCGGCCCGGGCGGCGGGGGTGGGCCGGGCCCGGCCCCGGTCGACGCCGACGAGGCCCGGCTGCGGCAGGTGGTGACCAATTTGGTCGGCAACGCGGCGGCCCACACGCCACCGGGCACGCCGGTCCGCATCGGCGTCGGCACGGTGTCGGGGCGCGCGGTGCTCGAGGTGGCCGACGACGGGCCGGGGATGACTTCCGAGCAGGCGGGGCGGGTGTTCGACCGGTTCTACCGGGTGGACCGGTCCCGGACGCGCACGGGTGGTGCCGACGCGGGGCTCGGGCTCGCCATCGCTCGCTCACTGGCCCGGGCCCACGGCGGGGACGTCGAGCTGGAGACGGCGGTCGGGGAGGGTGCTTGTTTCCGGCTGTGGCTGCCACTGGAGGAGCCCGGCGACGTGTCTACTGTGGACTAAGGCACCTCCGCCAGCGCGGCCAGCACCGCCGCGACCGCGGGCGGGTCGGGCGGATCGCCATACGTGGCCGCGTAAATCCGCCGGTGGAACCCGGTCAGCTCGGTCGCGTGGACGTCCGGGCGCCGGTGGGCGCGCAGGGCGAGGCCCGGCAGCATCGTCACCCCCGCGCCCGCCGCGACCAGCGCCTGCACCACCACCATGTCGTCACTGTGCGAGGCGATCCGCGGCGTGAACCCCGCCTGGTGGCACACCGCCGCCAGCTCCTCCCGGCACCGCTCGCACCCGCCGATCCACGCCGAGTCGCGGTGGTTCGCGAGGCTGTCGTCCGGACGGCGGCTGATCAGGTGGACCGGGTCGTCGCGCAGGTGGACGAGGCGGACTCCCTCGTCTTCGCCCAGCTCCGTCCCGGCGTGCCGGAACACCAGGGCGATGTCGATCTCGCCGTGGCGCAGCATCGTCAGGGCCTCGACCGGGTGGCGGTCGTAGAGGCTCAGCTCCAGCCCCGGGTGCCGCCGCGCCAGTGCCGTGGTCGCCTCCGGGACGATCGTGCACAGCGTGGACGCGTTGGCGGCCAACCGGATCCGGCCCGACCGCAGCCCGGCCTGGGCGGCCAGCTCGATCGCCGCCGCGTCGACGCGGCCGACGATTTCGGCGGCCCGGTCGGCGAGCAGCCGCCCTTCCGGCGTCAGGCGGACGCCACGCCCGATGCGTTGCAGGAGCTTGACGCCGGTGGCCGCCTCCAAGCGGGACAGGTGGTGGCTCACCGACGGCTGGGAGTAGTGCAGCTGCTTGGCCGCTTCGGTCACCGAGCCGTGCCGGGCCACCGCGGCCAAGACCTTGAGGTGGACCAGGGTGAGCATCCATCGAGAATATCAATGATTTCGCCGAGAATTTGGCATTGGACGTCATATCGGGACCGTTCCATGCTGAAGGTATGACGACCTACACCACTTGCGACCTGACGATCACGCTCGACGGCTACGCGGCCGGGCACCACCAGACCGAGCAGCGCCCGTTCGGCGACGACGGCGGCGACGGCTGGGGCGACAAGCTGCACGCCTGGTACTCCGAAGGCCCCGAAAAGCACCCGGCCGAGTTCGCCCGGATGATGACCGCGAAGGCGTTCATCATGGGGCGCAACATGTTCGGCCCGGTCCGCGGCGACTGGGACCGGCCGTGGACGGGCTGGTGGGGCGACAACCCGCCGTACCACGCGCCGGTGTTCGTGCTCACCCACCACCCGCGCGAGCCGCAGCCGATGGAGGGCGGCACCACGTTCTACTTCGTCACCGACGGCATCGAAGCCGCCATGGAACGCGCCCGCGAGGCGGCCGGGGACGGCCCGGTGTCGGTCCACGGCGGCGCGACCACGGTCAACCAGTACCTCGCCGCCGGCATGATCGACGAGCTGAGGCTGCACATCGCGCCGTACACGCTCGGCGCCGGCGTCCGGCTGTTCGACGGCGTCCCCCCGCTGGACCTGGAGCAGGTGGACGTGCGGGCGACGGATTCGGTCACCCACCTGGTGTACCGCGTGCGGTCCTGACGGAGTGGGTACCCCAGGGGTATGCCTGTCCCCCGGCCCGGCCCGCTGCGCTGGCTCCGGTACGTCTACGGCGGCCGACTGCCGGACGCCTACCGCGAGTGGGTGCTGCACGACGCGACGGCGAAGACGTGGGTGCTGCGGTTCGCGTTCCGGATCTTCGTCGAGGCGCTGCCCTGGCTCGCGGCGGCGTTCGTGCTGGCCGTCCTGTTCACGCCGTTGCCGGTCGGGGCCGTGGTGGCGGGGCTGGTGCTGAGCCTCGGCATGAGCTTGTTCTTCACGGTGACCAGCGCCGACGAGCTCGCCGAGGTCCGGCTGCAGAAGCACGGCTTCCCGCCCGGCACCGGCAAGGAGATCCGCCGACGCCGGACGGGTTCGGGGACGTGGCCGTGACCCGCCGTCAGGAAAGCGACGACCGCAGCCACCACCCGGGCGGCGTCGCTGCCGTCGTAGGGCTCGCCGAGCAGCGCCCGGACCGACGCGAGGTGGTAGCACGACGCTGGGCGTGCCCCCGGCGCGCTCGTCGAGCGGGCGGGTGCTGCCCCCGGCCAGCCGCGCGTGAACGCGGCGCGTCCTCCAGCCCTACGCGGAGACCGGCTCGAGCGCGGGCTGCGGTTCGGCCACCACGGCGGGCTCGCTCCGGCCGAGGAAGCCGTACCCTGCCCCGACGATCAAGCCGCCGCCGACGAGGTTGCCCAGCCCGACCAGCAGGAGGTTGACCGCGAACGCGCCGAGCGTCGCGCCCGGCACGCCGTCGAACAGGCCGAGGGAGAACACCGTCATGTTGGCCACCACGTGCTCGAACCCGGAGCCGATGAACGCCAGCAGGCACCAGAAGATCAGCGTCAGCTTGGCGCCGTCCGACTTCGTCCGCGCCGCCATCCACACCGCGAGGCAGACCAGGAAGTTGCACAGCACCCCGCGGAAGAACAGCGTCCCGGCCGACTCGGCGGCTTTGGCCTTCACCGTCGCCGCCAGCAGCGCGGCCGCCGGGGCACCCGGCCCGGTCTGCAGGATCCCGCTTTCGTGCACCAGCCAAGCGAACACGACCGAGCCGACGAGGTTCCCGGCGAACGAACCGGCGATCACGGCGAACCCGGCACCCACCCCGCGACGGCGCGCGAACATGCCCTGCACCATCGTCATCATGTTCCCGGTGGACAGTTCCCCGCCCGCGAACACCACGGCCGTCAGCGCGATCCCGAACACCAGCCCCTGCACGAGCTTCGTCCACGGCGACTGCGCGGCGTTCAGCGGCCCGGACACCGCGAGCAGCAGTACGACGGCCATCCCGATGTACGCTCCCGCGAGCGCCGAGCTCAGCAGGTAGCGGCCCGGGCGGCGCAGCTCGGCGATCTTGCTCCGCGCGGAGTCCGCCTGGACGCTGAGGGCTTCGGAAATCGGGATGGGCACGGCTGCTCCTCCTGGCGGCATCGGCTGCGGCGATCGGCTGATCACCGGCCCCAGTCGAACCGCCGTCCGATTCCGGGCGGTGAACCCCGCATCACGGCCTCATGAGCGGAACCGCACGCGCCTCCCGCGCCCCGGTGAAATCGGACATCGAGCAACGATCCGGGCTCAGAGCTTCCCGCCGGCGACCGGAGGCATGTCCGGCGCTTCCTCGACGTCCGTCGCCGACTCGCGGTAGAGGTGGTTTTCGATCTCGAAGAGGTTGCCGCCGGCCCGCTCGACGACCGTGAGCAGCGTGGTCATCTGCGCGACCTCCTCCACCTGCTCCTTGAGGAACCAGGCGACGAACTGCTCGCCGAGGTAGTCCTCGTCGGCACGGGCGGCCTTCGCCATCGTCTCGATGTCGGCGGTGACCGTGCGTTCCTGCTCGAGGGCAAGCGAGATCGCCTCGTGGACGCTCGAGAAGTCGTTCCGGACGTCGCCGCTGCCCGGGATCACCACCGGCTGGTCGCGGTCGAGCAGGTAGCGCACCATCGCCAGCGCGTGGTTGCGTTCCTCGATCGACTGCCGGTAGAAGCGCTTGGCCAGCCGCGGCAGGTCGCGGGCGTCGAACCAGACGGCCAGGGCGATGTACTGCTGGGCGGCGGTGAACTCGTGCCGGATCTGGGTCCGCAGCAGTTCGGGGAACTTCGGTGTTTTGGCCATGCCCCAACCTACGACGGGCGGGCGCCGGGCGGCAGCCTGCGGATCTACGATCGGCCGGTGACCCCCGCACTGGACCTGTCCGGCACGATCACCTGCGTCACGGGCGCGTCCGGCACGCTGGGCCGCGGAATCGCCCGCCGGTTCGCCGAGGCGGGCAGCGCGGTGGCGGTCCACCACCGCCGCCCGGGCGCGGCCGACGAGGTGGTCGAGGCGATCCGCGAGGCGGGCGGCCGGGCCCGCGCGTTTTCGGCCGACCTCACCGACGACCGGGCGTGCCACGCGCTGCTCGACGCCGTCGCGGAGTGGGGCGGACGGCTCGACGCGCTGGTGAACAACGCCGGGATCCAGCCGGTGTCCCCGCTCGCGGAGGTGACGGCCGAGGAGTGGCGGTCGATGCTGGACGCGACGCTGACCAGCGCGTTCTCGTGCACCCAGGCGGCGGCCCGGCTGATGGGCGAAGGCGGGAGCGTCACGCACATCGCGTCGATCGAGGCCCGCCAGCCCGCGCCCGGGCATGTGCACTACAGCGCGGCCAAGGCCGCCTTGGTGATGCATGCCCGGGGCGCGGCTTTGGAGTACGGGCCGCGGGGGATCCGCGTCAACACGGTGTCGCCGGGCTTGATCGACCGGCCCGGCTTGGCGGCGGAGTGGCCGGAGGGGGTCGAGCGCTGGCACCGCGCGGCGCCGCTGGGTCGGCTGGGAACGCCGGCCGACATCGGGAACGCGTGCGTTTTCCTCGCTTCGCCGCTGGCGGCTTGGATCACCGGGCACGATCTCGTCGTCGACGGCGGCGTCACGGCCCGGCCGACCTGGTAGAGTGGAACACGTTCTACTTTCGGGGGTGCGATGGCGGAGAGTCCGGTGTTCCCGGTCGTCGACGGCGTCCCGCCCGGCCGGGCACTCCTCGCCACCCGGATCCGCGAGCTGATCGAAGCCGCCATCCGCGTACGCGACGACGAAGCCGACCTGGTCGCCGCGGCGAGCCGGGTCGAAGCCGTCACCGCGGCCCTGCGCGCCGCCGGGCACTCCCCTCCGCTCCTGCTCGCCGCCCTCGAAGGCGGCGGTCACCTCAGCATCAACAACCCGCTCGAAGGACCAGGGAATCCCTTGGCCCCGCCGCTGTCGTGGGTCGACATCGGACCGGACGTCGTGCGCGCCGACGTCCTCCTCGGCGCCGCGCACGAAGGCCCGCCGGGGCGAGTGCACGGTGGCTGGGTGGCGGCGGTGCTCGACCACGTCCTCGGGCGGGCCACGGCGGCCGCCGGGTTTCCCGGGATGACCGCGTCGCTCACGATCGACTACCACCGGGGCACGCCCTACGCGGTTCCCCTGACCGCGGAAGGGCGGCTCGTGCGCCGCGACGGGCGCAAGCTCCACGCCACCGGCACCCTCCGCGCCGGGGACGACGTCTGCGCGACCGCCACCGCGATCCTGGTGCACTTCAGCGCCGACCACTTCCCGGTGTCCACTGAGGACCAGGGCACGCCGTGCTGAAGGGGACGTTCCTCTCATCAGATGGGCTGAAGGGCCCTTTCCTCGCGTGTGATGCAAGGAAAGGGCCCTTCAGCCCACGGGACGGCGGCCACTAGGCGACCGTCGTCGGGCGGGGCGCCTCCGTGCTCGACGACGCCATCAGCACCGCGCAGATCGGCACCGCCATCGCCAGCGCCGCCAGCACGAACACCGGGAACAGGAACGAAAACACCTCCGTACCGGACGGGTCCGGCGCCGCCGGGTCCAGGTGCAGGCGGACCGCCGCCATGCCCGTGTAGTGCATGCCGGTCACCGCCGCGCCCATCACCAGGCCCGCCGCCAGCCGGGGCAGGAGCTTGTCCAGCCCGACCGTGAACCACAGCGCCGCCGTCGCCGCGACGACCGCGATCACCACCGACAGCCCCACCAGCGTCGGGTCGTAGCCGATCGTGCCCTTGATCTGCACCGCCCACATCCCCGTGTAGTGCATGACGTTGACCGCGAGCCCGGTCAGCACCCCGCCCAGCAGCAGCCGCTTCCAGGCGAACCGGCTGCGGACGCCGAACACGAGCAGCCCGCAGAACACCGCCGCCACCGACAGGACCGCCGACAGCGCCGTGCGGAGGACGTCGTAGCGCACCGGCAGGCCGGGCGTGGAAAACCCGAGCATCGCGATGAAGTGCATGACCCAGATGCCGACGCCGCCGATCGACACCGCCGCGAGCCCGAGCCAGATCAGCCGCGTGCGCGCGTTGTCCGTCGACCGCGCCTGCAGCGTGCAGGCGAGCCCGAGCGCGCAGCCCACCACCGACGTCAGGTAGGCGAGCACGACGAGCCAGTGGCCCATCGCGAAGTCCTCGTGGTCCATGTCCATTCCGTGCTCCTGTCAGGCTTGCCGCTGCCGTGGCGCGTGCAGTTCCGCCAAGGCGTGCTCCGCCGCGGCGATCAACGTCTGTTTCGTCGACTCCGGCGAGCGCGCGTCGCACGTGACGACCTGCACCGCCGCCGAGATCTTGAGGGCTTCGCGCACCTGGTCGGGCGCGTGCTGGCGGGTGCCGTGGAACTGGTTCACCGCCACCAGGAACGGCAGGCCGCGCGACTCGAAGAAGTCGATCGACGCGAAGCAGTCCGCCAGCCGCCGCGTGTCGACCAGGACGATCGCCGCCACCGCGCCGCAGACGAGGTCGTCCCACATGAACCAGAACCGGTGCTGCCCCGGCGTGCCGAACACGTAGAGCACCAGGTCCTCGGCCAGGGTGAGCCGGCCGAAGTCCATCGCGACCGTGGTGGCGAACTTCCCCGGCACCGCTTCGGTCCGGTCGACGCCGACGGCCGCGGCCGTCATCAGCGCCTCGGTGCGCAGCGGGTTGATCTCCGAGACGGCGCCGACGAACGTCGTCTTGCCGACCCCGAACCCGCCCGCCACGACGATCTTGGCCGAGGTGATGCGTTTGTCAGAGTGCGCGTAGTCCACTGAGGACCCTTTCGAGCAGGTCGTTCCGTTCGTCGAAGGAGGCGTCCGCGGTGAGCGTGTCCCGGATGGACACCTGGCCCGCGGTCAGCAGGTCGCCGATGAGCACCCTGGCCACGCCGAGCGGCACGCCGAGGTGGGCCGCGACCTCCGCGACCGAGCGCTGGTGCAGGCACAGCTGCGTCACCACCGCGAGCGGGTTGGTCGGGCTGTAGGGCGCCACGCGCCCCTCCGGCGTGGTCTCGATGAGCGCTTCCACCGCCAGGTCCACCGTCGGCCGGGTGCGGCCGGCGGTCCACGCGTACGGGCGGGCCAGCGACGCCGCGTGCCGCCCGCCTTCGCGTCGCCGGCCTTCGGTCACCGGGCCGCTCCCGGGGACGCCGTCGGCCGCGCCGGTGTCTCGACCATCTTCCCGACCCGGTCGACCAGCAGCGTCATCTCGTAGCCCACCAGCCCGATGTCGCAGCCGGGGTTGGCCAGCACCACCAGGTTCGAGCCGTCGCCGACGTTCATCAGCATGAGGAAACCCTGCTCCATCTCGATCACCGACTGCACGACCCGGCCCGCGGTGAACAGGTCGGCCGTGCCGAGCGCGAGGCTCGCCAGTCCGGACGCGATCGCCGAGAGCTGGTCGGCCCGGTCGCGGGGCAGGGTTTCGTTCGCCGCCACGAGCAGCCCGTCAGCCGAGACGAGCGCGGCGTGCGCGACGCCGGGCACCTCCTCGGTGAACGCTGACACCAGCCAGTTCCGGGACTGGTCGACCACTTCCGCTCCTTCCTGCCGCGTGTTCACTGCTCCCCCTTCGTCGGCTCGGCGGCGACCCGGTGGCGGGCCGCGCGCATCCCGCTGTAGTGCCGGGACAGGTTGTTCCGCACGGCGGCCGGGTCCCGGAACGAGGTGTCCGGCGGCTGCGGCGCGCGCGGTGCGACCGAGCCCGGCGCGAGCTGGGCACCCGGCCGCCGGGTCGGCAGGCCCGAGTCGGTCAGCTCGAGGTCGTCCAGCTCGCCGACGGCGGCTTCCGCGGCCTGCCGGACGTCGTCGGCCGGGGTCGCCCAGCCGCCCGCCCGCGCGGGCTTCGCGGGGGCTTCGGCGAACCAGTGCGAAAGCATCTGGTCGAAGATCGGCGTCGGCATCGGCGGCGGCTCCGCGACGACGGGGCCCGGCTCCTCGGCCGGCCACCGGGGTTCGAGCTCGTGCCGGGCGGTGCCGTTGACGGTCGGCGGCGCCGACGGCAGCCCCGGCAGTCCCGGCCGCTGCTGCGGCAGGTCGACCAGGATCAGCACGCCGGGGACGTGCACGCTGGCGGTGATGCCGGCGCTCGCGGTCCGCGTGGTCGTCGGCCGCAGCCGCACGGTGATCCCGTGCGTGGCGGCCAGCCTGCTCACCACGAACAGGCCCATCCGGCGAGTTGTCTCCGGGCTCACCGCGGCCCCGGCGGCCAGCCGGGCGTTCGCCGCGTCGAGGTCCTCGCGGGTCATGCCGAGCCCGACGTCGACGACCTCGATCAGCACGCCGCCGTCGAAGCCGCGGTCGGCGGTGAGCACGACCTGCTCGTCCGGCGGCGACGACCGGATCGCGTTCTCCAGCAGCTCGGCGAGGATGTGCACGACGTCGGCGGCGGCCTCGGACTGCACCGACCCGCGCGGCGCGTTGCCGAGCGTGACCCGCTGGTAGTCCTTGACCTCCGACGTCGCCGCGCGCAGCAGCTCGACCGTCGCGACCGGGCCGACGTCGCGGCGCACCGGCCGACCGCCCGCGAGCACCTGCAGGTTCTCGCCGTTGCGCCGCAGCCGGGTCGCGATGTGGTCGATCTGGAACAGCTCGGCCAGCCGCTGCGGGTCCTGTTCGTCGGCTTCGAGGTCCTCGATCACCGACAGCTGCAGCTCGACCAGCGACTGGCTGCGGCGCGAGAGCGTCATGAACATCTCGCTGACCTGGATCCGCATCTCGGCCTGCTCGCCGACGGCCAGCCGCACGGCCTGCCGGTGCATGTCGTCGAAGGCGCGCGCGAGCTGCCCGATCTCCTCCTCGGAGTCGACCGGGAGCGGCGGGGTCGCGCGCCAGTCGACGTCGTCGCCCTCGCGGATGCGTTCGATGGTGCCGGGCAGGCGGCGGCGCGCGGTGTCGAGCGCGGCCGCGTGCAGCCGCCGGATCGGCGCGACCACCGAGCGGGCCACGGCGAGGGCGACGGCGAGCGCGCCCAGCAGCGCGGCGAGCACCAGCGCGGTGTCGCGCAGCGCGTCGGAGCGGGCGAGGTTGGTCTGCGCGCCGACCGCCGCCGAAAGCGCTTTCACCTGCTCGGAGAGGATGGTTCCGAGCACCGCGCGCCGGGCCGCGGGCCCGCCGGCCCCGGGACTGGTGGCCGCGGCGAACCGCGCGGCCGTCGCCCCGGCGGGCAGCGCCCGGCGGATCTGCCCGGTGAGCACCGTTTCTTCGGCGGCGGCGACGCGTTCCCCGGCCACCGCCGAAGCGTCGTCGGATCGCCCGCCCAGCGCTTCCTGCCCGGCGAGACCGGTCCTCAGCTGCACAAATGCTTTCACAACGGTGGCGGACGCGGCGAGATCGGCATTCGCGGCCTGCCCGACGATACCGGGGACGAGTTCGCTCAGCGCGACGACGAAGTCGTGGTAAGCCGTGACCTTTTCGGCCGGGGAACCGCTTTGCCCGCGCAGGTCGGCCAATTTCGCCAGCTGAGCTTCCAATGTCCGCGCGAGCTCCGGGCCGAGCTGCGCGAAGGCGGCGTCGTGGCGGACGGTGGCGGCTTTCGCGTCGACGGCGGCGGTCTGCGCGGCCCCGCCGTCGCTGATCATCTCGTCGTCGACGAGCGCGCCGAGTTCGGAAATCCCTTGCACGACCGGCATTTGGTCACGCACGGCGCTGAGCGCGCCGGCTTCGGCGAGCTCGGCCTGCACCCGGCCGCCGGCCAGCAGCAGGGCGACCAGGACGGGCAGCAGCAGCACCACGGAGATCTTGGTGCGCAGCCGCCAGCTGCCGGGATTCCAGGACGCGGGGGAACGGCGGGATGGAGGTCGGTCTTCTTTCATCAGTGGCGTGGCTCGATTCGTACCGGTGGCCCGAGAACGATTTACGGGTGCTTTTCCCGTTGAATTCAGGCCAGAGACGTAACCCCGGCGGCACCGGTGTTGTCAAGGAAAGCCGATCGTTTCCCCCGTACGCATCAGCTACACAGGGTGAACTTCCACAGCGCGGCTTTTTACCCTCGCGGAGCGTGAAGAAACAATTCAAGATCACCCGGAATTCCCCGCGATGTCCGTGAATTTCCGGCGGGGGCGGGAAGCGGGTCCCGCCGGGCGCCGGGCTACCCTCGGCGCCGGAAAGGGGTGCGCGGGCGATGTTGAAAGTCCACTTCACGGACGCGGACCTGGCGAAGGTGACCATCGCCGAGGACGCCGACCCGATGTGGGAGCTGCTGATGAGCAGCTACCGGATGCGGCGGCCGGAGGGCGAGCCGTTCTTCGGCAAGTGGCGCCGGGGTTCGCGCGCGGCGGTGGCCGGCTCGGGCCGGCTGCTGATGTCGGCGGTCCCGCCGTACGGCTACTGCCCGGACTTCCTGACCCCACCGGGAGCCCGCTCGATCGCGGACGGCGTCCTGGCGGTGCTCGCGACGCCGGAGCGCAAGGTGGCGGCGGACATCGCCGAGCTCGCGGCGCAGGGCACGCGCGTCCCGCCGTGGCTGCGGGGCGTGGCGGAGGGCGAGCAGCGGGAGCTGCACCGCCTCGGCACGGCCCTGCACGGGTACTACCGCCAGTGCGTGGCCCCGGACTGGGCGTCGGTGCGGCACGCGGTGGCGCGCGAGCGGGCCCGGTTGCGGGCGAACCTGGACCGAGGTGGGCCGCAGCTGCTGCTGTCGACGGTGCACCCGGACGTGACGTGGATCCCACCGGTGCTGAGGGTTCGGTTCCCGGTGGACCAGGAGCTGCACCTGGACGGCCGGGGGCTCCGGCTGGTGCCGTCGTTCTTCGCGCACGGCATGCCGACGACGTGCAAGGACCCGGGCCTGCCCCCGGTACTGGTGTGTTCGATCAGCAACCCCCGCATCGACAGCGACGCCGAGCCGGGCGCGGCCCTGGCGGCGCTGCTGGGCCACACGCGCGCTCGGGTGCTGGTGACGATCGCGGCGGGCCGGTGCAACACGAGCGAGCTGGCATCCCGGGCGGGGACGTCGCTGGCGACGGCCAGTCAGCACGCATCGGTGCTGCGGTCCAGCGGGCTGATCACGAGCGCGCGGGTCGGGAAGGCGCAGGTCCACGAGGTGACGCCGCTCGGCCAGGGCGTGATCCGCGCAAGCTGACCCGGTCGGAGTCTCCGGTGGGCTGAAGGGGACGTTGATCGCATCTGATGCGCTGAAGGGGACTTTCCTCGCATCTGATGCCAGGAAAGTCCCCTTCAGCCCACCACCCGACCCGACCAGCGGCGTCTTGAATGAGTCATTCAGGGCGTCGGAGGTCCTGAATGACTCATTCAAGACCCCCCGCCCCCCGGCCCCGCGACCAGCGCCGAGGTCGCGAATGACTCATTCGCGACCCCAGAAGTCCCCAATGAGTCATTCGCGACCCCGAGACTTGCCTCGGCGCGCGGGGGTCGTGTTAGCCTGTCGCCGTGCTGCGCCTCGTCGCTTCTTCGCGATTCGTAACCCGGCGCGCCGGCTGAACCAGGTCGCCGGCGCGCTGCGTCGTCGACCGCGGATTCCGCACCTCTCGGGACCTGGCCCCGATCCCCTTTCGCTCTCACCGTGGAGATCAGCCATGTCCAGTCCCGCTTCCTTCGCCGTCCCCGCGCCGCGCTCGGCCATGCTGTTGCGCCGCCGGATCGCCACCTACTTCGTCGGTGGTGTCGAGGAGGTCCCCGGCCTCGTCGGCGCCCTGGCCCGGGACGGCCGCCTCGTGCACGAACTCTCCGTCGACATCAAGGACGGCGTCCGCGAAAGCAGCATGGTCTGCGCCGTCCTGCTGGCCGCTGACGAGATCGAGCCCCTGCTCGACCGGCTCCGCGAGCTGCCGGCCGTCGTCTCCTCCGAGCTCGCCTGACGGGTTTGTCCGGTCCGCACCCGGGTAGTCCGGCACTTCGGCGACCACCCGGAGGCGTCATGACGAAGGAAGCCCGGAGCGCGGCCCGCGCCGCCGCCCTGCTGTTCGGGATCGCGTTCCTGCTGGTCGGCGTGCTGGGGTTCGTCCCTGGCATCACCGCGGGTTACGCCGATCTGCGGTTCGCCGGCCACGAGTCGGGCGCGCGGCTGTTCGGCCTGTTCACCGTGTCCGTGCTGCACAACTTCGTCCACCTGGCCTTCGGCGTGCTCGGCGTCCTCGCGGCCCGGCGCGACGGCGGTTCGCGGGCCTTTCTGATGCTCGGCGGCGGGCTCTACGTCCTGCTCTGGGTGTTCGGCCTCGCGCTGGACCACGACAGCCCGGCCAACTTCCTCCCGCTCGACAACGCCGACGACTGGCTGCACCTCGCGCTGGGCGTCGCGATGATCGCCGCCGGGATCGCGACGACGGCGGCCGATCGCGCGCGCGGCCGTTACCCCGAACCGGAAAAACAGGGCCAGGGCTAGGGACGGCGGCCGACGCCGGTCGCGATCTCGTGCAGCCGGGTGCCGTCCGGGGCCAACGGCGCCGTGTCCGCCCCGGCTCCCGATCGCAAGCCCGCCAAGAACTCCTTCACCGTGAACGCCGCGTCGTGCCGCGGTCGCCAGTCCAATTCGGACTCCGCGCGCCCGGTCGCCATCACCGGGAGCCGCAGCACCGCGTCGAACAGACCCGGCGTCGCCGGGGTCGCGTGCAGGCGCCACGCCGCGGCCACCGCCGCGCGGACCGCCGCCGCCGGGACCGGGACCGTGCGCGCGCCCAGCAGGTCCGCGACGAACTTCGGGTCCACCACCGGGCCGGTCGCGACGTTGAACGCCCCGCGCACCGGCCGCGTCACCGTCCGGCGGATCGCGTCGGCCAAGTCCGCCGTGTGCACCACCTGGACGCGCAGCCCCGGCACGTCCGGCACCACCGGGACCAGGCCCGGCCGCACCAGCGACCCCGGCACGAACGGCCCGCCGAACAACCGCCGCTGTTCCGACGCCGCCGCCCGCTGGAACACGAACCCGGGCCGGACGCGGACCACGTCGAGCTTCGGGTGCCGCAGCTCGAACGCGTCGAGATACCGCTCCACGTAAGACTTTTCGCGCGTGTACGCCGCGCCGGGCCAGCCGTGCGTCGGCCAGTCCTCGGTCACCGGCTCGTCGTCCTCGCGCGGCGAATACGCGCCGACCGACGACGAGTACACCAGCTTCGGCACCCCCGCCGCGGCCACCGCGTCGAACACCCGCAGCGACCCGAGCACGTTGGCGCGCCACGTGCGCTCCGGACGCCGCGTCGGCTGGAAGAGCCACGCCAGGTGCACGACGACGTCCGCGCCCCGGAAGAGCGGCACCAGGTCGTCGCGCTCGACGTCGGCCCGCACGGTCCCGGCCGCCGCCCGTCGCGCCACGCCCACGACCGACCCGACCTCCGGGTCGGCGTCCAAGGCGGCGACGACGCCGGTGCCGATGTTCCCGGTCGCTCCGGTGACCACGATGCGCATCGGGCCTGGTTACCCGGTCCGGCCGCGGCCAACCGCGCGGGTGCTATCTTCGGGGTGAAGATCGCAGCGAGGAGACCGTTCGTGGCAGGTGACGTCGACATCTCCGGATAGCTCCGGAGCCCGCAGGCCCCCGGCAGTGCCGAGGCGGCCGCCTTTCGACGTCCACTTTTCCCGCACCACACCGAGGTCTTCACCGTGTCCGAAATCGTCCTGTCCGGCCTGTCCTTCTCCTGGCCGGACGACACCCCCGTGTTCGACCACCTCTCCGCCACCTTCCCCGGCGGCCGCACCGGCCTGGTCGCCCCCAACGGCTCCGGCAAGACGACGCTGCTGAAGCTCGTCGCCGGGGTGCTGCGGCCGTCGGCGGGCAGCGTCACCGTCGACGGCACGCTCGGCTACCTGCCGCAGGACCTGCCGCTGAGCGGCGAACCGTCCGTCGCCGAAATCCTCGGCGTGGCCCCGATCCTGCGCGCGATCGCCGCCGTCGAGTCCGGTGACGTCGGCGAAGAGCACTTCACCACCATCGGCACCGACTGGGACATCGAGGAGCGCACCCGCGCCCAGCTCGACCGGCTCGGCCTCGCCCACCTCGGGCTCGACCGCTCGCTGAGCACCCTCAGCGGCGGCCAGATCGTGTCGCTCGGCCTCGCCGCCCAGCTGCTCAAACGCCCGGACGTGCTGCTGCTCGACGAACCCACCAACAACCTGGACCTCGAGGCCCGGCACAAGCTCTATTCCGTGCTCGACGACTGGACGGGCGGCCTGCTCGTGGTCAGCCACGACCGCGCGCTGCTCGACCGGATGGACCGGATAGCCGAGCTCGACGGCGGCGAAATCCGGTTCTACGGCGGGAACTTCACGGCTTACGAGGAGGCCGTCCAGGCCGCGCGCGAAGTCGCGGAGAAGAACATCCGCAACGCCGAGCAGGAGGTCAAGCGCGAGAAGCGGGAGATGCAGCAGGCCCGCGAACGCGCCGCCCGCCGCGCGAGCAACGCGTCGCGCAACCTCGGCAACGCCGGGCTGCCCAAGATCTTCGCGGGCACGATGAAGCGCAACGCCCAGGAGTCGGCGGCCAAGGCGGACGGCACGCACGCCGCCCGCGTCGGCGCCGCGAAGGCCAAGCTCGACCAGGCCGAGCGGGCGCTCAAGGACGAGCAGAAGATCAGCCTGCAGCTCCCGCGGACGGAGGTCCCGGCCGGCCGCACGCTCTTCCTCGGCGAGGGTCTGAAGGTGCGGGACCTGTTCCCGGACGGCGTCGACCTCGCGATCCGCGGCCCCGAGCGGATCGCGCTCACCGGCGCCAACGGCGTCGGGAAGTCCACGCTGCTGCGCCTGCTGAACGGCGACATCGAGCCCGACAGCGGCACCCTTACCCGCGCCGACGGCCGGATCGCCTTCCTCTCCCAGCGCCTCGACCTCCTCGACGTCGACCGCACGGTGGCCGAAAACCTGGCCGCGGCCGCTCCGGCGATGCCGCCGGCCGACCGGATGAACCTGCTGGCCCGCTTCCTCTTCCGCGGCGCGCGGGCGCACCTGCCGGTCGGCGTCCTCTCCGGCGGCGAACGGCTGCGCGCCACGCTCGCGTGCGTCCTGTTCGCCGAACCGGCGCCACAGCTGCTGTTGCTGGACGAGCCGACGAACAACCTCGACCTGGTCAGCACCGGGCAGCTGGAGAGCGCCCTGACGGCGTTCCGCGGCGCGTTCGTCGTCGTCAGCCACGACGAGCGCTTCCTCGCCGAAATCGGCGTCGACCGGTGGCTGCGGCTGGAAGACGGGAAGCTGCGGTGACGTACACCGATGACGTCGCGCGACGGTCGCCGCGGGCCCGGCCGGGTTCCTAGCGTGGAGGGCGTTCACCCCGACACGCAAAGGAAAACCATGTCCGAAGTGACCTACACCGCCGTCGCCACCTCCACCGCGGAGGGCCGCAACGGCGGCCGCGCGACGTCCGACGACGGCGTGCTCGACGTCTCGCTCGCCGTGCCCAAGGCCTTCGGCGGCGCGGGGGACGGCACGAACCCGGAGCAGCTGTTCGCGGCGGGCTGGGCGTCCTGCTTCGTCGGCGCGGTGCGCCGGGTGGCGGGCGCGAAGAAGGTGCCGCTGAACGACCTCGCCGTCGTCGCGGAGGTCACCCTGCACCACGACACCGAGGCGAGCGAGTTCAAGCTCAGCGCGGCGCTGCACCTGGAAGCCACCGGCATCGACCAGGCGACGGCCGACGAGCTGGTCAAGGGCGCGCACCAGGTCTGCCCGTACTCGAAGGCGACGCGCGGCAACATCGAGGTCACCCTCGACGCGACGGTCGCCTGATGCGGCGCACGATCGGCGCTCTGGCCGTGACGGCGGTCGTCGGGGCGGGTGTGCTCACCGCCGCCTCCCCCGGCGACGCCGTCGTCGCGGCGCGCCCGAAGCCGACAGTCGTCCTGGTCCACGGCGCGTTCGAGGACGCGTCCGCGTGGGCGCCCGTGACGCTTAAGCTGCTCGCGGAGCACTATCCGGTGATCGCGCCGGCGGTCGGGCTGCGCGGGATCGCCGCGGATGTCGCGTCCCTGCAAGGGGTGCTCGACGCGGTCAAGGGGCCGAAGATCCTGGTCGGGCACTCGTACGGCGGCCTGCTGATCAGCGAGCTGGCCGGGACGACGGCCGACGTGCAGGCGCTCGTGTACGCGGCGGCGTTCATCCCGGAGGCGGGTGAGACGGCCGGGCAGCTCAACTCCCAGTTCCCGGGCTCGCTCATCGGCCCGGACACGACGCACGCGATCGGCCCGGAGCTGTACGTCAACGCGGCGAGCTACCCCTCGCTGTTCGCCGCGGGACTCCCGGCTCTCGACACGGCGGTCGCGGCGGCGGGCCAGCGCCCGATCCTCGCGGCGGCGTTCGACGAGAAAATCGCCGCGACCGCCCCGGCCGGCATCCGCAAGTTCGCCTTGGTCGCCACGCGCGACCAGGCGATTCCTCCGGCGGCGGAGCGGTTCGAGGCTCGCCGCGCCCACGCGTCGATCACCGAGGTGGATTCCCCGCACGCGATCGCCACGGCCGCGCCCCAGGCCGTGGTGGACGCGATCCACCGCGCGACGCGTTGAACCCGTCGTGAGTGTTCAGGGCGGTTAGAACCGCCCTAAACACTCACGACGGGGTGGGGGTCACAGCTTGGCGGCGTCGATGATCGCCTGGGCGAAGGGGCGCGGGGCCTCCTGCGGCACGTTGTGGCCGATGCCGTCGAAGATCCGGTGCTCGTACTTGCCGGTGAACTTCGAGCGGTAGGCCTTGCCGTCCTTGGCGGCGGCGTCGAAGTCGCTGCCGATCGTGATCGACGGGACGCCGATGGTCGCGCCCGCGGCCAGTTTCTGCTCGTACTGGTCGTACTGCGGCTCGCCGGGGGCGAGGCTGAGGCGCCAGCGGTAGTTGTGGATGACGATGTCGACGTGGTCGGGGTTGTCGAACGCCGCCGCGCTGCGGTCGTAGGTGGCGTCGTCGAAGTGCCAGGCCGGGGACGCCGTCTTCCAGATCAGCTTGTTGAAGTCGTGGCGGTTGGCCGCGTAGCCGGCGCGGCCGCGCTCGGTCGCGAAGTAGTACTGGTACCACCAGCCGAGCTCGGCCTGCGGGGCCAGCGGCTTCTGGTTGGCCGGCAGGTTGGTGACGATGTACCCGCTCACCGCGACGATCGCCTTGCAGCGCTCGGGCCAGAGCGCGGCGATGATGTCGACGGTGCGGCCGCCCCAGTCGTAGCCGCCGAGGATCGCCTTGTCGATCTTGAGCGTGTCCATCAGGGCGACGACGTCGAGCGCGACCGCCGTCTGCTGGCCGTTGCGGACCGTGGCGGCGGACTTGAACGCCGTCGGGCCGTAGCCGCGCAGATAGGGGACGATCACGCGGTAACCGGCGGCGGCCAGGATCGGCGCGACGTCGACGTAGCTGTACGGGTCGTACGGCCAGCCGTGCAGCAGCACCACCGGCTGCCCGGTCGCCGGGCCGAACTCGTGGTAGGCCATGGTGACGAGCCCGGCGTCGGCGTGCTTGACCTCGCCGAGCGAGGTGTGCTCGCCCGAGCCTGCGCGCAGGTCCGGCGTGGTGGCGGGCGCGGCCGCCGGGGTGCCGCCGCCCGACGACGAGCAGGCGGCCAAGGACGTCGCCGCCAGTCCCGCCGCGAACGCCTGGCCGAACCTTCTCCTGCTGATCATCTGTGCTCCTGTGCGAAAGACCGTGGGACTTTCACGACGTTAGGAGCGTTCCGGTGACCGCCGCGCCCGTCGGGTGACGCAGTCGGTGTACGTCACCCGTCCAGGGTCTTCAGCGTCGCGGCGAGGTCGGCGCGGGAGCTGATGCCCAGCTTGGGGAAGATGCGGTGCAGGTGGGTGCCGACGGTCCGGTGCGAAAGGTACAGCCGCTGCCCGATCTCGCGGTTCGTCAGCCCCTCCGCGGCGAGCTGCGCGATGCTCAGCTCGTGCGGCGTGAGCTTCTCGCGCGCGTCGGGGCCGCGGTTCGGGCTGGACTCGCCCGCGCCGCGCAGTTCCCGCCGCGCCCGCTCCGCCCACGACGTCATGCCGAGCGCGTCGAAGGTCTCGCGGGCGGTGCGCAGGTGGGTGCGGGATTCGACGACGCGCCGCTGCCGCCGCAGCCACTCCCCGAAGGCCAGGTGGACGCGCCCGCGTTCGGCGGGCCAGCCGGTGAGGTCGGCGCCGAGCGCGTCGGCGAAGCGCTCGTCGTCGGGGTCGAGGACGGCTCGCGCGTACCGCAGGCCGATGTGCAGCGCGGGCGACGGCGTCCTGGCGGCGAGCGGCTCGAGCTCGGCGAGGACGTCGCGGACCGCGTCGACCTGCCCGGCACGCACGGCGGCTTCGGTGAGCTCGGCGACACAGTACGCGCGCAGGGCGAGCTGGTAGGCCGGGTCGGCGGGGTCGTGGAGCCGGCGGAGGTCGGCGAAGGCGTCCTCGAAGCGGCCCTCGCTGAGGTTCGTCAGGCCGCGGGCGAGCTGCACGGTGGCGAGGACGGGCCGAGCCCCGGCGGCGAGCCCGGCGCGTTCGGCTTCGTCGGCCAGGGTCCTGGCCTGCTTGTGGTCGCCGCGCAGGGCGGCGATCTCGGCTTGGACGGCGGTGGCCAGGCCGAACATGAAGGGCTGCCCGGTTTCCCTGGCGAACCGGGCGGCTTCGGCCGCGACGGGCACCGCGGCGGCGAGGTCGCCGAGCCGCACCCGGCTCCAGGCCTGGACGGCCAAGGCCCGCGGCAGGAGCCCGAGCCTGCCCTGGGCGCGCAGCCCGGGCGCGGCGGCCGCGGAGAACCGGGCGGCCAAGTCGAAGGCGCCGACCTGCAGGGCGGCGCTGCCGAGGTACCGGTCGACCTCGGGGTCGGCGCCGGTCTTCGCGGCCAGCTGCCGCAGGTTTTCGATGACGCTTTCGCCGCGTTCGAAGGGCGAGACATAGGCGGTCACGGCGACGATGCGCGGGTCGTCGTCCGGAACGGACAGCCGGTCGGCGACGTCGAGCAAAGCTTGCCGCGCGGGGTGGCCGGGCTCGGTCCAGAAGCACCGCATGGCGGCGCTCCAGAGGATCCGCAGGGCGGCGGCGGTTTCCCCGTCGGCGGCGACGGCCTCGGCGGTGGCGGCCAGTTCCGCGACGCGCGCGGGGTCTTCGCGGACGCCGTCTTCGAACTCGCTGAGCAAGCGGTGGGCGGTGGCCCGGCGTCGTGCGCCGGTGGGGTTGGCGGCGCGCACGAGGCGTTCGGCGGTCTCCCGCCGCCCGGAGTCGACGGCGAGTTCGGCGGCCCGGAGGAGGCGATCGGCCCGGTCATCGGGGGCGACGCTGAGCCGGGCAGCTTGTTCGAGAGCGGCGATGGCGGCGGCGGCCCCACCCCGGTACCGGGCGCGATCGGCGGTCCGTTCCAGCTCGGCGGCAACGGTCTCATCGGGCCCATCGGTGGCGGCGGCTTGGTGCCAGGCGCGACGGTCGGGCTGGTCGTTGAGGGCTTCGACGAGGGCGAGGTGGGCGCGCCGCCGGTCGAGAGGGGAGGCGGCGGCCGGGATGGCGGCGCGCATGAGCGGGTGCCGGAAGGTGACGCAGCCGGAGTCGAGTTCGACAAGCCGAGCCTCGACGGCGGGGGCGAGGATTTCAGGTGCGGGACACGAGACGTCGCCGCCGAGCAGCGCGCCCGTCGCCGCGAGGGTCTCCGCCAGCGATGTCGCCTCGTTCAGCGCCGCCACCAGCAACGCCGTCCGCACCGGCCCCGGCAGCCCCGCCACCCGCGCCGTGAACGTCTTCTCCAGCTTCTCCGTCAGCGGCAACCGCGGGTCCAGACCATCGAGATCGGCCACCGCCGCCGGGAGTTCCGTCAGCGCCAGCGGGTGGCCCGCCGCCTCCGTCAGCAGCCTCGTCCGGACCGCCGGGGCCAGCCGCGGGGCCACCGCGTCCAGCAGGTCCGCCGACGCGTCCGGGGACAACCGGTCCAGCACCATCGGCGCCAAACCCGCGTCGAGCAGCGGCGACTCCGCGCCGTCGCGCAGGGTCGCCACCAGGACGATCGGCTCCGTCTCGATCCGCCGCGCCACGAACGCCAGCACGTCCGCGCTGGCCCGGTCCAGCCACTGCACGTCCTCCGCGACCAGCAGCAACGGCTTGACCGCGGCCTCCTCCGCGAGCAACGTCAGCGTCGCCAGCCCCACCAGGTACGCGCTCGGCTCCGCGCCCTCGGCCAGCCCCAACGCCGTCCGCAGGGCGTCACGCTGCGGCGCGGGCAGCTCCGCCACCCCCGCCCGGACGGGGTACAGCAGCTGGTGCAGGCCGGCGTACGCGAGGTTCCGCTCGGCCTCGGCCCCCGTCGTCCGCAGCACCCGCAGCCCGGCGACCGACGCCGCCGCGGCCGTCTCGGCCACCAGTGCCGACTTCCCGATGCCCGCCTCGCCGCGGATGAGCACGCCGCCGCGGTCTTCGGGGCCGTCGACGAGCTCGCCCAGCTCCTTCAGCTCGGTTTCCCGTCCGTGCAGCACCATGGAATCGACCTTACCCGGAGCACGTTTCCGCAGCTCACACCCAGTGACGTACGCCTACTGCGTCACCCGACGGGCGCGAAGGACGCCGTCGGATGACTAGCGTTCGGGCGCAATGTCCACATCGGACGAAAGCGACCAGAGAGACCCGATGAGACGCTTACTCTTCGCGGCGGCCGTACCGCTGCTGCTGACCACCGTCACGCAGCTGGCGCCGTCCGCCGCCGCCGCGGCCACGACGTCCTGCACCTCCGTCCCGGTGCCCGCGCCCGCCGGCGCGAAGATCGAGTCGGTGCAGGCCGAGCGCAAGATCGACACGCCGTCGTACTGCCAGATCACCGTCACGCTGACCCACTCCGGCAGCGACCACGTCAAGGTCGCCGTGGCGCTGCCCGAGACCGGGTGGACCGGCCGGCTCCAGGCCCTCGGCGGCAGCGCCTACGCCGCCGGCGAGTTCGGCGCGCCGTTCGTGCAGGCCGTCAAGAACGGCTACACCGCGGTGACGACCGACGCGGGCGTGTCCCTCAACGGACTCGACACCACGTGGGCCCTCACCGCCGACGGGAAGGTCGACCAGACCCTCCTGACCAACTTCGCCACCCGTTCGGTGCACGAAGAAGCCCTGATCGGGAAGGCCGTCACCGAGCGGTACTACCACCGGCCGGTGACGTACTCGTACTGGACGGGCTGCTCGACCGGGGGCCGCCAGGGCTACTCCGAGGCCCAGAACCACCCCGGCGACTTCGACGGCATCCTGGCCAACGCCCCGGCCGTCGAGTGGACGCAGTTCGCGGTCGCGACGCTGTGGCCGCAGATCGTGATGAACCAGAGCCACGACTTCCCGAGCACGTGCGTGCTTTCGGCGTTCCGGACCGCGGCGGTCCAGGCGTGCGACGCGCGCGACGGCGTCACCAACGGCATCGTCGACCGCCCGGACGAGTGCAGCTACGACCCGCGCGGCCTGATCGGCACGAAGGTCGTCTGCGACGGCCAGGAGTTCACCGTGACGGCCGCGGACGCCGAGGTCATGCGCAAGATCTGGGCCGGCCCGACCGACGAGTACGGCCACAAGCTGTGGTCCGGGCTGCCGAAGGGCGCCGACTTCACGTGGCTCGCCGGGACGCAGCCGGGCCCCGACGGCACGCTGGTCGCGCCGGGCTTCCCGGTGGCCGTCAAGTGGGTGCAGTCGTTCCTGGAGAAGCAGGCGGACTTCGACACGTCGAAGCTGACCTACGCGCAGTTCACGGACCTGTTCCGCCAGTCGGTGCGGGAGTACGACGACGTCATCGGCACGTCGGACCCGGACCTGTCGGCGTTCCGCCGCTCCGGCGGCAAGCTGCTGACGTTCGTGGGCGCGAACGACCAGCTGATCCCCCCGGGCGGCACGCTGCGCTACCGCACCCAGGTGGAGTGGACGATGGGCGGCGCGCAGCGGGTGAACGACTTCTACCGGCTGTTCTTCGCGCCGGGCGTCGAGCACTGCTTCGGCGGCGGCGGCCCGGAGCCGACGAACCCGCTGGGCGCGCTGGTCGACTGGGTCGAGCACGGCAAGGCACCGGCCACCCTGGCGGCGGCCACCCCGGACGGCACGCAGAAGCGTGACCTGTGCCCGTACCCGAAGGTGTCGCGCTACACCGGCGGCGACCCGGCTGTGGCGTCGAGCTACCGCTGCCGCTGAGCCTGGTCCCAAGCGCCCCAAGGCGGCCTTGGTTGCGTCTCACGCACCCAAGGCCGCCTTGGTTGCGTCTCACGCACCCAAGGCCGCCTTGGTTGCGTCTCACGCACCGAAGGCCACATTGGGGCGCTTTTCCGTGACGTACAGCGAGTGCGTCATCCGACGGGCGCGAAGTCGATCTTGACGCACCTAGCGTCGGACGCATGATCCTTCGCACAACAGTCCTCGCCGCCGTCGTCGTGCTCGCCACCGCCTGCTCGGCCGAAGCGAGCGCCCCCGTTACCTTTTTCGTGGCTCCCGACCAGGGAGTTGTGGTCACCAGGCCCGGCATGACTTGCGCCCCCAGTCGAAGGCATGATCCGGGGGGTGGTGTCACCGGGCCTGGTGGCATCGAGGGACCGCTGATAGGGACACGGCCACCACCAGGTAGGTCTCGTCGTAACGTGGGTGCCGGCCATCGATGCCCAACCCGGTGACCACGACGCGACGAACGAACGGCTGGTGGATGAGCAGCAGCTTCGGGGTGTTCCTCGGCTTGGACGTCGGCAAGGAAGCCCATCATGCGGTCGGCCTCGCCCCGGACGGCAAGCGGTTGCATGACGGCCCGCTGCCCAACACCGAACCCAAACTGAAGGCCCTGTTCGACAAGCTCGCCGCGCACGGACCGCTGCTGGTCGTGGTCGATCAGCCCGCCACGATCGGGGCGTTGCCGGTCGCGGTCGCCCGCGCCGCAGGACACCAGGTGGCGTATTTGCCTGGCCTGGCCATGCGCCGCATCGCCGACCTCTATCCGGGTCGCGCGAAGACCGATGCCCGGGACGCGTTCGTCATCGCCGATGCCGCCCGCTCCCTGCCGCACACCCTGCGCCCGGTCGATGTCGGCGACGAAGCCTTGGCGGAGCTGGAGGTGCTGGTCGGGTTCGACGACGACCTGGCCGGCGAAGCCACCCGGATCAGCAACCGGATCCGTGGGCTGCTCACCGGCATCCACCCCGCTCTCGAACACGCCATCGGCCCGCGGATCAGCCACCCAGCGGTGCTGGAGATCCTCTCCCGCTGCGGCGGCCCGGCCGGCATCGCCAAGGCCGGCCGCCGCAAACTCACCGCCATCGCCAAAGTCCACGCGCCCCGCCTCGGCGACAAGCTGGTCGAGGCGATCATGACCGCGCTGGGCGAGCAGACCGTCACCGTCCCGGGCACCGCCGCCGCGGACACGGTCCTGCCGCGGCTGTCCGACAGCCTCAAAACGGTTCTCCTGCAACGGAAACAGGTCGCTGAGCAGGTTGAGGGGATACTTGATGCGCACCCTCTTGCCGGGGTCCTGACTTCGATGCCCGGCGTCGGGGTCAGGACCGCAGCCCGCATCCTGCTCGAGGTCGGCGACGCCTCGAACTTTGCCAGCTCGGGGCATCTGGCGGCCTACGCGGGCATCGCCCCGGTCACCCGCAGCTCCGGCACCAGCATCAAGGGCGAACATCCCGCTCGGACGGGCAACCGCCAGCTCAAACGCGCGTTCTTCCTCGCCGCCTTCGCCGCGTTGTCTGACCCGACCAGCAGGGCCTACTACGACCGGAAGCGGGCCGAGGGCAAGAAACACAACGCTGCGCTGATCTGCCTGGCCCGCCGCCGCTGCGACGTCCTCTACGCCATGCTGCGCAACGGCACCCACTACCGACACCCCGAACCCGCTCCCGCCGCGGCTTGACAACCACATAGGGACACCCCCCGCCGTCGCCCTCCACGGCGGCGACTGCCCCTTCGGGCTGGGACCCGGCGCCGGTCGTGCCGCTGGCGTCGCAGCCGCCGCCCGCGCTGGTCGTCGACGCGCCGCTGCCCGAGCAGCTGGCGATGGGCCTGGTCGTCATCCGGTACCGGGCCGAGAACCTGCGGATCGTCCCGGTCTACGGCACGGGCGCCCTGGACGTGTCGCCGCGTATCGGGCACATCCACGTCACGGTCGACGACGCGTCGTGGCACTGGGCCGACGGCAGTGGCGAGCCGCTGATCATCCAGGCGCTGCCGCCGGGCCCGCACAAGGTGTGGATCGGCCTGGCCGACCCGACGCACAAGGTGCTGGACAGCAAGACCGTCAGCTTCGTCATCCCCGACGGCGCCGGTCACCACTGATTGGACTTGCGGGTCCAAAATCCGCTCGGCACTGTGAAGGGGACACGAGATCTTCCCTTTCCCAGGAGCATTTCCATGCCTCTCGACCAGTACTACCTCCTCGGCCGGTCCGGGCTGCGCGTGAGCAGGCTCGCGCTCGGCACGATGAACTTCGGCACCGGCGGGTTCCACGCCGCCTACGGCAAGACCGAAGACGAGGTGCGCCCGATCTTCCGCGAGTACCTCGACCAAGGCGGCAACTTCCTCGACACGGCGGACTTCTACACGGCGGGCGAAAGCGAAACGATCCTCGGCAGGCTGATCGCCGAGGCGAACGTGCGCGACCGGGTCGTGCTGACGACCAAGTTCACCAACAGCGTCGACCCCGGCGACCCCAACGCGGGCGGCAACGGGCGCAAGCACATGATCCGCGCGCTCGAGGCGTCGCTGCGGCGGCTGGGCACCGACTACGTCGACCTGTTCCTGCTGCACACGTGGGACCGCCTGACGCCGGTCGAGGAGGTCGTGCGCACGTTCGACGACCTCGTCCGCGCGGGCAAGATCCGCTACGCGGGCCTGTCCGACGTGCCGGCGTGGTACGCCGCGCGGGCCCAGAGCATCGCCGAGGCGCACGCGCTCACGCCGATGGTCAACCTCCAGCTGCCGTATTCGCTGGTGCAGCGCGAAATCGAGACCGAGCACGTGCCGATGGGCCAGAGCCTCGGCCTCGGCGTCACGGCGTGGAGCCCCCTGGCGGGCGGGTTCCTGACGGGCAAGTACCGCGACGGCGGCGCGGGCCGCCTGGCCGACCCGGCCGCCCAGACCTGGACCGAGCGCGACTGGCAGCTGCTGAAGCCGCTGGACGAGGTGGCGGGCAAGCTGGGCGTGACGATGGCCCAGGTGGCGATCAACTGGGTGGCGACCCAACCGGGTATGGCCGCGGCGATCGTCGGCGCGAGCAGCGCCGGCCAGCTGGCCAAGAGCATGGCGGCGTTGGACTTCGAGATTCCGGCCGAGCTGCGCGCGACGCTGGACGAGGCGAGCGCGGTGCCCCCGGCGTCGGTGTACCGGATGTTCACGCCGGGGTACCAGAACTGGGTCGTGACGCCGGACTTGAAGATCGGTGACAAGCCGGAGGGTTACGCGCCCGCCGTCCGGAACTGGTGAGGTCTCCCGAAGGCCACCGCATCCAGGTGGCCTTCGGAAGCCTTCAGTCCGAAACGACCTCGCCGCCCTGGATGATGTGTGTGAAGTTCTTCGGCTCCGCCAACACCCCGATGTCCTCCAGCGGATCTCCCGCCACCACCAGCAGATCCGCGTACGCCCCCACGCTCAGCGTCCCGATCTCGCCCGTCATGTTCACGAGATCAGCCGCCGTCGACGTCGCCGAGCGCAGGACCTCCAGTGGTGTCTGCACTTCCGCCCGCAACCGGAACTCGTGGTTTTGGTGCCGGTGCATGCCGCCCAGCAGATCCGTTCCGTACACCAGCTTCACGCCGCCGCGCGCCGCGCGCTCCAAAGCCGCCATGCCCGCGCCCAGCACCTCGTCCACCTTGCGCCAGGACGACTCCGGCAGCCCGTGCTCGCGGCCCTCCTCCTTCAACGCCCAGTACGTCACCAGCGTCGGCACCAAGTACGCGTCGTGCGCCAGGAACAGCGAAACACTGCGGTCGTCCAGCAGGTTTCCGTGCTCGATCGAGCGGACTCCCAGCTCCAGTGCCCGGTTCACCGCTCGTGCCGTGTACGCGTGCGCCGCCACGTAACGGTTCGCCGCCGCGGCCTCCTCGACGATCGCGCTCAGCTCCTCGGCCGAGTACTGCGTCGAATCGATGCGGTCCGTCGGGGATGCCACGCCGCCCGAGGCCATCACCTTGATGTGGTGCGCTCCCTTGCGCAGCTCGTCGCGGGCCGCCGCGCGGACCGCGTCCACTCCGTCCGCCACCCGGCCCAAGCCCGCGCAGCACGGGTGGTCGTCCTTCGCGTTCGCGCCCCTCGTGCGGCTGTCTCCGTGGCCGCCCGTCTGGCTCAGCGCCCGGCCGCAGAACAACAGCCGCGGGCCGCGGAACAGCCCCTCCGCCTGGGCGTCCGCGAGGCCGTAGTCCGCGCCGGACGCGTCGCGGACCGTCGTGAACCCGCGGTCCAGCATGCGGCTCATCGTGCGGGCGCTGTGCGCGGCCACGTACGAGGGCGACGTCGACGGCAGCGACCCCAGGTCCGCCGTCGACGCCGTGACGTGCACGTGCGCGTCCACCAGCCCGGGCAGCACCACCGCGCCCCGGACGTCGATCGTCCGGACGTCGGCCGCGGCCAGGTTCGGCCCCGTCTCGACGATGCGGCCGGACTCGCACCGCAGGTCGCCCTCGGTGTACTCGCCCGACCGCGGGTCGAGCAGCTTGGCGTTGCGCAGCAACAAGGTCACTTTTCCTCCAGGAGCGCGGGCACGGCCAGTGGCGCGAGCGATTCCGCCACCGCCACCGAACCCTCGTCGTAGGCGCCTTCCGCGTCGAGGATGTTCAGCACCCCGAGCGTCCGGCCGTCCGCCACCACGGGCACGTTGATGATCGACCCGCAGCCGAGCCCCTCGATCAGCTCGTGGTCGGCGAAGATCTCCCGCACCGCCGCGCGGTCCGGGCCGAAGTACGGCCGCTGCCCGACGATGCAGCGTTCGAGCCAGCCCGCCGCGACCTCGACCGTCTTCTCCCCGCCCACCGGGTACTCCGCGGGGTGGCTGCTGTGCACCCGCCGCAGCGCCCGGCGTTCCGGCACCCAGGCGAGCACGGTGAACAGCCGCACGCCCAGCTCGGCGCGCACCCGTTCCTCCACAGTGGACAAACTCACTTCGTCATCTCCTTCGCGGCGGCCTTGGGCGCGCCGTGTTCGGTCAGTTCTTCCAGCGACCGGCCCGCCGTGGACAGGCCGAACACGAGCACGCACAGCACCCCGGCCGCGAGCACGGCCGTCGTCAGGCCGAACACGCCCGCGAACCCGAGGCTCGCCGCCGACAGGCCGATGATCGTCGGCGCGAGGATGCTGCCGACCCGCCCGAACGCGCTCGACAGGCCGGTGCCGCTGGCCCGGATCCAGGTCGGGAACACCTCGGGCGTGTACGAGTAGACCCCGGCGTAGGTGCCGTTGAGGAAGAACGACAGCACCGCCCCGGCGAGCGTGATCGACCACGGCGCGCTCGTCTGGCTCAGCCAGAACGCGCTCACCGCCGACCCGGCCAGGTACAACGCGATCGTGTGCTTGCGGTCCAGCCGTTCGGACAGCCACGCGGCCGAGAAGTACCCGGGCACTTGGGCCAGGTAGATGATGATCGAGAACTCGAAGCTCTTCGTCACCGTGATGCCGCGCTCCACCAGCAGCGTCGGGATCCACGAGAAGAAGCCGTAGTAGGAGAACGTGATCACGAACCAGACGGTCCAGATCACGGCCGTCCGGCGGCGCATCGCCGGGCTCCACAGGAACTTCAGCGCGCTCAGCAGGTTGACCTTCGGCGTCTCCGTCGCGGGCTGGGCGGCGGCGGCCGGCACCGGCGGCAACGGGGTCCGGGTGGCCTTCTCGACGTCGCGCTCGATCTTGGCGACGACCTGTTCGGCCTCGGCGGCACGGCCGTTCGCGAGCAGGAACCGCGGCGACTCGGGCAGCGACCGCCGCCACCACAGCAACATCACGATCGGCAGCGCGGTGACCAGCTGCGCGATGCGCCAGCCCTCGTCGAACGACGGCACGATGAACCGCCCGATCAGCGCGGCCGCGACGAAGCCGAAGGAGAAGAACCCGGCGAGCGCGCCGACGAACCAGCCGCGCCGCTTGGCCGGGACGAACTCGGACAGGAACGGCGCGATGATCGCGCTTTCCGCGCCGGCCCCCGCCCCGGCCAGCACGCGGGCGCCGAGGAAGACCTCGTAGTTGGGCGAGAAGGACGCGATGACGGAGAACAGCGCGTAGAACGCGAGCGCGTACATCATGACCTTCTTGCGGCCGATGCGGTCGCCGAGCAGGCCGGCCGCGATCGCGCCGAAGAGGAAGCCGAACGGCGTCGCGGAGCCGATCAGGCCGAGCTGGCCGTTGTCGAGTCCCCACGCCGCTTTGGCGCTGGGCAGCAGGAAGGCGACGACCGCCGAGTCCATGCCGTCGAAGGTGTAGCCGAGCCCGCCGATGAGCAGAAGTTTGTAGTGGGGCCGGCTCAGCGGGAGCCGATCCAGTCGCGCCAGCAGGGTCATGGGGAACGCCTTCCGTGTCCGGGCGTCGAGGAGTGCGGACAACGTATACTGCACTTTCCGAGTTTTGCAACGTTCGTTGCAAGACGGCGACCCTGCGTTACGGTTTACGGGAGCGAGGGAGGGTCGAGGTGGCGGAGACCGACGACGGTTTCGAGGGCTGGCTGCGGGACCGCCTGCCCGAGCGGGGGCTGCGGCCGAAATCGGCCGCCGTGCTGGAGGTCCTGGTCTCCCAGCCGAGGCGGGCCTCCTTCGGGTCGACGGCCGAGCTGGCCCAGCTCGCCGGGGTCAACGTCGCGACCGTGACGCGCACGGCGCAGGCGCTCGGCTTCGCCGGCTGGCCGGCGTTGCAGCAGGAGCTGCGGGCGCGCTACATGTCGTCGCTGAGCGCCCCGCAGGTCGCCGAAGAGCACCGCGGCGTCGACTCGCCGGGTTCGGCCTCCCTGCGTCGCGACCTCGACAGCCTCGCGCTGCTGAACCGGCGCTTCGACGAAGAGGTGCTCCGCGAGGTCGCGCGCGCCATCGCCGCCGCGCGCCGGACGCTGGTGATCGCCGACGGCAGCTACGCGGCGGTCGGGATCGCGCTGGCGCACAACGCGCGGCTGGCCGGCTACGACGTCCACGCGGTGACGGCGGGCGACGCGGAACTGGCGAACCAGACCGCGAAGATGACCGGCGACGACGTCCTGGTGGCGATCAGCTTCTGGCGCCTGTACGAGAGCACGGTCCAGGCGGCGAACGAGGCGAAGCACCGGGGCGCGCGCGTCTTCGCGATCACCGACGCGGCGAGCCCGGCGCTGGCGGGCGCGGCCGAACACGTGCTGATGGTGCCCGCCGAAGGCGTCACGTTCTTCCCGTCCCTGACCGCCGGCATGGCGCTGGCGCAGGCGATCGTCGCCCAGCTGGCCGCGGTCGACCCGGCGCGCACCAGCGAGTCCATCGAGGCGGCCGAGGCGATGTGGTCGCGCTTCGACCTGCTCCACCGGCGTCCCTCGGGCAAGCCGTGAGCCCTCGCCTCGGCCTGCTGTACCCGACGCGCGACTGCGGCGAAGACGACTTCGCCGACCTGTGCCGCCGTCTCGACCCGGCCATCGACCTGGACTTCGCCTACCCGGAGTGGGATCCGGGCATCGGCGACGTCGAGGACCTCGACGCCGCGGGCCAGGCGGCGGCCGTGCGCGCGCTCGGGGCGCCGGAAAGCCTGACCAAGGCCGCGGACGGGTTCGCCGAGCCGCCGGACGTCGTCAGCTGGGCCTGCTCCAGCTGCAGCTTCACCCACGGTCTCGACGGCGCGCGCGAGCAGGCCGACGCGCTGTCCGCGCACCTCGGCGTCCCGGCGAGCAGCACGTCGCTGGCCTACCTCGCCGCACTGGACCGGCTGGGCGTCGACCGCGTCGCGCTCGCCTCCGTCTACCACCCGGACCTGACGGATGTCTTCGCCGCTTTCCTCGCCGAGGCGGGCGTGACGACGGTCCACTCCGTCTCGGCCGACGCGGGCTCCGACCGCGCGCTCGCGACGTGGGACGCCGACCGGATCCGGGACCTCGCCACCGCGGCCGACCACGGCGACGCGCGCGCCGTGCTCGTCCCGGAAACCGCCCTGCACACCACGCCGTCGCTGGCCGAGCTGGAGGAACGGCTCGGGAAGCCGGTGCTGACCGCGACCGCCGTCACCGTGCGCCACGCGCTCGATCTGGCGGGCGCCACCCGGGAGCGTGGCGGGCTCGGAACGCTCTTCGCTGCTACGGGCGACGGCCGTCGGCCGAACTCATCCGCGCGGTGAACCGCGCCGCGACGTCGCGGAGCTTGATGTTCGTGTGCTGCGATTCGACGATCAGCCGTTGCATCGCCGCGTCCTCGTTCACCCGGTGGATCAGCATCAGCATGCCCTTGGCCTGCTCGATCACCGCGCGCGTCTCCATCGCGTTGCGGAGCTCGTCGGCGAGTCTTCGCGCTTCCCGGTAGCGGCGGGTCAGCCGCAGGACGGTCTCCACGCACAACGTGAACAGCCGCAGCACCTTCGTGTCGAACTCGTGGTAGCCGTGGGCGCCGAAGCCGAACAGCGTGATCGCGCCGACCAGGGTGTCGTCCACGCGCAGCGGCACCGCGAGGTAGCTGCCGACGCCGACCTCCTTGGCCGCCTCGACGAACTCGGGCCACTGCCCGCCGGTGCCGCCGACGGCCACGCGCACGACCTCACCGGTGAGCGCGGCACGCAGGCCGGGCCCGTCGCCCGCCGCGTACTGCACGTCGTCGATGATCCGGGCGCGCTCGTCGGTGAACGCCGCGGTGCGGGTCACGCCGTCGCGGACCACCATGATGCTGGCCAGGTCCGCGTCCGGCACCACGCGGACCGCTTCGCCGCAGACGGCGTCGAGCAACCCGGGTGTGTCGGACACCGATTCGAGGACCCCGACGAGGTCCGCCAGGACGGCGTTCAGCTCGTCGACCCGCTCCGCCATGCCGTCGCCAGTGGTCGGCAAGGCCCACCCCTCCCATGCGTCAAGCGGCGAGCACGGGGATGAGCTCGCCAGCAGCGTCAACCGAGACCACCGCTGGCGTTTCAACGGGTCCGGGTGAACTCTACCGGCCGGACCCGCCGGTTTGGCGACGGCCGCGCCGGGTAGCCGGACGGTGCGGAGGTGAGACACGATGACCACGGACAACCCGGCGGTGGACGACGAGCTGTGGACCGAGTTCCACCGCGTGGTGAACATGACGTCCCGCGAGCTGGAGGACTGGCTCCGCACGCGCGACGCGGGCCCGGAGGACGAGCCGCTGCCCGACGAGGCCGGGCCGCCGACGGGTCACCAGGTGCTGGGCATCCTGCGCAAACGCCGCTCGGACGTGACCGCCCACGACGCCGAGGTGATGCGCAAGGTGGTCGGCCGGGTCCACGAGCAACGCCGTGACGACCTCGAGCCGACGGCCGGTGAGGCCCACTGGCGGCGTCGCCTGATGTCGGTGGGCCACGACCCGCTGAAACCGGCGGAGTGAGCCGGGCGGGCTGAAGGGGACGTTCAGGGCATCTGATGAGCTGAAGGGCCCTTTCCTGTCATCTGATGGCAGGAAAGGGCCCTTCAGCCCACCCGGGCCGGGCGGGCTGGCGGGCTAGATCTTCTGCCGCGCCCGGAACTCGGCCACCTTGGCCCGGTTCCCGCACGACCGCATGTCGCACCACCGCCGCGCCTGCTTGCGCGACTGGTCGACGTACAGCCGCGTGCACTCGGGCGCCGCGCACTCCTTGATCGTCGACGACCCGCCGAGCAGTTCCACGGCCGCGCGGGCCACCTCGGTCAACGCCGCGTCGAGCCCGCCCGACCGGCGCACCGACCCGTCGTCGGCGAGGCTCACCTTGACGCCTGGGCCCGCGGCTGCCTCGTTGAGCACCCGCCGGTCCGCCGCCCGCTGACCGCTCCCCTCGATCGACGCCAACGCCAGCCGGTACACCGCTTCCCGCAGCCGGACCGTCGCCGCGAACCCCGCGTCGTCCACCGCCACCGGGCGGTCGACCAGGCCCGCGCCCGCCACCCAGCGGGCCACGTCGGCCGGGCCGGTGAGCAGTTCCAGGACGTCGGTGCGCCGGTGGCCGACCGTGCCGACCAGGTCCAGGGCGAGGTTCCCGGTGCCGTACTTGAAGTCCACGAGCGTCAGCGTAACCGTCTGGACAGGTTACCGCCACGGCTGCTAGCTTCCCCGTAACCACACTGACCGGTTACCAGGAGGCGCGATGAAAGCCGTGTTCGTGCTGCTGTGGAGCAGTGCCTTCATCGCCGCCGTGTTCGGCACCGCCGCCGTTCCGCCACTGCTGCTGACCTTCTCGCGATTCGCGCTCGCGGGCGTGCTGCTCGCGGTGATCGCCTGGGTGTCGCGCTCGCCGTGGCCGCGCGGGCGGCAGCTGCTGCACGTCGCCGTCACCGGGCTGCTCATGCAGGCCGTGCAGTTCGGCGCCTTCTACCTGGCGATCGCGCGCGGGCTGCCCGGCGGCGTCGTGGCCCTCGTGCAGGGCCTCAACCCGGTGGTCATCGCGCTGCTCGCGGGCGGGCTGCTCGGCGAGCGGATCACCCGCGCGCAGTGGCTCGGCTTCGCGGTCGGCGGCGCCGGGGTCGCGCTCGCCGTCGCCGACCAGCTGCACGTCTCGGTGTCCGGCATCGTGCTCTGCTTCGTCGGCCTGCTGGGCTTGAGTTTCGGCACGGTGTACCAGAAGCGCTTCGCCACCGGCGCCGACGTGCGCAGCGGCACCGCGGTGCACTTCCTGGTCAGCGCGCCGGTCGTCGGGCTCGCGTCGCTGCTGCTGGAGACACCGCACGTCGGCGACTGGACGGCGTTCGGGCTCTCGCTGGGGTGGATCGTGCTGGTCAACTCCGTCGGCACGTTCCTGTTGCTGAACTTCATGCTGCGCCGCGAGGCCGCGAGCCGGGTCGGCACGCTGTTCTTCCTGACGCCGGCCGTCACCGCGCTGCTCGCCTGGCTGATCAACGGCCAGACCCTGGACGGGGTGACCGTCCTGGGCCTGGCCGTCGGGGGCCTCGGGGTGCTGCTGGCCGGGCTGAGCAGCCCCCGTTTTCCACGCTATCGGAGGGGACCGACGGAACCGGTCAGCGCGGAACCGCCTGCCAGCGCTGGTTCGGGCCGTTGGTCGGCCGGTACAGCCCGATCGGGGCGCCGTCCGCGCGCGACTCGCCGATGACGTCCAGCAGCTGACCGGTAGCCGCGTTGACGAACGTCCACGTGCCGTCGCCCGTCGTCGACAGCGTCCACTCCGCCGCCGCGCCCGTCGTTCCCGGCGGGGCCAGCGTCACCGCGCCGCCGGACGTGCCGAGCACCTGGCCCGTGGCCGCCGACGCGATCGTGAACCGATCGCGGCTGCCGTAGCGGCCCGTGCGGTCGGTCAACGTCCACCGCTGCGCCGCCGCCGACGCGTCCGTCGTCCGCTGGACCAGCGTGCCGTTCTCCGCCGACAGCGACTTCCCGCTCTGGACCCCGGTGAACGTGACCGGCTTGCCGGTGCCGAGGCCCGTGCCCGCGGCCGTCGACGAGACGCCGTCGACGACGAACGTCGTCACCGACCGCGCCGGCACCCGCAGGCTCGCCTTGCCCGCCGCCACCCGCACCGGTTTGCCCCGCTTCAGCGCTCCGGTGACGTCCGTGACGACCGGCGTCACCATGGCGCCGGGCCGGACGGTGCCGAAGCCGGACAGGTCCAGGGTGACGTCCTGCTCCGCGGTGCCCGGGTTCACGTGGACCACCGAAGCCAGGTCCTCGCCGCGCATCGCGGCCGTCGACGCGGTGTCGTTCGACGCGATCAGGCGGTCGCCCGGCCGGATGAAGTGGGTGAAGTTCCGCATCGTGTCGAACTTCGTGTTCGTCCGGATCGGACAGTCGGCGCTCGTGCAGTCGAACGGGACCTGGATCTCGCCCCAGTTCATCCCGGCCGCGGATTCCCCGCCGGGCTTCATGTTGTTGTAGTCCTCGATCGGCTGCCAGCTGACCCACGCGCTCGGCTCGAGCAGGCGCAGGTCGTCGGTGATCTGCGTGGCCATCCCGAGACCCGGGTCCATGCTGGTGAAGTCCTGCCGGTCCAGCCAGCTGCCGCCGACCTCGCTCATCCACAACGGCTTGGCCGCGCCCTTGGCGATGTCCCGCGGGATGGGCCGGTTGCCGGTGCCGTAGGTGTGCACGTTCAGCCGTCCCGCCGCCGCACGGGCGGCCGCCGACCAGCCGGTCCAGTCCGCGGCGAAGATGTCCGGGTTCGTCTCGTCGGGCGCGGAAACCGTGGTCCCCGGCAGCGCCGCGGCCATCGCCGGGATCAGCTGGGACTGCACCGACGGCCCGATGTGCGCGCCCTCCTGCCGCCCGCCGGTCGGGTTGCCGTCGGCGCCGAGGGTGGTCTTCCAGTAGTTCGTGTTCGGCTCGTTCATCGGGTTCACCGAGGAGAACTTGATGCCGTGCGCGCGTTCGAGGGTCCGCACCACCTGCGCGAGGTACGCGGTGAAGTCGCCGATCTTGTCCGGGCGCAGCTGTTCGTCGGTGGCGTTGAAGCCGCCGGAGACATAACCCGAGACCGTCTGGAAGTACGGCGGCGAGTTGCTGAACGCCTCCCACTTCGTGACGCGGTTCTTGATCTTGTCGACCCACCAGCGCTGGTTCGGGTCCGCGTCCGGGTCGAACTCGGCCGGGTCGCCGGGCGTCCACCAGTCCTTGTCGGCGCGGGTGGTGCCCGCCGGGGCCGTCCACCAGCCCGGCACCGCGCCGCCCGCGCGCAGGTACGACGGGACGTCGGGGGCGTTGCCACCGCCGATGTTGAACCGGGCGATGTTGAGGTTCAGTCCGGTCGGGCCGAAGACGAGGTCGGCCAGGCGGTCGCGGACGGCGTCGGGGTAGCCGCCGGTCGCCTCGGCCATCCACGCCAGGCTGGCGCCCCAGCCTTCGAACGGCTGCTGCCGGTAGGTGGGATCGGGTTTCACGGTGACCGCGGTCGCCGCGTCGGCCGGGGCGGCGGCGACCGCACCTCCGACCAAGGGGACACAAAGGACGGTGAGCAAACGCCGGAACGTGCGGTTCATCGTCGAACTGCCCTTCGTTTCGGTGGGGACTTCTCAGGCCTCCGTGTGGCCCAGCAGCGGCCGCGGCACGAACCGGGCCGCCGGGTCGAGCATCGTGTCCAGTTCGAGCACGACGAGTTCGTTGGCCCCGGCGCGGACCACCGGCCGCGGCACGTACAGCGTCCGCTGCGGCCCGCGCCGCCAGTACCGGCCGAGCGGGAACCCGTTGAACCACGCCAGGCCCTTGCCCCACTCCCCGGTGTCGAGGAACAGGTCGGCGGGGGCGGCGAAGTCTACGTCGGCGCGCAGCAGCACCGGCCCGGCTACCGGACCGTCCACAGTGGTCGCGGCGGTCGGCCGCAGGGACGGCACCTTGTCCAGGTCGACCGGCAGCACGTCCCAGCCGGTCAGCGGTGCGCCGTGCAGCGAAGCCCCGCCGATGATCCCTTTCGCCTCGCCGATCCGCGGCCCGTAGTCGACGCGGCCCTGGTCCTCGACCAGCACCAGCAGCTCGCCGCGCGCCCTCGGCAGCGCGAGCGCGCGCTCGTGGTGGTCCCGCTGGAGGGTGCCGACGCGCTCGCCGTCGAAGAACACCGTCGCGCGGTCGCGGACCTCGCCGAACGCCAGCACACCCGGCCGGTCCCCCGTCACCGTGGTGCGCAGCAGCGCCAGGCGCGGCATCGGCGTCAGGGCGTCGAACACCGGCAGTTCCTCGTGGAACTCCCAGGTGCCCCACTCCGCCGGTGCGTCGAGCAGCCGGACGGGGTCGCGCAAGGGCCCCTCGGACGTCGGCGCGGGCCGGGCCGGCGGCGGAACACTGTCGGGCACCTTGTGGTACCGCGCGATCACGTCCCGGAAGGCGTGGTACTTCGGCGTCGGGTCACCGGCTTCGTCGAGCGGCGCGTCGTAGTCGTAGGACGTCACCAGCGGCTGGTAGACGCCCTTGTCGTTGGCGCCGTTGGTGAGGCCGAAGTTCGTGCCGCCGTGGAACATGTACAGGTTGACCGACGCGCCCGCCGCGAGCAGCGCGTCGAGTCCGGCCGCGGCGTCCGCCGCCGACGTCGTGTGGTGGTGCGCGCCCCAGTGGTCGAACCAGCCGTTCCAGAACTCACTGCACATCAGCGGTCCGGTCGGCTGGTGCGCCCGCAGGATCGCGAGCCGCTCCTCGGCACCGGAACCGAACGACGCCGTGCGGTGCACCCCGTCGATACTGCCCGCCTCGAGCATCTCCGGCGTCGGCTGGTCCACTGTGGTCAGTGGCACGGTGATGCCGGAGGCCCTCGTGTGTTCGGCAAGCGCTTCCAGGTACCGCTTGTCGTCGCCGAAGGCGCCGTACTCGTTCTCGACCTGGACCAGCAGCACCGGCCCGCCGCGGTCGATCTGGTGCGGTGCGACGACTTCGTACACGCGGGTCAGGTATTCGCGTACCGCGGCCAGGTACTTCGGCTCGTAACGCCGGACCCCCACGGACGGGTCGCGTAACAGCCACGCGGGCAGGCCGCCGTTGTCCCACTCCGCGCAGATGTACGGGCCGGGCCGCACGATCGCGTACATCCCGGCCTCGGCGACGAGCCGCAGGAAGCGGTCCAGGTCGAGGCCGCCGGAGAGGTCGAACGTGCCGGGTTCGGGCGCGTGCGCGTTCCACGGCACGTACGTCTCGATGGTGTTCAAGCCCATCCGCCGGGCCTTGTCGATCCGGTCGGCCCACAGGTCCGGGTGCACGCGGAAGTAGTGCAGGGCACCGGAAAGGATCCGGAACGGCTGCCCGTCGAGCAGGAAGTCGGTCTCCCCGATCGCGAACTCAGGCATGGTTGCCCGCCTCCGGGCTCAGCTGGAGCACGGTCCAGGACAGCGGTGGCAGTGTCACGGTGATGGTCGTCCCCCCTGGGTCGGACGTCACGGCGGTGCCGGGCAAGGGCACCGGCCGGACCGGGTGCGTGTCGGCGGTGTTGGTCGTGTGGCGCGTCCCGCCCTCGGGTGTGGTCAGGGTTTCGGCGGCGTAGACGCGGAACCGCGCGCCGCGCAGGCGGATCCGGACCTCCGTCGGCGACGTCGTCGCGCGGTTGGTGAGGAACACCGCGCCACGCCCGGACTCCGCGACCGTCGCGGCGGCGTCGACGAGGTCGACCTCGCCGTGCTGCGCGGTGCGCAGGCGCTCGCCCTCGACGTCCAGGCGCAGGCTCGCCCCGGCCGCCAGCGCGGCGACCTGCCGGAACGGGTGGAACGTCGTCTGCCGCCACGCCGGGCCACCGGGCTCGGTGCGGATCGGCGCGATGACGTTCACCAGCTGCGCCTGGTTGGCCATGGTGACGCGGTCGACGTTGCGCAGCAAAGAGGACAGCAGCGAGCCGACGACGACCGCGTCGGTGACGGTGTAGTCGTCCTCGATGATCCGCGGGTGCTCCCGCCAGCCGCCTTCGGCGAGCCGCGCCTGGTCGACCTCGTTCCAGCGGCGCAGGTCCCAGACGTTCCACTCGTCGACGCTGATCCCGATCTTCTTGTCCAGGCCCAGTTCGGCGAGCGTCTCGTCGATGATCCCCGCGGTGGTACCGATGAAGCGGTCCAACGCGGCGCCGCTGGCCAGGTAGCTGTCGGTGTCGCCGTGCAGCTCCTGGTAGTAGGCGTGCAGCGAGATGTGGTCGACCAGCTCGGCGGTGTGGCGCAGCACCGTGCGTTCCCACTCGCCGAACGTCGGCATGTCCGCGTGCGAGCTGCCCGCGACGACCAGTTCGACGTCCGGGTCGATCATCCGCATGAGCCGCGCGGTCTCGGCGGCCAGGCGGCCGTACTCGTCGGCCGTCTTGTGGCCGATCTGCCACGGGCCGTCCATCTCGTTGCCCAGGCACCAGAGCTTGAAGCCGAACGGGCGGTCGGCGCCGTTCGCGCGGCGCCACTCGCTCAGCGACGTGCCGCCCGGGTGGTTGCAGTACTCGAGGACGTCGGCGGCCTCCTGGATGCCACGGGTGCCGAGGTTGACCGCGTACATCACCTCGGCACCCGCGGCCTCGGCCCACGCGACGAACTCGTGCAGGCCGAAGCGGTTGGACTCGAAGCTGTGCCAGGCCGGGTCGAGCCGGACGGGCCGGTCCGGCCCGACGCCGTCTTCCCAGCGGTAGCTCGAGACGAAGTTGCCGCCCGGGTACCGGAGCACGGTCGGCCCCAGTTCCCGCACCAGCTCCAGGACGTCGCCGCGGAAGCCGCGAGCGTCCGCCGTGGAGTGACCGGGTTCGTAGAGTCCGGTGTAGACGGACCGGCCCATGTGCTCGACGAACGAGCCGAAGAGGCGGCGCGGGACCGGGCCGATCACCCGGCCCGCGTCGCCTTCGATGTGGACGGTCATCCGGCGCTGACCGTGAAGCCCTGCTGGTTGCCGTAGTCGACGATGGCCTGCTGCCAGGCCGCCAGCCCGGCGTCGAGGCCGGTGGCGTTCAGGTAGGCCTTGCCGGCGGTGTCGCTGAAGACGCTGTTGGCGTAGGTCTGGTACGGCAGGTACGTCCAGCCCGGCGCGACGTCCTTCGACGCCTGCGTCAGCACCTGGTTGATCTTCTGGCCGCCGAAGTACGGGACGGCCTGGTCGACGAACGCGGGCGCGGTCAGGTCGGCCGTGGTGGACGGGAAGCCGCCGCTCTTGATGAACGGCTGGACGCCGCCGTCGTGGTTGAGCCAGCGCACGAACGCCGCGGCCAGCGCCGGGTTCTTGCTCTGCTTGACCACCGACTGCGTGCTGCCGCCGTTCTCCGCGGTGACGGGCTTGCCGTCGTAGGTCGGCATCGGCGCGACCGCCCACTTGCCGCTGCCGCCGGGCACCGAGGAGATGAAGTTGCCCGGCATCCAGGCGCCGGTGACCAGCGAGGAGATGGTGCCGTCGCCGAGGGCGCGGAACCAGTCGTCGGACCACTCCTTGACCGGGGCGAGGAGCTTGGCCTGGATCAGCTGGTCCCACATCGCGGTCCACTTCTTCGTGCCCGCGTCGCCGAAGTTCACCTTGACGTTCCGGCCGTCGACGCTGAACGGGCGCCCACCGGCCTGCCAGATCATGCTCAGCGCGAACCCGGGGTCACCGGTGTCGGAGGTGATGTACTTGGTGGGGTCGGCGGCGTGCAGCTTCTTGGCCGCCGCGATGTACTCGTCCCACGTCTTCGGCACGGCGATGCCGTTCTTGTCGAAGACTTCCTTGTTGTAGAACAACGCCATCGGACCCGAGTCCTGGGGCAGGCCGTACAGCCCGTTGTTGCTCTTGACCTGGGCCCAGGTCGAGGCGCTGTAGTCCTTTTCGAACGCGCCGAAGCCGTACTGGTCGAGGTTGACCAGGGAATCGGTCAGCGCGAACTGCGGGAGCGCGTAGTACTCGATCTGCGCGACGTCGGGCGCGCCGGAGCCCGCCTTGATCGCGTTCTGGAGCTTGGTGTACTCCTCCTTGTTCGTCCCGGCGTTGACGTAGTTCACCTTGACGTTCGGGTACTGCTTCTCGAACGCGGCGACCTGGTCCTTCGCCGAGGGCGTCCAGCTCCAGTAGGTGATCGTGCCGCCCGCCTTGAGCGCGGCGTCGACGGAGTCCTGGGTGCCGGTGGCGGCGGCGGGCCCGGACGTGCTGCCGGACGAGCAACCGGCCGCCAGTGCGGCGGCCAGTGCCACGGCGGCGAACGCCTTGGCACGCAAGCGGATACGTGACATCGAGTGTCCCTTCACGACGGTGTGACGGCGGCTATTGCTTGACGCTGCCCGCGCTCAGCCCGGACTGCCAGAACCGTTGCATGAGCAGGAAAGCGAGGACGAGGGGGATGATCGTGAGCAGGGAGCCGGTGAGCACCAGGTTGAAGATCGGCTGCGCGCCGGCGCCGTTGGCCTGCGCGCTCCACTGGTTGAGCCCGACGGTCAGCGGGTACCACTGGGGCTCGCTGAGCATGATCAGCGGGAGGAAGTAGTTGTTCCAGGTCTGCACCATGGTGAACAGCGCGACCGTGACGATCCCGGGCGCGAGCTGGCGCAGCGTCACGGTGAGGAAGATGCGCAGCTCCCCCGCGCCGTCGATGCGCGCGGCTTCCATCAGCTCGTCGGGGATGGCGTCGGCTGCGTAAACCCAGATCAGGTAGAGGCCGAACGGGCTGATCAGCGACGGGATGATGATCGCGAGCGGGGTGTTGGTCAGCCCGAGCTTGCTGAACATGAGGAACGTCGGCACGGCGAGCGCGGTCGTGGGTACGGCGACGGCGCCGAGGACGATCGCGAACACCGCGCGGCGGCCGGGGAAGCGGTACTTGGCCAGCCCGTAGCCCGCCGCCGTCGCCAGGATGGTCGCGCCGCCCGCGCCGACCACGACGTACAGCAAGGTGTTGCCCAGCCAGCGGAAGAAGATCCCGTCGTTGTAGGTGAACGTCTGGGCGATGTTGTCGAAGAGCGCGAACGAGCCGCCGAACGACAGGCCGGACGTCGTGAACAGCGCGGGCTGCGTCTTGGACGCGTTGATCACCAGCCACACCAGCGGCACCAGCGTGTAGATCAGGTACAGCGCCATGACGGCGGTGAGGACGCGGGACTTGCGCGGGCGCGTCAGCACGTCACATCCCCTTCCGGGAGCCGCGCAGCTGCACGACGTAGGCGATGATCGCGGTGATCACGCCCATCACGATCGCGACGGTGGCGGAGTAGTTGTACTGCTGCCCGCCGAAGGAGAGGTTGTAGGCGTACATGTTCGGCGTGTAGAAGGTGCCGATCACGTTGGGCACCAGGTTGCGCATGATGTTCGGCTCGTTGAACAGCTGGAAGCTGCCGATGATCGAGAAGATCGTCGCGATCACGATGGCGCCCCGGATCGCCGGGAGCTTGACCGAGAGGATCGTGCGGAACGTGCCGGCGCCGTCGATCGCGGCGGCCTCGAACAGCTCCTTCGGGATCACCTTCAGCGCGGAGTAGAAGATCAGCATGTTGTAGCCGACGAACTCCCAGGTGACGATGTTGCCGATCGAGGCGAGCAGCCAGTTCGCCGACAACGGCTTGATCGCGTCGGTGCCGAGCAGGTGGTTCAGGTCGGCGGCGAGTCCGAAGTGGTCACCGTAGATGAAGCCCCACATGAGCGCGGCGACGACGGCGGGCACGGCGTACGGCAGGAAGATCACGATCCGGAAGAACCCGGCGGCGTGCAGCCGGGCGCTGTCGATCGCGAGCGCCGCGACGAGCGCGAGCAGCAGCATGATCGGCACCTGCACGGCGAGGAACACCAGCACCCGCTGGAAGGACTCCCAGAACTTCGGGTCGGCGAGCACCTGCGCGTAGTTGTCGGCGCCGACGAAGGTGGTGCCGCCGAAGAAGGCCTGGTCGCGGAACAGGCTGAGGACGAAGGCGTAGACGACGGGCGCGACGAAGGTCAGCGCGAACACGAGCATGAAGGGGGCGACGAAGAGCCAGCCGCGCCATTTCCGCCGCGGCCGACGGGCGGCCGTCGCCTGGCGGGACGGCGCCGGAACGGGCGGAGCCGCTGTGGACGTCATCGTCTCTCCGGTGTTCGCGTGGATGTTTACGTCAACATGGACGGTCGGAGGGTAACGTGTTGACGTAAACATGTCCAGGACACCCGGAGGAGACACCGTGCCGACAGCATCCCCGCGCCGTGGACCGTCGATGGCGGACGTCGCGCGCGAGGCGGGCGTGTCCGGCCAGACGGTGTCCCGTGTGGCGAACGGCAAGACCAACGTGGACGACGCCACGCGCGAGCGGGTGCTGGCGGCGATGCGCCGGATCGGCTACCGGCCCAACAGCGCGGCGCGGGCGTTGCGCAACGGCAAGTTCCGCAGCATCGGCGTGATCATTTCGGCGCTGCCGACGTTCGGCAACAGCCGCACGCTGGACGCCATCGCGGCGGCGGTGGTGCCGGAGGGATTTTCGATCATCCTGATGCCGGTGACGCGCCCGACGCAGGGCGAGGTGACGGGGGCGTTCAGCAAGCTGAACGAGCAGGCCGTGGACGGCGTGATCATCCTGATCGAGCAGCACCAGCTGGACCAGAGCGAGATCGAGCTGCCGCACGGGCTCCCGGTGGTGGTGATCGACTCGAGCGCGCGCTACGACTACCCGGTGGTGGACAACGACCAGGCGGACGGCGCGGCGACGGCGACCCGGCACCTGCTTTCGCTGGGGCACGCGACGGTGTGGCACATCGCGGGACCACCGCAGTCTTATTCGGCCGAGCGGCGCCGGAAGTCTTGGCAGGCCACATTGGAGCGTGCCGGGGCGGTGGTGCCGCCGGTGCTGACCGGGGATTGGTCGCCCGCGTCGGGGTACGAGGCGGGATTGACGCTGGCGGCGGACCCTTCGGTGACGGCGGTGTTCGCGGCGAACGACCAGATGGCGTTGGGATTGCTGCGGGCGTTGCACGAGGCCGGGCGGCGGGTGCCGTCGGAGGTCAGCGTGGTGGGGTTTGACGACATGGAGGAGTCGGCGCACTTCTGGCCACCGTTGACGACGATCCGGCAGTCTTTCGAGGCCGTGGGACGGCATGCGGTGGATGCGTTGTTGGCGGAGATCGAGACCGGAGCGGAGGTCGGGGAGCCGGTGACGGTGCCGACGGAGTTGGTGGTGCGCTCGAGTACGGCGCCGCCGCCCGCGAGGTCTTGAATGAGTCATTCAGGACCTCCGAAGACCTGAATGAGTCATTCAAGACCTCTGCCTGGGCTCGGGCTGCGGAGCGTCACCCCGGCGAGATTCTCGTTTCAGCGCGCGGCAAGCGGGGCATTCCCGGCCACCGAGCCGGGACCGCCCGTCCCGGCGAACGTCGCAGTGGTGTGGACCATCCGGTCGCACCGCGGAAACGAGGCCGCCGTGCTCGCCATTCTCGCCGCCGTGCTCTTCGGGCTCGCCCTGCTCATGGAACTGGCCGGGTTCGGGCTCGGCCCGGTCATCACCACCGGCACGCTGACCACCGCCGGGCTCTTGTGCGTCGCCCTGCACCTGGCCGGCGTCGCCACCGATCGGTCGCGGTTCACCCGGCGGCGGCGCCGTCGGTGACCCGGCGCAGCACCTGGGCGAACACTTCACTCGACTGCGCGCCCGCCACGCCGTACCGCTGGTCGATCACGAAGAACGGCACGCCGCTCGCGCCGAGGGCCCGCGCCTGCTCGCCGTCCGCCGCCACTTCGGCTTCGTACGCGTCGGATTCGAGGACCGCGCGGGCTTCTTCGGCGTCGAGACCGGCTTCGGCCGCCAGCTCCACGAGCGAGTCCCGGTCGAAGATCGACCGCGACTCCGTGAAGTACGCGCGGTAGAACCGCTCGACGACGGCGTCGGCCATCCCCCGCTCGGCCGCGAGGTGCACGAGCCGGTGGCCGTCGACGGTGTTGCCCATGTGGGCATCGGCGAGGTGGTACTCGAGGCCGTCGGCGGCCGCGCGTTCCTCCATCTGCGCCTGCATCGCGTCGGCTTCTTCCGGTGTCCGCCCGTACTTCTCGGCCAGCACCTCGCGCGTCGGGCGCGATGTCCCGCGCGGGAACGACGGGTCGAGCTGGAACGAGTGGTGCACCACCTCGACGTCGACGCCGAGTTCGGCGACCGCCCGTTCGAAGCGGCGTTTGCCGAGATAGCACCAGGGACAGACGAGATCGGACCAGATGTCGACGCGCACGACTCCAAGCTAGCCGAAGGGCCGGCGCGCACTTCAAGGTAACCGGCGGCGACCTGCGGATAGGGTGGGCCGGTGACCGTCTCGACCGACGACATCGTCCGGCACGCGGCGCGGCTGCTGTTCGCCGGAAGCCGCCTCGACCTCGGCCGGATGGCCGCCGAACTGGGGATTTCGCGCACGACGTTCTTCCGCCGCGTCGGCAACCGCGACGACCTGATGGGCGCCGGCCTGCGGCTGCTGTCCGACCGGACCTGGCAGCGGGCGCTGGACCACTGGCACGAGCGGCACGGCGACGCGGTCCGGTCACCGGACGGGCGCCTGCGGTGCCTCGGGGTGATGGAGGAGTACCGCCGCGAGGTGGCCGCGAGCGAGGGCATGCGCAAGCTGATCGAGGCGGAGTCGACGGTGGCGCTGCGCGTCCTGACCGACCCGCGCGGCGCGGTCCAACCGGCACTGGTGGACGCGCACGTGGACCTGTTCAGCGCGGACGCCGAGGCGGCCGGGCTGACGCCGTTGGTGGATCTGCCGGACCTGGCGTTCGCCGTGGTGCGGCTCGGCGAGTCGTTCCTGTACGCGGACGTGCTGGCGGCCCGGACGGTGGACCTCAAGGTGGCGACAACCCTGCTGGACACGCTGGTCCGCGGCGCCCTGGAGCCAACCACGCCCCGCTGACGGGCCCGCCCCAAGCGCCCCAATGTGGCCTTCGGTGCGTCTGACGCACCCAAGGCGGCCTTCGGTGCGTCAGACGCAACCAAGGCCGCCTTGGGGCGCTCGGGTCCAGCCGCCCGCCCTCCGCAAGGTGAGCGGGCTGCTGAGCAAGCGCACAGTCCGTCAACCACTCACCCGTTCGGCCGTTGTGGAACATTTCGGCTAAGTGTTTCATAAGCGGCGGGAAAGCGGTTACCCCGCGTCCCGCACGCGGCCCCTTCTCCGGTGCCGTGCCACGGTTCCACTGGTCCGCCCGTCCGTGTCCGGGCGCGCTTTCGCCTGCCCGGGGAAAGAGAGCGATCCATGTCCGTACTCACCAGCCCGCCGACGTCGTCTGGCTCGGGTGAGAAAATTTCCCGCCGACGCCCTTGGCGCGCCAAGGTCGCCGGGGTCTTCGCCGGCGTGCTGGCGCTCAGCACCGCTGTCGCCTCGCCCGCGCCCGCCGCCGACAACCCCTACGAACGGGGCCCCGATCCGACCACCGCCAGCATCGAAGCCAGCCGGGGGTCGTTCGCGACCAGCACCGTCAGCGTGTCGCGGCTGGCCGTCTCCGGGTTCGGCGGTGGCACCATCTACTACCCCACCAGCACGACCGCCGGCACCTTCGGCGCGATCTCGATCGCGCCCGGCTTCACCGCGACGCAGTCGAGCATCGCCTGGCTGGGCCCGCGCCTCGCCTCGCAGGGCTTCGTGGTCTTCACCATCGACACCATCACCACCAGCGACCAGCCCGACAGCCGCGGCAGGCAGCTGCTCGCCTCGCTCGACTACCTGACGCAGCAGAGCTCGGTGCGCTCGCGCATCGACAGCAGCAGGCTCGGCGTCGTCGGGCACTCGATGGGTGGCGGCGGCACCCTGGAGGCGGCGCGCTCGCGGCCGTCGCTGCAGGCCGCCGTGCCGCTGACCGGGTGGAACCTCACCAAGAACTGGTCGACGCTGCGGGTGCCGACGCTCGTCGTCGGGGCCGAAGCCGACACCATCGCGCCGGTCGCGACGCACTCCATCCCGTTCTACACCAGTCTGCCGTCCACTTTGGACCGCGCGTACCTCGAACTGCGCGGCGCCAGCCACTTCGCGCCGAACACGTCGAACACGACGATCGCGAAGTACACGCTGTCCTGGCTCAAGCGGTTCATCGACAACGACACCCGCTACGAGCAGTTCCTGTGCCCGATCCCGAGCACCAGCCTGTCCATTTCGGACTACCGCGGCAACTGCCCGCACACGAGCTGAGCCGAGGCCCCCGGGAGCGCGTCTCCCGGGGGTTCCTCACATCGTCACGACGACCTTTCCCTTGGCGTGTCCCGCTTCCTGGTACGCGATCGCCGCGCGCAGGTCGGCGAACGGGTAGCTCCGGTCGATCACCGGTGTCAGCGCACCCCGTTCCGCCAGCGCGGCGAGCTTCCCCAGCACCGCCTTCTTGTCCGGGCAGCCCACCGCGTCCGCGAGCACGGCCCGCCGCCGCGCGAGCGGGCTCGCCGCCAACGTCCCGAACGCGTGCCCGGCCGGTTGCAGCCAGCGTCCGGCCGGGCCGCCGACCGCGACGAACGTGCCGTCGCGCTCCAGCACCCGGCGGCAGGCCAGGAGTGACCGGCTGCCCGCGATGTCCAGCACGACGTCGTAGCGCCGCCCGCTCCGCGTGAAGTCCGCCGCGCGGTAGTCGAGAACATGCTCCGCGCCCAGCAAAACGGCGACGTCGGCGTTGGCCGCGCCGCACACCGCGTCGACGTTCGCGCCGAGCGCTTTCGCCAGCTGGACGGCGAACGTTCCGACTCCGCCGGAAGCGCCGTTGACCAGCACCCGCTGCCCGGCCGCGACGCCGTTCAGGGCGACCCGCGCGGTGACCGCCGCCATCGGCATCGCCGCCGCCTGCTCGTGGGTGAGGTTCGGCGGCATCGGCGCGAGCAGGTCCTCCGGCACGCAGACGTACTCGGCGTAGGCGCCGTGCGGCAGCAGCGCGTAGACGTCGTCACCCGGGTTGAACACAGACCCCGGCGTCTCGACCCGCCCCGCGAGGTCGCAGCCGAGGACGCCGACCCGCGGGCGGCGCAGGCCGAACCCGCCGGTCATCAGCCGCGCGACGTACGGCTCCCCTCTCATGAAGTGCCAGTCGTACGGGTTGACCGACGTCGCGCGCACCCGGACCAGCACCTCACCGTCGGCCGGCACGGGGTCGGGCACGTCTTCGAAAACCAGGGCTTCCGGTGGGCCGTACACGCGCTGGACCAGGGCTTTCATGACGCCTCCCGACGTTCTTACAATGTAAGTCTTACGTCGTAAGGTACGCCGTACACCGTAAGGCCGTCAACGAGCGCACCTTGTACGATCACCGGCGTGGCCACCCCGACCGAGCGGATCCCGCTGAGCCGCGAGCGCGTGCTGCACGCCGCGGTCGAGCTGGCCGACGCGCACGGCCTGCCCGCCGTCACCATGCGCCGCCTCGCCGAAGAGCTCGGCGCCGAAGCGATGTCGCTCTACTACCACGTGGCCAAGAAGGAAGACGTGCTCGACGGGATCGTCGACGTCGTCGCCCACGAGATCAACGACGCCGTCGCCCGGGTCGAACCGGGCGCGGACTGGAAGCAGACCGTGCGACGCCGGATCCTCGCCGCGCGCGAGGTGTTCCTCCGCCACCGGTGGGCGCCGGAACTGTTCGCGACGCGGTCGTCGACGAGCACGGCCGTCCTGCGCTACTACGACGAGCTGGTCGGCCTGATGCGCGCGGGCGGGTTCTCCTACGACCTGGTGCACCACGCGCTGCACGCGCTGGGCAGCCGCGCGCTCGGCTTCAGCCAGGAGCTGTTCGACCCCGGCGCCGGCGCGTCCACGGACGTCCCTACCGAGCTGGCCGCGCAGCTGCCGAACCTGGTCGGCATGCTCGGCGAGATCGCCCACGACGACCCGGACTCGACCCTCGGCTGGTGCGACGACCAGCGCGAGTTCGAGTTCGGCCTCGACGTCATCCTCGACGGGCTGGACCGCCTGCGCGCGTGAGCCCACCAGGTGGAACCGCGGCGGCCGCCGTCGCGGCCGGAGCAGAATCGACGGCGTGTCGCGACCACTGCGGAAGCTCGGCTTCCTGACCATCGGCCTGTTCGACCCCGCCGACCCGCGCCGGGGCCACGAGTCGACGCTGGAGATCATCGAACTGGGCGAACGGCTCGGGTTCGACAGCGCCTGGGTGCGGCACCGGCACCTGCAGCACGGCATCTCCTCGCCGGTCGCCGTGCTGGCCGCCGCGTCGCAGCGGACCCGCCGGATCGAGCTCGGCACCGCCGTCATCCCGCTCGGCTGGGAGAACCCGCTGCGGCTGGCCGAAGACCTCGCCACCGTCGACCTGCTGTCCGGCGGACGGCTCAACCCGGGTATCAGCGTCGGCCCGCCGATGCGCTTCGACGAGGTCAAGGGAGCGCTCTACCCGGACACCGCCGACGCCGAAGACTTCGGCTACGGCCGCGTGCAACGGCTGCTGGACTTCGTGCGCGGCAAGCCCGCGACCGGCTTCAGGGGCACCGAAGGCTTCGAGGTGTTCTCCGACCGGGTCCAGCCGCAGTCGCCCGGGCTCGGCAGCCGCCTCTGGTACGGCGGGGCCAGCCTGCGCTCGGCCGAGTGGGCGGGCGAGCACGCGATGAACTTCCTGACCAGCAGCGTGGTGAAGGCCGAGGGCGAGAGCCGCGACTTCGCGGAGATCCAGCTGTCGCACATCCAGGCGTTCCGCGCCCGCCACCCGGACGGCGAGACGGCCCGCGTCTCGCAGGGCCTGGTCGTGGTCCCGACCGACCGCGCGACGCCCGAGCAGCGCGCGAAATACGAGGCGTACGCGGCGAAACGGCTGCCACGCACCAAGGAACCGCAAGGTCCCGCGCGGATGCTGTTCTCCCCCGACTACGTCGGCACTTCCGCCGAGATCGCCGAGCGGCTCCACGCGCACGCGGCGTTCCGCGAGGTCGACGAGGTGGCCTTCGCCCTGCCGTTCACCTTCGACCACGAAGACTACGTGCAGATCCTCACCGACATCGCGGAACGCCTCGGCCCCCTGCTGGGACGCTGACTACTTGTTGGTGCCCGGGGTGAGCACCTTGTCGATCACGAAGACCGTGGCGTTCTTGGTCGGGATGTTGCCGCACAGGACCTTCGCGCCGTTGACGGTCATGTTCTCGCCGGAGCCCTCGATCTTCAGCGGGCCGCCCGCGGTGTTCAGCGACTCCAGCGAACCGGCCGCCTCGAGCCCCTTGGCGTCGTAGCGCTTGCCGACGACGTGGTACTGCAGGATCGGCGCCAGCTCGGCCGGCTTGCCCGCCAGCTCAGTGAACTTCGCGTCGCCCAGGGCGGCGAAGGCCGGGTCGGCCGGCGCGAACACGGTGATGGCCTGCTGGCTGTTGAGGGTGTCGACCAGGTTGGTGGCCTTGACGGCGGCCACCAGCTTGGTCAGCAACGGGTTCGTCGACGCGGCCGAGGCGACCGGCTGCGGGCCCATCGAGTCGAGCGAGCCGGGCGCGGACCCCTGCGGCAGCTGCGAACAGGCAGGACCGAAGACGTCGGCGTTGGTGGTCACGCCGTCCGAAGCGGCGGCGCTGGGCGACGGCGCGGCCATCGAAGACGACGGCGCCATCGAGCTGCTGGAGCTGCCGGAGGAAGCGGTGTCGCTGCTGCTGCACGCGGTCAGCGAAAGCGCGGCGACGGCGGCGACGCCGAATCCGGCGACACGAAGCTTGGTCACGAAAATCACTCCAAAGGAAGCGGCTGAGAACTTCTTCTTGCCCGGTATTCGGAGCTACCGGAAAATCGGATTGGTGCCTATTAGGGTGACCCGGGTCACCGCGCGGTGAACGCGATGCTGTGCCACCCGGTCGCACCGTCGGGCACGGTTCCGGCGCGGGTTTCGGTCTGGGTGTACCCGCTTTTGTCGGTGGCCCGGCAGACGACCTGGTGCCCGCCGGGCGCGGCGTCGAACTCGAGCCACCACATGCGCCAGGTGTTCGGGTTGACTTCCCGGGACAGCATGGCTTCCCGCCACGGACCGCCGTCGACGCGCACCTCGAGCTTGGCGATCCCGGTGTGCTGCGCCCAGGCGATCCCGGCGACCCGCACCTTCCCCGAAGGGACGGTTTCGAAACCCTTCGGCGTGTCGATCCGCGATTCCGTTTTGATCGGCGCTTCGCGACCCCAGCCGCGTTTCAGCCAATAAGCCTGACGGGCCGACCAAGTCGTCACTTCGAGGTCGGTCACCCATTTCGTGGCCGACACGTATCCGTACAACCCGGGAATGACGAGCCGGGCCGGAAAACCGTGTTCGATCGGCAACGGCTCGCCGTTCATGCCGATGGCGAGCATGGCGCCGCGGCCGCGGTCCATCGCCGCGGCGACCGGGCTGCCCGACGTCCAGCCGTCCACACTGGACGAGAAGAGCTGCTCGGCGCCGGGGCGCACCCCGGCCTCCTCGAGCAGGTCCGCCAGGTCGACGCCGACGAAGTTCGCCGTGGAGACGTAGGTGCCGCCGACCTCGTTGGAGACGCACGTCATGGTGATGGTGCGTTCCACCAGCGGCCGGTTCCGGATGTCGCCGTAGCGGTAGCGGATTTCGCGGTCGACCATTCCGTGCAGGCGCAGGCTCCAGTCTTCGGCCCGCACCTGCGGCACCGACAACGCGGTGTCGACGCGGTAGAAGTCGGCGTTGCGCGTGACGAACGTCGGCGTGCCGAGCTTGGCGAAGTCGGCGTCGGCCGGGATCGCCGGGGCGGTCCGGACCGGGACCAGCCGCCCGACCGCTTCGCGCGAGGACGCGGCGTCGCGGGTCCGGGCAAGCAGCTGACCGCCGAGGCCCGCGACCCCGGCGCCGACGACGACGCCGGCCCCGGCCAGCAGGACGGTGCGGCGCGACAAGCCGTCCGCGGGCGCGGCGTCGCGCCGGGCGAGCCGGTGCAGGAACGCGAACGCGGCGACCCCGGCGACCAGGCTCGCCAGCGGGGCCAGCAACGCGACCGCGTCGAGGTCGGGGCGGGCGTACACGGCGAGGAGACCGACCAGGCCGAGCCCGGTGACCACGACGAGGCCCGGCCACGGCGTGCGGCGCGAGAGGAGGCCGGCCGCCGCCGCCACGAGCACCAGCACGACGGCCATCCCGGACAGCAGCACGAGCTTGTCGTGGGTGCCGAAGGTGCGGACGGCGAAGTCCTTGAGCCACACCGGGGTCAGGTCGATGGCGCCGTTGCCGACCGCCAGGTACGGCGACGCGTTGACGCCGACGAACCCGGCGACGAGGTGGCCCGCCGCCAGCGCGGCGGCGAGCGCCACGACGCCCAGTACCGCCGCCACCCACCGGCTCAGCCGGGGTGTAGCCATCACGCTCACGTCCAATCGGTTGTCAGGTCAGGGAAATCATGCTGACGGCCGGGGTCGTCGGGCCCCGCGAGCCACCGGCGGGCTCGACGGTGATACCGACCCGGTCGACGCCCGGCGGCAGGTCGGCCAGCATCGGCCCGGACCCCATCAGCCCGGCCGAGTGCGCGCCGCCCTTGCCGATCAGCCACACCTGGTAGGCGTGCGCCGGGTCGAGGGCGGGCAGGCCGGAGGCCAGCAGGACGGCCTGGTTGCGGCTGCGGGAAACGACGAGCGTCGCGGTGCCCTCGCCGACGCCCTGCAGCGTCGTGGCATCCGGGGCGGACAGCACGGAGTCGACGGGAGCTTGCGGGACGGTCGTGGTCTGCACGCCGACCAGAACCGCCACGACGGCGGCCGCGGCGGCGCCGAGCAGCGCGAACCGCACGTGCCAGGTCTTGGCGCGACCGGCGACGGGAAGCTTGGGCGGCAACTGGCGGGTGCGGGCGACTTCGGCCAGCACGGTGAGCCGCAGCTCGGACGGCGGGTCGACGGCGTCGGCCGCGGCGAGCCGGGCACCGGTGGCCCGCAGTTCGGCCACCTCCTGACGGCAGGCGGAGCACTCCCCGAGGTGCCGTTCGAACTCGGCCCGGTCCACATCGGACACGGCGTCGAGCGCGTAGGCCCCGGTGAGCATGTGCAGCTCGGCGGTCATCGGTCCACCCCCAGGCAGTCACGCAGCCGGATGAGGCCGTCGCGGATCCGGGTCTTGACGGTGCCCGGCGCGACTTTCAGCACCTCGGCCACTTCGGGGTAGGTGTAGCCGTTGTAGTAGGCGAGCACGATGGATTCGCGCTGCAGCTCGGTCAGTTCGCCGAGGCACTGCCGCACGCGCTGCTGGTCGAGACCGGCCAAAGTGGACTCGGTGACGTCGTCGAAGGGCCGCCGGACATCCATCCGGCCGGCCCGTTCTTCCCGGTCGAGAACGGCCTGGTGCGAGCGAACGCGGTCGACGGCCCGCCGGTGCGCGATGGTCAGCACCCACGAGAGGGCGCTCCCGCGTTCCGGGACGTACCGAGTGGCCTTGCGCCACACCTCCACCAGCACCTCCTGCGCGACTTCTTCGGCTTGGGCGTGGTTGCGCAGAACGCGAGTCACGAGGCCGAGAACGGGCCCGGCAATGAGGTCGTAGAGGGCTTCGAAGGCGGCCTCATCCCCGGCGGCGACGCGCGCCAACAGCTCTTCGGCGCTCGCCGCGGGAGCCGGTGCCGCCACCGGATGCAGCCGTAACCGCCCACGCTCACCCATGCCCGGACCCTCCACCTCACCCACCACGGTCTGCGAGGGATTCGCGGTCGCGGCGGAAGTGGACTGGTGCGCCCACCCGGACGGCGCAACTCCGGCGGCGGGACCCATCCGGGGGTGGGGCGGCTCCGAAAGCTCGGGACGGGTGCGGCACGTGTCGCGAATGAGTCATTGGGGACGGCAGGGGTCCCGAATGAGTCATTCGCGACGCCGGAGGCGGGCGGGCGGGGCGGCGAGGTGGGGCGGCGGGGCGCTGGCGGAGGAGGGCGGCGCACCGGCGGCAGTGCAGCGCGGCGGCGGCGGTGCAGCGGCGCGGGGCTGAGCGGGCGGGGCGGCCCCGCACCCGAGCGGCGGCGCGGGTGGGCTGCGCTGCCAGGCCCGCCGCAAGGTCGCGAATGAGTCATTGGCGACCTCTGGCGTCCCGAATGAGTCATTCGCGACGCCGGAGGCGGGCGGGGCGGAGGCGGGAGCGAGATCTGACAGCACGCAGCAGCCACCGTCACTGGTGCTTACCCTCCGTCAGCAAATTGCCCGTTCGGCCATGCTGACGGTGACCTCCGCCACTTCTTGATCACCCCTGCGTGTGAAAGTTTTTCGGATCGCTGGGCGTTGAACTCACCATGGGTTATCCCTTGAACAAGATCAATGTGACCGACGAGTAGCAAAGGGGCCATCCATGGCCGACCCGCACAGCGTGACCAGCGCCGGCATCGACTTCGCCCTGCGCACGTTCGGCGCCGGGCCGCGGCCGGTGCCCGCCGAACTGGAGTACGACACCCGCGATCCCTATGCCGTCGCCGTCGTGCTGCACGCCGGGGCCAGCGCCGTCCGGTGGCTCTTCGGGCGCGACCTGCTCGCCGACGGCCTCCTCGCCCGCTGCGGCGACGGTGACGTGCGCATCGGCCCCGGTGCCGATCCCGCCCTGGTCGTCGTCGAACTGAACTCGCCCGATGGTGCCGCCGTGCTCGAGGCGCCCGCCAAGGAGATCGCCGCCTTCCTCGACCGGACCTACGACGTCGTCCCCGCCGGGAGCGAGAGCGACTGGTTCGACTTCGACGAGGAACTGGCGAAACTGTCCTACCAGGACTGAGTACCGTCTCGGCGGTGAGCTTCTTCCTGAGCAAAGTGCTCGCCGCCCTGGACGCGGGTGGTGACCAGCCCCTCTTCCACCACGACGGCCGGGTCACCACCTTCCACGACGCCCGCGCACGCCTCCGCCGCCTGCACGGCGGCCTCGGTCGCACCGGGACCGTCGCGCTCGACCTGCGCAACCGGCCCGAGACCGTGCTCGTGCAGCTCGCCGCCCTGCTCCGCGGCGCGACCGTCCTGCTCGTCCCGGCTTCGGCGCCACACCGCGACCGGCTGGCCGCCGTCGACGCCGCGGGCGTCACCACCGTCGTCACCGACCGGCCCGGCGCCTGGCCCGGCCGCGACGTCCGCACCCTCGACGACCTCGACGGCGAGCCCGAGCCACTCGAACTGCCCGAAGCCGTCCGCCTGCTCTTCCCCACCGGTGGCACCACCGGCACCCCGAAGCTCATCCGCCACAGCGGCATCTACGACGGCATGGCCCACATCTTCACCCCGAGCCCCGGCAACCCCGGCGGCCCCAGACGCACCCTGCTCGTCGCCCCCATGACGCACATGACCGGCAACGCCACCGTCCTCGGCGCCCTCCTCCGGCGCGACACCGTCGTCCTGCACGACGGCTTCGACGCGAAAGCCGTCCTCGACGCGATCCAGGAACACCGGATCGACACGCTCTCGCTCACCCCGCCCCGGCTCGCCGCCGTCCTCGACCACCCCGCGCGGGAGAGCACTGCTCTCGAAAGTGTGCGGTCGCTCTCGCTCGGCGCCGCGCCCCTGCCACCACAGCGGCTCGCCCAGGCCCTCGACGCCTTCGGTCCCGTCGTCGGCCAGGGCTACGGCCTCACCGAAGCCCCGATGATCGCCAGCATCTCCGCCGCCGAACTCGTCGCGCGCCCGGAACTGCGCACCTCCGTCGGGCGGATCGTGCCCGGCATGGAAGCCCGCGTCGAAGACGGCGAAGTCCTCGTCCGCGGACTGTCCATGATGGACGGTTATCTCGGCGCGCCCCCGATCGGCGACGGCTGGCTCCGCACCGGCGACCTCGGCCGCTTCGACGACGACGGCTACCTCTACCTCCTCGACCGCGCCGACGACGTCGTCGTGGTCGGCGAGCACGGCACCAAGGTCCCCTCGACCGTCGTCGAACACGCCCTCGCGACGCACCCCGCCGTCACGAGCGCGGCCGTCTTCGGGCGCGACACCGAAGACGGACAGGAGTTGCACGCCGTCGTGGTCACCACCGCGGCGATCACCAGCGAAGAACTTCGCGAGCACGCCCGAAAAGCCTTCGGCCAGGACCACTACGTCCCGAGCGGCGTGGACTTCGTCGACGCGCTGCCGCTCACCGAGGTCGGCAAGGTCGACAAATGCGCGCTCAGAGCCGCCTTCAGCTCGTGACCGCGCCGTAGGACGACGACCGGACCAGCTTCGCGTACTTCCCCAGCACCCCTTCCGGGAACTTGTTCGGCAGCGGCTCCCAGCCTTCGCGGCGCCGGGCCAGCTCGGTCGCGTCGACCAGCAGGTCGATGCTGCGGCCCTTGATGTCGACGGCGATCCGGTCGCCGTCGCGGACGAACGCGATCGGCCCGCCGTCGACCGCCTCCGGCGCGACGTGGCCGATGCACAGCCCGGTCGTGCCGCCGGAGAACCGCCCGTCGGTCAGCAACAGGACGTCGCGGCCCAGCCCGGCGCCCTTGATCGCCGCCGTGATCGCGAGCATCTCGCGCATGCCCGGGCCGCCCTTGGGGCCCTCGTAGCGGATGACGACGACGTCGCCGGCCTGGATGCGGCCTTCGTTCAACGCCGCCATCGCCTCCTGCTCGCGCTCGAACACGCGCGCCGGGCCCTCGAAGTTCGCCGTGTCGAAGCCCGCGGACTTCACGACCGCGCCTTCGGGGGCGAGCGAACCGCGCAGGATGGTGATGCCGCCGGTCGGGTGCAGCGGGTTGTCGAGGCGCCGCAGCACTTCGCCGTCGATGGGATCCGGGTCCAGCTCGGCGAGGTTCTCCGCGACCGTGCGGCCGGTGACCGTCAGCGCGTCGCCGTGGATCAGGCCCTCGTCGAGCAGCGCCTTCATCAGCACCGGGATGCCGCCGTGGCGGTCGATGTCGTTCATGACGTACTTGCCGAACGGCTTCAGGTCGCCCAGGTGCGGGACGCGGTCGCCGACGCGGTTGAAGTCGTCGAGCGTCAAGGGAACCTTCGCCTCGTGCGCGATGGCCAGCAGGTGCAGCACGGCGTTCGTCGAGCCGCCGAGGGCCATCACGACGGTGATGGCGTTCTCGAACGCCTCGCGCGTGAGGATGTCGCGCGCGGTGATGCCGCGTTCGAGGAGCCCGACCACGGCTTCGCCGGACAGGTGCGCGTAGTGGTCGCGACGGCGGTCCGCGGACGGCGGCGCGGCCGACCCCGGCATGCTCATCCCCATCGCCTCGGCCGCCGACGCCATCGTGTTCGCCGTGTACATCCCGCCGCACGCGCCCTCACCAGGGCAGATGGCGCGTTCGATGCGGTCCATGTCGGCCTCCCGCAGCCGGCCCGCCCGGCACGCGCCGACCGCCTCGAAGGCGTCGATCAGCGTGACGTCCTTCTCGGTGCCGTCGGTGAGCTTCACCCAGCCGGGGGCGATCGTGCCCGCGTACAAGAACACCGACGCCAGGTCCAGCCGCGCCGCCGCCATCAGCATGCCCGGCAGGGACTTGTCGCAGCCGGCCAGCAGGATCGAGCCGTCGAGGCGCTCGGCCTGCATCACCGTCTCGACCGAGTCGGCGATGACCTCGCGGGACACCAGCGAGAAGTGCATCCCGTCGTGGCCCATCGAGATGCCGTCGGACACCGAGATCGTGCCGAACTGCAGCGGATAGCCGCCGCCGGCGTGCACGCCTTCCTTGGCCGCCTGCGCCAGCCGGTCCAGCGACAGGTTGCACGGCGTGATCTCGTTCCACGAGCTGGCCACGCCGATGATCGGCTTGGACCAGTCGCCGTCCCCCATCCCGACGGCGCGGAGCATGCCGCGGGCGGGCGCGGCCTCGATCCCGTCGGTCACCGTGCGGCTGCGGGGCTTCGGATCGATCGTCATCGCGGGCCCTCCGATACGACGTTCGGACGCACTGCATGCTACCCGGCTTCGCGCGGTCCGCTGGCCGGAACGAAAGCCTTCCCGCACCCGGGCGAACCGGCGAAAACTCGGCGAAATGATCGCCACAGTGGTGTGGGGCACGGGCAACGTCGGCCGTGCGGCAATCCGGGCCGTCGACGCCCACCCGGCGCTGAAGCTCTCCGCGGTGCTCGTCCACGACCCGGCGAAGGTCGGCAAGGACGCGGGCGCGCTCGCGGGTGTCGCAGACCTCGGCGTGACCGCGACCGACGACATCGAGTCCGTGCTGGCGGCGAGCCCGCGGGCGGTCGTCTACGCCGCCTCGGGCGACGTCCGGTTCGACGACGCCCTCGCCGACATCGTGCGCGCGGTCCGGGCGGGCGCGGTCGTCGTGACGCCGGCGCTCTACCCCCTCTACGACCAGCGCAACGCGCCGCCGGAACTGCGCGAGCCGGTGCTGAAGGCGATCGAGGACGGCGGCGGCTCGCTGTTCGTCTCCGGCGTCGACCCCGGCTGGGGCAACGACGTGCTGCCGCTGCTGATCAGCGGGCTAGGCACGGACGTCGACGCCATCCGCTGCCAGGAGATCTTCGACTACTCGACCTACGAGCAGCCCGACTCCGTCCGGTACCTGGTCGGGATGGGCCAGCCGATGGACTACGACCCGCCGATGCTGATGACCGGCGTGCCGTCGATGGTGTGGGGCGGGCAGGTCCGGCTGATCGCGCGCGGCCTCGGCGTCGAGGTGAGCGAGCTGCGCGAGACGCTCGACCGGCGTCCGCTCGAGGAAACCGTGTCCACGCGAACGATGGGTGAGTTCGAAAAGGGCACGCAGGGCGCGGTGCGGTTCGAGGTGCAGGGCATCGTCGACGGCGAACCCCGGATCGTCATCGAGCACGTCACGCGCATCCACCCGTCGTGCGCGCCGGACTGGCCGTCGCCGCCCAGCGGCGACGGCGCGCACCGCGTGATCATCGAAGGACGGCCGCGCATCGAGGTCACCGTCGAGGCCGACGACGAAGGCGAAAACCGGTCGGCGGGCGGCAACGCCACCGCCGTCGGACGGCTCGTCGGCGCCATCGACTGGCTGGCCGCCACGAAGCCCGGCCTCTACGACGCACTCGACGTCCCGCTGCGCCCGGCAGCCGGCAAGCTCGGAAGGAGGCGTCCGTGAACATCGACATCCCCGAGGGCAAGGACCCGATCGGGTACGTGTGGGGCGAACTGGTGCCCGGCATCGGGATCGCCGCGTCGCAGTTCTCGCTGGCGGTGTACGAGCACACCACGTTGGGGCTGCGCGAGTTCGAGGCCGCGCGGCTGCGGATCGCGCAGATCAACGGCTGCGTCTTCTGCCTGGACTGGCGCACCGAACGCGACGGCGTCAAGGTCGAGGCGGAGTTCGCGGACGCGGTGTCGGAGTGGCGCACGACGGACCGCTTCGACGAGCGCACGCGCCTCGCGGCCGAGTACGCCGAGCGGTACGCGCTGGACCACCACAACCTCGACGACGAGTTCTGGAAGCGGATGTCCGCCTGCTACAGCCAGCGGGAGATCGTCGAGCTGAGCATGAGCCTGGGCGCGTGGCTGGCGTTCGGGCGCCTCAACCACGTCTTGGGCCTGGACACGGTCTGCGTCCTGCCGTCCCACCGCTCGTGAGTGGAAAACAGTGTTCTAACACTGTTTTCCACTCACGAGGGCTTTAGAAGTCCGTGGCGATGATCTTTTCGATGTTGCGTTCGGCCAGGGCCGTGATCGTGACGAACGGGTTGACGCTCGTGTTGCCGGGGATCAGGGACCCGTCGATCGCGTACAGGCCCTGGTACCCGGCGAGCCTGCCGTAGTTGTCGGTCGCCTTGCCGAGGACCGCGCCGCCGAGCGGGTGGTAGGTGAGATGGTCACCCCAGATCTTGTACGTGCCGAACAGGTCGGTCCGGTAGATCGTGCCCTCCTTGGCGTTGATCTTGTCGAAGATGGACTTCGCCATGTCGATGGACGGCTGCTTCCACGCCGTCTGCCAGTTCAGGTCGACGCTCTGGGTCGCCGGGTTCCAGGTGAACTGCGCGCGGTTCGGGTTCTTCGTGATGGACAGGTAGAACGACGCCCACGTCTCGATCCCGGTCGGCAGCGGCGCGACCTCCGCGAACGCGCCGCCCGCGGCCCAGTTGTCGATGCCGCCGCACGGGATCGACGACTGGAGGCTGCCGGTCGGGTCCCAGATGTGGTTGGCGCGCCCGCACATCACGTTCCCGTTGTCGCCCCAGCCCTTCCCGACCTCGCCGTTGAGGTTGGGCAGCGCGCCGGTGGCCTTCAGCTTCACCAGCAGCTTGCTCGTGCCGACGCTGCCCGCGGCGAAGAACACCTTGTCCGCCGTCACCGACTTCGTCGCGGACACCGTGCCGCTCGTGGTGAGCTGTTCCAGCATGACGGTGTAGCCCCCGCCGGACGCGGGCGTCACAGACGTCACCCGGTGCAGCGGCGAGATGGTGACGCGGCCGGTCGCCGCGATCCGCGGCAGGTAGGTCTTCTGCAGGGACTTCTTGCCGTAGTTGTTGCCGTACAGGATTTCCCCGGCCAGCGCCGACCGCGGCACGGTGTTCGCCTGCTCCTGCTCCATGTAGCGCCAGTCGTAGACGTCCGGGACGAACACGAACGGGAACCCGGACCGCTGCGCGTGCTTCCGGCCGACCCGCGCGTACTGGTAGCACTCGGCGGTGTCGAACCAGCCGGGGTCGACGAGACCGACGCCGAGGCCGGCGTTCGCGCGCGGGTAGTAGGTGCTGTACATCTCGTCGGCGTTGACGGTCGGGAGGATCGAGCCGAAGTTCTCCCGCTTCGGCGTCACGGCCATGCCGCCGTTGACGAGCGACCCGCCGCCGACGCCGCGGCCCTGGTACACCGTGATCCCGCTGAACTCCTCCGCGTCGAGGATGCCGGTGTAGCGCGGGATGTCCTTGTCGATCGGGAAGCCGAGGAAGTTGGACAGCGGCTGCTTCGTCCTGGTGCGCAACCAGAACGAGCGCTGGTCGGGGCTGGTCGTGTTGGCGAAGATCTTGCCGTCGGCGCCGGGGGTGTCCCAGGCCATGCCCATTTCGACGAGGTGGACGTCGATCCCGGCTTCGGCGAGCCGCAGCGCGGCGACCGAGCCGCCGTAGCCGGAGCCGATGACGAGGGCGGGCACGCGAGCCGCGTCGGCGATGACGGGCGATGCCGCGGCGGCCCGTCCCCCGACGGCGGCCGCCGCCAAGATAGAACCGGTTCCAGCAATGAAGAGACGACGGGAAACAGCGCCAGAAGTTGTTCTCCACACGGGTTCGTCACTCATGTGATAGTCCTCACCGTTGAGGTATTTAGAACAAGTTATAGCGGGATGGTGTAGACAAGTCGATATATACCCACGAGTAACCTGCCGGGGTGGCGCGGGCGTGCCGCTGAATGGGCCATGATGGACGACTGTGGAGTCGACCCGAGTGGACCGCTGGCTCTGGGCGGTCCGGCTGACGAAGACGCGTCCGGACGCCGCGGCGGCGTGCCGGGGCGGACACGTGCGCGTGAACGACAAGCCGGCCAAGCCCGCGACGACGGTGGTACCGGGCGACGAAGTCCGCCTGCGCGTCGGCGGGACGACCAGGATCCTCGACGTGGTACGGGTGATCCAGAAACGCGTGGGCGCGGCGGACGCGGCCACGTGTTTTGTGGACCGGACACCCAAGCCGCCGCCGGAGTCGGTGATCCCGGTGGCGCGGCGGGACCGCGGGGCCGGTCGTCCGACCAAAAAGGAACGCCGGGTCTTGGACGCGTTGCGGCAGCAGGACCTCTGAGCGGCTGGGTGGGCTGAAGGGTCCTTTCCTGTCGTCAGATGCGAGGAAAGGGCCCTTCAGCGCATCAGATGGGATGAAGGTCCCCTTCAGCACGCGCAGGTGGAGTGGCAGACGTGGGCGCGGCTGGGCGCAGGCAGGCCGGGTGCAGGCGCAGCGGGACGCGCCGGGCGGGCCGCATGCGCGGGCGCGGCCAGGCCGGGTGCGGGCGGAGCGGAGCGCAGGCGCGGCCGACCCGAGCGGCACTTTCACGTGAAAGTGCCGGAGCGGGGCGAAGGCGGGCACGGGAGGGGTTGACGCGACACCGCCCTTCGCGCACGATGTGTTCGTCAGTCGCGCAAATGTACGTCAGACGAACACGGAGACGATGATGTCGACGGGATCGATCCTGCGCAGTGCCTTCACCACCAAGCTCTACGTCACCGTGCTGGTCGCCATCGTCCTCGGGGCGGCGCTCGGCTTCGCCGCTCCTGGGGTCGGTGCCTCTCTCCAGCCCGTCGGGACTGGGTTCATCGCGCTCATCCAGATGCTGATCGCGCCCGTCGTGTTCTGCACCATCGTCACCGGGATCGCCTCCGCCGGCGAACTCGCCAGCGTCGGGCGGGTCGGGGTCAAAGCCCTCGTCTACTTTGAGGTGCTGACCACGATCGCGCTGATCATCGGGCTGATCGTGATGGACCTGCTGCGCCCCGGCGACGGTATCCACGCCGATCCGGCCACGCTCAAGCTCTCCGGGAGCGCGCAGCAGTACGTCCAGACCGGGGAAAGCCAGCACTGGTACGACTTCCTCATCGACGTCATCCCGAAGACCGTCGTCAGCGCCTTCACCGAAGGCAACGTCCTGCAGGTGCTGCTGATCTCTATCCTCTTCGCGATCGCGCTGAAGGGGCTCGGTGAACGCGGTGCGCCGCTGCTGCGCGGGATCGAACGCGTCGGCGAGGCCACCTTCGGCATCGTGCGGCTGGTCATGTACCTGGCCCCGCTCGGCGCGTTCGGCGCGATGGCCTACACCACCGGCAAGTTCGGCGCGGCCACCCTGGCCAGCCTCGGCGGGGTCGTGCTGCTGTTCTGGGCCACCGGGATCCTGTTCTGCCTGCTCGTCTTCGGCGCGGTCGCCCGGCTCTGCGGGATCAGGATCCTCAAGCTGTACCGGTACTTCAAGGACGAGCTGCTGATCACCCTCGGCACCGCGAACTACGAGGTCGTGATGCCGCAGCTGATGAAGAAGCTGGAGAACCTGGGCTGCCCCAAGCGGATCGTCGGCCTGGTCGTGCCCTCCGGGTACGCCTTCAACGGCGACGGCGTCTGCCTCTACCTCGGCTTCGCCTCCCTCTACATCGCGCAGGCCTTCGACGTGCACCTCTCGCTGTGGCAGCAGATCGCGCTGCTCGCCGTCTTCATGATCACCTCCAAGGGCAGCGCCGGGGTGGCCGGGGCCGGGTTCGTCATCCTCGCCGCCACGCTCTCCACCACCGGCGTCGTCCCGGTCGCGGGCATCATGCTCGTGCTCGGCGTCGACCGGTTCCTCTCCACCATGCGCGGCCTCGTCAGCCTGTGCGGCCAGCTGCTCGGCAGCATCGTCGTGAGCCGCTGGGAAGGCGTGCTCGACCTCGCCCGCGCCCGCGCCGTGCTCGACCGGAAGACCCCCGCCACCGAACCCGCGAACCCCGTCGCGGTCTGAGAAGGGAGATCCACCTTGGCCAGGCTCGGCTACGTGACCGAAGGCGGCGACGTCGCCGACCGCATCCGCGCGCGGCGCGGTGGGCGGCTCACCCCGCTGGACGGCATGCTGCTGCACAGCCCGGCGCTCGCCGACGGCTGGAACAGCCTGCTCGGCGCGGTCCGCGGCGCCTCGACGCTGCCCGCGGACGTCCGCGAGCTCGCCGTCCTGCGGGTCGCCGAGCTCAACGGCGCGGCCTACGAATGGACCGCGCACGAGCCGGTCGCGCGGGCGGCGGGCCTGACCGACGGCCAGCTCGCGGCCCTGCGCGGTGGCGACCCGGCCGCGCTCGACGACCGGCAGCGCGCCGCGCTCGCCTACACCGACGCGATGACCGAGAAGATCACCGTCGAGCAGCCGGTCTTCGACGCCCTCGGCGCGCACTTCGACGAGCAGCAGATCGTCGAGCTGAGCGTGACGGTCGCCGCGTACAACATGGTTTCGCGCTTCCTCGTGGCCTTGGAGGTGGGCAAGGGATGACCGGACGGCTGGCGGGCAAGACCGCCCTGATCACCGGCGCCGGCAGCGTCGGCCCCGGCTGGGGGAACGGCCGCGCCGCCGCAGTGCTGTTCGCCCGCGAAGGTGCGAAGGTGTTCGCTGTGGACTTGAACCCGGACGCGCTGACCGAAACCGTCTCCGTGATCACGGACGAGGGTGGCACGGTCCGCACGCACCCGGCCGACGTCACCGACACCGCCTCGGTCGCCGACGCGGTCGGAGCGTGCCGGGACGCCTTCGGCCGGGTCGACGTCCTGGTGAACAACGTCGGCGGCTCGCGCCCCGGCGGCCCGGCCGAACTGTCCGAAGAGGACTGGACGGCCCAGCTGGACTACAACCTCACCAGCGTCTACCTCACCTGCCGCCACGTCATCCCGGTGATGCGGGAGCAGGGCGGCGGCGCGATCGTGAACACCGCGTCGACGTCCGGCCTCCGCTGGACCGGCTCGGCGCAGGCCGGGTACGCCTCGGCCAAGGCCGGGGTGATCCAGCTGTCCCGGGTGATCGCCGTGCAGCACGCGCCCGACGGGATCCGCGCGAACACCGTCGTCCCCGGGCAGCTGCACACGCCGATGGTCGAGGCCCGGCTGGCCACCCAACGCGAAGGCGGCGACGTCGACGCGCTGCTCGCCAAGCGCCAGGCCCGCATCCCGCTCGGCTTCATGGGCGACGGCCGCGACACCGCGTACGCCGCTCTGTTCCTGGCCTCCGACGAAGCCCGGTTCGTCACCGGGACCGAGATCGTCGTCGACGGCGGCATGACCGCGAGGTGTGACTGATGACCCCTGCCCTGCCCCCGGGCAGCTGCGACGCGCACTGCCACATCTTCGGGCCCACCGACGTCTTCCCGTACGCCGAAGGCCGGACCTTCACCCCGCCGGAAGCGCCGAAGGAAGATCTCCAGCGGCTGCACCGGAAGTTCGGCTTCGAGCGGGCGGTGATCGTCCAGTCCGCCTGCCACGGCACCGACCACTCGGCGATGCTGGACGCCCTCGCGAGCGGCGACTACCGCGGCGTCGCGCTCGTGACGCCGGAGACGCCCGACGCCGAGATCGCCCGGCTGCACGAAGCCGGGGTCCGCGGGGCGCGGCTGCACTTCCTGCCGCACCTCGGCCCAGCACCTTCGGCCGAGACGATCCGCGCGATCGTCGCCAAGATCGCGCCGTACGACTGGCACATCGCGCTGCACGTGGCCGGGAACGGCATCGCCGAGCACGAGGAAATGGTGCGGGGGCTCGGGCTGACCGTCGTGGTCGACCACATGGCCCGCGTCGATCTGCGCGCCGGGCTCGACAGCGAAGCGGTGACCGCGTTGCGGCGCCTGCTCGACAGCGGAGACGTGTGGGTGAAGCTGAGCGGCGCGGACCGGCTCGCGACCGCGCCGCCGTCCCTCGAAGACTCCGCCGCGCTGATGCGCCTGCTCGTGGACCACGCCCCCGAGCGCGTCGTGTGGGGCACCGACTTCCCGCACCCGAACACACACGGGTTCCTGCCGGACGACGGCGATCTCGTCGACGTGCTCGCGGAGTTCTCCGACGAAGAGCTGCGCCGGTTGCTGGTCGAAAACCCCGTCCGCTGCTTCGGGTTCGCCTAGTGCAGGCCCGCGATGTCCTTGGTGATCGCGTCCGCTGTCTCCAGCAGCCGGGGCACGAACTCCTCGCGCAGCTTCGCCACCGACACCCGCGCGGCGTTCGCGGAGACGTTGAGCGCGGCGATCACGCCACCGGCGGCGTTGCGGACCGGCGCCGCGGCCGAGCGGACGCCTTCCTCGCGTTCGCCGTCGACCAGCGCGTACCCCTGCTCGGCGACGCGCGCCAGCTCGGCCTCGAGCTTCGCGCGGTCGGTGATGGTGGTGGCGGTGAGCCGCTTCAGCTCCGTGGTGTCCAAATAGGACTCCAGTTCGGCCGGCGGCAGGGCGGCGAGGAGCACGCGGCCCATCGACGTCGGGTAGGCGGGCAGCCGCGAGCCGACGTTGAAGGTGATGGTCATCATCCGCGACGCGGGCACCCGGGCGACGTAGACGATCTCGCCGCCGTCGAGCGTGGCGAGCGAACTCGACTCCTTGACCTCGTCCGACAGCGCGCGCATGTGCGACTGGGCGTGCTCCCAGAACGGCAGCGCGGCCAGGTAGCCGTAGCCGAGCCGGAGCACGCGGGGGGTGAGCTGGAAGCGGCGGCCGTCGGTCTCGGCGAACCCGAGCCGCTCGAACGTCAGCAGGAGCCGGCGCGCGGTGGCGCGGGTCAGGCCGGTGGCCGCCGCCGCTTCGCTGACGCTCATCGCCGGTGCCTCACCCGAGAAGCTCTGCAGCAGCCGCAACGCTTTCTCGACCGAGTCGATGACGTCCGGGTCCTCGCGAGACACCACCCCTCCTTGCTTCCGCGTATGGGAAAGGACACTACCCGATGAGCGAAGGGCTACTGTTCGTGTTCGCCGAGCCGGGCGACGTGCCGGAGGCCGACTTCCACGACTGGTACGACCACGAGCACGCCCCGGCCCGCCTGCGGGTCCCCGGCATCCGCACCGGCTACCGCTACCGGGCCCTCGACGGCGTCGCGCCGGGCTGGCTGGCCTGGTACGAGCTCGACACCGACGCCCTGCGCGGCCCGGAGTACGCGGTGGCACGCCGCCGCAGCCCGCGCGAACAGGACGTCGTGCGGCGGCTCGCGACGCTCGACCGGCGGGTCTACGAGCTGGTCGACGACCACGGCGCCGCCCGCCCGGCGGCCCCCGTCGTCGTCTGCGTCGGCCTTTCGACGCCCGACGAGCCCGGCCTCGACGCCTGGTACCGCCAGGAGCACGTCCCGCTGCTGCACCGGCTCCCCGGCTGGTACCGCACCCGCCGCTACCGCCTCGCCGAGGGCGACGGGCCCGCGGTGCTGGCGTTCCACGAGATCTCCGGCGTCGACCTGTTCGCCACCCCGGAGTACCGGGAGGCGACCGGCACGCCGTGGCGCGAGGCGGTGATGAAGGACGTGACGCGGCGCGAGCGGCGGGTGTTCGGCCATCACTCGACCGTGGCGGTTCCTAGGTCATCCCGGGTTCCGGCCCCCGGATCGACGTCCGGGGCGGGCGCGCACCGCGGATAACCGGGAATCCGGGCGATCCCGGTCGGGGGCGGGCGAAAACGGGTACCTCCCGAGCCGGACCGCGTCGGGGAGGAAAGTCATGACCACGCAAGAAGCTCCGGAAAAGCTGCTGGCCGCCGCCAGACCGCTCGTGGTGCGGTACTGCCGCGCCCGGCTCGGGACCCGGCACAGCACCTGGGACTCGGCCGACGACGTCGCGCAGGACGTCTGCCTCGCGCTGCTCGAAGCGCTGCCGCGGCGGCCGCTCGAGCGGCCCTTCCCCAGCTTCGTCTGCGGCATCGCGCGGCACGAGGTCGCGTCCGCCCGCAAAGCCGCCGCGCGCCAGTGCGACGAGCCGGTCGCCGAACTGCCCGACGAGGTCGACTCCTCGATGGACCCCGAACTCCACGCGCTGCGGCGCGAGCTGGGCGAACGCATGGCGAAGCTGCTCCAGGTGCTGCCGGAGAAGCAGCGGGAGATCGTGGTGCTGCGGGTGGTCGTCGGGCTGTCCGCGGACGAGACCGCGGCCGCCGTCGGGTCGACGCCGGGCGCGGTCCGCGTCGCCCAGCACCGGGCCCTGTGCCAGCTGCGGAAGGTCGTCACGAGCTGACGGCCGGGACTACCCTGGCCGGATGAGCGGGAACTTCGAGGGGCGCGACGTCGGGTCCGGCATCTCGGTCATCCGCGAAAGCACCGACGTCGTCGGGTCCGGGCCGCGCCTGCACCGGCACCCGTACGCCGAAACGTTCGTCATCATCCGGGGCCGGGCCCGGTTCACCATCGGCGACACCGAACGCGACGGCGGCGCCGGCGACGTGCTGGTCGTCCCGGCCGGGGTGGCGCACAAGTTCGCCGTGCTCGGCCCCGGCGTCTACGAAGCCGTGCACATCCACGAAAGCGACCACTTCATCACCGAATGGCTGGAGTGACGCTCACAGCTCGCCGTCGCCGATCATGCCGCGCAGCTTCGTCAGCGCGCGGTACTGCGTGATGCGGACGTTGCCGGACGAAATGCCCAGCGCGTCGGCGGTCTCGTTCGCCGAGAGGCCGACGATGATCCGCAGCGACAGGATCTCCTGGTGCAGCGGCGGCAGCGACGCCAGCAGCTTGCCCAGCCGCGCGCCGAGGTCCATGCCGAGGACGTGGCTCTCCGGCTCGTTGCCGCCCAGCGGCCGGTCCGGCAGCTCCGGCACCGGCTTCGAGCGGTCCCGCGCCACCGAGCGGAAGGCGTCGGCGACCTTGTTCGCCGCGATGGCCCGCACGAGGTACAGGAACGAGCCGCCGCGGTCCTGGTAGTTGGGCAGCACCTTCAGCACGGCCAGGCACACTTCCTGGGCGACGTCGTCCGCCGAGAGGTAGGACAGGTCGCGCCCGCCCATCCGCGCCCGGCAGTAGCGCACGACGGTGGGCTTGATCAGCCGCAACAGCGCCTGCACCGCACCCGGGTCACCGGCGCGCGCGGCCGCCACCACCGGGTCCAGCCGCTCCTTGCTCAGCCTGCCGTCCGGGCGCGGCAGCTCCTCGAGCACGGCGTAGCCGTCCACCGGCTCCGCGATCTCCTGGACGATTCCCATGGCCGCTCCCACGATTCCGCTCCGACATATGGCGTAATCGAGGCGCTGACCAGCGACGTTGCAGAGTCCCACTTCTTGTCAAGCTATTGTCCGGTAACCGCGAACGGGCCGCCGGTGCCGGTCCGCGCCGGAAATGGGCCAAATAGTGGACAGCCCGCGCGGAACCGGTAGCGAAACGACGGCGGGCACCGATCCACCGCGCGAGACGTCACGCCGAGACCTGGGGACCCGGACCATGATCACCCACTGACCGCGCATTCACCCCGCGCCGGCGCACTGCCAGCGGATGCCGTAGGCGAAGCCGGGCGCGAGGTCCCGGAACCGGACGTGCACCTCGCCCGCGTCGTCGGTCGCCAGCTCGGCCCCGCGCGGCACCCGGTCGCGCGTGTCGCCCTGGAACGCCTTCTCCAGCCGCACGATCCGGTCGGGGACCCGGTCGCCGAAGCGGACGTGCAGGTCGAACTCGTCGCACGGGTGCCGCGGGACGCACACGTAGTGCGGGGCACGCAGGTTCGCCCGGAACCGCAGGCCGATGTCGTGCTTCTCGCCGCGGTGCAACGGTTCCGGCAACCGCAGCGACAACCCCACCCGGTCGCTCGACTCCATCGCCCGGCTCGCGAGCACCCCGCCGTGGAAAACGTCCACCACGAGCTCCGGATCGGCCACCGGTTCACCGGTCGCCGGCAACGTCAACGCCAAGTCCAGTTCGGCGATTTCGTCGGCGTCGGCGACCACCCGGCGGAATTCGAACGCCTCCGCCACCGGCTGATCCAGCGCGAGTGTCACCCGCAGTTCTTCGGTGTGCCAACTGCGGCTCGGATAGCGCGGCCGCGGATCCGGCCCCGCCGCGACCGCCAGTGCCGCGATCTGCTCGATTCCCTCGTCGATGCGCCGCCGCACCGTGCGGTCGTCGCGCTCGAGGGTGATCGCCGCCCAGTGGACGCGTTCCTGGTAGAAGGGCTTGCGCGCCTGCTCCACCAGCGCGAACGCGGCCAGCACCGCGATCTTCAGATCGTCCGGCAGCGAATCGGCGAGCGGGCGCAGCCGGTGCACGAGCTTACGCCGCATCACTATGGTGTCGTCATCTTCCGAAATGCCACAAGTGGCCCGCAAAGCGGGCCCGATGCGGCCCGCGAGCGGTGTCGTGAAAATTGCCCTCCCTTTGCGCAAAACCTTCAGCTCACCGACCACGTCCGCCGCAGTGGGGTGCACCGTCACTCCCCTCGCCGTCCACGCACGGGGATCACTATTGGTCAGCGTCACGGCCGCTGTCCAGTCGATCATGCGGCGGCAAACGGATCGTTATCCCGCGGTTTCCCGGCCCGCCGGGAAGGGAAACGGGAAACGCCTTGCCCGCCCGGCGGCGCGGCCGCATTCTCGGTGTGCCGCACTGAACCTTATTCTGGTCAGGTCGGCGCGACGGACCGCAGGCCGACCGCCGGCGGCGACTCTCGCGCCGGCCGACGGCAGAATAAGGTTCACCGATTCGGCGGCGAAAATCCCCGACCACGAGGTGGCCGCGTGCTGCCGTCGAAGGAGTCGAAATGAAGGTCATCTGTTCGTTTTCGCAGCTCCTGCGGGTGGGTTTCTGGCTGTCGGCGGTGGCCCTCGTGGCCGGCGTCGCGCTGGGCCAGCAGGGAGACCCCGCACCGGCCGAGCCGGGCACCCCGGTGGTCGCCGCGCACCAGGCGGACGTGCGGTGACGCTCGCCGGGGCGCCGTCACCCCGGCCGGGTGATCGTGACCAGCCTGTGGCCGCGCACCGGGTTCGCCACCGGTGCCCGCGGGTACTTGTTGATCATGAGCCCCAGGATGTGGCGCCTGCTGATCGCGGGGTCGCTGCGGCTGTTCCTGATCAGCGCCGTGCCGGCCGCGGCGCACCTTTCGGTGTTCGCCGGGCTGCTGGCGACGGTGATCGCGTTCGTCGTGCCGGCGCCGCAGACCCCGCACCAGCGGCTCGACCCCTAACCGGCGACGACGCGGGCGAGCACGGCCGGGACGTCCCGTTCGAGCTCGGCCGCGGCGGCCGCCACCCCGGCCAGGTGCCGTAGCAGCGCCTGCTGGAAAAGCCCGTCCAGCAGCGCGTACGCGACCGGCTGCGGCAAGGCGACCGGCTTGGCCGCCAGCTCCGCGTAGCGCGAAACGACGTGCTGGATCATTTCCTCGCGACGGCGGTCGATCTCGAGCACGTCGGCGCGGAAGGACTCCTCGAACAGGCTCTGGTTGCGCAGGTCGTACCAGAGGCGGTGCAGCTTGGCGTCCGCCCGCAGTGTCGCGGCCATGGCCGCGGCGAAGTCCCGTTCCAGCTCCTCCGCTGTTCCCGCGCGGGCGACGAGTTCGTCGTAGCGGGTGACGCAGACTTCTTCGAACCGCCGCACGCAGTGGGTCAGCAGGTCCACTTTGTCGGCGAAGTAGTAGTGCAGGACGCCGTGCGAAAAGTCCGAGTTCTGGGCGATCTCGCGCAGGCTGGTGCGCGCGTAGCCGAGCTCGGCCAGCGTCTGCAGCGCGGACTCGGCCAGCTGCGCCCGCCGCTGGTCGAACTTGTCGACCTGGCGGCGGGAGATCCGGTCCCGGGTCCGCTCTTTCGCCTCCGTCACGGGTCCAGTCTATCGGGCAGTTGACCAAGAAACCCTTGACGAGTGTCCAAGGAACGCTTGACGGCCGTCCAGTGACGGCCGATGCTGTGGCCCAGCCGTGTCGAGGAGGAGGGTTTCGATGGGCCGGTACGACCTGACCGGACGAGCCGCACTGGTCACCGGGGGCGCGCGGGGGCTCGGCGCCGGGATGGCCGAAGCACTGGCGCACGCGGGTGCCGCGGTGGTGATCGCCGACGTCCGGGAGGACCTGGGCCGCGCGACCGCCGACGCGCTGAAGGCGGACGGCGCGACCGCAGCGTTCGTCCGCCTCGACGTCACCGACGACGAGAACTGGGAGCGCGCCGTCGCGGCCACGATCGCCGAGCTCGGCGGACTGGACGTCGTGGTCAACAACGCCGGCGTCGAGATCTCCGGCCTGGTCGCCGACCTCGACCCGGCGGAGCTGCGGCGGATGTTCGACGTCAACGTCCTCGGCACCGCGCTCGGCATCAAGCACGCGTTTCGCGCGATGCGCCCGGGCGGCCCGGCGGGCCGGGGCGGCACCGTGGTGAACATCGCGTCGGTGGCGGCGACGATCGCGTTCCCCGGCATCGCGGGCTACTCCGCGACGAAGTCCGCGGTCGACCGGCTGACCAGGGTGGCGGCGATGGAAGCCGGGAAGCTCGGCTACGGCGTCCGCGTGAACTGCGTGTACCCGGGCCTGGTCCCGACGGAGATGGGCACCCGGCTGGCGGCCGACGTCGTCCGGCTCGGGCTGTTCCCGAGCGTCGAGGACGCGATCGGCGCGGTGGTCGGCCAGACCCCGGTGGGCCGCCTCGGCGAGGTCACCGACATGGCCGACGCCGTGGTGTTCCTGGCTTCGGACGCGGCCCGGTTCGTCACGGGTGCCGGGCTGCCGGTCGACGGCGGGATGGGGATGTGACCCACGCCCGGAGCTTCTCCGGGTTCCGCACCGCCCAGACGTTCCGGATCACGTCACCCACGACGTCGAAGGCCATGACGGTGATGACGACGCCGTCGCGGACGGCGACCAGGCCCGGCGCGCCGTTGACCAGGCGTTCCTCGATGTCCATGGCCGGGACGAGCTGGGTGATTTCGACGGCGTAGCGCGCGATCCGCGCGGCCCCGGTGATCGGCTCCGGCGCCGTGCTGACCAGGCCGCCCCCGTCGGCTGTCGCGGTCGCGTCGGGGTCGAGGAGACCGACCAGGCCTTCGATGTCGTTCGCCGCCCAGGCCCGCTTGAAGGCCCGGACGACGTCCGCGCTCCGGTCCCGGGGTGCCGGGGCGGACGGGACGCGCCGCCGCGCGGAGGACGCCAGCTGCCGAGCCGCGGCGGGCGAGCGGCCGAGGACGTCCGCCACCTCGGCGAAGGGGTAGCCGAAGACGTCGTGCAGGACGAAGGCCACCCGCTCGGCGGGAGTCATCGACTCGAGCACGACGAGGAAGGCCATGGTGACGGTTTCGTCGAGCGCGACGCGGTCGGCGGGATCGGTGAGCCCGGCCTCGTCGGGAACGGGCTCGGGCAGCCAGGAGCCGACATACCGTTCCCGCCGAGCCCGAGCGGAGCCGAGCAGATCGAGACAGATCCGGCTGGCGACGGTCGTCAGCCACGCACCGGGCGACTCGATCGCCGCGCGGCCGGGATCGGTGAGGGCGTACCAGCGGCCGTACGCCTCCTGGACGACGTCTTCGGCGTCGCTCAGCGAACCGAGCAGCCGGTAGGCGAGGCCGAGCAGCCGCGGCCGCTCGCTCAAGATGTCCACGGTTTCGGCCCCCTTGGTCGGTGTGCGTCACGGGTTCGACGAATCGTGGGGCGGGGTTGTGACAGCGGCGCCTCACATCCGGGCGGGCTGCGTCGTCGGGTGGGCGAGAAACCAATCCGAAGGAAGGAAGTCCCATGCCGGACACCCTCGAGTCGCGCCTGCCCGACCCCGCCGCGTTCTTCCCCGAGCTGGGCCAGGTCGCGGGGGCGTTGACCAAGGCAGTCATGAACGGCTCGCTCCCGCGGACGACCGTGCACCTGGTGCAGCTGCGCGTCGGGCAGCTCGTCGGCAACATCTACCACACCGTGCGGCAGACCGGACAACTCCGGCAGGCCGGGGAAACCGAGGACCGCATCACGGCGGTCGCTTCGTGGCGGGACGCGCCGTGTTTCACCGAGGCCGAGCGGGTCGCGTTGGAGCTGGCCGAGGCTGTGCTGACGCCGAATCCCTTGGGGGAGCGCGTTTCCGATGAGCTCTTCGCTCGGGCTGCCGCTCTTTACGACGACAAGGCCTTGTGGACGCTTGTTCTCGTGCTCAGCCAGATTTGCTTCTTCGTGCCGGTCGCGGTCGTCGCCAAGCCGATCCCCGGGGCGCCGTTGGGGAAGAACTACCGGAAGTAGGGCGGTCCCGCGCGGCCGCGAACCCGGCGGCCGCGCAGAACCACCGCCACCGGGTCGGCCAGCACCCCAAGTCGGCGTGCGGGTCCCGGTCGTAGACCACCGCGTCGGCCGGGGCGCCTCGCACCAACCCGGGTAACCCCAGGTACTCCCGCGCGCTCCACGAAGCCGCCGCCAGCGCCGCCTCCGGGTGGACTCCCGCGGCCGCCAGCGCGTGGATCTCCGCGGCGATTCCACCGTGGGGCAGGGAATCCGTGCCCGCCAGCAGCCGCACGCCCGCCTCCGCCGCGGCTGCCGCCAGTTCTCCGTGCACCTTCGCCCCGCTCAGGTACCACGTGCGGGCCGGGCTGTCCGGCTCCGCTTCCCGGCGCCCCAGGCCCGCGGTGATCACCGACAACGTCGGGGTCAGCGCCGTGCCCTGCTCGGCCATGCGCGCCAGCAGGCCCGGGTCGAGGCACATGCCGTGCTCGAGGCTGTCGACGCCCGCCGCGACCGCGGCCGCCCCGCCGTCGGGGTGCTGGCTGTGCACCGCCACCCGGCCGCCGACCGCGTGCACCTCCCGCACCACGGCCCGCAGCACGTCCACCGGCACCGCGGAATCCCCGACCCGCCAGTCCGCGATGACCTTCGCCCAGCCCGCCGCGGCCGCCTGCGCCGCCGCCGGCGCGGGCAGCTCACCGTGGTCGGCGCGGCGGCCCCAGCCGTCGAAGAACTGCCCGTGCCGCGCCAGCCACGGTCCCGCGGGTCGACGCGCACACGCATCCCGGCGCGGTGTCACCGGGAGAGCCGTTGGATCCCGCGCTGCTGCGGGAACAGCTGCACCAGCACGTCGACGCCGGGTCACGCTGATCCGCGCCCCCGACCTGCCGGGCGAGCGGGCCGGGTACCAGCCAGCCCTCGCCGACCAGCGAAGCACCCGGCACGGGGTCGGTCGTCCAGCGGTCGCCGTCGGCGTACAGGTCGGTGTACTCGCCGCTCGGCAGCGCATACCCCCGGATGCGGACGATCACGACACCGAACGTACCCGCGTACGCGCCCCGGCGTAGCCGCAAGTGCCGTCCTCCGCCGGACGACCGCGGCCCTTCCCGTCACCACCATGGGAGCCACCGGAAAGGAGGCACCATGACACTCAGGCCGCGGACCCGGAAGTGGGCACTGGTCGCGCACATCGTCTCGGCCGGGGCGTGGATCGGGCTCGACGTGACGCTCGGCATCCTCGTCTGCACCGCCCTGCTCACCGACGATCCCGCCGTCCGCTCCACCAGCCTCGGGGCGCTCGGCCTGTTCGCCGTCTGGCCGATGCTGGTCGCCGCCCTGCTCACCCTCGGCACCGGGGTCGTGCTCGGGCTCGGCAGCAAGTACGGCCTGGTGCGCTACTGGTGGGTGGCCGCGAAGCTGGCCGTCAACGTCCTGATGGCCGTGCTGATCCTCGTCGCCCTGCGGCCCGGGATCAACGTCGCCACCGAGGATCCCGACGGCCTGCTCTACCCCGTGATCGTCGCCCCCAGCCTGTTGCTGTTCGCCAGCGTCCTCTCGGTCTTCAAGCCGTGGGGCCGCGTCCGGAAGGAGCCCCATGACCCTGCCCGTCGAAACCACCGCACTGACCAAACGCTACGGAACGACCGCCGCGGTCGCGGACCTGAACCTGTCCGTGCGGGCCGGTGAGGTCTACGGCTTCCTCGGCCCCAACGGCGCCGGGAAGACGACCACCCTGCGGATGCTGCTCGGCCTGATCCGGCCGACCTCCGGCCGCGTACGGCTGCTCGGTGCCGAACCGGGGCCCGGCAGCCTCGCCCGCGTCGGCGCGCTCATCGAAGGCCCCGCCTTCTACCCCTACCTGTCCGGGCGGGCCAACCTGCGGATCCTCGCCGACCACGCCGGGGTCCGCCGGGAGCGGGTCGACGCCGTGCTCGACGTCGTCAGCCTCGCCGACCGCGCCAAAGACCGGTATTCCGCCTACTCCCTCGGCATGAAGCAACGCCTCGGGCTCGCCGCGGCCCTGCTCAAGGAGCCCGAACTCGTCGTGCTCGACGAGCCGACCAACGGCCTCGACCCGGCCGGCATGGCCGACATGCGCGTCACCCTCCGCAAGCTCGCCGCGGACGGCTGCACCGTGCTGCTGTCCAGCCACCTGCTCGCGGAGGTCGAGCAGATCTGCGACCGCGTCGGCGTGCTCGACCACGGCAGGCTCGTCACCGAAACCACCGTCGCGGACCTGCGCTCGGGCGGGGCGCTGCGCGTCGTCGCCGATCCGCTCGACCAAGCCCGCGAACACCTGCGCCGCCACTACGGCCACGTCCGCGACGACGGCGCCGCCCTCGAGCTCGACGTCGACCCCGGTGCGGCCGGGCGGATCAACGCCGAGCTGGTCGGCGCCGGGTTCACCGTCACCGAGCTGCGCTGGCACGAACCCGACCTGGAACAGACCTTCCTCGCCCTGACCGGAGGTGCTCCCCATGCTGCGTGACATCCGAGCCGAGCTGACCAAGCAGGTCCGCCGCCCGGCGAGCTGGCTGCTGCTGGCCGTCGCCGTCGTGCTGAGCCTGACCTTCGGCTACGCCGTCCCCTACGCCGGGCTGAGCGGCGCGGCGACCGGCCCGCCCGGTGCCGACCGCGGGCTCGCCGCGATGCTGCCGGACGCGTTCGTCGGCAGCGCGCTGGGCGGCCTGCCGATCTTCGTCGGCGCCCTCGCGCTGATCTTCGGCGTGCTGGTCGCGGGCAGCGAATACGGTTACGGCACGTGGAAGACGGTGCTCGTGCAGCACCCGTCCCGCGCCGCCGTCTACGGCGCGAAGCTCGTCACCGTCGCGGTGGCCGCGCTGGCCGTGGTCCTCGCGTTGTTCGCGGCGACGGCGGGCGCGAGCGCGCTCGTCGCGTCCCTGCAGGACCAGCCGCTGAGCTGGCCGCCGCTGACCGAGGTCCTGCGGGGGCTCGGCGCGGGCTGGCTCGTGACGACCATGTGGGGCACGCTCGGCGTCCTGCTGGCGATCGGGCTGCGCTCGGTCGCGCTGCCGATCGGGCTCGGCCTGGTCTGGCTGCTCGCGGTGCAGAACCTCCTCTCCTCAATCGCGGCGCCGCTGCTGGACTGGGTCGCGCAGCTGCAGAAGGGGCTGCCGGGGCCGAACGCGGGCGCGCTGGCCGCCGCGTTCGGGGCGCAGGCGCCCGGTGTCGAGCAGATCGTCGGATCCGGGCAGGCCACGGCCGTGCTGGCGGCGTACCTGGTGGGGTTCGGCGTGCTCGGCGGCTGGCTGCTGCACCGCCGCGACATCGCCTGACCGGTCGTGAGTGTTTAGGGCGGTTAGAACCGCCCTAAACACTCACGACCGGGCCGGGTGCGGTGCGCCCGCGGGTGGTCACTCGCGGTGTACTGTTTCCCGGTCCGAGCGACCCCGTGAGGTGCCATGACAGTGCGGCGGTACCCAGTGGCGGCCCTGCTCGTCGTCGCCACGGTGGCCCTGGTCGTGGTGAACGGCTTCGCGTTCTGGGGCGACACCTTCGCACTGTGGGTCGACGACGCGATGCAGCTGAGCGCCGGGGTGACCGCGGTCGTCTGCGGTGTCCTGGCCGCCCGCCGGGTCCGCGGGCACCAGCGCTGGTGGCGGACGCTGGTCGCGATCGGCATGACGGGCTGGTCGCTCGGCCAGTGCGTCTGGTCGTGGTACCAGCTGATCGACGGCCGCGGCCTGCCCTCGCCGTCGCTGGCCGACGTCGGCTACCTGAGCTTCCCGGTCTTCGCGCTCGCCGCGTTGTTCACCCTCGCCAGAGCGCGGATCCGGCCCGACCGCGAGCGCTGGCAGCCCGCGCAGTGGACGGCGCACTTCGGGATCGCGGTGGTGCTCGACGGCCTGGTCGTCACCGGCTCGCTGTTCATCCTCACCTGGACCGCCGCGCTCGGGCAGCTGGTCAGAGCCACCGCGCCGGACGCGCTCGCGTGGTCGGTCGCCATCGCCTACCCGCTCTCGGACCTGGTGGTGGTCGTCGTCGCGGTGCTCCTGGTGGTGTTCGACCGGGTCGACCGCCCGTACCGCGCGAACCTGCTGCTGCTCGCCGTCGGGATCGTCGCGCTGGCCTGCTCCGACAGCGTGTTCGCCTACCTGGTCAGCATCGGCGCGGAGAGCATGAAGCCGTGGGCGGACGCGGGGTTCGTGCTCGGGCCGCTGTTCATCGCGTTCGCGCTGCTGGTGACGCCTTCCTCGCGCCGGCGTGAGGAAATGGGCCAGGCCGTCGGGGTCGACTGGTGGCAGCTCGCGCTGCCGTATGTGCCGGTGACCGCGGTGGCGCTGCTGATCTCCGTGCAGCTGCTGGCCGGTGCCGGGCCGGACGCGGTCGAAGTGATCGTCGGCGTGCTGGTCGTGCTGCTGGTCCTCGCCCGGCAGCTGCTTTCCTTGCTGGACAACAGGTTGCTGCTGCGCCGGGTGTACGAGGGCCAGCAGCAGCTGACCCACCAGGCCTACCACGACCCGCTGACCGGGCTGGCCAACCGCGCCCTCTTCGCCGACCGGCTCGACCAGGCCGTCGAGAGCGCCGACGGGCAGCGGCCGCTCGTGCTGATCTTCGTCGACCTGGACGACTTCAAGGAGGTCAACGACCGGTTCGGGCACGCGGGCGGCGACCTCCTGCTGCACGCGGTCGCCCAGCGGCTGCAGAGCTGCGTGCGCGCGGGCGACACCGTGGCACGCCTGGGCGGCGACGAGTTCGCGATCCTCCTGGAGGGCGAGCTCGACGCCCCGCAGGCCGTCGCCGACCGGATCCAGGGCGCGCTGCGGCGGCCGTTCGCGGTGCACGGCACGCTCGTCCCGATCCGGGCGAGCATGGGCCTGGTGGTGCCGGACCCGGCCGAGCCGCTGGTCACCGCGGACGTGCTGCTCGGCCGCGCGGACACGTCGATGTACGCGGGCAAGCGGCTGGGCAAGGACACGACAGTGGTGTACCGCCCGTCCCAGGACGGCCCGCCCGACTTCCCGTCGGCGCTGCGCCGCGCGGACGGCGGCATCCCCGAAGGCTTCGGCCTGGTGTTCCAGCCGATCGTCCGGCTGCCCGGCGAAACCCCGGTGGCCGTCGAAGCCCTGGCCCGGTGGACCACGCGCGACGGCACGGCGGTGTCGCCCGAGACGTTCGTCCGCGCGGCCGAAGGCGCCGGGCTCGGCGCCGAGCTGGACGCGCTCGTGCTCGACCTGGCCTGCCGCGAGATCACCGCGGCCGGGCTGGACCTGACCGTGCACGTCAACGTCTGCGCGAGCCGCCTCGGGGCCGCCGCGCTGGAGCAGAGCGTCGCGGAGAGCCTCGCCCGCTACCGGCTGGCCCCGGAACGGCTCGTCGTCGAGATCACCGAGACCGTGCCGGTGCCGGACCTGACCGCGGGCGCGGCCGCGATCCGGCGCCTGCAGGACCTCGGCGTCCGGGTGGCGCTCGACGACTTCGGCGCCGGGTACAGCTCGCTGACCGTGCTGCACGCGCTGCCGGTCGACCTGATCAAGCTCGACCGCGCGCTCACGACGGGCGTCCAGCCGGAGCGGGACGCGGCGCTGTGCCGGTCGCTGGTCGGGCTGTGCGCGGAACTCGACCTGGCGGTCGTCGCCGAGGGCATCGAGACGGCCGAGCAGGCCGAGCTGGTCATCCGCGCGGGCTGCACCACGGCGCAGGGCTACCGCTTCGGCCGCCCGGCCCCACTCTCAACGCTCAGCCTCAACGGCGCGGCTTTGCGGTCGTGAGTGGCGATTAGGGTTCTAACCCGAATCGCCACTCACGACGGCGTCAGCCCAGGCCGGGTGGGAGGACGCCGAAGACCGTCGCCGTCGAACCCGCTCCCCTGCGGTTGATCGGGCCACCCGCCAGGACCCACGCGCCGGTCGTCGGCAGGGCCGCGAGGTTCGCCAGGATCTCCAGGCTGATCCGGTGCCGCCGGTACACCAGCTTGGACACCGTGTACGTCTCGTCGGTGCCGACGTCCGGGCTGAACGTGTCGGTGCCGGTGCCGCCGCGGCGGCCGAGCCGTCCGGTGTCGATGAGCCATTCGACCGCCGGGATCGAGAAGCCGGGCTGGTGCAGGACGCCGTCCGCGTCGGTGTTCGGGAACGCCGGGGTGCCCCACTTGGCGTCCCAGCCGGTCCAGAGCACGACGACGGCTTCGTCCGGGATCCGGCCGTGGGCGCGTTCCCACGCCTTGAGGTCGTCGACCGTCACCGCGTAGTCCGGGTTTCTCGCCGCCTTCGTTCTGATGTCGATCTTCACGGCGGGCCGGAACAGGTCCGCGGGGTCCATGTCGTCGGCGAGCGGCTCGCCGGTGTTGAAGTGCCCGGGCGCGCCCCAGTGCGTGCCGGTGTGTTCGCCCTCGCGGACGAACTGCAGGTAGTAGCCGTCGTCGGGGATGGTGGCGATGGTTTCCAGCTCGAAGGCCGGGTCGCCGGGGAAGACGTTGGTCGTCGCGGGGTCGTTGACGTGGGACAGGTTCACCAGCTTCAGCTGGTCGAGCCGCACCGGCGGCGTCGCCGTCGCGGCCTGCGCCGTCCGGCCGGACAGCGCCGCGCCGAACACCCCGGCCAGTCCCGCGGCCAGCACTCTGCGTCTCATCGGCATGGGGGATCACCTTTCACCGGAAACCGCCGCCCGTGCGGCGGCCTGCCCGGTGATATCACCCGGGCCGCGCGCGGCCAAGGAGTTGCGCGAGGATGACGGGCATGGACGACGACATCGAAGACCACGCCGACGAAGGCATCCTCGACCCCGAGGACACCCTGGACGACCGCGACGAGCTGGCGGAGGGCTACTCCCCGCCGGAACGCCCGCGGGGCACCGAAGAGTGGGGCACGACCGCGCGCGAGACCGCCGAGGGCGAGAGCTGGGAGCGCCGGCTCGCCCGCGAGGTCCCGGACCTGGCCGACGACCCCGCCGACGACGGCCTCGGCGACAGCGAGGACACCGACGGCGAGCTGATCGACGACGAGGTCGGCGACGTCCGCGCGGGCCGCCTGGTCGCCACGGACGAAGGCTTCGGCTCGGACACCGACGAAGAGCTGTACGCCTCCGACGCGGGCATCGACGGCGGCGCGGCGTCGGCCGAAGAAGCCGCCGTGCACGTGATCGACCCGTCGCGGAGGTGGTGAGGCTCGTTCACATCCTTGAACTTCCGCCAAGGACTTGAAAAAAGTTCACAACTGGCCCTATCTTCCTGAGCACGCCGCCGCCACGCACCGGGCACCGTCGCCCGCTGACGGAAGGAAGACGCATGCTCGCATCGCGGCTGCGCAGGTCAGTGCTCACCCTCGGCGTCGCCGCCGGGCTGCTGCTCCCGGGGACGGCCGACGCCGCACCGGAAGCCTCGTGGTCCGGCACCTTTTCCGGGTTCCCCTCCTCGTCGTGGCGCGGGGCGTGGGGCATCGACGGGAGCGGCGAGTTCGGCTTCGGCTCCACCATGTCGGCGAGCGGCGCCACGCTGGACGTCAAGTACGGCAAGGGTTCCTCGGCGCCGTCGTGCACGAACTGCCCGACCAAGGGCGGCGGGCAGTTCTACCAGGACCTCGGCAAGAACGGCCACGCCGACCTGACCAGGGCGACCACCCTGTACCTGAAGTACGACCTGCGCTTCCCGGCCGGCTTCGACTTCGGGAAGGGCGGGAAGCTGCCTGGCCTCTACGGCGGCAACCCCGGCGAGGCCAGCGGCGGCAACCACGGCAACGCGTGGTCCACGCGGTTCATGTTCCGGGGCGGCACCAAGGGCGAGGTGTACGTCTACACGCCGGCCGGTGACGGCTACGGCAAGGACATCGGGCTCGGCGCGTGGAACTTCGCGCCGGACGGCAAGACCCACACGATCCAGCAGTCGGTGAACCGCTCGACCGGGCAGCTGACCGTCTGGTACGACGGCAAGCAGGTGCTCTCGAGCAAGTCCGTGCCGGGCGTCGCGGGCATCCCGTTCAAGGGCGTGTTCTTCTCGACGTTCTTCGGCGGCCACGAGACGAGCTGGGGTCCCGGCCACGAGGAGCACGCGTACTTCTCGAACTTCGCCGTCAGCACGAGCAAGCTCTGAGCGTCCCCGCCTAACCCTTTCCGCCGGGCAGCGCGTGGGGGAGGTGGCAGAAGCGGCCAGTGTCCGGATCCGGCCGGAGCGGCCCGTGCTGCCGGGAGGGGACACGGATGCTGGAGGGTCTGCTGACACCCGGCGCGGGCGCGCTGTACGACACGATGGTGCGGACGGGGCCGTTGCCCCTGGACGACCCGCGGGCGGACAGCCCGGAGATGCGGGAGCTGCTCGACCGCGGGTTCGTCCGCCGCGACTACCGCGACGACCCGGTGATCGCGCCGATGGAGCCGGTCCGCGCGGTGGACCACGCGATCCTGGGCGCCCAGCAGCGCTTGCTGGAGCAGCAGCGCCAGATCGTCGCGGCGCGCCAGCAGCTCGACATGCTGCAGGCGGTGTACCGAGCGGCGAACGGCGCGGGCGGCGACTCGGCGGTGGAGGTGCTGACGGACCCGCGGCGCATCGGGTCGCTGTCGCTGGAGCTGTGCCTGTCCGCGCGCGAAGAGTTCCTGACGTTCACGACGAGGCACTTCAAGCGCAAGCCGGACGCGAGCACGGTGATGCGCCTGCCCGACGCGGTGACCGACCGCGGGGTGCGGCTGCGCAACATCTACGAGCGCGCGGCCCTGGAGTTCGACGGCGCGAAGGAGGTCGTCGACGCGAGCGTGGCGGCGGGCTGGACGATGCGGGTCGCCCCGGAGCTGCCGATGAAGATGGTGATCGCCGACCGCCATTCGGCACTGGTGCCCCTCGACCCGAGCGGAATGGAGGGAGCGGCGTTCATCCGCAGCCCGACGATCGTCGCGGCGCTGCGGATGCTGTTCGAGCTGGTGTGGAGCCAGGCGGCACCGGTCCACGACCCGTCGGCCCCGCCCCGGCACGGGCTCACCCCGACGCAGGCGAAGGTGCTGGATCTGCTGGCGACGGGCATGACGGACGGAGCGATCGCCCGGCACCTCGACGTGAGTGAGCGGACTGTTCGGCGGCATGTGCAGGGGTTGCTCGAGGCCTTGCAAGCGGACAACCGGGTGGCTGCGGTTTTCGCTGCCACCCGGTTGGGTTGGTTGGGGTGAGTTCGGGCCGCTGGGGCGGGTTGCGCGGTTGGGGCTGGCCGCGGCGCTGACTTCGGCAGCCCGGCACCCCCGCGCGGCTGGGGGCGCCGGACCACCGCTCGGGGCCAGGCCACGCCCGACCACAGCCGCTCCCCGGCCACCAGCCCTCGGCCACAACCGGCGGCCCCAGCGGCCAAGCGGCGATCCAGACCGCCGCTCCCGACCCCGCCCACGCAGCCACGCGGGCCGCAACCGCTCCCCCGCCACCAACCCACGGCCGCAACCGGCGGGCCCAGCGGCCGCGAGGGGCCGGACCACCACTCGCGGCTCCGGCCACGCGCCCACGCCCGATCCCCCAGCCACCAACCCGCGGCCGCCCCAGCGCTACTGCCAGTCGCAAGTCGAGCCCGTAGCCGTCCAGATCCACACGCACTCGGGCGGCTTGGGCTTCCCGATGGTCTCGCCACCCGAGACGTCCGCCGCGTGCGCCGGGGCCGTGGCCACCAGCACCGTGAAGATCGCCGCCACCAGGCCGGTCAACGTTCTCTTGATCATCGTTCGTCCTCCCACCAGTTGATCTCGCCTGGTCAACGTACGGTCGCGACGGCGAACAACGGCAGGGGCGGCTGCGGACAGCGTCCGGTTCCGGCCACCCCCCCGCGGCCGGTCGTGAGTGTTTAGGGCGGTTAGAACCGCCCTGAACACTCACGACCGGGGCGACCACGGGCTAGACCTTGTTGTACTCCCGGACCGCGTCCAGGTACTCCGAGATCGCGTCGCGGTTGCGCAGCAAGCACTCCGCCCGCCGCGTCATGCTCTCGCGCTCCTGCTCCAGCGTTGCGATCATCTCCGGGGTCGCGTCCGGGAAGTAGATCGCGCGGGGCTTGTCGAGGCACGGCAGGATCTGCTTGATGATCCGGGTCGGCAGCCCGGCGTCGAGGAGTCCGCGCACCTGGATCACCCGGTCGACCGTCGCCTCGTCGTAGTCGCGGTAGCCGTTCGGGCCGCGGGCCGCGATGATCAGGCCCTGCTCCTCGTAGTACCTGAGCAGGCGGCGGGCCGTGCCCGTGCGCTCCGCGAGTTCGCCGATCCGCATGTGCGCCACCTCACGTAGACCTTCACACTGATGTGAGGGTTCGAGCATAGCGACATGACGAGCACCGAAGTCCGCACCCGGACCCCCGCCCTCCTCGCCCTGACCACCGCCGCGTTCGTCACCGTGCTCACCGAGGCGCTGCCCGCCGGTGTGCTGCCCGGCATGAGCACCGGCCTCGGCGTCGGCGAATCCGCCGCCGGACAGGCCGTCACGGTCTACGCGCTCGGCACCGCCCTCACCGCGATCCCGCTCTCCGCGGCGACCGCGACCTGGCCCCGCAAACGCTTGCTGCTCACCGGGGTCGCCGGGTTCGCCGTCGCCAACACCGTCACCGCGCTCTCCGCGGACTACCCCCTGACGATGGCCGCCCGGTTCCTTGCCGGGGTCGCCGCCGGTGTCGTCTGGGCGCTGCTGGCCGGGTACGCCCGCCGTCTCGTCCCCGGTGACCAGGGCAAGGCCATCGCGATCGTGATGGCGGGCATCCCGCTCGCCCTGTCGCTCGGCATCCCCGCCGGGACGTTCCTCGGCGGCCTGCTCGGCTGGCGCTCGGCGTTCGGCGTCATGTCCGCGATCGCCGTCGTGCTCCTCGCGTGGATCACCGCGAAAGTCCCGGACCAGCCCGGGCAGACCGGCGGCCGGGTGCCGGTCCTGCGCACGCTTTCCGTGCCGGGTGTGCTCCCCGTGCTGGCCGTGACGCTCGTGTTCGTGCTCGCGCACACCGTGCTCTACACCTACGTCGCCGCGTTCCTCGGCCACGCCGGGATGGGCGACGCCGTGGACGTCGTCCTGCTGGTCTTCGGCGTCGCGTCGATGGCCGGGATCTGGGTCGTCGGCGCCCGCATCGACCGCGCACTGCGCACCTTGACCGTCCTCAGCACAATCCTGGTCGCCGTCGCCGCGACCATCCTCGCGACCGCGTCGGGCAGCCCGGTGCTGGTCTACGTCGCCGTGACGCTCTGGGGACTCGGCTGGGGCGGCGTCCCGACGCTCCTGCAGACCGCCGCGGGCAACGCGGGTGGCGCGGCGGCCGACAACGCCCAGGCCATGCTCGTCACGCTCTGGAACGCCGCCATGGCCGCGGGCGGGGTGGCCGGCGGCGTCCTGCTCGACGCGGCCGGGCCGACGTCCTTCCCCTGGACGCTGCTCCTGCTCCTGCTGCCGGTGCTCGCCGTGGTGCTCGGCGCTCGGCGGCACGGGTTTCCGACCCGCTCTCGAGTGTCCTGAGTGGACGAAGGGCCCGGGCGGGCTCGCGCCCGGGCCCTCCAGCTTTTCAGCAGCGGCCCGCGATGGCCCGCAGCAGTTCGGCGTTCGCGGTGTCGCCCGACAGCTCCCAGGCGAACACGCCGCCGAGGCCCTGCGACTTCGCGTAGCCGGCCTTGGCCGACGCCGTCTCGGGCGTGTCGTAGCTCCACCACTGCGAGCCGCACTTCGCGTACGCTGTGCCCGCGACCTTCCCGTTCGCGGGACACGTCGTCTTCAGGACCTTGTAGTCCTCGACGCCCGCTTCGTACGTGCCCGGCGCGGGCCCGGTCGCCGTGCCGCCCGGCTGCTTCCGCGTGACGCCGTCCCAGCCGCGGCCGTAGAACCCGAGGCCCAGCAACATCTTCGCCGACGGCACACCCTGGCGCCGCAGCTTCTGGACGGCGGCGTCGGCGTAGTACCCGGCGGCCGGGATGCCCGGGTAGGCGCGCAACGGCGAGTGCGGCGCGGTCGGCCCGGTCGGGCTGGCGCCCGCGACGAAGTAGTCGTACGTCATCACGTTGTACCAATCGAGGTACCGGCTCGCCGTGCCGTACTCGGTGGCGTCGATCTTGCCGCCGTTCGAGCCGTCCGCGGTGATCGCGGCGGTGACGAGCTGCCGGTGCCCGAACTTCGCGCGCAACGCCTTGACCAGCTCCGTGAACGCCTTCGGCCCGCTGGTGTCGCAGGTGGCGCCGCAGGCGTTCGGGTACTCCCAGTCGATGTCGATGCCGTCGAAGACGCCCGCCCAGCGCGGGTCGTTGACCAGGTTGTAGCAGGACTCGGCGAACGCGGCGGGGTTCTTCGCCGCCTCCGTGAAGCCCGCCGACCAGGTCCAGCCGCCGAACGACCACAGCACCTTCAGCTTCGGGTGCAGCTTCTTGAGCTGGCGGATCTGGTTGAAGCTGCCGTGCAGGGCGCCGGGTTCGGTGCTGTCGGCCTGGCCGTTGACGCTCATCGTGGCGTCGTAGGGCATGTCGTGGTCGGCCCACGGGTCGCCGACCGCGCATCCCCCGCCGGTGACGTTGCCGAACGCGTAGTTGATGTGGGTCAGCTTCGCCGCCGACCCGGACGTCTCGATGTCCTTGACGTGGTAGTTGCGGGCGTAGACGTCCCAGTCGGCGAAGTACGCCATCACCTTGCCCGGCGCCGGTCCGGCTTCCGCGGGCGGCGCGACGACGGACGCGCCGGCCAGCGCGAGCGCGGCGGCGGCGAGGCTCTTTCTCATGCGGTGCACGGAACTTCCCTTCGGCGGACCGGCCGGGCGGACGCGCCTGAGGCTAACAGGTCCAGACCACTGCGGACCAGAGCGAATCGTTGCGGTCAAAGGGTTTCCCGATGGCCCCGCAGCCGGGTGCGGATTCACGGCGTGGCATGATCCCCCGATGAGCGAGTTCGGCTGCGCCCGCTGCTGCGGCGAAGACGCCCTGACCGCGCTGGCCTACTGCACGACCCGCCTGCGCGAGACCCACCGCCTGGTGGAGCGGTCGCACTTCGGCGTCTCGCTGCGCGAATGCCCGGAATGCGCGCAGGCGTTCGTCGCGATCTTCACCGAGTTCGTGGACTGGACCGGCGGCGAGGACGCGCAGTTCTTCGACGTCGTCCCGCTCACCCCCGCCGAGGTGACCTCGTTGGCGGCGCAGGGTTCCGGCGTCGACCTGGTGAAGCTGGGCGCGCTCGGCAGCGCGCGGCGGCGGCTGGCGTCGGACTGGCCGACCGGCGGCGAGAAGACGATCGCGTGGCGGTCCGGCCCGCTGTCGGTGCGCGAAGGCTACTGACCGGCGAGCCGGAGGATCGCCGCGGCCGAGCGGTCGACGTCGGCTTCGGTCGTGGTCCAGTTCGAGACGGAGATCCGCAGGTAGCGACGGCCGCGCCAGGTGGTGCCGCCGAGCCAGCAGGTGCCGTCGCGCTGGACCGCGGCGGCGATCGCGTCCGTCCGGGCGTCGTCGCCGAAGGACACGAGCACCTGGTTCAGGACGACGTCGTTGGCGATCTCGGCGCCGCCTTCGGCCAGGATCCGCGCGAAGCGACGAGCCAGGCGGCAGCAGCGGTCGACGAGCTCGGCGACGCCGTCGCGACCCAGCTCGCGCAACGCGGCCCAGACCGCGAAGCCGCGGGCGCGGCGCGACGACTCCAGCGTCAGGTCGCCCATGCCGGACACCTCGCCGGCGCCGGTCAGGTAGGCCGCGCGGTAGGCGATCGTCTCGGCGTGGACCTCCGGGCGCGAGCAGAAGACGAACCCGGAGTCGTAGGGGACGTTGAGCCACTTGTGGCCGTCGCAGGCCCAGGAGTCGGCCAGCTCGACACCGTCGAGCAGCGCCCGGGTGGCGGGGTTGGCCGCGGCCCAGAGCCCGAACGCGCCGTCGACGTGGATCCAGGCGTTCTTCGCGGCCGCGCGGGCGGCCCTGAAGTCGTCGCAGGCGCCGGTGTTCACGTTCCCCGCCTGCAGGCAGACGATGGTGGGTCCGTCGACTTTGGCCGCGAGGTCGTCGACGTCGATGGCGCCGTCCGGCTTCGCGCGCACCGGTACGACCGCCCGCGTGCCGAACCCGAGCAGCCGCAGGGCGCGGTCGATCGTGGCGTGCCGCTCCTCGCTCGCGACGACGCGGACGCGCGGGGCCCCGGCGAGGCCGTCGCGCTCGACGTCCCAGCCCGCTTCGGCCAGCACGTGGTGCCGCGCGGCGGCGAGGCCGACGGTGTTCGCCGCCTGCCCGCCGGTGACGAACCCGGCGGACGCGGTGGCGGGCAGGCCGAGCAACTCCTTGAGCCAGGAGCCTGCGGTCTCCTCGGCGGCGGCCGCGGCCGGGGAGAGGACGGCGTTGAACGCGTTCTGGTCCCACCCGGCGGCGAGGACGTCGGCGGCGGTGGCGGCGGGCAGCGCACCCCCGATGACGAAGCCGAAGAACCGCGGCCCGGCGGTGGCGACCAGGCCGGGCTCGGCCGCGCGGGCGAGTTCTTCGAGGACGGTGGCCGGCGGGGTCGGCTCGTCGCGGAGCTGCCCGAAGCCCGCGCGCAGGGCGGCAAGGTCGACGGGCCGGGCGACCGGGCGGTCACCGAGGCCGGTCCGGTGCTCGGCGGCCAGCTCGGCGGCGCGGGCCAGGAGATCACGCAGTTCGTCCACGCCCCGACTGTAGGCCGGACCGCGGCGGGCGCTGATCCGCGCAGCGGTTGTCCCTGGCAAGCTCGACCGTCGTCGCGATCCGGCGGGCGCGGGCCTCGGGGCGTTTGGCCTTCGCGATCCACTCCAGGATCGCCCGCCGCGCCGACGGCGGGAAGTTCGCGAAGTGCCCGGCCGCGGCGGCGTCCGCGTCGAGGGCGCGCCGCAGGTCGGGCGGGACGACGCCGTCCTGCGCCTCGGCCAGCGCGTCCCAGGTGCCCGTCCGGCGGGCCAGGTCCACCACCGTCTGCCCGGCCGGGGTCATCAGCCCGGCCGCCGTCAGCCGCGCCACCCGCTCGCGGTTCACCCGGCTCCAGGTGCTCTTCGGGTTCCGCGGGGTGAAGCACAGGTAGGTGCTCGACGCGTCGCGCCGCAGCGCCTTGCTGTCGATCCACCCGAAGCACAGCGCGTGCTCCATCGCCTCGTGCACGAGCACCCCCGGCACGTCCGCGCCGCGGCGGCGGACCACCAGCCACACCGCCCGCTCGCGGGGGTTGGCCAGCCACTCGCGCCACTGGGCCACCGACGTGACTTCGACCACCGGCAGACCGTCCAGAATCTCCATGGCCCCATCGTCCGGGGTGAAGTGATCACCTTCTGAGTACTTTGCCGGGGGAACAAGCGCGGCCCGCGCGGCGTAGCTTCTCGTTATGGAGACTGCGCTCAGCACCGACCGGCTCGTGATCCGGGACTGGACGGTCGACGACGCCGAAGCCGCCTTCGCCATCTACGGCGCCGAGGACGTCACCCACTGGCTCACCCCGGCCATGGACCGCGTCGGCGACGTCGGGGCCATGCGTGCGGTCCTGCACGCCTGGCAGGAGGCGCAGCCGAACCTGCCGCCGCCGCGGGGGCGGTGGGCCGTCGAACGCAAGGAAGACGGCGTCGTGATCGGCGGCCTCGGCATCCGGCTGCTGCCGCCGTTCGAAGAGGACCTCGAGCTCAGCTGGCAGCTCAGCCCCGGCGCCTGGGGCAAGGGGTACGCCTCGGAAGCGGCCACCGCGCTCATCGAGTGGGCCTTCACGCAGGACACCGAGGAGCTCTTCGCCGTCGCGCGGCCGAACAACACGCGGGCCATCGCGGTGGCCAAGCGGCTCGGCATGCAGTGGGTCGGCGAGACCGACAAGTACTACAACCTGCGGCTGCAGGTGTACCGGATCCGGCACACCGACCTCATCGACTGACCGGCTCCAGCAGGAAGACGCGGATCTCGCGGTGCTCGGCCCGCACGGCGTAACGGTCGTACGCGGGCCAGTACTCGGCGACCGCGTCCCACATCTCCTGGCGCTCGTCCCCGGCCAGGAGCCGCCCGGTGACCTCGATCGTCCGGCCGCCGATGGCGACCGTGGCGGCCGGGTGGGCCAGGAGGTTCGCCGACCACGCCGGGTGCGCTTCGCCGCCCCAGTTCGAGCCGATCACGACGTACCCGCCGCCGCGCTCGACGTAGAGCAGCGGCACCTGGCGGGGCTCGCCGCTGCGACGGCCGATCGTCGTCAGCAGCAGCGTGCGCAGCCCGACCGCCGCGCCGACGCCGACACGGCCGCCGCTGATCCGCAGCAGCACCCGGTCGGCGGGCACGAGCGCCCGCCCGAGCACCGCGAACGCCCTGCTCTTGCCGAACCCCGCGAAGACACCGCGCAAACCAGCCACGGCGAAACCCTAGCGCCCCCGGCCCACCACCGCGGTCGTGAGTGTTTAGGGCGGTTAGAACCGCCCTGAACACTCACGACCGGTCACGGCGAGCGGTCACCATCCGGATGGCGCCGGGGGCGGCACGACCGGCGGCCGGTCGTCGCAGGTGATCGTGTTCGGCAGCAGCCACGGTGCGAGCCAGCCGTCGTTGCCGCCGAGGTCGGTCAGCGAGAACTCCGACCCGGTCGGCGGGAAGGTGAACGAGCCGCAATTGTTGACGCCGACCGAGCCGACGTTGCGGGCGGCGACGTTCCGGAACGACGCCGACCCCGCCGAGCGCGCGCTGAGCACGGACGTCCCGGTGCCGTCGACGCGCAGGTCGGCGAACTTCAGCCCGCTGATCGAGTACTTGTCCTTCACGGGGAAGTCGCTGACGAGCATGATCGCGTTGTAGGTGTTGTCCAGGAAGTGGTCGCCGGTCACCTCGATGTCGGCGGCGATGTCCCGCTCCAGCGCGTAGAACCAGATCGCGCCGAGCCCGATCTTCCAGTTCAGCTCGAACGTGCCCGCCCGCACGGTCGTGTTGTCCGCGATCCGCAGGGTCCCGGCGAACGGCTCGGCGCCGAACCGCGAGCCGACCTGGATCGCGCTGCCTTCGCGGATCGGGTCGGCGACGAGGTTCCCCGAGACCGTGTTGTCCGCGCCGCCGTAGAGCGCGATGCCGTTGGCCAGCACCGGCGTCTGGATCGTGTTGCGGCTGAACGTGTTCCGCGTGTCCTGCGACTTCTCCGACCACATGGCGAGGCCGTCGTCGCCGGTGTTGCGGATGAAGTTGTTCGCCACCACCGAGTCCGTGACGCCGGTGTGGAAGTTGAGGCCGTCGGCGATCTGGTCGGCGATGACGTTGTTCGTGATCCGCGTGTTCCGCATCGGCCCGTCGAACCACAGGCCGACCTTCGTGTGGTGCAGGTACAGGGAGTCCACAGTGGAGTCACTGAGCGCCCCGCCGATCGCGTTGACCTGGTCGGTGTCGACGCGCTCCCGGACGTCGCCTTCGATCGCGAAGCCGGACAGGTGGACGTCGTGGCTGCCGCCGTCGGCCGCGTCCTTGCCGTACAAGCCGACGCCGTGGCCCTTGACGGTCGTGTACCAGCTCCCGGCGCCCTCGATGGTGACGTCGTCGACGATGACGTGCCGGTTGACCTGATAGGTGCCCGGCGGCACGTAGACCTTCAGGTGCGCGCGGCGCGCGAAGGCGATCGCGCGGTCGAGGGCGTCGGCCGAGTCGCGGCGGCCGGTCGGGTCCGCGCCGAAGAGCACCGCGTTGGCCGCGAAGGGAACAACCCGCGGCGGCGTGACCTGTTCGGAGTCGAGCAGGTCGACGACGGTCCAGGCCGCGCCCGCCGACGCGGTGAGCCGCACCTTGTCCCCCGCCCGGTACGAGCGGCCGAGCAGGAGCCGCTGCTCGTCGTAGAAGTGGCTGGGACGGAACGGCTTTTCGATCACCGGAGCCGGAGTGGTCGCCGCGGGCACGCACGAGCACTCGGTGATCCACCAGTCCGGGTGCAGCAGGTCCGCCTCGGGGTCGTTGGTGAACGGGTACTGGTTGTACAGCCAGGAGTACTGCGAGGTCAGCGTCATCCGCTGCCGGTGCGCGCCGTTGACGGTGACGTCGAGTGGCGCCGTGATCCCGCCGCCGCGCGGGGCGTCCGGGATGCTGTAGCGGACGGTGATCGCGCTCGCCGCGGCGGGCAGCGTGAACTCGACGTACTGGCCCGGCGTCAGCTTGACCGCGCGCCGTCCGGACGCTTCCGACGGCAGCGTGTAGGCCGTGCGGTCCGGGCCGATCACGACGCCGTCGGTGCGGGCGTTCTCGGCTTCCTGCTCGAGCAATCCGACGTCGGCGCCCCGCCCGGCGACGAGGGCCGGGTCGAGCGCGGCCCGGGTCACGATCGGCCGGTCGGCGGCGGCCGCCGGAGCGGCCACGGAGACGAGGGCGGTGACCGCGACGAGCGCGGCTCCGAAGGTGCGTCGCGACATCGAGCCTCGTTTCGCCGGAGGGACTGCGGCGGAACCCTAAGCCACGCTCGCGGATCAGACAAGACATTGCTCTGGTTTTGCAAGTTTGCGTCGATTCCTTGCAGTCAGCCCTGGTGGCCGGTCGCCTCTGGCAAAGTCCGGACCATGACCCGTCCCGAATCCGCCGCCGAGGTCTTCGACGCGCTCGGCAAGGACTACGAACACGCGTTCCGCACGGCGACCGCGCAGCGGGCCGCGCTCACCGACCTGCTCGCGGACCTGCCACCGGAGGCGAAGGTGCTCGACCTCGGGTCGGGCACCGGGCGGCCGACGGCGGAGCTGCTGGCCGCGGGCGGCCACGACGTGACGGGCTACGACGTCGCGCCGAAGATGGTCGAGATCGCGCGGGAGCAGGTGCCCGCCGCCCGGTTCGAGCTGGGCGACATGCGCGAACTCGCCTTCGACGACGGCACGTGGGACGCGGTCACGGCGTTCTTCTCGATGCTGCAGCTCCCCCGCGCGGAGCAGGAGACGATGATCGGCCGGATCGCCGGGTGGCTGAAGCCCGGCGGCCTGCTGGTGTTCGCCACCGTGCCCGCCGACGTCGACGGCGTCGACATCGTGTTCATGGGTCACCCGGTCCGCGCGAGCAGCTTCACGGCGTCCGCGTTGGCCGACCGTCTGCGAGCCGCCGGGCTGGAGGTCGTGCGCGAGGCGCAGGCCGAGTTCGTACCCGACCACCCCGGCGCGAACCCCGAGCCGCACGTCCACCTCACCGCGCGCAAGCCTTCGTGAGTCGATCGTGGCGTGAACCGCTGACGTGAATTTTGCTCAACTTCGTGCGTGTTCAGGGCCGGGGACCCGAGCTAAAGTGAGGAATGGGCATCGAAGCTCTGGCCAGGCCGGTACCTCGCGAGCACCGTGCAGCTCGTCCGCGAGATGCTGGCCAGACTGCCGGAGTTCGCCGACCGCCTCGCGCGGCTGCTCAGCGAAGAGGACGAGTTCTACCGCCAGGTCGACGACGCCGCGCCCGACGAGCTGCGCCAGGTCTGCCGCGCCAACCTCGAACGCGCGCTCACCGCACTCGCCGAAGGCCGCGGCCTCGCCCTCGACGCCGCCCGCAAGACCGGGCTCGTCCAAGCGCGCCAGGGCATCCCGCTGCCCGCCGTGCTGCGCGCGTTCCGGATCGGCGGCACCTTCGTCTACGAAGCACTGCTGGAGCTGGCCGGTCCGGAGTTCCTCAACCCGACGCGGACCATCGAGATCAACTCCTACGTCTGGAAGGCGATCGACCTCTACTCCGATGCCCTGACCACGGCGTACGAGGAGGTCGCGGCCGAGCCGTCGCACGCGAACGCGCGACTGCTCGACGACCTCCTGCGCGGGCGGCTCACCAGCCAGGCCGAGATGGAGACCGCCGCCAGGGAGCTGGGCTTGCCCACCGCCGGGATGTTCGTCGCCGTCGTCACCGAGCGCGTCGAGCCGGACGAGCACGACACCGTCGAGGCGCTGCTGCGGGCGCGCCGGTGGCGGTCGGCGTTCCGGCCCGGCGGCGAGGCCGGCCTGGTCGCGATCGACCGGATCGAGGACGTGCGGCGGCTGCGTGAAGTGCTCGGCTCGCTGCCGATCGCGGCCGGGATGAGCCGTCCGTTCAGCGGCTTCCCCGACGTGCCGGACGCGCTGCACCGGGCGCGGATCGCCCGCCGCTCACTGCCGTCGGCGACCGCGGGCGTCGTCGTGTTCGGGGACTCGCCGGTGACGACGCTGGTCGCCGCCGCACCCGGGATGGCCCGCGACGTCGTGCGCTCGGCGCTGGCCGCGGTGCTCGCGCTGCCCGGCGCGGAACGCAAGGTCCTGCTCGACACGCTGCTCGCGTGGTTCGCCGGCCACGGCTCGGCGAAGGAAGCCGCGGACCGGCTGTTCGTGCACCCCAACACCGTTCGCTACCGGCTGCGCCGCGTGCAGGACTTGACCAAGCGCGACCTGACCGACCCGGTCGACATCGGCGAGCTGTACGTCGCGCTCGAGTCCGTCCGGCTGGACCCCGAACCGGGCGAGTGACCCCCACACCGGCGAAGCTCGGTTGACCCGCGGCCGGGGTGTCCACCTCCACTGTGGACGCACACCGACCGAGGAGGGGTCATGCGGAAAGTACTGACCGGGGCCGTCGTCTGCGTGCTCGCGGCCGTGTCGCTGAGCGGGACCGCCGAAGCCGCACCGGTTTTCGCGCCACCCGCGGCCGACGGCTGCGGCGGCACCAGCTACGCCCCGCCCGGCGGTGCGTGGGGCGCGGTGTCGCAGTCGAGCTGCGGGCTGGCCGGCTCGCCCGGCCTGAAGATCCGCTACACCTACACGTCCCGCTCCGACGCGAGCCCGATCCACGCCTCGGCCAAGCACTACACCACGGCGGAGGGGACGAACCCGGGCCCGGAGCGGTGGACCGAGTTCGGCGCCGGGACGCGCGGCGACAGCGGCTTGCTGCCGTGGGCAATTCGCTGGCGATGAAGGCGATCAAGTTCCAGTCGATCAACGTGCTCGGCGCGATCGTCGACTGGTCGTGAGCCGGGCGTGGGCCTGGGTCCCGGTGCTGCTCGCCACCGCGTGCGGTGCGCAGGCGGCACCGGGACCCGTGGAAACGGCGGTGCGCGAATACGTCGCCCTGCGCAATGCTGGTGATCTGCGCGGCCTGCTCGGCAAGTCGTGCGGCGCGCTGTACACGTCGACGAGCAGGCTCCTCGCGGAGAGTCCCGACCGCCGGCGCGAGGTGACCGAGTCGATGCGCGCGCACCCGGTCGACGTCGAGTCCGTCGTCGTCGAGACGTCCGGCGACCACGACTTCGGGGCGACGCTGACCGGCTCCGCGCGGACTCCCGACGGCCGGCGGTCGGCCAGTCAGCACGTCGAGGTCCGGCGGTACCGCGACGGGTACCGCGTCTGCGCGTTGACCTATTGACTTTCGATAGATATCCAGCGATAGTCGACGCATGTTGACCGAGAAGCTGGCTGTCGCCGCGCTCAGAGTGTTCCTCGTGGTGCTGTTCGGCATCCTCGTCGTGTTCCAGACGCTCTCGCTGCCGGGCGGGATCGCCTACCACACGCAGCAGAACCCACACGACGCGAACCTGCGCTGGCCGCTGACCGCCATCGCGGTGTTCCTCGTGCTGTGCGTCGAGGTGGTGGTCGTCGCCACCTGGAAGCTGCTGACGCTGGTCAAGAAGGACCGCATCTTCACCACGGCGTCCCTGAAGTGGGTCGACCTGATCGTCTGGACCATCGCGGCCGCGTGGCTGGTGTTCGTCGGCATGCTGCTGTTCGTCGGCTTCAACGCGGACGACCCGGGGATGCCGATGCTGCTGTTCCTGGTGACGGTCGGGATCACCGTGCTGGGCCTGCTGATGGTGGTGATGCGCGCCCTGCTGCGACAGGCCACCGCGCTGCGGTCGGACATGGAAGCGGTCATCTGATGCCGATCGTCGTGCGCATCGACGTCGAACTGGCCAAGCGGAAGATGAGCGTCGGGGAGTTCGCCGAGAAGGTCGGGCTGACTCCGGCCAACGTCGCCGTGCTGAAGAACGGGCGCGCGAAGGCGGTGCGGTTCAGCACGCTGGAGGCGATGTGCCGGGTGCTCGGCTGCCAGCCCGGCGACCTGCTCGAGTTCACCGAGGACGAGGTCTAGGCGAGATCGGCGGGCCGCACGCGCAGCTTGGCGGCGATGCGGGCGAGCGCCTGCTGGTCGGCCGCGGTGAGCGGGTCGAGAACCTGCCGCACGGTGCGCAGGTGCGTCGGCGCGGCGGCCTCGACGACGTCGAAACCGGCATCGGTCAAGGCGACCAGCGTGTAGCGGCCGTCGTCGGGGTCGGGCGAGCGCTCGACCCAGCCCCGCTGCTCGAACTTCTTGACCACGTTGGACAGTCGCGAGAGGGAACCGTTGGCCAGGAAGGCCAGCTCGCTCATCCGCAGGCGGCGGTCCGGCGCTTCCGAGACGTGGCTCAGGGCCAGGTATTCGAAGAGGGTCAGGCCGGCTTCGTGCTGCAGCGGCGCCTCCAGCCGTCCCGGGAGCAGCAGGACGAGCGAGACCAGCCCGGTCCAGGCTTCCTTTTCCGCCGGGTTGAGCCATCGGGGCTCGTCGGTGGTGGCCATGGCGGCACCCTACCCGGCGGTCGATGACTTCACGCTTGAAGTAAATCCGTGCTAGGTTGACTTCAAGCGTGAAGTCAATCGAAGGGATTCACCCGTGCCTCAGTTCTTCGTCACCCCCGGCTACGGCCCCCGCCACCTCGAGGCCCTGCACTACAGCCAGGCGGTCCGGCTCGGCGACCGCGTGGAGATTTCGGGCCAGGGCGGCTGGGACGACGACACCGTCTTCCCGGACTCGCTCGAAGAGGAGATCGTGCGGGCGTTCGACAACGTCGAGCGGACACTGGCGACGGCCGGTGCGACGTGGGCCGACGTGGTCTCGGTGGACTCGTTCCACGTCCCCACCGCAGAGGACACCATCGGCGACGACCACACCAGGGTGATGGTCGAGCAGTTCCGCAAGAGGATGGGCGACCAAGCGCCGATCTGGACCCAGCTGGGGGTGGCGGCACTGGGTGCGCCGGGGATGCGGGTCGAGATCCGGGTGACCGCAGTCGTGGGCTGAGCCGCGGCGGTTGGGGTCTCGGCCGCGGCGAGATGCGGGCAGGCGGCGCCTTCAGCCAAGCCGCGCCGACCTCAACCCAGCTCCGCCGCCCCGGCCGCGCCGCAACCCGCGCGACCGCAGCCCCGCCGCGCTGGGAATGCACGTCAAGCCCCCTGAGCTAAGCCGCGTCAGCCTCCACCAACCTTGCCAACTCCAACACCGTTCCCTCGAAGCCGGGACCGGCGGTGAGCGCCACCGTGAGCGGACCCCCGCGCCGGTCCGTGCCCACCGGGAGCGTCACTGCCGTCCCCGTCCACTGAGGACGGTCCACTCCGGCCGACACCACCACGTCCGTGTGCGGCATTCGGCTTCGGCGGCCGCCCGCGTCGAGGTCGAGCACCACGTTGCCGTGCAACGAAAGCAGCGCCGCCACGTCGGCCACCGCGTCGCGCAGCTCACGGTCCGCGATCGAGTCCGAATGTGCGCCTATCGCCGCCTTCGACCGGGCGCCGCCCAGGCGGGGGACGATCGCCGCCAGGTCTCCGCGCGTGCATTCGAGCACCCGGATGCCCGGCACGCCGGCCATCGGGTCGGTGAGGCTGATCCCGGCACTCGCGGCCGCCGCCACGATCCGGGCCCGCCAGCTCGCGGTGGCCGCGATGGCGACCGGCGAAGGGTGCTGCGACAAAAGGAAAACTCTCCTTGACGACTCCGGCGCGGCGGTCGAGGACCGTCCGATGGTGGGCCCGTGCCCGTTGTGCCCGGGAACAAACTTGTTTGGTCGCTTGGTCCGAACGGCGGCGCACATGCGACCTTCCGGTGGCACCCGGTGTCTGTGACCGCCGGTCACACTTTGACGTGCGCCGTGGCGCGGGCCACTATCCGGGCACCTGATTACCGCCGGGTAATTTGCGTGTCGACGAAGACGACCCAGGAGGACCGTTGCGACGAGCTTTCGGCCTGATCTTGCTGGCACTGGGCGTTTTCGCGATCGCGGGGGCGGTGCTCCTCCCCACCTACGTCTACCCGAAGCTCGCCAAGGTGCCCCTCGACCAGGACTCGACGTCGGTGCTCGAAGGCACCGCGAGCAAGGTCCTCGCCGTGACCGACAACGGTTCCGGCCCGGTCTCGGCCATCCGGGAGAACGCGAAGCTGACCGCGACCGCGCGCGTGCAGGCGAACTTCGCCGCGCCGGAGATGCACCAGGACACCGACTACGCGGTCTGGCTGCTGGCGGTGCAGGTCACCGACGACGCCGACGGCACCGTGCTCAGCGCGAGCAAGCGGCAGGTCTGCTTCGACCGGCGCACCGCCGAAGGCTACGAGCCGCACGGCGAGTCCGACCCGAAGTGCGACACCAGGAGCAGCTACGTCACCGAGCTGAAGGACAAGGCCGAAAAGGACGGTCAGAAGCCGCCCGAGACCAACGACTACAAGGCGCAGCCCGGGCTGAACTTCAAGTTCCCGTTCGGCACCGAGCAGAAGGACTACCGGGTCTACGACGACAACACCGGCGCGGCGGTCATCGCCCGCTACGCCGGCACCGAGACGGTGAACGGGATCGAGACCTACAAGTTCGTCCAGGACATCCCCGACACGAAGGTGGCCGAAAAGGACGTGCCCGGCACGCTCGTCGGCTCCGACCAGGCGACCCTCAAGGCCGACCTCTACTACCGCGGCGTCAACACGATGTGGGTCGAGCCGGTCACCGGGATCGAGGTGAAGCAGCAGCAACAGCAGCACCAGGAGCTGCGCGTCGGCACCACCGGCAGCACGACGGTCGTGTTCGACGGGACGCTCGCCTACAACGGCAAGACGATCTCGCAGATGGTGGACCAGATCAACGCGAACAAGGGCAAGCTGGAGTTCCTGTCGAGCACCGGCCCGCTCTGGCTCGGGATCGGTGGTGGCGTGCTGATCGTCGCCGCGGTCGTGCTGCTGGCCCGCCGCCGTCGCGCCGAGCCGCCCGCCCCGCCGCAGCGACGGCGGGTGCCCGTCGGCGCGGGCCGCTGAATCACCTCCGCCGCAACACCAGGACCAGATTCCAGGACGCTATTTCCCGGAGACCGGGAACCCGCACGATCCACATCGCCCAGCTCGGGTGATAACGCGGGTATCCGGCGACCAGATCGGCGAGCGGCGTCGTCTTCGCCCAGCGAAGCGCGGCGCCGACCGAAACCGGGAACAGGCTTTCCCCGAATTTGTTCTTCGGCTGCTTCCCGAGTTTCCTGGCGTACCGCTGACGCGCGTAGTAGCCGCCGAGGAAATGCCACGGCGCGGTCTCGTGGCCACCCCACGGCGAATACCACGGCGTGAACGACGCGAAAACCGTGCCGCCGGGCTTGGTCACCCGGCACATCTCGTCGAGCATCACCCACGGCTCGGCGACGTGTTCGAGCACGTTCGACGAGTAGCAGATGTCCACGGAACCGCTGCGCACGGGCAGTTCCGTGCCGCTGGCGCGGATCATGTTCTCCCCCGGCTCGCCCCGCGCGGACAGCTCGCCGACGTCCGGGTCGAGGCCGAGGTAGACCGCGCCGGCCGCGCGGAAGGCGTCGGAGAAATAGCCGGGACCGCCACCGACGTCGAGCACCGTTCGGCCGGACAGCGGAGTGTGCGCCGCCAATTGCCGGACCGAATCGGCGGCCAACGCGGAATAGAAGCCGTCCGGGTCGGTCTGCTCGGAGAGGAACGTGCGGAAGAGCGTCACGGAACGGCCGAGCGTGGCCCGGTGCCGCTGATCGAGAACCGGATTACCTACCATTGAACCGTCGCTTTCCGGAATACGTTCATCTACTGTGTACGCACCAGTAACCTAGCACCGTCGCCACAGGTTGGGATAACTCGATGGAACGTCCTCGTGTGCTTCTCGTCAACTGGCGCGACACCGGCCACCCCGAAGGCGGCGGGTCGGAGCGGTACGTCGAGCGGATGGCCGAAGGCCTGGCGAAAGCGGGCTACCGGGTCGAGATCCAGTGCGCCGCCTACCCGGGCGCGACCGCGGGCGAGTGGCGCGACGGCGTCCGCTACCGGCGCCGCGGCAACAAGTTCGGCGTGTACGCGCACGCGTTGCGCGCGATCCGCCGGGCCCGCGCCGACCTCGTCGTCGACGTGCAGAACGGCATGCCGTTCTTCGCCCGGCTCGTCGCCGCCTGTCCGGTGCTGGTGCTCGTGCACCACGTCCACAAGGAACAGTGGATCAGCGCGCTCGGCGAGGCGCTGGGCCGGGTCGGCTGGTGGATCGAGTCGCGGCTGGCGCCGTGGCTGTTCCGGAAGTGCCGGTACGTCACGGTTTCCGAGGTCACCAAGGCCGAGCTGGCCGGGCTGGGCGTCGAGCGCTCGCGGGTGACCGTGGTGCCGAACGGCCTCGACGCGCCCCCGGCGTGCGCGTCCGGCCGCGACCCCGCGCCGACGCTGGTCGCGGTGAGCAGGCTGGTGCCGCACAAGCGGATCGAGCACGCGATCGACGTCGTCGCGCGGCTGGCGCGGCGCTGGCCGGAGCTGCGGCTCGAGGTCGTCGGCCAGGGCCCGTGGGAGGAGGTGCTGCGCGCGCACGCGGCTTCGCGTGGGGTCGCCGACCGCGTCGTCCTGCACGGCTGGGTCGACGAGCAGGCCAAGCACGAGGTCCTCGCGCGGTCGTGGCTGCACCTGTGCCCGTCGGTGAAGGAGGGCTGGGGCATCGTCATCATGGAGGCCGCGGCGCACGGCGTGCCGTCGGTGGCCTACCGTGCGGCGGGCGGCGTGGCGGAATCCATTGTGGAGGGCCGCACGGGCCTGCTCGCCGACGACTTCGACGACTTCGCCACCCAGGTCGACGGCCTCCTCGCCGACGGATTGCGGCGCGCGGAGATGGGCTTGGCCGGGGCCGAGCGGGCCGGGCGGTTCAGCTGGGACGTCAGCGTGGGGCAGTTCGCGTCGCTGGTCCGGGACGTCTCCGGGCGGCCCGAGCCGCGGCCGCGGGTGCTGAGTCAGGTGGCGCGCGGCGCGGTGCTGGCGTCGTGAACCGCGTCGCCGAACGCGTCGAGCAGGCGAGCCGCGGCGGGCGCGTCGAAGTCCCGGCGGCGGGCCCGCACGGTCAGGGTCGTGACGGCGCCGGTGGTCGCCGCACCGAACGCGACGCCGGACCGGCCGCTCGCCGCCGGGTAGAACGCCAGTGAGCGCACGGTGTCCCCGGTGGACACGACGCCGAGGTTCGACACGAGGAACGTCGAACCGAGGCGGCTCGCCAGCAGCCGGGTGCCCAGCCGGGCGAGCCTGCTGCTGCGGGCCGGGAAGTCCGGTTCCGGAGCCTGGGCGGCCAGTACCGCGGCGACGTCCACGCCGGGGCGGAGTCGCAGGCGGAAGAAGGCGCTGTTGTGTACGGGTTCCGGCGCGGCGCCCGAGCGCCACGACGCGCCCAGCGCGGCGACGACGCGAGCTGTGCGGGTGTTGTGGGTGTGGTTCCAGCGTTCGGTGGCCTGGGCGGCGGCTGCGACGAACCCCGCGGCGCTCAGGCGCAGGCGCGGCTCGTGCCGGGCGGCGAAGACATCCCCGGCGGCCGGTGTGCTCCGGGCGCCGTGCGCGGGGGTGGCTGCCGCGCGACCCCTGTCCGGAGCGATCCGCCCCGGGGGCGCGAAAAGCGCCTCAGCGAGCCGCTGGAGGGCGGACAAGGCAAAGGGTTTCCCACCCGCGCGAGCGCCGATCCCGCGCGCCGCCGAGGAAACCGGGACGTCGAGGAGGATTCCGAGCAGCGCCAGCAACCCCAGGCCGTCGAGAGCGCCGTGGTGCGCCGCGACCAGCAACGTGCGTTCGCCGATCGCGACGCGCACCAACGGCGCCGTACGCTCGTAAGGCGTGGAAGCGAAACGGTCCCGGACCGCGGGCAGGTCGTCCGTCACCTCGATTTCGGGCACGGGACCGAGGTGCGGGTACTGCTGGACGGCGGCCGCCAGTCGCGTCCGGAGCTTCTCCGGGTCCGGCGGGGCCGCGTGGAGTTCCGCTTCGAGGAGGATGCTCCAGGAAACGGTGGGGTCGCCGTAGAGCCCGACGACGCGGTGCGCGTGGTCGGCGGCGAGCTGCGTCATCCGGCGCGTCAGCGGTTCCCGTACAGCTTGGCCGGGTGGTCGGCGGGGTTGTACTTGACCTGTGCGTTGAGCTTTTCCTGCACCTGGGCGGAACTGTCCGGATCGGCACCCTTGGTGAGGGCGAAGCCCGCTCCGGTCGCCAGTCCACCGCCGATGACGACGGCGGCGACCACGCCGATGACCGTGCCCACGTGTCACTCCTTCCGCGGCGGGGAAATCCTGCCGCGGCCCAATGTACGCATCGGTAACATGCGGCACAACAGTGCGACGCACAGCAACCCCAGCGCTACTCCGTTCGCCACGACGACCGGCGTCCACGCGATCGCTTTCACCGCGGGCACACCCGGAGTCCGGTACAGCGTCAGCCACTCACCCGCCCACACCTTCGTCGCGCCGGCGAGCAACCGCGGGTCGACGTCGCCGGGTGTCCCGTGCTCGACGAGGATCCAGCCGATGCCCGCCGCGGTCAGCTCCGCCGCGGACGTCGCGGCGCGGACGTCGCCGATCCGCGGGTCCTCCCCGGCGATGCGTTCGGTGCCGACGCGCAGGGTGTCGTCCAGCAGCACCGGTTTCGGGAGGAACCGCGGCGCCGGGTCGAGCTGCGTGCGGTCGTCGTTCCAGGCGAATCCGCGGAAGGCCGACAGCGGCAGCGCCAAGACGTCGCCCGGGCGGTCACCGAGCACTTCGGACACCGCCTGCCAGTCGGCGGGGTACCGCGCGGTGCCGAGCCGTCCCCAGCCACCCCACGCCAGATCCGGCATCGTCAGCAACGGGAACACGACGGCCGCGGCGGTGAGTGCGGCACGTCCTTGAACGCTTCGCAGCTTCGACGCGGCGAGCTCGATGCCGAGCGCGAACCCCAGCGCGAGCGGCAACGCCCACCACGCCACCCACTTCTGGGCGTCCCGCAGCAGCCCGGCGCCGGGCACGTGCCGGATCGCCGCGGTCAGCAGCGCCTCCCCGCCCGGCAACGTCGCCAGGGAAGCCAGCAGCACACCGGCGACGCCGAGGAGGATCAGCGCCCGCGCCGGTGCCGTCCCCCAGCGCGCGGCGAGCTGGCGGACCCCGGCCACGGCGACCGCGACGGCCACGAGCACCAGCACCGGGACCAGCGGCATGGACCGGCTGCCGGGCACCGTTTCGGCGTTCCAGATGCCGCCGAGGCCGAGCACGCTGAGCACCGCCGGGCCCCAGCTTTCCGCGCGGGCGCTGAACGCCGTGACCCCGGCCGGGTCGGACAACGTGCTGCCCGCGTTGAGGAACGTCGGCACCAGCCACGGCAGGTTGAGCAGGATCGCGATGGCGCCGGTCTGCGTCAGCCGCCGCGGGCCGGCCGCGACGACCATGACGACAGCCGCGAGCACCCCGCCCGGCGGCGTCAAGACGGCCGGGGCGCAGGCGAGCACCAGCCGTGGCACGGCTTTCGGTTCCCGGTTCCGCACGGCGAGTCCGGCCCGGACGATCCACGGCAGGCACGCATACGTCAGCAGCAACGGCCAGTGCCCGATGAACAACCGCTCGGCGACGTACGGCGTCCAGGCGTACGCGGTCGCGGCGACGAGCCGGGTGCCGAGCTGTTCGGTCGGGACGAGCCGCCCCGCGCCCAACGCGGCCCCGAAGATCGCCAGCAGCACTACGATTTTCTGGACGATGTCGCCGGGCACCACGGTGGTCGCGACGGCGACCGCGGCGTCGGCCGGGACCGACCGCGGCAGCACGCTGCCCAGCCCGACGGCGTCCGGCACGAGGTACTGCCGCGGCGCGAACACCATGTCGTAGCTCAGCACGAACCCGCGGCCGAGCAACGGCCCGCAGACGGCGAACGCCAGCGCGGCGGACAGCACGGGGAGCGCGAGCCGCCTGCCTGGTGCCTCCACGGCCCTTCCTTTCCGTTGCCCGCGCGATTAGTGTCCCGGTCATTACCCGCCGGTAATGGGAGCCCGCCGTTGAGCGTAGACACCGAAGTCCCCGCCCGGACCGGCAACCGGGTCGCGGCGATCCTCGTCTCGCTCGCGCTCGCGGGCAACAACGCGGCCAGTTACGTGCTGAGCTTGGCGGCCGCGCGGGTCCTCGCGCCCGGCGCGTTCGGGGAGCTGAGCTCTCTGCTGGCGGTGCTGGTGATCGGCGTCGTCCCGGCGATGGGCCTGCAGACGGTGGTGGCCTTGCGGGTCGCGCGCTCGCCTTCGCTTTCCCGTGGTTCGCTGTTCGCGCTCGGCTTGGTGACGAGCGGGATCGTCGCGGCGGCGGCGTTGACGCTCAGCCCGTTGCTGGTGCTCCTGCTGCACCTGGGTTCGCTGGCCCCGGCGCTGCTGGTGACCGCCGCACTCGGGCCGTTGACGCTGCTCGGCTTGTTCCACGGGCTGCTGCAGGGCGCCCACCGGTTCGCGACGCTGGCCGGGCTGATCGCGCTGGAAGGCGTCGGCAAGGTCGGCGGTTCCCTGGTGGGGCTGGTGGTGGCGAGGACACCGACCGGCGCGCTGGCCGGGACGGCGATCGGCTCGCTGGTGGTCGTCGTGGCGGGCTGGCAGATCTGCGGCCGCCCGCGGCCGCGCTGGGCCGACCGCCACGGCGGCGACGTGCTCCACACGGCGCAGGCGATGCTGGCGCTGGTGCTGCTGGTGAACCTCGACCTGGTGCTGGCGCGGCACACGCTCCCGGCGGCCGACGCCGGCGAGTACGCGCTCGGCGCGATCGTCACGAAGATCGCGTACTGGCTGCCGCAGGCGGTGGGCGTGCTGGTGCTGCCGCGGTTCGCCGCTTCCGCCGGACGGCGGCGGGTTCTGCCGCTGGCGCTGGCGGTGTGCGCATGCCTGGACGCCGTCGTGCTGCTGGTTTCGGTGGTGCTGGGGCCTTCGCTGCTCGCCGTGATCGGCGGATCGCGTTACGCCGGAAGCACGATGCCGGTGTGGCCGTTCGCGCTGGCGGGCTCGATGCTCGCGCTGGTGCAGATCCTGTTGTACGCCCGGCTGGCCGACGGCGACCGCCGGGTGACGCTGCTGATGTGGACGGCGGTGGTCGTCGAGGCGGTGCTGATCACGACGTGGCTGCACGGTTCGGCGGCCCAGGTGGTCGCGGTCGCGGCCTGCTGCGCGGGCGGGCTGGCGGTGGCGGGCGCGGCGTTGGAACTGCGGTCGCGCACCCGGTCGTCGTGAGTGGAAAACAGTGTTAGAACACTGTTTTCCACTCACGACCCTGGGGCGAGCGGCTTCTTGGGGGTGAACCAGTCCACGCACGTCGCCACCATCGCGGCCGCCGCCAGGAGCAACGCCGCCTGCGTCAGCGGGCCGTACGCCCACTCCTGGCCGTGACCCAGGATCCGGCCCGTCACCGACACCCCGGCCGCCACGACCATGCCGCCGAACGTCAAGTACCGCGGCGCCCGCTCGGAGAACTGGCGCGCCAGCAGGCACGCGATCAGCAGCACCACCGGCAGCATCCCGCCCAGCGCCACCAGCAGCCCGATCAGCACCACCGGCACCGCGGCCCCGCCCGGGGCCACCGCGAACGGCCGCCGCCGGGCGGGCCACGCCACACCCACCAGCAGCAGGAGCACCGCCACCGCGCCGATCAGCAGGAAAGCCCGGTACCGCGAGTCCGGTTCGAACGACAGGGACACCTCGCCGCCCGCGCCCGCCGGGACGATCCACGCCTGCTGCCAGCCGTCGACGCGGGTGCGGGCCAGCTCGCGACCGTCCAAAGTGGCCACCCAGCCCGCGTTCGCGTTCTCCGGCACCGCCAGCACCGACTCCGGGCCCGGCGCCACCGTCACCGTCCGCGACGCCGCGTCCCACTCGCCCACCTGGACCGCGCGGTGCACCGGCGGCGAAACCTCCCCCACCGGGCGCAGCCACAGATCCTGCACCACGAACGCGTCCGACCGGTCCGTCCGCAGCTCGTGCCCGCCGGCCGGGAGCGCGATGCCGCCCTCCGAGTCGCGGCACATCCCCAGTTCCAGCGGCCGGTGCGCGGTGATGTCCGACAGCGTGCCCCGCACCGACGTCCGGTAGTCGAGGCCGTCGAGGTGGACGTTCGGGCCCGACCCGCACGGCACGGTGAACGCCGGATCCGGGCCCGGCAGCAGCCCCGGCGTCCCGGACAGTTCCAGGCTGCCGATGCCGACCACCGCGCGCGCCGCCGGATCGTCGTCGTCGCCCGGCAGGACGATCCGCAGCTGGTCGGTGTCCAGGGGTTCGAACGACGCTGAGCCGCCCGCGTCGAGCCGCACCGACCGCGTCCCGGACTTCCCCACCAGTTCCACCTGCCTGGGTGCCCGCGCGCCGCTCGACGGCGAAACCCCGATGTGCAGCCCGGAAATCCGCTTCGGTCCGGTCCAGCCGAGGGTCAGGGTCGGCCGGAGGTCGGTGACGTCGGGACGCCACGTCGTGCCCGCGTCGCCGTCCACGGCAGCGAACCCGCCCGCCGCCGGGTCGCCGCCCAGCTGCGACGTCGACGCGACCGTCACCCCCGGCAACGACACCGGGTTCCGGCCGCCACCCGCGGGCAGCACCGAACCGCCGACCAGGAACGTGCCCTCCGCGGGCGTGCTGAAGAGCCGCCGGATGCCGTCGGGTTCTTCGCCGTCGCGGGCGGCGGAAGCGTCGCAGCGCACGGCGTCGCCGGTGCGCAGGCACGCGTACCGCGGCTGCGCCCCGCGCGTGAACGCGAAGCCCGGCGCCGGTCCGGCGGGCAGGTCCGCGGGCACTTCCAGGGCACGCTGCGGTTCGGTGCCGGGGATCTTCAGCTCGGCGATGCCGACGTTCCCGTCCTGCCGCCCGACCACCAGCGACAGCAACGTGATCCGCACCTTGCGCGTCACCCCGGCGGCGACCGTGTAGTCGTGCGGTCCGGCGCCGCGGATCACCTGCTGCTCGACCGAGCCGTTGTCGGTGGTGATCCGGATCCGGGTCGGCGGCCAGCCCACGCGGATGTCGTCCACCATCTGCAGGTCCACGGAGTTGACCAGCCGCGGGGTGTCCAGCTCCACCTCGAGCCACTGGCCGATCGGCCCGGTGAACGACGACGAGTGCCACGCCGTGCGCGGATCGCCGTCGATCGCGGCGAACGGCTGGTGGCCGGGGTCGGACCCGCCGAACGCGTCGGCGAAGGACGCCGCCGTCGACGCCGTCACCGCGCGGATGCCCCGGTAGGCGGCCACGGTCTGGTGCTCCTGGCCGGGGAACGGCAGCACGTCGCCCGCGGCGCGTTGCTGGCGGTAGGCCTCGCCCGCGGTCAGCGTCTGGCTGAGGTTGTCCCGCACGCCGCCGACGTTGCGTTCGGCGCGGCGCAGGCCGTCGGTGACCAGCCGGGGCCCGCCGGGCGAGCCGCCGTCGCCGGTCAGCACGGTCGGCGTCGAGGGGTCCAGCTGGCCGGAGTCGAGCAGCGGCAGCAGGTTCTCCGGGCCTCCGCTGACCGTCGGGACGTCCTTTGTGGACGTCGCGGTGGCGAGCGGCACCGGCCGCTTCACCTCGTAGATCTCCAGGGGCCCGAACTCCGCGGCCTTGGCGATGCCCGGCGACCCGGCCAGCCCGGCCCGCAGGGTCGCGATCGGCGGCGCGGCGGTCCGCTCGCGGTCGATGTCGTTGCGCAGCAGCAGGAACCGGTAACCGGACCGGGCGAGCAGCGCGGCCAGCCCGGCGTCGCCGCGGCCGTCGGCCAATGCCGCGTCGACCGAGTCCATCAGCCGCGTGTTGCCTTCGGACCCGAGCGGCACCTGGTTGCGCACCGCCCACGGACTGCGTGCGATCGCCTGCGCGGGCTCGTCGACCGTGCGGCCCCAGTCGTACTCGCCGAAACCCGTGGCGGGCAGCAGCAGCGTCCGCGCGTTCGGATCGGCCTTGGCGACGTAGCCCATCGCGTCGTGCCAGTAGCCGGGAACCTCGTCCCAGCCCGGGCCGGACCGCAGGTTCAGCAGCCACGCGGGCGCGGCCATCACCAGGACCAGCAGCAACCCCAGCGCGGGCCGCAGGAACCGGCGCGACGACTTCACCGGGCTCGAAATGCCGTGCACGAACGCGAGCATCAGCGGCAGCCGCAGCACGGGTTCGAACTTGTGGACGTTGCGCAGCGGGGCCAGCGGCCCGTCGAGCAGGTGCCGGACCTGCTCGGCGAGCGGGCTGTCGAGCGTGCCGACGTACCCGATGGTCAGCAGCGTCAGCCCGGTGAGCACGCCGAGCACGAGGAACCGACGTTCGGGCAGGCCGCGCCGGGTCAAGCCGAACAGGCCGATCCCGGCGACGAGCCCGGTGGCGAGCATCAGCACCGGGTTGTCGATCAGCGACCAGCCGCCGGGCCACCACGGCGTGCCCTGCACGACGTAGGCGACCCACTGGTTCGTCCCGCGCAGCACCTCGAACAACGACATCGGCGCGGTCGTGTTCGTCGCGGACTCGATGTAGTCCAGGAACGGCAGGCTGTATTCGCCGAGCAGCAGCAACGGCAGGATCCACCACAGCGTCGCGCCGACGACGAAGACCGCCCACCAGACCACCAGCCGGACGTGCTCGCGCGTCCACCGCCGCGTCAGCAACCAGAGTCCCGGCAGGACGAGCGCCATCACGACCATCGCGCCGTTGACCCCGCCCATGCACAGCACGGCGACGGCGGACAGCCCGGCCGCGCGCCGCGGCGAGCCGATCGCCCCGGCGCGCACCAGCGGCACGAGCACCCACGGCAGCAGCACGGCGGGCAGCATCTCCGCGGACAGGCCGCCGATCTCGGTGAGCATGCGCGGCGCGAGCGCGTAACCCAGCGCCCCGATCAGCCGCGTGCGCTCGGTGCCGAGCTTCATCGCCCGGGCCAGCAGCAGCGCGCCGCCGAACGCGGCCGACAGCAGGATCGCGCCCCACAGCCGTTGCGCGATCCACGCGGGCACGCCGACCGCCTGGCACAGCGCGAAGAACGGGCCCATCGGGAAGAGGTAGCCGTACGCCTGGTTCTGCAGCTCCCCCGCGGTCGCCTCCGGGTTCCACAGGTGCAGCGCGCGGCCGAGGAAGGCGAGCGGGTCGACGGCGAGGTCGAGCTTCGTGTCGAACGTCGTCTTGCCCGGCATCTGGAGGAAGGACACCACGGTCAGCGCCAGCACGATCCACGTGCTCGGGCGGCGGAAGAACGCGCCCTTCCCGACGCGCCCGGAGGGTGGGGCGTCGTCCCGGGCTCGTTCGCGGGCCGTGGTTACCATCCGGTAGATACTAGGCCGAAACCTGGCTACCATGTGCCGACAGTTTTGCTGGAGGCAGAGTCCCGACTTCAGGCAGGTGCGCCATCTCGTTCGAAGACGCCTGGGCCTTGGCCGAGCCGGTCAAGGGCTGGATGACGCGTGCGCAGGGTGAAGCGCTGTGGAACGCCGTGTGCCGCCTGGAGAAGGGCGACGTCGTCCTGGAAATCGGCAGCCACCAGGGCAGATCCACGATCGTCCTCGGCGCGGCGGCCCGCACGGTGGGTGCCGCGGTGATCGCCGTCGACCCCTTCGTGGACGGCCGGTTGTTCGGCGGATCGCCGACGCGGCAGCTGTTCGAGCGCAACATCCGCCAGGCCGGGCTGGACGACGTCGTCGAGCTCGTCGCCGGTTACAGCACGGAACTGCGCCCTGACTGGGACCGCCCGATACACCTGCTTTACATCGACGGCAAGCACGACTACTGGACCTACACCGACGACCTCCGCTGGTCGGCGCACCTGCCACCCGGTGCGGAAATCCTGGTCCACGACTGCTTTTCCTCGATCGGCGTCACGCTCGGCACGATCGCGAAGGTCCTCTTCGGACGCCGCTACACCTATGTGGACCGGGCGACGTCGCTGGCGCGGTTCCGGCTGGCGGCGCCGTCCGCGGCGGACCGGCTGCGCGTGCTGGCGCAGCTGCCGTGGTTCCTGCGCAACGTCGGGATCAAGGTGCTGCTGCGCCTGCGGCTGCGGCCGCTGGCCCGCCTGGTCGGCCACGACAGCCCGTACGACCCCTACTGATGTCGTGAGTGTTTAGGGCGGTTCTAACCGCCCTAAACACTCACGACATCGGTTGGCCGACCTCGATCTTGGCGACGCACACCGGGGCGCCGGGGCTCGAGAGCCGGACGGCGATGCTGTCGAAGAGGCCGTCGACCGGCAGGTACAGCGAGTGCAGCCCGGCCTGGAACCACACCGGCGTCCGGTCGACCAGGCCTTCGCCACCGTCCGAAGTGTAGTAATCCACCTTGAGCAGGTGCCTGCCGAGGACGGCCGTGTCGAGCGGGATGCGCGACGGCGTCTCGCCGATCGCGTAGCCGCAGCCCGGCACCGGGCCGGGCACCCCGCGCGAAACCGGGTCCACGCCGGTGATCCGGTGCGGGGTGCCCGTCGCGTCGAGCTGGTGCATCCGGCTCGTCGGCTGGTCGAAGTGCGTGCCGGGCAGCAGGCCGACCACCCGGGACGCGCGGGAGTCCGCCCCGAACCATTCGTGGACGACGTCCGAGGGCACGAACGTGTCGAAGAAAACGAGGTCCGGATCCGCCGCGACGGCCGCCCGCACATTTGCGACGTACTGCCCGGAATGCTCGAACCGCAGCGCCGGGGAAAGCCGCGAGAATCCCACCGCCGAACTCGCGAGCAAAAGCACGCACGCGATTACCGCGATCGGCCGTTCCCGCTTTCCGCCGGATGGCGCAACTTCCGCGCGCGGCAGGAACGCGAACGCCCCGCACAGGGCGGCCACGAGCGCGAGATCGGCGACGTACCGCGGGTCGTCGCCCGCGGCCGGGCCGACTTCGCGCAGCCGGGTCAGCGTGAGCAGGCCGACGTCCACCGCGAACAGGGCGGCGAGCAGCAGCCAGGCAGCCCACGCCCGACGGCCGCCGACGCGCACTCCGGCGACCACCACGACCACCGCAGCCACCACGAGCGCGACGACGACGAGGAACGGCGGTGGCGCCCAGGTCGCGCCCGCCCCGGCGCCGGACCACGGCCCGCCGACCAGTCCCGGCAGCAGGGTGTCACCGAGCATCCGGCCGGTCAGGTCCGCGACCGTCCCGGCCGACAACGGCGACGCGCCGGTGCCGACCTGGCTCGTCGTCAAGACCAGGAACCCCACCACGAACCCGGCCAGCAGGACGGCGTGCCCGGCCCAGTAGCGGACGTGGTCGCGAAGGGACTGTCCGAGCAGGACGGTCACCCCGGCCAGCAGCACCGGGATCAGCGCCGCCTTCTCGTAGAACGCGAGCCCGAAGAGCGTCCAGGCGAAGACACCGAGCCACCACCGGCCGCCGTCGGCCAGGTAGCGGACGTGCGCGTGCACCGCTCCCGCCGCGGCCAGCACCACCGGCACGAGCTGGCTTCCGAACGACCACCACAGCGTCGGGACCAGCAGCAACGTCGACGCCGTGAACACGGTGAACGGCACCAGGATCGCCCAGCGGCGGCCGAAGCAGCGCACCAGGAAACACCAGAACAGCACCATCGCGAGGACCCGCATCACCAGCAGTGGCGCCATCAACAGCGCGAAGTTCAGCGGCGCCCACCACGTCAGCACGGCGGCGAGGAAGAACCCGCCGGGCTGCAGGTGCCCGTGGTAGTCCTGGAACAGGAACGCGGGGTCGAACGGCCCGGCCGCGGCCGCCCGGTAGGTGACCACGAAGTCGTCCTGCGCGAAACTCCCGTGCAGCGCGGCCCAGGCGTGCAGCGCGAACGGCACCACACCCGCCACGAAGGCCGCGAGCACCACCGCGGACGGTCTTCGCAGCGTGCGCGGCTTTTCGAGCTCGACCAGCACCGGCGTCCTCAATTCTTGCAAGCGGGCGGCTGGCACATGAGCTTGCTCAGTGCCTGGTAGAAGACGTCGGAGATCTTGCGCGGGTCCGGCGTCGTGAAGGACGCGCCGCCGGTGGCGGCCGAAACCTGCCGCAGCTCGCTCGCGTCGATGTCCGGGCCGATGCCGATCCCGATCACCGGCAACGGTTTCCGCGGGTCCTGCAGCCGGGACAGCTCGGCGAGCAGGCCGGGCAGCCCGACCGAGTCGCTGTCCTCGTTGCGGCCGTCGGTGAGCACCACGACGACGTTGATCCGGCCGAGCTGCCAGCTCTGCCGGGCGTTCTGGTAGGCGGCGAGGATCGAGTCGTACAGCCCGGTCGCGCCCCCGGGTTTCGGCTTGACGGCCTGCAGCGTCGCCAAGCCGCCCGCGGCGAGCTGGTCGCTGATCGACCGCATCGGCAGGATCTCCCGGTAGTCCTTGGCGCCGTCGAGCCGGGTGGAGAACAGCCACAGGCCGAGCTCGGTCGTCGGCTTGAACAGCCCGAGCCCCTGCGTCGCGGCGTCGATCGTGAGCGCCATCCGGCTGCGGCCGGTGCCGGGCACGGTGGCGGCCATCGAGCCGGAGACGTCGAGCAGCACCTGGACGCGGGCGCTGAGGTTCGCGCCGGCCCACGCCTGGAGCACGCCGTACATCGCTTCGGGCGCGGGTGGCCCGGTGGGCCGTGGCGCGGGGTTCGTGCGGGTGTCCGCCGCCCGGTCGCCGAGCAGCTGCCCGGCCGGCGTGCGGAACCCGGCGTCGCCGAAGGCTTTCGTGGCGGTCTGGTCGAGCAGCAGCCGCAGGAACCGCTCGGCCGCCGCCCGGGAGGCCTCGGACGCGCGCGGCAGCACGACGTACGGGTAGTCGAAGCTCGGCACGCCCGCGGCCGGGTACGCGGCGACGAGCTTGCGGGCCAGCACGGACTGCTCGGACGCGGGCGACGCGGGGAACGGCCGCGGCACCGCCGAAAGCTTGCGGATCTCTTCGGTGAACGCCGCGGCCGGGTCGGGCGCGTCCTTGGTGAGCTGCTGCAGGCCGAGCAGCGCGGCGATGCCCGCCGGGTCGCGCCGCGGATCGGGCAACCCGACCGGGCTTTCCGCGAGAACGTCCGCCCAGGACGGCGACTTCGCGGGCCAGCCCGCGCGCTTCGCGACGTCTTCGGTCAGGGCCAGCACCACGGGCGAACTCGCCACGGACTGGCCGGATTCGGGCAGGTTCCACGCGCCGCCGTCGCGCGCCTGCAGCAGCCAGGTGCTCGACTCCGGCACCCAGACGTCGGGGCCGTTCGCGCCGTTGGCTTCGAGCGCCGCCGCCGTGGCGCTCGAAGCGCTCGCGGTGACTTCGACGGTGTAGCAGTCCGGCTCCGGGACGGTCCGGGCCAGCGCGGTGAGCACCGGCGCGAGGTCCGGTGCGGCCGTGATGCGCACCGGCGTCGTCGTGTCGCAGCCACCGGCGGCCAGGCGGTCGCGCAGGTAGTCCACGCCCGCCCAGGCGAGCAGGGCGACCACGAGCAGCACGCTCAGGACGACGACCGGCGCGTCGATGCGCCGGGTCCGCGCCGGGTGTGCCGCCATGCACGTCCCTTCCTTCGTGAAGTCCTGGCAGCTTGCCAGCCGGGTGAGCGGGAAGCCAGCCCCGATCGCGGAAAGTCACCACGAGCTCGTAAACGGGCGGTGAAGGAATTGCACCGTGCGGCCATTTTGGTGAAGGACAAGAACTGCGTAACGTTTTCGGCTTGACGTCCGTCCCACGTGGGTATCAGCACGATGGCGGATCGCGGAGACGATTTCGCCGTCCCCGAAACGGCGATACGGCACCGAACGGAGACGCAACCCGTGCGCACGATGTACGACGCGGTCACGGCCGCGAACATCCCCGCCGACGCGCAGATGGTCGCGGGCTACATCGACAAGATCAAACTGGAACCGTGGTCGGCCGCGGACTGGGCGCGCTTCCCCCGCGCGGTCAAGGTCACCATCGTCAAGAAGGCGAGCACGAACGACGGGCACGTGCTGGACGTCGAACCCGGCGACGCCACGCCGGCCGAGGCGCCGGGCTGGGTCCGGATGCGCCGCGCGGCCGGCGCGGACCCGACGATCTACTGCAACCTCTCGACCTGGCCCTCGGTGCGGTCGGCGTTCTCCTCCGCCGGCGTCGCCGAGCCGCACTACTGGATCGCCCACTACAACGGGGATCCCGCCATCCCCGACGGCGCGGTCGCCAAGCAGTACCGCGGGAACGTCGCCCCCGGCTACGACGTCTCGTCCGTCGTCGACTACTGGCCGGGAGTGGACGGCACCGGATCCGCCTCGACTGGAGTGGAGATCATGGAACGCATCACGGTCACCCCGCCGAACGCCGACCAGAACGCGGTGCGGGTCTTCCTGTCCGGCAGCCCGGGCGCGGCGGTCGTCATCCGGCCCCGGCTCGGCGGTGACGGCATCTCGAAACCCATGTGGGTCGGCGACATCTACGCGTGGGGCAACGACCGCCAGGGCATCGGCCACAACCCGGCGCAGACGGCGGGCTACAACGCGAAGCTGACGTCGCACCGCCGGTACGACCTGCCGGGCGCGGTGTGGGCCGACATCAACTACAGCGCGGCCGAACCGTTCGAGATCGACATCGTGGGTTAGTACTGCAACGGCACTCGGGTGACGTGTGATAGATCATCCTGGTGGTGGTCGATGTGGTGCTGGATCAGCTGGATCGGGTGCATGAGCGGATCGCGGGCCGGTTCACCCGGTCGGAGCCGCGGGGCCGGGCGCGGGAGTACATGTCCGGGCTGGTCGCCGGGTTGGAGCGGAAGAACGGCTGGACGTTGGCCGAGCAAGCCGGCGAGATGTCCCCGGACGGCATGCAACGGCTCTTGCGGTGGGCGGATTGGGACATCGACGGAGTTCGCGATGACGTTCGGGACTACGTGATCGAGCATCTCGGTGAGCCAACTGGGGTGCTGATCGTGGACGACACTGGGTTCCTGAAGAAAGGTGTGCGCTCGGCGGGGGTGCAGCGGCAGTACTCCGGGACCGCCGGGCGGATCGAGAACTGCCAGATCGGCACGTTCCTGGCGTATGCCTCCGAGCGTGGGCACGCGCTGATCGACCGTGCGCTGTATCTGCCCGAGCCCTGGATCGCCGACCCTGCTCGGTGTCGGCGGGCCGGGATCCCCGACGGAACCGAGTTCCAGACGAAACCCCGACAGGCGATGGGGATGCTGGCGCGGGCGTTCGCCGCGGGTGTGCCGTTCTCGTGGATCACCGCCGATGAGGCCTACGGGCAGGTCAAGTACCTGCGGACGTGGCTGGAGGAACACGACGCTGCGCATGTGCTGGCCACCAAGGTCAACGACCTGCTCGACACCACCGGCGGCGCCGAGGCGAGGGCGGATGAGCTGATCGCGGACCTGCCCGCACGGTCGTGGCGGCGGCTGTCGGTCGGCGCTGGTGCGCACGGGCCACGCGAGTACGACTGGGCGCGGATCCCGCTCGGGACCGGCTGGCGGGCCGGGCGCGGGCACTGGCTGCTCGCCCGCCGCTCACTCTCGGACTCGACCGAGATCGCCTACTACGTCTGCTACGGGCCGCGGCGCTCGACCCTGCTGGACCTGGCCTGGATCGCCGGGACCCGCTGGCGGATCGAGGAATGCTTCCAGCAGGCCAAGAACGAAGCCGGACTCGATCACTACCAGGTCCGGTCCTGGCGAGCCTGGTATGCCCACATCACGCTGTCGATGCTGGCCCACGCCTGGCTCGCCGTCTCCCGATCCCTGGCCATAAAAGGGGAATCGGTGTCAGCGAACCAGGCATGATCGGATACACGCTACCGGAGATCCGGCGCCTGCTGACCAGACTCGTCCTGCGTGTCACCGACGCCGCCGAGCACGTCTGGGCCTGGTCACGCTTCCGCCGCCGACGGCAACACCAAGCCCGCCTCAGCCATTACAAACGACGCGGCTACCCACTCACCTGACTGCCGTTGCAGTATTAGGGCAGGGCGCGGCACAGCGCTTCGACCGCCGCGGCGTAGGCGTGGTCGGGTGGGGTCGCGTAGCCGACCACCAGGCCGTCCATTGTGGACATCGTGCTCGCCGGGTGCCGGAATGCGGCCAGCCCGTCCAGCGCGAGTCCCTGCCACGCCGCGGCCTTCAGCGCGGACTTCTCCGTTCCCGGCGGCAGGCGCAGCACGGCGTGCAGCCCGGCGGCGATGCCGGTCGGCACGACGTGCGGCGCGTGTTCGGCGAGCGCCGCCACCAAGACGTCGCGACGGCGTCGGTAGCGCAAGCGCATGCGGCGGATGTGCCGGTCGTAGGCGCCGGACGTGACGAACTCGGCCAGCGTGAGCTGGTCGAGCGCGCTCGCCCACGCCTCGCGCTCCCCCTTCACCGCCAGCACGGCGTCGACGAGACGCTCCGGCAGCACCAGCCACCCGAGCCGCAGCGCGGGTGAGAGGCTCTTGCTCACCGAACCGACGTAGACGACGTGCTCGGGGTCGAGCCCCTGCACCGCGCCGACCGGCTTGCGGTCGTAGCGGAACTCGCCGTCGTAGTCGTCCTCGATCAGCAGGCCGCCCGTCGCGCGGACGTGGTCGACGACGAGCGTGCGGCGGTCGTGGTGCAGCGGGCCGCCGGTCGGGAACTGGTGCGCGGGCGTGAGCAGCGCGGTCGGCACGGTGAGGTCTTCGACGCGGGCGCCTTTTTCGTCCAGGGCAAGGGGAATCGTGCGCACCCCGGCCGTGTCGAAGATCCCGCGGTGGAACGCGAGGCCGTACGCCTCGACGGCGAGCGGGCCGGGCAGGACGGCCGGGAACAACAGCCGCAGCGCGTGCGCGAACCCGGAGCAGACGACGATCCGCTCCGGCGACGTCCGCACGCCGCGCGCCCGCGCGAGGTAGGCGGCCAGTGCTTCCCGCAGTTCGGGGCGGCCGCGGGGATCACCGGGCCCGAAGGCGTCGTGCGGCGCGGTGGTCAGCGCCCGGCGTGCGGCGGCGAGCCATTCCGCGCGCGGGAACGACGTCGCGTCCGGCTGGCCTTGCCTGAGGTTGTGCCGCGGTTTCGGCGCGCCCGGGACTTTCTTCGGTATCCGGCTCGGCTCGAGGGGCTCGGCGCGGTCGGCGACGCGGGTGCCGGAGCCCTGCACGGCGGTGAGCCAGCCCTCGGCGACCAGCTCGGCGTAGGCGTCGGCGACGGTGTTGCGCGCGAGCCTGAGGTCGATGGCCAGTGCGCGGTAGGGCGGCAGCCGCGTGCCGGGAGCGAGCCGCCCGGTGCGGACGGCGTCGCGCAGGGCCGTGATGAGCGCGGCCCGCCTGCCCCCGGTGGCCGCCAGCTCGAGGTGCAGGTCGACTCCGGAATTGACCCACTTTTCCGGCACGAGAATGCACCCTACACGCGGGTCAACCGGGCCGTAGCGTTCCGGTCATGACGAACTCCCGCATCACCTTCGCCAAGACCGCCCCGAAGGCCTTCAAGTCCCTGATCGGCTTCGACGCCGCCGCCCGCGCCGGGCTGGACCCCGCGCTGGTCGAGCTGGTGCAGATCCGCGCGTCGCAGCTCAACCGCTGCGCGTACTGCCTGCACATGCACACCTCGGACGCCCGCAAGGCGGGTGAAAGCGAGGAGCGGCTGCACCTGGTCGCCGTCTGGGCCGAGGCTTCGCACTTCTTCAGCGCGAAGGAGCAGGCGGCGCTGGCGCTGACCGAAGCCGTCACCTCGATCTCGGGTGGCGTGCCCGACGATGTCTACGCCCGGGCGGCCGCCGAATTCACCGAAGAAGAACTGGGCCAACTGCTCGCGCTGATCTTCGCGATCAACACGTGGAACCGCATCGCGATCAGCACGGCCAAGGTGCCGGGCACGGACGAGCGCGCGGCCTGAAGCGCCCCAATGTGGCCTTCGGTGCGTCAGACGCACCCAAGGCGGCCTTCGGTGCGTCAGACGCAACCAAGGCCGCCTTGGGGCGCTTGGGTCAGTCGGCGATGACCGCCAGCTCCGGCTCCGGGACCGGCGCCTCGGCCGGGCGACGGCGGGCCACCAGGCCGCTGATCGCGATCAGCAGGCCCAGCACCGCGATGCCGGTGACCACGCTCAACGCCGGGGTCAGGCCGGTGAGCAGTGCGGCCGACGAGGCTTCACGGCCGCCGTTGGCGGTCAGGACCGCCGTCACCACCGCCAGCCCGATCGCGCCGCCCACCTGCAGGGACGTGTTCAACAGACCGCCCGCGAGGCCCTGCTCGTCGTCCGCGATCCCGGCCGTCGCCTGGATGTTGAGCGACGAGAACGCCAGCGTGAAGCCGATGCCGAGCAGGATCATGCTGGGCAGCACATATCCCGCGTAGCCCGAGTGCTCGTCGATCCGCAGGAACAGCGCGTACCCGAGGACGTGCGCGACGACGCCGGCGAAGATCGTGCGCGGCGTGCCGACGCGGTCGATCAGCGGCTCGATGCGCGGCGAGCCGAACGCCACGATCAGCGCCGCGGGCAGGAAGCCGAGCGCCGTCTGCAGCGCCGACCAGCCGAGGACCCGCTGCAGATAGAGCATCACGACGAACTGGAACCCGATGTACGCGCCGAAGAACAGCGCGCCGCCGAGGTTGGCGCGGGCCAGCGGGCCCGAACGCAGGATGCCCAGCCGCAGCAACGGGTGGCTGCTGCGCTTTTCGATGACGACGAACGTCACGAGCAGGGCGAGCGCGACGACGAACGTGATCAGCGTGCGCGGCGCGGCCCAGCCGATCTCGGGTGCCTCGACGACGCCGAACACCAGCAGCAGCGAACCGGCGGCGCCGGTGATGGCGCCCGGGAAGTCGTAGCCGCGGCCGCCCTCCGCGCGGTAGGCCGGGATCAGCTTCCACGCCGCGACCAGTGCGACCAGGGCGATCGGCGCGGGGAGCAGGAACGTCCAGCGCCAGCCGACCTCGGTCAGCAGGCCGGAGAACACGAGCCCGGCGGAGTACCCGCTGGCGCCGAACACGGCGAAGATGCTGATCGCCTTGTTGCGGGCCGGGCCCTCCTGGAACGTCGTGGTGATGATGGACAGCGCGGCCGGCGCGGTGAAGGCGGCGGCCAGGCCCTTGATGAAGCGGCTCGCGATGAGCAGGGCACCGTCGTCGACGAGCCCGCCGAGCAGCGAGGCCAGCGCGAACACGGCGACGGCGACGAGGAACACCCGGCGGCGGCCGAGCAGGTCGGCGGTGCGGCCGCCGAGCAGCAGCAGCCCGCCGTAGCCCAGCACGTACCCGCTGACGACCCATTGCAGCGCGTTGGTGGACAGGCCGAGGTCGGCCTGGATGGCGGGGAGCGCGACCCCGACCATCGACACGTCGAGCGCGTCGAGACCGATGACGATCGAAACGGTGAGCAGGACACCCCAGAGACGTGCGTCCCACCGGGTTGAAGTGGTGGACAAGTACGCGGAAGAGCTCATGTCGGCGACAGTACATGCACGCGCATCTAATGTCGATGCATTTAATGCGTTTGCATCTGATGTCTGTGCATGTTAAGGTGCTCGCCGTGAGCGACGTCGCTGAGCAAGGCCTGGTGCAGGAGTGGCACGAGCTGCTGGCGCGCTACTCGGCTGTGTTCAGCAAGCTTGAGTGCCGCCTGCAGGAGCGCCACGGGATCGGCGCGAACGAGTTCGAGGCACTGGAACGGGTCGCCACCGGCGACGCCAAGTGCCGCTCGGCCGACCTCACCGAAGCCATCCACCTCAGCCAGAGCGCGACGTCCCGGCTGGTCGCCCGGCTGGAGAAGGAAGGCCTGGTCGAGCGCGCGCTCTGCGAAGTCGACCGGCGCGGCATCTTCGTCACGCTGACCGAGGCCGGCCGGGAACGCTACCTCGCGGCGAAGCAGACACACCGCGAAGTGCTCAACGAAGTGCTTCGCTGAGGCGTCAGCCCACCGGGCCCTCGACGGCCTTCACCTGAACCTGCCGCTGCGCGCCGGACGCGTTCGTCACGGTCATCGTCAGCCGGTCGCCCGGGTGGTGGGTGTCCATCACGTTCGTCAACGCCGTCGCCGAGTCGACCGGCGTGCCGTCGATGGCCGTGATGACGTCGCCCGCCGCCAGGCCCGCCTGCTCGGCCGGGCCGCCCGGGACCACCTCGCGGATCCGCGCGCCCTGGCCGTCCGACACCGAGACGCCGATGAACGCCGTCTTGCCGATGTGGATCTTGTCCGTCGCCGTGCCCGCGACGATCTTGTGCGCGATGTCGACGGCCTGGTTGATCGGGATCGCGAAGCCCTGTCCCACCCCGCCGCTGCGGCGGCCGTTGAGCTGGTAACCGGTCGACGCCGCCGTGTCGACGCCGATGACCTGCGCGTTCGCGTTGACGAGCGGGCCGCCGGAGTCGCCGGACTCGATGTTCGCGCGGACCTGGATCAGCCCGGTCAGCTGCTCGGACGAGCCGCTGGACTCGTCGGACGCGGTGATCGACTGGTCGAGCGCCGCCACCGTGCCCGGCGCCGGCACCGGGTCGCCGCCGCGGCCGCCGGCGTTGCCGAGGCCGAGGATCTGGTCGCCGACCTTGACCGTCGACGAGTCGCCGATGGTGGCCGTCGGCAACCCGGAGGCGCCCTGGAGCCGCAGGACCGCGATGTCCTCGCTGCGGTCGTAGCCGACGACGGACGCCTTGTAGGTGTCCCCGGTGCCGATGCTGGTCACCTTGATGCTGGTCGCCCCGGCGACGACGTGGTTGTTCGTCAGCACCTCGCCGTCCGGGGTCAGCACGATCCCGGTGCCCGCGGCGGCCGCGCCCTGCAGGCCCAGCTCGGTGGTGATGTTGACGATGGCCGGGTTCACCTTGGCGGACACGGCATCGACGTCGAGCACGGTCTGCGACGCGCTGGGCTGCCCGGAGAAGCCGAAGTTCTGGTTGCCACCCGCGGCCGGGCCGATCGAGCCGGAGATCAGGTGCCCGATCCCGAGCCCGGCGACCACGGCCAGCGCGATCGCGACGACGGCGACGGTCAGCGCGCGAAAGGGGTGCCGCTTGCGCGGCGGCGGCTGGTAGGCGGGCGGCGGGTAGCCGTAGCCGTAGTAGCCATGAGGCTGCCCCTCATGGCCGTAGGGCTGCTGGCCGGGGATCGGCTGGGTGTAGGGGTGCTGGTAGTAGCCCTGCCCGTAGCCGTACGGGTACTCGCCGCCGCCCTGCGGTCCTCGGTCGTACTCGTTCATGCACAGCTCCAGCCCTCGACAAGCCTCCGGCTCTCCCAGGAAACGCCTGGTTCCTGAGAATTTCCTGGCGCCCTTCCATGGACTTGCTGTGGATGTACCCGTTCGACGGGCCTGCCGATACTTTCATGGCTATGAAGCACGTCACCGTTCTTCTCGCCGCTCTGCTGGCCGCGGGCTGCTCCACCAGCGGGACGCCTTCGCCCGCGCCGTCGACGTCGGCCTCCCCCGCGGGTGAGCCGCACCGGCTGGTCTTCGACGTGACGGGCACGGCGACCATCACCACGCTGACCTGCACCATCGACGGCAAGACGACCGAGGAGAAGAACGTGAAGCTGCCGTGGAGCCGCACGTTCAGCTTCCCGTCACACACGGGCAAGCACGTGTACGACCTGGTCATCAAGTACACGAACGGCGACGTCACCGCGACGGCCGAGATCGACGGCCAGCCGTGGGGCAGCAGCCGGGGCAGCGGCGAGGGCCCGTCGACGCAGTCCCTCAACGGCGACTTCAGCGACTGACGTTCCCCCGCGGCCTGTCGTGAGTGTTTAGGGCGGTTAGAACCGCCCTGAACACTCACGACAAGGTGACCACCACGTCGCGGATCGCCGTGGTCAGGCGGTTCGCGCGCGTCGTCACCGCCGCTACTTCGGGTGGGGTGGGCGCGCCCGAGTGGACCTCGATGCTCAGACCGGCCGTTGTCGCCGCGGCTCGGGCCGCCTCGGCCGCCGCCGCCAGGTCCGTCGCCACCAGCGCGTCCGGCCGGACCCCTTCCGCCAGGTCCAGCACCCGGGCCGCCGCCGTGATCACCTCCGCCGCCGGGCCGCACGCCTGCCGACGCGCCTCCGCCGACGCTCCACCGGGCGACCGGCGGGCCCGGGCCAGGACGGCCGCCGCGTGGGCCTCCTTCTCCGCCAAGCGCAACGCGTGCATGCTCAACGCCTCGGCTTCGTGCCCGTCGGCCCCCGCCCGGCCGACCAGCGACGCCGCTTGCGCCACGTGCAACGCCGCCGTCGCGCCGCCGCCCGGGACGACTCCGACGCCAGCGACCTCAGGTACTGGCTCATGATCTGGTCACGCATCACGCACTCACCGCCGGATCCGTTCCATGCCGGGGTCGACCAGGGGCTCTTCGGCCACCGTGGCCGCGACCCGGCGGCCGAAGTACTCGATCTCCACCCCGGTGCCGACCTCCGCCGACGCCGGGAGCCACGCGTACGCGATCGGCCGCCCGACCGTGTACCCGTACGCCGCGCTCGTGACGTAGCCCGCCGCGGCCCCGTCGACGAACACCGGTTCCTTGCCCAGCACCACCGTGCGGCCGTCGTCGATCGTCAGGCACCGCAGCCGCCGGGTCGGTGTCCGGCCTTCCAGTGCTTCCCGGCCCAGGAACGGCCCCTTCGCCGGGCGCACGGCGAACCCGACCCCGGCCTCGTACGGGTCGTGCTCGGTCGTCATGTCGGTGCCCCACAACCGGTAGCCCTTCTCCAGCCGCAGGCTGTTGAAGGCCGCGCGCCCGGCCGCGATCACGCCGAGCGGCTGCCCGGCCGCCCACAGCGCGTCCCACAGCCGCAGGCCGTTGTCCGCGCTGGTGTAGATCTCCCAGCCCAGTTCGCCCACATAGGACAGTCGCATCGCGACCACCGGCACCCCGGCGATCCGCGCGCGCCGCGCCCGGAAGTACTTGAGGCCCTGGTGCGAAAAGTCCTCGTGCGACAGCGGCTGCACGAGGTCCCGCGCCAGCGGACCCCACACGCCGACGCAGCACGTCCCACCGGTGATGTCCCGGACCTGAACGCCGGGCGGCGCGTGCTTGACGAAGTGGTCGACGTCGATGTTCCCGTTGATCCCGACCTGGAACACCTCCGGCTCCAGCCGCGCCACCGTGACGTCACTGCGCACGCCGCCGGCGTTGTCGAGCATCAGCGTGTAGGTCACCGACCCGACGGACTTGTCCAGCTGGTTCGTCGTCAGCGACTGCAGGAACTCCAGCGACCCCGGTCCGCTGATCTCCACGCGCTTCAACGGCGTCATGTCGTACAGCGCGACGCCGTTGCGGGTGTGCCACGCCTCGGCCGCCGCGATCGGCGAGTGGAACTGCGCCGACCACGCGTCGCGCGCGGGAGGCAGCCAGTCGTGCGGGAGCTTCTTCAGCAACGGCGCGTTCGCCTCGAACCAGTGCGGCCGCTCCCAGCCGCCCGCCTCGAGGAACACCGCGCCCAGTTCGCGCTGCCGGGCGTGGAACGGCGTCACGCGCAGGTCGCGCGGGGACAGCTTGGGCTGCAACGGGTGCAGGATGTCGTAGACCTCGACGAAGTTCTGCTGCGCCGTCTCGTGCACGTACGACGGCGCGAGCTGGACCTCTTCGAACCGGTGGACGTCGATCTCGTGGGTGTCCACTTCGGAATGGCCGTCGACGAGCAGCTCGGCGACGGCCTTGGCGATGCCCGCCGAGTGCGTCACCCAGATCGCCTCGGCGAGCCAGAAGCCGCGGACGTCGGCCGACTCGCCGATCAGCGACTGGCCGTCCGGGGTGAACGAGAAGATCCCGTTGAAGCCCTCCTCGACCTTCGTCTGCCGCAACGCGGGCAGCAGCAGCTGGCTCTCCTCCCACGACGGTGCGAAGTCGTCCTCGGTGAAGGGCAGCATCGACGGCATCGCCGTCTCCGTCACCGTGGGATCCAATGTGGACTCCTCGACCGGCATCGGCCGGTGCGCGTAGGAGCCGATGCCCAGCCGGTCGACGTGCTCGCGGAAGTACAGGTCCTGGTCCTGGTGCCGCAGGATCGGCAGGCTCGCCTCCACCGCCTCGGTGTTGCGCCCCACCAGTTCCGCCACCTGCCCGGTCTTCGCGTACTGGTGCGCGAGCGGCAGCAGCGGCACGTCCATGCCGACCATCGCGCCGATCTCGCGGCCCCAGAACCCGGCACACGACACGACGACGTCAGCCGGGAAGTCACCCTGGTCGGTCCGGACGCCGGTGACGCGCCCGCCGTCCTGCAGGACGTCGGTCACACGCGTGCCGCCGACGAACCGCGCACCCCGTTCACCGGCGCGGGAAATCAGCACCTCGACGGCCTTCGCGGCCCGCGCGAGCCCGTCGGTCGGGACGTGCAGCGCACCGAAGATCCGCGAACCGTCCAGCAGCGGCCAGCGGCGGACGCACTCGTCGGGGCCGATGAGAGAACCTTCGACACCCCATGAAGTCGCCCAGCCGCGCTTGCGCTTGAGGTCCTCCCACCGGGCCGGGGTGGTGGCCACCTCCATGCCGCCCACCTGGAGGAAGCAGTCCAGGCTCCGGAGCTTCTCGACGGTGTACCGCGCGAAGTCCGTCATCGCCTTGGACGCGTTGGTCTGGAACACCAGCCCGGGCGCGTGGGACGTGGACCCGCCGGTGCGCGGCAGCGGGCCCCGGTCGAGCACGGTGACGTCGGACCAGCCGCGGGCGGTCAGCTCGTCGGCCAGGTTCGCGCCGACGATGCCGGCGCCGATGATCACGACACGCGGAGCGGTCATGGCGAGACTCCTAACGGAAGACGACAGTGCTGTTGCCGTTGAGCAGGACGCGGCGTTCGCAGTGCCAGCGGACCGCGCGGGACAGGGCCAGCGCCTCGGCGTCGCGGCCGACGGTCACCAGCTCGCGCGGCGAGTACGTGTGGTCGACCCGCTGGACCTCCTGCTCGATGATCGGGCCCTCGTCGAGGTCGGGCGTGACGTAGTGCGCGGTCGCGCCGACGTACTTGACGCCGCGGTCGTAGGCCTGGTGGTAGGGCTTGGCGCCCTTGAACCCGGGCAGGAACGAGTGGTGGATGTTGATCGCGCGGCCTTCGAGCTTCTGGCACAGCTCGTTGGACAGCACCTGCATGTACCGCGCGAGCACGACCAAGTCCACTTCGTACTCGCCGACCAGGTCCAGCAGCCGCTGTTCGGCCTCCGGTTTCGTGTCCGGGGTGACCGGGACGTGCACGAACGGCACCCCGGCGGCCTCGGCCATCGGCCGCAGGTCCTCGTGGTTGGACACGACCACGGCGATCTCGGCGCCGAGCCCGCCCGCGCGCCAGCGGAAGAGCAGGTCGTTGAGGCAGTGCCCGAACTTCGAGACCATGACGAGGATCCGCGGCGGCGTCCCGTCGGAGAACGAGAACTCCATGCCGAAGTCCCCGGCCACCGGGGCGAACGCGCGGGTCAGGTCGTCCACAGTGGTCTCTTCGGCGCGGGTGAACGACGTGCGCAGGAACAGCGAGCCGCGGACGTCGTCGTCGAACTGCTGGTGCTCGACGATGTCGCAGCCCTGCCCGACGAGGAACGTCGTGACGGCGTGCACGATCCCGGCGCGTTCCGGGCACTTGAGCGTCAGGGTGAAGGTCACGAGACGTACTCCAAGCTCGCGTCGGCCAGCCAGGCCCGGAAGTAGTCCGAAAAGGACTGGCGGACGAGGATCGTGAAGCCCTCTTCCCGCACCATCAGCACGATCCCGGTGCGCGCCAGCAAGGTCTGCACGCAGGTACCGGGCGGCGACACCGCCGGGTCGAGGTCGATCGAGCACCCGTGCGCGAGAACGTCGGCGGCGTGCGCCCCGGTCAACCGGAAGACGTTGCGCTGCGCCGAGACGTCCACCACCGCCAAGACGGAGCTTTCACGTGAAAGCTCGGCCTCCAGGTCGGAGCTTTCACGTGAAAGCTCGGGTCCGAGGACGAGGTATTCGTCCGGGCCCATCCACAGCACGTCGACGCCGTGGCCGCTGGTGAACGTGCACGGGCCGGGCAGGGCGACGCCGAGGAGCGAGTCGCCCTCGCGGAGGCGGACGGTGAGCTGGGTGCGGAACGGTTCTTCGACCGCGTCAACCGTCACGGCGGGCTCCTTCCTTGTCGAAGAGCACGGATTCGGTCACGGTCACCGGGACGACCTGGTCCCCGACCGGCACGTACAGCGTCTCGCCGACCCGCTCGCGGCCGGACCGCACCAAGGCGAGGGCGAAGGTCCGGCCGAGGGCCGCGCTGTGGTAGCTGGAGGTGACGTGGCCGAGCATCCGCACCGGCGGTTCCGGCACGACCTCGGACTCGATGAGCTGGGACCCTTCCGGCAGCAGCACCGACGGGTCCATCGGCAGCAACCCGACCAGCTGCTTGCGGTCGGGCCGGGTGTTCTCGGCGCGGGCGAACGAGCGCTTGCCGATGAAGTCGGCTTTCTTCTTCGACACCGCCCAGGACATGCCGAGGTCGTGCGGGGTGACCGTGCCGTCGGTGTCCTGGCCGATGATCGGGTAGCCCTTCTCGGCGCGCAGGACGTGCATGGTCTCGGTGCCGTACGGCGTGGCGCCCTGGTCCACGACGGCCTGCCAGACCGCGGGCCCGTGCCACGACGGGACGTTGATCTCGTAGGCCAGTTCGCCGGAGAAGCTGATCCGGCAGACGCGCGCGGCGATCCCGGCGACTTCGGCGTCCTGCCAGGTCATGAACCCGAAGGCCTCGTTCGAGACGTCCAGGCCCGGCGCCAGGCGACCGAGGACTTCCCGCGACCGCGGGCCGACCAGCGGGATCGTGGCCCAGTGCTCGGTCACCGACGTGGCGAACACCTGAAGGTGCGGCCACTCGGTCTGCAGCCACTCCTCCATCCACTCGAGGACCATCGCCGCGTTGCCGGTCGTGGTGGTGACCAGGAACCGGTTCTCGGCGACGCGGATGACCGTGCCGTCGTCGATCACCATGCCGTCGACGCCGCACATCACGCCGTAGCGGATCCGGCCGACCTTCAGCGTGCTCATCATGTTCGTGTAGAGCATGTCGAGGAACCAGCCGGCGTCCGGGCCCTGGACGTCGATCTTGCCCAGGGTGGACCCGTCCATGACCGCGACGTCGTTGCGCGCCGCGCGGCATTCGCGCAGGACGGCGTCGTGCATCGACTCGCCGGGCCGCGGGTAGTACCACGGCCGCTTCCACTGGCCGACGTTCTCGAACTCGGCGCCGTGCTCGACGTGCCACGGGTGGATCGTCGTGACGCGCACGGGATCGTGCAGCTCACCGCGGTTCCGCCCGGCCAGCGCGGCGAACGCCACCGGCGTGTACGGCGGCCGGAACGTCGTCGGGCGCCGGGACGCCAAGTCGACCCCGAGGGCCTCCGCGGTGATCCCGGCCGCGAGCATGCCGGACGTCTTGCCCTGGTCGTGCGCGGTGCCGATGGTCGTGTAGCGCTTGACGTGCTCCAGCGAGCGCAGCCCGGCGCCGGTCGCGCGCAGGACGTCCGACACGGTCGCGTCGCGCTGCTGGTCCACGAACCGGGTGTCCACTTCGGACTCTGGTGCGGGCACCTGCCAGAGCACCTTGGTCTGCGGCAGGCCTTCGCCCGCGGCCGCGCCCACGACGGTCACGTTCGGCAGGGCCCCGTCCGGGACGTACGCGCCCAGTGCGGCGTCGTACCGGAGGGTGCCGCGGGCCTGGCTGTAGAGGTGCACGGCCGGGTTCCAGCCGCCGGACACGAGCAGCAGGTCGCACTCGACGCGCACGCCCTCGGTCTCCCCCAAGGGCGCGACGTGCACGGCCGTGAGGTGCGAGTCGCCGTCGGTGCCGAAGACCCCGCTGCCGGTGCGGACTTCGATGCCGCGGCTGTCGGGCACCTCGTCCCGGGCGTCGATGACCATCGCGATCTCGGCGCCCGCCTCGGCGAGGTCGAAGGCGGCTTCGTACGCGGAGTCGTTGGTGGTGAACACGACCACCCGCCGGCCGGCGAGGACGCCGTAGCGGTTCAAGTAGGTGCGGGCGGCCGAGGCGAGCATGATGCCGGGGCGGTCGTTGTCCGGGAACACGATCGGCCGCTCGTGGGCGCCGGTGGCGATCACGATCCGCTTCGCCCGGATCCGCCAGACCCGCTGCCGCGAGATCCGTTCGGGTGCGGCGGGCTCACCACGGCGTTCCAGGGCGAGCACGAACCCGTCGTCGTAGATGCCGAACGCCGTCGTGCGCGAGAGGAGCCGGACGCCCTCGGGAGCTTCGGCGTCGGGCTGGTCGTCGACGAGCAGCACCCGGCCGGAGGCGGCGGCCGCGGCGGCGCGTCCGGCGGGACCGGCGCCGATGACCAGGACGTCACAGTGGGCGTGCTTGGTGTCGTAGCGCGCCGGGTCGGGCTCGGCGGCCAGGCGACCCTGGCCACGCAGGCCGCGGGCCGCCAGACCGTCGTACAGCTCGACGGTGGTGGCGCTCAGCATCGGCTCGGGGAAGGGCTTTTCGATCTGCACCAGGGCGTTCGAGTCCTCGACCCCGGCGGCGACGATGCCGCGTGGCCTGCCGTACTTGATGCTGGTCGCGACCTGGTGGATGCCGTTGGCCAGCAACGCGGACGCCAGGGTGTCGCCGAGGAAGCCGGTCAGCTCGCGGCCGTCGAAGGTGAACTTGAGCGGGACGCCGCGGTCGACACGGCCGCGGTCGGGCAGTCGGGTCATGAGATCACCGGCCTGGGCTCGTCGAGGCGGTAGACCGCCAGGAAGTCGTGGGTACGGGTGTCGCGGACGGCGTTGAACCAGCGGCGGCAGCCCGCGGCGTGGCTCCACCGCTCGGCGAACGGCCCGCTCGGGTTGTCGCGGAAGAAGACGAACTTCGCCCACTCCTCATCGGACAGTGCCGACGGGTCGGTGGGGTAGGCGACGTGGGCTTGGCCGCCGTAGTGGAACTCGGCTTCCTCGCGTGGCCCGCACCAGGGGCAGGGGATCAGCTGCATCAAACGCTCCTAGTGTGCGACGGCGGCGGCGCCGTGCTCGTCGACGAGGGCGCCGGTGGTGAACCGGTCGAGGGCGAAGGGCTCGGCGTACTCGTGCGGCTTCCCGCGGGCGATGGTCGCCGCGAAGACGTCGCCGACACCCGGCGTGGCCTTGAAGCCGCCGGTGCCCCAGCCGCAGTTGAGGAAGAGGTTCTCCACCGGGGTCAGCCCGATGATCGGCGAGGCGTCGGGGCTCGTGTCGACGATCCCCGCCCACGTCCGCAGCAGGTGCGCCCGCGCGAACACCGGGAACAGCTCCAGCGCGGCCGCCATCTGCTGTTCGATGATGTGGAACGAGCCGCGCTGGCCATAGCCGTGGTAGCTGTCGATGCCCGCGCCCATCACGAGTTCGCCCTTGTGCGCCTGGGAAACGTAGACGTGCACGGCGTTCGACATGACGACCGTCGGGTGGATCGGTTCCAGCAGCTCCGACACCAGCGCCTGCAGCGGGTGCGACGTCAGCGGCAGGTCGAGCCCGACCATGCGGGCCAGCACCGACGTGTGCCCGGCCGCGCACAGCGCGACCTTCCCGGCGGCGATCCGGCCCCGCGACGTCTCGACGCCGGTGACGCGGTCGTCCACTGTGGAGATGCCGGTGACCTCGCAGTTCTGGATGAGGTCGACGCCCATTTCGTGCGCGGCGCGGGCGAAGCCCCAGGCCACGTAGTCGTGCTTCGCGATGCCCGCGCGCGGCTGGAAGGTCGCGCCGAGCACCGGGTACCGGACGTCCGGCGAGGTGTTGACGATCGGGCAGATCTCCTTGACGCCGTCGGCGTCGACCCATTCGGCGTCGATGCCGTTGAGCTTGTTGGCCTCGACGCGGCGGACGCTGTCGCGGACGTCCTGCAGGCTGTGCGCCAGGTTGAGCACCCCGCGCTGGCTGAACAGGATCGGGTAGCCGAGGTCCTCCTCCAGGCCTTCCCACAGCTTGAGGGAGTGCTCGTAGATGCCGGAGCTCTCGTCCCAGAGGTAGTTGGACCGGATGATCGTCGTGTTGCGGGCCATGTTGCCGCCCGCGAGCCAGCCCTTCTCGAGCACGGCGACGTTCGTGATGCCGTGCACCTTGGCCAGGTAGTACGCGGTGGCGAGGCCGTGCCCGCCGCCGCCGACCACGACGACGTCGTAGCTCTTCTTCGGCTCCGGGTTGTCCCAGAGGAAGTCCGGGTGCTCCGGCAGGTCGGTCATCGGGTCTCTCCCAGGTGCGGGTACAGCGGGAACGCTTCGGCGAGCGCGGTGACGCGGGCGTGCAGCTTCTCGACGTCGTAGCCGGGCCGGAGCGCCTCGGCGATGACGTCGGCGGCCTCGCGGAACTCAGCGTCGCCGAACCCGCGGGTGGCCAGCGCCGGCGTGCCGATGCGCAGGCCGGACGTCACCATCGGCGGGCGCGGGTCGAACGGCACGGCGTTGCGGTTGACCGTGATCCCGACTTCGTGCAGCCGGTCCTCGGCCTGCTTGCCGTCCAGCTCGGAGTCGCGCAGGTCGGCGAGCACGAGGTGGACGTCGGTGCCGCCGGTCAGCACGGAGATGTCGTCTTCCACGAGGAGCCGTTCGGCCAGGAGCTTCGCGCCGCGCAGCGTGCGCTGCTGGCGTTCGACGAACGCGGGCTCGCCCGCCATCTTGAACGCGACGGCCTTGGCGGCGATGACGTGCTCCAGCGGACCACCCTGCTGACCGGGGAACACCGCCGAGTTGACCTTCTTGGCCAGCGCCGGGTCGTTCGTCAGCACGACGCCGCCGCGCGGGCCGCCGAGGGTCTTGTGCGTGGTGGTCGTCGTGACGTGCGCGTGCGGCACCGGCGAGGGGTGCAGGCCCGCGGCGACCAGCCCGGCGAAGTGGGCCATGTCGACCATCAGGTACGCGCCCACCTCGTCGGCGATCGCGCGGAAGCGGGCGAAGTCCAGCTGCCGCGGGTAGGCCGACCACCCGGCGATGATCACCTTCGGCCGGTGCTCCTTCGCCAGCCGTTCCACCTCGGCCATGTCGACGCGGTAGTCCTTTTCGGACACTTCGTACGCGGCGACGTCGTAGAGCAGGCCGGAGAAGTTGATCCGCATGCCGTGCGTCAGGTGGCCGCCGTGGGCCAGCGAGAGGCCGAGGATCTTGTCGCCGGGCTTGAGCAGCGCGGCCATCGCCGCCGCGTTCGCCTGCGCGCCGGAGTGCGGCTGGACGTTGGCGAACTCCGCGCCGAAGAGCGCCTTGACGCGGTCGATGGCGAGTTGTTCGAGGACGTCGACGTGCTCGCAGCCGCCGTAGTAGCGACGGCCCGGGTAGCCCTCGGCGTACTTGTTCGTGAGCACCGAGCCCTGGGCCTGGAGCACGGAGACCGGGGCGAAGTTCTCGGAGGCGATCATCTCGAGCGTCGACTGCTGCCGGTGCACCTCCGCGCCGATCGCCTCGGCGACCACCGGGTCGTAGTCGGCCAGGGAGTGATTGAGCATCGCGAACCCTTCGTGGTCGACTTCTGATATATCAATCGTCGATGTAGGCTAAGCGCCATGCACCCGCAGGTCAATCCCCCGTCGCTGGCGGAACAGGCGTACCGCTTCGTCCGTGATCGCCTGGTCATGCTCGACATCCGGCCGGGCTCCCCCATCAACGAAGAGGAGCTCGGCAGCGAACTCGGCATGGGCCGCACGCCGATCCGCGAAGCGCTGAAGCGTCTCGAATCCGAGCGGCTGGTCGTCGCCTACCCGCGGCGCGGGACGTTCGCCACCGACGTCAACATCTCCGACCTCGCGCACATCTCCGAGGTGCGGCGGGCGCTGGAGCCGATGGCGACGGCCGCCGCGGCCGAACGCGCGACCGCGGCCGACCGGGCGGTGCTGACCGAGCTGCGCGCACAGCTCGACGCCGGGGTCCCGAGCGGGGACAACGCCGAGCTGCTGCGCACCGACCTCGCCCTGCACCGGGCGATCTACCGGTGCGTGCACAACCCGTTCCTCGAAGACACGCTGATCCGGTACGACAACCTGGCCACCCGGATCTGGTGCGTGTTCGTGCCTCGGCTGTCGGGGATGGCCGGCCACGTCGACGAGCACGTCCCGCTCCTCACCGCGATCATCGAGGGCGACGCCGAGAAGGCCGCCGCGTTGACGCATGCGCACGTCACCGGCTTCGAGGCCGCCATCCGCGCGTTGATCTGAGCTCACCTCGTCGTGAGTGTTCAGGGCGGTTAGAACCGCCCTAAACACTCACGACAGGCGCGCGCGGACCCAGTCGTGGAACGCGCCGATGTGGTGCTCGCTGGGCACCAGCACGCCGCCGTTGGCGTACGAGCGCGAGTCCATCGCCAGCTGGCAGCGTTCGCACGCCTCGAAGTCCTGCAGGTTGACGCGGTGGAACAGCTCGACCGACCGCGACAGGTCGCGCCCCGACTCGACCACCTCCGGCAGGTACAGCCAGTCACAGCGCACCAGCGTCCGGTCCGGGGCCAGCGGGAACATCCGGTGGAAGATCACGTGGTCCGGAACGAGGTTGACGAAGACACCCGGCTTGACGGTGATCGCGTAGTACTTGCGGTCCTGGGCTTCGGTGACGCCGGGGAGCCGGTCGACGCCTTCGCTGCCGTCGACGGTGAAGCCCTTGATCTCGCCGCCGAACTCGGCGCCGTGGCCGACGTAGTACTGCGCGGCGTAGCCGTCGGCGAACTCCGGGAGCACCTCGGTGAGCTCCGGGTGGATCGTCGCGCAGTGGTAGCACTCCATGAAGTTCTCGATGATCTGCTTCCAGTTCGCCTTCACGTCGTACTCGATGCGCTTGCCCAGCGCGAGGCCGTCGATGCCGTAGGCGTCGATCTCGGTCGGGCCGCCGAGCCGTTCGGTGACCGCGCCGATCACGGTGTCTTCGAACGACGGCGGTTCGTCGGCCAGGCACACCCAGGCGTAGCCGAGCCATTCACGCAGGTGGAGCCGGGTGAGACCGAACTCGGTGCGGTCGACGTCCGGCATGCCGGTGAGGTTCGGCGCGGCGATGAGCTTGCCGTCCAGCCCGTACGTCCAGGCGTGGTACGGGCACTGGAACGACCGCTTGACCGTCCCGCTCTCGGCCGTGCAGAGCCGGGCGCCGCGGTGGCGGCAGACGTTGAGGAACGCGTTGAGCCGGCCGTCCCGCCCGCGTGAGACCAGGACGCTCTCCTTGCCGATCTGCACGGTCTCGAACGACCCGGGGGTCGGCAGGTCGGCGCTGCGCACGGCGCAGAACCAGTCCGCCTCGAAGATCTTCGCCTGCTCCAGCGCGAAGATCGCCGGGTCGGTGTAGGAGGAGCCGGGCAGCGTGGCGAGCAGGCTCGGCGGGAGATCGATTGCGGTCACCGGCGTGGTCCTCTCCGCGGATCAGTTCGGGAGTTGCGCAGAACGCGTCTTGTTGCTCACTCCGGAACAGAGTGACTGCCGCCACGCACGGCTGTCAACCCGCGTTTTCCCGTTCCCGCAAAGAGATCAGGCCGCGGGGCCGTCGATCGCCCGCCGGAACAGTGTTTCGATCTCCGCGCGGGTCGGTCGCGGGTCGGCCAGGGCCGCCTGCATCAGCAGGCCGCAGAACAAGCCCGCCAGCAGGCGGCCGGTGAGCGGGTCCGTCCGCAACCCGAAGAACTCGATCAGGGCTTCGTCCCAGGCCGCGCTCGCCTTGCGCAGTGCGGGCCGGTGCAGGGCCGCGACGTAGAGGTCGTACTCGACGACGGTGTCGCGGTACTGCTCGTTGATGTAGCCCATCACCAGTTCGGCGAGCGCCGCGGCGAAGTCGGCGTCCGGCGGGAGCGCCGCCTCCCACTCCTTCAGCGCGTGGACGTTCCGCTCGGCGGCCTCGTGCAAGGCGACCTCCAGCAGGTCGTCCAGCGTCGCGAAGTGGTAGGTCGTCGAGCCGAGCGGCACGTCGGCCTGCGCGGCGACGGCCCGGTGCGTGAGCCCGTCGATCCCGCGCTGGGCGACGACCTCGATCGCCGCCCGGGCGATCCGCGCCCGGCGTTCCGGGTCGTTCGGACCCCGGCGCCGCGTCGCGCCGGGTTCGCTCTTCGCCATCGAACCCCCTTGTGGACATCTGTACATGTTTCGCGTACAAATGTACGCACTCTTGACGCCAAGCAGCCACTACCGATCCGGGAAGGGCCGCATGAAGGACCTCCACATCGACGGGATCTGGGCGGACGCGACCGCCGGAACGCACTCCGACGTGCTGAACCCCGCCACCGGCGAAGTCATCGAGACCGTCGCCGAGGCGGGTCGCGAGGAGGTCGACGCCGCCGTGCACGCGGCCCGCCGGGCGTTCGACGACGGCCCGTGGCGGCGGACCACCGCCACCGAACGCGCCACCCTGCTCCGCAAGACGGCCGACCTGCTGGTCCGCGACCGCGAGGAGCTGGCCCGCACGGAAAGCCTCGACACCGGCAAGACGCTGGGCGAGGGCCGCATCGACATCGACGACGTGACGAACGTCTTCCGCTACTACGCCGACCTCGCCGACAAGGACGCCGGACGCCTGGTCGACGCGGGCAGCGCGACCGTGGTCAGCCGGATCGTGCACGAACCGGTCGGCGTCTGCGCGCTGATCGCGCCGTGGAACTACCCGCTGCTGCAGATGTCCTGGAAGGTCGCGCCCGCGCTGGCCGCGGGCAACACCGTCGTGCTCAAGCCCAGCGAGGTCACGCCGCTGACCACGATCAAGCTCGTCGCCCTGCTGGAAGAGGCGGGCACGCCACCCGGCGTCGTCAACCTCCTGCTCGGGCCGGGCCACGTCGGCGCGGCGATGGTCGAGCACCCGGCCGTCGACCTGGTCTCCTTCACCGGCGGCTACGCGACCGGCGAGAAGATCATGACCGCCGCCGCCAAGGGCGTCCGCCGCGTCGCGCTGGAACTCGGCGGCAAGAACCCGAACGTGGTCTTCGCCGACGCCGACTACGACACCGCATTGGACTACGCGCTGATGGCCGCGTTCGTCCATTCGGGACAGGTCTGCTCGGCGGGCGCGCGCTTGATCGTCCAGGATGGGATCCATGACCGGTTCGTCGCGGACCTCGCCGCGCGCGCCGACAAGATCCGCGTCGGCGACGGCCTGGATCCCGAGACCGAGACGGGTCCGCTCGTTTCGGCGCAGCACCGCGCCAAAGTCGAGGGGTACATCGAAAGCGCTCTCAAGGAGGGCGCGAAACTGCGCGCGGGCGGCAAGCGGCCGGAAGGACCGCGGTACGAAAACGGGTTCTTCCTGCGCCCGACGGTGTTTTCCGACTGCACCAGGGACATGGCGGTCGTCCGGGAAGAGGTCTTCGGCCCGGTCGTCACCGTCGAACGCTTCACCACCGAGGCCGAAGCGATCGAGCTGGCCAACGACACCGAGTACGGGCTCGCCGGAGCCGTGTGGACGTCGGACGCGTCCCGCGCCCAGCGGGTCGCCGGGGCCCTGCGCCACGGCACCGTGTGGATCAACGACTACCACCCCTACCTGCCGCAGGCGGAGTGGGGCGGGTTCGGGAAGTCCGGCATCGGCCGCGAGCTCGGACCGTCCGGGCTCGCGGAGTACCAGGAGAGCAAGCACGTCTACCAGAACATCGATCCCGTTCCGCAGCACTGGTTCAAAGGCTGATCCGTCTCCCCCACCCACCACGTGAGGACGTTGCCATGACCACCCAGGAAAAGCCGGCGGGCGGGGGGCCTGCTGCCGACGACTCGTCCGAACTCGAAAAGTTCGGCTACCGCCAGGCAGCTCGAGCGCTCGCTCGGGTCGTTCTCCAGCTTCGCCGCCGGGTTCAGCTACATCTCCATCCTGACCGGCGTGTTCCAGCTCTTCTTCTTCGGCTTCGGGTCGGGCGGCCCGGCCTTCATCTGGACCTGGCCGCTGGTCTTCCTCGGCCAGCTGTGCGTCGCCCTGTGCTTCGCCGAACTGGCCGGGCAGTTCCCGCTCGCCGGCTCGGTTTACCAGTGGGCCAAGCAGATCGCGAAGCCCGCGACGTCGTGGCTGGCCGGCTGGATCATGATCATCGGCGCGATCGTGACGGCGGCGGCCGTCGCGGTCGCCTACCAGATCATCCTGCCGCAGGTGTCGACCGCCTTCCAGATCGTCGGCAGCGACTCCGACGCCGGCCTGACGTCGACCCCCGGCGGCGCGCGGAACGCCATCATCCTGGCGCTCGTGCTCGTCGTGTTCGCCACGATCGTGAACATCATCGGCGTCAAGCTGATGGCGAAGATCAACAACTTCGGCGTCGCGGTGGAGCTCGGCGCGAGCATCCTGCTCGTGATCGCGCTCGCCATCCACATCAAGCGCGGCCCCGGCCTGGTCTTCGACACCGCGGGCACGGGCGAGGGACACTCGTTCGGGTATCTCGGGGCGTTCCTGGTGGCGTCGCTCATGAGCGCGTACGTCTTCTACGGCTTCGACACCGCGGGCTCGCTGGCCGAGGAGACCACCCAGCCGCGGCGGCACGCGCCCCGCGCGATCATCCGGGCGATCAGCGCCGCCTTCATCGTCGGCGGGCTGATCATGCTGTTCGGCATGATGGCCGTCGGCAACCTCGGCGCCGAGGAGCTCAGCACGTCCGGCATGCCGTACCTGCTGAAGAGCACGCTCGGCGAAGGCCTCGGCGACGCGTTCCTGATCTGCTCGGCGATCGCGATCACGGTGTGCTGCCTGGCCGTGCAGACCGCGGCCATCCGGATGACCTGGGCGATGGCCCGCGACGGCAGGCTGCCGTTCAGCCGCGCGATGTCGAAGGTGTCGCCGCGGTCGAAGACGCCGGTCCTGCCCGCGCTGCTCACCGGCGGCCTCACCGTCGTGGTGCTGCTGATCAACCTCGGCAACCAGCGGGCGTTCTTCATCCTCACCTCGACCGCGATCATCCTGTTCTACATCCCCTACCTGATGGTCACCGGCCCGATGCTGGTGCGCCGCCTGCGCGGGCACTGGCCGCGCCCCGAGCACGGGCCGTACTTCAAGCTCGGCCGCTGGGGCACGCTGGTGAACCTGGTCGCCGTGCTCTACGGCGCCGGGATGACGGTCAACCTGATCTGGCCGCGCGCCGAGGTCTACGGCGAAGACCACTGGTACTTCCAGTGGGGCGCGGTGATCGTCACCGGGCTGATCGTCGTCGTCGGTGCGATCATGCTCTACGTCCGGCGCCGCACCTGGGGTTCGTCGCACACGAGCCCCGAACACATGCCCGACAACGCCCCGGACACCTTGCCCGGCTAGGAGGCCTGATGAGTTCCGAAACCTACGACTTCGTCATCGTCGGCGGTGGCTCGGCGGGCTGCGCGCTGGCGAACCGGCTCTCGGCCGACCCCGCGAACAAGGTCCTCGTGCTGGAGGCGGGCCGGTCGGACTACAAGTGGGACGTCTTCATCCACATGCCGGCCGCGCTGACCTTCCCGATCGGGTCGAAGTTCTACGACTGGGGTTACCGCAGCGAACCCGAGCCGCACATGAACCGCCGTCGCATCTACCACGCGCGCGGCAAGGTGCTCGGCGGGTCGTCCAGCATCAACGGGATGATCTTCCAGCGCGGCAACCCGATGGACTACGAGCGCTGGGCCGGCGACCCAGGGATGTCCACTTGGGACTACGCGCACTGCCTGCCGTACTTCCAGCGCATGGAAAACTGCCTCGCCGACGCGCCCGACGGGCAGTGGCGCGGCCACGACGGGCCGCTCGAACTCGAGCGCGGCCCGGCGTCCAACCCGTTGTTCACCGCCTTCTTCGACGCGGCCGAGCAGGCGGGCTACCCACGCACCGACGACGTCAACGGCTACCGGCAGGAAGGCTTCGCGCCCTTCGACCGGAACGTCCGGAAAGGACGGCGGCTGTCCGCCGCGGGCGCGTACCTGCACCCGGTGATGAACCGGCCCAACCTCACGGTGAAGACGCACGCGTTCGTGTCGCAGATCCTCTTCGACGGCACGCGCGCGGTCGGCGTCGAGTTCGCGCAGGGCCGGAGCGTGCCGGAAGAGGTGTACGGCAAGGAGATCATCCTCTGCGGCGGCGCGATCAACACCCCGCAGCTGCTGCAGCTCTCCGGCGTCGGCAACGCCGCCGAGCTGGAGAAGCTCGGCATCGACGTCGTCAAGGACCTGCCGGGCGTCGGCGAGAACCTGCAGGACCACCTGGAGGTGTACATCCAGTACGCCTGCAAGCAGCCGGTGTCGATGCAGCCGTCGCTGGCCAAGTGGAAGCGGCCCTACATCGGCGCGCAGTGGCTGTTCCTGCGGTCCGGGCCGGCCGCGACCAACCACTTCGAGGGCGGCGGGTTCGTCCGGTCCAACGACGAGGTGAAGTACCCGAACCTGATGTTCCACTTCCTGCCGGTGGCGATCCGCTACGACGGGTCGGCGCCCACGGAAGGCCACGGCTACCAGGTGCACGTCGGCCCGATGTACGCCGACACCCGCGGCTCGATCAAGATCACCTCGACCGACCCGCGGCAGCACCCGGCGATCAGGTTCAACTACCTGTCCACGGAGAACGACCGCCGGGAGTGGGTCGAGGCCGTGCGGGTGGCGCGGAAGATCCTCAACCAGCCCGCGCTGGACCCGTACAACGGTGGCGAGATCTCGCCGGGGCCCTCGGTCGAGACGGACGAGGAGATCCTCGACTGGGTCGCCAAGGACGCCGAGACCGCGCTGCACCCGTCGTGCACGGCCAAGATGGGCGTGGACGAGAAGTCCGTCGTCGACCCGCAGACGATGCGGGTGCACGGCACCGAGGGCCTGCGCGTCGTCGACGCGTCGGTCATGCCCTACATCCCCAACGGCAACATCTACGCGCCGGTGATGATGACCGCCGAGAAGGCCGCCGACCTCATCCTGGGCAACACCCCGCTGGACCCGATCAAGCTGCCGTTCTACCGGCACGGCGAAGCCGCCGCGAAGTAGTCCGGACGCCGCCAGGCCCGTACCGCCATCCCCGGTACGGGCCTTCGGTGTGCCCGCGTTCTCCGTTACCGGGTAACGAAAACTACCCGGGCGTACCTCTTGACGGCGTCTCCCGGGGGATTCAGACTTTGTTGCGTATCACAGTTGATGTTCCCCCATGCGCAACACTATTCGGAGGCGTCATGATTCGCGCGTGTACGGTGGACGAGCTGCCCCCCGGTGAGTCGGTCCGGATCCCCGGGACTCCCGCCATCGCGGTGTTCCGCACCGAGGAGGGCGAGCTGTACGCCATCGACGACACGTGCACCCACCAGGACGCCTCCCTGGCCGACGGCTGGCTCGAAGGCTGCTTCGTCGAGTGCCCGCTGCACGCGGCGCTGTTCGACCTGCGCACGGGCATGCCGACCTGCCTGCCGGCGAAGGACCCGGTGCGCACGTACGCGGTGGTCGTCGACGAGGGCGTCATCTACGTGCGGGACGCGGCGAGCGAGGACGCCGCGTGAAGCGGATCGCGGTCGTCGGCGCGTCGCTGGCCGGGGTCCGCGCGGCACAGGAGCTGCGCGCGCAGGGCTACGACGGCGGCATCGTGCTGATCGGCGAAGAACGGCACCTGCCCTACGACCGGCCGCCGCTGTCGAAGGCGTTCCTGGCCGGGACGGCGTCCGCCGCTTCGCTGGAGCTGCTCGACGCCGGTGACCTGGCGTCGCTGGCCCTGGACTTCCGGCTCGGCGTCCGCGCGACGGCGCTCGAGCCCGCCAACCGCCGGGTGGTGCTGTCGGACGGCACTTCGGTGCACGCGGACGGCGTCGTGATCGCCACCGGCGGCCGCGCGCGCACGCTGCCGGGCTTCGAAGCGGCCCGCACGCTGCGGACGGTCGACGACGCGCTGGCGCTGCGGTCTTCGCTGGTGCCGGGCGCGCGGGTGGTGGTGGTCGGGGCGGGGTTCATCGGGGCCGAGGTGGCCTCGACGTGCCGTTCGCTGGGGCTGGACGTCGTGGTCCTGGAGGCGCTGGCCGCGCCGATGGAGCCGGTGCTGGGCCCGGAGCTGGCGGCGGTGTGCGCCCGGCTGCACGCGGACCACGGAACGGACCTGCGGTGCGGCGTCTCGGCGGCGGGCATGGAGGAGGCGGGCGTCCGGCTGGCCGACGGGTCTCTGGTCCCGGCCGACGTGGTCGTGGTCGGAGTGGGGATGACTCCGGCGACCGAGTGGCTGGCGGGCTCGGGCCTGACGGTCGGCGACGGCGTCCACACGGACGCGGGGCTGGTCACTTCGCTGCCGTCCGTGGTCGCCGTGGGCGACGTGGCCCGCTACGGCGGACGGCGGCACGAGCACTGGACGAACGCGTCGGAGCAGGCCCCGGTCGCGGTGGCGAACCTGCTGGCCGGGCGGACGTCGCGGACGTACACGCCGAGCGGGTACGTCTGGTCGGACCAGTACTCGGGCAGGCTGCAGCTGGCGGGCCACCCGCGCCCGGACGACACGCTGACGTTCGTCGACGGCGACCCGTCGTCGGCGTCGTTCGTGGCGACCTGGCAACGGGACGGCGAGACGGTGGGCGTGTTCGCGCTGAACAACGCGAAGCAGTTCAACCGCCTCCGCCGCCAGGCCCTGCGCCGCCCGGCCGCCCTCCCCACCTGACGTGCGGTACGCGTCGTGAGTGTTTAGGGCGGTTCTAACCGCCCTAAACACTCACGACGACGGCACCACGCGGCTACAGGGAGAGCTGGTCGAGGTCGGATTCCAACCGGGCTCGCCAGGTCCAGCGGCGTTCCGTCGTGTCCGCGTCCTCCGGTGCCGGGGGACCCAGCGGCAGCGCCTGGTCCGTGACCCCGAACGTCACCCGGTACGCCAGCACCGAAGCCGCCGTGCGGATCCACGCGTCGCCCGATGTCCCCGACGGTGGTGAGACGCCCAGTGCGTTGCCGAACCACGTCGGCAGCAGCGCGTTCGAGCCCAGCGCGTCGGTGATCCGGGTCCGCAGCCGCACCTGCAGGTCGTGCCACGCGCGCTCGGCGCGTTCCAGCTGGGGCACCACCCGCGCCTCGACCGCGTCGGCCTCGCGCAACGCCAGCTTCGCCTGCTCCGCCGCCTCGACCGCCGCCGGGATCTCCTCGTCCAGCAGCGTCCGGCGACGCGTCGTCAGCGCGCGCAGCTCCGGCTCCGCGTCGCCGCGGGCGCGGGACGCCCGGTCCGTCGACGCCAGCACCTCGATGACGTCCAGCAGGTCGCGGTCACACTGCGCGTGCGCGGCCCGCACCGACTCCAGGCGCGTGATCTCCTCCTCGTAGCGGGCGCGCTGCTCCTTCGTGACGAGCTCCTTGTGCAGGTCGTCCCACCGCGCCGCTTCCGCCGCCAACGCGCGCGTCTCCGCGCCGACGTCGTCGAGGTTCACCTGCGGCACGCCGTCGGACACGCGCACCGCGCGCTCCAGCGCCTGGACCTGCTGCTGCAGCCGTTCCAGCCGTCGGCCGAGCAGGTCGATCCGGTCCTCCTGCCGGTTCGTGCCGCCGCTCTCGAGCCGCTCGGTCAGGTCGGCGACGTCCTGGCGCAGGCGGTCGTCGGTCTCCTCGACGGCCGCGCGCAGCCCGTCGACCGCCGCGAACAGCTCGTCGAGGTCGCGCCGCGTCGTGTCGACCGGCTCCGGGTACTCCTGCGTGAACTCCGGGTCGTCGCCGTAGGTCGCGTAGCCGTGGCTCACGGGATCCGGCTTTCCCGCCACAGCAGCGCGAGCGTCCCCGCCACCCCCAGCGCGGTCAGGATCGTGGCGACGACCGCCGCGGGCGACGGCACCAGCGCGACGACCAGCAGCCCGGCCGTCACACTGCCCGCCCACGCCGCCCGCGTCCGCTCGCGGATGACGTCGCCGACCCGGCGGACCGGCGCGAAGCCGATCCACAGACCCGCCGCGAACAACGGCACGAGCGCGAGCAGCCACACCGGCGAGAGCACCTCGAACAGCACCAGCGCCGCGGCGACCAGCGGCACCAGCACCGGCGCGGCCGCGAACCAGACGACCGCGCGCTGCGTCGCCGCGTGCCGGGACTCGAGTTCGGCGTTCGCGAGGCGGTGCTTCGCCTCGTCGAACGCCACCTCGGCGTCGAGCAGCCGGTGCGCCGTCGCGACGAGCTCGTCCATCGCCTCGACGTCGGCGGGCGGGGTCGCCAGCCCGGCCCGCAGGTCCTGCTTGAGCCGGCCCACGCGGGCTTCCGCCTGGTCCCGGTCGTGCTGGGCTGGAGTCGTCACGCGAACACTTTAAGTGCCACGACCGTCACAACCGGCCAATGCGGCCGGTGAGTCGTTACAGGTCGCCCAGTGCCGTGACCGGCGCTTCGACGCAGTCCGCGACGAACCGGAGGAACCCGCCCGCGGTGCCGCCGTCGCAGACGCGGTGGTCGAAGGCCAGCGTCAGCTCGCAGACCTTCCGCGCCACGACGGCGCCGTCGACGATCCACGGCCGGTCGATGATCCGGCCGATGCCGAGGATCGCGGCCTCGGGGTGGTTGATGATCGCGGCCGAGCCGTCGACGCCGAAGACGCCGTAGTTGTTCACCGTGAACGTGCCGCCGGTGAGGTCCGCGGGCGCCAGCTTGCCCTCGCGCGCGGTGCGGGCGCGCTCGCCGATCGCCGCCGACAGGTCGCGGGTGGACAGCTCCCCCGCGTCCCGCACGACCGGCACGACGAGCCCACGGTCGGTCTGCGCGGCGAACCCGAGGTGGATCCGGTCGAGCAGGACGATCTCGCCGCCCTCGACGCGCGAGTTCAGCTCGGGGTACTTCTTCAGCCCGGCGACGGCGAACCGCGCGATCAGCCCGAGCAGGCTGACCGGCCGGTCGGTCTTGGCGTTCAGCGCCGCGCGGGCGGCGACCAGCTCGGTCGCGTCGACGTCCACCCACACGGTGGCTTCGGGGATCTCGCGCCGCGACGTCGTGAGCTTGTCCGCGACGGCCTTGCGGACCCCGGTGAGCGGGATCCTCCGGCCGTCCTTCGGCTTCGCCAGGACGGCTTCGACGTCGGCGCGGCGGATGATGCCGTCGGCGCCGGACGGGGTGACCGTCGCGAGGTCGATCCCGTTGTCGGCGGCCAGTTTCCGGACGAACGGCGAGATCACGCCGGGCGCCGCGGCCTTCGGCTGCTGTTGTTGTTGCTGTTGCTGTTGCGGCGCGGGCGTTTCGACCCGCCGCACGCGCTTGCGCCGGGTCGTGGGCGCGGTGCCGTAGCCGATGAGGACGTTGCCGCTGCCCGCCGACGTCGTGACGCCCGGTTCGGCGAACCCGCCGACGCTCAGCAGCGGCGCGCCGACCGGCAGCAGCTGCCCGGGCTCGCCGTGCAACGCCGACACCACCCCGGCGAAGGGCACGGGCACCTCGACGGCGGCCTTCGCCGTCTCGACCTCGACGACGATCTGGTCGACCTTGACCGTGTCGCCGACGTTCACGTGCCAGTTGAGGATGGCCGCCTCGGTCAGGCCTTCGCCGAGGTCGGGGAGCAGGAAGTCAGGCACCGGCCACCACCGGGGTGTCGTGCCACTGCAGGCGCGCGATCGTGTCGAGGATCCGGTCGACGTCGGGCAGCGTGTGGCGCTCCAGCTTCGGCGCCGGGTAGGGGATGTCGAGCCCGGTCACCCGCAGCACGGGCGCGTGCAGCTGGTGGAAGCACTGCTCGGTGACGCGCGCGACGACTTCGGCGCCGTACCCGCCGAACCCGGCGGCCTCGTGGACCACGACGGCCCGCCCGGTGCGCCGCACGGACGCGGTCACGGTCTCGTCGTCGAACGGGCTCAAGGAACGCAGGTCGACGACCTCGACGTCCCAGCCTTCGTCCTTCGCGGCCTCGGCGGTCTCCATGGCGGTGGCCACCATCGGGCCGTAGGCGATGAGAGTGACGTCCTTGCCGTGGCGGCGGACCACGGCCTTGTCCATGGCCGGGCCGCGGCGGGTGAAGCTCACCTCTTCGCCGGACCAGTAGCGGACCTTCGGTTCGAGGAAGATCACCGGGTCCGGCGACTCGATGGCGTCGCGCAGCAGGTCGTAGGCGTCCTGCGCGGTGCCCGGCGTGACGACGCGCAGGCCCGGCGTGTGGGTGTAGTAGACCTCGCTGGAGTCGCAGTGGTGCTCGACGCCGCCGATGCCCCCGGCGTAGGGAATACGAATCACCATCGGCAGCTCGAGCGCGCCCCGGGTACGGTTGCGCAGCTTCGCGACGTGCGAGGTGATCTGCTCGAACGCGGGGTACGCGAAGGCGTCGAACTGCATCTCGACGACCGGACGGAACCCGCCCATCGCCATCCCGACGGCGAACCCGACGATGCCCGACTCGGCCAGTGGTGTGTCGAAGCAGCGGTCCTCGCCGAAGTCGGCGGTGATGCCGTCGGTGACGCGGAAGACGCCGCCGAGCGCGCCGACGTCCTCGCCGAAGACGAGGACGTTGTCGTCCTCCTTGAGCGCGTCGCGCAGGGCCGCGTTGAGCGCCTGCGCCATCGTGGTCGTCATCAGGCCTCCAGCTCGGCTTTCAGGGTCGCGCGCTGGGCTTCCAGCTGGCGGGTCGGGACGGCGTAGACGTGGTCGAACAGGGACATCGGGTCGAGCTCCGGCTCGGCGTTGAGGGTGTCGCGGACGGTCTGGGCGAACTCCTCGGCCTCGGCGTGGCAGAAGCTCGATTTCGTTGGCTGTGAGGTCGTTCGCGAGGTAGGTCTCGAGCCGTCGCAACGGGTCGGCTTCGCGCCACTTCGCGACTTCGTCGGCGTCTCGGTAGCGGGTGGCGTCGTCGGCATTTGTGTGGGCGTCGATGCGGTAGGTGTGGGCCTCGACGAGCACCGGGCCGTGGCCCTCGCGAGCGTGTTTCACGGCGTCGTCGAGGACGGCGAGGACGGCGACGGCGTCGTTGCCGTCGACCTGCTCGGAGCGCATGCCGTAGCCGATGCCCTTGTACGCCAAGGCGGGCGCGGCGCTCTGCTTCTCGAAGGGGACGGAGATGGCGTAGCGGTTGTTCTGCACGAAGAACACGACGGGCGCCTTGAAGACGGCGGCGAAGTTGAGGGCTTCGTGGAAGTCGCCTTCGCTGGTGGCGCCGTCCCCGATGAGCGCGAGCGCGACGGCGTCTTCACCGCGTCGCTGCATGGCGTGGGCGAGACCGGCGGCGTGCAGGGTCTGCGTCGCGAGCGGAGTGCACTGGGGCGCAACGCGGGTTTCGGCGGGGTTGTAGCCACAGTGCGCGTCGCCGCGAAGCAGCGTCAGCACTTCGCCGGGCTTCAGACCGCGCGCGACGAGGGCGACGGAGTCGCGGTAGGTGGGGAAGAGCCAGTCCTGCTCCTGGAGCGCGAGCGCGGCGGCGACCTGGCAGGCCTCCTGGCCGGCGCTGGAGGGGTAGACGGCGAGGCGGCCCTGCTTGGTGAGGGCGGTCGCCTGCACGTCGAACCGGCGGCCGAGGACCATCATTCGGTAGGCGGCCTTGAGCCGGTCCCGGGCGGGTTCGACGTAGGCGCCGTGCTGGTCGACGGGGGTCCCGTCCTCGGCGACGAACCGCACCGGCGACGCGGACGGCAGCAGGGTATCCACGGACACCACCTCTCGCAGACATATGATGCTGAGATGGTGGTTCTTGCGGCTCTTCTGTTCAAGGGTTCGACGAAATGAGCGACAAACGGCCTCCGGCGAGATCTTCCGAGGACCAAACGTCCATCGGCGCCCTGGCGCACGCGGCGCTTCCCGGACGAACGGCCCTCGACGAGGTAGACCGGGCGATGCTGGCGGAGCTGTCGGCGGACGGAAGGCTGGCGGTCCGGGCGTTGGCGGAGAAGCTGCACATATCGCGCACGAACGCGTACGCCCGCTTGGAGCGGTTGATGGCGGAGGGGGTGATCACGGGGTTCGGGGCGCGGATCGACCCACGCCGGGCCGGGCTGGGGACGTCGGCGTACATCATGGTGACGGTGGAGCAGACGTCCTGGCGGACCATGGCCACGGATCTGCACGCGATCCCGTATGTCGATCACGTGGCTTTGGTGGGCGGGGACTTCGACATCCTGCTGCTGGTGCGGACGCCGGACAACCAGACGCTGCGGGACGTCGTGCTGGAGCGGCTGCAGGCCTTGGAGGGGGTGCGGTCGACGCGGACCTGGCTCATCTTCGAGGAACTGCCGGGCTCGGTGCTGAGCTGACCCGGGTTCAGTCGAAGTCGTCGTCCTCGGGCGCGGCTTCCGCAGCGAGCTTGAAGTCCGTCAGCACAACGCCACCGAGGTCGAGGTCGGCCCAGAAGCGGTCTCGCTCCGCCTCGACCGGGGCGAGGAGCCCGGTGAGGATCCGGTGCGCGGGCCCCGAGTTGCTCGACCGCCTAGCCGAGGATTGTCTGGTCCGACGGCAGCCCTCGTCTACCGCCGCCTCCCTCCCACGATCGCAGCTTTTCCGGCGCCGCCCCGACGTTCGCCCGGTCGGCCGAGCTGACCCGCGGGGCAAAACCCTTGCCCGCAAGCACCCTTGCCGCCGTCACCGGCGTCAGCTAAGCAAGACAGCACGTGACCCCGTCGCCGGGCGAGTCTTATTTTATGTCGAGAAATAACTACCCCGAAACCTATTGACGCCGCCCGCTCGCCCGGTGAGGATCGGCCGGTCCGCCGTTCATCGCAGAATGGACCAGACCATGGCCAGAAGATCCCGCGCGTGGTCACGTGCGCGCCGAAGTTCGCTCGTCACCCTGATGAGCCTGAGCCTGCTCGGCGGGATCGCGCAGGCGATTCCGGCCCAGGCCGCCGAGCCGTCGGCGCAACCCGTGATCGGGCAGCCCGCCAAGGACAAGAACGGCTGCGCCAAGATCGAACCGAGCCTGCCGACCCTCGCGGACTGGCCCAAGGTCGACAGCCGGTTCAAGGGGAAGGCCGGTGACGAAGCGCGGATCGCCAAGATCCTCGCCGGCATGACGCTCGAAGAAAAAGTCGGGCAGATGACGCAGCCCGAGATCACCTCGATCACCCCCGACGAGGTCCGCCAGTACGCCATCGGCTCCGTCCTCAACGGCGGTGGCGCGTGGCCCGGCGGCAACAAGCACGCCACCCAGCAGGACTGGCTGAACCTCGCCGACGCCTACTGGAACGCCTCGAAGACCAGCCGCACGAAGATCCCCGTCATCTGGGGCATCGACGCCGTGCACGGCAACAACAACGTCTACGGCGCCACCGTCTTCCCGCACAACATCGGGCTCGGCGCCGCGCACGACCCCTGCCTCGTCCGCGACGTCGCCGCCGCGACCGCGCGGCAGATCCGCGCCACCGGCCAGGACTGGGCCTTCTCGCCCACCCTCGCCGTCGTGCAGGACGACCGGTGGGGCCGCACCTACGAAGGCTTCTCCGAGGACCCGCGCATCACCCGCGCCTACGGCTTCGAGGCCATCAACGGCCTCCAGGACGGCTCGACCAAGCGCATCGGCGGCGACGGCGTCATCGCCACCGCCAAGCACTTCATCGGCGACGGCGGCACCCTCAAGGGCCAGGACCAGGGCGTCAACCCCTCCTCCGAAGCCGACATGATCAACATCCACGGCCAGGGCTACTACGGCGCACTCGCCGCCGGCACCCAGACCGTGATGGTGTCGTTCAACAGCTGGACCAACGCCGACCTCGGCATCAACGAGGGCAAGCTGCACGGCAGCGACAAGGCGCTGAACCAGATCCTCAAGGGCAAGATGGGCTTCGACGGCCTCGTCGTGTCCGACTGGAACGGCATCGGCCAGGTCCCCGGCTGCACGAACTCCTCGTGCCCGCAGGCGATCAACGCCGGCATCGACATCGTGATGGTGCCCGCCGACTGGAAGGCGTTCATCACCAACACGATCGCGCAGGTGCAGAACGGGCAGATCCCGATGGCGCGGATCGACGACGCCGTCACCCGCATCCTGCGCGTCAAGCTGCGTGACGGGCTGTTCGAGGCCCAGGCGCCGTCGGACCGCTCCTTCGCCGAGTCCGGCGAGGCGCTGACCGACCACCAGCTCGCCCGCGCCGCCGCGCGCGAGTCGCAGGTGCTGCTCAAGAACAACGGCAACGTGCTGCCGCTGAAGCCGAAGGCCAAGGTCCTGGTGGTCGGCAAGAGCGCCGACAGCATCCAGAACCAGACCGGCGGCTGGACGCTGAGCTGGCAGGGCACCGGCAACACCAACGCCGACTTCCCGAACGCCACCTCGATCCTCGCCGGGCTCAAGCAGGACCTCGGCGACGCGAACGTCACCTTCGACGAGAAGGGCGACGTCGACCCGAAGGGCTTCGACGCGGTCATCGCCGTCATCGGCGAGACGCCGTACGCCGAGGGCGTCGGCGACCTGACCCGCAAGACGCTGGAGGCCGCGAAGCTCTACCCCGAGGACCTGGCCGTGCTGGACAAGGTCAGCGGCAAGGGCACCCCGGTCGTCACCGTGTACGTCGGCGGCCGCCCGCTGTACATGAACAAGGAGATCAACCGCTCCGACGCGTTCGTGGCGGCCTGGCTGCCCGGCACCGAGGGCGGCGGCGTCGCGGACCTGATGGTCCGGGGCAAGGACGTCAACGGCGGCTACACGGCCACGCTGTCGTACTCGTGGCCGAAGAGCGCGTGCCAGTCGCCGCTCAACCCGTGGTCGCCCGACTACGACCCGCTGTTCAAGCTCGGCTACGGCCTCAAGACCGGCCAGCGCGTCACCATCGGCCAGCTCGACGAGACCCCCGGGCCCGCGTCGTGCACCTCGACCGGCGGCGGCGGGACGGCGACCGAGGACCTGTCGATCTACGACCGCACCGACGTCGCGCCGTACAAGAGCTTCATCGGCTCGGCGGAGAACTGGGGCGGCACCGAGATCGGCCCCGACGGCACCGCCGCGCACAGCGAGATCAACGTCGTCCCGACCGACGTGAACGTGCAGGGTGACGGCCTGAAGACGACCTGGACGGGCACCGGCCCGGCCCAGATCTACCTCCAGAACCCGGCGGGCACGAACGACCTGCGCAGCTACCTCAACGCCGACGGCGCCCTGGAGTTCGACACGATCGTGCAGCAGGCGCCGACCAACCGGACGGTGGTCAGCATGCACTGCGTCTACCCGTGCTTCTCCGAGGTGAACGCGACGAAGCTGTTCACCGACCTGGCGGGCCAGGGCAAGACGACGGTCAAGATCCCGTTGTCCTGCTTCAACAACGGGCTGGACTTCGAGAACATCAACACCCCGTTCCTGGTCTACACCGACGGGCCCTTCCAGGCGTCGTTCGCGAACGTGCGCTGGGTGCCCCAGGGCGCGAAAGATCCCGACGCGAGACCCTGTTCGAGTTTGACCTGACGCGTTGCCTCTGAAGGCCACCATCAGAGCACCTGGTGCCCTGATGGTGGCCTTCAGCGTCTTTCGAAGCCGCTTCCCTGGATCGCGGCCGCGGAACGCCGCCAAGATGGGGTGATGAGCACCGACTCCGCCACCGCGCTCGCCGACGAGTTCCTCGACGTCATCGCCACCTGGGTCCCGCTCGAAGCCACCTTCGCCGGCATCCCCGGCCACGACGCCGAACTGCCCGACCCGAGCGAAGCCGGCCACGAACGGCTGCGCGCGCGGGCCGCCGACGTCCTGGCGCGGGCGCGGGCCTCGGACGACGCCGACCGTGTCACGCTCGGGGTCGTCGCGCAGCAGGCGGAGGCGATGCTCGCCCAGCTCGACGCGCGGGTCGTCGAGTTCACCCTGGCCGATCCGATGTTCGCGACGGCGATGAGCCATCTGGCCTTCCTGCCGCAGCTGACGCCGTCCGGCGAGCGGGCGGAAGAGGACTTCCTGACGCGGCTGGCCGCGCTCCCGGAGTTTTACGCATCACTCGCGCGGCGCCAGGGCGCGGGCCTGCGCGCGGGCCGGACCCCGGTCGACCGGATGGCGGCCACCGCGATCGCGTTCGTGGACCGGTTCCTGGCGCAGGAGCGGCCGTTCCCGCAACAGCTGGCCGGCGACCGGCTCGACCGGCTGGTGGCCGACGTCGTCCGGCCCGCGCTGGCCCGCTACCGCGAATTCCTCGCCACCGAGGTGGCCGGCCGCGGCAGGCCCGACGACCAGCCAGGGCTCTGCTGGCTCGAAGACGGCGAAGCGCACTACGCGGCTCTCGCCCGCGCGCACACGACCACCGACCACAGCCCGGCGGAGCTGCACCAGCTGGGCCTCGACGTGCTCGCCCGGCTCGAGGACGAATACGCCGACCTGGGCGGCCGCGTGTTCGGGCTGACCGACCCGGCGCAGGTCCGCCGGCGGCTGCGGACCGACGAAAACCTCCGCTGGCGAGACGCCGAGGAGATGCTCGAGACGGCCCGCGCCGCCGTCGCGCGCGCGACGGCCGCCGCCCCGGCGTGGTTCCCGCGCACGCCGTCGGCCGAGTGCGTGGTCCGGCCGGTCCCGGAGGCGGAGGCACCGGTCGCCGCCCCGGCGTACTACATGCCACCGGCCCTCGACGGCTCGCGACCGGGCGTCTACTACACGAACACGCACGAGGTGCGCACGCGCGACCGGTTCATCGCCGAGACCGTGGCGTTCCACGAAGCCGTGCCCGGGCACCACTTCGCGGATTCGCTGGCGCAGGAGCTGACGGAGCTGCCGCAGCTGCGCCGGATCGCGCCGGTGACCGCGTACAGCGAGGGCTGGGGGCTCTACAGCGAGCGCCTGGCCGACGAGATGGGCTTGTTCTCCGACGACCTGATGCGGCTGGGCATGGTGGCCGAGGACTCGGTCCGCGCGGCCCGCCTGGTGGTCGACACGGGCCTGCACGCGCTGCGCTGGTCGCGGGAGCAGTGCGTCGAGTTCCTCCGCACCCGGACGGTGCTGAGCGAGGTCGAGGTCCAGACGGAAACCGACCGCTACATCGAGAGTCCTGGGCAGGCCTTGGCGTACATGACGGGACGGCTGGAGATCCTGCGCCTGCGCCGGTTCGCCGAGGAGCGGTTGGGGAGTCGGTTTGACATCAAGGAGTTCCACGGCGTCGTGCTCGGCGGTGGGCCGCTGCCGCTGAACGTGCTGGACGAGGTCGTGCGGGCCTGGGTCGATCAGTGCTGCCTGCCGTAGGACTTCTGGCACGGGTAGCCGTCGTTCGTGGCCGACCAGCTCGCGGGGTAGCCGTTCTGCGCCCACGCCGCGTAGGCCTGCGCGTAGCTGTAGCCGCGCGCGTACAGCCACTGGCACGGCGTCTGGCCCGCCGCCGGGGTGATGGTGATCCACGGCTGGGCGTTGATCCAGCCCGGCTGCGCGTACCACTGGCCGGCAGGGCCCTTCGGCGCGACGTAAACGGTTTGCGGCGGCGGCACGACGACGGTCTGCGGCGGCGCGACCGTGACGGTCGGCGTGCTGGGCGCGGTCACCGTCGCCGTGGCCGGAGCCTGGGCGGGCACCGTGCGCGGCAGCCCGCACGCGGAGGCGGCGAGCACGGCCGCGAGGGACGCGACTGTCCATAGTGTACGCATACTGAGCCTCATTTCGTCCTGGCCATGTGACTGCCGACGATGACGCCGCCGGAAACCGTGTACGTGCCGGAAAACACCCGCGTACTCCCGTCCGTCTGCGCGGCCGACAGCACGACGTACACGGTGCTCCCCCGAACGTCCGTAACAGTCAGCGTGTCCCAAGCCGTAGTCGCGAACCCGTTGACGTACTTGGCATATCCCCCACCTCCGGCGATGCGGCTGCCGCCAAGGGACCACGCCGTAGCGAAGTCCCGGCGGTTCAGCGCGTCGTAATACGCGACCACCGTGCGCGCCTCCGCCGTGTCCCCCGGCGCCACGTACGCCGGTGGTGGCACGTAAACCGGCTGGGGCACCACGATCGTCGTCGGGGTGGGGGCGGCCGGGGTCACCGCGACCGGCACTGGTACGCCCACCACCGGCGTGCCGCACGCGGCCGCGCTCACCAGGACCACGATCGCGACGAGAGCTGCTTTCACGGCCGACCACCTCCGCCCTCCCGAATCGGGCGGCGACCGGAAACCGCACGGATCCCGGGGGATCGCGACGCAAGCGTTATCCCGTGGGATTCACCCGTGCTGCCGGGTGATGTCGTAAGCCGTCATCGCGGCGGCCAGGTGGCGGGCGTCCGACGGCCGCGTCGCGTCGTAGCCGGTGATCAGCTGGATGCGGCCGAGGCGGTACGTCAGCGTGTTGCGGTGGATGTTCAACGCCGTCGCCGCTTCGCCGCGGTTGTAGCCCGACGTGACGAACGCCCGCAGCGCGTCGATCAGGTGCGGGTGCTCCTCCAACGGCTCGAGCACGGCGGCGAGCGCCTCCCGCGCCGGGCCCGGGCGGGCCAGCTGGTACTCGATCGCCAGGTCGGCGAGCCGGTAGAGCCGGGGCGGGCGCCGCAGGTTTTCCGCCAGCGCGAGGATTTCCACGGCTTGGGCGTGCGCCGCCGGGATGTCCGCGTGGCTCACCGCACGGACCGCCGCCGCGGTGCACGGGCGGCCGCAGACCCGGTCGACCCGCGCCGCCACCGCGTCCGCTTCGGACTCCGGTGGCACCAGCAGCACTCCGCCGTCGCCCTTGAACGTCACCAGCACGCCCGGCTGGCCGTCCAAATCGGACCGGACGGCGCGGAAGAGGTCCGTCGCCGCGCGGGCACCCGAAGACGCGGGCAGCGTCGGCAGGTGGAACACGACGACGTCGTAGCTCTCCGCCAGCTCGCGCCGCCGCACCGGCCGCCCGGCGAGGAGGTTCGCCACGAGGTGCTGGCGGTCCTCCCGCCGCTCCCAGTCGAGGTCGTCGCGCTCCCGCAGGTACGCCTCGGCCACGCGCGGCATCACCTCGCCGAGGAAGTCCAGCATCCGCGCGCCGAGCGGCGCGCGGTCACCCTCGACGCGCTCCCACGCGACCGCGGCGGCCAGCGGGTAGATCTTCAGGACGGCCTCCAGCGGCAGCCCGTCCCTGGCCCGCTCGGCACCCCACGCGATCGGCAGCGCGAGCTCGTCCGCGGTGGGCCGCCGCCCCTCGGCGACCGTCGTCAGGAACAGCTCGAACACCGCCCGCGCGTTGGCGACCAGGTCGCCTTCCAGCACGGTCGCCGGCAGCAGCCGGTACGCCGGGATCTCGGCGGCGCACCGGCTCATCATCGCGGCCGCGATCTCCCCGGACCGCGGGAACAGCGCGTCGACGGCATCCATCCCCGCATTGTCGCCGTGCACAAACGGCTGCGGCAAGTTTCTGCGCGTTTTGCCAGCAGACAGCCTTGATCGCGAGGCGCATGCTGTGCAGACCAACCAGAAAGGACTTCGCAATGGCGCGGGGAACGAAACGATGGCTGGCCGCGATCGGCCTGGCGGCGGCGCTGGTCACGAGCGCGGCGGTGCCGGCGCAGGCGGCGTCCGGGGGCAACAACGACTTCGCGTGCCGCCCGAGCGCCGCGCACCCGAACCCGGTCGTGCTGCTCCACGGCACGTTCGCCACCTACTACGAGGACCTCAACTTCCTGCAGGCCGACCTGGCCGCCCGCGGCTACTGCACGTTCTCGCTGACCTACGGCGCCTACCCGCAGTTCCCGCTCGTCGGCGGGCTCAAGCCGGTCGCGGAGTCGTCGCTGGAGATCAAGGCGTTCGTCGAGAAGGTGCGCGCGGCCACCGGCGCGGCGAAGGTCGACGTCGTCGGGCACTCCGAGGGCGGGCTCCAGGCCATCTACCTGGCCAAGATGCAGGGCATCCAGAGCGAGATCGGCAAGGTGGTCGGGATCGCCCCGCCGACGCACGGCGCCGACGCGTCCGGGCTGCTGACGCTGGCCTACACGCTGCTGGGCAAGAGCACGTGGGACACGATCGTCAAGACGATCGGCCTGCCGATCTTCGCCGACGAGCTGGACGGTGGCGCGGCGATCGTCGCGCTCAACACCGGCCCGGTCGCCCAGCCCGGCATCGCCTACACGATCATCACCTCGCGCTACGACGAACTGGTGACCCCGACGGAGACGTCGTTCATCCGCGAGCCCGGCGTGGCGAACCAGTACGTCCAGGACTTCTGCCCGAACGACCCGGTGGGCCACATCGGCGAGGCCTACGACCTCAACGTCTGGCACCTGGTCCGCAACGCCCTCGACCCGGCGAACGCCACCCCGATCAAGCTCTGCGCGGTCGGCTCTCCCGGCTGACGCCTCGTGAGTGTTTAGGGCGGTTAGAACCGCTTGGGTTCTAGCGGTCGTTGCAACACCTGACCTGAGAGGTGTTGCCATGACCGAAAACGATCGCCGTCGGTGGCTGTCCCGCGACGTCCGGGTGGCATTCTGGGACCAGATCCGAGCAGGGCTGCCCGTAGAACACGCCGCGAGGGCCGCGGGCGTGTCGCCGGCCAGCGGAAGACGACTGTTCGAGCAGGCTGGAGGCGTGATCACCAACGCGCCGACAGCCTGCTCGAGCCGCTATCTCTCGCTGGCCGAGCGGGAGGAGATCATGGTCCTGCACGCCCAGGACGTGCCACGGGCGGAGATCGCGCGGCGGCTGGGCCGCCACCGGTCCACCATCGGGCGGGAACTGGACCGCAACAGCACCGGAGGTGGACGCTATCGGGCCAGCAGCGCCCAGCACACCGCCGAGCAACGCGCGAAACGACCGAAACCCGCGAAACTGGCCACCGACCCGGTCCTGCACGACCGTGTCCAGCAGGACCTGACCGCGCGGTGGTCGCCCGAGCAGATCGCTGCCAGGCTGAAACGGGACTTCCCCGACCAGCCGAGGATGCACGTGACCCACGAAACGATCTACCAGGCCATCTACGTCCAAGGCCGCGGTGCGCTGCGCCGGGAGCTGGCCGCGTGCCTGCGCACCGGACGCGCGATCCGCAAGCCCCATCGCACCCCCGACGGGCGCCGCACCCGCCAGGGCAGGATCGCCGGGATGGTCCCGATCTCCGAGCGGCCCGCCGAGGCCGCCGACCGGGCCGTCCCAGGGCACTGGGAAGGCGACCTGATCGTCGGCAAGGACGGCCGCTCGGTGATCGGGACCCTGGTCGAGCGCAGCACCCGGTTCTGCCTGCTGCTGCACCTGCCCGGCGGCAAAGACGCCGCCGCGGTCGCCGAGGCGATGATCACCGTCATCCGGGGGTTGCCGCAGGAGCTGCGCCGGTCGCTGGCCTGGGATCAGGGCACCGAGATGGCCCAGCATGCCCGGATCACGAGGGCCACCGACATGGCGATCTACTTCTGTGATCCGCATTCGCCCTGGCAGCGGGGGTCGAACGAGAACACCAACGGGCTGCTGCGGCAGTACTTCCCCACAGGCACCGATCTGTCGGTGCACACCCCTGCTGACCTGGCGAAAGTCGCTGCCGAGCTCAACGGCCGTCCGCGCAAGACGCTCGGCTGGGACACCCCAGCCGAGCGCCTCGCGCTGCTACTGTCCACACAGGACCCTGTTGCGACGACCGCTTGAAACCACCCCGCCCTAAACACTCACGAGCGGCTACGCGAGGCCGATGGCGAACACGTGGAGGTTCGGGTCCGCGGGCAGCGTCACCGAGGCGATGTGCTTTCCGGGTGGGGCGTCGAACGGGGTCGTCGCGTAGATCGACGCTCCCCCGCCCGGGCCGCCCGGCTGGTTGCGGTGGTCCGTGCGGGCCACCAGCGTGTTGCCGAACACCGGGTCCGTGCCGCCGCCGGGGAACACCCAGTCGCCGAACGACAGGTCCGCCTGGCCCGTCGTGCCGTCGGTGAACGTCACCGTCGCCGTGGCCCGGTGGTCGCCGTTCGACGCCGTGCCGATGAACGACAGCCGGGTGCCCGACACCGTGATCGCCTGCCCCGACGGGACGGCGTTGTCCGGTCGTCCGGCGGGCGCCGCGGGCCAGGTGAACGTCGTGCCCACGGCCTGGGCGGTCTGGCCGCCGACCAGGCCCGCCGCCGCCAGCGCCTGCCGGGACAGGCTGTTCCCGGCGCCGTCGATGTCGGCCGACCCGGCGTCGCCGTCGTCGGAGATGCCGACGTTCGAATACGCCGCCGCGAGACCGTCCTTCGGCGCGACCAGCACGATCACCGACGACGCCACCGACGTCGTCCCGCCGCGGACGGTCACCGGCACCTGGTAGTAGCCCTCGGGTGTCCCGGCGGCCACCGACACGCCCAGTTTCACCGTGCCGCCGCCGGTCCGGTCGTCGAGCCGCAGCTGCGGAGGTCCGGACACGACCAGACCGGCCGGCGCCTGCGCGGAGACGTCGAGCACGCGATCGTGCCCGCCGAGCCGCTGCCCGGCGACCGTGACCTCCCCGGAGCCGCCCGGCTCGACGACGACCTGGTTGCCCACGGAAGCCAGGAACGGCCTCTCGTTGTCCCGATAGGACGGTGGTGCCGAGTCCGCCGCCCACCGCGTGTCCGGAGTGGACACCAGCGAGAAGTCCAGCCGTCCGCCGTCGCGGACGACACCGGACGGCAGGGACGTCCGGTTCCAGTCGCGGCCGTTCAGCGACAGCGAGTGGACGTACGTCGCCGGGGCCTTCGGGGCACGGATGTCCAGCGTCCGCCCGGAAGGCAGCGACAGCACCGCCCGTTCGAACAGCGGGCTGTGCACGACCAGGTCCGGCGTGCCCGGCGTCGCCGGGTAGATGCCGAGCGCGGCCCAGACGTACCACGACGACTGCGCGCCGAGGTCGTCGTTGCCCGGCTCGCCGTCCGGCGTCGCGCTGAACAGCGTCGTCGCGATCTCGCGGACCACCTGCTGCGTCTTCCACGGCAGCCCGACGTGGTTGTACAGCCACGGGACGCCGAAGTCCGGCTCGTTGCCCGCCCACATGTACGGCTCGTTCGGGCCCACGTTCAGCTTCTGGAAGAACGTGTCCAGCCGGGACGCCACCGCCGCGGGCCCGCCCATCGCCGTCACCAGACCGGCCGGGTCCTGCGGCACCAGCCAGGTGTACTGGGCGGCGTTGCCCTCGTCGAAGCCGTCCTGGCCGAACTTGCCGGGCGGCGGCGGCACGTACGCCGGACCGTCCGGGAAGCGCCCGTCCTGCGCGCGCGGCTGGACGTACCCGGTCAGCGGGTTGAACAGGTTCTGCCAGTTCTGCCCGCGTTTCGTGAACTCCCGGGCGACGTCGCGGTCGCCGATGCCGTCGGCGAACCGCGCGATGGCGAAGTCGTCGATCGCCCATTCCAGGGTGATCGACGCGCCGACGCGGGCGTGGTCACCGCGCGAGGCGTCGTTGTTCGGCAGGTATCCGCGGGCGACGTAGTCGGCGATGCCCCGGCGTTCCTGGTACGCGCCGGGCGTCCCGTCGACCGACGTCGCCCCCTTGACCAGGTACTTCAGCGCGGTCTTGACGTCGAAGTCGCGCGCCCCGAAGGCGTACAGGTTCGAGATCAGCGCGACCGAGCTGTCCCCGGTCATCTGGCCGGTGTAGTCGTTCGCCATCGGCCAGCGCGGCCACCAGCCGCCCTGTACGGCGTCGTTAATCAGCGACTGCGCCATGTCGCTCGCTTCCTTCGGGAAGAGCATGGCGTGCAGCGGCGCGAGCGAGCGGTAGGTGTCCCAGTCGGAGAAGTTGGCGTATTGGTGCCGCCCCGCGGGCAACGTCCGAATCTGGTCGTCGAAGCCGATGTAGCGCCCGTCGGCGTCGTCGAAGGTGTTGGGGTGCATCAGCGAGTGGTACAGCGCGGTGTAGAACGTCTTGAGCTGCGCGGGATCCCGTCCGGCGACGCGGATCTTGCCGAGCGCTTCCGACCACTTGTCCCGGGTGGACTTCCGGACCGCGGCGAAGTCCCAGCCCGGGGCCTCCGCGGCCATGTTGGCCTTCGCGCCGTCGACGCCCACATAGGACATCGACACCTTCGCGTGCACGGTCCCGGACGCGAAGGTCAGGTACGCGCCCGCCTTCGGCGACTCGACGCCGTCGGAGCCCGGCTGAACCGACGAGCCGTCCCACGTGCCGTGCGCCGTGAACGGCTGGTCGAAGGTGATGGCGTAGTAGACGGTGTACTTGTTGGGCTTGCCGCAGAAACCGCCGGTGGACGCCGAGCCGCTGACCTCGCGGTCGCCGGTGATCTTCAGGTCCGCGTGGGAGTTCCCGGCCAGGCTGGCGCCGCCCTTGACGAGCACCTGCGGGGTCGCTCCGGCCGGATAGGTGAACGTCGCGAGTCCGGTGCGGGTGGTCGCGGTCAGCTCGGCCCGGACGTTCGAGTCGGTGAGCGTCACGGCGTAGTAGCCGGGCTCGGCCCGCTCGTCGTCGTGGCTGAAGTGCTCGACGCGGTTCCAGGGCGCCGCTCCGACGTCTCCGGCGACCGGCAGGATCGGCACGTCGCCGAACGCGGTGCAGCCGACCGACGCGTGGTCGAGGCTGAAGCCCCGGATCTGGTCGGAGTGGTACTGGTAGCCGGCGTACGCGCCCTGGGTGTCCGGCGAGAACTGCATCATCCCGAACGGCGTCGCGGGCCCGGGGAAGTTGTTGATCTCCCCCACCGAGCTGCCGCCGCGACCGGTCCCGATCAGCGGGTCGACGTACGCCGCCGGGTCGCCGACCAGCGGTGACATCGTTGTCGGAGCCGCCGAAGCGACCGCGGGCGCCCCGATCACCGCCGTCGCGACCACCGCCGCCAAGAACTTCGACCGCACCGGGAGCCTCCGATCGCCGCTGACCTGTCATCCGACCTTTGCCCGTACCCGGGCTCCCGGTCAACACTTTGACAAAGACCTGGCTCGTGCGCGGAGGTGTGAAGATCCGGTCAGGATCGCGTGCCATCGGTGTCAGGACGCCTAACCTCGACGCCGTGTGCGCACGTGTACTGGTCGCCGAGGACGACGAAAAGCAGGCCGAGGTGCTCCGGCTCTACCTCGAGAGCGAGGGCCACACCGTGGTGCTGGCCCCGGACGGCCGGGCGGCGCTCGACGAAGCCCGCCGCGAGCGTCCCGACCTGCTGGTCCTGGACGTGATGATGCCGAAGGTCGACGGCCTCGACGTCTGCCGGATCCTGCGCGGCGAGTCGGACGTCGCGGTGCTGATGCTCACCGCCCGCGCGACCGAAGACGACCTGCTGCTCGGCCTCGACCTCGGCGCCGACGACTACCTGACCAAGCCGTACAGCCCGCGCGAGCTGATGGCGCGGGTCCGCACGCTGCTGCGGCGCACGGCGTCCCGGCGCGAACCACCCGACACGGCGTTGCGCGCCGGCGGCCTGCGGCTCGACCCGGTCCGGCACGAGGTGTCGGTCGACGGCCGCGCGGTGGAGACGACCCCGGGTGAGTTCCAGCTGCTGGAGACGCTGATCCGGCAGCCGGGGCGGGTGTTCACCCGGCGCCAGCTGCTGGAGCTGACCCGCGGCGACGACCGGTTCGTCAGCACCCGCATCATCGACGTCCACGTGCTCAACCTGCGCAAGAAGCTCGAGCCGGACCCGCAGAAGCCCACTTACCTGCGGACCGTCTTCGGCGTGGGATACAAGCTGACGGCGGACGATGACGCGTAGCTTCCCGCGGCGGCGCAGTCTCGTCGTCCGGCTCACCGCCGTCTCGCTGCTGATCGCGCTGGTCTCGATCGCGGCGACGGCGTGGCTCGCCGTGCAGACCACCACCCGCGCCATCCAGCAGGAACAGGGGCAGGCGCTCTCCGGGGACGCGACCATCTACACCGAGCTGATCGGCTTCGCCGCGGCTGATCACTCGTGGGACCGGGTCGGCCCGAAACTGCGGTCGCTGTCGGACCAGACCGGCCGCCGGATCGTGCTGACCACCCTCGACCGGCGCGTCCTCGGCGACTCCGGGGGCGCGCCGGTCACCCTGCCGGTGAAGGCGACGGCGTCGGTCGACCCGCTGCACGTCGACCCGGTGCTGCTGCCGCAGGCCGGGACCAGCGGCATCGACCCGCGCGCCGCGGGCCCGTTCCGGCTGCCCGCGCCGGAGCGCAGCGAACTCACCACGCTGGCCGAGAAGGCGGCCGCCTGCCTCACCTCCGTCGGTTTCCCCAGCCAGGTGCGGCCCGCGGCGAGCGGGCGGCCCCAGCTGACCGGGCTCGACCCGATCGCCGCCCGCTACTTCGCGGCCAAGTGCGGGATCTACGAGCTGGCCGTGCCGACGCCGACCGAGCAGGCCGCGCTCGACAGCCTCGAAGCGGCCGTGAACCGCTGCCTGCAGGCGCAAGGCGCCGAGCCGGTCAAGCTGGGCCTCGACTTCGAAGCGCTCGGCGGCGCCGACCAGGAACCCAGCCGCGCCTGCGTCGACTCGGCCCGCCGCGAGCAGCTCACGCCGTACGTCGCGCCGCCCGCGCTGCTGTTCACCCTCGGCCCCGGCGGGTCGCAGCTGCCGACGTTCACGCTGTCGCGGGAGAACCTGACCCGCATCCTCGCGGTGACCGGCGCCGTGCTGGTGCTGGCCGTCGCGATCACCGTGCTGGTCGCCACCCGGCTTTCCCGGCCGCTGCGGGCGCTGACCGAAGCCGCGGAGCAGGATCGCCCGGCGCCGGTGAAGTCGCGCGACGAGGTCGGGTACCTCGCCACCGCGTTCAACGACCTCACCGCGCGGCGGGAACGCATCGAGGAGCAGCGCAAGGCGATGGTCAGCGACATCGCCCACGAGCTGCGCAACCCGCTCAACGTCATCCGCGGCCGGCTGGAGGCCGCCGAGGACGGGCACCTGCCGTTCGACCGGGCCCTGACCGCGTCGCTGCTCGAAGAAACCGTGCTGCTGCAGCACATCGTCGACGACCTGCAGGACCTCGCCGCCGCCGACGCTGGGCAGCTGCGCCTGCACCCCGAGCCGCTGGACGCCGCCGAGCTGGCCGGCCACGTCGCCGCCGCGCACGCCGACCGCGCCGCCGCGGCGGGCGTCACGCTCACCGTCGAAGCCACCGGCTCGAACGACCTCGAAGCCGACCCGGTGCGGCTGCGCCAGATCGTCGGCAACCTCGTGACGAACGCGATCCGGCACACCCCGGCGGGCGGCCGCGTGACGATCGACGTCTCGTCCACAGTGGACGCGGTGACGCTCGCCGTGGCGGACACCGGCACCGGGATCGCCGCCGCGGACCTGCCGCACGTGTTCGACCGGTTCTGGCGGGCCGAGAAGTCCCGCAACCGCCAGACCGGCGGCAGCGGGCTCGGCCTCGCCATCGTGCGGCACCTCGTGCGGGCCCACGGCGGCACGGTCACCGTCGAGTCCGAAGTGGACGCCGGATCGACGTTCACCGTCCGGCTACCGAAGGCGGATGGCGGTGGTGAGGGTGCCGGGGTGCGGGACGCGCAGGACGTGCAGCCGCCGGGCGCCGTCGCGGAGGAAGGTGACTTCCGTGGCGGTGACGGTCGCGGCGAGGACCGTCCCCCAGTCGATCGTGATCGTCGTGCCGCCGCGGCGGATCGTCAGCCCTGACGCGGTCGCCCGCGCGTTCGCGCCGTGGGTCACCGGCGTGCCGTCGGCGAACCGCACGTCGTCGCCCGGGTGCAGGACCAGCGGGACCTGCTCGGTGAGCGGCGTCGTGCCCCGGACCGCGCGGGTCACGGTGTCGCGCGTGATGGTCAGGTCGGTCCGGACCCGGCTGTCCAGGCCGTACCGGACGACGACCGGCGCCGAGCCGGGCACCTTCCGGCTCCCGTCCCACGCGCGGTCCCCGATGGCGAACGCGGCGTCCAGGGTGCCGCGGGCGTCGGGGCTGCCGGTGGGCAGCACGCTGGCCCAGCACTGGGTGTCGTCCTGCTGGGAGTGCACGACCATCCCCGCCCGCGGGTGCCACAGCAGGCCCTGCGCGCCCCGGACGTAGGTCGACGGCCGCGTCCCCCAGAACCCGGCGAGGTACAGCTGCGGGCGCCGGACATAGAGGTAGGTCTGGTTCAGTTCGTCGTCCCGGCGCTGCACGGCGAAGTCGCTCGAACGCAGGTACGGCAACTGCCGGATCGAGGCCTGCTTTTCGCCGTGCGATGGGAAAGCCTCGCCGCAGGAGACGTGCGCGAGGATGCGCGGGGAGGTGTCCTGTTTGGCCGGTCCGATCGCCGGGCCGGGCGTGGCCGCCCACTGCCGCCGCGTTTCGGCGCGGTCCTCGCGGGTGGTGAAGAACGCGGCCAGGTCCGGGACCTCCGGCACGAACAGCGAGCCGAGGTTGGTCCGGTCCGGGTCCGGGATCACGTCGTCGTAGTAGGACACGTGCGTGCGGCTCGACGTCGCGACGTAGGTCAGCGAGCCCGAGCCGTCCGGCTCGCGGACGACGTTGTAGCCGAACCAGTCCGCGAACTTCCGGGCCATCGCGACGACCGTGCGGTCGCGCGTGAGCGCGTAGATCTCGGCCAGCTCCGGGAGCATCACCTCGAAGTTGTAGTTGATGTCCATGCCGGTCGGCTCGTAGAAGAACCCCGCCGGGCTCTGGCCGTTCGCCGCGAGGAACTCGATCCGGTCGCGCAGCTGCCGGTTCAGCGCCGCGTCCGGGTTGAGCTTCAAGGCCAGCTGCGCCGACGACAAGCCGGACGCGTTCTGGTTGGCGTACTCGACCGGGTGCGCCCAGATCGGGTTGGCCGGGTTCAGGAACCATGTCATGCCCTGGTGCAGCGAGGCTTCGATTTCGGTCCGCCGTGCCGGAAGCGCGTCGACCTGCCGCAGGTTGGCGAGCGTCTTCGCCAGGTACCCCATGCCGAACCCGGTGGCCGCCTTGGACTTCTCGGTGATCGAGTACTCCGGGAACGAACCGTCAGCGTGCTGCAGGTTCAGGTAGTGCGCAAGGGCGGCGTCGAGCCGGTTCCGCAGGGCGGTGTCCGAAAAGTACGGGTTCCACGGCCGCCGGTTCGCGAGGAACCAGCTCAGTGTGTAGACGTGCTCCTGGACGCGGGCGTTGTACGGCTGGCTCGGCATCCGCCACCAGCCGCCGCCGAAGAACCCCACCGTAGCCGGATCGGTGGTTATGACATCGTTGACCATGCCCGCCAAGATCGCGAGGTAGGGCGCGAACCGCTGCTCCAACGGCGCGAAGAGCCGCCGCTCCGGGGCCCCGGGCGGGAGCGGGGCGAGCGGCGGGAACGGCCCCGCGGGTGGCGGCACGGCGGCGGTCGCCGCGGCCGTGCCTGCGAGGCTGAGTACAGCGGCGGCGGTGGCTCCGCCGAGGAAGGTTCTGCGGTTGATCACGACTGCCTCCTAGCCTTTGAGGCCGCTCTGGGCGAGCCCTTCGACGAACTGGCGTTGCGCGATGATGAACACGACCAGGACCGGGACGACCGTGGTGGTCGCGGCGGCGAGCTGGACGTTCCAGAGGTGGCCGCCGTAGACGTCGACGTACTGCGTCAACGCCACCGGCAGCGTGAACATGCTCTTGTCGGTCAGGTAGACCAGCGGTTCCAGGAAGAAGTTCCACGTGGTGAGGAACGTGAAGATGGCGACCGCGGCCAGCGCGGGCTTGGCGATCGGCAGGGCGACACGCCGGTAGAGCCCGAACCGCGACAGGCCGTCGAGCCGGCCCGCCTCCTCGAGCTCGCCGGGGATCGTGATGAAGAACTGGCGCATCACGAAGGTCGCCAGCACACTGGGCGCGCCGAAGATCGGCACGACGATCAGCGGCCAGTGCGTGTTGGTCAGGCCGAGGTCGTCGACCAGCCGGAACAGCGGGATGATCGTGACCTCGCTCGGCACCATCAGCCCGATGAGGATCACTGCGAAGAGCTTCTCGCCGCGGAACCGGATGCGGGCGAACGCGTACCCGGCGAGGGAGGAGAAGAACATCGTGCCGAGCGTGACGAGCACGGCGATGTAGAGGCTGTTGAAGTACTGCTGCGCCAAGGGGAAGTCGGTGAACGCGGCTTTGTAGTTCTCCCACTGCGGCTGGTTCGGGAACAGCTTCGGCGGGTACGCGAGCACCTCGTTGGCGGGGAGCAGGGACGCCGTGATCATCCACCACGTGGGGAACACGAACGGCACCGCCAGCACGACCATCACCGCGTAGCACGCGATCTTGGCCCTACGACTCATGGAACACCCACCGCTTCCGCATCCGCCACTGCAGCAGCGTGAGCACGAGGATGACGAGGAACAGCACGACGGCCAGCGCGGAGCCGTAGCCGAGGTCGTGGTTGGCGAAAGCCTGCTGGTAGAAGTAGAACACCAGCACGTTGGTGCTGTCGGCGGGCCCGCCGAGGGTGAGCACCTGGATCTGCGCGAACACCTGCAGCGCGCCGGCGACGGTGATGATCGCGGTGAGCAGCGTCGTCGGGCTGATCATCGGCAGGATCACCGACCGGAACCGCCGCCACGGCCCGGCACCGTCCAATTGCGACGCCTCCATGAGGGACGCCGGAATGCCCTGCAGCGCCGCGAGGAACAGCACCATGTTGAGGCCGACGTTCTTCAGCACCTGCACGACGATCACCGACAGCATCGCGGTGCCGTTGCCGCGCAGCCAGTTCGGGCCGTCGACGCCGATGGTCTGCAGCAGCGCGTTGATGCCGCCGTTGTCCTGCAGGAGGAAGTTCCAGACGATCGTCCACGCGACGAGCGTGATGACGACCGGCGAAAAGAAGATCGTCCGGAACACCGTGGTGCCGCGCAGCTTCAGGTTGAGCAGCAACGCCAGCGACAGCGCGAGGGTCAGGTTGAGCACGACCAGGCCGACGCAGAAGATCGCCGTGGCACGGGCGACCTTCGGCGCGGTCGGGTCGTCGAAGAGCTTCGCGTAGTTGTCCGCACCGGCGAACGTCGACGTCCCGGCGAGGAGGTTGACGTCCTGGAAGCTGTACCAGACCACCGCGGCCAGCGGCGCGACCACGAAGGCGAGGAAGCCGAGCGCCTGCGGGGCGACGAAGAGCCACCCCGCCAGCTCGTCCCGCCGCCGCGAACTGAGCGTCACTGGTTCAGCGCGGGGTCGATGGCCTGGCACACCCCGGCGAGCGCGGCGGGCACGTTCGCGTCCGGCTTCCACATCGGGTCCAAAGCGGACTGGACGAGCGACGCGATCCGCGCGCTGCCGGTGTGCGACGGCAGCACGGCGCCGGTCTTGATGCCGTTGACGACGACGTTCTGCAGCTGTTCCTGGCTGAACAGCGGGTTCGCCTTGGCCAGGGTGGCCGCGTTGAGCAGGCTGTCGCGGGCGGGCGGGAAGTACTGGCCGAGCTTGGCCGAGTTGGCCGGGTTGGTGAAGAACGCGAGGAAGTCCGCGGCGGCCTTGGCGTGCTTGCCCTTCACCGGCACGCCGATCCCGGCCTGGCCGATGACCTGCGCGTTCGCCTTCGGCCCGGCGGGCAGCGGCACGATGCCCCACTCGAACGGCTTGGCCTTCAACAGCCCGGCCCGGCTGATCTGCGCGATCGTCAGCCCGGCTTCCCCGGCGAAGAAGTCCGCCGTGGTGCCCGGTCCGGGCAGCGCCTTGTCGGTGAAGATCGCCTGGTGCAGGAACGTCATCGCGGACGTCATCTCCGGCGAGGCGAAGCCGCACGTCTTGCCGTCCGGGCCCCAGGCGTCGGCGCCGAAGCCGCGCCAGACCGAGGCGAGCAGCACCCACTGCTTGTACTCGAACTCGCGGATGACCAGGCCCGCCTTGCCGGTGTCCTTCGCGGCGACCTGGGTGGCGATCCGCCTGGCGGCGTCCCAAGTCCACTGTCCACTCGCGAGCAGCTGGTCCGGTGTCTCGGTGATCCCGGCCTGGGTCAACAGGTTCTTGTTGTAGAACATGCCGAACGGCGACGTCGAGAAGGGGTAGGCGTACAGGCCGTCGTCCTTGGTCCACAGCTTCGTCGCGGACGGGACCAGCTCGCCCGCGTTGTACCCGGCGGTCGCGGTGAGCGTGGGCTTCAGGTCGGTGAGGGCGCCGGACTGGACGAAGTCCGGGGCGTCGCGTTCCAGGATCCACGCGAGGTCGGGCGGGTTGCCGCCGGAGAGCTGCGTGGTGAGCGCGGCCGAGTAGGCGCTCGTGTCGCCGGGGATGACGTCGAACTTGACCGACGCGACCTCCGGGTGGGCCTTGCGGTACTCGGCGGCGATGGAGTCGAAGAGGGCCAGCTGGTTCTTGTCCGTCGTCCAGACCGTCATGCGCAGCGCGACGTTCGTGTCGTCACCGGCGCCACCGGAGCAGGCGGTGGCGCCCAGCGCGACCGCGGACAACGCCGCGGCGGCGAGCAGCCGGGTTCTGCGGTAGGCCACAGTGCCTCCTGGTTATTCGAATTAGCAGGGACGGTAAGCGTCACCCGCAGTGCTGTCAACCGGCCTTCGGCCTCAGCGTGAGTACTTTGTGGAGGGTGTCGCCGTGGTGGCGCCCTCGTGGATCTTGCACGGCAGCAGCAGCTGCCGGGGCTTCGGGTTCTTGAGCAACCCGACCAGGACGCGCACCGCGTGCACCCCCATTTCGTGGCGCGGGATCCGGAACATCGACCAGTCCGTGGCCGTGCTCGGCACCGCGTGCGCCTGGGGCTGCTGCGACGGGTCGGCGTCGCCCAGCACCACGATGGAGAGATCTTCCGGCACACCGAGCCCGACGTCGTGCGCGCACGCCAGGATCGCGTCGGCCATCGCCGAGCTTCTCGACGAGCAACGCCGTGACGCCTTCGTCGCGCACCTGCCGCAGCGCGATCGCCGGGTCCTCCTCGAGGAACACCAGCGGCGTCCGGCGGTGCTTGCGCGCGGCGGCTTCGTACCCCGCGCGGCGGTCGAGCGTCGGCTCGTTCTCCTCGGTCACGCTGAGCAGCCCGATCCGGCGGTGCCCGAGCGCCCACAGCCGTTCGTGGACCTCACGGGTGGCCGCGACGTAGTCGGCGCCGACGTAGCTGATCGGCCCGGTCGGCGACTCGCGGCGGCCGACGAACACGAACGGGAACTGCTCCTCGACGAGCTGCGCGAGCTCCTGCGGGTCGTTGTGCCGCCCGAGCAGGATCGAGCCGTCGGCGATGCGGAGCCGGTTCGTGCCGTGGTCGTAGATCCGGCGGCGCCCGTCGCGGCGGCCACCGCTGGTGAACAGCAGCAGGTCGAAGCCCTGTGCTTCGGCCTCCTCCTCGATGCCGAGCAGGAACGGCCGGTAGAAGTCGGCCACCCCGGACGGGAACACCGACTCGTAGGTGAACACGCCCAGGATCTGGTTGGACCCGCCGCGCAGGCGACGGCCCATGATGTCCACGGTGTACCCCGTGGTGCGCAGCACCTGCTGCACGCGCTCGCGGGTCTCGGGGGTGATGCGCAGGCTGTCGGAGCCGTTGAGGACCATGGACACGACGGCCTGCGAGACGCCGGCCAGGCGTGCCACCTGGGCCTGCGTGACCCGGCCCGAACCCGCCGTCATCCGTGGCTCCCTCCCGCGCATTTCCGTCGCACTCTACCGGCCGCACGGTCAGTACCCCCGCACTTCCGGCCACTGGCGTTCCACCCCGGCGGCGTCCAGCACGCGCGCGAAGTCGTCGAAGAGCCGCGTGTCTTCCCGCACGGCGCGGGGTTCGACGCCCTCGCTCACGGCGTACGCGGCGAGCAGCCCGGCGACCTCGCCGACGTTCCACTCGACCGGGTGCAGCCGGAAGCAGCCGTTCGTGATGTGCGTGGTGCCGATGTTCTTGCCGGCGGGCAGCAGGTTGCCCGTCCGGACGGGCAGCAGCGCGCCGAGCGGGATTTCGTAGGGCACGCTGGCGACGTCGATGTAGTTGTGCCCGCCGGTGGAGGGGTGCAGGTCGATCCGGTAGCTCCCGACCCCGACGGCGTCGTCCCGCCGCACCCGGCCGTCGACGCCGAGGATCTCGGCCGAGACGTCGTGTTCGGTGACGGTGGTGACGGCCTTGATGCGCCGCGCTTCCCGGACGTAGGCGGACTTCGCGAGGCCGTCTTCGGTGCCGGTGACGTCGGGGCGCAGCTTCAGGCCGGGGAAGCCGGTGCCGCCGTCGGCCCGCGGAGCTTCGGTCTGCAGCCAGTACAGGACGGACAGGCTCAGCTGCTTGGCTTCGCGGTGCGCGGTTTCGACGTCGGCTTCGGTGGTGTGGCCGGGGATCGTGAGGGCGGGCTTGAGCCAGTAGTCGTTGAGCGGCCAGTTGACGAGGGTGATGTCGGAGTCGAAGGCGCCGTCGGTGTGCAGGTTCCGGGCGAGGATGCGGCGGAAGGTCCACAGTTCCTTGTCCCCGGCGTCGGCGCTCTGGTCGGCGCTCACGGCGAGGGGGTCGCCGGGCGGGTTCGGGACGAAGGTGCGTTTGACGGGCTCCAGCGTCCGCGGGTCGGGGGCGACGAAGCCGAGGAGCGGGCCGGGCCAGAAGTCGGGCTGGTAGTCGCGCCAGAAGCCGTACATCTCGGGCCGGTCGATGACGTGGTGCTCGCCCTCGTGGTGGGAAACGGCGAAGCAATACGTAATACCTTGCAGATCGGCCGGGGCGGCTTCCGCTGGGGCGTGGGGTTCGCCGTGTTCTGCTTGGGATTCGGCCCCGGTGACGTGTTCGGTGCCGGTGAGCGGGAGGAGGTCGCCGTTCTCGGTGGCGTCGAGGACGTACTGGGCCTTGACGGTGACGCGTTCACCGGTGCTTTCGAGAGTGATCGCATCGACGCGGTCGCCGGTGGTGTGCGCCGCGACGGGACGGTGGTTCGGCAGAAGGTGAATCCGCCCGGCGGCGACGTGCGGGGCGAGCATGGCATCGATGACGGCCTTGGCGACGCGCGGTTCGTGGCAGAGTTTGCTGACGCGCCCCGCCCCGGGGTTGAGCTCGGGGTGTTTCGCGGCCTCGGCCCGCAGGGGGTAGTGGCGGCGGTAGTGGTCGCGGATGCCCGCGCGGAGTTCGCGGTAGGTGCGGGTGGACCCGAAGCGTTCGATCCAGGGGTTTTCATCGGGCGGCACGGCTTGGGCGGTGAGCTGCCCGCCGAGCCAGTCGGTCTCTTCGCTGAGCACGACGCGCCGCCCGAGCTTGGCGGCGGCCAGCGCGGCGGCGACCCCGCCGAGTCCCCCGCCGACCACCAGGATTTCGGTGTCCAGTTCCGTCATGAAGCCATCCCGCCCGCCGTGATAATTCGAATTACTACGCGGGTATGGTGCGCGGCGGGAGGCTGGCGAGTCAAGAGACAGAAGTGGACAACGTGGGCAGGGCGGGCCAGGCGGCACGGTGTGAGTCCGCAGTGGACATTGCGGCGGGGCGCGAGAGGCGCGCTGCCGGGCGGCATCGCGATCGGCAAGGAGCCAAGCTTGGCCGCCCCGGGCCGCTCGCCCGCAGCAATCACCGCTCGGGCCCGCCGCGCGCGATCGGCGGTGCGGGCGGTCTCCCGCGGCAACCACGGGCCGGGCCAGCCGCGCGCACCAACCCGGCACCCGCCGTGCCCGCGATCAGCCGCCGCTCGGCAGCCAACCATTGTGCCCGGGCCCAGCCGCGCACACCAATCCGGCACCCGCCGCCGCCCGCGCTCAGCCGCCGCAGCGACCGCCGCCTGGCAGCCAACCACCCTGCCCGGGCCAGCCGCGCGCACCAACCCGGCACCCGCCGCCGCCCGCGATCACTCCGCGGCGATCAGCGCCTCCGCCATCCTCCTGGCCGTCCGGAACGGCGCCGCGTCCTGTGCGACCACCGACTGAACCGCCGCCCCCTCGAGCAGCAGCATCAGCTCATCCGCGAGCCCATCCGCCCGCTCAACCCCAGCCCGCCCCAGCTGCGCCCCCAAATACCCCCGCAGGGCCGTCTTGTGGTGCCGGACCACCTCGCGCACCGGATCAGCCGGGTCCGGAAACTCCGAAGTCGCGTTGAGGAACGCGCACCCCCGGTACCCATCCCGGGACAACCAAGCCTCATACGCGTCGAACACCGCCAGCACCCGCCCCAGCGGATCCGCGTGCGAGGCCGTGATCTCGTCGATCTGCTCCTGCCACCGCCGGTCACGCTCCCGCAAGTAAGCGACCACGAGCCGGCTCTTGGACCCGAAGTTCCTGTAAAGAGCCGCCTTGGTCACCCCCGCCGCCGCGGCGACCGTGTCCACTCCGACCACGTGGATTCCGTCGCGGTAGAACAGCGTCGACGCCGCTTCGAGCACCTTCCCCCGCGCGTCACCCGGGCGAGTCCGAGCCATCTCCATACCTCTCAGTCTGCCGCTCTACCTGCACCAACCCTACCACTGCTTGACAACAAACAGACAGGTCTGTCTGATGGTGGCATGGCGACCCACACGGAACAAACCGCCCCGTGGTGGCCCCTCGCCGCGGTCGGCGCGGGCGTCATCGCCCTCTGCTACGGCTTCGCGCGCTATGCCTACGGCCTCTTCGTGCCCCGCTTCACCGAGACCTTCGGCCTCAGTACCGCCGCCGTCGGGGTGCTCGGCGGTGTCTCGACCGCCGGTTACGGCGTCGGATTGCTGCTCGCCCCGAAGGTCTCGGCACATTCGGCGCGCGGCACCGTCCTGCTCGCCGGGACCGCCGCCACCACCGGGCTCGCGCTCATGGCCCTCGCCCCGGACGTCGTCGTGTTCGGTGCGGGCATCGCCGTCGCCGGCGGGAGCGCCGGGCTCGTTTCGCCCGGGGTTGCCCAGCTCATCGGCGAGACCGTCGGTGACGGCGGCCAAGCCCGCGCGCAGACCTGGGCCAACACCGGTACCGGCCTCGGGCTCGCCGCGTCGGCGTTCACGCCGCTCGTCGCCTTCGGCTGGCCCGTCATCTGGGCGGCCTTCGCCGGGCTCGGCGTGGCCATGACGCTCGTCGCGTGGCGAACCCTGCCGCGTACTCAGCCCGCCGAAGCGGCCCTCGGCAAAACCCCGGGCCTGACGCCGCTCGTGCTCAACTCCGTCCTCATCGGAGTGACGAGCGCTCCCTATTGGACGTTCTCCAGCTCCCGGCTCACCGAAGCGGGCCTGGGCCCGGCCGCCGCGACCTGGTGCTGGTTCACCATCGGCGTCGGCGGCCTGCTCGGCGGACTCGCGGGCCGCGTCGCCGAACGCATCGGCCTTCCCGCCGCCAACCTCACGACGTGGACGCTCGCCGCCGCCGGGATCGCCTTGCTGGCCCTGCCGAACCCCGGGCTGGGCGGAGCACTCGTCTCCAGCGCGCTCTTCGGCTGCACGTACATGGCGTTGACCGGCCTCTGCATCGTCTGGGCCGCCCGCGTGTCCCCCGCGCGACCCGCTCGCGGCGTCACCTGGTCCTTCGTCGGGCTCGGCGTCGGCCAGACCGCCGCCGCCCCGTTGGCCGGGGCGGCCGCTTCCGCCATCGGGCTGGGGCCGGTGTTCGGACTGACCGGTCTGTTCGCGCTGCTCGCCTGGGCTCAGCTCATCCCAGCCGCGCGGGCAGTCCCGCGGCCGTGACCAGCCCCGGACCGGGGAACTTGACCGCGCGCGAGAAGCGCCGCCCGGCCGCCGTGAACACCCAGAGGCTGTCGGCACGCAGGACGCCCGCCGCGTCCGGGCGGTAGCTGCCCGCCGCGGGCTGGCCGTTCGCTCGCGTGGGCAGCAAGCGGAACTTGACGCCGAACGCGTTCCGCTCCAGGAACGGCAGGCACACGCGCACCCCCTTGAACCACACGGGATGCGGCACGGCTTCCAGGCTGAAGTCGTCGTGGATGACCGCCCGCAGCGCGGTGGTGTCCGCGGCCTCGAACGCCGCGACGTAGCGGTCGAGGAGCTCCCGTTCGAAGTCCGCGTCCGGCGGCTCGACGTCGAGGTCCAGCTCGTCGAGCCGCTGCCGGGCCCGCTGCAGCAGGCTCTTCACCGCGGGCACGCTCACGCCGAGCGTCTCCGCGATCTCGGCGGCCGACCACGAAAGGACCTCCCGGAGCAGGAACGCCGCCCGCTGCCGAGCCGGCAGGTGCTGCAGTGCCGCGACCAACGCCAGCCGCACCGACTCGCGCCGGACGACCACCTCGCCCGGGTCGTCGAGCACCGCGTCGGGCAGCGGTTCCAGCCACGCCAGCGAGTCGTCGCCGAAGATCCGGGCGTCCGGGTCGCTCGCCGGGGCGCCGAGCCCGGCGGGCAGCACCCGGCGGCTGCGGTGCTTCAGCTCGGTGAGGCACGTGTTCGTCGCGATCCGGTACAGCCACGTCTTGAGCGACGAGCGCCCTTCGAAGGCGTCGACCCCACGCGCGGCCCGCAAGTACGTCTCCTGGACGGCGTCTTCGGCGTCCTGGTAGGAGCCGGTCATCCGGTAGCAGTGGGCGACGAGCGCGGGGCGGAGCGAGTCGAACTCGTCCCGAAGCCGCACGTCCCCCACCAGTGACATCGCCTCAGCAGGCACCGCGCCCTCCCCGCTCCGTGGATCCGGTCTCTCCATTGGACACCGCCCGCCGGGAAAAGGAATCGGTCCGCGCCGGATCGCGTCCCACCGCCGCGAGCAGGCGCTCGGCGGCCGGTCGCCCCGGCGGCAGGGCGACCGGCCCGGCGAACAGGCCGCGCCGGTCGCCGAGCACCAGCGGCAGCTCGGGCAGCAGCGCGACGGCGACGTCGTCCGGGAGCGACCGCCCGCCGACGTCCCAGCCGTGCACGGCCGCCTCGATCGCCCCCACGACGAGCACCTGGTGGCAGCGCAGCGGGAGGCCGTCGACCGCGATCGACCGGCGGCTTCGCGCGTGGCGGGCCGCGGCGAGCAGGGCGGCCGCCGCCCCGGCGAGGTCACCGGGCGCGGCGGCCGGGTCCCGCACGGCACCCGCGGTCAGCGACGCGGCCAGGCAGCGCAGCGACCACGTCAGGTGCGCCAGCGCGTCGGCCACGGTCCACCCGGCGCACGCCGACGGGCGCCCGAGGTCGGCGACGCCGAGCCGCCCCGCCGACGCGACCGCGTAGTCCAGGGCTCCGGCGAGCACCTCCTCATCGGCCCGCGCCACCGGGCTCCTCCCGGCGCAGGGCCTCGAGGGCGTCCCGCATCCCGGCGAACCCGGCCCGGTAGAAGCGCGGCCCGAAGGACACCCGGGCCACGCCCGAGTCCGCCAGCGCGGCCAAGCCCAAGGACGGGTTGGTGTTGCCGTTGACCGGCCCGCCGACTTCGGTGACGACGCGCGCGAGGACGTCGCCCGGCGCCCCGATCGGGTAGACGCAGTCCGCGCCCGCCTCCCGGTAGCGGCGGCCGCGCCGGACCGCCTCGGCCGCCCGGTCCGCCTCGGGCACCCCGGCGGACGGCAGGAACACGTCGATCCGCGCGTTGACCACGAGCGGGACGCCGGATGCGTCGGCGGCCGCGCGCACCTCGGCGAGCCAGTCCGCGTGCGCCGCCGCGTCCGCGAGTCCCCCGGCCCGGTGGTCGGTGTCCTCGAGGTTGCAGCCCGCGGCCCCGGCTTCGACGAGCCGGTCCACCAGCTCACGCGGCTTCAGGCCGTAGCCCGCTTCGGCGTCCACGGTCACCGGGACGGGCACGGTACGGGCGATCCGCGCGGCCGCCGCGAACATCTCCGCCCACGGCGCCGCTTCGCCGTCCTGGTGCCCGAGCACGTCGGCCACCGCCGCGCTGGACGTCGCCACGACCGGGAACCCGGCCTCGACGACGAGTTCGGCGCTGGGCTCGTCCCAGGCGTTCGGCAGCACGAGCAGCTTTCCGGCGTGCAGTTCGCGCAGCAGGTCGGCGTGGGCTTTCAGGTCCGTCATGACTCAGTTCTCCTTCGATTCGCGACGCGGGATGAAACAACCGGCCAGCACGCCGAGCGCGGCGAGGGCGGCACTGACGACGACGGCGACCGTGAAGCCGCCGGCGAAGGCCTCGCGCGACGCGTAGCTGCCGCCCAGCGAGAAGCCGACGACCAGGACGGCGACGCCGAAAGCCCCGCCGAGCTGCCGCATCGCGCTGAAGGCGCCGGAGGCCTTGCCGATGAACCGCGGCTCGGCCGAGGTCAGCACCGCGCTCTGCGCGGCGGGCAGGCACAGCGCGATGCCCGTCCCGGACAGCACGAGCGGCGCGGCGATCGCCCAGTACGAGATCGACGGACCGGCGACGACCGCGATCCACGCCATGGCCAGCCCGTGCAGGCCCAGCCCGGCCACGATGAACGGCCGCTCGCCGAACCGGCCGACCAGCCGCCCGGCCAGCTGCGGGACGACGGCGGTGGTCAGCCCCCACGGCACCAGCCCGAGCCCGGCGGCGAGCGGCCCGTACCCGAGCCCCGCCTGCAGGAACTGGGCCATGAAGAAGCCGACGCCCAGCGCGGAACCCCAGTGGAAGAAGATGACGGCGTTCCCGGCGGAGAACCGGCGGGAGCGGAACAGCCGGAGCGGGAGCATCGGGTGCGCCGCCCGCCGTTGCCAGCCGAGGAACGCGCCGAGCGCCACCAGCCCGGCCACGAGCGGTCCCGCGACGCCGACCCAGCCCGCGGTGCCGACCTGGGCGAGTCCCCACACGACGCCGAACGAACCGGCGCCGACGAGCACCAGGCCGGGCCAGTCGATGGCGCGGTCGGGTCCGTGGCTCTCGTCGATCCGGGTCAGCGCGAGGACGACCAGGACGACGCCGACGGGGACGTTGATCCAGAAGATCCACGGCCAGGAGATGCCCGCGACGACAGCGCCGCCCAGGAGCGGCCCGAGCGGCACGGCCACCCCGCTCACGCTCGCGAAGACGCCGAGCGCCTTGGGCCGGAGCGCGGGCGGGAAAGCCGCACCCAGCAGGGCCAAGGCGAGCGGCATGACGAACGCGGCCCCGGCGCCCTGCAGCACCCGGCCCGCGACCAAGGTGCCGATGTCCGGAGCGAGGGCGCAGACCGCCGAGGCGAGCGCGAACACCGTCACCCCGCCCGCGAACACCCGCCGCCGTCCCCACCGGTCGCCGGCCGCCGCGGCGGTCATCAGCAGGACGGCGAAGCTCAGGCCGTAGGCGTTCACGGTCCATTCGAGCTCGGTGACCGACGCCCCGAGATCGGCCTTGATCGCGGTCAGCGCGGTCGCGACGACCAGCGCGTCGAGCACGACCATCAGCGAAGCGACCGCGGTGATCGCCAAGACCCATCTTCGCTGCGCTGTTCCAGTTTCCGGTACCGCCGGGGTGGGCGGGGTTTCGACGCGCACTCGGGACTCCTCGCGGCTCGGTTCGATGTCCTACCCAGTCATGGACATCGCGCGAGCCGGAAAGGAATCGGCGCTACAGCGGCAGCCCCGCGTAGTTGTGCGCCAGCTCGGTCATCGCCGCGGTCGAGGTCACCGTGCGGTGGAGCTGGGCGAGCTGGAGCTGCGCGTCGAAGTCGTCGCCGTGGCGGTGCAGCATCGACGTCATCCACCACGAGAAGTGCGTGCAGCGCCAGACCCGGCGCAACGCCGTCTCCGAGTACGCGTCGGCGAGCTCGTCGTTCCCGCGCAGCGACGCCGTCAACGCGGCCGCCAGCAGCGAAACATCGGCGACGGCCAGGTTGAGCCCCTTCGCCCCGGTCGGCGGCACGATGTGCGCGGCGTCCCCGGCCAGGTAGAGGTTCCCGTGCCGCATCGGCGTCGCGACGAAGCTGCGCATCGGCAGCACGCTCTTCTCGGTGATCGGGCCGGTTTCGAGGGTCCAGCCGTCGACGCCCAGCCGCTCGGACAGCGCCGTCCAGATCCGGTCGTCGCTCCACCGCGCGATGTCTTCGTCGGGCGTCACCTGCAGGTAGAAGCGGCTGACCCGCGGCGAACGCATGCTGTGCATCGCGAACCCGTCCGGGTGCCAGGCGTAGATCAGCTCGTCCGTGGACGGCGCGACGTCGGCCAAGACGCCGAGCCAGGCGAACGGGTACGTTCGTTCCCAGACCTTCGGGTCCGGAATGGACGCCCGGCTCGGGCCGTGGAAACCGTCGCAGCCGACGACGACGTCGGCGTCGATCCGCCGCGGCGTGCCGTCACTGTCCACAAAGGTCACGTACGGCTTGCCGGTGACGTCGTGCACCGCGACGTCGGCCGCCGAGTAGTGGGCCGGGCGGCCCGCCTTCTCCCGCGCCGCCATCAGGTCCTTGGTCACCTCGGTCTGCCCGTAGACGGTGACCGACCGGCCGATCAGGTCGGCGAAGTCGATGTGGTGCCGGTTCCCGGGCCACTGCAAGTGGATGCCGCGGTGCTCCATGCCCTCGACGTCGAGGCGGTCGCCGAGGCCGACCCGCCGCAGCAGCTCGACCGTGCCCGCCTCGAGGATGCCCGCGCGGATGCGGGCCTGGACGTACTCCGCCGTCTGCCGTTCGACCAGCACCGAGTCGATGCCGTCGAGGCCGAGCAGGTGGGACAGCAGCAGCCCGGCCGGGCCGGCGCCGATGATGACGACCTGGGTGCGCACTGGCGAACGTCCTTTCCCGCGAGGAAGCCCGAGCATCTCCCGGCGGGTCCGGCATGGACTACGACATTCTCATTCAGTGAGAGAGTGTCCGTGAGATTCCGCGCGCCGCCGCCCGCAGCGCCGGGATCTGGGCTCGCGCGTTCCGGTCGTTGGGCACGATGACCGACAGCGCCGCGACGACCCGGTCACCCGGCCCCCGCAGCGGCACGGCGATCCCCGTGGTCTCTTCGTCGATGAAGCCCGCGCAGAACGCGTAGCCGTCCCGCCGCACGTCGGCGAGGAAGCGCCGCAGCCGCGCCGGGTCGGTCAACGTGGTCCGGCGGAACGCCCCGAGGGGACCCGCGAGCACCTGTTCCTGCAGTTCAGCGGGTGCGTGGGCGAGCAGGACCAGGCCGGACGACGACGCGTGCAGCGGCAGCCGCCCCGCCACCCGCGTCACGTTCACGACCGCGCCGGGCGCCGAGAGCCGCTCGACGAACAGCACTTCGCGGTCCTCGAGCACGGCCAGCTGCGTGTGGTGCCCGACGACGGCGTGCAGGTCCTCCATGAAGGGCAGCGCCGCCTCGCGCAGCCCGAGCGTCGGCGACGCGCGCGAAGCGAGCTCCCACAAGCGGACGCCCACGCGAATCCGCCGATCGGGGTCCCGCTGCAGCCAGCCGTGTCCGACCAGCTCGTCGACCAGCCGCGACGCCGTCGCGACGTGCAGGCCGGCCCGGCGCGCGATGTCGGTGACCCGCAGCGCCGGAGTGTCCGGCCCGAAGGTCTCGTAGATGCGGACGACGCGCGTCAGCACGGAGTCGCGTTTCACCACGTCAGGCAGTGTGCCCCACCGCGGCGGGGCACACCGCCCGGCGTCACGGAAGCGAGTTCAGGAACGGCTCGTGGCTGTTCTGGAACTCCCAGTTGTAGTACTTGTCCCAGTTGATCGACCACGTCATCAGCCCGCGCAGGGCGGGAGAAGTGCCGCCGCGCAGCGTGTACGAGCCGCAGCCAGTGCCCTTGACCAGGCAGTTCACCGCCGTCTGGACGTCGGCCGGTGAGGTGTAGCCGTTGCCGGCGGAGACCGCGGCGGGCAGCCCGATCGCGATCTGGTCCGGGCGCAGACCGGGGAAGAACTGGCCGGTGTTCGCCACGCTGAACCCGGCCTTGAGCATGTCGGTCATCGCGATGTGGAAGTCCGCGCCGCCCATGGTGTGGTACTGGTTGTCCAGGCCCATGACCGGGCCGGAGTTGTAGTCCTGGACGTGCAGCACGGTGAGCGAGTCGCGCAGGGCGTGGATGACGGGCAGGTAGGCGCCGGTCCGCGCGTCGCCGGTGCCGGAGCCGCCGTAGAACTGGTAGCCGACCTGCACGAAGAAGGTCTCCGGCGCCATCGTCAGCACGAACCCGGTGCCGTACTTGGCTTTCAGGGTCTTCAGCGCCGAGATCAGGTTGACGATGACCGGCGTGGTCGGGTTGCGGAAGTCGGTGTCGCCGGGGTTGAGCGAGAGGGAGTGGCCCTCGAAGTCGATGTCGAGGCCGTCGAGGCCGTACTTGTCGATGATGGCGGAGACGGAGCTGACGAATTTGTCCCGCGCGGCGGTGGTGGTGAGCTGGACCTGGCCGTTCTGCCCGCCGATGGAGATGACGACCTTCTTGCCCTGCGCTTGTTTCGCCTTGATGGCGGCGATGAAGTCGGCGTCGCTCTCGACGTTCGGGCACTCGCTGACGGGGCAGCGGGTGAAGCGGATGTCCCCGGAGGTGACGGAGGTGGGTTCCCCGAAGGCGAGATCGACGATGTCCCAGGCGGCGGGGACGTCGGCCATCCGGACGTAGCCGGAGCCGTTGGCGAAGCTGGCGTGCAGGTAGCCGACGAGGGCGTGCTTGGGCAGGCCGGTGTCTACGCAGCCGCTGGTGCTCCCGGTGGCGGCGGCGCTCTTGGGCGACTCCCCGGCTCCGTTGTAGGCGGCGACGGAGTAACTGTGGGTGGTGCAGGCGGTGAGGCCGCCGATGGTGGCGCTGGTGCCGGTCGCTTGCGCGACGACGGTGTTGCCTTCGTAGACCCGGTACCCGGTGACGGTGCCCGCACTCGCGCCCCAGCTGAGGGTGAGGGAGTTGGCCGTGGCGGCGGTGATGTGCGGGGTGCCGGGAGCGGCGGGCGTGCCGGGGGTGCTGCCACCGGGGCCGTCGAGGACGACGTCGTCGGCGTAGTAGGTGCCCGCGCCGTACCAGCCGTGGAGGTAGAGCTGGGCGGAGGTCTGGTTGCCGGTGGTGAAGGTGAGCTGCAGCTGGTTGTAGGCGCTCGAGTTGCCGGACCAGGTCGAGGGGCCGCCGGTGATGCCGAGGTAGACGGGGTTCCCGCGCACCCAGGCGGAGACCGTGTAGGTGGTGTTCGGCTGCACGGACAGGGTCTGCGAGCACTGGGCGTAATCAGCACCGACGGGCGTCCCGGCGAGGGCATAGCTGCCGCCGCGGACGGGGGTGCTGACGGTGGTCGCGTTGGCGCAGGTCCAGCCGGACAGGGAACCGGCCTCGAAGCCGGGGTTGGCGAGGAGGTTGGCCGCTTGCGCCGGACCGGCGGTGAGGCCGGAAAGGGTGAGTGCGAAGGCGGCTAGGGCTACGGAGAGTCTGGAACGCCTCATCGGGTCCTCCAGTCGGGGAGATGCACTTATTGTCTAGACCAATATGTAAAATGTCCAGACCAACTGGAGGGTCGGGCGGCGCTTCGCGGCCGCGCAGCCCGGACGACCCAAGCGCGGCGGGGCGGCAGCCCGGGTACGCGTGGCGGCGAGGTCTTGAATGAGTCATTCAGGACCTCCGAAGACCTGAATGAGTCATTCAAGACGCGCGCGACCCCCGCACCCCGCCGGGCCGAGGCGGGCTGAAGGGCCCTTTCCTGTCATGTGATGAGACGAAAGTCCCCTTCAGCACGCCCGCACCCGAGGCTCGGCGTCGTCAGCAGCCCGCCAGCAACTTCGTCACCAGCCGCGTCCGGCTCGCCCTCGACCGGCTGATCACCTGCACGCTGTGCCACCCCGCCGGAACCCGCTCGGCGAGCAGCTCCGCCCGCCACTTGCCCACCCGCCGGACGTGCCGCGCGAACGACCGCGGCCGCACCAACCGCCCCCGGCTGCGTTGCCCGGCCAGCGCCTGCTCCGCCGTCACGTCCAGGAACAGCAACCGCACCGGGCGGCCGCTCACCGCTCCGACCAATGCCAGCAACGCCCGGGTCGAGGAGCGCGTCGACGGCTCGTGGACCACGATCGGCCCTTCGGCCGCCAGCGCCCGCCCGACGATCCGGAGCCGGTGCCACGCGTGCACCACCGGCCTGTAGCAGCGGTACGGCACCGCCGGGACCACCGCCCCCAGCCGTTCGCGGACCTGGTCCGAATCGAGCACCGGCAGTCCCGTCGCGGCGTGGCGGAGCATGGTCGTCTTGCCCGCTCCAGGCAGGCCCGCCACGACGAGCATGTCGCGTGGCCCGAGTTCGATGACAGTGGGCTCGCTCATGCCCGCCCAACGTCCCGTCGATGGTAATGGTTCCTTTACCTTGGCGTCACGGACCGTGACGGGCACGGGAGGTGACCGCCGCAAGCCACCCGTGCGGTGAACACCACCCGGCGGGAGCAGCCGTTCTCACGTCGCGTGCCCGCGGTCACCCGATCGCCTGAAAACCCATGCGCGACAAGGCATTCGACGACCGGAACCGCTTCGGGTGAAGATCGCGCGCACCCCTTCCCGGCGTCCGGAAATTCCCTATCTTCTGAAAGGGACGCACGGCTAGAACAGGGGAAACGACATGACCCAGTCGCTGGAACTCCCGGTACAGGAATTCTGTCTCGATTGGACGCTCACCGGCGACGAAGGCGGCCGGGTCGGCATCACCCTCTCCGGGCAGGTGTCGTTGCTGGACAACAACCGGTTCTACAAGATCGACGGCGTCGTCTACGTCACGGAGGGTGACGCCGACATCCGCGCGGTCGGCAACCCCCGGATCTCCGTCCGCCGCAACGGCGTCGAGAAGAGCGGGCGCCAGTGGGGCTGGGAGATGTGCTCGGCCCGCAAGAGCCTCGGCGCGCTGAACACGATGGAGGGCTACTTCGTCCGCACCGGGTACTGGGCGCCCGCCGACCGCGCGATCCAGCTGAGCCTCTGCGCCGAACAAGGGTGGAGCCGGCGCAAGAGCTATAGCCCGCACGTCACCGTCCGGATGGTCGACTGACCACAGTGGACGCCCGCCGTCGCGCGGCGGCGACGACGAACCCGGCCGCGACGGCCCCCGCCACGGCACACCCGGCCCCGAACCCGGGCGACGGCTCGTGCACACGCAACACCGAAACGCACAGCCACACCGCCGCGCCGAAGAGCAGGCCGAGCACGGGGCCGCCGACCGTCGCGCCCCGCCAGCGGTGGCCGTTGCGGATGGTCCGGAGCCCGGATTCGAGGTAGGCCAAGGCGAACAGCGCCAAGATGAGGGTGCCCGCGCCCATCGCGCTCGCGAGCGGGTGCTGGCTGGTCAGCAGGGTGAAGGTCTGGGTGACGGGCCCGGTCTGCACGGTCGCGGTGACGGCGCCGCCGACGATCCACCGCGCCAACGCCGGCAGGGTGAGCTGGGCGGTGAAGCCGTTGCCGTCGGGTTTCGCGTCGGTCGCCGCCGAGCCGAGCGGGATCCCGGCCGCGGACAGCGAGATCGCGACCCGCCCGGGGTTCCCGGGCCCGGTCAGGATGAGCGGCTTGCTGAGATCGACCTCGACGGGCGCCGACACGGGAGCGGCCCCGAGGTTCAGAGTGGGCGACGCCTCGTGCGGCAGCCGAGCCGGGTTGAGCAGAGCGAGGACGACGAGCACGACGACGGCGGCCGCGGCGGCCAGCCGCAGCCCGATGACGGCGGCTTGAGAGCCGGTCCTCGCGGAGTCGCCGCCAGGTGTGGGATCGGCGGGCCACGCGGGGCCGCTCGAGTCGGCGCTCGGCGGGAAACCGGCGCGATCACCACCCCACGGGGCACCAGGGGCCCCGGCGGCACCTTGCGTGAACCCGTTCGGCTCGGCCGGACTCGCCACGAGCGTCGCGTTCGGGCCCGAGTGTCGCTGCACCGGCCGGGTCCGCTCGTCCACCACCGGCACCGTCGCCGCGTTCAGGCCCGCGATCACCCTTGGCGTCAAGTGCAGCACCGGTACCCCGGACCGCTCCAGCCACCCGGCCCCGTACACCGCCGTCGCCGCCGCGGACAGGTCCGCCGCGAACGACTCCGCCTCCCTGTATCTCGACTCCAGCTCCCGTGCCAGGCTGCGCATGATCACGCCGGCGATCGGCATCGGGACACCCGATATCGGGCGCGGGTCGGTGAACATGTGCTGGCGCATCATGCTGATCGCGCCGCGCGTGTTGTCGAACGGCAGCTCTCCCGACAGCAGCTCGTACAGCACCGTGCCCGCCGCGTACACGTCCGCCGCCGGGCTGAGCGCGTTGCCCATCGCCTGCTCCGGTGCGATGTACGCCGGTGTTCCCAGGATCTCGCCGCCGTGCGTCACCAGCGTCGCGCCCTCGCTGATCACCCGTGCGATGCCGAAGTCGGCCACCTTCACCACGCCCTGCGTGCTGAACAGCAGGTTCCTCGGCTTGACGTCGAGGTGCAGCACCCCCGCCCGGTGCGCCGCGTGCAACCCCGCCAGCATCGCCAGCCCGATCGCGCACGCCTGCTCGCCGCTGACCCCTTCGCCGTGGAAGCGGCTGTGGACCGTCCCGCCGTCGAGGCGTTCCATCACCAGCAGGTGCTCGCGGCCCGTGCGGACGTAGTCGTACACCGGGACGATGTGCGGGTGGTCGAGGCTCGCCAGCACCCGCGCCTCCCGGTCGAACAGCTCGCTGCTCGCCGTGTGGTTGAGGACGTCCCAGGGCAGCTGCTTGATCGCGACGCTGCGCCCCAGCGTCCGGTGCACCCCGGCGAACACCACTCCCATGCCGCCTTCGCCGATCTCCGCCCCGATCTCGTACTGCGGCAGGGCGGCGACCAGCTCGGCCGGTGCGCTCATCGGGTGAGTTCCCGCGCGGACAGCCGGACGGTCGTGTCGTCGGCGGGCGGCGGGGCCGGGTGCGGCGTCAGGTAGCCGAGCAGGAACGCGATCGCCGCCGCGCCCAGCACCACCGGGATCTCGATCGCCGGCTCCGGCGGCACCAGCCGCAGCACCGACAGCGTGATCACGGCGACCAGCCCGGTGCCGAACCCGGCCGGCAGGAACCGCAGGCCGCGGCGCCAGCGGTTCGGCGCCAGCCGGTGGCGGGCCAGCGCGAGCAACGCCGTCAGCCAGGCCAGCACCGTGAGCACGAGCATCGCCAGGCCGAACACGCCGTACACCGACCAGAAGGACCCGCGCACGTCGGCGACCGTCGACGCCTCACCCAGCGTGCCGCGTTGCGCGTCCAGCAGCTCGACCGACGACGGCAGCAGCCCCGTCGCCTGTCCGGCCAGGTCGCCGAGGTCGAGCACGAACGTCCGGGTGATCGTGCCCCTGGCCGGCACTTCGAACGGCGCCGTCGTGTCGTAGGCGAAGAACGTCAGCGCGAGGGCGACGCCGGAGAGCCGCACGCTGCGGACCTTCACCGGCGCGGTGCCGGGGTTCGTGGCCACGACGCGCAGCTCGACCTGCCTCGCCGGGTCGATCGGGACGGTGGCGTCTTCGACCGCCTGCCCGTCGATCGACACCTGCACGCCGAGCGAGGCGGACTCCGCCGAGGCGGGCGGGGCGCCGAACAGCACCGCGCACAAACCCAACGCAACCCCCGCCGCGATGACACGTCCCATTGGGCATCCCCTACTTGCGTAATCCGACTGGTCCGGAATGCTACAGCGAGCACACTCCGGGGAGGACGTCCAATGCGGTTCGTGGTTCGGTTGTTTTTCGGCGCCGTGGCCGGAACGTTGCTGCTGATCGCCACCGCGAACAGTGCCAACGCACAATACACATCTTCGGTTGGTTTGAAACCGTCGAGTGGCAAGGCCGGGAGTTCCTTCACCATTTCCTGGAATTTCTACCCGTGCAAAGGACCGGTCACCTTTTCCTGGAACGGGACGCCGATGTGGTCGGCGAACGCCGACCTCCAGAACACCTCCGGCACCGTCGCCGCCACCGTGCCCGCGGGCGCCCAGCCCGGCACCTACCCGGTCACCGGCACGTGCACCAACGCCCGCACCGGCGGACCGCTCAGCGCGGGCAGCCGGTTCAGCGTGACCGCCACGCCCACCACCACACCCCCGCCGCCGGTGACCACCACCCCGCCCCCGCCGGTGACCACCCGGCCGACCCGGCCCGGCACCACCACGACCCCGCCGACCACCACGTCCACCCCGCCGACGACCACGACCACGCCGCCGACGTCGACCACGCCCGGCACCTCCACCCCCACCACGACCAGCACTGAGCCGAAGCCCGGCGAGCTGGTGCTCGACCGGCCGAGCATCCAGCCCGGCGAGACGCTGTCGGCGTCCGGTAAGGGCTGCGAGCCGAGCCGGATGGTCACGCTCACCGCCGACGGCGCCGAAGTCGGCTCCGCCTACACCGACAGCACCGGGGCCTTCACCGCGCCGGTCGAGTTCACCCGGATCGAGGCCGGGCGGCACACCGTCGTCGCCGAGTGCGGAGTGCGGCTGACCGGCGCCGTCGACCAGGTCGTGACGCGCTCGTCCGGCGGGCAGACCGGGACGCTGGTCATCCTCGTGTTCTTCGTCCTCGCGGGCATCACCGTCATCCGCTTCCGCTGACCCCGGTTGACATGCAACCGTCCGGCTGCCTATCGTGAAAAGGCAGTCAGACGGCTGCATGTCAACGGAAGGGCGCGATGGACGAGGCGTTCAAGGCACTGGCCGACCCCAGCCGCCGCCTGCTGCTGGACGCGCTCAACGAGCGCAACGGCCAGACCCTGCGCGAACTGTGCGCGGGCCTGGACATGACCCGCCAGTCGGTGAGCAAGCACCTGGCCGTCCTGGAGGCGGCCGGGCTGGTCACGACGACCTGGCGCGGCCGCGAAAAGCTGCACTACCTCGACGCCGCCCCGATCAACGCGATCGCGGAGCGCTGGATGACCCGCTACGACCGCAGGCGGGCCGGCGCGCTGGCCGACCTCAAACGAGCACTGGAGTCCGCACCGATGAACGAATTCGCCTACACCACCTACATCAACACCACGCCGGAACGGCTCTGGCAAGCGCTTACCGAACCGGAATTCACCAAGCAGTACTGGGGTGTCGCGTTCGAAACCGACTGGAAAAAGGGCTCGCCGATGGTCTGGTCGGAAAACGGCGCGAAAACGACCGACCCCGGCCAGGTCGTTCTCGAATCGGACCCGTACCGCCGTCTCTCCTACACGTGGCACACGTTCACGTCCGAATGGGCGAAAAGCTCCGGGGTCGACGAGGAAACGCTCGCGAAACTGCGTCAGGAAAGCCGCACGAAGGTGACGTTCACCTTGGAGCCGCACGGCGAACTGGTGAAGCTCACCGTGCTGCACGACGGCTTCGACCCGGACAGCACGGTCCTCGCGATGTGCAGCCAGGGCTGGCCCGCGCTGCTGTCCAGCCTCAAGACGCTCCTGGAGACCGGCGTCCCCCTTCCGTGATCACGACGTTTCGGACCAAGCTTCCGAACCAGACAGATCTGGCACAGGTAAACGTCTGAATCCTCCCCCTTTCGTGTTCGCCCGGCTGAAGTCCCGGTGAATTCCCTCCTTCCGGCGCCATCCGATGCGGTTTTGCGGGCGTTAGGCTCGCATAATCCGTGACCGGGAATGGTCCGATCGAGTGACGGGAGAGCAGGCGTGCCGGGGTCAGTGCGTACCCGCTGGATCGTGGCGGCCGTGGTCGTGGCCGCCGCGGCGGGAGCCGTCGTCGCGTTCCGGCCCGAGAGTGCCGACGCCCAGGACCCCGAGATCGCCGTGTCGCGCTCGGCGTGCGGCACCGGCTGGACGGACCCGAAACCCGGGCCGCAGACCTTCCGCCTCCACAACGTCGGCTCGGTGACCGCCGAGGTCGACCTGATCGACCCGGCGACCGGCGTGATCTACGGCGAGGTCGAAGGCCTCGGCCCGGCGACCACCCGGCCGCTGCAGGTCAACCTGGGCAACGGCGGTTACGCGTTCCGCTGCCTGCCCGAAGACGCGGGCGCGATCGTCGGGCCGACGGTGCGGCTCAGCGGCGGCGCCGAGCGGAGCGGCCCGGGGGTCGCGCCGGTGACGCACAACGACCTGCTCGGCCCGCTCAAGACCTACCAGCAGCACGTCACCGCGGGCCTGGGCGAGCTGGTCGCGAACACCGGCGCGCTGAAGACCGCCGTCCACGGCGGCGACCGAGCGGCGAGCCAGGCGGCCTGGCTGACCGCGCACCTGACGTACGAACGCCTCGGCGCCGCCTACGACGCGTTCGGCGACTCCGACGGCGCGCTCAACGGCACCGCCGACGGTCTCCCCGGCGGCACCGCCGACCCCGGCTTCACCGGCTTCCACCGGCTCGAACAGGGCCTCTGGCACGGCGAGGACCTCGGCGCGCTCGCCGCCGTCGCCGACCGGCTGGACACCGACGCCCGCGCGCTCCAGCAGTCCTTCGGCGAGAGCCAGGTCGACGGCAACGACCTCGGCCTGCGCGCGCACGAGATCATGGAGAACACCCTGCAGTTCGAGCTCACCGGCCGCACCGACTACGGCAGCGGCACGAACCTGGCCACCGCCCGCGCCAACCTCGACGGCACCCGCGCGGTGCTCGACGTCCTGCGCCCGCTGCTGGTCCCGCGCTACCCGGATCTGTCCAAGGTGGACACCTGGCTGGCGCGCACGCAGTCCGCTTTGGACTCCGCGCACCGCGCCGACGGCAGCTGGACTCCGCTGGACCAGCTGTCGCGAAAGGACCGGCAGAAGCTGAACGCCGACGTCGGCGAGCTGACCGAGCTGCTGGCCCCGATCGCCGCGATCGCCGAACCGAGGAGGGTCTCGTGAGCGACCTGCCGCGCCGTTCGTTCCTGCGCCGGGCCGCGGTGGGCGCCGGGCTGACCGTCGCCGCCGGGGCCGGGCTCGGCGCGTCGGCCGCCGTCACCGACAGCACGTCGCCCGTGCCGTTCCACGGCCGGAACCAGGCCGCCATCCTGCGGAACCCGCCGACGCAGACCGTCGTCGCGTCGTTCGACGTCGTCGCCGAGTCGAAGGCCGAGCTGACCGACCTCTTCCGCGCGATCACCGACCGGGCCCGGTTCCTCACGGGTGGCGGCGCACCCGCCGCGCTCGGCATCACGGCCCCGCCCGCGGACTCCGGCGTGCTCGGCCCGGTGGTGCCGGGCGGCGACCTCGGCGTGATCCTCGGGGTCGGCGCGTCGCTGTTCGACGACCGGTACGGCCTGGCGAACCGCAAGCCCGCCAAGCTGAAGCCGATGACGACGTTCCCGGACGACGCGCTGGACCCCGCGCAGTGCCACGGCGACGTGAGCCTGACCCTCTCGGCGAACTCGACCGACACCGTGCTGCACGCGCTGCGCGACATCGCCCGCGCGACCCGCGGCGGCATGCAGCCGCGGTGGAAGATCAGCGGGTTCAGCTCGCCGCCGCGGCCGTCCGGCACGCCGCGCAACCTCATGGGGTTCAAGGACGGCACGGCCAACCCCACCGGGTCCGATCTGGACAGTCTGGTGTGGACGAACGGCGGTGGCGAGCCCGCGTGGACCACCGGCGGCAGCTACCAGGTGATCCGGCTGATCCGGATGCTCGTCGAGTTCTGGGACCGGGTTTCGCTGGCCGAGCAGGAGAACATGTTCGGCCGCCGCCGCGACACCGGCGCCCCGCTCGACGGCACCGCGGAGACCGACGTCCCGAACTACGCCGACGACCCGATCGGCACCGTGATCCCGCTGACCAGCCACATCCGCAAGGCCAACCCGCGCACGCCGGAGACCGACCGCAGCCGGCTGCTGCGCCGCGCGGTGAACTACGACCGCGGCGTCGACAGCAACGGCAACCTGGACATGGGCCTGGTGTTCGTCTGCTACCAGCAGGACCTCGAGCGCCAGTTCGAAGCGGTCCAGACGCGGCTGGCCGGCGAACCCCTGACCGACTACATCTCCCCGTTCGGCGGCGGCTACTTCTTCGCGCTGCCGGGCGTCACCGGCCCGGACGACCACTTCGGGCGCTCCCTGCTCACCTGACTGTCGCACCCCACCACCACCACGAAAGGAATCCCCTGTGGACAAGAGAATCCGCCGACGACGGCGTGGCCTGATCGGGGCCGGGGCGCTCGCCTCGGTGGCCGTGCTGGCCGTCGCCACCGGTTCCGCGGCGGGCACGGCGGACGCCCAGCCCCTGAACGTGTTCCCCGCCCACTGGATCCCGACCGCGACGCCGATCAAGCACGTCGTGGTCATCTTCGGCGAGAACATCTCGTTCGACCACTACTTCGGCACGTACCCGAACGCGGCGAACACCGACGGCACGCCGTTCACCGCCGCGCACGGCACCCCGAAGGTCAACGGCCTCGACAAGAAGCTGCTGACCGACAACCCGAACGCGTACAACCCGAAGCGGCTCTCGCCCCAGCAAGCGCTTACCTGCGACCAGAACCACAACTACGGCGCCGAGCAGGCCGCGTTCAACGGCGGCAAGATGGACAAGTTCGTCGAGAAGACCGAGACGGACAAGTGCACCGGTCAGCCGGTCCTGTTCGGTGAGCCCGGCCTGGTGATGGACTACTTCGACGGCAACACCGTCACCGGCATGTGGAACTACGCGCAGCACTACGCGATGAGCGACAACTCGTTCAACACGGTGTTCGGCCCGTCGAGCCCCGGCGCGATCAACCTGATCTCGGGCAACACCCACGGCGTCCAGGCGGTCGACCCGGTGACGCACGAGCCGGTCAGCGACGCCTACGCCGTGCAGTCGCCGGACGAGAACGGCATCGGCACGATGATCAACGACCCGGACCCGGCGTGGGACGACTGCTCGGGCAAGAACCACACGAGCAAGGACAACCTCGCCACGATGCACGGCCGCAACATCGGCGACCTGCTCAACCAGCGCCACGTGACGTGGGGCTGGTTCCAGGGCGGCTTCCGCCCGACCGGCGAGGCCAACGGCTACGCGGTCTGCGGCCAGACACACACCAACATCGGCGGCAACGCGGTCGTCGACTACAGCCCGCACCACGAGCCGTTCCAGTACTACCCGTCGACGGCGAACCCGAAGCACCTCGCGCCGTCGTCGGTGCAGGCGATCGGCCAGACCGACCGCGCGAACCACCAGTACGACATCACCGACTTCAACGACTCGCTGAAGGCCGGCTCGATGCCCGCGGTGAGCTTCCTGAAGGCGCCGGAGTACCAGGACGGCCACGCGGGTTACTCGGACCCGCTGGACGAGCAGCAGTTCGTCGTGAACGAGATCAACGCGATCCAGCAGTCGCCGGAGTGGAAGTCGACGGCGATCGTCCTGGCCTACGACGACTCCGACGGCTGGTACGACCACCAGAAGTCGCCGATCGTCAACGGCTCGCACGACGCGTCGCAGGACCAGGCGGTGTGCACGGCGAAGCCGACGACGATGGGCGGCTACGCGGACCGCTGCGGCTACGGCCCGCGCCTGCCGCTGCTGGTGGTTTCGCCGTACAGCAAGGTGAACCACGTCGACCACTCGCTGACCGACCAGACCTCGGTGCTGAAGTTCATCGAGGACAACTGGTTCGCCGGCCGCATCGGCGACTCGTCGTTCGACACCAGGGCGGGCTCGCTGACGGGCATGTTCGACTTCTGGTCACCGAGGGCGAAGAAGGTCGTCCTCGACCCGAAGACCGGCGCGGTGGTCCAGGGCTAGCGCCCCAAGCGCCCCAATGTGGCCTTGGTTGCGTCTGACGCACCCAAGGCGGCCTTCGGTGCGTCAGACGCACCGAAGGCCACATTGGGGCGCTTTGGTCAGGGGCGGGCCGCCGGGGTCAGGTCCCAGGCCAGCGTCACCACCGTGCCCGAGTCGCCCGACTCGATGTCCGCCCGGTCCGCGCTCGCCCGCAGCAGCAGCAATCCGCGGCCCCGCAACGAAACCGGACGAGGGTCGAGCGCCGGGGTCCGCCACCGGCCGCGGTCGCTGATCACCACCTCCACCCGGTCCGGCAGCAGCTTCGCGTCCAGGTCGACCAGGCCCGCTTCCTCGTACGCGTGGTCGGCCACGTTCGCCAACGCCTCGTAACTGGCCAGCACGATGTCCTGGGCCCGCGCCGCGTCGACGCCCACTGCCCGCACCCACGCCGTCAGGTCGTGGCGCAACGCCCGGAGCGTGTCCGGGGCGGCGAGCACGCCGTGGCGGTGGAACTCCTCGGGGGCCGTCACGGGCGGAGCGCTTCGTCGACCGTCGCGTGGATGCCGATCCACGTGTCGAGCCCCGTCGTCTTCAGCGGTCCCGACGTCACCGCCGCGACGCTCACCACCCGGAGCGCGCCGGCCGCCAGCCTGCGGTGCGCCGCCGCGAGCACCTGCAGGCCCGCCGAGCAGAAGAACGTCACCTCGCGCAGGTCGACCACCAGCGTGCGCGGCCGGTCGGCCAGCACCGCGTCGACGACGTCTTCGAACTCCGGCGCGCTCAGCAGGTCGATCTCACCCGCCACGCGCAGTACCGCCGCCCCGTCGCGCCAGTCGAGCGAGACCGTCAGCTCGGCGGCGGGCAGATCCCGCGAGGAAGACGTCACGGCCCCCTATCGTGCCCCACTCCCCGCCGGACGGCTACCGGTGCGGCAGCTTCACCACGGTGAGCCAGAAGTCGTCGATCTTCCGGACCACCTCGACGAACTTCTCGAAGTCGACCGGCTTGGTGACGTAGGCGTTGGCGTGCAGGTCGTAGCTGCGCGCGATGTCCTCCTCGGCCTCCGACGTCGTCAGCACGACCACCGGGATCGTCCGCAGGTCCGGGTCCCGCTTGATCTCGCCGAGCACCTCGCGGCCGTCCTTGCGGGGCAGGTTGAGGTCGAGCAGGATCAGCCCCGGCCGCGGCGCGGTCCTGAACCGGCCCTTCCGGTTCAGGAACTCGAGCGCCTCGACGCCGTCGCTCGCGACGTGCAGGGCGTTGCGGATCTTCTGGTGCTCGAACGCCTCGCGCGTCATCAGCACGTCGCCGGGGTCGTCCTCGACGAGCAGGATGTCGATCGGGCCGGGCGTCATGCGTCCCCATTATCCGGGTTCGCGGGGACGGCGAAGCGGAACGTCGTCCGGTCGGCCTCGGTGTCGAGCCAGATCCGGCCGCCGTGGTACTCGACGATCCGGCGGCACATCGCCAGCCCGATGCCGGTGCCCGGGTACGCGGTGCGGGTGTGGAGCCGCTGGAACAGCGCGAAGATCCGCTCGGCGTACTCCGGGTCGATGCCGATCCCGTTGTCCGACACCGAAAACACCCAGTCGTCGCCGTCGCGCTCCGCGGTGACCCGCACCTCCGGCGGGGTTTCGCCCCGGAACTTCAGGGCGTTGCCGATCAGGTTCTGGAACACGGCCGTCATCAGCACCGGCTCGACGCGCACCGCGGGCAGCTCGCCCCGGTCGACCTTGCCGCCGCTCAGCGACAGGGCGACCTCGAGGTTCGCGAGGGCGGCGTCGACGAGCTCGCCCGCGTCGGTGACGACGTGCTCGCCGGGCTTGCGGCCGACCCGGGAGAACGCCAGGAGGTCGTTGATCAGGTCCTGCATCCGCTTCGCGCCGTCGACGGCGTACTCGATGTACTGCTCGCCGCGCTCGTCGAGCAGGCCCTGGTAACGCCGCTGGAGGAGCTGGCAGAAGCTGGCCACCTTTCGCAGCGGCTCCTGCAGGTCGTGCGAAGCGACGTACGCGAACTGCTCCAGGTCGGCGTTCGACCGCTCCAGCTCGCGGGTCCGCTTGTCGAGCATGGCGTGCGCGCGTTCGAGCTCGGCGACCTCGTCGAGGATGCGCCGGCGCATCGCGTCGACGTCGGCGCCGAGCTGGGCGATCTCGCGCGGCCCGCTCCCGCGCACCGGGCGGTGGATGTCCTCGCCGGCGACCTGCCGGACCTCGCCGGCCAGCCGCAGGATCGGCCGGGTGATCACCTGCCGCAGCCCGAGCAGCAGGACCGCGAACAGCAGCACCGCCAGTACGGCCACGGCGACGAGCAACGCGGTCAGCACGCTCGCCGCGGTGTCGAGTTCGGCCCGGCCGGTTTCGCGGATCTCGGCGAGGTGGTCGAGCTGCGTGGCGAGCGCCGCCCGGACGGCGTCGAACAGCATCCGCCCGCGCTCGACCTGGGCCGGGGTGACCGGCGGCGCGCCGGGGGCGAGGGTCGGCGCGGCCTCGGCCTGCCACGCCGCGGCCGCCCGGACCACCGCGTCGAGGTCGGCGCCGATCCCGGTGCCGGGCACCGCCCCGGCCTGCCGCAGCTGCGCGACGGCGTCGGCCTGCGCGCGGAGGCCGTCGGTGTAGGGGGCGAGGAACTCCGGCCGCCGCCCGAGCTGGTAGCCGCGAACCCCGCTTTCCTGGTTCAGCAGCGCGGTGGACAGCTGGAGGGCGGCCAGCCGCTGCGGACCGATGACGTCGAGCAGGCGGTTGCGGGCGTCGGTGAGGTTGCTCAGCGCGATCCCGCCGCCGGCCAGCGCGGCGAGCAGCAGCACCGCGCCGCCGATCGCGAACAGGGCGAACCAGCGGCCGATCGGCCGGCCGGGCGCGTCAGCGCTCATCGGCGAAGCTCCCGGGGGTCGTGGCTGAGCAGGGTTAGGGCGACGTCGTCGTCGAGCGGGCCGGAGTTGAGCCGTTCGGCGCGGGCGATCAGCTCGTCGAGCAGGGCCGTGCCGTCGAGCCCGGCCCGGTGCCGGAGGTCGAGGACCAGCTCGGCCATCCGCTCGTGGCCCAGCCGTTCGGACCCGGCGCCGACGCGGCCCTCGAACACGCCGTCGGTGTAGAGCAGCAGTGACCAGCCCGGTTCGAGCGGCACGTCGAGGGCTTCCCACTTCGCGCCGTCGACGACGCCAAGCGGCACGCCGAGACGCTCACCGGAGAGCAGGTGCCCGTCGCCGGGGGTGAGCAGCAGCGGCGGCAGGTGCCCGGCCAGCGACAGGCGCAGCGACCGCCGGTCCGGCGCGACGACGACCATGCAGACGGTGGCGAACAGCGGCTCGATCCGCTCGAGCACCAGGACCCGCTCGACCGTGCTCAGCACGTCCGCCATCGGCATGCCCGCCATGACGAGCGAGCGCCACGCGATGCGCAGCGCGACGCCGAGCGCGGCCTCGTCCGGGCCGTGGCCGCAGACGTCGCCGATCATCATCTGGACGGTGCCGTCGGCGAGTTCGACGGCGTCGTAGAAGTCGCCGCCGAGCAGCGAGCCGTTGCGGCCGGGGCGGTAGCGGGAGGTCAGGTCGAGGTGCGGGTCGCGCAGCAGCGGGCTGGGCAGCAGCCCGCGTTCGAGCCGGGCGTTCTCCCTGGCCAGCAGCTGCTGCTGGAGGAACTGCTGTTCGACCTGTTCGGCGCGTTTGCGTTCCCGGGCGAAGCGCAGCGCTTTCACCAGCAGCGGGCCGTCCACCTGGTCCTTGACGAGGTAGTCCTGCGCGCCGGCGGCGACCGCGGCGACGCCGGTGGCCTGGTCGTGCTGCCCGGTCAGGACCACGACCGCGACGCCGGGGGCGTGCTGGGCGAGCCGGGTCAGCCCGGTGAGCCCCATCGCGTCGGGCAGCTGCAGGTCGAGCACGACGCAGTCGGCGGTGAGCGGGACGGCCAGCGCGGCGGCGAGCGTCTCGACGCGTTCGAGCGCGAACGGCACGGACGTGTCGGCCAGCATCTCCTCGACCAGCAGCGCGTCACCGTCGTCGTCCTCGACCAGCAGCACGCGCAGGCGGGCACCGGCCTCCCACGATGAGTCCTGCGCGGCGGTCACCGGCGTCTCCCGTTCGGCTGCCCTCGAGCCAGCACATCCAGACGATCACCCTAGCGGCCCCGGCAGCGGCCGCCTACCGCCGCGAAACCGGTCCCACCGAGGTAGCGCTTTATAGCACTCCGGTGTGACACCGGGCGGGTAACGGTTCGGCGCACATCCGTGCCGGAACCGGGCGGACCCGGCATATGGTGCGCCCATGTCCGAGACGCAGGGGGCGGCGGCGAGGGACTTCCGCCGGGACCTTCACCCGAGACCCACCCCTACGGCCGGTTTCCGGCCGCGCCGCCATGGGCTTCCACGACGTCCCGCGTCGAGCGGCCGGCACCGGTCCGGAAGGCCGCCTTCGCCTGGTGGGGCGCGGTCGCGTGCTGGGTTCTCGGCTCGGTGCTCAGCCAGGCGCTGGACGGGAACCTCATCCGGTTCACGTCGTACCGGTCGGAGCGGGCGGGCGACGGCACCGTGCTGACCACGACGACGGTCGCCCCGCTCCCCGTCGGGGTCGCGGTGTTCACGTTCCTGCTGCTGGGCGGGCTGTGGGCGCTGCTGGTCTTCGGCATGTACCACGGTGCCTCCTGGGCACGCGCTCTGCTGGCGGTCTTCGCCGTGCTGGGCACCTTCGTCGTGGTGGGGCAGCTGATCGGGCTCGCGGCCCAGGACGAGATGAACGGCGGCGACCTCGCGCATCTGGTGTTCTTCCTGGCGACGCTGGTGCTGACGATCGCGGGCTGGGTCCTGATGTACCGGGACGGCGCGAAGCCGTACCTCGTCAAGCGCCGCTGAGGCGCGCCGCGAGGAACTCCTGCTCGACGGCGTTGTCGCTCAACGCGAGCGCGGCGCGGTAGGACTCGGCCGCTTCGGCGTCGCGGCCGAGGCGGTGCAGCAGGTCCGCCTTGGTGGCCGGCAGGTACCGGTAGCCGGCCAGCCTGCGGTCGCCCTCGAGCCGGGCGATCTCCTCGAGCGCGGCCGCGGGACCGTCCACCATGGACACCGCGACCGCGCGGTTGAGCGCCACCACCGGCGACGGCCACAGCCGCAGCAGCACGTCGTAGAGGGTCAGAATCTGCGCCCAGTCCGTCTCGGCGTAGCTCGGCGCCTGCGCGTGCAGGGCGGCGATCGCGGCCTGGACGGCGAACCGCCCCGGCGGGCCGCCCTTCAGCGCCTCGACGACGAGCCGGTCGGCCTCGGCGACCAGCGCGGTGTCCCAGCGGGACCGGTCCTGCTCTTCCAGGCGCAGCAGCCGCCCGGCCCCGTCGGTACGGGTGGCGCGACGGGCCTGGTGGACCAGCAGGAGGGCCAGCAGCCCGGCGACCTCGGTGTCGGCGGGCAGCAGGGCGCGCAGCAGCCGCGCCAGGTCGAGCGCGCGCCCGGTCAGCTCGTCGCGCACCAGGTCGTCGCCGGAGGCCGCGGTGTGCCCGGCCGAGAAGAGCAGGTGGACGACGGTCAGCACGACCGAAACCCGCGCGGGCAGGTCTTCGGCCGACGGCACCGCGTACGGGATCCGCGCGGCGGCGATCTTCTTCTTGGCACGGGTGATGCGGGCGGCCATCGTCGGCTCGGGCACCAGGAAGGCGTGCGCGATGTCGGCCGTCGCGACGCCGCAGACCAGCCGCAGCGTGAGCGCGATCTGGGCTTCCTGCGCGAGCGCGGGGTGGCAGCAGGTGAAGACGAGCCGGAGCCGGTCGTCGGGGATCGGCCCGGCGGGTTCGGGCGGCTCGGCGGTGTCCGGCTCGACGAGCAGCGGCAGCTTGCGCCGCAGCACTTCCCGGTGCCGGACGCCGTTGAGCGCGGTCCGGCGCGCGACCGTGGTCAGCCACGCGCCGGGCCGCTCGGGGACACCGTCGGCCGCCCAGCGCGTCAAGGCTTGGAGGTAGGCGTCCTGGACGGCTTCCTCGGCCTCGTCGAGGTCGCGGGTGACCCGCACCGTCGCGGCGAGCACGGCGGCCCACTCGCGACGGTGCGCTTCGGCGACGGCGTCGGCGGCGGTGGTCAGTCCGGCACCACCTGGAAGTCGACCAGCGGCCGCACCTCGACACCGCCTTCGACGATCGGCGTCAGCTTCGCGCAGGCCAGGGCGTGGTCGAGGTCGCGTGCCTCCAGGAGGTAGACCCCGGCCAGCACCTCCTTGGTCTCGACGAACGGCCCGTCGGTGACCAGGTCACCCCGCACGGCGGTCGCGGTTTCGTTCGGCTGCAGGGCCAGGCCCGCGGTGACCTTCCCGCCGAGCTCGGCGATCCGGTCCGGCAGGCCGATGTGCCGGTCCATGATCTCCTTCGGCAGCTCCTCGGCGGGCACCCGCTCGTAGATCAGCACTGCGTACTGCGCCATGTCCATTCCTCCCGAGTCGTGTCCTTTCCTACTCCGTCACGCGGGGAACGGCGAAATCGACAACGACCGGTAGAAGTCGCGGTGCGCGCGAGCGGCCGCGGCCCACGTGTAGCGCCGGGCCAGTGCCCGCCCCGGTTCCGGGTCGGCACCGCCGAGCGCGGCCCGCAGCTCGCGCGCGAAGCCGGGCGGGTCCGCGGCGAACCGCGCGGCCCCGCCGAAGACCTCCCGCAGCACCGGCAGGTCGCGGGTCACGACCGGCACCCCGGCGGCCAGGGCCTCCATCGCGGCCAGCCCGAAGCCCTCCTTCGTGGACGGGAAGGCGAACACCGCCGCCGACGCGACCAGCGACGGCAGCTCGTCGTGCGCGACCGGCCCCAGCACGACCGGCTCGACACCCAGCTCGGCAGCGCGTTTCTCCCAGCGCGTGCGGTAGTCGCGGTAGTCGAAGAGCGTCTCGCCGCCCGCGATGAACAGCCGCAGGTCCGGCTCGGCCAGCAGCGCGTACGCCTCGAGGAGGTCGAGCGAGCCCTTCCGCGGCTCGATCCCGCCGACGGCGAGCACGTACCGGCCCCGCTCGGTCGTGCGCGACGCGGTCGCGAAGCGGTCGTAGTCGACGCCGTTGGGGATGACCGCCGCCTCGATGCCCCAGCCGTCGCGGACCTCCGCCGCCACCGACGCCGAGACGCAGATGTGCGCGTACGGCCGGACGATCGCGCGTTCGTGGCAGGCGGCCAGCTCGGGCGTGGTGAAGGTGTCGAGGTGGTGGATCGTGCGGACGCAGGCGTCGACGGCGTTGGCGCTGATGCAGTCCTGCGCGTGCACGACGTCGTAGGCGTCCGGGGTGAACGCCGCCCGCAGCACGGCGATCGACCGCAGGATCCGCTCGCCGACGCCTTCGCCGGGCACGTCCGGGAACGGGACGACCGCCAGCCGCACGCGCGGGTCGACGGGCCGGAAGAACCCCGCGTCGCCACCCCGTCCGAGCGTCCACACGGTGACGTCCTCGCCGAGGTCCGCCAGCGCCTCGGCCAGCGCCAGGGTGTGCACGACCCCGCCGCGGGGCTTGGTGGAGTAGCTCAGCAGGGCGATCCGCATCAGGCCTCCCGGTAGACCTCGGGTTTCCGTTCCCCCAGGTGGTGCAGCACGCGGCGGGCGTTCGCGAGCTCCTGCTCGACCTCCAGCTCGGCGACCGCGATCCCGGCCTTCGACCAGGTCCGCGCCAGGATCTCCCCGCCGGGGCCGACGACCTTGGCCTGGCCGAGGAACCGCATCCCGCCCATCGCGCCGGTCTGGTTGGACGAGACGAGCACGACCTGGTTCTCCGCCGCCCGCGCCTGGTCGTAGAGGTCGAACAGCCGCGACTGGCGGTCCTGCGCCATCCGGGGCGCGCGGTTGGTGATGCTGGTCGGCCAGGCGCTCAGGCAGGCGACGATGTCGGCGCCGTCGAGCGCGAGCGACCGGGCCGACTCGGGGAACGTCTTGTCGTAGTCGATCAGCATGCCCAGCCGCCCGACCGGCGTGTCGAACGCGGCGAACCGGTCACCCGGCGCGTAGGCGACGCTCTCCCCCGGCGGCTGGTGCACCTTGCGGTGCCGGCCGAGCACGCCGTCGCCGGTGACGCACACCGCGGAGTTGTAGCGCCGCGGGCCGTCGGCCTCGCAGTAGCCCACGCAGACGACCATCTCCCCGGCGAGCGAGGCGATGGTCTTCAGCTGCGCGCAGTCCGGGTCGAGCGCCGGGGGCAGCGCGTCCGGGTCCGGGTGGCGCAGGTCGGCGAGGTACCCGCCGAGGGCCGCGTCCGGCAGCACCAGCAGCGCGACGCCGGACGAGCGCGCGTGGTCGATCAGCGTCGCGATGCGCTGGAGGTCGAAGTCGAGGTCGCGGCCGAAGTGCGCGGCCACGGCGGCGATCCGGGTCTGCCCCATTCACGGGACACTAACGGGGTAGGCGTCGGGCCGTCGGTCGGCCAGGTGCCCCATCGACCGCCGGGCCGTGGCCAGTGCCCGCCGGACGTCGAGTTCGGCGATCGCCACGCCCTCGCCGACGCCGGTGTCGGCGAGGACCTCGCCGCCGGGGTCGACGACCTTGGCGCTGGCGACGAACCGCAGGTCGCCGAAGGTGCCGGACTGGTTGGCCGAGAGCCAGACGATCTGGTTCTCCAGCGCACGGGCCCGGTCGAACAGGTCGAACCGGCGTTTCCAGCGGTCCTGCTCGAGATCGGGCGCCGCGTTGGTGCGGCTGCCGGGCCAGGCACTCATGCAGACGACGATCTCGGCGCCGTCCAGCGCCAGGGCCCGCGCGGATTCGGGGAACGCCTTGTCGTAGCAGATGAGCATGCCCAGCCGCCCGACCGGCGTGTCGAACGCGGCGAACCCCCGCCCCGCGCCGTAGCTGGCGTTCTCGGCCAGGGGCTGGTGCACCTTGCGGTGGTGGCCGAGGACGCCGTCGCCGGTGACGCACACCGCGGAGTTGTAGCGGCGGCCGTCGGCGATCTCGCAGTAGCCGGCCGTGACCACGAGGTCGCCCGCCAAGGCGGCCAGCCGCCGCACCTCCGGACCGTCGACGGTCAGCGCGGGCGGGCCCTCTGCGCCGCCGTCGAGGTTGGCGAGGTAGCCGCCGAGCGCGGCCTCGGGCAGTGCCAGCAGCCGCACCCCCTCGGCCTTCGCCTCGCCGATCAGCTTTTCGATGCGGGCGAAGTCGGCTTCGAGGTCGCGGTCGAACGGCGCGGCGACCGCGGCCATCCTCAGTGTCGTCATGAGTTCCCCAATCCGGTGACGCCGCCGTCGATGGCGGTCGTCCGTTCGCCGTCGGGCCAGCGCAACGTGACGCCGGTGCCGGCCACCAGCTCGCCGCAGGCCGCGGTGACCGCGGGCCCGGCGGGCGCCGGGGCACCGGCGGTCAGCATCGCGAAGCCCGGGAAGCAGGTCAGCCAGTCCCCTGTGGACGCTCCCCGCGGCCGTGGCACCTTGTCGACGTCGAGCACTGCGCCGCAGCCGGACGCCTCGGCGAGCATGCCGAGCGTTCCGGCGATCCCGGCCATCGAGACGTCCTTGGCCGCGGCCGGTCTCGCCTTCGCCACCGAGCCGAGCAGTTCGCGCAGTTCGGGCGTGCGGCGGAAGCTCGTCGAGTCCCATTGCCGCCCGGTGTACCCGGGCCGCCAGCCGCCGCCGAGGTCGGCGGTGAGCCAGACCCGCTGCCCGGGCCGCCCACCGCCGCCGGGCACGGGGTCGGTGGTCCGGCCCAGCGCGGTGACCGACAGCGAAGCCGGGACGCCGAACTGGGTGTGCCCGCCGAGCACCGGCACGCCGTAAGCCTCGCTCGCCTTCCGCAGTCCACTGAGGACACGGGCGGCGAAGGACGCGTCCCGGGCGCCGAGCGCGTCGAGCAGTCCCGTCGGCGTGGCGCCCATCGCCGCCAGGTCGTTGAGGTTGACCAGCACCGAGCACCAGCCCGCCCATTCCGGATCGCGCTCGACCATGGCCGGGATGATCGCGTCGCAGGCCGCGACGACGTCGGTGCCGGGCAGCGGGACGCCGTCGTCGCCGACGAAGCCGGGTACGCCGGTCAGCCCGCGCAGCAACGGCCCCAGCGCGGCCTTCGCCGACCGGGCCAGCGCGGCGATCCGGCCGATCGGCCAGCGCATCAGCACATGGTCGTGACCGGCGACCGTCACGGGCCGCACGCGCTGCCAGCCGAGCCGGGTGAACAGCTTTTCAGTGCGGGTCTGCACGGTCGCTTCGAACCGCAGCGCGCCTTCGGCCTCGGCCCGGGCGCAAGCCGCGCGGACCAGCGCCGAGCCGATGCCGGGTGGCGAACCGGGCGCGACGACCAAGCGCCCGCCCCGCCACCAGCCGAGGTCGGGCCCGTCGGTGGCCGGGCCGAGCCGGACCCCGCCGAGCACGTCTCCGGCGGTGTCCCGCGCGACCAGCACGATCGTGCGCGGGTCGGTGTCGTGGTCGTCGAGGTCGTGCCCGGTGAACAGCCCTTGCCGCGCCACGAAAGCCTCGTGGCGCAACGCGCGGTAGGCCGTCAGTCCACTGTGGCCTGCTTCTTCGATGTGGAACGCCGGGCGGGCGGCGACGCTGCGGACGTCACCGAGCAGGGCGAGGATGTCGTGGTCCACGTCAGCCTCCCGCCGCGCTGAGCAGCCCGCAGGCACCGCACGCGGCGCACCCGGCCTCCTGGTCGGCGCCGGTCATCCCGGCGGCCCGCAGCAGCGCCGCGACCCGGCTCGTGACGTCGGCGACCAGTGACGGTGGAGGCGCGGTGGCGCCGTCGCGGCGGGCCAGGGTGCCGAGCATCGGCCGCATCGGGACGACGAACGGGTAGACGCCCATGTCGATGAGCCGTCCGGCGCCTTCGACCAGGTCGTCCGGGTGCTCGCCGAGCCCGATCAGCAGGTACGTCGAGACGCGGTTGCGGCCGAACACCCGGACCGCCTCCGCCCACGCGGCCTCGTACTCGGCCAGCGGCACGGTCGACTTCCCCGGCATCCAGCGCCGCCGGACGTCGTCGTCGAGCGACTCGACGTGGATGCCGATCGACGTCGCCCCGGCGTCCCGCAGTTCGGTGAGCACGCCGAGGTCGCCGGGTGGTTCGATCTGCACCTGGATCGGCAGGCCCGGCACGGCGTCGAGCACCGCCCGGACGCACCGGACGAGGTGCCGGGCACCGCGGTCCGGCCCGGCCGTGGTGCCGGTCGTCATCACCATCTGCCGGACGCCGTCGAGGCGCACCGCGGCTTCGGCGACCTCCGCGAGCTGCTGCGGCGTCTTCGCGGCCACCGTGGACCCGGCCCGCAGCGACTCCTCGATGGTGCAGAACCGGCAGCGCTGGTCCTCGACGTACCGGACGCACGTCTGCACGACGGTCGTCGCGAGGACGTCCTTGCCGTGCAGCAGCGCGATCTTCCGGTACGGCACTCCGTCCGATGTGGACAGGTCGTAGAACCGCGGCCGCGCCACCGGGGTCACGCTCAGGCCGAGGTCGACCGTCCCGCGGTGGATCCGGCCGTCGCGGACCTCGTACGGGCTGTCGTCGTTCAGCGGCAGCGTGGCGTTGGCACCGTCGACGACCAGGTGGCCGTCGTCGCTCGGCCCGGCGCCTTTGCTGCGCTGCACGGGTGCGTCCACCCGCACTCCGCGGACGGCGATGTCGGCGCGGGTGTCCAGATCTTCTTCGATGCCAACGCGCACAGCCGCTCCTAGAACATGTAGGTGGAGTTGATGATGGCGCCCTTGCGCGCGTAGTGGATCAGCGCGTCCTGGACGTCGAGGGGGTGCGTCGGGATGACGCCCTCGATGAGGTCCTCTTCGCGCGCGCCGTGCAGCGACAGCCCGAACCGGCAGCAGTAGGCCTTGCCGCCCTCGGAGATGAACGTCTTGAGCTGGTCGTTGATGTTCAGCTCGCCCGGGAAAGCGGCGTTGCCGGTGGTCGGGAAGCCGCGGGTGGCCAGGCAGTTCAGCGAACCCGGGCCGTAGAAGTAGATCGCCGCCTCGAAGCCCTTCCGCAGCGCGCGGGTCGCCTGCAGGATCGCCACGAAGCTCACCGACGACTCGTGCGCGATGCCGTGCACGAGCGTGAAGTAGCTCTGGCCCGGTTCGGCCTGGTAGTCCGGGAAGACCTTGGTCCCGCCGTAGATGTTGGACCCCTGCGGCAGCGACGGGTGCGGGATCTCGTCGAGGCTGGTCTTCTCGGTTTCGGTCAGCTCTGCCATCGGTCTATTTCCCTTTCTTCGGTCCGTACAGCACGTCGAACGTGCCGCGGAAAACCAGGTCGGCGAGCTCGCCGTCGCCGGCCGCGGCGGCCAGCTTGGCGAGTTCGCCCTCGTGATCGCCCCACGGCTGGTCGGAGGCGAACAGCACGCGGTCGTGGCCGATGCCCCGCCGCGAGATCTCGTCGACGAGCCAGCGCGGGGTGAAGCCGATCGCCCACGACAGGTCCGTGTAGACCTGCTTGCCGGCGGCGATCCAGTCGAAGAAGCGGCCGCCGACGAGCTTGATGTGCCCGCTCATGCCGCCGCCGAAGTGGACGAGGTGCAGCTTGACGTCGTCGGCGTAGGTGTCGACGAGCTTGCCCACCTCGTCGATGTCCGAAGCCGCGCCCGGCGAGGTGTGGACGTGCACGACGAGGTCGTGCTCCCGCGCGGTGGCGAAGATCCGGTCCAGCTGCGGCTCGCAGGCGGGATCGGACGCCCGGCCGCCCAGCAGGAAGCTGAGCTTCAAAGCCCGCACACCGTCTTCGCCCGCCAGCTTCAGGGCCGCTTCGGTCCGGTCGGCGTCTTCGGCGCGCGGGGACACCCAGAGCGCGGCGCTGATCCGGTCGTCCTTCGCCGCCGCCTCGACGCAGAGTTCGTTGAAGGAGAACGCGATCGCCGGGTCGGGCACGCCGTAGTTCGGGATCACCAGTGCGCGTTCGGTGCCCTCACGGTCCAAATCGGACAGCAGCTCGCCGATCGTCGCGCGGCTGCCGATCGCGGGCGCGACCGGCGGCCCGTCGTAGAACGGGTACGCCGGGAGCACGCCCAGGTGCCGGTGGGCGTCGTTGGTCCACCTCATCAGGCCACCGTCCGCGGCGCGACCCAGTCGTCGTCGGCGGGGTAGGTACTCACCGGTGTGCCGGAGATCCACCGGACGTCCCCGCGGCCGCCGCCGGTGATCCGCCGGGTCAGGTACTCGGCGTCCGCGGCGACCCCGCAGAAGCGGCCGGAGCCCCAGGTGTGCTGCCACGGCAGGCCGAGGAAGTACAGGCCGGGACAGCTGGTCACGCCGCGGTGGTGGGTGGGATAGCCCTTGCCGTCGAAGACGGGGACGTCGATCCAGCGGTGGTCGCGGCCGAACCCGGTGCTCCAGACGACGACGGAAAGCGCTTCCGCGTCGAGGGTGCGCGGCCCGTCCGGCGGCTGCCACACCGGCTGGTAACGCGGTTCCCGCGGCGCCGCGATCCCGCGCTGCGCGATGAAGGCGTCGATCGAGTCCTTGATGCCTTCGGACACGGCGTCGGCGGCGTCGAGGTTGCGGCGCAGGTCGTCCGCGAAGCCCAGCTGTCCACTTCGGACGGTGTCGAGCCGGCCGTAGAGCTGCATCCCGTCCGCGGCGAACGCGCGCAGGTCGATGTCATGTCCGCCGTCGCGGCCGGTGACGTAGTGGTTGGCCCGGAACCGCACGGCGTCCGCGTCGGCGAACTCGTCGATCCCCCGGGCGTAGTAGCCCATCTCGTCGAGCCAGGCGACGACGTCGCGGCCCCGGTAGCGCCGGGCCACCCGCGGCGCCGACCCGACGGCCAGGTGCACCCGGCGCCCGGCCAGGTGCAGGTCCTCGGCGATCTGGCAGCCGGACTGCCCGGTGCCGACGACGAGCACGTCGCCGTCGGGCAGCTGAGCGGGGTTGCGGTACTCGGCCGAGTGCAGCTGCACGACGTGCTCGGGCAGCCGTTCGGCCAGCCGCGGCTTCAGCGGCACCTGGTACGGGCCGGTGGCCAGCACGACGTGGTCGGCGGTCAGCTCGCCGGCCGAGGTGGTGAGCCGGAACCCGCCGCCGGGCAGCTGCCGCAGCCGCGTCGCCTCGACGCCCTCGTGGAGCGGGACGTCGAACGCCCGCACGTAGGCCTCGAGGTAGGCGACGATCTCGTCCCGGACCATGAACCCGTCGGGATCGTCGCCCGCGTAGGGGAACCCGGGCAGCCGGCATTGCCAGTTCGGTGTCACCAGGCAGAAGCTGTCCCAGCGGCGGGTCCGCCATTCGTGCCCCGCGCGCTCGCGTTCGAGCACCAGGTGCCCGACCCCGGCGGCGGTCAGGCAGTGGGACATCGAGAGTCCCGCCTGGCCGCCGCCGACCACGATCACCGGCCGGTGCAGGCCGTCGAGCTGGAAGTCCATGCCGATCAGTGCACCGGCGAACGATTTCCGGACCGTTTCCCCCGGAACACCGGCGTGTTACCAGAACTCCGTGGAGTAACGCTTCTCCCCGCGTGCGGTTAACCTCGGCGCGCGGCGAGAGTCAGCGCGAACGCGTTGCCCTCTCCCTGGAACAACGAGCTCAAGTACGCGGTGAACGTGCCGCACCCGGTCAGCGGCGGGATCGTGTACGTCCCCGACACCGGGCCGCCCGTGGCCGCCGTGAAGCCGCTGCCCGTGCGCAGGTCCACCGGGATCGGCGCGCTCGCCCGGCACGTCGCGTCGGCGACGGGCAGCCCGAACAGCGTCGCCTGGGGCACCGCCAGCGCGAGCTTCGCGTGCGCGACGAACCCGCCGCCGTCCGGTTCGACCGCCTGCGGGCCGTCCGGGGTGAACCGCAGGTCCGCCGTGCCCGGCACGAACCCGAACACCTTGAACTCCGTCCGCGCCGGGTCGAACGACGGCGTGAGCTCCCGGCCGACCGTGACCGACCCGGTCACCGGCGGTGCGACCCCCAGCGCCCGCACCGTCGTCGACCCGGTGACGTCGTAGGTGACCGACGACTGCGTCCCGCCCAGGTCGAAGCTCAGCAGCACCGGGTCCTGGCCCGGGTCGAGCGTGCAGTCCGAAGTGAACGAGCCCAGCCCGGTGAAGGAGCCGTCGGCCTTCTTCGGCGTCAGCCGGGTGCTGAAGTCCCCGATCGTCAGCGTCGTCTTGCCCGCGTTCGGCAGCTGGACCGGCGGCACCGAGCCGGTCGCCGGGGTGGTGAACGCCCCCGACGGCGGCACCGCCGTCTTCGCCACCGCCATCGGCAGGCTCAGCGGCAGCGTCAGCGAGCCGTTGGCCAGCGTCACCCCTGCGGACGCCGTCCCTTCGATGCTCGCCGCGCCGACCAGGGCCAGGCCGCGCGTGGACTTGTCCGGCACGGTCACCGAGACCGCGAGATCCGAGGTGGTGAACGTGCCGCCCGGCGCCGACGGCACGTCGAACGACGCCTTGATCTCCACGTCCAGCTTCTGCAGCCCGATCAACGGGAACGGGCACGTGTAGCTGAGCTTCCTGTCCACCGGCGTCGACGCCCACGCGGGCGTGGCGACGGCGAACGCGGCGAGGCAGGCGAGGCCCGCCGCGAGCAACGACCGGGCTTTCGGCACGGGCTTTCCTCTCCGTGGCATGGCACCGGCCCCCGCCGCGGCGCGACGGGGGCCGGCAGATCGGGTCACTTCTTGGCGAGGTTCAGTTCCAGCGTGTTGCCGTCGCTCTTGGCGAACGCGCTGATGATGTCGTTGAACGAGCCGCAGTTCTGCAGCGCGGACAGCGAGTAGGTGCCGGAGAGCTTGCCGCCCTTGAGCAGGTCGAAGTCGGGGCCGGTGGTCATCTCGCTGGTCGACGGGCTGACCGTGCCGCACTTCGGGTCGGTGCTGATCGGGATGCCGAACAGGTTGACCGTGGTGAGGAACGTGTCGAACTTGATGTGCGCCTTGAAGCCGGTGCCCACCAGCTCACCGGTCTGCGGGCCGTTCTGCACGACCTTGACGTCCGAGCTGCCCTGCACGAAGCCGAAGAGCTTGAAGTCGGTGTGCGTCGGGTTCAGCTGCAGGTTCCCGGTGAACGTCTTGGCCGACAGGTTGACGTCGGCGTCGAACGAGCCGGTGATCGGCGCCGTGCTGCCGAGCGTCTTCAGCGCGGTCTGGCCGGTGATGCCGAAGGAGTACTTGATGCCACCACCGGGCGGGGTCGTGGTGGGCGGGGTCATCGTCGGCGGCGTCGTGGTCGGGGGTGTCGTCGTCGGCGGGGTGGTGACCGGCGGGGTCGTCGTGCCGCCACCGCCGTTGATGGTGATCGTGGCGAGGGTGTTGTTCTGGCCGCTGTCCTGCGTGCAGGGCGCGTCGATGGTGCCGTCCGGCGTGATGCCGGTGACCGAGCCGTCGGCCTTGCGCGGGGTGACCTTGAGGTTCAGGTCACCGACGGTGATCTTCGCCTGGCCGGCCTGGGTGAACGTCAGCGACGGCGTCTTGCCCGCCGCGTTGATGCTCATCTCGCCCGACGCCGGGATGTTCGTCTTGTCCAGCGTGATCGGGACGTTGACCGGCAGGTTGAGGCCCGGCGCGGCCACGGTCGCGGCGGCCGCCGCGGTGCCCTCGAGCGTCGTGGCACCGATCAGGCTCAGCCCGCTGACGGTGTCGGCGTTGATGGTGGACACGGCCTTGATGTCGAACGCGCCGGTCGGCTGCCCGGTGTTCACCGTGGTCGGCAGGTCGGTGTTGATCACCACCTTCAGCGACTGCGACCCGACCAGCGGGAAGGTGCAGTGGTAGTTCAGCGTCAGCGAGATCGGGTCCGCGGCGCTGGTCTGCGCCCCGGCGACCAGTGCGGTGGCGACCAGCCCCACCGCGCCCGCGGCCGCGACCGCCGCGACCGTCTTCTTCTTGCCTCTTGGGTGACTCACGATGGTCCTTCCGTGTATCAACAGTGATACGAAACGGCGCGCGTTTCTTGGAAATCGCGACCGGCCCGTAAGCTAACGAGCGCGACTGGTGCCGATCAAGGGCTTTCGGTAAAAAGGCCACACGGACCCGGCAAATTGTCACCCGAGCACGTCGCCCGGCACGGGTTCCTAGCAGGGTGAGGCAGGTTTCCCCAGTACAGGGTCGTCTCCGAAGCGCTGACGGGCGTGACAAATCCACTCCGCGGAATGTTGACGCACGTGCCAACCCGCCATTCTCTCCTTGCCCGTGCGCAACCGTGCTGCGTAGCCTCGAAACTCATGAAAAGAATGCACAGCGCGGCGCTCGCGATGTCGGCGGCCGCGCTTCTGTCGTGCGCCGCCTGCTCTTCCGACGCGCCGGCCGACCCCGGCAGGCACGCCGACCCCGCGGCACTGGCCTGGGTCGACAAGGTGTGCACCGGGGTGGCCGCGGGCTCGGCGAAGCTCTCCCAGCCGCCGGCCGTCGACAGCGCCGACCCGGTGAAGACGCGGGCCGCGATGGTCGACTTCCTGGGCAAGCTCGGCTCCGCCCTCGACGACATGGCGGGCGGCATCCGCACCGCGGGCGTTCCGCCCGTCCCGGATGGACAGTCCGTTGTGGACAAGGCGACCGGCAACCTCACCGAGACCAGGACCAAGGTCGGCGAGACGAAGACCAAGATGGAGCAGGCGAAGGTGACCGACGACGCCAGCCTGCGCAAGGTCATCTCCGAAGCCGACGCCACCATGGGGCAGCTCACCAACCCCGAAGGCCCGATCAAGGAGCTCAAGGCGAACCCCGAGCTGGACCTGGCCTTCAGCGAGTCCGCGACCTGCAAGCGCGTCTACGGGACCGGCTCGTGACGGCCCGCCGCGTGCTCGCCGTGTTCGTGGCGCTGGTGCTCGCGACCGCGTTCACGCCCGTGGCTTCGGCGGCCCCGGCGGCCGGGACCGGCCCGTTCGACGATTCGTTCTACACCCCGCCGTCCCCGCTGCCGGCGGGCAAACCGGGTGACGTGATCCGCTGGCGGACGTCGAACGCGGGGCCGCGCAAGGCATCGGTCGACGCGTGGCAGGTGATGTACCTGTCCACGAACGCGCTCGGGCAGCCCGACGCGGTCACCGGCACCGTGCTCGTGCCGAAGAACGCGAACCGGGCCACGGCGCCGATCGTCTCGTTCGCGCCCGGCACGCACGGGCCCGCGTTCGCCTGCACGCCGTCGAAGATGATCGACATCGGCGCCTTCTACGAGCAGCCCGGTCTCGACGACCTGCTCGACGCGGGATACGCCGTATCGGTCCCGGACTACGAGGGCTACCAGAGCGCGCCGAAGACGACGTACGTGGTGGGCCGCTCCGAAGGCCCGGCCGTGATCGACGGGGTCCGCGCGGCCCAGCGCCTCACCGCCGCCGGACTGTCTTCGACGTCGAAGATCGTCTTCCGCGGCTACTCCCAGGGCGGCGGCGCCGCGGCCTGGGCGGGCGAGCAGCAGCCGACGTACGCGCCGGAGCTGAACCTCGTCGGGATCGCCGCGGGCGGCGTGCCCGCGGACCTGGTGCAGGTGACACTGCAGCTCGACGGCAAGTTCGGCTTCGGCGTCTTCGCCTACGCGCTGCTCGGGCTCGACCAGGCCTACCCGGAGCTGCAGCTCGACTCGTTCCTGAGCGACAACGGCCGCGCGAAGCTCGCCGAAATGAAGCAGAGCGCGTGCACGTTCGAGCTGCTCACGACGTACGCGAACCAGAAGATCGCGGACTGACACGACCGGTCCCGGCTACATCAAGCCGGCGTGGGTGGCGCGGCTGACCGAGAACAAGCTCGGCGGCAGCCCGCCGAAGGTGCCGGTGTTCCTCTACCACGCGACCGGCGACCAGCTGGTGCAGTTCGCGCAGGCCGACACGCTGCACAAGACGTACTGCGCGGCCGGCGTGGCGGAGACGTGGAAGACCTACGACACCGACCACATCACGCTCGTCTACACCGGCAACGCCGACGTCCTGGCCTTCGTGAAGGACCGGATCGCCGGGGTGCCGGCGACGGCGAGCTGCTGATCAGCGGTTGCGGCCGTGGCCGTGCTCCTGCCACGAGCTGATCACCGAGCTGACGTACTCGCGCCACTGGTCCTCCGGCGGCGCCGACGTCGCGGGGCGCGCGGGCTTGCGCCCCGCGGCGGCCGGCGCGCTGGTGGTCCGGACCGGCGAGTCGTGCACCTCGGCGGTGAGCGGCGGCGGAGCCTGGCTGGCGCTCATCGTCTCGACGGGTTCACTGGAGGTCGGCGGCGCCGAGGCGGTGGCCCCGGGCGGCGGCACGGGCGTCCCGCCGACCTGGTGCGGCTGGAGCAGCACGACGGCGGCCAGCCCGAGCGCGACGGCCGCGCCCGCACCGAGGACGTAGGGCTTCGCCCGCCGCGAGGGGTCGGCGGGCGGGGCGTCCTGGGCGCGTTCGTCCGGCTCGTCGTCGGCCGCCAGCTCGGCGTCGAGGATGGCCAGCGGGTCGGGGCGGGGTTCGGCGGCCGGTTCCTCGGCGAGCTTGCGGTCGAGTTCACCGCGGATGACCAGCGGCCTCGTCTCCGAGAGGTTCACCAGTTCGGCGACCGAGGGGATCTCGCCCTCACCGCCCGTGCGTGCCATCGAAAGACCTCCACCCTGTCGGCGTCACCTGGAGGAACCATGCCCGAGCCGCGAGAGCTGCTCCGCTTCGCCGTCGTCGGCCTGGCCGCGTACGGGGTCACCCTACTGGGCGACTACAGCCTGAAGCTCACCGTGTTGCGGGAGAAACCGGTAACGGCTCTTTTCATCGCCACGGTCGCCTCGACGGCGTTCGCTTATCTGCTCTCCCGGCGCTGGTCGTTCGCGTCGCGCGGGGGTCATCGGCGGGTGCGGGAGGCGACCCTGTTCTTCGCCGTCAACGCCGGTGCCGTGGCGGTGAATCTCGTTCCGCCGCTCGTCTCTCGGTATGTGCTGCACCTGGCTGAACCGTACGTGGGGTATGTCGCTCAGGAGGTCGCCGACTTCGTGTCCGGGATGGTGCTCGGGACTCTGTCGGGGACCGCCTTTCGGTGGTTCGGTTACCGGCGGTGGGTCTTTCCCCGGTCGGCTCCGCCGGTTCGCGTCGCCGACGCCGTTTCTCCCCTTGTTCTCCCCGAGCCGAACGCCGGATTGTTCAACGGTCCTGGCACCGCGTCAAGGCGGGAAAGCGTGCCTTGACCCGGCGCCAGGACCGCTGAGGCGGCTGCGTATCGGTTCGGGGGTGGGGGCTGCTCGGTTGTCTCCGGACTCCCTTTCGGTGCCGGTTTGGCCTCCGGCGCCCTCGCCTTTCGTTGGGCGGGGCAAGCGCCCCAATGTGGCCTTCGGTGCGTCAGACGCACCCAAGGCGGCCTTCGTTGCGTCTCACGCACCCAAGGCCGCCTTGGGGCGCTTTGCTCAGTCTCCGTTCGGCAGGGCTCTCTCTGCCAGCAATGCCAGCTCCAGCCTCAGTCTCTCCGCCGGGTCGTCCAGCTTCTCTCCGAACAACTCCGCCAGCTTCTTCAACCTCGCCCGGATCGTCTGCGGGTGCAGGTCCAGCAACCTTCCCAGCTCCGGCGCGCTCCCCCGGGTCTGGACCAGCGCCAGCAACGTCTCCGCCAGCTGCTCTCGCCGCCGTCCCGTCAGGCCCGCCAATGGCTCCAACGTCGTCGCCGCCAGTTGGGTCACCAGGAACTCGTCCGCCAGCAACAACAGCGTTGTCACGTGGTCTCGGCACCACACCACCGGGCCCGGGGCGTCCAGCAGCCCCCTCGCCGACAAGTCCAGCGCTCGCCTCGCCACCCGGAACGATTCAGGGGCCGAGGACAGCGGCACCAACGGTCCCACCGCCGCCGTCCAGCCTGCCGGTAACTTCGCCAACCCCGTCAAGTCCGTGTCCGGCGCCGGGGTCAGCGCCGCCGATGGGTCTCCCGATGGGTCCGCCGGGACGTGCTCGGGCAACAACCCCGGTGGGAACTCCGGTGCTCCCGGCAACGCCCGGAACGCCACCGCCGCCACCCGCGGCGGCAACGCCAAGCCCGATGCCGCCACCAGACCGTCCACTTCGGCCGGTGTGCGGCCGTCGATCAACGCTCGCAGCAGGCGGCGGTGACGCTCGCCCGTTCCCGACATCGCCGCTTCGGCCGCGCTGTAGCCCTCCGCCACCGCCGCCATCGATGTCTCGACGTCGGCGAACATGCCCTCCGCCGCTCCGTACAGGACGTCGCCGGACAAGCCCGCTTCCCGGGCGATGTCCGCTATCCAGCGCCACGTCACCCGGCTCGACACCCGCACCGCCGCCTGCACCGCTTCGCGGCTCAGGCCATTGTGGAACGCCTCACGTCCGTGAGCGCGGAACTCCGCCAGCCGGTCCGCCTGCCACATCGCCGGCGTGCCCACGCGGTCGATGTCGCGCTCGATCCCGCGCCGCGTCAGCTCGATCGCCACCGCGCGGCCCGGGTCCTCCCCGAAACTCCGGGAATATTCCGGGATCTCGGCGGCGATGCCGTCCACGCAGGCCCGCGCGATCTCCGGGATCCGCGGGCGCACCACGTCGCCGAGCTCGTGGGGCAGCCGGGCCCAGACCGAGCCGTCGGAAGCAGGAGAACCGCGCATGGGGAATTCGGTCCTCCACCGGATTAATCGACACTCGGAAATAGCCCCCACCATCTGACACGGAGCGTAGGACGCCCACCCGTCCGTGTCAAAAGGACGTGATCGCGTCACTCTTTCCGGGAACACCTCGTTGATTTCCGTGACACATCCGTCCGATACGCTCTGCCCACACCGGACACCGAGGGGGATTCGTGGTCGAGTACCGCAGCTTCCGCCTGCTGGCCTCGCTGCCGCGCGCGCTGGGCGCGGGCCTGCGCCCGCACGTCGGGCACGCCGCGGCCTCGATGATCCAGGAGGTCCAGCGCACGGTCCCGGCCTACGGCCAGCCGCTCAAGGGCGTCTTCGGCAAGGTCCTGGTCAAGAGCGTCGAGTACGCCGTGCAGCACTGCATCGACTCGATGGGCGAGCCGGGCCTGTCGCACGAGCACTGGGTCGAGTTCTACCGCGGCCGCGGGCGGATCGAGTTCACCGAGGGCCGCAACCTCGACGCCCTGCAGGACAGCGCCACCATCGGGGCCAGGGTCGCCTGGCGGGCGATGCACCCCGGGGTGGTCGCCGCCGGGGTCGACCCGGCCGTCATCTCGGTCGCCGCGGAGGCCATCTTCGCCTACGTCGACGAGCTGTGCGCCACCGCGATCGAGGGCTACCAGCAGGCGCAGGCCGAGGCGGAGGGCGCCGTCCCGGTGCGCCGGCGGCGGCTGCTGGAGCTGATCGTCCAGGGTCCCGAAGGCGCCGCGACCAGCATTGCCGGGCTCGCCGGCGGCGCGGGCTGGCCGCTGCCGGAGACGGCCGCGATGGTCGCCCTCGAACGCGGCCCCGACGCCGCGGACTTCCCCGCCGACCTGCTCGGCGACGGCGTCCTGGCCGACCTCGACGGGCCCGAGCCGCACCTGCTGACCCGCGACCCCGACGCCGACCTGGCCCCGCTGGCGGCCAAGCTCGACGGCTGGCGGGCGGCGGTGTCGCCGACGGTGCCGCTGGCGGACGCCCCGGCCGCGCTGCGCACCGCCCGGCGCGCGCTGCAGCTGTCCGGCCCGGAGGTGCCGGGCCCGATCATCTGGTGCCGCGACCACCTGGCGACACTCTGGCTGCTCGCCGAGGACTTCCTGGCCGCCGAGCTGGCCCGGCAGAGCCTGGACCCGTTCGCCTCGCTGAGTGAGAAGCAGCGCGAACGGCTCAGCGAGACACTGCTGGCCTGGCTGGAGACGCGCGGCGGAGCACCGGAGATCGCCCAGCGGCTCGGCGTGCACCCGCAGACGGTCCGCAACAGGCTGCGCCAGCTGGAGGAGCTGTTCGGCGACCGCCTCAAGGACGCCGACGACCGCCTCGGCATGCAGCTGGCGCTGAGGGCGCAGCGGCTCATGCGCGCGCACCGGCCTGCGGACGGTGACCGCGAGCGTTGAGGGCGCGCCGGGCGGCACCCGCTGCCCCGCCATGCCAAGGACTCTCGCTGCTCAGCGGCTCACGTTGAGCCTGCCTGCCCGGCGTGCGGAGATCGCAGCGGTTCGAGGGCGAGCAACACCCGCCACCACAGCACGCCACCGGCCCGCCGCTGGTCAGCGCCCCTAGGCGCGCCCGACGATCGGCCCCGGAAGGCGCGCCCGCAACCCCGGCGTGCGACCAACCTCAGCCGCTCACCCGCACACCCGCCCGCGGACCATGACCACGAGCCCCGACCACCCGCTCAAGCGCCCGCACCGGCATCGGCAGCACCCGCCGCCAAGGCCGACGATCTGGCCTGCGCCGCGGCAGGGCCTGGCCCGGTGTGGCGAAATGGAAACTCGCGCGGCAGGACATCAGCGCGTCCGGTGCGTCATTGCGGCCATGTCCGAGGAATACCCGGATACCGGCGGAATGTCGATGCGCATTCACACCCCTTCGGAAAAACCCGCACGCGCGGCCACCTTTTCGGGACCGTTGTTGTCATGCTTGTCCCGGATTCGGCGACGGTGGTGTTCGCCACACCGGGCGCGAGTAGTCGGATGGCCTATTTTCGGATTCGCGAGAAAGGCCGCCGATGACACTCGAGACCTACACCCTCACCCTGCACGGCCGCCGCCTGCGGCTGCACGAGCACCTGCCCGACTCGGGCGCCGATGACGAAGCGATCGTGCTGCTGCACGGGATCGCGGGCAGCGCCGAAACCTGGCGGCCCGTGCTGGAACGGTGCGCGCCCTTCGGCCGTCGCGTGCTCGCCTTCGACCTTCCCGGCCACGGTCATTCGGACGCCCCGCGCGCGGATTACGGCCTCGGCGCCCAAGCGAGCACCGTGCGGGACGTGCTGGCCGTGTCCGGCGTGCGGCACGCGACCGTCGTCGGGCATTCGCTCGGCGGTGGCATCGCGATGCAGTTCGCCTACCAGTTCCCGGAAATGTGCGACCGGCTCGTGCTGGTCGCCAGTGCCGGGCTCGGCACGGAGGTCAGCCCCGTGCTGCGCGCCGCCGCCCTGCCCGGTGCGCCGCTCGTGCTCGCGTGTGCGGTGAACCGCGTGACGCTCGCGGTCGCGAAGGCCGCCGCGCGACTGCTCGGCAGGTCGTTGAAAACTGAAACACGAGAGCTGGCCAGGCATTTCGGCTCGCTGGCCGATCCCGCGCGGCGGCGCGCGTTCCTGGTCATCGCGCGGTCCCTGATGGACCTGCGCGGGCAGCGCGCGAGCGCCGTGGAGAAGCTCTACCTGGCCGAACAGGTGCCGACGCTGCTGGTCTGGGGTGCGCGCGACCCGCTCATCCCCGTGACACACGGGCGGCGGACGGCGGAACTGCTGCCGGACAGCCGCTTGACCGTGCTGGAAAACGTGAAACACTTTCCGCACGTGGCCGACCCGGACGGGTTCTGCCTGCTGCTGAAGGACTTCGTCACCGGCACCGAGCCCGCGCGGCTGACCCTCGACGACGTCGTCGCCCGGCTCACGGCCCTGAATCCGGTGCGCGAACGCCTCTGAAAAAGTTGTCATCCGCGCACCATCCCGGCCAGGCGGAAGTGTCACCTCCCATCGCGCCGTTCCACCCGTTCGGGTGTAGTCCGGACGGGTTACCGCAAAGTCAGCGGAGAACCCGTTGACACTGCGGTTCGCGCGAAATTATGTTGCCTGAGCCACAAAATCCGGACCGGCTTCGACGACGAAGAGGCCGGTTTTGTTGCCAGCAAGGATAAAACACATGACCGACGTGGACACCGGGTTCGCCACCCCCGCACTGCGGACGGGACGGCCTGCCCCCGGCGAGCGCTCTTCCGGACCGGCCTACCGGCAGCAGTCCGTGTCGGCCGACCGGCCCCGGCCTGCCTACCCACCCTCACCGCGGACCCCGGCGGAACCCCGGCCCGTGCGCGCTTCCGGCGCCATCGGGCTGTGGGCGTCGCTGCCCCGCGAGCTGGCGATCCGCTTCAAGCCGCGGGTCGACCCGCTGGCCCGCGCCATCCTGCAGGAGGTGCAGCGGGCGGTGCCCGAGTACCGCCAGCCGCTCGAAGGCGCGTTCGGGCACATCATCACGCAGGGTGTGCGGCAGTCGATCATCCAGTGCCTCGACAGTGTCGGCACCCCCGGTGCCGTGCCGCTCGAGACGTGGACGACCGTGTTCCGCAACCTCGGCAAGATCGAGTTCAACGAGGGCCGCAGCCTGGACTGCCTGCAGACCGCCTACCGGGTCGGCGGGCGGGTCGCGTGGCGGCACATCTCGGAGTTCGGCCAGGCCGCCGGCGTCTCCGCGGACACGCTCTGCACCAGCGCCGAGGCGATCTTCGCCTACGTCGACGAGATCTCCGCGCTGTCCATCGAGGGCTACACGGCGGCGCAGACCCGCGCCGCCGGCACCCGGGCGCGCCGCCGGAGACGGCTGCTCGAACTGCTGCTCGCCGACCCCCCGTCCGCGCCGCAGACCATCACCGCCCAAGCCGCCACCGCGCAGTGGCCGCTGCCGGCCGAGGTCACCGTCGTCGCCCTCGAACCCCGCGCCGACCAGCACAGCCTCGCCGCGCCGGACCTGCACTCCGACGTCCTCGTCGACCTCGAGGGCGGCGAGCCGTGCCTGGTCACCGGCGACCCGGCCAAGCACCTGAAGAACCTCACCGAGCGGCTGCAGGGCTGGCGCGCGGTGATCGGCCCGACCGTGCGGCTCACCGACGCGCCGCGCTCGCTGCTGTGGGCGCGCCGGACGCTGAAGCTCGTCCAGCGCGGGGTGCTGCCGGACGCGCCGGTGACCCGCTGCACCGACCACCTCTCCACGCTGTGGCTGCTCGCCGACGAATTCCTCGTCCGCGAGCTGTGTTCGCGCAGCCTGGAACCGTTCAAGGACCTCACCCCGAAGCAGCGGGCGCGCCTCGGCGAGACGCTGCTGATCTGGCTCCAGTCCCGCGGCAGCGCCCCCGAGATCGCGAAGAAGCTCAAGGTGCACCCGCAGACCGTGCGGTACCGCATGCACCAGCTCATCGACCTGTTCGGCGACCGGCTCAACAACGCCGACGACCGGCTCGACATGGAGATCGCGCTGCGGGCGGAGGCCCTGCTCGGCTCCTGACTCCCTCAAAGACGAGGTGGGGTTTCCGTGACGGGACCGTCCGGCGAAACGACCTTCGGACCGATGCTCGGCGGCGACGGACGGCCGGGACAGCTGTGGGCCATGCTCCCCCGCGAGCTGGCCGCGGTGTTCCGGCCGCGGATGCTCGACGTCGCCGACGAAGTGCTGCGGGAGATCCAGCGGACCATCCCGGACTACGCGCGGCCGCTCGACGGCGCCTTCGGCAAGGCGCTGCGGGCGGGCGTGCAGGCGGCGATCCTGCAGTTCATCGACCGGATCGCGGCGTCCGGCCCGCTGCCGGACGAGCGCCGGAAGGTGTTCGTCGGGCTCGGTGTGCACGAACTCGCGCAGGGCCGCAACCTCGACGTCCTGCAGGCGGCCTACCGCGTCGGCGCGCGCGTGACGTGGCGGCGGATGGCCGAGGTGGGGACGCGGGCGGGCGTGCCGTCGGCGACGTTGTGCCTGCTCGCCGAGGCCATCTTCGCCTACATCGACGAGCTGTCCGCGTTGTCGATCGAAGGGCACGCGGCGGCGCAGGCGCGCGCGGCGGGCGCGCTGGAACGGCGTCGCCGCCGGTTGCTGGACCTGCTGCTGGCGGACCCGCCGTCGCCGTCGCGCACGGTGCAGGAAGCCGCCGCGGCGGCGGAGTGGCCGTTGCCGCACAGGCTGGTCGCGGTGGCTCTCGACGGCCCGGCCGACGTCTCGGGCCTGGACGCGCTGGAGGACCTCGAAGACGGGACGCCGCGGCTGCTGCTGCCCGCGCCGTCGGACCGGGCTCCGCTCACCGCGGCCCTGGCCGGGCACCGGGCCGCGGTCGGGCCGCCGGTCCCGCCGCGGCAGGCGGGCCGGTCGCTGGCGACGGCGCAGGAGGCGTTGCGGCTGGTGCCGGACGTCCTCCCGGACGAGCCGCTGACCTGGTGCGAAGACCACCTCGCGACGCTGTGGCTGCGCAAGGAGCCGTTCCTCGCCGCGGAGGTGACCCGGCGCCGCCTCGGCCCGCTGACCGCGTTGACGCCGAAGCAGTACAACCGCCTGGCGGGGACGTTGCTGGCGTGGCTGGAGACGTGCGGCAACGTCCGCGAGGTCGCCGACCGGCTGGCGATCCACCCGCAGACGGTCCGCGCCCGGGCCCAGGAGCTGGAGGCCCTCTTCGCGGACAGCCTGCGGGATCCGGACGACCGCTTCGAGATGATCCTCGCCCTGCGGGCGACGCTCACCTGACCCATCGAACGCGCGGTCGCCCACCGGACGCGGGCTGAAGGGGACGTTCAGTGCATGTGATGCGACGAACGTCCCCTTCAGCTCATGTGATGCGAGGAAAGTCCCCTTCAGCGCACGAGGCCGAGGGACGCCGACAGCAGCGGCCAGGCCCGTACGGGTTGCGGGCCGACCACAGCCACGGCGTCGAATACTGGTTGCCCCACAACGCGTAGAAGCTCAGACCCTCGCGCAGCAGGATGCCCTGGATCACTTCGGGCACGCCGAACTGCAGCGTGTTCGGGACGCCGCTGAACGACGCCGCCGCGCGGAACATCCCCGGGTGGCGGAACGCGTACGCCAGCGCCCCGTAGCCGCCGATCGACAGGCCCGCCACCGCGCGCGTGGTGCCCGCGCGGTAGCCGCGTTCGAGCAGCTGCGGCAGCTCCACCGTGTGGAAGGTCTCCCAGTCCGGCTTCGTGCTCAGCCCGAAGTTCCACCACTGCGAATACATCCCGGCGCGGCCGTCGCTCGGCATCACGACCATGACGTCCTGGTCCGCGGTGAACGCCTTGACGTCGGTGAAGTAGTCCCAGGACTGGTAGTCCTTGTCCTCGCAGCAGCCGTGCAGCAGGTACAGCACCGGCCAGGTCCGCGACGGCTCCTGAGCGTACGACCGCGGCAGCAGGACCCGCACCGGCGCGGTCGTGCCCAGCGCCGGGGACGAGATCGTCAGGTCCAGGGTCCGCTCGTCGACGCGGTTCTCGGCGGTGACGCGGGCGCCGTCGTCGGCCGACGCCGTGCTCACCCCGCCCAGCGTCGCGGCGATCAGCAGCACGACCAGTGCCACGGCTCTCTTCACGGCTCCTCCAGGGTCGACACGGGGGTGGCGCCGGGACTCGGGTGCCCGGCCAGCTCGGCCGCGAGGCGCCGGGCCAGCGCCTCGGCGTCCTCCGGCACGACTTCGACGTGCAGGTCGGCGCAGCACGCGGCCCAGCCGAGCGCGGCGTCGTCCTCGGCGTGGAACAGCACGACGCGGCCCGGGTACGGCGGCATCGGTGTCGCGGGCGGGGTCGCGTCCACGAGCACTACGACGTCGACGCGCTCGCCGAGCGCGGTCAGCCGCACCGCGACCTCGAAGGCGAGCAGTCCGCCGCCGAGGCGATAGGGCCCGGTCGGCTGGACCGTCCGCAGGAGTTCGACGCACCGCTCCGGGCCGAGGGGCTCGAAGCCGTAGCAGGGGACGGTCAGGTGTTCCACCAGCGCGACGTGCCCGGCGGACGGGAAGAGCAGCACCGGCGTGCCCTCGCCTTCCCGCAGCACCCGCGGGGCCGCACGCACCGGCTCGGCCGGGCTCGTCACGTACTCGGCCAGGTCGTCCAGGTCGGCGCCGCGCAGCAGCAGCGGCACCGGCAGCGCGACGCCGAACTCGCGCTCGACCGCGGCCCGCGCGCGCGTCGCCGTCAAGGAGTCGAGGCCCAGCTCGACCAGCGGCACGTCGGGGGCGACCGCGCCGGGCGGGCAGCCCAGCAGCCCGGCGAAGAGGACGGCCAGCCGCTCGTGCGGGGTGCCACCGGCCGGTGACGGCTGCACGTCCGCCTGGAGGGCCGAGAAGAACGGCCGACGCGGGAGGAGCCCGGCCGCGCGGCCGACGTCGAGGCGCGCGATCCCGACCGACGGCAGGTCTGACGCGAGCACCGCGGGCAGGGCGTCGAGGCCTTCCGCGACCGGCATCGAGTCCAGCACGGGGTCCGCCGTCCACGCGCCCCAGTGCACCGTCGTCGCGGGCAGGCCCCGGGACCGCCGCCACCGCGCGAACGCCTCCAGCCAGGCGTCCGCCGTCGCGACGGCGGTCCGTCCCGGCGAACCGAACAACGCCGCCGCCGACGCGTACGTCAGCCACCAGTCCGGTGGCGAGTCGGCGGTCGCCTCGTGCAGCCGCCGCGCGCCGAGCACCTTCGGCCGCCAGGTGGCTTCGACGTCGTCGCCGGCCGCGGCCGCGTGGACGATCCCGCGCAACGGCAAGCCGTCCGCGGTCGCGGCGGCGACCAGCCGGTCCGCGACTCCGGCCTCGGCGATGTCCCCGGCGACCACCACGACGTCCACTCCGGACAGCCGGACGTCGCCCCCACGACGTCCACAGAGGACTATCCGGGTGGCGCCGTGCTCGGCCAGCCAGCGCGCGGTGGCCAGGCCCAGTGCGCCGAACCCGCCGGTGACGACGTAGGCGCCTGGCCCGGTCGCGACGCCGTCGACCAGCGGCACGCGGGCCAGCCTCGCCGCGTACCGGACGCCGCGGCGCCAGCGCACCTCGTCGTCGGGCGCGTCCGCACGCAGTTCCCGCGCCAGAACGTCCACATCGGACCGCGCGTCGAAGTCGACGAGGCTCGCCCGCAGGCCCGGCCGGTCGAAGGCGAGCACCCGCACGAGCCCGCGCACGAACGCCAGCCCCGGCTCGCCACCGGACTGCGCGACCAGGTGGAGCCGGACGCCGTCGCCGAGGCGGGCGACCACCGACAGCACCGCACGCAGCAGGTCACGGGCGTCCTCCGGGTCGTGGTAGGCGTGCGGTGCCCCGGTGAGGAACACGACGCCGCGCACCGGCCGGTCGGCGAGGAGCCCGGGCAGCTCGTCGAGGTCGTCCTGCGGCAGGGAAAGCGCCTCGTCGCCGGCTTCGGCGAGGGCCAGCGCCAACGCCACGGCCCGGCCGAGCGCGACCGGGTGCTCGTCGGTGAGCAGCAGCCACGAGCCCGGCTCCCCGGGCGGACCGGGCGGCAGCGGCACCTCGGGCCAGCTCGTCCCGAACGCGCGGGCGGCGAGCGGGACGCCGGTGAGTGCCTCGAAGCGGACGTCGCCGAAGTCGGCCACGACCGCGCCGTCCGCGTCGAGCAGCTGGACCACGCCGCCGGTGCGCGCGGCCTCGCACCGGATGCCCCGGCGCGGGTCGCCGAGCAGCCGGACCCGGCCGAACCCGGCCGGCAGACGGGCTTCCGCCGCGTCGCCGGGCAGGACGGCGGCGAGCGCGCGCAGGCAGTTGTCGGCCAGGACCGGGTGAAGCACATAGCCCGGCGGGGCGGGCGACACCGACGCGGAGACGCGACCGTCGGCGATCCGGACCGAGTGCAGGCCGCGGAACTCCGGCCCCTCGATCGTCGCGTCCACTTCGGACAGAGCAGGCGGTGCGGGGTCGGTGTCGGCCGACACCCACGCCGTCGCGTGCCGCACCCAGCCCGCCCCGGCTTTGGCCCGCACGACCGCGGTGCCGTCCGCCCGGACTTCCGTGCTCAGCAGGGTTTCCCCGGTGACGGCGAGCAGCCGGTGGACCGCCAGGCCGTCGACCCGGACGCGGTCGGTGCCGAGCAGCTCGCGGGCGCCCGCGAGGAAGAAGCTCGAGGTACCCGGTCGCCGGGAACACCGGGACGTCGTGCACCCGGTGCTCGCCGAGCCACGCGGGCGCGTCCGGCGCGATCGCCGCCTGCCACAGGTGCCTGCCCTCCTCCGGCACCTCGACGCGGGTGCCGAGCAGCGGGTGGCCGAGCGCCGGGCGCGGCGGCCGGAAGCTGCGGTGGTCCCACGGCGGCGGGGGCAGGTCGAGCACCGGCGCTTCCGGGTACCGCCGGTCGAGCACCGCCGGGTACCCGGCGACGTGCAGCTCGGCCAGCGAACGCGCGTAAGCGTTTTCTTCGTGCTCTCGACGGCTCAACGTCGCCAGCGTCCGCACCGCCACCCCGGCCGCCGCGGCGGTCCGTTCGACGGCCGCGAGCGCGATCGGGTGCGGGGAAACCTCGACGAACCAGCGGTGCCCGTCGGCGATCGCGGCGGCGACCGCCTGGGCGAACCGGACCGGCCCGGCCGCGGCGGCCGCCCAGTGGTCCGCGTCGAAGGCGGGCACGGCGCGCGGGTCGTCGAGCGCGCTCGAGTAGCAGGTCGTCGCCGGTGGCCGCGGCTCGCCGAGTCCGGCGCGGAACCGGGCGGCGTCGACCGGGGTGCAACGCCACGCCGCGACCCGCTGACCGTCCACTTCGGACAGAACCACGGCGATGTCTTCGGCGCGCCCGCTGACCGTGCAGTGCGTCGGCGAGTCGTACGCCACGACCGTGACGTCCGGGAACCGTGCGGACACCTCGGCCGCGGACAGCTCGACGACCGCCGTCGCACCTTCGGACCGTTCCGCCAGCCCTTCCGCCCAGCCGATCACGATGTCGAGCCCGGTCGCGACGTCCAGGGCGCCCGCGACGACCGCCGCGGCGACCTCGCCCGTCGAGTGGCCGAGCACCGCGGCGGGCTCGACGCCGTGGGCCCGCCACCACGCCGCGAGGGCGACCTGCGTGCCGAACAGCACCACGGCCGGATCACCGCAGTTCGCCTGCCGCCCCCGCAACGCGGCCCGCAGCGAGAACCCGGCTTTGGCCAGGAAAACCGGTTCCAGCTCGGCCACCGCGGCCCGGAACTCCGGCTCGGCGCTCAGCAGCCGCCGTCCCAGCACCGGCCACGGCGAACCGCACCCGGAGAAGACGAAGACCGGGCGCGGCAGCTCGCGCCCGGCCGTGCCCCGCACGACGTCCGCCGTGGTCCCGCCATCGGCCACGGCCCGCAAGCCCGCGGTCAAAGCGGCGCGGGACGCGGTGACGACGGCGGCCCGCAGCGGCAGCGGCTCCCGGCGCCGGGCGAGCGCCGCGGCCAGGTCACCCGGCGCGGTGGCCCGGCCGGGCCCGGCGAGCCAGTCCGCGAGGTCGCCCGCCCGGCGGCGCAACGCGGTCTCCGATTTGGCCGACACCGTGAACACCTGCGGCCTGCCGTTCCACCGCGACGCCGGCGCGGCCGGTTCGAGGGGCCTCGGCCACTCTTCGAGCACGACGTGCGCGTTGGTCCCGCCGGCGCCGAACGCCGAGACGCCGGCGCGCGCGGTGCCGCCGTAGCGGGGCCAGTCCACCGCCCGGTCCACCACGGTCAGCCTGCTGAAGTCGATGCGCGGGCTCGGCTCGGCGAAGTGCAGCGACGGCGGGATCCGGTCGTGCCAGAGCGCCAGCACCACCTTGACCAGGCCGAGGATCCCGGCGGCGCCTTCGAGGTGACCGAAGCCGGTCTTGGCCGAGCCGAGCAGCAGCGGCCGCCGCGGGTCGCGGTGGCGGCCGAGCACGACGTCGAGGGCCTGCGCTTCGACCGCGTCCGCCAGCGGTGTCCCGGTGCCGTGCGCCTCGACGTAGTCCACAGTGGCGGGATCGGAGCCCGCGACGGCGTGCGCGTCGGCCAGCACCTGCTGCTGCGCCGCCGGGCCGGTGGCACGGCCGTCCGAGCCGACCGCGCTGCCCCGGACGACGGCCAGCACGCGGTCGCCGTCGCGGCGGGCGTCGGCGAGCCGCTTCAGGACCACGACACCGCAGCCCTCGCCGGGCACGATGCCGTCGGCGGCCGCGGCGAACGCCTTCGTCCGGCCGTCCGGGGCGAACGCGGCGGCCACCGGCGGCGCGAGCAGCAGGTGGACGCCGGTGGCCAGCGCCAGGTCCGCCTCCCCCGCGGTCAGCGCGCGCACCGCGTGGTGGACGGCGACCAGCGCCGCCGAGTCCGCGGTGTCCACGACCAAGCTCGGCCCCCGCAGGTCGAACCGGTCCGACACCCGGTTCGCGATCATCGACGCCGACCCGGAAGACACGTACTCCACGGCCGAAACGCCCGCGAACACACCGGTGCGGGTGCCGCGCAGCGTGCCGGGGGCGATCCCGGCGTGTTCGAGCGCGGCCCACGTCGTCTCGAGGACGATCCGCTGCCGCGGGTCCATGGCCGCGGCTTCGGCCGCGCCGATCCCGAAGAAAGCGGCGTCGAACCCGGCGACGTCGGTGAGGAACGCGCCGTGCCGGGGTCCCTCGGCCCACGGGCGGCGGTCGGCGGGCACGGCACCGACCACGTCCGCGCCGGCCAGAAGGGCACGCCACAGCTCGCCGGGTGAGGAGATCCCGCCGGGCAGGCGGCAGCCGAGGCCGATCACCGCGACCGGGTCACCGGCCCGGGGCCGCGGCCCGGCGGCCGCGAGCGCCTCGGCCAGCGCCGCGATCGACGGGTACCGCCGGAGCAGGCCGAAGTCGGGTTCGCGGCCGAGCAGCTCCCCCAGCTCGGCCGCGATCACGGCCGCGTCCCGCGAGGAAAGTCCCAGTTCGGCGAGCGGGACACCCGCCTCGACCACCTCCACCGGAAGCCCGGCGAGCCCGGCGATCCGCTCGGCGAGCCAGCGGCGGAGCCGTTCGGGGTCGTTCACCGCGAGCCGTCCAGCAGACCGGCGGCGAACCGGTCCCGGCACCGCGCCCGCTCCGGCGGCCGCCCGCCCGGCGGCACCACGACGACTCGGTGCGGGACGAGCTCGTGCGCGGCCGACACCGCGGCCCGGACGGCCCGTTCGACCTCCCCGCGAGCCGGTGGGACGACGCCGTCGGCCAGCTCGGCCACGATCACGGCCTGCGCGTCGCCGACACTGAAGGCGGTCGCCGAACCCACCGCCGGGTGCGCCTCGGCCGCCGTCGCCTCGAGGTCGCCCGGGTGGTGCCCGGCCACGAGGTCCGCGCACCGGCCGGTGACGTGCAGCTCGCCCGATTCGTCGAGGAAGCCGAGGTCGCCGGAGCGCAGCCACCACCGCGGCTCGTCGTCGCCGGTGATCAGGGCGCAGAAGACGTGAGCCGACTCCTCGGGCCGCTGCCAGTAGCCACGGGCGATGTTCGGTCCGCTGATCCAGATTTCGCCGGGTTCGCCGTCGGGCACGCGCCGCCCACCGGGGTCGACGATCGCGATCCGCTGCCCGGCGGGGACGCCCGCCGCGGTGACCACAGCCGTCGCCTCGGCCAGGACGTGACACACCCGCCGCGCGTCGGACGGTAACGCGCCCAGAAGCCGGGCCAGGTCCGGATCGGTGTCGGCCACCAAGGTGCCGATGTCGCGCAGCGCCGGGTCCGCAAGCAGGCGGGCGGGCTCGGCCAGGAGGTCCCGCCGGTCGACGAGCACCGCGGACCGCCCGGAGACGATCGGCACGGCGATGGCGAGCAGCAGCCCGAGCGGATCGGTCGGCGGCAGCCAGCTCAGGACCGTCCGCCCCTGCAGCACGGCGGCCGTCTGCCGGGCGTTGGCCACCACGTTGGCGTGCGTGACCATCACCCCGGCCGGGTACTGCAGGTAGGCGACGTCCTCGGCGGCCACCGGGTCCTCGGTGAAACCCGGCGCGTCCTCGACGGCGTCGACGGCCAGCACCCGGTGCCCACACGTGTCCAAAGTAGACAGAAAACGGCGGGTGGCGGCCACGGTGTCCGCCGTCGCCAGCACGATCACGGGCCCGGCGTCGGCGATGGCCGCCGGGCTCCGCGGGGGCAGCGGGATCGCGACCAGGCCGGCCCGGACCACGGCGAGCACCGCGACGACGTGGTCGGCGGACGGCGCGATGAGCACCGCCGCCCGCTGCCCCGGCTCGGTGACCTGCCGCAGCGCCGCGGCCACCGCGGTGACCCGGCGGTCCAGTTCCGCCCAGGTGAGCGTGGTCGCCGCGGCGGCGCGGAAGCCGAACCAGGTCAGCGCCACCCGGTCGCCGTCGGCCGCCGCGCGGGCGGTCAGGAGTGTCGACAGCGTGGTGGCGCCGGTACCGGCGACGTGCCAGCCGCCGACCCGTTCAGAACTCGTGAGCATGGATTCCTCGCGCATTTCTCGCGGCGGACCGGTGATTCACCGTATTTCCCGCCGAGAATCCCTGTCAACGAATCGCAGAATGCGCGGAAATACTTTGTCATTCCGCTCACTGCGCGCTCGGCGGCGGCTGTTGTCACGGTGACAATCACGCGGCGGACATCCCGGTGACGCGCCACTTCCCGGCCACGCGCTCGGCGGTGACGCTCAATTGAGCGGCGCCGGTGCTGCGCTGCCCGTCGCCTCTCGTGCCGGTCTGGTCGAGGAAGACGAGCAGCGCCGCGCGGTCGCCGTCGAGCAGTTTCACGCCGGAGGCGACGGCGGTCGAAGCGACCACGAGTTTCTGGTCGGCGGCGAGCTTCCGGACCTGGCCGAAGAGCTGGTCGTACTGGGCGAGCGCGGGGCCGCTGAGGAGGTCTTTCGCCGCCCGTTCGTTCTTCGCCGGATCGTCGTAGCGGTAGGAGAAGAGCGTGCCGAGCGCGGCGCTGACCTGCTTCCCGGCTTCCGCGGTGCCCGCGACGTCGGAAAGCGCGGTGTTGTGCGCGACGACGGCGTTGGTGCCGCGCGCTTCGAGGGTGAACCACACGGCGAGAGCGGTCATCAGAAGGGCGACCACCCCGAGCCCCACTTTGAGCTGGGGTCGGCTGGTGGTCGTGAGTGGCGATTCGGGTTCTAACCCCAATCGCCACTCACGAGGGTCTTGGGAGTCGGCGTCGTGGTGGCGGCCCGCGACCTTCACCGAGCGCTTCTTCGTCGCTGCCTTCACGGTGTCTCCCCCGTCGGGACCTGGCCCAGCCCGGTGACCCGCCAGCCGTCGGGCCCGCGGGTGAGGTCGGCCTGGAACCGGTTGCGTTTCGTCACGGCGTCGCCGCCTTCGGGTGTCACGACCAGCTCGACCGACGCGATCAGCTTCGCCGTGCCCGCGCCGGTGTCCACTTCGGTCACCGCGGCGTCGGTCACCTTGCCGGTGGTGACGGTCTTCGCCTGCGCGATCCGGTCGAGGCTGCCCTGGCGGTCGGCGGCCAGCTCGTCGTGCAGCGGGCCGCCCGAGAGGTCCAGCCAGTGCTGGTACCCGGGCGCGGCCTGCCGGTAGTCCAAAGTGGTCAGTCCGGCGACCGCGGTCCGGCCCGCGGCCAGCGCGTCCTCCCGGACCACCGCGCGCGCGACGCCGTCGTCGTGCGCCGCCTGCCACCAGGTGAACCCGGACCACCCGGCCGCCGCCGTCGCCACGATCGTGGCCACCCACAGCAAAATCCTCACGGCCGTCCTCCCGGTGCGTTCTGCGAGCCCCGCACGTTCGTCGGGTCGCCCTTCGGCAGCGCACACCGCGCGGCCGTGTTGAAGGGGCGGGTCGAGGTGTCCAGGCCGTTGCGGTAGGGCGTCGTGTACCCCGTCGTGCACGGCGGCGGGTCGAAGAACGTCAGCGACAGCCCGAAGTGCGCGCCGTCCGGCCGGACCACCGCGCTGCCCGCGGCGACCGCCTCGGGTGCGGTGATCAGCAGCTGGCGGAGGCCGTCCTGACGGGCCTCGAGGACGTCCGCGGTGGTCAGCAGGTTCGCCAGCAGCACGCCCAGCTGCGGCCCGGAGTCGCGGATCAGCGCGCCGACCTCGTTCGCCGCCGCCGGGACCGCCGGGATCAGGGTGCGCAGGTCGCCGTCGGACTGCTTCAGCGTCGACGCCAGCAGCTTCGCGTTGGCACCGAACGACCGGATCGCGTCGGCCTGCTGCACCTGGGTGTCGAGCACGGTGTGCGCGTCGGTGACGAACCGGGTCAGCGGCGCGACGTGCGCGCTGGCCGCCTGCACGAACTCGATGCCGCGGCCGACGAGCTGGTCGAGGGCCGGGCCGGCGTCGGACGTCGCGTTGTACAGCTCGTCGACGACCGTGCGCAGTGCGGGCTTCGGCACGGAGTTGGCGAACGAGTCCACTGTCGACAAGACGACGTCCACCGGCAGCGGGATCCTCGTGTCGGCCTGGGTGAGCACCGAGCCGTCGTGCAGTTTCGGCCCGCCGTCGGTGCGCGGGCGCAGGTCGACGTACTGCTCGCCGACGGCCGACCGGTCGGCGACGACGGCCTCGGTGTCGGCCGGGACGGGCGCGGTGCCGGAGTCGATCTCGAGGTCGGCCTCCATGCCGGCGGGCGTGAGCCGCAGCTCGCCGACGCGGCCGATCGGCACGCCTCGGTAGGTGACCTCGGCGTTGGTGAAGATGCCGCCGCCGGTCGGGAACTGGGCTTTCACGGTGTAGCCGCGGTCGAAGAAGACCTTGTCGAGGCCCGCGTAGGTGGCGCCGACGTAGGCGACGCCGACGACCGCGATGACGACGAAGATCGTCACCTGCACGCGCACGAACCGGGTCAGCATCAGTGGCCCACCTTCAGGAACCCGTTGAGGTAGTCCCCGCGGATCGTGTCGAGCGCGGCGTCCGGGAACGGGAAGGTGAAGATCATCTCCATCGCCTTCGGCAGCTTGTCCCCGGAGTCGGCCAGCCTCCGCAGCAGCGGTTCCAGCGCACGCAGGTCGGCGACCAGGTCGTCCTTGCTCTTGTGCAGGGTGTCGACGGCGACCGAGGTCAGCCCGTCGAGCGACTTGAGCATCCCGACCAGCGCCTCCCGCTGCTGGTTGAGGACACCGATGCCGGGCGTCAGGCCGTTGAGCGTCGTGGTGATCTGGTCGGTGTGCGCGTTCAGCGTCTCCGCCAGCTTGTTGACGCTCTCGATGGCGCGGGTGATCTCGGTCCGGTGCTCGTCGAGCCCCCGCACGAAGGTGTCCAAACTGGACAGCAGGCTGCGGGCGGCGGTCTCGCGACCGCCGAGGGCGTCGTTCAGCTCGTGGCTGATGTTCTGGACCTGCGCGACGCCACCGCCGTTGAGCAGCAGCGAAAGGGCACCGAAGACCTCCTCGATCTCCGGCGTCAGGGTCGACCGGTCCAGCGGGATGTCCGCGCCGTCGAGCAGGCGCCCCGACGGCGTCGCGTCGTCCGGCGGGGCCAGCTCGACGAACTTCTCGCCGAGGATGCTGGCCTGCCGCAGCCGGGCGACCGCGTTGCCCGGCAGGTCGACGTCGCCGTTGAGCAGCAGGTCGACGATCGCGCTGTGCCCGTCGGGCGCCAGCTCCACCTTGACGACCTGCCCGACCGGGACGTCGTTGACCTTGACCCCGGACTGCGGCACCAGGTCGAGCACGTTGGTGAAGCGCACGGTGACGTGGATCGGGTGGTCGCCGAGGGCGGCGCCGCCGGGCAGCGGGATGTCGTAGACGCTGACCCCGCGCCCGCAGCCGGTGGTGACCAGCGCGAGCGTCACGACCGCGGCGAGCTTGACCATGGCCTTCATTTCGGCTCCGGGAACTCGAGGAGGTTGCCGCGGCCGTCGATGGTCCCGTTGGCCTTGTCGTAGGCACCCAGCAGGTTCGTCAGGGCGTTCGGGGCCGCGTCGAGGGCTTCGGCGAGGGAGTCCTTCTGGTTCACCAGCACCTTCGTGACGTCGGCGAGCTTGTCCACATCGGACTGCACCTTGCCGCGGTTGTCCTTGATGAACCCCTGCACGACGCTCAGCGCCTGGGTCAGCTCGGTCAGGGCGCCGGAGAACTGGTCGCGCTGGTCGGCCAGGACCTTGCTCAGCGAGGCGATCTGCGAGATGGCCTGCTTGACCTGGCCGTCGTTGGCGGCGAGCATCGCGGTGAACTTGCTGATGTTGTCGATGGAGCCGAAGAAGTCGTCCTTCGAGTCGCTGGCCGCGCGGGCGAACTCGCCGAGGTTCTTGATCGCCGTCCCGATCGTCTGCCCGTTGCCGCTGAGGTACTCGGCCGACTTCGTCAGCACGTCGCTGACCGCGCCGTCCTTGTTGGCCCCCTTCGGCCCGAGCGCCCCCATCAGCTGGTTGAGGCTGGTCAGCAGCTCGTCGACCTCGACCGGGGTGGCCGTGCGCTCGCGCGGGATCGTCGCGCCGTCGGCCAGCTCCGGGCCGCCGCGGTAGACGGGCGTGAGCTGCACGTACCGGTCGGCGACCAGGCTCGGCGTGATCACGACGGCCCCGGCGTCGGCGGGCAGCTGCACACCGGGCTTGAGCGTCATGGTCACCTTGACGTCGGTGCCGTTGGGTTCCACTTCGGACACGGACCCGATGGCGACGCCGAGCACGCGCACGTCCGAGTTCGGGTAGATGCCGACGGCGGCGGTGAAGTACGCGGTCAACGTGCGGTCCCGGGGCGCGGCCAGCACCGGCCACACCGCCGTGACCAGCAGCGCGGCCACGACGCCGAGGGTCAGCGCCCGCAGCCGGGTCCGGCGTTTGGCCCGGGCCCCGAGGTCGATGAGCTGGTGCGCCATCAGCGTCCCCCGTTCTTCGGCGGCAGGCAGCTGCCCGGCGTGCTGCCGGTGGGGATGAGCCCGCAGATGTAGGTGTCGATCCACCGGCCGTTGCCGACGGCGTTGCCGAGCAGCCGGTAGAACGGGCCGGCCAGGCGCAGGCTGTCCTCCAGCTTCCCCTGGTTCCGCTGCAGCACGGTCGCGACGCGGTCGAGCTGGTCGAGCGCCGGGCCGAGCGTCTTCTGGTTCTCCGCGACCAGCCCGCGCAGCTGGATCGAGAGGTTCTTGATGCCGCTGAACAGCTGCGCGATCGCGTCCTTGCGGGCGTTCAGCTCGGTGAGCAGCGTGTTGCCGTCGCGGATCAGGGCTTGGATCTGGTCCGAGCGTTCACCGAGCGTCTTGGCCACCTGGTTGGTGTTCTGGAACAGCTTGACCAGCTCGTCGTCGCGGGACGCAAGCGTTTGCGACAGGGCGGCGATGCCGTCGAAGGCCGTCTTGACGTCGCTGGGTGCCGACGCGCCGAGCGTGTCGGACAGCACCCGGAACGCCTGCGCGAGCTGGTCGGTGTCGATCGCCCCGACCGTGCCCGCCAGGTCGTTGAAGACGTCGGTGACGTCGTAGGGCGAGCTCGTGCGCTCGGCCGGGATCGGCTGGTCCGGGTTCAGCTCGCCGTTGCCGACGGGGTCGAGCACGAGGTTCTTCTGGCCGAGCAGCGTCTTGATCTTGATGGCCGCGGTGGTCCGGTTGCCCACCCAGGTGTCCTTGACCCGGAACAGCACCTCGACGTGGTCCCCGGCGAGCCGCACGTCGGTGACCTCGCCGACCTTCACCCCGGCGACGCGGACCTCGTCGTTCGGCTTCAGCCCGGCCGCTTCGTGGAACTCGGCCTTGTAGGTGGTGCCGCCGCCGATGAGCGGCAGGTCGTCGGAGAAGAACGTCGCGCTGCCGATCAACGCCATGACCAGGGCGGTCACCGCGCCGACGACGATCGGGTTGCGGGACCGGAACGGCTTGATGCGGGGCGGTTTCACCGGCACCTCGCCGCGGTGACGGGGATGCCCGGCGGAGGGCCGCCCGGGGCCGGTTTCGCGTCGGTCTCCACCGAGCACAGGTAGAAGTTCGCCCACGAGCCGTAGGAGAAGAGCGTGCCGATGCGGTCGAGCTTCTTCGGCAGGTTGTCGATGAACTGCTGGAACACCGGCGTGTTGTCGGCCAGGTTCTTCGACAGGTCGCCGAGCGCGGTGATGCTGTCCTTGAGCGGCTGCCGCCCCTGGTCCAGCAGCCCGGCGGTGGCCGTGGTCAGCTCGCCGAGCCCGCCGATGGCCTGCCCGATCGGCTTCGCGTCCGCGGCGAGGCCGGTGACCAGCTGCGCGGTCGTGTCGACGAGCGCGTCGAACTGGTCGCCCTGTGCGTTCACGGTGTCGAGCACGGTGTTGAGGTTGCCGATCACCTGGCCGATGACGGCGTCCTTGCCGGCCAGGGTCGAAGTCAGCGACGCGGTGTGCCGCAGCAGGCTTTCGATCGTGCTGCCCTCCCCTTGCAGGACCTGGATGATCTCGAACGACAGCTGGTTGACGTCGTTGGGCGACAGCGCCTGGAAGAGCGGCTTGAAGCCGTTGAACAACGCGGTGAGGTCGAGCGCGGGTTTCGTGCGCTCCAAGGGGATCTCCGCGCCCTCGGCCAGCGTCGGCGAGGTGTCGGTGGCCCCGGGGTCGACCGAGAGGTAGCGCTGCCCGACCAGGTTGCGGTAGCGGATGGTGACCGAGGCCGACGCGGTGAGCCGGTGCGTGCGGTCGACCGAGAAGGCGACGTCGGCGAGGCGGTGCTCGACCACGCGCACCGAGTCGACCTGGCCGATCCGGACCCCGGCCATGCGGACCTCGTCGCCGGGGTTGACCGACGTCGCGTCGGTGAACCGCGCGGTGTAGCCGATCGTCGCGCCGACACTGGAGTTCGCGATCGTGATGGCGAGCACCCCCGTCGCGACCGCGGTGACCAGGAAGAAGATGAGCCCCTTGACGGCGGGGCCGACGACGCTCCTCATCGGACGGTCACCTCCGTTCCCCGCAGCGCCGGGCCGACCAGGACGCTGCTCCAGTCCGGCACGGCACCCAGTGCGGGCTTGAGGATTTCGGCGACGAGCTGCCGTTCGCCCGGGGAGTTCGCCGGGCCGAGGTCGCCGTCGGTGGCGAACGCGGCGCCCGCGGACGCAGCCCCGCCGCCGTAGCACTTCGGGCCGCCGGTGGCGTCGAACCGCGGGGTGTCGCGGCCGGGGACGTACTTCTCGCGCGGGTCCTGCACGGTGATGGTCACGTGCAGGCCCGGCTCGTTCGTGCCCTTGCCGAGCGCCTTCTCCATCAGCGGCTTGAGCCGGTTGACCGCGTCGAACAGGCACGGGAACTCCGGCGAGTACCGGGAAAGCAGCTCGAGCGACGGACGGCTTTCGGCCGAGACGCCGATGATGTTGTCCTTGTTCTTCCGCAGGAAGTCGTTCAGGTGCCCGGTGGCACTCGTGACACTCGTGTAGAGGTTGTCGAGGTCCGCGCGGGTGTCCACAATGGTCTTCGCCGTGGTCGAGAGGTCGGTCAGCGCCTGGAGGATGTCCGGTGCGGCCCCGGTGTAGACGTCGGCCGCGTTGGCCAGGCCGGTGATGTCTGCCTTGAACTGCGGCATCAGCGGGTTCACCTGGGCGAGCAGGTCCTGCAGCTTGACGATGCTGTCGCCGATCGGCGTCCCGCGGTTGTCGAGGGCCTGGGAGATGGCGCCGAGCGAGCTGTTCAGCTTCTGCGGCTGGACCGCGCGCAGCAGCGGCAGCAGGTCGCCGAGCACGCGTTCCAGCTCGATGGCGTTGGCCGAGTGGTCCTGCCCGATGACGTCGCCCGCGCGCAGCGACCCGCGGGGCTGGCCGGGCAGCACGAGGTTGACGTACCGCTCGCCGAAGACCGTCTTGGGCAGCAGCCGGGCGGAGACGTTCCCGGGCAGCAGGCCGATCTTCGCCGGGTCGAGCGCCAGGTCGATCTCGGCGCCCGCCCGGGTGCTGCGCACCGCCCTGACCTCGCCGAACGGCACGCCCTTGACCTTCACCTCGGCCGTCGGGGCGAGCTGGTTGCCGACCCGGTCGGTCCGCAGCGTCACCAGCTCGGCGTCGTCGAAGTCCTTGTCGTAGATCGCCACCGCGAGGTACCCGAGCAGGACGAGCACCCCGAGGAAGGCGACCCCGGCGAGCTGCGTGCGGAAGCGGCTCATCCGGACACCTTGACCGTGGTCGTCGCGCCCCAGATCGCCAGGGAGAGGAACAGGTCGAGCACGCTGATCAGCACGATCGATGTCCGCACCGCGCGGCCGACCGCGACCCCGACGCCGGCCGGGCCGCCGCTGGCCCGGTAGCCGTAGAAGCAGTGCGTCAGGATCACGCCGACGCTGAACACGAGCACCTTGCCGAACGACCACAGCACGTCACCCGGCGGCAGGAACAGCGTGAAGTAGTGGTCGTAGGTGCCACCGGACTGGCCGAAGAAGACGACCGTGGTCAGCCGCGAGCCGAGGTAGGAGATCAGCAGCCCGATCACGTACAGCGGGATGATCGCCACGAACCCGGCGACGATCCGGGTGGTGACCAGGTACGGCATGCTCCGCACGGCCATCACCTCGAGCGCGTCGATCTCCTCGGAGATCCGCATCGCGCCCAGCTGCGCGGTGAAGCCACTGCCCACAGTGGACGAAAGGGCGAGCCCGGCGACCAGCGGGGCGATCTCGCGCGTGTTGAAGTACGCGGTCAGGAAGCCCGTCATCGCCGAGATGTTGATCTGGTTCAGCGCGCTGAAGCCCTGCAGGCCCACGGTGACGCCGGTGAACACGCACAGCCCGACCATCACGCCGATCGTGCCGCCGATCACCGCGAGCGCGCCGCTGCCGAACGTCACCTCGGCCAGCAGCCGCACCACTTCGCGGGAGTAGCGGGTCACCGCGAGCGGCACGGCCGCCAGCGCGCGGACGTAGAACAGCAGCTGGTCGCCGAGGTCGAACAGCCGGTCGCCGGGTTTGCCGAGGATGGCCACTCAGGTTCCCTTCGCCGGGACGAGCTGCAGGTACAGCGCGGTCAGCACGGTGTTGACGAAGAACAGCAGCAGGAAGGTGATGACGACGGACTGGTTGACGACGTCGCCGACGCCCTTCGGCCCGCCCTTCGGGTTCAGCCCGCGGTAGGACGCGACGACCCCGGCGAGGTAGCCGAAGATGACGGCTTTGATCGAGCTGACGACGAGGTCGGGCAGCTGTGCGAGAGCGTTGAAGCTGGCCAGGTACGCGCCGGGCGTGCCGCCCTGGACGATCACGTTGAAGAAGTAGCCGCCGAGCACGCCGACCACGCTGACCAGGCCGTTGAGCAGCACGGACACCGCGACGGCGGCCTGCACGCGCGGCACGATCAGGCGGTGGATCGGCGAGACGCCGAGCACCTCCATCGCGTCGATCTCCTCGCGGATGCTGCGCGCGCCGAGGTCCGCGCAGATCGCGCTGCCTCCCGCACCGGCGATGATCAGCGTCGTGACGATCGGGCTGGCCTGCTGCACGACGGCGAGCACGCTCGCCGCGCCGTTGAACTGCTGGGCACCGATCTGGCTGGTGAGCGAGCCGAGCTGCAGCGAGATCACCGCGCCGAACGGGATGGACACCAGGATCGCGGGCGTGATGGACACGCTGGCGATGAACCAGAACTGCTGGATGAACTCCCGCACCTGGTACGGGCGGCGGAGCATGGCGAGGATGATGTCGATCCCCATCGCGCACATCCGGCCGAACTCGCGCAGTCCGTTCGCGGCCCGCCGCGGGGCTTCGCTGAGCAGCGTCGTCATGACTGCTTGCACCCGGTGCTGAAGCAGCGCAGCGTGAGGTTCGAGACGAACGTGTTGCCCGGCCCCGAAACCAGGCCGGTGAGCAGCCGGCTCACGTCCTCGTGCCCGACGCACCCGGTGAACGGCGGCGTGGTGAACGTCGACGTCACCTTCACCGGCGGGGCGGGCAGCGAAATCGGCACCAGGGCCTTGATGGTGACCGACGCGGGCTGGGCCGTCCGGCAGTTCGGCCCGACGTCGAGGCTCTTGCCGTCCACCTTCGCGTCCGAAAGCTTGATGAACACCTTCGCCGTGACGTCCGTGTCGGCGCAGATGTTCGTCTGCGTGGCCTTGCAGCCTGTGTCCTTGCCGGTGTGCACGGTGGCCGTGCCGGTGGCATCGCCGTCCGGGATGATCTCGACCCGGCCGGTGGTGCCCATGATCCGGAACGCGACGAAGTAGCCGTTCGTCGGCGGGATGTTCAGCTTGCCGGTGATCGGCACGGTGTTGCTGAGGCCGCCCAGCGCGCCGTCGAAGGTGCCCGGCGGGAAGGCGATGTCGGACCCGAGCTTGGCCACGTGGCTCGTCGTCGGCTGCTGCGCGTCCCCGAGGGTGAAGCCGAAGGGGATCTGCGTGGCCGCGGCTTGCGGCTGCGACTGGGGCACGTTTTGGTCAGGCCCAGTCTCGCCCGGCGCGGCTTGCGCGGCGCCGAGCGAGAACGCGGCCAGTACCAGCACGAGTGGCAGCGAAAACCGGGTCAGCATCCGAAAATCCTCATCATCGAGGGAACGATCCTTTCCGACGCTACTGACGGTTCTCGTTGTGCCACAAGGGTTTTCGAATTCTTGTCACGCGGGTCTGCGTTTCCGCGCGACCACTTCACTTCTTGGTGAGGGTCACTTCCAGCTTGTTGCCGGGGCCGGAGGTGATGGCGCTGATCAGCCCGGTCAGGAAGCCGCACCCGCTGAACCGCGGGATGGCGTACGTCGCGGTCAGCGTGCCGCCCTTGAGCGGGTCGAACCCGGGCGCCGAGACGAGCGGGATGTCGGCGGGCTTCGTCGTGTGGCACGAGGTCGAGCAGAGGATCGGGAACCCGAACACGCGGACCGTGGTCAGGTGGATGTCGACCTTCGCGTTCGCCTTGACCGCGCCGCCGGTGAGCGTGCCGTCGATGCTGCCGACCTGGTCGAGCCGCACCGTCGCCGACGCGGGGATGAACCCGAAGACGCGGAAGTCCACACTCGACTTCGGCAGCTTGAGCTGGGCGCCGAACTTGCCGGACGCGGCGTCGAGCTTGGCGTCGAGGGTGCCCGGGCCGAGCGGCAGCGTGGCGTGCAGCTGCTTGAGGACCGACTTGCCCTTGACCGAGTACTGGACCTCGACGCCGGTCGGTGGCGTGGTGGTCGTCGGCGTGGTCGGCTCGGTCGTTGGAGTCGTCGGCTCGGTGGTCGGGGTCGTCGGCTCCGTCGTCGGCGTGGTCGGTTCCGTCGTCGGGGTCGTCGGCTCCGTGGTGGGAGTCGTCGGTTCCGTGGTCGGAGTCGTCGGCTCGGTCGTCGGAGTCGTGGGGTCCGTCGTGGGAGTCGTCGGCTCAGTGGTCGGAGTCGTGGGCTCCGTGGTGGGAGTCGTCGGCTCGGTCGTCGGAGTGGTCGGTTCCGTCGTCGGAGTCGTCGGTTCCGTCGTCGGAGTGGTCGGCTCGGTAGTCGGAGTCGTGGGCTCCGTCGTCGGCGTCGTCGGCTCGGTCGTCGGAGTGGTCGGCTCAGTGGTCGGCGTCGTCGGCTCCGTGGTGGGCGTGGTCGGGGTCGTCGGCGTGGTCGGCGTCGTGGTGCCGCCCGCCGGCTTGATCTCGAACGTGCCCAGCTGCTGGTTCTGGCCCGGGACGGCGACGCAGTCCGAGGTGAACGTGCCGAGGTCGGTCGGCTGGCCGTCCGCGGTGCGCGGGGTCATCGTGGTGCTGAAGTTGCCGACGGTCACCGACGCGGTGCCCGGGCTCGGGAACGTCACCGCCGGCGCCTTCCCGCTACTCTTGACGTGGAACGCGCCCGACGGCGGCACCGGCGTCGACGGGATGGTCAGCGGCAGGTTCAGGTTCAGCGTCTTGTCGACGGGGTACTTGAGCGTCGCCGCGGCCTTCGCCGAACCGTCCAAAGAGGTCGCGCCGACCAGCGCCAGCCCCTCGGTCGCGGTCTCCGGCACGGTGACGTCGACGTCGAAGGTGATCGGCGTCGACGCGGCGCCCGCGACGGCGTTGTCGGGCAGGTTCGTATCGATCTTCACCGACAGGACCTGGTCGCCGATCAACGGGAACGGGCAGTTGTAGTTCAGGGTCAGGCTCACGGGCGCGGCCTGCGTCGGCCCGGCCCCGACGAGCGCGACGGTCGCCGCGACCCCCGCGACCGTCGCCGCGGCCAGGCCGTAGGCGGGCTTTCTCGACTTCCACGAAAATCTCACGGCTCGTCACCTCGGGGAATGGGGGAATTTCCAGGAAAACTACCGCCGCGATTCGACCCGAACAAGCGGCCTCGAATTCTTTGTCACCCGCGGTGGATCGCCGTCCTCGCGAACGGTCATGCAGGTCAGCCCTTGTCACGTGCGGACGATCGGCGGTCGCGAAAATTGTCACGCGCGCGGCGGGTGGTCACGATCTTCTTGCCCGCGCGACCCGCGTCCCGTTACCTTTTCCCGGGCAGGGAAAGGAGCGGCCATGAACCAGCCGGTCATCGCCGTGACGGACCTCGCGAAACAGTACGGCGAAGTCACCGCGCTCGCCGGGATCAGCCTCACCGTCGCCCGCGGCGAGGTCTTGGCGGTCCTCGGCCACAACGGCGCCGGGAAGACCACGCTGATCGACATCCTCAGCACGCGCGTCCGGCCGAGTGCGGGCACCGCCCGGGTCTGCGGCTACGACGTCGTGCACCGCGGCCGCGCGGTCCGCCGCCGGATCGGGGTGACCGGGCAGTTCGCCGCGGTCGACGACGCCTTGTCCGGCCGCGGCAACCTCGTGCTGATCGCCCGGCTGCTGGGCGCGAAGCCGCGGCAGGCGCAGGCGCGGGCGGCCGAGCTGATCGCGTCGTTCGGCCTCGAGGACGCGGCCGACCGCCCGGCGGGCACGTACTCCGGCGGCATGCGGCGGCGGCTGGACCTGGCCGCGGGGCTCGTCGGCGCGCCGCAGGTGCTGTTCCTCGACGAGCCGACGACCGGGCTCGACCCGGTGAGCCGGTCCGGGCTGTGGGCCGTCGTCGAAGAGCTCGCGGCGCGCGGCACGACCGTCGTGCTGACGACGCAGTACCTCGAGGAGGCCGACCGGCTGGCCGACCACGTCGTCGTCCTCGGCTTCGGGCACATCACGGTGTCCGGGACGCCGGCGCAGCTCAAGGCGCGGCTGGGCAACCGGACGGCGACGCTGACGTTCGGCACCGAACTGGCGTTGCGCCGCGCGGTGGACGCGTTGGCGCGCTTGGGGATGTCGGCGGGCCGGACCGGATTGGTCCTCGCGGTGCCGTTGACCGGGCCGGGCGACATCCCGGTGCTGGTGCGCGCGCTCGACGCGGCGGGCGCGCCGCTGCGGGACCTGACGGTCACCGAGCCGACGCTCGACGACGTCTACCTGTCCCTGCACCGGACGGCGGTGGGCTGGTGACGCAGGCACGGCACCGCGCGGCCGTGGCCGCACTCGGGGACCCGGCGGCCTGGCCGGAATCCGGCTTCTGGACGCAGGTCCGGGTGCTGGCGGCGCGGTCGTTGCGCACGGCGTTCGGCGACCGGCGGCTGGTCTTCTTCGGACTGGTGCAGCCGGTGGTGCTGCTGTTGTTGTTCAGCCAGGTGTTCAGCGGCGTCGGCGCGTTGCCGGGGGTCGCGGCGTACCAGGGTTACGTGAACTTCCTGGTACCGGCGACGCTGGTGAACATCGCGATGACGACGGCGATGAGTTCGGGAGCGGGCCTGCTGGCGGAGATCTACGGCGGGTTCACCGGACGTCTCCGGTGTCTGCCGATTTCGTTGTTCTCGGTGCTGTTCGCCCGCACGCTGTCGGACTCGGCCCGGCTCGGCGTCCAGCTGGTAGTGACGGCTTTGGCGAGCGTGGTGTTCCTGGGGTTCCGCCCGGCGGGCGGGGCGCTCGGTCTCGGGTCGGCGCTGGTGCTGACGATGGTGGTCGGCTGGTGCCTGAGCTGGGTGTTCGTGGCGATCACGACGTGGCTGCGCAAGGCCGAGACCCTGCAGGCGGCGTCGTTCGTGGTGATGTTCCCGCTGATGTTCTCCTCGAGCGCGTACATGCCGCTGGACACGATGCCGACGTGGGTCCGCGCGGTCTCGGCGGTGAACCCGCTGACGTACGCGATCGACGCGACCCGGGCGCTGGCGCTGGCCCGGCCGCTGGGCTGGTCGTTGGCGGCGGCGCTGGCGATCGCGGCGGTGGCCGCGGTGGCGGGCAGCACGCTGGCGGCCCGCACGTTCCGCAACCGCGGCTGAAGGGGACTTTCAGTGCATGTGGTGAGCTGAAGGGGACTTTCCTCGCATCAGATGCGATGAACGTCCCCTTCAGCCCAGCGCTTCCAGGTGGGTTGCCGCCTCTTCCGCGCCACCCGCCGCCGAGAACGACGCGCGGATGCGGGCCGCGCCTTCCGCGTACGCCGGGGCCGCCTCGATCGCCTTGCGGATGTCCGCCGCCTTCGCGCGGTCGAACCGCAGGCGCACGCCCGCCCCCGCCGTGACCACCTGCTGGGCCAGCATCGACTGGTCGTCGCGGATCGGCGCGACCGCCAGCGGCACCCCCGCCGCCAGCGCTTCGCACACCGTGTTGTGCCCGCCGTGGCACACCACCACCGAGGCGTGCGCGAACACCGCCACCTGCGGGATCCGCCGCACCACCTCGACACTTTCACTGATCAAGTGCCCACCGGGGTCGACGACCAGGCCCTGCACGGCAGGCATCCCGGCCAGCGCGTCGACGCTCTCCGCCAGGAACCGCGTCCCGGCCGAAGCGTTCGACGTCCCCAGCGTCACCACGACCAGCGGCCGTCCGTCCGAACCGGACCACTCACCCGAGGCCGAAGCCGGAGGCAGCGCCGGGCCGACATACGACACCGGCACCGCCAGCCGCGACTCGCCCGCCAGCGCCTGGGTCGTGAACGCCAGCACCAGGTGCGGCGAGAACCGCAGGTCGCCGAGCAGCACGCCGTGCCTGGCGCGCAATCCCGCCTGCAACGCGGAAACCCACGACGCGATCTTCGGCAACGACCCCAGCGGGTCGGCCAGCTCGGTCGACGTCGACGCCGACGTCGCCCACGGCAACCCGCACCGCGCCGCCACCAACGCTCCCGCCATCGCCTGCTGGTCCGCGACGACCACGTCCGGCTCGAAGGCGTCGACCGCCGCTGCCACCCCCGGCACCATCGCGTCGGCCAACGGCACCAGGTACGACTCCCACAGGTACTTCAGCGCGGCGAATCCCCGCAGCTCCGGTGGCCGCAACGCCAACGCGAACGGCCCGGAGTCCCCGGCCGGGAAAACGTGCCCGGAGACCAATGTGGACACCTCCGGCTCGGGACCGCACCAAGCCACGGCATGTCCGCGCGCCGACAGCTCCGAAGCCACCGCGCGCAACGGCGCCACGTGCCCGGCCAGCGGCGGGACGACCAGCAGGAACCTCACGCCGCGTGCCGTTCGATCCACTTGAGCACCAGCTCGCGCACCTCCCGGTGCTGCTCCACCAGCACCGAATGCCCCTGCCCCTCGAACACGTGCAGCTCCCCGTTCGGCAGCAGCGACGTCAGGGCTTCGAGGTCGTCGGCCTGGTAGCCGTGACTGCCCAAAATGGACAGGACCGGGCACGCGATCGCCGCCACCTGCTCCCAGGTGAGCAACGGCCCGAGCGGCACCTCCTCGGCCATCTTCGTCGACGTGATCCGCTCGGCCGCCATCCGCGCGAGCCGCCGGTGGTGGGCGCTGAAGTTCGCCTCGATCCAGTCGAAGCTCTCCTCCACCTGCAGGAACTTCACGGTGTGCGCGAGGATCTGGCTCATCTTCTCGGCCCACACATCGGTCGCGGGCTCGGATTCGATGCACACGATGCTGCGCACCCGGTCCGGGTTGGCCACGGCGTAGCTGTAGGCGAGCGTGCCGCCGAAGCTGTTGCCCACCAGGTGCACCGGCCGGTCGACGCCCAGTTGGCGCAGCAGGTCGTCGAGGTCGGCGACGAAGTCCCCGAGCGTGTAGCCGCGCTCCGGGCGCTCGGTCTTGCCGTGCCCACGCAGGTCGTAGCTGATCACGTCGACGCCCGCGGCCGCGACCGGCGGCGCCAGCGTGAGGTAGAAGCTCGCCAGGCTGTCCGTGCCCATGCCGTGCAGGAACACCACGGTCTCGGTGCCGCCGGCGGGCACGAGCTGCACGTTGGTGCGCAGCCCGTTGACGGTCATCGTAGGCACGTGCGCTCCCCCACGAACCGCGCGATGTCGCCGACGGTCAGCCCGATGACGTCGTCGAGGTCCTTCTCCGCCAGGTACTCGGCGAGGTTGACCTCCGCGCCGAAGTGCTCGGCGAGGATGCTCGCGAAGGTCACCAGGTCGATGCTCTCCAGCTGCAGGTCTTCGTGGAACGTCGTGTCCGGGGTGATCTCGACGCCGAGCACCTCGGTGTCGCCGACGAGCTCGGCGAGCAGTTCGGCGACGATGTCGAAGACGGACGCGGGGGCGGTGGTCATGGCTGGCTCCTGAGTTCGGCGGTGGCGGTTTCCCCGGTCAGCTCGACGGCGACGGCGAGCGCGGGCAGCACCCGGCCGTGGCGGCCGGAGATCGTGCCGTCGTCGTGCACGCGGATCTCCGCCGGGTAGACCGGCTCGGCCAGGTGTGCGCGGACGGCGTCCTTCGCCGCGATGCGCCGCAGCAGCCAGCCGCGCTGCCGCAGCGGCGGCACGGCGGCGAACTCGGCGCGCTCGGCGGCGCTGAGGTAGATCCCGGCGTAGATGTCCCGGGCGGCGACGGTCGGCCAGCGGTCGGTGACCGTGACGCGGCCGTCGTCGTGGCGCTCGGCCAGCAGGTGCCGGTCGGGGAAGGCGTACACGCGGTGGGCGGCGCGGTCGCAGGGGAACCGGACGTCGCGCCAGCCCTCGATGCCCGCGAGCACCCGCCCGTCCCGGACCAGCTCGGCGTCCATCTCGAGCACGTCCGGCCGCGGCAGGCGGACCCGCACCAGGCACTCGAGCCGCGTCCCCGGCTCGGGTTCCGGGCCGTACCAGGTGAGCCCGCCGATCGAGCGCGGGAAGGCGAGCAGGCCGTCGGACCGGGTGGCCATCAGCCAGCAGCCGAGGAGCTGGCCGACGTTGTCCAGCAGGCCGCCGGGCGCGGACGGCACCACCAGCTCGCCGCGGATGTGCTGCTCGCCGAGGCCGGTCAGCCGGGCCAGGCCCTGGTAGGCCGGGCCGTGGAACATCTCTCGCCGCGCGTAGATCTCGGCCGCGGTCAGCGGTGGCGTGGTCTCCGGCCCGGGTGGCGCGGTCGGCGACGGCGGCGGTCCGAAACCGCCCAGCTCGACGGTCATCAGCGCGTACGGCCCGATTTCGACGGTCACCCGGTCGCCCTCGCGGCTCATCGACACCGGCACCCGCTGGGCGGGCGACGCGATCAGCCAGCGGCTGAACACCGCGTCCCGCACCGCGACGGCCTTCGTGCCCGGCCAGGTGCGTTCGGCGGCGCGGCAGGCGAGGTCCACGAGCGTCGTCGCCGGGACCACCGGCCGGAAGTCGGACTCGTCGGGCCAGCCGTCGCGTTGCCGGAAGAACCGGTGGTCGCGCAGGTACGGCATCGCCGCGAGCGATACGTCCACAGTGGACTCGGTACGCCGGCGCGCGGCCGCCGCGACGACGTCGGCCGCGCTCCGCCGGGTTTCGGTGAGCAGCGCGGTGAACTCGGCGACGATCGCGTCCGGCACCCCGGCGGGCAGCTCGGGCAGCGGTTCGGTATCCAGCAGGCCGCAAGCCGATTCGCCCAGTGACAGCAGGGCGTTGCCTGTGTTGAGCCGGATCCGTTTCGGTTCCAGGGCGGCGAAGTCGGGGTCGCCGCCCTCGGTCCACAACGCGGTCGCGACGCGGTGAAGCTGCGCGAGCCCGGCGCGCGTGCCGGACGCGGCCGCGACCACCAGGTGCCGCCGCTCGCCGAGGGTGTCGGTGACGAACGAGCCGAGCTGGCCCGCGCCGACCTGCACGAACGCCCGGAACCCCGCCTCGTGCAGGGCTTCGGTGAGCTCGCGGAACCGGACCGGGCGCAGCAGGTGGTCCAGGTAGAGCGCGCGGACCTCGGCCGCGGCCGCCGGGTACGGCCGGGTGGTCGTCGCCGACCACACCGGCAGCGCGGGTGCGCGCAGGTCCAGTTCGGCGACGAGCCGGGCGAACGGCGCCAGGTGGGGTCGCATCAGCGGCGTGTGGAACCCGGACCGGAACGGCAGCGTCCTGGCGACGATCCCGAGGCCGCGGCAGGTGGCGGCGAACCCGGCGACGGCGTCGGGCGGCCCGCACACGATGGTCTGCTTGGCCGCGTTCTCGTGGGAGATCACGAGCTCGCCGGTGAGCAGCTCCGCCACCCGCGCGGCCGGGCAGCCGAGCACGAGGTAGTCCGCTTCGGGCAGCGTGAACCCCTCCGGCCAGTACCGTTCCAGCAGGTCCGGCTCCGCGCGGTACATCCCGGCGGCCTGCATCGCGGTCCACTCGCCGACGCTGTGCCCGGCGAGCGCGTCCGGCCGGATCGCCAGCCTCCGCAGGGCTTGGTCGAGCAGGAGCCCGGTCGCCGACACGCTCGTCGCGCGCGCGGGCACGGTCGCCGTCGACCACTGTGGACGGTCGAGCCCGAAGTGCCGGGCGACGTCGTCGAGGCGCGGCTCGGCGTCGGCTTCCAGGCCGGGGTACAGGAACACGGTCTTGCCACCCCGCAGCAGCGGGTCGACGCCGCACCAGACGTCGGCGCCGCCGTGCCACGACCGGCCCTCGGCGGCGACCTTGGCGATCACCTTGCGGGCGGTGGCGAGCTTGCGGTCGTCGGGGCCGACGATCCCGATCCGGCACGGGCCGGCACCGACGTCGGCGCCAGGCCGGTCGAGCCGGTCCAGCAGTTCCTCAGGGGTCGTCGCGGCCAGGCGCAGCACGCGTTCCGGCTCGTCGACGCGCACCCGCCGCTTCGGCGCCGGGTCCCCGGCTTCGAGCACGACGTGCGCGTTCACCCCGCCGAACCCGAACGCGTTGACCGCGGCCACCCGGGGCAGCACGCCCCACGGCTCGGCCTCGGCCAGCACCCGGAAGCGGGTCTTGTCCAGCAACGGGTTCGGGTCGGCGCAGTGCAGGGTCGGCGGCAGCACGCCGTGGTGCAGCGCGAGGGCCACCTTGACCAGCCCGGCGACCCCGGCGGTCGGCAGCGTGTGCCCGATCATCGACTTGACCGAGCCGATCACCGCGCGCGGCCCGTCGGCCTGGCCGAAGACGTCGGCGACGGTGGTCAGCTCGGCCGCGTCCCCGGCGGGGGTGGCGGTGCCGTGGGCTTCGAGGAGGCTGATCCGGGTGGGGTCGAGACCGTCCCAGGCCCGGCGCAGGGCCAGGGTCTGCCCGGCCACCGACGGGCTGAGCAGGCCTGCGCCCCGGCCGTCGCTCGACGTGCCGCTGCCGCGGACCACGGCGTACACGCGGTCGCCGTCGCGCCGGGCGTCGGCCAGCCGCTTCAGCACGACGACCGCGGTGCCCTCGCCGATCAGCATGCCGTCGGCGGCACGCGAGAGCGGGCTGATCCGCTGGCTCGGCGACAGCGCGCCGAGCTGGGTGAACAGCGACCAGAGCGTGTCGTCCTGCGTCTGGTGCACGCCCCCGGCCAGTACGACGTCGCAGCGGTTCCGAGTGAGCTCCGAGATCGCCTGGTCGACCGCGACCAGCGAAGACGCGCATGCGGCGTCCACTGTGTACGCCGGGCCGCCGAGGTCGAGGCGGTTGGCGACGCGGGCCGCGGCGAGGTTCGGCACCAGCCCGGCGGCGGTCTCCGGCCGGAACTCGCCGAGCGGCTCCAGCAACGCCGTCCGGAGCCGGTCGAGCACCTCCGGCCCGGCCGCGGGCAGCAGCTCGCCGACCGTGCGGGTGATCTGCCGGACCGTGCGGACCCGCTGGTCGAAGCCCTGCAGGCCGGGTGAGAGGTAGCCACCGCGGCCGAGCACGACGCCGATCCGCTCCGGGTCGCCGAGCCTGCCGAGGCCGCCGGCGTCGTCGACCGCCGCCGCGGCGACGGCGAGCGCGGTCAGCTGGTCCGGCTCGGTGCCCGCGAGCGACGTCGGCGGCACGCCGTGGGCGACCGGGTCGAAGTCGAGGGTATCGGCGGTGAAGCCGCCGCGGCGGCCGTGCGTCCGGTCCGGGCCGGTGCCGTCGTGGCCGTGGAAGGCGGGGTCGCGGCGGTGCGGCGGGACGTCGGTGACGGCGTCGGTGCCCTCGACGAGGTTCCGCCAGTACTGGTCCACTGTGGACGCGCCGGGCAGGAACACGCCCATGCCGACGACGGCCACCGGCTGCTGCTGGCTCACCACAGCGACGCCGTGTAGAGCACCGCGCGGTCCGTGCCGTAGGCGAGCTCGCGCAGCAGGGCCGCGGTGCCCTCGCCGGGGTCGAGCAGGCCGACGTCGCGACGTTCGTACTCGCGCGCCAGCTCCGGCGACACCATGCCGCCGTGGTCGCCGCCGGGCGCCCACGGTCCCCAGTGGACGGTCACCGCGCGGCCGCGCCAGCTCGTGCCCAGCGCCTCCAGCGCGTCGTTCGCCGCGGCGTAGTCCGTCTGCCCGCGGTTGCCGAGCACCGCGGCGATGCTGCCGAAGAACGCCAGGAACCCCGGCTCGGCGCCGTGCTCCTCAAGCGCGGCGAGCAGGGCCAGCGTACCGTCCACTTTGGTCTCGTAGACGGTCCGGAACGACGCCTCGTCCTTGTCCGCCATCAGCTTGTCGTCGATCACCCCGGCGGCGAAGACGACCCCGTCGATCCGGCCGAGGTCCTTCACCAGGTGGTGCACGGCGTCGGCGTCGCGAACGTCCAGCGCCCGGTACTGGGGCACGCCGCCCGCGGCGCGGACCTCGTCGAGGGTCCGGCCGATCTCGCGCTGGGCCAGCATGGTCTTCACCCGGCGTTCGATGTCGGCGACCGAACCCCCGCGCCCGGCCAGCACCGCGCGCATCGCGGCGGGGTCGGCGGGCAGGTCGTCCGGCTCGCCCGGCCACGGCGTGCGTCCCGCCAGTTCGATCCGGCAGCCGGCCGCGGCGAGCGCGACCGCCGTGCGCGCGGTGATCCCGCGGGCCCCGCCGAGCAGCAGCACCACCGAGTCCGGGCCCAGGCCCAGCGCGGCCAGTTCGCCACCGCCGGGACCGGCGCCGGAGTAGGCGATCGACGGGAGGTCGGCGGGTTTCGGTTCGATCGTGAAGCGGCCGCCGTCGTCGTGGCCGACCACCGAAGGGCCGTCGCTGAGGGCCTCGTCGACCAGGACCTTCGCGACGTCCTGCGTCACCTCGACCAGCCGCGTGACGCCCTCGCGCTCGAGCGCGGCCGACCGCACCAGGCCGCGGAGCCCGGCCGTACCCGGCTCGGCCGCCACCAGCACGGTCCCGCTCAAGCCCTTGAGCCGCGCGAACACGTCCGGGACGTCGAGACCGGCGGCCAGGACGACGGTGATGTCCGCGGCGCCCGCGACGATCTCCGCCCCGGCGCCGGTGAACGCGGCGCGCACGGCGTCGTCGTCGCCGAGCACCGCCACGGACTTGCCGCGCAGCCGCTCGGGGTCCGGGTCGAGCGGCACCGGCACCCGTTCGAGCCGGTACCGGGTGGGCGCGGTGGCCGCGGGTGCCGGGTTCAGCCAGCTCTCCAGGTGCGCGGTCAGCGCGTTCGCCGTGCGGTCGCGGCTGAGCTGGTCCGTGCGGTCGTCGGCGGGCAGGCCCAGCCGCGACAGCAGCGTGCCCGCGATCTCCGTGCGCTTGATCGAGTCGATCGACAGGTCGGCCTCGAGGTCGAGGTCGCCGGCGATCATCTCGGCCGGGTAGCCGGTGCGCTCGCTGATCACGCCGATCACCGTGCCGAGCACGTCGGCCTCGGCTTCCGGTTCCGGTTCGGGCTGCGGCGCGGGTTCTTCGACCACCACCACGGGCGCGGGGGCGGCCACGGGCACCGGGGCGGGCGCGCTGCCCAGGTAGCCGAGCATGACCTCTCGCTGCGCCGCGACGAGTTCTCGGGTGGTGCGCAGGAAGTCGACGATCGCCTGGTCGCGGCCGGGGGCGGGCTGGGTCATGGCGGTACTCCGGATTCTGCGTGCCGGGGGCAGGGCGGGGGCCTCGGCGCCGGGCGCGCGGGCGGACCGCCCGTCGACGGCCCAGGCGGTGGGGGACGGTTCGGGACGCGGGGGCCGCGTCAGGCGCTCGGTGCGGACGTCGACGCCCGCCTCGGCGAGCCGCGCCAACGCGGCCAGGAAGCCGTTCAGGTCGGGCCCGCAGGCGACGACGGTGTGCGGGCGCTCGCCGAGGATCTCCGCGACCAACCGGGACAGCACCCGGCCGGGGCCGACCTCGACGAACGTCCGCGCGCCCGCCGCGTACATCGCCTCGACCTCGTCGAGGAACCGCACCGGCGCGCCGATCTGCGCCGCGAGCTCGCCGCGGACGTCGGCGTCGTACGGCCGGGCCGAGCGGTTCGACCACACCGGCAACCGCGGCTCCACAATGGACTCCTGCGCGAGTTCCGCCGCGAAGGCGTCACCCGCGGCGGCGACCAGCGGGCTGTGGAACGCGCACGCCACCGGGATCCGCTTGGCCGCGATCCCGGTCTCGCGCAGCCGCCGGATCGCGCGTTCGACCGCGGGCACCGGTCCGGACAGGACGACCTGCTCGGGCGCGTTGTGGTTGGCCACCACGACGTCCGGGCCGATCAGGGTCGGCGTGAGGGCGTCGCGCGGCGCCTTGACCGCGGCCATCGTGCCGGGCTCGGCGACGTCGGCGATCGCCTTCGCCCGCGCCCGGCTCAGCCGCAGCAGGGTTTCCGCGTCGAAGGCACCCGCGACCGACAGGGCGACCAGCTCGCCGTAGCTGTGCCCGGCCAGGAAGTCCGGGCGGACACCGACCTGGTCCAGCAGCCGCGCGACCGCTGTCTCGACCAAGCCGAGCGCGGGCTGCGCGACGCGGGTGTCGGTCAGCGCCGCTTCCTGGGCCGCGACGGCGTCGGCGTCGAAAGCCCGGGGAGGGAACGCTTTCTCCGCGACGTCCGGGGCGAGCCGGAGCAGGTCGGCCAGCTCGGGGAAGTGTACGAACAGCTCGGCGAGCATGCCGGGGCGCTGGCTGCCCTGACCGGGGAAGAGGAACGCGATCTTGCCCGGGTCGGCGTCCGCGCGCCGGATCTCCTTCAGCGTCTGTTCGGCTTCCGCGGGCCAGTCACGCGGGCCGTGCCGCCGGTCCGGGGCGACCGGCCCGGCGGCGAGCACGGCGTGGAAGTTGGTGCCGCCGAAGCCGAACGCGCTCACCCCGGCCAGCCGGGCCGGGTCCGCCCACGGCCGCGCGGCGGTGGTGAAGGTGAACGGGCTGGCCGCCGGGTCCCAGGCCGCGTTGGGCTTGGCCAGTTGCAGGGTCGGCGGGACGACCTCGTGCCACAGGGCCAGGGCGGCCTTGATCAGCCCGGCCAGCCCGGCCGCGCACTTCGTGTGGCCGATCTGGCTCTTCACCGAGCCGAGCACGCAGCTGCCCGGCTCGGCACCGGCGTCGGTGAAGAACCCGGTCAGGGTGCGCAGTTCGGTCGCGTCGCCGACCACCGTGCCGGTGCCGTGCGCCTCCACCAGCCCGACGTCCACAGGGGACACTCCCGCGTCGCGGTAAGCGCGTTCGAGCGCGCGGTGCTGGCCTTCGGGGCGGGGTGCGGTCAGGCCGAGCGCCTTGCCGTCGCTGGCCGCGCCGACGCCCTTGACCACGGCGTAGATCCGGTCGCCGTCGCGCTCGGCGTCGGAGAGGCGCTTGAGCACCAGGCAGGCGACGCCTTCGCCGAGCGCGATCCCGTCGGCGGCCGCGTCGAACGGGCGGCAGCGGCCGGTCGGCGACAGCGCGCCCGCCGAGGTGAACATCAGGTAGTCGTGGATGCCGTTGTGCAGGTCGACGGCGCCGCAGAGGACCAGCTCGCTCGTCCCGGCCCGCAGCTCCTTGGTGGCGAGGTCGAGCGCGGCCAGCGACGAGCCGCAGGCGGCGTCGACCGTGTAGTTCGCGCCGCCGAGGTCGAGCCGGTTGGCGATCCGGCCCGAGATGACGTTGGCGAGCGTGCCGGGGAAGGTGTCCTCGGTGGGTGCGGGCAGCTGGGCCAGGAGTTCGGGCGGCACTTCGTCGAGGTAGCCGTCCAAAAGGGACCGCAGGGTGCCCGCGTTGGCGAGGTCGCCGCCCGCCTCCGCGCCGAACACGACGCTCGTGCGTTCGCGGTCGAACGGCCGCTCGGCGTACCCGGCGTCGGCCAGCGCGCGGCGCGCGGTCTCCAGCGACACGAGCTGCGCCGGGTCGATGGCCCCCATCGCCGACGGCGGGATGCCGTAGTCGAGCGGGTCGACGGCCACCGGCGGCAGGAACCCGCCCCACTTCGACGTGGACTGTCCGAAGTAGACCGCCGGGTCCCAGCGCTCCGGCGGCACCTCGGTGACGGCGTCCTCGCCGCGCAGGATGTTCGACCAGAACGCTTCCAGGTCGGGCGCGCCCGGGAAGGTACAGGCCATGCCGATGACGGCGATGTCCTGCGAGTCCGCGTCCGCTGTGGGTTCCGCTGGGCGCCTGAACGTCCGCCCCGACGTGACTTCACGGTGCAGCTCGGCGATCGTGGTCCGGCGGTCGCGCAGCACGGCGACCTCACCAGCCATGTACATGCCTTCGGCGAGCTGGGTTTCCGCGTCGAGCGGCGCCCCGTCACGTCGGACGCCCTTGCTCGCGACGCGCAGACGTCCGGTGTTCAGTTCCTCGAGCCGTTGCCAGGCTTCCTGCGCGGGCAGGTCGTGAAGACTCGCCTTGACCTGCTCGAACTCCGTCGTGTACGGGCTGGGCAGGCACCGCGTGCGGTGACCCGGCGCGGTTTCGAGGGTGACGGTCGAGTCGGCGGCGAGCGCGCGCTCCTGGAACAGGCCGCTGATCGCGCCGTGCGTCACGGCCTCCTCGGTGAACAGGTACGCGGTGCCCATCAGGAGGCCGACGGCGTCGAGCGGCGCCGCCATCGCGCGGACCACCGCGGCCGAGCGAGCGTCGTGGATCCCGCCCGCGAACAGCACTTCGACGTCCTTCGCCGCGCCGAGCACGGCCAGTTGTTCTTCCCACAGCTCGAAACTCGACCGCGGGCCGACGTGCCCACCGCATTCCGCGCCCTCGAAGACGAACCGGCGGACCCCGGCGTCGAGGTACTGGCCGAGCAGGACCGGCGACGGCACGTGGAGGAACGTCGCGATGCCCTCGACTTCGAGGGCCTTGGCCTGTCCCGGTTTCCCGCCCGCGACGAGCACGCACCGCGGCCGGGCGGCCCGGATCGCGGCGAGCTGCTCGGCGCGCAGGTCGTCGGGGACGAAGCCGAGGATGCCCGCGCCCCACGGCCGGTCGCCGAGGCGCTCGGCGGTGCGCGTGAGCAGCTCGGTGGTCCGCGCGCCGGTCGCCGTGGCCACCGCGACGAACGGGAAGCCGCCCGCCTCGGCGACCGCGGCCGCGAAGCCCGGCTGGTCGCTCACGCGCGTCATCGGGCCCTGGATCACCGGCAGGGCGCTGCCGAGCGTCCGGCAGAGCCGGTCGGACGGCGTCGGGGTGGGCACCTCGGCCCCGACGATCCGGCGCGTGATCTCTTCGGCGTCCACAGAGGACTGCACGACCACCCCGGCCGCACCCCCGGCGAGAGCGCCGACCGCCGTCCGCGGCCCGGCCACGGTGCCCCACACCAGGACGTCGAAGGCGTTGAGAAGTTGTTGCAGCAGCACGAAGTCGCTCAGCTCACCGCCGCGCGCCACGAGACCCAGCGCGCCGCCGCGGACCGCCTCGGCGGCGGTTTCGGCGTCGGCGACTTCGGCGAGCGCCCCCGCCCAAGGAGCCGTCGTGCGGACGGCGAAGGCCGCACCCTCGGGCAGCGGGCCGTTCGTGCGGACGCCGTAGGGCACCCGGACCCGGGCGGCGACCAGGCGCAAGTCCGCCGGATCGGCGCCGTCGAGCACGCCGAGACCACCGCCGCGGGCGGTCGCGGCGACCGCGTCGGGGTCGCCGAAGTGGAGGCACCGCAGCCGTCGAGCGTGCGACGGCGGGACGAGCTCGGCCATCGGCGGACCTCCTGTGCGCGGGGTGGGGCGATCATCAGAAATAACGCACCCGGCCAGTGAAACGCAATACTCGTGCTAATGTACGAAACCGTGGAACACGGCACGATCATGGGTCTGACCAGCACTTTTATCACCCGCGTCGCAATCGGGAAAAGCAATTCCCGCACGCACGTGACAATTTGCCGCCGAAAAAACCTGGAGCCCGCGTGGAACTGACCGGACGAGTGGTCGTGCTGACCGGCGCGGCGCACGGGATCGGGGCGGCGATGGCCCGCCGCTTCGCCGCGGAGGGCGCGGCGGGGGTGGTCGTGTCCGACGTCGACACCGCGGGCGCCTCGCGGGTGGCCGCGGAGATCACGGCGGGCGGCGGCCGGGCCGCGGCCGCGGCCGCCGACGCGACGTCCAAAAAGGACCTGAAGGCCCTGGTCGCGACGGCCCGCACCGAGTTCGGCCCGGTGGACCTGTTCTGCGCCAATGCGGGCGCCGCGTTCGGCACGGGCGTGCACGCGGCGGACGAGCAGTGGGCGAAGTCGTGGGAGCTGAACGTGATGCAGCACGTCCACGCGGCGCAGGTGGTGCTGCCGTCGATGCTCGCCCGCGGCGAAGGGTATCTGCTGCTGACGGCGTCGGCGGCCGGGTTGCTGGGCACCCCGGGCGACGCACCGTACTCGGTGACGAAGCACGCGGCGGTGGGCCTCGCGGAGTGGCTGGCGATCACGTACCGGCCGCGCGGGGTGCGGGTGAGCGCGCTGTGCCCGCTCGGAGTGCGAACGGCCCTGCTCGAGCCGGGCATCGCGGCGGGCCACCCGGCGGCACTGGCCATCGCGGCGGCGGCCCCGCTGCTCGAACCGGAGGACGTCGCCGAGGCGGTGGTCCACGGGCTCGGCAAGGAGGAGTTCCTGATCCTGCCGCACGAGTCGGTGCGGGAGACGTTCGCCCGCAAGGCCCGCGCGGTGGACGCGTGGATCGACGAGATGGCCGTGGGAGGCTGACGTGGAATACCGCAGGCTCGGCCAAAGCGGCCTCGCCGTGAGCGAAATCGCCTACGGCAACTGGCTTACGCACGGCGCCCCCGGCTGCGTCGAAGCCGCACTGGACGCCGGGGTCACGACCTTCCACACCGCCGCGGCCTGGGACGGCGGCGCGGCCGAAGAAGCCTACGGCGCGGCCTTCGCCGGACTTCGCCGCGACGACCTAGTCCTGTGCACCGGCGTCTTCTGGCCGGAAGGACCCGGGCCGAACGACGCCGGGCTGAGCCGCAAGCACGTGATCGCGTCGCTCGACGGGTCGCTGAAGCGGCTGCGCACCGACTACGTCGACGTCTACCAGCTGCTGCGCTTCGACTACCGGACGCCGGTCGCCGAGACCTTCCTCGCGCTCTCGGACCTGGTGCGCCAGGGGAAGATCCGGTACGTCGGCACGTCGGAGTGGACGGCCGAGCAGCTGCTGCAAGCCCATGCGGCCGCGGACAAGTACGACGTCCCGCTGATCTCGAACCAGCCGCACTACTCGATGCTGTGGCGGGTCGCCGAGGCGCAGGTCATGCCGGTCGGCGAGCGGATCGGCGTCGGCCAGTTCGCGTCGCTGCCGCTCGCGCAGGGCGTGCTGACCGGCAAGTACCACGACGGGCGCATCCCGGCGGGCTCGCGCGCCGCCGGCCCGGCCCACGCCCGGCCGCTGCTGATGCCGGAACTGCTGGAGCGCGTGGAAATGCTGCGCGGCGTCGCCGACGAAGCCGGGCTGACGATGGCCCAGCTCGCCCTGGCGTGGACACTCCAGCACCAGACCGTCGCCGCCGCCGTGGTCGGCGCCAGCACGCCGGACCAGGTCACCGAGAACGCCAAGGCCGCCGGGGTCCGGCTGGACCTCGACGTGCTGACCCGCGTCGACCACCTGCTGGGCAGCTTCGTCCAGACCGACCCGCGGCTCGTCTGGTCGCCCCCGGCCTTCTCAGCCTGAGCCGAGGCAGACGAACGGCCGCCGGAACGGGTCGACGGCGATCGCGTCGGCCAGCGCCAGCGCCGGGCTGTCCCGGACGGCCAGCGCGCGGTAGTAGTCGTCCATCGCCGCCGCCGAGGCCAGGTCGCCGACGCGGGACAGCGGGGCGATCACCGTCCGCGAACCGCTGGCCAGCAGGGCGCTGGCGAACCCGAGCGCTTCGTCGCCCGGCCGGATCCGGTTGAGCGCGAGCTCGCACGCGGCGAAGACGACCTGCCGCGGCGGCTGCCGCAGGCCCGCCATCTCGTGGCCGAACAACGCGCCGTCGGCGAGTTCGAGCCGGGAGAACAGCGCGTTCTCCGGCTCGTGCGCGCCGTGGGCGGCGAAGTGCGCGAGCTTCGCGCCGTCCATCGCGCGCAGCACGGACTTCACGGTCGCCTTGGCGCCGGTCATGGTCGTCGCGGTGCGGTAGTGCGTGGTCAGCTTCTCCAGCTCACCGCGCGCCCCGGCCAGGCCCGGCCCGCGGACCAGCACGATCTTGCGCGCCCGCGGCGACTTCGCCAGCTCGGCGGCGAGCCACGCCGTCGCCGACGGCGCGACGACCGTGGGCCGTCCCCGCAGGCCCGGCAGCACTCCCCACGGCACGGCGTAGAGCGGCCCGGTCGGGACGATCACCAGCTCGCGGTCGCCGATGGTCTCGGCCAGCGGCCGGATCAGCTGGGCGTCGAGCTTGTCGGCCTGCTTGCGCGCCGAGGCCATGACGACCTCGGCGAGCCGCTCCGGCAGGTTGTCCGGCGCGAGGGCGTCGAGGTCGACGTTGAGCACGCGCGCGGACTCGGCGGCGGCGCCGGCGGACCCGAGCCGCACCAGCTTGCACTCGCCCCCGGCGACGACGACGGCGACCAGCTCGTCCCCGGAGGCGGCGAAGCTGACCATGGCCCGGTCCCCGAGCCGCTCGACGACCTCGTGCAGCCCGGCCACCGGCCGCGGCCGTCCCCAGCGCCCAGTGTGCCAGCCGAGCCGCTGGGCTTCGCGGAGCCGTTCGTTGTACTTCGCGCGCAGCCCGGCGATCGGGTGGCCGTCGTGCTGGGCCTCCTGGATGGCCTGGCCGAGGCCCCGCACCTCGGCGACGCGCGCGGCGAGCTCCGGATCGGTCCCGGCGGACAGCGGTTCGTAGCGGTAGGTCTGCGCCCGCGTCCGCTCGAGCCAGACGAACAGGCGCCGGGCGTCGTTGCGTTCGAGCACGAGCTTGACGGCGAGATCGGCGAGTTCCTGGCCGTGCAGGGCGGTCCCGGAGACGAGGTCGAGCCCGCCCATCCGGTCCCGGACGGCGTCGAGCTCGGTCAGGCCGGACCGGATCTCGGTGAGCGCCTTGGCCCGGCTCCCCTGCGCGACGGCGAGCTCGGCCCGGCACAGGCGCCGCAGCATCCGGTAGTCGATCGGGGTGAGCTGCCCGGGACGCGGGACCTTGGCGAGGGTTTCGACGGCGCGGTTGAGGTTGCCGCGCCGGATGTCGAGCCGGACGGCGAGCATCCGCGCGGTGGCGGCCTGGTCGGTCAGCCGGGGCAGCTGCATCTTCTCCGCGGCCCGCAGGGCCCGCGTCGGCAGGCCGCCGGGCACGACGCCGCCGCGCAGGGCGTCCCGCGTGTCGGCCTTGAGGCCGATGACCATGGCGTTCGCCAGGCAGGTCTGGCACCCCACCCGCTGCAGCCGGCGGCGCGCGGCCGCCGCGGTCTCCCGGGCGAGGTCGAGGTCGTCGGTCATCAACGCGGCCGTGGCGCGGTGCAGTTCCACGGTCGCCAGCTCGCGGGCGACGCTGACGTCCTTCTCCATCATCACGCGCACCTCGTCGAGGTGGTCGCTGGCCTCGTCGGCCAGGCCGGCGGCGAGCAGCGCCTGCGCCTGTTCCCGCCCCAGCACCGCGGGCGGGTCCATGCCGATGGTGCGGTAGGTCCGCTCGCTCTCCTCGAACAGCCGCAGCGCCTCCGGCACGTCACCGGTCCGCAGCGCGAGGGTGCCCAGGTTGCGCCGGACGTCCCCGGCGAGCGCGTGGAGCTCGTACTTCTCGGCGAGCTCGACCGCCCGGCGGAGGTCGTCGCGGGCCTGGCCGACGTTGCCGAGCAGGGTGTGCACCCAGCCCCGGGACGACAGGCTCAGCACGTAGGTGCCCATGAGCGAGCCGGGGTCCTCGGCGTGCGCCAGGCGGAACTCCTTGTGCTCGAGCGCCGCTTCGAAGTACTTGAGGCTGTCCTCGTTGCGCCCGACCGACTTCAGCCGCATGGCGTAGTTGTGGTTCAGGGCGCCGCTCAGCTCGGCGTGCAGCAGGGGCTCTTCGACGGCGCTGATGAGCAGCCGGACGTCGTCGAGCCCGGCGAGGCCCGCGGCGACGTCACCGCTGATCTCCGACCGGAGGGCCACCAGCAGGCTCGACAGGCGGATCCGCGCGACCAGCCAGTCGGTCCGGTGCTCCTCGGCGACGGGGTGGACCGCGTCGAGGAGGGCCATGCCTCGCTTGAGCAAGCGGACGCCCTCGTGGAAGCGCGCCACGCAGGAAGCGTCGGAGGCTGCTTGCTGGAGCGCTCGGACCCTCTCGATGGCCTCGACCGGGTCCAGGTTTGTCACAGGCACTCTCCTATGACAGCACAGTCCGTAGCAGAAAGAAGCCCGCCTACCGGCGAAAGATCGGCAGGCGGGCGATCACGAATCGGTCAAGCTCCGGGTCCTACTCGTAGCAGCTGGCGCTGCACTCGATGTGGACCGGGTGGTCCTTGTGGACCTTGCCGTTCTCGTCGGTCCATTCGACGACGGGGGCCGGCTCCTCGGTCGGCTCCGGAGTCTCTTCGGGCTTGGTGTCCGTGGGCGTCGACATGGTCGATCTCCTCTCCCCTGGGGATCTACACGGGGACGCGGCCGTGACGGTGAGTCCCCCTCTCGCGGGGCCCTCTCCCCGCGAACGGCCCAATGGTTGCACAACGGAGCATTGATCGGGAGGGTTTTCGCTACGGAAAGTCAGGCCAGCCTCGATGAACAGGCCAAACGTTCCGGCTGGACCGTCCTAACGGGTGAAGTCTGTAACGGCGTCCACTCCGGACGTGCACGCATGCCCGTGCGGAGTGCCGTGGTCCGCCGGACACGGCCCGGGTGCTCGGCTGCGTGCAGCGAGCCGCCCGGCGCACGCCGCTCGCGACCGGGTCGCCACGTGGTCCCGGGCCCGACGGTGCCCGCCTGGGCCGGAACCGCCGCCCCCGCGACCGAGCCGCCCGGCGCACGCCACCCGGTGCCGACCGGGTCGCCACGTGGTCCCGCCACCGGTGGTCCCGCCGGACACGGAACGGCCGGAACCGCGCCGCCGCGACCGGACCGCCTGGCGCACGTGGCTCGGCGCCGACCGGCACGGGGTCCGGCCGACCGGCTCACCGGCCGGTCAGGCCAGCTCGTGCCTCCGGGGGGAGGGCGCTCGTGCCTCCGGGGAGAGCGGCAGGTCCGCGCCCGGCGGACCGCCCCCATTCGTCCTTTGTGGACCGTCAGGCCGTCGCGGCCGCGTGGACCGCGCGGATCAGGCGGGCGTTCTCCGGCGCCGCCCCGCCGGGGAAGGCGAAGCGGCGGCGGTTGTAGCCGTACGCCAGCCCGCTGCGGGGGTCCGCGAAAGCCTGGGACCCGGCCGCGCCGCTGTGGCCGAACGCGCCCTGCCCGAGCACCGGGTACTCGTCCGACACGACCGCGAAGCCCAGGCCGAACGCGTTGTGCTTGCGGGTCGACAGGTCGTAGCCGATGGAGTGGACCTGCGCGAACTCCGCCGCCGTCGCCGGGCTCAGCAGCCCGCCGATCGCCGCCGCGTACATCCCGGCCAGCCCGCGTGCCGACGCCACCCCGCCGACCGACGCCGGGCTCAGCTGCCGGACCACTTCGAGGTTCGGCAGCTCCCACAGCTCCGGCGCCTTCGGATGGTTGCGGTTGAACGCGATGCCGGTGAGGCTGTCCGGCCCGGTCGCGTTCGCCTCCAGCTCGGCCAGCTGCTCCGGCGTCGGCAGCATCGGCAGCGTGGTCAGGAACCGCGGCTCCAGCTCCTCCGGCAACCCCAGGTAGAAGTCCAGGCCGAACGGCTGCCGGACGCGCTCCTCGAAGTGCTCCTGGATGCTGCGGCCGGTGACGCGCCGGACGACCTCGCCGGTCAGCGCGCCGATCACCAGCGCGTGGTAGCCGAACGCCGTGCCGGGCCGCCAGTACGGGCGCTGCGGGGCGAGCCGCTCGGCGATCACGCGGTCGTCGGCGATCTCCTCGGCCGTGAACCCGCCGTCGGCGCCCACGACCCCGGCCCGGTGCGCGAGCAGGTCCCGCAGCGTGACGGCGTCCTTGCCCGCGGCGCCGAACTCCGGCCAGTAGTGCGCGACGCGCTGGTCGAGGTCGAGCACGCCGTCCTGGACCAGCAGCGCGACCACCAGGTGCGCGGCACCCTTCGTCGAGGAGAAGACGCCGGTCAGCGAGTCGGCGGTCAGCTCCGGGCCGGTCCACAGGTCGACGACCCGCTCCCCGTCGAGGTGCGCGACGAGCTGAGCGGCGTAGTCACCACCCTCGGCGGCCGCGACGGCGGCGAACTCGGCTCGGACGGACTCGAACCCGGCGGCGACGGTCCCCTGGATGTGCTCGGACGACATGGCGGCTCCCTCAGTGCTCTCAACGCCTGTGCCACGGTGCAACCCCGGTGGCGCCGCGGTATTCCGGTAACGCCCGGCCTCCCGGAGTTGATGTTCCCGGCATGGGGGCACCGGAGTTCGACGCGGAGGAAACCACCCGGCCCGGCCGTGGCCTGGCGATCGCGGCGCGCGCGATCGGCGCGTCCGGCCTGACGCTGGCCGTCGCGACCTGGGCGGCTTGGCTGGTCGTCCGGCCGCCGATCGTGACGGCCTGGGCGTACTCCTGGGTGACGCAGGCGTTCGTGCTGGTGCTCGGCGCCCTGTGGTTCGCCCTGCTGCCGATCGGCGTGCTGGGCCTGGTCTTCGGCGTCAGCGCGGGCTCGCGCGGCCCCGGCCGGGCCGGGGTCACCCTCGCCGTGCTGACGCTGCTGCTCGCCTTCTCGGGTGCCGCCGTCTTCGCGACGACGTCGTGGCGGCACGTCGGCCCGCCCGTCGCCTACTTCGACACCCAGACCGCCCGGTAGAACCCGCCGTCCGGTGGGTAATCCCCGGATCATGAAGCTGACCTCCACCGTGCTCGGCACGCCCGAACCGCGGGCCCTCGCCGAGTTCTACTCGAAGCTGCTCGGCTGGCCCATCCGCACCGACGAGCCGGAGTGGGTGACCCTGCGCCCCGACGACGGCAGCGCCGGCCTGTCCTTCCAGCTCGAGACCGACCACATCCCACCCGTCTGGCCGCCCGCCGGCGGTGCGCAGCAGATGCAGCTGCACCTGGACATCGAGGTCGACGACCTGGCCGCGGCGACGGCGGTCGCCACCGCCGCGGGGGCCGTCGTCGCGGACTACCAGCCGCAGGACGACGTCCGCGTCTGCTTCGACCCCGCCGGGCATCCCTTCTGCTTCTGGACCCGTTCCACGACGTGACGCCCCGCGTTCGGTCGGTCACCGGATCCGCTATGTTCGCTTGAGGTCCTGTTGCCGGCGAACGGAGTTGAGTCCCGTGGGGGTGCACCGGATCTGGCACCACGGACTGGTCCCCACCGAAGGCAAGCGCCCGCTGGACGCCTTGCGCAGCAGGCTGATCACCCGGCAGCGGCAGCACGACGACTACACCGTCAGCGATCTCGGCTCGACCGACGACGGCGGGTCGCGCCGCTGCGACCTGAAGTTCGCGTGGACCGGCGCGGAAAACCGTTACTCCGTTCAGGTATTGCTGTCCCTGTGCTACCACGCCGGGGAGGACCGGGTGGCGTGGCTGCTCGCCGCCGCGTGCACGCGCCCGTGGCGCAGTTGCTACGAAGCACCCGCGCAACGCATCGGGCTTGAGGAACTCGGCGCGAGCGGCAGCGACGAAATCCCCATCGAGGCCCCGGTGCTGGCGATGCGGGGCTGGTCTCGCGAAGAGTGCGACCGCGTCGCGGACCTGCTCGGCGAGGCCTTGGTGGCGCCGTGGCGGACGTCGGCCGTGCTGGTGCTCACGGAGCCGCCGACCGTGCCGGTGGCGGGCTGGCCCGGCCTGGTCAACGTCTTCGACGTCGACGACCGCTTCCGCCGCACCCTCAACCGGCACCTCCCGCTCGGCTGCGCCGTCCCGCTCGGCGCGCGGCTGTACGTGCCGCCGTGCGACCAGCTGCCGGACTTCGTCGAAACCGCCAGCCCGGTTTCCGGCGAGGCGCTCCAGGGCGCGATCACCCGGCTCATCCAGACGCGCGGCCGCACGCCGCTGCCGGAGGAGTGGGCGGACGTGCCGAGCGTGCGGGCTTGGTACGACGCGGATCCGTTCGCTTCGCCTGAGCGGGAACCCGACGCCGAGCTCGTCGAGAAGCTCGGCCGCGCCGAACGCGAGCTGGCCGAGGCGCGGGGCGTGATCACGATCCTGCGCAAGAAGGCGAAGGCGGCCACCGAACAGCGGGATCGCCACGCCGAGGAGGTGAAGGCGCTCCGCTGCCGTCTCGAAGAGCTGTCGGTGGTCGACGTCGCTTGCCTGCGTACTCAGCTCGCGCGGCTGCACGAAGAAGTCGACGACTACGCGCGCGCGTTCGAGGAAACCGAAGCCGAACGCGACGAACTGAGGCGCGTCAACGGATTGCTGGCCGGCACGCTGGCCCGCTACCACGACGCGGCCGACGACGTCGCCGCCACCGAGTGCCCGCCGGAGGAGTTCCCGAGCTTCGCGGAGCTGATCGGCGCGGCCGAGTCGCTCGAGCACCTGGCGATCACGGCCGACCCGGCCCCGGCCGCGATCCTCGACCACCACCCGAAAGCCGCCGCCTGGCGCCGGAAGGCGTGGGACGCGCTGCGCACCCTGGACGCGTACGCGGGCGCGCGGACGACGTTGCTCGACGCGGGCCAGGACCCGGGCCCCGAGCTGTCGGACGTGCTCGCGTTCGCCCGCACCGGCCAGCCGGGTTCGCTGATCAGCGCGAACATCATCGCGCTGGCCGAGTCGGACACGGTGACCACGAACGAACGGCTCCGCCAGGCGCGCACGTTCCGCGTCGACCCGCAGACGAACCCGGCGGGCCGCGACTACTTCGGCGCGCACATCGCCTTGGAGCGCTTCAAATCCCCGGCGCCGCGCCTGCACTTCCTCGACGACACCGACCGCACGGGCACGGTGTACGTCGGCTACCTGGGCGCCCACCTGCCGACGTCGAAGACCAACTGAGCGAGAATCGCGCGCATGACGGAGATCGCGCGCAAAGACCTCGCCTACTGCTGGATCGCGCGCGGCGACGAGGTGCTGTTCCTCCGCCGCGGCCCCGGCGTGTTCCGCGCGGGCCACTGGGAGCTGCCCGGCGGCACCGTGGAACCGGGCGAGCCGGTCGAAGCCGCGGCCGTCCGCGAAGTGGCCGAGGAAACCGGGTTGCGCGTGCGCGTGACCGGCGAACTCTCCCGCGATTCGTGGCCGGACATCGCCGGACGGCCGATGGAGATCCACGCTTTCGTTTACACCGCAACGGAAGACGGCCGCGACGACGTCGTGCTCAACCCCGAGGAACACGACGGCTTCGCCTGGCTGAGCCCGGCGGACGCCGTCCGGCTCGACCTGGCGGCGCACTTCCGCCGGTTGCTCTAGCGCCACCCGGGCCGAGCGCCCCAATGTGGCCTTGGTTGCGTCTCACGCACCGAAGGCCGCCTTGGTTGCGTCTGACGCACCGAAGGCCACATTGGGGCGCTAGCAGGGAGTCAGGTACCGCAGCAGGATGCTCGCGCCGTCGGTGAGCACCGAAGCCAGCTCCAACTCGGCCGGGTCGATCGCGGCGCCGACCGCCGCACGGCTCGACGAGCCCGCCACCAGGAACGGCGCCACCGTCAACCGGAACTCGTCGACGACGCCCGCCGCGGCCAGCGAGCCGAACAGGTGAGGGCCGCCTTCGCAGTCGATGCGGCCCAGCCCCTCCGCCACCAGCGTCGAAACCACCAGTTCGGCCGCCACCTCGGCCTCGCCCGTGACGAACACCCGCGCGCCGTTAGCCGCCCACGCTTCGCGCAGGGACTCCGGGGCCGCCGCGCACGTGAAGACGAGCGTCGGGACCGCCGCCTTCGTGATCACCGGAGCGTCCGGCGGCAGCGAGCGGCCCGTCGTCACCACCGCGACCGGCGCGATCGGGTCCAGCCCGAACCGGTGCCGGCGCTCCGCCGTGCGCTCGTCGGGGCGCAGGCCCTCGAAGCCCTCCGCCATCGCCGTGCCCGCGCCGACCAGCACGACGTCGGCCAGGTCGTTGCCCAGCCGGTAGACGATCCGGTCGGCCGGGGTCGACAGGCCGCCCGACCGGCCGTCGACCGTGATCGCGCCGTCCGTGCTCGACACGAAGTTCACCGCGAGCCACTTCGGGTCGGCCGGGTACCGGTAGAGCTGCTCGAGGTCGTGGTCGTCCAGACCGCGCTCGACCGGCCAGATCTGCCGGATCACTCCCATCGGACCGCCTTCGCCGGCGGGCGCGTGCCCGCGATGCTGGCCGCCATCTCGGCCACGTGCCGCGTCTCGCGCACGTGGGTGGTCCGGATGACCGCGGCCCCGGCCGACGCCGCGAGCGCGGCCAGCGCCAGGCCCGCCGGGCTCCCGTCCCCGGCCACCTCGACCAGGACGGGGACGTCGTCCGGCAGCGACGCGGCCGCCGGGACCACCCGGAGGACGCCCTCGGCGGGCACCCCGCGCGCGACCGCGCCGGACACGTCGGAAGCGGCGTACCCGGCGCCGAAGCGGGCCGCGACGTCCACGAGGTCGGCGCGCGCGAGGATCAGGTCGGCGCCCGCCTCGCAGCAGGCGGCCGCCACGTCGGCGTCCTCGGTGTCGACACCGATGACGAGGTCGGGAAAGGTTTCGCGCGTCCACGCGACCAGGGGTTCGACGCCGGATCCGGCGAAACCCACGAGGTCGGCGCCGTCGGCGACGGCGGTGCGCACGGCGTCACGGGACGGCGGGAGCGCGGCCAGCACCAGTGCGTGGTCCCTGCTCGACCGGCGGCCCCGGAAGACGAGGTCGGGGGTGTTCATCGGCTCTCCCTGCTGGACGTCCGTGCGTTCGCGATCATAGGCGAGCGCCGCCCGAGCGGGTGAGCGTTCCGTTCTTCGCCGGCAGGTGGCGGGGCATCGTCGCCGGGCCACCCGGCCGTGGCGGACTCCTCAGGAGGCGATGGCCTCGTTGATCGCCAGCAGCTCCTGAGCGGTGCGCGTGGCGGTGAACTCGATGACTTCGTAGCGGGCGAGCCGCTGGACGACGAACGGGTCGCTGGCGAGCACGGCGTCGAGCTTGCCGCGCAGGCACGAGCGCGTCAGGATCACCTGGTCGGCGGCGCCGGTACCTTTTCCGGAAAGGAGGAAGAAGCCCTTCGCGAATTGTTTGCGCACCCAGTCCGAATGGTCCGGGAGCGCGTAGTCGACTTCTGTTTCGGGTGCTGTGTGGGTCAGCAGTGCGATGTACATGATTCGATGGTAGGACGCCGGAGACCACCGCGCATCCGCCTGCCGAGTGGCGCCGGACACCGTTTTCGGCAATATCCGGGTCAAGAAAACCAAGAATTCTTTACACTCCCTTTTTCCAAATTCTTCCGCATTGCCGTACGCCCGCTGTCGTACGCCGTGGTGTCGACGCCGGGCCGACGCGGTGACCCGGGTCCGCGGGCGACACTTCGGGCCATGAACGCACTGACCCGGATCTGGCAGGACGGCAGGCGCGCCGAGCGGATCGCCTACGCCGTCGGCGCGGTGCTCTTCCTGAGCGGCGTCGCGCACGCGATCGTGCTCATCGCCACCGGCGGCTCGTGGCTCGGCCCGCTGTCGATGCGCAAGGCCGTTACCTTCGGCCTGTCGTTCGGGCTGACGCTGGCGTCGGTCGCCTGGGCGACGTCGTTCCTCACCGTCCGCCCGCGGCTGCGCACCACCCTGCTCGGCGCGTTCACGGCGGCGAGCGTCGCCGAGGTCGTGCTGGTCAGCACGCAGGCGTGGCGCGGGGTGCCGTCGCACTTCAACTTCGAGACGCCGTTCGACAACGCCGTGTCGATGACGCTCGCCGCGGGAGGCGGGGTGATCATCCTGACCGTCATCGGGTTCACCGCCGCCGCGCTGGTCGAGCCCGGGCCCGACGCGCCGAGCCTGCGCCTGGCCGTCCGCGCCGGGCTGGTCGTGCTGCTGGTCGCGCTGGCCACGGGCGCGGTGATGATCGGCCGCGGCGTGGTCGCGGCCCGCGGTGGCGACCCGCAGCTGGCCTACACGACGGCGGGTGCGCTCAAGCCCCTGCACGCGGTCGCGATGCACGCGATCCTCGTGCTGCCCGCGCTGGCCTGGGTGCTGCGGTTCACCCGCTGGCCCGAGGCGCACCGGCTGCGCGTCGTGCGCGTCGCGGTGGCCGCCGACCTGGTCCTCACCGCCGTGATCGGCGTCGAGTCGTTCACCGGCGTCGACCCGCTGGCCGCGCCGCTTCCGGTGCTGGCCGTGTCCGCGCTGGCCGCGGCGGTGCTCGCGGGCACCGGGCTCTACGCCCTGTCCGGCATTGAACCGGGCTCCCGGTTCGCACGTGTCCCGGGTGGGAAGGCAAGGGGCCGGTAAGCGGCGGACGGAGACCACGCGTGCGGCACGGTATGACCACCAGCGGCCTTTTCCAGCAGAGCGCGGCCCACAGCCCGTCGTTCTTCGCCGTGGCCAGGGCGATGGGGCAGCACGCGGACGACCTCGCGGACTTCTGCATCCCCTGCAACCCGTACTTCCCCACCGAAGAGATGTTCGGCGAGCTGGAACGCAACCTCCGCACGATCCTCAAGTTCTACCCGAGCGACGCGGGCGCGATCACCGCGCAGCTGGCGAGCGTGCTGCGGCTCAACCCGTCGACGATTTCCCTCGCCAACGGTTCGACCGAGCTGATCACGTGGATCGACCGGCTGCTGGTCGATTCCAGCGTCGCCGTGCCGATCCCGACGTTCGGCCGCTGGACCGACCAGCCACTGGAAACCGGCAAGCGCGTCGACATGTTCCCGCTCAAGGAATCGGGCACCTTCGAGCTGCACGTGGACGAATACGTCGAGTTCATCAAGCGCCGCGGCTCCCGGGTCGCGGTGCTGTGCAACCCGAACAACCCCGACGGCGGCTACCTGCCGCGCCGCGAGGTGATCCGGTTCATGGACGCGCTCGAAGATCTCGACCTGGTGGTGATCGACGAGTCCTTCATCGATTTCGTCGAGGTCGAGCGGGACCCGTCGGTGGCGGCCGAAGCCGTCGTGCGGCCGAACGTCGTCGTGCTCAAGAGCCTCGGCAAGAACTTCGGGCTGCACGGGATCCGGTTCGGCTACCAGGTGTCCAACCCCGCGTTGACGCGCAAGCTGTCGGCCGCGCTGCCGAAGTGGAACCTGAACTCGCTCGCCGAGACCGTGATCTTCATGCTCGCCGAGCACCGCGCGGAGTACGAGGAAAGCCTGAAGAAGCTCGCGCTGGACCGGTTCATGATGAACTCGCAGCTGAACCAGTTCCCGGAGCTGACGGTGTTCCCGTCGCAGGCGAACTTCCTGCTCGTCAAGCTGCCGGGCTCGGTCGACGGCGCCGAGCTGTGCGACTACCTGCTCGCCGAGCACCACCTGCTGGTGCGCCAGTGCGGCAACAAGATCGGCATGACCAGCCAGTTCATGCGCTTCGGGGTGCGGCCGGACACCGAGGTCGAGCGGCTGGTCGAGGGCCTGCGCGGGGTCGAGCGCCTCGGCGGCGGGCGGCATTCGACGCCGGCCATCGAGCTGGTTTCGCATTCCCGCGAGCCGGAACGGTCGATCAGCTGAGCACCTGGGCGATGGCGGATTTTTCGGCGAACACCCGGCCGTTCGCCGAGCTCGACCGCGCCGGTCGCACGCGCCGCCTGCGCCGCCTCGCCGAAACCGCGTTGACCGCCTACGCCGTGCCGGTCGCGCGGCTGACGCCGCTGGGCCGCGGAGCCAACACGACGTTCCGCGTCGACGGCGCGGACGGGCACCGGTACGTGCTGCGCGTGCAGCGGCCGGACGGCCCGGACGTCTCGCGGGTGCGGTCGGAGATGCGGTGGCTGGCCGCGCTGGGCCGCGACACCGACCTCGTCGTCCCGCGGCCGGTGCCGACGCGCGAACGCGACCTGGTGACCGTCGTCGCCGACCCGGCGGTGCCGGAACCGCGCACCTGCGTGCTCTGCCACTGGGTCGAGGGCCGGTTCGTCGACGAGCGCCTCCGCGCGCCGCAGCTGTACGCCGTCGGCGCGTTCACCGCGCGGCTGCAGCTGCACGGTTCGCGGATGTCCGGCTTGGACCGCGGCCGGGTCGACGACCTCACCGACTTCGGCCGCGCCCAGGTGGACGGCTTCTCCGACGCCGTGGTCGAGCGCGCGGTCGCCGCGGCGGACGGTGACCCGCGGGTCCGCGCCGCCCTCGAGCGGGTCCGCGCGGTGCGGGCCGAACTGGGGTGCGGCCCCGACGTGTTCGGCCTGGTGCACGGCGACCTGCACCAGGAGAACTACCTGTTCCACCGGGGTGGCGTGCGGGCGACCGGCTTCGACGCCTGCGGGTTCGGGCACCACGCCTACGACCTCGCGGTGACGCTGGACGCGCTGGGGCCCCGGCCCGCGCTGCGGGAAGCCTTGCTGGACGGCTACCGCTCGGTGCGCCCGGGCACGGCGACAACCGACCCGACGGTGCTGGCCGCCTTCATCGGGCTCCGGCGGGTCCAGCGACGGCTGCGCTGACGCTACACAGCGTCGTTACAATTGCTACATGGCCGGACGATCGAGCAACGCCACCAGCACCCGCGACCGCCTCCTGCTGGCGGCCGGGCAGCTCCTGCACGAAGCCGACGGCGGCCCGGTGTCGACGCGGGCGATCTGCGAGCGCGCCGGCGTCCAGGCCCCCACGCTCTACCACCACTTCGGCAGCAAGCAGGGCCTGCTCGACGCGGTCGTGAACTACGGCTTCACGCAGTACGTGCAAGCACCTTCGGCCGAGGGCGACCCGGTGGACCGGATCCGCGCGGGCTGGGACCGGCACGTCGAGTACGGCTTGGCGCACCCCGCGTTCTACGTGCTGCTCTACGGCCAGATCGAACCCGGCGTGCCGTGCAACCTGACGTCCAGCGCGGAGGCGCTGCTGCTGGAGCTGTTCACGCCACTTGCGCGCGACGGACGGCTGCGCGTCGAGGCGGCGGAGGCCGCACGACAGTTCGCGGCGGCGAACAGCGGCGTCACGCTGAGCCTGATCGCCCAGCCGGAAGAGAGCCGCGACCTGGCGATGTCCGCGCAGGTCCGGGAGTCCGTGCTGGCCGGGCTGCTCGCCGAACCCCCGGCCGCGGGCTCGTCCGTCGGCACGCTCGCGGTCGCTTTGTCGACCGCGCTGACCGACGATGTCGACGCGCTCACGACGACCGAGCGCCAGATGCTGCGGGAATGGCTGCACCGCCTGGCCGCCTGACCGTCGCTACATTTGCTACATTGAGATCTGTAACCAATGTAGTGGAGGTGGCTCATGCGGCTCGGCACGTTCGGCGTGTTCCTGGCCCCGCACCGCGACGACGTGACGCGCAAGGCGCACGCCGTCGCGGCCGACAAGCTCGGGTACGGCACGGTCTGGTTCGGCACCGGCTCGACGTCGATCGGCGACCTCGCGTTCGTCGAGGACGTGCTCGCCTCGACCGAGCGGATCACCGTGGCGACGGCGATCGTCAACATGTGGTCCGACGACCCGGAGCCCCTCGCCGAGTCCTACCACCGGCTGGCGGGCCGGTACGGAAAGCGCTTGCTGCTCGGCATCGGCGTCGGGCACCCGGAGTCGGTCGCGGGGTACCGCAGCCCGTACGCGAAGATCGTCGACTACCTCGACCGCCTCGACGCGGCGGGCGTCCCGGCGGAAGCCCGGGTCCTGGCCGCGCTCGGCGACCGCGTGCTGAAGCTGGCCGCCGAGCGCACCGCGGGCGCGCACCCGTACCTGGTCCCGGTCGGGCACACGCGCCGCGCGCGCTCGGTGCTCGGCCCCGGCAAGCTGCTGGCGCCCGAGCAGAAGGTGGTCCTCGACACCGACCCGGCGGCCGCCCGCGCGATCGGCAGGCCGTTCGTCGAGACGCCGTACCTCAGCCTGAGCAACTACGTGAACAACCTGCTGCGCACCGGGTACACCGAAGCCGACGTGGCCGGCAGCGGCAGTGACCGGCTGATCGACGACCTCGTCCTGCACGGCACGCCGGAGGTGGTCGCGAAGGGCCTGCGGTCCCATGTGGACGCTGGTGCCGACCACGTCGCGGTGCAGGTGCTCGGCCCGTCACCGGACGTGGAGGCGGAGAACCACCGGCAGCTGGCCGAAGTGCTGCTGTGATCAGCCGGGAGCCGGGTACAGCGCGTTCAACGCGGTGACGATCGTCTTTTCCTCGTAGGCGAAGTGACTGTCCAAAGCGGACGCGAGCCGGTCGAGTTCTTCCGCCAGCCGCACGGGATCGGACTCCTCGTCGACGAGCCGTTGGATCTCTTCCTGCAGCCGCGCGACGACGACGTGTTCCTCGCCCAGCTTCGTCAACGCGGGCGCGAGGGCCGGGAACCGCTCGGCCAGCGCGGGGAAGAGCGCCGAGCTCTCGCCGGTGTGGTGCCGGATGAGGGCCGCGCAGAAGCCGGGGCACCGCGTGCTCAGCTGCTTCGGGCTGCCTTCGCGCAGTTCCCGCAGCTGGGCGCGCAGCCAGTCGTGGACTTCGGCGAGCCAGTCACCCATGCGGCGGCCGTCGTCGAGCCGGTGCAGCTCGACGACGGGCAGCACCCGGGTGGTCCGGGCCTGGTAGTCGCCGAACCCCGGTTCCCGCTCGACGACCGCGGCGAAGAGGGCGTCGCGGTCGGGCGGGAGCGCGGCCAGCGCGTCGAAGGTCTCGGTGTCGGTTTCCACGGTGACCAGCGGATCGTGGCGGATGTTGTGGTACCAGGCGGGATGCTTCGGCGAACCCATCGCCGAGGCGACGACGACCAGGCGGCCGCCGATGTCGAGGGCTCCCAGGGGAACCCGGTGCTTCCGGCCCGTGCGGGCGCCGGTGGTGGTGAGCGCGATCAAGCTCAATGATGTCCTTTCCGATGTGGAGTCATCGGAGGCCGCGAGCCGACACGAAAGGGCGCACTGGAGGCACAACCGTTCCTGGACAAGGAAACGTGTCGATCTCAGGGGGCTGAGTAGCCACTACCTCCGTGCGTAGGCCCATCCGGGGCGCATCGCCACCGTAGCACGGGATCAGGGCGCGGCGTCAGCGGCTTTCCGCGCGGCTTGGTCGATGCGGTCGAAGGTTTCCTTCGCATCCTTGAACTCCGCGGTGGCGCGCTCGGCGCGTTCCTCGGCTTCGGCCAAGCGGGTGCGCAGGTCTTCGACGCGGGCGGTCGCCTGCTCGGCGGCGCGTTCGGTGCGCACGAGATCGCGTTCGGCGACGGCGCGTTCCTTGGCCAGCTCGGCGGCTTCCTTGCGCAGGCGCTCGCGTTCGGCGCGGGCTTCGGCGCGTTCGCGTTCCTCGCGCTTGTGGTCCCGCTTCGGCCGCGCGGGTTCGGCCTTGTCGACGAGCTTCTGCGGCCGCTTACCGGAGGTGGCGGGCGGCACGCTGGCGGCGAGGGTGAACCACTGGTCGGTGTCCTGGTGGGCGACGGAGGTGAGCCGCCCGGCCACGGCGAGCGCGGCGACGTCCGGATCGGCGGCGACGGCCTCGAGGGTCGCCTCGACCTCCCGCGACACGGAGTCGCTCATGGACGGCAGCCCGTGCATGATCTGCCGCACCAGCTCCCCGCGCCGCCGGGTGAGGGCCCGGAGGTCGTCGCCGGCCAGGCGGGTGTGGGCGTCGCGCAGCTCATCCCCGAGTTCGGCGAGTTCTCGGAGCTGGTCGGGGTCGTCCCTGGCCAGCCGGTTGACGATGGCGGCGGCGGTGGTGGGCTTCCGCAGCTCCTTGATCTTGGCGGCGAGGTCGGCGTCGCCCTCGGCCTTGGCGGCCTTGGCCGCGGCGTTGCGCGCGCTGATGAACTCCGCGAGGTCACCCCCGTAGAGCTCGCCGGCCACCGTGTCGAAGTCCATCGCCTCCAGCGAACCACATCGGACTGGTGCGAGCACCTCACGACAGGCCCTCCCGGCGCGGGCTGAAGGGGACGTTCAGTGCATCTGATGCGACGAAAGCGCCCTTCAGCTCATCAGATGCCAGCAACGTCCCCTTCAGCCCAGCTCGGCCGCGCGCCACATCGGACTGGTGCGAGCACCTCCCAGGCGTCATCATCGGGACGGGGACGACGAAGGGATGGCGCGTGTTCTTCGATCTGGGTGTCCGGGACTTCCTCGACCGCGCGGAGACGGTGTACCCGGACCGCGTCGCGGTGGTCGACGAGCCGAACCAGCCCGCGCCGAGCTGGGGCTCGCTCACCTACCGGGAGGTCGCCCGCCGCGCGCGGGCGCAGGCCGCCAACCTCGATGCCCTCGGCGTACCCGTCGGCGGGCGGGTCGCCATCGTGTCGCACAACGCCGCCCGGCTGCTCGTCTCCTTCTTCGGCGTCTCCGGCTGGGGGCGGATCCTCGTGCCGGTCAACTTCCGGCTCGCCGCCGCCGAGGTCAAGTACATCGTGGAGCACTCCGGTGCCGACGTGCTGATCGTCGACCCCGAGCTCGAACACCTCCTCGACACCGTCACCGCCAAGCACGTCTTCGTCCTCGGCCGCGACGACGACGCCGTCTGGGGCGGGGACGGCCAACCTCGGCCGTGGGACGGCGACGAGTCCGCCACCGCGACCATCAACTACACCTCCGGCACCACCGCGCGGCCCAAGGGCGTGCAGCTCACCCACCGCAACATCTGGCTGAACGCCGCCGTCTTCGGGCTGCACACCACCTTGAGCGACAACGACGTCCTGCTGCACACCCTGCCGATGTTCCACTGCAACGGCTGGGGCATGCCGTACGCCGTGACCGGACTCGGCGGGCGGCACATCGTGCTGCGGAAGGTCGACGGCACCGAGATCCTGCGCCGCATCGACGAGCACGGCGTGACCATCCTCTGCGCCGCGCCCGCGGTCGTCACCGCGGCCCTCGACGGCGCCGCGACCTGGGACGGCGAGATCCCGGGCCGCGACCGCGTCCGGATCGTCGTGGCCGGCGCGCCGCCGCCGACGCGCACCATCGAACGCGTGCGCGCCGAGCTGGGCTGGGAGTTCATCCAGATCTACGGGCTCACCGAGACCGCGCCGCTGCTGACCGTCAACCGGATGCGCAGCGAGTGGGCCGACCTCGACCCGCACGAGCAGGCCCGGCTCCTCGGCCGCGCCGGGACGCCCGCGCTGGGCGTGCGCATCGCCGTCGACACCGACGGCGAGGTCCTCGCCCAGTCGAACCACAACCTCGACGGCTACTGGGAGAACCCCGAGGAGACCGCCCGCGTCCAGGAGGGCAACTGGTTCCACACCGGCGACGGCGGCTCGTTCGAAGACGGCTACCTCACGATCGCGGACCGCAAGAAGGACGTGATCATCTCCGGCGGCGAGAACGTGTCGTCGATCGAGGTGGAGGACGCGCTCAACTCGCACCCGGCGGTCCGCGAAGCCGCGGTGATCGGCATCCCGGACGAGAAGTGGGGCGAGCTGGTGACGGCCCTGGTCGTCACGGACGGCAGCGACGTCACCGCCGACGAGCTGATCAAGCACTGCCGCGAGTACCTGGCGGGCTACAAGTGCCCGAAGCGGGTCGAGTTCCTCGACGAGCTGCCCCGCACGGCCACCGGGAAGATCCAGAAGTTCAAGCTGCGCGAGCCGTTCTGGAAAGGCCAGTCCCGGCAGGTCAACTGACCGCGGCGGCTAGGCTGCCGAGCATGGGGGTCCCCGGGTGGTGGCAGCGGGTGGCGGCGGTGAGCGAGCACCTCGCCGCGGTGGAGCCGCCTCAGCGAAACGAGCACGGCTTCGGTCCCGACGCGCAGTTCTACCTGCGGCTCGGCGAGCTGGCTCGGGCCTTCGCCGCCGAGGTCGGTGACGCCGAACGAGGCCGCGTCCTGGCGGTGTTCGACGATCTGCTCGGCGACGAGACCGAACCACACCGCCGCGCGATCGCCTTGACGTTCCTGTGGCCGCTCGCCCGGCAGCCGCGTCTCGCCGGACTCGGCGACCGGGTGCGGCGCGAGCTGGACCTGATCGCCGGGTACCGGCCGGCCAGGGCCGCGGAGTCCGGGCCGGACCTCGCGCGGCTGGCCCGGGCCGAACTGGAGCGCTGCGGCCTGCCCGCGACGGTCGTCCCCCGCGGCACCAGCCCGGCACCGACCGGAGTCGTGCTGTCGGTCAGCACCGAAGAACCCGCCGGGGTCTTCCTGGAGTGGAACCCCCTCGACAGCTACTCGGACCGGTACCAGGCCCTCGCCGAGGACCGCCCCGGCAGCGGGAACCTGCGCGACTACGTGGACGACGTCCGGGACCTCGCCGCGCGGGCGGCGCTGGACGTGCTCGCCGCGGCCGGGTTCCGGACCGAGGTCCGCTACGACTTCCTGTACGGCCGCTCGCGCGTCTGCCGCGTGCTCGGCCCGCCGGAACTCCCCTTCGACTGAGCGGCGGAACCCGTGACGGCCAACGAAGTCCCGGTGTGGTGGGACGCGCTGCTGGCGGCGAGCGAGCACCTCGCCGAGTTCGACGCCGAGCAGGTGCGGAGCTGGCGCGAGCGCTGTGCGTCCGACATCCCGCCGGACGAAGAGCTCCTCCCGAACGCGAGCTGCCACGCGGGATACGGGTCATTTCGCTGGGCCGCGAGTTCGGGTCGAACCCGGACATCGGCACCGCGGAACGCCTTCGCGTGCTGGCCGTGCTCGACGACGTGCTCGGCGGCCCCGGCGATCCGGACCGGCACAGCGTGATCCGCATGTTCCTGCACCCGGCGCTCGACCTCGACGGGCTGCGAGAGCTGTGGCCGTCGCTCGGCACGCGCGTCCGCCGCGTGTGCGCCGTGCTGTTCACGTCCTGGCCTGCGGGCCCGCCCGAGTGGATGACCGCCGACGCCGCCTGGCCCCCGGCCCTGGTCGCGCGGATCCGCGCCGAAGGCCGCGACGCGCCGGGTGAGCCGCTCGTGACCGATCCGCTCGTCGTCGACCGGCTGGTGGATCCCGGGCAGCTCGTCACCTTCGCGCCGCCGGAGGCGATCGCGGCGTGGAGCGACCTGGCCGGGCAGGTCCACGCGGAACTGACGCGCGTGGGCATCGGCGCGACCCTCGAAACGCGGCTCTTCGATCCCACACCCGGCATCCACATCACCATGAGCACCGCGCACCCGCCCTACGGTGTCGCGCTCGAGTGGCACAACGCGTTGGAGAACGTGAGGCAGTACCGAGACGACCTGCTCGCCCAGAACCGGACCGAGCTGTTGTCCTACTCGATCGAGGCGCACGAGATCATGGTGCGGGCCGCGCTGGACGTGCTGGCCGCGGCCGGGTTCCGGACGACGGTCCACTACTACTTCCCGCACGACCGCGGCTGCGTGTACCGGGTGCTCGCGCCACCGGAGCACCCGATCCGCTGAGGTCACACCAGCCGGAAGAAGGTCCGCACCTCCTCGGCGAACAGCTCCGGCTGCTCGTAGGCCGCGAAGTGGCCACCGCGGTCCAGCTCGTTCCAGTACCGGATGTCCGGGTACCGCGTCGCCGCCCACCGCCGCGACGGCCGCGGCATCTCCTTGGGGAAGATCGAACAGCCGGTCGGCACGTCCACGGTGTCGTCGGTCGCCTCGGAGAACCACTTCTGGACCTGGCGGATGCTCTCCCAGTACAGCCGCGCCGACGACGCCGCCGTGCCGGTCAGCCAGTACAGCGTGACGTCGTCCAGCAGCTGGTCGCGCGTGAACGGGAAGCCGTCCGACCAGGCGTGGAACTTCTCGACCAGCCAGCCGCACAGGCCGACCGGCGAGTCGACGAGCGCGTAGCCGATGGTCTGCGGCCGGGTCGACTGCAGCACCGAGTACCCGTCCTCCCAGCGCCGCGCGTGCTCCAACGCGTCCAGCGCGGCCTGCTCGGCGGGCGTCAGGTCGCCGAACGTCGCCGGGTCCGGCGCCGCGATCGGCGGGTTCAGGTGGATGCCGGCCAGGTGCGCCGCGTCCTGCTGGGCCAGCGACGTCGTGATCGACGTCCCCCAGTCACCGCCTTGGGCGCCGTAGCGCGAGTAGCCCAGGCGAGCCATCAGGACGGCCCACGCGGCCGCGATCCGCTCGATGCCCCAGCCCGGCGCCGACGGCTTGTCGCTGAAGCCGTACCCCGGCAGCGACGGGATCACCAGGTGGAACTCCTCGGCCAGCGGCTCGATCACCGCCCCGAACTCGAGGAACGAGCCGGGCCAGCCGTGCGTGAGCAGCAGCGGCAGCGCGTCGTCCCGCGGCGAACGGACGTGCAGGAAGTGGATGCCCAGGCCGTCGATCTCGGTGCGGTACTGCGGAAAAGCGTTGAACCGCGCCTCCGTGGCGCGCCAGTCGTAGTCCGTCGCCCAGTACTCGCACAGCTCCCGCAGGTACTCCAGCGGTGTGCCCTGGCTCCAGTCGGGCACCGGCTCGGTTTCGGGCCAGCGCGTGCCGCGCAGCCGGGCCCGCAGGTCGTCGAGGTCCGCCTCGGGCACCTCGATCCGGAACGGCGTGATCACGCCGGGACGTAGGTCAGCTGGACGACGCCGTTGCCGAACGTCGCCGACTTCTTCAGCACCAACGGGAAGCCCGCGCCCTCTTCCGGGAACAGCCGCTTCCCGCGGCCGACGACGACCGGGTACAGCAGCAGGTTCAGCTCGTCGACCAGGCCTTCGGACAGCAGCCAGCGCACCGCCGTCGTGCTGCCGCTGGTCATGATGTCGCCGCCGGGCTCGACTTTCAGCGCGCGGACGGCCTCGGCCGGGTCGCCGGTCAGCAGCGTCGAGTTGTGCCAGGTGACCTCGGACAACGTCGAGGACAGCACGTACTTGCGCACGTTGTTCATGAACTCGGCGCCTTCGTCGTCCTCGACGGTGCGGCCGGGCCACGCCTCCGCGAAACCTTCGTAGGTGACGCGCCCGAGCAGCATCGCGTCGGCCGCGGCCATCCCGGCGCCGACGGCCTGCCCGATTTCGTCGGTCCAGTAGCGCAACGACCACTTGTCGGGCGCCTCGACCACGCCGTCGAGCGAGATGAACAGGTTCGAAACGATCTTGCGCATGGGCCCCCTTTTCGGTCGAGGGTTCCCACTATCGCTCAAAGGTCCGCGAAACGCTAAGACCGTCCACTCGCGACGGTCTCGCGCACGCGCGCGCTGTCCGCCTCGGCTCGCTCCCGCTCCTCGTCCGTCGCGGGCTCCAGCCGCGCCGGGACGTCCTTGTGGTGCGGGGTGCCCGCGATCGGGTCGCGGTCCCGCGCGTCGGTGAGCAGGTTGATCCGCGGGCCGCTGACCACGCGGCGGCCGTGGGCGTCCGGGTGCGCCATGCCGTAGCCGTGCGGCAGCGCGAGCTGGCCCGGCCGCAGCCCGGGATCGGCCTCGGCGCGGACGACGACCCGCCCGGACGGCGTCACCACCGCGACCCAGTCACCCGGCTCGGCCCCGATCGCCGCCAGCTCTTCGGGACGCGCCCGCAGCGCGCCGTCCGGGTCGGTGCGGCGCCAGCGCGGGTCACGCAGGATCTGGTTCGCGTTGTGCGCCCGACGCTGGCCGTTGACCAGCGAAAACGGGTACGCCGGGTCGGGCCGCTCGGCGGCCGGGTCGAGCGAGCCCAGCCAGTCGAGCAGCTCCGGCACGGCCAGCCGGACGCGCTCGCGGCGCAGCAGGCTCCACACCTCGTCCTGCTCGTGCGCCGAGAACGGCGTCGGCCCGGCCAGGATCCGCTCGAACAGCTCCTCCCCGAGCGCCGGGCCGGTGGCGGAAGTGCCCAGCGCGCGCTGGACGGGCACGGTCATCGTCTTCGCCGCGCGGTGGCAGCCCGCCCACAGCGGCGCGATCGACGCCGCGCCGCCGGGCAGTGTCTCGCCCAGCGTCCGGTACAGCAGCACGGGCAGGATCGCCGCCCGCTCCGGCATCGCCTCGACCAGCGCGCCGATCCCGGCCTGCAGCTGCGCGCGCGGCCCGGCGGCCAGCTCCGCGAGAACGTCGGACGGCGGCAGCACGCCGAGCGCGTCGAACAGCCGCGTGTAGATCTCGGCCTCGACGAGCGTGCCCGGCAGCGGGTCCAACAGCGGCGGCCGCAGCTGGAAGTAGTTCGTCGGCCACTCGAAGGTGAAGAGCGTGAACTCCCACTTCTCGTGCTGGGAAGCCGCGGGCAGCACGTAGTCCGCGAGCGCGGCCGTCTCGGTGTAGGCGACGTCGACGACCACGGTCAGCTCGGCCTCCCGGAGCGCGCGCTCGACGTCCCGCGTCCCCGCGAACGTGTTGGCCGGGTTCGACGACTCGACCCACACCGCGCGGACCCGGTTCGGGTGGTCGGCGAGGACCTCCTCGGCCAGGGTGTTCGCCGGCAGCAGGCCGCCGATGTACTCGAAGCCGGTGATCTCGGAGCGCTGCCCGGTCGTGGTGCCCCACAGGGGCAGCAGCCACGAGTGCGGGTTGTTCGTGCCACGCCGGCCGAAATGGCCGGTGAGCAGGTAGAGCAGTTTTTCGAGGTAGCTGTTGAGCGTCGAGTGCCGTCCCTGCTGGATGCCCAGCTCGACGCGCACGGTCATGGCCTCCGCCGCGAGGATCAGCTCGACCGCGCGCTCGACGTCCACACGGGACACTTCGGCGTGCGCGATCCACTCGTCCACCGGCACTTTCGCCAGCACGGCGGCGACCTCGTCGAAGCCCTCGGTCCGCGTGGCCAGGAACTCCTCGTCCGCGCCACCGCGTTCGAGCAGCAGCGCGAGGATCGCGCCCAGCAGGTAGGCGTCGGTGCCCGGCCGCAGCGGCAGGTGCAGGTCGGCCATCTCCGCGGTCTCGGTGCGCCGCGGGTCGATCACGATCATCCGGCGCGCGGGGTCGTTCTTGAGCGTGTTGAGCGCGTGGCGGGCGTTGCTGAACCCGTGCGCCTGCCACGGGTTGCAGCCGAGCACGACGAGCAGGTCGCAGTGCTCGACGTCCTCGGCGGTGTGCACGATCGTCGAGCCGAACAGCTGCCCGTTGACCCAGAAGTCGCCGGTCTTCTCCTGCGACAGCGCGTTGAAGTGCCGGGTCGAGTTCATCCACTTCAGCAGCGACGCGCCGTACGCGCCGCCGGAGTGGTTGCCCTGGCCCCCGCCGCCGACGTAGGCGAACGAGCCGGGCCGCCCGGCCGCGGTGTCGGCGTCGCGGATCGCGTGCAGCTTCGCGGCGATCTCGGTGAGCGCGGTCTCCCAGTCGATGGGCTCGTGGGTGCCGTCGGGACGACGCCGCAGCGGCGTGGTGAGGCGGTCGTCGTGGTCGCCGTACCAGGTCAGGCGCTGCGCCTTCTGGCAGAGGTAGCCGCCGGAGCGCGGGTGGGCCTTGTCGCCGCGGACGCGGGTGATCTTCCGGCCGTCGAGCCGCACCTCCAGCCCGCAGTTGAGGTAGCAGAGGCTGCACGCGGTGCGGTGCCACTCGCCGGTCATATCAGCTCCAATGCGCGGCCGAGCGTCGCGAGACGCGCGTCGAGGGTTTCGCCTGCGGGGTACAGCCGGACGGTGTCGATCCCGGCGTCGCGCCAGACGCGCAGCCGGGCCCGGACCATCTCTTCGGTGCCGATCAGCGTGGTGCCCAGCACCATCTCGTCGGTGACCAGCGCGGTGGCGCCGTCGCGGTCCCCGGCCTGCCAGCGGTCGCGGACCTCGGCGGCGACGTCCGCCCAGCCCTGGCGGCTGTAGGCGTCGTTGTAGAAGTTCGTGCTGGCCGAGCCCATGCCGCCGAGGCTGAAGGCGAGTTCCTTCTTGCGGCTGCCGACCAGCGCGCGCAGCTCGTCTTCGTTGTCCGCGAAGGCGACTTCGGCGCCCTGGCAGACGTCGATGTCCCCGCGCGTGCGTCCGGCCTTCGCGAGCCCGGCGTCGAGGTGGGTGAAGTACGCGTCGGCGCCTTCGGGGACGAAGCTGGTGCCGAGCCAGCCGTCCGCGACTTCGCCGGTGAGTTCGAGGAGCTTCGGTGAGAGCGTCGCGAGGTAGATCGGAATGTCCGGGTTCGGCGCGGTGGACAGCCGCATCGGCCGCGCCTCGCCGGGCAACGGGATCTCGAACGCCTTGCCGGAGAAGGAAATCTTCTCCCCCGCGAACGCCTGGCGGATGATCTCGACGGTCTCGCGCATGCGCGTCAACGGCTTCGCGAACGGGACGCCGTGCAGGCCCTCGATCACCTGCGGGCCGGACGGGCCGAGGCCGAGCGCGAACCGGCCGCCGGAGAGGTCGGCCAGCGTCAGCGCGGCCTGCGCGATGGCGACCGGCGTGCGCGTCCCGAGCTGGATGATCCCGGAGCCGAGCCGGATCCGGTCGGTGCGGGCGGCGAGGTAGCCGAGCGCGGACGGCGCGTCGGAGCCCCAGGCTTCGGCGACCCAGCAGACGTCGAGACCGAGCTTTTCCGCCTCCAGCACGAAGTCCAGCGTCGTGCGCGTGTCCGTGGAGAACTCAACGGTGGTCGCGGTCTTCATCGGCCCTCGATCCGCTCCTTGATCGCGGCGAGGTTGCCGGTCATCGCGGTCTCGAACTCCCGCAGCCGGACGAAGACGATCTTCTGTTCCTTCTCCGGCATCCGGTCGATGGCGAACGACAGTCCGGACCGCCCCGGGCCCATCTGCATCCACTGCGACAGGCGCGTGCCGCCGTTGTCGGGCTCGAGGGTGAACTTCCAGATCGCGCTCGGTTCGGCCGGGTCCGCGACGGCCCAGGCGAACACACGTGGCGCCTCGCATTCGACGACGTACGACGTCGTCTCCCACTCGCCGAACGCGTCGTGCTTGCTCCGGCCGAGGAACTTACGGCCTTCCTCGCACCACTCGACGGACTGGAGCTTCCGGGCTCAGCTCGGGCATCAGCGAGATGTCCGAGACGACCGGCCAGACGTCCTCGGGAGCGGCGTCGATCCAGGTCGAGACCTCGGCCGTCGGCTTGTCCGCGTACCGCGCGCCGGTCCACTCCATCGTGGTCGCCACCCCTCTCATAGGCCGTTGACCACGATAGTTGCGTAGATAGACCTACGCTGTCAACGTCACTCCTGCGCCGCGAACCGCGCTTCGACGTCCGGGCGGTGCGCCAGCCGGGGCGGGAATCCGGGGCCGCGGCGCATCCGCGTGTCGGCCGGCGTCATCGGCTCGCCGCAGTCGGCGCAGACGATCTCGGCGTGCGTGTCGTGCCCGCAGGCGAGGTGGTGCACGGTGATCGGCGGCCCGGCTTCGGTGGCCAGCCACTTGTCGCCCCAGCGGGTCATCGCGAGCAGCACGGGGTAGAAGTCGCGGCCCTTTTCGGTGAGCACGTAGTCGTAGCGCACCGGCTCGGTCTGGTAGGCGACCTTCTCCAGCAACCCCTCGTCGACCAGCCGCTTGAGCCGGTCGGCGAGGGTGTTGCGCGCGATGCCGAGCGCCTGCTGGAACTCGTCGAAGCGGCGGACGCCGTAGAAGGCGTCGCGGAGCACGAGCGGGGTCCACCAGTCGCCGAGCAGGTCCATGGTGCGCGCGATCGAGCACGGCCACTGCGCGAACGATGTCCGTTTCATGCGGCCGAGAGTACGCCGTTTCGGAGAAGGACTCAGCAGGTCAACCGCATGACGACCCGCCGCGCGGTCGGACGGCTGACCTCGGTGTACCCGGCGTCGGCGAAGATCCCGGTGGTGCCGACGAACAGCTCGCCGGGCCAGGCGACCTTCCGCCCGGGCTCGACGGCGATCGGGTAGCCCTCGACCGCGCGGGCGCCCCGCTCGCGGGCGAAGTCCGCGGCCGCCTTCGCCAGCGCGGCGCTCACCCCGCGACGCCGGAAGCCCGCGCGGGTGACGAAGCACGTCACGGCCCAGACGCCGTCGTCGTCCGGGTCTTCGTCGCGGCCGTCCCAGACCACGCGGCTGGCGCGCAGGCGGCGGTAGGCCGTGCGCGGTTCGACCGCGCACCACCCGGCGGGCTCGCCGTCGAGGAAGGCGACGAGCCCGGTCGCGTGGTCGGCGGTCTGTTCGCGGAACCGCTCGGCGCGCTCCCCCGGGGTGCTCGACCGCCACTGCGCGGGCGTTTCCTTGAAGAACTGGCACCGGCACCGGGCGGGGTCCCCGCGGTCGCCGAAGATCGCCTGCAGGTCCGCCCAGGACGCCTGGTCCACCGGGACGACAGTCAGCATGCCCCGACGTTAGACCAGGTGGCCGGTGGTGACGTCGACATGGTCGGGCACCTGGTCGTGCGCGTCGCCGACGGTGAGCGTTCCCGCGGGTTCGACCAGCAGCACGCTCGCGCCCGCCTTCGAAGACGGCTTGTGGAACGTGCCCTTCGGCACGACGAAGACCTGTCCCCGGGTGAGCGTGACGACGCGCTCCTCCGGGTCGCGCAGGCCGATTTCGATCTCGCCGTCGAGGACGAGGAAGAACTCGTCGGTGTTTTCGTGGACGTGCCAGACGTGCTCGCCGGCGAACTTCGCCAGGCGGATGTCGTAGTCGTTGACGCGGGTGACGATCCGCGGGCTCCAGGCGGCGTCGAAGCTCGCCAGGACTTCGGTCAGGTCGATCGGGTTCATGCCGTTCATCCTCGGCCTGGTGTTCCCCGGCGACGAGTGCTAGGAATCGCACATGCCGCAAGAATTCTCGCACCGGGTCGTGGCGATCGTGACGGCCGAGTCGAACCCGTTCGAGATGGGCGTCGCGACGGAGCTGTTCGGGTTGCGGCGGCCCGAGCTGAACCGCCCGTGGTACGACTTCGCGCTCTGCTCGGTGACACCGGACGTGCGGATGAACCTGGGGATGTTCACGTTGTCCGGGGTGGCCGGGATCGAGGCGGCGGACACGGCGGACACGCTGATCGTCCCGGCCCGGCCGAACACGGGAGTGCCGACGGACCCGGCGATCCTGACGGCGATCCGCCGGGCGGCGGCCCGGGGAGCCCGGCTGGTGAGCTTCTGCACGGGTGCGTTCGCCCTGGCGGAGGCGGGCGTGCTCGACGGCAAGCGCGCGACGACGCACTGGCAGTGGGCACCGGAGTTCGCGGCCCGCTTCCCGGCGGTGCGCTGGGAGCCGGACGTGCTGTTCATCGACGAGGGCGACGTGCTGACGGCGGCGGGCAGCGCGGCGTCACTCGACCTGGGGCTCTACCTGATCCAGCGCGACCACGGCGCGGAGGTGGTCAACGCGGTCAGCAGGCGCCTGGTGTTCACCGGCCACCGCGACGGCGGCCAGCGGCAGTTCATCGCCCGCCCGGTGCCGTCGGTGCCGGACACGTCGCTGGCGCCGGTGCTGGCGTGGGCCCTGTCCCACCTGGACGAGCCGTTGACGGTGGCCGACTTGGCCGCGCGCGCTTCGACGAGCCCGGCGACGCTGCACCGCAAGTTCCGCGCGGAGCTGGGGACGACGCCGCTGGCGTGGCTCACCACGGAGAGGGTGACGCTGGCGTGCCGCCTGATCGAGCGCGGCGAGCTGCGGCTGGACCGGGTGGCGGCGGCGAGCGGCTTCGGCACGGCGGCGAACTTGCGCGCCCAGCTGCGGCGGCACACGGGGCTCAGCCCGAGCGCCTACCGGCGCCGCTTCGGCCCCGCGGCCTGAACTCGCCTCGCCGCGCGCTGAAGGGGACTTTCCTCGCATGTGACGGGAGGAAAGTCCCCTTCAGCGCATCAGATGCGACGAACGTCCCCTTCAGCACACCGGCCTCAAGCCCGCGCCAGCCCCAGCTCGGTGAGCGCCTTGGCCAGGGCCTCCTGCTGCACCTTCGCCGGGTAAGCCACCGGATCGGCCGCGGCCAGCACGTTGAACCCCTCGGCCAACGCCACCAGGCTCTTCGTCGCCTGCTCGAGCCGCGCATCCGTCCATTCCGGACGGCAGGCGGCGATCAGCCGCCGGACGCGAGCCAAGAACGAGTGGTTCGCCACCCGGTGCCGCTCGGCCAGATCCGGGTCCGCCAAGGCCGCCGCCAGGAACCCCACCCAAACCCGGGACTCCTCGTAATGCCCGTGCGGCAGATCGATCGCGCACCCCAGCACCGCGTCCAGCGCCTCGAAGGCGTCCGCACTCGCGGCTTCAGCGGCGTCGGCCCGGACCGCGGTGCGCTCGTACAGCAAGTCGCGCGCGTGCAGCAACAACGCCTTCTTCGTCGGAAAAGCGTGCATCACGAGACCCGTCGTGCACCCGGCCCGCTCCGCGACCGCGCGCAACGTCAGCCCCGGCAGGCCGTCCTCGGCCAGCACCTGCCAGGTCGCGTTCGACAGCAGCTCGCGCTGCGCCCCCACGTCGCGCTGTCTCGGCACGAAACCTCCTTTGCGGGAAGCGTAACAGATGCTACGGTAACAACCGTTACGGAACGGGGGTACCACCTGATGATCGACTGCACCTTCGTGATCGACCCGGTGAGCTGGGATGATCCCGACGCCGTCCGCCTGCGCGACGCCCAGCGCACCGAACTCGACGCCCGCTACGGCACCGACAACCACGAACCGGGCGAGGTACCGACCGCCGATACCGTCCCGGTCTTCCTCGTCGCACGGGACGCTGACGGCACCGCCATCGGCTGCGGCGGCCTCCGGCTGCTCGAACCGGGCTCGGGCGAGATCAAGCGCATGTACGTGGCGCCGTCGAGCCGAGGCACCGGCGTCGCCACCGCCCTGCTGCGCGCGCTCGAGGACCACGCGCGACGCCTCGGCCTCACCCGCCTCCTGCTCGAGACGGGCACCGGCCAACCGGATGCGATCCGCTTCTACCAGCGCGAAGGCTACGAACCGATCGAGGCGTACGGGCCATACGTCGGCGAGACGATCTCCCGCTGCTTCGCCCGCGACCTCTGAGCCATCGGCTTTCCGATGTCCGGCCCAGCTTGAGCTATTGGTGACGGGCCCGCACCGGGCCTACCGTCGACGGCACGGCGATCTGGGGTTCTTTTCGCCGTTCCGACCCAAGACGGAGTTTCCCCTGCGCATCAAGCTGATCGGTGCCGTGCTGGCCACGGCCGCCGCCTTCGCCCTCACCGCCGAGCCCGCGCGGGCGGCGTCGAGGCTCATCCCCCTCGACGCCGCCGCCGGGCAGCAGCCGGAGAACATCGCACTGGAGCCCGACGGCTCCGCTGACCTCACCTTCGCCTGGACCGGCGAGATCGGCCGCGTCACCCAGGACGGCCGGGTGCGCGTCCTCGCCCGGATCCCGGTGCCCGCCGACGGCGACGTCCCGGTGGTGCACCGGAAGCTGTTCCTCGGCGGCATCGTCCGGGCCCCGGGCGGCGACCTCTACGTCGCCGTCTCGACCGGCACCGCCGCGACCGGCCTCTACCGCGTGCGGCCCGGCGCCGCGCCGGTCAAGGTCGCTTCGCTGCCGCCGTCCGGGTTCCAGAACGGCGTCGCGCGCGACCCGGCTTCCGGCGACGTCTTCGTCGCCGACTCGTTCGGCTCGGCGGTCTGGCGCGTCGAGCCGCGCACCGGGCGCGTCACCGCCTTCGCCGCCGGTGCGCTCCTCGCCCCGGTGAACGGCTTCGGCGCCAACGGGATCAAGGTCCACGACGGCGCGGTCTGGGTGTCCAATCTGGACCGCGGCACCCTGGTGCGGTTCCCGCTCGCCGGCGGGCCCGGCCGGGACGTCGCGACCGGACTCGGTCCCGTCGACGACTTCGCCTTCCGCGGCAACACGGTTGTCGCGGCGATCAACCAGGACAACCGGGTCGTGACGATCGGCCGCGACGGCACCCGCACCATCCTGTCCACTTCGGACGGACTGGCCAACCCGACGGCGGTCGCCGTCCGCGGCGACACGGTGTTCGTCACGGACGGCGCCTACTTCGGGGGTTCGCCGAACCTGCTTCAGGCGACGCTCGCCGCGAACACGTGCGGCGTCACCGCCACGACCTCCTTGCCCGCGGTCAGCGGGACGGAGTTCGCGAACACCCGGTACGGCACGGCCGGGTAGGCCGAGGAGACTCACTCACGCTCGGTACCCACCCGGTCACGCGTGATCGTCCTCTGTGAACTCACGTGCCCGTGTTCAGGTGAACACCGGCACGTGCATCCGCACGCGGATCCTGCACGCGGCATCCGCATCGACGTTCACGCGGAAACGGTTGCTGGGAAACAGAACCCACGCTATGTTGGCCACGCCCCGACGGGACCGCCATCGGCCACCGGGGCGCACGCTGCTCGGCGGGAGCGGGGAGGCCACCGCGCGAGAGAGCGTTTTCCGGACGGTAGGGGTCACCGCCGGCGCAGGAGGGAAGCAGTGCCTTGGTGTTCCGGGGAACGGTCATGGCCGACCGGGTGACCGAGCCGTACCTGGTCGCCCAGCACGACATCGCGGGTGAGCTGCGGCGCGGCCGGTGGTGCGTCTACCTGCACGAATGGCTCGGCGACGAGCACGACCTGGCGACCTGGCAGGCCCAGGTGGCGAGCCACGCCGCCCGGTCCGGCGTCGAGGTGTGCTTCGTCGAGATCCCGCGCAAGGACATGACGCTGGTGGCGAACGTCCGCGCGCTGCCGAGCTTCGAGCAGGTCACCGAGTCGGTGGCGGCGCTGGAGCACTACCGGGACCGCCGCTCAGCCGAGTGAGACGAGGGCGATGGCCGCCCCGGCACCGAGCAGGCCGGCCACTTGGGCGCGGTTGAGCCGTTCCCGCAGGAAGACGAGCGCGAGCAGCACCGGAACGGCGGGGTAGAGCGCGGCGAGCACGGCGGCGACGGCGAGGATCTGCTGCTGCGCGGCGAGCAGGTAGAGAACGGTGGCGGCGCTGCCGCAGGCCCCGGCGAAGACGGCGGGCCCGACCAGCCGCGAAGGCAACCGCCACGGCGCGCGCGTCGCGGCGACGAGGCTCGCGATGACGACGACGGAAACCGCGCGGCTGACCACAACGGGCCAGAACCCCACCTCGGCCGGAATCCGCGACAGGGCGACGAAGTGCGCGGCGAAGCCGAGACCGGCGACGAAGGCGTCGGGGATCCCCGCGGCGGTGCGTTTCTCGCCGGTACCGCGCGAGACCAGCCACAGGGCGGGATGGCGCAGCAGACCCCGGAGAGGGCGGCGGGCGAGAGCCGCTGCCCGAGCAGAAGCAGTCCGAAAAGGACCGGAAGGACCACGGCGGCGACGTCGCTGGTGCGCACGACGAGGCTCATCGCGCCCTTCCCCATGGCCCGGTAAAGGAAGGCGACGCCGATTCCGGTCCCGGCACCGGAGAGAGCACCCCACCCGAGCGCGCCAAGGGTCGGCGAGCCGCTGACGAAGGCGAGCGGAAGGGTCACGACGGTCCCGGCGACCTGGGCGTGAAGAGAGACGGTCATGCCCGGCGCCCGGCGCGACGCGAGCCCGCTGACGAAGTGCGTGACCCCGAAGCACAGGGCCGAGACGAGCGCGAGGACGTTCCCCATCAGGACCTCCGTTCGGCCTGCCCCACCGGACAGAGTTGCGCATCGGCGACGCAGCACGCGCGATCGCAGAGACGGCACATGAGGTCGCCGGAGCGGACTTCGGCGTGCAGGCCTGGCAGGAGTTGTTCCAGGGCTGTTTCGAGTGCGGCGTGGTCGTCGACTGCACGCAAGGCGGCGACGAGGACTTTTTGCCGGGCATCAAGGGCCCGCGCGGCGGCGGCGCGGCCGGAGCGCGTGAGGACGACGGCGACCGCGCGGCCCTGCTTGGCCTGCCGCCGGACCAGGCCGCGGGCTTCGAGCTGGTCGAGCATGCGGGCACAGGCGGGCTGGCTGAGCCCGATCCGCTGGCCGAGTTCGGTGCCACCGAGGCCGGGAAATTCGGTGAGGACGACAAGGGCGGAAGTCCCGCTGAGGCTGACACCGGCCGCCCCGGCGGCGGCTGCGGTCATCCGGTCGGACAGGTTCAGCACGGTTGCGCCGAGCAGGTTCGCCAGGCGTGATTCATGCATTACTCATGCATAGCAGGTCGCGTGGGGTGGGGCAAGTCGGCGGCGGCTTCTCGAGCCCGGAAGCCGTTGTCGTGAATGAGTCATTCAGGACCTCCGAAGACCTGAATGACTCATTCACGACGTCCGGCGAGCCCGGCCGAGCAACCGGACCCGGCCGTCACTCAGCGAGCCTCGCGCTGCTGCGCAGCCAGAAAGTGAGCCGTCCCCGCGGTCACCTCGTACAGCGCCCGATAATGCCGATAAAACTCCTCATACCGAGCCGAATTCCCCGGATCGGGCGTCACGGTAGCCGCAATAGGATTGCCGCGCGAAGCATCCATCCCCACCGCCTCCGCGGCCAGCAAGGCATCCCCCAGGCAAGCCCCGATGGTCTCAGCCGGGATCTGCTGCGCCAGCCCGGTCACATCCGAGACGATCCGAGTCCACAACCCACCCTTGGTCCCACCCCCGACAGCAACCAACCGCCCGGCAGCCCCACCGGCATCAGCCATCGCCTCCAGGTTGTGCCGCACCCCGTAAGCGATGCCCTCCAACGCCGCCCGATAAATCTCGGCCCGGCCATGCGTAGTAGTCAACCCAGCCAACACCCCACGCGCGTCAGGGTCGAACAACGGCGTCCGCTCCCCCGCGAAGTACGGCAGCATCAACAAACCCCGGCTCCCCGGAGACACCAAAGCCGCCTCAGCAACCAATTCCGCGTACGAAGCCCCGACAAGCTTGCGCAACCAGTCGGTCACCGCGCCGGACGTCGCCATCCCCGCCGCCAGCGTGAAACTCCCCGGGACCACTCCCCGCGTCCCCCACAACCCGGGGTGCGGGCGCGGCTCGGACAGCACCTGGATCAAGAACATCGTCGTGCCGTACATGACCATCACGTCGCCCGGCTCGCGGACACCCACACTCGCCGCCTCGGCCCACGCGTCGATCGTCCCCGCCGTGACCGGCAAGCCCACCGGTAGCCCCGTCAACGCCGCCGCCACGGGCGTCACCTCGCCCGCGATCTCCGTCGACCACAGCAGTTCCGGCAGCGGCAACCCCGGCGCGACCCGCTCCGCCCAGTCCGTCGCCCACTTCCCCGCCACCAAGTCGTACAGCGGCGTGCACTGGCTCGCCGAATGGTGGTCCAGCACGTACCGCCCGGTCAGCCGGTGCACCAGGAACGAGCTCGCCATCAGCAGCTTCTTCGTCCGCGCGTAGACCTCCGGCTCGTGCCGCGCCAGCCAGCGCACCTTCGGCCCGACCGCCTGGCTCGTCAACGGTGACCCGCCGCGCGCGAGGATCTCCGACGCTCCCAGCTCCGCGTTCAGCGACGCGATCTCGGCGCTCGCCCGCGTGTCGACGCCGTACAAGATCGCCGGCCGCAGCGGCTCGCCCGAGGCGGTCGCCGGGAGCAAGCACGGCCCGATTCCGCTGATCCCCAGCGCCGCGAGGGGACGGCCGGCCGCCGCGCGCAGCAGGTCCGCGACGATCTCCGTGAAATCAGCCCACCAGACCGTCTCGGCGTCGTGCTCGAACCAGCCCGGCCGCGGCGTCGAGACGGCGTGCTCGCGCACCGACCGCGCGAGCACCGCGCCGCCCGGGTCCACCAGCACGCCCTTGGAACTGGCCGTGCCGATGTCCACGCCGAGCAGCAGCCCCGTCATCCGCCCCTCCACGGACCAACCTGCGGGAAATCGATTACCACCACGCTATGGTGTGCCGGGGGCAGTGTCAACGACGAGAGCGAGCGAGGACGCGGGTGGCGACGATCTCCGACGTGGCGGCGCTGGCCGGGGTCTCGACCGCGACCGTGTCCCGCGCCCTCAACGGCAAGTCCACTGTGGACCCGGTGCTCGCCGAACGCGTCGCCAGGGCGGTGGAAGAGCTCGGCTACACCCCGAACGGTCTCGCGCGCAGCCTGCGCCGCCGCGAAACCGCCGTGCTGGCGCTGATCATCTCCGACGTCGAAAACCCGTTCTTCACGGCGATCGCGCGCGGGGTCGAAGACACCGCGCAGGCCGCCGGATTCTCGGTGATGCTGTGCAATTCCGACGAGAACACCGCGAAGGAACGCCGGTACGTCGAGGTCGCCGCGCAGGAGCGGCTCGCCGGCGTGATCATGTCGCCGACCACCGGCGACAGCGACGTCCGGCCGCTGACCACGCACCGGACCCCGATCGTCACGGTCGACCGGCGGCTCGGCTCCGCGGAGTGCGACGCCGTGCTCGTCGACTCCCGCGCGGCGGCTCGCGAGGCCGTCCGGCACCTGGCCGCCCAAGGCTACGAACGGATCGGCTGCATCGCCGGCCCGCCGGGCGTCACGACCGCGGACGAGCGGCTCGACGGTTACCGCGACGGACTCCGCGACGCGGGCCGGAAATACTCAGCGAAACTGGTGCGCCGCTGCGAATTCCGCGAAGCCGGCGGACACGAGGCCGCGACGCAGCTCTTGCCGAAGGCCGACGCGCTCCTGGTCTCCAGCAGCACGATGTCCGTCGGCGTGCTCCAGGCGATGGCCGAGCGGGGCCTCCGATCGGGGCGCGACGTCGGGATCGTGTCGTTCGACGACGCGCCGTGGGCGACGCTGATTTCGCCCGCGCTGACCGTCGTCGCCCAGCCCGCCCACGCCATGGGCCAGCTGGCGGCGCGCCTGCTACTCGACCGCATCGGCGACCGCGGCGCGCGCCCGGCGACCACGACGACGATGGCGGCGCAGCTCATCGTCCGCGGCAGCTCCACCCCCTGAACCCCCGAGCTTTCACGTGAAAGCTCGGGGTTGTTGGCCCGAAGTGACGCTTGACACACCTCCACACCACCCCTAGCGTCTGGGTAATCGATTACTCCCATCTTCCGCCGACGCGAGGGGTGTCATGGAAGAGCCGGGTACCCCGCTGGTCGCGATGACCGGCGTCAGCAAGGCCTACGGCGGCACGCTCGCCTGCGACCGCGTCGACTTCACCGTGCGCCGCGGCGAGGTGCACGCGCTGCTCGGCGAAAACGGCGCCGGCAAGTCGACGCTGATGCGGATCCTCTCCGGCGACGTCACCGGCTACCGCGGGACCATCGAGATCGACGGCGAGCCCGTGTCCTTCGGCGGCCCGGTCGACGCGCGGAAGTGCGGCATCGCGATGATCCCGCAGGAACTCGACCTCGTGCCGGGCCTTTCCGTGGCCGCCAACATCTTCCTCGGCCGCGAGCCGCACACCAAGTTCGGCGCGGTCGCGCGGCAGCGGATGCACCGCGAGACGCGCGAGCTGCTCGCCCGCACCGGCATCGCGCTCGACCCGAAGCGCGCCGTCGGCGAGCTGCGCACCGGTGAGCAGCAGCTCATCGCCATCGCCAAGGCCCTCGCCCTCGACGCGCGGGTGCTGATCATGGACGAGCCGACGTCCGCGCTCACCGGCGCCGAGGTCGAGCGGATGGCCAAGGTGATCGGCGAGCTGCGCGAGGCGGGCGCCGGGATCGTCTACATCTCCCACCGGCTCGAGGAGATCGGGCGGATCGCCGACCGGGCCACCGTGCTGCGCAACGGCCGCGTCGCCGCCGGGTTCGCCGCCCGTGACCTGACCGTCGAGCAGGTGACCGAGGCGATGATCGGCCGTCCCGTCCAAGCGCTTTTCCGCGTCAAGCACGGCGAAACCGGCGGTGAGCTGCTCCGCCTCGACGACTTCGCGCTGCGCCCGCGACGGCACCGGCCCGGCCGCCGGGAGCCCGCGGGGATCTCGCTCACCGTCCGCGCCGGGGAGATCGTCGGCGTCGGCGGGCTGCTCGGCTCGGGCCGCACCGAGCTGCTGGAGACGCTCTTCGGCGCCGGTACGCCCGGGCGGTGGCAAGGGCGAGTTCGCCTCAACGGCAGGGAAGTCCGGCCGCGGCGGCCGCGCCACGCCGCCAAGCTCGGGCTCGCGCTGGTGCCCGAGGACCGCCGGGTCGCCGGGCTGGCCCTGCCGCACTCCGTCCGCGCGAACACCGCACTGTCCGTTGTGGACCGGCTCGCGACCGCGGGTGTCGTGCCGCGGCGTCGCGAGAACGCCACCGTCACCAAGGTCCTGACCGAGCTGAAGGTGAAAGGCGCCGTCGCCGACCCGGTCGGCACGCTCTCCGGCGGCAACCAGCAGAAGGTCGTGCTCGGCCGGGCCCTGCTCACCGAACCGGCGCTGCTGCTGCTCGACGAGCCGACCCGCGGCGTCGACGTCGGGGCGAAGGCGGAGATCTACCAGCTGCTGGCCGCCGCGGCCGCGCGCGGCATCGGCGTCCTGCTCGCCTCCTCCGAGCCCGCCGAGCTGGTCGGGCTGTGCGACCGCGTCGTCATCCTGCGCGACGGCCGCAGCGAACGGGAGCTGGACACGCACGACGCCGGCGAAGCCGAGCTGCTCGCCGCGGCGATGGGGGAAGCGCGATGACCACGGCCGAGTTCCTGCCCACCCGCCGCGCCGCCGTCGTGGCCGCGCTGTTCCGCTTTCAGAGCCTGTTCGGCCTGGTCCTGGTGCTGGCCGCGGCGATCGCGTTCTCGCCGTCCCGCGACGGCGAACTGCTCTTCCTCGACAGCGAGAACCTGTTCAACGTCGTGCGCGCCATCTCCGAGATCGGCATCATCGCCGTCGGCATGACGTTCGTGGTCCTGATCGGCGGGATCGACCTGTCGGTCGGCGCCGTGCTCGGGCTCGCCGCCGTCGGCTCGGCCGTGCTGCTCGTGGACAACGGGCTCGGCGTGCTCCCCGCGGTGCTCGTCGTGCTCGCCGCGGGCCTGCTCTTCGGGCTGCTGCAGGGCGTCGCGTCGGCGGTGTTCGGCATCCAGGCGTTCATCGTCACCCTCGCCGGGCTGCAGGTCGCGCGCGGGCTCGCGCGGATCTGGTCGGGCGGCCAGGGCGTCCAGATCTCCTACGGCGACGGCCCCGGCGAGGCACCCGTCGCGTTCTCGCTGCTCGGCGAGCGGACGTTCGACGGGCTGGTGCCGATCCCGGCGATCATCTTCGCCGTGGTCGCCGTCGCCGCGATCGTCTTCCTGCGCACGAGCGCGTTCGCCCGGCACGTCTACGCCATCGGCGGCAACGAGAAGGCCGCGCGCCTCTCCGGCGTCGCCGTCACCCGCGTCAAGGTGCTGGTCTACGGGCTGAGCGGGCTGCTCGCCGCGCTCGCCGGGATCATCCACGCCGGCCAGCTGAACCAGGGCAGCCCCAACGACGGCACGGGCTACGAACTCGACGCCATCGCCGCGGTCGTCATCGGCGGCACCGCGCTCTCGGGCGGCCGCGGCTCGGTGTCCGGCACCGTCGCCGGCGCGCTGCTGCTGGGCGTGCTCAACAACGTCCTGGCGCTCAACAGCGTCGACCCCAACGTGCAACTCCTGATCAAGGGCCTGGTCATCGTGGTCGCCGCGGGTCTGCAGCGACTGCGCCCGACACCGTAGAGGGGAAGCAGAGAATGTCCGGCAAGCACTTCGCGATACCCGCGCTCGTCCTGGTCCTGGCCGCCTGCGGCACCACGCACGAGAACTCCGGCCAGGGCGCCACGACGTCCGCGGCGGCCTGCAAGGGCGAAGGCGACAAGTACACGATCGGGGTGAGCCAGGCCAACGTCGGCGAGCCCTACCGCAAGCAGATGGACGACGACATCCGGAAGGCCGCCGCCGGTGTCCCGCAGTTCACCGTGAACTTCGCTGACGCGCAGCAGGACAACGCGAAGCAGGTCGCCGACGTCGAGAACTTCCTGACCCAGCGGATCGACCTGCTCATCATCAGCCCGAACGAGGCGACGCCGTTGACCGCGGTCGTGAAGAAGGCCTACGACAAGGGCATCCCGGTGCTGGTGCTGGACCGCAAGGTCGACGGCGACGCGTACACGCAGTGGATCGGCGCGGACAACGTCGACATCGGGCGCCAGGCCGGGCAGTACCTGGCGGACAAGATCCTGCCGCAGGGCGGGAAGATCGCCGAAATCCGCGGACTGGCCGGCTCGACCCCGGCCAAGGAGCGCCAGGACGGCTTCGCGAAGGGCATCGAGGGCCGCGGCATCGACATCGTGACCACTGTGGACGGTGACTGGCTGCGCGAGAAGGGCCAGCAGCAGGCCGACGCGATCTTCAAGGCGCACCCGGACATCCAGGCCGTCTACGCGCAGAACGACCCGATGGCCGAGGGCGCCTACCTGGCCGCGAAGGCCGCCGGGCTGGACCAGAAGGTCAAGTTCCTCGGCATCGACGGCCTGCCGATCCCGTCCGGCGGGATCAAGGCGGTCGAGGCCGGGCGCCTCGCGGCGACGTTCGTCTACCCCACCGGCGGGCGCGAGGCCGTGGAGTCCGCGAAGAGCATCCTCATCGGCTGCGCGAAGCCGCCGAAGACGCGGATGCTGCCGACCCAGCTCGTCACCCAGGCGAACGCCGCCGAGGTGTACGCGAAGGCGAACAGCTGATGGCCCGCATCGGCGTCGTCAGCCTGTCCGACGGCCGCGACTACGTCCACGACGGGATCGCGGAGTTCATCCGCGGCACCGAAGACCGGCTGGTCGCGGCCCTGGCCGAGGCGGGCCACGACGTCGTCCGCGCGTCGGCGCCGGTGTCGGCCAGCACTTTGGCGACGTCGATCGCGCGCGAGATCGAGGCGGCCGGGGTCGATCTGACCGTGCTGCACTACTGCGTCTGGGCGTTCCCCCACTTCACGATGCTCGCCGCGGGCGCGCTCAGCGGGCCGCTGGTGCTGGTGGCGAACACCGACCCGGTGCAGCCCGGCATGGTCGGGATGCTCGCCGCGGGCGGCGCGCTCGACCAGATCGGCCGCGCGCACACGCGGCTGTGGGGCGACCCGTCGGATGCGGACCTGATCGCGGCGATCGGCGTCCGCGCCCGGGCGGCCGCGGCCGTCGCGAAGCTGCGCGGCAGCACGTTCGGCCGGATCGGCGGGCGGCCGATGGGGATGAACACCGCCGTCGCCAACACCGACCAATGGCAGCGGCAGTTCGGCGTCGACGTCGAGGAGATCGACCAGTGGGAGATCGTCCGGCGCGCGGAAGCGGCGGACCCGGCGGAGAAGCGGACGGCCCGCGAGTGGCTGCAGCGGCACGCGACCGTGCGCTACGACGGCGTCAAGCTCACGCCCGAGCTGCTGGAGCGGCAGGTGGGGTCGTACCTGGCGATGCGGTCGCTGATCGACGAGTGGCACCTCGACTTCAGCGGCATCAAGGGCCAGCCCGAGCTGACGCAGCACTTCGCGACGATGGACGTCGCGGAGGCGTTCCTCAACGACCCGTACGACTGGAACGGCCCGAAGGAGACGCACGTGTGCGCGACCGAGGCCGACATGGACGGCGCGCTGACGATGCAGCTGATGAAGCACCTGTCGGGAACGCCGGTGCTGTTCGCCGACGTCCGCCACTACCACGCGGACCGCGACATCTGGGACCTGTGCAACTCGGGCCAGCACGCGACGTGGTTCGCCGCGCGCAGCGCCGACCCGGCGGAGAACCTGGCCCGCGTGACGCTGCACCCGGAGGTGTTCTTCTTCCCGGCGGGCGGGGCATCGGTGCACCACATCGCGGCACCCGGGCAGATGACGTTGGCCCGGCTGACCCGCCTCGACGGCGCGTACCGGCTGCAGCTGATGCTGGGCGAGTTCGAGAACTACGACGCGGAGACGACCTCGGCGCTGGAGGCGAGGTCGACGCCGGAGTGGCCGCACGCGTTCGCCCGCCTCGACGCGTCGGCGGAGACGTTCCTGTCCCGCTTCGGCGCCAACCACATCCACGCCGTCCCGGGCGACCGGCGCGCCGAGCTGCGGGCGGTGTGCGAGCTGCTGGGGCTCACGCTCGACGAGTTCACCCGCGGCTGACGAGGAGCAAACGGGCCGCTCTTCTCGATGTCCAATCCGTGGACCGTCCGGCCCTGGCGCGGGTGCACGGCGGCCTGCGGCTGGTCGGCCAAGTAGTCGTAGGTCGTGTCCATGCGCTCGCGAATGAAGTTCATTTGACCTCGATCTGTCCTGCCTTGGTCAAGTGGGCGATCGAAGCGGCTGAGCCGAATCAGAACGTGGCGATCGGGTTGACCGGGCTCCCCGAGGTCCCGGCGAAGCGAACGGGCGCGATCGCGAGCTGGAAGTCCCACTGCCCAAGCTCGGAAGCCGTCGACGCGCAGGCTTCGAGGTCGCAGTTGTCCAGCAGCCACAACCCCATCGCCACCAGGCTCACCGCGTGCACCGGCATCAGCACGTCGTCGTAGCCCGAGGGCTGGACGTCCTGCGGGGTGTCCGCGCCGATCAGGGCTACCTCCCTCTCGTGCAGCCACGGCAAGCACGACGCGTGCCAGCCCGCCTGGGTGAAGCCACCGTCCACACCGGACTCGTGGCGGGCGCGGCCGTACCCCGTCCGCAGGAGCACCGCGTCGCCGGGCCCCACCCGCACCCCCTGGCGGCGCTCGGCCTCCTCGAGGTCCTCGGGGAACACCCCCTGCCCCGGCTCCAGCCACGGCACGTCCCGGACCCGCGCGACGTCCAGCAGCACCCCGCGCGTGACGATCCCGTCCGCCGCCGCCGTGACGGCCGCCCACGCCGAGCCCGTCGCGGGGTCGACCAGGGAGTGCGGCCGGCCGTTGTACATCTTGCCGTCCCAGAACAGGTGGCACGGCGAATCGACGTGGGTGATCGTGTTGCCGTGGAACATCAGGCCGAGCCGCTCGTTCGAAAAGCCCCAGCGCCGGTCGTTGTGGAAGGCGGCGGGCATGTTCTCGGCGCCGGGCATGTCGGCGGCGCACGGGCACGCGTTGGTCGCCCGCTCCATCTCCTCGGGCACCGCGATTTCCCAGGCGCAGGAGACACTTCGGCCGTGGCGCACGGCTCGTGCCGCCGCCACCCGGACGTCGTCGGTGATGTGGTTCAGGGTGCCGCGTTCGTCGTCGGCACCCCAGCGTCCCCAGTTCGACAGCGTGTCGAAGTAACCGAGCACGTCGTCTTGCGTGGGCAGCGTCATTTCCGCATCGACTCCTCGGGAAACAGGCCTCGGCCCCCTTGCCGGACACGGCAGCCGCGATGCAGCATACTGCTTGAAAAGAACGCAAACAGCGCAATGGCTTTGCGGAGTACCGACGATGGCCCGGAACGAACGGCGGCCGAGCGGAACGTCTCCGCGGCGACGATCCGGCGCGCGAGGCGGCCGGTGTCGAGGTGCACGCCGTCTGAGTCAGTGGGCGGCCAGCGCCAGGGCGGCCGTCAGCGCCAGGTGGCCCGCCGCCGACGGGTGGACGTCGCAGCCGCCCGCCGGGAGCTTGATCAGCAGGCCCGCCGCGCACGGGTCGCCGCCCGCTCGCAGCGATGCCAGCCGGAACGCCGTGAAGCCGTCCGCGATCCGGCCGTGGTAGCGGCGGGTCACCTTCGCCAGCGCCGCATCGAGCGCCTTCACCTGCTTGACCTGCGCCTGGTCGCGGTAGTCGAGCGAGTAGTAGGACACCAGCACCAGGTCACCGCGGTAGTGGCCGCGCACCGCGGCGAGCGTCGCCTCGAGGTTGCGGCTCACCTGGGCGAGCGCCGCGTCGAACGACGCTCCCGTGCACTGGTCGGGTGTCGTCCGCTGGCAGAGGAACATGTCGTTCGCGCCGATGGTCAGCGTCACCAGCCGGGTGTCCGGGTGCGCCCGCAGGTAATCCACGGCGTAGGCGACCTGTGTGCCCGGATAGCTGGCGTGCAGGGGGAACGCCAGCCGGTAGCCGTTCTCGCAGCCGTTGCTCGGTGCGCCCGGGGTCAGCATGCTCCCGGTCGTCTCGCCCGGGCAGGACGCGTTCGCGAGCCGCAGTCCGCGCAGGGCCGCGTAGTTCTCCGCGTAGCCGCGGAAGTTCGCCGCGTTCAGGTAGTCCGCTCCCGCGTTCGGCCGGTAGCCGAACGCGACCGAGTCGCCGAGCGCGAGGTAGCCGCCGCGGCCGGTCGCCTGAGCGGGTGCCGTCAGCAATGCCGCCGCCGCGACGACGGCCGCCACCACCACGAAGAATCGACGCACCATCCCGGCTCCCTCCATCGCGCGACCGGACCGATTGTCCTCGTTCCGGCCACGCGGCGGAAGCGTCAGAAGCCGATCGTGGACGGCGGCTTCGGCCCGGCGATCCGCGCCTCCGGCGTGCCCGGCTCGACCGCCGCGCAGTGCGTGCCCTTGGCCGGGAGCTTGCCGGTGATCAGGTAGTCGTCCGTCGCCTTGATGACGCACTGGCTGTTCTTGAAGTAGGCGCCGTGCCCCCACCCGTCGTAGGTCAGCAGCGTGCTGCCGCTCTGGCGGGCGGCCGCCTGCGACCACGCGTACGGCGTCGCCGGGTCGTGGCGGCTGCTCACCATCAGCAGCGGCGGCGCGCCGTGCACCTGCAGCGGGTGCTGCGGGTTGCTCGTCTTGTTCGGCCAGCCGATGCAGCCGGTCACGGCCTGCCAGCCCAGCGGGTTGACCTTGACGTCCGGCGCCAGCGCGGCGGCGGTGCGGCGGTAGGCCTCGAGCTCGGCGTAGGTGTGGACCGGCATGTGCCAGTCGTCGCAGAACACGCTCTGGAACACGGTGTTGACCGGGATGTCGTCCCGCAGCCGCGCCGACGCCGCCGGCTTCGTCCCGTCCGCCAGCGACGCCAGCCGCGACGCGAGCCTGTCCCACGTCGGGCCGTAGAACGCGCTGTGGAACGTCGTCGCCAGATCCAGCGGGGTGATCGCCTCACCGCTCTCCGGGTCCTTCAGCTCGCCGCGCGCGGCCTTGTCCTGCAGGTCCCGCGTCAGCTTCGAGACGTCACGGCCGTGCAGCGCGCAGCTCGCCGTCCGGTCGCACCACGCCGCGAACTCGCGGAACTCCGCTTGCAGCGACCGGGTTTCGCTCTCCAGGAAGTCCCACGCCGTGTACTGCGAGTGGTCCATGTTGCTGTCCAGCACGAGCGCGCGGACCTTGTCCGGGAACAGCTCGGCGTACTGCTGACCCATCAGCGTGCCGTACGAAACGCCGTAGTACGTCAGCTTCTCCTCGCCGAGCGCGGCGCGGATGGCGTCCATGTCGCGCGCGACGCTCACGGTGTCGCCGAACTTCCCCAGTGGCCCGGAGAGCCGGTTGCAGCTTTCGCCGAGCTTGCGGTTGTACGCCGCGAGCTGCTCGAACTCGGCCTGGTCGCGCGGCATCTGCGGGTGGTCGGCGATGTACTCGGCGAGCCCGCACTTGATCTGGGTGCTGTCGCCGATGCCGCGCGGGTCGAACCCGACGGTGTCGAACCGCTTGGTGATCTCGGGGGAGAGCGTCCAGCCGTTCTCGACCTCGCCCGCACCCGGCCCGCCGGGACCGCCCGGGTCCATCAGGATCGACCCGATCCTGGCCTGCGGGTCGGTCGCCTTGCGGCGGGCGAGCGCGATGCTCGCGGTGCCGCGATCCGGGTGCGCCCAGTCGATCGGCACCGTCACGGTGCCGCAGTCGACCTCGGGCGCGTCCGCGCACGGCTGCCAGTCCACGCCCCCGGCGGCCGACGCGGGCGCCGCCGTCAGCAGGCTCCCGAACACGGCCGTCACCGCCGCGGCCGTCAGCAGCCGCCTGTGTACCCCCAGCATCGCCAGCCCTTCCCCTCACCGACCGTGGTTGTCCGGCTCCAGGAAATCACCAAACCGATGATCGCGCCAGGTTCCCAGGTGGATCACGCCGTGACGTCCACTGTGGACGTTCGCTCGGCCCGCCGCAGCCACGCGGTGGCCGCGGTCGCGAGCAAGCACAACGCTCCCAGCACGCCGAACGCCCAGCCGAAGCCGGTCGCGGCGTCCACGGCGAGGCCGCGGGACAGCACGATCACGCAGAGCGCGCCGCCGACCGCGCCGCCCACGCGCATCGCGATGTTCACCAACGCCGTGGCGTGCCCGAGTTCGGCGGCGGCGACCGACGCGTACGCCGCCGTCGACGCGGGCATGATCGACAGCCCGAGTCCCGCGCCGCGGACAACGAGCAGCGCTTGAACCAGCCACATCGGCGAATCCGGGCCCAGGAAGGGAAGCGGCAGCGTGCTCGCCAGCACCACGAGCGACCCGGTGAGCGAGACGGTCCCGCCGCCGTAGCGATCGGTCAGCCGGCCGGCGACGAGCACGAACACCGTCGTGGCCAGTCCCATCGGCGCGAGCAGGACGCCGGCTTCGGCCGGGCCGGCCCCGAGCCGGACCTGGAACCACAGCGGCAGCAGGAGAACCGCGCCGAACATCCCGGCGCCGGCGAGCAGCACGGACACCAGCGCGGAGCCCATCACCGGCCGCCCGGCGAGCCGCAGGTCGAGCACGGGGTGCCGGACGCGCAGCGAACGCCAGGTGAACACGCCGAGCGCGACGACGCCGGCACCGGCGAGCACGCTGGTCAGCGGACCGAGTTCGGTGAGCGCGTAGACGAGCACGGGCAGGCCGAGCGACACGAGCAGCAGGCCCGGCCAGTCCATCGGCGGCGGTTGCCGCCGGTCGCCGCGCGGCACGTACCGCAGGGCCAGCCCGAACGCCACCAGCCCGATCGGCAGGTTCAGCCAGAACAGCACCGGCCACGAGAAGTGCGCGAGCAGGAACCCGCCGACGCTCGGCCCGAGCACCGGCGCGAGCCCGACCACAAGGCCGAGCGTGCCCATCATGCGGCCCAGCCGTTCCGGCCCGACGGCCAGCCCGATCACGGTCTGCCCGGCCGTGACCAGGACGCCGGTGGCCATGCCTTGCAGCGCGCGGAACGCGATCAGCGTGCCGGCGTCCGGCGCGAGCGCGCAGGCCACCGACGTCAGCAGGAACGCGGCCAGCGCCCACAGCCACAGCCGTCCGGCGCCGAGCTTGCGCACGAGCCACGGCGTGAGCGGCAGCGCGGCGGACAGGCCGAGCAGGAAGGCCGTCGCCACCCACTGGATCTCGATGAGGCTGACCCCCAGGTCCAGTCTCATCGATTCCAGCCCGACGGCGACGATCGAGCCGTCCATGTTGCCGAGGAAGCCGCCGAGGGCCATGACGCCGGAGGCGACCCAGACGGCGCGCGGGAGCGGAGGTGCGGTCATGCAGCCGACGGTAAAAGCTCAATTTAGGTTGAAGTCAACTGGCGACTTCGGTTGACTCCGGCCATGGATCTCGGACCCCTGCCCCAGCGCGTGGCCGTCACGGCGGACCAGGTACGGCGCCTCATCGCCGATCAGTTCCCGCGGTGGGCCGACCTGGAGGTCCGGCCGGTGACCGAGAGCGGCTGGGACAACGTCACGTTCCACCTCGGCGACACCATGGTCGTGCGGCTGCCCACCGCGGCCGAGTACGCGCTGGCCGTCGAGAAGGAGCACCGGTGGCTTCCGGTGCTCGCTCCCCGGCTGCCGCGGCCCGTCCCGGTTCCGCTGGCGAAGGGGCGGCCCGGCGCGGGATATCCCTTCGAGTGGTCCGTTTACCGGTGGCTGGACGGCGAACCCGCGCGGGCGGACCGGATCGCCGACCCCGTCCGCTTCGCGCTCGAGCTGGCCGAGTTCTTGGCCGCGTTGCGGAACGTCGATGCCAGCGGTGGTCCGCGGCCGGGGAAGCACAACTGGTTCCGGGGCGGCACTCTGCTCACCTACGACGGCCAGGTTCAGCGCGCGCTGGACGACGTCGGTCCGGCTCGCGAGATCTGGCAGACCGCGCTCGACGCGCGCTGGGACGGGGTGGACGCGTGGTTCCACGGGGACGTCGCCGCGGGGAACCTCCTGCTCGACCGCGGGGAACTGGCCGCCGTCATCGACTTCGGGACCTGCGGGGTCGGCGATCCGTCCTGCGACCTCGCCATCGCCTGGACGCTGCTGACTGCCGAGGGCCGGGCGGCGTTCCGGGAGCGGCTGGCCGTCGACGACGCGAGCTGGGCGCGCGGGCGCGGCTGGGCGCTGTGGAAGGCGCTCGTCGTGCGGGACGAGCGCGTGCTCGGCGAGATCTTCGCGAACCGGCAAGCCGCCGGGTGACCAACCCAAAAAGGAGCGAGGTGGTCATCCCGTCGCCTGAGGCCGTCAAATCACTTTGAGCCAGGCCCGCAACGACCCGCAGAACGCGAGTTAGCTACGGAGGCTTGCGGGCCTGGCTCAAAGTGATAGGCCTCAATCAGGCGACGGGATGACCACCTCGCGGCCCACCTCGAGAACGCAACAGGACTACGAAGCCCCGGCCATCCCGGAGCCTGCCCGTCCGGCGAGGACATTCTTTTGATCTTTGAACCTGCGCCATCGAAAAGACGGCGGGCCCGATCGCCGCAGCTCGTCCAGCTTGAGCTTGACCACGGCAACTTCACACACCAGCTTCGGACACAAGAAAGGCCACCCCGGAACGAGGATGGCCTGCGAGGAGACGCGCGGCGGTCACCGGGGCTTGCGGCGCAGCAGCCCGGCGACGACGGCGAGCGCGCGCGAGCGCGGCGAAGGCCGCACGACGACCGGCTCGGGCCCGATCCGGCGGCGCATGCGGTAGGCGAGTTCGAGCACTTCGAGGTCTTCGGGACGGCGTCTGCCGTGGACGTCCGGCCGGAGCATCAGCTCCCCCACCGTGACGGGCCTGCCGCTGACACGGTGCGCCTGGCGCGCCATGGGGAACCTCCGGGTGTTTTCGCCGACCGGGACCTGATGGCTGCCGATTCTATGAATCCGATTCGGATTCGTCACCTTACTCACCAGTTGTGTCTGGCGTGTTCCCGAACCGGTCAGCGCTACCCTCGACCCATGATCACCATTGGGGGCCTCACCGAAGAAGACCGCGCGGCTTGGGAAAACCTGTTCGCCGGTTACAACACGTTCTACGGCCGGACACTCGCGCCCGAACTGATGGACCGCGCGTGGCGCGAGTTCCGCGCCGGCGAGCGGATGCACGCGCTCGGCGCGCGGCTCGACGGCGAGCTCGTCGGCATCGTGCACTTCTTCCCGCACGTCAGCACGACCTCCGCCGACGTCTGCTACCTGCAGGACCTCTTCACCGACGAGAAAGCCCGCGGGCAAGGCGTCGGCCGGGCGCTGATCGAAGCCGTCGCCGAGTGGGCGCGGGAGCGGGGCTGCGTCCGCGTCTACTGGCACACGCAGACGTCGAACACGACCGCCCGGCGGCTCTACGACCAGGTCGCCCTCGACAAGGGGTTCATGCAGTACCAGATCCCGCTCGGTCCCTGACGTCAGCGGCGGTGGCGGCCGCAGCCGTCGTGGTGGTGGTGGTGACCACGGCGGTCCTGGTCACCGGCCCAGCTCCGCCACCACCCGGCGAAGTCCGGGATTTCGTGCCGGACCGGCGCCGCCTGCTTCGGCGGTTTCCGGAGCTGAACCGGCGTTTTCGCCTTGCCGATGATCTTCACGGCCTTCGCCAGTTTTCCGCGTTGCGCGGGTCCCGTTCCGGAAATCGGCTGAGAATCGGGGATCACCGGCGCGATTCCGCCCGGCGTGGCGGGTGGCGCCACGGATTCCGGAGCGGGTTTCGCGGGCGGGATCACGACGTCAGCGGGCACCGGGGCCAGGGCGATCGCCGGGGGTTCCAGCCCGGCGGGCGGCCAGGACGCGCCCGCGCTCCGCTCGACCGGCATCGACACCGCCGCGCTCACCCCGCCGGTCAACGCGAGCGCGCCGGCCACCACCGAAAGCACGCGCACCCGGGCCAGCGACCGCAGGGCCTGCGGTTTCTCCCGGTGCCGCGCCCGCGGCAGCACGAGCGTGTCCTCCAGGCGGTACCGGTCGTGCGCGGCGGCGGACCGGACCAGCAACTCGGCGACGGTGACCTGCTCGCTGCGTGAAGCCCGACGCACCATGCAAACCCTCCACCTTGGGCCGGCCGGACGACGGCACCGCGTCCGGCCGGCCGATTCTAGGAATCGTCCAGGGTGGTGTAAAGGCTCGCCTCCCGGCGGCTCAGGCCAGCCGTCCACCGCCGTCGACGTGCAGGACCGTGCCCGTGATGAACGGGTTCGCGAGCAGCTGGAGGGTGGCGGCGGAGACGTCGGCCAGGTGGCCCACCCGCCGCGCCGGGTTCGTTTGCGCGGTCCGCGCGAAGAGTTGCGCCTTGCCGTCGCCGAGCCGGTCCCACGCGCCCGAGTCGACGATGCCCGGTGAAACCGCGTTGACGCGGATCGGCGCGAGGTCGACCGCGAGCGCCTGCGAGAGGAACGCGACCGCGCCGTTCGCCGTGGCCATCACGGTCCGCTCCGGCGCCGGGCGCCACGCGGCGACGCCGGAGAACAGCACGATAGAGCCGCCGTCGCGCATCCTCGGCGCGAAGTGCTTGGCCAGCAGGATCGGCCCGATCACCTTGGCCTCGAAGGCCCGCGTGACGGCGTCCCGGTCCAGCTCGGTGACCGGCCCGTTCGCCGGGGCGGCGGCCAGCGTGACCAAGTGGTCCACCTCCCCGGCCGTCTCGGCAAGCGCTTTCAACGACGCTTCGTCGCCGAGGTCCGCGACCGCGGTGCGCACCCCTGGCTCGGTGAACTCCGCCGGGCTCCGCCCGGCGAAGAGGACTTCGGCACCCGCCGCGTGCGCGTCCACCACGATCCGGCGGGCGATCCCCGAACCACCGCCGACGACGACGAACCGCTTTCCTTCGAACGACATTTCCGTGCTCCTTCCGTTTCGCACACCGGGTTCAGCGCGCGGCGGCCGCCGGACAATCCCGTCGCGATCCGATGGTTTTCGATGGTCGCGATAGAATTCGCGAATGCCTACGTTGCGCGCCCTCGAGTGCCTGGTCGCCGTGCTGGACGCGGGGTCGATCACCGAGGCGGCCGCGCGGCTGCACCTCTCCCAGCCCGCGCTGTCCCACCAGATCGGCGCGCTCGAACGGGAGTCGGCACGCCCGTGCTGGAGCGGCTGCCGCGCGGGGTCCGGCCGACCGCGGCCGGGCGGGCGGTGCTCGCGGACGCGCGGGCGGCGCTGGCCGCGGCCGACCGCGTGGTCCGGACCGGCCGCGCGGTGGCCGACGGCGGCGAAGGCACCCTGCGGATCGCGTGCGCGGAGAGCATGACGGCCGGGCTGCTCGCCCCGGTGCTGCGCGCCTGGCACCGGTACCGCCCCGACGTGCTGGTCACCCTGACCGAGACGACGAGCGCGGACGCGCTGGCCGCGGCGCTGGAGGCGGGCGAGGCGGACGTCGCGGTGGGGCCGCGGCCGGGCCGCTGGACCGGGTCCGCCGAGGTCGTCGGGCGCGAAGAGGTCGTCTTGGCGCTGGCCGCCGACCACCCCCTCGCCACGCGGGCGACGGTACCGATGGCCGACCTGGCCGGGCTGCCGGTCGTGCACTACCACCCGGACAACGGCCTCGGCGGCTGGCTGGACGAGGAAGCGGCGCGACGCGGGACCGCGCTGGAGGCGGTGATGCGGACGAAGCAGGCGGCGACGGCGGCCGAGCTCGCCGCGGCGGGACTGGGCGTCGCGCTGGTCCCGACGACCGCGCTGAGCCGCACGTATGCGGGCGCGCTGCGGCGGCTGAAGCCCGCACTGCACCGGGACGTCGTGACGTTCACCGCGACGCCGTCGGATTCGCTCGTCCGGCGGTTCCGCGCGGACGTGGCGCACCGCGGCCTCGCCGTGCCCGGCGCGCTGCGGGCCAAACTCTCCTCAGCGCCCCGTTAAGTCCTGGTGAATGTGACAGATTCCCTACGAAGGTTTTGTGCCAACAGGACGAACTTCCCGGCGACGGCCGGATTTCACTGTGCTATTCGCCAAAGTTTGGTTCCATCGGATAGCTTGCTCCTACCGGTCAGTACCGGTGGGGTGAGGCCGATCGGGTGAGGCGATCAGCGAAGATCGAGGGAAGCGGGGCGCACATGCCGAAGCACCGGCCACGTCGCAAGAGCACGCGTTCGGTCCGCCGGACCGCGGCCGCGCTCGCGGGTGGCGCGCTCGTCGTGCTGCCGACGCTGACCACCGCCGGCCTGCCCGCGCCGGTCGTCGTCGCCAACGCCGGGGACGCCCTGCCGGACCAGGCCGCGCCGCTGCAGCAGCCGAACATCGTCATGCCGCCGATCGCCGTCGACGGCAGCCTGCCCCAGCCCCCGCTGCCCACGCCGCTGGTCGTGCCGGGCGGGCGGGCCGGCTCCGCCGGCATCTCCGGGCCGCTCGGGATCCCGGGCAGCATGCTCAAGGCGTACCAGAACGCGGCCGCCATCCTCGCCAAGGAGCAGCCGGACTGCCACCTCGACTGGGCGCTGATCGCGAGCATCGGCCGGATCGAGTCGAACCACGCCCGCGGCGGGTACGTCAACGCCAACGGCGACACCCTCGAGCCGATCCTCGGCCCGGTGCTCAACGGCGCCGGCGCGTTCGCCGCCATCCCGGACACCGACGGCGGCAAGTACGACGGCGACGCGGTGTGGGACCGCGCGGTCGGCCCGACGCAGTTCATCCCGTCGACGTGGCGCGGGTACGCCTCCGACGGCAACGGCGACGGCGTGTCGAACCCGAACAACATCTACGACGAGGCGTTGGCCACCGCGCGGTACCTGTGCTCGGGCGGTCTGGACCTCTCGACCGACGCGGGGCAGCGCATCGCCGTGCGGCGCTACAACAACTCGCAGTCCTATGTGGACACCGTGATGGCGTGGGCCGCGGCCTACCGCGGCGGGGTGGCGCAGCTGCCCGACAGCCAGGTGCCGATCGGCGCGCCCGACGCCCCGGACGCCGCCGCGGCCGGTGCCCCGGTCGGCGTCCCGGCCCCGCCCGCACCCCCGATGACCACGCCGCCGGGCACGACCCTGCCGCCGACCAGCACCACGCCGACGTCGCCGACCACGAGCCCGTCCGCGCCGACGACACCGCCGTCGACCCCGACCACGGACCCGACCACGCCGCCGCCGGAGACGACGCCGCCCGCCACGACGCCGCCGGAGACGACGACCCCGGCCACCACGCCCCCGCCGGAGACGACGGCCGCGAGCACCACCCCGGCCGACTCGGCGGACACGCCAACCGAGACCAGCACCACGACCAGCTCGGCGGGGTGAGCCGGGTGGAGCCGTTCCTGGTGCACATCCGCTGCGACACCGACGGCCTCACCCACGCCGTCACCGAGGACGATTTCGCGGCGGGACGGCACGACGGGCGGTTCCGCGCGGTGTGCGGGCACGAAGTGCTGGCCGCGCCGATGATCGAGGCGCCCGGCCGGTTCGACCCGGCGTGCCGCGACGCCCTGCGCGCGGCCCCGCAGGTGCCCACCCAGGAGCGCCGCCGCCTGCGGTGGCGTACCCGCCGCTAGGCGGTCGTGAGTGGTAATTCGGGTTAGAACCCTAATCGCCACTCACGAGGGCCTGGATGCCGTCGAGCATGCGGTTCAGGCCGAACTCGTACGCCGCGTCGCCCTGGGCCTTCGCGCTCTGGTCGAACCCGCCGCCGAGCCAGATCCGGTTCATCGCCGGGTGCGCGTCGACCACGAAGTAGTTCTCCCAGAACGACGAGCGCTGGTGCCACCAGGCCTCGGTCGACTGCCCGGTGCTGCGCTCCAGCCGGGTGTTCTCCGCGCCGAGTGCCGCGTTCGCGTCGACGTAGGTGCCGATCCCGTTGGCCGCGGCGACGGCGTCCCGCGGCGCGAGGCCCAGACCGTCCATGATGGACAGCAGGTACTCCTGCCCGGCCAGCTGACCGGGCCCCAGCGGCGGGCGGACGCGCGAAACCTCGCACAGCCACGGGTGGTCGCGGTAGGCCGCGCGGGTGCGCGCGGCGTAGAGCGCCACCTGCTCGCGCCAGTCGTCCGGCCGCGGCTCCCCCGGGCCGGGCAGCCGCCGCCCGACGAGCACGTCGTCGACCATCAGGTCCACCAGCTCGGCCTTGCCGGGCACGTAGGTGTACAGCGTCATCGTGCCGGCGCCGCAGCTCCTTGGCGACCCGGTGCATCGACGCGGCGGCCAGCCCGTCGGCATCCGCGACCGCTATCGCGGCGGCGACGATCCGCTCGACGGACAGCGTCGGGCGGCGGCCCCTGGTCGGCTCGGCGGCGCCGCCCCGGGCGCGCCAGAGCAGCGCGAGCGTGCGGTCGACGTCGTCGGCGCCGGTGCGGTCGGCGGTCATGCGCTCCCCTCGCTCCTCCGTCCGGCGAGACTACCCTGGGAACCGGACGAGGGGGTGTGAGGAGATGACCGCACGCAAACCGCCCAAGGTCTCGTTCCGCTGGTGGGTCGACCGCCAGATCGACGAGGCCCGTGCTCGCGGCGAGTTCGACGACCTGCCCGGCACCGGGCAGCCGCTGCCGAAGCCCACCGGCAACGACGCGGCCACCGACTGGGTGCTGCGCGAGGTCCGGCGCGGCGGCCACGACACGAAGGCCCTGCTGCCGCCCGCGCTCGCGCTCAAGCGCGAGGTGCAGGACCTGCCGGAGAAGCTGGCCGCCGAGCGGACCGAGCAGCGCGTGCGCGAGCTCGTCGACGAGCTGAACCAGCGGATCCGGCAGGCCTACCTCAACCACTCCGGCGGACCGGCGCTCACGGTGGCACTGGTGGACGTCGAAGAGGCGGTCGAGGTCTGGCGGCGCTCACGAGCCGCGTCGTAGCAACGCGCGTTCGGCCGCGGTCCACGCGCTCGAGGTGAGCAGGTAGATCCCGGCGGCCTGCGGGACGACCAGCGTCGCGAGCACGGTGCCGTAGGGCAGCAGCCGCAGCCACTTCCCACCGGGGACCTCCGTGTCCCGGGGCTGCTGACGCACCGAGAACCAGGCGACGACGGCGAGCCCGGCCGCGATAACGAACACCAGCGGGCTGCCGGCCAGGCCGTGCGCACCCAGCGGCGTCCCGAAGAGCGTCGCGCCGAGCAGCGAGTTGGGCTCGCCGCCGATCGTGGCCGTCGTGAACAGCCGGTACATGATGGTGAAGAACGGGAGCTGCAGCAGCATCGGCAGGCAGCCGACGAACAACGACGTCCCGGACTCCTGCTGCAGCTTCGTCATCTCGGCGGCCAGGCGCTCCCGGTCACCGCCGTGCTTCGCCTGCAGCGCCTTGATCTCGGGCATGAGGGCGGCGCGGGCGCGTTCGCCGCGGGCCGCCGACCGGGCGAGCGGGTGCAGCAGCAGCCGCACGCCGAGGGTGAACAGGACAATGGCCAGCGCCGTCGAGAACGGGCCGGTGAACGCCGTGGCCGCGAGCAGCCAGTGGATGAGGTGGTACGCGCCCGCCACGGGCACGTCGAGAAAGCCGAACATGGGCAGCACTCCGCGAGAGCAGAAGGGGTGTGGGTGAGCGGAATGGCTGCGCTGGAAGGGGTTCCTACGCAGCCGTGCTGCGGGAACCGGGTGCTCGTGGCCTGCTGCGTCCCGGCGCGCCGGGATCGCGCAGGCGGATCGACTCGGCCCGCCGGGCGCGGCGGCGCAGGGCGGTCGCGCGGCTGCGCACGGGCGCCGACCACAGGGCGAGCTCGGCGCGGTGCGTGCTGCCGACGAGCAGCACGACCAGGAGGCTCGCGGCGGCGAGGGAAGCGAAGGCGACCAGCGCGGTCGGGCTGGTCACGACGGGGAACGCCAGCTCCAGCAACGTGTTCACGGCGGCCGTCCCCCTTTCTTTCGCAATCCCAGGGTAGCGGAATCGCGACCCCGCGGGTCCGGGTAACAGCCCGATGGGCTGTAACCTGAATCGATGAGAGGCCAATTCGTCGTCGTGCCCGTCCTGGCGATGCTGCTGCTCTTCGGCGTGCCGTGGTGGACGCTGGTGCTCGCGCCGGACTGGGGCACCGCGGGCACGATCGCCGGGACCGCGCTCATCGTGGCGGGCCTGCTGGCCATGCCGGCCGGCATGGCCTTCGGGCACGGGAAGCGCCAGCGCGACGGCGCCGCCCGCGTCGGCGACTCGCTGCTGGCCGTGATCTGGGTGCTGTTCAGCTGGTCCATCCTCAGCCTGGTGCTGCGGGTCGCGCTGCTCGGCGTCGACGACCCGCTGCGGTCGCGGATCGTCGCGGGCGCGACCCTGCTCGTCGCCGCCGGCCTGCTCGTGCACGGCAACCGCGTCGCCATGCGGGTGCCGCCGGTGAAGGCGGTCGACGTCGTGATCCCGCGCCTCGGGCCGGGCCTCGACGGCTTGCGCGTCGCGGTGCTGACCGACACCCACTACGGCGCGATCGACCGCACGAAGTGGTCGGAGCAGGTCGTCGCGGCCGTCAACGCGCTGGAAGCCGACGTCGTCTGCCACGCCGGCGACCTCGCCGACGGCGCGGTGGCCAAGCGCCGCAAGCAGGTCGACCCGCTCGGCGGCGTCCAAGCCGGGCTCGGGCGGTTCTACATCACCGGCAACCACGAGTACTTCGGCGAGGCCCAGGCCTGGCTCGACCACATGGAAAGCCTCGGCTGGGACACCCTGCACAACCGCTCGACGCTGCTGGAGCGTGACGGCGACCGCATCGTGTTCGCGGGCATCGACGACCCGACGGGCGCGGCGTCCGGCCTGCCCGGCCACGGCCCCGACCTGGCGGCGGCGCTCGACGGCGTCCCGTCCGACGTGCCGGTGGTGCTGCTCGCACACCAGCCGAAGCAGGTGCGCCAGGCCCGCGAGACGGGCGTCGACCTGCAGATCTCCGGCCACACGCACGGCGGCCAGATCTGGCCGTTCCACCTGCTGGTGCGCCTGGACCAGCCGACGCTGTCCGGCCTGACCCGGCACGGCCCGACCCAGCTGTACAACAGCCGGGGCACCGGGTTCTGGGGACCGCCGTTCCGCATCTTCGCGCCCAGCGAGATCACGCTCCTCACGCTGCGCTCGTCCTGACCCAAGCGCCCCAATGTGGCCTTCGGTGCGTCAGACGCACCCAAGGCGGCCTTCGGTGCGTGAGACGCAACCAAGGCCACATTGGGGCGCTCATGGCCCACCGACAACTTTTCTTGTCTTGACAGACTCGATCGTCGGATGGCAGGCTCTCCGCATGACCACGACAGCGATCACCCCGCGCACGATCTCCCCGTCCTTGCTGACCGGCGGGCTCCTCGCCGGCCCCGTCTTCGTCCTCACCGGCCTGCTCCAGGGCCTGACCCGCCCCGGGTTCGACTTCACGCGGCACCCGGCGAGCGTCCTGGCCAACGGGTCGCTCGGCTTCGTCCAGATCACGAACTTCGTCGTCACGGGCCTGCTCACGATCGCGGCCGCGGCCGGGATCCGGCGCGTGCTGCCCGGCCGGTGGGGGCCCAGACTGCTCGCCGTCTACGGCGTGAGCTTGATCTGCGCGGGCATCTTCCGCGCGGACCCGCAGGACGGCTTCCCGCTCGGCACGCCCGCCGGACCGCCGTCGTCGGTGAGCTGGCACGGCACGCTGCACTTCGTCTGCGGCGGCATCGGTTTCGCCGCCCTCGTCGCGGCCTGCTTCGCGATCGCGTCGCACCTGACGCCGGCGCGGGCGTGGTACTCGCGGATCACCGGGGTGCTGTTCCTCGCCGGCTTCGCGGGCGTAGCGTCCGGATCGACGAGCCCGGCCGTCACGCTCGGCTTCTGGGCGGCGGTGGTGCTCGCCTGGACGTGGCTCGCCACGACGTCCGTACACCTGATGCGGCGCACCGTCGCCTGAAAGGAGAGTTCCCATGAGCACGACGGTTTCCGCCGACGGCACGAAGATCGCGTACACCCGCACCGGCTCGGGCCCGGCGCTCGTCCTGGTCGACGGCGCGATGTGCTACCGCGGCTCGTCCCCCAACGACGCGCTGGCGAAGGAACTGGCCGCGCGATTCACGGTGTACACGTACGACCGCCGTGGCCGCGGCGAGAGCGCGGACACGGGCCCGTACGCGGTCGAGCGAGAGGTCGAGGACCTGGCGGCGCTGATCAAGGAGGCGGGCGGCGAGGCGTTCCTGTTCGGCATCTCGTCGGGCGCGGCGTTGGCCCTCGAGGCGGCCCGCAGTCTCCCGGTGACGAAGCTGGCGGTGTACGAGCCGCCGTTCATCGTCGACGGAACGCGCCCGCGCGTCCCGGCCGACTACCCGGAGCGGCTTTCGGCGGCGTTGAAGGAAGGCAAGCCGGGCAAGGCGGTGAAGATGTTCATGACCGAGGGCGTCGGCCTCGGCCGCGTGACGGTGGCGATGATGCGGATCATGCCGTTCTGGGCGAAGCTCAAGAAGGTGGCCCCGACGTTGCCGTACGACACGGCGCTGGTGATCGACCACCAGTCGGGCGAGCCGCTGCGGGCGGCGTGGCCGGAGGTGAAGATCCCGACGCTGGCGGTGGACGGCGGTCGCAGCCCGGACTGGATGCGCAACGGCGTGGCATCGCTGGCGAAGGTGCTGCCGTCGGCGGAGCACAAGACGCTGCCGGGCCAGACGCACATCGTCAAGGCGGCGGCGCTGGCCCCGGTGCTGACGGAGTTCTACTTGAGTTAGGCGGCGATCGTCCGCACCCAGACGGGAAAGACCGCGTGGGCGCGGCTCGAGCCGGGGCTGCGCTCGGCGAGGAAGGCTTCGACGATCCCAGCCAGCTCGTCGACCGGCTCGTACTCGGCCCCGAACGGCAGTTCGTCGCGGCCGAGCGACGCGACCGAGGACTTGAGGGCGCCGACCTGCTCGTCGTGCCAGACGTAGAAGGTCACCGGCGCCGCCGGGCGCAGGCGCGCCCCGAGGGCGCTCGCCACGGCTTCGAAGGCCGCGGCGACCTCGTCGGCCGTCACCTCGGCCCGCTGCTCCGGCGAAGCTCCCACGTGCCACGTGTTCTGCCGCGCCTCGGCGAGGGGGTCCCCCGGGGCCAGCAGGTAGTCCTCGGTCGCCAGCTCGGCGATGAAATCCAGCAGCACCAACCCAGTATCTCCGGGAGGATCGGCCCCATGCGCATCCGGATCCTCGACGCCGACATCACCACCCTCGAGGTCGACGTCATCGTCAACGCCGCCAACTCCTCGCTCCTCGGCGGCGGTGGGGTCGACGGGGCCATCCACCGCAAGGGCGGCCCCGCCATCCTCGCCGAGTGCCGGCAGCTCCGCGCCGGGCACTACGGGAAAGGCCTCAAGACCGGACAGGCCGTCGCCACCACCGCCGGGAACCTGCCCGCCCGGTGGGTCGTGCACACCGTCGGCCCCGTGTGGTCGGACTCCGAAGACCGGTCCGGACTGCTCGCCGACTGCCACCGGAACTCCCTCCAGGTCGCCCGCGAGCTCGGGGCCGAGACCGTCGCCTTCCCCGCCATCTCCACCGGGATCTACCGGTGGCCGATGGCGTCGGCCGCGGAGATCGCGCTCACGACCGTCGCCCGGGCCGAACCCGGCAGCATCCGGGAGGTCATCTTCGCCCTGCGTGGGGATGCCGCCGTCGAGGTCTTTCGGGCTCGTCACAACTCCCTTGCCTGAGCGATCACCGAGCGGGCAGGGTGCAGGCGTGCCCACCCGCGCCCTCGTCTTCGACTTCGACGGCACCCTCGCCGACACCGAGTCCGCCGTCCTCCGGTCGTGGCAGGACGTCTTCCGGGAGCACGGCGCCGAACTCCCGCTGGAAGCCTGGTACGCCGTCATCGGCACCCAGCACACCACGCCCGCCATGTTCGCCCTGCTCGCCGAACACGCCCCCGGCATCGATCCCGACGCGCTGCGGCCGAAGACCCGGGCCCGCGTTCTCAAGCTGCTCGAGGACCTCGGCCCGCGCGAAGGCGCCCTGGACTACCTCGAAGCCGCGCGCGAGCAGGGCCTCAAGCTGGCCGTCGCCTCCAGCTCGTCCGGCGCCTGGGTCAACCCGCACCTCGAACGGCTCGGCCTCGCCGGCTACTTCGACGCCGTCCTCACCGGGGATCTCCACAAAGCCAAGCCGGACCCCGACCTCTACCTCGCCGCGATCAACGCCCTCGAAGTGACCGCGCGGGAAACCATCGCCTTCGAAGACACCCCGCACGGCGTCACCGCCGCCAAGGCCGCCGGGCTGACCTGCGTCGCCGTCCCGAACGCCATCACCGAAAGCCTCGACTTCGGCCAGGCCGACGTCGTCCTGCCGTCCTTCACCGCGAAGCCGCTGGACGCCCTGCTCAGCCGCTGACCAGCGCCACCAGCCGGTCCAGGAACGGCAGCTGCCCCTTCAGCAGCTTCTCCCGCGCCACCGCGAGCGGGAACCACTCCACGCGGTCCACCTCGGGGAACTCCTGCTGCTTGCCCGAGCGCGGCGGCCACTCCATCGAGAACGTCCCGGGCACCACCGCCGCCGGGTCGAGGTCGGCCTCGACCGCCCACGCCGTGACGACCTTGCCGCCCGACTGCTTCACCTCGCCCAGCGAGACGTACTCACCGGACGGCGCCGGCAGCCCCAGCTCCTCCTCGAACTCGCGCCGCGCCGCGGCCTCCGGCTCCTCGTCCGGGTCGAGCTCCCCCTTGGGCAGCGACCACGCCGCCGCGTCCTTCTTCGCCCAGAACGGCCCGCCCATGTGCCCGAGGAGCACCTCGACGTCGTCGCCCCGCCCGCGGTGGAGCAGGAGCCCGGCACTGCGTTTACCCGCCATCCGGACAGTCTCCCGAAACTCTTCCAAGATTTTTTCCCGGGGTTGTCGATCCGGCGGTGGCCCGCTCGACGCGTAGGCAGAAGGCAAGGAAGAAACCCAGGGAAGGAACCCTCGACATGACCACCACGATCGCCACCGGGACCCAGACCGCCACCACCACCGCCAGCTCCGCGAAGACCCAGGTCACCGGCCTGGTCATCGGCGCGAGCCGGATCGTGATCTCGTTCCTGTTCGGCTTCCACGGCTTGCAGGGATTCGGCTTCTTCGGTGGCGTCGACGGCCAGGGCGGCGGCGTACCGTTCGGCTCGTTCCCCGGCTGGTGGGGCAGCGTCTTCGAACTGGTCGGTGCCGCGCTGCTGTTCCTCGGCCTCGCCAGCAGGCCCGCCGCGCTGCTGCTGTCCGGCGTGATGGCCTACGCCTACTTCACCGTGCACGCCCCGATGGGCCTGCTGCCGCTGCAGAACATGGGCGAGCCCGCCGCCGTCTACTCGTGGATCTTCCTGCTGTTCGCCGCGATCGGCCCGGGCCGCTTCGCCATCGACACGCTCATCAAGCGGCGCCGCTGAAGCCCCGAGCGCGCGGTCCGATCAGTAGCCGCCCTGGGCGGCCGCGAGGTCGGACCGCGCCATCACGTGTTCCATCAGGCTGGTCAGGACCTGCTTCGTCGACTCGCGCTCGCGGGCGTCGCACAGCAGCAGCGGGACGTCCATGCCGACGTCGAGCGCCTGCCGGACCTCCTCGGTGCCGTAGCGGTACGCGCCGTCGAAGCAGTTCACGCCGACGACGAACGGCAGGTTCCGGCGCTCGAAGAAGTCCACCGCCGCGAAGCAGCTGTCCAGCCGCCGGGTGTCGGCCAGCACGACGGCGCCGAGCGCGCCCTCGGCCAGCTCGTCCCACATGAACCAGAACCGGTCCTGCCCCGGCGTGCCGAACAGGTACAGGATCAGGTCCGGGTTGATCGTGATGCGGCCGAAGTCGAGCGCGACCGTCGTGGTGGTCTTCTGCTCGATCCCCGAGAGGTCGTCGACACCCTCGGACGCGGTCGTGATGACCTCTTCGGTCCGCAGCGGCGGCACTTCGCTCACCGAGCCGACCATCGTGGTCTTGCCGACCCCGAACCCGCCGGCGATGAGTACCTTGACCGCGGTCGCGGTCAGGTTCCGCCGGGGGTCAGAGTTTCCGGATGCCATCAAGAACCGCCTGCAGTACGTGTCGGTTGGGAGTTTCCTGGACCGGTGCCGCGGTACGGAACAGCACCAGGTTCTGCTCGATGAGGTCGCTGAGCATCACCTTGACCACCGGCAGCGGCAGATCGACGCGGGCGGCCACCTCCGCCACCGAGACCGGCCGCTGGCACAGGGCGATGATGCGCGCGTACTCCGGTTCGAGCATGCCCGCTTCGTGCGCGGTGCGCAGCGCGACGACGAGCGTGATGAGGTCGAGCCCGAGGGTGTCCGACCGGGTGCGGCCGCCCGTGACCGCGTAGGACCGGACCAGCGGGCCGGCCTCGTCGTCGAACCAGGCTTCGTGCCGTCCGCTCATGGCGACGTGGGCAGGACGCCGGCGCCGGTCCGCGGAGCCGAGGTGAGCACCTGGCCGACCCGCTTCACCATCAGGTTCATCTCGTACGCGACGAGGCCCATGTCCGCGTCTTCCCGCGCCAGCAGGGCGAGGCAGGCGCCCCGCCCGGCCGCCGTGACGAACAGGAACGCGTGGTCCATCTCGACCATCGTCTGGCGGACGTTGCCGCCGCCGAAGTGCCGCCCGGTCCCGCGGGCCAGGCTCTGGAACGCCGAAGCCACCGCGGAAAGGTGCTCCGCGTCCTCCTCGGAGAGGTTGCCTGACCTGCCGATGAGCAGGCCGTCGGAGGACAGCACCACCGCGCGGTCCGCCCCGGCGACCCGCTTGACGAGGTCGTCCAGCAGCCAGTCGAGCTCACTGACGCCTGAGTTGGCCATTACTCGCGCTCTCCGTAGTTGTCGTTCTCGGCGGGTTCCTCGTCACGAGCCCGGCGGGTGCCCTGCTGGAAGGCGGACAGCCTGCTGCGGGCGGCCTCCGGGGAGTCCAGCCTGACCTCTTCGCGTTCCTGTGCGGGCCTATCTTCCCGCAACTGGGGAACGAGGTTCTGCTGGCGTCGCCGTTGCGGCAGCGGCGGGCGGCCGGGGGCCTCCGGGCGACGCGGCTGCGAGGGCCGTCCCTCGGGCACCGACGCCCGCGGCTCCTGCGGTGGCCAGGCCGGCTGCTGCGCGGCCGGCCGCGCCGGGCGCGACGTCCGCGCGGGCGGGGCCGGCGGGCGGACCGGGGCGGCGGGCTGCGCCTGCGTCGGCTGGCTGACCGGCTCGGCGACCGACCCGACGGGCACCGGCGTCGGCACGGACGGCGGCTGCGCCGGGGCGGCCGGCGGGACCGGCGCGGGCTGGGTCGGCGGAGCCGCGGCGGGCGGCTCGGTGCGGTGGCGGGCCGGGCGGCGCGGCTGCCGCTTGAGCGGCATGACCTCGTCGCCGTCGGACTCCGGCTCGACCGGGTTCGGGACGAGCTCCGGCTTCGGCGGGGTGATCGGCTGCTCCGGCTCGGTCTCGGCGAGCGGGGCCAGCAGGTCGGTGCGCACCAGCACGATGGCCCGGGTGCCGCCGTAGGCCGACTCGCGCAGGTGCACCTGGATGCCGTGGCGGGCGGCCAGCCGCGCGACCACGAACAGGCCCAGGCGCGGCTCGTCCGACAGCGCCATGATCCCGAAGTCCGGCGGGTCGGCCAGCATCGCGTTGATCTCTTCGGTCTGGTCCGGCTCGAGCCCGAGACCCTGGTCCTCGACCTCGATCACGACGCCCTTGCCGACCACGTTGCCGCGGATCTCGACCCGCGACTGCGGCGGCGAGAACGACGTCGCGTTGTCGATCAGCTCCGCGAGCAGGTGCACGAGGTCGCCGACGACCGGGCCGCGGACGGCGATCTGCGGCAGCGCCGCCGTCTTCACGCGGGCGAAGTCCTCGGTCTCGGCGGAGGCGCCGCGGACCAGCTCGGCCAGCCCGACCGGGTTGCGCCACTGACGGCCCGGCTGCCCGCCGCCGAGGATGATCAGGTTCTCGGCGTTGCGGCGGGCGCGGGTGGAGAGGTGGTCGAGCTGGAACAGGGTGTCCAGCTGCTCCGGGTCCTCCTGCTTGCGCTCGGCCTGGTCGAGCACCTTGAGCTGGCGGTGCACGATGACCTGGCTGCGGTGGGCGATGTTGAGGAACACCGTCTTGGTGCCCTCCTTGATCTTCGCCTCGTCGATCGCGGCCGCGATGGCGGTCTGCTGCGCCTTGTTGAACGCGTCGGCGACCTGGCCGATCTCGTCGGTGCCGTGGTCGAGGAAGTGCCCGCCCTCTTCGAGGTCGACGGGCTCGCCCGCCTGGACCCGGGCGACCAGCTCCGGCAGCCGGACCTCGGCGGCGTCGAGGGTGTCCTCGCGCAGCCGGTGCAGGCGGCCGATGAGCCGGTTCGACAGCCGGACGGCGACGAACACGACGAAGACTGCGAACAGCACGGCGATCACGCCGGCGATCAGCGACTCGGTGAACGTCGAGTCGGCGTCTTCGATCGCCGCCTGGCTCGCGTTCGCGCTCTGCGCGACGAAGATGCCCATCAGCGCGTCGCCGACCTGGCGGGCGGCGGTGCGCCACTGGTCCTGCGCCACCGGCAGCTTCGTCAGGTCACCGCGCAGGAAAGCGGTTTCGACCTGGGTCACCGTCTGCCACGGCTGGCTGGCCAGCAGCTGGTCGTACTTCGCCTTGACCTCGGGGATCATCTTCGGCGCCGACGCGTCCAGCTGCGCGTGGTAGGCACCGACCTGGCCGACGTAGGCGCGGAAGTCGTCGTTGCCGAGCCCGCCCGCGGCCAGCCCGGCGGCGGCGAGCGCGTCACTGCGCTGCATCGCGTCCGCGGCGGTGAACAGCGGGATCGCGGTCAGCCGGTCGAACGCGTTCTGCGCGCCGCGCGCGTTCTGCGCCAGTCCCGCGACACCGTCGGTGAACTGGTCGAGCATCTTGTTGTAGTAGGCGAAGGCCTGGCTGATCTGCATCTGGCCGCTGTCGACCGCCTGGCGGGTCTGCGGCAGCTGCTGGTACAGCCCGAAGAACGTGGTGATGTTCTTCTGGACGCTCGGCGGGGTGTCGTCGTAGTCGGCGAAGTTGTCCTTGAGGTTCTGGAGGACCTTCGCCGCGTTCGCGTCGGTCTTCGGGCGGACGGCCGCGAGCACCGCCCGCTGGTCGCCCTGACCGGCGAGGAGGCTCAGCGTCGCCTGGCGCTCTTGCTGCAGCGCGGCGAAGAACGGGATCGAAGGGGCTTCCGATCCGCGGATGCGGCTGGTGTAATCGCGAGCGGTGACCGCGTCGTAGATGAGGTAACCGGCGAGCGCCACGCCGACCAGCAGCAGGGCCACACTGGGGATCAGCGCGATCGTGAGCACGCGCTTCCGAATCGAGGATCCCCGGTTGCGTCGAAGAGAAATCTGCTTCACCTGGGTCCGTTTTCCTTCCGGCAGTACAAGGTTTCGGGTCGCCCGAGGTCATGGACACCCGGATTCCGACCAGCCGGATCAACATCACCGTGGTCTGCTTCGCCCGCGACGACGGTATGCAGCCGCTCAGGGCGCGTCAAGTCCGTGGCGAGAACGTGATCTTGGAACGGTGACCCCTCCACACTTGCTGCCTGCGCTTGGAAAGTCCACCACCGAAAGTCGTGACGTTCGTCCCAGCACGACTTCCGTTCCGCGCCACCGGTGCACGCTGTGAGTACGCGCCGTCCGCGCCCGGGTCCGCTCCGGAGCCGCTACGTACGAACGCGGCGAATCGTTCGGTGAGAAACATCACGGGTTCGCCGCAGGGTCCGCGCACGTCCCCTTCGTCCGGGACTTCCGGCGCCGCCAAGGCGGAATTGCGCGGAATTCCCCAGCCGGGCCACGGATTCCCCGGAACGCTGCGCGGAATTCCGCCCATTCCGCGAACGCGGTGGTCTCGACCACCGGGCGCGGCCCGGTACCGGTTCCGCGGCGCGGTCAGCCCGGGAACTCGTCGGCGAGGGTGTTCCAGAACTGCAGTTCGTAACTCTGGAACAACCGTGCGTAGAGGTGCGCGTCGCGGAAGTCGAGCCGACGCGCGTCGAGTCCCGCTTGGACGGCCGCGAGTGCTTGTTCTTCAATCTCCGGGACGTCCGCCGCGAAGAAGTCGAAGAACGCGCAGGCGTCGTCGGCGAACCCGTAGTGCTCGCGCATGCCGGCGGCGACGTCCTTGCAGTACCGGCCGAAGGCGGCGAAGTTCGCGAAGATCCCCGCCGCGGTCGCCGACGATTCGCCGTTCAGGGCGAGCCACGCGACGTAGGCGGGGTAGGCCTGGCAGCCCGCGCGCGGCCGTTCCTCGCCGCGGTCCGGGCCCGCGGCTTCGATCAGCGCGTCGAGCATCCCGTTCGCCTGCTGCTCCCCGGGCGCGAGACCGCCGAAGAACGTGCGCGCGTTCGGCTCGTCGGCCCGGGCGGCGAGCGCGTGGAAGCTCCGCCAGTCGCTCAGGGTGATCAACTTCTCCTCGGCGGCGAGCGCGGCGAACACCGCGCGCGGGGCCCGGCCCGCGGTGATCGACGGGACGAGCCGGTTGTCGCCGTCGCGCGGCGCGAGTTCGTCCTGGATCTCTTCGAGCAGCTCACGAGCCGACCGCGTCATCGCTTCCCCCTGGAGTCCGTGGTGCCTTCCATTGAAGCGCGGTTCGCGCCGCGACGCCCGTGTGCACTGTGGACGGTCGTGGGAACCTGACCGCGCGGGGCGGGGTGAGGGGGACGTCCGACGTGGCCGCGATTCTCTATCCACCTCGGCCGGGAGCCCCTACAGTGTGGCCATCCGGAGCTGAGGAGGCCAGCGTTGACCACCGTCGCCGAGCAGACCGAAGGCCAGACGATCCCGCGGCTGCTGCACCGCAACGCGGTCGAATACCCCGACCTCCCGGCGATCACGTCGCTCGACCTCGAGGGCCAGCCGACGCTCACCTGGCTGGAGTTCCGGACCGCCATCGCGGAGGTCTCCCGCGGGCTCGCCGGGCTCGGGCTCGCCAAGGGCGACCGCATGCTGATCATGGCGCCCGGCTGCCCCGACCACATCATCGCCGACCTCGCCGCGACGCACCTGTCCGCGATCCCGTGCACCGCCTACGCGACGCTCAGCCCGGACCAGATCCGGTTCGTCGCACGGCACAGCGCCGCGCCGGTCGTGGTGCTCGGCGGCGAGAACGAGCTGGCGCGCTGGCGGCCGGTGCTCGACGACCTCCCGGCGTTGCGCCACATCGTCGTCATGGACGAGACCGCGATCCCGGACGGCGACGACCGCTACCTCTCTCTTTCGGCGCTGCGAGCCCGCGGCCGGGAAGCGCTTGCTGCCGACCCCGACGCGTTCGAGCGGTCGTGGCGGGAGATCAAGCCGGACGACCCGCTGTCGATGATCTACACCTCCGGCACGACCGGCGACCCCAAGGGTGTCGTGCTGTCGCACCGCAACGCGATCCACCAGGCGTACGCGGTCACCGAGCTGCACCACCCGCCGATGCACGCGACGAACATCGCGTACCTGCCGCTCGCGCACATCGCCGAGCGGGAGCTGTCGATCTACCTGCCGATCGTGTGGGCGGGCCACGTCCACACCCTCGCCGACCCGACGGCGGTGGCCGGCGCGCTCGGCAAGGTGCACCCGCAGAGCTTCTTCGGCGTCCCGCGCGTGTGGGAGAAGATGGTCGCCGGACTGAAGAACATGCTCGGCAGCGTTCCCGAGGACAAGCGCACGGCGTTGCTGCAGGCGAACGAACTGCTGCAGCAGGGCTACAAGCTGCGCAGTGCCGGGCAGCCGGTGCCCGCCGAGCTGGCCGAGAAGATCCGGCAGACCGACGAAGCCGCGCTCGCCCCGGTGCGCGCGCTGCTCGGCTTGGACAAGCTGCTCGTCGCCTCCAGCGGCGCGGCCGCGCTGCCGGTGGAGATCATCTACTTCCTGGCCGGGCTCGGCGTCGAGATCTGCGAGGTCTGGGGCCTGTCCGAGACCACCGGCGCGGCGACGTCGAACTCCGGCGAGGCGTTCCGCGCGGGCACCGTCGGCAAGCCGCTCGACGGCGTCGAGGTGAAGGTCGCCGAAGACGGCGAGCTGCTCGTGCGCGGCCCGATCGTGTTCCTCGGCTACCTGCAGGAGGACGGGACGATCAAGGACGCCACCGACGCCGACGGCTGGTATGCCACGGGCGACATCGGCACGATCGACGAAGACGGCTTCGTGACGATCACCGACCGCAAGAAGGAACTGATCATCACCTCGAGCGGCAAGAACATCGCGCCGACGCGGATCGAGGGCCTGCTCAAGGAGCACCCGCTGATCGGCCAGGCGGTCGCGATCGGCGACGACCGGCCGTACGTGACGGCGCTGATCGTCCTCGACGACGAGATCGCCCCCGGCTGGGCCGCGGCGAACGGCGTCACGGCGTCGCCGGAGGAACTGGCATCCCACCCGGCGGTCCGGGCCGAGCTGGAGCGCGCGGTCGAGTCGGCCAACAGCAGGCTGGCCCGGATCGAGCAGATCAAGCGCTACCACGTGCTGCCGAAGGCGTGGACGCCCGAGTCCGGCGAGCTGACCCCGACGCTCAAGCTCAAGCGCCGGATCATCAACGACCGCTACTCGGCCGACATCGAGGCGCTGTACGCGGCTACCCGCGACCCGGAGCCCGCCGCCGGTTCCTAAGCACGCGGCCTGTCGTGAGTGTTTAGGGCGGTTCTAATACTCCAGCTGTAGTTCGTGATCTTGCTGGAGGGGGCCGGTGAGATGGGTGCGGCCACCACGTGATCATGGTGTTTGTGAAGACAACTCAAGATCATGTGGTGGCCGCGGCTGCCAGCGTAGACCCTGCGGGGTGGCAGTCGCTGCTGGGTGAGATGTTCGTGCGGGTGGGGCACCGGTTCGCGCGGGTGGAGTCGCGTCGCCGCGCGGGGCGGTTCGTGCAGGGGCTGCTGGCCGGGCTGGTTCGGGTGAACTGCTGGACCATCGCCGAGGCTGTCGGGGACACGACCCCGCATGGGATGCAGAACCTGCTCTCGCGCGCGAGCTGGGACGTGGACGGGGTTCGTGACGACCTGCGCGAGGTCGTGGTCGAGCAGCTGGGTGATCAGGATGCGATGCTGGTCATCGACGAGACCGGCGACCTGAAGAAGGGCACCGAGTCGGTCGGAGTCCAGCGGCAGTATACGGGCACGGCGGGCCGGATCGAGAACTCGCAGATGTCGGTGTTCCTGACGTATTCCACCCCGGCCGGGCATACGTTCATCGACCGTGCAGCTCTACCTGCCTGAAAGCTGGGCCGAGGACCCCCGGCGCCGGGACCGGGCCGGAGTGCCCGCCGGGACCCGGTTCACCACGAAATCCCGGCTCGCGTTGGCCATGATCACCCGGGCGCTGGACGCGGGCGTGCGGGTGGGGTGGGTGACCGGGGACGAGGCTTACGGCAAAGACGCTGCCGGCCTGCGTGATCCGCTCGAACAACGCGGACAGGCCTATGTGCTGGCCGTGGCCTGCGACCATCGCATTCCCGGGCCCGGCAGGCAGAGCGTGCGAGCTGATGAGCGGGCGGCCGCGCTGCCGAAACGGGCCTGGCAGAAGCTCTCCGCCGGAGCGGGCGCGAAAGGCCGGCGCTACTACCTGTGGGCCCGCATCCGGCTGCACCCCGCGGGCACCACCGGTTATCACTGGATCCTGATGCGCCGCAACCGGCGCACCGGGGAGACTGCGTTCTACCGCTGTTACAGCCCCCGCCGCGTCTCGCTGGCCAAGCTCGCCCGCGTTGCCGGGCGTCGCTGGACGATCGAGGAAACCTTCCAGACCGGCAAAGAACTCACCGGCCTGGACGAGCACCAGGTCCGCACCTGGACCTCCTGGTATCGCTGGACCACGCTGGTCATGCTGGCCCACGCCTTCCTCGCCATCGCCGCCGCCCATGCCCGCCACACAAAACCGCATGAGGGCCTGATCCCGTTGACACGCAACGAGATCAGGCACCTCTACGCCCAGCTCATCCTCAAGCCAGCCCGCCGCGTCGCCGACATCCTGGCCTGGTCCACCTGGCGCCGACGACACCAACATCACGCCCGGCAAAGCCACTACCAGCGACGACACGAAAACCCAGCACCCGATCACGAACTACAGCTGGAGTACTAACCGCCCTAAACACTCACGACCGGGTCAGGCCGTGCGGGGCGAGGTCGTCTCCGTCCACTTGCGCAGCCGCGGCGGCACGCGCTTCTCCAGGCCGTAGTTCTCCAGGTGGGCGGAGAAGACCTCGTCGAACGCCTTCTGCACGGTCTCGGTGTCCCAGACCGGGCGCTCGAGGATCGGCTGCTTGAGGAACGGCTGGCCCATGACGTGCAGCTGCGGGCCGTTGCACCGGATCATCTGGCCGGTGATGCCGTGCGAGCCCTCACCGAGCAGGAACAGCACGACCGGCGCGATCCGGGACGGCGTGCGGTCCGGCGGGCACGCGCGCAGCGAGCGTTCGGACTTCCACACCATCCGCGTGTGCGCGAGCGGGCAGACGGCGTTGACCCGGATCCCGGCCTCCTCGAGGTCGAGCGCCCACGAGTAGGTCAGCGACGCGACCGCGCCCTTGCTCGCCGCGTACACGCCGAGCTTGCGCTGCCCGAGCGAGGCGCCCGAGGAGATGTTGACGATCGAGCCGCCGGTGCCCGCGCCGACCATCGCCTTGATCGCGGCGAGCCCGGTGTTCACCACGCCCATGACGTTGACCTGGACGAGCTCGCGGGCCTGCTCGGCGTCGTCCTCCCAGGGCAGCGCCTCGTAGTTCAGCCCGGCGTTGTTCACCAGCCCGTCGATGCCGCCGAACTCCTTGACGCAGAGGTCGACGATCTCCTGCGCTTCGCCGGCCTCGGCGACGCTGTGCCCGCTGGCGACGGCGCGGCCGCCGTGCGCCACGATGTTCGCCGCCGTCCGCTCGGCCAGCTCGACGTCGATGTCGTTGACGACCACCGACCCGCCGGCGCGCGCGACGTGCACCGCGAAGGCCTCGCCCAGCCCGCGGCCGGCGCCGGTCACCACGACCGCCTTGCCCTGCATCAACCCGTCCATCGTCACTCCCCGCTCTGCGGCGCCGTCGGCGCGCTCCGCCACCCCGGCCGGCTCTGCAACCAGTCTTGGCCCATCCGGCCCAACGGGGCATCGCCTCGACGACGAGCGGCCGCCGCCCTGCGCCGAGCGAGTCCGGTTCGATCAGTCCGGAGGTACCCGCGCGCCGGTCACGGCGAACGGACGGCACCGTGGCGGCGGTCATCCGATCGGCTCTCAAGCGCGAGCGGCTCGGCCGTTCCGAGGACACCGGGGCGTAGTCGGCGGCATACTGTTAGTGCTTTCCGGGCGGGGCTGTGGTGACTCCCCCGGACGGGGCCGTCACTGACGAGGCACAATGCGGACGGTCCATGTTCACTCGATCGGGGGACGGTGGTTACGAGGTGGCGACGCGCGCGACACCGCGGCTCCGGGCCGTCCTGGCCAACCGCGAGTTCCGCGCGCTGTGGTTCGCCGAGACGCAGTCGATGCTCGGCGACCAGCTGACCATCGTCGCGCTGGCCATCCTGATCTTCGACCGGACCGGGTCGCCGCTGCTCTCGGCCGTCGTCTACTCGCTGACGTTCCTGCCCGCGCTGGCCGGCGGGCTCGGGCTCTCCCAGCTCGCCGACCGGTACCCCCGGCGCGCGGTGCTGGCCGCCGGCTCGCTCGCCCAGGCCGTGCTGATCGGCCTGATGGCCGTGCCCGGCATGCCGATGGGCTGGCTGTTCGTGCTGTTCGTCTTCGCGCGGCTGGCGAACGCGCCGTGCAACGCGGCGCAGAACGCGCTCGGCCGCGAGATCTTCGCCGACGACGACGTCTACCTGCAGAGCCAGGACCTGCGCGGGATCACGAACAACACCGCGATGCTGGCCGGGCTGGCCGTCGGCGGCCTGCTGGTGACCACCATCGGGACGTCGTGGGCGCTGGGGATCGACGCGCTGACGTTCCTGGTCGCGGCGGTAGCCGTGCGGCTGATGGTGCTGCGGCGCCCGGCCGCGGGCAACGGCGGCGCCCCGTGGTTCGGCGCCGTCCGGCAGGTTTTCGGCGACGAACGGCTGCGGGTGCTGCTCTACCTGTCGTGGCTCGTCGGCCTCGCGGTGATCCCGGAGGGCCTCGCCGCGCCGCTCGCCGCGCAGCTGGGCGCCGGTGACCAGGCGGTCGGCTGGCTCCTGGCCGCCGACCCGCTCGGCTTCGTCGTCGGGACGTTCCTGCTGTCGCGGTTCGTCTCGACCGAGCACCGCCGCAAGCTGCTCGGCGTGCTGGCCGCACTGCCGCTGGCCGCGCTCGCGGTGTTCGCGTTCCGGCCGAACCTGGCGGTCGCGCTGGTCCTGCTCGCACTGGCCGGCGCGACGGGTGCGTACGTCATCACGGTGTCGGCCACGTTCATCACGTGGGTGCCCAACGACATCCGGGGCAGCGCCGGCGGGTTGTACCGGACGGGGCTGCGGGTCGCCCAGGGTGTGGGCGTCGGCATCGGCGGCTTGGTCGCGCAGTGGCTGGGTTCAGCGGACGCGACCATCGCCCTCGCCGGGGCGGTGGGACTGCTGCTGGCGGTCCCGGTGGCGCTGTCGTGGCACCGGGTCGGCAGGGTGGAACCGGAGCCGGGGTTGTCATGAAGGGATATGCCGGGCGAGTTTTCAGCCGTCACGGTTGGCCATCGGTCGCCACCTCTCCGTACAGGCAAGATCATGAATGACATTCAGCTGGGGACGGCGAGCAATTCGCGGTCGACTCAGGCGTCACGGTTACGCACTGATCCACCTCCATCTTGGGAAGCAGGAACAAGCGATTGAGCCGCGTTCCCGGCACTTCGGGGTGTTCTGTTGCTGAAGGATGATACCCGGCCGCGGAATGCGTCAACACTCTGGCAGGTACCGATGAGATTACTCAAGTGCGGGGCTAGGCTGGAAAGGAGGTGACCAATTGCATCCGGGACCAGACGACGACCCGTCCGCCGACGGCGGGGCGACCGCCCGGCGCGCACGGGCGGCGGCCCCGGGCACGCCGGTGAACGAGCACGCCGACCCGGCGGGCGGCCCGGCCGGGCGCGACCATCCGTATCGGCCCCGCAACTGGGCGCTCTGGCGCCGTCCGCCGGCGCTGATCGCGTTCATGCTCGGCCTCGAGGTCGTCGCCGTCGCGGTGCTCGCCGTTTCCTTCTTCCATTCCCTGGTGCCGGGCGGACGCGACTGGATCAATTTCGGAATTCTCGCCGCCGGGGCGACGGTCCACATTCAGCTGACGCAGCGTCAGGAAGAGCGCCGGCGCAACCGGACCAAAAAGGTCCTGATCGACCTCACGGCCGTCTGGACGTTTTCCGCGGCATTGATCCTGCCGGTGCCGTTGACACTGCTCGTCGTATTCCTGATCCGCCTCCAGCACTGGTTCATCGCGCGGCGGCCGGCGCACAACTTCATTTTCTCGTCGATCACGCACGGGCTGGCGGGCGCGGTCGCGCACCTCACGTACGTGGCGCTCGGGCCGCACCTGCTCGGCCAGTCCGGCTGGGGCGGTTTCTGGCAGGAGGCGGGCACGATCGTGCTCACCGGCGTGGTCTACGAAGCGATCCAGATCCTCTACGTCGGCGGCGCACTGGCGCTCGGGCTTTCGTCCGAGCCGACCTTGCGTAACGTACTGGGCAGCCCGGCCGACAACCTGTTGGAAGCGGTGACCATCGGCCTCGGCGCGGTGACCGCGATCCTGCTCGCCGTCGTGCCGCCGATGGTCGTCGTGATGGCGGTCGCGACCGTCGTCTTCAATCGCCTCGCCGAACTCGATCAGCTCCAGAACGACGTCCGGACGGACCCGAAAACCGGCATTCTCAACATGCGCGGGTGGTCGGAGTCGGCGGAGCGCGCACTGGAGAGGACCGCTCGATCGGGTGATCAGCTGGCGCTCCTGATGGTCGATCTCGACCACTTCAAGTGGATTAACGACACCTATGGACATCCGGCGGGCGACGACGTGCTCCGCACGGTTGCGCAAACGCTGGACGAAGTGACGAGACCGAGTGACTTGGTCGGCCGTTTCGGGGGTGAGGAATTCCTCATTCTGCTCCCGGACATCGACGAAGAGGCCACCTGGGACGCGGCCGAACGCATACGTGTTGCGATTGCGAAGTTGCATATCGTGACAACGGACAAACGTGGCGACCCGGCGACGATCGCCGACCGCACGACGTCCATCGGCGTGGCCCGCCACCCGCGTCACGGAGCGACGTTGGACAGCTTGCTGCAGTCCGCGGACGCGGCGGTGTACCTGGCGAAGGAGAACGGCCGCGACCAGGTGTGCTTCGCGCCCGACGGGCCGGTCACGCCCCCAGCCGCACCGTGAGTTCGAGCTTGACGAGCACATCGGCGCAGGTCCCGGGCGCGGCGGGAGCCAGCCGCAGCCGTTCCCCGCGGTAACCGGCGGACTCGAGGCGCAGGACGCGGGCCCCGGGAGCGGGCCGCGGGTGGCACCAGTGCCGGACGACCCCGGTCCCGGCGCGGTCCTTGGCGAGGATGAGGTATTCGTGGCCGAGGTCGTCGGTCACCCGGCCGAGCCCGTTCCACCAGAGGGCGCGCAGGGTGAGGTCGTGGCCGTCGTGGACGAGGTCGACGGGCGGATCGGCGTTGACGTCGACGCGGAAGCCGCGCTCGCCGAGGTGGATGGCGCTGACGTCGAGGAAGCCACTGGTCGGGGTGGGTGGACCGCCGGGCAGGAAGTCGTTGGTCGGCCCGGGATGACCGCTCGGCGCAGGGTGGTGGACTGGCGGGCCGAACCCGGTCTCGCCAAGCGTCCGTCCAGCTCCTTGCCCGCCATCACTCCCAGCCCCGCCGCCCGCAGCAACGTCCAGCTCCGGCCGTGGCAACACCGCCGCCACCGCCAGCTCCGCCGCCCGCCGCCCGTCCTCCTCACCCGGCACCACCGGCACACCCCGCAGCTCCCCAGCCAAGATCCGACACCCGGCAACCTCAGCCCACCCCAAAGCGGCAGCCCGCAACCCCGGCTCCGCCCGCAGCCGCCCGAGTAGCTCCCCCGCGACCCCGGTCCGCCAAGTCCGGCTGTACCTCGCCGCCCGCACCAGCCGAGCCGCCTCGGGACACCGCGTCTCCGGCCCGAACAACCCCGTCATCGCCCGGTCGAGCGCTCTCAGCTGATCGGCCAGCACCACCCGGGCCACCGGCTCCGGGTGCACCCGCGCCAGCTCCGCCGGGGAACACGAACGCAACGCCTTCGCCAACGCCCGCAGGTTCGGGTCGCGCGGAGTGCGCAACCCCGCACCAGGGGCCAGCCGCCGGAGGGCTTGGGCCGTGTTCTCCACGGGCACCCGCCCGCCGGGATCGGTCGCGCCCACCGCACGCCCTCCTGGTCGCCGTGCCCCCTCCCGCCATTCTCGTCGGCTCGGCACTCCGGCGGAACGTAAGAACGGGCAGCCGACCGGGCAGCCTAGGGGAAAGCGCCGGTGAACCCCGGGGGTTGTCCCCATGTCGCCGCCGTGACCGGGCTGGCACCCTGGGACCATGCCAGCCCCGACCGCGCCGCCCCGTCTCCGCCGACCCTGGTCGACGTCCGGCTGGCTGCTGCTCGTCCTGCTGGTCGTCTTCGCCTTCGGCCTCATCGCCTCGCGCCCGCCCGCCCCGCCGGACCAGGGCCCGCCCACCGGCGACGTCCTCGCCGCGCAGAACGCCGTCGACGCTCTCGTCCACCCGGGCCCGCACCCCGACGCCCTCGCCCGGCTGCCGAAGGACTTCACCGCGCTCAGCGGCGTCACCCCCGGCGCGCTGCCCGCCCGCGACGGCACCGTCCGCGCCGTCCACGTCGACGGCGGCTGCTCCACCCCGTGGGGCGACGACAACACGAAGTGGGACTACGCCGTCCCGTGCAAGTCCCACGACCTCGGCTACGACCTCCTGCGCTACGCCGACCGCAAGGGCCACCCGCTCGGCCCCGAGGTCCGCGCCGCCCTCGACCACCGGCTGTCCACCGACATGCACCACGCCTGCGACCTCAACCCGATGAACTCGGCGTTCACCTGCCGGATCGTCGCGTCGCTCTACTCGGCCGGGCTCGTCGTCAACTCGTGGCACCAGCGGTGGGGCCCGCCCGTCGGCGACCCGATCGGCCCGATGGTCGCCGGCGTGCTCGTGATCGCCTGCCTGCTCGTGTTCCGGTTGCGCGGCTGGCTGCGTGCCCGCCGCGAACCGCGGGTGCCCGCGCCCGCCGCCGTCGCCACCGAGGTCAGCCGGTGGGCGCTGCTCGGTGCCGGCGGCGTCGTCCTCCTGCTGCTCGGCGAGTCCGTGACGGCGCTCGCGCACTGGGCGGGCGCTCCCGAACCGGCGCTGTGGCCGCTCACCTGGCTCGCCCAGCTCACCCCGCTGATCTTCTTCGCCGGCGGCCACCTCAACGCGGCGGGCTGGCGCGCCGAACAGGACGCGGGCGGCGGCTACCGTCACTACCTCGCCGAACGCTCGAGCCCGCTGCTGCGCCCGGCACTGATCTTCGCCGTCGTCGCCCTGCTGACGCCGCTCGCGCTCGAGCTGCTCGGCATCCCGGCGGGCACGACGGCCACGGTCATGCGCATCGCGCTGCACCCGCTCTGGCTGCTCGGCGTCTACCTGCTGACGATCGTCTGCGCGCCCGCGCTGCTGGCCCTGCACCGCCGGGCGCCGGTGCTCGCGGCGGCCGGGCTGCTCGCGCTGGTCGTCGCCGGGGAAGCGACCGCGAGCTGGTCCGGCTCGCCGTTGCCCCGCTACGCCGCGACGTTCGCTCTCGCGCTCCTCGCGCAGCAACTCGCCTTCGCGCACGCGGACGGCGTACGCGCGTCACGACGTCTACTCGGCTTCGCGGTCGCGATCGGCGTCGCGGGCCTCGCCGTGGCGAGTGTCCTGCGCGATGGGCCACCCGTCCTGCTCGGCAGCCCGGGCGCCCCGGCGGCGTTCTCCGCCCCGCCGTGGGGCGTGCTGCTGCTCGGCCTGGCCCAGCTGGGCCTGCTCGGGCTCCTCGCCCGGCCGCTCGGACGGCTCGGCGACCGGCGCACCGTCGCCGTCGCCTGCCGGTTCGTCCTGCGCGCGCCGATGAGCCTCTACCTGGCGTTCCTCGCCGCGATGCTGCTGCTGGTCGCCGTCGTCTACCTGCCCGGCCGGATCGCCGACGGGCTCAGCTGGCTGATCCAGCCGCGGACGCTGGTCGCCGTCGGGCTGCTCGCGGTGCCCGCGACCCTGGTGTTCTGGTGGTTCGAGCGGCACAGCCACCACGCGACGCGGCCCCGCGCGGCCGAGCTGCCCGGCCGCCGAGCGGTGTTCCTCACGCGCGCCGCGGCGGGGCTGGGCATCGGCTACGCGACGCTCGGTGTGTTCGGCTTCGCGCTGACCCGTTTCGGCGGGGTGGCGGCCGACGCCGACCTGCTCGGCCTGCGGCTCGACCCGATCCAGAGCCTGGTGCACCTGCTGCTCGGGGTGTTCCTGCTGCACACGATCCGGCTCGGGGCGGGCGCCGCGACCGGCACCTGGCTCGCCACCGCGCTCGCGTGCGCGCCCTCGCTGCTGTTCGCCGCCGACGGCGGCCGGCCCGGCCTGCTGGGTGTCACGCTCCACGCCGTGACGGCCGCGTTCGCGCTGCTCGCCGCCGCCGGCACGCTCCTGCCGCGCGGACGTCCGGCGAATGCGACGCCCTGACCAGGCGTAACCGGCGAACCTGCGGGAAACTGGGTGGTGCGCGCCACATCCGGAGGGGGATGTGTAACGCTACGGCAACCCGGGGACGGCACCATGCGTCCCAACCCCAGGACCACCGATCGAAGCAGTGAGGAGTCACCCGCGTGGATCACCCGCCTCGGAACGGGCAAGGCGGCCGCCGCCCCGCCCGCCCCTGGCAGGACGAGCCAGGGCGGGACGACGCCCGGCGCGGCACCCCGCCCCCGCGCCGCCCGGCTCCTCGCCGGGAGCCGGCGGACGCGCGCCGCGGCAGCCCGCCGCCCCGCCGCCCCCAGCCGCGCCCGGCCCCGCGGGCCCGCCGCAACTCCTTCCGCGGCGCGAAGATCGCCCTGGCGGTCGTGTCGCTGCTGGTGATGGGCCTGACCGGGTACGCGTGGGCGGCCATGCAGGGCCTCGTCAACGGGCTGAACTACGCGAACGTGATCAGCGACGACGGCGGTGGCGACAAGCCCGCCGACGGCGCCCGCGACATCCTGCTGGTCGGCCTGGACAGCCGCACCGACGCCCAGGGCAACCCGCTGCCGCGCGAGGTGCTCGACGAGCTGCGCGCCGGCGAGGCCGACGGCGAGCTCAACACCGACTCCCTGATCTTCGTGCACATCCCGAACGACGGCAGCAAGGCCGTCGCGATCTCGCTGCCCCGCGACACCTACGTCGACATCCCCGGCGGCTACGGCAAGCACAAGATCAACTCGGCGTACGCCCGCGCGATGCTGGCGGCCCGCAAGGACCTGCAGAAGCAGGGCGTCACCGACCCGAAGGAGCTCGACGTCAAGGCCAACCAGGCCGGGGCGAAGGAGCTGATCCAGACCGTCGAGAAGCTCACCGGGTCGACCATCGACAACTACGCCGCGGTCAACCTGCTCGGCTTCAGCGACATCACCAAGGCCATCGGCGGCGTCGACGTCTGCCTGAACAACAACGTCAAGGACCAGTACTCCGGCGCGAACTTCACCAAGGGCCAGCACACGATCTCCGGCGTCGAGGCGCTCGAGTTCGTCCGCCAGCGCCACGGCCTGCCCAACGGCGACCTCGACCGGGTCGTCCGGCAGCAGGTGTTCATGGCGGGCATGGCCCGCAAGGTGCTCTCGGCGGGCACCCTGACCAACCCGTCGAAGCTCAACGACCTGATCGACGCGATCAAGAAGTCGGTCGTGCTCAACCAGAATTGGGACATCTTCGGGTTCGCCCAGCAGATGAAGGGCCTGACCGGCGGCCAGCTCGAGTTCCGCACCATCCCGGTGAAGAACGTCGAGTACCGCACGCCCGAGGACGGCGTCGCCATCCAGGTCGACCCGGCCGAGGTGAAGCAGTTCGTGCAGGGTCTCGCCGGGCCGCAGCCGGGCCAGACGGCCCCGCCCGCCCAGCAGGCAGACAGCGCGAACAAGGCGACCACGGTCGACGTCCGCAACGCCTCGGGCCGCACCGGGCTGGCCGCGAGCGTCGCCAAGAACCTCGAAGGCAAGGGCTTCACGCCGGGCGAGACGGCGAACGCGACCTCGCGCAAGACCACGGTGATCTGGGTGCCGAAGGGCGGCAAGGACGCCGGCCAGGCCGTCGCGGACGCGCTCGGCGGCTCGCCGACGATCCAAGAGGACAAGAGCGTCCAGGCCGGGCACGTGATGGTCTTCCTCGGCGCCGACTACGAGGGCACGGCCTCGAACGCGGGCTCCGGCGCGGGTGCGGCCGCGGGCACGACGTCGCAGGCCCCGGCCCCGCCGCCGGTCGCCGACGACGAGAAGCCGATCACCGCCGAGGGCGTTCCTTGCGTCAATTGACGCAGTTCGCACCGCCTCTGTTAACCCGTTCGGCCTAACTCGCGCAATCGGTATCAAAGACATGCCCGAATCCGCGTAAGGGCCGGGCTCCTCCGCACTTACATACACGTGAGGGTGCACCTGCACGGGAATGTCACCACCCGGGCGGTGCCGCGGGAGAGCACGGCAGGGGACATTGATGTGCTGATCGACGCTGAGGACTATCAGCGGATACTCGGGGACGAGCTCCGCAAGCTCCGGCGCAGCCGAGGATGGACGCGCAAGGAACTGAACCAGCACCTGCAGAGCGAGATTTCGCTGCAGACGCTGGCCACCTACGAACTGGGCACCAGACAGTGTTCCGTGGTGCGCCTGGTCGAGCTGTGCGTCGCGATGGACGAGCTCCCCAGGACCTGCTGGCCAAGGTGCACCGCCGGGTGTTCGTCGACGAGCCCGGGCGGGTCCGGGTCGACCTGCGGAAGGTCGTCGCCGACGCCTCGCCCGAGCTGCTGCCGCTGCGCCGCTGGGCCGAGGACCGCCTGCGCCAGGCGGGCGACCACGGGGCCGGCGAGGTCGCGCTCGACCTGCCCGCCCTGGAGCGCATGGCCGAGCTGTGCGAGCTGCCGACCGTGGACCTGATCGCCCGCCTCCGCCGCTACGCCTCCCGCTGATCCCGCGGTCGTGAGTGTTTAGGGCGGTTCTAACCGCCCTAAACACTCACGACCTCAGCCGACCAGGAAGTCCTCGCGCCGCACCTTGCGCGTGTCCAGCCAGTAGCGCCAGGTGAAGCCGGGCCAGATCGTCCGGTTGACGCCCTTCGCGTCCAGGTACCAGCTCTTGCAGCCCCCGCGCGTCCAGATGCCCTTGGCCAGCTTGCGCTGGATCTGGGTGTTGAACCGCTCCTGCACCTCGGGCTTCGGCTCGATGGCCTTCCCGCGGGCCAGCCGCAGCGCCTCGGCGACGTAGGAGATCTGGGCCTCGATCATGAACACGACGGAGTTGTGCCCGAGGCCGGTGTTGGGCCCGAGCAGGAAGAACAGGTTCGGGAACCCGGCGACGGTGATGCCGAGGTGCGTCCGCATCCCCTCGGTCGCCCACTCCTTGCCGAGGTTGCGCCCGTCGCGGCCGACGATCTCCAGGTCGTCGAAGGCGTCGGTGACGTGGAAGCCGGTGCCGTAGATGATCGCGTCGACCTCGTGCTCGACGCCGGCCGCGTCGACGACGCTGTGCTCGCGGACCTCGCGCACGCCGTCGGTGACGACGTCGACGTTGTCCCGCGCCAGCGCCGGGTAGTAGTCGTTCGAGATGAGCACGCGCTTGCAGCCCATGGTGTAGTCCGGGGTGACCTTGCGCCGCAGCCGCGGGTCCTTGATCGCGCGGTCGATGTTGCGCTGGGCGATCCGCTGCCCGAGCTTCATCACCCACGACTGGCCGTTGAAGCCGATCGCGCGGGCTTCGAGCATCCAGTAGAGCAGGTTCCGGTAGGCGCGCTGGGCCGGCGGGAACGCCTTGAACAGCGCGCGGGTGCGCCCGGACATCTCGTGGTCGGCCTTGGGCATGATCCACGGCGGCGTCCGCTGGAACAGGGTCAGCTCTTCGACGTCCGGGGCGATCTTCGGGACGAACTGGACGGCGCTGGCGCCGGTGCCGATGACGGCGACCTTCTTGCCCTTGAGGTCGACGTCGTGGCGCCATTGCGCGGAGTGGAACGCGGGGCCGTCGAAGTTCTCGATGCCGGGCAGCTCGGGGATCATCGGCAGGTGCAGCGCGCCGACCCCGGCGACGAGGGCGTGCCCGACGAACTCGTCGCCGCCCTTGGTGGCGACGTGCCAGCGGTTCTCGTCGGCGTCCCAGCGGGCGCCGGTCATCTCCTGGCCGAAGCGGATGAACCGGCGCAGCTCGTACTTGTCGGCGACCTCGCGCATGTACCGCCAGATCTCCGGCTGCGGCGAGTAGGCCCGCGACCAGCCCGGGTTCTGCTCGAAGGAGAACGAGTACATGTGCGACGGGATGTCGCAGGCGCACCCGGGGTAGCTGTTGTCCCGCCAGGTGCCGCCGACGTCGTGCGCCTTTTCGAGGATGACGAAGTCCTCGCGGCCCTCCTTGCGCAGCTGGATCGCCATGCCCAGACCGGAGAACCCGGTCCCGACGATGACGACCCCGGTCTCCTCGCCCATCACGCCTCCCGTTTCCTGTTACTCGTCGTCCAGCTTACTTGGAGTAGGTTACTAGCGGTAGAGTGTTGCCCGTGACCACCGCGAAGCGCAAGCGCATGCCCCGGGCCGAGCGCGAACGACAGATGATCGAGGTCGCCGAAGAGGTCTTCGCGGCCCGCGGCTACGCGGCGGCGTCCATGGACGAGATCGCCGAGCTCGTCGGCGTCTCGAAGCCGATGCTCTACGAGTACTTCAACTCGAAGGAGGGCCTGCTGCTGGCCTGCATCCGGCAGTCGCGGGCGGTGCTGCGCGAGGTCACCGAGCAGGCGACGGTCGGCGCGGCCACCGCCGAGGACGCCCTGCGCCGCGGCCTGCTGGCGTTCTTCGTCTTCATCCGCGAGCGGCGCCAGGCATGGTCCCTGCTGCGGCACGAGATGGCCCTGATCGGCACGCCGGCCGCGGACGAGGTCGAGGAGACCCGCCGCCAGCAGACCGACCTGATCGCCGCGCTGATGAGCGGCTACTTCGACAGCGGCGACGAGCTGAGGGTCGAAGCGGCCGCGGAATTCGTGGTCGGCGCCTGCGAACGCCTCGCGATCTGGTGCGAACGGCACGACGGAGTGAGCCCCGAGCAGGCCACCGAATACGCCATGGACGTGCTGTGGAGCGGCCTCCAGCACCGTGCACGGTAGCTTGCAAGTGCATTAGGCCATTCGGTCATTACTCAGCGCTGTCGTGTCCTGTGACACAGAGTTGCTCTACGGTATCCGCGACACGGTAGAAAGTGTGCTGGACTTTTCGCAGCCGAGAGGGGGCGCGGTTATCGCGTCATGGGAATGCGGTGGCCGCGTCACGGTTGTGTAAAGCATGGTGGAGGAGAGGGGCGTGAGGCAGATGGTGGAAACGATCACGGCGACATACGTCCAAGAGGACGCCGACTGGGCGATCACGGTCAGCGGCAACGGCAAGGAGCTGACCGCGCGGGCACCCGGCATCATCGCGGCGCGGGACCGGGCCGACCAGCTGGTCGAGGAGCTCGGCGCCGACGCCAAGGCCACGGTGGTGCACCTGCTCAACGGCAGCGCGCTGGAGTTCACCAGCACCTACATGACGGCCCGGCTGACGCTCCCGAAGCTCCCGCCGCTCGAGGTCCCGCCGCCCGGCAGCGTGCCGAAGCAGCAGACGGCGGAGAAGGAACCGGCCGCGGCGGACAAGAAGCCCCAGCTGCCGCCGAGCAAGCAGCTCCCCAAGGCGGTCGAGGACCGCAAGCAGGCGGCCGAGCCCGCACCGGCCACCGAGAAGGCGGCGGAGCAGGCCCGCGCCTGAGCCCTACTTGAGCAGCTTGCGCACCAGCAGGACGAGCACGAGCACACCCGCACCGATCAGCGGGTACTTGACCTTGGGGTCGTCCAGCTTGGCGCGCACGCCGTCCTTCGCCGCGTCCGCGAGCTTCTTCGGGTCGGCCTTGACGGTCAGCTGGTCGAGCGTCGCCGCCAAAGCGGTCCTCGCCTGCTCGATCTCACGCTCGATCGTCTCGGGATCGCGGGCCACGTGTCCTCCTCGCCGCATGGGACTTCCGGGCCCCAACTTAGTCGACCGCCCCGCCACCGCCGCACGGGCCACGCCGCACGCTACGCTTCCGGGTACGGGGGCCCGTAGCCCAATTGGCAGAGGCACATGGTTTAGGTCCATGCCAGTGAGAGTTCGAGTCTCTCCGGGCCCACGAGCGAGTTTCCGGGAGTTCAGCTCCGCCACCTCTCCTCCGCGTACGCCGCCAGCGTGCGGGGTGCCTTTCCCGTGAGCCGCCGGAAGTCGTCCGACACCGGCGCGCTCACCCCCGCCCGCACCAGCTCGAACAGCTCCAGCATGTGCTCCACCCACGCGTCGGGGCGGCCGGACTTCGCGAAGTGCGCCTGGTGCTCCGCCGGGGTCGCGTCGCGGTGGCGGATCGGGCGGCCCGATGCCTCCGCGAGCACCCGGGCCACCTCCCCGAACGTCACCGCCTCCGGTCCCGTGATCGTGTAGCCGCGGCCGTCGTGGCCGTTCTCCGTGAGGACCGTGACCGCCGCGTCGGCGAGGTCGCGGGTGTCCGTGAAGCTCACCCGGCTGTCGCCGCTTCCCGCGTACAGCTCGCCCGTCTCGCGCAACGCCCTCGCGAAGACCCACTCGTCCTCGCCGAAGTTCTGCAGGAACCAGTTCGGCCGCAAGACGGTCCACGGCAAGCCGGAGTCCCGCACCGCCAGCTCGACCGCCCGCCGCGGCGCGTGGTCCGGTGCCCGGTCGACGCCCGCCGCGGACATCAGCACCACGCGGCGCGCGGACGGCGCCGAGGCGATCAGCCGGGCGATGACCTTCGCCGCGTCGACGTCGCTGTCCAGCCCTTTCACGAACAACGCCTCCGCGTCGCCCAGTGCCGGGGCCCACGTCGTCTCGTCGGTCCAGTCGAACCGCACCGGCGTCACCGGGCCGTGCGCCGGCCCGGGGTGGCGGCTCGCGGCCCGCACCGGCACCCCCGCCGCCGTCAGCGCGTCCACCACGCGGCGGCCCGCCTTGCCCGTCGCTCCTTCAACCCACACAGTCATGCCTTCAAGTTAGGCAGCGATGGCGAGACGGAGAATGGCTGAAAAGCGCGTTGTGTTGTCCGTTCGTCTCGTTATGGTGGGCCGATGGACGTGCTCGCCGACGTGCTGGCGGCCTTGCGCGCCGGGACTCCGGTCGCGGCCCACACCGAGGCGCACGCGCCGTGGGGCCTGCGGTTCGACCACACCACCGGGGCCGCGTTCCACGTCGTGCTGGACGGCACGGCCTGGCTGACGCCGCTGCCCGGCGAGCCCGGCTTCGCGCCGGTCGAGCTCGGCGCGGGTGACGTCGCCCTGCTCGGCCGCGGTGTCCCGCACGCCGTGGTGTCCGCGCCGGGTGCGTCCCTCGTGGACTTCCGGCCGACGCGCCCGTCGGCGGCGACGCCCTTCGGCCGCGTCTCGCTTCCCGGTCCCGGTGCCCGCGCGACGATCGTCTGCGGCGCGTACCGGCTGCGGCGGCACCGGCCGCACCCGCTCCTGCGCGACCTGCCCGAAGTCGTGCACCTGCCCGCGGCGCCGGGCCGCCACGCCGGGCTGCACGCGATGGTCGGACTCCTCGGCGACGAGCTGGCGGCGCACCCGCCCGGCGCCGCCGTCGTCGCACCGTCGCTGGTGGACGCCCTGCTCGTGTACATGCTCCGCGCCTGGCTGAACGAGACGGCGTCCGGCTGGTCGGCCGCGCTCGCCGACCCCGTCACCGCGCGAGCCCTGGCCGCCATCCACGGCGACCCGGCCCGGGCGTGGACGGTCGAGCAGCTCGGCGCGGCGGCCGGGCTGTCGAGGGCCGCGTTCGCCCGCCGGTTCACGGCGCTGGTCGGCGAACCGCCGCTGACCTACCTCACCCGCTGGCGCCTGACGACCGCCGCACGGCTGCTGCGCGAGACCGACCGGCCGCTGGCGCAGGTGGCCGCCGCCGTCGGCTACGGCTCGGCGTTCGCCTTCGCCAAAGCCTTCCGCCGCGAGTACGCGACCACCCCGGGCGGCTACCGCAAGGCCGACCTCAGCTGAACTCGACCGTGACGTGCGGTGCCAGCGCGCGCAGGAAGTCCGGCGCGTCGAACATCTCCCCCGCCGACGCGACGCCCGTCGCCTTCGTCCGTCCACTGAGGAGCCGCGCCACGGCTTCGACGGCGAGCGGCGCGCTGACCGCGTAGATGTCTTCGCCGCGGGCGACGATCCGGCGTTCCTCCCCGCCGGCGCGGACCACGACGTCGACCACGAACGTCTCGGCCGCGTCGCGCTCGGCGGCCGCCGCCAGGCCGTTCGCCGCGTCGAGGGTCATGTAGCTGGTCACGTCGGAAACCTTCAGGTGACTCGGGATCGTCACGATGTCGGCCATCGAGAACTCGCCGAGGACGGGCCGCGTGCCGAGCGGCTCGGGGAACGTCCAGTCCAGCGTCGGCAGGGCGTCGTCACGGTATTCCAGCCGCCCGCCCGCGTACCGGATGCGCTTGCCACCGCGGCGGTCACGGGACACCCGGCCCGCGGCGAGCGTTCCGGGCGTCGGGTGCCAGCCGCTGAGTCCGTAGGCGACGTGCACTTCGTCGGCCGCCGCCCAGTCACCCATCGCCGTCGTGGCCAGCAGGTCGGCCAGGCCGCCGAAGAACGCCATCGCGGGCACCACCGCGGTGGCCGCGTCGAGCGCGAGCGTGTCGAGGTTGGCCTCGATCTCGGCGGCGACGTCGACGTACGGGATCCCGGCGCGGATCGCGGCTTCGGCCAGCGGAAGGGCCGTCGCGGCGAACGGGCCCGCGCAGTTGATCACCGCCGCGACGCCGTCGAGCGCGCGGTCGAGGGCCGCCGGGTCGTCGACGGACGCGGGCCGCCCGCCCGGCAGCTTCGCCGCGTCGCGGCCGGAAAGGATCGGCGTGAAACCGCGTTCGCGCAGCTCAGCCACCACGAACCGGCCGGTGTGCCCGTAGGCGCCGTAAACGAGTACCGAAGTCATGGGGCAATCCTCGCGACGCCCGACCGTCGGCGACAGTGTCCGGAACGACGCGATGCGTACACTTTCGGACATGCACGCAGTCGCGTTGGCCGCCACGGACGGGATGCTCTCGTTCGAGCTGACCATCGCCACCGAGGTGTTCGGCGAGAACCCGCGGTACGACTTCGCCGTCTGCGGACGGGAAGCCGTGCGGGTCGGCCGGTTCCTGCTGGAGCCGGACGCCGGGCTCGACCGCCTGGCCGACGCCCACACGGTGCTCGTGCCGGGCTGGGCCGACGTCGACGCGGACCCGCCCGCCGACCTGGTCGAAGCCGTCCGCGCGGCGCACGCGCGGGGTGCGCGGGTGGCGTCGCTGTGCACGGGCGCGTTCGTGCTGGCGGCGGCGGGCCTGCTCGACGGCCTGCGTGCGACGACGCACTGGGCGCACACCGACGTCCTCGCCGCCCGCTACCCGCGGGTGGCGGTGGACCCGGACGTGCTCTACGTCGACAACGGCCGGGTGCTGACGTCGGCGGGCAAGGCGGCCGCGATGGACCTGTGCCTGCACCTGGTCCGCACGGACCACGGCCCGTCGGCGGCCAACGCGGTGGCCCGCCGCCTGGTGGTGCCGCCGCACCGCGCGGGCGGCCAGGCCCAGTTCGTGACGACGCCGGTCCCGACCCGCGACGATCACCCGCTGGCCGCGCTGCTGCCGTGGATCACCGCGCGCCTCGACCAGCCGCTGACGGTGGAAGACCTGGCCCGCCAGGCGAACCTGAGCTCCGCCACCTGGGCCGCCACTTCCGGGCCGTGACGGGCACGACGCCGTTGCGGTGGCTGCTGACCCAGCGGATCCGCCGCGCGCAGGAACTGCTGGAGACCACGGACGCGGGCGTGGAGGTGATCGCGGAGTCGGTCGGCATGGGTACGGCGACGACGTTGCGGCGGCACTTCAACCGCGCGGTCGGCGTGCCCCCGGACACCTACCGCCGCACCTTCCGCGGTTAGCGTCGCGGGTCAATAGCGCACGTCGCTCTGCAGCAGTGGCGGGTACACAGTGGACGGTTCACCATCCACTGTGGCCCCCGCGAACTGCAGCATCGCGCGCTGTGCCCCGTGCATCGGGGCCGGGTAGTCCAGCGACGGCGCGGAAACCTCGTCCAACCGGGCCAGCTCCCGCGCGGACAACGACACCTCCGCGAGGTTGGCCGTCAGGTGCTCCAGCCGCCGCGCGCCGAGGATCGGGACCACCGTGCCCCGGCGGGCCCGCAGCCACGCCAGCGACACCGCCGCGGACGTCGTCCCCAGCGCGGCGGCGATCGAAGCCACCTCGTCGATCACCGCGAACTCCGCTTCCGAAGGCCCGCCGACGAAAGCCGTGCGCGCCGAGTCCGTGACGTCGGCACCGCGCCGGTACTTCCCCGACAGGAAGCCGTTCTTCAGCGGGCTCCACGGCGTCAGCGCCATGCCCTGGTCCAGCGCGAAGGGCGCGAGTTCGCCCTCGACCGTCCGCGCCAGCAGCGAATACTCGACCTGCAACGCGATCAACGGCGTCCAGCCGCGCAGCGACGCCGTCGTCTGCGCCTGGGCCGTCACCCACGCCGGGGTGTTCGAGAAGCCGATGTACCGGATCTTGCCCGCGCGGACCAGGTCGTCGAGAGTCCGCATGGTCTCCTCGATCGGCGTGTGGCGGTCCCAGTTGTGCAGCCAGTACAGGTCGAGGTGGTCGGTCCGCAGCCGCCGGAGGGACTCGTCGAGCTGGGCGATGATCGACCCGCGCCCGGCGCCGCCGCCGTTGGGGTCGCCCGGGAACATGTTGCCGAAGAACTTCGACGCCAGCACCACCCGCGAACGCAGGCCCGGCCGCGCGGCGAAGAAGTCGCCGAGGATCTTCTCCGAGTGGCCGTTCGTGTAGAAGTTGGCCGTGTCGACGAAGTTGCCGCCGAGGTCGAGGTAGGTCGCGAGGATCTTCTCGGACTCCTCGACGCCGCACCCCGCGCCGCCGGGATCCTCGCCGAAGGTCATCGCGCCGAGGGCGAACGGGCTGACGCGCAGCCCGGACCGGCCGAGGGTGACGTAGTGGTCGAGTGGCATGAAACTCTCCTCAGGTGTCGGATCGAACATCACCAGGAAACCGCGGAACACCAGGTGAGCGGTAGATCGATCGAGGCGGGCTCTTGCATGATCCGCGCACGCGGTGCTTTGCTGGTCCAGTGGACGCCCTCGCCGAGATCCGCGCGCTGATCGCCACCCACGCGCGCGACGGCCTGCGCACGCCGGTGCCGGGCCTGCTGCTGTCCAAAGTGGAGTCGAGCGAACCGCACCACTCGCTGGCCGAGCCGTTGCTGGTGGTCATGGCCCAGGGCGGCAAGCGCCTGCTGCTCGGCGAGCACGTCCACGAGTACCGGGCCGGGCAGTACCTGCTGGTCGGCGCCGACCTGCCGGTGAGCGGCCACTTCCTCGGCGCCACCCGGGAGACGCCGTCCCTCGGCATGGGCCTCGCGCTGCGGCCGTCGGTCATCGCCTCGCTGCTCCTGGAAGCCCCGCCCGGCACGCCGTCGTCGTCGCCGATCGCCATCGGGGACGCGGGTCCCGAGTTGCTCGACGCGGCCCTGCGCCTGCTGCGGCTGCTCGACCACCCGGCCGACGCGCCGGTGCTCGCCCCGCTGATCGAGCGCGAGATCCTCTGGCGGCTGCTCACCGGCCCGCACGGCGGCCTGGTCCGCCAGCTCGGGCTGGCCGACAGCGGCCTCACCCACGTCGGCCGGGCGATCCGCTGGATCCGCGCCCACTACGCCGAGCCGATGCGGATCGAGGAGCTGGCCCGGCTGAGCGGGCTGAGCCCGTCGGCGTTCCACCGCCGCTTCCGCGCGGTGACGGCGATGAGCCCGCTGCAGTTCCAGAAGCGCATCCGCCTGCAGGAGGCCCGTTCGCTGCTGCTGGCCGACGCGGGCGACATCGCGGGCGTCGGGCACCTCGTCGGCTACGACAGCCCGTCGCAGTTCAACCGCGAGTACCGGCGGCTGTTCGGCGCCCCGCCGGGCCAGGACGCGGCTCGCCTGCGCGCGGCCGCCGTGCCGGCCGGGCTGCCCTGAGGTCCGATCCGTTCAAGACCACTCGTAGTGATGGGTGCGACGCTGGCCGCATGCCTGTGAACCTTCCCGCGGCGGCGTCGTTCATGGCGACGCACGCCCGGCTCCTCGACCGACGCCGCTTCGAGCTGCTCAGCGGCGAAACCACTCCCGACGCGGTCCTGGCCGCTGTCGACGGCTACCGCAACGCCGACGGCGGCTACGGCTGGGGTCTCGAGCCCGATCTGCGGGCGCCGGAAAGCCAGCCCGGCGGCGCCCTGCACGCCTTCGAGGTGTTCGAGGAGATCGGCCCGGTGACCACCCCGCACGCGGCGCGGCTGTGCGACTGGCTGGCTTCGGTGTCCCGCCCGGACGGCGGGCTGCCCTTCGCCCTGCCCGTGGCGGATCCCGCGGGCTGCGCGCCCTTCTGGGCGCAGGCCGACCCGACCGTGGCCACGCTGCAGAGCACCGCGTTCGCCACCGGTGTCGCACTGCACGTCGCCCGCCACGACCCGGCCGTGCGCGAGCACCCGTGGCTGGCCGCGGCGACGGAGTACTGCTTCCGCGAAATCCGCGGCCTGACCGAGGCCCCGCACGCGATCGCGTTGTCGTTCGCGGTGCGGTTCGCGGACGCGGCCTGCGACTTCCACCCGGAGGCGACGGCGCTGCTGGAGCACCTGGGCGCGTTCCTCCCGCCCGACGGCCTGGTCCCGGTGGCGGGCGGCTCCGAAGGCGAGAGCCTGCGCGCGCTGGACTTCGCGCCGCTGCCGGACCGCCCGTCGCGCGCGTTGTTCAAGGACGACGTCATCGAAGCCGAGATCCGGCGGCTCGCCGACGAGCAGCACGACGACGGCGGCTGGCGGGTCGACTTCGCGAGTTTTTCGCCCGCCGCGGCCCTCGAATGGCAGGGGTACGCGACGGTCCGCGCGGTCTCGCTCCTGCAGCGCCACGGCGTCGTCTGAAGATCTACACGACCGACACCGATGTTCACTCGGCCGTGGCACATCAGGTCACGAACGGTGACCGGTCACGTCCCTTTCGGTGGCCGCGGCCGAACCCGTACTGTGACGGGAAAGGCCGCGTCCGGAGGTGAGGCATGTCGTCGCGCAACCCGTTGCACTGGTTCGCCCTCTGGGCCGACTGGTTCGAACGGCGCGGCGTGTACGTGCCCGGCGAAGAGAGCCGCGCGGTCGACCCGGTCCGCGATTTCGGCTGGTTGATGGCCGCCTGGGTGGCCGGCGTGGCGATCTTCATCCTGTTGTTCGCCCTCGCGGTTTAAGTGGCATGTCGGTGGTGATTGTCACCACCCGTGCCGTTCCGGTCACGGATTGGCCACGGGGCGGCACCAGGTGCGCGACAACCCCCCGTGGCGCCTCGTAACCACGCGCGATCACGGCCAGAGTGGAGCGGGTTCGCCCGGCATTCCCCCGATGCCGACGGCACCCCCGACCCGCCGACTGGAGTACCCGCGATGGCGCTCGCGCGCACGTGCAAGATCATGTTCACCACAGGACTGCTTTCCCTGGCGGTGGCGTGCGGGGTTCCGTCGGCGCACGACGGCACCGCGGCGATCGGCGCGGCGGGCTCCCCCGCGGGCGCCGGGGCCTCGGCGTCGCAGGCGGGCAACGACCTCAAGTTCGGCGCCGACCACCGGTTCGCGAACGGCGTCACCATCTCGGTCGGCTCACCCCAGTCGTTCAAGCCGAGCGCGTCGGCGTACCCGCGGAGCCCCCGCGGCGCGGCGTTCGACGTCCAGCTGACCAACGACGGCACCATGACGTACCGGCTGTCCGGCCTCACGGTCAGCGCCACCGCGGCGGGCGTCGCGGTGAAGCAGGTCGTGGACACGACGCAGGGCTTCACCGGCATCACCGACGCGGGCAAGGACGTGCCGCCGGGGCGCACGGTGCACGTCACGCTCGCCTTCGCGGTGCCGCAGGAACCGGTCCAGCTGCGGCTCCAGATCCGCCAGAGTGCTGCAGATGCCGCCGTGGCGACCTATTGCGGACCCGCCTGAGCCGGTGCCGGTTACGCTCGGGGCATGACCGAGCGACTCTCCCCGGGTGACGACGCCCCCGACTTCACCTTGCCGGACAGCGAAGGCAAGAACGTCTCCCTGAGCGACTTCCGCGGCCAGTCCGTCGTCGTGTACTTCTACCCGGCGGCGAGCACCCCGGGCTGCACCAAGCAGGCCTGCGACTTCCGCGACAACCTCGCCGAGCTCAACGACGCGGGTTACCAGGTGATCGGCATCTCGCCGGACAAGCAGGCGAAGCTCGCGAAGTTCGCCGAGAACGAGAAGCTGACGTTCCCGCTGCTGGGCGACCCGGAGAAGACGGTCCTCGAGGCGTGGGCCGTGTACGGCGAGAAGAAGAACTACGGCCGGACGTACATGGGCGTCATCCGCTCGACGTTCGTGGTCGACCCGGAGGGCAAGATCGCCCACGCCTGGTACAACGTCCGCGCGGCCGGGCACGTGGCGAAGCTGATCCGCGACCTCGGCCTGGCCGCCTGACGGCGCTGGACCCGCGACGTCGCCACGCAGGTGGTCGCGGGTCCACGGGGCTAGGCCCCGGCCAGCTCCCGCAGGGCGGGAAGAAGGGCGCGCAGAGCCCGCCCCCGGTGCGAAACGGCGTCCTTCTCGGCGGGGTCCATCTCCGCCGAGGTCCGGCTTTCGCCGTCCGGCTGGAAGATGGGGTCGTAGCCGAAGCCGTTGGTACCCCGCCGGGCCCGCACGAGCGTCCCCCGCCACTCGCCGCGAACGAGCGTCTCCTCACCGGAGGGAAGAACGAGAGCGGCGGCGCAGACGAACTGGGCGCCACGACGTTCATCCGGGACGTCACCGAGCTGGCCGAGCACGAGGTCGAGGTTGGCCTCGTCGTCCCCGTGCCGCCCGGACCACCGGGCGGAGAGCACCCCGGGCATGCCGTTCAGGGCATCGACGGCGATGCCCGAGTCATCGGCGATGGCGGGCAGCCCGGTGGCGGCGACGGCATCACGGGCTTTGGCGACGGCGTTGCCCTCGAAGTCCGGCGCGGTCTCGGGAGCCTCGGGGAATTCGGGGACATCGGCAAGGCCGAGCACCTCGATGCCGTCGATCCCTTCGGCGGCGAGGATCCGGCGCAGCTCGCCGAGCTTTTTGGCGTTGCGGGTGGCCAGAAGAAGCTTGGTCACTTCGAGCCCTTCTTCTTGTCCGGACGCGGTTCCGGCAGCTCACCGGGATAAGGAAGGGCGAGGGCCTCGTTCTGCAGCCGGGTGAGCTCGGCACAGCCGGCGAGCGCCATGTCGAGCATGGTGTCCAAAGTAGACCGGGCAAAGGTGGCACCCTCACCGGTACCTTGAACTTCGATGAGGGTCCCGGCATCGGTGGCGACGACGTTCATGTCGACCTCGGCCCGCGAGTCTTCTTCGTAGGGAAGGTCGAGCCGAACGCGCCCATCGACAACCCCGACACTGACGGCGGCGACCGAAGAAGAGAGCGGTTGCGGATCGTTCAGCCGGTTCGCGGCACCCAGCCAGGTGATGGCATCGGCGAGAGCAACGTAACCACCGGTGACGGCGGCGGTCCGGGTCCCCCCATCGGCCTGGATGACATCACAGTCGATGACAATGGTGTTCTCACCAAGAGCGGCGAGGTCGATGCAGGCCCGCAGGGAGCGCCCGATGAGCCGCGAGATCTCATGGGTACGGCCACCAATACGCCCCTTGACGGACTCCCGATCACCACGGGTGTTGGTGGCGGAGGGAAGCATGGCGTACTCGGCGGTGACCCACCCGAGCCCGGAACCGGCCCGCCACCGGGGAACGCCTTCGGTGACACTGGCGGCACAGAGCACGCGAGTGTTCCCGAACTCGATCAGCACAGACCCAGCAGGCCACTGCTGAAAACCCCGAGTGATCGTGATGTCACGAAGCTGGTCATCGTTCCTGCCATCTTTTCGAGCCACAGGAGCACTCTAGAACCGCACCGAAAGAAGCCGACGACCAACCCAACAAAGGAGCGGGGTGGTCATCCCGTCGCCTGAGGCCGTGTAAATCACTTTGAGCCAGGCCCGCAACTATCAACGCAGCGCGAGTCAGCTACGGAGGCTTGCGGGCCTGGCTCAAAGTGATAGGCCTCAATCAGGCGACGGGATGACCACCTCGCGGCCCACCTCACCAACGCGAGAGAACTACGAGACCCCGGCCATCCCAGAGCCTGCCCGTCCGGCGAGGACATTCTTTTGTCTTTGACGGCAAAGGGAGACCGGGCCCGACATCCCCCGCCCCTCCTCGCGGAGTGTTCAGCCGCCGGTAGACCTTGTCAAGGCGGGAAAGCGTGCCTTGACAAGCTCAACCGCCGACTGAAGAGCGGCGAGGACGAGGGGCGGGGGAGGTCTGGTGATCTCGTGCCTGCTTTGCGTTGCCGTCCTGCGGTTTTCAGACGTCGTAAACCGCGCCCTGCTTCACGACCTCGGCCCCTGGAAACGCCACCGATGCCTCCGCCAGCACTGCCCCCGGGTCCGTCCACGGTGCGATGTGGGTGAGCAGCAACCGCCCCACCCCGGCTTCCCTCGCCAGCTCGCCCGCCTGCTTGCCGGAGAGATGCACCCCTGCAGGTCGCTCGTCGGAGTCGGTCCACGATGCCTCGGCCAGTAGCAGGTCCACCCCGTCCGCCAGCTCGTTCAACGCACTGCACGGCCCCGTGTCGCCGGTGAACGCCAGGATCCGCCCGCCATACGAAATCCGGACCCCGAATGCCGGTGTCGGGTGATCCACCTCTACCGCGACGACGTCGAACGGCCCCACTCGGAACGGCTCCGCTCGCAGCGGCCTGAAGTCGTAGACGTCCGACAGGTCGGTGACCGCTCGCTCCGCCTCGTTGGGTGCGTACGCGTTCGCCAACCGCACAGGCGCGTCCGGTGGCGCGTACACCGGCAAGAGCCTCGGGCGCGCCGGATAGGGCGGTGCCGGGTGGTAGCGCCGCAGCACCGTGAGCGCGCTTACGTCCGCGCAATGGTCGGGGTGGAGGTGCGTCAGCACGAGCGCGTCGAGGTCGAACGGGTCGGCTACGGCCTGCAGCTGCGCCAGCGTGCCGTTGCCGAGCTCGAGGCCGAGCAGGAAACCCTCAGCCTCGATCAGGTAACCGGACGCCGCCGCGTTCGGCCCGGGGATGCTGCCGGAGCACCCGAGGATGGTCAGTCGCACGACGACACCCTAAGCGCCGGGCGGCCTGATCACGCGGTGGTGGGAGCGAGGACACCCGGAGCGAACCCCATGAACCGCTGGGCGAGCCGGGTGAAGGGCTCGGCCGAGCCCGTGGCGAGGAACTCGTGGCGCGGCGGCGTCTCCCTGACCGCCAGCAGGTCGCCCTCGGTGAGCACCCTCACCAGGTCCTTCGCGGTCTCCTCCGCGCTGCTGACCAGCGTGACCTCCTGGCCCATCACGATCTGCAGCACGCCCTGCAGGAGCGGGTAGTGCGTGCAACCCAGCACCAGCGTGTCGACCTCGGCGTCGAGCAGCGGCTGGAGGTAGCCCTGCGCGAGCCCCAGCACCTGCCGCCCGGTCGTGATGCCGCGCTCGACGAAGTCCACGAACCGCGGGCAGGCCACGCTGGTGAGCGTGATGTCGGGCGCCGCGGCGAACGCGTCCTCGTAGGCCCGCGACCGCACCGTGCCCTCGGTGCCGATCACGCCGACTCGCCCGGTGTGCGTGGCGACGACGGCGCGGCGCGCGGCGGGCAGGACGACCTCGATCACCGGGACGTCGTAGCGCTCGCGCGCGTCGCGCAGGCAGGCCGCGGACGCCGTGTTGCATGCGATGACCAGCGCTTTCACGCCGCTTTCGACGAGCTCGTCGAGCGCCGCCAGCGCGTAGCTGCGGGCCGTGGCGATCGGGAGCGGGCCGTACGGGTTGTGCGCCGTGTCGCCGACGTAGCGGAGCTGTTCGGCGGGCAGCTGCTCGAGGATCGCCCTCGCTACCGTCAGCCCGCCGACGCCGGAATCGAACACGCCGATCGGGGCATCAGCGGGCGCAGAAGTCACCCTTCGAGGTTACCCGGCGCGGCTTTGCCGGACCGGCGGGTGGTCAGCCAGGCCGCGAGCACCCCGGCCAGCGCGCCGAACAGGTGCCCCTGCCAGGAGACGCCCGGGTTGCCGGGCAGCAGGCCGGCGAGCATCCCGCTCCACACGCCGAGCAGGACGACGGCGAGCGCGATCTGGCCGGCCGCGCGGTTGAAGATGCCGCGGACCAGCAGGTAGGCGAGCCAGCCGAAGGCCAGTCCGGACGCGCCGACGGTCACCGCGTCCGACGGCCCCACCAGCCACACGCCCAGCCCCGAAACCACCCAGATGATGGCCGTGACCAGCGCGAACCGGCCGATCCCGGCAGCCATCGCGAGGAAGGAGAACACGAGCACGGGCAGCGTGTTGGCGAACAGGTGCGACCAGCCGGCGTGCAGCACCGGCGCGAACAGCACGCCGTCGAGACCGGACAGCGCCCGCGACTGGATGCCACCCTGGTCGAGGTCGCCGGGCAGGATCACGTCCGCCAGCTCGACCAGGTACAGCAGCAGGGTGAACGAAAGCGCGACGAGCGCGGCCGCCTTCGGTTTCGGCGGCAGCACGCGCTTGGCGGCGTCGGTTTCCGGGGCCGGGTTCACGGGCAGAGTGCTCACGTTTTCGAGGCTACGTCGCGTTCCGGCGGTCCCGCCTCGGGTGAAATCCCTGATCCGGGCTTTTTGTCGGTGCCCGCCGCTAGCGTGGCGGCATGGATGTCACGGGGTACCTGACCCGGCTGGGGCTGGAAGCGGAGCCGCCGAGCGCGGCCGCACTGCGGCGGCTGCACGCGGCCCACGTCGAACGCGTGCCGTACGAGGCACTGGAGATCCAGCTGGGGCGGCCGACCCCGCTGGAGCCGTCGGCGTCGCTGGCGCGGATCCTGCGCGGCCGCGGCGGCTACTGCTACCACCTGAACGGCGCGTTCTCGGCGCTGTTGCGCGAGCTCGGCTACCGGGTGACGCGCCACCTGGGCGGGGTGCAGGGCAGCGCGGCCGACAAGCCGAACATCGACCGCAACCACCTGGCCCTCACGGTCCGCCTGCCGTCGGGGACCTGGCTGGTCGACGTGGGTCTGGGTGATGGCTTCCACGAACCGCTGCCCCTCCGGGAAGGCACCTACGTGCAAGGCTCGCACACCTACCGGCTGCGGCCGTCGGAGGTCGCGCCGGGCGGCTGGCGGTTCGACCACGACCCGTCGGGCAGCTTCGTCGGCTTCGACTTCGCCCCCGGCCCGGCGGAGATGGCCGACTTCGCCGAGAAGCACGCGTGGCTGTCGACTTCGCCGGAGTCCGGGTTCGTGCGGGTCTGCGTGATCCAGCGGCGGGACGCGCGGGGCGTCGACACCCTGCGGGCGCTCACCCTGAACCGCCACGGAGACAAGGAGCTCGTCGAGTCACCCACCGACTGGTGGTCGGCCGCGGCGGACGTCTTCGGCATCACGCCCGGCCTGTTCACCGCCGAGGAGCGCGAGCGACTCTGGCGGCAGGTCGTGGCGCAGCACGAAGCTCACGTCGGCGGCACCGGCAGCGAGGTGGTGCCGAGCGCGTAGTCCACCGCCGCGTCGGCGTGCAGGCTTGTCGTCGGGAACGTCGGCACCGGGCTGTCCTCCGGGCCGACCAGCAGCTCGATCTCGGTGCACCCGTAGATCACGCCCTCGGCGCCCGCCTCGACCAGCCGCGCGATCACGCCGCGGTACGCCTCGCGCGACTCGGGCTTCACCACGCCGAGCACCAGCTCGTCGTAGATCACCCGGTGCACCAGGTCGCGGTCCTCCTCGCCCGGCACGAGCACGTCGAGGCCGTGCGCGGCGAGCCGATCGCGGTAGAACGGCTGTCCCATCGTGAACCCCGTGCCCAGCAGGCCGACCCGACGGATCCCGGCGGCCTTGATCGCCGAAGCGGTGGCGTCGCCGAGGTGCAGCAGCGGGATGCCGAGGCCGTCCTCGAGCCGATCCGCGACCTTGTGCATCGTGTTGGTGCAGAGCACCACGAAGTCCGCGCCCGCGGCTTCAAGCGCTTTCGCGGCGCGGTTCAGCTCGGCACCGGCGTCGGCCCAGGCGCCGTCGGCCTGCATGCGCTCGATCTCGGCGAAGTCGACCGAATAGAGCACCGTGTGCGCGGAGTGGAACCCGCCGAGCCGGGCTTTCACCCGTTCGTTGACGAGCCGGTAGTACTCGATCGAAGATTCCCAGCTCATCCCGCCCAGCAGCCCGATCACCTTCATGATGTTCAGCATGCCCGAACTGCGCACGGCGTTCGCCGGGGTGTCGAACGTCCTGGTCTCCGACGGCACCTCGGCCGTCCTGGTCGACGGCTTCTTCTCGCGGCCGTCCCCGCTGAAGCTGGCGACGCGGGTGGCCCCGGACCGCGGCCGGATCGACGACGCCGTCCGCCGCCTGGGCGTCCGCGAACTCGACGCCGTCCTGGTGTCGCACTCGCACGTCGACCACGCCCTCGACGCCCCGGTCGTCGCGAACCTGACCGGCGCCACGCTGAGCGGCTCGCCCTCGACCCGGAAGATCCAGGAGGGCTACGGCCTGGCCGCCGAACCGTTCGAGGAGCCGGTGCCCGGCAAGCCCGTGGAGTTCGGCTCTTTCACCGTCACGCCGGTCGACGCACGGCACAGCCACGGCGACCGGGTCCCGGGCGAAATCACCAAACCCGTACGGCCTCCGGCCAGCGCGAAGGCGTTCAAGACCGGGCAGTGCTACTCATTCCACATCGCGCACCCGGCGGGCAACGTCGTGGTGCACGCGTCGGCGAACTTCGTGCCCGGAGCGCTCGAGGGCTACTCCGCGGACGTCGTCTACCTCGGCGCCGGAGCGGCCGGGAAGCAGACCGAAGAATGGCGGGAGCGGTACTGGCGGGAGACCGTCGGCGCCCTCGGACCGCGCAAAGTCCGCCCGATCCACTGGGACGCCTTCTGGCGGCCGCTGAGCAAGCCGCTGAAGCTGCTGCCGAAGGTGTTCGACGACCTGGGCGCGACGATGGCCACCTTCGAGCGGCTGGCCGAGGCCGACGGCGTCGACCTCGCCCTGCCCGAGCTGTGGAAGGCGGAGTAGCTCAGGCCCAGAGCTGGCCGTCGAGCCGCTCGGCCGCTTCGTCGAGCGAGCCCGCGTACGCGCCGGTCGAGAGGTACTTCCACCCGGCATCGGCGACGACGAAGGCGACGTCGGCCCTCTCGCCGCGAGCCGCGGCCTTCTCGGCCACCGCCAGCGCCGCGTGCAGCACCGCGCCCGTCGAGATGCCCGCGAAGATGCCTTCGTGCTCCAGCAGCTCACGCGTGCGGCGCAGGGCGTCGTACGCGCCCACCGAGTACCGGCCGTTGAGCACCGAAGGGTCGTACAGCTCCGGCACGAACCCCTCGTCGAGGTTGCGCAGGCCGTACACCAGCTCGCCGTAGCGCGGCTCGGCCGCGATGATCTGGACGTCCGGCTTCGCCTCGTGCAGGTAGCGCCCGACGCCGACCAGCGTGCCGGTGGTGCCGAGGCCGCCGACGAAGTGCGTCAGCGTCGGCAGGTCCTTGAGCAGCTCGGGCCCGGTGCCGCGGTAGTGCGCGTCGGCGTTGGCCGGGTTGCCGTACTGGTAGAGCATCACCCAGTCCGGGTTCGCCTCGGCCAGCTCCTTCGCCCGCCGGACGGCCTCGTTCGAGCCGCCCGCGGCCGGGGAGAAGACGATCCGCGCGCCGTAGGCCTGCAGCAGCTGCTTGCGCTCGGTCGAGGTGTTCTCAGGCATGACGCAGACCAGCCCGTAGCCCTTGAGCTTGGCGGCCATGGCCAGCGAGATGCCGGTGTTGCCCGAGGTCGGCTCCAGGATCGTGGAGCCGCGCCGGAGCTTGCCTTCACGCTCGGCGGCTTCGATCATGGCCAGCGCGGGCCGGTCCTTGATCGAGCCGGTCGGGTTGCGGTCCTCCAGCTTCGCCCAGAGGCGCACGTCGTGCGTCGGCGAGAGCCGGGGCAGCCCGACCAGGGGTGTGCCGCCGAGCGCGTCGAGCAGGGACTCGAAGCGAGCCATCGATCAGCCACCGGCCACGGCGGGGAGGATGGTCAGGGTGTCGCCGTCCTTGACCTCGGCCTCGAGCCCGCCGGCGAAGCGCACGTCCTCGTCGTTGACGTAGACGTTGATGAAGCGGTGCAGCTTCTCCTCCTTGACCAGGCGCGCCTTGAGGCCGGCGTGCCGGGACTCGACGTCGTCGATGACCTCGAGCACGGTCGTGCCCTTCGCCTCGACGGACTTCTCGCCGCCGGTGTGGGTGCGCAGGATCGTCGGGATGGAGACGGTCACGGCCATGGGTTCTTTACCTCCGGTGGGTTCTTACACGCAGACGCCGGTGGCGCGGCGGTTTATTCCGAGGGTGACTCAGTCGACGATCTCGACCGGCTCCTCGGTGATCTCGGCGTCCACGATCCGGTACGACCGGAACTCGTGCACTTCGGGGTCGCGGGTGGAGACGAGCACGTAGTGCGCGTCGGGCTCGGCCGCGATGTTCGCGTCGGTCCGCGACGGGTAGGCCTCGGTCGCGGTGTGCGAGTGGTAGATCACCACGGGCACCTCGTCGTTGGCGTCCATCTCGCGGTAGAGCTTGAGCAGGTCGCCGGAGTCGAATTCGTAGAACGTCGGCGACCGCGCGGCGTTGAGCATGGGGATGAACCGCTCGGGCGTGTCGGACCCTTCGGGCCCGGCGATCACGCCACAGGCCTCGTCGGGGTGGTCACGACGGGCGTGGGCGACGATCTCGTCGACGAGTTCACGGCGGATCCGGAGCACACCGACATCTTAGGTGGTGGACAGACCGAGTCCAGATGATGAGATATTGCGCTCACCAGGCCTTCAGCGGCTCAGCCCCGGCACGCGGCCGTTACTCGAACGCCTCCGGCCACACGTCCCGGTAGGCGGGCACCCCGCCGGCGGTGGTCGCCGCCAAAAGCCCGTGCACCATCGCCCGCGCGAACACCCGCGCCGCCGCCGAACACAGCGCGTCCAGGGCCGCCGGGCGGGCCGCCGCGCCGAACGGGCCGCTCGCCTCCGGCAGTTCGCGCGCGCCCGTGGCCAGCGCGAACACCGTGTCGCCGTCGAACATCGTGTGGGCCGGGCGCACCGCCCGCGCCAAGCCGTCCTGCGCCGCGACCGCGAGCCGCCGCGCCTCGGCCTTCGACAGCGCCGCGTCCACCGCCACCACGCCGATCGTCGTGTTGAGATCCGTCCGCCGCGAAGGCAGCTCAGCCGCCCGCGAAGGCCACGAAACGCCGAAGTCGCCGTGGTCGGCCGCGTACGCCCGGCCGGTCGTCAGGTCCACGGCCTCCCCGGCCGCGTTGACCGCCGCGATCGCCCCGACCGTGTACTCGCCGACGACCTCGCTCGCGGAACCGATCCCGCCCTTCAGCGACCCCACGGCCGCACCGGCACCCGCCCCGACCGTGCCCAACGCGAAGGAGCCCGAAGCCGCGTCGCACGCCGCGTAGCCGAACGACGCGTCAGGCCGGTTGCCCCAGTCGCTGCGCGGCAGGTCGAACAGCACCGCCGCGGGCACGATCGGCACCACCTCGTGCGGCCGCGTCCCCACCGGAAACCCCAGGTTCCGCTCGGAAAGCCACCGCATGACGCCGTCGGCCGCGGCCAGCCCGTACGCCGACCCGCCCGACAGGCACACGGCGTTGACCCGCTGCACCAGGTTCTCCGGCTCCAGCAGGTTCGTCTCCCGCGTGCCGGGCGCGCCGCCGCGCTGGTCGACCGCGCCGACCGCGCCGTCGGGGACCAGGACCACCGTCGTCCCGGTGGCCCAGCCGTCGCCGACCCGCTCGTGGTGCCCCACGAGCACCCCTGGCACGTCGGTGATCATCCGGTCAGCGCCTGGATCAGCGTCTCCTGCACCCACGTCAGCCAGTGGTAGACGCCCAGGTGCGGCGCCCGCGGGTCGTCCTCGGGCAGCTCGTCGGGCATGTCCTCGGTGACGTCGAGGGCCGTGCCCAGCGCCAGCCGGACGTCGTTGAGCGCGCCCAGCCAGGCGTCGGCCTGCTCCTCGGTCAGCCGGACGTGGCCGCCGTCGCGAGGCAGCGTGTCCAGCACGGTCTTGGCCACGCCGACCTTGATCTCGAGCAGCTCCGGCTCGTGCAGCGAGCGCATCGCCGCGGCCGAGTCGAGGTCCTCGCGCGTCGGGTTGTCCGGGTCGAGCTTGTGGAAGTCCGGGAGCAGCCGCGAGAGCACCGGGTCGTCGGGGGACTCCGTCGGGCCGGTGCGGATGCCGGTCAGCTCGGCGAGCTCGTCCTGCGGCGCCTCCTCGGCACGCGCGGTGAGCATGTCCTCGAGCTGGCTGACCAGCCCGCGCAGCACCGCCGCTTCCTGCTGCTCGAACCCCGCGTGGATCACCGCGCCCTTGCGCCGCCAACCGTTCACGAGGGCTGCTCCATGGTGGCCCAGAGGCCCGCCGCGTGGAGTTTCGCCACGTCCGTCTCCACCTTCTCCTTGCTCCCCGACGACACGATCGCCTTGCCCTTGTGGTGCACGTCAAGCATCAGCTTGGTGGCGTGGTCACGGCTGTAGCCGAACAGCTTCTGGAAGACGTACGTCACGTACGACATGAGGTTCACCGGGTCGTTCCAGACCACGGTCCGCCAGGGGGTGTCCGACTCGGCGACCTCGGCCCCGACCGGTTCGACCTGCGTCTGTTCGGATGCGACAGGCGTGGACATGCACCCCATGGTGTCACGGGGGTCACGGGGTACGCCGCGCCAGGTCCGGCCATGTGGGTGAATAGGCTTACCGCATGGGTTCACCGGAGCCGGCCACGGCCAGCACTGCGCTGCTCACCGACCACTACGAGCTGACCATGCTGGGCAGCGCGCTCGCCGACGGGACGCACGCGCGGCCCTGCGTGTTCGAGGTGTTCGCCCGGCGACTACCGGACGGGCGGCGCTACGGCGTCGTCGCCGGCACCGCCCGCGTGCTCGACGCGATCGCGGACTTCCGCTTCACCGACGCCGAACTGGCGCAGCTGGAAGCGACCGCGGTCGTCGACGACGCGACGCTGGCCTGGCTCGCCGACTACGAGTTCTCGGGGGACGTCGACGGCTACCCCGAGGGCGAGCTGTACTTCCCGGGCTCGCCGATCCTCACCGTCTCCGGCTCGTTCGGCGAATGCGTGCTGCTGGAGACGCTGGTGCTGTCGATCCTCAACCACGACAGCGCGATCGCGTCCGCCGCGGCCCGGATGTCCGGCGCCGCGCACGGCCGCCCGATCATCGAGATGGGCGGGCGCCGCACGCACGAGTACGCCGCCGTCGCGGCCGCGCGCGCCGCCTACCTGGCCGGGTTCGCGACGACGTCGAACCTCGAAGCCGGCCGCCGCTACGGCATCCCGACGCGCGGCACGGTCGCGCACGCCTTCATGCTGCTGCACGACAGCGAAGAAGCCGCCTTCCGCGCCCAGGTCGAGAAGATGGGCCCGGACACGACGCTGCTGGTCGACACCTACGACATCACCGCGGGCATCGAGACCGCCGTCCGCGTCGCCGGGCCGGAGCTCGGCGCGATCCGGATCGACTCCGGCGACGTCGGCCCGCTCGCCCGCCGCGCCCGCGAGCAGCTGGACTCCCTCGGCGCCAAGGACACGCGGATCGTCGTGTCCGGCGACCTCGACGAGCACGCCATCGCGGCGCTGCGCGCGGAGCCGGTGGACGCGTACGGCGTCGGGACGTCGGTGGTCACCGGGTCCGGCGCGCCGACCGCCGGCATGGTCTACAAGCTGGTCGAGGTCGACGGCAAGCCGGTCGCCAAGCGCAGTGCGCACAAGGAGTCCCGCGGCGGGCGCAAGTCCGCGCTGCGGCGCCACCGCGGCACCGGCACGGCGGTCGAGGAGGTCGTCTGGACCACGGCCGGGGACGCGCCGTCGCCCGAGGCGAACGACCGGCCGCTGCAGATCCCGCTGATCCGGGGCGGCCGCGCGGAGGCGGATCTGCCTACGCTCGACGATGCCAGGCAACTGCTGCGTCGCGGCCTGGTCAGCCTGCCGTGGGAGGGCCTGAAGCTCTCGCACGGCGAGCCCGCCATCCCGACGTTGTTTCTCTGAACGGAGCCGACCATGGGAACCGCGCTGATCGTGGTGGACGTGCAGAACGACTTCTGCGAAGGGGGTTCGCTGGCCGTCGACGGCGGTGCGGCGGCCGCGGAGAAGATTTCGGCGCTCACCGCGTCCGGCGGCTACTCGCACGTGGTGGCCACCCGCGACTACCACATCGACCCGGGTGCGCACTTCAGCGCGACGCCGGACTTCAAGGAGAGCTGGCCCCCGCACTGCGTCGCGGGCACGCCGGGCGCGTCGTTCCACCCGGCGCTGGACGTCGTCCCGATCACCGAGGTCTTCTCCAAGGGCGAGTACAGCGCGGCCTACTCGGGCTTCGAAGGCGCGTCCCGTGACGGGAAGTCCCTGGAGGCCTGGCTGCGCGAGCACGACGTGACCGACGTCGACGTCGTCGGCATCGCCACCGACTACTGCGTGCGGGCGACGGCGCTGGACGCGGCCCGCGCCGGGTTCGGCGTGCGCGTGCTGCTCGACCACACGGCCGGGATCGCCGCGGCTTCGGTCGAGGCCACGCTGCGGGACTTCGACGAAGCCGGCGTCGCCCACACCGGAACGGCGCACGTCGCGTGAAGGACCTCCAAGCCGCGCTGGCGGAGCACCGGCTGGTGGCGATCCTGCGGGCCGCGGACGCGTCCCGGTTCGCCGACGCCGCGATGGTGCTGCACGCGGCGGGCATCCGCCTGCTCGAAGCGACGCTGACGACGCCGGGCGCGCCCGCGGCGATCAACGCGCTGCGCCTGGCGCTCGGCGAGGACGCGCTGGTCGGCGCGGGCAGCGTCCGCGAACCGTCCGATGTGGACACCGCGGTCGACGCGGGCGCGGCGTACCTCGTCACGCCGACGGTCAACCCGGCGGTGCTGGAGCGCGCGGCCGAGCTGGACACGCCGGTGATCTGCGGCGCGCTGACGCCGACGGAGATCGACCAGGCGTGGCGACTCGGCGCGGCGGCCGTGAAGGTCTTTCCCATCGCGGCCGCGGGCGGCGTCGCGTACCTGCGCGCGGTGCGGGCACCGCTGCCGGACGTCCCGCTGGTCCCGACCGGCGGCGTCCACCTGGCCGACGTCGAGGGGTACCTGCGTTCGGGCGCGATCGCGGTCGCGGCGGCGACGCCGTTGCTCGGCGACGCGCTGACGTCCGGCGGGAGCCTGCCGGACCTGGCGACGCGGGCGGGCGAGTTCGTCGCGGCGGCAGCCCGCTTCACCACCACCTGACCCAAGCGCCCCAATGTGGCCTTCGGTGCGTCTCACGCACCCAAGGCGGCCTTCGGTGCGTCTGACGCAACCAAGGCCACCTTGGGGCGCTACTCCTTGCCGAACGGGTCGCAGGACGCCGTGCCGAGGTAGATGTCGCCGCTCGCCGGGCCGCCCTGCGGGAACAGCTCGATGTGCACCGCGTGCGTCACCATGCTGCCGTCCGGAGGCTCGGGCGTGACGGTCTCGTTGAGCACGACCGTCGCCAGCGCCGTGCCCGCGGGCCCGCCCGGGATGACGATCCGGTGGTTCGGCGGGATCTGCTCGGGCACGTCGATGCCCTCGACCGCGCCGATCGTCACCTCGCCGCCGCTGCCCGTCTCGTACGTCGCGCACTTCACCGAGTAGGTGCGCACGGTGATCACCGGGCCGCCGTAGCGCTTGAGCACGCCGGCCGTGAACCGGTGCCCGGACGCCTGCGCGATCGACGCCGCGCCGGAGCGCCCGCAGCCGGACTCCCCCAGCCCGAACGCGGCGACGTCACCGGTCGCGCCGCCCTGGGTCCGGGCACTCAACGGGCCGTCGACGCTGCATTTAGCCAGCTCACCGGTGACGATGTGCTCGTTGTCGACCGTCACGTCCACCGATCCGGCGGACGCCCATCCGGTGGACGTCACGGGGGCCGCGGCGCCGAAGAGGGGACGGCCAGCGCGCTCACCGCCAGCAACCGGTATGTCCTCTTCCTGGCGTTTCGCATGCGGCGGCCTCCTCGGTTCCGTGACAGCTCGTGGTTACCCCTTTCGTCATCGGCAGGCCCGGCACGCGCCCTGATCGGGTCCACCCGGACGAGTGGCCGGTGAGGAACGCAACTCAGCGGGTCCGCGGGACGGTAACGAGCGTTAACCTCGGGCGTCGCCTGTTTCTTCGGGAGGTTTCGTGTCTTCGCTGTCCTTCGCCGCCAAGCGGCCGGTGCTGGCCGATCTGGTGCCCGGCTCGCTCGTCCGCGACATCGCGCTGGTCGCCGGCGGTGCCGTGCTCACCGGCGCCGCCGCGCAGCTGACCATCCCGGTGCCGGGCAGCCCGGTGCCGATGACCGGCCAGACGTTCGCCGCGCTGCTCGTCGGCGCGTCGCTCGGCATGTCGCGCGGTGCCGCGTCGATGCTCGTGTACCTGCTGGTCGGCGCGGTGGGCGTGCCGTGGTTCCAGCACGGCACCGCGGGCCTGTCCGGCGCGAGCGCCGGCTACATCGTCGGGTTCGTCTTCGCCGGTGCCCTCGTCGGCGCGCTGGCCGGGCGCGGCGGCGACCGGACGCCGGTGCGCACCGCGGGGACCATGGTGCTCGGCAACGTCGTGATCTACGCGTTCGGCGTGCCGTGGCTGATGGCCGCGACCGGGTTCGACCTGGCGACGGCGTTCGCCAAGGGCGTCGTGCCGTTCCTGGTCGGCGACGCGATCAAGATCGTCGTCGCGGCGGGCCTGCTGCCGCTGACGTGGAAGCTGGTCTCCGGCCGCACGCGCGACTGACGTGAGCTGAAGGGGACTTTCCTGGCATCTGATGCGAGGAAAGTCCCCTTCAGCGCGTCTGACGCGATGAACGTCCCCTTCAGCGCGCGGCGCGAGTGGCCCGTTCGCGACGGATCACCGATCCTGTCGGTCCCGGCGGCTAATGTGTGTCGCTGTGCCCGCCCGAACTGATTTCCCCGGCGTCCTCGAACTCCTCACCCACGCGGTGGAGTCCGTCGGCGGTGCCGAACGCCCAGGGCAGGTCGAGATGGCCGACGCCGTCGGCCGCGCCATCCGCACCGGCGAGCACCTGGCCGTGCAGGCGGGCACCGGCACCGGCAAGTCGCTGGCCTACCTCGTGCCCGCGATCCGCCACGCCGTCGAGAAAGAGGCCACCGTCGTGGTCTCCACGGCGACGATCGCGTTGCAGCGCCAGCTCGTCGACCGCGACCTCCCCCGCCTGGCGAAGGCGCTGAAGAAGCCGCTCGGCCGCGAGCCGACCTTCGCGATCCTCAAGGGCCGCCGCAACTACATGTGCCTGCACCGGCTGGATTCCGGCGCGCCGGACGAGCCGGAGGACGCCCAGCTCTTCGACCCGTTCGCGGTGTCGCGGCTGGGCAAGGAGGTCACGCGGCTGCGGGAGTGGGCGTCGGACACCGAAACCGGCGACCGCGACGAGCTCGTCCCCGGCGTCTCCGACCAGGCGTGGCGGCAAGTGTCGGTGACGGCGAAGGAATGTCTCGGCGCTTCACGCTGCCCGATCGGCACGGACTGCTTCGCCGAGCGCGCCCGAGCAGAGGCCGGCCGCGCCGACGTCATCGTGACCAACCACGCGCTGCTGGCGATCGACGCGCTGCAGGGCTACCAGGTGCTGCCGGACCACGACGTCGTGATCATCGACGAGGCCCACGACCTCGTCGACCGCGTCACATCGGTCGCCACCGGCGAGCTGACCAGCGCGATGTGCGCGTCGGCCGCCCGCCGCTGCGGCAAGCTGATCGACGCCGACGTCGCCGACCGCCTGCTCGAGGCGGGTGACGGGCTGGCGCTGATCGTCGACGACCTGCCACCCGGCCGGATGGACGAGCTGCCGCGCCCGCTGAAGGGCGCGATCCCGGCGATCCGCGACGCCGCGCACGCGTGCATCACGGCGCTGGGTTCCGACCGCAAGGAGGACGTCGAGGAGGCGACGGCGCGCAAGCTGGCGCGGTCGCTGCTCGACGAGGTGCACGACACCGCGGTCCGCCTGCTGGAGGCGTTCGACGACGACCAGGCGCACCAGCGCGACGTCGTCTGGCTTTCGGGCGACAAGTACTCGTCGAACCCGCGGCCGCCGGCGCTGAAGGTCGCGCCGCTCGGGGTCGCCGGGCTGCTGCGCGAGCGCGTCTTCAACCAGCACACGACGATCCTGACGTCGGCGACGCTGACCCTCGGCGGCACGTTCGACACGATGGCGCGCCAGTGGGGCCTCCCACCCGGCGCCGCCCGCGTCGAGCAAGCGCCGGGAGCGGCGACGGAGAAGGAAGCGCCGTCGGACGAGTCGGGCCCGAAGTGGACCGGGCTGGACGTCGGGTCGCCGTTCGACCACCGGCGCAACGGCATCCTGTACCTCGCCAAGCACCTGCCGCCGCCGGGGCGCGACGGCCTCCTGTCGTCCACAATGGACGAACTGGCTGAGTTGATCGAGGCCGCGGGCGGGCGCACGCTCGGGCTGTTCTCCTCGATGCGCGCGGCCAAACAGGCCGCCGAGGAGATGCGCGAGCGGCTCGACTTCCCGATCCTCTGCCAGGGCGAGGACGCGACGGGGCTGCTGGTCCAGAAGTTCGCCGAAGACGTGCGCACGTGCCTGTTCGGCACCCTGAGCCTGTGGCAGGGCGTCGACGTGCCCGGGCCGTCGCTGCAGCTGGTGGTGGTCGACCGGATCCCGTTCCCGCGCCCGGACGACCCGGTGTCCTCTGCGCGCCAGCGCGCGGTGGAAGCCCGCGGCGGCAACGGGTTCCTCACCGTGGCGGCCACGCACGCGGCACTGCTGCTGGCGCAGGGCACCGGGCGGCTGCACCGCTCGGTCACCGACCGCGGGGTGGTCGCGGTGCTGGATTCGCGGCTCGCGAACGCCCGCTACGGCGGATTCCTCCGTGCCTCGCTGCCGCCGTTCTGGCCCACGATGGACCCGAAGGTGGTGCGCGACGCGCTGCGCCGGCTGGACGCAGCCGCGCCCGCGTGACGCGGTCCACAGCACCGCCCGGTACGGTGAACCCACCGAAGCAGCAAGGGAGCACCGGTTGACCCAGGATTCGTCCAGCGCACAGTCCCGGACCGTCAGTGTCGACGACACCGGCGTGCGGCGGCGGCTCGCGGACGGCAGCGAAGAGGCCGTCACGTGGTCCGAACTGTCGTCGGTGATGGTCAGAGTCATCCCTGACGGCCCGTGGAACGAAGACGTCTTCTTCATGCTGGTGGGAACGGACGGCAAGGGCACGGCGGTGCCCAGCGGCGACCCGGCGGCCGACGCGCTGATCGAGCGTCTGCAGGCATTGCCCGGCTTCGACAACGAGAAGTTCATCGAGGCCATGACGACCGACGCCGACCAGGCTTACGTCGTCTGGGAATCCGCGCAGAACTAGGCCGTCGGGAAGGTCTCCGTCACGGGGATCCCCTTCTTGAGCGTGCGGCTCACCGTGCAGAGCCGCTCGATCGCCCGATCCACGGCGCTGGCCAGCGCTTCCCGCTGATCGGCCGCCAATGTCGACACGTCGACGTCGAAAGCGACGTGGACGGCGTCCAGCTCCGAAGCACCCTCGCGGCGGTCGGCCGTGACGCTGACGCGGAACTTCGCGTCCTCGCCGACCCGCCGTGTGATCAGCTCTTCGGCCGTCACCGCGTTGCAGCCCGCCGTCGCGATCTGCAGCAGCTCCGCGGGCGAGAACGCCCCTTCGGCGCCCGCCCGGCCGATCCGGACTTCCGCGCCGCGGTCGTTGCGGCCGACGAAAGCGTGCTTGCCGTCGCGCTGTACTTCGAGTCCCATGCCCGCTCCAACCGGCTCAGGAAGCCGGTTGTTCCGGCGCCCACTGGCCGAGCACGGTGATCGTGCCCGGGTCGACCTCGGTGAACCCGGCGTCCCGGACGGCGATGACGCGGTCGCGCCGCCACGCGCCCTCGGGGTCGTCGCCCGGGTGCAGTTCCTTCCACCGCGCGACGCTCGCGGTGCGCACGGCCGTCCGGAAGCCCCGCGCGGCCCAAGCGGCCCGCTCGTCGTCGTCCAGCAGCGCGGCGAGGATCATCGTGGCGTGGCCGACCTGCGCGGCGGCCTTGCCGACGGTCATCGGCACGTGCGGGTTGAGCAGCAGCAGCGGCACCCCGGCGGGATTCGGGCCCGGCTCGTCCGGCGGCAGCTCGCTGCCGGAGATCTGCAGCCGCGCGACCTCTTTGGGCGTCTCGGTGACCAGGCCCGGCACCAGGGCTCGCGCCTCGGCGCCGTCGACCTCGACGGTGATGCCCGGCAGGTCCTGCACGGCCGCCCAGTGCGCGCCCCGCGCCCGCCGCGCGACCTTCCGGATCCGGTTGTCGAGCCACGCGTGCATCGGCTCGGCCCACTCGCCGCCGGGCGCCGAACGCTCGTCGAGGCACACCGCCAGCGCGGCCGCCGCCGCGGCTTCCAGCAGCGGCGTGCGGCCCGGCGGTTCGGCCCGTTCGATGCGCAGGATCACCGGCATCGCGCGGACCTCCTCAGGGAGCTCGTCGGAGGTGTCCGAGGTGTCTTCGGCCGGGAGCCCCAGCCAGTAGGCGTAGCGGGCGCCCAGGGGGTCGAGAACGCTGCTCACGGACGGATCAGCTCGAGCCCGTCGGCGGCGTCGGCCGCTTCGACCTCGCCGCGGGTGAGGCCGAGCACGAACAGCACGGCGTCGAGGTACGGGTGCGACAGCGCGGTGTCGGCGACCTCGCGCAGCGCGGGCTTGGCGTTGAACGCGACGCCCATGCCCGCCGCCGACAGCATGTCGATGTCGTTGGCGCCGTCGCCGACCGCGACGCACTGCTCCAGCGGGATGTCGTACTCGCCGGCGAAGCGGCGAAGCACCTTCGCCTTGCCCGCGCGGTCGACGACCTCGCCGACGACCTTCCCGGTGAGCTTGCCGTCCACGATCTCGAGCTCGTTCGCCGCCGCGAAGTCGAGGCCGAGCTCTTCCACCAGACCGCCGATGACCTGGGTGAACCCGCCGGAAACCACGCCGGTGCGGAAACCCATCCGCTTGAGCGTGCGGATCGTCGTGCGGGCACCGGGGGTCAGCTCGATCGACGCGGCGACCTCGTCGATCGCGGTGGCGGGCAGGCCCGCCAGCAGCGCGACCCGGCGTTCCAGCGACTCGGTGAAGTTCAGCTCGCCGCGCATGGCCGCCTCGGTGATCTCGCGGATCTCCGGCTCCACCCCGGCGTGCGCGCCCAGCATCTCGATGACCTCGCCCTGGATCAGGGTCGAGTCGACGTCGAAGACGACCAGCCGCTTCGCCCGCCGCGTGATGCCCGCGCGCTCCACGGCGATGTCGACGCCCGCCTCGACGGCGGCGTCGGCGAGCTCCGACCGCAGCGCGGCGTCGGCTTCCGGGGTGTCCTGGTCGACCGAGACGTACAGCTCCAGCCCGGTCACGGGGTAGTCGGCGACGCTGCGGATCGCGTCGATGTTGGCGCCCAGCGAAGCCAGCCGGCGCGCGACCTCGGAGAAGCCGCGCGCGGTGACCGGGCGGCCCAGCACGACCAGCACGTGCGAGGAGTCGCGGCGGCCGAGCGCGAACGGGTCCTCCCCGATCGCCGCGCCGATCTTGACCTCGACCTGCATGCCGACGGTCGCCATCGCCTGCTCGACCGACTCCTGCAGGCCCTCGGGGTCGCGGTAGACCCCGGCGAGCACACCGAGCACGAGCTGCCCGCGGATGACGACCTGCTCGACGTCGAGCACGTCGACGTCGTGCCGGGTCAGCACGGCGAACAGCACGGACGAGACACCCGGCTTGTCCGGGCCGGTCGTCGTGATCAGGACGGGGGTCTGGGTCACTGGGTCATTCCCTCGTTCGGCAACGCTGCACGCTCAGTCTGCCGGTCCGGGCTCGGACATAAGTAGAGCGCGTGCCCGGCTTCACAAAAGCCGGGCACGCGCTCACTCGTTCAGGGTGTTACTTGTCGCCCTGCTCGCTGGCGTTGTCCTTGGAGTGGTCTCCGGGGATCACCGCTTCGGTGAGCAGCTGCGACGGCGCCGCGTGGCTGTTGACCCGCTGCTTGCCGAAGAAGCCGATCTCGCCCTCGTTGTGGATGCGCTCGATCATGTGCGGGTAGTGCAGCTCGAACGCCGGGCGCTCGGAACGGATCCGGGGCAGCTCGGTGAAGTTGTGCCGCGGCGGCGGGCAGGAGGTCGCCCACTCCAGCGAGTTGCCGTAGCCCCACGGGTCGTCCACCGTGACGATCTCGCCGTAGCGGTAGCTCTTGAAGACGTTCCAGATGAACGGCAGCGTCGAGGCACCGAGGATGTACGCGCCGATCGTCGAGATTGTGTTCAGCGTGGTGAAGCCGTCACTGGTCAGGTAGTCCGCGTACCGGCGCGGCATGCCCTCGGCGCCCAGCCAGTGCTGGACGAGGAAGGTCATGTGGAAGCCGATGAACGTGGTCCAGAAGTGCCACTTGCCGAGCTTCTCGTCCATCATCCGGCCGGTGATCTTCGGGAACCAGAAGTAGATGCCGGCGAAGGTGGCGAACACGATCGTGCCGTACAGCACGTAGTGGAAGTGCGCGACGACGAAGTAGCTGTCCGACACGTGGAAGTCGATCGCCGGCGCGGCCAGCATGATGCCGGTCAGGCCGCCGAAGAGGAACGTGACGATGAAGCCCATCGAGAAGATCATCGGCGTCTCGAAGGACAGCTGACCCTTCCACATCGTGCCGATCCAGTTGAAGAACTTCACGCCGGTCGGGACCGCGATCAGGAAGGTCATGAAGGAGAAGAACGGCAGCAGCACGGCGCCGGTGGCGTACATGTGGTGCGCCCACACCGCGACCGACAGCGCCGCGATGGCCAGCGTCGCCCAGACCAGGCTCTTGTAGCCGAACATCGGTTTCCGGCTGAACACCGGGAAGATCTCCGACACGATCCCGAAGAACGGGAGCGCGACGATGTACACCTCGGGATGGCCGAAGAACCAGAAGAGGTGCTGCCAGAGGATCACGCCGCCGTTTTCGGGGTCGAACACGTGCGCCCCGAGGTGCCGGTCCGCCAGCAGGCCCATCAGGGCCGCGGTCAGGATCGGGAAGGCGAGCAGGATCAGGATCGACGTCACCAGGATGTTCCAGGTGAAGATCGGCATCCGGTACATCGTCATGCCCGGCGCGCGCAGGCAGACCACCGTGGTGATCATGTTGACCGCGCCGAGGATGGTGCCGAGACCACCGACCACCAGGCCGGAGATCCACAGGTCCGCGCCGACGCCCGGCGAGTGGATCGCGTCCGACAGCGGGGTGTAGGCGAACCAGCCGAAGTCGGCGGCGCCACCCGGGGTCAGGAAGCCGGAGATCACGATCAGGCCGCCGAACAGGTACAGCCAGTACGAGAACGCGTTCAGCCGCGGGAAGGCGACGTCCGGCGAGCCGATCTGCAGCGGCAGGATGAAGTTCGCGAAACCGAACAGGATCGGGGTCGCGTACAGCAGCAGCATCACCGTGCCGTGCATGGTGAACAGCTGGTTGTACTGCTCTTGGGACAGGAACTGCTGCCCGGGCCGGGCGAGCTCGGTGCGGATGAGCATGGCCATCGCGCCGCCCGCCATGAAGAAGGCGAACGACGTGACCAGGTACATGATCCCGATCTGCTTGTGGTCCGTCGTGCGGAACAACCGCAGCAGGTACGAACCCTTAACCGACTCGCGCGCGGGATACGGGCGCGTGGCGATCGGCTTGGGGGCTACGGCCGTCACTCCTGCCTCCAACACTGAAACCTTGTGGTGGTCATCGTCAGGCCGCCGGGCGCGGGCGGGGCCCGGTTCCGGCGGTCAAGGGGATCGTAGCCCTCGCTACCGACAGTCGCGCGCACCGGCTGGCAAGATCGGGCCGCCGTCGGCGGATCCGCGCGGAACGCGGTCCGCGCGGCACGGGCCGTGACCGCCCGGCCCGCCCCGCCGGAGCCCGCCCGGAGGCACGTTCCGGACGCTCGAACGCGCAGGTGAGACCGGGTCCGCAGGTCGCGCGGCCGCCGCTGGGCACCCGACTCATGGGACCGGGCGCGACCGGAACGGAAGGCGGCGTCGCCGGATCCCGGCTCCTCACGGAACGTGGTGTGCTCGTCGTCTCACCGGCCGCGGATCCCCCGGCCGGGCGGCATTTCCCGCGGTCACTCTCCGCGCTCCGCCTCCGCGTCGCGCGTCGCCGGGTACCAGGACAGGATCGCCTCGACCACGCCCGCCGGGTCCTCCAGCGGGGTCAGGTGCCCGGCACCGGGGAGCACGACGAGCGTCGCGCCGGGCATGACCTCGACCATCGCGCTCGCCGCGGCCACCGGCGTGATGGGGTCTTCCTCGCCGACGACGACCAGCGCGGGGACGCCGGAGTCCCGCAGCAGGTCGAGCGAGTCCGGCCGGGTCCGCAGGGCCAGTGCCGTCCACGAGATCCCGGCGGGTGGCTGCGACTCGATGATCTCCCGGACCGTCTCGACCACATCGGGGCGCCGGGTCCGGGTGGTTTCGGCCAGCAGGTTCGGCAGGTTGGCCTCGGCGAGCCAGCCGGCGATGCCCTCGCGCTCGACGCGCGCGGCGACGTCGAGCCGGGTCTGCGCCGCCTCGGGTGTGTCGGGAGTGGCCTTGGTGTCGATGAGGACGAGCCCGCCGACCCGCTCCGGCGCGAGCCGCAGCACGGCCATCGCGAGGTAGCCGCCCATCGAGCAGCCGCCGAGCACCACGCGGTCCAGCGCGAGCCGGTCAAGCAGAGCGATGACATCGCGGGCGGCGTCTTCGAGGCTCGGTTCCCGGCCGGACTCCGGCAGCGGCGAGCGACCCAGCCCGCGCTGGTCCGGAGTGATCACCCGAAGGTGTGAAGCGAGGGGCTCGCGCACCGCGTTCCACATGCGGGCGTCCAGGGGAAAGGCGTGGAGGAGGACCAGCGGCAGTTCGGTCATGCGCGTCATTTTGTCGGACCCCCGCGCTAGCTTCGCCGACGTGTTCACCGACATCGAAACCGACCGGCTGCTGCTGCGTCCGCTCCACGAGGCGGACCGGCAGGCGATGGTCGACATCCACACGGACCCGCGCACCAACCGCTTCAACCCGAACCCACCCGACGTCCCGCGCGCGTCGGAGATGTTCTCGACGTGGCTGGCGCACTGGGCCGAGCACGGCTTCGGCTATCCGGCGGTGCTCGAACGCGGCGGCACCGAGGTGCTGGGCATGTGCGGCGTGCGGCTGCGCGAGTTCCACGGCGAGAAGGTGCTCAACCTCGGCTACCGGTTCCGACCGTCGGCATGGGGCAAGGGGTACGCGGTCGAGGCCGGGCAGGCGGTGCTCGAGTGGTGCGCCCGCGAGCTGCCGTCGGTGCCGGTGCTGGCGAGCGTGAGCATCGACAACAAGCCATCGCTGCGAGTAGCCGAGCGGCTCGGCTTCACCGAGTACACGGAGGAGATGTACGACGGCGCGATGTCACGGCACTACCGGCGCTGAGCCGGGCGTTGTTTGACAACTCAAGAGTGAAGGATCACCAGCGGCGGTGCGGCCGTCGGCGGGCACGGGCGTCCCAGCAGGCCCGGTGCCAGTGCCGCCGATCGGCGACGGAGCCGGTTTCGTCGGCGGGCCAGACGACGACGTGCGGAGTGCCGGGCCGGATCTCGTGGTCGCAGCCGGGGCAGCGGTAGAACTTGGTGGCCTGCGAGCCGGGAACGGTCCGCACGAGCCAGTCACCATCGGCCCCGGACTCGGCCCGCGCCCACCCACTGGCGGCGCCAAGATCACGTTCGGGCGGCCCGCCGTCCGACCGGCGGCCGGGACGGTTCCGTCGAGGCACGCGCAAACGGTATCCGGAGCGGTGCCGGGGCCGGGCCGACGGGCCGGGCGGCGCGAGACCCGGCCCACCCGCCCCGCGGCAGCCGAGCCACACGCGCCTCGGCCGACCCCGCGGCCCGCACTCGGAATAACGGGCGGAGCCGCATGCGCTCAACTGGCTCCCCGGCGCCCGGCCCGCCTGCTCAGCCCAGCAGGTCTCGCCCGGCCCGGCCTGCGCAGCCCGGTCCCGACCCGGCGTTCGCCACCTCGACCTGCCCAGCCAGGCAAGCGTCGGCCCCACCCGGCACCGCGCGGCGCAGGGCCGTCAGGCCGCCCGCCCCGCCACCCGGTCCCCGGCCCCCAACCGGCGCAAGATCCCGTCGTGACCGAGCCCCGCCCACCCGAGCCGGTCCAGCGTCCGCCCGGTCCGGCGGAAATCCTCGCCCCCGAGCACGGACATGATCGTGATCGCGGCGTCCACCACCGGCGTCGCGACCCCGGCGCACCGCGCGAGCGCCTGCAGCGGCACCAAAGTGGACCGGATGTCCTCGGAAAGAAACCGGTGGTCGAGGCTGGTCGGCGCGGCGATCGTCCGGTACGGCTCCACGGTTCGCAGCGCGTCGAGCAGCGTCGTAGCCGTGCAGCCGTAGTACCGGTCCAGCACCTCGGTCATCGGCAGCAACCGCGCGCCGTAAGCCCGCGCGACGGTGGCGAACTCGGCTTCGGTGCGCTCCAGCAACGCGATCGTGCGCGGCGAAACGCCTTCGACGTAGAAGAGCAGCTCCTCCGCGCGGTCGATCGGGCCGAGGTTGGCCAGCGCGATCGGCACGTGCGCGACCGCGCCGAAGTCGTGCAGGCCACGCTCGACCGGGTTGCCCGCGACCTCCAGCATCGGGAACCACTCGCGCAGCAGTCCGGCGTTCCGCTCGACCGCGGCCGCGCTGCCGCCGGAGATCAGGTTCCAGCCCTTGGTCCCGAGCACGGTCACGCCGCCGGTCCCGGCGGGCCGCGCGGCGAACAGCGCGTCCGTCTCGACGACGTCGACCTCCGGTGCCCCGGCGGCGGCGAGCGCGTGCGCGAACTCGACGCTCCCGCAGAGCTTCCCGGAAAACAGCACCACGACCTGCCCGGCCACGAGGTGCGGCGCGAGCCGGGCGGCGACCTCCGGGTACGCGGTCGTCACCGTGGCGATCAGCACGACCGCCCGCCCGGCCAGGCTCGCCGGATCCGAGGTCACCTCCCGCAGCGGGAACCGGCCGTCGAGCACCCCGGCGGCGACGATCTCCCGTCGGCGCGCGATCTCTTCCACCGCCCCGAGATCGCGCGTGCAGAGGTGCACCGGCAGCCCCCGCGCGGCGAGGTAGGCGGCCACGGCCCGCCCCTCGCCGCCCGCCCCGACGACGCCGATCCCGTCCAGCCCGCTCATCCCGCCCCACTCCCGTCAGTCCGGTACGCACTGGACAGGTCGGGACGGGACGGGCGAAAGTTCCCCGGTTCAGCCCTGGGCGAGGGCCAGCGGAACGAGCTGTTCGGCGGTGGTGAGCGAACCGTGCTGCCCGACCAGCGACGTCTCGACGGCTTCGGCGAGCCCCCGCACCATCCCGAACCGCCCTCGGGCCGCGGCGACGACGTCGCCGATCCGCGGCAGCACCCGGTCGCTGACGGTGTGCCCGAACCACCCCTCGGCGACGGCTTCCTCCCGCGAGCGCACCCAGGCCCGCTCGCCGAGCACCGCCCGCCAGGCCGCGAGCACGTCCACGGCCGCGCCGGGCTCGGTGTAGACGTGGCGGGCGCGGACCTCGCCCCCGAACGTCCGGACGCCCTCGAGCAGCTCCGGCGTCTCTTCGAGGTCGAGCTTGTCGTCGACGGTCACCATCCCGTGGTCGGCCACCACGGCGAGCAGCGCGCCCGGCGGCAGACCGTCCACAAGGGACTCGACGAGCCGGTCGACCTGCCGCAGCTGCATCCGCCACGCGGCCGAGCCGGGTCCGTACACGTGCCCGAGCAGGTCGAGTTCGCTGTGGTAGGCGTAGCAGAACGCGCGCCCGTCGAGCATCGACAACGTCCGCGCGGCGAGGTCGCCCAGCGCGTGGACCCCGGCGTACTGCGCCCCGCCCTGGGTGGCCAGGGTCAAGGCCGTGTCGCGGAACTTGGCCGAAGACACCACGGCCGCGTCGATCCCGGCCGACGCGGCGCGCTCGAACGTCGTCGGCAACGGCTGCACCTCGCGGGGCGGGAGCGCACCACGCAGGTCGCTGCCGTCTTCGTGGCTGCACCAGCGCAACGCGTTGAGCACGCCCGTGCCGGGCATCTCGAACGTGTAGCCGACCATGCCGTGCTCGCCGGACGCGAGCCCGGTGCCGATGGCGGCCACCCCGGCGGCGGTCGTCGAGGGGAAGCCCACCCGCAGCGACTCCCGGGCGAGCTCGGTCAGCACCGGGGCGTCCGCGGCGTGCTCGGCGAGCAGCTCCCAGCCGAGCCCGTCGACGAGCAGCACGGCGGCACTGCGCGCCTCCGGCAGCGTCAGCGTGTCGGCGCAGCCGGGCACCCCGAGCGCGGCGAGCAGGGACGGGACGACCTGGCCGAGGTGCGGGACGTCGGCGAGCGAAGGCGGCTGCACGCGCCCAGCTTCCCATCCCCCGGCCGGCCCGGCGATAATCACCGCATGCCGACCTACGCCTACCGCTGCCGCGAGTGCACCGAGACCTTCGAGCTCCTGCGCCCGATGAGCGAATCCAGCGCGCCGGCGTCCTGCCCTGAGGGGCACACCGACACCGTCAAGCTGCTCACCACCGTCGCCCTCACCGGGGCCGCGAGCGGGCCCGCGGTCCCGGCGGGTGGTGGCGGTGGCTGCTGTGGTGGCGGCTGCTGCGGTTAAAGCGCCTTCAGCGCCTGCTCCAGATCGGCCCAGAGGTCCTCGACGTCCTCGAGTCCGACGGACATCCGGATCAGCTGGTCGGTGACGCCGGCGCCGTGGCGGTCGCCCTCGTCGACGATGCGGTGGCTGATCGACCCGGGGTGCTGGATCAGCGTGTCGACGCTGCCCAGGCTGACCGCGGGCGTGATCAGCCGGACGGCGCCGATCAGGGCGTGCGGGTCGCCGTCGACCTCGAACGCCACCAGCGGCCCGCCGATCCGCGGGTGGTGGACGGCGGTCACCGCCGGGTGCGTGGCGAGGCGCTCGGCGAGCGTCGCGGCCGTCGCTGACGCCGCGTTCACGCGCAGCGGCAGCGTGGAAAGCCCGCGCAGCAACATGTATCCGGCCAGCGGGTGCAGCACGCCGCCGGTGGCGAAGCGGATCTGGCGCAGCCGTGCGGCTTCCTCGGCGTCGCACGCGACGATCCCGCCCATGACGTCGCCGTGGCCGCCGAGGAACTTCGTCGCGCTGTGCAGGACGATCCGCGCGCCGTGGTGGCCGGGGCGCTGCAGCACCGGCGTGGCGAACGTGTTGTCCACGGCCAGTGGCACGTCCCCGCAGGCGGCGGCCAGCTCGGCGATGTCGACCTCGGCGAGCGTGGGGTTCGCGGGCGTCTCGACGAACACCAGCCCGGTGTCGGGGCGCAGCGCGGCGGCGACGCCCTCGGGCGCGGTCCACGTCACCTCGGTGCCGAGCAGCCCGGACTCGAGCAGGTGGTCACTGCAGCCGTACAGCGGCCGGACCGCGACGATGTGGCGTTTCCCTTGCGCCACCGCGGAAAGCAGGCAGGCCGACACCGCGGCCATGCCGCTGGCGAACGCGACGCCGTGGTCGAAGCCCTCGAGTTCGGCGAGTGCCCGCTCGAACCGGTCCACGGTCGGGTTGCCCACCCGGCCGTAGATCGGCGGGCCGTCGAGTTCGCCACCGGCGGCGAACTCGTCGATCCGGGCGGCTTCGGCGGCACTGTCGCGGGACGGGTACGTCGTCGACAGGTCGAGCGGGGCGGCGTGCACGCCGAGGTCCGTGAGGTCGTCACGGCCGGCGTGGACGGCCCGCGTGCGCAGCGAGGAAGTCATGCTCGCATGGTCGGGCTTTCACCGGATCCAGGACAAGAGTCTCGGATATCATTCGCCGATGTCCACTCCTGTCGAACTGAGTCCGGTTGATCTCGAAATTCTGCGGCTGCTGCAGAACGATGCCCGGATCACCAACAAGGACCTCGCGGCCGCGGTCGGGCTCGCGCCGTCGACGTGCCTGGACCGGGTGGCGCGGCTGCGGGACACCGGCGTCATCACCGGCCAGCACGCGTCGGTCGACGCGGCGAAGCTGGGGCGGCCGCTGGAGGCGTTCCTGTTCGTCCAGGTGCGTCCGCACCGGCGGCCGCTGGTGGACGCGTTCGTCGAGCACCTGCTGTCGCTGCCGGAGGTCCGCGCGGTCTACCACCTCACCGGGCCGGACGACTTCCTCGCGCACGTCGCGACGAGTTCCGCGGGCGAGCTGCAGCGCCTGGTCCTCGACGAGCTGACCGCGCGCGACGAGGTCGCCCGCGTGCACACGAACCTCGTGTTCCAGCACTGGAGCGGCGGTCCGCTCCTGCCGCCGGGCGCCTGAGTTCAGAGCGTCTCGAGCCAGCGACGCGTCTCGCGCGGCGACGTCAGCCGGACGACCGCCGGGCCGGGCGGCTCGGCGGCCCACCCGCGGATGCGGGAACGCTTCGACGCGAACGACGTGAAGTGCCAGCGGATGATGGAGTCCGCCGAGAACATCTGGCGGAACGACTCGACGTTGCCGTTGCAGATCCGCTCGCGGGTCACTGCGCGCACGAGCGTCCGGCGCAGCAAGCGGGACAGCGAAAGCCAGCGCGGGTAGTCGAGGCCGACGACGAGCTGCGCGCGTTCGAACACGATGTCCCGCCACTTGCTGTAGGCCGAGTCGAGGACCCAGCGCTCCCCCGCGCACACCTCGCTGATCCGGCGGCACTGCTCGTCGTCGGGGGTCGGCACCCAGCCCGGTTGCCAGCCGACGTCGTCGGCCGAGACGTGGGGCAGCCCGGTGCGCTCGGCGATGCGGGCCGCGAGCGTCGACTTGCCCGAGCCGGTCACGCCGTAGACGACGATGCGCTCAGGCGTCGAGGTCACGGGCGGGTTCCTGCGGGCCGCGGTAGGGCAGGGTCTGGCTGTAGACGACGTTCGTGGTCGTGCTGCCGAACTGGGCCAGCTCGTCCATCGTGCGTTCGAGGTGGGCCATGGACGCGGCGGCGACCTTCAGCGTGTAGCAGTCGTCGCCGGTGGTGCGCACGCATTCGAGGATCTCGAAGCGCTCGGCGAGGAGCTTGTGCAGCGACTCGTGCCTGCTGCCGGGGTACTTGAGCCGGACGACGGCGAGCACCGGGTAGCCGACCTTGCCGAGGTCGACCTCCGCGCGGTAGCCGGTGATCACGCCCGCGGCCTCGAGCCGGCGGAGCCGTTCGGTCGCGGCGGACGCGCTGAGGTTCACCCGGCGGCCCAGCTCGGTGAGCGGCAGCCGGGCGTCGCGCTGGAGCTCGACCAGGATGGCCCAGTCGGTCTGATCGAGACTCTCGGTCATTCCGCGAATCTACCGCGAGATCCACGGCGAAAGGGCGCCGATGCCGTGATCGTTCCCTTCCGATCACGGTTGCGCCCTCGATAGCCTTTGACGGTGAAGATCGGCGTGAACGTCCCCAACTTCGGCCCCGGCACGGATCCGGGCGTGCTGCGCGCCTGGGCGCAGACCGTCGAAGGCCTCGGCTACGACCTGCTGATGGTGTCCGACCACGTGGCGATCACGCCGGACGTCGCCGGGCAGTACCCGGCGCCGTTCTACGAACCGTTCACGACGCTTTCGTGGCTGGCGGGGATCACCAGCCGGGTGCGGCTGGGCACCACGGTGCTGGTGGTGCCCTACCGGCACCCGCTGCTGATCGCGCGGATGGCGGCGAACCTCGACGCGCTCAGCGGCGGCGGGCGGCTGGTGCTCGGCGCGGGCATCGGCTGGGCGAAGCAGGAGTTCGACGCTCTGGGCGTGCCGTTCGAGCGGCGCGGGCAGCTGACGACCGAGTACCTGCGGACGATCCGCGCGGCCTGGGCCGACCACGACGACTACCGCGCGGGCCCGATCCCGCTGTGGCTGGGCGGGCACAGCGACGCCGGCCTGCGCCGGGCGGTGGAGCTCGGCGACGCGTGGCACCCGCTGCGGCTGACGTTGTCCGGGCTCCGGGAAGGGTTGGGCCGCTTGGAAAAGCTGGCGGGCGACCGGCCGGTGCCCGCGTTCGCGCCGCGGATCCTGCTGCGGCTCACGGAAAAGCCGGTGACCGGCCCGGACCGCCGGGCCGGCGAAGGCACGCTCGACCAGGTCGTCGAAGACCTGGGACACCTGCGGGCGATGGGCGCGGACACCGTCGTGCTCGACCCGTTCGACGCGGACCCGGCCGAGACGCTCCACCCGGAGACGGCTTGGCGCGACCTCGCGGCGGTGGCCGCGGCTGGGAAGGAGAACCGGTGAAGGAAACCGAAGAGGCGTTGCTGCGACGGGCGATCGAGCTTCGCCCGCGAGGCGCGCGAGGAGCACGGCAACCCGCCGTTCGGCTCCCTGCTGGCCGACGCGGACGGCAAGATCATCGCCGAGGATCGCAACACGTCGTTGACGGACAACGACATCACGGCGCACCCGGAGCTGAAGCTGGCCCGCTGGGCCGCGCAGAACCTGGACCCGGAAACCGCGGCGGCGACGACGATGTTCACCAGCACGCAGCCGTGCGGGATGTGCACGGGCGCGATCGAGCGATCCGGCCTGGGCCGGGTGGTCTACGCGCTGTCGACGGAGCAGTTCCTGACGCTGCGCCCGCCGGTCAAGTGGGGGTACGCCACCGAAGGCCCGGCGCTGTTCGACGAGGCCCGGGTGCCGGTGGAGGGGTACTACACGTGACGAGCTACGAAGTGCACCCGGTGGCGCGCATCGAGTCGCCGTTGGCGGACCGCGCATCGGCGCCCCGCCAGGGCGACGAAGGCGCCCCACCGGCCAGGGTGGTGTTCGCGCCCGAGTTCCACCGAGCGGCGGCCGACATCCGCCCGGGCGACGAACTGGTGTTGCTGACGTGGCTGCACGAAGCGGACCGCGAGACGCAGGCGGTCCACCCGCGCAGCGACCCGGCCCGCCCGCTGGAGGGAGTGTTCTCGACGCGCTCACCAGACCGCCCGAACCCGATCGGCCTCCACACGGTGACCGTCACGGCGGCCGAAGGAGGCACGCTGACGGTGACGGGCCTGGAAGCGATCGACGGCACGCCGGTCCTGGACGTGAAGCCGGTCCTCGGCCGGGTGGTCGAGCGCTGAGCGAGCCGATCACGATCCGGGCACGGGGGTAACAACCGCCGTCTTCCAGCCGACCTCCACGCACGAACGGTCCGAGCCAGGACGTGCCGACGGAGGAGCCGCGATGACCAGTGCGTTCGAACCCGTGCCGCCGGACCCGTGGGCGCCGCCGGCGGCCCCGCGGCCGACACGGACCGGGACGAACCCCTGGCACCTGCTGCTCGCGGCGGCAGGCGGCGCCGCCTTGGTCGGCGCCCTCTGGGTCGGGCTCGATCTGGCCGGCTCCGGCGCACCGGCCGGAATCCCGGCAAACTCTGGTGAGGCGTTCGACCTCCGTGGCACGTTCACGCTGAACAGCGGCGGATACGGCTACAGCACCTGTGGCGGCTCCGGCGGCTATTCGGACATCAGCCCCGGGACGGCGGTCACCGTCTACAACGCCGCGGGCACCGTGCTCTCCCAAGGCGCGCTGGGGACCGGCCGCCCGAACGGTACCGGCAGCTGCGTGTTCACCCTTTCCGCGCCGAACGTCCCGGCGGGCGAGAAGTTCTACCTGGTCGAGGTCTCCCACCGAGGCCGCATCATGGTGCAGCCCGAAGACGCGCGAAACGGCAACGTCGCACTCAGCCTGGGAAACTGATCAGTAGTCCTTGAAGCCCTTCCCGGTCTTCCGCCCGAGCCGCCCCGCCGTCACCAGGTGCTCCAGCAGCGGTGCGGGCGCGAAGCCCTCCTCGCGGAACTCGTTGAACAACGTCCGCTGGATCGCCAGCGACACGTCCAGCCCGACGACGTCCAGCAACTCGAACGGGCCCATCGGGAGGCTGCAGCCCACCTTCATGGCCGTGTCGATGTCGTCCGCTCCCGCGTAGTGGGCCTCCAGCATCTTCACCGCGTCGTTCAAGTACGGGAACAGCAACGCGTTGACGATGAAGCCCGCGCGGTCTCCACAGTGGACCGCGTGCTTGCCCACCGCCGTGCAGACCGCGTTCGCCGTCGCCAGGACGTCCGGGGCCGTCGCGATCGTCGAGACCACCTCGACCAGCTTCATCACCGGGGCCGGGTTGAAGAAGTGGAGGCCGACCACGTCCGCGGGGCGGGATGTCGCCGCCGCGCACTCGATCACCGGCAACGACGAGGTCGTCGTCGCCAGGAGCGCGCCCGGGCGGACCACCTCGTCCAGGGCCGCGAACACCGCCTGCTTCACCGAAAGCTGCTCGGCCACCGCCTCGATGACCAGGTCCACGTCGGCCAGTGCCTCGAAGTCCGTCACCGGGGTGATCCGGGCCAACGCGGCGGCCGCGTCCTCTTCGGACAGCTTGCCGCGGACCACGGCCTTGTCGAGGGACTTCTTGACGCGCGCCACCGACGCCTGTGCTTTCTCCAGGCTCCGGGCTCGCAGCACGACGTCGAGGCCGCGTTTCGCGAACACCTCCGCGATTCCGGTCGCCATCGTTCCGGTGCCGACCACGCCGACCTTGGACACCGGCCGGGGCGGCACGCTGTCCACAACGGACGCGACCGGCGCGTCCGCGACCACGTTCGGCGAGTCCGGGGCGTCGTAGGTGTAGAAGCCGCGGCCGGTCTTGCGGCCCAGCAGGCCGGCCGTGATCATCTGCTTGAGCAGCGGCGCCGGGGCGTGCAGGCGGTTGCGGGACTGGTGGTACATCGTGTCGAGGATCTCGTACGCGGTGTCCAGCCCGATCAGGTCGAGCAGCGCCAGCGGCCCCATCGGGTAGCCGCAGCCGTAGCGCATCGCCGCGTCCAGGTCTTCGCGCGTCGCGTAGCGCTGCTCGTACATCCGGACAGCGTGGTTGAGGTAGCCGAACAGCAGCGCGTTCGCGATGAACCCGGCCCGGTCGCCGATCACCACCGGCACCTTGCCGAGCCGCTCGGCGAACGCCACCACCTCGGTGACCACCTCCGGCTCGGTCACCACCGTCTTGACGATCTCGACGAGCTTCAGCACCGGCGCCGGGTTGAAGAAGTGCATGCCGACGACCTTGCCGGGACGCGCGGTGTGCACCCCGATCTCGGTGATCGACAGCGACGACGTGTTGGACACGAAGACCACCTCGGGCCGGGTGATCTTGTCCAGCTGGGAGAACACGTCGGCCTTGAGTTCCAGGCTCTCCGGGATCGCCTCGATCACCAAGTCCACTTCGGACAGATCAGACAGCGTGGTGCTGTACCGGATCCGGCTCAGCAGTGCCTCGCGGCCCGCGGCGTCGAGCTTGCCACCCGCGAGCGCGCGCTCGGTCGAGTGCTCCAGGTGCCCGCGGCCCCGCGCGACCCCCGCCTCGTCGAGCTCGACCGTGACGACGTCGAGCCCGCTGCGCGCGAGCACTTCGGCGATCCCGGCCCCCATCGTGCCCAGGCCGATCACTCCGACCGTCGAGATGTCCCGCGCCATCGAGGCCTCCAGAGATGTTACTCGCTGGTAATTGGCCCCGATGCTGCCACACGCCCCTGCCGAAGCCCAGACGGAATCGAGTCAGAACCGGGTAAGTCACCCGGTCGGCGACCCGGCCTCATTCCCCGAAATTGCCGTCCACCAGCTCTTTCACCTTGTCCAGCGCGGCGGCCGCCTGCGGGCCGCGAGCCCGGACGCGGATCCGGTCGCCTTGGCGGGCGCCGAGCGACATCAGCGCCAGCACGCTGTGGCCGTCGGCTTCCTGGTCGCCCAGCCGCACGGTGACTTCGGCGTCGAACTCGCTCAGCGTGCGCACCAGGACGGCGGCCGGCCGCGCGTGCAGCCCGACGTCGTTGCGCAGCTCCAGCTCGATCTCCTCGCCACCGGCCGTGGCTTCGGCCGGGGACAGGTCCTCGGGCACCCCGGCCGCTGCCGCTGCCTCGGCCACTCCGTTGCGGTCCTGCCCCGCCTGGGCCGCGACCGCCGCCGCGATCGCGCCTTCGACCAGCGGGCCGTCCGCGACGACCGCGGCCGACGGGTCGGCCAGCGACTCGACGGCCAGTTCCGCCGTCATCTGCGCGCTGCCGAGGTCGTAGAGCAGCACGACGCCGTCGCCGCGGTCGGCGCGCTGGGTGGCCGCGACGACCTCGTCGTAGTCCGTGCCGATCGACCCGTCTGAGAGGCCGCCCGCCGGCACGATGGTGACGTCCGGGGCCATCTGCGCGGCCAGCTCGGCCAGTCCTTCGGCGAGCTTCGCGCTGTGCGACACGAGCACGATTCCGACGCTCACCGGGCGGCTCCAGCGAACGCGCGAAGCAGCAGCGCCGAAGACCGCGCGCCGGGGTCCAGGTGCCCCACCGCGCGCTCGCCGAGGTAGGACGCCCGGCCCTTGCGCGGCACCAGGTCCACTGTGGACTCCGCGCCGCGGTCGGCCGCGTCGGCCGCCGCGGTCAGCACCGCCGCCAGGTCGCCGCCCTCCTCGGCCGCCTTCTCCGCGGCCGACACCGCCGGGATCAGGGCGTCGACCATGGTCGCGTCGCCGCCGACGGCCTTGCCGCGGGCCTGGACGCCTTCGAGCCCGGCGCGCAGCGCGTCCAGCAGCGCCGGGACGTCGAGGGTGTCGGCGGTACCGAGCTTGGCCGAGGCACGCAGGAAAGCCGTGCCGTACAACGGGCCGGCGGCCCCGCCGACCTTGGAGATCAACGTCGTCGCGACGAGCTTCAGCACCCCGCCCGGTGTGTCCGGCACGCTCGTGTCGAGCGCCGCGACGACGGCCGCGAAGCCGCGGTTCATGTTCTCGCCGTGGTCGCCGTCGCCGATCGCGCGGTCGAGGTCGATCAGCTCCACGCGGTGCTCGGCGACGACCTCCGCGGCGGCGCGCACGGCCGCCGCGACCCCTTCGGCCTTGCAGCTCATCAGAGCCCCCAGCGCAGGGCCGCGGTGTTGACCGGGGCGTCCCAGAGCTCGGTCAGCTCGTCGTCCAGCTTGAGCAACGTCAGACTCATCCCCTGCATCTCGAGGCTGGTGATGTACGGGCCGACCAGCCGGCGTTCGACCACGATCCCACGCTCGGCCAGCAGCCGCTCGGCGATGCCGTGGGCCAGGTACAGCTCGACGAGCGGGGTGCCGCCCATCGAGTTGGTGAACAGCAGCACGCGGTCGCCCGAGGCGAACGGCAAGTCCGAGACGACCGCGTCGACCATCCGCGCCACGAGCGCGTCGGCGGGTTCGAGGGGGATCCGCTCGCGACCGGGTTCGCCGTGGATGCCGATGCCGAACTCGATCTCGCCGTCGTCGAGGTCGAAGCTGGGGGTGCCGGCGTGCGGCACGGTCGGCGCGGTCAGCGCGACGCCGATCGAGCGCACCTGGCCGATCACCTTCTCCGCCAGCGCGGTGACGGCGTCGAGCGAGTCGCCGCGTTCGGCGGCGGCGCCCGTGAGCTTCTCCAGCAGCACCGTCCCGCCGACGCCGCGGCGGCCCGCGGTGTACGTCGAGTCCTTGACCGCGACGTCGTCGTCGATCACGACGCTGCGCACGTCGAGGCCCTCGGCAGCGGCCAGCTCGGCGGCCGTCTCGAAGTTCAGCACGTCGCCGGTGTAGTTCTTCACGATCAGCAGCGCGCCCGCGTCGCCGGTGGTCGCGGTGACCGCGGCCTGCACGGCGTCCGGCGTCGGCGAGGTGAACACCGCGCCGGGCACGGCGGCGGCGAGCATGCCGTGCCCGACGAACCCGCCGTGCAGCGGCTCGTGGCCGGAACCGCCGCCGGAGATGACGGCGACCTTGCCCGCGACCGGGGCGTCGGCGCGGATCACGACGTCCGGGTCGTACTGGACGCGGAGGATGTCGGCGTGCGCGGCCGCGAGGCCCCGCAGCGACTCCGCGACCACGTTCGCCGGATCGTTGATGATCTTCTTCACGGCAGCCTCCGGCACATCGGCGGGTGGGGTGCCCCCTTCCTACCGCCCCGCGCGGCCCGCCGCCAGGTCAGGGTTTCGGGAGCTTCGTGACCACGTTCTTCGCGACGGCGACCGCCTTGCCGCACGGGTCGTCGGTGTCCGGTTTGGCGGCGTAGCTCTGGTAGTCCACCTGGGCCAGTTCGACGTCGTCGCCCTGCCACGGCCGGTGCTGCCACTCGACCGAGCACCGCGAGGTGTTGTCGTCCGGTTTCTGGTAGGCGGTCACGCCGCCGCCGATGTCCACCTTGGAGTACCCGTCGCCGACGATCGGGGGCAGGCCCGGCAGGAACTCGACGGTGATCGTCGGGTCGGTGCCGTTGCTCTTCCAGTCGCAGGAGTGCAGGCTCGACGGCGCCGACTTCGCCGAGGGCACGGCGCTGGCCACCACCGCGGAGTCGGCCATGGCGCACGGGTCGGCGGTCAGCAGGGTGCCCGGCGGCGTCGGGTACTTCTCCGGCGAGCCGTGCAGCTTCTGGACGACGGCCTCCATCAGCGTCTGCCCGGGACGGCAGGGGTCGCCGGCGTAGGTGACCGACAGCATCAGGGCGTTGTCCGGGTTCAGGGCCGTCATCGCCGCGAGCGTGCAGTCGGTGTCGTCGGTCTTGTTCACCCGCAGCGGCAGCCCGCCGACCTGCCCGGCCGTCTTGTCCGCGCGCGGCAGCAGGGTGCTGCCGATCTCGAACTGGAAGCGGATCTCCTTGCCGCCGGGGTCCTTCACCTTGTTGCTGCAGGTGTCGAAGGCGATCGACGACGGCGACGGGTCCTCCTCGACGGTGCCGAGCCCGAGCGCGCCGAGCGCCTCCTTGGTGAGGAACTGGCACGGCTTGACCGTGCGCAGCACGTTCGCGGCCACGGCGGGGTCGGTGATCGGGCCGTCGGCGACCTGGCCGGTACCGGCCGACGCCGGCACCGTCGTCCGCGCGAAGTTGGACTTGCCGAGGTCCTGCCCGCACGCGGTCAGCGGCAGCGCGAGGGCGGTGACCAGCAGGAACAGCTTCGGGAGACGGCGGCGCCGGGCGTCAGGGAACACGCGATGCACGGTAGCGGCAACCTCGCGCCGCTGTCCGGACAACCCGGCTATTCACCCGGGGTGGCGGGTGTGCCGTCGGTCTCGGGTTCGGCGGGCACGATCAGCGGCCGCACCTTCGCCCAGATGACGAAGAGCGCGGCGACGACCAGCATGCCGATCCCGGCCCACAGGTTGATGTTGACGTCGGCCGCCTTCTTGATCTCCTCGTCGGAGGTGAAGCCGATGCCCATCACCGTGAGGATCACGCCGTACACGCCGATCAGCAGGGCGATGATCAGCCGGATGTCGAAGGCGCCCGCCTTGTGCGGTTTCGCGCCGGACTCGGTAGCCATTCCGACCTCCTAGAAGATGGCGTTGAGCGCGATGGTCAGGATGAGCACGATGCCCGCGAGCAGGCCCGGCTTGCGGTACCAGCCCGCGTTCTCGCCGGTGTCGTCGTGCTTGAGCGAGTCGCGCGGGGTGAGCGAGTAGACGAGGCCGACGAGCTCCTCGTCCGGCTTCGGCTTGGTGGCCATCGACACCACGACGCTCGCCACGATGTCGACGACGAACGCGGTCCCGGCGGCGACGAAGCTGATGCCCTGCCCGGTGAGGCCGAGCACCCCGGCCTGCGAGAGGCTCCAGACGGTGATCGCCGACGCGGTACCGAGCACGAGGCCGACCCAGCCGGCGTGCGGGGTCATCCGCTTCCAGAACATGCCGAGGATGAACGTGGCGAACAGCGGCGCGTTGAAGAAGGAGAACAGGTCCTGCAGGTAGTTCAGGATGTTCCCGGAGTTCGACGCGATGAACGCGGTGCCGATCGCGAGGATCGTGCCGCCGGAGGTCACCACGCGGCCCAGGTTCAGGTAGTAGTGGTCCGGCTTGTCCTTCTTCACGTACGTCTGCCAGATGTCGTACGTGAAGACGGTGTTGAACGAGCTCAGGTTCGCCGCCATGCCCGCCATGAAGGAGGCCAGCAGACCGGCGATGGCGATGCCGAGCATGCCGTTCGGGAGCAGGTCGCGCATCAGCAGCAGGAGCGCGTTGTTGAACGTGACGCCGCTTTCGGCCTTGCCGCCGTCGAGCAGGACCTGCTTGTCCTTGACGTACTCGGAGACGCTGACCGCGGCGATCATGCCCGGGATGATGACGATGAACGGCACCAGCATCTTCGGGAAGGCGCCGATGATCGGCGTGCGGCGGGCGGCCGACATGCTCTTCGACGCCATCGCGCGCTGGACCTCGACGAAGTTCGTCGTCCAGTAACCGAACGAGAGGACGAAGCCGAGACCGAACACGATGCCCAGCACCGACAGGATGCTGTTGCCGAAGCCGGTCAGGTTGTCGCCGGGCCACGAGTGCAGCTGCGCCGAGCCGCCCGGGCTGTTGGTGACCTTGTCGACCAGGCCCTGCCAGCCGCCGACCTTGACCAGGCCGATGATCGTCAGCGGCACCAGTGCGATGACGATCACGAAGAACTGCAGGACCTCGTTGTAGATCGCGGCGGACAGGCCGCCAAGCGCGGTGTAGGAGAGCACGATCGCGGCGGCGACGATGATCGACACCCACAGCGGCCAGCCGAGCAGCAGGTTCACCACGCTGGCCAGCAGGAACAGGTTCGCGCCCGCGATCAGGATCTGCGCGGCGGCGAAGCTGATGCCGTTGACCAGGTGGGCCGGTTTGCCGAAACGCCGCCGCATGAACTCGGGGACGCTGCGGACCTTCGAGCCGTAGTAGAACGGCATCATCACGATGCCGAGGAACAGCATCGCCGGGATGGCGCCGATCCAGAAGTAGTGCACGGTCGGCAGGCCGTACTGGGCGCCGTTGGCCGACATGCCCATGACCTCGACCGCGCCGAGGTTCGCCGAGATGAACGCGAGGCCGGTCACCCAGGCCGGCAGCGATCGGCCCGACAGGAAGAAGTCGAGGCTGCTGGACACCTGCCGACGCGCCAGGTACCCGATGCCGAGCACGAGGACGAAGTAGAACGCCAACTCGATGTAGTCGATCGCGCTCGCGTCGAGTCGCAGGTTCGCATCGGCTAGGACGAGCACCCGACCCACCTCCTGCAGTAGCTTTTCAAACCGGACAACAACCCACAGGAATCACCACTGTCCTGTCGGATCCGGACAGTACTGCATGCATTCAGGGTCGGCACGCTGACGTGTCCAAAGTAGGCCGAAGGCGCGCCTCCCCGGCCTTGACCAGGGGAAACGCGCCTTCGGTTCACGCGCCGCGGGAGCGGCGGCCGGTCAGCGATCGGTCGGGACGGCGATCTCGCCCGCCTCCTCGTTGATCAGGAAGGCGAGGACCTCGTCGGGCAGGTAGGTCCGGTGCGGGTAGCCGGGGCCCCACGAGTTGAGGATCGGCACGGCGCCGAGCTCGTCGGCCCGCTCGTTGCCGAGGACGGCGTGCACGTCCTCGACCGTCCGCGCCCAGCGGAAGGCCTTGATGCCCTGCTTGGCTTCGGGCACGTAGTTCTCGCGCGCGTGGAAGTCGTCGCCCTCGTAGGACTCGTCCCACAGGACGTGCCCGGCCTCGAGGAGCACCTCGGCCGCGGCGCGGACCGACGTCCCGTTCTCGTCGCCCGGGTTGGTCTCGGGCCACTCGTCGCGCTTCTTGGCCTGGTCCCAGAGCCAGCGGGCGGCGTACTCGCTGCCGTTGAAGATCGACATGCAGCGCGACCAGCCGAACCCGACGCAGGCGCCTTCCTGGCCCTGGTCGTAGAACGCGTACCAGGCGTCGGTGTCCGGGGTGCCGCCCGGCTCGAGGCACACGCAGTGGCCACCGCGGATCCGGCCGAGCTTCTTGACGCCGTCCCTCGCGATGAAGAACTCGCCGGAGGTCTCGTCCTTCTCGGGCTTGTCGAACGCCGAGTACCAGCTGACGCCGATGACGACCGGCGCGCGGGTCGGGCGGTCCTCCTCGGCCAACGCGGACAGCGGGTACCTTTCCACGTGCCGCCAGTCGTCCGGAATGAACCGGCCCAGTCGCGGGTCGAGCGGATCGGAACCGAGTGGGCGATAACGCATGACATCCTCCTCCGTGCAGACGAAAATCGCGCGCACGCCGGCCGGATGACATGCGCACCCCGAGCTCGAAGGCGGACTGAAACGTTGGCACGACGAAGAAAGACGGCCGAGCGCACCACCCTCCGGCCACACCGGCAGCACCGGCGGAACCCCTCGAAATCGAGTGTCGCACGAGTTCGCCGAATGAGATCCCGGACTCACCCGAACAGCGCAGAAAGGCGCGACGAGAAAGGATCAAATCACTTCGGGCCCGACTATCGGGTTAACGATTTCCTGGCGGAGTAAACAGCTCGGAATCAGATACGCCAATTCGGCATCGATTCGGTATCGGCCCCATCGGGCAGCCCGGTGGCCGGTTTTTCACCGAGACCGGCGTCAGTCCTCGACGCGGCGGAACCGCGGCACCGGGCCGTCGGCGGTCGCCACGGTCTCGGCGAACATCGCCTTGGGCCGCACCCACAGCCCGCGCTCGCCGTAGAGAGCGCGGTACACGACCAGTTCCTCTTCGGTTTCGCTGTGCCGGGCGACACCGAGCACTTCGTATTCGCCGCCCTTGTAGTGGACGTACCGGCCGGGTTCCACGTCAGAACAGCCGGAGCTGAGGTCCATGAAACCCTACCTGCCTTCGGATCTTTCACCGCACGTCAGAGGCCATTTCGATCATAGGTGCGCTTGGGGAGAGGTTACGGGGTGTGTGCCTCTACTGCACCCCAGCCAGCCACGTAACAGCGGCATGATCCACTGCGACCGCCTGTCATGAACCCGAAACTGATCACCGTAGCCGCCGTCCTGACCCTCGTGGGCTGCTCTGTCTCAACCCCGCCCGCAACACCGACGGTGTCGGCACCCGCTGCCCAGAAGATCACGCTGAACGTCGGCGCCTTCGGTGCCGACCAGATCTCCTACACGGACCCGACCGCGCCGGGAGGTGTCCGCACGGAGCAGCTGCCTGGGTTCATGACCCCCGTCTCCCACAAGATCACCGTGGACAAGGGCACCACCGTCGCGGTCGCACTCTCGGGCTACGCAGATCGACCCGTCACGCAGTGCACCATCACCGACGAGACTGACCGGCTCGTCTACGTGAGGGGAAAGGACTCGTGCATGTTTGTCGCGCGATGAGTTGCGCCTCCACGACCAAGGCAGCGGCAAGGCCGAGCGTGCGCAGATCGCCGATTTCAACCAAGCCCTGCTCGGGCGGGCTCGGAGCACGCCCTGACCAGCACGTCCTTTCAGAACAGCCGGAACTCGTCGGACTCGATGCCGCGCAGCTCGTCGTAGTCCAGGGTCAGGCAGCGGATCCCGCGGTCCTCGGCCAGGGTGCGCGCCTGCGGCTTGATGATCTGCGCCGCGAACACGCCCTGCACCGGGGCCAGCAGCGGGTCGCGGTTGAGCAGCTCGAGGTACCGCGTCAGCTGCTCGACGCCGTCGATCTCGCCGCGGCGCTTGATCTCCACCGCCACCGACCGGCCCTCGGCGTCGCGGGCCATGATGTCGACCGGGCCGATCGCCGTCGGGAATTCGCGGCGGACCAGCGTGTAGCCGTCGCCGAGGGTCTTGATGTGCTCGGCCAGCAGTTCCTGCAGGTGCGCCTCGACGCCGTCCTTCTGCAGGCCCGGTTCCGCGCCGAGCTCCTGGGCGTGGTCGTGGAAGATCTCCTCGATCGAGATCACCAGCTTCTCGCCCTGCTTGTTCTCGACGATCCAGAGCTTGCCGTCCTCGATGAGCCAGCAGGGCGGGCTCATCCAGTTCAACGGCTTGTACGCGCGGTCGTCGGAGTGGACCGACACCGAGCCGTCGGACTTCACGAGCAGCAGGCGGGTGGCCATCGGCAGGTGGGCGGTGAGCCGGCCGGCGTAGTCGACCTGGCACCGCGCGATCACGAGACGCACCCGAGGAGGGTAGGACAGGTCCGGGATACTGGGCGGGTGGACCCCATTCAGCGTGTCGCGTCCCGCGAGGTGTACCGGAACAACTGGATGACCGTGCGCGAGGACGAGATCCGCCGCGCCGACGGCTCGGCCGGCGTCTACGGCGTGATCGACAAGCCGGCGTACGCGCTCGTCATCGCCCAGGACGGCGAGCGGTTCCGGCTGGTCGAGCAGTTCCGCTACCCGCTCGGCGAACGGCGCTGGGAGTTCCCGCAGGGCACCGCACCCGACCGGGCCGACGTGCCGCCCGCCGAGCTCGCCGCGCGCGAGCTGCGCGAGGAGACCGGCCTGCGCGCGGGCTCGATGGTCGAGCTCGGCAGGCTGGACGTCGCGGCCGGCATGAGCAGCCAGCGCGGCTGGGTGTTCCTCGCCACGGACCTCACCGAGGGCGAGCCGGAGCGCGAGCACGAGGAGCAGGACATGCGCAGCGCGTGGTTCGCGCGCGAGGACGTCGAGAAGATGATCCTCGCCGGCGAGATCACCGACGCGCAGTCGATCGCCGCGTGGGCGCGGCTCATGCTGTTCGAGCGGCTCCGGCCTTGAGCATCCCGCGGATCACCAGGTGGTGGAACGGCTTGATCAGCGCGAAGTAGGCCGGGCCGACGCGGTTGTGGAAGTGCACGACCGTGCCGAGCCGGAACCCGCGCGGCACCGCTTCGACCGTGAGGTACCCGGTCAGGTGACTGTCGTCGACCCCGGTGACCAGGTACCGCTCCGGGTCGCCGGCGCGGACGGTGAAGAACGCGACCCGGTCGTCGGGCTCGAACCCGATGTCCTCGGGCCGGAGGCGCCCGGTGCGCGGAACCGCCGCCGTGTCCAGCCGCAGGGCTTTCGCGAGCAGGTACCGGACGCCGAAGAGCGCCTTCACCCACGCGGGCGACCAGCCGAACACGCCCGCGACGAACTCGCGCAGGCTGTTCTCGCTCTCGACCTCCTTGAATTCGACGTAGTCGGCGCCGTCGAGAAAAGGTTCGGTCATTTCCGTCTCCCCAGAACGAGTTCCAACGCGTTTTTCAACCGCCGCCCGGACAGCGGCGGCACGACCTGCCCCGCGCCGACGACGACGAGGTACAGCGCCTGCCCGAGTTCGGCGTCGCCGCAGATCTCGGCCAGGTAGTCCGCGCGGGTCCGGTCGATGCGTTCCTGGACCTCCCGCGCCTCGGCGTCCTGCAGGGCCCAGGCCCGGACGGCGATCTCGAGCTCCGGGCCGGGTCCCGGCGCGATGACGAGGTCCATGAGCGTGCGCAGCTTGTCGCCCGCCGCCTGTTCGGCCTGCTCGACGAACCGGGTGGTGCGTTCGGTCTCGAAGTGCTCCAGCAGCGCGGTGCGGTAGCCGCTCATGCCTTTGAAGTGGTGGTAGAAGGAGCCCTTCGACAACCCGAGCCGCTCGGTGAGCTTCTCGATGGTCACCGACGGCGCCCCCTGCTCCGCCAGCAGCACCAATCCCGCGTCCAGCCAGTCCCGTTTGCTCGCCACCACGCGACCATACTATACGGTACGGTATGGTCTCGCGGCAGCGAAAGCCGAGCTTTCACGTGAAAGCTCGGGGTCAGTCGGGCCAGGAGGGCTTGCGCTTCTCCAGGAACGCCGCCATGCCTTCGCGGGCGCCGGGCAGCTGGGACGCCGAGGCCATGACCTCCAGCGCGATCGCGTACGCGTCCGCCTCGGGCCGGTCGAGCTGGGCGTACAGCGTCACCTTGCCCATCGCCTTGCTGGCCCGGCTGCCGCGCGTGGCCCGCGCGAGCAGGTCCGCGACGGCGTCGTCCAGCTGGTCGTCGGGGACGACGCGGTTGACCAAGCCCCACTCCAACGCCGTCGGCGCGTCGACGACGTCGCCGGTCAGGGCCAGCTCCATCAGGCGCTTGCGGCCGATCGACCGGGCCACCGGCACCGCCGGGGTGTGGCAGAACCAGCCGCCCTTGCCGCCTGGCAGCGCGAAGCCCGCCGACTCCGCCGCCACGGCGAGGTCGCACGACGCCACCAGCTGGCAGCCCGCCGCCGTGGCCAGGCCGTGCACCCGCGCGACGACCACCTGCGGCACCGACTGCATGGTCTTCATCAGGTCCGTGCACAGCGTCAGCAGCTCGCGCACACCCATCAGGTCGCGCGCGGCGACGTCGCCGAAGTCGTGCCCGGCGGAGAACACCGGCCCGGCCCCGGCCAGCACGATGCCGGTCGCGTCCGACGTCCCCGCTTCGTGGAACGCCGCCAGCAGCTCGGCGAGGTGGTCCGCGGACAGGGAATTGCGCCGCGCCGCCCGGTTCATGGTGATCGTGACGGTGTCGCCGTCCCGCTTGACCAGGATGTGCTCGTACTCGGTCATGCCTCGACGGTAACTCTTCGGAACGTGCGCCGATAGCTGTCCGGGCCGACGCCCACTTCGGCCCGCATCCGACGTCGCAGGTTGGCCGCCGTTCCCAGGCCGGAGCGTTGCGCGACGCGCTCGACCGGCAGCGACGTCGTCTCCAGCAGCCGCTGTGCGTACCGGACACGCTGGACGCGCAGCCAGCGACCCGGCGTCACGCCCGTGGCCGCGGCGAACTCGCGGTGGAACGTCCGCTCGCTCATCCGCGCGTGCCCGACGAGGTCCTCGACGCCGATCCCGGACCCGAGCCGCGCCAGCGCCCAGTCCATTGTGGACGCCAGGCCCGGCTGTTCCGCGACCGGCGGCAAGGGGGTGTCGACGTACTGCCGCTGCCCGCCTTCCCGCATCGGCGGCATCACCAGGCGGCGGGCGAGCGCGGCCGCGACGTCCGCGCCGTGGTCACGCCGGACCAGGTGCAGGCACAGGTCGAGGCCGCCGACGACCCCCGCCGACGTCAGGACACCGCCGTCGTCGGTGTAGAGCACGTCGCGCTGGAGGTCCGCTCGTGGCGCGACGCGGGCCAGCGCGTCGAGGTCACGCCAGTGCGTGGTGGCCGGGCGGCCGTCGAGGAGCCCGGCGGCGGCCAGCGTGAACGCCCCGGAGCACAGCGCGGCGACGGTCCGCCCGTCCCGGTGCGCCCGCCGCAGCGCGGTCACCGCCGCCGGGGGCACCGGCGCGAGGGGGTCGTCGCGGCCCGGTGCCAGCACGAGGTCGCAGCCGTCGAGCCCGGCGAGTCCGTGCGTCGCCGGGACGTCCCCGAAGGGCGACGTCGTGGTGCGCACCCGGCCCGGGCTGCACAACCGCAGGGTGAACGGGCCGATCCCGCTGTCCGTGCGGTCCTGGCCCCAGACCTCGCCGATCACCGCGAAGTCGAACATCCGGGTGCCCGGCAGCAGCAGAACGCCGATCGTGCGCATGGCAGAAAAGTACCGCATCGCGCGTCTTCTGCCACTCCCCTCCCGTGCCGGAAGCCCGCGAGACTCGACGCCATGACGGCACTCATCCTGATCGACGTCCAGCGCGGGTTCGACGACGCGGACTTCTGGGGCCCGCGCAACAACCCCGGCGCCGAAGCGAACATGAAGGCGCTCCTCGACGCCTGGCAGGAGCGGCGGCTCCCGGTGGTCCTCGTGCGCCACGACTCCACGAAGCCGGATTCGCCGCTGCGGCCCGGCCAGCCCGGCAACGACTTCAAGCCCGAACTCGACGGCGCACGGCCGGACCTGGTGTTCGGCAAGCAGGTCAACTCGGCCTTCATCGGCGACGTCGACCTCGACGCGTGGCTGCGCAAGCGCGGCATCACGAGCTTCGTCGTCGCCGGCATCCAGACGAACTTCTGCTGCGAAACCACCGCGCGGATGGGCGGGAACTTCGGCTACGAGGTGACCTTCGCGCTCGACGCGACCTTCACGTTCGACCTGCCGGAGGTGACCGCGGACGAGCTGTCCCGCGTCACCGCGGCGAACCTGGCGAACCAGTTCGCCACCGTGAAGTCCACAAAGGACATCTTGGCGGGCCTCTAGCGCCGCTCGATCACCGCACGGAGGAACTCCTTCGTCCGCTCGTGTTCGGGGTCGCTGAACAGCTTCTCCGGCGGTGCCTCCTCCAGCACGCGGCCGTGGTCGAACATCATCACCCGGTCCGAGACGTCGCGGGCGAACTGCATCTCGTGCGTCACGCACAGGATGGTGATGTCCGTACCAGTGGCGATCTCGCGCAGCACGCGCAGGACGTCCGCGACGAGCTCGGGGTCCAGCGCCGAGGTCACCTCGTCGAGCAGCAGCACGTCGGGCCGCATCGCGAGCGCCCGCGCGATCGCGACCCGCTGCTGCTGACCGCCGGACAGCTTCGTCGGGTGTGCGTCCGCCTTGTCCTCGAGCCCGACCATGCCGAGCAGCTCACGGGCGCGCTGCTCGGCTTCGGCGGGCGGCAGGCCGAGCGAGCGGACCGGCGCCTCGGTGATGTTGCGCAGCACGTTCATGTTGGGGAACAGGTTGAACTGCTGGAACACCATGCCGATCCGGCGCCGGGCCGTGCGCAGGTGCTTTTCGCTCGCCGGCAGCAGGCGCTCGCCCCGGCGTTCGTGGCTGAGGCACTCGCCGCCGACGTCGATGGTGCCGCCGTCGACCTTCTCCAGCGTCATCAGCAGCCGCAGGATCGTCGTCTTGCCGGACCCGCTCGGGCCGATCAGCGAGACGAACTCCCCCGGCGCCACGGTGAAGTCGAGCCCGTCGAGCACGACGTGGTCGCCGAATCTCTTGACCACGCCCGAAAACCGGATCATCGCGGTGTCAGACACGTTCGGCACGGCGTTCCAATCGTCGGACCAGCAGCGAAGCGGGCAGGCTGACCAGCAGGAACAGCACGCCCGCGAGGGTGTACGGCTCGACGACTCGGAAGGTTTCCGCGCCGACCTCCTTGGCGCGGTTGAGCACGTCGAGCACGCCGATCGCCAGCAGCAGCGGGGTTTCCTTGAACATCGAGATCGTGTAGTTGCCGAGCGCGGGCAGCACCCGCGGGATCGCCTGCGGCAGCACGACCGCCGTCCACACGCGCGAGCGCGGCAGGTTCAGCGCGACCGCCGCCTCCCACTGTCCTTTCGGGACGGCGTCGATCCCGGCGCGGTACACCTCGGCGGTGTAGGTCGCGTAGTGCACGCCGAGCGCGACGACGCCGGTGACGAAGGCCGACATCTTGAAGCCCGTCACCGGCGGCACCAGCCAGTACAGCACGAAGACCTGGATCAGCAGCGGCGTGCTGCGGACGAACTCGATGAACAGCCACACCGCCTGTGCCAGCACCGGGATCCCGGACCGGCGCAGCAACGCCAGCACCAGGCCCAGCACGTAGGCGACGGCGGAGCCGAGCAATGTCAGCTCGACCGTGACCAGCAACCCCTTGAGCAGCAACGGGACCGCGTCGGCGGCGGCCTGCCAGTCCCAGTTCACCCGGCACCTCCCGCCTCGGTGATCGGCACGCGGGTGCGCCGCGCCGACGGCGTCCGGCCGAGCCGCCGGGCCGCCCACCGCTCCAGTGCCCGCATGCCCGTCGTGATCACGACGGCGAGCAGCAGGTAGAGGACCAGTTCGGTGCCGTAGATCCAGCCGATGTCGGCGCCGAACACCGGCCGCAGCAGCTCACCGCGCTCGGCGATCTCACCGGCGGAGATGAACGACAGCAGCGCGGTGCTCTTCAGCAGCTGGATGAACAGGTTGTTGAACGGCGGCAGCATCTCGACGAACGCCTGCGGCAGGATCACCCGCGTCATGCGCTGCGCCGGCGAAAGGTTCAGCGCGAGCGCGCCTTCGTGCTGGGCCCTCGGCACGGACTGCACGGCGCCGCGGACGACCTCCGCGCCGTACGCGCCGTGGTTGAGGCCCAGCACCAGGATGCCGGCGAACATCGGGACCAGCTGGAACCCGACGAGCACCGGCAGCACGAAGTACAGCCAGAACAGCTGCACGACTTCCGACGTCCCGCGGAAGACCTCGACGTACACCCGCGCGACCGCCCGCACGGGCCACCGCGGCGAGAGCAGGGCGAGGCCCGCGACGAGCGAAAGCACCACGGTCAGGGCGATCCCGCCGAGCGCGGCTTCCGCCGTCGCGACCAGGCCGTCGAGGATCGACGCGACGATGTGCGACACGTTCGACACGACAACCGTCCCGTTACGCGGCGCAGAGCTTCTCGGTGGTCACGTCCGGCTTCGGCAGGTTCGCCTGCGTGAAGCCGAAGGGCGTGACGATCTTCGTCCACTCCCCGCTGTCGTGCAGCTTCTTGAGCCTCGGCGTTGAAGGCGTCGAGCAACGGCTTGTCCGCGGTGCGGAAGACGAACCCGCCGGCCGAGATCACCGGCTTGCCGTCCTTGACCGGGTCGAACCCCTGCGTGACCTCGGCGGCCGCGCCCGGGTTCTTCTTCAGCACGTCCTTCAGCGAGATGTCGGTGAGGGCCGCGCAGTAGACGCGGCCGTCGGTGACGGCCCGGAGCATGTTGTCCTGCGAGTCCAGCGTCTCGATCTGGCTCTCGGGCACGCCGGCGTCGGTCGCGTAGCCCTTTTCGACCGCCGCGGACAGCACCGCGACCTTGACCTTCTTCGCCGCGATGTCCTCGAACTTCAGCACCTGCTGCGGGTTGCCCTTCGGCACCAGCAGCGCGGTCAGGGCCGAGTAGTCCGGGATCGAGAAAGCGGCCTGGCCGCAGCGTTTCGCGGTGATGTTCATACCGGCCGCCACGACGTCGTACTGCTTCGCGTTGAGCGCCGGGATCAGCTGGTCGAAGGCGACGGCGCTGGCCTCGACATTGTCGATCCCGAGGTTCTTGAAGACCGCGCGCGCCACTTCGGGCGCTTCGCCGGTGACCTTCCCGCTCTGGTCGGTGTACCCGTACGGGGATTCGTTCGCGATCCCGATCTTGATCTTCTTCGCGTCCTTCGCCGCCTGCAGGGCGTCACCGGACGACGTCGACGTACACGCGGAAAGCAGCACGGGCCCGCCCAGAACGGCCGCGCCCATCAGCGCGGACCGCCGGAACAACTGCCGCCGCGACCACTCGTCGTGCTCCATCACAGCACCTCGTTTCGATCACATTCCGTGGATCGAACGTAGGTGGGCCCCCGGAAACGGGCATGCCGAGCGGATTAATCACCGGCGGCCGTTACCGGAAATTGACCAGCGCGAACGGTGCGTGTCCGCGCGGGTTCAGTCCGTCGCGAGCCCGTGGCGTTCGCGGACGAGGGTGACGATGCCGTCCATGATGTCGGTCAGTTCGTAGTCCTTCGGCGTGAAGACGCGCGCGATGCCTCGTTCGGTGAGCAGCGCGGCGTCGTCCGGCGGGATGATGCCGCCGACGATCACCGGCACGTCCCCGGCGCCGGCGGCCCGCAGGCCGTCGACGACGTGCGGGACGACCTCCAGGTGCGAGCCGGAGAGCACGGAGAGCCCGACGACGTGCACGCCTTCCTGCACGGCGGCGGCGACGATCTGCTCGGGCGTCAGCCGGATGCCCTGGTAGACGACCTCGAACCCGACATCGCGAGCCCGGACGGCGACCTGTTCGGCACCGTTGGAGTGCCCGTCGAGCCCGGGCTTGCCGACCAGGATCCGCAGCCGCTCACCCAGCTCGGCTTCGGTGGCCCGAACCCGCTCGCGAACGCGTTCGATGCCCGGGTCCCCACCACTCGCGGCGGCGGCCGAAACCCCGGTGGGCGCCCGGTATTCGCCGAAGACCTCCCGCAGCGCCCCGGCCCACTCACCGGTGGTGACCCCGGCCCGCGCACAGTCCACAGTGGCCTCGAAGAGGTTTTCCGTGGTCTGAGCCCGGTCTTTCAGCGCGGCGAGCGTCCGCTGGACGGCGTCGTCGTCCCGCTGGGTCCGCCACTCTTCGATGGCACTGACGGCGGCCTTCTCGACGGCGGGATCGATGGTCTCGATCGCCTTGGCCCCTTCGGCCTGCAGCGGCGACGGTTCGGTGGTGGCGAACTTGTTGACGCCGACGAGAACCCGTTCACCGTTCTCGACACCCCGCCGGTACTCGGCGAGAGAGGCAACGAGCTGCGACTTCATGTAGCCACTCTCGACGGCGGCGACGGCCCCACCGAGGTCTTGCACCCGAGCGATCTCCGCACGCGCACCGGCCATGATCTCGTCGACCTTGGCCTGGATGACGTGCGAGCCGTCGAAGATGTCCTCGTATTCGAGGAGGTCGGTCTCGAAGGCGAGCACCTGCTGCATGCGCAAGGCCCACTGCTGGTCCCAGGGCCGGGGCAGGCCGAGGGCCTCGTTCCAGGCGGGCAGCTGGATGGCCCGGGCCCGGGCACCCCGCGAGAGCGACACGGCGAGCATCTCGAGCACGATGCGCTGGACGTTGTTTTCGGGCTGGGCCTCGGTGAGCCCGAGAGAGTTGACCTGAACGCCATAACGCAGGCGGCGCGCCTTGGGATCCGTTACCCCGTAACGATCCCGGGTGATCTCGTCCCAGAGCGCGGTGAAGGCCCGCATCTTGGACATCTCTTCGACGAACCGCACGCCGGCGTTGACGAAGAAGGAGATCCGAGCGACAACCTTGGCCATGTCGGCGGAGTCGACTTGCCCGGAGTCCCGAACGGCATCGAGCACGGCGATGGCCGTGCACAGCGCATAGGCGACTTCCTGGGTAGGCGTGGCCCCGGCTTCCTGCAGGTGGTAGCTGCAGATGTTGATGGGGTTCCACTTGGGCACGTGGTGCACGGTCCAGGCGATCATGTCGGTGATGAGCCGCAGACTCGGCCCGGGCGGGAAGATGTAGGTGCCCCGCGAGAGGTATTCCTTGATGATGTCGTTCTGCGTGGTCCCGGTGAGCTTCGCGAGAACTTCGTCGACATCGCGCCCCTCGGCCTCGGCCTGCTCACGGGCAACGGAGACGTAGAGGGCGAGCAGCCACATGGCGGGAGCGTTGATGGTCATGGAGGTGTTGGCTTCGGCGAGCGGGATGCCATCGAAGAGCCGCCGCATGTCCCCGATGTGCGAAACGGGAACGCCAACCTTCCCGACCTCACCGCGCGAGAGCTGGTGATCCGGGTCGTAACCGGTCTGGGTGGGCAGATCGAAGGCCACGGAGAGCCCGGTCTGCCCTTTGGCGAGGTTCCGCCGGTAGAGCTCGTTGGAAGCGGCAGCGGAGGAGTGCCCCGCATAGGTCCGCATGACCCAAGGTCGGTCTCGCTCACGGTCCGTGGGGTACGGCACAGGACACCTCCGGCGGTGGACGTTGAGGAGAGTGTACCGACCAGTAACTTAGTGTGGCAGTGCAATACACCACGTCCGGGTGACCAACCCAAAAAAGGAGCGGGGTGGTCATCCCGTCGCCTGAGGCCGAAAAAATCACTTTGAGCCAGGCCCGCAACTACCTGGTCAACGTGCAGCGAAGTACGAAAGCTTGCGGGCCTGGCTCAAAGTGATAGGCCTCAATCAGGCGACGGGATGACCACCTCGCGGCCCACCTCGAGAACGCGAGAGAACTACGAGGCCCCGGCCATCCCGGAGCCTGCCCGTCCGGCGAGGACATTCTTTTGATCTTTGAAACCCACGAAAGGGAGAACGGGCCCGACATCCCCCACCCCTCCTCGCGGAGTGCTCAGCCGCCGGTCGACCTTGTCAAGGCGGGAAAGCGTGCCTTGACAAGCTCAACCACCGACTGAAGAGCGGCGAGGACGAGGGGCGGGGGAGGTCTGGTGATGTCGCGCCTGGGTTGCGCTGCCGGCCGCCGGACCCCGCCCTGGATTCAGGCCGCCTCCGGCGGAGCCTGACGGCTCTTGGCCTCGTCGATGGCCTTGGTCAGCAGGTCACGAACCCGCTTGGGCTCACCGACACCGATCAACACCACGGCTCCCGAACCAAACGAGATGGTCCCGGTACGAGACGGACCGGGCTTGAGAACCGGAGGAGACAACCCGGCCAGCTCGCTCGACCGTTCCTTCTGCCGGAACAACCCCGACCGCGCGATGATCCGGCTGTCCGTCACGGCGTACGTCGTTCGCCCGAGCGCCAGGTACCGGACCACCGACCGGCCTATCGCGCCATAAAGACCGACGACCAGCGCCACCAGCACCACGACCATCAGGCCGCCGCTCGGCTGGTTCGCGAGCAAGTACCAGAGCGCCAGGGCGGCCACCACGAGTCCGGCGGGGGCGATCACCCCGTCCGCGGCTACGTACAACGGGCGCTGGACCGGCTCTCCCGCCCAGAGCACGCGTTCGCCCGGCTGGAAGCTCGATCTCCCCTGCTGACATGGCCGAACACTACTCTGCCGCGGTGCCCTCCGCCGAGTTCCGAGCGCGCTGTACGTGCTCGTACACCCTCTGTGGATGGTCGATCTCGCGCAGCGTGGGGCCGTCGGGGAACCTGATCGTGCCCGTGCCGTCCCCGTGCTCTTCGAGCGTTGGCTCCGGCAGGTCGCTCATCCGGTAGACGAACTCGCGGAACCGGTCGTCCTCGTCGGTGTGGACCACGATCCGTTGGTCGGTCACGAAGTACTCCACCAGTTCGGCACTTCGGCGTCGCGAGTACTCCGACCACCCGCCCGTGACGATGCCCGCCACGCCGAGCACCGCAGCCAGCGTGGACTGTCCCAGCAGCACGAACAGCACGACCGCGATGACCCAGCCGAGGGTCATGGCGCCCAGCACCGCCTTGTTCCGCGCCTCGGGCGGCTCCGGGCGCGGCGAGCACTGCCACAGCAGGTGTTCGCCGTCCTCCAGGCTGCTTCCCCCGGTACACACCGCCAAGCTACGGGACCCGCACTGTGACGGAAATCCGCGAGACCGGACCGTTGCGCGTCGGTTAGCGTGGGCAGCCGTGACGTGGAGTTCCTATGGCAGTTACCTGGTCATCGTCGTACTGATCGTGCTCGCGCCGGGGCCCGACACCATGGTGATGCTGAAGAACGCGCTCTCCGGTGGGTTCCGGGGCGGGCTGCTCGCGTCGCTCGGCATCTTCACCGGCAACGCCGTCCAGGGCAGCGCCGCCGCGCTCGGTCTCGGCGTGCTCATCGCGCAGTCACAACCCGTGTTCCTCGCGCTCAAGTGGGCCGGTGCCGCCTACCTCGTCTTCCTCGGCTTCCAAGCCCTGCGCGGTGCCTTCCGCGGGAACTACGACGTCGTCGCGGACGCGCAACGGCGGCGCGGTGGTGGCTTCCGGCGGTTCCGGGAAGGCTTCCTCTCCAACATCACCAACCCCAAGGTGCTGGTGCTGTACCTGTCCGTGCTGCCGCAGTTCCTCGACCCCGGGCGCACGACGACGTGGGACGCGCTGGCCCTCGCCTACACCGTCGCCGTGCTGGGCGTGGTGTGGCTGCTGGCGCTCCTGCTGTTCGTGCACCGGGTGCGCGCCTGGCTGGGCCGCCGCCGGGTGCGCCGCACGCTCGACGGCGTCACCGGCACCGCGCTGCTCGGCTTCGGCGCCGCACTCGCGCTGGAGTCCTGATGACCTGGAGCACCTACGCGGGGTTCGCCGGGATGATGGCGTTCCTGGCCATGATGCCGGGCCCGGACACGATGGTCGTGCTCAAGAACGCCCTCACCGGCGGTGCTCGCGGTGGCGGCTGGGCGTGCGGTGGGATCACCGTCGCGAACTTCCTGCAGGGCACTGCCGCCGCGCTCGGGCTGGGCGCGGTCATCACGCGCTACCAGCCCGTCTTCGAGACCGTGAAGTGGCTCGGCGCGGCCTACCTGGTGTTCCTGGGCATCCAGGCGCTGCGGGGCGCCTGGCGCGGCGACTACGAAGCCCTCGACGACGTCCGCCGCGCCCGCGCGTCCCGGAGCCGTCGCTTCCGCGAGGGCTTCCTGTCCAACATCACCAACCCCAAGGTGATCGTGCTGTACCTGTCGGTGCTGCCGCAGTTCCTGACGCCGTCCTCGACCTTCGGCGACTCGCTGCTGCTGGCCTACACCGTCGCTGCGCTCGGCGTGGTGTGGCAGGTGCTGTTGCTGCTGTTCGTGCACCGGGTGCGCGGGTGGCTGCAGCGCCGCCGGGTGCGCCGCGTGATGGACGGCGCGACCGGGGCGGCGCTGCTCGGCTTCGGCACGGCTTTGGCGCTCGAAGGCTGAGCCCGTCTCAGAGCGTGCGGTCCAGCCAGTCGTAGATCCGGCCGGCCGCGAGCCGCTGGGCGCCGACGTGGCAGTGCGCGTCGGCGCCTTCCTCGGCCGTGAACGTCAGCAACGTCTTGGGCGCGGTCAGGTGCGCGGCCAACCGGCGTGGCTCGGTTTCGGTCTCGCCGCCGAAGAACAGGTCGTCCGCCGCTTCGCAGACCAGCACCGGGCACTGGATCTTCTCCGCGACACCGCCTTCGAGCGTGTACTCGAGGTACTTCGCGACGAACTCGCGGTCGGTCGCCGCACCCATGACGTACCGGCCGTGGTCGCACGCCCAGCGCAACGTCGAACTCGCCTCGCGGCCCGCGCGCAGCAGCGCGTCGAACTCCTCGTCGTGCTCGGCGTTCGCGCGGCGGACGATTTCCGCGCGGTCCCACGGCAGGAACGACGTCACCGCGGCACCCGCGTCGTACACGCCGTCGACCGCGACGACCGCCGCCAGGCGGGGTTCGAACGCCGCCGCGCGCGGGGCCAGCTCGCCACCCAGGCTGACCCCGAGCAGCGCGACTCGCCCCGGGTCGACGCCGTCGAGCCCGAGCACGAAGTCCACCACCGGCGTGACGACGTGCTCCCAGTCCGGCCGGAACACGATCCCGCGCCGGATCGCGCTCGGCTGGCCGGGACCGTCGAACGTCAGCACGTGGTAGCCGCGCTCGGCGGCGGCACCGGCGCCCATGAAGTGCAGTTCCTCGGCGCTGCCGTCGAACCCGCTGTGCATGATCACCATCGGCTTCGGCCCGTCGCCCGGCGCGCGGTAGAGGTAGCCGTGCAGAACGGTGTCCTTGTAAGGGATTTCGACCGGCTCGGCGACCCCGGCGCGCCGGAAGCACTCGACGCTGCGGTCGTACGACGCGTCGATCCGCGGGTCCGCCGGGTCGCCGTGCAGGAAGAACCCGGCCGAGAAGTAGTACGTCGACGCGCGCAGCAGCAGGTCGCGCGCCGTCACGGGGCCCGCGTCGGCGGCTTCGGCGTAGAGCCGGTCGGCCATGCCGCGGTAGGCGTCGTGCCAGCTCTCGTAGTCGCCCGCCTTCACGGTCGAGGCCGCGGCGAGGACTTCGCCGAAGTCCGAGCCGCCGTAGGCCGCGTGGCCGAACAGGCGCAGGGTTTCGAACCAGAACTGCGGGTCCTCGGTGAACATGAGCTGCTTCATCGGATTTCCTCCTGCACGAAGGTCGCGAAGGGACGGGCGGGGCGTCCGGCGACCCGCTCGACGGTCTCGGTGACGCGGTCCTCGGCGCCGTGCCGGATGTCCTCGTCGAGCGCGGCGAGGACGGCGGCGAAGTCCGCGGGGATCCCGGCCGTGGTCAGCCGGGCGGCGAACTCGGCGGTGCCGACGGCCCGGTGCCGCACCGGTTTCTTGAGATGCGCGGCGACGATCGCCGCGGCTTCGGCGTAGCTCAGCGCGGACGGCCCGGTCAGGACGTGTTCGGTGTTGTGCGGTTCGGGGTCGGTCAGCGCGCGGACGGCGACCGCCGCGATGTCGCCCGCATCGACGAACGCGACCCGGGCGTCCCCGGTGGCCGTGACGATCTCGCCGTCCCGGACACCGCGAGCGACCAGGTGCTCGCCGGTGAAGTTCTGCATGAACCACGACGGCTTGAGCACCGCCCACTCCGGCGCGGTGCGCACCAGCCGCTGCAGCGCGCCCAGCCCCGGTGTGTCCGGGGTGACGGCCGACGAGCTGAGCAGGACGACCCGGCGGACGCCCGCGGCCAGCGCGTCTTCGAGGAACGGCGTGACCAGCCGCGCGGGCTCGGCCTCGCCGATCGGGGCCAGCAGGTACACGGCCGAGACGCCGTCGAGCGCGTCGACGTGAGTGGTGCGGTTGGCCCAGTCGAACCGCACCTGCCCCGGCTCACCCGGCTTGCGCGTCGCGGCCCGGGCGGTGACCCCGCGCGCCCGCAGTCCCGCGACGACCCGGCAGCCGGTGGTTCCGGTGCCGCCGAGCACGAGGACGTCATGCACTGAAGGCCGCCGTCAGCTCGTCGACGCCGCCTAGGACCTCGGCCGCGGCGAGCGGGCTCCAGTAGTCGCGGTAGTGGCGGATTTCGCCGTTCTCGACGGTGATCGCAGCGACGTACGACAGCTCGTACGGCTTCCCCGTGGCGACGACGACCCCGGCGACGGTGAACTCGGCGACGACCACGGCGGGGTCGGTCGTCTCGTGCACGGTCTTGGCCGTGACTTCGCGGATGTCGAGCAGGTTCGGGTAGTCGCGCAGGTACTCGCGGATGGCGTCACGGCCCTCGACGCGCCGCGGGTAGCCGGGACCGGCGAACGGGAACTCGAGGACGCCGTCCGGCGCCCAGAGACCGGCGAACCCGGCCATGTCGTGCTTCAGCAAGAGATCGAGCGCGTGGTCGACGAAGTCGCGCATCGCTGCCTCCTCAACGTTTGGACGAGACGGTACCGTCCCGACGTCACTGTAGACGGGACGATACCGTTCCGTCCACCCGCTAGACTGCCCCCATGGCACGCACCCCGACCGGCGCCGCGGTCCTCCAGCCGGAAGTCACGCAGGCGATCACGGACGCCGTCCTGCACGAACTCGCCGAACAGGGCTCCGGCAGGTTGTCGATGGAAGCCGTCGCGAAACGCGCCGGGGTCGGCAAGAGCGCGCTCTACCGGCGCTGGAAGTCGAAAGACGACATGATCTCCGCGGTGGTCACCGAGTTCAGCGTGTCGCGAGCGGTCCTCGAAGACACCGGCTCACTGCGCGGCGACCTGCGCGCGACGCTGCAGGCGGTGTACGACTGGCTGACCGACCCGCTGTTCTCGCGGATCCTGCCGGACCTGGTCGCGGAGGACGCGCGGAACCCCGACCGCGGCCGGCGCACGCGCGAGAACATCGGCGGGCCGCGGCGAGAGGTCGCGGAAGTGATGCTGCGCCGCGCGATGGCGCGCGGCGAACTGCCCGCGGACCTCGACCTCGAGATGGCGATGGACGTCCTCGCGGCACCGATCTACTGGCGGCTGGTCGTCCGCCAGGCACCGGCGGAGCCGGACTACCTGGACCGGCTGACCGAGTTCGCCCTGCGCGCACTGGGCGCGCAGGGCGGCTGACTCACTTGCGCTCGGGGTCCCCGGCCACGCGCTTGATGTTCGCACCCAGGCGGTTGAGGTTCTCGACGAAGTGCGGGTAGCCACGGTCGATGTGGAACACGTCCCAGACCTCGGTGACGCCGTCCGCGCACAGGCCCGCCAGCACCAGGCCCGCGCCCGCGCGGATGTCCGACGCCCAGACCGGCGCGCTCGACAGCTTCTCGACGCCGCGGACCACCGCGTGGTGGCCGTCCGTGCGCGCGTCGCCCGAGAGCCGGACCATCTCCTCGATGAACCGGAACCGCGCCTCGTAGACGTTCTCCGTGATCATCGACGTGCCTTCGGACACCGCCGAGAGCGCCACCGCGAACGGCTGCAGGTCGGTCGCGAAACCCGGGTACGGCAGCGTCACCCAGTCGACCGCCTTCGGGCGCTCCGGCTGGACCACGCGGAAACCCTTGTCGTCGAACGTCGTGACGTCCGCGCCGGCCAGCTCCAGCTTGTTCAGCACCAGGTCGAGGTGGTGCGGGTTGACGCCGCGGACGGTGATGTCACCGCGCGTCATCGACGCCGCGAACGCCCAGGTCGCCCCCACGATCCGGTCGCCGATCACGCTGTGGGTGGTCGGGTGGAGCTTCTCGACGCCGTGCACCGTGAGCGTCGACGTCCCCGCGCCCTCGATCTTCGCGCCCATCTCGGTGAGCATCGTGCAGATGTCGGCGATCTCCGGCTCGCGCGCGGCGTTGTCGATCACCGTCGTGCCCTCGGCCAGCACGGCCGCCATCAGGATGTTCTCGGTCGCGCCGACGCTCGGGAAGTCCAGCCAGATCTGCGCGCCGACCAGCGTCTCGGCCTTCGCGACGACGCAGCCGTGCTCGATCGTGCTCGTCGCGCCCAGCTTGCGCAGGCCGTTCTGGTGCATGTCCAGGGGGCGCGAGCCGATCGCGTCGCCGCCCGGCAGTGCCACGACGGCCTGCTTCAGCCGGCCGACCAGCGGCCCCAGCACGCAGACGGACGCGCGCAGCTTGCCCATCGCCGCCGAGTCCGCGCGGTGCGACAGCTCGGCCGGCGTGGTGATGGTGGCGGTGTCGCCCTCGATGACGACCTCGCAGCCGACGCTCCGCAGCACGTCGCCCATCAACGGGACGTCGAGGATCTGCGGGCAGTTCGTGATGGTCGTGGTCCCCTCCGCGAGGAGGGCGGCGGCCATCAGCTTCAGCACGCTGTTCTTCGCGCCGACCACGTCGACCTCGCCGACCAGCCGGGCTCCGCCATGCACGTCGAAGTGCTCGCTCATGGCCGCCAATCATGCCCTCTCGCCCGGATTCGGCCCGGGCGGGGGCCGCTATGGTGGGTTCATGGTCGTTCGCATCAACCGCGTCTACACGAAGGTCGGCGACAACGGCACGACCGCGCTCGGCGACGGCTCGCGCGTGCCGAAAACGTCCGCCCGCCTGGGCGCGTACGCGGACACCGACGAGACGAACTCGGTGCTCGGGCTGGCGATCGCGGTCGGGCAGCTGACCGATGAGGTCGCGGACGTCCTGCGCACGGTGCAGAACGATCTCTTCGACGTCGGCGCCGACCTCTGCCTGCCGATTTCCGACGACCCGCCGTACCCGCCGCTGCGGATCACCGAGAAGTACGTCGAGCGGCTCGAAGGCTGGTGCGACGAGTTCAACGAGCGCCTGCCGAAGCTGACGTCGTTCATCCTGCCGGGGGGCACGCCGGGTGCGGCGTTCCTGCACCAGGCGCGCACGGTGGCACGCCGGGCGGAGCGCAGCGCGTGGGCCCTCTACGAAGCGGAGCCGGAGGCGACGAACCCGATCGCGGTGAAGTACCTGAACCGGCTGTCGGACCTGCTGTTCATCCTCGCCCGGCTGGCCAACCCCGAGGGTGACGTGCTCTGGCAGCCGGGCGGGCAGCCTCAGTAAGCCCCGGCGCAAGTTGTCGTGAGTGTTTAGGGCGGTTCTAACCGCCCTGAACACTCACGAGGCCCACTGCTCACGCAAGTCGGCGAGTGCCTGGTGGAAGCCGGGGAACGTCTTCTTCACGCACTCCGGGTCGTCCAGCGTGATCCCGTCCGTGCGCAGGCCCGTGATGCTGAACGCCATCGCGATCCGGTGGTCGCGGTGGCACTTGACCAGGGCTCCCGTGGGCGTGCCGGGCTGGATCTCGATCCAGTCGCGGCCCGTCTCGACCTCGATACCCAGCGCGCGCAGGTTCTCCTCGCACGCGGCCAGCCGGTCGCTCTCCTTGATGCGCGTGTTGTACACGTCCTCGATGCGCACCGGCCCGGACGCGAACGGCGCGATCGCCGCCAGCGTCGGGACCGTGTCGGAGATGTCGCGCATGTTCACCGTGACGCCGCGCAGGCCGTCCGACGGGCCGGCGACCGTCACCGAGTCCGGCGTCAGCTCCACGTGCGCGCCCATCTCCCGCAGCACGTCCGCGAACCGGACGTCACCCTGCAGGGCGTCCGAGCCGAGGCCCGGGATGGTCACGGTGCGGCCGGTGACCGCCGCCGCGGCGAGGAAGTAGCTGGCCGTCGACGCGTCGGGCTCCACCGGGTAGTCGCACGCCTGGTACGGCTGCGGCGGGACGACGAACGTCTTGCCCTCGCGGCGGACGTCGACGCCGAAGCGCCGCATCATTTCGAGGGTGATCTCGACGTACGGCACCGACACGAGGTCGGTCACCGTGATCCGCAGCCCCTCCGCGGTCAGCGGCCCGACCAGCAGCAACGCCGTCAGGAACTGCGACGACAGCCCGGCGTCGAGGGTCAGCTCGCCGCCCTTGATGCCGTTCGCGCGGACCGTCAGCGGGTGGTGGCCCGGCTCGCCGTGGAACGTCAGGTCGACGCCCAGCTCCTGGAGGGCGTCGGTCAGCGGCCCGAGCGGGCGGCGGCGCATCTGGTCGGAGGCGTCGAAGTGGAACGTGCCGGTGCCGGCCGCGGCCAGCGCGGGCAGGAACCGGGCCGTCGTCGCGCCGTCGCGGCAGAAGACGTCGGCTTCGGCCACTCCCGGCCCCGACGGGCGGCCCTCGATGGTCCAGGCGCCCGGCTGCCGGGCGACCCGGTAGCCGAGCTTGACCAGGCCCTCGGCGAAGCCCTCGGTGTCGTCCGAGTGCAGCGGACGGCCGAGGGTGGTGGTGCCGTGCGCGGCGGCGGCCAGGAACAGGCCGCGGGCGGTGACGGACTTGGAGCCGGGGATCTCGACGAGGGTCACACGGCGAGTTTAGTGCGGCTGGATCTCGGCCATCGGGCCCCAGTCGGAGGCGTCCTGGACGTTGATGATCCGCGGGGTGCCGCTGATGTAGGCACCCAGGTTCTCGACCGCCCACTTGAAGTGGTCCGAGCCGACGTGCGCGACCGCGGCGTCCTGGCCGTCGAAGCCCTCGACCAGCACGTACGTGTTCTTGTCCTCGAGGCTGCGGGACCACTCGAAGAACCGGTTCCCGGCTTCGGCGCGCGTGTTCTTGGTGTAGTCCGCGACGATGTCCGGCCAGTTTTCCGCGTGCTCCGGCTTGACCGGGAACTTGACCACGATGAAGATCATGCGCCCCACCGTAGGCCAAAACCGCGGTCGTGGCTGTCTCGGTTTGAGACAGTCAGGAAGCGCGCGGGAGACGTCGCCCGGGCGGGGCGGATTCGAGCCAGGAGAGGAACCCGGTGAGCGCGCCGGGGCCCATGGCGATCTCGATCGCCTCCTGGGTCTCGGACTCGCAGCGCAGCACGGTCGAGCCCTCGGGCACCGCGTAGGCCTCGCTGCCGGACGGGTCGCGCCGGTCGGCGATCTGCATGCTTTCCCGCTGGAAGACGCGGTCCGGGCCGGTCCGCAGGCTCCACACGCGGTACCAGACGAACTCGTCGCCCTCGTAGCGGCCCAGCCCCAGGTGCCAGCTGGACCGCGCGTTGTCCGGACGCCACCGCAGCGCGACGCTCACGCCCCCGCCGCGGCGCATCCGGATCCACCGCTGGCCGTACCAGGCGGCCAGCACGGCGAGCACGATCAGGAGCCCGACTACGACCACGGTGATCTTCACGGCCCGGCTCCTGCCCGTCTCGCGCTCAGGCCGACTGACCCGCTGCGCGGAGCTGGGCCGAAGCCCTCGCCCGCTCGGTCTCGTCGTCCCCGGTCAGGGCCGCCTTCGCCGCTTCCACGTCGATCTCGTCGGAAAGCTCGGCGCTCTCGGCGAGGATGCTCACCCCGGTGCCGGTCACGGAGAGGAAACCCCCGTGCACGGCCGCGCAGACCGTCTCGCCGTCGGTGGTCGTCACCTTGACCACGCCACCCTCGACGAGCTGCCCGAGCACGGGTTCGTGGCCGGCCATGATGCCGATCTCGCCCTCGGTGGTCTGGGCCACCACGAAAGTGGCGGTACCCGACCAGAGACGGCGCTCGACGGCCACCAGCTCCACGGACATCTCAGCCACGTAGCACTCCTTAACTCGGGGTGTTGCCACCGAGTGTAATAGGTCTGTCTGAAGCTATGAGAACGGCGGGGGCCCGAGTCCACATAGGACACTGCCCCCGCCGCGCTCAGGACGTCACTTCTTGGTGATTTCCTTGTACTTCTTCTCGAGGTCCTCGAGACCACCGATACCCAGGAACGCCTGCTCCGGGTAGTGGTCGAAGTCACCCTTGGTGATGCGGTCGAACGACTCGATCGTCTCCGACAGCGGCACCGTCGAGCCCGGGATCTGCGTGAACGCCTCGGCGACCAGCATGTTCTGCGACAGGAACCGCTCGATGCGGCGCGCGCGCTGAACGGTCAGCTTGTCCTCTTCCGAGAGCTCGTCCATACCGAGGATCGCGATGATGTCCTGCAGCTCCTTGTACTTCTGCAGGATCCGGATGACCTCGGAGGCCACGCGGTAGTGGTCCTCACCGACGATGGCCGGGTCGAGGATCGTCGACGTCGACGCCAGCGGGTCCACCGCCGGGAAGATGCCCTTCTGGAACACCGACCGGGAGAAGCTCGGTGGTGGCGTCCAGGTGGGCGAACGTCGTCGCCGGGGCCGGGTCGGTGTAGTCGTCCGCGGGGACGTAGATCGCCTGCATCGAGGTGATCGACCGGCCACGGGTCGAGGTGATCCGCTCCTGCAGCTGACCCATCTCGTCGGCCAGCGTCGGCTGGTAACCCACCGCGGACGGCATGCGGCCCAGCAGGGTCGACACCTCGGAACCCGCCTGGGTGAACCGGAAGATGTTGTCGATGAACAGCAGCACGTCCTGGTTCTGGACGTCGCGGAAGTACTCCGCCATGGTCAGCGCCGACAGGGCGACGCGCATACGCGTGCCCGGCGGCTCGTCCATCTGCCCGAACACGAGGGCGGTGTCGTTGATGACGCCGTCCTCGGACATCTCCAGGAAGAGGTCGTTGCCCTCGCGGGTGCGCTCGCCGACACCGGCGAACACCGAGGTACCACCGAAGTTCCGGGCGACGCGGGTGATCATCTCCTTGATGAGCACCGTCTTGCCGACGCCGGCACCGCCGAACAGGCCGATCTTGCCACCCTGGACGTACGGGGTGAGCAGGTCGACGACCTTGAGGCCGGTCTCCAGCATCTCCGTCTTGCCCTCGAGCTGGTCGAAGGACGGCGGGTTGCGGTGGATGCCCCAGCGCTCGAGGTCCTCGCCGTAGCCGGGCTCGTCGAGGCACTCGCCGAGGGCGTTGTAGACGTGGCCCTTGACCTTGTCGCCGACCGGGACCGTGATCGGGCCGCCGGTGTCGGTGACCTCGGCGCCGCGCACCAGACCGTCCTGCGGCTGCAGGGAGATGGTGCGGACGAGGTTGTCACCCAGGTGGCTGGCGACCTCGAGGGTCACCGTCTTGCGCAGCTGCTCGAACTCGATGTCGACCTTGAGCGCGTTGAACTGCTCGGGAACGGAACCGCGCGGGAACTCGACGTCGACGACCGGCCCGGTCACCGAGACGATGCGCCCCTTGGCGCGCGGGGCTTCAGTACTGGTCATCAGTCATCACTTCCTGCTGCGGTGAGCGCGTTCGCCCCACCGACGATTTCGGAGATCTCCTGGGTGATCTGCGCCTGGCGGGCCTGGTTCGCCTCCCGCGTCAGCGTGTTCACCAGCTCGTTCGCGTTGTCCGACGCCGCCTTCATCGCGGTCCGGCGGGCGGCCAGCTCGGACGCCGCGGACTCGAGGAGGGCCGCGTAGAGCCGCGTGTTGATGTACTTCGGCAGGAGCGCGGCCAGCAGCTTGTCGGCACTCGGCTCGAACTCGTAGCTGGGGAGCAGCCCGGCGGGCTTCTCCTCTTCGCCCTCGGAGTACTCGACCTCGAGCGGCGCGACGCGCTTGGCGACCGGACGCTGGGTCAGCATCGACACGAACTCGGTGTAGACGACGTGGATCTCGTCGACACCCGTGACGCCGTCGGCGTTGCCGTGCTCGTCGTCCGCGCCCAGCATGAACGACTCGACCAGCGCCTCGCCGGCGGCGACCGCATCGGTGTAGGACGGCTGGTCGGAGAAGCCCGTCCAGCTGTCCTCGACCGGGCGGTTGCGGAACCGGTAGTAGTTCAGCCCCTTGTTGCCGGTGACGTAGACCTGCGGCTCCTTGCCCTCCTCGCGGAGGAGGGCAAGGAGCTCTTCGGTCGCGCGCAGCACGTTGGAGTTGTACCCACCGCACTGGCCCTTGTCACTGGTCACGACCAGGACGGCGGCCCGCTTCGGGTTCGGGCGCTCGACCAGCATCGGGTGGTCGAGGTTGGCCGCCGCACCGGCCAGCGCCGAGAGCACCTTGGTGATCTCGTCCGCGTACGGCCGGGAAGCGGCGACCTTCGCCCGCGCCTTGGTGATGCGCGCGGTGGCGATGAGCTCCATCGCCTTGGTGATCTTGCCGATCGACTTGGTCGCCTTGATGCGCGACCGGAGTTCCCGGAGTTGTGCGGCCATGAGCTATCAGCTCACTTCTTCGGGGCGGGCTTGTTGACCTTGACGGTCTCGTGCCCGACCTTGTCGGCGTCCATCGCGTCGGCGTCCGCCTCGAGCAGGGCCTTGCCCTCCGAGGTGGTGAACTCCTTCTTGAACTCGTTCACCGCGTCGACCACGCCGGTGCGGGCCTCCTCGGAGAACTTGCCCGTCTCGCGGATGCCGTTGAGCAGGTCGGCGTGCTTGCGGCGGGCCGAGTCGAGGAACTCGTGGTTGAACCGGCGCACGTCCTCGGTCGGGACCGAGTCGTAGTGCCCGTTCGTGCCCAGGTACACCGTGAGCACCTGCTCCTCGACCGGGATCGGCGAGTACTGCGGCTGCTTGAGCACCTCGTACAGCCGGGCACCGCGCTCGAGCTGCGCCTTCGACGCGTCGTCGAGGTCCGAGGCGAAGGCGGCGAACGCCTCCAGCTCGCGGTACTGCGACAGGTCGATGCGGAGCGAGCCCGCGACGTCCTTCATCGCCTTGACCTGCGCTGCACCACCCACGCGGGACACCGAGATGCCCACGTCGATGGCCGGGCGCTGACCGGCGTTGAACAGGTCCGACTGGAAGAAGCACTGGCCGTCGGTGATCGAGATGACGTTCGTCGGGATGTAGGCCGACACGTCGTTGGCCTTGGTCTCGATGATCGGCAGCCCGGTCAGCGAGCCGGCACCCAGCTCGTCCGACAGCTTCGCGCAGCGCTCCAGCAGGCGGGAGTGCAAGTAGAAGACGTCGCCGGGGAACGCCTCGCGGCCCGGCGGGCGGCGCAGCAGCAGCGAGATCGCGCGGTAGGCGTCGGCCTGCTTGGTCAGGTCGTCGAACACGATGAGGACGTGCTTGCCCTCGTACATCCAGTGCTGGCCGATGGCCGAGCCGGTGTACGGCGCGATCCACTTGAAGCCGGCCGAGTCGGACGCGGGGGCCGCGACGATGGTGGTGTACTCCAGCGCGCCGGCGTCCTCGAGGGACTTCTTCACGGCGGCGATCGTGGAGCCCTTCTGGCCGACCGCGACGTAGATGCAGCGGACCTGCTGCTTCGGGTCGCCGGTCTCCCAGTTCGCCTTCTGGTTGATGATCGTGTCCACGGCGACGGCGGTCTTGCCCGTCTTGCGGTCACCGATGATCAGCTGGCGCTGGCCGCGGCCGATCGGCGTCATCGCGTCGATGGCGGTGATGCCGGTCTGCAGCGGCTCCGACACCGGCTGGCGCTCGACCACCGAGGCGGCCTTCAGCTCCAGGGCGCGGCGGGTGGTGGTCTCGATGTCGCCGAGGCCGTCGATCGCCTGGCCCAGCGGGTTGACGACGCGGCCGAGGTAGCCGTCGCCGACCGGCACCGAGAGGACCTGGCCGGTGCGCTTGACCTGCTGGCCCTCCTCGATGCTCTCGAAGTCACCGAGGATCGCGGCACCGATGGAGCGCGCGTCCAGGTTCAGCGCGACGCCCAGGACGCCGCCGGGGAACTCGAGCAGCTCGTTGGCCATGGCCGAGGGCAGGCCCTCGACGTGGGCGATGCCGTCACCGGCGTCCACCACGATGCCAACTTCTTCCCGGCTCACGTCCGGGGCGTAACTCGAGACGTAGTTCTCGATCGCGCTACGGATCTCATCCGAGGAGATCGTCAGCTCGGCCATGTCTTTCCCGCTCTCGCTTCGTTCTTGCCAGTATGCAAAGTCTTGTGTGACCTGGGCTATGCCCGGGCCAGCCGCCTGCGCAGCGCCGCCAGCTGACCCGCCGCGCTCCCGTCGATGACCTCGTCGCCGACGCGGACGACGAGCCCGCCGCCGAGCCGGGGGTCGACCTCGACGTGCAGCGCCATCGGCCGCCCGTAGATGTCGTCGAGCTTCGCGCCCAGCTGGGCGGTCTGCTCGTCAGTCAGGGCGTTCGCGCTGGTCACGTACGCGACCGAGCGCTCGCGGCGTTCCGCGGCCAGCTTGACCAGCTTGTCGAGGCCGACGCCGACGCCGCGGCCCTTGGCCCGGCGCACGACCTGCTCGACGAGGGTCTCGGTGACCACGTCCACCTTGTCGGCGAACAGCCCGCGCACCAGGGTGCGCTTGGCGTCGGCGGGACCGGCCAGGTCGGAGAGCGCGGCCTCCAGTTCCGGGGCGCCGGCCACGATCCGCGCGACCTGGAACAGCTGGGACTCGACGGTGTCGACGTTCCCGGTCTTCTCGGCCGCGGTGAGCAGCGCCGAGCGGCCGAGCTCCTCGAGCCCGTCGGTCAGCTCGCGGGGGCTGGACCAGCGGCTGCCCGCCACGGCGTCGAGCACCTTCAGGGCCGGTTCGGACAGCTTGCCCTCGAACAGCCGTCGGACCAGCGCGGTGCGCGCCTCCGGCGTCGTCGAGGCGTCGCTCACCGCCCGGCGCAGGCCGATCTCCCGGTCCAGCAGGTCGACGACCGAGAGCAGCTCGTCGCCGACCGTGGCCGCGTCGGCTCCCGCGTCGGCCAGAACCTCGCCGAGGCGTTCCTCGGCGAGGCCGAGCGCTTCACGGCTCGCAGCATGCAGCGTCATCTCTGGTTACTTCCCCGCTCCGTTGGAGGCTCCGGCGGACTCCAGCTCCGCCAGGAACCGGTCGACGGTGCCGCGACGGCGCGCCTCGTCCTCGAGCGACTCGCCGACGATCCGGCTGGCCAGCTCGACGGCGTTGCGGCCCATGTCGGCCCGCAGCTCGGCGATGATCTGCGCCTTCTGGGCCTGCAGCTGGGCCTGCCCCTGGGCGACGATGCGCTGGGACTCGGCCTCCGCCTCGGCCCGCAGCTCCGCCTTGATCTGCTCGGCTTCGAGCCGGGCGTCGTCGCGGATCTTCGCGGCTTCGGACCGGGCCTCCTGCAGCTGGGCCTTGTACTTGGCCAGCGCTTCTTCGGCTTCGGCCTGGGCCTTCTCGGCCTTCTCGATGCCGCCCTCGATCTTCTGCGCACGCTCTTCGTACGCGGCCTCGAAGCGAGGGACGACGTACTTCTTGAGGATGAACAGCAGGATCAGGAAGGCGACGATGCCGAGGATCAGCTCCGAGATGTCGGGGATGATCGGGTTGTGCGTTTCACCCTCTGCGGCGAGGACCAAGGCACTGTTCAGCACGGCGTCTCCTTAAGCGAGATGAGTTTGACTCAGCCTGCGGAGGCGATGAAGTAGATGACGATGCCGATCAGGGCCAGAACCTCGGTCAGAACGAAGGTCGAGAAGCCGATGCCCTGCAGCTTGCCCTGCGCCTCCGGCTGACGCGCGGTGCCGTTGATGACGGCGGCGAAGATCAGACCCACACCGATGCCCGGGCCGATCGCGCCCAGGCCGTACCCGATGGCCGCGAGGCCCGGGTTGATGTTGACAGCCTGCTCGGCGGCCTGAGCCAGAACGATGTTGCTCACGTGCGTTTCCCTTCACTTCGGTCCACGCGCTCGCGTGGATCGGGGGCTTGTGTTCTCAGTGCTCCGACGCCAGCGCGGCGCCGATGTACCCAGCTGACAGCAGGGCGAAGATGTAGGCCTGCAGCACCTGGATGAAGGCCTCGAGGAAGGTCATCCCGATGGCGAAGATCCACGCCACCAGCGAAACCGGCTTCAGCGCCCAGCTCGACGTCTCGGTCAGCAGGAACGTGCCGCCGAGGGTGAACACCGCCAGGATCAGGTGACCCGCGAACATGGCGGCGAAAACACGGATGGCGAGCGTGAGCGGGTTGAGGAAGAACTTCTCCGCGAACTCGATCAGCGCGAACAGCGGCAGCACCGGACCCGGGACACCCGGGGGCGCGAGCTCTTTCTTGAAGTAGCCCGCGAAGCCGTGCCGCTTGAACCCGACGAAGTGGTACACCGGGTAGACGACGAGGACCGACAGCGCGAGCGGGAAGCCGAAGCGCGCCATGGTCGGGAACTGCAGGACCGGGATGATCCCGTAGAGGTTGTTCACCAGAACGAAGGTGAACAACGCGAAAACGAGCGGCACGAACGGCTTGAAGTCCTTGGAGCCGATCTGCTCGCGAGCGATGTTGTTGCGGCTGAAGTCGTAGATCGACTCGGCGACGAACTGCCCCCTGCCCGGGACGACCTTGAGCTTGCGGGTCGCCAGCAGGAAGTAGCCCGCGATGATGACAACCGAAAGCACGACGAGCAGCATCGGCTTGGTGACGTTGCCGAACAGCGCCGGCAACTCGAAGCTTTCGGCGCCGGGCGGCGCGAATACCGCACCCTCGGCCAAAACCAGCGCGCCCACTGGGCTCCTTCCGGTTCTCCCGGCCGGCGTTCACTCCGCCGGGGGAATCGTCACGATCTGGACTTAACGTACCCGATACGTATCGGGACGTCGGAGGCGGCTACCCCACCGTCCGCAGAACACGCCTTCACGTTCTGCACACGGGGTTCTCACGCGTGGACTGCCCTGCGGTCTACTTCGGACCAGCGGCGGAAGAGGCGGAACTACACGGTCGCCACACTGCTGATCGCGGTTCGTCTGAGGGAGCGCGCGGTCGAGGCCGCCACCCTTGACGCGGACCATACCAGCAGGTCAATCAGTGCCGTACAGGCGTACTCCATACCAACCGATCAGCCCAGGACTTAGGTCCCGGGTGGTCCCGGGACCCAGGTCCGGGGCCGGACGGGACCGGTCGCGGAACAGCCCAGTTGAGAGGTCCCGGAGGCGACGGCGCAGTGGTCCCGGTCACACCCGGCCGGACGCGGGCCGATTCACCGTGAGTAACGGAAGTCCGACGCGAATCGGACAGCCGTCAGGACGGGATGATCGTCGGGATCTTGGTCTTGCGGAAGGCGGCGAACTCGGCCGCGGCGGCCACCAGGATGGCCACGATCATGGTGATGCCGAGCGACATCGGGTGCAGGGCGGTGACGCCCTTGAGCAAGGTGAGCGCCCCGAAGAGCAGCACGACCTTGACGACGTACCCGCCGAGCGCGATCACCATGACGAACATCGGGTCCTGCCCGGCGCTGAAGCGCATCAAGCCCAAAGTGGACAGCGACGCCAGCATCGCGAGCACGGCGCCGACGACCGACCCGAGGAAACCGGGCAGGCCGTTGAGGATGCTGAACAGGGCGACGCACACCACCACCGCGGGCAAGGTCACCAGCAGGGAGGCCTTCGTCATCGCGCGGGCCGCCTGCAGCACCACCTTGGCGTGCGGGTTCTCCTGGTCCTGCGGTTCGGTCTCGCTCACAGCTGGCTCCCTGCTCGGTTCAGCCACCGAGTGTAGAGACCCTGGTGAAGCGGGTGCCGAGCCCCCGCGAAACGGCGGTCCCCGGGCGGCGCGTTCTCCACCACCCCGGCTCGGCGAGGTCGCGAATGACTCATTCGCGACTTCCCAGGTCCCGAATGAGTCATTCGCGACACCGGCGTCGGGCGAGGCTTCGAAACGGTTGTCCCGGAATCAGTTCACGCGGGCGCGGCCCGTCCGCTCAAGCGCCCGGCTGGTTGCGTGCCCGCAGCCGCGGGACGATCGACACCACCACCGCGAACACCAGCCCGACCCCGATGATCCACAGCGCGGCCACGTCGTCGAACAGCGTCACCGACACCGCGCCGAACGCCAGGATCCCCGCCCACAAATAGATCAGGAGCACCGCGCGGCGCTGGGAGTGCCCGATTTCCAGCAGCCGGTGGTGGAGGTGCATCTTGTCGGCCGCGAACGGGCTCTCGCCGCGCCGGGTGCGGCGGACCACCGCCATGATCAGGTCGAGCATCGGCACGAACAGCACCGCCGCCACGACCACCAGCGGCGACAGCAACGCGATCGCGTCCTTCCCGCTGAACTGCGGGTACGGCACGCGCCCGGACGCCGACGTCGTCGCGCCCGCGAGCATCAGGCCGATCATCATCGAGCCCGAGTCGCCCATGAATATCTTCGCCGGTTGGAAGTTGTAGGGCAGGAACCCCAGACACGCCCCGGCGAGCGTGGCCGCGATCAGCGCCGGCGGGTACGTGCCGACGTCGCCGCCGGAACTGTCGAGCAGGCCGAGGGAAAACGCGCACGTCGCCGCCGCCGCGATGAAGCCGAGGCCGCCCGCCAGGCCGTCGAGGCCGTCGACGAAGTTCATCGCGTTGACCATCACCACGACCATCACCACGGTCAGCAGCGCGCCCTGGTTCTTGTCGAGCACCAGCACCGAGCCGAACGAGTCGCCCTGCCCGCCCCACGGCACCCAGAACGACACCCACTGCACGCCGAAGATCACCAGGATCCCCGCGCACATCACCTGGCCGGCCAGCTTCGTCCAGGCGTCCAGCTCGAACCGGTCGTCGAGAGCGCCGATCAGCGAGATCACCCCGGCCGCCAGCAGCACGCCGACCGAGTCGAACGAGGCGTCGAAACCGTGCGACAGCGCGGGCAGCTGGTGGGCCAGTCCCATCGCGCCGGCGACGCCGAGGTAGATGCCGACGCCGCCCATCCGCGGGATCGGCGCCACGTGCACGTCGCGCGCCCGCGGGTTGGCGATCGCGCCGACGCGGATCGCGATCCGGCGCACGACGCCGGTCAGCAGGTAGGTCACGGCCGTCGCGGTCAGCGCGACGAGGATGTATTCCCGGATCGGGAGAAGACCGGATGTGGGCGGCACGGGGGCGTCACGCTCGCGGGGTCGGGGTCACCCGCGACACGCTATCGTGCCGCGGTTCCACCCGTGATCCGGCTTCAGGCCAACGATTCCGCGGGCACACCGAGCACCTCCGCGATGGCCGCCTTGCTCACCGAACCCTCGCGCAGCACCACCGGCTCGGTGCCGGTGAGGTCCACGATGCTGGACGCGACGGGCTCACCGCTCGACCCGCCGTCGAGGTACACCGCGACCGAGTCGCCCAGCTGCTCCTGCGCTTCCTGCGCGGTGCTGGCCGGCGGCCGCCCGGAGACGTTCGCGCTCGAGACGGCCATCGGGCCGACGTCGCGCAGCAGCTCCAGCGCCACCGGGTGCAGCGGCATCCGGAGCATCACCGTGCCGCGCGCGTCGCCGAGGTTCCACTGCAGACTCGGCGCGTGCGGGAGCACGATGGACAGGTCGCCCGGCCAGAAGGCTTCGATGAGCGCGCGGGCCTGCGGGGGCACGCCGAGCACCAGGCCGTCCACAGTGGACCAGGACCCGACGAGCACGCCGACCGGCATGTCCGGGCCGCGGTTCTTGGCGCGCAGCAGCGCCTGGACGGCGCCGGCGTCGAAGGCGTCGGCACCGATGCCGTAGACCGTGTCGGTCGGCAGGACGACCAGCCTGCTCGACCGCACCGCACCCGCCGCCGCGGCCAGCCCGTCGGCCCGGGTTTCGCGCTTGCTGCAGTCGTAGACCACGCTCATGGCGCCCAAGAGTAGTCCGGCCGCCGGAGCGGGCGTTCGCCGCGTCACACCCGCTCCCGGGGGCGCCCCCCGTCTTCCACGCTACCGGCGGGCACCGACAGTTTCGGGCGCTCCCGGCGCGTGGGGCCGGAGTTGTCCACAACCTCAGCCGCGCCCGGGTGGCTCCCGAGGTCGCGAATGACTCATTCGGGACCTCCAGCGTCGCGAATGAGTCATTCGCGGCATCGCGGCGGCTGACAAACCGGCCAGACTTTCGTCGTGGGGCAAGCGGGTAGAACTCCCTTCGCGGCAGAACTGCGACAGCGCGGCTCAATACGGTCGATCACCGGGAACCACCAACCCCCGTGGGTTCCCAGCGAAGGAGCCGCAGATGCGTTCCAGAACCCCGAAAGCGCTCGCCCTGCTCGCCGCCGTCACGGTGCTGACCGGGCTCGGCGCGGGCACCGCCGCGGCCGAGCCGCTCACCCGTGGCTGGCCCGCCCCGATCGACGCCGCGCAGTGGGAGAACCAGGACCACATGACTTGGTCCGACTACAAGAAGGTGCCCGGGACGAACTGGGCCGACCCGAGCCTCAAGCCGACGCAGCGCACCTTCAAGGGCGCCGTCGTCCTCGCCGACTACCCGGACCAGGACTTCGTCGTCACGAAGCCGGCGAACTCGACGGTGTTCGGCAACCCCGCGCCCACCGCCGCGAACATCCCGCGGGCGGACGTCGCGCAGTACTACCAGGACTTCCTCAACAAGCCGATCGCCCTCAACAACGGCCACACCATCAACGAGTACTGGATGGAGGACTCCGGCGGCCGGTTCGGCGTGCAGCTGACCGCGTTCGGGCCATACCGGATGCCCGGCAAGTCCTACGAGTACGGCATGGAGTTCCAGCCGAGCGCCTGCCCGCCCGGCGCGGACTGCACCCGGGACATCCGGGCGGACGCCGGGGCGGCGTGGCGCGCCGACGTCGGCGACACCGCGAACCAGTTCGACTTCGTCTTCTACCTCTCCGCGGGCCAGGACGAGAGCTCGACCTGGCAGGAGTTCGGCGAGATGAAGTTCGGCACCAAGGAGAGCGTGCCGGACGCGTTCGGCCCGCCGAACCACGACCTGCCCAACTACGCGGCGACGCGGTACGTGCCGTGGACGTCGTGGGCGTCGGCCGCCAGCATCTGGCCGAACGCGGAGAACGGCAGCTCCGTTCAGGCCGAGAGCTCGGGCCAGTCGACCTACGCCCACGAGTTCAGCCACATCCTGGGCATCGGCGACAACTACAACAACCCGTTCGGGAACCCGCCTTCGCGCAGCTACAGCGGGCCGTGGGACATGCTGTCGCGGGGGACGTTCAACGGGCCGGGCGGCCCGCACACCCGCTGGCAGATCCCGGCGACGCAGGGCAGCTCGATGGGCGCCCAGCACCAGCTGCGCAACAAGCTGAAGCTGGGCATCGTCGACCCAGCGGACGTGCTGCAGCTGGACCGCAACGAGCTGGCGAAGACCGGCCCGGTGTCGGCCCGCATCACCGCCCGCGAGGCCGAGGCGCAGCCGGGCGCGTTCACCGGCATGAACATCAAGCTGACCGGCGGGGACATGGCGCCGAAGTGCGACCGGGCGAAGGACCCGTTCTGCGACGGCGGCGGCTACGACAACTACACGGTCGAGGTCGTCGACCGGATGGGCGCGGACTCCTTCGCCCCCGACTCCGGCGTGATGATCACCAAGACGAAGAACAAGGACAACGCGCCCTTCGACTGGGTGATCGACGCGAACCCGCAGGACATCGGCATCACCGACTACACGAAGCCGGACGGCACCCCGGTCAAGATCACCATCGGTGACTACCGGCAGCTCAACGACGCCCTGTTCAAGGCGGGCACGCGGGCGGCGAGCCCGTACGAGTACACGGACGAGGCGAACCGCCTGCGGTTCCTGATCACGGACCTGGCCCGTGACCGCCAGGGCATCCTGTCGTACACGGTCACGGTGGCGTCGCTGGACGGCTCGGGCAGCCAGGCCAGGGGCGCGGCGGTGACCCCGGCCCCGCCGTCGTTCGCCCGCGGCGGGCTCGCGACGTGCGACTTCGGGCTGCTCAACACGGGTTCGGCCCGCGGCGCGCAGGCACCGTACGACACGGACACGTACCGGCTGAGCGTGTCGACGGACGCGCGCGGCTGGGAGGTCCGGCTGCCGAACGAGCTGGCGACGGCGAAGTTCGGCGGGCACGTGAAGGTCCCGGCGTACGCGAAGCGCGGCGCGGGCGGCGACCTGACGGCCCGGGTGAAGCTGACGGCGACGTCGATCAGCGACCCGGCCAAGACGGCGACGGCGAGCTGCACGGCGTTCGGCTTCTGACACGAAGAACCGGCGGGGCCGCGGCCCCGCCGGTTCTTCGTTCAGGCCGAGGGAGCGGCTTCAGCCTCCTCGACCAGCTCGACGAGCTCGGCGACGACCCGCTGGGCCGCCTCGTCGCCCGGGAACCATTCGGCGGCCGCGGCCGTCAGCTTCTCCCGGATCACCCTCATGATCTCGGCGGCCTGATCCGCGGTGTAGCCACTCAGCGCGAAGAAGGCGTAGCCCCCCGCAACGAACTCCCGCAGGTTCGCCGCCAACGCCGGGTCCTCGACTTCGCCCGCGATGAACTGGAGCACGCGATCGAGCATGCCACGGGTGGGGTTCCAGTCGAGGAAGCCCAGATCGCGCTTGCCTGGGGGATCGACGATGAAGTCAGCGGACACCGGTCACCTCACGATGAACACGAACGGCTCGAAGGGCTTGATGTAGTCCTTGAGCCTCTGGATCTGCTCCGCGCTAAGGCCAATCGTGTCGATCGGCACGAGGTCGGCTTTGGCGAAGTAGTGCTTGAGGATGGAGCTTCTGGATGTTGCCCAGCTCCCACTGTTCGTCAAAGCCATCGACGAAGAACGGGCCCACTGCATCGTAGAACTTGCCATTGGAGCCGACCCAGTCCGGCCCCTCGTCGCGCACCGGCCAGCGGGTGAGCCGGATCCCGAACCGCTGCTCGACCATGACGGCGATGTCCATTTCGGCCTGTTTGAACTCGCCGCCTCTGGCCCAGTCCATGCCGAGCCGTCGGACCCGATCGGCCTCCGCGAGCTGCGAGGAGATCCGCGCCTCGTTAGCGAGAGCGGCCGTGAACACTTCCGACGCGGCCGACTCCTGCCGGAGGATCTGCAGTCCGATCGGGACCGTCCCGAGCCCGGCGACCGCGCCCGCGCCGAACTGCATGAACGGGAACAACGCCATGCCCTCGGGCATCGCCGAGAGCGCGAGCAGGCCGCAGATCTCGGACAGCACGCAGCCGGTGACGCCGATGTTCACGGCCAGCCCGTTGGCCAGCGCGGTCAGGTAGTCGGCCAGCTTCCCGGTGAGGTCGAGGAAGCGGTCCGCCTTGAACTCCGGCGTGGCCGCGTCCGACACGCACTCTTTGAACGAGTCGTCGTGGCCGCCGTAAATGTTTTCGCAGAAGAGCCCGCGCTCGTAGATCGTGAACACCTGGTCCTGCGGCGAAGCGGCCAAGAAGCTCAGGCAGTCCTGGTAGTCCTCCTCGTTGCCGAGGCTGCTCGTCTTGCAGTCCGCGGCGTGCTGGAAGGCGTACGCCGCCCGGTCGGCGTTGTACTTCTTGATCGCGATGTTCCGGGCGTCGTCGGCCGCGGCGATCGCTTCGTTCGCCAGCTTGCCAGCGGCGATAGCGGTGTCGTATGCCTCGCGCGCAGCTTTGAACGCCGCGCTCGCCGAGCCGGCGGCGGCGTGAGCCGACGCCGTGGCCCGCGCGGCCGAGCGGCTCGCCTGGCTCGCTGACGCCTTGGCCGCGTTGGCTGCCTGGGTCGCGGTCGCCGCCGAGTTCGCCGCGTCCTGGGCGGACTTGGCCGCCGCCTGCGCCGAGTCGTGGGCCTGCTGCGCGTAGTTCGCGGCGTCGGCGGCGGACTTCTGTGCCTGCGCCGCGTAGCCGGCCGCCTCCCCCGCGGCGCCGCGGGCCACCGCCGCGCTCCGCTGCGCCTCGGCCGCATCCTGCGTGGCCTTGGCCGCGGTCTGCGCCGCCGTGGCGAGGTAGCCACTCACTTCGGCGTCGTGCGCGGCGGCCTCCTGGTCGTGGCGGGCGGCGACGAACTTCCCGACCCGCAGGAAGTCCCGGATGAAGCCGGGCGGGCCGTCGAGCGCGGCCTGGGCCATGCCCTTGAGCTCGGGGCCGCTGCCAGCCGCGCTCATCAGCTGGTTGACCGCGATCCGCTCGTCGGTCGCCGCGGCGGTGTACTGCTTCGTTGTCAGGAACGCCCGGTATGCCGCGTCGGTGCCGGCGTCGAGCGCCTTCTGTCCGGCCGACTGGACCGCGGTCTGGTGGGCTTCCTGGGCGGCCGCCATGACCCGGTTGACGGCGAGCCGATCGTCCACGTCCCGGCCCGGGTAGTCCTGCGTGGCGAGGAACGCGCGCACGGCGTCGTCGGTGCCCGCCAGCGCGGCGTCGGCGGCCTTGGTGAAGTTCGCCGTGCCGGACTCGGAGAGCCGCCGCAGGGTGATCCGGTCGTCCTGGCCCGCGGCGATCCGCAACCCGGTCCGGACGTAGTCGGCGGCTTCGGGGTCGGTGCCGGTGAGCGCCGCCTGCGCGGCGGCCTGGCTCCACGTGCCCCCGGCATCGACCAGCCGCAGCGCGACCTGACGGCCGTTCCGGGCGGCGACGGCGTCGCTCGCGCCGGGCGCGGTCGCTTCAGCGATCAGCCGCTGCGTTTCGGCGTCCCGGGTGGCTTCCTGGGTCGCCGTCCAGTCGGCGCCGGCCTGTCGGCTCGCGACCGTGGTCTGCGCGGCCTGCGCTGCTTCATCGGCTTGTTCGACCATCGTCGCGACGCGCTCAGCTTCGGCCTGGATTGCTGCGTCGTGCACCGCCTTGGCGGTGGTGGCCGCGTCGACGGCACGCTGGGCAGCCGCGGCGGCGGCGTTGGCGTGTTCGGTGGCAACCCGTGCCGCGTCCGCGGAGTTCACGGCGTGTTCGGCGGCGTCCTCGGCTGCCGCGGCGGCGACGTCAGCGTCGGCGGCCGCGCGTTCGGCAGCTGTCTTCGAGGCGTAGGCCGCATTGGCAGCGATGGCGGCGAAGTTCTGCGCCGCACCCGCGGCCCGCGCCGCGCGCGCGGCTTGGTTGCGGGCGTTGACGGCCGCGGCCCGGGCGGCGCGGGCGTCCGCGCCGGCGCTCGAAGCGAAGTTGCCCGCATCGACGGCGGCCTGGGCGGCATCCGCGGCGTGCTGACCCGCTGCGTTCGCGGCGCCCGCGGCTTCACCTGCCTTCTTCGCGGCGTCCCCGGCGCGCAATGCGGCCGTGGCGACGTCACGCGCGTTCCGCGCCGCGTCGCGGGCGTCCAACGCGGCCTGCCGGGCCGCCGGAACGTTCTTGACGTCCAGCGCGGTGTCTGCGGCGGCGCGCTGCGCCCTGCCCGCGGCGGTGCTCGCCAGTGAGGCGGCGGTGGCGGCCCTGGCAGCAGCCGAAGCCGCGACTCGCGCGGCGGCGCTCGCCGCGTTCGCGGCCGAGACTGCTTCCTTCGCGGCCTGGGCTGCGCGGTTCGCCGCGTCCGCGGCCCGGTTCGCCGCCGCGGCCGCTTCAGCGGCGTTGCCCTGCGCCGCTTGAGTCGCCGCGGCCGCGACAACCGCAGCCTGTCGGGCCAGGTCGGCCTCCTGCACTGCGCGCTTGGCGGCGTCCTCGGCCGCCTGCGTTTCGCGCGCGGCCTCGTCGCCAGCGTCCTTGGCCGCGCTCGTCAGCTGCGCGACCGTAGCCGTCTCGAGGTCACGGGCCTGTGCGACGTCCCATTCGGAGTCGAGGAAGCGGTTCAGCGCCTCGAGGGAGCCGTCGTCCAACGCGACCTGAGCCGCGCGGCGCACCTCCGGCCCGCCCGCGGCGGCCAGCTGGTTGACACGCAGCCGCTGATCGGTCCGGTACGGCTCCTGCCAACCGGACTTCAGGAACGTCTGCAGTGCTTCGGGCGTGGCGGTGTCCAAGGCGGTCTGCGCGGCGGCGCGGACCTGCGGGCCGCCGGCGGCGTAGACCTGGTTGACCTGGACGCGCCGGTCGGTTTCCCACGGGTTGCGCCACCCCGAGTCGAGAAACGTGCGCAAGGCGCCGGCATCGGTCGAGTCGAGCGCGGCCTGCGCCGCGTTCTGGACACCGGGGCCACCGGCGGCCAGTATCTGGTTGACGTTGACGCGGTCGTCGACTGCGGCAGCGGCGCGTAAGCCGTCGGCCAGGAAGGTCGCGACGTCGGTGTCGGAGCCGGTGAGTGCTCGGGCCGCGGCGGCCTTGACCTGGGTGCCGGCGGTCCGCCAGATCGCGAGTACCTGGGCACGGGCGTTGACGCTCCGCGGAGCCGGCGACGGCGCTGGGTCGGCGTGTGCTGCGGGCACCGCGAGTGTGCTCGCCAAAGTGGCTGCGGCCACCACGGACGCCCACGTTCTCAGTCTTCTACGCATGACGAAAGACCCCCTCTTGGCGCGGTTTTCCGCGCGTGAACCGCCCTGAAGCCGGCCAGCTCGTTCTACCCGGCGATCACCTAGGCCACCAGATCCATTCGGGGTAGCACCGCTCCCGCCCGAGGAAGATCACACACTCAGCCCAGCCGGCGGGCCGTGACGAACCGGGCCCGGCCCGTCAGGTCGGTGTGGTCCTCGACCCCGGTCAGCACCCGCCGGGCCCGGACCAGGGCCGGGACCGCCGAGCCGTGCGTGTCGTCGTGCTCGATCGCCAGCCCGCCACCCGGCCGGAGCAACCGGGCCCCGGCCGCGATCGCGTGGCGGATCACCGCCAGGCCGCTCTCCTCCGCGAACACCGCGCGCGGCGGGTCGTGCTCGGCGACCTCCGGGGGCACCGGGGTGCCCTCCGGGACGTACGGCGGGTTGCACAGCACCAGGTCGACCAGGCCGTCGAGCTCGGCGAACATCGTCGGGTCGCCGATGTCGCCCGAGTACAGCCGGATCGGCGTGTTGCCCGCGTCCGCGTGCACGTCCGCGTTGTGGCGCGCCCACGCCAGCGCCTGCGGGTCGACGTCCACCGCGTAGACCACCGCGTCCGGACGCGCGTGCGCGACCGCCAGGGCCAGCGCCCCCGAACCCGTGCACAGGTCCACCACCACCGGGAACTCCCGGCCCTGCAGGAACTTGACGCCCCACTCGAGGAGCAGCTCGGTTTCCGGCCGCGGGACGAACACCCCGGCGCCGACCGCCACCGTGATGTCGCCGAGGGCCGCCCAGCCCGTCAGGTACTGCAGCGGGATGCGCTTCGCGCGCTGCTGGACGAGCTGGCCGATCGCCTCGATCACCGGCGGGTCGACCAGCGGCACCATCGGCAGCCGTCCGCGTTCGACCCCGAGCACGTGCGCGGCGATCACCTCGGCGTCGAAGCGCGGTGAGGCGACGCCCGCGCGCTCGAGGATCCGGGTGGCCTCGATGATGGCCAGGCGCAGCGGCTGCCGATTCACTCGTCGTCCTTCACCTCGTCAAGCCTGGCACACCAGGCGGAACTCCCCCGTCAGGACACGCGCCGGTCCCACTCCGCTCAGCGTATCGAGGCACCCTCACCGCCCGGCGGACAAGTACCGTCGAGGTGGGCCCACCTCGGTCGGTAGCGCCGAAAAGCTCACCGCCGTGACAAACGGCCGCGAAACACGGGTCACCACCAGAATGGATCGGGACGGCGCCGATCTCGACTCCGCGGTGCGCGACTCGAGCGCGTATATCCTGGCGGGGGCGGACGCGGTGGCCGTCCACTTCGGTCCGGCCCGAGACGGCCGGCCCCCAGGATGTCGACCCGCGGGAGCGCCAGTGGAGACCGAGCCGACCAAGCGCAGCCGGGTCGCGTTCATCTTCCCGATCTACGACGAGGAAGACAACATCGACCTGCTGCACCGCACGGTCGACGAGGTCACCGCACCCCTGGCCGCGCGGTACGACTTCAGCTTCCTCTACGTCGACGACGGCAGCCGCGACGCCTCGCTCGACCGGCTCACCGAACTCGGCGCCCGCGACCCGCGGGTCACCGTCGTCGAGCTCTCGCGCAACTTCGGCCACCAGATGGCCGTCACCGCCGGACTCGACCTGGTCGACGCCGACGCCGTCATCATCATGGACAGTGACCTGCAAGACCCGCCCCGAGTCGCCCTCGAGCTGCTGGAGAAGTGGGAAGAGGGTTACGACGTCGTGTACGCGCAGCGGCGGTCGCGCCAGGACCCGCCGTTCAAGCGGCTCACCGCGAGCGCGTTCTACTGGTTTCTCCGCAAAATGGCCGCCGTCGACATCCCCAAAAACACCGGCGACTTCCGGCTCATCGACCGCAAAGTCGTCGACGAGCTGCGGAAGTACCGCGAACGCGACCGCTTCCTGCGCGGCCTGGTCAGCTACGTCGGGTTCAAGCAAACCGCGGTGCTGTTCGACCGCGACAAGCGCAACGCCGGAGTCACCGGCTACCCGTTGACCAAGATGCTGCGCTTCGCCGCCGACGGCATCCTCGGCTTCTCGACGACTCCCCTGCGCATGATCACGCGGATGGGGTACCTGATCTCGCTGCTGAGCTTCCTCGGCGTGCTCTACGTCGTCGGAGTGAAGCTCTTCGCCCCGGAGACCGCGGTGCCCGGCTGGGCGTTCATCACCATCGCCATGTTCTTCCTCGGCGGCATCCAAATCATCATGCTCGGCGTCCTCGGCAGCTACATCGGCCGCACCTACTCGCAGGTGCAGAACCGGCCGCTGTACACGGTGGCGTCGGTGCGCACCGGGGTGCCCGCCGAAGACCGCCGGAGCGCCGCCCGATGAGGCTCGTCACGGCGACGCAGGTGCGCTTCGGGATCGTCGGGATCGGCAACACGCTCGTCGACGCCCTGGGCTACGCGCTGCTGGCGACACTCGGCGTGCCCACTTTCGCCGCCAATTTCGCCTCGACGACGGCGGGCATGCTGCTGTCGTTCACGCTGAACCGCAACTTCACGTTCCGCGCCAAGGACGGCGACATCCGACGGCAGGCGCTGCTGTTCTTCGGGGTCACCGCGTTCGGCCTCTGGGTGGTGCAGTTCTTCGTGATCTGGCTGGTCAGCCGCCTGTTCCCGGGGATCAACCTGCTGGTGCCGAAGGGCGCGGCGATCGTCGTCGGGCTGTTCTGGAACTACCTGCTCTACCACTTCGTCGTGTTCCGGCACCGGCCCGTTTCGCCCGTTCCCGGTGCAGCACCGGCCGACTCTGCGTGATCTCGTACCCTGTTCCGGGTGCGATCCCGTGAACTGCGCTTCGGCCTGGGCGTCTTCGTCCTTTCACTGGGCGTTCTGCTGGTCCGGTTCCTGGTGCCGAGGCCGGTCGGGATGGCCGACAACGGCGACGGCTGGCGCCTGCTGTGCGGCGTCGGCGGACGGCACTTCGAGCTCAAGTCCGAGTTCTACGTGCACTTCAGCTACGGTCCGGGCACGCCCTGCAAGAGCAGCTACATCTCGAGCCAGGCGTGGCTCGACTGGTTCGCGAGCAAGCTGGGGAAGGTGCTCGGCTCGTCGGCGGAGCTGAACCTGCTGGTGCTCGGCGCGATCACGTGCGCGCTGGTCGCGGTGGGCGTCGCGGCGACTGTCCTGGCGCTGGACCTGAGCGTCCGGGGCCGCCTCGTCGCGGCCGCGCTGCTGCTGCTCGTGATGGCCGATTCGGCGTTCTTCGGCTACTTCGCCTCGGTGCTCAGCGAGGGCGCCGGGTTCCTGGGGATGCTGCTGATGTCCGGCGGCCTGCTGCTGATGCACCGCACGGGCGCGTGGCGGTACTGGGGCGCGGCGCTGACCGTGGTGGGTGCGCTCGTCGGCATCAACGCGAAGTCGCAGACGTTGCTGCTGATCCCGCTGTTCGTGCTGGCGCTGGCCCTGGTCAAGCCGCTGGGGAAGCGGGGATGGGCGCGCTGGGCGCTGCCGCTGGGCGTGCTGGTGATCGTGGGCGCGGGCACGGCGGTGGTCCAGTCGCACGGCGACCCGGCCAACGCCGGGTACCGCGAGGCCAACATGTTCCACGTGGTGTTCGACTCCATCGTGGACGGCAAGCACGACACGGACGCCGACCTGGCGGCCCTGGGCCTGCCGCCGAGCGCGAAGAAGTTCATCGGCAAGGGCTGGTGGGAAGCGAGCCCGTGGACCGACGCGGACTACAACGGCTTCCGCGACAAGATCAGCCGCCGCAACGTCGCCAAGTACTACGCCGGGCACCCCGAGCGCACGCTGCAGATCCTGCAGCAGGGCGCGCAGGACACACTCACGGCGCGGCCGCCGCGGCTGGGCAGCTTCGCGGAAACGTCGGGGCTGCCGCCGATGGCCCAGGAGTTCCGGGTGCCGGTGTTCTCCGGGCTGTCCGCGCTGGCGGCGCCCTTGGGGCTGTTCGTGCTGGTGCCGTTCTGGCTGCTGATCGGCTGGGCGGGCATCCGCGCGTTCCGGCGTCGCAAGCGCGAGTTCGGGATCGTCGTGTTCTTCCTGCTGCTGTTCGCGGTGGGCCAGTTCGGGCTCTCGGCGCTGGGTGAGGGCGTCGAAGGCGTGAAGCACCAGCTGCTGACGCTGTTCCCGACGGTCCTGGCCTTCGTGTTCGCGGTCCTGAGCTTCTTCCCGAAGCCCGCTCGAAGGGAGCAGGCGCCGGCAGAGGCCGACGACGAGCCGACGACCGAGGTTTTCAACGCGTTTTCCGAGCCGGAGATGCCGTCCGTCCGCTGACGCGAATCTTCAGTTGTGATCTACATCACCACCTGTTTCGGTAATGTTCCGAAAACTCCGGCGATGAGATGACCGGACCGGGGGCAACACCAACACGCCGAAAACGGCAGATGCACCAGACAGGGACTCAGTCTGCACAACCGCGGCCGTCGCGGCGGTTGCAGCATTGAGCGCAGGGCGGAGCGGTCGACCAGGGGGAGGGAAATCGGTCGCGAGCCGGGATCGTCTCGGGCCTCGTCCAGCGAACGTACCAATCCTTCGTGCACAAGAACGCTCACCGGTCGGTCAAGTATCGGCAGAAACGGCCGATGCGCCTTTCGCGAACGCATTCACCGAGGGGATTCGATGTCACGTGCACTTCGGAAGGCCGGAATGGCCTTCGCCGCATTGACCGTCGCCGGACTCGTCACCGCAGCACCCGCCCAAGCCTTGACCGGCGGCACGCCCGCCGCCAACGGCAGCTATGCGTTCACCGTCCAGATCAGCGGAACACACGGCTGCACCGGCGCACTGGTCGCCCCGCAGTGGGTTCTGACCGCGGCCGCCTGCTTCGGCGCGGCGCCGCTGCCCGCCGGCCCTCCAGCGACGCCCTACACGGCAACCGTCGGCCGCGCCGACCTGACCAGCACCGCCGGGCACACCGTCAAGATCACCACCCTGGTCCCCGCGACCGATCGCGATGCGGTATTGGCCAAACTTGCCCTGCCGGTCGTCGACATCACCCCGGTGCCGTTGGCCACCCGGGCCCCTGCCGTAGGGGACGTCCTGCGAATAGGTGGATATGGCCGAACCGCCGACGCGTGGGTGCCGGACCGACTGAGCACAGCGTCGTTCACGGTGAGCGGAGTCAACGGCACGGCACTGGCCGTCGCCGCGACCACGGGAGATGCCACCACCTGCCTCGGCGATGCCGGCGGCCCGGCGCTACGGGAGAACGGGACGCAGGTCGAGCTCGCCGCGATCAACAACCGCTCGTGGCAGCACGGCTGCTTCGCCTCCATCGAGACTCGCCAGGGCACCCTTGAAACTAGGGTCGACGACCTGGGCGCATGGGTAAGCCAGGTGACCGCTCCGGCCGCCGCGACCATTACCAGCAAGGCCAGCGGCCAGTGCCTCGACCAGGACTGGTCCAACGGACGCGAACACCCCACCGTCAACGCTTGGACGTGCTGGACACCAAATCAGTCCAACCAGCAGTGGAAGCTCAGCTGGCTTTCCCGCGACACTGTCCAGGTGGTGAACGCCCGTTCCGCCAAATGCCTCGACCAGGACTACACGAACGGTCAGCCCCATCCCACTGTCAACGCCTGGCAGTGCTGGACCACCAACCAGCCCAACCAGCAGTGGACTATCCAGCCGCATTACGAGGACGGCACCGTGTCCCTGGTCAACAGGGCCAGCGGCCAGTGCCTCGACCAGGACTACACGAACGGTCAGCCGCACCCGGCTGTGAACGCCTGGCAGTGCTGGACCACGTACCAGCCCAACCAGCGCTGGATCCTCGGCTGACTCCTTCCGACTCACCTGTGAACAGGACTGGCCGGAACCGAGACGCCGGCGCGCACAAGAAGGACTGACACATGCACTTCAGCAAGAAGATCGCCGTGACGGCGGCTATCACGATCACGCTCGCCACCGCGGGCCTGTGGACCGCCTCCGCGGCGTCGGACGCCCCCCAGGCCGACGACACCCCGCCCGCCCTCGTCGAGGACTATTCCTACCCCGGGGCAGCCGGCATCCTCGCCCAGTACAACGTGACCCTCATCTCCGGCGACGGCCACATCATCTTCGCCGACTGTGCCACCCCACCGGTCAACAACGTCAGCGTGATGCAGGTCCGCTCCACCGACGAAGTCGGTACCAACGGCCTCGTCTGCTTCAAGGTCCTCGCCCCCACCGGTCACCTGGAACTCCGGATCCCCGCTGTCTACGAAATCCGCGGCGACGGACGCACCAGCGGCACTGGCCACAAGGTCAAGGCGGAAGTCACCACCGACGCCGGCCAGCACTCCACCGTCAACGTCAACCCCAGCGGCAGCACCCAGGTCGGCATCGGAGCCAGCCCCGACAACGCCCCGACCACACTCCTCCAGCTGACCGCCGCCCCCTGATCGCCGAACGACGCACAACCCGCACCTGATACGTTCAGCGAGAGAACGCCATGGTGAAGGCCGTGAAGTGGAAACTGCACGGCCTTCACCATCCTCAGCCCGACTGAGACGCCAGGCGCTCCTCGCGGTCCGCCGTCGCCAGCGCGTCGAGGACGCCGTCGAGGTCGCCGTCGAGGACCTGGTCCAGGTTGTACGCCTTGTAGTTGACCCGGTGGTCGGAAATCCGGTTCTCCGGGAAGTTGTACGTGCGGATCCGCTCCGACCGGTCGACCGTGCGGACCTGGGACTTGCGGGCGTCGGACGCCTTCGCCGCCGCCTCCTCCTCTGCGATCGCCTGCAGCCTCGCCTGGAGCACCTGCAGGGCCCGCGCGCGGTTCTGGATCTGGGACTTCTCGTTCTGGCACGACACGACGATGCCGGTCGGCAGGTGCGTGATCCGCACCGCCGAGTCGGTCGTGTTGACGCTCTGGCCGCCCGGGCCGGACGAGCGGAAGACGTCGATGCGCAGGTCGTTCGGGTCGATCTCGACCTCGACCTCTTCGGGCTCCGGATAGATCAGCACGCCGGACGCCGACGTGTGGATGCGGCCCTGCGACTCGGTCGCCGGCACGCGCTGGACGCGGTGCACGCCGCCCTCGAACTTCAGGCGGGACCAGACGCCGTCGACGTCGGCCGTCTTGCTCTTGATCGACAGCGTGACGTCCTTGAAGCCGCCCAGATCGGAGTCCACCGAGTCGAGGACCTCAGCCTTCCAGCCGTGGCGCTCGGCGTAGCGCAAGTACATCCGCAGGAGGTCGCCGGCGAACAGGGCTGACTCCTCGCCGCCCTCGCCGGACTTGATCTCCATCACGACGTCGGAGCCGTCGTACGGGTCGCGCGGCAGCAGCAGCTCGGTGAGCTTCGACTCCAGCTCGGGGATCTTCGCGGCCAGCTCCTCGGCCTCCGCGGCGAACTCCGCGTCCTCCGAAGCCATCTCCTTGGCGGCCGAGAGGTCGTCACGGGCGGTGTCCAGCTCGCGCACGGCCTTCACGACCGGCGTCAGCTCGGCGTAGCGGCGGCCGAGCTTGCGGGCGCGCGCCTGGTCGGCGTGCACCGCCGGGTCCGCCAGCTGGGTCTCCAGCTCCGCGTGTTCGGCGAGCAGCCCCTTGAGCGAGCTCGAATCCACCTCTGCCACCTCTCAGCCCCGGGAAGAAAGACAAAAAACGACGCCCACTCGCGCGGGCGAGTGGGCGTCGTCGGAAAAGCTACTTGGCGTCGGCCTTCTTCTGGCGCTTGCCGTAGCGAGCCTCGAAGCGCGCGACCCGGCCACCGGTGTCCATGATCTTCTGCTTGCCCGTGTAGAACGGGTGGCAGTTCGAGCAGATCTCGACGTGGATGTTGCCGCTGGTCTTGGTGCTGCGCGTGGTGAAGCTGTTGCCGCAGTCGCAGTTCACGTTGGTGACCACGTACTCGGGGTGAATACCGCTCTTCATGGTGTCCTCTCTCGTTGGCTCCGGGTCCCCAGTCGTTCCCTCGGGGTGAACCGGCGCCGGACTTCAGCGGATGATTCTGCCAGACGGGCAGACGCTCACTGGAACGCACCCCGCTGACCAGCTATTCCCGGGGCGTTTGTACGGATCTTGTACGCGCCCGGCGCACCCTGGCCGACCTTCGTGATTCTCTCACCGCCAGGAGGAGTAATGCGAAATATCTTCACGAAACTGTGCGTCGCGGCCACGATCGGCGCCGCCGCGCTGGTCGCGGCCCCGGCCGCCCACGCCGTCGGCGTCACGGCCGCGGACACCCACCCCGAGCAGGCGACCTTCACCACCGCCCCGGCCGGCGAGGTGTCGATCCAGGCCGCGGGCGACGGCACCCCGGCCGGCGCGATCCAGTGGTACAAGAACCACCTCGGCAGCACCGGCTGGCAGGGGCTCTGCGAGAAGGCCGCCGAGAACTCCTACGGCGTCACCGGCGTCTGGGCGTCGGCGAACGCGCACTGGAACGGCGCGAGCCCGAAGCACACCACCGGCACGCCGCCGGCGGGCTCGTTCGTCTACTGGAACATCAGCGCCTACGGCCACGTCGGGATCGCCGACGGCAGCGGCGGCTTCTACGCCACCAGCGTCGGCGGCGCGATCGGCCACGGCTCCAGCGTCAGCTACTTCAACAACTACCGCGGCTGGACGCCCGCCGCGGTTCCGCACCAGTAAGCGCGAAGGGCCCTCCCGGCGAAACCGGGAGGGCCCTTCCGAACAACGAGACTCAGTCGTCTTCGCCGCCGCCGAGGGCGGTCTTCGAGACCTGCATGAGGAACTCGACGTTGGTCTTCGTCTTCCGCAGCCGCGAGATCAGCAGGTCGATGGCCTGCTGCGAGTCGAGGGCGTGCAGCACCCGGCTCAGCTTCACTGTGACCGCGAGCTCGTCCGGCGAGAGCAGCAGCTCGTCCTTGCGGGTACCGGACGGGTTGACGTCGACCGCCGGGAACACGCGGCGCTCGGCGATCTTCCGGTCGAGCTTGAGCTCGGCGTTACCGGTGCCCTTGAACTCCTCGAAGATGACCGTGTCCATCGTCGAGCCGGTCTCGACCATCGCCGTGGCGAAGATGGTCAGCGAGCCGCCGTTCTCGATGTTGCGCGCCGCGCCGAGGAACCGCTTCGGCGGGTAGAGCGCGGTCGAGTCGACACCACCGGACAGGATCCGGCCGGACGCGGGGGCCGCCAGGTTGTACGCGCGGCCCAGCCGGGTGATCGAGTCGAGCAGCACGACGACGTCGTGGCCCATCTCGACCAGGCGCTTGGCCCGCTCGATCGACAGCTCCGCGACCGACGTGTGGTCGGACGGCGGCCGGTCGAAGGTCGAGGCGATGACCTCGCCCTTCACCGAGCGCTGCATGTCGGTGACCTCTTCCGGACGCTCGTCGACCAGGACGACCATCAGGTGGCACTCGGGGTTGTTCGTGGAGATCGCGTTCGCGATGTCCTGCATGATCGTGGTCTTACCGGCCTTCGGCGGCGACACGATCAGGGCGCGCTGCCCCTTGCCGACCGGCATGATCAGGTCGATCACGCGGGTGGTGAGCTTGTGCGGCTCGGTCTCGAGTCGCAGGCGCTCGTTCGGGTACAGCGGCGTCAGCTTGGTGAAGTCGGGACGGCGCTTGGCCTCGTCCGGCTCCAGGCCGTTGATCGAGTCGACGCGCACCAGCGGGTTGAACTTCTGCCGCTGCTGCTCACCTTCGCGCGGCTGGCGCACGACACCGGTGATGGCGTCACCGCGGCGCAGACCGTACTTGCGGACCAGAGACAGCGAGACGTACACGTCGTTCGGGCCGGCGAGGTAGCCGGAGGTCCGCACGAACGCGTAGTTGTCGAGGACGTCGAGGATGCCCGCGACGGGCAGCAGGACGTCGTCCTCGCGGATCTCGGTGTCCGGCGAACCGCCGTCACGCTGGCCGCCCCCGCTGCCCCGGCGACGGCGGTCGCGGAAGCGACGGCCGCGGCGGCCGCCTTCCTCGTCGTCGTCCTGCTGGGCGCGGTTGTCCCGGTTGCCGTCCTGGCCCCGGTTGCCGCCCTGCTGGCGGTTCCCGTCCTGCTGGCGGTTGTCGTTGCGGCCGCCCTGGCGCTGCTGGTCGCGGTTGCCACCGCCCTGGCCCTGCTGCCGGTCACCCTGCTGCCGGTCGCCGCCCTGGCGGTCGCCCTGCTGCCGGTCGCCCTGCTGGCGGTCGCCACCGCCCTGGCCGTCGGGCGCACCGGCGGCGCGGTTCGAGCCGCGGCGACGCCGGCTGCGGCCGCCCTCCTCGGGCTGGCCGTCCTGGCCCTGCTGGCCGTCCTGCTTGTCCTGGCGGTCCTGCTGCGGGCGCTCGGCCTGCGGCTGGGTCTCCGCCGGCGCGGCGGCGGCCGTCGCCTCGGCCTTCGGCTCCGGCTTGGTCTCGACCGGGGCGGCGGGCGCCTCGGCCTTGACCTTCGGGGCCGCCTTGGGCGGCTCGCCGACGCCGTCGAGCGGCAGCGTCTCGGCCGCCGCACGCGGCTTGCGGGACTTGCCCTGGCGCTCGCGGATCGCGGCGATCAGGTCGCCCTTGCGCATGCCCGTCGTCTCGCCGACGCCGAGCTCCCCAGCCAGCGAACGCAGTTCGGCGACGGTCTTACCGGTCAGCCCGCCGACCGTCCGCTTGGGAGCGGGGGCGGTGCCGTTCGTCTCGGCCGTGCCGCTCACGTCGCTCAAAAGATCGGTGTTGCTCACACATGTCCTTCCTGACCGATCCACGCCTCCAGGTGGATCAGCGGACTGCCGCTCGCTTCTGATCGCGAACCGGCGTATTTGCCCCCCGATACGCGAGATGAGCTCTTCGGCCGTGCGGAACACAGCTGGAGCGCCTCCACCACAGGGGTTTGCGTCCTCCAAACGGAGGATGCGGAATTCGGCACCGCCGAGACCGGAAACCCGCCTGCGTCCTTCCGCGTTACCCCGCGTGCCAGGCGGTGCGGATTCGGCGGATCAACGAAGGATGCGATCCGGGAGGACCGGCATCGGGTGCGGAAACGCACGGTGATCGAACGCCCCCGAGGGTAGACCGCGCGGGTGCCGGGTGCAACAACCACCCCCCGCGTGGCGGCCTCGACCGCGGGCACGTGACCCAGCCTTTACTGAGCCGCAACCTGCACACCCGCGAGATCCACGGGCAGCTCGAAGACGTCGAACCCCTCAACGCCGACGTCCGCCGGGAGTATTCCCGTGGTGGTCAGCGCGAGCACCGTCGGACCCGCGCCGGACACCGCGGCGGCCACGCCCCGTGCACGCAGCGTCGCCACCAGCTCGGTGCTCGCCGGGTACGCGGGCGCCCGGTAGTGCTGGTGCAGCCGGTCTTCGGTGGCCGCGAGCAGCAGCTCCGGCTTCGCGGTCAGGGCGTGCACGGCGAGGGCGGCGCGGCCCGCGTTATGCGCGGCGTCGGCGTGCGGCACGGTCGGCGGCAGCAGGCCGCGGGTGGTCGCGGTGGCCGAGCGCACCGACGGCACCGCCACGACCGGCCGGATCGCCGCGTGCGGCGTGAACCGCTCGGCGTGGAATTCGCCACCCTCGCTCCAGGCCAGCACGAACCCGCCGAGCAGGCTCGCCGCCGCGTTGTCGGCGTGGCCTTCGAACCCGGCCGCCAGCTGCAGCGCCTCGGACGTGTCGATCTCCCGGCCCGCCAAGGCGTACCCGGCGGCGACGCCGGAGACGACCGCGGCCGCCGACGAACCGAGCCCGCGCGCGTGCGGGATCGCGTTCGAGCAGCGCAGGTGCAGGCCGGGCAGCTCGACGCCGAGGTGCGCGCAGGTCCGCAGGATCGCGCGCACGACGAGGTGGGTCTCGTCGGTGGGCACGTCGGCGACCCCGCCGGCACCGGCGTCGATCACCTCGACCTTGAGCTCGCCGTCGGTGGCCTGCACCTCGACGACGTCGTAGAGCGCCAGCGCCATGCCGAAGGCGTCGAAGCCGGGGCCGAGGTTCGCGGTGGAGGCCGGGACGGTGATCCGGAAGCCGGTCATGCGAGCGCCCCAATGTGGCGTCGGGTGCGTCCAGCGCACCCAATGTGGCGTTCGGTGCGTCCAGCGCACCCAATGCCACATTGGGGCGCTTGCGAGCGGGTGCCGGTCATCGCAGGTCCAGCGCCGCCGCGACCGCCGAGGGGTCCACCGCGAGCGGCTCGACCTCGACGTTGCCCGCCAGCGCCGTCTGCGGGTCCTTCAGGCCGTGCCCGGTGACCGTGCAGACCACGCGCGAGCCCTTCGGGAGCCTGCCGTCGGCGGCGGTGGCCAGCAGACCGGCCACGCTGGTGGCCGACGCCGGCTCGACGAACACGCCTTCGCGGCCCGCGAGCAGCCGGTACGCCTCGAGGATCTTCTCGTCGGTGACGGCGTCGAAGAGCCCGTCCGACTCGTCCTTCGCCTTCACCGCGGCGGTCCACGACGCCGGGCTGCCGATCCGGATCGCGGTCGCGATCGTGTCCGGGTCGCGCACCGGCTCGCCCAGCACCAGCGGCGCCGCACCGGCCGCCTGGAAGCCCAACATCCGCGGGGTGTTCTTCACCACACCGTCGGCCGCGTACTCCGAATAGCCCGCCCAGTAGGCGGTGATGTTGCCCGCGTTGCCCACCGGCAGGCAGTGGATGTCCGGCGCCGTGCCGAGCACGTCGCAGATCTCGAACGCCGCGGTCTTCTGGCCCGCGATGCGCACCGGGTTGACCGAGTTGACCAGCGTGACCGGGTAGTCGGCCGCGGTCTTGCGGGCGAGTTCGAGGCAGTCGTCGAAGTTGCCGTCGACCTGCAGGATCCGCGCGCCGTGCAGCACGGCCTGGGCGAGCTTGCCCATCGCGATCTTGCCCTGGGGCACCAGCACCGCGCAGGTGAGCCCGGCGCGGGCGGCGTAGGCCGCGGCCGATGCGGACGTATTGCCGGTCGACGCGCAGATCACCGCCTTGAGCCCGCTCGCGAGCGCGTGCGTGATGGCCACGGTCATCCCGCGGTCCTTGAACGAGCCGGTCGGGTTGGCCCCTTCGACCTTGAGGTACACCTCGCAGCCGGTCAGCTCGGACAGGTGGTGGGCGGGCAGCAGCGGCGTGTTGCCCTCCCCGAGCGTGACGACCCGCGCCCCGTCCGGGACCGGGACGCGGTCCCGGTACGCCTCGATGATTCCCGGCCAGGCCTGGGTGCTCACTGGTCTTCGCCTTCCACGCGCATGACGCTGACAACTTCGTGGACGACGTCGAGCTTCGCGATCTCGTCCACAGTGGACTGCAGGGCGGCGTCCGGTGCCTGGTGCGTCACGACGACGAGGCTCGCGCGGTCGCCGACGTCGCTCTGCCGCACGGCCGCGATGCTCACGTCGTGCGCGGCGAACGCGTGCGCCACCTGGGCGAGCACCCCGGCGCGGTCGGCGACGGAAAGGCTTACGTGGTAACGCGTCGGCGTCTGCCCCATCGGCCGCACCGGCAACGCCGCGTGCGCGGACTCGCGCGGGCCGCGGCCGCCCGCGACCCGGTTGCGGGCCACCGCGACGAGGTCGCCGAGCACCGCGCTCGCGGTCGGCGCGCCGCCCGCGCCCTGGCCGTAGAACATCAGCTCGCCCGCGGCGTCGGCCTCGACGTACACGGCGTTGAACGCGCCGCCGACGCCGGCCAGCTGGTGGCTGCGCGGGATCATCACCGGGTGCACGCGGGCCGAGACGGACTCGACGCCGTCGTCGTCGGTCACCCGCTCGCAGATGGCGAGCAGCTTGACCGTGCGGCCGAGCATGCGGGCCGCGGCGAGGTCGGCGGCGGTGACGTCGGCGATGCCCTCGCGGTGCACGTCCGAAGCCGTCACGCGGGTGTGGAAGGCCAGCGACGCCAGGATCGCCGCCTTCGACGCGGCGTCGTAGCCGTCGACGTCGGCGGTCGGGTCGGCCTCGGCGTACCCGAGGCGGCTGGCCTCGTCGAGCGTCTCGGCGTAGCCCGCGCCGGTGGAGTCCATCGCGGACAGGATGTAGTTCGTGGTGCCGTTGACGATGCCCATCACGCGGGTGATCCGGTCACCGGCCAGCGACTCGCGCAGCGGGCGCAGCAGCGGGATGGCCCCGGCGACCGCGGCCTCGAAGTACAGGTCGGCACCTGCCGCGTCGGCGGCCTCGAACAGGTCGGCCGAGTGCTCGGCCAGCAGCGCCTTGTTCGCCGTGACCACGGACTTCCCGGCCTTCAGCGCGGCGACCAGCCAGCCGCGCACCGGCTCGATCCCGCCGACCAGCTCGACCACGACGTCGACGTCGTCGCTGGTGACGAGCTTCTCGGCGTCGGCGGTCAGCAGCTCCGGCGGCAGTTCCGGGTGCTTGTCGGGGCGGCGGACCGCGATGCCGGCCAGCTCGACCGGCGCGCCCGCCCGGGCGGCCAGCTCGTCCGCCTGCTCGGTGAGCAGCCGCGCGACCTCGCCGCCGACCGTTCCGCAGCCGAGCAGGGCGACCCTGATGGCCTTCTCCTGTGGGGCAGCCACTGTGTTCAGACCTCCAGGCGCAGCATGTCGTCGGTCGTCTCCCGGCGCAGCAGCAGCCGGGAGCTGCCGTTGCGCACCGCGACCACGGCCGGGCGCGGCTGCCGGTTGTACGTGCTCGCCATCGAGTAGCAGTAGGCGCCGGTCGCCGCGACCGCCAGCAGGTCGCCGGGAGCCAGCGTGTCGGGCAGCCAGCAGTCTCGTACGACGATGTCGCCGGACTCACAGTGTTTTCCCACGACCCGGGACAGCACGGCCTGCACCGGCTGCTCGTTGTCGCCCGCGGACCGGGAAACCAGCCGGACGTCGTACACGGCGTCGTACAGCGCGGTCCGGATGTTGTCGCTCATCCCGCCGTCGACGCTCACGTACCGGCGCGAGACGTCGTCGCCGAGCGAGACGTCCTTGATGGTGCCGACCTCGTAGAGCGTGACCGTGCCGGGACCGGCGATCGCGCGGCCGGGCTCGCCGGCGATCCGCGGCACCGGCAGGCCCGCGTACGCGCACTCCTTGCGGACGATCTCGCGGATCTGCGTGATCATCTGCGCGGGCGGCGGCGGGTTGTCCTTCTCGGTGTAGGCGATGCCGAAGCCACCGCCGAGGTCGACCAGGCTCAGCTGGTCGAGCAGCTCGGGGCCGTGCTCCTTGGCCAGGTCGGCGAGCAGCCCGACGACGCGGCGGGCGGCGACCTCGAAGCCGTCCGCGTCGAAGATCTGCGAACCGATGTGGCTGTGCAGGCCAACGAGCTTGAGCGACCGCGCGTTGAGCACCCGGCGGACCGCCTCGGCGGCGTCGCCGCTCGCCAGGGAGAACCCGAACTTCTGGTCCTCGTGGGCGGTCGCGATGAACTCGTGGGTGTGCGCCTCGACGCCGACGGTGACCCGGATCAGCACCGGCTGCACGACGTCGTGGCGCGCGGCGATGTCGGCCAGCCGGGCGATCTCGAAGTAGGAGTCGAGCACGATCGTGCCCACGCCCGCGACGACCGCGGCTTCCAGCTCCGCCGGCGACTTGTTGTTGCCGTGGAAGGTGATCCGCTCGGCCGGGAAGTCCGCGCGCTGCGCCACGGCGAGCTCGCCGCCGCTGCAGACGTCGAGGCTCAGCCCCTGCTCGGCCACCCAGCGGGCGATCTCGATCGACAGGAACGCCTTGGACGCGTAGTGCACGAGCGACGGGTCGTCGAACGCCTCGGCGTAGTCCGCGCAGCGCGACTTGAAGTCGGCCTCGTCGACCACGAACAGCGGCGTGCCGTGCTTCTCGGCCAGCTCGCGCACGTCGACGCCGGCGATCCGCACGACGCCGTCGTGGGCGCGGAAGGTGTTGCGCGGCCACACTTTCGCGGGCAGCTTGTCGAGCTCGTCGGCCCCCGAAGGCTGGTGCCCGGAGGTGTCGGCGTGGGGGTAGACGTCGGCGTGCCTGGGGCCCGCGGGGTGCGCCATTTCTTACATCCGTTCCGGAGCGGAGACACCGAGCAGCGCGAGGCCGTTCGCCAGCACCTGGCGGGCGGCTTCGCAGAGCGCGAGCCGGGCGTACGTCAGAGGGGTCGCCTCTTCGTCGCCCATGGGCAGCACGCGGCCCACGGTGTAGAACTTGTGGTAGGCGCCCGCGAGTTCTTCGAGGTAGCGCGCGATCCGGTGCGGCTCCCGCATTTCGGCGGCGCGGCGCACGGTTTCCGGGAATTCGCCGATGGTGCGGATCAGATCGCCCTCGGCGGGCAGCGTCAAGAGTCCGAAGTCGACGTCCGAAGTGGACTTCAAGCCGAGATCGGCGGCGTTGCGCTGCAGGGACGCCAGCCGCGCGTGCGCGTACTGGACGTAGTAGACGGGGTTGTCGTTGGAGTGCTTGCGCAGCAGGTCCAGGTCGACATCCAAAGTGGAGTCGACGGAGTACCGGATCAGCTCGTAGCGGGCCGGGTCGACGCCGACGGCCTCGACGAGGTCCTCCATGGTGATCACGGTGCCCGCGCGCTTGGACATCCGCACCGGCTTGCCGTCGCTGACCAGGTTGACCATCTGGCCGATCAGCACCTCGACGGTCCCCGGGTCGTCGCCGAACGCGGCCGCGGCGGCCTTCAGGCGCGCGATGTAGCCGTGGTGGTCCGCGCCGAGCATGTAGATGCACAGGTCGAAGCCGCGGTTGCGCTTGTCCTTGAAGTAGGCCAGGTCACCGGCGATGTAGGCCGGGTTGCCGTCCTGCTTGATGACGACGCGGTCCTTGTCGTCGCCGTACTCCTTGGACTTCAGCCACCAGGCGCCGTCCTCGAAGTAGAGGTTCCCGGAGTCCTTCAGCTGCTGGACGGCGGCGTCGACCGCGCCGGACTTGTGCAGCGAGTCCTCGTGGAAGTAGACGTCGAAGTCGGTGCCGAACTCGTGCAGGCTCTGCTTGATCTCGCCGAACATCAGCTCGATGCCGATGCGGCGGAAGGTCTCGTGCCGCTCCTGCTCGGGCAGCGACAGCGCGCTCGGCTCGGCCTTGATGACCTCGGCGGCGATGTCGTTGATGTAGCCGCCCGCGTAGCCGTCCTCGGGCGCGGGCTCGCCCTTCGCGGCGGCGATCAGGGACCGGACGAACCGGTCGATCTGGGCACCGGCGTCGTTGAAGTAGTACTCGCGGGTGACGTCGGCGCCCTGCGCGGCCAGCACACGGCCCAGCGCGTCGCCGACCGCGGCCCAGCGCGTGCCGCCGAGGTGGATCGGGCCGGTCGGGTTCGCCGAGACGAACTCGAGGTTGATCTTCGTCCCGGCCAGCGCGTCACCGCGGCCGTACGCGGCGCCGGCGTCGAGCACCTGGCGCACGATGTCGCCCTGCGCGGCCGCGGCGAGCCGGAAGTTGAGGAAGCCGGGACCGGCGACCTCGGCCGACGCGACGCCGTCGTCCGCCGAGACCGCTTCGGCCAGCGCCTCGGCGAACTCGCGGGGCTTGAGGCCGGCCTTCTTGGCCACCTGCAAGGCCAGGTTCGTCGCGTAGTCGCCGTGGTCGGGGTTGCGCGGGCGTTCGATGGTCACCTGCTCCGGCAGCACGGCGTCGTCGATGCCACGTGCGGCGAGCACCTGCACGGCGGAGCTGCGGACCAGGTCGGCGAGAGCGGCGGGAGTCACTCGTCGAATTCTAGGTGTGCCCTGGTGGGGCGCTTGCATCGGTCTCGGGGACGTCACGGCGCGTGGGTGTGTGAGGCGTTAACGGTGATCAGACGCGTGGTCTCTACACTGGCCCGGGCGGGAATCCGTCCGCAGCCACCAGAGGGAGAACGCGGGAGCCATGGCGAACGGGACAACTCGGAAAAAGGGGTCGGCGGTGAAGGCGGCCCGCGGTTCCGTCGTGAGCAAGAAGGGCACGCCCTGGGGCACGATCATCGCCGTCGTCGCCATCGTGGCACTGGCCGCCTCGGTGATCGTCTACTACATGGTCCAGTCCGCGCCGAAGCGTGAGCAGGAAGACCGCGAGGCCGCCGCCGCGTCGTTCGCGCCGACCGCGCAGGACCCGGACCCCTCCAAGCGCATCCCGGGCGTGGTGACGGCCAACTACACCGGCAGCGTGCACGTGCTGCCGACCGAGCGCGTCGCCTACGACAAGACCCCGCCGTTCGGCGGCCCGCACGACCAGACGTGGGCCACCTGCACCGGCGTCGTGTACCCGACCGCCGTCCGCACCGAGAACATGGTGCACTCCCTCGAGCACGGCACCGTCTGGATCGCCTACAACCCGCAGCAGGTCACCGGCGACGCGCTGAACCTGTTGAGCGTGCGCGTCAAGGGCAAGCCGTACACGATGATGTCGCCCTACCCGGGCCTGGACAAGCCGATCTCGCTGCAGTCGTGGGGCCACCAGCTGAAGCTGGACGACGCCAACGACGCGCGGATCGACGAGTTCATCGCGGCGCTGCGGGCCAACCCGAACGGCGTCTACCCCGAGGTCGGCGCGTCCTGCGACGCGGTGCCCGGCCAGTTCGACCCGGACAACCCGCCGCCGTTCGACCCGTCGAAGCCGGGCCCGGACGCGAAGCCGATGGACTACAAGGGCAGCACGGCCGCGCAGGGCGAGCAGGGCATGCCGTCCGCTCCGGCGTCCTCCGCCCCGGCCTCGCCGACCCCGACGAAGTGATGGCCGAAGCCGACCTCGACACCGACTTCGACACCGAAGAGGTCACCGAGCAGCCGACGTGGTCGCGCTGGGTGATCATCGGCGGGACGCTGCTGGCGGTCCTGCTGATCGGCGCGACGGCGGGGATGTTCCTGACCCGCGCCGTCGACGGTTCCGGAACGACGGCCACCCCGGCCGCCGGTTCGGTCGAGGTCGGCTTCGCCCAGGACATGTCGACGCACCACCTCCAGGCGGTGACGATGGCGGGCATCGCCCGCGACCGCACGACCGACCCGGAGATCAAGCAGCTGGCGTTCGACATCGAGCGCACGCAGCTGGAGCAGGTCGGGCGCATGAAGGGCTGGCTCATGCTGTGGGACCAGCCCGAGCAGGCGCTCGGCGCGCCGATGAAGTGGATGACGGAACCGATGCCGGGCCACGACGGGATGTCGATGGCCCCGTCGTCGGTCAACCCGGCGAGCGGCGCGCTGATGCCGGGCATGGCGACGGACACGGACCTGAAGAAGCTGCGGTCGCTGTCGGGCCGCGAGTTCGACGTCTTCTTCCTGCAGCTGATGCTCCGCCACCACCAGGGCGGCACGGCGATGGCCCAGTACGCGGCGGCGCATTCGACGCTGCCGGCGTTGAAGGCGCTGGTGAACAGCATCCTGACGTCGCAGGGCGCGGAGATGGACCAGATCAAGCTGATGCTCTCGGGCCGGGGCGCCCAGCCGCTGCCGGCGTAGCGGCCGGGGCCCCGGGTCCGGTCAGAAGTTCCAGCTCTGGCTGGCGGCGCCGTTGCAGCTCCAGCTGACCAGCAGCTGCCCGTTGTCGGGGCGGCCGGCCAGGATGTCGAGGCATTTCCCGTTCAGCCTGCTGCGGATTTCACCGCCGTTGCGGAACCACCGCTGGGTGCTGCTCCCGTTGCAGTCCCAGGTGTCCACCGAGCCCTGATCGCCCTGGTGGGAGGCGTAGATTTCCAGGCACTTGCCGTTCATGGCGGACCGGATCTGTTCGCCCTCCCAGCGCCACTGCTGGTTCACGTTGCCGGTACAGTCCCAGGTCACCACGGACGCGCCGTTTTCCTGGTGGAACATGAAGATGTCGGCGCATCTGCCGTTGAGGTTCGACACCAGCAGCGGCTGCGCGGCGGAGGCGGGCTGAGCTGCCACGGCGCCGCCTGCCAGCAGTCCGGCGGCCGCCGCGAGCGCCGTCAATTTCCGCGGAGATTTCATGGTTTCCCCTCTGTTCGCCGAGCGGTACACCACGAAATTACTGGGCGCGGACCGGGGATTCCTTCCCGAAAAGGCGGTTGCCGGGGAGCGTGCTTTCCGTGCTTCCGCGCGTTCCGGAAGCTGCCTACCAGGACAGCTCTTGGCAGCGGCGGGCGCAGTGCGGCGCCTCCACCTGCAGCGTCGCGTGCTCGATCGCGTACCGCGAAGCCAGCAGGTTCTGCGCCTCCGTCAGCACGTCGGACTGCTTCGCGGGCGGCGCCAGCGTCAAGTGCGCCGAGGCGACCTCCATGCCCGAGGTGAGCGTCCAGACGTGCAGGTCGTGGACGTCCGCGACACCCGGCAGCGCGGCCAGCTCGGCGTTGATCGCGCCGACGTCGACGCTCTTCGGCGCGTGCTGGAACAGGATGCGCAGCGCCCGGCGGGCCAGCGTCCACGTGCGGGGCAGCACGAAGAGCCCGATCGCGACACCGATGATCGGGTCCGCGTAGCGCCAGCCCGTCAGCAGCGTCAGCGCGCCGCTGACCAGGACGCCGACCGAGCCGATGAGGTCGGCGAGCACCTCGAGGTAGGCCCCGCGGACGTTGAGGCTCTCCTTCGCGCCGGAGCGCAGCACGGCGAACGACACGATGTTGGCGACCAGGCCGGCCGTGGCCGCCAGCAGCACCGGCAGCCCGGGCACGGCGGGCGGGTCGCCGATCCGGCCGATCGCCTCGACGAGGACGTACCCCGCGACGCCGAACAGCAGGACCGCGTTGGCCAGCGCGGCCAGCACCTCCGCGCGGTAGAGCCCGAACGTGCGGCTGACCGTGGGACCGGTGCGCCGCGCCAGGACGATCGCGACCAGGGCCATGCCGACCCCGAGCACATCGGTGAACATGTGCGCCGCGTCGGAGATCAGGGCCAGCGAGCCGGTCGCGAAGCCGACGACGAACTCGAGCACCATGAACCCGGCGCCGATGCCCAGAGCGACGGCCAGGCTGCGCACGTACCGGCCCGACGCGCTCGCGGGCGCGCTCGTGTGCCCGTGTCCGTGGCCGTGTCCCATGCCGCCTCCGTTCCCGGTGTCCGTCTCCGCCAAACATATAGTCGAATGCGCATATATGCAACAGAGGGCAGCCTAAGTTCACCCACCCGAAAGCTACTCCGGCCGTCCCGGCCGACCAATCCACCAGGCGGGGTGTCCCGCCTGGTGGACTCGTCACGCTTCGCTAGCGCACCAGCCGGAAGAAGCCGCGCACCTGCTCGACGAACAGCCCGGGCTGTTCGAGCGCGGCGAAGTGCCCGCCGACGGGCAGCTCCTCGAACCAGCGCAGGTCGGTGTAGCGCTGCTCGGCCTGCCGCCGCGAGGGCCGCACGATCTCCTTGGGGAATACGGAAACCCCGGCCGGGACATCCACAGTGGACAGATCCCGCTCGGCGTTCTCCCAGTACATCCGCGCCGACGACGTCGCGGTCGCGGTGAACCAGTAGACGGAGATGGCGTCGAGGATCTTCTGCCGGTCGACGGCGTCCTCGGGGTGGCCCTTGTTGTCGGTCCAGGCCCAGAACTTCTCGGCGATCCAGGCGGCCTGCCCGGCGGGCGAGTCGGTGAGGCCGTAGCCGAGCGTCTGCGGCCGGGTGCCCTGCTGCGCGGAGTAGCCGCTGCCGCTGCGCCGGAACTCCTCGAGGTCGGCGAGGGCCTGACGCTCCTTCGGCGTCGGATCGTCGAGGGTCAGCCGCACGGGAGCGAAGTTGACGTGCACCCCGACGGCCCGCCCGAACCGCGCGAGCGAGTTCGTCACGGCGGCACCCCAGTCACCACCCTGGGCGCCGTAGCGGTCGTAGCCGAGCGAAACCATGAGCCGGTCCCACAGCTCGGCGACCCGCGCGATCTTCAGGGCGGGCTTGTCACTCCACCCGAAGCCGGGCAGCGAGGGAACGACGACGTGGAAGGCGTCGGCGGGGTCCCCACCGTGCTTTTCGGGCTCGGTGAGCGGCCCGAGCACATCGAGGAACTCGAGCACGGAACCGGGCCAGCCATGGGTGAGCACGAGCGGAAGCGCCTCGGCGTGCGGCGACCGGACGTGCACGAAGTGCACCCCGACACCGTCGACGTCGGCCCGGAACTGCGGGAAGGCGTTGAGCCGCCCGGCAAACCCGAAGTCGTACTCCTCACCCCAGTCCCGGCACAGTTCCCGGACGTAGGCGAGCGGAACCCCCTGAGACCAGTCGTCGACGGTCTCCGGTTCGGGCCACCGGGTCCGCCGAAGCCGCTCCCGCAGATCGGCGACATCACCCTCATCGAGAGGGACACGGAAAGCCTCGACCATCAGGGCTCCTTCGAGTGGGCCCCCCACGCTAGCGACGTCCCGGCGAATGGATCAACTTCTTGCCGCTGACCAGCGGATTTCCCACTGCGCCCACCTGCGCGCGGGGGCCGCGGGGGATGCGCTAAGCTTTCGGAGTCGCCCAGCGATGGGCCCTCGTAGCTCAGGGGATAGAGCACTGCCCTCCGGAGGCAGGTGTCGCAGGTTCGAATCCTGCCGAGGGCACCCATTCTGTTTGAACCCGCGCGAACTGCTCCGCCAGACGCCACGGGAAAGGGATCGGGGATGTCACGCCTGATCGCCGCCATCGATGACACCGTCGAGGTGGAATACGGCCAGTTCGTGCTCCAGGAAGTCTCCATGAGCCGCAACGCGCTGGGCTTGCCGGTCCCCACCGGCTCCTGGACCGCTGTCGGCGGTGCCGGTGGCCTGCTGCTGCACAGTTCCGCCACCGACCACTACCCCACGGTCCGCGTCGAGCTCTGGGACGGCACCCCACCCGGCGACGAGCGCTCCGGCTGGGCCGAGGTCTTGGAGCTGACCTGCGATCTCGCCACTGAAGTCCGGCTGCAGTCCGTCACCGCGACATTCGGCGAGCACACCCTCCAGATCCCGCGGCCAGGCGTCCACCACGTGCGGGCCGCGGTGGGCAACCAGAGCGACACGGCCGAGCTCGGCGAAGGCAGCTTCGAGACCGGAGTCGAACGCTGGCTCATCCAGCTCTGGCCCGTCTGACCCGGCACGGATCACGTGTGGTGGGCGTTGAGGAAACCGATGATCGTGGCGCTCCACCACCCGGCTTGGGAAACGGCTCCGCAGATCGCGGCGCGGATCAGCAGCGACCGCGGGACCTCCTGACCGGCGAGCCGGGGCGTGAGGTGGTGGGCGTACAAGCCGTTGAGGCCGATGACGAGCGCGATGCCGAGCTTGACGCGGGTCGGCCACGATGCCAGGTCGGGGTGGAGCACCAGTCCGCTGACCACCAGGGTCGCGAGGCCGGCCCAGATCGGGGCCGCCGCCGTCCGCGCCAGCTGGAGGACGTCGCCGAGCGTGCGGTGGCCGAGCAGCCACCTCAGCCCCAGCCAGTCGACCGTCAGGACGGCGCCGAACCCGGCCACGAGACCCACCAGGTGGGCGAAGCGGGCGACCGTGTGCAACGCCGGGTCGGCGTGCAGGTGGGGAACCGTCCAGAGAACGGCTCCCCATCCGAGGCACATCAAGACGCCCAGGGCGATCGGTGTCCACTTCGCCGCCGCGCCGCGCAGGGCGTCGCGCTGGCCACCCTCGCCCTCGGTGAGCGTGGCCATGGTCAGCCCTCGGTCTTCAGCTCGACGCCGGTGAACGTGGCCTCGGCTCCCGTGCTGAGGGCCGGTTGCTCGGTTTCCTCGCCGTGGCGCAGGAACGTGGGCGGTTGCAGCTTGGCGCGCAGGGTGTAGGTGCCGGCCCGCGGGACGGAGAAGTTGCTGGCGTAGTGGAAGAACTCGGCGTAGTAGAAGTTCAACGCCTTGCCCTCCACCACATTGCCGGCCGCGTCGAGGACGTCGACGTGGATCGGCACGTCGGGCACGATGCGGCCGGTCGCGGCTTCGATCGGGATGATTTCGATGTGGTGGGTCTCCCCCGGCGCGGCCGGGCGGAAGTGCTGGTGCCCGTTCTCGTCGTGGTACCAGGGCTCGGCGGCTTCGACGATGTAGCCGATGCGCCACGGGCCGACCGTGGTCTGGCCGCCCGCGTCCTTGATTTCCTGCTCCAGGACCGTGTATTGCGACACGACTCCCTGCGGGATGGCCGGTGCCGCCGCGGCGCCGCCCGCGGCCGTGACGGTGAACTCGTGGCGGATGCCCTCGCCCCGCATGCCGGGCTTGCAGGCGGTCGTGTACGAGCCCGGCTCGGTGACCTGAGCGGTCATGGACCGGCTGGTGCCGGGACCGATGTTCTCCACCTCGCTGATCACCCGGCCGTCCTTGCCGTAGAGGTAGAACTCGGTGACCTGGTTGCCCTTGTTGGCGATCTCGAAGGCGATCGGGCCCGTCGCCGCGTTCGTGCTCGCGACGTCGCAAGCGGTATCGGACGCCTCGACGTGGATCGCCGCCGCCTGCGGTGAGGCCGGTTCACCGCCGCAAGCCACGAGCACGAGGCTCGCACTCCCGATTCCGAGCAGGCTGAAGACAGTCTTGGGGCGCACAGTGATCTCCGAAGGTTCGCGTCCGGGTTCAGGCTGAGCCGTGGCTATCGGCTCGGTCGGTGGACGTTAGGTAAGGCTCACCTCAATGTAAAGAGGATGTGATGTGCATTGCCCAGGCGTGTCCGACCCGTTATCACCCCAGCTGACCTGCGGTTTTACGAGAACCATTCGGGTTTGCCGTCAGTTTGCCCACCGCGCTGACTAAGGTGCACGGCGTGGTGAACGACGACGGGTCCCTGTCCGGCCGGGTCGCGATCGTGACGGGGGTCAGCCGACGAGCCGGGATCGGGTTCGCGATCGCCGGACAACTGCTCGCCGCCGGGGCCTCGGTGCTCGTGCACTCCTGGTCGCCGCACGACGCCGAACAGCCTTGGGGCACTGATCCCGTCGGTGACGCTGGGATCGTGGAACTGCTCGGCGGGGAAGGTCCCCGGCTGCGGCACATCGCGGCCGACTTCGCCGACCCGCAGGCGCCCGGCGATGTGGTGACCGCCGCCGTCGAGGCGTTCGGGGCCGTCGATTTCCTGGTCGCCAACCATGCTCGCAGCTCGAACCAGACCCTCGCCGAAGTCACCGCCGCCGAGCTGGATCTCACCTGGGCCGTGAACGCCCGGGCGAGCGTGCTGCTCGCCCAGGCGTTCGCCGCGGCCCACGATGACGGACGTCCCGGCGGGCGGGTCGTCCTCTTCACCTCCGGGCAGCACCTCGCCCCGATGAGCCGGGAACTTCCTTACGCCATCAGCAAAGGCGCCATCCACCAGATGACCCTCAGCCTCTCCGACGCGCTGGTCGATCGGGGCATCACCGTCAACGCGCTCAACCCCGGGCCGGTCGACACCGGGTGGGCCGGCCCGGACCTCGCCGCAAGCGTCGGGCGTGCGCTGCCCGCCGGGCGGTGGGCCAGCCCCGGCGAGGTCGCCCGGCTCGTCCGGTGGCTCGTCTCCGCCGACAGCCAGTGGATCACCGGGCAGGTGATCAACGCCGAAGGCGGATTTCGCCGCTGGGTCAGGTGACGGTCAGTGCATCAGCCCCCGCCGCCGACGTCCGTACGCCAGCGACGCCAGCGAAACGCCGATCGCCGCCAGCACCACCTGGGTGATCAGCTCCAGCCAGTCGAACCCGGCCGTCTCGGCGTATCCGGCGCTGCGCGCGATGGCGGTGCCCGCCAGCGCCGCGATGATGCCGATCACGATGGTCAGCCAGAGCGGGATCTTCTGCCGTCCCGGCGCGAGCAACCGGCCGAGCACGCCGATCACCAGACCGACGACGATCGCGCTGATGATTCCGATGATGGTCATCGCCAACACCTCTTTCCGAGCGATGATTTCGAATACCCTCACCGGCGGGCGGGAAACGTCATTCTTCGGGCAGCAATGAACCGAGCGGACCCAGGTCGATGTTGAGATCTTTCGGGTCTATTCCGAAATGTTCACACAGCTCCGTCATCCGGTTTTCCAGATTCATGAGCGTCTGCCCGATCGCCTCGATCCGGTCGTCGGTGAGGTCGCCGTGCTCCACTCTCCGCAGCGCCTGCCGCTCCATGAGCTGGCGCAACAGCTCCACCACCGTCAGCACCAGGCTGACCAGGCTGCGTTCGGCCGTCTCGGGATCGGCGTTGATCCGTCCCTTTTCGAGCTCACTCATTTCGGGGCTGCAACGCCGTGATCGAGGTCAGCAGGGTGCGCAGGGAAATGTGCACGAGGTCGACGTCCGCGATGGACAACGTCAGTTCGCCACTCACGACGACTCCCCCGGCGAGTACGCGGTCGAGCAGGTCGATCAGCGCGACCGGCCGTTCGGCCGCGACCGGTGCGGGAACGGGTTGGCTCATGGTTCCTCCAGTACCGAAAAGGAATACGGTGGCCACGGGCCGGTCAGCCGCACCCGGATCGCGTCGTTGTCCTGGTCGCACGCCGCGGCCGCTTCGGCGAACCGCAGCGTGTGCTCGTGGTCGACCAGGTACGCGCCGTTGAGGATCATCCGCGCGTCCTCACCCGCCAGCGCGCGGCTCTGCGGAGGGTGCGTCGTGGCGTCGACGGCGAGCGCGGCGAGCAGGCGGTGCGCCCGGTCCGCCTGCTCGGCGGCGCACCGCTCCTGGTGTTCGCGCGAGTCCAGCGCCGCTCGCCGCCGGGCCAGGTAGGCCGCCCCCGCCCCGCGTGGGGACGGACCCCCGGCGTCGCTCGACGGGTCCGGTGCGGGGGCGAGGAAGATCTTGACGCCCCATTCGGTCCGCCCGGTGACCTGGTCGAGCGCGCGGGCGAACTCCGCCGCCCGGGATTCGAGCAGGTGCCGCACGCGGTCGTCGTCGTGGTACACGGTGGCCAGTCGCATCGGGATGGCCGGACCGCGGTCGATCAGGGCCACGATCACGGAGTCGTGCGCCCGGGCGACCGCGCCCAGCCAGTCGAGGTCCTCGAAGTTGCGGTGCAACGCTTCCTCGCCGAAGGAGCTCAACGGCACGTCGCCGACGACGGCCGCCAGCCCGGCCGCCTCGATGAACCGCGGGGTCTCGGCCGAGACTCCCGTCAGCTCGCCGAGCGCGGCCGGGTCGGCGTCCCGGGTCACGGCGTACAGCCAAACCCCTTGTCCCTCAATCATCTTCGTCATCCCGCTCCGGCGCGGCTTCCAGTTCGGCGATGCGGGCTCGCAGCCGGCGGTTCTCCTCGTGCACCCCGCCTTTGTCGCCCGTCAGCCACGGATCGCTTTCCCACCAGTCGATGCCGACGTCCTTCGCCGTCTCCAAGGAGGCGACGACGAGCCGGAGCTTGATCGTCAGCAGCTCGATGTCGAGCAGGTTGACCCGGATGTCGCCGGCGATCACCAGCCCCTTGTCCAGCACGCGTTCGAGGATGTCGCCGAGGTTGGCGGGCTGGTGGTTGCCCGCCGAGCCGAGCCCGGCCTGCGCGCCCGTCGCGGCGAGCGGCTGTCCGTTGGTCACGTCAGCTCACCCCGTTCCCGGTGCCGGCCCGGCCGCGCGAGTAACGCTTCGTGCGGCGGTACGCGAGCAGGCCACCGTCGGGATCGAGCTCGATCTCGTAGAGCGCGAGCATGTCCGCCGACGACGGGATCCGGCGGTCCTCCAGCACTTCCACCTCCACCAGCCAGCCGTCGTCCTCGGCGGGCTCGACCGAGGTGACGGCCGTCGGCTCGCTCGTGATCAGCTCGCCGACGTAGCGCAGCGCGAACGACGCCGCCGACGACGCGGACAGCACTTCGCCGCCGGACTCGGGCTTCGGCTTCCGGTCGGAACCGGCCTCACCGCGCGACCTCGCGGGAGCCATCGGTCATCACCTCTTCTCTTCCTCCGGCCCCGGCTCGGCCGGGGACGCGGTCAGGCGGTCCAGCACCCGTTGCTGTGCTTCGGCCTCTTCCTCGGGCGAGATCTCGCCGACGGCCCGCGCTTCTTCCGCGGCTTCGAGCTCACGGCGGACCGACGCGGGGTGGTACAGCTCCGCGTCGACCTGCCGCCGGATCAGCTCGGCCACGGCGAGCACCCCGCGCACGGGGGCGAAGGGCAACCCGAGGATCGTGCCGACCACACCCATCGCCTACTCCTCCGGCCGCTGGGTGACGACGAAGTCGTACGCCGCGAGCGGGCCCAGCAACCGCACTTCGACGCGGCCCTCCCAGTCGCGGGCGAGCTCTTCGACGGCGGCCTCGAGGTCGTCCTGCTTGGCCGTTTCGGCCAGGCACGCGAGGTGGACGGCTTCTTCTTCGTGCGTCGGTTCCCGGGGGCTGATCTCGACGCCGAGCCGCTCCAGGGCGTCCACCGTCCGCTGCGTGTCGGTGGCGCGCTTGGCTTCGATGGCCTTGCCAATCTGTTCGCCCAGTGCGATCCGCTGGTCGCGCGTGGCGTCTTCCGATTTGCCCCGGACCTGGTCCCGCAGCTTTGCCAGCTCTTCGTTCTCGTCGAGGATCTCGCGCAGCACGGCCTCTTCGACGTACCGGGCTTTGATGACGTACTCGGCCTTGCCCTCGAGTTCGTCCAGTGCGGCGGCGAAATCGTCCTCGTTCGCCTTGAGCAGCTCCTCGACGACGGCGTCCTCATCGGACACCACGGCGCCGAAGCGCAACGGCAGCACCGGGACCTCGGCGGCGGCCGCGTCCAGCAGGCCCGCGTGCGCGGTCAGGTCTTCCGGCCTGCCGAGCGGCTTGTCCCGCGGGATTTCGCTGACCAGCGCGGCGATCCGCTCGTAGGTCACCGTCGTGACCGGCGCGGGCGGGTCGCCGACGCCGCGTGCCCCGGAGTCGGTCTCGACGTCCGACGGGACGATGCCGTAGACGTAGAAGGCGGTTTCGCTCTCGTTCGCCATCTCAGTCGCCTCCCTTTCGTCGCCGACCGGCCGGCTGCTCCTGGTCTTCGTCGTCTCCGATGAGGTCGCGGAGCTTGTCGCCCGCCGCTTCGAGCGCGCCGCGCGTCTTCGCCTTGGCGCCGCCCTGGTTCACGTCCTCGAGCAGGTCGGGCAGTCCTTTCTGCTCGGTGTCGGAGATGTCGAGGCGGTTCACGGCTTCGGCGAACCGGAGGTAGGTGTCGACGCTGGCGACCACGACGCGGGCGTCGATGGTCAGCAGCTCGATGCCCACCAGGGACACCCGGACGTAGGCGTCGATCACCAATCCCTTGTCGAGGATCGTGTCGATCACGTCCGCGAGACTGCTCGAGCTCGGGCGGTCGAGGCCGCCTCCCCCGCCGGACGGCTGGACGGCTGTCGTCATCGCGTGCTCCCTTCCGCTCTGCCGGCGCGCGCCCGGGCCCGCCCGCGTCGGGCGGCCGGTTCGGGCTCGTCTTCCTCGGCGGCGTCTTCGTCTTCGTCTTCGGCTTGGTCTTCGTCTTCGTCGAGTTCGTCCTCTTCGGACTCTTCCGGCTCTTCGGCCTCGTCGGAGTCTTCGGCCTCGTCGGACTCGGACTCTTCGGACTCTTCGGCGTCGACGACCTGGCCGTCGCGGATCTCGCCGCGCCAGCCCTCGACGTCGTCGGGGTGCAGAAGCGCCTCGGTCATCACGTGCCGGCGGAAGTGCTTCAGCTCCAGCCGGACCCGCCGTCCCTGCGCGCGCCAGAGGTTGCCGGTGCGCTCGAACAGGCCCTGCGGGTGGTAGGCGAGGACCAGCACCACCCGGGTGAGGTCGGGCGTGAGCTCGTGGAAGGTGACGGCGCCGTCGACGTGGCCCTTCTGCCCCTTCGAGCGCCACACGATCCGCTCGCCGGGCACCTGTTCGAGGATCGTGGCCTCCCAGGTGCGGTGCGACCAGAAGATCTGGGCCCGCCACTCGAGCTTTTCGTCGCTGACCTGCTCGACGCTCTCGACCTTCTTCATGAACCGCGGGAACTCGGTGAACCGGGTCCACTGGTCGTAGACGAGGTCGGCGGGCGCCCCGATGTCGATCTCCTCGACGATGTTGGTGAGCTTGATCTTTTCGCCCTTGTTCCCGCCGCCGCCGCCGGTGAAGGCGTTCTTGACCTTGTCCACGATCCCGGAGAGGCCGCCCTTGACCGCGCCCATCGCGGCTTTGCCCTTCACCCCGGGTTTCCCGCCGGTGACGGCTTCGGCCAGGCCACCGCCCCCGCCCGCGGCGTAGTCGCTGAGGCGACCGGACGCGGAGGTGATGCGGTTGGTCAGCGAACCGGCCGCCCGGCCGGCGGCGGCTTCCGCCAGGTGCCGCAGGGCGTCGGTCAGCTCGTTCGATCCGCCGCCCGCCTTCCCGGCCGCACCCGTGGCGGTGCTCTTGGCCCGGCTGGCGGCGTTCTTCAGCTGCTTGGTAGCCATCGCGGTCACCTCCGGCCGGCGCCGACGCGGGCTCGCCGGGCCGGCTTCTCGCCATCCGAAGAGCCGGCGGTCCGCTTGGTCGTCTTCCGGCGGCGCACGGGCCGCTCGGCTTCGTCCGGCTGCTCACCGTCTTCGTCGCGGGCGGCCGCCCGGCGTCTGGCGGGACGGCGGGGTTCTTCGTCGTCGGACGGCTCTTCCTCGTCCGGCTCCGACGTGTCCTCTTCCGGCTCCCGCGTGCGACGCCGTCCGCGCTTCGGCGTCTCTTCTTCTTCGTCTTCGGCCGCGCGATCCGGTTCCTCGCCCGACTCTTCGTCGTCCGGTTCCTCGTCCCGCTTGCGGCCCCCTTCCTGCAGGCGCTCGGTGAGCGACTCGATCCGGGACTCGCCGCCGTCACGGCGGCCGCCTTGGCCGCGCCGAGGAGCTCGTCGCGCGCGACGTCCGTGAGCTTGCCCAGCTCCGCGGAGGTGCCGAGCTGCTTCAGGCCGTGCTGCAGAAGTTTCACCGGGGACGTGCCCGCCCGCCCGGTCGCCCCGGCGGCGGCGATCATCAACGCGAGCCGCATCTTCTTGGTGCGCCCCAGTAGGTAGCCGACCCCGACCCCTAGGACGATCCGCGCTCCTGGCTTCATTTGCTGGTCCTCCTGACCCTGACGGTTCGGACGAGGCCCAGCGCACCACGCGCACCACCTACGGAATTCGGGGCGAGCGGATGCGTGGGCACCACTCAAGCCAGGTTCCCGGGTGTCAGACCACGAAAACCGCCGCCCGCCAAGAAATCAAGATTCGCGTTGCCCGCCCGGACGGCCGTTGATCACCACTGTGGACAGTCGACGTCCTGTTACCGGCGAGTTTTCAAGTCCTTGTGAGATAACGGAAAAAGCACATCCCGTCACGCTGCGAGCGCGCGCTTCCGACGGATGGCCCGCTCGGCACGACCGAACAGACTCACCCGGCCGGGTCAATTTCTCAGCGCGTCATCGAGAACCACGCTGAGCGACGACGAGCCGCGAAGATCATTGTGCGCCAACGGATCCGCGAACCCGGGCGCGCGGGGAAAGCCGGTTCCGGCCGAATGGCCTAACCCGTCCGGGTCGGCCGTCGACGAGGCCTCCGCCCGCCGTTTACCTTCCGCGAACCTTTCCCTTGCCGCGCGCTCACCGAAGGTCCACATCGGACGCCTGATCGTCACCGGCCCGGTACACCCCCGGGGCGACGCCGAATTCGCGCTTGAACGCGTGCGAGAACGCGAACGGCGACCCGTAGCCGACCTTCGCCGCGACCGACGGCAGCGGCAGCGTCGTTTCCCGCAGCAACCTCGCCGCCTTCGTCAGGCGCCACCACGTCAGGTAGGCCATGGGCGGCCGTCCGGTCGACGCGGTGAACCGGCGAGCCAGCGTGGCGCGGGACAGGCCGACGCGGGCCGCGAGGTCCTCGATCCGCCACGGCGCTTCCGGATTCGCGTGCACCGCCTCCAGCGCCGCCGCGATCGGCGGGTCGCTCAGCGCCTGCGGCCACCCGGTGCCCGGGTTGTCCGCCAGCCACGCCCGGATGAGGTAGACGAGCAAGAGGTCGAGCAAGCCCGCGACGACCGTCGCCGAGCCGGGTTCGGCGGCACTCAGCTCGGCGCCCAGCAGGTCCATCGCCGACCGGAGCCGCGAGCCGACGCCGACTCGCGCCGGGACGTGGACCACCTCCGGCAGGCTGGTCAGCACGGGGTGCCGGTGCGCCTGCGCGAGACGGTACTTGCCGCACAGGAACTCCGTCCGGCCGTCCGGCTCGGGCACCGCCGCCTCGAACGGGACCGCGCCCGCGGCGTCCGGGCGCGACGACAGCGTGTGCGGGCTGCCGTGCGGGACCAGCACGACGTCGCCCGCACCGAGCGGGACCGGCGCGCCGCTCTCCGGGACCAGCCAGCCGCTGCCCCGCAGCAAGGCGTGGAAACCCGCGCCTTCGTAGCGCGCGAAGCGGTAGCACCAGTCGTCGCCCGCGCTGAGGCGGTTCGACGTCGGCCGCCCGATGCGGACGGCCGTGATCGCGTCGCTCAGGAGATCCATGATGTGAGACGATCGCGTATCGGAACGAGCAGATCAACCATGGAAACGCTCATTCGGCGAGCTTAGCTTAGCGATATGCACATCGGTGACGTCGAAGTCGTGAAGGTCCTCGAGTGGGCGGGCGAGATCGCGCCCGCCCGGGACATCGTCCCCAGCCCGGCCGAGCTGTGGGCGGACAACGCCCGCTGGCTCGCCCCGGACCACTGGAACCCGGGCACCGGCGGTTACGTCGGCGCCGTGCAGACGTGGGTCCTCCGCTCCGAAGGCCGTGTCGTCCTCGTCGACACCGGCGTCGGGAACGACCGGGAGCGGCCGCAGATCCCGCTCTTCGACCACATGAGCACGGACTTCCTCGACCGGCTCGCCGCCGCCGGGGTCCGGCCCGAGGACGTCGACGTCGTCGTGAACACCCACATCCACTACGACCACGTCGGCTGGAACACCCGGCTCCGCGACGGCGACTGGGTCCCGACGTTCCCGAACGCGACCTACCTGATCCCCCGCGCCGACGCGACGTACTTCGATCCCCGCAACGCCCACCGCCGCCCGGCGCCGCGCACCGAGCGCGACCAGGTGCGCCGGGAAGGCAGCCTGCTCGTCTACGCCGACAGCGTCGCGCCGGTGCTCGGGCGAACCGTGCTGTGGGAGGGGAGCCACCGGATCGACCGGAACCTCACCCTCGAGCCCGCGCCCGGCCACACCCCGGGCTCGTCCGTGCTCCGGCTCTCGTCGGGGACGGACCGGGCCGTCTTCGTCGGGGACCTGCTCCACAGCCCCGTCCAGATCGTCGCGCCCGAGCACAGCAGTTGTTTCTGCGAAGCCCCGGCGCAGGCGGCCGTCACGCGGCGGCAAGTACTCGAGCGGGCCGCGGACCAGCGCGAACTCGTCATCCCCGCGCACTTCGGCGGCTCGGGCGCGGCCGAGGTCCGGCGCGACGGCAGCCGGTTCGCCGTCCACCGCTGGGCGAGCCGGCTTCCTGTTGAAAGGCTGTGAATCGGACAGAACTGGCACTCCTCGCCCCCTCGGCACGTTTCCAGGGGGACGGAGGAGGAACCATGGGTGCCCTGTGGACGTTGATCGGCTTCGCGCTGAGCCTGTACCTGCTGGTACTGATCGCGCGGATGGTGCTGGACTGGGTCGGGATGGTGGCGGACAGCCCGCCGTGGACGCGGCGCGCCCGCAGCCTCGCCTACTCCGCGACCGAGCCGGTGATCGGGCCGGTCCGGCGGGTCGTGCGGCCGGTGCGGATCGGCGGGATCTCCCTCGACCTCGCCTTCACGCTGGTCTTCATCGGCGTCATCGTGCTGCGGAGCATCGTCTTCGCGCTTTAGAGCGCGCCGCGGAAGCCCGCGGAGAGGCGGTCGATGCCGCGTTCCAGCTCGGCGCGCACGCCGCGCAGGTCGACGCCGTCGGGGTCGATCAGGGCCTGCATCGAGATCCCTCGCAGCTGCGCGAGCAACGCCGAGGCGTACGAATCCGCGTCGCGGACGCCGGTGATCGTCCCGTCCGCGACGCCGCTCGCCACCGTCTGGGCGATGGCGAACCGGAACCGGCGGTCGGCCTCGGTCAGCGCGCCGCGCAACGCCGAGTTCTCCGCCGCGCCGTCGCCCCAGAGGGCGAGGAACGCCTGGTTGAGCGTCGGCATCGTGTGGATCAGCTCGAAGATGATGTCCAGCAACGCGCGCAGCATGTCCATCGGCGTCGGGACCGCCGCCCCGGTGCGGGCCGCGACGGCCTCGCTGTAGGCGTCGGTGAACTCCGCGACCGCGTACTCGACCAGCCGCTGCCCGAGCCCGTCCTTGTCCCCGAAGTGCTGGTAGACGACGGACCGGGCGTACCCGGAGCGGGCGCAGACGGCGCCGAGCTTCATCCGGCCGAACCCGTCCTCGGCGATGAGGTGCGCGGCGGCGGCCAGGATGCGCGCCTCGGCGACGCCCTCGTCGTCCTGCGGGATCCGGCCCGCGGCAGAGCGGTCCACCGCGCCATGTTAGCGACCGCGACCCCACCCCACCGGCCGAACCGTCAGCGGCTCGTGCGCGGACCGTCAGCGGTCCCGCGCAGTCTCGGATCGTCAGCACCGACCCGAGAGAGGTACCACCGATGACCGCCAAGACCGTGCTCGTCTCCGGGGCCAGCATCGCCGGCCCGTCCGCGGCCTTCTGGCTGCACCGCGCCGGCTACCGGGTGACCGTCGTCGAGACCGCGCCCGCCCTGCGGCCCGGCGGCCAGGCCGTCGACTTCCGCGGGGAACAGGTGAAGCTGCTCGACGCCATGGGCGTCCTCGGCGACGTCCGCCGCCACGAGACGGCGATGGGCGACCAGACCCTGCTCGGCCTCGACGCGCGGCCGCTGTTCACCGTGCCCGGCGCCGCCTGGAGCGGCGAGGTCGAGATCCTGCGCGGCGACCTCGCGCGGATCCTGTACGAGCACACGAGGGACTACACCGAATACGTCTTCGGCGACCGCGTCACCAGCCTCACCGAGACCGCCGACGGCGTCGACGTCACCTTCGCCCACGGCTCGCCGCGGAGCTTCGACCTGGTCGTCGGCGCCGACGGCGTGCACTCCGGCGTGCGGGCCGCCGCCTTCGGGCCGGAGCGGGACTTCCGGCGCGACCTCGGCTTCGGCATCGCCGGGTTCACCGCGCCCAACCACCTCGGCCTCGACCACACGAGCGTGATGTACAACGAGCCGGGCCGCGGCCTGACCGTGGGCAGTCACCGGCTGCCGGACCGGCTGCACGTCGCCTTGGTCTTCGCCGCCGACGGCGTCGAGTTCCGCCGCCGCAACGCCGATGAGCAGCGCGCGCTGGTCACCCGGCTCTTCGCCGACACGGGCTGGGAGACGCCGAAGCTGCTCGAGGCGCTGCCCGCGGCGACCGACCTCTACGTCGACTCGATCAGCCAGATCCACCTCCACCGCTGGTCGAAAGGCCGGGTCGTGCTGCTCGGCGACGCCGCCTGGTGCGCCGGGCCGGGCGGGTCCGGCACCGGCCTCGCGATGATGGGCGCGCAGGTGCTGGCCGGCGAGCTCGCCGCGGCGGGTGGCGACCACGCGACAGCGTTCGCGAAGTACGAGCAGCGGCTCCGCAAGCCCGCGACCGTCGGGCAGAAGAACGGCAAGGGCTCGGGCAATTTCCTCGCGCCGCGCACGGCCGCGAAGATCCGCAGCCGCAACCGCGCCTACCGGATGCTGAGCACGCGGGTGTTCGGCAAGGTGTTCACCTGGATGACCGACCGGGCGGCGAACGCGGTGGAGTACCGCGAGTACCCGGCGCTCACCGCCGCTTGAGCCGTCGATCTTCGTCTCATCGGGGGACACCGGTGGCGGCCCGGCGTGGCGTGCGTCACTCTTTACGCCATGTCAATACGCCGGGCCGCTGACTCGCGAGTCAGGACGGCGCTCGCCGGACTGGCCGTGCTGGCCCTGGGCGTGGTCACCGCGCTGAACGTGCGCAACCTGCCGGTGATCGGCGACGGCACGACCTACTCCGCGGAGTTCAGTGAAGCAGCGGGGCTCTTCGAAGGCAACGACGTCCGCGTCGCCGGGGTCAAGGTCGGGCGCGTTTCGGACATCGAGCTGCGCGGGGACCACGTGCTGGTTTCCTTCAAGGCCAAGGGTGCCTGGCTCGGCGACGCGACGGGCGCGGCGATCCGGCTGAAGACCGTGCTGGGCCAGAAGTACCTCGCGCTCGACCCGCAGGGCGAGGACACGCTCGACCCGGGGACGCCGATCCCGCGGTCCCGCACCAGCGTCCCGTACGACGTCCTCACCGCGTTCGGCGAACTCTCGTCCACTGTGGACAGGATCGACACCACTCAGCTGGCGAAGAGCTTCGACACGCTGTCGGCGACGCTCGCCAACACGCCGGGCAGCGTCCGCGCCGCGCTCACCGGCCTGTCGCGCCTGTCGGACACGCTCGCCACCCGCGACCACCAGCTCGCCACGCTCCTGGGCAACACGCGGGTTGTCTCCCAGACGCTCGTCGACCGCGACGCCGCCGTGCAGCAGCTGCTGTCCGACGGCAACCAGCTCCTCGCCGAAGTGAGCTCCCGTGAGCAGGCGATCAGCACCCTGCTCGACGGCTCGCGGCAGCTCGGCGCCGAGCTGTCCGGCCTGATCCGCGACAACGACGCCCAGCTCGGCCCGCTGCTCACCCAGCTCGACCAGCTGACGTCGATGCTGCAGCGCAACCAGGACGCGCTCGCCGCCGGCATCAAGGGGTTCGCGCCGCTCGTGCGGTTCGGCACCAACATCGCCAGCAGCGGCCGGTGGATCGACGGCTACTTGTGCGGGCTCGTGCTGCCGTCGTTCGGCCCGCTCAACGAAGAAGGCTGCCACGGCTGAGCCGTGCGTGGCATGCTGGCGCCGTGCGCTACCTGCTCCTGCTGCGCGGTGACGAGACGGCGGCCGCGAACGCGGGCCCCGAGATGGCTCAGCGCTGCCACCAATGGGCCGCCGAAGTCGCCGAACGCGGCGTCGAGCAGGTCGGCACCGGGCTGCGGCCACCCGCCGAGGCGAAGACGCTGCGCGTGCGCGACGGCGAGGTGCTGCTGACCGACGGCCCGTTCGCCGAGACGAAGGAGCAGGTCGGCGGGTTCGTCGTGCTCGAGTGCCCGGACCGGCGCACGGCCGTCGAGGTCGCCTCGCGGCACCCGTGGGCCGAAGCCGGGACACTCGAGCTGCGCGAAATCCCCGGCGCGCCTACGGTTTCGTGATCTTCACCGTCACCTGGTTGTCGTTGTAGGTGTAGGCGACGTACTCGAACTCGACGCCGGTGCGCTCGACGTACTCCGTCCAGGCGCGGTACTCGTGCCGCTTCCAGCCGGGGAAGTTGAAGAACTCGTCGAAGTGCACGATGCTGCCCGCGCGCAGCCGCGGCCCGCACAGGTCGAGCACGGTCTTGGCCGAGCTATAGAGGTCGCCGTCGACGTGCAGGAAGTCGACGTGCCCTTCGTGGGCTTCGAGGAACCCGGGCAGGCTGTCGGCGAAGAGGCCGACGACCAGCTCGGCGCCCGGGACGTCGGGCAGGTCGTCGCGGGCGAACGCCCCGGCGGGCATGCCGTTGAGCCAAGCCTCCGGCAGGCCGTCGAAGGAGTCGAAGCCGTAGACCTCGACGCCGTCGCGGGCGCGGGCGATCCGGCGCAGCGTGTTGCCGGAGGCGACGCCGAACTCCAGCGCCATTCCCCCTTGCGGCGCCAGGGAAAGCGCGTACTCGAGCGTCTCGGGTGGACTGCCGAAGTGCCGGGCGCCGACGAGGTGCTCGCGGGCGAAGACGTTGCTCTCCAGGGCCGCGTCCTGGTCGCCGGCGTAGACGATGTCGCGGCGGCTGCGGATTTCGAACTCCACCACCCGATCGAGCAGGCGGTCACCCTGGCGGACGATCTCCTCGCGCAGCTCCCCGGCCATCCGGTTCAGCTGATCGGTGTACGGGTCGTGCACTTTCGAGGCCACCCGGAACAGCATCCTGCCCAGGGTCCGCCGCAGTGCTTGCGTGGCGGGCGAACGGTTCATCCCGGGACGGTACCTGACGCGGCCGCGCGACCCGCGCACTCCCCTGCGCCGCGGCGCAGAGTGTCTCGGCACCAAGATCGTCCACTGTGTACACCTCGCACCGGCAGGTGGCCCGCGCCCGCCCGGCTTGCACGACGACGGCGCGGGCGCGCAGCGTGACGCCGACCGCGGGCCGCAGGTAGTCGATCGTGAAGCCGGCGGTGAGCAGCGACGGCCCGAGCACGGTGCCGGCGGCGAAGGTGAGCGCGTTGTCGGCGGCGTAGGCCAGCACCCCGCCGTGCAGGAAGCCGTTCTGCTGCTTGAGCTCGTCGCGGACGGCCAGCTCCAGCGTGGCCGCGCCGTCGCCGAACTCGGTCAGCCGGGCGCCGAGCAACCGGCTGAAGGGCTGGCTCGCCAGGCCGCGGCGGGCGACGTCGAGATCGATCATAAACCCTCACTTCACTGGTGAAGTGAGAATGGCGCGACGGGCGCGGGACTGTCAAGATCGGGGCGTGCCCGAACCCGACCAGCGCCTGTTCTTCCTGCTCCAGCAGGCCGCCCACCGGCTGCGCGTCGCCGCCGACCGCCGCTGCCTCGCCGCGGCCGGGATCACGACTTCCCAGCTCGGTGCCCTGTTCGCCGTCCAAGAAGGCGGTCTGACCCAGCGCGAGCTGGCCGCGCGGCTCGGCCAGCGCGAATCGGCGGTGACGGCGATGGTCGCCCGGCTGGCCGACGCGGGCCTGGTCGCCCGGAGCGCGCACCCGAGCGAGCACCGCGCGGTGGTGCTGGAGCTGACGGCGGCGGGCGAGACCGCGCTGGCCAGGGTGGCGCCGGAGATCGAGGAGTTCAACGCCCGGCTGCACCAGGTGCTCGGTGAGGAGGGCTTCCGCCGGACCGCGGACGGCGTCGGCAAGCTGGCGGCCGCGCACTGGTCTTGAATGAGTCGTTCAGGACCTCCGACGCCCTGAATGAGTCATTCAAGACGCCACGATGAGCCGGAAGCCCGCGTCCCACTCCGGGCGGTCGAGCAGTTCGGCGTGCTCGGCCTGCCAGCGCCCGGACGCCAGGTCCGCCCGCAGCTTCGCCATCCCGCGCTCGACGGCGTCGGGCGACGTCTGCGCCAGCGCCGAGCACGACCGCCGCACCGCCGGGTCGAGGTAGGCCTCCGGGCGGCGCCAGTACGCCGGGAAGACGCCGTCGGTGAAGTCCCACGGCACCGGCAGCTCGAGCACCGACGTCGCCCCGAGCGCGTCCGCGATCTCCGGGGCCGACGGCCGGGACCGCTCCAGCTCCGCGACCTCCGGCACGTACTCGCGCACGAGCCAGAAGTCGTTGTGCCGTGCGGTGTCGTAGGCCAGGACGACCTGGCGGCGCGCGACCCGGCGCAGCTCGGCGAGCCCGCGGCGCCAGCCGGGCCAGTGGTGCACGGTCAGCACCGCCAGCGCGGCGTCGAACGCGCCCGCGGCGAACGGCAGCGCCTCCGCGACCGCCCGCACGACCGGCGCGGCTCCCGGCGGCCGCTGCCGGATCATCTCCGCCGACGGCTCGACCGCGACGACGCGGCGGCCGGGTGGCTCGTACGACCCGGTGCCGGAACCGACGTCGAGGACCGAAGCCGCGGACCCCAGCGCGTCGAGCACCGGCGCGAGCCAGCGCGGATCCGTCCGCCGCCCCAGCGCGTACCCGACGCCGATCTCGTCGTAGCGGGTCACCGCTCCGGCCCGTCGCCACCGTTCTGCTGCTCGGCCAGGAACCGCTCGAACTGCGACCCCAGCTCCTCCGCCGTCGGCATGTGCTCGACGGACTCCGCGAGCAGGCTGCCCCGCTCGGACGCCTCGATGAACGTGTCGTACTGCCGCTCCAGCGCGCGGACGACGTCGGCGACCTCGTCGGACTCGGCGACCTGGCGGTTGATCTCGGCGTCGGCGAGCTCGGCGGCCGCGCGCAGCTCACCCTCGGCCAGGCTCAGCCCGGTCGAGCGGCTCAGCGCGTCGAGCACGATCAGCGACGCCGCGGGGTACGTCGACTGCGCGAGGTAGTGCGGCACGTGCGCGGCGAACCCGACGGCGTCGTGGCCCCACTCGCCGAGCCGGTACTCCAGCAGCGCGGCGAGGCTGCCCGGCACCTGCAGCCGGTTCGGCAGCGGCTGGTGCTCGCCGACGAGGTCCGTGCGGGTGGCGTGCGCGGTGATGCCGAGCGGGCGGGTGTGCGGCGCGCCCATCGGGATGCCGTGGAACCCGGCGGTCAGCCGGACGCCCCAGCGCTCGATCAGGTTCCGGACCGCGACGCAGAAGCGCTCCCAGTCGTGGTCCGGCTCGGGGCCGGACAGCAGCAGGAACGGCGTGCCGTCGGTGTCGTGCAGCAGGTGCACCACCAGCTCCGGCGCGTCGTAGTCCTCCCAGTGGTCCACGGCGTAGGTCATCGTCGGGCGCCGCGAGCGGTAGTCGATGAGGCGGTCGACGTCGAAGCGGGCGACGACCCGGTGGTCACCGCTCAGCAGGTGCTCCGCCAGGAGACGGCCCGCCGAGCCGGCGTCCATGAAGCCCTCGAAGTGGTGCAGCAGCACCGCCCCGGTCAGGTCGGGGACGTCCGAATCCACCTCGTACAGGTCGTCGGGATCGAGTCCCACCGGATCCTCCTGCTCACTGGCGCGTCAATCCTTCAAGCACAACACACCTCGAAGGGGATTCCATTCCTCCGACGGTGTCGCCGATCGTAACGGCACGCGACCGAGACCATTCCGTCTCGCCATCATGACGCATGTCGTGGGCACGCAAGCCACCGATCGGGCACGCTTGAGCCGTGAGCGAACACACCACGAACACCGAGCTGCGCCTGCGGCCACCGGCACACCGGGTCAGCCGCCGGGCGATCGGCTACTGGACCGCGATGGCGTCGATCTCTTGGATCGTCGTCATCGGCGTGCTCACCACCATCGTCGTGACCAGTGACGATCCGCCGTCGTTCCTCACCGTGGCGCTGGTCGTGGCGTGCGTCGCCGGCCCGCTGCACCTGGTCGTGATGCCCCAGTGGCGCTACCGCGTGCACCGCTGGGAGGTCACCGGCGAGGCCGTCTACACGCAGGCGGGCTGGCTGAAGCAGCAGTGGCGGATCGCGCCGGTGTCGCGGATCCAGACCGTCGACATCGAGCGCGACCCGGTCGAGCAGCTCTTCGGGCTGGCGAAGATCACCGTGACGACGGCGTCCGCGGCGGGCCCGCTGCGCATCGCGGGCCTGGCGCACGACCGCGCGCTGGCACTGGCCGACGAGCTGACGAAGACGACTCAGGCCGTGCGAGGGGACGCGACGTGAGCCCCGCCGACGCACTCTTTCCCGCGGAGGCGGCAGAGGACACCGAGGTAGTGACGCCGCCCGCCGAAGGCACGCAGGACGCGCCCTGGCACCACCTCGACCGGCGCATGCTGCTCATCCGGCCGGTGCTGGACCTGGTGAAGTCGCTGCCGGTCCTGCTGGGCGCGTTGCTGTTCGGGCACGGCGAACCGTGGCAGTGGGTCGGCCTGGTCTTCACCGCGGTCGCCGTGTTCACCGGCGTCTCGCACGTGCTGACCTCGCGCTACCGGATCACCGCGACGCAGGTCGAGTGGCACACCGGGCTGCTGCTGCGCAAGCAGCGGGCCATCCCGCGCGACCGGATCCGCACGGTCGACGTCACCTCCGAGCCGAAGCACCGGCTGTTCTCCCTCGCCGCCGCGCGGATCGGCACCGGGCGGCACTCGCACGGCAAGGGGCCGGGCAAGGACGAGCTCGTGCTCGACGCCGTCACCATCGCCGAGGCCCAGCGGCTGCGGACGCTCCTGTTGCACCGCAAGGCCGAGGCGGTCACCGAGCAAGCGCCGCCCGAGCAGCTCGTCGCCGCCGTCGACAGGAAGTGGCTGCGGTACGCGCCGTTCACGCTGTCCGGGCTGGCCGTCGTGGGTGCCGCGGTCGGCACCGTCTACCACTTCGCGCACGAACTGCACTTCGACCCGATCCAGTTCTCGCTGGTGCAGACGGTCGTCGGGCACTTCGCCGACACGCCGACGTGGCTGAGCCTGGTGCTCGCCGCCGCCGGGCTGCTGGTGCTCGTCTCGATCCTGTCGGTCGGCGGGTACGTGCTCTCGTTCTGGAACTTCAGGCTCACCCGCGAACCCGCCGGCACCCTGCACATCCGGCGCGGGCTGATCACGACGCGCTCGGTGTCGATCGAGGAGGACCGCCTGCGCGGCGTGGAGATCCGCGAGCCGCTGCCGCTGCGGCTGGCCGGCGGCGCCCGCTGCGTCGCGATCGCGGGCGGGCTGCGCGAAGGCAAGGGCGCGGACAAGAGCGGCGGGCTGCTGCTCCCGCCCGCGCCGCTCGCGAAAGCGCACGAAGTCGTCGCGGAGGTGCTCGGTGAGGACCCGGCGGCGACGCCGTTGACGCGCCACCCGCGCCGGGCCCTGTACCGGCGGCTCTCCCGCGCCGTCGTCAGCGTGCTGCTGCTCGCCGCGGCGCTCTACGGACTGGCGTGGCTCGGGGCCCTGCCGGACTGGCCGTGGCAGGCCGCGCTGGTGCTGCTGCCGGTCGCCGCGCTCGTCGGCTGGGACCGCTACCGCGGGCTCGGGCACGCGCTCACCGGCCGCTACCTGGTGACGCGCTCGGGTTCGCTGGACCGCGGCACGGCGGCGGTCCGCTGCGACGGGATGACCGGGATCGTCGTCGAGCGCTCGTACTTCCAGCGCCGGGCCGGGCTGGTCACGATCATCGCGCCGGTCGCCGCGGGCAAGGGCCACTACCGGGTGCTCGACGTCGGCGAGGCCGACGGTCTGGCGCTCGCCGACCGGGCCGTTCCCGGGCTGCTGACGCCGTTCCTCACCGGTGAGCGGGACTGACGTTCCACTACACCGGAAATGCAGTTCGGCGGTTTTAGGTGGATATTCATTGTCCGGTCGTGCTCCTCACGGGCGTTACCGCCGGGGAATGCTGGCCTTCCTTTCACACACCGTGCTAATTTATTCACCCCGCGTGATAGCGAAGGTCGTTTTGTCTCACCGAGAGGTCATGATGACGCCTGCCGTCAGTGCCGTCGACGGTTCCGCCACCACCACGCCGCGCCGCACCCCCGGCGCCAGCAGTTCCCGGAAGGTCCTGCAGCTGCTGCTCGCCTTTTCCGAACGCCGCTGGGAGGCCAGCGTCGCCGAGCTCGCGGCGACGATCGGCACCCCGGTCGCGACGACCTACCGCTACGTCGCCCTGCTCAAGGAGCTGCAGCTGCTGGAGGAGGGCCGCGCCGGGCACTACCACCTGACCAGCCAGGTGATGCCGCTGGCGCGTGCCGCGCAGCTGGCGAACGACCTCGTGGGGCTCGCGAAGCCCGCCATGGAAGAGGCGGCGCGGGAGCTCGGCGAAACGGTGATGCTGTTCCAGCAGTTCGGCGACGCCGCCGTGTGCGCGGACCGCGTCGAATGCGACCGCGCCATGCGGTTCACGTTCGAGCCGGGGCATTCGATGCCGCTCGGGCTCGGCGCTTCGGGGAAGATGCTGCTCGCCCTGCTGCCGGAGATGGAACGCGACCGGCGGCTGCCCTCGATCGTCGAGCAGCGCGGCACCGCCCTGCGCGACGAGCTGAAACACGCGATGGAAAACCGGTACGCGGTCAGCTCCGGCGAAATCGACGAAGGCGTCTGGGCGTGTTCCGTGCCCGTGCTGACGCCGGGGCGGCGGCCCACCGTGCTGAGCATGGCGGGCCCGGCCGCGCGGATCACCGAGGAGGCCCGGCACACCGCGATCACGGCCTTGCAGGGGTACGCGATCCGCATCCAGCGGACGATTTCGTCTTATTCGCTGTGAAAATCCGCGGCGGGCGCGTAGGAATGCCGGGGTGATCCGGCTCGCGCGCCCCGACGACCTGCCCGCGTTGATCGACATCGAACGCGAGGCGGGCGGCCTCTTCCGCGCCCTCGACATGACCGCGATCGCCGACGACGACCCGGGTTCGGCGGCGGAGCTGACGCCCTACCAGGCCGACGGGCGCGCGTGGGTGAGCGTCGACGACGAAGACCGCCCGGTCGCGTATCTCATCGCGGAGGTCGTCGACGGCCACGCGCACGTCGAGCAGGTCTCGGTCCGGCCGAGCCACGCGCGGCGCGGGCTCGGGAGCGCGCTGATCGAGGCGCTCGCGGAGTGGGCGGTTTCCCGCGGGCTCCCGGCGTTGACGCTCACGACGTTCGCGGCCGTGCCGTGGAACGCGCCCTACTACGAGCGGCTGCGGTTCCGGGTCCTCGACGACGCGGAAATCGGCGACGGGCTGCGCGCGATCCGCCGCGCGGAGGCGGCGCGGGGCCTGGACGCCTGGCCGCGCGTGGCGATGATCCGACCGCTCTGACCTGCGCTTTTGTGGTTTTCTCCCCTTCTCGGGGGATCCACTGGCGCGGCGGGTCGAACATGTGTTCTACTGTGCGAGCCGGTCCCGGAGGGGGAAGCTCCGCGGGCCGGCCCACAGACTTCGGGAGGTTGTCATGGCGGTCAAGATCACCCACCTGACGAACGGTCAGCAGGTGCGGTTCGCCAACGCCGACGGCGCGCGCCGGTACGCCGAAATCATGGGCGGCGGCGTGGACAAGTGGCGCTTCACGGTGGTGCCCGAGGACCCGGCGTTGCGAAAAATGTCGGACTCGGTCGTTAACGTGCCGGTATGGCGCATGACTTCCAGGTAGTGGTGGACTCGGCCGACCCGCACGTGCTCGCCGACTGGTGGGCCGAGACGCTCGGCTGGTCCGTGGAACCGACGGACGAAGAGTTCATCCGCGAGATGATCGCGAAGGGGTACGCGAAGGAGGAGGAGACCCGGACGCACCGCGGCGCGCTGGTCTGGAGAACGGGGGCGGCGATCCGCCACCCGGACTCCCCACCGGACGGGCCGCCGCGCCGGGTGCTCTTCCAGGAGGTTCCGGAGAAGAAGACCGTGAAGAACCGGCTGCACCTCGACGTCTGGGTCGGCGCGGACAACGTCGAATCGGCTTTGCAGAAGCTGCAGGAGCGGGGCGCGACGTTCCTCCACCGGGGTCGGCAGGGCCCGCACAGCTGGGTGACCATGACCGACCCGGAGGGCAACGAGTTCTGCGTCTCCTGAGCGGTCTTGAATGACTCATTCAGGTCCTCGGAGGTCCTGAATGAGTCATTCCAGACGTCAGCGCTGGGCGGCCAGGCGGTCCAAGGCCTTCGGGAGCGCCGTGGCCAGCAGGTCCAGCTCGGGCTCGGCCGCGATCAACGGCGGCGACACCGCGATCCCGCGGCCGAGGTTGCGCACGATCACGCCCTCGTCGCGGCAGGCGCGCTGCAGCTTCACCGGCGCACCCGGGTCGGCGTCCATGACCTCCGCCGTCAGCTCCACCGCGGCGAGGAAGCCGAGCCCGGCGCGGACTTCGGCCACCAGCGGGTGCCCGCTCGCCGCGGAAACCGCGTCGGCCAACGGCTTTTCCAGCTCGCGGCCGCGCGGGATCAGGCCGTCGCGCTCGTAGATGTCCAGCGTCGCCAGGCCCGCGGCGCAGGCCACCGGGTGCCCCGCGTACGTCGCGCCATGGCGGAAGATCGGCGCGCCCGGCTCGCCGGTGAAGAACGGCTCGGCCACGCGCGGGGCGACGATCAGCGCGCCCAGCGGGATCGTCCCGCCGGTGATGCCCTTGGCCGTGGTGATCATGTCCGGCTGGACCGCCCAGCGGTCGATGCCGAACCACGTGCCCAGCCGGCCCCACGCCGCGATCACGCAGTCGGCGACGAACAGCACGTCGTGACGGCGGCAGATCGCCGCCACCTCCTCGATGTACCCGTCCGGTGGGAGCAGCACGCCGCCCGCGCCGATCACCGGCTCGCAGAAGAACGCGGCCACGCGGGACGCACCCACCCGGGTGATCTCGGCTTCGAGGGCCGCGGCGTCGTCGTACGGGACGTGCGAGAACTCCGGCGGCTGCGGGCCGACGCCGGTCGCGTTGGCCGGGATGCCGCCGACGGCGGTGCCGAACCCGTGCGTGCCGTGGTAGCCCTGCGTCCGGCCGATGACGTGGACCTTCTCCGGGCGGCCGGTCTGCGCGAAGTACGCCCGCGCGAGCTTGACGGCCGTGTCGATGACGTCACCGCCGCCCGAACCGAAGAACACCTTCGAACCCGGCGTCGGCGCCAGCGCGGCGACGCGGTCGGCGAGGTCGATCGCCGGCTGGTTCGCGTTGTAGCCGAACAGGTTGTACGAGTCGAGCGTCCGCAGCTGCGCGGCGACAGCGTCGGTGATCTCCGGGCGCCCGTGGCCGAAGTTCGCGTACCAGAGCGACGCCGTCGCGTCGAAGTACCGGCGGCCCGCGTCGTCCCAGACGTACGAGCCCTCGCCGCGGGTGATCACCATCCGGTCGTGCTCGACCGCGCCCATGTCGGCGAACGGGTGCCAAAGGGCGTGCTGTGCTGCCATCGGTCCTCCTCAGTCCTGCCCCCATCCCTACCAGGGCGGGGCGGCGAGTGCGAACACTCCGTCGTGCACAGTTCGGCGGCCCGGACTGGCCGGTCAGTCCAGGAACTCCGCGATCTCCTCGGCCGAGTAGCCCAGCTCGGCGAGGACTTCCGCGGTGTGCTGCCCGAGTGTCGGCGGTGCTGAGGTCGGCCGGGCCGGGGTGTCCGACGCCTTCACCGGGAACCCCGTGCCCAGGTAGGTGCCCACGGTCGGGTGCGGCAGCCGGACCACCTGGTCGCGCGCGGCCGTCCACGGGTCGGCGTAGACGTCGTCGATCTCGTTGATCGGGGCCGCCGGGATGCCCGCCGCGTCGAAGGACTTCGTCCACTCGGCGACCGTGCGGGTCAGCAGCACGGGTTCGAGCAGGGCGTTCAGCGCGTCGCGGTGGGCCGCGCGGGCGGCGTTCGACGCGAACCGCGGGTCGGCGGCGATGTCGAGGTCGAGCACCCCGCAGAAGGCCTGCCACAGCTTTTCGCTGCCGACGGCGATGATCAGCCAGCCGTCGGCGACGTGGTAGGCCTGGTACGGGACGATGCTCGGGTGCGCCGAGCCCATCCGGCGCGGCCGCGGCGCGTCGTAGAAGTGCGCGCCCGCGGCGTAGACGTGCCACGCCAGCTGACTGTCCAAAAGCGACACGTCGAGGTACTGGCCGCGGCCGGTCGTGTGCCGGGCCTGCAGCGCCATCAGCACCGCGATGATCGCCCACGTCCCGGCGTTGAGGTCCGCCACGGGCAGCCCGACCTTCGCCGGCGCGCCGTCGGGCTCGCCGGTCAGCGACATCACGCCGCCAAGCGCCTGCGCGACCAGGTCGTAGCCCGCGCGGTCGCGGTAGGGCCCGGTCTGCCCGAACCCGGTGATCGACACGTGGATCAGCCGCGGGTTCAGCTCCGAGAGCGCGTCGTAGCCGATCCCCCACTTCTCGAGCGTCCCCGGCCGGAAGTTCTCGACGAGCACGTCGGCCCCGGCGACCAGCCGCCGCAACGCCTCCTGGCCGCGGTCGCTCTTGAGGTCGAGCACGATCCCGCGTTTGTTCCGGTTCGCGGCCAGGTAGTAGACGGCCTCGTCGCTCTCCCCGACGAAGGGCGGCCCCCAGCCGCGGGTGTCGTCGCCGTGCCCCGGCGGCTCGACCTTCACGACGTCGGCACCCATCTCGCCGAGGTACTGCGTGCAGTACGGCCCGGCGAGGATGCGGGACAGGTCGACGACCTTGATCCCGTCGAGCGGGCGGAATCCGTCGGGCATCAGCGGCTCCTCGTCGAGCTGGGGACGTCCCGCCCTTTCTACCTCCCGCGGCCCGGGAAATGGATTACTTACCGACGGACATAGACGACGGTCACTCCGCCGATGGGCTGGGTCAGGCGCCTTCCAGCAGCACCGCGGCCTGCGGCGTCCGCCGGTACAGCACGTACCGCCCGTCCCGGACCTTGCTGACCAGGCCCGCGCGGTGCAGCGCGGTGAGGTGGTAGGAGACGGTGCCCGGCGCGTACCCGGCCCGGGCGGCGAGCTCCGCGGTGGACCGCGCGGTTTCGAGGTCCGCCAGCAGCGCCGCCCGGGCGGTCCCGACCACCGCCGCGATCGGCCCGGGTCGCGCGTCGCCCGCGCCGACGCCGTACGCGGGGTAGCACAGGACGACCTGGCCCGGCACGTCGATCTGGATGCTGGTGCCGGGCCAGCTGAGCACGCCGGGGGCGAGCACCAGCTCCCGTCCCGAAATGTCGACCTCGCCGTCGAACGGCTTGGCGAGGGTGATCGCGTCGCCCGTCCAGCCGATGGTGGGGTGCAGCGAGCCGAGCGCCGCGCCGATGCCCCGCGTGGTGATGGTCTTCGCGCGGTGGGCGATATCGCGGTCGACGACCGAGTGCAGGCCCGCCCAGTCTTCGGCCAGCGCGTCGCGCCAGAACCGGGCGAGCCCGTTCGCCAGGCGCCGGGGCATCGTCCCCGACTCGGCGCTCCGCCGCGCCTCGACCGGCACCGGCCTGGACCAGTGCACCCGCGTGTAGGCGAAGACCTGCTCTTCGACGTCGTCCGGGGTGGCCGCCTCGATCCGCGCGAGCTGTTCGTCGAGCAGGTCGCCGGGCCGGGTGGCGGTGCCCGGCTGCGGGGTGAGCAGGTCGGGGGTGTAGACCTCGCCGGTGCGCGGCAGCAGGTCCAGGAGCAGGGCGACGTCCGGGTGGGTGAGGGCCGCGCGGGCGAGCGGGCCCGGGTCCCCGAACACCGGGTGGCGCCCCGGGCCGGCGGCGAGCTTCAGCCAGGCCAGGGACTCCGCCGCCGGTGACGGCGAAAACCTCGTCCTCGCCACCGTCTCGGCGTCGACCCGCAGGGTGAACACCGCCCGACGGTAACAGCCGCGGCGGCCGATTTGAACCGGCTCGAATCCTTTCCGCCCGGCGCCGCCGAGCCGGTTGAGTGGGGTCGTGTTCACCGGACGCACGACGATCGTCGCCGCCGTGGCCGTCGTGCTCCTCGCCTCGGCACCGGGCGCCGAGGCCCGGCCCGCCGACCCGGTCGTCGTGGGCACCGTCGTCCGCACGATCGCCTGGGTCGGCTGGTCGGCCGGTGCCGACGGGACCTACCGGCCGACGACTTCGCGCCGGCCGTTCGCGTTCACGGTGGCGTTCCCCTACGCGCTCAGCTCCAGCAACCGGGCTTCGGCGTCGCGCAGGTAGCGGTCCAGCGCGGCCTCCGCGGCGGCGAAGCGACCCCGGCGCAGGTCGCGCAGGATCCGCTCGTGGCAGTCGAGGAACGGCTCGTAGAACTCGCGCGTGTTTTCGTTGAGCACGAAGAACAGCCGGGTCTCGGCGAGCACCTGGCGCATGGTCGCCGAGATCCGCTCGCTGCCCGCGAGGTCCGCCAGCGCCTGGTGGAAGTGGATGCTGGCGGTGCCGACCGACGGCCAGTCCTCGGCGGCGGCCGCCGCACGCCCGTCGGCCAGCGCCCGCTCCAGCCCGGACAGGTCCACAGTGGCCAGCTCGGCGGCGCGGCGCAACGCCCCGCACTCGGTGGCGCGGCGCACGACGTAGAGGTCTTCGATGTCGTCGGTGGTCAGCTCGCGCACGAATACGCCGCGGTTCAGCTCGTGCACGGCCAGCCGCTCGTGGGCCAGCAGCTGGAACGACTCGCGCAGCGTGTTGCGCGAGACGCCGAGCGCCGAGCTGATCACCGGCTCGGACAGCCGTTCACCGGGGGCGAAGACGCCGTCCGTGATGTATTGACGCAGGATCGCGGCGACCCGTTCGGCCGTGCCGCTGCGCTCGAGCAGGTGCCGCTCGCTCTCCAGCCCCGAGGCATCGACGGACACGGCGCTACCTGACGCCGAGTTCGAACTCGAGGCTGTACCGGTTGCCCGGCATCGCGCCCGCGGCCTTCGCGCCGTCGATCGGCAGGACGACGCCGTTGACGAACTTCGACTCGTCGCTGGCCAGGAACACGACCGCCTTGGCGACTTCCCAGGCCTCGCCGACGCGTGCCGCGGGCGTGCTCGCGACGAGCTGGTGCTGCTTGGTCTCGAACTCCTCCGGCGAGGTGAGCGTGCTGCGCAGCATGTCCGTGTCGATCGCGCCCGGGTTCACGGTGTTGGCCCGGATGCCCTGGTGCGCGTGCGCGACGGCGATCGACTTGGTCAGCCCGACGAGCGCGTGCTTGGTGGCGTTGTACACCGGGTCGCCGGGGCGGCCCATCACGCCGCCGTTGGACGACGTCGTGATGATGCTGCCGGACTTCCGCTCGAGCATGTGCGGCAGCACGGCGCGCGTGCCGAGGAAGGCGGCGCGCACGTTCAGCGCGAAGATGTTGTCGAACTCGGCCAGCGTCGTGTCGACGAGCGGCTTGCCGAGGTGGATGCCGACGTTGTTGAACAGCACGTCGATGCGGCCCGCTTCGGCGATGACGCCGTCGACGAACGCCGCCACGGCGCGCTCGTCGGTCGCGTCCACTATTTCGTGCCGGTAGCCGTCGAGGGCTTCCGCGGGCTCGCGGATGTCGGACGCGAACACCGTCGCGCCCTCGGCGAGGAACTCCTTCACCGTGGCGAGGCCGATCCCCCGCGCGCCGCCGAAGACGACCGCCACCTTGCCAGCCAACCGGCCCATGTCAGTTCCCCGCTCTCAGTCGTGCTGTCCGCTCTTCGTCCACCGCGTAGTCCGCCGGCAGCCGGACGAGCGCGTCCGGGTCGCCGACGTACCGGACTTCGACGCCGTACACCTCGCGCGCCGCCGCCACCGAGACGTAGCCCTCGACGACGTCGGCGAGGACCGCCGCGACCGGCCGTTCGCGCGGCCGCCCGTGGCCACCGCCGCCGGGCAGCGTCGCGTCCACGACGGCCTCGGTGGCCAGCGTGACCCGGCTCTTCGCGGGCAGGTCCGGTCCGCCGTGCAGGCCGAACCGGCCGACCGCGCCGTCGTGCCCGCCGTCCACTCCGGACGCCGCGGCCCGCACGCGGTCGACGTTCCCGTTGACGCTCCAGGAAGGCACGCCGAGTGCCCCCATCGTGGTCACCTGTCCGAGGCCGCCGCGGAACTTCCCGGCGCCGCCGGAGTCGGTGCGCAGTTCGCGGGACAGCTGGACGAGCGGTGCCATCGTCTCGATGACCTCGGTCGGCGTCGAACGCAGTCCACTGGGGAATCCCGTGGTGCTGAGCCCGTCCTTGTCCGCCCGCGCACCCATCCCGCCGGTCTGGAAGACGTTGAGCATGAACCCGGGCCCGCGCCAGATGGTCATCCACAGCGCGTCGGCGCTCGGCGCGATCGCGGCCCCGGGCAGCGCGCCGATCAGCAGCGACGGCAGGAAGTGCCCGATCAGGTGCCGGGACGCGACCGGCGCGGGCGGCCGGCAGTTCAGCACGGAGCCTTCGGGCGCGGTGACGTGCACCGGCCGGAACGACCCGGCGTTGTGCGGCACCTCCGGCGAGATCGCCGCCTTGACCGCGAACGACGCGTACGCCCGGGTGTAGTTCAGCACGACGTTGATTCCGCGACGGCTCTGCGGCGACGAACCCGCGAAGTCGAGGTGGATCTCGTCACCGTCCACAGTGGCCTTGACGCGCAGGACGACGTCTTCGTCCTCGAAGCCGTCCGTGACGATCTCGTTGGTGTACACGCCGTCCGGCAGTTCTCGCAGCGCGTCGCGCAGGGCCTTCTCGGAGCGGTTCATGATCTCGGCGGCGACGTCGTCGAGGCTGTCGAGACCGAACTCGTCGAGCAGCTTCAGCAGGCTCGCCGCACCGACCTCGTTGCCGGTGACCTGCGCGTACAGGTCACCGATGGTCTCCTCCGGCGTGCGCACGTTCGCGCGGATCAGCCGTTCCAGGTCGACGTTGACCTCGCCCGCGCGCAGGAACTTCAGGATCGGCAGCCGCAGGCCTTCCTCGAAGACCTCGTGCGCCTCGGCCGACACCAGCCGTCCGCCGATGTCCGGCGCGTGGCAGCACGACGCGAACCACGCGACCAGCCTGCCGTGCCGGAACACCGGCGTCGCGACGGTGATGTCGTTGATCTGGCCCGCGGTCTGCCACGGGTCGTTGGTGAGCAGCACGTCGCCGGGTTCGAGGGTGTCCGGCGGGTAGGCGGCGACGAAGTGGTGCATGCCGGTCGCCATCGCGTTGATGTGCCCCGGCGTGCCGCCGACGGACTGGCCGATCATCTCGCCGCGCGAGTCGAACACCGCGCAGGCCAGGTCGAGCGACTCGCGCACGACTGCCGAGAAGGCCGTGTTGACCAGCGCGTTCTGCTGCTCGGCGAGGATCGAGTGCAGCCGGTTGCCGAACAGCCCGACGACGATGGGGTCGACGCTCACGCCGTCACCTCCAGCGCGGCGTCGTCCCGGACGACGCAGTGCGCGCCGGGCGGGACGACCACGGTGGACTCGCGTTCCTCCACGATGGCCGGTCCGTCGACCCGTGCGCCCGGCTGGAGCCGGTACCGGTCGAACACGGCCGTGTCGACAAATCCCCCTGTCGACGGGAAGTAGGCCGGGCGGGTGCCCTTCCGGGCGTCTCCCGGGGTTCCTGCCGCCGCCAAGCGCAGCGTGACCTCGGGTTTCGGGCCGCTCGACACGACCCGCCAGTTCAGCACCTCGACGCCGACCTCGGGCCCGGTGCGCCGGTAGAGCGCGCGATAGGTGCGGGTGAACTCGTCGATCAGCGTGTCGGGCCAGCGGCCGCCGCGCACCGGGACGCGGATTTCGTAGCCCTGCCCGGAATACCGCATCTCGGCGACCCGGCGGTGCGTGACGTCGTCCACTCCGGACTTCGCCAGCAGGGCCGCGCCCTCGGCTTCCATCTCGGCGAACAGCGCGTCGACCTGCTCCCACGCCAGATCGTGCACGGCCGCGCGGGCCGACCGCACGAAGTCGAACGCCAGCGGCGCGGTGAGGAACCCGGCCGCGCTGAGCACCCCGGCCGCGGGCGGGGCCACGACCGACGGCGCGCAGAGCGCCCGCGCGACGCCGACGCCGTGCACCGGGCCCGCGCCGCCGAAGGTGTACATCGGCAGCTTCGCCGGATCCTGACCACGCTCGACGGCGTGCACGCGCGCGGCGTTGGCCATGTCCTCGTTGACGCTGGTGTGGATGCCCCACGCGGCTTCTTCGACGCTCACCCCGAGCGGATCGGCGATCTTTTCGCGGAGCACTGCTCTCGCGGCGGTGGGGTCCAGGCGCATGCCGCCGCCGAGGAAGTAGGCCGGATCGAGGTAGCCGAGGACGAGGTCGGCGTCGGTCACCGTGGGTTCGGTGCCGCCGTGGCCGTAGCAGACCGGGCCGGGCTCGGACCCGGCCGAATCCGGGCCGACGGTGAGCAAGCCGAGCGCGTCGATCCGGGCGATCGACCCGCCGCCGACGCCGATCTCGATCATGTCGGTGACCGGCACCTGCACCGGCAGCCCGGAGCCCGGCAGGAGCCGGTACTTGCGGTCCACTTCGAACTGGTGCGTCACCAGCGGCGCACCGCCCGCGATCAGGCACAGCTTCGCCGTGGTGCCACCCATGTCGAAGGCCAGCAAGTCGGGCGGGCCCAGTGTCGCACTGGCCAGCGCGCCGCCCGCCGGGCCGGACTCGAGGATCCGGATCGGGTGCCGGGCCGCGGTGTCCACTGTGGCCAGTCCGCCGTTGGACAGCATGATGTGCGGCGCGCGGGTGATCCCCAGCCGGTGCAGCCGAAGTTCGAGGTCGCGCAGGTAGCGCTCGGTGAGGTCCTGGACGTAGACGTTCGCGACCGTGGTCGACGCGCGCTCGAACTCGCGGATCTCGGGCACGACGTCGGAGGACAGCGCCACTCTGAGCGAAGGAGCGACGTCGGCGAGGATCTCGGCCGCCCGCCGTTCGTGCGCCGGGTTCGTGAACGCGTGCAGGAAGCAGACCGCGACCGCCTCGATCCCGCGCGCGGCCAGCTCCCGGCCGAGCCGCGCGACGAAGTCCTCGTCGAGTCCGGTGTGGACGGACCCGTCGGCGAGGATCCGCTCCGGGACGTCGAAGCGCAGGTGCCGCGGCACCAGCGGCGCGGGCAGCTCGATGCGCAGGTCGTACAGCTCGTACCGGTGCTCGCGGCGCATCTCGAGGACGTCCCGGAAGCCCGCCGTGGCCAGCAACGCGGTCCGCGAGCCCTTGCGCTCGATCAGCGCGTTCGTGACCAGCGTCGTCCCGTGCACGACCTGCTCGACGTCGGCGGCGGCGATCCGGGCGTCCGCGAGCAGCGCGGCCAGGCCGTCCTCGACCGCGCGCGCCGGTTCGTCGTGCGTGGTCAGGACCTTGCCGACCGCGACGATCCCGGTGGCGTCCACCGCGCAGAGGTCGGTGAACGTGCCGCCGATGTCGACGCCGATCCTCATGTCCGGTACCACCGCGGCGACGTGTTGAGCGGCGGCTTCAGCCGCGCCCGCACGACGAGGACGTTCGGCTCGTCCGACTCGACGAACTCGCCGAGCAGCCGCCGGAACGCGCGCCCGAAGCCGGAGACGCGCTCGGCGTGCACCCCGAAGGACCGGGCCAGTCCGACGAAGTCCGGGCTGTCCCAGTCGACCCCGCGGTGCGGCAGGCCCTCCCGGTCCTGGTCGTAGCGCAGCATCCCGTAGCCGCCGTCGTCGACGACGACGACCGTGACCGGCAGCTGCTCCTGCGCGAGCGTCGCGAGGTCGCCGCAGCCGTAGAGGAAGCCGCCGTCGCCGGTGATGCAGATGGCGCGGCCGGTGCCCGCCGCCGCGGCGCCGAGCGACGCCGGGAAGCCGTAGCCGAGGGTGCCCCAGCCCATCGGGTAGGCGAGCTTGCGCGGCGCCCGGACCCGGTGGAAGCCGCCGACCCAGTACCCGGCGACGCACATGTCCGACACGAGCACGGCGTCCGTCGGCAGCACCTCGTCCAAAGTGGACAGCAGGTCGTAGGCCTGCGGTTCCTCGTCGCGGACGCGCTGGCGCACCCGGCGGCCGATCCCGGCGAGCCGCAGCGTGATGTCGTCCAGGCCCGGCCGCTGCTTCGGCAGCAGCCGCTCGACGATCCCGCGCGCGTCACCGACGAGCGTCAGGTCCGGCACGTAGTTCTTGGCGGCGTCGTCGGCGTCGACGTTGACCGCGATCAGCTTGGGCGGCTTGGGCATCCGCCAGTTCTGCGTCATCAGGCCGTCGAAGTCGGTGCCGATCGCGAGCACGACGTCGGCCTCGTCCCACAGCTCGCCGACCTCCGGCGTGTGCACCGGGTTCGGCGCGAGGCACGGGTGGTCGAGCGGGAGCAGGCCGCGCGCGGCGAACGTCGTGATCACCGGCGCGGCGAGCTTCTCGGCGAGCGCGCCGATCGCCTCGCCCGCGCCCGAACGCAACGCGCCACCACCGGCCCAGATCAGTGGGTGCCGCGCGTCGGACAGCAACGCCTCGGCCCGCGCGAGGTCGGGGACGTCGCCGTCGGGCTTGCGGTGCGGCGCGGGCGGACGGCGGTGCGGCACGGTCTGCCGCAGGTAGTCGGTCGGCACGCCGAGGTAGACCGGGCCGCTCTGCGGCTGCAGCGCGAGCCGGGCCGCGCGGTGCACGGTGGTGCCGATCTGGTCGGGCGCGCGCACGGTGAAGCCGCCCTTGGTCACCGGCGCGAACATCGCCTGCTGGTCGGACGTCTCGTGCAGCACGCCGCGGACGACGCCGGGCCGCCGCAGCGTCGACGGGATGTCGGTGGCGACGACCAGCACCGGAGCGGCGGACGCCATGGCTTCGCCGACCGCGCCGAGGGTGTTCGCGGCACCCGGACCGGTGGTGACCAGGGCGACGCCGAGCTTGCCGGTGGCGCGCGCGTAGCCGTCGGCCGCGTACCCGGCGGTCTGCTCGTGCCGGACCCCGACGAGCTTGATGTCGGTTTCGCCCAACGCCTCCCACAGGGGCAGGTTGTGCACGCCCGGGAGCCCGAAGACGATCTCGGTCCCCAGCGATTTCAGCGCGTCCACCAGCTCCCGAGCACCACTCACAGCCACGGCGCCGGATACTGCCAGATCGTTGAACGATCTGGCAATCGGCCCCTAGACGATGTGGTGCTCGACCGGTGCGGTATCGACGTTTTCGAACCGCCGGACATCCAGTCCGGCGATGTCCACCGCCGTCGGGCGCCCCAGGTAGAGGTCCCGCACCAGCTCTCCGGCGGCCGGGCCCATCTGGAACCCGTGCCCGGAGAAACCGGTCGCGTAGAAGAACCGCGACAGCAGGACGCTTTCCCCGATGATCTGGTTGCGGTCCGGCGTTACTTCGTACAGCCCGGCCCACGCGGTGCGGATCCCGGCGTCGAGCACGGCCGGGATCCGGCGGCCCGCCAGCTCGGCCAGCCGCGGCAGCCAGTCGCCCGCTTCGTAGTGCGTGCCGAAGCCCGGGAAGCCGTCGTCCTCGCTGAACGACATCGCCAGGCCCGGACCCTCGCGGTGGAAGTAGAACGCCGAGGGCAGCTCGATCGTCAGCGGCACGCAATCGGGCAAACCCGGCACCGGCCCGGTGAAGACGACCTGCCGCCGGAACGGCCGCACCGGCAGGTCGAGCCCGGCCAGCTCGCCGATCCGCCCCGACCACGCGCCCGCCGCGCACACGACCGCGCCGGTCCGGACCACCCCGGCGCTGGTGACGACGCCGGTCAGCGTGTCGCCGTCCCGCTCGATCCCGGTGACCTCGACACCGGTGCGCAGCTGCGCGCCGCACGCCCGCGCGGCTTTCGCGTAACCCTGGACGACGGCGTCCGGCGTCGCCTTCGCGTCGTCCGGCGACCAGAGCGCGGCGACGATCCCGGACGTGTCCAGCAGCGGCATGACCCGCTTCGCTTCGGCGGGCTCCAGCAGGTGGCTGCGGACGCCGTACTCGCGCTGCAGCTCCGCGCAATGTCCGATTGCAGCGACGTCGGCGGGGTCGCTGACCAGGTAGAGGTAGCCGTCGCGGCGGAAGTCGATCTCGGTCCCGAAGTCGCGGGAGAAAGCGCTGTACGCGGCGAGCCCGCGCAGCCCGAGCTCGACGTTCACGCGGCTGGTGAACGACGACCGGATGCCGCCCGCGGCCTTCGCCGTCGAACCCCCGCCCAGCTCGCCGCGTTCGAGCAGCAGGACGTCGACGCCGGCTTCCGCCAAGCGGAACGCGCAGCTCACCCCGATCACCCCGCCGCCGATCACCACGCATTCGGCCATCGGTGGCAACGACGTTTCCCGCGCGCCGGACCCGGTCATACTCGCCAATGTAGAACGTGATCCACCTACGGCCGCCGAGCGCGTAGAGTCGGCGTGCCGAGTGCGGAAGGTGATGTCCCATGGCGATGATGCCCGTGACCGACTCGATGTTCCTCCTGGTCGAAACGCGCGAGCATCCGATGCACGTGGGTGGCCTGCAGCTGTTCAAGAAACCCGACGGCGCCGGCCCGGACTACCTGCGCGACGTCCGCACTTCGCTGCTGGAGTCGGACAACATGCGGTCGGTGTTCCGCCGCCGCCCGGGACGGCCGGTCAACACGATCGGACACGTGGCCTGGACGACCGACGCCGAGCTGGAGCTCGACTACCACTTCCGGCACTCGGCGCTGCCGCAGCCGGGCCGCGTCCGCGAGCTGCTGGAGCTGACGTCGCGCTGGCACAGCACCCTGCTCGACCGGCACCGGCCGCTCTGGGAGACCCACCTCATCGAGGGCCTCGCCGACGGCCGGTTCGCCGTCTACACGAAGGTCCACCACGCGCTGATGGACGGCGTTTCGGCGTTGCGCCAGCTGCAGGGCACGCTCTCGGACGACCCCGCGGACCTGGACTGCCCGCCGTGGTGGGGCAGCCGCCGCAAGCCGGGCGAGGAACGCGCCAAGCGGCCGCGCTCGTTCCTGCAGACCGCGAGCCGGTCGATCAACCAGCTCGCCGGGCTGGCGCCGGCGGCGATGAAGGTCGCGCGGGAAGCGTTCGGCGAGCACACCCTGACGCTGCCGGGGCAGGCGCCGAAGACGATGTTCAACGTGCCGATCGGCGGCGCGCGCCGGTTCGCGGCGCAGTCGTGGTCGCTGGAGCGGGTCCGCAAGGTGGCCACGGCCGCCGGGGTATCGCGCAACGACGTCGTGCTCGCGATGTGCTCGGGCGCGCTGCGGGACTACCTCATCGAGCAGCGCGCGCTGCCGGACGCGCCGCTGATCGCGATGGTCCCGGTGTCGCTGCGCCGCCAGAACGACCCCGGCGAGGCCGCGGGCAACAACATCGGCGCGCTGCTCTGCAACCTCGCGACCGACCTGCCGGACGCGGGCAAGCGGCTCGTCACGATCCACCAGTCGATGCGCAACGGCAAGCGGCTGTTCTCGGAGCTGACGCCGCTGCAGACGCTGCTGCTCTCGGCGGTGAACGTCGCGCAGCTCGGCGTCTCGCCGATCCCGGGCGTCGTCAACAACACGCGGCCGCCGTTCAACCTGGTGATCTCGAACGTGCCGGGGCCGCGCAAGCAGATGTACTGGAACGGCGCGCAGCTCGACGGCATCTACCCGGCGTCGGTGCTGCTCGACGGCCAGGCCGTGAACATCACGCTGACCAGCAACGGCGACAACCTCGACTTCGGCGTCACCGGCTGCCGCCGCAGCGTCCCGCACCTGCAGCGCATCCTGTCGCACCTGGACACGGCGCTGGTGGAGCTGGAAGCCGCGGTCCGGTAGCCCGCTCAGCGAAACCTCCGCTCCGCCATCGGAAGGAATCTTTCCGAACGGCTCTGGCCCGCCGCCCCGCCGCGCTTCTAGGGTGCGGTGACCAGCACCGGCGAGAGGAGCAGGCGATGACCGAGGAATGGACCACTCCGGACTTCGTCGAGTACGAAACCCCCATGGAGGTGACCGCTTACGCGGCTCGCATGGCGGACTGAATGTCCGTCGCGCCGCCGCTTCCCGAAAGCGCATTCATCGGCGAGCTGCGCGGGCTTTCGCACCGGTACTGGGGAACGCACCCGTTCCACCACCGGCTGCACACGGGCGAACTCGACGAGCGCGGGTTGCGGATCTGGGCGGCGAACCGCTGGTACTACCAGCGCCTGCTGCCGCAGAAGGACGCGGCGATCATCGGCAACTGCCCGCTGCCGGAGATCCGCCGCGCCTGGCTCGACCGGATCGTCTACCACGACGGACCGTGCGAAGGCACCGGCGGGACCGAACGCTGGCTGCGGCTCTGCACGGCGGTGGGGCTGGACCGCGAAGAGGTGCTCGACGAGCGCCACGTCGTCCCCGGCGTTCGGTTCGCCGTCGACGCGTACGTGACGTTCGCGCGGACGAAACCGTGGTGGGAAGCCGTCGCTTCCGGGCTCACGGAGATGTTCGCCGGGCACCTCATGCAGCGACGGGTGGCGGACATGCTCGCGAACTACGCCTGGATCGCCCGCGAAGACCTCACCTACTTCACCAACCGGATCGACAAGGTTTCCGGCGAGGGCAAGGACACCCTCGACATCGTCGTCCGCCACTGCGTCACGCGCGAACAGCAGGACCGCGCGATCGCCGCGCTGGCGTTCAAGTGCGACGTGCTGTGGTCGATGCTCGACGCGATCGAACGGGCGGCGGGATGATCACGGTGACGTCCGTGCCGCGGCTGCGTCGCGGCGTGCGGCTGTCCTTCGACCACGTCCGGGAGACGCACGTGCTGCTGTTCCCGGAAGGGGTCCTGGTCCCGAACGCCACGGCGGCCGCGGTGCTCGAGCTGTGCGACGGCGCCCGGTCCGTCACCGAAATCACCACGGTATTGGGAGAGCGCTACTCCGGCGTCCGGGAAGACGACGTCCTCGCCGTGCTGAACCGGCTGGGCGAACGGCGGGTCGTCGCGTGGACGTGAGCCCGCCGCTCGGCCTGCTGGCCGAGCTGACCCACCGGTGTCCCCTGCACTGCCCGTACTGCTCGAACCCGGTGGAGCTGACCACGCGCGACGCCGAACTGTCCACAGCGGACTGGTTGTCGGTGTTCTCGCAGGCGCGCGAGCTGGGCGTGCTGCAGGTGCACCTCTCGGGCGGCGAACCGCTGGCCCGGCCGGACCTGCCGGAGCTGGTGACGCACGCGAGTTCGCTCGGCTGCTACGTCAACCTGGTCACTTCCGGGCTCGGGCTGACGTCCGCGCGGCTGTCCGATCTGGTGGAGCGCGGGCTGGCGCACGTCCAGCTGTCGGCGCAGGGCGCGACGCGCGAGCGCGCCGACCAGCTGGCGGGCGCGAAGGCGTTCGAGCACAAGCTCGCCGCGGCCGCGCTGGTCAAGGCGTCCGGGCTGCCGTTGACGCTGAACGTCGTGCTGCACCGCCGCAACCACGACCAAGTCGCCGGCATCATCGAGCTGGCCGAGCGGATGGGCGCGGACCGGCTGGAGCTGGCGAACACCCAGTACTACGGCTGGGCATTGCGCAACCGCGACGCGCTGATGCCGACGCGCGAGCAGCTCGCGGCCGCCGAGCCGATCGTGCGCGCGGCGATCGAACGGCTGCGCGGGACGATGGAGATCGTCTACGTCGTCGCGGACTACTACGAGCCGTACCCGAAGCCGTGCATGCACGGCTGGGGCGCGCGGCAGCTGACCGTCGCGCCGGACGGCACGGTGCTGCCGTGCCCGGCGGCGTCGGCGATTTCGACGCTGGAGCTGTCCTCGGTGCGGGAGACGCCGTTGGCCGAGATCTGGCGAGATTCGCCGTCGTTCACCGCGTACCGCGGCGAGGACTGGATGAGCGAGCCGTGCCGCACGTGCGACCGCCGGGGCGTCGACTTCGGCGGCTGCCGCTGCCAGGCGTTCCTCCTCACCGGCGACGCCGCGGCGACCGACCCGGTGTGTTCGCGGTCCCCGCACCGCGAGGTCGTCGACCTGATCCTGACCCGGCCCGGCACGTCGGACCTGGTGATGCGCCGGTGAGGGTGGTGCTGCTGGGCACGGCGGCGGGCGGCGGCTGTCCCCAGTGGAACTGCGCGTGCGCGTTGTGCACGGCCGGGCTCGAGCCGCGCACGCAGGACTGCGTCGCGGTGAGCGCGGACGGCGCGGGCTGGTACCTGCTCAACTGCTCGCCGGACATCCGCGCGCAGATCCTCGGGACTCCGGCGTTGCGAGCCGGGCCGGGCCCGCGCGAGACGCCGGTGCGCGGAGTGCTGCTCACGGACGCGGAACTGGACCACTCCCTGGGTCTGCTGATGCTGCGCGAAGGCGGCGGCCTCCCGGTGTCCGCACCGGAGACGGTGCTCCACGGGCTGTCCCCGCTGCGCGCGATCCTCGACGGCTACGGCAGCTCGGCCTGGACGTCCACGTTCGACGTTCCGGGCCTGCGGGTTTCAGTCCTGCCGGTGAGCGACAAGAAGCCGAAGTACGTGTCGTCCACTCAGGACGGACCGTGGGTGGTGGCGTACCGCATCGAGGACCCCGCGACGGGCGGAGTCCTGGTGTACGCGCCGTGCCTGAAGAGCTGGCCACCCGGGTTCGACGCGTTCGTGGCGGACGCGAACCTCGTGCTGCTGGACGGAACGTTCTACGCACCGGACGAGATGGCGGGCGTCGGCGGGCCGGACCAGCTGGCGATGGGACACCTGCCGATCACCACGAGCCTGGCCCGGATCGCCGCGCACCCGGGGCCGAGGTGGGCGTTCACGCACATCAACAACACGAACCCGGCGCTGGACCCGGCGTCGCCCGAGCACGCCGCCGTGCGGGCGTCCGGCGCGTCGCTGCCCCCGGACGGCACGGAGTACACGCTGTAGGCGCCTACCCCCAAATAACTCTTTGACGGTAGTGCGAGACTGGCCCCATGCCCCACGACAACCTGCGGGTGCTGGCCCACCCGCTCCGCTTGCGGATCCTGTCCCTGTTGACAGGAGCGGCGTTGAGCGCGGCGGAGGCGGCCCGCGAACTCGGCGACACGCAGGCGAACGTGAGCTACCACTTGCGCCGCCTGCACGAAGCGGGCCTGGTGGAGGTGGCCGAGGAGGTGTCCATCCGCGGCGGCCGGGCGAAGCGCTACCGGCACCTCCCGGACTCCGGCCGTCGCCTGACGACGCGCGACCCGGGCGAGGAAAAGCTGCTGACGAAGGCGATCGCGGGCGAACTGCTGCGCCGGGCTGTCGAGCGCGCGCCGGAGCGCCCGGCGTCGTTGACGGACGCGGAGCTGTGGGTGGACCCGGAAGTGTGGGCGGAGTTGTTGAGCGAGGCGACGAAGTTGAGCGAGCGCCTCCACGCGGCGGCCCAGCCCCCGAGGACGCCCGGGAGCGTGCGGGTGAGCGCGAGTCTTGCGCTGTTCGAGCTGACGCAGGAGCCGGAGTGAGGCGCCCCAATCACGCAAACCTCCGCTCCCACCCCGAACCGGACCCACTCCGATGACACTCCTCGCCCCACTGCGCGAAGCTCGCTTCAGAGCCCTCGTCACCGGCCGGACCTTCGCCGACTTCGCGAACGCCGTCGCGCCCTTCGCGCTCGCCTTCGCCGTCGTCGACCTGACCGGGTCGGCCGTGGACCTCGGCCTCGTCGTCGGGGCGCGGTCGCTCGCCAACGTGCTGCTCATCCTCTTCGGCGGCATGCTCGCCGACCGGTTGCCGCGGTCGGTGATCCTGCAGGGCACCGAAACCGCCGCCGCCCTCACCCAGGCCGTCATCGCCGCGAGCGTCCTCTGTGGATTCGCCTCGATCCCGCTGCTGGCCGGGCTCAGCCTCGTCAACGGCGCCGTCTCGGCCATCTCCCTGCCCGCGGCCGCCTCGCTCACCCCGTTGACCGTGCCCACCCCGCTGCTCGCCCAGGCGAACGCGCTCGTCCGGCTGCTCTCCAACACCGGCCGCATCGCCGGAGCCGGGCTCGCCGGGGTGCTCGTCGCGTTCGCCGGTTCCGGCTGGGCACTCGCCGGGAACGCCGTCCTGTTCCTCGCCGCCGCCGTGTCCTACCGGCGGATCCGGCTGCCGCGCGGCGAACGCGTTCCCGGCAGCCGCCCCCTGGCCGAGCTGGCCGAGGGCTGGCGGGAGTTCCGCGCGCGGTCGTGGGTGTGGCTGGTGGTGCTGCAGTTCATGGTGGTCAACGCGGTGAACGCGGGCGCGCTCCTGGTGGTCGGCCCCCTGGTCGCGGACGACACGTTCGGCCGCACCGGCTGGGGCATCGCCCTCGCCGTCCAGACGGCGGGGTCGCTGCTCGGCGGCCTCGTCGCGGCACGCTGGCAGCCCCGGCGGATGCTGCTCGTCGGCGTCGCGCTGATCATGGTCGACGCGCTCCCGATGCTGGCCCTCGGCGAGACGCCGTACCTGCTGCCGCTGCTGTTCGCGATGTTCCTCTCGGGTGTGGCGATCGAGCAGTTCTCCGTCGCGTGGGACGTGTCCCTGCAGGAGAACATCCCGCCCGCCAAGCTCGCGCGTGTCTACTCCTACGACATGCTCGGCTCGTTCGTCGCGATGCCGTTCGGCCAGATCATCGCGGGCCCACTGGCCGAACACGCCGGCCGCGAGGCGACACTCCTCGGCGGCGCGGCGCTGGTCGTCGGCGCGACCGCGCTCGTGCTGGCGAACCCGGGCGTGCGCGGCCTGGTCCGCCACGCGCCGGTCAGGCCGGGCGCACCAGGAAGAAGTTCAGCAGACTAGCGCTGAAGACGACCTCGTCCTCGGCGTCGACGAACTCGGCGCGCGTGCGCACCAGCCCCCGGTCCGGCTTCGACCGCGAAAGCCGCGCTTCGAGCACTGTGGCGCGCAGGCTCAGCACGGCCCCCGGCCGCACCGGACGCGGCCAGCGCAGCTCGTCGACCCCCGGACTGCCCAAACTGGACACCGGGGACAGGTAGTTGTCCGCGTAGAGGCGCATCATCAGGCTCGCGGTGTGCCAGCCGCTGGCGATCAGCCCGCCGTACGGCCCGTCCACCGCCGCGACCGGGTCGACGTGGAAGGTCTGCGGGTCGAAGCGCCGGGCGAACTCGAGGATCTCGGCTTCGGTCACCTCGATGCTCCCGCAGTCGTAGGTGACGCCGGGGACGTAGTCCTCGAAGTAGCGATCGGTCATGGCGGCAGCGTGCCACAGAAACCGTTCGCCCCGGAGCGAACGGTTACGCTGCCGGAATGGAGCCCGACATCGCCACGGTCGCCCAGGCGATCGGCGAACCGGCCCGGGCGGCGATGCTGCTGCAGCTGATGGACGGCGACGCCCATTCCGCCCGCGCCTTGGCGGCGGTCGCCGGAGTTGCGCCCTCGACGGCCAGCGCCCACTTGCACCGCCTGCGCGACGCGGGCCTGGTGGTGGCGACCGACGCGGGCCGCCGACGTCTGCACCGCCTCGCCGGTCCGGAGGTGGCCGACGTCGTGGAGGCGCTGGCGGCACTCGCGCCGCCCCGGTTGCCCGCACCGTTGCAGCCTTCCCCGCCGACGGGTCCGCTGCTGCGTGCCCGCGCGTGTTACGGCCACCTGGCCGGGCAGCTCGGCGTCGACGTCGCGGTGGTGCTGCGCAAGGACGGCGTCGTCGACGACCTGGCCCCCGGCGAGACCGGCGCCGTGCGCACGTTCGACCACCCGCTGCTGGCCGCGCTCGGGATCGCGGCGCTGCCGGGTCCGGGGCCGCAGGTGCGCGCGTGCCTCGACTGGTCACACGGAACGGCGCACCTCGCGGGCTCGCTGGGGACGGCACTGCTCGGCTCGTTGCTCGCGCAGGGCTGGGTGCGCCGCCGCCCGGGCGGACGGGCGTTGCGCGTGACTCCGGCCGGGCGTCGACAGCTCGGCGAGCTCGGGATCGCCTGACCTCAGCGTCCCGCGCGGGGTTCCGGCGTCAAGTCGCGATGGCCCTCCAGCCGCCACCAGTTCTCCAGCGTCTCGCGCAGGGCCTTCAGCAGCTCGCCGCCCGTTTCCAGCGGAACGAGAGCAGCCTTGCCGTCGTCGATCCTCAGCGCCGCGGACAGCCTGTCGCCCTGCTCGATCAAGCCGACCACCACGCGCGTCGGCTGCCCGGCCGGGTCCGTGGTGGGGATGGCTCGTTCGTACCGCCAGCCTTGAGCTTTCACCCGGCCGACAGTGGCACAGCTTCCCGCGCTCCGGCCCCGGTTTCACCCTCAAGTGTGGTCAGGCGGGCGCCCAGGGCCGCACTTCCTCCAGCAGCTTCGCCACGGCCAGCACGAGGTCGTCCGAGTGCCGCGGCCCGACGATCTGCAGGCCCACCGGCAGGCCCGTGGACGTGTGCCCGGCCGGCACGCTGATCGCCGGCTGCTGCGTCATGTTGAACGGGTAGGTGAACGGTGTCCACTCCGGCCACTCGCTCATCCCGCTGCCCGGCGGCACGTTGTGCCCGGCCTCGAACGCCGGGATCGGGACGGTCGGCGTGATCAGCACGTCGTAGCGCGTGTGGAACTCGCCCATCAGGATGCCCAGCGCGGCCCGCTCGGCGGTGGCGTCGAGGTAGTCGCTCGCCGACCACGTGTGGCCCAGCTCCCAGACCGTCCGCAGGCCCGGGTCGGTCCGCTCCTCGGACCCCGGCGGGAACGTGTCGAGCAGCTTCGCCGCCCCCGACGACCACAGGATGTCGAACGCTCCCTTCGGGTCCGCGAACCCGGGGTCGGTCTCCTCGATGTGCAAGCCCGCGTCGCCCAGCGCGCGCACGGCGTCCGCGACGATCGCGGCCACCTCCGGGTCGACCTCGACGTAGCCGAGCGTCGGCGAGAACGCCGCGATCAGGCCGCGCACGTCCCGCCGGACGGCCTCGCGGTACGACGCCACCGGCGGCGCCAGCGCGGCCGGGTCGCGGTGGTCCGGCATCGACAGGACGTCCAGCAGCAACGCGGTGTCGTCCACCGAGCGCGCCATCGGGCCGGCGTGCGAGAGCGGGCCGAACGGGCTCGCCGGGTACAGCGGGATCCGGCCGTGCGTCGGCTTGAGCCCGACGATCCCGCAGAACGACGCCGGGATCCGCACGGAGCCGCCGCCGTCCGTGCCGACGGACAGCTCGCCCATCCCGGCCGCGACGGCCGCGGCGCTGCCGCCGCTCGAGCCGCCCGCCGTCTTCGACGGGTCCACCGGGTTGCGCGTGATGCCGCACAACGGGCTGTCCGTGACGCCCTTCCAGGCGATCTCGGGCGTCGTCGTCTTGCCCAGGACCACCAGGCCCGCCTCGCGCATCCGCGCGGCGACCGGGCTGTCGACGTCCCACGCCTGGTTCGGGTCGATGCTCTTCGAGCCGCGGACGGTCGGCCAGCCCTGGGTCAGGAACATGTCCTTGATCGAGGACGGCACCCCGTCGAGCCAGCCGATCGGGTTGCCGTCCCGCCAGCGGATCTCGGACGCCTTCGCCTGTTCCAGCGCCCGGTCGGCGTCGACGAGGCAGTAGGCGTTGCACTCGCCGTCCCGCGCCTCGATGGCCTGCAGCGCGTTCTGCGTCGCCTCGATCGGTGACAGCTCACCGGTCGCGTAGGCGGCGACGAGCTCGCTGGCGGTCAGCATCCTGTCGTTCATCCGGCTCCCTGGTTCCCCGACGGCACGTAGCCGAGCGTCTTGTCGACGACATTGCGCAGCGGCTCCCCAGCCTGCCAGCGGCGGAAGTTTTCGGTGAAGACCTCGACCAGCGTGTTCCGCCAGCCGATGAAGTCGCCGGACATGTGCGGCGAGACGAGCACGTCCGGCATGCTCCACAGCGGGCTGTCCGGCGGCAGCGGCTCGGTGTCGAAGACGTCGAGCGCGGCCCCGGCGATGACCCGGTTCTGCAGCGCCTCGACCAGGTCGGAGGTGACGACCAGCTCGCCCCGCCCGACGTTCACGAACCGCGCCGACGGCTTCATCGCCGCGAACGCGCGCGCGTCGAACATGCCCTTGGTGTGCTCGGTCAGCGGAGCGACGGCCACGACGTAGTCCGCGGCCGGCAGGAACTCGGTGAGCCGCGAGGACTCGTGCACCACGCCGAAGTCGGGATCGCCGGTGCGCTCCCGGCGCCCGGCGCCGCTCACCCGCATCCCGGCCGCGCGCAGCAGCCGCGCGATCGCCCGGCCGATCGGCCCGGTGCCGACGACCACGACCTCGCGTCCGGCGATCCGTTCGCTCTCGCGGTGCAGCCAGCGGCCCTCGCGCTGCAGGTCGTGCGAGCGCGCGAAGTCCTTGGCGAAGGCGAGCACGACGCCCAGCACGTACTCCGCGATGGCGTCGTCGAAGACGCCCCGCGAGTTGGTCAGGACCACGTCGCTCTCGACCAGCCCGGGGAACAGCACCGGGTCGACGCCCGCGCTCGCGATGTGCAGCCAGCGCAGGCGGTCGGCGGCGTGCCACGCCCCGGGGACGGCCGTGGAGAGGAAGTCGTAGACGAAGAGCGCGTCCGCTCCGGACAAAGCATCGGACAGGCCGGCCGCGTCCGTGTAACGCACGACGGCCCTCGATTCGACAGCACGCATGTCCGGTGGGCGGGACTCGCCACAGAGCACCGCCAGGACCGGGGTTTCCTGGGTTTCCGAGGCGATCACGTTGACACGGTAAAAGTCACTCGTATGATTGTCAACAATCCGAGGAACGACCCCCGGAGCACCGGACGTGTCAAGTACAGACGTATTCCGGAGGCTGAGCCTTGGATTTCGACTTCCTGGCGTTCGAGGGCCCGCTGGCGCAACGCGGCATCGGGGTCATCGCGCCGTTCGATCTCGCGCTGGAGCGCGAGCTCTGGCGCTGGGTGCCGATGGAGGTGTCCCTCCACCTCGCCCGCACGCCGTACGAGCCCGTGCCGGTCAGCATGGAGATGGCCCGCCTCGTCAGCGACAGCCACCACCTGGCCAGCGCGACGCGCGACGTGCTGCACGTCGAGCCCGAGGTCGTCGCCTACCTCTGCACGTCGGGCAGCTTCGTCAACGGCGTCGACTACGAGCGCTCGCTGACCAAGGCGATCTGCGATGCCGGCGCTCCGGACGCCGTCACCACCTCGGGCGCGCTGGCCGAGGTGCTGCAGCAGCTCGACCTGCACCGCGTCTCGGTGCTCACCCCGTACGACGCCGACCTCACCCGCGCGCTGCACGACTTCCTCGCCGAGCTGAAGGTCGAGACCGTCGCCAGCGACCACCTCGGGCTGGGCGGCGGCATCTGGAAGGTCAGCTACCGGACCATCGCCGAGCGCATCCTGGCCGCGGACCACGGCGACGCCGAGGCGATCTTCGTCAGCTGCACCAACCTCCCCACGTACGACCTGATCGAGCCGCTGGAAGCCGCACTCGGGAAGCCGGTGCTCACGGCCAACCAGCTGACCATGTGGGCGTGCCTGCGCCGGATGAACCTGCCCATCGTCGGACCCGGGAAGTGGCTTCGTGACGTGTCGTGAAGGTATTCCTTGACCAGCCCTCTAGGATTGTCGACAATTTGCGTCCCTCCGGAGGTTCCGTGACCACCATCGGCTTCATCTACCCCGACCACGCGGCCGAAGACGACTACCCGCTGGCCGAGCAGCTGCTCGGCGGCGTGGCGGCCGACGAGGGCGACATCCGGCTCGCGGTCGAGCACATCTACGGCACCGACAAGCACGCGGTCGCCGAACTGCTGGACCTCGGCAGCGAAACCCGCCTCGCCGACGGTGCCGCCCTGCTCAAGAAGCACGAGCCGGACGCGGTCATCTGGGCCTGCACCAGCGGCAGCTTCGTCTACGGCTGGGACGGCGCCCAGGACCAGGCCGACCGGCTCGGCGCCGTCGCCGGGGTGCCGGCCTCGAGCACCTCCTTCGCGTTCGTGCACGCCGCGCGGGCGCTGGGCGTCAAGCGGGTCGCCGTCGCCGCCAGCTACCCGGACGACATCGCCCGGCTGTTCGTCGACTTCCTGAAGGCGGGCGGCATCGAGGTCGTCTCGATGGCCAGCGCCGACATCATCACGGCCGCCGAGGTCGGGGCGATGGCACCGGAAGCCGTGGTCGAGCTCGCCGTGCGCCACGACCACCCGGACGCCGACGCCGTCCTGGTGCCGGACACCGCCATGCGCACCCTCGGCGAGATCAACGCCATCGAAGCCGCGCTGAAGAAGCCCGTGCTGACCGCCAACCAGGTCACCGTCTGGGAAGGCCTGCGCCTGACCGGCCAGCACCGTCTCGTCCGCTCGCTCGGCGCGCTGTTCCGGCACCTACCGGGCGGGAGCGCCTGACATGGCCCTGCCACCGGGCATGCTGCCCGAGATCGAACCGGTCAGCCGCGAGTCGACGGCCGCGGTCATCGCGCGCCAGCTGCGCGACGCGATCATGACCGGCGCCCTCCCGCCCGGCACCCAGCTCGGCGAGACCGAGCTCGCCGCGCGGTTCCAGGTGTCACGGGGGCCGCTTCGGGAGGCGATGCAGCATCTCGTCTCCGAGGGGCTCCTCCGGAGTGAACGGCACCGCGGGCTCTTCGTCATCGATCTCGAGCCCGGAGACGTCTACGACATCTACGCGGCGCGCTCGGCGATCGAACGCGCCGCCATGCTCCGCGCCCTGCGCGGCGGAGAACGCGACCGGATCGCGGCCCTGCTCGAACACACCGTCGCGGAGATGGCCACCGCCGCCAGTGAAGATGATCCGCACGCGCTCTCCACCGCGGATCTCAAGTTCCACGAGGCCCTTATCAACGCCTCCGGCAGCAAGCGGCTCGTCCGGATGGCCCGGACCCTCCTCATCGAGACGCGCATGTGCCTGACGGCGCTGCAGGGCACCTACCAGCGGGTCGAGGAACGAGTCGAGGAGCACACGAAGCTCATTCAGGCCCTTCGCGACGGAGACGAAGAGACGGCGCTTGCGCTCCTCGAGGCCCACATGGAGGACGCCGTGCAGCGGCTCGCGCCCGGGACCAGTCTCAAGGAAGGACACGCCCCGCCGGTGCCGGGCAACGCGTGAGCGGAACGCCGACGCGCGTTCCGTGTGCTGTCCCCGGGCTTCTCGGACAGTTCGGTGTTGGTGAGGCGTTGGTAGCGGGCGACCGTGTCGCCGATCATTACGGTGACCTGGTCGCCCCAGGCAGGTCCGAGAACGATGGAACAGCCGACGAAGGCGACCACGCCGGTCGCCGAGACCGGCCGGGGTGGTCACGCCGCTGGGCCGGCGAGGTCCGGCGGCGGGAACGGCTTCGGGCCGGGCGTCGTCGCCCTGCTGAGGCGTCTGACCATCGAGGCTCTGCCGGTATTGCTCGAGCAGGTCTTCGAGATCGGCGAGGGTGGTGGCGAGCCAGGTCCGCAGGGGCTGGTCGCCGGTGAAGGCCAGCCCGTTGTCCGAGAGTTCCCATGTCGTCGATCCGCCGGCGTTGTCGAGACCGTGGTCGGCGAGTTCTTCGCGGGCCCACGGCTCCGCCTCGGTCACCGCCGGCCCGAACGCGGTCGGCTGGTCGTGTGGGGCGGTGCTGCGGGTGAACCCGTCGGCGCCTTCGGTCCGGAAGCGGGTTGCGTACTGTAAAAGGCGTCCCGGGACAGCATGCGCGCGTTCCCTGAGGGACGTCATGCGTGACCGCCACCTCGGCTCGCGGTCCGCAGCGGGCGATTCGTCGACCGGGTCGTCGTGCGGTTCAGGTAGTCCGCTCGGCGGGATGCGGACGTGGACGGCCCGCACCGGCGTCGGGAAGCAGCCGACCGGCGGTTCGCAGTCACATCTGCCGGGCACGACGCACCCCCAGCACGGGCTGGCCACCGCGGCCGTCGCGGTAGTCCGGGGACCACGGGAAGCGGCCGCACGAGTCCGCGTGAACCAGCTGCAGCGCGCGGATTTCGTTGCCGTACAACGCTGTCGCGACCATCAGGTGCGCCGACGGCTCCGCGAGGGCGACCACCTCGACCAGCGGACCGCCGGGCAGCGCAACGCGTTCGCCCGCGGCAGGCGGTGAGCTGCCCAGGACGCGCGAAGCCACGTCGTTGAGCAGCTTTCCGGCCGCCACGACCGGCAGGCCCGTCACGACCAGCTCAGGCAAGTCGTACCCGCTCAGGCCGATCGTGTAGGCCCACGGCGGGTACGACCCGCTGTTCACGACTCCTTGCACCATCCAGCCCCGCTCGGCCACGCCTTCGCGCAGCCGTTCCAGGTAACCGGATCTGTCCGGGTCCTCACAGGCAGAGCACATCGGTGTCTCCTCCCCTTCGGTGGGTTCGAGACCACCGTGCCGGAGGGCACCGACAAAAAGTCAGCCCAGCGTTTCGGCCACCGCCGTGCCGAGCCGTTCTGTGGTATCCGTGCCGCCGAGGTCCGGCGTGCGCACGCGGCCCTCGTCGAGCACGCGGTCCACCGCGGTCCGGATCGCTTGCGCTGCAACGGTTTCGCCCAGGTGTTCGACGAGCATCGCGGCCGCCAGGATCTGCGCGACGGGGTTCGCGATGCCCTGCCCGGCGATGTCCGGAGCACTGCCGTGGACGGCTTCGAACATCGACGGGAATTCACCCGATGGGTTGATATTGCCGGACGGCGCCATGCCGAGCCCGCCGGTGATCGCGGCCGCCAGGTCGCTCAGGATGTCGCCGAAGAGGTTCGACGCCACCACGACGTCGAGCCGGTCCGGCGCCTGGACCATCCGCGCCGCCAAGGCATCCACGTGCATCTGTTCACTGTGGACATCCGGGTACTCGAGCGCGACCTCGGCGAAGATCTCGTCCCAGAACGGCATCGAGTGGATCAGGCCGTTGGACTTCGTCGCCGAGCAGACGCGCGAAGACCGCGTCCGCGCCAGTTCGAAGGCGTACCGGATGATCCGCGAGACACCGACGCGCGTGAACACGGACTCCTGCAGCACGAACTCGTCGGGCCGTCCGGCGTTGTGCCGTCCGCCGATCGCGGAGTACTCGCCTTCGGAGTTCTCCCGGACGACGACCAGCTCCAGCTCTTCGGCTTTCCGGCCGGCCAGCACCGACGTAGTGCCTGGCAGCAGCCGCACCGGGCGCAGGTTGACGTACTGCTGGAACGCGCGCCGCAGCGGGATCAGCAAGCCCCACAGCGAAACGTGGTCCGGGACGCCCGGGAAGCCGACCGCGCCGAGCAGGATCCCGTCGAACGCCGAGAGCTGCTCGACGCCGTCGTCCGGCATCATCGACCCGTGCCGGGCGTACCGCTCGCAGCTCCAGTCGAACTCCGTCCACTCCAGCGCGAAGCCGAAGAGCGCGGCCGCCCGGTCGAGGACCTTGCGGGCCTCGACCGTGACGTCCACGCCGATCCCGTCGCCGGGGATGCTCGCCAGGCGGTAGGTCTTCACAGGGCCACCGCGATGTACTTGGTCTCGAGGAACTCCTCGATGCCGACCGTCCCGCCTTCGCGGCCGAGCCCGGACGCCTTGATGCCGCCGAACGGCGCCGCCGGGTTCGACACGATGCCCTGGTTCAGCCCGATCATCCCGGCTTCGAGCGCCTCGCTGACCCGCAGCGCGCGCTTGAGATCGCTGGTGAAGACGTACGAGACCAGGCCGAACTCGGTGTCGTTCGCCTTCGCCACCGCCTCTTCCTCGGTGTCGAACGGCGTGATCGGGGCGACCGGCCCGAAGATCTCCTCGTGCGTCAGCCGCGCTTCCTGCGGGACGTCGGTGAGCACGGTCGCCTGGTAGAAGTGGCCCGGCCCGTCGACGCCGGAGCCGCCGGTAAGCACGCGCGCGCCGCGGTCGGTGGCGTCCTTGACCAGCTCCGTCACCTTGTCGACGGCATTCTCGTCGATCAGCGGCCCCACGACGACGTCCTTCTCGGTGCCGCGGCCCATCGGTAGGGCCTGCATGCGCTCGGTCAGCCGCCGCGAGAACTCCTCGACGACGCCGCGCTGCACGTAGAACCGGTTCGCCGCGGTGCACGCCTCGCCGATGTTGCGCATCTTCGCCTGCATCGCGCCGTCGATCGCCGCGTCGATGTCCGCGTCCTCGAAGACCAGGAACGGCGCGTTGCCGCCCAGCTCCATCGACGTGCGGAGGATCTTGTCCGCGCACTGTTCGAGCAGCTTGCGGCCGACGCCGGTGGACCCGGTGAACGACAGTTTGCGGGCGCGGCCGTCGCGGATCAGGGGCTCCATCACGCCGCCGGAGTCGCTGGTCGTGATGACGTTGAGCACGCCTTCGGGCAGCCCGGCCTCGGCGAGGATGCCTGCCAGCGCGAGCATCGACAGCGGCGTCTGCGCGGCGGGCTTGATCACCGAGGTGCAGCCGGCGGCGATCGCGGGCCCGATCTTGCGGGTGCCCATCGCCATCGGGAAGTTCCACGGCGTGATCAGCAGCGTCGGCCCCACCGGCTGCTTCGTGATGAGGAACCGGCCCGAGCCGTTCGGGGCCGTCGCGTAGCCGCCGTTGATGCGGACGGCCTCCTCCGCGAACCAGCGGAAGAACTCGGCCGCGTACGCGATCTCGCCCTTCGACTCGGCGAGCGGCTTGCCCATCTCGAGCGTCATGAGCAGGGCGAGCTCGTCCTGACGCTTCATCAGCAGCTCGTACGCCCGGCGCAGGATCTCGCCGCGCTCGCGGGGCGCCATCTTCGCGAAGTCGGCCTGGGCGGCGACGGCCGCGTCCAGCGCCGCGACGCCGTCCGCCGGGGAGGCGTCGGCGACCTGGCACAGCTCCTTGCCGGTGGCCGGGTCCACCACCGGGAACGTCTTCCCGGACTCCGCGGCGACCCACTTGCCGCCGATGAACAGTTCCTTGCCGACCGCGTCGACGACGCCGGACTCGGTGCTCGCGCTCATCCCGACTGCTCCTCACGTGTTGTCCCGAGGGCCATGCTATGGATATTGTCAACAATCGACAACCCGCTCAACCGACCTAGGAGCACGCTGCCATGGCCCAGCTATCTCCGCTGCTCAAGCAGGCAACGCCCGTCGTGGTCGACCACGGTGAAGGGGTTTACCTCTACGACGTCGACGGCAAACGCCACCTCGACTTCACCGCCGGGATCGGCGTCACGAGCACCGGGCACTGCCATCCGCACGTCGTGGCGGCCGCGCAGGAGCAGATCGGCAAGCTCGTCCACGGGCAGTACACGACCGTGATGCACAAGCCGCTGCTGGAGCTGACGAAGCGCCTCGGCGACGTCCTGCCGAGCGGGCTCGACTCGCTCTTCTACGCGAACTCGGGCAGCGAAGCCGTCGAAGCGGCGTTGCGGCTCTCGCGGCAGGCGACGAAGCGCCCGAACGTCATCGTCTTCCAGGGTGGCTTCCACGGCCGGACCGTCGCGGCGGCGACGATGACGACGTCCGGAACGCGGTTCAGCGCCGGCATCGGCCCGCTGATGGCCGGCGTGCACGTCTCGCCGTTCCCGTACGCCTACCACTACGGCTGGGACGAACAGACCGCGACGAAGTTCGCGCTGCGCGAGCTTCGACTACGTCTTCCAGACCATCAGCGCGCCGAGCGAGACCGCCGCGTTCTTCGTCGAGCCGGTGCTCGGCGAGGGCGGGTACGTCCCGGCGAACAGCGAGTTCATGGCCGGACTGCGGGAGCGCGCCGACCGGCACGGCATCCTGCTCGTCGTCGACGAGATCCAGACCGGGTTCGGCCGCACCGGGAAGTTCTGGGGCCACGACCACTTCGACGTCTCCCCCGACATCGTGCTCATCGCGAAGGGGCTGGCGAGCGGCTTCCCGCTGTCGGGCATCGCCGCTTCGCAGGAGCTGATGGCGAAGGCGTTCCCGGGCTCGCAGGGCGGCACGTACGGCGGCAACGCCGTCTCGTGCGCGGCCGCGATCGCGACGCTCGAGGTCATCCAGCGGGAGAACCTCGTCGAGAACGCCGCCGAGCGCGGGCGTCAGTTGCTCGAAGGCGCGCGGGTGATCGCGGACAAGACGCCGGCGATCGGCGAGGTGCGCGGGCTCGGCCTGCTGGTCGGCTCGGAGTTCACCACCGCCGATGGCGAGCCGGACACGGCCACCGCGCAGGCCGCGCAGCAGGCGGCGGCGAAGAACGGCCTGCTGCTGCTCACCTGCGGGCCGTACATGAACGTCGTCCGCATGGTGCCGCCGCTCGTCGTCAACGCCGAGCAGGTGGACGACGCGCTGCGGATCTGGGGAGACGTCGTCGCTTCGGTCACGGGGAGCTGAACATGGCCCGGTACATCACGATCACCCTCGACAAGCGCGGCGTTTCCTGCCGGGCGCGGCTGCTGGACGAAGAGGCGCCGCGGACGTGCCGCGCCGTCTGGGACGCGTTGCCGCAGAGCGGTTCCGCCTACCACGCGAAGTACGCGCGCAACGAGGTCTACACGCTCGTGCCGCCCTTCGCGGAGCCGAAGCCGGGGCGGGAGAACCCGACGATCACGCCGATCCCCGGCGACGTCGTGTACTTCGGCTTCGAAGCCTGGGAGATCGGCAACCCGGCGTACGGCTACGACGAAGGCAGCGAGGCGCACAGCGACCAGGGCGCGACCGACCTCGCGATCTTCTACGGGCGCAACAACCTGCTGATCAACGGCGACGCGGGCTGGGTGCCCGGCAACGTGTTCGCCACGATCGAGGAGGGCCTGGCCGAGATGGCGGCGGCCGCGCAGGACCTGTGGCTGCGGGGGGTCGAGGGCGAGACGCTCTCGTTCGCGCGAGCCTGAATCCCTTGTCCGGCAAGGGGACGCCGGGTGCGGTGACGCGCCCGGCGTCCCCTTTTCCGCGTCTGGGGCCACCCGAAAGGGTGATCAACGGAAACTCACCATTCGTGGCGGGTGATCACCAGATCGAGTTACCGGACTGCCCAGGATGCCGGATCAAGGCCGCAATCACCGAGGGTGATTACCCGCCTCGCCGCTACCAAGAGTGGCTGACCGCCAATGAGGGCACCCCGGCGTCGAACACGAAAGGATTACGTGTTTAGGATGGGAAGATTCCGCGCCGCCGGACTCTTCCGGAAATGGTCTTTTTGACAGGTCGCCAGCACGGTGAAAACCTGATTCCGCTCCCCACCGGGAGCTTCTCCAGGGAATCATCGAGTTGTTCGACAAGGAGTCATTTCCATGCAGATGTTCGCCCAGCACGCCCACTACTGCCACGACATCATCACCGGCGCGCTGGCGCACCTGGCGCACGTCCTCGGCTGGCTCGTCTGATCCATCCGGGACCTCGACGCCCGGCCGCGGGAAACCGCGGCCGGGCCGTTTTCACGCGCTTTTCGAAAGCTCCTCGAAATCGTCACCGGAAAGCGCCAGTTCGGCGGCTCCGCAGTTTTCTTCCAGGTGCGCGAGTGAGGACGTCCCGGGAATCGGGATCACCACCGGCGACCGGTGGAGCAACCAGGCGAGGGACACCTGGGCGGGTGTCGCGCCGAGGTCGGCCGCGACCTTGCCGAGCGCCCCGCTCGCCGTCGCGTGATCACCCCGTGCGATCGGCAACCACGGGATGAACGCGATGCCTTCGCGTTCGCAGTACTCCAGGACGTCCTCGGACGCGCAATCCGTCAGGTTGTAGCGGTTCTGCACGCTCGCGATCGGCGCGATGGCCCGCGCTTCTCCGAGTTGCGCCACGGTGACCTCGGACAAGCCGATCCGGGCGATCTTGCCCTCGTCCCGCAGCCGGGCGAGCGCGCCGATCTGGTCGGCCAGCGACACCTTCGGGTCGAGCCGGTGCAGCTGCAGCAGATCGAGGCGCTCGACGCGCAGGCGTCGCAGCGAAAGTTCCGCTTGTTGCCGCAGGTATTCCGGCCTGCCGAGCGGCACCCATTCCCCGCGGCTCGGGCGCGCGTGCCCGCACTTCGTCGCGATGAACAGTCCCTCGAACGGGTGGAGCGCGTCGGCGAGCAGTTCCTCGTTCAACCCCAGGTCATAGGCGTCCGCGGTGTCGAAGAACGTCACGCCGAGTTCGGCCGCGCGACGCGCGACGTCGGCCGCGCCGTCCCGCACGTGGTCCCACTCGGTGAGCCGCATGGCGCCGAACCCCAGGCGCCGCACGGAAAAGCCGCCTTCGAAGGTGTACGTCGATGTCATGCCAGAAGCTTCGCCCGCCCGCCGCGTCACCCACCAGAGATTTAGTCTGCGCTAAATCTCCGGTCCGTAACCGGGTGATCACCGGTTTCATCCGGATTTCATCGGGCGCCCCTAACGTCCGCCGGGCAGTGATCAACTCACGGAGGGGACTGCGAAGTGAAAAATCTGAAACGCTTTTCGCTCATCGGCGCGGCCGTGGCGGCGCTCGTCAGCGGGTTCATCGGTGCGGCGCCCGCCGCACAGGCCGAGGGGACGCACTACTACATCCTCATCGGCGGCACCTGCAACGGGAACGCCGACCAGTACAAGGAAGAGTGGCTGCGCGGCGGGGTCCGCAAGGTCGTGAACTACCCGGCGGGCGCATCCGGGCTGCCCGGCCCGTGCGGCGCGACGCCGATGGACCAGAGCGTGGCCATCGGCCGCGAAGAGGCGAAGCGCGTCGTCCAGGAGTCGTTCGACGCGGACCCGGGCGGCGAATTCACCGTCGTCGGGTACTCACAGGGCGCGATCGTGGCGAACTTCGTGCTGAACGACATCGCGGACGGCGTCGTGAACGTCGACAAGAGCCGCTTCAGCGCGAAGCTGTTCGCGGACCCGATGCAGCCGGTCGGCCCGCCCGGACGCGGCATCAGCGCGGTGATCCCGGCGGGCGCGGGCGCGCCTTCGCCGTTCGGCGGTTACGTCTCGTTCGGTCCCGGCCGGACGGACTTCGGCGGCATCCCGTACATCCGCTACTGCATCCAGACCGACGGCGTCTGCCACTTCGACACCCTCGAGGCGCCGGGCGGTTACTTCGCCCAGCACTGGTGCTACGTCGAGGGTCCGGAGCTGATGCGGGACACCCTGGCCGACGGCGTGTACACGAACTCGTCGATCGAGCTGCCTCGGCAGAACTGCCGCCCGCCCTGGCCGCAGGGCTGATCCGCGAGGGCGGGCGCCGGACGGGCGCCCGCCCTACCCGCGGTGGAAGTAGTCGCTCGCGAAGTCGGACAACCGTTGGGCCGCGAGGGGAAAGTACGCGTCCGCCCGCCAGACGAGGTTCAGCGTGCGGTGGCAGTCCGGGACGTCGAGCTGCAGCCAGACACCCGCGATGTGCGTGGCCGAACGAGAAGACGCGGGCACGAGACCGACGCCGAGCCCCGCGCCGATGAGGTCCCCGGTGGCGCCCGGCTCGTCGCTCTCGCAGGTGTATTCGGGCCGCAGCCCCGCCTCCGCGAAGAGCCGGTCGGCCAGTTCGCGCGGCCAGTACCCGGGCCGGGTGGTGACGAACGGCTCGCCGGCGAGCTCCTCCAGCCGTATCCGCTTCCGCCCGGCGAGCCGATGCCCCACCGGCACCGCGAGCAGCACCTCTTCGCGCAGCAGCTCCCGCGTCCGGAAGTCGGGGCCGGGCAACGGCTGGGAGGCGAAGCAGAGGTCGATCTCCCCGGCGCGCAGCTGGTTCGCCATCTCCGTCGCCGAGGACTGGTACAGCCGGATGTCGACGACGGGGTGCGCCGCGCGGAACTCCTTGACGACGCCGGTCAGCGTGAGCAGGGTTTCCGCGGCGACGGCGACGCTGCCGCGTTCGAGGCCCGCGACGTCGTTCAGCTCGCGACGGGCGTCTTCCAGTTCGCGCAGCACCCGGTCGACGCGGCGGAGGAAGCCCGCGCCGAAGCGGTTGAGCCGCAAGCCGCGGCCGACCCGGTCGAACAACGGCACCCCGAGGTCGGCTTCGAGCCGCGCGATCGCCCGGCTCAACGACGGTTGCGCGACGCGGAGTTCGGCGGCGGCCTGGCTGAGGTGTTCGCGGCGGGCGACCGCCTGGAAGTAGCGGAGCTGCAGCAGGTCCATTTCATAGCCTCGGAGTCATGACTTCATGCCGTTTTCGGTCTTGGACAGCATAGATTGACGCTCTTAACGTCGTTTGCGTGATCAAGACGAAATTCCTGGGGGCCACGCGCGGGTTCGTCACCGCGCACGCCGTCGCGATCTTCGGCCAGCCGGTCTTCGCGGGCAGCTACCTGACCGGCGACTACGGCATGCTCGCGGTGCACCGGTTCGGCGCGAACCTGGTCTTCTCCCTCGCGCTGGCACAGCTGGTGCCGACGGCGCTGCTCTGGAGGCGCGGCGGGCCGCGGTGGCCGTTCTGGGCGAGCGTGCTGCTGCTTCTCGGAGAGACCGCGCAGTACTTCGCCGGTCTGGCCGGCGCGCTCGGGCTGCACGTCCCGCTCGGAGTCGCGCTCGTCAGCCTCGCCGTCGTCACCCTCGTCGGGATCTGGCGATGAGCGGGCTGTCCAGGCGCCGGTTCCTCGGCCTGTCCGGCGGCGCGGGTGTCCTGCTGGCCGCGGGCCTCGCCGGGCCGCGGTTGCTCGGCCGCGCCGCGGTCACCGGGGAGCTGCTGACCAGCGAGGTGCCGCTGCCGCCACCGTTCCAGGTGCCGCTGCCGCTCCCCACCGTGCTGCGGCCGGTCGCGCGCGACGCGGACGCCGACCGGTACGAGATCGTCCAACGGCAGGCGACCGTCGAGCTGCTGCCCAGGGTGCGCACGCCGATCTGGGGCTACGAAGGCACGTTCCCCGGGCCGACGATCGAGTCGCGCAGCGGGCGGACGACGATCGTGCGGCACCGCAACGAGCTTCCCGGTGCCGACCGTGGTCCACCTGCACGGCGGCCGCACGCCCCCGGAGTCCGACGGCTACCCCACCGACCTGGTGCTGCCCGCCGGAGGCTGGCGCATGACGCACCACGGCATGGTCGACCCCGACGCGAAGATCACCCAGAGCGTGCGCGACTACGTCTACCCGTTGCAGCAGCGGGCCTCGATGCTCTGGTACCACGACCACCGCATGGACTTCACCGGTCCGGCGGTCTACCGCGGCCTCGCCGGGCTCCACTTCGTCCGCGACGCCGAAGAAGACGCTCTGCCGCTGCCGCGCGGCGAACGGGAGCTGCCGCTGGTGATCACCGATCGCGCGTTCGCCGCGGACGGGTCGATGCGCTACCCGTCCCTCGACGCGACGCTGAGCACCGTGCCCGGGGTCGAGGAGCCCTACGTCGCCGGGGTGCTCGGCGACGTCATCCTGGTGAACGGCGCGCCGTGGCCGGTCGCCGAGGTGTCCGCGACGCGCTACCGGCTGCGGGTGCTCAACGCGTCCAACGCCCGCCGCTACGACCTCGCGCTCGACCCGCCGCCGCCCGCGGGTCCGGCGTTCACACAGATCGGTTCGGACCAGGGCCTGCTCGACGCGCCGCGTGCGCACGACCACCTGCCGATCGCGCCGGCCGAGCGCTACGACGCCGTCGTCGACTTCGGGCGCTACCCAGTCGGCACCGAAGTCACCCTGCTCAATCGGACAGGCAGCGGGAGCACCGCGCACGTGATGCGGTTCCGCGTCGCGCGGCGCGGCACCGAGGACAGCCACATCCCGGAGCGGCTGAGCACGACCGAACCGCTCAATCGGACACAGGCGAGAGTGATCAGGGAGTTCTCCTTCCGCGGCATGCCGTCCGGGGGCAGGCACGGCTGGACGATCGGCGGCGAGGTGTACTCGCCGACCCGGACGGACGTCCGGCCGCGGCTCGGCGACGTCGAGATCTGGCGGTTCGTCGCGGACCTGCACCACCCGATCCACCTGCACCTGGTGCCCTTCCGGGTGCTTTCCCGCGGCGGCCGCGAGCCGGGGCCGTTCGACGGCGGGCTCAAGGACACCGTCGGCCTGCGGCCGGGCGAGGCGGTGGAGGTGATCACGCGGTTCGACGGCTACCGGGGGCGGTACATGTTCCACTGCCACAACTCCGAGCACGAAGACATGGGCATGATGGCCAACTTCGAGACCGTCTGACCAAATGTGAAAAACCTTCATAGCGACGTACCGGCGGTACGTACTACGCTGCGGTAACCACAGCAACGGTGCGGAGGAGAGGCTGTCGATGGGCGACGTGGCGGCACGGCTGGCCGAGATCGTCGGGGACAAGAACCTGCTGACCGGTGACGCGATCTCCGAGGACTACGCGCACGACGAAGCGTTGACGACGGAGCCGCAGAAGCCTGCGTACGTCGCGAAGCCGGCAACCGCCGAAGAAGTCGCGGAGCTGCTGAAGGCCGCTACGGAGCACAACGTGCCTGTCACCGCGCGAGGCTCCGGAAGCGGGTTGTCGGGAGCCGCGCGTCCCCGCGAAGACGGCCTGCTGATCTCCTTCGAGCGGATGAACGCCGTGCTCGAAGTCGACACCGGGAACCACGTCGCCGTCGTCCAGCCCGGTGTCACGCTCGCCGAACTCGACGTCAAGACCGCCGAAGCCGGGCTCAGCTACACCGTCTACCCCGGCGAGCTGAGCGCGAGTGTCGGCGGGAACGTCGGGACCAACGCCGGCGGCATGCGGGCCGTGAAGTACGGCGTCACGCGCAACAACGTCCTCGGCCTGCAAGCCGTGCTGCCGACCGGCGAGATCATCCGGACCGGCGGCAAGACGTCGAAGATCTCCACCGGCTATGACCTCACGCAACTGATCATCGGTTCTGAGGGCACGCTCGCGCTGGCCACCGAGATCACCGTCAAGCTGCACCCGCGGCTCACCCACGGCGCCACCGTGCTCGCTCCCTTCGGGGACTTCGGCCAGGTCATGGCCGCCGTCCCGGCGATCGTCTCCAGCGGGCTCGCGCCGCACATCCTCGAGTACATCGACAACCTGACGATGGCCGCCATCGTCTACAACGAGAAGCTCGAGCTCGGCGTCCCGGACAAGATCCGCGAGACGTGCGAGGCGTACCTGGTGGTGGCGCTGGAAAACCGCGAGAGCGGGCGGCTGGACGAGGACGTCGAAACAGTCGGCGAGCTGCTCGGCGAACTCGGCGCCAGCGACGTGTACGTCCTCGAAGGGCCCGCCGCGCGCAAGCTCATCGAAGCCCGCGAGAAGGCCTTCTGGACCGCGAAGGCGGCCGGCGCGGACGACGTGATCGACGTCGTGGTGCCGCGGACCGCGATGCCGCAGTTCATCACCAAGTCGCGGGAGCTGGCCATGGCCGCCGGCGGCGGTGCGCTCGGGTGCGGGCACGCCGGGGACGGCAACGTCCACTTCGCGATCTTCTGCAAGGACGACGCCAAGCGGAAGCAGCTGCTCACCGACATCTTCGCCTACGCCATGGAACTCGGCGGCGCGATCTCCGGCGAGCACGGCCTCGGCCGCACCAAGGCGGGCTACCACCAAGACCTCGAAGACCCGGCGAAGATCGAGCTGATGCGCCGGATCAAGCAGAGCTTCGACCCCGCCGGGATCCTCAACCCCGGCGTTCTCTTCCCCGAAGGAACCGCATGAGTGAGCTGAACGGCGCCCAGTCCCTGATCCGCACGCTGGTCGACGCCGGTGTCGAAGTGTGCTTCGCGAACCCCGGCACGTCGGAGATGCACTTCGTCGCCGCGCTCGACACCGTGCCGGAGATGCGCGGTGTGCTCGCGCTGTTCGAGGGTGTCGTCACCGGTGCCGCGGACGGCTACGCGCGGATCGCGGACAAGCCCGCCGCGACGCTGCTGCACCTCGGCCCCGGACTGGGCAACGGCCTGGCGAACCTGCACAACGCGCGCCGCGCGCACACGCCGATCGTGAACGTCGTCGGCGACCACGCGACCTACCACAAGCAGTACGACGCGCCGCTGGAGTCGGACATCGAGGCCGTCGCGGGCTCGCTGGAAGGGTGGGTGCGCCGCTCGGAGCACACCAAGGACGTCGGGGCCGACGCCGCCGCCGCGGTCGCCGCGTCGCAGGACGCGCCCGGCCGCGTCGCGACGCTCATCCTCCCCGCGGACGCTTCGTGGGGCGAGGGCGGCGAGACCTGCGCGCCGATTCCGCCGCGCGTCGCGCAGGCCGTCGACGCCACGACCGTCAAGGACGTCGCCGAGGTCTTCGGCGCCGGAGAGCCGGTCGCGCTGCTCATCGGCGGCAGCGCGTGCCGCGAAGAAGGACTGCGCGCGGCCAGCCGGATCGCCGCCGCGACCGGCGCGAAGGTGTTCGTCGAGACGTTCCCCGCGCGACTCGAGCGCGGCGCCGGACTGCCGGCGATCGAACGGCTCGGCTACCTCGCCGAGCAGGTCACCTACCAGCTCGACGGGATCAAGCACGTCGTCGTCGCGGGTGCGAAGGCGCCGGTGTCGTTCTTCGCCTACCCGGGCAAGCCGAGCGATCTGGTGCCCGACGGCGCCCAGGTGCACACGCTCGCGGCAGTCGGGCAGGACATCACGCGCGCGCTGACCGAGGTCGCGGATCTCGTCGCCGCGGACACCGAACCCGTGCTGGCGCAGGCGTCGCGGCCCGCGCTGCCGAGCGGGCCGCTGACCCCGCAGAACTGGGTCGACGTCATCGGCGCGCTGCTGCCGGAGAACGCGATCATCGCCGACGAGGCGAACACGTCCGGACTGCTGCTGCCGACGGCGACGGCGGGCGCGCCGCGGCACGACATCCTGACGCTGACCGGCGGCGCGATCGGCTACGGCATGCCGGTGGCGACCGGGGCGGCCGTCGCCGCGCCGGACCGGCCGGTGCTGAACCTGCAATCGGACGGCAGTGCGCTGTACACGATCTCGGCGTTGTGGACGCAGGCGCGGGAGAACCTCAACGTCACGACGGTGCTGCTCAACAACCGCGCGTACGCGATCCTGCGGATGGAACTGCAGCGAGTCGGGGCGGCTTCGGGCGGCCCGAAGGCGAACGAGCTGCTCGACCTCTCGCGGCCGGACATGGACTTCGTGAAGATCGCGGAGGGCATGGGCGTGCCCGCGACCCGCGCGACGACCGCCGAAGAGCTCGCCGAGCAGCTGCAGCGCGCCTTCGCCGAGCCCGGTCCGCACCTCATCGACGCCGTGGTGCCGCCGCTGCTCTGATCCCGATATCGTCACCGGCACACTGGACCCGGGAGCGGTGGATGAGCGACGACGAACACGCGAAGCGCGGCGTCGACCTCGAAAGACCGAACGCCGCGCGCGTGTACGACTACCTGATCGGCGGCAAGCTCAACTACGCCGTCGACCGCGCGTTCGCCGACCGGATCCTCGAGGTGCTGCCGTCCGCGCGGCACATGGCGCTGGTCAACCGGGCGTGGCTGCGGCGCGCCGTGCGGTTCGCCGCGGATCGGGGTGTCCGGCAGTTCCTCGACATCGGCTCGGGGATGCCGACGGTCGGGCACGTGCACGAGGTCGTCCAGGCGATCGACCCGGCGTCGAAGGTGGTGTACGTCGACAACGAGCCGATCGCCGTCACGCACAGCGAAATCGTGCTGGAGGACAACGAGAACGCGGCGATGGTGCAGGCTGACGCCGAGTACCCGGACGAGGTCCTGGCGCACCCGACCACGCGGGCGATGCTGGACTTCGGCGACCCGGTGATGGTGATCATGGCCGCGTTCGTGCACTTCATCCCCGACGAGCGCGACCCCGCCGGACTGATCGCCAAGTACGCCGACGTGCTCGCGCCGGGCAGCTACCTCGCGCTGTCGTCGGCGACGTGGGATGGCCAGGGCGAGGAGTCGCGGCGCTCGGTCGCGCTGTACGAGCAGAGCGGCACCCCGCTGACGCTGCGTTCCTCCGACGAGCTTCGCGCGCTGGCCGACGGCTTCGAGATCCTGCCGCCGGGAGTCGTGTTCACCCCCGAGTGGCGGCCCGACGAACCGCTCGAGGACCCGCCGGAACGGTCGGGCGGGCTGGCGCTGGTGGGGCGGAAATGACCGAGGACGAACTGGCGAAGCGCGGGATCGACTTCGACAAGCCGAACGCGGCGCGCGTCTACGACTACCTGATCGGCGGCAAGCTCAACTACGCCGTCGACCGGGTGTTCGCCGAGCAGATCCTGCAGGTGCGCCCGGAGTCGCGGGAGCTGGCGCTGCTGAACCGGAAGTGGCTGCGCCGGGTCGTCCGGTTCGGCGCCGAGCACGGGATCCGGCAGTTCCTGGACATCGGCTCGGGCATGCCGACGGTCGGGCACGTGCACGAGGTCGCCCAGGCGATCGACCCGGCGTCGCGCGTGGTCTACGTGGACAACGAGCCGGTCGCCGTCGCGCACAGCGAGATCGTGCTGCAGGACAACGACAACGCGGCGATGGTGCACGCCGACGCCGAGTACCCGGACGACGTCCTGGAGCACCCCACGACCGAGCGGCTGCTGGACTTCGCCGAACCGGTGATGGTGATCATGGCCGCGTTCGTGCACTTCATCCCGGACGAGCGCGACCCTGCCGGGTTGATCGCCGCGTACACCGACGTGCTCGCGCTCGGCAGCTACCTCGCGCTGTCGTCGGGCACCTTCGAGGGGCAGGGCGAAGAGGTGCGCCGCGCGGCCGAGCTGTACCGGAACAGCGGCACGAACGTCGTCGCGCGGTCGCGGGAAGAGCTGCGCGCGTTGGTGAAGGGCCTCGAAATCCTGCCGCCGGGGATCGTGTTCATCCCGGAATGGCGGCCGGACGATCCCGCCGAAGTCGGCGAGCACCCGGAGCTGGCCAGCCAGCTCGCGCTCGTCGCGCGCAAGAACTAGCTATTGTCGGTGGCACACCTGATCTTCCGGAGCGGCGAATGAGCGAAGACGACTACGCGAGGCGGGGCATCGACCTCGACAAGCCCAACCCCGCGCGGGTCTACGACTACATCCTCGGCGGCGAGCTCAACTACGCCGTCGACCGGATGTTCGCCGAGCAGGTGCTCGCCGCGCAGCCGAACGCGCGGCAGCGGGCGCAGCTGAACCGGCAGTGGCTGCGCCGCGCCATCCGGTTCGGGCTGGACCAGGGCGTCCGGCAGTTCCTCGACATCGGCTCCGGCATGCCGACCGTCGGGCACGTGCACGAGGTCGCCCACGCCGTCGATCCGCGGGCGCGGGTCGTCTACGTCGACAACGAGCCCGTCGCGGTCGCGCACAGCGAAATCGTGCTCGAAGACAACGAGAACGCCGCGATGGTGCACGCCGACGCCGAGTTCCCGGAAGACGTCCTCGAACACGAGACCACCGAGATGATGCTGGACCTCGACCAGCCGGTGATGGTCGTGATGGCGCTGTTCGTGCACTTCATCCCGGACGAGCGCGACCCGGCCCGGCTGATCGCCGCCTACCGCGACGCGCTCGCGCCCGGCAGCTACCTCGCGCTGTCCTCGGCGACCTACGAGCAGCAGAGCGACGGCACGGCCCGCGCGGTCGCGATGTACCAGAAGAGCGCGAACCCCGTCACGCCGCGCTCGGCCGACGAGCTGCGCGCGCTGGTCGACGGCTTCGAGATCCTCGACCCCGGCGTCGTATTCATCCCCGAGTGGCGGCCGGACTCCCCGGCGGACGTCCCCGCCGACCCGGCGGAGTGCGGCGGGCTGGCGCTGGTGGCGCGCAAGGACTAGGCGGCGACGAGCTCCGGCGCCGTCCGCGTCCGCGGGACCAGCGCCGCGAGCACGACGCCCGCGAGCGCGGCGAAGGCCGCCACCGCGAACGTCGCGCGGAAGCCGAACAGCGACGGCACCGGCAGCCCGCCGACGGTGATCGTCAGCTGGGCCAGCATCGCCGCCATCACCGCGCTCGAAACCGCCGTGCCCACCGAGCGCATCAGGGAGTTCAGGCCGTTCGCGGACGCCGTTTCGGTGACCGGCACCGAGCCCATGATCAGGGCGGGCATCGCCGCGTACGCGATGCCCACGCCGGCGCCGATGATGACCGACGCCGTGATGAGCTCGAGCGCGTTGTCCATCAGCACGATCGCGAACGCGTACCCGACCGCGATCACCAGCGCACCGCTCATCAGCGTCGGACGCGGGCCGAACCGCGCGATCAGCCGCGCCGAAACCGGTGAGAGCAGCATCATCACCAGGCCGTTCGGGGCGAGCGTGAGGCCCGACTCGACCATCGACTGCCCCAGCCCGTAGCCGGTCGACGCCGGGGCCTGCAGCAGCTGCGGGAACGACAACGCCATCGCGTACAACGCGAAGCCGACCATGATCGACGCCAGGTTCGTGAACAGCACCGGGCGGCGGGAGGACACGCGGAGGTCGACCAGCGGGTCGCGGCGGCGCAGCTGGTAGGCACCCCACACGACCAGGACGACGACGGCCGCGGCCGCGAACCCGAGCGTCGGCGCGCTCGTCCAGCCCCACGTGCCGCCCTTGACCACAGGCAGCAGCAAGCAGAGCAATCCGGCGGCCAGGCCGAACGCGCCGAAGAAGTCGAACGGCGCCGGCGTCCGCAGCGGCGACTCCGGCACCACGGTGAGGATCAGCACCGCGCACGCCAGCCCGAGGCCGGCGGCGGTCCAGAAGAGCGCGTGCCAGTCGGCGTTCTCGGCGACGAGCGCCGCGACCGGCAGCCCGATCGCGCCGCCGACCCCGAGCGTCGCGCTCATCAGGGAGATCGCGCCGCCGACGCGTTCGGGCGGAGCTCGTCGCGCATGATGCTGATGCCGAGCGGGATGACGCCCATCGCGCAGCCCTGCAGGCCGCGGCCGATGATGTGGAACACGAGGGTGCTGGTCGTCGCGGACACGACCGAACCGGCGATGAGCAGCGCGAGGCTGACGAGGATCATCCGGCGCTTGCCGTAGAGGTCGCCGAGCCGCCCGCTGACCGGGGTGATGACGGACGCGGCCAGCAGCGTCACGGTGACCACCCACGACGCGTCGGCGGGCGAGGCGTTCAGCAGCCGTGGGAACACCGGGATGAGCGGCACGACCAGCGTCTGCATGAACGAGGCGACCAGCCCGCACGACGCGAGCACGACGACGATCGCGCGGCCGGACCGTCCGGACACGGCACCCCCAGTGCGTAGTTAGTACACATCATGCAACTTCATGCACTGTACCTACGTACTGGTCGGTTTCCGCTCGAATAGTGATTTCGTCACAGCCAGGTGCGGACGCCTCCGTGGCCTGAGCAGGTGCCCGAACGGTGCTGGCTGTAGCTGTAGCTGCCGTCCTTGCAGAGGGCCGTCGCGCCGGCGGGGTTGTCGCTGGGCCGGTGGACGCAGTTGCCGTCGGAGTTGCGGTAGTAGTCGGCGCCGCACCCGGTCGGCTGCGGGGCCGCCTGCGCGGTCGTCCTCGGCGCCTGGGGCTTCGGCGTCGTCGTCTTCACCGCGGGCGCGGGCGCGGGCACGGTCGTGGACGGCGGCGCTTCGGTCGTGGTGGGCGTTTCGGTCGTGGCCGGAACGGAGTACGTCGAGGACGTCGACGTCGGAGCATCGAGGACGCCGATGCTCCCGGTGTCCTTCGGCGGGACCGTGCCGACGCCACAGCCCGCGAGCAGCAGGCCGGCGGCCAGGATCAACCCCAGTTTGGTCTTCACGAGAACTCCTTAGCGTTACGAACCAATGCCGCCGTAGTCGCTCGCCCGAGTGCGGTTGTTACGGCTCGCGGCGTCCTAGACTCGCGATGTGTCCTGGTTGCGGCGTTACGCGGCGGAGCTCGCGGTCACCGTCACGGTGCTCGTGGGCACGCTGTTCGCCGTCCTGAGCGACCGGGCCGATCCCCCGCACCACGCCGTCCTCGGCTGGGTGCTCACCGTTCTCTGCTGCGCCGCGCTGTTCTTCCGGCACCGGTACCCTCTGAGCGTCGCCGGGTTCGCGCTCGCCTGCTGCGCCCTCTACTACCCGCTCACCGACCCGGACGGTCTCGTCCTGCTCGCCTTCGCCTACACGCTCTACGCGGCGGCCGCGGCCGGGCGGATCCGGGGTGCCGCGCTGCTCGTCGTCGCGGCCATGGCCGGGGTCGTCGTCGGCGAGGTCAGCTCCCGGACGGGACGGCACGTCGACAACTTCGCCTTCTTCCTGATGACGGGCTGGTTCGTCGCCCTGGTCGCGGGCGGCGCCGTCGCGCACTACCGCGCCGAAGCCGAACGCACCAAGGAAGCCGAAGCACGCGCCCGGGCCACCGACGAACGTCTCCGCATCGCCCGCGAGCTGCACGACGTCCTCGGCCACCACCTCGCGCTGATCAACGTCCAGGCGGGCGCCGCGCTGCACCGGCGGGATCCCGCGCAGTCCGAAGAAGCCCTCAGCGCCATCAAGGACGCCAGCAAGACCGCGCTCCGGGAACTGCGCGCGACGCTCGGCATGCTCCGCCAGGGCGACCGCCCCGGGCTGGACCGCGTCGCGGAGCTGGCCGAGTCGGTCGGCGCGTCCGGGCTGACCGTGCGCACGGAGATCGACGGCGTCGCGCGTGACCTGCCGCCGGACGTCGAGCACGCCGCCTTCCGCGTCGTGCAGGAGGCGCTGACGAACGTCGCGAAGCACGCCGCCGCGAAGAGCGTCGTCGTCCGGCTCGGGTACGGCGCCGACGAGCTGTCCGTGCAGGTCGACGACGACGGCCGCGGCGGTGCCGCCCCGCCGGGCAACGGAATCCGCGGCATGGCCGAACGCGCGCGGGCACTCGGCGGCGAGGTGACCGCGGCGCCGCTGGAGAACGGCGGTTTCCGGGTGCGCGCCCGGCTGCCGGTGCGATGATGGGCCGATGATCCGGGTCCTGCTCGTCGACGACCAGCGGCTGGTCCGCGCCGGCTTCCGGTCCATTTTGGACGGCGAGGACGACATCACCGTCGTCGCCGAAGCCGCCGACGGGCGCGAGGCGCTGCAAGCCGCGCACGAGCACCGCCCGGACGTCGTGCTGATGGACATCCGGATGCCCGTGCTCGACGGCCTCGCCGCCACCCGGCACCTGCTCGAGGATCCGGGGGTGAGCACCAAGGTCGTCATCCTCACGACGTTCGACCTCGACGAGGACGTCTACGGCGCCCTGCGCGCGGGCGCGAGCGGGTTCCTGGTCAAGGACACCGAGCCCGAAGAGCTGATCCACGCCGTGCGCGTCGTCTCCCGCGGCGACGCGTTGCTCGCGCCGTCGATCACCCGGCGGCTGATCTCGGAGTTCGCCGCGCGGGTCACCCGCCCGGCACCGCCGCCGGCGCTGGACCGGCTCACCGACCGCGAGCGCGAGGTGCTCACTCTGGTCGCCGCCGGACTGTCGAACGACGAGATCGCGCGCGAACTCACGCTCAGCCCGGCCACGGCGAAGACGCACGTCAGCCGCATCATGACGAAGACCGGCACGCGCGATCGCGCGCAGCTCGTCGTGCTCGCGTACGAGTCCGGCGCCGTGACGCCGCGCTGGCTGACCCCCTAGCCGTACTCCCGCGGGAGTACGGGAACGGCCTTAAGGGACACCGGCGGGAGCAGGCGAAGTGTCCTCCCGTGCGCGACGCGGTGCAGGGCCACGCTCGCGAATCCTTGTCCACCATGGACACCATCACTCGCTCCCCCGGGGGCAGCTTGGCCCGGCTGGCGGGCTGGGCGCAGCGCCACCGGTGGCTCGCCGTCGCACTCTGGGCGCTCGTGCTCCTCGGCGTCACGCTCACCTCAAGCCTCACCGGCGACGCGTTCCACGACGACAACTCGCTTCCCGGCACGGAGTCGCAGCAGGTCGTCGACCTCCTGGAGAGAACTGCGCAATCGGGCACGAGCGCGCAGATCGTCTTCAAGGAGGACGCCGGGCTCGCGACGCAGCGCGCCGCGGTCGAAAACACTCTGGGAAATGTCCGATTGCAGCCGCACGTGCGCTCGGTGACCGACCCGTTCGACACGCTGTCGCGGGACGGCCGGATCGGCTACGCGACCGTCACCTTCGACGCCGCCTCGACCGACCTGCTCTACGACGACATCGTGAAGTTCGCAGACGCCGCGAAGGACGCCGGGCCGGTGACCGTCGCGCTCGCGGGCGACCCGGTCGAGCGCATCTCCGAAAGCGGCGGTCCCGCGGAGGGTGCCGGGCTGCTCGCCGCGCTCGTCATCCTCGTGTTCCTGTTCCGCTCGCTGCTCGCGGCCGGGCTGCCGGTCATCACCGCGGTGTTCGCGGTCGGCAGCACGCTGGGCGTGATCACCGTCGTCTCGCACTTCGTCGACATCGCGAGCTACACCTCGCCGCTGATGATGCTGGTCGGGTTCGGGGTCGGCGTCGACTACGCGTTGCTGATCTTCTCCCGCTACCGCGCCGAGATCCTCGCCGGGCACGACCGCGACACGGCGTCCCGGCGCGCGCTCGACACCGCCGGGCGCTCGGTGCTGTTCGCCGGGACGACGGTGATCATCGCGTTGCTCGGGCTGCTCGCGCTCGGCCTCGGCGGGTTGCGCGGGGTCGCCGTGGCTGTCGCGCTGACTGTCCTGATGACGATGCTCGCGTCCGTGACGCTCCTGCCCGCGCTGCTCTCGCTGTTCGGCAAGCGGCTCGAGCGCGGCATCCGGCGTCACGCCGCGAAACGCGACCACGGTCGGGCCTGGCGCAGGCTCGCCGACGGCGTCCAGCGGCGGCCCGTGGCGCCGCTGGCCATCGGGCTGATCGTCCTGGTCGGGCTCTCCATCCCGGCCATGGGCATGCGCCTCGGGTTCGCCGACGCGGGCACCGACCCGGCCGGATCGACCACGCGGCAGGCGTACGACCTGCTGGCCGAAGGTTTCGGGCCGGGCTTCAGCGGGCCCCTGGCCGTCGTCGCCGAAGAGGGCGACGCAGTCGCGTTGCAGCAGAAGCTCGCGTCGACGCCGGGAATCGCCCAAGCGCTGCCGCCGAGGGGGAACACGGTGCTCGCGTTCCCGACGACGTCACCGCAGGACGAAGCCACGGCCGAACTGGTGACGCGCCTGCGCACCGACGTCCTGCCGACGCTGCCGGGCCACTACCTGGTCGGCGGCTCGGTGGCGGCCGCGACGGACTTCGCCGGGGCCGTCGCCGACCGGCTGCCACTGTTCGTGCTGGTCGTCGTCGGGCTCTCCGCGCTGCTGCTCATGGTCGTGTTCCGGTCGATCCTCATCCCGCTCAAGGCGGCGCTGCTGAACCTGCTGAGCATCGGCGCTTCGTTGGGCGTGATGACGCTCGTGTTCGGCGACGGCTGGTTCGGCGCGCAGCCCGGCCCGATCGAGGCATTCGTGCCGGTGATGATCTTCGCGATCGTGTTCGGGTTGTCGATGGACTACGAGGTATTCCTGGTGTCGCGGATGCACGAGGAGTGGCGGCGCACCGGCGACGCGCGGCTCGCCGTCCGCGAAGGCCTCGCGTCGACCGGCGGCGTGATCACCGCGGCCGGCGCGATCATGGTGCTCGTGTTCGGCGCGTTCCTGCTCGACCCGTCGCGGATGCTGGCGCAGTTCGGCCTCGGGCTGGCGGTCGCCGTGCTGCTGGACGCGCTGGTGATCCGCTGCCTGCTCGTCCCGGCGATCATGCGGCTGCTCGGCGCGCGGGCGTGGTGGCTGCCGCGGTGGCTGGACCGGCGGCTCCCGCACGTCGCGCTGGAACCCTAGGTGCCCCAGGCGGTCGGCGTCTCCGAAAGCCGGAAGTCCAGCGTGCCGCCGGTGCGCAGGAAGGACGCGTCGAGCTTCCAGCCGGCTTGCGGACGCCGATCGCGGCGGACGTCGGCGACGTACTTCCCGCTGCCGGACGTCGTGATCCGGATCGGCGCGCCCGCCGCCGGGCGGACCACCGCGCTCGGGAACAACGGGCTGGAGAGCAGCAGCTCTCCCGTGCCGGGCGTGCGCGGGTAGATCCCGAGCGCGGCGAAGACGTACCAGGCGGACATCGTGCCGAGGTCGTCGTTGCCGGGCAGGCCCGACGGCCCGGTCGTGTAGACGGAGTTCACCAGCTGCCGCACGGTTTCCTGGGTCTTCCAGGGCTGCCCGAGCTCGTTGTACAGCCAGGGCGCGTGGATGTCGGGCTCGTTCGTCGGGTCGTACTTGAGCGGGCCACCGCCCTTGAGCTGCCAGTTGCCGTTCGCGTCGTGGAAGAACGCGTCGAGGCGGGTGACGGCGGTCGCCTTGCCGCCCATCGCGTCGGCGAGGCCGGAGACATCCTGCGGGACCATCCAGGTGTAAGCCGCCGCGCTGCCTTGGGCGAAGCCGCGGTCGCTCGCCGGGTCGAACGGCGTCACCCAGCTGCCGTCGAGGTTGCGCGCCTGCGTATAGCCGGTCTCCGGGTTGAAGACGTTCCGCCAATACGCGCCCCGGGTCCGCAATTCCGCGGCTTCGCGCGGGCGGTCCAGCAGCTCTGCGAAATGTCCGATTGCGGAATCGGCGACGGCGTCTTCGAGCGTCTCGGCGGCGCCGCCCCAGCAGTGGCAGACGTCGTTGGGCGCGTAGTGCGACACGAGGTACTGCGCCAGGTTCGGGCGCTGGCCGACGCACTGTCCGGGGCAGCCGCCGTCCTGCAGGCCTTCGGGCCGCGGCACGGTCGCCTGCCGGTACAGCGAGTCGAACGCGCCGCGGTAGTCGAAGTTGCGGACGCCCATCGCGTAGAAAGTCGCGATGGTCGCCGCCGACGGGTCGCCGGTCATCACGTGCGTCGCGCCGTTGACGTGCACCCAGCGGTCCCAGACGCCGTCGTTCTGCTTCGCGTAGTTGAAGAGCGACTGGGCGAAGTTCCCGGCGACGCGCGGTTCGAGCAGGGCGAGCAGCTGCACCTGCGCGCGGTACTGGTCCCAGCCGGAGAAGTTGCTGTACTGCGCGTCCTGCCCGGGTTCGACGCGGTGGGTTTTCCGGTCCATCCCGAGGTACTGGCCGTCGACGTCGCTGACCAGGCTGGGCTGCTGGAGGCTGTGGTAGAGCGCGGTGGTGAAGACGATCCGCTGGCCTGCGGTGCCGCCATTGACCTGGACCCGGCTCAGCTCGGTGTTCCAGACTTGCTTCGTCTTCGCGGCGACGCTGTCCACCGTGGACTTGGCTGGCTGCTCGGCACGCAGGTTGCGCTCCGCGCCTTCGAGGGAGACGTAGGAGATCGCGATCCGCATCGTGACCTTGCTGCCGGGCGCGAAGGTGACGTATCCGCCGGAGCCGCGGCCCGCGCGGTCCTTGCCGGTCGCGTAGCCTTCGCCGCCGGTCTGGTCCAGGCCGCCGGGCTGCAGCGTCGCGTCCTTCCACGTCCCGGCGCCGGTGACGGGCTGGTCGAACCGCGCGGTGAAGTAGAGGCGGTAGTAAGACTTGCGGTTGTTGACGCCGCCGTTCGCGCGGCGGCCGCAGAACGCGCCGGTGAGCACGGATCCGGTGACCGTGCGGTTCGCCGGGTCGATGTGGGTCTCGGCGTCCTCGCTGCCGTTGAGGGAATTCGACGTCCGGAAGAGGAGGCTCGCGGGCTTGCCTTCGGGGTAGGCGAGGGTGCCGATCGCGGTCCGTTCACTGGCGGCGAAGTCGGTCGTGACGCCGTTCTGCAGGCCGAGCCGGTAGCGGCCGGGCGTCGCGGCTTCGTCGGCGTGGCTGAAGTTGCTCGCGTAGACGGCGTCGGTGGTGTCGTCGGTCGGCGAGGAGGTGACGTCACCGGCGAACGGCAGGATCGGCACGTCCCCCGCGGCGCCGGGGTTGCAGCCCGCGCCGTTGACGTGGGTGAGGCTGAAGCCGCGAAGCCGGGTGGTGTCGTACTGGTAGCCGTTGGCGGCGCCGGTGGACGTCTGGTCGCCGCGGGTGCTGGTCGGGCTCCAGGCGAGCATCCCGAAGGGCGCGGTCGCGCCGGGGTAGGTGTTGCCGTCCCCGGCGGAGCCGATCAGCGGATCGACGAAGTCGGCGGGGCTCAGATCGGCAGCGGCTGACATCGTTGTCAAGGTGGAGGCGAACAAGGCGGCGGCCAGTGCCACCGTGACGGGACGGCGCATGGGCGGAGATTAACCCGCGGTCGGTGGATTCCGGGCGAACGGAAGCGGACAAACTGCCGGACACTTCGGCTCGCGGCGAACGTGGAACGCCTGACACCGGAACCGTCCCGGCACGTGCGTCCGCCGCGCGTCGCGGAGAGTGCCCGCTGCAGCTGGAGGCGCGGGCCGCAGCTGTGCAATCGGACATCGCCGGAGAGTTTCACATCGTCGAAGCGCAGGTCCTGACCGTGCACGCGGCTCTGGAGACCGCGGGTACCGTCGAGCCCCTCGACGGATTGGGGAACCGAGGATGATCGCACGCACCTGGCGCGGCTGGGCGCCCGCCGCGACGGCCGACGACTACCAGCGGCACTACGAAACCGACGTCGCGGCGCACCTGCGTGACGTGCCTGGCTTCCAGGGCGCCCGATTGCTCCGCCGCCCGGACCGCGACGAGGTCGAGTTCACCTCGATCACGTTCTTCACCGACCTCGACGCCGTACGCGGCTTCGCGGGCGACAGTTACGAAGACGCCGTCCTCGAGGAGGACGCGCGGCGGGCGCTGAGCCGCTGGGACAACCACGTCAGCCACGCCGAGGTCGCCTTCGCACTGTGACGAGAACGGGCCGCTCCCCGGAGGGAACGGCCCGTTCGTCAGTGCGGCTTATTCGTAGATCTCGCCCTTGGCGGCCTTCTCCACGAGCGAGGCAGGCGGCTCGAAGTGGTCGCCGTACCGGGCCGCGAGCTCACGCGCCCGGTCGACGAAGCCCTGCAGGCCACCCTCGTACTGGTTGATGTACTGGATGACGCCGCCGGTCCACGCCGGGAAGCCGATGCCGAAGATCGAGCCGATGTTGGCGTCCGCCACCGACGTCAGCACGCCTTCGTCGAAGCACTTCACCGTCTCGAGCGACTCCGCGAAGAGCATCCGCTCCTTGAGGTCCTCGAACGGGATCTCCGTCGAGCCCGACTTGAACGCGTCACGCAGGCCCGGCCACAGCCCTATCCGCTTGCCCTCGGCGTCGTACTCGTAGAAGCCCGCGCCCGTCGAGCGGCCCTTGCGGTCGTACTGGTCGAGCATCCGGTCGATGACGGCCTCGGACGCGTGCGCCTTCCACGTGCCGCCGGCGGCCTCGATGGCCTCCTTCGTCTCCTTGCGGATCTTGCGCGGCAGGGTCAGCGTCAGCTCGTCCATCAGCTGCAGCGGCGGCGCCGGGTAGCCCGCCTGCGAACCCGCCTGCTCGATCGACGCCGGCTCGACGCCCTCGCCCAGCGCGGCGACGGCCTCGTTGATGAACGTGCCGATGACGCGCGAGGTGAAGAAGCCACGGCTGTCGTTGACGACGATGGGGGTCTTCTTGATCTGCAGCGTGTAGTCGAAGACCTTGGCCAGCGTCGCGGGCGACGTCTTCTCGCCGCAGATGATCTCGACCAGCGGCATCTTGTCCACCGGCGAGAAGAAGTGGATCCCGATGAAGTCCTCCTGCCGCTGCACGCCCTCGGCGAGCGTGGTGATCGGCAGCGTGGAGGTGTTGGAACCCAGGACCGCGTCGGCGTTGACGATGCTCTCGATCTCGCCGAACACCTTGTGCTTCAGCTCGACGCTCTCGAACACGGCCTCGATGACGAAGTCGACGCCCGCGAAGTCGGCCGGGTCGGCGGTCGGCTTGATCTTGGCCAGCAGCGCGTCCGACTTCTCCTGCGTGGTCTTGCCGCGCGAGAGGGCCTTCTGCTCGAGCTTCTCGGCGTAGCCCTTGCCCTTCTCGGCCGCCTCCTGCGAGACGTCCTTGAGGACGACGTCGATGCCCGCCTTCGCGGACACGTACGCGATCGCGGCGCCCATCATGCCCGCGCCGAGCACGCCGACCTTCTTGGCGGTGTACTTCTCGAAGCCGTCCGGCCGCGAGCCGCCCGAGTTGATGGTCTGCAGGTCGAAGAAGAACGCCTTCGTCATGTTCTTCGAGACCTGGCCGGTGGCGAGGTGGATGAAGTAGCGCGTCTCGATCAGCTGCGCGGTGTCGAAGTCGACCTGCGCGCCCTCGATCGCGGCGGCCAGGATCGCCCGCGGCGCCGGCATGTTCGCGCCCTTGATCTGCTTGCGCAGGTTCGCCGGGAACGCCGGCAGGTTGGCCGCGAAGCTCGGGTTCGACGGGGTACCGCCCGGGATCTTGTAACCCTTGACGTCCCACGGCTGCACGCCGCCCTCGGGGTTCGCCTTGATCCACGCCTTCGCGGCGGGGACGAGCTCCTCGACGGTGTCGACGACCTCGTGCACCAGGCCCAGCTCCAGTGCCTTGCGCGGACGGTGGCGCTGGCCCTGCAGCAGGACGTTCAGCAGGGCGCTCTGGATGCCCAGCAATCGGACAGTGCGCACAACACCACCGCCACCGGGCAGCAGGCCCAGCGTCACCTCGGGCAGGCCGATCTGGCTGCCCTTGACGTCCGCGGCGATGCGGTGGTGCGTCGCCAGCGCGATCTCGAGGCCGCCGCCGAGCGCGGCGCCGTTGATCGCCGCGACGACCGGCTTGCCGAGCTGCTCGATGCGGCGCATCTGCCCCTTCATCAGGGTGCTGCCCTCGGTCAGCTCGACCGCGTTCTCCGGCTTGGCCTGGATGAGGTCGTTCAGGTCGCCACCGGCGAAGAACGTCTTCTTCGCGGACGTGATCACGACGCCGGTGATGTTGTCCTTCTCCGCCTCGAGGCGGTCGACCGTGACGCCGAGCGACTCGCGGAAGGCGGCGTTCATCGTGTTCGCCGACTGGTTCGGGTCGTCCAGGGTCAGGGTGACGATGCCGTCGGAGTCCTGTTCCCAGCGGATGGTCTTGCTCTCGGCCATTTCTTCCCTCACACCCGCTCGATGATGGTCGCGACGCCCATGCCGCCGCCGATGCACAGGGTCACCAGGGCGCGGCGCGCCTGGCGGCGTTCCAGCTCGTCGACCACGGTGCCGACCAGCATCGCGCCGGTGGCGCCGAGCGGGTGGCCCATGGCGATCGCGCCGCCGTTGACGTTGACCTTCTCCTCGTCGAGGTGCAGGTCCTTGATCCACTTGAGCACGACGGACGCGAAGGCCTCGTTGAGCTCCCACAGGTCGATGTCCTCGGGCTTGAGGCCCGCGGTCTTCAGCACCTTCTCGGTGGCCGGCGTGGGGCCGGTGAGCATGATCGTCGGCTCGGAGCCGATCGACGCGGTCGCCACGATCCGGGCGCGCGGGGTCAGCCCGAAGGTCTTGCCGATCTGCTCGGAGCCGACGAGCACCAGCGCGGCGCCGTCGACGATGCCCGAGGAGTTGCCGCCGGTGTGGACGTGGTTGATCTTCTCGACCGAGTGGTACTTCTGCAGCGCGACGGCGTCGAAGCCGCCCAGCTCGCCGATGCCCGCGAAGGCCGGCTTGAGCTTGCCGAGACCCTCGATGGTCGAGCCGGGACGGCGGTGCTCGTCGTGGTCGAGGACCGTGACGCCGTTGATGTCCTTGACCGGGACGACGGACTTGGCGAAGTAGCCGCCGGACCAGGCCGCCTCGGCGCGCTCCTGCGAGCGGACCGCCCAGCGGTCGACGTCCTCGCGGGAGAAGCCCTCGATCGTCGCGATCAGGTCGGCGCCGGTGCCCTGCGGGACGATGTAGTTGTCGTACGCGGTGGCCGGGTCCATGAACAGCGCGCCGCCGTCGGAGCCCATCGGCACCCGCGACATCGACTCGACACCACCGGCGATGATCAGGTTGTCCCAGCCGGAACGGATCTTCTGCGCGGCGGTGTTGGTGGCCTCCAGGCCGGAGGCGCAGAAGCGGTTGAGCTGCACACCGGCGACGGTCTCCGGGAGACCCGCGTTCAGCGCGGCGGTGCGCGCGATGACGGCACCCTGCTCGCCGACCGGGGAGACGACGCCCAGCACGATGTCGTCGATCGCCTTGGGGTCGAGGTTCGGGTGGCGGACCTTCAGCTCTTCGATCAGGCCGACCACCAGGTCGACCGGCTTGGTGCCGTGCAGGGCACCGCCCTTGTTCTTGCCGCGAGGCGTGCGGATCGCCTCGTAGATGTAGGCCTCGCTACTCACAGAACAACTCCTCGCGAGCGTGTGGGACGTCTTCGTACCGTGGCCGATGATACCGGCCAGTAGGGCTAATGGCCATTAACATATCTCCGGATAACCCCATGGTGTCAATGGGTTGCAGGTGTGCCGTTAGCCGCTATCGTTCTTTCACGATGACCGACTCCGTACGCGCTGCGCGACCCCGCGACCGCAAGGCCCAGCTGGCCGCGGTGGCCGCGGAGCTGTTCCGCGCGCGTGGCTTCCCCGGGGTCGGCATCAAGGACATAGCGGACGCGGCGGGCGTCACGGGGCCGGCGTTGTACCGCCACTTCGCGGACAAGCAGGCGATCCTGGCGTACGTCGTCCTGAGCGGCTTCGAGGACTTGGAGGCGGCGACGGCGGAGGCGCTGTCGGACTCGGTTCCCCAGCCTGACCAGCTGAAAGACCTGCTGGGCCGCCTCGCGACGCAGGCGGTCGAGCGCCGGGAGATCGCCGCGCTGTGGCGCTGGGAGGGGCGTCACCTCCCGAAGGAGGACCAGCGCGAGATAGCCCGCCGGTCGACGCTGGCGCTGACGGCGTGGTCGAAGGCCCTGCTGACCCGGCGCCCGGAGCTGCCGGCCGAGGACGCCGAGCTGCTGTGCTGGGCGGCACTGTCGGTGTTCGGCAGCGTCTCGGTGCACCACACGTCAGTGGCGCGCCGCCGGTTCGCGCAGTTGCTGGTCGAGCTGGCGCTGGCTGTGCTCAACGCCACACTCCCGTCGCCCGCGACGCCGCCTTCAACCGCGGTGGCGGGCCTGGGCACGCCATCCCGCCGCGAGCAGGTCCTGGCGGCGGCGACGGAGCTATTCGCCCAGCGGGGGTTCCACGACGTGAGCATGGAGGACATAGGTGCGGCGGCGGGCATAGCGGGCCCGAGCGTCTACCGCCACTTCCCGAGCAAGGCGGCCCTGATGGTGGCGATCGGCCACCGAGCGGCGGACAGACTGGCGCTGGCGGCCGAGAGGGCACTGCAGGCAAGGGACGAGGAGGACGCGCTCCGCCGCCTGGCGGCGTCGTACGTGCACACGATTCTGCACACGCCGGAACTGCTGGTGTCGTTCTCGGCGGACCGGGTGACGATGCCCGACCGAGACAAGGCGGACCTGCTGCGCGTGCAACGCGACTACGTAGCCCAGTGGGTGACGCTGCTTTCCGCGGCGCGCCCGGAACTCCCGCCGCGAGAAGCGAAAATCACGGTCCACGCGGCGCTGACCATCGCGAACGACCTGGCCCGCACCCGCCGAGTGGCGGCGCGCCCGCACTTCGAAGCGGAGCTGACGACCCTCCTGCACACGGTTCTCGGCGTCGCCTGAGGAATTCTTCTCAACCGCCCGCCGACCGCCGGAATGACAAAACAGATATCTCGCAATAATTGAGTCTCGGCCGACTCGACGCGAATTCACCGGGCACCGGATCACCACCTCCGGCGAACCGCTTTCCCTGCCAGTTCCCGAGCGCAAGGCCCCTGTGACAGAGCGTATCGAATCCTGTCCGGCGAGCGCCGCTTTCTCTCGGCCGCACGGAGTACGATGAACAGTTCACGAGTAGGGGGCACCCAGCTCCGTCGCGGGGAAGCGGGCAATCGCCGGGCGACCCGAAAGGGTGAGCCCATGCCGTGCTAACTTACGCGCGCCTCCAAACGGTACTTCTGGACGAGGGGAAATATCGCGATGCGATCGCCTGGTGGCAGTGAACAGCCGGGGATCAAATCCGAACTCCTCGACCTGAGCGCCGTCTCACTGTCCGAACTGCGGAAGCTCGATGCCGCTGTGCTCCGCCGTTCGATTCGCCACGCCGCGGAGCGGACCGCCCACATCCCGGTGACCGCGAGCGGCAGCGGGGGCGGCGCCAAACGCGTCGACTGAAGTCGCTCCGGAGAGGCTCACTGTGCACACGAAGGTCCCGGAGGCGTCCGCCCCGGGCTCGCATTCGCTCCCTTGGGACACCTTCGACCAGCTCGCCACCGGCGGTGGCGGGGCCGCCGCGGTGGACCTGTTGCGCACCGCCGATCGCAGCCGCCGGTTGCTCCTGATCCTCGGCCTCGTGCACGAAGCCGAGACGGACGAGCGGCTGACCGGTCCGCTGGCCGGCGCCGAGGCTCCTTGGGACCTGCTGGAGCGCGCTCAACAGGCCGAGCCGGAGGCGCTGGAGCGGGTTCTCGCCCACCCCTACACCGGGAGCTGGGCCGGGTACACCACGCGGCTGATCGACCAAGGGCTCACCGGTGAGTGCCCGCTCTGGGTCCACTACGGCTACCTCCACACCCTGGCCGCCGCGGCCGCGATCCACGCGGGCCTGAAGTTCACGATCCGGGTGCCGGTGTGGAAAGACACCGTCGTGCTGCCGACGCTGGGGGCGGCGTGGCTCGACGAAGGCGGCGGCTTCACGACCGCCGAAGTCAACGGGGAAGCCGGTTCCTTCACAATCGACGGCTCGCGCTCGCGGGTCGCGCCGGAGCAGCCGTCGTGGCACCCGCTCCGGAAGTTCCGGTTCGAGGCCGGCGGACGCGTCCTCGAACTGCGGCTCGACGACCTGGACCCGCATCGCGGTCTCTACCACCCGATTCCGCCGGCCCGGCTGGCCGAAGCCGAAGTGGCGAACTGGCGCGACCTGCTCGGCGAAGCCTGGCGGCTGGTCGTCGAGCACGTGCCCGAGTACGCGGAAGTCCTGCCCACCGGCCTGACGTCGATCGTGCCGGAACCGGCCGTCCCGTTCCGGCTTCCCAGCGCGTCGACGGGAGAAGCCTTCGGCAGCGCCGTGATCGCCGCGCCCGAAGACGCCGCCACGCTGGCCGCGGCCCTCGTCCACGAGTTCCAGCACATCCGGCTGGGCGGGCTGCTGCAGCTCGCCGGCCTGCACGACGACGACCGCACCCAACGGCTTTACGCGCCGTGGCGAGAAGACCCGCGTCCGCTCGGTGGCCTGGTGCACGGCGTCTACGCCTTCTTCGGTGTTTCGGCGTTCTGGCGAGCGCTGTCCCGCGCCCGGCCCGAAGACCGGTTGGCCGCCTTCGAGTTCGCGCACTGGCGCACCCAGACCTGGCAGACCCTCGAAGCGATCCGCGACGACGCCGCGCTCACCGAAGGGGGACGGCAGTTCCTGGCCGAGCTCGCGACCGTGTTCGAGCCGTGGCAGTCCGAGCCGTGCGCGGCCGAATCCTTGCGGTGGGCGAAAACGTTGGCCGCGGACCACTACGCGGGTTGGCGGCTTCGCCACCTTCGTCCCGACGAGAAGGCGGTCGCCGATCTCGCTCAGGCGTGGCAGCGGGGCCTTTCCTGCCCTCCGGTGCTTCCGGAAGGCCGCCTCGACACCGTCTCGGACGGGGAATGGCCGAACGCACGGGCCGACCTGATCCGGGTCAAGCTGGGTGAAGACGGCGAAGCCCGGCTCCAGCAGGTGTGGCCACTCGTCCCGGACGCCTTCGAAGGCGACTACCTGCTCGTCGCCGGCCGCCGGGCCGACGCCCGGTCGGCGTTCCAGGCCGAACTCGAAAAGGACCCCGACGACGCCCCGGCGTTGATCGGCTACGGCCTTTCGCTGCCCGCCGGCCCCGCCGCGCGTGCGTTGCTCAACGCGCCGGAACTCGTTCGTGCCGTGCACCGGGAGTTGCGCCGCGAGGGCATCGAGGTGACGCTTCGCCAGCTGGCGGCCTGGGTCGGGGAAGCCCTGGCCTGACCGCGCTACAACGGCATCGGGTCGATGTCGCATTCCGCTCGCACCGCGTTCTCCGCCGCCGCGATGGCCGGGTGCCCGAGCCGGAACGCCCGGTACGCGGCGCTGAGCACCTCGCGGTGCTGGCTGACCGCCTCCCGGACGCGGCCGAGCCGTTCGAGGTCCAGTGCGCGGTTGAGGCGGGCCGCGAGCGCGGTCGGGTGGCCCTCGGGCAGCGCCCGCCGCAACCGGGCCAGTGTTTCGGTGTTGATGCGCAAGGACCGTCGCACGTCGCCGAGCGCGAACCAGTCGTTCGCGGTGTTGATCGAGCAGGCCAGCACATGCGGGTGGACCGGACCCAGCCGGTCGCGCAACCCGTTCAGCGCGCGTTCGTCCCTCGCCAGTGCGCCGTCCGGATCTCCGAGCAGGCGCAGGGTGACCCCGATGTCCACCTCGGCGGCCAGCGTGTGCGGATGCCGGTCGCCCAGGCTGTTCCGGTACAGGGCCAGCGCCTGCTCACCCAGCTCGAGTGACTCCGGCAGGACCCCCGCGGTGCGCAGGTCGATCGAATGAGCCAAGGCGCAGGCCATCGCGTTGGGGTGGTCCGAACCGTACTTGAGCCGGAACCGTTCCAGGGCGCTGCCCGACAGGTTCAGCGCGGCTTCGTGGTAGCCGTCTTTGCGTTGCGCGACGGCCAGGTGGTAGTCGCGGCGGATGACACCGTCGGTGCCCCGGCCGAACAGGCCGCGCACTCGCTCCACCACCTTCTCCTGCTCGATGCGCGCCCAGGAGTAGTCGCCGAGCTCGCGACGGCAGATGATCAGGATGTTGAGCGTGCTGATGGTCTCCCAGTTGTCGTAGCCGAGCACTTCCGACCGGCGTTCGTAGGTGTCCTCGCTGAGCCAGCGCGCCTGCTCGTAGTCGCCGGCCAGCAGCAGCGAAACGACCAGGTCGTGCGCCGCACGCAGAGCGGTCGGCTCATCGTCGCCGAACAGCGACCGGACCTTCTCGTAGGTCTGCCGGTTCAGGTCGCGGGCCGCGAAGAAGTCGCCGCTGGCCTTCAGCCCGACCGCCACCTGGACTTCGGCCCGGAGCGCCTGTTCCGAATCCGGGCCCACCGTCCGCCGGTAGAGCCGCAATGTCCGGCGGCTGACTTCCGACGACTCCTCGTACCGGCCGAGCACCCAGAGCACGAACCCGAGCTGGACCGACGCGGACAGCGTTTCCGGGTCCTCGGCGCCGTTGCGCTCCGTCCAGGCGGCGACGACCTCCTGCGCCAGCGCGAGAGCACCGGTGTGGTCACCCGAAACGTAGAGGAACTTCATCAGGTTGAGCAGCAGCCGCCGGACCCAGGGATCGTCGCAGTCGATCAGCTCGGCGTGCCGCAGGTGCGGGAGCACCATCTGGTACTGGGGCCATTGACGGGCTGTCTCGGGGTCGTTCGGGTCGAGGTTGGCGAGCAGGAGGTGCGCGACGTGGCGCATCTTGGTGCGGGTCTCGCCGGACATCCGCGCCCGGAGCACCAGCTGCACGAGCCGGTGCAGCAAGAGGGTGCCGCTGCGGTGGTCCAGTTTCGCCAGCCGGCACCGGTTGATGTCCCTGAGCGCCCGGTCCAGCAGCACCGGGTCCCGCATCGCGGCGTCCAGCTCAGGGGCGATCGACACCCCGCGCACGCCGGCGAACAGGCTGCGGGATATCGGCTCGGCTGCGAAGAACGCACAGACCTGGAGCAACTGGTGCGCGGCGGGGTTACGAGTCGCGAGGCCGTCGAATGAGACGTTCCAGGCCGCCGTCACGGAAATCTCGTCGTCGGACGGCCGCGGGGATGCCGTGACGATCTCGGTCACTTTCTGTCCGAGCAACCGGATGTACTCGCCGACCGGAATCCCGGTTTCCGCCCGCCAGGCCGCGGCCTGTGCCAGCGCGATCGGCAGATCGCCCAGCTTTTCCGACAGCGCGTCGGCTTCCGCCGCCGAGATCGCGGGATCCCGCCGACGCAAGAGTTCGACGCTCTCCGCCCTGGCGAACCGGCCGACGTCGATCGGCTCCGCCGGAAACGAACCGGACGCGGCGTCCCGTGCCGTGACCACCACTCGTCCCGGCCCGTCGAGCGGCAGGAACGGCCGCACGAGCTCGGGCTGGTCGGCCGCGTCGAAGACGAGCAACCAGCGGCGGTAGGGCCGGCCGGCGCGGAGGGCGGCCAAGGCGGCGGGCACCGCGGTGAGGGTCTCCTCGGCACCGGGCAGCCGCAGCTGGCGGGCCAGTTCGGTCAGCGACGCCCGGATCTGGCTCTCCTGGGGTGCGCTCACCCACCACACGAGATCGTGTTCGCCCAGCTGCCGGTAGATGTACTCGACGGCGATCTGCGTCTTGCCGAGGCCGCCCGGCCCGTGCAGGACCGCGCACCCCGCTTGCCGCAGGCTCGCCCCGAGCCGGTCGAGCAGGGCGTGGCGGCCGACGAACTCCGGGTTGCGCGCGGGGACCGCGCCCCAGACGACCGGGGCGTCGGTGGTGATCCGCCGGATCCGGCGCAGTGAGGTGGCCGCCTCTTCCCGCACGTCCTCGACCAGCCGCTCGGGGACACCGGGTTCGACCGGGCCCGGCCCCGTCGTTCCCGTCGCGCCTTCTTCGACGGCGTCGTCGCCCGCCTCCGCCGCGGCGAGCTCGCGCTCCCGTTCACGCAGCCGCTCGGCCCGCCACGCGTACGGACCCGAAAGCGCCCGCATCACGACCCGCTCGAGGGAGGCGTCCTCGGCCTCGTCGGGCAGCGACGCACGGTCGGGATCGGCAAGCGCGTCGGCGATCCGCCGCAGCACAGGGTGCCGCTCGCCGAACCGTTGTCCGGTCACGGCGACCACCTTGACGGTCTCGGCGCGGCGTCCGGCCGTGAGCAGGGCTTCGCGGACCGAGACCGGGAACTCGAAAACGGCGTCCTCGCCGGGGGTGTTGCCCGCGCCAGGCGGGCCGAGCAGGCCGCTGGTGAACACTTCGGCGAGGTGCGAACTGTCCGCCTCGGGCACGAGTTCCGCCCGGACGAACCTCGCGATCGGCAGGCTGACCGGCACCGCGGCCAGCAACGTCGCCAGCCGCAGCGCCGGGGGCGTCGCGGCGCCGACGAACCGGCGGACGCGTTCCTCCGCCGTCACCGGTGACGCGGGTTCTTCATCCCCCGGCTCGGGCATCGGCTGGTCACGCGCGAGCAGTACCGTCGCCGGCACCGCTTCACCGGCCGGGCGCGCCAGGAGCCGGACCCACCAGCCGAACCAGCGTCCGGCCAGTTCGAGCACCGGCACGGGAACCGCCCCGCTCATCGCCTTTTCCGGGTCCGCCCAGGTCATCCAGGCGTCCGGCAGGTCGAGCGCGTACCGGCGGTTGGGCTGGAACGGCCCCGGGGAGCTGAGCGACGCCCGGTGCAGGGCGATGCCGCTCTTCTTCCACAGGTGCTGCGGCAGCAGGTGGACCACCGCGACCGGCATCCGCCTGCTCCACTGCGCCAGCAGCGGCGCGACGAGATCGCGTCGCCAGGCTTCCCCGATCCCGTCGGTCAGGACGAGCATGAGCCGTCCCCCGTACCAACCCAGCAGCTCGGCCACGCTGTGCTGGGGCGCGTCCGGGGTCCCTCCGCGCAGCACCGGGGCGAGGGAGCCGTCGGTCGCCCTGGCTTCCGTTTCCAGGTACCGGATCCGGACCGTGCGGAACGCTCCGAGCTGCTGTACCAGCTTCAAGAAGGCCGCGACTTCCGGTTGCCACAGCGCCATCGACGAGCCGGCGTCGACGACCACGGTCAGGTCCAGGACGCGTGTCGTCGGCCCGCGCCGCAGCAAGGGAAACCAGATGCCGGACTCGGCCGCCTGTTCGGCAGTCCGTTCTTCGTCCAGTTCCACGTCGTCCTCGCGCGGAGACGGGCGCAACTGCTTGAGCGGCCGGAGGGCTCGCAGGATCGCCGGGCCACCCCGCATCGCCGACCGTCTCGGGACTCCCGTGCGCCACGGCTCCCCTTCGGCTCCGTGCGCCCGGTTGTCCCGCGCGAGGTGCTCATCGGCGGGACGCCGCGGGCGCTCCGCAACCGGTTCGGACCTCGTCGCGGGTGGCTCGCCCACGGCTCGGCGGGTCGCCGGTTTCGGCTCCTGTTCCTGTTCCGGTTCCGATGGGCGTGACGGGGGCTCGGGTGACGGGTCCGGCGCCGGTGGACGCGGTCGCGGAGCCGATCGGTCGACCGGCCGCGTGGCCTGCTGCCGCAGTGTCGCGGCCAGCCAGACCGCGTCGGCGACCTCGCTCCACGAGAGTGGCGGGGTGTTCCCGGGCCGCTCCTCGGTCATCTCACGGCACCACCGAGTTCAGCTGCCGCCAGAGCGCGTCGACCAGTCGCGGCCAGGACTCGCCGTCTTCGCGATAGGCACCGGACGTCGCCAGGAAGACCGTTTCCAGGAGCTTGTCCACCGGCAGGGCACCATAGGCTTCGCTGCGGCTCACGAATTCCTCGATGATGCGGGACCGGTGCACGTCCTCCGGGTCGAGCGCGTGCGCGGCCACCATGGCCGCGAGCTGCTCGATGTCCGGGTCCTGGATTTCCAGCCGCAGGCACCGGCGCAGGAACGCCGACGGGAAGTCGCGGTCTCCGTTGCTGGTGATCACGATGAACGGGAAGGCCGCGCAGCGCACCCGCCCGTCCACCACGATGGCCGTCGCGTCGGGGTCGGCGGTGAAGACTTCGACCTCGCTGGTGCGGCTGCGCACCCGCGCCAGCTCGGGAATGATGAACTCACCGTCCTCGAACAGGCTGAGCAAGTCGTTGGGCAGATCCGCCTCGCTCTTGTCCAGCTCGTCGATCAACAGCACACGCGGCAGCCTGCGTGGCAGGAAGACCGTGCCGAGATCGCCGAGGCGGACGAAGTCCCCGATCGGCGGCTCCCCGTCACCATCACGGTCGGCGGCCGATCGGGTCCCGGCCGCCTGGGCGCGGCCGATCGCGTCGTAGTGGTACAGCCCCGCCTTCAGCGTGGTGTGCGAAGTGATCGGCCACCGCAGCACCCGGCCCAGCTTCAGCTCGCGAGCGACCCGGTAGGCCAGGCTGGACTTCCCGCAGCCGGGGCGGCCCGTGACCAGGAGCGGGCGGCGCAGGTACAAAGCCGCGTTGACCATGTCGACTTCGTGCGGGTCGACGTGCCGTGTGGTCAGCCGGTGCTCGGACCCGAGCCGCCGGTCGGCTTCGCCCTCGTCGGGCGGGACGAAGTCCTCTTCCGGCACCGGCCCGCCGCGGAACTTGCGCCACGGTGGTGCGGGCGGCAGCAGGTCGGCCAGCGAACCGTCGTGGAGCGGACGGCCGGTCCCGCGGTAGATCCCCCAGTCCGACTGGGCCTCAGCACGCTTTTCCCCGTTCATCCGCATCCTCCCGTGTCGCGTTCGGCAGGTAAGGGCCATCGTCGAGAAAGATCAGGCGGCTCGGGTCGTCCCACAGGATCACCAGGTCGCGGCAGGCCTGGAAGTCGGCGGGCGGGCTCTCCTCACCGAACGCCGCCCGGCGCGAATCCTGCGTCCGCGCGGGAAGATCGCCGAGGCCGCCGCCGTCGAGGAGCCAGGCGACGGCCCCGCGCAAGACCTCGGCGGAGGCGTCCGGGTGCCAGAGCAGGACCGGGATGCCGGTGCGCAGTCCCGTCGCCAGTTCGTCCCCGCCGGGACGCGGTCGTTCCGGCGGCGGCGCGGCGAGCACCATCACCAGCCACCGCCCGTCGCTGAGGATGGCGTCGAGGCGGTGGCGCTCCGCCGTGTCCTGCGGGCGGCAGTAGTAAACGCGCTCTGCCGACGGGTTGCCGAGCAACGCTTCCCACCGTCGTCGCCACGCCCGGTGCCACTGCCGGGAAAACATCCGCTCCAGCGAACGGATGACGATCGGGTAGTCCAGGAACAACGGCCGCGGATCACCAGTTTCGTGCTCCTTGCACCACCGGTGCACCGGCAGGTTGACCAATGCCCGCGGCAGGACGAATTCGAGCGCGACTTCTTCGCGGTACTCCGACCACTCCCGCTCGGCGTCGACGATGAGCCTGCCGACGTGGTTTTCGAGTTCGTCACCGCGGATGGTGGCCATCCCACCCCTGGCCGGCGGCCATTCCTGCGGATCCTCCTGGCGCCAATGGGAAACGACGTGCCGGTCGGGGTCGATGCCGTCGACCTCCACCATGATCACCAGGTGCAGGCGCAGTTCGCCGCAGCCGTCGGCGGGCGTGCGTGCGGTGCGCAGTTCACGCAACCGCCCCTCACCCTGTACCCGGCGCGCCTGCCAGGTGTTCCACTCCCGCAGTTCGTCACCGAGCGGACGCGCGCACTTGGCGGCGATGAGCTCGACGAAGGCGAGCGCCGGCGGCAGTCCGTGCGCGGGTGTGTTGAGCTCGGTCAACGAGCAGAACGCTTCCCACGCGTCGCCCGGTTCGCCGGCCGGGCACACCGCCGGGCTCGCGGACCGCCGGACGAGCGCGCTCAGCCGCGGCGGGGTGAAGCCGGACAGCACCGAACGCAGCCAAAGCAGTTCGGAGTCCGGCAGCAGGTCGTGCATCCGCGGTTCGTGCACGAGCCGGTGCAGGAGCTCGGACTCCGGTGAGCCGGGCCGGAGCATGCGGACCGAGTGGTCGAGCGCCCGCATCCCGCCGTCCGCCCGCGCGCAGGCGTTCACGACGTCGATCAGCTGGTCCCGTCCGGTCGCGTGTTCGGAAAGCGTCAGCGGGAAACCCAGGTTGTCGTGGATCAGGTCCACCATCAACGACCGGCTCGGCCGGTCGGTGGCCAACCCGGCCTTGGCGAGGAGGTTGACGATAGCCTCCCGGACCGCCACGCGAACCGTGGACGGGAGCTGTACCTCCCGGCCCGGTCCGTGGGTTCGTTCTCCGGCCGACACCTGACGACCACCTCCCCGCCCGGGGGCCCGGGAATCGTGATTCTACCCACCGAACTTGCCGGCAATAGCGGGCAAAAGGTGGACAACCCGAGCGCCGGAGCCGGACGTCCGGACCCGCCACGCGGGGTTCACCGGCCGTCGATCAACGCGGCGAGTGCCGTGACCGCGGGCGATTCCGGATCGAGGAGCTTGATGGCGTCGAGCAGATCGGCCAGACCGCCGTCGAACCGGCGGCACGTCCTCGCGAGCGCGATGACGTGCAACCGGTCTTCGGCGTGGTAAGGAACGACGTCCGCGATTTCCCGGCGCGAGAACAGTTCCAGCAGAAGGCGGCGGCCTTCGGCACCGCGGACGCACGGCACCGCGAGCAGTGCCTCGACCAATGCCGGGAATTCCGGCCCACCGGCCAGTGGTGGCAATGGGTGCGGAGCGAGCCGGTCGGCAACCGCACCGAACAACCGCAGCCAAGCCTCGGTCTTCGTTTGCTTGACGGAAAGGCTTATCCGGTGATATCGGAAGCCATCGAACTCCCGATCAGCCAGCTCGGCCGCGCGGTAGAACGCTTCGGAGACGATCAGGGACAGCAGCGCACCCGGTTGTTCCAACGCGTTCTTCGCTTCGGGTGCACCCAGCAAACCGAACGCGTGAGTGGTCGCGTCCCCGGCTTCTCCGACGTGGAAGGCCACTTGCAGCCGGACGCGCGCTTCTTCGGCGTACGCGGCGTTGTAGCGGCACAATTCGGACAGCACGCGGCCGGGGAGCTGCGCCACCAACCTCGCTTTCGCGACCTCGGCGGAAAACCGGACCACCGTACCGTCACCCGTGTCGTCCTGGACCATGCAGTCGCGGTGGACACCGGCGTCCGCAAGCCACGCCCGCACCGAGTTCCCGAGCACTTCGTGCACGAACCGATGCACGGTCGCGCGCCCCGGACCGGCGGCGCCGAGCGCCATGAGCGTCCAGTGGTGCGCGGTCGAGTCCATGGGCACGGGCCTCCCACATTCGCGGCACCCGCCATTGTCACAGGTCCGCGCGTTCCCGGCCATGGTCGCGCGGCCACCGGGTCCCGGCGAACGGACCGCCTCGCATCGCCTGAACGGCGCACGGAATCCGTCCCTGTCGCAACGGCCGGCAATGCGGGATAATGCGAAGCGGGCCGACGGGGTCCGCTCTCCCTTCGAGAGGGGAATCGAGATGCAGGTACCGCACTCGAGCGGGGACGCCGGAATCGAATCTGAACTCCTCGATCTCGGTGAAGTACCGCTGTCCCGGCTCCGCACCTTGGACGGCAGCGAATTGCGGAGCTCGGTGCGGCACGTGGTCGAACGGGTTTCCTACATCCCGGTGACAGCGAGCGGCAGCGGAGGCGCAAAGCGGGTCGACTGATCGTGGTGACCGAAGGACTGAATCCCCACCGCCTCTCCTGGAGCGATTTCGACGCGCTCGCCCGCGGCGGCGGGGGCCCGGACCCGGTGCGGCGGCTCCGCGCGGCCGAGCGGAGCAGACGGCTGCTCCTGTTGCGGGGAATCGTCGACCTGGCGGCGAAGACGCCGGAACTGGCCGGGCCGCTTCCCTCGCCCGAATCGGCGTGGGAACTTCTGGCCCGGGTTCAGAAACTGGCGCCCGCCGCGGTGGAAACCATTCTCGAGCACCCCTACACCGGAACCTGGGCCGGCTACACCACCCGGTTGAGCCGCCAGGACATCGCCGGCGTCTGCCCGTTCTGGGTCCACCTCGGGCACGTGCACTGCCTGGCCGCGGCCGCCGCCATCCGAGCCGGAGTGGCCTTCGAAGCGGAGCTGCCGATCTGGCGGGGAAACGTGTCCCTGCCGACGCTCGGCATGGTCCGCCTCGACACGAACGAAACGTACGGCGTGGCGCGGGTGTCCGCCACGCACGAGGGGATCGTCATCCGGAACGAGCGCGCCCGGGTACGGCTGCCGAGCGATCCGAGCGACGGAACCGAGGGCTGGCAACCGCTCCGCCGGGCCACGAGCTGGCACGGTGACCGGCGGCTTTCCCTCCGGCTGGACGACCTCGACCCGTATCGCGGGCTGTACGAACCGATCCCGCCGCGGCGGCTCACGGCGCTGGAAGCTCGAGTCGTGGCGAACGGTGGTGGATTCCGCGTGGCAGCTGCTTTCCGCTCACCTGCCCGATGTGGCCGAGGCACTGCCCGCTGGTCTCGAGTCCCTGGTACCGACGCCGGAAGTGGCGTTCCGGCTGCCCAGCGCGTCGACGGGCGAAGCTTTCGGCAGCGCCATCGTCGCCTACAGCGGCGATTCCGAGCAACTCGCCGCCGCGCTCGTCCACGAGTTCCACCACATCCGGCTGGGAGGTGTCCAGCACTTGGCCGCCCTGCACGTCGACGATCCGCGCGAGCGGTTGTACGTGCCGTGGCGAGATGATCCCCGGCCGATCGGCGGTGCGCTGCACGGGATCTACGCGTTCTTCGGCGTGACTGCGTTCTGGCGGGCACTGGCCACCGCCGAACAGGGCAACGCTTCGGCCGCCTTCGAGTTCGCGCTGTGGCGGGCAGCGGTCGACCGCACGTTGAGCTCGGTACGCGAAGACGAAAGCCTCACCGCGGCGGGGCGCAGGTTCCTCGACGGCATCGCCGCCGAGTTCGGATCATGGCCGGCGGAGCCGGTGGCGGCCGAACCGGGCGTTTGGGCGACCGCCGCGGCCGCGGACCACTACGCGACCTGGCGTCTCCGTCACCTTCGCCCGCACGCCGGCGCCGTGGCGACACTCGCGAGGGCATGGTGCCGCGGTGACGCTTGGCCCAAGCTCGAAGAGCCCCTCGAGCCGCGCATCCCGACCCCGGTCCCGGACGGCGGCTGGACCGATGCCAGGACCGACTTGATCCGGCTGAGACTCGGCCGCGATCGCGACGCGCTCGCCGAGCGGGGACCGGTGGTGCCGGGAGTGACCCAGGCCGATCTGGCCTTGGTGTCCGGCGACGTCGAGGCCGCGGTGCGGGGCTACCGGAGCCTGCTGGCGACCGACCCGGACGTACCCGCGGCGCTTGTCGGCCTCGGCCTGGCGCTGACGGCACGCGGCACCGGACCGGCGGCCAGAGCCCTGTTGCACCGCCCGGAACTGGTCCGGGCGGTGCACCGGGAACTCCGGGCGACCGCCGATGCCGATCCGGAGGTCGAAGCCGTCGCCGAGTGGATCGGCCGCTTCACCCACTGAGTCCTAGAGGGGCATCGGATCGATGTCGCAGTCGGCACGGACTCCCTGGGTCGCCGCGATCGTGCCGGGGTGGTTTTCGCCCAGGACGTGCCGGTAGCGGTCGACGACGTCCTCGTAGAGCTCGTCCGCTTCCTCGGCCCGCCCGAGGGCCCGGAGGTCGAGGGACCAGTTGAGCTGGACCGCCAGCGTCGTCGGGTGATCGTCACCGAGCACCCGCCGCGAACGCACGAGCAGCTCGGCGTCGCGCTCCGCGGCCTCGTCGATGCGGTCCAGCGCGGCGAGGTCGCTGGCGACGTCGATCGCGCACACGATCGTGTGCGGGTGATCCTCGCCCAGCTGCACCCGGAGTTCCTCGAGTGAGCGTTCGTCCAGGACCCGCGCACTCGACGGGTCGCCGGACAGCCGCATGGTCACCCCGAGGTCGAGCGCGGCCGAAAGGGTGTGCGGGTGCTTTTCGCCCAGGCTCTCGCGATAGAGGTCGAAGACTTCTTCTCCCAGCGCACGGGCCTTCGCGTACTCACGTGCGTGCCGCAGGTCGATCGAATGCCCGAGAGCGCAGGCCAGCGCGTTCGGGTGCTTGTCGCCGTACCGGATCCGGAACCGGCGCAGTGCGTCTTCGGAGATCGCGCGTGCCTCGTCGTGATCGCCGTCCTTCCGGCACGCGACCGCCAGGTGGTACTTCCGGCGGAGGGTGCTGATGCTGTCCGTGCCGTAGAGCTGCTCGACCCGGTCGGTGATCTGCTGCTGCTCGATCCGCGCCCAGGGGTAGTCGCCCAGCTCGCGCCGGGCGATCACCATCAGGACCTGGATCGCGACGGTCGACGCGTTGTCGTACCCGAAGACTTCGATGCACCTGCGGTAGGTGTCGGCCGCCACGTCGTTCGCCAGGTGGTAGTCACCGACCAGGAGCAGTGCCGTGGCGTAGTCGCGACCGGCCTTCAACGCGATCGGGTCGTCGTCCCCGAACAAGCCCCGCGCCTTGATGTAGATCTCTTCGTTGCGCTGGACAGCCTCCGCGAAGTCACCTCGCGCTTTGAGGATGACCGCGTAGGTGAGCGCGGCGTCGAGCGTCTCTTCCCGGTCGGAGCCGATCAGCTCGCGGTAGCGGTCGAAGGTGCGCTTGCTGGTCTCGGCCGCGGCGGCGTAGCGCCCGACGGTCCACTGGAAGAACGCGAGCCGCTCGGCCGCCTGCAGCTCCTGCAGCGGCGGGTCCTCGATGGGCGCTTCGCCCCGGCGGTTGCGTTCTTCCCGGTCTTGCTGCCACGCCTCCACGGCCCGATCGGCGAGGGTGACCGCGCCGTCGTGGTCGCCCCAGTGGTAGAGGAACTTCATCAGGTTGATGACCAGCTGCCGCACCCACTGGTCCGTGCACTCGATCAGCTCGGCGTCGTAGATGTGCGGCAGCACCTCCTGGTAGCGCTGCCATTGCCGGGGTGATTCCGGGTCCCTCGGGTCGAGGTTGGCCAGGAGCTCGTGGGCACCGTGGCGCATTTCCCTGAAGTGCTGTTCCGACATGCGGTTGCGGAGGACCAGCTGCACGAGCCGGTGCAGGAGGATGGTGTCGGTCCGGTGGTCGATCTTGGCGAGGCCGAACCGGTTGATGTCGCGAACCGCCCGCCCCAGCTTGATCGGGTCGCGCAGGGCCGCGTCGAGTTCGGGCGACACCGTGAGCCCGCGGACGCCGGCGAACAAGCTCCGCGACACCGGCTCGGGCGCGAAGAACGCGCAAACCTGCAGCAGCTGGTGAGCCGCCGGGCTGCTCACGCTCAACTGGTCGAACGACACGTTCCAGGCCGCGGCGACGGACGTTTCGTAGTCCTGCGGGTTCGAGGTGTCGAGGATCTCCGCGACCTTCTCGTCGAACAGCTGCAGGTACTCCCGCGCCGTCATGCCGGTTTCGGCCAGCCAGGCCGCGGCCTGCTCGATCGCCAGCGGCAGGTCGCCCAGCTTTTCGGCGATGCGATCGGCGTCCGCGTCGTCGAGCTGGGGGCCACGCCTGCTCAGCAGCATCTTGCTTTCCGCTCGTTCGAACACCGCCACTTCGAGCGGGCGCGCCACACCGGCCCAGTTCGGGTTGCGAGAGGTCACGAGGATGTCGCCGGGACCGCCGACCGGGAAGAACGGCCGGACCATCTCCGGGTCTTCGGCCGAGTCGAAGACCAGCAGCCACCGCCGGTACGGCCGGCCGATGCGCAGCGCCTCCTTGACCGCGGGCACGGCGGTGTTGGCCTCGCTGGCGCCCGGCAGGCGCAAGTGCTGGGCCAGTTCGGTGAGCGAGGCGTGGATCTGCGTCGGCCGCGTCGCCTGGATCCACCAGACGATGTCGTAGTCCTGCAAGTGCCGGTAGATGTATTCGGTGGCCATCTGGGTCTTGCCGATGCCGCCCATGCCGTGCAGGGTCGCCGGCAGGACCGCGGTGGTGCCGGCACCCAGACGTTCACCCAGCTGGGCGAGCAGTTCACCACGTCCGGTGAAATTGGGATTGGGCGGAGGAATGGACCCCCAGATCGGCGGCACCTCTTCACCCGAACGCCGGACTTGACGCGAAGTCGACGCCCCGACGCTGGCCACCACACTCGCCTTCTCGGCGGTGTCCGGTTTTTCTTTCACGGTCGGCGCACGTTCCACTGGATCTCGGTTCTCCTGACCAGCTTCTGCGGCTTCGACCGGGATGTTCGACCGCTCTAACCCGCGCGGGATTGTATCACTCATCGGCGAGACCATATCCAATCGGTCGGCCCTCGATAGGTAGGGTCCCGATAACGCACTCATCACGTCACGCTCGAGTGCTATCTCGGCGCGCGTAGCCGTGTCCGGCCGCGGATCGGGCGTCGAATCGGGATCCTCCAACGCCGCCATCAGCCTTGCCAGAACGGGATTCTGCTCCCCCACCCGCCGGGACGCCGCGCGGACCGCGTGCGCGGTGTCCGATCGCCGCGCGCCGCTGAGCAGCACCCTTCTCGTCTGACCGGAGAATTCCCACGGTGTGTTCCGGTCCCACGGTTGCCGGTTCCCGTCGTGCGCGAGCAACCCGCTCGTGAATACCTCCACCAGGTGATCGGGACCCGAACCCGGCAACATCTCCGCTTGCACCGCGGAGGCGACGTCGATGTCCACCGGAACCGCGGCGAGGAGCGTGGCCAGCCGGAATGCGGACGGCGACGCCTGACTGTGAAAGTCCCTCACTCGATCCTGCGCGGTCACCTCATCTTCTCGCGGTTCCGGAATGTCACCCGAATCGGGCACAGTCGCGGTCGCACGATCCCGAATCAGCATGACCGGACATTTCCGCGGCACCCCCGCCCGCCCGGTGACGACCTCCACCCACCGGCGGAACCAGCGCTCCTCCAGTTCCAGGACCGGGACCGCGATCGCGTCACCCGTTTGCTCCGCTTGTTCCAGTTCATCGAACAGCAGATCCGTCAGGTCGACGCGGTAGGAATCATTGGGCCGCAACGGGCCCCTCGTCGTGATCTCCGCGTTCCGCGCGTCGACGCCGCCGCGGGCCCAGAGCCGGTGCGGCAGGAGGTGCACCACCGCCACCGGGACCTTGCGTCCCCAGCGGGCCAGCAGCGGCTGCACGAGGTCACGTCGCCACGCGTCGCTGATCCCGTCCGTCAGCACGAGCATCAACCGGCGGCCCGACGAGCCGACCGGTTCGCCCACCCCGCGGGCGGGGCTGTCCGGGGTGCCGCCGCGCAGCACCGGGCCCAGCACCATGCCCCCTTCGGCGCGGCCGGCCTTCCCCGTTTCCAGCAGGCGCACCTGCACCGAGCGGAAGATGCCGAGGCGTCGCTGGCAAAGGGCCACGAACGCCGAGACCGTCGGGGCCCAGAGCGCCATCGACGGCGCCTGCTCCACGACCAGCGTCAAGTGCAGCCACGGCAACCGCTTCCGGCGGGTGACCGGCAACCAGACCCCCGCCTCCGCACTGACCTCGGCCGTGCGTTCCTCGTCCAGTTCGAAGTCTTCCGGCTGTTCCGAAGGAACCTTGCGGTTGAAGGCGCGGAACGCGCGGACGAGCCTGGCGACGTCGGGCAGCGGTGAGCTCGCGCCGGCCGCCGGTGATTCCTCTTCGACTTCGAACAAACCACGTGCGTCCGCGACCACCCGGTCGGCGCGGCGCTCGGCCTGGACGATCGGCGGCAGCTCCGGGGCCGCCGGCCGGCCGGGGCTTTCGGGACGCGGCTGTTCCTCCTCCACCCGCGGAGGATGGACCTCGGCGGTTTCAGGCGGCTCGGCCGGAAGTGGAGGCGCTGTCGAAGCCGGCGGCTCCGGTTCCCCCGCCGAGCTCGCCGCGATGGCGGCCATCAGCCACAACCCGTCGGCGACCTCGCTCGCCGTCAGGTCCTCGCGTCCGGGGTCGCCGGGCTGCGTCGGCATCGTCAGTGCCCCTGCGGGTTCAGCTGCTGCCAGAGCGCCTCGACCAGCGACGGCCATCCCGGGTCGTCGGGCTGATAGGCCCCGGACGTCGCCAGGAAGATCGCGTCGAGCAGCTTGTCCGCCGGCAGCCCGCCGAGAGCCGTCCGGCGTGCCACGAAGTCCTCGATCAGCACCGCGCGGTGCCGCGGGTCGAGCGCGTGCGCCGCGACGATCGCGGCCAGCTGAGCCGGACCGGGGTCCTTCATCTCCAGGCGCAGGCACCGGCGAAGGAACGCGGGCGGGAAATCCCGCTCTCCATTGCTGGTGATCACGACGACCGGGAAGGCCGAACACCGGACGACGCCGTTTTCGATCTCCGCGGTGTACCCGGGATCGGCGGTGAACACCTCGGAAACCGGTGACTGCCGGGCGTCCCGCGCGAGCTCCGGGATCAGGAACTCGCCGTCCTCGAAGATCGACAGCAAGTCGTGCGGCAGATCGGACTCGGCCTTGTCGAGCTCGTCCACCAGCAGCACCCGGGGCAGGCGGCGGGGCAGGAACGCGGTACCCAGCTCGCGCAGCCGCACGAAGTCGCCGATCGGCGGTTCACCCGCGCCGGTGTCACCGCGCGCGGCCGACGCCTGCACCCGGCCGATCGCGTCGTAGTCGTAGAGGCCGGACTTCAACGTCGTCTGCGAAGTGATCGACCAGCGGAGCACGCGCCCCAGCCGCAGCTCACGCGAGATCCGGTAGGCCAGGCTGGACTTCCCGCTCCCCGGCCGCCCGGTCACCAGCAGCGGACGGCGCAGGTACAGCGCCGCGTTGACCATGTCGACTTCGGCGCGGTCGGCGTGCCCGGTCGTGAAACTCAGCTCGGTACCCAGCCGCCGGTCGATTTCGGCGTCGTCCTGGGGCACCTCGGCCGCGAGCGGTTCGCCGTCGCGCCGGAAGTCGCGCCACGGCGGCGGCGGGGGCAGCCGGTCCGCCAAGTGCGTGTCCTGCAGGGGATGACCGGTGCCCCGGTAGATCCACCACTCCGGCGGGTGCTCAGGAAGCTCGGTGGTGCTCATCGGCGCCACCTCCCGGACCCGGGCCGCCGCGATCGCCGAGGGGGAGCATCCGGTTCGGATCGTCCCATAGCACCACCAGATCCCCTATGATGCCGCCATCCGGGGACGACGACCGATTGCGAAGTGCGTCGAGCCGGTGCTTCCGGGTCAGTGCCGGCAAATTCCCCAAATCGTCACTGCCGGCCATCCACGTTACCACCTCGCGCACGACTTCCGAAGAGACCGTAGGGTGCCACACGATGATGGGCAAGCCCGCACGGAGGGCTGCGAAAAACTCGTCGCGCCCGGGAATCGGCGTCGCGGACGGCGTCCCGGTCAACACCGTCATGAGCCACCGCTCGTCGCTCAGAATCGCGTCGAGGCGATGGTGATCTCGGGTGTCGCCGTGCTCGCAGAAATATACTCGTTCGACGGATGGCTCCTGGGTCCACGACGACCACCGTCGCCGCCAAACGCGGTGCGAGCGCCGGGAACTCATCCGTTCCAGTGAACGAATAACCGTCGGATAAGTCAGGTACAGCGGCTGCGGCGCACCGAGGTGACGCTCCGTGCTCCAGGTGTGGACGGGAAGGCCGAGCAATCCGCGCGGGAGCACGAACTCGATGACCACGTCCGCGTCCGTTTCCGCCCACGCTTCTTCCGCCGCGGAGATCACTTTCGCCACTTCGCCTTCGAGTCCGGCCGAGGTCGTCAGCACCGTTTCGCCACGCGGTGGCGGCCATTCGGCGGCATCGTCCTGTCGCCAGTGCGAAACCTCGTAGCGGCCGGGGTCGACGGGATCCGCCTCGATCATGATGGCCAGGTGCAGGCGGCCCGCGACGGACGGTGCGCCATAGGAACGCAGGGCCCGCAACGCGTTGTCGAGCCGCAGCCGGTGCGCCTGTCCGTCAGACCACTTGCGGAGCTGCGTCGCCAGCGGCTCCTCGCATTCCGCCGCGATCAGCTCGGCGAACGCGACCACGGGCGGCAACTCGCCCGGCGCCGCGTTGAAGTCGGCAAGTTCGGAGAACGCTTCGGCCGCGTCGGCGTAGTGCGGCGTCGGCACGACGAACCGCGCGGCCCGGCGCACGGCCGCCCGGAGCCCGGGCGGCGAAAACCCTTCGAGCTGGTGGCGGAAGCGCTCCTGTTCGGATTCCGATACCACGTCGCGCAGGGGAAGGGAATCCACCAGATCGCGGAACTGCGTGCATTCCTTCGTACCCGGGCGGAGGAACTCGAGCACGTCGGCCAGCACGGCCAAGCCGTCGTCGATCGTGCTGCAGCAGTTGACGATTTCGATCAGCTGCGCCCGCGGGGCCAGCTGGTCCGGCACCGTGAACGGATTGTCGAGCGCGCGCCGCAGCTCCGCGACCAGCAATGTGCGGATGGACTTGTCGTCGGCGAAACCCGCGACCACCAGCACGTCGACGAGCGACCGGCGAATCGCGATCCCGATTGGGGGGCGCCCTTGTCTTGCCGACACCGGCGTACCACCTCCCGCCCCCGCGAAGTGCCCCGAAGATCGCGAGTCTACCTATCCGGTCCTCTGGCAAAAGGGGCAAAAGCCGGACAACCGCTAACGAACCCGGAATCCCGAACGACGCGCTATCACCGCGCTGAGCTCTTCGACCTGCGGTGATCCCGGGTCGAGCAGGCGCACGGTCGTGAGCAGTTCTTCGAGCCCGCCGTCGTACCGTTCGCAGGTGCGCGCCAGTTCGATCACGTGCAGCCGGTCCTCCGCCTGGTGCGGCACAGCCTCGGCGATTTCGCGACGGGACATCATTTCGAGCAGGAGGCGGCGGCTCTCCGCGTTCCGCACGCACGCGACCGCCAGCAACGCTTCGACCAGTGCGGGGAACGAAAGTGGCGGCTCCGGCGGCGCGGACGTGCCCGCGGTTGCCGACACCGCGAGAGTGGCCGCCGGGGCACCCAGAAGGCGCAACCACGCCCATGCGGCGTTCTCTCCAGGCTTGACCTTCACCGGGATCCGGCGGAACGCATCCGGCTCCGCGGCCGCGTCCTGGGTCACCACGTCCTGGTACAGCAAGTCCGAGGTGATCAGCGCCAGGTCGGCCTTCGCCTCCTTCTGGGCCGCCTTCGCCTCCGGGGCGTCGAGGATGCGGAACGTGAAGCTCGCCGCCTTGCTGATGCGGCCGTGGCTGCCCTCCGCCACCTCGCCCGCGTGCAACGCCAGGCGGAGCTGGATCCGGGCCTCCTCCGCGTGCACGTGGTTGTGGCGCCGGAGGCCGTCGCGCATGCGGGCCGGGAACTCCGCCACCAGGTCCGCCTTCGCGATGTCCGGTGGCAGCAGGATCATCGCGCCGTCGCCCGTGTTCTCCACGAAGCACACGTCCCAGGGGATCCCCGTCTCCGCGAACGTGTTCCGCAGGACTCGCCACAGGCCGTCGTGCACCTCGCGCAGGTGGGCCATGGTCCGGCTCGGGTTGTTGTACCCGGCGACGTCCACGGCCATGATCGTCCGGTGCAGCGCGGCTGGATAGGAAACCACGACACCCTCCCCACGTCCCGGCCCCATTCTCCCAGACGCATGCACGCTCGGCCATGTTCGCGCAGGGTGTTACCGCGAAACGCGCCGCGAGCGGGCACCCGACGTCCATAATTCGGCGTGCCCACGAGACGCCTGCACCTGGTGAGCGCGGATGAGGACCACCGCGTCTCGACCATCGAGCTCTTCTTCGACCTGGTCTTCGTCTACGCCATCACCCAGACCACCCAGCTGATGGCCGACCACCTGAGCCCGCTCGGCGTCGGGCAGGGCGTCGCGATGCTCGCCGTCCTGTGGTGGTGCTGGTGCAGCTACGCCTGGCTCGGGACCACCATCCACGTCGACCACGGCATCGCCCGGCTCGCGATGTTCGGAGCCATGGCCGTCATGTTCCTCGTCTCGCTCACCATCCCCGAAGCCTTCGTCGACCGCGCCGGCGGATTGTTCGCGCCGGAGCTGTTCGTCGGCTGCTACGCCCTCGTGCGGTTGCTGCACCTCGTCGCGTACCTCGGGGCCGCGCGGCACGATCCCGCCCTGCGGAAGGTGCTGCTGCGGATGTTCGTCGGGCTGCTGCCCAGCGTGCTGCTGCTCGGGGTGGCCGCTTTCCTGAGCGGGCCGTGGCAGCTCGGGCTGTGGGTCGTCGCGCTGCTGGCCGACTACCTCAACGTCTACCTCGCCGGTCCCGAAGGGTGGCGGCTCAACTCGCCCGCGCACTTCGCCGAGCGGTTCGGGCTCATCATGATCATCGCGCTCGGCGAGTCGATCGTCGCCATCGGCATCGGGATCGGGTCGCTGCCCATGTCGTGGCTGGTCGCCGGGGCCGCCGTGTGCGGGCTCGCGCTCGCCGCCGGGATGTGGTGGACCTACTTCGACGTCGTCGCGCGCGTCTCCGAGCACCGGCTCACCCGGGCGACCGGGGTCGAACGCACCAAGCTCGCCACCGACTCCTACACCTTCCTGCACCTGCCGCTGATCGCCGGGATCGTGCTCGTCGCCCTCGGCCTCAAGAAGGCCTTCCTCTACATCGCCGACACCGAGCACCACACCCCCGGCGAAGCGCTCCACGGCGTGCCGATCTGGACGCTCACCGGCGGGCTCGCGCTCTACCTGATCGCGCTGAGCGCGCTGCGCAAGCGCAACCTCGGCAGCTGGAACCTCCAGCGGCTCGTCCTCGGCGTGCTGCTGGTCGCGGCGACGCCGCTGCTGGAGCACGTGCCCGCCGCGGTGCTGCTGCTGGTCGTCGCCGCGCTGGTGCTCGGGCTCATCACGTTCGAACGGCTCCGCTTCGCCGAATGGCGCCGGGAGGTGCACACCGCTCACTCGTAAGTGAGCCCACACTGGCGCGATCCCGCGTCCCGGGTTAACCTACTCGCGAGTAGGTAACGGATGGAGGGCCACATGGCTGCGCCAAGGAAACGGGACGCGATGGGCTGGGGCCTTTCCGCGCTGACCCGGCTGGCCGGGAGCAAGGTCGTCGATCGGGCCGGGCTGCGCAAGCCCATCGAAGGCCTGGTCACCGCGGGGACGCGCAACGGCTTCCGCGTCGCGGGCGCGGCGACCCGGTCGTTCAAGTCGGTGCGGAAGCTGGGCAAGCCCGCCCGGCTCGCGCCGTCGGCCGACACCGGGCTGTTCGACCTCACCCCGAGCGAGGACCAGCAGCTCATCGTCGAGACCGTGACGGAGTTCGCCGCCGAGCAGCTGCGGCCGGCCGCCGCGGACGCCGACGCCAAGCTCGAAGCGCCCGAGGGCCTGCTGGCCAGGGCCGCCGAGCTGGGCATCAGCCTGGTCGGCATCCCCGAGGAGCTCGGCGGCGTCGGCACCGAACGCTCCGTCGTGACGAACGCGCTGGTCGCGGAAGCGCTCGCGCACGGCGACCTCGGCCTGGCCGTGGCCGTGCTCGCGCCGTCCGCGGTGAGCACCGCGCTGGTCAGCTGGGGCGACGAGCAGCAGCAGGCCGACTACCTGCCCGCGTTCGTCGGCGAGAACGTGCCCGCCGCCGCGCTGGCGCTGCAGGAGCAGAAAGCGCTCTACGACCCCTTCAAGCCCGCGACGAAGGCGCGTCGCACCCCGAAGGGCTACCAGCTCGACGGCGTGAAGTCGCTGGTCCCGCGGGCGGCGCAGGCCGAACTGTTCATCGTGTCGGCTGATCTCGAAGGCCGCGGCCCGGCGCTGTTCCTCGTCGAGTCGTCGACGGCCGGCGTGTCGATCGAGGCCGAGCCGGCGATGGGCCTGCGCGGCGCCGCGACCGGCAAGCTGCACCTGGAGCAGGTGAACCTGCCCGCGGGCGCGCTTCTCGGCGGCGGCAAGCTCGACGTCTTCGCCGACGTCGTCCGCCTTTCGCGGCTGGGCTGGGCGGCGCTGGCCGCCGGTACCGCGAAGGCCGTCCTCGACTACGTCGTGCCTTACGTGAACGAGCGGGTGGCGTTCGGCGAGCCGATCAGCCACCGGCAGGCGGTGGCGTTCTCCGTCGCCGACATCGCGATCGAGCTGGAGGGCCTGCGGCTGGTGACGCTGCGCGCCGCGGCTCGTGCGGAGCAGGGCAAGCCGTACGCCCGCGAGGTCGCGCTGGCGCGGAAACTGGCCGTGGACAAGGGCATGCAGATCGGCAGCGCGGGTGTGCAGCTGCTGGGCGGGCACGGCTTCGTCAAGGAGCACCCCGTCGAGCGCTGGTACCGGGACCTGCGCGCCATCGGCGTCATGGAAGGCGCCGTCCTTCTCTAGGCTTCGGAAAGGCCATTCTGATGATCAATTTGGAAGCTCCCAAGAAGGCCGGCGCGCTGATCAACCAGGCGTACCAGGCCGCGGCCGAGGTGTTCCGGCCGATCTCGCGCAAGTACGACCGCGCGGAGCACACGTACCCGACCGAGCTGGACATGTTCGCGGCGCTGCTGGACGGGCTCAACTCGTCCGGCGAGGGCGGCGCGGGCGCGGCGGGCGTCCGCCGCTCCGGTTCGGACGACGACGCCAAGGGAAACCGCAACGGCGCCAACCTGAACGTGGTGCTGGGCACGATCGAGATGTGCTGGGGCGACGTCGGCCTGCTGCTGTCGATGCCGCGCCAGGGTCTGGGCAACGCGGCGATCAGTTCGGTGGCGACCGACGAGCAGCTCGAGCGCTTTTCGGGCATGTGGGCGGCGATGGCGATCACGGAGCCGGGCTTCGGCTCGGACTCGGCGGCGGTGAGCACAACGGCCCGCCTCGACGGCGACCACTACGTGCTGAACGGCGAGAAGATCTTCGTGACATCGGGCGAGCGCGCGGACGCGGTGGTCGTGTGGGCGACGCTGGACAAGTCCAAGGGCCGCGCGGCGATCAAGTCGTTCGTGGTGGAGAAGGGCACACCGGGCTTCGAGGTCGTGCGCACGGAGCACAAGCTCGGCATCCGCGCCTCGGACACGGCGGTGCTGAGGTTCGAGAACTGCCGCGTCCCGCGCGAGAACCTGCTGGGCACGCCGGAGATCGACACCAAAAAGGGCTTCGCGGGCGTCATGCGGACGTTCGACAACACGCGCCCGCTGGTGGCGGCGATGGCTATCGGCGTCGCGCGGGCGGCTTTGGATGAGACTCGGCGGATCCTGACTTCGGCTGGGGTGGAGATCGATTACGATCGTCCGGCCAATTCGCAGCACGCTGCTGCGGCTGAGTTCCTTCGGCTCGAGGCTGACTATGAGTCGGCGTATCTGCTGACGCTGGAGACGGCTTGGATGGCTGACAATCGTAAGCCGAACTCGCTTCAGGCCTCCATGGCCAAGGCCAAGGCTGGGCGGTCTGTTGTCGAGATCGCGCTCAAGTGTGTCGAGCTTACTGGGGCTTACAGCGAGGAGTCGCTGCTCGAGAAATGGGCTCGGGACGCGAAGATCCTGGACATCTTCGAGGGGACGCAGCAGATCCAGCAGTTGATCGTGGCTCGCCGGGTCCTCGGCAAGTCTTCGGCTGAGCTGAAGTAGTTGTAACGTAACGGAAAGCCGCCCGGTCGCTTGCCCTTCTCGGGGTTCTGCGACCGGGCGGCTTTCGCGTCGGCGGGGACGGGGTTTCATGATCAGGCCGCCTCCAGGCCGTCATCAAGGGCAGGCCGTCCGAACACCGCGTCGACCGCCTCTCGCGCCCGCTGGTGGCTCGATGGGACCAGGTGCGTGTACGTCCGGAGCGTGAAGCCCGGGTCCGCGTGCCCAAGGTAGTCGGCCAGCTCCGTAATCGACACCGCACGGGCAAGGAGTGTCGACGCGTAGAAGTGACGGAGCGCGTGCATCCCGTCCCCGCGACCTCGGTACTTGACCCCGGCCGCCCGGAACGCTCCGTGCCAGACGACCTTCGTGAACAGGTCCCCGGAGTACAGCCGACCACCTTCCCCGGTCATCAGCAGCCGCGCCGTCACCGGATCACCGTCAGCACTCTGCCAGGGCAGCGTGACGGCCACGGACGGGAACCGGTCCTCGTGGTCGTCGATCTCGGCCAGCATGGCGGCCGACAGCGGGATAGTTCGCTCCTTGCCCCGCTTGGGGAGCGCGAACATCATCACGCCCCTGACCGTCTTGATTTGTCGACGAATCCGCACGGTCATCGCCGTCCGGTCGACATCGTCCGGCGAGAAGCCCAGAATCTCGCCCTGCCGCAGACCGAACCCGGCACCCAGCGGAACCGCGATCTTGAACCGTTCGCCCAGTCCCGACCGCACAGCCTGAACACGCTCCTCTGGCCACACGACGATCGGCGGGCTACTCGCGACCGGTCGCCGCACGGTCTTCGCGTGGCACGGGTTCTCACGAATCCGGCGGTCGTCCACGGCCGAATCCATCACGCCGGAGACGGTGTTGAACAAGACCGCCTGGTAGTTGTCCGAGAGCTTGCGCTCTTCCATCGAGCCAACCCAGTCACGAATAGTCGACGGCTTGATCTGCCCGACCTTCTTGCCCTCGAAGACTGGGTAGATCTGGCTTTCGAGCCGACTGAGGATGGTCGACCGCGTTCCCGGGTCCGGAGACTGGCTCTTCAACCAGCTCTCCGCCTGCTGGCGAAACGTCGTCATCGAGGCCCGCGGATCGATGTACTTGTCCTCGCGCTTGTCGGACTCGACGCCGATGAGGAAGTCCTCAGCGCTTCTTCTGCTTGTCCGCGAACGACTTCGAGCGTTCATTGTTGTCCGGGTCGAGGTAGCGGACCTTGTACCGCAGACCGATGCCGTACAGCTCGGACCGTTCCATGACGGGCTTGCCCCGCGCGTTGAGGATGACCTTCCCAGTCACCGCATCCCGCGCGGGGCGAAACCAACGATCTTGAATGTGCCCCATCAGGCCGCCTCCGCGTCGACCCAGGCGCGCAGCTTGGCCGGGTCATAGCGCAGGTGCCGGCCGATCTTCTTGACCGGAGGCCCCTCGCCGCGCCATTTCCACTGGTACAGCGTCTTCACCGGGACGCCGAGGTACTCCGAGACATCCTCGACGGACCAGAGCCGATCGATGTTGCTGACGTTGTTCATTGCTCCCCCTTTGATCAGGCCGCGAGTCCAGTTGCCGAAGTTTCTGGAGGTCTCTCCGCTGCCAGTAGCGCCCGGTCGTACTCGGCCTTCCACGTGATCCGTTCCGCGATGGCGCGCATCACCAGGTGTGGCCGGGGCGGGACTTGCGGGTCACCGGGCTCGACCTTGCGCCAGACCTGCTGTGACCGGTCGGCCTCTGGCTTCTCGATCCCGACCGCCGCGAGCGCCTGGAACACGAATGCCCGCCGGTCGGCCTTGTGGTCGACGAGGGTCTTGCCCGACCACTTCCGAGAGACCAGGACACGGCGACCGGGCAGCCCGAGCGTGGTCCGGCGGTGGGCCCGGCCCCTGCAGTAGCCCGGGGTGGTCTTGCCGGTGACACCCTTGGGCTGGATGCCGTAGAGCAGCCAGACCGCGCAGCGGGGCGAGCACGGCGTGACCGACAGCTCGGCGTATAGCCGGTCGTGGTGATCGGCCTGGGCCGCGCTGTCTGCCTCGACCACCTCGCCGGTGGACTTGGTGAGGTACTTGGTCAGGTAGCCGATGTGACGGCCGGCCTCCTCAGTGCCGCCGAGGATGCCCTTCGAATGCACCTGCCGCCCGAACGTGACGACGTGCGCCGGGTGCTCGACCGCCTCCACCGCGTCGTCCCACCGGGTCAGCGACTGACGAGTCTCCGGGTCGACAAAACCGGTCTCCGGGCCGTCCCAGACCGGAAGGCGATCGGCGTAGACGATCTCGTCGTGTGCAGGCCACCAGACCTGGTGGTAGGTGGCTTCGGTGACTTGGCGGATCACGTCGTGCGGGATCGAACCCCGGATCGCGGCGTGCAGGTGCGGGGCGGCCCGACGTTGGGGCTCGACGGTGGCGAAGTACTGCGCGTCCCAGCCGACGACCCGCCGGAGGTTCTGCCACCACCGGTCCACCAGCGCGGAGAAGTGCACCGCGTCCCGCGCCGCTCGCCGGTAGTCGTATCGACTGGGGTCGACCGGCGAGCCGTCACCACGGACCGGGCCGTAGGTGTCGCAGGTCAGGGTCACGAACATCGACGGCCGGAACTTCCCCGCGAACTCACGCCCAACCGTCGTCTTCGCGACCTTCCGCCGAGGCAGGTTCGGCGCGTCTTGCCGCCGCCTGGTCGAGCGCTTCACCGCCCGTTTGGTCGGGACGTCGAGGGCGGGCAGGCGTCCGCGCATGCCGAGTTGCCGAAGTTCCGCGTCAACCCCGGCGATCTCCTCCCGCAGTTCCTCGGCCTCGGCCTGGTCGTGCTCGACCACCTCCCGATACGCCGCCACCAGGTCCGCCCGGTACGTCAGCAGCTCCTCGTGGTCCTCCGAGGGCGGCTCGGCGGCGAGGACGGGTTCTTCGGTCATGTGCCAGCCCTCGCGGCACTGGGCCTGTCGAAGCGCTTTTGCCTTCCGGGCGCATGGCAGGCACACCGATTCCACTGTGGACCCGCAGGGCACAGGGACGTAGCGGAGTTCGCCGGTCTCGGTGTCGCCGACCTCCATCGTGAACGGCCGGACGCAGACGCCGTGCTTCTCCGCCGTCGCCCGGATCACGTCAGCCGCCAGCGGGGTCCGCATCCGTTCAGCGCGTGTCTCGGTCATCAGGCCGCCACCTCCCCGGGCGTCGACCAGCCACGCAGCAGGTAGACGGGCATGTCCTGCTTCGCCCCGGCCGGGAGGTCCGGGAACGTGCTCGGCTCGAACCGGACCACGCCGAACACCAGGACCGGGATGCCGCACGGCGTCCGGCCAGTAATCGACAGGTGCACCCACCTTCCGCCGACCAGCCGCCACAGCCGAGCCGAGACGTCCTCGAGCGTCTGCGTCCACACCAGCAGCGCCCGGGCGACTGCCGGCAGGCCATCGACGTCCAGTTGGACTGTGATCGGGCTGGACCAGGCGTTGACGTCGACCGACGCGGCCGGCGGCAGTTGGTGGGAGTCGAGGTGGTCGCGGATGGCGTCGAGGAAGATCATCAGCCGGTTCACGCGGCCACCCCCTCACCGCCGTGTCGCAGATCCGCGACACCGCCGTTGGTCACGTACGCCTCCAGCGCCTTCACGGTGCCGTCGGAGACCCACCCGGCCCGGACGCGCAAGGGTTCGCGGATGCCTTCGCCCCAGACGTAACCGACACCGGCCTCCGAGTCGCCGATGCGGTTCGCCCAGGCCCCACGTTCGTATGCACCGTCACCGAGGACCATCCCGACGTGCGTCTTGGAGGTCACGCGCAGGCAGACCCGGCGGGTGAACAGCTCCCGGACCAGGACGGTGTCCTTGGTGGGCTCTTGGACGTAGCCGCGGACCGAGATCCCCAGCGCCCGCCCTTGGGTGGTCAGGAGCGCGACGCGTTCCACAATGGCCTCACGGGTCTTGCGGTCGGTGTACTTGGTCAGCGCGCCGATCTCGTCGAACTCCAGCAGTTCCAACGGGTACTCCGTCGACACCGGAATCGTCCGCAGCCGACCGGCGAACGCGCGCTTGCGGGATTCCATCTCCTCCACCAGGCCGTCCAGCAGCTCGACCGCGTCCTTGCCGCCCACGGCGTAGCGGGTGAAGATCCCGCGCCCGTAGGCCAGTTCCATGCCCTTGGGGTCGATGCCGGACATGCGCACCACCCCGGCCCGGATCGCCGAGGCCGCCGCGACGAGCGGGCACCACATGACGCTGTTCTTGCCCGCGCCCGAGGCACCGGCGGTCAGGCAGTGCGCACCGGAGCCGAGCAGCGGGACCCGCCAGTCACGGCCGTACTCGGTCCGTCCGGCCCAGACGTTGCGCAGGTCCACGCCGGTCGAGTCGACGCCGTCCGGGACCTGGGGGCCGGCCACACCGCCGGCGAGCAGGTCACGCCGCTGAAAGTCGATCGAGACGACGTTGGGTCCCAGCTCCCGGACCTGGCAGCGAGCGACCTTCCGCGCGACGGCCAGCGCCCGAGCGGCCTCGTCGAAGTCCTCCGGCTTCTGGCCCGCCACCAGCTCCACCCGCACCTCATCCCACGACGCACCCGACCGGACACCGAGCACCTTGGGCAGCCGCGCGTTCGCTCGGTTCGACGTCGAGCGAGAGAGGGCACGTCGACGGCCGACAAGGTTCACGTTCACCACCACCGGCAGCGCCTCATCCCGCACCGACAGCCCGCAGGCGTGCAGCCACTCCGGCAGCTTCCGCCCGTACACGGCCCAGCGAGCCCACCAGGAGCGCAGAAACCGCCCACACCACTGATCGAACGAGACAGCGTCGATCGCCCACCAGGTGGCCAGAAGCACCGCGAAGCTGCCCAGAGCGAGCACCAGGGACAGCCAGCCGAGCAGTTCGCACCAGGCGTAGACCGCGAGGACGGCGAGGCTGGTCCGCCAGCGGGTCACGACCTGCGCGAGCATCCACACCACGGCCTTGCACAGCCACCACAGCGCGACGAACACGATGGCCGCCGCAGCCAGAGCTTCCAGGAGCGAGGCCAGGGCGCGGCCGACCTTGTGCAGCAACCACACGCCGAGCCCCAGCCCGGCCAGGGCCACTACCGCGAAGCCGGGAGACATCACCGACCACCCCGCTTCACCCGGAGATCCAGCGGCAGCATTCCCAGACAGGGGGCGCACTTGGTCTCGCCGGGCAGGAGCTTGGCGAAGCGTTTGCAGGAGGCGCAGCGCGTTCGGGTGACCCCCGTTGACGCTCGCCGGTTGTCGTCGTTTAGCGTTGTCATTGTTCACTTCCGCTGGTTGTGGACAGCGCAGGAGCGGCAAGGTTGGTAGCCAGGCACCGCTTCTGCGCCTTAACGGATCACACGCACCCGCAACAGGACGTGTTCCATCGCCGCACGTCATAGCATGCGTTTTTTGCTGGTAATGTTGACTTTTCGGTCGTCTACACGGGACTAATCAGCAGGTGTCCCTTGGGCCTGAAGTTCCGCCGAGATCTCACCCGCCTTCCGCTCTTCGTATCCGGCCCAGTACAGCGCCTCGTGATGATGGCCCCGGTCGACGTCGGCGACGGCCTTGTACAGCCGTGCGTTGCCGAGGCGGAACGCCAGCCACACCGACGGGTTCGCGTCGTTGGGCGGTCGGCGGTCCATCACGGCCTCGTGCGCGTCCCGCAGCGTCTTCGGCTCACTCCTGCGCACGGTCATGCCTCTCCGCGCGGGCTTCCAGCAGCGCCGCCAGGTCCTCGGCGTGGTCGCGGAGCCGGCGAAGGAACACCGCGCATCCCGTCCAGGCGGTCTGGTCCTCCGGCGGCACCAGCGTCACTACGCACAGCCCACCGGCCAGCACCAGGACCGGCGGATGTGACGCGCCCGTCCCGGTCTCCTCCACCGTCACCTCGGTACCCGCGCCCACCGTCCAGCGCAGCCCCAGCCCGTCCCACGTTGCCGTCATGCGATTCCCATTCCCGGGCCAGGTCGGCGAACCCCTCGGCCGCCGACTCCAGCGCCGCCACACACCACCACGGCAACCCGCGCACCTGCGCCAGCTCGTGCCACGCCCGCGACACCCGCCGAGCCGCATTCGCCGTGTTCGTCGCACTCACCGGCGACAGCACCGCACGGCCGTGCTCCCACGCGGCCATGTAGTCCCGATACGCCTGCTCCCACGCCTCGACCCGCTCGCGGAAGCCCATCCCTGTCACGCCGCCTTCGCCGTCTCACCGGACCGAGACGCCTTGCTCGCGGCCTGCTTGAAGCCGGTCGCGCGGAACACGTAGGACTGGTACTTGAACTCACCCTGCCCCGCCACGCGCGGTTCCGCCGTCAGGCCGTCCAGCTCGATCGGCCGCATCCCCGGCAACGCCTCCGACGTGGTCGGCACCGGCTGCACATCGGCGAGAAGGGTGATCTCGAAGGAGGCTCGCTTGGCGCGGGTCTCCGCCGGGTCGGTGACCATGACCTTCCATTGCCGCTTACCGGTCACCTCATCAACCCGCTGCCGCACCGGGCGATTGGCGGCCCGGTCCTCACGCGACTGATACTCGTTGTCAGGCGACACCTCGCCCACCATCACCAAACCCTGCGGAAACGCGTCATCGAAGTCGATCCCGAACCGGTGTCCCTTGTCGATAGCCATGCTGAAATCCCTTGTGTCGTCTGTTAGTTGGTTTCTTCGGGCGGTTCTCCGCCTCGTGCCGCTGCGGCGTCCAGTGCCGCGCTCACCTCGTCCAGTTCCCTCCGCAGTACGGCGATGGCGTCGGAGTCCACGAGCAGGACCACCGGGAACGCCTTGCCGAACCGGACTTCCGCGCGGTTTGCGTACGTCAGCGCCCTGACACGAATCGGCAGATCAGCCGTGACGTGGATCTGAACCGTGTCGCGCATGCCACGCCGCGCCTACGCCGCACGTCGGCGAGGGACCGCCCGCTTGTCCAAGCCAGCCGGCCGGACGGCGGTTGCAATGATCACGCCTACCTCCCTGGTGTCCTGGCACCGGACCTGCCCCGGCAACCTGACACCCAGACTCCGCCAAAACGCGGGACGTGATCACCACGTGGCGGGACATCTCGGGACGTCCCTGGTACCGTCGAAGACGTCCCTACACGTCCCAAGGGGTGGCGATGCCGAACGAACGCCTGCGTGACGCGCTACTGCGCAACGGCCTGACGTTGGAGCAGGTCGCCAAGGCCGTCGGGGTCGATCAGAAGACCGTCGAGCGCTGGATCACCAAGAACCGGACGCCCTACCCCAAGCACCGGCACAAGATCGCCGCCATGGCGCGCGAGTCAGAGACCTACCTGTGGCCGGACTCCGTCGCGCCGGAGCGCAAGGCCGAGACGGCCGCCGCCGAGCTGGTGCAGGTCTTCCCGCACCGCAACGCCGTCCCCGTCGAGCTGTGGGACCGGCTGATCAAGGACGCATCGGAGACCGTCGAGATCCTGGTCCACGCGGCTCTGTTCCTGGTGGAACGGCCGCGGTTCATCAAGGACTTGGCCGCCAAGGCCGAGGCCGGCGCGAGGATCCGGCTCGTGTTCGGAGATCCCGAGGGGGACAGCGTCGCGCTGCGCGGCGAGGAAGAGCAGTTGGGCGACGGGACGCTCGCGGCGCGCATCCGCAACGCCCTGGCGTTCTACCGGCCGCTGATCGGCGTCGACGGAGTGGAGATGCGGTTCCACAACACGACGCTCTACAACTCGATCTTCCGGTTCGACGACGAGATGATCATCAACACGCACGTGTACGGGTTCCAGGGAGCCCACGCCCCGTCCCTCCACCTGCGGAGACTCTCTGCTGGGGACCTCTTCGAGACCTACTCGGAGAGCTTCGAATCAGTCTGGAACCTCGCCAAGCCAGCCACCTTCTAGGAAGGCAGCATGACCCGAGTCGACTACTACAACGACCCGAACGCACCCAAGGCCAACAGCATCGCAGTGGCAGTGTCCGCGTTCATCCAAGACGACGAAGGCCGGATTCTGATGATCAGGCGCACCGATAACGACCTGTACTCCATCCCCGGCGGTCAACTGGAGCTCGGCGAGACACTGGCCGAGGCTGCGGTCAGGGAGGTCCGCGAGGAGACCGGCATCGAGTGTGAGGTGACGGGCGTAATCGGCCTTTACTCTAACCCCAACCACGTTATCGCGTACGACGACGGGGAAATACGGCAAGAGTTTTCCATCTGTTTTCGAGCCGTCATCAAAGGTGGAATCTTGCGTACAAGCATCGAAAGTAAAGAGGTTAAGTACATCGCCGTTGACGACTTGACCAAAATTGATGTCCACCCGTCAATCAGGTTGCGCATAGGACATGCACTGAACGAGAAACCCGAGGCATACTTCACCTAATTTTCAACAGCAGAATCAGAATCAGAATCAGAATCAGACTTTCCTCGAACACCAGCGGAATCCAGACGACGAATCAAGAGGGATGCCAATCCCAGGTAGTCCAAGCAACTTTCCGGATCATCCACAACACCCGACTTGTGACCTCGCGGGTTCCGAATTCCCACAACGGTGCCAGCAAAAAGAAACTTGAATCCCTCCTGCTCATTCTGCTCCGAGACCGTCGATAAAGCATTCAATGCGATTGCAGGATTCTTCTCGTTGAACGCATTCATCATGAGACTCTTACCGTAGTCCGAAGTGCTCGCAATCCTTTGCACTTCTTCATCTAGGAACTTGAGCGCCTCAAACGTGGCCTGAGAATAGTGACCATTATCAAATAGTCTCCGCACGTCTGCGGGAAGATCAGCGTGAAGGTTGCGAACTTCGAAGGGATGCCCCTCTTCGCCGCCGCCTGGCGACTCAGACGCTTCCGTATGCCTGTACGCCGACCTGACCACGCGCTCAAAGATCGCTATATCACTCGCCATCGATCAGATTCTTCCTAATGCTCTGGAAGATTGCATCGTAAGTTTCCTGATCACCGTTGGCAGGCAGGTTTACCTCGATCCTGACAGTTAGGCCCACCCGGCTCGACGAGCCCGGGTCCGCAGCCAATGATGCTGCAGGCTCCTGCTTGACAGTGGTCGACTTTGCCGAATTGACCTTACCTTCCTTCTTTTTCGGCGCCGCTCCACCATTTCCAGCTTTCGAACTCCGCTCCCTGGGCTGGATTACTTCTCCATGCCCAGCCAAGGATGCAAGCGCACCGAAAGTTATAGCCTGCCGCTTCCCGACAACATCCGACGAACCGTCTGTAGTCCTGAAGTAAGTCACCAGTTGATCGCGGCCAGCCTCCCACGCTTCTGGCCCGTAGAGGTCGAAGAGTGGCTTGTAAGCCGCTTCCACGATTTCGGCAATCTGCTCAGAAAACTTCTCGTCCTCGTGCTGAAGGAAAGCTTTCGCCTTCTCTTCAACCTTATTTCCGTTCTCGTCGATCAATCCAAGGAAACGAAGAATATTGATTACATAGCTTTCATTCTTGGGTGCGACCCCAAGTCGGCGAAGAGTGTCCGCAGTGACTTCCTTCGGAAACTGCTTCCGAAATCTCTCGAAAGTTTTGATCATCGGACCAGCGGATGAGATATACGGATAAGTATTCGCCACGACTTCCTCCATCAACCTCGCGATACGCGATAAAGAACAACCTGATTGCCGAACTTGGCTCTATGGGATCAAGGGCGCGCCGCCGGTGGCGGCGCGCCTGTCGCCTATGTAGCCCCTCGCCTGGGCGGCCGCATCCGCTTCCGACACGGCGGGCTGCCGCTCCGCTTCGCCCGCCGGCCGGGCGGTGCGGCCGCCAGCGGGTCACCTTGCGCAGCGCCGCGCGGCGGCGGCACACGGGTCCCCAGAGCCAACGTTGGCCTCCTCTGCGAGCGGTCGTGACATACGGGTCGTTCGTGACTCGATCTCCGTTACGCACCGTCGTGAGGGAACTGCATCCCGACGCCGGATCGTGACAACGGCCGGTAGCACCGCGTCAAGACGGGAAAGCGTGTCTTGACCCGGCACCACCGGCCGCGTGTTCGCTTCGTATCGGGATGCAGGGGTAGGTGTGGCTGGTCCGCCAGGCCGTCTCCAGGCCGTCAGAGGCTCGGGAGCAGCGACAGACGACGAGAACTAACGAGACGCATCAGCGCAGGTCAGAGGCCGTTTACGGCCAAGATCACGAGGTCGAGGAGAACCGGCTGAGAAATCCTGGACATCTTCGAGGGCACGCAGCAGATTCAGCAGCTGATCGTCGCGAGGCGGATCCTCGGGAAGACAAGCGCCGAGCTCAAGTAACCCAAGTCCGTGGATGGCACATCGAGAGACTCATCGTCCCTCGATGTGCCATTCACGGCTTTCAGGAGCCCGAAGCAGCGATCTGGTCGTCCAGGAACTCGTCCAGATAACGCCACGTAGTGCCGCGGGCCTTTCGACCAGTCAACACTCCCAGGTGGCCGCCCGGGGCTGTCTTGAAACGGACCTCGGGGGCCTTGTCCAGCAGCTCCACCACGCGCTCCACCGACGGCCTCGGCGCGATCGTGTCGTTCTCGCCCGCCACCACCAGTGTCGGGACCCGGACCGATGACAGCGAAATGATCCGGCCGTTCAGGTCCACCTTGCCCTCCGCCAGGTCGTTCGTGCGGAACAACCGGTGGTACAGCTGGCCGAACGTGCGGCCCGGATACGCGTACATGTTGCTCATGAAGTGGTCGACCGCCTCGATCTGGGCCAGGTAGTCGCGGTCGTCCAGGTGCGACAGGATCGCTATCGGCTTCGTGATCTCCTTGCTGATGCCCGTCGCGCGGAAGACGCGGCTGACCAAATAGGACGGTGCGCCGCCGAACGCGCGGTAGATCGGGGTCAGCAAGTGACCGTTCGTCAGGTCCACCAGGGGGCGGAACGGGGCCACGATCGGGATCGCCGTGAAGTCCACCGGGGAGCCGATCGCCGTGATCGACGCTATCGGGAGGTCCGGCTGGTCCGCGTTCACCAGCAGCGAGAAGATCCCGCCCAGCGACCACGACACCAGGTGGACGTCCTGACCGCCCGCGTCCTGGCTCACCCGCCGGATCGCGCGGGGCAGCACCTCGTCGATCCAGTGCTCGATGCCCAGGCGGCGGTCCGAAAACGCCACCATGCCGTAGTCGACCAGGTACGCGTTACGCCCGCCGTCGACCAGGTGCTCGATCAGGCTGCAGCCGCGGCGCAGGTCGAAGCAGATCGCCGGCGCCGCCAGCGGCGGCACCAGCAGGATCGGCGGCCCCGACACCGGCCGGTTGCTGTGCGTCATCCGGTACAGCGAGCGGTTCGGGCCCTGGTCGATCAGCACCCGCGGCATCGGGCGCAGGTCGGCGACACCGCCGTGCAGCACCTTGCCGACCACGTTCGACGCGGCGGCGGCCAGCCGTGCGGGCGGTGAAACCATTTCGAAAGCCTCCTGCGACGTCCCCGGGCACTTCCGGTCAATCTTGCCCGGTCAGGCCGGTGGACTCAACACCGTCCACGTCCAAATCGGACAGTCGCTAGGCCGTCCGAGTTACTCCTGCGCGGCTCCCGGGGCGCTTTCGGCGGCACGCGCCTCGTACTCCGCGCGAGCCGGGGAATGGGCCGCTGAAGCCAAAAGCTGGTCCGCCTTCAACGCGCGCGCGAGCGCTTCGCCCGCCTTGCGCGGGAGCAGCCGGGTGAGCTTGCCCATACTGCCCACCGATCGGGGCACGTAGACGTCGAAACGAGGCTTGCGCAGCGTGGATACGATGGCGTCGGCCACATCTTCCGGGCGCGACGACTTGAACAGCTTCGCCTCGCCGAGACCGCTCGCCAGCTCCGTCCGGACGATCGCGGGCATCACGCACGAGACGTGCACGCCGGACCCGTGCAGCTCCAGGTGCACCGCCTCGGACAGGCCGACGACGGCGTGCTTCGTCGCGCAGTAGGTCGCCGCGCCGGGAAAGCCCGCTTTGCCCGCGAACGACGCCACGTTCACGATGTGCCCGGACCGCCGCGGCCGCATCCGTTTCATCGCTTCGCGCGTGCCGTGGATGACCGCGTGCAGGTTGATCTCCAGCTGGGCGCGGGTCGTCGCGTCGGGCTCCTCCTCGAGCCGTGCCAGCGGCATGATCCCGGCGTTGTTGATCAGCACGTCGATGCGGCCGTGGCGGCGCTCGACCTCGTCGAGGAACTCGGTGAAGCCGCCGATGTCGGTGACGTCCAGCGGGAGCGCATCGGCGTCCAGCTCACCGGCGGTTTTCTCGGCCCGGACCTGGTCGAGGTCGCCGATCACCACCTTCGCGCCCAGCCGGGACAGCGCCGACGCGGTCGCCGCGCCGATCCCCTGCCCGCCGCCGGTGATGACGACGACCTTGCCCGCGAGCTCCTCGGCCATGGCGACTCCTCCGTCTGTTGGCAACGCGTCAACAGTGTCACCCCTGGCTCGCGATCGCGCTACCCCACGCGTTGCTCGAGGACCTGACCGACCCAGTCGTCGACGTGGAACCGCACGGTCGGCTTGAAGCCCTGGCCCTCGTAGTAGCGCTGGAGGTCGCCGTCGCCGCCGGCCCAGCAGTCGACGCGCACGAGGTCGATGCCGCGCCGCCGCGCCTCGTCGAGCGCGTACTCGACGAGGCGCGCGCCGACGCCGTGCCCGGTGAAGCGCCGCGACGTGATCAGCAGCCGGATGTACAGCTCACGCTCCTCGACCGCGGGCACGTGCGGGTCGTGCTCCTCCGAGACGATCAGCGCACCGGCGGGCTCGCCGTCGACCAGGGCGATCCGCAGGCCGGGGTCGGCGGCCATGCCCTTGACCCGCTCGACGCGCTTCGGGACCCGGCTCCACGGCTCGGTGCCCCACTGCTTCGAGCTGCCGCGCGCGACCAGCCATTCGACGGCTTCGTCGAAGAAGCGCAGCAGGGTGTCGGCGTCCCCGGAATCACCCGATCGTATGACGGTGTTGTCCATGCCCCCTTGTCTACCGCACGGTGAGCACGCGCGGGCCGTCTTCGGTGACGGCGATGGTGTGCTCGACGTGCGCGGCGCGGCTGCCGTCGACGGTGAGGATCGACCAGCCGTCCTCCGCGTACCGGTAGGCGTCGGTGCCGCCCGCGATGAGCATCGGCTCGATCGCCAGCGCGAGCCCCGGCTTCAGCCGCATCCCCCGGCCCGCGCGGCCTTCGTTCGGCAGGTGCGGGTCCTCGTGCATGGCCCGGCCGATGCCGTGCCCGCCGTGGTCTGCCATCAGCGCGAACCCGGACGCGCGCACGGACGCCCCGATCGCGGCCGAGATGTCGCCGAGCTTCGCGCCCGGCTGCGCGGCGGCGATCCCGGCCTCGAGGGCGCGCTCGGTGGCCGCGATCAGCTCGAGGTCCTTCGGGTCGGCCCGGCCGACGACGAAGCTGATCGCGGCGTCACCGTTCCAGCCGTCGAGGATCGCGCCGCAGTCGACGCTGACCAGGTCGCCGTCCTGGATGCGGTAGGGCGTGGGGATGCCGTGCACGACGACGTCGTTGACGCTGACGCAGAGCACGTTCGGGTAGGGCGTCGGCGCGGAGCGGGGCTGGTAGCCGAAGAAGGACGGCTTCGCCCCGGCGCCCCGCATGCACTGGGCGGCGATTTCGTCCAGCTCGAGGAGGGAGACGCCGATCTCGGCGGCCTCCTTGACCGTCTGCAGCGTGGTGGCGACGACGCGGCCGGCTTCGCGCATGACCGCGAGCTCGGCTTCGGTTTTGATCTCGACCATGACGATAACTATACCGGTATAGTTATCGCGGTCCAGTGGCCGGGGCCATCGCGTTCAGCCGGTGGCACGGTCCGCGTCATCCGGAGTTCAGGCGGCGCTGGTTCACTTCGACCGTTCCCCACCTCTCTCGCGACGAGGACAAAGTGACCCAGTCAGTGCCCGATGGTGACTCGCTGGCCGCGTTCACCGCCGAACTCGAAGAAATCCGGGCAAAAGCCGCGTCGGCACAGGAAAAACTCCGCAGCGCCAGCGCGTCCGCGCAGTCGCCGGACGGCGCGGTCTCGGTGACCGTCGGCCCCAGCGGCGTCCTGCGGGACCTCCGGTTCGGCCCCCGCGCCTACGATCGCCCGCCCCCAGCGCTTTCCGGCTTGGTGCTGCAGCTGATCGGACGGGCGCAGCAGAAGGTCTCGGCCCAGGTCGCCGACGCGTTCAGCGGCATGGTCGGCGAAAGCTCGGCCGCCCGCGAGCTGCTGGACGAGTTCCTCCCGGCCCCCGAGCCCGCGCCCGATCCGGGCAAGAGCGACGTCTTCCTGCCGGAGCAGGAAGCCGAAGATCGTCCACCACAACGTCAGCCGCAGCCTCCACGCCGTCGTCCCCGGCCCGCGCCGGACGAGGACGCCGACGAGAGCAACCCCTGGTAGCGGAGAGGAAGTCCCGTGGTTTCCGGAGCAGGTTTCTCGGTCGACCCGGCCGAGCTGCGGAAGTTCAGCCAGTTCCTGTCGGGCACCACGCAACCGGCGGTGCAGGACGCCGCGAACCGGATGCAGGCCGCCGACGTGTACGCGACCCACGACGCGAACACCGCGCGGGGATTGAGCACCTTCGAAACGGAGCTGGGCAAGTGACCGTCCCCATCACGTCCGCGAACTCCACCACGGGCGCCGGCGTCTTCGACAGCTGGAAGCAGGTGGGCGACTCGATCGGCAAGGTCCAGACCGAGCACGGCGGCGACCTCGCGGCCGTCAGCGTCGAGCTGGGCATCAACGTCATCAGCGCCGCGCTCGACACCGTCGCGTTCGTCATGGACCCGCTCGCGAAGCTCATCGCCGCCGGGCTGGGCTGGCTGATCGAGCACGTCTCGTTCCTGAAGTGGCCGCTCGACCAGCTCGCGGGTAACCCCGGCGAGGTCACGAAGGTCGCCAACGAGCTGCACAAGATCGGCGAGTCGCTGCGCAACACCGGCACCGAGCTCGACGACACCCTCAAGGCGACGATCACCCAGTGGCAGGGCCAGGGCCATGACAGCTTCGTGAAGTCGATCGGCGACCGGAAGGGCCGGATCGACGCCAAGGCCAAGGCGGCCGATGTCGCCGGCTACATGGTCGAGACCACCGGGGCGCTGATCGGCGCCGTCCGCTCGCTGCTGCGCGACATCATCACGACCATCCTCGGCGACATCATCGCCACGATGCTGATCGCCCTCGCGATGGCCGCGTTCACCTTCGGCGCGTCGATCGCCGTCGGCGTGACCAAGTGCGTAGTGACGGTCTCGGTCCAGGTGGTGAGCATGACCGCCAAGCTCGCCAAGGTCCTCGCCTACTCCGGCCGCACGGCCGCCCGGCTCGACGATCTGGCGAAGCTGCTCAAGACGAAGGCGAACCCGGGTCACGAGCTGACGAACCTGCCCCGCCCGAGCGGGAAAACCGTGCCGAACTTCTCGCGGCCACTCCCGCCGCCACCGGGCACCGCGGTCACGCACGACCTGCCGGGCACCGGCGGTGCGACGCCGAGTACCCGGCCTCCGGGCGACACGGTCCCGAACTTCTCGCGACCACTGCCGAAGCCCCCGAAGCCGACGCCGCCGAAGTCGCACCTGAGCGACCACGACATCTCGATGATCAAGAAGCACGAGGACTGGCTGAAGACGAAGTTCGGCGACAGCTACCAGAAGATGAAGTTCGCCGACGACTGGATCAAGAAGAACCACCCGGACTACTACCCGATGCTCAAGGCCCTCTCCGACGCCAAGAGCTCGAAGAACTTCGTGGGCTGGGCCGGCAAGGACATCGTCCAGGTCGACCGCGGCCTCACCGACATCCAGATGCAGGCGGAAGCGGCGTGGGCCGAGGAAGACAAGAAGGAGCAGCAGCCGTGAGTCAGGCGACGCCGAGGTGCCGGGAGATCAGCATCTTCTGCACCTCGCTCGTCCCCTCGCCGATCTCGAGGATCTTCGCGTCGCGGTAGAAGCGGCTCACCGGGAACTCGTTCATGAAGCCGTAGCCGCCGAAGATCTGCGTCGCGTCACGCGCGTTGTCCATGGCGGCGTTGGACGCCACCAGCTTCGCGATCGACGCCTCCTTCTTGAACGGCTCGCCGCGCAGCATCTTCGACGCCGCCTGGTAGTACGCCAGGCGCGCGGTGTGCGTGCGGACCTCCATGTCCGCGATCTTGAACTGGATCGCCTGGTACTCCCCGATCCGCTTGCCGAACGCGACGCGGTCCTTGACGTACTTCAGGCACTCGTCGACGCAGCCCTGCGCCAAGCCGACCGACAGCGCGGCAATCGCGACGCGACCTTCGTCCAGGATGGACAGGAACTGCGCGTACCCTCGGCCGCGGACGCCGACCAGGTTCTCCGCCGGGACCCGGACGTCCGAAAAGGACAGCTCGTGCGTGTCCGAGCAGTTCCAGCCGACCTTCGAGTACTTCGGCGCGACCTCGAATCCCGGCGTTCCCGACGGGATGAGGATCGCGGAAATCTCCTTGCGGCCGTTCTCCATCACGTCGGTGACCGCGGTGGCCGTGACGAACTTCGTGATGTCCGTGCCCGAGTTGGTGATGAACGCCTTGCTGCCGTTGACGACCCACTCGTCACCGTCCAAAGTGGCGCGCGTGCGGGTCGCGCCCGCGTCCGAACCGCCACCGGGCTCGGTCAGGCCGAAGCCGCCCAGCGCCGTGCCCGCGCACAGCTCGGGGAGCCACTTCTCCTTCTGCTCCCGCGTGCCGAAGCGGTAGATCGGCATCGCGCCGAGCGAAACCCCGGCCTCGACGGTGATCGCCACCGAAGAGTCGACCCGCGCCAGTTCCTCCAGCGCCAGGCACAGGGCGAAGTAGTCGCCGCCCATGCCGCCGAACTCCTCGGGGAACGGCAGGCCGAACAGGCCCATCTCGCCCATCTTCGCGACGATCTCGTACGGGAACTGCTCCTTCTCGTACAGCTCGCCGATCACCGGCGCGACCTCGGCGTGCGCGAAGTCTTCGACGGTCTTGCGGAGGGCTTCGTACTCCTCGTCGAGGCGGAAGTCGATCACTGCTGCTCCTCTGGGGGCTTCACTACGGCAAGGGTTTCGTCCAGCGCGACCTGCTGTCCCGCCCGGACGGGGGAGCTCGCTGACCACGCCGTCGATCGGCGCGGTGACCGTGTGCTCCATCTTCATCGCTTCGACGACCAGCAACGGCGTCCCGGCCTTGACGACGTCACCCGCGGCGACCTTCACCACGAGCACCGTGCCCGGCATCGGGCTCGTCACCGGCCCCGCTCCGGCGGCTTCGCCCCGCGACGACAGCACGAATTCCTGTTCCCCGAACGGGAAGCTCAGCCCGTCGCGCGCGAGCCACACCGTCCGATCGGGACCGCACGCCTGGCGGTAGCGGTGGAACCCGCCCGCGTGGCGGACCTCCAGGACGTCGCCGTCGCGCCGCGCCGATACCCGCACCGGCTCGCCGTCGTCGACGCGGACGCTCGCGGCCGCCGGGGTGCCCTGCACGCGGACCACCGCGCGGGCGGTGCCGGACTTCAGCCGGAACACCACGCCGCCCGAGCCGCCCATGCGCCAGCCGTCCGGCACGTCCCACGGGTCCACCACCGGTCCCGACGGCTGCAGCTCCAGGAAGCGGTCCAGCGCGGCGGCGACGAAGAACTCCGGCGGGACGTCGGAGGAGACCAGGTCGGCCAGCCGCCGGTCGACCAGCTCCGTGTCGAGCCGCCCGGCCCGGACGTCGTCGTCGGCCAGCAGCGCGCGCAGGAACGCCGTGTTGGTGCCGACGCCCAGCAACGCCGTGTCGGCCAGCGCCAGGTCGAGCCGGTGCAGGGCCGCCGCGCGGTCCGGGCCCCAGGCGATGACCTTGGCCAGCATCGGGTCGTAGTTCGAGCCGATCACCGCGCCGCGCGTCATCCACGAGTCGACGCGGACGCCGTCGCCGGACGGCTCGTGCACCGCCAGCACCGTCCCGCCGGTCGGGATGAACCCGCGCGCCGGGTCCTCGGCGTACACGCGAGCCTCGACGGCGTGTCCATTGAGGACGACGTCGTCCTGCTGGATCGCGAGGTGTTCGCCCGCCGCCACCCGGACCTGCCATTCGACGAGGTCGAGGCCGGTGACCAGCTCGGTGACCGGGTGCTCGACCTGCAGCCGGGTGTTCATCTCCATGAAGAAGAACTCGTCGGGGTTCTTCGCCGACATGATGAACTCGACGGTGCCCGCGCCGACGTACCCGACCGAACGCGCCGCCTCGGCCGCCGCCGTACCCATCTTCTCGCGGGTGGCGGGATCCAGCAGCGACGACGGCGCTTCCTCGATGATCTTCTGGTGCCGCCGCTGCAGGCTGCACTCGCGCTCGCCGAGGTGGATGACGGTGCCGTGCCGGTCGGCCAGCACCTGGATCTCGATGTGCCGCGGGGTCGTGACGAACCGCTCCATCAGCAAGGTGTCGTCGCCGAACGAGCCCTTGGCCTCCCGGCGCGCCGACTCGATCGCCGCGTCCAGCTCATCGGGGCCGTGCACCAGCCGCATGCCCTTGCCGCCCCCGCCCGCGGACGGCTTGAGCAGCAGCGGATACCCCACGCGAGCGGCAGCTTCGGCGAACCCCCCTTCCGGGATGTCCACATCGGACGCACCGGGGACGACGGGGACCCCGGCGGCGGAAACCGTGGCCTTGGCCCGGATCTTGTCACCCATGGCGTCGATCGCGGCGACCGGCGGGCCGATGAACACCAGCCCGGCGGCCTCGCAGGCGCGCGCGAACTCGGCGTTCTCCGCCAGGAAGCCGTACCCCGGGTGCACGGCCTGCGCGCCCGACGACACCGCCGCGTCCACGATGGCCGGAATGGACAGGTAGCTCTTCGCCGCTTCGGCCGGGCCGATGCGCACCGCCGTGTGCGCCTCGCGGACGTGCCGCGCGTCGGCGTCGGCGTCGCTGTACACCGCGACCGCGCGGATGCCGAGGTCCCGCAGCGTGCGGATGACCCGGACGGCGATCTCGCCGCGGTTGGCGACCAACACTGAGTCGAACATCATCACATCCGGAAGACGCCGTAGTTGACATCGGACAGCGGCGCGTTCGCCGCGGCGGACAGCGCGAGGCCGAGCACCGTTCGGGTGTCCGCCGGGTCGATGACGCCGTCGTCCCACAGCCGCGCGGTGGAGTAGTACGGGCTGCCCTGAGCTTCGTACTGCTCGCGGATCGGGTCCTTGAACGCCTCTTCGTCCTCTGTGGACCATTCGCCGCCGCGCGCCTCGATCGCGTCGCGGCGGACCGTCGAGAGCACCGACGCCGCCTGCTCGCCGCCCATCACCGAGATCCGCGCGTTCGGCCACATCCACAGGAACCGCGGCGAGTACGCCCGGCCACACATCGAGTAGTTGCCCGCGCCGAACGAGCCGCCGATCACGACCGTCAGCTTCGGCACCCGCGCGCACGCGACCGCGGTGACCATCTTCGCGCCGTGCTTGGCGATGCCGCCCGCCTCGTACGCGCGCCCGACCATGAAGCCGGTGATGTTCTGCAGGAACAGCAGCGGGATCGAACGCTTGTCACACAGCTCGATGAAGTGCGCGCCCTTCATCGCCGACTCGGCGAACAGCACGCCGTTGTTCGCGATGATGCCCACCGGGTGGCCGTGGATCCGGGCGAAGCCGGTGACCAAAGTGGCCCCGTACTCCTTCTTGAACTCGCCGAAGCGGCTGCCGTCGACGATCCGCGCGATCACCTCGCGCACGTCGTAGGGCACGCGCGGGTCGGTCGGCACGACGCCGTACAGCTCGGCCGGGTCGACGGCGGGTGCTTCGGTCGGCAGGACGTCCCACGGCCGCGGCGTGCGCGGCCCGAGCGTCGAGACGATCGAGCGGACGATCCGCAGCGCGTGCGCGTCGTCGTCGGCCAGGTGGTCGGTGACACCGGACTGGCGCGCGTGGACGTCGCCGCCGCCGAGCTCCTCAGCCGTGACGACCTCGCCGGTCGCGGCCTTCACCAGCGGCGGGCCGCCGAGGAAGATCGTGCCCTGGTTCCGGACGATCACGGCCTCGTCGCTCATCGCCGGGACGTACGCGCCGCCCGCGGTGCACGAGCCGAGCACCGCGGCGATCTGCGGGATGCCGCGCGCGGACATCGTCGCCTGGTTGTAGAAGATCCGGCCGAAGTGCTCACGATCCGGGAAGACCTCGTCCTGCCGGGGCAGGAACGCGCCGCCGGAGTCCACCAGGTAGACGCACGGCAGGTTGTTGTGCAGCGCGACCTCCTGGGCGCGCAGGTGCTTCTTGACCGTCATCGGGTAGTACGTGCCGCCCTTGACGGTGGCGTCGTTGGCGACGACCACGCACTCCCGGCCGGAGACCCGCCCCACCCCGGTGATGATCCCGGCGGAGGGCGCCTCGTCGTCGTAGAGTCCGTTCGCGGCCAGCGGCGAGAGCTCAAGGAACGGCGACCCCGGGTCCAGCAGCGTGTCGACGCGGTCGCGCGGCAGCAGCTTGCCGCGTTCGACGTGCCGGGTGCGCGCCTTCTCCGGCCCGCCGAGCCGGGCGGCCGCCAAACGTTTGCGGAGGTCTTCGACCAGCTCCGCGTGTGATGTGGCGTTGCGGGCGTAGGCCTCGCTGTCCGGGGCGGCCGAAGTCCCGAGTGCCGGCGTGTCCATGGGCTCCCTCGACGTTAGCGGTCGTTAACCTCCGCTCCGATGTTAGCGACCGCTAACACGGGTGTCCAGTCGCGGGCTGAAGGGGACGTTCAGCGCGTCAGACGCGCTGAAGGGGACTTTGCTCGCATCTGACGCGAGCAAAGTCCCCTTCAGCCCGGGCTCAGCCGATCGCGTTCCGCAGCGGGGCGTAGTAACCGCCCGACTGGCCGGCCACGGTCGGGTGATAGGACTCGATCACCGGCCAGGTCAGGCTGTGCAGGTAGTCGTCGGCCGACGAGCAGATGTTGTGGCCGACGAACGACGGCCGGACGTCGACGAACGTCGCCCCGGCCGCCGCCGCGCGCTGCTGGATGACCGACGCGAGCGCGTCGGCGCCCGAGTTGATCGCCGTGCGCTTGGTGTCGCTCAGCCCGACCCAGCAGGAGCCGGGCACGGTGTAGAAGCGCGGGTAGGAGAGGACGACGAGCCGGGCGCCCGGCGCCTTGGCCTTGATCGCGTTGTAGGTGTTGGTCAGCAGCGGCGGCAGGGTGTTGTTGACGTAGGTCTTCGCCGTGTTGACGCGGTTCACGCAGTCGGAGTCGCTGCCGAGGGTGCAGGTCTGGATCACGTCGCTGAACCCGGCGTCGTTCCCGCCGACGGTCACCGTGACGAGCGTGGCCGACGAGGGGATCGAGTTCGCCTGGTTGATCACGTCCCCGGTGCGAGCCCCGGAACAGGCGAGGAACGTGAACGACGTGCCGCTGTGGGCGTTGGCCCACAGTTGCGGGTAGGCCTTGGCGCTGCGGTAACAGCTCCCGGACGTGCCGTAGCTGCCGGCACCCACTCCCGAGGAGTAGGAATCGCCGACCGCGGCGTAGACGGTCCCGGCGGCGTGGGCGAGGCCCGTGACGCCGAGTGTGGACAGGACAACGGCCCCCAGGGCCGTACTCAACCGTAGAAGCGGACGCAGGAACTTACGGGTGGGAACAGCCATGGGTCACTCCTTTGTGACAGGGCCGACCCGAATAGGACAGCAGGTGGAGGCCCCACAAGGAAACCCCGGTTACCGGCAAGTAACCCACTCGGCTCACGCCGGAAGGAGGGAACGGGAGTTAGCGGTCGCTAACATCGAGCCTTAATATGGCCAGATGCCGGCCAACCCCACGCCACTCGTGAACGGCGAGAAGGCGAACAGACGCGAACAGATCATGTCCGCGGCCGCCGAGCTGTTCGCCCACCACGGCTTCCACGGCGTCGGCATCGACGACATCGGTGCCGCGGTCGGCATCTCCGGCCCGGCGCTCTACCGGCACTTCCGCAGCAAGGACGCGATCCTCGGCGAGATGCTGAACTCGATCAGCCGCTACCTGCTCGACGGCGGCACCGCGCGGGCGACCCGCGCCGGCGATCCGGACGACACGCTGACCGGGCTCGTCCGCTTCCACGTCGACTTCGCGCTCGCCCACCCGGCGTTGATCACCGTTCAGGAGCGCAACCTCGCGAACCTCACCGACGCCGACCGCAAGCAGGTGCGCGCGCTGCAGCGCCAGTACGTCGAGGTGTGGGTGCGCGTGATCCGGGAAGCCGTGCCGGAGCTGGGAGAACGGCAGGCGCGCTCGGCGGCGCACGCCGTGTTCGGACTGATCAACTCGACCCCGTACAACCGCCATCTCGGTGACGCCGAACTCGCCGAACTGCTCTGCCGGCTCGCACTGGGTGCACTCCGCGCGGCCGGATGACCGACCCGGATCAAGGTATCCCCACGAGCGCCGTCGCTGGTGTTTGATGGGGCACGTGGATCCGGACTGGAACGAGCGGCTCGTCGAGAAGGCCCAGCGCGCGTTGACCGCGCTGAGCGTCGGCGACGACGCCGAAGCCCTCGTCGAGGTCGCGCCGACGGCCGCCGAACCACAGGCCCGCGCGGACGAGACCAAGGCGTTGATGCTGCTGCTGTTCGGCGAATGCAGCGCGATGGTCGCCACCCTCGGCGACGGCGGCAGCGCGCCGGTCAAGGTCCAGGTCTTCGACGAGGACGGCGAAGAGGTCTCCATCGACCAGGCCGACCCGCCGGTGCGGACGGCCGTGCGGACGCTGCTCGCGGAGGTGCACGGCAACACCGAGGCCGCGCAGGAGCAGGTCGAGATCGCGCTGGCCAACGCGGCGCCGGACGAGGTCGACAGCCTGGTGCTGCAGGCGCTGCGCTGGACGATCCGGCTTTCGGTGGAGTGCCTGGACCGCGACCTGCCGGTGGCGGCCTGGATCTCGGAAGCGGTCTCGGACTAGGCCGGGCGGCGGAGGCCGTCCACGATCACGGCCACGATCCGCGGCGCCCGCGCGTTCCACTCGGCTCCGGGGATCCGCGACAACGCGCCCAGCAGCAGGATGACGTCGGCCGCGTCGACGCCGTCACGCACCTCGCCGACGGCTTTTCCGCGGTCCAGCAGCGTTTCCAGGGCTTCGTCGAGCCGGTGGTGCTGGCCGTCGTAGAGGTCGCGCCACGCGGGGACCTCGATCGCCGCCATCACCCCGCGCTTGACGCGCGCGTACTCGATCAGCCGGTGCAGCCAGCGGGTCAGCGCCTCGAGCGGCGAGTGCTCGGCGAGCAGCGGCGCGACCGTGTCGACCAACTGCGTCAGCTCGGCCCGGTACACCTCCGCCAGCAGGTGCTCGCGGGTCGGGAAGTGCCGGTAGAGGGTGCCCTGCCCGACCCCGGCGGCCTTGGCGACCCGGTGCAGTTTCAGGTCGTCGGCGTCGCCGTTGGACTCGCTCAGCTCGGCCCGCGCGGCCGCGACGATCCGGTCGCGGTTGGCGACCGCGTCCGCCCGGCGTTCTCGCTCCGCCACGGGTGCTCCCCTCTAAGTGGACAACTGTCCGGTACGGTGGAGGTGAACCGGACAGTTGTCACCTTAGAGCGGGAGCAGCTCATGAACACACTGGACAAGGTTGTCGCCATCACCGGGGCGAGCAGCGGGATCGGCGAGGCGACCGCGCTCGAGCTGGCCGGGCGCGGCGCGGCCGTGGTGCTCGGCGCCCGGCGCACCGACCGGCTCGACGCGCTGGTCAAGAAGATCCGCGGTGACGGCGGCCGCGCCGAGCTGCTCGAGGTGGACGTCACGCGGCGCGCCGACCTCCAGCGGCTGGTCGAGCTGGCCGTCGAGCGCTTCGGGCGCCTCGACGTCCTGGTGAGCAACGCCGGGATCGCCCGGATCGCCCCGGTGGGCGACCTCGACGTCGACGACTGGGACGCGATGATCGACGTCAACCTGCGCGGCGTGCTGCACGGCATCGCCGCCGCGCTGCCGGTGTTCCGGCGGCAGGGGCGCGGGCACTTCGTCACGACCGTGTCGACCTCGGGCCTCAAGATCGTGCCGACGCAGGCCGTTTACGCGGGGACGAAGAACGCCGTACGCACGCTGCTGGAGGCGTTGCGCCAGGAGTCGACCGACGGCGTCCTGCGCACGACGTCGATCTCGCCGGGGTTCGTGCGCACCGAGCTGGTCGACCACGTCGACGACCCCGCGCAGCGCGAGCAGGCCCAGCAGGCCATGGCGACCCTCGGCATCAGCCCCGAAGCCGTGGCGCGCGCCATCGCGTTCGCCGTCGAGCAGCCCGACGACGTCGAGATCGGCGACCTCACCATCCGGCCCACCCGGCAGGGCTAAGCCGGGCGCAGCGAGCGGACGATCGGCGTCAGGTACAGCTCGGCGAGGCGGCGCCGCTCGACGTCGTCGTCGACCGGGAGGACCGTCTCCGGGGTCAGGACCAGGCTCACGACGATGCGGATCAGCAGCTCCGCCATGCCGTCGACGTCCTCGGCGGGCAGGCTGAGCCGCCCGGCCGCGATCTCCGCGTGGAAGTGCGCCGCGATCCGGGCGCGCGCGGCGGTGAACAGGCCGCCGGCCCGGACGGTCAGCTGCGGCAGGATCAGCTCCGGCTCGGTGCGCAGCAGCCGGGTGAGCAGCCGGTGCCCGCGCAGGTACCCCAGGGAGAAGCTCAACCCCTCGATGAGCTTCTCCTCCGGGGTCGCCTGCGCTTCGACGACGGCGTCGACCTTCGTCAGGAACCGCTTCATCTCCCGCAGGACCAGCGCGTTCAGCAGCTGCTCCTTCTTCGGGAAGTACCGGTAGATCGTCACGCGCGACAGGCCGACGCGGCGTGCGACGTCGTCGACGGTGAACCGGCGCAGCCCGAAGTCCTCGGCCTGGTTCAGCGCCGCGCCCATGATCCGTTCCGCGGTCTCGTCACCGGGGAGGTCGGCTTCGAGCGCGTGCTTCAGCAGGTCCCGCATGAGGGCACTTTACAGCTTGACGAAGATTGTTTCATGCGTTCTCCTGTTACGGACACGGAGGAGGCGCGGCATGGGTGATCGCGAGGCCACGGCGGAACGGCTGCTCCGCTCCAGCGCCCGGCTCTCCTACGACCCCGACGTCGACGTCCACTGGGCCGCGCCGCTGAACGAGGACCAGTTCTTCATCCCGGAGAAGCTGGTTTCGCTGTACGGCACGCCGTTGTGGGACACGCTCACGCGCGAGCAGCGGATCGAGCTGTCGCGGCAGGAGCTGGTCAACACCGTCAGCGTCGGGATCTGGTTCGAGCTGATCCTCATGCAGATGCTGCTGCGCGCGTCGTACCGGCAGGACCCGACGACCCGGCACGTGCACTACGCGCTGACCGAGGTCGCCGACGAGTGCCGCCACTCCACGATGTTCGCGACGCTGATCGAGCGCGTCGGCGGGCGGCCCTACCGCAACAACCGCTGGCTGCAGCTGTCCGCGCAGGCGCTCCCGCTGATCCTGCACGGGCCCGCGATGTGGGTGGCGACGCTGATCGGCGAGGAGATCTTCGACGCGCTGCAGCGCGAGCACCTCGACGACGAGTCGGTGCAGCCGGTGGTGCGCGCGGTGATGCGGATCCACGTGACGGAAGAGGCCCGGCACGTGCGGTACGCGCGCGACGACCTGGTCCGGTCGCTGGCGGACGCGCCGTGGTGGCGCAAGGAGTTCGCGCGGGTCGTGGTGGCCGTCGGAGCGCTGCTGATGTCCCGCCTGCTCTCGCGGCCGCGGCAGTACCTGCGCGCGGGCATCGACCCGGGCGCGGCGGTGCGCGCGGCACGGACCAGCCCGCACCGGCGGGAGATGCTGTCCTTCGGCGCGCGCAAGCTGGTGCGGTTCCTGCGGGAGAACGACTTGATCGGCGGACCGAGCGCGGTGCTCTGGCGGCGCGCCGGCATGCTCGAGACGGAAGGGAAGTCATGGCGCTGAAGGACCTGCTCGCGGCGGGCACCGGCAGGCTCGCCGACCGGATCACCACGGTGGGCGACGAGGCGGGTGACCGCGCGGACGACGTCGCCTGGCGGGTGGCGAAGCTGTCCGACCGGGCCGCGGAACGGCTCGGCGACTACGCGGCGGACGCGTCGCGGCGGGTCGCGAACCGCTTGACACGCCTCGGGGAACGTGTCGCGGGTCGTTAGCCCAGCAGCTGCTTCACCAGCGCCGAGATCTGGTCGGTCTCGATGAGGAACGAGTCGTGGCCGTAGGGCGACGAAACCACCGACGGCTCCGGCGCCCCGGGGATCCCGGCCGCGATCTCCGCCGACTGGGAGAACGGGTACAGCCGGTCGCTGTCGACGCCGCCGATCACCGCGCGGGCCGTCACCCGGCCCAACGCCGCCGCCACCCCGCCGCGATCCCGGCCGACGTCGTGGGTGTTCATCGACTCCGTCAGCACCAGGTAGCTGTTCGCGTCGAACCGGCGCGCGAGCTTCTCGGCGTGGTGGTCCAAATAGGACTCGACGGCGAACCGCCCGCCCCGCAACGGGTCTTCGTCGCCCTGGTACGTCCGCCCGAACCGTTGGGCCAGCTCCGGCTCGCTGCGGTAGGTGACGTGCGCGATCCGCCGTGCGATGCCGAGGCCGCGGTGCGGTCCCTCCGCGGCCGAGTAGTAGTCACCACCGTGGAAGAACGGGTCCGACCGGATCGCGTGCAGCTGCGGGGACGCCCACGCGATCTGCTCGGCCGACGCCCGCGCCGTCGAGGCCAGCACCAGCACCGACGCCACCCGCGCGGGCAGCGAAACCGCCCACTCCAGCGCCCGCATCCCGCCCATCGACCCGCCGACGACGGCCGCCCAGCGGTCGATGCCCAACGCGTCGGCCAGCACCGCCTCGGCCGCCACCTGGTCCCGCACCGTCACCACCGGGAACCGGCTGCCCCACGGCGTCCCGTCCGGGTCGGGTGAAGACGGTCCCGTCGAACCCTGGCACCCGCCGAGCACGTTCGGCACCACGACGAAGAACTCGCTGGTGTCCAAGGCTTTCCCGGGCCCGATCAGCCCGTCCCACCAGCCCGCGCTCGGGTGCCCCGGCTCGGCGGGCCCGGCCGCGTGGCTGTCGCCGGTCAGCGCGTGCTCGACGAGGACCGCGTTGGACGCGTCGGAGTTCAGCGTGCCCCACGTTTCGTACGCGAGCGAAAACGCGGGCAGCACGCCACCGGCCTCCAGCGCCAGCGCGCCGGGGCCGGCGACGAACTTCCGGCGGCCCGGCGGGTCGCCGACCCGCCAGGCGCCGGTCACGGTCACAGTTCCGCCTTCGCCGCCCGGAATCCAGCCTCCAGGTCGGCCTTGAGGTCCTCGATCCCCTCCAGCCCGACGGCCAGCCGCACCAGGCCCGGCGTGACGCCGCTGGAGAGCTGCTCCTCGGGCGTCAGCTGGCTGTGCGTGGTGGACGCCGGGTGCACGATCAGGCTGCGGACGTCGCCGATGTTCACCAGCTGGCTGTGCAGCTCGGTGCCGTCGACGAACTTGCGGCCCGCCTCGACGCCGCCGCGCAGGTCGAACGACAGGACCGCGCCCGCGCCGCGCGGCAGGTACTTCTGCGCGTTGCGGTGGTGCGGGCTCGACGGCAGGCCCGCGTAGTACACCTTCTCGACCTCGTCGCGCTGCTCCAGCCACTCGGCCAGCGCCTGCGCGTTCGACACGTGCCGCTCGATGCGCAGCGACAGCGTCTCGATGCCCTGCAGGATCAGGAAGCTGTTCAACGGCGCGATCGCCGCGCCTGTGTCGCGCAGGATCTGGACGCGCGCCTTCGCCGCGTACGCGCCGGGGCCGAGCGCCTCCCAGTACTTCAGGCCGTGGTAGCTCGGGTCGGGCTCGGTGAAGCCCGGGAACCGGCCGCTGGCGCCGAAGTCGAACGTGCCGCCGTCGACCAGCAGCCCGGCCACCGTGGTGCCGTGGCCGCCGAGGTACTTCGTCGCCGAGTGCACGACGACGTCGGCGCCGTGCTCGATCGGGCGCACCAGGTACGGCGTCGGCACGGTGTTGTCGACGACGAGCGGGACCCCGGCCTCGTGCGCGACGTCGGCGACGCCCCGGATGTCGAGGACGTTGCTGCCCGGGTTGGCCAGCGCCTCGGCGAAGAACAGCTTCGTGTTCGGCCGGACGGCGGCGCGCCACTGCTCGAGGTCGTCCTGGTCGTCGATGAACGTGACCTCGACGCCGAGCTTCGGCAGCGTGTAGTGGAAGAGATTGTAGGTGCCGCCGTAGAGCGACGGGCTCGAGACGAAGTGATCGCCCGCGCCCGCGAGGTTGAGGATCGCCGCCGTGGTCGCCGCCGAGCCGGAGGCGAACGCCAGCGCCGCGACGCCGCCTTCGAGCGCGGCGATCCGCTGCTCGAGCACGTCCTGGGTCGGGTTCATGATCCGCGTGTAGATGTTGCCGGGCTCGGCGAGGCTGAACAGGTCGGCGCCGTGCTGGCTGTCGCGGAAGACGTACGAGGTCGTCTGGTAGATCGGCGTCGCGCGGGCCCCGGTGGCCGGGTCCGGCGCGGCGCCCGCGTGGATCTGCCTGGTCTCGAAGGACCACGCCGAGGTGTCGTCCGCGCTCATCGGTTTTCTCCTTGCGGCTCAAGGGGGTTGCCGCCGCCGAACCTACGGCCGTCCGGCCGGGTCCCCAACCGCTCCCACGAGCTGAGACCCGGACCTCTTGCCAATCAAATCTCTCTGCGTCTAAGATATCTACCAAGGGAGATTCACAGGCATGGAGGTAGTCATGACGGAGCGGGTGCGGGTCCTGGTCGTGGGGGCCGGGCTGGGCGGGTTGTCGGCGTCACTGTTCCTGGCGCGGGAAGGAGTGGACGTACTGACGGTCGAGCGGCACGCCGGGACGTCGATCCACTCCCGGGCCGCCGGCCAGAACTGGCGCACGATGGAGCTGTTCCACTGGGCCGGGATCGACGAAGAAGTGCTGGCGGCGAGCCCGCGGGCGGCACAGGGGCTGCGGATCACCGTCGCGACCAGCCTGGCCGGCCGCGTCCTGCACCGGCTCGTCGAGGACGGCAGCGAGTTCGACGTGTCCGCGTCGACGACGCTGCCCGCCGGGATGGCCGGCCAGGACGTCGTCGAGCCGATCCTGCTGGCGCACGCGGAAAAGGCGGGCGCGCGCGTCCGGTTCCGGACCGAGCTGACCGACCTGGTGCAGGACGACGACGGAGTCACCGCGACCGTGCGGCACCGCGACTCCGGCGAGGAGACGGTGGTGCGCGCCGACTACGTCATCGCGGCCGACGGCGGGCGCAGCGGCATCCGGCAGCGGCTCGGCATCGGCACCACCGGGATGGACGCGCTGAGCCACTGCCTCGGCGTCGTGTTCGACGCCGACCTCGGCGACCGCGTCCAGGCGGGCGTGACCGACCTGTTCTACCTGCAGCACCCGGAGTTCACCGCCGGGCTGGTCAACACCGACGTGCCGAACCGGTACGTCTTCGCGCCGGACTACTTCCCGGAGAAGGGCGAAAGCCCGGCCGACTTCGGCCACGACCGGCTGGTCTCGATGATCCGCGCCGCCACCGACCTGCCGGACCTCGAGCCGGAGATCGTCTGGACGGGCTCGTGGGAGATCGCCGCGCGCCTGGCCGACCGGTTCCGCTCCGGGCGGGTCTTCCTGGTCGGCGACGCCGCGAAGGTGACGCCGCCGACGGGCGGCCAGGGCGGCAACACGGCGGTCGGCGACGGCGCGGACATCGCGTGGAAGCTGGCGGCGGTGCTGCGCGGCGACGCGGGTGAGGCGCTGCTGGACACCTACGAAGCGGAGCGGCGGCCGATCGCGCGGATGGTCATCGACACCTCGCTGCACAACATGAAGCAGCGGATGCACCCGGACCTCGACGTCTCCGGGCTCACCGAACCGGTGGACATGCTCGACGGCATCCTCGGGTTCCGCTACCGCTCGACGGCGGTGCTGTCCGAGGAGCCGGACGACGGCGCCCGCGTGGAGGACGTGCACGCGCCGACCGGGCGGCCCGGGTTCCGGGCGCCGGGCCTCGCGTCCACGGTGGACCTGCTCGGCCGCTCGTGGGTGCTGCTGTGCGCGGGCGACGGCACGGCGTGGCAGGCGGCCGCCGCGGAGGCCGACATCCGCGTCGACTGCCACGTCGTCGACGACAGCGCTTTCCCGTCGCGGTACGGCCTTTCGACCGGCGGCGCGTCGCTCGTGCGACCGGACGGCATCGTCGCGTGGCGGGCGAAGGAGCCGGTCGAGGACCCGGTGGGCGAGCTGCGGCGAGTGCTGACGTCGGTCCTTTCGCGCTAGTCGCGTTGCTGCAGGGCGAAGCGGTTCCCCTCGGAGTCGGTGAACATCGACCACCAGCCCCACGGCTGCTTCTCCGGCTTCGCGGGGAACTCCACGCCCTTCGCCGAAAGCTCTTCGTAGGTCTTCTCGACGTCGTCGGCGTAGAAGAAGAAGCTCGACGTCGGCAGCTGGCCGCTGTCGCCGAACCGGCGGCGGTCCTCGGGTGACTCGCTGAGCACGAGGATCGTCCCGTTCGGCGCGGTGACCTCGACCCAGCGCCGGCCCTGGTCGTCGTAGGGCACGTCCGTCGTCACCGTGAACCCGACGGTCTCGGTCCAGAACGCCTTGGCCCGCGCCTGGTCTTCGACGCCGACGACGACCTTGCTGACGCCTTGGACGGCCATGACTCCACCTCTCTATATCCACCATGGATATAACCAGGGCGGAGTGTATGCTCCCGGCATGGCCGACGGCAACCCGCTGACCCCGGCGGCGTTCCAGGTGCTGCTGGCCCTGGCCGCCGGGCCGGACGGACGCGCGCACGGCTACGGGATCATGGGGTTCGTCGCCGAGGTCACCGGCGGCGCCGTCCAGCTCGGCCCCGGCACGCTCTACCGGACGCTGACCCGCCTGGCCGCCGACGGCCTCGCCGAAGAGCTCCCCGGCGAGGACTCCCGCCGCCGCTACTACCGCATCACCCCGGCCGGCCGCGCGGCCGCCGCCCGCGAAGCCGCCTTGCTGCGACGGCTCGTCGCGGCCGCCGACGCGGCGGACCTCGAAGCCCGCCGGGAATCGGCGTGAGCCGCCCGCTCGGGCTGGTGCCGCACCTGTTCGTCCGCGACGCCGACCGCGCGCTTTCCTTCTACACCAAGGCGTTCGGCGCGGTCGAGCTGTTCCGGACGGTGCTGCCGGACGGCCGGGTGCTGTTCGTCGAGCTGGCGGTCGGCGACGCGCGACTGCTGGTCAGCCAGGAGATCCCGGCACTGGACGCGCTGGCACCGGTCACGATCGGCGGCTCGCCGGTGCTGCTCACGCTGGAGACGACCGACCCGGACGACCTCGCCCGCCGCGCGGTCTTCGCGGGCGCGACGGTCGAGGCACCGGTGACGGAGATGTTCTTCGGCGAGCGCTACGGCCGCGTCGTCGATCCCGACGGGCACCGCTGGGCGTTGACGACCAAGCGCGAGCAGTTCACGCCGGAGGACATCGACGCCCGCAAGCCCCACGACGTCTGACGTCACCCGGCGGACCGGCGGCGCCGGCCGGCGTAGTGTTCGTGCAGCTCGCGGACGTGCGCCGCCCAGAACAGCTGCCTGCCCCCGCGCGTGCGTGGCACCAGGAATCCCTTCGCGACCGCCATCCGGCAGAACCACGGGCCGCCGTCCTCGACACCCGGGTGCCGCACCACCGCCCCGAGCAGCCGCTCGCCGGATTCGGCGTACGCGGCTTCGGAAATCCGTTCCAGCAGGTACGCCATCGACGCCCGGCCGTTGCCGGAGGCGAAGTCGAACCGGGCGCACCCCGTGCGCCGGATCAGCGCCGCGGCGAACTCGCCGTAGGACGTGGTGCGGTCCAGCACCGCCCGGGCGACCAGAATCTCCCTCCCGGCGGCGATCATCTTTTCCCATTCCCGCTCGTCACGACCGTGCATCGCATTCACCTCACGTTTTCCAGCGCGCGTGGGCCGAGAGGATGCCACAAGATCCAAATCGGACTGAACCGGCCCGGTCTTCCGGTGCGGCAAGGAAAATTCGCCGCACCGGGTCTGCTCGGCAAGGATTTTCGCCATTGCGAAATTCGGGGGAAAAGGCTGGGGCGGCGGAGCGGGATGCCATAGAGTCGGCGGCCTCCCGAACAGCGAAAGCGATCTTCACCGGGACGCGTACCCATTTCCGGAAACCGCCAGGGAGCACGGTGAACGGTAGCCAGTCGCGGTCTTCGCCGGACTTCCTCGCCTGGGCGCTGGGCACCTGCCGCGCCGACCGGATCACCGGCTCGCTCTACCTCGCCGGCCGTCCCGGCGGAGTGCTCCACCTGCGAGAAGACGCGGTCGACAGCTCGGGTGCGCCCGGGCTCGGCACCCTGCTGCAGCGGTCCGGCCGGATCACCGACGCGGACTGGTCGGCGGTCCTGCGCGCGGACGGCTCGACCCCGGACGGCGAGCTGCTCACCGGGGCCGGGATCGGCGGCACGGAACTGCGGCTGGTCGCGACGATGGCCGCCCAGGACGGCGCGTTCGCCATCGCGGCGGGCACGATCAATCACCGCCGCGGACGACCGCCGCTGAGCACGGGACATCGAGTTCCTGTTGGGGCGCAACGTCTTCCCGGTGACCGTCGAGATGTCGCGCATGGTCGGCGACGGCCTGCTCGCGGTGGTTTCCGGTGCCGCGGGGTGACCGACACCCTGGTGGCCGGGGGTGGACGGCCTGCTCATCGTGGCCGAAGCGCGGATCGACCCCGAGGGCGTCTCCGCGCTCGCGGCCGCGCACCTCGGCCTCGCGCACACCACGGCCGCCGCGGCCGGCCAAGGCGCGTTCCGCCAGGCGGTGGTCCACAGCAGCGGCGGCTACCTGGCCGTCTACTCGGTCGACCGGCCGGCGCTCATGGTCGTCCTCGGCGACGAAGGCCTCAACCTGACCCACCTGTTCATCCGCGACAACCGAAACGCGGAGGTGGTGGCGGTGGTGGTCTGCCCGAAGTCGGTGAACATCGGCATGCTCTCGCGGCGGCCCGCCGAGTGGTCAAGAGCCAGGAGCTCTGACCCCGAGATCGCCTGCCGGGGCGGCGAGTGTCCGCCCGCCGTCGCCCCGGCAGGCCCCTACCGGCGGCCGAGCACCAGGCCGAAGCCGGTGGGCTGGCCAAGCCGGACTCGACGATCCGCGCGTGTCCCCTCACCTCCACGAGCCGCCGACCGGGTTCTCGGCGAGAATGGCCCCGTGGTTTCCGTGCGCAGCGTGGTCGACCGGGTGGGACCGACGCTGCTCCACGCGCTCCAGGTGCCCGACGACTCCCCCGCGGTCGCCGACGTCGTGATCGCCGAACCCGGGGGCGCCGTCACCCTCGCCGCCGGGGATCTCGTGCTCGGGGTCGCCACCACCGGGCCCGAAGACGCCGCCCGGCTGGTCGCGCACAGCGCCGAGCAGGGCGCCGCCGCTGTGCTGCTCAAGCCGCCGCTCGCCGCGAAACCCGCCGTCAAGCGGGCCGCCAAGACCCACGGCATCGCGCTCGTCCAGGTGCACGCCGCGACGTCGTGGGCGCAGCTCGTCTGGCTGCTGCGGACCGTCCTCGACGCGCTCGCCGACGAGTCCGAAGACCTCGATCCCGGCTCCGGCGACCTGTTCCGGCTGGCCGACGCCGTCGCGTCCGTTGTGGACGCTCCGGTGACCATCGAGGACACCAACTCGCGCGTGCTCGCCTACTCCGCGCGCCAGGACCTCACCGACCCCGCGCGCGTCGCCACCATCATGGGCCGCCGGATCCCGGACGACGTGCTCGCGCGCTTCCGGTCGCGCGGGGTGTTCCGCGAGCTCTCGCGCGGGCGGCAGACGATCTTCGTGCCCGCCCAGCGCGACGGCACCCTGCCGCGGCTGATCGTGCCGATCCGGATGGGCGGGGAACTGCTCGGCTCGATGTGGGCGGTCGTCGCCGGGCCCGTCTCCGACGAACGCGCGGCCGCCTTCGCCGACGCCGCTCCCGTCGTCGCGCTGCACTTGCTGAGGCGGCGCGCGCACACCGACGCGCAGCGCCGCGCGTCGGCCGAACTGCTGCGCACCGTGCTCGAAGGCCGGGCCAACCCGCGGAAGGCGATGGCCGAGCTCGACCTCTCCGACGAGCCGCACCGCGTGGTCGTCATCGAGGTCACCGGCGGCGACGGCCGCGACGCCGAGGGCCTGCGGCTCGCGCTGCTCGAACGGATCTCCCAGGGCATCGGCAGCCGTCCGGTGGCGACCGAGCTGGGCGGGCTGCTCTACGCCGTGGTCCCGGACCGGCCCGGTCCCGGCGGCTGGGCCGAGCTGCGGCACGCGATCGCCGCGCAACCGGCGTCCCGGCGCGGCGGCGCCCCGCGAGCGGCGGCCGGCGCGCCCGGCGAGATCGGCGACCTGTCGGCGTCGCGCGCCCAGGCCGACGAAGCGCTCGGCCTGCTGCGCGCCGAGCTCCTCGACGAGCGCGTGATCGCGTTCGACGAAGCCTGGACGGCGTTGACGCTGCACCGCGGCGCGACGGCGGCGATCGCGGCGAAGGTCGCGGAGTCGGCCCGCTCGGCGCCCTGCGCGCGCACGACGAATCGGGCAAGGCCGGCTACGTCGAGACGCTCTACGAGTGGCTGCGGCACCCGGGCGACCCGCGCGCGGCGGCGCGGGAGCTGCGGATCCACCCCAACACCCTGCGCTACCGGATGCGGAAGCTCCTCGAGTTGGTGCCGCTGGACCTCGACGACCCCGACGTCCGGCTGGCCCTGCTCACCCAGCTGGTGGCCTTGCGCTGGAGCTGACTGCTCCGTTCGGCCCAACGTCGGACTTATGCGTTACTCCGCATGGATCGCGCCGATCGTTCGGATTGTCTTTTCCAGCCGAAAGGTGGTGGATTCCGGCGATTCCCTGGCGCAGGTTCTCTGCACCACCCGGAGTGGCCGGGTCGTCGCGGAGGAGTGTCCATGAGCAGTTCCGAGCGGGTTCGCAGAGCCGTCAAGCTGGGTGCGGTGTCCGCGCTCTCCCTGGTCGCCCTGGTCGTGCCCGGCACCACCGCCGGCAGCGCCGTCGCGGCGCCGTCCGGTGACTGCTTCACCCCGACCCAGTCCGCGGACCGCAGCAAGGACGGCCACGCCGACAGCCTGTCGCCCGCCGAAGCCGCCCGCGTCGAGGCGGACATGCAGAGCAAGCTCTCGGGCAAGCCCACGACGTCGGCGCTGAACGCGGTGTCGATCCCGGTCTACTTCCACGTGATCACGAGCGGTTCGGCGGGCAACCTGCCGTCGGCGACGATCAGCAAGCAGATCTCGGTGCTCAACAGCGCGTACGCGTCCAGCGGCTTCAGCTTCACGCTGGTGAGCACGGACTACACGAACAACTCGACCTGGTACAACGGCATCACCGACGGCACCTCGGCCGAGCGCAACATGAAGAACGCGCTGCACAAGGGCGGCGCGAACGCGCTGAACATCTACACGGCCAACCTCGGCGACGACTTGCTGGGCTGGGCGACGTTCCCGTGGAACTACAAGTCCAAGCCGAAGATGGACGGCGTCGTGATCCTCGACGAGTCGCTCCCGGGCCGCTCGGCGACGAACTACAACGAGGGCGACACGGCCACCCACGAAGTCGGCCACTGGATGGGCCTGTACCACACGTTCCAGGGCGGCTGCTCCGGTTCGGGCGACTACGTGTCGGACACCCCCGCCGAAGCGACGGCGACGTCCGGCTGCCCGACGAACAAGGACACCTGCACGTCGACGGGCAAGGACCCGGTGCACAACTTCATGGACTACAGCTACGACAGCTGCATGTACGAGTTCACCCCGGGCCAGGCCACGCGGATGAACAGCTCCTGGTCGGCCTACCGCGCCTGACCTCCGTCCATGAGGGGCCCCTTCACGGCTTTTGAGTCCGTGAAGGGGCCCCTCATGGCGTTCACGCGACCAGCAGGGTTTTGCCGATCGTGGTGCGGGACTCGATCGCCGCGTGGGCGTCCGCCGCCTTCTCCAGCGGGAAGCGCTGCCCGATCACCGGGACCAGGCGGCCCACCGCCGCTTCGGACAACGCCGATTCCGTGAACGCCCGCATCTCCGCCGGACTTCCGATCGACCGCACCAGCGAGACACCGCGGGCCGCCGCGTCCTCTTCGGACACTTCCGTCCACGAACCACCCGCCAGGCCGTACACCGCCATGCGGCCGCCGCGCCGCAGCAGCCCGAACGCCGCCGTGCCGATCTCGCCGCCCACGCCGTCGAAGACCACGTCCACCTCGCCGACCGAAGACGTCCAGTCCGGCTCGCGGTAGTCGACGGCGAGGTCGGCACCGAGCGCGCGGACCCGCTCGAGCTTCCCGCCCGCCGCGCCGACCACTGACGCCCCCGCCGCCTTCGCCAGCTGCACCAGCAGGCTCCCGACACCGCCCGCCGCCGCCTCGACCAGGACCCGCTCGCCCGGCCGGACCGCCGTGGCGTGGATCAGGCCGGTCGCCGTCCGGCCGTCCGCGAGCACGGCCACCGCCGCGTCGAGGGCCAGTCCTTCGGGCACCGGGAACACCGCCGCCGCGTCGACCGCGACGCGCTCGGCGTACCCGCCGGACCCACCGGTCGACGTCACCACCCGCTGCCCGGCCAGTCCCGGGTCCACGCCCGGGCCGACGACGCTGATCACGCCGCCGACGCCGTTGCCGGGGATCAGCGGCGGCGACGCGCGGAACGGCCCCGGCGCGCCCGCCCGGAACTGCGTCTCGACGAAGGTGGTGTTCGCGAACGCCACCTCCACCAGCACCTGACCGGGCCCCGGGACCGGGTCCGGCGCCTCCCCCGGGACCAGCACTTCCGGCCCGCCGAACTCTCTCAACCACACCGCTCGCATGCGCTCACGCTGCAACCTCCAGCAAGATCGAGGTCAAGGCCTTTGTCCGCAGCGAACCACGAATGCCGAAAAGAACTGTCCGCGCAGCACGATGACACCGCCGTCCGGGTGGTTCACCGTGAGTGGCAACACCGCCCCGATTCCGGACGCGGACCGACCCAGGAGGCCGACCGTGCGTATCGCCGTTCCCCGTGAGATCAAGAAGCACGAATACCGGGTCGCGCTGACCCCGGCCGGGGTCCACGAGCTGGTCGGCCGCGGGCACGACGTCTTCGTCGAGACCGGCGCCGGCGTCGGCTCGTCCATCACCGACGAGGAGTACGTCGCCGCCGGCGCGAAGATCCTCGCCACCGCCGACGAGACGTGGGCCGAGGGCGAGCTCGTCCTCAAGGTCAAGGAGCCGATCGCCGAGGAGTACCCCCGGCTGCGGGCCGACCAGGTCCTCTTCACCTACCTGCACATCGCCGCCGACCGGCCGCTGACCGACGCGCTGCTGGCCGCCGGCACCACCGCGATCGCCTACGAGACCGTGCAGACCGCGAACGGCGCGCTGCCGCTGCTCGCCCCGATGTCCGAGGTCGCGGGCCGGCTGGCCCCGCAGGTCGGCGCGTTCTCCCTGATGAAGCCGAGCGGCGGGCGCGGTGTCCTGCCCGGCGGCATCCCCGGCGTCCACCCGGCGCGTGTCGTCGTCATCGGCGGCGGCGTCGCAGGCCTCAACGCCGCCCGCGTCGCGCTGGGCCTCGGCTCGGACGTCGAGATCCTGGACACCAACGTCGACCGCCTCCGCCAGATCGACAACGACTTCGGCGGCCGCATCCGCACGGTGACGTCGAACCGCCTGTCGGTCGAGGAGTCCGTGCTGCAGGCCGACCTCGTCATCGGCGCGGTGCTCGTGCCGGGTGCGAAGGCACCGAAGCTGGTCTCGAACGACCTCGTCGCGCGCATGAAGCCGGGCAGCGTGCTCGTCGACATCGCGATCGACCAGGGCGGCTGCTTCGCCGACTCGCGGCCGACCACGCACGACGAGCCGACCTACACCGTGCACGAGTCCGTCTTCTACTGCGTCGCGAACATGCCGGGCGCGGTGCCGCGGACGTCGACCTACGGCCTCACGAACGTCACGCTGCCGTACGCGGTCCAGCTGGCCGAGCACGGCTGGAAGGCCGCGCTGCAGGCCGACGCCGCGCTGGCGAAGGGCCTCAACACGCACGCGGGCGCCCTGACCAACGGCCCGGTCGCGGTCGCGCACGACCTGCCCCACACGCCGCTGGACACCGTCCTCGCCTGACCTCACTCCACCCGAGCGGGTCCCGGTCGCGTCGCGGCCGGGGCCCGTTCTCTTTGCGCCGGCTCCGGCCGAACGCGATCGCGGGCAGCTCGACCCACCGCCGCAGCGCGCAGGCGAAGAGCAGCGCGACGGCGGACGTCGCGACGGCCTTGCCCAGCCCGGTCGGCAGCAGCAGGCCGGTCACGCCCGCCGCGCCCGTCTGCGCGAGGTAGAGCGCGTAGGACCGGTCGCCGATGAACGTCAGCACGCGGCTCGAAAGCAGCCGCCGCACCGGCCCCGCCGAGATCGCCGCCACGAGCAGCAACGCCGACCCCACGGCGTAGACCGGCACGACGAACTGCCAGTGCCCGCCGAACGCCTGCCCCAATGGCTTCACCGAGAACTGCAGCACGCAGAACCCGAGCGCGACGCCCACCGCGGCGGCCGGGCTGGTCAGCGGGCGCAGCACGGCGAACCCGCGCGGGTGGTGCAGCACGAGCGCGAGCAGGCAGCCGACGACGAGCGAGCCGTAGTGCACGGACAGGCTCGCCCACTGCTGCGAAGGCGCCAGCGGCAGGACGCCCAGCACGACGCCGAGCGCGCCCGCGCCGATCAGCAGGCGCAGCGCGGTCCTGCCGGTCTTCGCGAACGACGTCAGCACGAGCAGTGCCGGCCAAACCAGGTAGAACTTCTCCTCCACGCCCAGCGACCACGACGTCGGGTACGGCGTGTTGTAGTCGACGACTTCGTTGAAGAAGGTCAGGTAGAACGGCATCGCGTCGGCCAGGCGGCTGCTCTCGTAGGCCCCGGCGAGCGTGACCGCCAGCGCCGTCAGGCCGAGCAACAGGAAGTACACCGGCATGATCCGGAAGGTCCGCCGGAGGTAGAAGGCGCGGAGCGAGATCCGGCCGGTGCTTTCCTCTTCGCGCAGCGCCAGCGTCGTGATGAGGAAGCCGGACAGCACGAAGAACAGCTGGACGGCGATCCAGCCCTGCAGCCGGTCCACGACCGGACCGCCGTAGTGGAAGAACACGACGGCCAGCGCGGCGAGCGCGCGCAGGCCGGTCAAGCCGGGGAACCACGAGGACGCCCGGTATTCGGCGTGGCTCAGCGGCCGCCATGGGGAAACGATCATGGCCGGAGCTTCGGGCGCGGTCGCTGAACCGGACCTGAAGCGGGCTTAAGACGTCTTCAGCTCCGGGAGCCGGACGACGAACCGGCTCCCGCGTTCGACCACGGCCGTGCCGCCGTGGGCGCGGGCGATGTCGGCGACGATGGCCAGGCCCAGCCCGGAGCCGCCCTCGTCGCGGGCGCGGGCGTCGTCGAGGCGGACGAACCGGTCGAAGACGCGCTCGCGGTCCGCTTCGGGGATGCCGGGCCCGTCGTCCTCGACCGCCAGCACGGCCCAGCCGTCCACAACGGACACCTCGACGACGACCCTGGACACGGCGTGCCGCCGCGCGTTGTCCACGAGGTTGCGGACGAGCCGTTCGAGCCGCGACCGGTGACCGCGCACGACGGGCGTCCCACCGACCACGACTTCCGCCCGGCCCGCCGCGACGGCCTCGGCCACTTCGGACAGCGGCACGGCTTCGAGGTGGTCCGGTCCGGCGTGGTCCAGCTTGCCGAGCAGCACGAGGTCGGCGACGAGGTCCTGCAGCCGGGTGACGTCGAGCAGGGCGTTTTCGCAGGCGTGGCGCCAGTCGAGCCGGTCGGGATGGGCGAGCAGGACCTCAAGCTGCGTGCGCAGGGAGGCGAGCGGCGTGCGCAGCTCGTGCGAGGCGTCGGAGGTGAACCGGCTCTGCCGCGTGACGGCTTCGTCGAGCCGTTCGAGCATGGTGTTCATGGTCCCGGCGAGGCGCGCGATCTCGTCGCGGCCGCGCGGGTCCGGCACGCGGCGGCTCAGGTCGTGCGCGCCGATCTCGGCGACCTCGGCGCGGATGGCCTCGACCGGGCGCAGCGACCGCCGGACGGCGAGCCACGCGATGACGCTGATGAGCAGCGCGACCACGGGAACGCCCGCGAAGAGGACGGTCCGCGCGGAATCGACCGCCGCCTGGCCTTCGGGGTCGAGCTGCACGCCCGCGAACACGTCGTAGCGGCTGTCGCCGCTGTCGGCGTGCACGACGTGCAGGACGAGGTCGTCGTCGAGCCCGCGCAGCTCCGGCCCACAGCCGACGGACGCCTGCGCGGACCGGTCGTACTGGTAGGGCCGCAACGTGATCTCGGTGTCGTACGCGGCGAGCGTCGCTTCGCGCAGGACCGGGCAAGAGGCGACCGACGTGCCGTTCCGGTCTTTGACCTCGTAGATCGAGTCGCGGACGAGCAGGGCGAGGTCGGCGGGCCGGGCGCCCGTGTTCAGGAGCTGCACGATGGCGTCGGCGTGGGCATCGGCGAGCTGGGCGGCGGTGTTCTCGAGACGGCTCTGCGCCTGGAGCACGAACCAAACGGACACGCAACCGAGCGCCACGGCGGAAGCGGCGAAGGCCGTCACCGCGACGCGAAACCGGGTGGAGCGCCGGAGGTCAGGCACCCGCCGTCACCACGTGGTAGCCCGCGCCGCGGACGGTCCGGATGGTCTCGACGCCGAAGGGGACGTCGATCTTCCGGCGCAACGCGCTGACGTGCACTTCGACCAGGTTGGCGGTCGCGGAGGCGGCGAAGTCCCAGAGGTTGTCGAGCAGCTCGGCCTTGGTGACGACCTGCCCCGGCCGTTGCAGGAGGTAGGCGAGGAGGGCGAACTCCTTGCCGGTGAGGGCGATGTCGGCGGTCCCGCGCCGGCAGGTCCGGGCGGCCAGGTCGAGCTCGAGGTCCCCCAGCTTGAGGACCCCCGGCCGGGTGGCCCCGCCGCGGCGGATGAGCGCGCGCAGCCGAGAGAGGAGGACGCCGTAGGAGAAGGGCTTGGGGAGGAAGTCGTCGGCACCGGTGTCGAGGGCCTCGATCTCGTCGTCCTCGCCGTCCTTGGCGGTGAGCATGAGGATGGGGGTGCGGTCGCCCTGGTCCCGCAGCCGGCGGCAGACGCGGTAGCCGTTCAGCCCGGGCAGCATGATGTCGAGGATGATGGCGGAGTAGGGGTGTTCCCCGGCGTGCCAGAGGGCATCCCGCCCGTTGTGCGCGACGTCGACGGCATAGCCCTCGGCACTGAGCCCGGCTCGCAGGGCTTCGGCCAGCCGCCGTTCATCCTCGACGAGCAAGATCCGCATCGCGCCACGATGCCACAGCCACCCCCGCCGCCACCCGAGCAGCGCCGACCGCGAGCCACGGCCAAGTCGCCCGGAGGCAACGGCGAACCGGACCACGCTGGAAGGGGCACCGGAGGCACCGTGGGGGTCCGGGGGCTCGGCCCCCGGGCAGGACGATGAAGTCGAGCGAGAGGGCGAAGCCCGAGAGCGGAGACGAAAGGGCGACCCGCTCAACCAGCCTGGGGGTCACTGGGAGCGGGTCGCCGAGTACTAGCTTAGAGGCCTTCCGCGGACTTTGCTCCACTGGGGCCACAAGTCACTCGAATTCTTTACCGAGTTGATCGCCGCGCGATGCACCCGCGACCGGCGAACCCCAGGTCAGCGCCCTTTCCCCACCGCCGAGGTCCGCGACGGCCGGTAGCGGAACGTGACGAAAGTCGCTCCCCGCGGGTTCGCGCGTTCCGTGCGCGCGACCGGCGCGGGTAGGGCAGGATGACGCCGCATCAGCGGGAACGTTAGGGGACGGTATGCACGACGGCAGTGGCCGGATTGTGGTGCAGAACCTGAGCAAGCAGTTCGGCGCAGTGAACGCGGTGCAGAACCTCAGCTTCACGGTCGAACCGGGTTCGGTGACGGGCTTCCTGGGCCCGAACGGCGCCGGGAAGACGACGACCTTGCGCATGCTGCTCGGGCTGGTGACGCCGACGTCGGGTTCGGCGACGATCAACGGGCGGCCGCACTCGCAGCTGGGAAACCCGGCGCGGGTGGTCGGCTCGGTGCTGGAGAACGAGGGCTTCCACCCGGGCCGCACGGCCCGCAACCACCTCCGCGTCTACGCGGCGGCCATCGGCGTGCCGGACCGGCGCGCCGACGAGGTGCTCGGCCTGGTCGGCCTGGGCAGCGCCGCGGACCGGAAGGCGGGCGGCTTCTCGCTCGGCATGCGGCAGCGGCTCGCGCTCGCGACGGCGTTGCTCGGTGACCCGCAGGTGCTGGTGCTGGACGAGCCGACGAACGGCCTCGACCCCGAAGGCATCCTGTGGCTGCGGAACTTCCTGCGGTCCTACGCGCGCGAGCAGGGCCGGACGGTGCTCGTGTCGAGCCACCTGCTGAACGAGGTCGAGCAGCTGATCGACCAGGTCGTCATCATCAGCCAGGGCGTCACGCGGTACTACGGCCCGCTGGAGCAGCTGCGCAAGAGCCAGCAGTCGCGGGTGCTGGTGCAGCCGGCGGACCCGTCGGCGCTCGTGAAGGCGTTGCAGGACAACGGCATCACCGGCGTCTCCCCGACCCCGGACGGCCGGGTCGCGGTCGCCGGGTCGACCGTCCAGCAGATCGGCGACATCGCCGCGAAGGCCGGGATCGCCGTCTACGGCATGCAGGAGGACCACGCCGACCTCGAGCGGATGTTCTTCCAGCTCACCCAGGGCCAGTACACCGGCGCGCCGGGTTACCCGGCCCAGGGCTACCCGCCGCAGCCGCAGTACCAAGGGCCGCCGCAGCAGTACCAGCAGCAGTACCAGCAGGGCCCGCCGTCGGGTCCGCAGCAGCACCAGGGCTGGGGAGGTCCGCAGCAGTGATGGGCAACCTGATCAAGGCGGAGTTCCGCAAGACGCTCTCGCTGCACACGTGGTGGGTGCTGCTCATCCCGCTGGTGCTGGTGGCGTTCTGGCTGACGTTCGTCTGGGGCAAGATCACCAACGACTTCGCCGACTTCATCGGCTCGAGCGACGCCCGCGAGGTCGCGGGCGCGGTCGGCCTGGACGCGAGCAAGCTGCCGGTCGGGCTGCTGGCGTTCGCGCACGGGGTCAACATCGCGCAGCTCATCCCCGGCCTGTTCGGGGTGTTCGCGCTGGCCGGTGAATACCGCAGCAAGACGATCACGACGACGTTCCTGACCGCGCCGAACCGGATCACCGCGTTGACCGCGAAGATGCTCACGTACGTGGCGTGGGGCGCGATCTACGGCGTCGTCAGCTTCGGCGTCTCGGCGGTCGCGGTGATGGCGTCGGTCGATTCCGGCCGCTGGCCGAGTGCGGGCCAGTGGCTGGCCGCGCTCGGCGGGACGATCCTGGCCGCGGTGCTGGTCACGCTGTTCGGCATCGGGTTCGGCGCGGTGCTGCGCAGCGTGCCGCTGGCGGTGGTGCTGTTCCTGGTGTGGTTCCTGATCATCGAGAACGTCCTGGTGATCGCCCTCTGGGGCCCCGCCGACGTCCTCGGCGGCATCCTGCCGAACGGCACCGCGAACGGGATCGTCGGCGGCATCGCGGCGGACGCGTTCGGGATCAACACGCTCAACCTGCCCGGCGGCGTCGACCACTGGTCGCAGCTGGGCCTGCAGCTCGCGGCGGGCGCGCCCGGCGTGATCTCGTGGTGGGCGTCGGCGCTGATCTTCTTCGCGTGGACGATGCTGTTCTTCGGCCTCGGCTGGGCGGGCAACCAGAAGCGCGACATCACGTAGTTTCACCCGTCCGTGAAGGCCGCCTCGGGCTCTCCGAGGCGGCCTTCTCGGCGTTCGCGGAAATATTCTGTCGGTGGTGGCGCTTAGTGTTGCAACGTGACCACCGCTCCGCCCCGCCCCCGTCAAGAGCTCCACCCGCCGAGACCGCCGGGTGGGTCCGCAGGCTGTCCGCCGCGGCGTGGGAGCACCGCGCGCTCGTCGTGCTGTCGCTGCTCGCCGCCGTGTTCAGCGTCGGCGTGCAGGCCGCCAGCCCGCTGCTGGTGCGCTCGGCGGTCGACAACGCGGTGGCCGGGCACACCGGCGGGCTGACCGGGATCGCCGTCTTCCTCGTCGCGTTGCAGCTGGTCGCGTTCGGCACCGCGTTCCTGCGGCGGTACCTCGGCGGGAAGCTCGCCCTCGACGTCCAGCACGACCTGCGCCAGCGCGTCTTCAACGCGGTCTCGCGGCTGGACGGCGGCAAGCAGGACGCGCTGCGCACCGGCCAGGTCGTCTCGCGCGCGATCTCCGACCTGCAGCTGGTCGTCGGGATCCTCATGCAGATCCCGCTGTCGTTCGGTTCGGTGATCTTCGCGGTGCTGTCGTTCGCGGCGATGCTGTGGATGTCGCCGGTGCTGACGCTGATCGCGCTGGTCGTCACGCCCGCGGTCGGCATCGTCATCGCCCGCAGCCGCAAGCGCCTCTTCCCGGCGACGTGGTCGGCGCAGCAGCGCGCGGCCGACGTCGCGCAGCAGGTCGAGGAGACCGTCACCGGCGTCCGCGTGGTCAAGGGCTTCGGCCAGGAAGCGCGGGAGGTCTCGAAGCTCGAAGGGACCGCGCGCAAGCTGTTCGCGGAGCGGCTTCGCGCGGCGAAGCTGTCGGCGGTGCCGACGGCGACCACAGCGGCACTGCCCGCCGCGGGCCAGGTCGCGGTGCTCGGCATCGGCGGTGTCCTCGCGCTGAACGGCTCCATCACGCTCGGCACCTTCCTCGCCTTCGCGACGTACCTCGCGACCCTGATCGGCCCGGCCCGCATGCTGTCCGGCCTGGTAGTGCAGGCCCAGCTGACCCGTGCCGGCGCCGAGCGCGTGTACGAGCTGATCGACGCGCAGCCCGAGGTCGTCGACTCCCCCGGCGCGCGGCCGCTGCCGTCCGGGCCGCTGGGCGTCGAACTGGACGGCGTCCGGTTCGGCTACACCCGCAGCGAACCGGTGCTGGACGGGCTTTCGGTCACCGCGAACCCGGGCGAGACCCTCGCGCTGGTCGGTACCGCGGGCTCCGGGAAGTCCACGATCTCCCTGCTGCTACCCCGGTTCTACGACGTGCACGCGGGCGCGGTGCGCGTCGGCGGCCTCGACGTGCGGGACGTGCCGCTGCGGCAGCTGCGCCAGGCGATCGGCGTCGTGTTCGAAGAAGCGTTCTTGTTCTCCTCGTCGATCCGGGACAACATCGCCTACGGGCGCCCGGACGCGAGCGAGGAGGAGATCGTCGCGGCCGCCCGCGCGGCGGAGGCGGACGAGTTCATCCGCGCCCTGCCGGACGGCTACGACACGCTGGTCGGCGAGCGCGGGCTGACGCTGTCGGGCGGCCAGCGGCAGCGGCTCGGCCTGGCCAGGGCCCTGATCACCGACCCGCGGATCCTGATCCTCGACGACGCGACGTCGGCCATCGACACGGTCACCGAGGCGGCGATCCACGAGACGCTGCGCTCGGTCACCGCGAGCCGCACGACGCTGCTGATCGCGCACCGGCGTTCGACGCTGGCGCTGGCCGACCGGATCGCGGTGCTCGACGAAGGCCGAGTCGTCGACGTCGGCACCGAAGCCGAGCTGATGGCGCGGTGTCCCCTGTTCCGCGAGCTGGTCGCGGGCCCGGGTGACGACGTCGAGGAGAAGCACCGCTGCGAAGGCCTCGACTGCGGGCAGGACGGGATCACGCCGTCGCTGTGGCCGCGGGACGAGAGCCGCGACGAGGTCGACGACCTGGCCGACGCCGCGCGCCGCCGCAGCGGCGACGTGAACAGCAGCGGGTTCGTCGGCGGGGGCGGCGGCCTCGACGTGCCGCCGACCCCGGAGCTGATCGAGGGCGTGCGGAAGCTCCCGGCGGCCGTCGACGAGCCACGACTGTCCGATGTGGACGTCACCGCGCCCGAACCGCGGTTCCGGCTGGCGCGGCTGCTGCGCCCGGTCCGCTGGCCGCTCGCGCTGGTGATCGGACTGGTGGCGGCGGACGCGCTGGCGTCGATCGCGCTGCCGGGGCTCTACCAGTTCGGCGTCGACCACGGTGTCCGCGCCGGGGTGGAGTGGATGATCTGGCTCGCCGCCGGGATCGGCGCGGCGGTGATCGCGGCCGACTGGCTGGTGGTGTTCGCGCAGACGCGCCTGACGTCCCGGGTGGGCGAGACGGTGCTGTACGAGCTGCGCGTCCGCAGCTACGCGCACCTGCAGCGGCTCGGGCTGGACTACTACGAGCGCGAGCTGTCCGGGAAGATCATGACCCGGATGACGACGGACGTCGACGCGCTGTCGACGTTCCTGCAGACGGGCCTCGCCACGGCGGTGGTCAGCGCGCTGACACTGGCCGGGATCACGGCGGCGCTGCTGGTCACCGACGCGGGTCTGGCGCTGTTCGCGCTGGCGATGGTGCCGGTGCTGGCGGTGGCGACGGTGATCTTCCGGCGCTCGGCGTCGAAGGCGTACAACGAGGCGCGCGAGCGGGTCAGCGTCGTGAACGCGGACATGCAGGAGAACGTGAGCGGTCTGCGGGTCGCGCAGGCGTACACGCGCGAAGACCGTTCCGCGGAGGCGTTCGCCTCACGCAGCGACGAGTACCGGCGCTCGCGGTTGCGGGCGCAGCGGTACGTCGCGACGTACTTCCCGCTGGTGGCGCTGCTGTCCGACCTGGCGACGACGACGGTCCTGGTGGCGGGCGCGAACCGCGTGTCGGCGGGCACGCTGTCGGCCGGGGTGCTGCTGGCGTTCCTGCTGTACCTGCAGCAGTTCTTCTCGCCGATCCAGCAGCTGTCGTCGGTGTTCGACGGCTACCAGCAGGCCCGCGTCGGCTTGAACCGCATCGGTGACCTGCTGCGGACGCCGACGTCGGTCCCGGCGGCGGAGAACGCGGTCGCGGTGCCTTCGCGGCTGCGCGGCGAGGTCTCGTTCAAGGAGGTCGACTTCTCCTATACGGGCGCCGAGACGCCGGCGCTGGAGCAGTTCTCACTGGACGTCGCGGCCGGGGAGACGATCGCACTGGTGGGCGCGACAGGAGCCGGGAAGTCGACGGCGGTGAAGCTGGTGGCGCGCTACTACGACGTGACGGGCGGCGAGGTCCGCATCGACGGAACGGACGTGCGCGAGTACGAGCTGGCCGGGCTGCGGCGCAGGATGGGTGTGGTGCCACAGGAGGCGCACTTGTTCTCGGGAACGGTGGCGGACAACGTCCGCTACGGCCGCCCATCGGCCTCCGACGCGGAGGTGGAGGCGGCGGTCCGCGCGGTGGGAGCGTTCGACGGAGTGGCGGCGCTGCCGTCGGGCTTCCTGCAACCGGTGGGCGAGCGCGGCCGGTCGCTGTCGGCGGGCCAGCGCCAGCTGGTGGCATTGGCGAGGGCGGAGCTGGTGGACCCGGACGTATTGCTGCTGGACGAGGCAACGGCGGCACTGGACCCGTCAACGGAGGCGGCGGTCCTCCGGGCGACGGAGACGGTGGCCCGCCGCCGAACAACGTTCGTGGTGGCCCACCGCCTGGCAACGGCGGCCCGGGCGGACCGCATCGTGGTCCTGGACCACGGCCGCATAGTGGAGACGGGGACGCACGAGGAGCTGTTGGCGGCGGGCGGTCATTACGCCCGCCTCTGGGCCCTGGGCTGAGGTTCCGGGGCCGGGGCCGGGGCCGGGGCCGGGGCCGGGGCCGGGGCCGGGGCGATGTTGGCCCGCCGCCACCCCGCGGCAAATCGCGTTACCGGCCGCCAGACTGAGCCGAGTGCCGAGGCCGGAGCTTGCCCCGCCCCGCCACAGCCGCGACCCGCACCACCTGCCGCCGGACCGAGCCGAGCGCCGAGGCCGGACCCATCCCCGGCACCGCGGCACCAGCACCACCCGCCGCCGGAGAGGCCGAGTGCCGAGCCTCGCCACCCCGCCCGCCTCAGCCGCACCCGCCAAACCCGCCCCCCCGCGCAGCCACCGCGCGTCCCGCCGGGCCGACCACAGACCATCCCCCACCTCCGCGGAGCCAACCGAACGCCGCACCCCTCCACCCCGCGCGGCTGAACTCCGAAAGTTCGTGGCCCGCCGTCCGCCGCGCTGGGACCATGGCGGGCATGTTCGAAGAGAAGCGGGTCCCCGACCGGCAGGTGCGCGCGGCGCAGACGGAGACGACCGTCCGGGTCTACCAGTCGTGCCCGCCCGCCGTCGCCGACGTCGCGCTCGAGAAGCAGGCCCTCGAGCAAGGCCGGCCACTGGCGCTCGTGCCGTCGTTCCGCCTCGCGGCCCACCTCAGCGGCTACGGCAGTGAGCCCGGCCACGAGCGCATCCTGGCGGTCGACCTCACCCGCGCAGGCTTCGAGGGGGCCCTGGCCCACGCGCACATCGAGTGGGCCCCGGAGCGAGATCTCGACCACACGCCGCTGAACTTCCAGGCGATCCGGCTCTCCCTGCGCGGCGAAGCCGTCGACGAGTGGATCACCGCCATCACCGATGTCACCCCGGTCATGCGGGACATCTCCGGCCTCCTGGCCACCGACCAGCTGCACAAGGCGGTCAAGCTCGTCCCGCACGAGCCGCCCTACCCGCTCAGTGAGGACCTCGCGAAAGCCGTCGGCGCCTAAGGCAGCGTTCGCCACTTCAGCGATCCCAGCCCCGCCGCCTCGACGTCCGGCCGCGACGCCCAGCGGACCGTGCCCGGGCGGACGTGTACCCCGGCGCCGACCAGCCAGTCCGGCTCCTCCGGCTCGACCCACTCCATCTCCTCGAAGTCGGCGAGCGTCGGCCACACCGCCGCGCACGAGTCGCACCGCAGCACGACCGCTCCCGACTCCGTCACCAGCGGCCTGACCAGGCCCTGGTCCCAGAACGAAGGACATTCGACCAGCCACATTCGGCCAGTGGAGCCCGTCGCGGTGAACGGCCTCACACCGGCGGACGAACCGAAGGGCAAGAGCCCGCGAATCCTGTACCGGGTCCAGCGCTTAAGGTTCCCTTAGCACATCTTGATCGAGTCAGTGACCGATCCCCTAGTGCGCCAGGCCTCACACAGGCCGGTTCCATCACATCGCGGTCACCGAGGGGGTTAGCCTGGTAGGCGCATCAGCGGATTCATGATCGAGATCGAGACGGATAGAGGCGAGCCCAAGCCGTGTCCAGCAGCAGCCCTGCGTCACAGTTCGGCCCCAACGAGTGGCTGGTCGAAGAGATGTACGACCAGTTCCTCGCCGACCCTTCCTCAGTCGATGCCGCATGGCACGACTTCTTCGCGGACTTCAAGCCGACGCAGAACGCGCAGGCCAAGGCGGACAACGCCCGGCAGCAGGCCGAAGCCAAGCCGGCCACCAACGGCCAGGCGGCGCAGCCCTCGCCGAAGGCCGTGCAGAACGCGGAGTCGGCCGCCAAGCAGGCGGCCCCGGCGAAGACGGCCCCCGCGAAGGCGGCGCCCGCGAAGGCGGCACCGAAGCCCGCGGCCAAGGCCGAGCCGAAGGCCGACGCGAAGAAGGAAGAGCCGGAGTCGAAGCAGCTGCGCGGTGCCGCGGCCGCCATCGCCAAGAACATGGACGCCTCGCTGAGCGTCCCCACCGCGACCAGCGTGCGCGCGGTCCCGGCGAAGCTGATGGCGGACAACCGCATCGTCATCAACAACCACCTCAAGCGCACCCGCGGCGGCAAGATCTCCTTCACGCACCTCATCGGCTACGCCATGGTGCGGGCGCTGAAGAGCTTCCCGAACATGAACCGGCACTACCAGCTGATCGACGGGAAGCCGTTCGCGGTCACGCCGGAGCACGTCAACTTCGGGCTCGCGATCGACATGAAGGGCAAGGACGGCTCGCGCAACCTCGTCGTCGCCTCGATCAAGGGCGTCGAAGACATGACGTTCCTGCAGTTCTGGCAGGCGTACGAGGAGATCGTCAAGAAGGCCCGCAACAACAAGCTGACGGCCGACGACTTCTCCGGCACCACGATCTCGCTGACCAACCCGGGCGGCATCGGCACCAACCACTCGGTGCCGCGCCTGCAGGCCGGCCAGGGCGCCATCATCGGCGTCGGCGCCATGCAGTACCCGGCCGCCTTCGAGGGCACCAGCGAGAAGACCCTGGTCGACCTCGGCATCAGCAAGATCATGACGCTGACCTCGACCTACGACCACCGCATCATCCAGGGCGCGGAGTCGGGCGAGTTCCTCAAGCGCATCCACGAGCTGCTGCTCGGCGAGGACGGCTTCTACGACGACGTCTTCACCAGCCTGCGCCTGCCGTACGAGCCGATCCGCTGGGTCGCCGACATCCCGGACGGCCCGGTCGACAAGACCGCCCGCGTCATCGAGCTGATCGACGCGTTCCGGATGCGCGGCCACCTGATGGCCGACACCGACCCGCTGAACTACCGCCAGCGCAGCCACGCCGACCTGGATGTCCTCTCCCACGGCCTGACGCTCTGGGACCTCGACCGCGAGTTCCCGGTCGGCGGCTTCGCCGGCCAGGAGCGGATGAAGCTGCGCGACATCCTGGGCGTGCTGCGCAACTCCTACTGCCGCACGGTCGGCATCGAGTACACCCACATCCTCGACCCCGAGGAGCGCCGCTGGATCCAGGAGCGCGTCGAGATCCCGCACGAGAAGCCGGACCCCGCGGTCCAGAAGTACGTGCTCTCGAAGCTGAACGCCGCCGAGGCGTTCGAGACGTTCCTGCAGACCAAGTACGTCGGCCAGAAGCGGTTCTCCCTCGAGGGCGGCGAGACGGCGATCCCGCTGCTCGACACCATCCTCGACAAGGCCGCCGAGCACGAGCTCGACGAGGTCGTCATCGGCATGCCGCACCGCGGCCGGCTGAACGTGCTGGCCAACATCGTCGGCAAGCCGATCAGCCAGATCTTCCAGGAGTTCGAGGGCAACCTCGACCCGGGCCAGGCGCACGGCTCCGGTGACGTGAAGTACCACCTCGGCGCCGAGGGCAAGTACTTCCGGATGTTCGGCGACGGCGAGACGAAGGTGTCGCTGACCGCGAACCCGTCCCACCTGGAGACCGTCGACCCGGTGCTCGAGGGCATCGTCCGCGCCAAGCAGGACATCCTCGACAAGGGCGGCGAGGGCTACACCGTCCTGCCGGTCCTGATGCACGGCGACGCGGCCTTCGCGGGCCAGGGCGTCGTGGCCGAGACGCTGAACCTGGCCCTGCTGCGCGGCTACCGCACCGGCGGCACCGTGCACGTCATCGTCAACAACCAGGTCGGCTTCACGACCGCGCCGGAGCACTCGCGCTCCTCGCAGTACGCCACCGACGTCGCGAAGATGATCGGCTCGCCGATCTTCCACGTGAACGGCGACGACCCCGAAGCCGCGCACTGGGTGGCCAAGCTGGCCGTCGAGTACCGGCAGGCGTTCCACAAGGACGTCGTCATCGACCTCATCTGCTACCGCCGCCGCGGGCACAACGAGGGCGACGACCCGTCGATGACGCAGCCGGCGATGTACGACATCATCGACACGAAGCGCTCGGTCCGGAAGACCTACACCGAGTCGCTGATCGGCCGCGGCGACATCTCCGTCGAGGAGGCCGAGGCCGCGCTCCGCGACTTCTCGAGCCAGCTGGAGCACGTCTTCAACGAGGTCCGCGAGCTGGAGAAGCACCCGGCGAAGGCCAGCCCGTCGGTCGAGGAAGAGCAGCCGATGCCGGCCAAGGTGCCGACCGCGGTCTCCAACGAGGTCATCGAGCACATCGGTGACGCGTTCGTGAACGTCCCCGAGGGCTTCACCCCGCACCCGCGCGTCAAGCCGGTCATGGAGCGCCGCCACAAGATGTCGCGCGAAGGCGACATCGACTGGGCGTTCGGCGAGCTGCTGGCCTTCGGGTCGCTGGCCATGGAGGGCCGGCTGGTCCGGCTGTCCGGCCAGGACTCCCGGCGCGGCACGTTCACCCAGCGGCACTCGGTCTTCATCGACCGCAAGACCGGCCAGGAGTACGCGCCGCTGCAGAACCTGGCCGACGGCCAGGGCCGCGTGATGATCTACGACTCGGCGCTGTCGGAGTACGCGGCCGTCGGCTTCGAGTACGGCTACTCGGTGGCCAACCCCGAGTCGCTGGTCATGTGGGAAGCGCAGTTCGGTGACTTCGTCAACGGCGCGCAGACCGTCATCGACGAGTACATCTCCTCGGGCGAGGCCAAGTGGGGCCAGCGCTCGGACGTCGTGCTGCTGCTGCCGCACGGCCACGAGGGCCAGGGCCCGGACCACACGTCCGGCCGCATCGAGCGGTTCCTCTCGCTGTGCGCGGAGGGCTCGATGACGGTGGCGGTCCCGTCGACCCCGGCGAACTACTTCCACCTGCTGCGCCGGCACGCCCTCGACGGCATCCAGCGCCCGCTGATCGTCTTCACGCCGAAGTCGATGCTGCGCAACAAGGCCGCGACGTCGGCGGTGGAGGACTTCACCGGCGAGAGCCGCTTCATGTCCGTCATCGACGACACGACGCCGGACCCGGCGAACATCCGCAAGGTGCTGCTGACCTCCGGGAAGCTGTACTGGGAGCTGGTGGCCGAGCGGGCGAAGCGCGAGGCGCACGACGTCGCGATCGTGCGGATCGAGCAGTACTACCCGCTGCCGAAGAAGAAGCTGGTGGCGGCGCTCGAGCGCTACACCAACGCTTCGCAGGTCGCGTGGGTCCAGGAGGAGCCGGAGAACCAGGGCGCGTGGCCGTTCTTCGGGCTCAACCTGCCGCGGAAGTTCCCGGAGCTGCTCTCGAACCTGCAGGTCGTCTCGCGCCGTCCGATGGCGGCGCCGTCGGCGGGCTCGTCGAAGGTGCACGAGGTCGAGCAGAAGGCGCTGATCGCGAAGGCGTTCGACTGATCGCTTGACAGCCTTTGAAGGCCCCCGCGCTTCCGGTGCGGGGGCCTTCACCGCGTTCAGCCCAAGGACGAGGAAGCGGACTCGGCCAGGTTGTGGGCGTTGCGGCGGCAGCGGGCGATGTCCCGGTCCGTCTCGTCGGCCGCCGAGACGATCACGATGACGTCGACGTTCCCCTGGTAGAACCGCACCCCGCACTGCAGGGTCCGGCCGCTGTCGAAGTCGACGTCGGCCGCCTTCGTCGCCTTTCCGATGCCCGCGGTGATCGGCTTCGCGCCGTCCTCGACCGCGTTTTCGTAGCCCGCCGCGGCGTAGCGGGTGCCCGCGCCCGAGCCCTTCTGCTTCGACTCCGACAGGTACATCGTCACCGTGCCCGACGACGAGCCCGGCTTCATCCAGGAGCAGCTCAGCTGGGTCATCTCGAGCTGGTCGTCCGAGCCGCCCGCGGGTTCCGGGGCGTCGTCGCGGGTCAGCGGCGGCAGGTTCTTCATCCGGCTGCCGACCTCGCTGCACCGCGGCAGCGTCGTGTACTTGTCCGGCTCGCCCGCCGGTGACGTCGTGGTCGGCGCGGCCGTCGTCCGCTTGTCACCGGACGTCAGCAGGAAGAACGCGCCGACGCCCACCCCGGCCAGCACCAGGAACCCGGCCACCACCAGCACGATCACCAGCACCGTCTTCCCGCCGGACTTCGGCGGCGGGTAGCCGGGGTACTGCTGCTGGGGATACGGCTGCTGGTAGGGGTACTGGGGTCCTGGCTGCACGAATCGGACACTAGGCCATTCGCGCTGCCGGGGCGGGCAAATCAGCGCAAACCACTCAGACGGTCAGCGACCAGGTGTCGATGCGCCCGGTGTCGATCGAGGCGACGTCCTGGACCCGCAGCTTCCAGGTGCCGTTCGCGGCCTCACCCGACACGTTCGCGCTGTAGGTCGTGTTGATGTCGTTGCTCGAGTCGCTGCTGGAGTTCTTCAGCCGGTAGGCCGAGCCGTCCGGCGCGACCAGGTCGATCACCAGGTCGCCGACGTAGGTGTGGACGATGTGGACCTCCACGGCCGTCGTCGCGGACGCGTTGCGGTTGCAGCCGGAGACGCTGACGGAGTTCGTCACGGCGGCGCCGTTGTCGGGGATGGCGACGTCGGTGCCGTTGGTGACGGTGCCGCAGGTCGGCGGCGGCGGGGTCGTGCCGGTGCCGGTGTAGAGCAGGACGTTCGGCGAGCCGGACCCGGCGTTGGTCACCTTGCCGGTGGTGCCGTTCGCGACGAGCGCGTCGCGGACCTGCTGCGGCGTCGCGCCCGGGTTCGCGGCCAGGTAGAGCGCCGCCGCGCCGACGACGTGCGGGGTCGCCATCGACGTGCCGCTGATCGTGTTGGTGGCGGTGCTGCTGCCGATCCACGACGACGTGATGCTGCTGCCCGGCGCGAAGATGTCGAGGCAGGAGCCGATGTTGGAGTAGCTGGCGCGGGCGTCGGTGGACGTCGTCGCGCCGACGGTGATGCCCGCCGCGACGCGGCCCGGGGAGCCGTTGCACGCGTTGGCGCCGTTGTCGTTGCCCGCCGCGAGGCCGTAGGTGATGCCGGCGTTGATCGAGCGCTGCACGGCGGAGTCGAGCGTGCTCGAGGCGCCGCCGCCGAGGCTCATGTTCGCGACGGCGGGCTTGATCGCGTTCGCCGTCACCCAGTCGACGCCGGAGATGACGCCCGCGGTGGTGCCGGAGCCGCTGCAGTTGAGCACGCGGACCGCGACCAGCTTGACCTCCTTGGCCAGGCCGTACTGCGAGCCGCCGATGGTGCCGGCGACGTGCGTGCCGTGGCCCTGGCAGTCGGTGGCGTTGCTGTCGTTGTCGACGAAGTCGTAGCCCGACGTCGCGCGGCCGCCGAAGGTGCTGTGGGTGAGGTTGATGCCGGTGTCGATCACGTACGCGTGCACGTTCGACGCCGTGGTGCTGTAGCTGTACTTCTGGTCGAGCGGCAGGTTCCGCTGGTCGACCCGGTCCAGGCCCCACGACGGCGGGTTGAGCTGGTCGGCGGTCGCGTGCACGACCTTGTTCTGTTCCACATAGGACACCGCGGGATCGGCCGCGATGCGCTTCGCCTGCGTCTCGGACATCGTGCCGGTGAAGCCGCGCAAGGCCGCGGCGAAGGTTCTCGCGACCGTGCCACCGTGGCGGCTCGTGACGCTCTTCGCCGCGCTCTCGACGGCCGTGCCGTCCTTGAACACGACGATGTAGCTGTCCTTCACGGCGTCGGCGCCGCCGGCCCCGACGATGGTTCCCTCGCTGGCCGTCGCGACGGCGTTGCCGCCCAACGCCGTCAACGCCGAAACGGCGGCGACGACGCCGAGCTTGCTCAACAGGCGCATGGTTCGTCCCTTCTGGGCAGGGTCGACCGGGCGGCGCGGGCCGCCTGGTCGCCAGGGGTGGACGTGAAGCGCGTTCACGTGGAACGTGAGCGGAACTGTAGGTCGCGGTCGCCCCAGATCGGTAGATCGTCCAGTTTGCCCAGTTCAGGAACCACTCGAACGGTCCCCTACCAAAGTCGGCCCGCGAAAACGATTTCCGCTCGGGGCTGGTTCGCGGCAAGGTGGCGGGCATGCTGATCCGCCGCGAAACCCCCGCCGACCAGGCCACGATCCACGCGCTCCACAGCGACGCGTTCCGGCGCGAGGAGGGTGTGACGCCAGTCGAGGCCCCGTTGGTGGACGAGCTGCGCGCCGACGGCGACTTGATCGACGCGCTGTCGCTGGTGGCGTTGCGCGGCGGCGAGACGGTCGGGCACGTGTGCTGCAGCCGGGCACGCATCGGCGAAGACGCGACGGCGTCGGTCGGCCTCGGCCCGCTCGGCGTGCGGCCGGACCACCAGACGAGCGGCGTCGGTTCGGCGTTGATGCACGCGGTGCTCGGCGCGGCGGACGCGCTCGGGTACGGCTTGGTCGTCCTGCTGGGTTCGCCGGACTACTACGCGCGGTTCGGTTTCGTCGCGGCGTCGACGCTCTCGATCGCGTCGCCGGACCCGAGCTGGGGCAAGTACTTCCAGGCGCGGACCCTCACCGGGTACAAACCCACCCAGACGGGCGCGTTCGCCTACGCGCCGGCGTTCTCCCGGATCTGAAGGAGCCTTCGCATGTACGCACCGAGCTCGTCCGTGGGTGTCCGGATCAACCGCGAGCAGCCGCCAAGCCGGCTGGTCGAGCTGGCGCGCCAGGCCGAAGCCGCCGGGCTCGACGAGGTGTGGCTGGTCGAGGACTGCTTCTGGGCGGCGGGGATAGCGACGGTCGCGACGGCGCTGGCGGTGACGTCGACGATCAAGGTGGGCATCGGCGTCCTCCCGGCGGTGGCCCGCAACCCGGCGATCGCGGCGATGGAGCTGGCGGCGCTGGCCGAGCTGCACCCGGGCAGGCTGATCGCGGGGTTCGGCCACGGGGTGCCGTCGTGGATGCGCCAGATCGGCGCGTACCCGGCGTCCCCGCTGGCGGCGCTGGAGGAGACGCTGGTGGCGGTCCGCAGGCTGCTGGCGGGCGACCGGGTGTCGGTGGCCGGACGGCACGTGTCGCTGGAGGAGGTCGAGCTGGTGTTCCCGCCGTCGACGGTGCCCCCGGTGGTGGCGGGGGTCCGACGACCGAAGTCCCTGGCGGTGGCGGGAGCGTCGGCGGACGGGACGATCTTGGCGGAGCCGTCCCCGCCGGAGTACGTGCGGACGGCGTTGGACGGCATCGCGGCCGGCAATCCGCCGGGGCACCACGCAATGGTGACGTACAACTGGCTGGCTCTGGGGGATCGAGAGCGAGCCCGGCGCACGGTGGCGGAGTCGTTGACGCCAGGGGCGCGGGTGCAGGTCGAGGGGCTGCCGTTCGCCGCGGAGCTGCTGGAGCTGGTGGATTCGGCGTCCACTGTGGACGAGCTGGCGGCCGGGTTGCGGCCGGAGTGGATCGACCGGCTGGCGATCTGCGGGGAGCTGGATCAGTGCGTGGCGGGGGTTCGAGCGTTGCATGAGGCCGGGAGCGGGTCGGTGGTGTTGCTGCCGTTGCCGGAGGAGCCGCCAGAGCGAGGCATCGAGGACGCGGGCCGAGTAGCGGCGGCCCTACGCGGCTGAGCCACTGGCGGCTTCGAAGCGCCCCAATGTGGCCTTCGGTGCGTGAGACGCAACCAAGGCGGCCTTCGGTGCGTCTCACGCAACCAAGGCCGCCTTGGGGCGCTCGGAGCCGCCGGGGAAAGGAGTTCGCCCAGTCACTTCCGCGTCGGCCTCGGCGTGCGCCTGGCCGTCGACCACTAGGTCCGCGCCAGGAAGTCCTCGGCTATGTCGAGGGGGTTCCGCTTCTGCTCGGTGAACTCGACGTTGAGCTGCGTCAGCCGCGAAGTCGTCAACGCGGCCGAAACGCGGTTCAACGCCGCCACCTCGGCAGGCGACAACGTTCCCCGCGCCACCAGCGGCACGATGTTCTGCGCCGGGAACATGTTCTTGTCGTCGACCAGCGGCACGAACCCGTTCGCCGCGATCGTCGACGACGTGCTGAACAGGTCCGCCACCTGGACGTCGCCCGACTTCAGCGCCGCCACCGTCACCGGGCCGCCCGTGTCCGTCGTGCGGATCTCCTTGAACTCGCAGCCGTACAACTGCTTGATCTTGTCCTTCCAGCGGCTGCTCCACTGGCCCGGCCCGCCGAACACCAGCTCACGACAGCGCCGCCCGAGGTCGGAGAACGTCTTCACGCCGCTGGACGCGAGCTGCGGGCCGACCACCAGGAGGTCCTTGTCCTCCGCCGGAGCCTGGTCCAGCACCTCGAACCCCGCCGGGAGCTTCCGGCGCAGCTGCGCGTAGACGTCCTGCGACGTCGTCGCCGTCGTGTCCTTGTCGAAGTACCGCAACAGGTTCCCGCTGTAGTCCGGCACCACCGACAGCGACTTGTCCTGCAACGCCTTGACGACGACCTCGCGGCTGCCGACCGGCGGCCGCACCGTCACGTTCGACGCCCCCGCCTGCCGCAGCGCGCCCGCGTAGATCTGGGCCAGCAGCAGGCTTTCCCCGACGTCGGACGCGCCGATGATGATGTCGCCGGAAGCACCACCCTCACCGCCGCCAGCCAGCGGGTTTCCGCAGCCCGCCGCCAGCACCAAAGCAACCAGCACGACCAGCCGTTTCATGCCGTCACCTTCTTCACGGCCGCCGCGAGCCGGACGCCCCGCGGGACCAAAGCTCGGTTGAGCAACGCGAACAGCAGATCCAGGACGATGGCGAGCAACGTCGTCAGCAACGCGCCCGCGATCACCTCGGCATAGTCCAAAATGGCCAGTCCGTCGAGCAGGAACCGGCCCAGGCCACCGAGTCCGACGTACGCCGCCACCGCGGCCGTCGCGACGAGCTGGAGCACGGCGTTGCGGATGCCGCCGAGCACGAGCGGCAGCGAGATCGGCACCTCGACCTTCCACAGCCGCTGCCAGCCGGTCATCCCGACGCCCTCCGCGGCGTCGACCACGCCGTGGTCGGTCGCCTGCAGCCCGGCGTACGTGCCGGCCAGCACCGGCGGCACCGCCAGCACGACGAGCCCGATGATCGTCGAAGTGACGCTTTCGGTGAAGAGCAGGAACAGGAACGTCACGAGCCCCAGCGTCGGCAGCGCGCGGATCACGTTGCCCGCTCCCACCAGCGCGACGCCACCGCGTCCCGTGTGGCCTACGAACAGTCCTAACGGGACGGCGATGACCAACGCGATCACCAGCGAAAGCGCCGTGTAGCCGAGGTGCTCCAGCAGCCGCCGCGGGATGCCGTCCGGCCCCGACCAGTGCGCCGGGTCGCCGAACCAGTGGACGAGGTCGGTGATCACGAGGCTCCCACCCGGGTCCACGGCGTCAGCAGGTTCCGGCAGCCGATCAGGACCAGGTCCACGACCAGCGCCAGCACCAGCGTCAGCACGATGCCGACGACGATCGGCGAGAAGTACTCGCGCTGGAAGCCGTCGGTGAACAGCACGCCGAGGCCGCCGGTGCCGATCAGGGCGCCCACGCTGACCAGGCTGATGTTGCTCACCGACGCCACCCGCACGCCCGCCGCGAGCACCGGCACCGACAGCGGCAGCTCGACGGCGAAGAAGCGCCGCACCGGCTTGTACCCGACGGCTGTGGCGGCGGCGATCACCGGCGGCGGCACCGCGTCCAGTGCGTCGAGCACGGGCCGGACCAGCAGCGCCGTCGTGTAGATCGTCAGCGCGACGACGACGTTGACGCTGTCCAGGATCTTCGACCCGATCAGGCCGGGGATGACGACGAACAGCGCGAGCGACGGGATCGTGTAGAGCAGGTTCGCGAGCACCATGAGCACCTGCCTCGCGGGCTGCCAGCGGCAGCCGAGCCAGCCCGCGGCGATCGCCAGCACGATGCCGAGCACCAGCGGGAGCAGCGCGAGGTAGACGTGGTCACCCAGGTCACCGAGGATCTGGCCGCGGTTGTTCGCGCTGCCGAGGTACCGCCCGAGCTCGTCGAAGAAGCTCATGACGCCTGGGGCGTCGCCTCGATCACGTCCAGGACCTGTCTCGCGACGACGGCGCCGAGCACCCGGTGTTCGTCGTCGACGACGACGCCGAGGCTGGCGGGCGACGAGAGGGCCGCGTCCAGCGCGCCGCGGATCGGCGTGCCGCGGATCCACAGCGAACCACCGGCCACGAGGTCGTCCTCGCTCAGCGGACCGTCCACTGTGGAGTTCGGCGACAGCCAGCCGCGGGGTTGCTTGTCCGCGTTGACCGCGAGCCGCCAGCCGTCGCCTGTGGACACCGACGCGCCGATCTCGACCAGCTCCAGCTCCTTGATCTCCACGCCGTCGGCGGAGAGGAAGGACAGCCCGCGGTAGCCGCGGTCACGGCCGACGAACGACGCCACGAAGTCGTCGACCGGGTGGCGCAGGACGTCGGCCGGCGTGCCGTACTGGGCGAGCACGCCGCCGACGCGCATCACCGCGACCTTGTCGCCGAGCCGGACGGCCTCGTCGATGTCGTGCGTGACGAACACGATCGTCTTGCCCAGCTGCGACTGCAGCCGCAGCAGCTCGTCCTGCAGGCCCTCACGCACCACCGGGTCGACCGCGGAGAACGGCTCGTCCATCAGCAGCACCGGCGAGTCCGCGGCGAGCGCGCGGGCGACGCCGACGCGCTGCTGCTGGCCGCCCGAGAGCTGGGCCGGGTACCGCTTGCCGAGCTCGACCGGCAGGCCGATGATCTCCAGCAGCTCGGCCGCGCGCTTGCGGGCCTTCGCCTTGTCCCAGCCGGAAAGCAGCGGCACGGTGGCGATGTTGTCCAGCACCGTCCGATGTGGAAAGAGGCCGGCGTGCTGGATGACGTAGCCGATGCCGCGGCGCAGCAGCGCCGGGTCGCCCTCGGCGACGTCCTTGCCGTCGAGCAGCACCTGCCCGGCGGTCGGCTCCACCATCCGGTTGATCATCCGCAGCGACGTCGTCTTGCCGCAGCCGGACGGGCCGACGAACACGGTGATCGTGCCGTCCTCGACCGTCAGGTTCAGCTTGTCGACGGCGACCGTCCCATCCGGATACTGCTTGGTCACGTCGCGGAATTCGATGGTCACTGCCACTCCCCATGTCCCGGTGCCACCGACCGTAGCCGAGTACGCGGTGGTTGGCACGCTGTTCCGGCAGGTGGCCACTAGGCTGAATGCCCGTGAGCGCCCTCGACGACGTCCTCGCCGCGCACGGCGTCGGCGTCCGCCCGCTGTACCGCGTCATCGACCTGCTGCGCACCGGTGACCACGACCTCGGCGAGCTGGTGCGGCTGTCGACGGCGCCGCGCCGCAGCGTGGAGGACGTCCTGAATGCCCTCGGCGACGACCTCGACCGCAGCGGCGACCGGCTGCGGATCGCCCCCGGTGTCGCGGCGTCGTACCTGCAGTACAGCGCGCCGCGCTACGCCGACCCGCTGGACGAAGCCGTCGCGGGGCACGAGCTGCTGCCGAAGGTCGCCGAATGGGTCGCCGAGGTGCCGGCGCCACTGGCCGCGCTCGACCACGTCCAGGCCACGCCGGAAACCGTGCTGCGCCGCGCGCTGTGGCTGGACGCGCAGTACGACCTCGCCTCGGCCCGGGTGCTGTTCCTCGGCGATCACGACCTGACGTCGCTGGCGGTGCGGGCGGTCTGCCCGGCGGCGGCGCTGACGGTCGTCGACCTCGACGAGCGCGTCCTGGCGTACCTGGACGACCGCGGCGAGCGCGAGATCGCCACCGCGCACGCGGACCTGCGCGTCGGCCTGCCGCCCGCGTTCAACGGCGGCTTCGACCTGGTGTTCAGCGACCCGCCGTACACGCCGGAGGGCATGGGCCTGTTCGCGGCGCGCGGGGTGCAGGCGCTGCGGAACCCGACCGAGGGACGGCTGCTGCTGGCCTACGGCTACAGCCCCCGCCACCCGGCGCTGGGCGCACAGGTCCAGCGGTCGCTGGCCACGCTCGGGCTGACGTTCCAGGCGATCCTGCCGGGCTTCAACCGCTACTTCGGGGCACAGGCGATCGGCAGCGCGGCCGACCTGTACGTCTGCCAGCCGACGGCGAAGGCCAAGAAGGTCCGCGGCGGCGGCAAGGCGATCTACACGCACGGGCCGCAGTCGGTCGAGGCCGCCGGGACGAAACCGGCGGTGCTGGAGAAGCTGAAGGAGATCGCCGCCGCGGGCGGGCTCGCGCTGGAGTCGCGGCCGGTGGACTGGTCGATCTCCGGCCCCGAGGGCGACGCCGTCGCGATGGACCTCTCGGCCGACCCGGGCCCGTGGCTGCTGCGGACGCTCCTGGGCACGAACGCCCGGCGCCTAGCGCTACTCGTGCCGAACGCCCACCCGGACCTGGCGGACGAGCGGTCGCAGACGGCCCTTTCGAAGCTCATCCGCGGCAAATACACGCTCCGGTACCTGCGGAGCACGCCGGACAACCGGCACGCGGTGGTCGTCGCGGACGCGGTGGAGCACCAGGACGAGGTCCTGACCCGCGCCCACGCACGTCTGGCGAACGTCTCCCTGGACGTCCCGGAAGACCTGACGAACCTGCGCCTGGTCGACGTCCCCCGCCACCGCCTCCCCGCCCTCCTACCCTGACACGCCCCCGAGCTTTCACGTGAAAGCTCGGCTTTGCAGCACAAAGCGGCACTTTCATAGGGAAAGTGCCGCTTTGGCGCTCGGGTCAGTCGGTGACGCCGTCGGCTTCCGCCGCCTTGGCCACCGCCGCCGCGACCTCGGGCGCGACGCGCGGGTCGAGCGGGCTGGGGACGATGCGGTCCGGGCCCAGGTCGTCCATCGCCACCGAGACGATCGCCTCGGCCGCCGCCAGCTTCATGCCCTCGGTGATCGCCCGGGCGCCGGAGTCCAGCGCGCCGCGGAACACGCCGGGGAACGCCAGCACGTTGTTGATCTGGTTCGGGAAGTCGCTGCGGCCGGTGGCCACGATCGACGCGTACCGGGCGGCCACGTCCGGGTGAACTTCCGGGTCCGGGTTGGACAGCGCGAACACGATGCCGCCGCCGGCCATGCGGCCCAGCAGCGTCTCGTCGATCGTCGCGCCGGACAGGCCGAGGAACACGTCCGCGCCCTCGAGCGCCTCGGCGAGGCCACCGCGCAGACCCGCCTTGTTCGTCGTCGCGGCCAGCCGCTCCTTGACCGGGTTCAAGCCGTCACGCCCGGAGTGGATGATGCCCCGCGAGTCGAGGACGGTGACGTCGCCGATGCCCGCCTCCTGCAGGATCCGCGCGCAGGCGACGCCGGCCGCGCCCGCGCCGGAGACGACGACGCGCTGGTCGGCGATCGCGCGGTCGAGCACCAGGTTGGCGCCGCGCAGCGCGGCCAGCGTGACGATCGCCGTGCCGTGCTGGTCGTCGTGCATGACCGGGCAGTCGAGGGCTTCCTTGAGCTTGTCCTCCAGCTCGAAGCACCGCGGCGCGGAGATGTCCTCGAGGTTGACCGCGCCGAACGACGGCCGCAGCCGCACCAGCGTCTCGACGATCTCGTCGACGTCGGTCGTGTCCAGCACCAGCGGGATCGAGTCCAGCCCGCCGAAGGTCTTGAAGAGCACCGACTTGCCCTCCATGACCGGCAGCGACGCGCTCGCGCCGATGTCGCCGAGGCCGAGCACCGCCGTCCCGTCGCTGACCACGACGACCAGGCGGTCCGCCCACGTGTACCGCTTGGCCTTGGCCGCGTCTTCGGCGATCGCGCGGCTCACCTTCGCCACCCCGGGGGTGTAGGCGATCGAAAGGTCACGCGGGCTCGAGATGGGGCGGGTGGCCGCCACCGAGAGCTTGCCGCCCTCGTGCCCGGTGAAGATCTCTTCGTCGGTGACCGGCGCGACGGCACCGGTGGGGTCGCTCATGGGGTTTCCTGTCGTCGTTTCCGTCTTTCCTTCAGTAGGAATGACGGAACTCGCGGTTCGAACGTGTGTCACTGGAATTTCTCCTGGGCCAGCGAGCGGGGGACCACGGCAGCAGGGGAAACCGTGGTGTTGTCCTCCGGCACGGCAGCCCAGCGCGGTAGCGCCGGCCTGTCGGCGAGGCGTCACGTCGGCCATCGGTGCCGTGGGTCTGGCGATGGCCGCGGACGCGGCGGTCCAGCCATTGTGACAGGTCCCCGTGCGCCGGGGACCCCTCGGTGCGGTTGATGTCACACCGGCGCCCTTTTCCGGCAATTCCCAAGACGTCTGTCCGGTTTTCTTGGCGCCGGATAAGGTGACGCCATGCAATTCCGCCGGCTGCGCATCCCGGACGCCTACGAGTTCTTCCCCCGCGCGTTCCCCGACGACCGGGGCCTGTTCGTCGCCCCGTTCCAGGAGGAGGCCTTCCGCTCGGCGGCCGGCCACCCGCTGCGGCTCGGCCAGTCGAACCACAGCGTGTCCCGGCGCGGCACGATCCGCGGCATCCACTTCGCCGACACCCCGCCCGGACAGGCGAAGTACGTCTACTGCCCGCGCGGCTCGCTGCTCGACGTCGTGGTCGACCTCCGCGTCGGCTCGCCGACGTTCGGCACCTGGGACGCCGTCAAGCTCGACTCGAGCGAGTACCACGCCGTGTACGTCGCCGAGGGGCTCGGCCACGGCTTCATCGCCCTCGAAGACGACACCGTGATGGCGTACCTGTGCTCCGAGCCGTACAACCCGACGGGCGAGCACGGGATCACCCCGCTCGACCCGGCGCTCGACCTGCCGTGGCCCGCGGACCTCGAGCCGCTGCTGTCGGACAAGGACCGCGCCGCCCCGACGCTCGCCGAGGCGCGTGAGCAGGGCCTGCTCCCCGCGTACGACGACTGCGTCGCCTACTACGACAAGCTCCGCTCGGCCCACTGAGCCACCCCGGCCACCCGGCCGCTTGCCCATTTAGTAAGCGTGCATATAGTCTGCCCGCATGACACTTTACGAGTACGAACACAGCGAGACCTCGACCGCACCCGCCGCCGCGATCTGGCCGCTCTGGGCCGACACGGACCGCTGGCCGGAGTGGGACGCGGGCGTCCGGTCGGTCGTCCTCGACGGCCCGTTCGCCGTCGGCACCGGCGGCACGATGACGATGGACGGCATGCCGCCGATCCCGTTCACCCTCACCGAGGTCACCGAGGGACGGAGCTTCACCGACGAGACCCGCCTGCCGGACGCGCACCTGCGGTTCGAGCACGTCCTGACCGACGTCGAGGGCGGCACGCGGATCACCTACCGCGTCACGATCGACGGCCCCGACGGCTTCGGCGAGCAGGTCACTTCGGACACCCCGGACGCCATGCGCGCGCTCGCACGCCTGGCTGAGGCACCATCGCGGGTATGACCACCCCGGCGTCCCGCCTGCCCGGCCCCGAACGCAGCCCCGGCTTCCTGCTGTGGCGCGTGACACTGGCCTGGCAGCGGGCGATGCGTGCCGCGCTGGCCCCGCACGACCTCACGCACGTCCAGTTCGTGCTGCTGACGACGACGTGGTGGCTCACCCGCTCCGGCGAGCCACCCACCCAGCGGCAGCTCGCCGAGCAGGCGGGCACCGACACGATGATGACCAGCCAGGTCGTCCGCAAGCTCGCCGAACGCGGCCTGCTGGACCGCGCCGACGACCCGGCGGACGCCCGCGCGAAGCGCCTGGAAGTCACCCCCGCGGGCCTGGACCTGGTCGCGAAGGCGCTCAAGGACGTCGAGGCCGCCGACGCGTCCTTCTTCGCGGACGTCGGCGACGGCTTCGTCGATTCCCTGGCGAAGCTCAGCCCTTGAGGTCTTCGGCGATGACGCGCTCGATGTTGCGCTCGGCCAGCGCGGTGATCGTCACGAACGGGTTGACGCCGGTGCTGCCGGGGATGAGCGAACCGTCGGTGACGTAGAGATTCCGGTAGCCCTGCACGCGGCCGTAGTCGTCGGTCGCTTCGCCGAGCACGAGCCCGCCCAGCGGGTGGTAGGTGAAGCGGTTTTCGAACGGCCGGGTGTCGCCGAAGAGGTCGTAGCGGTAGATCGTCTTGTTCGCCCGGTTGATCTTGTCGAACAGCGCCTTCGCGGCGTCGATCGACGGCTGCCCCTGCGACGCCGTCCACCGCAGCTTCGCCGAGTCGCTCGCGGCGTCGTAGGTGAAGTGCCCGCGTTCGGGGTTCTTGGTGATCGCCAGGTAGAGGCTCAGCCACGTCTCGACGCCGGCGGGCACCGGCGCGATCTCCGCGAACGCCGGGTGCACCGGGTCGGCCCAGTTGTCGATGCCGAGCGCGGGCATGCCGGACTGCAGGCTGCCGGTGGTGTCCCAGACGTGGTTCGCGCGCCCGAGCATGACGTTGCCGTTGGTGCCCCAGCCGCGGCCGACGGCGTCGCTCAGCTCCGGCAGCCGTCCGGTCTCCCGCGCGCGCAGCAGCAGTTCGGTTGAGCCGAGGCTGCCCGCGCCGAGGAACAGGTGCTTCGTCGTGACGTGCCGGGTCCCGAGGACGGTCCCGTGCTCGTCGATCTCGCGCACCACCAGCGTGTACGTGCCGTCGGGCTGGTGGATGACCTCGCGGGCCTCGTGCAGCGCCTTGATGGTCACGTGGCCGGTGCCGAGCGCGGCGGCGAGGTAAGTCCGGTCCAGCGAGCGCTTGCCGTGGTTGTTGCCGTAGATGACCTCGGACGCGTCGGCCGAGCGCGGGACCGTGCCCGCCTCCTCGCGCCGCAGGTAGTCCATGTCGTACACGCTGGGCACGAACACCGTGCCGAACCCGGCCTTGCGCGCGGCTTTCCGCGAGACGCGGGCGTACTGGTACGAGCGGCACGTCTCGAACCACGCCGGGTCGACGACGTTCACGCCGAGCTGGGCTCGGGCGCGCGGGAAGTACTCGCCGTACATCTCGTCGGCGTCCACCCGCGGCAGGATCTCCTCGAAGTAGGACCGCTTCGGCGTCACCGCCATCGCGCCGTTGACCAGCGACCCGCCGCCGACACCGCGGCCGAGGTACACCGCCATGTCGCCGTGGTTCACCCGGTCGAGGACGCCGGCGTAGCGCTTGATGTCGCGGTTGGCGAGGTCGAGCCAGAGGAACGACGCGAGCGGCGCCTCGGTGCGGTCCTTGAACCACATGGCCCGCTCGTCCGGGGAGAGCATCGGGCAGAAGACCTTGCCGTCGGCGCCCGGCGTGCTCCACAGCCTGCCCATCTCGAGCATCAGCGTCGGGATCCCGGCCTCGCCGAGCCGCAACGCCGTCACGGCGGCGCCGTAGCCGGTGCCGATCACCACCGCCGGCGCGAACTCGGGCAGCGTCGCGGCGGCCGCGGGCCGCGTCGAGACCGTGGTGAGCCCGAGGGCGGCGGCGGAGTTCAGGGCGGCGAGGCCGAGGAAGCGGCGGCGGGAGAAGGCAGACATGCGCCCGAGCATGCCCGAGTTGAGTGAACGGTGTTAACTAACTATAACGCGTTTCACCCAGTCGAGGGAAATTTCGGGTCTCCCCTGGGGGCGATCCCGGATGTCCCCGCCGCCCGGCCCGAGCAGGCTGACGACCATGAAAATCCTCGCACTGGCCGCGGCCGGGGTCGCCGCGGCCGCACTGGCCCTCACGCCGGGCACGGCCGCCGCCGACGAGTTGCCGACGTTCGACTTCACCGGCTGCCCGGCCCCGCCGCCGGCCGCCGACCCGGGCACCTGGCGCTGCGAAGCCTTTGTTTCGCAAGGAAAACTGACGATCGACGGCCACGAGATCCCGCTCGGGGAAATGCGGCTGACGTTCAGCGAGGGCAAGGTCGACGGCCAGTACGCGCAGGTGTTCGGCTCGCTGCGGCACGCACCGGTGCGCGTCCCGGGCCTGGCGGGCACGACGCTCCAGCTGCGCTACGGCGGCCATTCGGACTTCCAGAGCAACGACGAACGGCGCGGCGAGCTGGACGTCTACGCCGTGCTGCGACACCCGTTGCTGCGCGGGGACTGCCGGATCGGCGTGCTGCACACCGTGGTCCACGACGACCCGGCGATCCCGCCGACGGTCCTCTCGAAGAACCCGACGACCGTCCACTTCGGTGTCGTGGACCCGGATCTGGCCGTGCCGTCGACGACCGGGTGCGGGCCACTGGGCAAGCTCGTCGACCGGAAGCTCGGGCTGCCGTCGCCGTCCGGCGAGAACACGTTCCACCAGGAGACGTACGTCCAGTACAAGCCGCTCTAGCGCTTCTTCGGCGTCACCCAGATGGTGATGGTCCCGGTGACCACGGGCTTGCCGCTCGTGTCCGAAATGGTCACCGGGACGGGAAGCTCGAAACCCTCGTCGCCGAACTCCGGCAGCTCGGGCAACGCCGCGACCGCGCGCAGGCCCGTCTCGGCCTTGGCGACGTACTGGACGGTCATGCCCTTCGGCAGCCAGCGGTGCGTCGCCGGGACCGTCGCCTCGGCGAGCATGCCCATCGCGATCTCGGCGAGGTTGCAGGCCGCGATCGCGTGGAACGTCTTGATGTGGTTGTAAACACCCCACCACTTCGGCGCGGTCACCTCGCAGTGGCCGGGCCGCAGCTCGCGCACCGAGGGCAGCACCGTGCGGAAGTACGGCACGCGCACGCACATCGCGGCGCTGAACAGCTGTTTCCCGCCCGGTTTCCCGGCCAGCTTGTGCCACAGCGCGAAGGTCGGCGTCTCGGACATGGGTTCTCCTCGAACTAAGCTACCGGTCAGTAGCTAAGCAGACGGTCAGCCGCCGCGCAAACCGCCGGATATATTCGGCGGCGTGGCTCATCGGCTCTTCCTCCTCCGGCACGGCCAGACCGAATGGTCGCTGAACGGGCGGCACACCGGCCGCACGGACATCCCGCTGACCCCGGCCGGGGAAGGCCAGGCCCTCGCCGCGGGCGGCACGCTCCGGAGCCTCGTCGGCGGGCCGTCGCTGGTGGTGTCGAGTCCGCGCGCCCGCGCCCTGCGGACGGCCGCGCTGGCCGGCCTGCGCGTCGACGAGGTCACGGAGGACCTCGCCGAGTGGGACTACGGCGACTATGAAGGCGTGACCACGCCGAAGATCCGGGAAACCGTGCCGGGGTGGACGGTCTGGACGCACCCGGTCCCCGGCGGCGAAAGCGCGTCGGAGGTCGAGGCGCGCGCCGACAAGGTGCTGGAGCGCGCCCGCCGCGACATCGAAGCCGGTGACGTGATCCTGGTCGGGCACGGGCACTTCAGCCGGGTGCTGGTGGCCCGCTGGCTCGGCCTGCCCGCCACCGCCGGTGTCCACTTCGGACTGGACGCGGCCGGCATCGCGGTGCTCGGCGACGAACGCGGCGAGCCGCAGATCGAACACCTCAACCTGCCGCCCGCACTGGAGGACTGACGTGCCCGACGACCGCATCCGCCGCATCCGGCCCGACGACGTCGAGGCCGCGGTCGGCCTGGCGTACGCGCTGGCGGAGTTCGAGCGCGCGCCCGACGAGTGCCACCTGACGGTGGAGCAGCTGCACACGGCGTTGTTCGGCGACGCGCCCAAGCTGTTCGGGCACGTGGCCGAAGTGGACGGTGAGATCGTCGGCTTCGCCGTGTGGTTCCTCAACTTCTCGACCTGGCGCGGCGTGCACGGGATCTACCTGGAGGACCTGTTCGTGCTGCCGGAGCACCGCGGTTCGGGCCTCGGCAAGGCCCTGCTGGCGGCACTGGCGGCGGAGTGCGTCGAGAACGGCTACGCGCGGCTGGAGTGGTCGGTGCTGGACTGGAACCCGGCGACGGAGTTCTACAAGGCCCTCGGCGCGGTCCCGATGGACGAGTGGACGGTCAACCGCCTCACTGACGCCCCGCTGCGAGCGCTGGCCGCCCAGGCCTGACTCACCTTGCGGCTCAGTCCTCTTCGTGACCCTCGCGCTCGGCGCGGCGGCCCGCGAGGCCGCCGCGTTCGGCCGCCTCCGTCTCGGTTTCGCCCTCGCGCAGGCCCAGCGCCCAGGCGCGGGACGGGCGGCGGAACAGCAGCACCAGCGCGGCGATCCCGAACAGCGCGACCGGCACCCCGAACGCCGGCTCGCCCGACGGCCCGAGCAGGTACCAGCCGAGCCCGATCACGATCAGCGCGATCACCACGCCCGGCGAGCGCGCCCACGTCTGGCCCAGGACGAGCCCGGCCGACGCGGCCAGGAACGCCAGCGCCACGACGATGAACGTGCCCGACTCGACGAAGACGTTGTTGCCCGGCTGCGCGGGCGAGCCCAGCCCCTTCACCAGCACGACCACCCCGAACACCAGCAGGGCGAGCGACGGCACCGCGGTGACCGCGCCGGCCAGCCGGACCTCACGGGGAGCGGGCGAGAGCTTCACTGCGACGGCCTTCCGGGGTCCTTTGCGGGAGCACAGTGGACTCCACCAGGGCGGGTCACCGTGCGTGAGCTGATTCGATCGTATGCCACCCGGTCGGCCGTTTTCGCGGGACCGCCCCGGCGTCGAAAATCCAAGTGTCGTCGATGAGCGGGCGGTCGGCCCGGGTGCACTCGTCACGACGAGCGGACACTCGCACGCGAAGGAGGGCCGCCCGGCACAGGGTCTCGGAGATGCGGTTTTCCAGGGTTGCGCCCGTCACCATGGGCCGCCGGAAGGTTCTCGGGCCGCCGGAAGTCACCTACCCTGCGGTGGTGCGCGCAATCCTCGTCGTGAACCCCCAGGCCACCTCGACCACCGCCGGTGGCCGGGACGTCCTGGCGCACGCGCTCGCCAGCCAGGTCAAGCTCGACGTGGTCGAAACGGACTACCGCGGCCACGCGATGGCCGTCGCGCGCTCGGCGGCGCGGGACGGGATCGACCTCGTCGTGGCCCACGGCGGCGACGGCACGGTCAACGAGGTCGTCAACGGCCTGCTGGCCGACGCGGTGACATCCGCGGCTCCGCCGCGGGCCGGGGGCTCCGCCACCCGGATCCCCAGAGGTGGAGGCGATCCGGCACAGGTCGGGCCGGTCCCCGCGCTCGGCGTCGTGCCCGGCGGTTCGGCCAACGTGTTCGCGCGCGCCCTCGGCATCTCCCACGACCCCGTCGAGGCCACCCACCAGCTGCTCCACGCGCTGGAGAACGACCGCTCGCGCCGGGTCGGGCTCGGCCTGGCCGACGGCCACTGGTTCACCTTCAACGCCGGCCTCGGCTGGGACGCCGACGTCGTCGGCCGCGTGGCGAAGCGCCGCGGCAAGCAGACGACCGCGGGCCTCTACCTGCGAGCCGCTGTCCGCTCCTACTTCCGGCCGCCACTGGGCCGCCCGGCCCTGACGATCCGCGTCCCGGGCGAGGAACCCGCCGAGGCGCTGACCGCTTTCGTGTCGAACACGGATCCGTGGAGCTACCTGGGCGAGCGCGCGGTCCACCTCAACCCGGGTTGCTCGTTCGAGACGGGACTGGGCTTGTTCGCGCTGAACGGTCTGGGGTTGCCCACCGTGTTCAAGCATGTACGCCACGCTTTGGCTACGAAGAGCAACCAGCGCGGCCGACGTCTCGTTCGTCACGACGACCTGCCGATGATCCGCATCGACGCAGCTGAACCGGTAAACTTCCAGGTGGACGGCGACCTCGTCGGCCAGCGGACGCGTGTGGAGTTTTTCAGTGTCCCGAATGCACTCACGGTAATCGTGTGACGACGGGACCCCTGATCGCCTGCGGCAAAGTGCAATCTGCCGTTCGTCGACGCAGAAGCTCCACTCAGCGCATCAGCCTTCCCTTCGGAGGGTCGTTTCGGAGAGAAACCGCAGGTCAGAGGCGTCGCTCGCCCGGGTGACCTGACTCACCGATCTTCCGGAAACCCTTGTCGAAAGCGGTGCTTCGTGAAAGCATTCACAAGCACCCGAGAACACGACCGCCATTGACGACTGTGGCGCGGCCCTGCCGCGCCGTATGAAGGAGCTCACGAACATGGACTGGCGCCACGACGCGGCCTGCCGAGACGAGGACCCCGAGCTGTTCTTCCCCGTGGGAACCAGCGGTCCTGCTCTGTCGCAGGTAGCGCAGGCGAAGGCCGTGTGCCACCGCTGCACCGTCGCTTCCGACTGCTTGGCCTGGGCTCTGGCCAGCGGGCAGGACGCCGGCGTGTGGGGCGGCATGAGCGAAGACGAGCGACGCGCGCTCAAGCGCCGCCGTACGCACATCGGCACGCGTACCAACGCCTGAGTTTTACTGCTTGCCCCACCCGAACCGCACAGGAAATTCTCCCGGCGGGTACTGCTGTGCCCACGCCGTCTGGGGCGATACCTACCCGGTTCGAGCTTAACAAGCGAGGCGAAACCACCTGGCAACGGGTGCGGTGAACCCTCACGCAGGACGTCAAGTCCTACCGCGAAGCGCTGAACGGCCCGGCACCTCTGCACCAGGTGCCGGGCCTTCATCGTGTCTTCCTCCCGCGCTGCACGTTCGCCGAAGCGGATATGCCCGGCGATGATCACCGCGAAACGCGGAGCCCTGGTGCCGCCTCGAAAGAGGGATGCGCGGCGAGCGGCCCGAACCCACCGCGCCTCAAGCGCCCCAATGTGGCCTTGGTTGCGTCTGACGCACCCAAGGCGGCCTTCGTTGCGTCTGACGCACCGAAGGCCACCTTGGGGCGCTTGGGTCCGGACCTGTCAGAGGCGGCGCGAGAGCGGGATCCGCAGCGCGGCTTCCGTGCCCGTCACCCGGGTCGACGACTCCTCGACCCGCACCTTCCGCAGCGACAGCGACCCGCGCAGCTCGGACTCCACCAGCGTCCGCACGATCTGCAGCCCCAGCCCGTCCGAGCGCTCCAGCGAGAACCCCGACGGCAAGCCACGCCCGTTGTCGCGGATCACGACGTCCAGCCAGCGCGCCGAACGCTCCACGATCAGCTCGACCTTGCCCGACCGGCCCGCCGGGAACGCGTGCTCGATGGCGTTCTGCACCAGCTCGGCCAGCACCATCACCAGCGGCGTCGCGATCTCCGCGACCACCACCCCGAACGAGCCCGTGCGCTTCAGCCCGACCTGCGACTCCGCCGTGGCGACCTCGCCGACCATCGGCAGCACGTTGTCGAGCAGCTTGTCGAGGTCGACGCGCTCGTCCACCGAGATGGACAGTGCCTCGTGCACCAGCGCGATCGACGTCACCCGGCGGACCGACTCGGCCAGCGCGAGCCGCGCCTCCTCCGACGTCGTCCGGCGGGACTGCAGGCGCAGCAGCGCCGCCACCGTCTGCAGGTTGTTCTTCACCCGGTGGTGGATCTCACGGATCGTCGCGTCCTTCGACAGCAGCGCGCGGTCGCGCCGCTTGACCTCGGTGACGTCGCGGACCAGCACCAACGCGCCCGCCGCCTGCCCGGCCGGCCGCAGCGGCAACGCTCGGAACAGCACAACCGCGCCGCGCCGGGAGTCGGCCTCCGTGCGGCTCGACGGCTTCCCGTCGAGGGCTTCGATGATCCGGTGGGACACCTCGGTCGCGTCGAACGGATCGCGGATCAGCGAGCGCGTCAGCGGCGCCAGGCGCGTCCCGACCAGGTCGGACTCGTGCCCCATCCGGTGGTAGGCGGACAGGCCGTTCGGGCTGGCGAACACCACCGTGCCGCTCGAGTCGAGCCGGATCAGGCCGTCCCCGACCCGCGGTGACGTGTGCGTGTCCGTCGCGTTCGTGCCGTTCGGCGGGAACGTCCCGTCGACGATCATCTGGCAGAGGTCGCCGGCGCTGCCCAGGTACGCGATCTCCAACGGCGAAGGCACGCGCGGCGCGGCCAGGTTCGTCTCGCGACTCAGCACGGCGATGACCTCGTCGTGGAACCGCACCGGGATCGCCTCGCGGCGCATCGGCAGGTCGCGGTACCAGTGCGGGTCCTCCTCGCGGCAGATCCGCACCTCGCGCATGGCCTTCGCCAGCTGCGGGTGCTCCTGCACGGTGAACCGGGTGCCGACGACGTCCTCGGGGTGCGCGGTGGGCGCCGTCGTCGGCCGCGCGTGCGCGACGCAGACGAAGTCACCGCCGTCGGGCTGCAGTTCCTCGCTCACCGGGACCCAGAGCAGGAAGTCCGCGAAGGACAGGTCGGCCAGCAGCTGCCACTCGGCGACGACGGTCTGCAGGTGGTCGGCCGCTTCCCCGGGCAGGCCGGTGTTGTCGGCGAGCAGTTCGGCGAGCGTGGACACGCACCCCATCCAACCAGAACGGGACGTCATGACACACTTGAGAGGTTGACCAGCTTCGCCGACGAGGAGTGAACATGTCGAAGCGCGCCCGCAAGCGTCGCGACCGGAAGAAGAACGGCGCGAACCACGGCAAGAAGCCCAACGCCTGAGCGTTCGGCATGCCGAAGGCCCCCACACCGAGGTGCGGGGGCCTTCGTCGTGCTCGGGCGCTACTCGGAGCGCTGCTCGAGGGTGATCTCGGTGCGTTCGACCGTGACACCGCCGCGGCTGGCGACGGTCTGGCGGATCGACGCGCGCAGCCTGCTCTTCAGCTCCGCCGGGGCGTGGTCACCGCCGCACTTGCGGGCCAGCAGCTGCTTGATGTGCTCGTCGATGCCGTACTCCTCGAGGCACGGCGGGCAGTCCTCGATGTGGGCGCGCAGCGCGGCGTCCCGCTCGGGGCTGCACTCGCGGTCGAGGAGCAGGTAGATGTCGGCGAGCGCCTCTTCGCACCGGACCTTGTCGGACGCGCCCTCGCACATGTCGTTCATCGCCCCGCCACCTCTTCCTTGGCGCCGCGGATGAAGCCGCGTTCACGGGCGACGTCGGCGAGGAGGTCGCGCAGCTGGGCGCGGCCGCGGTGCAGGCGGGACATCACGGTGCCGATGGGGGTGTCCATGATCTCGGCGATCTCCTTGTACGCGAAGCCCTCGACATCCGCCAGGTAGACGGCCAGCCGGAACTCCTCGGGCAGCTTCTGCAGGGCGGCCTTGACGTCGGTGTCGGGCAGGTTGTCCATCGCCTCGACCTCGGCCGAACGCAGCCCGCTGGAGGTGTGGCTCTCCGCCTTGGCGATCTGCCAGTCGGTGATCTCCTCGGTGGGCTGCTGCACGGGCTGCCGCTGCCGCTTGCGGTAGCCGTTGATGTAGGTGTTGGTGAGGATGCGGTACATCCACGCCTTGAGGTTCGTGCCCGCCTTGAAGGAGGCGAAGGCCGCGTACGCCTTCAGGTAGGTCTCCTGGACCAGGTCCTCGGCATCGGCGGGGTTGCGGGTCATCCGCATCGCGGCCGAGTACAGCTGGTCGAGCAGCGGCATGGCGTCCCGCTCGAAGCGCTCGGCGCGCTCGGCCTCGGTCGCCTCATCGGCCGCTGCTGGGTTCTGCGTGCTCGGCAAACCGTTCCCTTCCCGCTCGGCGTCGATGCGCGTGCGCGCATACGGCAGGCCCGAGTTTACGCGGGGGCCGGGCACGCCGGGGTTCGCCGGTGCCTCAGGGCGTCGACGGCTGCGAGAGCGTGTGGTGGCGAGCGTTGTGGTCACGCCCCGTACAACCGATCGGGTGCTGAAGGCATTCCCTAGACTTCGCCGCATGGCTGGCAAGGGCACCCCGGCGACGGCGGTCTTGGCGAAGCAGAAAGTGCCGCACACGCTGCACGCGTACGACCACGACCCGCGCGCGGAGTCGTACGGCCTGGAGGCCGTGGAGGCGCTGGGCCTGGACCGGGCGAGGGTGTTCAAGACGCTGGTGGCCGAGGTCGACGGCCGGTTGACGGTCGGGGTGGTCCCGGTCACCGGCCAGCTGGACCTGAAGGGCCTGGCGGCGGCGTCCGGCGGCAAGAAGGCGAAGATGGCCGACCCGGCGGCGGCCCAGCGCGCGACGGGGTACGTCCTGGGCGGGATCTCGCCGCTGGGGCACCGGAGCCGGTTGCCGGTGGTGATCGACGCGTCCGCGGAGAAGTTCGAGACGGTGTTCTGCTCGGCCGGGCGGCGCGGGCTGGAGGTCGAGCTGGCGCCCGCCGACCTGATCCGGCTCACCGGCGCCGTGGTGGCCCCGATCGCCGCTTAGGCCAGCGGCCGCAGCACCCGCGAAAGCCACTCGGTCGCCGCCCGCGAGACGGTCTCCAGGTCCTTCCCCAGGTTGTGGTCCCCGTCGACGATCACCAGCTCGTGGTGCGGCCCCGGCTTGGGTCGCCCGAACGGGTCGCGCTCCCCCTGGACCACCAGCACCGGCACCTCGACCGCGTCCAGCTCCGGCTGGCGCGTCTTCTCCGGACGGCCCGGCGGGTGCTCCGGGAACGCCAGGCACAGCACCGCCACCGCCTGGCCCGCCGCCGCCGTCCGGCACGCCACTCGCGCACCCGACGAGCGGCCGCCGAACACGAACGGCAGCCCGTCGAACCGGCCCGCGAGGTCGTCGGCGATCGTCAGCCACGCCGCGTCCAGCTGGTTCGCCGGGGCCGGCGCGCGACGGCCCGCCACCTTGTACGGCTGCTCGACCAGCGCCACGTGCACCCCGGCCGCCTGGGCCGCGCGCGTCACCGCCACCAGGTCCTTCGCCCCGAGCCCGCCGCCCGCGCCGTGGCCCAGCATCAGCACCGCTTCGCCCTCTTCGGCGCAGTGCAGGTACACCCGGGCCGGGCCGTACGCGGTGTCGATCTTGAGCGCGGTCATGACTTCGGCACGTCGAACAGGGCGCCTTCGTGCGCCGGGTCGACCCGCTCCAGCAGCTCCGGCCCGTTGTTGCGGACGTTGTTGACCAGCGTCGAGATCGGCCGCAGCTCCAGCGACGCCACGATGTCGTCCGGCGTCGGCACCAGCAGGTCGGTGACGTCTTCGCGGTCCGGGTCGAGCCACCCGTCCCAGTGCGAGCGCGGCACGATCAGCGGCATCCGGTGGTGGATGTCGGTGAGCTGCCCGGAGGCGTCGGTGGTGATGATCGAGAACGTGATCAGCGGCGCCGCGTTGTCGTCGTCCTTCGGCCGCCAGCTTTCCCAGATCCCGCCGAACGCGATCGACGAGCCGTCCGGTTCCGTCATGTAGAACGGCTCCTTCTCCTTGCCCGTGCGGCGCCACTCGAACCAGCCGTCGGCGGGCACCAGGCAGCGGCGGGACGTCAGCGCGCGGCGGAACGCCGGCTTCTCGGCGGCCGTCTCGGCGCGGGTGTTGATCATCCGCGAGCCGACCGACGGGTCCTTCGCCCAGAACGGCACCAGGCCCCACTTCATCATCCGCAGCGAGCGCTCGGCGGGCTCGTCCTCGAGGACCTGGCCGTCTTCGTCACGCGGGTGCCGCTGCACGACCGTCACGACGTTCTTCGTCGGCGCGACGTTGTGGTCGGCGCGCGCGTGCCCCTCGGTGAGGTCGATCGCGTCGAACTCCTCGATCAGCTTCGCCGGGTCCTTCGTGGCGGCGTAGCGGCCGCACATGAGTGCCTCCTCGCAAGCGGGAAACGTCCGGGACGCCATCGTTACACGCAGGCCAGGGCCGTGGCGAGCGGCATGGGATCATTCGGGGGCACGGCGCACGGGAGGAGGACACCTTTGGCGCGCAACGACTGGAGCAGGCTGGACGAGTCCGACGTCCGCGTGCGCCCCGGCAAGGGCAGCCGTCCGCGCAGCAAGCGCCGTCCCGAGCACGCCGACGCCGTGACCGCCATGGTCATCGGCAAGGACCGCGGCCGCTGGACCTGCGCGATCGACGCCGACCCCGACCGGGTGATCACCGCGATGCGGGCCCGCGAGATGGGCCGGACGCCGGTCGTCGTCGGCGACCGGGTCGGGATCGTCGGCGACGTCTCCGGCAAGCCGGACACCCTCGCGCGGATCGTCCGGGTCGACGAGCGCACCAGCTCGCTGCTGCGCACGGCCGACGACACCGATCCGTACGAGCGGCTCGTCGTCGCCAACGCCGAGCGCCTGCTGATCGTCACCGCGCTCGCCGACCCGCCGCCGCGCACCGGGTTCATCGACCGCTGCCTGGTCGCCTGCTACGCGGGCGGCGTCGAGCCGGTGCTGTGCCTGACGAAAGCCGACCTGGCCAGCCCGGACGAACTGCTCGCGGGCTACGCGGGCCTCGACGTTCCGGCGATCGTGACCCGCTACGACGAAGAACCCGACGGCCTCGCCGAAATGCTGAAGGACCGCGTGACGGCACTGGTCGGCCACTCTGGTGTCGGCAAGTCGACATTGGTCAACCGGCTGGTGCCGGACGCCGCGCTCGCCACCGGCGTGGTGAGCGCGGTCGGCAAGGGGCGCCACACGTCCGTCGCGGCGGTGGCGCTGCCGCTGCCGGACGGCGGCTGGGTGATCGACACGCCGGGCGTGCGGTCGTTCGGGCTGGCGCACGTCACCGCGGACGACATCGTCGACGCCTTCGAGGAGTTCGCCGAAGCCGCCGAGGAGTGCCCGTCCGGCTGCGGGCACCTCGGCCCGCCGGAGGACCCGGACTGCGCGCTCGACGACGTCGTCATCGAAGGCAAGGCCAGCCCCGAGCGGCTCGCGTCGCTGCGGCGCCTGCTGGCCTCCCGGGGCGGTCATGACGTGACGCGCACCACGGACGCCTGAGGCAACCGGGAACCTACGCCGGATCGTCACCGTCACATCGGTAACCATTCGCCCGTTCGGGCGATATCCCGAGCGGAAGATCCGATCCTGAGGGGAAATTCGATGCGCAAGACCACCCTGGTCGCCGCGGGCGCCGCGCTGGTGCTCACGCTGACGGCGTGCAGCGGCAACACCACGGGCACCGCGGCCCCGGCCGGCGAGTCCCAGGCTTCCGGCAGCAGCGGCCTCGCCTCGCCGTTCACCGACGCGGTCCAGCTGGCGTCGGCGTCGAAGCAGGGCACCGAGAAGTCCAAGTCGGCGAAGTTCTCCATGGAGGGCTCCGTCGCCGGCCAGACGCTGAGCGTGAACGGCGTGATGGCGTTCGACGGCGCGAACACGAAGTTCTCGATGACGAGCACCGCGGCCGGCGAGACCACCGAGATGCGCATGGTCGACAAGGTCATGTACATCAAGCTGCCCGCCGCCCAGCAGCAGCAGATGGGCACGGACAAGGCGTGGGCCAAGATCTCGGCCGACGGCACCGACCCGATCTCGCAGGCGATGGGCAGCGCGATGTCGCAGTCGGCCGAGCAGAGCGACCCGAGCAAGATCCTGGACCAGATCTCGAAGACCGGCCGGATCATTTCGTCCGACCAGACGGAGCTGAACGGCGAGCAGGTCAACCACTACAAGGTGGAGCTCGACGTCGCCAAGGCCATCGACCAGTTCACCAGCCAGGTCCCCGAGTCGGCGCGCGCCCAGCTCACCGACAAGCTCAAGGGCAAGGACGTGAAGATCCCGGCCGAACTGTGGCTGAACAAGGACAACCTGCCGGTGCAGGTCACGATGGACCAGACCGCGATGCTGAAGGCGCTGGGCATGCCCGGCGGCACCGAGTCGAAGTTCACCATGAAGTACACCGACTGGGGCACCCAGGTCGACGTGGCGGCCCCGCCCGCCGAGCAGGTCGTCGACCTCGGCGAGCTGATGAAGAAGGCCGGTCGCTGACCGAACGACGCTGAGTAGCGGCGGCTCCCCCGAACGGGTTCGGGGGAGCCGCTGTGTTTTTGTGTGCACCATGCGCAAAGCCGCCGTCGTGCTGCTGCTCGCCCTGCTCGCCGGCGCGTGCTCGAGCCCACCCCCACCCCCGCCGGCGTACACGGACGCGCGCGAGCTGGCCGACGCGGCCACGGCGGCGGCGACGAGCGGCGGCTCGGCGAAGTTCGCCACGGACGTCGCGGTCGGCTCGATCCGCTCGAAGGGCCAGGGCCAAGCGCGGTTCGGAGCGGGCGGGACGGCCCAGGTGATGACGACGGACGTCCTCGGCGAGCCGATGGAGCTGCGGCTGGTGGCCGGGAAGCTGTACGCGAAGGTCCCGGAGAGCGCGCGGGAGGGGAAGCCGTGGGTGGCGGTCGCGGCGGACGGGTCGGACCCGTTTTCCCAGGTCCTCGGCGGCAGCCTCGCGCAGCTGGCGGCCCAGAACGACCCGGCGCACACACTGGGCGAAATCCGCACGGCGGGCACGATCGTGTCGGCGGAGCGCACGAACCTGGGCGGGGTGGCGGCGGAGCACTACCGAGTAGAGCTGGAACCGGCGCGCCTGGGCACGGACCTCCCGGCGGGCTTGGCGCCGGACTCCGCGGGGCGCCTCGGCAAGTTCCCGGTGGAGCTGTGGCTCGACGACGCGCACCGGCCGTTGCAGATCGTCCTGGACCTTTCGCCGGTCCTGCAGGGGTCCGAAGCCCGCATCACGACGCGCTACACGGAGTGGGGAAGCCCGGTCGACGTCCAGCCGCCACCGCCGGGCGAAGTGGGTTAGTCACGTTTTTCGCGGCCGTCTCGTCCAGGTCCCGGGTATCGGACTCGGGAGGCGGACATGCGGGTGATGGTGATCGGGGCGACGGGCATGCTGGGGCGCCCGGCGGTGGCGCGTCTGCTGGAGGCGGGCCACGAGGTGAGCGGCTTGGCGCGTGCGGCGGACCGGGCGTCGGCGGTCCTGTCGACGGGGGCCGAGCCCGTGGTCGGGGATTTGTTCTCGGCATCTTCGCTGGCCACGGCGTTGCGCGGGCACGACGCGGTGCTGAACTTGGCGACGCGGATCCCCCGGAAGCTGACCAGCAAGTCGGCTTGGGCGGAGAACGACCGGGTCCGGACGGCGGGGAGCGCTGCGTTGGCTGCGGCCGTGCGGCAGGTCGAGGACGTTCGGATCGTGGTTCAGGAGGGCGTTTCGTTCGTGTATGCGGACGGCGGTTCCTCGGAGCTGACGGAAGAGGCTCCGGTGCGTGCGGGCGGAGTGACGGCATCGTCGGTGGTGGCGCATTCGAACGTGGCGGCCCTGACTGATCGCACGGTGGTCCGGCTCCGGATCGGGCTGTTGGTCGGGCCGGACCCGATGACGTCGGCGCTCTTGGCGGCCGCGCGGCGCGGGGCGCCGTTGATCATGGGATCGCGTCGGGATTGGACGACGGTGATCCACCCGTCCGACGCGGCCGCGGCTGCGGTGGCGGCTTTGGGTGCGCCTTCGGGGGTTTACAACGTGGGGGCGCCGCCGGTCTTGAAGGCCGATTTGGGGGCGGCCATGGCTGAGGCTGCCGGGGTTCGGAAGGCTCGGGCTTTGCCGAAGTGGCTGCTTTCGCGGGTGCCGATGGCGGAGCCCATGGCACGGTCGCAGCGGGTGGTGTCCGGGAAGTTGATGGCGGCGACCGGGTGGCGGTGCGTGCTGCCCGTTCCTGGGCCGGAGTGGTTCACGGCGGGCTGATCAGGCCACTTGCCCACAAGTTATCCACAACGGGACCCACCTGTGGACAACCGAAGCGTTCATTGCCGAACGCAAGCTGGGGTGCAGGATGCTGGGGCCTGAATCGGATCACCGGATAGCCGCCGAGTCGGCTCGCCCAACCAGGCGGGAAGTGGGCTGAGCTGGGCCCAAGCTGGTCGCCGCGTAGTCAGCTCGTGGAGCGGCGGCGACGCTGGTCAGCGAGCTGACTCCGCCAAACCGCTCGCCGAGTTGAGTCCGCCGCCCCGGACCGACGAGCCAAGCTCGCCGAAGTTGGCGGCAAGTTACGTCACCGACCTGGCCGCCGAGTGAGTCGGCGTGGTCGCTCGCTGAACGCTGGAGGCGGTCGCCGAGATGGGGCCGCAGGTCCGGGGTCGCCAAGCTGGTCCACCGAGCCAAGTCCGCCGACCCACGCCACCAAAGCCAGTCGCTGAGATGGAACCTGCCGACCCTGGCCAGTCGCCGGATCGAGCCTGCCACCTCAGGCCGCAGAGCTGCTCATCAAACCCGGCGCGAGCCGCGCGTCAGAGCAGCTCCAGCAGGAACGGCAGCTCCTGCGGCGCGTACCAAGCGAGCTCATGATCCTCAGCATCCCCGAGCGTGAACTCCGCATCCGGATCCCCCAGATCAGCCGCATCGATCACCGCCGCGGCAGCAGCCACCGCGTCCGCAGCCTCCGGAGCATCGACGTGGATCGCCGCCACGGCCGACATCGGGATCGGCCCGCCGATCCGCACCACCGGGGCATCCAGGTCCGGCCGCAACGTCACCCCCTCGACGTCGGCCGACACCACCACCCGCCGCGGCTCGCCCTTCTCCTCCGCCGCGATCAACCGCAGCGAAGCCCGAGCCGCGTCCAGCAGGGCCGCGTACTCCAGTTCCTCGTCCGACCCGCTCACGTACGCCTCGCGCAACGCCGGGGTCAGCGCGAACGCCGTCCCGCTGCGGGCGCGGAACTCCCCCGAGGATTCGAGGTCGCGAAGCATCGCGATGGTCGCAGGCAGATAGACCCTCACCAGTGCGCACCCTTCAGCTCTTCCAGGGACTCTTCGATCATCCCGGCCACGAGGTCGACGTCGAACGCGGCTTTGCGGTCGCCGTTGAGTCCGAAGTAGACGCCGCCGTGGTAGGACGTCACCCCGATCGCCAGCGCCTGGGTGCGCATCAGCGGCATGACCGGGAACATCTCGACCAGTCTGGCCTCTCCCGCGTACATCGGCACCTGCGGGCCCGGCGAGTTGGTCACCATGACGTTGAAGATGCGCCCCGACAGCGAACCCGCCGCTCGCGCGCCGAGGGAGTGCAGCGTAGCCGGGGCGAAGCCGCCGACCCGGAGCAGCCCGCGCGCCGCCACCGAACGGCCCGAATCGTGGTGCTCGGCCATCGCGTGGCCGATGTGCTGCAGGCGCAGCACCGGGTTCGGCTCGCCGACCGGCAGGTCGACCAGGTACGCGTCGACCTGGTTGCCGACCAGCGCCGGGGTCGAATACTCCGCCGTCTCGGCGTCGCGGACCGCCAGCGGTACCAGCGCGGGGATCGTCGTCTCCGGCGTCAGCGGCTCCTCGCGCGAAAGCAGCCATTCGCGCAGCGCGCCCGTGATGGCCGCGAGCACGACGTCGTTGACCGTGCCGCCGTGCGCCGCGCGGATCTTCCGGAAGTCCTCCAGCCGCGTGCGCACCACCGCGAACACGCGCCCGCCCGACACCCGGACGTTCAGCGGTCCCGGTGGCGCCGGCCGCACCAGCGTCCGCAACGTCGACGCGACGCCGCCGACCGTGTCGGCGAGCTTGCCCGCCGCCGCGACCGCGTCGTTCGCCGCCGAGCGGACGTTCTCCACCACCTCGCCCGGCCGCTGCACGCCCTCGCTCACCGCGTCCAGCACCAGCTGCGTGCGGCTCGGCTCGCGGCGCGGCGTCCAGATGTCCTCGAACGGCTCCGGCTCGGCCGGCGTCGGGTCGAGGATGAGCTGGCCGAGGTCGATCGTGCCGATGCCGTCCACAACGGACTGGTGCGTCTTCGTCACCAGGGCGAGCCGGTCGCCGGCCAGTCCCTCGATGAAGTACGCCTCCCACAGCGGCCGCTCCGGCGCCAGCCGCCGCGACATCAGGCGCGCCACCAGGTCGAACAGCTGCTCGTCGCTGCCCGGCTGGGGCAGCGCCGAACGCCGGACGTGGTAGTTCAGGTCGAAGTCGACGTCGTCCACCCACACCGGGCGCGCCAGGTGGCCCGGCACCTCCAGCACGCGCTGCCGGTAGCGCGGCAGGTACGCCAGCCGCGCGCCGACGAGGTCGAGCAGCTGCGCGTAGCTGAACCCGGACCGCGGCCGCTCGAAGATCGCCACCCCGCCGACGTGCATCGGCGTCGCGTGGTCCTCGACGTACAGGAACGAGGCGTCCAGCGCGGAAAGGCGGTCGGGCATGGGCCGATCCTTACACAGTGCGAGACTGCCGGGTGTGGGTGATGAGTCGACAATCTCGCCGAAGGACCGCTTCCTGACCGTCTACGGCCGGAAGCCGGTGCTGGAGGCACTGGCGGACGATGGCCTGCGGGTCGACAAGGTGATCCTCGCCGACACCGCCCGCGGCCCGGGCGCGGCCGAGATCCAGCGCGCCGCCAAAGCCGCCGGGGTGCCGGTGCAGCGCGCCAGCGCCCACCGGGTCAAGGTCCTGGCCGGTAACGGCAAGCAGGACCAGGGCGTGCTCGCCGACGTCGTCGTCCCGCGGATGCGAGCGCTTTCCGCGGCGCTGGCCGACCGGCGGCCGCCCGCGCGCGTGCTGCTGCTCGACGGCATCACCACCCCCGCGAACGTCGGGATGATCCTGCGGACGGCGACCGCCGCCGGGCTCGACGGCGTGATCGTGCCGCGGCGCGGCGTCGCGGCGCTGGACCCGCTGGTGGTCAAGGCGTCGGCCGGCGTCGCGTTCCGCGCGCCGGTGCTGCGCTGCGGCTCCGCGCGCGAAGCCGCCGAGATGCTCACCGAAGCCGGTTACGGGCTTTACGCGCTGGGCGCGTCGGCGAAGACGACGGTGTTCGACGTCGACCTGCCGCAGCGCGCGGCGTTCGTGCTCGGGGGCGAAACCGCCGGAGTCGGGGGCGAAGTCGGTGAACTCGTCACGGAATGGGTGTCCATTCCGATGCCGGGTGACGTCGAGTCCCTGAATGTCTCGGCGGCCGCGGCGGTCCTGTCCTTCGAATTGGTCCGCCGCGCCCGCTGACGATCACCGATCTCGGAAAAGAACGTCGAGTTCGGCAAGGGTTTCGTCGACCGTCCGGTGGTGCACGCCGACCATGCCGGCCTGGACGGCGCCGCGGATGTTCGCGGCGGAGTCGTCGACGCAGGCGCAGCGGACGGCGGGCAGCCCGAGCCGGTCGGCGGCGATCAGGTAGACCGCCGGGTCCGGCTTGGCGACGCCGACCTCACCGGAAAACACCAGCGCGTCGAAGTAGTCGAACATGGTGTTCTTGACCTCGTCCGAGGCGCCGGGCGCGTTGGACAGCAGCGCCGTCCGGACCCCCCGCTCGCGCGCGGCCGCCAGATAGTCGTAGAAGCGGCCGGCGTCCGGATCCGTGAGAACTCCGGCGAAATCGACCAATAACCCCTTCAGCACCCGGCACACCATAGCCGTGGTGGCGACCGAGGTGTCGCGCAAGGCGCAACAAATACCCGTTGTGATCGCGACTTAGCGCACCGGGACCGAGGAATGCATCGTTCCGGTGGTTCGCCCCCGAATCGGGCGATTCCCGTCGCCTTTCCGGCCGGTTCCGCCCTCTAAGCGGTGGACGCGGCGAAATGCCGAGTCCGGGAGGGGAGGAAATGTCCGAGGAACATCGCCTGAGAACGCTGATCCACTGCGAAGCACCGCGACGGGCCGAGCGCCCGCCGACGGTGCCCCCGCGAGAGCACCGCGGCGGCGGCCCCCGGTGGCCGGTGCCGAGGCAGCTCGAAGCGGGCGAGGTGAGCCACGTGCTGAACACGCTGCTGGAGGCGTACGACGGCCGCCGCCCGGCGGCGCAGGTCCGCGCACTGGTGGCACCGGAGGTGTACGCGAGCTTGAGCGGGCCGCGCCTGGCCCGGCCCCGGCACCGGACGCACCGGGTCCACACGTGCACCCCGGCACCGGGCGTGGTCGAGGCGTGCGCCCGCGTGGAGGCGGACGGCCGGTCGTTCGCACTGGCGGCCCGCTTCACGCGGACACCGGATGGGTGGCGGTGCGAGCGCTTCACGGTGCTGAAGCCGCAGCAGAGGCCCATCCAGACACCCCGGCGAGCAGCGGCGTGAGGCGGCTACGTACGGCGCGGGCACCGCCTGGCCCCTTCAGGGCATCCAGTGCCGCGCGCCGGTCGTCGACGTCGGCCCCGCTTCAAGCGCCCCAATGTGGCCTTCGGTGCGTCTGACGCACCCAAGGCGGCCTTCGGTGCGTCAGACGCAACCAAGGCCACATTGGGGCGCTCGGGTCACGTGTCCTGAATTGTCGACCCGCTGGTCCGCCGGTTCGGTTCGGCGGGCCCGGTCACGCAAACCGGGCCGGGGCGCATGCGGTGTTCCCGCACGCGGCCCCGGCCCCGGAAAAGGTCAGCGACGCGGCCCCTTCTTGCCCTTCTTCTGCGCGTCACGCTGGGCCGCGCGGCGCTCGCGGCGCGTGCCCGACCCGCCGCCCGCGGACTGCTGCGGACCGTCCGAATGGGACTCGACCTCGCCGTCCTCGCCCGGGCCCGACAGCGTCATGCCCGACTGCGGGCCGCCGGCGCCGAGGCCCTTGCCGCGCAATGCGGCCGGGACCGACTCCGTGTCCGTTGCCGGCGGCTGCGGCGGTGCCGGGCGCGCGTGCCTGCCCTCCGATGCCTGGCCGTTGCCCGATGCCACACCCGTCGGCACCGCGGCCGCCTCCTCGGCGGGCGGGGCCTCCGCGCGCTCGACCTGCAGGTTGAACAGGAAGCCGACGGCCTCCTCCTTCAGCGAGTCGAGCATCGCGCGGAACATGTCGAAGCCCTCGCGCTGGTACTCGATCAGCGGGTCGCGCTGCGCCAGCGCCCGCATGCCGATGCCCTGCTTGAGGTAGTCCATTTCGTACAGGTGCTCACGCCACTTGCGGTCCAGGACCGTCAGCATCACCTGGTGCTCCAGGGTCCGCATGCCGTCCGGGCCGACGAGCGCGTTGATCTCCTCTTCGCGCTTGTCGTAGGCGCGGCGGGCGTCCTCGAGCAGCGCCTCGCGCAGGCTCTGCGCGTCGAGGTCGCCGTCCTCCATCAGGTCGTCCCACTCGATGCTGACCGGGTACAGCTGCTTCAGCGCCGACCACAGCTTCTCGTGGTCCCAGTCCTCGGCATAGCCGTTGGCGGTCGCACCATCCACATAGGCGTTGACGACGTCCTCGAGCATGCCCTCGATCTGGTCGCGCAGGTTCTCGCCCGCCAGCACGCGGTGGCGCTCGGCGTAGATCACCTTGCGCTGCTCGTTCATGACCTCGTCGTACTTGAGGACGTCCTTGCGCTGCTCCATGTTGATCTGCTCGACCTGGGTCTGCGCGCTCTTGATGGCCTTGGAGACCATCTTGTGCTCGATCGGCACGTCGTCGGGCAGCCGCATGGTCGTCATGACGCGCTCGACCATCGTCGCGTTGAAGCGGCGCATGAGTTCGTCACCGAGCGACAGGTAGAAGCGGGACTCGCCGGGGTCGCCCTGACGGCCGGACCGGCCGCGGAGCTGGTTGTCGATGCGGCGCGACTCGTGGCGCTCGGTGCCCAGCACGTACAGGCCGCCGGCCTCGCGGACCTCTTCCGCCTCGGCCTTCGACTCCTCCTTGACCTTCTCCAGGGTCGCCGGCCACGCGGCCTCGTACTCCTCGGAGTGCTCCACCGGGTCGAGGCCCTGCTCGCGCAGCACCTGGTCGGCGATGATGTCCGGGTTGCCGCCCAGCACGATGTCGGTACCGCGGCCCGCCATGTTCGTGGCGACCGTGACGGCGCCCTTCTGGCCGGCGCGCGCGACGATCAGCGCCTCCCGGTCGTGGTGCTTCGCGTTCAGCACCTCGTGCGGGACGCTCAGCTTCACCAGCAGCTTCGACAGGTGCTCGGACTTCTCGACGCTCGTCGTGCCGACCAGCACCGGCTGGCCCTTCTCGTGCCGCTCGGCGATGTCCTCGGCGACGGCCTCGAACTTGGCCTGCTCGGTCTTGTAGATCAGGTCCGGCTGGTCCTGGCGCACCATCGGCCGGTTCGTCGGGATCGGCACCACACCCAGCTTGTAGGTCTGGTGGAACTCCGCGGCCTCGGTCTCGGCCGTACCGGTCATGCCGGAAAGCTTGTCGTAGAGCCGGAAGTAGTTCTGCAGCGTGATCGTCGCCAGCGTCTGGTTCTCGGCCTTGATCTCGACCTTTTCCTTGGCCTCGATCGCCTGGTGCATGCCCTCGTTGTAGCGGCGGCCGACCAGGATGCGCCCGGTGAACTCGTCGACGATCATGACTTCGCCGTTGCGGACGATGTAGTCCTTGTCCCGGTGGAACAGCTCCTGGACCTTCAGCGCGTTGTTCAGGTACCCGACCAGCGGGGTGTTCGCGGCCTCGTACAGGTTGTCGATCCCGAGCTGGTCCTCGACGAACCGGACGCCCTTCTCGGTGACCGCGACCGTGCGCTTCCGCTGGTCGACCTCGTAGTGGTACTTCGAGTTGATCAGGTTCGCCTTCTCGGTGCGCTCCCGCGACCCCATCGTGGTGGTGTCGATGCCCTGCATCAGCGGGGCGAGGCGCGCGAACTCGACGTACCAGCGCGACGACTGGTCCGCCGGGCCCGAGATGATCAGCGGCGTGCGGGCCTCGTCGATGAGGATCGAGTCCACCTCGTCGACGATGGCGAAGTTGTGCCCGCGCTGCACGCAGTCGTCGAGGCTCCACGCCATGTTGTCGCGCAGGTAGTCGAAGCCGAACTCGTTGTTCGTGCCGTAGGTGATGTCGGCGTTGTACTGGGCGCGCCGGACGTCCGGCTGCTGCTCCGACAGGATCACGCCGACCTCGAGGCCGAGGAAGCGGTGGATGCGGCCCATCCACTCCGAGTCGCGCTTGGCCAGGTAGTCGTTCGTCGTGACGACGTGGACGCCCTTGCCGGGGATGGCGTTGAGGTAGGCCGGGAGGACGCAGGTCAGCGTCTTGCCTTCACCGGTCTTCATCTCGGCGACCTGGCCGAGGTGCAGCGCCGCGCCGCCCATCAGCTGGACGTCGAAGTGGCGCTGGCCGAGCACCCGCTTGGCCGCCTCCCGGACGACCGCGAAGGCCTCCGGCAGCAGGTCGTCGAGGGATTCACCGTCGCCGTTCCGCTTGCGGAACTCGTCTGTCTTGGCCCGCAGCTCGGCGTCGGTCAGGTCCTTGACGTCGTCTTCGAGGGTGTTGATGTGATCGGCGATGTTGCGCAGCCGCTTCACCATCTTGCCCTCACCCGCGCGGAGCAGGCGGTTCAGCACCATCCGGTCGACCTCACTAGCTGAATATGAGCACGCCCAGGCCGGTCCCGGGCAGGTTCTCCCGCGGTGGCGGCCGTGTTCGGCGCCACCTTCCCACCCCCATCGTAGGGAACGGTGGGCGTCGTGTGCACACGCCGTAGGTCCTGACATGCGGATGGCCCGCACGCGAGCGCGTGCGGGCCATCCGGCGAAGGCCTCCTTAGACCGGCTCAGCCGAGCCGGATCACGCCGTAGTCGAAGCCTTTCCGCCGGTAGACCACGCTGGGCCGGCCCGCTTCCGAGTCGTTGAAGAGGTAGAAATCGTGGCCGACCAGCTCCATCTCGTAGAGAGCCTGGTCCACCGTCATGGGCTCCGCGGTGTGCTGCTTCTCGCGAACGACGCGACCGGGCTGGTGACCCAGGTCGTCGTCGGCCCAGCTCTGCTGCTGGGGCAGGTGTATCTCTTCGGCACTCGCGAAGCCGTTCGCCTGCGGTTCGGCTTCGGGTGCTTCCAACACCGCGGTACGCGCGGCGGGACTGGCTGCGGCCGGGGCTCCGCCACCGGGCAGCATCGAGGTCGCTTCGGCGACCGATTCCGGGCGGCTGCGCCCGTAGTGCACACGCCTCCGGTCGTGTGTCCTCCGCAGCCGGTTCTCCAGCTTGGTGACTGCGGAATCAAGCGCTGCGTAGAAGTCGGCGGCACACGCTTCAGCGCGTACGGCCGGGCCCCGCCCCTTTCCGGTGATTTCGACGCGCTGGCAGCTCTTGGCCTGACGTCGGTTGGGTTCGTGGAACAGCTCCACGTCGTACCGGATGACTTTCCTGTCGTAGCGCTCGAGCCGGGCCAGCTTTTCGCTGACAAGCGCCCGATAGTGGTCGGGCACCTCCACGTTGCGGCCCTTAACGACGATGTCCATACACGACCTCCCTCGCTGAGATGACTGCGAGCTGTTGTGTTTTCACACGGCGCCGGTATTGCGGGGACGGAAGCCCGGATCGCGGGCTGAGAAGGAACTCGGAAACGGTGGACGACGTCTCGTTCCGATGACCGAGCGCGGACTCAGCGCACCTCCGGCGCCAGGGACATGGGCTCGTCACCTCCCTGCCTGCGGGGATTGCTGATTGCGGAGCACGTTAGCTTCCTCACGCCCGTTGCAACAGCCCCCGAGCCGGGGGATGTCGAGGAATGAGACTCCGTCACCCCGCGCAGTGATCGCGGGATGAACACCAGAAAACACCCGCTGGTCGGACGCGGTGCACGCAGCGTGTTTTCACACGGACGGCGCATCGCTGCCGAGCGGTGGACGCCGAGGGTGACGGCCCCGTCCGGCACAGCCGCCACTCCGGTGGAGTGGTGTGGCGGCCGAGTGGTCGTGGTCGACACCCTCATGCCCGGACAACGGGCGCCGGGCCGCTCGCGTTCCCGGCGGATGTCACTCATGTAGGTGACAGGTCGGTTCACCCGGGTGCGGGGTTCGGCGAGGGTGGCTCCTTTCCGGGATTTCACGGTTCGAGTGGTGAATTGACGCGCCTGGGGTGTTTGGTGCGGGTGAAGCGGGGAATGCGATCTTCGGACTCGGCTGAGAGGAGCAGGTGTGCGGCGGGCGCCGGGACGGTCGTGGATTGAAGATCGCGGGACCGATCCGCTGGCCGAAAGCGGTTTCAGCGTCACCCGGCCACGAGCAACGTCAGGACGGCCGCCACCGCGACACCCTCCGCCGACAACGCCTGCACGCAGGCCGCCGCCGTGGCGCCCGTCGTGATCACGTCGTCCAGCACCACCACCGGGAACCCCGGCGGCGGGCGACCGGCCTGGCGGAACCGGAGCCTGCCCGCGAGGTTGGCGATGCGCTCCGCACGTCCCAGGCCGACCGCATCGCGGGCTCCTCCCGCCAGCTCCAGAGCCGGGGCGACGGCCACTTCGATGCCTCGCCCGGCCAGCACACCCGCCGCCGCATTCGCCAGGCGCTCCACGTGCGGCCCGCCCCGCACCCGCGCGGCCGACGGCCGGCTCGGCGCCGGGACCAGGCAGATCCGCCGGACCGCCGGATCAACCGCAGCCGGGATCGGCAACACCGCCAGCGCCTCGGCCAGCGCCCGCCCCAATGACGGCGCCAGATCCCGCCGCCCCCGCTCCTTGTACGCGATCAGCAACCGCCGCCCCACCCCGCGGTAGCGGGCCAGGGCGAACACCCTCACCAGCCCCGCCGTCGGCGCACGGACCACCTCGGCCGCCGAGCGCCACACCTGCGCGCACCGCGCACAACACGGCGCCCCACGCGCCCCGCAGGCCGCGCAGCGACTCGGGATCAGGAGATCGAGCAGTTTCTTCAGCACACGGACAGTGTCGCGACCGGTACCGACAGTTTCGAACGTCCAGACGTCACCCACCCAGGTGAATCAGCCCGGGTAGAACGGATCCGCGTCCTTCATCGTGTGCGCCTGGGGCCGCCAGACCTCGCCCAGCGCCGAGGCCGTCCACAGCCCGCTCGCGTCGGCCACCACGATCTGGCGGCCCGGTGCCGCCGTCACGCCGTGGACCTTCGGGGTCAGGTTGGAGCTGTTGAACGCGTCCATCCGCTGGCCGTCCACCGTCACGCGCAGCACCGGCTGCGAGTTCGACGTCGTCACCGCGACCAGGGAATCCTGCGCGACCCAGTCGACGTCGACGACTTCCTGGAGGTCGTGCGGCTGGAGGTGACGCGGCTCGCGCAGCGACACCGAATCGCCGCTGCCGACCACCGAAGCCACCCACAGCTGACCGCCCACCACCGCCGCCACGCGGGCGCCGTCGCGGGAGAACCGCAGCTCCGTGATCCCGCCTTGCTGCGTCAGGTCCGTCGCGTTGACCTGCAGGGCCGTCCACTGGCCGTTCGGGTTGACGACCATGCGGCCGACCGAATACTGGTCGACCACCGTCCACACCTCGCCCGTGCCGGGACGCCACGTCGGACGGCTCATCGTCGTCCCGCTCAGGTTGACCAGCGGCAGCTCGTGGCCCAGGTCGCCGATCCGCAGCCGGACCTGACCGCCTTCGCGGGCCACCACCGCCAGGCGCTTGCCGTCGATCGACTGCGCCGCGTTCACCACCTCGTAGCCGCCGTTGCCCGCCGGGCCCGGCACCGGGGCGCCGTCGTCGAGGGAGCGGACCCGGCCGCCGACCGTCATCAGCCCCTTCAGCTCCAGGCTGGGCGAAAGCGCCGCGCCGTACGACGGCAGTTCGCTCAGGCGCCAGTCCGGGTGGTTCGCCACCAGCGGCGCGCCGTCGGCGAGGATCCGGATCCGCGCCGACGTGACGTACTGCAGCGACAGCACGATCTGCGCGGCGATCAGCTTCCGGGTGTCGTCGGGGACGCCAGCCAGCCCGGTCAGCGGCACCACCAGCGTGCCGTCGTCGAGGCTCTTGACGTTCGTGTCGATCTCGACCGGCTCGCCGAGCAGGTTCTTCACCGCGCCGGCCAGCGCCGTCGACGGCCCGGTGACCAGCAGGTCCATCACGCGGCTCGGCAGGCCCGACTGCGGCTTCGCGAGCACGTACCGCCGGTCCGGGACGAACGTCGCCGCCGACTCCGAATAGAAGCTCACCGCCACCGCGGTGTAGTTCGCGCTGAAGTCGGACTCCGTCGCGTAGAGGTCGGCGGGCGGGTCGACGATCCGCCACTGGCCGTTCGCCTGCTTGCGCACCTTGACCTGCAGCAACGCCGAGCTGTAGTCGGGCACGAAGGCGCTGTTCTGGTCCAGGGTGCCGACGTCGATCCCGCGCACGTTGACGACCAGCGTGTTCGGGTCCGGCTGCGGGTCGGTGTCGTAGACCGTGCCGAACGTGTCCTGGATGATCGTCAGGCTGCGGCTCGGGCGCCAGCTCGCCTGGCTCGCGTCGTCGAGGTACGCGCGGGCCGCCGCGTTGTTCTGCCCCGGCTTGAGCGTCGCGCCGACGAAGTCGCGGACCAGCGTCAGCGGGTCGATGCCCTGCGCCGGTTCGGGCACGACGTCGCCGGGGCCCTGTCCTTGGCGCTCGCCGGGGACGACGACGGGCTGCGACTCGAGCGGCACGTTCGCACAACCCGCGAGCAGCACGAAGCACAAGAGAGACACCAAGAGCTGCTTCATCCGGGGCTGCGCCCCGGGCCGGGGGCTCCGCCACCCGGACCCCCGAAATGCGTGTGGTGTCACTGCCCGACTCCCTCACGCTCAGCAAAGATCGCCTCCGGCGCCGGGGTGATCTCGATCAGCCCGAGCGGCACCTCACCGGCGACGCGGTCGGGCGGCGGCAGCACCAGCGGCGGGTCGCCCGCGGGCACGTCCTGGCGGCGCGGCAGCACCAGCCGGAAGCAGGCGCCGTGGCCCGGCTCGCCCCACGCGTCGAGCTCGCCGCCGTGCAGGCGCGCGTCCTCCTGGCTGATCGCCAGCCCCAGCCCGGTGCCGCCGGTGCGCCGGTTGCGCGACGGGTCGGCGCGCCAGAACCGGTTGAACACCAGCTCCGCCTCGCCGGGCCGCAGGCCGACACCGTGGTCGCGGACCGTGATCGCGACGGCCGTCTCGCTGGCCGCGACCGTGAGCACCACCGGCTTGCCCTCGCTGTGGTCGACGGCGTTGGCCAGCAGGTTGCGCAGGATCCGCTCGACGCGCCGGGCGTCGACCTCGGCGATCACGTCTTCGTCGGGCAGCACCAGCTCGACCGAGCTGCCCGCGTTGCCGGCGATGACCCGCACCTGCTCGACCGCGCGGGTGGCGATCGGGCGGACGTCGATGAACTCCGCGGCCAGCTCCTCGACACCGGCGTCGAGCCTGCTGATCTCCAGCAGGTCGCCGAGCAGCGCCTCGAACCGGTCGAGCTCGTCGACCAGCAGTTCCGTCGAGCGCGCGAGCCCCGCCGGGAACTGCTCGCGCGACGCGTGCAGCACGTCCGCGGCCATCCGGACGGTGGTCAGCGGCGTGCGCAGCTCGTGCGAGACGTCGGAGGTGAACCGGCGCTGCAGCCCGCCGAACTCCTCGAGCTGGCGGATCTGGCGCTGGATGCTGGCGGCCATCTCGTTGTAGGACACCGCGAGCTTCGCGAGGTCGTCCTCGCCGAGCACGGCCAGCCGCTGGTCGAGGTCGCCGCCGGCGAACTGCTCGGCCGCCGCGGCGGCCTGGCGGACCGGCCGGACCACCTGCCTGGTCACCAGGTTCGTGATGCCCGCCAGCAGGAGCAGCAGCACGAGCCCGCCGACGAGCAGCGTGTTCTGCACGGTCGAGACGGTGTTCTGCTCGGTCGTCAGCGGGAACAGCAGGTACAGCTGCAGCGGGCTGGCGACCGTGTTGAGCGACGTGCCGACGATCAGGTACGTCGTGCGCACGCCGTTCGGGTCGGTGACGGTGTGCTCGAGGTAGCTCGTCTGGTCGGCTTCGACGAACTGGCGCAGCCGCGGCGGCACGTTCTCGTAGGGACCGGCGTGCGACGACTGCTGCCCGGACTGGTCGTGGCCGCCGCTGGCGAGCACCGGGACGAACGTGCCGGCCGCCGAACCGGCGGCGTCCTGGCTGGTCGGCGTGATCGCGATCTTCTTGAGCGCGTTCGCCAGCCGGTTGTCCATCGCGTCGCGCGTCTCGCCGCCGAGGCCGACGAGCTCGCCGGCCGCCGTCTCGGCCGCCGCGCGGGTCTGCGCGATCGCGGCGTCGCGCTTGGTGTCCAGCAGCCGTTCGGTGATCTGGTTCTGCAGGACCATGCCGAGCACGAAGACCACGGCCGAGGACAGCGCCAGCGTCGAGACGGTCACGCGGAACTGCAGCGAGTGCTTCCACAGCTCGTTGAACGCGACCGCGCGACGGCGCGCGAAAACGACGACACGCCGCACCAGGCGTGCCGTCGAATGCGCGAACGCGGGGAGCCGTCTGCCGGTCTCAGCGGTCATCGACGGATCACGGCGGGCCGGCCTTGTACCCGACACCGCGAACGGTCAACACCACCTCGGGGTGTTCCGGGTCCTTCTCCACCTTGGACCGCAGCCGCTGGACGTGCACGTTCACCAGCCGCGTGTCGGCCGCGTGCCGGTAGCCCCAGACCTGCTCCAGCAGCACCTCGCGGGTGAACACCTGGCGCGGCTTGCGGGCCAGCGCCACCAGCAGGTCGAACTCCAGCGGGGTCAGCGGGATGGCCTTGCCCTCGCGGGTGACCTCGTGGCCCGGCACGTCGATCGCCAGGTCGCCGATGGTGAGCGACTCCGCGGGCTCGGCCTCGGTGCGGCGCATCCGGGCGCGGACCCGGGCGACCAGCTCCTTCGGCTTGAACGGTTTGACGACGTAGTCGTCGGCGCCGGACTCCAGGCCGAGGACGATGTCGACGGTGTCGCTCTTGGCGGTGAGCATGACGATCGGCACCCCGGACTCGGCGCGGATCGCCTTGCAGACGTCGATCCCGTTCATCCCGGGCAGCATCAGGTCGAGCAGGACGAGGTCGGGCTTCAGCTCACGCAGCGCGGGCAGCGCGCGCGAGCCGTCGGCGACCACCGCCGTGTCGAACCCCTCCCCACGGAGCACGATGGTCAGCATCTCCGCGAGTGCAGGGTCGTCGTCGACCACGAGAACACGTGCCTTCATGTCCACATATTCGCACTACTCGCGGCGCCCGCACGCACGACCCGCGTGTTTGACCACCAGAAAGATCAAGATCGGCACGCTCCCCTGCTCCATCCGGGTGCCGGTACCCGGCTCCGCGGCGCACCGGACGGCCCGCGGATTCGCCCACTCAGCCGATGCGAACCGCGCGAAACGGATAGTGTTGCGCTATGCGGAACCAGGACTCGGGCAACGCAACTCAGAGCCAGGTGCAGTCCGTCGACCGCGCGATCAGCGTGCTGGAGCTGCTCGCCCGCCACGGCGAAACCGGCATCACGGAGATCGCGGGCGAGCTGGGCGTCCACAAGTCGACGGCGTCGCGGCTGCTCAGCGTCCTGGAGTCCAGAGGCCTCGTCGAACAGCTCGGGGAACGCGGGAAGTACGCGATCGGGTTCGGTGTCGTGCGCCTGGCCGGCGCCGCGACCGGGCGCATGGACCTGGCGAAACTCGGCCGCGCGAGCTGCCTGGCCCTCGCCGAAGAGCTCGGCGAGACCGTGAACATCGCCATCGCCGACGACGGCGTCGCGATCAACATCAGCCAGGCCCGCGGCTCGGCCGCGATCACCACGCAGAACTGGACCGGCCAGCGCACGCCGCTGCACGCGACCTCCAGCGGCAAGATCCTGCTGGCGCACATGGGCGAAACCGAGCGCAAGCGGGTGCTGAAGCGGAAGCTGGAGCAGTACACGCCACGCACGACGGTCGAGCCGGAAGAGCTGCTGACCGAGCTGGAGCGGGTGCTCGAAGACGGTTACGCGGCCTGCTACGAGGAGCTCGAACTCGGCATGCACGCGGTCGCCGTGCCGATCCGCGGCCCCGGCGGCGACGTCGTCGCCGCGATGAGCGCTTCGGGGCCGTCGTACCGGCTTTCCAAGCAGCGGGTGAAGCAGATCGTGCGGCCGATGACCGAGGCCGCCGACGAGCTTTCCGCCCAGCTGGGCTATTTCCGCGACTAGCCGGGGCTCTCGCGGTACAGCTCGGTGAGGCGGTCGATCTCCGCCTCGCGCCGCCGTTCCCGGTCGAGCTCGGCGCGGCGGTTCTCCTCGGCCTCCTCGGCGAGCCGGGCGCGGGGTTCGCGCGTCAGCTCGGCCGTGCGCGCGCCGCGGACCGCCGCGTCGACCAGTTCGTCGTGCCGGACGCGATCCTCGTGCCGCCGGACCCGGGAGTCGATCTGGCGCCGGACCATGCGGTCGTAGGCGGTGGCCCCGCTGACCCACTTCGTCAGCACCGGCAGGCAGTCGATCAGCACCAGCAGCAGCCGGAACACCCACTGCGCGACCGTCACGGCGACGTTGCCCGCCGAGATCCGCGCGAGCGCGTCGATGCGTTCGAGGACGCCGATCCCGCCGTGGCTCGCGCGCCAGTCCGCGACCTTCCGCTCGATCGCGCTCGTGACCTGCCTGCCGTACCCGGCTTCGGCGGTGGTGAGCTGGTTCCGCAGGTCGGTCAGCCTCGTGTCGAGGGCGGCGACGTCGGCCCGCCGCTGCTCCAGGCGCGTGTCACGCCGGTACTGGTCGGCCATCTGGCGGTCGCGCGTGCATTCCGGTCCCTCGCCGGGAACGCCCGTCGTGCCGGGACCCGCGACGCCGGCGCACTCGGCCTTCGCCACGGTGTCGAGCTGCTCCCACGTGCCCATGTCGCGGCCGAGCTCGGCCGACTGGGTGTCCCGTTTCCGGCCGAGGTCGGCGAGCTGGGCGCGCACGGTGCCGGGCGAATCGGCCAGGTTCAGCCGGTGGTCGGCGCAATCAGCGGGAACGGCGGCTTCGTCGTCCGGCGGGTTGCACGTCCGCCACCGGCTGACGAACGCGGCCAGCTCGTGCTCCCGGTCCTCGGCCACCCGCTGGTCGATTTCGGCTTGGAACACCGAAAGCACCAGGGGTTCCGCGATCACGAACCCGAGCAGGGCCGCGACGAGCAGCCGGGGCAGGAACTGGCGCGCCTTCGCCTTCAGCGCGCCGTGCATGCTCGCGATGAGCCAGCTGTCGATCGTCAGGATGAACCCGCCCCAGACCACCATCACCAGCACGGTGACCAGCCAGGTCAGGCCGCCGAACGGCAGCCGCGTGGTGATGACCGAAGTGGACAGTGCGCTGATCGTCGCGGTGCAGCAGACGATCACGCCCAGCCTGGTGTAGCGGGGCCGCTCCTCCGGCACCTGGGCGAGCAGGGCTTCGTCGATGCCGATCACCCGGCGGAAGCGGCGGCCGAGCAAGTCGAGATCGGGCTTAGTGGTCAGCATCTTCTTCCTTCGCGGGGGACGGCGGAGCGAACAGGTCGACGCTGGTCAGCCGCACGTCGACGCCGGGGAGGTCGAGGGGACGGACGTCGAGGAGCGCGCGCACGCGGGCCAGCGCGTCCCGGCGGACCTGGCCGGTTTCGCGCGGCCCGCACCCGCGGCCCAGCTCGAGGAGCCGGTGGTGGTGGCGCAGGTGACCACGGATGAGCCCGGCCGCGTCGACTCCTTCACGCGCGACGCGGGCGGGATCGGTTGCCGTGCAGGCGAAACCGGCCACGAGCTGGAACGGCGCCGGACCGGCCGACGGGATCGGGACGACCACCGGCACGAACCGGGCCACCGTGCGGTCGACGACCGTGACGACGTCGGCTCGCCGCAGCAGCCGGGCGCGTGCCCGGCCGCCGGGATCGGCCACGCAGCCGTCGCCCGTTTGGAACACCAGGACTTCGTGCGGCTCGAGTCCGGGCAGCCGTCGGCGTCGACGCCCGCCGACCCGGATCACGCCGGTGATCGGATAACCACGCTCACCGGTATCGGCCCGGATGGCCGGCGGCGGGGGTTCGGGATCCGGCGTCGCCACCGGTTCGGCCGCGCCTTCGAGCGCCTGCATGAACTCCTTAGCTCACCCTCTTTGAGGTTCTGCGCGGCGGCGGCCGTCGCACGCAGGACGTCGCCCCGGAACCGGGGGTCGGCGAGCAAGGGCGCCGCCACCTTCCCGACCGCCTCGGCGAGCGCCGGGTCCTCGCGCAGCAAGGCGCCGAGGGCGAGTTCGTCGTCCTCGGGGTTCCAGGCCGTCAGCACCGCCCGCGTGGTCCGCGAGACGGCGTCCCGGGGGGCCGAGCCGCGGCCGAGGTCGGCCAGCAGCTCGAGGACGAGGCCCCCGCCACCGTCCTTCTCCGCGGTGAGGACACCGAACAACGTGCCGAGGGCGTCCGTCACCGCGTCGTCGGAGCGGCCTCGCTCCACCATCTTCTTCAGCTCCGCCACCGCTTCGGCCGGGAACTGGGCGCCGAGTTCACCCGCCAGAGCCAGCGCGGCGGTCTGCCGTTGGACCGCGGACCCGCCCGCCCAGCCGCGCACGACACCCAACGCGGCCGACCGGGTCCGCTCCTCGAGTGCCATGGCCCACACCACGAAAGCCGCCGTGGTCTGGCCGCTCCACCCCAGCGCACCGGCCGACCACGGGTCCAGACAGCCGGTTTCCACCGTTCCGAGATCCACTTCGGACAGTTGGGCGAGTCCGAAGGCGACCGCGACGTCGGCGCCCGTCGTCTCGACGATCTCGGCGAGCCAGGCCACGACGCCCGCCCAGAAGGACTTGGACTGCCGGGCGTTCAGCTCGGCGAGCACGTGCTCGCCGTACCGCGGATCGGCGAAGGCCCGCGCGCCCGGGGCGCCGGTCACGAGCCGCGTGGCCGTCGCCGTGGACGTACGGTCGCCGGGCGGCAGGTGCCGGTCGAGCGCCGTGCGCCGGGCTTCGAACTCCTCGCCGGTCAGACCCGCGCCGAACGCCAGCGCGGTCACCTCGACGAGGTCCTGCCTGCCGGGCCCCGCCTCGAACCAGGTCCGCACCACCTCGGCCGCGGTCCGGCCGAGCCCGCGCACGGCCTCGTCGACCGGCTCGCCGTCGGCCAGCCTGGCGGCGACCCCGGCGACCTCGGTCATGGTGCAGTCGGCGGGAAGGGCGGCGAGCACCTCGGCGGCGGCCTCGCCGACGTGCGACCGCACGACGTCTTCGAGCGGCGGCCACGCCCACGCGACGACCTTGACGGAGTCGACGTCGACGACCGGCTTCCGCCGGGTCACGACCAGAAACGCGCCCACGCGGCGCACGGCGTCCCGCACCAGGTGCCAGTCGAAGTCCGCGTGCCGGGAGCCTTCGGCGCCGACGTGGTCGGCCACCAGGTACCCGCGGCCCGGCTGGTAGCGGTATTCGCAGAGGTCCTTCACCGTGCTCGCGGGCGAGAGCCGGCGCAGCGGTTTCGGCGTCTTTTCGCGCAGCAAGGCGATGGCCGCGGTCTGCTTGCCGAGGCCGCGCTCCCCTTCGAGGAGCACGACGTGCTCGACGCCGAGCTTCGCGGCGGCCTTCGCGTGGCAGGCTGGCGACACGTACATCGCGACGGCCCCCTTCACGTCGTGTTCGTCCAGGAGCCCGGTTTGCCGACGCCGTTTGCGCGTCCGCCCGGGCGGACGCGTGGTCGCCGAGCCGATGACGCTGTGGCTGATGTACGCCTTCTCGAAGTTGATGACCGCGTCGGCCACCCTGCCGGGCTCACGCATGGCGCACCCCGAAAACCGAGTCCCGGGCGTGCAGCGTCCCCACGTTGATGATCACCTCCGTCGCACTCGCCGGTACGGTGGACGATGCCGCGTCCGGTTCGCGCTCGCCGGGGAGGTGGATCCAGCCGGACCCGCTGAAGTCCTTGACCGCCACGGGAACCTGCCGGAAGAGCCCGGCGTCCAGCCCGCGCTCACCGGAGCGGACGATGGTCTCGAACACGGTGTCGGAGACGATCAGCCCGATCTGGACGCCGGGGTGGCCGGTCATCGCCGCACGCAGTTCCGGCGCGTCGCGCAACCGCGCGGCGCGGGTCAGGGCGGCGCCGCTGATGTGCGGGCGCTCCACCACGGTCTGGCCGTGGTCGACCGCGACGCGGAGCCGCAGCTGGTGCTCCGCGTTCGCGACCGCGTTCACGGTGGAGAGCGCGAGCACCAGTTCCCTCAGCGCGAAGTCGGCGAGCACCCTCGCCGGGGCGACGTCGGGCGCGAACGCCAAGGTCGCGCTGTCGCCGTCCCGGCGGTCGAACACGGGCGCGAAGGGCGCGAGCGCCGTGGCGAGCACCCGGTCGTGGACTTCGTCGAGGTACGCCTGCCTGGCCCGGCCGCCGCCGCTGGAACCGACGATGTCGGTGGTGACGATGGTGTGGGGGCACGCCGGAGAAGCCATGGGGTTTCCCGTCATCGCTCGGGCGGTGGGGACCGCTGGTGAATGGATTCAGGTGCGCCATTGTGACGCACGAACCAGGGACCCTAAACGGTTTGTCCGGGACCGGTCCCACGCTTTTTCCGACAATTCACGAATGGGTGATCACCGAATGGTGAGCGATTCCGCGCTTTCATTCGGGCGCACCCACCACCAGTGGAGCACCCGGGATTTTCGCGCCTCGAACGCCACTCGTCGGCGGCGGATTACTCCTCGAAAGTGGGATCGGCACCTTCGTCCGGAAGGACGCGATGGCAGCACGGCACTCCCGGCCGAGCGATTCGACCCCCGGCCGCCTGCGCTAACCCAGGAGCGTCGCCGCCAGGGCGTCGTGGTCCACGCCCGCCACGCCGTCCAGGACGTGCCAGGGTGCCAGCCAGCCCGCCGCCGCCAGCTCGTCGTACACCGCGGCGCAGCGGCGCTGGAGGGCGTCGTCGGTTTCGAAGGCGTCGCGCTCGCGGTCGGTCTCCTCCTCCGCACGGCGTTCCGCGCGCTCGGCCGCCACCGCGGGCGCGACCCGCAGCAGCAGCTGCGCGTCCGGGCGCGGCAGCCCGAAGCGGCCGACCTCCAGCTCCCACACCCACTTCACGACTTCGCCGCCCGCGTCCTGCCGCAGCCGCGCGGCCGCGTACGCCGCGTTGGACGCGACGTACCGGTCGAGCAGCACGACGTCGTGCGCGTCCCGCAGCGCGCGGATCTCGTCCGCGGCGCCGCGGCGGTCCAGCGCGTAGAGCACCGCCATGCCGTACACCGAGTCGGCGAGGTCGCCGTGCCCGCGGTGCAGCGCCTCCCGGACCAGGTCCGCGTGCACGCTCTCGCCGTAGCGCGGAAACGCCAGCTTCGCCACGCTCGCGCCCTTGGCGCGCAACGCCGCCGTCAGCCCGTCGGTGAGCGTGCGCTTGCCCGCGCCGTCGAGCCCTTCGATGACCACCAGTCGACCCACGGACGTCACAGTATCGGTGGTGGTGGACCGGCGGGCTCGGTGGAAGGGGATCGACGCCGAGCCCGCCGGTTCGTCTTCAGGCGGAGATCCGCCGCAGGTGCAGCACGTACCCGGCGCCGCTGACCGCCAGGACGCCGGCCAGGATCAGCAGCGGCACCCAGCCCGTGTCGTGGCTCGAGGGCGCCGGGCCGCCGTCGCCGCGGGGCATCACCTGGGACGTCGCGTCGTAGCCGCCCGCCTCGCCGTCGCGGTCGTAGGCCGAGCCGGGGAGCTTGTCCGCGTAACGCGCCGAGACCGTCCGCTGGTAGTCGGCGACCGTGACGGCGGACTTGTTCTCCGACAGCGGGGTCACGCGGCCGTCGCGCACCGCGTACCAGGCGTCGACCTGCGGTTCGTGCAGGAGCTGGGCGCCCGTGGGCAGCGTCCGGGCGTACGCGCCTTCGACGTCGCCCGAGGCGATGTTGCCGACCTGCCAGGCGCCGTCGTCGCCGCGGACCGACCAGAGCGTCGCGGTCCGGCCGTCGGACGCCCGCGCGGGAACGGCGAAGTAGGCGAAGTCTCCCGGTGTCGCGCCCGGCTTGCCGACGACGAAGTCCGGGGAAAGCTCGTAGACGGGGTAGGCGTCCGGGGCGATCCGCACCGAGACCGGCCCGTGCGCGTCCGGGGCCTGGGCGAAGAAGCGCACCAGGGTGTCCTGGAGGCCCGCCGCCGCGGCGTGCGCGGCCACGGCGTCGGCGCTGCTGATGCCGGCGGCCTGGGCCGCGCCTGACACCGGAGCCGTCATCAGCAGCGCCGCGCCGGTCAGCACGGCGAGTGCCAGCACCCGCCTGCTCATCGGGCGATCCCGGTGAGCGTGTGCGTCCAGGTGAACGACGAGTTGTGCGCGTAGAACCCGTAAGCCGACCAGTGGTAGCGCTTCGCCGCACCCGGGTCGCCCCAGTAGACCCAGCCACCGCTGGTGTCGTAGCCGTAGAGGACGTGCGTGTGGCCGCCGCCCGAGCGGTAGCCGACCCGCGTCTCGACCGGGCGGCCCGCCGCGGTCTGCGTCCGGACCGCCGCGTAGGAGATGCGCCGGTCGAGGTAGTCGCCCGGCGACCGGAACCCGAGCCGGGCGAAGGCGCGCCGCGGATCCGCGAGCGTGCCGGGGAGGTTGGCGCAGTCGCGGCCGGTTTCGCCGTGCGCGAGCTGGCAGAACCGCAGCTGGCTGAGGACGGCACCGTGGTAGGCCGCGATGGTGTTGCCCGCACCGGCCCAGCACCACTGGTTCTTCTGCTGGGCCTGGATCACGATCTGGTCGCGGTAGGTCGAAGGCACTCCGGGCGCGGCTCCGGCGGTGACCGGCGCGACCAGGCACAACATCAGGCTCAGTGCCAGTACGGCGTGAACCTGGCTCGACTTCACCAGCACAGACGGCCTCCTGCGGAGGAGTGGGCGAACCAGCGGTGGTCACAACGGTGAACAACGTGGTCACCCGGAGCAAGAACGCCATCCGGAGGAACGGACCGTTCCGGGTCATAACCGGAACGCGGAACAGTCACCCTTACGTGGCCAACCACCCTGAACGGGGGTCGGCACGCCCACTCTACGCTGCTAACGTGAACGTTCCGCGGTGTTCACGCCCAGCGCACACACTGGTCGGGTGAAGGGACGAGCGGTGGCACAAGACGGGAACCTCCCACTGATCATCGATGGCGCTCGCACGAGCCGGTCGTCGGTCGCCGAGCTGCCGAAAGAGCTGACCGAGGCGCTCCGCACCGGCGAGTTCCACCACGCCCTTCGACTGGCGATCGCCTACCGCGGCCTTTCGCTCGCCCGGTTGCGGGCGCACCTCGCCCTGCGCGGGGTCCAAATCGGACAGTCCACGCTGAGTTACTGGCAACGCGGGCTGCGCCAGCCCGAGGTGCCGAAGGCGCTCCCGGCGGTCCGCGCGCTCGAATCGGTCCTCCAGCTGCCCGCCGACGCGCTGGTGGTGCTGATCGGCCCGCGCCTGGTCCGCCGCGGCCACCAGCCGGCGGCGTCCTTCCACGACCTGCGCTCCGGCGACATGGGGTCGATCGTGGAGGACCTGCTGGCCGAGCTGGGCGCGTACCCGTCGTCGAACCACTACAACGCGGACCTCGAGCTGCTGTCGGTACACGACACGATCACGTTCGACGCCGAGCACCGCCAGGTCAGCCTGCGCACCCGCTTGGTGACGCGCGCGCGTCGGCACGGCCCGGACCGGTACCTGACGGTGTACAACGGCGACCCGGGCTGCCGCATCGACGACGTCGAGCTGATCACCGACGAGGGCTGCCGGGTGGGCCGGATGCGCCGCAACCCGGACGCGGACACGATGGCGACGGAGCTGTTGTTCGACCGCAAGCTCGCCGAGGGCGACATCCACGTGTTCTGCTTCGAGGTCCGCGACGACTCGGGTTCGGCGTCGCCGGGGTACTACCGGATGCTGCGCGACCGGTGCGCGAGTTACCTCGTCCAGCTGCGCTTCGACCGCAACGCGCTGCCCGCTCGGTGCACGCGTCAGGTCCGGGCCCGGGACGACGCCCTGCCCGTGGTGGCGGAGGAGCTGGCCTGCGACATGGGCGGGGTGAGCAGCGCGTTCTTCAGCGACGCCGGGCCCGGGCTGGCCGGGGTCGCGGTGGAGTGGAACTGAAAACACCGATCACGGTTCGATTTCACGCACCGTGAGCCCGGGCGGGACAACGCGTGAAAGTTCCATTGCATGCCCCTTTTTTGTCTCACTCCATCAGGTGAATCGAAGCCGGATTCGGCTTCGATTCAGCACCCCCGTGATCGGGGTCACAGGAAGGCGTTTACAGTACAGCCTCCGGTCGGGGGTGACCGGATCGCGAGGGAGCGAACGTGCGCCTGAACCTGCCCGAACCGATCAGCGAACTGATGGCCGTCCAGGCGGCCGGCCTGCGGACCTCGCCGGTCCTCGCCGTCGAAGGGCCCGGCGGTTCCGGCAAGTCCGAATCGCTGCGCAAGGCATTGGAGAAATGGCGGCGCGAGACGCCGACCGCACTGGTCCGCCCCTCGGAAGCCGTCGATTCCGCGGAAAACGCCGTGCTGGGTGTGCTGACCGCGGTGATGATCGGCTTGTCCCCCGGAATCCGCGGTTACCCCGTGCAATTCCACCGCACGCTGATCGCGCACCTCGCGATCCGCGAGGACTTCTCGAAGCTGACCGCGACCGATGCGCTGAACCGGTTGAAGCAGGTGCTGCTCGACCACCGCGACCCCGCCGTGCTGCTCGCGTTCGTCCAGAGCGTGGTGCGGGCGGCGGGCGGGCTGGCGGCGGCCATCGCGGGCCCGCCGGTCGCGGCGGCCGCGCCCCCCGTGGTGGACCAGGTCGCCGTGGCCGTGGTGGCGAGCGTGCGCAAGTGGCGCTGGCGGCGGCAGATCGACTGGGCGGGCCCGGTGGCCTGGTTCGGCCACCAGGACATGGGCTTCGACTTCAACCCCCTGCAGACGCTGATCGACCTGAGCGACTGGGCGCGCAGCGAGCGGCCGTCCCGGCGCGAAGAGGCGGACCACCTGCTGGTCGCCGCCCTGCTGGCCGATCTGCGGCGCAGCCGGGCGGCGGCGGGCGGTGACGCGCCGGCCATCCTGGTGCTCGTCGACGACGGCGACCTGTCGGCCCCGTCGGCTTTCACGAGTTCACTGATTCACGTCCGCGGCCGGCTGGCCGCCGCGCGGACCGACCTGCCGCCGGATCCGCTGAACCTGGTCGTCGCCACGACCGGCCCAGTGGCGGAGGCGCTCGCCACCGCCACCGGCTGCGGCGGCGAGACCGGCTGGCCGGGGCCGTGGGTGCGGATCCCGGCCGGCGATCTCGGTCCGGACGAGGTGCGCCACCTGGCGGAGTCCTTCAGGTGGGGCAACGGACACCGGCACGGTCCGGTGGCCCACCGGCTCACCCGGGGCCACCCGGAAGGGACGGCCGTCGTCCTGGACGAGCTCGCCAAGGACAGCGAGCCCGGCACCGACGTCGATTCCCTGCTGCGCCGCCCGGCACCCGGGGGCACCACGGTCGAGCGACGGCTGCTGGAACCCTTCGTCCGCGGCCTCAACGCGCGCAAGCACGTCGAGGAGCCGCTGCTGGAGGCGCTCGTCACCCTCTCCGCCGCCCGCGACCGGCTCGAGGCCGAACGGCTGCTCCCGCTGCTGCCGCACCCGGTGCGGCACGACTCCCCCGTGTTCACCTCGCGGACGCTGTGGTCACCCGCCGGGGCGGACGACGGACGGCTGCACCCGCTCGCCCGCTACCTCGGCCTGCGGGCCCTCGCCGCGCGGGACGATCCCGCGACCGGCTGGACGGCGGCGTTCCGGAAGCTGCGGGACCGCGCCGGCGACCGCGCCGGGCGGCTGCACCACGAGCGTCTGCTGAGCGGCAAGGAAGGCGTCGCCGAGGAACTGGCCGCCCTGCTGCCCGAGCTGCCCCCGGCCGAGTGGCTCGCCCTGCTCGAGGCGGTCGTCGCGACGCCCGATCCGCGCGAGCGGGACCTGGCCGGCGTCCGCGGCCCGAAGCAGCCGTCGACGGCCGCCGACCACGTCGTCGTCCTGCTCGGCGTGCTCCCCGCGCTCGACCACGACCCGTGCTTCACCGACGAGCACGCCCTGGAGGAGCTGCGCGAGCTGGCCAAGGACAGCCTTCGCCACCTCGCCGAGCACGCCCGCGAACGCGGCCCGTTCCTCCTGCGGGCGAAGAGCTACTGAACCGTCCCCCCTCCCGGAAGGACCCACCTTGTCCTCGCGCTACTACGCGGGCGTCTGGCCCCGGCCTTCGCGCTTCCCGAAACTGTGGACCGACTGGATCCGCCTCGCCGTCGTGGTCACCCTGCTCCTCGGCGCCGGCGGCGTGGCCGTGTTCCGGCAGGGGCTGGGCAGGCTCGCCACCTGCAACGACGGCTGGCCGGGCGACTCCGCCTGGTCCGCCGGCGGCGAGTGCGTCGGGCTGTCCGACGGCGAGTACGACTTCGGCCTCGACCGGTTCACCGCCGTGCTGAAGGTGATCGACGTGCAGAACACGACGGCCGCCGACCGCTGCGACCCGCAGGGCACGGCCGTGACCGTCGGTGTGCTGACCACCATGACAGACCACTACACCGGCGGCCGCGCGGTGCACGAACTGGAGGGCATGGCAGCCGGGCAGCGGCGCGCCAACGGCACCGGCTGCGTGCACCCGATCCACCTGGTCGTCGCGAACATCGGCGCCTACGGCCCGGACAACGAAGGACTCGACGTCGCCCGGGAGCTGGCCGACCGGGGCGTCGTCGCGGTCGTCGGCCTCGGCCTCAGCCAGCAGCGGGCCGCCGAGACCGCGGACCTGCTGGCCGCGGCGAAGATCCCGATGGTGTCCGACCTGATCACCGCGGAGGGCTTCGACCAGACCGGCTCCCGCGGCGACCAGCCGCAGTTCGACTCCTGCGACCCGGACGCCACCTACCAGCGCGGGATCGGCCGGGACTACTTCTACCGCGTGGCCTACCGCAACCGCGTGCAGATCGACCGGCTCGCCGCCGTCGTTCCCGCGCAACCGGACTTCATCATGGTGCCCACCGGCGGGTCCGACCCCTACACCTGCACCGCGCTGCCGATGATGCAGCGCCAGTTCGGCGGGAACGTCACCGAGGTGAAGTTCGACGCCGACGAGTCCAGCACGGTGCTGCAGACGGCACGGCGGATCTGCGGCGCCGCCAAGGACGTGACCCTGTTGTACATCGCCCGCGGCAGCGACCTGGCCCGGCTGCTGTTCAGCCTCGACGAGGCGTTCGGCAGCGGGCAGTGCGCGGCGACGTCGGTGACGGTGGTGAGCACGTCGGACGGCCAGCGGGTGCGCGCGGTCGAGGACAACCCGATGCTCGAAGACCTCCGGCTGCGCGGCCTGCGGTCGGCGAGCTTCACCAGCGGCCGGATCCGGCTGCTGACCACCCTCGTCGCGGGCGCCGACCAGCGGCGCGCGAACAACCCGGGGTTCGCGGACCTGGAAGAGGCGTTCACCGGCGCCGGGTTCGACCTCGCGCACACCGACGACGGCTGGGCGGTCAACGCCTACGACGCGATGTCGGTGGTGTCCGAGGCGTTGCGCACCCTGCCCGCGGCCAAGGCCGTGCAGCGCAGCCAGGTCAACACGGCGATCAGCGGGTTCTCCGCGACGGGCCAGGCGGTCCGCGGCGCGGGCGGGATGATCACGTTCGACAACAGCGGCAACCGCGCGGACGCCGGCCCGCCGGTGGTCCGCGTCTGCCCGCTCCCGCCTGGCGCGGGCACCCGCACCAGGAGCGTCATCGTGACCCCGGGTGCCCCGGCGGAGTGCTGATCACCGGCCCCGGTGCTTGGCACGCGACTTGGCTTTCGCGAGCGCGCGACGGCGGGCGGCTTCGGCGGCGGCCCGGCGTTTCCGGGCCGCCTTGTTTTCGGACACCCGCTCGGCGACGGCTTCCTTGAGCGCCCGCTGGGCGGCCGTGCCGATGCCCGGCTCGTCGTGGATCCGCCGCTTCGGGCGCCGCTCGACCGGCACGGCCGGGGCTTCTCGCGCCCGGTCGGCGAGACGCACGAAGTCGCGGCCGGCCGCGAAGGCCGCCAGCTCCGCGTTGTTCGGCTCGGCGCCGAAGATGTGGCGCGCGGCGCGGACCAGGCCTTCTTCGTGGATTTCGTAGACGCCGACCCAGAACCGGCCGTCGTGGTACAGCGTGAACACCCCGCTCATCGGGAACCTCCAGGCGTGACGGATCAGCCTGGCGCCACCGGTTTCCCTTGCGGGACAACGAGTCCGTGCGGACCGCCCGGACTACCCACCGGGCCGTGAGGTTCGTGAAGCCAAGAACGGGACGAGTCTACGCGGGCGGGCCGCCGATGCCGATCTCGTTTCCCTCGCGGTCGCGGTAGATGATCTTGCGGACGCCGTTGTCGTAGGTCTCGCGGTCGGCCGGTTCGATGCCGCGGGCGGAGATCCCGGCGACGCGCTCGTCGAGGTCGTCGACGAACAGGGTGTGCATGGCGTGCCCGGTGGCGCGGTCGAGCCGCTGTTCGACGACGATCGAGCCGTGACCGGTGACTTCCCAGAGGGCTTCGGTGTCACTCACCACGTACGTCGGCGGGGAGCCGAAGAGCTTCTCGTACCAGGCGAGGGCACCTTCGTAGTCGCGGACGGGAATTCCGGCGAAGAGGTCGACCGTCACCACTCGCCCCGAGTCCAGTCGAGCGCCTCGCTGACGGCGGTGCCCCAGCCGCGGGACAGCTCTTCGATCTCGTCCAGACTCGGCACCGGGCCCTCCGGCTCGTAGGTGAGCAGTTTGCCTTCGGCGACGAGGCGGTTTCGCCGCTCGAGACCTTCAGCGATCTTTTCGTCCATGCTTCATCCATCGGCTGTCGCACGGACGGAACAGAGGGTCGCCCCGAACACTTCAGGGCGACCCTCGACCGGCCGGAACCTCAGTACCGGTAGTGCTCCGGCTTGAACGGCCCTTCGACATCCACATCGATGTACTCGGCCTGTTCCTTGGTCAGCTTCGTCAGCTCGCCACCCAGCGCCTCGAGGTGGATCTTCGCGACCTTCTCGTCGAGCTTCTTCGGCAGCCGGAAGACCTCGTTGTCGTACTCCTCGTGCTTGGTGAACAGCTCGATCTGCGCGATCACCTGGTTCGAGAAGCTGTTCGACATCACGAAGGACGGGTGGCCGGTCGCGTTGCCCAGGTTGAGCAAACGCCCCTCGGACAGCACGATGATCGTGTTGCCGTTCGGGAAGATCCACTCGTCGACCTGCGGCTTGATGTTGATCCGGCGGATGCCCGGGTAGCGCGCCAGCCCGGCCATGTCGAGCTCGTTGTCGAAGTGGCCGATGTTGCCCAGGATCGCCTGGTGCTTCATCTTCGCCATGTGCTCGACCAGCACGACGTCCTTGTTGCCGGTCGTCGTGATGACGATGTCCGCCTCCGGCAGCGCGTTCTCCAGCGTGCGGACCTGGTAGCCGTCCATCGCCGCCTGCAGGGCGCAGATCGGGTCGATCTCCGTCACGATCACCCGAGCACCCTGGCCGCGCAGGGACTCCGCCGCGCCCTTGCCGACGTCGCCGTAGCCGCAGACCACCGCGACCTTGCCGCCGATCAGGACGTCGGTGCCGCGGTTGATGCCGTCGATCAGGGAGTGGCGGATGCCGTAGCGGTTGTCGAACTTCGACTTCGTCACCGCGTCGTTGACGTTGATCGCCGGGAACAGCAGCTCACCGGCCGCGGCCAGCTGGTACAGGCGGAGGACACCCGTCGTGGTCTCCTCGGTGACGCCGCGGATGCCCTCGCCGATCTTCGTCCACTTGCCCGTGTCCGCCGCGACCGACTGGCGCAGCAGCTCGAGGAACACGCGGAACTCGTCCGAGGTGTTCTCGTCCGGGGTCGGCACGACACCCGACTTCTCGTACTCGGTGCCCTTGTGCACCAGCATCGTGGCGTCGCCGCCGTCGTCGAGGATCATGTTCGGGCCGTCGCCGTCCCAGGTGAGCATCCGCTCGGTGCACCACCAGTACTCCTCGAGCGACTCGCCCTTCCACGCGAACACCGGGACGCCCTTGGGCTCCTCCGGCGTGCCGTGCGGGCCGACGACGACCGCGGCCGCCGCGTGGTCCTGCGTCGAGAAGATGTTGCAGGAGGCCCAGCGCACCTCCGCGCCGAGCGCGACCAGCGTCTCGATCAGCACCGCGGTCTGCACCGTCATGTGCAGCGACCCCGAGACGCGTGCCCCGCGCAGCGGGTAGACCTCCGCGTATTCGCGCCGCAGCGCCATCAATCCGGGCATTTCGTGCTCGGCGAGGCGGATCTCCTTGCGGCCGAACTCGGCGGCATCGAGGTCGGCGACGGCGAACTCGATGCCGTTGCGGGTCTGGTGCCGCTGGGCAACGCTTTCGGGGGTCATAGTGGCGATTCCTCCAAGACTCGATGACACCGGAACACTACCGTTGTCCGCTCGACCATCCCTAGAACGGTTAGGAGACCCTTACCGTGCCCATGCCCGGCCCGGACACCCGCGTCGTCGAAATCCGCGTCGCCGGCCTGGTCGGCACCAGCGGGGAAACCCTGCTCGACGCGGTTTCGACCGTCGACGTCGCCGGCGACGGGCTGGGCCGCGTGATCCGCCCGGCGGACCGGCTGCGCCGCCCGGCGCCGGGTCCCGTCCTGCCGGCGCTGGGCCGGACGATCCCGCGGACCCTCGAAGGCTACCTCTGGCACGGCATGACGTCCGGGGGCGCCGCGAAGGCGACCTGGGCGCTGCTGTTCCCCTTCTCGCTGGCCAACGTCGCCTTCTGGATGCTGCCGCCGACGCCGCCGGGCCGCCGCCTCCCGCACGTGCTCGGCGCCGTGTGCCGCGGCCTGCTGCGCGTCGGCGCCCTGCTGCTGACGATGCTGCTCATGGGCCAGCTCGCGGCGACCGCGCTCGACCTGTTCGCCACGCAGTGCCTCGCGCCCGGGTCGGGCTGCCTGCCGGTGATCCCGGACGTGCTCCGCTCGGTCCCCACCCGGATCGCGGTCGGCGTGCTGCCGCTGCTGGCGGTGATCTTCGTGCTGCACCGGATCTCCTCGGCGACCTGGGCCGTGCACGCCGACGGCGACCTCACCGGCGGGCCGCTGCGGATGCGCGCCGACCCGGAGACGCCGGCGCTGCGCTGCCTGCACACCGTCGCGGCGCTGGCGTCGGTCGCGCTGCTGCTGCTCGGCGGGCCGTTCCAGGTGCCGGGTGACGTCTTCGGCGCGGTCGTCTGGCTCGTGACGCTGGCGCTGGTGCTCGCCGTCGTCGTCGCGGCCGCGATCGGCGTCGACACCGGGCGCTTCGCCCGCCCCGGCGTGCTCGCGTTCGCCACGCTGCTGGTCGTCGTCGCCGCGGTGCGGCTGCGGCCCGGCGCGGGCCCGCTGCCGGGCACCAACGGCGTCGTCGAAGGGCTCGGCGCGGCGCTGGTCGCCGTCACGGTGCTGTTCGCGGTGTTCCTCGCCCCGGCCGCGCTGCTGGCCCGGCCGGGCTGGCGGCACAAGCCGCGACGGCTGCGGCCGTGGATGGGCGGCTGGGCGGCCGCCCCGGTGCTCGCGCTGGCCGGCCTGCTCGGCGGCGGGTTCGGCGCCGGCCTCGCGGAAGCCCTGCGGCGGCTCTCCGGCGCGGACCAGCTGCGCGTCCCCGACACGTACGTGCTGGTCACCGTGCTGTGGGGCGCCGGGCTGGCGCTGGCCGCGGTGCTCGGCGTGCTCGGCTTCGCGGTCGCCGTTCCCCTGCGCAGGCTGCGGCGCGGCATCCCCGAGATCGTCGAGCTGATGGAACACGACAAGCGGCAGGAGGAGCAGGCCGCCGCGGCGTGGGCGCGGTCGGCGTGGGAACGGCGGCACCTGCACCACCTCGCGCTGGCCGTGGCGTCGGCGATGTCCGCGGGCGGCGCGGCCCTGCTGGTGCTGCGGTTCGGCTTCGGGCTGGTGCCCGGCTGGTTCGGGCCGCTGTCGGCGATCGGCGTCGTCGCGCTCGGCGCGCTGGCCGCGGGCCTGCTGCGCGTCGTCTACACGGCCGCGCGGACCCCGCAGCGCAGCCGTCACCTCGGCGCGCTGGCCGACCTGGTGTGCTTCTGGCCGCGAGCGGCGCACCCGACGGTGCCGCCCTGCTACGCGCTGAAGGTCGTCCCGGAGCTGGCCGCCCGCGCTCGCGAACACCTCGCCGACCCGGGGACGCGGGTCGTGCTCTCGGGCTACAACCTCGGCAGCCTGCTCACGATCATGGCCGCCGCCCGCCTGACGGCCGAACTGCCCGAGGCGGACCTCGAACGCGTCGGCGTGCTGACGGCCGGGTCCCCGCTGCAGTGGGGCTACCAGCGCGCGTTCCCGGCGCTGCTGCCGCAGGAGGCCCTGGAGCAGCTCTTCGCGGACCTGGACGGCCGGTGGCGCGCCCTGTGCCGCGGTACGGACATCTTCGGCGGCGGTGTGACGACCTGGCGGCACTCGGTGGCCGAGCGGCGCCTGCACGGCGTCGGGTTCCTGCCCGAGGGCGGCTGCGGACCGGTGTCGGCGAAGGCCGACGAGAACGGCGTCCTCATCCTCGGCGGCGACCACTGGCTGCCGGACCCGCTGCGCGGCCCGACCGGGCGGCACCGCTGGGCGCCGGGGGTGCTCAAGCACCAGGACTACGTGGTCGACGCGGAATGGGACCACGCCGTCGCGATGGCCGCCGGGCTCGGCAAACCCTCCGGCGGCGAACAGGGCCTGCTCTTCGGGGACTTCCCCGGAAAGCCGTGAGGGGCACCTTCACGGCTTCGAAGCCGTGAAGGTGCCCCTCGTGGAGCGTCAGCGAGGCGTCACTCGGAGGCCTTGCGGCGGAACTTCAGCAGCGCGAGCAGACCGCCACCGGCGACCAGCAGCAGGCCCGCGACCCAGATGAGCCAGCTGTTGTCGAAACCGGTGTTGGCCAGGCCGCCACCAGTGCCGGACTCGTTGCCCGCCGGGACGGCGGCCGGAGCGGTGGTGCTGGTCGGCGCGACCGAGGTGTCCGACGTCGCCGGGGTGCTCGGCTTCGAGGTCTCGGTGGAGGTCGGCGGCGTCGCGGTGGTGGTCTTGGTCGGCGGCGCGTCCTTCTTGGCGCCGCAGACGAACCAGTGGCTGATCGCCGGGACCTGCTTGCCGCCGTTCAGCGGGGAGATCAGGTCCTTCCACGGCGGGGTCTCGGGCAGGCCCTTCTCGCCGGGCACGTAGATGTTGTAGCCGTCGCCGCCCTTGACCACGATCGCGGTCACGGTGACGCTCTCGTCGACCTTGGTGATCGTCAGGGACTTGTCCTTGTCCGGCACACCGCCGGTGAACTCGATGAGGTCGGTCGGCTTGTCCGACGTCGCCAGCGTCTTGCCGGGCAGCTTGGCGTCCTCGCAGCTGGACGCGTTCTTGGGAACCGGGGTGGCGCGGCCGTCGGAGGGGTAGCAGGCCAGCGCGGCCCCGGCGGTGCCGATCAGGGCGGCCGTGGTCAGCGCCATGACGGTCACGGCGCCGCGGAAGGTACGTCTGCGCATTCGGAACTCCCAGTTACCGAGGGTGAGGAACCTGCCAAATCAGGGATCGCAACGCCCTCGAACGTGTTAATTACACGGCGGTAATTAGACCGTCGGTGGCTCGCGAAGGACCGAAAGGTATCGCACGTCACGCCACCCCTCACCTCGGGGACCCCGTAACACCCGAAAAGCTAGATCCTCTTGACCTGACCGTGACCGGGCGTTTCGGAAACGGACCGCGAAAAGCCCCGCCGACCTGGGAAACCGGGTCAGCGGGGCTTTTTCGGTGCAAGTCAGGCTTCGGGCGCCTTGACGGGTTCTTCCGCCTGCCGCTTGCCGAGCAGCGAGTGCCGCCGGCTGTACCCGAAGTAGATCACCACGCCCAGCACCATCCAGGCGAGGAACCGCAGCCAGGTCAGCACGGTCAGATTCAGCATCAGCCACAGGCAGGCGAGGATCGCCAGGATCGGGATCACCGGCACCCACGGCACGCGGAACGCGCGGGGCAGTTCGGGGCGCGTCCGGCGCAGCACGAGCACGCCCGCCGAAACGAGGACGAACGCGAAGAGCGTGCCCACATTGACCATTTCTTCCAGTTTGTCCGCCGGGAAGAACGTGGCCGCGACGGCGACCAGGCCGCCGACGATGAGCGTCGCGCGCTTCGGCGTCCCGTGCTCGCTGGTCTTCGCCAGCCCGCGCGGCATCAGGCCGTCGCGCGACATCGCGAAGATGATCCGGACCTGGCCCAGCATGAGCACCATGACGACGGTGGTCAGGCCGGCCAGCGCGCCGAAGGAGATGATGTTGGCCGCCCAGTCGACGCCGTTCGCGGCGAACGCCGTGGCCAGCGTCTTGTGGCTGCCGTCGCCTGCCGACGTCGCGAGGTCCTTGTAGGACACCATCCCGACGACCACCAGCGACACCGCGACGTAGAGCACGGTGACGATCGCCAGCGAGCCCATGATGCCGCGCGGCACGGCCTTCTGCGGGTTGCGCGTCTCCTCCGCCGTCGTCGCGACGATGTCGAAGCCGATGAAGGCGAAGAACACCAGCGACGCGCCGGCGAGCAGGCCGAAGACCCCGAACGAGCTGCTCGCGCCGCCCGCGATCAGGGAGAACAGCGACTGGTCGACGCCGGTCTGGGCCGAGCTGCCGCTGACGCCTTCGGGGATGTACGGCGAGTAGTTGGCGCCCTTGATGTAGAAGATGCCGAGGATGATCACGAACAGCACCACGGCGACCTTGATGCCGGTGATCACCATCGAAACCCGCGACGACAGCTTGGTGCCGATGACCAGCAGCGTCGTCAGCACGGCGACGACGACCAGCGCGCCCCAGTCGACGGTCACGCCGCCGACGTCGAACGTCGTCTTGGTGCCCTTTCCGAAGAGGTAGCCGAGCACCGTCTCGAGGTACACCGACCAGCCCTTGGACACCGCGGCCGCGCCGACGGCCAGCTCGAGGATCAGGTCCCAGCCGATGATCCAGGCCATGAACTCGCCGAACGTGGCGTACGAGAACGTGTACGCGCTGCCCGCGACCGGGACCGTCGAGGCGAACTCGGCGTAGCACAGCGCCGCCAGCGCGCAGGCGATCGCGGCGAAGACGAAGGCCAGCGACACCGACGGGCCGGCGTAGTCACCGGCCGTGCGCGCGGTGAGCGTGAAGATACCGGCGCCGATGACGACGGCGACGCCGAAGACCGTGAGGTCCCACGCGCTCAGGTTGCGCCGGAGCTTGGTGTCCGGCTCGTCGGTGTCCGCAATGGACTGTTCGATCGATTTAGTGCGCCACAATCCCGTTCCGGGCACCGTTGACCTCCTGCGGCTGGCCTGCATGTATCGCGGTAAGTCACCCTAACGGGTCACGCCCGTGACGGCTTGCCGACGGTCCGGAAGTGGATCTTGAGCTACTTCGCGAGGCTGCGATCGAGGTCCGGTTCGAGGTAGATCAGCTTCGCGACCGGCACCTTGGCGCGGACGCGGGCCTCGGCGTCGTCGATGGCCATCGCCAGCTCGGCCGTGTCGAGGCCGGGCACCATCGCGAGCTTGGCCGCGACGAGCAGCTCGTCCGGGCCCAGGTACTGGGTGCGGATGTGGATGACGCGCTCGACCTTGCCCGCGGCGAGCTCGTCGACGATCGTCGCGAGCACGCTCTCGGTGGCGCCTTCGCCGATGAGCAGGCTCTTCATCTCGACGATCAGGATGATCGCGATGACGCCGAGCAGCGCGCCGATGGCGAGGGTGCCGATGCCGTCCCAGACCGGGTCGCCGGTGATCACCGACAGCCCGACGCCGAGGAGGGCGAAGACGAGACCGAGCAGCGCGCCGGCGTCCTCCAGCAGCACGACGGGCAGCTCGGGTTCCTTGGCCTGCCGGATGAAGCCCCACCAGCTCGCGTCGCCCTTGATCTTCCGCGACTCGCCGACGGCGGTGTAGAAGCTGTAGCCCTCGAGCGCGACCGCGACGACGAGGATGATCACCGCGACGATCGGCGAGTCCAGCGGCTCGGGGTGCCCGACCTTGTGGATGCCTTCGTAGATCGCGAAGGCGGAGCCCAGGGTGAAGAGCATCAGGGCGACGATGAAGGAGTAGAAGTACCGGTCCCGGCCGTAGCCGAAGGGGTGCTCCTTGTCGGCCGCCCGCTTCGACGTCTTCTGGCCGAGCAGCAGCAGGCCCTGGTTCGTGGTGTCGGCCAGCGAGTGCACCGACTCCGCCAGCATCGACGACGACCCGGTGACGAGGAAGCCGACGAACTTCGCGGCCGCGATCCCGGCGTTCGCCCCGAGCGCCGCGATGATCGCCTTGGTTCCGCCTCCAGCTGACACGACCGCTCCCCTGGTAGGTCCTGAATGTCCGGGTGGAGCCTAGTAGGGCGCGCCCGCGGCGGCTGCCACCGGCCGCCTTCGGCGGAGGCGCCGTTTCTGTCGGACCCCTCCGCTACCGTGGCTCTCCCTGCTCACCAGACTGGGGAAGGTGACATGGCGCACTTCGCCGTGCTCGGTCCGCTCGCGATCGAAAGCCCGCCCGGCCACTGGCCGGTCCTGCGCGGGGATCGCCAGCGCACGCTGCTGGCCGTGCTGCTGCTGAACGCCAACCAGCACGTCCACGTCGACGTGCTGGTCGAAGCGCTGTGGCCCGAGCGGCCGCCGAAGTCGTGGACCTCGAACCTGCACACCTACCTCTCGCGGCTGCGCGACCGGATCGACGGCCTGCGCGTCGAGCACGGGCCGCTCGGCTACCGGCTGCGGGTCGAGCCGGACGAGCTGGACCTGCTCGTCTTCCGGTCCGCCGTCGCCGAGGGACAGCGGGCCGGGGATCCCGTGGCCGCGTCACGGCACTACCGGCGGGCGCTCGCGCAGTGGCGGGGGCCGGTGCTGGCCGGGCTGCACGTCCCGCGGCTCGACGCCGACGTCGCGCGGCTGGAGTCCGAGCGGCTGGCCGTCTTCGAGGACTGCGTCGACGCCGAGCTCACCGCCGGGCGGCACGGGGAGCTCACCGGCGAGCTGCAGGCCATGATCACCGAGCACCCGCTGCGGGAGCGGCTGGCCGCGCAGCTGATGATCGCGTTGCACCGGGCCGGGCGTCAGGGCGACTCGCTCGAGATCTACCGGCGGCTGCGGACCACGTTGATCGAAGAGCTGGGCGTCGAACCGGGCGCCGAGGCGCGCCGGGTGCACGCGGCCGTGCTGCGCGGCGAAGACCCGGTGCCCCGGCTGGCCACGGCGTCCACGCCGGTCTGGCCGGTGTGCCAGCTGCCGCCGGACATCGGGGACTTCACGGGCCGCGACGCCGAACTGGCCGAGCTCACGGCGGCGCTGGGCGGCGGCTCCGGCGTCCCGGTCGCGGTGCTCAGCGGCGAGCCGGGCGCGGGCAAGAGCACCCTCGCCGTGCGGGCCGCGCACCGCCTGCGGGCGCGCTTCCCCGACGGCCAGCTGTACGTGCCCCTCGGCGGCCGCGACGTCGGCGAGGTGCTGGCCGACCTGCTGCGCACGCTCGGCGTGCCCGGCCCCGCGGTGCCGGACGACGTGCGGGCCCGCGCGGCGGTGTTCCGCGGCAGGCTCACCGACCGCCGGGTGCTGGTGGTGCTCGACGACGCCGCCGACCCCGAGCAGGTCCGCACGCTGCTGCCGGGCACGCCGGGCTGCGCGGTGCTGGTGACGAGCCGCCGACGGCTGAGCGGGCTGGCCGGCGCGCACCGGCTGCCACTCGGGCCGCTGTCCGGCGACGACGCCGCCGAGCTGCTGGGCCGCCTCGCCGGGGCCAGGGTGGCCCGGGAGCGCGAGGACGCCGAGCGGATCGTCGCCGCGTGCGCGCGGCTGCCGCTGGCGCTGCGGATCGCGGGCAGCAGGCTGGCCATCCGCCCGCACCTGCCGCTCGGCGAGCTGGCGGGCAGGCTGGAGGACGAGGTCCGCCGTCTCGACGAGCTGATCGTGAGCGATCTGGCCGTCCGGAGCAGCATCGCGCTGAGTTACGAGGGCCTGCGGCCACCCGCGCGGCGCGCGTTCCGCCTGCTCGGCCGGTGCCGCCTCGCCGACCTGCCGGCGTGGGCGGTGACGACGCTGGTCGGCGCCCCGGACGCGGACCAGGCGGTCGAGGAGCTCGTCGAGGCGAGCTTGCTGGAGGCGCGCGGAGCCGACCGGACCGGCGAAGCCCGGTACCGGATGCACGACCTCGTCCGGCTGTTCGCCGCGGAGCTGGGCGACGTGCCGGACGAGGGGCGCCGGAGCGCACTGGCCGCGACGCTCGCCCTCGCCGACGAGGCGGCGAGCCGCCTGCCGCGAACGGTGCCGATGCCGCCACCGGCCCGGAAGCCACCAGCGCAGCCGTTGCCGCACGAGCTGGTGACCCGGCTGCTCGCGCGTCCGGACGACTGGTTCGCCGCCGAGCGCGCGAACCTCCTGCTGCTCGTCGGCACGCTGGGCGCGCAGGACGCGCTGCTCCTGATGGACCGGCTGAGCGTGTACCTGTACCTGTACGGGCACTACGCCGACATGCGCGCGGGGTACGAGATGGTGCTGGCGGCCGCGGACGACCGTCTTGTGGCGACGGTCGCCGAGGCCAACCTGGCGCTGTTGCGTCACGCGCGCGGGCAGTACGAGGAGGCCGCGGAGCGGTACCGCTCGTGCGCGAAGGAGCTGGAGGCGCAGGGTGATCACCGGACCCATGCGTGGGTTTTGGCGAACCTGGCCCATTGTTTGATCGGCTTGGGGCTCGCCGAAGAAGCGTTGCAGACGGCCGCGCACGCGCGTGAACTGTTCACTGTGGACGGTTCCGAGCCGGTTTGGGTGCGGTCTGCCGAGGCGGCGGCTCTGCACCGGTTGGGCCGGATCGCGGAGGCCCTCGAAGTCGACGGTGAAACGGTTGCGCTGGCGAGGAAATCCGGCGATCTCCGGCAGCTCGGTATCGCGTTGCACGGCGTCGCGTGGTCGCAGTTCTTGGGCGCGCGGCCGGACGAAGCCGCGGCGGCGATCACGGAATCGGTGGCTCTGCTGCGGACTTCGATGGCTCGTTCGGCGCTCGCGAAGTCGTTGCGCACGTTGGGCGCGATCGCGGCCGCGCGGGGGCGGCGCGGCGAGGCGGTCGAGGCCTTCGGGGAGGCTCGGGACATCGCGCGGGAGCTTGACGAACGTCCGCGCGAGTTGTCGTGTACGCGAGCGATCGCGGCGAGCTGGATCGGCGAAGGCCGTGCTGCGCAAGCGATTCCGGTGCTTCGCGCTTGTCTCGACGAGTTCCGCGAGATGGGCGGCAAGCCCGCGACCGGGCTCACGTGGCTGGTGCTGCGGCGGGCTTACGAAGCGACGGGGGACGGTGCTGCGGCGGAGGAGGCCGCGTTGGAGGCGGCTCAGTTGGCCGAGCCACGGGACGCCAGCGCCGCCGCCCTCCGGCGGGCGTTGCTCGCCCTCACGGAACCGGCCTGAGCGAGGCCGCACACCCAGCGCGCGCACTGGCCGAACCACGCGACGCCAGCACCCCTCCTCTCCGGCGGGCGCTGCTCGCCCTCACGGAACCGGCCTGAGCGAGGCCGCACACCCAGCGCGCGCACTGGCCGAACCACGCGACGCCAGCACCCCTCCTCTCCGGCGGGCGCTGCTCGCCCTCACGGAACCGGCCTGAGCGAGGCCGCACACCCAGCGCGCGCACTGGCCGAACCACGCGACGCCAGCACCCCTCCTCTCCGGCGGGCGCTGCTCGCCCTCACGGAACCGGCCTGAGCGAGGCCGCACCGGCGGTCGGACAAGGTGGCGCCCCCACGCCGACCTCGGCCGCCCCGTGCGGTGCCAGCGCCCCCCAGCCTGGCACCGCTCCCCCCTCCGGCGAGCCCTCCCCGAACCCGCCGCCGGTCATACGAGGTGGTGCCGCCCCCTCGCGACACCACCTCACGCCCACGGGCGCCGGGCCCTCAGGACCGGCGCCACCCCCAGGGGGCTGCTAGACCTTTCGGGCCTTCGCGTACCGGTTGACCGGCGGCAGCCACGCCAGCACGACGACGACCAACCCCGTCACCAACGCCAGCCAAGCCACGCCGTGGATCGCGGCCGTTCCGCCCTCCGCGTCCGTCGCCAGCCGCAGGGCCACTCCCGCGTTCGTCAGCGCCGCCAGCGTCAGCAGCAAGCGCACCCACACCGCTCCCCGCAGCGCGAGCAGACCCCAGAACAGCAGCACCACCCCGAAGAACACCGCCACCCCGCCGCGGACCGCGAGCGTGCCCTGCACCTCGTCGAGCGCCGCCTGCAGCAGGGCTCCGCCGTCGGCCTTCACCGCTTCCGCCGATGCTCCCGTGATCGAGGCGATCGTCTGCGCCGCGACGTCCAGCGCCATGTCACGGCCGCCCACGAACAGCAGCACTCCGTCGATGATCGACGCCAGCGCCGACACCACGGCCGCACCCACCAGACCCAGCAGCAGTCCGGGCCGGGAACCAGCCGTGACCGGGGAAGCCTGGGGAAGCCCGGTCGCGGCGTGGGGATAGGAAGTCACCAGCTCGTTCTCCTTGAAAATCGACACCACAGGGCGGCAGAACCACCCTGATGGTCGATAGTGGAGAAGAGCACCACACGGAACGTACACAGACGCCCGGTTCAGTCCTCGCAGGTTCCCGCCGTCGCGCGGAACAGCTGGGACCGGGCTCCGTCGAGGGGCCGGACCTTCACCGGCGGGTCCGCCGCCGGCAACCACACCGACTGGCCGCGGCGCAGCTCGACCTTCTCGCCGTCGTCGGCCGTCACCAGCAGGTCGCCCGCCGTGCACAGCAGGATCTGCGGGCCGACGCTGTCGACCGCGATCTCGTCGTCCTGCCCCGCCGCCCACTCCACGCGCGACAGCTCGAACTCCGGCGCGTCCGTCCGGTACACCGCCATGCGACCACCCGTGTCACCGCACTGGACCGGCATCTCGCCGCACGCGAAGTCGACGACCCGCAGCAGCTCCGGCACGTCCACGTGCTTCGGCGTCAGGCCGCAGCGCAGGATGTTGTCCGAGTTCGCCAGGATCTCCACGGCCGTGCCGTGCAGGTACAGGTGCAGGTTGCCGGCGGGCAGGTAGATCGCCTCGCCCGCGCGCAGCGTCAGGCGGTTCAGCAGCAACGCCGCCAGCACGCCCGCGTCGCGCGGGTGCGCCTCGCCCAGCTCCAGGATCGTCCGGCACTCCACGGCGAACTCGCCGTGCTCCTTCACGTGCCGGACGCACGACTCCAGCACCTCGGGCAGCAGCTCGTCGAGCGACGCCTGGGGCAGCGTGATCCACGTCGTGAACAGCGCGCGCAGCCCCGACGGGTCCGGCTCCGCCTCCAGCAGCCCGGTGTACTTCGCCAGTCCCGGCGTCTCGATCGCCTTCAGCAGCTTCACCGTGCGGTCGGGCGCGCGGAACCCGGCCAGCGCGTGGAACTCCGTCAGCGCGCAGACCAGCTCCGGCTTCGCCGTCGGGTCCGGGTAGTTGCGGTTCGGCGCGTCCCGCGGAATGCCCAGCTGCTCCTCGCGGGCGTGCCCCTCCGCGGCCTGGGCCGCCGACGGGTGCGCCTGCATCGACAGCGGCTCCTCCGCGGCGAGGATCTTCAGCAGGAACGGCAGCCGCCCACCCCACCGCTTCGCGCAGCGCTCACCCAGCTGGCCGAGCGGGTCGGCTTCGACCAGCTCGAGCAGGCTCCGCTCGGTCCCGTCCGGGCCGATGACGTGCGACGGGTCGCCCGGGTGGGCACCCATCCACAGCTCGGCCTCGGGGTGCGGCGCGGGTACCGGACGGCCCAGCAGCTCGGGGATCGCCGTCCGCGATCCCCACGCGTAGGGCCGCACCGCGTTGCGCAGCAGCTCCACTGTCACCTCAACTCCACTCCTTCGGCACCGGCCGGGGCCGGTGCTCGGCGGGTCTCACGCCGTCGCGGGCGCGAAGCGGCCCGCGCCGCCGATGCTGCCCGCCGCCAGCCCGAGGTAGACCGCCGCCAGTTCGAACCGCAGCGCCAGCACCGCGGCCCGCACGATCTCGTCGGCCTCGATCTCCTCGGCCGGGGCGATGACGTCCGCACCGGGCAGCAGGTCCTCGGCCTGGTAGCGCGCCGCGTCCGCGGCCGGACCGGTCCGCACCGCGAGCAGCAGCACCCGGGTCGGGATGTCACCAGAGGGATCGTCCGGATCGGCGAAGATGTCACGCTCCCCGCTGCCTGATTGCGCCGCCCGCCGCAGTGCGGGGCGCGCCAGGGCCTGACGATAGTCCTCGACGTCGCACACGGTAGCCGCGTGGGCGGCGAACGCGTGCGCAGCGTGCTCGCCGACGGCGACCGCGACCGGGTCCAGCCCCCACAGGAGCGGCACGCGGTCGGCGACGCGCAGCGCGAGCGCCTTGGCCGGGTTCGCGAACGACTCCCTGGCCAGGTAGTCCTTTTCGGCTTCCAGGTCGAGCTGGTCGGCCAGCACCTGGATGTCCGACATCAGCAGGCCGAGGGCGTTGGCGGTGAGCAGCCCGGCGGCCAGCCCGCGCGGGAACGCCAGCTCGGGCGGCACCGGGATGCGCGGCGCCAGCAGCAGGCCCTTGCCCGCGACGGCGGCCGCGACCGGGCCTTCCGACGGCGCGGAGAGCACCACCGACGCGCCGTAGCGGGCGGCGCGCTCCAGTGACGCCGCCAGCTCGCGGTCGCCGGGGTCGTCGGTGTGCGCGAAGACGACGTCGAGCGCGCCGATCCAGCTCGGCACGACCTCGGCGACGACCACCGGCACCGGGCACGACGGCGCCAGCAGCGCGGCCAGCAGCCGGGTGACCGTGCGGCTCACGCCCGGCCGGTCGATGAGCACGACGGCGCGCGGGCGGCCCATGTCGAGCCGCTCCGAGAAGCTTCCAGCTCGGCGGCGAGCTCGGCGGTCGCCCGCACCTGGGCGCCGGCCATCGCGGCCGCGCGGAGCAGCCCCGCGCTGTCGGCTTCGGCCAGCCGCGCGGGGTCGTCGAGCAGCGAGTCGTCAAGCACTGTCGGCATCGGAGTTCCCGGGCACGGTGGCCTCGTCGAGCAGCAGCACCGGGATCCCGTCACGGACCGGGTACACCCGGCCACACTCGGTGCAGGTCAGCGCGTCGGCCTCGGGGTCGTCCGGCGCCCCGGGACGCAACGGGGCGTGATCCGGCGACGGGCACGCCAGGATCTCGAGGAGCTGGGCGTCGAGCGTGATGGCCATGGTTCCTCCATACCACGCAAAGGGGTGTGGTGAAGGGCACCTTCCGGACACGGTTGCGCCCTTTCACCGTGGACTTCTCAGCTGCGGATGATCGCGAGTACTTCGTCCACCAGCCCCCGCACGGCTTCGGTGTTGGCCGCTTCGACGTTCAGCCGGAGCAGCGGCTCGGTGTTCGACGGCCGCAGGTTGAACCAGGCACCGCCCGGCAGCTGCACGGTCAGGCCGTCGAGCTCGTCGATCTCGACGCCGGAGCGGGTGCCGAAGCTGTCCTTGACGGCCATCATCTTCGCGACCTGGTCGTCGACCGTGGAGTTGATCTCGCCGGAGGCCGCGTAGCGCGAGTACGCGCTGGTCAGGTCGCTCAGCGGGCCGCTCTGCTCGCCGAGCGCGGCGAGGACGTGCATGGCCGCGAGCATGCCGGTGTCGGCGCGCCAGAAGTCGCGGAAGTAGTAGTGCGCGGAGTGCTCGCCGCCGAAGATGGCGCCGGTGCGGGCCATCTCGGCCTTGATGAACGAGTGCCCGACGCGGGTGCGGACCGGCTTGCCGCCGTGCTCGGCGACGATCTCCGGCACGCCCTTGGACGTGATCAGGTTGTGGATGATCGTGCCGCCCGGGTCCTTCGCCAGCTCGCGGACGGCGACCAGCGCCGTGATCGCGCTCGGCGAAACCGGCTCGCCGCGCTCGTCGACGATGAAGCAGCGGTCGGCGTCGCCGTCGAAGGCGATGCCGGCGTCCGCGCCGACCTCGCGCACCTTCGCCTGCAGGTCGACGATGTTCTTCGGGTCGAGCGGGTTGGCCTCGTGGTTCGGGAAGCTGCCGTCGAGCTCGAAGTACATCGGCACGACCTCGATCGGGAGCCCGGCGAACACCGTCGGGACCGTGTGGCCGCCCATGCCGTTGCCGGCGTCGACGACGATCTTCAGCGGACGGCTGCCGGACAGGTCGACGAGGTTGCGCAGGTAGGCGGCGTAGTCGGCGAGGACGTCCCGCTCGGTCACCGTGCCGCGCTGGCCCTCGAACTCGGGGACGCCCTGCTCGACCGTGTCGCGGATCTCGGCGAGGCCGGTGTCCTGGCCGACCGGGGACGCGCCGGCGCGGCACAGCTTGATGCCGTTGTACTTGGCCGGGTTGTGGCTCGCGGTGAACATCGCGCCCGGCATGTTCAGCGAGCCCGACGCGAAGTAGAGCTGGTCGGTGCTGGCGAGGCCGATGCTGACGACGTCGAGACCCTGCGAGGTGACGCCCTCGGCGAACGCGGCCGACAGCCGCGGCGACGAGTCGCGCATGTCGTGGCCGATCACCACCGCGGGCGCCTCCGGCTTGATGAGCAGGGCGAACGCGGCACCGAAGTCGCGCACGAGGCCCGCGTCGAGCTGTTCGCCGACCACGCCGCGAATGTCGTAGGCCTTCACGATGCCCGAAAGGTCTGGCACGCCGTCTCCCCGCGAATAGTCGTCCTGGCGCCCGCTGCGCCGCGCGGAAAGCCTACCGGCGGGGTGGGTGGGTGACGCGTTCAGGCGCGACCGGGCAGGACCCGCAGGTGACCGCGGCGCCCGGACGGGCCCTCCGGCTCCGGGGCGGGCGCGGGTTTGTCGGAGCGGCCGGCCTCGCGCACGGCCTCGGCCAGCGCGGTCAGCTCGTCGGCCGACGGGTCCGGCGCGGCGAAGGCACCTTCGTGCCGGACGACCTCCCAGCCCTTGGGCACGGTCAGCCGCAGCGCGTGGGCCTCGCAGAGGTCGTACGAATGCGGCTCGGAGGCGGTGGCCAGCGGGCCGACGACGGCGGTCGAGTCGCTGTAGGCATACGTCAGCGTGGCCACAGCTGGCTCGAGACAGCCAGTACGCGAACACTTCCGTACGCTCCGCACGATCCGAAACGATAGCGCGTCGCCGCAAGCCCGGAGGAGCGACACGCGCTGCGACTCGCCGACCGCATAGACTTCGGGGGTGGCGACGGCTCGTGACTACCGACAGCGGCGGCGCCTGCGACGGGACCGGCACGGCCGGGGCCTGCGCGGGACGCTGTACCCGGCGACCCTGCCCGCCGCCGCGAGCCGCGCGGAGCGGTTCGACGCGCTGGTGCTCGACGCGCTGGAACCGATCGAAGCGCGCTGGCGCCACGAGCTGACGAAGCTCGACGTGGCGGTCGACGACGTGCCCGAGGTGCGCGAGAACGGCCACGCCCCGGCGGACGGCGTCCTCCACGACGGCGCGGTGCCGCTGTCGCGGCTGGTCCCGGCGGGCGTGGACCGCACGGGACTGCCGACGCGGGCCCGGATCGTGCTGTACCGGCGGCCGCTGGAGGCGCGCGCGAAGGACCCGTCGGAGCTGGCCGAGCTGGTCCACGACGTCCTGGTCGAGCAGGTGGCCGGCTACCTCGGCGTGGAACCGGACGTCATCGAAGGCGAGTAGCGGCACAACCGGCGCGCACCAGGCTCAAGCGCCCCAAGGCGGCCTTGGTTGCGTCTGACGCACCCAATGTGGCCTTCGTTGCGTCTCACGCACCGAAGGCCACATTGGGGCGCTTGGGACCGGGTCAGGGGCGGCGGCGGGCCGGGACCGCCGTCAGGAGCGTGAACAGCACCGCCGCCAGCTGGGCGAGCAGGAGCAGGTTCCGCTCCGTGCCCGGGAACTCGACCGTCACCTCCGACGACGCCGGCGGCACCGACACCGCCACCTGGTGTCCCCACGCCGGGACGATCGGCACGCTCTTGCCCGCCACCGACGCCTTCCAGCCCGCTTCCTGTTCCGCGGCCAGCACGAGCAGCCGCCCGGTCGGGCCGTCCGACACGCGCACGCGCACGGCCGGCAGGTCCGCCCGCACCGGCGCGACGCCCGGTGCGTTCCCGGGCGCGCCGCCGCCGGTGACCGCCGCCTTCGCCTGCTCCGGCGAGATCAGGATCACCTGGCCCGCCGGGGGGAGCAGCTTCAGCACGCCCCGGCCGTCGGACGTCGGGGCGGCCACCGAGACCAGGTCCTTCGCCAGCGGCGGGTACGCCCGCGGGTCGACACCCGGCGGCAGCACCAGGTACTGCACCCCCGCCGCGGCCGCCGCCGCGAACGTGCGCTGCACGGCCGCCGCGTCGCCCTGACCCAGATCGCGCCGCCAGGCCGCGAACCGCGCCGGCGTGCCGGGCGTCGGGGCCAGCTCGTCGTCGCCGTAGTGGGGCAGGCGGCCGCCGATCTGGCGGGTCGCGTCGGAAGCCACGTCGAGCACCGACCGGCCGGACGCGGCCAGCTCCGCCGTCACCTCCGGCGCGAGCGACGGCCGGGCGCCGGTGCGCAGCGGTCCCTGCGAGCCGACCACCAGCGCGCTCGCCGCCAGCGCCAGGAACACCGCGACCCCGGCCACCGCGAACACCTTCGGCAGCCACGTCGCCGGCACCCCCGCCGAACCGCCGCGCTGCCACGACCCGAGCACGACCCACAGCAGCCCGGCGCCGACGATCAGCAGCGGCACGCCCGCGTGGCCGTGCGCGGGTGCGCCGCCCTGCATCGGCGTCGCCGTCACGAGCCGGACGAGCACCAGCCCGCCCGCACCCAGCGCGGCCAGCGCGAGCCCGCCCGCGGCCGCCTTCGTCGGCCGGACGACCAACGCCACCAGCGCCGCCGCGATCACCGCCACGCCGACTGGCCACGCACCCGGCCCGCCCGGGTCGAGGCCCGCGAGGTCGGTGCCGGACACCGTCGCCGCGGCCCCGCCGAGGCCCTGCACGAGCAGCTCGGGGTGCCGGAGCAGCACGGTCGGCCACGGCAGCAGCAACGCCAGCGGCAGCAGCACCACGATCCCGACCGACGCGATCCGCCGCGCCAGCCCGGTCGGCGCGGGCAGCACGACGAACCCGATCAGGAGCCCGGCGAGCGCGAGCCCGTGCGCCAGCGGCGAAAACGCGCCGAGCAACGCCACCCCGAACGCCGACAGCGCGGAGATGTGCAGCCAGCGCGTGTCCGCGCGCACCAGCAGCCCGGCGATGCCCGCGGCCACCAGCGGCAGCACCAGGTGCACCACGACGACGTCGAGCCGACCCTGCGCGACACCCGCCGTCGCCGCGGGCAGCAGCGCGTACGTCGCGGCGACGACGGCGCGAACCCAACGACGCACGCGAAGGCGCCGCGTTGCCGCGTACGCGCTCAACGCGGCCAACGGGATGTCGCCGAGGAGCAAGATCGCGACCAGCGCGGCCGGGCCGCCGATCGGCGCGAACACCGCGCCGAGCGCGCCGAGCACCGGCAGCGTCGCCGACGCGGGAGCGCCGGTGCCGCCCGCGATCGCGTGCCACGGCGTCAGGTACGACGTCCACAGCTCCCCCAGCCCGCCGACCGGGAGCAGCTTGCCACCGAAGAGGTCGAGGCCGAGCCGGGCGCGGTTGACGACCAGTCCCAGCGCCGTCATCACGACGAGCAGCACCACCGGCGGCGCGAAGATCGTGGCCGCGAGCACGCGCTTGCGGTTCACCTCGACGAAGACGAGCTCCGGCTCTTCGGCGGGCGCGGCGTGCTCTTCGGACTCCGGGACCGGTTCGGGCGCCGGGGTTTCCGGCAGCGCGACGGCGACGAGCGTGCCCGGCTTGCGCAGCCCGGACCCGCGCGAGCTGACCCCGCGCAACGCGCCCGCGGGCAACGCGGCGGGGCCGACCGGACGCGTCTCGCGGGCGTCGAGCGCCTCCGGCGTCACCCACGCCGACTCGGTTTCGACGGTCTCGGGGACCCGCCCGAGCGCGACGTCTTCCTCGACGCCGCGGCGCACGAGCCCGACGACGCCGGCGCGGAAGGCGTTGCGCAGCCGCGTCCCGCGTCCGGTGAAGAGCCCGCGAACCGTGCCGGGCCGCGGATTCCGCCGTCGGCTGGCTCGCGCGGCGCGCAATCCGCCGCGTCCACTGAGGAGATACGCGGCGGCGGCGAACTCGGCGCGCGCCTCGCCGGTGCGGCGCAGCACGAGGAAGGCCAGCGCGCGCAGCACCGACAGCAGCGGCAGCCGGATCATCCCCAGCCAGAAGGAAAACGGCGAGCAGTTCACCAGGAACACGCGCAGCCCGTGGGCCCGGTTGGCGGTGGCGAGCGGGGCCGCGACGGCGTCGGCCGCGCGTTGCCCGGTGGTGACGGCGCGCGCGTGCCGCACCCGCGCGGTCGGCACGGACAGGACGAGCCCGCCGGCGGCGTTCGCGCGCCAGCCGAAGTCGAGATCCTCGCGCAGCAACGGGAAATCCGGGTCGAAGCCGCCGAGGGAGTCCCAGGCGTCGCGGCGCACGAGCGAGCCCGCGCTGGGCACGGCGAGCACCTCGGCCGGCTCGTCGCCGGTCGCGGCGATCTGCTGGCGGTGCCCGGACGCGTCGGTGGACAGGCCGGCTTCGACGATCAGCCGCGGGTCGGTCCAGTCGAGCCCGAGCGGGCCGAGCACGGTCGCCGACGGCGTTTTCGTGGCGACCTGCAGGAGTTCTTCGAGGCAGTCCGGTTCGGGCGCGCAGTCGTCGTGCAGCAGCCACAGCCACGACCCGGGGTCGCCCCAGCGTTCGGTGGCGTGCTCGACGGCTTCGGCGACCGCGGCGGCGAAGCCGGTTTCACTCGACAGTGTGATGACGCCGGAGAGCACGGGCACGGAATCGAGCCCGGGATCCTCGGCGGCTTCGGCGAGCAGCCGCGGGGTCGCGTCGGTGGATCCGGTGTCCACGGCGAGCACGTGCCGGGGCCGGACGGAACTGCGGCGCAGCGAAGAAAGCGCCAGCGGCAGCCAGTTTTCGCCGTTGTGACAGACCACAATGGCCAGAACGGGCGCGGTGCGCAGGACGGGCGGCGCGGCGGTGCGGGACAACGAAGACTCCGGATCAGGCGGCGGATCGGTGCGGCCACCCTACGGCCCCGGTCCGTCACCCGGTGGTGAACCCACGCCGTGTGTTCACCACGTGGAATCACCGGTGACGCCACGCATCACCGGTGATCCCCCCTCTAGACAGCCCGTTTCTTCAGCTTCCGGCGCTCCCGCTCGGACAGACCGCCCCAGATGCCGAAGCGCTCGTCGTGGGCCAGCGCGTACTCAAGGCACTCGTCCTTGACCTCGCAGCCCAGGCAGATCCGCTTGGCTTCCCGGGTGGAGCCGCCCTTCTCGGGGAAGAACGCCTCCGGGTCCGTCTGCGCGCACAGGGCGCGTTCCTGCCAATCCTGCTCTTCCTCGGTGGCATCGATGAGCTCGGTGAGATCTCCCAGAGCCTGCTCCGGGATCTCGCCCCAACCCATGACGTGCCCCCATTCCTTCCCATCGGCTTCCAACCGCACGTCCGCCTCCTCGCTCCCTAGCACTCCCCAGGCTGGCGGTGGTGAAACGACACCCGCCGTCCCCTCTCGGCGGCGAATGACATCACTGTGATTACACCCGTGTAGTGCGGTCAGGTCAAGCGGAGTAGCGAGTTCGGGGGACCCTTCGGCCCGATCGCGCAAGGGGACACGCCGGTAACTTCACACCGGGCATACGGAAGACTGGGAACCGTGCAGAAGTCAGCAGTGCGCCCCAGCCCGGTCTTCCTCGGCATCCTCGCGCTCACCGTCGCCGGTGGCGCGATGGCCGCGTTCGGTGACATCAACACGGTGTTCGTCCGCGATCGCGATCCGCTGCTCATCGCGGGCGTGGTGATCTTCGTCGCCGCCGGCTGGGTGGCGTCGTTGTCCTTGCACGAGTTCGGCCACGCGATGGTCGCCTACCGCGGCGGCGACTACAGCGTCGCCCACAAGGGTTACCTCACCCTGGACGTCCGGAAGTACACGGACCCGGTGCTGTCGATCGTCCTGCCGCTGATCTTCCTCATCATCGGCGGCATCCCGCTGCCGGGCGGCGCGGTCTGGATCAACCGGGGCGCGCTCCGCTCGCGCGGGACGTCGTCGTGGGTGTCGCTGGCCGGGCCGCTGAGCAACCTCGCGGTCGGTGCCGCGCTGGCCCTGATCGTCGCGCTGGTGCCGATGTCGGGCGGGCTCGTGATCGCGATGTCCTACCTGGCGCTGCTGCAGATCGTGACGTTCATCCTCAACATCCTCCCGATCCCCGGCCTCGACGGCTGGGGCGCGATCGAGCCGTACCTGCCGCCGCGCGCCCGCGAGATCGGCGCGCAGGTGCGTCCGTGGGCGCCGATCATCCTGTTCGCGATCCTGTGGTTCATCAAGCCCGCGAACGCGGCCCTGTGGGACGGCTCGTTCTCGCTGTTCGGCCTCTTCGGCGGCTACGTCGACGGCGCGCAGATCGGCGCGAGCGTGTTCCGCTTCTGGAGCTGACCCAAGCGCCCCAAGGCGGCCTTCGGTGCGTGAGACGCAACCAAGGCGGCCTTCGGTGCGTCAGACGCAACCAAGGCCGCCTTGGGGCGCTTGGAACCGGACCGGTGGCGCGCGGCGGGTCAGGCGCGGTGCTCGGTCAGCCAGGTGTGCGCGCGCCGCCAGACCTTCTTCAACCCCGACCGCTCGCCGAAGTAGTCGCCCGCCGCGCCGACGATCGGCAGCATGCCGACCGCGCGGTGGAGGATGTTGCCGTGCGGGCGCTTCTCCAGCTCCTCGGTGATGCCGTACAACGCCCGGCCGAGGCGCCACAGCGTCCCCGCGGCCGCCTTGATCGTCGCCTTGCCGTGCTTCTTCTCCGACGCCGTCAGCTCTTCGGTCAGCTTCGCCGCTTCGTCCGCCTCCGCGGCTTCGTCGTGCTCCGGGTGCTTGCCCGCCGCGAGGTCCGGGTCGATGTCGCGTTCGAAAAGGACCGACGCGATCAGCCGCACCCGCGTGCCCACATCCGTGACGCCGTACTCGCCCGCGATCGCGCACAGCAGCAGCCCCTGCGACGCCGCGCCCAGCGCGTCCTGCACCGGCAGCCGGTCGGCCAGCGCGCCGCCGAGGCCGGGGATCGACGTCAGCAGCGCCGTGAAGCGGCCGACGCGGTTCATCCACCAGCTCGACCGGTCGTAGCCCGTCATCCGCGCCCACGCCGCCGTGCCGGGCACCTTCACCGACGTCACGCCGTGGATCAGCTTCGCCTTCAGACCGGACTCGACCTCGGCCAGGTCGTCCTTCGCCCGGGCCTGCAGGCCGAACGGGTCGGACTCGCGCAGCGCGTCGAGCATCGGCCCGCACGCCCGCACGAACGGCCGCAGCACGGCCACGACCTGGCGGTCGGAGATCGCCTCACCCACGTTCCGGATTCCTTCCCTTCGCGCGGCCCAGCCCACCGCCGAGCACCATGGCGCCCGGCAGCGCGCTCGCGCCGAGCAGCAGCAGGGCCCGCCAGTCCTGGATCAGCACCAGGTCACCGCCCGGACCCAGCATGCCGAGCCCGAACACGACGAGCACCCACACCGCGAGGGGTACCCACGAAAGTGCGGGCCGCACCAGCCTTCCGGTGGTCGCCACGAGCCACGGCGTGGTGACCGCGCCGACCAGGACGGTCACCGGCAGCGGCACGACGCCGATCCGCAGCGGCAGGAAGAACAGCTCCAGCACGGCCAGCAGCACGGTGTCGACGACGAGCAGCGCGAGCAGGAGCCCCTGCTCGAGCGTCAGCCGCTCGTCCACGCTCACAGCCCGCCGAACAGGTCGTGCGCGGCGCCCTCGGCCGGGCCGTGGGCCAGCACGTAGGCATCCTCGGCGAGGATCGGCTGCGCGATCTCGTTCGTCAGCGCGAAGTAGGGAAGGTCGCCGTCGACCACGGCGAGCTGCGTCGCGTGCGCGCGCAGTGCCGCGATCTTCGCCGGGACGTACGCGGCGACGTCGAGCGTCGTCGTGATCTCCTCGTCCGGCGTCGTGGGCAGCTCGTCGTCGTCCGGGACGTCGAAGATCGGGTCGTCGTCACGCAGCGCGGCCAGTCCGGCGCGGACCGCGTCGCGCGAGGTCACCGTGTGGAACACCCGCTCGACCGACGTCGCGCGGGGCGCCGCCGCCATCGTGATCTCGTGCGCGCGGATGTGGTCGGGGTGGCCGTAGCCGCCGAAGGCGTCGTAGGTGACGACGACCTGCGGCTGAACCTCGTCGAGGATCTCGGCCAGCTGCGCGGCCTGCTCGTCGGCGCTGCCGCCGGTGAAGGCCCGCGGGTGCGACGCCGACGGCGTGCCCGCCATGCCCGAATCGCGCCACCGGCCGAGCCCGCCCAGGTAACGATGTCGTGACACCCCCAGCGCGGCGCACGCCCGCTGCAGCTCCGCGACGCGGTAGCCGCCGAGCTGGTCGGCGGCCTGCGCACCGAGCCCGGCCAGCTCGGGCAGGTCGGCCATGACCTCGCCCTCCTCACCGAGCGTGCAGGTCACCACGGTCACCTCGGCGCCCTCGGCGGCGTATCGTGCGATCGTGGCGCCGGTGGTGATGGTCTCGTCGTCGGGATGGGCGTGGACGAGCAGCAGCCTGCGCGATACCGGGGAGATCACGGGTTGAGCGTAATTCCCGTGCTCCGACCTTAGTCGGGGACACCCTCGGTTATCCTCGCGCGAGTCGCGACCGCCGCGTCGCGATCGTCTGTACCCCCACGAAGGGCATCTTGGTGAGCACTGAAGCAACTTCGGCGGACGTCGCCGGTGTGTCGGGTTCCGTTCTGTCCATCTCCGACCTGAGCGTGTCGTTCCGCACCGAAGACGGCGTCGTGGACGCGGTCAAGGGCATCGGCTTCGACGTCAAGCCCGGCGAGATCGTCGCCGTGGTCGGAGAGTCCGGGTCCGGCAAGTCCGTCACGTCGATGTCGGTGCTGGGCCTGCTGCCCAAGACCAGCAAGATCGCCGGTGAGCTGCGCCTCGGCGAGCGCAACCTGGCCGATCTCAAAGAGAAGGAAATGCAGAAGATCCGCGGCAACAAGGTCGCGATGATCTTCCAGGAGCCGATGACCGCGCTGAACCCGGTCTACACGGTCGGCTGGCAGCTGCGCGAGGCCCTGCGCTCGCACCTCGACATCTCGAAGGCGGCCGCCGACAAGCGCGCCGTCGAGCTGCTCGACATGGTCGGCATCCCGAACCCGCCGCTGCGGTTCAAGCAGTACCCGCACCAGCTGTCGGGCGGTCTGCGCCAGCGCGTCGTGATCGCCATGGCGATCGCGTGCGACCCGAAGGTCATCATCGCCGACGAGCCGACCACGGCGCTCGACGTCACGGTCCAGGCGGAGATCCTCGGCCTGCTGCGCAAGCTGCGCGACACGCTCGACACGGCGATCGTGCTGATCACCCACGACATGGGCGTCGTCGCCGACATGGCCGACCGCGTCATCGTGATGTACCAGGGCGAGATCGTCGAAGAGGCGCCGGTGCGCGAGCTGTTCGCGTCGCCGAAGGAGGACTACACCCGGCGGCTGCTGGCCGCGGTGCCGGTGCTCGGCCAGCGCCCCGAGGGGCGTCGCCTGCTCGACGACGCCGGCATCGCCTCCGACAGCACCGAGGCGGCGAAGATCGCCGAGGAGATCCGGCTGGCCGACGAGGAGCTCGAGGCCGTCATCGAGGAGGCCGCGCCGGCGCTGGAGATCAAGAACCTGGTGCTCGAGTACCCGGGCCGCCGCGGTCAGGGCAAGAACCGCGCGGTCGACGACGTCTCGCTGACCATCGCCAAGGGCGAGATCGTCGGCCTGGTGGGCGAGTCCGGCTCGGGCAAGACGACGGTCGGGCGCTGCGCGATCCGCCTGCTCGACCCGACGTCGGGCACGGTGTCCATCGCGGGCAAGGACATCACGAAGATGTCGGCGAAGGAGCTTCGCCCGCTTCGCCGGTACTTCTCGATCGTGTTCCAGGACCCGGCGTCCACGCTGGACCCGAAGATGACGATCGGCGAGTCGATCGCCGAGCCGATGGTGCTGCACAAGGTGCTGTCCGGCAAGGAACTGTCGGCGCGGGTGCGCTCGCTGCTGGACAAGGTCGAGCTGGGCGGGCACTACATGAACCGCTACCCGCACGAGCTGTCCGGCGGCCAGCGCCAGCGCGTGGCGATCGCGCGTGCGCTGTCGCTCGACCCGGCGCTGCTGATCGCGGACGAGCCGACGTCGGCGCTGGACGTGTCGGTGCAGGCCCGCGTGCTGGACCTGTTCCTCGACCTGCAGCAGTCGCTGCAGTTCGCGTGCCTGTTCATCAGCCACGACCTGGCGGTGGTCGACCTGCTGGCCGACCGCGTCGCGGTGATGCAGCACGGCAAGCTCGTCGAGGTCGGCACCCGTGACCAGGTGCTGCACGCGCCGCAGCAGGAGTACACGAAGCGCCTGCTGTCGGCGGCCCCGGTGGCCGACCCGGTGCTGCAGGCCGAGCGCCGCGCGGCCTGGGAGGCCGGCAAGCTGGCCCCGGTGGCCGACTGACGTAGACCGCTGAAGGGCCCGCACTCGCGTTGGGTGCGGGCCCTTCGCCATGCCCGGCCCCGAGCGCCCCAAGGCGGCCTTGGTTGCGTCTCACGCACCGAAGGCCGCCTTGGGTGCGTCAGACGCACCGAAGGCCACATTGGGGCGCTTCTAGCCGACGCGGATGCGGGGGTCCAGGATGCCGTACATCAGGTCGGCCACCAGGTTCGCCACCACGACGCTCGCCGCGATCACCACCAGCCAGCCCATCAGCACCTGGGGGTCGTTCTTGTTGACCGCCTCCACCAGCAGCGTGCCCATGCCGTGCCAGTTGAACACCGTCTCCGTGATGATCGCGCCCGTCACCGTCGCGCCGAAGTTGACCGAAAACAGCGTCATCACCGGGATCAGCGCGTTGCGGAACGCGTGCCGCCAGATCACGCGGCTGTTCGAGACGCCCTTCGCGCGCGCGGTGCGCACGTAATCCGCGCCCAGGACCTCCAGCATCGACGCCCGCTGGAAGCGGCTGTACGCCGCGAACGTGATCGCCATGATCGACAGCGTCGGCAGCAGGAACGCGCCGACGTACTTCGCGAGCGCGTCGCCCACTCCGGTCGCCGAGAGGCTCTCCGGGCTCGTCGTACGCAACCACGGGTCGCCGAGGACGTCGGACAGGCCCAGCTGGCGCACCCAGCCGTTCAGGCGGATCGCGTAGCCCTTGAGGACGATCGCGATGCAGAAGATCGGCATCGAGAACATCAGGAACGCCAGCGTCGTGGCCAGGTAGTCCCAGATCGAGTACTGCTTGACCGCCGCCAGCACGCCGACCAGCACACCGAAGATCAGGGCCAGGATCGACGCCGCCACGACCAGCTCGAGCGTCACCTTGAACGCCGCCATCACCTTCGGCGCCACCGGCTGGAAGGCGTTGCCCTGCGCGATGGAGATGCCCCAGTCACCGCTGAGGAAGTGGCCCAGCCAGGTGAAGTACCGCGCGACGATGCTCTGGTCGAGCCCGAGCTGGTGTTCGGTGGCGGCGATGGCCTCGGCGTTGATGCCGGGCTTGTTGCGCAGCTCCCCGAGCGGGTCGCCGGTGTTGGCCACCATGACGAAGCAGAGGAACGTGCCGACCAGCAGGACCGGGATCGAGATGGCCAGCCGGCGGAGCACGTAGAGCACGAGATTCATCCGAAACCCCCATGTTCCGGCGATCGTCGCGCGAAAACGGACGCGGGGGCGACCGGAACCGGTCACCCCCGCGTCGGCGTTCAGGCCTTCATTCTCCGCTGGCGCGGGTCGAAGGCGTCGCGAAGACCGTCACCGATGAAGTTGATCGTCAGCGAAATCAGCACGAGCACGATGAACGGCCCGAAGAACAGCGCCGGCCGCGTCTGCAGCTGGGCGTAGTTCTCCAGGATGACGCGGCCGAGCGAGGTGTCCGGCAGCTGGACACCGAGGCCGATGAACGACAGCGCGGCTTCCGCCAGCACGGCCTGCGCGACCGCGAGGGTCGCGTTGACCGTGATGCTGCCGACCATGTTCGGCACCAGGTGCTTGAAGATGATCCGGAACGTGCCGGCACCCGAAGCGCGCGCCGCGTCGACGAACTCGCGCTGGGACAACGACATCGCTTCGGCCCGGGTGATCCGGGCGATCTGCATCCAGCCGAACGCCGCCAGCACCAGCGCGACGATGTACCAGGAGCCGCTCCCGAACACCTTCGCCAGGATCGCCGCCGCGGCGATCTGCGGGATGATCAGGAACAGGTCCGTCACCCGGGAGACCGCCGAGTCGGTGAAGCTCCGCAGGTAACCGGCGAGAGCGCCGAGGACGACGCCGACCAGGGTCGACAGGATCGACACCGTGAGCGCGATGAGCAGCGAGAACTGGGTGCCGCGCAGGATCTGCGACACCATGTCCTTGCCGACCTGGGTGGTGCCCAGCGGGAAGTCGGCGCTCGGCTTCGCGAACGACGGGAACGAGCTGTCCTCGTAGCTGTGCTTCCAGAAGATCGGCAGGATGATGCTGAGCAGCACGATCAGCACCAGCACCGCGGTCGACGCCATGGCCAGCTTGTGGTGCAGGAACTTCCGGAGCACCAGCTTGCCCTGGCTCCGGGGTTCGGGCAGGGCTTCCGGCGGGAGGGTGCCGTCCTTGGTCGCGGTTTCGCTCGCGAGAAGGGAGTTCAAGTCAGCCAACGCGAATCCTCGGGTCCAGGATGCCGTACACCAGGTCGGCGATCAGGTTGGCGACGATCACGCTGGTGGCGATCACCACGAGCCAGCCCATCATCACCTGAGTGTCGTTCTTCGAGACGGCTTCCACCAGCAATGTGCCCATACCGTGCCAGTTGAACACCGTTTCGGTGATGATCGCGCCGGCGAGCACCGACCCGAAGTTCACCGAGAACAGCGTCGTGACGGGGATCAGGGCGTTGCGGAACGCGTGCCGGAAGATGACCCGGCCGTTGCCGAGGCCCTTGGCGCGCGCGGTGCGGACGTAGTCCGAGCCCATCACCTCGAGCATCGACGCCCGCTGGAACCGGCTGTACGCGGCGAAGCTGATCGCCATGATCGACAGCGTCGGCAGCAGGTAGGCACCGATGGTGCTCGTTATGAAGTCCCCGACGCCGTCCGTTTTCAGCTGTTCCGGGCTGGTCGTGCGTAGCCACGGATTGCCGAGGACGTCCTGGAGGCCGAGGTCGCGGACCCACCCGTTGATCTCGATCGCGTAGTTCTTCAGGACGATCGCCACGCAGAAGATCGGCATGGAGAACAGCAGGAAGGCCAGGGTGGTGGCCAGGTAGTCGATGATCGAGTACTGCTTCACCGCGGCGAGCACGCCGACGATGATCCCGATGACCAGCGCGAGGATCTCGGCTCCGACGACCAGCTTGAACGTGACGCCGAACGCCGCCATCACCTTCGGCGCGACCGGCTGCAGCGCGTTGCCCTGCGCGATGGACGTGCCCCAGTCGCCCTGGAGGAAGTCCCCGAGCCAGCTGAAGTACCGCGGCACGACACCCTGGTCCAGGCCCAGCTTGTGGGAGAGCGCGTCGATCGCGTCCTTGCTCAGCTGCGGGTTGTTGCGGAGCTCGCCGAGCGGGTCACCGGTGGCGGCGACCATCACGAACGACAAAAAGGTCCCGACCAGCAGGACGGGAATCGATATCGCCAGACGGCGAAGGATGTAGATCACCAGGTTCAACGAACTGCTCCTCATCCGGGCCTGGTCGTCAGAAGTGCGCTGGACCGCTACCCGGTTGTCTACCGTAGTGGGGGTAACCCTACGGTCAACAGCTACTTCCGGTGGGTACCGGGGCCCGGCTCGTGGCCGGGCCCCGGTACCCCCCAGGTCATCTGGAACGAGGGGAAAGAAGAGGCGGGACGAGCCCTACTTCTTCTGCTCCCACTCGCCGGCGTTCCACAGGACACCGTTGTAGGACTGCATGTACACGCGGTCGATGCCCTTGAACGCCCACATGCTCGGCGTCTGGAACAGCGGGAGCGTCGCGTACTTGTCCGCGATGGCCTTGTCGGCCGCCTGGTAGGACTGCAGCTTGACCTGCTCGTCCGTCGCGCTCACAGCGGTCTTGAACGCGTCGTCGATCTTCGGGTCGCACAGGTTCTGGTAGTTCTGGTCGCCACCGTTGTTCGGGCAGACGTAGATCGACCGCGACTGCGACTTGTACGGAGCCGACGACCAGCCGAACAGCGCGATGTCGTAGTCACCGGTCGAAACGCGGCCACCCTTGAGGAAGTTGGCGTCGGTCTCGTCCTTGACCTCGATACCGGCCGCCTTGGCCTGCGAGATGATGATCTCGACGGTCTGGCTGCGGCGGGCGTTCTGGTTGTGCGTGATCTTGAACGAAGCCCGCTGGCCGCCCTTGGCGAAGATGCCGTCGGCACCCTTGGTCCAGCCCGCGTCGGTCAGCGTCTTCGCCGCCGCCTCGGCACCCAGGCCGGCCTTGCTGCCGTACAGGTCGGTGTAGCCCTCTTCACCCTGGAAGAACACGATCGAGTTCAGCGGGGCCGCGTCGGCCTGGACTTCCTTGAGCAGCTTGTCGGTGATCGCCTTGCGGTCGACGACCTCGAAGAACGCCTTGCGGAGCGCGTCGTCCTTGAACATGCGGTTGAACTGCAGGTCCAGGTGCTCGTAGGTCAGCTGCGGGGCCGAACCGTAGGTCACGCCCTGCGCCGCGAGGCCCTTCATCGTGTTCGCCGCGGTGGCGTCCGGCTGGGTCGACGCCGCGACGTCGATCTCACCGTTCTGCAGCGCGGTCGCCATGGCCTTGGTGTCTTCCATGGCGCGGACCACGATCTTGGCCGGGCCGCCCTTGCCGCCCGCCCAGTTCGGGTTCTTCACGAGCGTGACGGACTTCTGGTTCGCGTCGAACGAGTCGATCATGTACGGCCCGGAAGCCGGCATGAGGGCCTTGTCGAAGCCCTTCCACTTGTTCGTCCAGAAGTCGCCGGCCTTGGACAGCAGGGCCGGGTCGCCGGTCGGCGCCAGCTTGGTGATGTCCGGGATGCCGGTCTGCTTCTCGAGGATGTGCGCCGGCAGGATCGACACGCCGGAGAACAGGCCCTTGTAGTCGAGGTACGGCTCGCTGTAGTCCGTCTCGAAGGTCAGGTTGTCCTTGCAGGTGGCGGTCTTGATCTTGTCGTAGCCGGTGGTCGAAGCGGCGTTGAACGGGTTCTTGCCGTCCGTGCCCTTCGCCTGGCCGCTCTGCGACAGCCAGTTCAGGTACAGGTCCTTGCAGTCGAACGGCTCGTTGTCCGACCACTTGAGGTTCGGCCGGATCTTGTACGTGACGACCTGCGGGTCCTTGGAGGTCACGTCGACCGAGTCGAACATGTCCTTGTTGAGCAGGATCTTGTTGTTGCCGTCGAGGACGAAGGAGTCTTCGAGGACAGCGGTCAAGATGTAGGTGTTGTACGAGCTGTTGGTGTCCGGGGTGTTGTTGTTGTACCCGGAGTACCCGTCGTCGATCCCGACCGTGACCGTGCCGTCCCAGCCCTGGACGTCCGCGAGCTTGAACGTGTCACCCTGCTCGGCCTTGCCGACCGCCATCGCCTTGACGTCGGTGGACGACCCGTTCTGGTCGGTGCTACCCGAGCCCGAGTCGCCGCCGCTGCAGGCGCTCAGCAGCAGCGAGGCGCCTGCGACGAGCGACAAGGCGGAGACTGCTTTGGTTCTCCTCATGAAGTGTGCCCTCCTAGCACTGAGTCCCTGAATTGTGACAAGGACCCACACCGCTCCGGTTTGGTGCCGGAGCCTACGACACGCCAAGCGACACTCAACTGGCGCACTGCGGGAGCACGCTAGAAAGGAAAAGCACCGACAGTCACCAGTTCAGGGTCGATCGTGACCAAAGGGTGACTTCCAGCCGACATCCAGAAATACGACGGTTACCTCACGGATTCAAAGCCTCCCACTCGAAGGCGTCGGTGAAGATCACCCGGTAGTACTGAATGCGTAGCCGAGCGATTACTTCGGGCCGCGAGTCCAGTTCACCGCCGACCCGAACGGGCCCACCATGGGGGGACCCGGCGTGACGCCCGAGATGCCCGAACCGATCGCCAGGGTGTCAGCCAGCTGGAACAACGGGATGACCACGTTCTGGCGCCAAAGTTCAGGCTCCAGAGTGGTGAGCGCGTCGGCGATCGGGGTCGCGCCGGAGAGCGCCGCGTCGATCGACGGCTGCAGCGCCGGATCGCAGAACCCGGCCGAATTGCCCGGAACGACGGGTTTGGTCTTGTCCGCGCCCGCGGCCGTCTGCTCCGGGCGGCAGCCGAAGGTCGACGCGAGCACCGACGCCGTGTCGCCGCCGACCGGCTGCGGCACGACCGCGATGTCGACGCCGACGTTGCCCGCCGAGTCGCCGGTCGGCTGCTGCACCCCGTTGACGACTGGCATCGCGAGCAGGCCGCCGAACAGGTCGCGCGGCTGCGGCGTGATCGCGTTGACCTCGATGCCCTGCGCGACGAGCTGGGTGGCGAGCTCCTTCGCGATCGTCGCGTACGGCTCCTGGGTGCCCGGCGAGGCGATCACCAGCGAGAGGGCCTTGCCGTTCTTGCGCCAGGTGCCCGCGGTCTTCGCGTAGCCCGCGGCCTTCAGCGACTCCTCGGCCTTGGCGACGTCGGGCGCGGTCGGCGGGCCGGGCGGGATGGTCGCGGCGTACCCCGCTTCCGAGGGCGCCTTCACCTGGGCGTCGGCGTGCAGCGTCGACGACGGTCCGCCGTTGACGCCTTCGGTGATCAGCTTGCCGCGGTCGAGCAGCGCGGCGACACCCGCGCGGACCTGGGCGTCCTGCAGCGTGGCGCTGACCGGGCGCAGCAGCACGTCGGCCACCACCGGCCGGGCCACGGTGTGCAGCCGCACGGCCGGGCCGAGGTCGCCGAGCCGCTTGAGCTCGTCGCCGCTGGTGCGGGCCAGCGCGAACTGGTCGTTGCCGCTCTGCAGCGCCGGCAGCAGCGTGCTCTGGTCCGAGCGGCGCAGCACGATCCGGTCGATGGCCGCGGGCTTCTCCCAGTAGCGCTCGTTGCGCTCGAGGATCACTTCGCCGCGGGCGGTGTCGATGCTCTTGATCGAGAACGGGCCGGCGACGGCCGGGAAGTTCGCCGCGAGCGCCCCGCGCCAGCCGTCGGGCGCGTCCTTGAGCAGGTGCGCGGGCAGCAGACCGGAGAACAGCGTCTGCCAGCCGGGGTACGGCTTGGCGAAGGTGACCTCGACGCGCTTGCCGCCTTCGCGGGACTGCAGGTCGGTGATCTGCCGGTAGCCCGCGGGCTCGATCACGCCGGGCTGGTCGCGCATTTGGGTGCGCAGGTAGTCGAAGTCCTCGGCGGCGATGGGCGCGCCGTCGGACCAGGACGCGTCCGGCCGGATGTCGTAGGCGACCACGAACGGCTGCTGCGAGATCACCTGCGCGGACTTCATCAGGTTCTTGTCGAGCTGGGTGCTGCCGTCGTCCTTCTGCCGGAACACCGAGGGCAGCAGCAGCTGCGAGAGCGCCGACGTCACCTGGGACGAGTCCGCGAGGTTGTGCGGGTTGTACCCGCCGAGCACGTCGTCGACCCCGACGACGATCTGCGACGGCGTCTTGCCGGTGGTCGACACGGGCGCGACCGACGACGACACGACCGGTGGCGGCGGGGTGTTCGAGCACGAGGTGAGCAGCACGGCCGCGAGTGCCAGTACCGGCACCGCCTTGCGATTCACCCGCACGCCCCGTTCCTCCCAGGTTCCGCCGATCGGGTCAGCCATGCTCCCACGGCCGCCTCCGCCGCCGGAACCGAGATTCCCACACCCGGATCGGCCGGGCCCGGCCCCCCTTGGTGCCGCTATCGGAAAGGACGCGCGGGACGCCGTCCGGGTTCCCGGACCGTTCCGGAACGACGGAACGAACACGGCCCGGACACGGGACGGGATTCACGCGGTGGTGAACACCAGGCGTCGAGTCCGTCGGATCCCCTATAAAGATATAAGGAGAAGAACGGCGGAATTCGTGACTTCGCGTCGGCCGATCGTAGACCGAGCGTGATGGTCCGGGCAACGAAAAACCTCCCGGTGCGGGACACCGGGAGGTTTTCGCGTAATCGGGGTCAGCCGTTTTCGCGGCTCTTCGCGCGCGAACGCTCCTTCGCGCGCGTGGAGATGTCGAGCGTGACCTTGCGGACGCGGACCACGTCCGGCGCCACCTCGACGCACTCGTCGACGGCGCAGAACTCCAGCGCTTCCTCCAGGCCGAGCTTGCGCGGCCGGGCGAGGCGCTCGAGCTCGTCACCGGTAGACGAGCGCATGTTGGTGAGCTTCTTCTCCTTGGTGATGTTGATGTCGAGGTCCTCCATGCGCGGGTTCTCGCCCACGACCATGCCCTCGTACACCTCGGCGCCCGGCTCGACGAAGAACGTGCCGCGGTCGGCCAGCTGGATCATCGCGTACGCGGTGATCGGGCCCGAACGGTCGGCGACCAAGGAGCCGCTGTGCCGGGTGCGGATCTCGCCCGCCCACGGGAAGTAGCCCTCGAACACGTGGTTCGCGATGCCGGTGCCGCGGGTCTCGGTGAGGAAGTCGGTGCGGAAGCCGATCAGGCCGCGCGAGGGCAGCACGTAGATCAGCTTGATCCGGCCGGTGCCGTTGCCGCTCATGTCCTCCATGCGGCCCTTGCGGGACGCGAGCAGCTGCGTGATCGCGCCGAGGTGCTCCTCCGGCGAGTCGATGTAGAGGCGCTCGAACGGCTCGTGCAGCTTGCCGTCGATCGTGCGGAGCACCACCTGCGGCTTGCCGACGGTCAGCTCGAAGCCCTCGCGGCGCATCTGCTCGACGAGGATGGCCAGCGCGAGCTCGCCGCGGCCCTGGACCTCCCAGGTGTCCGGGCGCTCGGTCGGCAGGACGCGGATCGAGACGTTGCCGACCAGCTCCTGGTCGAGACGGGCCTTGACCAGCCGCGCGGTGACCTTGTCGCCGCCGTTGCGCCCGGCCAGCGGCGAGGTGTTGACGCCGATGGTCATCGAGATCGCGGGCTCGTCGACGGTGATCCGGGGCAGCGCCACCGGGTTCTCCGCGTCGGCGAGGGTGTCGCCGATGGTGATGTCCGGGATGCCGGCGATCGCGACCAGCTCGCCCGCGGTGGCCTCGGTGGCCGGGACGCGGGTGAGCGCCTCGGTGACGAGCAGCTCGGAGATGCGCACGTTCTGCACCGAGCCGTCCTCGCGCATCCAGGCCACGGTCTGGCCCTTGCGCAGCTTGCCTGCGTGGATGCGGATCAGCGCGATGCGGCCGAGGAAGTTCGACGCGTCGAGGTTGGTGACCAGCGCCTGCAGCGGCGCGTCGAGGTCGGCGACGGGCGGCGGCACGTGGCGCAGCAGCGTGTCGAAGAGCGGGTCGAGGTTCTCGCTGTCGGGCAGGCCGCCGTCCGCGGGCTGCTCGAGGCTCGCCTTGCCGGCGCGCGCGGAGGCGTAGACGACCGGGAGGTCGAGGATCGCGTCGAGGTCGGCGTCCTCGATGTCGCCCGCCAGGTCGAGCAGCAGGTCGTGGGTCTCCTCGACGACCTCGGCGATCCGCGCGTCCGGCCGGTCGACCTTGTTGACCAGCAGGATCACCGGGAGCCGGGCTTCGAGGGTCTTGCGGAGCACGAACCGGGTCTGCGGCAGCGGGCCTTCGGACGCGTCGACCAGCAGCACCACGCCGTCCACCATGGACAGCCCGCGCTCGACCTCGCCGCCGAAGTCGGCGTGGCCCGGGGTGTCGATGACGTTGATGGTGATCGGGCCGTCTTCGGTCTGGCGGCGGATCGAGGTGTTCTTCGCCAGGATCGTGATGCCCTTTTCGCGCTCGAGCTCACCCGAGTCCATCACGCGGTCGACGAGCTCGGCGCGCTCGGCGAAGGCGCCGGACTGGCGGAGCATCGCGTCCACCAGCGTCGTCTTGCCGTGGTCGACGTGGGCTACGATCGCGACATTGCGCAGGTCGGGCCGGGTCTTACCGGTCGGCCGGCCGGTTTCGACGGTAGCGCTGGCTGCGGGCACGCGAGAACTCCTGAACTTCAAGGGTTGGATGGCCGCGTAAGCCCGTCAGGCATCCCGTGACCGGCTCTGGTCACACGCGGACCTCACTCAGGATACCCGCAGCCCCGGTGTGAGCGGCCCCACGCCCCCTTGTCGGTTAGGCTGACCTAACGTGGATACCCGGTGAACGTCGCCGAGCCGAGGAGCGCACGTGGGCAAGAAGGCGAAGGATCCGCGCAAGGTCGTGCGCAAGCTGATGAAGGCCGGCAAGGTCAAGAAGAAGTGCTGCCGGTCGAAGCCGCGCTGCAAGAAGTGCCCGGTGCTGGCGTTGAAGAAGGCGAAGCTGGACCTCGCCGCCTAGTGCGGCACCGCCTCGTTGACCAGCCGCAGTTCGGGCGCCGTCTTCGTCGGCGAGAACTCGATCACCTCGTACTTCGCGAGGTGCTTCACGGAGAACGGGTCGGACGCGAGGATCGCGTCGAGCTTCCCGCGGGCCATCGGCCGCGTGATGATCACGCCGCCGGTGCGCGGGTTCCGCGCCCCGGACGCCAGGAAGTGGCCGTGTTCGTACTGCTTGTTCAGCCATTCGACGTGGTCCGGGAGCGCGTAGTCGATTTCCTCGATGGGGGCCGTGTAGTTCAGCAGGACGACATACATGGTTAAGAAGGTAACTCCGCCGGGCGGCCGCCACACCCCTCGCGCGGCGCGTCGATGCGAAGTGTTGACGGATCGGGCGAACGGAGAAGTCCGGCGCCGCCGGGTCCGCTACAGTGGGTGCATGCGTGCGCAGACCTCCCAGTGGTGGCCGCCCTCCGGCGGCCCATTGAACCTGCGCTGAACCACCAGCGGCCGCCCCGGACGGGCGGCCTTTTTCGTGCCTTCTCCGGGGTGGTCCCCCTCGGAAGGAAGACACGATGAGCAAGCTGTCCGGCATCACCCCCTCCGGTCACGTCCACCTCGGCAACTACCTCGGTGCCGTGCGCCGCTGGGCGCTCGAGGGCGGCGCGGACGACCTGTACTTCGTCGCCGACCTGCACGGCATGACGACCCCGCACAACCCGGCGAAACTCCGATCACTGGCGCACGAACAGCTGGCGGTGCTGATCGCCGCCGGCATCGATCCCGAGCGGGTGTTCGTCCAGTCGGACCTGGCCCGCGAGCTGGGCGCGCTGACCTGGGTGCTGGAGTGCACCTGCAACTACGGCGAAGCGGCCAGGATGATCCAGTTCAAGGAGAAGTCCAAGGGGCAGGCCGGGGTGCGGCTGTCGCTGCTGACCTACCCGGCGCTGATGGCCGCGGACATCCTGCTGCAGGGCGCGGACGAGGTGCCGGTCGGCGAGGACCAGCGCCAGCACGTCGAGCTGACACGGACGCTGGCGAAGCGCTTCAACAGCACGTACGGCGAGGTGTTCACGATCCCGGAGGCGGTGCTCCCGCCCGCGGGAGCGCGGGTGAAGGACCTCAGCGATCCGACGCGCAAGATGTCGAAGTCGACGCGGGACGCGGCGGGCGTGGTGTTCGCGCTCGACGAGCCGGACCAGATCCGCCGCAAGATCCGCCGCGCGGTGACCGACGGCGGCTCGGTGCCGGTCCACGCCCCGGACACCCGCCCTGGGATGGCGAACCTGCTGGAGATCCTGGCCGCGTGCCGGGGCGGTTCCCCGGCCGACCTGGCGGAGGAGTTCTCGTCGTACGGAGCGGTGAAGGACGCCGTCGCCGACGCCGTGATCGAGGAGCTGAGTCCCGTGCGCTCGCGGGCCATGACGCTGCTCGACGACGTCGCGGAGCTGGACCGGGTGCGGAAGGCGGGCGCGGAGCGGGCCCGCGAGCGCGGCTCGCACCGGCTCGACGCGGCGTTGCGGATGATCGGCGCGTGCTGAAGGGGACGTTCATCGCATGTGATCGGCTGAAGGGGACTTTGCTCGCATCTGATGCGAGCAAAGTCCCCTTCAGCCCACCAGCAGCGCGCGGAAGGCGGGGAGCAGGATCCGGTCGGCGGGCAGCCAGTCGAGGTCGTCGAGGTCGTCGGGCCCGAGCCAGCGCACGGCTCGGTGCTCGACGGCCCGCGGCTCCTCACCGGGCGATACGAGCGTCGCGGCGTAGATGCGGAGGACCTTCCCGCCGGGCAATGCGACGTCCTCGCCGACGCGTTCGCCGACCTCGACCACGACGTCGAGCTCCTCGCTGCACTCCCTGGCGAGCGCGAAGGCCTCGGACTCCCCGGGCTCGACGCGTCCCCCGGGCAGCTCCCACTGCCCCGCGTGCCCCGGCGGCCAAGCCCGCTGCTGGGCGAGCAGCTTGCCGTCCCGCACCAGCGCGGCACCCACGATCACACCGTTCACAGCCCCGGAATCTACCCGGAAGCCCCCGCGGCACCGGTCGTGAGTGGCAAGGGCGGTTCTAATACTCCAGCTGTAGTTCGTGATCTTGCTGGAGGGGGCCGGTGAGATGGGTGCGGCCACCACGTGATCATGGTGTTTGTGAAGACAACTCAAGATCATGTGGTGGCCGCGGCTGCCAGCGTAGACCCTGCGGGGTGGCAGTCGCTGCTGGGTGAGATGTTCGTGCGGGTGGGGCACCGGTTCGCGCGGGTGGAGTCGCGTCGCCGCGCGGGGCGGTTCGTGCAGGGGCTGCTGGCCGGGCTGGTTCGGGTGAACTGCTGGACCATCGCCGAGGCTGTCGGGGACACGACCCCGCATGGGATGCAGAACCTGCTCTCGCGCGCGAGCTGGGACGTGGACGGGGTTCGTGACGACCTGCGCGAGGTCGTGGTCGAGCAGCTGGGTGATCAGGATGCGATGCTGGTCATCGACGAGACCGGCGACCTGAAGAAGGGCACCGAGTCGGTCGGAGTCCAGCGGCAGTACACGGGCACGGCGGGCCGGATCGAGAACTCGCAGATGTCGGTGTTCCTGACGTATTCCACCCCGGCCGGGCATACGTTCATCGACCGTGAGCTCTACCTGCCTGAAAGCTGGGCCGAGGACCCCCGGCGCCGGGACCGGGCCGGAGTGCCCGCCGGGACCCGGTTCACCACGAAATCCCGGCTCGCGTTGGCCATGATCACCCGGGCGCTGGACGCGGGCGTGCGGGTGGGGTGGGTGACCGGGGACGAGGCTTACGGCAAAGACGCTGCCGGCCTGCGTGATCCGCTCGAACAACGCGGACAGGCCTATGTGCTGGCCGTGGCCTGCGACCATCGCATTCCCGGGCCCGGCAGGCAGAGCGTGCGAGCTGATGAGCGGGCGGCCGCGCTGCCGAAACGGGCCTGGCAGAAGCTCTCCGCCGGAGCGGGCGCGAAAGGCCGGCGCTACTACCTGTGGGCCCGCATCCGGCTGCACCCCGCGGGCACCACCGGTTATCACTGGATCCTGATGCGCCGCAACCGGCGCACCGGGGAGACTGCGTTCTACCGCTGTTACAGCCCCCGCCGCGTCTCGCTGGCCAAGCTCGCCCGCGTTGCCGGGCGTCGCTGGACGATCGAGGAAACCTTCCAGACCGGCAAAGAACTCACCGGCCTGGACGAGCACCAGGTCCGCACCTGGACCTCCTGGTATCGCTGGACCACGCTGGTCATGCTGGCCCACGCCTTCCTCGCCATCGCCGCCGCCCATGCCCGCCACACAAAACCGCATGAGGGCCTGATCCCGTTGACACGCAACGAGATCAGGCACCTCTACGCCCAGCTCATCCTCAAGCCAGCCCGCCGCGTCGCCGACATCCTGGCCTGGTCCACCTGGCGCCGACGACACCAACATCACGCCCGGCAAAGCCACTACCAGCGACGACACGAAAACCCAGCACCCGATCACGAACTACAGCTGGAGTACTAACCGCCCTTGCCACTCACGACCCGCCAGACGACCACGAACCGCGCGCCGCCGTCCGGGGACTCGCCCACCTGGACGCGTCCGCCCCGGCGGCGCACCGTCTCGGCCACCATCGCCAGCCCCAGCCCCGTGCCGCCCGAGGACCGCGCCCGGTCGTCGGCGATGCGGTAGAACCGGTCGAACACCTTCTCGCGGTGCTCCGGCGCGATGCCCGGGCCGTCGTCGTCGACCACCACCCGCACCGATGCCCGCGACGCCAGCACCGACACCACGATCTGGCCGCGCGCGTACCGGCACGCGTTGCGCAGCAGGTTGTCCAGCACCAGCTCGACCTCGGCGTGCGCCGCCGACGCCCACGCCTGCGCCACCGCGTTGCTCACCCGCGTCTCCGGCGCCCCCGCCGGCAGCCGGGCCACCGCCGCCCGCACCTCGCTCACCAGCTCCACCGGCGAGGCGGGCGGCACCTCCCCCGCGTCCGACCGGGCCAGCGACAGCAGCCCGTCCAGCAGCGCCGACAGCCGTTCGGCCTCGGTCAAGATGTCCGACAGCGTCTCCTGGGCCAGCTCCGGGTCCGGGTTGGTGACGGCGACCTCGGCCTGCACGCGGATCGACGCGACCGGCGACCGCAGCTCGTGCGCCGCGTCGCCGGTGAACCGCCGGAGCCGCTCGCTCGCCTGCTCCTGCCGCTCCAGCAGCGCGTTGAACTCCTCCGCCAGCGCCCGCAGCTCGTCGTTCGAGTCCGGCAACGCGAGCCGCGCGCCCGGCGGCAGCGCCCGCACCGAACCCCGCATGCGCGCCACCGGCCGCAGCGCCAGCCGCACGACCAGCCACGTCGCGAAGCCCGCCACCACCGCGCCCACCGACGCGACGACCACCAGCCACACCCCGCCGTAGTGCACCGCCGCGGCGAACCCGACCAGGCCCGCGCCCGCGACGACCAGCCGTTGCGACCCGTCCGGCGCGGACACGACCGTGCCCAGGTATCGCGCGCCGTCGCGCTGGACCGGCTGGCCCGCCTTGAGCGTCGAGACGTCCGCGGGCGCGAGGCCGGTGGGCGTGCCGCCGTCGACCGGGGCGCCCGCGATGTCCAGCACCCGCAGCGTCACCGGGGCCGCGCCGGACAGCGCCCGCCCGGCGCTCACCTCGGCACTCGCCGGGCCGAGGGCGTTCGACAGCTCCCGGTCGACCGAGCCGATCAGCAACGGCGAGAGGTTCGACGCGGCCAGTGCGGCCAGCCCGAGCAGGCAGCCCAGGGTGATCGTCGCGGCGAGCACGGTGATGCGGACCTGCAGGGACCGGCCCCGCCACCACGAGATCACGGGGTGATGACCTCGTCGAGCTGCGCGTCCGAGGCCAGGTAGCCGTGCCCGCGCACGGTCCGCAGCAACGCGCCCGCGCCGACGGCGTCGAGCTTGCGCCGCACGTACCCGACGTACACCTCGACGAGGTTGCGCGTCACGGCCTGCTCCTCGCCCCAGACCGCGCGCAGCAGCTCGTCCTTCGTGACGACCGTGCCCGCCCGGCCGACGAGCACCTCGAGCAGCGCGAACTCGCGCGGGCTCAGCGGGACCTCGACACCGTTCCAGTGCACCTGCCGCAGCCCGCGGTCGACCTCGAGCGCGCCGAGCCGCAGCGTGCCGCGCCCGGCTTCCGGCCCGGCCCGGCGCAGCACCGCGCGCACCTGCGCGACCAGCACCACGAAGGAGAACGGCTTGACGAGGTAGCCGTCGGCGCCGAGGTCGAGGCCGTCGGCCTGGTCGATCTCGCCGTCCTTGGCCGAGACGAGCAGCACCGGCGTGGTGACGCCGTCCTTGCGCAGCCGCTCCAGCACGCGGTAGCCGGACAGGCCGGGCAGCATGATGTCGAGCAGCACGACGTCGAACGAGCCCGTGCTCGCCAGCTGCAGGCCGGTGGGCCCGTCGGCGGCCGTGACCACGTCCATGTCCTCCGCGCGCAGCCCGCGCTGCAGCGCCTTCCGCACGCCCGGTTCGTCGTCGACCACCAGCACCCGAGGTTTCACGAGACTCATCATGGCCGGTTTGCGCAGGTCCTGCGTCAGCTCTCAGCACGATCTCAGCCGGAGAGGGAGAACCTTCAGGGGTATCTCAGTCTCGAGAGGGAAGCGTCGGTGCCAGGGAGCCGGGCACACTCGAGCCCGGGAACACCACAGGGAGAGACGCATGAAACCGAAGACGAAGGGCATCACCGCCGCGGTCGTCGGCACCGCGCTCGGTGCCGGCGGGCTCGCGTTCGTCGCGATGCCCGCCAGCGCCGACGACAAGCCGGCGCTGCCGCAGGTGAGCGCCGAGGACCTGGTGCAGTCGGTGATGAAGGCGAAGCCGGGGGCGTTCGACGGCACGGTCAAGGTCAGCAACGACCTGGGCCTGCCGCAGGTGGGGAACGCGCTGCCGGGGGCGTCGGCGCTGAACATGGACTCGGCGCACATCTTCACCGACGGCGCGGGCAAGAGCCGCCTGGCGGTGACGCAGGGGGCGAGCCAGGAGACCGTCGTCCACGACGGCACCACCGTCTGGGACTACAGCTCGAAGACGAACACCGCGACCAAGGTGACCATCCCGGCCGAGGTGGCGCAGCAGAAGGGCGCGGGCAGCGACAAGACCGCCGACCCGGTCGCGGCGTCGACGGAGCTGCTCGCCAAGGTGCGCGAGAGCAGCACGGTGTCGGTCGACGGCACCGCGACCGTCGCCGACCGCCCGGCCTACGAGCTGGTCCTGACGCCGAAGCCGACCGAGCGGACGCTGTTGCGCGAGATCCGCGTCGCGGTCGACTCGCAGACGCGGATGCCGCTGCGGGTGTCGGTGCTGAGCAACGGCACGGCGACCCCGGCGCTCGAGGTCGCGTTCACCGAGATCGAGTTCACGCAGCAGCCCGCCGACCTCTTCACCTTCACCCCGCCGAAGGGCGCGAAGGTCGAGGAGAAGACGCCGTCGATCGACCAGCAGCACAAGGACATGGCCGAGCAGGCGCGGCAGGACGTCAAGGTCGTCGGCGACGGCTGGGACACCGTCGTCACCGGCAAGGTGCCGGCGGACGCGCTGAACGCGGCGCCGAAGCAGCAGTCGGGTGAGCGCCAGGGCCGCAACACCGACCCGAAGGCGTTGCTGGAGCGGTTCGCGAAGAAGGTCAACGGCGCGTGGGGTAGCGGCTACCTGGTCACCACGAAGGTGGGCAGCGCGGTCCTGACCGACGACGGCCGCTTCGCCGCCGGTGCGGTGCCGGAGCAGGTCCTCTACGAAGCGCTGGGTCAGAAGTGACCAGCACGGCGGTCGAGTCCGGGGCGGACGTTTCTTCGGAGACGTCCGCCCCGGCGGTCCCGCTCGCCGCGCGCACCCGGGGGCTGCGCAAGGTCTACCGCGGCACGGTCGCGGTGGACCACGTCGACCTCGACATCCCGGAGGGCGCGGTCGTCGGGATGCTCGGGCCGAACGGCTCGGGCAAGACGACGACGATCCGGATGCTGCTCGGCCTGGTCCGCCCGACCGAGGGCGAGGTCGAGCTGCTGGGCCGCCCGATGCCGGAGGCCGCCGCGCACGCGCTGCCGGACGTCGGCGCGCTGGTCGAGGGGCCGGGCTTCCACCCGTTCCTGTCCGGGCGCGACAACCTCCTGCGCTTCGCGGCGGCCGAGCCGCGGCTGACGTCGGCCGGGATTCCCCGTGCCGTCGACACCGCGTTGGAGCGCGTCGGGCTGACCGGAGCGGCGCGGCGGCGGTACCGCGGTTACTCGCTCGGCATGAAGCAGCGGCTCGGGCTCGCTTCGGCGTTGCTCGTGCCGCGGAAGATGGTCGTGCTCGACGAGCCGACCAACGGCCTCGACCCCGCGGGTACCAGGGAGATCCGCAGGATCGTGGCCGAGCTGCACGCCGAGGGCGTCACCGTGCTGGTGTCGTCGCACCTGCTGGCCGAGGTGGAGGCGACGTGCACGCACGTGGCCGTGCTGCAGGCGGGCAACGTCGTCGCGCAGGGCGAGCTGGCCGAGCTGCTGGAGTCGGGTAACGCGGCTCTGCTGGTCCGCACGCCGGACGCGGAGCGGGCGGTGGAGGCGTTGCGGGAACATCGGATCGGCGCGCGGCTCACGCCGGACGGCGTCCGCGCGGACCTGACGGCGACGCCGGCGCCCCGCGTGCTGGAGGTCCTGGTGGGCGCGGGGGTCGCGGTCCACGAGGCGACGCGGGCCCGCACCGGGCTGGAAGACCTGTTCGCGCGGCTGACCGAGGGGGCGGAATGACGACGGCGGTTCTCGACGCACCGGCGGCCCGCACGGGCCACGACACGGTGCCGCTGCCGCGGTTGCTGGCCGCGGAGCTGCGCTGGATCTTCCGGCGGCCGCGCACGCTGGCCGTGCTGGGGTTGCTGGCACTGATCCCGATCGTGATCGGCATCGGCCTGACGCTGGTGGACGACGCCGGTGCGCAGGGCGGCGGCCCGGACGACGGCGGCGGAGCGCTGCTGGCGTCCGCGGTGAACAACGCGTTCGTGCTGCCGATCGCGGCGATCGTGATGTCACTGGCGTTGCTGCTGCCGCTGGCGTCGGCGATGGCGGGCGCGGACGCGATCGCGGGCGAAACGGCGCACGGCACGCTGCGGGGCTGGCTGATCGCGCCGGTCGGCCGGGGCCGCCTGCTGGCGGTCAAGGCGTTCGGCGTGGCGACGGTGTCGGTGGTCTCGGTGCTGGCGATGTGCGTGACGGGCGTGGTGACCGGCCTGATCATCAACGGCACGGACTCGCTGTTCACGCTGTCGGGCACGACGTTGTCGCTGGGCGGCGCGCTGGTCCGGATCCTGCTGGTGGCGGGCTGGGTGGTGCTGCAGCTGTGGGCGGTCGGCGCGGTGGCGCTGGCGATCTCCAGCTGGACGGAACACCCGATGCTCGTGGTGGCTTCGGTCCTGGCGGCCGACATCGTGTTCACCATCCTCGGGTTCCTCAGCTCGCTGGACTGGCTGCACCCGTTCCTGCTGACGCAGAACTGGTCGGTGGCCCCGGCGGAAGTGCTGCAGGACCCGATGGGCACGCAGATGCTCGGCGAAGGTGCCCTGCGGGCGGCCTGCTACATCGTGATCGGGCTTTCGCTGGCTTACGCGCGGCTGTCCACCCGGGATGGCTGACGATGTCGTGAGTGGCGATTAGGGTTCTAACCCGAATCGCCACTCACGACGGTCAGTCCGCCGCTCGCGTGAAGCCGTGGCTGCGCTCCACCTTCGCCACGTGCAGCGTGTAGCTCTCGTACCACTCGGCCCGCCCGCGCTTCTGCGCCGCGCGGTGCTCGGCGTTGGTCCGCCACTCCGTCAGGGCGTCGGCGTCGCGGAAATACCCGACCGTGATGCCCAGCCCGCCGGGCGTCTGCGCGTGGTCCATCCCCAGGTACCCGGGGACGTCCTTGACCAGCTCTTCCATCCGCGCGTTCGTCTCGCGGTAGCCGCCCTGCTCCTCGGTGCGCACCGTGGTGAAGACAGCCACGTAGTAGGGCGGGTCGAAAGCCTCGACCGGCGATTCGCTCATGGCGTCACCGTAAGGCGGAACGCCCCGCCGCTCCACCGCGTTTCCCGGCGACGTCAGCCGACCAGCGCGATCCCGTCCGGATCCAAGGCGAGCGTCACGGCGTCCCCGGCGCGCAGGTCCGAAGCCGCCGGAGCCACGGCGTCCACAGTGGACTCGGGCAGGCGCACCACCAGTCGCACGTGCTCACGCCGGTGCACCGCCGCGACGACCTCGCCCGCGACCCCCTCGGACGCCACCCGCAGCGCGTGCGGGCGCAGCCCGAGCCGCACCGGGCCGTCGCCGACGTCCGGGAGCGTGACGTCACCGAGCGGCGTGCGCACCACGCCCCCGGCCGCGACGCCGTCGGCGAACGTCGTCACCCCGAGGAACCGGGCCACGTCGTCGTCCGCCGGGTTGCGCCACACCCGGCGGACCGCGCCCTCCTGCCGGACCTCGCCCGCGTCGAGCACCGCGACCCGGTCGGCGAGGGTGAACGCCTCCTCCTGGTCGTGCGTCACCAGCAACGTCGTGATCTTGCTGCGCCGCAACAGGTCCGCCAGGTCGATCGCCAGCTGCTCGCGCAACCCGGCGTCCAAACCGGACAATGGCTCATCGAGGAGCAGCAGCCGCGGCTTCGGGGCCAACGCCCTCGCCAACGCCACCCGCTGCGCCTGACCGCCCGAAAGTTCCGTCACCCGCCGCCGTTCAAAGCCGGACAGGCCGACCAGCGCCAGCAACTCCGCCACCCGCGACGCCCACTCGGCCCGCGGCACGCCGTGCATCCGCAGGCCGAACGCGATGTTCGCCGCGACGTCGCGGTGGCCGAACAGCTGGCCGTCCTGGAACACCAGGCCGAAGCCGCGCCGGTGCACCGGGACCGCGCCGAGGTCCTCGCCGTCCCAGCTCACCGTTCCCCGCGCCGACGGCTCCAAGCCGGTGATCGCGCGCAGGAGCGTCGACTTGCCCGAACCCGACGGGCCGAGCAGGGCCAGCACCTCGCCGTCGGCGATGTCGAGGCGGACGTCGCGGACCGCCGCGAACGCTCCGTAGTGGACGGTCAAGTCCCGTACCGACAGCGCCATCAGAACTCTCCCACCCGGCCGCGCGCGGCGCCGAGGCGGTCGATCAGCGCGACCGCCAGCACCGTCACGAGCATCAGCAACGCGCACGCCGCGTACGCCATCTGGTTGTTCAGCTCGCCCGGGCGCGCCATCAGCGTCGCCACCGCGACCGGCAACGTCGGCGCCGTCGGGCGGGCGAGGAAGCTCGTCGCGCCGAACTCGCCGAGCGCCACCACGAACCCGAACCCGGCCGCCGCCACCAGCGGGCGCAGCGTCAGCGGCAGGTCGATCTCGCGCCACACCCGCAGCGGGCTCGCCCCGAGCGTCGACGCGGCCTGCCGCAATCGGACATCGACCGAGCGCAGCACCGGCAGCACCATCCGCACGACCAGCGGGATGATCACCAGCGCCTGCGCCAGCGGCACCAGGTACGGCGACGTCCGGAGGTCGCCGGGCAGCGCGTCGAGCGTCACCAGGTAGCCGAACCCGACCGTCACCGCCGACACCCCGAGCGGCAGCATCAGCACGGCGTCCATCGTCTCGCCGAGCCCGCGCGCGGCCCGCACCGGCGACCGGCGCAGCACCACCAGCACCACGGACGCGAGCACGCCGACCACCATCGCCAGCAGCGTCGCGTCGGTGGCGACCTTCAGCGAGTTCAGGGCGGCGTCCCAGCCGGACACCTGCAGCGCGCCCTTCTCGCCGGTGCTCGTCAGCGCCCGGTACCCGGCGAGGCTCCAGCCGTCCTCAGTGGACACCGATTCGGCGAGCAGCGCGACGATCGGCGTCAGCAACAGGGCCAGTACGACACCCGCGGCGCCGACGACCCACCACTCGCCGCCGCGTGGGCGTCGCGCTTGGCTCACGCCGATCCGGGCGCCCTCCTTGCGACGTCGCGCCAGCCCGCCGAGCACCAGCGCGGCGACCACGGCCGCGAACTGAATCAGGGAAAGCGCCGCGGCGCCGGAGAGGTCCAGGAGGTCGACGGTCCGGAGGTAGATCTCGGTTTCCAGGGTGCGGTAGCGGGCGCCGCCGAGGATCAGGACGACGCCGAAACTGGTGGCGCAGAACAGGAACACCACGGCCGCGGCGGACGCGACCGCGGGCGCCAGCGCGGGCAGCGTCACCGACCGGAACGCCCGCCACGGCGAGGCGCCGAGCGCGCGGGCGGCGTCGGTCGTCCGCGAATCCAGCCGCGCCCACAGCCCGGCGACGGTCCGCGCGACGACCGCGACGTTGAAGAACGCGTTGGCCAGCACGATCGGCAGCACGCCGCCGTCCGGCCAGAGCGCGCGGAACGCGAGGCCGACGACGACCGTCGGCAGCACGAACGGCACCAGCACGAGCGTCCGCGCCAGGCCGACGCCGGGCAGCCGCACCCGCGCCAGCAGGAACGCCACCGGCAGCCCGGCCAGCACCGCGACCACCGTCGACGCCGCCGCGCTGGCCACGGTGAACCCGGCGAGCTGCCAGGTCCGCGGGTCGCCGAGGACGACGTCGAGCCCGCCCGCGGCGAACCCGCGGCCGACGATCGCGACGACGGGCCAGGCGAAGAACACCACCAGGAACCCGATCGGGGCCAGCCCGAGCAGTGCCAAGCCGACGCCGCGGGCGGTCCTGGGTGGGGCTAGGACTGATGGTTTTCGGGGGCTCCGGGTGGCGGAGCCCCCGGCCCGAGGCGGAGCCTCGGATGTCACTGCACGAGCGTGCGCCATTCGCCGATCCACTTCTCGCGTCCGGCCTGGACCTGGTCCGCGGGCAGCGTCTGCGGCTTCTGCGGCAGCGGGGCGACCTGCGCCCAGCCCGCGGGCAGGTCGACGCCCTGGCGCGCGGGGTAGACGTACATGTTGGCCGCCACCGTCACCTGGAACTGCTGGGAGAGCAGGAAGTCGACGACCTTGCGCGCGTTCTCGGCCTGCTTGCCGTTCGCCAGCACCCCGGCGTACTCGACCTGCCGGTAGCAGGTGTCGAGCAGCGCCTTCGTGCGCGGCTTCCCGTCCTCGCCGACCTCGGCGGCGGGCGACGACGCGTACGAGACGACGATCGGGCGCGGCCCCTTGCCGGACGAGCCGGAGAAGTCCTTGGTGTAGGCCTCTTCCCAGCCGCTGACCACCTTGACGCCGTTGGCCTTCAGCTTCGTCCAGTAGTCCTTCCAGCCGGCCTCGCCGTACTTGGCGATGGTGCCGAGCAGGAACGCCAGTCCGGGCGAGGCCGTCGCCGGGTCCTCGGCGACCATGAGGTCCTTGTACTTCGGGTCGGCGAGGTCGTCGTAGGTCGACGGCGCCGGGATGCCCTTGCTCGTGAAGTAGTTCGTGTCGACGTTGACGCAGACGTCGCCGACGTCGACCGCCGACAGCCGGTGCTCGGGGTCGACGGCGTAGCGCTGCGGCCCGCGGTCGGCCTCCGGGCTCGTGTACGGCTCGAAGACGCCCTCGCTGAGCGCGCGCGAGGCGAAGGTCGAGTCGACGCCGTACGCGACGTCGCCGATCGGGTTGGCCTTGGTGAGCACGAGCTTGTTGGTCAGCGACCCGGCGTCACCCTGCTTGAGCACGGAGATCTTGATGCCCGACTGCTTCTGGAAGGCGTCGAGCACCTCCTGCGGCGCCAGGAAGGAATCGTGCGTCACGAGGGTGACGGTGGGCGTCTGCTGCGTACCACCGTCACCGTCCGACAGCGAGCACGCCGCCGCGACGGCGCTGACGGCGGCGATGGCCGTCGCGGCGCGAACAGCCCTGCGTTTCATCTACCCTCCTGCACTTCGCCGGACGAGGAGGGCAGCCCTCCCTTCGCCGGCATGATCCGGTCAGGTGCGAACGGTCGCGGGTGACCCGCCTCTCAGCCCGGCTCACCGGACTCCCGTGGCAACCGTGCAGCGTAGTCCAGGACGCAGGACGATGGAGACATGACGGAAATCTTGAGCGACTCCGAGGCCGACGAGCGATTGGGGACGCACTGGACGCGTTCCGGCGCCGTGATCTCCCGCGAGGCGGAGCTGGCGAGCTTCATGCAGGCGATCGAGGTGGTGGACCGGGTGGCGGTGCTCGCCGAGGCGGCCGACCACCATCCGGACATCGACATCCGCTGGCGCACGCTGACGTTCCGGCTGAGCACCCACTCGGCGGGCGGGCTGACGGCCAAGGACTTCGACCTCGCCCAGCAGATCGACGAGGTCCTCGCCGCACTGTGATCTCGGCTACTCTCAGTGCACGAACGCGGGGTTTCGACGTCTCTCGGTTACCAGGAGATTTTTCGAGGGAGACGCAGGATGACCCAGGCGATCGTGGTGGGAACGGCGGCATTCGCGACGATGGTGGCCGCGGCGGGTGGCGTGCTCTGGTTCACGGCCCGCAATCGTCGTCACTCGGACGGCTGAGAGTTCGATCACAGCCGCTAACGAAGGGCATGATCAGCGCGCTGAGCAGGCGGAAGCATTGGTTTCGGCCCTAGGAAACGCCATGAACAGCACCGCCCTCACCGCCGCTCAGCGCGCTTGGATCAACGCACTCGCCCCCGCGGTGGTGCTGATCGCCATCGCGCTGCTGGGCTTGCTCGGCTAGTGGTCGGGGCCTGCCGGGCCTGGCGACGTCCGAGGCCCGGCAGGATCTTCACGCGACGCCGTCGACGAGCAGCAGCCGCCGGTTCAAGGCGACCTTGGCGATTTCCCGCCCTTCGGCGTACTCGGGCGAGTCGTACCAGCGTTCGGCGGTCGCCCGATCCGCGAACTCGACCACGACGACCACCCGTTCCTCTTCGAAGTCGCCTTCGAGAACGGTGGGCTTGGCACCGCGGGCGAGGTAGCGGCCGCCGTAGGCCGCGATCGACGCGGCGGCGATCTCGCGGTAGCGATCGGCGAGGGTCGGGTCGAGGATTTCGACCTCGGAGATCAGATAGGCACTCACGAGTTCGAGAGTGGCAGAGACTCAGGCGCCGCGGGTGGTGTTGCGACTACCCGGCTTCTTCCGGGACCCGCTCCCGGCTCACACGTTGAAGCGGAACTCGACCACGTCGCCGTCGGCCATGACGTAGTCCTTGCCCTCCATGCGGACCTTGCCCGCCGCCCGGGCCGCCGCCATCGAGCCCGCCTCCATCAGGTCGTCGTACGAGACGATCTCCGCCTTGATGAAGCCGCGCTCGAAGTCCGTGTGGATGACGCCCGCCGCCTGGGGGGCCGTCGCGCCCTGGGGGATCGTCCAGGCCCGCGCTTCCTTCGGGCCCGCCGTCAGGTACGTCTGCAGGCCGAGCGTGTGGAAGCCCGCGCGGGCCAGGGAGTACAGGCCCGGCTCCGGCTGGCCGACCGACTCGAGCAGCTCTCGCACCGACTCCTCGTCGTCCAGCTCCAGCAGTTCCGCCTCGACCTTCGCGTCGAGGAACACCGCGTCCGCGGGCGCGACCAGCTTGGTCAGCTCCTCGCGGCGGGCCTCGTCGGTGAGCACCGACTCGTCGGCGTTGAAGACGTACAGGAACGGCTTCGTGGTGAGCAGGCTGAGCTCGCGCAGCGCCTCGAAGTCGACTTCCTTCTGCGCCTGGAAGAGCGTGCGCCCGGCGTCGAGGATCTCCTTCGCCTTCTGCGCGTTGTCCAGCGCGGGCTTGTTCTCCTTCTTCGTCCGCGCTTCCTTCTCCAGCCGCGGCAGCGCCTTGTCAAGGGTCTGCAGGTCGGCGAGGATCAGCTCGGTGTTGATCGTCTCGATGTCGCTCGACGGGTCGATCCGGCCGTCGACGTGCACCACGTCGGGGTCGTCGAACACGCGGATGACCTGGCAGATCGCGTTGGCCTCACGGATGTTCGCGAGGAACTTGTTGCCCAGTCCGGCACCCTCGGACGCGCCCTTGACGATGCCCGCGATGTCCACAAAGGACACCACGGCCGGGACCGTCTTCTCCGACTTGTACAGCTCGGCCAGCTTGTCCAGCCGGGGGTCCGGCAGCGGCACGACGCCGACGTTCGGCTCGATCGTCGCGAACGGGTAGTTCGCGGCGAGCACGTCGTTGCGGGTCAGCGCGTTGAACAGGGTGGACTTGCCGACGTTGGGCAGGCCGACGATACCGAGGGTGAGGCTCACGACCCCGCAGTCTACGTGGCTGTCCCGGCCGGGCCCCACGCACCCAACGCCGCGTCGGATTTCCGCCAGCGAGCGCGCTGACCTGCTGGCATGCTCGGATCCATGGTCACATCGACGGAGGCACCGGCGCTCTGGCGCGACGCCGAGCGCTGCTACCGCGTGGTCACCGCCCGCGACTCGCGCTTCGACGGCCAGTTCATCATGGCGGTCCGCACGACCGGCATCTACTGCCGCCCGTCGTGCCCGGCGTCGACGCCGAAGGAGCAGAACGTCCGCTTCTTCCCGACGTCGGCGGCGGCGCAGGCCAACGGCTTCCGCGCCTGCCGCCGCTGCCTGCCCGACGCGGTGCCGGGCTCGCCGGACTGGAACGTCCGCGCTGATCTCGCGGCGCGGGCGATGCGCTTGATCGCGGACGGGACGGTCGAGCGCGAAGGCGTCCCGGGCCTCGCGCGTCGGCTGGGCTACTCGGAACGTCAGCTCGGCCGGGTGCTGACCGCCGAACTGGGCGCGGGCCCGTTGGCGCTGGCCCGTGCGCACCGCGCGCACTCGGCGCGGCTGCTGATCGAGATGTCCGAGCTGCCGCTGACGGACGTCGCGTTCGCGGCGGGCTTCTCGAGTGTGCGGCAGTTCAACGAGACGATCCGCGAAGTGTTCGCGACGACGCCTTCGCAGCTTCGCGCCTTCGCTGCTTCGCGACGTCGGGGTGGCGATCTGAGCGGGACGCGGCTCAGCCTGCGGTTGCCGTTCAGGCCGCCCTTCGACGCGGCCGGCTTGCTTCGCTTCTTCGCGGCTCAGGCGGTGCCGGGGGTCGAGGAAGTCACTTCGGAGTCGTACGCGCGGACGCTGCGGCTCGCCCACGGCTCCGGCGTCGTGCGGTTGACGCCGCAGCCGGACCACGTGCGGTGTGAGCTGGTGCTCACGGACCTGCGCGACCTCGGGAGCGCGGTCAGCCGGGTGCGCCGGTTGCTGGACTTGGACGCCGACCCCGCGGCGGTGGCCCGGGTGCTCGGCGCCGACCCGATTTTGGCACCGCTCGTGGCGGCGGTGCCGGGGATCCGGGTCCCGGGCGCGGTCGACGGCGACGAGCTGCTGCTCCGCGCCCTCGTGAGCGAGGTGCCGCTCGGCGAGGAGGTACCGGGCGAGTGGGGCGTGACGCGACTGTTCCCGACGGCGGCCGAGGTCGCCGCGGCCATGCCGGGCCACGCCGGGATCGCCGCCCTGGCGGAAGGTCGGCTGGACGTGCACGTCGGCCGGGACGCCGCGGAGCTGCGGGCGGAACTGCTGGCGTGCGTCGACCCGGCGACCGCAGACTACGTGGTGATGCGGATCCTCGGCGCCCCGGACGTGCTGCTCGCCGACGACCCCGCCGTCCGCCGCGGCGCCGAGGCGCTGGGAATCCCAGCGGAATCCCTCGGCGAACGAGCCCGTGCGTGGACGCCGTGGTGTTCCTACGCCGGGATGTACCTCCGGCGCGCCGCTGCCTAGCCCTGCTCTCCGTGCCACAGCAGCGCTTGGGCCACGATCACCTGATTGCCGTCGAATGTCGCCGCCGGGGAACCGTGCAAGCGGTAGCCCAAGTCCAGTGCCTCGCTCACCCGGTGGCAGAACTTCGCGTCGTCCGGGCCGGTCAGCAAGCGGTAGCGGGGCAGGCCGTTCGGCGGCTGGTCCGTCATGGCTTCATCTTGGCCGAATCCTCAGCCCGCGCGCACCTCCAATGTCGAGCCCGTGCGGGACTTGCGGACCCGCAGCCGCGTCGGGATGCGCTGCCTCAGCTCCTCCACGTGCGACACCAGGCCCACCACCCGGCCGCCCGCGCGGAGCTCGTCGAGGATGTTCATCACCACGTCCAGGGTTTCGGCGTCCAGCGTGCCGAATCCCTCGTCGACGAACAGCGTGTCCAGCAGCGCGCCGCCCGTCTCGCCGGCGACCACGTCCGCCAGCCCCAGCGCCAACGCCAGCGACGCGAGGAACGACTCCCCGCCCGACAGCGTCTTCGCCGGGCGGATCGTGCCCGAATAGTCGTCCAGCACGTCGATGCCGAGCCCGCCGCGGGTGCCGCGCGCGCCCGCCGCGTCCGAGTGCACGAACGAGTAGCGGCCCTGGCTCATCGTGCGCAGCCGGTGTGTGGCGGCGACCGCCACCTCCTCCAGCCGCGCCGCCAGCACGTACGAGCGCAGCGACATCTTCCGGCTGTTCTGCCCGCGCCCGTTGACGACCTCGGCCAGCGCCCGCAGCTCGGCGTACGCCGCTTCGGCCGGCGCGAGCCCGGCGAGAGACTTGCGCAGCAGGCCGGCCAGCCGCGTCAGCTCTTCGTGCTGCGCGGTGGCCACCCGCAGCGCCGCGTACGCCGAGTCGGCGCGCGCTCGCGCCAGCTGAGCCGCGTCGGCCGCGCGGTCGACGTCCGCGACGTCGTCCGGGGAGATCCCGAACAGGTCCGGCTCGGACAGCAACGCCCGCGCCCCCGCCGCGGCCGCTTCGGCCTCGGCGATGCCCTGCTCCAGCTTCTCGATCTGCTCGTCCGGCAGCATCGCGGCCCGCGCCTTCTTCAGCGACGTGAACCCCTTCGCCTTCACCGCCGCCTCGACGAGCGCGCGCTGCTGGGTCACCCGCTCCCGCGCCCCCGCGACCGCCGTCCGCGCTTCGGCGACGGCTTCGAGGGCTTCGGCCAGCCCGATCAGGTGCGTCCGCCGGGCCGCGACGTCCGCGAACTCGCCCCGCCCGGCGATCAGACGGCGTTCGCGCTCGGCCAGCCGTTCGTCCAGGGCCCGGACGTCGGCGGTGGCTTCGGTCGCTTCCTGTTCGGCGCGGCGACGCCGTTCGGTGCGCGCGTCGAGGTCGCGTTCCAAGAGCACGACCTGCTGGCCCAGCTTGGCTTTTCCGGCCGCCCGCTCGGTCAGCGCGACGACCGCGGAGCGCGCTTCGGCCAGCTCGGCGGTGATCGACTCCGCCGTGCGCCCGGCCAGCCGTTCGACCAGCCCGGCGAGCCGCGCCTTCGCCTCTTCCAACGCGACGACGACCCGCTGGCGCACCGCGTCCGCCGCCTGCTCGGCTTCTTCGGCGGCGCGTTCCTCGGCCGGGTCGACCAGCTCGACGTTCCGGTTCGCGGGGGCCGGGTGCTCGGCCGACCCGCAGACGGGGCACGGCGCCCCCTCCGGCAACGCGGCGGCCAGCTCGGCCGCCATTCCGTCGAGCCGCCGTTCGCGCAGGTCGAGGCGCCGCTGACGCGCGGCCTGGTGCGCGTCGACGACTTCGCGCAGCTTCGCCTCGCCGCGCGCGACTTTCGCTTCCGCCTCAGGGAGTTCGGCCGCGTCGCGCGCCGCCGCCCGCAGTTCTTCCACCTTCGCCCGCGCACCGTCGAGCTTGGCTTCGGCCTCGGCGGCTTCGAGGGCGTCCGCACGCAGCTTGGCCAGCTGGCCCGGAATCGCGGCCAGCTCGGCCGTCAGCTCCTCGACCTGCTGCCGGGCCGTGACGGCGGCCAGCTTCCGGTCATCCCGCCGCATGACGTCGAGCTGCTGCAGCTCGGCCTCGGCGACCAGTTCGGCGACCGCGCCCGCCTCTTCGCGCACGGTCGCCGCCCGCGCTTTCAGGTCACCGGTTGCATTGGTGCCGAACGCGCGAAGCTCGGCGCCGCAAGCCTTTTCGGCCTGCTCGGCTTCGGTCAGTTCGGCGGCCCGGCGGTCGAGGAGATCGGCCTCGACGGCGACCCCGGCCGCCCGTCGCGCGGCCGCGACCTCCCGCGCCCACTCGGCGCGTTGCGGCGCCTGCTCGGTGATCTCGAGCAGGCGCAGGTGCGCGGTGCGGACCCGGCGGATCTTCTCCGCGTTCGCCCGTTCTTCCTGCAGGTAGACATCGGCCCGCTGGGCGGCTGCCCTGGCCCGCTCCTCTTCGGCCGTCACCTGCCCGACGCGGTCTTCGGACGCCGCCAGCACCGCGCCGGCCCACTCGGCGACCTCGGTTTCCGGCGGGTCCTGCTGGGCCTCCTGCGCGTACCTCGCCAGCAGCTCCCGCACGTCCTGCTGCCGCTTTTCCAGCTCCCGGCCGCGTTCGGCACGCAGGTCGGCGAACCAGCGCTCGACGTCGGCGAAGCGCTCGGTGCCGAACAGCCTCTCGAGGAGCTTTTCGCGCTCGGCGGTGTCCGACCGCAGGAACCGGGCGAACTCGCCCTGCGGCAGCAGCACCACCTGGAAGAACTGCGCCGCGGTCATCCCGAGCAGCCGCTCGACCGTGCGCGCGACCTCTTCGATCCGGATGAGCCCCTCCGGCGGCAGACCGGCGGGCGCGGCGCCGATCCAGCTCAGCGACACCTTCGCCTGCTGGGTGGTCGTGCCTTCGCCGCGCCGCTTCGGCCGCTGGTACTCCGGATTGCGCACGATCTTCAGCCGGTGCCCCTGCACGGTGAGCTCCAGCGCGACCTCGGTGACCTGGTCGGGTTCGGCCAGGTCACAGCGCAGCCGCTTGGCCTCGTTGCGGGCGCCGGGGACCACGCCGAACAGCGCGAACGCGATCGCGTCGAGCAGCGTCGTCTTGCCCGCGCCGGTTTCGCCGTGCAGGAGGAAGAGGCCGTCGGCGCCGAGCACGTCGAAGTCGACGACTTCGCGTGCGCAGTACGGCCCGAAGGCTTCGACCTCCAGCCTGTGCAGCCTCATTTCGCGAGGGCCCCCCGGTCGGCCGCTTCCAGGGCCTTGAAGAGGAGCTGTTCTTCGCTCTCGGTCGGCGGGGCGCCGCGGCAGTCGTCGAGGAAGCTGCGCGAGATCTCGATGTCGGAGCGGCCGCGCACGGCGTCGGAGTACCGCAGCGGGGCGCCCGCGTAGCCGCCGGCGGGCTCCCACTCGAGGTGCACCGCGTGCGGGAACCGCTCGCGCAGCCGCCGCATCGCGTCGACCGGGCGCACCCGGTCGGTGACCGTGATCGAGAGGAAGTGGTCGAGGAACTCGTCGTGCGCCGGGTTCACGAGGAGATCTTCGATGTCGCCTTCGAGCGTGGCGAGCGCCCGCGGTACCGGCAGCTCGTGCCTGCGGACCTCGCCGAGGCCGGTTTCGTCGAAGTCGACCAGCCAGACGGATTTGCGTTGCCGCGCCTCGGAAAACGAGTACGCCAGGGGGCTGCCGGAGTAGCGCAGGTGCTCGGCGAGCGTCTGAGGCCCGTGGAGGTGGCCGAGCGCGACGTAGCCGACGCCGTCGAAGACCGAGCCGGGCACCTGCTCGACGCCGCCGACCGCGATCGTGCGCTCGGAGTCCGTCGGCTCGCCGCCGGTGACGAACGCGTGCGCGAGCACGACCGACCGGGTGCCCGGCCGGGTTTCGAGGTCCGCGCGGATCCGGCGCATGGCCTCGGTGAGCACGCCGGTGTGGCCGCGCGCGTCCGGCACGCCCAGCGCGTGCCGCGCCGGTTCCGGTTCCAGGTAAGGGATTCCGTAGACGGCGACCGGGCCGTGCGCGTCTTCGAACAGCACGGGTTCGGCCAGGCCGGCGACGGTGGTGCGCAGGTGCAGGCCGCCCGCCGCGGCGAACTCCGCGAAGGCGCCGAGGCGGGGCGCCGAGTCGTGGTTCCCCGGCGTGACGACCAGCTGCGCGCCGGCCGCGCGGATCCGGGCGACGGCTTTCGTCGCCACCCGCACGGCTTCGGCCGAAGGGACCGCGCGGTCGTAGATGTCACCCGCCACCAGGACGACGTCGACCGCCTCGCCGGCCACGAGGTCGGCGAGGTGCCCGAGCACCGCGTCCTGTTCCGCGAGCAGGTCGGCGCCGTGGAACGTGCGGCCGACGTGCCAGTCGGAGGTGTGCAGGAATCTCACGGAGGCCAAGGTACGACCCGGCCCCGACGAAATCGCGCAGGCTCGCCGCCGTCTCACTCGAACGTGTGTACTAACACGAGCGTGCAAGATCGGACACGCCCTGCGTGGAACCGATTTGTTCGCAGGTCAGCTACCCAGAGCGACGGATCGGGTGCGGTTTTTGTCGGTGGGGTCCGCCATGATGTCCCCGCGGTCGGAACCAGGCCGGAGGGAGGAGAAGACGTGGCGACAGTGCTGACCACCGCGGCGATCGTGCTCGCGGTCCTGCTGCTGGTCGCCGTCGCGGTGCTGTGGCGGCTGTACCAGGACGGGATGCGCCGGGCGGACGCGGCGGCCCGGCTGGTGGCGGCGGAGCGGGCGAAGGCGGACCAGCAGCAGCTCGCGTTGCGCCGCTACGAGGTGGCGTTCGCCTCGATCAGCGGGCGCGGCGAGCTGGGCGAGCAGGTCCTGGTGGAGACGGCGCGGGCGCTGGGGTTGCGCGAGGACCTCCACTTCACGCTGCAGACGGACCTGGCGGGCGGCGGCGCGGCGAAGCCGGACATGGTGCTGCGGGTGGGCGGCGACCGCACGGTGCCGGTCGACGCCAAGGCGAGCATGGCGACCTGGTCGGAGGCGGTGGAGACCGACGACCCGGAGGAGCGGCTGGACGCGTTGCGCGCGCACGTCCGCCAGATCCGGTCGCGGGCGGCCGAGCTGGCGGGCAAGGGGTACCAGCGCTGGGCGGACGCGATCTACGGAACGATCATGTTCGTGCCCTCGGACGCGGCCGTGGTGGCGGCGATGGACACCGATCCGGAGCTGTTGAGGTGGTTGATCGACCGGCGGGTGTTCTTGTGCGGGCCGACGGGGTTCGGGGTACTGGCTTCGGCAGCTTTGTTCGCGGCCAGTGACCGGACGCTCGAGGCGGATGTGGAGCAGGTGCGCGCCGGGGCTGCTGCGGCTCATCGGGCTGCAGGTGGGGCGGTTGATGCTTTGAACCTTTCCAGTACGCATCTTCAGCGGTTCTTGTCGGCGCGGCGGCGGGAGTTGGAGGCCTTGGAGACCTTCCGGTCGACGGTTGCTCCGCTGACGGATGCCGCGGGGAGTCCGGCGCCCGTTCCTCCCGTGCGGAAGGGGGATGAGCTGGCGGCTAGCTGACTTGGGGTGATCCGGGCCCGGCGGGTGCGGCGAGCGGTTGCGGACGCTGCGCGAGCCGGTGGCGGGTGCCGGATCCGCGCGCGGCTGCGGAGGGCTGCGGCTTGGCCGCCGAGGCACCCCGGCGCGCAGGCGCGGAGTGGCGGCGCGAGCCGGTGGCGGGTGCGCTGGCACCGGCCCACGCGGGACTCGGCGCGGCGGGCTCCAGCGCGCGGGCCCGCTGACGCGGCGCGACCTCGCGCGCGGGCGTGTCCGCCGACGCGGCGCGATCTGGCGCGACAGCTCCCGGGACCTGCGGGCAGACCCGCCGGCCGATAGCGGGCGGCCGCGGAACTGCGCGCAGGCTCGCGAGCCCGCGATCGCGCGGCCACGAGCACGGCCAAGGTCGCGGTGGCTGCGTCCAGGCCCAAGCCGGGCGCCCCGGCGGCAGCCGAGCCGCGAGCTTCCGACCTGCGCATACCCCGCCACCGGACACCGCCACCACACGGCCAGGCGAAAGGACTGGACCACACCACACCCACCCCCGGCGAGGCCACTCGAGTCACGCCGCCGGGTGGCGATACACCCACGTCGGCGGCGGTGCTGGCAAGATCTTCACAACCACGAGATACGGTGTTGCCCTGTGACCGCGATTCGCGATCGCCAGAGCGATCCAGATGCCGACGACGTCCCCGTTCCGTGGGACGAGCGTCCTGTCGTCGGTTCGAGGCGCGGGCTGCCGTGGTGGGCCGCTGTGCTCGTCGGGCTCGGGCTGGCCGTTGTCGGTGCCCTCGTGGGGAAGCCCGCCCAGGGCAACATCCCGGTGATCTTCACCGTCTGCTACATCGCCGGGGCGATCATCGCCGTCTGCGCGGTGCGGCGGCGCGGCCTCTTCGGCCCCATGGTGATGCCGCCGCTCGTGCTGGCCGTCACCGTGCCCGGCGTGATCCTGCTGACCTCCGGGTCCCAGGGCGACGACATGCTGTCGAAAGCCCTGAACATCGGCACGCCGCTGATCAACCTCTTCCCGACGATGGCGATCACCACCGGCCTCACCCTGCTCATCGGCTTCGTCCGGTTCTTCCGCGAACGCGACCCGGACGCCCCCAAGAAGGGCAAGAAGACCGACGACGAACCGGCGCCGCGGGCCGCCGCCGGGCGGACCCGGCCTCCCGGCTCGAACCGCACCGGGCAGACTCCGCTCCCGCAAGGGGCTCGGCGGGGCGAGCCGCCCCGGCGGCCGCGGCCTCCCGCCGATGGTGAACGTCGCACGCCGCGCACCCCGCCGCCCGAGCGCGAGCGCGAACGGGGCGCCCGGAAGCCGCCGCCTCCCGTGCGGCGGGCTCCTCGGCCGGACGAAGGCGACCCGCGTCGCCGGGGTGAAGCTCCGCGGCGACGTCCGCGTCCGCCCGCCGAAGACGGCCGGGACGCTCCCCCGCCCCGACGGCCGCGGAACGCGCCGCCTCGGCGGAGCCGTCCCTGGGACGAAGAAGAACGCTGACCCACCGAAAACGGCGGTCGCCCTACCCGAGGGCGACCGCCGTTTTTCGTATCCAGGACTCAGACCTTGCGAAGCTCCTTCGGCGGCGCGAACGAGATCTTCTCGTTGGCCGTCGTCACCTCGTTGACGTCGCCGTAGCCGCGCTCGGCCAGCCAGTCCAGCAGCTCCATGACCAGCACGTCCGGCACCGACGCCCCGGACGTCACGCCGACCGTCGTCACGCCCGACAGCCACGCCTCGTCCACCTCGCGCGCGAAGTCGACCAGGTAGGACGCCCGCGCGCCCGCCTTCAGCGCCACCTCGACCAGGCGCTTCGAGTTGGACGAGTTCTTCGACCCGACCACCAGCACCAGGTCGCACTCGGCCGCCATCGCCTTGACCGCGACCTGGCGGTTCGTCGTCGCGTAACAGATGTCGTCGCTCGGCGGGTCCGCCAGGCCCGGGAAACGCTCGCGCAGCTGGTCGACGCGCTCCATCGTCTCGTCGACCGACAACGTCGTCTGGGACAGCCAGATCACCTTCGAGGGGTCGCGCACCTCGACCTTGTCGACGTCCTCGGCCGTGTCGACCAGCTGGACCTTGTCCGGCGCCTCGCCGGCCGTGCCCTCGACCTCTTCGTGGCCTTCGTGGCCGATCAGCAGGATGTCGTAGTCGTCCTTCGCGAACCGGTTGACCTCCTTGTGCACCTTCGTCACCAGGGGGCAGGTCGCGTCGATCGTGCGCAGGTTCCGGTCGGCGGCCTCCTGGTGCACCATCGGCGAGACGCCGTGCGCGGAGAACACCACCAGCGCGCCTTCGGGCACCTCGGACGTCTCGTCGACGAAGATCGCGCCGCGCTCGCGCAGCGTCTCGACCACGTGCCGGTTGTGCACGATCTCCTTGCGGACGTACACCGGCGCGCCGTAGACCTCGAGGGCCTTCTCGACAGCGATCACCGCGCGGTCGACGCCCGCGCAGTAACCACGGGGCTTGGCGAGCAGCACCCGCTTGCCGGAAGCGGTTCCGGTGATCGTCGGGGTACCCGCGGGCTCGATTCCGGGACTCGCTGAACTCATGGCACCCAGGGTACGGGCAGGCCCGAGACGAACTCGAAGTCCCTTTCGGGTGAGCTTCGTCCCTCTTCAGAGCTGTGCCGGGGGTCACGCACCGCGCCCGAGTCCACCCGTTCGGTTGGGCAGTTCGGCGCGGATGCGGCAGGCTAGGCGTATGAAGCCTTTCCCGCTCCCCCTCCGGGTCGCCGCGGGCCTCGCCGTCTCCACCGCCGAGCGGGTTCGCGAACTCCCCCGGCAGCTCGCCGGGCTCCCGGTGACCGTGGTCAGCCAGGTGCTGCAGGCCTCCATGCGGGTCCAGCAGCACGTCACCGAGCTGGCGATCAAGGGCGACAACGCCCTGTCGAGCCTGCGCCCGGTCGAGGACACGCCGAGCTGGGCGACCTTCGACGAGGACCTCGACGTCAGCCCCGCCCGGCCGAACCTGGCACCGGTCGCCGACGTGCCCGAGCCGCGAACGGAACTCAACGGTCACCCGGGGTCACTCTCCGAACTCGAAGCGGAACTGGGCGACCCGTGGGCCGAAGAGGAACGCGCGCTCGCCGAGGACCACGCGGACGGCGAGAACGACGCCCAGGAAGACGACACCAAGCCGCAGCCCGGCACGCCCAAGATCGACAAGAAGACCAAGGCCGAGACCCCGCGGACCAGCGCGGGCGGGTACGAGGGCCCGGCCGGGCTGACCGGCTACGACCAGCTCACCCTGCCGCAGCTGCGGGCCCGGCTGCGGCAGCTCTCGATCGACCAGCTCGAGACCATCCTCGAGTACGAGCGCGCCAACGCCGACCGCTCGTCGTTCACCGGGATGCTGGCCCGCCGGATCGCCAACGCGCGCAAGGCGGAGCAGGCCGGGGAAGAAGACGGTCAAGAGAACGGCCAGTGACCACCGAGACCGAAGCGAGCACCGCCGAAAAGCCGTGGCCGGTCCGGACCGTCGCGCGCAAGATCGGCGACTGGATCCACCGGCTCGGCACCGTCTGGGTCGAGGGCCAGGTCACGCAGATCAACTCGCGGCCGAACACGCAGACCGCGTTCCTGACGCTGCGGGACCCGTCGGCGGACGTGTCGATGTCGGTCACCTGCCCGAACTGGCTGATCCGCGAGATGGAACCGCCGCTGCGCGAGGGCGCGAGCGTGGTCGTGCACGCGAAGCCGTCGTTCTTCTTCGGGCGCGGCACGATCAGCCTGCGCGCCGACCAGATCCGCGCGGTCGGCGTCGGTGAGCTGCTGGCGCGGATCGAGCGGCTGCGCAAGCTGCTGGCCGCCGAAGGCCTGTTCTCGCCGCAGCGCAAGCGGCCGATCCCGTTCCTGCCGAAGGGCGTCGGGCTGGTCACCGGGCGCGCGTCGGCGGCCGAGCGGGACGTCCTCGTCAACGCCCAGACCCGGTGGCCGCACGTGCGGTTCAAGGTCATCAACACCGCCGTCCAGGGCCCGCAGGCGGTGCCGCAGGTCATGCGCGCGCTGCGGATCCTCGACGCCGATCCCGAGATCGACGTCATCGTCATCGCCCGCGGCGGCGGCAGCGTCGAGGACCTGCTGCCGTTCTCCGACGAGGCGCTCTGCCGCGCCGTGTCGGCCGCGGGGACGCCGGTGGTCAGCGCGATCGGGCACGAGCCGGACACCCCGCTGCTCGACCACGTCGCCGACCTGCGCTGCTCGACGCCGACCGACGCCGGCAAGCGGATCGTCCCGGACCTGCGCGAGGAGACCGAGCGGGTCCGGCAGATGCGCGACCGCGGCCGTCGCGCCCTGCACGGCTGGGTCGACACGCAGACGCGCCTGCTCACCCAGCTCCGCAGCCGCCCGTCCCTGGCCGATCCGCTCGGTCCGGTGCAGCGGCGCCAGGACGACGTCGACGTCCACCGCGAGCGGGCGCGCCGCGCGATGCTGACGCTGCTCGCCAAGGACCAGGCCGAGCTCGCGAGCGCGCGGGCCCGGCTGACCGCGCTCGGCCCGGCCGCGACGCTGGCCCGCGGCTACGCGGTCGTGCAGTTCCTCGATTCCGAAGGCAACCTCCAGGTACTCCGCTCCGTCTCCGAAGTCGAGGCCGGTGCCCAGCTGCGCGTGCGCGTGGGCGACGGCGCGATCAAGGCGGTGGCGGAAGGAGAGCAGGGGTGAAGGCGACGTTCCTGCCGCTCACCGTGGACGCCGCCCGGCGCTTGGGCGCGCGTCCGCTGCTGGACCAGGCGATGCGCACGGACCGGGCGGCCGCGGAGTGCTGGACGGCGCTGCTCGCCGGGTGCCACAGCTCGGCCCGCCGCGCCCTGGGGCCGCAGCTGCGGCGGCTGTCCGAGGCGACGTCGACGCAGGTCGGCTCGCGCTGGTGGTTCGCCGAGGGGGCCGGGCACCGGAAGCGGGTGGCGGGCGCGCAGGAGAACCTCGAAGAGGCGATCGCGGACGGTGACGGCCAGGAGTTCGCCCTCGCGTTCGTCGGGTACGACCACGCGATGGCGAGCGCGGTAGTGTGCGCGAACAGCGTGCAAGCCCGGAAGGTCGGAGAACACCGAGCGTGAGTGAAGCAACCAGCGAGGAGCTCGGCTACGAGCAGGCCCGTGACCGCCTCGTCGAGGTCGTCCGCGAGCTCGAAGCCGGCGGTTTGTCCCTCGAGCAGTCGCTCGCGTTGTGGGAGAAGGGCGAGAAGCTCGCGAAGGTCTGTGAGCGCCATCTCGAAGGCGCGCGCGAGCGCATCGAAGCGGCCCTGGCCTCGGTGGAGGACGACTCCGAACAGTGAGGTAGGCCATGCCGACGGTATCTGGAAACACAGCGGGTATCTGACAGACTGTTGACCCGCCAGTTCCACGATCCGGGAGGCCTGATGTCCACCGCACCGCGCCGTCGTGAAGCACCCGACCGCAACCTCGCGATGGAGCTGGTCAGGGTGACCGAAGCCGCCGCGATGGCCGCCGGTCGCTGGGTCGGCCGGGGCGACAAGATCGGCGGGGACGGCGCGGCCGTCGACGCGATGCGCCAGCTCGTCTCGACGGTGTCGATGCGCGGGGTCGTGGTGATCGGCGAGGGCGAGAAGGACGAAGCGCCCATGCTGTTCAACGGCGAAGAGGTCGGCAACGGCGACGGCCCGGACTGCGACGTCGCGGTGGACCCGGTCGACGGCACGACGCTGATGGCCAAGGGCATGCCCAACGCCCTCGCGGTGCTCGCCGTCGCCGAGCGCGGCGCGATGTTCGACCCGTCCGCGGTGTTCTACATGGAGAAGCTGGCCGTCGGGCCGGACGCGGCCGGCAAGGTCGAGCTCGGCGCCCCGATCGCGGAGAACATCCGCCGGGTCGCGAAGGCGAAGAACAGCAGCGTCAGCGACGTCACCGTGTGCATCCTCGACCGCCCGCGGCACGAGCAGATCATCAAGGAGGTCCGCGACGCCGGCGCGCGGATCCGGTTCATCTCCGACGGCGACGTCGCGGGCGCGATCGCCGCGGCCCGCCCGACCACCGGCGTCGACATGCTGATCGGCATCGGCGGCACGCCCGAGGGCATCATCGCGGCCTGCGCGATGAAGTGCCTCGGCGGCGAGCTGCAGGGCCGCCTGTGGCCGAAGGACGACGCCGAGCGCGAGAAGGCCCTCGCCGCCGGCCACGACCTCGACCGCGTCCTGCTCAACGACGACCTCGTGCGCGGCGACAACGTCTTCTTCTGCGCCACCGGCGTCACCGACGGTGACCTGCTGCGCGGCGTCCACTACCGCGAGGGCGGGGCGACGACGCAGTCCATCGTGATGCGGTCCAAGTCCGGGACCGTCAGAATGATCGACGGCTACCACCGGCTGAACAAGCTGCGGGCGTACTCCTCGGTCAACTTCGACGGCCACCTGGACGCGCCCGACGACGACGTCGTGCCCCCGCTGCCGTAAGGAGTTCCGTGACCAGGCGACTGCTCGCCCTGCTGGTCCTCAGCCTCGTCCTGGTCCCCGGCACCGCCGCGGCCGCCCCCGTGATCGTCGGAGGCGGTGACGCGGACCAGCCGTACCCGTTCGCGGTGTCGCTGCACTCGTCGACGGGCAAGCTGTTCTGCGCCGGCGCGCTGATCGCGCCCACCTGGGTGGTCACGGCCGCGCACTGCGCGTTCGACAAGACCCCGCCCGCGGTGTCCGTGCGGGCGGGGACGAACGACTCCGGTCAGGGCGGCGAGGTCGCCCAGGTCGCCGCGATCGTCGTGAACCCGGCGTTCAACACGCAGAGCCCGGCGGGCGACATCGCGTTGCTGCGGCTGGCGACGCCGGTCAAGGCGGCGCCGATCGCGTTGGCCACGGCCGCGTCGCCGGGCACGGCGACCCGGATCCTCGGCTGGGGCCAGACGTGCCCGAAGCTCAACTGCGGCCAGATCCCCACGACGCTGCAGCAGCTCGACACGCACATCGTCGAGGGCGCGAAGTGCACGTCGGTGTTCGACGGCACGGCCGAGTTGTGCACGGACAACCCCGGCGGCAAGTCCGGGGCGTGCTTCGGTGACTCCGGCGGGCCGGAGATCGTCCGCGACGGCGACCACTGGCTGCTCGCCGGCGTCACCAGCCGTCCGGGCAACAACGACCCGGAATGCGCGACGGCGCCGTCGATCTACACGTCCGTCGTCGCGTACGCGCCGTGGATCGCGGAGAAGACGAAGGCCTGAGCTACTCGGCGTTGCTGGAGTGGCCCGGGAACAGGTGAGCCTCCGGGTCGAGCGCGACGGCGATGTTGTTGACGGCCGTCGCGGCCTCGCCGAAACCGGTCGCGATCAGCTTCACCTTCCCCGGGTACGCGGCCACGTCGCCCGCCGCGTAGACGCGCTCGCGAGCGGTCGCCATCGTCGAGTCCACGGCGATCGCGCGGTGGTCGATCTCCAGGCCCCAGCTCTCGATCGGGCCGAGGTCGGCGGTGAAGCCGAGCGCCGCGACGACGGCGTTGGCCGGGAGCCGCTCGTCTCCGGCGCCCTTGATCGCGACGTCGACGGCTTCGAGCGAACCGTCGGCGGCCTCGACGAACCGGGTGACCTCGGCGTCGGTGATGATCCGGACGCCGAGTTCGCGCGCCTGCCGCACGATCGACTCGGCGGCGCGGAACTTCGCCCGGCGGTGCACGAGCGTCACGCTCGCCGCGACCGGGTGCAGGGCGAGGATCCAGTCGAACGCCGAGTCGCCGCCGCCGACGACCACGACGTGCTGGCCCGCGTGCGCCTGCAGCGACGGGACGAAGTGGACCATGCCGCGGCCGAGCCAGCCGTCGCCGGCGGGCAGCGGACGCGGGGTGAACTCGCCGATGCCGGCGGTGATCAGCACGGCGCCCGCGCGCAAGGTGTCACCGCCGTCGAGGGTCAGCTCGACGCCTTCGCCGACGCTCTCGAGCTTTTCGGCCTTGCGCCCCAAGAGGTACTTCGGCTTCCACGGCGCGGCCTGCTTCACCAGGCCGTCGACCAGATCGCGGCCGCGGACCTCGGCGAACCCGCCGACGTCGTAGATCATCTTCTCCGGGTACATCGCGGTGACCTGGCCGCCGGGCTCGGGCAGCGAGTCGACCACCGCCATCGACAGCCCGCGGAACCCGGCGTAGTAGGCGGCGAACAGGCCGGTCGGGCCCGCGCCGATGATGACGAGGTCGTAGGAGTCCCCAGCAACGTCAGTCATGCTCGCTCCAGCCAGTGGTGGATGGCGGTGATCGAGAACACAGCCGATCCTAGCCGGATCGGAGTTCACTCGACGTGGTGCGACACCGGCGCCCCGACGACCGGCGCCCGCCGTGGGGCGTGCGGCGGACGGTGCTGAGCGCGGCCGCGGCGGTCGTGCTGCTCCTCGGCTGGTTCGCGCTGGCCGTCCGGCTCGCGCTGCCGTCGGCCGAACCGGTGGGGTTTCTCCCGTTCGTTCTCATCGCCTTCGCGGCTCTCGTCGTGGTCGGCCGCCGGCTGGCCCGGACGGGTCTCCTGCTCGCACTGCTGGGGCTGCTGCCGGTGCTCGCCGCGGTGCTCGGCGGCTGGACGGCGGTCGGCGACGAGATCCTGCGATCCCGGGGAAAGCCGGTCGAGGTGCTGGTGACCGCGGAGTCCGCGGTCAGGCTGAGAGGCGGGTTCGCCTACACCTACGACGTGCGGAAACCGGACGGGAGCCCGGATTCGCTCGACCCGGGCACCGGCACGCGGCTGGTGGTCGGCAGCCGGGTGCGGATCGTCGAAGATCCCGGCGGGCTCGTGGCCACCCAGCTGGCGGGAAAGCAGGACCCGGCGGTGCCGCTGGTCTTCGCCGGGCTCGGCGTGGGCGGCCTCGTCGGCTCGGTGGCCGTGACCGCGGTCGCCGGTGAACGGCGCAGGGTGCGCAACGCCACCACGCGGTGACTCGCGAACAGGTCCAGAATCGGTGTCATGGCTGACCAGGAATACCGGATCGAACACGACACGATGGGCGAGGTCCGCGTGCCGGCCGACGCGCTCTACCGCGCGCAGACCCAGCGGGCCGTCGAGAACTTCCCGATCTCCGGCCGGGGCCTGGAGCGCGCCCAGATCCGCGCGCTCGGCCTGCTCAAGGCCGCCGCCGCGCGCGTCAACCTCAAGCTCGGCGTGCTCGACGCCGACGTCGCGGAGGCCATCGCCAAAGCCGCCGACGAGGTCGCCGAAGGCGCCCACGACGCGCACTTCCCGATCGACGTGTTCCAGACCGGCTCGGGAACGTCGTCGAACATGAACGCCAACGAGGTCATCGCGACCCTCGCGAGCAGGGCCCTCGGCAAGGACGTGCACCCGAACGACCACGTCAACGCGTCGCAGTCGTCGAACGACACCTTCCCGACGACGATCCACGTCGCCGCGACCGAAGCCGTCACCAAGGACGTCATCCCCGCGCTCGAGTACCTCGCGGGCGCCATCGAGGTGCGCGCCGCGGAGTGGGCCGACGTCGTGAAGTCCGGCCGCACGCACCTGATGGACGCGGTGCCGATCACGCTCGGCCAGGAGGCGGGCGCGTGGGCGTCGCAGATCCGGTTCGGCATCGAACGGCTGAAGTCGGGCCTGCCGCGGCTGGGCGAGCTGCCGATCGGCGGCACCGCCGTCGGGTCGGGCCTCAACGCGCCGGACGGCTTCGGCGAGGCCGTCGCGACCGAGCTGGCCACCGTGACCGGGCTCCCGCTGACCGAGGCCCGCGACCACTTCGAGGCGCAGGCGACGCAGGACAGCGTCGTCGAGACGTCCGGGCACCTGCGCACGATCGCCGTGTCGCTCAACAAGATCGCGAACGACCTGCGGTGGCTGGGCTCCGGCCCGCGCACCGGGCTGGCCGAGCTGGCGCTGCCGGACCTGCAGCCGGGCTCGTCGATCATGCCGGGCAAGGTGAACCCGGTGATCCCGGAGGCGACGCTGCAGGTGGTCGCGCAGGTGATCGGCAACGACGCGGCGGTCGCGTTCGCCGGTGCCGCCGGCAACTTCCAGCTCAACGTCAACCTGCCGGTGATCGCGCGGAACGTCCTCGAGTCGGCGCGCCTGCTCGCGGCCGTGTCGCGGCTGCTGGCGGACAAGGTGTTCGCGGGCATCACCGTGAACGCCGAGCGCACCCGCACCTACGCCGAGGGTTCGCCGTCGATCGTGACGCCGTTGAACAAGTACATCGGCTACGAAGAGGCCGCGGCCGTCGCGAAGCAGGCGCTGAAGGAGCTGAAGACGATCCGCGAGGTCGTCATCGAGCGCGGCCACGTCAAGGACGGCAAGCTCACCGAAGCCCAGCTCGACGAAGCGCTCGACGTCCTCCGCATGGCCCGCGGCGGCAAGTGAGCCCGGGATACTGGGGGCATGAGTGACGCAGCCGAGCTGGGCGCCTTCCTGAAGGCACGCCGCGCCGCACTGGACCCCGCCGACCTGGGCCTGCCGCCCGGGATCACACACCGGCGGGTCCAGGGCCTGCGCCGCGAGGAACTCGCGCAGCTGTCGGGGATCAGCGTCGACTACTACACGCGGCTCGAGCAGGGCCGCGCGAAGAACGTCTCGGACGCGATCCTCGACGCGCTGGCCCGTGCCTTGCGACTCAATCCCGGCGAGGAGGCCTACCTGCGCAACCTCGCCGCGCCGAAGCGCCGGGACGAGCGCGCGCCGCAGCGGGTCCGGCCCGAGCTGCAGCAGCTGCTCGACGCGATCCAGGCACCCGCCTTCGTGTTCGGGCGGTACATGGACGTGCTGGCCTGGAACGCCCTCGGCGGCGCGATCGCCTTCGCCTTCGCCGACCTCGAAGAGCGCAACATGCCGAAGCTCGTCTTCACCGACGAACGCGCGAAGGAACTGCACCCGGAGTACGACGCCGTGTGCCGCGAGCTCGTCGCGAACCTGCGCGCCGAAAGCGGACGGCACCCCGGCGACCCGGAGTTCGCGCGGTTGATCGACGAGCTTTCGCTGGCCAGCGAACGGTTCCGGAAGCTGTGGGCCGAGCACGCCGTGCGGGAGAAGGCGCAGGGGTGGAAGGTGCTGCGCAACCCCGTCGTCGGCGAGCTGCGGCTGCGCTACGAGACGCTGCGCCTGCCCGACGACCCGGATCAGGGCATCGTCGTCTACCACGCCGAACCGGGGTCGGAAAGCGAACGCGCGCTGGGCCTGCTGGCCAGCTGGATCGCCGCCGATGAACGGCCGGTGAACACTCGGTCGGCGCGGCCCCACACGGCGTGAGGCCTGCTTAGGCTGCTTGACCTGGGGAACCGGGGGCAGAGGAGCGGCACGGTGGGCGTCGGCGCGACGATGCAGTCACTCGCCGAGATCCTCAGCTCGGACTCGGGCAGCCTCGTCCTCGGCCTCGCCGCGCTGGTCGCGATGGCCGCGCCGTTCGTGGACCGCTACTTCATCCGGCGCCGCCGCCTGACGTTCCGGGTGCTCTACAACTCCAAGATCGGGCTGTCCCCGATCGACCTGCACGACGGCGAGAACGGCTCCGCGCAGGCCGACCCGCAGCTGGAGCGGACCGCGCGGCTGCTGAGCCGGATGAGCGTCGTGGTGATCCGGATCCACAACACCGGCGGGTTCGACATCGCGCCGGAGGACTTCGAGATCCCGCTGTCGTTCACCTTCGGCAGCCGGATCGTCTGGGACGCGCGGGTTTCCGACGCCACCGACGACGGCCTGCGCCAGCACGTCCGCGAGGGCCTCGAGTTCTTCACTCGCGAAAGCCAGCCGGTCGAGAGCGCGAAGCTGTCCCGCGTGCGCGCGTTGCTGCCGAAGCGGCTCGCCGGGGTGCCCGCGCCCGAGGCTCCGGAGTGGCACGGCGTCCGGCTGGCGCGGCTTTCCTTGAAGCGCAAGGAAAAGTTCAAGCTGGTCGTCGTGCTGCGCGAGTCCGGCGGCGACGGCGAGATCAGCAAGGAGATCGACCACCACGCGCGGCTCGCCGCCGGCCGCATCAAGGACGACCGCAAGCAGCGCCGGTTCGGCTGGCCGGTGCTCACGACGGCGGTCGGGGTGCTGCTGACCGGGGCCCTGCTGGCCACGCTCATCGTTTCCTGGTCACGCCCCGCCGCCACCGCGCAGTGCGCCACCGGGAAGCTGTCGGTCGAGGGCTCGAGCGCGTTCGTCCCGATCATCGACCGCATCGCCGCCGAGTACCACGGCCAGTGCGACGGCGCCGCCATCACGACCCGCGCGACCGGCAGCGTCACCGGCGTCCGCGCGCTCGCCCCGGTCGGCGCGGCGGGCAAGGACGAGCTGGCGGTGCTCTCGGACGGCCGGTCCGGCGAGGCCGGGCCCGATCTCGAGGCGAAGGCCGTCGCGGTGGTCGTGTACAGCCTCGTCGTCAACCGGGCGGCCGGGGTCGACAAGCTGACGACCCAGCAGGTCAAGGACATCTTCAGCGGCCGCGTGCGGGACTGGGACCAGCTGCGGCCGGGCCCGTCCGTGCCGATCGGGATCGTCGGCCGCGGCCAGGAGTCGGGGACGCGCAAGACGTTCGAGCAGAAGGTGCTCGGCGGCGCCGAGGACCGGCTGACGTCGGACTCGTGCCGCGAGCCCGAGCGCGACCCGGCCGCGGCGACCACCCGCTGCGAGCGCGGCACCACCGCCGAGGTGCTCACCGAGGTCGCCGCCGTCCCGGGCGCGATCGGGTACGCCGACGTCCCGGCGGCCAAAACCGCGGCCGCTCGGGACCGGCAGGTGGCGGTCGTGCAGCTCGACGGCCGCTACCCCGACGTCACGTCGATCGCCGCCGGCTACCGGTTCTGGACCGTCGAGTACCTCTACACGAAGGGCGTGCCGGACGGCGCGAGCGTGCTGAAGCGCTTCCTCGACTACCTGGCGAGCCCGACCGCGCGGGCCGAGCTGCAGGACGCCGGGTACACGCCGTGCGTGACCAGGGACGGCCTGCTCGACCCCGTCTGCACCAGGCCGGACATCTGACCACCCTGAAATTGTCGGTGGTGCGGGTCATGATGTCCGGGTGTTGCTGAGCGAGTTGGTCCGGGCGTCCGCCGAGCTGGCGGCGACGAGGTCCAGGAAGGCGAAGATCGCCCTCCTGGCCGCGGTGCTGCGCGCCGCCGAGGTCGGCGAGCTGCCGGTGGTGATCGCCTACCTGACCGGGCAGACGGCGCAGGACCGGCTGGGTGCGGGCTGGCGCACCCTCGCCGGGCTGGGCGCCGGTGCGGCTCCGGAACCCGTCGCCACGGTGGCCGAGGTCGACGCGGCGCTCACCGCGGCGGCCGGCGTCGCGGCCGGCACGGGCTCGTCGACGCGGCGGCAAGAGGTGCTGCGGGCGTTGTTCGAGCGGCTCACGAAAGACGAGCAGCAGTTCCTGTTCCGGCTGGTCACCGGCGAGCTGCGGCAGGGCGCGCTGGAAGGCGTGATGGTCGACGCGGTCGCGGCGGCGGCCGACGTGCCCGCCGAGGACGTGCGGCGGGCGTTCATGCTGTCCGGCAAGCTCGGCGTCACCGGGGTCGCGGCGATGACCGGCGGGCAGGCGGCGCTGGCGGAGTTCCGGCTCACCCTGGGCACGCCGATCAAGCCGATGCTGGCGTCGCCGGCGGAGTCGCTGGACGAAGCCGTCGCCGAGCACGCCGAGGCGATCGTCGAGTACAAGATGGACGGTGCGCGGATCCAGGTCCACCGCCAAGGCGACGAGGTGCACGTCTGGACGCGCACGCTGCGCGAGATCACCGGGAGCGTGCAGGAGCTGGTGGAGCTCGTGCGGGCGCTGCCGTGCGAGTCGGTGGTGCTGGACGGCGAGACGCTGGCGCTGACCGACGCCGGGCGGCCGCGGCCGTTCCAGGACACGATGAGCCGGTTCGGCAGCACGCGCGAGGAGCAGGTGAAGGCGCTGCTGCTGCGGCCGTACTTCTTCGACTGCCTGCACCTCGACGGAGTCGACCTGCTGGACGCGCCGCTGTCCGAGCGCAACGCGGCGCTGCGCAAGGTCGCCGGGGCGCACGTGATCCCCGGCGAGATCGGCACGGCGCGGGCTTCGGCGGTCCTGGAGGCGGCGATGGAGGCCGGGCACGAAGGGGTGATGGTCAAGGACCTGGCGTCGCCGTACGCGGCCGGGCGGCGCGGGCGGGCGTGGCTGAAGGTCAAGCCGGTGCACACGATCGACCTGGTGGTGCTCGCGGCGGAGTGGGGCCACGGCAGGCGCACCGGCCGGCTGTCGAACCTGCACCTCGGCGCCCGCGACCCGGACGGCGGCCCGCCGATCATGGTGGGCAAGACGTTCAAGGGCATGACCGACGAGCTGCTGGCCTGGCAGACGGAGAAGTTCCAGGAGATCGAGACCCACCGCGACGACTGGACCGTGTACGTGCGCCCCGAAGTCGTGGTGGAGATCGAGCTGGACAGCGCCCAGGTGAGCACGCGCTACCCGGGCGGGCTGGCGCTGCGGTTCGCGCGGGTGGTCCGCTACCGCCCCGACAAGGACCCGGCGGACGCGGACACGATCGACACCGTCCGCGGTCTCCTGCACGGCGACCGGCCGGAAGGGAGCTGACCACAAAGGACTGAAGCCGACATCCCCCCCCTTGCGCGCCACTTCCGGGCACGCGTTCGACGAATTCGACCGCGGCATTCCTTGCGGTGGCGAGAATTTTGCCGCCGCGCCGGTACCCCCGGGCTCCCTAGAGTGCGCTCCTCACCCCCAGTCCCGCCCGCTTCCGGGCGGTCATCGAGGAGCGCAAGTGGTCAGCAAGGAACAGATGAAGGCGGCGATCCACGCCGCTTTCGACGGGGCCGTCGCGGACGGTGCCGGTTACACGAAGGTGTACGCCGTGGAGATCAGACAGAAGAACTTCCTGATCTTCCGGACCACCACCGTCAGCAACTTCGCGCTGGGTTTCCGGCCGGGGCAGACGGACTTCGTCCTCGTCCCGATCGAGGAGAAGAACGGCACCGTCGTCGCGGGCACCCCGCTGACGATCACCGACGCGAACCGCGCGTCGGTGAAGAAGCGCGACCTGCAGGGCCGGTTCGTCATCAAGACGACCGACGGGCAGACCTTCCGGCTCACGATCATCCCGTCCGTGGCGAAGATCCTGGCCGCCACCTACCAGCTGCCGGTCGAGCAGAAGGCCGAGTACGAAGCCTTCACCGCCCTCCGGGACGCCCTCACCGCGGCTTGACGACCGAGCGCCCCGGTGACCGCACCGGGGCGCCTCCGGGCTCAGTAACAGCGGTCCGACTTGATCGCGTACGTGTAGTTGTTGGACAAGTTGGACGTCACCTCGAAGCGGATCTTGTGGTAGACGGGCGGGTCGCCGAGCACGCCGTGCGACACCGTGTGCTCCTTGCCAGGGGCGATCGCGCCGCTCCACAGGCCCTTGTCGAAGACGTCCTCGATGATCTGGACGAGCATCCCGCGGTAGTCGTGGTTGTGCACGGTGATGTCGATCTTCTGGCCGGCACTCACCTCGACGACCTTCGTGGACCCGCCCATCAGCGGCCCGCCGCTGCAGACCTTCGTCGCGGCGGCCGACGCCGAGGGCGCCACCACCAGCGTCGCGGCCAGCGCCGCCACCGGCACGGTCAGCTTGCGCATCAGCGGTTCCCCACCTTCGTCTTGACCACGTTGGAGGTTTCGGCGATGTCGATGCCGTACTTCATCGAGCCGCCGCAGTAGGCGTGCTTGCCGTTCTTGAAGTAGAGCGTCAGGTCGCCCGCGCACTCGAAGACGCGGATGTCCCAGGTGCGCTCGCCCGGCCACAGGCAGATGGCGTCCTTGCCGGCCCGGCGCATCCAGCCGTGGTACCCCGATTCGCACGTGGTGATCGGATCACTCGCGACGGTCCCCGCCGCCGGAGCCGCCGCCGAGGCCGTGCCCACCGGCAGCAGTCCCGCGGCGAGCGCGGTCCCGATGACGGCCGCGACCCTCAGATTCGGACGCATGGATTTCCTTTCCCCACCCCGATGATGTGCAGTGGATTCGCCCGGCGATTCCGGGCACCGCCGACGTTAGGGACCGCCCGCGGCGCCGGGGAAGACGTGCACCGGCCGTCGCCGCGCGCAAGCCAAACGAAGATCGTCCGCGCAGGTCAGCGCAATGGCCACCGGGCCGGGAAAGCCAAATTCAGGGCACGATCCGCACCGAGAAGAACACCGCGCGGGCGTCGGGCAGCAGCAGGTGCCCTTCGGAGTCGGCCATCTTCCAGTAGACCTGGCAGTGCCCGGGCGACGACGGCGCCCGCACCTCGACGGAGATCCGCACGTGCTCGCCCGGCGCCGTGTACGGGATCGGCACGCGGTCCGGCGTCACGCATTCGTCGGGCCCGCCGAACGAGCCCGAGCGCTTGAGGTACCGGCCGATCCATCCGACCGATCCGGCGTTGCGCAGCTCCCACGTCTTGACGAACGTGCTGCCCCCGGGCACCGGGGTGCCGTCGGGGACCGTGACGTCGGCGACGAACTCGGAGACGTCGCCCGTGCCCGCGGGCACCTCGGTGCGGAACGCGCCGCCGAACACGAGCGCGAGCGCCACCACCAGCACGACGGCGACGGTCGCGGCCAGCCCGTAGGCCGCCCACCGGCGTCGCGGCGACGGCTCGGGCGCTTCCGGTTCGCGGGCCTTTTCCCAGTGGCTCCGCCACTCCAGCCGCGCGGACGTCTCGTCCTGGCCCAGCACCCCGACCGCGAGAACCCGCGCGAACTCCCAGGCGGTCTCCCAGCTGGGCAGGTGCCGGCCCCGCGCGGCCGCCGACAGCGCGGACTTGGACGCCAGCGCGCCGAGTTCGTCGCGCATCCGGTCGTAGGACGGGTCGCCCGCCGCGCGTTTGAGCTCCCACAGCCGCCGCGCGAACGCGCCGACCGGCCCGGTGTCCTCCGCGGGGCCGAGCGCGACCCGCCCGCGCCGCCCCGGACTGCGTTCGCCGTCCATCGCCGCCGAGGATAGGACCCGCACCGGGTGACGGGCGCGCCCCGATCGAGTGGTCCACAGTGGAACTACCCGCGGGTATTCTGCGGCGATGCGCAGCGAGAAGCTCACCCGCGCCTGGTTCGCGATCACCGCGCTGGTCGCGCTGACCGGCCTGGTCGCCCAGGTGGTCGCGACCGCGGGCGACACCACCGGCCGGTTCACGACGGTGGCGGGCCGGGTCGCGAACCTGTTCTGCTTCTTCACGATCGACTCGAACCTGCTGGTCGCCGCGACGTCGGCGGTGGTCGCGCTGGGCGTCGCGCGCGGGCGGCTGTTCACCGTGCTGTGGCTCGACGCGCTGGTCGGCATCATCGTGACCGGCATCGTCTACCAGGTCGCGCTCGCCGGGCTGGTCGACCTGCACGGGCTGCCGCTGTTCGCCGACACCGTGCTGCACAAGGTGACGCCGCTGGTGTTCGTGCTCGGCTGGCTCCTCGCGGGCCCGCGCGGCACGCTGACCTGGCGCGCGGTGTGGTGGTCGCTGCTGTACCCGCTGCTCTGGCTGACCTTCACGCTGCCGCGCGGCGCGCTCACCGGCTTCTACCCGTACCCGTTCGTCGACGCGGGCGCGCTCGGCTACGGCCAGGTGGCCGTGAACTGCGTCTTCATCGGGCTGTTCTTCACCGCGCTCGCCGCGGGCGCGTTCCTCTACGACCGCCGCGTCAGCAGGCTCGAGCCCGCCTAGCCGCGGACGCGTCGGAACGCGTTGAGCCCGTCGGTCAGCCCGGCCTGCACCAGCGTCGGCAGCGCGCCGCGGCGGTCGACCGGCTTCCCGGCGGCGATCCGGTGCATCTGGCGGGTGTGCCACTGAATCTCGAGAAGGCTGTCGGCCAGCCGGATGCCGGTCTTCGGGCACCGCCGTTCGGCTTCGACGTCCTCGCCGCCGAGCAGTCGCGCCGGCAGACCCGGGTCGACGACGAGCGGCCGGCCGAGCCCGATGACGTCCAGCGCGCCGGAGCGCAACGCGTCCGTCATGCCGTCGGGCGTCGCGAAGCCGCCCGTGACCATCAAGGCGACGTCGGACACTTCGCGCGCCTTCGCGGCGTAGTCCAGAAAGTACGCTTCGCGCGCGACGGTGCTCGCGCGGCCGGAGCCCATCATCGCGGCTTTCTCGTACGTGCCGCCGGAAACCTCCAGCAGGTCGATGCCCACTTCACCGAGGGCGTGGACGACCTGCAGCGACTCCTCTTCGGTGAAGCCGCCGCGCTGGAAGTCCGCGCTGTTGAGCTTGACCGACACCGGGACGCCGTCGCCGACGGCCGCGCGCACGCGCCGCACCACTTCGAGCAGGAACCGGCGGCGGCGGACGGCGTCGCCACCCCAGGCGTCGGTCCGCAGGTTCGTCAGCGGGGACAGGAACTGGGAGACGAGGTAGCCGTGCGCGCCGTGGATCTGCACGCCCGCGAAGCCCGCTTCGACGAACGTGCGCGCCGCGACGCCGAAGCGTTCGATGATGGCTTCGATCTCTTCGCTCGTCAGGGCGCGCGGAGCGGCGAAGGCGGTGCGCACGCCTCGATCGCCGAAGGGCACCGCGGACGGCGCGACGGGTTCGCGCGACAGGTACCGCGGGCTCTGCCGTCCCGGGTGGTTCAGCTGGACCCACAGCCGCGTGTCCGTGCCGTCGACCGCGCTCGCCCACGGCCGGTAGACGTCGGCGTCCGGGGTCGCCGCGACGTTGCGCGGCTCGCCGAGCGCGGCCGGGTCGACCATGACGTTCCCGGTGATCAACGCACCGGCGCCGCCGCGGGCCCAGGTGCGGTACAGCTCGTACAGCTTCCGCGTCGGCGCGTTGCGCCGGTCGCCGAGTTGTTCGCTCAGCGCCGACTTGACCAGGCGGTTCGGCAGGACGGCGCCGCAGCGCAGCTTGAGCGGCTCCGCCAGGAGCTCCCGGGTCGCGGTCATCGCGGCACTCCTCGAACTTACCGACAGTAAGATTACCCGAAAGTAGCATACCGTCGGTATGTCGTCGACCCGCCCGCGGAGCATTAGGGTCGGGCGCATGACGGCGATCGTGCAGAACCTGGTGACCTCCGGTGTGTTCCAGCTCGACGGGGGCAGCTGGGACGTCGACAACAACGTGTGGATCGTGGGTGACGATTCGGAGGTGGTCGTCATCGACGCGGCGCACGACGCGAAGGCGATCGAAAACGTCGTCGGCGAGCGGAAGCTGCTGGCCATCATCTGCACCCACGCGCACAACGACCACGTCAACGCCGCCCCGGAGCTCGCCGACGCGACCGGCGCCCCGATCCTGCTGCACCCGGACGACCGGGTCGTCTGGGACCTGACGCACCCCGGCCGCGCCCCGGACGGCGAGCTGGCCGACGGGCAGGTCCTCACCGTCGCCGGCACCGAGCTTCCGCGTCATCCACACGCCGGGTCACGCGCCGGGCGCGGTCTGCCTGTACGCGGCGGAGCTGGGTGTGCTGTTCACCGGCGACACCCTGTTCAACGGCGGGCCCGGCGCCACCGGACGGTCCTATTCGGACTACCCGACCATCGTGAAGTCGATCCGCGAGAAGCTGTTCACGCTGCCGGACACGACCAAGGTGCACACCGGCCACGGCGACGGCACGACGCTCGGCGCGGAGAAGGCGGCGTCGAGCGGCTGGGAGCAGCCCTAGCCGGTCAGCCGCGGCGGGGCCGGGGTCACCCGCACCCGCCGCTTCGCCTCTTCGGCCAGGCTCCGCGCCCACTCCTGCAGCCCGGCGACGTCGATGCCGTGGGGCGGATCACCCCGGAACGGCTCGATGTTCGCCGAGCCCCGCTCCAGCAGCGACACCGCGCCCACGACGTTGCCGCGCGCCGCGTGCGTCAGGCCGACCGCGAGCTGCGCGAGGCCGCGCCAGAGCTCGCGGTCGGAGCCGTCGGTCGACTTCCACGCGTCCTCGAAGACCTCGTGCGCGTGGAACGGCTTGCCGTCGTCGAGCAGCCGCTGCGCCTCCGCAAGCGTTTGCGACGGCGTCCGCTCGATGCCCTCCGGCTGGCGCTCGACGCCGTCGGCGCCGTACGGCAGCGGGCGGCCGAGGCCGTCGCGCGGCCGTGCGTTGCGTGCCCGTCCCTCGGCGTCCCGGTCGCGGCGGCTCATGCCCCCGATCCTCCCACGGGCCCGGCCGCGTTCGCCGTCTCCCGGACTGCCCCGTAGTCTGGGGACTCGTGCGTTTCCTCGACGGCCACCGGCCCGCTCACGACCTGACCTACGACGACGTGTTCCTGCTGCCGAACCGTTCGGACGTGGAGTCCCGCTTCGACGTCGACCTGTCCACCGCGGACGGCACCGGCGCGACGATCCCGATCGTGGTCGCGAACATGACCGCGGTCGCCGGCCGCCGGATGGCCGAGACCGTCGCCCGGCGCGGGGGCCTGGTGGTGTTGCCCCAGGACGTGGACAGCTCCGCCGTCGCCGAGATCGTCGGCTGGGTGAAGAGCCGCCACACGGTGTGGGACACCCCGCTGGTGCTGACCGGCGGCGACGCGGTCGCCGACGCCCTCAACCTTGTCCACAAGCGCGCCCACGGCGCGGTCGTCGTCGTGGACGGCGAAGGCCGCCCGGTCGGCATCGTCGACGAAGCGGCCTGCGCGGGTGTCGACCGCTTCGCGCGCCTCGCCGACGTCGCGCAGCCCGCGGCCGTCGCGGTCCCGCTCACGACGCCGCCGCGCGAGGTGTTCGAGCAGCTCCACAGCCACGGCGCCCAGCTCGCGCTCGGCCTCGACGCCGAAGGCCGCCTCGCGGGCGTGCTGACCGCTGTCGGCGCGTTGCGCGCGGAGATCTACACGCCGGCGGTCGACGACGCGGGCAAGCTGCGCGTCGCGGCCGCGGTCGGGGTCAACGGCGACGTCGCTTCGAAGGCCGAAGCCGTGCTCGACGCGGGCGTCGACGTGCTGGTCGTCGACACCGCGCACGGCCACCAGGAGAAGATGATCGCGGCGCTGAAGGCTGTCCGGTCGGTGTCTCCGAAGGTCCCGGTGGTCGCCGGGAACGTGGTCACCGCCGAGGGCACGCGCGACCTGATCCAGGCCGGCGCCGACGTCGTCAAGGTCGGCGTGGGGCCGGGCGCGATGTGCACGACCCGGATGATGACCGGCGTGGGCCGCCCGCAGTTCTCCGCGGTCGCCGACTGCGCGGCCGCCGCGCGCGAGCTGGGCAAGCACGTCTGGGCCGACGGCGGCGTCCGCCATCCGCGCGACGTCGCGCTCGCGCTGGCCGCCGGCGCGTCGGCGGCGATGGTCGGCTCGTGGTTCGCCGGCACCTACGAATCCCCCGGCGACCTGCGGTTCGACGAGCAGGGACGGCCGTACAAGGAGTCGTTCGGGATGGCGTCGAAGCGCGCCGTGGGCGCGCGGACGCGCACGGACAACGTCTTCGACCGCGCGCGGAAGGCGCTGTTCGAGGAGGGCATCTCGTCGTCGCGGATGTCCCTCGACCCGCAGCGCCCCGGCGTCGAGGACCTGCTGGACTCGATCGGCTCCGGCGTCCGCTCTTCGTGCACCTACGCGGGCGCTCGCACCCTGGAGGAGTTCCACGAGCGCGCGCTGCTGGGCGTCCAGTCGGCGGCAGGCTTCGCGGAGGGCCGCCCCCTCCCCTCGGGCTGGTGACCGCGGTCGTGAGTGTTTAGGGCGGTTAGAACCGCCCTAAACGCTCACGACCCGCTACGTCAGCCGTGGTCCTCCAGCATTTCGGTGACCAGGGCCGCGATCGGTGACCGCTCGGAGCGCGTCAGCGTGACGTGCGCGAACAGCGGGTGGCCCTTCAGCTTCTCGATCACCGCCGAGACGCCGTCGTGGCGGCCGACGCGCAGGTTGTCGCGCTGGGCGACGTCGTGCGTGAGCACCACCCGGGACGCCGTGCCGAGCCGCGAGAGCACCGTCAGCAGGACGTTCCGTTCCAGTGACTGCGCCTCGTCGACGATCACGAACGCGTCGTGCAGCGAGCGGCCGCGGATGTGGGTCAGCGGGAGCACCTCGAGCATGCCGCGGTCGAAGACCTCGTCGAGGACGTCCTGGCTGACCAGCGCGCCGAGGGTGTCGAACACCGCCTGCGCCCACGGCTGCATCTTCTCGCTCTCGGACCCGGGCAGGTAGCCGAGGTCCTGGCCGCCGACCGCGTAGACCGGCCGGAACACCACGACCTTGCGGTGCTGACGGCGTTCCATCACCGCCTCGAGCCCGGCGCACAACGCCAGCGCCGACTTGCCGGTGCCGGCCCGGCCGCCCAGCGACACGATGCCGACGTCGGAGTCGAGCAGCAGGTCGAGCGCGACGCGCTGCTCGGCGCTGCGACCGTGCAGGCCGAACGCCTCGCGGTCGCCCCGGACCAGCCGGATGCGCTTGTCCGCCGTGATCCGCCCCAGCGCGCTGGAGCTGCCCGCGAGCAGCCGCAGCCCGGTGTGGCAGGGCAGTTCGGCGAGCTCGTCCATGCCCCACTCGAGGGGGTCGACGGTGCTGCCGCCGAACAGCGCGTCCAGCACCTCCTGCTGGACGTCGACGTCCGCCATGCCGGTCCAGCCGGACGGCGTCACCTCCTGCGCGCGGTACTCGTCCGCCTCGAGACCGACGGCCCCGGCCTTGACCCGCAGCGGGATGTCCTTCGTCACCAGCGTGACCGCCTGGTTCTCGGCCGCGAGGTTGAGCGCGCAGGCGAGGATGCGGTGGTCGTTGGAGTCGGTCCGGAACCCCGACGGGAGCACCGACGGGTCCGAGTGGTTCAGCTCCACCTGCAGCGTGCCGCCGTGGTCCCCGATGGGGAGCGGCGCGTCGAGCCTGCCGTACTGCCGGCGCAGGTCGTCGAGCATGCGCAGGGACTCCCTGGCGAACCAGCCGAGCTCCCGGGTGGTGGCGCTTCGCCTCCAGTTCACTGATGACGACCAGCGGAAGCACGACGGCATGCTCGGCGAAGCGGGTGACCGCCCACGGGTCCGACAAGAGGACCGACGTGTCGAGCACGTACATGTGCTGCTGGGATTCGGGCGAGGTCGAGGCTTTCCCCGGGCCGGGAACGGCACCGGTCGAAGAGTGGCCAGAGGCCTTACGGGGCAAACGCTGCGCAGTCACGACGGCATCTCCCTCGAGGGCGTGTGCACCTCACGCCCGCACTCGCTGGGCCGGGCACCTCCCTGGCTGGACCACTCCCTCTGACCGGTGGGTCAGGTGGCGCGGCCACGAGGGCCGGGTGCCGGCCCCCTCGTGCGTCTCGTGGGCGGCTTAGCCGCCCCCTCGATCACCGTCACGACCAGGGCCTCCCGCGAGGACCCGCACGGAACGCGCGCCCTCATCTCGGAAGGTACCCACGAATGCCGGATCGCGCAGGGAGCCAACACGGTGATTCGCCAGATCGTCACCTCACTGTCGGTCGTCCGACATCAGCGGGACGTGACGATCACCGTGCGTGACGACACTCTCGATCGATACACCCACGGCGGAATGATCTTACCGGGAATTGCTGACCCGTTGTATTCACAAGATCGACTGAAGAGCTTTTACCACGTTCGGTTCCCCGACGCATTTTCCGCGACCGGAATCGAACCGGTCCGAGTGAAAGCGCCTGCACACGGCTCACACAATGGGCTTACGCGGCGGACGGGACGCCGGATAAGCGAGTAATTTTCTGGCTGCGGGACACACCACCGGACCCCCGGTGCCCCGGATCCCAACAGTTCTACCTAGGAGTGTGCGAAGTGCTGAAGAAGGCTGGTTTCGTCGCCGCCACCGCTGCGGGCCTGATGATGGTGGGCAGCACCGCGTTCGCCGCGACGGGCGACACGACGGGCACCCCGGACCCGACGTTCGGCGACGCGTACGCCACGTTCATCGAGGGCGGCGGCGCCCTGGGCTACGGTGCGGCCTCCCTGGTCGCCGGTGCCTACACGGGCATCGCCACCACCCCGGCGCTGATCCTCCACTCGCTGGAGCACCACCACCACTGAGTGCGGTTGCCGAAGGGCCCCGGAGTTCGCTCCGGGGCCCTTCGGCGTTTCCCGGGTTCTCAGGATCCGAACCGGCGGTGGCGCCAGGCGTAGTCGCGCATGGCGCGCAGGAAGTCGACCCGCCGGAACGCGGGCCAATACGCCTCGGTGAACCAGAATTCCGAATGCGCGGACTGCCAGAGCAGGAATCCGGAAAGCCGTTGCTCGCCGGAGGTGCGGATGATGAGATCCGGGTCGGGCTGCCCCGAGGTGTAGAGGTGCTCGGAGATGTGGTCGACGTCGAGGATTTTCGCGAGCTCGTGAATCGTGGTGCCTTCGTCGGCGTGCTGGAGCAGCAGCTTGCGCACGGCGTCCGCGATTTCCTGGCGCCCGCCGTAACCGACGGCGACGTTGACCTCCATGCCGGTCCGCCCCTCGGTGCGCGCGGCGGCTTCGCTGAGTCGCTTGGCCACTTCGGCGGGTAGCAGATCGAGGGCGCCGACGATCCGCAGCCGCCACGGCGTCCCGGGCGCGGCGAGCTCGTCGGTGACGTCGGTGATGATCTTCAGCAGGGGCGTGAGCTCGTCCGGGTCCCGGTTGAGGTTGTCGGTCGAGAGCAGCCACATGGTGACGACCTCGACCTCGGCCTCCTGGCACCAGCTCAGGAAGTCGGCGATCTTCTTCGCCCCGGCCCGGTGGCCGTCCGAAACGTCCGTGAAGCCCGCTTCACGGGCCCAACGGCGGTTGCCGTCGAGCATGATGGCGATGTGCCGGGGGTGCCGCCCCGCGGCTTGCTGGATGAGGCGCCTGCCGTAGGCGCTGTACACGACGTCGGACAAGAAGGAGCGCACACTCACGTCGAAGCAGCCTACGCACTCGGTGTGAGGCGCGTGACTCGACCGCTGCCGGGCAACTTACGGTCCCGTAACCTGGAGGGGTGAGCCTGACGACGGAACCACCCGAGCCCGTTGTGGACCTCCGCCCCCGGCTGCGAGGTCACATCCACTTCTGGACCTTCTTCGGCGCCCTTGCCGCTGCTGCCGCGTTGATCAGCCTGGCGGCGTCCACTGTGTCTCCGGTGGCCGCTCTTGCCACGTCGGTCTACGGGCTGACTGTGCTGGGGTTGTTCGGTGTGAGCGCGCTGTACCACCGGCGGTTTTGGAGCCCTCGCGCTTACAAGTGGATGAAGCGTGCCGATCACTCCATGATCTTTCTCTTCATCGCTGGGACTTACACGCCGTTCACGCTCCTGGCCATGTCCAAGCCGACCGGGTACGTGATCCTGTCCATCGTCTGGGGCGGGGCTCTTGCCGGTGTTGCGCTGAAGATGTTGTGGCCCCATGCCCCTCGGTGGCTCGGAGTTCCCATCTACATCGCGCTTGGCTGGGTTGCTGTCTTCGTCTTTCCTGAGCTGGCCACCCATGCTGGGGTTGCCGCTTTGGTGCTTCTCTGCGTTGGTGGGCTTTTTTATACGCTTGGGGCGGTTTTTTATGCCGTCAAATGGCCTAACCACTGGCCGGATACCTTTGGGTATCACGAGTACTTCCATGCCTGCACCGTGCTTGCCGCCGTGTCCCACTACATCGCCATCTGGTTGGCGATGTACGCCTGAGGGCACTCCGCTGCCTCTGGCCCGAGATGTAGCTCGATGGCGAGGTGCCGTTACGCCGGGGGAGGCTTCGTTCGCACTCCCCCGCGAACGAAGCCTCCCCCTTCACCCTCAGCCGAACATGCCCGGCTGGTACTCGCCCGCCGGGTTGCGGGCGATCACGTTCAGCCTGTTCCACGCGTTGATCGTCGCGATCAACGCGATCAGCGCCCCCACCTGCTCGTCGTCGTAGTGCTTGCGGACCGCTTCCCACGTGTCGTCCGAGACCCCTTCGTGCGCGTCCGCCAGGCGGGTTCCCTCCTCCGTCAACGCCAGCGCCGCTCGCTCCGCCTCCGTGAACACCACCGCTTCGCGCCACGCCGCCACCATGGCCAGGCGGACCGGCGTTTCGCCCGCCGCCGCCGCGTCCTTCGTGTGCATGTCCAGGCACATTCCGCAGCCGTTGATCTGGCTCGCGCGGATCTTCACCAGCTCCTGCGTCGCCTTCGGGAGCGACGACTCCTCCACCGGGCGGGAGGCCGCGATCAGGCGCTTGACGAACTTCGCGGTGATCTCGTTCTCGAACATGTTGATGCGCGCTTCCATCGTTCTTCCCTTCCGTCTTCCCGTTTCACCCCCTTGACGACCCGCGCGACGGCGGTGTGACAGCGCGGGACGTGGCGCCCGTCACATCCACACCTTCGCGGCATCACCCACGCTCCCGGCCCCCGCCGGGACACCCCTCTCCACCTGCGGGGACACCTCGGACCTCGCCAGGAGACCACTCCTTAAACCACCACTTTCCGGGGTCACCCACACGAACACCGCGGCGGTTGCCGTGATCATCCGGGCGGCCGACCGTGGCTCCAGGAACCCCCGTGCGAAAGGAGCAGACAGACCATGCAACCCCAAGAGCTCATCGACAGCGCCGTCGTCGACCCGGCCGGCAACAAGCTCGGGAAGGTCGGGAACGTCTACCTCGCCGACGCCACTCGGCAGCCGGAGTGGATCACCGTCAAGACCGGACTCTTCGGCACCAAGGAAAGCTTCGTCCCGCTCTCCGGTGCCCACACCGACAAGGACGGCGTGCACGTGCGGGTCGACAAGGACGCCGTCTCCGATGCGCCGCGCATCGATGCCGACGGGCACCTCTCGCCCGAGGAAAGCGCTCAGCTCTACCAGCACTACGGCCTGCCCGTGCCGCGGACCTCGCCCGATGGCCGGATGGACGCCGGGAAGGGCGGCCGGCCCGGGGACCGCACGCAGCGGCGGGATCCCGCCATGGGGGGCACCGGGCGGGGCAAGTCCGAAATGGACGGCAAGTCCATGACCCGCTCCGAAGAACGGCTCGACGTCGGCACCGAGCAGGTCGAGAGCGGGCACGTCCGCCTGCGCAAGTACGTCGTCACCGAAGAGCAGCAGGTCACCGTACCCGTGCGGCACGAAGAAGTCCGCGTCGAGACCGAACCCATCACCCGCGGCGACGGCAAGGCCGAGATCGGCGAGGCCGAACAGGACGTCGTCCTGCACGCCGAGAAGCCCGTGGTGCGCAAGGAAACCGTGCCCGTCGAGCGGGCCCGGCTGCGGACCGAGACCGTCACCGACGAGCAGACCGTCTCCGGCAAGGTGCGCAAGGAGAAGTTCGAGGTCACCGACGACGAAGGCAAGCACCGCAAGTGAAAGCCACGGGGGTGGCCGGTTCCCCGACGCCGGCCACCCCCGTCTTTTCAGGCCACCGCGGCCTGGACGCGCGGCAAGCCCGCGATCAGCTTCAGGCCCTTCTTCCGCAACGACGGCGGGAACGGCGGCATCGACAGAGTCATCGCCTGGTCCCAGCCGTGGACGCAGAGCTCAGCACCGCGGTCGCGATGCTGAGCGCGAAGTGCTCGCCCAGAACCTTCCGCAGCGACCCCACCTTGGCCATGGCGACCACTTCGGGCGTTTCGCCCGGTTGCATCATCGGTGCGGCGGTTTCGAGCAAGCGTCTTTCGCGGCGTGCGCCCATCGCGGGTCCTTCGGGGAGTTCGGAGAAGCGGGACGCGCAAGGATAAGCGACCCCGCCCGATCCCCTACCGCAGCATCGGTGCCGCCAGGAACTGCTCCGGGATCGCGAACGCGTCCACCAGCGCCCGCGCGTGCGGGCGCAGCTGCGCGCACAGGCCGTTCACCGCCGCGGTGACGGCCTTCCCGCGCGACGCCGTCAAGCGCCCGTGGCCCAGGAACCACGCCAAGTCCTCTTCGATCGCCGACAACGCGTACAAGTCGCAGACGCGCTCGAGCAGCGTGCGGGCGTCCGGGTCCGCGCACCGCTCGATCGCCGCCGTGAACGCCGTCAGCACCAAGCGCTCCACGTGCACCCGGCCCGCGCGCAGCACGTGGTCCTGCGCCGCGTTGAACACCCCGAACGGGTCCGCCGCCGCCTTGCGCAGGCGCTTCGCCACGCCCTCGACCACGTGCTCTTCGCGATCCTCGAACAGGCGGAGCTGCCACTCGCGGCGGAAGAACACCTCCGCGTCGGAACCCTCGGTGAGCGCCTCGACGGCCTTGCGCGCCGACGTGCGTTCCAGGACCGCGCTGACCACCTGCTCGGCGAAGAACCGCGCTGTCGCCAGCGGGGAAAGGTCCTGGAAGTCCTGTTTGTAGCTGGTCAGGAGCCCCTTCGCGACCAGCTGCAGCAGCACCGTGTTGTCGCCCTCGAACGTGGTGAACACGTCCGTGTCGGCCTTCAGCCCGGGCAGGATGTTCTCCGCCAGGTACCCCGAGCCGCCGCAGGCCTCGCGCGCCGCCTGGATCGTCGCCGTCGCGTGCCACGTGTTCACCGCCTTCAGCCCGGCCGCGCGCGATTCCAGCTCGCGCTGCTCCTCTTCGGGCGCCGAGTCGTCGATGTCGTGCAGCTTCGACACCAGCTCCTCCTGCGCGAAGTGCAGCGCGTACGTCTTCGCCAGCGCCGGGAGCAGCTTCCGCTGGTGGGCCAGGTAGTCGAGGATGACGACCTCGTCGCCGTCCGGGGTCTGGAACTGCCTACGGTGCTCGCCGTAGCGGATCGCCAGTGCCAGTGCGCGTTTCGTCGCGCTGCCCGCGCTGCCGCCGACGCTCACCCGGCCGCGGATCAGCGTGCCGAGCATCGTGAAGAAGCGGCGGCCGTCGCTCTCGATCGGGCTCGAATACGTCCCGTCCTCGGCGACGTCGCCGAAGCGGTTCAGCAACGCCTCGCGCGGCACCCGGACGTTGTCGAAGCTCAACCGTCCATTGTCGACGCCGTTGAGGCCCGCCTTCGGCCCACAGTCCTCGATGGACACTCCGGGCATCGGCGCACCCGACTCGTCGCGGATCGGCACCATGAACGCGTGCACGCCACGGGATTCGCCGCCCGTCACCAGCTGGGCGAAGACCACCGCCATCCGGCCGTCGCGGGCCGCGTTGCCGATGTACTCCTTCTGCGCCATGTGATCCGGCGTGCTGACCACGAACCCGCCGTCCACATAGGTCGCTGTCGTGCGCAGGTGCTGGACGTCGGAGCCGTGGCCGTGCTCGGTCATCGCGAAGCAGCCCAGCAGGTCCAGGTTCATGATCGCGCGCAGGTAGCGCTCGTGGTGGCGCTCGGTCCCCAGCAGCTGGACGGCGCCGCCGAACAGTCCCCATTGGACACCGGCCTTCACCATCAGCGACAGGTCGCCGTAGCCCAGCATCTCGAACGACGTCACCGAGCCGCCGACGTCACCACCGCCACCGTACGCCGGGTCGAAACCCAGTCCGGGGCGGTCGGTTTCGGCGAGCGCGCGCAGCTGGTCGAGCACCTGGGCCCGGTGCGCCTCGGTGCCGAGGTCGATCGGGTCCCGGAACTCGGCGTCGGCCATCTGCGCCCGCACCCCGCGGCGCAGCTCGGCCCAACGACCGTCGAGGACGGCGGTGAGCGCGTCCGGGTCCACCTTCGACGGCACTTCGGGGACGTCCACGGCTACCTCCGGAAAAGACTGACCTACTCGTTGGTAGTAAGCCTGCCGCAGGGCGGGCGATCCCGCAGGGTCAGCTCGGGTGACCGTTGCGCGATCGCGGACCGGCTGTCATGATCGGGCCATGTCGATCCGAAAGGGCGTGCGCGCCCTCGCGCGTTGAGCGCCTCGCGGCGGCCGGACCGCCGTTCTCCCGATATTTCCCGGTGGCTGAGCCACGCCTTCCGCACGGACCCCGCTGACCGCGTCGCGGCCGAAGACGCCATCACCCGGCTCTACGCGTTGCTGGGCGAGCCGCCACCCACGTTCGTCTGGGTGCCCTCGCCGAACGCCGCCGTCGAGGTTTTGCTGCCCCCGCAAGCACTTTCGACGGGCGGGCCGCTCCCGGTGGAGGCGCGGATCGCGACCCGCGTGGCCGCGTTGCGGCAGCGCGGACCGCGGCTCCCGGCCGAACTGCGGCAGACCGTCAAGGAATCCGTCGCGGGCCTGGTGCGGGCGCGGATTCCCCAGCCGCTCGGCCTGCACTGGTACGGCCAGCAGGACGCCTACTGGGTCGCGCCGGACACCGGTGACCCCGAACTCGAGCTGTGGGCGACGCTCGTGCGTTCCTGCGGCTGGTGGTGGCCGCGCGACGGCGTCTGCGTCGTCGCCGAGCGACCGCTGGTGCTGCGAACCGAGCAGCACGGAAACGCCCACGAGCACCGGCTCCACAGCGCGACCGGGCCCGCGGTGGCCTATCCCGACGGCTGGACCGTGCACGCCTGGCACGGGACGCGCGTGCCGTCCTGGGTGATCGACGACCCCACCGCCGAGCGGATCAACACCGAGCTCAACGTCGAGGTGCGCCGCTGCGCGATCGAGCACCTCGGCTGGTCCGCCTATATCGACCAAGCCGGGCTGGACCTGCTGAGCCGGGCCCCCGATCCCGGCAACCCGGGCTGTGAGCTGCGGCTTTACACCCTGCCGCCGATGAAGTGGCAAGCACCGGCCCGGCTGCTGCTGGCCGTCAACGGCTCGCTGGAGCGCGACGGCACCCGCCGCCGCTACGGCCTGCGCGTGCCCGCCGGATTCGACCACCCGCTCGACGCCGCGGGCTGGTCGTACGGGCTCACCGGAGCCCAGTACGCCCAGCTGCGGCGCCGGACCTGAACCCCCTTGAGGTGATTCCCTTGTACCTGAACGAACTGCTCGACAAGACCGGACTCGACGTCCTGGACCACCTGGACCGCCAGGTCACCGTGCCGGTGGTCGACGGCCTGCAGGCCCAAGGCGACCTGCTCGTCCTGCCGCTGGCCCTGCTCGACTGGACGTCGGGGCGCGGCGACTGGTGGCCATTGCCCGCCGAAGGCCGCGAACTCGTCCGCGGCGAGGCGGGCAACAACCCGCACACGCTCGTCGCCGATCCCGGTACCTGCCGGTTCACCCTCTGGGTGCGCGATCCCGAGCGGCTGGCGGTCGCCGCCTTCGAGAACATCACGCCCGCGTACCTCGTCCACCCCGAGCACGGCGCCACCGGCATCGCGCCCGGAGCGTGGTTCGTGCGCCGTCAGCGCGAGCTGGGCGCCGGGTTCCGCAAGCCGGTGCTGATCGCGGACTGAACGTCTTGAATGACTCATTCAGGTCTTCGGAGGTCCTGAATGAGTCATTCCGGACGCCGTCAGGCGAGGTCGGGACCCTTCGAGCGCAGGTCGTCGACCTTGCTCATGGCCTCCCGCAGCTCGCCGAGCCAGCTGTCGGCGTGCTGGCCGACCAGGCGCACCGCCCAGGCCAGCGCGTCCGACCGCGACCGCGCGACCCCGGCGTCGACCAGCGTGTCGAGCACCAGCCGCTCCGGCTGGCGCAGGCGGGTCATCACCGGCGCCGAATGCGTCGTGAACAGCGCCTTCGTCCCGCCGAGCTTCGCGCCCCACGCGACTTTGCGCTGGTAGCGGTGCTCGGCCTGGCGCGCGATCTCGATGCGCTCGTCGCGCGTCTCCTCGCGGTACCGGCTGATCCGGCCCTCCTCGGCGGCGGCGCGGGCCGCGTCGTCGGCGTACTCCTCGGTGAGCGGCGGAGCTCGCCGACGACGATGATCTCCTCGCGGTCGACCGTGACCTCCGGCGCGCCGGTGAACCAGCCGTCGGGCAGCCGCCCGCCGAACCAGGCCGCCGCGTCGTCCGCCGGCGGCACCTCGGCCTGCTGCCAGCCGCGGCCGCCCTTCCAGCCTCGTCCCATGTCGCACCTCCGCGATTACATGATTACATCGCTACTCACGCTACGCGCGAAGCATGGAGATCGGGGACGGCGTTCACCCAGGGCGATCAGAGCTGGGCGGTCAGCTCCTCGGCCGAGGTGACCGGGCGGTCGCAGACGTAGCCGCGGCAGACGTAAGCCGTCGGGCCGCCGTCGACCAGGGGACGGTCCGCCAGCAGCGGCACACCGGGAGCGTCCGGCTCGCCCGCGAGCACGATGCCGCCGCCGTGGATCCCGCGAGCCGCGGCCAGCCGCAACGCCGGGTCCGCGCCGACGACCGCCACCTGCACCGGCCCGGCCTGCAGCGCTTCGGCGACCGACAGCCAATGCCCGGCGAACCGCGGCACCCGCCCGGCCAGCACCCCGGCACGGCGAAGCGCCTGCTCAGCGGCCTCGCGGTAGCGCGCGGCACGCTCGTACCCCGCCAGCGCGGACGCCGTGAGCAGTGCCCCGGCCAGCGCGGACGCCCCGGCCGGGCTCGCGTTGTCGCCCGGGTCGGCCGGGCGCTGGACCAGCGTCTCGGCGTCGTCCGCGGTGTCGAAGTACGCGCCCGGGACGTCGGGGGACGCGAAATGCGCGAGCGCGAGGTCGAGCAGCCGGGTCGCTTCGGTGAGCCACTTCGCCTCGCCCGTGGCCTGGTGCAGGGCCAGGAACCCGTCGGCGACGCAGGCGTAGTCCTCCAGCACCCCGGCCGACTCGCCGACGACGCCGTCGCGCGAACTGCGTCGCAGCCGCCCGTCGACGACGTGCAGGCGCAGCAGCAGCACGGCCGCCTCACGGGCCCATTCGATCCACTGTGGACGATCGAGGGCGACGCCCGCCTCGGCGAGAGCCGTGATCGCCAGGCCGTTCCAGGACGCGATCACCTTGTCGTCCCGGCCCGGCTGAGGCCGCTTCGCGCGCTCTTCCAGCAGCTTGACGCGCATCTCCTCCGGCAGGTCGCCGAACAGGCGCAGGGTCGACGTGCCGTGCTCGAACGTGCCTTCTTCGGTGACCCCGAACAGCTCGGCCGCGGAGTCGTCGCCGACCACCTCACGCAGCTGCGATGGCGTCCACACGTACGTCAGGCCCTCGACGCCTTCGGTGTCCGCGTCCAGCGAGGACGCGAAGCCGCCTTCGGGGGTCCGCAGATCGTCGGCGAGGAACTGCGCGGTGCCGGTCGCGACCCGCAATGCCGTCGCCGAGCCGGTGCGCCGCCAGAGGTGGGCGTAGAAGCGCAGAAGCAAAGCGTTGTCGTACAGCATCTTCTCGAAGTGCGGCACGATCCACTCGGCGTCGACGGAGTAGCGCGCGAAGCCGCCGCCGAGCTGGTCGTACAGGCCGCCGCGGGCCATCGCCTCCGCGGTCTTGTCCACAAGGGACAGCGCCACTTCGGAGCCGGTGCGTTCGTGGTGGCGCAGCAGGAACTCCAGCACCATCGACGGCGGGAACTTCGGCGCACGGCCGAACCCGCCGTTGACCGGGTCGGCTTCCTGCTGCAGCTGCCCGACCGCACCGGCGAGCACGGCTTCGTCCACAACGGACTCCTTGAGCGGCCCGGTCTGCTCGGCGATGTGCGCGACGAGCCGCTTCGCGCCGTCGAGGAGTTCGTCCGGCCGCTCCTGCCACGCTTCGGCGACGGCGGCGAGCAGCTGCCGGAAGGACGGCATGCCCGGCCGCGGCGACGGCGGGTAGTAGGTGCCGCAGTGGAACGGCTCGCCGTCGGGGGTGAGGAAGCAGGTCATCGGCCAGCCGCCCTGCCCGGTCATCGCCTGGGTGGCGGCCATGTAGACGGCGTCGATGTCCGGCCGTTCCTCGCGGTCGACCTTGATGTTGACGAAGTGCGCGTTCATCACGGCGGCGGTTTCGGCGTCCTCGAAGGACTCGTGCGCCATGACGTGGCACCAGTGGCAGGCGGCGTACCCGACGGAGAGCAGGATGGGCACGTTCCGCCGCCGCGCCTCGGCGAGCGCATCGGCGCCCCACTGCCACCACTCGACGGGGTTGTCGGCGTGCTGGAGCAGGTACGGGCTGGTCGCGCTGGCGAGGCGGTTCATGCCTCCAGGGTGGCACCCGGGAAAACCGGGCGCGCGGTCACCGGTCGCTCCGCCACACTGAGCCGGTGTTGCTGACGATCACGACGACCCGCACCCCCGCCACCGACCTGGGCTTTCTCCTGCACAAGCATCCGGAGAAGGCGCAGTCGGTCGCGCTCTCGGCCGGGACCGCGCACGTCTTCTACCCCGAAGCCGCGCCGGGGCGGTGCACCGCCGCGCTGTTCGTCGAGATCGATCCCGTCGGGCTCGTCCGCGGTGGTGGGACCTCGCTGACCCAGTACGTCAACGACCGGCCCTACGCCGGGGGCTCGTACCTCGCCGTCGCGTTGCGGGCCGCCTTCACGACCGCTCTCGCCGGGCGCTGCTCCGCGCGTCCCGAGCTCGTCGACGAGCCCTTCGACCTGGAGATCCACCTTCCCTCGCTGTCCGCGCGCGGGGGTGCCGAGGTCGTGCACAAGCTCTTCGCGCCGCTCGGCTGGCAGGTCAGCGCGACGCCGATCCCGCTCGACCCGCAGTTCCCGCAGTGGGGCGACAGCCGGTACGTCGACCTGCGGCTGACCGGCACCCAGCGCGTCGCCGACGCGCTGCGCCACCTCTACGTCCTGCTGCCCGCGCTCGACGGTGACAAGCACTACTGGGTCGGCCAGGACGAGGCCGACAAGCTGCTGCGCGCCGGCGACGGCTGGCTCGCCGCGCACCCCGAGCGGACGCTCATCACCAACCGGTACCTCGAGCGGCGCCGCCCGGTCGTGAACTACGCGCTTTCGCGGCTCGCCGAGGCCGACGACGTCCCGGCGGAGGCCGAGGCCGTCGTCACCGAGCTGCCCGACAAGCCGGAGAGCCTCGCCTCGCAGCGCCACGGCAGCGTGCTCGCCGTGCTGCGGGCCGCGGGTGCCCGGCGTGTCCTCGACCTCGGCTGCGGCAGCGGTGCGCTGCTGCGCGTCCTCGAGAAGGAGCGGTCCTTCACCGAGATCGTCGGCGTCGACGTCTCCAGCAGCGCGCTGAACGTCGCGGAGAAGCGGCTCAAGGACAACAGCCGCGTCACGCTGCGGCACTCCGCGCTGACCTACGCCGACCCGGCGCTGGCCGGCTACGACGCCGCCGTGCTGATGGAGGTCGTCGAACACGTCGACGAGGAGCGGCTGCCCGCGCTGGAGCACGCCGTCTTCGAGGTCGCCGCGCCGCGGACCGTCGTCGTCACGACGCCCAACGCGGAGTACAACCGGCTGTTCGAATTCCTGCCGATGGGGCATTTCCGGCACGCCGACCACCGGTTCGAATGGACCCGAGCCGAGTTCCGCGCCTGGGCGGACGGCGTCGCGACCCGGCGCGGCTACGACGTCCGGTACCTGCCGATCGGACCGGAGGACCAGGAATCGGGACCGCCGACCCAGCTGGCGGTCTTCACGACCAGCAAGGAGGTGGCCGCGTGAAGCTGACCGTCCCCGACATGTCGCTCGTCGTGCTCGTCGGCGCTTCCGGTTCCGGCAAGTCGACGTTCGCGCGCACGCACTTCGCGCCGACGCAGGTGCTCTCCAGCGACTTCTTCCGCGGCCTCGTCGCCGACGACGAGAACGACCAGTCCGCCTCCGCCGACGCCTTCGACGCCCTGCACTACGTCGCCGGGAAGCGGCTCGCGGCCGGCCGGATGACCGTCATCGACGCGACGAACGTCCAGCGCGCTTCGCGGGCGAGCCTGGTGAAGCTCGCGAAGGAGCACGACGTCCTGCCGACGGCGATCGTGCTCGACTTGCCGATCGCGGTCTGCGCGGCGCGCAACGCGGCCCGCCCGGACCGCGACTTCGGCGACCACGTCATCCGGCGGCAGCGCGGTGAGCTGCAGCGGTCGCTGAAGTCGTTGGAGCGCGAGGGTTTCCGGCGTGTGCACGTGCTGCGCGGCGAGGCCGAGGTGGCCGAGGCGGAGATCGTCGTCGAGCCGCTGCGCAACGACAAGCGCGAGCTGACCGGGCCGTTCGACGTCATCGGCGACGTCCACGGCTGCGCGGCCGAGCTCGAGGAGCTGCTGGCCGAGCTGGGCTACGTCGACGGCGTGCACCCGGCCGGGCGGACCGCGGTGTTCGTCGGCGACCTCGTCGACCGCGGGCCGGACACCCCGGGTGTGCTGCGGCGCGTGATGGGGATGGCCGCGGCCGGGAACGCGCTGGTCGTCTGCGGGAACCACGAGCAGAAGCTGGTGCGCGCGCTGCACGGCCGGAAGGTGAACGTCGCGCACGGGCTCGCCGAGTCGCTCGAGCAGCTCGGCGCGGAGAGCGAGGAGTTCCGGCGGCAGGTGCACGAGTTCTGCGACGGGCTCATCGCGCACTACGTCCTCGACGGCGGCAACCTCGTCGTCGCGCACGCCGGGCTGCCCGAGCGCTACCACGGGCGCGCGTCCGGGCGCGTGCGCAGCATGGCCCTCTACGGCGACACGACCGGCGAGACCGACGAGTACGGCCTGCCGGTGCGGCTGCCGTGGGCCCGCGACTACCGCGGGTCCGCGATGGTCCTCTACGGGCACACGCCGACGCTGGAGCCGGAGTGGGTCAACAACACCATGTGCCTCGACACGGGCGCGGTGTTCGGCGGCAAGCTGACCGCGTTGCGCTACCCCGAGCGCGAAGTCGTCTCGGTGAAGGCGCACCGCGTCTGGTACGAGCCGACCAAGCCGCTCGACGCGTCGCGGCCGTTGGGTGGGCGCGAGCCCGCGGTGCTGGAGCTGGCGGACGTCACCGGCAAGCGGATCGTGCAGACCGCGCACCACGGCCGGGTCGGCGTCTCGGCGGAGCAGTCGGCGGCGGCACTGGAGGTGATGAGCCGGTTCGCGGTCGACCCGCGGTGGCTGCTCTACCTGCCGCCGACGATGGCGCCGTGCTCGACGTCTTCGCGGGAGGACTACCTGGAGCACCCGGAGGAGGCGTTCGCCGAGTTCCGCGCGGCCGGCGTCCAGTCGGTCGTCTGCGAAGAGAAGCACATGGGCTCGCGGGCCGTCGTGCTGGTGTGCCGGGACGACGAAACCGGCTACCGGCGGTTCGGCATCCGCGGCGGCGGCGCGGTGTACACGCGCACCGGGCGGCCGTTCTTCTCGGCCGCGCAGAACCTCGAGCTGCTGGCGGACGTGCGGTCGGCGGCCGCCGACCTGTTCGACGAGCTGGACACGGGCTGGCTGCTGCTCGACGCCGAGCTGCTGCCGTGGAGCGCCAAGGCGGGGTCGCTGATCTCTTCGCAGTACGCGTCGGTGGGCGCGGCGGCCGAAGCCGTCCTGCCCGCCGCGGTCTCGGCGCTGTCGACGACGGCCGCACGCGGCATCGACGTCTCGGACCTGCTGGCGCGGACGGCCACCCGGTCGTCCACAGTGGACTCCTACCGGGCGGCGTACCGGCGCTACTGCTGGCCGACGTCGGGGCTCGACGGGGTGCGGCTGGCGCCGTTCCAGCTGCTGGCGTCCGAGGGTCGGGCGTACCACGACCGGCCGCACTCGTGGCACCTCGCGCGGCTGGAGAGCCTCGCGGGTCCGCGCTTCCAGCGGACCCGGACGCTGGCGGTCGACACGCTGGACGAGTCGTCGGTCGCCGCGGGCATCGCGTGGTGGGAGGAGCTGACCGCGTCCGGCGGCGAGGGCATGGTCGTCAAGCCCTCGGCGAACCTGACGCGGGGCGCGCGCGGGCTGGCGCAGCCCGGGGTGAAGGTGCGCGGGCGCGAGTACCTGCGGATCATCTACGGGCCCGACTACACGCTGCCGTCGAACCTGGAGCGGCTGCGCAAGCGCGGGCTCAACCGGAAGCGGATGCTCGCGCTGCGCGAGTACGCGCTCGGCCTCGAGGCGCTCGAGCGCGTGGCACGGGGCGAGCCGCTCTGGCGGGTCCACGAATGCGTGTTCGCGGTCCTCGCGCTGGAGTCGGACCCGGTCGACCCGCGGTTGTAGCTAGTCGGTCTTCGACGCGGCCGAGGAGTCCTTCGCGGGCTTCTCGGCCGCTTCGTCCTGCTTCTTCTCTTCGGCCTTCTCCGGCTCCGGCGCGGCCTCTTCGGCGGGCGGGTCGTCGAAGCTCGCCGGGACGCGCTTCAGGTGCTTCGTCATCGAGCGGACCAGGAAGGCCACCGCGATGAGGAACAGGATCAGCACCAGGAAGCCGACCGGGGACGACTTGCCGAAGTCCTCCCCCTGCCCGCCGTTGTCGCCGTTGCCCGGTTGCTGCGCCCACACCAGGGCCGACGCGGTCACCGGAAGCGCCACGCCGGCCGGCAGCGTCAGACTCATGTGTTCACCTTCTCCTTGATGCCGGCGAACAGGTCGTCCTCCGGCAAGGTGCTGTCCACCAGGGACTTGACCAGCTCGTACTCCTCGGTCGGCCAGACCTCGCGCTGCATCTCCAGTGGAACGGCGAACCAGCGGCTGGTCGGGTCGATCTGCGTGGCGTGCGCCTTCAGCGCCTCGTCCCGCAAGTCGAAGTATTCACCGCACTCGACGCGGGTCGTCACCCGCTCCATCACATCGGCCCGGTCCGGGTCCCAGTTGGCCAGCCACTCGGTGTACGGCGACTCGAGCCCGGCCTCCTTCAGCGCCCGGTCGAACAGCTCCATCCGGGCCCGCGAGAAGCCGTGCATGTAGTACAGCTTCAGCGGCTGCCACGGCTCGCCGGCGTCGGGGAAGCGGTCCGGGTCCGGCGCCGCGTCCCACGCCGCCATCGACACCTCGTGCGTGCGGATGTGGTCGGGGTGCGGGTAGCCGCCGTTCTCGTCGTACGTCGTGATCACGTGCGGGCGGAACTCGCGGATCACGCGCACCAGCGCCTCGGTCGACTCCTCCAGCGGCACCACGGCGAACGAGCCCTCCGGCACCGGCGGCAGCGGGTCGCCCTCCGGCAGGCCGGAGTCGACGAAGCCCAGCCAGCGGTGGCTCACGCCGAGGATCTTGGCCGCGCGAGCCATCTCCTCGCGGCGGATCTCGGCCATGTTCGCCAACACCTCGGGCCGGTCCATCGCCGGGTTCAGGATGCTGCCGGCTTCACCCCCGGTGCAGGTGACGACGAGCACCTCGTGACCTTCGGCGGCGTAGCGCGCCATCGTGGCGGCGCCCTTGCTCGATTCGTCGTCCGGGTGTGCGTGCACGGCCATCATGCGCAAGCGCGGCTTCGTCTGCTGGTCCACCATGCTGCGAACGACTCCTTCTCTACCCGTATTCCGCGACCCACCTGCGGGCCGCCCACCCAGCGGGCGGATACTCGAAGCCGTACCCGCACCCCCATTGTCCCCGCGGGTACGACAAGAACGAGCAGGAGGCCCCGCGTTGGCAGGCGGACCGGCGGAAACGGCAGCCCCCGTGCTGCCCGAAGGCCGGTACGGCACCAGCCGCGCCAAAGCGCCCCGGAAGTGGCGCCGGTGGGTCTTCCTGGCCGTCGCCCTGCTGGTCAGCGGCGTGATCGCGTGGATCGCGTACGTCAACCTCGGTTCCGCGCCGATCGACGCCGAGCGCATCGCGTTCAAGGCGAAACCGGGCAACGCGATGGAAATCACCATCAACGTGACCAGGGACGACGACAGCAGGCCGGGCGTGTGCGTCGTCCGCGTCCGCGACAAGACCGGCGCCGAGAGCGGCCGCAAAGAGCTCCTGGTCCCCGCCGGCGCGAAGTACAGCAGGATGAGCACGACGATCAAGAGCATCGGGGAACCGGTGACCGCCGACGTGTACGGCTGCTCGTACGACATACCACGCTATCTGTCAACCCCATAGCGGCCAACGGGGTGAACCGCGCGCCCAACGCCCGGGGCGTGCGGAATTAACGGGCGTCGACCAGTCGCGCCGTGATAGTCTGACCCCTCAGCACGGCCCACGACGGGCCGTGTTTTTCCTTTATCTCAGCCACGCGGGCAACTGCGCCCGCGTGGGCCGGCTTGAACACGCAAGCCTGGCAGGCCCGACGAGGAGATGGTGACCGTGAGCGACACCAAGGTGACCTGGCTCACCCAGGATGCCTACGACCGGCTCAAGCAGGAGCTCGACGAAATGATCGAGAACCGGCCGGTCATCGCCGCGCGCATCAACGACAGCCGCGAAGAAGGCGACCTCAAGGAGAACGGCGGCTACCACGCCGCCCGCGAAGAGCAGGGCCAGGCCGAAGCGCGCATCCGGCACCTCCAGGAGCTGCTGCGCTCGGCCAAGGTCGGCGAGGCTCCCGCGAACGACGGCACCGCCGGCCCCGGCAAGGTCCTCACCGTCCGGTACGAGGGCGACGACGAGGACGAGAAGTTCCTGCTCGCCACCCGCGAAGAGGGCGCCGAGGGCGAGCTCGACGTGTACTCCCCGGAGTCGCCGCTGGGCAAGGCCCTGCTCGGCGCCAAGGAGGGCGAGTCGCGCGAGTACGAGCTGCCCAACGGCAAGACCCAGAAGGTCACCCTCGTCAAGGCGGTTCCGTACACCGACGCCAAGTAGCCGCGGCTAGCGTGTCCTCCCAGGATCCACATTCTGGGAGGACATCGCCGTGACCACGTACCCGATCTGCCAGGCCTGCGGCATGCAGTACGCCGAGGCCCGCGACGACTGCCCGGTCTGCGAGGACGAACGCCAGTACGTCCCGCTGTCCGGGCAGCGCTGGACGAACCTGACCGCGCTCCGGGACAGCGGTGACTACACGCCGCGCGTCGAAGAGCAGGGGCCGGGCATCATCGGCGTCGGCTCGACGCCGGGGTTCGCGATCGGCGAACGCGCGCTGCTGGTCCAGGCGCGGTCGGGGAACTTCCTCTGGGACTGCGCGGCCTACCTCGACGACGCGCTGGTGAAGCAGGTCCGCGACCTCGGCGGCATCACCGGGATCGCGATCAGCCACCCGCACTACTACACGACGATGGTCGAGTGGGCGCACGCGTTCGACGTGCCGATCTACCTGCACGAAGGCGACCAGCAGTGGATCGGCAGGCCGGACCCGGCGGTCAAGCTGTGGTCGGGCACGACCCTGGACGTCGCCGACGACCTGCGGCTGATCAACCTGGGCGTGCACTTCACGGGCGGGACGGTCCTGCACTGGCCGGACGGCGAAAACGGGCAGGGCGCGCTGCTGTCCGGCGACATCGTGCAGGTCATCCCGGACCGGACGCACGTGGGCTTCATGTACAGCTACCCGAACCTGATCCCCGAGCGCCCGCGGGTCGTGCGCCGCGCGGCGGAGCTGCTGGCCGGGTACCGCTTCGAGGCGATCTACGGAGCTTGGTGGGACGCGATCGTCCGCACCGACGGCTTCGAGGTCGTCCAGCGCTCGGCCAAGCGCTACCTGGCCCACGTCGTCGACGAAGGCTGAGCGAGCAGTCTGCCGCGGCTTGTCGTGAGTGTTCAGGGCGGTTAGAACCGCCCTGAACACTCACGACCGGGCCGTGCGCTCCAGCAGGGGGCGGACCCGCGGGGGCACCGGGGTCGACAACGCGATCGACGTCGACGTCCGCAGCACGTCCGGCACGCCGACCACCTCGTCGATCACCCGCTGCAGGTCGTCGTTCCCCCGCGCCACCATCCGGACGAACAGGTCGCCCTGGCCCGTCGTCGCGTGGACTTCGCACACCTCGTCGATCGCCGAAAGCGCTTCCGCCACCTCCGCGCGGCGGCCCTGCGCGATCTCGAGCACCGCGAACGCCGTCAGGCCGTAGCCCATCGCCGCCAGGTCCAGCTCCGGCGGGAAGCCGCCGAGGATGCCGCGCTCGGTCAGGCGGTCCAGGCGCGCCTGGACCGTTCCGCGCGCGACGCCGAGCCGGCGCGCGCACTCCAGCACCCCCAGGCGCGGGGAGTCCGTGAGCAACAGCAGCAGTCGCGCGTCCAGCGCATCCAGGTTCTCCGGCATGCACAGATTGTCCACGATGACGACCGATACCGAGCAGTCACCGGTCAGATTGTCCAGTGAAAACTGAGACGATTGCGCATCTTGCCCCGAAGGGATGATCCTTCGGGGTATGACCCAGACTGCCGAACCCCAGGGTGCGCTCGACGACGTCAGCTACGACCAGCTGCGTCAGCTCGTCGGGCTCGTGGACCACGACGCCTCGACCGACCCGTTCCCGGTCAAGGCCATGGACGCGGTGGTGTTCATCGCCGGCAACGCCACCCAGACCGCCTGGTACTACCAGATCGCGTTCGGGATGCAGCTCGTCGCGTACTCCGGCCCCGAGACCGGGAACTTCGAGCGCAAGTCCTACGTGCTGAAGTCCGGCTCGGCCCGGTTCGTCATCACCGGCGGGGTGAAGCCGGACTCGCCGCTGCTGGACCACCACCGCAAGCACGGCGACGGCGTCATCGACCTGGCGCTGGAGACCACCGACGTCGACAAGTGCATCGAGCACGCCCGCGCGCAGGGCGCGACCATCCTCGAGGAGCCGCACGACGTCTCCGACGAGCACGGCACGGTCCGCGTGGCGGCCATCGCGACCTACGGCGAAACCCGCCACTCGCTGGTCGACCGCTCGCGCTACACCGGCGTCTACCTGCCCGGCTACGAGCCGCGCGAGAGCACGATCAAGCGGCCCGAAGGCGCACCGAAGCGGCTGTTCCAGGCCATCGACCACTGCGTCGGCAACGTCGAGCTCGGCAAGATGGACTACTGGGTCGACTGGTACCACCGCGTCATGGGCTTCGTGAACATGGCGGAGTTCGTCGGCGACGACATCGCGACCGAGTACTCGGCGCTGATGAGCAAGGTCGTCTCGAACGGCAACCACCGCGTCAAGTTCCCGCTGAACGAGCCCGCCGTCGCGAAGAAGAAGTCGCAGATCGACGAGTACCTCGAGTTCTACGACGGTGCCGGCTGCCAACACATCGCGCTGGCCACCAACGACATCATCGCCACGGTGACGGCGATGCGCGCCGCCGGCGTCGAGTTCCTCGACACGCCGGACTCCTACTACGACGACCCGGAGCTGCGCGCCCGGATCGGCAACGTCCGCGTGCCGATCGAGACGCTCAAGGAGCACAGCATCCTGGTCGACCGCGACGAGGACGGCTACCTGCTGCAGATCTTCACGAAGCCGATCGGCGACCGCCCGACCGTCTTCTACGAGCTGATCGAGCGCCACGGCTCGCTGGGCTTCGGCAAGGGCAACTTCAAGGCCCTGTTCGAGGCGATCGAGCGTGAGCAGGAGCGCCGCGGCAACCTGTAGCCCAACTGGCGTGAAGGCCACCATGAGGGAGTTGAACTCCCCTATGGTGGCCTTCACGGCGTTTGGAGGGGAACCGCGGGCGGCCCCCATCCGTCAGTGTGGAGACGCAGAGAGAAGGGGCCGGGATGCCGGACAGCATCGACGCCAGCGACGCGATGATCGACAACTGGACCAAGCGGCTCGAGGAGAACGCCGCCCGGTACCAGGCGCTGGCCGATCGCATGCAGGAACAGTCGGTCACCGAGCGGTCGAAGGACGGCACGGTCCAGGTGACCGTCGATTCGCGCGGGCTGCTGAAGAACCTCGTCATCTCGGAGTCCGCGGCAGGCAAGCGGATGGCCGAGGTGTCGGCGCAGGTGATGCAGCTGGTCCAGCGCGCCCAGGCGCGAATCCCGGAACTGCTGCAGCAGGCGATGACCGAGACCACCGGCACCGGCGACCAGGCCGCGGCGGAGATCGTCCGCGAGGCGCAGAGCACGTTCCCGGAGCCGCCGCCGGAGCCCGAGCCCGCGTTCCCGGAACCCGACCGCGTCCGGCGGTTCCTGCCGGAGGACACCGACGAGCAGCCGCCGTCGCCGCCGCGCACCCCGCCCGGCCCACCTGCCCCACCTGCCCCGCCGCAGCCGCCGCGCCGCCGTCGTCCGGTCGACAACGACGATGACGACGACTTCGGCGGACCGATCCTTTCCTGAGGGGGAAACCGATGACGGACGTGGAACTCAGCACAGACCTCACGGCGCACGCGAAGCAGCTCGACGCCATCGGGGACGGGCTGCAGCAGGCCGTCGACGCGGCGAACCAGGTCAGCATGCCGACCGACGCGTACGGCATTCTGTGCCAGCCGTTCCGGATGATGCTCGATCCGGTGGAGCAGTACGGGATCGACGCGCTGAAGGACGCCGTGCAGGCGATGACCGCGGTGTCCGGCAAGGTCCGTGAGGCGGCGTTGGCCTACCACCAGTACGAGTCCGGCGTCGCCGGTGATCTCAACAAGTCCGCGGGCGGTGCGTGATGCCGGAGGGGAACCCGCTCGTCGCGGAGTCGAAGCAGGACCCGGACGGGCCGGGCGCGTTCACCGCGGGCAACGGCGACTACGGCTGGGCGGGCGGCATCGGCATCGCCGAGTCGTCGATGGACGCGTTCAACGGCATCAAGGACGGCGACTGGGTTTCCGGCGGGCTGGGCATGCTCAGCCTGGCGGGCGAGATCGCCGGTGCGGCGGTCGACCCGTTCGGGTACCTGATGTCGTCGGTGGCGTCGTTCCTGATGGAGCACGTGCAGCCGCTGAAGGACATGCTGGATTCGGTGGCGGGCAACCCGCCGGTGATCCAGTCCTATGCGGACACTTGGGGCAACGTCTCCAAGGCGCTGGGCGAGCGCAAGACGGACTTCGACAACGCGGTCAAGAACGGAACGGCGGGCTGGCAAGGCCAGGGCGCGGACGCGTACCGCAAGTTCGCGGCCGAGCACAGTGAGGCATTGTCGGGCGCGGCGACGGTGGCCGGCGCGATCAGCACGGTCACGATGATCATGGGCCAGGTCGTGTCGTTCGTGCGCGAGACGGTGCGCCAGCTGATCGCGGACCTGGTCGGCAAGCTGATCGCGTGGGTGATGGAGGAGGTCTTCTCCCTCGGCTTCGGCACCCCGGTGGTCGTGGCCCAGGCGTCGGCGGCGATCGCCAAGTGGGGCAAGAAGATCGGGGAGCTGCTCAAGAAGCTCACGGACACCATCCGCAAGGTTTCGCCGCTGCTGTCCAAGCTGGTCGACGTCTTCGAGAAGATCGCCAAGGTGTTCGGCAAGGTGCTGGGCAAGGTCAGCGGCCTCGACGGCCTGAAGATCAAGGAAGGCGGCTTCGTCCGGAAGATCCCGAAGGGTGAAGGGGGCGGGGTTCACGCGCGAGCGCACGGCGGCGACGGCGACAGCTCCCCGGACGGGGACAGCTCCCACGGCGAGGGCGACGGCTCCCGCGGCGACCCGGGCGATTCCGGTGGCAGCCATGGGGATTCCGACTCGCCCAGCTCGGACCCGATGAACACGGACTCCGATCCGGGATCGCGGCGGAGTTCCGGCCGCGATGGCTCGGGTTCGCCGGATGGGGACTCCTCGCCTTCGGCTCGTGGGGAGGACGGTGCGCCGTCGCACGCCGGGGACGGCAGCTCCTCGGCGGACGGCAGCACTCCGCACGCCGGGGATTCCAGCCCGTCGGCGAGTCGCTCGCACGCGGGCGACTCCAGCCCCTCGCCCACGCGCGGGACCGACAGCACGCCAGCCCACGCCGGTGACTCCACACCCACCCACGCGGGCGACGGCACGCCATCCCACGCGGGCGACAGCAGCCCGTCGCCCACGCGCGGCAGCGACAGCACGCCGTCGCACGCTGGCGACTCGAGCCCCTCACCCACCCGTGGAACGGACGGCACGCCAACCCACGCAGGTGACTCCAGCCCGTCACCCACCCGCGGGACCGACAGCACGCCAACTCACGCAGGCGACTCCAGCCCGTCCCCCACCCGCGGCAGCGACAGCACCCCGTCCCATGCCGGGGACTCCAGCCCGTCGCCCACCCGTGGAACGGACGGCACGCCAACCCACGCAGGCGACTCCAGCCCCTCACCCACCCGCGGGACCGACAGCACACCAACCCACGCAGGCGACTCCAGCCCCTCACCCACCCGCGGCACCGACAGCCCCGCACCCACGCACTCCGGCTCCTCGCCCGCCGCGCGGTCGGATGCCCCCAGTTCGCACGCGGGCGGCGATACCCCGAGCAACGCCACCTCACCGCGGGCCGACGGCACCACCTCCGCCAGCGGCACCGCGCCGACCGCTCCGCGCACCGGTGACCCCGGCACCCAGCTCCCGTCGCCGCGCGGCGGGGACGGTGCCGCCTCCGGCATCCCGCCGCAGGGCGGTGCCCCGATGACGGGCGGCATGCCTCCCGGTGGCGCGCCCGGCGGCGGTGGTCTCAGTGGCGGTTCGCCGCGCACCGGCGGTCCCGGTGGCCCCGGCTGGACCGGCACCCCGGGCACCCCCGGCGCGCACGTCGACGCCCCCGGCCGCCCCCGCACCGGCGGCGACCTGCCCGATGGACGCCCGCGCGGCGACCTCCCCGAAGGACGCCCGCGCCCCAGCGGCGACACCCCGCGGCCACGCACGCCGGAACCGGCCGCCCGCGGCTTCGGGCCCGGCACGCACGGCCCGGACCCGCGGACCGGCGGGACGCACGGTCCCGACGGCGGCACCCACGGCCCGCACGAAAACGGCCCCAACCCTCACGAGAACGGCCCGCACGAAAACGGCCCCGACGGCGGCACCCCGCACCACGACGAGCCGCTCACCCCGGACGAGGTCAACGCGCGGCACTCCGAAAGCACCCCGTCCGGCAGCTCCTACCACGCCGGCGACCCGGACATGGGCGACCTGCCGCACCGCGTGCAGCCCGACCCGGACGGCCGCTACACCGTCGACGTCCACGTCACCCCGGACGGCCACGCCCGCATCGGCGACCGGCTCTACACCCCCGAGGAGTTCGCGGACATCCTGCGCCGCAACGGTGACTACGACGGCCGCCCGATCCGGCTGATCGGCTGCGACGCCAGCTCCAACGACTTCGCGCACCGGCTCTCGCGCGAGCTCGACACCGAGGTCATGGCCCCGACCAAGCCGGCCTGGACCGACTCGCACGGCCGCGTCTTCTCCTCCGACTACGAAATCGGCCCCGACGGGCGGATGCGGCCGCGCATCCCGCCGGACGGCGAATGGAACACCCACCACCCGGACGGCTCGACGCACCGGGCGGGCGAAGACGGCTTCGCGCCGGACAGCCACCACGGCGACGCGCACGACGTCGACGCCGACAGCGCGCTCGCCCGGGGCAAGGACCACCCGGACATGCACGACCTCGACAGTGGCTGGGAGGAGCCGGAGTTCAAGCACCACAAGCCGCTCACCCTCCAGCCGGGCGAACGGTTCTACGACCCGGCCAACCCGCGGCACCTCGAACCGAACACCCGCTACGAGGTCTCCGACTCCAACGGCCGGTTCACCCGCGTCTACACCAACGGGGACGAGCCGCCGCGGATCACGCACGTCGACGCCGACGTGCCGAACACCCGCGTCGGGAACGGGCCCGTCGAGGTCGGCAACCCGGACACCACCCACCTGCTCGGCGACGTCGACTACCGGGTGAACACCGGGGAAGGCCACTTCGAGTTCCACACCGACGCCGACGGCCGTCCCCAGCTGGACATCGACCACTTCGACCCGCCGATGACCCCGCCGCCCGTCGAACGCCGGATCACCGGCTACGACCCCAGCCACAACGGGGACGGCCCCTTCGGCGCCACGCCGCCGAAGAAGCTCGAGCCGAACAGCCGGTACGAGGTCTACACCACCGCGCCCGACGGCACCGAACAGTGGCACGGCACCTTCTACACCAGCGGCGACAAGCCGCCGGAGTTCACGCACATCAAGACGTGGCACGACAACGAGCGCGGCATGATCAACCCGGAGACGGGTGACAAGCACACGATGCACGACCAGCACGCGACCCGTCCCGAGGGCGTGCCGGTGCGCGGCGCCAAGTACGAGATCGGCGCCGAAAACATGCACTACCACGCCGACGCGCACGGGAACGCCGCGGTGTCCTGGGAGCCGGACTACTCCAGCCCGGCGACGAAGCGGGTCAACACCGACGTCCAGGACCGGGTCGGCAAGATCGGCCAGGCCGACGACAGCACCAGCACCGTCAACCGCGGCGGGCACACCGCCGACCACCGCTCCGGTGGCCTGCAGGGGCGGCTGGGCATGGTGCCGCAGGACTACTACCAGAACCACAGTGTGGGCAACCCGGACAACTGGCGGCAGATGGAGATCGACCGCCAGACCTTCGAACGCAACCACGGGGACAACGGCCTGGTGCGCGTCTACGCCGACGCCCCCTCGGTCGGGGAGACCCCGGACCGGCTGCACGTGATGTCCGAGAGAATCCACCCCGACGGCACTCGCACCTACAACTACAGGAGCTTCCCGAATGTCGCGAACCCAGCCCCCGTGGTACCCCCCACCCGGACCTGATCTCCGGGAGGCGGACGAGGACCAGGTGGTCCGCTGGATCGGTGGACAGCTGATGGCCGCCGCTCCCGAAGGGTGGCGGCGGATCGACATGACCGTCCGGCTGACCGCGGCCGTCGAGGAGATCGCGCTGGCCGTCGTGATGCCGGACGGCGCGGCCGCGCGCATGGAGCCGCCGCCCGACGTCAGCCCGCTGCTGTTCGAGCTGCGGAACAAGAAGTACATGCGCGACCGCGGCACCTGGCTGTCGCTGCGCCTGGTCATCGAGCCGGACGGCGACTACCGCGTCTCCTACAACTTCGACCTGGACCCGCTGTGGGACCCGCCGGTCGAGACGGCCGTGTACGACCAGGACTTCGAGGCGTTCCCCCGCGACGACGAGTGGATCCCCGCCTGGTACCGCGAGGGCGTCAAGGGCGAGACCGGCGGGAAGCGGACCGCCGACGAGCCCAACGCGCTGCTGAAGAACATCGCCGACTACCTGAAGTTCACCCTCCCCGCGGGCTGGGACTACCTGCAGCTGCAGTACCGGGCGGTCGGCGACCACGAGGAGTCCGGCGCGATCGTCCACTCGATCACCGGCACGGTGTACCCGTGGACGCCGCCGGCGCAGGTGCTCGACCTGCTGCGCCGCCACCGCGCGGCCTCGCTGTCCGACGGCCGGGGCACCTGGGTGAGCCTGAAGTACGAAATGAAGTTCCCCGACTCCGTCAAGGCGCGGTTCAACGCGACCGAGGACCCGGGCTTCCAGGAGCAGCCGCCCGCCGAGGCGTACGCCGAAGAGCTGCGCCGCTACCCGCGCTCGGAGCAGCGCACGCCGGACTGGCTGCGCCAAGGCGCCGAAGGGGCCTGACCATGACGCAACCGCCGGGGCCGCTGCGCCCGGACCAGCAGCAGGAGATCGTCCGCCAGCTCGGCGCCGTGCTGACGTCGCAGGTGCCGCCGGGGTGGCGGCAGCTGCGCGTCGAGTACCGCGCCGCCGGGCGGCACGTCGAAGCCGACCTGCTGGTGACCGGTCCGGACGGCGTGCCCCGGCCCGGCCAGCCCCACCCGGAGGCGCTGCGGCTGCTCGGCGTGCTGCGCTCGGGCATGTACCAGCCCGGGTTCGGGACCTGGCTCGGCGCGATCTTCGTGTTCGAGCCGGGGCAGGCGCCGGACGTCGACTTCGTGCGGCCGGACCTCGAGCCGCCGTTCCGGCAGCAGCCGCCGCCGATCGGCTTCCAGGACGAGCTGCGGTTCTTCCCGCGGGCCGAGGAGAACATCCCGGCGTGGCTGCGCAACCGCGCCGGGTTGCCCCCGGTGCCTGACGGCGAAGTGCGCACCCCGCGGATCTACGACGGCCTCGACGCGTCCGGCAAGCCGCTCGTCCGGCGCCAGCCGCTCATCCCGGCGGAGGCCGAACGGGTGCTGGCGTACCTCGACGCGGCGCCGGTCATCCTCGCCTCGCGCAGCAACGGCCCGGACGCGTTCGCCCCGGACCGCACGGACGCCGTGCCGATGAACTTCCGCACGGACGGCGCCTGGGCCTGGCCAGGCGCGGTCGCCTACTACCTGCGGGAACACGGCGTGCCGCCGGACCCGGACCTGGTCGCCCACATCCGGTCCCGGCGCTTCACCGCCCCGGCCGAGGTGCCCGAGCCCGCGAAGGACCTGGCACTGGCCGCGATCACCGGCGAACGCCCTCAGACGACAGTGTAACCCGCGTTCGCCAGCGCGATCTCGACCTCTTTGCAGTGCTCGGGGCCGCGCGTCTCCAGGGCCAGCTCGACGTCGGCCTCGCCGAGGTCGAGGGTGCCGGAGATCCGGCTGTGCTCGACGTCGAGGACGTTCGCGCCCAGCTCGCTGACGCACGACAGCACGCCGACCAGCGAGCCGGGACGGTCCGGGACGCGCAGCCGGAGCCGCAGGTACCGGCCGCCCGCCGTCATGCCGTGCTGGATGATCTGCAGCAGGAGCACCGGGTCGACGTTGCCACCGGACAGGATCGCCACCACCGGCGGCTCGAACGCGCCGGGGTGCTGCAGGAGCGCCGCGACCGTCGCCGCGCCCGCGGGTTCGACCACCAGCTTGCGCCGCTCCAGGCAGAGCAGCACCGCGCGGGACAGGGACTGCTCGGTCACCGTCACGACGTCGTCGACCAGGGACTCGACGTGCGCGAAGCTGACCAGGCCCGGCTCGCCGACCGCGATCCCGTCGGCCATCGTCGACGTCGAACCCAGCCGGACCGGCGCGCCCGCGGCCAGCGACGGCGGGTACGCCGCGGCTTCCTCGGCCTGCACGCCGACGACGCGGACGTCCGGGCGCAGCGCCTTCACCGCCGACGCGACCCCGCCGACCAGCCCGCCGCCGCCGGTGGCGACCAGGATCGTCTTGACGCCGGGCACCTGCTCGAGGATCTCGAGGCCGACGGTGCCTTGCCCGGCGATGACGTCCGGGTGGTCGAAGGGGTGGATGAAGACCGCGCCGGTCCGCTCGCCGAACTCGATCGCGGCTTTCAGGGTCTCTTCGAGCAGGGCGCCGTGGAGGTGGACGTCGGCGCCGTAACCGCGCGTGGCGGCCAGCTTCGGCAGCGGCGCGCGCAGCGGCATGAAGACGGTCGACTTGGCACCCAGCAGCGACGACGCCAGCGCGACGCCCTGCGCGTGGTTGCCGGCACTGGCCGCGACGACGCCGCGCTCGCGCTCGGCGGCGGTCAGACCGTGGATGCGCGTGTAGGCGCCGCGGATCTTGAACGACCCCGTCCGCTGCAGGTTTTCGCACTTCAGGTGCACCGGACCGCCGTGGAGCTTGCGCAGGTCGCGCGCGTGCTCCATCGGCGTCACCCGGGTCACTCCTTTTAGGAGCTCCCGGGCGGCCTGGATCCGCTCGAGGGTGACGAGTTCCATGGCCCGGACTATGCCACTCAGGAGATCCACAGGTTGACCGGACCGGGAGCCGGGTACCCTGGGACGCGTCAACACGCGGTAAACAGGGAGCAACGCATGGCACGGGGGAACGACGCTCGGCGGGCTCGCGCCACCCGGTCCGCCGGGCTGGTGCCGCTCGTGATCGGCTTGGCGTCGGCGGCCGCGCTCACCGGAGCCGCGTACATCACCGTGGACAGCGCCTCGTGCGGCTCCCCTGCCCAGTACATCCGCCACGACAGCCACGTCGAGCTGGTCGGCGGCTGCGTGGACGGCTCGACCCTGCCGGCCACGGGCACCCAGAAGGCCGGCGGCGCCGTCGTGCACGGCAACTACAACCCCTGACCTGCTGGGTTACCCCGCTGTGCCAGTGGCACAGGAAAGTGCCTTCTTCCGCGGGATCCGCGCGTCCCCGATGATCATCGGGTGACCACCGTTTACGAACCCGGCCGCGGCCCGGGCCCCGCCAAGCCCACCGAAGACGCGCTGATCGAGCTGCTCGGTTCGCGAAGCCTGGGCACGCTGGCGACCGTCAACCGCGCGGGCTTCCCGCACCTGTCGACCGTCGCCTACGCCTGGGACCCGGTCGAGCGCGTCGTGCGGATCGGGTCGACGCAGGGGCGCGCGAAGGTCCGCCAGCTCGCCCGCGACCCGCACGCGTCGCTCTACGTCAGCGGCGACGACCACCTGTCGTTCGCGGTGGCGGAGGGCGTGGCCGAGGTGTCGCCGGTGAGCGCGGTGCCGGGCGACGAGACCGGGCGGGCGCTGCTCGCGATGCAGGCGCCGTTCGCCGATCCCGCCGACGAAGCCGTGTTCCTGCGGAACATGGTCGAAGACCGCCGCGTGGTGATCACGCTCCGGGTGGAGCGCCTCTACGGCGGCGGCCTCGACGTCGGCGCGAACTGACCAATGCGCCCCAATGGGGTTGTTTCATCGTGAACGTGGCTGGTCAGGCCGTCGAGCTCCTGGTGTTTGCCTGTGACGGTAAGAAGTGGTGCCCGGACCAGCGCGGCGAGCCTGGACATAGGTGAAGCCCTCGGCAAGATCGAGATGTGAGTCAATCACCCGCCGAGGGCTTCGGTCCTCTTTCCTACCAGGTCACCCTTCCGCTCTCGCGGCAAACCCTGCAACTGGTCGCCGGGCTCATCCGCACCCGCCGATCCCGGCTGCGGTCACGATGGCGCAAAGCCACCCCCGCTGAGCAGGCACTAGCGGTACTGGCGGTGCTGCGCCACGACCCGCGCCTGGCCCACATCGGCGGCGGCCTGAGCGTATCCGCGTCCACGGTGCGCCGCTGGGTGCTGGAAGTCATCGGCCTGCTCGCCGCCCGCGCCACGCGACTGGACCGCGTCCTGCGGCGGCTGGTCGCGCGAGGCGGGTCGGTAGTGCTGGTGGACGGCACCCTGATCCGGACCCGGCGCCGCACCGGACGCGCCAACCGGGCCAACTACAGCGGCAAACACAAACAGCACGGCCTGGTCACGCTCGGGCTGACCGACGAGCAGGGCCGGCTGCTATGGGTCTCGGCAGCGCTGCCGGGCAGGACCGCCGACATCACCGCCGCCCGCCGGCTTCGCATCCGCCAGCACCTGCACGCCCACGGCCTGACCCCGGCCGGGGACAAAGGGTTCCACGGCTGGCACAAAGACGTCCGCGCCACCCGCGACTGCCCGGTCTGCGCAGGTCCCTGCGAGCAGGTCGTGCTCACCCCTTACAAAGCCGAAGCCCGCCGACCGCTGACCAAGGCCCAGAAACAGGCCAACGCCGCGTTCGCGGCGATGCGGTGCGCGGTGGAAGGCGGATTCGCCGCCCTCAAACACTGGCACATCCTCGACAAACTCCGTCTCGACACCCGCCACGCCACCACCCTGCTACGCGCTCTGCTCGTGCTCACCCAGCACGAGCAGAGCGTCCGAGACCCGCAGCCCTGAGCTGATACCACACCCGGTCCCCCCGCCGTGACCAGCCCAAACCACGATGAAACAACCCCAATGTGGCGTTGGTTGCGTCCAACGCACCCAATGTGGCGTTCGGTGCGTCCAACGCACCGAACGCCACATTGGGGCGCTTGAGACTCAGCCCAAGGCGGCCAGCAGGTCGGCCACCAGGTCGCGGCCGTCCTCGATGCCGACCGACAGGCGCAGCAGGTCCGCCGGGACCTGCAGCGTCGACCCCGCCGTGCTCGCGTGGGTCATCTTGCCCGGGTGCTCGATCAGCGACTCGATGCCGCCCAGCGACTCGGCCAGGATGAACAGCTTCGTGCGGGAGGCCACCTCCAGCGCCGCCTGCTCGCCGTCCGCGTGGCTGAACGACACCATCCCGCCGAACCGGCGCATCTGCTTCGCCGCCGTCTCGTGGCCGGGGTGCTCCGGCAGGCCCGGGTAGTAGACCTTCGCCACCTTCGGGTGCTTCACCAGCGCCTGGACGATCAGCTCGGCGTTGTCGCTGTGCCGCTCCATGCGCAGGGCGAGGGTCTTGATGCCGCGCAGGGTCAGCCACGCGTCGAACGGGCCGGGCACCGCGCCCGCCGCGTTGCGCAGGTAGAAGAACTGCTCGCGCAGCTCGTCCTCGTTCGTGACGATCGCGCCGCCGACGACGTCGGAGTGGCCGCCGAGGTACTTCGTCGTCGAGTGCAGGACGATGTCCGCGCCGAGCGACAGCGGGTTCTGCAAGTACGGCGTCGCGAAGGTGTTGTCGACGACCAAGCGGGCGCCGGCGTCGTGCGCGACCCCGGCCAGCGCCGCGATGTCGGCGACGCCGAGCATCGGGTTGGTCGGCGACTCGCACCAGATCAGCTTCGTCTCGGGCCGGATCGCGGCGCGCACCTCGTCGAGGTTCGCGAGGTCGGCGACGGTGTGCTCGACGCCCCACAGGCTGAGCACCTTGTCGATCAGGCGGAACGTGCCGCCATACGCGTCGTTGCCGAGCACGAGGTGGTCGCCGGGGCGCAGAGTGCTGCGCAGCACCACGTCGGAGGCCGCCATGCCGGAGGCGAAGGCCAGCGCGTGCCGGCCGCCTTCCAGGGAGGCCAGGGCCTCCTCCAGCGCCGAGCGGGTCGGGTTCGCGGTGCGCGAGTACTCGTAGTCGCCCTCGCGGGTCCCGCCCACGCCGTCCTGGGCGTAGGTCGAGGTCTGGTAGATCGGCACGATCACGGCGCCGGTGCGGGGGTCGGGCTTCTGACCGGCGTGGATCGCGCGGGTCTCGAATCCCAGTTCGGAGTAGTCGTCCACCATTGGTCAAGCGTACGGCCCGGCCCCGGCATTCCCGTCAGGTGGGATGGATCTCAGCCTCGCACCACCGCGCGACGGGCCCGGACACGGCGAGTACCAGCGTGACCACGGCCGGTGGCAGCACGACGCCCAGCGCGGCCAGCCCACCGGCGGCCAAATCGCCGGGACCGCCGAGGTCGACGAAGGCGAGCCCGGTGGCCGAGAGGACGAGCGAGGTCAGCGTGGCGAGGAGCGCGGTCGAGCTTCCGGCGATGCAGCCGATGCGGCCGATCGGGTGCCGCCGCAGCAGCAGGGTGCCGCCGGGGAGCAGGGCGGAGACGAGTACGGCGTTGACGACGGCGTGCACGAGCGCGCGGCCCGCATCGGCGGGGAAGCGCACGAGCGTGACGACGTCCAGGACGAGCCCGGCGAGGTAGAGCAGCCCGCCGAGCAGGGCGAGCACCGCGGCGGCGAGTGCGGTCCGGCCTTCGGTGGAGGTGGTCAAGCGGTCACCGGCCCGTGGTCGGCCGCCCTGCTGGCGGGGCGGGTACGGCTGCCGAGGATAGGGGCACGGGGTGGGCGCGGCGGGCCGGGCTCACCGGCGCGGCGGGAACGCCAGCACGTGCACGGCACCCACGGCCGGGCCCTGCGGTCGCCGCCCCGGTGGCGGGGTACGGCTCCCGCGCCGGGGCGGGCTCACCAGCGGCGCGGGGGCGGGGCAGCGGCGGTGCCCCTCCGGGCCGGTCTTACCGACGCGAGCGGGCGAATAGCGGCACAACGCCAGCACCCGCCCGAAGTCACCAGCTCCGTGGCGAATACGCGCCCTGGCTCGAGAAAACGGGCATCGTCGGCGTGCGATAACGCAGGTAGCGGAACGTCGGCGGCAGGAACGCCAGCACCAGCACCAACACCGACAACCCGGCCAGCGCGACGCGGTCCACCATCGCGAACCCGCCGTGGGTGAACATCGCGTCGGTGAACCGGGCGACCGGCACGCCCACCGACAGCGGCTCGGTCAGCAGAGCGCCGATGGCCAGCAATGCACCTAGGCCGAGCAGGACCGCGCCCGCCGTCGCGCGGAACAGCGTCGCCAGGGAACCGAGCAGCAGCACCAGTCCGGCGACCAGGTAGCCGGCCAAGTCGGCCAGCACCCAGCCCGGCAGGGCGCCGAGGCTGAATTCGGCCGGCATGTCGAGGAAGATGCGGACCGGTACGTATCCCGCGGCGGCCGCGGCCGGGAACCCGAGCAAACCGGCGAGTATCGCCGTTGCTCCGGATGGTCTAACCGGTGACGACGAATGCGAATACGTTACCGGGTATCCGGGCACAGCTCCCCCATCGGCGGTTAGCGCGAGACGACGGCGCTCACCATAGACCGGAATTGGCGGGGTGGTCCGAAAACGAGACGGAATTCGGCCGGACGGCGGAACCCAAGATCATTATTGTGCGGTAGCGGCAGAAATCCCGTCACAGATCGCCGCGGCACTCTTTGTCCTATTCGGACAATTGCGAATTCGGCTATAAATGCAGCGTGCCCCGGAACCGAATCGGCTCCGGGGCACGCTGATGTGTACTAGTTCACCACTGTTGCTGCTGCGGCGGCTGGCCGGGCTGGCCGAACCCGCCGCTCGGCGGGCCCTGCTGACCCGGCGGCTGGCCGTAGCCGTGCGGCGGCTGCTGCGGGTAGCCCTGCGGCGGCTGGCCCGGCTGCCCGAACCCGCCCTGCTGCGGCGGCTGACCCGGCTGCGGGAAGCCCCCGCTCGACGGCTGCGGGAACCCGCCGCTGGACGGGTTGGGGCCGCCCGGCTGGCCGTAGCCCGGCGGCGGGCCGTACCCCTGCTGCGGCTGGCCGAAGCCCTGCTGCGGCTGGCCGTACTGGCCCGGCTGCTGCTGCTGCGGACCACCGAAACCCTGCGGGCCGCCGAAGCCCTGCGGACCACCGAAGCCCTGCGGACCGGCCGGTGCCGCGCCGCCGCCACCGAGGCCGACGAACTGCTGCGTCGCCGGGATGAGCCCGAGCACGCCGATGATCAGGATCAGGATGCCGAAGATCATCGGCGGGATGCCGATGCCCGTGGCGTTCTCGATGTCCGCGCCGAGGCCCTTGAGCTGCTGCAGGAAGGCGTCGTTCGGGGTGGTCCCGACGACCAGCAGGATCGAGAACAGCGTGACCAGCGCGCCACCCGCGGCGACGGCGATCGGCACGATCTTCTTCAGCGACGCCGGCAGCTTCCCGGCGAGCGCCAGTCCGACGCCGGCCGCCAGCGCCACCAGGCTGAAGATCAGGAGCATGATCACGTAGAACCACAGCGTGCCCGACCCGGCCGTGCCCGCCTGCTCCAGGAACTTGTCGAGCGCTTCCTGGCTCGGCGCGCCCTCGAGCTCCTTCGAGTAGTCACTGACGTCGCCGATGTAGACGAACGTGTAGATCAACGCCACGAGCGCGAAGACCGCCGCGAGCCCACCGGCGATGTAGCCGAACAGGCCGTTGTTGCCGCCACCCTGCGCGGGCGCGCCGAACTGCGGCGGCTGACCGCCGAAGCCGGGCTGCTGGGGGCCGCCGAAGCCCTGCGGACCCCCGAAGCCCTGCTGCTGACCGGGCTGACCCGGCTGGCCAGGCTGACCCGGCTGGCCGAAGCCACCGGGCTGCTGGCCGAAACCACCCTGCTGGCCCGGCTGCTGGCCGAAGCCGCCCGGCTGCTGGCCGAACGCCGCGGCCGGGTTGTCGGCCGCGCTCGGCGGCGGGGTGTACGGGATCGCCGGCGGCTGGGAGCCCGGCGGGACCAGCTGCGTGGAGTCCGCGACCGGGGCGTCGCCGCCGCCGACCGGGTTCACCATCTGGGTCGCGTTCGCGTCGACCGGCGGGACCACCTGGGTCGCGCCCGCCCCGCCGTCACCCGGCTGGGCCGGCTGGACGACCTGGGTCGGCTCCGGCGTGTCCCCGAACGGGGACCCGCCCTGCTGCGGCTGGGCCGGCTGCACGACCTGCGTCGGTTCCGGGCTGCCGAACGGGTTGTCCTGCTGCGGCTGGGGGCCACTCGGCGGACCCTGAGGTGGCTGGCCGCCACCCCACGGCTGGTTCGGTGGCTGCGGTGCACTCATGTGGGTCTTGAACCCCCTTGACGATGACGCGAAAGTGTTCTACTCGCGCCCACGCTATCGGATCACCCGGCAGGGCGCTCGTAACGCCCCTGCCGGGTCCACCGATTAAGCCTCTTCTCAGGCCTTGTTCACCGGCCGGCCAGGAAGCCGAGCAGGTCGTGCCGGGTGACGACGCCGGCGGGCTTGCCGTCGACCAGCACGAGCGCGCCGTCGGCGCTCTCCAGCGCGGTCATCGCCGAGCTCACCTGCTCGCCGCCGCCGATGGTCGGCAGCGGCGGCGACATGTGCCGGTCGAGCCGGTCGGCCAGCTGCGCCTTGCCGGTGAACAGGGCGTCGAGCAGGTCGCGCTCGTTGACCGCGCCGACGACCTCGGCGGCCATCACCGGCGGCTCCGCGCTGACCACGGGCATCTGGCTGACGCCGAACTCGGAGAGGATCGCGATGGCCTCGGCGACCGTCTCGTTCGGGTGCGAGTGCACCAGGTTCGGCAGCGAGCCGCTCTTCTTGGTGAGCACGTCGGCGACCGTCGCGCCCGAGGAGTCGGGCGGCAGGAAGCCGTAGGAGGACATCCAGGTGTCGTTGAAGACCTTCGTCAGGTAGCCGCGGCCGCCGTCGGGCAGCAGCACGACCACGACGTCGTCCTCGGTGAGCCGCTCGGCGAGCTTCAGCGCGGCGGCGACGGCCATCCCGCAGGAGCCGCCGACCAGCAGGCCCTCCTCGAGCGCGAGCCGCCGGGTGATCTGGAACGAGTCGGCGTCGGAGATCGGGATGATCTCGTCGGCGATGTTCCGGTCGTAGGTGTCCGGCCAGAAGTCCTCGCCGACGCCTTCGACCAGGTACGGCCGCCCGCTGCCGCCGGAGTAGACCGAGCCCTCCGGATCCGCGCCGACGACCAGGACGCGGCCGTCGCTGACCTCCTTGAGGTACTTGCCGGTGCCGGAGATCGTGCCGCCGGTGCCGACGCCCGCGACGAAGTGGGTGATCTTCCCGTCGGTCTGCTTCCACAGCTCGGGGCCGGTCGAGTGGTAGTGGCTCTCCGGGTTCTGCGGGTTGGCGTACTGGTTGGGCTTCCAGGCGCCGTCGATCTCGCGGACCAGGCGGTCGGAGACGTTGTAGTAGGAGTCCGGGTGCTCCGGCGGCACCGCGGTCGGGCAGACCACGACGCGGGCGCCGTACGCCTTGAGCACGTTGCGCTTGTCCTCGCTGACCTTGTCCGGGCAGACGAACACGCACTGGTAGCCCTTGCGCTGGGCGACCATGGCCAGCCCGACGCCGGTGTTGCCGGACGTCGGCTCGACGATCGTGCCGCCCGGGCGCAGCTCGCCGGAGGCCTCGGCGGCCTCGATCATGCGCAGCGCGATGCGGTCCTTGACCGAGCCACCCGGGTTCAGGTACTCGACCTTGGCCAGCACGAGCGGCTTCAGCCCCTTGGTCAACGAGTTCAGCTTGACCAGCGGGGTGTTGCCCACGAGGTCTGCGATGTGCTCTGCGTACTCCACGACCACCAGCCTAAACGGCCGACCGGTGGCGTTGTCCACTCCGCTCGCGACCGGGCCCGGGCGGGCCCCCCGGGTGCGCGTCGGGCATGGCGGGCGGCGACCGCGAGGTCGGACCGCCCGGCGCGGACCGTCAGGCGGCCACCAAGCCGCGCGTCCGCACCGGTTGCGGCCCGAGGGCCGCGGCACGCTGAGCCGTCATCCCGTCCCGGAGGTTCCACCCGGCGCCGGTCGAGTTCCGGCACCCCGTCCGCAGGAGCAGGGACGCCCGGCAGGCGGCCCATCCGAATACCATCGCCAGTTCACCTCCCGATTCGTGGAATGGCGACTTGCCTTGATGGGACGATCCTAACGGCCTTCCGGTTGCCCCGGATCGTCCTTTCGTGTCAATTGCACGCGGTCCGTCCCGTCGTTCATCGGCTGTTCTTCCCAGCCGGGCGGCCAGGTCCGCGGTGATCCCGGCTTCGCCGTCGCCCCGGCGAGCCGGGCCGCCGACTTCCGGCCGAAATCCGCCGCGTCCGCGAAGAAGGCGCCGTTGAAGCTGTCGCGGTCGCCGCCGAAAACGGTGCCGCGGAAATCGACGCGACCTTCGAATCGGGCCCGGTTGAAGTCCGCTTTGGTGCGGAATTCGGTGCCGCGGAAGGACGCCAGTTCCTGGAACCGCGTGTTGTAGCAGACGATCGAGCGGATGACGCAGTGCGTGAGGTTCAGCCCGACCAGCGTCGCCTCGGAGAAGTCCAGGTCGGTGTCCACCCAGAAGTCGCCGCTCGGCGTCTCCGCGGAGCCGGGCCGCAGGTGCAGCATGAGGATGCGCTGCGCGGCCTTGCGGACCTGCAGTTCTTCTTCGTCCTTCTTGGGGTTGAAGGGCATCCGCAGGTACGCGCAGAAGACGTTGACGATGGTCTGCCGGTGTTCCGGGTGCCCGGCGGCGAGCCGTTCCAGCGCGTACAGCCCGGCGAGCCGCACCGGCGCCTTGTCGCTGCCGAGCTGGTCGGCGGCCTTGCCGTACATCTCGGTGATCCGGCGCTCGGTGGCGTCGTGGTCCTTCTGCGCGAGGTCCAGCTCGGCCGAACGCTGCCGCCGCGCGGCGAGCAGCAGCGCGGCGGCCCCGCCGGTCCCGACGACGATGCTGGCGGCGGTCCGCAGGGCGTCGAGCCGCGCGGAGTCCTCGGGACGGCCGCCGCCGAGCAGGCTCAGCAGCAGCGTCGCGGCGAGCGCGGCCACGACGAGGAGCCCGGCTCCCCACAGCAGGATCGTCCTGGTCCGCAGCACCCGCGCCGGCTCGTTCCCCACCCGGGTGATCCTGCCACGGGGCGTCCGTCACATGAGCTTGATCGCCAATTCGCCGGTCAGGTCGAAGGAGGAGTCCTCCCAGAACTGCCGGTTCGACTCGTACGGGCCGAGCCACAGCTCGTAGTTCGCGTGACGGAGGTAGTGGTCGGCGAGGTTGTAGGCGCGGATCGCCGTGTGGTAGAGCGAGCCCGCGCCGGGCGCGGCGCCGACCGACGGCACGAGTTCGAACGTGGCGTCTTCGGCGAACTGCCGGTCCCCGTCGGTGTACTTGTCCAGCTTCAGGCGGAAGTCCTGGTGCCGCAGGTAGAAGCCGGTGAAGTCGTAGCCGCTCCAGGTGACCGGCGTGAACGAGACCAGCCTGGTGTCGGCGAGGCCGGGGACCACCTTGAAGCTGGCGTCCTTCGCGGGCAGGCCCTCGCCCGACGAAACCTCGTCGAGGTAGACCAGGAAGTCGCGGTGGCGGACGTACCTCTTCGGGAAATTGGCCGACCGGATGGAAACGTTCCAGGTCATCGTGTTTTCCGGCATCGGACTCCCCTTTCCTCGACGTTCCGTTCACCCGGATTCTCTGGCGGCTGGGTCACCGGGAGAAGCGCTCGTCTCGCTCAACGAACCGCTCGGACACGGGCAGCCGCCGGGTGATCCGGCGGGACGCCCGCAGGACGAGCTCGCCGAGCCCGGCCGGGGCTGTCGGGGTGGCCACGACCGCGCTGATCGAACCGGCGAACGCGCCGTCCGCGTGCCAGACGGGGGCCGCGAGGCACCGCACGCCGTCCGGGTGCCGCCGGGCGAGCCACGGGCCGCCGACGCGGGCCACGACCTCGTCGTGCGTCCCCCGGGTGCCGGCGAGCAGCACCCGCCCAGCCGCCGTCGCCGCCGGGACGACGTCCTCCATGCGCATCCGCGGGAGGCCGGTGCCGCCGGACCGGGAGCCCGCCACCACCCGGACGCGGTCGTCGTGCAGGACGGTCACGGCGACCGTCGTGCGGGTGAGCGTCGCCAGTTCGCGCGCCGGCTCGAGCGCCGCCTGCCGCAGCCCCGGATCCGGCTGCCAGGCCCGGCCCAGCCGGGCGAGCGACGGCCCGACGTAGTACCGCTGGTCGTGGCGTTGCGCCGCGCCGAGCGCCACGAGCTGTTCGAGCAGCCGGTAGGCGGTGGGTTTCGGCAGGCCGGTCGCCCTGGCCACCTCGGACAGCCCGCTGCCGCCCGGCGCCCGCGAGAGCGCGTCGAGCAGGCGGAACGCCCCTTCCAGCACGCCGCGGCCGCGGTGTTCTCCGTCGTCCATCGGACTCCCCTCCCGGGGTACCGATGCGGCCGGGTGCGGTTTGCGTACCTCCCCGCCCGGGTGAACCTCACACCGGCTTCGGCTTTCTCCTCGCCGCCGGAAGCGGCAGTATGGTGAGCAACCGCTTAGCTCGCGATACGAGGATGTGTCACGCCATGCCTGAAGCTGTCATCGTCTCCACAGCTCGCTCGCCGATCGGCCGCGCCGGGAAGGGCTCGCTGGTCGGCATGCGGCCCGACGACCTCACCGTGCAGATGGTCCAGGCGGCCTTGGCCAAGGTGCCGCAGCTCGACCCCGCCGACATCGACGACCTGATGCTGGGCTGCGGCCTGCCCGGCGGCGAGTCCGGGTTCAACATGGGCCGCGCGGTGGCCGTCGAGCTCGGCTACGACCACCTGCCCGGCTGCACCATCACGCGCTACTGCTCGTCCAGCTTGCAGACGACCCGGATGGCGTTCCACGCGATCAAGGCCGGTGAGGGCGACGTCTTCATCTCGGCGGGCGTCGAGACGGTGTCGCGGTTCGCGAAGGGCAGCTCGGACTCCTGGCCCGACACGCACAACCCGCTGTTCGCCGAGGCGGAGAAGCGCACGGCGGCGACGGCCGAGTCGGGCACGGACACGTGGACCGACCCGCGCGAGTCCGGCGAGGTGCCGGACGTGTACATCGCGATGGGCCAGACGGCGGAGAACCTGGCGCGGCTCAAGGGCGTCACGCGCGAGGAGATGGACGAGTTCGGCGTCCGGTCGCAGAACCTGGCCGAGAAGGCCATCGCGGACGGCTTCTGGGCCAAGGACATCACGCCGGTGACGTTGCCGGACGGCACGGTCGTCTCGAAGGACGACGGCCCCCGGGCGGGCGTGACGATGGAGGGCGTCGCGGGGCTGAAGCCGGTGTTCCGCCCGGACGGCCGGGTGACGGCGGGCAACTGCTGCGCCCTGAACGACGGCGCGGCGGCACTGGTCGTCATGTCCGACACGAAGGCGCGCGAGCTGGGCCTGACGCCGCTGGCGCGGATCGTCTCGACGGGCGTGACGGGCCTTTCGCCGGAGATCATGGGTTACGGCCCGGTCGAGGCGTCCAAGCAGGCGCTGTCGCGGGCGGGCCTGTCGATCGGCGACATCGACCTGGTCGAGATCAACGAGGCGTTCGCGGCCCAGGTGATCCCGTCGTACCAGGACCTGGGCATCGACCTGGACCGCCTGAACGTCAACGGCGGCGCGATCGCGGTGGGCCACCCGTTCGGCATGACGGGCGCGCGCATCACGTCGACGCTGATCAACTCGCTGCAGCACCACGACAAGCAGTTCGGCCTGGAGACGATGTGCGTGGGCGGCGGCCAGGGCATGGCGATGATCCTGGAGCGCCTGTCCTGACGGGATGAGGTTTCGAAGGCCGCCGCCGGGTTCCGGTGGCGGCCTTCGTGCGTCGCGGGCGGCTTGGCGCAGACCTGCCGCGGCGAGCATTGGCCCGCGGCCAGGCTCGGCGCGGGTCGCGCGGCTCGATTCACGCGCGGCGAGGCAGGCTCCACGCCGGACCCGCACCCCGGCGCGGTCTCCGCGCGGCCTCGGTTGGAGCACCACGCGCGGGGCCCGGCTCGCCACCGCACCACGCCACTCGGCCGGGGCGCGGCCAGGCGAACCAGAGCTCACCTAGTGGACCATCACCGGCGGGGTCACCTCGTCGCCATCCTCGGAGGTGACCGCCGGCGCGGGTGGGCGGTTCTTCGGCAAGAACAACGCCGGGATCACGCACAACGCCACCAGCACCAGGCTCCACACGAACGTCGTCGAGAACGCGTCCGCCGCCAGGCCCGTCGCCGCGTCGTGGGAGGCCGGGTTCAAGATCGCCGCCGTCGCCGCCAGCTGGCCCTGGGCCGTCGGGACGCCGAACTTGCCCGCCAGCAGGGCCGCCAGGATCGTCGCCATCACCGCCGAACCGATCGCGCCCGCCGTCTGCTGGACTATGTTCGTCGCCGTCGAGGCTCGGGCCATGTCCTTCGGCTGCAGCGTCTGCAAGGCCGATGTCGTGATCGGCATCATCGTGCAGCCCATGCCGAGCCCCATCACGAACAGCGCTGCCAGCAGCACCGGGTACGGCGTCGTCGCCGAGACCTGCGTCAGCACCGCCATCGACCCGACCAGCAGCACCATGCCCGGCAGCACGATCCGGCGCGCGCCCACCTTGTCGGCCAGCCTGCCCGCGATCGGCATCGTCACCATCGCGCCCAAGCCCTGCGGGGCCAGCAACAGCCCCGCGTGCAACGTCGATTCTCCGCGCACCAGCAGGAAATACGTCGGCAGGAGCATCATCCCGCCGAGGAACGCCACGAAGAACAGCGACATCGTCACCATCGCCACAGTGAACGCGCGGTTCTTGAACAACCGCAGGTCCACCAGCGGGTTCGCCACCTTCAGCGCGCGCACCACGAACGCCACCAGCAGCGCCAGCCCGGCCAGCGCCGGCAGCCACACCTCGACGGCGCCGATCCCGCCCGCGGACGGGATCTTCGACACGCCGAAGATCAGCGCCGCCAGCCCCGGCGACACCATCAGCATGCCCGGGAAGTCGAACTTCTCGGCGGCCTCCGGCGCGTCCTCGGGCAGCAGCCGCCACGCCAGCAGCAGGGTGATCGCGCCGATCGGCACGTTGATGAAGAAGATCCAGCGCCAGCTCACGGCGTCGACCAGCCAGCCGCCGAGGATCGGGCCGCCGATCGGGCCCAGCAGCATCGGCACGCCGAGCACCGCCATCACCCGGCCGAGCCGCTGGGGGCCCGCCGTGCGGGTCAGGATCGTCATGCCGCAGGGCATCAGCATGCCGCCGCCGAAGCCCTGCAAAACCCGGAAGATGATCAGCGTCTCGATGTTCCACGCCGCGCCCGCCAGCATCGAGCCGGCCAGGAACAGCACGATCGCGACCATGTAGAGCCGCTTGGTGCCGAACCGGTCCGACGCCCAGCCGGTGATCGGGATGACCGTGGCGAGCGCGAGCAGGTACCCGGTGGCGACCCACTGGATGACGTCGAACGACGTCGAGAACTCGATCGTCAGCTTCTGCAGGGCGACGTTGACGACGGTGGTGTCGAGGATCGCCATGATGGCACCCAGGACGACCACCGAAGCCACTTTGAGCACCCCGGCGTCGAGCGCGTCACCGTTCGGCGCCGAGCCGGTTCTTTCCGTAGTCATAAGGAGATTCCCCCCGGTTTTCCGATTCGTCCGCGAGGCTACCGGGGGCCACCGACAAAAACGCCTCGGCAGGTGCTGTCCGCCGGCACCGGGTGAGGCGAAGCCGAGCGAGACGAAGGCCCCCTCGCACGGGGCGAGAGGGCCTTCGACGGGGTTCGCTGCCTACTTCTTGGCCTTGAAGCACATCGTCTGCGCGGGCTCCGGGTACGCGACGGCGATGACGTCTTCCTCGGTCCCGCAGGCGTTCTTGTCCGCCTGGCCGGCGACGACCTTGACCACCTCGGCCTCGCCGCTCGGGTCGGTGCACGGCACCTTCTTGTAGCCCTGCGTCTTCGAGGTCAGGTTCGCCAGGCAGTCGCCCTGCTTGGCGTTGACCATCAGGCACAGCTTGTACGAGCTGCGGCCGGTGACCGAGTACGTGTCGTACGGGGATTCCGCCCCGCCGGGGCACTCGTCGCTCGCGCTGTCGAGCTTGGCGCCGATCTTCACGTTCGCGTTGACGTCCGCGCAGTCGGCCTTCACCGGGTCGTCGCCACCGGTGGTGAACTCGGTGATGGTGAGGCAGTCACCGGCGCTGGAGCTGGCCGGCGACTTGGCGAACGACACGATCCCCACGATCACGGCGGCGATCACGACGACGCCGATGACCGCGAACTTGACGATGGTGCCGGTCTTGGACTTCTTCGGCACCGGCGGCACGGGCGCGTAGCCGGGCTGGCCGGGCGGCGGGAACTGGCCGGGCGGCGGGCCGTACTGGCCGGGCTGCCCGTACTGCTGCTGCGGCTGACCACCGGGCGGCGGTCCGTAGGGATCGGGCTGACCCACCGGCTGCTGGCCCCCGGGGGCCGGAGGGGGAACGCTCACTGTGAACCTCACACATGTGAAATGAAGAACCGACCGGCACATCCAACACGCAGGGTGAGCACAGCCCGCAGCGGGGTCCCCGAAAGGGTCATTAACCCACAGAAAAGGCGCCCCGTTGGTTACGGAGCGCCTTCACTGCGGGACGGTGAGCCAGGTTACTCGCGGAGGTACGACAGCAGCCGCAGGATCTCCAGGTACAGCCAGACGAGCGTCGTCATCAGGCCGAACGCCGCGTACCACGCCCACTTCGACGGCATGCCCTCGCGGATCATCCGGTCGGCCTGGTCGAAGTCGAGCAGGAAGCTGAACGCCGCGATGCCGATGCAGACGAGGCTGAACACGATCGCCAGCGGTCCGCCGTCGCGCAGCGGGTTGAAGCCGAAGATCAGCGCGCTGACCAGGTTGACCAGCATCAGGATCACGACACCGAAGATCGCGCCGACGATCCACTTGGTCAGCTTGGGCGTCACCTTGACCGCGCCGGTCTTGTAGACGACCAGCATGCCGATGAACACACCCGCGGTGCCGATGATCGCCTGCAGGGCGATGCCCGGGTAGACGACCTCGAAGACACCGCTCAGCGCGCCGAGGAAGACACCTTCGGCGGCCGAGTACGTCAGCGTCAGGGCGCCGCTGGGCTTCTGGCGGAAAATCATCACCAGCGAGATGACGAGCCCGACGACGAGGCCGCCGAGCATCGCGCCGAGGAGCGCGCCGGACAGCCTGCCGGTCTCCGCCAGCTGGGTCTGGGCCCAGATGGCCGTGATCACCCCGAGGAGCAGCGCGGTGCCGAGGGACAGACCCGTCTTGATGACGACGTCGTCGACGGTCATCGGCCGGTCGCCCTCACCGGAGGTGACCTGGCCCGGGCCGTACCCGGGCACGCCGCCCTGGGTCTGGTTGAAGCCCACCGGGGGCCCGTACTGCCCGTAGGTCGCGGTTCCGCCGTGGGGCAGGTTGCGGAACGCCGGGTTGCTACTGGAACGCACCTGATCCTCCTGGATCTGCTGCTTTGTGGATCGACGCTGCATCGGGTCAACGACCGCCGGGGGCGCGCGGTTCCCGTCGAGTAAAGACGACTTTACTCGACTGCGGGCCCCTGGCCACGGCGGACACGGTATGCGACGGAGATCACGACCGTTCGGCGACCGCCACCCGAAGGGCGGTAGACAGCCGAACCCCCTCCGAGTGACGCTCACCTGGCGTGTCCGGTCGTGCACCGTACGCGCGTCGGGGAGTTGATCAATCGCGTGACCTGCGGCGACGCACCGGCGTCGACGCACGTCCCGACGAAGGAGCCTGGACACCATGGGGTGGTCGACACACCCGCGCGCGGGACTTCGCGCGCTCACCGGCCTGCTCGCGACGGCGTTGCTCGGCACGCTCTCCGTGACGATCGGCGCGCCCGCCGCGTCGGCCGCGAGCCAGGAGGGCATCGGTTACGCCGTCACGCCGGGCCAGGACATGAGCCCGCGGCCGAGCCGCAACTGGCTCGGCTCCTACCTCGTCGGCGGGCAGCAGGTGTTCTGCGTGAGCTTCCAGCTCAAGGCCCCCGATACCGACGAGACTTACCAGCCCGGCGACGAACTGCTGACGAAGTGGGGCACGAAGCTGCCCGCCGACCAGGCGGCGAACATCTCCTACCTGCTCCTGCGCTACGGCGACACGAAGCAGCCCGCCGAAGCCGCCGCGCTCGCCCACCTGCTGCACTCCTGGACGGCGGCCCCGCGCACCCCCGCGGACCTCGACCCGGCCCTGAAGGCGGACAAGATCGGCTACGACGCCGCCTACCACCTCGACCGGCTGCCCGCGGACGCCAAGGCGGCCGTCGAACGCCTGCGGACCGAGGCCGCGGCCAACCGCGGGCCGTGGACCGCGTCGGTCACCACGCCCGAAGGCGACCAGCACCCCGGCGAGACCGCGGGCTGGACGGTCACCGTGAAGAACGCCAAGGGCAAGGGCGTCCCCGGAGTCCCGGTGAAGCTGACGGCCACCGACGCGACCCTCGGCGGGGAACCGGCGGCCGGGAACTCGAGCCCGCAGGGCGCGGCGAAGGACGTCACGCTCGAGACCGGCGCCGACGGCACCGTGCACGTGGAGCTGACGCCGACCGGCGACCGGCCGCAGCTCGCGGCCGCGCTGTCCGCCCCCGCCGACCGGCCGTACGTGCGGGTGCCGGTGAACACCGGCGTCCAGCGCGTCGTCTCCACCGGCGGTGAGAAGGAACTGACCGCGCACGGCGTCCTCGCGCTCGCGAAGCCCGGCAAGGTGCAGGTGACGAAGACCGACGCGAACACCGGCAAGGGCGTCGGCGGCGCCGTCCTGCGGATCACCGGCAAGGACAAGACGTCGGCCGCGCTCGGCCAGGACGGCAAGCCGCTCACCGGCGCCGACGGCAAGCCCGCCGTCGTCACCACCGACGGCGCGACCGGCGGGGTCGCGGTCGAGAACCTCCGCGCGCCGCAGGAGATCTGCGTCGTCGAGGCCAGCCCGCCGCCCGGCTACACGAACGCGTTCGACCCGCAGAATCCGCCGTCGGCCTGCGGCACGGTGAAGCCGGGCGAGACCCTCGCGCTGACCGTGACGAACAAGCCGAACGAAGTGCCGCGCGCGATCCCGGCCGGGGACCAGCCGGTCGCGCAGGCCCGCGGTGTCGTCGAGACGACCTACTCCGCGCCGGGCCTGGCCGGGCTCGGCCTGCTCGTGCTGCTCGGCGCCGGGCTCGTCGGGTTCGCCGCGCGGCGGGCCGCCCGGAGGTAACGGCGTGGCACGCAACGGACGGCTGCTCGCCGGGTTCGTCTTCGGCGCGGCGACGGTGCTCGCGGTGCAGTTCGGCACGGGCGTGGTCACCGCGCCGCCGGTCGCCGTCGTCGGCACCGCGCTGCCCGTCGCGGCCGTCGTTCCGCCGGCACCGGTCGCACCCGCGCCCGCGCCCACGCCCGCTCCCGCGAGCACGACGCCCGCGGCTCCGGCGGCGCAGACCACGGCCGCGCCGCCACCGCAGCCGCGGGGCACCGTCCGGCTGCCCGGCGGCGGCACGGCGGCGCTCGTGCGCAAGGACCTCGGCCCGAGCGGCGAGCTGCCGATCCCGGCGGACCTCGGCCAGGCGACGTGGTGGGGTGCCGCGCTGGACGCGGCGAGCGGGGCGAGCGTGTTCGCCGGCCACGTGAACTGGCGCGGGGCCACGGGCCCGTTCGCCGAGCTGTGGACCGACCGGATCGGCGCCGAGGTGACCATTGTGGACAGTGCCGGGAAGACGTGGCGCTACCGCGTCTCCCAGCTGGTCACCGTGCACAAGGACGACCTGCCCGCGCGGGCCGACGACCTGTTCGGCCAGTCCGGCCCGCACCGCGTGGTGCTGGTGACCTGCGGCGGCCGGTGGGTCGGCGGCTCGGACGGCTACGAGGAGAACCGCGTCGTCATCGCGGACCCGACATAAGTTACCCGTGAGTAACTTCACGTCCCGCCACGGTGGTCAGTGACGGCCATATGCAGCAGAATGCCCAGGGTCAGGGATGCGGGCGAGAGGTGTGAAGACGATGGCGACGTTCTTGGTGACCGGGGCGACCGGACTGATCGGGCGCCAGTTCACCCGGCTGCTGCTCTCCCGCCCCGACGACGACCGCGTCGCGCTGCTGGTCCGCGCGCCGAGCAAGGCCAAGCTGGCCGCGCTCGTCGACCAGTGGCCGCACTCCGACCGCGTCACGCTCGTCACCGGCGACCTCGGCGAGCCGCTGCTCGGCGTGTCCGAGGCGGACCGCGACAAGCTGCGCGGCCACGTCGACCACGTCGTCCACCTCGCCGCGCTCTACGACCTCACCGCCGACGACGAAGCCAGCATCAAGGCCAATGTGGACGGCACCCGCGCCGTCGTCGACCTCGCCGCCGACCTGCGCGCCGGCTGCCTGCACCACGTCTCCTCGGTGGCCGTCGCGGGCGACCACGAAGGCGTGTTCACCGAGGAGATGTTCGACGCCGGCCAGCGGCTGGTCACGCCGTACCACCGGACGAAGTTCGAGGCCGAGAAGATCGTCCGCGAGCAGGACCAGGTGCCGTGGCGGGTCTACCGGCCCGCCGTCGTCGTCGGGCACTCCGAGACCGGCGAGATGGACAAGATCGACGGCCCGTACTACCTCTTCCCCGCGATCAACCGGCTCGCCGGACTGCCGGACGTGCTGCCGATCGTCGGCCCGGACCTCGGCGACACCAACATCGTGCCGGTCGACTACGTCGCCAAGGCGCTGCTGGAGCTGGTGGTCAAGCCGGGGCTCGACGGCCACGCGTTCCACCTGGTCAACCCCGAGCCGCAGCCGGTCGTGTCGGTGTACAACGCGTTCGCGCGGGCCGCGGGCGCGCCGACGATCACCGCGCAGCTCGGCGAAGGTATCTCGAAGCGGATCGTCGGGCTGGTCAAGCTGACCGAGCACATCCCCGGCGTCACCATCGCGCGCGACGCCGTGATGGAGCGGTTCGGCATCCCGCCGGTGCTGCTGGAGACGATGGCGTTCCCGTCGGTGTTCTCCTCGGCCGAGACGCGCAAGGCGCTCGCGGGCACGGTCGACGTGCCGCGGCTGGAGGAGTACGCGCCGACGCTGTGGCGCTACTGGCGCGAGCACCTCGACCCGTTCCGCGCGCGCAAGCACGGCCCGCGCGGCGAGCTGGACGGCCGTCGCGTGATCATCACCGGCGCGTCGTCGGGCATCGGGCGCGCGACGGCGTTGAAGGTGGCGGCCGCGGGCGGGGTGCCCCTGCTCGTCGCGCGCCGCCAGCACGAGCTGGAAGAGGTCCGCGACGAGATCGTCGCCGCCGGCGGCACGGCGTCGGTGTACCCGGCCGACCTCACCGACGAGGACTCGGTGCACAAGGCCGTCGACGCGATGCTCGCCGAGCACGGCCGGATCGACATGCTGGTCAACAACGCCGGCCGGTCGATCCGCCGGTCGATCAAGCTGTCCTACGACCGGATGCACGACTACGAGCGCGCGATGGCGATCAACTACTTCGGCGCGGTCCGGCTGATCCTCGCGGTGCTGCCGCACATGTCGGAGCGGAAGTTCGGGCACATCGTGAACGTGTCGTCGATCGGCGTCCAGGGCATCGCGCCGCGCTTCTCGGCGTACGCGGCGTCGAAGGCGGCGCTGGACTACTTCTCGCGCATCGCGGCGACCGAAACGCACGGCGACGGGATCACGTTCACCACGATCCACATGCCGCTGGTGCGGACGCCGATGATCCGCCCGACGAAGATCTACGACGCGTTCCCGACGAAGTCGCCGGAGCAGGCCGCGGACATGGTGATGAAGGCGCTGGTCGAGCGGCCGAAGCACATCGGGACCCCGGCGGGGCAGGCGATCGGGCTGGCCTACACGCTCACGCCGGGCCTGACCGACGCGATCGCGTACCAGGGATTCCGGATCTTCCCGGACTCGACCGCCGCGGGTGGCTCGGGTGAGCTGAAGATCGGCCGTGGCGAGAAACACCTGTCGCGCGCGGCGATGGCGCTCGCTCGCCTTTCGCGCGGCTTCCACTGGTGACGCTGCGTTTCGGCGGTGCGGCCGTTCCGGCGACGCGCCGCCGGAAACGCGACACGTGTTGGTGATTTGTTAAGCCGACCGGCGTAAGCGGTGGGTGCCCGGGTACGGTCGGGCGCATGGTTCCTGAGCGCGACCCCGCCGCAACCGCCCTCAACGGCCTCCTCCCCCTTCGTCGTGAATACACCCAGGCCTGGCACGGCTTCGACCGCAACGAGGTGCGCCAGTACCTCGACCACGTCGAAGCCCAGCTGCGCCGGGTGCTCAGCGAGCGCGACACCGCCGTGGCGCAGGCCGCGACGGCGACGCGGGAACTGGAATCGGTCCGGCAGCAGGTGGCGTCGCTCGAGGCGCGCGTCGAGGAGCTGAAGAAGCCGCCGGAGCGGCTCGAGGACCTCGACGAGCGGATGCAGCGCACGGTGACGCTCGCGCAGGCCCGCGCGGACGAGATCATCAAGCGCGCCGAGGTGGCCGCGGAGAAGACGTGGGCGTCGTCGACCGAGGCGTCGAAGAAGCTGCGTGAGCGGTACACGAAGCTCGTCGCGGAGCTGGACAAGCAGGCCGACCTGCTGCACTCCGAGCACGAGGCCGCGCTGGCGGACACGCGCGCCGAGGTGCAGCGGCTGACCGTCGAGGCGGCCCAGCGGCGCGAGCTGCTCGACAACGAGGCGGAGCGCAAGCGGCGGAAGCTCGAGCGCGAGTTCGAGGCGTCCCAGTCGGCCCAGAAGGCGGCGCTGGAGAAGCACATCGCCGACCAGCGCACGGCGAGCAAGAACCAGGCGGAGCGCCGCATCGCGGAGGCGACGGCCGAGGCGAAGCGGCGCCTGGACGAGGCCACGGCGGAGGCCAAGCGCCGTCTCGACGAGGCGACGACCCAGGCGGCCCAGCGCACGACGGCGGCGAACCGCAAGGTCGAGCGGCTGGCGGAGATCCGCGAGCAGGCCCGCAAGAGCCTGGCGATGGCGGAGGACATCCTCAACCGCAGCGAGACGCAGCTGGCCCCGCTCCCGGAGGAAGCGGTGATCCCCCAGGCGTCCAAGCTGGTGGGCGGCGACACGCCGGAGTCCCCGACGACCCCGGCCGCACCGGTGGTCCCGGTGGTCCAGCCCCCGATCCCGGCGTCGGCGAAGCCCGCGGTGAAGGCGGCGGCGACGCCCGCCCCGAAGCCGGTCGCCAAGCCGGGCAACGCCCCGGCGAAGCCGAACGGCCCGGCGACGAAGCCCGCGAACAGCAACGGCAACGGCAACGGCGCCAAGCCGCTCTCCCCGACGGCCGGTAAGCCCAACTCCTGACCCAAGCGCCCCAATGTGGCCTTCGGTGCGTCAGACGCACCGAAGGCCACATTGGGTGCGTCAGACGCAACCAATGCCACATTGGGGTTGTTTCATCGTGGTTTGGGCTGGTCACGGCGGGGGGACCGGGTGTGGTATCAGCTCAGGGCTGCGGGTCTCGGACGCTCTGCTCGTGCTGGGTGAGCACGAGCAGAGCGCGTAGCAGGGTGGTGGCGTGGCGGGTGTCGAGACGGAGTTTGTCGAGGATGTGCCAGTGTTTGAGGGCGGCGAATCCGCCTTCCACCGCGCACCGCATCGCCGCGAACGCGGCGTTGGCCTGTTTCTGGGCCTTGGTCAGCGGTCGGCGGGCTTCGGCTTTGTAAGGGGTGAGCACGACCTGCTCGCAGGGACCTGCGCAGACCGGGCAGTCGCGGGTGGCGCGGACGTCTTTGTGCCAGCCGTGGAACCCTTTGTCCCCGGCCGGGGTCAGGCCGTGGGCGTGCAGGTGCTGGCGGATGCGAAGCCGGCGGGCGGCGGTGATGTCGGCGGTCCTGCCCGGCAGCGCTGCCGAGACCCATAGCAGCCGGCCCTGCTCGTCGGTCAGCCCGAGCGTGACCAGGCCGTGCTGTTTGTGTTTGCCGCTGTAGTTGGCCCGGTTGGCGCGTCCGGTGCGGCGCCGGGTCCGGATCAGGGTGCCGTCCACCAGCACTACCGACCCGCCTCGCGCGACCAGCCGCCGCAGGACGCGGTCCAGTCGCGTGGCGCGGGCGGCGAGCAGGCCGATGACTTCCAGCACCCAGCGGCGCACCGTGGACGCGGATACGCTCAGGCCGCCGCCGATGTGGGCCAGGCGCGGGTCGTGGCGCAGCACCGCCAGTACCGCTAGTGCCTGCTCAGCGGGGGTGGCTTTGCGCCATCGTGACCGCAGCCGGGATCGGCGGGTGCGGATGAGCCCGGCGACCAGTTGCAGGGTTTGCCGCGAGAGCGGAAGGGTGACCTGGTAGGAAAGAGGACCGAAGCCCTCGGCGGGTGATTGACTCACATCTCGATCTTGCCGAGGGCTTCACCTATGTCCAGGCTCGCCGCGCTGGTCCGGGCACCACTTCTTACCGTCACAGGCAAACACCAGGAGCTCGACGGCCTGACCAGCCACGTTCACGATGAAACAACCCCATTGGGGCGCTTACTTGCGGGCCGTGCGGGGCCAGGGGTTGGCCGACTCCAGCTGGGCCGCCAGCCCCAGCAGCAGCGACTCGCCGCCCGGCTTCGTGATCAGCTGCACCGACGTCGGCAACCCCGACACGGCCGACCGGCCCACCGGGACCGTGATCGCCGGGTAGCCCGCCAGGTTCCACTGGCCCGTGAAGCCCGCCAGGCGCGTCGACGGCAGCACGTTCGTCAGCCACCTGCGCTCGTGCCACCGGCCCGCGCGGACCGGCCAGTGCGACAGCGTCGGCGTCATCAGGACGTCGTGTTCCGCGAAGAACTCCTCCGCCCGTGACACCCAGCGGTCGCGCGTCCGGTCGCGGATCAGCCCGGCACGCTGGATGAGCCGTCCCGCGCGGACGTGCGCGCGGGTCCGGCGCTGGAACCGCGTGAAGTCGAAGTCCGCGGCCTGGACCGCCGGGCCCGCGCACCAGCGGGCCGTCATGCCCAGCACCATCGTCTTCGGGTAGCGCGGGGCCGCCGATGTCGTCGTGTGCCCGGCCGCCGTCAGGAGGTCCGCGGCCTTCGCGACCGCCGCCACCAGCTCGCGGGGCACCGGCGTGTGCAGCAGCGGCACCGTTGTCGACATGGCGATCCGGGACGGCGCGGGAGTGGGCACCGAGGCCAGGCTGGGCTTCGCGGCCAGCACCGAGAGCAGCGCCGCCGTGTCGGCGACCGTCGTCGCCATCGGGCCGTGGACCGACATGCCGAACCAGCCGCCCTCGGCCAGCAGGTCCGCGCCCGGCTTCAACCCCACCAGCCCGCACATCGCCGCCGGGAGGCGGATCGAGCCGAGGCCGTCCGAGCCGTGGGCCAGCGGGACCAAGCCCGCCGCCACCGCCGCCGCGCTGCCGCCCGACGAGCCGCCCGAGGCGTACGTCGGGTCCCACGGGTTGCGGGCGATGCCGTCCGGGGTGTCGCTCATCGGCCAGACGCACAGCTCCGGCACCCGGGTCAGGCCGACGAGCACCGCGCCCGCCGCCCGCAGCCGCGTCGCGATCACGCCGTCCGCCTCGGCGCGCGAAGTCGGCCCCGCCAGCGAACCGTGCGACGCGTACTCGCCCGCGATCTCCGTGACGTCCTTGACCGCGACGGGCACCCCGGCCAGCGGCAGCGACGCCAGGTCGGGCCGCGCGGCGACCTCCGCCGCCTCCTTCAACGCCTCTTCGGCACGCACCCGGCGGAACGCGCCGACGACGCCGTCCGCCGCGGCGATGCGGTCGAGGGCTTCCTTGGTCACCTGCACCGGATCGAGGTCGCCCGCGCGCACCGCGGCCGCGATCTCCACTGCGGTCAACACCATGATCGCGACCCTAGTCCCGCGAAAACGGCTCAGATAGCCCCGGCGCGCAGCGCGTAGGCGACGGCGTGGGCGCGGTTGTTGAGCCCGCAGCGCGTCATCAGCCCGTAGAGGACGTTCTTCACGGTCCGCTCGGAGTAGCACAGCTTCGCCGCGATCTCCTCGGTCCCGAAGCCCTCGGCGACCAGCCGCAGCACGTCGCACTCGCGGGCGGCGAGCCCGGACAACGTCAGCCCGTTCGGCTCCAGGACGTCCTTGCGCATCCGCTGGACCTGCGCGAGCAGCGCGCCCTGCAGCCGCGGCGGCAGGTTCGCCGTGCCGTCGCCCGCGGCGAGGACCGCCGTCACCAGCTCGGCGCCGCCCGTCTCGCGGCGCGGCAGGATCGCCACGACGCCGCTCTCCAGCACCGCCATCAGGTCGCTCTCGCGGAAGTGCTCGACGACCAGCACGACGTGCGACGCCTTGGCCGCGCGGATCTCGCCCAGCACGGCCTCGGTGACGTGCTCCTCCATCACCAGCAGCACGTCGGGCACGAGGTCGGTGACCCGGACGTCCGGGTGCGCCTCCAGCAGGCTCACCGCGCCGGCGTGCGTGATCGGGTCCGAGGCGAGGACGGCCACTTCGACGGGCTTCATGGCAGCAGTGTGGACGGCGCGTCTTCACGCCTTCCCTATTCCGTCTTCACGCGCGTGAAGACGTCACCAGCTCCCCGAACGCGGCCCGCGCCCGCTCCAGGCAATCGGGCATCCGCTCGGCCGCCCGGCCCCAGTCACGCTTGGCGCGCAGGTACTCCTCCCGCGCGTCGCCGGTCCACCCGGCCAGCTCCGGCTCGACGTCGGCTTCCAGCTCGGCGAGCAGTTCGCCCAGCTCCCCGGTGATGGCGCCCAGCCGGTCGAGCACGAGGTCGGCGAACCCGAAGTCGAGGGTCACGGCACCCGCCCGCCGGTCGTCTCGAGCAGCCCGGCCAGCCGCGACAGGATGACGTCGAACTCCTGCTCCCAGTCGCTCATCGCCTGGCCGAAGCGCACCGAAGCCTCGCCGCGCCACGACGCCTGGACCATCGCCATCTCGCTGTTGACGTCGCGCAGGTGCGACCGCGCCACCTCGACGGCGTGGGCGAACCGGGCCGCGGCCCGCTGCATGTCCTCGGTCGGCGCGGCTGTCGCCATGCGGAACTCCTCTCGCGCCTCCCGAGCGTGGCCCACCCCCTCGGCGGCGCGGAAGACCGCCGGAACGCCGTTGCCCGAATGTCCGCCATCCTTGCCTGCCGGTTCACGGCGGCCGCGTATGCTCACGGCAGGCATCCGGCGCGTGACAGTTCGTCGCGCACGAAGGGAGACCGATGTCGGTGGCGGGCGGCTCCGCACTGCATCGTTCTGGGGCCGAGCCCCAGACCCCAGCCGGGGGGCGAGCCCCCCTGGACCCCCCAAACGCGTCCGTGAGACTCCAACTGCTCGGCCCGGTGAAAGCCTGGCGTGGCGAAACGGAGCTCGATCTCGGCTCCGCGCACCGTCGGACGGTTCTCGCGGCACTGGCGATGAACCCGAACCGCACGGTCTCGCGCGAGGAGCTGATCGACGCCGTCTGGGGCGAGGCGCCGCCGCAGAGCGCCCAAGGTTCCATCTACACCTACATTTCCGGCTTGCGCCGCGCGCTGGAGCCCGGCCGCGCCAGGGGCGAGGGCCCGCAGCTGCTCGCGTCCATCGGGTCCGGGTATTCGCTGCGGCTGGACGACGCCGCGATCGACGTCCACCACTTCGAAGCCCTGCGCGAGCAGGCCCAGCGCCGTCAGGCCGACGGGGATCCCCGCGGCGCGCGCGACTGCCTCGACCAAGCGCTCGGCCTCTGGCACGGCGCTCCGCTGTCCGGCTTGCCCGGACCGTTCGCCGCCGCCCAGCGGGCCCGGCTCGAGGAGGTCCGGCTCGCGACGGTCGAGCGACGCGCGGAACTCGTGCTGGAGCTGGGCGGGCACGCCGAACTCGTCGCCGAGCTGACCGCGCTGACCCGCGAGCACCCGTTCCGCGAGACGCTGCGCGGGCTGCTCATGCGCGCACTGGCCCAAGCCGACCGGCGGACCGAGGCGCTCGCGGTTTACGCCGACGTCCGCGACCGGCTCGTCGAGGCGTCGGGCACCGAACCGGGGCCCGCGCTGCGGCGGCTTTACGACCAGCTGCGGGAAAAACCGGCTCCCCAGCCGTCGCCGCCGGTGCGCATCACGCGGGCACCCGTCGCGGCGATGCCGGAATGCGCCGACGTCTTCGTCGGGCGGGAAGCCGAGCTGGCGCGGCTGCGCGAGGCCGTCGCCGATCTCCGGGGCGGCGCCGGGCGTTCGCTGTGGCTGGACGGTGAGCCGGGCAGCGGCCGCACCGCCGTGCTGGCGGAGCTGCTCGCCGAGGCCGAGGACCTGCGCCCCGCCTTCGCTGTCGCGGACGCGCTGGACCAGCGGTTCGCCCTGCGCCCCCTGCTCGACGCGCTCGGCGTGCACCCGCGGGCGGCCGACGAGCGCCGCGCGGGCCTGGCCGTCCGGCTCGCCGAACAGCCCGGCGAGGACCCGGTCGACGGCGTGCTCGCGCTGGTCCGCGAGCTGTGCGCGGAGGCGCCGCTGCTGCTGGCCGTCGACGACCTGCAGTGGGCCGACGACACCACGCTGCGGGTCTGGCGGTACCTGAGCCGGGAGACGCGGCAGCTGCCGCTGCTGCTCGTCGGCGCCTGCCGCCCGGTCCCGCGCCCGGCCGCGCTCGACGACCTGCTTGACAACGATGACATCGACGTCGTGACCCTGCCGCCCCTGTCCGAAAGCGCCGCACTCGAGCTGGCCACCGAGCTGGTCGGCGCGCCACCCGGGCCCGGCCTGCGGCTGCTCGTCTCCTACGCGGCCGGAAACCCGCGCTACGTCCGGGAAATCGTCGAGACACTGCTGTCCCAGTCGATGATCGTGCTCGACGGCGTCCACGCGGACCTGGACGGGAACTCCTGCGAGAGCATCCCGGCGCCGCTCGGGTCGCGGATCACGCTGTACCTGAGCTTCCTCTCCAGCGGCGCGCGCGACACGTTGCGCTGGGCCGCGATGCTGGGCCGCGAGTTCTCGCCGTCGGACGTCGCCGTCGCCACCGAGCGGCCGCCCACGGCGCTGGTCGGCACGATCGACAAGGCGATCGCCTCCGGCGTGCTCGTCGAGTCGGGCGACCGGCTCGCGTTCCGGCACCCGCTGCTGCGGCGCGTGCTCTACGAGAAGACGCCCGCCGCGATGCGCGTCGCGCTGCACCGGCAGCTGGCCGAGGCGTTCGCCGCGGCGGGGGCGCCCGCGGTCCGCGTCGCCGAGCAGCTCGCCGCCGCGCCCGCGCAGGTCGACCCGTGGGTCACCGGGTGGCTGCTGGAGCACATCGGGACGGTCGCCGCCGAGACCCCGCGGACCGCCGTCGACCTGCTCCGCCACGCCGTCACCCAGGGCACGCTGCCGCCGGACGCGCGGGAGACGTTGACGACGACGTTGGCACGGCTGCTGTTCTGGCTCGGCCGCGAGCCCGAGGCCGAGGCGCGCTCGGTCGTCGCGCGGACGTCCGACAGCAAGCGCGCGGCCGAGATGCGCTGGATCCTCGCCTACATCTACTACCGGCGTGGCGACTTCGCCGAGGCGACGGCCGAGCTGAAGCGGACCCTCGACGACACCGAGGTCCCGGAGATGTGGCGCGGACGGCACGAGTCGCTGCTGTCCACTTTGGAGCGGCTCGGCGAAGAGACAGCGCTGGCGCCCGCCGGGCTGCACCCGCTGGACGACGCCGCGCTGTCCGTGCCGAACCTCGACAGCCTCGACGAAGCCGCGGAGCCGCTCGACGCCGCCCGCCGGATCGCCGCGACCCGCGCGGTGCCGGGCGAGATGCACCTGGCCGGCGCCGTGCACTACTACTGGCTGGGCCGCTGGAAGGCGGCGCTGGACGAGCTGGACGCGGTGATCCGCGACGGCGCCGAGACGGCGTCCTACGTGTTGCGCAGCCCGGGTTCGGCGTTGCTCGTGCACGGCGTCGGCGCGCTGATCGCCGGGCACCGCGGTGAGCCGCAGCGGGCCAGGACGCACCTCGACGCGGCCGACCGGCAGCAGTGGCCGCCGGGTCTCGAGCCCGACGGCGGCGACTTCCTGCTCGCGGCCCAGGCGTTGCTCGCCGAGCAGGAGGGCCGTCCCGAAGCGGCGTTGACGGCGCTCCTGCCGCTGCTGGAGGAGCACTACCCGCCCGCGGCGCGCCATTCGTGGCTGCCCGACCTGGTCCGGCTGGCCCTCCGGCTCGGCGACGGCGGGCGGGCCCGGGAGGCCCTGCGCCTGCTGGACGTCGAGGGGCCACCGGCGCACGCGGCGGCGGCCGCGCACTGCCGGGGACTGGTCACCGGCGACCCCGAGCCGGTGCTGACGGCGGCCGGGCACTACCGAACGGCGGGCCGTCTGCTCAAGCAGGCCAAGGCGACCGAGGACGCGGCGATCCTGCTGGCCGAGGCGGGCGAGCTGACGCGGGCGCGCACGGCGTTCCGGGGCGCGTTGACCGCGTACACGGGCATGGGCGCGGTCTGGGACGTCCGGCGCGCGGAGGAACGGATGCGGCCGTTCGGCATCCGGCGGGCCAACGCGGTGCGCACCCGAGCCGTCGCCGGGGAGTAGTTCCGTAGGTGGTCGTGAGTGTTTAGGGCGGTTAGAACCGCCCTAAACACTCACGACCCCTACGGGACTGGAGTTGAGCGCGCAACCTCGGGTGGGGTTGCCACGTCGGTAAGGTCATCGGGACAGTCCCTGGGGGATGGGGTCTGGGGCGCGGCCCCAGAGGGGACGGCAGCGACATGCGCGGCGATGCGGACAGCGGTCTGCGGGTGGGCGTGCTCGGCCCGCTGCGGGCCTGGCGCGGGACGGCCGAAATCGGCCTCGGTCCCGCGCGTCAGCGCGCGATCTTCGCCGTGCTCGCGGTCAACGCCGGGCGTCCGGTCCCCCGCGCCGAGCTGATCGCCGGGGTCTGGGGCGACTCCGCGCCCGCGAGCGTCGAGGGCAGTGTCCACACCTACGTCTCCGGCCTGCGCCGGGCGCTCGAGCCGGACCGTTCGCGCTGGTCGGCGGCCAGTCTCCTGGTGTCGGACCCGGCGGGCTACTCCCTGCTGCTCGGCGAAGACGCGCTCGACGCGGCCGTGTTCGAGCGGCACCGCGAACGCGCTCAGCGGCACCTCGACGAAGGCGACCCGCGGGCCGCCGTCACCGAGCTGGACGCCGCCCTCGCGCTCTGGCAGGGCGAAGCGCTTTCCGGTGTGCCGGGCGGGTTCGCCGAGCGGCACCGTGAACACCTCGCCGAGCTGCGGCTGAGCACGCTCGAACGGCGCGCCGAGGCCCTGCTCGCGCTCGGCGGGCACCTCGATCTCGCGCCGGAGCTGGCCGTGCTGGCCGGGGAACATCCGCTGCGGGAGCCGTTGCGCGAGGCGCTCATGCTCGCCCTCTACCGCAGCGGGCGGCACGCCGAGGCCCTCGACGTCTTCCGCGACGCCCGCGCCACCCTGGTCGAAGAGCTCGGCGTCGAGCCCGGCCCGAAGCTGCAACGGCTCCAGCAGCAGATCCTCGCCCAGGACCCGGCGCTCGACGCGCCCGCCGCCCCGGTCGTCGTCACCGGGCACCGGCTCTTCGGGCGGGAAGCCGAGACGAAACGGCTCGCCGAGCTGGTCGCCGACGTCCGGGCCGGGCGCGGGCGGGCCGTGTGGATCGAAGGCGAGGCCGGGATCGGCAAGTCCGAGCTGCTGGCCCGGTCGCTGCCGGACGGCCCGGGCTTCCAGCGGCTCCGGGCGGCGGCCGATGAGCTGAGCACCCGGTTCCCGTTGCAGGTGATGCTGGAGTGCCTGGCGATCGACGCGCATTCGCCCGACCCGCGGCGCGCGCGGCTGGCGAAGGAGCTCGCGGGCGAAGACCCGGTCCGCCGCGGCTGGGGCCCGGCCGACCCGGTGCTCGGCGCCGTCGACCGGCTGCTGGCCCTGGTCGACGACCTGTGCGCGCACTCGCCGCTCGTGCTGGTGCTCGACGACCTGCAGTGGGCGGACGAGGCGTCCGTGCTGGTCTGGCACCGGCTGTGCGCGGCGACCCGGCAGCTGCCGCTGCTGCTGGTGGCCGCGACCCGCCCGGCCCCCGATCGCGCCGAGCTGGCTCAGCTGCGGCGCGGCGTCCAGGCGCGGGACGGGGTGATCCTCGACCTCGCGCCGTTGACCGGCGACGACGTCGGCAGGCTGATCGAGGACCAGATCGGGGCGCGGCCCGGGCCGGGACTGCGCGAGCTGGCCGCCCGTGGCGCGGGAAACCCGTTGTACGTCAAGGAGATGGTCGACGTCCTGCTCCGCGACGGCGCCGTCGAGGTGGCGGGCGGCGAGGCCGACGTCGACGACCCCGCGGAGTTCGAGGCGCCGCGGTCGCTGGTCGCCGCGGTCGACCGGCGGCTGGACTTCCTGCCCGCGCGGACGCAGGAGGTGCTGCGCTGGGGTGCCCTGCTGGGCATGGAGTTCGCGGTGGGCGACATCGCCGCAGTGCTCGGCACCCGGCCGTCTGACCTGCTGGAGCCGCTGGAAGAAGCCGTCGCGGCGAACGTGCTCATCGACACCGGCATGCAGCTCGCGTTCCGTCATCCTCTGTTGCGGCAAGCACTTTACGACCGGTTGCTCGCCGGGACGCGGGCGGCCCTGCACCGGCAGGCGGCCGAGGCGCTCGACCGGATCGGCGCGCCCGTGAAGCGCGTCGCCGAGCAGCTGGTGGCCGCACCGGCCACTGTGGACGAATGGGTGCTGGACTGGCTGGCCGGGCACCACGCGGCCGTGTCCAACCGGGCGCCGCTGATCGCCGTCGAACTGCTGGAGCGGGCGCTGGCCGCGGGCGCGGGCCCGCGTCGCGAAGTGCTGCTCGTGGCCCTCGTCAAGGTGCTGTTCCGGCTGGAGCGCAACCCGGAAAGCCTGGCGCGGCAAGCGCTCGAGGTCGCCACCGACCCGGACGCCGTCGAAGAGATGCGGCACGTGCTCGCGGCCCTGCAGCACCGGCGGGGCGACACCGAAGCCGCGGTGGCGACGCTCGGCGCGTCGGCCGACGACCCGGCCGTGCCGGAGCTCTGGCGGGTCAAGCACCGGCAGCTCCTGGCGAACTTCCGCCGCGGCGATCTGTCCGATTTGGACGCCGCGGAGAAGGCGGCGCGCGAGACGAAGGAGCAGGCGGGCGGCGACCGGTACCTGACCGCGCACGCGCTGCAGTCGTTGTGGCTGGTCGATTCCGTGCGCCGCGAGCACGACTCCGCGCTCGCGCACATCGACGCGGCAATCGAGGCCGTCGGCGACGAGCACGAGCTGGCCGACCTGCACCTCGACCTGCTCGACAACCGCGTGTTCACGCTCCAGAACCTCGACCGGCTCGCCGAGGCGGACGCGGCCCTGCGCACCGCGGGCGAGGTCGCGGCGCGGCACGCGATGCCGGTCGGGCTGCAGGTGTCGGTCGCGGTGCACCGGTACTGGGAGGGCCGCTGGGACGAGGCACTGGTCGAGCTGGACACGGTCACCGAGGACGGCCCGGCGATCACGTTCTACGGCCTGCGCGAGCCCGGCCCGGCCGCGTTGCTGCTGCACGGCGTCGCGGCGTTGATCGCGGGCCGCCGCGACGACCGGGCGCAGGCCGCGGCCCACCTCGACGCGGCGGAGGAGTACGCCCCGGCGACCGGGTCCGAGCGGGAGAGCTTCGACTTCCTGCTGGTCGCCGACGCCCTCGCGGCGGAACAGCGCGGCGACCGGGTCCGCGCGCTGGCCGTGCTCGAGCCGATCCTGAACCCGACGTACGCGCAGATGATGCTGCGGCACCAGTGGCTGCCGACGTTCGTGCGGCTGGCGATGGAGCAGGACGACGTCGTCCGCGCGCGCCGGGCGTTGGCCGTCTGCGAAGAGGAAGCGGCGAAGGAACGGCGTCCGGCGCGGGCGCACGCGGCGGTGTCGTGGTGCCGCGGGCTGATCGAGGACGACCCCCGCGCGGTGCTGGCGACGGCCGAGCACTTCCGCGCGGTCGGCCGCCGCCCGGAGCTGGCGACGGCGCTGGAGGACGCGGCGGAGCTGCTGGCCAGGGCAGGACGGCTGGACGCGGCGCAGGCGGCGTTCGAGGAGGCGGCGGAGCTGTACACGGCGCTGGGCGCGCGCTGGGACCTGCGCCGGGCGGAGACCCGCCTGCGCAGGCTGGGCGTCCGCCGCGGCGCGCTGTTCTCACCGATCCGCCCGGGCCACGGCTGGGAGTCGTTGACGCCGATCGAGGTGCGGATCGCGAGCCTGGTCGCGGAAGGACGGTCCAATCCGGACATCGCTGCCGAGCTGTCCCTGCCCCGGCGCACGGTCCAGGCCCACGTGGCCCGCCTGCTCGGCAAGCTGGAGACGCCGTCACGCTCCGGCGTCGCCGAGGCCTTCCGGCGACGCCCCTAGCGCGTTGGCCTTCGCGACCCGGCCCAGGAACCGGCCGGAGTCCTTCACGGTCCGCGTCTGCGTCTCGAAGTCCACGTGCACCAGGCCGAACCGCTGCGTGTACCCCATCGCCCACTCGAAGTTGTCCAACAGGGACCAGGCGAAGTACCCGCGGACGTCGACGCCGTCGCCGATCGCGGCGTGGACCGCGCGCAGGTGCTCGTCGAAGTACCGGACGCGATCCACGTCGGCCACCCGGCCGTCGACCACCTCGTCCACAAAGGATGCTCCGTTCTCGGCCACCACCAGCGGCAACCCGCCGGAGCGCGCGGAGATCCAGCGCAGCAGGTCGGCCAGCGTGCCGGGCGCCTGCTCCCAGCCGAACGCCGTCACCGGCGGCGGTGCGGGCAGGACGTCGAGGCCGCGCAGGCCGGGCAGTGGGCAGTTGCCCGGCGCCAGCGGGTCCGCCAACGGCGTCACGCGCGCCGGGGCATAGTAGTTCACGCCCAGCCAGTCGATCGCCGCCGCGATGACGTCCGTGTCGCCGTCGCGCACCGACGCGGCGAAGCGGCCGCCGTGGTGCTCGACGTCCGCGACGACGTCCGGTGGGTATCCCTTGCCCAGCACCGGGTCCAGGAAGAACCGGTTGTGGATGCCGTCGAACTTCCGCGCCGCCTCGCGGTGCGCCGGGGTCGAGCCGTCGGCGATCGCCGGGGCGAAGTTGAGCGCCAGGGAGAATTCGTGGCCCGGCCGCGCCTGTTCGGTCAGCGCGCGGGTCGCCAAGCCGTGCCCGAGCAGGAGGTGGTGCGCCGCGACCAGCGCCGTGTCGTAGTCCTGGACGCCCGGCGCGTGCACCCCGCTGCCGTAGCCGAGGAAGGCCGCGCAGAACGGCTCGTTCACCGTCGTCCATTGGGCGACGCGGTCGCCGAGCGCGTCGTGCACCACCGCCGCGTACTCGGCGAACCGGTACGCCGTGTCGCGCGACGGCCAGCCGCCCGCGTCCTCCAGTGCCTGCGGCAGGTCCCAGTGGTAGAGCGTGAGCACCGGCGTGACGTCGCGGCGCAGCAGCTCGTCGACCAGCCGGTCGTAGAACGCGAGCCCGGCCGCGGACGGGGTCCGTCCGTCCGGCATGACCCGCGGCCACGCCACCGAAAAGCGGTACGCGCCGAGGCCGAGGTCCGCCAGCAGGCCGACGTCCTCGGGGTACCGGTGGTAGTGGTCGCAGGCGACCTCGCCGGTCGCGCCGCCGAGCACCGTCCCTTCGCGGGCCGCGAAGGTGTCCCAGATGGACGGTCCGCGACCGCCTTCCAGCACCGCGCCTTCGACCTGGTAGGACGCGGTCGCCGCGCCCCAGAGGAACCCGGACGGGAAGGTCATACTGGTGCCCCTTTCAGGATCCCCCGGACGAGGTGACGGCCCAGCAGCAGGAACAGCGCGACGACGGGCAGCACGCCCACGGTCGCGCCGGTCAGCATGAGCGCGTAGTCGGTGTAGTAGCCGCTGGCCAGCTGCGACAGCGCGACCTGCACGGTCGGCGTCTCGTTCGGGTCGAGGACGACCAGCGGCCAGAAGTAGTCGTTCCAGGTGGCCAGGAAGGTGAGCATCGCGAGCACCGCGGCCGCCGGGCGGAGCGCGGGCACGGCCACGTGCCAGTAGGTGCGCAGGATCGAGCAGCCGTCGACGGTCGCGGCGTCGACCAGGTCGGCGCTGATCGTGTTCTCGCAGGCCTGGCGCATCCAGAACACGCTGAACGCGCTCAGCAGCCCAGGCACGATCACCGCTTCGAGCCGCCCGTACCAGCCGAGGTCGCCGACCACCAGGTAGAGCGGGATGACGCCGAGCTGCGCCGGCACCATCGCCGAGCCGACGACCAGCAGGAACAGCGTGTCGCGGCCGGGGAACCGCAGCCGCGCGAAGGCGAACCCGGCGAGGCTCGCCAGCACGACGTTGGACACTGTCACGGTGCTCGCGACGATCAGCGAGTTGCCGATGGCGAGCCAGAAGTCGACGGTGTCGAAGACGCGCCGCACGTTCTCGACGAGGTGCCCGCCCGGCAGCAACAGCGGCGACGTCTCGCCGATCGCCGAGTTGTCCCTTGTGGACACCACGAACGACCAGTACAGCGGGAAGATCGACGCGCCGAGCACGCCGATCAACACCACGTAGACCCAGCCGCCGGGGCGTTTCACGCCGACCTCACGAACCGGCGCACGAGCCGGTAGTTGACCAGCGCGAAGCCCGCGCAGAGCACGAACATCACCCAGGTCAAGGCGGCCGCGTACCCGGCGTCGAAGTGCGTGAAGCCCTTCTCGTACAAGTACATGACGAGGGTCTGGAACTGGCGGTCGTTGCCGCCGGTCCCGCCGGAACCGCCGTCGAGCAGCTGCGGCTCGGCGAACAGCTGCAGGCCGTTGACGGTCCCGGCGATCGCGGTGAACGCCAGCGCGGGCCGGATGCCCGGCACGGTGACGGACCAGAACGTCCGCCACCGCGAGGCGCCGTCGAGCGCGGCGGCCTCGTACAACTGACCCGGCACGGCCTGCATGGCGGCCAGGTAGATCAGCGCGTTGTAGCCGGTCCAGCGCCAGAGCACCATCGACGCCACGGCGACGTGCGACGCCCAGGTCGTCGCCCGCCAGTTGACCGGCGCGATCCCGAACCAGCCGAGGACTTGGTTGACGACGCCGTAGTCGCGGCTGAACAGCTGCCCGAACACGAGCCCGACCGCGACGACGGACACGACGTTCGGCAGCAGCACCCCGGTGCGCCACCAGGTCGCGGCGCGCAGCGGCCGGTCGAGCAGTGCCGCGATGCCCAGCGCCAGCAGGAACTCCGGGACCGCGGCGAGCACGAAGATGCCGACCGTGTTGGCCAGCGCGTTGTAGAAGTGCGGGTCCGCGAGCAGAGCGCCGTAGTTGGCGAGCCCGAAGTGGCCCTGGTCGCCTTCCAGGAGGTTCCAGTCGTGCAGCGAAACCCACGCCGTGTACAGCAGCGGGAAGGCGCCGAAGACGACGAACAGCGCGAAAAAGGGCGCGACGAGCAGCAGCGGCGTGACTCTGCGATCGAAGTGCACTACTTCAGCAGGGCTCGGGCCTGCTGGACGGCTTCCGCCCAGGCCTGGTCGACGGTTTCGGTCTTGTCCTCGATACGCCCGAGCGCGCGGCCGAACTCCGGCCGGACGTCGGCGTCGCGCAGGCCGCGGTAGTTCGGGCGCAGCTTGTCCGCCGACGCGGCGAAGATCCGCCCGATCGGGGCGTCGCCGAAGTACGGGTCGGTGTGCGCGACGACCTGCGGGTCCGCGTACACCGACGGCTCGCTGGGCAGGATGCCGTCGGAGAGGAAGAGCTTCTTCTGCTGCTCCGGCGCGGTCAGCCAGCGCGCGAGCTCGTACGCCTCCTTCGGGTGCTCGCTCTGCTTCGGCACGGTCAGGAAGGACCCGCCCTGGTTGCCGCTGCTGCCGGGCACGGTCGTGACGTCCCACTTGCCCTTGTTCGCGTCGCCGCCCGCTTCCTTGATCTGGCTGAGCATCCAGGCCGGACACGCGACGGTGGCGAAGGAACCCTGCTTGATCGCGACGTTCCAGTCCTGCGTGAAGGTGGTCGCGGCCGCGGTCTGCCCCTTCGCGGCGATGCCGCCGGAGAGGTAGAAAGCCGTGCGGACGCTGGGGTTGCGGTCGGCGATGAAGGAGTCGTCGGCCGCGGCGAAGTAGTTTTCCGGCGACTGGTTGAGCATCGCGGTGTAGACGGTGCCCGCGGAGTCCGCGAACTTGACGCCGGGAGTCTTGCGGGTGAACGCTTCCGCCGTCGCGGCGTAGGAGTCCCAGTCGGGCATCAGCTTCGCGACGGCGTCACGGTCGGTCGGCAGGCCCGCGGCCGCGAACAGGTCGCGCCGGTAGCAGAGCGCGAGGCTGCCCATGTCGGTGCCGAGGCCGAGGACGAACGAGCCGTCGGTGCCCTGCGCCCACTTCCACGGCGCCCACTGCTTTTCGAGGTCACGGGCGCCGTACGCGGCGAGGTCGACGAACTTGTCCTTCGCCTTCCGGTACCGCGGGATGTACTGCTCTTCGATCGCGACGACGTCGGCGGCGCCGTGGCCGGTGGCGAGCTGCGTCGCGAGGCCCTTGTGGTGGGTGTCGAAGTCGGCGACGCGGTTCTGCACCGTGATGTCCGGGTGCAGCTTCTCGTACTCGGCGATCAGGGGCGCGTAGCCGAACTCGCCGAAGGTCGCGATGGTGAGCTTCGTCTTGTCACCGGCGTCGCTCGGACCGCACGCGGCGAGCGGGAGCAGAGCGGCGACCACGACGGCGGTCCGGCGGACGATCGTGCGCACGAGCTTCCTTCTAGATAACACCGGCCCGCACGGCGTAGGCGACCGCGTGCGGCCGGTTGCGCAGGTTGAGCCGGTTGGTCATGGCGTAGATGACGTTCTTCACGGTCCGCTCCGAGTAGCAGAGCTTGCCCGCGATCTCGGCAGTGTCCCAGCCCTCGGCCATCAGGCGAAGCACATCCACCTCGCGCGGCGTCAGCGCCGCGCCGTCCCCTTCGTTCGCCAGGGCCTCGACCTGGTCGCGCAGGGAGGTCGTGCGGCCCCGTGCGGCGGCGAGCACGCTGTCGGTGAGCCGGTCGAGCGCGGTCCGCGGCAGCACCGCGGAGACGTGGCAGTCGGCGAGCAGGCTCAGGTGCGCGGGGTCGACGTGCCCGGCGACCAGCACGATCGCGGCGGGCGACTCGGCGGCCGCGGCCCGCAGCGCGGCGACGGCGTCGCGGTCGACCTGCCCGACGGCGAACACGAGCACGGCCGCCTCCCCGCGGCGGGCCCGCGGCACGACCATCAGCTCCGGGCGCGCCTTGAGGTGGTTGATCAGCCCGGTGAGCGCGATCGGGTCCGACGCCCACGCCGCCACTCGCACCTGGTCCATCACGTACTCCCGCCCCTGTCCACTTCCGGTCCCGGCCAGTCTGCTGAGGGCGGCTTCACGAATTCTCTAACGGCGGGTGGACCATTCTTCACGCCGTGAAGTCGGGCGTCGACTACGGTGGACCCGCCGACGAGTGAAGGGACCGATGAACCGCCGACGTCTGGCCGCCCTCGGGGCGGCGTTGTGCATCTTGGCCGTCTGCCTGCTGGTCGTGGGCCTGAACCCGCGCACCGTGTCCGGGCTGGCGCTGCCCCGGCCTTCGGCTCAGCCCCCGTCATCGACCCCCGCACCGCCCACGTCGAAGCTGGCGCGGCCCGGCGACTGCGCGTCGCTGGTCGACGGGCTCGACGTCCGCGCGCAGGTCGCCCAGCTGGTCATCGTCGGGGTGTCCGGCGACAACCCGGCCACGACCGTGTCGCTGGTGCGCGACCACCAGGTCGGCGGCATCTTCATCGGCGGTAACGCAACAGCGTTGTTGAAAGATCACGCCCTCGACGCGGTCCAGGCCGCGGCCCGGCTGCCGGTGGCCGTGTCGGTCGACGAGGAAGGCGGGCGCGTCCAGCGCATCGACGACCTCGACGGCGACATCCCGTCGGCCAGGGTGCTGGCCGCGACGAAGTCGCCGGAGCAGGTCCGCGCGCTGGCCGCCGAACGAGGCCGCCAGCTGCGCGCCCGCGGCGTCACGGTCGACTTCGCCCCGGACACCGACGTCACCGACGCCCCGGACGACGACGTGATCGGCGACCGGTCCTTCAGCCCCGACCCGGCCCGCGTGAAGACGTACGCGACGGCGTTCGCGGCGGGCCTGCGCGACGCCGGTGTCCAGCCGGTGCTCAAGCACTTCCCCGGCCATGGCCACGGCTCGGGCGACTCCCACAAGGGCACGGTGGTGACACCGCCGCTCGCGCAGCTGCGGGCCGTCGACCTGGTGCCGTACCAGAACCTCGCCGGCTACGGCCCGGTCGCGGTGATGGTCGGCCACCTCGACGTCCCCGGCCTGACCGACGGCGTCCCGGCGACGCTCTCGCCCGCCGCGTACCGGTTGCTGCGGGGCGAGTTCCGCTTCACCGGCCCGGTGCTGACCGACGACCTCGGCGCGATGAAGGCGATCACGGCCCAGTACTCGCTTCCCGACGCCGTGCTGAAGGCCCTGCAGGCCGGGGCGGACGAGGCGCTGTGGTCGTCCGGCGGCCGCGTCGACGAGGTGCTGGACCGGCTGGAAAAGGCCGTCGCATCGGGCGAACTGCCCAAGGCGAAGGTTCAGGAGTCCGTCACGCGGGTACTGCGCGCGAAGGGCGCCTGCGGCTGAGCCCGACTGGGCTCGGCCGGGGAACGGAACTCGACCAAGGAGCGGAATGGCGAACCTCGGCGGCACCTTCAGCCTCGGCGGCGAACTCCCCGTGCACCGCGTGGGCTACGGCGCGATGCAGCTCGCCGGGCCCGGCGTGTGGGGCCCGCCGCGCGACCACGACACCGCCGTGGCCGTGCTGCGCGAAGCCGTCGAAAGCGGGGTCGACCACCTCGACACGAGCGACTACTACGGCCCCCACACGGTGAACGCGCTGATCAAGGAGGCCCTGCACCCGTACCCGGAGGCGCTCACGATCGTCACGAAGGTCGGCGCGCGCCGGACGCCCGACAAGGCGTGGCCGCCCGCGCTGTCGGCCGAGGACCTGACCCAGGCCGTGCACGACAACCTGCGCAACCTCGACGTCGACGCGCTCGACGTCGTCAACCTGCGGCTCAGCAACGCCGCCGGCGACTACCCCGTGCCCATGTCGCTCGCCGAGCCCTTCGGCGTGCTCGCCGACCTGCGGCAGCAGGGGCTGATCCGGCACCTCGGCGTCAGTCACGTCACCGCCGAGCAGCTCGACGAAGCGAAGGCGATCGCGCCCGTCGTGTGCGTCCAGAACCAGTACAACCTCGCGCACCGCGAGAACGACGACCTCGTCGACAAGTGCGCCGCCGAAGGCATCGCGTTCGTGCCGTACTTCCCGCTCGGCGGGTTCAGCCCGCTGCAGTCCGGACTGCTCGACGACTGCGCGGCCCGCCTCGGCGCGACGCCGATGCAGGTGGCGCTGGCCTGGCTGCTGCAGCGGTCGCCGTCGATGCTGCTCATCCCGGGCACGTCGTCCTTGGCGCACCTGCGCGAGAACCTGGCCGCCGCCTCCCTGGAGCTGCCCGCCGACGTCCTCGCCGACCTGGACCGGATCGGCACGGCCTGATCGCTACGCTGGGCGCTCGATCCGGTCCGAGAGCGGAGGAAGCGTGGCGGAGTGGGGCGACCTGGTCGCTTACATCAGGCAGGAGTACCGGGTGGTGCGCGATGACCCGGACGAGATCCGCATCCGGCTGATCTTCGGCGACGAGCCCGACACCGAGCAGCGGGCGCAGATCATGGTGATCGCCCGCGAGATCCTCGACCAGCGCGAGGACTGGGTGCAGATCGCGACGCCGTTCGCCCGCCACGACGAGGTCGACCTCCTCGACGTGCTGACCGAGGTCGGCCACTCGACGGTCGTCGGCGGGCTCGCGGTGATGGGTGACCACCTGGTGCTGCGGCACTCGCTGCCGTTGATCAACCTGGACATCAACGAGTTCATCGACCCCCTGGAACTGGTGGCGGGCGCGGCCGAGCTGCTGGAGCAGCAGTTCACCGGCCGCGACGACTACTGAGCCGGGCTGAAGGGGACTTTCCTGGCATGTGTGACGCGAGGAAAGTCCCCTTCAGCGCATCAGATGAGACGAACGTCCCCTTCAGCGCGCCCGGGCCCGGGCTCAGGCCGGTTTGCGTGCCAGCACCCTCCCCTGCGGCACCCGCGCCGCCGGGTCGCGGAGCACCTGGGTCAGCACCTCGAACCCCGCATCGGCCACCAGGCCGCCGACGCGCTCCACCGGCAGCCAGTAGACGTCCAGCGAGAGCCCCTCGTGCCCGTAGCCCTTGGTCGCGCGGTGCCGCCGGTCGCCGACGTGGAACGCGAGCTGCAGGTGACCGCCCGGGCGCACGACCCGGAAGAGCTCCGCGTACACCTTCGGCATCAGCTCCGGTGGCGTGTGGATGATCGAGTACCACGCCACCGCCCCGGCCAGCTCACCGTCGGGCAGATCGAGCTGCAGCAGGGAACTCTGCGAAAACCGCAGTTCCGGGTGCTCGCGACGGGCGATCTCGAGCATTTCCGGCGAAAGGTCGACGCCGGAGACGTCGAGGCCGGTGGTGGCCAGGAAGCTCGTCACGCGGCCCGTGCCGCAGCCGAGGTCGGCGACCGGGCCGCCGCCGTCGGCGTGGACGAGGTCCGCGAACGCCGTGAGCATCGCGCGGTCCTGCGGGTCTTCGGTCACGGGCGGGACGTACCGGTCGTAGTTCTCGGCGACGATCGCGTAAGTGGTCAGGAAGTCGGTCACGCGGGGGACCGTATCGGCGGGCACCGACAAAAACCGCGTGAGTCCTATGTGGACTCGGCTTTGCCCAGGTGGTCGAGCATCGTCCGGACGGTCTCGAACTCGCGGACCTCCCGGCGGCAGTCCGGGCACGCGGCGAGGTGCCGCTCCACCCGCGCCGCCTCGGCGGCGTCGAGCAGCCCGAGGCTGTAGGCACCGAGGTCGGTCCGGTCGTACCGGCCCATGGATCGCTTCTCCGTTTCCGCGTCCCGCAAGGGAACGCCCGCACTACCGGACGTCTCCAGAGTCCTGGCCGGTACGCGCGACCGGCACCCTTCCCCCGTTTTCCACCCGATCGGCCGACAACTTCGGGCGCGCTCGGCCCCATGTGAGTGACACGGCATGGTCACGGAATCCACCTGACCGGACACGGAAAGCGTTCCCCAGACGAATTTCCCCGATTCGGCGTCATGGGCGCGGGGCCGGCCCGTCGGACCTGCATCGGGACAGAAGACGATCCGAAAGAGGAGACCGATGACCGTACGGAGCCACCGGGCGGACGACATCGTCGACGAGGTCGGGGTGTGGCTGGCCGGGGAGTTCGCGGGACGGCTCCCCGCGACGGAGATCGACCGCGTAGTCCGGCTGACGCGCCTCGACCTCGAGGGGAGCATCGCACCGGAGGAGCTCGGGGAAATGCTCCACCGCCTGGGCCGCGCCCGCCTGCAGCGGCTCCTGCAGGTGACCCCGGTGCGCATCCCGCAGGCCCGCTGAGCCGAGGTCGAGCCGGGGCGACGCGGACAGCGCACCCCGGCTCGACCCTGCGACTCGCCCTGGCGCCAATCGCCGCGCTCGCCATCGCACTCCGCCGCGCGCCCCGCAGCGCCCTCACCGCCCCGCACGGCCACCTCGCCGCGCCGCGACATGCGCGGCGCCAACGCCCGCAGCAATCTGAGCCAGCCATCCGAGCAGACCCCACCCCCGAACCGATACGCAGCCGCCTCAGCGGTCCTGGCACCGGGTCAAGGCACGCTTTCCCGCCTTGACGCGGTGCCAGGACCGTTGAACAATCCGGCGTTCGGCTCGGGGAAACCGCCGACTCCCATGGCCGTTCGTGCACGACGCATGCCCAGAACGCCCGATTCCTTGACTGGACTAGACCAATCTGCTCTAGTGACCGGTGTCACCCTCGTCTCGGCCGGATGAGCACTCATCGTCGACACCGGGCGCCTGCCGCGTCCGGGTTCTGTCGTGGCCGAAGGAGCGATCTTGAGAAGACGTCTTGTCGCGGTTCTCGCAGCGTTCGCCGCCGCCGCCGGGCTGGTGCTCGGTGTCCCCGCCGTAAGTGGTTCCGCTCCGCAGGCGGCCGCCGCCGCGTGCAGTGCGCCGAACTGGGTTGCCGGTCAGTGGTACGACGTCGGGGCCGTCGTGCGCTACACCAACGGTGGCTACTACCGCGCCAAGAACGCGAACCCGGGCTACGACCCGGTGATCAGCACCTGGTACTGGGAACCGTACAGCTGTGACGGCGGGGGCGGTTCCACCTGCACGGCACCGAACTGGGTCGCGGGCCAGTGGTACGACGTCGGGGCCGTCGTGCGCTACACCAACGGGAGCTACTACCGCGCCAAGAACGCGAATCCGGGCTACGACCCGGTGATCAGCACCTGGTACTGGGAGCCCTACGACTGCGGCGGCGGCACCAACCCGGGCAACCCGGGCGCGTTCGTGGTCAGCGAAGCGCAGTTCAACCAGATGTTCCCGGGCCGGAACTCCTTCTACACCTACAGCGGCCTGACCGCCGCCCTGTCCGCGTACCCCGGCTTCGCGAACACCGGCAGCGACACGGTGAAGAAGCAGGAAGCCGCCGCGTTCCTCGCGAACGTCAGCCACGAAACCGGCGGCCTCGTCTACATCGTCGAGCAGAACACGGCCAACTACCCGCACTACTGCGACTGGAACCAGCCCTACGGCTGCCCGGCGGGCCAGGCCGCGTACTACGGCCGCGGCCCGATCCAGCTGAGCTGGAACTTCAACTACAAGGCAGCCGGCGACGCGCTGGGCATCGACCTGCTCGGCAACCCCTGGCAGGTCGAGCAGAACTCGGCGATCGCGTGGAAGACCGGCCTCTGGTACTGGAACACCCAGAGCGGTCCCGGCACGATGACCCCGCACAACGCGATGGTCAACAGCCGCGGATTCGGCGAGACCATCCGGAGCATCAACGGCTCCATCGAATGCAACGGCGGCAACCCCGCCCAGGTCGAGAGCCGCGTCTCGAAGTACCGCCAGTTCAGCTCGATCCTCGGCGTCGACCCCGGCGCCAACCTCTACTGCTGAGCTGACGCGGGCGGGGGCGCGCCGGGCCGCGGCGCACCCCCGCCCGCTTGCTCAGCGGGCGAACCGCGCCAGCCGGTCGCCGATCAGCGCGGTCACCGCCGCCGCGTGGTCGTTGAGGTAGAAGTGCCCGCCCGGGAACGCCGTCAGCTCGAAGCCGCCGGACGTGCGGTCCGCCCACCCGCGCGCCTCCACTTCGGTGACTTTCGGGTCGCGGTCGCCGATCAGCGCGACCACCGGGCAGCTCACGTCGGGACCGGGGCGGTAGTGGTAGAGCCTCCGCGGCCTTGTAGTCGCTGCGCAGCGAGGGCAGCACCATGCGGAGGAGCTCGTCGTCTTCGAGCAGCTGCGAGTCCGTGCCGCTGAGCCGCTTGACCTCGGCGAGCAGTCCTTCGTCGTCTTTCTCGTGGACGCGGTCGCCGTGCGGCGACGTCGGCGCGCGACGTCCCGAGACGAACAGCGCGCTCAGCCGCGTCCCCCGCTTCTCGAGCCGTCGCGCGACCTCGAAGGCGAGGCTCGCGCCCATGCTGTGGCCGAAGAACGCCACCGGCTCGGCGAGCTGGCCCTCGAGAATGTCGGCCAGCTTGTCGGCGAGCACGAAGAGGTCGTCCACCAGGGGTTCGGCACGCCGGTCCTGCCGTCCGGGGTACTGCACGGCCAGCACCTCGACCGCGGGCGACAGCGCCGCGGAAACCGGGTGGTAGTAGCTCGCCGATCCCCCGGCGTGCGGGAAGCACACGAGCCGCGTCGCGGCGGACGGCGCCGGGTGGAAGCGCCGGATCCACGCCGAGGCTTCGACGGAAACAGTCATACCCGCGAATGTGGCAGGCCCGCACCGCCCGCGTCGACCCCTATCGTGCGGAACTGGGGGGCGGGCCCCGGAGGTGCGGCTCCGGAGCCCGCCTTGATCACCCCGCTCGCCAGAGCGCGGGGACGGCCGGGGGTTCCCAGCCCGGCTGGGCGGTGTGCCCCTGCAAGCACACGTACCCCTGGCCGCCGTAGGTGACCCGGGCACCCGCCGCGTAAACGGTGCCCACCGCCCAGGTCGTGTCCCCGGGCGGCGTCGTGGGCGACGTCGACGGGGTCGACGTCGGCGTCTGCGGCACGTTGAGCACGAAGTCGAAGGCGGCTTCCTTCGCGGAGCCGTTGTCCCGCACGGTCATCAGCAGGCGCGCGTCGAAGATCGTGTCGGTGTTGTTGCGCGGCTCGTTCGGGAAGTAGAGCTGGGTGGTCAGGATCGGCCGTCCCGGCGCCTGCACCTTGACGTGGATGTGCCGGGTGCGGCCCGGGTAGAGGCCGGGCACGATCGTGGACAGCGTGAACGCGCCCTGGGCGTTGGTGTACTGGTGGCCGCGGAAGGTGTAGCCGACGTTGTCGTAGGCGCCGTTGACGTCGGCCTGCCAGAAGTCCAGCAGCGCGCGGTTCACCGGCTGGCACGCGAGCCCGAAGACGTATCCGGTCACGGTCAGCCGGGTGCCCTGGGTGCCGGGCGTGACGAGGTTGGTCCGCTCGGGCGAGTTCGGTTTGAAGTAGGGGCCTTCGGTCTGCTCGATCGTCGGCTCGTCGCCGTCGTGGCACTCCGGGGTCAGCTCCGGGACCGCGCCGGCGGCGACGCTGGTGCGCGCGAGCGCCGGGCCGCCGAACAGCGCGACCGGCGCGGCGACGCCGGCCGCGAGCGCGGCCTTCAGCACCGTTTTGCGGCTGAGCTGGGTTTCTTCGTCCATGCCTGCTCCTCGTGGGGGCGTCGGGGATCCCTTCGAACGTAGGCACGGCACGGGGTGCGCGACGATGGACTGGACCGGTCAGTCGTGGTGAATCTCCCCGCCGCGGCGGAAGTCGCCGGGGCTCAGCCCGGTTTCGCGGCGGAAGAACCGGCAGAAGTAGGCCGGGTCGGCGAACCCGACGCGGCTCGCGACCTGCCGCACGGTCAGGTCCGTCCGGAGCAGGAACCGCTGCGCCTCCCGGGTCCGCGCCTCACGCAGCAGCTGCGCGGCGGTGCGCCCGGTCGCGGCCTTCACCGCCTCGGTGAGGTAGCCGGGGGTGACGCCGATGCGGTCGGCGTGCGCGCGCACCGACCACAGCCCGAGGTCCGGGCGACCGGTGAGCCGGGCGAACTCGGCGGCCACGGCCCCGGCGGGCGCGGGCGGCGCTTCCGGCGTCCCGGGCAGCCGTCCGGCGCGCACGACGAGGACGTGCACCAGGGCCCGCAGCACGGAATCGGCGCCTTCGTCGCCGCGGCGGTACTCGTCGGTCAACTCGGCGATCAGCCGCGAGACGGCGTCGTCGGCACGGGCGTCCAGGGCGAGCCACGGGCGTTCGCTGAGCCGCCGCAGCCGCTCGCGGTCGGCCGGGTAGTCGAGCAGGAAGTCGTCGGTGAACAGCACGACGTGCCCGGTGAGGCCCCGCACGTCCGCCCACTGGTGCACCTGGCCCGGCGCGATGACGCCGAGGTGCGGCGGCCGCAGCGGCCAGCGCGCGGTGTCGACGACGTGCGCGCCGGTGCCGCCGGTGACGTGCAGCAGCTCGTGGAAGGTGTGCCGGTGCGGGAACTCCGCGCGCGACAGCGGCCCGATCTCGTCGAACGTGCCGATGGCGAAGGGCGGCGCCGGCGGTTCTGCCACTTCCAGCCGGTGCATGGGCAGCTCGCCCGCCCGCGGCGGCGGGCAGGGTGTCCCCGGCGGAACGGTCGTACCGCGCATGACCCAAAAGTCTAGACCAATGACCTAGGGTTCAACGCACGAAAACGGGGCCGGTCCACAGTGGACCGGCCCCGTCCGGGAGTGTTACGCGCGGCTGCGACGACGGTTCAGCAGCAGCACCAGCGCGCCGCCGCCGAGCAGCAGGCCGCCGATGGTGAACGGAACCGCGGCGTCGACACCGGTGTTGGCCAGGTCGCCACCGCCGGACTCGGCCCCACCCGGGGTGCTCGGCGCGGTGCTCGGCACGGCACCGGCCTCGGTCCAGCTCGCGGCCGCCTTCGCGGTGACCTGGGTCTTCTCCGAGTCGGCGACGATCAGCGACTGCGCCGGCTTCTGCGCGTAGTTCTCGGCGACGAACAGGCGCCCGGTGTCCAGGTGCCCGCTGACCTTCAGCGAGAACGTGCCCTTGCCCGGCTTGGCGTCGGCGGGGACGTCGACGTAGAGCTTGCTGCCGTCCTTGACCTCGGACGACTTGAGCTCCTTGCCGTCGGCGTCGGTGACCTTGACGCCCTCGGGCAGGTCGGTGGTGAGCGAGGTGATGTCACCGGTGGTGGCGACGTCGAACGGGCCGATCTTGGTGCCGGCGGCGCCCTCGGTCTTCTGCGCGGCGATGTTCAGCGTCGGCTTCGGCTGCGCGCCGATGCCCTTGTTGGCGTCCCCGGTGAGGTAGCCGTACAGGGCGGCGACGTCGGCGTTGTCCTCGGCCGAGGCGTCGTTGTCGGCCAGCGGCTTGTCGAGCTTGAGGTCCACGCCGTCGCTGAAGTGCCACACGGCGGCCTGCGTGGCGGAGATCGCCTCGCGCTCGGAGATGCCGTCGTGCGCCTTGGTGCCGGCCTTGTCGAGGGTCTTGCCGAGCGCGTCCAGCCCGGCGCCCGGGAAGCCGTTGTGCAGCACCCAGTTGATCTTGGCGCTGTTCTTCTCGAACGGCGACTTCTCGTCCGGGTACTTGTTCCAGGGCCGCTCGACCATGTCGACGTCGGTGCGCATGCCGACCTCGATCTGGACGCAGTACAGCTTGAGCGAGCTGCCGTCGGACAGCTTGAAGCCGAACAGCTTGGTGATCGCGCCACCGCCGCCGTCGAGGTTGATCTTGTAGCCGAGGGTGCCGGCGTTCTCGCTGACCCGGCCGCGCGCGGCGCCGTCGTCCGCGAGTGCCGAGGGGGCACCGACCATGACCGCGGCGGCCGCGGCGAGCACCGCGATCCCGCCACGCACAAGAGCTGACCTGACCTGCATAAATCTCCTATCCGAGCCCGAACCGCGACGTTAGGGCCGCGTGAGATCCCGAATCCCCGATCACGACGGCCACTGATTCGGGTGAGTGATCACCCGGTCAAGCGAGACCGAAGCTTACACAGACTCCACAAGTGCTACTGAGGGTGCCCCCCTAAACACGAATGGGGGCAAAAACGCCGAAGAATGCGGCCCGGAACTAGCACACCGGTGACAATTTGTCCGGGGTTCGCGCGCACGTTCGGCAGAAGTTCAGGAGACGCGCGGACCCAGCCCCGAAGCCATCCGGCCGATGACCGCCGCGTACTCCGCCTTCAGCCGCGGTTTGTCCACATCGGACGCTTCGGCGAGCGCCATGCCCGCGGTGCCGAGCATGCCGAACACCAGGCGTGTCGTGGTTTCCAGCGGCTGCGGCTCGATGTCACCACCGTCCATCATTGCCTTGATCAGCTGCTCGACCAGGCCGTACGCGAACTGCTCCTCGGCCGCCTGCCAGCGCAGCCAGCCCAAAGCGATCGGCGCTTCCTGCCAGACGATCCGGCCGTAAACGGGGTCGCAGCACCGGTCGAGGAACACGTCGAGCGCGGCGATCGCGGCGGGCCAGGGGGCTTCGGCCCGCGCCGCCGCGGCCGCGGACAGTTCCATCGCCTCGGTTTCGAGCTGCTGGAACACGGCTTCGAACAACGCGCTCTTGCCGGCGAAGTGGTGGTAGATCGCCCCGCGCGTGGCCTGGATGTCGGCGGCGATGTCTTCCAGCGCGGCGCCGGCGAAACCGTGCTCGGCGAACCGGCGGGTGGCCGCGGCCAGCAGGGCGGCGCGCGTGGCCTCGGAGTACTGCTCCCGCCGGCTCTTGACGGTCGACATGCGCCAAGCATAGGACATACACTGCGTATGTCACCAACGCGGTGCATGTCTGGGGGTAGGCCATGACCAACGTCGAAGAGCGGCTGTTCAACCCGTTCACGCCCGGGTTCTTCGAAGACCCGTACCCGCACTACAAGATGCTGCGCGACGAGGACCCGGTGCAGGAGCACCCGCTGGGGTTCTGGTTCGTGTCCCGGTTCGAGGACGTCTCGAAGGTGCTGAAGGCGGGGTTGTCGGTCGAGGTGGGCAACCTGGCACCGGGGCCGTTCAGCCAGCAGGTCGAGTACTTCGGCGAGGAGGGCAACGCGGGGGCGTTGAACTTGTCGATGCTCGACCGCGACCCGCCCGACCACACGCGCCTGCGGTCATTGGTGACGAAGGTGTTCACGCGCCGCGCGGTGGCGGCGCTGGAGCCGAAGATCGTCCGGCTGGTGGACGAGGCACTGGACCGGATGGCGGACAAGGGGCCGTCGGACCTGGTGGAGGAGCTGGCGTTCCCGCTGCCGTTCGCGGTGATCTCGGAGATGCTGGGCATGCCCCCGACCGACCACACGCGAATCCGCGAGCTGAGCGGAACCCTGGTGAGGTCACTGGAGATCGTGGCGGACGAGGAAACGGCCCGAGCGATCATGGCGGCGGACGCGGAGCTGACGTCGATCACCCGCGAGGTGATCGAGTGGAAGCGCAAGAACCCGGCCGAGGACCTGCTGACGGCCCTGATCGAGGCAGAGCACGAGGGCCAAGTCCTGGACGGCGACGAGCTGGTGGCCCAGGTGGTGTTGTTGTACGTGGCCGGCCACGAGACGACGGTGAACCTGATCGCCAACGGGGTGAACGCGTTGTTGCGCAACCCCTCGCAGTGGCAGCTGCTGCGCGCGCAGCCGGACCTGGCGGCGAACGCGGTGGAGGAGTTCTTGAGGTACGACTCCCCGGTCCAGCAGACCCGCCGGATCACGACGTCGCCGTATGAGCTGGCGGGCAAGGAGATCCCCGCGGGGACGTTCGTGCTGGCGTGTTTGGCGTCGGCCAACCGTGATGAGAGGTTCTTCGGCCCGGACGCGGATGCGTTGCGCTTGGACCGCCCGGAGGCGCGGAGCCAGGTGTCGTTCGGGGCGGGGCCGCACCATTGTCTGGGGGCGGCTTTGGCGCGGCTGGAGGGTCAGGTCGCGGTGAGCCGGTTGGTCCAGCGGTTCCCGAAGCTGGGTTTTGCGGGAGATCTGGAGTGGAACGGCCGGATCAACCTGCGGGGCCCGTCGAAGTTCCCGGTGACGGTCCACGGCTAGCGAGCCGCGAACTCGTGGCGGGTGCGCGCACCCGCCACGAGTTCGCCGGTTGTCACGCCGGAATCGAGATGAGCCGGTACGCGCGGGCCGCCGTGCTCGCGACCTCGCCGGAGACGACGCCCAGCGAGGTCGCGCACTGGGTGTCGGAGAACAGTTCGAGGACCTTGCTGTCGCCGTAGCCGCGTGCCGCCGACCGCGCCACGGCGAAGCCGAGGCCCGTCACCGGCGCGCACCCCGAACCGGACGGCACGGCGACCTTCGTTCCGGTGAAGCTCGTACCCGAGAACAGGCAATAGCCATCCTGCTGGCAGTGAGAACCGACGTCGGCCGACGCCGGTGCCACCGTCAGCGCGATCGCGGAAGTCGACGTCGCGGCGAGCACCATGAACTTGAACATGACAACCCTCCAGTGGCACGAATTCGAGATACGGATCAGCCCGGCGCCCCAGCCGGGCTGGCTTCCCGGCTGCGGGTGCCCAGCGGCGCGATCGCGAGGGCCGCGACCAGGAACACCGCCGCCAGCACGCCCCACCCGACCATGCTCCGGTCGGCGACCAGCCCTGCGAACAGGGCGGGTCCGAGCATCATGCTGAGGTCGAAGCCGGTGTTGAAGAACCCCTGGTACTGCCCCAGGGACTCCTCGGGCGCGATTTCGTAGACGAGTCCCCACGACCCCGCCGTGTAGAACACCTCGCCCGCCACCACGGCGAGGGCCAGGAGCACGACCGCCCCCAACGCCAGCGGCAGCCCGGAAGGCAACGCCGCCAACGGGAACATCAAGGCCGCGGCGGCGAAGAGGAGCCCACCGCGACGACCGGCGCGGACCGACGTCCGCACGTCCTTCACCCCGCGCGAGGCGGGCACCTGCAGGACCACGATGCCGACGGTGTACACGACCATCGCGACCGACACGAGCCAGAGCGGCGCGTGCATGCGCGCGGAGACCCACAACGGCAAGGCGATGGTGAGCATCGACTCGGACAGGGTCAGGACGCCGTTCACCACGGTCAGCGCCGCGAACCTGCCGTCCTTGAGCACCTCGAACCGGGACCGGCGGACCGGTTCATCCCGCTTTTCCCGACCGGGCACAGCGGTTCCCCGGGGAATCGCCAGCCAGACGAGCGCCCCCGCCACGACGAACGTCAACGCTTCGGCGGCGAACCCGAACCGGAACGCCTCCCTCGATCCCTGGGCCAGCACGAGCGCACCGAGCCCCAGGCCGAGCAGCATCGTCGAGTTGCTCAACGACTTGACCACGGCCCGGTAGCCGATCCGCCGGTCCTTGGGCACCGTGCGCCCGATCAACGCCCCGATCACGGCGGCACTCCCGCGTCCGCAGACCGTCAGCACGCTCAACAGGACCAGCGCCAACCAGCCGGGCGCGACGATGATCGCCGCGGTGGCCACGCACATGATCCACACGAGGAGGGCGTACAGCCGATGCCCGTCGTACCGGTCCGCCAGCGAACCCATCACGGGCCCGGACGCGATCCCGAGCACCGCGGCGACGCTCATCCCGGCCCCGTACGCCACGGGACTCAGGCCGAGGTGCCGGATGCAGTACAGGGCGAGCAGCGAGTACGAAATCCCCGTCCCGAGGTAGAGCACCGCCATCGCCGTCGCCAGAAATTTCTCCGACCGCCCGTGCAGCGCACCGCGCAGGCGACTCCTCACCCCTTCAGAGAACCCCAAGAGCTTCCGCCATCCTTTCTCGTGCGCTGGGCGCGTTCGGGTCACGGACGTCTTGCGAAACGAAACCCGTGAGCGTGCACCGCAGCGCGTCACCCGCGGTCTCGTCGACGCGGTGGATCTGGTGGACCGTCTCCGCCTTCACCAAGACCAGCCGGTTCGGCTTCGGCGCGATCGCGACCGGGCTGACCGGGCAGGCGTCGAGGAACGCCTCCATCCGCGCCACCGGCGTCCCGCTCCCGGCTTCGACACCGGTCAGTTCCTCCGGGTCGACGTCGAGCAGCATCAGCTCGCCACCCCACGACGGACGCCAGGACTCGTGCAGAAACAGGATGAACTCGCCGCGCCTGCCGAGGCCGGCGTCGTTGTGCCAGCCGAGGCGGCTGCCTGCCGGGTACTTCCAGCAGGTGAACGCGATCCGGTTCCAGTCGGCCCTCCACTCGCCGTAGAACTCGCGCTCGCGGTGCACGATCCGCACCAGCTCCTCGTAGTGTCCGGGCCGTCCCCCCACCCCGGCGGCGCTGCAGCTCGTCCCGGAACTGGATGCCTTTCGCCCGGAAGGCGACGCCGTCCTCCTCCGGCGAAATGACGCTCTCCACCTCGGCGAAGCCGGGGCGGGCGAGCATGTCCCGCGCCGCGGCCAGCTTGGCCTCGTCGAGGAAGTCGTCGATGACGACGAACCGCTTGCCACGCTGGGAGACTCTCATTCCGACCTCCTGGGTTCACTGTCGACGAGCGTGGTCGGGAGCACCGAAGCCAGCGCCGCGGCCCACCCGCTCACGCTCCGGTGTTCCGGTTCGAGCAGGACGTGGTCCGGCAGCTCCGCACCGGTCGCCGCCTCGACCTTCACGGCGATGGCGAGCCAGTCCAGGGAGCCCAGCCCGAACTGCGCGTAGTCCTGGTGGCACCAATCGCGGTTGCGGACGATCTCTTCGGCCGTGCCGGCCGGGATTCCCCGCTCCGCCAAGGTTTCCGCGAGCTGCGTCGCGACGAGGAGTTCATGGTCGGGCAACGGCGTCGTCCTTCCTCACCAGTTCGATCATCGCCTCCCGGTCCGGTTTGCCGATCGCGGTCGAGGGCAGCCGGTCGCACCGGATCAGCCGGGGGACGGGTACTCCGGCCGCGACGAGCTCCACGCGGTCCGCCAGGTCCGCTCCGGCGGCACCGGGCCCGGCGACCACGACGAAGAAGTCCTCGCTCTCGGGGGCCGACCGCCGGGGCACCGCGAGAAAATGGACGTCGTCGACGCCCGGCTGCGCACGCAGGTCCGCGTCCATCGCCGAGACGTCGACGAACCGGCCGTTGAGGCGCAGCGGTCCGCGGATCCGCTCGACGAACCGCACGATGCCGCCGGGTTCACGCCGGACGACGTCGCCCGTCCACCACTCGTGCGTCGGGGGTTCCCCGCTGTCCAGGTAACCCTGCACCGGCGCCGCCAGGCGCAGGACGAGCTCACCGGTCTCCCCGGCCTGGGGCCGGAGCACCTCGACCCCCGGCAGCGCCCGCCCGATCCCCTCCGTCCCGCAGAACGTGCCGCCCGTCTCGGACGACCCGTACCCGCGCAGCGGGGAGACACCGAACCGCGTGCGGAACGCGTCGGCGAGTTCGCCGGAAACCGGGCCCGCGCCGACCACGGCGGTGCGCAACCCGCCGTCGCCCCGCCGCTGGGTCGCGACGAGAAGCCGGGCCAGGGGCGGGGTCATCGCCACCACGGAGACAGCACCCGAGTCGATCCGCCGCGCCACCGAACCGGCACCGGCCAACGGCGTCACCTCGACGCCGCTGCCGTTGACGAGCGCGCTCATCGCGACGCCCCAGCCCAAGGAGTGGACCAGGGGAATCGGGACCGCCACGCGGTCCTCGGGGGTCAGCGCCAGTCCGACGCGGTACCCCTCGGCCTCGACGACCAGGCTGCCCACTTCGCGTCTGACCACCTTGGGCCGTCCGGCACTGCCCGAGGCTCAGGTGGAGCACCGCCGTGCCGGACAGGTCGGGGACCGGTGCGCCCGCCTGCTTCGGCGCGACCGCCAGGTCCGCCCCCACCCGGCAGGCGCCTTCCAACGCGGCCGGTGCGCCCGAGGTCGTCGGCACCGGCGCCGGGACCGCGTCCAGCCGCCACGCCGCGACGGCCGCCAGCAGCAGGTCGCGGCCCCGCAAGCCCGCGAGCACGACCGGATCGCCGGGCCGGACACCCGCCCCGGCCAGCCCGCGGCCGACCGCCTCGAGGCGGGATTCGCCCTCCACGAGCGGCACGCCGTCGATCCCCGCACCCTGCGCGAGGAGCAACGCCGCCAGCTCTTGGCGTTCACCGGTCATCGCGACACCACCGGTGCCTCCTCGTCCAGGAACACCGACCCGCGGACACGCAGGTCCGCCGCGCGGACGAGTTCCTCGACGTGCCGCATCTTCACCACGAACCGGTCCTTGCCGTAGATCAGGTAGCGGTGCCGGTCGGAGTCGCCGGTGAAGTTCACCGTCATGACGTTGGCGCCGGCCGCGAGCCCGCGTGACTGCCCGCCCGCGCTGGTCTTCTCGAGTGCGCTCACCGAAGGGATGAGCAGTCCGGGGTAGCTGATCCGCAGGCAGGCCAGCACGTTGAGCGCCAGGTCGACGGAGCCCGGCGCCCCGAGCTGCAGCGGGGTGTCCGGGGCGGGCACGAACGGGCTCACGCTGCACATGTGGACGCCGATCTCGCCCGCCAGCTCGATGTCGTCCACCACGCTCTCGAGGCTCTGCCCGGGAAGGTCGGAGATGAGCCCGGTCCCGACCTTGTAGCCGAGGTCGAGGAGGTCGCGCATGCACCGCAGCCGCTCTTCGAGGCTTTCGTGCCGCAGCTTCCGGTGCAGCGCGGGATCGCTCGTCTCGTGCTTGAGGATGTAGCTGGTCGCCCCGGTCTCGCGCAGCCGCGCGTACTGCGCTTTCCGCATGTTGCCCAGGTTCAGCAGGATCTCGACGCGGTCGTCGAAGAGCTCCCTGATCCGCGGGATGGCTTCTTCGACCGCCGACAGCTCCCGCGGTGTCTCCCCGCCTTGCAGGAGGATGACGTCGATGCCCGCGTCCTTGATCCGCGTGGCTCGGCTCACGATCTCCTCGGCGCTCATGAAGTACCGGTCGTTGCCGCGCGTGTTGTCCCGGCGCATCGGGCAGTAGTCGCAGTTCACGCGGCACACGTTCGTGACCTCGACGACGCCGCGGAGCACGACCGTGGACCCGAAGCACTCTTCACGGGCCTGCCGTGCCCGCGCGAAGATCTCCTCCTGTTCGGTGCCCCTGGCGAGCAGCATCTCGCGGATCTCGGATCGGGTGAGCGGCATCGTCCCTCGTTTCTGTGTCGGGTGGCACCTCGAAGGAGGCCACCTGCTCGGCCGTCGAATCCGGGTCCGCCGTTTCGCGGAACGAGGCGACGGTGGTCTCGAGATCCGGCTCGAACCGGACCGCCGACGTCTCGCCGTTGACGGAAACCCGCAAGGTCTCGCCCGGGGAAACCCACGCGCTGCTCAGGTGCAGCGTCACGCTCGTGGCGTGCTCGACGTCAATGACGACGTGGCCGGGCCCCTTCCGATGGGCCCGGACCTCCGCGGCCGCCCGCGGGCTGATCCCGCTCGCCTGGACCCAGTGCGCCCGGCCGTGGCGGTCCTCGTCCGCCCGGTGCCGGATCGCGACTGGGCAGGTGGCACGCCGTCGCGCCGCCAGCCACTGCGCCAGCCGCCGGTGCAGCGGGGTGCCGGGGCCCATCCCCAGCGTCTCCAGGCCGTGCTGGCCGTCGGCGACCTCGACGTACTCGACGTCGTGGTGGCCCAGTTCGCGAAGCGTGGCCACGGACTGGCGGTCGAACCGCGCCGGGATCTGCTCGTCCTCGCTCCCGTGGACGGCGAACACGGGCAGCGCGCGCAGGTTGGGCAGCAGCGTGCGGCTGCGCCGGTCGGTCCCGAACACCTCCCACATCGACAGGGCGCCGTTCAGCGGAACCGCGCCGGCGAACCGCGGCCAGAACCGCATGCCGAGGTTCCACGTCGCCAAGCCGCCCATCGACACGCCGGCGACGAAGCAGCGATCGGGATCGACGTCCAGGACGGACCGGGCCCAGCGCAACGCGGCCAGCGGCAGGTCTCCGCCGCGGAGGTCCCAGCTCGGCCGGGCGAACCGCTTGCCGAAGGGGCCTGCCAGGTCCAGGCCGTTCGCGGGGCGCGGTGGCACCTGGGCCGTCGGGCAGATCACGGCAGCTCCGACGCGGTCCCCGAGCGCCGTGAAGTGTGGCAGCACCTGGGGACCGGAGCCGCCGGCGCCGTGCAGGACCACCAGGGCTCCGAGGCGTCCGCGCGGCACCCCGGCCGGGACGTGGACCGCCGCCTCACTGGTCCGGCCGTGCTCGTCGACCAGTTCGGCCACGGTCGGCCGTGGCCCTTCGCCGTCGTCTTCGCGCTGGGCCAAGAGCTTCCTCAGCGCCCCGGCGTCGATGTGTTCCCGGCGGAGGACGCGCAAGGTCGATTCGACATCGGTGCCGGAGCACAGCGCCCGGGCTTCGCGGGGACTCAACACGGGACCGGCCTCCTCACCGGGAAATCGCACCGGCCGAGCCGGATCGGCGTCCGGCTCAGCCGCCGGGCCCCGGTCCCCGTCAGCACCAGCGCGGCCGCCAGATCACCGGCGGGCAAGGGGAACTCCACGGCGTCGACGTCCCCTACCTGGTCCCGCACGGCGGAAACCACCCGGTCGAGCAGGCCGACCGTCCATACAGGACACCCGCTCAACACGGCACGCCGTCCGTCGATCACCCAGTGGGCCACGATCCCGCCCGCCCCGTCGGTGCGGAGCAGGTCGCCCACCAGAGGCGCGCCCGGAGCGGCCCCCACGGCCTGCCGGGTGAGCACGCCGGAGTTCCGCGGGGATCCGGCACCGGCACCACGTCCGCCGTCGTCGGCGAACCGGACCTCGAACCGGTGCAGCAGCGAGCCCTCCGCGCGCAACCGCAGCACGCGCGCCAACGCGGCCTCCGGTTTGGACGGTTCGATCCACGCGGCGATCCCGGCGCACCCCGCGTCGCGAGCCAGCTCGCGCAAGGCGAAGGCCAGTCGCAACACGGCGCCAGACCCGCGGACGGACTTCTCGACGAACACCCCCTTCAGCATCAGGTGGCTGCCCCACCGCAGGCTCCGGTGGACACCGCGCAACCGTCCGGCCGGGTCGACCAGACCCACCCAGTGGTAGTCGTCGCCGGCGGCGAGTTCCGCCGCCAGCCGCGCCGCGCTCAAGCCGTCGAACGTGATGAGCTCGTAGATCTCGTCGGTGTCGTCCGGGGTCAGCCGGCGCACCGTGCAACCGTCGTCCGCGTTCACCCCGCGACCTGACCGATCCGCTCGGCGCCGGGGCGCGACCGGGTCAACGCGAGGTACGGGAAGTTCGCGGCCACGGCGTCCGGTGCCTGCGCGTGCAGCGGAACCTTCGTCATCCGGCGGCTCGAGCCCGCGCGGCCATGAGGTTGAGCAGCACGCGAGTGCTCATGAACCGGGTGTCGAGCTCCTCGATGACCCAGGAGAACAAATCCGGGTCGAACGGGTAGAACGTCGGGTCGAGCAGGTCGTCGTCCGCCAGCGAAAGCTGCCGGGCGAGCGCGGTCTCGGGCAGCACCCGGTAGCCCAGGTTCATCACGAGCTCTTCGGTGGCCAGGTTCGCGTTCACGTACCGGGCCGTGGCGCGCACGCTCTCCCGGCTCTCGCCCGGCCCGCCGAACACGATATTCATGCGGATGCCCAGCTCGTGCCGCTGGCACCGCTCGATGAACCGGGTCACGTGCCGCGTGTCGAAGCTCTTGCCGAGTACCTTCATCATTCGGTCGTCCAGGCTGTCCGGGGAGACCACGACGAATTCGACGTCGCTCCGGCGCAGCAGTGCGGCGAACTCGTCGTCGAACGGTTTCGGCGTGAAATAGGCGGACCAGGTGAGCCCGGGGAGGTCCTGGCCGATGATCGTCCGGACGACTTCCTTGGCGTACTTGAGTTCGCTGTTGAAGATGCCGTCGGTGAAGAAGACCCGGCGGATGCCCGACCGGTGGATGGTGTGCAACTCGGCGGCGATGAGGTCGACCGGCTTGAGGTCGCCCTGGTTCTGACCGCTGATGTAGGCGTACGGGCAGTAGACGCAGCCCTGGTAGCAGGTCTTGCGACGCGTTTCGACGCCGATCATGGTGCCTTCGACCTGGCCTTGGCGGTCGACGTAGGCCGACATCAGCGAGCGCGGGTGCGTCAGCACGTTGCCGAGGAAGTCCGGGTAGCGCTTTCCGTCGACGTTGCGGCCGGAGCCGCGGTGCGCGTCCGGGTCCGCGACGATTTCGAGCATCGACTGCTCGCCGGGGCCGACGACGCCGACGTCGAACCCGAGCCGGCGCAGCAGCGCGTCCGCGAAGAGGCTGTAGCCCGGCCCGCCGCCCACCAGCAGCGGCGCGGCCGCGCCGACGGTGTGCCTGATCCGGTCGAGGAACGCCTGGTAGTGCTCGACGTGCCCGTCGCAGGCGAGGTCGAGCGGGTCGATGTTGCGGATCGTGAAACCGATGACGTCCCAGCCTTCGGCCGCCCACGAAAGGTCGTCCAGCGCCGCGGGACTCTCGACGAAGTCGACGAGGCGGGTCTGGTGCCCGGCCCGGTCCAGGGCGTCCTGCACGCAGCGCAAGCCAATCGGGAAGATCGGGTCGTTGCCGGGCATGGGGAGGCTGGCCAGGTTGACCAGCGCGACGCGAGCCATCTGCATCCCCCGCCTACGACCGGGCCATCTCGGCGGACCAGAAACTGCGGGCCAGCAGCTTGCGCCACACGCCCATCATGTGCGCGAGCGCTCGCACCTCCACGTCGGTCAGATCCGGGTGCCACAGGTCGAACAGCAGCACGGCCCGCCCCGACTCGGCGTCGTTCCAGGCTTCGTGCTCGAAGGAATCGTCGAAGACGAAAGCCTTGCCCTGTTCCCACTCCCGGACTTCGCCCCCGACCCGGAGCCGGCACTCGCCGGGGACCACGAGCCCGAGGTGGCACCGCAGGTGCGCGTTGGTGTAGCCCGTGTGCGCCGAAACGTGCGTCCGGGGCTCCATGATCGAGAAGTAGCACATGCCGCCGTCGGCCGCGGTGACGCCGGGAACGGCGCCGAGCGCCCGCGTCGTCGCCGGGCACAGGTCAAGGTTGCGGGAGTAGGCCTTCCCGATGCAGTACAGGTACAGCGCCGTCCACCGGCCCTGATCGGTGAGCTCACTCGGCTGGGAGACCACCCCGCCGCCCCCGAAGCCGCCCGCGGCGAGGAATTCGCGGGTGATGTCGGCGGTCGAGGCTTCCAGCTCCGCGAGCCACGGGAACCGCCCGCTGTCCCACCACGCCGACGCGGTCAGGCCCGGGATGAAGATCTCGGGTTCCTGACCGTCCGGCAGGGCCGGGACCTCGCGCCGTGCGCTGACGTCGACGCCTTCGACGACCCGGGCCACTTCGCGTCGATCGACGCCGTTCCGCTCGATCCACTGCCGGAGGTATTCCGAACTCTTTTCGATCAACGGCTGCATCACGCACCACTCCCCAAAGCCTGCAGTTCGAACACCGACGGGCGGGCTCCCCGTCGGGAAGCCGGAGAGCCCGCCTCGTCGTTTCCATCGGTTGTTCACCCGCCACCGCGGTGGGTGGCCGCCACTCGTCAGGCCACGTCGTACTGGTGCTCGGGCACCAGGTTCGGGTTGCACGACGGCATCACGAGCTTGTGCAGGAAGTCCGAGTCGACGAGGTCGAACAGCGCCTCGCAGGACCGGTCGAAGCGCTCGGGGTCGGTCGCCATGAGGACCTCGACGGCTTCCTTCTCCATGCGCAGGCCAGCGTTGGCGAGGGCTTCACCCGGGTTGTTCGCCAGTGCCGCCGCGAAGTCCTTGTCGTAGGTCAGGCGCCCGACGACCGCGTCCATGATCTGGGCGACCTTGGCGGCCTCCGCGAGCTGCGCCGCGGTGTATTCACGGGTGGAATTGGACATGATTTCTCCCTTTTCCCCTTGCCGAATGATTTCCTGGACAACTCCCGCCCAGGACTTCGACACTGCCAGGAGCGATCACCGTCGTCAACCATTCGAGTGTCGCCCGATTTTCTATTCGTCACGAAGCCGCACCGCGATCGGACCGGCTTTCGAGGCGATCGGCGAAACCGAGCCACGCCGACGCGCATTCCCGGGCCAACTGCACGACCGTTTCCCGCTGGTGCACGGGCACCCCGTGCAGCATTTCCTCCCATTGCTCGTCACCGACCGCGGCACAGCCGATGAACCGGAGCAGAACGCGGCCGGATTCGCTGAACCGCAACGACGGATCGCGGGCGAGGGACGCGACGAACCCGGCGGCCGTGTCCCGCACCGGCGGTGGGGCATCGTCCCGTTTCCGCTGCCGGGGTGTCACCGGCGATTCGCCCCTCGAGAGCCGGGCCCGCACGTCCTTGGCGGTCGACGGCGAGATCCGCACGGCTTTCGCGACCTCGCGCAGCGAGGCCGACGGGTTGGCCGTCATCAGCTCGGCGGCGCGCATGCGTGCCTCGGTGCCGTCGACCGGCCGCACCCGGCCGTCCTTGCCGACCCGGACGTTCGACTGCCTGATCCGTTCGCTCGAACACCTCCGGACCGTCGCGACGGTGCTGGCCGCCAGGCCGGTGACCGCCGAGATCCGGCGGTCCGACCACGTCGGGTGCGAATCGACGATGCGAGCGGCCGCGACCTTGCGGTCGGCGGTCGAGAGCGGCAGGCCATGCGCGTGGTTGAGCTCGACGGCGAGCACGAAGGCGTCCGCGTCCGCACCGGTGAAGAACAGCACGTCGAGGGCTTCTTCGCCGCGCAGCACGGCCGCCCGGAGGCGGTGCATCCCGTCGATGACCTTCATCGTCGACCGGTGGACGACGATCGGCGGCAGTGGCGTGTCCATCGCGGCGAGCGCCTTGACATGGTCGGCGTGCTCGCCGTGCAGGCGCGGGGAATCCGCGGCCACCAGCCGGGCGATCGGGACCTTCTCCGGCACCGCCGACAGTCCGGTTCGTTCGGCGACCTGGCCCTTCACCCTGTGTCCCTCCCTCTGCCCTGGTCAGGGGCCGGGCAGGACAGCCTCCGGTCCCGGCCGCAGCCGGGTCGACCGCGCGGCGGCCGTCCTCCTTCCCCTCGGACACCGCGAGCCTCGCGGACGCCTCAGACGTTTCGCAGACGCCGGATTTCTGCGCAGGTCAGAGGCGTCTCAGGGAATGGCGACGGTCATCGGGCTTTCGAAGACCTCGAAGCCGTGCCGCTCGTAGAGGCGGCGCGCCGGGTTGCCGTCCGTGACGACCAGGCCGACCACGCCGAGACCCACCGCGGCCGCGCGGGCCAGGGTCCAGCGGAGCAGGAGCGTCCCCGCCTGCGGGTACGCCGGGTGCCGGAACAGGTCGGTGATCAGGAATCCGCCCCAGGGCACCTCACCGGGGAACTCGTTGAGCAGCAGCCCGGCCACCACCACGCCGTCGTGGCTGACGACCCCACTGAGCGGCGACAGCGGCCCGAACGACGTTCCGGCGGCCAGTGCCTCGAAGCGATCCCGCACCGCGACGACGTCCTCGTATTCGGGCCGGTAGTCCGGGTGACCGGGCGCGTACGCGGCCCGCCAGGCCGGGATCAGGTCGTCGACCGGCCGATCGAACGGTTCACACCGCAGCGGCGGCGCCGTGGCGTTCTCCCAGGCACCCGGTGGCCGTCGCACGGACAGGTCGAGGGTCATGCGGTGGGTCGCCCGGAGCTCCCGCGCGCCGCGGGCGACCAGTTCTCCGGCGAAGGACCTCGGAGCCGTCGCCGCCCAGCCGGACATTTCGCGAAGGGCGACTTCCGCGGCGCCGTCGCCGAGGACTTCGACCCGGTCGGCCCACGGCCGTCCCGCGTTCTCCCGCCGAAGATAGGAAAGCACCGGAACACCGTCGGCGTCGACACGAATCTCCCGCACCCTTGCTCCCTGCCTCAGCCCCCGATCCGGAGGTTAACATGGTCACGATGGCAGAAATCGGCTCCAGCGACACGAACACCGCGGAACGGGAGATCGTCGATTCGCTGCTGGCGAAACTCGGCCTCGGCGCACTCGGCTCGGTGCGGACATATCGCGGTCGACACCGGAATTGGGCCGGCACCACCGTTTCCGGAACCGAAGTCTTCGTCAAGCGAATCGCACCCGGCTCCCCGGGTGGCGCCCGCACGCTCGGCAGACTGATCGCGCTGGAGTCGTCGGACTGGGCGCCGGTGCCGAGGCCGCGGTGCCTCGGCTGGGACGCGGATACCGGGGTACTGGCCTACGAACTGGTCGCTCCCGTGCGCGACGGACGGCGACTCGCCGACGACGGCGATTTCGACGAGGCGACGGCCGGCAGGCTGGGGCGGCTCGTGGCGAGGCTGCACGACGCGCCCTGCCCACCGTGGCTCGACTCGTCGTGCCCGCCGCTTCCCCCGCTGGAGGAGCTCGAGTCGCTGCCGGTGGAGGTCTACCGCAACGCGTGCGCCGCCGAACTCGAGCTGTGGCGGCTGCTGCAGGGGGACGAGGCGCTGACCGCGGCGATCCGGCCGTTGTGCACCCCGCCGGAGGCCGCGCTCACCCCGGTGCACGGCGACCTCCGGCTCGACCAGTTCGTGATCGGCGGGAGCGAAGTCCGGCTGACCGACTGGGACGAGCTCAGGCGCGGTGACCCGGCGCGGGACGTCGGCGCCTTCGTCGGTGAATGGCTGTTCCGCAGCACGCTGGGCATCGCCGCCGCCGGGGGCACGCCCGGCCACGAGGAGACCGTCGCCCGCGGCGCGGCCCGGTTCGGGCAAGTGCGCCCGCTGATCGCCGCGTTCTGGCGCGCCTACCGGAAAGAGCGCCGGGAGCCGGACGCCGATCTCGTCCGGCGTTCGGCCGCTTTCGCCGGGTGGCACCAGTTCGACCGCCTGCTCGCCGGAGCCGAGAAGCAGTCCCGGCTGCTCCCGGTCGAACGCGCGGCCGCCGGGATCGGCCGGGCCGTGCTGCTGGCTCCCGACCGGTTCGCCACCACCTTGGGACTGGCGGCATGACGCGGCTCTTTCCCGCCGCGAGCGGATCGATCAGGACGGTGCTCGACACTCTGCGCACCGTTGAAGTCGACCACCGGGAGAACCGCGCGGTCGTCGGCGGCCGGCTCCTGCGGGCCGCCGACCCGGCCGCACTGCGAGCCCGGCTGGCGACCGCCCTGTACGACCACCTCCACGCCGGGGAAAGCGAGAGCGAAGCGGAACTCCCCGGTTTCCGCGACCGGCTCGCCGCCGCGGTGCCGCACCGGCTGACCCGCATGCGCGGCCGCGTGCGCTCGGCCGACGTCGTCGAGGTCGACGGTGTCCGGGTCCGCGTACCGGCCGGCGCCGCGGCGGTCGGTGCCCGCACGACGTTCGACATCGACTGCCGCCGCCCGCACCTCGCGCCGGGCTTCTTCCTCGTCGACGGCTCTCCGGGGCACGGCCTGACGTCCGGCGACCACACTCTGCGCCTCTACCTGCACCTCGTCGCGCCTGACACGGCGACGGCCGCGTGGCACGAGGTCCTCGTCCTGCTCGAAGACCTCGGCGTCCCCTACCGGGCCAAGGTCGGCCTCCACCTTCCGCGCCGGGACGCGCTGGTCCTCTACCTGGGCCGCGACGCGTGGCCCGCCGCGCCCGAGATCGTGAAGGGGCTGTCCGGGATCCGAGGCTTGGGCGCGGCGGTGTCGGCCTACGCGCACCGCGTCGCGGACGGCGTGGCGGCGGCGTGGGATCCCGCCGACTCCCGGCCGGGGCACCGCGGCCTCAGCTTCGGGGAGCACCGCTCCCGGGTGATCGCCGACGCGTTGCTGGCGCCGGGAGTGCGAGAAGACGAGCTGGCGCGCTCGTTCGCGGCGGGGAACGTCGACGCGGCGAGGATCTTCCGGAACACCACCTCGCCCAATTTGTGAACTACACCACACTCGTCGATCGCTTGCCACGACGTCCGGCCGCATGCAGGGTGAAGATCGCCAACAGGCAACCGACCTTCTTCGAAAGGTATCCCCATGCACTCCGAAGAACTGTTCGCGGCATACGCCGAATTCACCACGCCGGCCGACCTCGCCGCGCCGTCGGCGGACGCCCACCTCGTCTCGCGCAACACCACGACCCCCGGCTTCCTGTCCTACGCCGAACCCCGTCAGGAGCCGGCGGGCGAGTAGTCGCGGGACGGGAGGAGAGGTGACCACGTTCCGGGAAGTCTTCGCCGATTCCGAATTCCGGGCCATCTTCTGCGGGTTCGGCCTGTCGACGGCGGGCGACTTCCTGGCCAGGGGTGCGGTGACGATCGGCGTGTACGCGTCGAGCCAGTCCCCCGTGCTCGCGGCGGTCACCTACGCCCTGACCTTCCTGCCCGACCTCGCCGGCGGCGCGCTGCTGTCCGGCCTCGCGGACCGGTTCAGCCGCAAGACCGTGATGATCACGGCCGACCTCGTCCGGGCCGGGCTGGTCGCCGTGATGGCGACATCCGGGCTGCCGCTGGCGGTGGTGTGGTTGCTGCTGCTCGCGGTGCGGTTGCTGGATTCGCCGTTCCGCAGCGCGCAAACGGCGACGTTGTCGCTGGTGCTCACCGGCGACCGCTACGTGGTCGGCACGTCGGCCAACACCATGCTGGCCAACCTCGCGGTCGGCGTGGGGTTCGCCGGCGCGGGCGCCGTCGCCCAGCAACTCGGCATGAGCACGGCCCTCTACATCAACGCGGGCACCTTCGCGAGTTCCGCGCTGCTGATCTGGACCGGTGTCCGGTCCCGGCCGGTGACGGGGCCGGGCACCGCGACGACCGGTCGCTGGTGGGGCTCCCTGTCGGCGAGCTCGCGGCTGGTCCGCACCGACCGGCGGCTCCGCACGTTGATGGCGTTCGCCGTCATCCCCGGCATCTGCATGGTCGCGACGGCATTGGCGGCACCCTACGCGGTGGAGTCGGGCAACGGTGAAGCCGCCGCCGGAGCGTTGATGGGCATCGGCTCGGCGGGCATGGTCGTCGGCGTGTGGGCAGTGGCCAGATGGCTGCGGCCGGAAACCCGGATGCGCCTGCTCGGCGTGCTGGCGGCGGCGTCGGCCGCCCCGTTCGTGGTGTGCGCGTGGCAGCCGGGCTTCATCGCCGACGCGGTCATCTGGTTCGTGAACGGCGCCGCGACGTGCTTCTGGGTCCCAGTCACCACCGGTGTGGTGCAGTCCACCCCGGAGGCCATGCGCGGGCAGATGAGCGGGCTGGTTTTCGCCCTGCTGCGGCTCGTCCAGGGGATCGCGATCCTCGGCTACGGGCTCCTCGCCGAGGTCTTCGCGCCTTCGACGGTCATCGCGGCGGCCGGGTCGCTCGGCGTGGTGGTCTCCGTCGTGATCGGGCTCGCCTGGCGGCGCGTGGACGGCCCGGTGCGCTCACCCGCCGCAAGCGTCGGCCAATGACCGGCGCAGCCCGGCGGTGGCGGGCAGCCCGGCCCCGCTGAGGCATTCGAGGGCGAGCCGGCAGTACTTGTCCGCGACGGCCGGGTCCCCGACGGCTCGCCGCGCCAACGCCAGCACTCGCAACGCCCTTGCCTGTTCGAGCTGCGCCCCGAACCGCTGTGCCTCGGCGTAGGACGACTCGGCGAGCACGGCCGCGGTGTGCACGTCGCCGTCGTCGAGTTCCGCCTGTGCCAGCACGATTTTCGCCCGCATGCCCAGGATGTGCAGCCCGGCTTCCGCGCACAGCGCGACCGCTTTCCGGGCGCGGGAAACGGCCGTCGGGATGTTCCCGGTCAGCCGGCTGACCTCGGCGTACCCGGCGAGGGCGGAGATTTCCCCGCGGCGGTACCCGATCTGCTGGCACACGCCCAGTGCCGAGCGGTAAAGCCGGCGGGCTTCATCCAAGTCACCACTGAGCTCGTGCACTCCGGCGAGCGCGGTCAGGGCCTCCGCCTCGTCTTCCCTGGCGGCGCTGCCACGCGCGATCCGCAGGGCCAGCCGGGCGTTCCGCCCAGCCGCCTCCAGATCTCCGACCTCGAGGTGAGCCCGGGCGAGGTGGCCGAGCACATCGGCCTCGAAGTGGCCGACCGAGCCTCGGCGGAGCAGGTCCAAGGACCGGGTGAACTGCTCGACAGCGTCGTGACAGCGACCGCGCAGCAACAGGATCTCGCCGAGAATGCCGCGCGCGTTGCCTTCGGTGGCCCGCTCGCCCGAGCTGTCGCAGAGGGCGATCACCTGCCGCGCGGCGTTTTCGGCTTCGTCGAGCTCCCCGCGCAGCAGTTCGGCATAGCTCAGCCCGAGCCAGCCGAAGCGTTCCAGGAGCCGGTTCGCCGATGCCGCGGCCAAGGCCAGCCCCTCGCGGATCCGCGCCGCGGCGTCGTCGACCCGTCCGACGTCCCGGTCCAGGTTGCCCAGCGCGATCAGCGCGCGGGCTTGCCCCTCCCGGTGGCCCGCCTCCCGGTAGGCAGCGAGCTCTTCCGCGAAGTGGTGTGCGGCGGCCTGGTTGTCCCCGTGGCGGAAGGTGAGCGAGCCCAGGCACGAATGGATCGACGCGATGGCGGGAAGGTCGCCGCGGGCCACGGCCGCGCGCAATGCCGCGGTGAAGGCGCCTATTCCTTCTTCGCGGTAGCGGCCGCTCGCCACCAGGTACGGGCGCACGGCTTCGACCAGGAGCCAGACCAGCCGTTCGTGCGTCCCCTCCGCGGCGCGGACCACGGCTGCCAGTACGTTGAGGCACTCGGTGTCCATCCACGTCGTCGCCTCGCCGGGGTCGGCGAAGAAACCCGGCTCCGGTGGTGCCAGCCCGTCCGGCCACGGGAGCCGCACATACGTCGGGTACAACAGGCTCCCCGCGGACTCCGTGTGCCGCAGGTAGAACTCGAGAAGGCCGGCCACGGCCGAATCCAGAGCCTGCTCGGGGTCGTCCTCCAGGCACCGTTCCGCGGCGAAGACGCGCAGCAGGTCGTGCAGCTGGTGCCTCGAGCCGTTCTTCCGCACGACGAGGTTCGCCACGGTCAGCTGGTCGAGCCGCGCCCGGACGGCGTCGCCGGGCAAGCTCGTCAACGCGGCGACGGCCTCGGTCGAGAAGTCCGGCCCGGCCACGAGCCCGAGCAGCCGGAACACCCGTGCGGTCATCGGGTCCAGCGCCACGTAGGACAGCCGGAACGCAGTTCGGACCGTGGCTTCCTCGTCACCTTCGATCTCCAGTGACGTCAGCCGGTTGCCGCGTCGCAGCTGTTCGACGTACTCGGCCAGCGAACCGCTCGGCCCGCTGACCACGTTCGCCGCGGCGATCCGCAGGGCCAGCGGAAGAAACCCGCAGAGACTCGCCAGTTCCCGCGCGGCGGCCGGTTCGGCCGCGATCCGCTCGGCGCCGATCATGGTGGTCAGCAACGCTCCCGCGTGCTCCTCGGACAGCACGTCGACCGGGAACAGAGCGGCCCCTTGCAGTGCGACCAGCCCCCGCAGGTCGTTCCGGCTGGTGATCACCACGCCGCAGCCCGGCGCACTCGGCAGCAACGGCCGGACCTGGCTCGGGCTGACCGCGTTGTCGAGCACGAACAGGATCTTCCGGCCGCGCAGCAGAGTGCGGTAGAGCGCGACGAGCTCTTCCCGACCGGACGGCAGGCGGGTCGTCGTCGCGCCCAGCGCGATGACGAAACGGGCCAGCACCTCGGTCGGGGTCAACGCCGGAGTCGCGGCGTGCCCGCGCAGATCTACGTACAACCGGCCGTCGGGGAAACGGTTCTGCAGACCGTGGGCAACTTTCACGGCCAACGCCGTCTTCCCGGCACCCGGCAGCCCGGTGACCACCACGACCGGAACTCCCGCCGACGACGTCAAGGCGTGCTCGATGCGGCCGACGAGGTCATCGCGGCCGACGAAGTCCGGCACGTCCGCGGGCAGTTCGTGCGGCACCAGCTCGCCGGGCACCGCCTCCCCGTGGCTCGCGAGAGGCGGCGCCGAAACCGGGTCTCGCGTCAGGATGTGCTCGTAGACCTGCCGAAGTTCGACATCGGGATCGACGCCGAGCTCGGTGGCGAGGGCTTCCTTGATCCGGTTGTACACCGCGAAGGCTTCGGCCTGCTGGCCGGACCGGGACAAGGCCAGCATGAGCTGGGCGTGCAGCTTTTCCCGCAGTGGTGCGGCATCGGCGGCCGCCTGCAGTTCACCGACCAGCTCGCGGTGCCGTCCCAGCCGCAACCCGGCGTCGAACAAGGCCTCTTGCGCGGCGATCCGCTCGCGCTCGAGCCGGGGCGCGTGGACCGTGCGCAGCAAATCCGACGGCGTGTCGGCGAGCGCTCCACCGCGCCAGCAGTTCAGAGCCTCACGCAGGATCTCACTGCGTTCCGCGAGGTCGCCGACCTGCAGGGCGCGGTCGACGGCCTCCCGGAACCGCTGGAGGTCGAGTTCGCCCGGTTCGACCCGCATCCGGTACCCGCCGGTCATCGCGGTGATCCGGTCGGCCTCGCCGATCACCCGGCGCAGGCGTTGCACGTAGGTTTGCAGCGTCGCACGAGCCCCTCGCGGCGGGTCCTGGTCCCACAGCTGGTCGACCAGGTCGTCGGCGGTGACCATGCTGTTGGCGGACAACAGCAACATCGCCAGCAGGATGCGCTGCTTGGTCGCGTTGACCGGGACGACGTTGCCGTCGACGACCACTTCGAGCGGTCCCAGCACGCGAAATCGCACATCGTTCCGCACCGCGCCCCCTCCCTGGCGCCGACAGCTGCGAACGACGATCATACTCCGTTTCGTGGGTGATTTTCCGGCTCGCCCGCCACCGGCCGAAGTGGTTCCGGCAACCGCCGTCCGCCCGATGTGGACGTTCGGCGCCGCGACGTCACGGAGGTGGTGCGAACAACCGAGCGGTGTCACAGGGACGTCCGTCGCGTTCACCCGATCGCGCCCGACGACCCCCGTTTCGAAGGGCGAGAGAGGTGGCGTTGAGCTCCGCCTTGGAGCGTTCGCGCGACGATGCCGCGCTCCTCGTAGTAACGCAGCATCCGCTCGGAGGCCCCTGTCAGCCGCACCATCCGCGCGGTCCGGAACCGGGCCTCCGTGTGCTGCTCACCCGCGGCTGCCATGCCCCCGATCGGATGGCCCACCACGGCGGCACAACTGAGGAATCTCCTCGCACGACGCTCGAGGGGAACGGCCAGCTCGTCCCCCGGGAATGGCTACCGGATTCGGCGGGCTTGTCCAGCTGCTGAAAGGAACTCCACCGTCCACGTGCCAAGTGGTCTCCTCGATGCCGCGGTCGAGCCGGCGAACACGGGTGTCACACGACGTGCGGCAACGACTCACCACAGGGCTGTCCTCCCTCAGCGCGGCTAGCTCCTTCCCTCGATGGCGACGGCAAGCCTCGTCCGGACCTCGCCCGGGTCGAGGTCATCCGCGAACCCGACGACCTCGTCCATCGAGGCGACCTGGATCGAAGGCATCTTCACGCCGGCGAACCTCCACCTGCCGGCGGGGGCGAACTCCGGCGCGATTTCGCCCGTGCGGCCATGGCCGTCCCGGTCCCGCAGGATCGCTTCCCACGCCTCGTCCATCTTGTGCAGGCCGTTCGCCTGCAGCCGGCTCACCGCGGTGCGCAGCGCGTACGTGGCTTCGGTGTGCGCGGTGATCTTCGCGGTCGCCGACTCGATCGCCTGCCGCTCGCGGGCCGCGACTGTTGCCAGCGTCGCTTCGGCCAGTTTCTTGGTCTCCGCGTACGGGTTGTACTGCAGGACCTTCAAGCCGACGCACGTCAGGTTGAAGACCAGGAGCAGCAGTGTGAAGGCCAGCCTGACCGGAGGATCGACATGGCTGAAGTCCCGCGCCCGGATCAGTGCCCAGATGGCGACCGTGATCAGCAGCAACGCCAGGAACACCAGCGGTGGTCGCCAGTCCGGCCACGGCAGGTCGTCCGCGCTCCGGCGTCGATCCGGGTCCTTGCGCTGGTACTGCGTTTTGCGTTCCCACTGGGCGCGAGATCGCGCGAACGCCTGCGCGACTCCGTGACCGCAGAGCAGCAGACCGGCGGCGATGAGCGGGCCGGGCAGCAGCGCCGCGTAGCTCACGGGGTCGGACCACGACCACGGACGATCGATCATCTTCAGGAACATCTTCAGGAAGAAGGCCGTGTCGTAACAGGCAGCGGCGATCGTCGCGGCCCACGTCACCACGCTCACCCATCGTCGCTTGACCAGCCGGCTTTCCGCGCCGTCCCAGCGATGGCGATCCTGAACCGAGTTCACCCGTGCTTGGGCGACCTCGGCTTCGGCCACGACACGCTCGACGTCCCGGACCGCCGTGTGCGCCTCGATCTCGGTCCGGCGGGCCAGCGCGACCGCGTCGGCCAGCTCGCCTGCTCCTCGTTCGATGTCGTCTTCGGCCACGCGGACCGCCGCGGTCAGCAACCGGGCCTCGTCGTTGTTCAGCTGATGCGCTTCGTACGGCGCGCGCTCGCGAGGCTCGGCCGGCGCACCGCACGACACGGATGCCGCGCAGCGGCCGGACTCGTGGAACGGCACGGTGTGCAGGTGCAGCGTCCGCGACGCGCCGTTTTCCGTCATGGGCTCGGGTCCTTTTCAGACTGTTCACGAGTACGACTCATCCGTCGGCGACCTTGATGTCCACCCGGCGGTTGCACTGCCGGGCCTGGTCGTCGGCGCCGCCCGGGCAGTGCGGGGCGGTGGTGGCGAAGCCCACCGCCGTGACGTCCTTGGCGCCGAGTGCGATCAGCGCCTGCCGCACCGCGTCGGCGCGCTGCTGAGCCAGGTGCTGGTTGTAGGCCGCGGTGGACTGGGCCTCCGTGTAGCCGTCGACCTCGATCTTCGCGTTCAGGTGTCCGCCTAGCCCGGCCTTCAGCATCGCCCGACCGGTGTCCGAGATCGCCCAGGAGTTGTTCGTGAACAACACGTCGGCGGATACGTGCAGCACCTCCGAGCCCCGGGCCAGACCGTCCTCCGGTGGGAAGGTGACGGTGGGGTCCGCCGCACCGGGCGCCACGACGCGCGTACCCGCGGCGCGCGTGGTCACCGGCGCGGTCGAGACGCGGCAGGAATCGGCGCGCATCCGGCCGCACAACGTGCTCCACAACGAGTTCAGCCAGGCGAGTGAGCCGGATCCGGGCAGCGGTTGTCCCGCAGCGGGGTGCCCGACGCCGAGCAGGGTCAGGGTGTAACCACGCAGGTCGGGCTCCCGCGCCGCGCACCCGGCCGTCACGCGGTCGACCTCGCTGTCCTTGCCGATGGCCAGGTTGCGCAGGTCCGCGCAGCCGACCGTGGCCAAGCCGTCGGTCACCAGCACGATGTTCTTCTTCCCCGACTGCTGCGCGAAGGCTCCTTTCGCGGCTTCGACGGCACCGAGGACATCCGACCCCGGTTGTCCCGGCGGTCCCTCGGCGACTCCGCGGACCGCGTCGGCCAGGCACTGCTTCGCGGAATCGCGGTCCTCCTTCTGGTTGTCCGGGTTCTGCGCTCCGCTGTCTGTCGTCAGTGTCTGCCGCACCTGCACGGAGGCGCTCGTGCCGTCGAACGTGCCGAGCCGCACCGAGTCGCCGTTGTCCACGGCATTCGCGAGCACGTCCTTGAGCACGGCGTCCTCGTCGACGACCTGATCCGCGGCGCTTCCAGCCCGCGTGGAGTTCGACTGGTCGAACAGGACGAGCGTGCCGTTCTTACTGACGTTCTGGGATGCCCGCATCCAGGCACAGCTGTCCTCGCCGCCGGAACCGTCGCCGGTCACCAACGTGTCGAACCCGCACGAGCCCAGGACCGCAAGGGCGCCGGCGGCCGCGACGACCGCCAGCAGGTACCGGGCCTCACGCAGTCGTTTCAACTTCTTCTCCGTCCAGGTTCGTGCCCAGCGCGAACTTCTCCAAGCCGGCCTGCCGTTCGAAGGACCGCAACGCCTTGTCGTAGGCGTTGGCGAACTCGAAGAGCCCGACGTGCCGGTGCGCGTGGGCCGCGCCGCCAAGGACGCCGACGAGGTGTTCGGCGGTCGTCCGGCGCTGCTGGGAGAGGCTCGCGAGAACCTTCGCCAGGTCCTCATCGACCAACCGAGCCGCCTGCACCGCGGCCGGGTCGCCGTCGAACCGGTCCAGCAGGTCACGCCATCGGGGCAGTAGATCGCCCACGATGTCCAGCCGTAGCAGGGAAACCTTGTGTTCGGCGTCCATCTCGGCCATGCGCTGCCACGCGGGCAGCCACCGCTCGACGATCCGCGGATCGCACCGCACGAACACCTGCGCCCGGCAGGAGACCGTGTTGCCCTGGCCATAACACCAGTTCGGTGCCAGTTCCCGCAGTGCCTCGTTCATCGTTCGCTCGGCCTCGTCGGGCCGGAACGGCGACTTCCGGCGCCCCACCGGCCAGATCGCGGTCCGGAGCTTGTGTTCGGCACTGTCCGCGAACTCGTCCACCATCGAGGTCAGCTTGGCCTGTGTCGGCACGCTCGCCGACCAGATCAGCTCGTAGTCGACGGAGAACTCGAACAACCCCCCTTCCGCCGGTGCCACCAGCGACGTGGTGGAGTACCGGCGCTCGAGCAAGGTCGGGTACTCGACCGGCACGGTCGGCGCCGCGGTCTCGGGAATCGGCTTGTCCTTCTTCTGCCCGAAGAAGAACCGCCAGACCTTCCGGAAGGCTCCCGGCCGCTCCGCGGCCTCCTGCTCACTCATGCGCCGGCCTTTCCGAGGCACCGCCGCAAGGCAGCGAGGATTTCCTCATCGTCGTCTTCCTTCCACTGTCGAAAGTAGAAAAGCGCGCGCGGACGCAACGGCCGCACGTCGAGCACCTCACCGAAGAACTCCACCGTCCACGGCCGCAGCACGTCGTCGGACGTGACCGCGGACAACCAGGCCCGCGACGCGGGCCACGCCTGCCGGGCGACCAGTGGGTTCGACAGGGCGTGCCGCCACAAGGTGACCAGCCGCCCGCGGATCACGTCGTCCTTGTGGGCCTGGCACAACAGCGCGGGCAGCGCCGGCCGCACGTCATCGGCCAGCCGGGTGAGCAGCAACGCTGTGCGCGCCGCCTGCACTTCGACGCTGCGCCGGCCCTGGGAACTCCAGTCCACCAGGGTCTCCAGCACCATCCCGCTGTCGTCGGCCTGCTCCGCGATCCTGGCCATCGCCAGGGGCACCGCGAAACTGGCCGTGTGCTCGGTGCGATCCGCGAGCCGACGCAGGTCGGCGATCGCGGATTCGGCCGGGATGTCCCAGGAAGCCGCCGCGTACGCGCGTGCCGCGGTGTCGTTCATGCACGGGTTCGAGCTTCGGGTCCAGTCGCCGATCTGGTTGCGGACCCGGACCGGCTCGAACTCCGCGAGCAGGTCCATGGCGTAGGCGGCGGTCCAGCGCGCGCGGGTCCGTTCGTTCACTGCCCACGGCCGGATGAGCTCGCGATAGACCTCGAGCAGGTCGTATCGGGCGAAGTGCACGGCCGCGGTCGCCGCGCACCGGCGGGCTTCCTCGGCCGGATGCCCGCCAAGGAACAGCACCCAGTTGATCATCGGCTCACGAGTTTGGTCGAAGTCGTTCCAGAGCACGTCGAGCATGGCCTGCCCCAGCCGCGGCTCGGCCAGTTCGGCCCGGCGGTCCAGGTCGGCCACCATCGAGCCGGGTTGATCGGCCTTGCCGTGGGTCATACCCTCGCCGAGCAGGGCACCGATGTTCCCGTCGAGCACCGCACCTGTCAGGGGCGTGCGGTGCGGTGCGCCCGCCAGCGACAGCGCCTGGAACAACGGCTTCGTTACGTCGAAGACCGTGCTCAGCTGATAGCCGTTGAACAGCGAGTAGGCGATGCGGAATGCGGATTCGTGCAGCAGTCGGCGCGACCTGGTTTCCGAGCGGCGCTCGGTCTCCTTCTCCTTCGGCGCGATCAGCTCGACCGCCAGGTCGCGGAGTCGGCCGTAGAGGCGTCCCAGCGCGTCCGCCGGCGGCCTGCCCTCCCGGCGCGTTTCGAGCAACCGTCCGGCGAGATCGGCCACCTCGCCCGGCGGTGGGTCCGACGCGAGGTACGCCGCGATTTTCGGATCGTCCTGGACGGCGGTGACGAACTCGGCGCGACACGACCTGTCGCACGACTCGCAGTGGCCGACGCAGACCTCGCCCTCCGCCAGCAGTTCGAAGAGCGTGTTCCTGAGCACGCCGTCCGCCGGCGGATTTACGTGCCACAGAGCGTACGGTTCGAGGGAGACGTCGATCTTCGACGCGGGCGGGCCGATGACCACGACGTACGCCTGCCGTTCCCGGGCGGCGGCGGCCAGCCGACCGAGACCGACCCGGGTCACCACCGTGTCCCCACCGACTTCGAGGACGTGGCCACAGCTCGGCCGGAGGACGTCGTCCGCACTCGCCTGCGCGAGTTCGGCGCCTGGAGCGAGGTCGATCTCGCGGATGTTCCCGGCGCCGCACAACTTCGCGAGGACCGCGTACGCGGTTGTCGGCAGGCCACCCTGGCGCGGCCCGCACAGGAGGACCACCGACTCCGTCGCCAGGACGTTCTCCATGGGACCTTGGCTCGGCGACGGCGCGTAGGTGTTGATCCGCCGGTCGACGACGCTCTGGGACAGCTCCGCTCCGTACGCCGCCCGCGCCGGCCGTCCGTTCTGGACCGTCACGGACATGATGCTGCTGAGGTTGCCATCGCCCGTGGCGCGGATCGATGACCGAGTTTCCCCGCCGGGGTTCAGCCCCGTCCGGCTGAAGTCATCGGCTTTGCGCTTGCGCCGGTCCGCGACCGTACGGCGGCCGTAGCCGTTCGCGTCGAGATCCCCGTCTTCGCCGTCGTCCTCCTCGGCCTCGCGCTCGTCGTCGGGCTCTTCGGTGGATTCGGTCTCGCCGCTCGGCTCGGCGAGTTCGGCCTCCGGCACGTCGGACGCGCCGACGACCGGGTCCCCGGGTGGTTCCTGCTCGGCTGCTTCCATCTGATTCCCCGGTCAGTACTGGATGTTGAGGTTGTTGATCACGTTCTTGTTGCGGTTGCCCTTGCTCTTGATCCGATTCGACTGTGCAGGCCTTGCGGCGGGCTCGGCCGGAGGCCGTTTCGCACCGGCGGACGGAACCTGAGCGGCACCGTCCACGAGGTGAACCCACGCCTTGCCTCGGAACAACTTCACCTCGACGTCGACCTCGGTGAACTCCGCGGGCTTGAGGCCCCGCTCGCCTTCAACGACGACGTCGCGGTAGAAGCCCTCGGACACGATCAGGCCCAGTTGCACGCCGGGATTCGCGCGCATGGCCTCGCGCAGGGCGTCGCAGTCGCACAGGCGCGCCGCAGTGGTGACCGGACGTCCGCCGAGATGCTGCCCGTCCTGCTCGACTTCACCGTGGTCAATGGCCGCGCGCAGCCGCAGCTGGCTGTCCGCGCCGGCGTGGCGGTTGTACCGGCTCAGCGCGATGCTCAGGTTGCGCACCAGATCGGCGCCGATCCACGCCCTGGGCACGGTCGGCGGGATCACCCAGGTGGAGCTATCGCCGTCGAACCGGCGGTGCCAGGATTCGGGGTCGAACTGGACGCACGCCGCCGCGGTCTCGTCGAGCACCTGCTTCAGGGCCCGGTCGAGGTGGATCTGCCGAGTCCGTAGGCCGCTACTTGTGTCGCAGGCATCGGTTCTGACAACGGTACGTGACAGGGCGAGCGGCACTGAACACCTCACTTGGCTTGTCGGATTGCTCTGTTCGGAAGATCGGATACTCACCCTTGGTGGTCATGGCGATGTCCACCACATCCCGAGATGGCTTGCTCGTTCTTTCGTGTTGCTGACGCCGCGACCTCGGCGCTCAGGCAGGGCAGACACGGAACGACCTGTCGGCCATAGCCCGTCACGACCAGGCCGCACCTGCGCAGCGAGCGGAAGCAGCGCTGCACGGAGACCTCCGTGACACTGAGGAGTTCCGCGACGTCCTTCTGGGTCAGCGGGATGGCCACCGGGTTCCCGTTCCCCGGGCCGCCGAAGAACACCGCCACGTCGTAAACGGCACGCACGAGCGCCGGGTAGACGTTCCGGCGCGGGCCATGCAGCCGGCGGTGGTTCACCCGGTACAACCGCGCCCGCAGGATGTCGACGAAGTGCAACGCCAGGTCGGGCCGCTCCCGGAGGAACGCCACCATACGGGCGCGCGGGATCCTGCTCACGCAAGCTCGGTTCAGCGCAACCACCGTTGCCGTCTCCTTCGGGTCGGCCTCGGTGGTGAGTTCGCCGACGAGGTCGCCGGGCCCGTAGATGCCGAGGAGATGATCACGTCCTTGCTGGTCACCGGCCCGGACCTTGACATGTCCCTGATGCATGAAGAGAACCGAGTGGGTCGGCTCGCCTTCACGCATCAGGACCGTCCCGGCGCCGACGTAAGACGCCCGACCGAGCGCCACCAGCGCGGCGAATTCCAGCGAATCGAGCCTGCCGCCGAAGCTGGCCGACGGCCACCATTCCCTGGGCGGCCGAGGAGCCCGGCCGGCGTGCTCGTTCATTCCACGAATCCCAACGTCGACTCGAAACGCGATCTTTTCGGCAGTGCCGCGCGCCGGAAACGGCGCTGATCGTCCCGGCGTCACCTCTCCAGCACATTGCGCCGGGAGTGTGGTTTTCTGCATCGACCGGCCACCCGGTCCGTGATCTTCTGGCGCGATGAGGATGAGAAAAAACCGGGCGCACCACTTGTCCCCGATCGATGATCTGCACCTCGCCGTCCACTTGATCGGCGAACTGAACCGGGCGATCGTCGCCGCCGACACAAAAGCCGGGCTGATGCTCGGCACGACCGGCTTCGTGCTCGCCGGCCTCGTCGCGGTCAGCCGCACCACCGGCCAGCACTCCGGGCTGGCAACCCTCGGCGCGGTGCCCGTGCTGCTGGCTCTGCTGGTGTGCGCGGGTTTTCTCCTCGCCACGTTGCGGCCGAGGTTGCCGGGTGCCGGGAGAGCGAACTGGTTCTCGTTCCCCGACTTCCCGCGCGGCACGTCGTGCCGTCCCGACCTGCGGGAACTCGCCGATCAAGCGTGGCAGCAGGTGGCCCTGCTCACGGCGATCGCCCGGCGCAAGCACCGCACGTTCAGGGTCGCGCTCGGCTGGGGTGGCGCCTGCCTCGCCACGTTCGTGTTCTGGTTCGGCGTCGTGTTGCTGATCCCGGCGCCGTGAACCGTACTGCCGGTCGCCGTCGCCGCTCGTCCATCGGCTCCTCCGAAGTTCGTGTTGGAGCGACTGTCTACTCCGCCGGCGGCTGCCCGTCTGCGTCCGAATACACACTCGGCGAACCGTCGGCGATCCGGGCGAGGAGATCCGGGCGCAGGACGACGATCTGCTTGCGGGCGGTGCTGATAGCGCCGAGTTCCCGGAGCCGGCGCAGCGCCTTGGCGACTGCCTCGCGGGACGCACCGGCCGCCTCAGCGAGCTCACTCTGCGTCAGCGGCAGCATGATCACCGTGCCGCGCTGCCCCTGCGCGGCCCGCCCATAGGTCGTCGCGTACTCCGTCAGCAATCGCGCGACCCGCAGGTGGACCGGGTAGGCCCCGTACTCCAGCCGCTGGAGATCGGCCTCGCGAAGGCGCCCGACGACGATCTCGAGCAACCGGAACGCGGCCGCGCCGTCGGCGATCAGCAGGGAACGGAACCTCGCGCCGTCCAGGGTGATCGCGGTGACCGCAGACAGGGCGGTGACCTGCGCCGAACGTGGGCGGCCGTCGATGACGGACAGCTCACCGAGCAGGTCACCCGGGCCGCGCACTGCCAGAACGACCTGCTTCCCCGTCGGCGCCGAAGACGAAACCTTGACCTGTCCAGATTTGACCAGAATAACCTGATCAGTGCGGTCGCCGTACCGGACCAAGATCTGCCCGGCCGCCCACTTCCGCGTCTTTCCGGCGGAATCGAACGCGGTTCTCGCCAAACCGAAGAACTTGTCGGTCAAGAACTTTTCCGTGTTCAGGTCGTCCCTCCTCAGCCTCCCGAATTTGCCTCCTTAATAGGACCTCACCCGGCAGTTGTTACGCCGGTCATCCTTTTGGACCAGCAAGGAAGCCTCCTTGACGAACTCGTTGGCGCGATCAGATCGACCCGGACGGCGCCGCGGCTCGCTGCCCACCTGCGTCGGCGCGAGCTCACGGATTCCCGGCTATTCGTCTTCGAGCTCGGCGAGCACCTCAGCCGAGGTCCGGCCGCCCCCGGCGGCGAGGCGGCGCAGCTCGTCGTGATCTTCTCGCTCGGTAGCGAGCTCGACGAGCAGGTCGACGGCGTCGGAGTGCCCCGCGGCCGCACACTTCCGCAGTTCCCCGGTGTCCCCACACTCGGCGGCCGGTTCGATGGCTTCCTCGGGATTGGTCACGGCGACTCCTCCGCGCTGAAGCGGTACCCGACGCCGGATTCGGTACCACGGCGGGACGGGGCCGACCCTACGTGGCCTTTGCCGGAACCGTGACGGCGACTTCCTGCATCGCGCGGCGCGGCGTAGGCGGGTCGGTCTCGGCGGAATACCCCAGGCGCAGCAAGGCTTGAGGGAACCCGGCCAGGCCGAGGTCCGCGCACAGGGCGCCCGGACCGGCTCCCGGTGCAGCGGCTGGGTCAGCATCGCCGCCACCAGCCCGAGGTCCACTGCCGCCAGCCAAGCGCGCCAGCGCATAGCCCGCGCCGACGGGGTCAGGGCGGGCGTCTTCCACCGTGATGAAGACCAGCACCGTCTCATTCGCCAACCGCGCCGCCAGCTCGGCCGGCTCTGCGATTTCGGTGGCTCGCCGGACCAAACCCGCCCACGGCACCGAGCCCGCCGGGCCCCGGCTGGCCGGCAGGCCGACGCCGTGCCGGTGGGCGCGCTCGTCCCGGATCGTCCACAGCGACAGCTCCCGCTGGTATCCCCCGTCCTGCCGGACGTCCTCCGCGGCGTACCGCAGCAGCCAGGAAGCGACGACGATGTCCCGGCCAGAACGCAGCGGCCGCGCCTCGACGCCCGAAATGGCCACCGCGGCGGTGATCGCGTGGACCACCCGACGGTACCGCCAATCCTCGAACGGCGCCCGGTGGCTGATCCGGTGTTCGACCGCGCCGAACAGCCTCCGTTCCGCCTCCCCGGGGCCGCCCGAGTACCAACGGCGACCCTGGCGACCGGATCTTCCTCACCAGCCGGGAACGTGACCTCGGCCGCGCGACCCAGCGCGCGGGCCGCCAGTTCGAGGTTGGCCACCGCCGCCCCACAGGACGCCGCCCGGTCGCGGCCGCACGGATCGTGGTGCGGCAGTGCCGGTTCGGCGCTCGCGCACTCGCAGCTCGGTGGGGGTGATTTCCAGCAGCCAGGGTTGGGTGTTGTGCACCGAGGGTGCGCGCATCATCGCGCGAGCGAGCACCTCGGCATCGGCCGCGGTCCGGTCCATAGTGGACATCTCGCGCGGGCGTTGACGAGGGAAGAGCGCCGAACGTGGCACGCGCAACTCGAACTCGACCCGAAGGCCGTGCGGCACGACCTGCCGGACCTCACGCGGTTCATGCTGGCGACCGGCGTCCGGATTGGTGAGGCGCTCGCCCTGTACTGGGAAGACGTCACGCTGCCCGATGAGGACGGCGACGGCCTGGGCCTGGCTCGGTCGAATGGACCGTCGTCCGGCTCAAGGGCGTCGGACTCGTCCGCACGGACCCGAAGACCCCGGCGTCCGAGCGGACGATCCCGCTGACCTCCTGGGCAGTGGACTTGCTTCGCCGACGTCGTCTGGCCGCGTTCGCTGAAGGGCGCCTCCCGGCAAGCCCGGTCTTCCCGGACTCGTTGGGGGCCTGCGGGCCCCGTCGAACACACGCCACTCGCTGCGGGAGTGCCGTCGTTCGGAAGGGTTCTCGTGGGTGAAGTCGCACGTCTACCGGAAGACGGCCGGGACCGTGCTCGACGAGGCGGGCTACTCGCCGCGCCAGATCGCCGACTTCCTCGGGCACGCCCGCCCGTCGGTTACCCTCGATCGGTACGTCGGCCGGGGGGCCGTCGCACCCACGATCGCGGACGCGATGGAAGACCTGTTGTGACCGTCAGGTTGTGACCGTCAGGCGAAAGTGGGGCTAAGTGGGGCACTTGATCTTCACTGCGCTCCACTGAGAGCCATTGACCAGCGCGTATGGTGCCCCCGACGGGGTTCGAACCCGCACTTTGTCGATTTTAAGTCGACTGCCTCTGCCAGTTGGGCTACGGGGGCACCGCACACTCTAGGTGATAGGGCTCAGTTCAGTGTCCACGACTGGTTCGCCCCGCCGGTGCACGTCCAGATCTGCAACGGCGTGCCGTCCGCTGAACTCACGCCCGTTGCGTCCAGGCACTTGCCCGATGCCGGGTTGACCAGCTGGTTCGACGCTGTGTGCGTCCACTGCTGCGCGCCCGTTCCGTTGCAGTCGTACAGCTGGACCTTCGTTCCGCTCGCCGTTCCCGCCGCGGCCACGTCCAGGCACTTGCCCAACGCCCGCAACGTTCCCGATGACGACGTCCACTGCTGCGCGTTCGTCCCGTTGCACGTGTACAGGTCGATTGTCGTTCCGTTCGCCGTTGATGCTCCCGCCACGTCGACGCACTTGCCGCCGTAGCCCGTTATCGTGCCGCTCGTCGATGGTGGTGGGGTGCTTCCCGAGATCGCGTTGAAGATCCGCGAATACGCGTAACCCGTCGCCCGGTCGTAGTCGTGGACCTCCCAGAACGACAACTCCGCCACGCCGTTCGACGCGGCGAAGCTCTCCAGTTGCTGCGCGTCCGACTGGCTGAACTGGGCGCCGTCGTCGTTGCGGCCCGCTATCGGCGTCAAGCCCATCATCGCGTACGCCGCCGATGTCGAAATCCCGTACAGGCTTGCCAGCTGGGATGCCGATGCCCGCGCCGCCGACAGGGCGTCGCCCAGGACCGGCTGGCCGTCGTAGAAGTCCATCACCATCAGGTTCACCACGCTGACCTTCACGCCCTTGCTCTTCGCGTCGCGCAAGAGGTCCAGCTCCTTCGACGGCAGCCCCGTCGGGTCGACCGCCAGCGTGTAGTCCACCTGGACCGCCGGGTTCTGCTGCTGCAACGCCGCCAGTGCCGAATTGCGGCGCTGGTTCGACGTCGTGTCGTCGAGGACGCCGCCCTCGATGTCGAAGTCGAGGCGCGGCGTGCCGTACGTGTTGACCACGTTCGCGTACGCCGCCGTCAGGTTGGCCGGGTTCGTGCACGTCTGGGCCAGCTCGCCGCCTTCGGCGCCGCCGAACGACGGGATCACGTTGCCGCCCGCCGCCTGCAGGGCGCTGATCTGCGACTTGAACGAGCCGACGCCCGTGCCGTTCGCCTCCCACACCGGCGTGCAGCCCGACTGCGGCGTCAGGAAGGCGAGCGTGAAGAACTTCGTGCCGGTGGCGCTCATGTCGGCGGCCATGTCACCGGCGTCGGCGTCACTGATCTGCAGGTACGGCGCGGCGTAGTGGGCGGGGAAGGCGGGACCGGCGGCCGCCGCGGTGGACGGTACGCCGATGACGGCGGCGCCGAGCACCGCCGCCGTGAGGGTTGCTCGGGCAAGGGAAACGGGCATGGGAGCTCCAAAGTGGGGAGCCGGAGCGGACTTATTCCGCGTTGTGAAGAAAGGGTTTACCCGCTCTGCGGCCCAGTTGTCCAGACCATGTCGCTCACCGGCACACAGCCGGTCATTTCCCTGCAATAGCCCCGAAAACGGCGAAAGCCCCCGCGCACCGAGGTGCACGGGGGCTTTCCGAAGAGACTTGTCAGGACTTCGAGACGCGCGCGAACTCGTCCTTCGGGTTGTTGATCTGCCCGAGCGAAATGACCTCACGCCGGAACAGCCCACCGAGGATCCAGTCGAACAGGATCCGGATCCGGCGGTTCCACGTCGGCATCGCCTTGAGGTGGTACGCGCGGTGGAAGAGCCACGCCGGGAAGCCCTTGATCTTCAGGTTCAGCGCGTCCGCCACGCCCTTGTGCAGGCCGAGGCTGGCCACCGCGCCGAGGTTCTTGTGGTAGTAGTCCTTCGGCTTGCCGCCGCGCAGGACCTTGATGATGTTCTTCGCCAGCAGCGTTGCCTGGCGCACCGCGTGCTGCGCGTTCGGGGGGCACGTCGCCGTCGGGTCCTCTTCCGTGCGCGACAAGTCCGGGATCGCCGCGTTGTCGCCCGCCGTCCACACCTCCGGGTGACCCACGACCTGCATCGCCGCCGTCGCTTCGAGGCGGCCTCGCTTGTCCAGCGGGAGGTCCGAGTTGGCCAGCACCGGGTTGGCCTTCACCCCCGCCGTCCAGATGATCGTGTCCGTGTCGAACTCCGTGCCGTCCGAGAGCACCACGTGGCCGTTCTCGAACGACTTCGCCGCCGTCGACAGGTACACCTCGATGCCGCGCTTCTCCAGCTGCTCGACCGTGTACACGCCCAGCGTCTCGCGGACCTCGGGCAGGATGCGGCCCGCCGCCTCGACGAGCACCCAGCGGATGTCCGACACCTTGATGTTCGGGTAGTAGTTCTCCACCGCGAACCGGGTCATGTCCTCGAGCTCGGCCAGCGCCTCGATGCCGGCGAACCCGCCGCCGACCACCGTAAACGTCAGGAGGCGCTTGCGCAGCTCGGGGTCGAGCGTGCTGGCCGCCTCGTCGAGCTTCGTCATGATGTGGTTGCGCAGGTAGATCGCCTCGCCGATGGTCTTGAAGGCGATGCCCTGCTCGACCAGGCCCGGGATCGGCAGGATGCGCGCGACGGCGCCCAGCGCGACGACCAGGACGTCGTAGCCCAGCTGCTCGATGTGGCCGTCGGCCGCCTCGACCGTGACGGACTTCTTGTCGTTCTCGATCTTGGTGACGCGCGCGGTCAGCACGTGGCAGCGCTTCAGCACCCGCCGCAGCGGCACGACCACGTGCCGGGGCTCGATCGCGCCGGCCGCGGCCTCCGGGAGGAACGGCGCGTAGGTCATGTGGGGCTGCGGGTCAACGACGGTCACGGACGCCTCGTTGGCCCGGAGCATCTTCTGGAGGCCGTACGCCGTGTAGAGCCCGACGTACCCACCACCGAGGACGAGGATCCGAGTCGGTTCCGACTTCGACTTCGCAGCAGCCATGTCCTCATGGTGACACCTTCCCGGACGGTCCGCTCGGGGACCCCATCCGGCTGTGACCAGCGTCGCGGCTGTTTCCGTAACGATTCAGTCCGACCCTGTCACCGAGGTCGCGGCGCGGAAGACGGCCGCCACCATGGCGTGGGTCACGCGCCGAGTCTGGACATTGCGCGGCGACACGTGGTAACAGCCGAAAAGCCGCAGGTCGCCCAGCTCCACGACGGCGCCGTGCCCGAACACCGGACGCGGCCGCGGCACCGGCCAGCCCGCCGCTTCGAGCACGGGCAGTAACGCCTGCCAGCCGAACGCCCCGAGCACCACGATCGCGCGCAGTGTCGGACGTAACAGTGTCAGCTCCTCCGCCAGCCACGGACGGCAGGTGTCGCGCTCGGCGGGCGTCGGCTTGTTGTCCGGCGGGGCGCAGCGCACCGGCGAGACGAGCCGGGTGCCGTACAGCTCGAGGCCGTCGCCGATCGCGGTCGACGTCGGCTGCGACGCGAGCCCGACCTCGTGCAGCACCCGGAAGAGGAAGTCGCCCGACGGGTCGCCGGTGAACATCCGGCCGGTGCGGTTCGCGCCGTGCGCCGAGGGCGCCAGGCCGACCACGGCGATCGACGCGTCCGGCGGCCCGAAGCCCGGAACCGGGCGCGCCCAGTACTCCTCACCGCGGAACGCCGCCTTCGTCCCCGCGACGCCTTCGCGCCACTTCACCAGCCGGGGGCAGGCGCGGCACCCGGCGACGGCGACGTCCAACTCGGCCAGCGACTTCATCGCAGCGCCGCCCGGGAGAGCCGGTCGGCCTGCCGCGTGGTCTCGGGCAGCCGGTAGCGCGGCGTCAGCGCCAGGGTGAGGCGGCAGGCGTGGGCCAGGTCGATGCGGTGCCCCGCCGAGACGTACACCGGCTTGACGCCGTCCTGGGTCCGCAGCGCCGCGCCGACGACCTCACCGGCGTCGACCAGCGGTTCCGCCGACCCGCGGGCGGGCGCCGGGTCGGCGTGGGTGCCGACGAACCGCGTCTTGCCGACGCCGAACGCGGGCCACCCGGTCAGCACGCCCAGGTGGCAGGCCAGGCCGAAGCGCCGCGGGTGGGCGAGGCCGTGGCCGTCGCAGACCAGGACGTCGGGCTCGCGGTCGAGGCGCTCGAGCGCGGCCAGCAGCGGCGGGAGCTCGCGGAAGGCGAACAGGCCCGGCTCGTACGGGAAGACGGCCTCCGCGCGGTGGGTGCGCGCCTCGACCACGGTGAGCCCGGCCGTCTCGAGGGTGACGACGGCCGCGGCGAAGCCGTCCCGCTCGTCGTAGGCGACGTCGAGGCCGGTCACCGTCGGCGGCAGCTCGGGGCCGTCGTCGGTCAGGTCGACGCGCTCGCGCAGGCGTTCCTGGACGGCTAGCGCCTCCTCGACCGTCGACGGCCAGTCCCCGGTGTGCACCAAGTCACCCTGCCACAACTAAGTTGGGGCCATGGCGGACACGACCCCCGAAGAGGCTCCCGAGACGAAGGCTCCGGAAACGACGGAGATCCCAGCCGAGCCGACCGACGACATCGTCACGACCCAGCACACCCTGACCGTGAAGCGGAAGAAGCTCGCGTACACGGCGAAGGCGGGTCGGATCGTCCTCCGCAAGGAGATCGTGAAGGACGGCAAGTCCGAGGGCTTCAAGGCGAAGGCGGAGGTGTTCATCACCTCCTACACCCTCGACGACACCGACCCGGGGACGCGGCCGGTGACGTTCGCCTTCAACGGCGGGCCCGGTTCCTCCAGCATCTGGCTCCACATGGGCCTGATGGGGCCGCGGCGGGTGCTCTCGGGCGACGTCGACGATCTCGTGCCGCCGCCGTACGGGCTGGCCGACAACCCCGAGACGCTGCTCGCGCACAGCGACCTGGTGTTCATCGACCCGGTGTCGACGGGCTACTCGCGCGTCGCGGGCGGCGAGGAGACCAAGGACTTCCACGGGTTCCAGGGCGACATCGAGTCGGTCGGCGAGATCATCCGGCTGTGGGTGTCGCGCCACCAGCGCTGGCTGTCGCCGAAGTTCCTGGCCGGCGAGTCGTACGGCACGCTGCGCGCCGCCGGGCTGGCCGCGCACCTGCAGGAGCGGCACGGGCTGTACGTCAACGGCCTGCTGCTCATCTCGTCGGTGCTCGACCTCGGCACGCTGCGGTTCACCGAGGGCAACGACCTGCCGTACTCGCTGTACGTGCCGACGTACGCGGCGATCGCGCACTACCACGGCCTGCACGGCGAGCGCCCGCTCGACGACGTGCTCGCCGACGCCGAGGACTTCGCGGCGAAGGAGCTGCCGTGGGCGCTGTCCCGCGGCGCCCGGCTGTCCACACAGGACCGGACGGAGGCGGTGGCGACGCTGGCGTCGCTGACCGGGCTCAGCGAGTCCTATGTGGACCGGGTGAACCTGCGGATCGAGCACGTCCGGTTCTTCACCGAGCTGCTGCGCGACCGCGGCCTGACGGTCGGCCGGATGGACGGCCGGTTCACGACGTGGGAGGTCGACGGCGGCCGCGAGCACATGAGCGACGACCCGTCGATTTCCCGCGTGGTCGGCGCCTACGCGGCGGGGTTCAACCACTACGTCCGGGCCGAGCTGGGGTACGAGAACGACCTGCCGTACGAGATCATCCACGAGGACACGTTCAAAGCCTGGTCGTACAAGGAGTTCGAGGGCCGCTCGGTGTCGGTGGTGGACTCGCTGAGCGCGGCGATGCGGGCGAACCCGCACCTGAAGGTGCACGTGGCGTTCGGCCACTACGACGGCGCGACGGCGTACTTCGCGGCCGAGCACGTGCTGGCCCACCTGCGGATCCCGGAGGAGCTGAGGGACAACATCGACACGGCGTACTACCCGGCCGGGCACATGATGTACGTCCACGAGCCGACCCGGGTGCAGCAGTCGAAGGACCTGGCGAAGTTCGTCAAGAAGGCCTCGAACCGCTGACGCGGCCGAAGGTCACCTGGCGTCGCCGTCGCGGAACGGCGGCCGAACGGTTTACCGGCTGTAGTGACCGCTCCCCGACCCGTTGTGTGAGCACCGCGGTCGGCAGGTGGCCGCCGAGGCTGCGCCCGCCCACGCGGAACGCCCCGGACAGGTGTCCTGCCCGGGGCGTTCCGTTTCACGTGTTCGTCACTTCAGGAACTGCGCGCCCCTGGTCACCGCGGCGTAGGCGTCGACCGCGCCGTTGCCGTAGAAACCGTTGAACGACGGGTCGCCTTCGCAGGTCGCCGTGAACGACGCGTCGCGGCCTTCCTTCAGGTAGTCCACCGTGCGCGGGACCGGGCAGGCGATGTCCGCCGCCGTGCCCTCGAGGACGCGCTGGACCTTGTCCGGGTCCATGCCGAACTCGCCGTGGGCCTTCTTGCCGTACTGCGAGATGATCAGCGCCGACACACCGGTCGCGTGCGGGGTCGCCATCGACGTGCCCTGCAGCCACTGGTAGTAGCCGACGCGGCCGTCCGCGGCGGTCGCCTTCTTGACGCCCGCGGCCAGGCCGGCCTCGGTGATGTTGCCGTCCGCGTCGATGTTGCCCTCGGCGACGCCGACGTTCTTCGGGTACGTCGAGAGGATCTCGTTCTCGACCGTGCGGTACCACGGCGTGCCGAAGCCGTCGCGGAAGAAGCCGCCCGGCGCCGACACCGAGATCTGCTCGAGGCCGTAGTTCGAGTAGTCCGCCTTCTTCTGCGACGGGCCGAACGCGCTCACGCCGATCGTGTGGTTGCCCTCGACCGGCAGGTTGAGGCAGCTGGCGTTGTCGATCGTGCGCGGGTGCGTCGTGTTCGCCGGGTAGTCCGGGCTCGTCGTGTCCGGCTGCGGCGCACCGAGGTCGGTGTGCTGGTTGCCCAGCGCGACCACCATCGTGACGCCCTTGCGGTGCGCGTAGTTCAGCGCGCGCTGCGTGGCCTCGATGATCGTGCGCTGCTCGGCCTGCTCGGCGGCCGAGTCGGCCGGGTTCGCCGTGCAGTTGTAGAGCCACGGGTCGGTGTAGAACGACATGTTGACCACGTCGATGCCCGCGTCACCGGCGTAGGTCAGCGCGTCGACGGTCGGCTGCAGGAAGAAGTAGCCCGAGTCCTGGCCGGCGCGGATGTTCACCAGCGTCACGTTCGGCGCGACGCCGGAGACTCCGAAGCCGTTCGCGGCCGCCGCGATGGTGCCGGCGACGTGCGTGCCGTGGCCGCCGTCGTCGTGGTTGGCCGGGTCGACGCAGCCGCGGAACTCGCACGGCCCGTCCACCTCGACGCCGTTGACGTCGGTCGGGATGTCGCGGGTGAAGTTGCGCGAGTCGGCCAGGTCGAAGTTCGGCGCGATGTCGGGGTGCGTGCCGTCGATGCCGGTGTCGATGACGCCGACCTTGACCTGCTTGCTGCCCGGCTGCTTGGTGCGCGAGAGGTCCGAGCGGACGGACTTGAGGCCCCAGAGCTGGTCGTCCAGCGGGTCCATCCCGGCCGCGGCGTTCGCGGCGGCCTTGTTCGCGGCGGCGCCGCGGCCCTCCTTCTCGACGTTCGCGTCGCTCTTGACCTTCTTGCCGTTCTTCGGCACCGAGCCGATGACCTGGGCCTTGGCGGCGCCGAACACGGCGCGGTTCGTCGTGACGCGCTCGGTGAAGCCCGTCGCCGGGGCGCTGGCCTTGATGAGGCCGACCGCGGTGTTGGTCTCCAGGACCGTGCCGCCCGCGGCCTTGATCGCCTGCTGGGCGCCGCCGATGCTCTGGACGTCCTTGGCGAGCACGGTGAACTCGGTCGCCGGCCCGGACAGCGCGGGCTGCGCCGACGCGGCCGGGACCGCGACCGCGGAAACCGCGCCGAACAGCGGCACGGCCAGCACCGCGGCCAGAAGCCTGGGTCTCTTCACGATTCTCCTCCTCGGGAAAGCGGTTCCTGCACCGTATAGACCGGACAATGCGCAAACAACGGCCAAACGTACGTTATGGAACAACCGACTTCTGCTCCGCGAAGTGACAAGCTGACGGATGCCCGTCCGTCCTGGGCACCAGCTCCGGCACTTCCTCGGCGCACTTGTCCTGCGCTTTCCAGCACCGCGTGCGGAACCGGCACCCGGACGGGGGATCCAGGGGACTCGGCACGTCGCCGGTCAGCCGGATCACCTGCCGCTGCCCGCGCACGGCCGGGTCCGCCACCGGCACCGCCGACAGCAGCGCCTGGGTGTACGGGTGGGACGGTCGCTCGTAGATCTCCTCGTCGGTACCGGTCTCGACGATCTTGCCGAGGTACATCACGGCGACCCGGTTGGACAGGTGCCGAACCACCGAAAGGTCGTGCGCGATGAAGACGTACGAGAGCCCGAACTCGCCCTGGAGGTCGCCGAGCAGGTTCATCACCTGCGCCTGGATCGAGACGTCCAATGCGGACACCGGCTCGTCGCAGATGATCACCTTGGGCCGCAGCGCCAGTGCCCGCGCGATGCCGATGCGCTGGCGCTGCCCGCCGGAGAACTGGTGCGGGTAGCGGTTGATGTGCTCGGGGTTGAGCCCGACGACGTCGAGCAGCTCCCGCACCTTGGCCGCCCGCGAGCCCTTCGGGGCGACTTCGGGGTGGATTTCGAACGGCTCGCCGACGATGTCACCGACCGTCATCCGCGGGTTCAACGACGTGTACGGGTCCTGCAGCACGATCTGGATCTCGCGCCGCAGCTTGCGCAGTTCGTTGCCGCGCAGGCCGAAGATGTCCCGGCCCTCGAACGTCGCCGACCCGCTCGTCGGTTCCTCGAGGCGCATGAGGACCTGGGCGAGTGTCGACTTTCCGCAGCCGGATTCGCCGACGACGCCGAGCGTCTCGCCGGGCATCAGGTCGAACGAGACGCCGTCGACCGCCTTGACCTGGCCGATCGTGCGCTTGAACAGGATGCCGGTGCGGACCGGGAAGTACTTCTTCAGGTCGGTGACCGAGAGAATGGGGTCAGGCACGGGAGTTCACCACCTCTTCGGCGAAGTGGCACGCGCTGGTCCGGCCGAAGCCGATCCCCAGCGGTGGCGGGACTTCCTCGGAACAGCGGGCCTCGGCGCGCTTGCACCGCGGGTGGAACGCGCAGCCGGGCGGGATGTCGAGCAGGCTGGGCGGCAGGCCCTTGATGGTTTCCAGGGTCTGTCCTTTGAGGTCCAGCCGCGGCAGCGAGTCCATCAGGGCCGCGGTGTAGGGGTGGGCGGGCGCGCGGAACAGCTCGACGACGTCGGCCTGCTCGACGATCCGGCCCGCATACATCACGGCGATCCGGTCGGCGACTTCGGCGACCACGCCGAGGTCGTGCGTGATGAGGACGAGCCCCATCTTGCGCTCGGCCTGGATTTCCGCGAGCAGGTCCATGATCTGGGCCTGCACGGTGACATCGAGCGCGGTGGTCGGCTCGTCGGCGATGAGCAGGTCCGGGTCGAGGGCGAGTGACATCGCGATCATCGCGCGCTGGCGCATGCCGCCGGAGAACTGGTGCGGATAGTCCTTGATCCGCCGCTCGGCCGCCGGAATCCGCACCGTGTCGAGGAGCTCGATCGCCCGCTTCCGGGCGTCCTTTTTGGACATGCCGAGCCGGACGCGCAGCTGTTCCTCGATCTGGAAGCCCACGGTGAACACCGGGTTCAGCGCGGAGAGGGCGTCCTGGAAGATCATCGCGATCTCGCTGCCGCGCACCTCGCGGCGGCGTTCGTCGGACGCGGTCAGCAGGTCCTCGCCGCGCCAGCGCACGGCGCCGCCGGTGATCACGCCGGGCGGGGTGTCGAGGATGCCCATCACCGTCTGCGCGGTGACGCTCTTGCCGGACCCGGATTCGCCGAGCACGGCCAGGGTTTCGCCCGCGTGGACCGAGTAGCCGACGCCGTTGAGCACGTTCGCCACGCCGTCGGACGTGCGGAACTCGACGTGCAGGTCTTCGACTTCGAGGAGGAGTTCGTTGTCGGACAAGGAGATCTACCTCGACTTCGGATCGAGCGCGTCGCGGATGCCGTCACCCAGCATCACGAAGGCCAGCACGGTCAGGGTGACGAAGGCGCCGGGGAACAGCAGCATGTGCGGGTCGACGCGGAAGTAGTCGCGCGAGTCGCTGATCATCACGCCCCACGAGATCACCGGCGGGCGCACGCCGATGCCGAGGTAGGCCAGCGTCGCCTCGGCGCCGATGAACGCGCCGAGCGCGATGGTCGCGTACACCAGCACCGGGGCGAGGGTGTTCGGCAGCAGGTGCCGGAAGATGATCCGCGGGGTGCTCGCGCCGAGGCCGCGCGCGGCCTTGACGTAGTCGAGCTGCTTGGCCACCAGCGTCGCCGAGCGCATGATCCGCATGGCCACCGGCCAGCTCAGCACCGCGATCGAGCAGACCACCTGGACGATGATCGTGACGCCGCCGGGGTTCGAGCCGGGCGCGTTGAACGTCGTCAGGATGACGATCGCGCCGAGCACGAACGGCAGGCCGGCGAAGATGTCGCCGAAGCGCGACAGGATGCTGTCGACGATCCGGCCGTAGTAGCCGGCCAGGATGCCGACGATCGAGCCGATGAGGACGGTCAGCAGCGTCGAGAACACCCCGACCAGCAGCGACGCGCGGGCGCCGTAGATCGTGCGCGCGTAGACGTCGTAACCCTGGTTGTCGTAGCCGAACCAGGCGTCGGCGGACGGGCCTTCGTTGGCGTGCGCGAGATCGCTGAAGCCCGCTTCGCGCGAGCTGAACAGGCCGGGCGCGATCGCGATCAGCACGACCAGTGCGATGATCACGGCGGAGGCGACGAACGCCGGCTTGCGCCGCAGCTGGCGCCAGGCGTCGCTCCACAGGCTGCGGGGCTTGTGCGGGCCGGTGGCGGAGTCGTCGACGCGGGACAGCTCGGCCGCGTCGGCCCCGCCGCCGCCCACCAGGTTCGGGTCAGTCATAGCGGATCCTCGGGTCGAGAACGGCGTAGAGCAGGTCCACGATCAGGCTCATCAGCAGGTACACCAGCACCAGCAGGACGACGACGCCGACGACGGTCGCGCTCTCCCGGTTCTGGATGCCGCGGAAGATGAGCCCGCCCAGTCCGTTGATGTTGAACACGCCTTCGGTGACGATCGCGCCGCCCATCAGCGCGCCGAGGTCGGTGCCGAGGAACGTGAGCACCGGGATCACCGAGTTGCGGAGCAGGTGGACGCCGACGACGCGGCTCTGCGGCTGTCCTTTCGCGATCGCCGTCCGCACGTAGTCGGCGCGGCGGTTTTCGGCGATGCTCGTTCTCGACAACCGAGCGACGTAGGCCATGGACAGGCTGCCGAGCGCGATGCCCGGCACGATCAGCTCGCCGATGCTGGGGTTGTCCGAGACGCTCGCCTCGATCAGGCCGAGCCCGTTGCTGCCCAGGGCGAGCTGCAGCACGATCGCCGTCACGAACACCGGCAGCGAGATCAGGAAGGTGGTCGAGACCAGCACGAGGTTGTCGAGGAAACCCTTGCCCCGCAAGCCGGTCAGCACCCCGGCGGTGAGGCCGATGAGCGCTTCGATGATCACCGCGACGACCGCGAGGCGCAGCGTGATCGGGTACGAGGTGGCGATCAGCTCGCCGACCGAGGTGCCGTTGAACGTCTCGCCCCAGTCGCCGGTGAACAGGCTGCCGAGGTACTTGAAGTACTGGACGAAGACGTTGTCGTTCAGGTTGAACTTCTCGGTCATCTGGGCGATGTAGGCCGGCGGGCAGGCGGTCTGGCCGCACTTGCCGGAGAACGGGTCGCCGGGCACGGCCCAGACGAGGACGTAGATCAGGAACGTGGTGCCGAAGAAGACCGGGATCAGCTGGAGCAGCCGTCGCAGGACATAGCGGATCATGACGAGTTCCTAGTGCGCGCCGGCCGTCGTGAGTGTTCAGGGCGGTTCTAACCGCCCTGAACACTCACGACGGCGTGGTGGTGGGTGCGATCGGTCAGCGCGTCACTTCTTCAGGACCTCGATGGACGGGTAGTCCGGCATGCGGCGGAAGTCCAGCGCCGCCGACTTGAGGTTCTTCGACTTCGCCGCGACGCCCTTCTCGTCCCACACCGGGATCGTCGGCAGGTCCTTGGCGATCAGGTCCTCGGCCTGCTGGTACAGCCGCACCGCGGCGTCCTTGTCGGCCGTGGCGTCGGCCTGCGCGAGGATCGCGTCGACCTGCGGGTTCGAGTACGTCGAGTCGTTCGAGGAGCCGCCGGTCTTGTAGAGCGGGTTGAGGAAGTCCTCGATGGACGGGTAGTCCGCCGACCAGTCCGAACGGCCCATGCCGGTCAGCTTGTGGCCGGTGACGATGCTGCGCCACTGGCCGAAGTCGGTGGCCGGCACGAAGTCGCACTCGACGCCGAGGGTGTTCTTGATGCTGTTGCACGCCGCGACCAGCGGTTCCTTGCGGCCACCGTCCGCGTTGGACGCGATGGTCAGCTTGCCCTTGAAGCCGGACTTCGCGAAGGCCTCCTTGGCCGCCGCCGGGTCGTACTTGCAGAACTGGCAGACCCCCGGCCGGTAGCCCGGGAGGCCCTGCGAGATGTAGCCGTCCGCGGGCACGTAGGTGTCGTTCATGACGGTCTTGGTGATCTGCGCGCGGTCGATCGACATCGAGATGGCCTTGCGCAGCTCGAGGTTGTTGTAGCCCGGCACGTAGTACGGCAGCGCGATGGTGCTGATCCCGAGCAGGTGGCCGGTGACGAGCCGGTCGCCGAGGTCCGCCTTGTACTTCCCGCCGGCGACGGCCGACGGCGGCAGCGCCTCCATGAAGTCGAGCCGCCCGCTCAGCAGGTCCTGGTAGGCGGTCTCCTGGCTGGCGTAGATCTTGATGTCGAGGTCCTTGAAGTGGACCTTGTCGTCACCCTTGTAGTCGTCGTTGCGGGTGAGCTTGATGTCCTGGTTCGGCGTCCGCGAGACGAACTTCATCGGGCCGTTGCCGATCGGGTGCTGCTCGAAGGCCTTGGGGTCCTTGAAGAACGAGTCCGGCAGCGGCGCGAAGGCCTGGTAGCCGACCTTGATGTCGAAGACGGAAAACGGCGCGTCCAGCGTCACCTGGAACTCGTAGTCGTTCTTCTGCACCAGGCCGGACATCTTGTCCGTGGTGGGCTTGGCGTTCTCGTCCTCGGGGTGGACGTCCTTGTAGCCCTGGATGTTCGAGAAGAAGTCGGTGTTGAGCTGCCCGTTCGGGGCGTAGGCGCCGTAGTTCCAGGCGTCGATGAAGTTGTGCGCCTTCACCTCGGTGCCGTCGTGGAACTTCCAGCCCTGCTTGATCTTGATGTCGTAGACCTTGGAGTCGGTCGTCGTGATCGAGTCGGCCATCAGGTTGAACGGCTTGGCGTCCGCGCCCTTGAAGCCGACCAGCGTGGCGAACATGACCTGGATGGCCTTGGTGCCGCCGAGGTCGTTGATGTTGGTCGGGACCAGCGCGTTCTGCGGTTCGGTGCCGTAGACGCTGACCGTGCCGTCCGGGTCCGTCTCGCCGGCACCCGCGGAGCTTCCCGACCCGCCACCGCACGCGGCGAGCACGAGTGCCAGCGAAGTCATCACCACCGTGGGTCCCCAGAGCCTGCGCGAACGACGCATGATCCCCTCCATCTCCGTGACGTCCGAAAGGTGAGACGCACGCTATCGGGGGCGATGAAGCCGATCACAGGACTGCGGTGTTGCAAATCAGTGACGACCGTCAGGACCACCTGGTTGGAGCACAACGAAGGGAGGAATTCGGATACTCCGGACGGCCCAGCGCGGACTGCTGGTCATCGGGTGCTCACGGTTAGTTTTTCTTGCGCCACAAGCCCTTTCGGCTGTCCGAAAGGGCTTGTGCGGGGGTTGTCAAGGGGGTGGCCGGGTGGCGGGGGTCTGGACCACGGCGTCGGGGCGGGTCAGGCCAGCGACAACGCGATGCCGTCCAGGATGTCGTGCTCGCTGACCACCAGCTCGGTCGGCCCGCCGCGCGCCGCCAGCTGCTCCGCGAGGGTCTGGACCACCACCGCGCCGCCGCCGATCACGTCCACCCGGCCCGGGTGGATCACCGGGTTGGCCGCGCGCGTCGCGTGGTCCTCCGACAGCAGGCGCGCCGCGAGGCGGTCGATGTCCGCCGCGCTCAGCTTCGACAGGTGGACCCGGTCGCGGTCGTACTCCGGCAGCTCCTGGGCGATCGCCGACAGCGTGGTCACCGTGCCCGCGACCCCCACCCACGTCCGGGCCTGCCCGACGTCGACGACGTCGAACGCCTCGGTGAGGACCTTGCCCGCCAGGTCGCGGGCGGCGGCGATCTCGGCCGCGGTCGGCGGGTCGCTCTTCAGCGCGCGCTCGGTGATGCGGACGCAGCCGATGTCGACGGACTTCGCCGTCAGCACTTCGGCCTTGCGCCCGTCCCACGTGCCGAGGACCAGTTCGGTCGAACCACCGCCGACGTCGGCCACGACGAACGGGCCGTCGTCCGGGTCCTGCTCCCCGACCGCGCCGGTGAAGCTCAGCCGCGCTTCCTCGTCGCCGCTGATCACCTCGGCCTCGACACCGAGGGTCTCGCGTGTCATGCGGAAGAAGTCGTCGCGGTTCTTCGCGTCGCGGGTCGCGGACGTCGCCACCATCCGCACCTTCTCGACGCCCTTGCGCCGCGCGGCGATCGTGTAGTCGGCGAGCGCGACGCGCGTGCGTTCGAGCGCCTCCGGGGCGAGCTCGCCGGTGGCGTCGACGCCTTGGCCGAGCCGGACGATCCGCATCTCGCGGTGCAGGTCGCGCAGGTCGACCGTGCCGTCGTGGCGCGGCGTCAGCTCGGCGACGAGCAGGCGGATGGAGTTGGTCCCACAGTCGATCGCGGCAACACGAGGCATGCGATCACCCTAACCGGCGGCCGACGTCTCCACGGTCGTGGTGGTGGTCGTGGTCGTCGTGGTGACCGAGGTGACCGTCGCTCCGCAAGTCGGCGTCGGGGGCGGGCTCGTCGGGTTGTCCGACGTCCCCGGCGCGGTCGAGGTCGGCGACGGCTCGGTCGTCACGCTCGTCTCGGTCGTCGTGGTGACCGTCGTGGTCGGCGACGCGCACGGCGCCTTCGTCGTCATGGGCGGCGACGTCGTGGTGCCCGGTGTGGTGGACGGCGGCGCCGAAACCGTCGTCGACGGGACCGGCGGTGGCGGGATCGCCGGGGGTGGCGGGGCCGCGGCCGCGTTCGGGGCGCCGACCGGGACCGTGCTGTCCGGCACCTGCATGATCCCGTTCCGGTACGCCTCGGCCCACAGGATCACGGTGTTCACGTACGTGTCGGAGTTGTTGTACCGGTAGATCGCGCCGCGCAGCTGGTCCGGGTTCGCCAGGTCGAACCCGCCGGAGCAGAGGTAGCGGCCGGTGGCCAGCGCCGCGTCGAAGATGTTGTTGGGGTCGGACCTGCCGTCGCCGTTGCCGTCGGAGGCGTAGCCCTTCCACGTCGCCGGGATGAACTGGGTCGGGCCGACCGCGCGGTCCCAGACCGGGTCCGTGTCGAGCACGCCCTGGTCGGTGTCCGGGATCGCGGCGAACCCGCCCTGGCCGTTGAGCTGCGGGCCGAGGATCGGCTCGCGGGTGGTGCCCGCCGCGTCGACGTAGCCGCCGCGCGCGTGGTTGGACTCGATGCGGCCGATGCTGGCGATCAGTGCCCAGTCGATGTGGCACGCGGGCAGCTCGCGGCCGAGGATGTCGGCGGCGTTCTTGTACGCGGCGAGCGCGGTGGCCGGGATGCCGAGGGGACCGTCGGGGAGCTCGTACGCCGGGAGCGGCAGCGGGGTGGGCGCGCCGGGGAGGGTGCCGTCGACGGCGATCTGCTGGAGGGCCGCGTGGCCGGGGTCGTACCCCTGGGCGAGCGCGGCGTCGCGGGTGTGCTCACCGCTGCCGCCGAGCCAGCCGAGCGTGCCGCCGCCGGCGACCAGCGCCGGGACCACCGCGAAGATGCCGGTGATCAGCGGGTACGCGGTGCGGTGGCGGAGCCCGAATCTTCGGGCGTGGCTTCCGGCCGCGTCGAGCAGCCGCCGCACGCGCATGACTCGAAGCCCTCCTGGCTGGATCGGTCAACCTCCGCCGTCGGGTCACAGCCTGCCGTACCCGCGGCGTGGTTTCACCCCTTCGATAGTCCCGAATGGGGTTTTCGCTCACCCAGACCAGTTATCTGTTCACGGCGCGCGAGTGTTACGCGGCGCAGTCGCCCGCGGGCCACCCGTTCGCCTTAAGCCACGCGAGGGTCTCGTCACCGAACGGGTTGACCCCGGGACCGACCGCGAGCGTGTGCGCGAGGTGGACGTGCAGGCACTTGACGCGCCCGGGCATGCCGCCCGCGGTGACCTGGTGGCCGAGCGGCTCGATCGCGTCGCGCTCGGCGAGGTACTGCTCGTGGCACCGCTGGTACTGCGCCGCCAGCTCCGGATCGGTGCCCAGCCGGTCGGTCATCTCCTTCATGATCCCGGACGCCTCGAGCGTGCCGACCAGGGAGGTGAGCTTCGGGCAGGTCAAGTAGTAGAGCGTCGGGAACGGCGTGCCGTTCTCCAGCCGCGGACTGGTCTGCACCACGGACGGGTGCCCGCTCGGGCACCGGGCGGCGACGGCCCGCAGCGCCCGCGGCGGCCGTCCGAGCTGCTCCGCGATGACCTCGCGATCGGCGTCGGTGACGGGCTCGAACCGGTGCTGCTGCGTGCTGTTCACGCGCTCCAGGTTAATGCGTGGGCTGAAGGGGACGTTCGTCGCATCTGATGAGACGAAAGCGCCCTTCAGCGCGCGAGATGCACTGAAAGTCCCCTTCAGCCGCCCGAGACCTGGTTCCACAGGTTCTCGTACCAGGAGCCGCCCGCCACCTGCTGCTGTCCTTGCTGCGGGGCCGCGTCCGGCGCCTTGTCCTCCGGCAGCTGGACGATGTACGGCGTCTCGCCCGGCTTGACGTACCGCAGCCGCCGCCGGGCTTCGGCCTCGATCTGCGCGGGGTCGCTCAGCTCCGCCTTGCGGCCCTGGAGCTGGGCGACCTCCTGCTGCAGCTGGGCTTGCTGCGCCTGCTGTTCGCGGACCTCGGTCCGCTGGGAGAGGTACGTGCGCAGGGGCACGGCGATGGTGAACGCCAGCGCGCACACCACGATCGCCACCACCGCCGCGCGGCGGGTGGTGGACATGCCGAGCACCTTCGCCGCGCCGGACGCGCGCTTCGCCGCCAAGCCCCGGCGCAGCCGGTCCCTGGTGGTCTCCGCGTCGCCGGTGCGGCGCCGCGCCGCCTCGGGACGCCGGGCCCGCGCGGACCCGCCGGTCCGGGAAGCCCCGGCCCGGCGGTTGCGCGTCGTCCTCCCCCGGTCCGCCATGGCAGGCTCAGCCCTCGGCGCTGAACCGCGGGAAGGCCAGCTCGCCGGCGTACCGGGCGGCGTCACCGAGGGTCTCCTCGATGCGCAGCAGCTGGTTGTACTTGGCGATCCGCTCGCCGCGGGCCGGGGCACCGGTCTTGATCTGGCCGACGCCGGTGGCGACCGCCAGGTCCGCGATGAACGTGTCCTCGGTCTCGCCGGAGCGGTGGCTCATCATCGACTTGTAGCCGAACGACGTCGCCAGCGAGATCGCGTCGAGCGTCTCCGACAGCGTGCCGATCTGGTTGACTTTCACCAGCAGCGCGTTGGCGGCGCGGCGGGTGATGCCCTCCTCGAGGCGGTCCGGGTTGGTGACGAACAGGTCGTCGCCGACGATCTGGACCTTGTCGCCGACCTCGGCGGTCAGGGTGACCCAGCCGTCCCAGTCGTCCTCGCTCAGCGGGTCCTCGATGGACACCAGCGGGTAGTTCGCGAGCAGCTCGCCGTAGTAGGCGGACATCTGCTCGGCGCTCTTCTTCGCGCCTTCGAAGGTGTACGCGCCGTCGCCGAAGAACTCGGTCGCGGCGACGTCGAGCGCCAGCGCGACGTCGCGGCCCGGGGTGTAGCCGGCCTTCTCGATGGCCTGGACGATCAGGTCGAGGGCCTCGCGGTTGTTGCCGAGGTTCGGCGCGAAGCCGCCCTCGTCGCCGAGGCCGGTGGCCAGGCCGCGGCCCTTCAGCACCGACTTCAGCGAGTGGTAGACCTCGGTGCCCCAGCGCAGGGCCTCGCGGAAGGTCTCCGCGCCGATCGGCGCGATCATGAACTCCTGGATGTCGACGTTGCTGTCGGCGTGCGAACCGCCGTTGAGGATGTTCAGCATCGGCACCGGCAGCACGTGCGCGTTCGGCCCGCCGAGGTAGCGGAACAGCTCCAGCTCGGACGACTCGGCGGCGGCCTTCGCGACGGCCAGCGAGACACCGAGGATGGCGTTCGCGCCGAGGCGGGACTTCGCGGGCGTGCCGTCGAGGTCGACCAGCTTCTGGTCGACGATCCGCTGGTCGACGGCTTCGATGCCGACCATCTCCGGACCGATCTCGTCGAGCACCGCGGCGACCGCGCGCTCGACGCCCTTGCCGTTGTAGCGGCCGGTGTCGCCGTCGCGGAGCTCGACCGCTTCGTGTTCGCCGGTGGACGCGCCCGACGGGACCGCGGCGCGCGCCAGCGTGCCGTCGTCGAGGGCGACCTCCACCTCGACCGTCGGGTTGCCGCGCGAGTCCAGAATCTCGCGCGCGCCTACCTGCTCGATGAGAGCCACGCCATGCTCCTCGGTGCGTCGTGCCTGCGGTGACGCGCCCAGCCTAGCCGTCGCCGCAGTTCACCCGTTGGAGGACTCACCGCCCGCGCGGACCGCCTGCCAGCCGGGCGGCAGCTCGACGGTCTCGGAAGTCTGCTGCCAGAAGGTCCAGCTGTTGCCCCCGAGATCGGCGACGGTGAAGACCCGGGCGCCGTAGGGCTGGTCCTGCGGCGGATCGAGCTTCGGCCTCGTCCCCCAGCGCGGCGGCGATGCTTTCGTAGGCATCGTCGACGTCGTCGACGTAGAGGATGTTGAGCTGCCCGACGGGACCGTCGACGCCCTTGGCCTGCCAGTAGTCCGGCCCGACGCCGGCGATCTGGATCCGCGCGTCACCCGCGCGCAGCGTCGCCTGGAACACCTCGCCGGCGCCGTCGCAGAACCGGACCTCCTCGGTGAACCCGAAGACCCTGGTCAGCCAGGCGAGCGCCTCGGTGGCATCGGCGTAGTAAAGGTAGGGCGCCAGGCCCCGGTACGGGCTGCTCATGGCGGCACAGTCCATCACGTCCCGATCGGCGGCGTGTGCAACCCCCTCTCCCGAGGTAACGTGGGAGTGACCATGACGGATGCCGCAGCTGCTTCGCAGCCTCCCGAAGAGTCGGGGTTCCATGCCTTCCGTCAGGCCGAAGACCTGGTCGGCCGCCGCCGTCCGCTGGACGCGTTGAAGGCGTTGCAGCCACTGCTGGAATCGGAAGCGGACAAGCCATCGGTGCACCTGCTGGCCGGCCGCGCGTACTTCCACTCCGCACAGTTGCGACGAGCCGAAGCGGCGTTCACCCGGGTGCTCGAACTGGACCCGACGGACCACTACGCACGGTTCATCCTGGGCCGCACGTTGCAGCGCCTCGGCCGGTTCGTGGAGGCACTGGCCCAGATGCGGATGGCGTCGGCGATGAACCCGGTGCCGGAGTACCTCGAGGCGATCAGCGAGGTCAAGGCGCACATCGCACTCCGCGAGCCGTGACGTCCAGGGCCGAACGGCCTCGGTGGTATTGGCCTTTCGGCCGATCTGTGCGGGCCCCTCGGCCGATCCGCCGGACCCCTTACGCGGGCGAAGCTGGTTCCAGACCTGATCAGGGAGGAACTGAGATGTCGATCTTCACCACGCTGGGTGCCTATGCCGGGGTTCTGCTTCTCGTGCTGATGGCCGTTACGCCGTTCTTCGCCGACCGGGAGCTGTGACGCCGCCGGGCAGCCGCCCGGAGACAGCCACGGGGACGCGGGGACGCCCCGCCCTTCCCTTGGGGGGCCGGTCCCGCTTCCAGCGTATCGGCCGCCACCGACAAAACCGCCGAGCGCGGGCGATCCCGGCGGAGTTCTCCACAATCCGGAGGGGCTGTGGACAAGCGCCGGGTTCACGACCGGCGGGACCCGCTCAGCTCGCCGAGGCGGGGACCGGGACCGGGTGCGTCAGCCAGCAGCGACGAGGACGCGACCACCCGGCGGCGAAGGTCGCGAATGACTCATTCGCGACCTCAGATGTCCCCAATGACCCATTCGCGACACCACTAGCGGCTCACCACCCAGCCCAATCAGAACGCGACACCCGGCCCCCGCTGAGACCCGCGGACTTCACGACCCGGACCCGGCCGAACAGCCGCGCGGGCCCGCAAAGGTCGCCAATGACCCATTCGCGACACCACAAAGCGCGTCAGGGCGCGACACTGGCCTCCGCATAGGCGTCCGCGGCGCTGAACACATCCTGCCCATACGCCACCCCGGGGTTGTAGAACAAGATCGCCCGCCACCACCCGGCAGGCGTGCCCAGATCATCCCCGCCCGAGCACAAATACCGAGCCGCGGTAAAAGCCGCGTCGTCGATGTTCTGCGGGTCCGGTGCGCCGCCGTCGCCGTTGGCTCGCTCCTGGTACTTCGTCCACGTCGACGGCAGGAACTGCATCGGGCCGATCGCGTGGTCCCACGCCTTGTCGCCGTCGAGCTTTCCCGCGTCCGTGTCGTGGACCGCCGGGACTCCCGGGGAACCGTCCAGCGGGGGCCCGACCACCGGCTTCGCCACCCGGCCGTTCGCCGCGATCGCCGACAGGTCGAACTCGCCCCTCTCCGTCTCCACCCGGCCGATGCCCGCCAGCGTCGCCCACGACAAGTGGCACGTCGGCTTCTGGCGCTGCATCCACATCTCCGCGCGGCCGTACGCCGCCAGCACGCGGGGCGGCACGTGCGTCTTGTCCGCGACGCGCGTCGCCCACGCGTCCAGTTCCACCTGGTCCGACACCTGCGGGCGGTCGACCGGGGCCGCCAGCCCCGCTCGCGGGGACTCCGCTCCCGGCTGCGGGCGCTGCTCCGGGATCGCCAGCGCCGGCTGGACCGGCGGGGCTACCGGCGCGTCCGGGTTCCGGATGCCGATCGTCAGCACGAGGACGACACCCGTGACCACCAGCCCCAGCGCGAGCGCCACCCGGCCGAGGTACCTCCGGGGTGGGCCGCCAGGGGGCGACGACGGGGGCGTGACGGTCGGCTGAGCGGTATCGGCCACCCGATCAGGTTACGGAGGCACTCAAGGGGGTCCCCTGACAGCCTGACCAGGCAAGCGCAGGGTAAAAACCATGCCACTGCCAGGGACATCACAGTTTTCGTTATCGAGTCGACGCGTAGCCCGCTGACCTGCGGTTATCCTAACCTAACTTGGCGAAAGACGTCCCTTTTGCCCGATTTGATCGTTTCGAGCCGTCGGCCGCCCTCTGGACTTACAGGTGAGCCTTACCTAAAACCATCTCGGACCCGGAATAAATTCAGGAGGCGGACCGGTGTTGTTCTCGAGCGCGCTGATCGGGCTGCGCGAAGGCCTGGAAGCCGCGCTGGTCGTCAGCATCCTGGTGGCCTTCCTCGTCAAGACCGACCGGCGGCACGCCCTGCGCTGGGTCTGGCCCGGCGTCGGCGCCGCGGTGCTGCTGTCGGTCGCCGTCGGCGCCGTCCTCACCTTCACGACCGCGCAGCTGTCCTTCGAGCACCAGGAGCTGCTCGGCGGCAGCCTGTCGATCGTCGCCGTCGTGTTCGTCACCGCGATGATCTTCTGGATGCGCAAGGCGGCCAAGAGCATCGCCGCCGAGCTGCGCGGGAAGATGGACGACGCGCTGGACGTCGGCCCGGCGGCCGTGCTGCTGCTGTCGTTCCTGGCGGTCGGGCGCGAAGGGCTCGAGACCGCCGTGTTCTTCTACTCGACCGTGCAGGCGGCGCAATCGGACACCGTGCAGCCGCTGATCGGGTTCACCGTCGGCATCGCCGCCGCCGTCGTGCTGGCCTGGCTGCTCTACAAGGGCGCCGTCCGGTTCAACCTGTCGAAGTTCTTCACGATCACCGGCGTGCTGCTGGTGTTCGTCGCCGCGGGCGTGCTCGGCTACGGCCTGCACGACCTGCAGGAAGCCGCCTTCCTGCCCGGCCTGACCACGCTGGCCTTCGACGCCTCGGCGACGCTCCCCGAGACGTCCTGGTACGGCGCCCTGCTCAAGGGCATCTTCAACTACTCGCAGCAGACGACCGTGCTGCAGGCCGTCGCCTGGGTCGCCTACGTCGCCATCGTGCTGCCCCTGTTCCTGAAGCCCAGCAAGAAGACCGCGCCGGCGCCCGCCGCCGCGGCCGCCTCGAAGGAGTGACCGTGCGCAAGACCCCCTCGCTGGCCGTGCTGGCCGGCGCCGCCATGCTGGTGACGCTGACCGCGTGCGACAGCAAGAGCGACACCGCGGGCGCCCCCGCCGACGGCGGCCCGATCAAGGTCGAGGCGTCCGACACGGCCTGCAACGTTTCCGCCACCACGGCGAACGCGGGCAACGTGACCTTCGAGATCACCAACAAGGGCACCAAGGTCACCGAGTTCTACCTCTACGCCGAGGGCGACCGGATCATGGGCGAGGTCGAGAACATCGCGCCCGGGCTGAACCGGCGGCTGATCGTCGAGGTCGCCAACGCGGGCAAGTACCAGACCGCGTGCAAGCCGGGCATGGCCGGCGACGGCATCCGCGGCGACTTCACCGTCACCGGCGGCGTCGCGAAGCAGAACGACACCAACGCCCAGAAGGCCGAGGCGACCAAGAGCTACGCGAGCTACGTCGCCAACAACACCGCGGCCCTGCAGGACGAGACGGTGAAGTTCGCCGACCTCGTCAAGGCGGGCAAGGTCGACGAGGCGAAGGCCGCGTACGCGCGCACCCGCGTCTACTACGAGCGCATCGAGCCGGTGGCCGAGAAGTTCGGCGACCTCGACCCGGCGATCGACGTCCGCGAGGCCGACCTCGAGCCGGGCCAGCAGTTCACCGGGTTCCACCGGCTGGAGAAGGACCTGTTCAAGACCGGCCTGCAGGCCGACAGCGCGCAGATCGCCGACAAGCTGGTGACCGACGTCAAGGACCTGGTCGCCAAGTCCAAGACGCTCGAACTGTCCGCTTTGGACCTCGCGAACGGCGCGAAGGGCCTGCTCGACGAGGTCGCCACCGGCAAGATCACCGGCGAGGAGGAGACCTTCTCGCACACCGACCTCTGGGACTTCCAGGCCAACCTCGACGGCTCGAAGGGCGCGATCACCTCGCTGCGCCCGATCCTGCAGGCGAAGGACGCCGCACTCGTGTCCACTTTGGACAATGAGTTCGCGAACGTGCAGGGGCTGCTGGACAAGCAGCGCGCCGGTGACGGCTTCAAGCTGTACACCGAGCTGTCCCAGGACCAGGTCAAGGAGTTCGCTTCGGCCGTCGACGCGCTGAGCGAGCCGCTGAGCAAGGTTGCGGAGGTCGTCTCCCAGTGACGTCGACAGAGGGCACGCGCGTCTCGCGGCGGAAGCTCTTCGGCCTGGCGGGCGCGGGGGTCGCGCTCGCCGGGGCCGGGGCCGCCGCCGGGGTCGGGATCGACAAGGCGACCAGCGGCAGCGCCGAAGCGTCGGTGAACACCGTCGACTTCCACGGCGAGCACCAGGCCGGGATCGTCACGCCGACGCAGGCGAACCTGCACTTCGCGGCCCTCGACGTCACCACCAAGGACCGCGAGAAGCTGCGGCAGCTGCTCAAGACGTGGACCGACGCCGCTCGCCGGATGACGGCCGGGCAGGAGGGCGTGGCCGGCGGCGCCGTCGACGGCGGCCAGTACGCCCCGCCCGGCGACACCGGCGAGGCGCTCGACCTGCCCGCGTCGCAGCTGACGCTGACGATCGGCTTCGGGCCGTCGCTGTTCGACGGCCGGTTCGGCCTGGCGGGCAAGCGGCCGCCGCAGCTGATCGACCTGCCGCTGTTCCCGAAGGACAAGCTCGACCCGGCCCGCAGCGGCGGCGACCTGTGCATCCAGGCGTGCGCGAACGACCCGCAGGTGGCGGTGCACGCGGTCCGCAACCTGGTGCGGCTCGGCTTCGGCGTCACCGAGGTCCGCTGGTCGCAGCTGGGCTTCGGCCGCAGCTCGTCGACCTCGCGCGACCAGCAGACGCCGCGGAACCTGTTCGGCTTCAAGGACGGCACGAACAACATCAAGGCCGAGGACACGGACCTGCTGCGCGACCAGGTGTGGGCGCAGGCCGGCGACGGCCAGGCGTGGATGGCGGGCGGCACCTACCTGGTGGCGCGCCGGATCCGGATGCACATCGAGACGTGGGACCGCGAATCGCTGGACGGCCAGCAGCAGATCATCGGCCGCACGAAGGGCGTCGGGGCGGCGCTGGGCCAGAAAGCCGAGTTCGACGAGCTCGACCTGGAGGTCGGCGGCGCGGACGGCGAGCCCTTGATCGCCAAGGACGCGCACGTCCGGCTGGCCTCGCACCAGGCCCTCAACGGCGCCCGGATCCTGCGCCGCGGCTACAACTTCGTCGACGGGTCCGACGGCGTCGGCCACCTCGAGGCGGGGCTGTTCTTCCTGGCGTTCAACCGCGACACCCGCAAGCAGTACGTGCCGATGCAGCAGGCGCTGTCGTCGAAGGACGCGATGATGGAGTACGTCCAGCACACCGGCTCGGCGCACTTCGCGGTCCCGCCGGGCGTGACGAAGGACTCGAGCTGGGCGGACGCGCTGTTCAGCTGACCTGCTCGGCCGGGTAGTGGTCGCGGATCCGGGTGTTGAAGAACCGGCCGTGGCTCGAAGACGCCATGAGCTCGCGGTGCACGGACGGCGCCACCATGCGGTACCGGTAGACGCTGCCCGAGGCGAACTCGATCTCCAGGACGTGCTGGTCCCGGTCGTAGCCGATGGACGCGATGGTCGAGGAGCTGACGGCTTGTCGGCGCATACCACCCATCTTCGCATTTGCCTAAACCCTTTAGGTCGATCTAGAGTGGCTTTAGGCAAAGGAGGATGTGGTGATGGCACGCGCCGGGTTGACGACCGAGCGGGTGGTCCGCGCGGGCGCGGACCTCGCCGACGAGGTCGGGTTCGAGCAGGCGACGGTCTCGGAGCTGGCGCGGCGGTTCGATGTCAAGGTCGCCAGCCTGTATTCGCACGTCAAGAACTCCCAGGACCTGCGGACGAAGATCGCCCTGCTGGCCCTCGACGAGCTCGCCGACCGGGCCGCCGCCGCGCTCGCGGGACGCGCCGGACGGAACGCGCTCGTCGCGTTCGCCGACGTCTACCGCGACTACGCCCGCGAGCACCCGGGCCGGTACGCCGCCGCGCGCCTGCGGCTCGACCCGGAGACGGCGGCCGCGAGCGGCGGTGTCCGGCACTCGGAGATGATGCGCGCGATCCTGCGTGGCTACGACGTCCCGGAGGCGGACCACACGCACGCCGTCCGGCTGCTGGGCAGCGTCTTCCACGGGTTCGTCAGCCTCGAAGGCCACGGCGGGTTCGACCACAGCTCGCCGCCGTCGGCGGAGAGCTGGGTCCGCATCCTCGACGTCCTCGACTCCCTTCTCGACGATTGGCCCCGACCGTGATCACCACCCCGTTGACCGCCGAACTGATCCGCGGCGCCCTCGAACTCGAAGCCACCGACCGCGGCCTGGTGCCGCACCGGCTGCCCGCCGCCGCCCGGGCACAGAATTCCGACCCGCGGCTGACGATGGCCGAAGCCCAGCCGTCGGGCGTCCGCCTGCAGTTCCGCACGACGGCTCGGTCGATCGAACTCGAGACGCTGGCCACGAAGGTCGAGTACCCGGGCGCGCCACCGCGGCCGGACGGCGTCTACGACCTGGTCGTGGACGGCAAGCTCGCCGCACAGGCGACCGCGCCCCAGGGCGTGCGGTTCGCGGACCTGCCCGGGCACGACAAGGACGTCGAGATCTGGTTGCCGCACAACGAGCTGACGACGTTGGTCGCGTTGCGGACGGACGCCCCGGTGTCGCCCGCTTCCCGCGCGGATCGCGTGTGGCTGCACCACGGGAGTTCGATCAGCCAGGGTTCGAACGCGGCGAGCCCGTCGACGACGTGGACCGCGCTGGCCGCGCGTTCGGCCGGGGTCGAACTGATCAACCTGGGGTTCAGCGGCAACGCGCTGCTGGACCCGTTCACCGCCCGCGCGATGCGGGACACGCCCGCCGACTTCGTGAGCGTGAAGCTCGGCATCAACGTCGTGAACGCGGACCTGATGCGCCTGCGTGCGTTCGGCCCGGCGGTGCACGGGTTCCTGGACACGATCCGCGACGGTCATCCGACGACGCCGTTGCTCGTGGTGTCGCCGCTGTACTGCCCGATCCACGAGCGGACGCCCGGCCCCGGCGACTTCGACCACGAGGCCCTGGCGCGCGGCGAGGTGCGGTTCCGCGCCACCGGCGACCCGGCCGAGGTCGAGGCGGGGAAGCTGACGCTGGAGGTCGTCCGTGCCGAGCTGGCACGCATCGTGGCCGAGCGCGCGGACCCGCGGCTGCACTACCTCGATGGCCGCGCGCTGTACGGCGAGGCGGACTTCGCCGAGCTGCCGTTGCCGGACCAGCTGCACCCGGACGGGGCGGCACACGAGCGGATCGCGTCGCGCTTCGCGGAGCTGGTGCTTGACTTCAAGCTCCCTTGAAGTTGAACACTTCGGGGCATGTTCACCGAAGCAGAGCTCGCGTACTTGGCCGACCAGCCGCTGGGGCGGCTGGCGACCCGGCAGCCCAACGGAACCCTGCAGGTCAACCCGGTCGGGTTCCGGTACAACCCGGACGAGAAGACCATCGACGTCACCGGGCACAACCTGCGCGACAGCAAGAAGTTCCGCAACCTGGCGACGGACGACCACGTCGCCTTCGTCGTCGACGACCTGCCCTCGACGAACCCGTGGCGGGTGCGCTGCCTGGAGATCCGCGGCCGCGCGGAGGCGCTGACCGGGGTGAACCTCCCGGACAACCACTTCGACGACGCCGTGATCCGGATCCGGCCCGAGCGGATCCTCGCCTTCGGCGTCGAGGACTGGGACCGGGAGCCGCTCGAGCTGGAGACGAACATCCGCACCGTGTGACGCCGGTGGGGCGCCGGACCATCGGCGCCCCACCGGGCTACCGGCGCCCACCCGCCACCGTGTACGCCGCCGTCCCCGTCACCGCCAGGACCACCGACGTCCACGCCGCCGCGGACGTCGCCGCCGGTTGCACCATCCACGCCACGATGTGGCTCGTCGTCGTGCCGTCGTCCGGGACGAACGGCGTGATGGCCGCCCACACCAGCGGGAGCGTCCAGCCGAACTGGCCGCCCGCGACCGTCGCCGCCAGGCCGGTCAACCCGAGCAGGCCCGCCGCGTCGCGCAGGATGATCGACATGTCGACAGTCGTCGCCCCCAGCTGCTGGACCGCCAGGACCGCGCCCGCGGCCGCCACGCCGATCAGGGCCAGGTGCGCGAACCGGCGGACCGGCCACGGCAGCGCCGCGGTGCGGTCGAGGTCCGGGTCCTGGCCGCTGAGCGCGATCGCCGCCAGGGCCGTCGCCGCCGTCAGCGTCAGCATGACCGGCGTCGGCGACCACGAGTCGCGCGCCAAGAACCACACGCCCGCCGTGGCCAGCAGCAGGCCCGCGAACGCCGCCGGGACCTGCCGGGAACGCGCGTAGAGCGTCGCCCACCTCATTCCAGCGCCCCCGGCACCAGCGTCTCGAGCGGGTCGCCCTGGCAAGTCAGCAGTACCTGCCGCAGCGCCACGACCCGCGCGAACTGAACCTCCGGCGGCAGCGCGCGGAACTTCGCCCACGCTCGCTCGACCGGTTCGGAGTTCCGGCCGTACCAGGTCCGGGTGTACTCGGGCAGCGACCGCAGCTCACCGGTGAAGTAGGCCGCCGCGATCATCCGGCCGCCCAGGTCGCTCAGGCTGGCCGCGCTCGGCCGTTCGCACGACGGCAGCCCGGCCCCGGACAGCACCGCCTGCCGCAGGTCCCGCGCGTCCGCTGTGAGCAGGGGGGTGTGGCGCTGGAAGTCCAGGTAGACGACACCGGGATCGCGGGCGGGCGGGACGCTGAAGGTGTTCGGCGCCAGCTGTTCTTCGATCCGCGTCGGCGCCCCCGGCAGCTTCGCCAGCAAGGCCAGCGCTTCCCGGCCGGGCCCGGCCAACGCGGCCAGCCTGTCCTCGTGCGCCCGGCTGACGCAGATCGGCCCGTCGCAGACCTTCTCCGCGGCAACCGGGTCGAGGGCCAGGAGCCCGTCCGCCGAAGCCGGGAACACCGGCAACGCGATCGCGGCCCCGGCCACCAGCGGCAGCAGCCCGAGCAGCCGGGCCCGCACGGAGTCGGCCGCCAGCACGAGGAATCCGGTCACGGCCAGCCCGGCGAACCACACCACCTGCCCGAGGTCCACGGAAGCCGCCGTCGTCACCAACGAGCCTTCCGGCTGGCCGATGGGCGGCGCCAGCAACGCGAACCGGCTGTACGGCATCTCCAGCACGGCCGCTTCGAGCGACGTCCAGGCCAGGATCGACACCGCCAGCGCCAGCACGGCCACCGCGGGCGCGGTCAGCGGGTGCGGCAGCAGCCGCCCGGCCGCCAGGCCCGCCCAGCTGCCCGCCACGATGGCGAGCAGGCCGACGAAGACGACCGGCACGAAGCTCGCGGACACGAACCCGCCGTGCCCGAGCACCTCCACCAAGCCGACGCCGAACACCAGCAGGAACCCGAGCGCGCTCAGCAGGCCCACCGCGCCGGCCAGCCGGATCGCCCGCTGCCGTCCCGGCCGCGACGTCGTGGCCAGCAGCTCGACCATGCCGGAACGGCTGTCGCGCATGCCCTGGATCGCGCCGGCGCCGACGACGATCGGCCACAGGAACTCCAGCAGGAACCGCAGCCACAGCGCGGTCGTCGTCGTGTTCGCCGTCCACGGCGCCGGCACCTTCCACCACGGCCCGGACAGGAGGAACAGGAAGCCGAGCGCCACCACGACCAGCGCCAGCCCGGCCCAGGGCGCGATCGAGCGCCGCAGTTCGATGCGGAAGATCATCACCACGCCCCCTTGCCCGGCTCGTGGTTCAGCAGCGCCGAGTAGCCGCGCTCGATCGGGCTGTCCCCCACGTGCTCCGGGGTGCCCGCCGCGGCCAGCTCGTCCGGCGTCCCCTGGAACACCAGCTTGCCCTCGGCGAACAGGACGACGTCCGTGCACGCCGTCCCGACGTCCTCCACCAGGTGCGTCGAGATCAGCACGCACGAGTCCTGGCCGAGCTCCTGCACCAGCTCGCGGAACCGCACCCGCTGGGCCGGGTCGAGCCCGGCCGTCGGCTCGTCGAGCAGCAGGATGTCGGGGTCGTTGACGATCGCCTGCGCGATCCCGACCCGCCGGACCATGCCGCCCGACAGCGTCTTCATCCGGGAGTCCGCGCGGTCGGCGAGCCCCACCCGCTCGATCGCGCGCTGCACCGCACCGGGGATGTCCGGTTTGGACACTTCCTTGAGCCACGCCATGTACTCGACGAACTCCCGGACGGTGAACCGCTTGTAGAACCCGAAGTTCTGCGGCAGGTACCCGATCCGGCGGCGCAGGGCGCGCTGCCCGGTGGCCACCCCGGCCGCGGTCCCGAGCAGCGTCAAGCTCCCCGAAGCGGGGCGGAGCACCGTGGCCAGCGCCCTGATCAGCGTCGTCTTGCCCGCGCCGTTGGGCCCGAGCAGGCCGTGCACCCCCTTGCCGAGCGACAGGTCCACCCCGTCCACGGCCAGCTTCCTGCGGCCGACCCGCACCTTCAGCCCTTCGGCCTGGATTTCCCAGGCGTAGGCCGTAGGCGCGACCTCGGCGGCTTCGACAGCACGCATGGTCTTCCTCCCTAGTTTCGCGCGCCGAGCCGGGTGAACGCGCCCTTGTGCAGGGCGACGACCACCGTCGTCAACGCGAAGATCCCCGCCCACACCGGCAGCGCGCCGGTGGTGAGCGCAAACGTCGGCTGGTGGGCCGCCAGTGTGGGCAGCACCAGCCCCGCGACCCACACCGCGACCAGCGCGTACGCCGCCCGGGCGACGCCGATCAGGCCGCCCAGCGCGAGCGTCCCCGTGGTGAAGGCCAGGCTGGGCAGCAGCCAGAGCGCGAGGGCCGTGCCGGTCAGCCAGCCGGCGATCCCGAGCACCGGCAGGACGACGAGGAGCACGGCCAGCGTCCGCCGCGCGATCAGGTACAGCCCGGCCCGCGGCGTCGCGACGACGACCTCGTACGCCGGATCCAGCCCCCGCGCCCACGACGCGGCGACGCCGAGCACCGGCAGCATCGGCGCGAAGAGCTGCACCGCCGTCACGTCCAGCACCGAGCCCGCGATCTGGTCGAACACCAGCGCGAGCAGCGTGACCAGCACGATCATCCCCAGCCACGGCAGCATCACCGGGGTGGCCCAGGTGGCCCACCACGGCAGCTTGCGCCGCGCTCGCACCGGCACCGGGTGGGCCGGGCCGGACGGCAGCCGGATGTCGATCTGGAGGCGGTTCCACACGACGTCGACCACCGGCTGGACGGACGCCACCTCCGCGAGCCGCGCCCGGCACGGCGCGCACGTCTCGAGGTGGGCTTCGAGGCCCCACAGCCGGTCGCCCGGGAGGTCGTCGCCCGCCGCGTACTCGGCGATGAGCCGATCCGACGCATGGTTCATGACAACGCCTCCCGCATCGCGATCCGCGCCCGGCGGGCGCGGGTCTTGACGGTTCCTTCCGGCAGTCCCAGCAGCACGGCTGTCTCGCGGACGGTCAGCCCGTCGAGCACCATCGCCTGCAGCACCTGCCGCAGCTCCGGGGCGAGGTCGCGCAGCGCGTCGCCGACGTCGTCCCCCATCGTCGCGGCCAGCGCGACGTCTTCCGCCGCCGGCACCGGCGCGACGTCGAGCGCCACCTCCGCCGGTACTTCGGCGTGGTGCGCCCGGCGGCGGAACGCGTCGACCAGCCGCCGCGCGGCGATCGTCCACACCCACCCGACGGCCGTGCCGCCGGTCGCGGTGCCCGCGAACGAGCCCGCCGCGCGCCAGACCGCGAGGTACGTCTCCTGCATGACTTCGGCGACGACCTGCTCGTCGGCGCACCGGCGGCGCAGGCGCACGGCCAGCCACGGCGACGTGCGGCGGTAGAGCCTCCTCGAACGCCGCGCGGTCGCCCTTGGCCGTGCGCCGGACGAGGTGTTCCTCGTCGGCGTCCTCCAGTGGCTTCTGTCTCACACCAGGCAAGACGCCGGAAGATCGGAAACGGTTCTCACCCGATTGTGTGCTGGATCACATTCAGCGGGACGGCCAGAACTTCCGCCAGCCGTCGGCCTCCAGCGTCGTCGGCTGCAGCCCGGCGTCGCGCGCGGCCTGCTCGGCGGCCCGGACGTCCTTCGCGAACTGCTTCGCCAGCGTCCGCAGCTCGCCCTCGGGGTCGACGCCCGCGCGCCGGGCCGTGGCCGCGATGCGGAACAGCTGGGCGGCGGCGCCGGAGCCCGCCGGGAAGAGGTCGAGCGGGATGCCCGCGCGCCCGGAGCGCTGCCCGAGCTTGCCCGCCAGCGCCACCGCGGGCTGGCCGAGCGCGACGCCGTCCACAATGGACAAGCGGCGCTTTTCCTGCTGCTTCAGCTCTTCCCACTTCACGTTCTGGTGCTCGACGGTGTGCACGGCGTCGGCGTCGGCGAACACGTGCGGGTGCCGCCCGACCAGCTTCGCGACGAGCGCGGTGGCGACGTCGTCGATGCCGAAGGGTTCCTCGGGGTCCTCGGCGGCGATGCGCGCGTGGAAGAGGACCTGCAGCAGGACGTCGCCGAGCTCCTCGCGCAGCGCCTCCCGGTCGCCTTCCTCGATGGCGTCGAGCAGCTCGTAGGTCTCTTCGACGAGGTACTGGCGCAGCGAGTCGTGCGTCTGGGCCGCGTCCCACGGGCAGCCGCCCGGCGAGCGGAGGCGGTCCATCACGTCGGCGGCCTCGACCAGGGGCGGCACCGGCGTGTCGATGACCTCCGCGCCGGTCGCGATGAGCAGCGCCGCCGCGGGCTCGTCGCGTGACCCGGCGAGCAGCACGACGTCCACCAGCGAAGGCGCCTCGGTGACGGCCGGGACGCCGAAGACGGCCGGGTCGACGTCAGTCGCCGCGTACACCGCGTCGGAGTCGCGAAGGACCTTCAGGGCCGCGGCGGGCAGGGTCGCCCCGCGGACGACTACGACGACGCCCGTGCTCACTGCTGCCGCGGGGCGGAACCCCCGGAGGGCAGCACGAGGCCCTCGGCGGCGTCCTGGTTCGGCACGACGTTCATGCCCACGAAATCCCACACGCCGTACCGCTTGTTGACGCGCACGCCGAGCTCGTCGAACAGCGGCTGCAGCTGCCGCATGCCGATGGCGGTCTTGGTGGCGGCGTCGAGCGACGGCGTCCGCTCGGTGGCCACCGGCTTGCCGTCGGCACGCTGCCGGACCACGCCGACGAACCAGGTGCCCTCGCGGTTCGGGTACGGGAAGACGGTCACGGAGCCGACCGGCGAGCCGTACAGCGGCGTGGCGGCGAGCATGCCGGCCTGCGCCGCGGGCAGGACCTCACCGAGGCCGGTGAGCGGCGGGATGGAGTCGACGTTCTGGCCGGCCTGGGCAGCCTGCTGGCGCAGCGCCGCCTCGAACTGGACGTCGGTGGTGATGCGCTTGGTCGCGGCCGCCGGGTCGGCGGCGAACTGGCGGGCGAGGTCCTCGGCCGCCTTCTTGGCGGCGGGGCCCTGGGGCGCGTCGCTGCCGTCGGAGTTCGGCATCGAGCCGATCGACGTGTAGTCGAACGTGACCGACAGGTCCGGGGAGCCCTTCTCGGCCAGCATCTGCGCGAGGTTGTTGTCGGTCAGCTCCTCGCGGTGGTCACGCGTGCGGGTGACGACCTCGCTGACGGCCCGGGTCTCGTCGCTCGCGTCGGCGGGGACCTGGCCGTTGAGGGGGTCCTTCGCCAGCTGGGCGTCGATCTCGCCGTAGTTGGGCGTGATGCCGGCCTTGTCGGCGGCCTTGGTGAGCAGCTCGTGCAGGACGAGCTGGCTGACGACGGCCCGGCCGATCAGGTCGAGCTTGTGCTCACGGGCGAGCTTCTGCGCATACGGGTGCTCGCGGACGGCCTTGTCGATCAGCGTCTGCACCTGGTCGATGGAGACAGTGCGGTCCCCGACGATCGCGGCGGCGCCGACCTGACTGGGACCAGAGCCGCACCCGGCGAGCAGAAGTGCACCGGCAACGACCGCGACCAGCGCGCGAGGGCGCCCCATGATCCGCATCACAGCGCATACCCTCTCACACCATCGGTGCCGGATCGCAACACCCATCGGGTGTCACCGGTCGTAGTGTCGGGTCATGGACCACTGGCTGACGATCGAGGTGTTCGACGGCGAGCTCTCGGCCTCGCGGTGGCGCCTGGCTTACGGTGACGCGCTCACCGAAGCGGCGTTGACGAACGGTGCCGAGCAGTGGAAGTGGCACGAGCACCGGTGGGGTGTGGTGCTGGAGATCGAGTTCGGGTCGGCGGAGCGGCGCGACGGGTTCCGGAGGTTGCCGGTCGTGACGGCGGCCCTGGACGCGGTCCCGGACCCGGTCCGCGGGTTGCTCGTGTACCCGGGACGCGGTGGGGGCGCGGGATCGAGGATGCCGCGGACGCCCCGGCCGCTGCCGATGGCCGGCGCGGGGGCGGTTCCGGTGCCGGTCGAAGAGGTGAAGATGGGTTTGGCCGAGCCTCGGCCGCCGATGTTCAGCGAAGTCGGCTGAGGAACTCGCGCCAAGGGCCGGCGGGGACGGCAATGGCGCCGCCCTCGCGGTCTTTCGTGTCCCGGACCAGGACTTGCGGACGACCGAGGGCGACCTCGACGCACTCGCCACCGTTGGTGCTGTAGCTGCTCTTACGCCAAGTCATCCCGTCGCGCTCCCGTCGAGTAGAGGTCGGCGATGCACCTCCTCGATTCTGCCCGATCGAGCGCGACCCGATCCAGACCCTCGAGCACGCGCCGGTAAGCCGCGACATCGGTCGGTTCCTCGAGGAACAGCGAGGAAACCTCGCTGTCGATGTAGACCACCGGCGTGAAGCTCGCCGACTCGATCAGCTGGAAATGCCCGGCCAGCGCGGGGTGCCCGCCGCTTCGCGCGGGCACCACCCGGATCGAAATGTGGCTCCGTTCGGCCAGCCGCACCAAGTGGGCCAGCTGGCCGCGCATGACATCGGGCGCTCCGCGCCCGATGGGCAGCCGGAGCACGAACTCGTGCAGAAAGAAGGCGAAGGCCACGCTGGGCCGCTTGTCGAGGATCACCTGCCGGGACATGCGGGCGAACACCAGCTCGTCGATGTGGTCCGGCTCGGTCGCGGTGCCGATTTCGGCGATCAGGCTCCGGGCGTAGTCGGCGGTCTGCAGCAGCCCCGGCACCAAACAGCCGTGGAACTGGGAGATCGCGGTGGCCCGTTCTTCGTGCCAGATCAACGTGCGCAGTTGCAGCGGCTTCTCGAGCAGGCCGGGCTTGCGCATTTCGTCACCCAACGCCATCAGCTCGCGGTATTCCGCTCCCCGGATCCCCAGCACGGTCAGGAACCTCGCCAGGTGCACCGGGTCCGGCCGGTGCAAGCCGCGCGTTACCGAGGAAACCCACTGCGCGCTCATCTCGAGCTTGCGGGACATCTCGCGGACACCCCAGTCCTGCTCCGCCATGCGCTGGAGCAGCCGTTCGCCGAGCTGTCTGCTGCGGATGTTCATGCCGCGAACGTAGGGCCACCGCCACGGCGAACCCAGGCGCCACAACGGGAGTTCCCCCGAAGTGGCGCCCGGTGTCCGCCGCGTTTTACACCGTGCCTTCTACACCGTGGCGGGCTTCTTCGTCAGCTGCGTCAGCAACTTCGTGCACCAGTCCAGCAGCTCTTCGTCCCGCAGCGTCGGCGCGCCGATGCGGCCGCCCGCCGGGCCCTCCGTGGGCTTCGGCACCGACACCGTGTTCGTCACCGCCTTGAACATCGCCTTCGGGTACAGCCGCTTCAACCGCACCATCTGCGAATCAGCCAGCGGCAACGGCGCGAAGCGGATCGTGTTGCCCTGGACCGCCACCTCCGTCACGCCCGCCTCGCGGCACGTGTGGCGGAACCGGGCCACCGCCAGCAGCCGGTTCACCGGTGCCGGGGGCTGGCCGTAGCGGTCGATCAGCTCTTCGCGGACCGCGTCCAGTCCTTCCGTGTCCGGGGCCGCCGCGATCTTGCGGTACGCCTCCAGCCGCAGCCTCTCCCCCGGCACGTAGTCGTGCGGGATGTGGGCGTCGATCGGGAGGTCGACGCGGACCTCCGCCAGCTCCTCTTCCTCCGTCGGCTCGGCTCCCGCGTGCCGCCGGAACGCGTCGACCGCCTCGCCCACCAACCGCACATACAGATCGAAGCCGACGCCCGCGATGTGCCCGGACTGCTCCGCTCCGAGAATGTTGCCCGCGCCGCGGATTTCCAGGTCCTTCATCGCGACCGCCATGCCCGCGCCCAGCTCGGTGTTCTGGGCGATCGTCGCCAGGCGGTCGTGCGCGGTCTCCGTCAGCGGGGCCTCCGGCGGGTACAGGAAGTACGCGTACCCGCGCTCACGCCCACGTCCGACGCGGCCGCGCAGCTGGTGCAGCTGAGCCAACCCCAGCAGGTCGCCGCGTTCGACCAGGAGCGTGTTCGCGTTCGAGATGTCCAGGCCGGTCTCGACGATCGTCGTGCAGACGAGGACGTCGTATTCGTTCTCCCAGAAGCCCTGGATGATCTTCTCGAGCTTCTCCTCGTTCATCTGGCCGTGCGCCGTCACGACCCGCGCCTCCGGCACCAGCTCGCGGATCCGCCGCGCCGCCTTCTCGATCGACGACACGCGGTTGTGGACGTAGAAGACCTGGCCGTCACGCAGCAGCTCGCGCCGGATGGCCGCGCCGACCTGCTTGTCGTCGTACGCGCCGACGTACGTCAGGATCGGGTGGCGGTCCTCCGGCGGGGTCAGGATCGTCGACATCTCGCGGATGCCCGCCAGCGACATCTCCAGCGTGCGCGGGATCGGCGTCGCCGACATCGTGAGCACGTCGACGTGCGTGCGCAGCGCCTTGATGTGCTCCTTGTGCTCGACGCCGAACCGCTGCTCCTCGTCGACGATCACGAGGCCGAGGTCCTTGTAGCGGATGCCCGTCTGCAGCAGCCGGTGCGTGCCGATGACGATGTCGACGTCGCCGCTCGCGAGCTGCTCGAGGATCGCGTCCGACTCCGCCTTGTTCGTGAACCGGCTGAGACCCTTGATCTTCACCGGGAACGAGCGCATCCGCTCGTGGAAGGTGTTCAGGTGCTGCTGGGCCAGCAGCGTCGTCGGGACGAGGACCGCGACCTGCTTGCCGTCCTGCACCGCCTTGAACGCCGCGCGGACGGCGATCTCCGTCTTGCCGTAACCGACGTCGCCGCAGATGACGCGGTCCATCGGGACGCCGCGCTCCATGTCCGCCTTGACCTCGTCGATGGCGGCGAGCTGGTCGTTGGTCTCGGTGAACGGGAACGCGTCTTCCAGCTCGTGCTGCCACGGCGTGTCCGGGCCGAACGCGTGGCCGGGCGCGGCCTGGCGTGCCGCGTACAGCTGGACCAGCTCGGCCGCGATCTCCTTGACCGCCTTCTTGGCCTTGGCCTTGGTGTTCTTCCAGTCGGAGCCGCCGAGCTTGTTGAGCGTGGGCAGCTCACCGCCGACGTAGCGGGAGACCTCGTCGAGCTGGTCGGTGGGGACGAACAGCCGGTCGCCCGGGTGGCCGCGCTTCGACGACGCGTACTCCAGCAGGAGGTACTCGCGCGTCGCGCCGGCGACCGTCCGCTGGACCATCTCGACGAACCGGCCGATGCCGTGCTGGTCGTGCACGACGTAGTCGCCCGCCTTCAACGCGAGCGGGTCGACCGCGTTGCGCCGCCGGGACGGCATCTTGGTGTTCAAGTCCTTTGTGGACGTTCCGGCGCCCGCGCCGCGACCGGTGAGGTCCGCCTCGCTCAGCACGACCAGGGCACGCTCCGGCGAGACGAAGCCGTCGGTGAGGCCGCCGCAGGTGACCGTGACCATGCCCGGGGCCGGTGCGTTCGCCAGGCCGTCGGGGGCCTGGGTGGCCGGGACGTCGGCGCCGGTGAGCTGCTCGACCGCGCGCGCCGCGGTGCCCTGACCGGCGACGACGAGCACCGCCGTGCCGCCCGCCGCCGTGTGCGCGCGCAGGTCCGTCATCGCACGCTCGAGCTCGCCGCGGTAGCCGGGCGCGGCCTCGACCGAGACGCGGTAGACGTCCGGGTCTTCGCTGGTCAGCTGGGTGAGCGTCCACCAGGCGCGCTTGGTGTCCTGCGCGTGGGAGGCGATCTCGTCGAGGCCGCGGTAGGCGGACGCGCCGAGGTCGATCGGGGCCTGGCCGCCCGCCGCGGCCGTCGTCCAGGACGCTTCGAGGAACTCCTGGCCGGTGCGGACGAGGTCGGCGGCGCGGGCGCGAATCTTCTCCGGGTCGGTGAGCAGGACGTGCGTGCCGACCGGCATCGCGTCGGTGAGCAGCTCCAGCTCGCCTTCGCAGAGCACCGGGATAAGGGCTTCCATGCCCTCGACGGGGATGCCGTCGGCGAGCTTGGTGAGCATCTCGGCCAGGTGGGCGTCGGCCTCGTAGGTCTTCGCCAGCTCCGCGGCCTTCTCCTTGACCGGCGCGGTGAGCAGCAGCTCCCGGCACGGCGGCGCCGTGACGCGCGGAATCTCGCCGGGGATCGACCGCTGGTCGGAGACGGCGAACGCGCGGATCTCGCTGACCTCGTCGCCCCAGAACTCGACGCGGACGGGGTGCTGCGCGGTCGGGCCGAAGAGGTCGAGGATGCCGCCGCGGACGGCGAACTCGCCGCGCTTCTCGACCATGTCGACGCGGGTGTAGGCCAGCTCGACGAGCCGTTCGAGGAGGCCTTCGAAGCTCTGCTCTTCGCCGACGACGAGGTCGACCGGGGCGAGCGACCCGAGCCCGGGCGCCATGGGCTGGATGAGGCTGCGGACGGTGGCGACGACCACGCGCAGGTCGTCGTCCCCGGTCTTGAGCCGGTGCAGCACCTCCAGGCGGCGCCCGACGGTGTCGGCGCGCGGCGAGAGGCGCTCGTGCGGCAGGGTCTCCCAGCTCGGGAAGTCGGCGACTCTCTGCTTGCCCAGCAGGGCGCTGAGCGACGCGGTCAGCTCGTCGGCCTCCCGGCCGGTGGCGGTGACAGCGAGGACGGGCTTGGCCGCGCCCGCATCGGCGGCGAGGGCGGCCGCGACGAGCTGCCGAGCGGCGATCGGGCCCTGCAGCTCGAGCAGCGGCGCGCCGGCGCGCTCGACCACGCCGCGCAGGGCCGGGTCGGGAAGGATGGCGGTGAGGAGTCCGGACAGTGGAGCGTCGGTCACGGTCCCAGCCTACGTGCCACCCCCGACAGGTTTCCGATCACCGCTGGTGGCGGCCCGAGCGCCCCAATGTGGCCTTCGGTGCGTGAGACGCAACGAAGGCGGCCTTGGGTGCGTCAGACGCAACCAAGGCCGCCTTGGGGTGTTGGCAACCCGTCAAGAGCGGAGCAGGTTCGCCACCTCGGCCAAGCGGGGTAGCTGCTCGTCGAAGACCTTCGGCTCCGTGCTCGCGATTCGCAGCAGGATGTGCTCCGCTCCTTCGTATCGGCGCAGCTGGGCCGCCACCTCCTCGGCCGAGCCCGTCACCTGCATCTGGATCCCCTGGACGAAGTCCGCGGGCATCCCGTAGTTGCGCTGGCAGTACTCCTCGAGCAGCTCTCGTCCGCGCACGGCGTCGTCCTCCACCAGGACCGTCGCGAACAACGCCGGGGTCACCGGACGCGACGCCGTCGCACGGATCTGAGCCAGACCCGACACGTAGTCCGCGGGGTCCGGCGGGTACGGCAGCCAGCCGTCGTACAACCGTCCGATTCGCGCGAGCGCACCCGGCGTGTAAGCCGCCAGCCACACCGGCGGCCCGCCCGGCTGGGAAGGCGCGAGGAAGGAAGGCAGCGAGTCGTAGTGCAGCACCGAACCGTGGAAGGAATCAGCGCCACTCCACGCCGCCCGCCACAGGCCCACGATGTCGTCCAGCCGCGCCCGGCGCCGCTCCCACGGCACGCCCACGAACGCGAACTCCGGCTCACTCCGCCCGGCGAACCCGGCCCCGACGGCCACCGTGAGACGCCCGCCGCTCAGCAGGTCGATCGACAGCAGCTGGTTCGCGGACAACACCGGGTCCCGCAACGCCGGGAGCAGCGCGGACGTCCCCAACGTCACCCGCGACGTCCGGGCCGCGAACGCCGAGAGGACCGCGAACGCGTCCAGTGGGGCGCGCGCGAGGGTGTCGCCCACCCAGACCGAGTCGAGGCCGAGCTCTTCGGCCGTGACGGCGACGTCGACCAGCTCGGGCGCGGTCCGCCCGGCGTCGAGGATGGGCTGGTAGGTCGGCACGACCAAGCCGTATTTCGTCATGCCCGCAGCCTCGCCGGAACCGGGAATGCCCTCAATTCCCCGGAGGGAATCGCCCGGCGGAGCAAGATGAACGGGTGGACTTCGGCACGGCGCTCAAGGACTGGCGCACCCGGCGGCGGCTCAGCCAGCTCGACCTGGCCCTGCGCGCGGGGACGACGCAGCGGCACGTCAGCTTCATGGAAAGCGGGCGCTCGGTGCCCGGCCGCGGCATGGTGCTGCGCGTCGCCGAGTCCCTCGAACTGCCGCTGCGCGAGCGCAACGGCCTGCTCCACGCCGCCGGGTACGCGCCGACCTACCCCGAAACGAAGCTCGACGACCCGGCGATCCGGCCGGTTCTCGACGGGCTGCGGCGGCTGCTCGACGGCCACCGGCCCTACCCCGCCATCGTCGTCGACCGCTACGGCGTGCTGGTCGCCGCGAACGACGCCTTCGGCCTGCTCACCGAAGGCGTCGCGGCCGACCTGCTGGCGGAACCCGTCGACACGCTGCGGCTCGCGCTGCACCCGCGCGGGATGGCGTCGCGCGTGCGCAACCTCGACGACTGGGCGCGGCACATCCTCGAGCGCATCCGCAACGACCTCGCCCGCACCCCGGACGACCGGCTCGCGCGGCAGCTCGCCGAGCTGGAGAGCTACCTCCCGCCGGAGCGGCCGCCGAGCCCCGACCACCTCGGGTTCGCGGTGCCGGTCCGACTGTCCACTTCGGTCGGTGAGCTGCGGCTGATCACGGCGATCACGACGTTCGCGACAGCCGCCGATGTGACCGTCTCCGAGCTGAAGCTGGAGACGTTCCTGCCCGCCGACGCCGAAACCGCCGAACGCCTTCAGACGGCCAACGCCGTCAAGTGACCCACCAGCAGCTCCGCGCTCGCCCACACCACCGCCGCCGCCACACTGCCCGCCGCGAACCGCCGGTACGGCATCGCCGCTGAACCCGCCACGCGCGGCACCAGCGTCCGCAGCCCGACCAGGCAGCGGCCCGCGACCACCGCCGGGACGCCGTAGCGCGCGACCACCGCCTCCGCGCGGTCCCAGCGGTCGCGGCCGACGCGGCGGGCCACGCGCGGCCCCCAGTAGCGCCCTTCGAGATAAGCCAGCTGGTCACCGAGGACGGCCGCGAGCACGGCCACCACCAACGCGAGTCCGAGGTGGAGCGTGCCGCGCTCGGCGAGGAAACCCATCAGCAGCAACGTCGACAACGTCGGCAGCACGATCCCCGGCAGCACCGCCGTCTCCGCCGTGATCACCAGCGCGCAGACCAGGTAGACGACCGCCGCCGGCGCGTCAAGCAGGGGCCGCAGCAGGCTGTCCACGCCGCGCCCTCCCCACCGCCACCGGCAGTGCCGCCCGGTAGACGAACGCGGGCGGCAGGTTCCCCCAGACCACCGGAGTCCGTTCCACGACCGCGAAACGGCTTCGCAGCGAAGCGGCGAAGCGACGCGCGGGTGGCGTCCAGGCCGCGTGGGCGTACGCGAACGTCGTGAACCGGCCGTTCGGGGCCAGCGCCGCGACGATCGCGTCGAGGATGCGCTGCTGCCGTCCCGCGGTCATGGCCGTCCACGGCAGACCGGAGACGACGACGTCGACGTCGTCCGGCGCGAGGTGCTCCGCCGAGCCGGTGACGACGTCCACCTGCGGAAACCGCGCGCGAAGCGAAACGGCGAAACGCGGGTTGATCTCGTACGCGGTCAGGCGCGCTTCGGGGCGTAGCAGCGCGAGGACGGCTTCGGTGAACACGCCCGTGCCCGGGCCGAGTTCGGCGACGCGGGCCGCGCGCTCCAGGCCGAGGCCCGCCGTCATCTCTTCGGCCAGCCGCGGCGAGCTCGGCGCGATCGCGCCCGTCAGCAGCGGGTGCCGGAAGAACTCCCTGGTGATCGACATGCCGCCGACGGTAGGAACGCCGCGGGTGGCCGCGAATCCGCCGGATCGACCGGTCTCGTCCTCCCGCGGGAGGACCCGATCGGTACCGCGGAAGGACGCCGCCGACCCGGCCGCCGCGTTACGTTCGGTCCGTGGAACGGCTCGTGGTGTGGGTGCGCAGGCACCAGTGGACGAAGGACCTGCCGCTGTACGCGGTGTTCGTCTTCCTCGCGCCCAGCTGGTCGAACGAACAGCCGTGGGTCATCCGCGCGATCCCGATGCTGTTCCTGCTCCCGCTCCTGGTCCGCCGCCGGTTCCCGCGCACGGCCGCGGTGCTCGTCATCGCCGGGGCCGTGGCGGTGTACACCAACGAGATCTGGGCCTACGACCGCGGCCGCACCGAGCTGGCGATGGCCGTCGTGCTGTTCACCCTGGTCAAGCTCGGGCAGCGGGGGTTCGCCGCGCTGATCACCGTCGCGATCTTCGTCCTCGGCTGGCAGTGGGGGTTCGTCTGGGGCACCTACACCGAGAACCCGACCTTCACGGTCGTCGGGGTCTGGCCGCTGCACATCGCCGCGTGGACACTCGGCGAGTTCTTCCGCAAGAAAGCCCAGCTCACCGCGGAAGAGGAGAAACGGGCGGACGCCCAGGCGCGCGCCGCCGTCGCCGAAGAACGCACCCGGATCGCCCGCGAACTGCACGACGTCCTCGCGCACAGCATGAGCGTGATCGTGCTCAACGCCGAAGGCGCGAAGCTCGCCCGGCACCGCGACCCCGCGGCCGTCGACCGCACACTCGACACGATCGGCCGCACCGGCCGGGACGCGCTCGCCGAGCTGCGGCGGCTGCTCGAAGTCCTGCACGCGGGCCAGGACGGCCGCAGCCCGCAGCCGACCGTCGCCGAGCTGCGGGAACTCGTCGAGCAGTCCGGGCGCGACGTCGCGCTCGACGTCACCGGCGACCCGGGCGGCCTGCCCGCGAGCGCCGCGCTGCAGGCGTACCGGATCGTCCAGGAGGCACTGACCAACATGATCAAGCACGCCCCGGCGGACGCGACCGGCCGCGTCGCCGTCGCCTTCGAGCCGCGCGAGATCCGGATCGAGGTGACGAACACCGGTGGCCGCGCGCCCGCGCCCGCCCCGGCCCTGCCGTCGTCGGGGCGCGGGCTGCCGGGGATGCGCCAGCGCGTCGAGATGTTCCACGGCGAGCTGACGGCCGGCCCGCGCCCGGACGGCGGCTACCGCGTGCACGCCAGCCTGGTGGTCGAGCCGTGACCACGCGGGTGCTGCTGTGCGACGACCAGGAGCTGGTGCGCGTCGGGCTGCGGATGATCGTCGAGAGCCAGGACGACCTGGTCGTCGCCGGGGAAGCCGCCAACGGCGAGGAAGCCGTCGAGCTGGCCCGGGAGCTGCGGCCCGACCTGGTGCTGATGGACGTCCGGATGCCGGTGCTCGACGGCGTCGCGGCGACCGAGCGGATCTGCGCCGAGCTGCCCGGCGTGCGCGTCCTGATCATCACGACGTTCGACCTCGACGAGTACGCGTACGCCGCGTTGCGCGCCGGGGCCAGCGGGTTCCTGGTGAAGGACGCGCCGTCGGAGGAGATGCTCGTCGCGGTGCGGGGAGTGCTGCGCGGCGACTCGATGGTCTCGCCGTCGGTCACGCGGCGGCTGCTCGACCGCTACCTCGCCGACGACCGCGACCCGGCGGACGCCGCGAAGCTCGACGCGCTGACCGAACGCGAGAAGGACGTGCTCGGGCTCATCGCGCGCGGGCTGTCCAACGGCGAGATCGCCGCGAAGCTGTACATCGGCGAGACGACGGTGAAGACGCACGTCGGGCGCATTCTCGGCAAGCTGCGGCTGCGCGACCGCGTGCACGCGGTGGTCTTCGCCTACGAGTCCGGACTTGTCCGACCTGGCAGCTAACCTTCCCTGTTTATCCGCTTGATAGGGAACGTTAGAGTAGTTTGCATGACGATCTATAAATCCGAAGCTGGTGCTCGCCTGCTGCGGGAGCGCTACCTCGACGTCCTGAAGGCGTGGCCCGGCCCCCACGAGCAGCTGCGCGTGCCGACGCCCGAAGGCGAGACGTTCGTCGTCGCGGGTGGCCCGGCCGACGCCCCGCCGCTGGTGCTGCTGCACGGCTCCGGCAGCAACTCCGGCGAGTGGGCGGAGCGGTTCGCGACGCTGACCGAGCGGTTCCGGGTCTACGCCGTCGACATCATCGGCGAGCCGGGACTGAGCGCCGAGACGCGGCCGCCGCTGGCCACCGACCGGTACGCGACCTGGCTGGACGCGGTGCTCGACCACGTCGGCGCGGCGCGGGCGGCCTTCCTGACCTCGTCGTTCGGGGGCTGGCTCGCCCTCGACTACGCGACCCGTCGACCGGAGCGCGTCGCGGCGCTGGCGCTGCGCTGCCCGATCGGCCTCGGCCCGATGAAGAAGGGGTTCGTCGTCAAGGCCGTCCTGCTGGCGCTGCTCGGCCAGAAGGGGCGGCGGAAAGCCGTGGCCGGCGTGCTCGGCGCGGACGCGGAGCCGCGGATCGTGGACCACCAGCTGCTGGTGTCGGCGAACTACCGCTACCGCACCGGGCCGTTCCCGGTCTTCGACGACACCGCGCTGGCGAAGCTGACCATGCCCGTCTACGCGGTCGCCGGGGCGGAGGACGCCATGGTCGACTCGGCGACGACGAAACGCCGTCTCGAAGCCGCCGGGGCCACGGTCGACCTCGTGCCCGGCACCGGCCACTACATCCCGGGCTCGCGCGATCTGGAGTTCCTCGTCGCGGCGAACGGTGATTTCACCGGTTGATGGCAGGATGAGCCGTATGCGGTGTGTGCTGGGTCTCATCGGTGTGGTGTCCCTGCTGGTCGCGGGCTGCTCGGGGGCGGCGAGCGAGCCGATCCAGAGCGTCCCGCCCGCCGCGACGCCGACGGCGTCGACCGGGAAGTTCAAGGTCGAGACGGTGACCGCCGGGCTCGAGCACGGCTGGGACGTCGGCTTCCTGCCCGACGGCGGCATCCTCGTGCCGCAGCGGCCCGGCAAGCTCGCGCTGGTCCGCGGCGGACAGGCGACCGAGGTGCGCGCCGACTTCTCCGACGTCCTCGTCAAGGGCGAGGGCGGGCTGCTCGGCATGGTCGTCAGCCCGGACTTCTCGACCAGCCGCGAGTTCATCACCTGCCAGGACCACCAGGAGGGCGGCAAGGCCGTCGACATCCGGCTGGTGACGTGGAAGCTGGCCGAAGACGGCGCCTCCGCGACCCGGGTCCGCGATCTCCTGACCGGCTTGCCGGTGAACCCGAGCGGGCGGCACTCCGGCTGCCGCCCGACGTTCGCCCCGGACGGCGCGCTGCTGGTCGGCACCGGCGACACGGCGCGCGCGTCGATCGCCCAGGACCGGCACTCCCTCGGCGGCAAGGTGCTGCGGATGGACGCGAAGACCGGGAAGCCGTTGCCGGACAACCCGTTCATCACGTCGGCGGACCCGCGGGAGCGGCTGATCTACACCTATGGGCACCGCAACGTCCAGGGCGTGGCGATCCGGCCGGGCAGCGGCCAGGTGATCACGGCCGAGCACGGTCCGACGTTCGACGACGAGGTCAACCTGCTGAAGCCGGGCGCGAACTACGGCTGGGACCCGTCGAAGGGCGGCACGGACACGAGCTACGACGAGAGCGTGCCGATGACCGACCTCAAGCGCTTCCCGGACGCGGTGAGTCCACTGTGGACGTCGGGGAAGATCACCGAGGCGATCAGCGGCGATGCGTTCCTGACCGGCGCGCAGTGGGGTTCGAACGACGGCGCGCTGGTCGTGGTGGCGCTCAAGGGCCAGAAGCTGCTGATGTACCACCTGGACGCGGCGGGCAAGGTCCTGGACGTGACGCTGCCCCCGGAGTTCGACGACAAGTTCGGCAGGCTGCGCGCGGTCCGCAGCGGCCCGGACGGCGCCCTGTACGTGACGACGTCGGACGGAACGGACGACAAGCTCCTGAAGGTCACGCCCGCCTGATCATGGGAAAGTCACACCGAGCCGGTGCCCTCGGCACTGTCGCCCGGGGGTCCGATCGCGGAACATATTCGGTACCAAGAGTTTTCGCCCGCCACCGACGAGTGTTGGACGCGGTCCGAAGAGCGTTTTCCCGCGGCAGCACCGCGCTGGTCCCCGAGCGCCACCGCCGACCTGGCGCTCGGGGACCGGCTTCCACTACTTCCCGAGGTGGGCGCCCCCGTTGACGTGCACGACCTGCCCGGTGACGTGCCCGGCGGCGGGGCTCGCCAGGAAGGCCACGACGGCGGCGACGTCTTCCGGCGTGCCGGGCCGCTTGTTCATGGTGTTCCCGACCAGCCATTCCCGACGGCGATCGCTGAGCTTGCCGTGGAAGAACTCGGTGTCCCCGACCAGCCCGGGCGCGACGACGTTCGCGGTGATCCCGCGCGGGCCGAACTCCCTGGCGACGCTGACGTTCCAGCCTTCGACGGCGGCTTTGGCGGCACCATAGGACCCGGCGCCGGTGTGCGCGGCGATCGAGCCGATGGTGACGATCCGCGCGCCGTCGGCGAACCGCTCGCGCAGCGCGTGGGTCACCAGCGCGGCACTGACCACATTGGACCGCAGGTTCCGTTCGAAGGCGGCCGCGAACCCGGCCAAGCCGTCACCCTCGCCGTCGAGGAAGTCGGTGTTGCCCCCGGCGTTGTTGACGAGGACGTCAACGCGGCCGGGCAACTCCCCGAGTGCGGCTTCGACGGCGCCCGGATCGGCGGCATCGAAGACGACGGGCCGCGCGCCCAGCAGCGTCGCGGCTTCGGTGAGCACGTTCTCGCGGCGCCCGGTGATTGTGACGCGGTCACCCGCTTCGGCGAAGGCCGCCGCGACGGCGTACCCGATGCCGGTGCCGCCGCCGGTCACCACCACTTCCCGGTTGGTCCCCATGTGCTCGAGGGTAGTGCTTAGGATCGGGACATGACGAAGATCGATCCGGCCACGTCCGGCGTGATCGACAAGATCGCCTGGATCCACGTGGTGGACGGCCGGGTCCTGGCGGCACGCTCGCGGGGCAAGGACAAGTTCTACCTGCCCGGCGGCAAGCGCGAGCCGGGCGAGACGGACGCCGAGACGCTCGTGCGGGAGATCCGCGAAGAACTGGGCGTGGAGATCACGCCGTCGACGATCTCCCCGGCAGGCACCTTCGAAGGGCAGGCGCACGGGCACGCGGAGGGCGTTCACGTCCGCACGACCGCCTACTCGGCCGACTACCAAGGAAATCTCCGGGCCTGCAGCGAGATCGAGGAAATCGCCTGGCTCGGCTACGCGGACCGGCCGAGGGTGTCGCTGGTGGCGCAAATGATCTTCGACCACCTGCACGAAACCGGCCGGCTGCCGTGATCGACAAGATCGCCTGGCTGCACCTCGTGGACGGCCGGGTCCTCAGCACGCGCTCACGCGGCAAAGACGTCTACTACCTGCCCGGCGGCAAGCGCGAGCCCGGTGAGACGGACGCCGAGACGCTCGTGCGGGAGGTCCGCGAGGAACTGGACGTGGCGATCGCCGAGCCGACCATCGAACCGGCCGGGGTGTTCGAAGCGGAGGCACACGGCCACGCGGCGGGCGTCCTGGTGCGGATGACCTGCTACACCGCGGAGTACACCGGCACCCCGCGCGCCAGCAGCGAGATCGAAGAGATCGTCTGGCTCGAGTACGCGGACCGGGACCGGGTCTCGGCGGTGGACAAGCTGATCTTCGACCACCTGCACGAAACCGGACGGCTCCACTAGCGTCGTCGGGCAGAATCGGACGATGACCGTCGACGGTGGCGAGCAGTACTTCGACCTGAACATCGAACGAGTGCTGGAGCACTGGCCCGTCGCCTTCGCGATCCGCGAGGTCATCGCGAACGCTCTCGACGAACACGCCCTCACCGGGACCGCCGAACCCGTGATCGCCGAGGACGCCGCGGGTGCGTGGCACGTCGCCGACTTCGGCCGCGGACTTCGCTACACGCACCTCACGCAGAACGAGAACGACGAGAAGCGCCGGTCCGGTGCCGTCATCGGCCAGTTCGGGATGGGCCTGAAGGACGCGCTCGCCGTCTTCGACCGGCACGACGTCCGCGTGGAGATCCGGTCCGCGCACGGCGACATCACCACCCGGCAGCGGGCCAAGGAAACCTTCTCCGACGTGCGGACCCTGCACGCCGTGATCCGCCCGCCCGCCGATCCCCACCGGGCCGGTACCGACGTCGTGCTGCACGGCGTCACCGCGGACGACGTCGCCGCGGCCCAGAACTTCTTCCTGCACTACAGCGGCGACCACCTGCTGGAGACCACCTCCGTCGGCCAGGTCCTGAAGCGGGTTTCCCCCGCCGCGCCCGGCCGGATCTACGTCAAGGGGCTCCTCGTCGCCGAAGAGCCGAACTTCCTGTTCTCCTACAACATCACCGACATCAACGCGCCGTTGCGCCGGGCCCTCAACCGCGAGCGCAGCAACGTCGGCCGGTCCGCCTACACCGACCGGGTCAAGGCGATCCTCAAGCAGTGCCGCGTGAGCGGCGTCGTGTCGCCGCTGGCCGAAGACCTCGCCGAGTTCGCAACCGGGCAGCTGCACGACGAACTGAGCTGGCGTGAGATCGCCGTGCACGCCTGCACGGTGCTGGCGAGCCAGGAGAAGGTCGTCTTCGTGACGCCGGCGGAGCTTCCAGGAAGGCACTCCCCAGCTCCGCTACGCCGAGGACGACGGGTACCGGCTGGTCACCGTTCCGCTGGACGTGTCGGCGAAGCTCGCCCAGCAGGTCGACCTGACCGGCCGCCCGTTGCTCAACCTGAGCCGCTACGGCGAGGCTTGGAACGACAGCTTCGTCTTCACCCTCGTGAGCACCGCGGACCTGACGCCGCCGGAGCGTTCCGTCTACGAACTGACCGACGCGGTCCTGCGCCTCGCGGAAATCGACCGGCGCCCCGGCGTCGTGATCTCGGAGACCATGCGCCTTGACGAAACCGGGCACTCCACCGTCGGCTTGTGGGAACCGGCCGAGAACCGGATCGTGATCCACCGCGGTCAGCTCGCCGGAGCCGCCGAGTACTGCGCGACGCTGCTGCACGAACTCACGCACGCCATGTCCGGGGAACCCGACAACTCGCTGGAGTTCGAGGCCGCGCTGACCGCGATGCTGGGAAAGCTCGCCCTCCGCGCGCTGCCCCGCGGCTAACCCAGGCGGAGCTTCGGCTTGTGCTCCAAGTGCGACAGCCCGTTCCAAGCGAGATTCACCAGATGAGCCGCGACTTCGTCCCGCTTCGGCTTCCGGGCGTCCAGCCACCACTGCCCGGTCAAGGCGACCATCCCGACCAAGGCCTGGGCATACAACGCGGCCAGCTTCTCGTCATACCCCCGAGCCGCGAACTGCTGGGCGAGGATGTGCTCCACCTGGCTGGCGATGTCGTTCAGGACAGTCGAAAACGTCCCGGTGGAACTGGCCACCGGCGAGTCACGCACGAGAATCCGGAAGCCGTCGTGGGAATCCTCGACGTACGACAGCAAAGCCGTCGCCGCCTGCTCCAGCATCGCCCGCGGGTGACCGCCGTGCAGCGTCGAGACCATCCGGTCCAGCAACAGCTGCGTCTCGCGGTCGACGACCACCGCGTAGATGCCCTCTTTGCCGCCGAAGTGCTCGTACACCACCGGTTTCGACACGTTGGCGCGGTGCGCGATCTCCTCGATCGACGTCCCGTCGAAGCCCTTCTCGGCGAACAACGCCCTCGCCACGTTGAGCAGCTGCTGGCGCCGCTCGGTGCCGGTCATCCGGACGCGGGTCACCGGGGCGGCCGGACGCGCCCCGGTGACCTGCTCACGCTTCGAACGTCGTCTCCCCGCCACCGGGGCAGCCTAGTTGACTAGTGCTTCTCGGTGGCGATTCGGGCCAGGCGCTGGGGCGTCGGCCAGCGGACGTCGTGCACCCAGCCGAACTTCTCGAAGATCCAGATCAGCCGCGCGGAGATGTCGATCTGGCCGCGCTTCACGCCGTGGCGGGCCGACGTCGGGTCCGCGTGGTGCAGGTTGTGCCAGGACTCGCCGAAGCTGAAGATCGCCAGCGGCCAGAAGTTCGCCGACTTGTCGCGGGCGGCGAACGGGCGCTCGCCGATCATGTGGCAGATCGAGTTGACCGACCACGTCACGTGGTGCAGCACGCAGATGCGCACCAGACCGGCCCAGAAGAACGCCGTCACCGCGCCCCACAGCGACCACGAAATCAAGCCGCCGAGCAGCGCCGGGAGCGTCAGGCTGACCAGGGCCCACAGCCAGAACAGGTCGTCGACCTTCTTGATCGCCGGGTCCTTCACCAGGTCCGGCGCGAACCGCTCGGCGTTCGTCTGGTCGCGCTCGAACAGCCAGCCCATGTGGGCGTGCCAGAAGCCCTTCGCGATGGCCCACGGCGAGGTGCCGAACGCCCAGGGCGAGTGCGGGTCGCCGTCGCGGTCGGAGAACGCGTGGTGGCGGCGGTGGTCGGCGACCCAGGTGATCACCGGGCCCTGCAGGGCGATGCTGCCCGCGATCGCCATCAGCACGCGCAGCCACTGCTTGGCCTTGAACGAGCCGTGCGTGAAGTAGCGGTGGTACGACACCGTGATGCCGAGCCCGCTGATCGCGTAGAACACCACGAAGATGCCGACGTCGACCCAGCTCAGTCCCCAGCCCCAGGCGAACGGCACGGCGACCAGCAAGGCCACCAGCGGCGCGATCACGCCGAAGTAGACCGACAGCTGCACGCCGATGCCGCGCTGGCCGTCGACGACGGGTTTGGGGCCCTTCGGAGCCGGCGGCTCCCCGGTGGGCTGTGAACGGTCGAGCGTGGCCGTCATACGCTTCACTTCTTCCTGCACGGTGCCCTGCGAAGGGTGACCTAACCTACGATGCCGTAAGTTACGGTACAGGAGGTTCCGGCGGCTGGGGAGTGCCTGAACCCACACCCTTCTCCGGGCGGGGGGTACCCGGGGACGCGCCGCCTAACGCATCCCCCGCGCGGACGACACCCGATCGTCGCTATCCTGACCAGGATCGATCCGCCGTAGTGTAATCGGCAGCACTTCAGATTTTGGTTCTGACAGTTCAGGTTCGAATCCTGGCGGCGGAGCAGACGACCCGACCCACGACACCGGGAGGATGGCGCTGACCGAAGAGGCGACCGACCCGGTGGCGGCCAGGCGGCCCGCGCTGATCGAGATGTCCGACGCCTGGCTCGTCGGACGAGCGCGCGAGCTGAGCGCCGCGGTCCAGCGGGCCGAGTACACCCAGCAGCTCGAGATCGTCGCGAGCCTGGACGAGCTGCTCGACGAGACCCAGCGACGCGGTGAACCCCTGCTCGTGGCCCAGCTGCTGCGCGCGTCCGCGCTGGCCCGGCTGATCACCAAGGGCCTGGCCGCCGAGGCGGAGCCCCGGCTCGACGAGATGCTCGCGCACACCCGGCGCCACGGCATCGCCCTGCTGCGGGCCGACGCGCACGCCCTGCGCGGGCGCCGCCTGGTCATCGCCGCGCAGGAGGACGCCGCGCTCACCGAGATCGCCAGGGCGCTGGCCATCCTGGACGACTCCACCATCCCGGACCGGCAGGTCGGCGTCCGCAACTGGAACCGGCTGCTGTCCTCCACCCTGATCGACTGCTGGCTCGTGCTCAACCAGCTCGGCGTCTACGAGGCCGCCGAAGAGGTGATCGGGCGGGCCGCCGCGGCGATCCGCGAGAGCGCGAGCCCGCACGACATCGCGCTGCAGCTGATGAACCGCATCAAGATGCTGCTCGGCTGGGGTCTGCGCCTGGAGCGCATCGAGGAGTACGACGAGAGCGCGGAGAAGTTCCGGACCGCGGCCTCCATGGGCGCCGCCGCCGAGGGCCCGTTCGCCGAGTCGCTGTTCCCGCGCAAGGCGAACGTGCCGGCGATCGACCAGGTCGGCGTCCTGGCCGCGGCACCGGCGCTGCACGAGCCGGGCGCCGAGCACATCGCGCGGCTCGAGAACATCTACACCGAACGCGCCTTCGGGCACGACCGGGAGATCGTCGCGATCGCGCTGGCGCGCTGCCTGGACCGGGACGGCCGCCGCGACGAGGCGCTCGAGGTGCTGCGCGACGCCCGCCAGTCCATCCAGGACGACACCTCGCAGCCGTCGATGCGGCTCAACATCGCCCGCGAGCTGGCCCGGCTCGACACCAGCCCGGACTACGCGTCCGGCGCGAGCCAGTCGCTGATCGACTACGCGACCCGCCTCGAGTCCGAGATGTGGAGCCTGCGCGAGTCGCAGATCGCCACGCTGAACGCGCGTCGCGAGCACGAGCGGCTGTCGGCCGAGCACGGCGCGATCACCCAGCAGGCCCTGCAGGACCCGCTCACCGGCCTGCCGAACCGCCGCGCGCTCGACGAGAAGCTGCGTCAGCTGGCTTCTTCGGCCGACGCGCAGCCGCTGGCGGTCGCGCTGGTCGACCTCGACGGCTTCAAGGGCGTCAACGACAAGCAGTCACACGCCGAAGGCGACAACGTCCTGCGTGTCGTCGCGAGCACGCTTCGTGACGCCCTGCGCGGTGACGACCTGGTGGCGCGCTACGGCGGCGACGAGTTCATCGTGCTGCTCCCCGGCACGCCGGCGTCCGCGGCGAAGATGGCGCTCGGCCGCGCAGTGAAATCCGTCGCAGGCCTGCCGCACCACCTCTCGCACGGCGTCACGCTCTCGATCGGGCTGGTCTCGCTGCGGCCGCAGGAACGCGGCGAGCAGGTCCTCGCGCGCGCGGACGCGGCCATGTACCAGGCGAAACGCGGTGGCGGCAACCAGGTGGCGTCGGCGAACTCGATGGCCGCGGACCCGGCCGCCGCGTGGGCGAGCGAGGCCCCTCCGACCGACCCCGCGTGGGACGCCGAAGAGCACAGTTAGGATCGGAGCCCGACAGAAGCCACCTGCTGGTAACCGTTGGGAGCGCCGTTGACCGGCCCGCTGAGCACGTTGATCCTCGCCGCGGGTGAGGGCACCCGCATGCGATCCGCGACCGCGAAGGTGCTGCACCCGATCGCCGGGCGCCCCCTCGTCGAGCACGCCGTCCGGGCCGCGGCCGGACTGGACCCCGAACACCTCGTGGTGGTCGTCGGCCACGGCCGCGAACTGGTCGGCGAGCGCCTCGCCCAGGTCGGCGCCGCGCTCGGGCGCGCCGTCGGCACCGCGGTCCAGGACCAGCAGAAGGGCACCGGCCACGCCGTGTCCTGCGCGCTCGCCACCCTCCCCGCGGACCTCACCGGCACCGTGCTCGTCAGCTACGGCGACGTCCCCCTGCTCGACACCGCGACCCTCGGCGCGCTGCTCGCCGAGCACACCGAAGCCAAGAACGCCGTCACGGTGCTGACCGCGGTGGTCGCCGACCCGACCGGCTACGGCCGGATCGTGCGCGACGCGGCGGGCAAGGTCACCGGGATCGTCGAGCACAAGGACGCCACCCCCGAGCAGGCCGAGATCACCGAGATCAACTCGGGCGTGTACGCGTTCGACGCCGCCGTGCTGCGCGACGGCCTTTCGCGGCTCTCGACCGACAACGCGCAGGGCGAGCTGTACCTGACCGACGTGCTCGGCATCGCGAACGGCGACGGCCTGCACGTCGGCGCGCTGGTCGTCGACGACCCGTGGCTCACCGAGGGCGTCAACGACCGCGTCCAGCTGTCGGTGCTCGGCGCCGAGCTGAACCGCCGGATCGTGCAGCGCTGGCAGCGCGAAGGCGTCACGGTCGTCGACCCGGCTTCGACGTGGATCGACGCCGGCGTGACCCTGTCGCGTGACGTCGTCATCGAGCCCGGCGTGCAGCTCAAGGGCACGACAACGGTCGGCGAAGGCACCACGATCGGGCCCGACAGCACCCTGACGAACATGACCATCGGCGCCCGCGCCTCCGTGGTGCGCGTGCACGGTTCGGACTCCGAGCTGGGCGACGGCGTCAACGTCGGCCCGTTCACCTACCTGCGGCCGGGCACGAAGCTGGGCGAGAAGGGCAAGCTCGGCGCGTTCGTCGAGACGAAGTCCGCCGACATCGGCGCCGGCACGAAGGTGCCGCACCTGACCTACGTCGGCGACGCCACGATCGGCGAGCACAGCAACATCGGCTGCTCCAGCGTGTTCGTGAACTACGACGGCGTCCACAAGCACCGGACCGTTATCGGGTCGTATGTCCGGTTGGGCGCGGACAACACGTTCGTCGCCCCGGTGCACGTCGGCGACGGCGCTTACAGTGGAGCGGGCGCGGTGATCCGGGAGGACGTCCCGCCGGGCGCACTCGCGGTGTCCGCGCCGCCGCAGCGCACCATCGAAGGCTGGGCGGTCCGGCGCAGGCCGGGCACGCCCGCGGCGGAGGCGGCCGAGGCCGCCCTCGCCAAGCAGGACACCACCGCCGTGTCCGAAGCCGCAGCAGGGAACGACGGGGAGTCGCCAGCATGAGTCCGAAGCAAGGCACGCCGAAGAAGAACTTGATGCTCTTCTCCGGGCGCGCACACCGGGAAGCTCGCCGAAGAGGTCGCCCAGCACCTCAACGTGACGATCACCCCGCAGACGGCGCACACGTTCGCCAACGGCGAGCTGTTCGTCCGCTTCGAGGAGTCCGTCCGCGGCACCGACGCCTTCGTCATCCAGGCGCACACCACGCCCATCAACGAGTACGTGATGGAGCAGCTGATCATGGTGGACGCGCTCAAGCGGGCGAGCGCGAAGCGGATCACGGTCGTGATGCCGTTCTACCCGTACGCGCGCCAGGACAAGAAGCACAAGGGCCGCGAGCCGATCTCGGCCCGGCTGATCGCGGACCTGTTCAAGACCGCGGGCGCCGACCGGATCATGACGGTCGACCTGCACACCGCGCAGATCCAGGGCTTCTTCGACGGCCCGGTCGACCACCTGATGGCCCAGACGGTGCTGGCCGACCACATCAAGGACACCTACGGCGACGCCGACATCACGGTCGTCTCGCCGGACTCGGGCCGCGTGCGGCTGGCCGAGAAGTGGGCCGCCCAGCTGGGCGACCGCCCGATCGCGTTCATCCACAAGACGCGCGACCCGGACAAGCCCAACCAGGCGGTGGCCAACCGCGTGGTCGGCAAGGTCGAGGGCAAGCTGTGCGTCCTGATCGACGACATGATCGACACGGGCGGCACGATCGTGAAGGCGACGGAAGCGCTGATCGACGAGGGCGCGGCGGACGTGGTCATCGCGACGACGCACGGAATCCTGTCGGACCCGGCGACCCAGCGGCTCTCGGCGTGCAAGGCGCGCGAGGTCATCGTGACGAACTCGCTGCCGATCCCGGAGGAGAAGCGCTTCCCGGGTCTGACGGTGCTGTCGATCGCCCCGATGCTGGCGGAGGCCATCCAGCAGGTCTTCGAGGACGGCTCGGTCACGTCCCTCTTCGACGGCAACGCCTGAGTCCCGTACCCGTCGTGAGTGTTTAGGGCGGTTAGAACCGCCCTAAACACTCACGACCGGTTGCGGCACCGTGCTTTCCGCCGGGCGCGAAATCCCGTCGCCGGTGCGGGTTTCGGGGCTAGCGTCCCCGGCATGGGGAAGTTCAAGTTCGGCGTCAGCCTTCGTGAAATCGGCAGCCGGGACGCCTGGGTCGCCAAGTGCCGCCGGGTCGAGGCGCTCGGCTACGACGCCATCACCGTGCCCGACCACCTCGGCACCGGACGCTTCGCGCCCTTCCCGGTGCTCGCCACGGCCGCCGCCGTCACGGAACGGGTGCGGCTCGGCACCCTCGTCTCCAACGTGCCCTTCTACAACCTCGCCCTCTTCGCCCGCGAAGCCTCTTCGACGGCCGCGCTGCTCGACGGGCGTCTCGACCTCGGCCTCGGCGCCGGGCACATGAAGAGCGAGTTCGACGCCGCCGGGCTGCCGTGGCAGGGCGCCGAGCAGCGGATCGCCTGTCTCGAAGAAAGCGTCGGCTACCTGCGGAAACACTTCGAAGACGAAGACCTGGACATGCCCCCGCTGCTCATCGCGGGCAACAGCGACGGCGTCCTGTCGCTGGCCGCCGAGCATGCCGACATCGTGGGCTTCGCCGGACTCCGGCAGCAGCCGGGCAAACCGCCGGGCACCTTCAAGCTCGACAACGCCGAGGCCATGGACGAGCGGGTGCGGTACTTCCGCGCGAAGACCGGCCGCGACGTCGAGTACAACATGCTCGTCCAGCACGTCCAGGTCACCGAAGATCGTGCGAAGGCCGCTGAGGCGTGGCACGAGAAGACCGAGCGCAGCGCCGTCCCCGACACCCGCGAACTCCTCGACGCGCCGCAGCTCCTGCTGGGCACCGTCGAGGAGATCGCGGAGCAGCTCGAAAACCGGGGCGAGCGCTACGGCTTCACCTACATCACGGTCTTCGAGCCGTTCTTCGAAACCTTCGCCCCGGTGCTCAACGAACTTCAGTAAGCGACGGTGAAGCGGGCGCGGCGGTGCTTCGGCTGCTCGATCTCGTCGACGTACGCGATCGCGTAGTCGTCGCCGCCGATGAACGATTTGCCGTTCTCGTCCGTCAGCAGGATGTCGCCGCCGAGGCGGAACTCGCCCGTGCGCTCGCCCGGGACCCACGCGCCGAACTCGGCCGCCGGGCTGACGTAGAACCAGTCCAAGTCCGCCGGCTGCTCGCGCAGCAGGTCGAGCACCGCGGCGTGGCTGCCCGCCTCGTCCTTGTACTCCGCCGGGAACTCCGGGGTGTCGAACAGCCGCGGCCCGCCCTCGGCGACCAGCAGGCTCGACGCACCGCCCACAAAGGACAGCCGGACGCCGTTCTCGCGCGCGATCCTGGCCAGCGCGGGGACCGCGTCGATCAGCTTCTTGCCGTCGATCGCGCGGGCCGGGGTGGCGACCACGATGACGTCCGCGTCCTTGGCGACCTGGGCGACGAACTCCTCGTCGTGCAGGGAACCCTGGACCGCGTCGGCGCCCTCGGGCACCGAACCGGGGTGGCGCGCGACGCCGACGACCTCGTGCCCGCGCCGCAACGCCTCCGCGGCGATCTTGCCGCCCGCGTACCCCGTCGCCCCGAAAACCACCAGCTTGGCCATGACTCTTCTCCGTTCGCTCCGGCTGTTCGCAGCCGATGCTAAGAACGGAAGATCACCTACTTCAACGGAAGCAACGCACCCCCGGGTAGGTGTCCAGGTCAGCCGCCCAGGCCCGCGAACTCCGTGGCGACCTTCTGCTTCACGGCGTTGACGTCGATGGCCGCGCGGACCTCCGCGGTCGCGTTCGGCTTGGACAGCACCTGGTAGCTGGCCGTGCGGTTGGGCAGCTTGAACTTGACCGTGCAGGACATCTTCACCGTCGCGTACGGCTCCGCGTCGGCCGCCGTCGTGCACGTCTGCGCGCCGAGCGACTCGGCGCTGACCTCGACCGAGAGGTTGATGTGCACGACGCTCTTCTCCCCCGACGCCGGTGAGCCGACGACGCTGGTCGAGACGTCGACCGTCGTCGTGCACGAGCCGACGAAGTCCTTGCAGTCGAGGCTGTCGTTCGTGACCACGGCACTGGCCTGCACCAGGCCCTCGAACGGCTGGCCGAGCCCGCCGACCGCGGCGTCGACGTCGGTGTGGAACGCCTTCAGCGCGTCGCCGGAAAGCGCGTCGACGCGGAACTCGGCGCCATACTTCGGCCCGGCCTGCGGGTCGAGCAGCACCGGGGCGAAGCTGACGACTCGGTGCGGCTTGGCCGCCGTGACGCGCAGGACGCTCGGTGCGCCGCCGAGCTGGTAGACCTCGGTGCCGTCCGGGAGCTTGGCCTTCACCGGCTCGCTCAGCCGGTCCAGCCCGGGTAGCGCCTTGCGGAGCGCGTCGGCGAGCGCGGCGGGCGCGAACCGGGCCGCCGGGTCGAACGGCAGCTCGGAGCCGAGCGAACGCACCCAGCTGGTGCCGAACTGGGTGCCCTCGTCGATCGCGTGGGCCTTCCAGTAGTCGGCGTCGGCCCGCAGGTAGAACCCGCCGCCCGCGGCCGTCACCTGGACGACGCGGCCTTCGAGCGGCAGCGCGCCGACGGCGGTGCCACCGCGGGTGACCCGGAACTGCTGCTCGGCCGGGTTGCCGGAGGCGTCCTTGACCGTGGACTTCAGCGCCAGCGCGGGGGCCTTGCCCAGCGCGTCGAGGGCCGCGTCGACCGCGGCGCGCTGCTCGGCGCGCCGGTCGGCGGTCTGCTGGTCGGCGGCGGACACGCCGGCGGTGCCGGGCACCGCCACCTGGCAGCCCGCGAGCAGCCCGCCCAGCAGCAGCACCGCCGCCGCCACGCCCCGTCGAGCCCGCATCTGCGCCCCCTGCTCTCCCGCTACGCCGAGCACACCTCGGCCGGTGAAGTCTCGCCACCGGAATTGTGTCGTCACGTACCGGGGTCCAGGAGGGTTCTAGCCTGGGGCGGGCACCCGCCGCAACCCACCGTGATGAGGTTGGTTTACACTCTTGAGGTTGTCTCGGCGAGGCGGGGCCCGTCCAGGGTGCCCGGCGTGATCGACGCGGCGGCTCGAGTAGCCCCCGTCGTCGTGCACGCCCGGAAACTCGCCGCCGAACGCAACCGCCTGAGCAAAACAAAGACCGGCTTTCCCCCGCCGCCTGCTGTCTTGATTTGAAGGAGTGCCACACCGTGTCCGAGGTACGTCTGTCCGTCGAGCCGCGCACCGAGTTCGGCAAGGGCGCCGCGCGCCGCACGCGTCGCGCCGGCAAGATCCCCGCCGTTCTGTACGGCCACGGCTCGGACCCGCGGCACTTCGCGCTGCCGGCCATCGAGTTCGCCCGCGTCGTCCGCGAGAACGGCTCGAACGCCGTCATCACCCTCGCCATCGAGGGCTCCGACGAGCTCGCGCTGACGAAGACGATCGTCGTGCACCCGCTGAAGAACTACATCGAGCACGTCGACCTGCTGGTCGTGAAGCGCGGCGAGAAGATCGTCGTCGACGTCCCGGTCGTCGTCTCCGGCACCCCCGGCCCCGGCGGCCTGGTCAACCAGGACGTCGACACCCTCCAGGTCGAGGTCGAGGCGCTGCACATCCCGGAGCAGTTCGAGGTCTCGATCGAGGGCCTCGAGGTCGGCACCCAGATCCTCGCCGGCCAGGTCGAGCTGCCCAAGGGCGCGACCCTGGTCACCGACCCCGAGTCGCTGGTCGTGGCCGTCAACGAGCCGCAGCGTGAAGAGGCCGACGACGAGGCCGCCGAGGCGGGCGAAGAGTCGGCCGAAGCCGCCGAATAACCTTTCCGCATGACCGAAGACCTGCCCGGGGCCGGCGAGCTGATCCTGCTCGCCGGCCTCGGCAATCCCGGGCCCCAGTACGCCGGAAACCGGCACAACGTCGGTTTCATGGTGCTGGACGAGCTCGCCGCCCGCATCGGCGGCAAGTTCAAGGCGCACAAGACCGGCGGCGAAGTGCTCGAAGGCCGCCTGGCCGGCCGCCGCGTCGTGCTGGTGAAGCCGCGGTCGTACATGAACCTCTCGGGCGGGCCCGTCGTCGGCGCGGCCCGGTTCTACAAGGTGCCGCCGTCCGGGGTCGTCGTGGTGCACGACGAGCTGGACGTCGACTTCGGCGCCCTGAAGCTCAAGTTCGGCGGCGGCGACAACGGCCACAACGGGCTCCGCTCGATCACGAAGTCGCTCGGTACCCGCGACTACTACCGGGTGCGGTTCGGCATCGGCCGCCCGCCCGGCCGCCAGGACCCGGCGGACTTCGTGCTGAAGGACTTCTCGACGGTCGAGCGCAAGGAGCTTCCCGTTCGAGGTGGACCGGTGCGCGGACGCGACCGAGGCGCTGGTCGGCACCGGTCTCGCGGCCGCGCAGAACGCCTTCCATGCGGGCTGACCCCGGTGGCAAGGTGACCCCATGACCCCCGACGAAGTCCGGGCGATCGCGTTCGGCAAGCCCCGGTTCGGCCGTCGCGGCTACAACGAGGACGAGGTCGACGCCTTCCTCGACCTGATCGCCGAGGCGCTCGCGGGGCGGAACATCCTCACCCCCGACGACATCCACTACGTCGAGTTCACCATCATGCCGATCGGCATGCGCAGCTACGACCAGGCCCAGGTCGACCTGTTCCTCGACGAGGCCGAGGCGGCGCTCGTCGAGCTGCGCAACCCCCGGCCGGTGGTCGAGGAGCAGCCGCCGCCGGGCCGCCGGAAGTGGTTCGGCCGCTGACCACGCTGTGAACCCGGCCACAACGCGCTGGGTAGCGTCTTCTCACTCGATGGCGGCCGCGGGACCGCCCTTCGGGGTGAGCTTCCGGGCTGCCCCTTCCGGGGGAGCCTGTTCACGGGTTAGGACGGTGTACGGGAGTTCGCACCGCTCAATCCCGGAATCGGAGAGTTCCATGTCGTTCACCGCCGAAGACCTCGCCGAGGTCACCTTCGGTAACGCCCCGATCGGCCGCCGTGGCTACGCGAAGCACGAGGTCGACGAGTTCGTCCGGCGTATCGCCAAGACGATCGCCGAGGAGGACGACCTGACCGCCGCCGAAGTGCACCACGTGGTGTTCTCGAAGCCGCTGATCGGCAAGCGCGGCTACGACGAACGCGAAGTCGACGACTTCCTGGACAAGGTCGAAGACCAGCTCGCGGCCCGCACGGGCCACGCCCCGGACCTCCCGGGCGCCCGCACCCCCGACGAAGCCACCGCCGACCGAGCCACCCCACCCACTCTCCGAGCCGAGCGCCTCCAGCAGCGCTAAAGCGGAACTTTCCCTATGAAAGTGCCGCCCTCCGGGCCGTGCACTTTCATAGGGAAAGTGACGCGTCAGGCGTCGGCGTTGCGGGTGATCTTGTCCGCGAACTGCTGTGCCGTCGCCGCGCGCTTGACCTTGCCTGATGGGGTCTTCGGCAGGCTGCCCGCCGGGAGCACCACCACCGCGTACGGCCGCATGTCGACCGCGTCGCGGACCCGGGCCGAGACCTGCTTCATCAGGTTCTTCTCGGCCTCGGCGTCGCCCGCCAGCTTCGACTCGACGACCACCGCGAACCGCTCGCGGCGGCTGCCCGCGTCGAGCCGGACCGCCACCGCGTTGCCCGCCCGGACTCCCTCGACCGACGTCGCCGCGCGCTCGATGTCCGTCGGGTACAGGTTGCGGCCGCCCATGATGATGACGTCCTTGCGGCGGCCGCAGATGACGATCTGCCCGTCGACCAGGTAGCCGAGGTCGCCGGTGTTCAGCCAGCCCTCGGCGTCCTGCGTACCGACCGGGCCTTCCATGGTCAGGTAGCCGGGCGTCACGGCCTCGCCGCGCAGCCGGATCTCGCCGACCTCGCGCTCGCCCAGACGCGAACCCGACTCGTTGACGATCTCCGCCTCGAGCCCGTCGAGCGGACGGCCGAGCAGCGCGAACGACCGGACGCTGTCGGTCCCGCGCCGCGGGTCGCCTTCCGGCACCGGAACCGCGCGGTTGTCGGCCTCCAGCGCGTCGGCCTCGACGACATCGAGCGTGAGCCCGGTGAACAGCGGCGCGAACGACACCGCGAGCGTCGCTTCGGCCATGCCGTAGGCCGGGAACACGCATTCGGCGGGCATCTTGAACCGGGCCCCGGCGTCCACGAAGGTCTGGACGGCGGTCTCGTCGATGGGCTCGGCGCCGTTCAGCGCGATGCGCAGCTTCGAGAGGTCGTAGGCGTTGTCGTCGTCGACGCGAGCCATCCGGCGCCCGACGATCGCGTACGCGAAGTTCGGCGCCGCCGTCGTCGTGCCGCCGTACTTGGTGATCAGCTCCGGCCAGATCAACGGACCCGAAAGGAACTCGACCGGCGTGATCTTGACGAGCTCGACGCCGAAGGTCATCGGCACGGTCAGGAACCCGACCATGCCCATGTCGTGGAACGTCGGCAGCCAGGACACCATGACGTCGACGTCGAAGTCGAACTCCGCGCGGTCGACCATGGCCTTGACGTTGGAGTACAGGTTCCCGTAGGTGATCCGCACGGCCTTGGGGTCGGCGGTCGAGCCGCTCGTCAGCTGCAGCAGCGCGGTGTCGCCCTCGTCGGTCTCGACGACGCTCTCGAGCGGCGACGCGGCGGCGAGGTCGGTGATGAGCTTGAAGCCGATGCCCTTCTGCTCCAGCACCGGGGCGAGCTGGTCGAACGGCTCGCCCAGCAGCACGAGGTCCGAGCCGATCATCCCGAGCACGCGCACGGTGTCCTCGGCCCACTCGGCGAGGTCGGTGCGCGGGGTCGGCTGGTGCAGCATGGTGACGCTGCCCCCGGCGAGCCAGACGGCCTGCACGGTCGGCGCGATCAGCACCGGCGCGGCGGCGAGCACCGCCACGGCACCCCCGCGCTCGAACCCGCCCGCGACCAGCCCGCCGGCGATCCGCCGGGCTTCCTCGTGCACCTCGGCCCAGGTCCGCCGGACCGGCTCCTTCGGCTCCCCGGTGACCATGCCCCGCTGCTGACCCCGCCCCGTCGCGGTGGCGACAAGCGTGTCCACGAACCTGCTCATGGCGGAGACATTACTGTCTGGGTGTCAACGTCCGCGTGCCAACTCGGCACCCGGGTGCGTTCCACGGCGTTGCGCGCCCCGCCGCCGCTGTTCACAGCCCTGACCTGCGCCACCGTTGCGCCTTTTCCGGCCGTTGCGCGCGCGTCCGGCGGTCCCGCAACAGCGGGCGCGGACGAAGTCGCAACGGCTTCCGCCTTCCCGGCGCCCGCATCCGGCCCGCACGATCGCAGCACGACGCCGGCCGCGGAGCCGGCGCGAAACCGGGGAGGTCCTCATGTCCGTGTTCCCGCCCGTCCGCCGCCGCCTCTCGGCTCTGTGCTTCGTCCCCGCCGACCGGATCGTCCTGCTCGTGTTCGGCTTCGCGGCGGCACTCCTGCTCGCCGGTCACTCGCCGGACGCCGTCGTCGCGTTCGTGGGCTCGCTCGCCCAAATCACCGCGACACTCACCAGCCGACGCCGTAACACCGGACCCGCCCCGGACGTTGTCCAGCCGTGACGACCGACGAAACCACGGCGCGCGAAAGCGTCTCGCCGGGTGAGGCCGAGGAAGCGCTGACCCGCGAGCTGAAGCGGCTGGTCGACGGGAGCGGCCGGTCGTTGCGGTCCCTCGGGCACGACCTCAACGTCTCCCCCTCGACGCTTTCGCGCGCGACGAGCGGGAAGGCGTTGCCGTCGCTGGCGATCGCGCTCGCCGTCGCCCGGGCCACCGGTGGCGACCCGGACCAGGTCGGGCGGCTCTGGTCGGCCGCCGACGAGGAACGCCGGACCGGCCTGGCCACGCCCGTCGAAGGGGACGAACGCGAACTGCTGCGCATGACCGCGGCCGCGCTCAACGCCGAGCGGCAGCGCCGCGGCCTTTCGCTCGACAAGCTGGCGAAGACCTCCGGCTGGAGCAAGACCACGCTCTCCACGCTGCTGCGCGGCGAGCGCGTGCCGGACATGTCCCTGCTCCAGGACGTCCTGCAGGCGATGGACCTGACCGACGCCGAGGCGGGCAACTGGGCGACGAGGTTCGCGCGAGCCGCCGAAAACGCCCGGCTGGGCGCGCTCGCGCGGCCGGAGGTCGCCGTCGAGACCGCGCTGGTTCCGCTGCGCGCCCAGCTGCGGCGGTGGAAGCTGGCCGTCGTCGCGGTCGCCGCGCTCGCGCTGGCCGGGCTCGTCGTCGGGGCGCTCGGGCTCTATTCGGCGACGAACCTGCCGGAGTCGGTGTTCGACACCGGCCCCACCACGACCGTCACCGTCGGGACGCCGGTGCCGCCGGGACCGAAGACGGCCCAGGTCGACGTCGGGCTGGCCGCCGAGCTGATGTCGGTGTTCGAGCAGCCGAGCGCGAGCGCCAAGGTCACCTCGACGGTCCGGTCGAAGACGTGGGTGGAGGTCACCTGCGCGCAGGTCACCGACCGGGAGTTCACCGACACCGGCCTCATCGGCGGGAACCGGGCGCAGACCACGAAGACCTGGCTGAAGATCGCCGTCAACGGCCACGACCTCGGGTACGCGCCGAGCATCTACCTCAAGCTGTACGACTACGAGCGGCCGGTCCGGCAGCCACCCGCCTGCTGACTCACTCCAGCAGTTCGGACGTCTCCAGCCAGCGCGCTTCGACGTCCTCGATCTCGCCCTGGACGCCCTTCAGCTCGGCGTTGAGCTCCATCAGCTTCGCCGGGTCCGTCGCCGCCTCCAGCAGGGACGCGTGGAGCTTCTCCTCCTTGGCGTGCAGCTGGTCGAGCTTGCGCTCCAGCCGCCCCAGCTCCTTCTGGGCCGCCCGCAGGTCCGCCGCCGACTTCTTCGCCTCGACCTTCGCCGCCGAAGGCGCCGCACCCGAAACCGGAGCGGCCGCCGCGCGGCGGTTCAGGTACTCCTCGATGCCGCCCGGCAGGTGCGTGATCCGGCCGTCGCCGAAGAGCGCGACGATCGTGTCGCACACGCGCTCCACCAGGTAGCGGTCGTGCGAGACGACGACCATCGTGCCCGGCCAGCCGTCGAGGAGGTCCTCCAGCTGCTGCAGCGTGTCGATGTCCAGGTCGTTCGTCGGCTCGTCGAGCAGCAGCACGTTCGGCTCGGCCATCAGCAGCCGGCACAGCTGCAGCCGGCGCCGCTCGCCGCCGGAGAGGTCCGCGACCGGCGTCCACTGGCGGGCCGCCGGGAAGCCCAGCTTTTCGCCCAGCTGCGACGCCGTCATCTCCTGCTTGCCGAACACCACGCGCCCGGCCACCTGCTCGATCGCCTGCAGCACGCGCAGGTCGCCGGGCAGGTCGTCGAGCTCCTGGCGCAGGTGCGCGAGCGCGACCGTCTTGCCCTCGATCCGGCGGCCGGTCGACGCCTCGACGTCACCGCCGAGCAGCTTCAGCAGCGACGTCTTGCCGGAGCCGTTCACCCCGACCAGGCCGATCCGGTCGCCCGGGCCGATCCGCCAGGTGACGTGGTCGAGCAGCTTCCGGTCGCCCACCTGGTAGGTGGTGTCCTCCAGCTCCAGGACGGTCTTGCCGAGCCGTCGCTTGGCGAAGGCCTGCAGCTCGACGGAGTCACGCGGCGGCGGGACGTCGGCGATCAGCGCCTCGGCCGCCTCGACGCGGTAACGCGGCTTCGACGACCGCGCCTGCGGGCCGCGGCGCAGCCACGCCAGCTCCTTGCGGGCCAGGTTCTGCCGCTTCTCCTCGGCCGTCGCGGCCAGCCGCGCGCGTTCCGCACGGGCGAAGATCCAGTCGGCGTAACCGCCTTCGTACTGCTCGACGCGGCCGTTCGCGACCTCCCACGTCAGCGTCGCGACGGTGTCGAGGAACCACCGGTCGTGGGTCACGACCACGACCGCGATCTTGCGCGCCAGCAGGTGGTCGGCGAGCCAGCGGACACCTTCGACGTCCAGGTGGTTGGTCGGCTCGTCGAGCACGACCAGGTCGAGCTCGCCGGTCAGCGCGGCGGCCAGGGAAACCCGGCGCCGCTCGCCGCCGGAGAGGTTCGCGGTCGGCGTCTCCAGCCCGATCGCGGTGATCCCCAATCCGTCCACAATGGACCGGACGCGGGCGTCGGCCGCCCACTCGTGCTCGGCCCCGTAGCGTTCGAGCACGACGTCGCCGACCGTGCTGCCGTCCGGCAGCTCCGTGCGCTGGGTGACCACCGCCATCCGCAGGTCGCGCACGTGGCTCACCCGGCCGGAGTCCGGTTCGGACAGTCCGGAAAGGACTTCCAGCAGGGTGGTCTTGCCACCGCCGTTGAGGCCGACGACGCCGATGCGCTGCCCGGCCGCGACCCCCAGCGACACGCCGTCCAGGAGCGGCTTCACCCCGTAGGACTTGCTCACCGCCTCCAGGTTGACCAGGTTGGGCATCCGCTCAGCCGATCCTTTCCACGATCACGAACCGCGTCGCCACGACCATCGTCGTGTCGTCCACGGTGAATTCCGGATCTTCCATGGCCGCGCGCATTTCGGCGCTCTGCCAGTAGTCCGTGTGGTCGGCGCGCCATTCGGCGACGCTCGTGAAGCCCTCGCCCTCGTCGAGCGCGTGCTGCAGGTCCACTTCGGACAACGGGATGACGCGCACCTCGGTGGTTTCGAGCACCGCGAGCCCTTCGCCGGCCGAGTCGATCATCAGCTCGCGCTCGCCGACGCGGGGCAGCTCTTCGCCGTACTTCTCGTATTCGGCGACCAGGCCGGTGGTCGACGTCTTCTCGCCGCGCAGGATGGCCGCGACCAGCTTGTCCCGCAACGGCCCCGGGAACGCGAACTCCGCCTTCTTCATGCGTGCACCCGCGGCGGTGCCGGGCGCGGCGCGTCGTCGCCGCCGACCACCCTCGCACCGGGGACCGGGCCGTGCGCGACCCGGACCGTCCGGCACACACCCGCGCCCGAGAGCTCCGCGGCGACCTCCACCGCGGACTGCGCGTCTTCGCAGAGGAACGCACACGTCGGGCCGGAGCCGGAGACCGTGCCCGCGAGCGCGCCCGCGTTGACGCCGGCCCGCAGCGTCCGGCGCAGCCCCGGCCGCAGCGAGACCGCCGCCGCCTGGAGGTCGTTGCCCAGCAGGAGCGCCAGCTGCCGCGGGTCACCCGAGGCCAGCGCCTCGGCCACCGGCGTGTGCGAGCCGATGCGCGGCGGGTTGCCCTCCGCGCGCAGCCGGTCGAGCTCGCCGAACACCTTCGGCGTCGACAGGCCGCGCTGGTCGAAGGCCAGCACCCAGTGGAAGGTGTGCCGCGACAGCACCGGGACGAGCTGTTCGCCCCGCCCGGTGCCCAGCGCGGTGCCGCCGTAAAGGGCGAACGGGACGTCGCTGCCCAGGCCGGCGGCGATCTCGGCCAGCTCGTCGCGGGTGATGTCGAGGTTCCACAGCGACGCGAGCCCGACCAGCGTCGCCGCCGCGTCGGCGCTGCCGCCCGCCATGCCGCCCGCGACCGGGATGCCCTTGCGCAGCACGATCCGGACCTTCGGCTCCCCCGTGCGGCCGACGTGCGCGGCCAGGGCTTCGACCGCGCGCCAGGCCAGGTTGGTGCCGTCGGCGGGCACCGAGCCCTCGCCCTCGCCGTAGATCTCCAGGCCGGGCTCTTCGGTGACCGCGACGGTCACCTCGTCGGTCAGCGACAGCGCCTGGAACACGGTGACCAGCTCGTGGTAACCGTCTTCGCGGAGGTCGTCGACCGCGAGGTGCAGGTTGACCTTGGCCGGGACCCGGACGGTGACTGGGGGCGGAACTACGGCGAGCACCCGACCAGCCTACGTGCCCGCGAAAACGCCCCAATGAGGTTTTCTCAGTAGCGTCCGTGGTGTTCGTGGTGGGTGAGGACGAGTGCTGCTTGGACGATGTGGCCGATGCGGTGGGGGCAGAGGCTGATGTGGTGGAGTGCGCGCCAGCGGGTTTTGAGCAGGGCGATGGCGCGTTCGCCGAGGGCTCGTGCTCGTGATTGCAGCAGGTTGTAGACCCGCTGACGAGGGCCTAAAGGTGGTTGACCTGCGGCTTTCTTGATCGGGGTGTGGATGCCGATACCGGCTGAGTGGTAGGCCTTGTCGGCCAGGGTCGGCAGGCCCTGCCCGGCGGCGGCGGTCAGGGCGCCGACGATGTCCAGGTCGCGGGCGGCGGAGAGGTCGTTGCGGGAGCCGGGCAGCACCGCCGAGACCCACAGCGGGAACCCGTCGGGGGTGGCCAGGAACTGGATGTTGCCGCCGAAGGCGCGGTGCTTGCCGGAGTACCACAGATGCACCGTGGCCCCCCGATTGCGGCCTTTGGTTTTGATCGTGGTCGCCGCGACCCGGTCACAGGGGATCAGCGTGCCGTCGAGGATGACGTGGGTGTCGCCGGCGGCGCGGCGTTCGCGCAGGACCTGGTGCAGGTCCGGGGCGTGGGCGGCCAGGGCGGTGATCGCTTCGTGCAGGTAGCGATAGGCGGTAGCCACGCTGATCCGGTGGTCGGTGGCCAGGCGGTGGATCGGGGTGGCGTCGCGGAACCACCGCAGCACCAGCACCGCCTGCCGGTACGGGGTCAGGGCCCGCCGGCCCCGGCGTGTGCCACGACGCCGGCGTTCGGTGCGCAACACATCGGAGACGAACCAGACCAGCTCGCGCGCCACATCGAGCGTGGCACCATAATCGATCACGTGGGGCCTCTGGAACCTCGGACTTGATCTTCGCAAATCCAGTCCTACCAGGGGCCCCACGCCCACATCTCAAGGCACGCGCACCCACTACTGAGAAAACCTCAATGTGGCCTTCGGTGCGTCTGACGCAACCAAGGCGGCCTTCGGTGCGTCAGACGCAACCAAGGCCGCCTTGGGGCGCTTGGGTCCGGGTCAGGCCGCGACGCCCTGCGGGCCACGCGCGGTGTGCGTGACGTGACCGCCGCGCTCGGCGACCCACGCCAGGGCCGCGTCGGCGCGCTCGCCGCGGACGCCGAGGCGGAACCGGCCGACCGGGGTGTCGCCGATCCGGGTCAGGCCGCCGCCGATGGTGGCGAACTCGACGTCGAAGCGGCCCGCGGCCTCGGGCAGCAGCGCGCCGACCGACGCGAAGCCGACCAGCACGACGTCGGCCGAGCGGTCGTAGCGGGCGGTCTGGGCGCGGGTGGTCTCGATGGCGGGCAGCAGCGCCTGCGCGGTGCGGCTGGCCGGGTCGGAGATCAGGTCGAGCACCGTGCCGCGCTCGACGACCGTGCCGTCCTCGAGCACCGCGATGTCGTCGCAGACCCGGCGGACCACGCCGGCGTCCGGCGTCGTGACGACGACCGTGGTGCCCAGCTCGGAGCGGGCGCGGTCGAGCACGGTCAGCACCGCGCCGGCCTCCTCCGGGTCGATCCCGGCGGTCGGGTCGTCGGCGAGCAGCACCGCGGGGGCAGCGGCCAGCGCCTTGGCGACCGCGACGCGGCGGAGCTGACCGGCGGACAGTTCGCCGGGCCGCTGCGCGGCGCGCTGCGTCAGGCCGACGAGGTCGAGCAGGGAACCGACGCGGCTGCGGCGCTGCGGGCCGTCGACGCCGAGCTGCTCCAGCGGGGACGCGATGTTGCCGGCGATCGTGCGCTCGGCGATCAGCTCCGGTTTCGTCGAAACGACACCGAGCTGACGGCGGATCTCGCGGAGGCGGCGGCCGTCGAGGGTGCCGGTGTTGAGGCCGTCGAGCCGGACGACACCGCGGTCGGGCCGCTCCTGCAGCGCGATGCAGCGGGCGAGGACGGACTTGCCGGACCCGGCGGGACCGACCACGCCGAACAGCGAGCCGGCCTGGACGTCGACACTCACGTCGCGCAGGGCGACGACCGGATTTCCGTTGAGGGCAAAGGTTTTGGACAGGTTTTCGACGGTGATCACGAAGGCTCCAGAAAACGGGGTGCACGCACGGCGCAGCACCCGGCCGCTAGCGAAATCCGTCCTCAATGGACGGTGCAGGAAGAAGAGGTGGACCGGCTCGTCAGCTCAGCGGGAGCGACGACATGCGGTCACGGAGCGGCGGCCTTCGTCGACAACACGACGCTTGGTCAGCAGCAGGGGGCGGGCTACCCTCTTCATCGAAAACGGCCTCCATCGGTCCTGGCGGTAGCACCTGCCCTGTGGAGGGTGGTTGCTGCGACTTCGGCGAGCCAGGTCTCTCAGTCGCTCGGGATGGACGTACTGAGTCTGACCGATCCCGCGGACCGAAAGCAAGCTCGTTGGCCCAGATCACACGAGTGGAGGTGTCCGAATGGCGGGATCACCCGGGAAGAGGGCGTATTTTCACCCCCTTCCACTGTGGATTCATCCCGCGGCGGCGATCCGGGCGAAGTCGTGGACGTCGAGCTGCTCACCACGGGTCTTCGGATCGATCCCGGCGGCGGTCAGCAGCTCACCGGCGCGTTCGGCCGAGCCGGCCCAGCCCGCGAGCGCGGCGCGGAGAGTCTTCCTGCGTTGTGAGAAGGCGGCGTCGACGAGCTTGAAGAGCCGGTCGCGGTCATCGGACGCCGGAGCGTCGCCGCGTTCGAAGGCGACGAGCGCGGAGTCGACGTTCGGCACCGGCCAGAACACCGAGCGCGGCACCGGCGCGACCTTCCGCGCCGGGCCGTAGTAGGCGAGCTTGACGCTGGGCACGCCGTAGATCCGGCTGCCGGGGCCGGCCGCCATCCGGTCGGCGACCTCGGTCTGCACCATGACCAACCCGGACTTCAGGGACGGCACCTCGGCGAGCAGGTGCAGCACAACCGGCACGGCGACGTTGTAGGGCAGGTTGGCGACGAGCGAGGTCGGCGAGCCGGGCAGATCGGCGTTGGCGACGCGCAGCGCGTCGGCCCCGACGACGGTGAGCCGGTCCGCGGCCTCGGGCCCCCGCTCGGCGACGGTCTTCGGCAGACGATCGGCGAGCTTGGGGTCGATTTCGACGGCGACCACGCGGGCACCGGTGGCGAGCAGGCCGAGGGTCAGCGACCCGAGCCCGGGCCCGACCTCGAGGACGACGTCGTCCGGCCCGACCCCGGCCAGCTCGACGATCCGCCGCACGGTGTTCGGGTCGTGCACGAAGTTCTGCCCGAGCTTCTTGGTCGGCCGCACGTCGAGCTCGGCCGCCAGCCCGCGGATCTCGGCAGGGCCCAGCAGTTCAACCACCGGACGAGCTTACCCAGCGTGCTCCGCCCAGCCCCGCTCGGTGCAAGCTGTCGTGAGTGTTTAGGGCGGTTAGAACCGCCCTAAACACTCACGACAGGGCGACCACACACGCGAAGCGGCCCCCACCTCGTCGAGGTGAGGGCCGCTTCGGAAAACGTCAGGCCTTCTTGCCGCAAACCGGCCAGGCGCTGTAGCCGCCACGCGCGTCGCGGACCTTCTCGGCGATCGCGATCTGCTGGGCCTTGCTCGCCTGGTTCGGGTAGGCCGCGTACGCGTCGCCGCCGTAGGCGTCCCACGTGCGCTTGTCGAACTGGAGGCCGCCGTAGTAGCCGTTGCCGCTGTTGATCGACCAGTTGCCGCCCGACTCGCACTGCGCGATGCGGTCCCACGCGGACGCGTCGCCGATCGGCGGGTCCGCCGGCTTCTTCGTGCCGACGTGGATGATCTTCGGCTTGGCCGGCGTGATGATCTGCTCGGAGATGCTCTCCCGCGAGACCTCTTTGCCGTTCTTCTGCGTGACCTTGTAGGTCACCATCTTCTCGCCGGGCGTGCCGGGGTCCTCGACGCTGGTCTTGCCCTTTTCCAGGTCCGGGTCGTCGACGCGCTGCTCGGGCGGGTCGATGGTCTCCTTCTGGACGACCGTCGAGACGCCGGTGCGACTGATGTGCACCTCGGCGCCGTCGGTCAGCTTGACGTCCAGACCACCCTCGGCCTGGTCCTCCGGGCCCAGGGTGAGCTTGTACTCGCCCAGGAACTCCTTCGTGGTGACCGCCGTCGTCTGCACCTTCTTCGGTGCGTTGGCGCCGTCGTACAGCGTGATGTTTTTCAGGGTCTTGATCTCGACGGTGGCGCCCTCCAGGGGCAGCTCGCCGTCCTTCGGCATCGACATCCACGTGCCGGGCTTGTCCACGCCGGCCATGCCGAGCTGGGACAGGGCGTCGCCCAGGTGCGTCGCGCGGACCCAGGAGGTGTGCTCCGAGCCGTCGACGATCATCTTCAGCTGGCGGCCGCGCTCGAGCTTGATGACGCCGCCGTCGCCGACCTCGGCCTGCGGGGAGGGCGAGAGCGAGTCGTGCGCGCCGACGGACAGGCCCGCGTCCTCGAGCACCTCGCCGACGGTGTCGCCGAACGTGTGCACGGTCTGCTGCTGGCCGTCGACGTCGACGGTGATGCTCTTGTTCATCGCCAGCGCGGCCGCGCCGCCGCCGGCGACGCTGATCATCACGCTGAGGACGGCGCCCTTGAGGAACCGGCGCTTCCAGATCTTGGTGGTCTCGCGGAGGCCTTCGTCCAGCGCGGCGCGGCGCGCCTGCGGGGAAGCCGTCCGGTCCTCCTCGGCCACGGTCGGGATGACCAGCGGCGGGAGGTAGGTCGTCTCGGCGTTGATGAGGCGGATCAGTTCGTCGACGTCGACGTCGATCTCGGCCATCATCGCGTCGGCGTCGGGGCCGAGCGCGGCGAGGATGTCCTGCTGCGTGATGTTCGGGTCGTCGGAGAAGTCCAGCTGGCCGTATGCGGTGTGCTCGAATTCGCGATCGAGTACGGCCGCGGAGCGCGCTCCAGCCTGTCTGCTACCTGTCACCGGGGATCGTTCCCTTTCACGAGACGACGGTCGGGGGCGCCGTCTCTACGACTGGGCGTGACGATCGGCAACTGCAGTGCGCAGTACCGAGCGGCACGATCACGGGACAGTAACGGGTCGCGGCGGGTTGCGCAAACACCCCCCGGAGTGTCGTGATCTGGGTCACTCCATCAGGTGGACGAGCCGGGAACCCTGATGTCGCAATGCGTTCAACCCGTTGTGACACTGGGGAGTCGGTACACGCGCTCGGCAGTGGTCCGGACCGATTCGGCGACTTCGTGGACGGCTTCGCCCCTGAGCGCCGCGAGGTGACGGACGGTGTACGCGGCGCCGAACGGCTCGTTCGGCCGCCCACGGAACGGGTGGGGGGTCAGAAACGGCGCGTCGGTCTCGACGAGGTACTGCCCGGCCGGGCAGAGCCGCGCCGCCTCGTGGAGGCCCTTCGCGTTCTTGAACGTCACCGTTCCCGCGAAGGAAAGGACGTATCCCGCGTCGACGCACTTGCGGGCCATTTCCGCGCCGCCGGAAAAACAATGGAAAATTACGGCATTCGGCGCACCCTCTTCGGCCAGGATGCGCAACACGTCGTCGTGGGCCTCGCGGTCGTGGATCATCAGCGGCTTGTCCAGCCGCTTGGCGAGGTCGATGTGCCAGCGGAACGCCTCCTGCTGGGCGTCGTGCGGCGAGTAGTCCCAGTAGTAGTCGAGGCCGGTCTCGCCGACCGCGACCACGCGGTCCTGTCCGGCCAGGCGCTCCACTTCGGACTTCTCGGCCTCGCCGAACTCCTTGGTCCGGGTCGGGTGGATCGCGACCGCGGCGAACACCCGGGGGTCCCAGGTCGCCGCCTCGGCGGCCCAGCGGGCGGCGGCGAGGTCGTCGGCGACCGTGACGACGCGGGCGACGCCGGCGCGCTCGGCGCGGTCGACCATGGCCGTGACATCGGCCGCGGTGACCGCGCCGCACGCGTCGAGGTGGGTGTGCGCGTCCACCACCGCCACCGGGAGCCGGTCCGGGACCGGCGGCAGTTCGCGCTTCTCGTCACCCATGCGTACCTCTTACTCCTTGATGATCGGCGCCCACTCCGGACCGGTCTCGCCCAGCGCCGGGTCGAGCTTGGTGAACAGCGGCGACGGCTTGGACAGCGGCCGCCCGACCTCGATCGGCTTCGACTCCCACTTCGCCTGCTCGGCCGCGTAGTCACCGGTCAGGATCGGGTTGACCCGGCCGGCGATGTCGAGGTCGTCGACCTCCTTGAGCTCCGGCTGGGCGGCCCAGACGCCGGTGCCGCCGAGGGCCTCGTGCACCTTCTGCGCCGAGTGCGGCAGGAACGGCGTCAGCAGCGTGTTGGCGTCGCTGACCACCTGCAGCGCGGTGTGCAGCACGGTGTCACGACGCGCCGGGTCGTCCTTGAGCTTCCACGGCTCCTGGTCGGAGATGTACTTGTTCGCCGCGGTGACGACCTTCATCGCCTCGCTCGCCGCCAGCTTGAACCGGGACCGGGCCAGGTGCGCGCCCGCGGTGTCGAACGCCTTGCGCGACAACGCCTTCAGCTCTTCGTCGGCCGCTGTCGGGGCCTCCGGGCGCGGGATGGCGCCGACGTTCTTGTGCGCCATCGAGATGGACCGGTTGACCAGGTTGCCCCACTCGTTGGCCAGCTCGAAGTTGGTCCGGCGGACGAACTCGTCCCAGGTGAAGTCGGTGTCCTGGGTCTCCGGGCCGGCGACGGTGATGAAGTACCGCAGCGTGTCCGGGCCGAAGTCGCGCAGGAAGTCCTCGACGTAGATGACGCGCCCGCGCGAGGTCGAGAACTTCGAGCCGCTCATGGTGAGGAACTCGCTGGAGACGATCTCGTCCGGCAGGTGCAGCTTCCCGTACTTGCCCGGCTCGCCGCCCTTGTCGCCCTCGCCGTTGTGCCCGAACAGTAGGGCAGGCCAGATCTGGGCGTGGAAGGTGATGTTGTCCTTGCCCATGAAGTAGTAGGACCGCGCGTCGGCGTTGTTCCACCACTCCTGCCACGCGTCCGGGTTGCCGGAGCGGCGGGCCCACTCGACGCTGGCCGAGAAGTACCCGATCACCGCGTCGAACCAGACGTAGAACCGCTTCAGCGGCTGGTCGCGCCAGCCGTCGAGGGGGATCTTGACGCCCCAGTCGAGGTCGCGCGTGATCGGCCGGGGCCGCATGTCGTCGATCAGGTTCTTGGTGAAGTTCAGGACGTTCGGGCGCCAGTCGGTCTTGGTGCCCAGCCAGTCACCCAGGGTCTTGGTGAACGCCGGGAGGTCCAGGAAGTAGTGCTCGGTCTCGACGAACTTCGGCGTCTCGCCGTTGATCCGCGACCGCGGGTTGATCAGCTCCGCGGCGTCGAGCTGGTTGCCGCAGTTGTCGCACTGGTCGCCGCGCGCGCCGTCGTACCCGCAGATCGGGCAGGTGCCCTCGACGTAGCGGTCGGGCAGCGTGCGGCCGGTGGACGGGCTGATCGCGCCCCGGGTCGTCTTGGGCACGACGTAGCCGTTGCGGTGCAGCGCGAGGAAGATCTGCTGCGTCACCTCGGCGTGGTTGCCGGTCGTGGTCCGGGTGAACAGGTCGTAGGAGAGGCCGAGGCCCTGCAGGTCGGTGCCGATCTGGCGGGTGTACTTGTCCGCCGTCTCCTGCGGGGTCGAGTTCTCCTTGTCCGCCTGGACGGTGATCGGGGTGCCGTGTTCGTCGGTGCCGGACACCATGAGCACCCGGTTGCCGGCCATTCGCTGGTAGCGGGAGAAGACGTCGGACGGGACGCCGAATCCGGACACGTGGCCGATGTGGCGGGGGCCGTTGGCGTAGGGCCAGGCCACCGCGGTCAACACAGGGGTGCTCATACCTTATTAGCCTACGGAGGGCGTCACGCGCTTTGTCGAGAGGGAGGCCCGGTTGTCGGCGACACGGTTGCTCGTGCTCGGGGTGGTGCGCATGTACGGCCGCGCGCACGGCTACCAGGTGCGTCGCGAGCTGCTGACCTGGTCGGCGGACAAGTGGGCGAACGTCCAGCCCGGGTCGATCTACCACGCGCTGAAGAAGATGACCGCCGAGGACCTCCTGGAGCAGGTCGACGTCGAGCCGGGCGACGGCGGCCCGGACCGCGTCGCCTACCGGCTCACCGGCGAGGGCGAGCAGGAGTACCAGGTCCTGCTCTCGAAGGCGCTGTCGGATCCCCAGCTCAACCACCCCGACCTGTCGGCCGCGATCTCGCTGATGACCACGCTGCCGCGCGCCCGCGTGATCAACCTGCTCCGCCACCGGCTGGTGCACCTGGAGGCCGAGCAGCGGCAGGCGGGGCTGATGCTCGAAGAGCTGAAAGTGAGCATGGAACAGGGCACGCCGGAACACGTCGGCGAGCTGTACCGGCTGTGGGGCGGGATCACCGACGCGAGCCGGTCGTGGCTGGCGGGCCTGATCGCCCGGCTGGAGGCGGGCGAGTACGTGATGGCCGACGACGCCGGGTCCCCCTTCGGCGAGCCGCCTCGGTAATCAAGTTTGACTAGCCGAGCTCGCTGCGGCACAGTGTGCCCCTCAGCTAGTCAACCTTGACTACTTTTCGAGAGGGGATCCCATGATCACGGCACGCGGTCTCGAGCGGCGGTTCCGCCGCAAGGGCCGCACTGGGGGCGAAGTGCACGCGGTGAAGGGCGTCGACCTCGACGTCGAAGCGGGCGAGCTGGTCGGCTTCCTCGGCCCGAACGGCGCCGGGAAGACCACCACGCTCCGCATGCTGACCACGCTGCTGAAGCCGACCGCGGGCACGGCCAACGTCGGCGGCTGCGACCTGCTGACCGACCCGCTCGGCGTGCGCAAGCGCATCGGCTACGTCGCCCAAGGCGGCGGCAGCGCACCGGAGAGCAAGGTCGCCGACGAGCTGGAACTGCAGGGCAGGCTCTACCGGATGAGCAAGGCCGACGCGATCGCGCGCGGCGCCGAGCTCGCCGACCAGCTCGACCTGACCGGGCTCGACCAGCGGCTCACCAAGACGTTGTCCGGCGGCCAGCGGCGGCGGCTCGACATCGCGCTCGGGCTGATCCACTCGCCCGGGCTGGTGTTCCTCGACGAGCCGTCGACCGGCCTCGACCCGCAGAGCCGCGCCAACCTGTGGGACCACATCCGCCGGCTGCGCGCCGAGCAGGGCGTCACGGTCTTCCTGACCACCCACTACCTCGACGAGGCCGACGCGCTGTCCGACCGGCTGATCGTCATCGACGACGGCCGGATCGTCGCCGAGGGCACGCCGGACGCGCTCAAGGCGCGGGTCAACGGCGACCGCGTCGAGGTCGGCGTCGACCCGGAGCAGGCGGCCGACGCCGCCGAGATCGCCGGGCGGCTCGGCGGCGCGCACGAGCTGTCCGTGGCCGACGGGGTGGTCCGGTTCCGGGTGCCGCGCGGCGACGTCGCGCTGCCGGAGCTGCTGCGGGCGTTGGACGCGAAGAGCATCCCGATGCTGTCGGTCCAGGTGCACCGGCCGACCCTCGACGACGTTTTCCTGACCCTGACCGGGCGCTCGCTGCGCGAAGCGGAGGAGGGCGGCCGTGCTGCGTGACACCTGGCTGATCTTCCGCCGAGACCTCACCGCGGCCCTGCGGAACCCGACCTGGGTGCTGATCGGGGTCATGCAGCCACTGCTCTACCTGTTCCTGTTCGGGCCGCTGATGGTCAAGGCGATGCGGGGGCAGGGCCTGTCCGAAGTGGACGGCTGGATGCTGCTCACCCCGGCGCTGATCGCGCAGCTGGCGTTGTTCGGCAGCTCGTTCGTCGGCTTCGGGCTGCTGGCCGAATACCGCTCCGGCGTCGTCGAGCGGTTCCGGGTCACGCCGGTCAGCCGCACGGCGCTGCTGCTCGGCAAGGTGCTGGCCAACGCGCTGCAGGCCGTCGTCCAGGCGGTGCTGATCATCGCGCTGGCGTACCTGGCGTTCGACCTGGACGCGCCGGTCGGCGGCGTGCTTCTGAGCCTGGTCATCGTGTTCCTGCTGGCCGTGTCGCTGGCGTCGTGCTCCTACGCGCTGGCACTCACGTTGAAGAGCGAGGAGACGTTCCCCGCGCTGCTCAACGCCGTGCTCATCCCGCTGTTGCTGCTGTCGGGGATCCTGCTGCCGATCACGGCCGGGGTCGCGCCGGACTGGCTGTACACCGTTTCGCAGATCAACCCCTTCCGGCACGTCGTCGACGTCGAGCGGAACACCTTCCGCGGCGACTTCTCGATGGACGCGCTGTTCACCGGCAGCGTCGTGGTGCTGGTGATGGCGGTGGTGTCGGTGTGGTGGGGCACCCGCACGTTCCAAAAGGAAAACGCCTGATCAACCGCGCGTTGGCCACTGCGAGTCCGCCCCCGGCGACGTATGGTGTGCTCTCCACCGACGTGCCGGGGGCGGACTGTGACGGAGCCGGAGAGCGAACGCGGGATCTCGCTGTCCCACCGCGAACGCGTGTCCGACTGGCACGCCGTCCGCGCGGCGGAGACCAAGTTCGTGTCGGTGACGATCAGCGAGAACGTCAACTGGACCAACCTGGCCGCCGAGCACAACCTGGCGGGCGCGCAGGAAGCCGGGCTGCACGTCGGCGGGCGGCACTACGCCCGGCCCGGCGCGGTGCACGACCAGGCGGACCACTTCGTGCGGACGGCGAGCAGGCTCGGCGCGTTCGCGCCCGGATCGCTGGCCCCGGCGCTGGAGGTGGCGGCGCCCAGCGTCGACGACCGGTTCATCAAGGCGTGGATCAAGCACGTCCGGCACGCGGCGCGCATCGAGCGAGTGCTGATCTACGCCGACCACGACTGCTGGGCGCACCGGCTGCACCCGGACCGCTGGGCCGACAGCGAGGTGGTGCTGTGGCTGGCCCGCCACAACGGCATCCCGGGGCGGCCGGGCTGGTTCCACTCGCGGCTCGGCGTGCACCAGCACGCGTGCGCGCCGGACGTGCCGGGCATCGACGGGCCGGTCGAGCAGAACGCCGTCGTGTACCCCTTCACATTGGGTGACTTGCTGCTCTGACGTGTGGTGATATGGCGCCATGCGCGTGACGAGCAGGGCACTTCGGACGAACGTGACGCCGGTGCGCGCTTTTTCGGTACTCGCTCACCACGCCGCGTCGCGCGGGCTGCCGCCGCCCGCGATGCTGTCGGGTGACTGGTTTTCCGCGCAGGCGGTGATCGCGCCGTCGCTCACCGTTTCCCCGCGCGCGCTGCCGTCGTTCCCCCCGGAGGTCGACGCGGCGCCGGGCGTGATCGGCGGCGGCTGGTTCGGCTACCTGTCCTACGACCTGGCCGATCCTTCGGGCCGTTCGGGCGCGTTGCCGGCGTCGGCGTGGGGCTGGGCGGACCACGTGCTGCGGTGGTCGTCGTCAGGCACCTGCTACCTGGAGTCGCTGGACGGCGGCGGGCCGTCGGTGTCCACCATGGAGTCGCTGCTGGCCGCTTCCGTGCCTGCTTCGTCTTGGTCCGCCGGGCCTTTGCGGCGTCCGCTGCCGTCGGACCACCGGGACGCGGTGAAGGCGTGCGTGCACGCGATCGAAGCCGGGGAGCTGTTCCAGGCGAACATCTGCTCGCGCTTCACGGGTCCTTTCTCGGGGTCCCCTTCGGCGTTGTTCGCGGCCGGGGTTTCATCGTTGTCTCCCCGCCGGGCCGCGTACTTGTCCGGCGCATGGGGCTCGGTGGTCTCGTTTTCGCCGGAGCTGTTCCTGGCGCGGCACGGCCGTGCGGTGCGCTCGACGCCGATCAAGGGGACGCTCCCCCGCCGTGGACCGGCTGACGACGGGAACGCGTTGCTGCTGCGGCAGTCGGTGAAGGACGTCGCGGAAAACGTGATGATCACGGACCTGGTGCGCAACGACCTGGGCCGGGTGTGCGAGGTGGGATCGGTGACGGTGCCGTCCCTGCTGCGGGTCCGGCCGGCGCCGGGGGTGTGGCACCTGGACTCGACGGTCACCGGCGTCCTGCGGCCGACGGTTTCGGACGCCTCGCTGCTTTCGGCCACGTTCCCGCCCGGCTCGGTGACGGGCGCGCCGAAGATCCGCGCGCTCGATCTGATCGCTGCTTTGGAGCCGTGCGGACGCGGGGTCTACACGGGAGCGATCGGACTGGTGTCACCGGTGGCCGGGCTGGAGCTGAACGTCGCGATCCGGACGTTCGAGATCGCCGCGGGCACGGTGTCGCTGGGCGTGGGCGGCGGGATCACGGCGGATTCGGACCCGGAGGCGGAGTGGCAGGAGTGCCTCCACAAGGCGGCACCCCTGGAACGCCTACTTGCCGGGGTCGAGGAGTAGCTTGCCGACGGTCTTGCGGGAGCGCAGGGCCTCGTGCGCGGCGCGGGCGTCGGACAGCGCGTACTCACCGCCCGGGATCGCCTTGAGCTTGCCTTCTTCGACGAGCGTGAACAGCTCGTTCAGCGCGGTCCCGAAGACGTTGCCCGGCAGGCGGAAGACGTGCGGCAGCCACATGCCGCTGACGGTGGTGCTGTGGCCGAGGAGGTTGCGCAGCTCGACGGGCTTGGGGTTCTCGCGCCCGGCCATGCCGTAGAAGGCGAGGCGGCCGAAGGGAGCGAGGGCGGCGATGCTCTGATCGGTGGTGGCCCCGCCGACCATGTCGAGAACGACGTCGACGAGGCGGCCGTTGTTGGCCTCGAGGATGGCCGCGGTCATGTCTTCGGCTTTGGAGTCGATGGCGACGTCGGCGCCGAGTTCGAGGGCGAGGGCGCGCTTCTCGTCGGAGCTGGCGGTGGCGATGACGCGCCCGGCACCCCAGGCTTTGGCGAGCTGAACGGCAACGGTCCCGACACCCCCGGCGGCCGCGTGCACGACGACCGATTCGCCCTTCTCGAGGTGGGCGTTCTTGCGGAGCAGGACCCAGGCGGTGGTGCCCTGGACGAGCATGGAGAGGGCGGCGAGGTCGTCGACGCCGTCGGGAACGGGGAAGGTGGTCGCCTCGGGGGCGACGGCCTTCTCGGCGTAGCCCCCACCGCCGTTGAGCAGCGCCACGACCCGCTTGCCCTGGGCTGTCCCGACCACCTCGCCACCGGGAACGAGCGGGAGCTTGGACGGCGCGAGGTAGGAGTTCTCGGCCTGGTGGGTGTCGGCGTAGTTGACACCGATGCGGTCGACGTCGATGAGGACTTCGCCAGGGCCGGGCTCCGGATCGGGCAGCTCGACCGGCTTGAGCACCTCGGGTCCGCCGAACTCCGTCACCTGCACTGCGCGCATGTCGTGTTCCCTCTCGCTCGTGGGTATGAGACATTCTGGCATATGTCTCAGGAGTTCGAACTGGCCCGTGACTGGTTCCTGGCGGGCCGCCGGGTCGACATGGGCGAGCTGGCGGAGGCGTTGTCGATCAGCCGGGCGACGTTGCACCGCCGGGTCGGCTCGCGAGACCGGCTGCTCGGGGAGATCTTGTGGTCGCTGTCCGCTGCGTCCATCGCCCGGCTGTGGCCTTCGTGCGTCGGGCGCGGGGCTGCTGGGGTGGCGGATTTCGTGAGCGGGTATGTCCGGTTCGCGAACGAGTCACCGCCTTTTCGAGACTTCCTGCGTCGCGAGCCAGAGCGGGCTTTGCGGCTGTTGACGACGCGCGCAAGCGTTTGCCAGCAGCGGACTACTGCTCGGCTTTCGGAGTTGCTGTCGTCCGAGGTCGCCGCGGGAAGGCTGGAGCCGCCGTTGCCGGTGCCGGATCTGGCTTATCTCTTGGTGCGGATCGGGGAGTCGTTCGTGTACACGGACGTCATCACCGGGGACGCGCCCGACGCGGAGAAGGCGCACGCCGCGGTGACGGCGTTGCTGAGCTGAGTGGGTTCACATCAGTCGGCTCGGTCATTCCTCAGGTGGGCCCGAATGCGCGCTGCCTGGGCCCGGGCTTCGGTCGCCTCATCCGCAGCTTGCCGTCGATCCTCGGGAAAGATCAACAGCTGCGCCAGGCGCTCGAGAGCCTCGGCCATCCGCTCCCGCCAGGCGGCGAACGCTTCGGTTTCGGATCCTCCCTCGGGCTTCTCCGAGCGCACTGTACGCAGAGCGCGCAACGCCGCACGCAGTTCGGGCGGGATCTGCCCAGAGGTCACCCACGTCCTCCGATCAGGGGCAGGAAGCGCTGACAGGACATGGCCCGATCAATTCGCCATGGCTTTCCATCGGGAACGAATTGCCTCGGCCGCCGCCACCGATCTTCACGGATTGGAATGTCGAGCCTTCCAACGGAATCCCGTCCCGTTCGAGTGCCGCCGCGCAGCCGACCTCACCACACCCGCCGTGGTGACCAGCGTCAGCCACAGCCCGGCTGGTCTGTGACGGCATCCCGCCCGCGCGAGTGTCCGTGGCATACGAGAACCTCACGTGTCGTCCATCCGCAGACGTGACCTTCGTGGCGACATTCGGACGGGCCGCCGCTGGCGTGCTCAAGGCCTCATCCGCGAAGTCCAGCAAGTCGTCGTCGGCCGTGCCGCAGTTGTGAACCAGAACCGAGACCGCGTCGGCGGCCACGTAATAGTCGTGGACTGCGTCCACCGTGAGGTCGTAAACCGGTGCCGCCTGCTCGAAGTGGCGAACCGACTTGACCTCGACCGACCGACCATCCGCCGAGTGTAGGTGCTCGCCGGCGGTCAGCGACCCGATCGCGACCCAGTCACCCGCTTCTTCCACCCACACGGGATGCCAGTCCGTCGCGACCAGCGCCCCGCCCGAGTCCAGCGTGATCTCGGTGCGCTGCTCCTCGTCGCTGTGGACGAGCGTCCCCACCACCTTGTGCTGCTCCACCGCACCCGTCGACGGATCCGTCGTCTCGACCACGTCACCATTCGCGACCTGCTCGATCGGTTTCGTCGAGCCGTCTGCCAGGAGGATCTGGGTCCCGGCCACGAAGCTGTGCAACGCACACGAAGCGCCGCTCTCGGCTCCCTTGGCCTCCTCGGCCCCGTGCGCCACTTCCGAGGCAGCCCGCTCGGCATCCGCCGCCGCGTCCGCGGCCCTCTCCGCGTCGACCAGCACCTTCTCCGTGTCGACGATGACCTTCTCGGCCTTCTCCACCTCCTTGCCGAACGTGATCAGCGCCTTCGCGCCGTTCCAGAAGTCCGCGATGATCTCGCCGGCCTTGAGGATCTTGCCCCACGGGATGAAGTTGATGACCGTCCGGACGCACGCGCCGAACGCATCGATCGGCCGGCTGTGGCCATCGTGCGTCGGCCGGGGGGCGTGGCGGGGGTGGCGGACTTCGTGAGCGGGAATGTCCGGTTCGCGAACGAGTCCCCACTCGTCTGCCGGTCATCGCCGAAAATCAATCGTCGTCAGTGTGCGTGTCGAGGACGATTCGCCCATTTACAGAAGCGAGAAGCGCGATCAACTCCGCGTCGAAGCCCACACTGTCCTGACCCCGCCGTGGAGTCCAGCTGATCATCAGGTTCACCTCGGTCCGCGCCCCCACCTCGACGAAGCCGGATCGATGGTCACGCAGCAAGCCGGCCAGGGCGTCCAACTGGTGGTCGATCGATTCGTCTCCGGTCTTGTAGAGATCGACCGACCACCAGTATTCACCCCGCACGACGCGGTGCTCGAGGTCACCTTGCAAGGCGATGGTGGCTTCCACCCAATCAGCCGGACACTCCTCGACCGACACCCTGAGTGACACCCGGGCCCATGCGTCTTCGTCCTCCATCAGACCCTCTCCTGCCGGACGCTAGCGGCGTCCTCTCGGCATACTCCGCCCACCGTAGTCGTCAGGATCAGGCAAGTGATCGAAGATGTTTCCGATCGAATCTTCACTCGGGCAGCCGCACGGCAACTTGGTGTGCACCTCGCCTGTTTCCAGGTCGACCATCACATCAGGGTTCGAGCGCGCCCCGCCAAGCTTCCCCTGTCTCTTCACACTGTGAATCGCATCCTTGATATCACGCACGCTGTGACCGGTGGCTCTGGCGATTCTGGATTCCTTGTCGACGAACTTCCCAGCCGGTCGCTCGTAACCTTCACCGCAGTTGTGGACAAGCAGTGAGACAGCGCCTGCCAGCACGTAGTAGCTGTGAACCGAGTCCACCGTGAGGTCGTAGACGGGCGCGTCGTGCCGGAAGTGGCGAACCGCCTTGACAGCGACCCCAGCACCCTTCGCGGAGCGCAGGTGATCACCGGGTTCGAGCGACCCGACCGGAACCCAGTCGCCGACCTCTTCCAGCCAGACGGGGTGCCAGTCCGTCGCTACGAGGGAGCCGCCCGACTCGAAGGTGATCTCAGTGCGCTCGTACTCGTCGGTGTGAACGAGTGTTCCCACGACCCTGTGCTGCTCGACCGTGCCCGTCGCCGGGTCAGTCGACTGGACCACGTCGCCGTCGTGGACCTGCTCGATCGGCTTCGACGTCCCGTCCGACAGAAGGATCCGCGTGCCCGCGACAAAACTGTGCTTCAGACAGCCTGGAGCTACGTCTTTCGCACTGCTTTCCGCAGCACCTGCGGCCTCAGCACCCTTGGCCTCTTGGGCCCCGTGGGCCACCTCCGAAGCCGCCCGCTCGGCATCCGCCGCAGCGTCGGCGGCCCTCTCCGCGTCGACCAGGACCTTCTCCGTGTCGACGATCACCTTCTCGGCCTTCTCCACCTCCTTGCCGAACGTGATCAGGGCCTTCGCGCCCTTCCAGAAGTCCGCGATGATCTCGCCGGCCTTCAGGATCTTGCCCCACGGGATGAAGTTGATCACCGTCCGGACACACGCGCCGAACGCTCCCAGCGTCACGCAGTCCTTGATGTCGTCCCAGCCGATCAGCCCCTTGATCAGCTCGCCCGCCGCGTCGACGAACACGTCCCACTTGGACTTCTTCACCACCGCCTGCGCGTCGCGGTACGCCGCCTGGTCGACGTTGTGCTCCGCCAGGTACCTGTCGCGGGCTCCCTTGCCGTTGTGGGCGTCGATCTCCGCGTCCGTGTGGTGGCCCACCACGTTGCAGCTCTTGTTCCACGAACAACCCACTGCCTGCGGCGTGCCCGGATTGCACAGCAACCCGTCCGACCCCATCGAATAACACGCCGACAGACCACTCGGGTCCGACTCCGTCGCCGGGGAGTTGTTCGCGTACGCGTACGCGTTCAACGTCTGCGGCAAATCCGGCGTCAACACCGGGTCCACCTTCGTGAACCGGCCCGTCACCGGGTCGTAGTCGCGCGCTCCCAGGTGCGTCAGGCCCGTTGTGTCCTGGTAGCCGCCGACGAACCCGTGCTTGTCCGGCCACGTCGACGTCTGCGCGCGCACGTTGCCGAACGGGTCCGTGTACCGCTGGTTCGGCTGCAGCGTCCCCTGCGTGATCGACAACCCGTTCGTGCCGTGCAAGTCCCCCAGCATCCAGCGCAGACCCGACGTCCCCACCCGCTCGGCCACCTGCGTGCCGCCGTGTGCGTAATAGCGGATCGCCGTCGACGCGTGCGTGCCCGCCGTCTGGAAGACCTCCAAGTCCCCGATCGTCAGCGTCACGCCCGTCGGGTCGCGGGTGATCAAGCGGTTGCCGTCCGCGTCGTACACGTACGAACTCGTGCCGGTCTTGTCCGACGCCGTCGCCGTGCGGCCCTCCGCGTCGTACGTGTACGTCTGCGTGTCGCCGCCGACGTTGCGGGTCTTCACCGAGCCCGTTTCGTCATACGTATAACCGGCTGTTGCCGTGCCGGTCGGGCCCGCCGTGTCCGTCTGCGTCAGCGCGTGCGGGCGCACCGCCGTCGCCCCCGAGGCCGGGTACGTGTACGTCGTCGTCACGTCGCCCGCCGTCTTGTGCTCGACCTGCGTTTTGCGGTTGCCCGTCTTGTCGAACGTGTACGACTTCCAGTACGGTGCCGCGCCGCCCAGTGCCGTCGCCGACTTCGCCGTCGAACAGTCCGCCGACGACGGCGTCCACGCCTCCGTCATCCGCTGCAGGTAGTCGTAGTCGAAGCACTGGACGTCGGCCGTCGCTCCCGACGGTGTGTCCGCGATCTTGCGGACGTTGCCCGCCGGGTCGTACGTGTACGTCCGCTTCGTCAGCTCCGCGCCGACCTGCGTCTCGCGGCTCACCGTCGTCGTCTGCGCCCGGCGCGTGACCTCGTCGTACGTCTGGGTCACGCCGACGTTCGCCGCCGACGTCGCGCTGTCCAGCTGCAACGTCGACATCTCGTTCAGCGACGTGTACCCCGTCGACGACACCAGGTCCGTGCGCGCGCCCGTCGTCGAGTCGAGCGCGTACGTCGTCGACGGCAGGCCGAGGTCCGTGTACGAGCGGACGATGTGCTCCTGGTGCAGGTTCCCCGCCGCCGGGCTCACCGTCTCCGCGACCGCGCCCGTCGCCGTGTACTTCGTCGAGAACTCGAACGTCCCCTTGAGCGCGTCCTGCGACGCCGGGACGTCGACCGCCGTCTTGGTCGGCCTGCTGAACGCGTCGTAGGTGACGACGCGGTTCGTGTACGCGTCGGTCCCGTCCCACCGGGTTGACGACGCGGGCAGCCCCAGCCCGTGCAGCACCGTGTCGTACGTCCACGCCGCCAAAACCGGTCCGGTGTCCGAATCCTTGTTCTCGCGGACCTTCCGGCCGAGCGTGTCGTAGGTGTAGACGAGGGTCTGGCTCCGGGCGTCCGTTGTGGACTTGAGCTGCCCGGCCTGGTCGTAGGCGAACGTCGAGCGCCCGGCGTCCGGGTCGTTCTGCTCGATCTTCCGCCCGCGCAGGTCGTACTTGGTCGACCAGACGTTGCCCGACGAGTCTTGCACGGACGTCATCGCGCCCGCCGCGTTGTAGGTGTAGTTCGTGACGTCGGCCGGGTTGGCCGCGCCCGGCGTGTAGCCGTTGGTGTACTGCAAGCGCTGCGCCGTCTGGCCCTGCGCATCGGTGACCACTGTGGATGGTGAACCGCCCGCGGGCGGGATCGTCGTCGTGCGCTCACCCTCGTAGCGGGTGGTCGTCCGCCACTGCTCGACACCCTTCGACATCAGGATCGACGCCGTGGGCCGCGCGCGCCGGTCGTACTCCGTCACCGTCTGCGACATCACCGTGTTGTCCGCGGCCGAGACCAGTGTCGCGTTCGGACCCGACGCGTCGTTGTAGTACGGCGCGTTCGTCTTGAACTGCAGGCCGCGCGAGTCGTACAGCGTGTCGGCGATGATCCGGCCGCCGCCCTGGGCCGGGACCTGGGTCTGCCGGGTCCGGCCGAGGCCGTCGTAGATCGTGTACGCGTCGGTGTACTTGCCCGTGTCCTGCAACGTCTTCGTGCGGACGAACGTCGGGGTCGTCTGGTTCCCGCCGTACTCGAACGTCGCCGACGCGGTCTGGCTGCGGAGCCGCCCCGGCTTCCAGACGGTGGTCTTGCGGCCGAGCGCGTCGTAGTCGATGTCCGTGCTGACGCCGTTCACGTCGACCGACGTCGTCGGGTTGCCGCGCGCGGGCTCGAGGGTCGTCGTCGACGTCCAGCCGAGCGGGTTGGTCGTCTTCGTCTGGGTGACCGGCCCGCCGGTCTCCGGGACGAACGCCGTCTTCGACACGTTGCCGAACACGTCGGTCGACTCGGTTTCGCGGCCGAGGTCGTCGTAGGAGTTCTTGGCGGTGGCGACGTAGTGCTTGCCGTCGGCGTCCCAGGTGTCGAGCGTGTCCTGCTCGGTGATGTCACCCTTCGTCGGCGGCTGCCCGACGGCCTGGTGGTCGTAGGCGACCTTGACGTCGGTGATGCTGTTCGCCGCGGTCTGGGTCCCGGCGCAGGTACCGCCGAACATGACGACCGAGCTCGACCGGTCGAACATCCCGGCCGTGTTGGCGACGTAGGTCGTGTTGGTGCAGGTGTCGTCCGACGGCGTCGACGTGTCGCCCTGGTCCTCGACCTGGGTCGTCATCCCGTTGTCGTCGAACTGCTTCTTCACCAGCGTCCGGCGGTAGGTCTTGCCGTCCGAGAGCAGCGTCCGGCCGCGGACCTCCTTCGTGTCCAGCATGTACGCCTTGAGGCGCCCGTCCGCGCTGGTCGCGGTCGGGCCGCGCTTCCACGGCTCGTTGACCGTCGCCGAGTCGACCGTCTTGCCGTCCTCGAGCTTCGTCCGCGACTCGCGCACGAAACCCTGCAGGAAGTCTTCGTCCACTATGGACCCGCCGTCGGAGTCCGTCACCGACACCTGCCGGGTGCCGGACGGCAGGTGGTCGCCGTCCATCCCGCGCAGGTACAGCGATTCCGTGACGGTCTGGGTCTTGCCCGGCGCGCCGATCGACGTGGTCACCACGTTGTAGCCGCGCCACTGGTTCCAGGTGCGGCGGTCGTCCGGGGTGAACTGGCTGTCGTCGTAGTGCCAGGCGGCGGTGTCGATCGGGTAGTCGTAGTGGGTCTCGACCGGCACCGAGCCGCCGGTGAGGTCCTCCTCCTTGACGTCGACGACGACGTACTTGTGGAACCAGTCCAGCACCGGGTCCTTAGACGCCGGCGGGCTCCAGTACGACGCGAAACACCGGTAGGTGTCGGTCTCCGGCGACGCGGGCATCTTCACGCCCGGCACGCAGTCCTGGGCCGAGTAGGCGACCGTGATCCGGCCGCCGGTCTCGGTGCGGATCTCCTTCAGGCGGCTGCGCGTGATAGCCGCGTACTGGTCGTTCAGCGTGTCGACGCGGTTGGCGAAGACGTACCGGTCGAACAGCGTCGGCGGCAGGGTGATCGGCGTGGCGCCCGCCTTGCCGGTGTGCGTGATCGAATTCAGCCACGGCGCGGGCGGCGCCGCGTCACCCGAGCCCGGGTACGACTGGACGAGGTCCCACTGGTCGATGTCGTGCGGCGTGGTGCCGGTGAGGTACTGGGTGCGGACCGCCGTGAGCCGCTTGCGCGTGAAGAACGCGGGTGCGCCGTAGTCGCAGGTCGCGCCCTCGGCGCAGATCTGGTCGAACGGGACGTCCGGCCAGTGCGCGGCGTTCGCGGCGGTGAGCTTGTCCGGCGCGCAGTCGAAGGACGCGTCCGGGATGCAGCGCTCGGCCGTGTCGAACACGACCTGGTTCGACGGGCTGGTGCCGTAGACGCTGCCGTTCACCAGGCGCAGGCCGTACTCGACGCGCAGCGGGTAGCCGCCCGCCACGTACGAGGTGCCCGCCGAGGTGACGTTCAGGTTCAGGCCGTAGGAGTTCTTTTCCGGCTGGTAGTAGTAGCTGCTGACGTTGCCGTGAGGGTCGACGGAGTAGTCGAGGTTCCACCGCCACGCCTGCTGGCACCACGAGTGCGCGAAGTCGTTGGCCTGGTAGCAGTCTTCGCCGTCGTTGTTGCCGAACACGGGCACGGTCCACGCCGACTGCGTCTCCGGCTTGCCGGTGGTCCAGCCGGGCAGGTGGTTGAGGCCGAAGTAGTACTGGGTGCCGTCACCGGTCGTGACGCGCCAGTGCTGGCCGTGGGAGACGCCGTTCTGCGCGCCGGTCAGCAGCTCGACCTTGGAGCCGTCGTCGCTCTTCGGGCGCCACAGCGTGTCGCTGACCTTGATCAGCTGGGTCGAGCGGCCGCCGAGCACGAGCGACGCGTTGTCCGGGCCCCAGCACTGGTCACCGGTCTTGGTCTGGCCGTTGTTGCCGCCCAGGTCTTCGCTGCAGCCCTTGTAGTGGCGCTCGATGAACCCGCCGGGCGTGAAGTCCCAGCCGTCGCCGATCCACGACGCCTGATTGTTCGTCGCCGACGTCAGGCCGTCGATGCTGCCCGAGGAGTAGCTCAGCGCCAGGTTCGGGGCCGCGCCGTTGGGCGCCTTCGGCGTCGCGAACGGGTAGCTGTAGGAGAAGTCGCCGCCCGAGCCGCCGGCGGACCAGTCGCCCGCGGCCGAGAGCGGCATCGCCGTCGTCGAGCCCGCGGAGCCGGACGACGCCGCCGCGGCCGCGAGCACCTGGGTCTGCTGCGCGCCGGTGGTGACGTCGGCGGTCACCTGGCGCGTCTTGGCGTCATTGGTGGAACCCGCGATGGGCGTGCGCTCGCGGCACTGCGGCTTGTCCGGTGTGGACAGTGCGCAGGCGGGCAGGGTGAACAGCCGCAGCCGGTCGCTCCAGCCGCCGCCGAACGCGTTCGCGAACCCGCTGTAGTCCAGCGCGACCTTGACCGGGCCGTCGGTGGCGCCGGTGACCGACAGGACGACGCCGTCGAGGCCGAGCGCCTCGGCCGCCTTGTGGTCGGCGACCTTGACGTGCACCTTGGCGGGCTTGGCCGCGACCCGGTCGAGCCGCACCGGCGAACCGGCGGCCCGCACCTGCCGGGCGGCGGGCGCGAGGTCGACGTCGGTGTCGGTCGCCGCGGGCCAGACGGGCGCCACGACCGGCGGCGTGCCGTTCGCGATCGCGGGCAGCTTCCGGGCGGCGACCGGGCTGACCGGGACGCTCTTCTCCTTCTGCCCCGGCGGGACCGACCAGTTGCTGCCGGGTGTCACGGGTGCGGCCAGTGCCGTGCCTCCGGAGCCGAGCATGACGACCGCGAGCACCGCCGCGGTGACTCTGGATGACCGGCCCAGCCGGGCAGTTCTGCGCATGACGAACCTGTCCAATCGTGCGAACGCGAGGAGGGAGCCGGCTGTTACGGGTGGTCGAGGACGACGTCGGCGTTGATGTGCTGCATGTCGAGCAGCCCGGTGTACAGGCGGACGCCGCGGAGGTCGCCGTACCAGTGCCCGCCGTGCTGCCCGGCCCACTCGGTGGCGCCCAGCAGCAGCCCTTCGAGGGGGTCGGCACCGTTCCAGCCGGTCACGTTCGGCTGGCAGTTCGGCGTGTACTGGTACTCGTCGGTCGCGGCGTAGAGGCACGCCGTTTTCGTCACCGCGTCGTAGGTACCCGTCAGGTGCGTCCACTCGTTGTTCACCACATCGGCGGGCGAGAGGACGAAGTACGCCTGCGGTGACGCCGGCGTCGCCGTCGACGTCGGCAACGTCCACTGCCAGCGCGGGTGGTAGACGCCGGAAGCGTCCTTCGTGTCCGCGTTGTAGCCGAGCATGTACGGCGAGAACGTCGCCGAGTCCACCGACACGGCCTGCCGTCCGGGCCGGTCAACGCCCCCGCTGGACGGGTCCGCCTGGGCCGCGGCCGCCGCGTCCTCGGCCGTCCACCGGTGCTTCACCCAGGCCTCGACGGTGAAGCTCCGGTCGCTGCGGAGGTTCTCCGGCCGGGCGCCGGTCAGCTGGCCGGTCCACGAGTTGTCGAACCGGGCGACGTTCGCCCCGGCGTCGTCGGTGGTCATCGTGACCCCGCCGGCCGGCGTCAGCGCCGAGCCGCTGACCCCGTCGGCCGTCGAACCGTCCAGCTGGACGTTCGCCCGCAGCACCGCGGTGTTCGCGAGCCCGGCGATCTCGGCGGCGGGCAGCGCCCGGTCCCAGACCTGGACCTGGTCGATCGATCCGTTGTAGACGCCCAGGTCCTGGTCGGCCACCTTGCCGACGGTGAACGGGCCGGTGGCGCGCCACACCGTTCCGGCGGCGATGTTCACTTCGCCGGCCAGCACCCCGTCGAGGTAGAACCGTTCCTTGCCGGTCACCGCGTCGTAGGTCCCGGTCACGTGCGTCCAGACGCCGACGTGGCCGGTGATCGGCCCGGTCGCCCACCGCCACCCGGCGGCGGTCGGGTCGGCGGTGTCGGTGGTGCTGACCCCCAGCCCGATGGTCGTGTCGGACATGCTGAGCTGGAAGGCGTTGCCCTTGGTGCCCATCTGCCCGGCCAGCGTGTAGTAGTTCGCGTCCTTCGGTTTCACCCACGCGGAAACGGTGAAGCTCTGCGAGCTGTCGACGACCGGCGCCGACGTCGTGGCGTAGCCGGGTCCCTGGTCGACCAGGCCCTGCCCGCTCCCGTGCCCGATGGCGTCCTCGGTGGCGGACTGGCCCGCCGAGTCCGAATACCCCGGCCCGTACGCGACGTTCTTCAGCGTCAGCGTGTTCTCGGTGCCGGTGGCGTCCTTCGGGTCACCGTCCAATGTGTACTCACGGATGGCGGGCAACCCCGTCGGGACGCCAGTGGCGCCGTAAAGCGTGCCGACCTCGGCCGCGGTCAGCGCCCGGCTGAACACGACGGCTTCGTCGAGGCCACCCTTGAAGAGGGAGCCGCGGGCCCCGGCAGACTTGGCGGCACCCAGGACCAGCGGGCCGGTCACGTTCGGCGCGGTGGCCGAAACCGTCTGCTGGAGCGCCCCGTCGACGTACAGCGACGCCGTGTGCGCCGCGGCGTCGTACACGCCGGTGAGGTGGGTCCACGTCGCGGCCGAACCCGCGGCCGACGACACGGCCGATGTCACCGTCGGACTGGCGACGTCGGCGCTGCTCAGGCTGAACGCCCACTTGCCGGTGTCCAGGTACTGCAGGGCGAACCCGCTGGTCTGGTCGCCGTCCTGGGACAGCACGGCCCGCTTGCCGGTCAGGTCGGCGGCGTTCACCCAGGCCGAGACGGCGAACGACTTCGTGGTGTCGACGATCCGGGTCGGCGTCGCGAAGTAGTCCCCGGCCTGGCCGGAGAGCGCGGCCGCCTGGCCGAGCTTGCCCGCGGCGAAGGCACCCGTGCCCGCACCCGCGTAACGCAGGCCGCTCACCTGCGACCGGCCGTCACCCTCGAACTGCCACGCCGCGACCGGAGCCGCGGCGTCCTTCACGGTGAACGCGTAGTCGACGCGCGTCGACGGCGTCTTCGCCCGGTTGCACGCCCACGCGCTGAGCACGTGCGGACCCGAAGTGCCCGGCGCGATCGCCGCGGTGCCGGGCCCGTTGAACGCCGGGGGTTTCACGGTGCCCGCCTCGGTGCCGTTGCAGCTCGGCGCGGCCGTGTTGTCCAGCTTCCAGACGTAGTGGTCCACCGTGGTCGGCGAGTTCGCCACCGTGAAGGTGAAGTCACCGGCGCGGCCGGGGCCACCGCCGTACGCACCCGCCGGGTACGTCTGCGAGGCCACGCCCGGCGCGGCTGGCGGAGTCAGTTCGACTTCGACCTCGCACGGCACCGCCCACGACGTCTCGCGGCCGTCCGTCGCGTGGACGTCCCACGAGTAGAAGCCGTCGGCGTTCATCTGGGTCTTCGGCAGGGTTGCGGCCGCGTTCCGGTTCGCCGTGTTCGGGTCGCTGACGATGTTGTCCGAACCCCACTCCGAGCCCGTCCAGGTGTAGCTGCCCGAGGAGACGAGTCCCTTGTAGACGCGGAAGCGGGCGTCCAGCGCGTAGCCGTCCGGGTCGGAGACGTTCGCGCGGGTGATGTACCCGGTGCTCGTCGGCCCGATGACCGGCCGCGAAGCGCCCATGACGCACGGGTAGGACTGGGTTCCGTTGAAGAGCGCGAGGTTCTTCGGCTGGTTGGGCGGCGAGTTGTAGGTGACCGAGAACCCGACCTGCGTCGAGTACCGCTTCCACGTCGCCTGGTTGTTCTCGTCCGGCGACACGATGCCGAACGTCCACGTCGGCGAGCTGATCGCGCTCCGGATCGTGCTGGTGATGTCGAACCCGACGTTGGTCGGGCAGCCCGCGACGGTCGCGACCGTCTGCCACCACGGCGGGCCGCTGTTGAACTTCAGCCCGGAACTGATTCCGCCGGCCCAGACGATGTTGTTGCTCGCCGAGCAGTTGCCGGGGTTGGTCAAGCTCAAGGTGAGCTGGGCCCCGTAGATGAGTTTCCCGGACAGCCCGCCGAGGTTCATCTCGACGAAGGAGCGCGCCGTGACGAGGTGTCCGCTGCAACTCGAGTTGGTGTCGTAGAAGTACCCCGCGCGGAGGTTGTCGTCGCTGTCCCAGACGGCGTCGCCGGGCGTCTTGCCCGAGCCGCAGGCGTACTGGACCAGGTAGTGGTTCCGGCCGCAGGCCGTGCAGTAGTTGTCGTGCCAGGTCGGGTCGATGTAGACGGGGTAGACGGTGTCGGCTCCGGTGAGCAGCGCCTGGTCCGGGGTCAGCGTCAGCTTCGCGCCGACGAGGTCTTCGCCGACCGCGGCCTTCCGCCCGCCCGGCGCCGGGCCGCGGACGAAGTCACGGCCGTCGGGGTCGAAGCCCGAGGAGTCCCACATGGTCGCGGGCGGCGCGCTGAACTTCTCGACGCCCTTCGCGTCGCGGACGCGCAGAGTGCCGTCGGCGTCCTTCGCGAGGGTGCCATTCGCTACCGGCACGCCGAAGCCGAGCTTCGCGACGCTCTTCGCGGCCGCGGGCGTCTTGACGACGACGACTTCGTGCACCGTGTCGACGTCGACCTGGACCCGCAGGTCGACGCCCGGCAGCACCTCGGGGTAGGTGGCCATCGAGCCGTCGACGACCGGCTCGGGAAGCACGCCGGGCCAGTCGAACCCGGCCGTCGTCCCGTCGCGGTCCAGGCGCAGGAGCGGCTGCGCGCCGACGGCCTTCGTCGTGCGCTGCTTGCCCGCGGACAGGGTGATCCCGGTCGTCGCCGCCTTCGGGGCGAGGACGCCGTCCTTCGCCGCGAGCGTCGAGTCCGGGGTGGTCCACCCGGTGCCCTGCTTGACGCGCACCGGGCGCAGGTGCTGGGTGCGGGTCAGCGTGCCGTCCGGGTTCGCGAACGTCTCGGTGGCCTCGGTGGTCTGGTCCATGACCTGGACGCGCTTGCGGCCCTGCCCGGCGTAGCGGGCCGCGGTCGCCTCGTCGGGCGCGGTGTCCGGCACCTGCGCGACGGTGTCGGCGGCGGCCGGCGCCGGACGTACGAAGGCCGTGGCGGGGATGATCCCGAACGCCACGGCCAGCACGAGGAAAAGCACAGCACGTCTGGATCTCAGCCGCGAAGAACGCACAACGGAAGCCACGCGAAGATTCCCCTCACTCCGCGACCGGTCCACCCCCGGTCGCGCCCAGCAAAACGATTGCTGATGATCGGGTCAGGTGGAAGCGGCCGAATGGCTTAATTCCGAGCTCACACGCGACCAACCGTCCAAACCGGACATTTCGCGAGGTTCAGTTCGCTTTCCGCGCGGCCAGCACCGCGTCGTAAAGCTCCTTTTTGGACACTCCGGTCGCCTCGGCGACCTCCGCCGCCGCGGACTTCAGGCGTTCGCCCGCCGCCACCCTGGCCGCCACCTCGGCCACCAGGTCCGGCACCGAGACCGCGCGCGGGGCCGCGCCTTCGAGGACCACCGTGATCTCGCCGCGGACGCCGTCGGCCGCCCACTCCGCCAACGACGCGAGCGAACCGCGCTTCACCTCTTCGTAGGTCTTCGTCAGCTCGCGGCACACCGCGGCCCGCCGGTCCCCGCCCAGCGCCGCGGCCGCGTCCGCCAGCAACGAGCCCAGCCGGTGCGGCGACTCGAAGAACACCGCCGTCCGCGGCTCGTCCCGCAACGCCGCCAGCCACTTCGCCCGCTCACCCGGCTTGCGCGGCGCGAACCCCTCGAAGCAGAACCGGTCGCACGGCAGGCCGGACAACGCGAGCGCCGTCGTCACCGCGGACGGGCCGGGCAGGCACGTCACCGGGATCTCGGCCTCGACGCACGCCGCGACCAGCCGGAAACCCGGGTCGGACACGCTGGGCATCCCGGCGTCCGTCACCAGCACCACCGACTCGCCCGCGCGCAGCGATTCGAGCAGCTTGGGCAGCCGCGCCGTCTCGACGTCTTCGTAGAAGCTCACCACCCGGCCGCGCGGGACGACCTCCAGCGCCGCGGCCAGCGACCGCAGGCGGCGCGTGTCCTCGGCGGCCACGACGTCGGCCTCGGCCAGCGCTTCGGCCAGCCGCGGCGACGCGTCGCGGACGTCGCCGAGCGGGGTGGCGGCGAGGATCAGACGGCCCTGGGTCACCGGGCCAGCCTAGGCTGATCAGCGGATCCCCACGACGCACGCCCCGCCTCGCCCGTAGGATCGCCCCCGTGACCGCCGTGCTGACCCGTCCCGACGACGAGAGCGTCCGGCCGGACCCGGTGGAGGCGCTCCGGCCGCCCACCGACCGCGAAGTGACCCTGCTCGGCCGCGGCATGCCGACCGACCGGCTGCGCGGCTGGGTCGTCACGATCGTGCTGACCGTCATCGGCGGCATCGTCCGCCTGCAGAACCTCGGCGTCCCGACCGACAAGGGCAGCCCGGTCTTCGACGAGAAGCACTACGTGCCGCAGGCCTGGCAGATGCTGCGCAACGGCGGTTACGAGGACAACTACGGCTACGAACTGGTCGTCCACCCGCCGCTGGCGAAGCAGCTGATCGCGATCGGCGAGTGGCTCTTCGGCTACAACGGCTGGGGCTGGCGGATCATGCCGGCGCTGGCGGGCACGTTGATCATCTTCCTGGTCGTGCGCGTCGCCCGGCGGCTCACGCGCTCGACGCTGCTCGGCGCCATCGCGGGCATCCTCGTCATCAGCGACGGCGTGCTGCACCTGCAGTCGCGGATGGGCATGCTCGACATCTTCATCGCGCTGTTCGTGTTCGCCGCGTTCGCCTGCCTGCTGGTCGACCGCGACCAGGTGCGCGAGCGGCTGGCGACGGCGGTGCGCGAGGGCTGGGTCAACGAGTCCGTGTGGGGCCCTAAGCTGGGATTCCGCTGGTGGCGGTTCGCGACCGGGCTGATGATCGGGCTCACCTTCGGCGTCAAGTGGTCGGCGCTGTACTACATCGTGGCGTTCGGCCTGCTGTGCGTGTTCTTCGACGTCGCGGCCCGCCGCGCGGCCGGCGTCGAGCGGCCGTGGCTGGGCACGATCCGCCGGGACGTGCTCCCGGCGCTGTGGGCGATCCTGCTCGTCCCGTTCCTGATGTACCTCGGCGCGTACTGGGCGTGGTTCGCCAGCGAGACGGCGACCGACCGGCACTACACGGAGATCAAGGACATCGCGCCGGGCATCTGGTCGTGGGTCCCGGCGTCGCTGCGGTCGCTCGCCGACTACACGGGCAACGTCCTGCACTTCCACGAAACGCTGGTCACGCCGAAGGACAACCCGCACCCGTGGGAGTCGAAGCCGTGGACGTGGCCGATGGGGCTGCGCCCGATGCTCTACAGCTACAACGGCGAGGCCACCGGCTGCGGCGAGGCCCGCTGCGTCAGCGCGACGATGCTGATCGGCACGCCGGCGATGTGGTGGCTGGCGATCCCGATGCTGGCGTGGTCGGCCTGGCGCTCGATCTTCCGCGCGGACTGGCGCTACGCGGCGGTCCTGGTCGGCTACCTCGGCGGGTACGTCTTCTGGTTCACCAACATCGACCGCCAGATGTACTTCTTCTACGCGACGCCGTTGGCCGCGTTCCTGGTGCTGGGGTTGACGTTGTGCCTCGGCCAGATCCTCGGCAGCGCGCGGCGCGGGTTCGAGAGACGCGGCACGGGGTTGCTGGTGGTGTCGTTGTACGTCGGGCTTGTGGTGGCGAACTTCGCCTGGCTGTGGCCGATCCTGAACGGCATCGCGATCACGAACGGCCAGTGGGAAGCCGAGCGCTGGCTCCCCTCCTGGCGCTGACCCAAGCGCCCCAATGTGGCCTTGGTTGCGTCTTGCGCACCGAAGGCCGCCTTGGTTGCGTCTCACGCACCGAAGGCCACATTGGGGCGCTTGAAGCGCAGCCGCGGTCAGCCCGCGAAGTACGCCCCCGGCGTCACGCCGACCGCGCGCCGGAAGGCCGCGACGAACGCGCTCGCCGAGCTGTACCCGACCCGGTACGCCACCGTCTCCAACGGCGTGCCCTCGGCCAGCAGCGGCAACGCCGCACGCAACCGCACCTGCGTGCGCCACGTCCCGAACGGCATCCGGCACTCCCGGACGAAGATCCGCGCCAACGTCCGTTCCGCCGCGCCCACGTCATGGCCGAACTCCGCCAGGCTTCGCGCGTCCGCCGGGTTCGCGAGCAACGCCGTCTCCACGTCGAGCGCCCGCGGGTCGGCCGGGGACGGCACCACGATCGGCACCACGTCGAGGGGCTCCAGCAGGTCGAACGCCACCGCCTCGGCGCGCAGGCGGGCCGCCGGGGCCACGCCGTCCCCGGTCAGGTACTCCAGCAGCTCCCGCAGCAGCGGCCGGACCACCACCATCCGCGGCGACGGCCACGACACCGGCGACAGCGCCGGGTCCGCGTAGATCCCGCGCAGCGCCGCCCGGCCGAGCGCGCCCGTGCGGTGGCAGACGCCCGCCGGGATCCAGAGCGCGCGCGTCGGCGGCAGGACCCAGCCCGCGTCGCCCGACTTGACCGCCACCACCCCGCGGGCCGACCAGACCAGCTGGTGCACCGGGTGTTCGTGCCACGGGAACCACGTGCCCGCCGGCAGGTCGAACTCGCCCAGCAGCATGGCGCCGATTTGACCGGTTCGCGACATCGGTTGTCAGGGTATCGGCTACCGGCCAGGATCAGGCCGAAATAGCGTCGGACGAATGCCGATGAACCTCATCCACCGCAAGATCTGCAGCTCCGCGAAGTGGGCGGACACGGTCGAGGAGCGCCTGACGCCATGGCTGGCCAAGCGCGACCTCGGCGACGACGTCCTCGAGATCGGCCCCGGCTTCGGCGCCACCACGAAGGTGCTGCTCGACGTCGTCCCGAAGCTGACGATCCTGGAGATCGACCCCGCGTCGACCGCGCTGCTGCGGGACGAGTTCGGCGGCCGCGCCGACGTCCACGAGGGCAGTGGCGCCGAGATGCCCTTCGCGGACGGCCGCTTCTCGGCGGTCGTCTGCTTCACGATGCTGCACCACGTCCCGACGACCGCGCTGCAGGACGCGATCTTCGCCGAGGCCGCCCGGGTGCTGCGGCCGGGCGGGACGTTCTGCGGCACGGACAGCCAGCTCAGCTTCCGGTTCCGCCTCCTGCACCTCGGCGACACCATGAACGTCCTCGACGCCGCCACCCTGCCGGGCCGTCTCGAGCGGGCCGGATTCGAGCAGGTCAAGGTGAAGACGCGGCCGAAGGAGCGGGTGGAGTTCGGGGCCGTCAAGCCGTCGTGAGTGTTTAGGGCGGTTAGAACCGCCCTAAACACTCACGACGCGGCTAGCGGCGGGGCAGCTGGCTCCCCGGCTGGCGGGGCACGACGCGCGTCACCGGGCCGTCCGCGGACTTGCCCGCCCGCGACAGCCAGCCCTCGACCTCGCGCCGCACCGAGTTCAACGTCGGACGCCGACGCGGCTCCGGGTCCAGCGACGCCGCCAGCAGCCGTGCGTGCGCACTCCGCTGCGGCAGCCGGGACACCGGCTCCGCGCGGGCCGCCGCCATCAGGGCCGCCATCGGCGTCTCGCGGGTGCCGCGCGGGGGCTGGCCGGACAGCGCGTAGCTGATCGTCGCCGCCAGCTGCCACGCGTCCGACGCCGGGGAGGCCACCGCGCCCATCGCCTGCTCCGGGGCGACGAAGTCGGGCGTGCCGATCATCATCCCGGTCGCCGTCATCTTCGAGTCGCCCTGGCTGCGGGCGATGCCGAAGTCGATGAGGTGGGCCAGGCCGCTCGGGTCGAGGACGATGTTCGACGGCTTGATGTCGCGGTGCAGGACGCCCTTCTCGTGCGCCGCCGCGAGTGCGCCCGCCATCGTCGCCCACAGACGGCCGGCGGCGACGTCGTCCAGTGGGCCCTGGCCGTCGACCAGCTCGGCCAGCGGACGGCCCTCGAGGTACTCCATCACCAGCGCGAGCCCGTCCGGCTCCTCGACCAGGTCGTACACCTTGACGCAGTTCGGGTGGCTGACCACGGCCAGCGCGCGGGCCTCGCGCTGCATGCGCTCGGCGGTGTCGCGGTCCGGCGCGTGCGCGATCTTCAGCGCGACCGTGCGATTGAGCTGGGTGTCGACGGCCTGCCAGACCGTGCCGAACCCACCCGCGCCGAGCTGCTTCATCCGCCGGTAGCGGCTGCCGCCGGCGTTGCGCGAGCCGGGCGGCGGCGGGATCGGGCCGGGTGCCGCGGCCAGCGCGCCCGCCATCGGCGGCGGCTCGGGCGCGGACGCCAGCGCCGTCTTCGGGTACGGCTTGTTGACCGGTGGCGGAGGCGGGGGCGGCGGGGTCGGCCGCGGCTGGACCTGCGACGGCGGCGGCCGGTGCGGCTCGGGCTCCCGCCGCGGCGGGGCGTCCGGCCGGTTGATCACCGACCACGGCGGCGGCCCGACCATCGCGACCGGGATCAGGCCCAGCACGCTGAACGGCAGGAACCCGAGCCAGAAGTGCAGCGCGGTGTTGGCCTCCATGCCGACGCTGAAGGCGACCATCGCGGCGAACGGGATCCAGAAGAACCGGGACGGCCACTTCGGGCCGCGGCGGAACGCCGTGCGGCCCTGCAGCATCACGAAGAGCAGCGAGCCCGCCCACAGCACGATGAAGCCGAGCAGGTACACGAAGAACGGGATGTCCTTGCCGTTCTGCGAGGACAGCACGTCGAAGACGGTCTGCCCGCCGCCGAGGTAGTCCTTCTGGCTGTCGACCCAGCAGGAGCCGCTGGCCAGCGTCGACGCCTCCGCGCCGAGCCCGGACGGCTGCCCGGCCCACGCCGCGCGGAAGACCCCCGAGACGCCGTTGGACAGCAGCCACGGCAGCACCAGCGTGCTGACCAGGCCGATCGCGCCGAAGACGCCCAGCGTGGTCGCGTCGTAGCGGTTGCCGGTGCCCTTCCGGATGATCGACACGGCCAGCGCGCCGATCGGCGGCAGCAGTGCGACGAGCGCGCCGGCCGCACTCGTGGCCCAGACCCAGTCGCCGGGGCAGAAGCCCGGGCCGAACAAGGAATGGGCTAGCGAGAGCAACGCGCTCGCGAGTCCGTTCACCGACGGGCTCCCCTCACTGTCCGTGTTCTCTTCGTACCGTCACGCGGTGTTTTCCCGCGGTCCAGCTTAGGACGCTCGCGGCCGCCGTGAGGTTGCCGGGTCTCCAGCCTGCCCGGAATCCGGCGGGCCCGCCGCTCCCGCGCCATGATGGGTCCCGGCGGGACATTCGACGCGAAGGAGCGGGGCATGGGCGCGTACTCCGAAGCCCATCGGCGGAGCCTGGCCGAACCGGACGCGTTCTGGCTGGAAGCGGCACGGAAAATCACCTGGACGAGGCCCCCGGAACGGGCCCTCGACGACGCGAACCCGCCCTTCTACCGGTGGTTCCCCGACGCCGAGCTGAACACGTCGTACAACGCGCTCGACCGGCACGTCGAGGCCGGGCGCGGCGGCCAGGCCGCGCTGATCTGGGACTCTCCCGTGACCGGGCGAGCTCGCACCTACACCTACGAGGAGCTGCGGGACACGGTCGCGCGCTTCGCCGGGGCGCTCACCTCACTGGGCGTCACGAAGGGTGACCGCGTGATCGTCTACCTGCCGATGGTGCCGGAGGCGGCGATCGCGATGCTGGCCTGCGCGCGGATCGGCGCGGTGCACTCCGTGGTCTTCGGCGGGTTCGCGCCGAAGGAGCTGGCCGCCCGGATCGAGGACGCGAAGCCGAAGGTGATCTTGGCCGCTTCCTGCGGCATCGAGCCGACCCGGGTCGTCGAGTACAAGCCGATCATCGAGGCCGCGCTCGGGATGACCGAGCACCAGCCCGACCACGTCGTCGTGCTGCAGCGCGAGCAGGCCCCGGCCCAGCTGACGTCGCGCGACCGCGACTGGCGTGAGCTGGCCGCGAGCGCGGACCCGGCCGACCCGGTGCCGGTCGCGGCCACCGACCCGCTCTACATCCTCTACACGTCCGGGACGACCGGGAAGCCGAAGGGCGTCGTCCGCGACACCGGCGGCCACGCCGTCGCGCTCGCCTACTCGATGGACGCCGTCTACGACATCCACGCGGGCGACATCTGGTGGACGGCGTCCGACGTCGGCTGGGTCGTCGGGCACTCCTACATCGTGTACGCGCCACTGCTGGTCGGGGCGACCACAGTCATGTACGAGGGCAAGCCGGTCGGCACGCCGGACGCGGGCGCGTTCTGGCGGGTCATCGCCGAGCACGGCGTCCAGGCGCTGTTCACCGCGCCGACCGCACTGCGGGCCGTCAAGAAGGTCGACCCGGACGCCCGCGAGCTGGCGAAGTACGACCTCAAGCAGTTCCGCACCCTGTTCATGGCGGGTGAGCGGCTCGACCCCGAGACCTACCACTGGGCGCACGAGAAGCTGGGCACGCCGGTGATCGACCACTGGTGGCAGACCGAGACCGGCTGGCCGATCGCGGCCAACCCGCGCGGCCTGGAGCCGATGGAGGTCAAGGCCGGGTCCGCGACCAAGCCCGTCCCCGGCTGGGACGTCCGGATCCTCGACCAGGCGGGCGAGGAGCTGCCCGCCGGGCGCGAAGGGGCGATCACGGTGAAGCTGCCGCTGCCGCCCGGCTCGCTGCCGACGCTGTGGGGTGACGACGAGCGCTTCCGCGAGGCCTACCTCTCGCGCTACGAGGGTTACTACCTCACCGGCGACTCGGGTTACCTCGACGAGGACGGCTACCTGTTCGTCATGGGCCGCACCGACGACGTCATCAACGTCGCCGGGCACCGGCTCTCCACCGGTTCGATGGAGGCCGTGCTGGCCTCGCACCCGGCCGTCGCCGAGTGCGCCGTGATCGGCGTCGCCGACCAGCTCAAGGGCCAGCTGCCGCGCGGGTTCGTCGTGCTGAAGGCGGGCGCGGACATCCCCGGGGCACAGCTGCGTGAAGAGCTGGTGGCCATGGTCCGCCGGGACATCGGCCCGGTCGCCGCGTTCCGTGACGTGTCCATTGTAGACGCGTTGCCGAAGACGCGGTCGGGCAAGATCCTGCGCAAGACGATGCGGGCGATCGCCGACGGCCGGGACGAGCCGGTGCCGTCCACGATCGAGGACCCGAACGTGCTCGAGGCGATCCGGCAGGCCCTTCGTTAAGTACTGTTCCAAATGCACCGGCTGGTCTGTACCTTTGAGAGGAGTCCCCGACCGGAGGTGCCCCGATGCGCTTGTCCAGAGCCGTCTTGACCGCGGTTGTCGTGAGTCTCGCGGCGGTCGCCATGCCCGCTTCCGCGACCGCGGCCCCGGCCGCCCCCGAACGCGGAGTGACCGACGTCGTCCCGGCGCCCGTCTCGGCGAAGGCCGACCCGAAGAGCGACTTCCGGCTCACGCCGTTCACCGTGATCGCCGCCGACCGCGGTGCCGGCCAGGTCGCGGACTACCTGCGCGGGCTGCTGCGTCCCGCCACCGGCTACCCGCTGCCGGTCGTGCCGCACGCCGTCGGCCTGCCCGCGATTTCCCTGCGGCTGGGCCACGACGCCCGGATCGGCACCGAGGGTTACGAACTGAAGGTCGCCCGCGACGGCGTCACCCTGACGGCCAACACGGCCGACGGGCTCTTCGAAGGCGTCCAGTCGCTGCGGCAGCTGCTGCCGTCGGCGATCGAGGCGAAGCGCGTGCAGCACCGGACGTGGACCGTCGCCGGCGGCACGATCCTCGACTACCCGCGCTTCGCCGATCGCGGCGCGATGCTCGACGTCGCCCGGCACTTCTTCAAGCCGGACCAGGTCAAGCTGTACATCGACCAGATCGCCCAGTACAAGGTCAACACGCTGCACCTGCACCTGGCCGACGACCAGGGCTGGCGCATCGAGATCAAGAGCTGGCCGAAGCTGGCGACGGTCGGCGGGCTGACCGCGGTCGACGGCGACCCGGGCGGCTACTACACGCAGGCGCAGTACAAGGACATCGTCGCGTACGCGGCTTCGCGGCACATCACGGTGATCCCGGAGATCGACATGCCGGGCCACACGAACGCGGCGCAGTCGACGTACGCGGAGCTGAACTGCGACGGCAAGGCCGTCCCGGTCCGCACCGACACCGAGGTCGGCTACAGCTCGCTGTGCATCTCCTCGCCGATCACGTACAAGTTCGTCGAGGACGTCGTCCGCGAGTTGGCGGCCATCACGCCCGGCCCGTTCCTGCACATCGGCGGCGACGAAGCGCACTCGACGCCGCCCGCGGACTACCTCGCGTTCGAACAGAAGGTGCAGCCGATCGTCGCCAAGTACGGCAAGCGGGTCACCGGCTGGCACGAGATCGCGAAGTCGAACCCGCCCGCTTCGGCCGTCCCGCAGTACTGGGACTTCGGTGGGGACAACGCATCGGTCGCGGCTGCGGCGGCGAGGGGCAGCAAGATCCTGATGTCCCCGGCGAACTACGCGTACCTGGACATGAAATACGACCCGTCGACCCCGCTGGGCCAGGACTGGGCGGCGCTGATCGAGGTCCGCAACGGCTACGACTGGGACCCCGCCTCCCTGGTCACCGGCGTCGGCGAAAACCAGGTCGCGGGCGTGGAAGCCCCGCTGTGGACGGAGACGATCCGCACCAGCGACGACATCGAGTACATGGCGTTCCCGCGCCTGCCAGGCATCGCCGAAATCGGCTGGTCCCCGCGAGCCACCCACAACTGGGACGCCTACCGCACCCGCCTGGCCAAACAGTCCCCCCGCTGGACGGCACAGGGAATCAACTTCTACCGCTCCCCGCAGGTGGACTGGCGCTGACGCTCGTGAGTGAATAACAGTGTTAGAACACTGTTATTCACTCGCGAGCCCCAGGCGAGCGTGGATGGCTCGGCGGGCCAATTGGTAGGCCGTGGGGTCGGCGTTCAGGACGGCGTCCGCGTTGGCCGCTCGGCCCAGTGCGTGCAGCTCGAACGCCAGGACCTCGGGATCCGTGTCCAGGTGGCCCAGGGCGACCGCGTCGCGGCAAGTCTGGCGGATGAACGCCGCGAACGAGCCGCTCGCCGACGCCACCGCGTCGTGGACCCGGCCGGGGCGCGCGTCGAACTCCGCGCCGACGTTGAAGAAGAAGCACCCGCCCGGGAAGACTCGCTTTTCCGAGTAGTCGAGCCACTTCTCGCAGATCGCCCGCAGCCTCGGCAGGCCCGGCGGGACCGCCCGAGCCGGGGTGGTCACGTGCGACGCGAAGATCTCCAGCGCCGCCTCGATCGTCGCGAGCTGCAGCTCTTCCTTCGAGCCGAACAGCGCGAACACGCCGCTCTTGCTCAGCTCCAGCTCGGTGGCGAGCCTGCCGAGCGACAGCCCCTCCAGGCCGTCCACCGAAGCGACGTCGACCGCGCGGCGCAGGACCAGCCGCCGGGTCGCGTCGCCGCGGGCGATGCGGCCGTCACCCGGCACGCCGCGCCCGCCAGCGGTCCACAGTGGACTGGACGCCGTCGCGGTAGGACGCCGAGAGCGCGGGGGCCGCCAGCACGCGGTCGGCGAGCTCCAGCGCCGCCTCGACCTTGTCCTCGGGCAGCTGCCCGTAGTTGGCGAACGAAATGAGGTACACCTCGGTGATCGTCGGGCCGTCCGAGCGCTCGGCCAGCTCGATCGGCCCGGACGTCGGCACCGTGCCCGGCCGCAGCACGCGCAGGTACCAGCCGCTGCGCCCGGAGTCGATCATCAACGGCGTGACGTCCTTGCGGCCGGTCTTCATCGCGAGCTTGAAGCACGGCTGCCGCGGCTGCGAGACCTGCACGAGCGCGTCACCCCAAGCCCAGACGTCCCCGATCCGGACGTCCTCCTCGGTGACCCCGCGCAGCGACACGTTCTCCCCGAAGTCGGCGACCGAAGCCTCGAAGCCGTCCGCCGCCCAGGCCGGGTAGTGCTCGGCGGGATAGACGTAAACGGCTTTGTCGACCCCGCCGTGCACGGTGAGGTCGGCCTGCCGGTCGCCGTCGAGGTTCAGCTCGGTCAGGGCCAGCTCGGGCGCCGTGACCCGCGTCTTGGTGATCGCGCTCAGCACCGGCCGCTCCCGGCGGTACCCCAGCACACTCGGCTCTCCCACGTACACGCCCGCAAGCTCCATGGGGAGAAGATAGCACGACCGTTCGTTTACTTTCCGGCATCTAGGCTGGCGGCATGGATCTGCTCGGCAAGGCCCGCGCCCACGTCGACTCCGGTGCTTTCTTCGCCGAACTGGCCACGCTCGTCAGCTACCCCACGGTGAGCGACGCGCCCGAGGGCCGTGTTGCCATCGAGGCCTACCTCGACGAGGTCCTGACACCCAGGCTCAAGGCCCTCGGCTGTGAGGTGACCACGCACCCGAACCCGGACCCGGCGGGCGGCCCGTTCCTCGTCGGCGTCCGCACCGAAGGGGATGACCTGCCGACGCTGCTCTGCTACGGCCACGCCGACGTCGTCGGCGAAGCCGGGCAGTGGCGCGACGGGCTCGACCCGTGGACGCTCACCGCGGACGGCGACCGCTGGTACGGCCGCGGCACGGCCGACAACAAGGGGCAGCACCTGATCAACCTCACGGCGTTGCGGCTGCTCCTCGAAGAGCGCGGCACGCTCGGCTTCAACCTGAAGTTCCTCTTCGAGACCGGCGAGGAGATCGGCTCGCCCGGGCTCACGGAGTTCGCGGCGCGGCACCGGAACCTGCTCGGCGCCGACGTCCTGATCGCCTCCGACGGCCCGCGCCTCGACGCGGCGACGCCGACGCTGTTCCTCGGCGCCCGCGGCGGCGTCCGGATCACCCTCGACGTCGACCTGCGCCCGGACGCCTACCACTCCGGCAACTGGGGCGGGGTCCTGCGCAACCCGGCCGCGACGCTCGCCGGGGCGATCGCGAGCCTGGTCGACGGCCACGGCCGCATCCAGATCCCGGAACTGCTGCCGCCGGAGCTGCCGGACACCGTGCGCGCGGCGCTGGCCGACGTGGTCGTCGACGCGTCTGACGAAACCTGGGGCGACCAACGGCTGACGCCCGCCGAACGGCTCTACGGCTGGAACACCCTCGAGGTGCTCGCGCTCGGCGCGGGCGACCCCGGCCGCCCGGTGAACGCGATCCCCGGCCGGGCGCGAGCGGTCCTGCAACTGCGGTACGTCGCGGGCACCGACGTCGGCGCCGTCGCGCCCGCGATCCGCGAACACCTGGCCACCCGCGGCTTTCCGATGGTCGGCGTCACCGCCGACGCCACCTTCCTCGCCAGCCGGACGCCGGTCGACGACCCGTGGGTGAGCTGGGCGCGACAGGCTCTCGACGGCGTCGCCGAGAAGCCCGTCACGCTGCTGCCGAACTTCGGCGGCGGCCTGCCGAACCACGTCTTCACCGACGTCCTCGGCCTGGCGACGCTGTGGCTGCCGCACTCCTACCCGGGGTGCCTGCAGCACGCGCCCGACGAGCACCTGCTCGCCCCGGTCGCCCGGGAGGGGCTGGCACTCGCCACGGCCTTGTTCGCCGCCGTCAGTTCAGCGCCGCCGATTCCTCGTCGGTGAGCAGGCGGGAGCGGATCAGGAAGCGCACACCTTCGGGCGCCTCCAGGGAAAACCCGCTCCCGCGCCCGGGCACGACGTCGATCGTCAGGTGCGTGTGCTTCCAGTACGCGAACTGCGGCCCCGACATCCACACCGGCACGTCGTCGATGCCCTCGACCTCGAGGTCACCCAACAGCACGTCCGACGCGCCGGTGCGGAACTCCCCGGCCGGGTAGCACATCGGGGCGCTGCCGTCGCAGCAGCCGCCGGACTGGTGGAACATCACCGGCCCGTGGAGCGACACCAACCGCCGCAGCAGGTCCGCGGCGGCCGGTGTCAGATCGACGCGCTCGGTCATCAGAAGAACCCGAGCGCCTGGTCGGAGTAGGAGACGAGCAGGTTCTTCGTCTGCTGGTAGTGGTCCAGCATCATCTTGTGCGTCTCCCGGCCGATGCCGGAGGCCTTGTAGCCGCCGAAGGCCGCGTGCGCCGGGTAGGCGTGGTAGTTGTTCACCCAGACGCGGCCCGCCTGGATGTCGCGGCCGGCGCGGTAGGCGACGTTGCCGTCCCGCGACCAGACACCGGCGCCCAGGCCGTACAGCGTGTCGTTGGCGATCTTGAGCGCGTCGGCGTAGTCGTCGAACTTCGTCACCGACACGACCGGGCCGAAGATCTCCTCCTGGAAGATCCGCATCTTGTTGTCGCCGGCGAACACCGTCGGCTCGACGTAGTAGCCGCCGGACAGCTCGCCGCCGAGGTCGCTGCGCGCGCCGCCGGTGAGGATCTCGGCGCCCTCCTGCTTGCCGATGTCGATGTAGGACAGGATCTTCTCGAGCTGGTCGTTCGAGGCCTGCGCGCCGATCATCGTCTCGGTGTCGAGCGGGTGGCCCTGCTTGATCTTGCGGACGCGCTCGACGGCGTCGCCGAGGAACTTGTCGTAGATGCCGGACTGGATCAGCACCCGCGACGGGCACGTGCAGACCTCGCCCTGGTTCAGCGCGAAGAGCGCGAAGCCTTCCTGCGCCTTGTCGTAGAAGGCGTCGTTGGCCGCGGCGACGTCGTCGAAGAAGATGTTCGGGCTCTTGCCACCGAGCTCGACGGTCACCGGGATGATGTTTTCGCTGGCGTACTGCAGGATCAGCCGCCCGGTCGTCGTCTCGCCGGTGAAAGCGATCTTGCGGACGCGGTTGCTGGAGGCGAGCGGCTTGCCCGCCTCGACGCCGAAGCCGTTGACGATGTTGACCACGCCGGGCGGGATGAGGTCGCCGATGAGCGACATCAGCACGTGGATCGACGCCGGGGTCTGCTCGGCCGGCTTGAGCACGACGGCGTTGCCCGCGGCCAGCGCGGGGGCGAGCTTCCAGACCGCCATCAGGATCGGGAAGTTCCACGGGATGATCTGGCCGACGACGCCGAGCGGCTCGTGGAAGTGGTAGGCGACGGTGTTCTCGTCGATCTGCGAGATGCCGCCCTCCTGGGCGCGCAGGGCACCGGCGAAGTAGCGGAAGTGGTCGATGGCCAGCGGGATGTCGGCGGCGAGGGTCTCTCGGACCGGCTTGCCGTTCTCCCACGACTCGGCGACCGCGATCGCTTCGAGGTTCTGCTCCATCCGGTCGGCGATCTTGAGCAGGGTGTTCGCGCGTTCTTCGATCGACGTCCGGCCCCACGCGGGCGCCGCGCCGTGGGCCGCGTCGAGCGCCTTCTCGACGTCGTCGGCGTTGCCGCGGGCGATCTCGCAGAACGTCTTCCCGGTGACGGGGGTCGGGTTCTCGAAGTACTGGCCGCTCGCGGGCGGCACGTACTCGCCGCCGATGTAGTGGTCGTAGCGCGGTGCGAAGCTGACGACACTGCCTTCGGTGTTCGGTGCGGCGTACTGGGCCATCTTCCCTGCCTCGTTGCTCGGAGTGACGGTTTTCCCGGGTGGCGGCGAAGGTAGGCGGGGCAACGTTGCACGCGCGTTGCAGCCCTGTGAGCTGGCTCTCTACGCTGGTGGACGTGGCAGAGGCGCCCGAACCGGAGCTGCTGCGCGACCCCGAGTCGTACGCGCGGCTGCTGGCGCACGTCCGTGAGGCGGTGCTGCTGGGCGTCCCCGGGCCGCGCCCGCCACGCTCCGTGGTCTCCGACTCGTGGAGCCGCTCGCTCGCCGCCCGTGTCGACCCCGATGACGGCGAAGCCCCGTTCGTGTACGACTCCGACGCGCTCACCGCGCTCCGCGAGGCGCACCCGCTCGCGCCGGTACTGCCGGTGCTGCGGCAGATGCTGGTGAGCATCGCCGACGACGCCGAGCACGTGATGATCGTGACCGACGCGGACGGCCTGATCCTCTGGCGCGAAGGTGCGGCGGGCCAGCTGCTGCGCGGCGACCGCGTCGGCCTCACCGAGGGCACGCAGTGGAGCGAGGCGGCGATCGGCACGAACGCCATGGGCACGGCGCTGGCCACCGGGGAGCCGGTGCAGATCTACTCGGCCGAGCACTTGGTCCGCCGCTACCACACGTGGACGTGCGCGGCGGCGCCGGTGCGCGACCCGGAAACCGGCGTCCTGCTCGGCTCGATCGACGTCAGCGGGCCGTTGCGGACGGTCCACCCGGCGATGTTGTCGCTGGTCACGGCGACGGCGCAGCTCGCGGAGGGGCAGCTGCGCGCCCAGCTCGCGGTCCGCGACGAGCGGCTGCGGCGGATCAACATGCCGCACCTGGAGGCCCTGCGCGGCCGCCCCGGCGCGCTGCTGTCGGCGGGCGGGCGCGTGCTGGCGTCCCAGGCGTGCCTGCTGCCGTCCACAGTGGACGTCCGGCGCGGCGGCGGGACGGTGGCCCTCCCGGACGGCCGCCTCGCGACGGTCGAACCCCTCGACGAGGGCTACCTGCTCCGGCTGTCGTCGTCACCCGGCGCGCACCGGGCGAGGCTGCGGCTCGAATACCTCTCCGACGGCGCCTGGTCGACCACTGTGGACGGTCGCGAGGTGCCGTTGACGTTGCGGCACGCGGAGATCCTGACCCTGCTCGCCCTGCACCCGAACGGGCTTTCGGCCGAGCGGCTGGCGTTGCAGCTCTACGGCGAGACCGGCAACCCGGTGACGGTCCGCGCCGAGATCCACCGCTTGCGGTCCCAGCTGGGCGCGTCGGTGGTGCAGACGCGCCCGTACCGGCTGGCGGCCGACGTCGACGCGGACTTCGCCCGCGCGAAGACGTCGTTGCGGACCGGCTCGCCCGCCGACGTCCTGCGCGTCTTCCGCGGCCCGCTGCTGCCGGAGTCCGAGGCCCCGGCGATCCGCGAGGAGCGGGAGACGCTCACCGCGCAGGTGCGTCAGGTGGCCCTGAACAGCGGCGACGCGGGCGTGCTGTGGTCGTTCTGGGAAACCGCCTGCGGCGTCGACGACCTCGCGGTGCTGGACGCGCTCCTCGAGACGCTCCCGGCGGCGGACCCGCGGCGGGCCGCCGTGACGGCCCACCGCGCCCGCCTCGCCTGACGCCGTCAGGGCTCCAGGTCGGTCACGCCCTTGCCGGTCGCGATGTCGAACGGCACCGACGCCTGGTCGTGCACGATCACCCAGCCGCCACCGGTGTTCCGGAAGACGAACGTGGCCCGGACCCACATGCCGTCGGTCACCACGCCGTTCTTCAACGTCCCGCTGACCCGGCCGAAGCCGTGTCCCACCGCGAGATCGCCGCTCACGGCGATGTCGAGGTCGCGCAGCTCGTAGTCGACCTTCTCGAAGATCTCGAACACCTTCGCCCAGTTCGCCAGCTTCGCGTCGGTCCCGACGTGCTGCAGCGGCGGTTCGACGTCGAAGGACACGACGTCCGGGGCGTAGTTGCGGCCCAGCGCCTCGAGGTCCTTGTTCCGCAGCCCGTCGATGACGGCGTCCAGCCGGCGCCGGATCGCGGCCTCCGCGTCACCCGGCCGCAGCGTCGCCATCGCCTTGCTCCACGCGACGACGTGGTCGAGCAGCAGGTCCAGCGCGGGCTCCTGGTACTCGCCCGGCTTGAAGACCGTGCGGTCCTCGAACTCCGTCGCCAGCGGCAGCGTCACCTGCGGGGCGACGTCGGCCAGCTGCAGCGCCCCGCAGACCAGCCGGAGCTGCTCGACCGAGCGGGCGCCGCCGACGCCGCCGTACGAGACGAACCCGGCCGCCTTGCCGTTCCACTCGACGTGGACGTGGTCCATGGCGTTCTTCAGCACGCCGGGCAGCGAGTGGTTGTACTCCGGCGTGACCAGCACGAACCCGTCGCAGGCGGCGACGGTCCGGGCCCACGCCCTGGTGCGCTCGTCGGCGTACTCGCCCGAGAAACCGGGCGGCTCCTCGAGGTGGGGCAGCGGGTGGTCGCGCAGGTCGATCAGCTCGAACGCGGCGTCGGTGCGCTTGGCCGCCCGCTCGTGGACCCACCGGGCCACCTGGTCCCCCACGCGGCCGGGACGGGTGCTGCCCAGCACGATTCCGATCTTGGTCATCTCTTCTCCCCTGTTCGGTCGGGTGCGACCACTACGACGAAACGGCCCCGCGGAACGTCAGGCCTGACGATCGGGAACGCTGTGTCGTCGGAGGAGTCATGACCACACCGGAGCCGGTCGTCGCCGAACGACCGCACCTGCTCAACCTCGCCTACCGGCTGCTCGGCTCGCTGGCCGAAGCCGAGGACGCCGTACAGGAGGCGTACGCGCGCTGGTACGCGTTGTCCCCTTCGCAGCGCGAAGCGATCTCCTCGCCCGGCGCGTGGCTGACGACGGTCGCCAGCCGCATCTGCCTCGACGTCCTCGGCTCGGCGCGGGCGCGACGCGAGCGGTACGTCGGCGAGTGGCTGCCCGAGCCGGTGCCCGACCAGCCCGACTCGGTCGCCGACCGGATCACCCTCGACGAGTCGGTCAGCATGGCCTTCCTCGTCGCCCTCGAAGCGATGACCCCGCCGCAGCGCGTCGCGCTCGTGCTGCACGACGTCTTCGGCTACTCCTTCGCCGAAGTCGCCGAAATCACCGGCCGCACCCCGGGCGCGTGCCGCGAGCTGGCTTCCTCGGCCCGCCGCCGCATCCGCACGGCCCGGCCCGTGCTCACCCCGGCCACCCGGCAGGCGGATCTGGTCCGGGACTTCAAGCAGGCCTGGGAAGCGGGAGACATCGCCACCCTGGTCGGCCTCCTCGACCCCGCGGCGACGTTGACCGCGGACGGCGGCGGCGTGGTCCGCGCCGCCCTGACGCCGGTCGAAGGCGGCGAGGTCGTCGCGCGGTACGTCGCCGCCCTCTCCGCCGGCGGGCTGACGCTGGTCGAGCGCACGGTCAACGGCCTGCCCGGCCTGCTGCTGCGGCGCGGGGACGAGCTGGTGGCCGTGTACGCCTTCGACGTCGCCGACGACCGGATCACGCACATCTGGGCGATCCGGAACCCGGCCAAGCTCCGGCCGTGGACCGCGGAGTAGACACCGTCTACAGAAGTTGATAGACAGTGTCTACAAGGTGAACCACGGGTTACGGAGATCGGGATGAGCTACCACCGTTTCGTCGTCCTCGGCGACAGCTGCGCCGAAGGCCTCGACGACCCGTACCCGGACCAGCGGGCCTACCGCGGCTGGGCGGACTTCGTCGCGGCCCGCCTCGCCGAAGACGAGCCCGGCTTCCGCTACGCCAACCTCGCGGTCCGCGGACGGCGGCTCGACCAGATCGTCCCCGAGCAGGTCCCGGCGGCGACGCGGTTGCGGCCCGACTTGATCGCGCTCTTCGGCGGCGGCAACGACGTCATGAGCCGCGGCTGGGACGCGCGGACCGTCGCCCGCCGGGTCGACGCCGCCATCCGCGCCTGCACCGAGATCGCGCCGGTCGTCGTGACGTTCACCCTCAGCGACGTCTCCCATCGGATGCCGCTCGGCCGCCGGATGCGGCCGCGGATCGTCGCGCTGAACGACGCGATCCGCGAAGCCGCGGTCAGCTACGGCGCACGGCTCGTCGACCTGTGGCCGGACCAGGCCGTGACGGACTCGCGGTACTTCGGCGCCGACCGGCTGCACCTGTCCGCCCACGGCCACCGGCGGCTCGCCGCGTACGTGCTCGACCGGCTCGGCCTGGCGCCCGACCCGGCGTGGCTCGCGCCCCTGCCCGGCGCCCCGGCCCCCGGGAGCTGGCGCGCGGACCTGCACTGGCTGCTGCACGAAGTCGTCCCGGTCGCCGTGACGCGCACGCGCAACCGGCTGATCGGCCGCCAGCCCGGCGACGGTTTCTTCCCGAAGCGCCCGGATCTGCTCCCCATGACCCGGGACGAGGCGTGGGCACCCGGCAACGCCTGATCACGACGGCGTCGGAGCTGCTCGCCGAAGAGGGCGTCGGCGCGGTGACGTTGCGCGGGATCGCGAAGGCGGCCGGGGTGTCGCACGGCGCGCCGTTGCGCCACTTCTCCGGCCGCGCCGAGCTGCTGTCCGCCGTCGCGACGCTGGGTTTCACCGAGCTGCTCGGCCACCGTGTGCACCTCCCGGACGGCAGCCCGCGCGAGCGGCTCACCGCGGCCTGCCACGCGTACGTCGACTTCGCGCTGCGGCGCCCGGCGATGTTCGAGCTGATGTTCCGCCGCGACTTGATCGACTCGGAGGACCCGGCACTGGCGGCGGCGAGCAGCGCGGTGTTCGACGAGTTCGCAGCCCTGGTCGCGGCGGTCGGCGGCCACGGCGGCACAGATCCCCGGCTGGTCGCGGCATCGCTGTGGGCGGCGTTGCACGGGTTGGCGCAGCTGTGGCTGTGGGGCGGCCTGGCCGGGGCGAGCTTCGCGCCGTCACCGGAGGCCGCGCTGGCCGTCACCCTCGACGCGTACCTCGACACGCCGACCCGATCCACGGGCCCGAACACCTGATCGAATACCCTCCCTCCATGACCGAGTCAGACCCTCAGCTCGAGCGCATCCGCAAGCTGCTGGCCAAGGCCGAGGATCCGGCGGTCACCGAGGCGGAGGCCGAGGCGTACAACCAGAAGGCCGCGGAGCTCGTCGCGCGGTACGGCATCGACCAGGCCATGCTGGCGGCGGCCGGGGCGAGCACCGACGAGATCGGCACGCTGAAGATCCCGATGAACGACCCGTACAGCCGCGACAAGGCGAGCCTGCTGACGTCGGTCGCGTACCCGATGCGCTGCCGGACGTTGCTGCACCGCTACGGCCAGAAGGTCGAGAGCGTCACGGTGTTCGGTTACCACTCGGACCTCGGCCGGGTGGAGCTGCTGTTCACCAGCCTCCTGCTGCAGGCGACCACGCAGCTGACGCGCGTCCGCCCGGGCGGCTTCTTCCCGGGCGAATCACTGGCGGCCTACCGGCGGACGTGGCTGCACGGTTTCGCGCGCGCGGTGTACGACAGGCTGTCGAACGCGGAGCAGGAAGCGGTCCGCACCGCGGTCCAGGGGTCGGCGGAGCTGGTGGTCCGCGACCGGGCACAGATGGTGCAGCACGCGTTCGACGCGGAGTTCGGCGACCTGCGCTCGGCGGCCCCGCGCAGGCTGTCGGGCAGCGGCTACCTCGACGGCCACGACGCGGGCACGAAGGCGAACCTGGACCCGTCCGCCCTGACCCGGCGCCAGAAGGCGCTGCGCTGACTTCACTGTAGAAACCCTTAACGGTCGCTCCAGAACTCTTCACTTGTCCTGACAGATCTTCTCGGCCACCGTGAAGAGGTGACTGGTGGACGGGGCGCCTCGACGCGCATAGCGGTACTGGCCTTGCTGTGGGGCTCGGGTTTCCTGTGGATCAAGCTGGCCCTGACCGGGCTGAGCCCGGTCCACCTCACGCTGGTCCGCTGCGCGCTGGGCGCGTTGACGTTGCTGGTGATGGCGTTCGCGACCGGCCAGCGTCTTCCGCGTAACCGCAAGACCTGGGGACGTCTGGTCGTCGCGGCCTTCTTCTGCAACGCCCTGCCGTTCGCGCTCTTCAGCATCGGCGAGCGCACGGTCGACTCCGGCATCGCGGGCGTCATGAACGCCACGACACCGTTGTGGTCACTGCTGATCGGCGTCGCGCTCGGCACCGAACGCCGTCTGAGCCCGGCGCGGCTGCTCGGCCTCGCCCTCGGTTTCGGCGGCGTCCTGGTGATCTTCGCGCCCTGGGAGCAGTCGGGTCTGCTGAGCACCGGCGCGCTGGCACTGCTCGGCGCTGGGCTGAGTTACGCGATCGCGTTCGCTTACATGGCACGGAAACTGCCGCCCGGCGGCGCCCCGCTCGCCCTCTCGGCCGCGCAGCTGATGACGGCCACCGCGTTGACGGCGCTCGCCCTGCCCGTCTCGTCCACGGCGCCGCGGCTGAACCTGACCGCCGTCGGCGCGGTCGTGGTCCTCGGCGTCTTCGGCACCGGCATCACGTTCTACCTGAACTACCGGCTGCTGACCGACGAAGGCCCGACTGCCGCCGCGACGGTCGGCTACCTGCTGCCCGTGGTGTCGGTCGGCCTGGGCGCGCTCGTCCTCGGCGAACCGCTGACCCCACGCATCGTCGGCGGCATGGTGATCGTGCTGGTCGCCGTCGGCCTCACGCGGTGGAAAACTCAAGCTCCAGCGAAGTGCCCGACGAGCTCACCCGCCGGACTGGCCGTCTCGAAGTAGTCGCCGGTGGCCAGCTCCGCGCCCGCCGTGCGCCACCAGTCCGCTTGGTCGCCGCTGTGGACGCCGTCGACCACAAGCGTCGCGCCGACCTGGCGCACCAGGGGCACGAGCGCGGCGAGGAACGTCGAGTCCGCCCACGCCTGCCACTCGGTGAGCCTGCGGTCGACGCGCACGATGTCCACCGGCAGGTCCTCGACCGCCCGCAGGTCGTCGGGTCCCAGCCCGAACTCGTCCAGCATCACGCGCACTCCGAGGTCGGCGAGCGCGGTCACGTTGTCGATGACACCGGACACCGGCAGCGCGCCGACCGGGACGCCGAGCGTCAGCTGCTCCGGCGGCAGGCCGGTGTCCGCCAGCAGCCGCGTGACGCGCGTGCCCAGTGCGTCGTCCGACACCTGGTGCCCGGTGAGCCCGGCGACCATCGGCAGGCCGAAGTCCGCACGCTGGCGCCACCATTCGGCCTGACGGCTCGCCGCGCGCAGCAGCCAGTCGCCGAGCGGCAGGATCAGCCCGGTCGCCTCGGCGAGCTCGGCACAGCGTTCGTGCGCCAGCGGCGGCTCATCCGGCCGGTCCCAGTGCAGGCGCGCCTCGACGCCCGCGACCTCGCCGTCTGCCAGCCGGGCCATCGGCCGGTACCGCACGCTGATCTCGCCGTTCTCCCACGCGCCGGCCATGCCGACGGCGAGCGCCTGCGTCCGCCGGTCCTGGGCGTCGGCGTCGCGGTCGAACATCTTCCACTGGCCGCGTCGCCGCGCTCTGGCCCGCCGCAGCGTCTGGTCGGCCTCGCGCAGCAGCTCCGCCGGGTCGATGCCCTTCGACGGCCGGTGCACCACGCCGGCGCTGGCCGAGAGCGCGAGGCCGTGGCCGTCGACGAAGAACGGCTCGGCGAGCTCGTCGTTGATCGCGCGGACGATCGTGGCGATGTCGGGCGTCGTCGCGGAGTTCTCGACGAGGATGCCGAACTCGTCGGCGTGGAACCGCGCGATCATGGCCTTCTCCTTGGCCATCACACTTTTCAGCCGCTGCGCGAAGTGCACCAGCAGCTGCTCGCCGATCCGGCGGCCGAGGCTGTTGCAGACCATGCCGAACGCGTCGAGGTCGACGTGGAACAGCGTGACGCCGTACTCCGGGTCCGCGCGCCGCAGCGCCGCCTCCAGGTGGGTGCCGAAGTACTGGCGGTTCGGCAGCCCGGTCAGCACGTCGTGCAGGGCCTGGCGGCTCAGTTCCCCTTGCAGCAGCATGAGTTCCGTGCCGTCCTCGACCACGACGACGAAGTGGGCGGGCCGGTCTTCGGCGTCGCGCAGCAGCGACGCGGTGAGCGAGATGCGCGTGACGTCGCCGTCGCGGCGCAGCAGCCGTTGCGACTGCCGGACCCGCTCCTTGCCGCCGTACACCAGCGACCCGAGCGCCTCCCGCAGCACGTCGACGGAATCCGGGTGGACGACGTCGTACAGCACGGTGCCGGTCAGCTCGCCCGCCGGGTGCCCGAGCATCTCGGCCAGCGCCGCGTTGGCCCGCACGACCCGGCCGTCGAGCGCGACCAGCGCGATGCCGCTCGCCGAAGACGTCACGACCTCGTCGAAGCGCGCTTCGCTCTGCTTGAGGTTCCACTGCGCGTCCCGCACCGCCTTGAGCAGCGACAGGTGCATGATCTCCTGCTGGTCGAGCACGCTGCGCTCGTGCGCGAGCAGGAACCCGCACGAGAGCGCGCCGAGCGTCAGCGCGATCCGCTCGGCCGCCACCGGCCGCAGCTCGGCCAAGGTGGGCAAGCCTTTGCCGAGGACGTCGAGGGTGCACCGCAGCCCGGGCTCACCGACGTAACCGAGGCCCACCAGCCGTTTGCCGATCGCCTCGGCGGACGCGGTGTCCGCGGACGTGCCGCGCAGGCATGCGCACAGCGTGTCGAGCATGCCGCGGAGCTCGAGGTCGAGATCTTCGCGGCTGAGGGAAACGACGGTCACGCCACTGAGCAGGTAAGCCCATTTCCGGGCGAGCACGGTCCGCCCGCGGTCCGGGTCGGGACCGGCGGGCTGCTCCGGGATGGGATCGATCTTCGGCATTTCGTGGTGCCATTCAGCTTTTGCGGCCGATTCCGGCGTAGACGAGCATGTTCATCGCGGTCGCGTCGGAGATGTCCGCCGGCCCGGACGGCCGCCACTCCCCGCAGCCGACGAGCCCGGGTTCGACGATTTCGAATCCGGCGAAAAGGGCGGAAACCTGGGCGTGCGTCCGCAGCGTCACCTGGTCGGGACTCTTGCTCTGTTTGATCACGTCGGTCGCTTCGTCGAGGTTTTCGCCTTGGTTGTCGCCGGTCACGTGCGTGATCGCGAGAAAACTGCCGGGCGCCAGCGCGGCGCGGTACCGCCCGACCAGATCGAGCGGATCCGACTCGTCCGGAATCCAGTGCAACATCAGCAGCATCAGCAGGCCGAGCGGTTCGTCGAGATCGAGCAGTCCGCGCACCTGCGGTGATTCGAGGATCTTTTCCGGATCACGCATGTCGGCCTGCACGACGGCGGCGTGGTCGTTGCCCGCCAGCATCAGCTCGCTGTGCGCGACGGCCACCGGATCGCGGTCGACGTACACCACGCGGCACTCCGGGTCGCGCGCCTGCGCGACCTCGTGGACGTTCGCCACGGTGGGGATTCCCGAGCCGATGTCGAGGAACTGGCGGATCCCGTGGTCGGCCATGAACCGGACCGCGCGCCCGAGGAACGCGCGATTCACGCGCGCGGCGTCGCGGAGCCCGGGCATCGCGCGTTCGATCTGTTCCCCGACCGCGCGATCGACGGCGAAGTTGTGCCCGCCGCCCAGCATGAAGTCGTAAGTGCGGGCGATGCTCGGCACGGAGATATCGACACCCGGTGGAACCCATTCCGGTGATCGGGTCACGAAGAACACCTTCTCAGTCTGTCGGACCGGAAAGAGCTTAGCGATTCCCGCCGGTTCGTCTACTGCGCCATCCGCGTGAGCGCACACCACCCGATCGGGCACTGTCCCGTTCGGCCGGACGCGCCTACCGTAGGCCCTCTTCTCGGGAAATCCACAGAATGGCGCAACGAGGAGTCCGCATGACCGTCCCGGTCGCACCGGGCCGGTGGCCTTTTCTCGGGCACACTCCGGCACTGCTGCGGCAACGCTTCGCATTCACCAGTTCATTGCACGAACACGGCGAGATCGTAAAACTTTATCTCGGCTCGGCACCCGCGTACCTCGTCACGAGCCCGCGGCTGACGCACGAAGTGCTGGTCACGGCGGGCCCGAAGTTCCGCAAGGGCGCCATGTTCGACAAGTTCCGGCCGTTCGTCGGAAACGGCTTGGTGCTTTCGAACGGCGACTTCCACCGGCACCAGCGCCGCTTGATGCAGCCGGCGTTCCACCGCGACCGCCTGGCCGCGTACGCCGAAATCATGCGTCGCGCGGCGGCCGAGCTGAGCGATTCGTGGCGACCCGGCGAAGTACGCATGATCGACGAGGACCTGCAGGGCCTCGCGGTGACGATCGTCGGCGAAGCGCTGTTCTCGACGGAGCTGGGGAATGAGGCGATCGAGGAGGCCCGCCGCTCCATTTACCTGATCATCCAGCAGGGAATGATTCGCGCGTTGTCGCCGAAGTTCGTCGAAAAGCTGCCGATTCCCGGGAACCGCCGGTTCGACGAGGCCATCGGCCGGATGCGGGCGATCGTGCTCGAGGTGATCCGCGAGTGGCGGGCGGAGGGCGTCGACCGCGGCGACCTGCTGTCGACGTTGCTGCTGGCCGGCATGACGGACGAGCAGGCGCGCGACGAGGTGCTCACGCTGCTCACGGCGGGCATCGAGACGACAGCGCTGGCGTTGGCGTGGACGTTTCATGAACTAGGACAGCACCCGGAGGTCGAGGCTCGGGTGCACGCGGAGATCGACGAGGTGCTGGGCGGCCGTCCGGTGACGGTCGAGAACCTCGGCGAGCTGACGTACGTCCGCCAGGTGGTCGACGAGGTGCTGCGCCGCTACCCGCTCTGGATGCTGATGCGCCGGACGCTGGAGGAGGTCGAAATCGGCGGCGTGCGCCTGCCGGAGGGTGCGGAGGTGATCGTGAGCCCGCACGCGCTGCACCACGACCCGGCGTCGTTCCCGGACCCGGACCGGTTCGACCCGGATCGCTGGTCCCCGGAGCGCGCGGCGGAGCTGCCGAAGGGCGCGTTCGTCCCGTTCGGGGCGGGCAACCGCCAGTGCATCGGAAACCGCTTCGCCCAGAACGAAATCGTGATCACGGTGGCCACGGTGGCCGCGCGCTGGCGGCTGGTCCCGGTCCCGGGCAGGCCGGTGCGCGTGAAGTTCACGTCGGCCGCCTACCCCGACAGCCTGCCGATGACGGCAGTTCCCCGTAGTTAGCCAGGAGGTCGTTCCCCCGTGCTCCGCGCCCGACTTTGTGCTGCGCTCTTGCTGTTGCTCCCGTTCCTGGTACCGGTCCCCGCGAGCGCGTCGGTGACGTGCTCGGACCTGGACGTCCCGATCTCGATGGGCTTGCTGCCCGAGACGATGCACGGCCGCCTGTGCGCCCCACCCCAGGCGACGACGGTGGTGGTCCTGATTCCCGGAGGGACGTACAACGAGTCCTATTGGGACATCGGGTACACGCCGGAGATCAGGTCGTTCCGCCTGGCGATGAACCAGGCGGGCATCGCGACGTTGGCGTTGGACCGCTTGGGAACGGGCGAGAGTTCGAAGCCGCTGAGCACGTTGCTGAGCGCGTCAACCCAGGCGACGGCGGCCCACCAGGTGATCAAGTCGATCCGCCCCCGTTTCGAGAAGGTGGTGGTGGGAGGCCATTCGATCGGAGCGGCGATGGCGATGATCGAGGCAGGCAACTACGGCGACGTGGACGGCGTGCTGGTGACGGGGATGACGCACCGGATGAACCTGATCACGGTGATCCCGGTGCTGGCGAACATGATCCCGGCCCCACTGGACCCGGCGGTCCCGGGCCGCGACCCGGGTTACCTGACAACGAGCCCGGGAACCCGCTACCAGGCGTTCCACACACCAGGGCCGTTGGACGAGGGAGCGATCGCGTACGACGAGTCCACAAAGGACGTGTTCGCGGCAACGGAGGCGGTGGACAGCCTGACGCTGACAACGGTGGTCACCCCGGCATCCCAGCGGATAAGGGTCCCGGTGCTGCTGGTGGTGGGCAACGACCCGCATTTCTGCGGAGTACTGGGAAGCGACTGCTCGTCCCCTGAAGCACTGCGAGCATCCGAGGTCTCGTTCTTCGGGGGCCCGCTGCAGACGTACATCCTGAACAGCTACGGCCATGCGATCAACTACGCCCCGAACGCACCGACGTACTTCGGCGTGGTGTCGAACTGGCTGAAGTCTACGGTGTCGTAGCCACCGATTAAACGACAGAAACTGGACAATAACCGCCAATAACGTGACACTCCGTCCACGGTTCTCACCGGGTCGGCCGTAGAAGTACGACAATGGGCCTAACCCGTAGAGCACGCAGCGTCGATGCGTCAATCAACCGGTTGCTTTCGGGATGGAGTTTCTGCGAAGGTCGTAGGCCGGACCGGCGAGCGGATCCGATCATCGTTCGCCGGCACCGACGAGCACGAGACCACCGGGGAGAAGCGCATGCGGGTCGTGGCGGTCATGAACTACAAGGGCGGGGTGGGTAAGACGACTCTCACCGCGAACCTCGGCGCGGTGGCCGCCAGCCGTGGCTTGCGTGTACTTCTCCTTGACCTCGATCCGCAGACGAATTTGACGTTCTCGTTCTTCTCGATCGATGACTGGCACCTCAAGCTCAAGGACAACAATCGCACGATCAAGCAGTGGTACGAAAGCGAATTGCCCGGAAGGGACACGTCACTGGCCGACCTCGTCGTCACGCCGGAGCGGGTCAACCAGGTTCTGAGCGGCACCGGCGGACGGCTCGACCTGATCTCTTCGCATCTGGGCCTCATCGACATCGATCTGGAGCTCGCCGCGCGACTCGGTGGGGCGACCACACTCGACGGATCGAAGCGGAAGTTCCTGGACCTCCACAGTTGCCTGCGGAATGCGCTGCGAGACAACCACTTCGCGGAGTACGACCTGGTGCTCATCGACTGTGCTCCGAACTTCGGCATCGTCACCAAGACGGCGATCGTCGCCAGTGAGCAGATCCTCGTTCCGGCCAAGGCGGACTACCTGTCCACGCTGGGATTGGACTACCTGGTGGGCAATTGCCGCGGCCTGGTGCAGCAGTTCAACGACTTCGTGAACCACAAAGGCGGCACCCGGGATCACCGTCCGATCGACCCCGGCATCCTTGGGGTCGTCTTCACCATGGTGCAGATCTACTCGCAGCAGGTGACCGCGGCGCAACAGGTCTACATCCAGGAAGTACTGGTGAACTCACGAGTACCGGTGCTGGAGAGCAGCATCCGCAACAGCCCTCGCCACTTCGGCGACGCTGGTGAAACCGGTGTACCGGCGATGCTGCGCGCCAACAGCCGAGATGAGGTCGTCCGGGAGTTCGACCAACTGGCCGACGAGGTGCTGAACGCGCTCGAGCTGGCGTCAGGTGATCAGCGGTGAGCGACCTGAAGAGTTTTGTGGCCCTGCAAGCCAAGTTGTACGAATTCCTGCTGCGCCAGGACGAGGCCACACTCCAGGCGTTGGCCAGCGGCGCCGCGCAATTGGCAGTGCTCGGCGCTGGCGAAACTCCACCCTCGCCGCCGGCCGGCCTGCGAGCCGAACCCTCCAGCGATCCATTGCAAGCGGCTCAGGACCTCCAAAGGCCGTCGTCAGTACAAGAGCGACGGGCCTACCTGCACGCCACTGGTTTCACTGTGATGGATTTGAAGAAGGTGGCCAAAGCATTGGGCTTGCGCAACTACAGCGGACTCAGGAAGGCCAACGTCATCGACCTGCTCGCCGGGCACGACCCGGGCCGCGCTGCCGCGCCCACCGCCGAGCCGAACCACCCAGCTCACCCGGCTCCTCCGCCGCCAGACGACGAACCGGATACCAGGCAGCACGTCGGCCGAGACGAGGTACAGCCGGCACGGGTGACGACCAGGCCGGAAATCGACGCGGCCGCTATCGCCTCGCGGCTGCGCGAGATCGACACCGAGGAAGAGGGGGGCGTATACCTCCAGGAGCAGCAGCTCGACCGGGAGGGCTTGCTCGCCGTCGCCGCCGAACTGCAGCTCACGCGCGTCGAACGCCTAAGTCAGAAGGAATTGAGGCGGCGGGTGCTCAAGCAAGCCATCGGTGCCCGGCGCAAGTTCGCCGGTCTGCGGAACTGGTGACCGCGGTGGGCGAGGAGACCGGAGGCCGCTCGATGTACCTGATCGACGGTCGCCGCGTCATGGTCTCTGATCTGCTGGCCGCGGGTCTGATCAAAGCCGGCGCGAAGCTCCGGTTCAAGCGAAAGCGCGTCGGTGCCACGTTCGACGCGACCGTGACCGACAACGGGCGGATCCGCCTCGAGCCCGCTGGGGAGGAGTTCCGCTCTCCGTCGCGCGCGGCCATGGTGGCCGCCGGGATGCGGGCGGTGGATGGCTGGCGAGCGTGGGTGGTGGTCGACGAGGGCCGTCTGCTGGACGCTGTCCGGCAGGAGTTCCTCGATCAGACGATCTCGACCGCGGCGGCCGCGACCGACCAGCCGACCGAGGACTCGACGCGTCACCGCATCCACGAGTATCTGCGGCAGGCGCGGAGACGCGCCGATCAGCAGGACCCCGAGCGCATCTCCGTCCGCGAACTCCTGAAGTTGTGGGGCGCGAAGGACCGCGGCGACCAGGTCAGTCAGATCGAAGCGGACCTGGCCAACCACGGGCTGGTGACCTCACCCGGTTTCCGCGCGGTCACTCTCGACACGGTGGTATCGCTGACCACGCCTCGCGACGACCCGGAGGAACCCACGACCGCGGAGTCCGTCGATATCGAAGATCTTCCGGCCACTGAGGGCGATGAGGAAGGCAGCGACCTGAACGTCCGCCTGACGGTCGGAAATCTGACGCCGCTCGATGAGGTCGCGTCGGTCAGCCCCAACAGCGGGCTTGAAGAAGCCATCACCACAATGCTTCTCAACGACTTCTCACAGCTCGCCGTACTCAGCGGACCACGCACCATGCGCGGGGCCGTGACATGGCGCTCGATCGCGCTGGCCATGCAACAGAGGCCCGATGCGAGAGTCGCGGACGCCCTCGTCCACGCAGAGGTCGTCACCTACGACCGCGACCTTTTCGAAGTCCTTCCCACGCTGCAGCAGCGCGAGTTCGTGTTCGTGATGGATGAGAGCAAGGCCGTCAAGGGTATCGTGACGACAGCTGATGTGGCGCAGCGCTACGGCGAGATGGCCACCCCGTACTTCCAAGTGGGTGAGCTGGACCAGACGCTTCGCTGGATCTTGAGCCACGCGTTGGACATTTCGACCGTGCAGAAGCACTGCAGCAGACCGGTGAAGAGCTTCAACGAACTCGGCTTCGGTGACTACCAGCGGGTACTGGAGAAGAAGGACATCTGGGAAAAGCTGGGCTGGCCGTTGGATCGTCAGAAGTTCATCGTCCGGCTGGACGAGATCCGCGAGATCCGCAACAAGGTCATGCACTTCCACCCTGACCCGGTCTCCGAAGAAGCCATTGACATGCTGCGGAACTTCAACAGCCTGCTGCACCGATACCGCGATCCGGCCTGACCGGCTGGCGGCACCCGCCACCGTCGCGGGACATGATTCTCGGCTGAGCGACACGCGAGCGCCGCTCAGCCGGTCTGTCGGCTCAGGACCGAGGCTTGGCGTAGTCGTCGTAGCCCTGCCAATCGATGAGAACGCAGGCTTCGTCCCCGACAACCCAGGCATCGTGCCCGGGAGCACAGATCATGAAGTCCCCGGGCCCGAACTCGGCTTCGTCCCCATCGTCCATCCGGACAGCGATCCGCCCGGAGATGACATAGCCCCGATGGGCGGCCTGACAGCTATCGGTCCCGGCGATGGGCTTGACGTGCTTGGACCACTGCCAGCCGGGCCGGAAGGTCGCCCGCCCGACGGCACCTTCCCCGAGGTTGACGAGTTCGAGCTGCCCGGAGCCATCTTCGAACGGCCGGACTTCTTCCGGCTCGTCGAGGCTCATCTTCTGAAGTCCCGCCATGACAACCTCCTTGTCGTCGCAGCCCGGATCGGTCGCCAATGGACACCCGAACCCATGATCGGCAGCCGCCGTCGACCACCACTAGGGCCGGAAGCCCCCATCGATTCTACGGCGGCTACCCGCGCCGGGCCCGGTACTCCGCGATCCCCGCGGCGATGACATCCGCGGGCGCGTGGTGAGCGTCGAGATCCATTCCACTCGCGACGGTCACGATTCGAGTCAGCCGGGCAGCGTGCGCGGCGTGCCGCCGCCAGAACTCGCCGGACAGCCCGAGCACGGCGACCAGCAGGTCGCCCGGGTAGTAGTCACCTTCGGCCAGCGGATTCGCCTCGAGAACGTCCAGCGCGTAGGGCACCAAGGCGTCGACGCCGGTCTGCTGGCCGAGCAGGAGGCGCAGGTCTTCGGCATCGAGCTGGCCCACCGGCTTCCGCCTAAGCTCATGAACGGTCTTCACCAACCGGGACGCGCCGTCCGGCGGATCGCCCCACACGTGGCCGTCGAGCTGCTCCAGGGTCCAGGACTCCACGTACACCCACAGACAAAACAACGCCCGGCACGCGTATCGCGGCCGGGCGGTGTGAACAAAGAACTTCCGGTGGGCCTAACGCTTCAGCATACGAACCGCGAAGTGTTGGTCGAAGGCCTTGAGATCACGATCCGCCCGGTGGGCACCCGTCGTCTGGTGGCGGGTGGTTCCCGATGAGCGGCGACACGATCATCGCCGGGCTGACGGCGTTGCAGGCCGACGGGCTGGCCTGCGTGGTGTGCGGAGCTGACTACCTCGACGTCAGGGTTCCACATCTTCCGGTGGGTCGGTCGGTGACCGGCTCGCAGGTATTCGCCTGCGTCGGCTGCGATCCGGACGCGCGACGCGCGGCGGGAGGTGTGCTGCGGTGAGCGCCACGGCAACCCCTCGGAGGGACCGCGCGCTGTGGGTGCAGTGCGCCTGTACCGCACTGGTGGCGCTTGGCGCGGCGTATGCCTCCTACCGGCACGGCCGCGAGTTCGCGTTGCGGTTCGGTGCCGACAAGGCCACGGCGGCGATCTGGCCGTTGATCGTGGACGGCATCCTGACCACGGCCACGGTCGAGCTGTGGAAAACCAGCCACGGCCGCCGTGCCGGTGGCCGGTGGGCGGCGTGGTTGTCCTTCGTGTTCGGCATCGTGCTGTCGCTGTGCGCGAACGTGGCGGCGGCCCCGGAGCTGAGCGTGTTCGCCGTGGCGGTCGCGGCCTGCCCGCCGCTGGCGCTGCTGCTGGCGGTCGAGTTGCTCAACCGCGCGCTCAAGCGACACCGCGCCGAGACCGCGAACGAGACCAGCACCGAGCCCACCGAGACGGGCGAGACCGGCGACGAGACCGGTTCGGTGGTGCGTCTCGCGGTGGTCCCGGACGAGGCTCGCCCGTCGGCCGAGCCGACCGCCGAGCAGCGGATGTGGGCCTACTACGTGACCGAGCGGGCCAAGGGCCGCACACCGACCGGCGCGGAGCTGGACCGGATCGCGGGGACGAACAACTACGGCCGGCGCCTGCTGCGGCGGTGGCGGCATCAGGGACGGATCATCGACAGTGGCAGGGCAGAGCGTCGGCTACCGGAGCTGGCCAGTGCTGCCGGCGTGTCACCGTGACGCCATGGCCGTGGTGTTAGCGCGGTACGGCCACAACACGGGGAGGAAACCCCTGCGGCAAACTGATCACGGTTCGACGCGACGAAGGCGGCAGCTTCGGCATCAACGTCTGAGGGCTTCGGCATGGCTCAGCTCAGCCTCAGCACTGGCCCGGTCGCGATCCAGAACTTCGCGCCCTCCCCGGCGCCGGTGCCCATCCACAGGCCCAGGACGTCCTTGTGGCCGTCCACGGTGACCCCGATGACCGCGTACACCGGCCGGTTGGCGACCTGGGCCGTCTCGCACCTTGGTTCTGGCGCTGATCTTGTGGTTGGGGTGCTCATCGTGGGGCGAGGAGGATGCGTTTGCGGAGGAGGTCGAGTTTGGCTCGGCCAAACATTTGGCGTTTCAGCATCTTGATGCGGTTGACAGCGCCTTCGACCGGGCCGGAGCTGTAAGGCAGCGAAAGTCCATTGTGGATCGCATCGAAGTCGCGGCGGAGGTTACGGGCGAAGGAAGCCAGCGCCGGCAGGCAGTCCTGTTCGACAGCAGTGATCCATGGTTTGAGCTGGTAGCCGCGGAGCTTGGTCATCATGGTCGCGAACTCGCGGACATAGGTTGCCAGCTGATCCAGTTCTGGTGATCGTGTGGTGATGGTGGCCAGGGCGGCGGTTTCGTCGGTGTCGAGGTGATCGGGGTGCGTCATGATCCAGCTGGTGACTTCCCGGACTGAGGGCGGTTTCGGACCGCGCTGTGCGATGAAGCCTCGTCCGTGGCGGAACCGCCGCAGATAGCGTTGCACGGCCAGTTCCCCACCGCGGTAACCGAGCTTGGTGATCTCTCGATAGAGCTTAGTGGCGTTGCGCTCGCCCTCGTGCCACCGGCGGTGTAGGTATTCGACGTAGTCGTCGACGATGTGAGCTCGCTGTTCGGTTTTGGCGATCAAGTCATCGACCGAACCTGCGGTGACGAGCTTACGCACCGTCGCCGGGTGCAGGCCGAGTTCCCGGCCGATGGCCGCTTTCGACCACCCTTCCGCGTACAGCTCGGACGCCTCGGCGTGCTGCTGCCGTAGTCTCGTAACGATCTTCTTCTCCGGTAAGGATTGCACTATCGATGGTGCCGCGGAAGCAGGTGTCGTCGATATGGGTGGCGCGGCCAGACTCGTGCGGTGCATGTTCACCGTTCGTTCCACGGCCTGGCCCAGGTTCTGCCACAGGTGAAAGCGGTCGGCGACCTGGATCGCCTCGGGTGCGCCGGTGCGTGCACCCTCGGCGTAGCCGCCGGCGCGGTCACGGCAGATGACCTCGGTTCCTGGATGCCGGCGCAGCCAGGTCGCCAGCGCCGCGCCCTCGCGGCTATCCAGCACGTCGACCGGTGTATGGGTGCGCAGATCGATCAGGACCGTGCCATATCGGCGTCCGCGGCGAAAGGCGAAGTCGTCCACTCCGAGCACCGGCACGTGCCCTACCGGTTTCTCCGGTAACGCCCGAACCGCGCGAAGGAGGGTATCCCGCCCAACCGGAATCCCCAACGCGGTCGCGAGCCTGGCTCCGGCACGTCCCGCCATGGCCAGCCCGAGGTGACCAAGCATATCGCGCAGCAATGGAGTATAGCGAGAGTGCGGCCGTGTCAGGCCTGCCACTTGCTCGGCGAAGGTCACCGCAGCACATCCGCCATTGACACAACGGAATCGGCGGACCAGCAACTCGATGACGACCCGCGTCCCGGCCGTCGGCGCATCGGCGATACGACGGAGGTACCGACCGTGAACCACCGTGGACGACACCCCGCAATGCCCGCACTTCCCGCTCTGCCCACGCATCCGGGCGCACACCGTCACCATCCCGGACGAGCGTTCAACCCTGTCGAGCAGTAGTCGGGATAGGTGAGGCCACAACACCCTTTGAGCGTCCACAGTGCACAGCCATCATGATCCGCTAAGCCGCGCACTAGATCACGACGACACGCTTCACAAGATCAGCGCCAGAACCCGCACCTTCACCACGATCGCGTCGATGAAGATCGCAGCGTAGACCGCGTCCAGTGGGCGATGCGCCCATTCCTCCATCTCCGCTACGACTTTGTCGGTGATCCGCGAGATTGTTTCCTTCGAAACCGACGCGCCGTAAATGTCGGCGAAGTGCGCGGAAATCTCACCCGTGGTGAGCCCTTTCGCATACAACGACAACACAATCTCGTCCACATCACCGATTCGGCGTTGCCGCTTCTTCACGATTTGTGGTTCGAACGTGCTTTCCCGATCTCTCGGCACCTCGATCCGCACTTCACCGGCGGCATCCGAAATCACAGTCTTCGACCGGGTGCCGTTCCGGATGTTCGTCGACTCCCGATCCACCTCGGCACGATTCTTCTCGTGGCCGAGGTGCTCGGTCATCTCCTCATTCAGCGCGGTTTCCAACACGTTCTTGGTGAACAGCTTCAACAGCCCGTTCGGGCCGGTCAGCTCCAGCCCCCGCTGCCGGGCCTCGGCCACCATCGCCGCCGCGGCGGCCTGCTCCGGCGACAACTGCCGCGCCGGCTCGGCATCACTCTTACGTGGAGTCACAGCCCCAGATGTCATCACTCACAGTGCCCATCCCGCCGGACCTTCGGCCCGGCGTAGTAAGGGAACTATGCCGATGCGAGTTGATCACGGGGACGTCCTCCTGATGTCGTGTGCGAGCTTGCAGTCCCAGGACATCGAGGAGGACGTCATGCCCCACGGTAGTGGCCTGTCGCGTGGTGACAAGCGCCGAAACGAGCGGTTGGCTCGGTTGCGGGCGCTGGTACCACCCCAGAACGCGATCGTGGGGATCGATCTGGCCGATGAGAAGCAGGCGATCGTGGTGACCGATCACGATTCGCGGGTGCTGGCGCGCAAACGGGTCCGGGCCAAGGCGTGGCGGCTGGGTTCGGTGCTGGAATGGGCCCGTGAGGTGGCGCGCCGGCACGGATTCGCCGATGTCACGGTGGGCTGTGGGTCGCGTCCCATCGAGTGGTGTAACTCGGTGCGCGTGAGGCTCTGCTGGTCAGATCATGCCGTGATGAGTTCGGGTGTGGCCAGTTCTTCCGGGGTTGGCGGTGTGGTCAAGGTGGCCATGGTGGCTTCGGAGAGGTAGCGGCGGTCGGTGGTCTGCCATTCGTCGTGGGCTTCGACCAGGACGGCGCCGGCGAGGCGGAGCAGGGCTTCGGGGTTGGGAAAGACGCCGACGACGTCGGTGCGGCGTTTGATCTCCTTGTTCAGCCGCTCGAGGGGGTTGGTGGACCAGATCTTCTTCCAGTGGCTGGGCGGGAAGCTGGTGAACGCCAACAGGTCGGTCGCGGCGTCGCGCAGCATCGTCTCGACCTTGGCGGACTGCCGTCCCAGCATGCCGGCGATGACATCGAGCTGGTCGTGCACCATCTCTGCCTTGGGCTGGGCGAAGATGGTGCGGATCGCCGCGGCGACCATCTCGCCGGAGGCCTTGGGGATCTGGGCGAGCACGTTGCGCAGGAAATGCACCCGGCAGCGTTGCCAGGCCGCACCGAGCACCACTGCGGTGATGGCGTGCTTCAAACCGGTGTGCGCGTCGGAGATGACCAGCTGCACCCCACCCAGCCCGCGGGCCTTCAGACCGCGCAGGAACGCGGTCCAGAACGCGCCGTCCTCGCTGTCGCCCACGGCGAACCCGAGCACCTCGCGCCACCCGTCCGCGCGCACGCCGGTGGCGATCACCACGGCCTGGGAGATCACTCTGCGGTTGACTCGTGCCTTGCAGTAGGTGGCATCCAGGAACACATACGGGAACGTGTGCTCGGCCAGTGACCGGTCCCGGAACGCGCCGACCTCGGCGTCCAGATCGGCGCAGATGCGCGACACCTCGCTCTTGCTGATGCCGGTGTCCGCACCCAGCGCCTTGACCAAGTCGTCGACCTTTCGGGTGGACACACCGTGCAGATAGGCCTCCATCACCACCGCGAACAACGCCTGATCCACCCGCCGACGCCGCTCCAACAGCGATGGGAAGAACGACCCGGTGCGCAGTTTCGGGATCCGCAGCTCCAGATCACCAGCGGTCGTGGTCAGCATTCGGGCACGGTGCCCGTTGCGTTGCGTGGTGCGCTCTGCTGAACGCTCGTGCGGCGCGGCGCCGATCACCGCCGTGAGCTCGGCCTCGATCAGCGCTTGATAGATCGTTTCCGCGGCCTGGCGGACACGATCACCGACGTCCGCGACCTTGAGTGCGTCCAATACTTCCAGCAGGGCAGACTGGTCCAGGGCCATCGCGTGGCACCTCTCTACGAGAACTTTGGTCGGTTCACGCAGAGACTCACGCGGTGGCCCCTCCCGGCTGGTCAGACACGCCGGTCAAGACCCCGACTTACACCACCACCTGGGACGCAACCGGGCTGTGAGCCGACCGGGCACCGGTGGCGCGTTCTTGATCAGCTCGCGGCGGGGTTGGGCATGCCGCTGGTGTGTGTGCAGCCGCTGCTGGTCGGGCGGGCCCGGGAAAGCGAGGACTACACCCGGGACAAGACCGACGACAAGGACGCCGTGCTGATCGCGCGGCTGGTCGGTGACCTGCGCTGCTACGTGCCGGAACGGGCAGAGGAAACCTGGGCGCGGCTGCGGCACCTGGGCGCTCGGCGGGAACGGCTGGTCGCCGCGGCCACCGCGAACGTGCAACAGCTGCGCGACCTGCTGGAATGCGCCTGGCCAGCGGTGCTGGGCTGCGCGGCCAAACCGTTCGAGTCGAACAGTTGGTGCGCCGCGCTGACGGTAGTGCTCCACCGCGGCAACGGCCGGCCGGAACGGCTGGCCAGAATGAGGTTTTCTCAGTAGCGTCCGTGGTGTTCGTGGTGGGTGAGGACGAGTGCTGCTTGGACGATGTGGCCGATGCGGTGGGGGCAGAGGCTGATGTGGTGGAGTGCGCGCCAGCGGGTTTTGAGCAGGGCGATGGCGCGTTCGCCGAGGGCTCGTGCTCGTGATTGCAGCAGGTTGTAGACCCGCTGACGAGGGCCTAAAGGTGGTTGACCTGCGGCTTTCTTGATCGGGGTGTGGATGCCGATACCGGCTGAGTGGTAGGCCTTGTCGGCCAGGGTCGGCAGGCCCTGCCCGGCGGCGGCGGTCAGGGCGCCGACGATGTCCAGGTCGCGGGCGGCGGAGAGGTCGTTGCGGGAGCCGGGCAGCACCGCCGAGACCCACAGCGGGAACCCGTCGGGGGTGGCCAGGAACTGGATGTTGCCGCCGAAGGCGCGGTGCTTGCCGGAGTACCACAGATGCACCGTGGCCCCCCGATTGCGGCCTTTGGTTTTGATCGTGGTCGCCGCGACCCGGTCACAGGTGATCAGCGTGCCGTCGAGGATGACGTGGGTGTCGCCGGCGGCGCGGCGTTCGCGCAGGACCTGGTGCAGGTCCGGGGCGTGGGCGGCCAGGGCGGTGATCGCTTCGTGCAGGTAGCGATAGGCGGTAGCCACGCTGATCCGGTGATCGGTGGCCAGGCGGTGGATCGGGGTGGCGTCGCGGAACCACCGCAGCACCAGCACCGCCTGCCGGTACGGGGTCAGGGCCCGCCGGCCCCGGCGTGTGCCACGACGCCGGCGTTCGGTGCGCAACACATCGGAGACGAACCAGACCAGCTCGCGCGCCACATCGAGCGTGGCACCATAATCGATCACGTGGGGCCTCTGGAACCTCGGACTTGATCTTCGCAAATCCAGTCCTACCAGGGGCCCCACGCCCACATCTCAAGGCACGCGCACCCACTACTGAGAAAACCTCAATGGGGCTTGCACGGTTTCTGCAGGCAGTCAACCGTGAAGTCGCGCACTGGGGCGGGCGCCAGATCTGGCGGCGCATCGTCAGCGCCGTCTTCACGGCGCTGACCGACCAGGCGGGCGTAAGCGCGCAACGAGCCGGCGCGTTGGAACGGGCCTGTTTCGTGCTCGCCGACTGGCATGCGACGAAGCGTCGACTGTCGGAAGTGGAGGCTCGTATGGTCGAGGTCCTCGACCAGCTTGAACTGACCGACCTGGTCAGCTCCATCCCGGGACTGTCGACCGTGGGCGCGGCCGCGATCCTGGCCGAAACCGGGGATCTGACCCGGTTTGACAGCCCGCGCGCGGTGGTCAAACACGCCGGGCTATGTCCCCGCGAGAACAGCAGCGGCACCAAGGACGGCCGGACCCGCATAGCTCGTCGCGGCCGTCCCAGGCTGCGCTTGGCCGCATGGCGCGCAGTCTGGGGCGCCCAAGCGAACAACCCGGTGCTTACCGCTCGCTTTTATCATCTGACCACCCGGCCGGAAAACCCGCTCACCACCGGGCAAGCCCACGCCGCGCTCGCCGCCGCACTGCTGCGCTGGCTGCATGTCATCATCACCCAACGCGTCCCCTGGAACGAACAGATCGCCAGCGGACGCATCGATCTTTCCGCCGCCGCCTGAGCCAGGCCGCGGCGGATTCCAGGGACGGGCCAAGCTCCACCCGGCGTTGAGGACCGACCTCGACCGACACCCTGAGCAGGCCCGCCGTCTCCTCCCCAAACTCGATTGCACGCTGTCGGGTCAGCAACCCCATTGCCAGCTACGTAGAGCCGAGGAGCCGGTGAGCCCCCGATCCCCACTTGACAAATTCGTCTTACGCTGGTGTCGGGCCAGAAACACCGATCTTGAGACAGTCCCGCCACACCGAGTAGGCAGTAGATCGGCGCGTGGTCCGCAGCCAGCGGGGGTGGCTGAAGGTGATCGTCGTGCCCGGTGTCCCGGCTAGTTGCTGCGGTAGGGCTTGTAGGGCAGGACGCGTGGTTCGCGGGGCGGGGAGACGAGGTTGTCGCCTGGCCAGAAGGGTCCTTCCGCGGCGAACCGCCGTACGTGTCCGGTCAGCTCGTCCAGGTGCTGTTGCCGCTCGACCGGGCCTGCCTGGGAGCGGGTGCCGTCCGGGTGGTACAGCTCGTGCACGGTGTTCGGGCCACCGCCCACCAGAACAGCCGCGACCTGCGGCAGACCCATCGGCATCGCGTCGCAGCCTTGGTGGCGGGCGATGTGCACCACCGCGTCCACCACCTGTTCCCAGTCGGCGACCAGAGGCCACAACTGCCCGCCGTCCAGCTCGAAGGTCAGCGTCGATAGCGGCACCACCTCGCCAGGCGTGCGGCCGGGGAACTCGGTCAGGCAGCGGTAGATCCGGCCGCCGTCCGGCTGCGGCGCCGCCGGGTGCAGCAAGGTCAGGGCGTGCACGATCGTGGCGTTGATCGGCACTGGGTGCTGCGGGGACTGGTAGGGCTCGTGTAGGGCGAGCAGATACACGTCCTGGATCGTCACATGTTCCCTTTCCGTCGCGGCTGAGGTGGGGCGGGCCATCAGGCGTACGGCTCGACGGAAATGCTGTAGACATGCCCGCGCCAGGACCGATCCACCGGCAAGGCACGGACGGCGTACTGGTAGGTGGGCAGGCCCAGCTTGTCGGCGCGGGCGAGTAGCGCGCGGATATCGCCCAAGGTCAGCACATGTGCCGACAGTCGACGGCCCCAACGGCGCCATTCCACCTCGGGGCCGGTGGGCTTCTGTGTGACGCTCGTGCGTTTCTCCGCGTCGCTGCGGTCGGCTCCGTGTGCGTTCGCGGGTGGTGACGCTGGCGGACCGTCGCTGTCGGTGTCGCGGGCGTCTTCGACCACGGTCTCCAGGCGTTTCACCTTGCCGTCCCAGCCGGCGAAGCACCGGACGGGCGTCGCGTCGGGGAAGTGCAACGCCGTGGCGCTGTCCACGAACTCGCGCAGCTCATGGAAGTGGAAGATGGTCCGGTCAGGGCGCCTGGCCTGCGTCACGTTGTGCGTCACGACCACCACGATAGGCATTCGCCCCGACACGGCACGTGGCCCCTCTGTGGATCACCCGACTGGCCGAGCGGGGGGTGCCGACAAAGGACACGTAGGTGGCCAAGCTCGATTGGTGATGCACGCTGTGGCGGTCCGCCAGCGCGGTGCCCTGCTGGGGTTGCCGGGGGGTCCTGGTCGCGGTAGGTGGGTTCGGTGTGCTCGCTGCCGATGTCGGCGTCCTGTTGCTCGCTCTCGGCCGTCACCGGATCGATTTCGGGTCCGCTCATGCGTCCACCCTTCCTTGCGTGGCTCCGGTCGGCCAGCTATGTTCATATGTAGAACTTGTGTGCGGAATGCGAACGGAAGCAGCTCAATGGCCGAGATAACGTCGCTCCGTGACGCCGTCGCCCAGCTGGTGCACGACGGGGACACGGTCGCCCTCGAAGGATTCACCCATCTGATCCCGCACGCGGCGGGGCAGGAGATCATCCGCCAGCGGCGCAGGGACCTCACGCTGGTCCGGATGACCCCGGACATCGTCTACGACCAGCTCATCGGCGCCGGGTGCGCGAAGAAGCTGATCTTCTCGTGGGGTGGCAACCCGGGTGTCGGGTCGCTGCACCGCTTCCGCGATGCCGTGCAGAACTCCTGGCCGGTGCCGCTGGAGATCGAGGAGCACAGCCACGCCGGCATGGCGAACCGCTACGTCGCCGGCGCGTCCGGGCTGCCGTTCGCGGTGCTGCGCGGCTACCGCGGCACGGACCTGCCCAAGCACACGGACACGATCAAGACGATCACCTGCCCGTTCACCGGTGAGGAACTGGCCGCGGTGCCCGCCATCAACCCGGACGTGTCGATCATCCACGCGCAGCGGGCCGACCGGGCGGGCAATGTCCAGATGTGGGGCCTGGTCGGGGTGCAGAAGGAGGCCGTGCTGGCCGCCAAGCGCAGCCTGGTCACGGTCGAGGAGGTCGTCGACGAGCTGACCCCGGTGCCCGGCCAGGTCATCCTGCCGACCTGGGCCGTCACGGCGGTCGCCGAAGTGCCCAACGGCGCGCACCCGTCCTACGCGGCTGGGTACTCCGAGCGCGACAACGAGTATTACGCGTATTGGGATTCCATTGGGCGGGAGAGGGACTCGTTCCAGCGCTGGCTGGACGAGAAGGTGTTCGGCGTGGAGGTGGCCCAGTGACGACGGTCGAACGGACGTACACGTCCGACGAGATGATGTCGATCGCCGCGGCCCGCGCCCTCACCGGCGGCCAGCGGGTGTTCGTCGGCATCGGGCTGCCCTCCACCGCGGCCAACCTCGCGCGCCGCACCCACGCCGAGGACCTGGTGCTCATCTACGAGTCCGGCACGCTCGGCTCGAAGCCCACCCGGCTGCCCGCGTCGATCGGTGACGGCATCCTCGCCGACACCGCCGACGCGGTGATCAGCGTGCCGGAGGTGTTCAACTACTGGCTGCAGCCCGGCCGGATCGACGTCGGCTTCCTCGGCGCGGCGCAGCTGGACAAGTTCGGCAACATCAACACCACGGTCATCGGCGCCGACTACGCCGACCCGAAGGTCCGCCTGCCGGGCGCCGGTGGCGCGCCGGAGATCGCCGCGAACTGCCACGAGGTCTACGTCGTGGTGCGGCAGAGCAAGCGCAGCTTCGTCGAGCAGGTCGACTTCATCACCTCCTTCGGCCACGGCCGCGGCAAGGGCGAGCGGGAGAAGCTGGGCCTGCCCGGCGCCGGCCCGACCCTGGTGATCACCGACCTCGGCGTGATGCGCCCGGACCCGGAGACCGCCGAGCTGGTGCTGACCCAGATCCATGAGGGCGTCACGGTGGAGCAGGTCAAGGACGCGACCGGCTGGGACCTGAAGGTCGCGCCGGAGCTGGAGACCACGCCGCCCCCGACCGAGGCCGAGCTCACGGCCCTGCGGGAGTTGAAGGCCGCCAAATGAGTGACGCATACGTTCTCGACGCCATCCGGACCCCGTTCGGCCGCTACGGCGGCGCCCTGGCGGGAGTCCGTCCCGACGACCTCGCCGCGCACGTGCTGCGTGAGCTGGCCTCCCGCAACGACCTCGACCCCGCCACGGTGGACGAGGTCGTGCTCGGCGACGCCAACCAGGCGGGCGAGGACAACCGCAACGTGGCGCGCATGGCCGCGCTGCTCGCGGGCTGGCCGACCTCGGTGCCCGGCACCACCGTGAACCGGCTCTGCGGCTCCGGTCTGGACGCGGTCATGCAGGCCAGCCGCACCATCGCGACCGGCGACGCGTCGCTGGTCGTCGCGGGCGGCGTGGAGTCGATGACCCGCGCGCCGATGATCCTGCTCAAGCCGGAGAAGGCGTACTCCCCGGCGACGCAGACCCTGCATTCGAGCACCCTCGGCTGGCGCATGGTCAACCCGGAGATGCCCGAGCAGTGGACGATCTCGCTGGGCGAGAGCACCGAGCGGCTGGCCGAGAAGTACGGCATCACCCGCGAGGCACAGGACGAGTTCGCGCTGCGCAGCCACCTCAACGCGGCGAAGGCGTGGGACGCGGGCTTCTACGACGACCACGTCGTGCCCGTCCCCGGCACCGGCCTGACCCGCGACGAGGGCATCCGCGCCGACTCGACGCTGGAGAAGCTGGGCAAGCTCAAGCCCGCCTTCCGCAGAGGTGGCACCATCACCGCGGGCAACGCCTCGCCGCTCAACGACGGCGCGTCCGCCGTCCTGCTGGGCGACCAGGCCGCGGCCGACCGGCTCGGCAAGACACCGCTGGCGCGCATCGCGGGCCGCGGCGCGGCCGGTGTCGACCCGGACGTGTTCGGCATCGGCCCGGTGCGGGCCGCGGAGATCGCGCTGGAGCGCGCCGGGATCGGCTGGGAGCAGCTGGCCGCGGTCGAGCTGAACGAGGCGTTCGCCGCGCAGTGCCTGTCCTGCTTCGCCGACTGGCCCAAGCTCGACCCGTCGATCGTGAACGTCAACGGCGGCGCGATCGCGATCGGGCACCCGCTGGGCGCCTCCGGCGGCCGCATTCTCGCGTCGCTGGCCTACGAGCTGCGCCGCCGCGGCGGTGGCTACGGGCTGGCCGCGATCTGCATCGGCGTGGGCCAGGGGCTCGCGGTCGTGCTGGAAGCGTGAGGAGAAAGGAAAACGTGCTATGGCAGCACCGACGAGTAACAAGCTGATCCTGCCGCGCTACCGGCGGGACCCGGAGGGCACGCACCCGCCGCTGGACTCACCGGGCTACCGGTCGACGGCCCTGCGGCACCCGAAGCAGCCGCTCGTTCTGCTGCCGCAGATGCTCACCGAGGTGACCGGCCCGCTGCTCGGCCCCGGCCGCCTCGGTGAGTTCGACAACGACCTGACCCGCCAGCACGCGGAAGAGCCGCAGGGGCAGCGCATCCTGGTGCACGGCCGCCTCCTCGACGGCGACGGCCGGGGCATCCCGAACTCGCTGATCGAGATCTGGCAGGCCAACGCGGGCGGCCGCTACCGGCACATCGGCGACAACTGGCCGGCCCCGCTGGACCCGAACTTCGACGGCGTCGGCCGCACCATCACCGACTCGCAAGGCCGGTACGAGTTCACCACCATCAAGCCGGGCGCGTACCCGTGGAAGAACCACGACAACGCCTGGCGGCCCGCGCACATCCACTTCTCGGTGTTCGGGCAGGCGTTCACGCAGCGCCTGGTGACGCAGATGTACTTCCCGGACGACCCGCTGTTCTTCCAGGACCCGATCTTCAACTCGATCCCGGACGAGAAGGCGCGGCAGCGGATGATCTCGCGGTTCGACTACAGCCGCACCACCGACCACTGGGCGCTGGCGTTCGAGTTCGACATCGTGGTGCGCGGCCGCGAGCAGTCGGTGTTCGAGAACGAGGAGGAGGAGGACGAGTGAGCGACACTTGGCCCTTTTCGCGCTTGCTCGTCCGACCGGGTGCGGGTGTCCCGCAGAACACAGAGGAAGACGAATGACGACCCCTTCGCAGACCGTCGGCCCCTACCTCGCGATCGGCCTGCCCTGGGAGGACGGCCCGACCGTGGTGCCCGAGGGCACCGAGGGCGCGGTGTGGATCCGCGGCACCGTCACCGACGGCGAGGGCAACCCGGTGCCGGACGCGATGATCGAGACCTGGCAGGCCGATCCGCAGGGCCGCTTCGACCACCCGGACGACCCGCGCGGCCGCGTTCCCGGGTTCCGCGGGTTCGGCCGCTGCCCGACCAAGCCGGACGGCAGCTACGAGATCCTCACCCTGCTGCCGGGCGCGATCCCGGGCGAGAACGGTGCGACGCAGGCCCCGCACATCGACGTGTCGGTGTTCGCGCGCGGGCTGCTGCACCGGGTCGTCACGCGCATCTACTTCCCGGAGAACACCGAGGCCAACGCCGCCGACGCGGTGCTGAACTCGGTGCCGGAAGACCGGCGCGGCACGCTGATCGCTGCCAAGACCGACGACGGCTACCGCTTCGACGTGCGTCTCCAGGGTGAGGCTGAGACAGTGTTCTTCGATGTCTGACCTGTTCGACCCGATACTCGCCGCCGGGCCGCTCCGCGACGAGGTCTCCGACGCCGCCTGGCTGCGGGGACTGCTCGACGCGGAAGCGGCGCTGGCGGAGGCGGAGGCGGACGCGGGCGTGATCCCGCGCGAGCACGCCGACCGGATCGCCGCCGTGGCTCGTGACGGGAAGTTCGACCCCGCCGCGATCGGTGCGAAGTCCGTCGGCGTCGGCAACCCCGCCGCGCCGCTCGTGCGGGAGCTGACCGCGCAGGTCGGCGGCGAGGCGGGCCGCGTGGTGCACCTCGGCGCGACCAGCCAGGACATCGTGGACACCGCGGCGATGCTGGTGTCCGCGCGCGCGGTGGACGTGCTGCTCGGCGAGGTCGAGGCGTGCGCGGACCGGCTCGCCGAGCTGGCGCGTGAGCACGCCGGCACTGTCCAAGCGGGACGGACGTTGCTGCAGCAGGCGCTGCCGGTGACGTTCGGGTTCCAGCTCGCCGGCTGGCTCTCCGGGCTGGACGCGGCCGCGGACCGGTTGCGGGCGCAGCGGTTCGCGGTGCAGCTCGGCGGGGCGACCGGCACGCTGGCGTCGCTGGGCGAGCAGGGGCCGGCGGTGCTGGCGGCCTTCGCGCGCAGGCTCGGACTTGCGGAGCCCGCAATGCCGTGGCACACCGAGCGGACGCGCATCGCGGAACTCGCCGGGGCGCTCGGTTCGTTGGCAGGTGTGGTCGCCGGTGCGTCGCGGTCGCTGGTGCTGCTCGCGCAGACCGAGGTCGGCGAGATCGCCGAGGTCGCCGAGGGCAGCGGCGGATCGTCCACCATGCCGCACAAGCGGAACCCGGTCGCCGCGGTGGCGGCCGCGGCGGCCGCGCAGCAGGCGCCCGGACTCGTCGCGACCCTGCTCGGCGCGATGGCGCAGGAGCACCAGCGCGCGGCCGGTTCCTGGCACGCCGAGTGGCGGCCGCTGACGGAACTGTTCCGCAGCACCGGATCCGCCGTGCACTGGCTGCGCACGAGCCTCGACCGGCTCCAGGTCGACGCGGACCGGATGCGCGCGAACCTCGACCTCACGCACGGCGCACTGCTGTCGGAACGGGTCACGACCGCGCTCGCGGCCGAGACCGGGCGGCTCGAAGCACACGACGCGGTGAGCGCGTGCACCCGCCGCGCTCTGGCCGGTGAGGGTGAGCTGGCCGATCTGCTGGCCGAGGACGCCTTGGTGGGCAAGCACCTGTCGCGCGAGCGCATCGGCGAGCTGCTGGACCCGGCCGGTTACCTGGGGAGTGCGCGGTTCTTCGTCGAACGGGTGCTGGAGAAGCGAAAGGGGACTTCGTGAAGGTCCACTACGAGACCGCGGGCGATGGTGAGGTCGTCGTCCTGAGCAACTCCATCGGCAGTAACCTGCGCATGTGGGAGCCGCAGGTGAAGCCGTTGGTGGACAACGGTTTCCGCGTCGTCCGCTACGACACGCGGGGTCACGGGCAGTCGCCGGTGCCGCCGGGGCCGTACTCGATCGCCGACCTCGGGCGTGACGTCGTCGAGCTGCTGGACACGCTCGGCGTCGAGTCCGCGCACTTCGTCGGCCTGTCGCTGGGCGGGATGACCGGCGCCTGGCTCGGGCAGCACGCGCCGTCGCGGTTCCGGTCGCTGGCCCTGACGTTCACCTCGGTCAAGCCGGGCAACGTCGACATGTGGACCGGGCGCGCGAAGCAGGTGCGTGCCGAGGGCATGGCGACGATCGCGGAGGGCAGCATCGGCCGGTGGTTCACGCGGGACTGGATCGACGCGAACCCCGAACTGGCCGAGGAGCTGCGGCAGATGACGGCCACGACCCCGGCCGAGGGCTACGCGTCGTGCTGCGAGGCCATCGCCGGGCTCGACCTGACCGCGGGGCTGGGCACGATCACCGCGCCGACCCTGGTGATCTCGGGAGCCGACGACGCCGCGCTGCCGCCCTCGCACGGGCAGGTCATCGCCGACGGCATCCCGGGCGCGAAGTTCGAGGTGATCGACCACGCGGCCCACCTGGGCAGCTACCAGCAGGCAGGCAAGTTCACCGAACTGCTCCTGGAGCACCTGAAGGGGGCGCGATGAGCGACGAGCTGTACGACGCGGGCATGCGGGTCCGGCGCGAGGTGCTGGGCGACGCGCACGTCGACCGCGCCACCGCCAACGCGACCGAGTTCACGCGGAAGTTCCAGGACTACATCACCCGCGCCGCGTGGGGCTCGATCTGGACGCGCGAGGGCCTGGATCGCAAGACCCGCAGCTGCATCACGCTGGCCGTGCTCACCGCGCTGCACTGCCACGGCGAGATCGCGATGCACGTCCGCGCCGCCGTCGGCAACGGGCTGACCGCCGACGAGATCGGCGAGGTGCTGCTGCACGCCGGCGTGTACGCGGGGGTGCCGGCGGCCAACGAGGCGTTCGCCATCGCGCAGAAGACGCTGGCCGAGATGGGAGAGCCCACCGCCCAGCCGCGCGCCCACTAATCCCGCCCGTCGCCCGCCACCACCCTCAACGGAGGCGCTTCGCGCCGCAGTTAGATTGGAAATATGGAACCGACCGAGCGCGGCGCGCACCACGTCCAGTCGCTGGAACGCGGCCTGGCCGTGATCCGCGCGTTCGGCGCCGGGTCGCCCGAGCTGACGCTGTCCGACGTGGCGCGCTCGACCGGCCTGACCCGCGCCGCGGCCCGGCGGTTCCTGCTGACGCTCGTCGACCTCGGGTACGTGCGCACGGACGGGAAGTACTTCTCGCTGACCGCGCGTGTGCTGGAGCTCGGCTACGCGTTCCTGTCCAGCATGACCCTGCCCGAGGTCGCGCAGCCGCACCTGGAGCGGCTGTCGGCGGAGGTGCGCGAGTCGAGTTCGGTGTCCGTGCTGGAGGGCGCCGACATCGTCTACGTCGCGCGGGTCGCGGTGTCCCGGATCATGACGGTGAGCATCAACGTCGGCACCCGGTTCCCCGCCTACGCCACCTCGATGGGGCACGTGCTGCTCGCCGGGCTCGACGACGAGGGGTTCGCCCGGTACCTGGAACAGGCCGAGCTGCAGCGCCTGACCTCGCACACGCTCACCTCGCCCGCCGCGCTGCGGGCCGAGCTGGCCGCGGTCCGGCAGCAGGGCTGGGCGCTGGTGGACCAGGAGCTGGAGGAGGGGCTGCGGTCGGTCGCGGCGCCGATCCGGGACCGGCAGGGCCGCGTCGTGGCGGCGGTGAACGTGTCCACCCACGCCAGCCGCACCCCGCGGGAGACGGTGATCGAGGAGATGGTTCCGCCGCTGCTGGCCGCCGCGAAGCGCATCGAGGACGACCTGGCCGTCGCACCCGCGCAGGCCCGCCGTGGCTGAGTGCGCCGGGCTGCTGCTGGCGGCCGGCGCCGGACGGCGGATGGGACGTCCGAAGGCGCTGGTCGAACTGGACGGGGAACCGTTGCTGCGCCGGGCTTTGCGGGCCCTGACCGACGGTGGCTGTTCGCCGGTGCGCGTGGTGGTTGGCGCGCAGGCTTCGGATGTGCGGGCGTTGCTGCCGGATCCGTCGTGGGCGGTCGAGTCGCCTGACTGGGCCAGCGGAATGGGCGCGTCGCTGCGGGCCGGGCTGCGGGCACTGCCGGACGCGTCGGCCGTGCTGGTGCACCTGGTCGACCTCCCGGGGGTGGACGCCCGCATCGTGGCGCGGCTGCGGGCGCTGGCCTCGCCGGACGTGGTCGCGCGCGCCGCCTACGACGGCGTGCCGGGGCATCCAGTGCTGTTCGGCCGCCGCTGGTGGGACGAGGTCGCCGAGAGCGCCTCGGGCGACCGCGGAGCCCGCGACTGGCTCCGCGGCCGCACCGACCTGCGGCTGGTGGAGTGCGCCGACCTGGGCGGCGGCCAGGACGTGGACACCCCAGCGGACCTGCCGCGCTAGGCGGCGACCACCCCGGGCGCCGCCGGTTCGCCGGGCGGGTGTCCCCGCGACGGTCACGCTGGCTGCGGGTGGTCTCCGAGGGTGCCCCGGGCGTACCCGAGTGCGCCGACGTGGGTCGCGGCGGCGGGGCCGTGTCGCCCGGGCGGACCTGCCGCGCTACGGGGCGACCCCGGGCGCCGCCGGTTCGCCGGGCGGGTGTCTCCACGACGGTCACGCTGGCTGCGGGTGGTCTCCGAGGGTGCCCCGGGCGTACCCGAGGGCGCCGACGTGGGTCGCGGCGGTCGGGTAGGCCGGGGCCGATCATCCAGCCGAGGCGTTCGCAGTCGACATGTTGACTGAACTAACTTGACTGTTCCGGCAGGTCATCGGGCCTGCTCAAACAGGCGTTGCTAGCTTGCCTGTGTGATCTTGGAACGGGATGTTGCACGTCTGGTGGTGCCGGCAGTGGGCAAGCTGGTCGGTCCGTTGGACGGCGAGTCGGAGCCGTATGAACTGGTGGACACGACGGGCGCGGTGGTGGCGCCTGTGAGTGCGTTTTTCCGTGAGTTGACGGCGTCGGGCCGGCCGATGGCGACGCTCCGGTCGTATGGGATGGACCTGCTGCGGTGGTGGAGATTCCTGGCGGCGGTCGACGTGCGATGGGATCGCGCGAGCCGGAGCGAGGCACGGGATTTCAGTTGCTGGATCCAAATCACGGCCAAACCACGCCGCGGCTCAGCCGCCTCCGTGGGATCTGTGAAGCCGGCGGCGGGCAAGCCCGCCCCTGGTGTGGGGTATGCACGGTCGACGATCGTTCACAGTGAGACGGTCCTTCGCAGCTTCTACGATTTCCATCTCGAGACTGGCGACGGACCGGTCGTCAACCCGTTTCCGTTGGATCGGTCGCGGCGATCCGGGCGAGCCAATGCCCACCACAACCCCATGGACCAGTTCCGTCGGGATCGAGTGGGCCGGTACCGGCCGCGGGTTCCACAGCGGATGCCGCGAGGGATCCCTGATGATCGATTCGACGAGATCTTCGCGAGGTTGCCCTCGGATCGGGATCGGGCGTTGGTCGCGTTCTGGATCTCCAGCGGGGTCCGCGCGTCGGAGTTGCTCGGAAGCTCGGGTCAGAGACGCCGACCCCGGTCGGCAAGTGATCACAGTGGTGCGTAAGGGAACGCGGTCCGTCCAGGAGGTTCCCGCGTCCCCGGACGCGTTCGTCTACTTGCGGATCTACCAGGAACAGATGCGTGGCCTCGTGCCACCGGGCCGGACGCAACCGTTGTGGTGGACACTGCGGCGACCGTACCGGCCGTTGACCTACCACGCGGCGCACCGCATGTTCGAGCGGGTTAACACATTGCTGGGCGCGAGCTGGACGCTGCACGCCCTTCGACACACTGCCGCCCAACGGATGGCCGCCGATCCCGACCTGCCGTTGACCCACATCCAGGCCGTGTTGGGCCACGCCTCGCTGACCACAACCGAGCGGTACCTGATCCCCGGCAGGGACGCGGTGGTCGAGCAGGTGCTCGCCCACTACGCGCGGCAAGCAGCCCGACGCGACCAGCCAGCACCTGCACCGCCGCCCGGCCCAACTTATGACCCGCGATCTCTGGAGATCCTGTGGGGAAGGCCCGACGGCGTATGACGAGCATCGCGGCTGACGACGACCAGCTGCCACTTCAGACGCACACCGACGGCACCCTCGACGGACATAGCGTCGGCGAGGGCGCCGCGTACGTGCAGATGCTGCGACGGAGGTTCCCGCCTCGGCCTGCCGCAACGTCCTGGGTGCAGACCACCTGGTCGCGGGAGGAGATCCTGGACCTTCTGGCGTCGCCGACGTTTCGCACGTCCAACCGGATCACGCAGCGCGCCCGGTTACTCGGGGCGCGGCGGCTGCTGGACTGGCTGGCCATCCACCCCGGCAATACGTGGCAGCAGCGCTGGCTGGCCAGCGGCCAACACGACCTGTCCGGGGGTGACTGGGCGCGGCTGCCATCTGACTGGCTTGCCGCCCAAGGTGACGACGGTGCGGCCAACCTCGGCGTTCTGGCGTCCGGGATGAGGATGCTGGTCTGTGCCGAGGTGATCCGCCCGGCCGCGGCTTGGGTGATCACGCGGCGCTCCTCTCATTTGACCGCAGGTATGGCGCAGTACCGCGACCCCGCAGGATTCGCCGCGTTGGACCGCCTCATCACTGCTGACCCGGCAATCAGCAGGGACAATGCCAACCTCGCGAAATCTCGGGTCGCGTTCATCCTGGCCACCAAGGGAGGCCGGATCTCCGACGTCACCGTCGGCGATTGCGTGGAGCTCTACGACACCAACCCTGGTGCGCAACGTGTGAAGCGCTATGGCCGGACCTTGTACTACACCTTGCTGCACCGGATGGGTGTGTTCAGCGCCGACGCGCCGTCCACACTGGATGAGCTGTTCTGCGGCCGACGGCGAGGCCAGCTCTCCGTCCGCGAACTGGTCGACCGGCACAACCTGCAATGCGCTCCCATTCCGGACCTCCTCGTCGACTATCTGACCGAGCGTCGGCCCGCGATCGACTACGCCACGTTGACTAACCACGCACACATGCTGGCTGGGCTGTTCTGGGGCGACCTGGAACGCCACCATCCCGGCATCGCGTCTCTCCACCTGCCCTCAGAGGTCACCACGGCCTGGAAGACCCGGTTGCGGACCGGCATGCCGGAGGCTGGCGACCCGGCCACCGGCACAGAGAAATCCATCGGGCGCCACAAGGTCGCGCGGGTATTGCTCGCCGTGCGCGCGTTCTATCTCGATATCGCCCAATGGGCGCTGGAAGAGCCCGCACGCTGGGGTCCGTGGGCCGCGCCGTGCCCGATCAAGGCGGTTGAGGCTCGCGCCAAGAAGGAGCAGCAGGCCACCAAAGCCCGCATGGACCAGCGCACGCGTGAGCGCCTCCCCGTTCTACCCATCCTGCAGCGCACTGCGGCCGAACGGTGGAAATCGATGGCCGCCCGGCTGGAGGCAGCGTGTAACACGCCGCCCGGTCAGACGTTTGAGTTTGGCGGCGACGTCTTCCGCAGGCCCTTACCGGGCGCGGCAAAGCAGCACGCCATGGTGTGGGCCGAGCACGCCACCACCGGGCTCCGCCGGAACCTGACGCTAGAAGATCGGGATGCGTTCTGGGCATGGGCGGCGATCGAGGTGCTATCTCGGACCGGGATCCGGATCGAGGAACTCCTGGAGCTCAGTCATCAGGCCATCACCTCCTATCGGCTTCCCTCCACCGGAGAACTTGTTCCCTTGCTGCAAATCGTGCCGTCCAAGACCGACGCCGAACGTCTCCTTCTCGTTGACCCCGAGTTGGCCGACGTGCTCAGCACGATCATCTGCCGTATTCGTAAGCCTGGCGGCACGGTACCCCTCGTGCCCGCATACGACTCCTACGAGCTGACGTGGACGCCGCCGATGGGGCTGCTGTTCCAGCGCAACGTTGCCGGCCAGAACCGAGCGTTCACCGCCGCCGGTATCCGCGAAGCCATCAAGCAAACGCTCGAAGCGACCGGGCTCACCGATACCGCAGGCGACCCTTTACACTTCACTCCACATGACTTCCGCAGGATCTTCGTGACTGACGCGATCATCAACGGCCTGCCACCACACATCGCGCAAGTAATCTGCGGACACAAAAAGATCGACACCACAATGGGATACAAAGCTACGTACCCTACCGAGGCGATCGAGACACACCGCGCCTTCATCGCCCGTCGACGAGCGGCACGGCCAAGTGAAGAATACCGCACGCCCACCGATAATGAATGGGACTCCTTCTTGGCGCAGTTCGAAAAGCGTAAAGTCTCCGTCGGAACTTGCGGACGCGCCTTCAACACGCCATGCATACATGAGCACGCGTGCGTCAGGTGCAGCCTACTTCGGCCTGCCCCAGCTCAACGCCACCGCTTGTTGGAAATCCGCCACAACCTCGAAGCCAGAATTATCGAGGCCAAACGTGAAGGATGGCTGGGCGAAGTCGAAGGACTGCAAGTCAGCCTGACCGGAGCCAAGAACAAGATCAGCCAACTCGACCAAACGCTCGCACGCCGAGCCACTTCGGTCGAACTCGGCATGCCGTAGTTCGCCGAACTTGCTGGCCGATCGAGCACCACTGCAAAATCGCATACCTGAGGTTCGCGAACCAACATCACGATCGGCGAGGACCACGCACGGATTAACTTTCCGGCATGACCTCGGCGTCGCTGATCTCGAAAATCAGCGCCCGCTCCGCACTATCAAGCAGGTCGTCATAAGTGAGGACCTGAACACGGCTGAGGTGCGCATTGTAGGAGCGGATCGTCTGGTCCACCTGTTCCCTCCTAACACCAGCTGGGTACGCCCGATTCTGATGGCCGATAACGACGGTCCCCTTCGCGCGTCGGTAGTCGTAGTCGAGCCCCAGTTCGTTGCGGTGAACGGTCTGGAGGGTCGCTCCCATATCGTCGAGGGAGCGAAGGTAGTTCATGCACTGGCTGACCGCCTCGTGGACCTCGTTGGCCACGATGAGGTGGTTCCGATGCAGGCGAACGATCTTGCTGTCTGGCCCTTTGAGTTCCACGATGTGCAGGCTTCTGTCGGCGCAGACCAGCGGGATATCGTGCTGGTCCAGCGGCATCAGTGTGCGCCTGGCGGCGATGCCGACGTACTGACCGCCAAACACCCAGTAGTTGGCGCCCAAGGCGTTGTGCATCTTGGTCTCGGTGACACCTTCAGTCATTGCGAGTTCGCGGAGTCGCGCTACAAGCTGCCGCCGATGCTCGATCACGGCGGCTTCCGCAGCGGACAGGCCCTGCGGTGTGGAGGTGATGCCGAGAACCACCTTGCCGAGGTCATCGCGTTGCGCCAGCTTTCGCCCCAACTCGACGGAGTTGACAGCACTGTCCGCTCTCCGCTTCCTGATCTCCGCGACTCGATCAGCGATGGACTGGGCGAACTGGCCGAAGCCCATCTCGGCGCGCGGCTCGCTCACAGAGGGTTTGTCCGAGGGGGTAGACGCCAAGTAACAGATCGCGTCGTATCTGCCGTCTTGGATGAGCCGCTCGAAGAAGATCCCGTACCTGTCCTTGTAGGAGGCACCCTCGGGGAAGCCGAACTCATCTCCGAAGTGCCCGCGCCGGGTCCGGACCGGGATCGTCGAGCGCTCGCAGTCCTCAAGCACGAAGCAGAGCGCCAGGCAGGGCTTGAACGCCGTCAACGCCTCAGGCTCGTACGGCCGGCCGAGGTTCACCGCGTCCCCGAGAATCTGCTCGACCCGGTTGCTGAAGTTGTTGCCGAAGTTTGGGCCAGTGGCGGCTCTGACGCCCACGGCGGCAATGGGTACCTCGTGAGCAATGCTTGAGACCTGTGGATGGGCTGGGAAGGGGGCGTACCTTCCCGGTGACCCGGTTGAGGTTTCCAAGCATGGCCGACGCGCCAACGTCGGCCGGGAAGGTACGACCCGATGCTGAGCGTAGTCCCTGATCCTGCTGCTGGTGATGACGGTGCGGCGGGCGGCTCGTCCGCGTCGTCGGTGATCGATGAGCTGGTGCGTGAAGGCGCGCGCCGGATGCTGGCCGAGGCGCTGCAGGCCGAGGTCGAGGCCTATATCGCCCGGTTCGCCGGCGAGCGTGACGAGAACGGGCACCGCCTGGTGGTGCGCAACGGCCACCACGAGCCCCGTGAGGTGCTCACCTCGGCGGGTGCGGTCGAGGTGACCGCGCCGCGGGTCAACGACAAACGCGTCGATCCCGGGACCGGGCAGCGGCAACGCTTCTCCTCGGCGATCCTGCCGCCGTGGGCGCGTAAGACCTCGAAGATCACCGAGGTGCTGCCGTTGTTGTACCTGCACGGCCTGTCCACCGGGGACTTCGTGCCCGCACTGGGCCAGTTCCTCGGCTCGACCAAGGGCCTGTCCGGCCCGGTGATCACCAAGCTGACCGAGCAGTGGAAGGCCGAGCAGCGCGCGTTCTGCGAACGTGATCTGTCTACTGTGGACTTTGTGTATCTGTGGGCCGACGGGATCCACGTCAACATCCGCTTGGAGGAACACAAACTGTGCCTGCTTGTGATGATCGGCGTGCGCGCCGACGGCCGTAAGGAGTCGTCGCGCTGACCGACGGGTACCGGGAATCGGCCGAGTCCTGGGCGGACCTGCTGCGTGATGCCAAGCGCCGCGGCATGCGCGCCCCCGTCCTCGCGGCCGGCGACGGGGCGCTCGGGTTCTGGAGCGCGCTACGCGAGGTCTTTCCCGAGACCCGGGAGCAGCGCTGCTGGTTCCACAAGATCGCCAACGTGCTTGCCGCACTGCCCAAGTCCGCGCATCCCGGCGCGAAGAAGGCCCTCGCGCAGATCTGGAACGCCGAAGACCGCCGGCACGCCCTCGACGCGGTGACAACGTTCAAAGCCCTGTACGGCGCGAAATTCCCCAAGGCCGTCGCCAAGATCACCGACGATGTCGAGGAGCTGCTCGCGTTCTACGACTACCCGGCCGAGCACTGGATCCACCTGCGCACCACCAACCCCATCGAGTCGACCTTCGCCACCGTGCGGCACCGCACCAAGGTCACCAAGGGGCCCGGCTCACGCGCCGCGGGCTTGGCGATGGCGTTCAAGCTCATCGAAGCGGCGCAGGCCCGCTGGCGGGCGGTCAACGCGCCCCACCTGGTCGCCCTCGTCCGCGCCGGAGCCCGCTTCGAGAACGGCAAACTCGTCGAACGCCCCACCGAACACACCCCACCCGCAGCCGCTTAAAAGATCTTCATCCACAGGTCTTGACAATTGCTCTACCTCGTCCTCGACCACGACCAGATCCCACATCCGGGGGTTCGGGTTGTAGGCACCGGGGAGCGCTATAGCCTCGTCTCTGCGGATACTCGACCGCTCCACTCCCGCACCGACAAGCTCGTCCTCGACGAGCCGCACCAGCGCTTTCTCCTGAGGTCCCCTCATTTGCGTTGTGGACGCTCGCTTCGCCCAGAATTCGGCAAGCGCGTCCGTCGCAGGGTGCGCAGCCACGGAACCCCCTCGTCAGCACCGTCACATCCGAGCACGACAGTATGCCCGGTCGTTCGGGACACGCCCTCCCTGGGGCTTTAGTTCAGAGAAGGTCTCGCCGGGCCAGCGGCCGGACCAGGTGTCCTTGCCGCAGTCGTGTTCGTGCTCGCAGCTCAGGCGTTGAAGTCCGGTGCGCAGGCACCTGGCCACGTCGCAGCCGTCGACGTGTGGCTGGCCGATGGCGACCTCGCAGTCCGGGCAGTGCGGCCGGGGTGCGGAGAGGTCTAGGAGGTCGGGCATGTGCTGTCGTGCCTTTCGGTCTGGTCGTGGGTGGGTTCGGGTGGGGCGTGCCCGGTCGCTGCGGGTCGTTGTGGCGGGTGGTCAACGCGCGGCATCGCGTAGCTCCAAATGCGGCCGGTGATCACCCACGCGCGACCTCGGTCGAAGAGGTAGATCCAGTCGGTGCTGCGGCTGTCCGGCCATGACCACGGCCAGCCGTCGCGGGGGTGATGACTTTGTCCGAGGTTCTGCTGGGTGAACACGTCGAGCAGGTCGAGTACGGCGTCGGCAAACGTCGTCGGGTCGGTGGCTTCCAGCATGAGTCGGCCGGAGTCGAGGGCTCGCAGGGTTTCGGGGTCGGCGTTGCCGTGGATGGCTCCAAGCCAGCGGGCACGGCGTCCGGTTTCGTCGTAGAAGTCGGCGGTCGTGGGGATCATCGGCCGGGTGCGCGTTCGGCGTCGGCGGGGTGTGGGAAGTAGCAGTCCTCGTCGCATTCCTGCGCGCCCCGGCTGGTGATGAAGGGGCAGTCCTCGCGGTGGTGTTTGGTGAAGGTGACGCTGCCGTCGGGGTGTTCGATGATGTGCAGCGCACCGCCGTGGGTGTAGGCCCAGGTGATGTCGTCGGGGTCGATGCGGTGCTCGGCGTCGTAGCCGTAGCTGGTCGCCAGGAGCGCGCTGATCGCGCCGTGCAGGTGGGGCGAGATGGTGTGTGTGCTCGGTGGGGTGGCGAGGATCGTGGCGGCGCGCTGGAGGAGGCGTTCGGTGACGGGGCTGAGGAACCGGGCGGGGTCGTCGATGTCGGGGCCTGGTGTCGGGGTGTTGTGCCACCAGTCGCTGGGCGCGTCGGCGGCGAGCATGGTCCAGGTCATCTGGTCGTTGAGGACCTCGGCGACGGCGCGGCTCTGGTTGATGTAGAAGTCGCGTTCGACGTGGGCGCGGACGGTGCGTCCGGCGATCTCGACGGTGCGGGTGTGGTGGTAGTGGTGCGGGCTGGTGCCGGTGGTCTCGTCTCGTTCGGTCATTGTGCTGGTCATCTCGGAGTCCTTCCGGGTGGTCGGTTCAGCGACGGGCGAGTTCGGTGCGTAGGTCGGCCAGCAGGCGGTTGTCGTGAGCGCGTCGCCACAGGTGCCAGCCGTTGGCGGTGAAGTCGCAGAGGTGGGTGGCGAGGGCGTTGACGGTGGACACGGCGAACTCGTCCGGTCCGTGGTGGAGAACCCCGCCTGCCTGGACGGTGGCGGTGTGCTCGTCGAGCACGATCTGGTCGCCCTCGGCGAGCAGTCCGGTCTCGAGCAGCTTGGCGAGGCCGTCGGGTGCGCGGCGAGGCGCCGAGGCCGCGGGCTCGCCGGCGAGGCCGAGTCCGCGCGAGAGCCAGTCGGGCATGGCGGCGGCGATCGGCCCTGTCAGCGTCACCCCCTGCGCGTCTTGAAGGGCGGCGTCGGCGAGGTAGCGCATGTGCACGAGCACCGTCATGGCGACCTCGTGCGGCCAGCGCGCGTCCACTGCCTGCCAGGTGCCCACGGTGCGCCACTCGCCCTGCATCGCGGCGAGGACCTCGACATTGGTCAGGGCGGGGTTGGTGGGCGAGGTGTGCAGGCGCACGACGACGTCTCCGGCGTGCAGGGTGGCGGGCGGCGGTTCGGGTAGCCACACCCCGGCGAACAGGTCGGCGGTGTCGGTGTGCGCGGGGTCGGGTGCGGGGGCGTCCCCGGTGAAGCGGACTGGGGCTCCGGCGGCGTCGGTGGTCCGTACGGCGACCACGACGAGCCCCCACGCCCCAGCGGGCGGGCACATCGGCACGGCGGGCGGAACCGTGGGGGCGAGCAACACGGTCTCGGGTGGCAGAGTGCCGGGAATTGTTGGCGTCGTCGCGCCGTGGTGCGTGGTCACAGCTGTCCTCCAGGTGGGCAGGTTGCGGGTGAGTGGTGTCCGCCAGACGTGGCCTGGTGGTTCGAGGTCACCGGGGTGGGCGAGTCGCGTCCCGGAGGAGCTGGTCGATCTCGTGCTTGGGTGCGGTGAGGATGGTGGTCAGCACGATGACGGCGGAGCCTTCGTCCAGCGGGCGGACGGGATTGCCGTCGACGGTGAGGTCGTGACCGTTGGCGGTGACGATCCGCCAGTCCCGTTGGCGGATGCGGTCGGCGCAGTAGTAGCTGCCGATGAGTACGCCGTCGCGGGTGACGGTGCCGTAGATGATCTGTTGTGCGTCGGCGGGGTCGTAGATGATCGAGGTCACCGTGCAGCCGTTCTCGGTGAAGCTGCGTGCGACGACGTCGGCCTCGGGTGGGTTGTGGGCAGTCATCGGCCTTCTCCTTCGGCGTTGTGCGGGTTGGTGAGGCACTGTCCGGCGGCGGTGGGTAGTCCGGTGGCGGGGTCGCGCATGAGCGGGAGCGGGACCGAGGGCGGGTCGGCGGGTGCGCGCAGCCACGCCTTGATGTCCGGGGGTCCGATGTCCTGGACGGGTTCGCGGGGGTTGCGTGGGTCGAGTGGTTCCCAGCGCACTCCGCCGCCGACCGTGAGGAACACGCCGGGGGCGGCGGGGTCGAAGGCGACGATCCAACTGCTCACGTGGCTGGTCGCCCACGGCCACGGCCATCCGGTTCGGCGGGGGTAGGCCGCGCCGATGCCTTCGGTCTCCCAGGTGATGAACAGGTCGGCGACAGCGGCGCGGTAGGTGGTCTCGTCGGTCGCGGTCAGCGCGAGGCGTCCGGGCGGGACGCGCAGGAGGTTCTCAGGTTCGCACTCCCATTGCAGGGAGCCGAGCCACTCGGCGTCATGGCCGCGCCCGAGGTAGAAGTCGGTCTTGGTCGACATGGACCTCAGCTCACCGACCTTTGGCCGGCGCCTCGCGCCGCGGCCTCGCCGGCCGAGGCCAGCTCCGCGAGCACGGTGGAGGTGGTGGTCATGCCGACCACCCGAGGGCGTCGGCGGCGATCGCGGGCAGGTAGCCGACCTGTTCACCGGTGCCGAGCCACACCACGGGCGGGTCGGTGGGCCGCACGCCCCACGACTCGGCGTCGTCGGGGGTGCACACCACCCGCGCGAGCATGTGCTCCATCGGGTAGCCGGGTTGGGCGGCGACCCGCAGCGGCGTGGCGGGGTCGTAGCCGGACAGGGCGGCGATCAGGTCGCCCACGGTTTTGGGGTGTTCGTGTGTCATGGCGGGTCACCTCGTGGTCGTGGGTTGGTGGTCCGGGGCGGGGCGTCCCGCCCCGGACCAGTGGGGCTAGCGGGCGATCGCGCGGAGGGCTGCGGTGGCGGCGTGCCCGATAGCGCGCGCGGTGGTGGTGGGGTCGGTCAGCACGTGCACGGTGGACCCGTCGAGCGGGGTGTCGTGGGTGCTGGTGGTCAGCCACAGCACGGCGCACCCGGACGCGCGCAACCGGTCGACGCTTCTATGTTTGTCAAGCCGCTTTGGGGCGGTCGGTTGGTTCGGGCGTGGCCATCGTGTTGGTGAGGCAGCGATAGAGCTGACGGGCGATGTAGCGCTTGAGGCAGCGTCGGACTTCGCGGGTGGTCTTGCCTTCGGCGATGCGGCGGGCGGTGTAGGCGCGAGTGGTGGGGCAGCAGCGCATGCGGGTCAAGGCGATGGTGTGAATGGCGCTGTTGAGGGCGCGGTCACCGTTGCGGTTGAGCCGGTGTCGTGTGGTGCGGCCGCTGGAGGCTTCGAGGGGGCTGGTGCCGGCAAGTTTGGCGAAGGCCGCCTCGTTGTGGCATCGGCCGACGTGGGAGAAGCTGACGATCACCTGGGCGGCGGTCACCGCGCCGATGCCGGGCTGGCTGATGAGGGCTGGTGCGACGTCGTTGACGATGTCGTCCAGCTGGGCTGCGTTGTTCTTCAGCTCGCGCCGGTGGGTGTTCAGGGCGTGGGCGAGACGTCGGATCTCGGCGTAGCGTACGACGTGCTCACGGGTGGCGTTGCGAGGTGAGTTCCGGCGAGCCAACTCGTGCAGCGTGGTCTCGGAGAGTCGACCACGTGCGAGTGCACGGTCGTGGTCGTCACCGTCGCGGAGCAGGGCGCGCAGCCGGTTGGTGTTGGCTGTGGCGGCCGTGGCGAGTTCGTTGCGGGCGCACAGCAGAATGCGCAATGCTTCGCGGTCGCCGTCGGCGCGCGGGGTGGGTAGGCGGTCGGCAGGTTGTTGGAGTGCCGCCAGAACGGCCAGGTGTGCATCGATCTGGTCGGATTTCCCTTTGCCGCGGCGGGCTTTGCGGTTGGGCTGCTCGCACTCGATGACGGTCAGCCCGGCGGTGGTCAGGGTTCGGGCGAGTCCGCGGCCGTAGCTTCGGGTGCCTTCGATGGATGCGGCTATCCGGGAGCCTGGGGCGTGCTCGCCGATCCAGGTCAGCAACTGGGCATGGCCTGCGCTGGTGTTGGGGATCGAACACGTCGCGATCGGCGCGCCGTTGGGTGCGGCGAGTTCGACCTGGTGGGTGTCGCGATGGGTGTCGACACCGATGACGGCATCGACGAGATCTGCCAGCATGGGCATCGGCCGGGCCTGTCAAATGTTCTGTGTATGAGATCAACTTCTGAGTTGGATGGAGTACACAGTGACCGTGGCCGAGGAATCGCAGCAGGGCTCGTTCGAGCCGCCGTTGTCGGGGTCGGGTTCGGCGCGGGATGTGGTGGCTGAGCTGGTGGATGCTGGCTTGTTGGATCGGGTGATGGATCGGGTCGATCAGGACGGGCTGGCGTTGACCGGGGAGGGTGGGTTTCTGCCGGAGCTGGTCAAGGCGGTGTTGGAGCGGGGTTTGCAGGCGGAGTTGGCGGATCATCTGGGCTATGAGAAGGGTGATCCGGCCGGGCGGGGTAGCCCGAACTCGCGCAACGGGGCGAGCCCGAAGACGCTGGCCACCGAGGTGGGGCAGGTGCCGCTGGCGGTGCCTCGGGGTCGGGCGGGGACGTTCGAGCCGCGGCTGGTTCCGAAGGGTTCTCGCCGGGCCGGCGGTCTGGACGAGATGATCATCTCGCTGTACGCGGGCGGGATGACGGTGCGCGATATCCAGCATCATCTCGCGCGCACGCTGGGCACCGAGCTCTCGCACGAGACCATCGCCAACGTCACCGACGCCGTGCTCGAGGAGGTCAAGGCCTGGCAATCGCGGCCGCTGGAGGAGATCTATCCGATCGTCTATCTGGATGCGCTGGTGGTGAAGGTTCGCGACGGCCATCAGGTGCGTAACCGCTCCGCGCACCTGGCCGTCGGTGTCGATCTTGATGGCGTCAAGCACGTGCTCGGGATCTGGGTGCAAGCAGCCGAGGGCGCGAAATTCTGGGCCGGGGTCTGCGCCGAGCTGCGTAACCGCGGCATCCGCGACGTGCTCATCGTCTGCTGCGACGGGCTGAGCGGGCTGCCCGAGGCGATCGAGGCCACCTGGCCGCACACCACGGTGCAAACCTGCACCGTGCACCTGATCCGGGCGGCGATGCGGTTCGTGGCCTACGGCGACCGGAAGAAGGTCGCGGCCGCGCTCAAGTCGATCTACACCGCCCCCACCGCCGAGACCGCCCAGACCGAACTGCGCGCTTTCGCGGAATCGGAGTGGGGCCGCAAGTACCCGGCCGCCGTCGCCACCTGGGAGAACGCGTGGGAACGGTTCATCCCGTTCCTGGCCTTCCCACCCGAGGTGCGCAAGATCATTTATACGACGAACTCGATCGAATCTTTGAACTACCAACTCCGCAAGATCATCAAGAATCGCGGTCACTTCCCCAGCGACGACGCCGTGATCAAGCTGCTCTGGCTGGCCATCCGCGACATCGAAGACAAACGCGCCCGCCAGCGCGACCGGGATGTCCTCCCAGTTGTCGTTGGACTCGAACTCGGTGACCTCGGCGGGCGGGCGGGGTGGGTCAGCGGGCGCACGTGGTGCCCGAAGATCACGCTCGCGGTCTCGGTGGGCACCCTGGTGTGGCGGGCGGCGTTGGCCAGAATCCACGCCGCCGAGGCCACGTGCGCGCACGCCCACCGCATGGACCCGGACACGTCGCACGCCACCCCGACCCGCAACGGCGGGACGGTGACCGGGGTGCGGGTGGTGCGGGTGAACGGTTGCGCGGTCACGACCGCCCCGGCGGCGAGTTGGGCTTCGGCGGCACGCACCCCGCGCATCCGCAACCGTCCCGGCGGGACGTCCGAGGTGGACTTCACCGCGACCCGTTCCCGGACCCCGGCGGTGTCCAACGCCCGCGCCAACACCCGCGCGGCGGTGCGCTCCTCCGGGGTGGGCGGGCGGGTGCCCGCGAGCCGGGTGCGACCGGTTCTGGGACCACCAGCGGCGAACACACGCCGTGCCGCCTTCTGCGCCGCCTTGTCGGCGGCGTCGGACTTCGCCTTCTCTGCGGCGGCGACGGCGGCGGGGTCCTCGGGTGCCTTCTCCCGCGCCACCTTCGCCGCCACCCCGTTGAGCACGGCGGCGATCGCGTCCGCCAATGGCGACGGGTCGGCGGGGGCGTTACCGCTACCGGTGCCGGGGGTGCCGCCGGACGGGTCGGGGGTGCCGGACGGGTCGGGTGCCGCGCCGGGGTCCGGGTCGGCGGGGGTGTTGGGGTCGGTGTCCGGGTCGGCGCCGAGGATCTCGCACCATTGCCGCCCGAGGGCGAGCATGGTCTCGCCGTCGTCGTCGGCGGTGCGCAACGCCGTGCGCCACACCGCCCGCAACTTGCCCACCGTGTCGGCCCCGAGCACGTCCTCGATGACACGGGCGACGGGGGCGACCTCGGTGCGGGTGAGGACCCCGCCGTCCGCGCGTCCCAGCAACAGCGCGGCGGTGTGGGCGGCGTGCGCGGGGGTCATTTGCGGGGCGGTGGCGGGGTCGGCGAACAGGTGCAGGTCGGCGGCGACGATGCCCTTCACGCACGCCCGCAACCAGTGGCGGTCGTCGGGGCGGCGGCGGACCTGTGCGGCTTCCATGCGCGGCTCTTCCAGCAGCATGGCGGCGGCGACCACGCCGGGCGGGGCGTCGTCCGGGGGTTCCCAGGCGGTGTGTTTGGCGTGTCCGCATTCGTGGGTCAGGGCGCCCCACGCCGGGGCGTAGCGGGGGCGGTCGGACAGGTTCGCGGGGTCCACGGTGGCGGGGTCCACCCCGAGGTGGTCGCCGTCGACCTCGATCAGCGCGCGGGCGGGGTAGAAACACGCCGGGGCACCCCCGCCCGCGCCGGGGGCGACGGTGACCAGGAGGTCGTCGCGGTCGGCGATGATCGGGACCTCGTCGGCGAAGGCGGCGGACAGGGTCAGCCATTCCGGGCGTGCGGGGAACACGGCGGCACCGGTGGCGGTCGGGTCGGCGGTGAAGTGGGTGCTCACGGTGGTGAGTCCTTTCGCGACGGTCGCGGTTCGCGGGGTGGGTTGTGGGTCAGGGTTTCGGGGTGATGCGGGCACCCAGGGCGAGCGGGGTGACGGTGCGGCCGAACGCGTCGCGCACCACGGCGGCGACGGTGGCGCGGTCCTCTTCCGGCGCGATGCCCACGAGGTTCCCGGCGGCGGCGTCGGCGCCCAACACGGCGGCGATCTTCTTGAACGCCAACAGTTCCCGCAGTTGGGGTGCCCACCCGACCTCACCCCGTTCCTGCCGGGTGGCAAGGTTGCGCGCCACGCGCACCGCCTTCTTGTCCACGCCCAACTGGTCGGCGAGGTCGTAGTCGCTGGACACCTGAACCTGCACGGAGAACCGGGACGCGAGGGCGTCGGTGAGCACCGCCCCGTGCACGCCGGGGTTGTGCCCGGCGACCACGTAGAACCCCGGCGCGGCATCCACGACCTCGCCGCCGTTGGCCTTGATCACGATCTGGCGGCGTCCGTCCATCGCGGGGTAGACCACGGCGAGCACGGTCGGCGGTATCAGGGTCGCGTCGTCGATGAACAGCGGCACCCCGTCCCGCATCGCGCGGACCAGCGGACCGTGCACGAACACGAACTCGCCGTCCGGGGTTTTGGTGTAGTCGCCCACGAAGTCGGCGACCACGGTGTCCCCGTCGCCCTGAACCGTGATGCAGTCCGGAAACGCCGCCTCCACCACCGACGTCTTGCCCGTGCCGGGCGGTCCGTACATCAGGGCGGAGACCCCGGCGTCACGCAACCGCCGCAGTGCGGTGACGTCCGGCATCCCGGACAGCAACCGGGGGTGGTAGTCCATCCCGTTGGGGCGTTTCACCGGACCGGTGACCACGCCCGCCGACCCGACGGCGGACCCGCCCGCGCCCGCCGGGGCGGGCGTGGTCGTGGGCGCGGCGGTCGGTGCGGCGGTCGGCGTTGTCGGGGTTTTCGGGCGGGGTGTGCGTGGCGGGGCGGGGGTGATCGTGGGCGCGGCGGCGGACGCCGTGGTCGCGGTCGCCCGGTAGGCCAGCGGGGACGTGGAAGCGACCTCGGCTTCCCCCGGTCCGCGAGCACTTTGCACGCGTTGCCGACCGCCCCGGATGACCGGTTCAGGGTCGCCGCGATGGTGCGCGGGGTGAGGTCGGTGCCCGCGTTGTCGGCGAGAACTTTGGCGACCATCGCGCGGAGTTCACCGTTGCCGAGCCGTTTCGGCGCGCCCGCCGGGGCGGGCGGCGTGGTGGACGGAGCCGGGGCGGGCGGTGCGGCGGGCGGGGTGGGCGTGGTCATCGCGGGCGGTCCTTTCGGGTGTGCGGGGGCGGCGGGTCAGGCGGCGAGCGCGGACTCGGCGGCGTCGGCGGCGGTCTGGTGCCGTTCGGCGTCGGTGTCCGCCGCTTCCGGGGTGGCGTGGTCCGCCGACCACCCGCAGTAGCAAAACGCGGTGGCGGTTCCGTCGTCATTCGTCACGGTGTCGGCGTAACACATAATTGGCTCGGCTCCGGTGGCCGCGTCCACCACGACGTCGAAGGTCTGCTGCGGGTACAGCGCGGCGGGTGATCGGAACGCGGCCGGCACTGCCTTGGCTACGGCGTCGAAGGGAGGGCGTCCGTCGCGGTGCACGATGGTGACTCTCCAGCCCTGCTGATGGGCGTAGAGCGCGGTGAGAAGGCCGACTGTGCCCGCGCCGAAGACGGCCAGGTGTCCTGGTGAGGCGATCGGGTTGCACCGCAGGCCATGGATGGCGACCGCAGCCGGGTCAGCGAGAGCCGCGTGGAGTGGATCTGCGCCGTTCGGTAGCGGGTGCGCGTTCTCCGCTGGGACAACGACTTGCTCGGCGAATCCGCCCGGCACGTCCCAGCCGATCCGACGCAAGCCGGCGCACAGGTGGATGTCGCCCGTCGCGCAGCGCGGACAGGTGCCACACGGCACGAGCGGGTCGACGGCGACAGAGCGGCCGGTGGGGTCAGTGCCGACGATTTCGTGGCCTGGTCGCCACGGTTCTGGAAGCGCGAAGCCGTTGGGAAGCCTCAGTTTCGGTAGGTCACTGCCACAGATGCCGACGTGGCTGACGCGCACCACGGTCTCACCCTCGCGCGGCTGAGCTGATCCCACATCGTGCAGGCCCAGGTCACCGTTGCGGATCTCCCACGCTTTCATGCGCGTTCCGCGAGGTAGGCGGGCAGGTGCTCGGCTGTGTCCAGGAAGGGGCCGGACCAGTCGGTGTCGCCGAAGGCGAGCGCATTCGTGGGGCCACGACGACGGACCGCGACGGCTGCCATGCCCGCGGCGAGTGCGCCGCGTAGCTCGTCACCGCCCCCATCACCCACGTAGAGCACCTGGTCCGATGGCGCGTCCAGTTCGGCGCAGATGCGGCCGTAGAGCCGTTGGTCGGGTTTGACGGCTCCGGCGGTGCAACTGAACACGGCCGCGTCCACCAGCGCGGCGAGCGGGCCGCTCGGCCAGGCTGCGACGATCTCGGCGCTGGCGTCGCTGAGGATGCCGAGTCGCAGTCGCTTGGCGCGCAACGATTTCAGCGCGTAGACGACCGACGGTGCGGGCACGAGGCGGAGCTCGCCCGAGCGTTCGCAGCTCGTCTGCGACCGGCCCCGCCGCTGCGCCCGGTCCGTGGACGACACGGACCAGGTGTGCGGCGAGGTCGGTCAGCGTGGGCAGGGTGCCGTCGTGGCGGACGTGCCAGGTGTCGCGGAAGTAGCTCTCGACCGTCGTGGTGTCGCAACCAGCCACGGCCTGTCTTTGCCGCCTAGTTGTGGCTCCACTTTTCCGGCGGGTCTTGGCCCCAGGGCAGGCGTCGGGAACGGAGCCGGAAAGCTCTCAGCGGATGGGTTTTCCGGTGGTTTTTGGCCCTACCCTGGTTGGGTGAATGTTGGGAGTTCTGGGGCGTGGGCGGCGAGACGGGGAGGGGCAGCCGGTAGCTTGTGCGGGCCGGGTGCTCACGGACCTGTCTCCGACAAGACAGTCCGCCGTGAGCAGCCGGCCCTTTTGTTTGCGGGCATGGAAAAGCCCCGGCTCGTGGTGTCGAGGCGGGGCTTGACCGGGGTTTGGCCGGGTGTCAGGCGGTCTGGGTGCCGTCGTCGACGGTGTCGCGTTCCCGCTGTTCGAGCAGGCGAGCCTGGGTGCTTTGGGCGCGGTAGGACTCGCTGCCTGTCTCGATGATGGTGCCGTTGAACGTCATGCGGTCGACCACCGCGCGGCAAAGCCGCTGGTCAGTGAATGTTTTCGGCCATTCGGAGAAGGGAGCGTTGGTCGCGATCGCGATCGCGCGGCGTTCCTCCCTGTCGGTGAACAGCTGGAACAGCAGTTTCGCGCCGACCTTGTCCAGTTCGACGTAGCCGAACTCGTCCAAACACAGCAGGTCGACCTTGTCGTAGCGGGCGTAAACCCTGGTCAGCTGCTTCTCGTTCGCAGCCTCGGACAGCTCGTTGACCAGGTTCGCGGTGGTCGTGTAGCGGACTTTCAGGCCCGCTTCGGCGATCGCGGTGCCGATCCCGATCAGCAGGTGGGTCTTGCCGGTGCCGGAGTCTCCGATCAGGCAGAGCGGCCGGCCGGCGGTGACCCAGGCCGGTTCGGTGAGGGTGTTGACCACCTCCTGCGGGATGTTCGGGTTGACCGAGAAGTTGAAGTCCTCGATCCGTTTGGGACGGCGGAACTTCGCATCGCGGACCAGCCGGGTCCGGCGGCGTTCGTCGCGGTTCTCGACCTCGGCTTCCAGCAGCTCCAGCAGGAACGTCTTGTAGGAGGCCTGCTGGCGCAGCGAGGCCTCGGCGATCTCGCTGAAGCGGTCGCGGATGGTCGGCATCGCCAGGCTGCGGCAGGCCCGGTCGATGAGGGCGTCGAGGCTGTCCATTTCGGTGCCGGGCATGGCTTTGCGTTCGGCGGGGGCGGTGGTCATGCGCTGGTGCCTTTCCGGCGTCGGGTGAGCAGCTGGTCGTAGATGTCGAGCGAGGGCAACGGCCGCTCGGCGAGTTTCGGTCCCTGTGGGTGCAGGGTGATCACGTCGGCCCCGCCGCCGGGGGCGACCGTCCGCGGCCGGGCCCGGGGATCGGGGGTGTCGTCGGTGATCGCGGGCATGATCGCGGTGTCGATGCCCAGCTCGGCGCAGTCGTCCTCGTCCAGCAGCGGACGGGCGTCGCGGTGGGCTTTCTCTGCCTTGCGCGCCTCGATCGCCACCAGGTCCGGGCTGGTGCCGCCGATCTGCAGCGCGGCGGTCATGCCGGCGATGACGAACTCGGCGTCCAGGTGCCGGTGCAGCAGCAGGACCTGGATCAGCAGCCGGGTGCCCTCGCGGTCTCCGTGGACCTGGCGCACCGAGTTCCAGAACGCGTCGTGGACCTCGGTGAACGTGCCCTCCTTGCGGGCGGTGGCCAACGCGGTCGACCCGGGCAGCGCGCCGGGCTTGCCCAGCAGGATCTCCAGATAGTGGTCCAGGTCGTCGTGGGAGGCTCCGCGCTGGGTCAGCCGCGGGTGCCGGGCGATGACCTTCCCGCGGTCGGACACGACGACGTCGTTGGCGCGCAAGGACACTCTCACCGTGCGGCCGATGAACCGGGCCGGGACCGAATACAGGCTCTGGCGGACGGTGATCCGAGAGTTCCGGTCCACCTTGGGGTTGAAGACCGCGCCGCAGTCGAAGTCGTCGAACGGCAGCGGCGCCAGCAGGTCTGCCTCTTCGCGGAACTTGAACCCGACCGTGACCCGCTGGCCGTGGATGACCCGGTCCTCTTCGGCCAGGTCGATCGCCGCGCAGCGCTCGTTGAGTTCGTCGAGGGATTCGACGTCGACGACCGGGACCAGGTGGTTGCGGCGGAACCGGCCGCCTTCCTGTTCGACCCCGCCCTTCTCGTGCGCGCCGTCCTTGCCGGGGATGCAGTAGAACGGCTCGAACCCGTAGTGCGAACGGAACTGGACCCAGCGCTCGGACTCGATCCTGTTGCGGCCGAAGCAGACCCGGTTCACCGCGGGCTTGAGGTTGTCGTAGCGGATGTGACGCGTCGGGACTCCGCCCAGCGCCCGGAACGCCTCGACATGGCCCTGCATGAACGCCTCGAGTGCCTCGGACTTGAACACCCGGTGGATCGCCTTGCCCGAATACGACAGCCGCAACGTGAACAGGTGACACCGCAGCACCTCCCCGCGGACGCGGACCCACACGTCGGCGAAATCGACCTCCGCCTCCTCGCCCGGCTGGTGCTCCTGCGGGACCATCCCCTCCAGATGCAGCGCGCCCGCCTTGGCCTCGGCAACGATCTCCGGCCGGCGCCGGGCGACGTACTCGTAAACCACCGTCCTGCCCACCTGGTCGAACCCGTACTCGCTGATCAGCCGCTGGTAGATCCGCATCGTGGTGTGCTTTTGCTTGCGCGGGGCCCGAAGGTCCTCCCGCAGCATCTCGTCGATCCACCCGTAGGCCGGCTCCAGCCTCGACTTCCGCGGCGGCGGTTTCTTCCGTTCCTTGGGCACGGCACTGGCCAACGCTTCCCGCACCGTGCGGCGGTGCACCCGGTACCGCTCGGCCAGGGTCCGGACCGAGACGTCCGGATCCGTCCGGTGATCACGACGAATGCGTGCGAACAACTCCACGCGCGACAACGACAACTCAGGCCTCCGACACGACCGAGCAAGGGGTTAAGGCCGCCCATCGTTGCCGCTCCAACCAGGTGAACCAAGATCGTTCACACCATCGTGGGCGTGTCCACATCGGACACGGGTGGGGCCAAAACCCGCCGGAAAACCGAGACGGAGCCACAACTACCCGGAGCCGCGGGGCCAGAGATCACCGGCAAAAACAACGGCCGCTACCCGTGATGCCGCGCTGGCGCGTTCCTCGGGAGTGGGCGCGGCGACCAGGGTGCCGAACAGGTCCAGGACGACAGCCTGCACAACCAGATCAGGCGGTGGTGCTGATGCGCGCGAGCTTACGGCCGACCTTGAGGTAGAAGTCGCCGGTCTGACCGTCGAGCTTGTCCTTGACCAGGGTCGCCAGCGGTTCGCGGGTTTCGTCGGCGCTCAGCGTCACCTGCTCTTGGCCACCCTCCGACTCGACCACGAGGCGCAGGCCGTTCTGCTGGGCGACGCGGCGGACATTGCCGTTGCTCTTGGCGAAACCCAGAGCCTTGACGACCTCGGTGACAGGCTGGCTCAGGTCGGCGATCGTGGGCAGGTCCTCGACCTCGCCGAAGGTGCGCTTGGAGAAGCGGGCGACGAACTCCTCGCGCGCCTTCATCGCCGCGTCGACGCCGTGGATGGCGGCGGTGACCTCCCCGGCGAGGATCTTCTTCAGGTCCATCGGGTGCAGTGTCCCGGCCTCCACACGATCGCTGGTGATGGCGAGTTCGGGGTCCAGCCATTCCGACAGTGCCCGGAAGTAGGGCTCCACGAGCCGGTCGGGTACCGACATGATCTTGCCGAAGATTTCGCCGGGTGGGGCGGTCAGCGGCACGTAGTTGCCCTTGGACTTGCTCATCTTGGCCCCGGTGCCGTCCGTGCCCTCGATCAGCGAGGTGGCGACCACCAGTTCGGGGGTTTGGCCGCAGACGTCCATGACCTTGCGGCACATCTGCATGTTGAGGAACTGGTCGATCCCGCCGACCTCTAGGTCGCAGTTGGTCTCCACGGAGTCCAGCGCCATCACGACCGAGTACATCAGTTCAGCCAGCGACAGACCCTGTCCGGCGTCGAGGCGCTTGCGGAAGTCCTCACGCTGGAGCGGCATCGACACCGGGATCTGCGAGATGATCTCGATGATCTTCGGCAGGGTGATCTGTCGCAGCCAGTCGCCGTTGTGGCGGAACTGGGCACGGTCGAAGTCGAAGAACGGGGTGACCTGCTGGCCGTAGGTGGCGAGGTTGCGGGCGATGTCCTCGTCGGTCAGGGCGGGGCGATCGTCGGAGCGGCCGGACGGGTCGCCGATCTTGGCGGTCATGTCCCCGACGATGAACACGACCTGGTGACCCAGGGTCTGCCCAGGGTTCGGTTAACACCTCACCTGTGAGGCTCCGGCCTCGCCTGGAAGGATGTCACCGTGCCCAAGCCCTACCCCCGCGAGTTCCGCGACGACGTGATCGCCGTCGCCCGCCGCGGCGAAGCCCCGTTGAAGCAGGTCGCGAAGGACTTCGGAATCTCCGAGTCGTGCCTGGCCAACTGGCTGCGCGCCGCCGACGTCGAGGACGGCACCCGGCCCGGCGTGACTCGCGATGAGTCCACCGAGCTACGGGAACTGCGCAAACGCAACCGCCTGCTGGAGCAGGAGAACGAGGTCCTGCGCAAAGCGGCGGCCTACCTGGCCCAAGGCAATCTGCCGGGAAAATAGTCTTCCCGCTCGTCCGTGAACTGGCCGCGGCCGGCGCCCCGATCAGGGTGTCGGTCGCGGTGACGTGCAGGGTGCTGGGCATCTCCCGGCAGGCCTACTACCAATGGTGTGCAGCGCCGGTCTCGCAGCGGGACTACGACGACGCGCACCTGATCAACGCCGCGCTCGAGATCCACGCCGACGATCCGGCCGACGGGTACCGGTTCATCGCCGACGAACTCGCCCGCCGGGGCTTCACCGCCTCGGAGAACCGGGTGTGGCGGATTTGCTCCATGCAGCAGATCTTCTCTTCGCACGCCAAGAAGAAAGGCCGTTCCCACAAGGCGGGGCCACCGGTGCACGACGACCTGGTCCGCCGGGACTTCACCGCCACCGCACCGAATACCAAGTGGCTCACCGACATCACCGAACATTCCACCGGTGAGGGCAAGCTGTATTTGTGTGCGGTCAAAGACTGCTACTCCAACAAGATCGTCGGATACTCCATCGACTCGCACATGCGGGCCTCACTCGCCGTCAGCGCGCTGCGCAACGCGATCGCCCTGCGTGACCCGGCCGGAACCGTCGTCCACTCCGACCGCGGCGCCCAATTCCGGTCGGCAGCCTACCGGCGTCTGCTGCGCAGCCACAGGCTGACCGGGTCGATGGGGCGGGTCGGGGCCTGTGGTGACAACGCCGCGATGGAATCATTCTTCTCGTTGCTGCAAAAGAACGTTCTCGATACCCGGCGATGGCGGACCCGGGAAGAACTCCGGTTGGCGATCGTGTCCTGGATCGAGACGAAGTACCACCGCAAACGCCGCCAACGCGCCCTGGGCAAGCTCACCCCGGTCGAGTTTGAGACCATCTACACGACCGCAGCAGCGGCCTGAGAAGTAGTCAGCTCCGGTGTCAACCGAACCCTGGGCAGACCCCCATGCGCTGGAACCGGCTGAGGATGAGCATGGGCACCGAGTGCCGATGATGTGCTGCGCCGCTTCGGTTGGCAGCGCGGCGAACCGCGCGAGTTGCTCAGGCCAGCCCGATTTGTTGCCAGCGTAGGGGCAGTTTCTCGCCGCAGTCGCCGTGTCTAGATGGGTGCGTGTCCTGGTAGAGGACTGCGCGCCTGCTGTGCGCTCGATCCGGGCTGGACGATCAAGTGTCTCGTTTCCTGCCGTTCGCGTGTGGTGTAGATCATACTCTGCTTGACGGTTTCGTTAGTCCGGAGTGAAAGGACTGGCAGAACGTCCATGGTGGATGTTCGTGGTGGGTTTCTGTTCTCCCGCTGCATGAGCGCATCCGGCCGGGACTGACACGGCGGTTGTGCCATGGTTCCGTGACGGCTACGTCCGCTTGATGCCGAAGGACCCAATGGCATCGAGCTGATCGGATGTTTACCCGGGCAAGGACTGTGCGTTCCCCAACGCGGCGTGTGATGGCGCGGATGTCTCCGCTGATCAGTGACGGTCGTCGAAGAGACTGGTGACCGATCCGTCGGCGAAGATTTCGTTGATGGCGCGGGCCACCAGGGGTGCGATGGACTGCACCTTGAGTTGGGTGAAGTGCTTTTCTTCGGGAATGGGGAGGGTGTCGGTGAGGACGACTTCCTGGATGCCACTGGAACTCAGGCGTTCAGTGGCGTCGCCCGTGAGCACGCCGTGGGTGGCGGCGGCGATGAACGCCCGCGGCGCCCGCGCCGTTCAGGAGTCGGGCGGCACCGATCATCGTTGTCCCGGTGTCGATCATGTCGTCCACGACCACGCACAGTCGGTTTGTGACGTCGCCGACGAGCTGGGTGGTGTCGGGATGTTCGGCATGCAGGGACTTCCGCTGCTGAATGAACGCGATGCGTTGCCCGCCAAGTAGCTCGGCCCAGGTTTCGGCGAGTTTGACGCGTGTCCGGCGTCGGGAGCGACCACGGTGATGTTCGCGTGCCGGTAGCGCCACCGGATGTGGGCAGCCAGCAGTGGCTGGGCCAGGAGGTGGTCGACCGGCCCGTCGAAGAACCCTTGGGCCTGGGGGGTGTGCAGATCGACGGTGATGATCCGATCAGCCCCGGCTGTGGTGAGCAGGTCGGCGACGAGCCGCGCGGAGATGGGTTCCCGCCCCCGGTGTTTCTTGTCTTGGCGGGCGTAGGGGTAGAAGGGCCAGATCACGGTGATGCGTTTGGCGCTGGCTCGTTTGAGCGCGTCGATCATGATCAGCTGTTCCATGAGCGCTGTGTTGAGCGGATCGGTGGCGGTGTGTAGCACGAAGGCGTCGCTGCCCCGGACGGATTTGTCGAAGCGCACGAAGGTTTCGCCGCCTGCGAAGGTGTGGGCGGTCTGCGGGGTGATGGACGCGCCGAGTGTGTCTGCGATGCGATGTGCGAGGGCGGGGTGCGCGCTGCCGGCGAAGAACATGAGCCGCTTGGTCACGACTCCCGGCCGTCTGCTTCCCGGTGCAACGGCAGTGGCGCTCGGGATCGGTGCGGCGGCCGTCATGTGTTGTCTCCAGTTGACGTGTGGCAGAAGTGGAACCGCGGGCGGAGCCGGACGGGGGAAGCGGAGGCTCGCGGCCCCGCCCGCGGGATCATGAGCCGTCTATGCCAGACGTCGGGTCAGTGCGTCGAATTCGTCGCGAAGTGCGGTGGGCAGCTTGTCGCCGACGGTGGCGAACCAGTCCCGAATGAGCGGAAGTTCGGCTGTCCATTCGGACGGTGTGACGGCGAGGGCTTCGTCGACGTTGGCGGGGTTGATGTCCAGGCCGGTCAGGTCGAGGTCGGCCGCGGTGGGTACGGCCCCGACCGGGGTCTCGGTTGAGTCGGCGGTGCCTTCGATGCGGCCGAGGATCCAGGCGAGGACACGGGAGTTCTCGCGGAATCCCGGCCACAGGAAGCGGCCATCCTCGCCGCGGCGGAACCAGTTGACACCGAAGATGCGTGGGAGTTTCGCGGGGTCGGCGTTGGTGCCGATGGCCAGCCAGTGGGCGAAGTAGTCGCCGACGTGATAACCCATGAAGGGCAGCATCGCCATCGGGTCGCGGCGCACCACACCGATCTCGCCGGTGGCGGCGGCAGTGGTTTCCGACGAGAGGGTGGCGCCGAGGAACACGCCGTGCTGCCAGTGGCGTGACTCGGTTACCAACGGGATCGTGGAGGCGCGTCGTCCGCCGAACAGGATCGCCGAGATCGGTACCCCGGCCGGGTCGTCCCATTCGGGCGCGATGCTTGGGCATTGCTGGATCGGGGTGCAGAACCGGGAATTGGGGTGCGCGGCAGGTTCGGAGGAGTCCGGGTGCCAGTCCCGGCCCTGCCAGTCGGTGAGGTGTTCCGGTGCCGTGTCGGTCATGCCTTCCCACCAGACGTCGCCGGTGTCGGTGAGCGCGACGTTGGTGAAGATCGTGTTGCCCCGCTCGACCATCCGCATCGCGACCGGGTTGGTGCCGTATCCGGTGCCGGGGGCGACGCCGAAGAACCCGAATTCCGGGTTCACGGCGTAGAGGCGTCCGTCGGTGCCGAAGCGCATCCAAGCGATGTCGTCGCCGAGGGTTTCGGCTTTCCAACCGGCCACGGTGGGTTGCAGCATCGCCAGGTTCGTTTTGCCGCAGGCGCTGGGGAACGCGGCGGCGACGTAGTGCACGGCTCCTGCGGGCGAGGTGAGTTTGAGGATGAGCATGTGCTCGGCCAGCCAGCCCTCGTCGCGGGCCATCACCGACGCGATGCGCAGCGCGTAACTTTTCTTGCCCAGCAGGGAGTTTCCGCCGTAGCAGGAGCCGTAGCTCCAGATGGTGCGATCCTCGGGGAAGTGCGAGATGTACTTGACGTCGCTGCAGGGCCACGCCACATCGACCTGGCCGGGTTTCAGCGGGGCGCCGACCGAGTGCAGGGCCTCCACGAAGTCGGCGTCCTCACCGAACTTCTCCAGCGCCATCGCGCCAATCCGGGTCATCAGCCGCATGGAGACAGCGACATAAGCCGAGTCGGTGATCTCCACACCCAGTTTCGGGTTCTCATCGGCGAGCGGTCCCATGCAGAACGGGACCACGTACATCGTGCGTCCGCGCATGCTGCCCCGGTAGAGCTCGGTCATGATGATCTTCATGTCGACCGGGTCCATCCAGTTGTTGGTGGGCCCGGCGTCGTTTTCGTTCTCGGAGCAGATGTACGTGCGGTCCTCCACCCGCGCGACGTCGCGCGGATCGGAGGTGGCGAGGAAGGAGTTGGGTTTCTGCGGTACGCGGACCAGCGTGCCGGCCTCGACCAACGAGATCGTCAGCCGGCGCCATTCGTCGTCGGAGCCGTCGCACCACACCACCCGGTCGGGGGTGGTGAGTGCGGCGACCTCGCGCACCCACGCCAGCAGACGCCGGTGGGTCGTCGGTGCTTGATCCAGCCCGGGAATGGCACTGGTCGGGTGGGTGTCGGTCGAGGTGGTCATGGTGCCGCTTTCTGTGTTGCGGTTCTCGGCGCTGGTCACCGGGCGAGTTGGGTGTGGAAGACGCTGGTCACCGCGTCGGCGACCAGCTGGGTCACGGCGATGCCCGCGACGTTGGGCACGGACCTGCGCGGCGACGAGACAGTCATCAGGACTTGCGCGCACGCACAGAAGATCTCGATGTCGAAGGCCAGGCCGGGAGCGTGCACGGCGGCTCCCAGTAGCCCGGCCGCCGCGTACGGTGCCACGCCGGTGTCCTCGCGGGTGATCACGGTAAGCCCGCCGAGCCGCGCGGTCGCGCGGGTGGGCAGTTCTCCGACGAGGTCGATCACGGTGTCGGCGCCGAAGACGATGTTGTGCAAGGGAAAGATCGCGGCGTCGGAAGGGTTCCAGGTGGTGATGTCGTCGACCCCGGCGGCCATCAGCAGCGAGGTGAGGATGGGCAGATCCCGCGCTCCGGCGAGGACCACCCTGCTGCCGTGTGCTCGTCGCCCGGCCTTGGCCAGCGAGTCCACTGTCACAGCGGCCAGGGCGATCGCGGTGACGTCCTCGTCGATCAGCACCGGCCGCGCCTCGCTGTCCTGCAGCTCCCGCTGCACCTCGCGGGCCCGCGCAGGGTCCACCCGGGTCAGCAGGACCGCGCCGATGTCGGCGGGCAACGCCCGGATGCCCGCCGCGAGTCCGGTCGCGTCGGTGGCGAGGATGACGGTCGGCCGCGCGGGAACCCGAGCCAGGCCACTGATCAGCTCAGCGGAATCACGCAGCGTCGCTGTCAGGTCGTCGTTGCGGGGCAAGGCGCTGCCGTCGGACACGATCACCACCCGCTGGACCGCGGAGTCCGTGGAAGAAGCTGATGCCATGGTTGCTATCCCCTGACCTCTGCCGTGGTCAGGTCCGCGGGGTCGATCCAGTCCGTGGTGTCGATGCCGTGGCGTTCGGCCAGGTCGAGGAGATCTTTGATGCGGGCGATGTGCAGGTAGATCTCGTAGTCGTGCTCGGCTTCCCGCGCGGCTGCCAGCTTCTCCTGCGCGCCCAGAACACGACCTCGCAGCACGGTCACGAACTCACTCATCGTCCTCGCCTCTTCCCGTCCTTGATGCCCGGTGTGGGCGAGCCCGTCCTGTCCACGCCGACCTTTCTATCGTCTATGCAGTTAAAGAAGTTTGCAAGTCTTAACTCGTGCGAGAATGCACACACCGAGCGCTGGAGGACACGCCGCATTCGCTGCGTGCGTTAGAGGTCGTTGCCAGCGTAGGAGAGGTTGAAGCTCTTGTTGGTCAGCGGGAAGTCCGGCACGATCGTGTCGGCCAGCGCGACCGGCAGTGCTGGCCAGTTGAAGAAGCTGGGGTCCACGATCTTCACCCGCGACAACGTGCCGTCGGTGGTGATCTCCACGCGGTGCACGATGGTGCCGCGCCAGCCCTCAACGATCCCTACCCCCGACCGGGTCACTCCGCCTGGCCGGTCCACGCTGGAGGTGAAGGGCCCGGTCCGGCCCGCGAGTTCACCGGCCAGGTAGGTGATCACCCCGATCGACTGAGCGATCTCCTCGGCGCGCACCAGGAACCGGGCCAGCACATCCCCGTCGGTGCGGGCGTGCTCGACGCGGGGAAAGTCTCCGTCCAGAAACGGGTGGTCGTGGCGGGCATCGACGGCCAGGCCGCTGGCGCGGGCCACATAGCCCAGCGTGCCCAGGTCGCTCGCCTGGGCGGTGGTGAGGATCGCGGTGCCGGTGAACCGGTCGGCGACGACGGTGTTGCTCAGGGCGAGGTCGACGATCTCGGCGACGTCAGCGCCGATCGCGGCCAGCTGATCAAGGTCGGGCAAGGTGCGGACGCCCGCGCCTCCGGGGCGGATCGCGCCGCGCAGCAGTCGGTGACCGGTGACGTCGTCGTTGATCCGCAACAGCTGTTCGCGGACGCGCTGGGCATGGGTGTTGAGGAGGGAGTGGCCGACGTCGTTGCACAACGCGCCGAGATCGGTGACGTGGTTGTAGAGCCGTTCCAGCTCCAGCAACATCGCGCGCAGCCGCAGCGCGTCCTGTGGTAAAGGGATGCCGCAGGCATCCTCAACGGCCTGGCAGAACGCGAGACTGTGCCCGACCGCGGTATCCCCACTGACGCGCTCGGCCAGTTCGATCGCCAACTCCGGACGGCGCCCCTGGAACAGTTTCTCCAGTCCTTTGTGGACGAACCAGAGGCGGGCCTTGAGATTGAGGATGGTCTCGCCGACGACGGAGAAGCGGAAGTGACCGGGTTCGATCATCCCGGCGTGCACCGGGCCGACGGGGATCTCGTACACCCCGGTTCCTTCGACGGTGCGGAACGGGTAGGGGCCGTCGACATCGCCGAACTCCGGAGGGTCGCCGGCGGCGCTCAGCATCGGGTACCAGCCCGCCGGCCAGTGGAAGTGGCGGACCAGGCGGCGAGGTAGTGGGTGGTCGGTGGGCACGATGCCGAACAGGTCGCGCATCTCGCGTTCGAACCGCCCGGCTGCGAAGGACAACCCGGCCAGGCTGGGCACCCGCGGGTCTGCGGGATCGAGCCGGACGTGCAGTTCGACGCGCCGTTCGGGCCCGGTCGCGGTGAACAAGTACACCGCCCGCAGCGCGTCACCGTCGTCATGCCCGGCGACCAGCGCGAGCCGGTGTCCGTGCTCCAGCAGCGCCTGTGCCCGATCCGGTAGCTCAGCGGCGGCGATGGTGCGGGCAGTGCGGCGATATCCGGCCGCGCTGCTGAACGCCGACGACGGCGCGTTGGTCATGGTGCCCCCGTGACGGTGGTAGCGGCGGTGTGCAACAACGAGGTCAGTGGTCCAGCGGCAATCCCGACGGCGGCACATACCAGCAGCCCGGATACCAGCACGACGGCGACCGTGATCGGCAGCGGCCGGATGGCGGTGGCCGCGCCCGGCCCGTCCGGCGGTGCGCCAAGCAGCATGCGGCTGGTGTGCCCGATGAGGGCGGCGGCGATCACCAGCACCAGGATCAGCGCTGCGGCAGTGACCCAGCCCAAGCCTGCCGCGAACCCTGCTCGGGCGATGCCGAACTCGCTGGCGAACAGGCTGAACGGGGGCAGCCCGATCAGCGCGAGGACCCCGAACCCGAGACACCCCGCCAGCACGGGTTGCCGCGCGGCCAGCCCGCGTACGCCGTCGATGTGGCTCGTGCCGGTGGTTTGCAGTATCCGACCGGCGCTGAGGAACAGCACACTTTTGGCCAGGCCGTGCCCGAGGACGTGCAGCAGCGCCGCGGCGAGCGCCAGCGGGCTGCCTACGGCCGCGCCGAGCGCGACCAGGCCGAGATGTTCGATGCTGGAATAGGCCAGCATCCGTTTGTAGTCCCGCTGGGCCAGCAGCAGCGACGCCGCCACCGCGAGGGATGCCAGGGCCATGACGATCAGCACGGCGCGGGTGAACCCGGTGCCCAGCGCCGCGTCGGCGATGACCTTGACCCGCAGGATCGCGTAGAACGCCACCGACAGCAGCACCCCGGACATCAGCGCGGACACCGGCGCCGGGGCCTGGCTGTGCGCGTCGGGCAGCCACGCGTGCAGCGGCGCGAGCCCGGCCTTCGTGCCGAACCCGACGACGAGCAGCACGACGGCGAGGCGGGTCACCCCCGGGTCCAGATCATGGGCACTACGGGTGAGTGCGGCCAGGTCGAGTCCCGGTGCGCCGGGGGCGTGCTGGGCGGCGAAGTTGAGCAGGAACGTGCCCAGCAGCGCCAGTGCGATGCCGGTGGAGCAGATCACCACGTACTTCCACGCCGCTTCGATCGCCGGGCGGGTGCGTCGCTGCCCGACCAGGAACGCGGTGACGATCGTGGTGGCCTCGACCGCGACCCACAGCACACCGAGGTTCGCCGCCAGCACCGCCAAGGCCATCGCGGCCAGGAACACCTGCACCAGGACGCTGTGCCGGGCCGCGGTCCGCACAGTCGCCCGTCCCGCGTCGATCTCGGCCAGCAGATACGCCGGGGTCGCGGCGGTGGCCAGCAACGCGACCGCGCCGATCACGATCAGCATGAACGCCGACAGCGCGTCGACCCGGATCAGCCCGGCCAGCGCCGTTCGCGGACCGGATGCCGACGTCGTGGCGGCTGTGGTGATCGCGGCAGCCAGCACGAGGGCGGAGGATCCGGCGCTGACCCATCGGGTCGCTGATCGCCACCCGGCCAGCAGGTACACCGCCGCGCCGAGGAGCGGCACGATCACGGGAGCGAGCATCCAGGCGTTCGTCATGAGTCGCGCAGCCTCCGCAGTTCGTCGAGGTCAGCGTCGCCGAAGGTCTCCTGGATACGGGTAGCCAGGATCTGCAGCACCAGCACCGCCAGCAGCACGTCGAGGGACACCCCGAGCTCCACCACCAGACCGGCACCGGACGTGGTCAGGAACCCAACTGCGGTGATCCCGTTGTCCATCAACAAGAACCCGACGAGCTGCGACAGGGCGCGGCGGCGAGTGACGAGCACGAAAAACCCGATCAGCACCACCGTCATCCCGACCGGGATCGCCTGCGTGGCCGCCGACGGCGCCAACGCGATCAGCGGCTGCGACACCGCGTAGGCCAGCATCGTCAGCACGGCCACCGATAGCAGTGATGCGGCCACGTTGACCAGCGGCCGGGTTTCGCGCCGCGCGTCACCGGCCTTGGCCAGCGCCCGGCGCAGCAGATACGGCAGCACACCGACCCGCAACACCGCGATCCCGGCCGCAACGACACCCAGTTCGACCGAGCTCTCGTGCACGGCCAGCACCGCCACCAGCGCCGTCAACGCCAGTCCCTGCACGGCGAACACCCGGATGATCACCGCGAGCTCGCGGCGCCACACGATGAGCACCGCGGTCAGCAACAGCGCGCCACACGCCAGGTCCAGCATCTGCACGTAGGCGGTGTCACTCACGAAGCCAGTCCTCTGTGGACATTCGCATAGGTCCTTTCGATTCAGGCGAGGAAGAACGACGCGGCGACCGCGAGCAGAGCGAGCAAGAACGACCCGGCGAGCAGCTCGGGTACCCGGAACAGGCGCAGTTTCGCCAGGAACACCTCACCGGCCGCCAGCACGCTGCCCAGGACCGCGACCTTCGCCACCCACGCCAGCACCCCAACGAGGATCGCCACAGGTGCGGCGGAGGTGGCGATGCCCCAGGGCAGGAACAGGTTGGCCAGCAACCCCAGAAACACCGTCAGCCGCATCGCCGACGCGAGCTCGACCAGCGCGAGGTCCGGGCCCGCGTATTCGAGGATCATCGCCTCGTGCACCATCGTCAGTTCCAGGTGCGTGGACGGGTTGTCCACCGGCAGCCGCCCGGTCTCGGCGACGATCACCACGATCAGCGCGACCGCGGCGAGCAGGCTGACCGGGGAGATCACCCGCGCCGGGTCGTATAAGGTCGAGGTGACGATCGAGGTCAGGTTGGTCGATCCGACTCGCACCGACAGCGCGAAGATCGCGACCAGCAGGGTGGGCTCGACCAGCGCGATGATCGTCATCTCCCGGCTGGCGCCCATCCCGCCGAACGCGGTGCCGGTGTCCAGCCCGGCCAGCGCCAGCGCGACCGTGCCCAGTGCGAGCAGCGCGACCACCGCGAACAGGTCCGCCACCGCGACCATCGCGGAGTCGGTGGTCGCGAACGGCGCGACTACCGCGACCACCAGTGTCGTGGTGACCAGCACCAGCGGCGCAAACCGGAACACCTCACTCGTGCCACGCGGCGCGATCCGCTCCTTGCGAAATAGCTTGCGCAGATCGCGCCAGGGCTGCCCGATCCCGGCCCCGGCGCGGCCTTCCAGCTTGGCCCGGACCTGCCGCATCACCCCGACCAGCACCGGTGACGCGGCTACCACGACGACCGGCTGCAACACACCGCCGACGATCCCGAGTGCGCTCACCTGGTCACCGCCAGCAGCAGAAGGAGCCCGCACACGGTGTAGAAGCCGTACCCGAGGTAGCGGTGCACACTTCCGGTCGCCAGCCGCCGGCCTGCCTGTCCCCACGAGTCCAGGGCCGCCAGCACCGGCTCGTAGAGGCGGCGTTCGATCCGGTCTGGCACGCGCCGCCGGTATTCCACTGCCTGCACCAGATAGGCGGACTCGCGGTGGTGCGTCACGTCGATGTCGGTTTCGGGTTGCACCACATTGTCGAACACTCGCTGCAGCGGTTCGGCGAACGAGGTCGCGGTGTACTCCATTCGCGCCGACATCGGCCCCGCCCCGCAGTCCCACAACCGCGCGGCCCGCCGTGCCCGGCGGGCCGCGACCAGCCGCACCGCACCGGCCGCCACGAGCACGGCGGCCAGCAGTGTGAGCGTCAGCATCAGCGGGGACAGTGACCCCGCGACGTCGGCCAGCCGCAGGGTGACCAGCCCGGCCACGGCCGGATGTGCTGATCCTGACACCACGCTCGCCGCGGCGGCAACGCCGGGCAGGACCAGCGCGGGTACCAGCGCCAGGACCGCGCAGGCCACGGCGGCCACGCCCATCCCGGCCAGCATCGTGGGTGGGCTCTCGTGCGCGTTCTCGGCGGCGGTACTGCGGGGCCGGGCGAGGAACCCGACGCCGAACGCCTTGACGAATGTCGCCACCGCGAGCCCTGCGGTCAAGGCGACTGCCGCGACCGCCAGCGGCATCGCGATCGCGGTCGCCACTCCCGATGCCGGGAGTCCGTGGATGAGGGCTTGCAGCAGCAGCCACTCGGACACGAACGCCGTCCCGGGCGGCAGCGCGGACCCCGCCAGCGCGCCCCACCCGAACGCGGCGGTCGTCACCGGCATCGTGGCGCGCAGGCCACCGAGCGTGTCGAGGTCGCGGCTGCCGGTCGCGTGCAGTACCGACCCTGCTGCGAGGAACAGCAGTGTCTTGAACGCCGCGTGGCCGATCACGTGCAGCAACGCCGCCGCCAGCGCCAACGCCGCCAGCATGTGGTCACCGGACGCGGCGAACAACCCGGCCGCGCCGACACCGACCAGCACCAGCCCCATGTTCTCCGTCGTCGAGTACCCCAGCAGCCGTTTCAGGTCAGTGCCCATCGCGGCTTGCAGGATCCCGTACACCGCTGAGAGCGCACCGAGGGCGAGCACCAGCAGCCACCACCATCGCGGGCCGCCGCCGAGCAGGTCGGATCCGACCCGGACGATCCCGTACACGCCGAGGTTGACCATCGCCGCCGACATCAGCGCCGACACATGACTCGGCGCCTCCGGGTGGGCGCGGGGAAGCCACGCGTGCAGCGGCACGATCCCGGCTTTGGACGCGAACCCCGCCAGCGTCAGCACGAACACCAGCCCGGCGGTGGCAGGCGATAGATGCGCCGAGGCCTCGCGCAGCGCGGGAAACGAGTCGCTGGTGGCGTGCCCGGCCAGCAACAGAAGTCCGATGAGGATGGTCACGAACCCGAGGTGGGTCATCACCGCGTACCACCGGCCCGCACTCGCCACATTAGGACGGCGTCGGTGCTCAGCGAGTACCAGCAGCAGCGATGTCAGCGCCATCAGCTCCCAGCACACCAGCAACGTGCCCACGCTGGAGGCGACCGGTACCAGCAGCATCGCCACCACGAATACCGGGAACACCGCCTGGACCAGCCGGGAATCCAGGCCGTGGCGGGCATAGGAGATGCCATAGATTCCGGTGGCGACTGCGACACCGCCGGTGACCGCCACGAAAAGCCCTCCGAGGGCGTCCATCGTGAACGAGACCCCGGACAGGGGCAGGAACGCTGGCAGGGCAAGGGAAAAAGACTGACCGGCCAGCGCGGCGGTACCCGCCGTCACACCGGCAAGCCCGGTGAACGCCATTCCGGCGCCCACCACCGCCGAGCGCACCCGCTGCGGCACGACCAACGCCGTGACTGCGCTGAGCATCCCCGCAGCCGTGGCCACCGCGAAGCCAACAGCAGCAACATTCATCGACCGGTCAGCTTCCGCAGTCCCTCGACGATCGCCTCCGGCCGCGGTGGGCAGCCTGCGATTTCCAGATCCACCGGCACGACGTCGGACACCGCGCCGGCCAGCCCGTAGGCCCCGGCGAACGCGCCGCAGTTCCGAGCGCAATCACCGACCGCAACCACCAGGCGGGGCGCGGGGGTCGCCTCGTATGTGCGCCGCAACGGTGCCGCCATGTTCCGGGTTACCGGACCCGTCACCAGCAGTGCATCCGCGTGTCGCGGTGAGGCGACCAGGCGCGCGCCGTAACGTTCGGCGTCGTAGACAGGTCCGAACGCCGACCCGATCTCCACTTCGCACCCGTTGCACGAACCGGCGTCGACGTGCCGCACCTGCACCGAACCGCCCAATGCTGCGGCGCCTGCGGGCATGGCGCCGCTCGGTCGAGGTGGCGCGGGCTCGGCCACCCGGCCGGTCCGGCGGATCTTGCGCCACACACTCAGCACGCGCTGCTCCTGACTGTCATTCTCAAGAAGGGTGCGCTCACCCCGCCTGGACGACTGAGCGGGAGACCAGGCGGGGTGAGCGCGGCTCATGCGCTCCGCGAGTTCGACGTCGACGGAGGCGGCCCTGCCGACGCCGCCGGTGCACGCAGGTCGTCGAGCAGTTCGATCTGACCGGTGAGCACCCCGGTCAGGATCTGCCGCGCGACCCGGAGCAACTCGGCCACATGGGGGCTGGTCAGCGAGTAGTAGACGGTCGAGCCTTCCTTGCGGGTCACGACCAGGCCGGCGCGGCGCAGCACGGCCAGTTGCTGGGACAGGTTTGCCGCTTCGATCCCCACCTCAGGCAGCATTTCGGCCACGGCGTGCTCGCGTTCGCTGAGCAGCTCCAGCACCCGGATCCGCGCGGGGTGTCCCAGGGTCTTGAAGAACTCGGCCTTCGCTTGGTAGAGGGGTCTGCTCACGGACGCTCCTCCTCACGCACGTGCCACCCTGGCATCGTGTTCAACACTTGCTAACCTTAGCAAGTCTGAAATCCTATTGTGCACCGAGTGGACCGCATCGAGAGGCATGAGATGCGCGAACCGACCGTCGCCGATGTCATGCCCGAACTCGACTTCGCTTGCGGGCTGGGCACTTTATCCCTGCTGGAAGGTGACGTGGTGGCCGGTGCCGCATCGCTGCGACCGGTCAACGGCTACCTCCCCGTTCCCCGCATCCCACCGGCACCCGACGCCGCCTTGCTCGACACCTACGAGCTGAGCGACGCCGAGCAGATGGCGTGGTGGCGCGACCGGCTGGCCCGCGTCCGGGGCGAACTCGATCGCACCCACGCTTCCGACTGAAACAGCAGGGCTGGCCGCGGCGGTCTGGACCGGTGACGTTTCGGTGGCCCACCGGATGGTCAGAAAGCTGCGGGCCGGGACGGTCTGGGTCAACGACTACGGCACGCTCGATCCGTCGCTTCCGTTCGGCGGGTTCAAAGGAGTCGGGCCATGGCAGGGAACTGGGTGCGGCGTCGATGGAGCTCTACACCGAGACCAAGTCCGTGTGGATGCACCTCGACACGGTTTGACGGGGTCACGTTCGAGGCGGAGGGCGGTGTCGCGGACACCCGCCGAGGAGGACACGATCGTCGGTCACGAGTTCGTCGGTGTCGTGGAATCCGTGGGCGAGGGCGTGCGGCGGGTCGAGCCCGGGATGCGTTGCCTGGCGTCGATGTTCACCGCGTGCGGGCGCTGCCCGAGCTGCGTCGCCGGCAACCACCTCGGTTGCGACCGCTATGCGCTGTTCGGCTACGGTGACTTGTTTCGGAGGCCTGGACGGGGGCAGGCCGAGTACGTCCGTGTCCCGATCGCGGACATGACGCTCTTTCCGGTCCCGGACAACCTGACCGACGAGCAGGTGCTGTTCGTCGGTGACGTCCTCGCCACCGCCTACACCGGTTGTGTCGAGGGCCGCATACAGCACGGGCGATCGTCGTGGTGGTGGGTGCGGGTCCGGTCGGCCAACTTGCTGCGAAGTGCGCCCGGCTGTTCGCTCCCGCGCAGGTGTTCGCGGTGGACGTGGTGGCCGACCGTCTCTCGGAAGTGGCCGCGGTCGGGGCGGATGCAGAGGTCGGAGATGGTCGGCAGGCTCGACGGCAAGGTGGCGATCGTGACCGGGGCGGCGCGCGGCCAAGGCGACGCCGAGGCGCGCCTGTTCGCGGCTGAAGGCGCCCGGTTGGTGCTCGGTGACGTCCGCAAGGATCAGTTTGCACGCGCTCGCGGACGAGTTGGGGCACGACGGCAACGACGTCGTCGTCCAGGACTTCGACGTAACCGACGAACTGGCTGGGCATCCGCGGTGCAAATTGCGGAGTTACGGTTCGGCAGGCTCGACGTGCTCGTCAACAACGCGCGGGATATGGAATAGAGATCGTCGAACGGGTGCCCGCGGTGTGCGAGCACACGCCGCACAACATTCGGTACCTGCAAACCAAACAGGAAAAGATGGGTCACCTGCTCGGCCTCACTGGTCGTGGACCGGGCCACCGTCGCCGCGGTCGCCCGCGAGCTGGGCCGCTCCTGGGACACCATCAACACCATCGCCGTCGAGGCCACCACCGAACTGCTCGACGCCCATCCGGCCCGGCTCGAAAACGTGCGGGTGATCGGGGTCGACGAGCACCGCTGGGCCCACACCCGCCACGCCCCAGGCGACGGGTTCGTCACCGTGATCGTCGACCTCACCGAAGTCGTGGAACAGACCGGCCGGGCCCGGCTGCTCGACCTGGTCGAAGGCCGCTCCGCGGCCGCGTTCGCCGACTGGCTGGCCCAGCGCACACCCGAGTTCCGCGCTCAGGTGCAGGTCGTGGCCATGGACGGGTTCACCGGCTACAAGAACGCCGCCACCAGCGCGGTGCCCGACGCAGTCACGGTGATGGACCCCTTCCACGTCGTCGCCCTGGCCGGCGAGAAGCTGGACCTGTGCCGCCAACGCCTGCAGCGGCAGCTCCTCGGGCGCCGTGGCCGCACCGGTGACCCGCTCTACCGCATCCGCCGGGTCCTGCGCACCCGCACCGAGCTACTCACCACCCGCCAACAAGCCCGGCTCGACGCAGTCTTCGCCGCCGACGAGCACACCCCGGTGCAGGTGACGCACTGGATCTACCAGCAGATCATCGCCGCCTACGCCCACCCCGACCCCCGCCACGGCCACACCCTGATCACCCGCGTGATCGACACCATCCGCACCGGCGTCCCCGCCGGGCTCGAGGAGCTCACCACCCTCGGGCGCACCCTGCACCGCCGCCGAGCCGACGTGCTCGCCTACTTCACCCACCGCGCCTCGAACGGCCCCACCGAGGCCATCAACGGCCGCCTCGAAGCACTACGCCGCAACGCCCTGGGCTTCCGCAACCTGCTCAACTACCGCATCCGGTCGCTACTGCACTGCGGAGCCCTTGCACTCTAAATCCGGAAGAGCCGGTATGGCTCGACAGGTCGGCCGACTGTCACCCCACCTTCGGGCGCACCCACCGGTTCGCCGTCAACATCCTGGGCCCGCGCCACGCCAGCCTCGCCGTTCGGTTCGCGACGAAAGGAGGGGACAAGTTCGCCGAGGAGACCTTCGTGGACGGCGTGCTGGGAGCGCCCCGGCTTCCGGATGCGGTTGCGACGGTTGAGTGCGAGGTCGAGGCGCGTTACCCGGGCGGCGACCATACGATCCTGGTCGGCAACGTCCAACACGCTCACCTCGGCCCCGAGACACCAGTGGTCTACGCGCGGAGGAGATTCTTCGACGCCCCGGTGTGACACGAGGAGAAGACGGCAGCTCTTGACGCACGGGAATCGACGCCGACACCGAGGCTACCTCCACAGCCACGGTGCGCTATATTTGGAATGTCTCCGTTATGGGTTGCGCCACCAGTTGGTCCACCCGAGTATCGTTTTTGGCATATCACGGACATGGCTGGCGTGACGATCGAGTAACGCGACGTCGGAAAACCTGAGACAAGCAGTCTACCCCTGCTGACTGATGACCGAGTCCGGCAGCTGGACTGATTTCGTCTGGAGGTATTCTTCGAGCCCGGCGCGACCGAGTTCGCGGCCGATGCCGGACTTCTTGTAGCCACCGAATGGTGCGCGTGGGTTGTAGGCGGCGCCGTTGATGTCAAGCTGCCCGGTCTGTATCCGGCGGGCGAGGGCGATCGCGCGCCGGTGGTCCGCCGACCAGATGGCGCCGGAGAGCCCGTACATCGTGTCGTTGGCGATCCGGAGTGCCTCGTCGTCATCGCGGTAGCTCATGACGGCCAGTACTGGTCCGAAGACTTCCTGTTGCGCCAGTTCGGAGTCGCTGTGCACGTCGGCGAGCACGGTGGGGGCGATGAAGTAGCCTCGCTCGCGTGCGGGCTCGGGGCCGCCGGTGACGAGTCGGGCTCCGTCCGCGACGGCACGTTCGATGTACCCGCGGACGCGTGCTTGCTGGGTCTGTGAGGCCAGCGGGCCGAGTCTGGTCGCTGGGTCGAACGGGTCTCCGACGGTGTAGCGTTGCGCGGCTTGGCGGGCGAGCAGGAGCGCCTCGTCGTAGCGTGATTCGGGCACGAGCATCCGGGTCCATGCCGCGCAGGTTTGGCCGGAGTTGAGGAATGCGTTGCCCACGCCGACTTTGACGGCGGTGTTGAGGTCGGCGTCGTCGAGGATGATGTTGGCGGACTTTCCGCCGAGTTCGAGGCATACCTTCTTAATGGTGTCCGCGGCGATCGAGGCGACGCGCCTGCCGGTCGCCGTCGAACCGGTGAAGGAGACGAGGTCGACGCCGGGATGACCGGCTACCGCCTCGCCGACCTCTGGTCCGTATCCCGTCACCAGGTTCAGGACTCCCGGCGGTAGGCCGGCCTCGTGTGCCGCCTCCACGAACTGGTACACCGACAGGGGCGCCACCTCGCTTGGCTTGAGGACGACGGTGCAGCCCGCCGCGACAGCCGGCATCACTTTCGCGACCACCTGATACAGCGGGTAGTTCCACGGTGTGATAGCCCCGACCACTCCGTAGGGCTCCCGGATCACCAATGAGTTGCCGACCTGCTCTTCGAAGTTCGTTTCCTCGAGCAGGTCCCGATAGCTGCTGGCGATCGCCATGGGCACGGCGGTCTGCACACCGCGCTGCACCTTCAGCGGCGCGCCGATCTCCTGTCCGATGGTGGTGGCGATGTCCGGCAGTCGGGGCTCCAGTGCCGCGACCAGCCGGGCCACCCGGTCCCGGCGCTCGGCCATGGACACACCGGGATCGAACGCGTTCCGCGCCGCTGTCACCGCACGGTCGACGTCGTCGACGGTTCCGGCCGGCACGTGTCCGATGACCTGCTCGGTGGCCGGGTTGACCACGGCAATGCGGTCTGTCCCGCTGGGTTGCACCCATTGCCCGCCGATGTAGTGACGTGTTCTGTCGTGCTGGTCCAATGCTGCGGCCCTCCCGGTCGGTGGTCGTTGCTGTGGTCTCACATCACGATGCTGGCGCGCACGACCTTGCGGCTGTTCGCCGCGGCGAACGCCGCGTTGATGTCTTCCAGGGGAAACGTCGTGGTGGCGAACTGGTCCAGCGGGAGCCGGTGCTGGTTGGCCGCGAGAAAGGAGAGTGCCTGCCTCAGCGCCGTGGGTTCGTACAGCGAGACGCCGATGATGCTCTTGTTCGCGGTGACCAGTCGGGATGGGTCGGCTGCGTAGGTTTGTCCCATGTTGATGTTGCCGACTTCCAGGTAGCGGCCGCTCTGGGCGAGCATCTTCAGGCCTTCCGGCACCACGGCCGGGGTGCCGGCCACCTCTACCACCACGTCCGCGCCGCCGTCGGTCAACTTGCGCGCCCGCCGGATACGATCCGCCGAATCGGGATGATCAGCGAGGCTGATCACCTCGTCAGCTCCGAATGCGCGGGCCAGTTCCAACCGCTCGGGGACCGCGTCGACCACGACGACCTGCGCGGCCCCGCGGGCACGGGCAATCGCCGTCGCGAACAGCCCGAGCCCGCCGGCCCCCTGTATGATGACGCGTTCGCCGAAGCTCAGGTCGGCTCGCTCCAGTCCGTAGATCATCTGCGACAGCGCACAGTTGACCCCCGACACCACTTCGTCAGGCAGCGTGTCCGGCACGGTGTAGAGCACCGCGCCGGCGGGGAGCAGAAAGTAGTCACCGTAGCCACCAACGAAGTAGGGTGGTCTGTTGGCGTCGCCGAGCATGGCCATCGTCAGCTTCTGACAGGACACGCGCCGTCCCGCCAGGCAGCTCCGACACCGGTGGCAGGGAAAGAAGTAGGGGAACACCACCCGTGTGCCCGTCTGCACCGGCGCGCCGTTGGAGTCTTCGGTGACTCGTTCGCCGGTTGCGGCCACCGAACCGACCATCTCGTGGCCGAGCACGGTTGGTAGCGTGCCGCCGAGCCCGCGGGTGACGAACGAACCGTGCCAGGCGTGCAGGTCTGAGCCGCAGATGTTGGCTCGGTGCACCTTCACCAGCACTTCGTCCGATCCAATCGACGGTAGCGCGACGCGCCGCAGCTCAAATGGCTGCTCGGGTGCGTTGAATTGCGCGATCCGGCCCTCGAACATGTATTACATCCTTTCTCGCCACGCCTGTTGCGGGGCTCGCGGAAACGGGCAACAGGCCTGTTGGCGGCGCGGTCCCGCGGTGAGTCGCAAGGGTTCCGTTTCGCTACACGCCGGGTCCTGGTGAGGAGTCGTTTCTGGGAGCGGTAGTCGGCGGCGGCTGGTGGCCGTGGTACGGCGTGACCGGCGTCGCGGTGGGGTCGAGCGTTCCCGCGGCGATGGCGGCTTCCTGGTGGGCGATCTCCGCTTCCAGCGCTCGATTGTCCCCGCGAGCGCGTGCGGCCAGTGAGCGTGCCGCTGTCGGGAGGAGCGTGCAGGCACCGGGTATGTCGGGTCCGTGCTGGCAGCCTGTACCGCCAGGCTGCCGGGCGACGTCGACGGAGGGGGTACCGCGCAACAGCGCACCTCCGAACCGGCGGCGTGCCGGGCGCGCGCACCGCACGCAGCTGGTGGCCGCGGGGATTGGGTGTTCCACCCATGCTTCGTGTCGTGCACGGCACGACGTGCACGAGTATTCGACGAGAACAGCCATGATGTCAGTCGTAGCAAGCGGGCGCGTGCTTGAGCGTCGCCCAGTCCTCGGGATCGTGGGAGATCCACACCGTGGCATCGTGCGCCCTCGCGAGCTGCTTGAGGCGACGGATCGAGCGGACCGCCTGCAAGGTGTTGTAGTCCGACGGCATCGGAAGGTCTTCGGTGAGGGCCTGGCGGAGGTGGACGGTGTCACCGGTGAGCAGGAACGTCTGGTTGGGCAGCCGCACCAGCACGCTAGTGTTGCCGGGGGTGTGACCTGGCATGCGGTGGATGACTATGCTGCCGTCGCCGAACAGGTCATGATCCGTCGAGAGCTGGTTCCATTTCCAGTCACGCGTCGTGTCGAAATCCGCGGTCCGGAAGAAGGGTGTGGCCGCGGGCAACGGCCAGTACGAGTAGGGCAGGTCGCCTTCACCGATGTACAGCTGAGCGTCGGGGAAGAGCCGGATGCCGCCGGCATGGTCGAAATGCGCGTGCGAGACGATCACGTGATCGACGGCCGAGGGCTTGTAGCCAAGCGCCTCGAGTTGCCGGTCCACACGGTCCTCCGGTCCGTAGGCGAGTCCGACGACGTCCGCGAGGTCGCCGTAGACGGCGTGCGGGTCCTCGGCCGCCTCGAACGCGATGCCGGTGTCGAACAGGACCAGCCCCCGGTCGTGTTCGATCAGAAAGGACGGTACCGGAATGGTGACCTGCCCCTGCCCGTTGACGACCATGATGCCGGTGTCGAGTGTGAATTCCGCCCCCGGCAACGCCCACATCCGATTGGCTGTTCCCGTGTTCATGTCGTTTCTCCTTGGTGTCGTCTTTGACATGGTTCCGCGTCAGGCGGTCTTGTCCGTGCTTTGGCTGGCTCCGGCGGCAAGTCGTTGACGGAGCAGCTTCTTGTCGAATTTTCCAACTCCGGTCTTGGGTACCTCGTCGACGAACACGAAGCGGTCCGGCAACCAGAACTTGGGGAACTTCTCACGGAGGAATTCGGTGAGATCGTCGGACGCCACCGGCGAGTTGGTGGCGACGATGGCGATCGGTCGCTCCAGCCAGACCGGATCCGGTGCGGCTACCACCGCGGCCTCCCGGACTTCCGGATGCCCCATGAGTGCGTTCTCCAAATCGACTGACGAGATCCATTCGCCACCGCTTTTGATCAGGTCTTTGACGCGATCGACCAGCGACAGGTAGCCGTTCTGGTCGATGACACCGACGTCGCCGGTGTGGAACCAGCCACCAGCGAAACTGTCCGGCGAACGTGTGTCGTGGTAGTAGGCGCGGGCCACCCAGGGGGAACGCGCGAGGATCTCCCCGGCGTGTTTGCCGTCCCAGGGCAGTTCTTCGCCGTGGTCGTCGACCAGCTTGATCTCCACGAGCGGCATCGGCTGGCCTTGGGTGCCGAGCAGGTGGAACTTTCCCTCGTCGTCGAGGTCGGTGAACTGGCTGGTGAGGGTGGTGAAGGTGAGCAGCGGCGACGCCTCGGTCATGCCCCAGCCCTGGCACACGTGCACGCCGTGTGCTTGCCGCCACCACCGCATCTCGCCGATCGGGGGCGCCTGGCCACCCAGCCACAAGGTGTGCAGCGAGTCGAGAACGTAGGATTGCCGTCCGGATTCGAGTTCCTGGCGCATGAGCATGCCGACCGTCACCGCGGCGACGCAGACACTGACTCGGGCGTGCTCGATGATCTCCAGGTAATGGTGCGGTCGTGGCTGCGCTCCCGGCAACGCCAGCGATGCTCCTTGCAGGGCGCAGGCGTACGGCATGCCCCACGAGTTGACGTGGGACATCGGCGTCACCAGGAGATAGGTCTCCCGCTCGGCGACGCCGATTGCCCCCTGCAGGCACAGGATCAGGGCGTGCAGCACGGTGCTGCGGTGGCTGTACACCACCCCCTTGGGTTCCCCGGTGGTGCCCGACGTGTAGCACATTCCGGCCGGGCTGTCCTCGTCGACATCGGGGAACTCGATCTCCTCGTCGGCGTCGGCGAGCAACTCCTCGTACCCGTAGACCGGTCCCAGCGCGGTTGTCGGCGGCGGGCCATCCCCGAACACGACCACCGCTTTCACATTGGTGAGCCGGTCGCAGATCTGTTCCAGCATCGGCAGCTGTTCAGGACTGACCAGGAGCACGCTGTCCCCAGCGTGTTCGATGACGTACCCGATCTGGTCCGGCGATAGCCGGATGTTGATGGTGTGCAGCACCGCACCCATGCAGGGCACCGCGAAGTAGGCTTCGTAGTGCTGGTCGGTGTTCCAGCCCAACGTGCCCACCCGGTCACCGGTGCGTACGCCGAGCCTGCTCAGCGCGTCAGCCAGCCGACGAACTCGTTTCCCGAATTCGGCGTAGGTATAGCGGCGGTAGCCGTCGTCACGCCGCGTGATGATCTGTTTGTGCCCGAAGAGCCGTTCCGCGCGCCACAACAGCGTTTTCAGTTGCAGCGGCCGGTCCATCATGAGACTGTCCACGCAGCTCTCCCTTCGAATTCGGTGCCGGGTGTACCGGACTTCCGCCTCGCTGTCAGGCGGAAAGCCGGGCGAAGTCCCGGGCGTAGTAGACAAGGGGGGTGTGGTCGCGCAGCCGCACGTTGACCGCTTCGCCGATGAGGATCAGGTGATCGCCGGCGGGGTGGCGGGCCTCCGCCCGGCACACCAGGGAGGCCACCGCCTGTGGCAACACCGGCAGACCGTCGGCATCCGTGTCGAACTCGTCACCGGCGAACTTGTCCGCCCCCTTGGTGGCAAACCGTTTCGCCAGGGGAGCATGCTGTTCGCCGAGGATGTTGACGACCCACTTGCTTGAGGTGCGGAAGGCCCGGTAGCTGTCGGCGGAGACGGCCAGGCAGGCCAGCACGAGCGGCGGTTCCGCGGATACGGAGCAGAAGGCGCTCGCGGTGAATCCCCACCTTGCTCCGTGGTCGTCGGTTGTGGTCACGATGGTGACTCCGCTGGGGAACCGGGACATCGCTTCGCGAAACTGCGCTGCGAACGTCTCATGCGCCGGAGGGCCCTGTTGGCCGCGTGCGGTGGTCTCGGTCATGGCTGCGATTGCTCCCGGGCGGTTGTCCGCGTGCCGCAGGCCGGATCCAGCTGGTGTCCCAGCCGGTCTCGTTTGGTCATCAGGTAGTCGGCGTTGTGCTCGCCGGCCGTGACGATGAGCGGTACGCGCGACGCGATCGTGATGTCGTAGCCCGAAAGGCCCGAGTATTTGGCCGGATTGTTGGTCATCAGGCGAATCGAGTGGACGCCGAGGTCGGCCAGGATCTGAGCCCCCACACCGTACTCGCGGCTGTCCACTGGCAGGCCAAGGGCCAGGTTCGCGTCGACGGTGTCCAATCCCTGGTCCTGCAGGGTGTAGGCACGGAGCTTGTGCCCGAGCCCGATGCCGCGGCCTTCCTGACCTCGCAGGTACACCAGGACGCCGCTGCCTGCCTCGGCGATTTCGCGCAACGCCTGGCGTAGTTGTTCTCCGCAGTCGCAACGCGCCGAACCCAGGAGGTCGCCAGTGAGGCACTCGGAGTGCACGCGGACGAGGACCTCGTCGCGGTGCGCGACGTCCCCCGCCACGAGGGCGAGGTGCTCGGTGCCGTCGAGCAGGGAGGTGTAGCAGAACGCGTCGAAGGTGCCGTAGGGCGTGGGCAACGGTGCCTGCGATGTGCGTTCGACGAGGCGCTCGGTGCGCTGGCGGTAGCGGATCAGATCCGCGATGGTGAGCACGATGAGCCCGTGACGTCGGGCGAAGGCGGCCAGCTGTGGTCTGCGGGCCACCGTGCCGTCGTCGTTGACGATCTCAGCGAGCACGCCGGCGGGTCGCTTCCCGGCCAGCCGCGCCAGGTCTACTGCGGCCTCGGTGTGCCCAGCCCGTTTGAGCACGCCGCCGGGCCGGGCGCGAAGCGGGAAAACATGACCGGGCCGGGTGAAGTCGTCCGGACCGGCCGCCGGGTCGCTCAGTGCCCGAATGGTCGACGCTCGGTCTGACGCGGAGATGCCGGTGGTGGTGCCCTCGCGCAGATCCACCGAGACGGTGAACGCGGTGCCACGGGGGTCGTCGCCCATGGCCACCATCGGCTCCAGGCGGAGTTGGTCCAGCCGCTGCCCGTCCATGGCCACACAAGCGAGGCCGCTCGTGTGGCGCACCAGGAAGGCCATCTGTGCACTGGTGACGGTCTCCGCCGCGACGATCAGATCACCCTCGTTCTCGCGATCCTCATCGTCGATCACGACGACGAACTCGCCCCGGGCGAAGGCGGCCACCGCCGCGCGCACCGCCGTGTCACCCTCTTCGGTGTTCTGGGAGCCGGACATCTGGATCGGCCGCGCGGGCCGCTCGTGACATTGCATCTGTCGCATTTGTCGACACCGTTTCACTCTGGGAGCTTGGGCTCGGATCGTTTGACACCTGTTTTCCGCTTGGCGCGCAGCGCCGCCAACGTCGCGGCCGAGTCCTCCGTGGACTGCACGACGGCCATGTGTGAGGCGATCATGTTCAAGTGCGTTCGCACGTCCAGGTGCAACGACTCGTATGTCGCACGCTTGATGAAGCCGACCGCCACCGGGGGCAGCGCTGCGAGGCGGGCAGCCAGTTCGTAGGTGCGGGTGAGCAATTCGCCGTCGGGGTAGCAGTGGTTGGCGAGTCCGATTCGCTCCGCCCTCGGGCCGTCTACCACGTCGCCGGTGAGCAGGAGTTCGAGTGCGCGGCCGACGCCGACCAGCCGGGGAAGCCACAGGCAGCCACCATCGCCTGGGATGAGGCCCGCGTGAATGTAGCCTTCGCTCAACCGGGCTGATTCGCTGACCAGACGGATGTCGCACATCAGCGCCATGTCCAGACCGGCGCCCACCGCCGTTCCCTGTACCGCCGCGATCACCGGCTTGTCCAGGTCCTCCAGGGCACGTGCCACCCGGTGTACCTCGTCGGTGAGCATCCGCCGGCGCGACAGCGGCGCCGGATCCACGGAGGTCAACTCATCGAGGTCGATACCGGAGCAGAACGCGCCGCCCGCACCACGCACCACCACCACCCGCACCTGATCGTCCTTGGCCGCCTCGTGCAGCGCGTCCGCCCAGTGACGCACCATCTGAAGGGTGAAGGCGTTCTTCCGCTCGGGGCGGTTGAGCAGAATGGTGGCGACCGCGTCAGCCCGGGAGTACTCCAGGTCAGCCATTTGCGCGCACCTCCGTCGGGTCGGTCACAAGCGTCCACAGATCTGGTGCGGCGCAGGCAGCCGCGCCGAGTTCCCGCTCCCAGAACCGCTCGTTGCCGAACTCGTCGCGCCATGACCACAAGCGGGTGGTGATCAGCCGCAACGGGTGCTCGTCGGTGAAGCCAAGCGCGCCGTGTACCTGATGGGCCAGTCGCGCCATCACGCCCGCGGCACGACTGCCCTGCGCCTTGGCCGCTGCCGTGAGGATCCAGTCCGGTTGCTGACCAGCTGTGGCGGCCGACATCGCGACCGTGGTGCTGGCCGCCGCCTCCCCGGCCATCGCCGCGAGGTGATGGCCGACGGCCTGGAACCGGGAAATCGGGCGGCCGAACTGCTCCCGCTGCCCGGCGTAGGTGATCGTCGAATCGAGTGCGGCTTCCATGGCCCCGCTGAGCAGCAGTGCCCGGCCAAGCGCACCGCGAACCCGAAATGCCCTGCCGGAAATCGTGGCGTCCACTTCGGTGACGTCCTCGCCCGGCACGAAAGTGTCCTGCAGCAGCAAAGTATCCCGGGGCTCTCCGGCCAGGTTACGGCCACGTTCCCACGCTTCCCTCGGCGAGTTCAGGATCGCCACCAGCGGCTCGGCACGGTCAAGCAGCACCGCGACCCGCTCGGCCAGGTGGCCGTAGGGAACCCTGGACAGTTTCCCCGTCAACCGGTACCCCCCGGGGCATCGGTCGACTGCCATGTCCGTGGGCGCCGACGCGGTCAGCGGACCGGTCGGAACCGTCCGGCTGGCCGCAGCCAGTAGCCACCCTGCCAGTAGCGCCGTCTCCGCCAATGGCACCGGCACCGCGGCGCGTCCGATCTCGTGCAGCACGACCGCGGCCTCGGCCAGCCCCGCCCCGGCCCCGCCAGAGGACTCGGGCACCGGCAGCATGGTGAACTCCGCCTTTGTCAAGGAGTCCCATACCTCGTCTGCCCACCCGCCTGAGTACTGGGCTGCGGCCTCCGGCGTCCACTCCGAGCAGATCTGAGCCGCGGTCGCCGCGATCGCTTGCAACTCCTCGTTCATGCGCGCTCCAACGCCTTGGCGACGACCCCGCGCAGGACCTCGTTGGTGCCACCGCGCAGGGTGTATCCGGGGGAATGAAGCAGACCGCGAACCAGGTGGCCGGTGAACGTGCCCGGCGCCGCGTCCGGATCCGGCATCTCGTCGGCGAGCATCCGCGCCCGCTCGGCCACCTCCTGTTCGAACCGGGTGCCCAGATCCTTGACCAGCGCGGCGGCCACGTCGGCGGGTTTGCCCGCCGCGAGCATTCCGGCGACAGACAACGACAACTGCCGCAGGGTGAGCAGGCGGGACGTGAGCGCGCCGATCTCGGCGACCGCCGCCGGGTCTCGGTCCGCGCGTCGGCGTACCTCGGAGACGAGCGCGGCCAGCAGGGGGAAGGTGGTGAGCAGGCGTTCCGGTCCGCTGCGTTCATAACCCAGCTCAGAGGTGACCTGGCCCCAACCGCTGCCGATCTCACCCAGCACGTACCGATCCGGGACGAACACTCCGTCCAGCCGTACCTCGTTGAACTCGTGCTCACCGGTGAGCAGCCGGATCGGCCGTACGGTGACACCCTCGGCACGCAGGTTCACGATGAACTGGCTCAGCCCGGCGTGCCGATCTCCGGTATCCGGTGCGCTTCTGGCGAGCACGAAGAACCACTGCGCCCGATGTGCTCCGCTGGTCCACACCTTCGTCCCGGTCAGCCGCCAACCGCCAGCCACTCGGACCGCTCGTGTCCGCACGGAAGCCAGGTCGGAGCCGCTGTCAGGTTCGCTCATGCCGATGGCGAAGTAACAGCGTCCCGCCGCGATCTCAGGCAGGAACTCCGCCCGCTGCTGTTCGCTGCCGTAGCGCAGCAGCGAGGGCGCCGTCTGGCGGTCAGCAATCCAGTGCGCCGCCACCGGGGCCCCCACGGCGAGGAGCTCTTCAAGTACCACCTGCCGATCCAGCACCGTCCGTCCCTGCCCGCCGTACCGGCGCGGAATGGTCATGCCAATCCACCCGTGCTCGGCCAGCCGCCGGGAGAACGGCTCGTCCCAGCCGGTCAACCAGGAGTCACATTGTGGGGTGAACGCACCTCGCCGGATCTCGGAATCGAGAAACGTACGTATTTCGGCCCGGAGCGGTTCCAGACCGGGCGGAACCCGCACCACATCTATCGGTAGAACGCGGCTGCTCATCAGTGTCTCCTGTTGTGACAGAGGGATCCGCCGCCGCGGCCGGTCGGCGAGGGGAATGGTCCGGCCGCGGCGGTCACGTGCCTCACAGCCAGTTCGGAGCGATCTCGGAGGCCCACAGCTCGATGCTGCGCATCTGCACGTCGTGCGGCACCGGGCCGGGGTACTGCCACTGCAGCAGATACTCGGGGTCGTGCTGCGACACCAACTTCTCGATCTGGCGGTTGATGTCGTCAGGCGTACCGACGAACTCGAAACCACGCTCACACAGGGTGTCGTAGTCGGACCCGATCTGGCCGGTCTCGCCGGGATTCCGCATCACCTCGGCAAAGCCCATCGGCCCGAACCAGTTCGGGAAGATGAAACCATTACCGCGTCGGGCCCAGTAATGGGCCTCATCGGCGTCTCGTGACACCAGCACGTCGCGGAAGATGCCCACCCCCTCCCCGCGCTTGAGCGCTCCGCGACCCGCCGCCTCGGCCTCCTCCTGATACACGTCCAGCAGTCGAGAAATGACCTCGTTATTGGTGTTCATCACGATCGGGACGATGCCCTCGCGGGCGCAGAACCGGAAGGACTCTTCGCTGAAGCTGAACGGCTGGAACACCTGCGGCCACGGCTTCTGGTACGGCTTCGGGGCGATGCCGACCTCGGTGATCACGCCCTGATCGTCCTGGCCACCGCCAAAAGTATTCACCGCTTCGTGATTGAAATCGATTCCCGGCGGCGGAACCTGCCAGTTCTCAGTCTTCAGAGACGTTGTGCGCTCGCTCCACAGCGCCTTCATGATCTCCCAGTGCTCGTTGAACCGCTGGCGGTTGGCCACATCGCGTTCCGATTTGTCGGAGAACGTGGCGCCGACGTGGTAGGTCTGCCCGAGCACGTCCGCCCACCGCTTCTGATAGCCCCGGGCGATCCCGATGAAGGAGCGTCCGCCCGTCATCTGGTCGAGCATCGCGAGGTCCTCGGCCAGCCGAATCGGATTTTGGAACGGCAGCACGTTCGCCATCTGCCCGACCTTGATCCGCTTCGTCTGCATCGCGATGTACAGATCGAGCAGGATCGGGTTGTTCGACTCCTCGAAGCCTTCGATGTGGAAATGGTGCTCCGTAAACGCGACACCCCAGTACCCGAGATCGTCAGCCAGCTGCGCCTGCTTGGTGATCTGGAAGAGCATGTTCTGGTAGTTCTTGTCGTTGACCCCTGCGAAGCCCTTCTTCAGCTGGTCATAACTACCCACGGCCGGCAGGTAGAACAAAATCTCCTTCATAAACTACTCCTCACATCGGTTAAACTGGTCAAGCCCGGCTTCGGTAGACCACGAAGGGGTTCCCGCTGGGATCCCGCAATACCGCCCGAATCTCGTGCGCCCCCTCCACCGGCCCGGACAACACGGTCGCACCGGTCGCCAGCAGCCGGGATACCGCAACCGAGACGTCCTCGCTCCGGAACACAGGCAGCGCCGTCTCCGGCACGGGATGGTTTGCCGGGGTCGCCAAGGCGAGCTTTATCGACCCAGCGGAGAGTTCGGCATAGACGTCCCGATCCCGCATCCGGACAGCGAGCCCCAATCCATCTTGGTAAAAGGCCAACGACCTTTCCAGATTGGATGCGGGGAGCAGGATAGACCGCAATTCACACTTCGAATCAGACACAACACTCCATTCGTCCGAACTCCATTCGTCCGATCACGCGAGGTGGGTTGAGGTTTCACCTGTGGAAACAGATTGTTACCCGCCATGTGGACGAGGACGGCGTATCAATGTGAGACAACGGCCATGCTTCGTGTCTGGTCGAGCGGGGCGACCGCGTGTTTTCGCAGCGTGTCGGGCACATGATGGCCGAAGGCAGGTCAACGACCTCTGGACCCGGCACGCTCAAGGCGAGTCAAGCTAAGGTGACCTGTGTCTCAAAATGAGACACTCGGGCCAACGGGGTTCCGGCCTACTCTGGTTGGACGAACACGTCACACCCCGTGGACGATGGAGTGCAGGCAATGGAGCCCACCTCAGTCGCACCCGGTGGCCGTGCCTCAGGCGGCACGGCCACACCTGAGGCACGCCACGAGCCTCCGCAACTCTCCGTACGTGCCGAGATCGCGCTGTCATGGCGCCGGTCCGCAGCCTGCGGGATCGCCCCTGACAAGAAGGCTGAACTGCCCTACGACCCGGACTTCGACAGTGACAGCCGACTGCTGAGGGCGGCCACGCCGGTGGTGGATCGTCTCGCCAGTTCCCTGGCCGACACCCCCACCAGCATCCTGCTCGCCGACCGGCAGGCGCGGATTGTGCGGCGCTGGGTTGGCGAGAAGCCGCTGTACAGCGCACTGGACAACGCGGACGCAGCCCCTGGGTTCGCGTTCGCGGAGGAGTACGCCGGCACCAACGGGTTGGGCACAGTCCTGGAGGAAGCTCGAACGGTCGCGGTTCGCGGCGAAGAACACTACGCGGACTTCCTTCGCCACCTGTCGTGCGTTGGGGTCCCCATCCACAACCCCGTCACCCGAGCGGTCGAGGGAGTTCTCGACATCACCTGCCTCGCGGACGACTACAATCCGCTCATCCCCGCTCTACTCTCCGAATCGGTACAGCACATCGAAACCCGGTTGAGCCACCTGTCGTCCCCCGCCGACGTCGCCCTCGTCGAGGCGTTCACCCTGGCCCGCCGTCGGCATCGAGGCGCCATACTCGGCCTCAACACGAACATGATCCTCACCAACCCCATCGCCAGCGGCAATCTCACTCCTCACGACCAGGCGGTACTCTGGGACGCGTCCACGCGGTTGGCCCGTAACCAGCGCTCCGAAGTAAGTGTCGACCTCACGCACGGGCGGTACCGTGTCCGGTGCCAACCCGTCACGACCGCAGCCCACCACCCGGCCGGGGTCGTGTTGTACCTCGATCCGATCCGGTCTCGCCACGTCAGCGCGGGCTACCCCCCATCCGTGACGGCCACCAGCACCGGCAGCACACCTCCACCGGGACGCAGCCCACAGTGGCGCCGCGTCATCAAGCGTATCCAGGAAGTGGCTCAGCTTTCCGATCCGGTAGCGATCACCGGCGAGCCGGGCACCGGCAAGCTCTACCTGGCCGAGTATCTGCATGAACTGTCCAGCCCGGCGCGGGGACTGCGCGTCTTCAACGCCGCCGACCCCTCTGAGGCCGCGACCAAGGACCTGATCATCCGGGTCAACGAAACCCTCGAGCAGGGTGACAACGTCATCGTACGGCGAATCGAATACCTGCCGACGCAGGCGCAGGCGCAGTTGCGGGCCCTTGCGGCGACCAGCCCCCCGTCCGCGCCGACAACCGGACGACTCATCGTCACCGCCCAAACGACTTCTCACACCCATGAGCGGCTCGAACAAGCCCTCGCGTCCTACCCGCACCACCTGTGGGTACCGCCGCTGGCCCAGCACACCGAGGACATCGCCGACCTGACGCCGGTCCTGCTCACGCAACTCGCCGGTCAATCCACCGCACACTGCAGCCTGCCAACGCTCCAAGCGCTGATGCGTAGCCCATGGCCGGGCAACATCGCCGAGTTACGAGACGCCCTTGCCGCCGCACTCAACGCCAGCGATGGCCAGGAGATCCAACCGCACCACCTACCGACCTGGGTGCTCAAGCGTGCACACCAACGACGACTATCCGTAATGGAGCAGTCGGAACGCGAACTGATCATCGAAACACTTGCCAGCGTCGGCAACAACCGGACCCAAGCGGCGAGAATCTTGGGCATCGGCCGCGCCACCCTGTACCGCAAGATCCGTACCCTCGGCATCTCCACCGCCCAGGAACTCCACATAGGAACGCCAGTGTGAGCGTGAGGGGCCCCGGATCTTCCGGATAGGGGACTGTTCCAAGATCGGCTCTGTCGTACTTCCGGTGGTTGGTCGGGCGTGTCGTCGGCCTGTAGAGGATCTTGGCTTGATCAAGATCAACCATGATTGATGCTGAATACCTGATCGGGACGGTGTTTTCTGGGTTGGCGGCGTTGTCGATCGACGAGATCGAGGACGCCGATGAGATGATCGTGGTTCGCGCTTGCACTCGTGGTGGCGCGGTGCAATGCCCGACATGCGGGACTCCCACGCGGCAGGTGCATGCCTTCCACGAGCGGGTGCCAGCGGATGTCCCCATTGATGGGCGGCGTGTGCTGATCCGTGTCCGCGTGCGACGGATGCGCTGTCGCATGCAGAGCTGCGCTCGGCAGACGTTCCGCGAGCAAGTCCCTGGTGTGCTGGAACGTTATCAACGGCGCACGGTACGGCTCAGGGACCAGCTGCGTAGCGTCGTAAGGGAGCTCGCCGGTCGCGCTTCGGCTCGGTTGTTACCCGCGCTGGGAATTGCCGCGGGCAAGGATGCGGCCCTGCGTGCGTTGTTGGGCATCGCGCTGCCTGACCGTTCGGTGCCGCGGGTGTTGGGAATCGACGACTTCGCGTTACGGCGGAGCCGTCAGTACGCCACGGTGGTGATCGACGCTGAAACTGGTGCCCGGATCGATGTGTTGCCCGGGCGCGGCGCTGGTGTTCTCGCCGACTGGCTACGTGACCATCCCGGAGTCGACATCGTGTGCCGCGACGGGTCGAACACCTACGCACAAGCAGTATGTGAGGCCGGTCCCGCCATGGTGCAAGTCTGCGACCGGTGGCATCTGTGGCACGGCCTGGCCGAAGCAGCGGCTAAAGAGGTGGCTTCTCACTCAGCCTGCTGGGCTGGAGCGACCGGTGTCCAGGACGGGCCGCTCGCGCGCACTACGATCGAACGCTGGCATCAGGTGCATGGGCTGCTCAAGCAAGGCCTCGGACTGCTTGAGTGTCCCGCCCCGGGTTTGATGGAGACATCGAACACCCGGAGGATCGACTGTTATGGCGGCACCACGGAAGTATCCGGATGAGTTGCGGGAGCGGGCGACGCGTTTGGCGGTTGAGGCCAGGCGGGACCCTGGGTCGGCTGGTGGGGCGATCAAGCGGATCGCTGACCAACTTGGTGTGCATCCGGAGGCGTTGCGGACGTGGGTGAAACAGGCCGAGACCGACGACGGGGTGCGGCCGGGCACGACCACGACCGAGGCGGCCAGGGTCACCGAGCTGGAACGCGAGGTGCGTGAGCTGCGGCGGGCGAACCAGATTCTGAAGTCAGCGGCGTCTTTCTTCGCAGCGGAGTTGGACCGTCCGTCGCGATGAAGGTCGAGTTCGTCGACTCCCAGCGGGAGACCCACGGTGTCCAGCCGGTCCTGCGGGCGCTGGAGGACACGCCCGCCGAGATCGCACCGTCGACCTACTACGCCGCCAAGACCCGTCCCGAGTCCGTCCGCGCGGCGCGGGACCGGGAGCTGACCGAGAAGATCGAGCAGGTGCACGAGGACAACTACAGCGTCTACGGGGCCCGCAAGGTCTGGGCCGAGCTGAACCGCCATGGCGTCGAGGTGGCCCGGTGCACCGTCGAGCGACTCATGCGCGAGACCGGGCTTCGCGGGCTGCTGCGAGACAAGTCCCCGCGCACCACCAGACCGGCCGCCGAGACCAGGCGGCCGGGTGACCTGGTCAAACGCGACTTCACCGCCACCGGACCGAACCAGTTGTGGGTCGCGGACCTGACCTACGTCCGCACCTCCGACGGCTGGGTCTACGCCGCGTTCATCCTGGACGTGTTCTCCCGCCTGATCGTCGGCTGGCAGGTCGCCACCAGCCTCTACACCGACCTCGCCCTGGACGCGCTGCAGATGGCGATCTGGCGCCGTCAGACCAACGGCACCGACCTGGCGGGACTGGTCCACCACAGCGACCGCGGAGTGCAGGGCGGATTCAACCGGTCGTCGCAACACCGCGATCGCGGGAGTGTGCGATGGGACGGGGAAGAAAGCAGACACCTGAGGCTTCGGCACGGGCGCGACGGCAGTGGGCGGCGGATCGGGCGATGCGGCCGCCGATGCGTTCACCGGGGCGACCGGAGCCGTCTCGGGCGGTGCAGCGCGATTTCTGGCGGCGGATCGCTTCCGGCGTGACGACAGCCGAGGCTGCGGAGGCGGTTGGCGTGTCATGGCCGGTCGGGTCCCGCTGGTTCCGCCACGCTGGCGGCATGCCGCCGATCAGTTTGGACGAACCAACGGGTCGCTACCTGTCGTTCGCCGAGCGTGAGGAGATCGCGTTGTTGCGCGCCCAGGACGTCGGCGTGCGCGGGATCGCTCGCAGGATCGGACGCGACCCGGGAACGATTTCACGCGAACTGCGCCGCAACGCGGCGACCAGGAGCGGGAAGCAGGTTTATCGGGCTGTGGTGGCGCAATGGAAGGCACAGCAAGCTGCGAAGCGCCCGAAAATTGCGAAGCTGGCAGGCAACGACAGATTGCGTGAGTACGTCCAGAACCGCCTCGCCGGCGCCGTCCGTCGACCCGACGGGACGATCGTAACCGGCCCTGAGCCGCCGGCGTGGAAAGGATTGAACAAGCCGCATCGGCAAGACAGGCGATGGGCAACAGCGTGGAGCCCGGAACAGATTTCGCACCGGCTCCGAGCTGACTTCCCCGATGATGAGTCCATGCGCATCAGCCACGAGGCGATCTACCAGTCGCTCTTTATCGAGGGACGTGGTGCGCTCAAACGGGAACTGGTCGCTTGCCTGCGCACGGGCCGGGCATTGCGGACGCCCCGAGCGCGGTCGCAGAACAAGCCGCAAGGGCACGTCACCGCAGATGTCGTCCTGAGTGAGCGTCCCGCAGAGGCTGCCGATCGCGCGGTCCCGGGTCACTGGGAGGGTGATCTGATCATCGGGACCGGTCGGTCCGCGATCGGCACACTCGTCGAGCGCAGCAGCCGATCCACGCTCCTGGTGCATCTGCCACGGCTGGAGGGCTGGGGCGAGAAACCACCTGTGAAAAACGGGCCACCGCTCGGCGGCTACGGCGCCATCGCGATGGACGCCGCGCTGACGACATCGATCACGAAGCTACCCGAGCAGCTCCGCAAGACCCTCACTTGGGACCGCGGGAAAGAACTCTCCGGTCATGCCCAGTTCGCGCTCGATACCGGTACGAAAGTCTTCTTCGCCGACCCACACTCGCCCTGGCAGCGTCCGAGCAACGAAAACACCAACGGTCTGCTGCGCCAGTACTTCCCCAAGGGCACCGATCTGTCCCGCTGGTCCGCCGAGGACCTTGAAGCCGTCGCCCTGGCTATCAACAACAGGCCCCGCAAAATCCTCGGCTGGAAGACCCCAACCGAAGTCTTCGCCGAGCAGCTACGCTCGTTACAACAATCAGGCGTTGCAACGACTGATTGAACTCGCCCAGTACCGGGCGATCCGCTACACCCAGCGGCTCGCCGACACCGGCGCGGTCGCATCCGTTGGCAACAAAGGAGATTCTTACGACAACGCGATGGCAGAGGCGTTCAACTCGCTCTACAAAGCGGAACTCGTCCGCAACCGAGGCCCCTGGCGCGGCCTTGACGACCTGGAAATCGCAACCGTTGAGTACATCGACTGGTACAACAACCGACGCCTCCACGGCGAACTCGGACACCTCCCACCCACCGAATACGAGGCACTACACGCGATGACCCACCCGGTCACCGCAACCCTGGAAACCAGATAATCCAGTCTCCATCAAACCCGGGGCTTGACATGAGTGCTCCCGACGACTGAATTTGTCGTTGAACACCGTCAAACGCTACGCCCGCGCCAGCGAACCGACTCGCCTACAGCGCGTACCGAAATACCGCCCCACACTCGTGGACCCCTACCGTGATCACCTTCGATCGCGACGCGCGCAACAGCCCGATGTGTCTGTGACGCAACTGCTGCGCGAGATCCGCGAACTCGGCTACCCAGGCAGCGCGAACCTCCTGACCCGCTACCTCAACCAGGGCCGAGCTGAGGACAAACAGCAGCACCTCTCGCCTCGACGCGCTGCTCGACTGCTCCTGACCAAACCAGACAACCTCACCGACCACCAGCGCGAACGCCTCAACCAGATCACCAGTGCCTGTCCCGAGACCACCGCTCTACGCAGCCTTGTCGGCGCGTTCGCGGCCCTGCTCAAGCCTGACCACACCAACCCAGGCAAGCTGCAGCAGTGGATGCACTCGGCACGCAACGTCGACCTGCCGCACGTGCATTCCTTCGTTCGCGGACTCAATCAGGACTTTGATGCTGTCAGCGCCGCGTTGACTCTGCCGCACCACAACGGCAGAACCGAAGGCGTCAACACACGCACGAAAATGATCAAACGACAAATGTGCGGCCGCGCCAGCTTCTCCTTGCTACGCCACCGAATCCTGCTGGGCTGAGCAGAACCACCACCGAAAGTGCGACAGAGCCCCAAGATCGGTGTTTCTGGCCCGACACCAGCGTAAGACGAATTTGTCAAGTGGGGATCGGGGGCTCACCGGCTCCTCGGCTCTACGTAGCTGGCAATGGGGTTGCTGACCCGACAGCGTGCAATCGAGTTTGGGGAGGAGACGGCGGGCCTGCTCAGGGTGTCGGTCGAGGTCGGTCCTCAACGCCGGGTGGAGCTTGGCCCGTCCCTGGAATCCGCCGCGGCCTGGCTCAGGCGGCGGCGGAAAGATCGATGCGTCCGCTGGCGATCTGTTCGTTCCAGGGGACGCGTTGGGTGATGATGACATGCAGCCAGCGCAGCAGTGCGGCGGCGAGCGCGGCGTGGGCTTGCCCGGTGGTGAGCGGGTTTTCCGGCCGGGTGGTCAGATGATAAAAGCGAGCGGTAAGCACCGGGTTGTTCGCTTGGGCGCCCCAGACTGCGCGCCATGCGGCCAAGCGCAGCCTGGGACGGCCGCGACGAGCTATGCGGGTCCGGCCGTCCTTGGTGCCGCTGCTGTTCTCGCGGGGACATAGCCCGGCGTGTTTGACCACCGCGCGCGGGCTGTCAAACCGGGTCAGATCCCCGGTTTCGGCCAGGATCGCGGCCGCGCCCACGGTCGACAGTCCCGGGATGGAGCTGACCAGGTCGGTCAGTTCAAGCTGGTCGAGGACCTCGACCATACGAGCCTCCACTTCCGACAGTCGACGCTTCGTCGCATGCCAGTCGGCGAGCACGAAACAGGCCCGTTCCAACGCGCCGGCTCGTTGCGCGCTTACGCCCGCCTGGTCGGTCAGCGCCGTGAAGACGGCGCTGACGATGCGCCGCCAGATCTGGCGCCCGCCCCAGTGCGCGACTTCACGGTTGACTGCCTGCAGAAACCGTGCAAGCCCCATTCTGGCCAGCCGTTCCGGCCGGCCGTTGCCGCGGTGGAGCACTACCGTCAGCGCGGCGCACCAACTGTTCGACTCGAACGGTTTGGCCGCGCAGCCCAGCACCGCTGGCCAGGCGCATTCCAGCAGGTCGCGCAGCTGTTGCACGTTCGCGGTGGCCGCGGCGACCAGCCGTTCCCGCCGAGCGCCCAGGTGCCGCAGCCGCGCCCAGGTTTCCTCTGCCCGTTCCGGCACGTAGCAGCGCAGGTCACCGACCAGCCGCGCGATCAGCACGGCGTCCTTGTCGTCGGTCTTGTCCCGGGTGTAGTCCTCGCTTTCCCGGGCCCGCCCGACCAGCAGCGGCTGCACACACACCAGCGGCATGCCCAACCCCGCCGCGAGCTGATCAAGAACGCGCCACCGGTGCCCGGTCGGCTCACAGCCCACCGTGACATCGGCGAATCCGTGCCGGCGCGCCACCTCACGGGCCCATTCCAGCACCGAACCCAGCCGCCACGCCTTGGCCCGGACCCGTTTGCGCGCCAGCACCCGCGAATCGTGATCGGTCACCACGATCGCCTGCTTCTCATCGGCCAGATCGATCCCCACGATCGCGTTCTGGGGTGGTACCAGCGCCCGCAACCGAGCCAACCGCTCGTTTCGGCGCTTGTCACCACGCGACAGGCCACTACCGTGGGGCATGACGTCCTCCTCGATGTCCTGGGACTGCAAGCTCGCACACGACATCAGGAGGACGTCCCCGTGATCAACTCGCATCGGCATAGTTCCCTTACTACGCCGGGCCGAAGGTCCGGCGGGATGGGCACTGTGAGTGATGACATCTGGGGCTGTGACTCCACGTAAGAGTGATGCCGAGCCGGCGCGGCAGTTGTCGCCGGAGCAGGCCGCCGCGGCGGCGATGGTGGCCGAGGCCCGGCAGCGGGGGCTGGAGCTGACCGGCCCGAACGGGCTGTTGAAGCTGTTCACCAAGAACGTGTTGGAAACCGCGCTGAACGAGGAGATGACCGAGCACCTCGGCCACGAAAAACACCGCGCTGAGCGCGGTCGTGATTCTACGAATGTGCGTAACGGTGCACGGAAGAAGACGGTGCTCTCGGACGCGGCCGGCGAGGTGGAGATCGAGGTTCCGCGGGATCGGGAATCGACGTTCGAGCCGCAGATTGTGAAGAAGCGGCAACGCCGGCTCACCGATGTGGACGAGATCGTGCTGTCCCTGTATGCGAAGGGGATGACCACCGGGGAAATCTCGGCGCATTTCGCCGAGATCTACGGCGCCTCGGTGAGCAAGGAAACGATCTCCCGGATCACCGACAAAGTCGTGGCGGAGATGCAGGACTGGGCCAGCCGCCCGCTTGACGCCGTCTACGCCGCGGTGTTCATCGATGCGATCGTGGTCAAGGTCCGCGACGGCCAGGTGGCCAACCGGCCCTTCTACGCCGCCATCGGCGTCACCGTGGACGGCCGCAAGGACGTGCTCGGCCTGTGGGCCGGCAGCGGCGGCGAGGGCGCCAAATTCTGGATGAGCGTCCTGGTCGATCTGAAAAACCGCGGCGTGAAGGACGTGTTCTTCCTCGTCTGCGACGGGTTGAAAGGCCTTCCCGAGGTCGTGGAACAAGTGTGGCCCCAGGCGATCGTGCAAACCTGCATCATCCACCTCATCCGCAATTCGTTCCGACTCACCTCCCGGAAATACACCGACGCCCTCAAACGGGACCTCAAAGCCATGTACGAGGCCCCCAACGCGACCGCGGCGGAAGCCGCTTTACAGGAGCTGGACGATAAATGGTCGACCCAGTATCCGGCGCTGGTCCGGCTGTGGCGCAACGCCTGGACCGAGTTCGTGCCGTTCCTCGATTACGACGTCGAGATCAGGAAAATGATCTGCTCGACCAACGCGATCGATTCACTCAACGCCCGCTACCGGCGCGCGGTGCGGGCCCGCGGCCACTTCCCGACCGAGCAGGCCGCCCTGAAATGTCTGTATCTTGTGACCCGCAGCCTGGACCCCACCGGCACAGGCCGCGCCCGATGGACGATGCGCTGGAAACCCGTACTCAACGCCTTCGCCATCACCTTCGGTGACCGCTGGCCGGCCGCCGAAACCTACTAACCAAAACGCCAGAAACACCGATCACGGGATAGACCCGGTGTGGCCTGTCAGGTGTCGGCGCAGCTCACGGATGGCGCGGTGCTGGGCGTGAGCGTCGCCGTCGTTGCGTTCGATCTCGCCGAGCAGGCCGAGCAAGTCGTCCAGATCGGCGCGCTCGGCGATCGAGCTGTCGAACTCGACGCGCAGCGCGATGGTCATGTCGGGGTCTTGGTTGGGGGCGACCGCGATGACCGGTGTGTCGGCACCCGCGCCTGCGTGACGGGCCTGCTCGACGAACCGTTCCAAGTCGCTCAACGGCAGCGAGCTTCCCGCCGGGGGTAGATCGAGTTCGACACGTGAAGTCACCGGGCCAGCGTAGAGTGCCGGTCCTTGCCGTTGCGACGGACGGGTCTTCGATCACGTGGCTGCCGCAATCGGGCGACGCGGCGAGCCGTAAGCTGGGTCGCGTGACGGAGCAGTTGACGGTGACAGTGGGACGACGCGCAGCACGGGCAATCCTGATCGACGATCTCGGTAGGCTGGTGTTGATCAAGCGCACGAAGCCGGGGCAGGCGCCGTATTGGACCGCGCCCGGTGGGGGCGTCGAGGACACCGACCCCTCGGTGGAGGCGGCTCTGTACCGGGAGCTGGCGGAGGAACTGGGCGCGAAGGCCACGGACGCCTCGCAGGTGTTCCTGTTCAGCTCGCCGTCGGACGGTGGAGTCGCTGTGCAGCACTTCTTTGTGGCGCGGCTGGCCAGCCTGGACGAGTCGGCCCGGAGCGGCCCGGAGTTCAGCGACCCGTCGCGCGGCGGGTATGACCTGGACCGGGTTGACCTTCGGGGCGACGATCTCGCGTCGATCGACTTGAAGCCGACCGCGTTGAAGGAGTTCATCCTGGCCAACCGGGAGGCTCTGCTGGTCGAGGCGGGCGCGGTCGCCTGAACTGCGACTACGCGCCCCAGCGGATGTAGGCGGGGGTGGCGCGGCCCGGAAGCGTTCGCAGGGTGCCGTGGTCGGTGCCGAGGGTGTCGCGCAGGGCTGCGGTTTCGCCTGGCCACTTGGCGTGGGCGAGTTGGTCGAAGGCGAGCACGCTGCCCTTGGTGAGGTACGGCCGGATGGCGTCGATGGTGTCGCGGGTGGGTTCGTAGAGGTCGAGGTCGAAGTAGGCCAGGGCGATGACGGTGTGTGGGTTGTCCGTCAGGTAGCGCGGGAGGGTTTCGCGCACGTCGCCCTGGACGATGAGGGTGCGCCTGATGTGGCCGAGGTGTTCGCCCTGTTCGTGGGCGTGGAGTACGTCGCGCAGGTGGTGTGGGTAGCCGTCGGTGAGCGCGAACCGGTCGGCGACGGCGCTGGGGCTCGTGGTGTCGATGTCGGTCACGTCGGGGAAGCCGGTGAAGGTGTCGAAGCCGATGATCCGGCGGTGCGGGTTGTACGGCTCGTAGACGCCGCGCAGGGCGGTGAGGGCGGCGAGGTGGCGTCCGCGGTGCACGCCGAACTCCATGATCACACCGGGCACGTTGAGGATCATCCGGTAGAGCGCGTCCAGGGAGAGCAGGTCGGTCAGCGGCTGCCTGCGCAGGTACAGGGCCAGGTTGTCGACCAGTTCCTCGGGCGGGATGGGGGTGTCGGACAGCAGGTCGGCGAGGCGGTGGCGGACGGCTCGCTCGTGGTCCGATTCGTGGGGCAAGAGCCGGTCGTCGGTTTGATCGTTGATCACGTGGTCTCCCTGGGTGGTTCCCATAGCTGGGCGGGGGCGAGGCGGAAGTCGCTGGCGTAGCCGAAGATGTCGGCGGGGTGGCGGTAGCCGTGGTGCAGGGCGGCGACGGCGCCGATGAGCAGCCGGTGGGACACGATCAGGACGGGGCCGTGCTCGGTGGCGAGGTCACCGGCGATGGTTGCGGCTTCGAGGGCGCGTTCGGTGAACGCGCGGAGGCTTTCGCCTCCGGGCAGGGCGCTGTCCGGGTTGTCGGCGCGCTGTTGCCGCCAAGTGGTGTAGTCGGGTGGGTACTGGTTGGGGGCGAGGCCCAGGACGCAGTGCGGGGCTCGCCATTCGGCGAACGCGCTGATCGGTTCGGCGATTCGGGTGTCCAGCGCGCTGGCGGCGATGGCGGCGGTTTGTCGGGCGCGCCGCAGTGGGCTGGACACGATGAGCGTTGGTTGCCAGCGGTGCTGGTGCAGCTCGCGGGTGGTCAGCTCGGCTTCGACTATGCCTGCGATGGTGAGTGGGCTACCGGGGCGGGCGTGGGCGCCGGGGCGGCAGAGCCCGTCGTCGCAGGTGCCGTGGCGCATCCAGAGCGCGGCGGGGGTCATGTCATGCACCAGCCCCCGTCGATGGTGAGGCACTGGCCGGTGATGAACCCCGCGTCGGGGGAGGCGAGGAAGTCGACGGCGGCGGCGATGTCGTCGGGGTGCCCCCGGCGTTTGATGCATTGTCGGTCGAGTTGTCGTGCGATCATCGCGGCGTGGTCGGGGACGACGGCGTGTTCGGCGGGTACTTCGATGGAGCCTGCGCGGACGCAGTTGACGGTGATGCCGTGTGGTCCGAGTTCTCGGGCCAGGGCGCGGACGAGTCCTTCAAGGCCGCTCTTGGCCGCGATGTAGGCGGCGAGGTCGACTCGGCCGAGTTGGGTGAGCACCGAGGACACGGTGATGATGCGGCCGTGGCCGCGCGTCGTGAGGGCCGGGGTGACGAGCTGGGCACACGCCGCGTGAGTGATCAGGTTGATCTCGATCTGCTCGCGGAAGGTGTCCAGGTCGAGGCTGGTCCAGGGGATGCGCGGATAGGCGCCGGCGTTGGACACGAGGACTTCCAGCCGGTCGGCGGCGTGCTCGACTTCGTGTGCGAGCGTGTCGATCGTCATCGGGTCGGTGAGATCGCCCGTGATCGCCGCTGTGGCAGCGCCGCGTTGTTCGACGGTGGCGAGCACGTTGTGCAGATCCGGGTCGTCGTGGAGGTGGGTGAGGATGAGGTCGTAGCGGTCGGCGAGGCGCGCAGCGATGGCCGCGCCGATGCCGGAACCGGCTCCGGTGACGATGGCGACGGGACGGGCCACGGTCAGTTGACCTCCGCATCTGATGGTGTGAGGGCGAGGAAGTCCGGCAGGGTGGTGTCCGGGTCCAGTGCTTGGGCGAGTAGGGCCAGCGACAGCGCGGCGTCGTGGGGTTCGAGGTCGGCGAGGTGGTAGACGGCGAGCAGCCGCATGACCAGGTATGGGCGCATCCACGCCATCAGGTCGTCGATGCCGAGATGGCGGGCGATGGGCAGGATGATCTCGTCGAGGTAGCGGCGCAGGACATGTCGGCGGGCCAGGCTGGGCGTGTGCCGATAGTCGATCACCAGCGCCGAGCGAGTGTGCTCGACGTGGACGACGGGCTCGGCGAGGGTCGCCTGGGCGAGTGAGGAGGGGTGATCGCCGAACGCGGCGCGGTTGTAGTGCGGTGTGAGCCATGCGCCGTGGAGGCGTTGGTAGAGCAGGAAACATGCGAACTCGCCGGGTAGCGAGTTGAGTCCTCCGGTGTCGTAGTCGAACCACACCGGTCCACCTGTCGGCGACCAGCCGATGTTGATGTCGGTGGGATCGCCCTGGGTGATGGCGGCCCAGACCGGGCTGTGGCGGGCGAAGTGGACCCGCAGCCTGGTCATCAGGTCGGCGAAGTCAACGGCGTGCTCGCGGCCCTTGACGACCAGTCGCAGGTCTGCCAGATCCTGTGGGCGGATTCTCCGGGTTCCATTGGTGATCGGCCACGGTGCGTTGGGTCTGTAGTACTGGTCGAGACGGCCGTCGGGAGCGGCGCGGTCGCCGTAGAGCTTGCTGATCGTCTCCCCGTTGGTCGTGGGTCGAAGGGTGCCGCCGATGACGTGCTGGTAGTGGCGGAACACGGCGGTCAGGCAGGTATCGAGTCGCGCCATGTCGGCCGTGAGGTCGGCGTGGGTGATCTCGTCGAGCAGCAGGCCGCTGTCGTGGTCGAGGTGCGGCCACCGGTCGTAGGCGAGCACTGTCCAGCGGGCGACTCGTCGCGCGCCACGCAGCCGCGGTATCGGGTAGAACTCGCGAATGCTCGCGTGTCCTGCGCATTCGGCGCCGGCCTCGTCGGTGTTCGGGTTGGCCTTGACGAACAGCGCGTGTCCGGCCCAGTCGACGTGCCAGGTGTGGTTGGCCGTGACGCGTCGGTGGTTGGTGATCCTCAGCATGAGCAGTCACCACCATCCGGCGAGGTCGCTTGCGAACTCGGCGATGATCTCGGCCGGGATGTCGGCAAGGCTCGCCGATTGCGACCACAGCGCGTCGTCCAGGTGGTCGCGCACAGGGCAGCGGTCGGCGAAGGCCAGCATCTGGGAGAACGTGGTGGCAATGGCGTGGTGCCGTGCGGTCCCGGTGGTCCACTTGGTGTGGGCGTGGCGACCGTAGAGCCCGATCGCATGTGGGCCGGTTCCGTCCGGGCGTTCGGTGAGCGCGGCCAGATGGGTCAGGCCCGTGTCGTTGCCGATCACGACCTCGGCCGACGCGAACACGTCCAGGCAGTCCACCGCATCCAACCCGGCCAGAACCTCGATGCCGTCGAACGTCATAGGCTCGGCACCGCTACTGGTGATCAAGGTGAATGTCCACGGCGCGGGGAACCGCTGGGCGAGGACAGCCGAGATGCGGGCGAAACCGCTTGCGCCGTAGTCCTTGCGGCTTGGCCAACTGGTCGCCGAGACGAACACGACGTGGAACGGTCGTGCCTGCTCGCTCGATCTGAAGGTCGGAAGCGGCGCGCGGTCGGCGGGGAGCCGGACGCCGAGGGCTTGTTCGGCGGCGAGGTAGTACCGCATCGGCAGAGCGGCGTGGACCTCCACGAGTTCGTCGTCCAGGATGTCCAGCCACGCCTGGGGTCGTTCGGGGATCGCGTGGAAGGTGAATCCCTTACCGTGCCTGGTGTAGACGGTGTGCGGGCCTTCGGCGAGGCTTGTGCTCAACGGCAGCCGGCATTGTTGCATCAGGCGTGGACGTGGTCCCTCGTAGTGGAGTTCGGCGTCGCGTCCGGTCCCGTCGGCGAGGGCCTGAACGAGTCCGAGCGCGAGCAGAACATCACCGAAGCCGCGGTCACCGAGGACCACTGACCAGCCGCGTTCGCCGATCACGTCCGCCCCGCTGGTGTAGGACGGGAGTTCCCCGGCCGCGCGCCGAAACGGCAGCGCGCGAGCCAGGGGTGCGTGGTGGCGGGGGACGATGACTGGCCCGCCGCGTCGCCGTGTCACCGGCTCGATCGTCCACGGGCTCACAGTCGCGTGAGGGTGCACAGCGGTACTCCCAGCGATTCCAGCAGCGGACGGGCGTTGCCGGTGGTGTCCTCGATCAAGCACGCGATGCCGGTCACCTCCACGGCCGAGTCGCGGAGCACCGTGATCAGGTTGGCCAGCGTGTTCCCGGTGGTGATCTCGTCATCGACGATGAGCACGCGGGTACCCGTGAGGTCGCCGTAGGTGAACACCTCGGTACGGCGGGCATGGGGTTCGCTGAAGCGCCGCTTGTCGGGCAGGTCGAGATCGAGCTTCCAGGCCAGGCGGTACGGAAGGTCGCCGGCAAGTGCGACGGCGACGGTGGGCAGGATGCCGCCCGCGTCCAGTCCGAGCAGGAGGTCCGGGGCCGTGAATTCCGGGTGGCGCGACCACGCGTCCCACAGCGCGCCACCGGTCCGCAGCAACGTCGCCGGGTGGACCTGGTCGAGGATGCCGTCCAGCTCGTGAACGATCCGGACATCCCGAGTCTGCGGGGGCACGCCGAGACGGCGCACGCGCCGGGCCTGATAGGCGAGGTCTTCGGGAACGGTGCGCATGCTCGACCCTGCAAGCAGGTCTTCGGTGGTCATTCGCTGGTCCTCACGATGGTGTGGTCGAGTCGGTCGAGGTAGGCCAACAGTCGGTCCGTCGCGTCGACGAGTTGTCCGCGCAGGACCGGATCGCCGGGGTGACGGATGAGGTCGGACAGCTCAGGCGGTGAGCATTCGGCGGCGGGGTGAAACTCGCGGAACGCGGTGAGCACGTCATCGGCGTCGTGGAGGTCGTGTCCGTCAGCGCGCAGCACGATCTTGGCGAGCAGCACCAGGTGCTTGTGCACGGCGCGCACGTCCGGCTGATCTGCGGCAAGGAGTCGGCGGGTCGTCATCAGCACGAGTCCCAATTCACCCCGGCTGGTGCGATCGCCGTGTGCTGCGGCCGGCACCGGCAGCAGATGGTCCGCTCGCCGGTAGAGCACGCCGACCCCTTGGGTGGCGCGGCGCAGCGACTGCACGACGCGCGGTGGCACCCGCAGCGCGTCGATGTCGGCGGTGGTGAAGACGCTGAGGCCCACCTTGATCCCGTCGGGCGCGGGAAGGGTGCCCGCAACGTCGCGCAGCCACCTGGCGGGCGCGGTGTCACGAACCACGAGCAGATCAAGATCGCTCCACCCGTCCCGCCAGCTCGTGGTCCCCGTGCTGCCGGTGGCGAGCACGAGCGCGACCTGCTCGTCACACACGTGGTTGACGGCCTGCCCCAACCACCCGCTCTGGGTTACCGGCCCACTCGCGTGGAGCATCACCCTGGGCAGGTCCACGGTCGACGCGATTCGGCTCACGGCGAGCTTGAGCGCGCTCAGCGGCCCAGAGTTGTCGATGAGGTGATCAGCGATTTTGGCGATCCGGTCCGCGCCGCGTTCGCGCTTGGTCGCGTCGCGGCCACGCAACCGGGACTCGCTCTCCACCGCGCGACTCGCCCGGACGGTCGTGTCCGCATCGACGTACACGATCTGGCAGCGGTCACCCCAGACCCGTTTCAGGTGCGCGGTCGCCTCGAAGCGGTGGGCGCTCTCCAGGCTGATCGTGCGTGCCTTGGTCGTCTCGGCGAACCGCAGGATTTCCTCGGTGAGGTGCTCCGCCTGCTCACGCTCCGACCAGCGCTCGTACGGGTCGGTGACTCCAGCCCGCATGGCGGCGACTTCCACCAGATAGCCGATCTTCAACCTGGTCACGCCGTGCTCGTCGCGCAACAGTTCGCCGACCGTGCTCTTGCCGCTCTCTGACATGCCGCCCAGCACCCACAGCCGTTCCAACATGTCGTCGAGAAACGGTTCCACGTTGACACCCGTGTCAGTCAGGCGCCTCCGGAGCGTTCGCTGGACATCCAGGATCGGGGCGTCGCCGAGGTCGAGCACAGCGTGGTAGTCGCCGCGTTCGACCTGGACGGACAGGACGTCCGCGAGCGTGCGCTGATAGGCGGCGTACCGTTCGTTGACCGGTCTCGGCTCGCGCCGCAGCGCCTCCGCCGCTTCCCGCGCGGGGTCACCGGACCGGCGTAACAGCACGTGGACTTCGCGTCGGGGCGCGGCGGCCGGGAGATCGGCCGCGAGGCGGTCCACCAGCCGGAGCGCCTTGGTCGGGGACAGTCCGTCCTTGAGCGCGGCGGTGGCGGCGCAGGTCGCCCGGAGCATGGGTAAGCCGCGGTCTTCCAGTGCCAGCGGACCGCTCGCGGCGCGGCGGGCGACGTGGCTGCCCAGCATCAGTCCGACGTGCTCGGCCGTGGTGGAGCCGACGAACCACCAGTGGGCGAAGTCGCCGGCAGCGACCTCGCGCCATCGGGAATCCCAGGCATCCACAGTGCCCACGAGGTGGGCATCGGGCATCCCACGCTGCAGCCAGGCGAGTTGCGTGGTCTTCCCGACGTTGTCGACGCCGTTGAGCGACACCGACAGGTGTTGATGTGCCTCTGCGGTCACGATGCGCTCCGGTAGGTCTTCAGGGGCCGCCACGCTGGGAGCCGTCGGTGGCCGGTGGCGACGTCGCGGATCAGGTCGTCGTAGGCGTCGGCCAGCTCGGCGAGCTGCCGCAGAGCCAAGCGGGCTCGATCGCCTGCGTCATTGGTGTTGATCAGGCTGTTCGCACGGACCCACGCGATCGCCAGCCGGTCAACGACCGAGCCGAGGGTCTCGGTGTGCAGGGAGGCGTCCGCGCGGCTGTGGACCTGGGCCGTCACCCACTCGTCGATCCGTTCCACCAGAGCCACGCGTTTGGCGTTGAGGTCGTCGATGAGTCGCTTGCTTTCGGCGATGGCGTCAGCGGACGCACCGGAAGCGCGGCTGACATCCTCGGCCTGCCACTGCTGCCCGTGTTGGGCCGCCAGCTCGTTCGCCGTGTCGAGGACGAGTTGGCCGGGATGGTCTCTGCTGCTGGCGTCGCGGAACGCCTCGATGATCGAGGCAGATCGCGGCAGGATCTCCCGCACACGCGTCACGTGCTGTGTGACCTGTTCACCGCTGTCGGCCATGATCGGCACCTCCCCTTCGGTCGATTTGGGCGTGGGTGCGCCTGCGCCGAGGGCGGTCGGGGCATCCTCGGCGCAGGCGCGGCTTACTCAGGCGAGGCTGGGTCGTGTGCCGCTGGCTTGACGGCTCAGCGACGCGATCAGCACTCGCTGAACCTCGGCCGAGGCGGGCAGCGCCCAGCCGACGGTGTCCGGGGGCACCTGCCAGCGATACGGCAGGCCATCACGCGCCGTGGGCGGGATGGGCAACCACGCCCCGCTCGCGTGCAACTGCGCATGTGCGTTCGCGGCCAGCTCAGGACGCAGCCCTTCATCGTCGCTGCGCACGAAGAACAACCACGAACCGAAGGGCGTGACGGCGACCGGACCGCGCCAGGCTGGCGAGAGCTGCCCCAGCGCGCGTTGCCCGTGGACGGCGGGTACCTCCACCCCGTCGACCCCGGCTCCGCACGCCAGCAGCACCGAATACGGCCGCCGTGTCCACCACTCCATCGCCACGTCCGGGTTGGTCGTCGTGGCCAGTTGCCACAGCGCGGCGACCGGTTCCAGCCCTGCCGCGCCGGACCTGCCCAGCCAGGCCCCGTGCTCGGCAAGCTGGTAGGTTCCCGGCAGCACGGGCCAGCCGTGCCGCGCCAGGTCGACGGCGGCGGCACGCGTTTCGGCCCAGGCCAGTCCCGGAATCCCCGGCACCAGAGGTGCGCTCGTCGGTCGCCGAGCGGCGTCGATACGATCACTCACTGGTAGTCGCCTCCGGCTGACGTGGTGTAACTACGGCTACGAGTTCACCAGGCAGCAGGGACGAACACGACCACAGCGAGCGCCCACAGTTGGGCCAGATCGGGGACATTGGGGGGACATTCCTGATCTGCGGGTGTGGCACGCCCTACCGTTGATCCTGTGTCACCCGACGAGCCCCGCATACCGAACACCGTACTGATCGCCCTGCGCGAGCGGGGCGGGCTGTCCCAGCAGGACCTGGCCGACGAGTTGACCAACCTCGCCACCAGGTACGGCAAGCACCCGCAAATCACGCGCAAGACCATCGGTCGATGGGAGCGCGGTGAAGTCGTGTGGCCACAGCCCTTCTATCGCCGACTGCTCGCCGAGTTCTTCGGTTGTGCGGGCGACGAACTCGGTTTCCGCAGGCCGCGCTCTATCCGACCCGAGCAGGACCAGACCGAGCCCCTTCCCGCGCCGCTCACGTTTGCCTCCGTGCCCGCAACGACCGAACCGCATGTCGAGCGCGACCAGGACGAGTGGCGCCACGTCCGGTCGGCCCTGGGCAAGCATCGCCGCGACCTCGCTGTGCTCGCCGAGGCGCTGTACCGCGACCATCGCGTGCCAGGACTGAAGAACACAGGTGTCATCAGCGCGCCCACCTGGATTCCTGCCGAGCCCGTCCCGCTGGACGAGATCACGCTGACACTGGACTCCGTGGTCGCCGAGCCCACGATCACCGGAGAAGAACCTGAAAGCGGCCCGGTTCGCCCGCTGGCCACCATCGACGCCCGATACCGCAGCTACCACGACGCCATCCGCGACCTCGCCGCACCACGCCTGTTCGAGAACCGGCTGTGCTTCCGCCTGCTCGGACTCGACTGGACCCAGCCGAGCATGCACTTCGGGCAGATGTGTTTCTTCGACGCGGTCGACACCAACGAGGCGCTCGCCCACGAATTCGCCGCACACCACCTCGCCATCGACGGCGACCAGGAAACCGTCATGCCGCGCGCCTCCATGCGACGGCTGACATTCCGCAAGCTGATCGCAGACCCGTTCGACCTCGGCCGCCGACCGCTCATGGGAGCGATCGGCACCCTGACCATCAGGGGCGGCGACAGCCCGAGCGTCGTCCTTCACCAGCGTGACTCCGCCCGCGTCTCAGGCGGCGGCGGGATGGCACACCTGCTGCCCGCGGGCATCTTCCAGCCCTCCTCCGTCATCCCGGCCGCAGTCGCGGCCGACTTCTCGATCTGGCGCAACATCCAGCGCGAGTACGCCGAAGAACTGCTGGGCCATGACGAGTACGACGGCTCCGGTAAGCCGATCCGATACGACAAGCTGGAACCGTTCACCACGATGGACGAGGCGCTGCGTGACGGTCACATCCGCGTGTTCTGCCTCGGTGTCACTCTCGACGCACTCACGCTCGCCGGCGACATCCTCACCGTCGCGGTCATCGCCCCGGACACCTACGACGAACTGTTCGCCAACGCCGTTGAGACCAACTCCGAGGGCTCCATGCCCGCGCGGGCATTTCCGTTCGAGGAAAACACCCTGACGTGGCTCAGCGAGTCCAAGCGCCTCTCTCCCGGTGCGGCGGCGGCGTTGCACCTTGCCTGGATGAATCGCAAGGTCCTGTTCGGCTAAGTCCGCAAGCACTGGGCAGTCGGTGGGCCACTCAGCAGGCCACCGACCGGCCAGTGAGCGGGCCACCTATGGCTGGCCCGCTGATTGACTCGGTGTGGTTCGCTGTTTCCGCAGATCAATAGCTCTACGGACCAGTCAAGCGCCTCACCCGACATCTGTAGATCCGACCGTAGAGACCAGGAGCGCGATGGCCGCGCACGGCGGTGACGGCGCTCTGTGAGACGGGCCAGAGGCGCTTCCTGAAAATCCCCAGTCGAGGTGTGCAGCTTAACCGGTGTCAGCGGCGAAGTGGGATCACTCCGTCGGGTGCGGCGGCTGGCATCTGTGGGCGGGCGGCTTCTGGTGTGGTGAGCAGGGCGACGATGGTGACCGGGCCGCCGCAGTGTGGGCAGTCGCGCTGCGCGGCCAGCTGCGGCAGAGGTGTGGGCGGCGGTGCTGGGATGGTCATCGCGGGTGGCGGGCCGAACGGCCTGCCGGGGTGGCTGGTGCGTTCGACTTCGCGGCGAGCCGCCGCGGTGCGTTTGCACTCCCGCGAGCAGTAGAGGCGGGTCTTGGCCTGCCGACCGTTCGCGGTGAAGGCTTCCCAGCAGATCGGGCAGGTCTTGCGGGTCGCGTTGTAGTTCGGATCGCGCGGGTCAGGAGACATGTGCGTTCACCGCCTGGCGCAACTTGTCCGATGTGGACTGATGCGACCTCAATCGGTAAGATGGACCGTCGATACCGACCACCGTCGCCCGGTGCAACAGTCGATCCAACATCGCCGCCGCGACAGTGGCGTCACCGAAAGCTGTTGCCCAGTCAGCAATCCCGACGTTTGTCGTCAAAATCGTCGACGACTTCAGGTAACGCTGATTGATCACCTGGAACAACGCCGACGCCCCGTCGCCAGGCAGCGGTAGGTAGCCCAGCTCATCGATCACGAGCAGCTTCGGTCCGGCGAAGAACCGCATGCAGGTCGCCCACCGCCCCTCGACTGCGGCCTTGTGACAGCGAGCAGCAAGGTCTGCGGCGGTGGTGAAGTAGACCCGGTGCCCGGCCTCGGCCGCGCCGCGCGCCAGCGCGGTGGTCAACATCGTCTTCCCAACCCCCGGCGGCCCGACGAACAACACATTCGAGGCGTCGTCGAGAAAACGCAGCGTCGCGAGGTCCCGGATCAGCTTCTCGTCGACCCCGGGTTGCGCGGCGAAGTCAAAATCCGACAGAGTCCAGGGATCGGGCAGACAAGCGAACCGCAGCCGTCCGGCGAGGCGACGGGCTTCGGTGGCGTTGACCTCGATCTCCAGCAGCCGCTCGAGCGCGGCGGTCATGGACAGGTTCTCGTGCCGGACCTCATCGAGAACCCTCGGCAGGGCTTCGGCGGCGTTGTCGAGTTTGAGGTAGGAGAAGTGCGCGCGCAGTTGCTGGTAGCGGCGGGCTTCGCTCATCTGTGGCGCGGATTTGTTGGCAGACAACAGGTTCAACCTTTCCTGGATTCCTTGGTGGGCGCGCTGTCGAGCTTGGCGGCGGTGGCCGCGTAGGCGGACAGATCGATCACGACGTGGGCCGCGGGCCCCGTCGCAGGCAGGCCGCGCAGTCGTGCCGCTTCGGCCAACGCCGCCGCCGAGGGCGGACGGCGGGTCTTGTGGGTGCAGGGCCGATCCGTGGTGAACGCGCCCAGCGCGGCTTTTTCCAGCGCGGCGACGTGCCCGTCGTCGCGGATCAGCCGCCCGGCGCCATCGAGGGCACGGTGGTGCAGCGCGACTGTCGCGCCGCCGGCGGTGACGATGCGCAGCTCGTCCGCGCCGAGCCGGTGACGGACCTGAACCGCGGCACCGCCCAGTCCCGGAGGAACCGAATAATGGTTGCCACGAAAGGAAACCAGCGCCTGCGGTGTCACGATCCGGGTCACGTCGAACTCGGCGGGGAACGCCACCAGCGGCGGCGGCCGCAGCGCCTCCTCGGCGGCCAGCGCGGCGACAGTGGTGGGTTCGCCGTCGCGGACCCGGCGGCGATCGTCGAGCTTGACCGCGAGCCGGTCCAACCCGGCTTGCGCCTCGGCGATGGTCGCGTCGTCAGCGACGGTGCGCCACCATCGCTGCGCGGCCGAGTGATTCGCCTTCTCCACAACACCTTTGCGGTTCCCGCGTCGCGGCGGGCAAACCACGGAGCGGACTCCGTAGTGCTTGGCAGCCTGGGCGAACGCGGCGGTCAGCCGGCCCGTGGACGGGTAGCAGACGGTCGCCATGCGGTCGAAGCGCCAGTCGTGAGTGGTGCCGCCGAGTTTGCGCACGACGGCGTCGAGGGCCTCGATGAGATGCGGGAAGTCTTCGGCCTCAGTGAGAACACCACGCCACCGGCCCGAATACGCCAGCGCGCCGACCAACAGATGCGCGTGCCGACCGACACCCCAATCCGCTGGCGGGTTGGGCAACTCCACCCAGTCGAACTGGGTCTCGTCGCCCGGTGGATGGGCAATGATCGCGACGTCCCGGCCGCGAGCGACCTGACAGGGCTCGCAGTGCGGGCGCAGCTGGTGGCGGCGCAGCGCGCGGGTGAAGGTCGAATAGCCGCCGCGGTAGCCCAGCTCGGCGAGCTCGTCGAGCAGGGTGGACGCCCACAGATGCGGGTCGTCGGCAAGCCGGGTCCGGCAGTAAGCCACGAAGGGGTCGAACGGGTCCGGACCTGCGGGTTTGCGCTTGCCGGGCTCCTGTTCGCCGGACAGGTACCGGCGGATGGTCTTGCGGTCACGACCGAGATGTCGGGCGATGGCTGAGATCGACCAGCCTTGATCGCGCAGCGCCTGCGCTTCCACGTCTTCCTCCAGCGAGAGCATCCACCCTCCAGCGACGGTCCACGGTGATCAACACCGAAACCGTCACCCGAGGGTCGTTGACCAGCGCAAACGACGCGCCGACAGGACACCCAACTGGGGATTTTCAGAGAGCAGGACTGGCCCTATTCACAGAGCGCCATCATCGCTCGATGAGGCCGGCGCGCTCGTTCGCCGAGTGCCGGAGGGCGATTTGCGGGGCGGTGTCGTCGATGCGGGCGAGGAAGACGTGGTCGAGGCGGTGGTGTTCGCGACCGCGGTAGGTGAAACGGCTTTCGCGGGTCCAGAGCTTCCGGCCGAACTTGTCCACGACCAGTCCGGTCTCTTCGGCGATCTCGCGGCGGGCGGTGTCCTCGAGCTTCTCGCCGGCGTCCTGACCGCCGCCGGGCAGCTCCCACCAATGGTGGGGACTGCCCCGAGTTTGGTTGACTCGCAGGTGGGGTGGATCAGGCTGCGGTTGCGTGCCTGTTGATTGTCTCAAATTCGATCGGCGTGAGCTTGCCGAGGCGGGCCTGCCGACGCCGGCGATGGTAGGTGCGTTCGATCCAAGTCACGATCGCCAGACGCAGTTCCTCGCGGGTCTGCCAGCGTTGCCGGTCCAGGACGTTCTTCTGTAGCAGCGCGAAGAAGGACTCCATCGCGGCATTGTCGCCACAGGCCCCGACTCGGCCCATCGATCCACGTAAACCGTTGCGGTGCACTGTGTTCACGAACTTCCGTGACCGGAATTGGCTGCCCCTGATGCTCTCCTGTTTGTCAACCGTGGGGTGGCTGGCTCCTTCGCCTGTGATGGTGTGCCGGTGCTCGGCGCGGTCAAGGTCGTTCATCCGGTGGGGTGCTCCATCGTGACCGCGCCTGCGCTCCGGCGGTTGCGGCGGCGACGGAGGAGCCGGCAGAGTTTGGGGTCAGGTGGCCGTGTGGCGGCGGTAGGGGCGGCGGGCGATCCGTTGTTGGCCGGGGTTGAGGAGGTAGTAGACCTCGCGGGCGAGATAGCGCTTCAGACAACGGATGATCTCGAGCTTCGAGTGGCCTTCGGAGGTCTTGCGCGCGAGGTAGGCCTGGGTTCTCGGGTCCAGGCGGATGCGGCTGACGACAGCCAGGTGCAGGGCGCGGTTGGCTTGCCTGTCCCCGCCGCGGTTGAGCCGGTGGCGCTGGGTCGTCCCGGATGACGCGGGCAGCGGCGCGACGCCGCAGAGCATCGCGAACCCTGCCTCCGACGTCATCCTGTCGGGGTTGTCGCCAGCGGTGACGAGCAGCTGTCCGGCGATCTCGACGCCGATGCCAAGCCGCGCGAGCAGCTGCGGCGCGAGTGCCTCGACCAGCGGGTTGATCAGGTCGTCGAGGTCGGCGATCTCGTCGGTCAGTTCGAGGTAGCGACGTGCCATCGACTTGAGCGCGACCCGGTAGGCGCCGATCGGGTCGGCGGCGTTCGACACGTCCGGACGCCAGGCGGCGACCACCCGGATCAGCTGCATGCGGGTGAGGTTGCGGATCTGGTCACGCACCTCGTCCGGTGCTGAGACGATCGTCATTCGCAGCAGTTGCAAGGCGTTTCGCCGCTCGCGGACCGCTTGGGCTCGTGCCGTCCGCAGGACCCGCAGCGCCTCGACGGCCCCGTCCTTGGACTTCGGGATCGCGGTCCGCCGGTTGTGCAGCACCGCCCGGGCGGCGCTGATCGCGTCCAGGTCGTCGTCCTTGCCCCTGCGGCGGCGATCGGAGCGGTCCGGCCGGTCGACCTCGAGAACGGTCGCACCGGCCTTCGCCAGGTGCCGGGTCAGCCCGGCGCCGTAGGAGCCGGTCCCTTCGACGCCGATGCGGGCCAGCCGGCCGTGTTCGCCGATCCAGGCCGTCAGAGCCCGATAGCCAGCGCGGGTGGTGGAGAAACTGTGCGTGCCCAGTACTGTCCCGCCGTCGTCGACGACCGCCGCCACGTGCAGCTCCTTGTGCGTGTCCACGCCGGCGTACACGGTCTTCCCGGATGCTGCCGACTCCCGGGTCTGGCCCGTTCGCGCAGCATGCGCAATGCTGGTCATGTCGTCCTCTCCGATCCGCTCGATGGGCAGGGCGGCGCCGCGCATCGACCGAACCGGCGGACAAGACAGTGATGAGCGCCTGGTGGCGCAGGCTCTCCTTAGGTCACCCCGACGGCGAGGCGTAGCGCCTCGCCGGGCGCTCCCAGAGCAACCGACAGATCCGAGGAAAGACAACACTTCGTCGATCGGAGTGAGGGTCAGGAAGCTCTCGGAGCGCCCGGCACCAGCATCCTCCCGCGTCCGTCCCTCTCGCGGGCCGGGAAACCCGGGGCAACACCGGCAGAAACAGTCTCACTGTCGGAATGCAGGATGGTTTTGCCGCCGTCGGGTTGGCGGCGGAGAATGGCCATGCCGAGAGCGTCGGTGACCAGTTCGGTGCGCATATGATCGGCGATGGACCAGCCGATGATGAGCCGCGAGTAGGCGTCCATCACCGCGGCGCAGTAGATCCGGCCCTCCTCGGTGGGGTGTTCGGTGATGTCGGTGATCCACAACCGGTCCGGGGCGTCGGCGGCGAAACGGCGGTTGACCAGGTCAGTACTGGGTTGCCCGGCCGGGTCGCGGACCGTGGTGTGGTGGCGCCGGCGCCGGTAGAGGCCCTGGATGCCGGCCTCGCGCATGAGCCGCTCGACGCGTTTGAGGTTGACCGGCAAGCCCAGGCCAAGGGTGAGTTCGGCGTGCACCCGCGGCGAGTCGTAGGTGCCGCGGGAATCGGCATGGATCTGTTCGATGTATTTCAGCAAAACCGCGTTCTCCTCCTCACGGATCGAGAGCGGCCGGTCGCGCCATTCGTAATAGCCGGAGCGGGACACGTTCAATACCCGGCAGGCCACCGCGACGTCGATACCGTCCGCGGCCAGTTCATGGACCAGCGGGAAGGTTACTTTGGGAGGATGTTCTCCCGCGCGAAGTACGCCGCCGCGCGTTTCAGGATCTCGTTCTCCATCTCGAGCTGCCGGTTCTTCCGTCGCAGCTCGGCAAGCTCCTTCTTCTCCGCACTGGTCAGCTTCGTGGCCGAGCCGTTCTCGTCGGCGTCGGCCTGGGCCATCCAGTTGCGCAGGCAGGACTCGCCGATCCCCAAGTCCTTCGCCAGCGCGGCGACCGGTTTGTCGCCCAGACGGGCCAGCTCGACGGCACGCTGACGAAACTCAGGCGGGTGTGGTGCAGGCATCGGAACATCCTCCCTGGTGACCGGCGGTCACCTCAGGTCAGGTGTCCGGACAACCGGGGGAAGCTCATAGCTCGTCGATCGTCAGGTCATCGGTGACCTCCGTCGAGTGATACGACGTCCTCACCACCCGCGTCACGTCATGGAACGGGTGGTGATACGTCGTCGTCACAGTCGCCGCCGACGCAGGCTATGCCGCGCTGATCACCGACCACCCAGCGGGAGTTCGTCTCGATGAAGGTCCAAGAGGTCCGGGTCGTACTTGATCAACTCGTTCTCGAACTCTCGCCAGCCGTTCGCGCTCACGAACTGGGCTTCACTTCGAGAGATCGGTACTATCCAGACGATCGCGGCCCGGTGCCCGTCGTCGAGGTCCACTCCCGCGAAGCCGTCGTCGTAGTAGACCGGCGCCGCGGCGTACCAGGCTTCCATTATACTCCCAGGGACAAGCGGGCCTCGGGGGCCGATCACGTCCCCACGCAGAAGTGCCCGGCCCGAAGCCAGGAGTTCGTCGGCCACTTGGCCGACGAGGCCGGGGAGGTACTCCCCACCGGGGCCGCCCCGCTCACCGGCTACGAGTTCCAAGCGTAATTTCCGACCGGACTTCGGCGATACCAAGTCATGCCTGCTCAAGCCGATCGTCGAAAAGGATTCGACGCCTGGAATAACTCCCTTGGCGAAGGCGGCGACCCGGAACTCCCGCGGCCGTCCATCTGGATCCGTCGACCAGCCACCCGTGATAAGGCCCAGTCGTGCCTCCAAGTGCTCGATAAGTCCCATGCCTCATCCGCCGAATCTTGAGTCGTCGTTGCCGCCACTTCGGTTGCACGCCGGACACTCGAGGCTCGTCCCCTGCTGGTAGTCGTCCAGGACTTCCGCACGCGTCACGTCCGGCGCAAACCGGCGGTTGGTCCAGGAAGGATTGTGGCTGACATCCCAGTCCCGGGCCTGCCCGGGGGTCCGGGGCGGCACCATGACCTCGCCGACGCAGTTCGGCCCCTGAGTCGGACACATACGGCCGCCGCTGGGCCCTTCTGCAGCTTCTTCCCATGCAGCGCCCTCAGTTGCCGCGCGGAAGCCACCACGGCTGGTCACCAAGCCGGGAGCATTGGTACCGCGGAGCATCCCATCGCTGTGACGCCGATGAGGCAGCAACTACCGCGGTCGGCGTGGATGGTGTGCGGCTGACTGCCATTGCGGTTCATGGCGTCATTGAGGAAATCCTTCGCCGCGACCGCGTCCTCCGCGGCAGCGACCAGCCAGCCGGTGACATAGCGGGAGTAGATGTCGAGGATGACATAGCATTTGTACCAAATCCCTTTCGACAGTCCTTTCAGCGCGGCGATATCCCACGACCACACCTCACTCGGACCGCGGGCAACCAGCTCGGGCCGAACCCGGGCGGGGTGGGTGGCGAGGCGGCGACGTTCCCAGACCTGGCCGGCGGCGCAGGCGATCCGGTACATCGCGGAGACCGAACACCAGTACCGGCCCTCGTCCAACTCCCTGGCCCAGACCTGCGGGATCGCCAGATCCCGGCAGGCCGGGCTGGTCAGCAACCTCAGCACCAGGTCCCGCTCGGCGGCGTCCAGCGCCTGCGGCGGCGGCGCACGGGCAGCCACGGACCGGCCCCTTTTGGATTGGCGTGCCGGTAATGCGTCGCCCGTGATATCCCGGTCAGCGTGCATGATTTCTTCACCGGCACCCCTGCCGCGCGCAGTTCGGCGAACGCGGCCGTCAGGATGTCCTCGGCGGCTCGTCGCGCTCCGCGCTCTCGGAGAGTTCTTCCAAGAGCGCGTGTGCTTTTCCCATGATGTCGAGAGCCATCCGGGTTTTCGTCAAGTCGGAGGTCAGTTTCCGGTTCTGCCGGCGGAGTTTCTCCAACTCGATCTGCTCGGCCGATTTCTTGACCCGTTTCGCCGGTGTCCCCGACTCGGCTGGTTCACCACCCAGGCGTCCTGCGTCGCGAGCTCGTGTCCATTCGATGATGTGAGACGAATACAAGCCTTCCCGGCGCAGGATCGCGCCTTTCTCCCCATTCGGGGCGTTCTCGTACTCGGCGACCGTGGCGAGCTTGTACTCCGCGGTGAACACCCGACGCGACGGACGCGGCGCGGGGTCGGCCTGCTCCTCGCCGGACGAACCCACCCTCGGTCAGGAACCCCCGCTCACACGGGATGTCTCACACCAGTCTGACCAAGAGGGCTCAGGCTCGCACCCCACTAACAGGTGCTGTGAATGACCTCCAACTCGTCGTCCTCGAGGGGCACACTTACCTCGGCGCGAGCCGCCGTGCTCCCGCCGAGTTCGGCTTCGAAGCCGTCCGGCACGACGACGTCCTCGGGGCCGAGATCGTGAACGCTGCGCTTGCCCAACGCCAGCAGTGTCGAGTCGATCCCGTTGCGCAGCACGTCGAGGACGTTTTCCACACCGGTCTGCCCGCCTGCCGCCAGGCCCCACAGGTACGCGCGGCCGATCAGCACCGCACGAGCACCCAGTGCCAGCGCCTTCACGACGTCGCTGCCGCGGCGGATCCCGCCGTCCAGCAGGACTTCCACCTGCCCGCCGACCGCGTCGGCGATCGCCGGGAGGGCGCGGATCGTCGCCGGGGTGCCGTCGAGGTTGTTGCCGCCGTGGTTGGACACCGAGATCGCACTGACCCCCGCGTCCACCGCGCGGCGGGCCTCGTCGACCCGGATCACACCCTTGAGCAGGAACGGGCCGTCCCACTGCGACCGCAGCCAGGCCACGTCGTCCCACGTCGGCGGCGGGGTCTGCATCCACTGCCCGTACGCCCCGAAGAACGTGGGCACCTTTTCTCCGGGCTCCACCATGTTCGGCACGCCCAAGTCCGGCAGCCGACGAGTGCGCACGTAGTCCAGCAGCCAGCGCGGGTGCGTGATGCCTTCCGGCGCGAACCGCAGCAGCTCGCGGAAGTTCAGCTTCTCCGGGATGTGCGGGCTGCCCCAGTCGCGGCTGTGCGAGAACGACCAGTCCAACGTGAGGATGATGCCGACGGCCCCGGCGGCGCGGGCGCGGTCGAGGCGGCGCCGGATGTCGTCGCGGGTGCCCGTCCAGTAGACCTGGAAGTACGTGTTCGGGTTGGCGGCGACGACCTCTTCAATCGGCTTGCTGCCGAATGAAGACAACCCGATCGACGTCCCGCGCGCCGCAGCCGCGCGGGCTACGGCTACCTCACCGTCCGGGTGCACGGCCTGCACGCCCGTCGGGGAGATCAGCACCGGCAGCGCGACGTCCCGGCCGAGCACGTGCGTACCCAGCTCGCGAGCGCCGGAAAGGCCCGCGGTCCGGGGTGCGAAACGCAGCTCGTCGAACGCGCTCAGGTTGTCGGCCAGCGTCAGGCCCTTCTCCGAGCCGGCGATCAGCGCGGAGTACACGGAGCCGGGAAGCCGCTTCTTGGCGCGCCGCTGTGCCTCGGCGATGGACTCGAACCAGGTGGTGCTCATCGTTTTCCCTTCGGATCGAAGCGCAGGGTGCGCCGGACGAGGACCGGGCGAACCGGCTCGAGAGTGCGGTGGGTCAGGCAACCGGCCCAAACCCCGGCGCCGTAGGCGATGTCGTCGACGATCGCCGCCGCCGTGTACCGGACGGGGTCGAGGTCGCGCCTGTTCTTCGCCCACGCGGTCAGCGGCGGGCCGAGCAGCAGGTACGCCACGGCGGCTCGGCGCCCTCGTCCCCGCGGTACCAGCAGTCCCGCGAGCAGGGGCGCCGCGAATTGGGTGCCATAGCGGCCGCAGCCGAGCCACGTCTGGTGGACGGCGGTGGCCATCGCCCGCACGACGCCGTCCGTCGGCACGTCGTGGGCGCGCACGGTGCGGGCCGTACTGGCCACTGAGCCACCGAACGCCAGCGCGGCGAGCCCTGGACGGCGGGCCAGCAACGCCCCGACGGCCAGCGCCGGCCAAGGCTGCAGCGCCAGCGGCGCCAGCAGGTCCGGGTGCCGCTTGGCGAGCGGCGCGGCAGAGGTGCCGTAGCGGGCCCGGCGGCCGAGCAGGCCGCGCCAGGTTTCCGGTTCGTGGTGGCCGACCGAGACGTCCGGCGCATAGCGAACCCTGAACCCGGCGGTGTGGAGCCGCCAGACGAGGTCGACGTCCTCACCGACGCGCAGGTCCGGATCGAAGACCTCGCCGTCGACGGCCACGTCGGTCAGCGCGGCCCGGCGAACGACGAGCGCGGCCGTGGGCACGTACGACATCCGCGTGCCGGGCGCGACCCGCGCGGGGCGGTCGCCCAGGTCGAGGCTGCTCGCCACCCGGGTGTAGCGGCCGGCCCAGGTGTCCGGCGCCAAGGCGCGCACACGGGGCGCGACCGCGGCGACCAGCGGGTCGGCGAAGTGCGCCGCGAGCCGGTCGGTCCAGCCCGTGGTCGGCACGCAGTCGCTGTCCAGGAAGGCTGCCAACTCGGTGGCAACGTGCTCCAACGCGGTGTTCCGCGCGGCGCCGGGGCCACCGTTGACGTCACGGCGGACGAGCTTCGCCCCGCGCGCGGCCGCTACTGCGGCGACGGCCGCGGGGTCGCGGGAGCCGTCGTCGACGACCAGTACCGGGTGCCGGCCGTCGAGCCCGGCCAGGCAGCGGTCCAGCAGCTCTGCGCGGTCGCGAACGGGCACCACGACCGTGAGGTCGGCGGGCGCGTCCGGTTCGGGCGGGAGAGGGTGGGCGAGCCCCGTGTCGGTGAGCCGTCGGGCGAGCGTCCCGGCTGCGGCCGTCGAGACCGGTCCTTCGGCGAGTTCTCGCCAGGCGGCCTGCCCGGCCGCGGTCAGCCGGAGCACGCGCGCGGGGGAACCGCCGAAGATCAGGTCGCCGGTCAGGCGGCGGGTGTCCTGATCGAGTTCGAGCCGGAAGCCGGTCGGGAGGGGCGTCACAGGGCCAGTCCTCCGTCCACCGGTACGACCGCGCCGGTCATCGCGCTGCTGTCCGGCCCGGAGAGGAACGCCAGCACCGCGGCGACCTCCGCAGGGTCGAGGAGCCGGTGGACCGGTTGCTGGGCAGCGAAGGCGGCGGCGTCGGGCAGGGCGTAGAGCCGGGCGCTTTCGGCGAGGATCGGGGTGTCGGTGGACCCGGGGCTGACGGCGTTGGCGGTCACCCCGGTCGCCCCCAGCTCGGCCCCGAGCGCGCGGACCAGCCCGGCGACCCCGGCCTTCGCGGCGCAGTAGGCGGCGAGCATCGGCAGGCCGCGGGTGGCCGCGGCCGACGCGACGGCCAGGAACCGGCCGGACCGAGGCTGCGGCCGCCGCAGCAGTGCGGGCACCGCAACGCGAGCCAAGTTGACGACACCGTTCAGGTTGACGTCGAGCACCGCCTGTTCCTGTTCGAGCGGAACTTCCCACGCCGGCGCTCCCCCGGCGACGACGCCCGCGGCCGCGATCGCCACGTCGAGCCCGCCCCACCGGCGTTCTGCCTCGGCGACGGCGGCAGCCATCGCCGAGGGATCCCGGACGTCGGCCACGAACGGTTCGACGTTCCCGCCTGCCTGCTCGACGACGGCGGACAGATCGGCCTTGCTCCCCATCGAGTACGGAAGCGCCGGGTCGTCGGTTGCGACGTCGACCGCGAGAACGGTGTAGCCCCGCCGGGCCAGCTCCAGTACGGTCGCGGCGCCGATCCCCCGGGCCGCACCGGTGACGAGGGCGGTTCGCGCGGTCATCGCGGCACCACCTCGCCCGGAGTGCTCAGTTCGCTTCCGGTGGCGGAGCACCAACGGTCCACCCGGGACACGAGATCCACGACCAAGCGGTCCAGCAGCGCCACGCCTTCGCTCGCCGTGGCGGGCGTCGGGTCGCCGAGCACGCCGGTCGCCGTCACCGCCCGCACCCCGCCGTTCAGCAGCAGCGGCAGCACCTCTCCCAGCGGCCTGCGGTCCCCTGCGACGGCCCGGTCCATCCGCACCGCGTTCGGCCGCAAGGCCAGCTGCAGCGCCGTTTCCGGTCGTCCGGCGTGCGGGTCCCCGGTCCAGTGCGGCTGGAACACCTCGACGTCCCGGGACTCCGCCCGCAGCCGGGCGACAGCCCGGGCGACCGGCGCCGCGTTGCCGCCGTGCGCCGAGACGAACAGCACGCGCGTGAACGTCTCCGCCGCGGACCGGCCCAGCTCGACCAGCAGGAGCTCGGTCGCCTCCTGGCCGATCGAGAGCGTCCCGGCGAACCCGGCGTGCTCGCCGCTGGACCCGAAGGCCACGGCCGGCGCCACCAGGACGTCCGGCCGCTTCTCGGCCAGCCGGTCGCACAGCGCGAGCGCGATGTCCGTGTCGGTCGAGAGCGGCAGGTGCGGGCCGTGTTGCTCGGTCGCGCCGACCGGCACGGCCAGGATCGCTCCGGCCGCCGCATGGGCCGCGACGTCCGGCCAGGACAGGTCCGCGAGCCGCACGGTCAGCGCCTGAATCCCGCGAGGGGATTCTCGTCGCAGGCGCGCTCCGGCGGGCGGCGCATCCCGATGGTGACCGGGACCGGCTTACGCTTCCGGTGGGAGTGGTCCAGCGACGGCTTCGGGACGCTCCCCGCCGCAACCCCGGCCAACGCGAGCTCGCCATGGCCGCGGACGCACTCCGGGTCCGGGCCGTCCAGCGGCAGGCCGGTGAAGAACTTCGCGGCCATGCAGCCGCCGCGGCAGGCGTCGAACGCCGAACACGACGTGCAGGCGCCGCCGCTCTGCGGGCTCCGCAACGACGTGAACAGCTCGGATTGCCGCCACACGGGGGTGAAGCCGGCGTCCCGGACGTTGCCGGCGAGGAAGGTCTCGTGGATGGCGAACGGGCACGCGTAGACGTCGCCGACCGGGTCGACCAGGCACACCACCCGCCCGGCGCCGCACAGGTTCAGGCCGGGCAAATCGCCTTCACCGTAGCCGGCGAGGTGGAAGAACGAGTCCCCGGTGAGCACGTTTTCGCCGTGCGCCACCAGCCAGTCGTACAACGAACGCTGCTGGGCGGCGGTCGGGTGCAGCTCGTCCCAGGTGTCGGCGCCGCGGCCGGACGGGCGCAGCCGCGTGATCCGCAGCTGGGCGCCGTAGCGGTCGGCGATCGCCTTGAACGCGTCGAGCTGGCCGACGTTGTGCCGGGTCATCACCACGGAGATCTTGAAGTTCTCGAAGCCCGCGTCGGCCAGGTGCTCCATCGCGCGGATCGCGGTGGCGTAGGAGCCGGGGCCGCGGACGTGGTCGTTGACCTCGGCGGTGGCGCCGTCGAGGGAGATCTGGACGTCGACGTAGTCGCTCGCGGCCAGGCGCCGCGCCACCTCCGGGGTGATCTTGACGCCGTTGGTGGAGAACTTGACCCCGACGTGGTGCTCGGTCGCGTAGTCGACGAGCTCCCAGAAGTCCGGGCGGACGGTGGGTTCGCCGCCGCCGACGTTGACGTAGAAGACCTGCATGCGCTCGAACTCGTCGATCAGCGCCTTGCACTCCGCGGTGGACAGCTCGCGCGGGTCCCGCCGTCCCGAGGAGGACAGGCAGTGCACGCAGGAAAGGTTGCAGGCGTAGGTCAGTTCCCACGTGAGGCAGATGGGCGCGTCGAGCCCGTACTGGAACTCGTCCACAAGGGACATCAGAGACTCCTCGGCTGGATCATGCTCGACGCGGCCAGTGCGGCCAGCGCGGCGCGGTAACGCGGCAGCTCGGGCCGGCCCACCCCGGCGCCCGCGCAGGCGGCGCGGGCGCTCGGGTGGTCGGCCAGGGACCGGACGACGGTCAGCAGCGCCGGGTTCTTCAGGAACGACAGGCGGCGGGTGCCGAAGTGGTACAGCAGCGCCCCGAACCGCTCGGGCCGGATCGACACCCGGTCGTCCAACCGCCACGCCGTGTCCAGATCGAAGGTGCCGGTGTCAGTAGACACCGCACATCCCGTCGATCGAGACCTCCTCGACCAGCAGGTCTTCGGCCACCACGACATCCTCGGCGAGGGTGGCCTGCCCCACGGTGTTCTCGTCCATCATGACTCCTTCGATACTGGGGATTCGGACATCGGCTACGGGCCGGCGCTACGCGGCGCCGGACCGGATTCCCAGCCGCGCAACCATCCGGCCCCGGGCGGGGACCGGAACGAAGCCGACCGCGGCGGTCATCGTCGCCCGGTGGCACGGGCCACAGGCGGGAACGCGGGCCGACGGCTGCGCGCCGGCCAACGGCACGAACTTGCCCGGGCGCGCCAGACCCGCGCAGTTGCTCGCGTGGTGCCCCGCGGGAGCGCACAGGCACCGGCATTCGGTATTCGTCATTTCCACTCCTCGACACTCCGGCCGATCCCGGCCCTTCGCCACTACGCGCCGGAATCGGCGGTCCGGATGAGCCCGTCCGCCTGGGCAAGGCCCGCGTCCAGCACGTCTCGTTCGGTTCTCGTCAGCTGGGCTCGCATTTCGGTTCCCGCCGCCTTGGCCAGGACGACCAGCCGTTTGGCCAGGCCCCGTGCCTGGGTCAACCGGATCCGGTTGCTGTCCAGCACGACCTGCGAGTCGTCGATCAGTGCCTCGTAGCGGTGGTTGAGATCGCCGTGGTCGTCGACGATCCTGATCGCACGGGCCAAGGCCGTCAGCTCGGCCGTGCGGACGCTCCGCAGGTACGGATCACCCATCGTCACGACCCGCCGAAGACGGTGCCCGCGCTGGACCAGAACACGAAGACGATCACCAGCAGCAGGAGCGCGACCACGCACCACACCGGCAGGTCGGGATCGATCGCGAAGAACCGCCTCGCCGGCTGGCCGCCTCGCAAGCCGCCTTCGACGACGTCCCTGCGCAGCGGCCCGGCGAGGTCCGTCCGGAAGAACCGCCTGCCGAACTCTTCGCCGGTCCGCACGCCGCGCAGGAGGACGTCCGGCGGCCCGTGGGAGACGATCTTGCCGTTCCACAGGACGGCGACCTCGTGAGCCACTTCCCGCGCGAAGTCCAGGTCGTGCGTCGTGATCAATACCGTGGCCCGCGCCTTCTCGTTGACCGACTTGATCGCCCTGACGATGGCGCCCGTGTAGCGGGAATCGAACGCGGTGTCGACGTCGTCGAGGACGATCAGCGACATGCCGGACACCAACGCCTGCGCAAGGAGCACCCTGCGCCTCGCGTGCGCGGGGATCTCCTCGGGGAAGGAACGCGCGAAGGCCTCCAGGCCGAACTCCCGCATCAACGGCGCGGTGGTCGCGTGCACCTCATCGTCCGTCGCACCGGCACGACGCAGGACACAAGCGACGTTCTCGTAGACGTTCATCGAGGAGAACAGCCAGCTGCCGAACGGGTGTGACCCGCCGACCACGGCCGCGATCCCGCCACGAGCACTGACGAGCTCGGCCGAGGTCAGCGACCAGACGTCACGGCCGTCCAGCCGGACGCTGCCGCCCGTCGGCGGCAGCAGGCCCACGAGGTGCCGCAGGAGAGTCGTCTTGCCGCACCCCGACTGTCCGAGGATCACCGTGACCTGCCCGTCCGGCACCGACAGCCGAAGCCGGTGCAGCACCGGTTCGTCGCCGAGAACCGTAGTCACGCCGTCGAATTCGATCTTCGAGGCGCTGGGGGCACTCTTCATGCGCTCACCTCCTCACCGCCGGCTACACCGCGAACTTCATGGCGCGGAAGGTCATTCGAGGGTCTCCACCTTCAACCGGCCGTCCGCGTAGTCCCCGCGCAGCACCTTCTTGTCGAACTTCCCCACGCTGGTGCGGGGGATCTCCTCGACGAAGGTCCACCGCTCGGGCAGCCACCACCGCGGCAGCTTGTCCGACAACCAGGATCGGAGTTCCCCCGGCGAGACGATCGCGCCCTCGCGAAGGACGACAGCCGCCAGCGGACGTTCCTGCCAGCGCTCGTCCGGTGCGGCGATGACCGCCGCCTCGAACACGTCGGGGTGCCCCGCCAGGGCCGACTCGAGCTCGACCGACGAGATCCACTCGCCGCCGGACTTGATGACGTCCTTCATCCGGTCGGTCAGCGTCAGGAAGCCCTCGGCGCTGATGTGCCCGACGTCGCCCGTGCGCAGCCATCCGTCGTGGAAGCGCGCGTCGTCGTCGACCTGGTAGTACGAACCGGTCACCCACGGCCCCCGCACCTCCAGCTCGCCGACGGCCTGCCCGTCCCGCGGCTGAGGCGTGCCGTCGTCGCCGACGATCCGCATCTCGACGCCGCAGACCGGGCGTCCCTGCGTCGCCCGCATCCGCCACGCGTCGGCTGGGCCGGCGGTGACCGCCGGGCGGGCCACCGATGCCATCGGGGAGGTCTCGGTCATGCCCCACGCCTGCAGGATGGTCACGCCGAGCCGGTTCTCGAACGCCTCCATGAGAGAGCGCGGCACGGCGGACCCGCCGCAGACGACCAGCCTCAACGACGAGAAGTCCAGGCCGGAGTCCTTGTCCGTGTGCAGGAGCACGTCGTTCCAGATCGTCGGAACCGCGCCGGCCACGGTGGGCCGTTCCGTGTGGACCATCCTGGCCAGCGGGGCCGCCTGCATGAACCGGTCCGGCATCAGCAGTTCCGCCCCGGCCATCAAGGCCGCGTACGGCAGGCCCCACGCGTTGGCGTGGAACATCGGCACGATCGGCAGGATCCGGTCTTGCTCGGCGATGCCCAGTCCGTTGCCCGTGCAGGCGGCCATCGAGTGCAGGTACAGCGAACGGTGGCTGTACACCACACCCTTCGGGTCGCCCGTCGTGCCGCTGGTGTAGCACATCGCGGCCCCGGCGTCCTCGTCCGCGTCGGTCCACGCGAACTCCGGTGACTCCGCGCCGAGGACGTCTTCGTAGCGGAGCACCGCCTTGCCGCTGCCCTCCAGCGGTGCCAGGTCACCGTCGTCGCCGGTGACCAGCACGACCTTGACCGTATCGAGCCCGGGCAGGACGCGGGCCAGCAGCGGCACGAGCGACGAGTCGACGATGACGGCCTTGTCCTCGGCGTGCCCGGCGATGAAGCGGATCTGCTCGGCGGACAACCGGATGTTGAGCGTGTGCAGCACCGCGCCCATGGCAGGCACCGCGGCGTACGCCTCCAGGTGCTCCTGGTTGTTCCACTGGAACGTGGCCACCCGGTCGTCGCCGGCGATCCCGAGGCGGCGCAACGCGTTGGCGAGCTGACCGCACCGCCGGCCCACCTGCTCGTAGGTCGACCGGCGGAACCCGTCACCCGTCGCGGTGATCACCCGCCGGTCGCCGTGGACCTCCACGCCGTGCCGCAGGATCGACGCGACCGTGAGCGGTGTGCCCTGCATGGTGCTGCGCATTACTCGACCTCCGTCACGCCGACGACGTCGTCATCGGAACTCTGTCTGCCGCTCACGCCTTCAGCAGGTCGTCACGGCCGTCACGCTCGAGCAACGACTCGTAGGCGGGAAACAGCGACTTCGCCGCCGGCACGAGCTTCAGGATCTTCGAGACCGGACCCTTCGCTCGGACCTGCCCCTTGGCCATCGCGACGGACAAGTTCACCTTGCCCAGCCAGAACCGGTTGCCGGTGTCGGCCGTCATGAACAGCTCGACGTGCGGCGTCAGGTCGCTCGCGCCCGTGTGCACCTCACCGGAGGGGAAGTCGACCGTCAGGACCGAGTCGGGGTCGGTGTAGGTGATCTGGAGGACGACGCCGGAGCCCTTCAGCTTCGGGCCCACCTCCGGGTCGGCCAGACCGTTCTCGAAGACACCGCCGATGTACTTGTAGACCTCGGAGTCATCCTTGAACGCACCCATTTTGCACTCCTCACTGAGTTTTTTTCGGAAAACTGTGGAATGTGGACGGACGGCGGGGTTCAGTCCATCCCGATCCAGACCGACTTCATCTGCGTGTACCCCAGCAGCGACTCCTCGCCGAGGTCACGGCCGTAGCCCGAGGACTTGTAGCCGCCGAAGGGAGCCGCCGGGTCGATCATGTTGTACATGTTGACCCAGACCGTGCCCGCTTCCAGTTCACGCGCGACGCGGTGGGCTCGCTTCAGGTCGTTGGTCCACACGCCCGCGGCGAGTCCGTAGACGCTGGAGTTGGCGCGGCGCACCGCCTCGTCCTCGTCGTCGAACTTCAGGACCGAGAGCACCGGGCCGAAGATCTCGTCGGTGGCGATGGACATCTCGTCCCGCACGTCGGTGAAGATCGCCGGCTCGAGGAAGTGTCCACCGGACAGTGCGCCTCCGGGCCGTTCGCCGCCGCACACCAGTGTCGCGCCGTCGCGAACACCCGCGCCGACAAAGCCTTCCACCCGGTCCAGCTGCCGCGCCGAGATCAACGGACCCATCTGGGTGTCGTCGTCCAGGCCGTGGCCCAGCTGGATTCCCCGGGCCTCCGCGGCGAGGGCGGCCACGACCTCGTCGTGGATGTCGCGGTGCACGAACAACCTCGAGCCCGCACAGCACACCTGACCCTGGTTCAGGAAGATGGCGTTGAAGGCACCCTGCGCCGCCGCCTCGACGTCGGCGTCCGGGAAGACGATGTTCGCGGACTTTCCGCCCAGCTCGAGCGTGAGCTTCTTCAAGCTCCCGGCGCTGGCGGTCACGATCCGCCGCCCGGTCTCGGTCGACCCGGTGAACGAGATCTTCGCGACGCCCGGGTGGTCGATGAGGGCCTGGCCGGCTTCCGGTCCCAGACCCGTCACCAAGTTCAGCACGCCCGGGGGCAGCCCCGCTTCGAGTGCGACCTCGGTCAGCCGCAGTGCGCTCAACGACGTGAACTCGGAAGGCTTGAGCACCGCGGTGTTCCCCGCGGCGAGCGCCGGTGCCACCTTCCACGACGCGATCATCAACGGGAAGTTCCACGGCACGATCGCGCCGACCACGCCGAGCGGCTCGCGCTGGGTGTAGACCAGGGCTTCGCCCACCGCGGGCGACACCGGCAGTGTCTGGCCGCCGAGCTTCGTGGTCCACCCGCCGAAGTACCGCCAGATCTGCGCGGAGAGGCTGACGTCGAGGTAGGTCGACTCGGTGAGCGGCTTCCCGTTGTCCAGCGTCTCGAGGGTGGCCAGCTCCTCGGCGTACTCGTCGATCGCGTCGGCGACATCGAGCAGCACGCGGCCGCGCGCAGCCGGGCTGAGGCGCCGCCAACCGGCGAAGGCCTTGTGCGCGGCCTCGACGGCACGGTCCACGTCCGTCTTGCCGCCGGCCGCGATGTTCGCCAGCAGCGCACCCGTGGCGGGGTCCGTGGTCGGGATCTCGCCCCCTCCGGCCGCCGTCGTCTTCTCGGCACCGATGACGATGCTCGCGGCCGCGTTCTCCAGGAAGGGACGCACCGCCGGCGGAATCTCGACTGACACCATCGTCATCAGCGAACGCCTTTCTGACTGGGTTCTGCACGAAGCAACTTCTGTCTCCACTTCAGGTCTCAATCCACCGCGACCGGGTCGACCAGCTCTGCCAGCCGCCGGACGGCGCGGTGCTGCAGTGCGCGCACGGCGCTGCTCTTCCGCTGCATGACCTGCGCCGTTTCCGACACGGACAGACCGTCGAAGAACCGCAGCCGCAGGCAGATCCGCTGGTCCTCACTCAACTCGAACATCTGCCGGGCGATTTCGTCCCGGCAGGGCTGCGAGAAGACGCTGAACTCCGGAATCACGACGGCCTGCTCCTGCTCGGAAAACTCCGAGACCATCACCTCGTGCCGGAAGCGTCCCGACTTCACGTGGTCGAGGATGAGGTTCCTGGCGATCGTCAGCAGCCAAGCCCGGACGCTGGACCCGAAGTACCGCACCGTGCCGATGCTGCGAAGCGCACGGAGGAACGTTTCGCTGGTGACGTCTTCGGCAGCGTGTTCGTCGCGCAGCCGTCCTCGCGCGAAGCGGTACACGTCCACCGAGTAGCGGCTGTACAGCAGGCCGAACGCCCGGTGATCACCCTCTTGCGAGGCACGGACCAAAGACCATGGATCCGTCTCGGAACGCGCGAAGGAGGCCTGGCCGTGCCCTCTGGGCTCGTCCACACGTTCGCAGTCAATCGTCGCCATTGACGTCATCCGGAACTCCTTTGTGACCCGCTCGCCGCCGATACCGGTCCGAAGCGCGCAGTGTCGCGGCTAGTTCTTTTCGAAGTTCTTCACGTACTCCGTGTCCTCGATCGGGGGGTCGACCTTGGTGGACCCGCCCGGGCTGCCGAGTACGTCGAACGCCGACTTCGCCGATTCCTGGAACGGCCGCCAGCGGTCGTCGACGTGCTGGGCCGGCTTGATGGCCTCGACCGGGCAGACCGGTTCGCACGCCGCGCAGTCGATGCACTCGGAGGGGTGAATGTAGAGCATGCGCTCGCCCTCGTAGATGCAGTCGACCGGGCATTCCTCGATGCAGGTCATGTCTTTCACGTCCACGCACGGTTCTCCGATGACGAAAGCCATCAGTTCCACCTCCTCGGGGTCGTTCGATGAATGTCGGTGTGCTTCAGGCGCCGACTTGGGCGGGAAGTGTCAAGTCACTCGAGTGCCCCGGCGCGAGCCCGGCCTGCGGGTCGAGCGCCACGGCCGCGTTGTTGACCGCGGTCGCCACTTCGCCGAAGCCGACGGCGATGAGCTTGACCTTGCCGTCGAAGGTCGCGGCGTCTCCGGCCGCGAAGACCTCGGGCAGGTTGGTCCGCATCCTGCTGTCGACCCGGATCGCGCGGCCCTCGAGTTCGAGCCCCCAATCCTTGATCGGACCGAGGTCCATCAGGAACCCGAGCGCGGCGACGACGACCTGCGCCTTGGTCTCGCGGACCTCGGCTTCACCGGCCACCTTGATGGCGACGCTCTCCACCCGGTCCTGCCCACGCAGTTCGGTCACGTTCGCGTCGACCAGCACGGTGCAGGCGGACTGGTGGAGCAACTGGACCGAGTGCTCGTGCGCGCGGAACTGCCGTCGGCGGTGCACGAGCGTGGTCGACCGCGCACGCGGCAACGCCGCCAGCGCCCAGTCGACCGCGGAGTCCCCGCCGCCGACCACCACGACGTCCTTGCCGTCGAGCACGTCCAGCCGCGGGACGAAGTAGCACAGGCCGCGGCCGAGGAAGTCCTCGCCGGCCGGGATGGGCCGCGGGGTGACCGCCCCGACGCCGGAGGTGATCACGACCGCGCGTGCGTCGACCACCACGCCGGCCGACGTCGTGGCCCGCCACCCGCCGTCACGGCGCTCGAGCCGCAGTACCTGCTGCGAAAGCAGGTACTGCGGGGTGAACGGCGCGGCCTGCCGGACGAGGTTGCCGATCAGCTCCTGCCCCGGCACGCCCGGCAGGCCGGCGATGTCGTAGATCTTCTTCTCGGGGTAGATCGCCTGGACCTGGCCGCCGACCTCGGGAAGGGCGTCGACCACCGCCATGCTCAGGCCGCGGAATCCTGCGTAGTACGCGCCGAAGAGACCCACCGGCCCGGCGCCGATGAAGAGCAGGTCGACGTTCGTGTTCGCTTCTTGCGCAGAGGTGTCCTGCAGCATGTCGGTGCTTCCTTGGGTTCGAGGTCGGCGTCGACCTGGTTACCGGTGAGAACTCGACGGGTCAGGAGCCGACGGCCGTCAGCGCCTGCTCGACCGCCGCTTCGTCTTCCGCGGCAAACTTGTCCTCGAGCTGCATCGGGGAGTAGTCCTCGTCGATTTCCTCGACCCGGCAGCCCCGCGCGCTCTCGATCGACTCGAGCCTGCGGTTGACCTTGTCCAGCGCGTAGTCGGTCATCTCGTCGATGCTGATGCCGAACGGCGTGTTGTCCCCGAAAGCGTCGAACAGCCCGACGATCAGCTGCAGCGCCGGCTGGAGCAGCTCCTGCATCCGCTCGTCGACGACGTCCCAGTTGCGGTCGTCGGCGGCGACGTGGCGTCGGCAGGTGAAGGTGCCCCACGCCATGTGACGCCGCTCGTCGTCGCCGATGTACTTCACGACCTGCTGCATGCCCGGCAGGATGTTGCGGCTCTTGCACACCTTGGCCCACGCGAAGTAGCCGGTGAGGGCGAGACAACCTTCGACCACGTGGTTGTAGGTCACGGACGCGCGGATCTGGGCGGCCGGAGACGGGTCCGTCGTCAGCGCGTACAGCGATTTCGGCAGCTCTTCGGTGAAGATCTTCGTGTACGCCTCGCTGTACTCGACGAATTCGTGGAGGTCGGTGCCGAGACCGACCGCGTCGAACCACAGGCGGAACGCCTGCATGTGCTTGGCCTCTTCGAAGGTGAACTGCGTCAAGTAGGCCTCGTCGGCCAGCCGGCCTTCGACGGCCATCGCCGTCGTGAAGGGCTGCAGGTCCTGGGTCACGGACTCCTCGCCGGCCATGAACTGGGCGGCCAGGATCGACGTGAGCCGCTTCTCGTCGGGGCTCATCGCCGCGAAGTCCTTGGCGTCCTGGGAGAAGTCGATGTCTTCGGGGTTCCAGAACTTCTTGTTCCCCTTGCGGAACAAGCGCATCGGGAACGACTCCATGCGGAGACCGCCCTCGCTCAGACTGCCGAAGCCCGTGCGCTTGCCGTGCTCGATGTTGCGTTCGATAGCCATGAAACTGTCCTCACATCACGAATTTGAGCCGTTGCGGGCGACCGAAGTGGGTTAGTACCGGATGAGGCCGCGGATGTTCTTGCCGTTGCGCATGTCCTCGTAGCCCTGGTTGACGTCCTCCAGGGAATACTCGGTGGTGATGAGCTCATCGAGCTTCAGCAGCCCGGCGTTGTAGAGCTCGAGCAGCCGCGGCACGTCGTGCTGGCCGTTGGACGAACCGAACAACGAACCACGGAGCTGCTTTTCGTACAGCGTCAACTCGATGAGACTGGTCGTGATCGACGTTTCCTCGGGGTGGCCGATGGCCGTGACGACGACCCGGCCGCGCTTCCCCACGAGCGAGAGGGCGGGCGTGATGTGCGCGCCCTCGGCGACGTCCGTGGTGATCACGCACACGTCGGCCAGCTGGCCGCGGGTCAGCTCGCTGACGGTGTTCCACGCCTCGTCCATCGACGCGGCCGTGTGGGTGGCCCCGAACTCGAGAGCCTTCGTGCGCTTGAACTCGACGGGGTCGATCGCGACGATGAGCCGGGCGCCGGCGATCCGGGCGCCCTGGATCGCGTTGACGCCGATCCCGCCGACGCCGACGACGACCACCGCGTCACCGGCCCGCACTTCGCCGGATCGGACCGCGCTGCCGAAACCGGTCGTCACGCCGCAACCGACGAGCGCGGCCTTGTCCAGCGGAATGCCGTCGTCGATCTTCACGACCGACGCCGCCGGCACGACGGTGTATTCGGAGAACGTGCCGAGCAGGCACATCTGGCCGACGTCTTCGCCGCGGGCGTGGAAGCGGTAGGTGTTGTCCAGCTGCGGGCCGAGCATCACGGCGGCGCCGGCGTCACAGAGGTTGCCCAGACCCCGCGCGCAGTACGAGCACCGGCCGCAGGCGGGCAGGAAGGTCATCACCACGTGGTCGCCCTCGGCGATGTCCGTGACGCCGGGGCCGACGGTCTCGACCACACCGGCGCCTTCGTGGCCGCCGACCAGGGGGTAGGGGAACGGCAGGTCTCCGGTGACGAGGTGCTCGTCGGAGTGGCACAGCCCGCTGGCGGTCAGCTTGACCAAGACCTCGCCGGCCTTCGGTGGATCCAGGTCTATTTCCTCGACCTGCCACTTTTCGTGCTGTCCCCAAAGGACCGCAGCCTTCGTCTTCATTGACGTCAACTCCTCATAGGTGAAGGACTCGGATCATCATCACAAGATCCGGCGCGACGCACACCGATCGCGCGAGCCATCGGTGGCCCGCGCGTGCCAACCCCGCCGACCCGCGCGGGCCACGCACACGGAAAGGGACGCGAAAAGACGTCAGAAAATGAGAAGTACCCGGCCGGAACGGCGAGACGTGCTCAGTCGACCGGCACTTCGAGGCAGGCGACCAAGCCGCCACCCGAACGCGGCCGGAACCGGATCCGGCCGTCGAGCGACTGGACGATCTGGTCGGCGATCCACAGTCCGAGCCCCGCGGTGCCACGGCGTTCGCCGACGGAAACGAACCGCTCGGTGACGATGGGCGCGAGTTCGGCCGGGAAACCCGGCCCCCGGTCGAGGATCATGACCCGGAGCCGTCCTCGTCCCAGCCGCGCGACGACCTCGACGGGTGTGCCCCGGCTGTGCCGTCCGGCGTTTTCCACGAGGTTGGTGATGACGCGTCGCAGCAGTTGTGCGTCCAGGCGGGACTGTGCACCCGGCGGCGTGACGGTGATCTGCAGCTCGGAGTCCGCCAGGCCGGCGGCGTCTCCGGCCGCGTACAAGAACTCCTCGATGTCGACGACCCTGCGACGCCCGGTGCTGAAGGTGGGCCGCCGGCTCGCGGCGACGTCGCCGAGCGCGTCCATCATCGACGAAAGGTGGCCCGCGTGGGCCGCCAGCAGCCGCAGGCTGGTCCAGCTGTCGTCGTCTTCGGCCGCCGCCGTACCGGTTCGCTCGACCAGGTTGTCGGTCAGCGCCTTGAGAGAGGCGATGGGAGTGCGGAACTCGTGCAGGATGACGTGCAAGCCGGTTTCCTGGGTCTCGTAAGACTTCAGGAGGCGGGCACGCAGGTCCCGTTCCTCTTCCGCCGCCGCCCGTTCCGCGATCGCCTGTGCCCGGGCGTCGCTGTGCGCACGTGTCGCCCGTTCGGTCAACAGCGCGAAGCCGCCCGTCAGGGCTGCGGTGAACACCAGGTAGACCGGCCACCACAACCCGGACTGCATGCGGATCGCCGACGACGTCTGACCGGCGTCCATCAGCACCGCGACCAGGAAATAGGCGCCCCCGAGGGCCATCGACACGGCCACAGTGGCCACGAAGGACAGTCGCATCGCCGCGGCCGCGATGACCAGGAACAGCAGCGACACCGCGACGCTGCTCGCACCTCCGGTGCACGCGATGATGGCCAGCGACAGGACCGAGTCCAGACCGGTCACCACCGAAGCGGACCGGATGCTGCGTAACTCGATCGTGGGATCCCAAAAAACGATGAACGCGTAGATGCTGCCGACAGCCAGCCACACCAACCCGATCGCGAGGTGGTGCCGCACGGAGTCCGGCCCGAGCGCGAGGAGCAGCCCGACGGACACCACGACGCCGACCCGGACACTGGCGGGCACCCGTTCCACGATCCGGATGTCGGTCTCCCGGAACGTATCCGTCTGGAGGATCGTGCTTGACCGCACGGAACGCCACCACGGTACGGTCGACATCGATGCCTCCACGACGCTGCCGCCAGCGCCTCTGCTGGTGGGCTCGTGTAGTGATTTTGTCATCTTCCGACGAGGAGAGCCATGCAAGACCGCAAACTCGTCCTGGTGCTCGTCGATGACCACGACCTGTTCACCCAGGGCCTAGCTCTGCTGCTCAAGGCGAAAGCCGGCGACCGGTTCGAGATCGGTGGTACGACGAACCGCGCGGAGGAAGCGGCCTCGCTCGTCGGCTCGTGCGGCGCCGACATCGCGATGGTCGATCTCGCCATGCCGCCCGTCAACGGGATTCCGGCGATCCGCCATATCAAGTCCCGCCATCCCGATACGAAAGTCGTCGCGCTGTCAGGCACGTCGGACCTGAAGCTCGCCGAAGAAGCTCTACGGGCCGGCGCCGACGGATTCCTGCCGAAGTCGGCTGATCCGGATGTGCTGGTCGCTCCCCTGCTGTCCGTGGCCGCCGGCTTCCGAGTGGTCGAGGACACCTTGTTCACCGCGTTGCTCGACGCGGTGCGGCACCCGCCGGAGGAGATCTTCGGTCAGCTGGCGGTGGACGAGATTCGCCTGTGGGTACTGCTGTCCCGCGGCTTGGAGACCACAGAAATCGCCGAACGCATGCTGGTTTCCGAGCGGACCGCGAAGCGCCTGGTCGCCTCGCTCCTGAACAAGCTGGGGGCTCCGAACCGGATCGTCGCCGCCGGCATGGCCGGTCACTACGGCTTGCTTGGTAAGCAGGCGCCGAGCCCGGGCTGACAAGGCTCGGCGCCCGCCGGCCAGAAGAGCGCGGCAGCCGACACCACGACGAAGACGGCCGCGACTACGTAGGCGCTGACGGCGCCTCGGCGGACGACTTTCGCGCGCCGCTCGCGCTCGGCCATCGGCAAGTTCGCCGGAACGAGATCCAGTGAGCGCCTGCTGCCCCACCGTCCCAAAAGGACAAGCAGAACCGCCAAGACGACGAACGGGACGGCCGTGCTCATCGCGAAGGAACCGGCTTCCCTTGGGAAGGCCGGCCCGGGTTCGCCGCGCCCTGCTGACCGGTCACCGGGCTCTCGCCCGGCTTTACGTCCGGTGCGGCGTCGGGATTGTCCGGCCGGTACTCGTCCGCGTACTCCACGCCGGCGCCCTTGATCTGGTCTCCCAGCCAGGAACGCCACACTGCGAGCAGCTTTTCCATCTGCAGCTGCTGTTTGAGGCTGTCGTGCACCTTTTCGAAGGTCGCCGGCACCGGAGCCGTCACTTCATCGACCCGCCCGACGTTCCAGCCGAACTGGTTCTGCACCGGACCGAAGACCGTCCCCGCCGCTGCGCCGAAAGCCGCTTTCCCGTAGTCGTCCTGCAGCTGGCTACGGGAAAGCGCGCCGAGGTCGCCGCCCTTGTCGCGCGTCGCGGTGTCGATGCTGCGCTGCTGGGCCACGGTTTCGAACTTGGCTCCGTGCGACAGGTCGGCGATGACCTGGTCGGCCTCTTCCCTCGTCCGGACCACGATGTTGCCGATCTTGCGCTGCTCCGGGGTGCCCAGCTGGTCCTTTCGCGTCGCGAAGGCGTCCTTCACCTCCTGCTCGCCGACGTCGCCGGATCCCTTGGTGACCGCGTCGAACAGCTGAGAGAGAGCCAGCTGCTGCTTGATTTCCCCGATCACGGCCGGTTCGGACGTGCCGACGTTGCCCAGCTGCTGGACGAACTTGTCGTGGGCTTCCGTCCCCTCGCCGAGCTGCTGCGAGATCAACCTGGCCAGGGCGTCCTGCGCCACCTTGTCACCGATCACGATCCCGCGGTCCTGCGCGGCTTTCTGCAGGATCAAGCTCACCGCGTACGCCTTGGCGGAGTCCTTGCGGAACTTGCCGAGGGTCGCTTCGTCCTGCGGTGGCTGGACCCCGTACATGGCCCGCCAGGTCTCGAGGACACCGCTGAGCTGGTCGGCGGTGACGGTTCGGCCCGCGACGCGGAAGGCCGCGTCGTCCGGCAGCCGCTGGGAGTCGTACCAGACGTAGCCGCCTACCCCGCCACCGACCAGGAGCAGCAGGACCACGAGCAGGATGACGCGCACCTTGCGGGTTTTCGGCAGTTTGGCCCGGATGACGTCCTTCAGACCGGTCTTCGGTTTCTCCGGCCCGGCTTCGGCGTCCTCCTTCGGCTCGTCGTCGCCGTCGTCCGATTCGGACGAGTCGTCTGCGGTGTTGCTTTCAGCCGGTTCTTCCGCCTCGTCGCGGCCGTCCGGGAGGTCGGCGACGTCGGCTTCCTCGTCTTCGATCGTGCTGGGGCTCGAGGTCTTCACGGTCGCCTCCTCGTCGTCAGTCTTCTTCTCGCGTTCAACTCGCAGGCTCATCGACCCACCTCCACCACGACTCGTCCGACAGGTTCGGGAACGGGTGTCGCCACCCGGGTAACGCGGTCACGCGGTGGCCAGAGCCACACCACACAGCCCGCGGACAGCAAGGCCAGCACGACCGAGCCGGCCAGCAGGACGCCGAACTCGCGTACGGCGGCCAGCTTGGACAGCACCAGGACCGCGTACCCCACGGTGGAGGTGGACGCGGCGAGCAGGATCGACAGCCGAAGTCCCCGGCTGCGTCGGCGGGCGGCTTCCGAAAGCAGGACCGTGAACTCGCACCCGACCGCCGCGGTCAGCGATCCCAAGCCGGCGGTGACGGGGCTCAGCGGCACCCCGGCCAGCCACAGGAAGCACAGCCCCGCACCGGTGGCGATGGCCGCCGCCGCGACCGCGCGCGCCGCGTCGGCCCGGCGCCGCAGCGCGATCAGCAGGACCGCGCCCGCGGCCAGGATCCCGGCCAGGTTGGTGAGCAGGCGGTCGGCGGACACGAGCTCGTTCCCGCGGACCGCGACCATCGGCAAGCCGGTCAGGTCCACGTGATACCCCTGCGGTGGCGGCGGCAGGTGCCGCAGCACGTCGTCGCGGAGGGCCTGCAGCTCGCTCAGGTCTTCCATCCGCACGCCGAAGCTCAGCAGCGCGGACGTCCGGTCGTTGCGGAGGACCGCGCCCGTGAGGTACGGCGGCAGCAACCGGACCCCGGCTGCGATCTGGCTCGCCGTGGGCGAGGCGCCCAGGAACTGCAGCAAGGTCGGCGGCGACACCACCGGGCGCATCTGGTCACCGTGTCGCGAGACGATGCTTTCTTGCGCCTCGCTGGTCCATTTCATGGCCTCGGGCGACAGCACGTCAGGACCGTTGAGGACGACGGCGACCTCGCCCGACGACCCGATGACGGATTCGACGTGCTGGGCGTCGGTGAGCGCGTCCAGTCCGGTGGCGAAGCTCTGGAAGTTGCTTTCCAGCTCGATCCGGGGGAGCGCCATCCAGCCGGCCAGCGCCACCGCGCCCGCGACGACGCCGGCGGCGACCCGAGCCCATCGAGGCGACGTCACAGCGCGCGACGAGGAGACCATCTCATCGAGTGGCCGGTCCGGTTCGGCGGTGAACGAGAGGCCGCGGATGAGGAGCATGCCGACCAGCGCAGCGATGAGCACCCCCATCGAAAGCGCGAGACCGACTTCACGGACGAAGGGCAACGGCGAAAGCAGCAGCATCGCGAACGCCGCGGCGGTGGCGGTGGCGACCACCAGCACCACCCGGCGTCTGGCCTGCTGGGCGAAGTAGGTCGGGTAGTAGCTCCCGACGCCGAGCAGGACGGGGAGGAAGGCGACGACGCCGAGCGACAACGGCCGCCCGAGCCACCCGAAAACGGCGAGCGTCAGCCCGATCGCGACGACGGTCGTCATGACCGGCACCAGCCTGCGGCGCACCTTCCGGGTCCAGGGAATCAACAGGAAGCACGCGCCCACCGCGAGCAGGGCGGTCCCCCCGATCCACGGGATCTCGCGTTGCACCTGGTCGCCCAGGGACACGGCGATGACCGGGATACCGGACACCGTGATCCGCTGCGCGTCCGGCTTGGCCGTCGCGACGGCGTCACGAACCGCCTGCACCAGCCGTTCCGTGCCCTGCTGGTCCAGGCCTTCCCGCGGGCGGACGAGGATTGCCGCCGACCGGTCGGAGGGCACGACGAACCGCCACTGCGGGCGGGGCTGGCCGGCACCGGTGTACACGACCGTGTTCACGAAGGACGGATTGTGCAGGGTCGGGAGGCCGGCCGGCATGCCTTGGACCAGCAGCGGCCCGTACCGGGCGTCGAACGCGGCGACCGCGGCGTCGCCGGCCTTCTCCGCGTCCTTGCCGGTCTTGCCCTGCTGGGCTTGGGACCGGACGGCGTCGCGGCGTCCGGACAGCTCCGCGAGAAGGTCCTGTGTCCGCCCGGCGATCTGGTTCAGGGTCGTCCCGGGGCCGTAGGCGGCCGCGACGTCCGGGAGCCGTGACAGCCGGCCTTCGAGGTTGAGCAGCGTCGGCAGGTGCTGCTGGTCGAGCTGGGCCCGCGGCTGCCCGGACTCCAGCAGGACGACGATCGGGTCCCCACCGAAGGAGCCCGACTCCGCCTCGAACTGGCGCACCACCGGGTCGTCGGTGGGCAGGAACGAGTCCACGCTCGTCTCGACCCGCACCTTCGCGAGCCCGCCGAGCACGAAGCCCGCCGTCGCGAGCACGCCCAGTGCTACGAAGAGGCCGCGCTTGGTCGGCCGTCGCCAGAGGGCGCGCACCCCTCGCGCCCCTCCGCGGAGGAGGGAACTCGGGGACACCTTGCGCAACGACGGCCGACGCACCATCACTTCGTTCCCTTCTCCACTCGCGGGTACGGGCCGCCCTGGTACGGCCCCGGGTTCGAGGACTGGCCGGGTGCCGGGTACGGGTTGCTCTTGTCGAGGGGCGGGATGTTGTTGAGGTTGAGCGGGTTCCCGCGCAGGCTCTGCTCGTTGAGGATGATGAAGACGCGCAAGGCCGTGCCGTTGTCGTCGCCCCTCGACAGGGCCTGGCCCATGTTGGTGAACATCGCCGCGACGTCGTGCCCGTACGGCTGCAGGTAGGACAGCATCGGGTTGACGTCGCCGAGCGCGACGTTCAGCGTCGGCAGCAGCTGGTGGGCGTCGGCGGCCACCACCGGCACCCGCGCCAGTGTGTCCGGCGCGTGGTCGAGCACGCCGTTGAGCGAGGGCAGCAGGCCGCGCAGGTCGCCGGCGGTCTGCGGCAGCTGTTCCAGCGCCTTGCTCAGGTCCGGGGCGGCGGTGTTGAGGTTCTTCGCAACCGGCGCGAGCGAACCCGACAGCTCGTTCAGGCCGTCGCTCGCGCTCTTGGCCTTGTCCATGACGCCCGGCAGCTCCCGCATGACGGCCTGAAGGTCTTGCCCGCCGTCCGCGGTGGTCTTCGTCAAGGTGTCGGCGTCACGCACCAGCTGCGCGATCTGACCCTGGCGGGTGTCCAGTGCGGCGAGGAGGCTGGCTGCGTTCCCGCTGAGCTTCTTCAGGTCCTCACTCTGCGCGGACAGCGCGGCCAGCGCGCCCTGCCCTTCACGGCCGAGGTCACCGAGACCGCTCAAGGCGCGGGAGATGCTGTCCTGGCTGTCCTTCGTGGACGCCCCGAGCGAGCGGACGGTGCTCGCCAGCGCCTGCCTGGTCGAAGGATCGATGCTGGCCAGCACGTCGTTCAGGCCGACAGCGGGCTTGCCCGCGTTCTCCGGCAGGACCGCTCCGCTGTCCAGGGCCGGACCGTCGCCGTCGGTCAGCTGGAGGAAGGTCTCCTCCACGAGCGTCTTGTTCCGGACCTGGACCGTCACCCCACCGTGCAGCGGGTACTGCTGATCGAGCCTCCATGGTGACGTGCGCGCGGTCACCGTCGTTCTTGATCTCGGCCACCTTGCCGACGGCGACGCCGCTGATCATCACGTCGGAGTCGGGCACGAGGTTCGCCACGCGCGGGAAGGTCGCCGTGAGCGTGTAGCGGGAGCTGCTGAAGGGGAGCTTGCCGCCGGAGTTCACCCAGAGGTAGCCGAAGAACACGGCGCAGGCGGTGGCGAACACGACGAGCACGATCAGCCGGATCACCGGCATCGCGGAATGGGAGATCCTCATGGCAGCCACCTAGCGGGGAGTCTGGCCGGACGTGGCGCCCACACCGGGGATCCCCAGGCTGCTCGGCGTGAATTCGAGCAGGCCGCGCAGGATCCCTCCGTTGGCGTCGTGCAGGCTGGTCAGGGAATTCGTCTGGTAGACGAAGGCCGAGAGGTCGTTCAGGTACGGCAGGACGGCCGCCGTGATCGGGTTGAGCCGGCCGGTGATCTCGTGCAGGTCCGGCAGCGTCCCGTTGAGGTCGCCGACGAGCGGGCGCAGGTCGTCGACGACGGGCTTGGCCTTCGCCACGACCGGGGCCGCCTGGTCCACCGTGTTGCCGGCCTGGTCCACGGCCTTCGTCAGCTTCGACAGGGAATCGGGCAGCTCACCCGAGGCCTTGCGCAGGTTTTCCAGCGTCGGATCGAGCTGGTCGCTCAGCCCGACCACGCTGCTCGTCGCCTCGTCGAGCTGACGGGTGAGGTCGGGCAGCTGCGCAAGCGACGCGTTGAGCGGGCCACTCTGCGCGCCGGCGGCTCCGAGCGTCTCCTGCAGGCTCTTGGCCAGTGACGACAGCCGCGCGTCGTTCCCGCCGACGGACTTGGAGATCTGGGCGAGTGCGGTCACCAGCTTCGCCAGTGTGTCCTTGCGGGTCTGCAGCGCCGTCACGACCGGCTTGAGGTCGGTCGCGACCTGGTCGGTCGCCGAGAGGCCGCTCGCGAGCGACTGCGGTGCGTGGGCCAGGGCCGCGTCGGACTCGTTGACCAAGGACGTCAGTGCGTTCAGCGTGTTGTCGTCCAGGTGCCCGAGCACCTCGTCGACCTGGATCGGCCGCTGCGAGTGGCTCGCCGGGAGCGTCCCGTCCTGCGGGATTTCCTTCCCCGGCGGCCCGCCGGGGTCGATTTCGACGTACATCTCGTTGAGCGGGCTCTTCGGGCGCAGCACCGTGCGTGCGTTGTCGTACACCTTGTACTGCGGGTCGATCGAGAGGGTGAGCAGCGCCTTGCCGCCGTCCGAGACGGACGCCGAGTCGATCTGGCCGACCTTCACCCCGGCGATCCGGACCTCCTGGCCGTTGCCCGGGCTGACGGCGGGAGCGTTGTCGAACTCCGCCTTCATGATGAACCTGTCCTGCCACGGCCAGGTCGTGGTCCCCGCGCCCTGCCGGCTGACGATGTAGCCCCCGACCGCCAGCCCGAGCACCACCAGCACCACCAGCGTGAGCACGTTCCGGCCGAGCTTCGGCTCGCTGCGGACGCGTTCCCAGGTCTTCTTGATCCGGCCTTGCTCGCGGGTCATCGCCCCTCCTGCTGCTGTCCGAGCCTCATGAGGTTGCCGAAGAGCTGTTCGAGGCTGATCGGCAGACCGCCGATGGTGCCGGGGCCGACTCCGGGTTCGAACGCGATCGACGCGCCGTTGCCGTCGGTCATCGACGATGCCCTGTCCGCGTTGGACAGCATGTATCCGAGTTCCTGGTAAAGCGGCCGGTCACCGGAGGTGCCGGCGTACGGTCCCGTTCCGCGGTACGGCGAGAGGATCGTCGACTTGATCGGACCGTTCACCCGGTCGAGTACCGGTCCGCGCACGTCGTCGAGCACCGTGGTCAGGCCCTGCGCGGTCGGCACGAGATCACGGACGACGGGCCTGGCGTCGGTCAGCAGGTTCTTCAGGTCGTTCACCAGCGGACGTGCCTTCGCCAGCACCGGGTCGGCGTGCTGCAGAGCCGTGTCGAGCTCGCGGGCCACCGGGCGGGCCGGGTCGGCGACGTCCTTGATCTTGGCCAGCGTGCCGTCCAGCCGGGAGAGCCCGGCGTTCGTCGAGTCCAGCGCCTCGGGCAGGCCGGAGACCGTGTGGGACAGGTCCGACGCGCGGTCCCCCAGCACGGTGCTGACCTTGCCGAGGTTCCGGACGATGGAGTCGAGCTGCCCCGGCTCCTTCGTCAGCGCGGAGGAAGCCGATTCGAGCCCGCTCACCACGTCGGTGAGGTCCTGGTGCGGCCGGGTGCCCTGCGCGGCGCGCAGGACGTCACCGGCCGGGTCCAGCGTGCCCGGCGCGTCGGCCAGGAGCTGGTCGATGGCCGCTCGGCCTTCGTCGTCCAGTGTGGCGTCCAGGCTCCCGGCCGTCTTCTGCAACGAGTTCAGGGTGTTCGGCGGCAGCGCGTCGACGACCTTGTCGAGCTCGACCGGCACCCGCGTGCGGTCCTTGGGGATTTCGCCGGCCGGCGTGCCCTTCTCCCCGCCGGGAACGAGGTCCACGTAGTACCTGCCGCCCAGCACGGTGGCCGCCCGGATCACCGCCGAGGGGGCGGTGCGCAGCTTGGCGGGCACGTCGTCGTCGACCTTCACCGTGACGTCGGCGGAGCCGTCCTGCGCCTCCCGGACATCCACGACCTTGCCGATCGGGATGCCGGCGACCTTGACTTCCGTGGCGTAGGGCTGGAGCCGGTAGTCACGCGCGAAGTTGATGGTCAACTCCGTGCCCGGTCGCAGCGTGGTGAGGACCCGGTCCTTGTTGAAGAGAGCGAGACCGGCGACGAGCGCCACGACGACGAACATCGCGCCCAGCTTGAACAGCGATCCCTTGCTCTTCGGACGCCGACGCCGGTTCTTGCCAAGCAAAGCCATCTTCCTCACCTCGGCCCCAGCAGAAGCTCTTCTTGTCCTGCGGTGCCTGTCCCGGTGCGGGATAGGCGTTGCGCGCGGTGACCGGGTCCTTCAGCGCGCTCAAGGCGCCGGACAGGGACTCGGTGTTGAACAACGGGTAGATGCGCAGCCAGTGGCCCGCCGCGTCACCCCGGCTGAGCGCGTTGGCCGTGTAGGAGAACCACGACGCGATCTCCGGCGAGTACGGCGCGAGGATCTCGAGCGGCACGTGCGCCGAGCCCACGGCCGAGCGCACCGCCGGCGCCAGCGGCCTCGCGTCGGAGAAGGTCTGCGTGAGCGCCCCGACCGCCGGCTCGGCCTGCCCGGCGACGCCCGGCACCTTGTCGAGCGGCGGAACGCCCTCGCGCAGCACCCCCCGGACGTCCGGGGTCGCCTGGCCCAGCGCGTCCGCGCCCGGCTTCAGCGACGACATCGCCGCCTGGGCATCGGCCAGCGGCGCCTGCAGCGACTGCAGTGCCCCGCGTGCCTTCCCCAGCGTGTCCGGCGCCTTGTCCACGACGTCCGCCAGCGGCTTGCCGCCATCGACGCCGACCGCGTCCAACGTGGTCTTCAGTTGCCCGACCAGCGCGGAGATCTCCTGCTGGCGGTTGGTGAAGCGGCCGCTGAGGCTGTCCAGCGCACGCAGCGTCCCGGTCAGGTCCTTCCCGCCGTCGGTGGCCAGCGCGCCGGCCACGGTTCCGAGGTCAGGCAGCTCCTCGGGCAAGGCCCCCAGCGCGTCGCGGAGGTCCTGCTGGTGTCCGACGACGCCGCCGCCGGTCTCGCGCAGCGTGTCCTGCAGGGCCTTCCGCGTCGGCTCGTCGAAGACGGCCAGCACGTCGGAAAGCTCCTGCGCGCCCTCGGTCTTCGCCGACGGGATGACGTCGTTTTCGCCGACTTCGCCCGCGTCGGGCGTTCCTGGCGTGAAGTCGACGTACTTCTGGCCCAGCGCCGATCGCGCGCCGACCGATGCGGTCACGGCCTTGGAATTGCGGTAGACCGGCTTGTCGCCGTCGAACTTCAGCTCGACGACGGCCTGGTTGTCGACCAGGTTGATGTCGCCGACCTGGCCGACCCGCACACCGCCGATGCGGATGTCGTCGCCGCTGCGCAGGGCACCGACGTCGCCGAAGGCGGCCTTCACGACCGTCGTCGGCTTGCCCGGCAGGCCGTCGCTCGCGGTGATCGCGATACCGACCGAGGCCACGAAGAGGGCGAGGACGACGAACCCGATGAACAGGGACCGCCTCTTGCGGCCGACCGTGCTCGCCATCACTGACCTCCACCGATGAGGAACTGCAGAACGCCGCTTTCCTGCTGCTGGCTGAGCCCGGTCACGCCGCCGTCGGATTGCTGACCCGTGGCCAGCAGCCCGCCGAGGACTCCGCCTGAGCCGGTGAGTCCCGGGAGGCTCGGCAGCGGCAGCGGCGGCGCCCCTTGAGCCGGCGTGCCGGTGTCACCCTGGGGAGAGCCCTGCTGCGGGGGCGTAGGAGCCCCGTTGGGCGCGTTGAGGCCGGGCACGAGACCCGTCAGCAGGTCGGGGTTGACGACGAGCATGGCCCGGAGGTAGTGGGATACACCGTCGCCGCCGTTGGTGGCCAGAGCCCAGTTGCGGATGAAGTTCAGCACGTTCCCGAAGTTGTTCGTCAGGTCGGTGACGACCGGGCGGGCGGAGCCGACAGTGGTCCGCAGGTCCGGGCCGGCGGTCTTGAGCTGGTCGACCACCGGGCGAGCCTCGTCGAGCAGGCCTTGCGCCTTGTCCAGGACCGGCTTCGCGCTCGCCAGCGCCGGGTCGAGCGACTCGGAGAACTTCTTGAGCTCGTCGCTGATGGCGCTCAGGTTGTCCGTCGTCGGCCTGATCGACCGCAGGACGGGCGTCGTGGCCTGCGCGGTACCGGTCAGCTGCCCGAGCGTCTTCCGGGCCGCGGAGAGGGTGTCCGGCAGCCGGCTGAGGGTCGACTCGAGCGCGGCACGGTTCTTCGCGGTGGCTTCGGTGGCGGTCTGCGCGGACGAGAGGAGACCGTCGAGGGTCGCCCCGTTGTCCACGGCCAGGGCCTGGGCCACCGGTTCGATCTTGCCGACCACGCTGGTGAGCAGGCCGTTCTGTTCCTTGAGGACCTTCGCCAGCCCGTCGGTGTCCTTCATGGACGAAGCGAGCGCCTGGATGGTCGCGTCGGCGTTCTGGCCGTTCTCCCGCATGCCTTCGCCGAGCACGGTCACCAAGGCCGCCAGCGACTGCCCGGTGGGGTCGTCGATGGTGTTGAGAACCTGGTCGAGGTCGGTGTAGACGCCGGTCTGCTGCACCGGCAGGACGTCGCCGTCCTGGAGCGCGGGTGCCGAGGGCGTCCCGCGGTCCAGGTCGAGGTACCGCTCGCCGAGGATGCTGACCGGCTTGAGCGTGACCTTGGCGTCGGTGTGCACCGGCAGCGCTGCGGGATCCAGGCTCAGCGCCACCGCGGCGTGCTTGTCGCTGTCCACCGTCATGGCCGCGACCTGGCCGACGTTGACGCCGTCGACCTTCACCTCGTTGCCCGGGATCAGCGGGCTGGCGTCGGTGAACTTGGCGACGATCGTGATCTCGCCGGGTTGTCCTTTGTCGTTCGCGCCCACGGCGCCGGCGGTCACGCCGACGCACGCGACGACGACCACGGCGAGGCCACGGAGCCGGTAGGACACCGGACGTGACGGCCGGGACGGCCGGGACGTGTGCTTGCTCATCGGATCCCACTTCCGAACGCGTCGGTCCAGGGCTGGCCGACCGGCGATCCTGGCAACGGTGTCGGGTCGCTGGTGAAGCCCGGCGGCACGATGCCCGGATTGACGTTCACGTTCGACGCCCCGGCCTGTATGTAGATGCGGCCGTAGTGGCCGTTGGCGTCGTAGTTGCTGGTCGCCGAACCCCAGTTGGACAGCAGGCCCACCGCTTCCGGTGTGAACGGACGCAGGAAGCTCAACGCGGGCATCAGGCTGCTCACGGCCGAGTTCAGGCCGGGTGCCGTCGCGTGCGCGGTGTCCAGCAGTCCCGGCGTGTAGTTCAGCAGGGTCTGCGCGTCGGCCAGGGTCGGCCGCAACTCGGCGACCAGCGGCCGCAGGTCGGTCAGCACCGGCCGGAGGTTCCGGCTCACGTCCGGCAGCTTCGCCGTCGCCGGTTCGAGGTCCTTCAGCAGCGGCACCGCCTGCCCGACCGCGTCGGGCACGTCGCCCAAGGTCTTGCCCGCGGTTTGCAAGGTGCCGGGCAGCTTCTTGAGCGCCGAGGCGAGTGCCTCGTGCTGCTGCGCGGTGAGCGACGTCGTCTTCGACAGCTGGTCGATCACCGTGCGCAGGTCGGCCTCACGACCGGCGAGGGTGCCGACCATGGTGTCGAGCTGGGTGACCATCTGCTTGATGGCCGGCCCGTCGCTGCCGAGTCCCCGCAGCACTTCACCGAGCGCTTGCACGGCGGGGCCGGCCGAGCGCACCGTGTGGTTCACGTCGGCCTCGTTGCCCTTGACCGTGCTGTCGAGCCGGTTGATCAACGAGCTGAGCTTGGCCCGGGTCGGCGGATCCAGAGCGTTCAGCACCTGGTCGAACTCCATCGGCACCGGCATGTCGCCCTTGATCATCCCGTGGTCGGGGATCTCCGCGTTCCCGCTCGGTCCGTCGGTGATGTTCACCATCCGCTCGCCGAGCGCCGCCTTCCACTCGATCCGCACCTGCGCGCCGTCGTGGAGGGGAACGTGGTCCCCTTCGAGCGCGAGCACCAGCTTCGCCTTGCCGCCCTCGACCGAGATGTCGGACACCTTGCCGACTTCGAAACCGTTGACCTGCACGGTTCCCCCGGACACCACGTTCGTCGCGGAGTCGAGGATCACGCCGACTTCGTAGTCGTCGCTTCTCATCGCGGCGACGGCAGTGGCCCCGACGCCCAGGGCCGCCACCACGATGACGCCGACCGTCAACACACGTTTCATGAGTCAGTCCATCCCCAGCGGGCCCGCGGATTCGCCGGCCAGGAACTGCCGCACGAACGGGTCGTCGGACGCGAACGCCTCCTCGGCTTCGCCGTAGTGCACGACCTGCCCTTGCCAGATGAGGCCGACGTAGTCGCTGACCTTGCGCGCGGTGCGGATGTCGTGCGTGACGAGCAGGTAGGTGCCCTTGTGCTCGCGGTGCATGTCCAGGATGAGGTCGTTCAGCAGGCTGGTGCGGACGGGGTCCAGACCGGAGTCCGGCTCGTCGAACAACACGATGTCCGGGTTGAGCACGAGCGCCCGCGCGAACCCGGCGCGCTTCCGCATACCACCCGAGACCTCGTTCGGGAGTTTCGTGATCGACCGCTCCAAGCCGACTTCCGTCAGCCGGGTCATCACGATGTGCTCGATCTCCGCCTCGCTCATGTCCGTGTGCTTGCGCAGCGGGAAGGCGGTGTTGTCGTAGATGTTCATGGAGCCGAACAAGGCGCCGTCCTGGAACAGGACGCCGAAGCGCTTGCGGAGGTCGTAGCGCTCCTGCTCGGTGATCTTCCACAGGTCCTGGCCGAAGATGACGATCTCGCCCTCGTCGGGCTCCAGGAGCCCGACGAGGTGCTTCAGGAGCACGCTCTTACCGGTACCCGACGGCCCGAGCACCGTCGTGATGGCGTCGTCGACGAAGTTGATGTTCATGCCGCGCATGACGTGGAAGTTCCCGAAGGCCTTCGAGACGTTCCGCACTTCCATCGAGTGCGTCCGGTCGGCCGGGCCGGCCAAGAGGTGGCCGCTGCGGGTATGGATCCGCGTGGGTGCGTCGGCGGTGTTCGATGTGGACACAGAATTCTCCTCGCGGGACGAAGGGGCGGCGGACCGGTCAGTTGGCGATCGGTGCATTCGGCGCCAGACCCCAGAAGAGCTGGGTCCCCAATACACCGATGATATGTATCAGCACCATGTTCAGCATCATCGACTTCGCCGTACTTCGTCCCACGCCGACGGATCCGCCACTGGCGTTGTAACCGTAATAGCATCCGACGAAGATGATCGCCGTTCCCATGGCCATCACCTTGCACAGGGAGAAGAACAGGTCCTGCGGGTTCTGGTAGAGCCAGAAGATGAAATTGTAACCACCGGGGGAAACCCCGCCGAGCATCTTCACGGTGGTGAGGAACTCCCCGATGTACATGATTCCGAGGCCCACCACGTAGAGGAACGGCATCGCGATCCAGGCCGCGACGATGCGGCTGCCGACCAGGTAGCTCCTTGACTTGACGCCCATGACCTCCATCGCGTCGATCTCGTCGGAGATGCGCATCGAGCCGATCTCGGCGACCAGACCGCAGCCGACTTTCGCCGCGAAGATGTAGCCCCACATGTACGGCGCCATCTCGCGGATCGCGCACCAGGCGTTGAAGATCCCCGAATAGAGGGGAACGCCGATCTGCTTGAGCGTGTAGTTGCCTTCGAGGCCGCACTCGTACCCGATCACGAACTGCATGAGCCAGATGACGAGCCCGCTGGACAGGATGAGCACGCCGCACTGGTGGAAGACTTCGGTGGCGTAGTGCCGGAGATCGGGCAACGCCCGGATCGTCCGGCCGGAAAACCTTGCGATGTCGCCGCCGGTTTCGACCGCGGACTTGACCGAAGTCGCCATGCCCTTGAACGAAATCTCGACGTCGGCGGGCTTCGGCGCACCGGGCAGCTTCTTTTCGCCGACTCCGCCGTTCTGCGCAGCTCGGGTCACGGTGTCTTCTCCCCGCCTCGTCACTTGTAGATCTGCATCTCGGGGTTGAGACCGAGCATGATCGCGGTGAAGACCGCGTTGAATATCCAGATCGCGGCGAACGCGATCACCACGGCCTGGTTGACCGCCCGCCCCACCCCGATCGGCCCGCCGCCGGTGTGCAAGCCCTTGTAGCAGCAGACGACGCCGATGATCAGCCCGAAGATCGACGTCTTGATCACGCTCGCCCAGATGTCGGTCGTTGTCGCGTTGTCGAAGAAGCTGCCGAAGAACGCGCTGCTGTTCGCCTTGAGGATCGGCACGGCGGCGATGTACCCGCCCACGACACCGAAAGCCAGCGCCACCAGGTCCATCAGCCCCGTGATCAACGTCATCGCGACCACCCGCGGCACGATGAGCGTCCGGATCGGATCGACGCCCAGGACCTCCATCGCGTCGATCTCTTCACGGATGCGGCGGGCACCGAGGTCCGCGGTGATCGCCGTGCCCATCACGCCGGCCACGACCATCGCGTTGATCCAGGGCGCGAACTCGCGGACGCTCGCCATGATGAAGAACGAGCCAAGCCGTTCGGGGATACCGAAGAGGGAGAAGATGTTCCCGCCCTGCAGCCCCGGAGCCCCGAGGCCGAAGGCCGTGGTCGAGATGATCATCGGGATCCAGCACAGCTTCAGCGTCTGGAACATCTGCTCACGAACTTCGCCCCAGTAGCCAACAGGGTGCCGGAGGGCGGAGTACAGCACGTCGCCCATCAGCCGCACCATTTCGCCGGCCTGCTCCAGCGGACGCGCGACCGCGGAGCCCAGGCCGGATCGCCGGCTCGCCTTCCGCCGCTCCCGGTCTTTCGACCTCGGCGGTGCCGCTGCGTGCGTCGTCATCGGTGCACTCCTTGGTGGGCTTCGAGTCAGTTCTGTGTGGCGGGACTCATCTGAGGAACGAGGCTCACACGATTCCGCCACGCTGCGATCGCCGGATCTCGTGCGCGAGGCACGGAAACCGTTGCTATCGCTGCGAAGTCCGGTCTTTCTCCGTGCCGCTCATGCGTCCGCGGAAGAAGCCGACCGCGGCGCCGACCACCACGGCCGTAGCCGCCGTCAGCCCGATTTGGAGAGGATCGCGGCCTGCCGGCACGAGCAAGGACATCGGAAGTGCGAGCAGGTAACTGCACAGCGCGGCGACCGCACCGTGAGCCGCGGGCAGGCTGGCCTTGCCGATTCGCCTCGAGGCAACAAAAAACGCCACCACAGCGATGAGCGGAAGCCACGCGTAACCCAGGAGCGGCACCCAAGTCACGGCCAGTGGCTGGGCGAGCCCGCCGATGAGGAGAACGCTGAACCCGGTCGAAGCACCCCGGACCGCTACGGGCGCGTCGATTCGGTCCACCCAGGACAGCCGGGCCGGACCGGTGGCGTTGTCACCAGCACGCGTCATGGAGATCCCACCTTTCACTGGTTGCCCCGAGCTGGACGAGGTCCCGTCCGACGTGCTCGGTCGCGAAGGGGATTCGAGTTGCGAACCCGCGGGAGGCATTCCGCTTGCGGCCGCGAGGTTGTGGCGCTGGACGCGGAGGATCCGACGGCGATTCGCGGTGGGCGTCCGCGACGGGCGAAAGCCGGTCGGCGTCCCATGGCTGAGCCCAGCACCAAAAGCTCGCCGGCGGTACGCCGGTCACGGGTTCCCGGCGTCGCTGGCTTCCGGGGTTCGACAATGAACACTGCGGAAGTATGTCCGGCCGACACTGGGCCATATGGGCCAATGCTGGCACCCGAGGGCCAACGTAGTGCGGAGCGGAGCGGCCGCAGGGCCGGCAGGTGCGGAGAACCACTTTGCGTGACTATTCCGCCTAGAAGGCTACTACAACCGAGGTGATCGCCGCCGTGTCTGTCACTTGGTGTCCGTACCCCGCGGTCTTGCCGGACAGAAACAGCTCCGCGGCGCGCTCCTCGTTCGACATCCCTTGGGCCACGAGCCGCGTGACCGCGTCGTCCTGCTCGCCCAGCTCGTGTGCCCGCGGGCGCGCCGGTCGGCGCGGCGGAATGAGGACAAGACCGACTCGCCGCAGAAAGCAGCCGGCAGCTCGGTGACCGCCGCGCTGCGGAAGGGGCCAGAGGCTGAGCTGGGACCCAGCGGATCCAGAACTGCCGACCCCGTGCGCGGCGGCATCCGGCGCGGGTCAGGCGAACCGGCCGCCGCCATCGACGTGGACGACCGCGCCGGTCATGGAGCCGTTGCCGATGAGCAGAAGGGTCAGGGGTTCGAGTCCCCTTAGCTCCGGGTCAAGCAGCCGAAGCTGCCCGCGCAGGTCTGGCGGGTCAGCGAGCTGACCGAGGGCCGCAGCTTCACCTGGGAAGTGCGCTCGCCCGGCCTGGTCACGGTCGGCGGCCACGTGGTCACCTCGGGCCCGGACGGCGCATCGCTCGAACTGACCTTGACGCACAAGGGTTTGCTCGCCGGTCTCGTCGGCCTGCTGACGTCGGGACTGACCCGCCGCAACGTGGCATTGGAGGCCGCCGGGCTCAAGGCCAGGGGCGAGAAGCTGAGTGGCGGCGACGCGGCGCGATGACCGCGGCCGGACCGCACGGGTCGGGCCGGGAACGGGTGCTGCGCGGCGCGATCGAGTACTTCGCGGCGCACGGCATCGGCGATGTGAGCATGCGCGGGCTGGCCGCGGCGCTGGGTACCAGCCACCGCATGCTCAACCACTACTTCGGCTCCCGCGAAGGCCTGCTCACCGCGGTCGTCGACGCCGTCGAAGCGGACCAGCGGGAGCTGCTGTCCACCCTGCTCCGTGACCGCGAGACCGATTCTCGCGCCGCGCTGCGCCATTACTGGCGGCAGGTCAGCGACGCGGCGGTGACCTACGGGCCGCTGTTCTTCGAGTTGTCCGGGCACGCGATGCAGGGCCGCGCGCACGCGGTCAGCCTGCGCGAGTCACTGATCCAGCCGTGGCTCGAACCGCTCGAACTGATCTTCCAGCGGCGCGGGTCCGACGGCGCGCAGGCCGCGGTGCAGGCCAGGATCAGCCTCGCCGTCGCTCGCGGCCTGCTGCTGGACCTGCTGCTCAGCGGTGACCGGGCCGGCGTCGACGCGGCCATGGGCCACCTCATCGACACCGAACTCGGCGCCCGCTGAGCACTGGTCCCGCGAGGGGGAACGGGGCCGGTCGATTCGTCCTCGCGGGCGGGCTCGCCGAGGCGCTGACCACGGTACGATTGGTCAATCGTCCAGCCACAGGGTGGTGGTGTCCCGGTGACGACAGCAGTGTCATTCGGAGTCGAAGAGATCCGGCTGGGGCCGGGCAGTCACGTCTGCGCCTTCTACCGCGGCGCGGCCGATCGGGACCGGTTGCTGACCGGGTACCTGTCGGCCGGGCTGGAGGCCGGCGACAAATGCATCTGTGTGGTGGATTCGGCGCGCACGGCCCAGCGGTTGACCATGCTGGCGGCCCCGCCCGCGCACGACACGCAGCTCGACATCCACCTGCCCGAAGCCACGTATCTGGCCGGGGGCCGGTTCGGCACGGCCGAGATGCTCACGTTCTGGTCGGAGTGCCTGGACAAGGCGCAGACCGAGGGCTACGGGTTCTCCCGGATCGTCGGCGAGATGACGTGGGCGCTGCGCGACGCGCCCGGCGTGGAGCATCTGGTGGACTACGAGTGGGAGCTGAACCGGCTGATGGGCCGCAACCCGACCGTGGTGCTGTGCCTCTACGACCTCGACCTGTTCAACGGGGAAGTGGTGGTGAACATCGTGAAGACGCATCCGCTGGTGTTCATCCAGGGCATGCTCGTCGAGAACCCCTACTACGTCGGTCCCGACGAGGTTCTGCATGCGACCGGAACATGACGGGCTGACCCGCCTCCCCGAACGACCGTGGCGCGACGACGACGGCATCGCGCCGGTCACGCTGGTGGATCCCGCGGACGCCGATCCCGCGCAGCTTCGCAAGCGGCTCGGTGACATGCGGGCGCTGCTGGTGATCTCGCTGCTGATGACCGAGTCCGTCAACGAGGACCAGATTTTCTCGCTGGCCACGTCGTCCGCGCTCGGACTCGGCGGCTGCCGGATCGACGGCTACCACTTCACGGACGGGACGTGGCGGCCGGGCACCGGATGTCTCGCCGCGACCCGTGAGCTGACCGGGCAGGTCGCGCTGCTCGACGGCGGCGGTCCGATCGAGCTGGCCGGGCGCACCTGGGCGTGGGCGTACCCGCTGCGCAGCGCGTCGGAACTGCTCGGGCACGTCATCGCGTCCAGCGACGCCGAGCCCAGCGGCGACGAGCGCTTCCTGCTCCAGGTGCTCGCCCAGCAGACCGCGGTCGCGGTGTCCAACGCGCGGCTGCACGCGAAGGAGTGCGCGTCCGCGGCGCAGCTCGCCGAGACGAACGAGGCGCTCGCCGACACGGTGGCGTCGCTGCGCCGGAGCATGCAGATCCACGAGCGGCTGACCCGGGTCGCGGTGTCGGGTGACGGGCAGCAGGGCATCGCGGACGCTTTGCACGAACTCACCGGGATGCCGGTCGCGATGGAGGACCGCTACGGGAACCTCACCGCGTGGTCCGGTCCCGGCCGGCCGGACCCGTATCCGAAGGAGTCGTTCGCGACCCGGGAACAGTTGCTGCGCCGGTTGATGCGGGCGGGAAAGCCGTTACGCGACGGGCATCGGCTGACCATGCTCGCCTCCCCGCGACCCGACGTGCTGGGCGTGCTCGCGCTCGTCGATCCGGAGCGCCGGGCCGACAGCGCCGATCTCGTGGCGCTGGAGCACGGCACGACCGTGTTGTCGATGGAACTGGCGAGGCTGCGCGGTATCGCCGACACCGAACTGCGGCTGCGCCGGGATCTGGTGCACGACCTGCTGACCGGAACCGACACCGACAGCGCACACGCCCGCGCGGACGCGCTCGACTACGACCTGCGGCGGCCACACCGGGTCGTGCTGATCGAGGGCAAGGGCCGCTCGCGGCGCCCGGACGCGTTGCTCGAAGCAGTCCGGCGTGCACTGCGGTCGGCCGAACTCGACGCGCTGGACGAGACGCGGTCGGGAAGTGTCGTCGTGGTCACCGCGGGACAGACCAATTGGGACCGGTTACGGCGCGACGTGCTGTCCAATCTCGGCGGCGGCCAATGCCAGATCGGCGTCGGCGGAATCCGGGTCGATCCCACGGAGCTGCCCGGCTCACTGCGCGAAGCCCGGCTCGCCCTGCGGTTGCAGAAGACGTTGCTGTCGAGCGACAGCGTGTGTGAGTACTCGAAACTGGGTGTGTTCCGGATTCTCGCCACCGTGCCGGATCTCGACGAGCTGGAAGTCTTCGTCCGGGAATGGCTCGGCTGCCTGCTGGACTACGACGCCCTGCGCGGGTCGGAACTGGTACACACACTGACGCAGTACCTGGAGCACGGCGGCAATTACGACGCCACTGCCGCCGAACTGTCCGTGCACCGCAGCACATTGAAGTACCGGCTGCAACGGATCCGCGAACTGACCGGGCTCGAACTGAACGACCCGGACGTGCATTTCAACCTCCAGCTCGCCACGCGGACGTGGGGCACGCTGCAGGCGCTGCGCTCGCAGACGTAAGGGCGCTGTCCGCCGCGCGGGGTTTCACTGTGGGCTCGTCGCTCCACCGCGATCGCACCTGGTTCCCGCAGGGTCAGGTTCCGGCGGTTCTTCGTCCCGTGATGACCTGTGGGGGAAGCCACTTCCGGGCGGATGCTGAGGTTCACGACCCCAGCGAGAGGAGCCCGATCATGATTGATGTCCGTAATCCCCAGGACGGTTTCGCGGCCTTACGCGCCCGGATCAGCGCACTGGGCGACCCGGTGGGCGACGACCGCGGCGCGGACGGTGAGCCGCTGACCGTCGGCGAGTGGGCGCTGCTGATCGACGACATCGTGGAGCATCCAGACCAGAACACCGAGGCGCTGTGGAACGTGGCGAGCCCGGAGGAGGACGACCGCGAGTACGACGCGATCTTCATCGGCGGCGGCGCGGCCGGGCGGTTCGGCTCCGCGTTCCTCAAGGCGCGCGGCGGACGCCAGCTCACCATCGACGCCTGGCCGTTCCTCGGCGGCTCGTGCCCGCACCAGGCCTGCGTGCCGCACCACCTGTTCTCCGAGTGCGCGCGGGAACTGGACCTCGCGAAGCACATGCAGGGCAAGCTCTGGTACCCGGAGTTCGACGCGAGCAAGGCGAGCATTCTGGAGATCGTCAAGCTGTTCCGCGCCGGCCGGGGCATGCCGCACGCGATCATGAACTGGCAGTCCAAGGAACAGTTGGGCATGGAGTACATCCTCAACGCGGCGGCCACCGTGATCGACGAGCACACCGTCGAGGTGGACGGCAGGCGGTTCCAGGCGAAGAACCTCGTGCTGTGCACCGGCGCCCGCACCGACTTCCCGGCCGAGATCAGTGGTCTGGACCGCAAGGGCGTGTACGACTTCGCGAGCCTCATCGAGGAACTGGACGAAGAACCGACCCGGTGCGTCATCATCGGCGGCTCGAAGGTCGCGCTGGAGTACGGCTCGTTCTTCCAGGCGACCGGTTGCCAGACCACGATCCTGACCCGCAGCCCGCTGCTGCGCACCGCGAGTCTGCACCACGTCGACGAAGGCCTGCGCGACTACGTGATCGACATGATGGTGGACCGGGGCATCGAGATCGTCGAAGGCGCGCAGACCCTCGACGTGCTGGGCGACGACCGGGTGACCGGGGTCCGCTACCGGGACGCGAACGGCGAGATCGTGGAGGTGGAGACGGACTTCGTGTTCGTCGGCACCGGCGAGCGGCCGGATCTGCGGATGTACGAACCGCTCGGGCTGAAGATCGACGACCGGGGCTTCGTGGTGGCGGACGCGACGATGCGCACCTCGGTGCCGAACGTGTACGCCGTCGGCGATCTGCTCGGCCCGCCGATGGAGATGTTCAAGGCGCGCAAGTGCGGGGTCACCGCGGCCCGCAACATCATGGGCGAGCACCACGAGTTCGACTTCAGCGAGTACCCCGACTTCTTCCATACCACCTACGAAGTCACCTGGTGCGGGCTGTCCGAGGCCGAGGCGCGCACCGAGTACCCGAACGTCATCAAGATCCAGATGCCGCCGGACGACGCCGACCCGGAATCGTTCGCGCTGCCCGCCGCCGAGGGTTCGATGCTGTACGCGTTCACAAGGCCGATCCTGTCCGGCTGGCTGAAACTGTTGGTGGACGCGGATTCCCGCAAGATCGTCGGCGCGCATCACGTCGGCTACGGCGCGAAGGACGCGTTCCAGTACATCGACTACCTGATCCGCAGGCCCGAGGGCTTCACCATCGACCAGATGGCCGACCTGAACGAGCTGTTCCTGAACCCGGAGCACTTCATCCAGTTGTCCCGGCTGCGGGCGGGCCAGATGTCGCTGGTGAGCCTGTGACCGGCGACGTGCGTTTCCCAGCGGAGGCGGCGAAATGACTGCCGAGCGGGTCGCGCTGGTCACCGGCGGGGCGTCCGGGATCGGGCGGGCGATCTGCGCGCGCTTGCGCGAGGACGGCCTGCAGGTGGCCGCGGTCGACCTGAAGCCGGACGCCGCCGCCGAGGTGGCCATGTTCGCCCGAGGCTGCGACGTGACCGATGAGTCCGATGTGGACAGTGCGGTGGCCGCGGTGCTCGACCGATTCGGCGCGATCGACGTACTGGTCAACAATGCCGGGATCACCGGGTCGCAGGCGGCCACGACATGCCACGAAACGCCGGTGGAGGAATGGGACCGGGTGCACACGGTGAACGTGCGCGGCCCGTTCCTGGCCAGCCGTGCGGTGCTGCCTTCGATGGTGGCGCGCGGCAGCGGGCACGTCATCAACATCGCGTCGATCGCCGGGCTGGTCGCGTTTCCCGGGCGCTGTGCCTACACGGCGTCGAAGGGTGCGGCACTGATGCTCGCCAAGTCCATCGCGGTGGACTACGCGGCGGCCGGGATCAGGGCGAACGCGGTGTGTCCCGGAATGGTCTATACCCCTATGACAAGCTGGCGGCTGGACCAGCCCGCGCTGCGAACCCAGGTGGAGGACCGGATTCCGGTGGGCCGGGTGGCCACACCGGACGAGATCGCGGACGCGGTCTCGGTGTTGGCGTCCGGGCGAATGTCCTATGTGACCGGTCACGCGCTCGTGATCGACGGCGGAATGACCGCTCTGTGAAAGACGCGCGGTGAGAGACAAGGAGAGTCGAATGGCAGGCAGGCTGGCCGGACGGGTCGCGGTGGTGACCGGCGGCGGCGGTGGCATCGGTGGCGCGGCGGCGAAGTTGTTCGCCGAAGAGGGCGCCGCGGTCGCGGTGCTCGACGTGGCCGCCGCGGCGGCGAAGGAAACCGTGGACGCGATCCAGCAGGCGGGCGGCACGGCCATCGCGGTGACCGCGGACATCACGGACGCGCGCGCGGTGGACGCCGTGTTCGACCGGATCGAGCGGGAGCTGGGCAGCGTCGGCGTGCTGTACAACAACGCGGGCGTGAACAGTGCGGGCTCGGTGGTCGACGCCGAAGAGGACGACTGGGACCGTTGCATGGCGGTCAACGTGAAGGGCACGTTCCTGTGCGCCAGGGCCGCGGCACGCCAGATGGTGCGCAGCGGCAAGGGTTCCATCGTGAACCAGGGGTCGGTCGCGGCGCTCGTCGGCGTGGCCAACTTCGCCGCGTACTGCGCGTCGAAGGGCGCCGTGGTGGCGTTGACCCGGTCGATGTCGGTGGATCTCGCGCCGAAGGGCGTGCGGGTCAACGCGATCTGCCCGGGCACGGTGTACACGCCGCTGATGGAGCCGATGCTGACCGCGCGCGGCGGCGGTGACCTGGAGAAGGGGCTCGCCATGACGACGGCGAAGTACCCGATCGGCAGGCTCGGCACGCCGGCGGAGATCGCGAACGTCGCGCTGTTCCTGTCCAGCGACGAAGCCGCGTTCCTCACCGGCTCGGTGGTGGCCGCGGACGGCGGGATGACGTCCCAGTAGGACAGTCCTCGAAGGAGAGTGGTGACATGCGGATCGCAATCGGGGTCGGGCCGGAGGTCGTCGGCGCGCCGGCGCAGCCGGGCGAGATCGTCGAACAGGTGCGCAAGGCAGAGGCGGACGGGTTCGCCTCGGCGTGGAGCGTGCACTTCTCCCGCGGGGTGGACGCGCTCAGCGTCCTCGCCGTGGCCGGCGCCGGAACGAGCCGCATCGCACTGGGTGCGGGCGTGGTGCCGACCTATCCACGGCACCCGCTCGCGCTCGCGCAGCAGGCGGCGACGGTGCAACAGTTTTGCGGCGGCCGGTTCACGCTCGGCGTCGGGGTGTCGCACCGCCCGGTGATCGAGGGCCTGCACGGCTTGGCGTTCACCAGCCCGGCCGAGCACATGCGCGAATACCTGAGCGTGCTGCGCCCGCTGCTGCGCACCGGAGAGGTGTCCTATCGCGGCCGGTTCTACCGGGTGGAGGGTGGGTTCACGGTGCCGGGCACGACCCCGATGCCGGTGCTCGTGGGTGCACTGGGCCCACGCATGGTCCGGGTCGCGGGGGAGTACGCGGACGGTGTGGTGACCTGGCTCGCCGGCCCCCGCACGCTGGGCGACGAGATCGTGCCGGCCCTGCTGAAGGCGTCGTCGGCGGCGCCGAGAATCGTCGCGGGCCTGCCAGTGGCGGTATGCGACGACGCCGAGACCGGCCGTGCGGCGGCCGAACAGGTCTTCGCACGCTACGGCGGGCTGGAGAACTACCAGCGCCTGTTCGCACGGGAGGGCGTGTCGTCGCCGGGCGAGCTGGCGGTCACGGGAACGGAAACCCAAGTGGCGCAACAGATTAAGCGCTACGCGGAGCTGGGCGTCACCGAACTGTGGGCGACGGTGTACCCAGTGGGCGATGCCCCGGCCGCGAGCATCGCCCGGACCAGGGCGCTGTTGGCGGAGTTGAGTGGTTGAGTGTCGGGGTATCCGTGGCCTGCTGAAGGCCCGATCAGGCGTCGTCGACCGGCTCCAATTCGACGGCAAAGCCGTGAAACAGCCTCTCGCTGAGATGTTGACGGTGGGCGCCGAAGTACTGTGCAGCCGAGGTCGACTACAGGTGGCCTTCAAGAATCCCGATATACCACCGGTCGGGTCGCGGGCTGCTGCTTCCCGGAAATCGTGAATATGTGGTCCTGCATCCGGCGACCACGATTTTTGCCGGTTCGAGATGGAATTCTCTGCTGAATTCCATCTCGCCGAGACCGCCAACCGCGAACGTCAACGGATGGACGCCGGGGGCAAGGTCGACCCATTTACGTCCCTGTCGCAGCCCAGGCCCGGCCCTGAAGAGTATTCTCGTTCCTTGGCGAATGAACACGAGTCGCCATGTCTACGGCGGAGGCGTGCTTCCTCCTGGAATTAACGCGTAGGCCAACAGGCCGGTACGCCCTTCTCGACGTGCGCGCTTCAACATGTGACGCGCGAAACGGGGAATTCGGCGCTCCTCGACCTGAATCTCGACATACTCGTCCCGCTTCACGACCTACCCTCGGCAAGAGGCAATCAGACTGTCCAATATTCCATCGACCGACCGAAGGGCTTGCTCCGAAGATATCTCTTTGCTGCCAGCGAAATCGCTACATGCCGAGAATCGAGCTGACGATCGGCCGAACAGGCCAACGTCCGGCAGCCCCGGCCGCGAATCCGCGGCCGGGGCGTTCTGCTACCTCCCGTAGCGCTGCCAGTGTGCGGCGAACAGGTCCTCCTCGCTCACGACACGTGGCGGGATCGGGCGCGACACCCACGTCAGGTTCACGAAATGGCGGGCGTTGACGTTCTCCGTCGTGATATTCCCGCCCCAGGTGCCGCAGCTCAGGCTCAGGGTGAACGGCAGGCCGTTACGCGGGCTGCCCGCGCCTTCGTTCAGGTTCTGGTTCACCAGCACCCGCGCGGTTTTCGTGGTCGACGCGAGGCGGGCCACATTCTCGTCCGAGCTGGTGTGGATGCCGCATGTGTGGCCGAGTCCTTGATACCCGGTGATGTCGTTGACGAGTTTCGCCGCATTGTCGATGCCGCCCTCGTAGCGATAGACCGCCAGCACGACGGACAGTTTCTCGCCGGAGAAGGGGTGTCCGGGGCCGGTGCCGGATTCCTCGACCAGCAGCAGGCGGCAGGTGTCCGGCACCTCGAAACCGGCGAGGTGAGCGATGTGCGGCGCCGGTTTCGCGACCACGTCGATTGTCGGGATCGGACCGTTGTCGGGCCACATCGCCTTGCGCAGCAACGCTTTCTGCTCGCCAGAGCACAGGTGCCCGCCGCCGTCGACGAGTCGCCGGACCAGCTCGTCGTACACCGAGGCGTGCGCGACGACGGCGTTGTCGGCCAGGCAGCTCGTGGCCTCGTCGAACGTCTTGGCCGTGATGATCGCCTCGGCGGCGTCGGCCAGGTCGGCGGTCTCGTCCACCACGTGCACCGAGTTGCCGACCCCGACGCCGTAGGCCGGGGTGCCGGAACTGTAGGCCGCCTTGACCATCCCGGCGCCACCGGTCGCGACGACGAGATCGGCGCCGCGCATCAGCAGACGCGTCTTCGCCAGCGACGGCTCCGGCACCACCTGCACCAGGTCCTCGGGCGCGCCGACCTGACGGCACGCCTCGCGCATGTAGTCGACGACCATTTCCGTGCTCTGCCGCGTCCTCGGGTGCGGCGCGCACACGATCGCGTTGCGGCCCTTCAGCGCGAACAGCGCCTTGACCGGCGGCGTCGCGTCGGGTCCGGTCGTCGGGATGAGCGCGGCGACGACCCCGACTGGCTTCGCGATCTGCACGATCCCGGCCTCCGGCCGTTCCGCCACCACGCCGACGGTACGCACCGGCCCCATGTCGGCCAGCACGCCCGTGACCCGCTTGCCGATCTTGGCGACCTTGTCCGCGTAGTTGCCGAACCCGCCCTCGTCGACGGCGAGCTTCGCCAGCTTCTCGGCGTGGTCCTTGCGCACCACCGCCCACGCGACGGCGGTGACCAGCTCGTCGACCTGGTCCTGGTCGTAGTGCTCGATGGCGTCGGCCGCGGCGCGCGCCCGGCGCAGCACGGCGTCGATTTCGGTACGGACGGCGTCCTCGGATGGCTCAGTCATGAGACCACGGTCGCCCCCGGACGGCCCTATTCCATCGATCCGGCAGGGCGAGCCGGCGCCGATTCTTCGTCCTGCCAAGGGGTGACCGCGAGGTGGCGTCGGGCCGCATGCTGACCATGTTGGTTCGCGACGAGAGGCGGCACCGTGGCGGGAATGGTGGTGATCGGGGGTGGCGCGGCAGGCATGTCGGCGGCTTCGGCCGCGCGGCGGGTCGCGCCCGAGAGGCCCGTGATCGTGTGCGAGGCGGGCGAGTACGCCGCGTACGGGATGTGCGGGATCCCTTACTACCTCGGCGGAATCGTCGACCGGGCGGAGACGTTGCTCGCCTACCCGCCGGAGGTTTTCCGTGACCGGCGGGGAATCGACCTCCGCCTGGGCACGACCGTGCGCGAGCTGGACACCGCCGCGCGGCGGGTGACGGTGGCGAACGACGGCGGCGCCGAGACCCTGGACTACGACACGCTGGTGCTCGCGGCCGGCGCCGATCCCGTGGTGCCGCCCATTGCTGGTATAGACCACCCGAGGGTGTTCACGGTGCGCTCGCTGGCGTCCGCCGCGAAGCTGCGCACGTTGCTCGACTCCGGCTCGGTGCGCAAAGCGATCGTCGTCGGCGCGGGCTACATCGGACTGGAGACCGCCGAAGCGCTCGTCGCGGCGGGCGCGGCCGTGCGGATCGTGGAGGCGCTGCCCCGCGTGCTGTCCACAGTGGACGAGCCAATCGCGGAGGTGGTCGACGCGGAGGTCCGGCGGCACGCCGACCTGCAGCTTGGCAGCAGGCTGGACGCGATCCTCGACGGCGCTACGGGCCCGGTCGCGGTCGTCGACGGGGCCGAGTTCGCGGTGGACCTGATCGTGCTGGCCGTCGGCGTGCGCCCGGCGACCGGTCTGCTCGCGGGCGCGGAGAAACTGCCGAACGGGGCCGTCGTCGTCGACGAGGGGATGCGGACCTCGTTACCCGGTGTGTTCGCCGCGGGCGACTGCGTGGCGTTGCCGCACCTCGTGCTCGGCGCGCCCGCGTGGGTGCCGCTCGGCCCCGCCGCGAACAAGACCGGGCGGGTCGCGGGGACCGTCGCGGCAGGCGGGCGTGCGTCGTTCCGCGGCGTGGTCGGCACCGCCGTGGTGAAGGTGTTCGACCTGGAGGTGGCGCGGACCGGGCTCAGTCTCGCCGAGGCGACGGCGGCCGGAATCCCCGCTGTGGCAACGGATGTCGAGTCACGTTCGCGCGCCAAGTACTACCCGGGCGCGGCCCCGCTGCACGTGCGCCTGGTGCACACGCCGGACGGCAGGCTGCTCGGCGCGCAGCTCGCCGGCCGCGAGGGCGCGGCCAAACGCATCGACGTGGTAGCCACCGCGTTGCACGCCGAGCTGTCCGTGGACGACCTCGGCGCGCTCGATCTTGCTTACGCACCACCGTTCGCGCCCGTCTACGACCCGGTGCTGGTCGCGGCGGGCCGGGCGAACCGATCGGAAGGAGCACGGACATGAGCCTGCGACCGCCGCGGGACAAGCGGACCACACTCGCCGAGGCCGCGTCGGCCGTCGCGGACGGCGCGATCGTCGCGCTCGGCGGCGGGCTGTGCGCGCGGCTGCCGATGGCGCTGGTGCGCGAGCTGATCCGGCAGGGTCGCACGGGTTTGCACCTCGTCGGGTCGGCGCACAGCATCGACGTCGACCTGCTCGTCGCCGCGGGCGCGGTGCGGCGGTGCGAGGAGAGCTACGTCGGGTTCGAGCAGGACCTCGGTCTCGCCCCCGCCTACCGCGAAGCCGCCAGGAACGGGTTGATCGAGATCGCGGAAAGCTGCTGCGCGACGATCCTCGCCCAGTTGCGCGCCGCCGAGATGGGCGTGCCGTTCCTGCCGGTCGTCGGGGTGCGCGGGTCCGACATCGGCTCGCTGCACCCGGAGTACCGCGAGATCGAATGCCCGTTCACCGGGCAGAAGCTCGTCGCGGTGCCCGCGCTGCGGCCGGACGTGGCGCTGCTGCACGCGCCGTCCGGCGACCGCTACGGCAACCTGCATCTCGAACAGCCGTACGTGCTCGACGAGCGCTTCGCGTCCGCGTCGAAGGCGGTGATCGCGACGGTCGACGAGCTGGTGTCCACAGAGGACGTCACCGCGGCCGGGATCACCGTGCCAGGACACCTGGTGTCGGCGCTCGTCGAGGTCCCGTTCGGCGCGCATCCGGCGTCCTGCTACCCCCGTTATGCCTACGACCGCCCGCATCTGAACGAGTACGTGACCGCCGCCCGCTCGGGCGACGCCGCCGGGTATCTCCAGAAATACGTGCACGACACGGGTTCCGAGGACGGATACCAGAAGGCGATCGGGCGCCTCGACGAGCTGACCGGCTGGTCCGCCTCGACCGACGCATGGAAGGAGCTGTTCGCGTGAGCCCGCGACCGTTCACTTTGGACGAATGGTTCGTCGTCCTGCTCGCCCGCACCATCCGGCCGGACGAGACCGTTTTCCACGGCTTCGGCAGCCCGTGCGCGCAGGTCGCGATGCACGTGGCCCGCCGGACGCACGCGCCGGACATGGTGCTGGTCGAAGGCGCGATGTACGCGATCAACCCCGAGCCGCCGTTCATCCCGCCGACCGGCAACGACGCCGCGCTGAAACAGGGCGCCGCGTACAGCATGCGGTTCGAGGAGTTCTTCGACGCCGCGCTGCGCGGCGACGTGGACCGGATGTTCCTGTCCGGCGGGCAGATCGACCGGTTCGGCAACACCAACGTGACCATGATCGGTCCGCGCGACCGGCCGAAGGTCAAGCTCGGCGGCGGTGGTGGCGGCTGCAACCTCTCCGCCACGATCGGCAACCTGACACTGTGGACGACCCGGCATCGCGGCGGCCGGACGCTGGTGCCCGAGTGCGACTTCATCACCGACATGGGCCACCGCACCCCGGCCGGCAGCAGGACCGAGCTCGGCTTCCCCGGCGGCGGTCCACAGTGGATGGTCACCGAACTGGGCGTGTTCGACTTCCCGGGCGAGACGGTGCGGCTGTGCCGGACCTTCCCGGACGTGAGTGTCGACGAGGTCCGCGCCGCGACGGGGTTTCCCCTTGACGTGGCGGGCGACCTGCGCCCGCTCGACCCACCGTCCACAACGGAACTGGCGGCGGTCCGCACGATCGACCCGCTCGGCGTTCGCAAAGGCGAGTTCGACGAACGCGAGTTGTCGCGGGTGTTCGCGCACGACCCCGGAGGTGGTTGCGCGTGCTGAATCGTGCGCTGGACGCGGTGTTCGCGCCACGGCGGGTGGCGCTCGTCGGCGCGTCCGATCGCGCTGGCTCAGTCGGAAAGCTCTTGTGGGACAACCTTTCCGGCTTTCCCGGCGAGGTGGTTCCGGTCTGTCCGAACAGGACTGTCGGCGGCCGGGCCGCATACCAGGACCTGCGGTCCGTGCCCGGCGAGATCGACCTCGTCGTGGTGGCGACCCCGGCGGACAGCGTGCCCGGTGTGATCGAGGCGGCCGCCGACAAGGGCGTGCCCGCGGCCGTGGTGCTGAGCGCGGGCTTCGCCGAGATCGGCGGCGATGGCGTGCGGCTACAGGAAAAGGTGCGCGCCGCGGCGAGAGCGGGCGGCGTGCGGGTGGTGGGTCCGAACTGCTTCGGCGTGCAGAACGCGGACCTGCCGCTCAACGCGTCGATCGCGGCCGGGACGCCACCGGGCGGTGGCGGCGTCAGCCTGGTCACCCAGTCCGGCTCGTACGGGATGGCCGTGCACATGCTCGCCACCGACGAGGCCATGCGGTTCGCCAAGGTGTACGCGGCGGGCAACAAGGCCGATCTGACCGACGCCGAAGTGCTTGCGTACCTGCGCGAAGACCCGGCCACCACGGTGATCGCGCTGCTGCTGGAGTCGATCACCGACCCGCGCGCGTTTTTCGCCGAGGCTCGCCGGGCGACGGCCGAGAAGCCCGTGATCGCGGTCGTCGGCGGGCGGACCGGGGCCGGACGGCGCGCCGCCGTCTCGCACACCGCGGCGCTGGCCGCCGATGACGACATCCTCGACGCCGCACTGCGCGACTCGGGCGTGGTCCGGGTCCGGACCGGGCTGGAGATGCTGGACGTGGCCCGTGCGCTCGCCGAGCAGCCGACGCCGCGTGGCCGTCGCGTCGGCATCATCACGAATTCCGGCGGGACCGGGGTGGAACTCGCGGACCTGCTCGCGGACGAAGGGCTCGACGTTCCGGAATTGAGTCCCGCGCTGCGGTCTCGGTTGAGTGAATTGCTGCCGCCGTACGGCAGTCCGCGCAATCCTGTCGACATCACTCCGGCGTGGCGGCTGTTCGCCACGGGTTATCCGGGCGCGATCGACCTGCTCGCCCGTTCCGGTGAGGTCGATGTCGTCGTTCCGGTGTTGCTGCAGCGGTCGGCGTCGCTCGAGGTAGCGTCGGCGGTCCGGGACGCCGTAAAGCGCCTGCGGGCTGACAACGTGCCTGTTCCCGTCTACGCCTGTTTCGTGGCGCCCCGCTCCGCCGATGACGTCGCGGATGTCTTGCACCAGTCCGGAGTGCCGTGCCTGCCATGGCCGGACAGGACGGCCCGCGCGATCGGCGCCGCCGTCCGGTACGGCATGTTCGAGCCGAAGCCGTCCTCGCCGCACGAGCCCAGTGACCTGCTCGGCCCGGTGGACGATCCGGGCGACCCGATCGTCGCGCGAGACCTGCTCGAATACGCCGGAATCCCGGTGGTGCCAACGGTTCGCTGCGAGTCGGCCGACGAAGTCGTGGCCGCCGCCGCGCGCTTGCCCGGCCCCGTCGTGCTGAAGGTCGCGCACCCGGACCTGACGCACAAGAGCGACGTCGGCGGTGTGCGGGTCGGCCTCGTCGGCGAACAACGAATACGCGCGGCGGCCGGGGAACTGCTCGCACTCGCCGAAGGCGCGTCGGTACTCGTGCAGTCCAAGATGGACGGCGTCGAGACGGTCGTCGGCGGCTTTCGCGATCCCTCGTTCGGGCCCGTCGTGATGGTCGGCATGGGCGGCGTTCTCGTCGAGGTGCTGCGGGACGTCCGGTTCGCGCTCGCACCGCTCGACCACGCACAGGCTCGCGCGATGCTCGAGGAGTTGCGCGGCGCGGCCGTGCTTTCCGGCGTTCGCGGCGCTCTCCCGGTCGACCGGGACGCGCTGGCCGACGTCGTGGTGTCGGTCGGCGACCTGCTGGCGGGCAGCGACCGGATCGCCGAACTCGATCTCAACCCGGTGCTGGCCGGACCGGACGGCTGCGTGTGCGTGGACTGGCGAATTCTGACCCGCGGTGCGGACACCACCGAAAAGTACGGTCCCGCCATGCCGAAGAACTGAGGTGTTCTCCCGTCCTACCGTCGTTTCGCACGACCGGCGACTGGAAGGACGAAGAACATGCTCATTGGTTCGCAAGACGTTCTGCTGCCGACCGCGATGGTCGGGAACTATCCGAATCCGCGGTGGTACGACGGTGCGGCGTTCGCCACGCTGCCCAAGGGTGAATTCATTTACGACTCGATCAGCAAGGAGGCGTTCGAGGACACGATCGGCGCGATCGTGCACGACCAGGAGGCCGGCGGGCTCGACATCATCAGCGACGGCAAGGTCTACGGCGGCGACTCGCCGTACGGCACGATTCTGTACTACTACCTGGAGCGCATGTCCGGGTACAAGCTCACCGGCCCGCCGATCGGCCTGCCCATCTACTCGACGCTGTTCTCGCCGACGTGCACCGGTGAAATCCAGCGCGAGTACCCGTTCCACCTGAACCAGTTGCGCGCCACCCGTAAGGCGACGAACAAGCCGGTCAAGGTGTCCTACACCGGTCTGGGCGTGCTGGCCGCCGCCACCACGAACCTGCACTACAAGGACACCAAGGAACTCGCGCTCGCGATCGCGAGAGCGTTCAACGAGGACTTCCGCGAGCTCGCCGACAACGGCTGCGACATCATCCAGCTCGACGAGTTCGTGTGGCCCTACGGCATGGGCGACTGGGAGATCGAAGCGCTCAACGTGGCCGTCCGCGACGTCGACTGCCAGTTCTGGGTGCACACCTGCTGGGGCAACTACTCGGGCACGCCCGCGTACTACCCGGACGAGACGGAGACCGAGTTCGGCGCGTTCGTGCTCGACCGCCGCGCCTCCGACGCCCCGGCGCCGGACCGGGCCAAGGCGCTGTTCCCGCACGTGCTCGACGCGAACATCCACGCGCTCAACTACGAGGTCGGCCGTACCGGCCCGGACGACCTGAAACCGTTGGTGGACAACGAATGGACGAAACCGTTCGTGGCCGGCGTGATCGACGTGAAGTCCACCGTGACCGAGACCGCGGACGAGGTGGCGGACCGGATCCGCCGGGTGCTGGAGTACGTGCCGGCGGACCGGCTCGGCCTGTCCACCGACTGCGGCCTCATCAACCTGCCCCGGATGATCGCGGCGAGCAAGCTGCGCGCGCTGTCCGACGGCGCGGCGCTGGTGCGGGCGGAGCTGAAGAAGTAGGCCACCCGCTCGCGGACAGGAGCCCGGCGCCGCCCGACCCGGCGCCGGGTTCCGGCAGTTCGAGCCGGCCGTTCGGCCTGACGGGGCGAGTGGCCGCGCGATCCTGACCTCTCCGGGACCAGGCACTCGGCGTGCGCGCTTCCTATCGTCGATGGTGTTCGACGATCTGCGGGAGGTGCCAGGTGAGCGGATGTCCCAGCTTCCTCGATCTGCCGGCGCGGACGGTGAAACCCAGGATGTGCGGCGTGACGCACGTCCTGGACAAGGGGCTCACCGTCGCCGGCACCGAGGCGTTCCTCGACCAGGCGGGACAGCTCGCGGACATCGTCAAGATCGGCTGGGGGATCGGCTACGTGGATCCCACGCTGGCGCAGCGGGTGCGTCGCTACACCGAGCACGGTTGCGGTGTCTCGCTCGGCGGCACCCTGTTGGAGATCTGCGCACTGCAGAACCGGGTGCGCGAACTGCGGGAGTGGGCGCTGCGCAGCGGGATCTCGCACGTCGAGGTGTCCAACGGGCTGCGCGCGCTGACCGTGGACCGGAAGCGGGCGCTGATCCGGGAACTGTCCGCCGACTTCGTGGTGCTGGCCGAGACAGGCGCGAAGGACGACACCTATCCGTCCACTCCGGACGAATGGGCCGAGGAGATGGCCGGTGATCTCGACGCCGGGGCGCGCTGGCTGGTCGCCGAGGGCCGGGAGAGCGGCACGGTCGGCATCTACGACCGCGATCACGGCATCCGGTCCGAGGTCATCACGGCGATCTTGCGGCGGGTGCCGGTCGAGCGGGTCATCTTCGAGGCGCCGGAGAAGAACCAGCAGGCGTGGTTCATCCGGAAGCTCGGGGTCGGGGCGAACTTGGGCAACATCGCGCCCGCCGACGCGCTGAGCCTGGAAACGCTGCGACTCGGCCTGCGCGCCGACACCGTGCCGTTCGACACGACGGTCGAGGCGTCGGCGTGATTCCCGACCCGGCGCCGAACACCATCACCCGCCCCTACCGCGGACTCTCCGTGCAGGAGGTGGACATCCCGCTGACACCGCGCGCCATCGACGACCTGTTGCGGCCACGGGAGATCTACCGGCGCACCGCGTTCCTCGTGCTGCGCTCGGGCGACGACACGGCGCTCGTCGGCGTCCGGCCGGTCTCGCTCGGGCCGCTGTTCTCACCGGTCGCCGAACTGCGGGTACTGTCGGGACCGGACACGACGGTGTGGCTCGACGACCCGGCGACCGACGTCGGCAACGCGAGCGCGCTGGCCGCCGCCGCGCGTTCAGGGCACCAGGACGGCGCGCTGGCCTATGTGGTGCGCGGCCGGTTCGAGCACGTCAACTTCATCTGGCGGCCGGAGCCGCTGCGGGTGCGGGTGACCGAGGTGGTGCCGCCGTACCCGCCGAAGCTCCTTTCGATGGCCGAACAGGCCGTCGCGTTCGACGAGGATCTGCCGCCGGTGGAACTGGTGCTCGACGCGGTCGACATCCGCGCGCTCGCCGCGGACCATCCGGCGCCCGCGTTTCTGTTGCCCTGCCGGGGTTCCGGCGCCGAACTCGACGGCGAGGTGCGGTTTCTGGACACCCATCCGTCCTATCGGGACGATTGGCTGCTGATCGGCTGCGAGCGCTCGCGCGCGTTCCACGAGCAATTCTACGGCAGCGAACCGGACCGGGTGGATCTGTGCCCGAAGGCGCGCGCGGGCGCCGGGCCGGTGCTCACCAAGTGCTGCCTGCTGGAACGGGGCGTGGAGTACGCGGGCCGGTCCGCGACCGTGCCGTGGGGCGCGAACCTCGACGAAGTCCGCGCCGCGCTGCGTGCGATCTGCGGCCTGCCCGCGATGGCGGCGGCGTCATGATCTCCTCGCGCATCTTCGGTCATCTCTGGACGACGCCGGAAGCGACGGCCCTGTTCACCGACGAGGGCCGCACCCAGGGCTGGCTGGACGTGCTCGCCGCACTCGCCGAGGCGCAGGCGGACGTCGGCCTCGTGCCACGCGACGCGGCGGACGCCATCCATGCGGGCGCGAAAGTGTCCACAGTGGACATCGACAGCGTTGCGGAACAGACGCGGGCATGCGGTCATTCCACACTCGGCCTCATCCGGACACTGCGGGAAACCCTGCCGCCCGACGCCGCCCAGTGGGTCTACTACGGCGCCACCGTCCAGGACCTGACCGACACCTGGACCGCGCTTGTCTTCCGCACCGTCGGCGACATCGCCGAACGTGACGTGCGGCGGCTGCGTGACCGCGCGCTGGCGCTCGCGGTGGCGCATCGCGACACCCCGATGTGCGGCCGCACGCACGGCCAGCCGGGTCTGCCGATCACGTTCGGGTTCAAGGCCGCGGTGTGGGCGGCCGAACTGGATCGCCATCTGCGGCGGCTCGCCGAAGGCCGCGTGCGCTGGGAGAACGTCCAGTTGGGCGGCGCACTGGGCACCATGGAGTTCTGGGGCGACCGCGCGCTCGACCTGCTCGACGCGTTCGCCGCCCGTCTCGGGCTCGGCGTCGCGCCGGTGCCGTGGCTGACCGCGCGCGACGGGATCGCGGAGTTCACCGGGCTGCTCGCGGCGATGTCGGCCACCATCGCGAAGATCGGGAACGAGGTCTACCAGTTGCAGCGGCCGGAAATCGGGGAACTGGCCGAGGGCGGGTCGGCGGCGGCGGTCGGCTCCATCACCATGCCGCACAAGCGAAACCCGGAGATCTCCGAACAACTCGGCACGCTCTCGCGGGTGGTGCGCGCACAGGCGGCGCTCGCGCTGGAGGGCATCGGCTGTGAGCACGAGCGGGACGGGCGCGCGTGGAAGACCGAATGGCGGCTCGTGCCGGACGCGTGCTGCTCGTTCGCCGCCTGTGCCGCGCTCGGCGCCGAAATGCTCGACGGGTTGGCTGTGGACGCCGACCGGATGCGGCGCAACATCGACGCGCAGCGCGGATACCTGTTGTCGGAACCGGTGATGCGGGCGCTCGCGGACCGCGTCGGCAAGCACATCGCGCAGGAACTCGTGCGCTCGGCCGCGCTCGCTGGACTGCAGTCCGATGTGGACTTCCGCACCGCGCTGCGGAACTGTGCAGGCACCGCGCTGCTTTCCGACGCCGAACTGGACCGGTTGCTCACTGTGGACAGTGCGCTGGGCGCGTGCGGCGCGTTCGTCGACCGGGTACGCGCCGAATGCGGTGCGGCATGACCACGCACGCGCCCGTCGCAGATCGGTTGCTGGGACCGCACGAGCCGCCCCGGATCGAACTGGTGCGGTCGCCGACTCCACTGCACCCGGCGCCCCGCCTGTCGGCCGAACTCGGCGTGCCCGTCCTGTTCAAACGGGACGACCTGACCGGGCTCGGTCTGGGCGGCAACAAGGTGCGCGGCCTGGAGTACCTGATCGCGGACGCGCTGCGGCAGGGTTGTGACTGCCTGGTCACCGGCGCGGGCCCGCAGTCGAACTGGACGCTGCTGGCGGCGCTCACCGCGCTGCGGTACGGCATCGAGCCGCACGTCGTGTGCTACGGAAATCCTCCGCCGGACGAAGGAAACCTCCGGCTGCACCGCTGGCTCGGTGTGGACGTGCGGTTCACCGGCGCCGCCGACCGGTCCACCGTGGACGACGGGATCGCCGCGCTCGCGGCCGAACTGCGCGCGACCGGGCGCCGCCCGTACGTCCTGCCGAGAGGCGGCGCGACCGCGCTCGGTTCGCTCGGCTACGTCCGCGCGACGATCGAACTGGCTGCGCAACTCGACGAGTCCGGCACCGAACCGGCGGCGGTATGGCTGCCCACCGGCTCGTGCGGCACCCACGCCGGACTGCTCGCCGGTGTCGCGTTCGCGGCGGCCGCGTTCGACCTGATCGGGGTGACCGTCAGCAGGCCGGTGGCCGAATGTCGAACCCGGATCACCACACTCGCCGCCGCGGCCGCCGCACTCGTGCACGGCCCGGAACCGGCGGAACCGCGAGTGCTGGGCGGCTGTCTGGGGCCGGGATACGGGATCCCGTCGCCGGAAGGGGCCGCGGCCGCGCTCCTGGTGGCGCGCGCCGAAGGCGTGTTCCTCGACCCGGTGTTCGGCGCGAAGGCCATGGCGGGCCTGGTCGCGGAATGCGCCGCGGGCCGGGTCACCGGCCCCCAGGTGTTCCTGGTGACCGGCGGCGCGCCGACGTTGTTCACCGACCGCAAGGGGGCCTCGTGACCGGAACTACCACACCGAACGGCTATCTCGGCGCCGAGGCCATGATCACCAGTGGCCCCGCGCCCGAGCTCGTCGACGCCGGTTACGCGCTGGAGATCGCCGATGCCCCGCTGCTGCACCGTGGCCTCACCCTCGCCGACCTCGCGCACCTGCTCGCGCTCATCGACTGCCGGGTGCTGAGCGAAGCGGAGGTCCGGCCGCTGCTGCGGCGGCTGCTCGACCTGCTCGACACCCCGGCGGCCGAGTTCGAGTACGACCCGGCCTACGGCGACGCCTACAACAGCCGGGAACGGGTGCTGGAACGCGAACTCGGTCCCGACGCCGGGCGACTGCATCTTGGCCGCACCCGTCGCGAGGCGGGCCGGATCGCGTTCCGGCTCGCCCTGCGCGAGCACCTGCTCGACCTGCACGACGCGGTGACCGGGTTCGCCGAAGCGCTCGCGGTCGCGGAGACCGACGCGGCGGACACGCTGTGGGCGGACACCACATATCTCCAGCCTGCCCAGCCGTCCACCTTCGGGCACTACCTCGGCGGCTTCGCCGAGCAGGCGGTGCGGCACCTGGACCGGATCGCCGACGCCCATCGCCAGGCCGACGTGTCGCCGGGCGGGTCCGGCGGCGTCGGCGGCACACGCCTGCCATTGGACCGGAACCACCTCGCGGCACTGCTCGGTTTCGCCGCCGCCGGGCGGCACACCAGGGACGTGATGTGGTCCACCGACGGTCTCGTGGATGCCGTCGGCGCGGCGACCCAGGCCGTGCTGACCGTGGACCAGCTCGCCGAGGACCTGGAGATCTTCGCCAGCCCGGCGTTCGGCTACGTGACACTCGACGCGTCGCTGTGCCGGGCCAGCGTGCTCATGCCGCAGAAGCGGAATCCCTATGCGCTGGCGGTGATCCGGGGCGGCGCGAGCACGGTCGTCGGCAGGCTGACCGGGTTGCTGGTGACCCGGCGCTCGCCGTCCGCCCGCACCGACAGTTGGCTCTACGCCTACGGCGAAGTGGCCGGTGCGCTCGCGCTGTCGACCCGTCTCGTCCGGCTCGGCACCGCCGTCGTCCGCGGGCTGACGCCCAACACCGAGAACCTGGCGGCGCAGGCGGGTGCGCACCACACGGGTGCGGCCGACCTCGCCGAGGACTTCGCCCGGCATCTCGGGCTCGACTACCGCACGGCCTACCGGGTGGTGGGCCGTGCGGTCTCCATGGCGGGCGAGCACGCGCTCACCCCCGCCCTGCTCGCGGAGGCGGCCGAACAGGTGACCGGTGCAGCACTCGTGGTGCCGGACCGGCTCGTCGCGCTGGCCGCCGAGCCGCGCTGCCTGGTCGCCGAACGCGTCGCGGAGGGCGGCGCGGCGCCGCACCGGGTCCGCGAGCACGCGGCCGCCGTCGCCGGTTCGGTCGCCGCCGCGCGCGAGTGGCACCAGGCGCGGTTCGAGCACGCGCGCGACGCCGAACAGGCACTCGTCGCGTCGGCGCACGCCATGGCCTCCGGCCGGTGATCGGGCGCTCGCCGTACCTACTCGCGAGTCGCCGTTGAAGTGCGGTAATCGGGCGGATTTCCGCTGCCGTCCGGCTCAACGCCTGTTGGCGCTCGTACCAATTGGGCTACCGTACCTAATACTCCAGCCGCACTTCGTGATGTTGGTTGTGTCTTCGCTGGTAGTGGCTGGTCTTGGCGCGGTGTTGGTGGCGTCGGCACCAGCGTGACCAGGCCTGGATCCGGAGCCATGGGCGCCCGGTGTGGATCAGATGTGCCAGGAGACGACGGACTTCGCCGAGGGTGAGCGGGATGAGGCCGTGGCCAGGGCTTTTGGGGACACTGCGGCGGTGACGGCGAGGTAGGCGTGGGCGAGCATGGCGAGGGTGATGTGGCGATACCAGGCGTCATAGCGTCGGACCTGGTTGGACCGCCCCGGCTTTCGTGGAGACGTGGTCCTTTGTCTCATGCCACTGCCAGGGGCTGCTCGGGTGTGTCGTGCCAGTAGCCCTGTTCGAACTCCAGTGGCGGGCGATGCCCGCACCACGAATGCAGCCTCTCATTATTGTACCAGTAAACCCATTCCGCGGTAGCCGTCATGACCTCCGCGACATCGTTCCATGAATCATCTTCCCCAGGCGGTTGAGGGACTGTAGCAGTTAGGGACGGTGCAACGGAATCACCGTGTCGGGCACGGCTGCTGGTGGTGTCGGCCGTGCGGCCTCGGGTGTGGTGAGCAGCGCGACGATGGTCACCGGTCCACCGCAGTGGGGACAGTCCCGGACGGCCGCCGGTTGCGGGCGTGCCGACGAGCTCACGGTGTGCTGCCGGCCGGCGCCCTCGGCGTCCGCCTTCTGGGGGCGGCGTTTCCGGTCGAAGGCGGTGTTCTTGCAACGCTTGGAGCAGTAGATGTTGTTGGCGCGACTGGGAATGAACTCGCGCCAACAGATCCCGCAGATGCGGCCGGCCGGCTGGGGTTGGTCAGGAGACACGGGCGTTCACCGCCGCGCGTAGGGTGTCGGAGGTGGCCTGGTGGTGCCGCAACCGGTAGGACGGCCCGTCGATACCGACCACGGTGGCCCGGTGCAACAGCCGGTCGAGCATGGCCGCGGTTATCTCGACTTCGATCTTCAAATACCGCCTTTGACCTGGCGTTTCGCGTCGTGGACAGGTGTCTTTGACTATCGATCACCGGTGCTGAGGCGGGCTGCGCGGAGTTGGCCGTGGGCGTGGGCAAGGGCGTCACGGAGTTGCTGGTTCTCGGTGCGGAGCTGGTTGATTCGCTCGTGCGCCAGGGCCAGACGTTGACGCAGTGAGTCGTCGGTGGCCCGGGTGGCGGTGTCGCGGACGAAGCCAGCGCTGGCGCGATGCTGCTGTAGCTGCCGGATCCGGTCGCGCAATGCGGGTTGGGTGTAGATCCATGACCGCGAGACGCCGGCCCGGTTGGCAAGTTGCGCAACGGTCACCTGTTCTCCGGCGTCGGCCAGCTCGGCGAGCGCCTGTTGGGCGCGGTGCAGGGTCTGATCGTGGCGCTGACGGGCGTGTTCGGCGAGGTGTCTGGGGTTGTCAGCAAGCATTCGAGCCGCTTTTTCCGTTGCAGGCGCAGGACTTTCCGCCGCCGCAGCAGCCATCCGATGTGGTCAGGCCGTCGATAATGGCCAGGAGGTTCTTCTCGACGGTGCGATTCATCTCGGCAAGGCGCTGGTGTCCGTTGCGGTCGGCCTGGGCGATCAAGTCTTGGGTCTGCTCGAGCTGGTGACGATGCTGGGGCAGGAACTCCGGCGTCGTGACGAAAACTGGGCAGGTCAAACAGGCATTGGCGAACTCGCACTTCTGCTGCAGCGGCAAGGCGCAGTAGCCGTTGGGCAGCGCCATCTTCGCCCTGGAGAGGTTGTTCTTCATCCAGACAGCGTCGGCCAGCGGACCGGTGTCGGTGGCCAAGGCCTCACCGGCGATGTTGACTTTGCGAGCGCGTTCCCACTGCTCCCGGATGGTCGTGTCCGACAGCCGCGCATAGTGCGAAGTCATGGCGTGCGAGTCGTGGTCGAGCAAACGACGGACGGTCTCCTGCGGGACCTCGTTGTTGATCAGGCGAGTGCCAAACGTGTGGCGCCATTGATGCGGCGCGACATGGACGGCGCGGCCGAGTTCGTCCCGGACATCGCTGACGCGCAACCACTCTCGCAGTTCTCCCCGGAAGGTTGCAGTGCTGAACGCCACCTTGCCGTCAGGGTTGCGGGTGGGCCGCGGCAGCAGGACCGCCGGGTCATCGAACTCGTCGAGCACCGCCTGCTGCTGGACGGCGATCGCCTCGGCCAGGTCGGTGTCGATCGGGACGAACGCGTCCCGGCGCATCTTGTGGTTGGTGTAGCGCAGGTAAGGCGCGCCCTGGCCGTCGCGGACGACGCAGTCCAGCCGCAGCCGGGCGCCGTCACCGACGCGCAGCCCAGTGCTCATCAGGATCCGCGCCAACAACCGGCCGCGGGAGTCGGCGAAGCGGGCGAGGACGCAGGGGTGTTCAAGCTGGGCCATCACCGCTTCCGACAACGCCCGTGGTGGCCCCTTGACCAGGCGCGGGTAGTCCTCGGGAAACAGGTCAACCTGAGCAGACAGCCGGGATTCCCAGCCGTGTTGGCGGGCCGCGCGCAGCAGACCGGCGAGGCTGCTGAGCTGACCGGTCCGGCTCTTCGGATTCGGAAACCGTTCGATCAGGTGCGCCAGATGGACCTCGACCAGCTCCCGGGTCAGTGCTTCGGGTCCGCGCTGCAGGGCCGGGAACGACTGCGCGAACAGGGTGATCGCGCGGATGTCGGCGCCGACGGTCGCGACGGCGATCCCGGTGGATAATCGCCAGCGGGCCCACCGTTTCGTCAACTGCCGCAACCAGATCGGTTCGATCCCGGTGAACCGGAACCGGGTGTCGCGGCCGGGGAACCCGAGCCGGCGCAGCAGCCACACATCGCGCGGGAACTCCGCGTCCCAGCCAACGCCGTCGACGAGATCACGCAGATAGCCGATCGCGTCCAGCAGGAACCGTCGCTCGATGTAGCCGCGCTCGCTGGAGAACCCGAGATAGGCCATCCAGGAATCGGGGCTGCGGTCCAGCAGCGAGGGGACGCCGCCGCCGGGCAGGGCTCGCAGCAGCCGCCGGATCGAGTGCGGCCGGGTGATCGTGCGGCGTTCGTCGACCCGGCATTGGATCGCGTAGGCGATCTCCAGCCGCATCTTCAGCGGCAGGGCGCGCAGGTCGAACCGGTCCTGCCCGAACGTCGCGCAACCGAGGAGCCAGGACTCGATCGGCGGCCGGTCGGCGCGGATCCACCGATTCCGGTGATGGTCACATAATCCAGCCTCGCCCTCGGCCTCCAGGCAGCAGTCGGGGAACCGGCAGCCGTCCCCGGCCGGCAGCGGCGGACCGCCACCGCCGTCGGCGATCCACTGTGTCAGCCCGGCGCGGCCCTGTTTCTGCCACCGACTGGCGTGGGAGTGGCAGAGACCGTGCTCGCGGCGGCTGCGGTGGCAGGTCGTGATCGCGCATTTCCGGGGCTGGTGCAGCCAGCGCCGGTTCGCGGGCGCCGACTTCGCCCAGGTCTCGACGTCGTCGGGGCGGCCGGCCTCGATCCAGCGCTGATGGTGGGCCGAGCACTTGCCGAAGATCACCGCGAGCCGGTCGCAGACCGGGACCAGGCACTGCGGCCCTCCGATCACCGGGTCGTCGGGGTCGACCAGGATCACCGGTTGCGCGAACTGCGGCCGCAGCCGGGCCGCCAGATCGGTGCCGGAGTCGTTGTCGCCGTGCGGGATCGGGTGCAGCTGCCTCATGCGGTCGGCTCCGTTGTCGCTGGCGCGTCGAGGAACCCGGCCGCGGCCAGGGCGCGACGAGCGTCCTCGACACCCAGATGGGAGTAGGTGTCGACGGTGGTGCTGATGCTGGCGTGCCCGAGCAAGTGCTGGACGATCTCGGCGGCGACCCCGCGGCGCAGCAACCCGGTGGCGTAGCTGTGGCGGAACAGATGCGGCGAGAACGCGATCCCGGTGCGGGCTCGCAGGCGGCGCACCAGTCGGTCGACGGTGGCGTAGCTCATCGGCGCGCCGACCGGCGAGCCCCAGAGATTGACGAACACGTAGTCACAGTCCAGCGTCCCGTATTCCTCGTGCAGGTAATCGCTGTAGAGGCGGAACAGGTCAGCATCGGCGGGAACTTCCCGTGACCACGTCTTTGCCCGCGCTCGGTTCACGTTCCTCCGGGGCCGAACCGCGACCAGCCGACGGCGGGCGTCGAGATCTTCGTGCCGCAACCCCAGCGCCTCACCGATCCGCAATCCCGTGCCCTTCAACAGGTTCAGCAGGAACTTGTCCCGCAACCGGTCGCAAGAACCGATCAGCGCCGTCATCTCCGCCTGGCTCAGCTCCCGTGGCGGCCGCCGCTCTGCTCGCAGCGAGATCGCGCGGTGCCGCTCCGGCCGTGCGCCCAGGTGCGCCAGGAACGGCTGCCACGACCCGCCGCGGCGGCCCGGCCGCCACCGCGTCAGCAACTCACCGAGCTCGACACCGTGCCGCTGATGAAACTCATAGAACGACGCCAAAGCCGACAGCTTGCGATTCACCGTCGCGGCAGCGAGATTCGCCTCCACCCAGGGCAGCATCGCCACCCGTCCATCGCGGGCCCCGACCGGCAACCTCAGCCACGTCACGAACCGGCCCAGATCCTCCAGCGCGACCCGATCCCAGTGCAGGCCACGGCAGTGCAGGAACTCGAAATAGTCCCGCAGATCATGGGCATAGGCGCGCACGGTGTTCGGGGAGCGGTCGATCGCGGTCAGATGCGCCAGGAACCGATCCACCGGATCCAGCACCAGGCCGTCGGCCACAACAGTCGCCGACTCCGTGCCCGAAGGCATCACGACCCGCTGCACCCTCAACGCTGATCCCGTCATAGACGGAGCAAGGTAATCCGTCCACAACGGACGCAAGGGAGGCACGCCAACCCAATCGTGTACATCGTGGACACTCAACCCGAGCAGTCAGATAACCGCGGCGACCGTGGCATCACCGAAAGCCGTTGCCCAGTCAGCGATCCCGACGTTCGTCGTCAGAATCGTACTCGACTTCAGATACCTCTGGTTGATCACCTGGAACAGGGCGGAGGCGCCGTCGCCGGGCAACGGCAGGTAGCCCAGTTCGTCGATGACCAGGAGCCGGGGTCCGGCGAAGAACCGCATGCAGGTGTGCCACCGTCCTTCCAGGGCTGCTTTGTGGCAGCGGGCGGCCAGATCGGCGGCGGTGGTGAAGTAGACCCGGTGCCCGGCCTCGACCGCGCCGCGCGCCAGGGCCACCGACAGCATGGTCTTGCCGACCCCGGGTGGCCCGACCAGCAGCACGTTGGCCGCGTCGTCCAGGAACCGCAGGGTGGCCAGGTCCCGGATGAGTTTCTCGTCGACGCCGGGTTGGGCGGCGAAGTCGAAATGGCTCAAGGCCCAGGGCTCGGGCAGGCAGGCGAACCGCAGCCGCGCGGCCAGCCGGCGTTCTTCGGTGGCGTTGACCTCGATCTCCAGCAGCCGTTCCAGCGCGGCGGTCAGCGAGAGGTTCTCGGCGCGGGCCGCGTCCAGCACCCGCGGCAGGTGCTCGGCGGCGTCGCCGAGTTTGAGGTAGGACAGGTGCGCGCGTAGCTGTTGGTAGCGGCGCGCCTCGCTCATCTGTGGTGCTGTCTTGGGTTCCACGATGGAATTCGTCCTTTCAGGACTCTAGGGCGGTGTCTTCGGTGGGATCTGGTTGTGGGGCAACGGATAGCCGTGCGGCGGTAGCTGCATAGGCGGCGAAATCGATCACTACCTTGTGGGCGGGATCGGTGGTGGGTTGGCCACGCAGTCGTGCCGCTTCGGCCAGCGCCGCCGCCGACGGCGGGCGGCGGGTCTTGTGGGTGCAGGGCTTGGCCGTGGTGAACGCGGCCAGCACCGCCTTCTCCAGGGCCGCGACGTGCCCGGCGTCACGGACGGTGGCGCCCGCCCCGTCCAGGGCGCGGGGGTGCACGGCGATCACGGCCCCGGAAGCGGTGACGATCCGGATCACCTCGCAGCCCAGCCGGTGGGTCACCGCCACGATCGCACCGGACAGGCCGGGCGGGACCGAGTAGTGGTTGCCGCGCCAGGACACCAGCGCGGCCGGGCTGACCGTGCGGGACTCGGCCAGCTCGGCGGGAAACGCCGCGGTGGGCGCCGGGCGCAGCGGCTCGGCGGCGGCCAGCCCTCCGACCGTGGTGGCCACCCCGTCCCGGCGGCGCTTGCGGCCATCCAGCTTGACGCACAACCGATCCAGCGACGCCTGCGCCTCGGTGATCGTGGCGTCATCGCCCAGGGTGCGCCACCAGCGTTGCGCCGCGGAATGGTTAGCTTTTTCCACCACGCCCTTGCGGTTGCCCCGCCGCGCGGGACAGATGTCCACCGCGACCCCGTAATGCTTGGCCACCGCCGAAAACGCAGGCAGCAGACGGCCGGTGGCCGGGTAGCAGACGGTGGACATCCGGTCGAACCGCCACCGCAGGCTCACCCCGCCCAGCCGGGACACGACCGCATCCAGGGCCTCGACCAGGTGCGCGAAATCCTCGCTGGGCGCCAGAACACCCCGCCACCGGCCGGAATGCGCCAACGCCCCAACCAGCAGATGCGCGTGTTTGCCGGCGTTCCAGGACGCGGGTGGGTCGGGCAACTCGATCCAGTCCCACTGGGTCTCCTCGCCCGCCGGATGCGCGATCGTGGCCACGTCCCGGCCCTTGACGGTGTGGCAAGGTTCGCAGTGCGGCCGTAACCCCAGCACCCGGATCGCGGCGGTCAGGCTCGGATAGGAGCCGGTGAACCCGAGTTCGGCGATCTCATCGAACAACGTCGAGGCCCACAGGTGCGGGTCCTCAGCCAGCCTGATCCGGCAGTACTCCACGAACGGCTCGATCAGCAGCGGTGCCGAGCGAGCCCGCTGCCCCGGGACCCGATCCCCGTTGAGATAGGCGCGGACGGTTTTGCGGTCAATACCCAGATGCCGGGCGATCGCGGAGATCGACCAGCCTCGTTGGCGAAGCGCGTGCGCTTCCACCTCTTCCTCCAGCGAGAGCATCCAGGCCCTCCACCATCCGCAGCGAATCTGACACAGCAGACGGTGGTTCAGGCGGGTCTACCAGCGTGTTTGCCACGCCGGACGGGATACCAACCTGGGGAAGATGATCTAGCAACACTGAGGATTTTCGACCAGCGGCGTCAACGGCGACCTCGCCGGGCGGGAAGACCAGCGCTACCCGGTCATCGTCGGTGGGCAACACGAGGATCTCCCGGCGTCGGCCGGCGACATCCCGGCACGCCGCTACCCATTGACTGGGCTTGCGTCGCGTTCGCCACATGACCGCTCTCCGCTCGCCGCACCGATCCGCGGTGCGGGTCGGCTGGTGGTACCGGCGAAGCCGGGCCAGGTCGGGGGTCCGGCCCGGCCCCGCCGGGGCTGGGGGCCTGACGATCGGTGATCGCCAGGAGGGGCTACCGTGCGCCTGCGCCAACAAGCTCCACGGCCTGGTCGGCTGGCCCGCACGACCTCGGCGGCACTGGGTTAAGTCGCCTCGGTCGTGCGGGCCAGCGGTGGTGCGCACCGGGTAGCCGCCGTCGTGCGGTCATCCCACGACTGAATCGGCTACCAGAAGGCATGTACGCACCTCGCGGTTGCGCGGTGTGAGAAACACGCCGCGCAGCGGGCTGTTGACCCCCAAAGCAACGATGGCCCGACGGGGTCGGGGGCAGGGTCGGGTCACCGAGCGTGAGGTGCTCACCCGCGCGCCGACCTGGATATCCCACGGCGTTTGCCTGGGCGGCTGCGCTAGTCTCAACACTCATGATGGCGACTCCTACGTCAGATCCACCGCGATCGTAGGAGTACGATAACTTAGGAGTTCCTATTTTTAGGTGGTACAAATGGGTGATTTTGACAACGACCGTGTGTGATCGATCCTGATCAGCAGACAACGAGCCACCGGAGGCGGCATCGCATGGCCATCACGCAGACCGTTCCGCTGTTGATGCTGGTCAACGAACTCAACCGGCTGAAGACGGCGTCGGGCATCAAGGACGCCGAAGCCGCCCGGCACCTCGGCTGCCAACCCTCGAAGATCAACCGGATCTTGCTCGGCCAGTCGAAGATCTCGCCAGGCGACGCCAAGCTCCTCGGCGAGCTGTACGGTGCCGCACCCGAACTGGTCGAGGTCCTGCTCGATCTGGCCCGCAACCTCGGGCAGAAAGGCGACTGGACCAGCTACCGCGCCGTCTACGCCGAGTCGTTCCGGATGCTGTTGGACCTGGAGCAGTACAGCAACCGCATCCGGCAGGTCCAGTCCGAGATCGTGCCCGGCCTGCTCCAGACCGAGGGCTACGTGCGCGCACTGAATGAGGCACCCCGGCTCGGCACCAGGTTCAACACCGAGGACGTGGTCGCCGCGCGCCGCCACCGACAGGCCATCCTCACCCGCCAAAACGCCCCGTCGCTCAGCTTCGTGCTGTCGGAATCGTGCCTGCGCCGCACCTACGGCGACCAGACGGTCATGCGCGGGCAACTGGAACGGTTGATCGAGCTGACCGACCTGTCCAACGTCCAAGTCCAGATCCTGCCATTCCGCAACAGGAGCCCGGTCACCTACACCTCGCTGAACTTCGAGCTGATCAACATCCCTGGGCCGGGGATCGCCTCGCCACTGAACTTCGTCTACGTCGAGCAGTACGACGACGCCCGCTACCTGGACGACGAGGATCGGGTAGACGCCTACGAGCAGTTGTGGGGCTACATCCAAGCCGCCGCACTGGGCCCGGTGGACTCGGCAGAGTTCATCGGGAAAGTGGCGGACGAGTACAGGTAACCAGAGCCGGAAGGACAACGTCGTTGCGCGAACCCAAACAGTACTTGCCAGCCACCGCGTTTGAAGGCGCGCGATGGCAGAAGGCAAGCCACAGCGAACCCAACCAGGGCTGCGTGGAGTTCACCAAGGTCGGCGACATCATCGCCATGCGAGACTCCAAGCTCGCCGCCGACAGCCCTATCCTCCAGTTCGACGCCGTGGAGATCGCGGCCATGCTGTCCGGCGCCAAAGACGGCGAGTTCGACCACCTGATCAACTGACCTCCATTGGCCACGGGCCGACGCCCAAGCGTCGTCCCAGTTGCGGATGCGGGATAGCCGTCGCATCGCGGCTGCCCGCCGTCAACAACTCGCGTTGTGTTCGGCCCCGGCGAGAACCCCTGCCGGGGCCGAACACCCGTGTCCCGGATTGGTCGAGCGCCAATCGGGCGGGGGCCAAGCACCGCGCACTCAAGCTCGCGCAACAACGCGGGCCGCACTCACACCACAACCCCCTCCGACGAGGCGTAAGCCGGTTCCAACCGCGCCGGTCGGTTACCACGGTCGCGCGGGCCGACCGTGGCGGGCGGCAGGTGCCCGGTCTGCCGCCACCGACGCAGCACCTTTCGGCCGTAGTTGTTCGTGCCCGCGATCCGGTCCAGCTCCGCGCCGGTCGGCGTACGGCCCTTGGCCCGCTCGGTCACGTAGTACGCCCACATCCGCTGCTCAGCGGTCGGCTCGCCCGGCGGCCGAGCCTCGTCCGGGACCACTGCGAGACGCACCACCGCCCCGGTCTCATCGCTGGTCTCGCTCGTCTCAGCGGTCTCGGTGCTGGTCTCGTTCGCGGTCTCGGCGCGGTGCCGCTTGAGCGCGCGGTTCAGCAACTCGACCGCCAACAGCAGCGCCAGCGGCGGGCAGGCCGCCACCGCCACGGCGAACACACTCAGCTCCGGAGCCGCCGCCACGTTCGCGCACAGCGAAAGGCAGATCCCGAACACGAAAGACACCCAAGCCGCCCACCGGCCACCAGCACGGCGGCCGTGGCCGGTCGTCTTCCACAACTCGACCGTGGCCGTGGTCAAGATCCCATCGACAATCAACGGCCAAATCGCCGCCGTCGCCTCGTCGGCACCGAACCGCAAAGCGAACTCGCGACCATGCCGGTAGGAGGCGTACGCCGCGCCGAGCGCGACCAACGCGGTGCAGGCGCACTGCACCCACAACGCCCGGTCCCGCCGAGCCGGGGTTGCCGTGGCGCTCACCGCAGCACACCTCCCGCCGCACGCTGGGCGTCGTCCGGACGGCAGCCGACGCAGGCGAACACCTGGGAGCCGGTCACCGACCGGCCCACCGGAACATGCGGAACGCGGACGCGGACGCGGAGGTAATCAGTGCCGCACACCGTGCAGGCCAGCCCGTCGACCTGCGCGGCGGTCAGGCCGGTGATCATCGTGTCCTGGCTCATCGGGAACCACCCGCCACCAGACGACGAGTGCCCACCGGCCGGATCGCGATCTCAGGCCCTTCGACCAGCACCGAGCGGTTCGTATGCTGAAGCGTTAGGCCCACCGCCTGATCTGGTTGTGCAGGCTGTCGTCCTGGACCTGTTCGGCACCCTGGTCGCCGCGCCCACTCCCGAGGAACGCGCCAGCGCGGCATCACGGGTAGCGGCCGTGGCTGGTTGCGACACCACGACGGTCGAGAGCTACTTCCGCGACACCTGGCACGTCCGCCACGACGGCACCCTGCCCACGCTGACCGACCTCGCCGCACACCTGGTCCGTGTCGTCCACGGACCGGGCGCAGCGGCGGGGCCGGTCGCAGACGAGCTGCGAACGCTCGGGCGAGCTCGCCTCGTGCCCGCACCGTCGGTCGTCTACGCGCTGAAATCGTTGCGCGCCAAGCGACTGCGACTCGGCATCCTCAGCGACGCCAGCGCCGAGATCGTCGCAGCCTGGCCGAGCGGCCCGCTCGCCGCGCTGGTGGACGCGGCCGTGTTCAGTTGCACCGCCGGAGCCGTCAAACCCGACCAACGGCTCTACGGCCGCATCTGCGCCGAACTGGACGCGCCATCGGACCAGGTGCTCTACGTGGGTGATGGGGGCGGTGACGAGCTACGCGGCGCACTCGCCGCGGGCATGGCAGCCGTCGCGGTCCGTCGTCGTGGCCCCACGAATGCGCTCGCCTTCGGCGACACCGACTGGTCCGGCCCCGTCCTGGACACAGCCGAGCACCTGCCCGCCTACCTCGCGGAACGCGCATGAAAGCGTGGGAGATCCGCAACGGTGACCTGGGCCTGCACGATGTGGGATCAGCTCAGCCGCGCGAGGGTGAGACCGTGGTGCGCGTCAGCCACGTCGGCATCTGTGGCAGTGACCTACCGAAACTGAGGCTTCCCAACGGCTTCGCGCTTCCAGAACCGTGGCGACCAGGCCACGAAATCGTCGGCACCGATCCCACCGGCCGCTCTGTCGCCGTCGACCCGCTCGTGCCGTGTGGCACCTGTCCGCGCTGCGCGACGGGCGACATCCACCTGTGCGCCGGCTTGCGTCGGATCGGCTGGGACGTGCCGGGCGGATTCGCCGAGCAAGTCGTTGTCCCAGCGGAGAACGCGCACCCGCTACCGAACGGCGCAGATCCACTCCACGCGGCTCTCGCTGACCCGGCTGCGGTCGCCATCCATGGCCTGCGGTGCAACCCGATCGCCTCACCAGGACACCTGGCCGTCTTCGGCGCGGGCACAGTCGGCCTTCTCACCGCGCTCTACGCCCATCAGCAGGGCTGGAGAGTCACCATCGTGCACCGCGACGGACGCCCTCCCTTCGACGCCGTAGCCAAGGCAGTGCCGGCCGCGTTCCGATCACCCGCCGCGCTGTACCCGCAGCAGACCTTCGACGTCGTGGTGGACGCGGCCACCGGAGCCGATCCAGCGCCGCTCGACCTTGCCCTTCGGCTCGTGGGTGACGGCGGCACCATCATCGTCCAGAACGCCTACCACCCCGGCGTCCACCTTCCAACGCCGCTGCGTGACCTCTTCCGCCGGTCGATCCGCCTGATCGGCTCGTTCTCGTACTGCCGCCGCCGATCGGACGACTTCGCCCTGGCCCTGGACATGCTGCGCAGCCACGCTGCACAGGTCGCGCACCTTGTGGCCTCAGTGGGCGAACTCGCGGATCTGCCTACCGTGCTCGGCGGACAGTGGACGCGCTCGATCCGCCATGTTCTCACCGTCCACGCCTCGTAGCGCTCCCTCGCTCAGTCAGCGGGCCAGTCAGCGGGTCACCGACCGGCCAGTGAGCAGGCCACCTATGACTGGCCCGTCGGCTGACCGGCATGGACGCGCCCCATCCGCAGCTCAGCGTCTCTGCGGGCAGATCTGGCGCATCGCCCGACATCTGGAGATCCAACTGTCGACACCCGAGAGGGGGCGGCGCTGAACGCGCGATGTCCGCGCACGGCAGGCTGGAGATGCTCACCTACTCCGCGTGCCGCAGCAGATGGGCTGGGATAACGGCCTGGTCACAGCTGGCTGGGTTGGTGTCCAAAATCGGGCGGAAAATCGGCCTTCGGTAGTGGAGGGGTTTCCTGGCACACTGGAAGGGACGGTCGATCATGGTCACCACCCGCCGAAAGCGGCCACACCACCGACCACAACGCGCCGGTCACGGCGAGATCACTCCACGGTCACAATCCACCGGTTTTTGGTCACGTTTGGGTAATGGGCCAGGATTTTGGGCCCGAAATCCGGAGTTCAGGGGTGCCGGGGATCTCTCGGCTGCTCCGACCGGAAGGTGGTGGTGATCATGGTGGGCGATGATAAGCACGCTGGTGACCGTGGCATCGTGGGTGCGGATGGGTTGGCGTCTCGTTCCGCGTCTGGGTCAGCGCGGCCTCGGCGTTCTGAATCCGCTGACCAAAACGCCGAGGGCGCTGCTACTAAACCCGCTGGTCAGCGGTGGTTTCGACGGGAACGGGCGGAAGGCCGACTGAGGAGTAATCCTCACCCATCCACACACCGGGGGCGCGCGGGGCGCGGCGGCCGGCGGGCCGGGGAACCGGACGCGGGCCTGTGGTTTCGCCTGGTCGACCGGGATCGGCGCCTGCTGGCGTTGCTGGCCGAGCACAAGGTGCTGACCACGAACCAGATCGCCGCGATCGAGTTCCTGTCGGTGCGTCGCGCGCAGGATCGGCTGCGGCAGTTGCGGGAGCTGGGTGTGGTGTTCGCGTTCCGTGAGTCCTACGTGCGTGGCGGGACGAGCCAGACGCGCTACGCGCTGGGCTACCTCGGCGCGCGGCTGATCGCGGCGCAGCGCGCGGAGCGTCCGCCCGCGCCGAAGGCGTACACCGAGAGCCTGGAACGGCTCGCGCTGTGGCCGAAGCTGGATCACCAGCTCGGCGTCAACGACTTCTTCTGCGCCCTGGCCGCGCACCGCAACCCGGCGCGGCTGCGGGAGGAGGGCCGCGAGGGCGAGGTGAGCGGGCTGACCCAGTGGTGGTCGGAGAAGCGGTGCACCGAGTTCTTCTGGCGGTACCTGGGTGCAGGTCGGGAGACCCGGCTGCGCCCGGACGGCTATGGCTGCTGGGAGGAGGCGGGCTGCGCGGTGCGGTTCTTCCTCGAACACGACACCGGCACCGAGTCGCTGGCGAAGGTCACGGGCAAGCTCGACGACTACGCCGCCTTCCCGACTGACGCCTTCGGCGTCCTGCTGTTCTCGGTGCACTCGCCCCGGCGGGAGATCGCCCTGCGGGCGGCGCTGCATCGCGCTCTTGCCGGGCACGATCCCGGTTTCGTGATCGCCACCGCGGCCCGCGACCCGCACGGTGCCTATGGTGACCCCGACGGCCCGGCAGGGCCGATCTGGGGCCTGTGGACGCCGCGTAGCGGCGAGAGCGTGTCGCGCCGGTACCGATTGGCGGAGCTGCCCCAACGTGGCCCCTCCGTCGAGCACAGCGCGTCGAACGCCGACCAGCCGTTGAACGAGGCGGCGTTCGACCCGGACGACCGGGAGATGTCGCGCCGCATCCACACAGCTCAGCCCGAACCGGCTGACCCGGCGGGCTATGCGGATGACGATGACGACCTCGACGACGTGACGCTCTACGACGAACCGGATGATGACGACGTGTACCGCGCGCCGGTAACCCCGGCTCGGCCGGACACCCAACGGTCACGGCGATCACGCTGGGCCGCCTGAATCCCTCTCCCCGCAAGGGTTCCCGCACGCTTTCGCCTACCTCGGAGGAGGTGACCGACGATGACGTGACGCCGTGAGAACGACAGCGAAGACGGCCGCGCCGGGTCCGCTGGCCTTGGCCCGTCGTCTTTGCGCAGCAGGGAAATCTGGACCCGTTGTACGTCGAGCTGCCCGCCGTGGTCCCGCCAGTGGCGAGACCACACCGAGACGTCGAGACAGGTCGAGACGAGACACCGAGACCGCAGGCGAGACCGGCGAGACCCGCGAGACCGGCGAGACCGGCGAGACACGCAGTCTCGCACCGTGTCTCGCGGTCTCGACATTGGTCTCGGCGATCGTCTCGGGTGGACAGTGGGAAGGGTTCAGTCGACCGGTGATCGCTGGCCCCGACGGGTGCTACGGCAGTCGGGGAGTCGAAGCGGCACAATGGTTGGAGCAGTTCAGACCCAGCCGGTTCTTGAATCGCGCGTAACGGCGCGGCCATCACCCCCACCACAAACCCTCCTGTGTAGAGGCTTCCGGGTACTGGTGACCAGAGGGCCGGCGGGTCCTGCTGATCGACGGTTGCCCAGTGACCGCCCGACAGCCGCCCGCGACCTCCCGCCGAAGCGGGGCTCGCGGGCACCGAGGTGCACCATGCCCCAGCACACACCCGACCACACCGAACACGACCACCAGCAGGACAGCGGCGGCGATGACGCCACCGTGCTCCCGTTCCGCGCCACGCGATCAGCCACACAGGACACCTGGCGCGTGGAGCGGATCGACACCGAACCGATGACCGCCCAGCAATATGACCTCGCCGTCACCACCCTGGCCGCCCTTATCGGCCAATGGCGAAACGATCAGGAAAACACCGAGGAGGGCCACGAAAAAGCCGCATAGACCACCGTATTCCGCTTCCCTTTCCACGCTCGGCGAGGGATAATGGAACCACCGTGAGACCGCCCGCGAGCTGCGGTTTTAAGTCTGCACTAGTAGTGAACTAGTAGCCGCGTAGTCGCCCTGTAGTAGTCGGAAACGGCTACTACAGGGCACGCGGAAATACCGAACCAAGGGGGTCGGAATAATGGCGCGATCCACGACCGCGCAACGTGTCAAGAAAGCCGCGATGACCACACTCGGCGACGACGTCCGGGTGGGGATCTACGTGCGGCGCTCCACCGACGACGAACACCAGCCCTACTCGATCGAAGCCCAGGACACCCGCCTAGACGCCTACATCGGCTCACAGCCCGGCTGGCGGCTCGTGGCCCGGTTCCCCGACGACGCCTCCGGCGCCACCACCGAACGCGACGGGCTGCAACGCGCGCTCGCCGCCGCCCGCGCCGGGCTGATCGACGTGCTGCTCGTCTACCGAGTCGACCGCTTCTCCCGCAACCTGCGCGACATGGTCATGCTGCTCGACGAACTCGACTCCGCCGGGGTCGTATTCCGCAGCGCCACCGAGCCCTTCGACACCTCCACCCCGATGGGCCGGATGCTGGTGCAGATGCTCGGCATGTTCGCCCAGTTCGAACGCGACACCATCATCGACCGCGTCATCGCCGGGATGGAACGCAAGCACGCCAAGGGAAAGTGGAAGGGCGGCAAACGCCCCTTCGGCTACCAGGTCGACAAGACCACCCACACCCTCATCGTCGACGAGCACGAAGCCGTGATCGTGCGGCTGATCTTCGACCTGTACACCAAGGACCGGCTCGGGTCCCGCGCCATCGCCAAAGTCCTCAACGACCGAGGCCACCGCACCAGCTCCGGCGGCAAGTGGTCCGGATACCAAGTCATCCGCGCCCTGAACAACCGCGTCTACCTCGGCGAACTCACGTTCCGGGAGACCACCGTGACCGACACCCACGCACCCATCATCGACCTCACCGCCTGGGAGCAGGCCCAAGCCATCCTCGACGCCCGCGGCGAATCCCACGCCCACCGCGCCGCCTCCGGCTCCGACTACGTACTCACCGGCCGCCTGCGCTGCCCCAAGTGCGGCAAAGCCATGATCGGCACCCGCGCCACCGGCCGCAACCGCACCTACCGCTACTACACCTGCTGGAACCTCGCCCGCTACGACGCCAGCAAATGCGACTTCAAACGCCTCAAAGCCGACGCCGTGGACGCGGCCGTCCTCGACGCGCTGGCCAGCTTCTACCGCACCCAACATGGCCTCATCGCCGACGCCATCGCCCACGAACAGAAACAGCACCAGGCAGCCAACGCCGACCGGCACGCCGAACTCGCCACGGTCGAGAACGAGATCACCAAGACCTGCCAAGCCATCGACCGCTACCTGACCGCGTTCGAGCGCGGCACCATGGACGAAGAACTCGTCGCCGACCGACTCACCGAACTACGCGCCAAGAGCAAACAACTCCGCGTCCGCCGCGACGAACTCACCCTCGCCCTCGACGACGCACCCACCATGCCCGAGCCCGCTACCCTGGCAGCGGTGGCCGACCACATCGCCGAGATCATCACCAGCGGCACCCACAACCAGACCAAAGCCCTCGTCGAAGCCCTGGTCGCCAAAGTCACCATCACCGGCCCCGACCGGCTCATCCCGGTCTTCCGCATCCCCCAACCCCGCAACAACGACGGGGCCGCCCCCGCCCTACCAACGGAAACGGCCCCGAACGGAGTGGTTCGCACAATGACTAAATCGGTGGAGCTGAGGGGAATCGAACCCCTGACCTTCTCGATGCGAACGAGACGCGCTACCAACTGCGCTACAGCCCCTTGGTTGTGCTCGTAGAGCTTAGCAGTGCCCTACGAGCACCCCGCGCAGGGGGGGTCACTCTCCGACCGCCCGCCGATAAGGCCCGGTCCCGGGCTCGTCGAGCTCCTCGAAAGCCGGGTCCTCGTCATCGAGGTCGACAACGACCGCGCTCCGGCGGACGCGAGAAGTCGGCGACGGCCGACGCTCCACGACCTCCCGACGAACAGGCTCGACAACCTCGACGTCCTCGACCTCAGGAGCCTCGATCTCCTCGTCCTCAACCGGCCGCGAAACCGGACGGCGAGGCGCGCGAGTGCTGTTGAACCGGGCGAGCCGACGCTGCCGGATCTCCTCCTCGATGCGCACCTGGCGGCGCAGGTACACGAGGTACCCCACGAGCACGACGTCGGCGACGGCGTGGCCCCACCAGACCAGCGGGACGAGGAAGCCGGCGACGGCCGCCGTGATCACCGCGACCGCGAGCAGGATGACGACGACCCGCTGCCGGAAGCTGTACTTCGCGCGGGCGGCGATCTCCGCGGCTTCGGGGTCGAAGCCGCCGCGGCCGGGGCGGTAGCCGGCCCGGTCGCGTTCGGCCCGCGGCGCGCGGGACGGCTGCGGGAGCGGGTCGGGTTCGGGCTCCTCGAGCTCGTCGTCGTCGAGTTCGAGATCGGCCTCCAGCTCGGCGAGGTCGTCCTCGACCGTGGGCCGGGCCGTCTCGGCATCGTCGGACATGGCGAATTCCTCCCGGTCTTCGTTGCGTCCACTCCGCACCACCCTGGCCGCGAGCGCGGAGTCGGCCGTCCGGGCGACCTGCTGCCGCTTCCGCGCGACCATGGGCACGAGTACGACGAGCCATGCCGCGGCGAGCGCGACGATGATCACGGAGCTGGGCATCTCCCGTCACCTCCCCCGATCCTTCACCTGAAATCACGCTAGTCACAGGAGTAACAGATCGGGCGGAGGCTCGCCGGGTTCGATCACGGAAATGCCTCACCGGATTAGGTGAATCTCACTGCATGTGGTAACGCGCTCACGGACCCGGGTGGGTAATCACCCTCACGCGTAGTCGGCACGTCCCGCCGCGACCAGCCGGGACACCAGCCCGGCCCCGGTTTCCTCGCGTGTGACGGCGAAGCAGTAGTGGTCCCGCCAGGCGCCGGCGACGTCGAGATAGCGCTCGAACAGGCCCTCCTGCCGGTAGCCCGCTTTGGTGAGAACCCGCAGGCTGGCGACGTTTTCCGGGCGCACGGTGGCCTCCAGCCGGTGCAGCCCGGCCGGGCCGAAAGCATGGTCGGTGACGAGGGCCACGGCGGCCGTCGCGACCCCGCCGCGGACCACCTCGGACGACACCCAATAGCCGATCCAGGCTGACCGCAGCGACGCCCGGATGACATTACCCACAGTGATCTGACCCGCGAGCCGACCGTCCAGGGTGATCGTGAACGGCAGGCACTGACCACGCCGCGCGAGCGAACGCAACGCCGCCCACTGCGACGGCCACGACCAGAAAGCATTGCGTTCGGGCCACGGACCGACGCCGGTCGGTTCCCACATCTCGAGGTGCGCCCGGTCCCGGAGCCGGACTCGGCTCCACTCGCCGGCGTCGCGCAGCCGGACGGGCCGGAGCGCGACCTCGCCGGCGGCCACCCGCAGCGGGCCGAGCCGGGCCGGCCAGCCCGGGTGCCGGCTCTCGACCGGGTACGACACGCCCGACACGGCGTTCATCAGGCCCGTTGCGCCAGGAACGTGACCTGGACCTGCTCGCCGGCGGGCACGTCCGTCATCTCTTCCGGCACGTTGATCAGGCAGTTCGCCTCGGCCAGCGACGCCAGCAGGTGCGCCCCGGACTGGCCGAGCGGCTGGACCAGGTACTCGCCGTTGGCCTCGTCGCGCAGGAGCTGGCCGCGCAGGAAGCCGCGCCTGCCCTCGGTCGACGTGATCGGCGAAAGCAGCCGCGCGCCGACGATCCGCCGGTGCGGGTTGCGGGTCCCGCGCGCCGCCCGGATCAGCGGCCGCACCAGCACCTCGAACACGACCAGCGCGCTCATCGGGTTGCCGGGGATGAGGAACGTCGGCACCGAATCCGGGCCGAGCCTGCCGAACCCCTGCACCGAGCCCGGGTGCATCGCGACCCGCGTCATGTCGATCCGGCCGAGGTCGGACAGCGCCGCGTGGACCTCGTCACCGGTGGCGCCGCCCGCGCCGCCCGCGACCACGACGATCTCCGACATCAGCAGCCGGCCCTCGACGATCTCGCGCAGCCGCTTCGGCTCGCTCGGCACGATCCCGACCCGGCTGACCTCGGCGCCCGCGTCCCGCGCGGCCGCGGCCAGCGCGTAGGAGTTGACGTCGTAGACCTGCCCGACCGACGGCGTCCGGTCGATGTCGACCAGCTCGTCGCCGACCGACACGATCGACACCCGCGGCCGCGGGTAGACCAGTACCTTGGCCCGCCCGACCGCGGCGAGCAGGCCGACCTGCGCCGAGCCGATCGTGTCGCCGCGGCGCACCGCGACGTCGCCGATCTGGACGTCTTCGCCCGCTCGCCGCACATATCCCGCCGAAGGCACCGAGCGGTGCACCGTGACCTTGGCCTGGTGCCCGTCGGTGTAGGCGAGCGGCACGACCGCGTCGGCGAGCGTCGGCAGCGGCGCGCCGGTGTCGACGCGCACCGCCTGGCCGGGCTGGAGCCGCCGCGGCTGGCGCGAGCCCGCCGCGATCTCCCCGACGACCGGCAGCTGCACCGGTTCCTGGCCGGCCGTGCGCACGTCGACGCTGCGCACCGCGTACCCGTCGATCGCGGCCTGGTCGAAGCCGGGCAGCGCGTGCTCGGCCACGACCTCCTCGGCGCAGAGCAGGCCCTGGGCCTCGGAGATCGCCACCCGCACCGGCTGGGGCCGGACGGCGGCGTCCAGCGTCATCGCGATCTGCGCGTCGACCGAGCGGAACTCGGCCTCCTCCTCGGCCACCTCGGGCCGCGCCGCGTCGAGGGATTCCGTCATGGGCGATCTGTCCCGATCCGTTCCGTCAACCACGCCCGTAAAGATGGACCGTACTCGGGCGTTTCAAGCGCGAAATCGACCGCGGCGCGCAGGAAACCACCCGGATTCCCCAGGTCGTGGCGGCCACCGCGGTGCACGACGATGTGCACGGGGTGCCCTTCGGTGATCAGCAGCGCGACCGCGTCGGTCAGCTGGAAGCTCGCCGCCGCTGCCCGGCGTGATCCGCTTCAGCGCGTCGAAGATCGCCCGGTCGAGCAGGTAGCGGCCGGCCGCGGCGTAGGTCGAGGGCGCGTCCTCCGGCTTCGGCTTCTCGACCATGCCGTGCACGCGCTTCACGTCTTCGTCGTCGGTGTCGGTGACGTCGAAGACGCCGTACGGCGAGATCTCGGCCTTCGGGATGTCGAACGCGCAGAGCACGCTGCCGCCGTACTGGGCGCGGACCGCGCTCATCCGCTCGAGCACGCCGGTGGGCAGCACGAGGTCGTCGGGCAGGAGCACGGCGACGGCCTCGTCGTCGGGGGTCAGGTTCGGTTCGGCCTGCGCGACGGCGTGCCCGAGGCCCAGCGCCTGCTCCTGGATGGCCGTCTCGACGGCGAGCAGCGAGTGCGCGCGGCGGACCTTGCCGAGCAGCTCGGTCTTGCCCTTGGCCTCAAGGTTCTCCTCCAGCTCGGGCTGGGTCTCGAAGTACTTGACGACGGCTTCCTTGCCGGGCGAGGTGACGATGACCAGGCGTTCGGCACCCGCGGCGGCGGCTTCGGCCGCGACCAGCTCGATCCCCGGCGTGTCCACCACCGGCAGCAGTTCCTTGGGCACGGCCTTCGTCGCCGGCAGGAAGCGCGTCCCGAGGCCGGCGGCCGGCACGATGGCGGTTCTGAACGTCTGGGTGGTTGCGGCGCCCGTCATGGGCGCAAAGCCTAACGTGAGGTCATGCATGCGCTGGGCAATGAGCACCTGAGCAAGGCGGAGTGGCGCGAACGGCTCACCCGCGCGCGGGCGGACCAGACGGCCGAATGCCACGCCGAGGAGGCATCGGCGCTGGTCGGCGCCGTGTCGAAGGTCACAGCGAGCACGGTGTGCGCGTACCTGCCCTTCGGCACCGAACCGGGCACGACGGCGTTCGTCGACGCGCTGGCGGCGGGCGGCGCGCGGGTGCTGCTGCCCGTCATCCTCCCCGAGCCCGGCCCGCTGGACTGGGCCGAGTACACCGGCGAGGCCGACCTCGTGCCCAGCCGGTTCCGCGGCATCCGCGAGCCGGGCGGGAAACGCCTGGGCAGGGACGCCGTGGGCGCGGCAGAGTTGGTCCTGGTGCCCGCGCTGGCCGTGGACCACCGGGGCATCCGGCTCGGCCGGGGCGCCGGTCACTACGATCGCTCGCTGGTATTCGCCGCGGCCGGCGCGGTGCTCCTGGCGGTCGTCCGGGACGAAGAGCTGGTCGAACGGCTCCCGGGGGAACCTCACGACGTGCGTATGAGCGGGGCGTTGACGCCGGGTCGAGGCGTGCTCGAGCTGCCGATGTGAGCAACGAGGAATTGCCTTCGGGGAATGCTTTCAAGCACAATTGGGTTAGCACTCTGGTCGGATGAGTGCCAGCAAAGGAGCCGTCAGTGCCTACGTACCAGTACGCCTGCAAAGAATGCGACCACCGGTTCGAAGCCGTGCAGTCGTTCTCGGACCCCAGCCTGACCGTGTGCCCGCAGTGCTCCGGCACGCTGCGCAAGGTCTTCAGCTCGGTCGGCGTGGTCTTCAAGGGCAGCGGGTTCTACCGGACCGACTCGCGCGACTCGAGCAAGTCGAGCACCGCCGCGACCCCGGCGAAGACCGAGACCAAGTCCGAGACGAAGTCGGACTCGAGCTCGACATCCTCCTCCTCGGGCACGACGAAGACCGCCGCCGCGGCCTCCTGACGACCCGAGTTATCCACAACACCCCGGTTGTCCACAGATGCCGGACGCGGCCCTTCCGGCGGCTCGTCCGGCATCCCTAACGTCGATCCGGTGCGGCGCGGTGCCGCACCCGATCCGACCGAGGGGGATCCGTGGACGTCCTGGCGAGGCTCCATCCACCTGATCTGACCCGGCTGCGAGGCCGGCGGACGCGGCTCATCCGCCGCTGGCTCGCCGCCGCCCTCGTCCTGGCCGGTGCCGTGCTGCTCGCGCACCCCGGTTCCGCGCGGGGCGCGCCGACGACTCCGACGGTCGTCGCGGCGCACGACCTCCCTTCCGGCGCGACTCTGCGCGCCGACGACGTCCGGCTCGCCGACCTCCCCGACGAATCCCGTCCGGCGGGCGCGCTGCGCACCCTCGACGCGGTCGACGGGCGCCTGCTGGCGGGCGCGGTCCGGGCCGGTGAACCCCTGACCGACGTCCGGCTGGCGACGACCATCCCCGGGGCGGGTGATCCCGCGACGGCGACGGTCCCGGTGCGCCTGGCCGACGCCGGCGTCGCCGACCTGCTGGCGCCCGGCGGGCACGTCGACGTCGTGGCCGCGGCCGAGCCGGGAGCACCGGCGTCTGTGCTGGCCGGAGGGGCGACGGTGGTGACCGTGGGGCAGCGGCAGCTGTCCGCGGCGAAGGGGCCACTGGTGCTGCTGCGGCTCCCGGAGGCGGTGGCGACGAGGGTGGCGGCGATTTCACTGGAGCGACCGGTAACGGTTACTCTCCGCTAGCTCACACCGTCCCCGTTCGTGAGGAGTACCAGTGCTCAAAGGCTTCAAAGACTTCCTGATGCGCGGCAACGTCGTCGACCTGGCCGTCGCCGTGGTCATCGGGTCCGCGTTCACCACGATCGTCACCGCGTTCACCAACGGCCTGATCAAGCCGCTGATCAGCACGATCGGCGGCACGGAAGCCGCGAAGGGCCTCGGCTACCAGATCTTCGCCAACAACCAGGCCACGTTCCTCGACTTCGGCAGCGTGATCAACGCGGCGATCAACTTCGTGCTGGTCGCGGCGGTCGTCTACTTCGTGATCGTGTTGCCGGTGAAGAAGGTCCAGGAGCGGCGCAAGCGCGGCCAGGAACCGGGCCCGTCGGAGCCGACGGACGTCGAGCTGCTCATCGAGATCCGCGACCTGCTGCGGGCCCAGGCCCGCCGCGACTGACCCCGTCAGCGGTCGTGGTGCGGCGGCCGGTTCTCCCGGTACCAGTCGTCCGGGAGCCCGGTGCGCCGCTCGGGGTCGCGTTCGTCCGAGGTGGTCTCGGGCAGGACGTCCCCGAAGATCTCATCGACCCGGCGGCGTCGCTCGCTGCTGGCCTGGGGGTCGCGTTCATGGCCCGGCATGCCCCCAGTCTCCCACGCCGGTTGTTTGACAACTCCAGAGCGAACGCCAATGGCGGCGCCTCGAGCGGCTCGCGCTCGCCGAACACACCAAGCCCGGCGATCAGCCAGCCACCGCGATCTACTCCTCGCGGTACGGCAACCCGTGCCCGGCCCGGTCAGCTCGCCTCAGGCCCCAGGCATGTCTCAGGCCGGGAGCGACAAAATCGTCACCCCCGGCCCGAGCGGAGAAGGATCAGACCTCTTCGAGGCCGGAAAGCTCGTCGATGACGTGCGGCACCAGCGACGTAAGCGTCGCCATCCCGTCGCGGACCGCGGACCGCGACCCGGCGAGGTTGACCACGAGCGTGCTGCCCGACACCCCGGCGAGCCCGCGCGAGATCCCGGCGTCCACCGCGCCGGCGGCCAGCCCGGACGCGCGGATCGCCTCGCTGATGCCCGGGATGGGGCGGTCGAGCACGCCTGCGGTGGCGTCCGGCGTGCGGTCACGCGGCAGCACCCCGGTGCCGCCGACGGTGATCACCAGGTCGGCGCCGCCGATCACGGCGGTGTTGAGCGCGTTGCGGATACCCGCGGTCTCGGCCTCGACGACCACGACACCGTCGACGATGAAGCCCGCTTCTTCGAGCAGCTCCGTGACCAGCGGGCCGCTGGTGTCCTCGTGCTCGCCGTGCGCCACGCGATCGTCCACGATGACCACGAGGGCCCGGCCCAGCCGTTGTGCACTCCGTTCCATGGCGCCCACCGTAGTCGGTTTCGGGCGTACGGCGGCGGGAGGTGCCGGGTGAGTTCTGACGATTCCGTGACGTGACGGCGCGAGCCCCGGCAGGCCCGATCCCACGCCCCTAGCGTGTCCGGTGTGCGCGTACTGGTCACCGGCGGAGCCGGGTTCATCGGGTCACACATCGCCGATCTGCTGGCCGACGGGGGTGACGAGGTCGTGGTGCTGGACAACCTGATCCCCACGGCCCACGGCTCCCGCACGCCGCCGTCGTACACGGGCAGGCACCGGTTCCTGCGCGGCGACGTCACGGACACCGAAATCGTCGCGGAACTGCTGGACGGCGTCGACGCGGTGTGCCACCAGGCGGCGGTGGTGGGGCACGGGATCGACCCGTCGGACGCGCCGTCGTACGCCCTGCACAACGACTACGGCACGGCGGTGCTCCTGGCCGGGATGCACGCGGCGGGCGTACGGAAGCTGGTGCTGGCGTCGTCGATGGTCGTCTACGGCGAAGGCCGCTACTCCTGTCCGGACCACGGGGTGGTGCCCCCGCCGCCGCGTCGCGCGTCCGATGTGGACGCCGGGCGCTTCGAGCCGCGGTGCCCCTCGTGCGGCACCGAGCTGAGCTGGCAGCTCGTGCCCGAGGACGCGCCGCTCAACCCCCGCAGCACCTACGCGGCGACGAAGCTCGCGCAGGAGCACCTGGCGGGCGCCTGGGCCCGCCAGACGGGCGGCAGCGTGTGGGCGATGCGCTACCACAACGTCTACGGCCCCCGGATGCCTCAGAACACCCCGTACGCGGGGGTGGCGTCGCTGTTCCGCTCGGCCCTGGAGCGCGGCGAGGCACCCCAGGTCCTCGAGGACGGCGGCCAGCAGCGCGACTTCGTCCACGTCCACGACGTCGCCAGGGCGAACGTCCTGGCCATCCGGACGGCCGGCCCGGCGGGCGACATCACCCCGGTGAACGTCTGCTCCGGCACCCCGCACACGGTGGGCGAGCTGGCTTCGGAGCTTCGCCCACGCGTGCGACGGCCCGGCACCCCGGGTGGTCGGCGGCGCCCGCCCGGCGGACGTGCGTCACGTGGTGGCCGACCCCGCCCGCGCCCGCGAACTCCTGGGCTTCACGGCGGAAATCGGCTTCGAGAAAGGGATCGCCGACTTCGCGACAGCGGAGTTGCGCGCCCCGGTCTGAGCTCAGGCGCCGAACGCTCGCGCGACCGTGAGGCTGTCTTCGTAGACGTGGTACCGCGTGATCACGCCACTGTCGACGGTGAGGTGGAGTGCGCAGCGCGCGGCGTACGCCCGGCCGGTGGCCTTCACCGTGTTGCGGATGTCGCCCAGCACCACGGCGTCCCGGCCGTCGACCAGGATCTTCGGCGTCACCCCGCCCCGCTCCCCGTGGAAGGCGGCCAGCGCGCGGAAGTGGTCGGCGACGTCGGCGCGCGTCGACCGCGCGCGGATCCACGGCACCGCCGGGTCGCCCGCGTCCGGCCAGTCGAGCTGCCAGTCGACGCTCTCCGCGAACAGGTCGGCGATCCGGTCCGGGTCGCCGTCGGTCAACCGGGCGAGGAACTCGGCCACGACCACCCGGGTGCTCGCCTCCGCCCCGGTGAACTGGTAGTCCCGCCGGATCCGGCCGTCCTGGTCGAGCAGCACGAAGACGGTGCCGCTCCACACCGGAAGGCCGCCCGTCGCGGGAACCATGTGGGTGGTGAAGGTGACCGCGTCGTGGTGGCTCACGACCTCGCCCGCCGCGACGAAGGCGAACTCCCCCGTCGCGACGAACTGGTCGTGCGCGGCGGTGATCCGCGCCTGGATGGCCTCGTGGCCGCGGTGTTCGGCGCTCTCGGTGTACTCGACACCGTCGTCGGCCCACAGCTCGGTGACGGCCCGGCGCCGCGCGGCCGGGTCCGGTTCGTTCCACACCGCCACGTAGCGGTCCAGCAAGGTTTCGGTCATGGCCGGACGCTAACGCCGGTTCCCTGACACCTGCTGTCAGTGGATCCCGGCAGACTCACGGCATGCGTGCGACCCGGCTGGTGTCCCTGCTGTTGCTGCTGCAGTCCCGGGACCGGATGACCGCCCGGGAGCTGGCGGACGCCCTGAAGGTCTCGGTCCGGACGATCTACCGGGACGTCGACTCGCTCGGCGCCGCGGGCGTGCCGGTGTACGGCGAGCCCGGGCACGAAGGCGGTTACCGATTGCTCGACGGCTACCGGACCCGGCTCACCGGACTGACGGCGGCCGAGGCCGAAGCGTTGTTCCTCACCGGGCTCCCCGCCGCGGCGGCTCAGCTGGGCCTGGCCGCCGAGACGACCACCGCGCAGCTCAAGCTGATGGCCGCGTTGCCCGCCGAACTCCGCGAGCGCGCCGGGCGCGTGGCCGACCGGTTCCACCTCGACCTTCCGCCGTGGTACCTCGGCGCCGAGCGCACGCCCCACCTGGCGCCGATCGCGGCCGCCACGTGGGACCAGCACGCCCTGCGGATCCGCTACCTGCGCTGGGCGGAGCCGCACGAGATCACCCGCACCGTGCACCCGCACGGGCTGGTCCTCAAGGCCGGGAACTGGTACCTCGTGGCGCGCGGCGACGGGCGGTTCCGCACCTACCGGGTCTCGCGGATCCTCGACGTGGACGTCCTCCCCCAGGCCTTCGACCGCGCCGAAGGGTTCGACCTGGCCGCCCACTGGGCGGACTACCTCGCCCACTTCGACCAGCGCCGGCACCGGGAGACCGCGGTGCTCCGGCTGTCCCGGCGCGGCCTCGAGCGGCTGCCCCGGCTGCTCGAACCGGCCGTCGTCGCGGCCCGGAAGACGACCTCCGGACCGGACGCGGCGGGCTGGACCGAGGTCGAGATCCCGATCGAGTCGGTCGAGGCGGCCGTGCCCGAACTGCTCAAGTTCGGCGGTGACGTCGAAGTCGTCGCCCCCGAGGCCCTCCGAGCGGAGGTGATCACCGCACTGAAGGCGATGAACCGCACCTACGGCGGCTAGGACATCGCCAGCGGCAGGCGGACCTCGAACCGGCACCCCGGCCCGTGGTTGTGCACCCCGATCCGCCCGCGGTGCGCCTCGACCAGCCCCTTGGCGATGGCCAGCCCGAGGCCGCCCCCGCTGGTCGTCCCCTCGCGCTCCGGGGTCCGCGCCTGCGTCCCGCGGAAGGCGACGTCGAAGACGCGGTTGATCTCATCGTCCGGGATGCCGCCGCAGGAGTCGTCGACGGCGAGCAGGGCTTCGTCGCCGTCGACACCGATCTGGACGGCGACCGTGCCGTCCGGCGGGGTGTGGCGGATCGCGTTGGACACCAGGTTCCGGACGATCCGGGCCAGTTCCGGGTCGCTGCCGGTGACCACCGGCCACGTCGACGCGTTGGCGAGCACCCGGACCCGCTTCCGCTCGGCGACCGGGGCCTGGGCCGCGACGGCGTCGCTGACGACGTCCCGCAACGGCACCGCGGACATGGTCAGCTCGAGGGCACCCGCGGTGATGCGCGACAGCTCGAACAGGTCGCCGACCATCGCGGACAGCCGCTTGGTCTCACCGCCGATGCGCTGGGCGTAGTCGGCGACCTCGTCTCGTTCGGACACCACGCCGTCGGCGAGCGCTTCGGCCATCGCCTGGATTCCGGCCAGCGGGCTGCGCAGGTCGTGGCTGATCCAGGCGACCAGCTCGCGCCGGGACGCCTCGGCCGCGCGTTCCCGCTCGCGCGCCTCCCGCTCCCAGACGCTGCGGCGCGCGATGGCCCGGCCGAGGATGATCGCCGCGGGCACCGTGACCACCGCGACGAGCAGGCAGACCAGCAGCATCGTGGTCAGCGCCGGGGTGAACATGAACCCGCTGACGCCCAGGACGCCCACCAGCGTGGCGAGCACCGGGATCAGCACCAGCACCGTGAGCGTGGTGGCCAGCGAGCCGCGGCGCAGGACGTACAGCACCACGCCGCCCAGCGCCGCGACCGGCAGCGAGAACAGCAGCGCGAACGGCAGGATGTGCCAGAGGTGCGTCAGCATCTCCGAAAAGGACTCGCCAGAGCCGATCACGGCTGCTCCCGGTCGTAGCGGTAGCCGACGCCCCACACGGTCGCCACCCGGGTCGGCTTGGCCGGATCGCGCTCGATCTTCTCGCGCAACCGTCGCACGTGGACGGTCACCGTGGACTGGTCGCCGAAGTCCCAGCCCCACACCTTCTCGAGCAGGTCGGCGCGCGAGTAGGCGACGCCGGGGTGGGCGAGGAAAAACGCCAGCAGGTCGAACTCCCGGCTCGTGAGCGGCAGTTCGCGGCCGCCGAGGGTCGCGGTGCGGGCGGTCATCTGCAGGCGCAGGTCCCCGTCGGCGAGCTCGGCCGCGGCCGGCTCCGGGCGGGGCATCCGCGCGCGGCGCAGCACGGAGGCGACGCGGAGGGCGAGCTCCTTGGGGCTGAAGGGTTTCGTGACGTAGTCGTCGGCGCCCAGCTGGAGCCCGGCGATCCGGTTCTCCTCCTCGCCGAGGGCGGTGAGCATGACGATCGGCACCTGGCTGACCTGGCGCAGCCGCTTGCACACCTCGAGGCCGTTGATCCCCGGCATCATGACGTCGAGGACCACGAGGTCCGGCTCGTGGGCGGCGAACTTGGCCAGCCCCTCGGCACCGTCGCCGGCCATGTCGACGGTGAACCCGGCGACCTCGAGGTAGCGGCGGACGACGTCGCGGACCGTCTCGTCGTCGTCGACCACGAGCACACGCCCGGCCTGATCGTTCATCACGTCTCCCTCACCAGCCGGTCAGCAGCAGGTGGTTGACCGCCAGTGCCGTGCCCGCCTGCGCGGCGAGCCACCACCGGCGCCCCGGCCGCGGCAGCAGGGCCGTCAGCGGCAGCAACCACACCCCGAACGGTAGCCAGATCCGTTCGGTCTCGGCCTTCGACAGGCCCGAGAGGTCGGCGAAGAGGATGGTCAGCAGGGCCGCGACGCCGAGGAGCAGCACCGGATCGGCGAACACCGTGCGGCGTGGAGGCAGGAAGGCGTCGGCGAGGCCGCGCCGCAGGGCGGCCACCACCGCGGGGCCGAGGGCGACGGTGACCGCGGCCAGGTCCGCCCAGACCCAGTACGAGTAGGGCCGGACCAAGGCGACGCCCTGGTAGTAGCGCTCGACGACGAGGTGGTAGCCGTCGAGCCACCAGAACCCCGTCCAGGCGAACACCCCGACGACGGCCAGCGCCGCGGCGATCGCCAGCGCCGCCGCCCGCCACTGCTTGCCCAGCACCGCCACGGCCACGGCGAGCAGGCCGAGCAGCACCAGGCCGTAGGACAGGAAGATGCCGAAGCCGAGCAGCACCCCGGCGGCCAGCCCGGCCGGGACGGCGTACCGGCGGCTGCCGGCGAACCCCTTCGCGGACAGGGCGAGCAGGGCCAGCCCGGTGGCGGTCACCCCGGCGAACAGGCCGTCCGCCGACACGCCGATCCACACCGCACCGGGGGTGAGGACGGCGAAGGGCAGCACCGCGCGAGCCGCGTCGGCCCGGCCGAGCAGGGCCACCGTGGCGGGCACGGCCACGGCGACCAGGCTGCCCACGAGCACGACGGCGGTCGCGGCCCACGCGCCGCCGTGCAGGCCGAGCCGGTCCAGCCAGACGAAGACGAGCGTCGCGCCCGGCGGGTGCCCGGACACGTGCGTCGTCCAGGAGTTCGGCTGGAAGTCGAGGATCCGCGAGGAGAACTCGCGCAGCATCCGGGGGATGTCCGTGATCCCGGGGACCTCGTGGAGGTACTCCTGCGGAATGGTGAGGTGCCCGGCGAACCCGCGGGACCAGCCGTCCACCATCGCGAGTGAGAAGATCCAGGCGAGCGAGGCCAGGTAACCGGCGGCGAGCGCGCGGCGCCACGGCAGGCGGACGGCCAGCGCCGGGCCCTGGACCACCACCGCGACGGCGATCAGCACGGCGAACACCGAGCCCGGGCCGACGTGCGGCAGCCAGTCGGCGAACAGCGGCGGCGAGTTGACGAAGATGACCACGCCGGAGTTCGGCCGGTTGTAGTACAGGCCGACCGCGGTGGCCGCGGCCACGAGCACCGCGGCCACCGCGACGGCGAGGAGATCGGCCCGGTTGGTGCGGCGCGCGGGCCGATCGAGTGCCGGGTGCTCGGGTTCGCGGGCAGGCGGCTCGGCGAGCCGGGCTGCCGGGTTCGGCTCGCTCATCGCTGCCAACCATAAGCCCGCGCGCGGGCTCGCGCGCCCCCGGAGCGGGAGCCGTAACGTCGCGGTAAGAACTCCTCACTCGTCATGATTCAGTAAGGAGCGCAAGGGTTTTCCACAGTCCAAGACGGACTTACGGTCGGCGCCGTGACTGATACAGGAGTGGACGTCGTCCTCCCTTGCCTCGACGAAGCGGGGGCGCTCCCCGGTGTGCTGGCCGGCCTGCCGCCGGGTTACCGCGCGATCGTGGTCGACAACGGCTCGGCCGACGGCTCGCCCGAAGTGGCGGCCTCGCTCGGCGCGAAGGTCGTCCACGAACCGCGTCGCGGCTACGGCGCGGCCGTGCACGCGGGGCTGGAAGCCGCCACCGCGGACATCGTGTGCTTCGCCGACGCCGACGGTTCCCTGGACCTCGGCGACCTGCCGCGGCTGGTGACCGCGGTCGAGGACGGCGCCGACCTGGCCGTCGGGCGGCGGGTGCCGACCGGGCCCGGCGTGTGGCCGTGGCACGCGCGAGCGGGCAACGTCGTGCTCGCGCAGCTGCTGCGAAGCCGCGGGCTGCCGGTGCGCGACATCGCGCCCCTGCGCGCCGCGGACCGCCGGGCGCTGCTCGGCCTCGGCGTCGCCGACCGGGCGTTCGGCTACCCGCTCGAGCTGCTGATCAAGGCGCAGCGTGCCGGGTGGCGGGTCCGCGAGTTCGACGTCCGCTACGGCGAACGCGCCAAGGGCACGAAGTCGAAGGTGTCCGGCTCGATGCGGGGCACGCTGCGCGCGGTCCGCGACTTCGGGCGGGTGCTGGCGCGATGACGAACCCGTTCATCCTGCTGGTCGTGGCCAAGGCGCCGGTGCCGGGACTCGCCAAGACCCGGCTCTGCCCGCCGGCGTCACCGGCCCAGGCGGCGGAGATCGCCGCGGCGGCGCTGCTCGACACGCTCGACGCCGTCTGCGCGGTGCCCGGCGCCGCGCCCGTCGTCGCGATGACCGGCGACCTCGGCGCCGCCGCCCGGTCCGCCGAGATCGGCCGCGCGCTGCGCCGCGTCACCGTGATCGCCCAGCGTGGCTGGGACTTCGGCGCCCGGCTGGCGAACGCCCACGCGGACGCCGCCGCCGTCCACGCCGGTCTCCCGGTCCTGCAGATCGGTATGGACACTCCGCAGGTCACGCCGTCGTCCCTCGCCTCGGCGGCCGCGCCGGTCGTGCACGGCGGGCAGGACGCGGTCCTCGGCCCGGCCCTCGACGGCGGCTGGTGGGCGCTGGGCCTCGCCGACCCGAGGCACGCGCAGGTCCTCGCGGGGGTCCCGATGTCCCGCGACGACACCGGCGAGCGCACGCTGCGGGCGCTCACCGCGTGCGGGCTGCGGCCACGGCGCACTCTTGAACTGTCCGATGTGGACACGATGGCCGACGCCCGGGTCGTGGCGGCGACGTGCCCTCGCGGCCGGTTCGCCCGCGCCGTCGCGGCGGTCGACGGACGGGCGGTCGCGTGATGACGGCCCCGGCGACCACCGGCCACGAGTTCGACCACGGCCTGCTCGGCCACCGGTGCTGGCTCGAACTGGCGACCGGTGAACGGATCGAGCTGCCGGTCGAGCGGTGGAGCAAGCCGTCCGACGGTGACGAAGTTCTGCTCGGCGCCTGCACCGGCCCGACGATCGACATCGGCTGCGGCCCGGGCCGGCTCACCGCGGCGCTGGCCGAGCGCGGCGTCCTCGCGCTGGGCGTGGACACCTCTCGCACAGCCGTCGCCCTGACCCACCGACGCGGCGGAAATGCGTTGCACCGCAACGTCTTCAACCGCCTTCCCGGCGAAGGTCGGTGGCGGCACGCGCTGCTCGCCGACGGCAACATCGGCATCGGCGGTGACCCGGCGGCGCTCCTGCGCCGCACCGCGCAGCTGATCGCCGCCGACGGCGACGTCCTCGTCGAGCTCGAGCCGCCCGGCCACGGCCTGCGGCACGAGCGCGTCCGGCTGCGCCCCGGCCACGCCGACGTCGCCTGGTTCGGCTGGGCGTGGGTCGGCGTGGACGCGATCGCCGAAGTCGCCGTGCGGGCCGGGCTGCGCGTCGACTGGACCACCCGGCACGGTCACCGCTGGTTCGCGCGATTGGAGCGGTCGTGAAGCTGCCCGTCCCTGATGAGAAACAGTTCACGGCACCGGCGCACAACGAGCGCGTGACGTCGAAGATCGGGCTCGCGCTCGCGGTGACGTTCACGACGTGCTTCGTGACCGGCCTGATCAGCCACCTGATCCAGCACCCGCCGTCGTGGTTCTTCTGGCCCAGCCGTCCGGTCGGGCTCTACCGCGTCACGCAGGGGCTGCACGTGATCTCCGGCGTGGCGTCGATCCCGTTGCTGCTGGCGAAGCTGTGGAGCGTCTACCCGAAGCTGTTCGGCAGGCCGCTGGTCCGGTCGCTGCCGCACGCCGTGGAGCGGCTCTCGATCCTGGTGCTTTCGGGTTCGGCGTTCTTCGAGCTGACGACGGGGTTGCTGAACGTCGCGCAGAACTACCCGTGGGGCTTCTACTTCCCGCAGGTGCACTACGCGGTGGCGTGGCTGGCGATCGGGTCGATCCTGGTGCACGTCGCGGTGAAGCTGCCGATCATCCGCCGGGCACTGACCCGAGTAACCGCCGAGGAAGAACCACCACCGGCGGCGGGCCTGTCCCGGCGCGGGTTCCTGCTGACGACGGGGCTCACGACGGGCGTGGCGGTCGTCGCGACGGCCGGGGCGACGGTCCCGTTCCTGCGCGGCGTGTCGGGCCTGGCGTGGAAGACGAGCAAGGGAACGCAGAACCTCCCGGTGAACCGCACGGCGGCGGCCGCGGGAGTCACGCAGTCGGCGCGGGCCGCATCGTGGCGCCTCGCGGTGGTGACCCCACGCGGCACGGCGACGTTCTCCTTGGACGAACTGCGCGCGCTCCCGCAGACGACGGCCGAGTTGCCGATCGCGTGCGTCGAGGGCTGGAGCCAGTCGGCGACGTGGCGCGGGATCTCACTGCCGACGCTGCTGAAAGCGACGGGCGCGCAACCGGGTACGACGGTTCGAGTGTCCTCTTTGGAGCGTTCGGGATTGTACGGCTCGAGCGTCCTGCCGGGCGAGCACACGGCCGACGAGCTGACGCTGCTGGCACTCGAGCTGAACGGCGAGGTGCTGGACATCGACCACGGCTTCCCGTGCCGGATCATCGCCCCGAACCGGCCGGGCGTGCTGCAGACGAAGTGGGTCACGAAGCTGGAGGCGCTGTGAAGACGGCCCGAGTGATCCTCGCGTTGCCGGGGTTGGCGGCACTGGCGTGGGGCGTGGTGCTGTTCGCCGAGTACGCGCTGCCGTTGCGCCCGGACGTGTACGGCACGATCGGCTGGATCATCGGCGGCCCGGTGCTGAACGACGGGGTGATCGCCCCGCTGACGGCGGTGCTCGGCCTCATCCTGGCGCGCGTCCTGCCGAAGCCGTGGCGAGCGCCGGTGGTGACGGGCACGGTGATCACGGGAGTGCTGGCGATAGTGGCGTTCCCGCTCCTGTGGCGCCCGTACGGAAACCCACCGATGCCCGGCCTCCACGACGGCAACCCAGCGCTCGGCCTGGGCCTCACGGTCGCGGCGGTTTGGCTGCTGGTGGTCCTGTGGGCGGTCGCGCTCCAGGTGGCCCGCAAGGGCGACCCAGCGGCCGCACCAGCCGACCGCTCCAGCACGCGGACGGCTCAGCCGAGCCCACCGGGCGGGCCGCAGGAGACCCAAACCGACTCGCCGAGCCGCCCGGCCGACCCGCGCGGTGGACAACCCGGCACCCAGGCCGCTCCACCCGCCACGCAGGCCAGCCCGGCGGCCGTCGAGCCGGTCTCCCAGCGGGAGACCCAAGCCGACTCGCCGGGCCCGCAGGCCGCCCCAGGCACGCAGGCCGACCCACCGGCCACGCGAGCCGACCACCCCGGCACGTAAGCACCCACCCGCACAAATGCGGCCACGCGCGACCGGCATCGAGTGCCTGGTCGCGCGTGGCCTTGTGGGTCCGGCCCCGAGATGCGGGGGTCGAGCCGATGCTGGTCTCGGCCGCGCCGAGGCGGCCGAGCGTCTTAAACCTCAGTTCGCCGGGACCGGCTGGCCGCCGAGGGTCACCTCGACCGTGCGGCCGTCCGACAGCGTGAACTTCGCCTTCTCGTCCGGGGCTCGCGTGCGGACCGCCGCCACCAGGGTGTCGGCCTTGTCGATCGTGCGGTCGTCGATCTTGGTGACGATGTCGCCCGCCTTCAGGCCGGCCTTCTCCGCCGGGCTGCCCGCGGTGATCGCGCCGAGCTCGGCGCCGCCCTGCGGGGCGTCCTTCACCTGGGCGCCGATGTACGTCTGGATCGCCTGGCCGGTCTTGATGATCGTGTCCGCGGTGCGGCGTGCCTGGTCGATCGGGATCGCGAACCCGATGCCGACGTTGCCGCTCTCGGAACCGCCCTGGCCCTGGCCGGACGCCGACTGCGGGCTGTAGATCGCCGAGTTGATGCCGATCACCTGGCCGGACATGTTCGCGAGCGGACCGCCCGAGTTGCCCGGGTTGATCGCCGCGTCGGTCTGGACCGCGTCCATCACCGTCTCCTGGCCGCCCTGGCCGCCGCCCGCGCGCACCGGCCGGTGCAGCGAGCTGACGATGCCCGACGTGACCGTGCCCGCCAGCTCGAACGGCGAGCCGATGGCGACGACCGACTGGCCGACGCGCAGGTCGTCGGACCGGCCGAGCTCCACCGGGGTCAGGTTGCTGGCGCCGTCGACCTTGACCACGGCGATGTCCGTCGTCGGGTCGCGGCCGATGATCTTCGCCGCGGCCTTCTTGCCGTCCTGGAACACCGCCTGGATCTGGCCGCCGTTCGCGGCGACCTCGACGACGTGGTTGTTGGTCAGGATGTAGCCGTCGGTGCTGATGACGAACCCGGAGCCTTCGCCCGCGCCCTGCTGCCCGGCCACCTGCAGCTCGACGACGCTCGGCGACAGCTTCTGCGCGACCGCCTCGACCGAACCCGCCGGCGCGTTGCCGGTCTGCTGGGCCGGCTTCGGCGCGTCGAGCGCGTTGCCGACCGGACCGGACGACCCGCCGGTCAGGTAGCCCACCGTGCCGCCGGCAATCCCGCCGACCAGCAGCGCGACCAGCGCGACGCCGGCGAGCAGCTTGCCGCCGGAGCGCTTCGCCGGCGGAGGGGGCGGGGCGTACCCGGGCTGCGCGTACGGGTTCGGCGGCGGGTAGACGCTCTGCTGCTGGGTCTGGCCGGCCGTGGCGCCCTGCGCGGACCAGGGGTTCGGCGTCGCGTAGGACGGATCGGCCCCGGTCACCGCGTGGTAGGTCGGCTCCGGCGCCGAGTACTGCGGCGTGCCGCCGGACTCGGGCGCGGCGGCCTGCTCACCGTACGGGCTCCCCGCCCAGCCGCCCGGCCTGCCGGATTCGGGCTGGCGCGGCGCCGCGGGGTCGTGCGCGCTGGGGTCGTTCTCGGTCATGTCATCACCTTGCGGGACGGTCCTGAGAGGTTCCTGAGCCGAACCTGTGCATCGGAGATGAGTATGGCCGCTCAGCCCGCGGCGCGGAGCCGTTCCGCGATCTGCTCGGGCGTCGCGTCGTTGACCCACACCGCCATGCCCGATTCGGACCCAGCCAGGTACTTTAGCTTGTCCTTCGCGCGCAGCACGGAGAACAGTTCCAGGTGGAGCCAGCCGAGGTCGCGGTCGCGGTGCACCGGCGCCTGGTGCCACGCCGCGATGTAGGGCAGCGGCCGGTCGTACAGGGCGTCGCAGCGGCGCAGGACGTCGAGGTAGACGTCGGCGAAGTCGTCGCGCTCGGCGTCGGTCAGCGCGGGGATGTCCGGGACCTGCCGGTGCGGCACGACGTGCACCTCGATCGGCCAGCGGGCCGCCGGCGGCACGTACGCCGTCCAGTGCTCGCCGGACGCCACCACGCGCGCGCCGGACTTCCGCTCCGCGGCCAGCACGTCGCCGAGCACCGGGCGGCCGTGTTCGGCCTGGTAGGCGCGGGCGACGTCGAGCATGCGCTCGGTCTTCGGCGTGACGAACGGGTAGCCGTAGATCTGCCCGTGCGGGTGCGACAGCGTGACGCCGATCTCCTCGCCGCGGTTCTCGAACGGGAAAACCTGCTCGACACCGGGCACTTCGGACAGTCCGGCCGTGCGGTCCGCCCAGGCGTCCACCACGGCACGCACCTGCTTCGCGCTCAGCCGCGAAAAAGCGCCGTCGTGGTCGCTGGTGAAGCAGACGACCTCGCACCGACCGCGCCCGGGCCGCACCGGCACCAGCCCGAGACCATCCACAGTGGACGGTTCGCCGACGACATCCTCGGCGAAGGACGGGAAGCGGTTCTCGAAGACGACGACGTCGTAGTCGCTTTCGGGGATCTCACTCGGTTTGCCCGGCTTGCTCGGGCACAGCGGGCAGAGGTCGGCGGGCGGCTTGTAGGTGCGCGTCTGCCGGTGCGCGGCCATCGCGACCCATTCGCCGGTCAGCGGGTCGAGGCGGATCTCCGACGCCGCCGAGACCGGCGGCAGGTCGCGGGTGTCCTCGGCGACGCGCTCGGGCGCGCCGGGCTGGTCGAAATAGATGATCTCCCGGCCGTCGGCCAGGTGTCGTACGGTGCGCTTCACGCTTCTTGGGCCTCGTCCGTCTCCGCCGTCTCGGCGATCATGAGTTCTCCCGCCCGTTCGGCGAGGATTTCCTTGGCCTCGTCGGGGATCCCGTCGTCGGTGACGACGACGTCGGCCTCGTCCAGGTCGGCGATCGTGGAGATCCCGACCGTGCCCCACTTGGTGTGGTCGGCGAGCACGACCAGCTTTCGCCCGGCCTCGACCAGCGCGCGGTCGGTCTCGCTCTCGGTGAGGTTCGGCGTGGTGAACCCCGGTCCCTCGGCCATCCCGTGCACGCCGAGGAAGACGACGTCGAGGTGCAGCGACCGCAGGCTGTGCACGGCGACGGGCCCGACCAGCGCGTCGGACGGCGTGCGCACCCCGCCGGTGAGCACGACGGTGCGGTCCGGCTGCGTCGACCCGCGCAGGACGTCGGCGACCTGGATCGAGTTGGTGACGATGGTGAGCCCGGGGATGGCGTCGAGCGCGCGGGCGAGCGTCCACGTGGTGGTGCCGGCGGAGATGCCGATCGCGGTGCCGGGCCGGACGAGCGTCGCGGCGAGCTCGGCGATGGCTTCCTTCTGCGCGCGCTGGCGGACGGACTTGGCCTCGAACCCGGGTTCGTCGGTGCTCTTGCCGATGACGGAGGTGGCGCCGCCGTAGACCTTCTCGACGAGCCCGCGGCCGGCGAGGACGTCGAGGTCGCGGCGCACCGTCATGTCGGACACGCCCAGCCTGGTCACGAGATCACTGACCCGGACCGCGCCGGTCCGGCGTGCCTCTTCCAGGATCACCGCCTGTCGCTGACGCGCCAGCACCGTTCACTCCGTCCCCGTCGAGCCCCAACCACACAAAATCCTACACGATTCAACACGGGATTCGCAGGGCAGGCGAGGGTGAACTTTCGAAAGAGCAGGTCACGGCGCGATCGACGGAACCACGCCCCAGCCGAACACCACCACCACCGGCGGGGAGCGCGCAACCCACCTGAGGGCGATCAGCCGGGCGCCCCCGGCAACCGGATCGTCATCAGCGCGCCGCCTTCGGGCGCCCGTGACGCGTACACCGCGCCGCCGTGGCGCTCGGCCGCGTGCTTCACGATCGCCAGGCCGAGGCCCGATCCGGGCAGCGTCCGCGCCTCCGACGAGCGGTAGAACCGGTCGAACACCTTGGGCAGGTCCTCCTCGGCGATGCCCGGGCCGGCGTCGGCCACCTCGACCACCGCCGTGCCGTCGCCGAGCGGGTACAGGCGCACCCAGACCGTCGCGTCCGGCGGCGAGAACTTGACCGCGTTGTCCAGCAGGTTCAGCACCGCGCGTTCGAGCGAGCTGTTGTCGCCGGTGAGCACCCACGGCTGCAGCGAGACGTCGAAGTTGATCTCGCCCGCGCGGCGCCGCGCCCGGTCGAGCGCGCGCTCCACGACGTCCAGCAGCTCCACGCGCTCGAACCGCTCGCGCGGCTCGTCCTGGCGCGCGAGCTCGACCAGGTCGCCGATGAGCTGGGTGAGCTCGTCGAGCTGGCCGCTGATGTCGGCGACGATGTCGATCCGGTCTTCGTCCGGCAGCGGCGGCGCGCCCGGCTTGCTCGCGGCGAGCAGCAGCTCGAGGTTGGTGCGCAGCGACGTCAACGGCGTCCGCAGCTCGTGGCCGGCGTCCGCGACGAGCTGGCGCTGCCGCTCCTGCGAGTCCGCGACCGTGCCGAGCATGGTGTTGAAGCTCTGGGTGAGCCGCGCGAGCTCGTCGTCGCCGCTGACCGGGATCGGGCGCAGGTCGCCCGTCTTCGCGACGCGCTCGGCGGCCGAGGTCAGCCGGTCGACCGGGCGCAGGCCGGCGCGCGCGACCGCCGTGCCCGCCGCGGCCGCGACCAGGATGCCCGCCCCGCCGATCAGGAACAGCACCAGCGCGAGCTCGTTCAGCGTGCGCTTGGTCGGGCCCATCGACTGGGCCAGCACGATGGCCTCGCCGTGCGAGGTCGGCAGCGCGACCACGCGGCTGTCGGTGCGGAAGTCCGTCCGCAGCGACTCCGCCGAATCACCGTTCGCGACGGCCAGCTCGTCCGCCCCGAACGGCGGCGGCGAGCTCGACAGCGGGTACGTCATCACGGCGTGCTGGACGTCGGGCGCGGCGTCGAGCTGGCCGATCTGCAGGTCGGCGCTGGCGAGGAACGCACCGGGGACCTGCTGCAGCTGGGTGTGCACCTGCGGCGACTTGACCGCGGCCTGCGCGCGCGCCAGCAGGCTGTCGTCCAGCTGCTCGTAGAGGTTGCTGCGCACGACCATGTAGGCGCCGAGCGAAACCAGCGCCACGGCACCGGCGACACACGCGGCGGCGAGCAGCGTCACCCGGCCGCGCAGCGAGAACCGGCGCGTTCCCCACCGGGTCCCGCGGGGATCGCCGGGATCGGTCACGGCGGGGTTTCCCGCAGGACGTAGCCCACCCCCCGGACCGTGTGGATCAGCCTCGGCTCCCCCTCGGCCTCCGTCTTGCGGCGCAAGTAGCCGACGTAGACCTCCAGCGCGTTGCCCGACGTCGGGAAGTCGTAACCCCATACTTCCTCCAGGATCCGGCCCCGCGTGAGGACGTGCTTCGGGTAGGAGAGGAACAGTTCCAGCAGTGCGAACTCGGTCCGGGTCAGGCTGATCTCGCGTCCGCCTCGGCGGACCTCCCGCGTGCCGGGGTCGAGCGTCAGGTCCGCGAAGGACAGAACCTCCGAGGCCTGGCCGTTCTGGGCTTCCGGCGAGGCCCGGCGCAGCAGCGCCCGCAGCCGGGCGAGCAGCTCTTCCAGCGCGAACGGCTTCGGCAGGTAGTCGTCGGCGCCGGCGTCCAGACCGGACACCCGGTCGGAGACGGTGTCGCGGGCGGTGAGCACGAGGATCGGCAGGTCGTCGCCGGTGCTGCGCAGGCGGCGCGCGACCTCCAAGCCGTCGAGCCGCGGCATCATGACGTCGAGGACCATCGCGTCCGGCCGGTCGGCGATGATCGCCTCCAGCGCCTGCGCACCGTCGCTGGCCAGCTCGACCTGGTATCCGTTGAACTCCAGGGACCGGCGGAGCGACTCACGGACGGCGCGGTCGTCGTCCACCACAAGGATGCGCATGGCTGTAGTTTTACGCAGCGTGCTGAGACCCGCCTAAGAACACACACAGAACACACAAAGAGAATCCTCACTCCGGTGCCCGCGCGACCGGCGCGTTCCAGTGCCGCCAGAGCGCGACCATCCGCACGGCGACGACGACCGCGGCCGAGACGACGGTCACCGGCCCGGCGGGCAGTCGCAGAGCGTGACCGGCGGCGACGAGCACCGAGCCGGCCAGCGCGGCCACGGCGTAGATCTCCTTCCGCAGGACGAGCGGGATTTCCCGAAGCAGCAGATCGCGCACGGCGCCGCCGCCGATCCCGGTCGTCATGCCGATCAGACACGCGGCGTAGACGGTCGCGCCGGCGTTCAGCGCGATGGTCGTCCCGGCGGTGGCGAAGACGCCGAGCCCGAGCGCGTCGGCGAGCAGCACGCCGCGCCGCAGCCGGGCGACCTGCGGGTGGAAGGCGAAGACGACCAGGGCGGTCACCGCGCAGACGGCGAGGTAGGGCCAGTTCCGCAGCGTCGTCGGCGGGTGGATGCCGAGCAGGACGTCCCGGATGACCCCGCCGCCGAGCGCGGTGGTGAGCCCGACCACGACGACGCCGAAGACGTCGAGCCGAGCCCGCACGGCGGCGAGCGCCCCGGACGCCGCGAAGGCGACGAGCCCGAGGAACTCCAGCGCCGTGAGCAGCATGTTCTACTGGTCGAGCAGCCCGCCGCGGTAGGCCAGCAGCGCGGCCTGCACCCGGTTCGCCGCGCCGATCTTCGAGAGCACGGCGGAGACGTACCCCTTGACGGTGGCTTCGGACAGGTGGAGCCGCCCCCCGATCTCGGCGTTGCTGAGGCCTTGGCCGATGAGCGCGACGACCTCCCGTTCGCGTTCGGACAGTGAGGCGAGCAGCTTCCGCGCGGGCTGGGCGGCGCGCTGTTCGTCCCGATGCGACTGAACCATCCGAGCGGCGACCCCGGGATCGAGCACGGCCCCGCCGCGCGCGAGGTCCCGGACGGCCCGCAGGAGAGCGGCGGGGTCGATGTCCTTGAGGAGGAAGCCGTTGGCCCCGAGCCGCAGGGCGAGGCTGACGTACTCGTCGATGTCGAAGGTGGTCAGCATGGCGACGGTGGGCGGATCGGGCAGGGCGAGGATGGCCCGGAGGGCGCGGATGCCGTCATCGGGAGCCCGCATCTTGATGTCGAGCAGGGCGACGTCCGGGTGGTACCGCCGCGCGACCTCGACCGCGGATCTGCCATCGCTCGCCTCGCCCACGATCTCGATGTCCTGGGCCCCGGACATCATCGCGCGCAACCCCGAGCGCACCAGTTCCTCGTCGTCGGCGAACATGAGCTTGATCAACGAAGCCCTCCGCAACAGCCGGTGGAGGCGGCTCCCCGCATCCCGTTAACGAAGGTTACCTACTGTTGTTCAGCAGTTCGAAACCAGACACGACCAGGTGACCCACTGGTCCGTCCAGGTCAGGTGCGGTCCGCCGTCCGGCTGGGTGTATCCGCCATGTGGGAGGACGGTGAGAACCACTCACCTGGGTGACGACGAGAGTCGGGTTGTCCCAGGGCTCACCCACGACGTCGGCTCGCGCCTCGTTCCCACCAGTCGATTGTCTCGCCCTCGTCAGCCATGCGCCGGATGGTGTGCGCGGTGATCTCGACGTGCGAACCGGACAACTCGCAGAACGTCCACAGCTTCTGTGTCGCGCGGTGGTACTGGTGGATCACTTCGTCGACCTCGAAAGCGTCGAGTTCGCCGGCCCGATGGCGGTCGACCGCGTCCGCGACTCGCGCGACCAGCTCGGCGAGCCGCGCCTCGTGGTAAGCCGCCACAGCGTCACGAGCTGCCCGGCGTTCACTCTTCGGCCCCACAGCGGCACGATATCCGCCAGTACCGTGAATGCGTCAGTGGCGGCGCTTCTTGCTCTTCCCCTTACTGATGCGGGATCGGGTCACCCCACCGAGCGGATGCGCGTTGCGGGCGGGCCGAACCTGCTCGAACACTTCGGCCAGCTCGTCGAGTCCGACCCGATCCGGATGGCCCGACGCGGGGATCGCTTCCGCGAGGGGCGCGCGTTCGCCGTCCGGTATCTCCGACAGCGTCGAAGCCGTCGCTTCCAGTCCGGCGGTCTCGAGCAGGACGAGGAACTGCTCGGCCATGCAGAGCAGGCTTTCGCGCGGTTCGAGTTCTTCGAGCGCGAGGTTTCCCCGCTCGACCAGCAGCTGCGTCGCGATCGGACCCAAACCCGGGTCAGCGCGCAGGCCATCCAGCACAGAGTCGCCGTCCGGGAGGGAATCGACGAGGATCTGGAGCATCACGGACGCTCGCGTGCGGAACGGGCACCGGCGCACGGCGTCCAACAGGAGTGGCAGGCCCGCGTCCCGGCCACCGTGCACCGCCAGCCAGCCGCCGATCTCCACCGCGGCCGCGTCTTCAGTGAAATGCTCGGCGACCACGCCCAGCATGGCGGCGGGAGCGGCGGCAGCGAGCTCGCCCACCACTGGTGCGAACCGCCCTTCCCGCACCAGCCGCTCCCGGACCGCCCAGGTCGCCAGCGGCGTGAGGGCGACCCGGTCGAGCGACGACGCCTCGAGCGCGTCCCGCAAGCGGCCCTGGACTTCCGATGGGAGTTCGGGGTTCTCCGGCACCAGATCCATGGTGTACATCGGGTCGGCGGGCCCCGTGGTCAGCTCGGCCGCACCGAATTCGGCCAGCCTGGCGAGCAACCGGCGGAACTCACCCACGAATCCGTCCCGCCAGACCGGCTCGATCGACGGATCGAGGTCGACGTACGCACTTTCCACACAGGCCAGCCACGCAGTTTCGGCGAGCCGGACCACGGGTACCGGCTCCGGCATCCCGTAAACCGTGTTGAGCACGTCCGGCAGCACGAAGTCGAGACAGTCGTCGAGCAGCAGGGCGTAGCCGAGGCCCCAGCCGGTGTCCTTGACCAGCAGCCCCCGCTCGGGGAGCGCGTCGAAAGCCGCAGCCCACAACGCGAGGGCATCCTCCACCAGTCGCGTCGCCTTCGCTACGCGAACCAGCTTGCCCTTGACCACCCGCACGATTCGCGCGCGCTTGGCGAGTTCGAACAAAATGGCGAGGTTGGGCAGGTCGGCGCTGCTGCGGACGCGCTGCACCTCGCCACCGAGGTCCCGCTCGAGCTCGTCACCGGTGTCCAGCAAGGCGACGAGCTCCCGGGCGTCGGCGAGCTTCAGGGTGCCCGTGCCGGTCAGGGTCCGTCCGTCACCCACCCACTCGACGAACTTCCGCAGCTTGACCACGAGCGAGGAGCGCTCTGCGGCGTCCACGAGCTCCGCCGTGTCGGCAGGGCGACGGGCAGTTGCGGAAGCGCCTGCCCGGGCTGTTCGATCGCATGCCGAGCCGCGATGTCCGCGAGGAGTTCGGCGTCATAGGCGTGCTTCCCCTCCCGCACCTCGGCGAGGAAGGCGTTCATGGCGTCGGAGTCCGAAGGATCGACTCCGTTCCGGACAGCGGTCATCACCCAGTACTTGCCCACGCCGAAGTTGCGCTCATCGGCCATCGCGGCCGGAAACTCGGCCGACGCCTTCGCCACGGCGTCCTCGAGGTCGGGCAGCGGATCACCCATGGGGTCGGCCAGCTCGGTCTCGTGCAGGTACCGAAGGAACAACCGCAACGTGCCGGGCACGAGCACGGCGTCCTCAGCAGTGGCCGACAACGTGCGCGGCACATAGGAGAGAAGGAAGTCCCGGACCAGTGCGGCGGTCCAGTAGGCAAGCCGCCCGTCGACCGACGTGTGCCGGAACTGAAGTGCCGAGACGACGGCGTAGGGATCGCAATCCTGGGTGTCCGCCCAGGTGATGAAGCGCCGGACCAGGAGGTCTTGTCCAGCCTCGTAGCCCTCGTAGTCGTCCTCGGGGTAGTAAGTACGCACTCCGGCTCCGTCCTGTCAGCCCGCGGAAGAGGGTAGTGCCGGGAACCGGACCGCCCGCATCCGGCCACCGGCGCCTCATGCGTCCTTGTCACCACTGATAAACTACAATGAGTGACATAAAAGTCACTGAATGTGACTTATCTGCCCGAGTGCACGCGCCCAGACCCCGAATCTTCAGGCCTCACCACCCCGTCGCCGACTGTCGGGTAACCTATCCGGGATACGCAAGCCCTCGTAGCTCAGGGGATAGAGCACCGCTCTCCTAATGTAAGCGTCGCAGCCTCGAACCTCGGCCGTCGACGCAGGTCAGCGAGGTACGTCGGAGCCCCCTGGCCCCGCCATGACCCGAAACGTGACCCGAAATTTCAATATCATCGGGACATGAGCACGGCAGAGACGACGGCGGTATCGACCCGGGGGAAGCGCACTCGCGGTGGTCGGGGCGCCCGACGCAACCGGTCGCGCGGGTCCATCGATCGCCTGTCCAGCGGATCGCTGCGAGTGCGCGTCGACGCCGGAGTGGACCCGATCACCGGCAAGCGACACCGGCCGACCGTCATCGTCCCGCCGGGCCCCGACGACGAGCACCAGGCCGAAGTCGCCCTCACTCGCCTGCTCAACGAAGTCGACGAACAACGGCACCCGAAAACGAAAGTCGACATCGCCCATCTGGTGCTCAAGTATCAGGACGAGCGCGACGCTGCGCGCACTACCGTTGAAAAAGACGGCAGCCTGATCAACCGTCACGTTATTCCCTACATCGGCACCAAAAACGCCACCAAGGACGCGAGGAAAACGATCCGCGCACTCTATAAGGATTGCCAACGGTGCCGCCACCATTGCACGAACACGAATTGGATCGAGCACCGGACGCCTCGCAAACACGAGTGCGATGCCCGGTGCCGGAAACACCAGTGCAAGGGCCTCGCCAACAACACGGTCCGCAAGATCCACGCCATACTGTCCGGCGCGTACACCATGGCAATGGCGGAATGGGAATGGTGGTCGGTCAACCCGATCGACGGACTTGCGCCGCCGTCGTTCGAGAAAACCGACCCGGTCCCGCCGAGCACCACCGAAGCCGCAGCAATCGTGAACGAGGCATTCCGCCGGGAACTCGCCTGGGGCGTGCTCATCTTCATCGCCATGATCTCCGGCGCCCGCCGCGGCGAGGTCGTGGCACTGCGCCGTCGCCACCACGATCCGATCAAGAAGGTCCTGTACCTGCGGGAGGCCATCGCCCAGCTCGACGAAACCAACGAGCTCCTCGAGAAAGGCATCAAGAACGAGATCGCCCGCCACATCGTCCTGGACGACGCCTCGAACCAGCTGCTCATCGACTACTGGTCAGCGCTCGACACCGCAGCGTCCGAGGCCGGACACAACCTGGACGACGACGCGTTCTTCTTCTCGCTAATGCCGGACCACAGCACGCCGCTGCGGCCGCGTTCGGTCACTCAGCGCTACCGCCGGATGACCCGGGCCATGGGTCTCGACACCCAGCTCAAGTGCCTGCGGCACTTCAACGCCACGGAACTGATCGCCGCCGGCGTGGACATCCGGACCGTGGCCGGACGGCTCGGCCACAGCGGCGGCGGCAGCACGACCCTACGCTTCTACGCTGCCTGGGCCTCCGAGGCCCACCAGCGCGCAGCCGGCGACCTGGCCGCCCGACTCCCCGAACACCCCGCGTTGCTCGACCAGATCCAGCGAGCCAAGTCCGCGCCGGAGGCACCCTTCGAACGCGTCGCTGCGCGTATCCGCAGCCGCATCCTCGCGGGTGAGCTGGCGGACGGCTCGATCGCCCCCTCGATCAAGGAGATCGCCGCCACCTACGAGGTCGCCGTCGGCACTGCCCACCGCGCTGCGGACCTCCTCCGACAGTGGGGCATGCTTTCCGCAGGTGGAAGGGGCAAACGACCGCTGATCCTGCTCCCCGACCCACAACCGCCCACGGCCGAGCAGGCCGAGGACGAACAGCCTTTAGCCACAGCTGCGCTCGAACCAGTGCCACGTCCCCTCGACCTTGAACTGCTGCACCTCGGCAGGACGGTCAAGGCGTTCACCGCCGAAGCGGACCCCGCAGATGCCAGGCAGCTCGCCCGGCTCTTGCGAAGCTCGGTCAGGCGGCACACCGCCGGAGCCGACGCCGACATCGGCGACTTCGAGCTGATCGTCCGCAACTCAGGCGAGCCAGCTGTCGTCACGGTGTTCGCAAGCCTTTGACGTACGCTCAATCATGAAGCCACCGATCAGCTTCAGAAGGCCGGGTCCTCGGCATTTTGCCTGGTCAGAGTGCCCCCGGCAGGAATCGAACCTGCGACACCGGCTTTAGGAGAGCCGTGCTCTATCCCCTGAGCTACGAGGGCTAACTCCGAAATCCTAGCATTCGCAGATCGATCCGAGTCAGCATGTTCGATCACGTGCGCGACGAAACGCTCGTCCCGATCGATCGGTGCAGCCTGAACGTCGAACCCCGGCACTGCCTCCGTCGCGTCAGTCTCGAACGAGCACCACATGTAACCGCGGCGACCTACCCGACGATCTTCAGTCAGGCAGGGTCGCAGCAAGCCGAGCACCCTGGAACGTAGGCGGGCACACTCTCGGGGAGGTCGCTTTGTCGGAGCCTGGCTTGGACGGATCGGGCGAGGGTCGCCCTCAGGCGACGCGCATGCAGCACGCGATACGGCTCTTGGTGATCCTCGGATCGTGCGGGGAGGCCGTCGCGCCCGGGGACCCGGCCGGTGCCGTAAAGGTCGTCCGGAGTGAAATGCGCCTCCAAGCCCTCGACTTCTGGCTCCGGAATCCCGACTACCTCGCGGGCGAACTCGTGACCAAAGTCGAAGCCGGCGAGCTGGCGACCAGCTACCTGGACACCGCAGACCACCTGCTCAAATCTCCAGAGCCGGATCTGCGGTGGTACCCGATGCCCCGCTGGCACTTCGGAGCGTACGAAGCCATCGACGACGCGTTCGCCGTCCTCGACGCCTACGGACTCGCCCTGGTGAGCCGATTGGGCGGGGTCGTCAAGACGGCCAGGAGCCAGTTCTTCCTCACCACGAAGGGCCAGACCGCCGTGAACGACCTCGCCCACGAGCCGCATTTGTCTTGGTACACCGAGCAGGTGAAACTCGTCGCACTGGCCGCCGGGACCGACTCCGGCAGCGTGCTCAAGCAACGCCAGTACCGGCAGGCCGAATACGCGCGGACGAAGCTCGGCACGATCATCGCCCCTATCGCCGACGGGGTCGCCGCGAGGCTGAGGACACTCCGAACCGGAGTCGGCCCTGACAACGGCGGGAGTGAAGAATGAGCGCCCTCGGAGAAGCAATTCACGCCGACTTAGCCGCGAAAGACATCGTGATCGCCGGCGAGCGAGTCGATCAGATCCTGGCCGATGCCGGGATCGCAAGCGGCGCCACCACCGGCGTTCCGGTCCGGCTCAGGGTCCGCCGGATCCAGGTGTCGGGGACAAAACTCCTGCGGGGCGATCGAGACGACGAAGTCGCCGATGACTTGGCCAGTACCCCCGTTCCCTTTGACTTGACCTGGTCACCGTCGGACGGGATCAACGGCGTCGGGAGCGAGCGGAACCTCAGGGGCAAGTCGTCGGTGCTCCACTTCATCTCCTGGGCGCTCACCGGCCGTTGTCCCCTACAGCCCGACGTCCGGTCCTGGATTCGTTCCGCCGAAGTGGAGTTCCGGATCGACGACCTTCCGATCGTCGTCTCCTTCCAGACCACCGGCGGCGTCCCCGCCGGGACGGTGCGCCAGGTATCGAACGGTCGCAACACCACCCTGGCGGCTTTCGCCAACGAGACTGAGTTCGAATCCGCCATGGGCACGTTGATGCTCGAACGGCTACGCCTGGAGCCCATCGCGATGTGGGCCAACGAGCAGGAGATCTCGCACGCGTGGCCCGCTTACGCGTCCGCGTTGGCGGTCCACGCCGACCGTCTCGACCCGGTCGTCGGCAACGAGAGCGTCCTCGGGACGCGCATGCTGCAGATGTTCGTCGGCACCTCGTGGGCACCGGCGCGGGCGCAGGCCGCTACTGCACTGAAGGCCGCACAGTTCGAGCGCAAACGGAACGCAGGCAGGTCTGATGTTCTCCTCCAGGTCGCGGACACCTCGGTCGAAGCCGCCGAAGCACGAGTGGCCGAGGCTCGGGAGCTCGTCGCTTCGTTCGGCGACGCCGCGCCGGACGTGGACACCGTCTACGCGCTGGCGGCTGCGGCGAACGATCAGGCGCAGGCCACGCAGGAGCTGACTTTCCAGCTGCTGACCGCGCGATCAGCTGCGGCCCACGTCCACGACCAGCTCCGCACCGAGCAGCTGCGGCGCAACACCACCGTCGAAGACGCGCTCGCGCGACGCTTCTTCAACGCGATGACCCCGACTGTGTGCCCTCGATGTTCGGCCTCGGTGACGCAGGAGCGGCGCGACGCCGAAGGACACGATCACGCGTGCTCGCTGTGCGCCTCTCAGCTGGATCTGGACGCGTACACCGGCAACGTCGTGGTCGCCTCCGAACTGTCCGAAGACACGCGCGGTGATCTGGTCAGTGCGACAGCGGCTCTCTCGGAACGAGACGAAGCCGGCGGTGTCGGCAACGAACCGGCCGTCGATGTCCTCGATGCTCTGCGTCAAGCCGCGGACGAAGCCGATGCGGCAGTTGCACGGCTTGAGGAAGCAGTCGCCACCGCCGACCGAGACCGGCTCGCCGCCGAGGCCGCGGTCCAGAACAGCCGGAAAACTTTCGCGCAGGCTCGTGAGCGGCTCCAGGCCGAGATCGAGCTCGCGCGAGCCGAAGGCGCCCTCGAAAGCCACCGGCAGGCCCGGCACTCGATCCCTTCACCGCGCCCTGAGGACCCCGAAAAGCTTCTTGTCCTGGAAGCCGCGGATGCCATCACGGCGCGTTGGCTGAAGGGCGACCAAGATCCTCTGCTGGCCGAGGTCTCCCGAGAGATCACTGCAGCTCGCCCGCAAATTCGGCGCGGACAACATCACCAGCGTGTCCCTCAAGGGGAACGCGAACATGGACGTCCACAAAGGCGGCGCCCGCAGCGGGTACGGGGTGCTGACCAACGGCGAGAAGCTCCGGATCAAGCTGGCCACGGCAATCGCACTGATCTCCCACGGTCACAAGGCCGGCGTCGGCCGCCACCCCGGGCTGCTTTTCATCGACTCGCCCGCGGCCGAGGAGATCCCCGCAGGTGACCTGGAAACCATGCTGGCGGCGATGGCGGCGGTCGCCGAAGACACCAGCATGCAGGTGATCGTCGCCACGACCCACGGTCCGATGCTGACCGCTCTGCTGCCGCCGGGCAACACGCTGGTGGCGACAGGCGACAACTTCGTCTGGTGACGCCAGACTGCGAGATGCTGTCCGGCCTGGCGCCGGCAGGCAGGCCATGTTCGGGTTCCGGAAGGAGGAGCAGGTGACCGCGAATCCCGACGCGGAGTCGATCGAAGCGCGGTTGATCGGCTCTCTGACCGATACAGAACCACCGGCGAACCTTCTCCAGGAGCTTGGAGGCTGGCTCGCCATCGAGGCCGTCGCACCACGACTCGTCGACAGCCAGTTGCTGACGCCAGTGTTGGCCATGGTGAGCCGCGACATCGCGAACTCGGCTCCAGGGTCCGCGGAGGTCCAAGCAGCGGTTTCGGCTCTCGTGCAAGCCGTGACGGCGACGGAAGACCCGCTGCAGTTCGCACAAGGCCTCGACGAGTTCTGCGCCAATCAGCGGCTCCTGGCCTTCGGCGCCACTGATCTTGCCACCCGGTGCCTGGCGCTCGCCCATCCTCCCGAACCCGCGACCGGTCAAGCCGTTCCCACCGCCGCGCAGGTTTCCCGGCACGCGGATGCCCTGGAAACGTACGTCCGTCTGTCGATCTCGGGGCGCGCGTCGGAATACAAGCTGCTCGGGGTGCTCGAGGACGTCACCGCTCCGCAACCGCGCCGCTATGCCCAGGCAGTGCTCCGGTCGATCGGCGCGGCACACGACCACTGGAACGTCGACGACCGGATCATCGAGGTCATCGACGTGCTCTCCGGGGTCAAATCACCCGGGTCGCCCAGTGCACCGGACGACGTGACGCTTGCCCGCAACCGTGAGTACGGTGCGGAGATCGCCTCGGACGTCTCCTGGACCAGCGCGAACGTCGAACTGGTCCGAGGTTTTCGGTCGTCGACAGCGGCCGAAGCGAGCACGCATTTCGGCGCGGCGATCGAGGCGCTGAGCTTCGCGAGAACACACGACGAGCGGGGCGACGTCACGGTGCTTGACAGCGCGCTGCGGTTGCTTCGGTCGTTCATCGACGATCAGGTCGGACACGGAGCAGCAGCTCGGTCCGCAGCAGAATGGGACCTCGACCTACCGGAGATCGAGACCCTGGCTGACGACGTGCGACGGTTCGCTGTGGCCGGGCACGGGCTGAACCACTGGAGCGGTGATCGCAAGCAGCTGGTCTTCGCCGGTTGGGAACGCCTCATGACCGACCTCGCGTGGCTCCGCGCCAAACTCGATCGCGACAGCCTCTACGACGCCGCGGTCATCCTGGACGACCTGCTTCAGCTCTACTCGGCCTCCCACGCCTACGACCTCACCGACTACGAGGACGGCATCGAGGTCGTCCGCGACGTCGTCCGCCCCGCGATCGCAAGTGGCTTCGCTGCTCGCGCCGGCCTCATGCGGCACCTCCTCGATCACATCGATGCCCTCCGAGAGCGCGTCCGCACCGAGGACACCGAGGAGCACAGACTCCAGCTCGAAACCGCTCTCGCGCTCGAGGCCGCAGCTCGTGACAGTCTCGCGGCCGCGCAGGAGCCGCCGGGAAAAGGCCCAGAGCAGGCAGCGGCGTCGATGCCGCCCCTGCTCGCGGAACTCTTCGGGCGGTACGGCGCCGCTGAAGCGCTCAGCGGGCTTGACGCCGACGTACTGCGGAGCCTGAACACCGAGATCGCCGACCTGCGGGAGGCGCACGCGCTCGATCAGGAGCTCGTGATCACCGACGTCCGCAAAGCCATGCTCAACGCTCTCGCGCCGTGCGCCGACTTCAAGGGCGAGGTCGCCCACGGTGTGCGGACGGTGCTCGACCAGCTCATCCGGTTCGTCTCCCGCCGGATGAACACGCAGGAGTCCTCGGAGGAGTACCTCTTCAAGGCCGACGCCGACGAACACGACCTGCACAAGGACCTGTACGACTGGCTGTCCGGCGGGCAGCTGAGCGGCATCACGAACGTCGAAGTCCAAGAGGTCGGAGCGGGCCGCGTGGACATCCAGATCTCCTTTCCCGGCTTCCAGCTGTACTTGGAGCTGAAGGCCGACTCGACGATGGTGCCTGTCGCGCAGAAGAGCACGTATATCAAACAGACCGTCACCTACCAGGCGACCGGAGTCCGGATCGGGTTCTTGGTCGTGCTCAGGTTGGCTCCACCACGCGACAAAGGCCCGACACAGCACCTGCGCGAATACGTTAGCCACACGACACTCGAGATACCGGGCAGCGAAGACGAGCGGCACATCGTGATGCTAGAAATTCCCGGCGGACGAACCAAGCCGTCCCTCGTCCTCTGACCCAGCCCCGACAGATACCTCGACGAGGCGATCCGCGACCGACAGAGCTGGGCGACCGCTTACCTGGTGACTTCTCAGACCCTTCCACCGCGATATAACGAACGTTCAACGACCTCAGGCCGGCTGAGAACATCGAGAAGGTACAAGTACCCGAGCAGCGGCAAATCCTGCGGAATTTCACCGTTGTGATGCGCGAGCAACGTGTTCGTGATGCCGTTCCGGCCGCTCTTGTTGCTACCGAAGCCATGGGTCGCATTCCTGAGGACCTTGACGTACTCCGCCGCGGCCCGCTCCGGCTTCAACGAACCGACAACTTGACCGTTGTCGAGGATGTCGATCTCCGTCGCGCCGGACTGCTGTAGCAGGAAGAAGCCGTTTTGGAGTTCCGCGAGCGCGGCGACCGCTCGGCGCGCTGCTGGCAGGAGGATCTCCGCAGCCGCGAGTGGGATATCGCGCTCCAGCCGATCCAGGGTGTCGCGCGCGAACTGCAGGCCGCAGTGGGTCTCAAGGTTGCGGCTGGTCATCCTTTCCAGGGTGTCAAGAATAGAAAAGAAGATGACGTTGCGGGCAGTCGTGTCCCGGTGAGACGACAGGATCGACGTGACCCGCTTGAATAGCTGTTCGGCGGTGGAGGTGCCCTGGATGTGCTTGACCGGGACGTACCGTTGTTTCGAATCGCTGAAGACCGCCGGGTTCGTGAGGACGCCGAACAACGCGTTGAGCCGGGCGGCCCACCAGTCGAGCGCCTCTCGCGCGGCGCGAGGCTGGAAACTCGAAAACCTCGTGGCAACCAAAGGGGATTTCCCCGGCAGGAGGTGCAGCATCTCGGCGGCATCGCCCTTCGAACCGCTCAACGGGCTACCGATGCTGTACAGCATGGTGCCGACCTCGTGCGCCGTGTGGAACCCCCAGACCGCCGGCGACAGAGCACCCAGGAGCGGACCGAAGTAGAGGTCCAGGAAGACCACCCCGTTGATCAGCTCTTCCGATGCCGAGAAAACCAGGCTGCCGGTATTCGCTGCCGCCTTGGTGGGGCCGAGGTTGCCGGCGGCCAACGCCGGATCGTGTTCGATCCTGATCAGGAAACTGGCCAGCTTGATCCGATGGACCAGTTCCGCGCGCCGCCTCACCACATGCACACTGCTGTCGGGAAATGCGACCGCTGATGTCTCTTCCATCCTGAACGCTAAGAGCTCGGCGTAGATGTTCTCGGCGATCTGCGGGAGCTCGTGGTGACCCGCCAGAGACGTCTGCAGGCTGAAGAACGTGAACGCGTCAACCACCTCTCCGGTGGCCGAGGCCCGTTCGGCGCGCTTTTTCAGTTCATCCAGCTCACGCTGGGTGACCGGGCCGCGGAGGTTCGGCGCAGGGAAGGCTTCGAGGTCGGCGAAGCGCTGCCGAGCGACACCGGGCCCCGCGAGGTGGTGCACATCGAGCAGGCTGGGAGCCGTTCGGAAGTGCTTCTCGAAGGGGCGGACGCGCCAGGCGTTGCTGGCGGCTCCCGTACTGCGCGCGTGGAGCATCGCTGCCTTGAAGAATGCCTCCGGCGCGTTGTTCCAGAGCCATTGCGGGACCTCGACGATCGCCGAGTCGGGTACACCACTACTCATTCCGGGAGACTAGACGGGGCGGCCAGCGACTTCACCTCAATTGCACTTCGGCTTCGAAGTTGAGCGTCAATCCTGCCGGGTGCACCTCCCCGACAGCCGCCCGGTCGGGGCACGTTGTCCAGTGGGCACCGGCTCTGTGCGCAGACGAAGCGCATGAACCACCCCGCGCAGCCTAATGGTCACTATAGGTAGCAGTTGTGCCGTATGCCTCGCCCAGCAGAAGTCAAGACTCTGGAAGTCACACACTTAGGTGACGATCAACGCGATGCGGTGATTACCTGATACCGCCGCTCTGGTACGCCAGTTGCGGCACCGACCCCCGTAAGCGACCACGTCTCCTGTCAGGATGCGAACATGCTGCGCGAGTTCCACCTCACCGGCGACCCGGCCGCCGACAAGCTGCTCAACGACGACCCCTTCGCCCTGCTCACGGGCATGCTTCTAGATCAGCAATATCCCATGGACCACGCCTTCGCGGGCCCACGGAAGATCGCCGACCGGATGGACGGCTTCTCCCTCGCGAAGATCGCCGCCACCGACGTCGACACCTTCGTCGAAATGTGCGTCGTGCCGCCCGCCATCCACCGCTGCGGCGGCTCCATGGCCCGCCGCGTCCACGCACTCGCCCAGCACATCATCGAAAACTACGACGGCCGCACCGAAGGCATCTGGCTCGACGGCCGCCCGAAACCCGACGGCACCGAAGTCCTCAAGCGCCTGAAGGCCCTGCCCGGGTTCGGCGAGCAGAAGGCCAAGATCTTCCTGGCCCTGCTCGGCAAGCAGCGCGGCATCACCCCGAAGGGCTGGCGCGAAGCCGCCGGCGCGTACGGCGACCGCGGCTCCCGACGGTCCATAGCCGACGTCACCAACAGCGAGACCCTCGCCGAGGTCCGCGCGTTCAGAAAGGCCACCAAGGCCGCCGCCAAGGCTGACTAGCGGACGAGCCGAGCGCTCTGCGACCGCCACGGGTGGCCACCCAGTGCGCAGAGGCCGGCAACGCGATCCCCCTTCAGGGCGCGGCGATCCGGGAACGCACGGATCCGTCGGTGGCGGCCTTGTCCGCAGAACTGACCACCGCCTCGTCGACCGGCTTCGGATTGGCTCGAGCGGGGTAGCCCGGCACCGCTGTAGGCGCGCCTTCGGTCACGTCAGGGGCGACGCGCCCCCTCAAGGTGCCACCACGTTCGTGCTGGTGAAGCCAGGTGCTGTGCCTTCCGGAAAGAAATTTCGGACGCTTTGCCGTTCTAATACTCCAGCTGTAGTTCGTGATCGGGTGCTGGGTTTTCGTGTCGTCGCTGGTAGTGGCTTTGCCGGGCGTGATGTTGGTGTCGTCGGCGCCAGGTGGACCAGGCCAGGATGTCGGCGACGCGGCGGGCTGGCTTGAGGATGAGCTGGGCGTAGAGGTGCCTGATCTCGTTGCGTGTCAACGGGATCAGGCCCTCATGCGGTTTTGTGTGGCGGGCATGGGCGGCGGCGATGGCGAGGAAGGCGTGGGCCAGCATGACCAGCGTGGTCCAGCGATACCAGGAGGTCCAGGTGCGGACCTGGTGCTCGTCCAGGCCGGTGAGTTCTTTGCCGGTCTGGAAGGTTTCCTCGATCGTCCAGCGACGCCCGGCAACGCGGGCGAGCTTGGCCAGCGAGACGCGGCGGGGGCTGTAACAGCGGTAGAACGCAGTCTCCCCGGTGCGCCGGTTGCGGCGCATCAGGATCCAGTGATAACCGGTGGTGCCCGCGGGGTGCAGCCGGATGCGGGCCCACAGGTAGTAGCGCCGGCCTTTCGCGCCCGCTCCGGCGGAGAGCTTCTGCCAGGCCCGTTTCGGCAGCGCGGCCGCCCGCTCATCAGCTCGCACGCTCTGCCTGCCGGGCCCGGGAATGCGATGGTCGCAGGCCACGGCCAGCACATAGGCCTGTCCGCGTTGTTCGAGCGGATCACGCAGGCCGGCAGCGTCTTTGCCGTAAGCCTCGTCCCCGGTCACCCACCCCACCCGCACGCCCGCGTCCAGCGCCCGGGTGATCATGGCCAACGCGAGCCGGGATTTCGTGGTGAACCGGGTCCCGGCGGGCACTCCGGCCCGGTCCCGGCGCCGGGGGTCCTCGGCCCAGCTTTCAGGCAGGTAGAGCTGCACGGTCGATGAACGTATGCCCGGCCGGGGTGGAATACGTCAGGAACACCGACATCTGCGAGTTCTCGATCCGGCCCGCCGTGCCCGTGTACTGCCGCTGGACTCCGACCGACTCGGTGCCCTTCTTCAGGTCGCCGGTCTCGTCGATGACCAGCATCGCATCCTGATCACCCAGCTGCTCGACCACGACCTCGCGCAGGTCGTCACGAACCCCGTCCACGTCCCAGCTCGCGCGCGAGAGCAGGTTCTGCATCCCATGCGGGGTCGTGTCCCCGACAGCCTCGGCGATGGTCCAGCAGTTCACCCGAACCAGCCCGGCCAGCAGCCCCTGCACGAACCGCCCCGCGCGGCGACGCGACTCCACCCGCGCGAACCGGTGCCCCACCCGCACGAACATCTCACCCAGCAGCGACTGCCACCCCGCAGGGTCTACGCTGGCAGCCGCGGCCACCACATGATCTTGAGTTGTCTTCACAAACACCATGATCACGTGGTGGCCGCACCCATCTCACCGGCCCCCTCCAGCAAGATCACGAACTACAGCTGGAGTACTAACACCTACAACGACTCGTAGGCGTTACAACCAGGACGGGTCGGCCGCGCATCGGTCGGGCGCGAGGGAGAGATATGGCCCGCATCAGGCAAAGGTACACCGAACAGCGCAGCGCCGGGCTCGGCGACTTGCTCGAGGCCGCCCAGGCCGCCGGGGTGTACAGCAAGAAGAGGAAGACCCCGGCCGGCGACCGGATGTACACGCCCCAGGCGCAGCGGCTGTTCGAGGAGCTGTGGACCTACAGCTACCCGGTGCTCAAGGCTCAGCTGGGGGTCGACGCAGGCTTCACCGCAGCACTGCGCGTCGTGCGCGGAATGCCCTATGTGTCGGACGAGGCACGCGAGGCGATCATGGAGACCGAGTACCACCGGGACGACCTGGCTGCCGACATGATCCTGACGGCGCTCCCGCGGTTCTTCGGCAAGGTGATCGAGCGACGCGAGTGGGACAGCACCAAGTCGAAGCTGACAACCTTCTTCGTCAACGCGTGCTGGCTCGCCTACCCGGAAGTCCTCAAGCGGTGGCTGAAGGAACGCACCGAACTGACGGGGACGGTCGACGACTCCTCCGTGAAGACCGTCAAGGCGGTGGACTTGCAGGTCCCCAACCAGGAGCTCGTCCGCATGATCGTGCTCAAGGCGGACCACACCCGGGTGCGGCCGATCTTGGCACTGCTGTGGGAGGGCTACACGATCGCCGAAGCCGCGGAGAAGCTCGAACTCAATCCCAGCACCGTGCGCAGCCGACTGTTCGAGTTCCGGAAGAAGAAGCTCCTCCCGCAGATCGCCCAAGGCAACATCTTCCCGCCCAGGGGTCACGCCCTGCAGTCGCCCTACCCCGACCCGTTCGACACCGAGCCGGACTGGGAGCCGGACTGGTCGGCTTTCGACATCGAGGACCTGGCATGACCGCGACGCCCCCGAAGGAGCCGGCCACTTCGCCGTCCACCCTCCTTCCGGCCCAGCCCGTGCAGGCTGACGCCACCCGTCTCGACCGGCCACCGGTCTCAGAAGGAGTTCCCTCCCCCATGTCCAGCCATGACGAGCACAGCTCGCTCCTGACCATCCGGACCGCGCTGATCCTGCTGTGCGCGGTCCTCTCCGGTGCCGCCATCGGCATCCTGACCGGGCTGGCCAGGCACTCGCCGTATGAGGGCGTCGTCGTCGGCATCGTCACGATGGCCGGAGCCATCAGGTTCTTTCACTGGTTGATCAAGTGACCGCGAGGGTCAGAAGAGGAGCCCGGCGGGGCTCCTCCTCTGGCCCCGGCCTCGTGCCGCATCCCGCATTCAGGACGGGCCGGGCCACGACCGCTCGCGCCGGCGGGGCGAGGAGATCGGCAGAGCGGACCTGGCACGGCATGCGATGACACGATGAGAGCATGTGCAAGAAGCCGAAGGCGACGCCCGCACCGGACAACGTCGTGTGGAGGGGAGGGCTGCGCTGGGTCGAGGGAGCCCAGATGCAGGCAGAGCGTTTCGAAACGGTCTTTGTCGAGCTGCAAGCAGCTCTGGAAGACGCGCGGATGCGTGCACTTCTCGATGACAGCAGTGAGAACAGAGCGTCGTTGATGGCGCAGTACGACAAGGACTACGAACCTTTCGACCCACGGCGGCCGGTGAAAGTCCCCACTCCGGCGCTGTTGATGCAGGCGATGACGGAGCTCGATTTGCTGATCGTCGCGGTTCGGAACGTCCTGCGCGCCCAGGTCCGGCTCCCGGAGCAGCTGAAGACCTCTATGACCGACGATGACGTGCTGGAGCTACTGCGCAACGTCGCCGAGCACTGGGACGAAGACGGTGGACGGTCCATCACCACGCTTACGGAAAAGCATCCTGACGTGCTAGTGGACGGCATTTCCTTCACCAACAAAGAGATTTGGATTGGTGGCAAGGTCCCCCTGTCGCGCATCCGGGCGTGGCTGGCTCGCGTGCATCACGCCCTTGTTTCGTCCCTTGAGTCCGCAGGCGAATCGGTGCTCGACGACATGGCTTCGCTGGTGGCAGGTGACGATGCGCTGAGTTGGCCTCCCGACCGTCTCCGGTACCGCTACTGGAGCCTGCCCGTGGTCGACGAAAAGGATTGGCCGACTACCGCGATGCCGCCGGAGGTTGCGCACCTGATCCGAGAACGGTTCCGGGGACTTCGAGAGCGCGACGCAGCCGACTAGATGTGCGGCGCTTCGTGCCGCCGACGAGCACCGGCAGCAAGGCGAGTCGGATCTCCCGCGCCCCATCGCCGTTGGCGTGCAGGACGAAGTCGATGCGATCCTCGGTCTGGATCGCGCCAGCGCGCTTGTGGTTCGGGTGCTCCTTGATCTTCTGCACAGCCTTGGCCGTGACGGTGGTGACGTCGGAGTCGCGGATGAACAACAGCAGTGCTGCCTTGGTGTCGCGCCAGGCGAGGTAGCCGAGCAGTTGGTCGAGCGCGCTGGCGACGACCTCGGGGCCGTCGTAGAACTTGCACTCGCCGATGAACACGTTGCGGTCGTCGACGCGGATGAGGATGTCGGTCTTGCCCGCGCGGTTGAACACCTCGCCGGCAGCCGCGCCCTCGAACTGCGCGTTGAGCAAGAGCAGCAGCAGGTCGCGGATCTGCTCCTCGTACAGCGTGGCGGTCATCGACGGGGTGCGCTCGAAAGCGTTGCGCGCGTTGCACAGAACGGCCAGGGCCGCCTCGTAGTCGTCGTCGGCCAGCGCCGGTTCCGGCGTGAACCGCCGCTCAGGAGTCTTCGGCGCGGCGTGGACGGCCAGCCTGGTGCGGCGGATCGGGATCTTGTAGGTGTCGGCGTCACCGCGATGCTTGACCGGGAAGCCGATGCTGGCATTGAGCTGTCGGTCGGACAGCAGTTGGGCCCGGCGATCGGCGACCAGCCCGGGAACGGTGGCTTCGATCTCCTCCTGGTGGGCGCGGATGTCGCCCCTGGCGAACTCCAAGTACTGCTCGACCTTGCCCAGCTCGGCGCGTAGCCCCGCCTTGATCTGCTCGGCGGCCGGCGTGGTGATGCCGTCAGTCGTGTAGAACACACGGAAGCTCACCTGGGCGAACAAGGCCGCGGGGTGGCGCGGATGTTTTGCCGTTGGGGCAGAGCTCGAACACCTGCTCGTCGCCTACGAACGGGACGGCCAGTGTGAAGCGCGTGACCCGGCGATCCACGGTCTCGCCGAACTCCGTGAACGGTCGGACCAGCTCAGCGGGGTGGTCGTCCATGTAGGCCGCCCCTCGGTCAAGGACGGGGCACTCGATCAGCGCGTCGGCCTTGAGCATCTCGATGATGTCGGCCTCGGACTGGAGCAGCAGGTCGTCGTGATCCCAGCACTGTAGCCGCTGGTGCACAGCACAACGTCGTTCCCACAGCAGGGAGGCGAGCTCCCCGGGGCCGAACAACTGCGCGGTCATCCAACAATGATGCCCCGTGCGGCTGAGACGGGCGCCGACCGGGCGTGGTCAGTCCTCGGCGAGCAGGATGCAGGAACCGCTCCGGGCTGGCCAGGAACTCGCGGGTCAGGGTGACCGGCTCGGCCTCGTCGTGACCAACCTGTTCGATGTCGCCGTCGCCGTCGATCTGCAGGATCCGCGCGCCGGGCACGGCGAGCGGGATCGGTGAGTGCGTGGCCACCACGAACTGGCAGCCCGCCGCGGTGAGCTCGGCGATCCGGGCGACCAGAGCCACACAGGCGCGCGGGGACAGCGCCGCCTCCGCACGTCGAGCAGGTAGGTACCACAGCATGCGCGACCACCTCCGAGCCCTCGGGATTCCGCTGCGCCTCGCCCGCGCCGGCGCTGCGCGTGACCTCGTCCTGGAGATCCCCGCGCCGGTCATGGCGGCCGCGCGCTCGGCTTCTATCGCACCACCACGAACTGGCAAATCCGCAACGCCGGCGGTACCTGGAACCGCTACGGCACCACCCACGCATGACGAGCGGCAGCGGCCTCGGCTCTCAGGCGGAGGCGCTGTGAGCTGGCACAATGGGCCGGTGAGCGACCTCGCAGACTCTTCCGACGCTACGACCCAGTCCACTCCAGGCCGGGGCATGAGCGGACGCACCCGCATCGTCGGCAGCGTCCCTTTCCACTTCGCCGACCAGAACATCGCCGGGCCGGGTGCGCGACGGCAGTAGCCTTGCTCGGTGAATAACGACGAGCCCGAGCCCGAGCGAATCAGCCAGTTCATTGTCTACGCCGCGTATGGCGAGATCATGCACAAGTTTCAGGTCCTCGAACTGGTTCTGTGGGGATTCCTCGCCCGCAGCATCAAGGACGGCACCACTCTCGAACAAGGCATGGCTCGCGTCGAGCGATGGGACGGCACGACCTTCGGAAAGCTGTGGCGCGGCCTGCGCACTCAGACTCATTGGCCGGATGGCGTGGTCGTGGAGGGCGACCACGCTGTGGACGCGCGCAACTACCTAGCGCACCACTTTCTGCGTGAGTACTTTCTGGTCGCGCCGTCGGAAGCGCACCGCGAGAACGCCGTCGCCATGCTCGCCAGGATCGCCGACCGCCTGGACGCTCTGCTGGCCCAGCTCGACGACCACGGCCGCGCCCAAGGCATGCCCGACGTCGAGGACCTCGATGAGCAGGCACGCAAGGAGATCGAGGCCCTCCGACCGACCACGTGGTTCACGGACGCCACCAGCTAGAATCGAGCCGGCCGACACTGGCCGCTGCCGAATAGGTGCCATTTGAATACGCAAGCCTGACAGTAGATGAGTCCGAGAGCATCTGCACGCCGCCGGGGAAGTCGCCACTCAGCACGCGAATGGGACCTGGCCGCGTAGCCCGTCCCGCTCGACGACGCACGGAAGGTCCCCGGTTCTCACACCGGGGACCCTCCGGGGTCCTGCGATGCAACGGGCTGCTGCCTGGGGCGTCTGCGGGGCGCGCGGGTGCCTGCAACGGTTCCCGCGGCTCGTGGCATCCCACCGACGCGCCGAGCCGGGAGCAGTGCCTCCCAGCGCCGAAGGTGTACAACGCCACCATGGTCAGGAGCAGAGGACGGCGCCGCTTCAAGGGGCTCGTCGGCACACCGATGGGCGGACCCGGTAACCGGCGCCGGTCACCGGCGGCCCAACGGAACGACCTCGCCTGTCCCGACTGCTTCTCGGTGCCGGGACAGCCCTGCCGCACGATCACCTCGGCGCCCGGCGCGTCCGTACTCAAGCTGGGGAAGGTCCAGCCGACGATGCACACGAGCCGGGCCAGCAGCACCACAGCCACGTCCAAGAAGCCGATGTCCGCGAAACCACCCCCTCGGCGCCCGCCCAAGACGGTCGAGCCCGTCGACATCAGCAAAATCGACCCGGACCGCGCGGCGTTCGTACCACGCAACCAACGTCCCAACGCCGAGCTCGGCCGCACCGACCGACTCGGTCAGGACGCCCTCCCACGCGGCCAACGCAGAGACACGACGCCGCGCAACTTCTACTGACCGCCGAGAGGCGCCGACCGGACCCTGGCGATGCCCAGGCCGAACAGTTAGGAGAGGTCTGCTCGCGCCCGCTCAGCGCGGTGAGCAATTTACGGTGACCGGCTCGATCAGCTGGAGAGTTCTCTGGTGTCGCCCCGCGGGGTGCGGGGCTGGAGCCGGAAGGAGCCGTGAACATGAGGACCGAGATTCGTCGTAGCGACTGGACACTGCGCGGCATGCTGGTTCGAGCGGGTGGCGCGGCGGCCGGCGCCACGATCGCATTCGGCACGCCGCCTCGTAGCCTTTGCGGCCCCGGTGGCGCCGTCCGCCGCGGCGGTGTCCGCGCCCGGCGTCGTCGACGTCGACGGGCACTTCACGCCCCAGCAGCAGGCTGCTCTGAAGGCTGTGATGTATTCAAGGCCGAGCTGTATTCAAGGCCGACTGACCGGTCTGCGTCGAATTCGGCACCGGTCCCGAGATGCTCTATAGCACCTTTCACCCCGAGGTGGCGCCCAGCGTTTTCAGTGGAATGAGTCAGCGATAGACGGAGCAGGCGAGCGGCGCAGTCCAACTGTTTCTGTGAAGTGCGGGAAGTCACGACGGCTTCTGGTCGTTCGCACCTCACACCTCATCGCAACCCGATTTGATTCACTCATTCGATTGTTTCGCAATCGGCGCGCCTCGCCTCCCTCGGTTGCGGGCGCCCCAGCCCTCTATCCGTCGCTGGACTTGTCGTCGCGCACCGGCGGATGAATCATCTGTACATTCGAGACACCACCCTGATTCAAGCAGTCTTCAGCGAGGTCATGCACGCGCCAGAAGAAGTCCTCAGGCGACTCCCGAGCGTTCACCGTCATCTCGACAGGCGTGTACCGGTAAAGCGGAATCGCTACACCGTCGTAGTCGAATCCCATGGTGTCCGTCGTAAGGATCTTCAGCGGCGTGCCGCCTCCACATTCGATCCCAACCCGAATGTCGTACTCGTCATTACCCGTCACTTCGGCGGTCGTGCGTATGAGAGCCATCAGATCTGCGATCGCACACTCGATAGCAGCGGATTTGATCTGACGGCCGTCGAGCATTTCGGCGCGGCCCGCTGGGTGCCCTCCGACCGCGGCAGCGACAGTCGCCGACCCATCATGATGGATGCTAATCCACGATTCTCGCCAGCTCATGCGGTCTTCGGTCGCAGTGTTCACCGCGACCCACCTACGCAAACCGGGACGAGGATTGAGATAATCCACACTCTCCAACGGATGAACCCCAGTACTCGCCGAATACACCAATGCCAGGCCTCTAGTGTCCGTTAGCGCCTTCCGGGCTTGGTCGCGCGTGAGACGCGTGCGGAGGTTTGGCGTACGCGGGTGTGCGACACCGATAAACCATGCTCGTGCCTCGCTGTCACGGCCAGCAGCTGCATCTGCGAACAGGGTGTCAAGCGCCTCCGTCGCATGCCTGCGCTCGTCAAACCGAGCCCGGTACGCAGCCTCGATTTGACGCTCTTTCATCCACACGGTGTCGGCGTCGTTTCGAACCGGCGCACCGAAGTATTCATTCCTGTAGATCAAATGCGGCCCGTCGACGCTCGCAGGAACCTCGACCACCACGGCCCGTGCGCCCACAGCGCCAAGGCAGTACACGTTCAAGCCGAAGACCGGTGGAGAGATCGCAGTGATCGCCACACTACGCAACGAACGCTCGTAGGCCTCATCAAAGTCACCCACATCGACCCGGCTGACCGCTGACTTTTGCGACTCACGTACGCCGAACACGATCACGCCACCACCGCTATTAGCCATCGCCGCAACGTCTTTGGGGAAGTCGGTTTGCGCCATGCCTTTCGCCGGCGGCAGTTCGGACTTCCAGTCCAAGTCGCCTGACTCCGTGATCCCTGCGGTCACGGCTTGGTTGAGGAGATCGTCGGTCAGCGGCCCAGGATCCGCCCCAACCGCGCGGTGAAGAGCTGTGAAGGTCATGCGGCAAGCGTAGAGACGAAGCCTGGTTTGAGTACGGCATGGACGAAGGCGAGTCCTTCTGACGGGCGGGTCTCGCGCCGGGCCTATTCGCATTTAGGCCGTGGCAAGCGCCCGAGACGGTGCTCCGCCACTCCAGCCAGCGCGAACCCTTCGTTCTCCCACAACTCGGCGACCTTGGCCTGCGGGATGTCCGTAGCGACGCTGCGGAAGGCGTTGCGGGTGCCACGCCGGATCAACTCGTGACTCATGGCAGCCGACCGTAACCTCCTGGTCGCCAACCTGGCCGTTCCGATGGTCCCGGTCGGGTGGATCAAAGCCGCGTTCGAGCGAAAGCTGCGCCCGGCGACTCGTCCGCGTAGAGCGATGGCGGTACAAGGTCCCGGTCGGTGCTCGGTTGTCCGGCAGGTTCGGGGGGCCGATGCCTTGCCGGGCTCCGGGCACCGCCGCGTCACCCGCCTCGGTGATCTCCGGCGCCGGACGTCATTGCCGGCGCTGCGCGGCCTCTTGTCTGGTGCTGAGGTGATCGGTCCGGCACGCCCCCCGACCGTCCCGATCACCGGCAGTCTGGCTCGGCGGCACAACGCCCCCCGATGTGCCGCCGAGCCCTAACCCCTTCGCGCCCTCAGCGGAGTTATTACCGTCACGCGACGGCACGTAAGAGCCCGGGGCGACAAGCCGACACAAGTCCGTCCACATCTTGTCGTCGCAGCCCAGCCATGCTGTCGTGTTACAGAACATCGCCGGTAAACGACGGCTCTGTGGAGTATTGGGGAGCGTGAGGATGAAACTCGACCGGCACGTGCGACTACACGCCAGTAGCCGCACCATCCGCATCGGGGACGAGGTGCTGCGATACGCCGGGGTCACGGTGCTGCGCGTCGAGAACGGCAAGCTGATCGGGCAATCGTGGGTCCCGCTCGGCGCGAACCCGAGCTACGCCGACGACGAGGCCCTCGTCGCGACCTGGCACGCGGCACTGCAGTGGAGCCACGTTGACGACATCGCATCCAGTCCCGTGACGCCTCCGCTTGACAGTTGACATCCGGTCTCGCAGGATACGAACAAACGTTCGATAGTTCGGGTTCGCCTACGCCTCGCCGCTAGGTGTCTCCGGTACGCGCACCTGGTGCTGGAGGTGATCATGGTGCTGTGGCACGCGTCGCGCTCCCTCCTTGACGAGCGCAAGGCCCCCGCCCGCGGGTGCCGGCCCGGAGTCCGGTCGTGAGCGGCGACGCGCCGCGACTGTTGGTGCTGTGGTGCCCGGACTGGCCAGTCGTCGCTGCGGGTGCAGCGGCCGGAACGCCGCCGCTGGTCCCGGCTGCGGTCTTCTTCGCGAACCGGGTCGTGGCCTGCTCCGCCGCCGCGCGCCGCGACGGTGTCGGGCGCGGCATGCGCCGCCGGGACGCGCAGTCCCGCTGTCCCAGCTTGGTCGTGCACCAGCACGACCCCGACCGCGACGCCCGGCTATTCGAACCGGTCGCCGCAGCGGTCGAAGCCCACGCCGTCGGAGTCGAGGTGGTCCGTCCCGGCATCGTCGCCGTACCCACCGCCGGCGCCTCGAGCTACTTCGGCGGTGAAGAACCCCTCGCCGAACTCCTGATGGACGAGGTCTCCGCCAAGGCCGGCGTCGAGTGCCAGATCGGGATCGCCGACGGCCTGTTCGCCGCCACCCTCGCCGCCCGACGCGGCACCGTCGTCCCCGCCGGCGGATCGGCTGCCTTCCTGGCGCCGCTGCCCGTCTCGGAGCTCGACCAGCCCGGCGACGACCGCGGCGAGCTGGTCGGGCTCCTCACCCGCCTCGGCCTGCGAACCCTCGGTGACTTCGCCGCACTCACCGAACGCGACGTCGCCGGTCGCTTCTCGAAGGACACGATCACCGCGCACCGCTTGGCCCGCGGCCTGTCGCAGCGGGCCGCCGCTGCGCCGGGCGCTGCCGCCCGAGCTGGCGGTCACTGAACGATTCGAGCTCCCCGTCGCCCGCGTCGATGAAGCGGCGTTCATCGCCAAGACGCTCGGCGAGCGGTTCTTCACCGGGCTCGCACGCCACGGCCTGGCCTGCACCCGCCTCGCCATTCACGCCCTCACCGAAGCCGGCGAGGAACGAACGCGTGTGTGGCGCTGCGCCGAACCGCTCACCGCGCGTGCAACTGCGGACCGGGTGCGGTGGCAGTGTGAAGGCTGGCTGACCCGCCCCGACGACCGGCCCACGGCCGGGATCGTGCAGCTACGGCTCGAACCCGAGGAGGTCATCGGGGGGCAATCGCTGCAACTGCAGCTCGACTCGATCGGCCAGGACGTCGACGCCACGGAACGCGCTGCCCGCGCTTTCGTCCGGATCCAGGGTCAGCTCGGGCCCGACGCCGTTCTCATGCCGGTTCTCGACGGCGGCCGCGGCCCGGGTGAACGTGTCCGGCTCGTTCCGTGGGGCGAGCCTCACGAGGCGACGCAGGAGGACCAGCCCTGGCCGGGTCGGCTGCCGGCCCCCTCACCCGCGCTGGTGCCGCCTCAGCGGCGGCCTGTACAGGTCCGCGACGCCGTCGGAGACGTCGTCTGCTGCGACGATCGCGGCGAACTGACCTACCCACCCGCTGTGGTCGTTGTAGGCGACAAACCCGGCCGTCGGGTCATCGGCTGGGCCGGCCCCTGGGTCTACCGCGCATCGGCCACCGATCCGCAGCGCCACAGCCGGCTCCAGGTCAGCCTCGAACCCGGCAGTGCCGGTGAAGGCGATGTCGCTCTGTTGCTCAATGGCACGGTGGGAACTCGGCCAGACTGGTACGTCGAGGGAATCTACGACTAGCGAACCTGATTGACGTACCGCCCAGACGACGCGCCTCGCCGAAGCGCCTGGCTTGCAGAACGTTGATCGAGAACCGAGCTACAGTGCTTTTGACATGTAAACGGTAAAACGTTAAAACAGCAAAGCCCCCAAAGCGGAACCCGGCGGGGCTCGCCACCATGAACGAACCCCGCCGAGCGATGCATACGGGTTGACCGATCAGTGCGGGTACAGGTTTCTCAGGCCTGTCAGTACCAGCACCAGCAGGGTCAGCCGGGTTGCCGTCACGGTCATCGTCCCCGAGACCGTGACGGTGATCCGGTTCTTGTGTGCATCATCTTGCTGGTCCCGGTCGAAACCCAAGGTCAGTTCACCTCCCTTCCGAACACCGCCGAACTGATGCTCGACGTGGAGTTAGCCAGGTTCGGAGTGCTTCGCGGCTAAAGCACGAAGCACCACGGGTTGGCCGATTCAAGTAGACCTGTCCCGGCCGAGTGACAGGCGGTGCGACACGCCCTCGTTTCGGTTCTTACCCGACAAGCACCAGCGCTTTTAGGCCACACCGAGGCCGTCTCGACCTGCGGCTCTGCTCCGATCGGCCCTCGTGCGCACGAGAACGTGTGCCGACACCGTCGAGAAACCGCATTAGTCACCCATTGTTCACCTGATCCGGGCTCCAATATCCCCCACGCGGGCGACTTCACCAGGATGGCGGGTAAGTACTTGTCGCGCGCAATTTCACTCGTTGAGGGCACGCGAGCCATGTCGTCGCAGTGGCACAATTATTAACGCTGCCGGCCACGCAATCCTTGGAGGGAGGGGACACTCTAACGGGAAACCGGCAGGCTACGTGCTGGATCACCGCCGCAGGCGTGGTCACTAGGGTGAACGTAGTCGCCGCGCCGACTCGGGCGGCGACGGTCCACTCAGCTGCGGCCACAATCGTGCCATACTTCTCCTGCATTGCAGGGTTCAACCTGCTCTTCTGTTCGGTGCCTCTACGGCTCGGGTCGCGTTTTGAGTCGAGACATGGAATAGCAGCGGTTCTTTCGCCGCCGCGCCGTTCCACGGCGGCCCGAGCGTCGGCCGCGGCACAGCCGCGGTCGCGACAGCGCCGCAAACACCGGTTCGCAAGGCGGTGAACGTGATCTGCATCCTGGACGCGCACTGACCCGCAGCCGGTATTCCGTATTCGGGTTCGGCCGGGGTCCGCGCGAAAGCCGACATAGGGGGAATGAGAATGGAGCAGCCGATCACGCTCGACGTCACCGCCTCCGACGTGCACGCCGAAGGCGCCCGCCTGCGGGAACGGGGGCCGGTCACCCGGATCGAACTGCCCGGCGGCGTTCCGGCCTGGGCCGCTACCGGGAACGATGTCCTGCGTCGGCTGCTGGCCGACCCCCGGGTGTCCAAGGACGCGGTGCAGCACTGGCCCGCGTTCACCAACGGGGAAATCGCCGACGACTGGCCGCTGCGAATCTGGGTGTCCATCCGGAACATGTTCACCGCCTACGGCGCCGACCACCGGCGGCTGCGTTCGCTGATGGCCGCCGCCTTCACCGTCCGCCGCACCGAGGCGCTCCGCCCGGAAGTCGAAGGAACCACCCGGCACCTGCTCGACGCCATCGAGGCGGAATCCGGTGACGCGCCCGTCGACCTGCGGGCGCGCTACGCCTACCCGCTGCCGATCGAGGTCATCTGCCGGCTCTTCGGCGTCCCGCGGGACAACCAGGCCGGGATCCGCGAAGTGGTCGACGGCTTCTTCGACAGCGCGATCACCGAGACCCAGGCACAGGCCAACGTCGCATCGGCGTACGCCCTGTTCACCGAACTGATCGCGCAGAAGCGCGCAGCGCCCGGCGACGACCTGACCAGCGCCCTGATCGCTGCGCGCGACGACCGGGACGGCGCGCTGACCGAAACCGAGCTGGTTGACACGCTGATGCTGATGATGACCGCCGGCCACGAGACCACGGTGAACCTGCTCGACCACGCCGTCACCGCGCTGCTGACCCACCCTGATCAGCTCGCCCTGGTCCGGTCCGGGCAAGCGTCCTGGACCGCCGTGGTCGAGGAGACGCTGCGCTGGCAAGCGCCGATCCCGTACACGCCGCTGCGGTACGCGGTCGAGGACATCGAGGTGGCGGGCACGGTGATCCGGCGCGGCGACGCGATCCTGGTCGGCTTCGGCGCCGCCGGGCGCGACCCTGTCCAGCACGGCGACGCCGCCGACGAGTTCGACATCACCCGCGCGGCCGCACCGCACCTCGCCTTCGGCTACGGCGTGCACCGCTGCCCGGGCGCGCCGCTGGCCCGGCTCGAAGCCGAAGTGGCGCTCCCGGCGCTGTTCGACCGCTTCCCGCAGCTGTCCCTCGCCGTGCCGCCAGACGACCTGACCACCCTGCCCACGTTCCTGTCCAACGGGCACACCAGCCTGCCCGTCCACCTCCGGCCTACACCTCGCTGACACCGGAACAGTGCACTCGGGCGCCTAACGGTTTCCGGTCGAAGACGACGTCACCTGCCGGCGCGAATGGCGCTTTCCACTCCGTCCCGTGGTCGCCGCCGTCAGCGGTCTCATACTGGCCGGATCATCCCCGGTCCGAGCCCCGAGGACCGCTCAGGCATCGCCACCCGGGTCGAGCATGCCTGGATTGTCGGGAGCGTCGAACCAGCTGCCGTTCTCGGCAAGGTCGCGAAATCGAACAGCGACACCGGCCGCGACCCTCCACCGTAGCGGAGCGACGTCCGGTGGCGCGGGACTGGAGGTAACGCTGGCCGGGAGTAGCCATGATCAGCCTTGCGAAAGGGTGGCGGCGCCGTCGAAGGCGGCGGGCGTCTGTTCGGCGTCCGACGCAGCGGTCATTTCGGCATCGTGTCCACCGGTGGTGGTACAAGCTCAAGGGTGTACAAGGCCGATTTCAGCTCAGGGTAGTTGTACTGCTCAATCTCGCCGGGCACCGCCTCGCACTTGGCGACGAACTCGCTAAACAACGGTCCACGAGCGGCGCCGAGGTGCGCGGTGGCATGCACCAGCTGGACGGCCAAACCGGGCATGTCCCCAGCGTCCCGGCACTGACCGTTCGCGAACCAGGCCCCGAGCGCTTCGCCCAGCGTGCTGAGCGTGAGGAACGCCGCGTGCTGTACCAGCAGCCGACCAACAGCCTCACCGGAGCGAAAGCTGCCCGCGGTCCGCAGCATCTCGATCACCGTCGGCACGAAGAACTCGCCCGGTCCGAGCGCGATGACCTGCCTACGCTGGAAGTCACTGAGCTGCTTGAAACGAACCGTCAGGTTGGGGAGCCGCTCACGCGCATAATTGCTGCTGACCAGCGCCAGCACGGATACGGCCGCCGGCGGCAACGTGCCGTTTGGTCCCGAGGTTGTCGAGCTGTCCAGCAACGCCTCGAACCGCGTCGCCATCGTCTGGTCGACCGAGGCCCAGAAGTAGTCGTCGTCGCCCATGCGGACCAGCGTGCGCAGCTGGATCTCGCCACCGAGGACCTGGAACCGCTCGCGTGTTGCGCCCACGGCGTCGCGGACGGCGTCCCGGTTCACCTCGGCGAAGGCGCGCAACGCGAACGCCATCCGGTCGGCGTGCGCCGCGGCCGGCATCCGGCCGTCCGGGTCGACCTCGAGCATCGCGGCCAACGCCGCGAGCTTGATGATGCTCCTGCAGGTCGCGGTCCGGGCTCGGTCGTGAAACGCGGCTTGGATGTGCGACGGAGACGAGGCGAACAGCGGATCGCAGATGAAGTTCTTGAACTCATCTACTAGCTTGCGGCCCTGCGTAGGCGGGTGAACCAGCAGGGTGGACAGCGCGATCGCCAGGTGTGCCCGGGCTGCCTCCGGACGCGGGCTGTAGACCTCGCCTTCCATGCGCAGTGACGGGTGCGAGCAGAGGTGGCGGTCTTCGCGGATGCGGTCCAGCTCGCGCTGGCCGATGCTGTCGATCAGCTCAAAATCCACGGCCTTATCGACCAGCGAGCCCTCGATCTTCTGCATGGCGCTCACCCCGCCGGAATTCAGGCCCTTATCCTGCGCGTCGACGACCTGCTGGCGAAACACCTGGGCACCCGGGTCTCCTTCGTCGGCGAGGTGGATCAGCTTCACGATGATGTCCGCACTCACCGCCGACCAGGTTGCCGCGATGCTGGCGCGGATCGCGCCGGCGTTGTAGCAGCGCCACGCCTCCTCAGCCAGCGGCCGCACGTCCGGACTCCAGACCTGCGCCAACAGCGTCTCCAGATCGACCGCCACGTCCGCCCCTTCCACCGCTTCCAACCCAGCAGGAGCATCACCCTACGAGCACCGCGACGAATGCGGATTGGCGCCTGAGCAGCGGACGGTGTCGACTATCGCTGGAAGATGCCGACTAGCACGTGTTGCCACAGCCTGTTCAGCTGGTGCAGTGCACATATTCGATCGTGCGATGTTCGCCGACGACTCATCACGTCGATGTCGACTGGCGCCCGCGGCTGCTCTGTGCACGCGCTGTCCGTCTAACCGTGTCCTTGTCAGTCTCCGGCGGGGCGTGTAGCAAGTCGTGCGGGAGCTGCGACCGTACTGGGTATGGAGATTGAGTTGGCGGACGCGGTGGCCTCGGTGCGGGATGAGCTGATGGCGGCCGCGGCGCGGGGAGCCGGCAGCGATGTCGAGTTCGTGGTGGGGCCGATCGAGCTGGAGTTTGCGGTGGAAATGCGCCGGGACGCCAAGGTGAAGGCGGGGTTCAAGGCCTGGTTGGTCTCGGCCGATGTCGAGGGCGGCGTCGCGCGGGGCCGCACGCACAAGGTCAAGCTGACCCTCACCCCGAAGAAGGCGGGCGGCGGGGATCTGCTGGTCGCCGGGGACCAGGACCGACCAGCGGGCCCCGGTGACGTTTCCAGCCACGTCGAACGCTAAGGACCGCATGGTGTGGGAACGAGTCACTGCGGTCACCGGCTCGGGCGGCCCCGGCTCAGGCTACGAGGTGGCGCCGCGACTGCTGCTGACCTCGGCGCATGTTGTGCTTGAAGCCGCAGCGTCGGTGTCGGTGTTCCACCCAGGCCGGCTGGGCGCGTTCACCGGGAGGGTCCTCTGGTGCGGCACCCCAGGCGAGACGGACGACGCGGCGTTGGTTGCGGTCGACGACGAGGCCTGGGAACCTGTGCCAGCTACCGTCGGGTGGGGCCGGTCGGTCACCCACCGAGCGGGGATCGCTTGTGCGCTGCCGGCCCGACCTTCAATTCGCACAGAAGGTGCATCGCGTCGTAAGCGCCGTTCAAGCGGTGAGCTCGTTGGATAGCTGGGTAAGACCTGCCGAGTGCGTTGCAGATGCCAGCTGTGGCGCAGCCACATCGGCACCGAGCGTCAACCGGGCAGATGCGCCAGACCGTGCGTAGCGACTGCGCTAGCAGCCCACAGCGCGTGGCGCCGGACCTAGATCAACGTGCTCGATGCCCCGGCGGGTCCGGGACCTCGATCGACGGCCGCTCGGCAGCCTCGTACACCTTTGCCCCGGGTGTCGGACGGCGCTGAAGTTGGCCCACACTCGCATGCCGACCCGCGGCGATGCCAGCTTCGATGACCGCTCTGGCGCGGCGGAGGTCGTTCTGTCTGGCCCTTTTCGAGGTAGCCGGTTTAGGTGGCAGCTGACCTCGAGCTTGGCGTGGATGAGAGAAGGTCACGCGGACCCAGATTCCTCGTAGTCAACCTTCGTCAGTACCGCTGCTACGCGGCGTTCGCGCCCTCGCCGAAGTGGGCACCTGGTTCTGCTCGCCGTCACCGAACTCCCGCCGTCGGTTCGAACCTGGTCAAGAATGCTTCGCGCCGCTCAGGTTCGCGCCGCTCAGGTCCGCGTAGTCCAGGTTCGCGCCTTCCAGGTTCGCCAAGCTTAGGTTCGCGCCGCTCAGGCTCGCGCCGCTCAGGCTCGTGAAGCTCAGGTCCGCGAAGCTCAGGTTCGCGCCGCTCAGGTCCGCAAGGTGCAGGTCCGCGAGGGGCAGGGACGCGTTTTGCAGGTCCGTGCCGCGTACGCGCGCGCGTGACAGGACCGCGTCGCGCAGGTCGGCGTGTCTCAGGTACCCGCTGTCCAGGTTCGCACTGCTCAGGTTCGCGCCGCTCAGGTCCGCGTCGCTCAGGTTCGCGCCGCTCAGGTCTGCGCTCTTAAGGTTGGTGTCGTGCAGGTCGATGTGAGTGATGCTGTCATGGCTGGGGTCGCGTCGGCCTAGGACGGTGAGGGCAGCCTGGGTATCAGTAGTCGGTGGGGGAGCAGCGAGGGCAAGCTCGGCGGCAGTAGTCGGTTCGGGAGAGTCTGTGTCGTGGGCCATGCGGGGGTTGTTGGTGCGCACGAAGGCGGAGAGGACTTCGATAATGGTGGGCTGGTCGCGAGGAGAGTCGCGGGAGAGGCGTTCGAGCGCGTAGATCCCGCCAAGGCGGATCTGCAGCCGGTCGGCGCCCTGCTGGCCGAGTTGATCGACCGCTTTGGTGTAGCGGTCGGTGTACTGGCTCTGGGCGGCCAGGTCGTTCTGGGCCTCGTTCTGGCTCCGGGTCACGATCAGCGACACCCCGGTGAAGACGAGGGCACCAAGGGCCGCGAGCGCCGTGGCGGTCTGAGTGAAGATGCCGAGCCTGCCGCCCTCACGACGGGGCCGGGGCGCGCGGCGCCGATCCGGAGGCCGCAGCAATTTCACACGCGGCCGACGCTGGGACACACTGCCGGAGGGTCGGACACGAGAACGAGGTTTACGCACACCAGGAGATCGCTGTTGAAGGACTCCTTGTCACAGACATCACCGACGACCGAGTCGGGCCAAGTTAAATGACCTTGGGCCAACTGCGGGCCAAGTCAAGTGACCGCGGGCCAGATCCGCTGACCGCTGACAACCCGGTCAGGTCTGGCTCCTCCACCACGCGCACCCCCCAGATCATTCGTTCGGCCTAATGAACCCGCCATGCAGTCAACCACGCGGAGTACGTTCTACCACGCATCTCCATACGCCGTGTCGGGTGTTTCACCTGCGGTTACCGGGGTCACGTCGGTTTGACAGCTCCGGCTCCATCACTCAGGATCAGGCACGTAGTCGTACCTGTGTTCGATATGTTGTCGCTGACTTCCCACAGCGATCCTGGCGTGGTGTGGGAGCTTGTCGTGGCGTTCAACAACCCGAGCGTGCCGTGGTCGGAAGTCGAGCGGATCGCCTCCGGGCGCGCGCCCGTCCTCGGCGACGGCAACGACTCGCCCGCCTGGTCACGCAAGCGTGAGGGCTACGCCGGCGCCCCCGCCGACCTGCGCGACCGCCGTAGCCGGGACGACAGCGGCGACCGGCTCCGAGCGCCGTATGCCGAGTTGCACGTCCACTCCAACTTCAGCTTCCTCGACGGCGCCTCCCATCCCGAGGCGCTCGTGGAGGAGGCTGCCCGGCTGGAGCTGGACGCGCTGGTGCTCACCGACCACGACGGCATGTACGGGGCGGTCCGCTTCAACGACGCCGCCCGCGAACTCGGCGTCCGGGTCGGGTTCGGCGCCGAGCTCTCGCTCGACCTGCCCGCCCCGCAGGCCGGCGAACCCGACCCGGCCGGGTCGCACCTGTTGGTGCTGGCCCGGCAGCAGGAGGGCTACCACCGGCTCTGCCGCGTCATCTCCCACGCCCAGATCGCCGGCGGCGAGAAAGGGCGCCCGGTCTATGATCTCGAGGAGGTGGTCGAGGAGCTGGCCGGGCACGTCGTGGTCCTCACCGGCTGCCGCAAGGGCCCGGTCCGGCGCGCGCTCGCCGAGCACGGTCCGGCCGCGGCGCGGGCCGAGCTGGCGCGGCTGGTCGACTGGTTCGGGCACTCCCACGTCGCCGTCGAGCTGATCAACCACCGCCAGCCCCTCGACGACGCGGCCAACGACCTGCTCGACGAGCTGGCCCGCGATCTGCGGTTGCCGACGGTCGTGTCGAACAACGTCCACTACGCCACCCCCGCCGACGTCCCGGTCGCCGACGCCGTCGCCGCAGTCCGCGCCCGCCGGTCGACCGAGGAGCTGGAGGGGTGGCGCCCGCCGTCGGGGCAGGCGTTCCTGCGCTCGGGCATGGAGCAACGGCGCCGGTTCGAGCGCCGCTACCCCGGCGCCGTCGGCCGCGCCGCCGTGCTCGGCGTCGAGGTGGCGTTCGACCTGCAGCTGGTGGCGCCGGATCTGCCGCCGTTCGACGTGCCGGCTGGGCATGACGAGATGTCGTTCCTGGCCGAGCTGACCTGGGCCGGTGCCGCCACCCGCTACGGCGCCCGAGAGGAATCGCCGCGGGCGTACGCGCAGCTGGAACACGAGCTGGACGTGATCAAGGCCCTCGACTTCCCCGGCTACTTCCTCGTCGTGTGGGACATCGTCCGGTTCTGCAAGGAAGCCAACATCCTCTGCCAGGGCCGCGGCTCTGCCGCGAACTCGGCGGTCTGCTACGCGCTTGGGATCTGTCACGCCGACCCGGTGAAGTGGAACCTGCTGTTCGAACGCTTCCTCGCCCCGGAACGCGACGGGCCGCCAGACATCGACATCGACATCGAGTCCGACCGGCGCGAGGAGGCCATCCAGTACGTCTACGAGAAACACGGCCGGTTCCACGCCGCGCAGGTCGCCAATGTCATCACCTACCGGGCGCCGTCGGCGGTGCGGGACGCGGCGAAAGCGCTCGGGCACAGCCCCGGGCAGCAGGACGCCTACGGGAAATTGGTCGACCGCTGGGGCGGCGTCGCCGCGACCAAGCAGCAGACGTCCGGGGAGATACCGGCCGACGTGCTCGAGCTGGCCGGCCGGATCGAGGACTTCCCGCGCCACCTCGGCATCCACTCCGGCGGCATGGTGATCTCCAAGCAGCCGGTGTCGGAGATCGTCCCGGTCGAGTGGGCGGCCATGGCCGACCGGTCGATCCTGCAGTGGGACAAGGACGACTGCGCCACCGTCGGCCTGGTCAAGTTCGACCTGCTCGGCCTCGGCATGCTGTCGGCGCTGCACTACATGATCGACCTCGTCGCCGAGCACCACGACACCGCCGTGGACATCGGGAAGCTCGACTTGGCCGACCCGAAGGTGTACGACATGCTGTGCGAGGCCGACGCGGTCGGGGTGTTCCAGGTCGAGTCCCGCGCGCAGCTGGCGACGTTGCCGCGGTTGCGGCCGCGGAAGTTCTACGACCTCGTCGTCGAAGTCGCCCTGATCCGGCCCGGCCCGATCCAGGGCGGATCGGTACACCCCTACATCCGGCGCCGCCGCGGCGAGGAGCAGTGGCAGCACGCCCACCCGCTGCTGGCCGGGTCCTTGGACCGGACGCTCGGGGTGCCGCTGTTTCAGGAGCAGGTGATGCAGATGGCCGTCGACGTCGCCTCCTTCACCGGCGCCGAAGCCGACCAGCTGCGCCGCGCCATGGGTGCCAAGCGCTCCAGCGCGAAGATGAAGGCGTTGATGGTGCGGTTCTTCGACGGCTGCGCGCGCAACGGTCTCGACCGGGAGCTGGCGACGCGGATCTTCGAGCAGATCCACGCCTTCTCCGGCTACGGCTTCCCCGAAGCGCACTCGATGTCGTTCGCGCTGCTGGTGTACGCGTCGGCGTGGGTCAAGCGCTACTACCCGGCCGCGTTCTGCGCCGGGCTGCTGCGCGCGCAGCCGATGGGCTTCTACTCCCCGCAGTCGCTGGTCGCCGACGCCCGCCGCCACGGCGTCCTGGTGCGGGAGCCGGACATCAACGCCAGCCTCGCTCACGCCACCCTTGAACCCGACCCCGACAGCACCGGCGGTGTCGCCATCCGGCTCGGCCTCGCCGGCATCCGCCACCTCGGCGGCGCCGTCGCCGAGCAGATCGTCACCGAACGCCAAGCCCGCGGCCCCTACACCGGGATCGGGGACCTCACCGGCCGCGTCCAGCTCAAGAAGACCGCCGCCGAAGCCCTCGCCACCGCCGGCGCGTTCACCCGCTTCGGCCGCGACCGCCGCCAGGACGTTTGGGCCGCCGGCGCGGCCGCCACCACCCGGCCCGGGCACCTGCCCGGCCTCGTTCCCGGCCTGGATGCTCCCGCCCTGCCCGGCATGACCCGCTTCGAGGTCACCGCCGCCGACCTGTGGGCCACCAGCGTCTCTCCCGACTCCCATCCCGTGCAGTTCCTACGGGAGCTGCTCGACGCGCGCGGCGCGATCACCACCGCCGCCCTCGCCGGCGTCGAGGACGGCACCCGAGTCTGGGTCGGCGGAGCGGTTACCCACCGACAACGGCCGGCAACGGCCGGCGGGATCACGTTCCTCAACCTCGAGGACGAAACCGGCATGGCCAACGTCCTGGTCTCACCCGGGCTGTGGCAGCGCCAGCGCGTGGTCGCCCGTGCCAGCGCCGCGCTGCTGATCCGCGGGCAGGTCCAGGCCGCCGACGGAGTCGTCACCCTCGTCGCCGACCGGATCGAAGCGCTCGACCTGTCCATGGCGACCGCACCGTCGCGCGACTTCCGGTGACCACTGGGCAGCCCGCCGTCGGCGGCCCACGCTCCGGCGCCCGCGGCGAGTACGGCGATCTTCTGCCGATCCGGCCCGCCGCAGGCGTCCCCGTCCAGTGCCTGCGCGGGGAGTACCTCACCCACTACGGCATGACCCAGACCTACAGCCACCGGTACCGCCTGCATGGCACCCTCTGCGAAACCTGCCGCCTCATCGAAGCCCGCGACCAGGCCGAACGACGCCTGTCCGAATGGGCTCACCTCGACACCGCGATCCAGTACCCGCCCGACGCCGCGCCGCAGCAGGGACTCGTGCTGGTCGTGCGGCCGCCCGGCGCCGACACCCTCACCGGACACATCGAACTGCGCCTCGACGGCGCCGTCACCGGCACCGCCACCATCACTTGCTGCACCTCCTGCCGGAGTGCCACGCTCGACTACGTCCAGGTCGCCGCCGGGTACCGCCGGCTTGGCTACGGTCGCACCCTCGTCGCTGTCGCCCGCGCGCGCATGCCCGGCTACACCTGGACCGCGCCGCTGCCGGAGGGCGGTGTCGCCCAGGCCTTCCGCGCGCGTCTGCCGTACCCACGAGCAGCACCAGCGTGTGTCCACCGGCGGGACGGCAGCGTCGACTGACCAGTCGTTCCCCTCCAGACACCCGTGCGCCCTGGCGCAGGTCGGCCCGAGCGGATTCGCGTGAGCGCAGGTCAGAGCCGATGGTTCAGCCGATCGGGTGCTTTTCTTCCAGGTCGCACAGATCGGGCGACCTGGCCGCTTGGCGTCTTTCCGCTGACAGCGTCCGCGCACCTCGGTGTCCACCCATGGCGACACCAATTCCAGCGCCTTGAGGAATCGGCTACGATGCGGATGTCCCACTCCGGGACGCCTCATCGGTCACCTTGGGCTCACTCAGGGCGACCTCGCACACTCAGATGGAGGGATCGTTTGCCCTGGTCAGAGCGGCTATCAAACCCGCGAGGCAAGTTCTTAAGACTCTACCGAAGCTTAGAGCGAAGGATTACCGGAACGAAGTTAAGCCGGAAAGTAACGCCGGAAAGTAACAGCAGCAAGGAACAGCTAATCCGATGAGTAAACGAATGAAGTTACCGAACTTATCCGCGAATCTAACTTCGGCGGATGCAGCGAACATAGAAGCGCCCGAACTGCGGGAACAGTCCGGGCGCGGTGGACCGAACTCTTATCAACCAGCAAGTCTCCAAGGGGAACGATCCGTAATGGATTCTAACAGTCGAAGCGGTAGTGAGCCCAGCGACCGAGACGGGCATCGCCGCAGTTCAGCGGCTTGGCGGCGCGTGTGCGCGGTCGTCCTGGCACTCGTCACGCGCTCACAGGGCAGGGGTGCGGGCCTGCCGAGGGCGATGCCGAGCCTCGTTGTCGGCCTCTTCGCCGACCGCGAGTCGGCCGACCGGCTGCACCGGACCATCCGCCTTGTCGTGGTGGGTGCGGTGCTGGTCGTCGCGATGCCGAGCAGCGTGCTGATGGTGCACCCGGAGGTGTTGACGGCGATCGTCAACGCGAGATGACAGGTTGACGACGACGTCGAGGAGAGTCAGCCGGCGCGCATGCCCGGGGGCGCGCCGGCTGCTCCGTGCGTACCCGTGTTGAGCTGTTCGAGCAACAGCGCCGAGGGAAGCGTAGGTCGCGACAGACCGCGATGCGCGGCCCCAGGCGCTGAAGCGGGGCATCGGCCGCAGCACGCAAAACCCGAAGAGAGCCGAGAGAAGCCGTACACGAGGCACGTCGGCGCACGCACTGTCGCTCACCACGAAGCATCGTCGGCCGCGCGAGTATCGGCGAAGTCGATGAGCGCCTGGTGTAGTTCGGCGACGTGGACGTAGCGCAGCTCCACCGTGCGGTCATGGACCCGTGTCGCGGCCTCGACGACGGGCCCTGCGATCGTGACCCAGCCGTCCTCGGTCCGCGGGTGACTCCATCGGCCGAGGTCGCTGTTCACCCGGCCGATGAAGTCGCAGTACAGGGCATCGCCGAGCACCTGGTCGAGGGTGGCGACCACCGGGTCGAGGTCGATGATCTCGAACCCGAATCCACGGTCGGCCGACGCCTCCTCGACGTCCAGCTGCGGCAGCGTCACATCGTCCGACACGGCACGGGCGGATCTGGGTGCGCGTGCGGTGGGTGCGCTGTCTGCGGGCGCGGTCCGGCGAAGACGGGCGCTGTCGGTGAACATCTCGACCGCCCAGTGACCCATCTGCGAGGTCGGTTTCAGCAGCACGCCCACGATGTCCCCCGGTTCCCGAGCTGGCTGGATGCGTCCTTCCCGTCAGTGTGGGAAAGACCGGCCGGGTAGCGGCGCGCAAACCGAGGCAACCACCCGAAAGGACGGAGCCCTTCAAGCGCTCCGGTCAGTCGTAGATCCCCTCGACCGTCCACTGCGGGTTCTGGCCGATCGTGACGGCCAGGATCAGCGCTCTGGTGCGGTCAGCGGCCGAGTCGGCGAGGACCACCTGTACCCGCGCTGCTCCTGGCGGGTTTCCCGCCTGCACGGTCGGACGGTGCAGCCAGGGACCGGCCCAGCTGATCACCAGCAGCACCGGCGCGCCCTCGACCGCGATCGCCACCGGTAGGTCCGTCAGCTCCCCACGCATCGTGCACCCGACCTCGCGCCCGCCGGCACCGAGCACCGCCGCCGGGACCGTCCGGCGCGGGACCGTCGCCGGGGATGGTGCCGGCAGCCGGCCCGGCCACGGCGCATCCGCGGTCACCGTGGCCCGGGGATCGCCCCACGGGATCAGACGAACCCGCTCGGCTGGACTCCTGCCGCCGTCCAGCAGCGGCGTGAGCACCGCCTCGGGACCGAGCAGGCCCTGGATGCGCACCATCGCCCGGCCGGCGCGCTCGGCGGCGTCGGCGTCGCGGCCCATCGCGCCCAGCTGAAGCTGCAGCGCCTCACCCCCGACCAGCTCCTCCGGCACCAGCCGCAGCCGGATGATCCCGGAGGACGGCCGGTCACCCGCGGTCGCTGTGAGCCAGCCTTCGCACTGCCAGCGCACCCGGTCCGCGGTCGCGCGGGCGGTCAGCGGTTCGGCGCACCGCCACACCCGCAGCCGTTCCTCACCCGACTCGGTCACTGCCACGATCGCCAACCGCGTGCACGCCATCCCGTGGCGGGCCAGTCCGGCGAAGAAGCGCTCGCCCAGCGTTTTCGCGATAAACACGGCCTCGTCGATCCGCTCCAGCGGGGTCTCGAACTCCTGGATCACTTCCAGCTCCGGCGGCGGGGCGCGGCGCAGCGGTGGCCGCTGCGACAAGCCGCGGGCGAGCCGGTGCGCGAGGATCGCATCGCGCCCGAAGCGGCCGGCGACGTCTCGCTCCGCGATCGCGGCGAACGCGCCCAGCGTCCGCAGCCCCAGCCGCGTCAGCAACCCGACCAGTTCGCCGCGGTCGTCCCCCGGCTGATCCAGCTCGGTGATCGGCAACGGCGCCAGGAATCGCGCGGATCCACCCGGCACGACGAAAACGGCACGACGAGCAGCGAGGGTCGCGGCGAACAGCCCGTCGGCGATCCCAACCTGACACTCCACGCCGGCGTTCGCGGACACCTCGTCCAGCAGCCGCTCTGCCAGCGCCTCTTCGCCGCCGAAATAGCCGGCCGCCCCGCCGACCGGGACCGCGACGACCCCAGGACGCACGACTTCGACGCCCACCGCGTGCTGCTCCACCGCGGCGGCGACCGGCTCGAACACCCTGGCATCGCGATCGGGATCGTGCTGGTGCACCACCAGGCCCGGGCACCGCGACTGGGCGTCGCGGCGGCGCATCCCGCGCCCCACCCCGCTGCGGCGCGCGGCTGCGGAGCACGCCACAACCCGGTTCGCCGAAAACACCGCAGCAGGTGCCAGCAGCGGTGTTCCCGCGGCGGCACCGGCAGCGACAACCGGCCAGTCCGGGCACCACAGCACCAGCAGCCGCGGCGCGTCGTGCACGCTCATCCCGCCACCTCGATCAGCGGCCGCCGGGCTTGTCGCTCGCCGGCAGCAACGGCGCCGTCGGGGCCGGGCAGCTGCAGTGGGATCGACTGCGGGCGTGTGGCGGCGCCGCGGCCGCGGCTGGTGGCCACGACGTCGCAGGCTTGGAGATGGCCGTAACCGTCGGAGGTGGCGCCGCGCCAGGTGTGGCCGGACAGGCGCAGTTCGACATCCGCGCCCGACCAGGGGCCGGCGGCGAGCAGCACAGCACCGCGGGTGCGCAGCCAGCCGGCGAGCCGCTGTGCCAGCTGCGGCGTAGCGCTGCGGCATACCGCCGGGCTCAGCACGACCAGATCGAAGCCGTCGACCAGCGCCGAGAGCACCGCCACCAGATCCGCACCCGGATCCGGGACCAGCGCGATCCGGTCCAGGTCGACGCCAAGCTCGGCGGCCGCGGCCAGCCCGAGGTCGGGCATACCGGCGATCGCGGCCCACGACCCCGTCTTGGTCGCTTCCGCCAGCAACGCCAGGACCAGCGACGTCGACCCGGACACCGACACCGTGCCCCCGCGCCGCAGCCCACCGCCGGGCAGCAGACCAGCCACGGTCGGCAGAACCGGAAGGGCCTCGGCCGGACCGGTCACGTCCGGGCTGGGTTGCCGTAGCTGCGAGGCCGTGCGGACACCGGCGATCGCGGTCAGCTCCGCAAGCGCATCCGGTACTGCCACTGCCGCTCACCTCCAGCACCACGAGCCCGCACCGGAGACACCCGCGCACCACGGCACGGGCGAACCCGACCATTCCCCTCGAACACCTGTTCGGAGGATGCGAGAGTGACGCCGGTCTGTCAAGTCACGCCGCCCGACGTCACTCACTCAGGCGAGAAAGATCGGCGCAGTGCAGTCGAGACGACACCGACGGTCGCCGATCAGGTCATTGACCAGCGGAAACACGGCAAGACTGGGCTGATCGGGTTACCGTCGGAGCACACCGTTGGCGTCGGGACGGAGGCTCCGTATGGCCGGTCAGGACGGCGCATCGCGGGTCCCGGCGTGGGTGGAGCCGATGCTGGCCAAGGCCGACGGCGGTCGCCTCCGCAGCGGACACGAGTGGGCGTATGAGTACAAGCTCGACGGCTACCGCGCCGCCATGCGCATCGGCGCCGACGGCACCACCGTGCTCACCAGCCGCAACAACATCGACTTCACCGCCGAGTTCGCCGACCTCGCCGGCGTCCTCGCCCCGGCGCTCGACGGGCAGACCGTCTATCTGGACGGCGAAATCGTCGTCTATGGCGAGGACGGCCGGATCGACTTCGAGCTCATGCAGGAACGCCGTGGCCGCTACGTCACACACCGCAGCTCCCTGCGCCGCGACGAGCCCTTCGACGACATCGCCGTGCGTTTCCTGGCCTTCGACCTGCTCCGGCTCGGCGACCGCGACCTGCTCAAACAGCCCTACGACGAACGCCGCCTACTGCTGGCGAGCCTGCCGATGCCCGACCCCTACCGCGTCTCCGTCGTCCGCGCCGTCACGTTCGACGAACTGGCCGCCGACCGCCGCACCCCGGCCGACTTCCTGGCCCACGCCGCGTCAGCCGGTTACGAAGGCGTCGTTGCGAAGCTGCGCAACTCCACCTACATTCCCGGCCGCCGCCCGGACTCCTGGCTCAAACACCCGTTCATCCAGACCCAGGAAGTGATCATCTGCGGGTGGCGGCCCGGGCAGCGCAGCTTCGCCGGCACTCTCGGCGGGCTCCTGCTCGGCGCGCACGACCCTGAGTCTGGCGCGCTCGTCTACATCGGCGACGTCGGCACCGGCTTCAGCCAGGCCGTCCGCGCCGACCTCCTCACCCAGTTGCAGCCCCTCGAACGTCGCACGCCTCCCTTCGTCGTGGCGCCGCCGCGCGAGGACGTGCGCGGCGCCCACTGGGTTCAGCCTGAGTTGGTCGGTGAGATCGTCTACCGGCAGTTCACCCGCGCCGGGCGCGTCCGCCACACCGCTTGGCGCGGCCTGCGCACTGACAAGAGACCCGCCGACGTCCTCGCCCCGCGCTCCCTCCCCACGCCTGCGGCGGCGCCGGCGCCGGCCGCTGCCCCGTCCGAGCCTGCACCGGCGGTACCACTCGGCGAGCGCATCACCGTCCAGGCCGGCCCGCGGCGCCTGTCCCTGTCCAACCTGGGCAAGCCGCTGTATCCCGACGGGTTCACCAAAGGCGAGGTGATCAACTACTACTCCCGGGTCGCTGAGGTGCTGCTGCCGCATCTGGCCGGGCGGCCGGTGACGTTCATCCGCTTCCCCGACGGTGTCGGCGGCCAGCAGTTCTTCGAGAAGAACGTCCCCCGCGGCGCTCCTGACTGGCTGCCCACGATCCGGCTGTCCAGCACAGGCAGCCGATCCGGGCGCGGAGAAGGCGAGATCGAGTACGCCCTGCTCGACGAACTCGCCGCCCTAGTTTGGGCGGCGAACATGGCCGCCCTCGAACTGCACGTCCCACAGTGGAAGGTCAACTCCGACGGCGTCCGGCAGACGCCGGATCTGCTGGTGTTCGACCTTGATCCCGGGCCAGGCACTTCCATTGTGCAGTGCTGCGGGGTCGCCGAACGTCTGCGCGACGTTCTGCTCGAGGACGGCCTGACGCCGTTCGCGAAGACCTCCGGCTCTAAGGGATCTGTTGACCGGACTAACCGAGGACAGGCCCGCAAGCTGCGCTTCATATGCCGGGCTCTCCGGTATCTCACTTCCGTCGCGATAATGCAGGCGAGCGGATCGACGAACGAACCGCATCGCTTGGTGTGCAGTGAGCCGTTCGGCTCGGGCGTTGGGTTTGTCATCGGAAATCAGGGTTCTTCTAGGCTCTTTGCCGACACAGAATGTCAATGCCAGGTGACGGTCGCAATGTCGCCATCTGCTGAGATCGCGACGAAACGACGAAGTCCGATACGAGGCAGGATATGAGCGACAGCGCCGCGGAACAACTTACCACGATACAAAGCACGTTCAGACCATGCCAAAACAAGGCCGTTCGCAAATCCGACGAGAAGGGTGTCTGCTTCGAACGCGATCGCTGTCACAGGAACCCCCCGGCGGAGAAGACCGTACTCCGGCATGCGGACATCCCCGTTAGTTCTTCCAACAACCATCTCATTAGGGGAAACGAAGGCGGCCACCGTGACAACCCGCTCCATGCTCCATCGATGCAGAGTCTCCGCGTCCACCCAGTTGGGTTTCCAATCTCGGTGATGCGGATTCCATTCGGCGACTGCACGAATTCCGTCAGCATCGAACGCGTACTGCGTAACCACGCTCTTCTCGTCCGTTAGCGCGAACGCGCGCCCATAGGAATGTGCTGTGAGAATTCGCGCACCGGGGCTCCCTGTATCTGCGGTAGCCTCCGTCGTCCCATCATTCCGCAGCCGGGTCAGAATTCCTTGCGAATCAAGACACAGGAAGCCGCCATCGCTCAAGCCAACCGCTGAAACTATGGGCGACTGTAGGTCATGCGTCGCCATGCGGTCAAGATCGACCCCAACGATGGCGACATTAGTCAGCAGGGAGCCATCCGCCGGGGAAACCGCTAGCGTATCCGCAGAATTGCCCACACGACTGACCCACAGATCCTCGGAGCGCAGGTCGATAACTTGTCCGTCGCCCAACACCAGGCGATCAACTCCAGATTGTCGAACAGAAACAGCTTGGGTTACAGGCCGACTCAGCGACTTGGAATGCACGGTCACGCAAAGCTCAGGCCGGGGGATACGCCATTCGAATGTGAAATCCGGCCACGACCAGCAGTGGATTGATTCTCTGTCGATCATGAAAATGTGGTCGCCCGTTAAGCTGAAACACATATCGGTCACGGACTGCCAAGTGTGACCCGTCCCTAGTCCGTTACCTTTTTCCTCCTCCTCGCCCTCGTCCTCGCCCACGTAGGGGGCTCCGTTAGGATGAAGGATGCGTGCCCTTACGACGCGATCACCCTTGCCTAAATTGTTGCTTTCAGGACCTACCGGCCGAGATTCTTCAAGGGTGGACACACCCGGGTCCGAGACATTCCAAATATCGTCCAGTCTGACGACTGCGATCCAGCCGTGATCCAAATGCTTGGTAGTCTCCATCGAGATTACCAAGTGTTCGCCGGCAGGATCGATGACCGGAGCCGCCTCAACTGTTCGCCTGCTATACCAGCCAGGATCGACGAAAGCATCTGGGTACCCGTCCCTCACGACACGGAAATCATCGAATTCCCATATTAAACTAAATGTTCCACCCTTAGGGAGGTGTACAGTGTACTCGTTTCCGCGCTCGCCTGAGCCGGAAGAAAACGGTCCAGGAGGATCACTGAGGCGACATACCCGGCTTTCGTCGACACCATTCCGTACTGCAGTGGTGTTACCAAGGATGCCATCAGTCCCCTTTTCAAGGTTGCGCGAATCCAGATTCCACGCCACGGCGTGATCCAAAAAATTCGCCCGTACGACTGCAGTGTCCACATCAATCGATCGCGGGATATCGGGTGCACCGTAGGGCATTTTTAGCTCGACACTGACGCCCGGCCGACGGGCCATGCTCATCAGCAGACGCGCCGACCCGCGCTCCAGGCAAACAATCACTTCCCCCTCCGGGGAGATCAAGTACTCCCACCCGAAGCCGCCTTGTCTAACAAGCCGTACAGCGATCTCTACATACTCACGCCGCCGCTCTTGCGCAATAGCACGACATAAGTGTTGGATCACTCTGTGAACGCTGAAGAAAGTCGTACCATCGTCCGACATATCCACTGACTCGATGAGACCAAATCCTTCAAGTGCAGCAAGTGAATCTCGGACGACTAGTTCGTCGCCGAAGTTAAGAAGTTCTTCGTTGCTGGCAGCAGGGGGAAGAAATAGGAGATTACTGATACGTGTCGCCGGCAGATACGCGCAAATGTGCAATATTTCAGCAGCCAGGGACCCTTCCTGCACCGCTTGCGCTAGCGAAGTTTCCAAAACTGCTCGAACTGTGAAGTCGACGTCCGGCGTAATTCCTCGCTGAATGCGCGCGGGATTGCGAGCGTATATCTCCTTGGCATTATCGTGTAGGATTCTGTTGTATTCACTGAAGCTAATGCGTTGCTGAAGGCAATACGCGCCAGCTTGCCGTAAGGCCAGGGATAATCCACCCAGATGGCGAGCAACCTCCTCTGCGCCAGCGCGGTCATTGCTGCCAGTAACCTTGACAAGCAGGTCAGTCGAATCTTCGAGAGAAAGGCTACCCAGCGCAATCGTCTGTATACCCTGGGATCTCCAGCCGTTGTAGCGGGAGGTAATGATGACGGAGATCGGTCCTTCAGATGGCAGTAGCGGCTCTAGCCAACCGGGCTGATCAACGTTGTCGAATACAAGCAACGCCCGCGTAGCATGAGCAGCAATGCAGCGATAGGTCGTTTGTACCACGTCCCCTAGTGCGACCCCCACTTTAGGAATTCCCAGCAACGCGGCAAGGGATAGAAGGTTCTCCAATGCAGCATCGGCGGAATGTGATGGTATCCATCGAACAATGTCGAATTCAGAGCAACTTCTGTGGCAGAACTCGGCCACAGTTGCGGTCTTGCCGATACCTCCTAGCCCATGGACGACCTGCGAAATGACCGCAGCTCGGCTAGCCTCCAAGGCTAGCTTAAGTTGCTCCAACTCGTCTTCGCGTCCGACGAACTGCGACGGCCGAGCGGGCACTCCAGAGAACCGTGGGACTGACGAAATGGCTGCAGACCACGAGTCTGATTTGAAATAGCCTTCATGCGCATCGATTCCGTATTTGGGAATAGCTCGCAGGCCGACATGCGCGGCTTCGGTCGCCCCAGTGTGCGGCGGGGCGCCACCCACCTGATCGAAGTCCACCCCCACCGTCGGCCCCGAACCAGAATCACCCGACACACCCTCGGTGATGGTCACGCCCCGGCCCAAGGAATTGGGGCCGGCCTGGCAGATTGTCGGTTGGCGGCCAGACTCAGACGAGCCGAACTTCTGGGCTTCAACGATTCCGGCGATAAAGCGCCTGATCTGTCCATAGACCACGTTCCCGCGATCAGCGGGTTTGCAGATGTCAATGTGGTTTGCATCCACCGGGATAGGTGTCTGGCCCGGAATCGCAGGGTCTGCCGAGCCCGCGTCCACCACGTGAACACCCTTAGTCGCCTGGGTCTCATAGAAAATTTTGTGCCTGATGTCCACTGTGGGTGCCACAACCCAGTTTCGGTATCTGGTGTTGAGCTGGCGAAGATGCGCGGCGTTGCGGGCAAGAGCATCGATCGCCGACGTTTTTCGGTAGACATGGCCCAACGCTTTCACAACGGCATTGGTGACGACTTCGGAACCAGTGTGGGGAGTAGCCAGGAACACCACCCCTCGAGCGGCGGTGGCAAACTCGGCGTAGTCAGCACGGCCCTCGGCCGCGTGCAGCAACATCTCCTTCACGACTAGCCCGCCCATGCTATGGGTGACAAAACACAGTGGACGCTGCCCGATTCCGTGACTCTCTAATTGGGCGAGGAGATTGATCGCCCGATCCTGGATCGGCATCGCGTGCCCCAGCCAGCGACTCGACGCCGCGTCATACCCCAACGACCAGACAGACATAAGGTCGACATCCTCGGCCAGCCACTCCGGCCAGAACGAGCCGCGCCGCTTCGCCGACCAGCTCTTACGAGCGTCGCCATCAAGGCCATGCACGAACACCACGTCCAGCAACGTGTTCTCGCACTCGCCCACCTTTACGAGTTCGGTCATTACACACCCCCAGCGACCCTGCCTGAAGCACCACGGCCCCTTGCTCGATGAACTGTCGCTCCGAATCCTACAAGCGTTACAGGCACGGTCACCGTGCATAAAGGCGCTCCCTGCCGGTTGTGCGTTCGAGTTTGAACTATCCGCCGAGCTGGGACGGTGTCAACTCGAGGAGAACGGCTGTTCTCGAGGCACAGCTGCTGAGCGAGATGGGGCGTCGATCGCTAGTCCGGTGAAGCATGCAGCTCTACACCGCAATCGACACCAACGATCCTGCCGCTCCGTCCGCCTACGCCAAAAAGCTGGCGCAACAGCTTGCCCGCGAGACGCCCGAGCAGGTGACTGCGGTGATGGCGAAGAATCAGCGCACCAACCGGGTGCTTATCGACTGGTCCCAGAACAACCCGGCCAAAACCACAGTCGCGCCCTACTCCCTGCGCGGCCGCGACCACCCGACCGTGTCCACCCCCATCACCTGGGAAGAAGTCGAAGCCTGCCGCCACGTTGCTCAGTTGACGTTCACCGCCGACGATGTCCTCGACCGCGTCGATCGCCACGGCGACCTGCTCGTCGGCCTAGGTGACACCCGCACCAAGCTGCCCGACTAACAAGCCCCAGCCCACGGCAGCCGTTGAGGTGCGGACGAGCGCTCGTAGAAGCCCGCGGACTGTCCACAGATTGCCCACACCTCAAACCGCCTGTGGATAAGTCGACTTGATCCCATCGTCGTCAAGAACTCCACCGAGACGATTGCTCTCTTCCGTCGAACTATCAGATGCGCAAACAGCACCCCGATCTCGCCTGCCACCGTTCACCTTGCGCTGCCTTCGACCTCCCCTTTGGCTTTCACGGTGTTTAGGCCAAGCGCCATGGGCGGTCAGTACTTCCAGGCCGAGCCGGTGCCGCGATACTGCTCGACCGGGATCGGGTTGACGCCGTCACGCATCTGGTCGATGTAGAGCGTGCCGTGCAGGTGGTCGACCTCATGGGCGACGAGACGCGCGACGCCGCGCTCGAACACGGTGATCTTCGTCTGGCCGTCGATGGTGGTGTGCTCAACCTGGATCACGTGCGCGCGTGGGACCTGCCCGCGAACGTCGAAGAAGGACAGGCAACCCTCGTACTGCTCGTCGATATCGCCAGCGGACTCGATGATCGTGGGGTTGAACAAGGTGATCGTCTCGCCATCCGACGTGCGCACGATCGCCGCGGCCCGGTCGATCCCGATTTGTGGCGCGGCAATTCCCATTCCTTTGCCGAACGTGTGGGCTTGGGCGACGCGTTCGCACGCCGAGTTCAGCTCGGTCACCACCCGGCGGGCATCCTCGGCCTCGGCCGGGAGGTCGAAGCGGCGGGCGACGCGGCGCAGGGCCGGGTCGGTGTCCTGCACGATGCCGAGCGACGCCATCACGTCGCTCGGCGCGGGCGGCGGCCCGTCGAGGGCTGCGGCACGGCCGCGGAAGTCCCATTCGAGGCGGTAGCGGGCGTGCAGCGGCGGGTCTTCGCAGGACCAGGAGAACACGTGCCGGTCGCCGGTGGCGTCACGAGCGATGGCGGTGGCGAACGGCATGGCTTGCGCGGTCATCGAGGTGTGCAGTCCCCACACAGCCGCTGAGAGGTCCGCGGGGAAGTCCAGGCACACCGACAGAGTGCGGGTCGGCAGCCGGACCGCGCGCTGGAACCAGTTGCCCCAGTGGACTTCGCTGACGGTGTACTCGTACTCGATCCAGCAGGATTCTCCGGGATAAAGGGGAAAGTGTCCGCGTTCGCCTGCGAAGAGCAGCCAGACTTCTTTGAAGGCGTCGCGGTCGTGATGGGGAGTCCAGTCCATCGCGTCGGCCCGGTTCGGGCCGTGCCAGGCGTGCAGGTTGATTTCGTCCCAGGCGAGCGGGTTTTCGCTGTAGAGCTGGTTTGAGCGTTCCGGGTCGCCGGGGTAGCGGTCGACGGAGATGCGGATCAGGTAGCGGGTGATCGGTTCGGTGCCTTCGTTGACGAGGTGGCGCCGCTGGGTGAGCCGGTAGACGCCGTCGTCGTAGCGCAGGGTGGCGTCGTCGTGATCGACAACGAGGCTTCGGGCTCCGGTCGTGGTGTCGGGCATCGGCGGAACGGCAGAGCGGACCTTCGGCGTGCGGTGGGCTTCAAAGTCGCGGAACGCGGTGTGCAGGGCACCGCCGGCGCGCAGAGCGATTTCGGCGTGCCCAGCAAAGGCCTCCGAGGGGCGCTCGGTGCCGGAGAGCACCTTGGACACGTAGGAACGGTCGTAGCCCATCGCCTTGGCCAGGGCGGCGCGGGAAAAGCCGCGTACGTCGCGCCAGCGCTCCAACTCGACGGCGAACACGTTCACCTCCGGGTCGGCTCCGCCGGCGTCGGTGGTGCTGGTCGAGCCCGTCGTCATCGTCGTCTCCGCTTTTCTGGCAACCGTGAGTGTGCGTGAACGCACCGTGAGTCGCTTCTCAGTCTAGTTGCCCTTCCTCGCTTCGCGGTGTCCTTGATCTCGCAGCGCCACCGCCGCACCCAATCCGCCGAAGGAGACGGTCGAGGGCGCCGGTCGTGAGCTGGCAGGTGGTCGAGCAACGCGAGGAGGGGCAAGTGGACACCCAGATCGGGATTGACGACTCGACGCGTCCGGTGCGGGTCGGGGTGGTGGGGCTGCGGCACGGCATGCGTCACGTGGCCGGCTTTCACGCCGTCGCCCGGACGGAGGTCGCCGCGGTGTGCGACCTGGATCCGGAGAGGACACGGGCAGCACTGCGGACTGCGTCGCCGGGATGCCGAGCGGTGAGCTGGGCGGAAATGCTTGAAGACGACGTCGTGGACGCGGTGGTGGTATCGCTGCCCAACGATATGCACGCCGCCTACGCGCGTGAGGCGCTGCAGGCGGGTCTGCACGTGGCGGTGGAGAAACCGCTGTGCGTGACCGGAGCCGAGGCGCGCGAACTCGTGGAGCTGGCCGAGTCGAACGAGCTGGTTGTGGCGGCGCTGCATGACTTCCGGGTCGATCGCGCGCACTGGGCGGCCCGCGAACTTGTCCGCACCGGCGCGCTGGGGCACGTCTACGCCGCCCGAACCCGGTGGTTACGCCGGGACAACGCTCCCGGTTCGTGGTACCGGGATCGGGCCCGCGCCGGTGGCGGGGTGCTGCTGGACCTGGGCACTCACCGCCTGGATCTCGCGTTGTGGATGCTGGACTTCCCGCAGGTGCTCGATGTCCGCGCGGTGACCAGCCGGGCTCTGCTGCGGCGCTGCGAGGACGACGGCGACGTCGAGGACAGCGTCGCGGCGTGGCTGGAGCTGGACGGCGGAGCGACAGTGCACGCGGAGATGTCGTTCCTGGGGCACCTGCCACGTGCGGAAGACGTGCTGCTTGAACTGCGCGGTACCGAGGCGAGTCTGCGCGTGAGCAACGTCGGTGACTCCTACCGCGACTACGACCTCACGGTGTTCCGCGGCCGTCCGGGTGCCCACGAACAGGTGAGCTACCCGGTGCTTCCCGACCCGCCCTCGCTCTACGCCGACTTCGTGGCAGCAGTCGCCACCGGCACCGCCGCGCTCTGCCCCGGAGACCAGGCCGCCGCGGTCGCCGAGTTGATCGACCGGCTCTACACCGCCGCCGGTCGATGAGCGCCGCCCTGGGCGCTCCGGGACATGAGCGCGTCCTCGACATCGACCTCGACACGCTGCTTGCTCCGACCGGCGGCGTGAGCGGGCTACGAGCCCGGGTGGAGGACGCGCTGTGTCGGCACGACCTGCGGGTGCACTTGATCCTGCTGTGCCACGGCACCGACCCACAGCGGTTCACCACCACGGCACGGCTGTGCCGGGCATTGGGCCCGGTGTTGCGAACCGACCGGGTCGAACTGGTCGTCTCCTACCAGGGCGGCCCGGTGCCACGCGAGCTGACCGACCTGCTCGAGCCCGGCGATCCCGTGTGGTCCGAGCATCCCACGCTGGCCGGCTCGGACGGCGCCCTGCTACCGCAGGTGGGCAAGACGGAGCACTTGCTGTCCTGCCTGGCGATGCTGCGGTCGCGGTCGTGGAATCCCGACCGGCAGTTTGTGGTGTTCCTCGACAGCGACTACCTCGTCTACGACCCGGTTGACGCGCTGGTGCTCTACGCCCCCTGGGCGCTGGGCTTCTCTTCCCCGGACGGCGGCGCTCCCGCCGACACCCGGTTTACCGGTCTGGAGTTCGCCAAAGGCGGCGGGCTGCGGCTGGTGGCGGACGCGGAGCTGACGATGAAGGCGAGCACGGATCGGACGCTAAGCTTCCTGGATCTGCTCGACGCAGCGATGGCGCGCGCCGTGCCGCATGCCCCCACGGTCAGCGCGACGCTGCCACCGGGTGCACTCCCGACGCGGCAGGTGCTGGAGCGCACGCTGACCCCCGCGCTGCTGGACGAGCTGACCACGGCGATGGGCCGCTACACCCAGGCCGGTGGCCGATCGTCGCGCGGGCTGTCGCAGTACCTGGCCAGCCGTAACGCTCACCCGATGGAAGAGGCCCTGACCCGCTTCCCCTTCCTGCTGCACGGCGACCAAGGTGCCACGCTGGCGGCCTGGTCGGTGATACCGCTGGCCCCCGGCTACGGGCTGGAGCTGTCGTTTTTGGCCGCTGCCCTGCGCTCTGGCCGCGGTCGGGTGACCTCCGCTGTGGCGTTGCCGCACGCGCACCTGCCGAAGAACGACGGGAGCAACTTCGCGCTCGGCGTCGAGATGTTCGCACTTCTGCAGCAGCTGATCGGGGCCGACGAGCCCGTCGCGGCACGCGGGCGGCCCATGCGGCGCGCCTCGGCCACCCCGCTGGGCTACCAGCTGGTCAACCTCGACCCGCCCTCGCCGGTGCCCGCGCGCTACCCGCCCCTGACCGAGTGGACGACCGTCGAGGAGAACCAGCGATGACACCCAGCCTGCGCATCGGCGTGCAGTACACCCCCCACGCCGACCAGAACATCAGCAGCATCGTGCGCGCCGCCGTCGAGATCGAGGCGATGGGCTACGACACGATCTCGCTGCCGGACCACCTCACCCGCGCCGACGGCGGGCGACCGGTCGCGCTGCCCGACCCGGTCGCGCTGCTGGCGCGGCTGGCCGCCGACACCCGCACGATCGGTCTGGGCACGATGACCCTGCTCGACGCGCTGCGCCACCCTGCCCAGATCGTGCGCTCCGCGGCCACGCTGCAGCGGATCACCTCCGGGCGGTTCGAGCTGGGCCTGGGCGCCGGGTGGCTCGGCAGTGATCTGGCCGTGCTCGGCGAGACCGCCCAGGCTCGCATGAGCACCCTCATCCGCACGCTCACCCTGCTCCGTCACGCCTGGCCCGGTCCCGGCTCACCGGACACGGGAGAGGACGCCGACGACGTCGAGGCCCGCGCGGCGGTGGCAGCGAACGCCGCCGGTGTCCCGGCGCCGGCACTGGTCGTGGCTGCCGGCGGCCCGCGGATGCTGCGTCTCGCGGCGGCGACGGCCGACGTCGTCGCGCTCACCGTGCCCACGTGGGATCGCGCGACCGGCCGTCCGACCGCCGCATCCGTCGCAGCCCAGATGGACCTCGTACGCCGCGCCAGCCCGCCGGAGTGGCCCGCACCCGTGTTCCATCTGCAGATCCGGGACATGCCCACGGCCGCGCCCACCGACCCGGAGGCCGATTGGTGGCTTCTGGGCGGCAGTCCTGCTGAGGCCGCCGAGGCCTTGCGCGGCCGGATCGAGGCCGGTGTCGGCTACCTGAGCGTGTGCACGAACGACCTGCACGCCCTGCGCCGGTTCGCCGACACCGTGCTTCCGCTGGTCATGTCATGACCTCGGTCATCGTGCTGTGCGGCGGACCCGGCACCCGCATGGGCGCGACGTCGCGAGACCGGCAGAAGTGCTTGACGCCGCTGTGGGGAGCCCCGCTGCTGCAGCTGCTCCTCGCTCGGCTGTGTCCCGCCGTGTCCGGCCCCGACGTCCCGATCGTGCTGCTGACCGGCCACCACGGCCACCAAGTCGCCAACCTGGCCCGACAGTGGCGTGCCCGGATCGACCCGCGGATCCAGGCCGTGGCCGAGCACGGCGCCGGCTGGGTGGGTGTCGAGCACGCCGCACGCGACCTGCCCGACCCGGTGCTGATCGTCGCGGGCAACGTCCTGCTCGACTACGAGACCCTCATTCCCCGGATGCTCGAGGAGCATCGGCGCAGCGGCCGGCCCGTCGTGGCCGCGAGCGAGCAGTGGCGCACGAGCGGGCACTACACCCTCACCGCGACCCACGACACCGTCACCTCCTGGCACCGCACCGCCGACACACCCGCCCACGGTCGCCCCGGCCGGTACGAGGTGGTCGACACCTACCTGCTCACCGCCGAGGTCCTGGCGCTGATGCGCGCTCGGCGGATCAGCCACACCCGCGCCCTCGGCTTCTTCGTCGCGGACGCGGCGCTAGGTTTCTGCGCGGTCCCCGGCGACTGGCTGCACGTCGAGACGCCGGCCGACCTCATCGTCGCCCCCGACCGAAAGGCCAGCCTGTGCCCAGCAGTCCCACCGTCATCGCGATCTCCGGTCCGCCCGCCGTCGGCAAGAGCACCCTCGCCCGCGGACTCGCCACCCGGCTGACGCTGCCGCTGCTCTCGCGCGACGCGATCAAGGAAGCCCTGTTCGACACCCTGGGCTACGACGACCGGCTGCAGTCCAAGCGATTCGGAGCCGCCGCCGCAGCCGTGCTGTTCACCCAGCTCACCGACATCCTCGGCGCCGGAACATCCTGCCTGACCGAATCGAACTTCCGCCGAACCCACTCCAGCGACGACTTCCGGCGGCTGGTGAAGGACACCGGCGCCCGCGTCGTCCAGGTCCAGCTCACTGCAGACGGCCCGACCCTGCTGAAGCGGTTCGCCGAGCGCTCGGCCACCGCCGAACGCCACCCCGGGCACGGCGACCAGAACAACCTCGACGAATTCTCCGCCGAGCTGCTCGCCGGCGCCTACGAGCCGCTGGACGTGCCCGGCGATGTCCTGACCATCGACGCGACCGACCCGGCCGCGGTGTCCCTCGACGACCTCGCGGCGCAGCTGGCCACCCTGCTCGACCATCCGACACATCCACCCACTTCGCCGCCGGCCTGAGCACCACCCTCAGGCGCCGCGGCCTCGTCACGAGTGAGGAGCCGACCACCATGCACGCCCTGCAGCTGAAAGGTCCCTTCGACTTCGATCACCGAACCGATGCACCCGCTCCGCACCCCGGCCCCGGCCAGATCAGCGTCCGGCTGGCCACCGCCGCGATCTGCGGCAGCGACATGCCCAAAGTCCGCTCCACCGCCGACCGCCGCAGCGGCACCACCGGATTCCCGATCCACGAATGCGTCGGCTACGTCGTCGATGCCGACCCGGCCACCGGGATGCAGGCCGGCCGCCGTGTCCTGGCGATGCCCGTGCAGGAACAGGGCCTCGCCGAGGTCTACCTCGCCGAGCTCGCCGCCACCCACGCGGTAGCCGCCGATCACCTCACCGATGCCCAGGCCACGCTGATCCAGCCGATCGCCACCGTCCTCTACGCCGCCGGCAAGCTCGCCGCCGACCTGTCCGGGCGGCGCGTGACCGTGCTGGGGCTCGGGCCGATCGGACTGCTCACCGCCCACGTCCTGTCCCGCCGCGGCGCCGTGGTCACCGGCGTCGACCCCGTCATCCGCGACCCCGCCCTCACCGCCGCGTTCGGCCTCACCCGGCACGTTCGCGACACCGCCGCAGCCTGGGTCCGTCGCGACCCCGAGCCGGCCGAGATCTGTGTGGAAGCGGTCGGGCACCAGCAGCACACCCTCCGCGACGCGATCACCCTGACCGGGCACAGCGGCACCGTCCTGGCGATGGGCGTGCCCGACGAACCCGACTACGTCGTCCCCTTCGAGACCCTGCTCCGCCGCAACCAGACCCTGATCGGCAGCATCACCCCGACCTGGCAGGAGTGGTTCGGATCGGCCGAGGCCTACCTGTGCCGTCACCTCGACGAACTGGGTCTGCTGCTGACCCACCACGTCGCGATCACCGACGCCGCGTCGGCCTACCGGCTCTACGACCGCCCCGCCGCAGATCGGCTCAAGGTCATCCTCACCGCGGATTGGAGCCGGTCATGACCGCCCGCCTGATGCTCATCCGGCACGGAAAGACCCACGCCAACGCCGCCGGCCTGCTCATGGGCCGCACCGACTCCCGTCTGCTGCCCGAATCCTTGCACCACGCCACCGCCCTCGGCGAAGCCTTGACCATGGCCGGGCCGTTCGCGGTCTACAGCAGCGACCAGCCCCGCGCCCTCACCACCGCCCACCGCATCACCCACCCGCACGGCCGCCGTCCGATCCAGGATCCGGCCCTGCGCGAACGCGACTTCGGCAGCTACACCCTCACCGCGTTCGCCGACCTCGCCCGCGACCCCGCCTGGGCATGCGTCGACACCCACTACAGCGCTCGCCCGCCCGGCGGTGAAACCCTCCTCGACGTCGAGAAACGGATCTTCGGCCGGCTGCTGCACCTGCACGACACGCTGCCCCCAGAGACCACCCTGGTCGCCGTCGGCCACAGCACCTGCTGGCGCCTGGTCGAATCCGTCCTCTGCGGACGCCGACACGACCCACTCGACGAACCGATCCCGCCACCGCTGACCGTGCTGGAGCACCCCCGCGAAGCCCTGGAGGCGTTACGTGATCGTCTCTGAGCGCGAACCCGTGCGGGCAGTGGTCTTCGACCTGTTCGGCACGCTCGTCGCCGCACCCTCCCACCGGGACCGCGCCGACGCAGCCACCGAACTCGCCGACGCCTTCGGCGTTGCCCCTGACGCGGTGCGTGCCGCTCTCGGCCTGTCATGGCGCGAACGGCACCTCGGCCAGTGGGCCACCGTCAGCGCGATCGCGGCAGGACTGGCGGAGAAATCCGGCGCGCGCAACCCGAATCTGGTGGCCGCCGAGCAGCGGATCAGGCACCGGGCGCGGCAACGCCTGCGCTGGGATCGGGCGATTCTGGCCATGCTCGACCGCCTCGCCAAAGACGACGTGGCCGTGGCGGTGCTGTCGGATGCCTCGGCCGACATCGCCGACGCCTGGCCTCGCTGCGCACCGCCGCTACCAGCGCTGTTCAGCTGCCGGGAACACGCCGTCAAACCCGACCCGGTGCTGTACGAGCGCGTCCTCGACCGGCTCGGCATGCCGGCCACGGCGGTGTTGTACTGCGGCGACGGAGGCGGCGACGAACTCGCCGGCGCGCAGAGAGCCGGGATGACCGCAGTCGGCGTCCCGGTACGTGGCGGCCCCACCGCGGTCGCGCACCACCGCGCAGCCTGGGACGGCTTGCGCGTCGACGGCGCCGAGCACATCCCGCGTCTGCTCAGCATGCTGACCACGACGCGCTGACGGTCTGACGCGCCTTACGCGACGGGGACGTCGTCCCCGTCGCGACGCGCGGCCAGAAACGTCGCCAGGTCCGCTGCACAGCGTGCCAGCAGCGCCTCATCCTGCCGACCGTGATCGAGATACCGGTGCGGCAGGGGCCGGCCAGGCCGGGGATCACCGTCCGCGTAGCGCGGGATCAGGTGCGCATGCAGGTGCGGTAATCCGTTGCCCAGCACCGAGATGTTCACCGTCACCGGTCGGCATACCGCCTGCACGGCACGCGCGGCGTCCACCACGTCCAGCCAGAAACCCGCAGCCTCCGGTGCGCTCAGCTGCGTGACCTCGGCGACGTGGCGGCCCCGCCAGATGACGTGGCTGTAGCCGCGCACTTGCCCTGATCGTTGCAGGTAGGCGTCGGCGTTTCGCCCGACCAAGTACCGGACACCGAAACCGGTGTCCGGTGATCCTTGGTCGGCGCACATGCCGCAACCGTCGCCGTCACGAGCCGCGAACCACGCTGATGGCCACTCCACATCGCACAGTCAACCCGCTGGCAAAACGTGCTCCGATATCGGCTGTGCCACCGTCAGTTGGCCGGCTTCATGCGTCGCCGCAGGGGCCCGTCGGCGCCTCCTGTGAGGGTCGCGGACGCTGGGACCGTTCACTGCATCGGGAGCTGGCTGACGGGCCAGCCGAGACACTGCACCCCGTCGGCGACCAGCCGAACTAGGCGTTGCCGGGCAGGCGGTCATCCAGGAGATCAGCGGCGTGCAGGTTCAGCGCGATGGCGAGGCGCCACAGGGTCTCCAGGGAGATGTTGCCCCCGTGCTCCGCCCTGCTGATGTTGCCTCGATCCACCCCGCTGAGCGCGGCGAGCTCGGTCTGGGTCAGATCCGCTCGTCGGCGGGCGGCACGCAGACGTAAGCCCGTCGCCGCGAGGTGCTGCTCGAGCTTGTGATCGGGCGGGCCGTCGTCGCGCTGGTTCATCGCCCGGGGACCTTACCGGGGCAGACGATCATCCCCGGCTTTGTCGAATATCTTGCACAAAATGTCGAAGATAACCTACATTCGATCAGGTGACGCCTTCACCACCTGCAACCGCACCCGCGTTGCTGAGTCACTGGCGCGACCTCAGCGTCCGGGCCGAGCGCCGCGGCCCGCTGGCCGTGGCCACGGACTCCACGCACGCCGGCATCGAGCTGCGGCCCGGCGTCCGCCTTATCGGTCACGGTCGCCTTGTCGCAGTCCTCGACGGACGCGACCTCGTCGACCTCCTTGTCGAAGGTCCTCGGACCCTGCGAACCCTCATCGACGCCCTCTCCGCCGAATGGAACGCGCACTCGCCGATGGGTGGCTGGTGCCGCGAGTGCGCCAGGCCCGTGCCGTGCCCGACCCGGACACGGCTGGCCAACCTGCTGGTGGACGACCCGGGCGGTGTGGCGTGACCACCGCTCACGTCCCGCGCGCCGCGATCTTCAGCCCGGTCGCCGCCGGCGTCACGGTCGCCGTCCTCGCGCTCAACCTGAGGCCCGCGGTCACCAGCATGGGAGCGCTGCTGACCCGCATCGAGACTGCGGCCGGCCTGTCGCCACCCCTGGCCGCCACGCTGGTCGCGCTGCCGACCTGGGCGTTCGCGGTCGGTGGAGTGACGGCGTGGCGGCTGCGGGCCCGGTTCGGGATCCGCGCCGTGGTGTCCAGCGCGCTCGGCGTCCTCGCCGTCTCGCTGATCGCCCGGACCCTGCCCGGCGACGTCACGATCCTCGTCGGCACCACCGCGGCGTGCCTGGCGATCGCGGTCCTCGGCGCGCTGCTGCCGGTCATCGTCCACACCGCGACCCCCGGCTCCGCGGCCTGCTACACCGCCTGCCTCGGCGCCGGATCCGCGGTCGGCGCGCTGCTCACGCCGACCGGGGTGGCGTGGCAGATCGGGCTCGGCTGCTGGGCGCTGCTCGCCGCGATCGGCCTTCTCGTCTGGCAGGGCAGCAGCCGCCACCTCGTGGCCCCGGCCGGGGCCGCCCCAGCGGTGCGCGTCAGCCCGAGGACGCTCACCCCACGCGGCACCATCGCCACCCTGACTGTCCACTTCGGATTGTTATCGGCGGTGACGTTCCTGCTGATGGGAAGACTTCCAGCGATACTGCACGCCGCCGGCCTCACCCAAGCCGAGGCCGGACACCACTTCGCCGCGGTCATGGTGCTGGGCGTCCCGGTGTCCCTCGCGGTCCCGTACCTCGCCCGCCGCGTCCGGCACACCCCGCTCGCCGCGGGATTCGCTGGATCCAGCATCGCCGGCGTCACCGGCCTGCTGATCAGCCCCGCCACCGTCACCTGGCTCTGGACCGGGCTGCTCGGCATCGGCCTCGGCGCCCTCGCGCTCGCCCTGGTCGACCTCAACCACCGCACCGCAGGCGACCCGGACACCACCGCCGCGCTGTCGTCGATCGTCCAGGGGCTCGGCTACACCCTCGCCGGCGTCCTGGCCCTCGGCATCGGCCTGCTCGAAACCGCCACCGGCACCTGGACCTGGCCCCTGTATGTGCTCGTCGTCGCCCTCGTCGGCCAGGTCCTCACCGGAACCACCATCGGCGACGTCCGCGCCGCCCCGACCTCACCGGAGGTCCCCTGATGCCCGCAATCGAGCTCTACCGGGTCGTCCGCGCGGACGACACCCACGGCCTCAAGGCCGGGCAGATGGTCGAGGCCGTCCGCAACACCGGCCCGGAGACGCTGGACGACGTCATCCGCGGCTGGGTCGAGCAGCTCACCGCTCAAGCCGTCCTCAGCGCCGGAACCACGATCGCCGTCCACGGCGATACCGCGACCATCCGCCAGCCCCGACAGCCCGAGCCCGACCTGACGCTGGGCGCCGGGGACTGGCTCGTCCACGCTCGTACCCGCTTGCTCGTCGTCACCGACGACGCCTTCCACGAGGGCTTCAGCAGCCGGTGGCTCAGCCGCGCCTGAACACGTCGTTCGCCCCTCCCCACCACCCTCGAAGGAGCACACGCGTGCGCACCGCGAAACGCACCGCCCTCACCACGGCCCTCGCGGCCGCACTGGCCCTGACCTCCAGCTGCAGCGCCCTCGGCGGGGACAAGCCCGCCGCCGTCGCGGGCAGCCAGCTGGAGACCTCCGGACTCACGGTGTCGATCATCAGCACGGTCGACCTCGCCCCACTCTGGGCCGCCCAGGACGCCGGCTACTTCACCGCCGAAGGCCTCAACGTCAAGATCGACGTCGCGCAGTCCGGCGACAAGACGATGACGAAGGTCATCGCCGGCGAAGCCAACATCGCCCTGACCACCTGGACGCTGCTGTTCAAGGCCCAGAGCGAAGGCGTCGCCGACTTCCGGCTGGTCGCCGACGCCACCACGGCCACGCCGAAGAGCAACAAGATCGTCACCGTCCCCACCTCGCCGGTGAAGCACGTCGAAGACCTGCCCGGCAAGAAGATCGGGATCACCAGCAAGAACGCCGCCTCGGACGTCCTGACGCAGTCGGTGATGCTGGACCGCGGCCTCGACAGGTCCAAGGTCGAGTGGGTGCCGGTGCCGCTGCCGAACATGGCCGACGCGCTGCAGAAGGGCCGGGTCGACGCCGCGTACATGCCGGAGCCGTTCGTCACCGAGTCCGCCCACAGCGTCGGCGCCATCCCGATCGTCGACGTCGGCGGCACCGGAAGCACCCAGAACTTCCCGCTCACCGGCTACGCCACCACCGCCCAGTGGGCGCAGGCCAACCCCAAGACGATCGCGGCGTTCCAGCGGGCGATCGCCAAGGGCACTCGCAACGCGCTCAACGACCGCGGCCTCGTCGAACGCCTCGTCGTGAAATACGCCAAGGTCACCGAGGCCACCGCGGCCCTGATGGAGCTCCCCGGCTACGGCGCCACGCTCGACGCCCGCCGCCTCCAGCGCGTTCCGGACACCCTGCTCCAGCTCGGCATCATCCCATCCGCCATCGACGCCAGCCGCATGATCGTCCGCCAGCCCACCAGCTGACCAGCGCCGCCAGGTCAACGGCCCACGATGCCATCCCCGTCGTGGGCCGTTCTTGCCTCCCCGGCCCACGCCGGATCACCGACCGTATCCGTCGTGGTTGCGGCTCCTCAGGGACCATCTCGGGTACGGTTAGCGCGACGATTCTGTGTCCCGCCCGGCCGGCACTCGACGCTTCGTGGACGTGATCTGCCGACGTCCCAGCTCGGCATGTCACGAGCCTCGACGACCGCTGTGAAGCACGAGGGCGACGTCCCGCCGTCGGCGAACAAGGCCTCCAGAAAAACCCTCTGCGCCGCAGGGTCATGCCGCGCACGCGATGCCCGGCACATCGCGTCCCGTAAGTCCGCAAGACGAGCTTCGACGTCGTCGACGTCCACCTCGCGGTGTCCAGAGTGGAATCGGAACAGGCTCATACCCAGAAGACGATCCAGCCCCTCTCCATGCGCGCCGGCGGTCGTTCTTCACCCTCTTGGATTAACGGCCTTCCTCAGCCGACGACGCGGGCCCACGTCGGCTGGACGAGGGCGTCGGTGTGACGCGGCGACCCGAATCGGCGTTGTCACAGAGGAAATCTGGAAACGATCGCGGTTAACGACGCGTTCTTGGGCCTGTCGCGCCGGATCCGCGGCGGTTCGCGCTGGCCCGCTGTCGCGGGCGGGTGGCGTCCTCGTCGGGATCATTACCGCGCCGAGCCGCTTCAATCACATGTTCTGCCAGGTCACTCCGGCGGGCCGGGCGCCGTCCGAGGACACGAAGTCGTGCAGGGCCTGGCGAACTGCTGCCAGGGACACTTCGGCGGTGCTCGGGATTTCACGTTCGTGATTCTGATAGTCGTAGGCCACCGGTTCCGGTGACGTCGCCCCGCTGGCGCTGATCACGCTTCCCTGCGGGCTTGCGTAGCCGACGAACCCGCACGCCGAGGAGCGCACGCCGATCTGCAGAATTGCCCAACGGTCGTCGCCGCGGCGAGCGACTTCGGCGATCACGCCGAGCTCGGCCTCGGTCGACTCGGACACCATGCGGTCCACCAGCTCATCGACCTGCGATGGCTCGCGTAACGGCAGTGGCTCGGCCTGGCCAGGGTCGTACCAGGCTTCTATCTCCACCACGGTGTGGCGCCTCCCTTGTAGACCTTCTTGAAGCCGTCAGTCCCGTACACCGTCAGTGTGCTGCCCGGCGGCAGCACCACTCCCAGCAGTCCATCACAGCTTGTCGGACCGGTGCACGGCTGGTTGTTGATCACCACGGTCGCGTCCGTGATGCCGGCGTCGCGCATCTCCGCAGCGATCTGCAGCTCGACGTCGCGGCTGGCGGTCACCGGAAGCCGGGGACATCCCGCCTCCTTGAGAACCTCGTTGACGCGATCGGCGTAGCCACCCCTGCTGCTGGCCAGCGCAGCGGCAGCTCTACCTGGAGCTGTCCATACGCCGTGGGTCTTCTGCTCCCGCCGGGTGACTGGCGGCGGCAGCTGCCGCCGCAGCTCCTCGACCGGATCGTCCGTCGTGGTGGCCGGAGGTGTCGCTGCAGGCGGGCCCGACGATCGGCCTGCCCGCTGATTTTCGGTCGTCTGCCCGCCGAGGGATGTGGCGTAGGCGGACAGGTCACCGGCCACCGTCCTCACGGCGTTGCTCAGGTCGGTTGTGCCCTTGATCGCCTCGGCCAGCAACCCCAGGGCCTGGCTGATCCCTTGGTCGCCGCTGCCCTGGGTTGCCTGCTTCAGGGCCTGACTGGCTTCCTCGGCTGCCATCCCAGCCTGCTGCAGGCGGGTCGTGGCCGCTGTGGCCTTGTCCACGGCCTCATTGACGCCCGCGACTGTCTCTTCGACCGACACCGCCGCCCAGCACCCGCCCCTTGCTCCCCGTGATCAAGACCGTACCTCGACGGGCTGGCCAGAAACAGGGACGTAAGAGGGAATCAGGTCAGGTCAGCCGCGCGGCCGGAACAGATTCGGGACGCGCAGGAGGCGCCAGCTGACCTTGCGATGCGCGCAACGCTGGAAGGGCGATGTCACAACGGGGCGGTCAGGCCGACCGGAGTTGATGACGTCCTGCGGATCCGCCTCTCGTAGCGGATTGTCTTACCGGGTCGGTGACCAGATGTCGGTGCGCGGTTCGCCATACCGAGCACTCCGCGCGGCGTAGCGCCCACCGCGTTGCGCACGCGCGACACCGGCCGCGGTGGTCGGGTTCGTGCGCTGCCAGCAGCTCTCGCCACGCGGCGGTCAGGCGGGAGATCACCGTGTCGGCAAGGACCGCCTTCGACGGCTCGTCGGCGTCGCGGGCGAGGGAGTCGAGGTAGTCGAGACGGGTGAGCACCGCCGTCCTCAACGTGGAGTTCAGCACCTCATCCACGATCGTCCTCCTCACCGGGTAACGGACGCTGGCGCGTGCAGGTGGCGACGACGGCGCGGGCTGGGCTACGTGGGTGCGGTGTCGGGGTGGGACAGAGCATCGCCAGGGTGTCGACGGCACATTCCGGGCAGATCCGCAGATCTGCGGGGCGGTGCGTCGTGAGGGACTCGAGGACGAGCTGTCCCTGGCGCAGGTGCCGGGTGCAGACCGAGACGTCGGTTCCCGGCAGTGCGGTGTGGGCTCGTTCGCGGTGATAGGGGCTGACGCCCCAATGCAGGAAGGTCGTCATGACGGGGCTCCTTCGACTGCGGCAGCGATCTCCTCGAAGCTGGCGTAGGCGGTGTCGAGGTCGGAATCGGGAATCGGGTCGAGTCCGACATCCGCCCGGGCGAGATTGACCTTCTCCGGCCGGTGCAGCGGGTAGAGGCGATTGACCCCGCCGATGTTCAGCCACTGGGTGCCGTAGCGCTGGCCCCGTTTCTCGTCGGTGGCGACCCGGTCGGCGAGGTAGGCCAGATCACGCGGGTGTGCGTCACCGCAGGCGACGGCGTCGCGCAGCTTCGGCAGCCAGCAGGCGCGATACCGAGCGGGCGCGTGCTGGGCCAGGATCCAGGCAGCGTGGGCACCGTCGGTCCCGATGGCACTGATGCCGGGCCAGCCGTGGACCGCGACGATCGGCGCGAGCCAGCGCAGGTTGTCCTCGTCGACGCGCTGCACGGCCGCCCACTGCCGCGGCGTGGGGGCCGCCGGGTCGAGCTGGGCCCGGGCGTGCTGGTCCGCGGCCGCGCGTGCGATCAGCTCGTGTCGCAGGGCCGCCAGCGCGGCACTGGGTGGTGTTGCCGGGTTCATGGCTGTTCCGATCGAGTCCGCGGCATGGGAACGGGCATGGTCGTCGTCCTCTCGGAATCCGATGCTGGGCATGGGAAAGCTCGGCATGGACGGATGATTAGTACGCGGCCCTGCCCGTTCCGTCCTGTCCGTGGGTGTGTCCTTGTCGGCCGACGGTGTGTCACTGGGAATCGTCGGAATGAACCAATCGTGGAACGGCGCCAGCGCCCGGCGCGGCACTGTCGTGTCCCACCCGCGCAGTCCTTCCAGCACCTGCGCGCAGAGCGCGGCCGGGTCGGCGTCCGCGACGACGGCCGGGAGCTCGCCGACGCCGAGACCGGTGACGGAGACGCAAGGTTCGGGCATCAGGCCGCTTCCGAGTCGAGGAGGGTCGCCCGGCGGGCGTGGCGCCCGGTGGGCTCATCGTCGTCCTCGCGCAACAGCACCGGGCCAGCCGTTGCCGTATCCGCCGTGTGCCGTCCGCCCGGGACTTCGCGGTGCGGGGTCGGCAGCGGCCCGGGATGACGCCGAGGGGTTGGTGCGCCCTCGCGGGTGGCGCCGTCGAGACGGGCGTAGAGATCGATCGCTTCGCGCAACGCCGCACGCAACCGGCCTGCGTCCATCGGGTTGAGCACGGCGACGGTTGAGCCGATCGCCAGCGCCGGTCCTCGTTCGGCGATCAGGATCTCGGCGTGGACCCGGCGGCCGGCGCGGTCGCGGCAGGGCACGGTCCACGTGCGTCGCCGCGGCTTCCACCCGGCTCTGACCAGCATGCCCAGCAGTCCGTGCCGCCTCTGCGTCTTGCGCATGCTCGTCGCCCACCTTCCGCGCGTGCCCCGACCGGTCCGTGATCGCACGGTCTGGTCTGGCACGCCTTGCCGAGGACGGCCGACCGTCCTGTGGAATGTTGTCGAACCTCCGTAGATTATCCAGATAATTATCTGGCACATATCGACCGACTGGGTGTACTTATCGACAGGGCCGGTACCCTCAGCAACATGCCTGACGACGATCGAGCAGCCGGGAAGGGACGAGCGTGGCCGTAGCCTCGAGCACGCTGCGAGCGTGGGAACTCGGTCTCCGGCTGCGCCGAGCACGCGCCGACCTCGGCCTCACCGCTGCGACCGTCGCCAAGCAGACCGGCATCCAAGCCAGCAACCTCTCGGCCATCGAAGCGGGCAAACGCCGACTCACCGAGAGCAACCTGCTCCGGCTGGTCGACTTCTACGAACTCGACCAGACCGACCAGGACCTGCTTAAACGCCTCCACGTCGAGGCCGAGCAGCGGAACTGGTGGCACGACTACGCCGAGCTCTACAGCGAAGAGTTCCTGCGCTTCCTCGGCCTGGAAGCCGGCGCCAGCACCGTCTACGAGTGGGCACCGATCTACGTCTCGGGCCTGCTGCAGACCGGCGACTACGCCCGGGCCACCATCCGAGCCGGCAGCCCCTACATCAAGCCCGTCGACGTCGGCCCGCGAGTGGAGACCCGCCTGGCCCGCCAGCCCCTCCTCGACGACGGGCTGAGCATGGACGTGCTGTTCACCGAGTACACGTTGCGCCAGCAGGTCGGCGGCCCGGCCGCTATGGTCCGCCAGCTCGACCGGATCATCGACGTCGTCACCCGCCCCGGCAGCACCGTCCGGGCGCGGGTCGTCGACTACACCGCGGGCGCCCACCCCCTGACCGGCGGGCCACTGACCTTGCTCAGCTTCGCCGGCAACCTGCTGCCCGACCTGATCTGGCAGGAAACCGCCATCACCGGCAGCCTCATCGACAAGGCCCAGGTCATCCGCGAGTTCAAGGCGAGCTTCGAGAACGTCTTCGAGACCGTCGCCCTGGACGCCGAGAAGTCCCTTACCCTCATCAAGAACATCCGTCACGAGATGGAGGCCGCTGCGTGACCACCTCCGCCCGTCACCAGGCCCACCGTCACACCGGCTGGTTCAAATCCAGCTTCAGCCCCTCCCAGAGCGGCTGCGTCGAAGTGCGCTTCCTCGGCACCGCTGTGCAGGTCCGCGACACGAAAGACCACGGCGCCGGCCCCATCCTCAGCGTCGACATCGCCGCCTGGCCCGGCTTCATCGCCGAAGTCACCGGCGCAGCGGCCACCGACAGCAACGACGCCCTACGCATCGAGCACTGCTCCGCTGGCGGCGCGCGCCTGCACAGCCTCGACGGCACCACGACACTCCTCTACACCGACGACGAATGGATCGCCTTCACCGCCGGGGCGGCCCACGGCGAATTCGCAGTCCCGGCAGTGGCGTAACACCGCAGGAGGAAGCCGGACGAGCAACGAGGCGGCGGAGCACCGCGGTCACGCGTCAGCGCCTGAATGGTCTCCGGTTCTGCGGCCGAGGCGCTCCAGATTCCAGCCAGCTCATCCTGACCAGCCGGGCATTTCCGACGGACCGGCAGCCTCAGCTGTCCAGGGAACGAGCGGGCGCACCCGCCTGACCTCAGCCGTCCTTCGCGCGACGACCGACTCCTCAACGAAGGGCTCTCCTGCACGGCGCGCACGCAGAGACGCTGCTAGCAAGGACTTCGGATCCGGGCAAGCCGCTGTCCTTGGGCGCACGGAACGGGACATCGTACGGGTCAGCGCCCCGCCAGCGCCGGCACGGCTGGGTGTGGCCGACCTTGCAGGTCAGCACCCTGGCGACCCTCCGTGTCAACCCCGGATCCCGTGCTTATGTTAGCAGGGTTCACCGTTGATCGAACCTTGACGGACCGTGGCGGACTACCGTCCAGCAGCCATCCACTGACCACCTGTCTTCCAGCCGACGTCGCGCACGGCGGGTCCAGCTTCTACCCTCAAGTGAAGGCTCGGGCAGGTTGATCAAGGAGGATGTTGTGGAGGCACGTCGAACCACGACGCCGAAGCACCCCCCGAACACGCTGCTCAGATGGCAACGGCTGGAGCGCGGCTGGAGCCACCAGGAAGTCGTGGACCAGATCAAACGGAGCATGGCCCAAGCAGGCGAAGCGGAGCCCGGTCTCAACGCCGACATGGTCGGCCGATGGGAAACAGGTAGCCGCAAGCCCGATCCGCGATACAAGAAGCATCTCGTATTGGTCTTCGAAAGGCCAGCCAGCGAACTCGGCTTGCTCTCCAGCGAGGAGCTGGCCCTGCGTCCGACAAAGCCTGCAGCGTTTATGTCTAACAATGGCGCTCCACCGGACGAGAAACAACTGATCAACGCCGTAACAATGAAGGTGATGCTAGTGCTGCTAGGCGGCAACTCTGAGGTTAGTCGACCCGCGTTCCTGAAGGGCGTTCTCGGAGCAAGCCTCGCCGCGCTGCTGTCCAATGGAATCGCGATCCCTGATGGTGTCGATTCACTGGCTGGCGAGCAGCCAACGAGGTTGGATCCGCAATCCGTGGACGCCTTTGCGGCGATCGCCGCGCTTCACCGCGATCTGTACTGGACAACCTCGGCGTCCGAGCTCTTGCCGTCCGTCGCGGCGCACGTCCAGCTCGGCAGTGGCATGCTCAAGTCGACCTCGGACGCTGAAGCGTCGCAGTCACGGCGACTCGCGTCCGCCCTCGCGGAGTCCTCGCTCCTCGCTTCACGACTGTTGTTCTTCGACCTCGGTCAAGGAGATGCCGCCGAACAGTTCTTCGAGCTCGCGGATGAGGCGGCGACCCAGTCGGCGGATCACGCTCTGGCCGCGGCCGTGTTGGGCCATCGCGCCTTCGTGCCCGGCTTCGCCGGGCAGCTACAGCCTGCCCACGACTACATCTCCGCAGCGCACGCGCACGCGCGCTACGCGCCGAGTCCCCTGCTGCGATCGTGGTTGCATTGCGTCGACGCAGAGCTGTCTGCCCGTGCTGGACAGCCAAAGAGCAGCCTTGCTCGTATCCGTTCGGCCGAAGATGCGCTCGCCACAGCCGGAACCGACCCGACTTGGCTCGACTACTTTGATGCCTCGAGACTCGACGGCTTCGCCGGCAACGCATTACTCCTTGCGGCCCGACATCGCGATGCAGCATGCCGGCTAGAAGGTGCGCTGGGCAACCTTGCCGATACAGCCACGAAGCAGAAGGCAGTACTGCTGTTCGACCTCGCCACGGCGCAGGCCCCCACTGACGCCGAACGCGCCCTCGACACCGTCCGGCAGGCATGCGACATAGTCAGCCACTCCCCGTACGGGGCAGCACTGCAGCGGGTGCCCGAGGTTCGCGCAGCTCTCAACGGCACACCATTCGTTGCCGAGTTGGACGAGCGAGTCATGGCCTTGATCGACGGCCCCGTCAGCGAGATTTGATTAGCTGTTCTCGGCGTTGTGGGCGGCAACCCGAGCAGGCAGCTCCGCCAAGCCCGACAGGTGGAACAGGCAGCCATGGTCAACCTCGGGCATGTCGAGGATGTGTCCCCACGGGCCACGCCGGACGCGCGCGGTCAGAATGCCCGCCTCTTGCGCAGGACGAACATCGTTGTCCAGCCGATCACCGACGTACAAGACCGAACTGGCTGCGACCCCAGCCTCTTCGATAACCCGATCGAAGAAACCGGATGACGGCTTCTCCACACCCCAGCCGTCGGAGGTACCGATTACATCGACAGGTAGAGCCAGGTCTTTGAGGATCTCCTCCGCCCGCGCGGTTTGGTTTCCAGCCAAGCCGACTCGAATACCGGACTCCTTCAGCTGACGTAGGCAGGGCCGTACGTCACCGTAAAGGTTCTCTTCAGTGAAGGTTTCAGGCTGCCCGGCGGCAGCACGCCGCTCCCGCTCCACCGCCAGATCGAAACCAGGTTTGAAAACCTGGAAGGTCTCTCGGTAGTCCTTACCTTGAGCAATCACGGCGCCAAAGACTGCGGAGAACGTGTGCCGCGGAACGCCGAGCCAGTCAGCCCAGGTCCCGTATTCACGGGTTTCGTCGACCAGCACTTCACCCACGTCGAAGAAGACCGCTTCGATTCTAGCCACGGGAAAGCCTCCTGCTCTGCTTGTCGGTCACCGTCATGGTGCCCGAAGGGCCTGGTCCACGCGCGGAGCCAATCCTGCGGACTCTCGACGGACGGGTTGTGGACGGTACCTCGTATCGATCTTCGCGGAGCAATGCTTGAGACCTGTGGATGGGCTGGGAAGGGGGCGTACCTTCCCGGTGACCCGGTTGAGGTTTCCAAGCATGGCCGACGCGCCAACGTCGGCCGGGAAGGTACGACCCGATGCTGAGCGTAGTCCCTGATCCTGCTGCTGGTGATGACGGTGCGGCGGGCGGCTCGTCCGCGTCGTCGGTGATCGATGAGCTGGTGCGTGAAGGCGCGCGCCGGATGCTGGCCGAGGCGCTGCAGGCCGAGGTCGAGGCCTATATCGCCCGGTTCGCCGGCGAGCGTGACGAGAACGGGCACCGCCTGGTGGTGCGCAACGGCCACCACGAGCCCCGTGAGGTGCTCACCTCGGCGGGTGCGGTCGAGGTGACCGCGCCGCGGGTCAACGACAAACGCGTCGATCCCGGGACCGGGCAGCGGCAACGCTTCTCCTCGGCGATCCTGCCGCCGTGGGCGCGTAAGACCTCGAAGATCACCGAGGTGCTGCCGTTGTTGTACCTGCACGGCCTGTCCACCGGGGACTTCGTGCCCGCACTGGGCCAGTTCCTCGGCTCGACCAAGGGCCTGTCCGGCCCGGTGATCACCAAGCTGACCGAGCAGTGGAAGGCCGAGCAGCGCGCGTTCTGCGAACGTGATCTGTCTACTGTGGACTTTGTGTATCTGTGGGCCGACGGGATCCACGTCAACATCCGCTTGGAGGAACACAAACTGTGCCTGCTTGTGATGATCGGCGTGCGCGCCGACGGCCGTAAGGAGCTCGTCGCGCTGACCGACGGGTACCGGGAATCGGCCGAGTCCTGGGCGGACCTGCTGCGTGATGCCAAGCGCCGCGGCATGCGCGCCCCCGTCCTCGCGGCCGGCGACGGGGCGCTCGGGTTCTGGAGCGCGCTACGCGAGGTCTTTCCCGAGACCCGGGAGCAGCGCTGCTGGTTCCACAAGATCGCCAACGTGCTTGCCGCACTGCCCAAGTCCGCGCATCCCGGCGCGAAGAAGGCCCTCGCGCAGATCTGGAACGCCGAAGACCGCCGGCACGCCCTCGACGCGGTGACAACGTTCAAAGCCCTGTACGGCGCGAAATTCCCCAAGGCCGTCGCCAAGATCACCGACGATGTCGAGGAGCTGCTCGCGTTCTACGACTACCCGGCCGAGCACTGGATCCACCTGCGCACCACCAACCCCATCGAGTCGACCTTCGCCACCGTGCGGCACCGCACCAAGGTCACCAAGGGGCCCGGCTCACGCGCCGCGGGCTTGGCGATGGCGTTCAAGCTCATCGAAGCGGCGCAGGCCCGCTGGCGGGCGGTCAACGCGCCCCACCTGGTCGCCCTCGTCCGCGCCGGAGCCCGCTTCGAGAACGGCAAACTCGTCGAACGCCCCACCGAACACACCCCACCCGCAGCCGCTTAAAAGATCTTCATCCACAGGTCTTGACAATTGCTCCCTTCGCGAGTTGACTATGCGTCTCGGTTCACACAAGTCCTCACGAAGGGGGCGCACATGCGGGACTGTCGGCGCGCTCGACTGTGGGCGGCCTGAATGAACAGTGTTTACACGCGGCGAGCGCGGCGACCGCGTTGGTCTCTATTCGCGTCGTGTCCGAAGGCCATGTCGACTGCCGCTGGCCGAAGCACGGCGCATATCTACTCGGTGGCACACGGCATCTCATCGACCGAGGACCGACACCATTCGGGTCAGCAGGTAGGTGCACGCCCACCGCGACTCGGTCCCCTTCGGATTGATCGCTCCCTTGGCAAGTTTCGGAGCGAGCTTGCGTGGCTCCGGAATCGACGTCGGATCGTCGGCGCCTTGAAGCGCGACCTTCCACTCGAGCTGGGTGAGCCGGGAGATCTCGCTTGCGACGATCAGGCGGCGAACCTTCGGATCGTTCTCCAGCACCTGCACGACAAGGTCGGCGTTGTCCTGACCGGGCAGCTTGGCGATCACGCTGAGCGAGTTAGTCCGGAGTGTCGCGGTGTCGCCCTCGACGGCCCACTTGCGAAACCAGTCAGCAGCCTTCTCCGAGACGGCGCTGCCCAGGCTGACGTCCGTGCGATGCGCGGTCGGAGTGGTGCGCAGTGCCCCAGGATCGCCCCGCTCGACGCTGGCCAAGAGCTGCGCGCGGCTGGCCTTGTCGACGATCAGCAGATTCATGTGCGTGATGTCCTTGCGCCACATATCGACTCCCAGGACTCGTTCATACGCTTCGACCAGTTCGGTCGAAGCCTTGCGCTGCTCGTTCTCCACCATACCGAGCAGCGACTTGGAGAACCTGATCTTCCGTGCCATCTCAGCGAGCGACAAGCCCGAAGCTTCGCGTTCGGCGCGAAGTCGCGAGCCCGGCACGGTCATCGCGGGTGTGGACACTCTGTGGACCTTTCTCCACTTCAACTGACACGGCGTGATGTCGAGACTACAGGTACGACAAAAGCCCAGGTAGGGGCGATTGAATGTTGCGTACGGGAGGGACCGACGAACTTGGGTGACGCAGCAGCGTTCGCCACGATCGAGAACGCCCACTTGGTTCAACTCGCCCGACTGCACTTCGACCGGACCCACCGGCCACTGTCTCAACTCTTGTCACGCTCGGTAGTCGCCGGGCGATCGGATGGGGGACTTCTGCGCCCTGACTTCAGTCAAGCGCCTCCACTGAATCGGCAATCGATCAACCCCATGAACGTTTGGAGCGCACGATGACAGTGGACTTCGAATCACTGGCAACGCTGCTGCCCATCGTTTTCACCGCTCTGTTCGCCATCGCATTCGCCATTGGTCTGACCCAGCAATGGGCAACCAGCCGGAAGCAGGTACGCGCGACCGACGCTCCGAGCGCGCCTGCGCGCGGCGGACAGCCTGACGGCTCGGGACGTGACCTCCGATGACCCTCCCCGTCACGAGCCCGTTCGCGTTCCTCTGGGACGAACCGGCCATCGAGCCGTTCACGACCCTGCTGAAACGCCCGTGGGACTTCCACCCTAAGTTCGGCGCCGACGGCCTCCTTGAGCGGATCGACGGCTCGTACGCCTGGGAGGACGACGGCTTCGTCGACGCTCTCCGTATCAAAAGCGAGACCGACGCCGCCGCCATCCGCGTGGATCACGCCGGCGGGAAGGTCTGGGAACGAGACGGCGGCGCCCTCACCATCCTGCACCAGCTTGTCGAGCTTCCCGCGCCCAGCGATCCGCGTGCGCCCCGGCTCGTGATCGGCACGGCTCCGCGGGTGTGGACACCGTGAAGTGGCCGGGGGCGCGGCGACGTGCGCGACGGCACCTCACCCTCGTCGACGCCCAAGAGGCGCTGGTCTCCCTCCCGGAGGTCCACTGGCGCGATCCGGAGTCCGAAGAAGAGGCGTACGCGGAACTGCAGAAGGTTGCCGCGAGCGTCGACCGCGCACTGCGGCACGTTCCTGTGTCCTCGGACGGAGCGCGCGCGTTGAAGTACGCGCAAGCGAGGCTGACGGCGTTTCTGGAGGGCTGGAACGACCCCGGCTTGATCGCGCCGATTCACCTCGACCCCATGTACCAGAGCCTCAAAGCTGCCCTCCAGACACTGTCCCGCCGCCTGGAAACGGACGACAACGCCGACCCCCCAGCGGAACCCGCCGATCCCGCACCACCACCGTGAACCCACCCGAAAGCCCAGCCCGGACAGGCCATGGGTGGTCCTCCCTCCTGTCCGGTCTGCGCGCCTCGACCGAACGCGAACTCCCAACTCCGGGCGGTCGAGGCGCACCCAACGTGTTCATCACCGAACCTGGAACGTGATCCACGATGCACGACACCTCAACCACAACACCGTGCCACCACAAGGCCATCCACGAATCCGCCGCGTCGTTCCCGTTACCGTCGACGCCGCAGCTGTCCGCGCGTCAGCGGACTCCCGCCCGGCCGCCGTCTGTCTCGCACCCGCAACTGCCGCCCTCGCCGTCGAGCTGACCCCATCACTGGAACACACTGATGACCGACTCCGAACGATTGCCGGATCGGCCCGGCGCTCCGCCGATGAAGCTGCTCGGCCTGATCACCGACGCCTACACCGATGCGTTGCTGCGCCTGGCCTATGCGGAGCGTGACCGGCACGACTGGACGTCCTACCGGATGCTCGGCTACGACCTCATCGGAGCCGGAGCGCGGGTCCTCACCCACGCCTGCGCACGTCGCGAGCAGCCGGCCGGTGACCCTCGACAGGTCGCGGCGGAGGTAGTCCACGAGCTGCGGACCACCCTGCGCCTCGCCGAGCACATCGTAGGAACCCCGGCGAGTGCGGACTCGACGGCGGAGGAAATCGTGGCGTTGGCCGAGGATTGCGCACAGGCCGCCGGGCGGCTCTACCGACTTTCCGCCGAGTTGTCCCCCGCAGCACTCGCCAGGATCAACCCCCTCGGCCAGAACCACGACGGCGCCAGCCACAACATGGCCAACGACGAAAGCTCGGGCGGTGAACCCGCATGACCGACCGCAACACCGCGCAGTGGCGCAGCGATCCAGGCGAGAACCCACGAGCCAGCCGACAGAACGAACGACCTGCTCTCACGGCCACCCCGCATACCCAGACGCGCCCCGGACACCAGCCAGCATCGGCGCGTGATCTCCAGTGGACTTGCGAGGACAGCCGCAGCACGGCCACGTCCACAGCCACTCGACCGACCGCGACCGTTCTGCGGTCACCCTCCACCAACCATCCCCGGATCCACCGCGTCCACTCTGCGACGTTCGACGCCACCGGTGTGCTCGCACCGGCGTGCGCGTCAGCGGATTCCCGACGCGACACCGTCTTCGCTGCTCGGTCCCGCCAGCCCCGCTACCGCGACACTGCAGCCGCCGTGACGTGTGAAAAACCTCGATGCAGCGAGGACAACGCAGGCACCGCCCCGCCAGACGATGCGACCGACCTTCCGGTGGCCGCGGAGCCAGCATGCCGGTGACCGACGGCGCGAGACCCGAGACCTACTGGTGGAGCACCGTGCGGGCGCGGCCGCTGCACGACTACCTCGACTCACGCACCCCGACGGCCCGGATATGGCATTGGCCGACCCGCGATCCCGACTTCCCGCACACCATCCACCCGCTCCAGGAAGCCTTGGACAACCCCGATGACCACGACCGACACCGGCGAGCTCGCCCACGCCGTGGGCGCGGAACTGCAGCAGCAACGGGAAGACCGCGGCTGGTCCCGCGCTGCGCTCGCCGCATGGTCCGACGGCCAGGTGACGGTGCGCACCCTCATCACGTGGGAGAAAGCGACCCGCTCGATGTCCCTGCGCCAGCTCGGCAACGCGAGCCGGCTCTTCCAGCTGCGGCCCTCGCAGTTGCTGGCCCGCGCTGAACGCCGTATCGCCTGGGATCCCGACTTGGTCGTGGATCTCGCCGCCCTGGCCGTCTCCCAGCGCGACGCGCTGCGCCCAGCCGCCCGCTGGGCACACGACCTGCTCGATGCCGGGGCAGAACCGATTCACGGCCTGAACACCGACACTCTCGCGGCGATGGCGGACCAATGCCGCCTGAGTGTCGCGCACCTGACCATCCTGCTGTCCACCGAGGCTCCGGTACACCGATGACGCACACCGAAACAACACAACCCACCCCACTTCACCCACCCCAGGCCGAGCGCGGCCCGTGGTGGTCGAAGCCGTGCGGCGACTCCCCGCACCGGATCAACCTCGCCTTCCTCCTCGACGCCTTCCGCGAAGCCAAAGACAGCGACAACCGCGACGCCCCGTGCATCAAGTTCGCCCACGACAACGAACGCGTGGCCGCGCTCAAGCTCGAGGCCCAAGTACCGGGCGCTGGGTTCGTGTTCCGGTCCGAGCGGTTGTTCCTCGACCGCGTCGCCGCCTACCTCGTCGCCCGCCAAGGCGTGTCCAGCATCGTGGTCGCCGGCGCAGGCCTGCCCAACATCGATGACGAACACGACTTGCACAGGCTCGTGCGTCTCAGCGAGGCCAACAACCGCAACCGCCGACCGAACTCGGCCCGCGCAACCGTCATCTACGTGGAACGCGACCCCCTGGTCTTGGCCTACCTGCGCACACTGGCCAACGAGGGCAACGGGGTCCACGTCGTCGACGCCGACCCCTGGTATCCCACGGCAATGTGGGACACCCTCTACAACACCGCCAGCGAAGCCCCAGGGCTGGTCTCTCCCGACTACGACCACGTGGCGCTGCTGCTGGGCGGAGTGATGTCCTTTCACGGCGGCAGCCGCGCCGACGTCGCTCACGTCGTTCAGGAGCACCTCGCCCGACTGCCTATCGGCGCGTTCCTGGCCATGACGCACCTGTTCCTACCCGAACACCCCGACCTCGCCGCCCAAGCCCGCGAGTTCGAGGACGCCCTGCTGTCCCACGGACCCGGCACCGGAAGCCTTGCCACGCGCGCCCAGATCGAGGCGATGATCCATGCCACGAACCCGCTACCGCCCGGGATCGCCCCGGCGTTCACCTGGTATCCCGACGGACCGCCCACGAACCCACCGGTATGCGGAAACTTCACCGCCGCGGTCCTCACCCAGAAACCCGGACCGGACGACACCCTGCCCGAACCCCCATGGCGGGCGACACACACCTGACCTCCGGGCCGTCCCCGCCCCGACGCCGCGGACGGTCAGGGATCCGGGGCCGCGGTCCTCGCACGAACACAGGAGTTACCACCGCGAGGACACCGTTCGCCCTGAACCTCACCTACCACCAAACAGAAACTACTGCGACAAAAAGGTTTCGCATGTCCCTGTTCCGTCGACCCACCGACGCCGAGAAGTACGCCAAGCTTGAGGAACAGCATGAGAAAGGCGAGATCAGCTACGAAGAACTGGTCAGGAAAAGCGGAAATATCCTCGTTCAGGAACAGGCGAGGTGTAAACATAGCCAGACCGAGTACGACGATAAGACCGGGGCAACCTGGTGCGCCAACGAGTCCTGCGGTATCCGGGTGAGCTGAGTCCGGCATGCAACTCCCGTACACCCTTGACGACGACCACGCAGCGATCGAGGCAGTAGGAGCGGAGATCAACCGCCCGGACCCGGCACTGTGGCAGGCGATGACCACCGGCGACGATCGCCTCCGGCAGACCTATCGGGCACTCGGACAGCTGCTCAAACAGGTTGAAGTCGCGTTCATCAAACGCAAAGCCGAACTCCGCGCCTTTCGCGGTTCCCGCCGAGAGTATCACCACGCGGCGGCCGCGTATCAGGAATGGAAGTCGCGGACCGTTCACTTCGCCAACTGCGCCCGCGCACGCCGCAGCGAGCTTGAACACCGAGTACGTCGCATCAACGAGCACGACGCCCTCGACCGGATGTCGACCGCCCTGCAGGCGCTGAGGCAGGCCGTCGCCGAACACCGTGACGCGATCAGACGCGGCGGCCGGCAGGAGACCACAGCCGACCGCATGCTGTGGCTCCGCCTTGAACTCTCGCCGTATACCGCAGAGCGCGACCCACGTCCAGCGCCACAACCACCCGACATCCCCCAGGACCCGGCCCACCACGCGGGACAACCGCCACCTCCGGGGGAAGGGAAAGGATGACTCCCTGACCATCTGCAGGCCGCTGCCGTAGACGGTCAGCAACCCGGGGGCTGCCGTCCTCGCACCGATGTCGACCCCGATTCCTGCCGCATGTCTCACCTCGCTCACCTCCCGAGCATGGCCAGGCATCCATTCCACACGTCCGCGTTGCCGTTCGGTCGCGCCGAACCCTTTGATACGAAAGGAACTTCTCCTCGTGCATTTCAGAAAGACCGTCGTAGCAGCCCTGGCACTGCTGCCAGTGCTGCTCGGTGTCTCCGCCGCCACCGCCGACACCCCGGCCCCACCGACCACCTCGGTCTCCCCGCGGATCGTCGGCGGCGACCCCGCCCCGGTCGCCTACGCCGGCGCCGGCTCCCTGCAGCTGCTCGACCACGGCGACCCGGACTCGCACTCCTGCGGCGTCACCCTGCTCGCCCAGGGCTACGACGAGACCGGGCAGCCGGCCGCGGTGGCGGCGTCGGCCAGCCACTGCCTGAGCAACACGCCCAGCCCCGCCGAACAGGCCCGGATGAGCCCCGCGGCGAAGAAGATCTTCGCCAGCTTCCGCACCGACCTGCGCGACCCCGACATCGACCGCAGCGATCCTGCGATCTACCACGTACGGTTCGGGTCCACCAACCGTCTCCAGGGCGGTGTCGTCCGCACCGGCAGCAAGATCGTGGTCCCGCCGCGATGGGCCTGGGGCCTGCCGGACACCGACGGCAAGATCTGGGACGTCTCCCTCATCCGATTCACCGGCCACGTCGACGGCGTCCGCCCGGCCCGCATCGCCCCCGCCTGGCTGTGGAAGCACGCGCTGGCGATCGGGTGGGGTATCACCACTGATCCCGCCGCCTGGACCGGCCCCGCACCAGCCCAGCTCAGCCAGCTCGACGTCCCGCTCCTGCGCGCCGGCAAGTGCGCGCCGGGCGGCATCGGCACCGGCGAGCTGTGCGCCGGAGTCCCGCCGACCGGCGGCGGTGTCTGCAACGGCGACTCCGGCTCCGGGCTGCTGCAGCGCCACGGCGACGACTGGTACCTGCTCGGCGAAGCCTCCCGCACCATCGCCGAATTCTGCGGCAGCGCGGCCATCTACACCGACCTCCACGCCTACCAGCCGTGGATCACCCGGCAGATCCACCAGTTGCTGCCCGGCTCTCCGAGCGCCACCACCCACACCGTGTCGGCCACCCCTGTCGGCTGACCTACGGAACACCTCGCTCCCCGCGGTGGCCGCGGCAGATCCGACGCCGCGGCCGCCCTCAGCCCCGGCACATGTCCGGCCACCGCGGGGACGCCCCACCAGCCACGAAAGCACCTCGACATGCCACCACTCACCACCGCGACACCCGGTCACCAGGGCGCACAACACGACCAACGCGTCCACGTCGACATCGAAAGTCCCCGCCGGGACGCCGTCGCCGACTACCTGCTCGACGGCTCCCTCAACACCGCCGTCGACCGCGACTTCGCCGACCGCCTCCTCGCCGAGCACCCGCAGCTGCCTCGCGTGGCGAGGTCCGTCGCCACCTGGGATCGCAGTGCCGCAGAGACCATGCTCGATCGCGGGCTGCGCCACGTCCTCCTCCTCGGCACCGGCGGACTTCCCCTCTGGGCGCACTCGTCCACGCTGACCGACCTGCACGACGCCGGCGCGCGGATCGTGGTGATCGAACACGACCCGATCACCCGGGGCCTGCACGACTGCATCGACCGCGGGGCCGCCGCCGGCCGCGGCCACGTCCTCTGCCTGCCCGCCGACCACCACCGGGACCTCGCGGCAACACCCGCAGTCGCTGACCTGCTCGCCAGCGGCGCGCCGCTCGGGATCCTCGCCACGGGCCTGCTCCGACCGGCCGGAATCCGCCTCGCCGCCATCCTGACGCTGCTCGAGGGCGCGCCTTCCGGCAGCCTCGCGGCGATCACCCAGCTCACCGCCCACGGGGCCGACGATCTCGACGACGCCGATGCCTCCGATCCCGCTGCGTCCCCACTCGCTGCGCGGTTCGCCACGGCCGGCATCCCGATCGCTATCGAGGATCGGCTCGCAGCCGATCAGCTGCTCGCCGACGTCGCGGACGTCACGACACATCCGCTCACGCCGGCCACTCTGGATCAAGACGCGCCCGGCACCGTCGTGCGAACCGTCCTCGTGGGCTGCCGTCCCCTGCGCACCGCCAGTACCGCGCTCCGGCCGGGCGGGGAGCAGCCCCGGGACATCCACGGACGGGGGAATCGGCGGTGACCTCGAGCATGGCCTGCCCGTGCGGCGTCGCTGTCCTGGGCATTGTCGAGGCCGCCACGGCCCAGGACGCGATCGCGGCCTACGAGCGTGCGGCGTTTCAGGCGCTGGCGGTCGGAGCCCAGCTCCACGTACGTCGGCACGCCGCCGAAATCTCCTCAGCCCGGGCGGCCGAGGAAATCGACGACATTCTGCGGCGGCTGCGGATCGCCCTCGCGCTGATGGAGAAGCAGGTGGCCGAAGACCCGCCGACGAACCAGAGCCCGGGAGCGCTCGCGGGATACCTGCGGTCGTGGGCTCACACCACCGGCCAGATCACAGCGCAGCTCTACCGGCAGGCCGCGCACCAGGACACCGCGACCTCCGCCGATCAGCTCGGCGGCGGCCCCGCCGCTCCCGGCTCCACCACGGCAGGCGGTGCCCGGTGACCGACGACGAATGGCACCCGACGACGCCGCGACGCCGGACCGACCCAGTCAAGGCCGTCGTCCTGGTGGTGGGCGGACTTGGCTGCTGCATCCTGCTGTGGGCGCTGGCGCTCATGGTTGTCTTCGCTGCCGACCTGCCTGCTCCCGCAGCCCCGTGACACGGCGATGAACAGCCTTCTTCTCCTCGACCAGACGTGCGCGGTGTGCACGCACGATGCGGTGCCCGCTGTCGTCCTTGACGGCCCCTGTCTGACCCAGTCGATCGCCCTGTGCAACCTCTGTCTGTCCACCCTGCAGCAGTTTACGGAGTACACCAGCGTCCACATCGACCTGCACCACGGCCAGGCTCAGCCCACCGCGGCCGACATGATCGACACCCTCCGCCACGAGCGTGCCTTCACCAAGGCCGACTTCGCCCGAGCCGTCGGCTACACCCAGTCCCACGTCACCCGTGTCCTGACTGCGGAAACCAGCATCAGCGCCCACTTCGCCCACAGCGTCCAAGAGGCATTCGGGCTGCGCGCGCTGCACCTTCTGCACCGCCAAAGCGCCGACCAGCTCACGGTCATCGCCCACGCCGCCGCGTCCTCACGGGCCAATCCGCGCAAGGGAAACACCGTCGATGTCGACGAAGCCCAGATCGAGGAGGACTACCGCCACCACACACCGATCCACGAGATCGCCCGAAGCAACGACGTCTCCTACGGAACCGTCTGGCGCATCCTCGACAAACGCGGCGTCCCCGTCGAACCCTTCGGCGGCCCGACGCCGGGCCGACCTGCCGGTGCCGAACGCGGCCTGCGGGCCCATCGATCACCGCACTGACCGAATCGCCGCCCGGCAACGCACCTTCCGCGCCGCCGGCATCCCCGGTCGTCACCGGCCCATCCCCGTTGCCACCGCCATCACCACGAAATGACGAATTCGCATGGATTTTCTGTTCACCCTGCTGCTGTGCTCCGCCTACCCGGCGCTGGGTCTGCACGTCGCTCGTACCGAGCTGCGAACCGCCCGGCATCGGCCAGCAGCCAAGCCAGTGGCGTACCGGCAGCTGCCCGTCCCCACGTGGCTCTACGTCGTGGCGATGGTCCCGCTCTGGCCGGCTGTGGAACTTATTCCCACGCCGCGCCCGGCGCCCGGCAGCCGATCCGGCCAGTCCGCATGACCCGCGCCGCCGCACCGCGTAGACACCCGCCGCGCAGCCGCCGGACCGAGCCATCCCGCGTGTCCCAGTTCGCGCATGGTCGTCGGAGGCGCCGGTGAGCATTCCCTACGCCCACCTGCCCGCCCCGATCCAGCGGGTCTACGAGCTGCTCGCCGACCACCCCGGCCCCGACACCACCGCGCTCCCGATCGCCGCGAGTCTCAACATCAGCGAGCCGGACGCGGCCGCGGCACTGCAACGGCTGCACGCTGCCCGACTGCTCGACCAGCTCCCGCCCGGGGACCGGTACGCCCTCGCGCCCTGGGCCCGCCAACACGCCGCCCATCAACGCGCCCAAGTGCCCGACCCGACCCGCTCGGAGCAGACCACCCGGCTGATCGACTGGTACGCCGCCACCGCGACCGCCGCCGTCCCGCTCATCGCCCCCGACTCGTTCCGGTTCAGCGCGTCCGCCGTCCACGAAGCCGTGCCCCACGACCACGTGGACGGCCACCGCGTGCTGCGCTGGTACGCCGCGGAGCACCGAGTCCTGCGCAATGTCCTCACCGCCGCGGTGGACCGCGGACGCGACGATGTCGCCGTCGAACTGGCCGAAGCCACCTGGCACCTGGCCCGCACCACCTACCACCACGACGACCTCGCCCACGCCCAGCACACCGGCCACACCCTCACCCACCACACCCACCCTCCGATGGCTGCGGTGTTCCGCGCGCGCGAAGCCTCCGCCCTGGCCGACCTGGGCCGCCTTGCCGACGCGCTCGGCGCCGCGGCCGACGCCACCGCCCTCGCCCGGGACATCGGCGACCCGGGCATTCTCGCGCTGGCCTCCTCCCACAGCGGCCGCGTCCACCTCGCCGCCGGCGACCCGGACGAGGCGCTGCGGGAACTCACCGCTGCTCTGCGTCAGTACCGCAGCGTCGTCGACGACCACGGCCACGCCCTCGCCCACCGCCGCATCGGGCAAGCCCACCTGGCCCTCGGCCACACCGCCGACGCCGTGCGCTACCTCGACGCCTCGATCAGCGCCCTGATCCGCGCGAAACACCGGCTGGGTGCGGCCCGGGCACTGACCTACCTCGCCGACGCGCTCACCGCCGACCGGCAAGCGTCCAGCGCGCTGTCGGCCGCCGGTCGCGCGCACACCCTGCTGGGCACCGCCGCGGCCCCGCGCTACCGGACCGGCCTCGACCTGGCCGCCGCCCACGCCCGCTACGCCCTCGGCGAGACCACGATCACCCGCCGCCTCACCGAGAACCTCATCACCCGGCTGCGCCACGCCGGCCCCGGCGCCGCCGGCGACCTCGCCGCCGCCACCGACCTACACGCCCAGCTCTGACGTGCCAACTTCAAGGAATCCACAGTGGAACCGTTCTTTCAAGCTGATCGCCTGTGGCCGGCCGGTCACCGCGAACTCCAGCTGATGATCATCCCCGACCTCCGGCGGGATGACGAACTCGCGTGCCTGGTGAAGTCCTGCCGCGACATCCTGCGCGAGCATCCCGCCACCACCCGGCCCGTCCCCGACGAGGCGCTGCACCTGACCGTTCAGCCGATCCGCCCGCCCACCGACGGCGCCGTCGACCCGGCGCTCCGTGCGGCGCTGATCACTGCGCTCGGCCCCGTTCTCGCCGACGTGCCCGCGTTCGAGATGCTGATCGGGTCGGTCCTCACCCAGGCCCGTGGCGTCGTCGCCGACACCCACCACAACGCACCCTTCGACGACCTGATCGACCGCGTGCGACCGGTCATCGCCGAGCTGTGCGGCCCCGAGGCCGTCACCCACGACAGCCGACCCGCGCACATGGCGCTGTGCTACGCCGACGGCAACGCCTGCAGCGACGCGCTGCAACGACGCCTACGCCACGGCCTGCGCCCCAGCCACGCCCGCATCACCGTGAACGCCATCGCTCTCGTCGAGACCGTCCAGATTCCCGAACACTGCCTTTACGCCTCGACCGTCCTGCACTCCTTCCCGCTGGCCGGAGCGTCGCGATGAACGGACCTCACGTGCCTCAGTGTCCGACGACCGTCGAGGTCGACGTCGTCCCGGAAACGTTGTTAGCCGCGCAGCGCGACATGACCGCACGAAACCCGGGCAACAGTACCGATGTGCTGCAGTGGATCGAGTTTCACCGCTACAACGCCGAAATGTTCCGGTTGGCCGGTGAACGTCTCGCGGACCTGGGCCGCACGCCGCTGGACGACAACTGGCCGCACTGGTGCTTCACACTCCAGACCGAAGCAGTGCAGAAGTACGTCCGCCGCTTGGCCGCCGAGACCAAGCAGCTGCTACGGGAACACCGACTCCCGCCAGGTCTACTTCCCGGCGTGGAGTACATCCCGCTGCTCCCGCCGCAGCGATTCGGTGACTGGCTGCGCGACACCTGCACGATCGCTGGCGTGGACTTGGACACGGTGGCCGAGCGGACTGGGCTGCCGGCTCCGTTCCTGGAGAAGGTATTACACGGGCACGAACCGATGCGGTCGCTGGAAGACGTCGCGGCGGTCGCGGACGCCTTGCGCGTGGACCGTGCCATAGCCGCGGTCATCGCCATGCGAGACTTCCGGGAGGGGCGCAATGGGTGGTCTGACGCCACGCAGCAGTAGTGCGGCGGGTCCGGTGCCCGCGCTCCTGGCCAGCGCGGCGTGGCGCGCAGATCTTGCCGCGCTGCGCGAGCGGGTGGCCATCGAGTCCCGCAACCCCGAAGCGCTGATCGAGCTCCTGGCGCAGGCAGCCGAGTGCGCCGAGCGCGACGGCGACCTGCCCCTGGCCGAGTCCGGTTGGGTTCGCGTTCTCAGTCTCCAGCGGTCGCGGAAGGACCATGTCGGCGCCTGCGTAGCGCTGACAAGGTTGAGTGATCTCTACCGCCGCTGGGGCCGCCTTCACCGGGCGCTGGACGTGCTGTCCACCCTCATCGACAGCTGCGACGGCGCCGGCGACGATCACCGCGGGCTGCTGGCGCGACGCGACATGGCCGCGGTTCTCCTGGACGCCGGTCGTGCCGCCGCAGCCCTGCCGTACCTCCGTCGCGCGATCGCGCTCACCGACGACGACTCCGTCGAAGACGTCGTGCACGCCGACGTGCTGATCCTGCTCGGTCGCACGTATTGGATGTGCGACCGGATCCGCGACGGCCGGAAAGCGTTCACAGCGGCGCTGGCCCTGGTGGACGCGCGTGACGTGCACTGCGCCGACCACGTACGCGCGATGCTGGCGACGCCCGCCGACGGATCTTTCCCGTGCCCGGCCCGCGACGTCTCCGGGCACCGCGGACAGCCGCCACAGCCGCTCGATGAGAGTTGTTCATCCCGGCTGCCCCGGCAGGCGCCCGAGCGGCAACCATCTGAGGCTGCTTCGCGTTGCGGTGCACCAGAACCGCCGGAGGCCACGCCATGAGCCGTCATGAGCCTGCCGAGGAGGTTCTCGGGCTCGACTTCGCCCAGCGGCATCGTATCGGCTGCTATTCCTGGGATCTCGGGACGTTTCAGCGAGGCGGTCACGTCCGTCGAGAATGGGCCTTGCGGATGCACAGCCGGAACCCGAACGGTGAACAGCGATCCATGACGTGGCTGCACGACCTGCCCGGACACTCCGAGCTCGACTGGGACGAAGCCATCTTCCTGCTCGCCCGTGATGCCGGAGACGGCCGGCTGTCTTTCGACGCCTACATCGAGGACAACCTCTCCCCACGTGACGACGAGGACATCCCTCGGCACGAGTACCACGACTGGGTGCGCGCAGAGCACCTGTGGCATCAGGTTCGTGACTTCCTCGGCCGCGACCCGGTGTTGATCGGGTCGTTTTTCGACATTCTGCCGCCCGAGCGTTGAATGCCGGCCCGCGAACCGCTGACCGTGGGTCGCGTGCTCGGCGACGCCATCGGAGTTCCCTGTGTCGCGGCCCTGGTGATTCCGATCATCGCCATGGTCTTCGCCCCCTGGCGCCCGGTCTACGGCGCCGTCGCCACGTGGGCGGCGGTGGTCATTGATGTCGGCTGGGGCGTCGCCCTGTTCGTGTCCGGGGTACGCCGGCTCAGAGAGGAATCAGAGGCAGATGTCTGCACCGTCCACGCGGGACACCGCCCAGTACCAGGCGACGTCGACGAGACCCGGTAGGCGCTGGCCGACTATCGGCCAGCATGTCACCGCCGCACACCGGCGCTTCCCCGCTGACGGCGTGCCGGATCCGGACTGGCTTCCCTGGCCGCCCACGGCCCGGAACTGCCCGCTGCCGCTGCCACGGGGCGAGCGCACCCCGTATCGGGTGTGGGAGGTGATGGAACTGCGGGCCAGCTACGTGCGGTGGCCCCAGATCGCCGCGCGTCTCGGCACGCCCGAGCACGTCGTCCGCGACTGGATCCACCGGCTCGGCAACCGGTGATTCGACCGGGGCTCGGCCCGGAGATCGTCGTGCCACAACACACCGATTTGCCAGATCGAGTGAGGGCTGGACGTCGGCCCGGCCCGGACAGGACACCGGCCGGACCGACCCGCCCACGCGGGGACACCCGACCGGATGTCACCGCGTTCGTGGCGTCACGGGCACTGCGGAACCCGGGGTGTCCCGCCACCGCCGGGACCCGTGTGCTGCTCGACCTCCCACAGATCCCCGCGGACCCAGCCGTAAGTGCCGCCGCGGTAGGACCAGCCCCACGCGTGTCCATCGGACGCCCCGCGCGTGCACGACACCCAGAACCCGGCCCCGTAGGCGATCGTGCCCAGCACCGGACCGTCCACGGGCCGGGACCGGATGCGCGCGCCGTCCGCGGTCGCGGTGACCGCGATCCAGCCCTGCGCTGTCGCGGCCGACATCGGCCGCGTCTGCGGTGAGGTCGGTGTGGACCACACGAGGGTGCCGTCGGGTGCGACCGCCGGTGTGCCCGCGTTGGCCTTGCCCTCGCCCAGCGCGCCCACGTCCGGCTGATCGGACGCCACATCGGCGAAAGGCTGAGTGCCGGCTGCGTCAGCCGGCGCGGCAGGTGCCATCGTCGCACTCGCGAGAGCACCGAACGTCAGCAGTGACGCCGCGATCCGCTTCGCGCACAGAAGACTCGTTGTCATCAAAGGACTCCCGTCGACTCTGGCGCGTTGCGACCGCCCGGAAGGACAGCTCGTTCGAGCATGAGGGCAGCGGCTCGTCAACGCACGCAAGAAAACCCGACGCCCGGTCCGGACCGAAGCGTCGGACCCGGGACCTCACCGACCGTCAAAAGCGACCGGTGCATCGTCGGTTGAAGTTTTCGGCTCGGGAGAGGTGCCCTCCCCAGTGCCCCCTCCCGAGCCGGGAACCTTCACCGCCGGGGGGTTGAGAGCGGATCGGATCCCCAGAAGAGTCCGCTGTGGTCGCTCCCTGTGGACCACAGTGGATCACCTTCTAGTACCCAGAGTGCCCCAGAAAACGCCAATTGGCCACAAGTGTGGCTGATTTTCTTGTGATAACTTTCAGTGTCGGGCCTTGCGCTAAGCGCAGTGCCGCCAATTCCGTCCCGTCGTCCGACTGCGGCTGGGCGTGACCGCAGCTCAGTGCAGCAGACCCGCGGACCGGGGCAAGCCCGCAGTCCACGAGGGACACCGCCGCCCTCCCCGTGGCCGGCTTGCCCCGGACCCGCGGGGCCCGCTGACCAAGGCCGCGTCCACCGCCCACCCCGGCCACGGCCACCGAGGAGGAACCCGTGTTGAAATACTTCGTCTCCACCCATCGCACCCAAGGCGCGCGGGACAACGACTCCAACAGCATTCCGGGTACGGAACTGGTCGATCTCCCCGGCGAATGCCACGCCGACCCGGACTCGCCAATCTGCGGCTGCGCCCGCAGCTTCGTCGGCATCACCAGCCGGCAGACCTCGACGACAGCCGAGGTCGTCGCGACTGACATGACCGCCGCGGAGTACATCGGCCGTTTCCACGCCGGGCTCCTCGCCCTCGGCTGGAAAGACAACGTCGAGACGCGCAACGGTGTCATCGATGCCGCGGTGGAGCTGCTGCTGCTCGCCGCGATGTGGCCGGTGGGCACCGTCGTCGAACGCCGCCTCCACGAGATCCGCGTGCGGAGCTTCCCCGCCGAATCGTGATCGCCCACTGCGTGCCCAGCAGTTCGCACGAAGGAGTCTTCATGTCCAGTTCCACCGACGCGCGGCGTGCCCGTGCGTTCCTCCAGCACGCCGCCGAACCCACCAACCCGGTCCTCGGCCGCTACGTCGCCGAGGTCGGGCCCGTCGACGCCGCCCACCGCATCGCCGGTTGCTCCGCACCGGCCGACGTCCTCGCCGAGTCTCGTCGTCACGTGCGCTGGCAGCTCGCCGACGCCAGCCTGCGCACCGCCGCAGAGCTCGGCGCCCGCTTCGTCATCCCCGAAGACGAGGAATGGCCGGCCGACGTCTTCGCCGGTCTGAGCACCCTGGCCACGGACGACGACACCTTCGGCGGGCCCCCGCTGGGCCTCTGGGTCCACGGCGAGCCGCGGCTGGACGAGGTGGCAGCCGCGCGCTCGGTCGCGATCGTGGGAGCACGGGCAGCCACCGAGTACGGCGAGCACCACGCTGCGGACTTCGCCTACGCGCTGGCGTCTCGGAACGTCGTCGTGTGGAGTGGCGCCGCCTACGGCATCGACGGCGAAGCCCACCGCGGAGCGCTCGCGACCGACCGTCGAGCCTGCACCGTCGCCGTCCTGCCGTGTGGGATCGACCTCGGCTATCCGGCCGGACACGTGGGTCTGCTCAAACGGATCGCCGCCTCCGGCGCGGTCGTGTCCGAGTATCCGCCCGGCATGCCGCCTGCGCGGCATCGGTTTCTTCAGCGCCACCGGCTTCTGAGCGTGTTGACCCGGGCGACGGTGGTGATCGAGGCCGGGCAGCGCAGCGGCGCCCTTCACGCCGCGCGCCTGGCCGACAAGCTCGGCCGACCCGTCCTCGCCATCCCGGGTCCGGTGTCCTCCGCGGCGTCCGCCGGGTGCCATCGGCTGATCCAAGACGGCACGGCCCGCCTGGCCACCTCCGCCGACGACGTCATCGCGGTGATCGAGGAGGTCGAAGGGGAGGTGGACGCGGAACCGGAGGCGGGCATCCCGGCGGTTGTGCCCGATCGACGCTAGCGCACGCCCCGACGGCGGCCCGCACCTCGCGCACGCCCAGTGACCCCGCGCAGCGTCCCAGGCCGCCGTCGGACGCGCGCTCAGGCGGTGGCGGCTCACACCTTCGTGGGCCGCCACCGCCTCCCCGGGCTCATTGGCTGGGGAGGCCGAGCCGAGGAGCGCCGACCGTGACCGCGTACCTGACCCCCGGTGAACTGATCGGATCGCTGCCCGACACCTGCGCCGACACCCTGCACGTCATCGCTCTGCCCGCCCACACCGACAGCACATCTGCGTGGCGGCTGACCTCACCGTCAGGCGCTGCGTTCCCGGTCACCCAGGTGCGGGACAAGACCACCATCGAGATCGCCGGGCACGTGCGGGACGCCATGCCGGCCCACCGCGACATCGACCTCGTCATCGTCATCATCGCCGAGAACCACTCCCGGAACCGGCTGCCGCTGCGGGCCGCGATCGCCGCGCTCGAGGCCGACCTGCGCCCCGCCGGACACACCGTCATCGGCCGCTACTGGGCCCCGCACACCCGCCCCGGCGCCCCCTGGCGCGACTACCGCCGCTCCACCCACCTCGGCACCGTCATCACCCCACGCCCCGGCCTCGACTTCGCCGCACCCATCCAGCTCGGCGGCGACGCCCCGACCCCGACCTGGGGTCTGCCCTTCACCGAATCCGGTGAGACCTTGCCGGCCAACCTCGGCCGGTTCGCCCGCCGGATCGTGCCGTTCCTGGTTCGTCGCGGGGACGAAGCCAACCGGATCGTCGCCCACGCCACCATCCAGGCAAGCCGCGGCGAGTTCATCGACAACGTTACAGCCTTCGCCGTCACGGCTGCGCTGGCCGACAACGCCGTCTACGGACCGATGCTCCTGCCACCGAACGAGTTCGACCCGCAGCGAGTCGAGCAGTTGTGGATGGCCCTTTACCGCGGCCGCCCCGACCCCAGCGCTCGCGCACGGCTGGCGACCTTGATCGCGGCCAGCGCCGTCCGCCGGGGCGACCGCCGCCTTACCGCCTGTGCTCTCGCCCACGCGCACGGTGCGCCGGGCGCCGCGACCGTCGGTTTGCTGTTCCAGCAGCACGCCAGCGCCGAGGTCGTCGAGCACGAACTAGACGAGACCGCCGGCCGGGTCGGCGCGACGCGCTGGTAGCCCACGTCCTCGACACCCCATCGCGGCCGCAGCGTCTCGGGCGTCGTGTCACCGCTCGCGACGTCCGGGCGCGCGGCCCCGAGCAGATCACCTCGAACATCGCTGTCGCCGCCGTGACCGTATCAGCTCCGGATCCAGCGGCTGCCGGCTACTTGTGACCTCACGGTGTCGCGCGGCCTCGATCACGCGACCAGGTCCCGCGACACCGGTCAAGGCCCACCGCAGAACATCGAACGCCCCGACCGCAGGACCAGGGCCTTGACCGGTGCCACGCCGGGACCTGGGTGACCGGTGTCGTCCACACGCCACCCATGCGAGGCCACCTGAATGAACCGGGAATCCCGAGTCGGCACGCCTTCCCCCGGGCGAGCCGAGTCCCGGTTCGGGGCTGGCCGGGTCAGCGCACGCGCCGCGCTGTCCCGGCCAGTCTCCTCTTGCGCCTCTCGTCGAACGTTGTCGGAGGTCCGACAGTGCCACGTGCGACCGAACTAACTGCCATCGAACGGGACGTCCTCTGCGATGTTGCGCGCGGTCTGAGCAACATCCAGATCGCAGGGAAGCAGTTCCGCTCACCCGAAACCATCCGCACCCACATGAAGAACATCTTCGCCAAGTTGAATGCCCGCAATCGCGCGCACGCCGTCGCCGTCGCCTACGACACCGGCATCTTCCACTGCCGGCTCCCGCACCTGCCGCTGACACAACCGATATCAGCCGGAATCTCGCCATCATCGTGCCGACACGGCACCGCACCGACGGCCGTCAACCGCTCCGCCGCGCGTCGGCCCGCGCACGGAGGACGGCAATGACCGATCCCACTCACCCGGCCACCGTGACGACCTTCCTCGATGATCCTGCCCTGCCGCTTGTCATCGATCCTGCCGATGTCGGCGCCGACGCCGAGACCGTGATCGGCGAACTACTCACCAGGGACCCGGCGGACGCCGCGATCGTCGTGCGGGGCGCGGCACTGCTGTCGGCCGCCGACGCGGGCACCGCCGCCGAGTGCCTGGCCACGTCGATGACCTGGCTGTATGGCTGATCTCGCTCGTCGGGTCGCCTACCTACCCGACATTGCGGGTGTACGGTGGAGGAAACCGGATCTTGGTGTGGCCTCCCCATGCATCGAGTGGCATGAGGACGGTGGTCACGATGACGCTGCTGCGGCAGAACCGCGAACTGAAGCGGCTCGGGATCTGGAACTGGTCCCTGCCGGCGTTCGCCGGGAAACTGCCGGATGGCCGTAACTACAACGTATGCCCGTCGGCTGGCGTGTGCGCGAAAGCCTGCTACGCCAGAAACGGTACCTACCTCTTTCCTCAGGTGAAAGCACGACATCAGGAGAACTTGCGCTGGACCATGGATGACCTGCCAGGCTGGCAGCAAGCGATGCTGGATGAGCTGTCGCACAAGCGGTTCGTCGACGCGTGGGTGAGGATCCACGACAGCGGCGACTTCTACTCCCGCGCGTACCTGTCCGCGTGGCTGGAGATCATGCGGGCCCGGCAGCGTACCCGGTTCTACGCCTACACCAAGGAAGTCGCGGCGTTCCGAGAGCTGGTCGAGCCGAATCCGCCGCGGAACTTCTGGTGGGTCTACTCCTACGGCGGCACCCAAGACTCCGCATTGGACCCGAGCACCGATCGGGTCGCCGACGTCTTCCCCGACGAGCAGTCCATCACCGATGCGGGCTGGCATTCGCAAGAGGACTCCGACCTGCTGGCCGTGCTCGGGCCGACGCCGGTCGGGATCCCGGCGAACAACATCGCGCACTTCAAGGCCCGCCAGGCCGGGCGCCGGTGGAGCCGCTGGCAAGCCGGTGTCGATGCCGCCCGCGCCGCCCGCCGCGCCAGCCCCGGGCCTACCTCAGCCGCCGGCGATACCCAACTGGGCACGTTCGCAGACCCACGGTAGCGCCGTCCGGGGCCACGGCGGCTTCCTGCTGCCTAACAGCGCGGGCCAGGTGCAGGCCGCCGTGGCCCCGGCTCGCGCTGTCACCGGCTCCACGACGTGCCACCCGGGACGCCGGCCCGCCGCGACCCGCGGCAGCGGCAACCGGAACTGCACACCTCGCGATCGAAAGGAACCCCGGGAGATGTCGAACAACTTGATGCCGTACCTGCGTGCGGTCGCGGACGTGCTCGGCGAGCCGTGGCGTGCCGCCACGTCCCGTTGTGTCGGTGAGGACGCCGCGCTCGTCGGCCCGGACGGCGGGTGGATCAGCGTGACCGTCTCCTCCAGCGGATCGGGGGAGCGTCTGGTGCTGGAAGCCTGGCTGGACTCCGAGCTCAGTCCCCATCAGCCGACCGGAATGGTCCGGCCGTCGGTGACCGTGGCGCGGGCCCGGCCCGCCGCCGCAGTCGGCAAAGACGTGGCCCGGCGGCTGATTCCGGACGTGGTCGAGCTGATCGCCGCGGCGCGGGACCTGGCGCACCGCCGCGCGTGCGACGCCGCCGACCTCTCGAACGTCCTGGCCGCGATCGGCGCGGGCTTCGGCACAACCCCCGAGGCCGGGGCGAACACCGTGTCAGTCGGGGCCTACGGCCAGCCGCTGTTCGCGACCGCGCAGGTGCTGCAGCCGATCTGGCGCAGCCGCCAGCGCCGGGTGCGGTTCAGCATCGACGCCACCGTCGAGAACGCGCTCGCCCTCGCCGCGCTCGTCGGTGAACGTGCCGCCGCCGACCGCGCCACGCCCGTGGCGCCCGATTCTGGCCGCTGACCGTCGGCGCGACTGTCGCGCAGTCGACGAACACCCGACTCCGGCGCCTCACTGGCGCCGGAGTTCTTTTCTTCACAACGAAAGGACGATGCCTTGGAAGCCCATGCCCGTGTGGTTACCCTCGACAACTCCCAGGCTCGGATCGTCGACATCCGTGCCGACCTCGGCGTCGGCGACGCCACGCTGTGCGTGCACGGCCTCAGCCTGACGGTCTCGCGTGAGACCCGCGACCGGGTGCGTGCGGCCATCCGCAACAGCGGCCTGTCCTGGCCCGAGGGCGTCGTGTACCTGACCGCCTCCACCGCGCACCCGCGCTCCGACGTCGATCTCGCCGCGGCGGCCGCGGCGCTGCTGGTCACCGACGCCGTGCCGGTCCGGCGTCTGACCGCGACCACACTGGTCGGCGAACTCGGTCTCGACGGCACCGTCCGCCCGGTCGCCGACGTGCGGACGCGTGCGATCGCGGCCGCCGACGCCGGGTTCACCCACCTGGTCGTGCCCGCCGCCAACGCCGCCGATACCGGGAACGTCCCCGGCCTCACCATCGTCCCTGTTGCCTGCCTAGATGACCTGGTCACCTGGCTGCGAGGCGGACCTACTCCGGCCCTGCGGCCCGAATCGGGCGAAGGGGCGTCGCCTGCCACGCTGTGGGCGCCCGAAGCCTGGGCCCAGCTGTCGCCCACCGCGGTCCGAGCTGCCGCGGTCGCGGCCGCCGGCGGTCACCACACCCTGCACGTCGCGGCTCCCGGCACCCCGGTCCTCCTGCTGCCCCGGCTGATGCGGACGCTGATGACCGACCTCACCGACACCGAGGCGGTCGAGCTCAGCAAGTGGCACGTCCTGGCCGGCGAACCTGCCCCTGACCGCAGCGAGCACCTCCGGCCGCCCGGAGTTTCCCTGCGCCCCGACGACACGATCGCCGCGGTAGCCGGATCCCTGAATCGGCCGGGATTGCTGACGCTGGCGCACTGCGGCGTCCTGACCGTCGAAGACCTCCCCGAGCTTTCCTCCCGCATCGTCGAGGTGCTGCGTCCAGCGCTGGAGCACGGCACGATCGGCATCACTGCCCGGGCAGGCGCCGAAACGCGCCCGGCCGGGGCGCGCATGGTCTTCACCGCCCGGGACTGCTCCTGCGGCCGCGTCCGGGCCAAGGAATGCCGCTGCACTCCGGCGCAGCGTGCGCGCTACCTCGCCCGGATCCCGCACTGGTTGCTCGACCGCGTCGACCTGTTCGTGCGGACGGTCACCGTCGCAGAGCCTGATGTGTCGCAGCCGTCCCTTGAGACGCTGCGGGACAGCGTCGCCCGAGCCCGGGAACGCGCGCGCCGCCGGTGGGGTTCCGTACCGGTACCCGGTGCCGCGATGGAGTACTCGCACGTCGTTACTGGCCTTCCCGCCAATGTCGTGGGCGAGCTGGACGCCGCGATCCGAGAGGGGCGGATTACGACCCGCACGGCTGTGCGGTGCCTGCGGCTGGCCTGGACACGGGTCGACTTGGACGGGCGGGCGCACCCGGACATCGCCGACGTGTGGCTGACGCTCTCCCACCGCAGCGCGATGCTGGGCCTGCTGCGGGATCCCGCCTCGAGGTGAGCTGAAGCAAGAAACGACCGGGAAAGCACCTTCGGCGATCAGCCGATGCTGCGCACCGGGCCGAGGAATGAGGAATGAGGAATGTGTTGCTGCGCTGAGGAAAGCCGGTGCGGTGTTCCGGTCGGGCCGACGCACTCTAGCGGAGCCTGGCGTCGGGGCAAGCCCGCCCCGTTCGCGGACATGGCTGCGGATGGGCAGAAAGGGGCGGGCCTGCCGCCGACGCGGGCGGCCCCGCTTGGGCGAGTGCGTCCCGACCGGGACACCCGCACATCGCCATTCTCCACTGCTGGACAGCAGTTCGGGGACGGCGCGGTGTGCGGGGTTCGAGGTCGGTCACCGGGGCTCCCGGTGACCGACCGGCCCGAATCAAGGAGCCCGCGTGACCGCCACGATGGATCTGCCCACCCAGCGCGCCGACGACGCCGACCCCGCCACCCCGGAGATCGATCCCGCACCGTCCGACCTCGACCGCGCCGTCCCCGATTCCACCAGTGGCGACGAGGCGGCGGCCAGCGCTAACCCGCTCGCCGGGCTGTCTGAGGACGAGCTGGCGGCGTTGCACGCGCAGTGGGACGCCGAGATCAACACCGTCATCCACATCAACCCGGATGAGGCGCTGCTCGCCGAGAACGTCCGCACCGAGAACGCCGAGGCGGACCCGGCGACCACGGCGAACTTTAAGAACAACGGCATCAACACCGCGGCCAACGGCTACCGCAACTACGAGACCGGCATCGTCATGATCACCGAGGGCCAGCGGCGGTTCAACAACGCCCGTGCGGCGGGCGTCGAGCTGCCGGTCTGGATTAAGACCCCGCCGCCGGCCGACGAGCGCAAGGCCACGATCGAGCGGATCGTCCGCCAGCTCGAGGAGAACGACCTCCGCAAGCCGCTGACCCTCGGCGACAGCGCCCGGGCTATCCAGCAGCTGGCCGCCTTCAACCTCACGCCCGCGGGCATCGCCCGCAAGCTCGCCCGCGGCCGCAACGGCGCCGCCTACGTCAAGCAGGTGCTGCAGGCCGGGGAGAGCGAGCTGGCCCTCAAGGCCGCCGAACGCTTCGACCTCGACCTCGTCCAGGCCGCGGTCGTCGCCGAGTTCGACGCCGCCGGTGACCGCGAGACCGCCACAGAACTGATCCGCATCGCGCGCACCGAGCCGAACAACTTCCAGGTGTTCGCGCAGGCCAAGCGCGACGAACACGCCAAGAAGCAGCGGCTCGCCGCCCTGGTCACGACGCTCACCCGGAAGCTGACCGCCGCCAAGATCACGATCTTCGGTGGCAGCCTCACCCCCGAGGCCGGCGAGGCCCGTTCGCTCGACCGGCTGCGCCCCAGCCCCGGGGACGCGCCCTACACGACGCTGACCGCCGAGGACCACGCGTCCTGCCCCGGCCACGGCGCCTGGATCGAAGACGACCACCACGACGGCAACGGCGACCGCATCGCGGTGGCGGTCTACGGCTGCGCGGACTTCCGCGCGCACGGCCACGCGCTCAGCCACGCCCCGGCCGGGCGTGTCGACCTCACCCCCCGCACCACCAGCACGCCCGACACCGGAGATGGCGGTGGTGCGGGCGCCGCGGGCGAGGAGAGCGACCTCGCGGCCGCGCGAGCTGCGCTGGCCGCCGACGAGCGTGTCCGCGCCGAGGCGCGGATCATCCGCCGTTGGGTGCGCAAGAACAACGAGCTGATCGACGCCTCCGAGAAGCCGCGGCGTCAGTGGCTGGCCGAGTTCGCGTTGCGCAAGACCGCACCGAAGGGCGCGCAGCTGTTTCTCGCCCGGCAGAAGGCCCACGGCGGCTACGAGTTGCGCCGCGCGTTCAACCAGAACCACGCCCTCGCCCGCCAGCTGCTCGGCCTTCCCGTTGGCAGCACCGTGACTGACCTGTCCGAGAAGGTCGCCACTGCTTCCACGCCGGGTAAGGCGACCGTCTATGACATGTTCCTCACCTTCTGCGCGATGGAGGACGCGCTCTCGCGCAACGCGTGGCGATACGCGCAGCAGGCGGCGCAGGAGTACCTGACCGCGCTCGTCGGCGCCGGCTATCCGGCCTCCGACGTCGAGCGGCTGATCATCGCTCCGCAGAGCGAGCGGGACGTCATCGCCGCGGCACTCCGCGGAACCACCACCAACGACGCCGCCGATGATGACGACGCTGAGCAGCAGGGCGACGTGCTCGATGCCCGAGCGATCGGGGGCTCCGGCCCGGCCGAGCCGGGCGACGATGCGCCGGACCCCTCCGAGGGCACCAGCGCTCCGGTAGATCCGGACGCGGCCGCCGCGGAGCTGGCCGAAGCCGCGAGCTAACCGGCCGACGTCCCCCGATGTCGCCGGACAGGGGCGGGTCCGCACACCTCGGGCCGGGCCCGCTCCTGCTGTCGCTGTCCTCCTCGACGCCCGCGCAGCGTTCTCGCGGCGCAGAACGGAGTGTCGCCGATGCACCCGCATCGTCCGCCGAATGTCCGGCACGTCCACCTCACCAGCACTGACATCGCCCGGCACCGCCACGTCACCCCTGGTCCCGCCCTGGTTTCTGTCGAGCTGATGCCATGACCACGATCGTCACCTCTGCGGCGACCGCCCCTCCTCGGCCCTTCACCGGTGAACTTCTCCGTGCCGCGATGGAGGCCGCCGAGCGCGGGTGGCCAGTGTTTCCGCTCGTCCCCTGCGGGAAGAAGCCCGCCATCGAGCGCTGGCAGCAGCGGGCCACCTGCGATCCCGGCCGCATCCGCCGCTGGTGGACCCGCTACCCGAGATGCAACGTCGGGATCAGTTGCGGGCCTGCGGGCCTGCTGGTGCTCGACCTCGACGCCGCGCACGGGCGGGTCCCCGAGCCGTGGGCACGCCACGGCGTCACCCACGGCCGGGACGTCCTGAGGCTGCTGGCTCAGCTGGCCGGCGAGCCCGACCCGGTCGACACCTTCACCGTCGGCACCCCGCGCGGTGGTGAGCACCGGTACTTCCACCGCCCGCCCAGGTCGCGGCTGCGCAGCACCGTCGGTGCGCGTGGTCACGGCCTCGGCTGGCACGTCGACACCCGCGGCCCCGGCGCCCTCGTCACCGCGCCCGGCTCCCTTGCCACCGTCCACGGCGTGCCGGTGCCCTACACCGTCACCGGGGACCTGCCGGTCGCGATCCTGCCCGCCTGGTTGGTCACCGCCCTCACCCCGCTGCCTCCTCCACCCCCAGAGGCTGTCCCGCCGTTGCGGCTTCCGGCGACCAGCCGCCGGGTCACCGCCTACGTCCAGGCGGCCGTCGACGCCGAGTGCCGCAACGTCGCGGCCGCCACCGAAGGCCACCGACACATCACGGTGTTCGCCGCCGCAGCTGCCCTCGGCGAGCTGCTCGGCAACGGCTGGATCAGTGCCGCCGAGATCACCCAGCGCCTCACCGACGCTGCCCGTCGGCACCTCGGTGTCGCCGACTTCGACCGCGCCGAGCTGAGCAGAACCATCCGCGACGGCATCGCCACGGGACGGGAACACCCGCGCATCCTCACCGACCGCCCCGCGCCGCGGCCCGGCCGCGCACGCGCCCAGAAACGTCTGCGCACCGAAACCACAACGCCTTCGTGCACAAGCGAAACGGGACACCCGACGGGCCCCGCAACAGCACCACTGTCCATTTGAGACGCACGAGGTGATCGCCATGTCCGAGGACGTGACTCAGCACGACCACAACGCCGTCCGCGCCGACGAACAGCTCGTCAGCGGAGATAACCAGCCTGCCTTTCCCGCGCAGCTAGGTGAACCGCAACTGATCGCCGAAACCGATAGAGGCCAACAGTTCTACACGGTGACACCCCGGTTTCGGCGAGTGGTCGCCGAATGGGTCGCCATCACTGTCGAGGCCACCTCCGACCACCTGAGGTTCCGCTGGGACGGCACCGACCTGCTCGTCATCGACGACGCCGCAGTCGACCCCGATGATCCGACGAGCACGCCCCACATCGACCGTATCCGGCCGGACTCCAGCAGCCGGTACTACTTCGACGGCTGGTTGTGGAACGAGGCCGACGCCGCCACGCACCGATCTGACGACACCGCCCGCGCGGCCTTGACTCTTCTGGCGCAGGACCGTCCCCGGCCGGTCGCGCCGCTGATCCGGTACATCGCCGAGCACACCAACCCCCCGCTCGACCCGGCAGCACTGCGACGCATCCGCCGACGGCATCGGACCCGAACCACCCCGGCCACCTCACCAGCAGCGTCAGGCCTGGAGCACGGAGAAAGCCAATGAGTGACAGCTACTTCGACGTTCCACCGGACTCGGTAATCGAGGTCGCGCACCCGGGCGACGACTTAGGTACCGACATTGTTCCCAACGGCCAGACCGCGTTGCTCGTGGGCGACCACGACACCGGCGTCGCCGTGATCCAGGGCACTCACCGGCAGCTCACCGCGTTCCTGCGCCGAGCCGCTCAGGCCCTCAAACAGGTATCGGAGGCCAAGGGCCCGTAGCCGGCCGACGCGCTGGCCCGCCGTCAGGACAGCACACCGAGGCCCCGGGCCGAGCCCACCCGCCACGTTCAGCGGATGCGGAGCACCCGGGGCCTCGGCGCGCTCCGGGAGCGGCTGGCCAACCGCGCCCGGCGCGGACATTCAGCCCGCCTGAAAGGAACGACCCATCGTGCACGCCCACGCCGACCTCATCTGCTTCACCCCGGCGTCGTTCTTCACCACCACGTTCTCCCAGCTCGTCCAGCTCAGCCTCACCTTCGTCGGTACCTACCTGGGCTGTTGGCTCGGGCTCAAGCTCATCGGCTTCCTCGGCGAGCTGGGCGACGCGGTTGTCGAACGCGTGCGTGCCAACTCTGCGCACGACGCCGGACGGCGACGGCAGGCCCACACCGCCGGCACCGTAACCGCCTTCCGCGCAGGCGTGCTTCGCGCCGCCGCAGCCCCTGCACATCACCCGACACTCCGCCGATACCTCGTGAGGTTTCCGATGCCTGCAGCCATCTACTTGACCGACGCCGACCTCCTTGCCGCGATCCCGGCCACGCTGGGGTACGTGCCGGCCGACTCGCTCGTCCTCGTCGCGGCCATCGACCGCGGCGACGGCACCGCGCGCATGGGCCCGATCACTCGTTTCGACCTCGACACGGTGGTCCGCCACCCCGGCTACGTTGTCGCCCACCTGCAGCAGGTTCTCTCCGAGAAGCCGGTCATGCGCCTCATCGGTGCCGTCGTGCACGACAACACCGACACCGGCGACCTGCCCTACCGTCCGCAGCTGGCTACCTTCGTCCAATGGTTGCACGACTGCGGATTCACCAATATCGAGCTGCTGCACCTTCCCGGCTTCGCGCCCGGAGTCACATGGTCGTGCTACGACATGGAGAGCCATACCGGCACCCTGACCGACCCCGTCACCTCACCCGTGACCACGCACGTCATCACAGAGGGCAACCGTATTTACGTTAGCCGCGACGAATTCCTGCGGCAGTTCCTTCCCACCCCTGCCGATACCCGCGACCGCGTCGCCGCCCTCGCCGACCCGATCACCGACGAGGTCGAGCGAGAAGAACTCGCCGACGACCGCCCACGCCTGCGCCAACGCCTGGACCGGATCGACGATGCAGTCAGCGCCGCCACCGGCGGCTACGTGCCGACCGACGAGAACGTGATCGCCGACCTGCTGGCCGCACTCTCCAATCTCCGCCTACGCGGCATCCACCTCACCCAGGCCACCGCCGAGCGGGCCTCGGCCGCACACGCGCTCTGGTTGCACTTGTGGCGTCACGCCCCCGAGCGGTATGCACCGGAGATGGCCGCCCTGGCTGCCACGACGGCCTACCTGCGCCACGATGGCATCTCCGCCGCTGCGATCTTCGCCAAGGATCCGCGGCCGACCCAGCTCAGCAAGTTGATCCGCGCGATGCACCGCAACGGTATCGACCCGGCCACGGTCGACCCGGACTTCTTCACCATCTCCCAGGAACTGCGCGCCGAGCTGACCACGTCCACACCCGACTTCTGAGTCACCTCTGACGTTCCTGAATGGACGTCCCTGTCCCAGCGGAGAAGAAAGGCCCGTCGCATGCAGCCCACACTTGAGTCCACGTGCCCGAACACCGCGTCCGCGGCGCCGCTGCACTACTTGGAACTGACGGTCACCATCGTCGGCATCTTCGTCGCCGCGATCGGGTCGATCACCCTGCTGTACTTCCTCCCGATATTGCTCACGTCAATCTCGGACCGCCTGCGCCGGCGAAAGTAGCTACCTAGAAACCACTGCGGCGCAAAGGACCGCATTCTGATCTGGCGTCAGCGCTGGGCCAGGACAGCGAAATCCGCGCGGACAAGGGTGATCCCGGCACCGTCGGACGTGCAGGCCATCGAGAGCACAGCACCCCCAGTCCCGGGGCGCCTGAACCCGGCGCCCGGCCACATCCGGCGCGGGTGAACCGGCCCGCGACACCGCGCGCCCACGTGCGTCTGCGACCGCCGGTTCACACCGGCCGGACGGGCCCGCCGGGCTTCACGCCCCGGGCCCGCGGGCGCTCGACCGCGTCGCGTCCCGCACACCGACGAGGCCCGGGAGGCCACCACAGCACCAACGACAACCGTCCGCAGGCGACGAGCCGCAGTAGGCGGACCGGCCTGCTGATGCTTCTCCGCTCGGTGTCCCGGCCGGGGCTTCCCTACCCGGCCGGGACACCGTCCCCGAGGGCCGGTAGCGCGGTGCGCGCCGAACACCCAACACCGCGCCGCCGGCTCTCCTTCCGTCCATGCGCCCCTCTCGGCTTCTCGTCGGGAGGGGCGCCTTTTCACGTCTACAGCGCGAAAGGCCACCCGCCATGACCACACCTGTCGACGACATCGTCCGCTGCGGCGACTGCGGCAGCGAAACCACGACGCCGTTCCACCTGAGCCCCACGCTGGCCGTCTGCGACGACTGCGTCCGCACACTGCACCAGTGCAGCGGATGCGGGCAGATCACCGACGTCACCTCGGTCACCGACAACGACGGCCGGATCTGCGAGTACTGCGAGCGCGCCGAGCGCTACGGCACCTGCGATCAGTGCGACATTCTCATCCGCGACGGATTCCTCTGCCGCAATCACGCCATCGACGAGGCCAACGAGTCCTTCACCTGCACCCGGTGCTCGGGCCTCGTGCCGCTGCGGATGTACGAACCGCTCTACGCCACCGGCGGCCGCCAGCTGTGCCCGAACTGCCTCGACGGGTTCGACCTGTGCGACCACTGCGACCGCTACGACGACGCACTGCGCAGCACCGAGACCGGCCGCGACCTGTGCGACGACTGCGCCAGCCGGCTCGACTACTTCGAGTGCGGCGTCTGCACCACCCTGATCGACTGCGGAACCTACTGCGAAGACCACGACACCGACGACGATCTCGACGGCCTGCACGACTACTCGTACAAGCCGAAACCGGTCTTCCACGGCATCGGCCCCCGCTACCTCGGCTTCGAACTGGAAATCAACGTTCCACAGGGGTACCTCTCCGACCGCATCGACGACACAGTCGACACCCTCAACGGACTCGGCTACCTCAAGGAAGACAGCAGCATCGACTACGGGTTCGAACTCGTCACCCACCCGATGGCCTACCACTGGGCCCTCGACTCATTCCCCTGGCATCTGCTCAAGACGCTCGAGGGCGCCGGCTGCAGCGGCGACGGCAACGGGCTGCACGTCCACATCAGCCGTGCCGCCTTCGCCGGACCGTGTCACGTATTCCGGTGGATGAAGTTCGTCTACCGCAACGCCTCCGACGTCCAGACCCTCGCCCGTCGCAGCAGCAGCTACGCCGCGTTCCGCGACTCCGAACGCAACCACATCAAAGACGCCTGCAAGGGCACCTACTACGGCCAACGCAGCTCGGCGATCAACGCCCAGCCCCAAAACACCTTAGAGCTGAGGGTCTTCGCCTCCAGCCTCGACATCCAGCACGTGCAGGCCGCGCTCGCCTTCGCCGACGCCTCCGTCGCCTACACCCGCGACCTCACCATCCCCGACATCACCCAGGCCGGCGGGTGGACCTGGGACGCCTTCACTCAGTGGCTGCGCACCCGCCCGCAGTACGCACCGCTCACCGCCGAACTGGAGGACCTGGCATGTGCATGCTGACCTACCTTCCCGCCGGGATCCAGCCCGACACCACCGCCCTGGCCAACGGAGCCGTGCACAACAACGACGGCCACGGCTACGCCATCGTCGACGGCGACCGCATCATCACCGGCCGCGGCATGAACGCCGCCACCGTCATCGACGAGTTCGCCGCCCTGCGCGGCCTGCACCCCGACAAGCCCGCCCTCTTCCACAGCCGCTTCGCCACCCACGGCCCAGTCACCGAAGACAACATCCACCCCTTCCCGATCGGCGGCGACCCCCGCACCGTCCTGGCCCACAACGGAGTCCTGCCGAAAAATGCTCATCCGGTCACGGGTGATCCGCGATCGGACACCCGCATCGCGGCCGACGACATCCTCTCCGCGAAACGATTCCTGGCCATCGATCGCCTGGCGACCCGACAGCGCATCGAGTCCTGGCTCGGTGCGTCCAACAAGCTGGTCATCCTGACCGTCAACCCGCGCTACCCCGACCACGGCTACCTGTTCAACGAGCAGGCAGGGTACTGGGACAACCAGGTCTGGTACTCCAACCGCGACTACCTCGACACCCACCCCGGCCAGACCGCATGGTGGGGCCTGGACGACGGCTGCCACTACTGCGGTGTCACCGACGCCGTCGACCCCGGAACCGGCCTGTGCCTGGCGTGCGGCGCGTGCCCCTTCTGCGCGGCCGACAACCAGCCCTGCCCATCCTGGTGCTACCGGCTGCTCGTCGGCGTCTGCTGCGTGGACTGCCGCGAGGACCTCGACGACTGCGCCTGCCTCGTCGCACCCGCCCTCAACGCCTGACCACCTCGTCCTTCGACTGCTGGCCCGGGCGCGGCGGCTGCCGTCGCGCCCGGCCGGAAAGGGACCGCCATGCTGCCCTGCCCCGACTCCGCTGAGCCGGCACCACCGATTCCCGCGGCCTTGGCCGAATTGCCACTCCTTGGTGGTCTCGTCGTCCCCTGGGTGACGCCCCGCACTGCCGATGGCCGGTATCTGCTCGGCGCGGTCAATGCGGCCAAGACCCGTACGGCCATCCACCGGAGGCTCTGCGGCGTCTGCGGCCGCGCCCTCGGCGACCGTCTGGTTCTGCTCGTGCGCGAGTCCGATCTGGCCCGCTGCGCGAGTACCGAGCCCGGGCTGCATCCGCTTTGCGCGGCCTACACCATCGCGGCCTGCCCGATGGTCGCCGGGCGCCGCAGCCACTACCGGGTCAGTGCCCACAAGATCGACGCCGACGCCGTCCACGGTGCGGACAGCGACCGCCGCCTCGGCGCACCCGCCGAGGCCTGGCATGCGGTCTGGCTGACCCGCTACGACGTCGTCACCCTCTACGGCCACCCCGCCGCCTGCTACTTGCTCACGCCGCCGCTGCGCATCCGCCCGATCACCGCGCCGCCGCGAACCCGCTCCTGACGATCCGCCCAATCCGGAAAGGACACTCCCGTGCCGTCAGGTGAAGCGCTGGTGTTCATCGCCAGCAAACACACCACCCCGACCCGCCAGCGGGTTCTCTGGCGCGTCAGCGTCGCTGACGCCAAGAAGATCTGCAGCGACTCCCGGACCGCCGGACCCCACTACATGCTCTGCTTCACCACCAGGAACATCGACGATCCCGCTGCCTTCGTGTACGTACCCGACGACGGCCGCCACGCCGAGATCCTGCGCGACCACAACATCCGTGTCATCCGCGATCACACCACGCGTCAGCCAGTCGCGAAACCCCAGCCGCAGTAGAACCTCACGCCCCGGCATGCCGTCAATCGCAGCGAGACCGGCCGAGCACCCGGTGTTCGGCGCGGACGGTCGCTGCCAGGAAAGCACACCCAGGACCCCGGCGCCGACCTCGTGCAACCCGGCCGCGCCGAGCTGCCGAGCGCCGGGGACCCCGGGCGTGCTGGCCGGCCGTGGTCATCCGCACCCCGACACGGAGGTTCCCGTGACCGCATCCACCGTCCACGACACCAGTGACCACAGCGATTTCGCTTACGAACTGGCGTGCCGGCTGATCGAAACCGAACTCGGCGGCTGCATCATCTCCAGCCCCGCAGAACCCGGCGGTCATTCCGCGGAGTGCGCGCGCCAGCCCTACCTTGTCGACCGCGACACCACGGTGGAGGTCTGACCGATGCCCGACAACCAGCTGTGGTTCAGCCCCTACGACTGGAGCCGCTCCTACGTGCTGCCCGAGTCGGTCGCCTGCAACATCCCCCGCCACGGCAGCCTCGACGACCTCGGCGCCTGGAACGTCGCGCGCGGCGTCCTCGTCGAACTGTGCCGGGCGCTGCCCGCAACGCCGGTCTCGCTGCTCTACGACGAGCCCGTGCAACGCCGCGACCGGACGCGGACCGCGATCCGGGTCACCGCACGCGCCCGCCGCCGCGACGGACGGGACGTGATCGTCATCTACCGCAGCGAACACACCGACGCCGCACCCTGGCCGGACTTCTGGAGCGTCGCGGTCAACGGATTCATCCCGGCCTCCGGCCGGGACGTCCGGCGACCGTCGCCACCCTGGATCGCCCACACCGCCGCACAGACGCTGCGCGACGAACTCGGCCACTGATCGACAACCCCGGTCCCCGCCGACAGCCCGTACTCCCTCCTCCTCCTCGGGAAGAACGCTCATGTCTCTCACTCTCGCCAGCACCACGACCATCGTCGCCAGCCTCCCGGCGCTGCTCGGCTTCATCCCCGACGACTCCCTCGTGCTGATCACCGCACTCACCAACGACGATGGCTCGGTCATCACCGGCCCGCTCGCCCGGATCGACCTCACCCACCTCACCGGCCACGCCGACGACTGCGCGCGGCACTTCAACCGGCAATGCGGCGACCTGCCAGTTTCCTGCGTCATCGGCATCGTCGTCCGCACCGTCGATGGGGACAACGCCGACGACGGGTCGCGTCCGCAGCGCACCGACGTCGACAGCGTTATCGAGCAGCTGGCCGAACACGGATTCACTGACGTTGACGTCGTGCACGTGCCGGCCGTCGCCGAAGGCGCGCGCTGGCGCTCCTACCGCGACGCCGGCCGCACCGGTGTCCTGCCCGACCCCGCAGCCACCGCGGCCGCGGCGGCCGCCGTCGCTGCCGGTCACACCATCGCCGCGTCTCGGGACGACCTCGCGGCGCGGTTCACCCCAGCACCCGAGAACCTCCGCGTACGTCTGCAGCCCCACATCACCGACGCCGTCACATCCGCCGCCAGCGACGAAAGCTGGCATCTCGCCGCACACGTCCGCCTGGCCCGCGCCGACGCCGCGATCCGTGCTGCCGCCCACGGCGAGCTGCCCACCGACGACGCGGTCATCGCCGATCTCGCCGCCACCTTCTCCACCCTGTCGTTCCGTGACGCGCTGCTCGCTGTCCCTGATGACGCGACGCGCCTGGCCGCAGAGAACCTGGTCCTGCACCTGTGGCGCCACAGCTGCGACCCCGTCGCCGGCCAGCTGGCCATCGTCATCGCGGTGCACGCCTACCTGCGTGGCAGCGGAACCGTCGCGCGGATCGCGCTCGAGAACGCCGACCCGAAGCACCCCATGACGCTGCTGCTCTCCACTGTGCTCGACCACGCTGTCGCACCGTCGGAGATCCGACACGTAATCGAGAACGCCAGCGTCGAGGCTCGCCGCACCCTGCTCAGCGAGCCCACGATCGACCAAGCGTGATACCTGCGGCGATCGGTTAGCTCTCCGCCGGGCTGGAAGGGCCCGTCCTGGTACCGACACCGTTCGCCCAGCATCGCGTATGCGCGGTGGGAAAGCTCTTTGCCGGGCTCCTGCTCCCGGCCGTGGCGGCCTCGCACGACTTGCGAGGCCGCCACGGTACTCGGGAACTCGGCTTACGCCGTGAGCGGACTCAGCGTCCGGTTAAGAACTACTTTCGGCCGATCTCACGCCGGGCCGCTTCAACGCGTTCGACAGGTCGCCGAATCTCCGGCTTGAACACTGCCTCGGCGAGCCGCGGCACATCCGACGGCTTGGCCTTTGCGACCAGCGCCTTGACCATCAACCACTTACAGTACGAGGCGATCGCGGCGCTAGCGGCACCAACAACAACGGAAATAACAAACACAACCAGAACAGGCATCGAACCTCGATCCCTGGCCGAGCGGCTTTCTCCACGCCGGACCCGACCAACTTTTCAGCTGGATCGCGTCCTTGGCCAGTTTGAGCGAGACGTCGCGACTTGCCGTCTCGGTCTGGAAGCCTCCAGTGTAGCGGTACCCGGTAGGCGCCGGCCTCATGGACAACCTAGGTTGTCGCGGTGCAGGGGCGAGCCCATCTTCGTTGTAGCGCAATCGTCGCGCGGATCGCGCGAGAACGCCGACCGCGAGCACATCTCATGACGGCGATGCACTCCACCGTTCTTGACCACGATGTCGCACCGTCGGAGATCCGACACGTAATCGAGAACGCCAGCGTCGACGCTCGCCGCGCCCTGCTCAGCGAGCCCGCGATCGACCAGGCATGACGCCCACCCACGTCAGGGCGGTCGCGCCGCTTGCCGGAGTGCCCCGGAGCGAGACAGCAGCCCGCGGACCGAATGCCTGCGACGCGTGCTCGGGATCGTCGCGGGTGGTGGCGCGACGGCGGGTGGGTGTCATCGGAAATGGCCTCGCCCGGCTCGCCGGGACGTGGATCGCCCGAAGGTAAGCACACCCCGGCCGGGGGCAGTGCGTCCCCGAAGCCCGGCCCGATCCGCCCGGGTGAACCAGCGCCCTCACCTGCCGAACTCCGATGCCGGCTCAGCAGCGGGCTGGTTCACGCCGGGCGGATGAGCCAGGGCCGGGGACGTCGCCTGACGGCGACCCCCGGCCGCTGCGTGCTGAGGCTGCGCCGCGTTCCACACTCCAACGAGCACCAGGGAGGCCACCATGGCCGGCGACACCATCATCACCCTCTGCGGCAACCTCACCTCCGACCCCGAACTGCGCTTCACCGCCACCGGCACGCCGGTCGCGAACTTCACCGTCGCCTCCACCCCGCGCACCTTCAACCGCGCGACCGGCGAGTGGGAGGACGGCGAGGCGCTGTTCATGCGCTGCACCATCTGGCGCCAGGCGGCCGAGAACGTCGCCGAGTCCCTGACCCGCGGCGCCCGCGTCGTCGTCCAGGGGCGCCTGCAGCAGCGCTCGTTCCAGACCCAGGACGGCGAGAAGCGCACCGTGATGGAGCTGACCGTCGACGAGATCGGCCCGTCGCTGCGCTACGCCACCACCGAGGTCACCAAGAACGCGAAGACCGCGGCCTCGAAGGTGAGCCCGGACCCGGCCGGCGACCCGTGGGCTGCGGCCGACGAGCGCGAACTGGTCGGCGCGGGCGCCGCGGGCAACGACGCCCCGCCTTTCTGACCGATCGGGTGTCCGGCCGGACCTTCCCCCGGCCGGACACCACCGTCCACCACCTGCGGCCGGTGGCCAAGCCCGATGGGCTGGGCCACCGGCCGTTCCCATGCCACCACTCCGGGAGCCCACCATGTCCGCCACCCACGACACCACCGCCGCACCAAGCGACACCGCACAGCAGAATCGGACCCGTGCCGCCGGGCAGCGGAAGCGCGCACGAGCCCGACAATCACCCTTTGGGGTAGTGGAATTTCTCTACGCTCGAAGTATGAGCATTCGTTACGGCGTCACGATCCCCGGGCTCGTCCTCGCCGGAGGCACCGGCTTCTACCTCGCCAGCCAGCCCTTCGGCTACATCGGACTCCTCGTCACGCCCTTCACCGACCCCGCCGGCCTGCTCGCCCTCCCCGGCGCAGTCCTCTTCGGCGCGCTCGTCGGGTGCGTCGTCGCCCACCTGAGCCGCAACCGCATCAAGCCGAAGCTCGCGCACCGCTACCGCCGCGGCGCCATCCTCGGCGCACTCACCCTGCCCGGCTTCCTTTTCCTCCCGCATTTCCCCGGAGCCGACAACGGCGGCGCCGCCGGACAGTGGGCCGTCGGAATCCCGTTCTGCTGCGGCATCGCCGCGATGATCGTCTACTACCAGCGACGCAAGCGCCTCTTCGTTGCCCGCCACGCCCGGCGCCTCGCCGGGCAACAGGCCGACCACAAGACCACGACGCGCTAACCCGCCGACACCACAAGAGGGGCGGTGGCACCTGACGGTGCCACCGCCCCTCTTCTCGTCCCCGCGTGCCCGGCTGATCAGTCCGCCGGAACATCCACCTCCGAATATGGTCTCGTCTCCGACGACACGTCTTGCTCGTCCACCGGCTTCTCAACTGCGGGACTCCCAACCGGCGACGCGTCCGCTGGGCCTGCATCCGCAGTCGCACCGTCACTCCGGCGCTTGCCGGCTTCCGACGCCGCCGCACTGCGCGATAACGCGGTAACCGTTTTCGCCGAGATCCCCAGCAGAGCCGCCGTCTCCGCTGCCCCGACATCCGCCGCGCGGATCTCAGCGACCGACGTCGCCATCACCGCACGCCACTCGCCAATCTCCATCTCCGCATCCGCGCGGACCTGCTCGGCTGATCGCTCGAACTCCGCGACCCTCGCCGCGCGCTGCCGGTCCAGCTCGGCCAGCTTCCGATCCAGCTGCGCCTGCAGCGCGGCGATCCGATCCTCACGCCGGCGCTCTACCGCCTCGATCGCCGTCACCGCTTCCGCGAACGGCCCCAGCGCCGCGTCAACGCGTCGCTCGTTCTCACGCTCGCGCTCCAGCTGATCGGCTCGGCGGCGCCGCGCCGCCTCCAGCCTCGCCAGCGTCGCCGACGACCGGCGCTTCCGCCTGGAGTCACTTGTTTGACGCTCAACCATGACGCACCTCCCGCACGGGGAGGGCAGCGGTACTGCTCCAGGTTACCCGCGGCCGCGTCGCCACCGTGCCGTATTAGCGACGCCACGGTCACGCCGCCGTCGAAACGACCGACCGCGTCCGCCGCCGTGACGACGATGGCCGGCGAGCTAGGAGGAGGGGCGCGGTACCGCCGCAGCAGCCTCGAAAGGCCACGCCACCGAAGTGGCGAGTGGCAAACTCGCGGCGGCCCGCTGACGCTCCGCCACAAGGCCCGTACAAGCCCACGGAGCGCTACAAGCAGCATACCCGCAGGCCACAGCCACACCGTACCCACGCAGGACGCGCCGTCTCGGCTGGTCAGGCACCTGCTCCTAGCCCACGCTGGCAGTGGGAACCTCCCGTGTTCTCGTTACGTCCGCGGGTGGTAGGTGGCCCCGAAATTGTATCGGTCGTCCCCCCAAATGCAAGGGCACCCCAAATTAATTTTGACCGAAAAGCGTGGCCAAAATTAATTTGAGGCCCCACCCTTGCATTTGGGGCCCCTACTCCCTAGGTCAGGCGTTAAGGGCAGGCCGGGGGCCTGCCCTGGTTGCTTCGGGGCCACCCACCACCCACTCGGCATACAGCGGCTTCTACAACACCGACGACCAGGCCCCGGCAAGCACGAGAGCACGGCCAGCGAGCCGCCTGGACGACGCACGGGGGGCGATAAATAATGCGACTAAACGACTTCGTCGATCGCTAAAACTTCCCGAAATACGCTGCCGAAAACGCCATTTCGAGTGGAACGGGAAGCAGTAACCGAGTAATATGGAAATCGCAAGGTGACCGGGAGGGCAAACCCGAAATCCTTCACAAATCCCGTACAAAGAAAGTTGGATATCATGGTCTCGACCATTCACCCCAAGCACCGCCAGAGCATCGAACGCGCGGTGCGCGCATTGCAGGCGCAGCCGCCGCGCATCCGTCCCGCGCTGCAGGAACTCAAGAAGATGTTCACCCACAGCGGCGCGAACCCGCCCGCGATCCTCACCGCGTGCGCGACGCTGCTCAACACCGACGCCACAATCAGCGGTGACGTTCTCGCCGCCGTGCGCAACGTCCACGCCGAGTGGGACAGCTACGGCAACGCCGAGCGCGAGCTGTTCAACGTGTGTGTCTGGTCGAGCGAGACCCGCCGTGACGTCGCGGTGACCGAGGTGAACGACGTGACGGTGATGCTGCGCGAGACCCCGCCGCGCATCGCCGACGCGCTCAACGGCTTGCGGTGGCTCAACGCGCAGACCCAGCACGCGCACCAGCACGTGTTCACCGTGTGCGGGACGCTGCTGAAGAACCCCAGCGCCGACCACCCCGCCATCGTCGAGGCCATCCAGACCGCCTACACCCTATGGCCCGACCTCGCCGACGACCTGCGCACTCTGGTCATGACGTGCGTGTACGCCAGCAAGGCCCGCGCCGCCCACGCCCGCGCGCGCACCGCCGCCCGGCAGCAGGCCAACGAAGCCGCCTCCGGCGACATCCACCGGTGCGGCAACTGTGACGGCAACCTCGCCGGACTCCCCGAAATGCGCTACTGCTCAAGCACGTGCGCCACAGACGCCGAGAGCGCCGAGCGCCCGACCAACGGCGAGCACACCACTACCGTGCCCGCCCACCGGATCGCCGCCAGGCACGAACCGATCGAGCAGCGCGCCGCGCGCCGCTACGTCGACAGCGCTACCGACCCTGACTATGACGAGCAGTGGCGCGAAGTGGAGCAGGCGATCCCGTCCGCCGGTCTGGTCCGCAAGAACGAAAGCGGTGTCGACGCCTACGAGGCCGAGCGGCAGCGGCACGGCGACCGTGACGACACCGCCGACGTCCTCAGCGAGCAGACCGGCCAGCCGATGACCGACGACGACTATGACCGGCTCGCGCTGCTCCCGGTCGCGCCCGACGGGTTGTGCGTGGCGTGCAACCTCGAACGCACCCCCAGCGAGCAGCGCACCCCGAGCACGGACGACCGGTGCGAAATCTGCCGGGAACTGAACACGCCGCCGCTGGTCACGTTCGCGCCGTCGCGCGAACTCGCCGCCGCCTGACCACCCGCCGCGCGGGGGCACCCGAACCGGGTGCCCCCGCCCCGCCCGAACCAGGAGCCGCCACCGTGCGCACCTTTGACGCTCTTCTCGCCGACATCGACCGCGAGATCGCCGCCGACACCATCCCGACCGACGCGCCCGCACCGGTCGCCGCGTACCTCCGGGCACTACTCGCCCGCTACGCCCAATGGGCCACCAGCCAAGACGGCACCGTCACCGAGGTCATTCCCGCCGACGCGATCCGGCGCGAGCTGTCCCGCCTCACCACCGCCACCCAGCCCACAACCGGGCGCGAGGAACGCAACGGCCGTGCCTGCCACATCGGTTGTGGGCACATCGATTGCGACGACCGTCTGTTCTAGCCAGCCCGCGCACGCAAATCGGCCGCCGATCTCCGGATCGGCGGCCGCTTTGCTGTGTCGGCACAGCCCGGGGACCGCGCAGGCGCCGGCAGACGGCGCCGGGGGCGCCTTAGTGCAGGCGCCGGCGCTCGACCGCAAATTTCGGGAACCACCACCCCGCCCCACCAACACCACCCCACCTACCGCACCCCACCCACCACCACACCCCAGCCCCACACCTACCCCGCCACCCACTCACCCCGCCGACCACGCCACCGCCACCACCTCACCCATCCCACCCCCTACCCCGCACACAGCACGTCTTGCAGACGTTCTGAACCAGGTGGATGCCGCCGGATTTTCGGCGTAGTCTGATGTGGACATGATGGGCTTGCGGAAGCTGAGCCCTGGTGGTCATGAGTATCTCACGAACACGGTGGCGTGCGCCGATCGCAGCCGTGAGCTCGCACCCGGCGAGCTGTTAAGTGACTACTACCTCTCCCGTGGTTACCCGGCAGGCCAATGGTTCGGCGCCGGAGCGGAGCACTTAGGACTCTCCGGCGCAGTCACTCCTGCCCAGATGAACGCCCTCTTCGGCGAAGGCCGGCACCCGAACGCCGACGCCATCGAAGCCGAGATGATCGCCGACGGCGCCACCGCCGCAGAGGCTCTGAAAGCGACTCGGCTGGGCCGGCGGTTCCCGCAGTACTCCGCTCTGGACCACCTACGCTCCCAAGTCGCCCAGGCGTACAAGGACCACAACGTCTCCCTCGGCCGTCCTGTTGGCGCACCGATTGCGGCCGATACGCGCGCCGAGATCCGTCACGGCGTGCAGGTTCAGGCCTACCGCACAGCCCACGACGGCAAGGACCCGGCCACCGACGAAGAGCTGAACGGATGGCTGGCCGAGCAGAAACGGAACCTCAAGTCAGCGGTCTCCGGAGTCGAGGCCGTGTTCAGCTACGACAAGACCCTCTCGATCGCATGGGCGGCGGCGTCGCCAGAAGGACGGAAGCGCATTGTCGGCATGGCTCGCCAGGCAGCCCTCGACACCGTGACCTACATGGAACGCAACATCGCCTTCACCCGCCGCGGGAACATGGGCGAGGCCCAGGTCGACGTCAACGGGATCACCGCGGCGATGTTCGAGCACTGGGATTCCCGCGCCGGCGACCCGCACCTGCACTTCCATGTGCTGATTTCCTCGAAGGTGCAGCGCAGCGACGACGGGGAATGGACCGCTCTCGACCTGCGCACCATGTTCGCCGCGACGGTCACCGCGTCGGAGTACTTCGACAACCGCCTGCGCGACCTGTTCCGCGAGCAAGGCGCCTCCTGGGTGCAGCGGGGCGCTGAGGGCGTGGACATGAAACGCCCGGTCTGGCAGCTCGAGGCCGTCCCGGTCGAGCTGGTGAAGCTGTTCTCCCAGCGTCACAGGCAGTTCGAAGCCGCCCGGGCCAAACGCATCGTCGAGTTCACCGCCAAGCACGGGAAGGAGCCGACAGCGAAGGACATCTTCGCCATCGACCGTGCCGCCCAGTACGACAACCGGCCCGGCAAACAGCCGCCCAAGACGCTGCCGGAACATCTCAAGGCGTGGCGCGAGCACGCGCTGAGCATCGTGCCCGCGAAGGTTCTGGACACGCTCGCCGACCGTGTGTTCCTCAGCGGACGCGCGGAGCCGGATGCGTTCGACATCGCCAAGCTCGCCCAGGCGACGCGGGATGTCGTGTCGGACAACTACAGCCACTTCTCGTGGTGGAACCTCGCCGCCGAAGCCCACCGCCAGACCGCGCACCTCACGGTACCGGTCGACAAACGCGAACAGCTCGTCGACGACGTCGTCGACACCATCCTCGCCCAGCCCGACACCCTCGCCCTCGTCGGCCCGACCGTCGTCAACGAACCTGCGTCGCTGCGCCGCCGGGACGGCGAGTCGGTGTTCGTCGAGCATCGCTCCACCCGCTACACCACCACCGCGACCCTCGCCGCTGAAGGCGATCTGGTCGCCTGGGCGCGCCGCGGTGGCGGGCACCGGCTGCGCGCCGACACAGTGGAGAAGGCCCTCGCAGGCCAAGGCCTCAATGCCGGGCAGACAGAGATGGTGCGCCAATTCGCCCGCTCCGGCCGACGCCTGCAGCTCGCCTTGGCCCCGGCCGGGGCTGGGAAGACCTCGGCGATGAAGGTCCTGGCGACCGCGTGGCGGCGCACGGGGCACCGTGTCTACGCCTTCGGCCCGTCTGCCCGCGCGGCTCAGGAGCTCGGCGCGTCGATCGGGGCGAAGCCCCACACGCTGCATCAGCTGACCACCGCGTTGTGGTTCGGGTTCGCCCACCGTGCGTTCCCGATGGAGGCCGGGGACCTGGTGATTGTCGACGAGGCAGCGATGGCCGGCACCCACACTCTGCACAAGGTCGTGAAGTACGCGCTCACCAACGGCGCGGACGTGCGGCTGATCGGGGACGACGCGCAGCTAGCCGCCGTCGAGGCCGGGGGCGCGATCCGGCTGATCGCCCACGATGTCGGCGCTGTGCGGTTCCGGGAGATCGTGCGGTTCCGAGGCGAGGACCGGAAGGAGCAGGCCGCGGCGTCGTTGCAGATCCGGGCCTGGAACCCCAAGGGGCTCGAGTTCTACTTCGAGTCGGGCCGGGTCAGTGACGGGTCGCTGGAGACGATGCGTGACGCCGCGCGCTCGAACTGGCAGGCCGATCTCGACGCCGGTGTGCAGTCGTTGTTGATCGTGCCGACCAACGAGGACACCGTCGCGCTGAACATCGACGCCCGCGAACGTCGCCTGGCTCAGGGTGTGGTCGACCGTGGCCGTGAGGTGGAGCTGCACGATGCGACCACCGCGAGCGTCGGGGACTGGGTCGTCACCCGGCACAACCAGCGGCTGCTGTCGCTGTTCGGCGGCCGTGATTTCGTCAAGAACGGCGACGTCTGGACCGTCACCGACGTCCACGCCAACGGCAAGATCACCGTCCAGCATCGCGTCCACAAGGCCGCGATCACGTTGCCGGCCGGGTACGTCCAGGCGCACGTGGAGCTCGCCTACGCCGCCACCATCAACCGGGTTCAGGGTATGACCAGCACCGGCAACGCCCACCTGCTGGTGCCGCCGACGATGACCCGTGAGCAGTTCTACCCCGGCATCACTCGCGCCATGCTCAAGAATTTCATCTACGTCGTCACCCATCACCACGTCGTCGACCAGCACCGCGAAACCCCTGAGCCGGTGTCTCCGGAGTCGGTGCTGACCGGAGTGCTCAACCATTCCGGTGCCGAGGTTTCGGCCACCGAGACGATGCGGGAGGCACAGGACGAGGCGGTGTCGATGGGCACGCTGGTGCTGCGCTACAACTACACCGCCACCTACCGCGACGAGGACCGCTACCGCGCCATCCTCGCCCACCGGGCTCCGTCCACGCTCGATCTCGACAGTGAACCGTCGTTGATCCAGACGCTGCGCAACGCTCACGACCTGGGCTGGGAACCCGATCCCCTTGTCGCCGCGGTCATGCGCTGGCGCCAGTCCCTCGACGACGCCGACAACCCGGGCGCGGCGCTGCAAGCCCGGATCCGCAAGCACCTCGAACGCCGCCGGCCGCCCTCGCCGACCGCACCGCCCCACCCTGCGGATATCACTCGCTGGCGCCGCATCGTCGATGCGATCGCTCCGCACGTGGCCGTCGAAGACCCGGAATGGGACCCGATCTGGCACCGTGCCGCCGGTGCGCTGGTGGTCGGATTCGACGTCGACGCCGCCCTGACCGTCGTCGCCCACCAACTCGCGGCACGCCCGGTGGTGCCGGATCCGATGCCGGATGACCGCTACGCCGACGCCGCACTCGCTGCTGAACTGGACCGCCGGGGCGAGCGCGGAGAGGCCCACGCGCGCGCCGTTCCCTGGCTGGCTCGCCCTGACTTCGCCCACGTCCGCCATCACCCCGGGCACGCCCAGTACCTGCACGAGATGAACCTCGCGATCGCCGAGCGCGTCGAGCACCTGCGCGCTGCCGTGATCCGCGACCAACCCGACTGGGTCTCGGCGCTCGGGCCACGGCCAGACAACCCGATATCGGCCGAGGACTGGGACGACCTTGTCGGCCTGGTCGCCGCCTACCGCGAAACCTTCCGCATCGACGGCGACGCCCCGCTGGGCGGCAAGCCTGACAGCCACGGGGCGAAGGCAGACGCCTGGCGCAGCCTGACCAAGCGCTGGGAGGCGTTCGGGCACGCGCCGGCATCAGCCTCAGCCTCATCTGCATCTCCATCACCCATCACGACGACCCGCGCCGCTGAGTTGGAGGACGTGTTCGCCGAGTTCGAGCGCCACGACGAACGGATCGTACTCGAGCCGTTGAACGTGCTGGTTCGCCGCTACGAGCTGCTGGCCCGTGACGGAGATGAGGACCGCTACCTCGACGTCCTCGCCCGCTACGTCCCCGACGCCGTCAACGCCGGCGCCGAACCGGCCGCGCTGAACGCGCTGGCCCGTGCCCAGGACCGCGGGTGGCAGGCCGACCGGCTCGTTCGTGACCTGGTCGACGACCGAGGGTTCAGCTGGGCCGAGGACCCCGCCGCGGTGCTGGCCAAGCGGGTCAACGACCACGTCCGAACACACGATGCGCCCGCCCGGATCGCCCCGGCGACCGACGAGCAAATCGGCCGCTGGCAGCAGATCGTCGCCGCGCACCTGCCGGACGCGGTAGTCACCGAGGAGCAGTGGGGCATCGTGTGGCGCCACGCCGCCGGCGGCGCCATCCGGGGACTCGACCCCGACACCGCACTCATCGACGCCGCCCGCCACGTCGCCGCGGCAACGACCGGCGGCGAACACACCGACCCGCGCACGACCGGCGTGGCGCTCGTCCGCGCGCTCGTGCGCCAGCACGACGACGGCGCCGGGCACCACTCCGCCCTACCCTGGCAGGCCCAACCCGATCTGGCGCACACGGCGAACTACCACGGTTCGCTGGAGCGGCTGGCGACCATGAACGCGGAGATCACCGCCCGAACCGACCAGCTGCGAGACCAAGCCGTGCGGGAGCACCCGCCGTGGCTTGCACGCTTCGGTGCCCGTCCCGACAATGCTGCACTCGCGCAGCAGTGGGATCACCTTGTCGGGCTCGCTGCCGCGTATCGTGAAACTTACGGCATCACGACCGCTGATGCTGCCTCCCCGCTCGGCAACCAACCCGCCGGCAACGACCTTCGCGCCGATGCATGGCGGGACATCACCAGACAGTGGAGGCAGATAATGACCACACCTGACCGCGAAGACGCCGCATCGGATGTGATGCTGACCCGAGAGTCACGACGTGACGCTGCCGACGCCTACGTCGCGAAGTTCTACGCCGAACTCGCCGCTGAAAAGGAAGCAGACGAGGAAGGCGAGGCGGCCACCGCCGCGGCCGCGCGACGCACCGAACTGGAGGACGAACTGGTCGATGGCCACGACCACGGCTACGGCGAAAGCTCTCACCGCGGACTCAGTTACTAAGCCACCGACAGAGGACGTCCGGTGAAGACGGCCACGTGCTCGATTCGTGGCTGTCTTCACCGGACGTCGTTCCCCCGGGATTCTTCTCTGGGTTCTCGTTCAGCGTGGTCGCCTGGCTGGGAGTTACTTCTTCGCGGCCGCGACCTTCCTGCGCGGTGCCCGCTTCCGCGCCGGCGGGGCGGGCTCGTCGACGACGATGGGCTGGCCGTCGTTCGCCTCGAACGCCTCGATTACCTCAGAGGGCAGGCGCCCACGCTCGGACACGGTGTAGCCGTTGGCGTTCGCCCACTCGCGGATCTGGCGTGTCCGTTCACGATCCGAAGCCGTGCCACCAGACTTCTTCGCTTGAGCCGACTCACCTGCCGCCAACCGCACCTTGCGGCCGCCGATCCGTCGCCCGGCCGCGATGTAGCGAGCGAGGACATCGCGTAGGGCGGCCGCGTTCGCGTCGGACAGGTCGATCTCGTAGCTCACCCCATCCAAGCCGAACGGAATCGTCTGGTTGGCCACACCACCGTCGATGTCGTCGACCATCTCCACGAGAACTTTCTGCGCCATAACGGCAAAGCCTCCAGTTACACCGGCTGCGAATAAGAGGTACCGGACGGTGTCACTATAACTCACGACCATCGAGCTACACTGCGGCCGCGGCATTGTTTCCGGACTTTTCGATCGTCATGAGGATCTTCCTCCGCCAACGAAGCGCGAACTTCACGCAGTTGTTGCATCGACGGTGACCACGGCAATCCGGTAGCGGCGGCTGCCATCGCGCGGCAAACGACCAGGCCAGAGAGTCACTGCTAGCAGTGATATCCGCGTAGCGGGCCAGGCCCAAGGTTTTCGCACCGAAAGCGTGCAGCCGATAGCCGCGCTGCGCGAGCGAACGAACGATGCCCTCGACTTCTGCAGTGTGCTGGCGCCGGCAGATGCTCCCCACACCGACTAGAGGAGCTGCTGCGAGGTCGACTCCGCGCTGTTCGTAGCGATCAGCGCAGCGGTGATAGTCCTCGATGGACTGACCTTGCAAAACCGGGATGAACGGCAGTTCCGCGTCGAGGGACCGCAGCTCCAGGTAGTTGCTGACCGTGAGTTCTTGGTGCCGTGCGACGTCGAGGCCCGTGCGCGAGAGGATCTTTGCTTCTACCATGTGGTCTTGCGGTGCGGCCCACAGCAGGCGGCCGATCTCGTCGCGGTAGCGACGGATCCGTGCCGCATAGTCACGCGGGCTGGGACCACACGCCCACGTTCCACATTGTGATAGCTGGCTGAAGCCGCCGGAGTCGCAGGCCCAGTCACACGACGCGACAGGCAAAGTCTTATACCGGCGCAAAGTTCGGTCGGACACGAACAGCGGCACGTCGAGCAGCGCCAGCCAGTGCGGCCGATGCGTCCCGAGCAGGAACCTCATGCCCGGCGGCTGGCGACGGCAGTCACAATCGCGCCGGCGAGCACGCCGTACGCCTTACCCAGCAGATGACCTGGCGTCAGCGTGAGCGACGCGAACGCGATCGCCGGGAACAGCAGCGAGTCGACAACGAGACCGACAATCCCGCTACAGAGCACGGCAACGACGAGCCCGCGCCGCCGTACGACGACGGAATACGCCGCCGCGTCGAGGAGTTCGCTGACGGCGAAGGACACCGCGGACGCGGTCGCGATGGCCGGTCCGGCGGCCAGGTACGACAGCGCTGTACCCGCGACGACTGCCAGCAGCGACGACCGGAGCCCGGCGAAGCGTTGCACCCAGTCCCGGACCACGAGCACCGGACCCGCCACGTACACCGCAGCCGCGGCGTCCAATCCGAATCCCACACCGACGGCGCCGACGTGCTCGGCCAGCCAGTTCGCGCCGACGACGCACGCGATGTACAGCGCCACCACCGACACGCGCGCGAACCGAGCGCTCGCGCCCGTCCGAGACCGGCCGGCGGCGATCATGGCCGACCAGGCACGGTCGACGAGTCGTCGACGCCGGCCGCTGCCCGTGCCTCTCGTTCGCGATGTTCCAGGGTGAAGCGATCTGGGCGAGCGGGTGCGCCGGCGGTCTTGTGGCCGTCGGAGCGGCAGCGTTGATGGACCCATTCCGTGGCCATGCGCTCGGCGAAGCCAGGGCGCCAGTGATCGTGCCAGTACTGCGCATCGCGTGCGGTGGCCTTCTTGCCCAGGTGGGCTTCGCGCCAGGTGTAGGCGAGGGTCGCGATCTCGGCGACCAGGCCGGGATGGTCGAGCCAGCAGTCAGGGATGGCGACCGCGCGAGTGCCGGGATTGCCGACGTAAGTCTCGTTGTAGTACTGCACGAAATGCGCGATCGTGAACAGCGGTGTTTCCCCGCGATGCTCCTTGTCCTCGGCCGCGGCCGGCGGCAGAAACATCAGCCACCGCGCCAACCGCGGATCACTCTCCGGCTCATCGGTCAGCTCCGCGACCTCCTCAGCCACCTGCTCGATCTGCCCGCCCAGGGCCTGTGCCAACGTCTCCAACCCGGCGACCACGTCGTCGAGCTCATCCAGCGAGCGCGGCTCCGGCCGGTCCTGATCGTCGGGACGCTCGGCGATGTCGTCGTCGCTCATCGCAGATCACCCCCGCCAGGCAGCGCCAGCGGGTAGCCCTCGGATGTGACCGCGGCGTTCCCGGAGCGGATCGCGGCGACGTCGGCCTGCAGCTGAGGCCAGTCCGGGCGTTGCTCGACGTCGACGGTGCGGCCGAGGATCGGGCGGAGGTTGCCGTGCAGGATCAGCACCCTGCCGCGGTCGAGGGTGCGGATGCCCCCGGCGCGCAACGTCGGGACGGTCTCCTCGCCGCTGGCGCCGCGGCCAACGCTGAACAGTCCGTCGCTGTGGTGCTGATGGGTGCGGCGGCGATGCTGTCCGGACAGTGTGGACAGCCACTCCAGCGTCTTGTCGTCCTTCAACCCCGGGAAGGCGGTCAGGGTGAGGGTGTTGTCGATCAGCTGCAGCCGGCCCGGTTCGCCGTAGAGCTCGTCCAGCTGGGAGCGCGACTGCGCGGACCAGTGGATCAGCACGCCGCGGCCGGCGGAGTCGGCGATGATCGCCGGTAACCGCGGCACCGGCGTCCCGGCGAACAACTCGTCCAGGATCGCGGTCGTCGGCGGTTCCAGCCGACGGCGTTCGTGGCGCAGCGCGGTGTCCTGAGCGGTGGTGAGGATCTGCTCCACCAGCGCCGTGAGGACTGGCCGAGCCTGCGGGGCTTGGTGCTCCCCGGCGATGATGAACAGGCTGCCGCGGCGGCGCAGGAACTCGTCGATGTCCAGTTCGTCGGCCGGGCTGGGGGTGGCGAAGTAGCGGATGGCGGGGTTCATGAACGGCTCGATCGCGCGGCGGACCGACATCCAGACCGCGTCGGAGGTCTCGGCGACCATCCCGATCTCCGACTCCAGGTTCTGCGCCAGCTGCGGATACTGCTGCTCCAGCAGCTCCACGGGTTCCCGGTCGGCGGGTTTGGCGATCGACCACCGCACGAGGTGGTCGACGGTCCGGTGGTGCATGGCGGCGGCGAGCAGGTAGGCCTGCATGACGATCGTGGCGCGGCCGCGGAAGACCTTGTCGTTGCCGCCGACGTTCTCCAGCCCGAGCGAGGACGCTTCGATCAGCGTCTCCGCCCGCCGCAGCGCGACGGCGGGCTCGGCGCAGCCGGTGACCGGAGACCAGCGCGCGTGCGCCGGCCAGGACAAGGTGCCGGTGGCATCGATCACCAGCACCGGCCCGGCACCGGGGCGGCGGGTGCGGGCCAGCAGGCACCACTCGGCGAGATCGTTCTTCGTCGTCGACGCGATCAGCGCGCCCGGCGCGGCGAGGACCTTGTGCACCAGGTCCGTGCGGGACTTTCCCGATCGGGTGGGTGCGATCGTCCCGGTCGGGGTCTCCAGCGAGGTCACCAGCTGCTGGCGCCGGGGGCCCCGGTGCAGCGGGACCGCGATCTGCTCGACCGGCGCGGTCCGGCGCTGCTCGTCGGTGAGGTCACCGCGCGTCCACACAGCGGTCTTGCGCGCGGCCGCGACCGACAAGGCCTTCACCATGTCGCGGCGGGTAGCGTGCCCGGCCTCCGTCGGCGCAACTCGCCGCCAGACCGGGATCGCAGCGCCGACGGTGAGGCCGGCGGTCAGCATGGCGATCGTGGTGAACCAGATGTAGAACGCCAGCTGGTGATCGCTGACCGCACCGGACCACGGGGCCGGAAGCGCCGGACCGGGATCAGCGGCGTGGAAGGCGACCGTCAGCGCGAAACCCGGCCACGTGGTGATCGGCGGCCACGCCCAGCTACCGGCGTGAAACCCGGTGACCAGGACGGCGGCGGTGACGACGATCGCGCCGAGGGCGCAGAGGATCGCCAGTGCGGCGACCGCGAGGCCCATCAAGGCGACGTCGCGGTCGAGGTTGAGGGTGTCGGTGCGTGTGCGCGGCATCGGCCGCTCCTCCCGGACAGCGGGAGAGCGGCACCACGGCGACAGTCATCGGAGTGGGCTCCCTCCCGGTGGCGGGGAGGGCGAACTCGGGTCGGCGATCCGGCGGATCGCGACGATCTTCGAGGTCCAGGCCGACAGCGGTTCGAGGATGACGCCGGTGCCGGTGTCGTAGGCGTCGACGATCAGCCCGTGCCCGGCGTACATCCCGACATGCCGCGGCACCTGCGCGGTGCCCAGCGAGCCGGGGATGAACAGCAGATCCCCGGGCTGCACCTGATCCAGCGAGGAGACGGCGTGCCCGGCGTGGACCTGGCTGACCGTCCCGGCGGGGATCCCGACACCGGCCGCGGCCCAGGAGGCGAGCATCAGCCCGGAGCAGTCGTAGGCGTCCGGGCCTTTCGCGCCCCACACGTACGGTTTGCCGAGCTGGCCCAGGGCGAACCCGACCGCGGCGCGCTGGTGGACATCATCCGGCAGTGCGAATCCCGGCGGCAGCTTGGCCGGGTCGACCTTGTCCGGCTCTCGGGGGACGTCGGATCCGCCTTGGTCCGGGCACAGGGTCTTCGCCTGGACCGCCTCCGTCGCGCCGCCGGGCACCGCAGGCGGGGTCGGATTGTCAGGCCCCGTCCAGAAGCGATCCACGATCGCGGCGGCGGCGGGTTCCCGTGGGGCGTAGCGGTCGGGGAATCCGCTGTGCTGCACCGCCTGTTCGGCTCGGCCTGGTGCCATGGTGTCCCAGCCGGGCAGGGCGATGAGGGCGTCGAGGAACTTTCCGGTGGCGTAGACGGGGTTGAGGATCTGCTCGCGGGTGCCCCAGCCTTGGCTCGGGCGTTGCTGGAACACCCCGAGTGAGTCGCGGTCACCGTAGTCAAGGTTGCGCAACCCCGACTCGACCATCGCGGTGGCGATCGCGAGAACTGCGGCCCGCCGTGGCAGGCGGCGCTGCTGGACGACGTCGACGATGGTGCGGGCGATATCCATCTCGTCGGCGCCCAGCTGCTGCCGGTCGACGACGACCGAGCCGCCGCCGGGGCCGCCCTGTTCGCAGCCGGATAGTTGCACGATCGTCGCGGTCGCCGCGGGTACGACAATCAGGGTCAGGGCGAAGATCGGCAGTATCACCAGGCCGACCAGCGCGCCGGCCACGGCAGCTAACATCCCGTCTGGCCTCACGACGACATCTCCACGGAATCGCTGTGCGCCGGCGGATTCGACTTTGTCTCTAGTGCCGTGAGTTCGCGGCAGGCGTGGAGGCCCTGGTCGACTGCTCTGCCTGGTGGGATGCCCTTCACTCCTCTGGATGAAGATTCGACGTTTCGGTCGAGATTCCCGAACGTTCTGCCGAATACATGACTCATGGACGAGTTTGCTGAACAGGAGGCTCGATGAGCCTCGCTGTCGTGCGGAACGTCGGCGCTCCGCGAAGCCTCCGTTCGGCGCAGGACCTCGAGGATTTCGAGCAGGAGATCGTCGACCAGTACGCCTTGTCGATGGCAGCGGCTGGACTGACGGACGGACACATCAGCGCATCGCGGTCCACTGTGGTCGAGTTCGCCCGAACCCTGTCGGGGCCGTTGTGGTCGGCCTCGACCGACGACGCTGACCGGTACCTCACCGATCTGCGGCGCCACGGCCGGGCGCGCGGCACGGTCAAGGGCAAGGCCGACGGAGTCGCCCGCTTCTATGACTTCCTGCTCACCCGCTACCAGGGCGACATTCACCGGCTCACCGGCTGGGTCGTCGCGCAGCCGGTCGACGAATACAACCGGCCCGCTAACCCGACTCACGGGTCGGTCCGCGTCCCGCCCTCCGACGACGAGATTGACGAACTGTTTTCCCAGTGGCGACAGGCGATCACACACGCACGGAAGTATTTGCCGGCGGCGCGCGACTACTTCGCTGCATCGTTGTGGCGCCGGCTGGGGTTGCGGATCAGCGAGACGGTCATGCTCGACATCCGCGACTGGCGTCCCGATCTGAGCGAGCTCGGCAAGCTGCACGTCCGGCACGGCAAGGGAAGCGCCGGGCGTGGACCGAAGCCACGGCTCGTCCCCGCGATCAACTCCGCGGACGTGCTGATCGATTGGTGGCTGGCCGAAGTGCGACCGCAGTACGGCCCGGACTGGGCCGATCCGGATGCCCCGATGCTGCCCAGCGAGCGCCGGGATCCCGACTCCAGCCGCAGTATGCGAGTGGGTGACGACGGCCTGCGCAGCGGACTGACCGCCGCGACCGAACGGTGGCTGCCCGCCTGGGTCGGCAAGCTGACCCCCCACGTGCTGCGCCACTACTGCGCCTCCTCGCTCTACGGCAACGGAATGGACCTCAAAGCAGTGCAAGAACTTCTCGGTCACGAATGGCTGTCCACGACGACTCGGTATGTCCATGTGCGCAGCGACTGCATTGAACGGGCCTGGGAACAGGCCAACCAGCGCCTCACGGCACGGTTCGCGACTACAGAGGGACGGTGAGGACGTGCGGTGGAATCTGCGGATGAAGGCCGCGGAGCGCGGCATCTGGAAGTCCGCCGAGCTGCGCCGCAGGCTGGCTGATGCCGGGCTCGAGATCAGCGCTGGGAAGATGTCGGCTCTGTGGACCGGAACGCCTACCACCATCCGGCTCGATGACCTCGACGTGATCTGCGCTGTGCTCGACTGCGAGCCGACCGAGCTGCTGATCCGCGAACCCGAGAAAGTCGCCGCGTTACGTCCGGCGAAGGCCGCAATCAACCAAGCCGGCCCGACATCGGTCACCCCACGACTCGGCCATCCGCGCTCGACGCCACCAGTATGAACGCCCCACCACGGTTCTGCGCCGCCTGCCACACCAACCGTGTTGCCTGGATGGCGCCCCGGGTCGACTACTGCTACGCCTGCCTGCCCGGCGGCCCGTTCACTCCGCCGTTCTGCCAAGCCTGCGGGTCCGAGGACTACTTCTGCCAGGGACTGTGCAGCGTCTGCCATCCCAGTGCCCCCGACCATCCCGGGGCTTGCAAGGACTGCCTGGCGTGGGGCGTACTGCGCAAGCACAACTGGCGATGCTGGAGTTGCCGGGGATGGCGGTACCGGCACCCGGTCGGCAACTGCCCCTACTGTGGTGAAAGCAGGCCGCTGGCCGCACATGGCGCGTGCCGGCTTTGCTGGCACCAAGCGCTCACTGCTCGCCAACCCGACGAGCCGATCGAGTTGGCTGAAGCCAACCGCTTTGGTCAGCAACTGTTCCTGGCCAACATGCACTACGGTCCACGCGGCGCCGACCGCGAAATTCAGTCGCCGCGCCGATTCCGCGCCTCGGCGCCCTCGCGAGGGCTTCCCGAGCAATGGGAATTCGCCGTCGTGGACAGCGAACAGCTGACGCTGTTCTGGGCTCGGCCGGACCTGCGACGGGCACCGTCGTTGCCGGTGGCACCGGACCCGGTCATGTCCCGCTACTGCGACACGGTCTTGCACGAGCATGCAGCACGAAATGGATGGAGCAAGCGCCTGATCAACGTCGTCAGCCGCTCGCTGGACATGGTGCAGGCACAACAGCCAACACCCGGGGCCAAAATCAAGGCGAGCGAAGCCCGATCGCTGCTGACACAGGACGGCCTCACCGCCGACTCGACACTTGAAGTCCTGGCCGCAGCCGGTCTGCTCATCGACGACCGTGTTCCTGCCATCCGCACCTATTTCCTCGCGCAGACCGCTGATCTCCCCGATGCCATGCGCGCACAGTTGGAGATCTGGTACACGATCATGGCCGAGGGAACGGCTGTCCCTCCACGCCGCAAGCCACGCCACCCGCAGACCATCCGGATCCAGCTGCAAGCAATGGTCCCCCGGCTCCACGCCTGGGCTGACGACGGCCACAAGAACCTGACCGAGATCACGGCGGACCACATCCACGCGGCACTGACCGGCACCGGAGCTCAACGCAAGCTCGTCGGCCAGGCCATGCGGTCGCTGTTTCGTATCCTCAAGTCCCGCAAAGAGATCTTCACCAACCCCACGGCGTCGATATCGACAGAACGACCAGCCACCAGCACTCCGATGCCGATCGACACCGCGACCATCCAGGACGCACTCAACGCACCGCATCCGGCCCGGGCACTGGCTGTCGCGCTGGTGGCCTTCCACGGCCTCACCGCCCGGCAGATCACAAAGATCCTGATCACCGACGTACGCGATAGCCGCCTTACCCTCGACGGCCGGACCATTCCGCTGGCCGGGCCCGTCCAAGCCCGCCTGAGGGCCTACCTCGACTACCGAACGCAGCGATGGCCGAACACGGCCAACCCGCACCTGCTGATCAACCGCAAATCTGCTCCCCGCGTGACACCGGTCGATGCCCGATATCCTTGGCACAGATACCCACTGACTCCGAGACCTCTGCGCGAAGACCGAATCCTCCACGAGGTCCACGCCACGGGCGGCGACGTCCGCCGCATCTGCGACCTGTTCGGTCTCAGCATCAAAGGCGCCATGCGCTACCAAGCCGTCCTCGAACACCCCGACCTGACCGAGTAGCCCTTTTCGAGTTCCCGAACCCACGACACCGCACACCGTCATGACCGGCCCCCTACACTTGGGTTCCGGCCAACAGAACCGTCAGTTTTCCTGAACCCACGGGGGACCCGGACCAACTGGGAATTGGTGTCGAAGATCTGCCGCTCGATCCGGCTGAGCACGGTCTGTACTTTGAGCCCGGTCCGGTTTTCGATCTTCCAGAGCGCGCGGCCTTGCCGGTCGTTGGCCCAGCCCGTGGTGGCTTCGTGCTCCTTATCCGACAGGGCAAGAACATCAGCCAGTTCACTCGCCACGCGAGTCGACTGTCCAAGCAGGACACGAATCGAGCACAGGGCCAGCAGGTCGCGGGCGATGGCGACCTCTTGGGAGCCGGTGGCGCCGACGGAGAGGAAGTCACCGGGCTTGTGGCTGACCAGGATCTGGATCTTGCGTTCCGCGCGCGAGAGCCGCAGTTCGCTGTCCACCGCCTGGACCGCGCGCAAGCCGAGGCGCAGTTGCCGCCAGATCTCGTCCCGGACGACGATCCGCAGCTCTCCGTCCTCCTGCAGGTCCGTGGCCAGCGACGACCACGACCCCAAGCAGGTCAACGCGACGGCCACGGCCTGATCTCCGCGGGTACGCAGCCGGGACAGGTCAAGGCTCTGAATCGGGGCGTTCCAGTCGACGGCGAAGTTCGTGGGCGCGTCGAACAGTCCGGCCAGCGGGCCGGAGATCAGGTTGGCCAGGGCGTCGGTGATGGAGCGGAGGTGGTCGAGGAACTGACGGCGGCCGGCGAAGCGCAGTTCCTGCCACAGGCGCTCATCCGGTTCCGACAGCGCCCGGTGGACGTCGGGGATGGTGATGGGCTTGAGGTGGGTGTAGCCGTCGGCGGCGCCGAGCAGCTGCCGCAGTACCGCCGACAGCGCGGCTTCGTCGGTGACGGTGGGCCGGTAGCCCTGGGCTTCGGCGAGCGCGACCAGCAGCTGCACCCATCGACCGAGGACCCCGTCGAGTTCGTCGCGTTGCCGCTCGGTTGACCAGGTGTCCCAGCGGGTGGCGAGGGGGCCGAGGTCGAGGGCGTTGAGGCGGGCGCTGCTGCCGCGGCCGAGCATGATCGGCGTGACCCCCAGGGCGTGCAGCAGTGGGGTGTATTCGCCTTTGACGTCGCCGGAGATGAGGGTGCGGACGCCGGTGAGCATCATCCGTAGCAGGAACGCCACCACCGTGGAGGACTTGCCTCGACCAGGTTCGCCGAACAGAATCAGGTTCGGGTTGGTGCAGATCGAGCGGAGAACGAACTCGACCGGGTGCAGGTAGAACGCGCCGCCGGAGTGGACGTCGTAGCCCATCCGCGCGCCGACCGCCGGCAGTGGGCTCGCCGCCAGCAACGGGAACAGGCCACCGATCTCGTGGGTGCCGGCCTGATAGACCTGCAGCGGCGCTGCGACCGGCGACCACCCGTGCCCGGGTCGGGCGAACCCGTGTCGAGGCGCGGCCCGCTGGTTCACGCGGGGGCTACAGCCGTCCGGACGTCGGCGTTCCGTCGGTCGCGTGCTGACCGTAGGCCCGAACGTGGCAAGCAGTTCCGCGGCGGTCCGTTCGTCGGTGCGGCGGCTCACGACGCACCACCTCGCAGCCGCGGCAACCCGATCCCGACAGGCAGGACGGCGGCGACGAACCCGGCGTCCTGGGCCAGTTCCATCCGCAGGAGCTGGAAGCGGCCGGCGATGTCGTTCTCCAGTTTCGCCGCGTGGTCCTCGATATTCCACGTGTCCGGGATCGTGACCGCGGTGGCGACGGCGAAGCGGACGATGCCGTGCCCGGCCGCGACCGCGTGTTCCTGTGCGCGGGCCCCGCCAGCTTCGCGGGCTTCGGCGGCGCCGGAGTTGAAACCCTTGGAGGATTTCCAGTCCCGCATGACGCCGGTGCGGAACCGCAGCCGGCGCACGGCCTTGCGGGATCGGTGCAGGGAGAGGGTTTCGTAGTGGATGGCCAGGCTGCGGCGCTCGCCGGCGGTCTTGACCGCCAGCAGCCCACCCAGTGACCCGAACACCGTCCCGGCCTCTGGCATCAACACCGAGTAGGACACGGTCGCGAAACCATCGTGGTAGTACGCCCGCGCCGACGGCGCCGGAGCGTGCACCGGTCCGGCCGTCGCCCATCGGACGCCGACGTCGCCGCCGGCCTGGTGGCGGCGCGCCGCGAGCCCGGCGGCGCTGGCCGGGTTGAACCCGGTCCGGATCGCCACCGCCAGTTCCGGACCTGAGAGCCACTTCACGCCGGTGGCCCCGAGACTCTTGAGCTTGTCCTCGAGCCCGTCCAGCACCCGATACAACACGGCAGCCCGGCCGGCGACACCGCCACCGGCGGCGGCAGCGGGGCGGCGGAGGGCGTCTTCGGTTCCGGAGAGGGTGACGAACACTTCGTGCCGGACCGACACCGCCCCGACCAGCCGGTCCAGCTCCTCGCTGGCTTGCCGCGCGAGCGCGGGAGCGTCGGGGACGTCGTGCTCGGCTCGCCATGCCTGGTAGTCGGCGCCGTCGTCGGGGACGGTGCGTACCAGCAGCGTCATCCGGTCGATGACCTCGCGGTGCCCGATCGACAGCAGGAGGTTGCCGAGGCGGTTGGCCAGCCGCTCGCACTGGGCGTCCGACAGCATCCCGACCCCAGCGTGAGTCAGGCGAGCGGTGGCGCCCCACCGGCCGTCGCCGGTGTCGTGGATCAGGCACACCCGCCCCACATCCCTCAGCGGTGGCCCGTCCGGGAACCGCAGCCGCGCCAGCACCCCAGGCAGATCCGGCTCATCGAGATCGGTGGCCTGCCCGGCGACGGCGCGCGACTGCCACCGCGACCACCCCAGCGCGATGCCAGCGCGGTAGAGCAGCAGATGTCCCAGCCAGCGCAGCGCCGGGCGCCCGCGCACGGGGACGACTACCAGCGCTGCGGCCGTGCCGCAGAACCCACCGAGGGCGAGAGCCTGACCGAAGCGCCCGGCCGCCAGCGCGAGGATCACCGGCACGGCGAGTCCGACGCAGACGAACGCCTGCACGGGAGTCAAGCCGATGATCCAGCCCGCGCGCTCCTTTCGCGAAAGTCCTTTGTAGATCCGGGTGGCCGCGGTCACAGCAGCACCGCGGCTTCCTCGGCTTCGCCGGCCGCGGCGCCGCCGTCGTCCGGTCGCGGCCCGTTGTCGGGCTTCGGGGTCGGCGGGGTTGGCGGTCCGGTATCGCCGGGCGGGTCCGGAGGTGGTGACGGGCCGACATCGCCGTCGTCGTCGACGGCCCCCGTCACGCTCGTCGCGCCAGGACCGCCAGTCTCGGGGACGGACGGCTCTGCCGGATCAGTTTCTGAGTCTCCGTCACCGCCGCTGGACACGCCGACTTCCGTGCCACCGGAACCGGAAGCGGTGCCGGCCCCGTCCGCGTCGCCGGAGGTGTGCTCGTCACCGGTCGCGTCGAGCGGCCCGGCGGTCGTGTCGTCCTCGGCCGCGGCCTGGTCGAAGCGGTCGACGTTAGCCTGCTCCTGGCTATCGCCACCGTGTTCCCCGTCGCGGCTGTTTCCGTTGTCGCCCATCTCTTTGCGGGCTTTGTTGGAGAACGCGCCGGCCATGCGCCCGGCGATGCTGTTGGCGCCGTATGAGTCCAGCCCCGCGTCCGAGAGCTTGTCCCGGAATGCTCCCTGCGGGTCGGCGTCGGGGTCGACGAACGCGAAGAGTTTGAACAGCACCAGCGGCACACACAGCGCAAGGAACAGCACCCCGATGCCGGCCAGCAACCCGGACAAGCCCTGGGCGCCGCCGACGATCGCGACCGCCAGCACCAGCACGAACGCCAAGGCGGGCTTCATCACGATCGCGACCAGGCCCCAGCGGACCACTTTCCAGTACCACCGCGCGGTCACCTCCGCCACCAATCCCGCAGCGGCGATGGGGATCGTCGCGACCACGACATAGATCGCTGCCTCGCGGAACACCGCCTCGAACGCGAACCCCAGCCCGGCCGGGATCACCCCGAAGGCGCCGGCCAAGCCGAGCACGATGTTCTTGACCTCATCGGACAGGGCGTCGGTGAAGCCGGTCATGTTCAGCGCGTCGCGGAAGTTCCCCACCCGCAGCCCCGTGGACAGGATCGCCTCGGTCAGGCCGTCGGCAGCGGCGAGGAACGCCGCGACCAGCCCGACAGTCACCGCGAGGGCGATGCCGTACTGAATCGGTCCGGTGATCAGGCGGACGAAGCCGCGGCCACCGTGCAGAACAGTGGTGATGATCTGCCAGAAGAACATGCCCAGCGCGATGACCCCGGAGATCCAGAGCGTCATCGGCCATAGCACAGAGATCGGCCCGTCCGTGGTGGAGACGGTGAAGATCGAGAACTGGTCCACAAGTTCGAAGGCGGTCCGCAGGATGAACAAGGCCGAGGCCCAGGTGGCCTTCATGAGCGGCTCGAAGACGCCCGCCGCGGTTGCGGCGACCGCCTTGCCGGCGAGGCCGCCCAGCGAGTCGAGCAGATCCAGCGGGCTCACCGCGCACCGTCCCGGTTCAGCGGCCGGTAGCCGGCCGCGACCGATTCGGCGCTGCCCGGCCACGCGCAGGCGGCGTAGGCCGCGCGGGCGCCGGGAGCGATGCGCCAGGCGGCCCCGGTCCAGCGCAGGGCCTGGCAGTCGCCGATGCCCATGCTGGTGCTCTGGCCCTGGTAGTCGAAGCTGAGCTGCCCGAGCGTGCACACCACCGCGAACCGGCCACCGTCGGCGGTGCCCTTGATCAAGCCCTGGGACACGTCGTAGGTCACCGTCAGGCCGGGCGTGAGCTCGCCGGGACGGATGCCGGCTTCATTGCGGAATGACGTCAGCAGCGCGAGAGGCCCGCTCCCTTGCAGGGACGGGGCGTGCGGGAGCGCAGCTTCGCCGTACGCTCGCGCGTAGGTGGCCGGGTCGCCGCCGCGCAGCGCCGTCTCGTTGAAGTCGGTCAGCCAGCCGAGCGCGCCTTCCGCGGTCGCTGGGAACCCGTTGGAGATCACGCGGTTGGCGATCGGGGCCGGTCGCGGGACGGTGATCGGCGGGCCGGCCGTGGCCGTGGTGAGTTCGTGCGGCAGGGCTGCCTCGGGCGGCAGGGTCAGCATGGGGCGGGTGGCCAGCGCAGCGGCCTCGTCGACCGGCGCTGTGGGTGTCGGCGAGGGCGCAACGCCGGGCGGAGTCGCTGCCGTCGGGGACGACGGTGGTGCCGTTGCCTGCCGGGCAACCAGCACCACGGCGACCGCGACAACGAGCAGGACGACGACGATGATCAGGCGGCGCGTTCGCCGGCGAGCGTGCGGCGATTCCGTGGTAGTGAACATGGCTCAGCCGCCCGCGAAGCTGTTGATCAGCGACCAGCCGATGCCGTAGAGGATCGCGCCGGCGACGGCGCAGAGCATCATGACGACGCCGACTTTCCCGGCACGGTGGTGATCGACCCAGCGGCCACCGGCCCAGACGATCAACCCGACGAAGAAGCCGAAGACGAGGGCAACACCCGCGCCCCACTTGACGTTGTTGAGCAGCCCGAGGATCTTGTCGCCACCGACGGTGGGCTGCACCGGTGTCGGGTTGGGAATCTGGACGAGCCAGTCGATGACAATGTGCGCGGACATCGCGCCCTCCACATCGCACCGCCCGACGTCACGTCAGGCGGGTCAAGTGGGAGGGCGTTGAAGTTCTTTGATTGAGCGGCCGGCTGGTCTCAGCCGGTGTCGTGGTCGGCGACGCGGCCGTTGCTGTCGCGAGCGTGACGTGGCCATCGAGCGCGTCGGCGGCGTGTCCGCTGCGGCAGCACGCGCCAGGAGCACAGGAGTTGGTCGGCCGGTGTCCGCAGTGACGACGGTGTCACGTCGGCGGTGATGCCGTGCGCGGCGACCTCATGATTGTGGGGAAAGAACACCGCTTCGGGTAGCAGAACGCTGGTGCGGCGCCCCGCAGTGCCCGCGACGCCCTTCGGCCAACGACGAGCTCCGACGACGAGCAGCTGCGTGGGTGGGGTCACTGTGCCCGCGCGCACCCACGGCGCCAAGCGGGCCAGGACTTGTTCGGCGTGGGCGAGTGCGGGCACGGTGGGCCGCACCACTAGCGCCGGAATCGGTGACGGGCTGCCGACCCGCAGCCACTGCCCTGGCCCGAGCGTGGGATCGGAGGCCAGCCGCCACGGGTCGTGTCCGATGTCGACCACAGTCACGTCCACACCCCGGCCGCCACCGGGGTGCCAGTACGGCGGTGGCGGGAACAGCACCGCCTCAGCGGCGAGATCGGCCACGTCCAAGCGCGCCAGGACTGCCCGGGCCCGCCGGGAGAACCGGATACCTGCTGCGGGGCCGGGCCCGTCCCGGCGCGGCCCATCGGCCCGCGCAGCACGTCCCAGTCCGGATCGGACCGGATCGCCGGCGTCGACGAGCAGGACCGAGCGGCCCGCCAGCTGGAGCGCATCGGCGATCGCGACGGCGGTACTCGTAGCGCCGGTCCCGGGAGAAGCCGCCAGAATCGGTACGACCCGACCGAACGGCGACCAGTCGACCAGCTCGGCCTTCTCCTCTGCGGGTGTGGCCTGCTGCCGCTCGCTCTCCGGCACGTCCACACGGGAGCGAACGTCCGCAGGTAGGTTCTCCGATGTGACCATGACGGGCCTCCCCTCAGCGGTGGTGGTGCGCCGGTGAAGGGTGCGGCGGTCACAGCGGGACCGTGCTCCAACCCCCTGGTCGGGGTGGCGTAGGTTGCTTTCTCTCGGCAAACCGAAGACACTGGCAACGAGTGTGGCTCTTTGCTTCGATGGTAGACGCAACTCGCTAGGTGTCAAATACCGGCATTACCGCGAAGCAAACGCCAGGTGATGACGGCAATGGTGGGGGCGTTGTGGGACGACGATACGAAGATGAACCAGTATTCGATAGCTGGGAAAGAACTGCGCCCGAGTACCTGACCTCACCGATACCGCGCCGCTCCTACGCCGCGCAGCAGCAGTTGACCCTCGAACTGCTCAACCTGGACACCTTCGCCGAGCGGTTGACGTACCTGTTCGATCACGAGTCGACCTACTACGTGCTTGACGGCGAACCCGTGACCGATCCCGACGAGATTGCCCGCCTGGCTGCCGACGAGGCCCCCGGGTTCCGGAGTTTCGTCGCCCCGGCGACGCTGGTGGCACGGTGGGTTCAGGCTCGTAGCGGGGAGACCTTGACCAAACAGGCCCTCCACAACTTCAAGGGCGGGGTCCGGGCGAACACGCGCCCGCAGATCAACGATGCCTTGGCCGAGTTCTGGCGAATCCATCACAAGTTGCTCTACCCCAACGTTCCGGCTGCGGCCTTCGAGCTGCCGCGTGACGAGACCGACCGCAGAGCCCACGAGCTGATGACCGAATTCGGCGGCCTCGACGTCAACGCCCGGACCATCGCCAGCTACCTCGACGGTGCCCACGAGGCCGACAAGCAGCAGTTGCTGAAGGTGCTGGAACGGATCGCCCGGACCGCCCGCGGCACCGGCCACGGGCGGCCGAGCTGACGGGTTCCGGCGACTTGTTGTCACGCTCTGCTACCGGCGGGGCGGCTTCGGTCCCAGTTTCTTCGCCAAGCGCCGTACTCGACGATCGCTCAGCGCTGCTCCGGTAGCTGCCAGCCACCTGGCTCGCTTGTCGTCGTCGACGGGCAGCCGCTCGGTCTCGGGCCACCACGCCTCGGTGTCATCGGCGTCGTCGGTGTTGCCCTCGGCGGGCACCGCCGTCGGCTGCGATAGCCGCGCGACGATGACGGCGATAGCAATCTCGATCTCGACGGCGGTCGCTATCGGCTCGATATCCATCTCGTAGAGCAGTACAAGGTCCCACAGGCCGTTGCGTATCGCGGACCGCGTCGAGGAATCGATCAGCTGATCCACGATGAGCAGCGCATCCTCGATCTCGACCATCTGCTGGATCGAGGTCAACGGCGGCCGGCGGCGCTGGACGAGCAGAATCCGCACGCGCCGCCACAGTTGCTCGATGGCGGCCTCTTGGCGTTGTGTGCGGCGCTGGTCGCGTCGGTCGAACATTCTGCGGGTTGCGGCGGCGAACACCGAGCCGGCGATGAACAGCACCAGCCCGACGCCGTCGGTGAACACCGCGAAGTGGGTGCCGCGAGGCGGATGGTGCGGGTCGAACAGCAGGCGCAGGACGACGCCGAGCCGCCAGGACAGCCCGACCAGCGACACCGCCACCCCCAGCTGAGCCAAGGTGACTCCGCCATTAACCCCGGCCACCTCACCCACCGCGACCACGGTCAACCCCAGCAGCAGCGCCGCGAGCCAACCGACCATGTAGGTCAGGTAGATCGTGCTGTAGAGCTGCGAGGGCCACGTGGGGTTCTGGGGCGCCCCGAAGAAGGACGTGTGCGCCCCTGCCAGCACGTAGAGGGTGACCATCGCCGCGGCGCAGGTGAGGAAGATCGCCGTGACCGCGGGCATGGGGAGGCGCAACTGCCCGAGGGTGTGCAGGAACCCGGCGGTGAAGACCATCGCCAGCATGGCCAGCGCGTTGTGGACCACGATCGCCACGTTGTGCAGGCCGGTCAGCTGATCGGCCCAGTCCAGCGTCATCGGGTCCCCGGCCGCCAGCGACAAGGCCATACAGGCGATGCCGGCGGTCAGGAAGTGGCGGCTGAGGGTGTAGCCGAACCCTCGGTTGACCAGCGCTTTCCGGGCCGATTCGGTCACGCCGGCAGCTGCGGCGCCGTACCACAGGAGGGCGACCGCGTCAGGCATCGGCGCACAGGTGCCGGCGGGATCCGAACGCCGCCCGCAGCGCCTTCCGGCCGGGCGGGAGCCGGTCGCGGTGGCGTGCCATCCCGGCCCGGATGTGGGCGCGCAACCGGTAGGCGAATTGTTCGGCTTCGATCTCCCAACGGTCGTCTGGACAGGAGCGGCGGCCGCAGACGTAGTCGCCGGGGTGACCGAGCACCAAGTGCCCGATCTCGTGGTAGGTGATGTGGGCGACGTGCGCCGGTACGGCGGCGGCCGCGATTCCGAGCCAGCATTGCGTCCGCGCGCGCACCAGTAGCCCGCTGGTCCCGCCTCTCCCGGTCGGCATTCGGCCTAGAACGACGGCTATTCCTCGTTGTTCTCCGAAGGCGTCGATGAAGGCATGCACATCGAATGGGTATCGGATCGGCAGCGTGGCGATGATGCTGTCGCAGTGCCGGATGAACTCGTGATCTTCGTATTCTGTCGTCTCCACTGTCGCCCCTGGATGTTGGTTGGATCCAGCCGGTCCCCACCGGCCCCCTTGGTCACGCTCAGCACTGATGACCTTTATCGGAGCAGGTCAGAGCGTTGCCGCCATCCTGACGGACGCGGTACACCTCAGACGCCCGGAGACGCCCGCTGGATCCCGCAGTGTTCGTTTGCGGGGGTCATGCGGGGGTGTTTGCGGTCGTTGCGGGGTGGATGCGGGCCCGCATATTTCCCCGCGCGGGCCACATTCTTGCCAGGCGGAGGGTTGATTGCGCCGTCTCCGGCCGAGTAGTCAGAAGTCATGGTGCTGAATTCGGGGGACGCGCCGACGCGCGAGACTGACAACGATCCGGCGACATTGGCACGGGGGTTCAACCATCTCGATCCCGCGGTCGCCGAAACGGCGTACGAGACGTTGGGGGCGATCCGTCGGAGGTGTCCGGTCGCGCGCAGCGGTGAGCTGGATGGGTTCGTCTTGGTCACCGGCTACGACGAGATCCGCGAGGCCGCGCAGGCCCCAGAACGGTTCAGCGCCTACGTCGACGGGCTGGGCGCGGCGGCGGTGGTCACCGAGATGCGGGAGGCCGTGGCGCCGATGTTCGAGACCGACGACGAGCATCATCACCAGTGGCGGCGCGCGCTCATGGACTTCTTCACCCCGGCGGCCGCGGCGGCCCAGGAGCAGTACGTCCGGGCGATCTGCCGGGAAACGCTGCAGGAGCTGATCCCCCGCGGTGCGGCGGACCTGGTCAGTGGCTACACCCAGCAGGTGCCGCCGTTGGTGATCGGGCGGGTGCTCGGGCTCTCGGAGCTGGAGCGGGCGTGGCTCTCGGAGCACGTGCGCGCTCTCTACGGCACCGAGACCCTGAGCGAGGCTCAGCAGATCGGACGGGTGTACGCGGATTTCCTGCTCGGACAGATCCGCGAACGCCGCGCCTACCCCGGCGATGACCTGCTCTCGCGCATGGTCACCGCCGAGGTCGACGGGCGCATCAACGGCGAGGACGAGCTGGTCAAGATGACGATGCTGATGGTCGCAGCCGGGCATCTGACCACCGCCGACGCCTGCGCCACCGCGATCCTGCAGCTCCTGGAAGACCCCGCGCTGCGCGAGCGCGTGACAGGTAATGCGGGGCAAGTCGAGGCGTTCGTCGAGGAACTGGTCCGCTACGAGCCGGCCGTCGCGGCCACCGGCCGTACCGCCACCGTCGACACCCAGCTCGGCGGGATGCCGCTCTCCCCCGGGGACCGGCTGCTGCTGGCATGGGGCAGCGCCAACCGCGACGAACGCCGCTTCGACGACGGCGAGGTCTTCCGCCTCGACCGCGAGCGCAGCCGGACACCGCACCTGGGGTGGGGCGCAGGCGAGCACCGCTGCCTCGGCCGCCACCTGGCTCGGGTCGAGCTGCGGGTCATGCTCGAGGAGCTGCTGCGCGCGCTCCCCGATTTCTGCCTTCAGCCGGACGCCACCGTGCGGCGCACGTTCGGGATCATCCGCGGGGTGGCGGCGCTTCCGGTGCGCTGGAGCCGTCGCTGAGCGCCGAGGTGTGCCGATACCACTCGGCGAAGCTCCGTGCGGCCGCACAGGTTCAGGCGCCGGTAGATCTTCGTCAGTTCACCCTCGACCGTCCGCGCCGACACATGCAGGGCAGCGCCGATCTCGATATTCGACATCTCCTCGCTGACCATCCGCGCGATCTCCCACTGGCGCCGAGTCAGTCGCGGCGACACAGGGTCTGCCTCGCCCAGAGCGAACGCCACGATCTGCTCGTCACGCCATCGGCTCCCGGTCAGGCGGGCGGCTTCGAACGCCTCCTCGCCGATGCCGTCGATGATCGCGTCGATCGCGATGTCCCGGTGATGGCGCCACCCGGGCAGGCCGTTGAACCGGACGCCGTGGCGGGCCTGGAGGCTGTCCGAGCCGCCGTACAGGCGGGCACCGCCGACAAGATCGCCGGCCAGCACGCGTTTGCGGGCTTCCTCTTCCACCCCCCACGCGGGCCCCCACAGGTCGCCGAGTTTCACCTGCGCGCGCAGCGCGTTGCGGGCGCTCGCCTGCGGCTGTGACCCTTCGGGCAGGCCGCGGGTCCATTCCGCCCAGGTGATCGCCCATTCCGCACCACGAGCGTAGGCCTCGTCCAAGCACCACTGCGACATGCGATCGGCCTCCTCGACCGGGCCGTGCAGACCCGCGGTAAACGCGTGGAAGAGCGCCGCCATGTAGGCCGAGCCATCGGCGCCGGCCGCGCGGAAACCCTCCCGGGCCGCCTCCAGCTTCGCGTAGCCGCTGCGCAGGCCCATCGCCAGCGCGTCATAGGTGCCGTCGATGAACAGCACCGCCGGGGCGTTCTCCATGCCAATGCGCCGGGCGAGGTCAAGGCATTCGTCGCGATGGGCTTTGCCGCGCTCGCGGGCGCCGATCGCGATCCAGATCCAGCCGACCATCGCCAGCGCCGAGACCCGCACCGGCGACGGCTCCGCGGGGCCGGCCCGCAGAAGGTCGTCGACCTGGCGACACACGGGGATCTCGGTGGCGAAGAAGTACGGCGCCCGGGTACGCAGCAGGTCGACCATGATCGTCAAACCGCGCTCCACCTCGCCGCGTTCGGCACACCACGTCACCACCCCGGTGATGTTGCCGGACTCGGCGTTGACCCCGGTCAGCCAACACATCTCATCGCGGCCGAACCACCCGTCAGCCGCGTCGCGCACCAGCTGCGCGACCCATGCACAGAGGCGTTCCTCGATCGCGTCCTGGTCACCGAACTGTGTCAGGCGTCGCCGGCCGTACTCGCGGAGGTAGTTGTGCTGACGGTAGCGACCGTCTGCCGACGCGCCTTCAATGATCGAGTGCCGGACCAGGTAGTCCAGCGTCGTCAGGATCACCGCGCGGTCGACGGCGGCGTCCGCGCAGACCTGCTCGGCCGCCTCGAGGGTGAAGCCGCCGGTGAACACCGTCAGCCTCGCCCACACCCGCCGCTGCACCTCGGTGCACAGCTTCCAGGATTCACCGATCGCCGCGTCCAGAGCCAGATGATGAGCTTGGACTCCACGGGTTCCCGGGGCATATCTCAAGGCCGATCCGCCTTCCAGGCGTTCGAACACCACGCGGGGCGATCGTCCGGTGCTCAGCTGGGCGGCGACGAGTTCCAGGATGAGCGGAATGCCGTCGGACCAGCGGACCAGGCGGACGATGACCGACCAGTCGTCGTCTGCGGTCAGCGGCCATCCGGCGAGCGCAGCGCGGTCCTGTAGCAGCTTCACCGCGTCGCACTCTTCGGCCTCGACGCGGCCGGCGTCCTCCTTTGGGACGCGGAGGGGATTGAGGTGCACGATGCGGGCGCCGTGGATCTCCAGCCAGGCACGGCTGGTCACGATGATCTGCAGGTGCGGCGCCCGGTTGATCAGCAGGTCCACAAGTTCCTGGACGGGCTTGAGCAGCTGTTCGCAGTTGTCCAGCACAAGCAAGACACTGCGGTCGCACAAGAAACCGATCAGCACGTCCAGCGGCCGGGCGTCGGGCTGGTGATTCGCGACGTGTAAATCTGCGAGCAGCAAGTTGCAGATTCGCTCTACTGTCGCTTCGTCGCCGGCTTCACCGCTTATTTCCTCAAGGCGGAGGAAGGCGGCCGCGTCGTAGGCGTCGCGTCGCTGCTCAAAAGCCTCACCGGCCAGCCGAGTCTTTCCTACTCCGCCACTGCCCGTCACCACCACTACCGGGTCGCCTTCGTCGATATAGCCCTCGACCTCAGTCACCTTGTGTGATTGACCGATGAGTGTCGTCGAATAGGCCGCACCCGGTATACCGGCACTCGGCAGCGGCCTACGCGCCATGACGCCGATGCGTTGCACCATCAATGACACTGTTGCACCCTGCCGTGGCCTGCGACTCCGACATTGCCCCTCCTCGCCCCGTTCCCGCTCGTCGCGGGCATCGATCGATGCCTTCGACGACCCCTCCACTGGCAAGCGCCGCGTCACCCGAGGTGTGCGGCGCTCCGCGTCATGTTTCGTACCACGAGTAACACCGCAGCCCTCAAGCATTAACCAATGCAACACTCGATCGGGTTAATCGTCAACAACCGGGTAGCGTCAGTGCAACTACTCTCGGTAGTCGGACAGGCTTTCGGTCGATCGGCCGAAAATGGCCTTGCATACGGCTTACGGAGAGCACTTAACGCAATACCTATCGCAACCTTGCGCAGTAACAGCTACTCGGCGCACTCAAGGACGCTTTATCAACGGGCCACACACGTTGACTTTTGCCAAGATCGAGTTATTGTTCGTCTCAGCAAGGCGGATCGTGTTCCACGCCGGGGGAGGCGCGGTGCATGCGCGGTCGGCCTACCCACGTTGGGACTTACTCGTGCTCAGACCACTGGCAACACTATACGCCGGGACGGCTCGCGGACCGCCGTTGTCGCGTCCCGCCTTCGGCCATCTCCGCACTTCGTTCGCACCGGTCGCGCAGCGACCTCCACGATGACCAGGTCCTCTGTGGGCCAGTTCCACACCAGCCGAAGTCTCCGCTCAGCCCCTCTTCGCGTATCGCTGGCTGCGGCACGAGGCACACCCTCCAGCACGTCCATCACTTGACGGGCATTCACGCTGGATGGCTTTTCCCTTTCTTTTAAGGAGAAACCTCGATGCACAGCCGTCTTTGGCATGCCGTCGCCGCGACCGCGGCCCTACTCGCCTCCACCGCGGCCACCGCCGTCGCGGCACCCAGCACCCCCGCCGGCGACACCGGTGACCGCGCGCCCATCGCCGGCAGCACCCCGGCCTGGGCCACCCCGAACACCGAAGTCGCCCGCACCAACGGAAACACCGTGCGGCACGTCCAGGTCGCCCTCGCGTTGCGCGACCAGCCCGGCGCCGAACACCTCGCCGCGCAGCTGGCCACACCCGGCACCGCTGGACACGGGAAGTTCCTGTCCTCACAGGAGTTCCTCGACCGATTCGCCCCGACTCAGGACACCGTCGAGCAGGTGTCGCAGTGGCTGGGCACCCAGGGCTTGCACGTGACCGGGGTCAGCGCCAACCGGCACTTCGTCGACGCCGAAGCCCCGACCTCAGCGCTGGAGTCGGCGTTCGGTACGAGGATCGCCGCATTCCGGACCCGGATCGACGGCGCCACCCGGACCCTTACCGCCCCGACGTCGCCGGTCACCGTGCCGGCCTCGCTGCGCGCGTCGATCACCGCGGTGCTCGGGCTTGACGACAGCGCCGCTCTGCTCAAGCCCCAGCACACCCGCCCGGCCGCGGCGGCGGAGCAGCACTGCGCGCGGTGGTGGGGCGAGCAGAACAACACCGACGTCCCGCAGAAGTACCCCGCCGGATCCCAGTCCAACTCCCTCTGCGGCTACACCGGTACCCAGGTCCGCGCGATGTACAAGCTGAGCAACGGAAACACCGGGGCTGGCACGACGATCGGTGTCGTCGGCGCCTACAACTCCGACACCGTCGTGGCCGACACCAACCAGGCCGCCGCCCAGCTCGGCGTCCCGCCGCTCGCGGCCGGGCAGTACAGCGCGGTCCTGCCGCAGGGCGGGTTCACCGACGCCACCGAGTGTGGCGCCGAGGGCTGGGCCGCCGAGCAGACCCTGGACGTGCAGGCCTCGCACACCATCGCTCCAGCCGCGAAGATCCGCTACTACGCCGGGAAAACCTGCAAGGGCACCGGGATCTACGACGCGTTCAACCAGGCCGTCACCGACAACGCCGTCGACGTGATCAGCAACAGCTACGGCAACGCCGACGGCGAAGCGTCCTTGCCGCAGGCGGCGCGGCACCAGTTCAACAGCATGGCGCTGCAGGCGGCGATCCAGGGCCAGACCATCACCGTGTCCACCGGCGACGCCGGCAACAACTCCGGCCCCGTCGGCCACCCGACCGCCAGCTTCCCCTCCTCCAGCCCGTGGGTCGTGGCCGTCGGTGGCACCAGCGTCGGCCTAGACCAGAACAACCAGCCCAGGGTGCTGACCGGGTGGGAGAACAGCGGCAACACCCAATCCGGCAGCAGCTGGGCTCCGCAGAAGGATGCGGACGGGCCATTCGCCTCCGGTACCGGCGGTGGCAGCTCCGCGCTCTACGACGCGCCGGACTGGCAGGCCGGCGTCGTCTCGGGCAGTGGCGGAAAGCGGGCGGTGCCCGACATCGCGGCGCTGGCCGACTCCTACACCGGGATGCTGGTCGGGCAGACCATCAAGGGCCAGTTCGGCATCGGCTCCTACGGCGGCACCTCGCTCGCCTCGCCGCTGATCGCCGGGCTCGTCGTCGACGCCCAGCAGGCCCGCTCTGGCACCGGCCGCGCCGGACTGCTCACCCCGGTCCTCTACAGCCTGCGCGGATCCAGCGCGATCGCGGACGTCACGCCGCAGAAGGCGGGAGTGTGGACGCCGATGATGCACGCCTTCGGCGGCGTCGCCGTCCCCGGCGGACAGGGCAGCTACCTAATCGACTTCGACGCCCGCCCGCAGAACCTGCAGAGCGGCCCCGGCTGGGACAACGTCACCGGTCTCGGCACCCCCACCGACGGCTTCATCTCCGCGCTTTCCCAGTAACCACAACCTCTTCTCGCGGTGAGCCCGCTCAAGCGCGGGCGGGCCCACCGCGGCCTCCACCGACCCTTGGGAAGGACTGTTCATGTCCGAGACGCCACAGCCGGCACCGAACAGGTGGCGGGTGCTCGCGCTCTGGATGACCGGGATCGCGATGGTCGGCACCGCAGGCGCACTGCTCGCACCATCGCAGCCCGCGCCCGACCGCGCTCGCGGCGCCGAGCCGGTCGAGCTGGGAGTCGAACTGCACGCCCCGATGGTGGCCGCCCGAGCGATCCCGAGTCTCGCGGGGCTGCCCGAGGCCAGCACCTTCAGCACCATCCCGGCCGCTCCGCACGACGCGACTGCCGACGAGGTCCCGGACGGGCAGCTCGTGCACCCGACCACCCCGGTGCCGGTGTATGACCAGCCCGGCGGCGCAGCCATCGCCGTCCTGCCGACCACACAGCTGGGATCCGACACATGGGTGCCGGTCATCGCCAAGGAACCGGGCTGGGTGCAGGTGCTGCTGCCCTCGCGCCCCAACGGCTCCACCGGCTGGCTGTCCACACAGGACAACACGCTGACGGTCCGGTCGACGACCGACCGGATCGTGATCGATCGGGCGACGTTCCGGCTCACGCTCTACCGCGACCACCAGCAGATCGGCACCTGGAGCGTCGGCGTCGGCACCGCGGCGGCACCGACCCCGGCAGGGCGGACGTTCGTCCTGGCCTCGATGATCGACGCGAAGCAGAAGTTCAGCCCGGTGATTTTCCCGCTCGGAATCCACTCGGTGACCTTCTCGACCTACGGCGGCGGGCCTGGCACCACCGGCATCCACGGCTGGCCTACCACCGACGTGTTCGGCCGGCCGTCCAGCGACGGATGCATCCGCGTCCCCGCCGACGCCCTTGCCACCTTAACCAATCCCATCGACCCGGTGCCCATCGGCACCCCGGTCCTCATCCGCTAATCCCATCGCGCCAACACTTTCTGGAGAGATCAGCCATGAATACCACTCGTACTGCCCTCATCGCCGCCGGAGCGGGCGCACTGCTCATCGGCACCTTCACCACCCTCGTCTCCAGCTGCACCCCGGCAACCGCCGCACCACCCGCCCTCGCCGCCGCGGCGACGACGTCGACAGCGACCGGGATCTCCGTCTCCGGCGGCGAACACCTCTCCGCCCGGCCGAGCGTGTCCAGCAGCGGCGCGACCAAGACCGCCGGCGGCTCGGTGTCTACCCCGAGCGGCGCAGTCGTGGCCAGCGGCATCAGCCTGCAGGCCGGCGCCGGATTCGCCGAAGCCCGCGTCGCGTCGGTGCGGGTCGGCGGGACCACGGTCGGACCGTTTACCGCGACCTGCCGCAACGGCGCGATCACCACCAGCGCGCCCAAGGGCGGCAGCGGCAACCTCAAGGTTTCACCCGGCGGGCACGGCACCGCCGGCGTCATCACCGTCTCCACCGGCACCGCTCCCACCCGCACCAGCGGCTCTGGCGGACCGACCTCGGCAAAGCCGGCCGCGGGCACGGCGATCACGGTGACCGTGGCGACGGTCAGCTGCGGCGCCGGAACCCCGCCGCCGACCCGCACCCCGCCCACCGGCACCCGCCCGGCCCCCACGCACAAGCCCGGCGCCCCCGGGACGTCCCGGCCAGGCACGCCAGGTGACCGGCACCAGCAGGGCGACAACCCGGGTGACCGGACCGCGCCCAAGCCGCAACCAAAGCCCGGCCACGTCGCCGTCACCGGCTGATCACCCCCAGGCCGCGCGGGCCCGCGCCCCACCTCAATCCCTCCAACGCGGGCCCGCGCACCCCTCCTCCCGTTTCCACGTCCCCGCCGGGCGCTCCTCCCCACGCCCACACAACACCCCATCGACTCACCTATCAGGGGAGATTTCCATGTCCACGCTCGTCTTCAGCCACGCCAGCCACGACTACCTCGATACCGCGTCCGACGAGGACATCCGCGCCGTGCACTTCGTCGGCTCGCTGCCCGCCGTCCTGACCGGCGACCACCGCGCCACGATGCAGTGGTTCCTCGACCACAGCACCGACACGTCGTTGACCGGGTTGCCGTGCGATCCGGACCCGCGGTGGATCATCGACTGGCTCGACGGCCTCGCGACCATCGATGCTCTCGAACCCGTCCGCACCGGTGCCTCCGCCGACTACGACGACATGCCGACATATCGACTCAAGCGCGACCGCTGGCTGGAATCCGAGGACCTGTCCCTCGGCCGCGCCGCCCACACCGACGCCGTCATGGCCGCCCGCGCCCAGCTGCACGACGACCGCGACTTCCCGCCGCATCAGGTGTCGGTGCCGAACCCGTACGACCTGGCGCTGTTCACCTTCGGCAGCCCGACCGCCGCAGTCACGCACCTGCCGGTGTTTCGCCAGGCCGTGCTCGATGACGTCCACACCATCCACCGCCAGCATGGCAACCAGGTCGTCTACCAGCTTGAGACCCCCGCGGTGCTCGCGACGCTGGACCGTACCCCGCGGCCACTCTGGCCGGCGGCAGTGCGTGTGCTGGCCAAGCAAGTCGCCCGCGTCTTCGCCGACGGCCCCCGCGAGGCGACGTGGCGGATCCACCTCTGCCACGGCGACCTCGGCCACCAGCCCCTGTTCGAGCTCACCGACCTCGTGCCCGCGGTGCAGTTCCTCAACGCCCTGCACCAACAGCTGCGACGGCTGCGGATCCCGATGCCCGCCGCGCACATCCCGATGTGCACCGGCACCGACGCACCCCCGACGGACCCGCGGTTCTACCGAGCGCTGCGGCACCTGCGCCGCGACATCAACGTCATCGCCGGCCTCGTCGACGAAACCCACCCCAAAGACTCCCGCACCGCGCTCGGACTGGTGGAGACCGAGCTGGACCGGCCCGTGCTCGCGGTCGCCGCTGCCTGCGGCCACGGCCGCCGCCTGGTCCCGGACGCCGTCGCCAACGCCGCGCTGGCTTGCGAACTCGCGCACCACACCACCGACACCCCGGCCCGCTGAACCCACGGAGAGGAACTGCCGAGATGGACTCCACGACCACGCCGATACCGTCCGCAGCCGGCCAGCTGGCGGACGAAGGCGAGACGCTCACTCCGATCCTGCGTACCGGGATCGTACCCACCCGCGCGCTGTCAGGTGGCCGGATGCACCTGCCCGGCGCCACCACCCTCGCGCCGCAACGTCACGACACCACCGAAACGGCGATCGCGATCATCAGCGGCCACGTCGCCGTCCTCTCCGGCAACGCCATGCAGCCCTTCCACCCCCAGGCCGGTGACATGATCTACATCCCCGCGACCTTGCCGTATGCGGTGGTCAACCTCAGCAACAACGCCTCCGTCCTCGCGCTGGTCTTCCGCACCGACCCCGGCTTCGACACCGACGTCCACCGCATGCCCGAGCTCGACCACGCTGTCCGCGACCAGATCCCCGACTTGCGCCGCGCCCACCACAAGGCGCTGTTGACCCGGCGCAGCGGCCGCGCCCGCCGAACCTGAATTCCTCTCGCACCTTTCGTTCAGCACCACGCCACTCGCCGACCATGCCTGTTCGGCGCCTCCCCGTCACCTGGCGTGCCACACCAGCCGGCTCGATCAGGAAGACATCATGCAAATCTGGATCAACGACACCGCCCGCGACCTACTCGACCACCCGGCGCCCGGCGGGCCGCTCACGCTCGACGAAATCGCCGCCTGCGCCGGCATCACGACCCGTCAGCTGTGGGCCTACTACAACTCGGTCGAGGCCATCGTCGCCGACATTCCCGCACGCCCGAGCCATGTAGGGCGGTGCTGACGATGCGCTGGAAGAACCTCCACCTGCGCGGCATCGGCGCCGCACTCGGCGAGATCGTCGCCGTCGGCGACCTCGAGTCAGCCCAAACCTTGTGCGGCGCCACCAGCCAGCGCGCCGTGTCGATCGCGCGCGACAGCACCGGCATGGATCTGGCTGTCCGCGCCGGACGCAACGCCCTCGCCAGCATGTCCATGACCACCACCGGTCCACTCCCGGTGCCCGACCTGCACTTCCACGCCGCGATCTGGCGCGGCAGCCGCGGCATCGACTTCTGGTCCCGCGCCGCCTACGTCCGCTCCCGCCTCGGCTTGGCCGCCGGCCGCGGGATCGCCAGCGAGCTCAACGCCATGAGCAACAGCCTCGTCGGCGGCATCGACATCTCCGCCCGCGTCCTCGCCGGCAGCCCCGACCTCGACACCGTCCTGCTCACCGGCGGCGAAACCTTCGGCCCACCCGCCTTCGACCACCTCACCGCCGACCACGGCATCGCCTACGGCGACGGCGGCTCCGCCCTCATCCTCGGCCGCCACCCCGGCCTCGCCCGCATCCTCGCCACCAGCTCCTACACCGACCCCACCCTCGAACAACTCCACCGCGGCAACCACCGCTTCGCCCCCGCTGGCACCACCGAGCTCGGCATCGAGCGGATCCGCGAACGCAAACGCCAGTACACCGACCTCGTCGGCGCCGCCTCGGTCACCCGCCGCAACCACGACGGCATCCGCGCCGTCATCGACGAAGCGCTCAACGACGCCGAGCTTCGACCTCCACCAGCTGCGCTGGGTGCTCCTGCCGCACTACGGACGACACCTGCTCGACAGCCACTGCCTCCAACCGCTCGGCATCACCGACGACCTCACCCTCTGCCACGCCGGCGACCAATGGGGCCACATCGGACCCAACGACCAGATCGTCGGCCTCGCCCACCTACTCACGCGTGGCGCGGTGGTCCCCGGAGAGCACGTCGCGTTGCTCGGCATCGGTATTGGCATGACCTGGACCGCCGCGATCCTTCACATCGACGCGGTGCCGCTAAGCCTGGGTGTTCTCGCCCCGCCCTTGCGCTGGCCTTGGCGGGCGCCGGCCGACGCGGAGGGTTGACCAGCGCCTGGCCCGTCTCGCCAAGCTCCCGAGGACTTCCCATGCCAGACAACTACCTGCCGTCGCGCCTCGACCAGGCACTCTTCGGCGCGCCGTTCATCGTCATCGACGCCAACAACCACGCGCACACGATTACCCACGCGCTCGACGACGCCGCCGGCATCCTCAACACCGACGGCGCGGCCCGAGCCATCGTCGGCACGCTGCGCCAGCCCCTCCTCGCCATCGACATCGACCCCGGAGACACCGGCGTCGATGCCGACGCGGGCGAAGTTGTCGCTGAACAAGTGCTCCTCTGGGCCGACCGCTACGGCTTGCCCACGCTTCGCCGCGCCTCCGGCCGCCCCGGGCACACGCACCTCGTCATCAAAACGCCGCCAGACCTGCGCGAGGAACTGCAGTCCGTCGTCCGCGCGGTCGCCACCCGGCAAGACGTTTCCGCCACCGTCCGCTCAACCCTGCGACTCACCTCCTCGCCGCATCGACTCGAGCTGCCCAGCCCGATCCTGAGCTGCACGTTGACGACGAGCGACGTACCGGAACTCGTCACGTCCAGAGCCCCGCGGACTCCACGACCCGCGCGTCGACGCAGCGCCTCAAGGGACAGCAGGTCCGAGGGCGAGTACGGACACGCGCTCGCTCTGGCCCGCGCCGGCCACACCACCGGACACGCGTGGGCCTTCGCCGACCTCGCCGGCACCAAGGCGCGCGAGATCGGGCGGCAAGCCTGGCGACGCTGGTTCTGGGCACCTGCCACCACCATCGCCGCCGCCGAACAGGGCCTCACCGGGCAGCAGGCATGGGATCTTTTCCGCCAGGCGTCCCCGACGCAAGCCGCCTACCTCGGAAGGGACGCCTGGCACCACAACCGCTGGCTACCCGCAGTCCGCGAGGCCGCCGAAAGCAGGCCGCGACGACGACGCCTCGGATCACCGCAGACCGGCGACCACCAGAACGAACCGTCACCACGTCAATTACGACACGTCCGCGCCGTGCTGCAAGCGGCGGTGAACAGGCAGCTGGCGAGCGGAGCCACCACGGCGGTGCGCACCGGGACGATTGCCGGCGTACGGATCAGTAGCTTGCGCGCAGTTCTCGATGCGTTCGCGCACGCCGTCCTCGCGACACGTGGCTCCATCTCGATTCGCCACTGGGCCGAGCGCGCCGGTCTCGACCCGAAGACCGTCCGCCGAGCACGAGACGCCGCACTCAAATTGGGAATCCTTAACCGGGTACACCACTACACCGGAGGAGAAACGGATTGTGACGCGTTCGTCATGAGCGAAGACGCAGCTGTCGCTCATGACAGAGAATTAACTTCCCCCACTCTGTACACCCCCACCCACGGACAGGCTGACGCCCTCAGGCTGCGAACCCAGCATCAGCGCGACAGGAACCAATTCGCGCTTAACCGCAACCTGAGGGCTACGGCCGCTAGAATCGGCTGCCAGCGCCTCAAAGAAGAGCCTTCACTTGCCGGCAGCATCGACGCCGCTCATCACCGACAGTGTGAACTCACTGGCATCGACCGCCCTCATCTCCGAGACTGCAACTTCTTCCATCGCGTCGATTGCCTTAGCGGGTATCGAGATACGACCTCGCGTTCGAATCGCCGGGAAAGCCCCTTCATCGATAGCGCGGTAGATGGTCATGGCAGAAACGCCCAGCAGCGTTGCCGTCTGGCCAACAGTCAGGAAACGCGGCGCGCTCGCAGTGGATTCGGACATCACAAACCTCCGGTGCTTCATGCCAAGGGGGAGGCTGGTGACGACGGCCCAGGTGACCGCCTGACATCGACACCACTAACTTCAGCATCCGCCAGAAACATCAACTCGTCAACTGGGCCGGCGACCGCGGCGACATCGACACGTCTCGCTCGCCCGACAGGTCACGAGGAAATCCTCCGCAGAAGTCACGGACAATCGGGGCGGGCTTAATGCTCGGCGCGAGCCGCAACATGACGTTCTCTTGAGTAGGTGCCCGAGGGTGGCCGGTGCACACCACACTCCGGGCGGGGCGTTTCTTGCTAGGCGCCGAGACCCTGCAAGGTAGCTCTCGACAGCCCTGAGTTTCCGCAGCTGACGTCGCCGGAGTATCAGGGAACCGGTGGATGCTGTGCGCCGCAGCGTCCACCGGACACGAAACCCCGCCGAGCGGACGGTCCCGGGTTTGGCGATTCATGATCCAGTCGCCCGGCGAGCCCCGCCCCACGCGGTGTCGGACGACGGGACGCATAACCGCGCCGATGCAGCCAGAGACGCCGATCCGGCACGTAACGCGATGCCGAAGAGCACGATCCCATTCGGCTCGTTGGGCGTGGAAGTCGGGGACGAAGTAGGCCTCGGTTCGCGTGATGCTCGCCGAGGTCTTCTAACGGATGGGCGCCGCGCGACCGGCGTGCCATTGGAAGTCCTGTGCTCCGAGTAGGTCATCTTGCCCAGGACTGGAGCCGGAATGGCACTGGCCGACGAGCTGACCCAAGCGGACACAGCCGTTCACGCGGATGCCGACACTCCGCTTCCGGCTGGTCGGGGCGTCGCCGAACTCGATTGCGCCCAGTGAGTGCCGGACATCGATGCACCTCCTAGGGCTGGCTCGTTGACCTTAGTCGGGAATGTGATCGACTTCGCTGCGGTCGATCCCGAAGGAGTGCCCGGTCAGCAGTGCCACCACCGGCGCGGCCGTGCTGACGACGGTGAGGGTGTTGATCCGCGTTCCGGACCGGAACTCGGGGTACCAGGAGCCTCGCGGCGCGTCGGCGAGTTCACCGTCGCGTGGCGTGATCACGAGCGAGCCCGAGGAGAACTCGTGGCGTCCCTCAACGTAGTGGAAGTCGCCTGCCGCGGCGTCGTTGTACGAGAGCAGAAACGTCTGGTAGTGGCCGGGGTTGCCGAAGTAGAACGACTCGGTGTAGCCGATGCGATTGGCCCCGATGATGAGACGCACCCCTTCTGGAGTTTCGTCGACGCTCCCGAAGGTCGCCTGTGCCAGGTCGACATCCAGCAGGTCCGCCGTAAGTGGGCCCGTCCTGACGGGAAACTTCGAGTGCCGCATCGTGATCGAGAAGGCATCAACCGGCTTGTGCGTGCCGGCCGCTGTGACGATGACGATCATGTCTTCGGTGCGATACACGCGATACATCCGCTCGGGCAGGTCGTCCCGGAGCAGCCCCTCCAGCAGCGGCGCCCCCAGCGCACTGTCGAGATAGTTCAGCGGCCGCCCGCACGCCATCTTGTTCAGCACTTGAATTTCGTCCGGCATAGATCCACGCTGCTGAACCGACACACCCGATACGCTGTGAAAAGCGGCCAACGCCGCTGTTGCGCTGTTCGCCACCATACGGCTGTCATCGTCGGAAAGGATCGTCAATGCCTCGCGCGCGGCCTGGGCGGACGCTCTTTCCTCCTTGATCAGCCCGACCAGGGTTTCGACGCCTGCCTCGCGGTCCCGCGGCAGCGAGGCCCGCAAGACGCGGGCGACCTCGGGGGGAAACTCCGCGTAACGGTCGGCCGCCCAGGCGACGTTGCGGGCGAGCGCGACGTCGTCGACGGTCCCACCGCTGCCACGGTGGGGTTTGGGCAGTCCACGCGCGTTCAGGGCCCTGAGGAGGTGGCCGTAGATCTGCCCGAGGGTGAGCAGTTCAGGGCCGTCAGACCGGCCTGCATCGAGAAGACTCAGCAGTTCCCCGGTGAAGGATGTGTGGCGCGCGCCGACCGGAGCGTTGGACAGTTCGTTGGCGGCGGAGGACGTGAGCGTAAACCTCCCGGGCATGTCGATCTGGCCGAAGACGACCGATCCGGGCTCGGCCATTGCCTCGACGGCCCGCCCGGAGAAACAGCAGTCGAGAATCAGGACGTGATGCTTGGCCGGGCTGCGGCGGAAGATCCTGTTGATCGTGGCGAGCGGCATCGCCGAAAATTCGGTGTGTGAGACATCGGTGGAGGACAGCCCGAGGTGGAGTGCTCCATCATCGTCGAGAAGTCCGTGCCCGGCGTAGTAAATGAACAATGTGTCTTCGGCGAGGTTCGCGATTTTCGACATCGCCACACCGAGCTCACTCGCGTTCGCCGGCTCGAGGTACTGGATACAATTACCCGGCGCGAAGAGCCCGCTCCCCGGCCGCGTCAGCACTTCGGCGAGATCGGTGACGTTGCCCTTGACGCCGGGAAGATCCGGTAGGACGGCATCCTGGTAGTGAGAAGTGCCGATGAGGATCACCCAGGAGCGTTCAGGATCGGGCTGCAGCACCGGCTACCTGCCTTGCTCGGCGAGAGCGTTCTTGATCACGGACTCGGCGTCACTCGTCCACTGGCCTGTCACCGTCACCGGGCGGCCTCGGCCCTCCGTGGTGGCAATTTCCACGGTTATGACCGAACGTCGCCGCTGAAGCCAGATCGCCATCGACCGCGCCAGCACCGCGGCCGCGCCCACACCGAGCGCCACAACGAGGGCGTCCGAGGGCTTCCCCATCGCTCCGGGTACCGGCGCCGCATCGGCCAGGGTGAGCCGTCCGCGTAGTTCTTCTTCGGCCGACAACCACCGCATCAGGTCCCGGAGCTCATCTTGCCCGGCGTGGGAGACAATGCGGATCATGGCCTGGGGCGGGTCCGGGCGGACCGGTGACGCCGAGGGGCCCAGCATCCGGAGCCACGCCGTAGTCGCCGTTTCCTTCACCTTCACCGGAATCCTGCGGTACGCCTCGGGCACGGCGGCGCTCTCCGGTAACACGACCTCGCGGTAGAAACTGTCGGAAATCGTCAGGGCCAGCTCCGCACCGGCAGCCTGCTGTTCGACCTTTACCTGTGACGCCTCGAGCAGCCGGAAGGTGAAGTTCACCGAACGGTCGCCCTCGTCCCGCACGTCGCCCGCGTGCAACGCCATGCGCAGTCGTATCCGGAGCTCATCGACGTAATCGGCGTTGTACCGGCGCATCTCGGCCAGCAGACGGTCGGGAAGCTGCGCAGCGAGATCCGCCTTCGGCATCTCCGGCGGCAGGAGGATCATCGCACCGTCGCCGGTGTCTTCGACGAAAGCTTCGTCCCACGGAATGCCCGCCCCCGCGAAGGCCGAACCGAGCATCGTCCAGAAGCCTTTGTGCATGGTGGTCAAGCCGGCAACGGTTCGCGCCCGATCGTTGTATCCGACGATGCTGACCGCCACGATCGTGCGCAGCACAGGAAGACCGGGCCCCTCATGACGCCGTATCGCGACGGCGTTGTCAGCCGGCTCTTTCCGAAGGGCAGCGCGCGGGCGGATGAGGGCGGCGAGGCGGTCGGGGTAACTGCCCGGTTCGCCGGGCGCCTGCCGGAAAGCCGGGGTGCGGCGGGACAACACCGCGACGACCTGGGTGAAAAACGTGCCGGGACGCATCATCGCTCCTGGTTCTCTGCCGGGTGACGCACCGCCGGCGGAAGCGGCAGTGGCGCGCCGTCCAGCTGGGCGGGCGGCGCACAGCCGGCCGCATCCGGAACGCCCGGTGCATCGGCCGGTTTCGCCGGGATCGGCAGGAGGGCGGTGAGGTGCCCCACCATCACCGGCGCAGCGACGCCAATGGCCACCGCGGCGAGCGGCCCGGCCACCTGGCCCGACGCTGCCGTGGCGGCGGCGAGGATCCCGCCGATCAGCATCCGGATCGTCTCCGCGACCGCGTATGCAGCAGGCCCCGCGGTGGGTTCTTCGCCGGTAACGCGCCAGGGCCACGCGCCCTTCTGACGCACCGCAACGTAGAGCTCGAGGCCCTCGACGATGAACCCGCCGGCCAAGCCCCACAACCCCGCGTGTACCCAGTTCACGCCCGTTAGCCTAAAGGGCTCAACTCCATGATCGCCATCACGGATAGTGGCAACTGTCGCACACAGTGGCGAGTCACGAGGACCGGGCCGGTTCGACCGATGCGGCATCTAAATCCTTTGTCGGCTTCAACGGCCTGCCTGGCGTCAACGCTCGTTCGCGCGGGCATCAGCTCGCCTGGGTACGCCGTTCCGGACGGCGTACACCACCTCGACGACGGTGAGGACCTCGTTGCGCGGGATACCGTCAGCCTCTGCGGCGTCCAGGATCCGCTGCGCGGCCGAGTCCGCCGGTGCGCAGCCGCCGTCGGCGCCGACGGGGGCCACGTGTCACGACGCCTGGCACGCCCAGATCGGCGACTGAACCCGGCGGCCCCGCTCACTTCCTGGGCGGGGCCGTTTGGTCGTTCGTCGAGTACGCTCCCCGCGCAGGCGAAAGGAAGGCGAAACATGACCTGGCTAAGCTGGGATTGGGGAAATGTTCCATCGTGGTTCTCCGCGGCATCGTTCTCCATAGCAGCCGGCGCCTTCTTGCGCGACAGGGGTATCAGAAGGCGGCAACAAGTCGACCAAGTTAGCGCATGGGGCGCGGGATTTTCTTCCCACGACGAAGAAGATGACCCCCTCTTCCGCGGCTACTATGTCGTCGCCAACATCCAGGTCAAGAACTCAGGACCTCTAGCCGTTCACGTGTCCAACATTTCCTACCAAATCTCAGCCTACTGGGCAGATCACGACGAAGGCGCATTATTAGGCACGTACAAAACTGACCCTGTGGTCGTTGAGGGCCAAGCTGACGGGACCACGGTTCCACCTGGCGCCACTCTTCGCGCGTACGACATGAAGACTCACGACATCCTGAGAAGTCGCCCCGCTCCCGGAGCAGTAGTCGGCATGGGGGTGCCGGGTACGGCAATCTTAGTTACGCAGTACATGGTGATTGACAGTCACGGAGTCGGGTGGCTCGTACGCCCCACCAGCGGTAGACCGCCAAAGCGGTTGCGTCGCTATCGACGTAGGAGGTGACTCCACTCAAGTGCTCGCGCTAGCGCTTGTCGAACGCGAAAGAGCACGCGCGAGGCACCTCAAGCCCCGTCGGGCGGACCGCCCTCGTGCCGGAGCCGCTTCGGTGGCTCCTCGCGCTCCTCGACCTCGGCGTTCCGGCCCAGCGGGCCGCGCGGCGCTCGACACCGGAACTGATCGTGTACCGGCACCGACACACCCTTCCAGCCTGTGCTGTACGACACACTTGAGGCGCCGTCGCGTGACCCATTTCGTGACCCGAAACCGTGCTCAACCGTGTGACTTGTGGGGTCACGAAGGACAACCGTGCGGCTATAGTGGCTGGTAGAGGCCTTGGACGGCACTGTCACCCACTCTCCTAAAGCGGGTGTCGCAGGTTCGATTCCTGCCGGGGGCACAACCCATGATGATCTTGAATCTTCGACACTGCGCCTACGTCAGCTCTCCGAAGCAGCTGAGTCAGGACTGACGGTCGAGCGTTCGCCACCCGACGTTCGACCGACAGAACCAGCGAGCGGGCAAATCCACGGCGCTGCTGCCAATCAGCCACGGACTCGCGGGCCTCACTTTGCGCTGCGGCGCCGGCGGCAGGGCGCGCCCGCACGCGCCCTGCCAGTCCGTCAAACCATCTCCGGAAAGAAGGCCAGGTCAGCCCCCGAGGAATCGCCGACCAGCAGGCCTCTGTCCAAAAAGCAGTTGTTGTTTTCGCAACTGGTTTCGGGCAGCAGCACGCACGCGTGGCATGCCGCAAGATTCACACCGTCTACTCCACTACTCTTCGAATCCATGCACAACGGGTCGTTGGAGCACCAACAAGCTCGCGACAGCCCGCTCGCCAAGGTACGTGCGAGACGTTCGGGTTCTCCTTGTGCAACGAGCCCGCCCAAGCTACCCGCCGAGTCGCTGGTCGCCGTGTAGATCAGGATCCCGGACATCTCCGGACCGGCATAGATCCTCTCGCGCAATGAGGAGGCCGGGTAGCCACCATCCAGGCTCCACTCGTCGATCAACACGTGCGCGAGGGTGTGGAGCAACACACGCCGAGGCGTGATGGGTGATGTCACGTCGTGGACGGACTTCTGCGGGTCCAATGCCGCTCGCTCCCGAAGGACATCGAGGTGGTTCTCACGGATAACCGAAACCCGGTCACGAACGTCCTGGCCGTTCTCCCAGCGTCGGATTTTTTCTTCGTCCAAGCGAAGGAAGACCCCCTCTCCGACCACTTCGATGGCAGGCAACCACCCCAGAGCAGCACTGCTCAGTGGAGCGTGGCGCGCTTCGGCACCGTCCTCCTCGGGCGGAGTGCCGCGAGTGAAAGCCGCCAAAGCACGAACCTCGCGGAGCCGCTTGACGAGCATGACATCGGCAACCGCGAAATGGCCCAGAGGATCGAGACTTCCTTCTGGAGGCTCGCAGACAAACGACTGCAGACGATCGTCGAGCCGCTCGCGACTTCCCGTCACCAGGCTTCGGTACTCCTGGGCACGGAGGGAGGCCGGCGAGACGACCTCGACCTCTTCTTGTTCGCGAGCGCGCGCCGTCCTGAGCTCGGCAACCACCCGGAACACATCCTCGGGCATCACACCCGCCTGGCGCAACTTCGCCCGGTTGCTCCGGCAAAACCATCCGATGGTCTCGTCGGACGCGTCGGCCAGTTTCTCCCGGTCGACGAGGGCATGAACCCCCTCACTGAACGGCGGAATGGAAAGAGCACTGCTCATTACCGGGTTCCACACCGAAGAAGAACCTCGCTGCATGGTCCTCGGAGGTCGATCGCAGGACGCCTGCTCACCATTCTGCAGCCACGGAGATCGTCCCGAGCAGCGAATGCCCAAGTCGCGCAGAGTCTTGCGGCGGAAGGCACCTTCCATCGACGCCGTTTCGCCGCAGCCGCACTCGACGACGACCGAACGCAGAGAGGCCGAGGATCCCGCCGCCTGGAGTTTGAGAGATCCCCTGCAGACACCCGAATTCGGACCTTTGCCCCGATGTACCCACTTCCGATAAGGGAACTCTTCGATATGTCCCCCGTCGCACGCGAGCACGAATCGGGACGGCACCAACAGTTCGTCACAGTCTCCGCAGACTGCCTTCGTCCCCGCCGTGTTGAACTCGCGATACGTCTGCAGCACCCGACAGCTCGGACAGGAGTAGAACTCGGGAAAGCGCCGAACACGCGCACCATCCCGGGCCTTGTCCTCCTCCGGCGCCGGCGGAAGACGGAAAGAGTCGACACCGAGGAGCTGAGCAAGTCGACGCTCGTGGATTTCCGGTGCCTCAGAGACGTCCCACGAGTCGAGACCGGCGACGATGAACGACTCGTTGTCGATCGCGATGAGAGAGCCGACCCCGTAGGTCGTTACTAGCTGCGACCTCCGAACGAAGCCGAGCCTGCGCAGAACTCTCGGACGCGGCTTTCCCGTTCCGCCTCGGCGGGCGGCGCCCGTGTAACCCATCTCGTCACTCCTACCGGTTGTTGTCGAGGAAAAGGGCGGACTCGGCGTCGACATCCCGCAAACTCCACAAGGTGGGTTGACCATCTCCCTCGTCTGATTCTTCGGCGTCGAATCCGCTGAGCAAGGCTGGACTCCGCGTGTTTCTCCTCGATTCGTACACGAGTTCGGGGTGGTCGTGGGCCATACTGCGCCACCACTCCACGAACGCGTCGATCTGCTCCGCGACTGTCTCGACGTCCTCACCGCCAATGCGGCCTACGCGGTTCAGGATCGCCGTGCGCACGGTCGCATCGACTTCGTCGACGAACTTCTCGATCCGGCTCGCGTCGCCGTTCCCGGCGAGCCCGGGCACCAGAAGTCGGGCCAACGCGACCACCACGGCGTGCAGGCCGCGATCGCGTGCCCGGGCGGAGAACGGTGTGACGCTGGTCGACTCGACCTCGCGGTAGAGCTCCGAATGGAACGTGGGAAAGTTCTCGTAATGAGAGCGGTCCCTCGACCGCATCGAGTTCAACATCACCGCGACCAAGCCCGGATGACGCCTGCCGACCCGACTTGTCGCCTGGATGTACTCCGCAGTCGTCTGTGGTTGCCCCATCACGGCCATCAACCCGAGCCGATCGATGTCCACTCCGACGGAGATCATGTTCGTCGCCAGCAGAACGTCGAGTACATCGTCCTCGGGGAGGCCTCGCTCGATCATCTTCAGCAGCGCGGGAATCCTGGTGGAATCCGCTCTGCTGCTGAGCTCTTCGGGGGAGACGTCACCTCGCTTGCCAGATCCGTCCCGGTCGGCAAGTGCCTCCAACCGTCCCTGAACGTCATCACGGACCTGGAGTTCAGCAGCGGACAGCAACCTGAGGCTGTTGAAGTACCCGACAAGCGTCCAATAGGGGTCGAGTACCTCGGGCGGAGCTCCTGCCTCCTCGGCACCCGCGGCCTCGTGGAGCAACGCCGCGTACGTACGTACGAGGAGCGTGGTCTGGCTGGTGCTCGAGGTCATCAAGCCGAGATAGCGGCGCGAAGCCTTGTCCGTCCGAGGTGTTTCGACCGCGAACCAAGAGTCACGCGCATCCAGGCCGGCGGGCGGGAACTGACTGACCCGACGATCGAAGAGGGCAGTGACCTGGTCCGATGCACGCCTGATCGTCGCTGTCGACGCTACGACCTTCGGTCGGTCCGCGAGCAAATCGACCGCGGTCTCATACAGCCCGGTCAAGGTGCCCAGCGGCCCCGAGATGAGATGCAGCTCGTCCTGGACGATCAGCTCGGGCGGCCGCCGTCCGTCGAGGTCACGGTTGAACAGGGCACCGGTGACCGGGCGCCAAGGCAGCGAAGCGAACTTGTCCACCGTTGCGATAACGAGCGTGGGGTGCCATTCGTAGACGGCTTGATCGACGACGTGCACCGGCAGACCCGGTGCCGCATGGAAGTGACATGCAACATCGCGACAACGCACAACCATGCGCTTCTCGGCCATGACAACCTCGTAATCGTCAGCCGTAAGCACACCTCCGCACCACGGGCAAATTCGGAGCTGGACCGGGTTCTTTTTGTCCAGTTGCTTCGCGGAGTTTCCTTGGAGCTGTTCCAGCGACTCTTCCGCGCTCTTCAGGTCATTGGGCGTGGCGGAAAGTCCGACCCACATGCCGATCGATATCGGCGTTGCCCCCAGGCGCTCGGGGTCACGGAATCGAATGAACTCCATCGCACAGACCAGGGATGCCGCCCGTTCAAACTGCTGGAGGGTCAGCAGGCGAAGCGTGTACCGCATCAGCACGGTCACCCCGTCTCCTTCACTGCCGTCACGTAGACGACGAAGGAACACCGTGAACGCGATCAAGCCCAGATACGCCTCAGTCTTGCCACCCCCGGTCGGAAACCACAAGAGGTCTGCCACGGCACGATCATCGTGATCCGGATCCACAATCCCCGCGAGGCACTGCAGCATGAAAGCGACCTGGAACGGACGCCAACGCGCGGATGCCAGTTCCGGCTCACCCTGCCGACCGTCCCTGATCCACTGAGTTCGGGCTCGCTGCTCGGCCATGGCCCGGTTCGCGAGCCGGAACGCTTCCACGACATCCGGCTTCGACTCGTCTGCCAGCAGCGTCAAGCCCTCATGCATGCGAGCGAGCGCGCGCCGGCAATGCCCGATCTGCTTGCGCGCCGCATCGACGTGGTCTCCATCGACAAGGTTGTCGATGTCCGACTCTCGAGCGTCGATCCATGCGGCGTAACCGTCGAGAACTCTTCGAAGTCCGTCTGCGATGTCCTCTGCCGAAGCAGCACCCAGGCCACCCATGTCGAGCGCCTTGTCGTCGATTTCCGTGTTGGAGTCGGTAAGCAAAACCTCGTGCGTGGGAATGAACTCCGTCCGTACACTTGCCACTGCACCGCGGGGAATCTCCTCATACAGGGCCGGAGGTTGCCATTCCCAGGCGACCGAGCAGCCGTGCCCGGTCGCGAACGACGGCGCGTGCCGATGCAGAAGCCTGCTCAGAGCCTGCGCCTCGTCCACGGCACCTCGAAGCACAGGGCGCTCGACGAACGGAAAGGCCCCATCGGGACCGGCGGCTTCCAGGCCCGTCTGGAAGAAGCAGTACGCGTCCTGCAGGTCGTACTCGCCGCAAGTCAAGCCGTTCACCAGTGTCACGGTCACCGTGACCACGCCGTCGACAGCCGATCGCACAAGGGCGCGAAGCTGAAGTCCTTCACAAACATCGATCGTGCGTTTGGCTGCACTGCTCAGGTCGAGTTCCACGACGTCGCACTCGACGGGCGCTCGCCGCCACAGCTCGCGTTGGCCGTTCGTACTTCTGGCTTCCGTACGCTCAGCCTTCACGGGGTTTCCCGCAGTGTCCTCCGGGATGTACCGCGCTCCGCTGATGACTACGAAGATGCTCCGACAGAGCTGCGTATCGACCGAGAAGGTCATCCCCATCGAAGATGGTCTGCGTTGGTTCGACAAGGCGACACCGATGTCTGCGTCATCGAACCCGACGTCTTTGGTTCCGGAAAGCTCGGGCACCGGATCGGCGCCATCCTCCTCGACGAACGGCGACACCTCGGCCTGTTTGCGTTGCGGGAACAGGACACCGATCGGATATGCCGTGATCGGGGCATCCGCGGTCAGGACCTCGCGCTCACCACCGTGCGGTCCGAGAAGATCCGCACGCAACGCTGTCCGCAGCCTGCTGCGGAGACTGTAATGCTCATCTCGAAGTGTCGTTTTCACGATTCGACCGATCCTCCCAAGTTTTCACCTTCCGCGCGCCACCGGATCCGGCCGAGGCCACCGAGCCGCGGTACCAGCCACATGTCGCTGTCCACCAGACCGACCTGAGCGCCGACCCCGGTACCACCGACGACTGTCTCGAGTGCATCGACGCGCACGCCTTCGATCGAAACGGGCCAGACATCCCGATTTTTCCCACCGATCAATCGTCGAAGATCCCGCCGGAATTCCTGCGAAGCGTCTCCGACACGGACACCGTCGTGGAATAAGCCGTATTCCGGTGTTTCGTCTCCGGCCATCGCCAGGTCATGCAACTTCCGGAACTCCACCGAGTCGCCTTTGCACACGTGGTCGCGGAGGTACCGCTGGACAACTGCCGAATCTGCATCGCCGGCGGCCGGCGGCCTCACCTGCGCAACATCGAAGTCGAGGATCTCCACCCCGGTGCATTGACCCACGCGATAGGAGAGGTACCAACGCTCGACTCGCGAAGGAAGACTTCGCGCCTTCCGATACATCCGAGTCCTCGGCGCTCCGAGGCGATAGAGATCGAATCGAGGTCTGGTCATTGCGACATACAACAGCCTCGCGGACGCCTGGATGTCTTCGTCCGGATCTTTCCGGGTTGCGTTGTCGGCTTCGACGACGAGCACACGGTCGAACTCTGTTCCCTTTGCTCGATGAACGGTCGAGACGGTCAATCGATGCTTTGGTGCCGCGGTCAAGTCGTCGGGAAGACGTCCCTCCGCCACGGTCCCGTGCAGGACGGACAAGTCAAGCCTGTTACTGGGCGCGCCGGCGACGCGTCGCAAAGAGCGCCAGGCGAATATCGGTGGCCGGGGCACCGAGGGATGGAAGTTCTCGACAGCGGCCGCAAAGCGGCTCTCGGAGATCTTGCCGGTCGAAACTTGTTCAAAGAGGGCGGCGACCCAGGGCGGTGCTGCACGTTCTCGAACGCCTCGCTTGACTCGATGCGGAACGGAGTACTCGTCGAGCTGGCGCGACAACGCCAGCACTTGAGCGTTGTTCTGGCACAGAACTCCGGTGCTGCCGTCGAAATCACGCAAGGACTCGCGGACGAAGCCGTCCTCCAGAGAACCGAATGACGGAACTCCTGCCAGGAGGCCGAACAGGTCCTCGAGCAGTTCTGCAGCTTCGTCGTCGGTCCGCATCCGTTGGAGTCGCGGTCCCACGGGCAGCGCAATCCTCGCCTCAGCCGTGCGCGCGCGGAAGTTTTCATCAAGGGTGCACTCGACCAGGTCGTCGAGGAAAGTACCGCGGAGCCAGTCGAAGAACCGGCCTGTCTCGCCGGCGCGCTCCACCGGGTCGGCGACTTGGAAGCCGTAGATCGACTGCGCTACGTCTCCCACCACCGTGAAACCGGCGTCTCTGAACCGGTCGAGCAGGGCCTCGACGAGGTCACGGCGGACACCGACCAGATCTTGGACCTCGTCCACGACGACGTGTCGAGGCTCGCCGCGTTCGGATTCGTCGACCACTCCGCGATCGATCGCCTCAGTCGCCATGGCAATCCGCCGGTCATATCCGATTCCGGTCAGGTCTTGTCGCCGGGGGTCTTCCTCGTACAGCACTGAAGTCGCCCAGCTGTCGAACGTCTGGGCACGGACACGGCGCGCGGCGGCTCCCACCCGATCCAGTCGCTCGGCGACCTCACGTACCGCGGCGCGTGAAAAGCTCAGTACGAGTATATCCGCAGCCTGAAGGTCTTCCTCTTGTATCAGGTGCTCGAGCCGGTGAATGAGTGTGGTCGTCTTCCCTGCGCCCGCTCCCGCCGCCACCAGAGCCTTCGCGTCCCAGGGCAGCTCCACGACGGCTTGCTGGGCCGTGGTCAGAACGACGTCACACTTTTCCGTCGTCGTCATCACCGGCGCACCTGCCACAGGTGTTCGAAGTCCGTGAAGGCCAAAGACTCGGAGAAGTTCGTGATGTTGTCACGAACGTCCAGGATCAGGCATCCGTCTTCACCGCCGTTGAGCCTGCCCCGCAGTCCGCGACCGATCATCTGCTGATAGCTGTTGGCGCTGTAAACAGGCCGCGCGATGACCACTGCTCGAGTGGCAGGCGCGTCAAACCCCTGGGAGAGGACTCCATAGTTCGTGATGACCCGGACGCGCCCGGCACGGAAATCGTCGATCTTTCGGCGCCGATCCGGCAGAGGCGTCGATGAGTCGATCGCTGCTGCACGGATACCGCGGTCTTCGAGCTTGGCGGCGAGGAACTTGGCGTGGTGGACGGACGTGGCGAATACCAGGATCGGCCAATCCCCAGGCATGGAAGAGATCTCGTCCAGGAGGATCTTGTTCCGCACCTGGTCCTCGGAAAGCCGCTGCTCGGCGGCCTTGGGGAGGAAGTTCATCGGACCATCGCCCCTGAGAACGGCCACCTCGTCCGGCCTGAGCTGGAGGTCCGCGCCGGGCAGTTCCCGGTGTTCCACCGTGGACAGCACACCGAGCTCCTGCAGCGCGGGGATGGCCTCCCCGGCGAAGATGTCCTCGTCCAGGCGCCTGTTTCCGAACCGTGCCACGAGCCTCTCAGTCGTCGTTTCGTTGTTGCGGAACGGCGTCGCAGTGAGCCCGATCAGGTGCCTGGCGGTCTCGCGATGTGTCAGCCCGAGCTTCTCGAGTATAGCCGTGTAGCTCTTGGAGATGGCCACATGCGCCTCGTCGACCAAGACCAATGACGCCTCGCGGAGCCATGCGTACTGATCTTCCCCGAGGACCGAGCTCAGTTTGGCGTCCGTGGCGACCACCAGGTGCGGCCGGTCGGTGACCGGCGTCGTCGAATTGTTGTGCCAAAGGCGGTCGATAACCAACTCCGACTTGGGACCGACCTTCTCCCAGACGAACTTCCAGGACTGGACGGCCTGTTCGCAGAGTTCACCGGTCTGCGCGACCCACAGGATCGGCCCCGCGGGGGTACCGCAATCACCAATCCACCTGATCACTCCCTCGGCCGCGACTCGGGTCTTGCCCGCTCCGGTCGGCAGGCTGAGCATCGCCCGTCGGGGGGTCGGGGATCGCAACAAGGCGGCGATCCGGGCCGCGATGGTCTCCTGGTAATCGTGCAGCCGAGGGAATTCCACCGGTCCCGCCGCCCGGACACGCGCAGGGGGAGCCGGTATCCGCGCACCGGCGAACGAGTCCGGCAAGTCCAGGGAGGTGACGAAGCGCAACGCGGTTTGTTCCCCGTCGAACCTCGCCGGGGCAGTCGGAATTCTCGCCTGAAGGTCCTTCTGGTGAACACGCAGGATGCCGTCACCGTGGGCGTTGTAAGCCATCTCGGCCACTCGCAGGCTATCTGGCTCCTGCCCTGTCTCGATCAATTCGCTCTGCAGCAGTCCAGCTGGTAGCCCGGCACGAAGATCTTCCTCGTCGATGAGCAATGAGATCTTCTCGGCGACGGTCTTCGCGTGCCGAACAGCGTCCAGCTGCGCTTTCAGCTGGAGGTCCTCTTGCTGCCGACGGTGCGCTTCGAGCAGAACTCGACAGCCATCGACACCCAGCTTCCAGCCGAACTCCGCATCGATCAACGAAAGGACGACGTCATGAGCCTCATCCTCCGCAACGAGCGCCGTTGTCCGGTCGTGCAGAGCGCTTCGCAGCGGCGTCGTACGAGTGCCGTTCGGAGTGTGGACAACCTCATCCAGTTCCGCGCATCGCTGCAGGAACAAACCGTTGACCCGGGATCCGAACCTCTGGCGGAGCGGAGGATACTCGTCGACCACTGCGACGGGCGGCCCAGCGGGTACCGACCGAACCCGCTTCGAAATCACGTCCGGCACTCGCCTCATGCCCCAGTCGACGATCATCGCCTCGGCTTCGTCGCGGTCCTCGACGCGGTCGATGAGAAGGGCAGGATGGCTTTCCTTCACCAGATCGTCCAGCTCCTCTCGGCTGAACGCGATGGCGATCTCCTCGTCGGGACGGAGTTCCCACCGGTCCCCGACTCGGCAGCGGGTCTTGTCCTCGTCCCTCAACAGACCGCAGTCTGCCCTGACCAGGAGCGCGTACGTGCGACCGATGAAATCGTCGTCCTCGCTGTGTTTCACCTGCTCGAGCAGCTCAGCCCACTGCGCGTCACGTACCTGCTCAATCGCGGTGGGCATCTTCAGCCGCGCGGCCTTCCGCGGGCTGATCTCCGCGACGGGCAAGACGTCCCGGTAGGCCGACAGCTCCGGCGAGACCGCTTCGCGGATCGGGACTACGCCCTTCGAAGTCGCCACCCAACCATGCTTTCCCAGCAGCCAACGGATCGGCGACTTGACTGCGACACGGGTTGCCGCCGACTTCCCGATCTGCCGGGTCCAGTGTTCGGTCAGCCCTTCGTCAGGCATCGCTGCCAGGAACGCAGCTCGCCCTTCGGGAGACAGATCGAGGAAGATCGACATCGGCCCGGCGATCGGGCCACCCTCCACCTTCACGGTCCTCGGGGTCGGCCGATGGTCCGTCGCCTTCAACTTACCGACGTAGTCCTCGTACACCGCTCGGTGGTATCCGTCGAACCACCGTTCGCTCTCGGGGCGGTGACCACGAACCGGCACATCGAGAACACCGAAATCGAGCAGAACACTGCGGTCGTCGGCGTGGAAGCGCGGGTCGATCGCGATTTCGGAGTCACGCGAACCGTCGCCGGGGACGACAGCACCGACGAGCATGCACTCTCCGATCGGCCGCCAACCGCCTGCAAGGGTCCGAACTTTGAGGGTGGCTTCGACCGACGTCATCGCCTTGCAGATCGCCGGCACTTGCGATGCGCGACCTGCCGTACGCATGAGCTCCCAGAATCGCGTCCAGGATTCGTCGGAGTAGGTCCCGAAACCTCCTTGGTCCAGGACGCTCCGGAAACGTCCCTCGGCGTCGGCATCACGGATACCGAGCTGGTCCAGGACACGTTGGAGTGACACGTCCTCGGCGAGCCGCGGGTGAACGTAGACCAGATCGTCGCGAAGTCCGTCCTCCACGGACCGACGGAAGACGCGGCCAGCCACAGGGCACACGAACCCGTGCTGCTCGGTGAGGACGATCTTCGCGCGCCGAGCCTCCTCGGCGGCTGCCTGATCGTGGATCAGCTCCTTCTCCAGAAGCGAGGCCAGCACCTTCAGTGCGACTGCCGACCCCGCCGGTGTCCCGTCGGCCACCAGGGCTTCCAACCACTCTCGGATTGACGAAGCCTGGAGTCCGGCGGCGTCGAGGATGTGAGACACCTTTCCACGTCGCTCACGTGTAGCTTCGACGGAATGGTGGACCCAGTTTCGAGGCCTGCCTGGGTGACTTCGCCACACCTCCAACGTGACGGCTTCGACCTTCTCCGGATGGACGTGCAGGTCCGCCGGACGTCGGAGGATGCCGTCCTGATCCGGCAACGAAGGTCGGACAGCTGCCTCCTGCCAGACCCGTCCGGTCAGGTAGCTGCATGCCCAGTTCGGCGACTCCTTGGTACGGCCGGGCAGCAGCGGCAGGTACGCACCGGGGTCGTCATTGACGACGAGCTCCTTCAGTGAGCTGACGACGAGGTCGGCGGCCACGCGCAAGAGCCGTTGTTGAACGGACTCTGCAGCAGGTTCTGCCGGTCTTCGTTCGTCTTCCAGGAGGCGTTCAGAACCCCGCTGAGCGTCGTGGGGTAGGTGGTGGGGAAGTAAGCCCAGAAGGCCCCCCGATCGTTGGGCACGGTGTACAGCGTCTGCCCATGGGCGTTCGTCGTGACCCGGTAGTCTGGCACAGCCCAGGAAACGTCGATCGTCACCCTGTCATGCAGCTCACCGGCGCCTCGCCGGACCTCGTCATCGACCGTGTGCGGGCGCGAAAAGATGCGGTGCTGCTCGGTGACGGCTTTGGCACCGCTTCGAACCTCCCTGATGGTGCGCTCGTCCCCCTGTGATAGGACGGTGATCTCCCGCCGCACCAACGGCATCCGGCGCCGGTCCTCCAGGACGACGGCGCCCACGTGCGACGAGAAGACCTGGAAAAGATGCGGGAACTCCCGAATCGGCAAGTCCCCGGCCCTGCTCCGGATGGATTGCTGGATGTCGTGGCCCAGACCTTCGCCCGTACCCGGCAGCAATGGCAGACGCACCACCGTGACCGCCCAACCGAGCAGCTCGTCGAGCACCGGATCGAGTCGACGCTCGGCAGCGATGTCCAGCGGCTTCGCCAGCCTCAGCACGGGCGTGTTCTCGAGCGCGGCCAGCGGAGGCAAGCGCCTTCGTCGTCGACCGTCGTTCACTGCGGCGAGAATCTGCTCGCCCGCCCAGTCCGCGTCGAAGCCGAAGGATCCGGAGCTACTGAAGAACTGCGGAGTTCTCGTTACCGACAGCACCGACTTCACGCCGACGCCGAACCGCCCGATCTGACCACCACGCTTACGTGAGACACCCATGCGAAGGATGGTCTCCGCGCCCTCGGGAGTGATAGGTCTCCCTTCGTTCGCGCAGTACAGATGCTCGTCAGCCAGCACGACCTGGATTCGGCCCGCGGAGTCTTCAGGCTCGCGCATCTCGTCGGCCGCGTTCTGCACGAGTTCGAAGATCTGACGGTCGCCATAACCTCCCTGGTGGATCCGACGCTCTCCGTTGGCGTCCTCTTCGACACGGCCCTCGCTGAGTGAGTAGGTACTCAACGCAAGCTCAGTGAGCTCGGCGACCTTCCCGAGGACTGCTCCATCCGACGTTTCCACCATCGATCGATTCGCTCCCAGCGATGGCATCTGCGGCATTTCGAAGAGCGGTCGCCATCCGAGACCGGTCTCCGGAGACATCAGGTGAGCAAGCAACTGTCGAAACGCTGCGTCTCTCGACGTCAGCGGCAACGAAACGGGTGTTGCATGAAGCTCGGTTGTACTGGTACTCGCGCAAGCGGGCTCGGCTTCGACTGCGGACCACAACCGTTTCCCGACACTCCGACGACCCCGAGTTCGATCTCACACCCGATGAGATCGAACTTCCTACGATCGTTGAGGTCGCCCACCGGCCCGACGGTGTTACGACCCGAGCTGCAACCCGACGACGTCAAGAGTAATTTGACAGACTTGTCGTTGTCAAACATCGGCTGATACGCTGTTGACAGCGAGCACTGAGCAGCGGAAACAGGAGCGTGAGGATGTCGGACGGGCAGTCGGAGCACGAGTTCGGCCCCTGGCTCGCCCGCCAACTCCGGCGCGCGGGGCTGACCCAGGCCGAACTGGCGGAGCGACTCGACCTGACCCGGGCCGCTGTGTCGGCGTGGATCACCGGACGGGCACAGCCGCGGGAGGAGACGAAACGAGCCATCGCCGAGGTCTTCGGAGCCGACCCCGCCGCGGTCTACAACCGCACCGGCGACCTGACCCCGACACTCCCTCGCCAGTGGTACCACCGGCCTGCCCACGCCGACGGCGGACGGGAATACGGTAACGCCGCCGCCTTTGCCTTCGACGCCGATCTCTCGGTCTTGGCCAAGGAGGCAACGCAGAACTCACTGGACGAAAGATTCGACCGGAAACACGCTGTGCGAGTTCGATACATCGTGCACGAGCTGACCGGAGAGCGACTCGACGCCTTCCTCCAAAGCATCCAGTGGGATCAACTGCAGCCGCACTACGAACAGGCTGCGGGAACATCTCAGAAAGTCTCGAAGAGCCTTCGCTCGGCGCTCGAGGACCTGGCTTCCACGAAGACCCTGCGCCTGCTCCGAGTAGACGACTACAACGCTTCGGGTCTGATCGGACCGGAATACAGCGACGGACAGTTCGCAGCGGTCGTTCGGCGCCAGCTCGACAGCTTCAAACAGCAGGCCAGCAGGGCAGGCGGCTCCTATGGCCTCGGCAAAGCCACGCTCTGGGCGACAAGTCGGTTCGGGCTGGTGCTCATCAACTCGACCCTCTCCCGACCGTTCGAGGGTAGAACGGCCCGCAGAGTGATCGGTCGACTCGACCTGCCATGGCACACGGTCGATGAGCGAGCCTTTGCCGGCCCCTCGTGGTTCGGCGAACTCGACACGGAGCCCGACCACGAGGGGATAGCCAGGTCGTGGTGGGCCGATGAAGAGACCGTCCGTGACCTGCACCTCGACCGCCCCAACGACGACCCCGGAACCTCCTTCCTGGTCGTTGGTGCCCACGACGCTTCCGGAGCCGCCGACACACTCGCCGAGATGCACGACAAGCTCGTCCGTTCTTTGGCCAAGGACTTCTGGGCTGCGATGGTCTCGGGCGGCGGTCGCCAACCCATGCTCGAAGCGAGCGTCACGGCGCTCCGGAACGGGCAGACAGTGATCCCGGAGAAGCGAGTCGACCCGCATGAACACCATCCGGCTCTCAGCCACGCGCTCCAGGCGTATCTCGACGGAGAGACCGTCGACGTACTCACCGAGGGCGCGCAGGTTGCCCAGGCCAGAGTGCCGTTGACGGTGGTACCGCGGAGAACCGAATCACGCCGGAAGGGCACGGAGACCGAACACGAGGCCGTCCTCCTGGTCACCCCCGCGGACGAGACAGACCCGCAACCGAACCAGGTCGTCCTTATGCGCGGGAACCGGATGACCGTGCGGGAGTACCGCCCCCGCGAGCTGCCGCTAGGGGCCATGACGTTCCAAGCCGTCTTGTTGGCCGGATACGCAACCGGCGGCACGGGCGAAGAAGTCGAGTTGGCCGAACAGTTTCTTCGAGCCTCGGAGCCGCCCGAGCACAACCGATGGGGCAAGACGGAAGAATTGACCGCCACTTATGCCCGAGGCGCCCTGAGCAGGCTGACCGATTTTCACCGCGCGATCGACGAGGCTGTTCGACGACTGGTGGGCAGGAGTCAGAGCAAGTCCGACAGTGGCCCCGCCGTGCTTCGAGAACTGCTGAGGTTCGACAGCCCGACTGCAGGACTGCGGCGAAACCAACCTGTGCCGACTGTACGCACGGTCAACGCCACCATCGGCGACGATGGTGCGTGGAACGTCTCAGTCTCGCTCAAGCTGCCCGACATCGAAGACCCGTGGTCGTTGACTCCGGTCGCAAAGTTCGACGTCCGCTCGGGCAGCAGGCCGGACGTGCCCTGGCGACTGGTGTCTGCCGAGAACTGTCGAATCGAGGGTGGAAGCCTGGTGATCGAACCCGGGGTGCGGACTGCATCGTTCACCGCGATCACCGATCCGTCCCGGCATCCCGTTCCCAGCCGGTTGTCCCGACTCGTCGTGGACGTCCAGAGGACTCGCGGTGGTGCCGCGTGATCACTGCCTTCCCGTACCCGACCCTGTTCGGTGACATCGACCTCGACGTCTCGGCTGTGACGGTGGATGGCGCGCCGCTGCCCTACTCACGGATCTCGAAGACTGAACGAACCGTGGCATTGCACCAAGCAGGCAAGGAGCACTGGAGCGTCGCGACATTGCGTCTCGACGCAAAGATACCTGCCGAGGAGATCGACGAAGGCCCGTGGGAGGACGTCCAATGCCTCGCGGTGCTGACCGAGAGAGCCACGAATACCCGATCCGTGACTCGCCTGACGGGATTTGGTGGCGGGTCCTGCCATGGGACCGTCGACCTGGCGCGGTCTGCCCACCTGAACCGAGCCACGCTGAGTCTCGCAGTCGTCGGCACATTCGAAGGAATACCCGGCAGGCTGATCGGAACCACCATTCGAGAGTGGTACGTCGACCTGAAGTCTGCCGCCCCCTCGCGACAACGCGCGATCGAGATCCTTCAAATCGATTTCCGTGACGGCGCCGAAACGTGGCTTCGGCCGTTCAAGGACGCGCCCTGGCTCGTCGACACGTCGGGTGAGATCCCGGCAGTGCTGATCAACACTTCGGCCATCGAAGGATTCACGGCAATCTTGAACGGCACCGGAGGAACGGCGGGCGAAAGGGCGTTGCGCGAAACGATGAGCAGCCAAATCGCCCAGGACGCATGGACCGCGATGTTCCAGGCTGCCATCAGCGACCTGGAGCTCGACGAGGACGGTACGCCTCAAATTCCCGGTGGCTGGCGCGGTTCGGTGTTGACCTCGATGCTCCCCGACGTCTTTCCCCATCTGACGCCGACGGACGCCCTCTATGAGATCAACCAGCGTCGAACTCAAGGTTTCAGCTGGTCGGAACTGCAGACCCGGATGCAGTACGCCGCCGGGAAACGCAGCCAGGTGACCAAGAGGCTGACCACCGCTGTCAGATCTGTGAGCCGCGCAACCGAGAGCGGAGAACAATGACCAGCGCCCTCGCCTTCGCACCTCCCCCGACACTCGGACTGCTGTCGAGCACAGCCGTTGCGACTCACTTGAACCGCGGCATCCAAGCCGGCGATGAAGCGCCACCTCAGGCGGCTCTGCGCAAGACGACGGTTGCGCTGCCCGAGAGCGCCCGATGGCGGACAGAGCCCCTCCGCGAACTATTCGACGAGGCTATGCGTCGCTTCGTGAACAGACGAACTGCTGCCGATGGCTGGTTGGCTCCGCGGCTGCATGCCACATTGCGCTTGAGCCGTGCCGAAGCCGCGCAGGACGAATTGTGGAACTTCATCGCTCTGCTGATTGCACCGGACTACGTGGTATGGCGACACCGCGGCAAGAAGGTCGCACCTGCGTCGCGTTTCAGTGGCTTGCACTACACCCAGGCGTTCGCGCGCCTGTGGTGGGCGGCAGAGCTGTTCCGCGACGGTGAAGACTACCGGACGGTGGAGACCGCCTGCCGGGTCCAAGAGATCTTCAACAGCACGATGCGGCTGGATGTCATCGACCATCGACCGACGGCCCTCACCATCGTCCGGATCGTGCAGGCCATGCTGGACGCAAAAACACCTCGTCCGGGCGATCACGTTCATGCCCTTTCCTCCGCGATCAACCTCGCGGGAAGCACGCTTGTGTTCGAGGCACTCGCCCCGGACCCCGGGCCGGACCCCGAAGGGATCGAGGCTTGGATCGCAGGTGCAGAAATCGCACCACAGGTGCCTTGGGATCGCCTGCCGGACGGACCGGACGACGGCGCTGTGGCCGAGTCCGGAATCCGGACATTGCTGCCCTTGTTCGAGCAACTCGGAAAGGACGCCAATGTGCGCGAACGGAAGAAGCCGGAAGACGATGAGAGCCCGTAGCTCCGTCCTGGTTGCCGATGGCCGGCGAACCACCGTCGCCGGGCAGGCCCCGCGACCTCGCTGACAGCATCAGAAGACTCGGACCAGTATCGCGTCCTATGACGGCCCGGGAATTGCTGCCGGACGTGTGTCGTCGAAATCCTTCCAGCTTCCGCGAACAGCCTCGTCCAAACGCTCGTGGTCGATGGCAAGGCCGAGCGCGGCAGCAAGCACGTGGGCTGCCAACCGCGGCGGGATGGCGTTGCCGATCTGCTGCGACACGTCCTTTCCCGTCCACGGGTAATCGCGCGGGAACGTTTGCAGCCGTCCAGCGTCATGGAAGTCGAAGCGCGCGATGTTCGCGCCGTCGAGCGTCTCGAGACGGTTGCGGGAAATTTTTCCGGTCACCGTCGCCGCAGGCTCGTCGGAGTACCTGCGGCCACGTGCCTTGGGATCGCCGCCGGTTCCGTAGTTCGAGATCACCACGAACCTGTCTCTGCGATCGAGCGCTTCCCCCATGGTGACCCATCGGGGCAGTTCATCGACTGCACTAACAGGGGGCTTGGTCCCTCTCCGGAACCGTTGATGCGTCGCTTTCGGCAGTTCAGGACTTTCGCTCACACCGAAGCGGGCAATCAAGATCGCCCGGCGGCGCGTCTGCGGAACACCGTAAGCCTCGGTGTGAAGAATGCCCGAAGCCGTCTTGTAGCCGATTCCTTCCAGCGCTTCCTCCATGGCTTCCCAGACCGGAAGCACGGCGGGAACCTGTTCGAGGATGATCGTCCGATACGGACGTCCGAGCTCCTTGGCTCGGAATGCCCAGCGCAATGGCTCCAGCACGAGCGCGGTGCGCTCATCATCGAGACTGGCCAGGCCGGGCCGGACATCTTCCCCCGCCGCCATCCTCTTGACGAATCCGAGTACCTGATCGAGCGCACGGCGGCCTGCTCCGCCGCCGGCGACCGTGTACGTCTGACACGGCGGCCCGCCGGCCAGGATCGTCGCGCCGGGGAAGTCCTCCGGCCCCAAATCGCGAACGTCGGCCTGTCGGGTACCCAGACCTGCGGCGCGACGGGTCGCACACGCACCGGTGTCCCATTCGACGCCGTCCGCGACGATGCCCAACCAGCGGGCAGCGACGTCGAGTCCGCCCGGTCCCGCGAACAGGTCGACGAGGTGGGGCCGCTCGCCGAAGTCGAGTTCCTGCTGCCGGGACGTCATGGCCGGCGATTCTATCGAGCTGCGTCTCGGCCTGTAGGAGGCGCTCCGGTCACGAGAGGACATTCCGAAGAGCATCCCCGAGAGCACGCGCAACGGGTGGTGGCGACGCATTGCCGACCTGTCGGTAACGTGCCGTCTTCCCGCCCGCCAGCCGCCAATCAGACGGAAATCCCTGGAGGCGCGCCGCCTGGTCGACGGTCAGCCGAACCAGCTCCGACCGGTCCAGGTCGGGCCGCCACCGGTAGTCGGGGCCCGGCGCCTCGTCGGCCAAGGACCCGCCGTTGACTCCCAGGCGCTGCCAAGCCGCCTTCGTACCGGACGGGCCGAGGTCACCGCCCCCGCGATTCCACGATCCGCCCACCAGAGTCGGCGCCAGCCTATCGGCATGAGCGGCCCACTCGGCCGCTTGAGGCCATCCACGTGCTGCCATGGAGTCACGGAGAGCCTCACCCACCGTGACCGGAGGTTCCAACACGCGAGCAGGTTCTTCGAAGGCGTCGATGCGGTCGTCCTTCAGCGCGACGAATATGCCTTGGCGTCGGTCCTGGGGCACGCGGTGATCAGCAGCGTTCATCACGAACCACCGGCCCCGGTATCCGAGATGCGCCAACTCGGTCGTCACGAACTCGCGCGTCAGCCGGTACTTGTCGTCGTCGGCGAGTTCGGCCATGTTCTCGATGAGCAGGGCTTTCGGTTGCACGGCATGCATCAGCATGATCGTGGCTCGGATCAGCGCGATCTCGACGTCGCTTCCGGACGGTCTGTTCACCGACGCGGCCGCTCGTACGCGTGGCAGACCAGCGGAAAGGAGGTCCACGTCGTAGACATGTTGGTCGTGCACGGGGTCGAACTCCAGGAGATCGAGCTGGCGCACGTCCCATTCGGGCCGGTTCTGCCTCAACGTGTCACATGCGACGCCCCGGTTGTCGATCAACATCACCGGCTCGAAGCCTGCCTGCTCGAGCCCCAGCGCAAGCCCACCCGCACCCGAACAAACATCGAGAAACTTCAGGCGACGCTCTGGATGGAACGTCAGTGCCTGATCATTGTCGTCCGTCACTACCGACCCCGTTGAATTCCCGTACTGCTGCAGAAGACACTGCCTCCCCCGGACCGAGGCGCGTCCGGACGCACGTGGTCCTCAACGTACACAGTGCCATCCTCATGCCTGATCCGCCCAGCGGGCCCCGTACGCGAGCCCCGGGGTGAGGTGCCGGAACCGCAGGTGCAGCTCCCCCGAAGCATCGATCTCCTGGTGTCCGCCCTGGTAGGCCGGGTCCGTCACGTCCCGCTGGAACGCTCCGTCCAACGTCGCGACCTCCGAACGCGCCCCCGCGCCGAACCGGACGTGCAGGTCGAACGACTCGCACGGGTGCCGGGGGACGCATACCATGCACGGCCGCAGCGCCGCGGCCGACGTCAACGTGAACAGCACCGCCACCTCCCACGACTCCCCTCGGGCCAGCGGGCGGGGCAGTTCGATGCCGAAGCCCCAGCGGTCGCTCGTCTCCATTCCGCGGTCCAGCAGCCTGCCGCCGTAGAGCACCGTTGCCGAGACGTCGCGGCGGCCGTTCGGCAACGAGACCGCCATGTCCAGCGCACTCACTCCGTCCTGGTCCGCGACCACCCGCCGCCGCTCGAGGACCAGCGGCGATGGCTGGTCCAGCACCAACGCCACCGACAACGCCGTCGTGTGCCAGACAGCCGACGGCGACACGACCGGTGACGGCGCCGCGGACGAAGCCTGCTCCGCCAGCAGGTCGATCGCCTCGTCGACGCGGCGGCGGACCGTTCGCGGGTCGCGGTCGAGGCGCTTCGCCGCCCACTTCACCCTCTCCTGGTAGAGCGGCTGGCGGGCCTCCGGGGAAATCGCGAAAGCCGCCAGTGCCGCCACCCTCAGGTCCTCCGGGAGGTGGGCCGCCAGGTCCGTCAAGCGACCCGCCACCTTGGCGCGGATCGCCACCAGACCGTCGTCCTCGGTCACCGCGCACGCCGCGCGCAGGACCGGGCCCACCCTCTCCTCCACCCTGCCCAGCAGGCCGCGTCCCTTGCGCAGGGACTTCAGCTCCTGGACCAGCTCCGCGTGCCCCATCGTGGTCTCCTTCAGTGCGTCTCCACGTCGACCCCCTTTTTTCAGGACAGCGTGCGTCCGTCCGGTGGACGGGAAGTGGACAGAACGTGCATCACCGAGGCGATCAGCGCCGTCCCCACGCGGACGCCGTCGCGGCCGAGGTACGTGCGGAACCCGCCGATGCGGCTCAGCGCCTCCTCGTCGGCGTCGCCGAGGCCGAACGTCACCACTCGCGGACGTCGCTCCCACGCCGGGTCCGTCAGTGACGAGAACGCCGCCGGCCAGGTCACCGGGTCCGTCGGCTGGCCGTCGGACAGGAAGAACACCAGCGGCCGGTGCACCCGCACCCGGTGTCTCTCCAGTGCCTGGACGTCCGTGTCGATGACCGACCGCAGGAACGGGAACACCGGCCCGAAGTTCGTGCCCGCGCACGGGCCTGGTGACGGCAGCTCGGCGAGCTGGTCCAACGGGTACAGCCGCTGGACCACGCGCGGTTCCTCGCCGAAGCCGACCAGGCTGCAGAGGACCCGGTCGGTGACCGAGGCGTCCGCGTGCACCGCGCCGCGGAACTCCCGCAGTCCCGTGTTCAGCTCGTCGATGTGGTCGGCCATCGAAAGCGAGACGTCGCACACCACGTAGCACGGCAACACGTCGGACCCCATACCGGTTTCTCCTTCACCCCTGACACGACCGGGCGGAGCCTGGCAAGGGCGCGTGTACCGAACGTGGAAGAAATGCGGATTTCGGAAACCCTGACGGCCGATTGCGCGATGTCAGAAGAGAACAGCATGCTGACGGAGGGGAGGCCGCGTGGAGTTCCGGATGCTCGGCCCGCTGGAGGCGTGGCACGACGGCGTGCCGGTGCAGCTGGGTGACCAGCAGCAGCGGTTCGTCCTCGTCGTGCTGCTCCTGAACGCGAACAAGCCGGTGTCGAGCGCGCGGCTCGCCGAGATCGTCTGGGCCGACCGCGAAGCCAAACCCACGCTGGTGCGCAGCTACATCAAGCGGCTGCGCGACGTCGTCGGCGACGCGACCATCGAGACGACCCCGACCGGCTACCTCCTGCGGCTCGGCGACGACCAGCTCGACACGGTCCGCTTCGACCGGCTGCGCGCGGAAGCCGCCCGGACCGCCGACCCGCGGCGGGCGGTCGAACTGCTGCGGGAAGCCGTCGAGCTGTGGCGCGGGCGGTTCCTCGAGGACATCGACATCGACCGCGTCGGCGGCCCGGACGTCGTGATCCCCGAAGAGACCTTTTCGGACGCCGTCGGCGACCTGGCCGAGCTCGAGCTCGGCATCGGTGACCACCGCTCGGCGCGCGACCGGCTGCGGCCGCTGGTCCGGTCCGACCCGGCCAGCCAGAAGCACGCCGAGCTCCTCATGCGCGCCCTCCTCGTCGGCGGCGACCGGGTCGGCGCGCTCCGCGTGTTCGGCAGCACCCATGACGCCCTCGCCGAGTTGCGCATGGAGCCGGGCCCGGTGCTGCGCAAGCTGGCGGCCCGGGCGGAGCGAGGCGATCCGCCGACGTCGTTGCCGTCCCGGCCGGGTGGGTTCACCGGCCGCGCGACGGAGATCGCCGCGCTCGAGGCGGCCGCCGCGGCCGGGCGGCCCGCGGTCTGGGTGAGCGGCGCGCCCGGCGTCGGCAAGACCGGACTGGCCGTCGAGGCCGCCCACCGCCTGCGCGACCGCTTCCCCGACGGCCAGCTCCTGGTCCGCCTCAACGGGTTCACCCCCGGCGTGCCCGAGACGGCGGTCGGGGACGCGCTGGCCGAGCTGCTCGTCGAGGTCGGGGTGCCCGCCGAGCAGATCCCGGCCACGGTCGGCCGGAAGGTGCGGCTCTACCAGGACACGCTGTGGGGCACGCGCACGTTGGTCGTGCTCGACAACGCCGCGTCGCCGGAGCAGATCCGGCCGCTGCTGCCCGAGGCGGACGGCTGCCTGGCCATCGTCACCAGCCGGCGGATGGGTGACGCCGATACCGGGGAACCCATCCGGCTTTCCCCGCTGCCGCCCGAGGAGGCGGCCGAGCTGTTCCACGCGCTGACCGACCCGCGGCGGGTGCGCGGCCGGGCGGCCGACGTCGGCGCCGTCGTCAAGCGGTGCGGTTTCCTGCCGATGCCCATCCGCGTCGCGGCCGCGTTGTTCCGGCGGCACGACGGGTGGCCGCTGGCGCACCTGCTGCGTCTGCTCGAAGAGGGCGGGCCGTGGGGCGCGGAAGACGGGATCGCCGCCGTGCGGGTGTCCGTCCAGCAGCTCGGCGAACCGCAGCGCGTCCTGTTCCGGCTGCTGGGCAGCCTGCCGGGGCCGGACGTCGACGTCGCGGGCGGCGCCGCGCTCGCCGGCTGCACCCCCGGTGAGGCGCGGTCGCTGCTGAACGACCTGCACGAGGTGAGCCTGCTGGAGGAGGCCGCTCCCGAGCGCTACCACATGCTGGACCCGCTCAAGGAGTTCGCCGCCGACAGCGAGCCGCCCGTGCCGGCGTTGGTGCGACTGCTCGACTTCTACCTGGTCACCCTGGCCGCGGCGGTCGCCGCCGCGTACCCGTTCGACCGCGCGCAACTGCCGTCGACGGACCGGTCCTGCCCGGTGACGCCGGTGTTCGCCGACGCGGACGCGGGCTTCCGGTGGATCGTCGCCGAGCGCGACAACCTCGTGGCTGCGATCCACTACGCGGCATCGCACGACCTGCCCGAACATACGTGGCGGCTGGCCGTCCTGCTGTGGCGCTACTTCCACACGACGAACCAGTTCGAGGACTGGATGAGCACGCTAGACCTCGCCTGGAAGATCGTTTCGTCCGGGCAGGGCAACGACTACGGCGAAGCGCACGTCCTGCTGCGCCTGGCGACCGCCCACGACCGGCTCGGGCAGCTCGCCGAAGCGCTGGAACGCGCCGCGCAGGCGTTGCCGAAGTGGCGCCGCCTCGGCGATCCACGCGGCGAAGCGGCGACGTTGTGCGCGCTGGCGATCCCGACGATGGAGCTGGGCAAGCACGAGCAGGCGATGGTCCACCTCGAGGCGGCGCTGGAGAAGTACGAGCAGACCGAGGACCGGCGCGGCGAGGCCCACGCGCTGAGCATGCTGGGCTACCTCAACGAGCAGCACGGCAACCTCGACGTCGCCCTGCGCCAGCACGCGTCCGCCGCGCGCATGCTGCGGGAGATCGGCCACGTGCAGGGCACCGCGCACGTCTTGAACAACCTCGGTTCCGTGCAGGAGAAACTGGGTCTGCTCCCCGAGGCTCTGGCGAGCTACACCGACGCGCACGCGTGCGCGGCCGAGGTCGGCGACCAGTGCGTCGAGGCGTACGCGCTCAACAACATCGGCAACGTGCACCGGCAGCAGGGCCAGTTCGCCCAGGCGGTGCGCTACCACGACAAGGCGCGCGAGGTGGCGACGAACGTGCCCGACGCGGACCTCCTGACCCAGCTGTACCTCGACCGCGGCGCGACCGCGCTGGCCAGGGGCGCCCGGCAGGAGGCGCTCACGGCGTGCAAGTCGGCCCTCGACCTGGCTGATGGCCACGGGAACCGCGCCTACCGGGCACGGGCGCACCGCGGGGTCGCCGAGACGCTGCACGCGATGGGTCAGCACGAAGGTGCGGTGACGCACTGGGCCGCCGCCGAGGCCGAGTTCGCCGAGCTGGAGCTGCCGGACGCCGGGCAGGTGCGGGAAGAGCGGGCCGCGCTGGGGTGTGCCTGCGCCGGGTGAATTCAGTGGCGGTGCAGGACGCGGCTCAGTTCGGGGTAGATCTCGCGGACGGTGTGGTGGCCGCGCCACCGGCTCAGGCAGCGGGCCAGTTCGCGCAGGTCCGTGCGCACGGTCGCGGAGTCGACGTGCGCGACGTCGTCGAGCGCCGCCGCCAGCGTGCGGCAGCTTTCGTCGATCTCGCCGTCGAGCGCGTGCGCCAGTGACCGCCGCACGCCGAACCGGGCCCTGGTGCGCCGATTGGTCACCGGGACGCGGGCGAGTTCGCCGCCGAGGAGCGTCGCCGATTCACCGGCCAGCCCGAGGTCGGCGAGCGACCAGCCGCGGGCGAGCGCCAGCGGATCCGGCGCGGTCGAGCCGAGCACCGGGTAGTCTTTCGTGTCCACTGTGGACGCATACAGCGGGCCGGCCGCGCGGTCGAGGGCGCGTTCGAAGGCGTCCCGGTCGCCGGCCAGCGCGTGCCCCTGCGCCTCGCGGCGGGCGGCCAGTCCGAACGTCCGCGAACCGGCGCGGCCCAGTTTCTGCGCCTGGCGGGCCAGGTCGATCGTGGCGATCGGGTCCTGCCGGTAGAGCGCGAGCCCGGCTTCCCGGACGAACGCGTAGCTCTCGATCTCCCGGTCACCACCGGCGCGGCCCAGCTCGGCGGCGTGCCGCGTCCAGGACAAGGCGTCGTGGTCGTTGCCCGCTTCTTGGCTGAGCCATCCGGTGTACTCGGCCATCCGCGCGGCGAGCAGCAGCAGCCGCGAGCGGACGGGCTCCGGGTTGCCCCTGGCCAGCGCGTGCACGGTGTGGGTCTGCGTGACGAGGGACTCGAGGACGACGGCGGGGCTGGTCTGCATGCCGAGCGCCCGAAGCTGCTCGAACGACGCGCGCAGCCCGGCGACCGCGCGGTCGTCCAGGATCGGGCGGGACCCACCGGCCAGCGCGATGCCGAGCACCGCACCCGCCCCGGCCAGCATCTGACCGCGGTCGAGCTTGTTGCTTGGCGGCTCCCGCGTTTCCCGCGCCGCTTCGATCAGGGCGCCACCGGCGTCCAGGACACGGTCGCAGATCCGCGCCAGCAGTGCGGACGGTGGCTTGACGTCGTTTTCGATCTTGCTGATGTAGCTCTTGCTGTAGTTGACCCGCTTGGCCAGCTCGCCCATCGAGAATCCTGCGGCAGCACGAAATTCCCGGAACCTCGCCCCGAAGGTCTTCGCCACAAAGACCTCCGCTCCCGACGAGTCCACCGTTCAGTGAACCAGTCCGGTCACACCCTGCGCAATTGATCCGGGCCGGCCGCGAGACTGATCGCGGCCGGCCCGGCGCACGTCACCCGTGCCAGGGGTTGCCGTCGGTACCCGCCGGCGGCGGAGTGGTGGTCGTGGAGACCGGCGGCGTCCCGCCGTCGTCGGCGAACGCCGAGGTGGAGCCGATCACCGGCGCCGCCGCGATGATGCAGAGCGCGAGCACGGGCCCGCCGATTTTGGCCAGCTTTTTGGGCATGGACATGACGAATCCTCCAAAGGAATGGTGTGCGATCAGGGATTCCGGATCGATTTCCGGGCCCTGCACCCAGGATTCGTCAGGCGATTGGGATCAACAAGGCGTTTCCTGTTGCGTCCGAGAATGGAAACCCAGGAAACAAAAGGAACCGGCCAGCAGCACCACTGAGGCGGCCACCAAGGCGAAGGCCGTCGATGTCGCGGATACCAGCACGCCGAGGATCGCGACACCCAACGCCGCACCCGTCTGACGCGACGCGTTCAGCGCTCCACCCGCGATGCCCGCCAGCTCCGGCGGGGCCGAACCGATCACTCCGACCAGCAACGACGGAATCGCGAACGACACACCGAAACCCATCAGCCCCAACGCCACCACCGACAGCACCACAGAAGAAGAGAACGCCTGGATCACCGTCCCCGTGGCCATCAACACGAAGCCGGACACCGCGGGGATTCGGGGGCCTATCCGGGCCACCAGGCGGCCCGTGAAGATCGGGTTGAACGCCGTGGGGATCGTCAACGGCAAGAACGCCAAGCCCGTTGTCGATGGTGAATAGCCGCGCGATCCCTGGAAGTACAACGACAACACGAACAACACTCCGGACAGTGCGAAGTTCACGATTCCGCCCGCCAACAAGCCCCACGACAGCAGGCGGCTCGGGAACATCGCGTCCGGACGCCTTTGCGATGCCACGAACACCGCCGCCGCCACGCCCGACGGCAACAGCGCCCACCAGGCACTTTCCACCAACGCATACGTCAATGTCGATAAAGCGACTACTGCGGAGACTTGACCGACCACGTCGATGCGGCCCGGCTTGGGCGGGGTGACCGGTGCCGAGCCCGACAACACCAGAGCGACCACCGCTACCGGGACGTTCACCAAGAAGATCGCTCGCCAGCCGAACGCCTGCGTCAACACTCCGCCCAGCAAGGGGCCCGCCACCAGGCCCGTTCCGCTCACCGCCGCCCACATCCCCATCGCCTTCGCGCGCGATGAAGGCGCTGGATACGCCGCTGCGATCAGGGACAGCGATGACGGCACCAACAATGCCCCCGCGATGCCGAGGAGCGCTCGGAGCGCGATCAGCATCGACGGCGAGAACGACAGAGCCGACACCAGCGACAACACCGCGAACGAGATCAAGCCCGTGAAGAACACCCGGCGCGCGCCGAAGCGGTCCGTCCATGCTCCCGCCGTCAGCAGGAATGCCGCGAACGTCACCGTGTACCCGTTCGAAATCCACTGCTGCTCCGACAACGACTGCGACAACGCCGGGAGCGCCACCGTCACGATCGTCGTGTCCAGCATGACCAGGAAGTAGCCCAGAGACAGGCCTGTGAGGAGTCTTGCCACGCCTCAAACACTGGACGCTGGGTGACAGCCGCGGAAGCAGGGAGTTACGATGGCTGGTATCGGGAACTCCGATGGGGGACACCATGGAACTGCGCCACCTGCGCACCTTTCGCGTCGTCGCGCGGACGCTCAACTTCACCCACGCCGCCGCCGAACTGCACTACGCCCAGTCCAGTGTCACCGAACAAGTCCAAGCCCTCGAAGCCGAACTCGGGTCCGTTCTCTTCGATCGGGCCAACCGGCGGCTCACCGCCGCCGGGGAACGGCTTGTCGGGTATGCCGATCAAGTTCTCGCACTCGTCGAAGAAGCCAAGGCCGCCGTTGACGAGGACCGCGGTGAGCCCGAAGGCGACCTCGTCATCGGGGCTCTCGAAACCCTCTGCACGCACTGGGTTCCGCCGCTGCTCAACACCTACCGGACGCGGTGGCCGCGCGTGCGGCTGAGCCTGAAAGAAGGCGGACGTGGCGAGCTTTACCACGCCGTGCGGCAGTCCGAAATGGACGTCTGCTTCACCTTTGGTCCAGGGCCACAAGACCCCACCCTCGCCAGCCGGACGCTCGGGAGCGAGCCGCTCGTCGTCATCGTGCCGGATGGGCATCCCTTGGCGGGCAAGGGAGAACTCCATGAAGAGGAACTCAATGGCATCGGGTTTCTGGCCACGCCCCAGGGGTGCGGCTTCCGGGAAATGCTCGACCGGCTCGACGGCCCCGTCGTCGACACCGAGGTCGGCAGCCTCGCCGCGCTCGGGCGGTGCGTGGCCGCCGGGATGGGGTGCGGCCTCGTGCCCGCCATGGTCGACCACCCCGGGGCCGTCGCCGTGCCGCTCGCCGGGCACTCCACCGCCCTCACCATGACCTGGCGGCGGCGCGACGAACGCAAACCCAGCGTCGCCGCGCTGATCGCCGCCACCGCAGTCACCGCCTGAGCACCGTCAGGCCGTCCGCCACCACGACTCCATTGTGGATCACCGTCCGGTCCTTTCCCCGGTCCATCACCGCACTCGTCGGCGTCTCGCCGTCGACCAGGACCAGGTCCGCCCGGTCGCCCACCGCCACGCCCGGGCGGTCGTCGAGACCCGCCAGGCGCGGGACGTCGTGGCTCATGATCGACGCGCCACCCGTCGTCGCGACCGCCAGCGCCAGCTCCACGTGCGCGTCCTGGCGGAACCCGCGCGTGAACGCCAGCTGCCACGTCCGGTCCAGCAAGTCGCAGTTCCCGTACGGGCTCCAGTAATCGCGCTGGCCGTCCTCGCCCAAGCCCACGCGGACGCCGGACGACACCAGGTCCAAAAGGGACAGCTGGCCCGACGCCGACGGCGCCACCGTCGTCATCGCGATGTCCAGCTCGGCGAAGTCGTCGATCACGCGACGGCTGACCGACTCCGAAATCGAGCCCAGGTCGTACGCGTGGGACATCGTCACCTTCCCCCGCATGTCCAGCGCCCGCACGCGTTCGAGCACCAGGTCCGTCGAGAACAGGCCCAGGTGGCCCGGCTCGTGCAGGTGGATGTCCACTTCGGCCTGGTGCTTCTCGGCCAGCCCGAACACCGCGTCCAGGTGGCCCTTGGGGTCTCTGTCCACAGTGCACGGATCGATGCCGCCGATCACCGTCGCACCCGAACGCATCGCCGCGTCGAGCACGTCGAAAGTGCCCGGTTCCCGGAGGATGCCCGCCTGCGCGAACGCCATCACGTGCACCTCGGCCTGGCCGGCGAACTTCTCGCGGGCGGCCAGCACCGCGTCGAGCTTCTCCAGGCCGCAGTCGACGTCCACCTGCGCGTAGCTGCGGACCCGCGTCGTGCCGTGGGCGATCATCCGCTCGAGCGTGCCCGCCACCCGCTCCGGCAGCGGCACCTCCGCCGACCGCCAGTTCGCGCGGTCGTTCAGCATCATCGTCCACACGCCCGGCCCGCCCGTGTGCGGCCGGAACGGCAGCCCGATCCGGGTCGAATCCAAGTGCACGTGGACGTCGCTGAACGCCGGGAACAACAACCGGCCGCGGCCGTCGACCGCACCCCGGACAGCGGGGTCGTGCGGGCGGACCGCCGCGATCCGGTCGCCGGACAGCTCGACGTCGCTGCGTTCGCCGCCCCACGGGCGGACGTCGCTGATCACCAGAGAAGACACAGGAGACACGCTAGTCACCGGCTGATGGCGTCCACACCGGCCTGCGCGAACGCCTCGTCCTGCGCACCCGACGGCGCACCGGCGACGCCCACCGCGGCGATCGGCGCGGTTCCCGCGGTCACCGGCACCGCGCCGGCCAGGAACAGCGTGCCGTCGATGTCCTTCAGCGTCGGAGCCTGCTGCAGGCGGCCGACCAGCTCGGACGTCTTCGCGTTCCACGAGACCGCCGTGAACGCCTTCTGCTGCGCCGAGCTGTAGGACTGCGGGCCCGCGCCGTCGCCGCGCAGCGTCAGGACCGTGTTGCCGTCGCGGTCCACCACCGCGACCGACACGTGCTGGCCCGCCTTGGTGGCGGCGTCCAAAGCGGCCTGTGCGGCCTTCTGCGCCGAGGCGATCGTCAGGTGCGACGTCTGGATGACACCCGGCGTCGGGGCCGCGGAGGCCGACACGGCGCCGACGGTCGTGGCACCCACCGCGGCCAGGCCGGCGACGGCGGCGGCGATGCGGGTTCGGGTCGAGATCATGGTCTGCTCCTCGTCGTCCGGGGGTTCGGTGACTCCAGCTTCACCCCGGATCCGGGGTCATCCGGTCGTCGTCCCGGCCGACACCGGGGTCATCCGATCGGCTGATGCGCGGGCGTCCGGCCGGGTCGACGCTGGTGCCGGACGAGGAAGGAGCCAGCATGGAGGGCATGGCAGACGCCGACACGCGGTGGCTCGCCGCGGTCATGCATTCGGCGTTCTTCCTGCTGGTGCTCGGCTCGGCGGTCCGCTACCTGACGCGCCACGAGGGCACCGCGCTGGCGCCGTGGGTGATCGGGTTCACCGCGGCGCTGGTCGTCGCGTACGGCGTCGGCCTGCTCTTCGACCGCCACCTCCTCTGGCTGACCGTCGTCCTCGCGCTCTGGGTGGTGCTGGTGGTACTCGCCCCCAGTTTCGCCTGGTCGGCGATCCCGCTGCTGGTCACCGGCCTGCGCACACTGCCGACCGGGCAGGCCCTCGCGCTGGTCGCCGTGATCACCGCGCTGGTGGTCGTCGCCCAGAACCGGCTGGCCGACGGCTTCGACCCGAACCTGACCATCGTGCCGATCGCCATCGCCGCGGTCACCGCCGCGGTGATCACCTTCATGCGGCGGCAGGCCGAGCGGCTGCGCGAATCCGAGCGCCGCGCCGGCGTGCTCGCCGAGCGGCACCGCGTGTCCCGGGAACTGCACGACGCGCTCGCGCAGGGCCTGTCGAGCCAGGCGATGCTGCTGCAGGCAGCCGATCAAGCGTGGGCGCAGCCCGAGTTGGCGCGCGAGCACCTTCGTGCGGCGCAACGCATCGGCGCGGGGAACTTGTCGGAGGCGCGACGGCTCGTGCAGGACCTGGCGCCCGCCGACCTCGCCGACGCCACGCTCGAAGAGGCGTTGCGTGCCGTGGCGGGCCGAGCGGGGCTGCCCGTGGAGGTCCGTGTCGACGGCACGACCCGGCCGCTGCCCGAGCGCGTCCAGTCCACTTTGGTCCGGATCGCCCAGGGCGCGCTGGCCAACGCGCGCGAACACGCCGAGGCCGGACGCGCCGTCCTCACGCTCACCTACCTCGACGACCAGGTCGTGCTGGACGTCGCCGACGACGGACGCGGGTTCGTCGTCGCCGAGCCCGTGCCGGGGGAACGCGGCCACGGCCTGCCCGCGATGCGGGTGCGCGCGCGGCAGCTCGGCGGCAGGCTGACGGTGGAGTCCGCGCCCGGCCAGGGCACGGTTGTTTCGGCAGCGATTCCGGTGGAGGCCATCGAGTGACCATTCGCGTGCTGGTCTGTGACGACCACGCCGTCGTGCGCGCCGGGCTGCGTGCGCTGCTGGCGGGGGCCGACGGCATCGACGTCGTCGCCGAGGCTGCGACCGGCGAAGAAGCCGTCGCGACCGCCGCGGCCGTGCACCCCGACGTCGTCCTGATGGACATCCAGCTCGGCGACGGCATCGACGGGATCGAGGCCACGCGCCGGATCCGGAGCACCACCAGCGCGCCCCGGATCCTCGTCCTGACCACCTACGACACCGACGCGGACATCAGCCGCGCCATCGCCGCCGGGGCCACCGGTTACCTGCTGAAGGCCGGGTCCGCCACCGAGCTGTACGCGGCGATCGACGCGGCCGCGGCCGGGCGCACGGCCGTGTCGCCGCCGGTCGCCGACCGGATGATGGCCCAGCTGCGCACGCCGCGGCCCGCGCTCACCGACCGCGAACGCGACATCCTCCGCCAGCTCGCCCAGGGCCTCGGCAACAAGGAGATCGCCCGCGCGCTGTTCATCAGCGAGGCGACGGTCAAGACCCACCTGAGCCGGATCTACGCCAAGCTCGAAGTGGACACTCGCGCCGGTGCCGTCGCCGTCGCCAAGGAACAGCGGCTGCTCGACTGATCAGGCGTTGTCCAAAAGGGACAGATGTTCGTCGGGTAGGTCCAAAGTGAACGCCGGGGCAATGGACTCGTAGTGCGCCCACGTCCGCGGGCCGATCAGCGGGATGACACCCTTGCGCAGCAACCACGCCAGCGCCACCTGGTTGCCGGACGCACCCAGCGCAGACGCCACTTTGGCCACCGCCGCCAGCCGGGCTTCCGAGTCCGGGCCCGCGTAGGAGCGCCAGATCGGCTTCGACTCGCGGTGGGCCGCGTCGTCGTAGATCCCGCGCAGCAGCGAGGAATACGCTGCCAGGGAGACGTCCGGGTGCTCGGAAAGCCAGTCGAGCAGCTCGCCGCCCGCGATCGACGGGACGTCGGCGCCGGTCGGGCGCAGGTACGAGTGCTGGACCTGGACCGCCACCGGGGACGCCCAGCCGTGGGCCGCGGCGAGCGCGCGGATGCGTTCCAGGCGCCACGTCCGGACGTTGCTCCAGCCGACGTACCGCACCTTGCCCGCGCGGACCAGTCCGTCCAAAGCGGACAGTGTCTCCTCGAGCGGGGTCCGGCGGTCGTCGACGTGCACGTAGTACAGGTCGATGTGGTCCGTGCCCAGGCGACGCAGGCTCGCCTCCGCCTCGCGCGCGATCACCGCGGCACTCGCGCCCTCGTACGTGCGTTCCCGCGCCGCCCAGTCCGTCGTGCCGTCCGGGCGGGACGCCGCGCGCGCCGCGGGCAGGTCCGTGATGCCCGCCGCCACCTTCGTCGCCAGGAACACGCGGTCGCGGCGGCCGCGCAGCAGCTTGCCGAGGAGCGACTCGCTCTCGCCGCCGACATAGGACGGGCCCGCCCACCACGCGTAGCAGTTGGCCGTGTCCAGGAAGTCGCCGCCGGCGTCGAGGTATGCGTCGAGGATGCGGGCCGACGTCGGTTCGTCCGTCGACGTGCCCATCGTCATGCAGCCCAGCGACACCTGGCTCACGTACTGGCCGGTCCGGCCCAGTTCCACCTTCTCCATGCCGACCACGCTAGGCCCGGATCGGTCCGGGACTACAGTCCAATGACGTGCCTGGATCACAGACCAATTGGGGCGTCCTGCTGGAGCTGACCGGGCCGGGTCCGAAGCACGAGCAGCTGGCCCGCGCCCTGCGCCGGGCGATCCGGGACGGCGGGCTCGCGGACGGCGTCGCGGTGCCGCCGAGCCGTCAGCTCGCCGCCGACCTCGGGTGCTCGCGGTGGGTCGTCACGCAGGCCTACGCCCAGCTCGTCGCCGAGGGGTACCTGGCCGGGCGCACCGGATCCGCGACCCGCGTCCGGCGGGTCGGCGGCGCGGTGACGGCGAAGGAGCCGGTGCCCGCGACGCCGCCGCGGTACGACCTCGCCCCAGGACTGCCCGACCTGCGGCACTTCCCGCGGCGGGCGTGGGCGGAAGCGGTGCGCGGAGTGCTCACGACCGCGCCGCACACCGACTTCGGACTGCCCGAACCCGGCGGGCACCCCCGGCTGCGGAAGGTCCTCGCCGCCTACCTCCGGCGGGTCCGCGGCGCCGCGCCCGGGGACGTCCTGGTTTGCGGCGGCGTCACCGACGGCGTGGCGAGCGTGTGCCGGGCCCTGGTCGAAACCGGCGTCACGCGACTGGCCGTCGAGGATCCCGGGTGGACGCGGCTGCGGCGGGTGGCCGAGACCGCCGGGATGGCCGTCGACCCGGTGCCGGTCGACGCCGAGGGCATCCGCGTCGGGGACATCCCGGCGGGGACCCGGGCCGTGCTCGTCACGCCCGCGCACCAGTTCCCCACCGGCGTCGTGCTTTCGCCGCGGCGGCGCGCCGAACTGCTCGCCTGGGCGCGGGACGTCGACGGCCTGATCCTCGAAGACGACTACGACGCCGAGTTCCGGTACGACCGGCGGCCCGTCGGCACCGTGCAGGGCACCGATCCGGGGCGGGTCGCGCTCTTCGGGTCGGTAAGCAAAACGCTGAGTCCCGCGCTCGGCCTCGGCTGGGCCGTGCTCCCTCCACAGTGGACGCTTCGGACGCACGCGCCGCCCGTCGTCGACCAGCTCGCGCTCGCCGCGTTCCTCGACAGCGGTGGCTACGACCGGCACCTGCGGGCCGCCCGGCTGCGGTTCCGAGCACGCCGCGACCGGCTCGTCGCGGCGCTCGGGCCCGCGCGACTGTCCGGGGTCGCGGCCGGGCTGCACCTCGTCCTGCACCTCGACCGGGACGCCGCCGATGTCGTCCGGCGCGCCCGGCGGAGCGGCGTCAAGGTGGCCGATCTCGACGACTACCGCGTGACGCCCGGCGAGCCCGCGCTCGTGCTCGGCTACGGCAATCTCGCCGACAACGCTGTCGAGGAAGCCGCCCGGTTGCTGCGCGAAGCGGCGAGGTGAGGTCTTCTCAAACCGGCATCGAGGTGGAAAGCTGGCTCACCGACCGCGGGCCCGATCCCCGGTCGACGTTTGACAACGTTGTCATCTCCTGGGAGGTGCGCCCATGTGGTCGCAGAGCAGACGGCTGGCCGCCGCGGTGGCCGCGGGGGTGGTGGTCGCCGGCCTGGCCCCCGCGGTGGCGCAGGCCGCGCCCGCCGCCGCCGATCCGGTCAGCCTGGTCAACCCGTTCGTCGGCACGCAGAACTTCGGCAACACGTTCCCCGGCGCGAGCGCGCCCTTCGGGATGGTGCAGGTCAGCCCGGACACCGGCGGGCAAGGTGGCTACGACTACCTGCAGAACGCGATCTACGGCTTCAGCCAGACGCACCTGTCCGGCGTCGGCTGCGGGGTGATGGGCGAGCTGCCGATCATGCCGACCACCGGGGCCGTGGACAACGTTGACAAGAACGCCTACAGGTCCGAGTACAGCCACGACGACGAGCACGCCGAGCCCGGCTACTACCGCGTCGGCCTGAAGAAGTACGGGATCAACGCCGAGCTGACGGCGACCGCGCGCACCGGCTGGCAGCGCTACACGTTCCCGTCGACCGGGCAGGCGAACGTCCTGTTCAACACCGGCCAGGCCAACCAGTCCGTCAAGGACTCCGAGATCCACGTCGTCGGCGACCGGACGCTCGAAGGGCGGGTCAAGGCGGGCGGGTTCTGCGCCGGGCACGACGAGCACACCGTCTACTTCACCGCCACCTTCGACCGCCCGTTCAGCTCATACGGCACCTGGCGCGGCTCGACGCGCACGCCGGGCAACCGCGACGCGGCCGGCACCGGGAGCAACGGCGCCTGGGCGAGCTTCGACGCGACCACCGACCACGACGTCGTGCTCAAGGTCGGCCTGTCCTACACGGGTCTCGACGGCGCGCGGAAGAACCTCGCGGCGGAGACGTCGGACTACGACTTCGACGCGACGCGCGCCGCGCTGCACCAGCAGTGGGCCGACCGGCTCGGCGCGATCAAGATCGCGGGCGGCACCACCGAGCGGCAGACGGCGTTCTACACCGCGCTCTACCACGCGCAGCTGCACCCGAACCTGGCCGGCGACACCGACGGCGCGTACACGGGCTTCGACGGCAAGGTGCACACCGCGAGCGGCTACACGCCGTACCAGAACTTCTCGCTGTGGGACACCTACCGGCCGCAGAACCAGCTGCTGGAGATGCTCGAACCGCAAGTCGCGCGGGACGTCGCGCTGTCGGTCGTCGCCATCGGCCGTGACGGCGGGTGGCTGCCGCGCTGGGCGCTGGCCGAGAGCGAAACCAACATCATGACCGGCGACCCGGTGACGCCGTTCCTCGTCGAGGCGTGGTCGAAGGGCCTGCTCGCCGGGCACGAAGAAGAGGCTTACGCGCTGCTCAAGAAGAACGCGACGAGCACGCCGCCCGCCGACTCGCCGTACAACGGCCGCTCCGGCGTCAACTACTACAACGAGCGCGGCTACATCCCGAGCGGCCTGGAGCTCGGCAAGGACTGCGCGGCCAAGGGTGGCGACAACGACTGCGAGCACCCGGCGTCGGCGACCATGGAGTACTCGGCGGCCGACGCGGCGCTGGCGTTGATGGCCCGCGGGCTCGGCCACCAGGCCGACGCGAAGATGTTCGCCGACCGCGGCCAGTGGTACAAGAACCTCTGGGACTCCTCGATCCAGCAGTTCCGCCCGCGCACGACCGAGGGCACGTTCCTCACGCCGTACAACCCGGTCGACGCCGACCACCAGTTCCACGAAGGCGGCGCCTACCAGTACCAGTGGCTCGTGCCGCAGGACCCGGCCGGGCTCGTCTCGCTGATGGGCGGCAAGCCCGCGACGGAGAAGCGGCTCGACTCGTTCTTCGCGTACGGCAACCTGCTGAAGGACCCGGCGGGCACGGCGCGGAAGGACTGGATCGCCAGCCCGTACGACTACTACGGCAAGGCGACGTACAACCCGAACAACGAACCCGACCTGCTGGCGCCCTACATGTACAACTGGGTCGGCGCGCCGTCGAAGACCGCGACCGTGGTCCGCGCGGCGATGACGTTGTTCACCACCGGCCCCGACGGCATGACCGGCAACGACGACCTCGGCACGATGTCCGCCTGGTACGTCTTCTCCTCGCTCGGGCTGTACCCGACGATGAGCGGCGCGAACTTCCTGGCGCTGTCGAGCCCGCAGTTCTCGTCCGCGACTGTCCGGATCGGACAGTACGGGTCTACCCAGGGCGGGACGCTGACCGTGAACGCGCCTGGTGCTTCGGACGCGAACCGGTACATCCAGAGCGTGTCGCTCAACGGCCGCGACGTCCGGCAGACGTCGCTGGACTGGGCCGCGATCGCGCACGGCGGGACGCTTTCGCACAAGCTGGGTGCTCAGCCATCTTCGTGGGGCGTCGGTTCGGAGCCGCCGTCGGTGAACAAGTCCGTCGGCGACCTGCGGCGGCACGTCGACGCGTCGCTGCGGCAGACGTCCGTGGTGATCCCGGCGGGTGCGGCGCAGCAGGTGCACCTCGACCTCGACGTCGTCGCGCAGAACCCGGGTCTGCAGCCGGTGACGGTTTCGGCGACGGCGCCGTCGGGCTGGCGGGTTTCGGTGGCTCCGCTGCAGGTGATCTGGTCGGGGCAGCTGCCGGTGCAGAAGACGGTGCCGGTCACCGTGAGCGTGCCCGCGGGCACGGCGCTCGGGACGTACCCGGTGCAGGCCAAGGTGTCGGGGGTGGGCGCGAACACGGTCACGCGCTCGGCGACGATCGAGGTCCGGACGCCGTCGGCGTGCGTCCCGGGCACTTCGTGCGCGGTCGACCTGAGCCGCGACCGCAACCACGACGGCACGGCGACGGTGTCGGCGTCGACGGAGGGCAACTTCGACGGCGGCGGCTGGAGCTACGACGCGGACCTGCTGCCCGCGGCCGGGCCGGTGACCTGGGACGGCGTCACGTACGCGGCCCCGGACGCCACCGGGACGGCGGCGAACTTCGTCGAGGCCCGCGGGCAGTCGCTGCTGCTCCCGGCCGGGCAGCACACGGCGTTGAAGCTGGTCGGAGCGTCGCACAACGGACCGGTGACGACGACGCTGACGGCGCACTACACGGACGGCACGAGCGCGGACCTCACGGTTTCCTTCGGGGACTGGGCCGGGTCCGGGTCGCCGGTGCTGCTGGAGATGCCGCACCGGATCAAGGCCGGCAGCGGAGTCGACGGGCCGCCGGTCCGGTTGTTCGGGATCTCGGCCGCGTTGGATTCCGGCAAGACCCTGCAGTCGGTGAGCCTGCCGAACGACCCGCGGGTCGAGATCTACGCGCTCACCCTGGCCTGAGCTGTCGTGAGTGTTTAGGGCGGTTAGAACCGCCCTAAACACTCACGACCAGCTGCGGCGAGCTTGGAACGCCGACTACGATCAGTCCTCTTTCGCTACACCGCGTAGCATGCTAATTAGCATGTCAACTAGCATGTCAACTAGTATGCGGCCGCCGCGATGGAGCAGACGATGCAGGACGAAGAGCTCGCCGAGATCGTCGAAAACCTCCGGCTGCTCGGCAGCGACCTGTCCGACGTCGAGGTCAAGCGAGCCGAAGGCGGGCTACCGCGCTCGGCTCCCGCGACCGGTCTGTCCGATCCGGCGAAGATGCCGTCGGATCTGGCCGCGATGTGCGCGGCCGACATCGAACCACCGTTGCGGCCCCACATCGGCATTCACGACTTCGAAGACACGAAGGTGCTGGTCGCCGAAATCCCGGAGCTGCCGCCGCACCTCAAGCCCTGCTTCAGCCGGGGTGCGGGAATGAGCCAGGGGAGCTTCGTCCGGGTCGGCGACGGAGACCGCAAGCTCACCAGCTACGAGGTGCAGCTCCTGCTGGCGAACCGGGGACAGCCCCGTGAAGACGAGGCCCCGGTTCCCGGCACTGGCTTGGCGGACCTCGACGCGACATTGGTGACGGCCTTCCTGACCAGGCTCCGCACCCGTCGGCCCTACGCGTTCGCCGACCTCGACGACGTCCCCGCCCTGCGCCGGGCCAAGGTCCTGGTCACGGACGACGGCGGCGCCGTGGTCACCAGCGTGGGCGGCCTCCTCGCGCTCGGCAGCTATCCGCAGGAACACTTCCCGCAGCTGATGCTGACCTTCGTCCACTACCCGACCGCTGACGGCGCCGACACCGCGACCGGCGAACGCTTCGTCGACAACGTCGTCGCCGAGGGGCCGATCCCGGTGATCGTCCGCGACACCCTGCTCGCCCTGCGGAAGAACATGACCCGGCGGTCGGTCGTCCACGGCGCCGGCCGTGCCGACAGCTGGCAGTACCCCGAAGCCGCGTTGCGCGAAGCCCTCGTGAACGCGCTCGTCCACCGCGACCTCTCGCCCGGCGCGAGGGGCACGCAGGTGCAAGTGGAGATGTACCCCGACCGGCTCACCGTCCGGAACCCCGGCGGCCTGTTCGGGCCGGTGACCGAAGACCAGCTGGGTGAAGAAGGCGTTTCCTCGGCGAGGAACGCCACCCTCCTGCGCATCCTCGAAGACGTCCCGCTCCCGGGAGGGACGCACGCCGTCTGTGAGAACCGCGGTTCGGGAATCCGGACGATGATCAACGCGCTCCGCGCCGCCCGCATGAGCCTGCCGGAGTTCAAGAATCGCGTGAGCACGTTCAGCGTCACCTTCCCGAACCACACGCTCCTCGGGAAAGAGACGGTCGATTGGCTGACCTCGCTGGGCGAACACGGTCTTTCCGAGAGCCAGTGCGTCGGCCTCGCGATCCTGCGGGAGGGCGGCCACCTCGACAACCAGACCTACCGGACGGAGACCCGCGTCGACTCTCGCGTGGCGACGCAGGAGTTGCAGGACCTGATCGCTCGTGAACTGGTGGTGCAAACCGGGAACCGGCGCTGGGCACGATACCGCCTCGCGCCGGCGCTGCGGCCGTCGCCCGGCGGCACCGCGCGGCGAGCCGACCGCCGGCGGGAAATCCTCGGCGCACTGCGGCAAGGAGAACGATCGAGGACCGAACTGGCCGCGGCGACCGGTCTCACCGACCAGACCGTGGCGCGGTGGCTTCGCATCCTCCGCGCCGAAGGCCTCGTGGAAACAACGGAAGAAAACGTGCGGAACCCGGCCACCCGCTACCGCCGCACCGGCAAGCTCGCGCTGGGCGACGACAGCGACGGGTGAGCTCACGACCCGGCGAACCGTTCCACCAGGTCGGGGAAGCCGAACACCGTGATGCGCGCGATGCCACCGCGTCCCACCGTCAGGACCGCAACACCGAACGGCTCGCCGCGGTACCAGGCCGCCGCCGCGGGTTGGCCGTTCGCGCGGGTCGGGGTCATGTGCCACTCGCCCGGCTCGCCCATTACGTGTCGCAAGAATGCGACACAAGTCCGCTTTCCGGCGAACCACGTCCGGGACGGCACCGGCTCGATCACCGCGTCGTCGCGCAAGAGCTGCTCCAACGCCGCCAGGTCGGAGTTCATGAACGCGCTCATGTACCGCTCGAGCAGCTCGCGTTGCTCCGGCTCGGTCGGCTCCTCGACGTCCGGGGCGGCGCGGAGGGTCACCCGGGCTCGCTGGAGCGTGCTCTTCACCGCCGCCACCGTGGTGCCGAGCAGCTCCGCGACCTCCGGTGCCGGGAACGCCAGGACCTCCCGCAGGATCAGCACCGCCCGCTGGCGTGGCGGGAGCAACTGCAGCCCGGCGATCAACGCGAGCCGGACGCTCTCCCGCGCGACCGCGATCTCCGCCGGGTCCTCGGCCGTGATCAACGCGTCGGGGATCGGCCGCGGCCACGCGTCGCCCGGCTCGGCGGGCGTCGGCGGGGCGTCCGGGTCGGCTGACGGCGCGCCCAGCCCGGACGGCAGCGGGCGCCGGGACCGCTGTTCCAGCGCCGTGAGGCAGGCGTTCGTCGCGATCCGGTACAGCCACGTGCGGACCGACGCGCGGCCCTCGAAGTTCTCGTACCCGCGGATCGCGCGCAGGTACGTCTCCTGCACGACGTCCTCGGCCTCGTCCGGAGTGCCGAGCATGCGGTAGCAGTGCGCCAGCAATTCACGCCGGTACGGCTCGAAGTCCACGCTCACACCCTTGCCGACCGGCGGCGACGGCGAAAGGAATCGGTCAGGCCCGGATCTCCGGCGACTGCGGCGGCCGGTCGAGCCTGCGGAACTCGACCCACTGGCGGCTGGCGTCGGCCCACGTCTCCTGGTGGCGGTCGAAGAACTGCTGGAGCCGCTCGCGGCTCAGCTCGGCCGACGGCGTCCCGACCAGGTAGTAGTCCATCTCGTCGCGGATCCGGTTGAGGTTGTAGCGGGTCTCCTCCATCAGCACCCAGCGCGAGCGCCAGTTGAAGAACGTTTCGAGCCCGCCGAGCACCGTCACCAGCGCGACCATCGGCAACGCGATCGACGCGCGGGCCGGGATCTCCTGGATGCCGAGCACGACGGTCGACGCCGCGGTGAGCAGGAGCGCGCTGACCCGCACCACCGACGCGCGCCGCCGGAAGCGGCGCTTGCGGGTGTCGGCCCAGTCCATGTCGGCCGAGACCAGGTCGCGGAAGCCGAGGAGCTGCTCGCGCAGCGGGAGGTCCGGGTCGCGCCCGGCGACTTCGAGGAGCCCGCGTTCGGAGTCGAGGTGGCGGTCGGGTGGTGAGGACGGCATCGGGTCAGGTTCTCGGACCCTCCACCGCGCGGCAAGCGTCAGGCGACGATGCGCGGCTCGGACGCCAGCCGCGACAACACGTGCGTCAGCCGGCGCGCCGCGACGTCCCACTCCTCCAGCGCGCTCCCCCGCCCCAACGCCGCCGTGCGCAGGGATCGCCTCAGCTCCGCGTCCGCGTACCAGCGGTGCAGCGCGTCCGCCAGCGCGAACGGGTCCTCCGGCTCGACGAGCAGGCCCGGCATCTCGCCGTCCGCGTCGACGCCCAGCAGGTCGTACACCCCGCCCACCTCCGTCGCCAGCACCGGGATCCCCCTCGCCAGCGCCTGGGCCACGAACATCCCCGACGTCGCCGCGCGGGACGGGAGCACCAGCAGGTCCGCCGCGTTGTAGGCCTCGCCCAGGTCCACCGCGTCGCCCGCCAAGGTGATGCGGCCGCCGAGGCCGAGGCGCTCGATCGACCAGCCCAGCTCGTCGACGTACCCGCGGTCCGCCTCCAGCGATCCCACGCAGACGCACGACAGCGCCAGGTGGTCGACCTCGCCGAGGGCCTGGACCAGCACGTCGTGGCCGTTTCGGCGGGTCACGTCGCCGACGCACAACAGCCGCGACACACCGTCCGCGCCCGCCGCCAGCGGGGCCGCGTCCGTGCCCGGCTTCGCGACGTACACCCGGCTCGGGTCCAGGTCGTGCCGGTCGATCAGCAGCCGCGCCAGCCACGGGCTCGTCGCCACCACCATGCCGGCCATCCGCAACGTCTCGCGCTCGCACGCGTCCAGCTCCGCCGCGTGCGCCGGGGTGAGGCCGGGCTCGTCGGCGAGCGCCTGGTGCACCAGCACCGCCAGCCGCAGCCGGCGCGCGTGCGGGACGACGATCTCCGGTACGCCCGACGCGATCGCGCCGTCGAGTAGCACCACCGTGCGGTCCGGCAGGGCGGCGAGCGACCGCGCGAGCCGCCGTCTCGACGCCGCGTCGGGCTCCGGCCAGCTGCCCGTGATCGGCAGCTCCAGCACCGGCTGCCCGACCGCGGGCAGCGTCCGGCACATCCGCTTGTCGTAGCTGTCGGTGCCTGGCGGGGCCGCGGGCAGGATGAACACCATCGGGTCGGCAGGCCTCATCGCTCAACCTCCAGCGGGATCGACGGCGGGACGGCTCACCCGTCACACGCGGCCGGACGCGCGAAGGTTCAGCTCTGCCCGTCGATCTTCCAGACGCCGTTCTCCTGGACCATCGTGAAGGTGTCGGTCTCGGACTGGCCGGTGCTGTAGACGACGTGCGCGGTGACCCGGTTCGGCCCCGACTCGGTGGCGCTGGTGACCTTCACCGAGCTGAACCGGCTCCACCAGCTCGTGTACGTCTGGTACGTCTGGTTGCGGGACGCCTTGAACCGATCCGTGAGCAGCTTCCACGCCTCGGCGGAGTTGTGCGGGAGCAGCGCGTAGTAGTCGTAGATCGCCTGGGCCGCGGTCTTCTGCGAAGCCACGGTGGAGACCGTGGGCGAAGTCGGCGGAGCGGTGGTGGTGGTCGGCGGGGTCGGCGAGGGCGACGGCGACGCCGAGGGAGTCACGGAGGCCGAGGCGGGCGGCGTCGACGAGACGGGCGGGGCGGCGGTGTCCTGCGGGGGTCTCTGGCGCACGACCAGCAGGATCGCGACGACCACCGCGACGCACAGCAGCGCCGCGCCCGCGCCGACGGCGATCAGGCCCTTGCGCGCCCCCGGCGACACCGCGGTGACCTCGCCCGCCGGCACGGCGACCGTGGCGGGTACGGGCGGCACCACCGCCGGCGGTTCGGTCTCCGGGATCGTCGGCGCGAGCACCGACGCGCCGGGTTCGGCGTCGGGCAGCATGGCCCGCAGCTCGCGCTCGACCTCGTCCATCGACGGACGCTCGGCCGGTTCGGTGGCGAGCATCCGCAGCAGCAGCGGCGTCAGCCTGCCCGCCTTCTCCGGCGGCACGATCTCGCCGCTGGAGGCCTTGTAGAGCAAGGCGATCGGGTTGTCCGCCGTGCCGTACGGCGGCTGGCCCTCGACCGCCGCGTACAGCGTGGCGCCGAGTGAGAAGACGTCGGCGGCGAAGCTCGCGTCCTCGCCGCGGGCGACTTCGGGGGCGAGGAACGCGGGCGTGCCGGCGATCTCGCCGGTCGCGGTCAGCTTGACGTCACCGATCGCGCGGGAGATGCCGAAGTCGGTGATCTTCGCCGTGCCGTCCTCGGAGACGAGGATGTTGGCCGGCTTCACGTCGCGGTGCACGATCCCGGCGCGGTGCGCGCCGGCCAGCGCCGAGCTGATCTGCGCGCCGACGCGGATGGCGTCGTCGACCGTCGTCGGCTCCTCGCGCACCAGGACGGCGAAACTCTTGGACGGCAGGTACTCCATGATCAACCACGGCCGGTCCTCCTCCTCGAGGACGGCGAACACGGTGATCGCGTGGGAATGCTGCAGCCGGGCGGCGATCCGCGCTTCGCGCATCGCCCGGTTTTTCGCTTCCTCCGTGCGGTGCTCATCGTGGTCGTGCGGCAGCACGAGCTCTTTGATCGCGACCGTCCGGTCGAGCATTTCGTCCTGGGCGCGCCAGACCGTGCCCATCGCGCCGCCGCCGATCGGCTCGAGCAGCCGGTACCGATCGCGGATCCGGCGACTTTCCACGAGCATCCACCATTCTCCGAAGTGGCCGACGAGATCCGGTCAGCATGCCAGCCGCGGCGGCCGACCGGTACCAACCTAACCGAAATCCTTGGGCGGACAGTGCAATCGCGCGCTGTGGCGCCGCCCACCCGGATACCCGGAATCTTAACGAACAACCCCGAACGCGCGATCAAGTGCGTCCACGATCTCCTTGCGCAGCCCGGCACCGACGGCGATCGTCGCCGCGGAGTCCACCGTGTGCTCGCTGCCGTCGCGGTCGACGACGACGCCGCCGGCCTCGCGCACGAGCAGCACACCCGCCATCGTGTCCCACGGTTTGTTGGCCAGGATCAGTGCGGCGTCGAGCTTTCCGTCCGCCACCCAGGCGAGGTCGATGGCCGCGCTGCCGAACATCCGGATCTTCTCCGCCCGCGCGCCGAGGTCCGCCAGCAGCCGCAGCCGGGCGCGGTTCTGCTCCTCGGCGAGCTCGCCGATCGCGAAGTCGCCGACGGAGATCATCGCGTCCGAAACGGCCGTCGCGGTCGACGCGCCGATCCGCTCTCCGTCGCGGAAGGCGCCTTCACCGCGCGACGCCGTGTACGTAACGCCGAGGTGCGGCAGGGTGATCGCGGCGACCGTGCTGTGCGCGCCGTCCACCAGCGCCAGGGAAATCCCGCAGAGCGGAATTCCGCGGGCGAAGTTCGCGGTGCCGTCGATCGGGTCGAGCGCCCACCAGCGCCCGCCGCCGTCACCGCTGCGGCCGCGCTCCTCGCCGAGCACGCCGATCTCCGGTGTCTCGGTGGCGAGGAACTCCCGCAGCGCGTCTTCGACCGCGGTGTCGACGTCGGTCACCAGGTCGCGATCACCTTTCGCGGAAACCGAAAAACTCGGGCGGGACCGGACGATTTCCGTCGCCTTGGCCACGGCTTCGCGCGCGACGTCCAGAAGTGCGGCATGCTCGCTCATGCCACCCAACATAGAGAAGGGGACGCGCCGATGACCGAGCTCTTCCCGCTCGCCACCACCGCCGACGTGCGGGAGGCGCGGCCCGAGGTGGCCATCCTGCCGGTCGGCAGCTTCGAGCAGCACGGCGCGCACCTGCCGCTGGCGACCGACACGGTCATCGCGGCGACGATCGCGAACGCCGTCGCGGCCGCGTACCCGGTGCTCCACCTGCCGCCGATCCCCATTTCGTGCTCCCACGAACACGCGGCGTGGCCCGGCACGGCGAGCATCTCCGCGCGGACGCTGCACTCCGTGGTCACCGACGTCGCGGCGTCCCTGGCCGCGTCCGGCGTGCCCCGGCTCGTGCTGGTGAACGGGCACGGCGGCAACTACGTACTGTCCAATGTGGTCCAGGAGGCGGCGGGGGCGATGGCGCTGTTCCCCGGCGTCGCGGACTGGCAGGCCGCGCACACCGCGGCCGGGCTGCGGACGTCGCTGGACGACGACATGCACGCGGGCGAGCTGGAGACGTCGATCCTGCTGCACGCGCACCCGCACCTGGTCCGGCCCGGGTACGAGACGGCCGACCACGTCACCGACCGGGAACACCTGCTGACGCTGGGCCTTCAGGCGTACACGGAGTCGGGGGTGGTCGGCCGTCCTTCGCTGGCGACCGCGGCGAAGGGTCACGTCCTGCTGGACACACTCGTCCAGCGCTTCGCCGGGACCCTGGCGGCCCTGGGCTGAAGGGGACGTTCATCGCATCAGATGAGCTGAAGGGGACTTTCCTGGCATCTGATGCCAGGAAAGTCCCCTTCAGCCCACCGGGGCCTCGTCCAGGTGCGGGAGCAGGTGGTCCATCCGCTCCGCCTTGGCGCGCAGGTACCGCAGGTTCTCCTCGTTCGGCGGAACCAGCAGCGGGACCTGCTCGCTGATCCGGATTCCGTAGCGCTTGAGCTGTGCGACCTTCTCCGGGTTGTTCGACAGCAACCGCACCGAGCGGACGCCGAGGTCGGTCAGGATGCCCGCCGCCGCGTGGTAGTCGCGGGCGTCGATCGGCAGGCCGAGCGCCACGTTCGCGTCGACCGTGTCGAGACCCTCCTCCTGCAGGCGCATCGCCTTGAGCTTGGCCAGCAGGCCGATCCCGCGGCCTTCGTGGCCGCGGACGTAGATCAGCACGCCGGCGCCCTCTTCGACGATCCGGTCCAGCGCTGTGCCCAGCTGGTCGCCGCACTCGCAGTGCGTCGAGCCGAAGGCATCGCCGGTCAGGCACTCGCTGTGCACGCGGGTGAGCGTGCCGATCCCGGTGACGTCGCCGTGCACCAGCGCGACGTGCTCGGTGCCCGCCCGGTCCAGGTAGCCGACCGCGCGGAAGACCCCGTGCGAGGTCGGCAGCCGCGTGTCGACGACCCGCTCGACCACGGCCCGCTGCGCGAGGTCCTCTGCCACCACTTCGCCTGCCGTCATGGCCTCCACCTCTCTATCCCGCGGCTTTCACGCGAAAGCCGCGGTCGGGTTCCCCGGACAGCGGCGCCGGGCGGCACCCGGCGACGCTCCCGGCGATCAGGACACCGGCGCCGGGCAGGCTCGCGACCAGCGTGAGCACGCCGTAGACGACGGCGACGGTGACACCTTGGGCGGCGCCGAGCCCGGCCGCGCCGAAGAGCAGCGCGCAGACGCCTTCGCGCGGGCCGAAGCCGCCGACGTTGAGCGGGAGCCCCATCGCGAGCAGCGCGAGCACCATCAGCGGCACGAGCTGCCCGACCGGTGCCTCGACCCCGGCCACGCGGGCGGCGACGACGAACAGTGCCAGGTGCCCGGCCAGCGTCGCGGCCGACAGGAAACCGACCCCGGGCCAGGTCTCGCGGGTCAGCAGTCCGAGCCGGATGTCGGCGAGCGAGACGGCGAAGCCGCGCCGCCACTTCGACGGGCTGTGGATCCAGCGCCCGCCGAGCAGGCGGCCCACGACCAGCGCGGCGACGGCGGCCAGCACGACGGTCACCCCGGCGACCGTGACGACCTCGCGGAACCCGCCGGGCACGACGCCGGGCCAGGCCAGCACGACGGTGACCGCGGACGCGATCAGCACGACCTGGCCGGCCGTCCGTTCCAGCACGACGGCACGCACGCCGCGCGGCACGTCACCCGAGTCGCGGCCGTGCTGCACCGCGCGGTGGACGTCGCCGAGGACGCCGGCGGGCAGCACGCCGTTGAGGAACAGCGCGCGGTAGTAGTCGGCGACCGCGGTGCGCAGCGAAAGCCGCAGGCCGAGCCGGGTGGCGACGACCTGCCAGCGGCCCGCGCTGAACACCGTCGTCGCGAAGCCGATGCCCAGGGCGGCGGCCACGCCGGGCACGCTGATCCGGCCGAGCCCGTCGAGGAAGGCGGCGCTGCCGAACTGCCAGACCAGGACGGCGAGGATGGCGAAGGCGCCGAAGATCCGCAGCCAGGCCAGCGCGCGCTTCACGCCGCCACCTCCAGGCTCGGCGGCAGGACCAGCAGGTCGCCGTGGTGGATGACCGCGTGCAGCTCGCCCGCCGCGGCCATTTCGAGCCGTCGCTGCAGGTAGACGTCGGTGACCGGGCGCAGCTCGGGCAGTTGCTCGACGGCCGCGCCGACCCAGCCGGTCAGCCACTGCCGCTGCAGCTCGGCCTGGTCGGGCCCGAGGCGCCAGGCGCTCGCCGCGCGCACGACGGTGGCGCCGAGCCTGCCGAACACGGTCGCGGCGACGTCCACGGCGTTGGGGCCGAGCAGCCGCCGTCCGCCGGTGATCCGGCGCTGGTGGGCGTTGAACGCGGCGGCGACGGCGGCGTCGAGCGGGTCGGCGGGCGAGAGCTCCACCCGGCCGGTCACCGAAAGCACCAGCAGCGCCGCGCAACCCGCCTCGACGATCGCGGTGGCCAGCGCCGTGACCTCGTCCTTGGTGAGCAGGTCGAGCAGCGCCGACGCGGTGACCAGCGACGTCCCCGCGAGGTCGGCGGCCCGCAGCGCGGTGACGTCGCCCTGCTCGGTGACGACGTCGACGGGGCTTCCGTCGAGCGCGGTCTCCGGCAGGCTCGCGCGGGCGCGGTCGAGCAGCTCGGCGTCGTGGTCGTGCAGGATCCAGTGCTGCGGGCCGGGCAGCCGGGCGGCCAGCCAGCGGCCGAGCGAGCCGGTGCCACAGCCGAGGTCGCGGATGACGACCTCGTCGTCCAGGTACTCCCGCAGCGGGTCGAGCAGTTCGGCGGCGCGGGCCGCGGCGTCGGCGGGTTCCCGCAGGTAGAGCCAGTCCGGCGCGAACGCGGTCATGCCGCTGCCTCCTGCCGCTGCAGGATGTCGGCGATTCGCCGGGCGGTGTCGTCCCAGCCAGTCAGGGTCTCGCGGCGCAGCTTCGCCGACGCGCGCAGCCGCGTCCGCAGCGCCGGGTCGGTGAGCCAGCGGCGCAGGGCCGCGCCGAGCGCCTCGACGTCGTCGCCGGGCACGAGCAGCCCGGGCACCGAGCCGTCCGGCGCGGTCCCGACGGTGTCCGGCAGCGCGTCGACGTCGGTGGTCAACACGGGCACGCCGCGAGCGAGGGCTTCGGTGACGACCATGCCGTACGTCTCGGCGCGCGAAGGCAGCACCAGCAGGTCGGCGGTGTGGTAGGTCGCGGCCAGCGCCGCGCCGGTGCGGGGCCCGGTGAGCGTGAAGCGGGCGCCGAGGCGGTGCTCCCGCAGCCGCTCGACGTACTTCGTCTCCCGCCGGATCCCGCCGACGCACTCGCAGGTCCAGCGCAGGTCGGCGACGGTCTCGAGGGCTTGGGCGAGCACGCCCTGGCCCTTGCGCGGGGTCACGTTGGCGACGCAGACCAGCCGGGACACGCCGTCGGTGCCGACGGCGAGCGGCGCCGGGTCGACCCCGGGCGGCACGGCGTGCACGCGGTGCGGCGCCAGTCCGTGGTGGTCGACCAGCCGCCGCGCGGCCCACTCGCTCGTCGCGACGACCGAGCTCGCGGCCCGCAGCGTCTCGCGCTCGAGCGCGTCGAGCTCGGCGGCGAGCGCGGGCGGCAGGCCGGTCTCGTCGGCCAGCGGCAGGTGCACCAGCACCGACAGCGAAAGCCGCCGGGCCTGCGGGACGACGACCTCCGGCACCCCGCAGGCGACCAGGCCGTCGAGCAGCACGGCCGAGCCGGTCGGCAACGCCGAAAGCAGGTGCCCGAGGACCGCGCGGGCCTCGGTGTCCGGCCGCGGCCACGACCCGGCGACGGCGATCTCGTGGACGTCGAGGCCCGCGGCGGCGAGCCGGTCGCACATCCGGCGGTCGTAGGTATTACCGCCGCTGGGCACCGACGTGTCGTCGACATCCCCCGGCAGGACGACGTAGAGGCTGTTCACAGCCCACGCTCGTAGCTCGCCCACGCCACGTGGGACTCGTGGAGCGAGACGGCGATGCCTTCGAGGCCGCGGGCGCCCTCGCCGAGGCGTCCGGCGTGGACGGCGTCGGCGAGCCGGTCGGCGATGACCTTCGCGAGGTACTCGGTGGAGGTGTTGATGCCCTTGAACTGCAGCTCGTCGTCGAGGTTGCGGTAGTTCAGGTCGCTCAGCACCGCCCCGAGCTCTTCCGTGGCCTTGCCGATGTCCACGACGATGTTGTCCTCGTCGAGCTCGGCGCGGCGGAAGGTGGCATCCACCACGAAGGTCGCGCCGTGCAGGCGTTGCGCGGGTCCGAAGACCTCCCCGCGGAAGCTGTGGGCGACCATCACGTGGTCACGGACGGTGATGCTGAACACCAAGACCTCCGATGCGTGCGGGTGGACGTGGTCACTGCGGCTGATACATGACACGAAGGCAGAGGGCGGAAAGTTCATTCGCGGCCAACCGGGGTAGCACGGAAGGCAGATCTTCAAACACGCACTCGCCGTCGACCAGCGCCTCGAAGGCCGGATCGGCGAGCAGCTCGAGGGCGACGCCCAGGCGCTGGGCGTAGCTGCGGTCCGGGCGGGCGACCGTGCCGACCTGGCTGCTGCGGATCACCAGCCGCCGCGAGTGGAAGTTCTCGCCGAGCGGCACGCGCACCGCGCGGTCGCCGTACCAGGACATCTCGACGACCTCGCCTTCCGGCGCGAGCAGCTCGAGCGCCCTCGCGAGGCCCGCTTCGGAGGCACTCGCGTGCACGACGAGGTCGCGGTCGCCGTCGGCTTCCTCCGGGGTCGAGAAATCGACACCGAGCGCCTTGGCGATCTCCGCCTTGGCGGGGTCGACGTCGATGAGCTGCACCCGCGTCGCCGGGAACGCCTGGAGCAGTTTCGCGACGCTGCAGCCGACCATCCCGGCACCGATGACGGCGATCCGGTCGCCGAGCCGTGGCCGCGCGTCCCACACGGCGTTCACGGCGGTCTCGACGGTGCCGGCGAGAATCGCCCGACCGGGTGGCACCGTGTCGGGCACGGGCGTCACGGCGCTCGCCGGGACGACGTAGGCGGTTTGGTGCGGGTAGAGGCAGAAGACGGTCTTGCCCTCGAGCTCGGCCGGGCCGCGTTCGACGACGCCGACGTTGAGGTAGCCGTACTTGACCGGGCCGGGGAACTCGCCCTCCTGGAACGGCGCGCGCATGACGTCGTGCTGGCTGGCCGGGACCCCGCCGCGGAACACGAGGGTTTCGGTGCCGCGGGAAACGCCGGAGTACAGCGTGCGGACCAGGACGTCACCGTCTCCCGGCTCGGGCAGCTCGACGTCCCGGATGGCGCCTTCGCCGGGACTTTGAACCCAGAAAGCCTGTTCCACGTGTTTCTCCTAGTGGCGACCGGAGGCTGTGTCGCCGCCACCCTATGAGCATTTCGCGGAGTCGACGATGATCAAACAGGACCTACTCCTGCGTTCGGTGGTTCCGGCGTGGGTGCTCGCCGCGGGGGCCGCGTTCCTCTCCCCGATCGCCTGGGCGACGGGGGCGGTGTACGGCGTGGCGCTGCTGTTGCTGACGGGCTGGGGCCTGCGGCGCAGCGACCGGCCGGCGTTCGGGCCGGCGGACTGGATCACGTTCGCCAGGGCGGTGCTGGTGGGCGTCGCGGCCGAGCTGATCGCCGACGGCGGCCGCCCGGTGCTGTGGCTGGCGGGCCTGGTCGCGGTGGCGCTGGCGATGGACGGCTTCGACGGCAAGGTGGCCCGCCGCACGGGCACGGCCTCGGAGTTCGGCGCCCGCTTCGACATGGAGGTCGACGCGTTCCTGATCCTCCTGCTGTGCGTCCAGGTGGCGCAGGGGCTGGGCCTGTGGGTGCTGACGATCGGCCTGATGCGGTACGCGTTCGTCGCGGCTTCGTGGGTGTTGCCGTGGCTGACCGCGCCGCTGTACCCGAGCATGGCCCGCAAGACGGTGGCCGCGGTGCAGGGCGTGGTGCTGGTCGTGGTGGTGTCCGGGTTGCTGCCGTCGTGGCTGGAGCTGGCGGCCGTGGGGGCGGCGCTGGCTTCGCTGGTGTGGTCGTTCGGGCGGGACGTCGTGTGGCTGGCCCGGCAGCGGGTCGTCGAGCGGCGGCCGGGCCGGATCGTCGAGCTGCCGCGCGCGGTGGTGCGCCGCCCGCCGTTGCCGGGGAACCAGGCCGCGTAGCGGGCTGAAGGGGACGTTCATCGCATCTGATGCGAGGAAAGTCCCCTTCAGCGCGTCTGATGCGAGCAAAGTCCCCTTCAGCCCGACTCGCGGGCCGCCCGGGCTCGGCGTTTGCCCTCGTGCATCGCCGCCACCCGGGCGATCGGGATCGTGTGCCCCTCCGCCACCAGGTCCTCCGGCAGGACGAACGGCTCCGGCATCTCGTCGGTCCACGGGTCGCCGCCGTCGAGCAGGCCCGGCGCCGTGTGCACCGTGAAGTCGGACGGCTTGACCCCGTCGAGGTCGGCCCAGCGGACCGGGAACGACACCGGCATCCCCGGCCGGTGGCGCGGGCTGTAGACGCACACCACCGTGCCGCCGCCGGAGCGGGTCGAATCCAGGAACACCTTGCCCTCACGGCGTTCCTTGATGTACTCGGTCGTGCCCAGCGTCGGGTCGACGCGCTCGGCGCGCGCGGCCACCGCCCGCGTCGCCGCGGCGATGTCCTCGGTCGACTGGCCCGGCGCGAGCGGCACGAACACGTGCACCCCCTTGGACCCGCTGGTCTTCACCGCGCCGTCGAGGCCGTCGTTGCGCAACGCCTCGCGCACCAGCTTCGCCGCGCCGGTGGCCAGTGAAAACGGGCCGTCCTCCGGCGGGTCGAGGTCGAGGATCAGGTGCGTCGGGCCGTTCGCGGGCTCGGTGCGGAAGAGCGTCGTGTGGTACTCGATCGCGCGCTGGTTGCCGAACCACAGCAGCGTGCGGAGGTCGTTGCACAGCGCGTACGTCACTTCGCGCCGCGAGCGGTCGGCCCACAGCGCCTGCCGCTGCACCCAGTCGGGCGTGTACTTCGGCAGGTTCTTCTGCATGAACGGGCCCTGCCCGCGCAGCACCCGCACGACGCTCAGCAGCCGGTCGTGCAGTTCCGGCAGCATCCGGTCGGCGACGGCTTCCAGGTAGTCCACCAGGTCGCGCTTGGTCGCCCCGGCACCGGGGAAGACTTCCTGGTCGAGACTGCTGAGCTTGACGCCGTGCCGAATCTCATCACTGCCCATCGGCCCACCTTCGCGCCCCCGCGCGAGGCGGTCAACTCTCAAAGTGGCAGCTGCGAGCGGAGCCGGTCGAGCCAGCGGTCGATGGTGTCCTCGGGCCGCCCGGGGTCGTTGACCTGCCGGGCGGCGTCGGTGCTGCGCCGGACGTGCTCGCCGACCGTCGACGCGTACTGCGGCAGCGCGTAGACGTCCTGCCAGTACCCGGCGCGCATCTCGACCGTCGCGACTTCCTCGTAGCCCGCGGTCGCCTTGGCGAAGTCGAAGCCGTACGGGGTGCCCGAGGGGTCGGGGCCGCTCGCGGTCACCACGATCACCGTCGGCCGGGCCCGCATGACGACCTCGGTCGGGTTCGCGCCGCGGGCGATCGCGGCGTCGTTGAGCCCGATGTAGTCGATCGCCGTCCAGCCGCTGTAGTACGGGATCGCGCCCGCGTCCGAGACGGCGAGCGTGCGCGACGACGGCGGGACGTCGGCCGCGGCCAAGCCCTTGCCGATCGCGACGTGCGCGCGTTGCAGGTCGGGCCCGTAGTTCGCGGCCGCCGCCAGGTCGGGCGCGGACACGCCCGCGACGGCCGACCAGCCGACGGCCACCAGGCCGAGCAGCGCGCCGACGACCCGCGGCGCCAGCGTCCCGGCGGCGAGCCCGGCGCCCAGGCAGAGGACGGGGATCGCGTGGTCGGCGAAGCGGTCGAGGTAGTCCATGGTCGGCCCGGACACCGCGTACGTCAGGTACGTGACCGCGACGGTGACCACCAGCAGCACGCCCATCGCCCGCGTCGCCCGGCGGAACACCAGCGACAGCGTCAGCAGCAGGAGCGGGAGGAGCAGCACCGTCGTGTGCTTCGTCCACAGCCAGCCGGAGTCGAGGTGGCCGAACTTGACGTAGAAGGTGTTCGGCAGCAGCTGGCCGTAGTACTGCCAGCGCCAGACGAAATAGCCCGCGCCGACGACGACCGCGGCCAGCGTCCACCACCGCGCCGAAGCGCGACCGCGTTCTCGCCACAGCCACAAGCCGACCACCGGCAGGGCGGCCAGCACGCCTTCGGGCCGCAGCATGCCGAGCAGGAGCAGCAGTACCGGCGGCTCCCACGTCCGGACCCGCTCGCCCGAGAGCACGCGCAGCCCGAGCACGACGACGCGCAGCAGCACCGCGGCGAACGCGGCCGTCTCCAGGCCCGCGGTGATGTGGAAGTACGTCGGCAGGAACACGACGTACGCGCCCGCGCCGACCAGCACGCCGGTCAGCCCGGCACGCTTGTGGCCTTCGCGGATGAGCAGGTAGAGCGTCGCCAGGCCGAGCACCAGCGACGTCACCTTGGTGAAGAACGGCAACGCGAGCCCGAGCCACGCGCCCAGCCCCGACCAGACCACCCAGGCGAAGTTCGTGAAACCTTCGACGCGCGGGCCGTCGACGTTCCACACCGGCCCGTGGCCCGCGGCGAGGTTCGCCGAGTAGCGGAAGCTGATGAACGCGTCGTCGATCGTGAAGAACCAGGCCGCCCACGCACCGACGAGGAAAACGCCCAGCAGCACCAGCGAAACGAGGACCAGCGGGAGCCGCCGGGGCCGGTCCGGCGCGGTGGTTCCGGGCTCGACGTCCGCCTCGATCGCCGTCATGGAATCCCCTCGGGTGGCTGTGCCGACCCGACACTGTATCCGGGCGGCTCAGACCGGCGGACGCCCCGTGCGCAGGCGCCACCGCAGGTCCCAGAGGCAGGCGTTGAACGGGAAGCGCCGCAGCGGGGGCGGCAGCACCTTCACCACCCGGCCGATCGCGGCGAGGAGCGCGTCGAACCGGCGCTGGTCCGCCTCGGTCCACGGCAGGCGCATTTCGTCGCGGAAGCGCTGCGGCAGGAACCCCGTCGTGACGAACCGGTGGAACCGCCGTGCCGGCGCGGCGAGCACCGGGTGCACGAACCGCAGGTCGACGATGTCGGTCAGGTACCGGCGGACCGTGTCGTCGATGCCGACCTCGGCCAGCCCGGCGGCCCAGTACTCCTCGAAGGCCGCCCGATCGGCGGGCCACATCTCCGGGTGGACCTGCAACGTCGTGCCCAGCGCGGCCGCCTCGCCGTAGAACCGCTCCGGATCGCCGCCGACGAACGCGAGGTAGACGTCTTCGAAACCCTTGTACAGGCAGGCCGCGACCCACAGCTGGAGGTCGGTGTCGAAGGCGTTGTACGCGACCGGGCTCGAGGCGGTCGAATGCACCTGCGCGTGCGCCTGGTTGACGCCCCGCCGGTACGCCGCGCGCTCGGCGTCGGTGCCCATCGTGGCGACGGCGAGGTAGGTGAGCGTGGTCCGCGTCCGCTTGAGCGGGTGGCGGAAGAGGTTGCCGCTGTCGACCTTGCTCTCCAGCACGCCGTACCCGACCGGGGCGCGGGAGAGCTGCATGATCACGTTCGCGCTGCCGGCCAGCAGCCCGGCGCCGACGACGGCGTCGCGGAGGGCGGTTTCGGCCATCGGCACGCCTCCTCGCGTGAGCGGTTCACGACTCAGGAAACGCCGTTGTTGACGGTGTGTCAAGAGTCCGGCGCGCGAAGGCGATCAAGGCGCGCGCGGCCGGGCTCAGCGGGCCCTCCGTCCGCCAGGCCAGCGCCAGCACGCCCCGCAGCCCCGGCCCGGTGATCTCGACGATCCGCAGCTCCGCCTGGTGGTAGCGGGCCAGTGACTCCGGCACGACCGCGACGCCGAGACCGCGCAAGGCCAGCTGCACCAGGACGTTCGGGTCGGCCGCCTCGAACGCGATCCGCGGCGTCAGCCCCTCGCGCGCGAAGGCGGCGTCCAACGCCGTACGCAGGCCCGTCCCCTTCGGCAGAGCCATCAGCGGCAGGCCGCCCAGGTCCGGGATCGCGACCGCACTCCGGTCGGACAGCAGCCCGCCGGGCGCCGTGACAGCCAGGAACGGCTCGTCGACCAGCACCTGCGTCGCGATGCCGGGTGGTGGGTCCGTCGAGAGGCCGACCACGGCGACGTCGAGCCGTCCTTCGCGCAGCGCCGCGAGCATCGTGTCGGAATTGGCTTCGGACAGTGTGATCTCGACGGCCGGGTACCGCTCGTGGAAGCGGGCCAGCAGGTCCGGCAGCCCGACCGGGCCCGCCGACGTCACCGCGCCGATCGCGACCTGCCCGCGGACCAGCCCGGCCAGCTCGTCGACGGCTTCGCGGACACCGCGCACGGCCGCGAGCGCGGCACGGGCGTGCGGCAGCGCAGCGGCGCCGACGTCGGTGAGCCGAACCGTGCGCCCGGACCGGTCCAGCAGCTCCTGCCCCAGCTCCCGTTCGAGCCGCCGGACCTGCGCGCTCACCCCGGGCTGGGCGACGTGCAGGCGTTCGGCCGCGCGGGTGAAGGTGCCTTCCTCGGCGACCGCGACGAAGTACGCGAGCTGGTGCAGTTCCATAAGCACTGATTCTAGTGAGTAGAAAAACCAGATCTTGGACTTCTGAGGACGTCGGCACGAAGCTGGAAGCAGCGAACGAGAAAGGAGCCGAGATGAACATCCTCCGCCCTGGTCAGGACGGGTACGCCGAAGAAGTCGCCGGGTTCCAGACGGCGGTGCCCAGCTCGCCCGCGGTGGTCGTCACCGCCGAGAACGCCGACGACGTCGTCGCCGCGGTGCGCTACGCCGCGGAGCACGATCTGCCGGTCGCCGTCCAGGCCACCGGGCACGGCCTGACCGCGGGCACCGACGGCCTGCTGATCAGCACGCGCCGGATGACCGGCGTCGAGATCGACGCCGACGCCCGCACGGCGCGCGTCGAGGCCGGGGTCCGCTGGGGCGCGGTGATCGAGGCCGCCGCCCCGCACGGGCTGGCGCCGCTCAGCGGCTCGTCGCCGGACGTCGGCGTCGTCGGCTACACGCTCAGCGGCGGCTTCGGGCTGATGGCCCGCCGCTACGGCCGCGCCGCCGACCACGTCCGCGCCCTCGACGTCGTCACCGCCGATGGCGAACTCCGCCGCGTCGAACCGGGCTCGGACCTGTTCTGGGCATTGCGCGGCGGCCGGGACAGCTTCGGGATCGTCACGGCGATGGAGTTCGCCCTGGTCCCGGTCACCGAGCTGTACGGCGGCGGCCTGCACTTCGACACCGCCGACCTGCCCGCGGTACTGCGGGCCTGGCGCACGTGGTCGATGGCCGCGCCGGACACGCTGTCGACGTCGATCGCCGTGCTGCCGCTGCCGGACCTGCCGATGGTGCCCGAACCTTTGCGCGGCAAGCACGTCGCGCACGTCCGCGTCGCCTACCTCGGCGACGACGGCGACGAGCTGGTCGCCCCGCTGCAGGCCGTCGCGCCGACGTTGACGGACTCCCTGCGGCGGATGCCGTTCACCGAGTCCGGCTCGATCGCCGCCGAGCCGCCGCACCCGCACGGCTACCACGGCACGAACGCGACCGTCACGCAGCTGAACGACGCCATGCTCGACGCCGTCCTCGAGCACGCGGGCCCCGGCGCCGCGGTGCCGACCGTGCTGATCGTCGACCGGCTCGGCGGCGCGCTCGCCGAGGCGCCCGAGCAGCCGGGCGTCGGCTGGGACCGCTCGGCGGAGTACGTCGTCCGCGCGCTCTCGGTGGTCGGCGACGACGGCATCGAGGCCGTCCGGCGGGCGCACGCGAAGCTGTTCGACGCGCTGGCGCCGTGGTCGACCGGGCGGCTGCTGCCGTTCGTGTACGGCGAGCACGCGCCGTCGGAGGTCGCCGAGAGCGTCCACCCGAGCGGCGAGCTGGCGAGGTTGCGCGAGGTCAAGCGCCGGTACGACGCCCGGGGCACCCTCCGACCGCTGGCAAAGGGCGAGTAAGGCGACGCCATATACTCGCCCCGACGATCACACCGACCGGGGGAACCGCCTTGCGCACCATGAGCCACGAGGACTTCCTCGGCAGCCGCCGGTTCCCCGGGCTCGACGGCCTCCGCGCGCTCGCCGCGACGATGGTCATCTTCTTCCACTTCGGCGGCCCGAAGTGGACGTGGCTGTCGGGCTGGGTCGGCGTCTACATCTTCTTCGTGCTGTCCGGGTTCCTGATCACGACGCTGCTGCTGCGTGAGCAGGACCGGACCGGCCGGATCTCGCTGTCGAACTTCTACCTGCGGCGGGTCTTCCGGATCCTGCCGCCGTACCTGGTGATCCTCGGCGGGATCATCGCGTTCGTCCTGCTGCGCGGCGAGTTCGAGGAACGCGGCTTCCCCCGCGCGCTCAAGTACTACCTGACGTTCCTCAACGAATTCTTCCCCTCGACCAGCGACCACTCCGCGGACAACTTCTTCAGCGGCTCGTGGACGCTCGGCATCGAGGAGAAGTTCTACCTGGTCTGGCCGTTCCTGCTGGTGGCGATCGGGATCGGCGCGGCCCGGCGCAAGTTCCTGCTGATCACCGCGGCGATGGTCGCGCTGCTCGCGCTGGTGCCGGTGACCAGCGGCTGGGAGCTCGGCGACTCGAAGGTCGCGATCTACCACTCGAGCATCCACTACTTCATCCTGGCCGCCGGCTGCCTGCTGGCGATCCTGCTGCACTACCGCCGCGGGTACGCGCTGCTGAGGCCGTTGACGCACCCGCTGGCGGCGATCCCGATCGTCGGCGCGTTCGCGCTGCTGCACGTCAACCTCGACAGCCTCTTCAACGGGGGGCGGCAGAACCTGCTGCTGCTCGTCGCGTACGCGGTGTTGACCATGCTGCTGCTGATCGTGCTGGTGAGCCCGGGCCCACTGCGGTGGCTGCTCGGCACGGCCCCGATGCGGTTCGTCGGCGAACGCTCGTACTCGCTCTACCTGCTGCAGGGACCGGTGCACTTCGTCGTCGTGCAGGCGGTGCCCGGGCTCGCGCAGAACAAGACGACGTCGGCGGTGACGGTGTTCCTGGTCGGCCTGGCGATCGCGGACCTGATCCACCGCTGGGTCGAGAAGCCCCTGATCGACGTCGGCAAGCGGCTCATCGCCCGGAAGGAGGCCCGCCGCGAAGCCCGGCGCCTGGCCGAGACCCGCGTCGAGCCCGCTCCCGTGACGGCGTCGGTGTCCTAGCGCTCGAGGACCACGATCGGGATGACCCGGGTCGTCTTCTTCTCGTAGTCGGCGAAGCCCTCGGCGTGCGCGACCATGCCGGCGTAGAGGCGGTCGCGCTCGGCGCGGTCCTCGATCACCGTGGCCGTGGCCTCGAACTTCTCGGTGCCGACCTCGACGGTGACCTTCGGGTTCGCAACGAGGTTGTGGTACCAGGCCGGGTTCTTCGGCGCGCCACCCATGGACGCGGCGATGACGTAGCGGTCGCCGTCGCGGGTGTAGACCAACGGCGAAAGGCGCGGCTGGCCACTCTTCGCGCCGGTCGTGGTGAGCAGGAGCACGTTCTTGTCGGCGAACATGCCCCCGACCTTGCCTTCGTTGGCGCGGAACTCGTCGGCGACCTGCTTGTTGAACTCGTTCATGTCGGCTGGCGCGGTCATGGGATCCCCTGTTCTGCCGGTACGCTCGACCGGTGCGAGTACGCTCGGGCGAGCCCGATGCGTTTGCTTTGCAAACAAAGTTACCGACGGGAGGTCAGGGGTGTCAACGGAGGCCGGACCGAGCGTCGAGGACGGCGTGCGGCAGCTGCTGCTGCTCATGCCGCGTCTGGTCGGCCGGGCCAAGCGGACCCCGGTCCCCGAGGAGCTGAACGGCTGCGCGCTGGCGCCGCGGCACCTCTCGCTGCTGTCGTACCTGCTGTTCGACGGCCCGATGACGGTGACGGAGCTGGCCACCCGCCTGCAGGTCGCCCCGACGACGGCGAGCCTGATGGTCGGCGACCTCAGCCGCCAGGGCGTGCTGAACCGCGAGGAGGACCCGGCCGACCGCCGCCGCACGATCGTCAGCATCACCCCGGACAAGCGCCCGGCGGTCGACGCCTGGCTGGCGCGCGGCGCGAAGGCGTGGAGTGACGCGCTGGCGCCGTTGAGCCCCGCCGAGCGGCAGCTGGTGATCTCGACGCTGGAGGCCTACGAACGCGCCACTTGCGAGGGCCCGGGCTGCTAGCGCCCCAATGTGGCCTTCGGTGCGTGAGACGCAACCAAGGTGGCCTTCGGTGCGTGAGACGCAACCAAGGTGGCCTTCGGTGCGTCAGACGCAACCAAGGCCGCCTTGGGGCGCTTGGCTCAGTCCTCGGCGCGCTTCTCGCGGGCCAGCTTCCGCTGAGCCTCCGCGCGCTCGCGGCACTTGCGGAGGAACTCCTCGTCGTCTTCGGGGCTCGTCGCCGCGAACCGGCCCGGGCGGTCGTACTCCGGGTACGCCGGCGCGGTGCGCTCGTACGGGCCGCGGGCCCGCGTGGCGTACTGCTGCGGACGGCCCGCCACCAGCCAGATGATCGAGCCGACGAGCGGCACCACCAGCACGAGCAGCAGCCACAGCCCCTTCGGCAGGTTGCGGCAGGACGATTCGTCGGTGGTGATCACGTCGACGAGGCAGAAGATCCACAGCCCGAGCGTGACGACGCCGAGCAGACCATCCAAGTACAGCAATTTCCGCGCCTTCCCCAGGAGATGAACGCGGTAAGTCTTAGCAGAGGGCACCGACAGTTCCGTCGCGGGTCACCCGCAGCCGCGCGGGCATCCGGAGATTCGGCGACGACACCCACGTCGTTTCCGCTTCTGTCAGGCGGAACCCCTGCAACGCCTGGAGAACGCCGGCCGCGAGGGCGGTCGCGTGCGCCGAACCCGGGCAGGCACGCGGTCCGGCCCCGAACGGCGTCCCGGCCAGTGACACCGCGACGTCCTCGCCGTCGATCCGGCGGCGGGTGCGCAGGACCGGCTGCCCGACGGGTTTTCCGCTCAGCCGCGCGGAAAGCTCGTTGCCGATGAGGCCCGCGGTGGCGTCGCAGGCCTGGACGAGCAGCCCGATGCGCGCGGCCGCGAGTTCGGTCGGGCCGCCGCAGACCGAGACCAGCCGTCCGAGCGCGGCTTCGGCTTCCGCGTCCGGCGTCACGTGCGGGTGGTAGGCGGCGGCCACCGGCGTGACGTCCGCCGAGACGTCCGGCAGGCCGAGCGCCTCCGCGAGCACCCCGACCGGCACCGGCCGCGCGATCTCGGCCATCACGTCGAAGTCGTCAAGCGCGGCGACGATGGTTCGAGTGCGCGTGAAAGCGTTGTCCCGCAAGGCTTCCACGTCGACCGAGGTGAGGGCGTCGACGGCCAGAGCGCGCCGCCGGACGTGGTCGCCGCCGTTGCTGAACCGCGCGACGGAGGCGCGCAGCCAGGCAACGGTGCCGGGGCGGACATCGGCGGGAACGGGCGGAACGGGTGCGGAAAGCGGTGTCATGCGGCGAAGTTAGCCGCGGGAAACGTCGGCGGCGGCCGAAGCTTCAGAGCAGCGACACCGGGAACCACGTCGCTTGCGGGCCGCCGCAGCGGGTGGTCCGCGGGACGTCGTGCTGGAACCACCAGGCCTCGGTGACGCGGCCGTCCGGCAGCCGGTAGGTCGGCGGCCCGGCGACGCGGGCGAGCCCGGCGGCCTCCAGCGACCGCGCGCTGGCGACGTTGCCGACCTCGGCGCCGGCCCGCACCCGCGGGAGCCCGAGGTGTTCGTGCGCCAGGGTCAGCCCGGCGGCGAAGAGCACCCGGCCGTGGCCGCGGCCGCGGTAGTCGGGGGCGAGGTAGCCGCCGGTCTCCGGGCCGCCGTCCTCGCCGGTGTGCACGCTGACGAGCCCGACGCAGCGGTTGGCCTCGACGTCGATCATGACGAGGTCGACGGACTGCGGATCGGGCGACACCCAATCGGGGCCGGTCCCGGGCACGACGCGCAGGGCATCGGCCCGCGCGGACTCGGCGACGACGGAGTCGCGCTGCCACCCGAGCCACCGCTGAGCGGCGGGATCACTGCCACAGGCAACGGCGGCGGCGTACTCCCACGCGGTCGGCGTCCGGAAGAGGAAGCGGCCGCTGCGCAGGACGTGGCCCTGCCGGTCGCAGGTCCGCTTGGTCATCAGGCGCCCGCGGCGGGTGAGCCGGTCGAAGATCCCCTTGGTGGCTGGCAGCATCGCGGCGAAATCGTAGCGGAGCGATCCCGGCGTCTGTTGTTATTGTGGCCCGATGACGGCCGTACCCGAGGCAACCGAACTGGACGGCTCCGGCCGTGCGGCCCAGCCTCGTCAGCTCATCGTCACCGTGTACGGCCTCTACTCCCGCACGGAGGGCGGCTGGCTCTCCGTCGCCTCGCTGATCGACCTGCTGGCCGCCGTCGGCGTCGACGAGCCCGCCGTGCGCTCATCCATCTCCCGGCTGAAGCGGCGCGGCATCCTCGAGGCGGTCCGCCGGGGCGCGACCGCCGGGTACGAGCTCTCCGACGACGCCCGCGAGATCCTCCGCGAAGGCGACGAACGCATCTTCCGCCGCGAGCGCGCGACCCCGGCCGACGGCTGGCTCCTCGCCGTCTTCTCCGTGCCGGAGACCGAACGCCACAAGCGCCACCTGCTGCGCACCCAGCTCGCCCGGATGGGCTTCGGCACCGCCGCCTCCGGGGTCTGGATCGCCCCGGCCCACCTCCACGCCGCGACCGCGGAAGCCCTGACCCGGCTCGGTCTCGCCGGGTACGCCGACCTGTTCCGCGCCGACCACCTGGCCTTCGGCGACGTCGCCGCGAAGGTCCGCGACTGGTGGGACCTCGACCGCCTCGACGAGCTGTACACGACGTTCCTCGACGAGCACGCCCCCGCGTTGCGCCGCTGGCAGCGCCGCAAGTCGGTGGCCGACGACGAGGCCTTCGCCGACTACGTCCGGGTGCTCACCGGCTGGCGGCGCATGCCCTACCTCGACCCTGGCCTGCCCGCGGAGTTCCTGCCCCGCGACTGGTCGGGTATCCGCGCGGCCGAGGTGTTCTTCGAGCTGCACAACCGCCTGGAGGACCCGGCGAGGGCATACGTCGCCAAGTCGATCAACCTCGGCTGAGCCTCGGCGCAAGTTGTCGTGAGTGTTTAGGGCGGTTAGAACCGCCCTGTCATGTTTCAGGACTTCGTGAACAGATGTGTTTCAGGACTTCGCGGACAGTTTGGGGTTGGTGAGGCGTTGGTAGCGTACCGATCGGTCTAGGGTGAGCTGGCGGGCGACCGTGTCGTTGATCATGACTGTGACGCGGTCGCCTTGCCAGTAGATGGTGGCGGTGTGACCGGCCCAGGTGCGTCCCAGGACGATGGAGCAGCCGGAGAAGGCGATCACGCCGGTGGCTGAGACAGGTCGGGTGGTGACGCCGCTGGGCCGGCGAGGGCCGGTGGCGGGGGTGGCTTTCGGTCGGGCGTCGTAGCGCTGCTGTGGGGTGAGGCCGTTGAGGCTTTGGTGGCGGCGGTTGTTGTAGATCGTGCGGTATTCGTCGAGAAGCCGTTGCAGGGTTGCGAGGTTGTCGGCGGGTGGTCGGGCGGCGAGCCATTTCTGCAGGGTCTGGTGGCTGCGTTCGTCCTTGCCGCAGGTTTGCGGGTGGTGCGGGGTGGAGGCGATGGTGGTGACGCCGAGCTGGGCGAGGTGGCGTTCGAGTTCGACCATCCGGCCGCGGTGTTTGCCGGAGAAGGCCAGCCCGTTGTCGGAGAGGAGTTTGACGGGCAGGCCGTAGCCGGCGAAGGCGTGTTGCAGCGCGGCCCAGGCGTTGGTGGTGTTCTCGCTGTCCGCGGCGTAGGTGCCGACGTCGAGGCGGGAGTGGTCGTCGAGGAGCTGGATGATGCAGACCTTGGTGCCGTCGGCGAGGTAGTGTTCCATGCCGTCGATCTGCCAGCAGCCGTTGGGGTCGGCGTATTCGAACCGGCGCCGGGTGCGGGGTTTCTTGCGGGGTTGCGGGACGATCTGGCCGTGTTCGCGCAGGATCCGGTAGACCGCCGACTGCGATGGCACCCGGTCGTGGCCCTGGGCTTCCAGCCGCCAGCGGATCGAGATCGGCCCGTTGTCGAGCCCTTCGTCGGCGAGTTCTTTGCGGGCCCGCAGCACCGCCTCCGCCACCGTCGGCCCGAGCGCGGCCGGGTGGTGGTGCGGGGCGGTGCTGCGGCGGGTGAACCCTTCGGCGCCTTCGGCGCGGAACCGGTTCAGGTACTTGTGGAACACCGTGCGGGACACGCCGTGCTCGCGGCAGAACCGTGCGATGTTGATTTTCTCACCCGACGCGGCCTGCGCGACCGCGGCGACGAACTCAGGATCCATCGAAAACCCTGCTCTGCCCATCGCCGCATGATCACCACACAACTACTGGTCACCACACTGACAGGCCGGTCAGTGTCCACGATGTCCTGAAACATCACCTGTTCACGATGTCCTGAACTGGGACAGGCGGTTAGAACCGCCCTAAACACTCACGACCGCGAAGCCCTGGACCTCGACCAGCGCCTCCTCGTCCCACAGCCGGGCGACGCCGATGCCCGCCATCGCCGGGTACTCCGTGCCCGCGAGCCGCCGCCAGACCGCGCCGATCTCGCGTGCGTGGGCGCGGTAGTCCTCCATGTCGACGATGTAGATCGTCACGCTGCACAGGTCTTCCGGCGCACCGCCCGCCGCGCGCAGCGATGCCAGCAGGTTGCCCAGCGCGCGTTCGAACTGCTCGACGACGCCGTCGCCGACGATCTTGTTCGACGCGTCCAGCGCCGTCTGCCCGGCGAGGAAGACGACGCGGCCCTCGGCCACCACCGCGTGCGAGAACCCGGAGGGCTTGCCGAGCTCCGGCGGGTTGATGCGTTCCATGCCGGACACCGTACGCCATCTTTCGCGTTATTGACGGTCGTAGTCATGACGACATACCCTGGACGGCGTGCGAATCGCGGTCATCGGCGGCGGCCCGGCGGGCCTGTACTTCGCCGCGCTGGCGAAACAGCTCGGTCCCGGCCACGAAATCACCGTCTGGGAGCGCAACGCCCCGGACGACACGTTCGGCTTCGGCGTCGTGTTCTCCGACGAGACGCTCGGCGGCATCGAACACGCCGATGCGGCGGTGCACGAAGCCATGAAGGCCGAGTTCGCCCGCTGGGACGACATCGACGTGCACTACCGCGGCACGGTCACCACCTCCGGCGGCCACGGCTTCGCGGCGATGAGCCGCAAGCGCTTGCTCGGCATCCTCCAGAGCCGCTGCGCCGAGCTCGGCGTCGGGCTGCACTTCCGCGAGGAGGCGCCCGCCGACCTGTCGGGCTACGACCTGGTCATCGCCGCCGACGGCGTCAACTCGGCGACGCGGGCGCGGTACGCCGAGCACTTCCGGCCGAGCGTCGAGACCCGGCGGTGCCGCTACATCTGGCTCGGCACGGACCTCGTGTTCGACGCCTTCAAGTTCTACGTCCTCGAGACCCCGGCCGGGATCATGCAGATCCACGGCTACCCGTACGGCCGCGACGGCAGCACGTTCATCCTCGAGGTGCAGGAAGACGTCTGGCAGCGGACGTTCGGCCCGGTCGCGGCGACCGCGCTCAAGCCGGGCGAGAGCGACGAGAAGTCGATCGCGCTGATCCGCGAGCTGTGCGCCGACGTCCTCGGCGGGCACGAGATCATGGCCAACAACTCGAAGTGGGTGTCGTTCGGCACCGTGCGCTGCGAGAGCTGGGTGCACGGCAACGTCGTCCTCCTCGGCGACGCCGCGCACACCGCGCACTTCTCGATCGGCTCCGGCACCAAGCTGGCGATGGAGGACGCGCTCGCGCTGGCCGCGTGCCTGCACGAAAACGACGGCGTCACCGAAGCCCTGAAGGCGTACGAGCTGGAGCGCCGCCCGGTCGTCACGTCGACGCAGCGCGCCGCGCAGGCCAGCCTGGAGTGGTTCGAGAACATCGCGCAGTACACCCACCAGGAGCCGCCGCAGTTCGCGTTCAACATCCTCACGCGCAGCCGACGCGTCACCTACGACAACCTCCGCCTGCGTGACCCGGAGTTCGCGGCCGAGCTGGACCACTGGTTCGCGCGGAAGCTCGGGACGACGTCGCGGCCGCCGATGTTCCAGCCGTTCAAGCTCGGCGAGCTGGAGCTGCCCAACCGGATCATCGTGTCCCCGATGGACATGTACTCCGCGGTGGACGGCGTGCCCGGCGACTTCCACCTGGTGCACCTGGGCAGCAAGGCCCTCGGCGGCGCCGGGCTGGTGATGACGGAGATGGTCTGCGTCTCCCCCGAAGGCCGGATCACGCCCGGCTGCGGCGGGTTGTACACGCCGGAGCAGGAAGCCGCGTGGAAGCGGGTCGTCGACTTCGTGCACACGCAGACGCCCGCTCGCATCGGTGTCCAATTGGGACACTCCGGGCGCAAGGGCTCGACGAAACTGATGTGGGACGGCATCGACGAGCCGCTCCCGGCCGACAACTGGGAAGTCTGCGCGCCGTCGGCGTTGCCCTACTCCGACCGCAACCAGGTCCCGCGTGAACTGTCCACTTCGGAAATGGCCGAGATCAAGGACCAGTTCGTCGCGTGCGCGGAAGCCGCCGCCCGCGCCGGGTTCGACGTCCTCGAACTGCACTGCGCGCACGGCTACCTGCTGTCGTCTTTCCTCTCCCCGCTGACCAACCAGCGCACCGACGAATACGGCGGCTCGCTGGAGAACCGCCTGCGCTTCCCACTCGAAGTCTTCGACGCCGTGCGCGCCGCCTGGCCCGCCGGACGGCCGATGACCGTCCGGATCTCGGCGACCGACTGGTGCGAGGGCGGGGTCGACGCCGACGAGGCGGTCGAGATCGCCCGGGCGTTCGCCGAGCACGGCGCCGCGGGCATCGACGTCTCGACCGGCCAGGTCGTCAGCGAGGAAAAGCCGCAGTACGGCCGCAGCTACCAGACGCCGTACGCCGACCGGATCCGCAACGAGATCGGCGAGGAATACGGGATCGCGGTGATCGCCGTCGGCGCGATTTCGTCCTACGACGACGTCAACTCGCTGATCCTGGCCGGCCGCGCGGATCTCTGCGCGCTGGGCCGCACGCACCTCTATGATCCACAGTGGACGTTGCACGCGGCGGCCGAACAGGGCTACCCGATGCCGTGGCCGAAGCCGTTCGCGGCGGGCAGCCGCAAGCCGCAGACCGGCCGCAGTGACGGCCCGGAACCGCGGCTCGACCTCGTCCGCTCCGGCCCGGCCGGAACCGCCCATGCCCGCTGGCGACCGGGAGCACCCGCATGACCTTCACCCTTGACCCCGCGCAGCTGGCTTTCGCCGCCGATGTCCGGCGGCTGGCCGCCGAGCAGCTGCTCCCGCTCGCCGAGTCCGGTGTGGAGGGTGCGGTGAACCGCCCGCTCCTCAAGGCGATGGGTGCGCTCGGCCTCCTCGCGCGGCTCTTCCCCGGTGTCGCGGAAGGAAAGCCGTCGCGCCAGGCGGCCGCGACGGACCTGTGCATCCTGCGCGAGAACCTCGCCACGGTGAGCACGGAGGCCGAGACGGCGTTGGCGTTGCAGGGCTTGGGAACCTACCCGGTCCTCCAGTCCGGACAGGACGACCAGGTCGCGAAGTGGCTGCCCGCCGTCGCGGCGGGTGACGCGGTGGCGGCGTTCGCGTTGACCGAGCCGGACGCCGGTTCGGACGCGGCGGCGCTGTCGCTGGCGGCAGAGCCGGACGGCGACGGCTGGCGCCTGACTGGCGAGAAGATGTGGATTTCGAACGCCCCGGAAGCCGACTTCTACACCGTGTTCGCCCGAACGACGCCGGGTGCGGGCGCGCGCGGCGTGAGCGCGTTCGTCGTGCCGGGCGACCGGGCCGGACTGTCCGGCGAGCACCTGGACCTGGTGAGCCCGCACCCGATCGGCACGGTCACGTTCGACGGCGTCGAGGTCCGGCGCGAAGAACTGCTCGGCGAAGAGAACCGCGGGTTCGCCGTGGCGATGCGCACGCTGGACCTGTTCCGCCCGAGCGTCGGCGCGTTCGCCGTCGGGATGGCGCAGGCCGCGCTGGACGCCACTGTGGACTACACGGGACAGCGGGAAGCCTTCGGTGGCCCGCTGATCAAGCAGCAGGCGGTGGCGCACGCGCTGGCGGAGATGGCGACGCGCACGGAAGCGGCCCGGCTGCTGGTCTACGCGGCGGCGGGAGCGTACGACGCGGGCGAGGAGAACCTCGCCGGCCGCGCGGCGATGGCGAAGCTGTTCGCCACCGAGGCGGCGCAGTTCGTCGTCGACTCGGCGGTGCAGCTGCACGGTGCCCGCGCGCTGCGGCGCGGGCACCTGCTCGAACACCTCTACCGCGAGGTCCGGGCGCCGCGGATCTACGAAGGCGCGTCGGAGATCCAGCGGACGATCATCGCGCGGTGGCTGGCTTCCGGTCGAGCCACCACTGGCTGAGCAGCAGCAAGCTGAGCACGCTGAGGACCGCGGACAGCGTCCCCGCGGTCAGGATCAGCTCTTCCTTGTCCTCGACGCGCGGCATGACGAGCAGGAACGCGATCGGCGAGAGAGCGCGGCTCATCAGCGTGTTCATGGTCATGGCGAAGCTGCGGACCATCCACTTCCGGTGGTCCGCGTAGCGCCGCTGCCGGATCGCCCGCCACCCGGCGAGCGTGAACCCGAGCCACAGCAGGGCGGCGACGACGTCGAGCGCGCCGACGACCGGGCCGAACGGGCTGACCGCGCCGATGATCCCGGCCATCACGGCTGACGGCAGGGCCCCGGCGAAGACGTAGACACGCCCGACGCGACGGTGCACGACGGGGTGCGTCCGGCGCAGCCACGGCCAGATCTGCAGGATGACACCGACGATGGCGATGGTCCCGAAGGTGATGTGGGCGACGAGGAACCAGTAGTGCGCGGCGAACCCGGCCGGCGCGGGCACGCGAGACCGCGCCGGGTCGAGGGTGAGGTAGGGCGGCACGGAGTAGGCGAGGAAAACGGCGACGATCAAGGCGAGCGGCGCCACCCAGGGCCGTCGCCACCAGGTCGTTTTCGGTCGAGGTGCCGCGGGTCTGATCTCGGTGCGGACGGTCATCGCTACCCCCTGGGTCGGCTACCCGTCCGAAGGTAGGGACGGCCCGCGGCCCGAACCATGGGGCGAGCCACCGGCGCCGGAGTGGGGTGCGCCCCACCGCCGATCAGCCGAGCAGGGCGCGCGCGACGATGTAGCCGGAGGCGCCGTTGACGCCGTGGCCGGGCCAGGTGGCGGCCCCGAGCATCCACAGCCCGGGCACCGGGGTGCGGTGCGGCGGCTGGCCCGGCAGGGGCCGGAAGAGGTAGCTCTGCGCGAGGTCGTGGCTGCCGCCGAAGGGATCCCCGGGACCGCAGTTGCGGTTGGCGCGGGCGAGATCGTCGGGCGCGACGAGGTGCATGCCGAGCACGCTGCCCGGGACGTTGGGCGCGTAGCGGGCGACTTGCGCCAGGACGCGGTCGGCGAAAGCCGCCTTGACACCGGGAGTCCAGCCGGCGGCGTCGATCTCCCCGGCGGCATCGCCCCGCGGGTGCGTCGGGACGTCGAGCAGCTGCAGCCTCGCGGTGGCTTTCCCAGCCGGAGCCCTGCTTCTGTCCACATTGGACGGCACGTCGAAGGCGACGGTCGGTTCGGCCGGGAGCAGGCCGCGTGTGGCTTCGTCGACCGACCGCGAAAGGGCGTCGAGGCCGCCGCTCAGGTGGGGTTCACCGGCACCGTGCAGGCGTTCGTCGTCGAAGCGCGGCGGTTCGGACAGGGCGAGGTGGAGCACGAAGCAGCCGCGGCCGTAGCGGTACCGCCCGGCTTGGGCGCGAATCGTGGGCGGGACGACCTGTTCGTCGGCCAGGAGTTCGAGGTAGAGCTGGTCGGGGTTGACGGAGGCGAGCACGGCCCGCCGGGCGTGGACGACCTCGCCGTCCGCGAGCCGCACACCGCGGGCGTGGCCGTCCTTGAGCAGTATCCGCTCGACTTTCGTGCCGGTGCGGACGGTGCCGCCGTGCTTGGTGATCAGTTCGGCGAGGACCTGCACGAGCCGTTCGCTGCCGCCCGCGGGAGTCGGCATCCCGGCCATGCTGAGCGCGATCTGGCAGAGGAGGACCCAGAGGCCGCTGTTGGCTTCGTCCGGGCCGCGGCCGAGGTGCAGCGCCCACGGCGCGAGGGCTGCCTTGAGCACGGGCGAGGTGAAGGTCTGGGTGAGGAGGTCGCGCGCGGTGAGGGTGAAGAGCTGGGCGAAACCGCGGTCTTCGAAGAGTTTCTTGATCGTCCGAGCGGATTCCCGGCTGCTCAGCTCGGCACCGAGCAGCTCGAAGATCGGTCCGACGTGCGGTTCGAAGTCCTTGAGGAGGGCAGCGAAGGCGGGACCGTCGCCGAGCCGTTCGGCCTCGGCGAGGTTCTCGCCGGGATCGGTGGAGAGGACGGCGCTGCCCTCGGGCGTCGCCACGCCGGACCAGTACCGCGGCCGGCGGTATTCGAGCCCGAGTTCGGTGAGTTCGGGCGCCAGGGCGGCGTAGGCCGGACCGGCGGTGAAGAGGAGGTGAGCCGAGGCGTAGACGTCGTGCTTGAAGCCGGGGAGGGTGAGTTCCTCGGTCCGGACGAGGCCGCCGGGCCGGTCGTGTTCCTCCAGGACCAGTACCCGCCAGCCGTCCCGGGCGAGGAAGGCCCCCGCGACCAGGGCGTTGTGCCCGCTCCCCACGATCACCGCGTCCCATGCGTCCATGGCACGAGTTTGGGGAGGGTGGAGTCCCGGCCACCAGGGACCACGGTCCCATGGTGGCCGGGAACGACCTCAGCTCCCCCGGACCCGCCGCACCGTATCGCGGTAGAAGTACCCGCTCTGCTTGATCGTCCGCTCCTGCGTTTCGTAATCCACCCGGATCAACCCGAACCGCTTGGCATACCCGTAAGCCCATTCGAAGTTGTCCAAAAGGGACCAGGCGAAGTACCCGCGCACATCCGCTCCGGCTTGACGAGCCGCCGCCACGGCCGCGATGTGCGACGCCAAGTACGCCGTCCGCTCCTCGTCGCGCACGAAGCCCGACGAGTCCGGGTCGTCGTCGAACGCCGAGCCGTTCTCCGTGATGTACATCGGCACGCCCGGGTAGTCGCGGCCGAGGCGGGTCAGCAGCTCCGTGAACTTGTCCGGCAGGATCTCCCAGCCCATCGCCGTCGTCGGCTCGCCGAACGGGACCACCCGCGACGCCGGGACGCCGTCCGCGTCCACCGAAGCGCCGTTTTCGTCCACTCCGGAGAACTGCTGGCCGAAGTAGTAGTTCACGCCGAGGAAGTCCAGCGGCGTCGAGATGACCGACAGGTCCCCGTCCTGCACCGGGAGCCGCACTCCGCGCGCGGCCAGGTCGTCGACGACGTCCGCCGGGTAGCGGCCGTGGACCAGCGGGTCCAGGTAGATCCGGACGCCGAGGCCGTCGGCCTGGCGGGCCGCGCGGACGTCCTCCGGCGAGTCCGTCGCCGGGTCGGCGGTGCACATGTTGAGCGTGATGCCGAACTGCGTGTCCGCCGGGGCCGCCTCGCGCATCCGCTGGACCGCCAGCCCGTGACCGAGCAGCAGGTGGTGGACCGCGTGCAACCCGGCCGCGTAGTCACGGCGTCCCGGGGCCATCACGCCGTGGACGTACCCGTGCATCGCCGAGCACCACGGCTCGTTCAGCGTCGTCCAGTGCCGCACCCGGTCCTTCAGCGCGTCGAACACCAGCATCGCGTAGTCCGCGAACCGGTACGCCGTGTCGCGGGACGGCCAGCCGCCCGCGTCCTCCAGCTCTTGCGGGAGGTCCCAGTGGTACAACGTCAGCCACGGCGTGATCCCGCGGCTGAGCGTCTCGTCCACCAGCCGGTCGTAGAACCCGATGCCCGCCGGGTTGACGCCGCCGCGACCGCGCGGCTGGACCCGGGGCCACGCCACGGAAAACCGGTACGTGTCCGCACCCAGCTCGTCGACCAGCGCGATGTCGGACGGCATCCGGTGGTAGTGGTCGCACGCCACGTCGCCGGTGTCGTTGTTGTCGATCGCCCACGGCACCTGGCAGAAGGTGTCCCAAATGGACGGTGTGCGCCCGTCTTCGGCGACCGCTCCTTCGATCTGGTACGCGGCGGTGGCCACGCCCCAGCGGAAGTCCGGCGGCAGGGTGTCGATCAACGCCTGCTGCTCGGCGGTCGCGGCTGTGGTCTCGGTCAAGGCTCTCCTCCAGAGGTACCGGACAGGGCGTTCAAGGAGCGACGGGGTGCAGCCAGCACGCCACCTCGCGCGCCGCGTCGCCGGGCGTTCCCAGCAGCGGCACGCGGTCGGGGCACGGCTCGAAAGCCTTGGGGCACCGCGGGTGGAACGCGCAGCCGGACGGCATCCCGCGCGTGTCCGGTGGCGAGCCGGGGATTCCGGCCAGCTCTCGGCGCGGCCCCCGCAGCGCGGGGAACGAGTTGAGCAGGCCGTGGCTGTACGGGTGCAGCGCGTCCTTGTACAGGTCGGCCGCCGGCGCCTGCTCGACGATCCGGCCGCCGTACATGATCGCGATCCGGTCCGAGAACTCCACCAGCAGCGAAAGGTCGTGCGTGATGAACAGGACCGAGAACCCCAGCCGTTCGCGCAGTTCCACGAGCTGGCCGAGGATCTGCCGCTGCATGACGACGTCGAGCGCGGTCGTCGGCTCGTCCATGATGACGATCCGCGGCTCCAGCGCGAGCGCCATCGCGATCATCACGCGCTGGCGCATGCCGCCGGAGAGCTGGTGCGGGTACGCCTCCAGCCGATCAGCGGAGATCCCGACCAGCTTGAGCAGGTCGCGGGCCCGCGCCACCCGGCCCGCTTTCGTGGTGCGCGGTTCATGCGCCTTGATGACGTCGACCAGCTGCGTGACGACCTTGTGCACCGGGTTCAGCGAGTTCATCGCGCCCTGGAACACGATGGACGTCTCCGCCCAGCGGAAGTCGCGCAGCTGCTTGTCCGTCAGCTTGAGGACGTCGTAGGGCTCGCCGTCCGCGGGGTGGTAGAGCACCTCGCCGCCGCGGATCACGCCCGGGGGCGCCAGCAACCGCGTCAGGCCGTAGGCCAAAGTGGACTTCCCGCTGCCGCTTTCCCCGGCCAGGCCGAGGACTTCGCCACGGTGCAACGTCAAGTTGACGTCCCGGACCGCGCGCACGGCTTCGTCACCGACGCCGTAGTCGACGTCCAGTCCCTTGATCTCCAGAACCGGGTCCATCATGGCTGTTCCTCTCGCCCGAGCACGGGCGTGAAGCCCACCCGCATGCGGTGCGTCCGCCCGTCGGCGCCCTTCACGCGCGCCTTGCCGCTGCCGCGCAGCCGCGGGCTGACGAACTCGTCGATGCCGAAGTTGAGCAGGGACAACGCCGTGCCGAGGATCGCGATCGCCAGCCCGGCCGGCACGAACCACCACCACGCGCCCTGCGCGAGCGCCTGCTGGCTCTGCGCCCAGAACAGGATCGTGCCCCAGTTCCAGTTGGACAGCCCGGAGACGCCGACGAACGCGAGCGTGATCTCCGACATCACGGCGAAGATCACCGTGCCGACGAAGCTCGACGCGATCACCGCGGTCAGGTTCGGCAGGATCTCGAAGAAGATGATCCGCCACGTCGACTCGCCGGTCGCCCGGGCCGCCTCGACGTATTCCCGGCCGCGCAACGAAAGTGTCTGCGCTCGCAGCACTCGCGCGCCCCACGCCCACGACGTGAACCCGATGATCACCGCCACCAGGATGTCGCCACCGGTGGGCACCGCGCTGCCGATGATGATGATCAGCGGCAGTGCCGGGATCACCAGGAACACGTTGGACAGTGCGGAGAGACCTTCGCCCGGTGTGCCGCCCAGGTACCCGGACGTCACGCCGACGATCACCGCGAGGATCGTCGCCACGATCCCGGCGGCCAGCCCGACGAGCATGACGCTGCGGGTGCCGACCACCACCTGGCTGAAGATGTCCTGGCCGAGGTGGGTGGTGCCGAACCAGTGCCGGCCCGACGGCGATTCGAGCAGGTCGCTGCTGCGCGCCGACGGGTCGTACGGCGCGATCCAGTCCCCGATGACCGCGATCACCAGGAAGAAGACGATGACGCCGAGGCCGGTGGCGGTCTTGCCGCCGGTGAGGAACCGGAAGCGGCGCCGGCGGGCGACCGCTTCGAGCGGGAGGGCCTGGGCGGCCTTGACGTCCGCCGCGGGTACGGCCATGTCAGCCCTCCTTCCGGGTGCGGGGGTCGAGCGCGAGGTAGGCGACGTCGGCGACCAGGTTCGCCACCAGCACCGAGAGCGTGATGATCAGGAAGATGCCCTGCATCAGCGGGTAGTCCTGGGAGCCGACGGCCTGGAACAGCTGGTAGCCGACGCCCGGGTAGGAGAAGACGATCTCCACCAGCAGGGTGCCGCCGACGATGAATCCGAGGGCGAGCGCGAATCCGGACACGCTGGGCAGCAACGCGTTGCGCGCCGCGTACCCGACCATCACCCGGCGTTCCGGCAGGCCCTTGGCGTGCGCGACGGTGACGTAGTCCTCCGACGCGACGGTGACCATCATGTTGCGCATCCCCAGGATCCAGCTGCCCATCGAGCTGATCAGGATGGTGATCGCGGGCAGCAGGCTGTGCTGGATCGCGCTGCCGATGAACGAGCCGTCCCAGCCCGGGATGGTGCCCGGGTCGTAGCCGCCGGACGACGGGAAGAAGCTGCCCGGCCCGGCCAGCAGCGTCAGCGCGATCAGGCCCAGCCAGAAGTACGGGATCGACGACAGGAACGTCGTCACCGGCAGCAGGCCGTCGACCCACGAACCGCGCTTCCAGCCGGCGACCACACCGAGCCCGGTGCCGATCGCGAAACCGACGACCGTGGTGATGCCGACCAGGATGATCGTCCACGGCAGGCTGTCGCCGAGCAGGTCGGACACCGGCGTCGGGAAGAACGTGAACGAGATGCCGAGGTCGCCCCGGAAGAGCTGGCCCCAGTAGTCGAAGTACTGGGAGAGCAGGCTTTCGTTCTTGTCGAGTCCGAACAGGACGTACAGTGACTGGATCGCGTCCGCGCTGATCATGCCCTGGTTCTTCGCGATCAGGGACTGCACCGGGTCGCCGGGGATCAGCCGCGGGATGAAGAAGTTGATGGTGACGGCGGCCCACGCGGTGAAGACGTAGAAGGCCAGCCGCTGCAGCAGGTACCTCATCCGGCGGCCCCGTCGTAGAGCCAGCACGCGGCCCAGTGCCCCGGCGCGTCGTCGACGTCGAACCGCGGCGGCAGCTCGGTCTTGCACCGCTCCATCGCCACCGGGCAGCGCGGGTGGAACCGGCACCCGGACGGCGGGTCGATCAGGCTCGGCGGCTCGCCGGACCCGCGTTCGGCGGGTGTCTCCGCGGGGTCGCCGCCGCCCGCGATCCGGTCCGGGTCGGGCGCGGATTCGATGAGCAGCCGGGTGTACGGGTGCGCCGGCCGCTGCGTGATCGTCTCGCTGTCGCCGCCTTCGACCATGCGTCCCGCGTACATCACCATCGTCTCGTCGGCGAAGTAGCGCGCCGACGCGATGTCGTGCGTGATGTACAGGATCGCCAGGTGCAGGCGCTCCTTGAGGTCCCGCAACAGGTTCAGCACGCCGAGCCGGATGGAGACGTCCAACATGGACACCGGCTCGTCGGCCAGCAACGCCTCCGGGTCGGCGCCCAGCGCCCGCGCGATCGCGACGCGCTGGCGCTGCCCGCCGGACAGCTCGTGCGGGAACTTGTCGATGTACCGCTCGGGCGGCGTCAGCTGGACGCGCGCCAGCAGCTCGTGCAGCGCCTGGTCGAGGTCGTCGCCCGCCCGGCCGTGGATCTTCAGCGCCCGCGTCAGGTGGTAGCGCACGGTGTGCACCGGGTTCAGCGACGCGAACGGGTCCTGGAAGATCATCTGCACCCGGCGGGCGTAGGCGCGGAACGCCTTGCCGTGCTTGACGTTCACCGTCTCGCCGTGCAGCCGGATGTCGCCGCCGGTGCGCGGGTAGAGGCCCGCGAGCAGCCGCGCGACCGTCGACTTGCCCGAGCCGGACTCGCCGACCAGCGCGGTGACGCGGCCCCGCCGGAGCGTCAAGGTGACGTCGTCGACAGCCTGGACGCTGCGGCGCGGGCCGGTGAGCGCGGCCCGCCCACGACGCCGGACCGGGAAATGCTTCGTGAGCCGCTCGGCCTCGAGGACCACGGGGAGGTCCCCCTCCGACCCGACGGCGACGGGGTCGGAGGGGGACTGCTCGGTCGTCACAGCTGATTCCGCCATCGTCAGGCCGCGGGCTTCAGGTGCAGGACGATGTCGAGCGCGTTGCGCAGCGTCGGCTGCGCCGGGCCGTACGGGTTGGCGTCGTCGGGCCAGCCGACCCAGTTCTTCGTGCTGTACTCGCCGCCGGAGTTCGCCGCGGACGTCGGGATCATCGGCTGCTGCTCGATCATGATCTTCTGCAGCGTCGCCATGGCCGCGGTGCGGGCGGCGTCGTCCTCGGCGTTCGCGTACGTCTCGAGCACCTTGGTCGCCTCGTCGTTCTTGTAGCGGCCGTAGTTGCCGTTGATGCCACCCTGGCCGGTCGGCTTGTAGCGGTTGCCGTCCATGACGTCGCGGTACATGTCGTACGGCGTCTGGCCGTCGTTGGTCCAGTGCATCAGGCCTTCGAAGTCACCGGTGTCGACCGACTTCATCCACGCGTCCTGGTTCATCTTCTCGACCGTGGCGGTGATGCCGATCTGCGCCAGGTTGTCCTTGATGATCTCCAGGTCGGTGATGTAGTCCGACCAGCCGGACGGGACGGTGAGCTTGATGGTGACGGGCTTGCCGCTCGGGTCGGCCAGCTTGTCGCCGGTGAACTTGTAGCCCGCGCCGGTCAGCAGCGCCTTCGCGCCAGGGACGTCGACCTTGACCGACTGGCCCTTGTACTGCGGCGCGATGAAGGGGTCGCCCGCCGGGGTGGGGATGCCGGTGACCTGGTCGTTCTTCGGGTAGAAGTAGCCGGCCTCGCCCTGGTTGAAGATGTCGTCGCGGTTGATCACCTTGTTGACGGCCTGGCGCAGCTTCGCGTCGTTCCACGGCGCCTTTTCGGTGTTGAACCACAGGCCGTGGACGGCCAGCTGCGCGGGGAACCACAGCTTGTAGTGCTGCGGGTCCTTGTTGGTGTAGACGGCCTTGTAGTTCGGGATGAACACGAAGCTCCACTCGGAAGCCCCGTTGACCAGCGCGTTGACCTGCGCGTTGTTGTCGGTGTAGGAGGTGTAGCGGATCTCCTTAACCTTCGGCGCCTCCTGCCAGTAGCCGCTGTCGCGCCGCACGACGATCATCGTCTGCGGGGTGGCCGACTTCAGCGTGTACGGGCCGGTGCCGATCGGGTTCTTGACGAGGTCCAGCGCCGGGTCCTTGACGTCCTTCCAGACGTGCTTCGGCACGACCAGGGTCTGCAGGATCTTGACCTGGTTGACGAACTGCGAGTTGTCGAAGCCGAGGGTGACCTGGTTGCCGGCCGCACTGATGTCCTTGTACGGGACGGCGTCGACGTTCAGCGCCTTGTTGTCGCGCAGCAGCTGGAAGGTGTAGGCGACGTCCTCGGCGGTCATCGGCTGGCCGTCGGAGAACTTGACGCCGTCACGGACGGTCAGGACCAGCTTCTTGAAGTTGTCCGACCAGTCCCACTTCGTGGCCAGCCACGGCTTCCCCGGCTCCTGCGGCTTGACGCGGTTGTGCATGACCAGGGGCTCGTAGATCATCCACCGGTAGCCCATGTTGGACAGCGCGGAGGTCTCCAGGAACGGGTTGTTGTTCTCCGCCTGCGGGCCGTCGGGCTTGCCGACGTTGAGCACGGCGTCGGGGTTGCCCTGGCCCGCGCTCGAGCTGCCACTCCCGCACGCGGTCAGCCCGCCTACGGCCATCACTGCCACGAGCGCTGCGACCACTGCGCGCTTGACTCGCATCGGTCCTCCTAGTCATCGACGAGTAACTCCGTGTCGACTGGTAGCGAGCCCCGACCGCCGGCGACCGAACGACGTCCCGAAGTCAACCCGGGTGACTCGGGTCACGTCAATAACACGGCGGTAACATTTTGTGCCTAAGTTTAAGTACTAAAAGAACTGGCGGTCTGGACCTGTTGACGGAACTCCTCCTTGCGACGCAAGGGTTTCAGCCGGTCCGGCCCCCGCTGGCGAGCAGCTGGGCGATGGGCAGCGTCGCCGCGCCGAGCGCGACCGCCTCGGGCCCGAGCCTGCCGAGGACGACTTCGGTGCGCTCGGCGAGATAGCCGAGCGCGTGCCGGCGCACGGCGTCGCGGACCGCGGGCAGGATCGCCGGTCCCATGATCGCCCCCGCCGAACCGGACAGCACCACCCGGTCGGGACTGAGGAGGTTGATCAGGTTCGCGATGCCGATCCCGAGGTATTCGCCCGTCTCGGCGAGCACGTCGGCGGCCGGTCCCGGCTCGCGGGCCTCCTCGACGATCCGGGCCAGTTCCGCGTCGCTTTCATCCCCGATGACCGGTTCCCGGCCGACGCGGTCGGCGTAGTGGCGGACGACGGCCTCGGTGCCGACGTAGGCCTCCAGGCAGCCGTGCGAGCCGCACCGGCAGGCCGCGCCACCCGCCTTGACGACGGTGTGGCCCCACTCGCTGGTGGTGATCCCGGGGTGCGACGGCCCGGCGGTGGCGACGGCGGCGCCGACCCCGACGCCGAGCAGGGCGACGATGGCGCGTTCGGCGCCCCGGCCGGCCCCGCGCCACGACTCGACCTGGCCGAGCGTGCGAGCGCGGTTGTCGAGGTGCAGCGGTGCCGCGATGTGGGGGTGGATCAGGTCGGCGAAGGCCACGCCGCGCCAGCCGAGGGTGGGCGCGTGCACGATGCCGCCGTCGCGGACCGCGCCGGGCACGCCGATGCCGACGCCGAAGACCGCGTCCGGTTCGCCGCCTTCGAGAACTTCGGCGATGCCGGTGCGCACCAGCCCGGCCACTTCGTCCGGATCCAGCCGGGTGCCGACGAGCGGGTGGCGGACGGTGCCCAGGGTGCCGAGCGCGCAGTCGAAGAGGCCGACCTCGACGTGCGTTTCGCTGACGTCGACGCCCACGACGTGCCCGAACTCCGGGCGCACGGCGAGTAGCGTCCGAGGCCGTCCGCCGTCGGATTCGACCGACCCGGCCTCGGCGACGACGCCGTCGGCGATGAGTTCGGAGACGACGTTGGTAACGGTGGCGGCGGACAGTCCCGATTCAGCTACCAGTTCCAGTCTGCTGACCGGGCCGCGGAGGTAGAGGGAGGAGAGGAGCGCCGCGCGGTTGTGCCGCCGGAGGTCTCGGGTCGTCTGGCGCACCACCTGGGTCACCTGGGGGATTCTGCCAGACACCACCGGTTCGAGACTTAGTTCACCACTTAATACATAGCCACAACTTACGGTGATCAGGCATCCTGGTCGAAGCCGGTAAGAGTTCAGATGGGTTGCCCATGGCGAGCAAGCGCACCACCGTCCGTGATCTGCGGCGGCACAACCGTTCCCTGCTGCTGTCGAAACTGTACTTCGACGGCCCGCTGTCGCGGCACGAACTGAGCCAGCTCACCGGATTGAGTGCGGCGACGGTCAGCAACGTGACGGCGGAGCTGGGCGAGGAGCGCCTGATCACGGAGGCGGGCCAGGTCGAGTCCGACGGCGGAAGGCCCCGGGTGCTGCTGCGCGTGGACCCGGCGTACGGGCACGTGGCGGGCGTCGACATCGGCGAGACGGGCGTCAAGGTGGAGTTGTTCGACCTGGCGATGAACCGGTTGGCCACGGTGGAGCACCAGCTCCCGAAGGCCCCGGACCCGGCAACGGCGGTCGAGCAGGTGACATCGGGGTTGCGCGAGGTGTTCGCGAGCGCGGGCATCGAGGAGTCGGCGGTGCTGGGGGTGGGCATCGGCGTCCCGGGAACGGTCGAGCAGGGGGCCAGGGTGCTGGTCCACGCGCCGACGGTGGGCTGGGACGCGGTGCCGTTGGTGTCGCTGTTGCAGGACGCGGGGGTTTCCCTCCCCTTGTTCGTCGACAACGGCGCGAAGACGCAGGGCCAGGCGGAGATGTGGTTCGGCGCGGGCCGGGGGGCGCGCCACGCGGTGATAGCGCTGATCGGCTCGGGCGTGGGCGCGGCGGTGGTGACGGACGGAACGACGTACCGAGGCTCGACGAGCAGCGCGGGCGAGTGGGGCCACACGACGATCGCTTACGGCGGGCAGGCTTGCCGGTGCGGGTCGCGTGGGTGCTTGGAGGCGTACATCGGGGCCGGTGGGGTGCTGGCTCGGTACCGGCGGGCTAGAGGGAAGGACGTTCCCGGGGAGGATGAGCAGGCTCAGTTCGCTGCGCTGCTCGAGGCGGCTTCGAAGTCCAAGACCGCTTCGCGGGTGCTGGATGAGACTGCCGGTTATCTCGGGGCGGGGATCGCCAATTTGATCAACTTGTTCAACCCCGAGCGGATCGTGATCGGCGGGTGGGCCGGGTTGGCTTTGGGCGAGTCTTTGCTGCCGAAGATCCGCGCTGCTGCTGGGGAGCATGCTCTTCGGCATCCGTTCAGCCAGACTTCGATCCAGCTGGGGTCTTTGGGGTTGGACGCGGTGGCCACCGGGGCGGCTACGTTGCCGGTGGCTGATCTGCTGGAGCAGGGGGCTACCTCACGGGTCGCCAAACCGGGGGCTCCGGACTCCGACGCCGCCTGACAGCTGGTTCGCCGCGGGGCGGGTTCGCCCAAAGCAGCTCGAGCCGGGCGGCTCCAGCTGGGGTCACCCTAGGCGGCTCGAGTCGGAGCGGTTCGCCTTTCGCGCGGGGCCCGCCGAGCCCGCACAGAGCTTCACGCCCGCCGAGCAAGGCCGCCCCCGAGCAGAGCCCGCCCTCCCGGGGGATGCCCCCGCTTCAGCGTATCGGCGGCCCCTGACGAAAACCGGGCAAAGCCCGGGCCGGAGCCGCACCTGTCCACATCACGACCAGGCTGTGGACCGCGAGCCCAGGCCCCGAGCCCAGGCCCCCGAACGGAGGCCCACCCTCCCTGGGGAACCACCCCGCTCCAGCGTATCGGCCCACCCCGACAGAACCGCGCAAAAGCCCGACCCCGAGCCGAACCTGTCCACATCACGACCAACCTGTGGATCACCGGTCGCCCAAGCCCGTACCCACCGAACCAAGACAGCAAAGCCGGAAGGCGCCACCAAGCCGCCAGGGAACGCGAGACCCAAGCGAGCCTCCCCCACCCGGGCGAGGTAACCCACCCACCCTTAATTCGGGTTGAAAAAGAATGACCGGCCGACTGTTGCCCGGCTTGTCTGGACCATGCATACTTTGTTGCCAGGCACAACAAAGCGCCCGCCCCCGCGCCACCCCGCCCCGGCACGGAGGCCGTACCAAGCACGCCTGCCGCCGCCCCGGCATGCGTGTCCATCCTCCCCTTCCCGCGTTTCGTGCTGCGCGCGGAACGCCGGTCCCCACGGTGAGAGAGGCGACAACGATGTCCACCTCGAAATTCCGCAAGAGATGGGCGGCGCTCTTCGCCGCCTGCTCGCTGCTCGTCCTCGGGCAGCAAGCCCTGACCGCGCCGGCCGCCGAAGCCGCGGCCACCTTCACCGATGACTTCAACGGCCCCGCCGGCGCCGCCGTCGACGGGTCGAAGTGGCTGCTCGAAACCGGTGACAACGTCAACAACCACGAGCGGCAGTACTACACCTCCGGCACCAACAACGCCCAGCTCGACGGCCAGGGCCACCTCGTCATCACCGCCAAGAAAGAGAACCCCGGCAACTACAACTGCTGGTACGGCCGCTGCGAGTACACCTCCGCGCGGCTCAACACCGCCGGCAAGTTCAGCCAGGCCTACGGCCACTTCGAAACCCGCATGAAACTCCCGCGCGGCCAAGGCATGTGGCCCGCCTTCTGGATGCTCGGCGGCGGCAACTGGCCCACCGACGGCGAGATCGACATCATGGAGAACGTCGGGTTCGAGCCGAACACCGTGCACGGCACCATCCACGGCCCCGGCTACTCCGGCTCCGGTGGCATCGGCGCCGCCTACTCCGGCCCGAACTTCTCCGACGACTTCCACACCTACGCCATCGACTGGGCGCCCAACCAGATCAAGTGGTACGTCGACGGCAACCTCTACCAGACCCGCACGCCGTCCGACCTGAACGGCAACCGCTGGGTCTACGACCACAACTTCTTCCTCATCCTCAACCTCGCCGTCGGCGGGTACTGGCCCGGCGATCCCAACAGCAGCACCGTCTTCCCGCAGCAGCTGGTCGTCGACTACGTGCACGTCACCAGCACCTCGGGCGGCGGCAGCGGCCGGACCGGCACCATCACCGGCATCGGCGGCAAGTGCGTCGACGTCGCCGGCGCGAACACCGCCAACGGCACGCCCATCCAGATCACCGACTGCAACGGCAACGCCGCGCAGAGCTGGACCATCGGCACCGACGGCACCATCCGCGCCCTCGGCAAGTGCATGGACGTCGCCGCCGCCGGCACCGCCGACGGGACACCCGTGCAGCTCTACGACTGCAACGGAACCGGTGCGCAGCAGTGGGTCGTCACCGCGGCGCACGACATCGTGAACCCCAACGCGAACAAGTGCCTCGACGCGACCGGGAACAGCTCCGCGAACGGCACCCGGCTGCAGATCTGGACCTGCGCCGGCACGGCCAACCAGAAGTGGACCACTCCCTGACGCCACCCCCTCGTGAGTGGATAACAGTGTTCTAACACTGTTATCCACTCACGACCCCTTACCCCACAGGAGAACCGAAGTGCGGCGATTCCTCGTCGCGCTAATGGGGTGCGCCCTGTTAGCGCTTTCTTACCTGACCACCGGCTCCGCCCAGGCGGCGGTCGAAGCGGGCCCGTCGGCGAGCCAGCTGCTCGCGAAGACGACGTCCTGCCAACAGATTTCGAACGGCAAGTACTCCTACGACGAAGGCGGCGCGGCCACCGTGCCCGTCTGCCAGGCGAACGGCGCGGTCTTCTTCAAGGCCGACATGGACATCGACTGCGACGGCGTCCGCACCACGCAGTGCAACGAGAACACCGACTGCTGCTTCTACCCCGACACCGCTTTCCACACCTCGACCGACCAGCCGCTCAACGCGGCGCAACTGCCCTATGTGGTCCTTCCCCAACCGACGTCCACCTGGGACTACCGCAACTACGGCATCGACGGCGGCTCGGTCGTGGCGGTGATCTACAACAACCAGGTCACCTACGCCGTGGTCGGCGACACCGGCCCGACGAGCATCATCGGCGAGGCGTCCTACGCCACCGCCGTCAGCCTCGGCATCAACCCCGACCCGAAGAACGGCGGCACCGAGGGTCCGGTGACGTACATCGTGTTCCCGAACACGCACGTCGACCCGATCGAGAACCACGCCAACGCCGTGAGCCTCGGCGAGCAGGTCGCGACGCAGTTCGTCGGCGGCACCACGACGCCGCCCACGCAGCACACCGGACCGATCACGGGCATCGGCGGCAAGTGCGTCGACGTCGCCGGAGCAAACGCTTCCAACGGCACCGCCGTCCAGCTCTACGACTGCAACGGCACCAACGCTCAACAGTGGACAGTCGGCAGCGACGGCACCATCCGCGCGCTCGGCAAGTGCCTCGACGTCACCAGTGCGGGCACGACGAACGGCACGCCGACGCAGCTCTGGGACTGCAACGGCTCCAACGCCCAGAAGTGGACGGCGAACGGATCGCAGAACCTCGTCAACACCGGCTCCGGCAAGTGCCTCGACGCCACCGGCAACTCCAGCGCCAACGGGACCCGGCTCCAGATCTGGACCTGCGGGACCGGCCTGAACCAGAAGTGGACGCTCCCATGAGGAAACTGCTCACCCTGCTCGGCGTGACCGCGCTCGCCGCGGCCACGTTCGCGGCGCCCGCGCAGGCCGCGGGCGAGACGGTCAACGTCTGGCTCACCACGACCAGCGACTCCGGCGGCCGCACCGTCACCCGCGGCCTCCAGCCGCAGACGCCGGTCACGTTCGCCTCCGGCACCGGCACCGGCGGCGTGACCATCAACGTCAACGAAAACACCACCTACCAACAGTTCGAGGGCGGCGGAGCGTCCTTCACGGACACCGCCGCGTGGCTGATGAACTCGAGTGGCGCGTTGTCCCAAGCCACGCGGGACGACACGATGCGCAAGCTGTTCGACCCGAACAGCGGCATCGGGCTGAGCTTCATCCGCAACCCGCTCGGCGCGTCCGACCTGGCCCGCTACAGCTACACGTTCGACGACATGCCCGCCGGGCAGACCGACCCGAACCTGACGCACTTCTCCATCGCGCACGACCAGGCCGACGTCCTGCCGCTGACCAAGCAGGCCAAGCAGCTCAACCCGCAGGCCAAGGTGATGGCGTCGCCGTGGAGCGCGCCGCCGTGGATGAAGGACAACGACAGCTACCTGCTCGGCTGGGTCGAATCGCAGTACTACCCCGCCTACGCGCAGTACTTCGTCAAGTACCTCCAGGCCTACCAGGCCGCGGGCGTGCCGATCGACTACGTCTCGATGCAGAACGAGCCGACGTGCTGCGCGAGCTACCCGTCGACCAACTGGAACGGCGCCGGGCTGGCGTACTTCGCGAAGAACAACCTCCTGCCCGCGCTCCAGAACGCCGGTCTGTCCACAAAGGTCCTCGCGCTCGACTGGAACTGGGACACCTACGCCTCCTACGGCGCGCCCACGATGGACGATTCGGCCATTCGGAACCACCCGAACTTCGGTGGCGTGGCCTGGCACGGCTACGGCGGCAACATCGCGCAGCAGACGACCGTCCACAACCAGTACCCGAACGTCAACGCCTACTCGACCGAGCACTCCGGCGGCACCTGGATCTCGAACCAGCAGGCCGAGGACATGAACAACATCGTGGACTACACCCGGAACTGGTCGAAGAGCTTCGTCAAGTGGAGCCTCGCCGTCGACCAGAACATGGGCCCGCACAACGGCGGCTGCGGCACCTGCACCGGCCTGATCACCGTCCACAACGGAGACTCGCGCAGCGGGCAGGTCGACTACACCGTCGAGTACTACACGATGGGTCACCTGACGAAGTTCGTGAAGCCGGGCGCGTACCGGATCGACTCGAACGACAACTCGACCGTGCGCAACGTCGCCTGGAAGAACCCGGACGGCTCGAAGGCGCTGATCGCGTACAACTCCAGCACGGGCAACCAGAGCGTGCGGGTGAACTGGGGCAACTCGTCGTTCACCTACACCCTGCCCGGCCACACGTCGGCGACGTTCACCTGGAGCGGCAACCAGGGCACCGGCGGCACCACCGGCAAGACCGGCCCGATCACCGGACTCGGCGGCAAATGCGTCGACGTCGCGGGCGCCAACAGCGCCAACGGCACCGCGGTCCAGCTCTACGACTGCAACGGTTCGAACGCCCAGCAGTGGACCCTCGGCACCGACGGCACGATCCGCGCGCTCGGCAAGTGCCTCGACGTCACCGGTCAGTCCACAGCGGACGGTGCGCAGCTGCAGCTCTGGGACTGCGGCGGCACGGCCAACCAGCGGTGGGCGGCCACCGCGGCCAAGGACATCGTCGGCGCGGGCTCGAACAAGTGCGTCGACGCGACCGGCAACTCCAGCGCCAACGGCACCCGGCTGCAGATCTGGACCTGCACCGGCGCCGCCAACCAGAAGTGGAACGTGCCCGCATGAAGATGACAGCAGCGTTCGGCGCGCTCGTCGCCGCGTCGGCCCTGGTGCTCGCGCCGGGCGTCGCGCAGGCGGCGACCGGCCCGATCACCGGCATCGGCGGCAAGTGCGTCGACGTCGCCGGTGCGAACACCGCCAACGGAACAGCGGTCCAGCTCTACGACTGCAACGGCACCAACGCTCAACAGTGGACAGTCGGCGGCGACGGATCCCTGCAGGCGCTGGGCAAGTGCATGGACGTCACCAGCGCGGGCACCGCGAACGGCACGCAGATCCAGCTCTGGGACTGCAACGGCTCCGGCGCCCAGAAGTGGGCGGCGAACGCGGCGAAGAACCTGGTCAACTCCGGGTCCGGCAAGTGCCTCGACGCCACCGGCAACTCCAGCGCGAACGGCACCCGGCTGCAGATCTGGACGTGCGCGAGCACGGCCAACCAGCAGTGGACGCTCCCGTCCGGCGGCACGACGCCGCCGCCGACCGGGCCGGGCGCGATGGCCGTCGCGCCCTACCTCTACAACGGCTGGGGCGACCCGCCGAACCCGTCGACGATCATGAGCGCCACCGGCGTCAAGTGGTTCACGCTGGCGTTCATCCTCTCCAACGGCTACTGCAACCCGCAGTGGGACGGCGGCCGGGCGCTCACCGGCGGCGTCGACCAGAACACGATCAACACCATCCGCGCGGGCGGCGGCGACGTCATCCCGTCGTTCGGCGGCTACTCCGGCAACAAGCTGGAGTCGTCGTGCGGCAGCGCGGGCGAGCTGGCGGCGGGCTACCAGAAGGTGATCAACGCCTACGGCCTCAAGGCGATCGACATCGACATCGAGGCCGACGCCTACAGCAACGCGACGGTGCAGCAGCGCACGGTCGACGCGCTGAAGACGGTGCGGGCGAACAACCCGGGCATCAAGATCTACGTCACCTTCGGCACCGGCCAGTCGGGTCCGGACAACAGCCTGGTCAACCGCGCGGCCGCGTCGGGCCTCACGGTCGACGGCTGGGTGATCATGCCGTTCGACTTCGGTGGCGCCGGCCAGAACATGGGCACGCTGACGCAGCGGGCGGCCGAGGGCCTCAAGAACGTCGTCAAGAGCGCGTACGGCTACGACGACGACACGGCCTACCGGCACATGGGCATCTCGTCGATGAACGGCATCACCGACAACAACGAGACGGTCACGCTCAACGACTTCACCACCATCCTGGGCTACGCGAACACGCACCACCTGGCCCGGTTGACGTTCTGGTCGGCGAACCGCGACCGCCCCTGCCCCGGGGCGTACCCGAACAACGACACGTGTTCCGGGGTTTCCCAGCAGGCGTGGGACTTCACGCGGATCTTCGCGCGCTACGCAGGCTGACCCCGAAAGACCGTGAAGGCCTCCTTACCCGGCAAGAACGCCGGTAAGGAGGCCTTCACGGCGTTCGGGGCTGCCGGGCCGCGGCACTGGGGAGGCCCCGGCCCGGCAGCGGAGTGGTCCCGCCTGCCGCTGGGGGTCTCCGGCGGCGAAACCCCATCGAGGTTACCGAGCGGCGATCGCTTCCGGCTCGCGCTCGGCCCGTCCGGACGTCGAGGATGCCCGAAGAGGCACTAGTCCGCCGCGACCGCCGCCCGGGCCGCCTCCGCGCGATCGGCGTACGCGCCGACCAGCTGCTCCTCGGCGTCCTCCAGGTACTTCATCAGCAGCTGCTCCGCGCCCGGTCCGTCACCGGCCTCGAGGCGGTCGAGGATCTCGTGGTTGCGCGGCAGGTACCGCTCGTGGAACCGCCGCGGCTCGGCCATGATGTGGAAGACCAGCCGCAGCTCGGCGGTCAGCCTGCCGACCAGCTCGTTGACGCGCTCGCTGCCCGACAGCGCGGCCAGCTCCTGGTGGAACCAGACGTTCGCGGTGCCGAGGTCCTTCCAGTTGCCGCTGCGCGCGGCTTCGTCGCCGATCTCGACCTTCTCCTTGATCCGCGCGAACGACGAAGGCTTCGCCGTGACGCCGCGGACCGCCGCGCATTCGATGATCTTGCGGACGCGGTAGATGTCGACGACGTCCTCGACGCTCGGGATGCGGACGAAGACGCCGCGGTTGAGCTCGTGGGTCACCAGCCGCTCGTGCGTGAGCAGCCGGAACGCCTCGCGGAGCGTGTTGCGCGAGACGCCGAGCGCGTTGCCGATGTCCTGCTCCGACAGCCGGCCGCCGGGCAGGAAGTAGCCCTCCGCGATGCGCTTGCGCAGCACGCCGGCGACCCGCTCGGCCGTGCTCTTGCGGCTGACCAGGCCCCGGTCGGCCGCCAGATCGGGTACTCCGCTGTCTTCGATGACCACGGTGACGATGGTACCCGTCACACAGGGGACGATCCAATTGCCGTCTTGTGGAATTGTTCAACGATCCCTACCGTGTGAGTCACGCCACGATGAGAGACACTGGCCAGGAGGTGCCCATGACTGCGACTACAGCTACCGAAGCCCGGCCGTTCGACTGGTTCCGCACGCTCGGCAAACGGGGGCGCCGCGCCTTCCTGGGCGCGTTCGGCGGCTACGGCCTCGACTCGTTCGACTACCAGACCCTGCCGCTCGGCCTGGCCGCGATCACCGCGTACTTCGGCATCTCCAGCGGGGAAGCCGGGCTGCTCGGCACGACGACGCTGGTCGTCTCGGCCGTCGGCGGCGTCGGCGCGGGCATGCTGGCCGATCGGATCGGCCGCGTCCGCACGCTCCAGATCACCATCGCGATGTACACGATCTTCACCGTGCTCTGCGGGTTCGCGCCGAACTTCGAGACCCTGCTGATCTTCCGCGCCCTGCAGGGCCTGGGCTTCGGCGGCGAGTGGGCGGCGGGCGCCGCGCTGGTCGCCGAGTATTCGCAGGCCAAGTACCGCGGCCGGACCGTCGCGTTCGTGCAGAGCGCGTGGGCGGTCGGCTGGGGCCTGTCGGTGATCGTCTACACCGTCGTGTTCAGCGTCGCGAGCGACGACGTCGCCTGGCGGATCATGTTCTGGACCGGCGTCATCCCGGCGCTGCTCGTGCTGTGGGTGCGCAAGAGCGTGCAGGACGCGCCGCGCGCCGAGGAACGCCGGGTCGCGACCCGCACCAGGGGCACGCTCACGCAGATCTTCAAGGGCGACCTCCTGCGCACCACGTTCTTCGCCGCCCTGCTCGCCACCGGCGTCCAAGGCGGCTACTACACAATCTCGACGTGGCTGCCGTCGTACCTGAAGAAGACGCGCGAGCTGACCGTGATCGGCACCGGCGGTTACCTCGCGTTCCTCATCACCGGCGCCTTCGTCGGCTACGTCTGCGGCGGGTACCTCACGGACCTGATGGGCCGCAAGAAAACCTTCCTGACGTTCGCGCTGCTCTCGGCCGCGCTGATCGTCGCGTACACGCAGATCCCCAAGGGCGCCAACGGACTCGTGCTGGTGCTCGGCTTCCCGCTCGGCTTCTCGATGTCGGCGATCTTCAGCGGCTTCGGCGCGTTCCTGGCCGAGCTGTACCCGACGGCGCTGCGCGGCACCGGCCAAGGCTTCACGTACAACTTCGGGCGCGCGGTCGGCGCGGTCTTCCCGACCATCGTCGGCTTCCTCGGCGCGGGCGGCGCGATCGTGTTCGGCGCGCTCGGCTACGGCATCGCCGTACTCGCGCTGCTCGGCCTCCCGGAAACCCGGGGCATCGAACTCGTCGACTGACTGTGGGGGCACTCATGACGACCTTTGACGAACCCGCGACGTTCACGCCGGCGCAGGCGCGCTCGGCCTTCCGCCGCGGCAACGCCCGCCCGACCACGGGCTGGGCCAGCGGATTCACCCAGACCAACCTGATCGCCGTGCCCGAGGACTGGGCCTACGACGTCCTGCTGTTCTGCACCCGCAACCCGCAGCCGTGCCCGCTGCTCGACGTCACCGACCCCGGCGACCCGGCCACCCGGCTCGCCGACGGCGCGGACCTGCGCACCGACCTGCCGCGCTACCGGATCTGGCAGAACGGCGTGCTGGCCGGCGAGGTGTCCGACGCGACCGGCCTGTGGCGCAGCGACATGGTGGCGTTCTCGATCGGCTGCAGCTTCACGTTCGAGACGGCGCTGGCCGCCGAGGGCGTCCCGCTGCGGCACGTCGACCAGGGCCGCAACGTCGCGATGTACGTGACCAACCGGCAGTGCGAGCCCGCCGGGCGGCTCTTCGGACCGATGGTGGTGTCGATGCGGCAGATCCCGGAGGACCGCGTCGACGACGCCATCCGGATCACCCGCGCGATGCCCGCGGTGCACGGCGCGCCGGTGCACATCGGCGACCCGCGCGCGCTCGGGATCGAAGACCTGTCCAAACCGGACTTCGGCGACCCGGTGGACGCCGAGCCTGGCGACGTCCCGGTGTTCTGGGCCTGCGGGGTCACGCCGCAGGCGGCGCTGATGGCGTCGCGGCCGCCGTTCGCGATCACCCACGCGCCGGGGTACATGTTCATCACCGACCGCCACGACAGCGAATACCGGGTGGGCTGAAATGGATCTGAACAGCGATCTCGGCGAGGGCTTCGGCGCCTGGAAGATGGGCGACGACGAGGCCATGCTCGACATCGTGACCAGCGCGAACGTCGCGTGCGGCTTCCACGCCGGCGACCCGTCGGTGATGCGGCGGGTGTGCGAGCTGGCGGCCGAGCGCGGCGTCGCGATCGGCGCGCACGTCGGGTACCGCGACCTGGCCGGGTTCGGCAGGCGCGCGCTCGACATCGCGCCGGACGACCTGGCGAACGAGGTGCTCTACCAGATCGGTGCGCTGGACGCGTTCGCCCGCGCGGCGGGCAGCCGCGTGACGTACGTGAAGCCGCACGGCGCGCTGTACAACACGGCGGCGGCCGACGTCGAGCAGGCGGCGGCGATCGTCGACGGCCTCCGCCGCTACGACCCCGGGCTCGCGCTGCTCTGCCTGCCGGACTCGGAAATGCAGCGGCAGGCGGAAAAAGCGGGCGTGGTGGCCTACGCGGAGGCGTTCGCCGACCGGGCCTACACGGCGGAAGGCAGGCTCGTGTCGCGCAAGCTGCCGGGCGCGGTGCTGCAGGACGCGGAGGCGGTGGCCGAGCGCGCGGTCGCGATGGCGACCGGCGACGGCGTCGTCACGGCCGACGGCGGAAAGCTCGACCTGCGCCCGGATTCCCTGTGCGTGCACGGGGACACGCCGGGCGCGGTGGAGCTGGCCCGCCGGATCCGCGAGGGCCTGAGCACCGCGGACGTCCCGCTGTCCGCGTTCACCGGATGACCGTGCGGTTGCTGCCGTGCGGGCGCCGCGCGGTGCTGGTGGAGACGGGCGACGTGCTGGGGTTCCAGGCGGCGTTGACGCGGGAGCCGCCGGACGGCGTGGTCGAGCTCGTCCCGGCGGCCCGGACGCTGCTGGTCCGCTTCGACCCGGCGATGACGGACGCGGACCGGCTGGGCGCGCTGCTGCGGCACGTGTCCCCTGTGGACAGTGCGACGGCGGAAGCCGGCGAGGTGGTGCTCCCGGTGGTGTACGACGGCGAGGACCTCGCCGAGGTCGCCGAAGAGACGGGCATGAGCGTGGACGCGCTGATCGCGCGCCACACGGCGGGTGAGTACGTCTCGGCGTTCTGCGGGTTCGCGCCGGGCTTCGCGTACCTGTCCGGTTCGGACCCGGTCCTGCACGTGCCCCGGCGGTCGACGCCGCGCACGCGCATCCCGGCCGGATCGGTGGCGATCGCGGGCGAGTACAGCGCGGTGTACCCGAGCGCGTCCCCCGGCGGCTGGCGGCTGCTCGGCCGGACGGACGTGCCGGTGTGGGACGTCGAGCGCGACCCGCCGAACCTGCTGCCGCCGGGGACGCGCGTCCGGTTTTCGGCGGTGGCGCGGTGAAGCTCGAAGTCGTCCGGCCCGGGTTCACGACGACGGTGCAGGACCGCGGCAGGCCCGGCCACGCGGCCCTGGGCGTCGGCCGGTCCGGCGCCGCCGACCGCGGCTCGTTCGAGCTGGCCAACCGGCTCGTCGGCAACCCGCCGGACGCCGCGGCCCTGGAGGTCACGCTCGGCGGACTGGTGCTGCGGGCGTCGGCGCTCACGACGGTGGCGGTCACCGGGGCGCCGTGCCCGGTGTCGCCGGGTGGCCAGAACGCGCCGATCACGTTGTGGCCCGGGGACGAACTGGTGCTGGGCACGGCCTCGGCGGGCCTGCGTTGCTACGTCGCGGTGCGCGGCGGGATCGACGTCGCGCCGGTGCTGGGATCCCGCTCGACGGACACGCTCGGCAAGCTCGGGCCGCCGCCGTTGGCCGCCGGGATGCTGTTGCCGGTGGGTCCGGCGCCCCGGACTTTCCCGGTCGTGGACCTCGCGCCGCGGGCTGCTCTGCCGGATTCGCCAGTGTTGCGCGTGACTCCGGGGCCGCGTCGGGACTGGTTCACTTCGCCGGACGAGCTTCTGTCCACTGTGTACACGGTCTCGCCGGACTCCGACCGCGTCGGCATCCGGCTGACCGGGCCGCCGTTGAGCCGTGCCCGTCACGACGAGCTGCCATCCGAGGCGTGCGTGCCCGGGTCTCTGCAGGTGCCGCCATCGGGTCGGCCGATCCTGTTCCACGCCGACCACCCGACGACGGGTGGTTACCCGGTGATCGCGGTGGTCGAGGAGGCGGACCTGGACGTCGCCGCCCAGCTGCGGCCGGGCCAGACAGTCCGGTTCCGTCCCGCGTCGTGAGTGGCGATTGGGGTTCTAACCCTATTTGCCACTCACGACCACCACCCAGGCGATATTCGTGGCGACGATCGCCACCCACAGCGGCCACAATCTCTTGCCCCGCAAAACCCCGCGCTCCTCCAGGTAAGCATCCAACGCCTCGGCGACCTGGTCGTCGATCTCGTCGCGCAGGTGCGGGTCCAGTTCAGACATGCGCCCGCACCGCCGGTCGCGCGACGGCCAGGCACGCCGCCGCCAGCGGCACCTCCAGCGCGGCCATGAGCAGCGAGAACACGACGTCGTCCCCGGCCGTCACGACGTCGAACCAGGCGTCGGCCAGCAGCAGGGTCGCCGTGGCCGTCGCGATCAGTGGCGTGCGCGGGTCGTCGCGCCCGAGCAGCCAAGCCGTCGCGAGCAGGCCGAGCGCCTCCGCCGCGTCGAAGCCCGTCCAGGCCAGCCGCCAGTGCTGCGCCGCGACGACGTCCGGCAGCGTCATCCCCAGTACCGCGATCCACGGCAGCAGGCCCAACCCCGCCGCCCACAAGAGTCTTCGCATCGCAACCCCCGATCTCCCCGACCACGGTAGCCGATTGCAGAGATTTTTTGCAAACAGTCTCTGTAGTAGGCTCCGCCCATGGTCGAACGTCCCGCGAAGCGCGTCCTCACGGGCGCGGACCTCAAGGCCTTCTACAAGGCCGTCGCCAACCCCGTGCGCCGCGACATCCTGTCCTACCTGGGCGAACACGGCGAGGCGAACTCGACGAGCGTCGCGAAGGCCCTCGGCGAGAGCACCGGGACGACCAGCTACCACCTCCGCAAGCTCGCCGACCTCGAGCTGATCGCCGAAATCGAGGAGCGCTCCACCGGCCGCGAACGCTGGTGGCGGTCGCTGCTGAAGGACATCTACACCCCGCCAGGCCTGGAGCTGACGCCGGAAGAGCGCGAGGCCGCGACGAAGCTCGGCGCCCTGAAGCTGAGCCACGACCTCGGCCTGGTCACCCGCGCGTACGCCGGGTACGACCGCGCCGAGGGCTGGAACCAGATCCACCGCGCCGGGCTGCGCCTGACGAAAGAGCAGGTCACGTCGTTCGTCGAGGAGTACCAGGACCTGGTCTGGAAGTACGTCACCGAGCCGGGGCAGCACCCGGAAGGCGCGCGCGCCCTCGCCGTCCGGCTGATCGTCGTCCCGGAAGAGTCCAAAGAGGACTAGAGACCGGAGACCCGCAGGGTGATGTTGAGCCGCCCGGTCAGGCCGAGCGCAGGGTCCGCCGTGCCCGGCAACGTCTTCGGCACGCCGTGGTAGGCCAGGCGGGACGGGCCGCCGAACACGAACACGTCGCCCGACCGCAGCTCGACGTCCGTGTACGGGCGGCCGCGGGTTTCGGTGTTGCCGAAGCGGAACACGCACGCGTCGCCGAGGCTGAACGACACCACCGGGGCCAGGCTGCGCTCGTCCTTGTCCTGGTGCAGCCCCATCTTCGCGGCCGCGTCGTAGAAGTTGACCAGCGCGATGTCCGGCTCGTAGCCGTCGGCCGGCTCGCCGTACGCGTCCGCCAGCGCGCGGCGGCCGAGGTCGCCGAGCCAGCCGGGGAACGGCAGCACCGGCGTGCCCTCACCCGTCGTGCGCGAATAGCCGTACGGGTACCAGTGCCAGCCGAGGCACACCGACTTCACCGACATCACCCCGCCGTTCGGCAGCCGCGTGTGGCGATAGCCCGCGAAGCCGCGGCACGCCGCGACGAGGTCACGCTGCTCGGCGAAACTCAGCCAGTCGGGCACGTGCACGGCGCCGGGCGCGAGCTCGGCCCGCGGGCGCGGCAGGAGGGCGTCCATCACCTCGATTGTGCCGGAGACTCCCGTCGCGCACGCTCGGTGATCGCCGACGGGACCACGCGATGACCGCGGACCGTGACGCCGCTGGTGGCGAGCAGCCGCAGGACGCGCCCCAATGGACCAACGAGACGCTCCTGCGGCCGGTTCCCCTCGCGTTGGGCCACCATGACCAGACGTTCCCACACCTGAATGTCACAAGGCCAGCGTGGATCAGCTACGAACGGGTCACTTGACCACGCCGACGCGGATCAGTCACGAAACGTCACGACAGTGACGCCCGCTCGCGCCGGCACCGGGTCGTTCATCTCGGCGAGCGCGGCCGGCACGTCGTCGAGCCCGATGCGGCGCCCGATCAGCGCGGCGAGGTCGATCCCCGCCGTTTCGACGACCCGCAGCAGCTCCGGGTACTCGTGGGCCTGGAGCCCGTGGATCCCGACCAGCTCCAGCTCGCCGCCGATGACCCGGTGCATCGGGATCGGCGCGACGCCCTGCTCGGGCGGCATCAGCCCGGCCTGGACGTGGCGGCCGCGCTTGCGGAGGCTGCCGACCGAAGCCGCGCACGTCGACGGCGAGCCGAGGCAGTCGAGCGAGACGTGCGTGCCACCGCCGGTCAGCTCGCGCACGTGCCCGGCGACGGCTTCCGGGCCGTCGAACGCCGACGCGTCGACGGTCAGCGCCGCGCCCGACTTCGCCGCCAGCTCGAGGGCGCCGGGCGAGACGTCGACCGCGACCACCTTCGCCCCGGCCGCGACGGCCAGCAGCACGGCGGAGATCCCGACGCCGCCGCAGCCGTACACCGAAACCCACTGCCCCGCGGTGACCCGGCCCTGCCGCAGCACCGCGCGGAACGCCGTCCCGAACCGGCAGCCGAGCGCGGCGGCTTCGGCCGCGCCGAGCGAGTCCGGCAGCGCGACGAGGTTCGTTTCGGCGTGCTCGATGGCGACGCGTTCGGCGAACGAACCCCAGTGCGTCGCGCCGGGCTGGAACTCGCGGTCGCAGATCTGCTGGTCGCCGCGGGCGCACTGGGCGCAGGACCCGCACGCGCAGACGAACGGCACGGTGACGCGCGCGCCGAGCTCCCAGCCGCGGACGCCGTCGCCGAGCGCGACGACGCGGCCGGCCAGTTCGTGCCCGGCGACGTGCGGGAGCGTCACGGCGGAGTCGTGGCCCTGCCAGGTGTGCCAGTCGCTGCGGCAGACGCCGGTCGCGTCGACCTCGATCACCGCGCCACCGGGCGGCGCCACCGGGTCCGGCACCTCGCGGACGACCGGCGGGACGCGGAACTCTTCCATCACCACAGCACGCATGGGCCGAGCCTACGCGTGCTCAACTGAGCGGATTTCCCTTGGTGCCGCTCAATTGAGCGTGGTGGTCGGCGTGTGGAACCGCGTTCTCCCCCGCGGCGGGCCGAGGAGCTTGCTGAGCGAGCCGTCCGGCACGTTCAGGATGTCCTCGAGATTCCGCAGGGCCTCCAACGACTCCGGCCGCTCCGGACGGCACCGCCCGGACTGCCAGTGGCTGAGGGTGGCGAGGCTGACCGTGGTTCCCCTGCCGCGCAAGCGATAGCGGATCCGGTCGAGGCCGAGGCCGCGGGCGCGGATCGCGGCCCGCAGGGCCACGTCGAACGGCCCGGCGGCCAGCAGCTGGCTCAGCTCCGCCTGTTCCCCCCGGTCCATGGTGCGTGTTCGCTGACCGGTCATCACAACGCTCCGAAGCACTCCCGAATACGAACATTGGAGCGTAGGCGCCGGTTCGCAAGATCGGAAGGGCCCTCACCCACCTGCCGTGCGGGCTTCCGCCGCGATCGCCGCGAACGGTTCGGCGTAGCCGGAGTTGATCGTGACGTAGGAAATCCCCCACCGTTCCCGCCACCGGAGAAGCCTTTCCGCGGCTCGCCGCGGATCGGCGGGCAGCACGGTGACGGCGTCGGCGGCGGCGAGCTCGGGGACGTCGACCCCGGCCCAGCGCGCGATCCCCGGCGAGGGCGCGTCCCCGACGGCCATCAGGTTCAGGCCGAGCTCGATGTCGGGCAGCCGCGCCCCGACGAGCTCGCGGAACCGTTCCACAATGGACTCCGCCTCGGCTTCGGTGGTCTTCGGCGCCCAGGTGAAGGTGAGGGTGTCGGCTTCTTGCGCGGCGAGCGCCAGCATTTTCGGCCCACCGCCGGCGAGCACCAGCCGCGGCCGGTCGGCGGTTCCCTTGAGGACGGCGATGGTCTCGGCCATCCGTGTGATGCGCTCACCCGGAGAGCCGAACTCGCGCCCGAGGTGCGCGGCGTGGGTTTCGGCCCCGGGCCGCCCGACGCCGAGCCCCAGCTCGAAGCGGCCACCGGTCTGCTGGTGCAGGGTGCGGGCCTGCCAGTCGAGGGCCTTGGCATCGCGGAAGGGATCGGCGAGCACGAAGGTGCCGAGCCGGAGGCGATCGGTGACCGCGGCGGCGGCCCCGAGGAGGACGAAGGGATCGGCGGTGCCGACGGGATCGGTGGCGAGCAGGGTGTCGAAGCCGAGGTCTTCGACGCGCTTCGCTTGCGCGGTCCAGGAGCGGAGGTCAGGGGCGTAACCGGCGACGACGCCGAAGCGGAAGGGTTTCATGCGGCTAATGGTGGGCGCGCAGGCGGTGTCACCACATCCGCTCAGCGACGACACCCGCGCGTACGCACCCCGACGTCCCAAGCGCCCCAAGGCCACATTGGTTGCGTCTGACGCACCGAAGGCCGCCTTGGGTGCGTCAGACGCACCGAAGGCCACATTGGGGCGCTCGGGTCTAGCGCAGGGTGACCGACAACGCCTGCGCGATCTCCTTGCCGATGGCGTGCGTGGCGGCGTCCGGCGGCGAGCCCACCTTGACCACCATCGGCCCGCCGAACGGCTGCCGCTCCACGACCTCGATGCGTTCGCCCAGGTTGATCGCGTGCTCCGTCAGGTACCGCAGCAGTTCCGGGTCCGTGTCCCAGACCCGGACGATCTCGCCGACCGCCCCCGGCGGGAGGTCGTCGAGGATCCGCACCGGCAGCTCCTCGACGCTGCCGTCCGGGGCCGGGATCGGGTCGCCGTGGGGGTCGCGGACCGGGTTGCCCAGCTTCGCCGCGATGCGCTCGACCAGCCGGTCCGACACCGCGTGCTCCAGCGCGTCCGCCTCCGCGTGGACCTCGTCCCACGTATAGCCGAAGCTCCGACACCAGGTACGTCTCGATCAGCCGGTGCCGCCGCAGCACCGAGCGCGCCAAGAGCCGCCCGTCCGCGGTCAGCTCGATGCCGCGGTACGGCACGTGCGTGACCAGGCCCAGCTGGGACAGCTTCGTGACCATCCCCGACGCCGAGGACGGGCTGACCTCCAGCCGGCCGGCGAGCGACGTGTTGGTGACCGCCTCACCCCGTTCGACCAGGCCGTAGATCACCCGGACGTAGTCTTCGACCGACGAAGACCTCCGGACCGAACCATCTCCCATGCCGCATACGATACGGGGCCGGGTTCTTTCTCGTGAAAGTTCACGGCCGCCAGCGGTAGCGGACCCAGCCGGGGACCGGCTCCGCGCCGAGCTGCGCGTAGAACGCCTTCCCCTTCTCGTTGCCCTCCTGCATGTCCCACTCGACGCGCCCGGTCGTGCGGTTGCGCAGTTCGTCGAGCAGCTCGCTGCCGAGCCCGAAGCGCCGGTGCGCGGGCCGGACGAACAGGTCGTCGAGCCAGATGCCCGGCCGCGCCTCCCACGTCGAGAAGTTCCAGCTGCAGAACGCGAACCCGGCCACCGTGCCCGGCTCGCCCGGCGGCGTCGCGATCAGCACCCACGCCTTCGGGTCGGGGCCGAACAGGTGCCCGCTCATCTCGGCGCGGTCCAGCTTGAGGTCGTGCTTGTCCTCGTAGACGGCGTGCTCCTCGATGAGCGCACAGATTTCTTCGATGTCTTCGAAGACGGCGTCCCGGACGGGCATCTCGCCTCCCGTTTCTGTCGGTGGTGGTCGTTACTGTCGGGCTCGGAGGTGGTCGATGTCACCGGAGCAGCGGTTCGAGGACCTGGTCGACGAGTTCACCGGACGCCCGGGCATCACGCCACCCGGCGCGACCGGCGGCTTCGGCCGCTCCGCCCTGCGCGCGCACGGGCGGATCTTCGCCATGTTCGTCCGCGGGCGGCTGGTGCTGAAGCTGCCCCGGGCGAGAGTGGACGAGCTGGTCGACGGCGGCCACGGCGTGCGCTTCGACGCCAACAAGGGCACGCCGATGAAGGAATGGCTGGCGCTGGACCCGGGATCGACGCTGTCCTGGTCCGCGCTGGCCGAGGAAGCACTCGAGTTCGTGGGGAGGAAGTGAGCCATCACGCTTGATAACGCAGTTCGCCGCCGACGGCGGTGCCTTGCACGCTGAGCTCGTCCAAAGCGGACTCCGCCAGCGGCGATCCCGACAACACGGCGAAGTCGGCGAGCTTCCCGGGCTCGAGCGTGCCCAGGTCACGCTCGACGAAGGTCGCGTACGCCGAGCCGTATGTGTACGCGCGCAACGCCTGCTCCGGCGTCAACGCCTCTTCGGGCCCGAAGGGGGCGCCTGACGCCGTGCGCCGACGCACCATGTCGGCCAGCGCGAGCAGCGGAGCGCCGTTCACGACGGGCCGGTCCGAAGACGCGGGCAGGACGCAACCCGCGTCCAGGACGCTTCGCAGCCGGTAGCACCACGGGACGCGCGCCTCGCCGAGCGCGGCGCGCATGCCGTCGCCGAGTTCGTTGACGAACCGGCCCTGCGGCGACGGGATGATGCCGAGCGAGGCGAGCCGGGACAGCTCCGCGGGCTGAAGCACCGCGCAGTGCTCGATGCGGTGCCGGTGGTCCGTACGCGGCGAAGCAGCTAACGCGGCTTCGTAGGCGTCGAGGACGACGGTGATCGCGCGGTCGCCGATCGCGTGCGTGGCGATCTGCCAGCCCGCCTCGTGGGCACGGCGGATCGTGCGGGCCAGCTCGTCCTCGGGGACCTGGAAGTAGCCGCGGTTGTCCGGCTCGCCGTCGAAGGGGTCGTGCATCGCGCAGGTGCGCCCGACCAGGGAGCCGTCTGCGAACAACTTCATCGGGCCGACGCGCAGCCACTCGTCGCCGAGGCCGGTGCGCAGGCCGAGGTCGAGGCCGAACCCGGCGCCGTCGGGCAGGTCGTGCAGCACGCTCGCGGCGACCATCACCGTGCTGCGCACGCGCAGCACGCCGCTGTCGCGCGCGATCTGGTAGGCGGCCAGCTCGGCGGGCGTCTCGCCGACCAGGCCGCCGCCGATCCCGGCCTCCTGGACGCTGGTGATGCCCTCGGCCAGGTACCGCTCGGACGCCCGGTCGAGCCCGCGCACGACCCGCTCGACGGGGGTTGGGTAGGTCAGCGGCCGCAGCAGCAGCTGGGCCTGCTCGCGGAGCAGCCCGGTCGGCGAGCCGTCGGCGTCGAGCACGACGTCGCCGCCCACCGGGACGTGCGCCAGGTCGAGCTGGTCGAGCACGGCCGAGTTCACCACGGTCATGTGTCCGGACGTGTGCTTGAGCCGCACCAGCATCCCCGGTGCGGCCCGGTCGAGGCCGTGCCGGTCGGGGTGCCCGCCGACCAGCTTGTTCTGGTCGTACCCGCTGCCGACCACCCAACTCCCCGGCGGCAGCGTCGCGGCCCGCGCGGCGACGGCGTCGTAGACCTCCTCGACGCTGCGGCAGTCGCTCAGCGGGACGTCGTCGAGGCCCATGCCGAACCACGCCATGTGGTTGTGGGCGTCGTGGAAGCCGGGCACGACGAAGCCCCCGGCGAGGTCGACGCGGGAGCGCGCCGACAGCGAAACCGCGTCGTCGCCGAGCGCGACCACCCGGCCGTGCAGGACGGCGAGTGCGCTGGTGACGCCCACGCCCGTCCAGACCGTGGCGTTCTCGAAGACCGCATCAACCCGCATAGCCCGAGGCTATCGATCGATCGATCGAACGTCTAGCATCGCCCTCATGCCCACCGTGGAGTTCGCCGTCGAGGACGGCATCGCGCAGATCCGGCTCAACCGGCCCGAGCGGCTGAACGCGGTCGCCGCCGTGCTGGTCGACGACTTCCTCGCCGCGCTCGACGCGGCCGCCCGCAGTGACGCCCGCGTCGTCGTGCTGTCCGGCACCGGGCGGGCCTTCTGCGCCGGGCACGACCTCAAGGAACCCACCCCCGCGGGTGACTCACGCGCGCGGCTCGACCGGCTGCAGGACGTGACGCGGCGCCTGCGCGGGCTGCGCCAGCCGGTGATCGCGGCGGTGCACGGCTACGCGATCGGCGCGGGCGCGGAGTTCGCGCTCGGCTGCGACCTGATCCTGGCCGCCGAGGACGCCGTTTTCGCGTTTCCGGAGGTCTCACTGGGCCTGAGCGTCACCGGCGCGGCGTCGCGGCTGCTCCCGCTGCTGGTCGGCCCGCTCAAGGCGAAGGAACTGTTGCTGCTCGGCGAGCGCGTCGACGGCCGGAAGGCCGCCGAGCTGGGCCTGGTCAACGCCGCCTTCCCGGCCGATCAGCTGCAGGCCGAGGCGCTGAGCTGGGCCAAGCGGATCGCCGAGCACCCGCCCGAGGCGGCGGCGATGGCCAAGCGCGTCCTGGACGCGAGCACGGACCTCGAGCCCGCACTGGAACTCGAGGTCAGCCACGCCCTCATCACCGAGCACTCGGCCGCGGTCGCCGCGTCCACGGAGGCCTTCCGGAGCCGGACGTGACGCCGCTCGCCGAAATCGGGACCCTGCACCAGCTGGTCACGCGGGCCGCCGAGTTGTGGCCAAACCGCACGGCCTGGATCTTCGACCACCTGGGTCAGGAGTTCACCTTCGCCGAGATCGACCGCGAAAGCTCGCGCCTCGCCGCGGCGCTGACCGAGCGCGGCATCGGCGTGGGCGACCGCGTCGCGGTGATGCTGCGGAACGTGCCCGCGTTCCCGCTGACGTGGCTCGCGCTGGCCAAGATCGGCGCGCAGCTGGTCCCGGTCAACACGAACTACCAGGAGTTCGACGGCGCCCACGTCCTCCGCCATTCCGGCGCGAAACTGGTCGTCGCCGCCGAAGAGTTCACGGACTTGCTCAACCGCATCGGCCTGACCGAGGTCATCACCCCGGCGGAGCTTTCACGTGAAAGCTCCCACCTGGGGCCCGAGCTTTCACGTGAAAGCTCGGGATTCACGCCGGTGCCGGAGACGCCGGTGAACGTCCAGTACACCTCCGGGACCACCGGTGCGCCCAAGGGCTGCGTCCTGCCGAACCGATACTGGACGACGCTCGCGATCAGCCTGGCGACCGACTTCCCCGCCGTCGGCGAAGACGACGTGATCCTGACCGCGCAGCCGTTCCACTACATCGATCCACAGTGGAACGTCGCGCTCGGGCTCGCCAGCGGCGCGACGCTCGTCGTGCTGGACCGGTTCCACCCCAGCACGTTCTGGGCGAAGGTCCGCGAGCACGGCGTCACGTGGTTCTACTGCCTCGGCCTGATGCCGACGCTGCTGCTGCGGCAGGAGCCGTCCGAAGCGGACCGCGACCACCGCGTCCGGGCGATCTGCGCGTCCGCGATCCCGCACGAGCTGCACGCCGAGCTGGAGGCGCGCTGGGGCGTGCCGTGGTACGAGGCGTTCGGGATGACCGAGACCGGCGGCGACATCCGGATGACCGCCGCCGACCACGACGAGACCGTCGGCACCGGCTGCATCGGACGCCCCAGCCGCGACCGCGAGGTGATGATCGCCGGCGACGACGGGAAGCCGTTGCCGCGCGGGGAAACCGGGCAGCTGCTGATCCGCGGGATCGGCCTGATGCACGGCTACCTGGACGATCCCGAGGCGACGGCGCGGGCCTTCGAGGGCGGCTGGTTCCACACCGGCGACCTCGCCCGGATGGACGACGCCGGCCGCGTCTACTACGTCGGCCGCACGAAGGACATGATCCGCCGCAGCGGCGAGAACGTCTCCGCCGACGAGGTCGAGCGCGCGCTGCTGCTGCACCCGGCGGTCCGGCTGGCGGCCGTCGTCGCGGTGCCGGACGAGCTGCGCGGCGAGGAGATCAAGGCGTACGTCGTGTGCGACGGCGAACGTCCGGAGCCGGCCGCGCTGGCCGAGTTCTGCGCCGGAAAACTGGCCTACTTCAAGGTTCCGCGGTTCTGGGCGTTCGCCGACGAGCTGCCGATGACGCCGTCGGAGCGGGTCGCGAAGGGCGAGCTGCGGAAGGTGGCCGACCCGCGCGCCGGGTCGTGGGACGCGAAGGCGGCGGCATGGCTGTGACCAGCCGGGAGCGCGTCCGCGCGGCGGCGGTGAAACTGTTCGCCACCAAGGGCTTCCACGGCACCGGCATCCGGGATCTGGCGCAGGAGGCCGAACTCTCCTCGGCCAGCCTGTACCACTACATGGGCACGAAGGAGGATCTGCTCGCCGAGATCATGCACACGGCGCTGAACCGGTTGCTGGACGCCGCCCGCGAGGCGACGGCGGGCAGCACCGACCCGGTGCACCGCCTGCGCACGCTGGTCGCGCTGCACGTCCTCGCGCACGCCGTCGGCCCGGCGGAAACCCGGGTGGTGGACAACGAAGTCGACGTGCTCTCCCCGGCCGCGCGCGAGCCGGTGGTGGCCCTGCGCGACGCCTACGAACGGCTGTGGGCCGCGGCCATCGACGAGGGCGTCGCGGCCGGGGTGTTCCGTGTGGAGCACCCGGCGGTGACCCGGCTGGCGCTGCTGGAGATGTGCAGCGGGGTCGCGCGGTGGTACTCACCACGCGGCCCGCTGACGCTGGAGGAGCTCGCGGAGCACTACGCGGAGCTGGCGTCGAGGGCCATGGGCTGCACGTCTCCGCCGGGCGTCGGTGACTTGCGACGGTGCCGGGAAATCGTCGCGAAAGAGTGGGGCATGTCCGTTTAGCGGCGCTTTTACCTGTGTACGCCTTGCTCAGACGGCGCGGGTGGGGGACGCTCGAAGGGTGACTGAGGAAACGATCCAACTGGAACTGGACGACTCGGGTCTCGCGCCGGGCCTCCCGGCGCCGGCACACCCCCGCGATCAGGTGCAGGATGTCCCCTATCGCCCGGTCGAGTTCCGTGACGACGATCTCCCCGCGGCTCTGGAGCGCTGCGCCAAGTGGCTACGTCAGGCTCAGGAGTGGCTCGGCGAGCCGCTCGACGTCCTGGCCATCCACCTCGACTACGACGACCGCAAGGGTTCGCCGTACTACGACGTGAAGCTCCTCTGCAACGAAGAAGACCTCGCGGGCGTCCCGATCGCCATTCGCAACAAGAAGTAAGCAGGCCCGACAGCCGTCAAGACCGCCGGGAAAGGCGGTCTTGACGGCTTCTCGCGTTTCCGGGCGGGCTCAGCCGAGCACGCCGCCGACCTTCACGTGCCCCTTGAGCAGGTTGCGCGCGATCGTGCGGCGCTGGATCTCGTCGGTGCCTTCGTAGATGCGCAGCAGCCGCAGCTCGCGGTACCACCGCTCGACCGGCAGCTCCCGCGTGTAGCCCATGCCGCCGTGGATCTGCAGGACGCGGTCGACGATCTCGTTGGCCTTCTGGCCGCCGTACAGCTTCGCCATCGACTGCGCGTGCCGCGAGTCCATGCCCTGGTCGACCTGCCAGGCGGCGTTGAGCACGAGCCAGCGCAGCGCCTCGAGCTCGACGCCGGAGTCGGCGATCATCCACTGGATGGCCTGGCGTTCGGCGATCTTCTGCCCGAACGTCTCGCGGGTGTTGGCGTGCTCGATGGCCATCGAGATCAGCCGCTCGCACGAGCCGATCGCGCGGGCGGGCAGCAGGTAGCGGCCCTGGCCGATCCACTGCATGGCGAGCTCGAAGCCGCGGCCCTCCTCGCCGAGGATCTGCGTCTCCGGGACGCGGACGTCCTGGAAGATCAGCGACGCCGGGCCCCACTCGCCCATGGTGTCGATGTACTCGGACTTCCAGCCGGCCTCGCGGTCGACGAGGAAGCACGTGACGCCACCGTTCGCGCCCTTCTCCGGGTCGGTGATCGCGAAGACCATGGTGAAGTCGGCTTCGTTGCCGCCGGTGATGAAGGTCTTCTCGCCGTTGATGATCCAGTCGGTGCCGTCCTTGCGGGCGGTGGTCCGGATGGCCTTGGCGTCCGACCCGGCGCCCGGCTCGGTGATCGCGAAGCACGACTTGCGCTCGCCCGAGATGGTCGGCAGCAGGTAGGTCCGCTTCTGCTCCTCGTTGGCGTGGAACAGGATGTTGTCGGCGGCGCCGCCGAAGCGGAACGGCACGAAGGTGCGGCCGAGCTCGGCTTCGAGCAGCGCGGCCATCACGGCGGACAGGCCCATGCCGCCGTATTCCTCCGGGGTCAGCACGCCCCAGAAGCCGGATTCTTTCGCCTTGAGCTGGAGGTCCTTGAGCTCCTCGCCGGTCAGGCCGGGCTGGTGCGCGCGCTCGCGCCGCAGGACCTCCTGTTCGAGCGGGATCAGCTCGCGCTGGACGAACGTGCGAACCCAGTCGCGCACTTCACGTTCTTCGGTGCTGAGAGAGAAATCCATGACCTCGCCGCTCCTCCTACATGACTAAGCGCTCGCTTAGCGACAGGGTACCTCCTGAGTGCCGGGTAACCCCAGACCTCGGCCGGAAATCGTGACAACGGGGGCGGCCGCCCGGGAAGATCGGGGGCGTGATGGAGATCGTGGTCCGCTGGTCGCCCCCGCTGCCCGCCGAAGAGCGCTTCCTGCGCCTGCTGGACGACGTCGAGCAGGGGCGGTTCGAGGCGTACCGGCAGGACGCGGACAAGCGCCGGTTCCTCACCGGCCGCGTACTGGCCAAGACGGTCGCGGCGGAGCGGCTCGGCCTGGCGGTCGAGGCGGTGAAGTTCGACGCGACCTGCGAAGACTGCGGCAAGCCCCACGGGCGGCCCCGGATCCCGGGCGCGGACCTGACGTTGTCGATCTCGCACTCGGGCGAGCTGATCGGCGTCGCGGCGACCCCGTCGGTCCCGGTGGGCCTGGACGTCGAGACGGCGGGCCGCCGCGCGGACGACGGCCTGATCGAGTACGCGCTGAGCCCGGCCGAGGCGGCGCACCTGACGGGCCTGAGCGACGCGGAGAAGGCGCGCGCGTTCTTCGTCTACTGGACGCGCAAGGAAGCGGTGATGAAGGCCACGGGCAAGGGGCTGCGCATCCCGCTGCAGAGCATCACGTTCTCGCGTTACGACGAACCGGCCCGCCTGGTGTCGTCAGGAGACGCGGCGTTGGACCCGGCGACGACCCGGCTGGCGGACCTGAAGGCCGCGGACGGCTACCGAGCGGCCATCGCCGTGCTGACCACCGACGAGCTCTCGGTGACCGAGGAGCACTGGGTCCCGTAGCACCCGGCTCAAGCGCCCCAATGTGGCGTTGGTTGCGTCCAACGCACCCAATGTGGCGTTCGGTGCGTCTGACGCACCGAACGCCACATTGGGGCGCTCGGGGCCGTCAGACTCCGGTGAGGTCCTCCAGGCCCATCGCCGCCAGCAGCGTGCGGAACTTGGCCGTCGTCTCGTCCAGCTCCGCCCGCGGGTCCGACGCCGCCACGATCCCGCCCCCCGCGTACAGCCGCATCGACGTGGACGCGATCTCCGCGCAGCGGATCGCCACCGCCCACTCTCCGTCGCCCGCCGCGTCCACCCAGCCGACCGCTCCCGCGTAGTAGTCGCGGTCGAACGGCTCCAGCTCCTGAACCAGCTCACGCGCTCCCTCCGTCGGGGTGCCGCAGATCGCCGGGGTCGGGTGCAACGCCGCCGCGAGGTCCAAAGCCGTGATCTCCGGGTCGATCAGCTCGCCCGTGATCGGGGTGCGCAGGTGCCAGATCGCCGGTGTCGTGACCAGCTCCGGCCCCGCCGGGACGTCCAGCGTCCGGCAGAACGGCCGCAGCGCCTCGACGACGTAGTCGATCACCACCGCGTGCTCGAGCTGGTCCTTGCGGGACGTCCGCAGGGCCTCGCCGTTCGCGCGGTCGGTCGCCGGGTCGGCCGAGCGGGGCATCGAGCCCGCGTGCGGTGACGAGAACACCGTGCGGCCCGTTCGGCGCAGCAGCAGCTCGGGCGTGGCGCCGACCAGGGACCGGCCGCCGGGCAGCTCGGCGGCGTACGTGAAGTGCCGCGGATTGCCCACGGCCAGGTTGCGCACGATCCGCTCGGCGGAGACCGGCGCGTCGAACTCGAGGTCCAGGGCGCGCGCGAGGACGGCTTTCCGCAGGCCACGAGAGTCCAACGCGATGACGGCGGCACGAACGGACTCGATGTGCCGCTCCGGCGAAGGCACCGCACGGACGCGCACGGGCGCCGGGAGGACCTCGCGCGGCAGCGAAGGCGCGCCCTCGGCCCGGTGGACGGTCCGGGGCACGACGAGGTGGCCCGGCACCTTCGTGTCGGGCCCGGTGTCGAACGGCAGGACGCCGACGGCCAGCGGGGCACCGGTCTCGGCCAGGACACCGGGGATCGCCGAGGCGAGCCGCCGGGGGTCCGTCTCGGTCACGGTCCGGAGGGTGCCCTGCGCCAGGAGCGCGCGCTGGGCCGTCGTGAACAGGAAGTCGCCACGCTGGTAGCGGGCGGCGAGGTCGAGTGCCGGGGTCGCCGGGTCAGGTGAGCTCACCAGACCAGCGTCCCAGGCTTCGGGAGATCCGCGAGGGAAGTGTCGCTGACGACACTCCCCTCGCGGGAGCTCCCTGGTGACGGGCTACTTGAGCGCGTCGATGAGCGCCTCGCGCTGGCGCTCGCCCAGGCCGGCCGCACGCCGGTCCGGGTCGATGCCGGCCTGCTCGAGCAGGGCGGCGACCTTCACCGCGCCGAGGCCGGGGACGGCCTTCAGCAGCTGGGTGACCTTCGTCTTCCCGATGGTCTTGTTCTCCTTGGCCTGCTTGAGCACCTTTTCGATGCTCTCCTTGCCGGACTTGATCGACGCGAGCAGCTCCGAACGCGCCTTGCGAGCCTCGGCGGCCTTGGCCAGGGCCTCGGCGCGCTGCTCCGGAGTCAACGTAGGCAGAGCCAACGTAGTAGTCCTTTCCTCTCAGGTCTCCGCTTTCGCGGCCGACGGCTTTTGTGTGTGCTTGCTCCTGCAAGCGCTGGCCAGCCGTCTCTTACCACGGCCCCAGTAAACGCCACCGGCTTCGTGGCCGTGCAACCGACACGCACTTATTACCCCCGGAGGTGATACCGGGCAACCCGCTCCGGCCTGCGGAAACGCTCCCAAGAAGCGTCCAGAGTGGCCCGACTCACCCGGAAGTGAAGCCTCCACTACACCGGGTTCCGGCGCGCATTTCCTTGCCCACAACGAAAACCGCAAAAATTGTCGATCATGATCACCGTTCGCTCGTCGCCCGATCGCGCGACGACCGTGACCGAACGGAGCCGTTGTTGACCATGCCCGCTTCACCCGATCCGCACTAGAGTCGGCGCAACCCCAGTTCACCGGCGAACGACCCCCGGGAGCGACCATGTTGAGCACCATGCAGGACGGCCAGCTGTCGCTGGCGAACCTGCTCAAACACGGCACCTCGGTGCACTCGGCGAGCGAAGTCATCACCTGGACCGGTTCAGAAGCGCGTCGCGAGAGCTACGGCGACCTCGGCCGCAACGCCGCGCGGCTCGCGAACGCGCTCCGGAGCCTCGGCGTGACCGGCGACCAGCGCGTCGGCACGTTCATGTGGAACAACGCCGAGCACCTGGCCGCCTACCTGGCCGTCCCGGCGATGGGCGCGGTGCTGCACACCCTGAACATCCGGCTGTTCCCCGAACAGCTGGTGTTCGTCGCCAACCACGCCGAGGACCAGGTCGTCATCGTCGACGGCACGCTGGTCCCGCTCCTGGCGGCCCAGCTGCCGCACTTCAAGACGGTCCGGCACGTCATCGTGGCCAACGGCGACGCCGCGGCCCTGCAAGCCCCGGACGGCGTCGAGGTGCACTCCTACGCCGAGTTGCTGGCCGCCCAGCCGGACACCTTCGACTGGCCAGTGGTGGACGAGCGCTCGGCGGCCGCGATGTGTTACACGTCGGGCACGACGGGTGATCCCAAGGGCGTCGCCTACTCGCACCGCTCGATCTGGCTGCACTCCATGCAGGTCTGCATGAGCGACAGCATGAACCTCGCGCAAAGCGACAAGGCGCTGGCGATCGTGCCGCAGTTCCACGCGATGGCGTGGGGCCTGCCGTACGCGGCGCTGATGGTCGGCGCATCGCTGCTGATGCCGGACCGCTTCCTGCAGCCCGCGCCGCTGGCCGCGATGCTGGCCGCGGAGAAGCCGACGTTCGCCGGCGCGGTCCCGACCGTCTGGCAGGGCCTGCTCGCCCACCTCGAGGCGAACCCGCAGGACATCTCGCACCTGCGCGAGGTCGTCGTCGGCGGGTCGGCCGTGCCGCCGTCGCTGATGCACGCCTTCGAGGAGCGCCACAAGGTGTCGATCCTGCACGCGTGGGGCATGACGGAGACGTCACCGCTGGGCAGCGTCGCCCGGCCGCCGGCGAGCGCCACCGGCGAAGAGGCCTGGCAGTACCGCTACACGCAGGGCCGCTTCCCGGCGTCCGTGCGCGCGCGGCTGATCGGCGACTCCGGTGAGCCGTTGCCGTGGGACAACGAGGCCGTCGGCGAGCTCGAGGTCCAGGGCCCGTGGATCGCGGGCTCGTACTACGGCGGCTCCGACGTCGACCCCGACAAGTTCCACGACGGCTGGCTGCGCACCGGCGACGTCGGCAAGATCAGCCCCGACGGCTACCTGACGCTGACCGACCGCGCCAAGGACGTCATCAAGTCCGGCGGCGAGTGGATCTCGTCGGTCGACCTGGAGAACCAGGTCATGGGCCACCCGGCGGTGGCCGAGGCCGCGGTCGTCGGCATCCCCGACGAGAAGTGGGACGAGCGGCCGCTGGTCGCCGTCGTGCTCAAGGAGGGCCAGACGGCGACGCCCGAGGAGCTGCGCGACTTCCTCGCCGACAAGGTCGCGAAGTGGCAGCTGCCGGAGAACTGGACGTTCGTGGACGAAGTGCCCAAGACGAGCGTCGGCAAGTTCGACAAGAAGCGGATCCGCGCGTCCTACTCCGAGGGAAAGCTCGACATCGCCCAGCTCTAACGGGTAAATCTCCGGCGAGTCTTCATGCCTCTGCGGGCCACCATGAGGGACCCTAGCGCCTTCATGGTGGCCTTCAGAGCACGTCGGAGGGGTTCTGGGGATGCATAACAGGCGCAAGTTCTTGGCCCTGGCGGGTGTCGGCGCGCTGGCGACGGCGTGCGGGTCGAACACCGGGCGGCAGGGTGACCCGCCGCCTTCGACGGCTTATTCGGCGGGGCCGCCGCCGTCGGACACGCCGAAGGTCACGCTCCAGCAGTGGTACCACGCCTACGGCGAGGACGGCGTCCAGGAAGCCGTGAAGCGCTACGCGGCGAGCTACCCCGCCGCGACCGTCAACGTGCAGTGGAACCCCGGCGACTACGACTCGAAGATCGTCACCGCGCTGCAGAACAGCAAGGTGCCGGACGTCTTCGAGGCGCAGGTCAAGATCGACTGGGTGCGGCAGAACCAGGTCGTCTCACTCGACGACGTCATCGCGCCGGTGAAAGCCGACTTCAGCCCGGCGGTGCTGGCGGCGCAGACCGTCGAAGGCAAGGTCTACGGCATCCCGCAGGCCACCGACACGCAGGTGCTCTTCTACCGCAAGAGCCTGCTGCAGGCCGCGGGTGTGCAGCCGCCGCAGACGGTCGACGAGCTGATCGACGCGGCCGCGAAGCTGACCAAGGACGGCGTCAAGGGCTTCTTCGCGGGCAACGACGGCGGCGTCGGCGTGCTCACCGGCCCGCTGCTGTGGTCGGCGGGGCTCGACTACCTGAAGAACGGCAACCGCGAGGTCGGTTTCGACGACCCGCGCGCGGCGACCGCGCTGGCGAAGCTGCACACGTTGAACGCCAACGGTTCCCTGCTGCTGGGCGCGCCGTCGGACTGGTCGGACCCGGGCGCGTTCATCGACGGGCTCGCCGCCATGCAGTGGACCGGGCTGTGGAACGTGCCGAAGATCCGCCGGGCGTTCGACGACGACTTCGGCGTGCTGCCGTTCCCCAAGCTGGACGGCAGCGGCGCGCCGTCGGTCCCGGTCGGCGCGTACGGCGCGATGGTCAACGCGAAGAGCGCGCACGTCGCCGAGGCGAAGGCGTTCGTGAAGTGGCTGTGGGTGGACAACACGGCCGACCAGCTGGAGTTCGCGACGAAGTACGGCTTCCACGTCCCGGCGCGGCAGAGCCTGATCGACCGCGCGGACAACCTCAAGGCGGGCCCGGCCGCCGACGCGGCGCGGTTCGTCAAGGAGAACAGCCACCTGGTCGGCGGTCCGGTGTGGACACAGCAGTCGAACACGGCGCTGTCCGACGCGGCCGCGAAGATCGCGAAGGAAGGAGCGGACCCGGCAGCGCAGGTGAAGACCGCGGTCGAGGTCGCGAAGGCCGAGCTTAAGCGCCTCTTCGGATGAAGCGGCGCGACGCGCGCGCTTTCTGGCTGTTCGTCGGGCCGTTCCTGATCGGGCTGGCGATCTTCGCGTACCTGCCGATCGGCTGGAGCGCGTACCTGTCGTTCTTCGACGCGCGCAACACGGTGACGCCGACGGAGTTCGTCGGGCTGGACAACTACGGGCACATGCTCACCGACGAGCCGTTCCTGTCGAGCCTGGGGACGTTCAGCGTGTTCGCGGTGTTCATCGTGCCGCTGACGTTCGTGCTGTCGCTGGCGTTGGCCGTGGGCGTCAACCAGCTGCGGTTCGCGCGGGCGTTCTTCCGGTCGGTGTTCTTCCTGCCGTTCGCGTGCTCGTACGTCGTTGCTTCGCTGATCTGGAAGACGTCGCTGTTCTCGGGTGTCCGCTATGGACTGGCGAACACGGTGCTCGGCTGGTTCGGCGCGGACCCGGTGGCGTGGACGGGAACGGTGCACCCGCCGCTGTACTGGGTGGTGCTGGTGACGGCGCGGCTGTGGCTGCAGCTGGGGTTCTACATGATCCTGTTCATCGCGGCGCTGCAACGCATCCCGCGGCACCTCTACGAAGCGGCGTGGCTGGACGGCGCGAAGCCGGGCTGGCAGGTGTTCCGCTACGTGACGCTGCCCCAGCTGCGCGCGACGGCGGTGGCGGTGCTGCTGCTGAACCTGATCAACGCGTACCAGGCGTTCGACGAGTTCTACAACATCATGGGCGACGCCCGGGGCTACCCACCGTTCGCGCGGCCGCCACTGGTGTACTTGTACTACACGTCGCTGGGATCGGGCGGGCAGGACCTCGGCCGCGGCAGCGCGGGCGCGGTGATCCTGGCACTGATCATCGCACTGGTGACGCTGCTGCAGGGCCGGGTGCTCCGCTTCGGGAGGGCGTCGTGAGGGCGTTCTTCCGGTGGACTTCGTTGGTGGTGGCAGCGGCGCTCTTCCTGCTGCCGTTCTACCTGCTGCTGCGCAACGGACTGGCATCGCGCGCGGAGATCACGGCTCCACAGTGGACGTTCTTCCCGTCCACAGTGCACTGGGAGAACTTCTCGCGGCTGTTCTCCTCGTCCGACGTCCCGTTCGCGCGGAGCTTGCTGAACTCGGCGATCGTGGCGACGTCGCAGACGGCCGGCCTGCTGGTGATCTGCTCGCTGGCGGGGTATGGCCTGGCCCGGATCCCGTACCGGCATTCGCGCGCGGTGTTCTACGCGGTGCTGGCGACGCTGATGATCCCGACGTCGGTGACGTTCGTGCCGAGCTTCGTGGTGGTGTCGTCGCTGGGCTGGCTGTCGGACTTCCGCGGGCTCGTCATCCCGGGGCTGTTCAGCGCGTTCAGCGTGTTCCTGTTCCGGCAGTACTTCCTGGACTTCCCGCGCGAACTGGAGGAGGCGGGCCGGGTGGACGGGCTGACGCGCTGGGGCGTGTTCTGGCGGATCGTGGTCCCGAATTCGAAGGGGTTCTTCGCGGCGATCGCGGTGATCACGGTGATCGGCAGCTGGAACGCGTTCCTGTGGCCGTTGATCATCGCCCAGTCACCCGATTCGTGGACGGTCCAGGTGGCGTTGTCGGGGTTGCTGACGGCGCAGAACCCGCAGCTGAACCTGCTGTTCCTGGCGGCCGCGGTGTCGATCCTGCCGATCGTGCTGCTTTTCGTGTTCCTGCAGCGGTATCTGGTGCGCGGGGTGACCGAGTCGGGCCTTACCGGCTGAGTAACGTGGGGGGCCGTCCGGGCGACTTCGCCGGGGACGGACAGAGTGGGGGAACGGTGACCAGTTACGACCCTTACCAGCCGGATCGGCAGCTCCCTGCCCCGGCCGAGCCGGGGTACCCGCCGTCGGCGCCGCAGTACGCGGTCCAGCCGTACGTGAGCCAGCCGTACCCGGCGTACGGACCGCAACCGGTCTACGGCGCCCAGCCGTACGGCGCGTACCAGCCGCTGACCACCAGCGGCATGGCGGTGGCGGGCATGGTCGTGGGCATCATCGCCCTGGTCACGTTCTGGGTCCCGTTCGTCGACCTGCTCCTCGGCTTCCTCGCGATCGGCCTGTCGTGGGCCGGCATGGTCCAGGCGGGCCGGCCCGGCTACACCGGCAAGGGCATGGGCATCGCGGGTTTGATCTGCGGGATCCTCGCGGTCATCCCCGCGCTGATCGTGATGCTGTTCTTCTTCGGCCTGTTCGCCGCGGCCGGAACCGCGTGCGGTCTCGCCTGCTGACCAGAGCGGCGGAATTGACCACGACCTTCGGCGGTACACCCCGCCTCGACTCCTGTGACAGGGTGGACTGAACTGTCACGGTGAATGTTTTTCACGTTCACCCCGGAGAAGACTGGGGAGCGAACACACATGGCCGAACTCACCCGGCGCACCGTCGCCACCGCGGGCGCCGCCGGACTCGGGCTCCTGCTCTGCACGCCCGCCGCGAACGCCCTCGATCGCGCCCTGCGGCTCACGAGCACCCGCTCGGTCAGCACCGCCGGCACCACTCTCGAACAGGTCGCCGCCGGTGGGGGCACCTCGACCTACTCGCGGCTGTCCGCCGGGCCCGGCTGGCCGCTCGTCGTCCGCAGTGATCTCGCCACCCCGCAGAGCGGGCGCGACGACCGGCGGCGCGCCCTCAGCGCCTTCGTCCAGTTCACCGACCTGCACATCACCGACACCGAAAGCCCCGCGCGCTTCGAATACCTGCACCCCTTCATCGGCTCCGCGCACCGGCCGCAGGAGGCGCTCGGCACCGTCGCCACCAGCGCGCTCGTCGAGCGGGTCAACAGCGTGCGGCAGGGCCCGTTCACCGGGCGGCCGTTCGACCTCATGGTCACCACCGGCGACAACACCGACAACCACGAGCTGATCGAGCTCGACTGGTTCCTCAAGGTCCTCAACGGCGGCAGCGTCACCCCGAACTCCGGCGACACGAACACCTACGAAGGCGTCCAGAACTCCGGCAACCACGAGTTCTGGAACCCCGGCAAACCGGGCGGCGACGACTACACCGCGAAGGGCTTCCCGCAGATCCCGGGCCTGCTCGAAGCCGCGCTGAAGACGTTCACCGCGCCCGGCCTCGACGTCCCCTGGTACTGCACCTTCGGCAACCACGACGACAGCATCGTCGGCTCGCTGCCCGCGCGGATCCCCGGCATCGACGCCTGGTACACCGGCAAGTACAAGGTCATCGGCAAGGACGAGACCACCGCGAAGAAGCTGGCCACGGCCATCGAGAGCGGCTCGAGCGTGCCCGTCGCCGAGCTGTTCGGCGGCTCCGGCACCATCCGCGAGGTCACGCCGGACGCGCGGCGCCGCCCGTTCAGCACCGGCGAGTTCGTCCGCGCGCACCTCGACGCCGCCAACACCGGCCCCGGCCCGGTCGGGCACGGCTTCACCAGCGCCAACGCCGACGGCCAGAACGTCTACTACACCTTCCGGATCGCGCCGGGCATCACCGGGATCAGCCTCGACACGACGACCGACGCCGGGTTCGCGGACGGCTCGATCGGGCTCGCGCAGTACAACTGGGTCGAGTCGACGCTCAAGCGCAACAGCTCGACCTACTACGACTTCTTCGGCCGCAAGGTCACCCACGGCGTCACCGATGAGCTGTTCATCCTGTTCAGCCACCACACGAGCGGCTCGATGGGCAACCTGCTGCCGGACTCGCGCCACCTGCTCGACCCGCGCCTCGACGGCAACGCGTTCGTCGCGTTGCTCAAGCGGTTCCCGAACGTGCTCGCCTGGGTCAACGGCCACACGCACCGCAACCAGATCACGCCGCACGCCGGCAACACGCCGCAGCAGGGCTTCTGGGAGATCAACACGGCGTCGCACGTCGACTTCCCGCAGCACGCCCGGATCGTCGAGGTCGCGGACAACGCCGACGGCACGTTGTCGCTGTTCACGACGTTGATCGAGGCCGAGGCGCCGTACGCCGTGGACTACGACGCCCGGACGCCGCAAGCGCTTGCGTCGCTCTACCGGGAACTGTCCTACAACGACATCCACACCGACCTCGGCCGCGTCGGCGACGCCGCCGACCACAACACGGAGCTGCTCCTGGTCAACCCGCTCGCCTGACGCCTCGTGAGTGTTTAGGGCGGTTCTAACCGCCCTAAACACTCACGACTACCTGCGAGGTAATCGCCGCGCGGCGGGGTTTGCGGCAAGCTGCGGGCATGACCGATCCCGAGGGCACGCAGCTCTTCCACCGCTCCATGCCGTTCTCCGAACGCCTCGGCGTCGAGGTGCTGGAGCACGGACCGGCGCTCGTCCGCAGCCGCCTGAAGTGGGACGAGAGCCTCTGCACGCTCGGCGGCGCGCTGCACGGGGGCGCGCTCATGGCGCTGGCCGACTCGACCGGCGCCGTGTGCGCGTTCCTCAACCTGCCCGAAGGCGGCCAGGGCACCACGACCGTCGAATCGAAGACGAACTTCCTGCGCGCCGTGCGTTCGGGCTACGCCGTTGCGTCGTCCAGACCACTGCACGCCGGGCGCAAGTTCGTCGTGGTGGAGACCGAAATCCACGACGACGACGGGAAGTTGGTCGCGAAAGTGACACAGACCCAGGCTGTCCTCTAGACATCTGTTTACATACCCGGCCGGACCGGCGAAAATCCCTGCCTACTGGGTGGGTCGAGCGAGGAGCCGGGATGCGGGTACGCAGTCTGTTCACTTTATTGTCGGTTGTCGTGCTGACAGCTGTAACCACGCAGGTCGCCGAGGCGGGGCCGCGGAACGACGAAGCCATCGACTACCACGAGTGGACGGGCGGCCGCTTCCACGAAGGCGACTTCGCCGGGCTCGCGCTGACCAGGGACGGGCTGCGGATCACGAACCCGGTCGGCACGGTGGAGCACACCGAGCCGGAGCTGGGCACGACGAAGACGTACGAGTACAGCCAGTGGACGTCGCCGTCGTACCGGCAGGGCTTCGGGGCGACGCAGCTGGTCGCGTCGTGGAACGCGCGGACGCCCGCGAAGACGTGGCTGCAGGTCGAAGCGCAGGGCCGGACGTCGGCGGGCGCGGAGACCGGCTGGTACGTGATGGGCCGCTGGGCCAGCGGGGACGCCGACATCCTGCGCACCAGCGTCGACGGCCAGGACGACGCGAACGCCGCGGTCGACGTCGACACGCTGGTGATGAAGACCGGCGTGACGCTGAAGTCGTACAAGCTGCGGATCAGCCTCTACCGCGAAGCCGGGTCGGGCGCGACGCCGTCGGTGTCGCTGCTGGGCGCGATGACGTCGGCGGTGCCGGACCGCTTCGAGGTGCAGCCGACGAAGCCGGGCCGCGCGACGGGGATCGAGCTGAAGGTGCCGGCGTACGCGCAGAACCTCCACAAGGGACAGTTCCCGCAGTACGGCGGCGGCGGCGAGGCCTGGTGCAGCCCGACGTCGACGGAGATGGTGGCCGAGTACTGGGGCAAGAAGCCGTCGGCGGCGGAGATGAGCTGGATCCCGGCGGACTACGTCGACCCGTCGGTGGCGTTCGCGGCGCGCTACACCTACGACCACGCGTACGACGGCACGGGCAACTGGCCGTTCAACACGGCGTATGCGGCTTCGCGCGGGTTGCGTGGGCACATCACCCGCCTGCACTCGCTGAACGAGCTCGAGGACTACATCGTCCGCGGCATCCCGGTGATCACGTCCCAGTCATTCCTGGCGTCCGAGCTGGACGGCGCGGGCTACGGCACGGCCGGGCACATCATGGTGGTGGTCGGCTTCACCAAGGACGGCGACGTGATCGCGAACGACCCGGCGTCGAGCAGCAACGACCGGGTGCGCAACATCTACAAGCGCGACCAGTTCGAGAAGATCTGGCAGCGGACGAAGCGGTACCGCGCCGACGGGAGCGTCGCGAGCGGCCCCGGCGGCATCGCGTACATCATCACCCCGGCTTGACCGGAGCGGCGGGGCGCCCGACCGGCGCCCCGCCGTGCTCACCAGGTTTTGCCCGCCTGCTGCCCGGTCGTGCGGTTGATCCGGTTGAAGAAGTTCGCGAGCGCGATGTTCAGGGTGATCGCCGACAGCTGCTTCTCGTCGAAGTGCTTCGCGGCCGCCGCCCAGATCTCGTCAGTGACGCCGGGCGCGCCGTCCTGGAGGCGGGTGGCGGCTTCGGTCAGCGCGAGCGCCGCCCGCTCGGCCTCCGTGTAGAACGGCGTCTCGCGCCACGCCACGACGTTGTGCAGCCGCTCTTCGGTCTCGCCACGGCGCTTCGCCGACTGGACGCCGCCGTACACGCACGGGCTGCAGCCGTTGATCTGGCTGGCCCGCAGGTGGACCAGGTCGAGCACCAGCGGGTCGACCCCGCCGGCCTGCACCGCCTTGACCAGTTGCTGGATCGCCCCGAACACCTCGGGATCGCCCGAATCCTTGAGCCGTGCTGCCATGCTTCCTCCATCGGTTACCTGTGCCCCTCCGGGCTCGTCACCACCACGACGGAGCAGAACCGAGGAAGGTAACGACATGTCCGACCCGCTGGCCGAGGCGTTCGACGCCCGGCGCGACCGCCTGCGCGCGGTCGCCCACCGCGTGCTCGGCTCGCACGCCGACGCCGAAGACGTCGTCCAGGAGGCCTGGCTGCGCCTGTCCCGCCAAGACGCGGCGACCATCGAGAACCTCGACGGCTGGCTGACCACGGTGGTGGGCCGGATCAGCCTCGACGTCCTGCGCGCGCGGAAAGCCCGGCCCGAGGCGCCCTACGACGAGGTCGTGGTCGAGGTCGACGAGGCCCCGGCGCCGGAGGAGGACGTGGCGCTCGCCGACTCGGTCGGGCTGGCGCTGCTGGTCGTCCTGGAGTCGCTCGGCCCGCACGAGCGGCTGGCGTTCGTGCTGCACGACCTGTTCGCGGTGCCGTTCGAGGAGATCGGCCGGATCCTCGGCAAGTCGACGGCCGCGACGAAGATGCTGGCCAGCCGCGCGCGCCGCAAGGTCCGCACGCCGTCGGAACCGGCGGGGCGTTCGCAGCGCGAAGTGGTCCAGGCGTTCCTGACGGCGGCCCGCGACGGCGACTTCGAGGGGCTGCTGCGCGTGCTCGACCCGGAGGTCCGGCTGACGGTCGACACCCCGGACGGCGTGGTGGTGGTCCTGGGAGCGACGAAGGTGGCAGCGGGAGCGCGCTTCGGCGCGGCGGCGGGTGGCCGCACGGTGCTGGTCGGCGGCCTGCCGGGAGTGGTGGCGTGGCGCCCGGACGGGACGCCGCTGTCGGTGGTGGCGTTCACCGTGGCGGACGGGCGGATCGTCGGCATCGCCGCGGTCGCCGATCCGGTGAAGCTCGCGTCCATGGACCTGCCGGAGCCGCCCGAAACCGTCGGTGCCCCGGGGTAGCGTGGAAGCCGGGGCCGGAGGCACGCGCCCGTGGCACACTGCGAGCACCATGGCCCGCCCGCTGGTGTTCCTCGACGTCGACGGCCCGCTGATCCCGTTCGGCCGCAGCGACGGGCAGTACCCGGTCTTCACGGACACCGACCTCGGCAACCCCCTGCTGTCGCGGATCGACCCGGCGCTCGGCCCGCGGCTGCTGGCGCTCGGCTGCGACCTCGTCTGGGCCACGACCTGGCTCGACGAGGCGAACGAGTGCGTCGCCCCGCTGCTGGGCCTGCCGCCGCTCCCGGTGCTCGACTTCCCCGATGACGACGCCGTCGGCGGACTCCACTGGAAGACGCGGCGGATCGTCGAGTACGCGGCCGGCCGCCCGTTCGTCTGGATCGACGACGAGACGACCGCCGCGGACCGGTCCTGGGTGGCGAGCCACCACCCCGGTCCGGCGCTGCTCCACCCGGTCCAGGCGAGCACCGGCCTCACGTTCGACGACGTCGCCACCATCGCCGCCTGGCTCGGAGTTGCGTAACACGCACCTAGTTGCGCACAGGCCACCGAAGTCACTCATGCGGATGTCGCCATCCGCGCATGATCCGTGATTAGCTGCGGGCAGGACCAGCAGCGCGGCCGGGAAGGTGGATTCGCATGCCGTACGAGGTGCAGGGGGTTGTTTCGCGGGCCAAGGGCGAGCCCGTCTCGCTCGAGACCGTCCTCGTTCCCGATCCCGGCCCCGGTGAAGCCGTCGTGAACGTGCAGGCCTGCGGCGTCTGCCACACCGACCTGCACTACCGCGAGGGCGGCATCAACGACGACTTCCCCTTCCTGCTCGGCCACGAGGCCGCCGGGGTCGTCGAAGCCGTCGGCGAGGGCGTCACCGATCTCGAACCCGGCGACTACGTCATCCTCAACTGGCGCGCCGTCTGCGGCACCTGCCGGGCCTGCAAGCGCGGCAAGCCGTGGTACTGCTTCTCCACCTTCAACGCCGCCCAGCCGATGACCCTCGCCGACGGCACGAAGCTTTCGCCCGCCCTCGGCATCGGGGCCTTCCTCGAGAAGACGCTCGTCCACAGCGGACAGTGCACAAAGGTCAACCCCGAGGCCGAGCCCGCCGTCGCCGGGTTGCTCGGCTGCGGTGTCATGGCCGGGCTGGGCGCCGCGATCAACACCGGCGCCGTCACCCGCGGGGATTCGGTCGCCGTCATCGGGTGCGGTGGCGTCGGCGACGCCGCCATCGCCGGCGCGAAGCTGGCCGGGGCCACCACCATCGTCGCGATCGACATGGACGACCGGAAGCTCGACTGGGCCAACGACTTCGGCGCGACGCACACCGTCAACAGCCGCGGCCTCAGCGAAGAACAGGTCGTCGAGGCCATGCAGGACGCGACGAACTCCTTCGGCCCCGACGTCGTGATCGACGCCGTCGGCCGTCCCGAAACCTGGCGGCAGGCCTTCTACGGGCGCGATCTCGCCGGCACGGTCGTGCTCGTCGGCGTCCCGACGCCGGACATGCGGCTGAACGACCTGCCGCTCATCGACTTCTTCTCCCGCGGCGGCTCGCTCAAGTCCTCCTGGTACGGCGACTGCCTGCCCAGCCGCGACTTCCCGATGCTCGTCGACCTCTACCTGCAGGGCAGGCTGCCGCTCGACAAGTTCGTCACCGAGCGCATCGGCGTCGACGGCGTCGAGCAGGCCTTCGAGCGCATGCACCACGGCGAGGTCCTGCGCAGCGTGGTGACGTTCTGACCAGCGTCTTCCGGGGCCGAGCCCCGGACCCCAGCCGGGGGGCAAGCCCCCCTGGACCCCCCGAAAGCCCGTTGTTCACCGACGACGAATACCCGGCCGAGCCCTACCCTGGCACCCGGCCGGGCTACTCGTTCGTGCACGTCGACGGCGTCGGACACCCCCTGCAAGCCGCCCCCGCGGGCTGGCGCGACCGGACGGCCGTGCTGGCCTACGGCTCCAACGCGAACCCGTCGAAGATCACCTGGCTGCGCGCGCGCCTCGGGCTCGAAGGCCCGGTCGTGGTGGCGCACGCGCGCTGCGCCGGCCTCGCCGCCGTGTGGGCCGCCGGGTTCCGCGTCGTCGACGACCAGCGCCCGGCCACCCTGACCGCGATGGACGGCGTCGAAGAGCACGCCGTCTGGTTCGTGACGCCGGACCAGCTCGCCGTGCTCGACCGCTGCGAGGGCCGCGGCACGCGCTACCACCTCGCGCGGCTGACCGAACCCGACATCACCCTCGAAGACGGCACCCGGCTGACCGAGGTCTGCACCTACGTCGGCGCCGCGCCGATCCGCTACCCCCTGCTCGTCGACGGCAAGCCGGTGCGCACCGCCGACGTGCCCCAGGCTGAAGCGGCGTCGCTCGAAGGCGTCGCCGCGGACGGCCACGGTGTCCCGTGTGAAGTGCTCAGACCAGCTTCCCCGGGTTGAGGATTCCCGTCGGGTCCACAACGGACTTGGCCGCCCGCAGCACTTCGACGCCCAGCGAGCCGATCTCCGCCGCCAGGTAGGGCGCGTGGTCGACGCCGACAGCGTGGTGGTGCGAGATCGTGCCCAGTCCGCTGATCGCTTCGCACGCCGCCGCTTTCGCGCGCTGCCACTGTCCTATCGGGTCACTTCCGTCGCGCGCGGTCAGCACCGTGAAGTACAGCGACGCGCCGGTCTCGTAGGCGTGCGAGATGTGGCACATGACGATCGCCCGGCCCAGCGACGCCGTCAGCGCCGCGCGGACGTCGTCACGCAGCTCGTCCACATTGGACCAGTAGGCCGCGGTCTCCAGCGTCTCGACGCAGACGCCGCGGTCCAGCAACGCGTCCCGCTGCCTCGGCCCGGCAAACCGGCCGTGCCGCCACGACTCGCCGAGCGCCTTGCCGACGCGCACGGCACCCGCGGCCTTCAGCCGCCGCGCGGTCTCGCGGCGGCGCAGCGCCACGTCGTGCGCCGTGCCCTCCCAGCCGACGATGAGGAAGCACGGCCGCCGCACCCCGCGCGCGGCGAGGTAACGGCGCAGCGCCGTCGTCTTGAGGCCCGCGTTCAGCGCCAGCGACACCTCGGTCTCGTCCACATCGGACAGCCGCGTGACGTCGGCGAGCGCGTGGTGCTGCGCGAGGTCCCGCACGGCCGCCGCGCCCGCCGCCCAGCCCGGCAGCGCGTAACCCTCGTAACGCCGGACCGGCGGTTGTGGACGCACCCGCAGCGCGACCTCGGTGATCACGCCGAGCGTGCCCTCGCTGCCGACCGCGAGCTGGCGCAAGTCGGGTCCGGCGGCGGACGCGGGCGCGACGCCGAGCTTCCACTCGCCGCGCGGAGTCGCCAGCCGCACGCCGGTCACCATGTCTTCGAAGCGCCCGTAGCCCGACGACGCCTGCCCGGCCGAGCGCGTCGCGGCGAACCCGCCGATGGTGGCTCGCTCGAACGACTGCGGGATGTGCCCGAGCGTCAGGCCGTGCCCGCCGAGGAGCCGCTCGGCTTCGGGACCGCGGACACCCGCCTGCAGGACGGCGATGCGCGATTCGGCGTCGACCGACACGAGCGCGTCGAGCCGGACCAGGTCGAGCGCGATCACCGCCGTCTTGCCGCCGCGCAGCGCCGCGACGCCGCCGACCACCGAGGTGCCGCCGCCGAAGGGCACGACGCCGACGTCGTGCCGGACGCAGGCCTCGAGCACGGCCTGGACCTCGTCCGGATCGGCGGGCAGCACGACGGCGTCGGGCACCGGGAAGTCCGCGGTGGGCGAACGGCGGCGCAGCAGGTCGAGGTAGGACAGTCCGGTGGCCCGCGCGAGCCGCGCCGCGTCGTCCACCAGCACGTTTTCCGCGCCGACCACCTTCGCGAGCGCGTCGGACGCAGCTTCCGAAAGTTTCGGTGACGGTATTTTCACCGACTCGTTCGCTTCCGGGGCAGCACTGGGAGCGATCGGACCGATACGCTGGTCGAGCCACCTGGCCGCGCGCACGGGCAGCTGGGCGGCGTCGGCGGCTTCCGGGGTCCAGGACCGCCGGAGGCGGTGGTCAATGAGCGCGTTCACGACTACAGTGTGACATATGGACGTTAAACGTCACACCACGCAGACCGCGGGATCCTCCGCGCTCGCGGACACCCGCAGCCGCCAGACGGCGACGCGGGTGGCCGATGACGTGCTGCTCGACGCCGCGCGCTCGTGCGTGCTGGCCGTCGGTGTGCGCCGCACCACACTCGCCGAGATCGCCCGGACCGCGCGCGTCAGCCGGATGACGGTGTACCGCCGCTTCCCGGACGTCCGCAGCGTGCTCGCGGCCCTGATGACCAGGGAGTTCAGCGGGCTCCTGCGCACGGCGACCGAGCGCGGCGCGGAGGCGGCGCACAGCCGCGAGCGGCTCGTGACCATCGCCTCGGCCGGGGTCCGCGCGCTGGCGACCGACCCGCTGTTCCGCACGCTGCTCGACGTCGACCCCGAACTGGTGCTGCCGTACATCGTGGAGCGGCTCGGCGGGACCCAGAAGTTCGCCGAGCAGGCGTTGCACCACCTGCTGGAGGCCGGTCACCAGGACGGCTCGATCCGGCGGGCACCGGTCGCGGCGCAGTCCCGGGCGGTGCTGCTGGTGGTCCAGTCGTTCGCGTTCTCGCTGCGGCCGGCGACGGTGGACGTGACCGAGGCGGACCTGATGGCCGAGTTCACGCACGTGCTCGACGCGGCGCTGAAGCCGTGAACTCCGGCTCGCTCAACGCGCGGCGCCGCGAACGTGAGCTCGCGGAGCTGGCCGCGGGTGAGCGTGTCGACGTCGTCGTGGTCGGCGGCGGGGTCACCGGGACCGGGATCGCTCTCGACGCCGCTTCGCGCGGGCTGTCCGTTGCCCTTGTCGAGGCCCAGGATCTTGCTTTCGGGACTTCGCGGTGGTCGTCCAAGCTGGTTCATGGCGGGCTTCGGTATCTCGCCCATGGTGAGCTCGGGCTGGCACATGAGAGCGCTGTCGAGCGCGGGATTCTCATGATGCGCACCGCGCCGCACCTCACTCGGGCCATGCCTCAGCTTTTTCCTCTCTACCCCAGTACTTCCCGGGTTCAGGAAGCCATCGTCTCGGCTGGACTTCGGGCTGGGGATGGTCTTCGGCGGGCTGCTCGTACTCCTTCTTCGGTGCTTCCTCGGCCTCGTTCGATTCCCGCCGCCGAGGCTTTGGCTTTGGCTCCTGGGCTTTCCGCGCGTGGTCTTCGCGGTGCCTTGCTGGCCTATGACGGTGCTTTGACCGATGACGCTCGGCTGGTCGTCTCCCTGGCTCGCACGGCGGCTTCCTTTGGCGCTCGGATCCTGACCCGGGTTTCGGCTTCTTCTCTTTCCGCTGATCGAGTGCGGGTTCGGGACGGGGTTTCCGGTTCTTCTTTTGACATCCACGCTCGGCAGGTGATCAACGCTACTGGCGTTTGGGCCGGGACGTTGACCGGATCTGTGCGGCTGCGGCCTTCGCTCGGCTCTCATCTCGTGCTTGCCCCTGGGACCGTTCCGATGGGGACCACCTCCGTCAACATCGGGGTTCCCGGGGAGACCAACCGGTTCGTCTTTCTTCTTCCTCAGCCGGATGGGCGGGTCTATCTCGGGCTTACCGATGAGCCCGTTTCCGGGGACATCCCTGATGTTCCTTCCGTTCCTGAGTCCGATGTGGACTTCCTGCTGTCGTTGGCTTCCTCAGTACTGGCTCAGCCTCTTACTCGGGACGATGTCGCTGGGTCTTATGCCGGGTTGCGGCCGTTGGTGGAAGGTGGTGGGCGGTCGGCCGATCTTTCTCGGAAGCATGCCGTTTTGGCTGGTTCCGATGGGTTGCTGACCGTCGTTGGGGGAAGCTCACCACCTATCGGCGGATGGCTGAGGATGCCGTTGATGCCGCCGTTCGGTTGGCCGGGCTTTCCGCTTCTCCCTGTCGGACCTCGCGGTTGCCGTTGCTCGGGGCCGCTCCGCGGGCGAGTCTCGCCCTAGTCGATGCTCCTCCGCGGATGGTTTCGCTCTATGGGACCGAGGCTCCTCGGGTAGCCGCCTTGGGCTCGTTGGATGCCGAGTTTGCTGCTCCCGTGGCTTCCGGGACCGAGATCACCGCTGCTGAGGTTGTTTGGGCCGTCCGGAATGAGGGGGCTCTCGATGTCGCCGATGTCCTGGAGCGTCGGACTCGGTTGGCCCTCATTCCCTCTGATGCCGAGGCTGCCGCTCCTCGGGTTGCCGAGCTTGTCGACAAGTCGCTTGCCGGGCTTGGGTGAGTCTGCCTCGGGCCTCCGCTGGCCGGTCCGTCGTGGGCGGCCAGCGGCGCTGCCGCCCGGCAGTCTATGTCTCTCGTCTGTGGACACCCAGCCTTGATGTTCTCTTAAGTTGACGACCCGTTGGGTTTTTGCAACAGTAAGTTCATGAGTCCGGTCAGACGTGGCAAGGAGCTGCCGATCTACAACCGGCTCCCCGTGCTTCGCGCCGAACGCGGGATGAGCCGGGCCGCGCTTGCCTCCGCCGTCGAGGTCAACCCGCAAACCATCGGTGCCCTCGAACGTGGTGACCACTATCCGAGTCTCGATCTGGCCTTCCGGATCTGCGCCGTCTTCGACCTGCCTGTCGAAGCCGTCTTCAGCCGGGAGCCCTTCACGCCCTTGTCCACCCAGGTCTACCGCGAGGGGGGAGCATGACCGAACAGCGAGGCCGGCTCGCGGCCTACTGGGAACGGCAGCTCGACAAGCTCGATGAAAAAGAACTCGCCCGCGCTCGGAAGCTGCCCGGGTGGCGCGATCGGCGCCACCGGCGGCCACTCGCCGTCGCCCTTGGTGCCGCTGATCTCGTTCTCATCTGCGGGGCCTGCGTTTTCACCCTCGTGAACGACTGGGTCTTCACCGGGCTGTGGGCCGGGAGCCTCGTCTTCGGCGGCGTTGTCTTCACGCTGCTGCGGATCCTCACCGGCCGGATGACCGGGAGCTTCTCGCGGCTGCTCGACGAACGGGAACGCGAGTGGCGGCACCGGGTCACCTTCGTGGCCTACCAAACTCTTGTCTGGCTCATGATCCTCGCGCTCGTCTACGGCCTCGTCGTCGCGCGCGCTGAGGATGGCGGGATCCGTGGCGCCATGATGCTTTCCGCGCTGCTCGCCGCCGGGAGCACGCTCCCGCAGATCGTGCTCGGGTGGTCGCTGCCGGATGACGATCCCGATGACTTCGCAGAGGGGATGGGGAATGACTGAGGGGACACTGGAGATCGACCGGATCTCCAAGCGCTACGGCGCCAAAGTCGCGCTCGACGGCGTCTCGTTCGACGTCCGCGCCGGGGAGCTCTTCGGCTTCGTCGGCAGCAACGGTGCCGGGAAGACCACCACCATGCGGATCGCGCTCGGCGTGCTCGCCGCCGATGGTGGGGAAGTCCGGTTCGGGGGCCGGAAGATCACCCACGAGACCCGCACCCACATCGGCTACATGCCGGAGGAACGCGGGCTCTACCCGAAGATGAAAGTGCTCGACCAGCTCGTCTACCTCGCCGAGCTGCACGGCCTCAGCGCCAACGAGGCCCACCGCAACGCCGAGAACTGGATCGGCAGGCTCGGCCTCGCCGAACGCCGCAAAGACGAGGTGCAGAAGCTCAGCCTCGGCAACCAGCAACGCGTCCAGCTGGCCGCCGCGCTCGTGCACGATCCCGCCGTGCTCGTCCTCGACGAGCCCTTCTCCGGCCTCGACCCGCTCGCCGTCGACGTCATGAGCGGTGTCCTGCGGGAGAAGGCCGCCGCCGGGGTGCCCGTTGTCTTCTCCAGCCACCAGCTCGACCTCGTCGAACGGCTCTGCGACCGGGTCGGGATCATCCGCAGTGGACGGATGGTCGCCGTCGGGACCGTCGCCGAACTGACCGCGGGCGGGGGCAGCAAGCTCGTCGTCACCGCTCCCGGTGCGCAACCTGGCTGGGCCGCCGGGCTGCCCGGGGTTCGCGTGCTCGAAGAGGGCGCCACCACCGTGCTCGGGCTCGACCCCAGCGCCGACGACCAGGCCGTGCTCGCCGCCGCGCTGGCGACCGGGCCCGTCACCGAGTTCAGCCGGCGCCGCCGGTCGCTGACCGAGCTCTTCCGCGACGCCGTGTCCGACAAGGGGGAACGATGAGGACGTTGAGTGGACGGCGGGCCGTCTGGCTCGTCATGAAGCGCGAGCTGAACACGCGGCTGCGGACGCGGTCCTTCGTGATCGGCACCGTCGTGATGCTCGCGCTGCTGCTCGGCTACGTCGGCTTCCAGTCCGCGCTGGCCGGGTCGGCCGACAAGAGCACCGTCGGGCTCACCGGGCAGGCCATCGGGATCGCGCAACAGCTGCAGACGCAGGCGGCGCGCTCCGGCCAGCAGATCTCGACCGTCACCATCACCGATCCCGCCGAGGGCCGCAAGAAGGTCGAAGACGGCGACCTCGACGCCCTCGTCTCCGGCAGCGCGGCGAAGCTGACCGCCACCTACAAGTCCACTTTGGACAAGCAGCTGCGCACGGTGCTCGACCAGGTGGCGCAGCAGCAGGTGCTCGACGGCGTCCTGTCGTCCGCACAGCTCGAGCCCGCCGAGGTGATGGCCCAGGTCAACGGCACCCACGTGCAGGACGACGCGCTCTCCCCGGAACCGGCCGACCACACCGAACGGCTCGTCGTCGGGCTGATCGTCGCGTTCCTGCTCTACATCAGCATCATCACCTACGGGATGATGGTCGCCCAGGGCGTCGTCGAAGAGAAGTCGAGCCGGGTCGTGGAGATCCTGCTCGCCAGTGTGCGGCCGTGGCAGCTGTTGCTGGGCAAGGTGATCGGGCTCGGCCTGGTCGGCTTGACGCAGCTGGTGATCCTCGCCGGCGCCGGTCTGGTCGCGGCGTCCGCGACCGGGGTGTTCAGCCTGTCCGGTTTCGCGGGCGGCGCGCTGCTGTGGGGTCTGCTCTGGTACCTGCTCGGCTTCCTGCTGTACGCGACGATCTACGGCGCGCTGGGCTCACTCGTCTCGCGGCAGGAGGACACCCAGTCCGTGGTCGGGCCGATCAACATCGTGCTCATCATCGGGTTCGTCGCCGGGTTCAACCTGCTGCTGCAGGACCCGTCCGGCTCGGCGGCCAAGGTCATCTCGCTCATCCCGCTGCTCTCGCCGATCCTGATGCCCGCGCGGATCGCGACCGGCGCGGCGGCGGGCTGGGAGATCGCGCTTTCCCTCGGGCTGACCGTCGCGCTCGTCGCGCTGCTCACCTGGCTGGGCGGCAAGATCTACGGCAACAGCGTCCTGCGCATCGGCAGCCGCATCAAGCTTTCCGAGGCCCTGCGCGGCTGACCGCTCGTGAGTGTTTAGGGCGGTTAGAACCGCCCTAAACACTCACGACGTGATCGCGCCGTAGCGCTCCAGGGACACCTGGCGCTCGTGGGCGTGGTCGACCACCGGCTCCGGGTAGTCCGCGGGGCGGTCCTTCAGCTGGTGGACCGCCTTCCCGGCGACCGAGCGCAGCTCCGGCACGTACTTGCGGACGTAGTCGCCCTTGGGGTCGAACTTCTCCCCCTGCGTCGTCGGGTTGAAGATCCGGAAGTACGGCGCCGCGTCCGTGCCGCAGCCCGCCACCCACTGCCAGTTCAGCTGGTTCGACGCCAGGTCGCCGTCGACGAGGTGCTTCATGAAGTGCCGGGCGCCCCACCACCACGGCAGGTGCAGGTCCTTCACCAGGAAGCTCGCCACGACCATCCGGACGCGGTTGTGCATCCAGCCCTCGGCGAGCAGCTGCCGCATCCCGGCGTCGACGATCGGGTAGCCCGTGCGACCCGCGCACCACCGCTCGAACGCCTCCCGGTCGTCGTCGTACGCCATCTTGTCGAAGCGCTTGTCGTAGTTCTCGCGCGCGGTTTCCGGGCGGTGCCACAGGACGTCGGCGTGGAACTCGCGCCAGCAGATCTCGCTGCGCAGCGACTTCGCGCCGACGCGGTCGTCGCCCGCCAGGTCCGCCAGAATCGTCCGCGGGTGGATGTTCCCCCACCGCAGGTACGGCGAAAGCCGCGTCGTGCCTTCGCGGTCCGGGCGATCGCGGTCGGCGTCGTAGGTCTCGATGCCGTCTTCGAGGAAGTCGTGCCAGACGTCCAGAGCGGCTTGTTCGCCCGGCTCGGGCAGGGTCGCCGAGACGCGCGGCGGCGTCGGGATCTTCAGCGACCGAGGCGGTTCCACCCAGTCCACAAGGGACGGTCCGGTGTCCGCGGGCGAATGCCAGCCCCGCGCGGTCCAGGCGCGGTAGAACGGCGTGAAGACGCGGTACGGATCGCCGTCCGGCTTCGTGACACGCCCCGGCGTCACGGCGTACGGCGAGCCAGTCTCGACCCAGTCGATGTTGTGCTCCGCCAACGCCTTCGCCACGGCGGCGTCCCGGCGGCGACCGTACGGCCCGGTGTCGGCGCTGACGTGCACCGCCGCGGCGCCGATCTTCTTCGCGGCCCGGACCACCTCGGCCGCCGGTTCGCCACGGACCAGCATCAGCCGTCCGCCGAGCTGCTCGTTCAGCTTTTCGAGGCAGCCGTAGAGGAACGCCTCACGCGGCGCGCCACCGGGCTTCAACAGCGCCTCGTCGAGGACGTACAGCGCCAGAACGTGCTTGCTGTGGCGGGAAGCCTCCAGCAGCGCGGCGTGGTCGCCCAGCCGCAGGTCGCGGCGGAACCACAGGACAACCGGGGCTTCGCGGGTCACGACGGACAACGATAAGCGCCCCGCCGTGCGGGTGCACGACGGGGCGCTTGCCGGAGAAACTCAGCGCTCGTTCATCGGGACGTAGTCCCGCGAGGCGTAGCCGGTGTAGATCTGCCGCGGGCGGCCGATCTTGGTGGCCGGGTCGTTGATCATCTCGCGCCAGTGCGCGATCCAGCCCGGGAGCCGGCCCAGCGCGAACAGCACCGTGAAGAACTTCGTCGGGAAGCCCAGCGCCCGGTAGATCAGGCCGGTGTAGAAGTCCACGTTCGGGTACAGCTTGCGCGAAACGAAGTAGTCGTCGGAAAGCGCGACCTCTTCGAGCTTCTTGGCGATGTCGAGCAGCTGGTCGCCGCCCTTCAGCTTGCCGAGGATCTCGTCCGCGGTGTTCTTGATGATCTTCGCGCGCGGGTCGTAGTTCTTGTAGACCCGGTGCCCGAAGCCCATCAGCTTCACGCCCTTTTCCTTGTTCTTCACGCGCTCGACGAACTTGGCGACGTCGCCGCCGTCGGCCTGGATGCCCTCGAGCATGTCCAGCACCGCCGCGTTCGCGCCGCCGTGCAGCGGGCCGAACAGCGCGTTGATGCCCGCCGAAATCGAGGCGAACAGGTTCGCCTCGGACGAGCCGACCAGGCGCACGGTCGAGGTCGAGCAGTTCTGCTCGTGGTCGGCGTGCAGGATGAACAGCAGGTCGAGCGCCTTGACGACGTCCGGGTCGACGTCGTACGGCTCGGCCGGGAAGCCGAACGTCATCCGCAGGAAGTTCTCGACCAGGCCGAGCGAGTTGTCCGGGTACAGCAGCGGCTGCCCGACGGACTTCTTGTACGCGTAGGCGGCCAGGGTCGGGACCTTGGCGAGCAGCCGGATGGTGGACAGCTCCACGTTCGGTTCGTCGAACGGGTTGAGCGAGTCCTGGTAGAAGGTCGACAGCGCCGATACCGCGCTCGAGAGGACCGGCATCGGGTGCGCGTCGCGCGGGAAGCCGCTGAAGAACGCCTTCAGGTCCTCGTGGAGCAGCGTGTGGCGCTGGATCTTCTCGGTGAAGTCGGCCAGCTGGGCCTCGGTCGGCAGCTCGCCGTAGATGAGCAGGTACGAGACCTCGATGAAGGTCGACTTCTCGGCCAGCTGCTCGATCGGGTAGCCGCGGTACCGCAGGATGCCGGCGTCACCGTCGATGTAGGCGATGGCGGACGACGCGGCGCCCGTGTTGACGAAACCGGGGTCGTAGGTGATGTACCCCGTCTGCGCCAGCAGCTTCCCCAGTTCGATCCCGGGCGCGCCCTCGACCGGGTGGACGATCTTGAACTCGTGCTCGCCACTCGGCAGGGTCAGCTTCGCGGTTTCGCCGCCGGACTGCCCCGCAGTCGTCGCGTCGGACATGCAAGTCCCTCTCACGTTGGGCACGGGCCGGCGGCGCCTGTACGTTCCACAGGTAGCCACGTGTTCACGCGAGGAAACACTGGCGCCTCGCTGCACACCGCCCCGCTGGGGTATGAAGAATGCCCCTCAACGTTAGTCGAGAAACCTGCTTTCGCGCAGCGGTGACGTTGCTCCTGAGGGCCCCTTTGGGACCAGGTTCACACGGTGGATGCCATGTCGGCCGACGTCGGCGGCTCGGCCCCGCTGCGGGACACCGTGATGGACGCCGCTTTCGCCGCGAACGCGAGCGCCTCTCGCCACGCGTCCGCGTCGAGGGAAGCCAGGTCGGCGGCCTCGTGGGTGTGCAGCCAGGCCAGCAGCGCGCCCTGGACGGTGTCGCCGGCGCCGATCGTGTCCACCACGGTCACCTTCCGCGACGGGACGTGGGCCAGCTCACCTGCGGCGGTGATCACCGCGAGCCCGTCGGCGCCGCGGGTGAGCACGACGGCGTCCACACCGGACTCGATCCACGACTTCGCGGCGGCCACCGGGTCGGCGCCTTCGGTGAGCCACGCGGCGTCGTCGTCGGAGATCTTCAGCAGCCGGACATCCGGCAGCCAGGACGCGAACCGGGCGCGGTAGGCGGCCGGGTCGGTGATGAGCGCCTCGCGGATGTTCGGGTCGAGCACGGTCAGCACGCCGCGGGCGGCCTCACGCCGCAGCATCGCCTCGTACGCCGAAGCGCCGGGTTCGAGGACCATGCCGAGCGTGCCCAATGAGAGCGCGGTCACGTCCTCCGGCAGCGGGCCGGGATCCGCGACGAGCCGGTCGGCGGTGCCCTCGACGTAGAACGTGTAGCGCGCGGCGCCCTTCGCGTCGAGCGCGACGACGGCCAGCGTCGTCGGTTCGTCGCCGCGCTGCAGCAGGGCGGTGTCGACGGCGGAGGCGTGCAGGCGCTCGACCATCGCTTCGCCGAAGCGGTCGGTGGACACGCGCGACAGGAACGCCGTCGGCACGCCGAGGCGGCCGGCGGCCAGCGCGACGTTGTAGGGCCCGCCGCCCAGCCGCGGCAGCAGCGCGCGCAGCCCACCGTCCACAGTGGAATCCAGGGGGTCGCCGGGAACCAGGTCGACCAGAGCTTCTCCGCCTACGACGATCACGCGGGGAGTTTATCGAGTGACGGGTGACAATTCCTGTCCGCTATTTGTTCAGCCCGCCGAGCAGCAGTTCACCCAGTGCGGTGAACGCCTCGGCGTCGGAGACGTCGGTGCGCCGTCCGAGCACACCGGTCTGGATGCCCTCGACGATGAGCCCGGTCATCTCGGCGACCAGCCGGGCGTGCACGTCGCGGAACACCCCGTCGGCGACGCCCTTGTCGATGAACTGCCGGATGCGCTTCGCCGCGAACCGGCTGTTGAGCTGGTAGGCCTCGCGGGCCGGGCCGAACTCGGCGAGGTCGCGCATGAACGTCGCGGACGCCCGGTTCAGGTGCTCGGAGACGCCGGCCAGGTACTCGCCGATGAGCTTGCGGGCGTCGTCGATGCCGTCGATGCGCTCCTCGATCCGCTCGGCGGCGCCGCGGAAGAACTGGGTGACGACCTTGACGGCGAGCTGCTCCTTGCTGGGCGCGAGGGCGTAGAGCGTCGACTTCGAACAGCGCAGCCGGGCGGCGAGGTCGTCGAGGGTGAAGGCGGCGAAGCCCTCGGCGAGGAAGAGCGCCTCGAGGTCGGCGAGCAGGGCGCGCTGGCGCGCGGTCGGCCGGCGGCGGGGTTCGGGGCGCATCGGCTCACTATCTCCTACGTCTTCCGGCCACCCCAGGCCTGTCGTACTGTACTCTGAATCAGCCCACAGTACTGTTTTCAGTACAGTTTTGGAGGACGACGATGCCCGCCGAACGCCTGCTGCCCTCTTCGGAGGCCGAGGCTCTGGTCGACTTGGCCAGGGAGATCGCCCGCGACGAGCTGGCCCCGCGCGCGGCGGCGGCTGAGGAAGCGGAGCAGTTCCCGCGCGAGCAGTTCCGCCTCCTGGGCAAGTCCGGCCTGCTGGGGCTGCCGTACGCGGAGCGGTGGGGCGGCGGCGACGTGCCGTACGAGGTGTACCTGCAGGTCCTGGAGGAGATCGCGGCGGCGTGGATGACGGTCGGCGTCGGGCTCTCGGTGCACACGATGTCCTGCTACGGGCTGGCGCAGTGGGGCACGGACGAGCAGCGCGACGAGTGGCTGCCGGAGATGCTCGAGGGCGGGCTGCTGGGGGCGTACGCGCTGTCGGAGACGCAGGCGGGCTCGGACGCGGCGGCGTTGGCGACGCGCGCGCGGCTCGACGGCGACGACTACGTCGTGAACGGCACGAAGGCGTGGATCACCCACGCGGGGGTGGCGGACTTCTACACGACGATGGTCCGGACGGGCTCGGAAGAAATCTCGTGCCTGCTGGTCCCGGCCTCGACTCCGGGTCTTTCGGCGGCGCCCCGCGAACGCAAGATGGGCCTCACCGGGTCTCCGACGGCCCAGATGATCTTCACGGACGCCCGGGTGCCCGCATCGCGGCGGCTGGGGTCGGCTGGCGACGGGCTGCGGATCGCACTGTCGTCGCTGAGTTCGGGACGGCTGGGGATCGCGGCGTGCGCGGTGGGCCTGGCGCAGGCGGCGCTGGACGAGGCGGTGGCGTACGCGAAGGGCCGATCGCAGTTCGGCCGCCCGATCATCGACTTCCAGGGGGTCGAGTTCCTCCTGGCCGACATGGCGGCGACGGTCGAGTCGTCCAGGGCTTGTTATCTGGACGCGGCCCGGCGGCGGGACCGGGGGATGCCGTTCCAGCGGCAGGCGTCGATCGCGAAGCTGGTCGCGACCGATGGGGCGATGAAGGTGACGACGGACGCGGTGCAGGTGCTCGGCGGGGCCGGGTACACGCGGGACTTCCCGGTGGAGCGGTACATGCGGGAGGCGAAGGTGCCGCAGATCTTCGAAGGGACGAACCAGATCCAGCGGCTGGTCATCGCCCGGGAGCTGAAGAAGGCTTAACCGGTCGAGGGAGCGGTGTCACACGCGCGGTACAGATAGCGTTACTCATGGTTGCACTGAGCCGTGGGACAATATCGGGCGACGTGAGGAGACGCTGTGACTGCACTTCCCCAGCCGCACCCTGCTCGCCGGTGGGAGATCCCCGATCACCTGCTGACGATCGAGGAGTACGCGGCGCTCGGTGAAACCGACACAGGTTTCACCGAGCTCGTGGAGGGTCGCGTCGTGATGTCGCCCAGTCCCAGCAGAAAACACAACAAGGCGGCATACCTGCTGGGCCGGCAACTGGAATCCCAGCTACCCCCGGAACTCGATTTCACTCCGGACATCGATGTGGACCTTGGCTTGGCTCCTCGCGGTGAACCGGGATTTTCGCGCCGCCCCGACCTGCTGATCACCTACCGCGAGGCGAGTGCTCGCGTGGATGACGAAGACGACATGTATCGCGCCGACGAGGTGGTCGTGGTCGTCGAGATCGTCTCGCCAGGCTCGAAACGCACCGACTACCAGGTCAAGCATGATGAATACGCTGATGCCGGGATCCCGCACTACTGGATCATCGACACGTGCGATCCCATCTCGCTCGTCGCCTGCCACCAGGCCGGAGAATTCGGCTACCTCGACGCCGCCGCGGTCACCGGGACCTTCACCACCGAAGTCCCGTTCCCGGTCAAGATCGACCTCGACGCGCTCCTCGACTGACTTGATCGGACGGCACGCCGGAACCGCCCGGTAACCGGCGTGCCGTCCGAAACTCAGCGGGCCTCGCGGTACCGGCGGTCTTTCGACACGCCCTCGCCCAGCGACTCGTCGAAGTGGTAGACCTCGTCACCCCGGACGAACACCCGCAGCGCGCGGTTCATCACGTCCAGCGGGTCGCCCGACCACAGCACCACGTCCGCGTCCAGGCCCGGCTTCAGCGACCCGATCTGCCCGTCGAGACCCAGCATCGACGCCGGGTTGATGGTCAGCGAGCGCAGCGCCGTCGCCGGGTCGAGGCCGTCCTTCACCGCCAGTGCCGCCTGGTACACCAGGAAGTTGATCGGGATCACCGGGTGGTCCGTCGTGATCGCGATCTTCACGCCCGCCCTGGCCAGGATGCCCGCCGACCGCAGCGTGCGGTTGCGCAGCTCGACCTTGGACTTCGTCGTGAACAGCGGCCCCAGGATCACCGGCACCTCGCGGTCGGCCAGCAGGTCCGCGATCAGGTGCCCTTCGGTGCCGTGGTTGATCACCAGCTTGTAGCCGAACTCGTCGGCCAGGCGGATCGCCGTCACGATGTCGTCCGCGCGGTGGACGTGCTGGTCCCAGTACAGCTCGCCGTCGAGGACCTTCGACAGCGTCTCCAGCGTCAGGTCCACCTCGTGCGGCTTGCCCTCGGACTCCGCGTGCGCGCGCTTCGCCTGGTAGTTGCGGGCCTTCGTGAACGCCTCGCGCAGGATCGCCGCGACCCCCAGCCGCGTCGACGGCGTCTGCTTCTTGTCGCCGTACACGCGCTTCGGGTTCTCGCCGAGCGCGCTCTTCACGCTCACGTGCTCCGCGAACGTCATGTCCAGGATGCTGCGGCCCCACGTCTTGACGCCGATCGTCTGGCCGCCGATCGGGTTGCCCGACCCCGGCTTGATGACGACGCTCGTGACGCCGCCGGCCAGCGCGTCGTCGAAGCCCGGCTCGTACGGGTCGATGCCGTCGACGGCGCGGAAGCGGGCGCCGTTCGGGTCGGTCATCTCGTTGGTGTCGTTACCCGACCAGCCCTCACCCTCCTCGTGGACACCGAGGTGGGCGTGCGCGTCGATGAAGCCCGGCAGCACCCAGGTGCCCGCCGCGTCGACCAGCTCGGCGTCCTCCGGGATGTCGACGTCGGCCTCGGCGCCGACCGCGACGATCCGGCCGCCGTCGATCAGGACCGTGCCGCCTTCGATGGGTTCACCGTCGATGGGGACGACGTAGCCCCCGACAATTGCCTTCGCCATAGTTCGCCACGCTAACGAACTCGCTCAGGCGCCTCCGACGCGGGCCTTCTCGAAGTGCACCAGCTCGTGGTTGTTCTCCGGTGTCCGGTGCGTCTCGCGGTAGCCGAGCTTGCGGTACATCGCCTGCGGCCCGACGCTCTTCGACCCGGTGAACAGCCGGAAAACCGTCACTTCGGGCGGCGCCAGGCCCTCGGCGGCCAGCAGCAGCGCCCGGCCGAGCCCCTGCCCCTGCCGGTCGGGCGCGACGACGAGCCTGCCGACCATCCCGACCGCGCCCGACACGGTCAGCCGCACCGACGCCACCAGCCGGCCGTGCTCCCGGAAGCCCCAGGACAGGCACGACTCGAGCGCCGCCCGTGCCTCGTCGAGCGTCTCCAGCAGGGGCGGCAGGTCCCAATCGTCGTGCGCGCGGGCTTCGGTGACGTACGCGGCGCGTTGCAGCGTCAGCACTTCGCCCGCGTCGGCGACGCCGAGGCGAAGCGGCTTCACCGGACCCGGATGCCCCAGCTGCCCGTCCACGACGACGCCGGCTCGAGCTCGATCAGGTCGGTACCGGTGTTGAGTGCGTCGGCCGGGCAGGTCATCGGCTCGATCGCGACGGCGCGGCCGCGGCCGACGAGGTCGTCCGGCGTGAACACCTGCGCCCAGCGGAAGTCCGGGCCGGTCCAGACCACCAGCTGCTGCTCCTCGTGGGCCAGCACGATGTGGTGCTGACCGTCTTCGGCGGCCGACAGCCCGCCGAACGCCGTGTCCAGGTCGACGCCCGCCAGCACGCGGCCGCCGCGGAAGTCGTACTCCGTGCCCTCGACGTCCTGCTCCGGCGCGTACGGCAGCTGCTCGTCGCCGCGGTACGGCCGGACGCGGCTCGCGGGCAGGGTGAGCGTCAGCTCGTCGGTCGGAACGTCGCCGATCCGGAAGTACGGGTGCGTGCCGACGCCGACGCCGATCGGCTGCTCGCCCTCGTTGCGGATCTCGTGGGTGACGGTCAGCTCGCGCGGCGCCACCTCGTAGGTCACGGTCGCCCGCAGCGGCACCGGCCAGCCGGGCTGCACCTCGACGTCGACGGCCAGGGTGATCGACGACTCGGCGTGCTCCAGCAGCTCCCACTCGAGGTGTCGGGTCAGGCCGTGGATGGCGTTGCCGCGCGCCTCCTCGGTGATCTCGAGCTGCTGCTCCTCACCCTGGAACGTCCACTTGCCGCCCTTGGTCCGGTTCGGCCACGGCAGCAGCACCTGCCCGGCGCCCTTCGGCGGCTTCGCGCCTTCGGGGAACTCCTCGACGTACGGCACTCCGCCGACCTCGAAAGCGCGCAGGCCGGCGCCGATTTCGGTGACGACGGCGCGCGCGTTGCCGCGGGTGATCTCGAACTGCTGACCGGTCGGGTTGCCCATGCGCACGACCTTACCGAGCCGCGAACTTACTAGACCGGTCGTCATAGTTTGAGCTACAGTCGGCGTCATGGTCCGTCGCACCGACACGCGGCAGCGGATGCTCGACACCGCCGCCGACCTGTTCCAGACCCAGGGCTACCACGCCACCGGCCTCACCCAGCTGACGACGGCGGGTGGCGCGCCGAAGGGGTCGCTCTACTTCCACTTCCCCGGCGGCAAGGAGCAGCTCGCCGCCGAAGCCGTCCGGCTTTCCGGCGAGCGCACGGGCGCGCTGCTCGAGGCGATTCTCCGTGACGCTCCCGACGCCGCGACCGCGATCGACCGCGCCGTCGACGCGTTGGCGGATTTCCTGACCGAGTCGGACTTCCAGCGCGGGTGTCCACTCGCGACGGTCGCGCTCGACGCCGCCGCGGCGAGCGAGCCCATCCGCGAGGCCTGTGTGGACGGCTACGCGTCGTGGCACGGCATCATCGCAGACCACCTTGCCGGGAAAGGACTTCCCGCCGAACGAGCGGACGAGCTGGCCACCGTCGTGCTCGCCACGATCGAAGGCGGGCTGCTGTTGTCCCGGACCCGCCGGGACGTCGCGCCGCTGCGCGCCGTCGCCACCCACCTGCACGCGACCCTCGAGAGGGAGTTCTCCTGATGCGCGTCCACCACCTGAACTGCGGCACCATGCGGCCGCTCGGCGGCAAGCTGGTCGACGGCAGGCCGGGCCTGTTCCGGCGCGCCACCATGGTGTGCCATTGCCTGCTGCTCGAAACGGACACGGGACTCGTGCTGGTCGAGACCGGCATGGGCACGCCCGCCGCCGTCGACCGCGTCGCCTGGCTGGGCGCCGGGTTCGTCCGCCAGTCGAACCCCCTGGCCGATCCGGAGCAGACGGCGATCGCGCAGATCCGCGCGCTCGGCTTCGACCCGGCCGACGTCCGCGACATCGTGCTGACCCACCTCGACCTCGACCACGCGGGCGGCCTGATCGACTTCCCGTGGGCGCGCGTGCACGTCTACGCCGAAGAACTGCGCGCGTTCACCGAGCCGCGCGACGCCGCCGAACGCGGGCGCTACCGCCGGATCCAGTTCGCGCATGGTCCACAATGGACGTCCTATGCGGACACCGGCGAGCCGTGGTTCGGCTTCGAGGCCGTCCGGCAGCTCGACGGCCTGCCGCCGGAGATCCTGCTGGTCCCGCTGGCCGGGCACACGCGCGGGCACGCCGGGATCGCCGTCGACACCGGCAGCGGCTGGCTGCTCAACGCCGGTGATTCGTATTTCTTCCACGGGCAGGTCGACCCGGCGGCGCCGCACGTCCCCGCGGGGCTGAAGTGGTTCGAGGGCCGGATGGAGACGGTGAAGGGCGCGCGACTGGACAACCACCGCCGTCTGCGCCAGCTTGTTCAGGAGCACGGCGACGAGGTGACCGTCTTCGCCGCGCACGACGAGACCGAGTTCCGCCGGCTGAGCACCAGGAGCAGGGTATGAAGGTCCACCACCTGAACTGCGGATCGATGCGGCCGCCGGGCGGCAGGCTGCTCGACGGCGAGCCCGGGCTGCTGCGGCGGGCCGAATTGGTCGCCCACTGCCTGCTCATCGAAGCCGGCGACGACCTGGTGCTGGTCGACACGGGGTTCGGCACCCAGGCCGTGGCGCGGCCCGGCGAGTGGCTGGGCCGCCCGTTCATGGCGATGGTCGGTGCCCGGGTGGAAGCCGCCGAGACGGCGGTCGCGCAGATCAAGGCGCTCGGCTTGGACCCGGCCGACGTCCGGCACATCGTGGCGACGCACCTCGACGTCGACCACGCGGGCGGGCTGGCCGACTTCCCGAACGCGGTGGTGCACGTCCGGGCCGACGAGCACCGCGCGGCGACGGCACCGGCGAACGCGGCCGAGAAGAACCGCTACCGGGCGATCCAGTTCGCGCACCGCCCGCTGTGGAGCACCTACGACGAGACGGGCGAACCGTGGTTCGGCTTCGACGCGGTCCGCTCGCTGAAGGGCCTGCCGGAGGAGATCCTGCTGGTCCCCCTGACGGGCCACACGCGCGGCCACACGGGCGTCGCGATCGACACCGGCGACGGCTGGCTCCTGCACGCCGGCGACGCGTACTTCTTCCACGGCCAGCTGGACCCGGTCGCGCCGCACTGCCCGCCGGGGCTGACGGCGTTCCAGAACATCGTCCAGACGCTGCGCGGGCCGAGGCTGGAAAACCTGGCTCGGCTGCACGAACTGGCGCGCGAGCACCAGGACGAGGTCACGGTGTTCTCCGCGCACAGCCCGGTCGAGCTGGCGGCGTTGCGCCGCTGAGCGTCAGCTGGCGTCGAGCGCGGTCTTGACCAGCGGCGCGATCTGCTCCGGCTTCATCTTCGCCGGGCCGGTGTAGTTGATCAGCACCGGCGTGCCCGCGACGAGCTCGGCCGAGGCGAGGGTGGCCGTCTTCTGCTCGTCGACGTAGTAGACGGCGCCGTTCGGGAAGCCCGCGACGTCCTGCGCGCCCGCCTTGGCCTTCTTGATGGAGGCGACCATGTCGGCCGGCTTGGCCTCGCGGCCTTCGTAGCGGGTCACCGCCAGCGCGCCCGCGGCCTTGCCGTCCAGCTGGTACTCGCAGCTGCGGGCCTTGCCGCCGCTGGCCGCGTTGTCCTGCACCGGGCCCGGCACGGCCTTGAGGTTGTCGAGGAAGAGTGCCTTCGACACGGCTTCGGCGGGCAGCAGCGCGCACGGGTCCAGCGCGGCCGCCGACGCGGGCTTCGAGCTGGGCGCGGGCTTCGGAGCCGCGGACGACGACGGCGCGGTCGAGGGCTGGTCGCCCGACGAGCACGCGGTCAAAGCGGCGAAAGCGACCATTACGACAGCCAAGGTACGCATGTCCCGCACCTTAGTCCGAACGGCCTACGCGGTCGGCGCCCGGTACCGCCAGAACGCGGGCAGAGCGAACATCGAGGCGCAGACGAGCACGATGACCAGCACACCTCCGACGGACGCGGCGGCCGTCGTGCCGAACGCGGCGGCGCCCCAGCCGTGGGTGAGATCGGCGATCCGGGGTCCGCCCGCGACCACGACCGTGAAGACGCCCTGGAGCCGTCCGCGCATCTCGTCGGTGGTCGCGACCTGCAGGATCGCCATCCGGTAGACGGCGCTGACCATGTCCGCGGCCCCGGCGGCGGCCATGAAGACAACGGCGAGCCACAGCGAGTGCGCGAGCCCGAAGGCGGCCACGGCGGCGCCCCAGGCGCAGATCGAGATGACGACGGCGACGCCTTGGCGGTGGATGCGCGTCAGCCAGCCGGAGAAGAGGCCGATCAGCATGGCGCCCAGGGGAAGGGCGGCGTAGAGCCAGCCGAGCGCGGGGCCGCCGCCGGGCGGGTCGCCGAAGGTGCGTTCGGCCATCTCCGGGATCAGCGCGCGCGGCATGCCGAAGACCATCGCGATGATGTCGGCGACGAAGGAGGCTAGCAGGACCTTCTGGGTGGCGAGGTACTTGAAGCCGTCGATGACGTCGCCGAGACCGGCGCGGCGCGAGGGCCCGTTGAGCGGCGGGATCGCGGGCAGCCGCCAGACGGCGAAGAGCGTGATGGTGAGGGCGACGACGTCGATCAGGTAGAGCGTCGAGAGGCCGAGGACGGGGATGAGGGCCCCGGCGAGCAGCGGCCCGAAGACGGCACCGAAGGTCGACATGGTGGTGTTGAGCGCGTTCGCCGAGGGCAGGAGTTCGGCGGGCACCAGCCGCGCGACGACCGCCCCGCGCGTGGGCATGTTGATGGCGAAGAAGGCCTGGTTGACGGCGAGCAGGCCGAGCACGAGCCAGACGGAGCCGAACTGCGCGAAGGCCTGCAGCCAGAGGAGGGCGGAGGTGATGGCGACGCCGACGTTGGTGACGAAGAGGAGCTTCCGCCGATCGACGGCATCGGCGACGGCCCCGCCCCAGAGCCCGAAGACGAGCAGCGGAACGAGGGCGACGAGCCCGGTGAGGCCGACGTAGGCGGAGGACCCGGTGAGGTCGAAGACCTGCTTGGGCACGGCGACGGCGGTCAGCTGGGTGCCGACGGCGGTGACCACAGTGGACAGCCAGAGCCGCCGGAAAGCCGGGATCTTGAGCGGCCGGGTGTCGACGATGATGCGGCCGAGAAGCCCACGAAGGCCCGAGCGGGGCGGCATGGTCCCCGGTTCACCAGTCACGACACATCAGCTTAGCGGGGCTAACTATCCCGGGTCAGGTGATTTTCGTCGCGGCCCAAGCGCCCCAATGGGGTTGTTTCATCGTGGTTTGTGCTGGTCAGGTCGGGTTGGTGGTGTGTGGTAATGCTCAGGCCGGGTCTGGCCGGGCGGCGTCGCGGATGCTCTGCTCGTGCTGGGTCAGCACGAGCAGAGCCCGCAGCAATGTGGTGGCGTGGCGGGTGTCGAGGCGGAGCTTGCCCAGGATCCGCCAGGCCTTGAGGGCGGCGAAGCCGCCCTCCACCGCGCACCGCATCGCCGCGAACACGGCGTTCGCCTGCTTCTGGGCCTTGCTCAACGGCCGCCGGGTCTCGGCCTTGTAGGGAGTGAGCACGACGTGTTCACATGCTCCGCCGCAGGTGTCGCAGGCTGAGCTGTCGCGGACGTCTTTGTGCCAGCCGTGGAAGCCCTTGTCCCCGGCCGGGGACAAGCCATAGGTGTGCAGGCGTTCCCGGATCCGTAACCGGCGAGCGGCGGTGATGTCGGCGGTCTTGCCCGGCAACGCCGCCGACACCCACAGCAACCGGCCGTTTTCGTCGGTCAAGGCGAGCACGACCAGCCCGTGGTGTTTGTGTTTGCCGTTGTAGTTGGCCCGGTTCGCTTTTCCGGTGCGGCGGCGGGTCCGGATCAGGGTGCCGTCCACCAGCACCACCTCCGCACCCCGGGCGGCCTGGCGACGCAAGACCCGGTTCAGGCGGGTGGCGCGGGCGGCGAGCAGGGTGATCGCTTCCAGCACCCATCGCCGCACCGTGGACGCCGATACGCCCATACCGCCGCCGAGGTGAGCCAAGCGCTGGTCGTCACGCAGCACGGCGAGCACCACGAGTGCCTGGTCGGCGGGACCGGCTTTGCGCCAGCGCGAACGCAGCCGACGCCGATGGGTGCGGATCAGCCCGGCCAGCATCTGCAGGGTCGACTGCGAGAGCGGAAGGACAACCTGGTAGGAAATGGGCTCGAAGCCCTCGGCGGGTTGTTGACTCACATCTCGATCTTGCCGAGGGCTTCACCCGTCTCCAGGGCCGCCACGCCGGGTCCCGACCCCACTCCCTTGCCACCACAGACAACCACCCACCACCCAGCGCCCCGACCAGCCACAACCAGGATGAAACAACCCCAATGTGGCCTTCGGTGCGTGAGACGCAACCAAGGCGGCCTTCGGTGCGTCTGACGCAACCAAGGCCGCCTTGGGGCGCTTGAAACCCGGCCCCAGACTCAGGGGGCGACGCGCTCGATCTGCCAGCCGTCGTCGTTCCGCACGTACCGCAACCGGTCGTGCATCCGGTCCTCGCGCCCCTGCCAGAACTCGACCAGATCCGGCCGGATCCGCCAGCCACCCCAGTGCGGCGGCGCCGGGATCTGCTCGACATCGGCGAACCGCCGCTCGATCCCGCTCAATGCGTTGTCCAACGCCCGGCGCCCATCAACCACCCGGGACTGCGGCGAGGCCCAAGCCCCCAGCTGCGAACCCCGCGGCCGCTGGGCCCAGTACTCCGCCGTCTCCTTGACGCCGACCTTCTCGACCTCGCCGCGCACGTGGACCTGGCGGTGCAGCGCGTACCAGGGGAACGTCACCGACGCGTACCGCGTCGCCGTCAGGTCGTGGCTCTTCGCCGATGTGTAGTTCGTGTAGAACACGACTCCGCGGTCGTCCAGGCCCTTGCACAGCACCGTCCGGGACGACGGGCGGCCCTCCGCGTCCGCCGTCGCCAGGACCATCGCGTTCGGCTCGGGGATGCCGGCCGCCACGGCCTGGTTCAGCCAGCCCTGCAGCTGATCGGTCCAGGTGGCCGCCAGCGCGGATTCGTCGAACGCCGCCCCGTCATACGCGACGCGCATTCCGGGCAGGCGCACCACGGCGTCTTCCACCATGTCCTCGATCTCCGGCATCATCGCCAAACCTCCACGCCCGGTCGGGGCATCAGTCGACTTCGGCTCTAGGCACGTTAGGGCCTTCCGAGCTGCGGCGGAACCCACTGAACGGTGACACCCGCCACCTCAACGCGTTACCGCTGGACAACAAGCCGTAACCCGTGCGTTACCCGCCGGACCAGGATCGATACAGGAAAGTCCTACCTTCGGCGCGTTCCCCACCACCCCCGGAGGCAGGCATGACCGAGACCCTGTCCAACGCCGGAGAAAGCGCTCCGCCGAAACGCCGCTACGCCCCGCTCGCGGCAAACGAAAACCGCGAAGACTACTCGCTGCGCTTCGCCGCCCATTCGTTCCGGAAATGGTCACCGTTCGTGGTCGCGACGACGGCGCTGGGCGGCATCGCCTACCTCGCCGACTTCGCGATCGGCGCCAGCATCGTCCTTTCCTACGGCTTCACCTCCGGCGTCCTCGCGATCCTCGCCGCGGCCGTCGTCATCTTCGCGACCGGCGTGCCCATCGCCGCCGCGTGCGCGAAGTCCGGAGTGGACATGGACCTGCTCACCCGCGGGGCCGGCTTCGGCTACTTCGGGTCGACGCTCACCTCGCTCGTCTACGCCAGCTTCACCGTCATCTTCTTCTCGCTCGAAGGCTCGATCATGGGCCAGGCCTTCGAGCTGGCCCTCGGCATCCCGCTGCCCGTCGGCTACCTGCTCGCGACGCTCATCGTGCTGCCCTTCGCCCTCTACGGCATGGGCGCGGTCGCGAAGATGCAGACCTGGACGCAGCCACTGTGGATCGCCGGGCTCGTGCTGCCGTTCGCCGTCGTGCTGGTCCGGGAGCCCGGCAAGTTCGCCGAATTCACCCACTTCGGGGGTACCGAGGGCGCCGGGGCCGGGTTCTCCGCCGTCGGCTTCGGCTTCGGCATGGGGGTCGCGCTGTCGCTGATCGGGCAGATCGGCGAGCAGGCCGACTACCTGCGGTTCATGCCCGAGAAGACGGCGGAGAACAAGCGGTCGTGGTGGGCCGCGGTGCTGGCCGCCGGGCCCGGCTGGGTCGTGCTCGGTGCCGCGAAGCAGATCGGGGGCGCCCTGCTCGCCTTCCTCGCGCTCGGCGTCGTCGGGAAGACGCACGCGCTGGAGCCGATCGCGCCCTACCTCGAAGCGGTCAAGCCCGCGCTCGGGCCGGTCGCGCTGACCTTCGCCGCGCTGTTCGTCGTCGTCTCGCAGATCAAGATCAACACGACGAACGCCTATTCCGGCTCGCTGTCGTTCGCGAACTTCTTCTCCCGCGTGCTGCACCGCCACCCCGGCCGCGTCTGGTACGTGCTGGTCAACTGCGGCATCGCGCTCGCGCTGATGGAGTTCGGCGCGTTCGGCTTCCTCAACAAGATCCTCGGCTTCTACTCGAACGTCGCCATCGCGTGGATCGGCGCCGTCTGCGCGGACCTGGTGATCGCGAAGCCGCTCGGGCTCTCGCCGCGCTACGTCGAGTTCAAGCGGGCCTACCTGCACAAGATCAACCCGGTCGGGTTCGGCTCGATGCTGGTCGCGTCGGCGGTGTCGATCGTCGCGTACTTCGGCGCGTTCGGGGAGTTCCCGGCGGCGTTCAGCCCGCTGCTCGCCCTGGTCATCGCCATCGTGCTGGTGCCGACGCTCGCCGTCGCGACGAAGGGGAAGTACTACCTGGCGCGGGAGAACACGGTCGCCGCGCCGGGCGCCGATCTCCGCGCGACGCACACCTGCTCGGCCTGCGGCGACCCCTACGAGCTGCCGGACGTCGCGGACTGCGCGAAGCAGGACGGCCCGATCTGCTCGCTCTGCTGCACGCTCGACAGCACCTGCCACGACGTGTGCCAGACGACCGGCCCGGTCGCGCTGGGCCTGCCGACGGTCCGCCCGGCGTGAAGTCCGTGAAGGCCCTCCACCCCCCGGCGGAGGGCCTTCACGTGGGCCGGTCCCCCATCCGGCTCGACTCCTTCACGCTCGGGGCGGCGCCGGGGTTGCCCGCGATTTCCGAGATCTTTTCCGGCCGCATGATGGCCGCCAGCATCAGCGCGCGCAGCTCGGCGCCGACGGCCTCGACCGGCAGCGGCGGCTCGTGCGCCTGCCACTCGCGCAGCAGCCCGGTGGCCGCGCCGACCAGGGCGATCGCCGTCAGCCGGTAGTCGCGGTCGGGCGCGACGCCGTGTTCGGCCGCGCGCCGCGCTTCCGTCTCGATGAACGTCGCCCAGCGGTCGACCCAGACCTGGTGCTGCTCCTCCAGCTCGGCGCTGACGCCGACCGCCTCGACGTAGTTGAGCCGCGGCAGCCGCGGGTCGACGGTCACGGTGTCGATGAAGACGTCCAGCAGCGTCGCGATGCGGGTCATCGCGTCGGCGTCGGCGACCGCGTCGAGCGCGGCGGTGACGTGGTCGAGGGCGAGGCTGTTGATCCGGTCGTGGAGGGTGCGGAGGACGTCCTCCTTGCCCGTGAACTCCTCGTAGAAGTTGCGCGTCGACACCCCGGCGCCGGCGCAGACCTCGGTGATCTTCGTGTGCCGGAAGCCGGCCGAGGTGAACAGCTCCAGGGCGGCCGCGAGCAGCCGCTCGCGGCGGTCGGCCCGGCGTTGTTCGGGAGCGACGCCGCCGTACGTGCGAGCCACCGGTTGTCTCCTCCTTCTGAGGGATTGCCAGATCCTACCCGGCTGCGTAAGTTGTGAAAATCTCGATTACCAAACACCGGAGGCAACGATGCTTCGTCGGTTACTGGTCGCCGTCACCCTCCTCTTCGTGGCGGCCGCGCCGGCCGCGCACGCGGATCCCGGCGTGTTGCTTTCGCAGCAGCCGACCACGGTGTTCGTCGGGCCGTTCCCCGCGCCGGTCAAGGCGTGGCACCTCGTGTACCGCTCGACGTCGGCGACCGGCGAGCCGAACGCCGTCTCCGGCACGCTGCTGGTGCCGCCGACGCCGTGGCCGCGCGGTGGCCCGCGGCCGCTGATCTCGTACGCGGTGGGCACGCACGGGCTGGGCGACCAGTGCGCGCCGTCCAACCTCCTGGCCCACGGCATCGAGAACGAGAGCGCGTTGCTGACCCAGGCGTTGTCGCAGGGCTGGGCGGTCGTCGTCACGGACTACGAAGGACTCGGCACGCCGGGGACGCACACGTACGCGGTCGGGCAGTCGGAGGGCCGCGCGGTGCTCGACGCGGCGCGCGCGGCTTCCCGCGTGCCCGGCGCCGGATTGTCGGCGTCAGGCCCGGTGGGCGTGTTCGGCTACTCGCAGGGCGGCCAGGCGGCGGCGTGGGCGGCGGAGCTGCAGGCGACATACGCGCCTTCGCTGAACGTCGTCGGGGTGGCGGCCGGAGGTGTCCCGGCGGACCTGAACGAGGTGTTCCGGTTCAACGACGGCGGCGCGGCGTTCGGCCTGGTCCTCGGCGCGGCCACGGGCTTCGCGGCGGCGTACGACGACGTCCCGTTCGAGTCGATCCTCAACGACCGCGGCCGCGAGGCGGTGGCCCGGGTGTCCCAGGCGTGCACGGTCGAACTGGGCGCGGCGGCGCCGTTCGCGCACCTGCGCGACTTCGTGACGGTGCCGGACCCGATCCACGAGCCCCATTGGCAGGCGCGGCTGGCGGAGAACTATTTAGGGACAACGGCACCGAAGCCGCCGGTGTACCTGTACCACGGGACGCTGGACGAGCTGATCCCGTTCAGCGTCGGCACGGCGTTGCGCGACCGCTGGAAGTCCCTCGGCGCGAAGGTGACGTGGCAGGAGTTCCCGCTGCTGGAGCACATCGCCGGGGTGTCGGTCGGCGGCCCGGCGGCGATGACCTGGCTGGGCACGAAGTTCTAGAACTGTCGGCCCCTCCCGGTAGCGTGGAAAACGGGGGCTGCTCAGAACGCTTTCAACGCCGTGACCGCGTCCGGCGCGAGGGATGTGGTGAGGGTGCCGCCCGCGGCGAGGGGGCTGCGGGACCACCACTCACCCGAGGCCGCTGGGAGTTCCGGCCCGCCGACCACCAGGTCCGTGGCCAGCACCCGGCGGCTCGCGAGCACCGCCAGGCTCGCGTCCAGCACCGAGCCGACCGAGAACGTCTGACGCAGCACGGGCACCGCGCCCCGGGTGACCGACAACGACGTCGTCAGCGCACCCGGCCGCTCCCCGGCCCGCCCCAGCACCAGCACTTCCCGCGTGTGCAGGTACGCGTCGGCCGCGAGGGAAGCCCGGAAGACGGCGGCGTGCCGGGCCCGAGCCGTGACCACGGTCGGTTCGGGCAAGTATTCCAGCGACCCACCTTCGGCCACCTCTACGTCCACTGTGGACAATGAGGGTTCGCCGTGCGGACCGGGCAGCGCAAGGGTCGCCGCCACGCCGGACAGCCGCAGCGAAGCGCCCGGGCCCACGCGGATCGTGAGCAGCAAGTCGTCGCCGCCCAACGGTGAGGTCGCCGAGTTGACCAGGTGCACCACCGCCGTCGCCCCGCGGCCCCGGCGCGGGAACAACGTCAACGGCGCCATCGAACGCAGCTCCCGCAACACCGTCCGCGAACCGTCGAAGCACGCCGTGAGCCGGGCGTGGGCCTTCACAGCAGGGAACGGACCCAGTCAGCCACCGCCGGTGCGTCCGGGGTGTCCACAAGCGACTGCGTGAGCACCGGCAACGAGCCCCGCATCCGGTGCGCGTCCGACGTCATCACCGCCATGTCCGCGCCGACCAGGTGCGCGATGTCGATCTTGTTGATCACCAGCAGGTCGGCCGTCGTGACGCCGGGGCCGCCCTTGCGCGGCACCTTGTCGCCGCCCGCGACGTCCACCACGAAGATCTGGCTGTCGGCCAGCCCGCGGCTGAACACCGCCGTCAGGTTGTCGCCGCCGCTCTCGATGATCACCAGGTCCAGGCCGGGGAACTTCTCCTCCAGCCGCTCGACCGCGTCGAGGTTCGCCGTGATGTCGTCGCGGATCGCCGTGTGCGGGCACGCTCCCGTTTGGACCGCTTCGATCCGCGCCGGGTCCAGAACTCCCGCGCGACGCAGGAAGTCGGCGTCCTCGGTCGTGTAGATGTCGTTCGTGACGACGGCGAGGTTGATCTCGTCGCCCAACGCCCGGCACAGGGCGGCGGTCAGCGCCGTCTTGCCGGAGCCGACCGGGCCGCCGATGCCGATCCGGTACGCGCGGCCCGCCGTCGGCGCCGCGTCGTAGTGGTCGGGCTCGGTGGCCGTCGGGTCGAAGTTGACCTCGTGGAAATGTCCGTGACCGTGCTCAGCTGGCAAAGAGACGCACCTCTTCCTCGTGATGCCGGGCGTGCGCCTCGGCGAACAGGTCCAACGCGGGTGACCCGGGCGACGGCAGCGACGCCGGGTCATCCCCCGCCACGGCCGCCGCGTCCGAACAAACCGCGGCAAGGTCCAGCCGCGCCACGACGGCGTTGACCGCAAAGGGATCCAGACCCAGCAGCCGAATCGCGGCACTCGCCGGACCGCTCACCGACAGGTACGCGACCGCCATCGCGGCGTCGTGCGGCGAACCACCCGCGACGCCGACCAGCGCACCCAGCACGATCGGGTGGTGCGGCCTCGGGGTCTCGGCCAGCAACGCGTCGAGCACCGGTGACGGCCACGCGATCCGCCCGGCCCGCGCGGTCCCGCGGCCTTGTGCCCGGGATGCCTCGCGCTGGGCGAGCGACGGCGTCCGCGCGTCCAGTTCGGCATCCAACCGAGCCCAGTGTCCACTCACGACCGAACGTGCGGCGGCATGCGCCGAGGCGGCAGCGAAAACGGCGGCCAGGTAACCCGTCGTCCGCAACCGTCCGGAAAGGAACCCCGGCAGATCGCGCACGGACGTCACCAGCTTCCGCGCGACGACCTCCTCGAGCCCGCCACTGTGGACGTGCCCGCCGCCGGGGAAGCGTGAGTCCGCGAGGATCAGCGCCGAAAGGTCCATCAGAAGAGGAAGTACCGTTGCGCCATCGGCAGCTCCGTCACCGGCTGCGGCTCGATCAGCTCGCCGTCGACGTGCACGGCGAAGCTGTCCGGCTCGACCCGGACGTCCGGCGTCGCGTCGTTGAGCACCATGTCCGCCTTGGTCCGCGCCCGCATGTTCGACACCGCGACCAGCGGCCGCGTGATGCCGAACGTCTCGCGCAGGCCACTGTCCAAAGCGGACGGCGCGACGAAGTGCAGGCTCAACGCGGCCCCGATGTTCGCCCCGAACATGGGTCGTGCCATGACCGGCTGCGGCGTGGGGATGGACGCGTTCGCGTCGCCCATCGCCGCCCACGCCGGGAAGCCGCCCTTGAGCACCACGTGCGGGCGGACGCCGAAGAACTTCGGCTCCCACAGCACGAGGTCCGCGAGCTTGCCGATCTCGACCGAGCCGATCTCGGTCTCCATGCCGTGCGCGATGGCCGGGTTGATCGTGTACTTGGCGACGTAACGCCGGGCGCGCAGGTTGTCGGCCGCGCCGTCGCCGGGCAGCGCGCCGCGACGGCGTTTCATCACGTGCGCCGTCTGCCACGTCCGGATGATCACCTCGCCGATCCGGCCCATCGCCTGCGAGTCGGAGCTCATCATCGAGATGGCACCCATGTCGTGCAGGACGTCCTCGGCGGCGATCGTCGACGGCCGGATCCGGCTCTCCGCGAACGCGAGGTCCTCGGGCACCGACGGGTTCAGGTGGTGGCAGACGACCAGCATGTCGAGGTGCTCGTCGAGCGTGTTGGCCGTGTGCGGGCGGGTCGGGTTGGTCGACGACGGCAGCACGTTCGGCAGCGAGACGACCCGGATGATGTCCGGCGCGTGCCCGCCGCCCGCGCCTTCGGTGTGGTACGCGTTGATCGAGCGGCCGCCAATGGCGTCCACAGTGGACTCCAGGAACCCGGCCTCGTTCAGCGTGTCCGTGTGGATCGCCACCTGGACCCCGGCTTCGTCGGCGACGGTGAGGCACGCGTCGATCGCCGCGGGCGTCGTCCCCCAGTCCTCGTGCAGCTTGAAGCCGCCCGCGCCCGCCGCGAGCTGCTCACGCAGCGCCTCGTGCCGGACGGTGTTCCCCTTGCCCAGCAACAGGACGTTGACCGGGTAACCGTCCATGGCGGACAGCATCCGGCCGAGGTTCCATGCGCCGGGGGTGACGGTCGTGGCCTTCGTGCCTTCGCTGGGCCCGGTGCCGCCACCGACCAACGTCGTCAGCCCGGACGCCAAGGCCGTGTCGACGAGCTGCGGGCAGATGAAGTGCACGTGGCAGTCGATGCCGCCCGCGGTGAGGATCTTCCCGTTGCCGGACAGCACTTCCGTCGCCGGGCCGATCACCAGGGCCGGGTCGACGCCGTCCATCGTGTCCGGGTTACCCGCCTTGCCGATGCCGACGATGCGGCCGTCGCGCACGCCGACGTCGGCCTTCACCACGCCCCAGTGGTCGAGGATCACCGCGCCGGTGATGACGAGGTCGGGCGCGCCCTCGGCGCGCGTCGCGGTGCCCTGGCCCATCGACTCGCGGATGACCTTGCCGCCGCCGAAGAGCACCTCGTCGCCGGAGCCGCCGGGCCCCATCGAACGGTCCTCGGTGACCTCGATCAGCAGGTCGGTGTCGGCGAGCCGGATCCGGTCGCCGGTGGTCGGGCCGAACAGCTCGGCGTAGCGCTCGCGGTCGATCTGCGGCATCTAGAACTCCCCCGCGAACTCGGACCGCAGGCCGGGGACGCGACGCCCTCCGGCCAACGGCACCAGGTCGACTTCGCGCTCGACGCCGGGCTCGAACCGCACCGACGTCCCCGCCGGGATGTCGAGCCGGTGGCCGCGCGCGGCGTCGCGGTCGAACTCGAGGCCCGGGTTGACGGCGGCGAAGTGGTAGTGCGAGCCGACCTGCACCGGCCGGTCGCCGAGGTTGCGGACCAGCAGCCGGACCCGCTCGCGGCCGGGGTTCAGCTCCACCGGCTCGGCACCGGGGATGATCTCGCCTGGATGCATTCAGCTACCCCTCACACGATCGGGTCGTGCACCGTGACGAGCTTCGTCCCGTCCGGGAAAGTGGCCTCGACCTGCACGGAGTCGACCATTTCCGGCACGCCGTCGAGCACCTGCGCCCGGGAGAGCACGGTCCGGCCGCTGGCCACCAGCTCGCTGACCGTGCGGCCGTCGCGGGCGCCTTCCAGGACGTGGTCGGTGATCAGCGCGACGGCTTCCGGGTAGTTCAGCCGGACGCCGCGGTCCAGCCGCTTGCGCGCGACGTCCGCCGCCACGTGGATGAGCAGCTTGTCGCGCTCCTGCGGACTGAGGTGCATGCGCTAGGTCTATCACCCGCGACGCGGCATCGCCCGGTTCGGAAACACAGGATTTACCTGGGCTTCGTCACACTCCGTGCTGAAAATTCTCCCGTCCGGCGGCCCAGGTGACTGAATCGTTCTCGTAATCGTGACCGAAACCACCGCATCTTTCGATTGCCAGTGGCCGGTCAAGAGAGCAAGGTCTATCCATCCGTGCGATGTGGCGCGCGTTCAGTGCGCTCTGTCACCCGCGCGACCAGCACCAACCAGCCGGGGAAAAAGCGCACCGAAAGGTTTCGCGAAACAGTGACTACCTCCACGATCAGCAAGCCACAGCCGTCCGGCCAACCCGACGACGGCTTCCGACCGGGCCTGGAGGGCGTCGTCGCCTTCCACACCGAAATCGCCGAACCCGACCGGGACGGCGGTGCGCTGCGCTACCGCGGCGTCGACATCGAGGACCTCGCCGGCAAGGTGACCTTCGGCGACGTCTGGGGCCTTCTCGTGGACGGCCGCTTCGGCCACGGCCTCCCGCCCGCCGAGCCGTTCCCGCTGCCGGTGCACACCGGCGACGTCCGGGTCGACGTCCAGGCCGCGCTGGCCATGCTGGCCCCGATCTGGGGTTACCGCCCGCTGCTCGACATCACCGACGAGGAGGCCCGCGAACAGCTGGCCCGCGCCTCGGTGATGGCCCTGTCCTACGTCGCGCAGTCGGCTCGCGGCATCGGCCAGCCCGCCGTGCCGCAGACCCGCGTCGACGAGGCCCACTCGATCACCGAGCGGTTCCTGATCCGCTGGCGCGGCGAGCCGGACCCGGCCCACGTCAAGGCACTCGACGCCTACTGGGTGTCCGCCGCCGAGCACGGCCTCAACGCCTCGACGTTCACCGCCCGCGTCATCGCTTCGACCGGCGCGGACGTCGCCGCCTCGATGTCGGGCGCGATCGGCGCGATGTCCGGCCCGCTGCACGGTGGCGCGCCGGCCCGCGTGCTGCCGATGATCGAAGAGGTCGAGCGCACCGGTGACCCGGCGGGCCTGGTCAAGGGCATCCTCGACCGCAAGGAACGTCTGATGGGCTTCGGCCACCGCGTCTACCGCGCCGAGGACCCGCGGGCCCGCGTGCTGCGCCGTACCTGCCAGGAGCTGGGCGCGACCCGCTACGAGGCGGCCGCCGCGCTGGAGCAGGCGGCGCTGACGGAGCTGCGCGAGCGGCGCCCGGACCACCCGATCGAGACGAACGTCGAGTTCTGGGCCGCGGTCATCCTGGACTTCGCCCAGGTCCCGCCGCACATGATGCCCGCGATGTTCAGCTCGGCCCGCACCGCCGGCTGGGCCGCGCACATCCTGGAGCAGAAGCGGACCGGACGCCTGGTGCGGCCGTCGGCCAAGTACGTCGGCCCGGCGCCCCGCAGCCCCGAGGACGTCGAGGGCTGGGAACTGGTCACCAAGCACTGACGCTTACGGCCGGACCGGCACTTTCACGTGAAAGTGCCGGTCTTGTCGTGCTTCGCGGTGGCGCCCAGCATCGCGGTGAGCTGGTCGACCAGCCAGGTGTCCAGGTCTTCGCGGGGCACCGAACGTTCCTGGAGCCAGCTCAGCAGGGCGCCTTCGACGACTGCCGTCCAGCAGCGCAACGTGAGTGAGAGCAAGGGCGAGGGGTCTGTGACGCCGAGGGCGTCCAAGATCAGGGCCACCGCGCGGTTGCGGACCTCGTCGATCGCCGCGTCCGTTTCGGACGTCGCGATCACCGAACCGCTGCGCAGCAACGCGATGTAGCCCGCGCGGTAGTGGTCGGCGACGTCGATCAAGCCCCGGACCGCCGCGCGCAGCCGCACCTCCGGCGGGCCCTCCTCCAGTCCCGCCAGCCCGTCGATGAGCCCGACGGTGACCGTGCGCAGCGCCTCGACCTGCAGCTCGCGCAGGCTGGAGAAGTACCGGTAGAACAACGGCCGCGACACCTCGGCGCGCGCCACGATGTCGTCCACCGTGACCAGCTCCGGCGCCCGCGAGCCGAAGAGGTCGAGCGCGGCGCGGATCAGGTCGTCGCGGCGGGCCTGCGGCGACATCCGCCGCGGTCGGCTCACGGCGTCAAGTCCAGCTTCGCCGCCGCACGCAGCAGCCCCGGCGTCAGTCGAGAAAGGACCAACGCGGCCTTCGCCTCCGGAGTGGACGGTGCGATCGCGATGTCCTTCTCGACCGCGCGCAGGATGTCCTTCGCGACGCCTTCCGGCCCGAAACCCCTTCGCGCGTAAAGCTTCGAACTCGACTGCTGACGTCGCCGTTGCTCCTCTTCGGACACTCCGACGAACGTGGTCGTGTTCGTGATGTTCGTCTTCACGATGCCCGGGCACACCGCCGTGACGCCGATGTGGTGCGCGGCCAGTTCGGCGCGCAGGCCGACGCTCAACGTCAGCACAGCCGACTTCGTCGTCGCGTAGGCGGTGAGAATCTTCGACGGCAGGTACGCCGCCGCCGAGGCGAGGTTGACTATGTGGCCGCCTTCCGCGCGCTCGGCGAGCATCGGCGCGAACGCGCGGCAGCCGTGGATCACACCCCAGAGGTTGACGTCGATGACGCGTTCCCAGTCCTCGACGGACGTGTCCAGGAACGGCCCGGACATCCCGATGCCCGCGTTGTTCACCACGATGTCCGGGACGCCGTGGTCCACGCGGACCCGCTCGGCGAAGCGGTGCACGGCCAGGCCGTCCGAGGAGTCCACTGTGTACTCGGCGAGGCCGTGGTCTCCCAGCAGCTTCAAGGTTTCCGCGGCCGACGCCTGGTCGACGTCGGTGATGACGACGTCGGCGCCCCGCTCGGCGAACGCGAGCGCGGTCGCCCGGCCGATGCCGCTGCCCGCGCCGGTGACGACGACCAGCTTGTGCTCGAACGGCCCGGCCCCGACGCGTGCCCGCCGCAGCCCGCGGCTCTCGACGCCCGTTTCCGCGTACTCGATCAGCTCGGCGGCGGCCGCGGCGACCACCTCCGGCTTGGCGCGGGTGATCCAGTGCGTCCCGACGACCCGGCGGATCCGCAGGTCGGGCACCCAGCGCGTGACCTCGGTCTGCAGCGGCGTGGTGACGTAGGCGTCGCCGGTCGGCGCCAGCACCTGCACCGGGACGTCCGCGGGCCGCGGCGCGGGCCGCGAAAGCCGGGTGAACATGTTGGCGCGGTACAGCTCGAGACCGTGCAGGCCGTCGGACTTCTCCGGCGGGGCCGCGTCCGGTTCCATCCGCTGGATCTGCTTGCCCAGCAAGCCGGTGCGCCACAGCAGGTCCGGGATCAGCGGGATCTGGAACGCCAGGATGTACCACGAGTGCAGGAACTGGCTCAGCGCGTTCTTGAGCCGCTTCGGCGTCGGCCGGGTCAGCTGGGCGCGGAACCACGCGCCGGCGTGGTCGAGGCTCGGCCCCGACAGCGACGTGTAGGACGCGATCCGCCCGCGCAGCCCGTCGCCGGTGACGGCGTGCCAGGTCTGGATGGAACCCCAGTCGTGCGCGACCAGGTGCACCTTGCCGGTCGGCTGCACCGCCTCGACGACCGCGCGCAGGTCGTCGGCCAGCTGGTCCAGCCGGTAGGACGCGCGTCCCGACGGCTTGTCCGACTGTCCGGCCCCGCGCACGTCGTAGGTGACGACCCGGTGTTTCACGCCCAGCGAGGCGGCTACCCCGCCCCACATCGAGCTGTTGTCCGGGTAGCCGTGCACGAGCACGACCGTGGGTCCGTCTTCCCGGCCGTCGATGGTGACGGAGAGGCGGACACCGTCGCTGGCGGTCACCCACTTGTGAGACATTCTGTCATGTTAGACAACTTGTCAACAGTGGCGTTCACCCGTGCGGCGGCTGACCGTGGGCGGCCGTTCATGCATCGGGCGCGTTTTCCCTTGTATGACAGCGTTTTCGTGGTTCCACGGGAAACAACCGGACGACCCTGTCCACTGAACGGTGGACAGCCGGATTCAACTGGGCGTTGGTCGGATCCGGCGGCCCGAGCCGCCAGGCTTGAGCCATGACCACAGCAGTCAGCGTGCGCGGCTTGCGCAAGCAGTACCCCGGGCACCTCGCGGTGGCCGGGCTGGACCTGGACATCGCCCGGGGTGAGGTGTTCTCCCTGCTCGGCCCGAACGGCGCGGGCAAGACCACGACCGTCGAGATCCTCGAGGGCCACCGGCAGCGGACGGCGGGCGAGGTCAGCGTGCTCGGCGAGGACCCGGGCAAAGCCGGGCGCGTTTGGCGGTCGCGTCTCGGCATCGTCCTGCAGACGGCGACCGACGCCGCCGAGCTGAGCGTCGCCGAGACCGTGCGGCACTTCGCGAAGTACTACCCGGACCCGCGCGACCCCGACGAGGTGATCGAGAAGGTCGGGCTGACCGCGAAGGCCAAGGCCCGGGTCAAGTCGCTCTCGGGCGGGCAGCGGCGCCGGGTCGACGTCGCCCTCGGTATCATCGGGCGGCCCGAGCTGCTCTTCCTCGACGAGCCGACCACCGGCTTCGACCCCGAGGCGCGGCGGCAGTTCTGGACGCTGATCAGCGACCTCGCCGCCGAGGGCACCACGATCCTGCTGACCACCCACTACCTCGACGAGGCTGAAGCGCTCGCCGACCGCGTCGCGGTGATCGCGCGCGGCGAGATCGTCGCGCAGGACACACCGCAGAACCTCGGCGGCCGGGCTGCCGCCGAGGCCACCGTGCGGTGGTTCGACGAACGCGGCGAGCACGTCGAGCGCACGGCGTACCCGACCAAGCTCGTCACCGAGCTTCTCGGCTGGGGGTCGAGAGCTCGCCGGGCTGACGGTGACCCGGCCGAGCCTGGAGGACATCTACCTGGACCTGATCGGAGACAAGGCATGACCACCCTGACGTTGCCCGGCCCGCTCTCGCTCGGCTTGGCCCGCGGCGGCACCGAGCTGCGGCAGTTCTTCCGGCACAAGGAACAGGTGGTCTTCACCTTCTCCCTGCCCGCCGTGCTGATGATCCTGCTCGGGTCCATCCTGGACGGCCCGACCGCGCTCGAGGGCGTCACGTCGGGGCAGCTGCTGGCGGCCGGGATGATCGGCTCCGGCATCGTCTCGACGTCGTTCAACAGCATCGCGACCGGCGTCTCCGCCGACCGGGAAACCGGGGCGCTGAAACGGCTTCGCGGCACGCCGATGCCGTCGTCGGCCTACTTCGTCGGCAAGATGGTGCTGGTCGCGGTGTCCAGCCTGGCCCAGACCGTGCTGATGGCCGCCGTCGCCGTGCTGCTGTTCGGCTTGGAGCTGCCGACCGACCCGGCGAAGTGGCTGACGCTGCTCTGGGTGTTCGCGCTGGGCATCGTCTCGTGCACGCTGCTCGGCATCGCGATCAGCTCGCTCGCGAAGTCGACCAACGGCGCGGTCGCCATCGTCCAGATGCTGTACCTGGTGCTGCAGTTCATCTCCGGGGTGTTCGTCTCGCCGATCACGAACCTGCCGAAAGTTATGGTGGACATCGCGTCGTTCTTCCCGCTGAAGTGGATCTGCCAGGGCTTCCGGTCGGTGTTCCTGCCGGACGGCGCGGTGAGGATGGAGATGGCTGGGTCATGGGAGCTTCCCCGGGTGGCACTGGTGCTGGCGATCTGGTGCGTGGTGGGCGCAGTGCTGGCGCGGCTGACGTTCCGGTGGACCGACGCGAAGTGAGGGACGCCTGGGACCGGTTCAACTGGCTCTGGGAAGTCCTCTTCGCGGTGGCGTACCTGGCCACGACCGCCCTGGTGGTGCTGGACGAAGGCGATCCGGTGCGCACGGCGGTCGCGGTCGGGGCGCTCACCGCGCTCGCGCTGACCTACCTGCTCTGGGGCCGCGGGGTCGTCCGCGACGACGGGCACCTGGGACAGCGCTGGGTACTGGCCGTCCTGGTACTGACGTTGCTCGCGGTCGCGATGTTCGCGAACACGACGTCCAGCTTCATCCTGTTCATGGTGTGCCCGCTGCTGTTCTCGACGCTCGAGTTCCGCCCGGCCGCGGTGCTGACGACGGCGGCGATCCTGCTGAGCCCGCTGTCGTCGGTGGTCAACGACGGCTTGCGTGGCCCGGCGCTGAAGATCCTGCTGCCGATGACCGCGATCCTGGTCGTGTTCGGGGTGCTGTCGGGGAAGTTCATCAAGCACGTCATCGACGAAAGCCGGGCCCGGGCCGACCTGATCGCGCAACTCGAGGAGAGCCAGGCCGAGGTCGCCCGGCTCTCCCGCGAGGCGGGCACCGCCGCCGAACGCGAACGGCTCGCGCGCGAAATCCACGACACGCTCGCGCAGGGCTTCACCAGCATCGTCACCCTCGCCCAGGCCATCGAGTCCGAAGTGGACACCGACCCGGCGGCGGCGCGGCGGCACGCCGGGCTGGCCGCCCGCACCGCCCGCGACAACCTCACCGAGGCCCGCGCGATGGTCGCCGCGCTGGCCCCGGCGGACCTGACGGCCGGGTCGCTCGTCGACGCCGTCCGCCGCCAGGCCGACCGGCTCGCCGACGAAACCGGGCTCGCGGTGAAGTACGAAGTGGACGGTCCGCTACCCGCACTGGGCATGGCGAGCGAGGTGGTGCTGCTGCGCGGCGCGCAGGAGGCGCTGAACAACATCCGGCGGCACGCGGCCGCGTCGACGGTGTCGGTGCGGCTGTCCGTTGTGGACGACGCCGTCCGGCTGTCCGTGCGCGACGACGGCGCGGGCTTCGACCCGGACCACGCCGACGGGTTCGGCCTGCGCGGCATGCGGTCCCGCGCCGAGCAGGTCGGTGGCAGACTGAGCGTCCGGAGTGGCCCCAGCGGCACCGAACTCACCCTGGAGGTGCCCGCTTGATCCGCATCATGCTCGTCGACGACCACCCCGTCGTCCGCGAGGGACTCCGCGGCATGCTCGAAGCCGAACCCGACCTCACCGTGGTCGGCGAAGCGGGCTCCGGCGACGAAGCCGTCGCGCTCGACCGCGTCGCCGAACCCGACGTCGTGCTGATGGACCTGCGGATGCCCGGCCTCGACGGCGTCGGCGCCACCAAGCGGATCCTGCGCGCGCAGCCGTCACGGCGGATCGTCGTGCTCACGACGTACGAGACCGACGCCGACATCCTGCGCGCGGTCGAGGCGGGCGCGTCCGGCTACCTGCTGAAGGACGCGTCCCGCACCGAGCTGGCGAACGCGATCCGCGCGGCGGCCCGCGGCGAGACGGTGCTGGCGCCCTCGGTCGCCGGGAAGCTCGTCAACCGCGTGCGCAACCCGGAGCCGCAGCCGCTGTCGGCGCGCGAGGTCGAGGTGCTGCGGTTGGTCGCGAAGGGCGGCACGAACGCCGACATCGGCCGGGCCCTGCACATCAGCGAGGCCACGGTGAAGACGCACCTGCTGCGCGTGTTCGGCAAGCTCGGCGTCTCGGACCGCACGGCCGCGGTGACCACGGCGATGGCCCGGAACCTGCTGGGCTGACGCGCGCGCGGCAGAATGCGTCCATGCTTGAGTCGACCGAACACGCCCTGCTCCGCCGGATCGCCCACGAGCAGGCCACCTGCCGGGCTCCTTCGCTGGTCGCCGCCGTCGTGCGCGACGGGGAGATCGTCTGGTCCGGCGGCCGCGGGCGGGTCGGCGGCGAGCGGCCCGGCACCGACACGCAGTACCGGCTGGGCTCGATCACCAAGACCCTCGTCGCCACCGCCGTCATGCGGCTGCGCGACGAAGGCCTGCTCGACCTCAACGACCCGCTGGAGAAGCACGTCCCGGGCACGCCGTTCGGCGCCGCCACCGTCGCCCAGCTGCTGTCCCACACCTCCGGCCTGACGTCGGAGTCGCCGGGCCTGTGGTGGGAACGCACCCCCGGCGCCGACTGGGACGCGCTCGTCGGCAGCCTCGCCGAGGGCGCGACCAAGCACCGGCCGGGCGCGAAGTTCCACTACTCGAACGTCGGCTACGGCGTGCTCGGCGAGCTCGTCGCGCGTCACCGCGGCAAGGGCTGGCTGTCGGTGCTCGACGAGGAGATCCTCGGCCCGCTCGGGATGACCCGCACGACGCCGCACCCGGTCGGCGCGCACGCGGAGGGCTTCGCGGTGCACCCGTTCGCCGACGTCCTCCTGCCCGAGCCGCACCCCGACGCGGGCGCGATGGCCCCGGCCGGGCAGCTCTGGTCCACGGCGACGGACCTCGGCCGCTGGACGGCGTTCCTCGGCGGCCACGGCGGCGGCGTCCTCGCCCCGGAGACCATCGAGCAGATGCGGACGATGGTGACCGTCGACGACACCGACGTCTGGTCGACCGGCTTCGGCCTCGGCCTGATGCTCGTGCGCTACCGCGGGCGGCGGCTGGCCGGGCACACCGGCTCGATGCCCGGCTTCCTCGCCGTCACGCTGGTCGACCCGGCCGCGCAGACCGGGGCGCTGGTGCTCACCAACTCGACGTCCGGGGTCGGCATCACCCAGCTCTGCCTCGACCTGATCACGACGACCGACGAGCTCGAGCCGCGGCTGCCCGCCGAGTGGGAGCCGTCGCCGACCGACCCGGAGCTGCTGGCGCTGACCGGGCTCTGGCACTGGGGCCCGACGCCGTACCACCTGCGCGTCCAGGGCGACGGGCTGCTCCTGCTGGCGCCGGTCGAGGGCGCCGGGCGCAGCTCGCGCTTCCGCGCCACCGGCAAGGACACCTACCTCGGGCTCGACGGCTACTACTCCGGCGAGACGCTCGAAGTGGGCCGCAACGCCGAGGGCGTCGCCACCCACCTCGACCTCGCGACGTTCATCTTCACCCGCACGCCGTACGACCCGGCCGCGCCGGTGCCGGGCGGCGTCGAAGGCTGGCGGTGATCCAGCGGGCCCCGCTCACACCCCCAGGGTGGTGAGCGGGGCCCTCAGGCCTGTGCGTGCGTGCCGGCCGCCTGGGCGACGGCGGCGGCGAAGCGGTGGGCGAGGCGCTTGCCCTCGCCCCAGTCGAAGATGCCCATCTTGAGGCTGGTCAGGATGGTGAGCGTGGAGCCGCCGGCGGCGGGCGCGACCGTCGCGGTGATCTCCTGGCCCCAGCTCAGGAAGCTCATCCCGGTCCGGCAGGACACGAAACCGCGCATCGGGTCGTAGTACGGGCCCTGCCCGCCGATCGCCGCGACCCCGGCGGGGAGGGCGTTCCACAACGCCTGGGGCGGTGCCGGGAAGCTCTGCTGCACAGTCGTCACGGGGGCAACCTACCGCTCACCGGGAGCGGCGGTAACCGTGTTTTTACCCCCACGCCGGCGCCGTCCGATGCGCCCGACGACGTAGCTGTCGCCGTCCGGGAGACCCACGACGAGGTCCACCGAAGGCCAGCCCGCCAGCCAGAGCCGTCGCCGGTCCGCCAGCTCGGCGGCGACGTCACCGCGGGCAGGTGGAACGTGATCCGCTCGTCCCCCGGCAGCACCGCCCAGCCGTCGACCGGCTCGCCGGGACGCACGTCGAACGCCGCGGCCGCGACCGGCGTCCAGGTGCCGCTCGCCAGGCACCGGGCCGGGACGGCGACCTCGCCCCGCCGCCCCGCGAAGCCCAGCACGACCAGCAGGGCCGGGACCGGCACGAGCCACGGCAGCCACCCGCCGTCGAGCACGATGGCCGCGACCTCGGCCGTGACGGCGAGGAGGACGACGAGCCAGAGGGCCGCGGTCCAGGCCGCCAGGCGCCGCCGCGCCGTGGAGACGCGGCTCGGCCGGACGCGCTCCGGCCGTTCCACCCCGGTCACCCACCGCGGCAGCCGCGGGACGAAGACCAGGACCAGCGTCGCCGCGAACCCGACCGGCAGGCCGATGGCCGTGGTGTCCGTCCAGCCCTCGGTGAGGAGGTGGACCGCGGCCACCACCGCGAACCAGGCGAAAAAGTACCAACGCGGCCTCATCGATTCCACATGTCGGACACCGGCGCACCTGTGTTACCTGCTGGATCCCGACCTGAGAGACTGGCCACATGACCGACGCTGAGTTGACCATCCCCGCAGACCTCAAGCCGGCCGACGGCCGCTTCGGCTGCGGACCGTCGAAGGTCCGCGCCGAGCAGCTGAGCGCACTGGCGGAGTCCGGCTCCACCTACCTCGGCACGTCGCACCGGCAGAAGCCGGTCAAGTCCCTCGTCGGACGCGTCCGGGCGGGTCTGTCCGAGCTGTTCTCCCTGCCCGAGGGCTACGAGGTGATCCTCGGCAACGGCGGCACCACGGCGTTCTGGGACGCCGCCGCCTTCGGCCTCGTCCGCGAGCGCGCGCAGCACTTCACCTACGGCGAGTTCTCCTCCAAGTTCGCCACCGTGACCAAGGGCGCGCCGTTCCTCGCCGACCCGATCGTCGTCAAGGCCGAGCCGGGCAGCGCGCCGGACATCGCCTACGAAAACGGTGCGGACCTCGTCGGCTGGGCGCACAACGAGACGTCCACCGGGGTGGCCGTGCCGGTCCGCCGCCCCGAGGGCAGCGACGGCGCGCTCGTCGCGATCGACGCCACCTCCGGCGCCGGCGGTCTCCCGGTCAAGGCCGAGGACTTCGACGTCTACTACTTCGCGCCGCAGAAGTCGTTCGCCGCGGACGGCGGCCTCTGGATCGCCCTGGCCTCCCCGGCCGCCGTCGAGCGCATCGGCGAGATCGGCGGGAGCGACCGCTGGATCCCCGAGTTCCTGTCGCTGACCACGGCGCTGGACAACTCCCGCAAGGACCAGACGTACAACACGCCGGCCGTGGCCACGCTGTTCCTGCTCGCCGAGCAGATCGAGTGGATGAACGGCCAGGGCGGCCTCGAGTGGACGACCTCGCGCACGAAGGATTCGTCGTCGCGGCTGTACGAATGGGCCGAGAAGACGAGCTACACGACGCCGTTCGTGAAGGACCCGGACCTGCGTTCGCAGGTCGTCGGCACGGTCGACTTCAGCGACGACGTCGACGCCGCCGCGGTGGCGAAGGTGCTGCGCGCCAACGGGATCGTCGACACCGAGCCGTACCGCAAGCTGGGCCGCAACCAGTTGCGCGTCGGCCTGTTCCCGGCCATCGACCCGGACGACGTCTCGAAGCTGACGCAGGCCATCGAGTACGTGGTCGAGCGCCTCAGCTGACCTGACGCGAGCTGAAGGGGACTTTCCTGGCATCTGATGCGAGGAAAGTCCCCTTCAGCGCATCTGACGCACTGAACGTCCCCTTCAGCCGCGGGGCGGCGAACGTGGCCAGGACCAGCAGGAGCAGGCCGAAGAGTTCGTAGGACTCCGTCGCCAGCCACCAGCCGACCGAGGGCGCCGGGCGCGGGGCGAACCACATCGGACCGACGATGAACAACGTCAGCCCGGCCACGACGACCGCGGCCGCCACCCACCGGATCGCCCGGCCGAAGCGCCACGCGTACCACCCGGCGAGGACGAGGATCGGCACGCACCACGTCCAGTGGTGGGTCCACGAGATCGGCGACACGAGCAGGCCGCCGAGCGCACAGGCGGTCAGCCCGAGCACCGGCTCGGCGCGCGCGACGATCACCCCGACCAGGGCCATCACCACCAGCGCGGCCAGTACCCAGGCGAACTCCGGCCAGCCCGCGCGCACGGTCAGGCCGTGCAGCGACTGGTTGCCGACGTAGTCGACGCCGCCGATGCGGCCCGCGTCGAACACGAGCTTCGTCCAGTACGTGAAGGACGCCGACGGCCGGATCAGCCACAGCAGTGCCCCGGCCGCGACGAACCCGAGCACGACCCGCGCGGCCGAGCGGAAGTCCCGGCGGAACAGGAAGTACACGACGAACACGGCGGGGGTCAGCTTGATCGCCGCGGCCACGCCGATGAGCAGGCCTTTCGTCCGCTTCCGGTCACCGGGCAGCAGGACGTCGAGCACGACCAGGACCATGAGCAGCGCGTTGATCTGCCCGAATCCGAGCGTCGAGCGCACCGGCTCCAGCAGGGCCCCGGCGAGCTGCGCGCCGATGGCGACCAGCGCGGCCACCGCGCGGCCGTTGACCTTCGAGGAGTCGGTGAGGGAGCCGTTGAGCGTCGCGACGAAGAGGTACGCGACGACGCCGGTCGAGACGATCGAGGCGATGCTGAGCAGCTTCATCGTCACGGCGAACGGCAGCAGCGTGCCGGGCAGGAACACGGCCGCGGCGAACGGCGTGTAGGTGAACGGCAGCAGGATCTGGTGGCTGGTGGGCACCCACGCGTCGTAGGGCGAGCCCTGCTCGGCCAGCGCTTTGGCCCCGCCGAGGTAGACCTCCAGGTCCAAGCCGTCGAAGCGTTTCAGCAGGAGCACCAGCACGACGGCGGCGACCTCGAGCACCGCGAGTGAAAATGCGACTCTCCGCCCGGACCACCCAGCAAGCCCCACGCATCCCCCTCAGCCCGGACTTCGACCGGCCGAGATTACCGGGCGCTCAGCGGCCGCCGTGCACCGGCAAGCGCATTGACCTGGCATTCGGCAGGTTCACCTCGGCTCGACGTCGGCTGGCGTCCGGTCGGGGTGGCCCGGCCGACCCGAACCGCGGCAGGCGGCCCCCGCCCGACTCACGCCGCTGCGACACGCCGGGTGGCGGGCCCCCGACCGCCCCGCCACCCGGCCGCCCCTCAGGCCAGGGCCTGCGTCGGGGCCAGCCGCGCCGCTCGCATCGCCGGGTAGGCCCCCGCCACCGCCCCGACCAGCGCCGCTACGCCCACCCCGCCCGCCAGCGCGCCCACCGGCAGCACCGCCGGCCAGCCCTGGCTGAGCGCGTACCCCGCCGTCACCAGGACCCCGGCCAGCACCCCCGCCAGCCCGCCGAGGCCCGACAACAGCACCGACTCCGCCAGGAACTGCCCGCGGACCTGCCGTTTCGTCGCCCCGAGCGCGCGGCGCAAGCCGATCTCGCGTCGCCGCTCCAGCACCGAGATCACCATCGTGTTCGCCACCCCGACCCCGCCGACGAGCAGTGCCACGCCGCCGAGCCCGAGGAACAGCGCGCTGTACGTCGTGTCCGTCAGCTTCTGCGCCGCCAGCGCGTCCGACGGACGTCGTACCTCGACCTCGTTCGGCGCCTGCGGGTTCAGCGTCGCCGCCAGCACCGAACGTACTCCGTCCACTTGGGACTCTTCCGCTCGAACGTACACAGTGGACGGATGGCCGTCGAAACCCAGCAAGCGCTCAGCGACGTCCCAGCCGACCAACGCCGAGCGCTCGATCTCCGGCGCCAGGGGCATCGGGGCGAGGATCCCGACCACCGTGAACCACTGCGTCCCGATCAGCACCTGCGGTGGCCGCGCCGGGTCGAGGTGGTCGATGCCGAGGCGGGCCGCCGCCTGGGAGCCGAGCACCGTCACCGGGTAGTTCTGGTTGCCCGCCGCCAGGAACGCGCCCGCGCGCACCTTTCCGCCCAGCACGCCCAGCAGGTCAGGGCGCGCCGCGTACACCGCCAGCCCGGACGTGTCGTCCGCCGCGATCTTGTCGCTGCGCCGCACGCTCGCCGACGTCGTCCCCGTGCCCGCCGCCGCCTGGACCGGCCCGATCCTCCGCGCCATCGCCACCGCGTCGTCCGGCAGCGTCGCGTTTTCCCCGAACAACGTCTGCCCCGGCCCGGCAGTGAGCAGGTTGGTGCCGAGCGCGGCCAGCCGGTCGTGCAGGGCCTGCGCGCCCGACGCCGGGATCGCCAGCACCGCGACCATCGCCGCGACGCCGATCGCGATGCCCAGTGCGGACAGCACCGCGCGCACCGGCCGCGTCCGCATGCCGTGCGCCCCGAGCGCGACGACGTCCGGCGGCTTCAGCCGGGCCGGTTCCGGCAGCAGCACCGCGGTCATCGCGCCACCGCCAACCCCGTGTCGAGGCGCAGGTGACCGTCGAGCAGCTCGATCCGGCGCGGCATGCCCGCCGCGATCTCGCGGTCGTGGGTGATCACGACGATCGTGGTGCCGTCCGCGGACAGCTCGCCGAGCAACGACAACACGGACGCGCCGGTGCCGGTGTCGAGGTTGCCGGTCGGCTCGTCGGCCAGCAGGATCGACGGCTCGTTGACCACGGCCCGCGCGATCGCGACGCGCTGGCGTTCCCCGCCGGACAGCTCGCCGGGCCGGTGCCACGCCCGGTGCCCCAGCTTGACGCGGTCGAGCGCGGCCAGCGCCCGCTCGCGCCGCCGTCGCCGCGGCACCCCGGCGTAGAGCAGGCCGGTGCACACGTTGTCCACCGCGCTCATCCCTTCGTCGAGGAAGAACTGCTGGAACACGAATCCGATCCAGCGCGACCGCAGCGCGGAGACCTTGCGGTCCGGCAGCGTCGCGACGTCGTGGCCGTGCAGCTCGATCCGCCCCGAAGACGGCCGGTCGAGCGTGCCCATCAGGTGCAGCAGGGTCGACTTCCCGGAACCGGACGGCCCGACGATCGCCACCATCTCGCCGTCGTCGAGAGCGAGCGAGACGCCGTCGAGCGCGGCGACCCCGCCGGGGTAGGTGCGCGTGACCTCGTGGACGCGCAGCACGGGCGTCACGACGTCGTCACCACCCGCATGCCCGCGCTCAGGCCGGTCCCGGTGACCTCCACCTTGCCGCCGCTGAACAGTCCGGTTTGGACACCGATGAGCCGTCGCTGGCCGTTCTCGTCGACCTCGACCGCGTAGCCGCCTTCGGCGAGCGCGAGCAGCGCGCCGACCGGGACCGCGAGCACGTCTTTGTGGACGTCCTTGGTGAACCGGACGGTCGCCGGCGCCGAGTCGAGGGAACCGGCGACGGCCGGGTCGTCGAGCCGGACGGTCACGGTGATCTTCGGCTTGCCGTCGTCCTGGCCGGCGGCGTCCTTGCCCTCGACGGCGGTCCGGCCGACGTCGGTGATCGTGCCCTGCGTCGTCTTCCCGTTGATCGTCACCGACGCCTTTTCGCCCTGCTGGGCCAGGTCCTGCTTGGCCGCGTCGAGCTTGACCTGCACCGAACGCACGGTCCCGGTCGTCTTGAGCACCTCGCCCTGCGCCGGCGCGCCCGGCTTGGCCGACACCGCCGACACGCGGACCTCGCCGGGCGCGAGCACGACGTCGCCCTGGCCGAACGCGCCGGTCTGCTCGAGCCCCAGCGACTTCTGCCACTTCTTCAGCGCGGCCGCCGTCGCCGAGGTGAACTTCTTGTCCGGCGTGCCGAAGCCGCCGAACCCGCACGCCTTGAGGTTCTCCTCCAGCTGCTTGACGTCGGCGCCGTCGTCCGCGCCGGTGGCGAGGTCGCGGTAGAACGGCAGCGTGCCGTAGAACAGCGGCACCGGCTTGGCGTCCACGCCGTACACCGGCTTGCAGCGGGTGAGGGTGGCCCCGGCCGCGGGCAGCGAGGTGATCGTGCCGGGCTTGCGGCCTTGGACGGTCTCCTCGTCGCCGTAGCCGAGCGTGCCGTCGGCCTCCTCTTCCTCGCTCAGGTCGGTCTTGACGACCTCCGCCGTCTCGACCGGCGGTGGCGCGGCCTCCTTCACGGGGGTCGCCGAAGACACCCGGGTCAGGATCACGACGGAGCCGGTGCCCAGCACCACGACGACGACCGCCGCCGCGATGAACCAGCGCGTCCGGCCGCGACGGCGTGGCTTCAGATGCGTCACTTCGGTCACTTCGCCGCCTCGGAGCGCACGGACATGCCCATGCCGCACGCCTTCGCGGCCTCTTCGAACTTCTTCGGGTCGTCACCCGGCCCGCCGATCCGCACCGTGCCCTTGCCGGACGGATCCGGGTCCGGCATGTCGATGCCGTGCTCCCGCATGCACTTGGCCTGCCGGCGCATCTTGTCGAGCTCCTCGGCGCTCGGCGGCTTCATCTCGCCGCCGTTGGGCATGAGGTGCTTGCACGCGTTCTGCGCGGCCTCGAGCTTCCCGCTGTCCTTCGCGTCTCCGCCCAGCGTGATCGCCATGCCCTTGCCGTCCCCGGCCGGTTTCGGGTCGGGCATGTCGATGCCGTGCTCACGCATGCACTTGGCGAAGTCGCGCATCTTGTCCTCGTCGCTCTTGCCGCTGGTGTCGGCCGCCGTGGCGCCACCCGTCTGGGGCGGTGTCGAGATCGACGCGACCTTCGATCCCTCGTCGGCCTTCGCGCCGCAGCCCCCGAGCAGCAGCGCCGCTCCGAGCACCGCGACGAAGATCCGTGTTCGCATGGCTCGCTCCTTTCGTCCTCCGCCAGGCTCGCGGCCGGGGCATTCGGGCGCGCTAAGCGACGTCGCTTATGCGGTCCTTATGGCCCTCCTGCGCAGACTGGGCGGGTGCGCGTGCTGGTGGTGGAGGACGAGCGGCTGCTGGCCGACTCGGTCGCGGAGGGGCTGCGGCGGTTTTCGATGGCCGTCGACGTCTGCTACGACGGCGAACAAGCGCTGGAACGCGTCGGCGTCCACGGCTACGACGTCGTGGTCCTGGACCGCGACCTGCCGAAGGTGCACGGCGACGACGTCTGCGCCGCGGTGGTCGGGGCGGGTGGCGAGGCGCGGGTGCTGATGCTGACCGCGGCCGCCGACGTCACCGACCGCGTCGCCGGGCTGGGCCTCGGCGCCGACGACTACCTGACGAAGCCGTTCGCGTTCGCCGAGCTGGTCGCCCGGGTGCAGGCGCTGTCGCGGCGCGCGCGGCCGGCGTTGCCGCCGGTGCTGGAGCGCGACGGCGTCGTGCTCGACCTGCCGCGCCACCAGGCCGCCCGCGACGGCCGGTTCCTGCTGCTCTCACCGAAGGAGTTCGCCGTGCTCGAAGTGCTCATGCGGGCCGAGGGCGCGGTGGTCAGCGCCGAGGAGCTGCTGGAAAAGGCGTGGGACGAGCACGCGGACCCGTTCACCAACGCCGTGCGCGTCGCGGTGATGACGTTGCGGCGCAAGCTGGGCGACCCGCCGGTGATCGAGACCGTGCCCGGCGCGGGTTACCGGTTCGGCACGCCGTGACCGGCCTGTCCGTCCGGACGAAGCTCACGGCCTGGTACGGCGGGCTGTTCCTGCTCGCCGGGCTGGTCCTCGTCGTCCTCAACTACCTGCTGGTGCAGAGCGAGCTGCCGGACCCGGCCCGGGTCGCCTCGACGACGATCAGCTCGGTCGACAAGATCTACGGCGTCGAGGGCGCCACGGTCGCGGGATCCCCGGGCGTCGCGGTGAAGCTGCTCAGCGGATCACTGGACGAGTACCGCTCCTCGACACTGTCCACATTGGTCGTCGGCTCGGCGATCGCGCTGGTCGCGACGGCGGCGCTGGCCGTGCTGTTCGGCTGGCTGATGGCCGGGCGGGCGCTGCGGCCGCTGCACGACATCACCTCGACCGCGCGCCGGCTGGAGGCGGGCAAGCTCGACCGCCGGATCAACCTCGACGGCCCGCCCGACGAGCTGAAGGAGCTGGCCGACACCTTCGACGGCATGCTCGACCGGCTCGCGGAGTCGTTCGACAGCCAGAAGCGGTTCGTCGCGAACGCGTCCCACGAGCTGCGGACGCCGCTGGCGGTACAGCGGACGCTGATCGAGGTCGCGATGGCCGACCCCGAAGTGACGCCGGACCTGCGGAAACTCGGTACGCACCTGCTGCACACCAACGAGCGCAGCGAGCGGATGATCGAGGGCCTGCTGGTCCTCGCCCGCAGCGACCGGGGCCTGCACGCGCGCACGCCGGTCCGGCTGGACGAGGTGGCGGCCGCGGTGGTCCGGGCGACCGCGGCTTCGGCGAAGGCGGCCGGGGTGACGGTCGAGACCCGCCTGCGGCCGCGCGTGGTGGCGGGCGACCCGGTGCTGCTGGAGCGGCTGGTGACGAACCTGGTGGTCAACGCGATCACGTACAACGCCTCGGGCGGCTGGGTGTACGTCGAGGTCCGCGGGGACCCGGCGCTGGAGGTGCGGAACTCGGGGCCGGTGGTGCCACCCGAGGCGGTGCCGACGTTGTTCGAGCCGTTCCGCCGGGTCGGCTCGGAGCGAACCGGCGACACGCGCAACGCGGGGCTGGGGTTGTCGATCGTCCGCTCGGTGGCCTCGGCGCACGGCGGCGTCGCCGAGGCCCAGCCCGGGCGGCGTGGCGGGCTCACCGTGACGGTCCGGTTGCCGCCGTCCTGACCGACCTCGCCCCCTGGGCTGAAGGGGACGTTCATGGCATCTGACGCGCTGAAGGGGACCTTCCTCTCATCACATGCGAGGAAAGGACCCTTCAGCCCACCCGCGCCCCGGTCCGGCTGCCGCCTGCTTGATCCACTCGATCGTGACTTTGCGTGGTCGGCGTGTCACCCGGCGGCCGCTGACCTGGGTGGCCGATGATGGGGACGTCGCGAAGTGAACAGTGGGCAGTTCGGTGCGGACTCGGCGCGCCTCGCACGTCAAGCCGACGCGCCGTTCTAACGTGGGCACCCACAACGGTGAAGCATCGGGGAAGGCGAACAATGCGCACGCTGCGGGTGGTCGGGTTGCACGAGGACGGTAAGTCCATCGTGTGCGAAGACCCGGCGAGCCGTACGCGTTTCCTCCTCCCGGCCGATGAGAGACTGCGCGCGGCGGCGCGGGGAGACATCACCCGCCTCGGCCAGATCGAAATCGAGTTGGAGAGCCAGATGCGGCCACGCGAGATCCAGGCGCGAATCCGCGCCGGCGAGTCAGTCGAGCAGGTCGCGAGCAGCGCCGGCGTCTCGGTGCAGCGCGTCGAGCGCTTCGCCTACCCCGTGCTGCTCGAGCGGTCGCGCACCGCGGAGCTGGCGCAGAGCGCCCACCCGGTCCGCGAGGACGGCCCCGACGTGCAGACGCTCGGCGAGGTCGTCGCGTACGGCTTCGGCGTCCGCGGTCACGACTACTCCCAGGCCACCTGGGACTCCTGGAAGGGCGACGACGGCCGCTGGGTCGTCGTGCTGCAGTGGAAGGCCGGGCGGTCGGACAACCGCGCGCACTGGGCGTTCTCGCCGGGGGCGCACGGCGGCACGGTCGTGGCGCTGGACGAGAACGCCGAGGTCCTGCTGGACCCGAACGCGTACCGGGCCCCGCGCACGGTCCGCGCCCTCGACCCGAAGCGCGACGCGGAGTTCCAGCCGACGCTCGACTCGGTCGCCCCGGAGCACGCGGAACTGCCGTCGGCCGAGCCGGACCCGGACGACGACACCCGCGAGATCCCCCGCGTCCCGGCGGAGCCGGAAGAAGACACCGCGGCCGAGCAGCCGCGGCCGAAGGCCAAGAAGAACCACCCGATCGTGCCGTCCTGGGAGGACGTGCTCCTCGGGGTCCGCTCGCAGCGCGGCTGAGCCTCAAGCGCCCCAAGGCGGCCTTGGTTGCGTCTCACGCACCGAAGGCCGCCTTGGGTGCGCCTGACGCACCGAAGGCCACATTGGGGCGCTAGTCCACCAGCGCCGCGAGCGTCTTCGGCGCCACCTGGCGGTAGGCCTCGCGCACGATCCGGCCGACCTCCGCCCAGTCGACGTCGACGTCCAGGCGCACGCCCAGCCAGCCGCGGTGGCCGACGTACGGCGGCCGGAAGAACCGCTCCGGCTCGGTGCGCACCAGCTCCTCCTGCGCCCCCGGCGGCGCCGGGCACCAGAACGCCAGCCTGCCGTCGCCGTGGTGGTCGTCGGCGAACATCACGAACGTCTTCTTGCCGCGCACGAACCACGCCGGCGAGCCGTGGCTGAGCCGCTCGGTCGCCTCGGGCAGGGCCAGGCACACCTTCCGCAACGCGTCGAGCTGCTCCATCCGCCCAGGCTACGATGTCACGCTGAGGGAGGGTCTGATCATGGAGCGTGACCGATGACGCTGCCCGCCGACCAGATCTGGCGGGTCCGCCTCGGCGAGCTGCGGTTCCGCGTGTTCTCCGGCGCCCCGGTGGTCGACGTCGCCCCCGCGCGGTGGGGCCTCGACCCCGTGGCGGTCCGGCAGGCGGCGATGTCGCGGCGCTACCGCGAAATCCCGCCGGACCAGCCGGGTTTCCTGCGGTTCGAGTTCGTCCCCGGCCTCTTCCCGCGGCACTTCGACCGCGGCCCCGGCACGGACGCCGACCGGCGGCGGCTGGCCGGGCTGCTCGGCGGGCAGGAGCAGTTCTGGGCCAGTCTCCGGCGGCTGCGGCTGAGCCGCGCGGACGTCGGCGCGGTCGCGGCGGCCGCCGGGATGAGCGTGGTGGCCGAGGTCGCCGACCCCACCGACCGGCTCCTGCTGCTGCGCCGCGACGGCCTGCCGGACGAGGAGCTGCGCCCGCGCACGCACCAGGGGCTCAGCCTCGGCGCGGTCCAGGGCATCGTCGCGGTCGTCAGCGTCGTGGGAATCGGCGTGGGGACGTGGTTCGCGGCGAGTTCCGCGCAGAAGTGGCCGCTCCTGCTGCTCCCGGTCGGCCTGGCCGCCGCCGTCGGCGCCCAGTTCCTCGTGCGGGCGATCGCCGGCCGGTCGCGGCGGATGCCTTGGCTCGACGAGTCCTTCGACGGCGGCTCGCAGGTCGTGGTGGCTCCGCCGCCGTCGCTGTCCGCCGACCTCCACGGCGAAGTCGCCGCGCTCTACGGCTACTTCTTCGTCGGCCCGTACCACTCCGGCCGCAACAGCTCGAACATGCTCTTCGCGAAGTGCCGTCCGGGCCTGTTGTTCGGCAATCCGGCCCCGCTCCCGCCGCCGGTGTTCACCCCGCCCGCCGAGGAACCGGGCCGGGAGCAGTGGCTGCGCAACCACCTCGACGGCCGCGACGAGCTGTGGGTGAGCGTCCGGCACGCGAAGCTGTCGCCGCCCCGGATCATCGAAATCGCGGGCGGCGAAGGCCTCGTCCCCGCCGCGGAGTTCGCGGACGCCACCGACCGCGTCCTGCTGCTGCGCCGCCCGTCGGCCCCGCCGGTCCGCCGAAGGTTCCGGATGTCGTTCGCCGGGTTCCTCGCCCCGGCCACGTGGGTCGTGCTGTGCTTCGGCGGCAGCGCCCTGACGAGCGCGCTCACCGACGACCCGCGCATCTTCGCGATCGGCTTCGGCCTGACCGTGCCGGGCGTGCCCCCGCTGCTCTGGGTGCTCCGGGTCTTCCCCCGCTCGACGCGCGTCGGCTGGCTGGCCGGGGAGTTCAACGGCGGCAACAGCGTGACGTTCTTCTCCGGCCAGTTCGACGTCTCCCCGGAGCTGATCGGCCAGATCGCGCACTTCCACGGCTACTTCTTCGGCAGCCAGACCCGGACCAACGCCCAGGGCACGCTCGTCACCTACGTCAGAGGGCGATGACCAGGACCCCGGCCCACGCGATCACGACCCCGCCGGCCGCGCCGTAGGCGGCCCAGCGCAGGATCGGCGTCCGGCGGATCAGCCAGAGCGACGGCGTGATCCCGGCCGTCACGACGACCGTCGCCACGAGCGCCAGCCAGCCGCTGGTCTCGCGGGCCAGCGTCGTCGCCAGCGCCAGCATCGCGACGACGACCACGGCCGCGATGAACGCCGAGACGGTGAGCCCGGTCAGCCACGGCGTCGGCTCGCCGGGCGGCCCCGGCTCGCCGAGCACCGAGCGGACGAACCGGTGGCCGGGCTGTTCGGGGGTGCGCGGCGGCGGCTCGACGACGTTCTCCTCGCCGGTCACCGGGTCCACGAACCGCACGGTCGTGCCCATCACCGAGGCCAGCCTGCCCGCCAGCTGCCGCCCGCGCTGCGAGACGACCGCGCCCGCCTCCGCGCCGGATTCGGTGGCGACCGCGGACGCGACGCGCGCCCATTCGTGCAGCGCCTGCGCCAGGTCGGCGCCGATGGCGAGCTTGTGCGGGTCCACCTCGCGCGCGTGCTCCCCGCCGGGACCGGCCAGCACCGCGCGCTCATCGCGGATCCGCAGCTCCATGGGTCCCTCCGCACCGCACGAGAAGTCCGAGAACCGAACCTTAGTGGTCCCGCGCCAGTTCGTAGAAGGCCACGGCGGCGGCCGTGGCGATGTTGAGTGAGTCGACTCCCGCCGGCATGGGTATCCGGACCGCATGATCAGCCGCCGCGAGCGCCGTTTCGGTCAGCCCGGGACCTTCGGCGCCGAACAGCAAGGCCACCCGCCCGGGCGCGTACCGGCGCAGCTCGGGCAGCGGGACCGAGCCCGGCCGCGGCGTGCACGCGGCGACGGCGAACCCGCGCGCCCGCAGCTCGTCGAGCCCGCCGGGCCAGTCGGTCAGGTGCCCGAACGGCACGCGCAGCACGTGTCCCATCGAAACGCGGACGCTGCGCCGGTACAGCGGGTCCGAACAGCCGGGGCCGAGCAGCACGCCACCGACGCCGAGCGCGGCCGCGTTGCGGAAGAGCGCGCCGAGGTTTTCGTGGTCTCCCACCCCTTCCAGCACGGCGACCGTGCCGGCGTCGGCCACGACTTCGGAAACCGTGAGCGGCGCGGGCCGGCCGGCGACCGCGAGGATCCCGCGGTTCAGGTGGAAACCGACGATTTCCGCCATCGTCTCCGCGGACGTGACGTACTGGGGCAGATCGGTCCCGGCGAGCTCGTCCGCGAGTTCGGCGAACCGCCGTTCCACGCCCAGCAGCGCGCGAACCGGGTAGCGGGACGCCAGCAGCCGGGACACCACGACGGTGCCTTCGGCGATCACGAGTCCCTTGCCGCCCGGCCGGTCCGGGCGGCGGTCCGCAGTGGACAGGTCGCGGAAGTCGTCGACCCGCGGGTCGGCCCGGTCGTCGATGTGGATCACGCCCATGCGCACAGTCTGTCATCCGCTTGCCGGGCGCCTCGCTGGTCCGAACGTCCAGCCACCGGTGGTACGAACGGGTTCATTTTGCTGTCGGTTAACTCGTCGTGACGGAGAGCACCAGTTTGGCCGCTAGCCCGGGTGCATCGACTGTGTAACGGTTGTCCGCCGGGACCTGAAACACGTCCTAGTTCCACGCCGACGCAAAGCAGGGATGGTCATGGGGATGGACCTCGCGGCTCAACCGTTCAACACGCTCGACCGGGGACGGTACCGCCGCAAGGTGCAGCGTTGCCTGGACACGTTGGCCCGCATGCTCACCGACGGCAGTTTTTCCTTCCCCCGCAAGAACATCGGCCTCGAGGTGGAGCTGAACCTCGTCGACCGCGAACTGCGCCCGTCGATGACGAACACCGCCGTGCTCGAGGCGCTCGACGACCCGTCGTTCACCACGGAGCTGGGGCAGCACAACCTCGAGCTGAACGTGCCGCCGCGGCCGCTGGCCGGTGATTCCGCGCTCCAGCTGGAAGACGACCTCCGCGCGTACCTCGACACCGCCGCGTCGAAGGCCCGCGACACCGGCTCGACGCTGGCGATGATCGGCATCCTGCCGACGTTGAAGCACGAGCACTTCGACCAGAAGTGGCTCACCAACAAAGCCCGCTACGCCACGCTGAACGACCAGATCTTCGCCGCGCGCGGGGAACGCACGGTGCTGGCGATGGAAGGCTCGCCGCTGCCGGGGCAGCAGCCGGAACGCCTGCGCAGCTACGCGGAATCGATCCTGCCGGAGGCGGCCTGCACGAGTGTGCAGCTACACCTGCAGGTCGCGCCCGAGGAGTTCGCCGCGCACTGGAACGCGGCGCAGTGCCTGGCGGGCCCGCAGATCGCGCTCGCCACGAACTCGCCGTTCCTGTTGGGGAAGGCGTTGTGGCACGAGACGCGCATCCCGTTGTTCCTGCAGGCGACCGACACCCGGCCGGAAGAGCTGAAGAACCAGGGCGTGCGGCCGCGCGTGTGGTTCGGCGAACGCTGGATCACGTCGATCTTCGACCTGTTCGAGGAGAACGTCCGCTACTTCCCCGGCCTGCTCCCGGAAACCGATGCCGAGGACCCGATCGAAGCGCTCGACGCGGGGCAGGCGCCGAAGCTCACCGAACTGCGCATGCACAACGGGACGATCTGGCGCTGGAACCGGCCGGTGTACGACGTCGTCGACGGCCTGCCGCACCTGCGCGTGGAGAACCGCGTGCTGCCGGCCGGGCCGACGGTCGTGGACACGGTGGCGAACGCGGCGTTCTTCTACGGCGCCCAGCGCGCGCTCGCCGAGGCGGAACGCCCGGTGTGGAGCCAGATGTCCTTCCAGGCGGCGGAAGAGAACCTCTACGCGGGCGCGCGCCGCGGCTTCGAGGCGCAGCTGTACTGGCCGGGCATCGGCTGGATCCCGCCGGACGAGCTGGCGCTGCGCGTGCTGCTCCCGCTCGCGCACGAAGGGCTGCGCCGCTCCGACGTTTCGGACGAAGCACGCGAGCGCTACCTCGGGATCATCGAGCGGCGGTGTCTCGCGCGGCGGACCGGGGCGACCTGGCAGCGCGACTACGTCGTGCGCGCGCAGGAACGCGGGATGGACCGGGAAGCGGCGCTGACCCGGATGCTGGGGCGCTACCTGGAGCTGTCGGAGTCGGGCGAGCCGGTGCACACCTGGCAGCTGAGCGACTGACCGCTAACCTGGGTCGATGCCGAAGATTCTCGGTGAGTCCCTGGAGGCGCACCGGCGCGAAGTGCGCACGCGGGTCTTCGACGTCCTGCGCGCCCAGCTCTACGAACGCGGCTTCGACGCGATCACGCTCGCCGGTGTCGCGTCGGCGGCCGGGGTGGGCCGGACCGCGCTGTACAACCACTTCCCGGACAAGGAAAGCCTGCTCGTCGCCTTCGTCGAGGACGAGGCCGCCCGGTACGTCACGCGGCTGACCGAGGCCGTCGAGGCCCAGGCCGACCCGGCCGACCAGCTCGCCACGTTCGTCCGGCTGCAGCTGCGCGTGCTGGCCGAGTACCACATGCCGCCGGGCACGGCGCTCGCGTCGGCGCTGGCCCCCGCGGCGTACCGGCGGATCAGCGCGCACGCCGACCCGATCACCGACCGGCTGCGCGCGATCCTCGCCGGCGGCGTCGACCTGGGGCGCTGGCCCGCCGAAGACCCGGACGTCCTGATCCCGATGATCACCGCCGCGCTGGGCAACCGGACGCTGGTCGAGGTGCCGCCGGAGCGGCTGGACGACGTCGTCGAGGCCGCCGTCCGGTTCGTGCTCCGGGCGGTCGGGGCGTCGATTTAGGGTAGCCTAAGCCGGGATTGTGCCCTACGATCTTTCTGACAGCGTGTCAGATCGATCGCCGGGAGGCCTGCCCATGTCGGTGACCACGGACGCTCGCCCGTTCTCGGCGACCCTGCGCGCGTCGACGCTCGAGGTGCACGAGAAGGCGAACTACTCCGAGTACATGCGCGCGCTGCTCGGCAGCGAACTGTCGCAGGACGGCTACACCCAGCTGGCGATCCAGTACTACTTCATCTACGGCGCGATCGAGGCGGCCAGCGACGCGATGGCGGGTCACCCGGTCGGGGGCGAGTTCGTCTTCGACGAGCTGCGGCGCCTGCCGAACCTCGAGCGCGACCTCGCCCACCTGGTCGGCCCGGACTGGCGCTCGACGATCTCGCCGCTCGCGTCGACCCAGGCGTACGTCTCGCGGATCCGGGAGGCGTCGACGTGGGCGGGCGGGTACGTGGCCCACCACTACACGCGCTACCTCGGCGACATCGCGGGCGGCCAGGTCATCCGGCGCACGCTGGAGAAGAACTACGACGTCGCCGAGGCGGGCGCGCTGTTCTACCACTTCGACGAGATCGGCAGCGCGCCCCGCTTCCGCGATCAGTACCGCGCGAAGCTGGACAACGCGCCGTGGGACGAAGCCGAGCGCGCGCGGGTGATCGACGAGACGGTCGTGGCGTTCGAGTGCAACGTCGCCGTCTTCGACGAGCTGGCGACCCGGCTCGACGAATTCCGTGCCTGATCTCACAGCCCGTTGACCTCCAGTTAAGTCCAAGTTGCAGTCTCGGTTTCGGGTGGTGCACCTCTTGGGTACGCCACTCACGGACCGCCGTCCCACGTTGTGATGGCCACATGCCCCCGCTCGCCGCGGAAGGGCGTGTGCTACTAGGTTCGTAACCGGAAACTTGTGTCGAAGACAGAAGGAGGGCCAATGGCCCGCTACGAGCTGCCCGATCTCGACTACGACTACGGTGCCCTCGCGCCGCACATCTCCGGCGAGATCAACGAGCTGCACCACAGCAAGCACCACGCGACCTACGTCAAGGGCGCGAACGACACGCTCGAGAAGCTCGAAGCCGCCCGCGAAGCGAACGACTTCGGCTCGATCGTCGGCCTGGAGACCACGCTGGCCTTCAACCTGGCCGGCCACGCCAACCACGTCGTGTGGTGGAAGATCCTGTCGCCGGAAGGTGGCGACAAGCCGACCGGCGAGCTGGCCGCGGCGATCGACGAGGCGTTCGGCTCCTTCGACAAGTTCAAGGCGCAGTTCACCGCCGTCTCCACCACGATCCAGGGCAACGGCTGGGGCGCGCTCTCCTGGGACCCGATCGGCAAGACGCTGATCACCCAGCAGCTGCGCGACCACCACAACAACCTGATCCTGCCGACCGTGCCGATCCTGCTGGTCGACGTCTGGGAGCACGCGTTCTACCTGGACTACAAGAACGTGAAGCCGGACTACGTCAAGGCTCTGTGGAACATCTTCAACTGGGCCGAGATCTCCAAGCGGTTCGACAACGCCGTCGCGGGCGGCAACGGCCTGCTGCTCGGCTGAGTCTTCCCTCGTCAACGGGGCTCTTCCGCCGGGAAGGGCCCCGTTTTCGTCGCCGGGTGAAAAACCCTTGACCTCGAGTGCGGTCGAGGTGTTTGGGTGGACGGCATGGACATCGACGCGTACCTGGACCGCCTCGGCGTCGCCCGCCCCGCGGCGCCCGACCTCGCGACGCTGCGCCACCTGCAGGAACGCCACCTCGCCGCGGTCCCGTTCGAGAACTTGAGCGTCCACCTCGGCGAGCACGTCGTGCTGGCGGAGGACGAGCTCTTCGAGAAGATCGTGCGCCGCAGACGCGGCGGCTTCTGCTACGAGCTGAACGGCCTGTTCGCGGCCCTCCTGCGCGAGCTGGGCTACGAAGCCTCGTTGCACGCGGCGCAGGTGTTCCGCCCGGACGGCACGCTCGGCCCGCCCCTCGACCACGCGGCGATCGTCGTGACCTTGGACGAGCCGTGGCTGGTCGACGTCGGGTTCGGCCGGTTCGCCGAGCACCCGCTGCGCCTGTCCGGCGTGGACACCCAGCTCGGCGAGTTCCTCCTGCTGGACGCACCCCACGGCGACATCGACGTCCTGATGGACGGCAAGCCGCAGTACCGCCTGGAGCGCCGTCCCCGCCCGCTGGCCGACTTCGCGCCGATGGCGTGGTGGCAGTCGACGTCCCCGGAGTCGCACTTCACGCGGTCGCTGACGTGCTCCCGGCCGACGTCCCAGGGCCGGGTGACGCTGTCGGGCGACAAGCTGATCGAGACGGTGGAGGGGGTCCGCCACGAGGTCGTGCTGCCCAGCCCGGAGGCGATCCGCGCGGCGTACCGCGTGTACTTCGGGATGGCGCTGACGAAGCTGCCTACTCCGCCGGGTGAGAGTCCCTTGACGAGCGGAGCGCTCAGCCCGACACTGCCGTGAGCCCGGCATGAACGAAGCCCCGGCCTGGGGTTCCCAGTGCCGGGGCTCCGTCCGTTCCCGAACTGACTGCCGCTCCCACCACGAAGCGGACACGTATGAGGTTAGCCTAACCTCATCTCTACGGGCAAGGGGTCCACTGCAGAGACTCGGATCTCACTCCTTCGGGTGACTTCAGGTGTGCGGAACCCCGGATTTTGTCGGTGCGTGCCGATACGGTCACAGCGTGAACATGAGGGGGACGCACCAACCGAGGAAAGACCACACGGTCCTGATCGCGCTGTCGGTCCTGGCGGCGGTGACGCTGGTCGTCGGCGCGACCTGGTTCCTGACGCGCGACACACCGGAGTCGAAGGCGGCACCGCTCAAGCTGCCGACGCAGTGGCCGACCTCCGGCGGCGAGCTGGTCCGGCAGGTCCCGATGCCGACGGGCGAGCTGGCAGTGGCGCTCCCGACCCGCACGGCGGGTCACGTGCTGTGCGGCGCGGTCCCGGAGCCGACGTGGGCGGCGGTGCTGGGCGGTCCGGTGCTGCGGGAGGTCGACAAGGCCGGGAACTGCCACGTCGTCTCGGCGAACCTCGAGGTGTCGGCGAAGCAGTGGGCGGAACCGGTGCCGATGCAGGGCACGGAGCCCGAGCAGGTGGCGGTCGCGGGCCGCCAGGCCACGCTGGGCCGGTTCGGCGGGAACGGCTTCGGCGAGATCCTCTCGGTGAGGCTCAGCTCGTCGACGGAGAAGTGGGTGCGCCCGGTCCTCCAGCTGATCGTGAACCGGGTACCGCAGGACCGGGGCGAGCACGACCTGCGCGGCATGGTCTTGTCGTTGGCGGAGAAGATGATCGGCGCGATCACCACACCGGGCCCGAAGCTGCCGGCGGACGGCGAGTCCCGTGAGATGACCCCGATCCCGGGCTCCGGCATCACGGACGCGGCGTACCCGCTGATCACGTGGCAGCTGTGCACCCAGCTGTCCCGGGTGCTGAACGTCCCGCTCGACCAGGTGAAGCCGGGCCCGTTCGGCTCGTGCGAGCGGGAGAGCGACCTGTCGGTGGTCAAGCTGGTGTACGACGACGAGAGCGAGGAGGACTATTTCCCGGACCGCGTAGCGGGACGTCCGGCGAGGGAGAGGACAAGCGACTCGACGGTGGTGGTCCAGCTCCTCGACGACTCCCGGCAGACGCTGGAGATCAGCTGGTTCGACGCCACCAAGCCGGACGGCGCCTTGCGCGAGCTGGCGGAGAAGGTGGTGCCACCGCTGCTGGGCCGCTGAGTCCCGGCAGGCTTTTGCCGGACCGGACCGAGTCCGGCGGTGGCCACGCCGGGTTGCAGCAGATCGAGCCCGACCACGCCTGCCCGCGCCGGAGTGCGCCGGGGTGGGCTGACCACGCGCCCGCCTGCACCGAAGTGCGCTGGGGTGTGCGCGGTGGAGCCTGACCACGCCTGCCGACGGCAGGTCGAGCCGACCACACCCGCCCGCGCCGGAGTGCGCCAGGTCGAGCCCGACCACTCCCACCCACGCCAGGTCGAGCCCGGCCGGGCCGCGCCCGCGCCGGAGTGCGCCGGAGTGCGCCGGGCCGAGCCTGACCACGCCCGCCCACGCCAGGTCGAGCCGACCACCCCACCCCGCGCCAAACCCAGCCACACCAGCCCGCGCGGCGCGCACCTACCGGCCCGCAGCAGCGGCGCCACCCACCACCGGTCCCCTCGTGACGGCTCACCCCGCAGGGCGCGCCGTTCGTTGTCGCGCACTCGCGGCTCGTAATGGGCGAAGAAGATCTTCCCCACGAGATCGCGTCGGCTGTGCACGCCGGTCTTCTCGAAGACGTTCTTCATGTGGTTCTGCACGGTCAGCGGCGAGACCACGAGCGCGGTGGCGATCTCGGCGGTGGAAGCGCCGGTGAGCACCAGCTTGACGACGTCGCGTTCGCGCGCCGTCAGCCCGTACGCCGACATCAGCAGCGGGTAGATGCGGGCCGGGTGCGCGGGCTCGATGATGACGGCGACCCGCTGCCGGTCCTCGCCATCGAGGGGCGCGCCGTGCAGCAGGATCCACGTGCCGTCGGTGGCGAGGACCCGCGCGAAGGCCACCGTCGTCCGCCTGCCGTCCTGCAGGGCCTGGGCCGCCACCGCCAGGACCGACGAGGGCAGCCGCCCCGTGTCGGGGTCGCCGTCGGGCAGCCGGGCCAGCCACCGCTCCGCACCCGGGGTGGTGGACCGGACCTGCCAGGAACCGTCGATCACCACCAGTCCGGGCGCGTCCGGGACCTCGGGGTCCGTCGCCTCGCCGAGCGTGATCGCCCGGCGGGCCCCCTCGGCCAGGTGCGGGCCGATCGCCCGGACGAACTCCTTGTCGTCGCCGAACATGGGCGCGCCCGGCGCGCGGTAGAGCCCGAGCGCGCCCCACGCCTCCCCTTGCCGCGTGCGCAGGCGGGCGATCAGCTCTTGGTCCCCGCCCATCGACATGTTGAACCGCCAGCGCGGGCTGCCGCTCGGGTCGCCGCCGCTCGCTTCGTGGATCGTCGACAGGCCGGCTTCCGAGCGCACGACGTCACGAGCTTGTGGACGTCCTCGCCGTAGTACTCCTGCGCGAAGACCTCGGCGGGCAGCTCGTCGAGACCCTCGTGGAATGGCTGGTGATCAGCAGCGACGCGGGGTCGACGGTGAAGTAGCACGGCGCCCAGTAGTGCGGCACGACCGTGGCGATGACCTCCGTGCACGACCGCCAGAACGTCACCAGATCGGTCGGCGTCCCGGCCAGCGAGGCGATCTTGTCGACCGCCCGCGCCCGCGCTTCGGCCCGCATCCGGTCAGTCTAGGTCGGCCACCGCCGGCCGGACATGACCGATTTCTGGCATGGGCAGCCCCGGCAGAGCGGCCTAGCGTCCCGGTGACGACGACGGTGGGAGGCCAGGATGAAACTCGCGGTTTTCGGAGGCGCTGGACTGGCGGGGACGGCGACCGTCCGGCTGGCGCTGGAACGCGGTCACCACGTCCGTGCCCTGGTGCGGGGCCCGGGCACCCTCGAGGGAGCGGAGGTGGTCCGCGGCGACGCGCTCGATCCGGACGCCGTGGCGGCGACGGTGGCGGGCGCCGACGCGGTCGTGTCGTCCTTGGGCGGCTACCGGGGTCCGGGCAGCATCGACGCGGGGACGCGGACCATCGCGGCGGCCATGCGGGCCGGCGGCCCGGACCGGCTCGTGGTGCTCCAGGGTTTCCACATCGACTTCCCCGGCGACCCGCACAACCCCGGCCGTCGCCTGGTGGAAGCGTTCCTCTCGGTGCGGTGCCGCCCGTTGCTGGGCCACGGCCAGGCGCTCGGCGAGCTGCTCCGGCAGACGAGCGATCTGTCGTGGACGCTCGTGCGGGTCCCGTTGATCGCCGACGGGCCGGCCTCGGGCTGGGCGCGGCTCGGCGTGTTCGCCCTCGGACCGTGGAGTTCCGTCCGGGTGGGCGACGTCGCCGAGACCCTCGTCCGGCTGGCGGAGGACGGCACCCGGGTCCGCGAGGCGCCGATGCTGTACACGCCCCGAAGAGGCCGCTAGACCTTCGCCCGCTTCAGCACCCGGAGCCCGAACCCGCGCTGCACCGGCCACGAAACGCCACCCCGCCGAATGAGCACCACGGCGCACACAACGGCGGCCACGGCCGAAACCGCCCCACCGATGTAGAAGGGAGACCGCCCACCGAAAGCGTCCGCCATCCACCCGACCATCGGCCCGCCGATCGGGTTCCCGCCGATGAGCACGAGCACGTACAGCCCCATCACGCGCCCGCGCATCTCGGGACTGACCGACGTCTGCACGAGCGCGTTGGCCGTGTTGAGGAACGTCATCGTGGCGAAACCCAGCGGGATCAGCCCCAGCCCGAACGTCAGGTACGTCGGCATGAAGGCGGTGATCAGCTCGAACACGCCCAGGAAGAACGCGGACACCAGCATCAGCCGGACCCGCGGCCGCCCCTTGGTGCCCCGGCGGGCGGACATCACCGCGCCCGTGAAGGTGCCCACCGCGACCAGCGTCGACAGCAGCCCGTAGCCGTCGGCCGCGGTGTGGAAGACGTTCGCCGCCACGATCGGCAGCGAACTGAAGTACGTGATGCCGAACGTGCTCACGAACAGCACCAGGACCATCACCGTCATCAGGTCGGACCGGCGCCGGACGTACCTCAGCCCCTCGGCCAGCTGGCCCTTCTCGCGCGGGACCGCCGCGACGCGGAACAGCTTGTCCGGGTTCATCATCACCAGGCCGATGACCACCGCGACCGTGCTCACCGCGTTCGCGATGAACAGCCAGCCCGTGCCGATCCAGGTGATCGCGAACCCCGCGATCGCCGGGCCGACGATGCGCGCCATGTTGAAGATCGACGAGTTGAGCGCGACCGCGTTCGTCACCTGGTCGCGGCCCACCATCTCGGCGACGAACGACTGGCGTGTCGGGACTTCGAGCGCGGCCGTCACGCCGAGGGTGAAGCACAGGACGTACACGTGCCACAGCGCGGCGATCCCGCTCAGGTCGAGCACGCCGAGGACGACCGCCTGCACGCAGGCCGCCACCTGGATCCAGGTCAGCAGCCGCCGCTTGTCGACGCGGTCGGCGAGGACGCCGGCCCACAGCGAGAGGAACAGCGTCGGCGCGAACTGCAACGCCACCGCGATCCCGAGCGCGATCGGGTTGTTGCCGCTGAGGGTGAACACCAGCCAGTCCTGGGCGATGCGCTGCATCCAGGTGCCGATGTTCGAGATGACCTGGCCGGTGAAGAACAGCCGGTAGTTGCGCACGCGCAAGGAGGCGAACATGCTGCGGCGCTTGGACGGCGGCGAAGCGGACGGCGGTGGGGCCGTATCCCGGGTAGCAGTGGTCTGGATCGAACGCTTCGTATCGCTACCCGTGGCCGTCACCGTGGTTAGTTCCCCGCCATCCTGTCGATGATTTCGGCGGCTTTGGAGAGCACTTCACGCTCTTCGTCGCCGAGTTCCGCCAATTGCCGGTCCAGCCACGCCTCCCGGACGGAGATCGCCTTGCGCACGTACGCGAGCCCGCTCTCGGAGAAGCTCGACGATGGCTTGCCTGCCATCGGTCGGGTGCGGGCGCCGCTCGACGAACTTCATCTCCTCGAGCGCGGCGATCACCCTCGTCATCGAAGGTGGCTGGACGCCTTCCTTCGCGGCGAGCTGACCCGGGGTCAGCGCACCGCACTTGTGCAGGGTGGACAGAGCGGCGACCTGCGTCAGCGTGAGGTCGTCCCCGACGCGCTGTGCCCGGAGCCGGCGGTTGAGCCGGACCACCGCGAGACGCAGACGGCTCGCCAAGGAGCGCTCGTGCGTGTCGCCGGACATATAGTTAGCATACCTTACGAATCTGCCGTCGATCGGGTGATCTCCACCGCAACCCGCGCGCACCCCCGGACGTCCTCTCCCCGGACGAATGGGGGAAGCGTGCACAAGAAGCTGGTGGGCTCGGCCGTGGTCGGCGCGGTCGTGCTCGGCGTCGTGGTGGTCCAGGTCCTGCCCTCCGGGGGTGACACCCCGCCGCCGGCCGCTCCGGCGCCGACCGGCATCCAGGTCGGCCACCTGCAGGTCTACCGGTCCCCGGACGCCGCCGACGGGCGCGGCTGGGACTTCGAGATCCCGGTCCCGGACTGGCCGGCGACGCAGGACGGCGAGCGCGCCACCCGCACCGACCCGACCGGGCGGCTGGTGTTGACGACCGACCGGATCCCGCTCGCCCAGGAGGATCCGGTCAGCGGCCTGGGCGCCCTGGAGCGCACGACCGGCCACGAGCCCGGCTACCACCTCACGTCGGTCGCAGAGCACGCCGCGGTCGGCGCCTGCGACGCCGCCGAGTGGGACTACACCTACCAGCGCGACGGCGTCGCGCGGCAGGTGAGCCTGGTCGGCGTGGGCATCGGGGACACCATGGTCACCATCGCCTACGACGCGCCCGCGGCGGACTTCGCCGCGAACCGGTCGGTCCTCGACCGCGCCCTCGAGGTCAGCGACGCGGGCTGATCACTTGAACGCCGCCTGGATCGGCCCGACCGCGAAGTAGGCCACGAACGCCAGCGCGATCACCCACATCAGCGGGTGCACCTGGCGGGCCTTGCCGGTCGCGGCGCGGATCACGACGTAGCTGACGAAGCCGGCGCCGATGCCGTTGGCGATCGAGTAGGTGAACGGCATGACGACGATGGTCAGGAACGCGGGCAGCGCGATCGAGTAGTCGGTCCAGTCGATGTCGCGGACCTGCGCCATCAGCATCGCGCCGACGACGACCAGGGCCGGCGCGGCCGCCTCGACCGGCACGACCTGGTAGAGCGGGGTCAGGAACATCGCGGCGAGGAACAGCACGCCGGTGACGATGTTCGCGAGGCCCGTCCGCGCGCCCTCGGCGATGCCCGACGCCGACTCGACGAACACGGTGTTCGAGCTGGCGGAGCCGAAGCCGCCGGCCGCGCCCGCGAGGCCCTCGACGAACAGCGCCTTGCCGACGTTGGGCAGCTGGCCGTCCTTCGGCAGCAGGTCGGCCTCCTTGGCGAGGCCGGTCATGGTGCCCATGGCGTCGAAGAAGTCGGCCAGGACCAGCGTGAACACCAGCAGGCAGACGGTGATGATCGGCAGCCGCGTCCAGGCGCCGAACGAGACGTCGCCGACCAGGGAGAGGTTCGGCAGGCCGAGCACCTGGTCCGGCAGGGCCGGGTAGCCGAGGTTCCAGCCGAGCGGGTTGGTGCCCTTCGACGGCCCGGCCTTGACGATCGCCTCGACGACGATGGCCAGCACCGTCGACGCGAGCACGCCGATCAGGATCGCGCCCTTGACCTTCCGCACGACGAGGATGCCGGTGACCAGCAGGCCGACGACGAAGACCGCGGTCGGCCAAGAGGCGATCGAGCCGTTGATGCCGAGGCCCACCGGGACGGTGGTGTGCGCGGCGTCCGGCAGCCGGCGCACGAACCCGGCGTCGACCAGGCCGATCAGGCAGATGAACACGCCGATGCCGACGGCGATCGCCGACTTCAGCGCCGCGGGCACGGCCCGGAACACCGCGGTGCGGAACCCGGTGAGCACGAGCAGCACGATGATCACGCCCTCGATGACGACCAGGCCCATCGCCTCCGGCCAGGTCATCTGCGGGGCGATGGTGACCGCGACCAGGCTGTTGATGCCCAGGCCGGTGGCGATGGCGAACGGGTAGTTCGCGATCAGGCCCATGAGGATGGTCAGCACGCCGGCGACGAGCGCGGTCACCGCGGCGACCTGCGGCACCGGCAGGATGCCGCCGAGGACGTCCTTGTGCGCACCGGCGTCGTCGGCGGAGAAGCTGCCGATGATCAGCGGGTTCAGCACCACGATGTAGGCCATCGTGACGAAGGTGACCAGGCCGCCGCGCAGCTCGCGCGACACCGTCGAACCCCGCTCGGTGATCTTGAAGAACCGGTCCAGTGTGGACGTCCCGGTGCGGGTCGTCTCCTGCTCCGCCATTCGCCTGCCCATTCTGTCGCTGCTGCGGAGTACCCTGCACCTCGTGAGCGAACCGATCAATCCACCGGAGGTTACGGGCTCGTTGCGGCACACGCCGGAGCTGCCCAAGAGGCTGACCGACCTGACGCCGGTGGTGATCGTAGGCACCTCGATCTGGGCTGTCGCGCTGGTGGTGCTCTTCTTCACGACTTCGGGGCTGTGGGTGCAGACGGCGCTGTCCGGGTTCGTGCTCGGGTTCATCGGGATGGCGATCATCCTGTGGCAGCGCGCCGCCGCCCGCCGCGGCTCGAAATCGGCTCAGCGGCTCTAAGCGAGCAGCGTCCGCGGCGACGGGTCGTCGAGCAGCGCGGTGATGAGGTGCCGATCGGGCCAGCGCCCGGCGGCCCAGGCGAAGGCGCGGGCGAGTCCTTCGGAGCTGTCGGCCGCGTGCAGCCGGTCATCGGACCACCACGCGACGTCGTGTTCGGCGCCCTCGACCGCGACGGTCAACGGGTCGTGCACCAGCACGCCACCGTCGGGCAGCCGGATGCCGAGCAGGTCCGCGACGAGCTTCAGCGCGGGCAGTTCGGCCCAGGGCGCGTACTCGCCTTCGCTGGTCACCTCGGCACGGAGGGTGCTCGCCAACGGCAGGTCGAGCAGGGCCGCCAGCTGGTCCGGCTCGTCGGGCTCGACGACGTACTGGCTCGGCTCGAGGGCCCCGGCAACCCACGGCACGTCGAGGACGACGGCGTCGTCCACAACGGACCCGTCCGCGACCCGTACGGCGGCGGGCGGGCGAGGCTCCACTCCGGACTCGACGACGGCGGCATAGGCACGCGTGACCAGACCCGGCGTGATCGCGCGGGCCGGGTCGGCGAGCCGCTCGAGGAGGTCTTCGGCCTCCTCCACAGTGGACACCGTGAGGTCGGTGCGAACACCGGCTGTCCGGAGAAGTTCTTCACCGAGCCCGAGATCGGGAACCTCGTCGTAGAGCCCGGCGAGGTCGGCGTCCGGCATGCGCCACTCGTTCGGCGCGGCCCCGTCGAGCACGGCGTACTGCGCGATCCACCAGGCGGCGTGCCCCTGGGGCGTGCGCAGGGCGTGCCAGGTTTCGGGGCGCCCGGCGAGCAGGCGCAGGGCGGCGGGCCAGGCGTTATCGGCGACGAGATCGAGGTCCCGGACGGCGACGAGCGTCGACGGCGGTTCCGGCAGGGAGTCCCACCAGGCTTCCTCGTCGGGCAGGTCGTGGTCGGGTTCGTGCGGTTCGTCGTCGACGACCAGGGCGAAGGAGTCGAGCACCCCGGCGGCCTGGAGCGTGCTTGGCGGCCAATCCTCGGCGAAGTCTTCGTCGAGGACATCGAGCGCGCCGTCTTCCTCGAAGACCTCTTCGTCGAAGATGTCCAGCAGCGGCGAGGACGGGAGGACGAGTTCGTCGGCCCGGCGCCAGGAGTCGGTGGCGGGCAGGGCGAGCGCGCCGACCCAGCGCGGGGCGTCGTCCCCGCAGTCGGCGATCAGCCGCAGCACGGCACCGGCGAGGGTGGTGCCGTCCAATCCGGACCGGACGTCCTCGACGCTGCGCTCGACGGCGTCGCGAAGCTGGTCGGCGTTGAGCAGTTCACGGGCGTCGGCATGCTTGGCGCCGAGGCGTTCCAAGAGCGGGTGCGACGCGGCCGGGTGCACCAGCCTGAGGCCCGGGATGTCCACATCGGACAGGAGTTCGAGGAGTTCCGCCGAGCCTTCGACGAGAAGACAGCCACGAGCACCGGGAAGCGTGCGGCCATCCGATAGAGGGACGGGCAGTCCGTCCAACCTGGACGGTTCGAGATCGTGCGACTCGACGGCTTTCGCCAAGGCCGCGTAGACGTCCCGCCACCATTTCGGGTCGCGACTGGCCCCGGTAAGCGTTTCCAAGACCTCTTCGATGCCGATCACCTGGACCGAAACGGCTTTCAGCACCTGCGCGGGGGCCGCGCCTTTGATCAGCCCGGGAACGACGTCGACCAGGAGAGCGGGAAGTCCGGGAACGTCGACGTCGAGCACCTTCGCCTGACGTCCGGACACTTCGGAGCCGTCCTGAGTGGACAGCCAGGGTTCTTTACTCAGGTTGGCCAGAACTTCGTCGCGGAGTTTGGCGTCCACTGTGGACTTCGGAAAGCCGGGTGTGGGCACGAGTGCGAATCGCTGTTCCGACGGCAGCAGCCTCAGCAGCTGAACGTACTCGGTGGCGGCGTTCTCGAGCGCCTTCGTCAGCTCGGGCCCGGGGAGAGCGCGCCGACGCGACGGTTCGACGGGAACGGCCGCAAGAAGCCGGGCGGGCAGCGAAAGTCCGTCGTCGGTCGGGGTCGGAGCGTGCAGGACGTCTTCACTGAGGGGTCGCGGCGTGCCATCGGCATCGACGGGGACGGCCCACACGACGTCGCCACGATGGGTGAGCCAGCGGGTTTCCCTTTCCGCGCCCCGAATCTGGACGATGTCGCCGTGGGTTTCGCGAGTCCAAACGCGACCGTCGACGTCGACCTCGGCGAGCCAGGGCAGGGCGAGGAGGAGGTCGCCGATGTCGGCGGCGAGTTCGTCGAGGAGCTTCCGGCCATCGACGTCGTCGCGAAGCGGAAGCCGGACTTCGGTGTCGAACCCGGCCGGGACGTCGGCGGGAACGGGCCACGGGAGGCGCAGGACGGGAACGTCGCCATCGGTGCTGACGGCTGCCCGCGTGCGCTCGGCGGAGAAGGCGACCCCACCGGTGACGGAGACGACGAGTGGCTCGTCGGTAACGGTCCGCACGGCGGCGAACCCCACCCCGAAGCGGCCGACGGTATCGCCGGTTTTGCCGGACGCCCGCAGGGAAGCGAGCGAGGCGACGCCGCGCGCGTCGAGGGGAGCACCGGTGTTGGCGAACCGGAGTTCCCGGTCCACAAGGGACACCCGAACCCGCCCGGGAACCCCGGCGGCCATGGCGGCATCGGCGGCGTTCTGCGCGAGCTCCGACGAAGAGCCGGTCCCGATAGGCACCGACGCGGAGATCGCGCTCGACGTTGGTGTCCTCGGTGAGGCGGGTGGGCGAGTCCTGCCACGAGCGCAGGGTCGCGTCACGAAGCCGCGCGGTGCCGAAGGGATCGGCGCTGAGAGGCTCAGGCGTCGCGTTGGTCACGGGTGTCTTCGGTGTCGACCTGAGCCTGCGCCTCGTCGGCGGCGGGGGTCTGCAGGTCCGCGCCCTCGGTGGTGGTCACGTCGGCCTGGGAGGGCTCGGCTTCCGCGGGCTCCTGGGCTTCGGCCGCTTCCGGTTCAGCCGCTGCGGTCTCGGGCACCTCGGCCGCCTCGGGCTCGGCAACCGCATCGGTGACCTCGGCCTGGGTCGGCTCTGCCTCGGCAGGCTCGGGAACCTCAGCCTCGACCGGCGCGGACCCCTGCGGCTCGGCCGGGGATGCCGCGGGCTCGGCCGCCGCGGGCTGCTCCGCCGCGACGGGCTCGGCAGCTGCCGCGTGCTCGATCTCGGGGACCGTGGCTCCGGTGTGCTCGGCAGCCGCAGCGTTCTCCGGCTCCGCCTCGGGCGCGATCGGCTCAGCGAGCACCTCGGTCGTAACCGGCTCGGCGACCTCTGCCGTTTCGGGGGCAACCGGCTGGAGCGGCGCCGCAGGCTCGGCCGCCTCAGGTGCGACCGGCTCGGCAGGCGCCTCAGCCGCGATCGGCTCCGCGGGTGCCTCTTCGGCAACGGGCTCCGCGACCTCCGCAGCAGCCTCCGCCTCGACCGGCTCCGCAACCGCCTCAGTCACCGCAGCCTCGACCGGCTCGGCAGCCTCGGGCGCGATCGGCTCGGCAGGCGGCTCAGTCGCTTCCACCGCCACCGGCTCGGCAACCTCCGCAGCCTCCGCTTCGACCGGCTCGGCAGCCTCAGCCGCAACCTCGGCGAACTCGGGCGCACCCACCGCCGCGGCCTCGTCCGTCTCCCCGGCCTGAGCCGCAAGCTCCGGCTCCACCTCAGCCGGTCCCAGGTCCGCCTCCGCGACCCCGGTCTCCCCTTCAGCGGCCGCGGTCTCGACAACCTCCGACCCCGGCGTGAAGTCCAGCAGCGAATCGTCGTAAACCAGCTCAGCCACCGGAACCGACGAAGTCACCTCAACCTCGACCTCGGAGTGCGCCCCGCACCCGTACTCCACGTCCACAACGTGCCCGTCCGCGGGCGCGATGTCGTTGCTGCACACCCCGAACACCCCGCGCAACGACCCAGCCAACGGCACGAAGAACCCGCAAGTCCCGCACACGTCCGGCGCGCTCCGGGCCATGTCGGACCGGGGGCCGAACTCGCCCGCGTGCCAGCGGGACGCCGCCTCCGTTCGGCCGAAACGGGACAGCACGTGCACCCGGCCCAAGCCCGCCTCGTGCGCTACTTCCTCCACCGCCGGGTCGTCCGACTGCAGGTACGCCGGGGCCAGGCGGGGGTCGTTCTCGTCCGTCGGGAAGATGTCGCCGACTCCGAGGTCGCCCGCTCGGACTCGGCGCTCCCACGGCACCCACGCCGGGGCCACCAGGGCCGACGGGCCCGGGACCAGGACCACCTCGCTGACCGTCACCGGCTCGTCCTCGCCCGCCAGTGCCACCGTCACCGACCAGCGCCAGCCCTTGTAGCCCGGGACCTGGGCCTCGAACAGGTGACTCGCCGTGACCGCGTCCTCGCGGGTGGCACCCACGTGGGCGCCGATCTGCTCCTCGGGCGCGTCCTCCAGCACCGCGGCTCGCGCGAACTCCACCGCGTCGGCGAGTTTGCGCTGCACGGAACCGTCGTCCAGGGTCAGCAGCAGCGTCATGCGGCCAATTGTGCCGCACGCCTCCCCGGCGCCCGTGCCAGGCTGTTCAACGTGCGCACACCCATCCTCACCACCCTGCTGCTGGCCGCCGCCCTCGGTGGGTGCGCCGGTGCGCCCGCGCCCGACCCCGGACCGCTCACCGTCCAGGTCGTCGGCACCCTGCCGCACGATTCCGCCGCCTTCACCGAAGGCCTCGAGTTCTCCGGCGACACCCTCTACGAGAGCACCGGCCTCGCCGGACGCTCGACGCTCACGGCGGGCCCGGCCGGCGGGCCGCCCCACACGAAAGCCACGCTGCCGTCGCCGCTCTTCGGCGAGGGCGTCACCGTGCTCGGGCCGACGCTCTGGCAGCTCACCTGGCAGGACGGCGTCGCCATCGAACGCGACTCACAAACCCTCGCCGAGCTGCGGCGAGTCCCCTTCCAGGGCGAAGGCTGGGGCCTCTGCCACCAGGCCGACGGGCGGCTCGTGATGAGCGACGGCTCGTCGCGGCTGACTTTCCGCGACCCGAAGACCTTCGCCGTCACCGGGAGCGTTGACGTCGGGTACGACCAGCTGAACGAGCTCGAGTGCGTCGGCGGTGACGTCTACGCAAACGTTTGGCACACCGACACCATCCTGCGGATCGACGCCGCCAGCGGGCACGTCACCGCCACCATCGACGCAGGTCAGCTGCGTGCCCAGGTGAACACCACCGATCCCGAGGCCGTGCTCAACGGGATCGCCGCCGTCCCCGGCACCGATGAATTCCTGCTCACCGGGAAGGAGTGGCCGGTCACGTTCCGGGTGAGGTTCGTCCCGAAGACCCGCTAAAGCACGGATGAGCAGGCGGGACCGACCCCCGGTAAGGCAGGATTGAGACGTGGCACTCTTCGGCTCCCGCTCCGGCTCCGACGGCTCGCGCTCGCAGGGGCGCGGCCGGAAGTCGAAGCGCCGCTGGACGCCGGAGCCGGGTGCGGCGCAGGCCAAGCCCTGGCGGGATGCCGTCGCGCCGTCGCAGCACACCCGCGTCGAGCACCGCAGTGCGCCGCCGCCCACCCGCGTCGAACGGCCCGTCCCGCCGCCGCCCCGGCCCACCCCGCCGCGTGGCGGGTATTACGGCGTGCCGAACGCGAACGAAGCGCCGACCGCCGCCGCGCCGATGGGACACCAGCCGTCGCCCCCGCCGCCGCGCGGGGCCCGGCCCTACCCGCCGCACGACCCGCACCGCACCGAGCCCGTCCGCCGCGAGCCCGGCGGCTTCTACCAGGGCGAACGCAGTCCCGGCAGCGGCGAGTACGAGCACTACGACACCGGCGGCTACGCGGGCGAACCGCGTCCGCCCGAGCCGGAACCGGCGCCGCGGCAGCAGCCCCCGCAGACCCCGGGCGGCACGCCGAAGCTGCCGAAGAAGATCACCGTCACGCGGGTGGCGGCGATGCGCAGCCGCCAGCTGACCGGCCAGGCCGTCGGCGCCTTCCAGCGCGCGACGAAGGCCGACGGCGCCGAGAAGTCCGGCCTCACCTCGCTGACCTACGCCGTGATGCTGAACTACGCCAGCGACGCGGCGATGGCGATCGCGCTGGCCAACACTCTCTTCTTCGCCGCGACCAGCGGCGAGAGCAAGGGCAAGGTGGCGCTCTACCTGCTCATCACGATCGCGCCGTTCGCGCTGGTCGCGCCGGTGATCGGGCCCGCGCTCGACAAGGTGCAGCGCGGTCGGCGGCTCGCGATGTGCGCGTCGTCGATCGGCCAGGGGCTGATGGCCGTCGTGATGGCGCTGCACTTCGACGACTGGCTGCTCTACCCCGCCGCGCTCGGGATGATGGTGCTCTCGAAGTCGTTCACCGTGCTCAAGGCCGCCGTGACGCCACGCGTGCTGCCGTCGGAGATCACGCTCTCCAAGACGAACGCGCGGCTGACCACGTTCGGCCTGGTCGCCGCGGGCGTGTTCGGCGCGCTGGCCAGCGGCGTCAACGCCATCACCGGCTCAGCGGGCGCTCTGTGGTTCACGGCGCTGATCTGCGTCGCCGCCGCCGTGCAGTCGATGCGGATCCCGGCCTGGGTCGAGGCGACCGAGGGCGAGGTGCCGACGTCGCTTTCGGCCCACCCCACCGAGAAGAAACGGCGGCAGCCGCTGGGCCGCCACATCGTCGTCGCGCTGTGGGGCAACGGTTCGGTGCGCGTGCTGACCGGCTTCCTCATGATGTTCGCCGCGTTCGCCGTGAAGGCCCAGACCGAAGGCAGCGGCCAGACGCCGTTCATGCAGCTGCTGCTGCTCGGCGTGATCGGTGCCGCGGCTGGCGCGGGCGGGTTCCTCGGCAACGCGCTGGGCTCGCGGCTGCACTTCGGCACCCCGGACCAGGTGATCGTCGGGTGCGTCGCGGGCTGCGTGCTCGCCGCGCTCGTCGCGACGCTGCTGCCCGGACTGGCCACGGCCGCGATCGTCGGCTTGATCGGCGCGACGGCCAGCGCGCTGGCGAAGATCAGCCTCGACGCCGTCATCCAGGAAGACCTGCCCGAGGAGTCGCGCGCGTCGGCGTTCGGCCGCTCGGAAACCGTGCTGCAGCTGGCCTGGTGCTTCGGCGGAGCGGTCGGCCTGCTGCTGCCGCCGACGTACTGGATCGGCTTCCTGGTGATCACGGTCCTGCTGGCGGTCGGGCTGACCCAGACGTACCTGGTGCGCCGCGGCGGCTCGCTCGTGCCCGGCCTCGGCGGCGACCGGCCGCTGCGGCCCGAGCCGACCGGCAGCTTCCCGGCCCAGGGCCTGCCCGGGGACCCGACGGCCCGCCGGTAGGCTCCGGCGCATGCGACGTTCCCGGGTGGTGGCCCTGCTTGCGGCCGGTGGGTTCGCGGTGGCCGGCTGCTCGGCGCCCGGCCCGGCCGAGGTCACGTTCTACGCCGACGGCCACACGATCCGCACCACGCCGGTGCTCACGTGCGACTACTCGCGCCAGCTCGCGCAGCCGTGCAGCGCGGCGGGCTCGACGGAGACGTTGAAGGTGCGCCCCGGCAAGCCGGTGCAGATCTCGGTGCCCGGCGAGGTCGCCGACGCGCCGTGGCAGATCGTCTACGAGTACGTGACGCCGCAGGGCGAGTACAAGCAGAGCGACCCGATCCCGTTCACGTCGCTGGACCGCTACGCGTACACGGTCACGCCGCCGACGCCCGCCGACCGCATTTCCGCGGTGGACGTGCAGAAGTACACGGCCGTGCTCAACGCGAGCACCGGCGAGTCGGGCCTGCTGCCCAGCGACGTCTGGGGCCTCCGGCTGGAGGCCTGAGCGCCTCTTTAGGGATCGAGGTCCCGGGCGACCGCGCGCATGATCTCGGCGATCTGCTTGGTGTGCTTGCGGTCCGGGTAGCGGTTGCGCCGCAGGTCCGGCTGCACCTTCAGCTCCAGCAGCTTGATCATGTCCTCGATCAGGCCGTGCAGCTCCTCGGCCGGGCGGCGGCGCGCCTCGGCGACGGACGGCGGCGGGTCGAGCAGCCGGACGGAGAGCGCTTGCGGACCGCGGCGGCCGTCGGCGACGCCGAACTCGAGCCGCTGACCGGCTTTGAGCCCCTCGACCCCCTGCGGCAGCGCGGCCTTGCGGATGTAGACGTCGGCGCCACCGTCCTGCGTGACGAACCCGAACCCCTTCTCCGCGTCGTACCACTTGACCTTGCCGGTCGGCACTTCCCTCACCAATCCTTCTGCTGTCCCGCTCACGACGAACGCGCCCGGGGGCGTACCCAGGGCGCGCTGGGTAAAGGGTATCTCGCCACAGGCCCTGGGGAGAAGTCGATACCGGCGGATACCCTCTGCTTCATGACTGAGGCGACGAAGGAGGCCGCCGTGGCCGCCACCGGCAAACCGTTCCTGATGCGCGTCGGCATCGGCTTGTTCGGCATCGGCATGCTCGCCGTGCTCGCGGTGTTCATCATGTTCGCCGCGGGCCTGGAGAACCTGCCGATCTGGCTGTCGGTCGGCGCCGGCGTGATCACCCCGCTCGGGCTGCTGCTGGGCCTGATCGCGCTGGTCCGGGAAGCGCGCGCCAAGAACTAGCCGACGGTCGCGAACGTCTTCTCGAACCAGTCCGGGAACTCCGTCAGCGACTCGAACACCACCTCCGCGCCCTCGCTCAGCAGGAGGGTGCGGTCGCACGGCCCGGTCGTGACGCCGACCGCGATCGCACCGGCGGCCAGCGCGCCCCGGATGTCACCCGCGTGATCTCCGACATACACGCGCGCGTCGTGCGCCAGGAGCGCCTCCGCCTTCTGCGTCGACCACAGCTCGCCGACGACTTCGTCGACCTCCAGGCCGAGCGCGTCGACGTGCAGCTGCGCGTTGGGCCCGTACTTGCCCGTGACGACGAGCGTGCGCCCGCCGGCGGCGTGGACCGCCCGGAGCGACTCGACCGCGCCCGGCAGCGCGACCGTGCTCGGCACGACCACCTCGGGGTACATCGCGCGGAAGCGGTCGACGAGCCCCGGGATGCGCTCCTCCGGCGCTTCGAAGCCGCGCAGGATGTCGTCGAGGGGCGGGCCGAGGTTGGCCGCGAACGCCTCGCCGTCCAGCGGCAGGCCGGATTCGACGCCGAGCGCGTTCATCGCCGCGGCCATGCCCGGCCGCGCGTCGATCAGTGTCATGTCGAGGTCGAACCCCACGGTGATGCCCACGGTCCACACGGTACTGGCCACCACCGACAGATTTACACGTCAGCCGATCATGTACAGCGTCTTGACAGCGGAGTGATCTGTGTCAAGGTGAGGGTGTGACCAGCTTCACCGACCGGACGAAGGCGTCCCTGCGGGAAGCCCTGCTCGACGCCGCCGCCGACCTGCTGCCGGACCGCGGCCACGCCGGGCTGCGGATGGCGGACGTCGCGGCCAGGGCCGGCGTGAGCAGGCAGACGGTCTACAACGAGTTCGGCAACAAGGCGGCGCTGACCCAGGCGGTGGCGCTGCGCACCGCGGCGGAGTTCCTCGACGGGATCCGGCGGCGGTTCGAAACGGCGGACGGGCTGCTGAGCGGCATCCACCACGCCGTCGTCTACACGATCGAGCACGCGCGGGAGAACCGCCTGGTCGCGGCGGCGCTCGGCACCGAAGCGGGCGAGGACCTGCTGCCACTGCTCACGAGCCGTGGCGAACCGATCCTCACCGCGGCCGCGGACCTCGCCGCCGAGCAGTACCGGGAGTTCGAGCCGGGCCTGTCGGCCGAGGCCGCCGCGCTGCTCGCGGAGACGGTGGTGCGGCTTTCGCTGTCGCACCTGGTGCTCCCGACGCACTCGGCGGCGGAGGCGGCCGACGCCGTCACCGCCGTGCTGGCCCCCGCCATCCGCCAATTCGTCCACAATGGAGTGACACGATGACCGACACGCTGCCCGAACTGCGGACCGGCTTTTCCTCGCTGCGCAAGGGCGGGCTGAACTGGGACTCGTTCCCGCTGCGGCTGTTCGTCAAGGGCAACAAGAAGTTCTGGAACCCGGCCGACATCGACTTCAGCCGCGAACGCGAAGGCTGGGACACGCTCAACCCGGAGCAGCAGCGTTCGACGACGTACCTGGTGGCGCAGTTCATCGCGGGCGAAGAGGCGGTGACCGAGGACATCCAGCCGTTCATGCGCGCGATGTCGGCGACCGGCCGGTTCGGCGACGAGATGTACCTGACGCAGTTCTGCTTCGAGGAAGCCAAGCACACGGAGGTGTTCCGGCGCTGGATGGACGCCGTCGGGCTGACCGAGGACCTCCACCCGTACGTCGCCGAGAACCCGCACTACCGCAAGCTGTTCTACGAAGAGCTGCCGCAGTCGCTGCGGGCGCTGGAGGACGATCCCAGTCCCCTCAACCAGATCCGCGCGAGCGTGACGTACAACCACGTGATCGAGGGCAGCCTCGCCCTGACCGGGTACTACTCGTGGCAGCTGATCTGCACCCAGCACGACATCCTGCCGGGCATGCAGGAACTGGTCCGCCGCATCGGCGACGACGAGCGCCGCCACATGGCGTGGGGCACGTTCACGTGCCGCCGTCACGTCGCCGCGGACGACTCGCTGTGGGACGCGGTCCAGCAGCGGATGGGCGAGCTGCTGCCGCACGCGCTCAACATGATCCAGTGGGTGCAGGACCAGTTCGAGGAGCTGCCGTTCGACAACGACCCGCAGGAGATCATCCAGTACGCGGCGGACCGGGCGCAGCGGCGGCTGGGCGCGATCGAGTCGGCGCGCGGGATGCCGGTGGAGCAGATCGACCTGGACTACTCGCCGGAGCACCTGGAGGAGACGTTCGGCGAGGAAGACGCGAAGGCGATCGCGGAAGCGGCCGCAGCGGTCGGCTGAGGAATGCCATGAAGGGCACCTTCATGGCATTTGACGCCATGAAGGTGCCCCTCGCTGGTCAGGGGGCGATCGCGTCCAGCGTGCCGCTCAGGACACCCTCGCCGGGGATGTCGGCGTGGGTGTCGCTCGTGGCTGACGTGTCCTGCGTGGCCACGCCGTCCTCCGTGGCGCTGGCCGCCTGCTGGCGGTATTGGGTGTCGCCGTGCTGGTCGGCCGTCGCGGTGGTGCCGCTGACGGCCGCGCCGTCCGGGGTCGCGGCCGTGGACACCTCGTGGAAGCCACTCCCGCCGTCGTGCGTGCCGGTTCGCACCGAGTGCGTCGCTGCGCCGTCCGGGCCCGCCTGGACCTCGGTGCTGCCGAAGCTGTCCGCCGAAGCGATCCCGGCGGCGCCCAGCGTCAGCGGCAGCGCCAGTGCCCCGGCGGCCATGGCGCGGCGGATCGTACGCATGAAACATCCCCTTTTTGGTCGACTGCATGGGGTTTCCGGTCCGGGACGCTCTCACCGTCCCGGAGCCCGGTTGCCCCGGCGTCGCGGGGATCATGCGTGGGGATCGCTGTGGTCCACCCCACCGCCGGACGTTCAGGCGTGTTTCGCGGCGGCGGCCTTCTCGAGGCCGAGGAGGCTGATGGACTTCTCGCGCATCTCGACCTTGCGGACCTTCCCGGTCACCGTCATCGGGAACTCCTCGACCACGTGCACGTAGCGGGGGATCTTGTAGCGGGCCAGCTTGCCCTCGCAGAACTCCCGCACCGCCTCCGCCGTCAACGGCGCCGCACCCTCACGCATCCGGACCCAGGCCATCAACTCCTCGCCGTACTTCTCATCCGGCACCCCGATCACCTGCGCGTCCAGAATGTCCGGATGGGTGTAGAGGAACTCCTCGATCTCCCGCGGATACAGATTCTCCCCACCCCGGATCACCATGTCCTTGATCCGCCCCGTGATGTTGAGGTACCCGTCGCCGTCCATGACGGCCAGATCCCCGGTGTGCATCCAGCGGGCGGCGTCGATCGCCTCCGCGGTCTTGTCCGGCTGCTCCCAATACCCCAGCATCACGGAGTATCCCCGCGTGCACAGCTCCCCCGGCTCCCCACGCGGCACCGTCAACCCCGTCTCCGGATCGACGACCTTGACCTCCAGATGCGGCCCGACCCGCCCCACCGTCGACACCCGCCGCTCGATCGAATCATCCGCCCGCGTCTGCGTCGACACCGGCGACGTCTCCGTCATCCCGTAACAAATGGACACCTCGGCCATGCCCATCCGGTCGATGACCTGCTTCATCACCTCCACCGGACACGGCGACCCCGCCATGATCCCCGTCCGCAACGACGACAACTCAAAGCTGGCGAAGTCCGGGTGGTTCAGCTCCGCGATGAACATCGTCGGCACGCCGTAGAGCGACGTGCACTGCTCCGCCGACACCGCTTCGAGGGTCGCGCGGGGGTCGAACGCCGGGGCCGGGATCACCATGCACGACCCGTGACTCGTGCACGCCAGATTCCCCATCACCATCCCGAAACAGTGATAAAACGGCACCGGGATGCACACCTTGTCGTACTCGGTGTAGCCACACAGCTCGCCGACGAAAAACCCGTTGTTCAAAATGTTGTGATGCGACAGCGTCGCACCCTTCGGGAAGCCTGTGGTCCCGGAGGTGTATTGGATGTTGATCGGGTCATCGGCCGACAACCCGGCCTGCAGGTGCGCCAGCCGCGCCGGGTCGCCCTGCCATCCGGCGTCCATCAAGGACTGCCAGTCCTCCCCGCCCAGAATCACGACATGTTCGAGGGCGGCGCATTTGTCGCGGACCTCCTCGACCATCGCGGGATAGTCGGACGTCTTGAACGCATCCGAGGCCACCAGCAACCGGATCCCGGCCTGATTCAGCACATACTCCAGCTCATGCGACCGATAGGCGGGGTTGATGTTCACCAGGATCGCGCCGATCTTCGCCGTCGCGTACTGCAGGAACGTCCACTCCGCCCGGTTCGGCGACCAGATCCCCACCCGGTCACCCTTGCCGATCCCCCGCGCCACCAACCCCAACGCCAGCGCGTTCACCTCCGCCGCCAGCTCGCGGTACGTCCACCGGCGGCCTGTGGTGTGTTCGACGAGCGCGTCCCGTTCCGGGAAGGCGGCGACCGTGCGGTCGAAGTTGTCGCCGATCGTGTCCCCGAGCAGCGGAACCTCGGAAACCCCCGAGGCGTAACTCGGCAAGGCGGGCGCGTCAGGCATGGTGCCTCCTGAAGTCGACGATGACTGCCGCCGAGTCTAGGAGTGGCAGGATGCTCTCGCGAGGGAACGACTGGGAGGGACCCGATGCGAAGAATCCTGGCTCTGCTGTCCGCGACCCTGCTGCTCGTGCTGGCGGTCGCCGCCCCGGCGTCGGCGGCGACGCGGGTGATCGTGCTCCCCGGCGCCACGTCCGCCGAAGGGATCACCCCGGCCGGCGGCGGCAGCTACTACACCGGCGACCTCGTCGCCGGGACGATCTTCCGCGAGGACCTCAAGCGCGGCACCGCCGAGCGCTTCATCGAGGCCCCGCGCGGGGCGATGGCGGCCGGGGTGGACCTGGACCGGCGCCACGACCTGCTGTTCGTCGCGGGCGGCAACGGCGGCAAGGCCTACGTCTACAACGTGCGCACCAAGGCGAAGGTCGCGGACTTCACCGTCGGCGACCCGGAGACGTCCTACGTCAACGACGTCGTGGTGACGCCGTACGGCGCCTGGTTCACCGACTCCTACCACCCGCAGCTGTTCTTCGTGCCGGTTTTCGCCGGTGTGCTCGGCACCCCGCGCACGCTGCCGCTGAGCGGCCCGGGCGCGGGCGGCTCCCCCGGGGACTTCTTCCTGAACGACATCATCGCCACACCGGCGGGTGACACCCTGCTCGTGGCCGCCACGACGCCCGGCAAGGTGTACAAGATCAACCCGGTCACCGGCGTCAGCGCGGAGATCGCGGGGGTCAACGCGCCCAGCGTCGTCAGCCTCGTGCTCGAAGGACGGCGGCTCTGGGCGGTCCAGCTCGACGACACGATCAGCCGCTGGCGCCTCGACGGCGGCCTGAGCCACGGCACGGCTGACGGCACGATCACCGACCCGCTGTTCGACCAGCCCGTCTCGGCGGCGAAGGTCGGCGGCAAGCTCGCCGTCGTCAACTCCCACATCTTCAGCGGTTACCCGCCCACCAGCCCGACCTACGAGGTCCTCGTCGTGGACGCGTGAGCGGCCGCGCGCTGGTAGGGTCCGGACCGACTTCCAGGGGGCGATCGATGGCAGGCCAGGGGTTTCGCGACGAGCTGACCCAGCTGCTGCAGGCGCGCTACCCGCTGCTGGTCGTCGAGACGCACGAGGAGCAGCGGGTCCTGCGCGAGATCCGCGCGGTCGCGGAGGACCAGCAGCGGCTGCGCACGCCGCGCCGCGTCTACGTGTGGTCGTCGACCACCGGCCTGGCCCCCGCGGGTGGCCCGCCCATCAACGAAACCCGCGCCGCGGCCGCCGCGCTCGAGCGCGTCTACAGCTGGGGCGAGCCCGCCGTGTTCGTCTTCGTCGACCTGCACCCGTCGCTGGTCTCCGAAGGCGGGCACCGGCCGGACCCCGACGTCGTCCGGCGGCTGCGGGAGCTCGCCGCCGCGTTCAAGACGCGTCCGGTGCCGCTCAGCCTGATCCTCGTTTCGCCGTCGCTGCCCGTGCCGCCGGAGCTGGAGCACGACGCCACCGTCGTCGACTTCCCGCTGCCCGACCAGCGCCAGATCGGCGAGCTGCTGGACAGCATGGTCGCCGCGCACCGGCAGAACGTCCGGATCAGCATCGACCGCGACGACCGGGACATGATCGTCGCGGCCGCGCGCGGGCTGACGTTGCCGGAGGCCGAAAACGCGTTCGCCAGGGCGCTCGTCGAGGGCGGCGGGCTGGATCCGAGCGACCTGGAGCTGATCCTCGCCGAGAAGCGCCAGGCCGTGCGCCGGTCCGGGATGCTCGACATCGTTCCCGCGGAGACGAGCTTCGACGCCGTCGGCGGCCTGGACCGGCTCAAGCGCTGGCTCACCAAGCGCACCGGCACGTGGACACCCGCGGCGTCGGCGTACAACCTCGCGGCGCCGAAGGGCCTGCTGCTCACCGGCGTGCCCGGCTGCGGCAAGAGCCTGTCCGCGGTGTGCGTCGCGAACATGTGGCGGCTGCCGCTGCTGCGGCTGGACCTCGGGCGCGTCTTCGCCGGGCTGGTCGGGTCCAGCGAGAAGAACATCCGCACGGTCATCCGCACCGCGGAGGGCATCGCGCCGTGCGTGCTGTGGGTCGACGAGATCGAGAAGGGCCTCGCGGGCGCGGGCGGCGGCGGTGACGGCGGCACCGCGCGGCGCGTGTTCGGCACGTTCCTCTCGTGGATGCAGGAGAAGACGGCGCCGGTGTTCGTGATGGCCACCGCGAACCAGGTCGACTCCCTGCCGCCGGAGTTCCTGCGCAAGGGCCGGTTCGACGAGATCTTCTTCGTCGACCTGCCCTCGGCGCCGGAGCGCGCCGCGATCTGGCGGATCCACCTGGCCAAGCGCGTCACCGACGCGTTCGTGGCCAGCGAGCTGCGGATGGACGACGCGCTGTTCGCCGAGCTGGCCGACGTCAGCGCGGGCTACAGCGGCGCCGAAATCGAGCAGGCGGTGCTGTCCGGCCTGGTGGACGCGTTCGCCGAGAAGCGGCCGCTGCGCCGGGACGACCTGGTGCGCGCGGTGAAGTCGACCGTGCCGCTGTCGGTCACCCAGGCCGACGAAATCCTGGCGATCCGCAACTGGGCGGAGACGCGGGCCGTCGCGGCGACGGACACCACCGGCGACGTCGTCGAGGCCCCGGCACCCGTCGCGCCGCCGCCCCCGTCGGCACCGAGTGGGAGGACGATCGACGTATGACGCACCGGGTGACCGTGACCATCGCCAAGGACGGCTCGATCAGCGCCGAAACGCACGGCGTGACCGGGTCGAAGTGCCTCGACTACATCCCGCTGCTGGAGGACCTGCTCGGCGCGGAGACGGTGTCGTCGGAGTTCACCGAGGACTACCGGCGGACGTCGGCTTCGGTCGAGAACACGGCGTCACAGCAGCAGTCGCAATGGAACTCCTGAACCTCCACCGGATCGTCGACGTCACCGCGGCGGAGGGCCCCGGGCTGCGGTGTGCGGTGTGGACGCAGGGGTGCTCGGTCCGCTGCCCCGGCTGTTTCAACCCGCAGACGTGGACGACGCGCGGCGGGACTGCGATGGCGTGGCCGGACCTGGTTTCGCGGGTCTTGGCGATCGAGGGCATCGAAGGCGTCACGCTGCTCGGCGGGGAGCCATTCGACCAGGCGGCGCCGCTGGGCGAGTTCGCCGCGGCCGTGCGCGCCGAAGGGCTTTCGGTGATGACGTTCACCGGGTTCCGGCGCGAGGAGCTGCCGCCGTCGAAGCTGCTGGAGTCGACGGATCTGCTGGTGGACGGGCCGTTCCTCGTCGACCAGCCGGAGCCTTCGCGACCGTGGGTCGGGTCGGCGAACCAGCGGTTCCACTTCCTGACCGACCGCTACGACGAGTCGATCTTCACCACCCCGAACCGCCTCGAGCTGCGGATCGCCCCGGACGGCGCGATCGAGCTGAACGGGTTCGCCACCACCGAAGTACTCGAAGCGCTGCTCGAAGGGGAACGTCGATGAGTGTCACGCTCAAGCTCCGCAGTGAGGCGCTGGCCCAGCTCGACGCGGCGACGATCGCCGCGCACTCGCAGGCCGGCGTCGTCACGGTCCGGACGCGGATGCGCCACCGCGACCTGCTGGCCCGCGCGCTCACCGGGCTGCGGGCGCAGGTGACCGATGACGGCAACTCCGTCGTCGCGGCGTGGGAAGGCCGCCGGATCACGTTCGTCTACGGCCCGGACGGGGTGCAGCTGGCGCACGTCGACGGGCCCGGCCTGGCCGAGGCCGAGGCGTCGCGCCTCGTGCTGTCGGTCGACGAGGCGTACGCGGCCGAAGTGCAGCGGTCGGTGCTGGCCCGGCTCAAGGAGCGGGCGGCGCGCACCGGGATGGTCGTCGAATCCGAGCGGGTCAACGCCGACCAGTCGATCAGCGTCACGCTGGCCGCCACGTCGTGACCGAGGTCAGGGTCGGGCTGATCGAGTTCGGCAAGGCGCTCAACGACTCGGTCACCCTCCCCGGCCTCGGCGAGCTGCCGGGCGGGCAGGTCAGCGCGGGGCGCGCGGTCCGCGGCGCCCGCGCGCGGCTCCGGCGCGGCGACCGCGTCCTCGCGGACAACCTGCGCCTCGGGATCATGGTGCGGAAGAAGTTCTTCTCGAGCGACGTCGAAGCGGTGACGGACGCGGGGTTCCTGAAGGACGTGTTCGTCGTGGTCGGGCGGCGCGACCTGGGCAACGGCGACGCGCTGGAGCTGTACACGGACGACGCCGTGGGGCCGGACCTGAGCCGCCAGGACGGCGTGGCCGTGGTGCAGGCACCGGGGTACGACCAGCTGACCGGGTTCCACGTGCAGGTGCGGCAGCAGAGTGGAGTGCTGCGTTTCGGAGCGCTGGTGGCGTTGGCGCGCGGCGGTCGTCCGGTCGGCGAACCGATGCGGGTGCTGGGGTTGTTCGGGCCGGGGCCGCTCGAGGAGCTGCCCGCCGGGCAGCCGGGCACGGTGTTGCTGGGCTTCCAGTGCGACGTGCCACCGATGGCCGGCGACGCGCTGACGGCGTTCCACGAGCGTTCTCCGGATCACCTGGAGCGGCGCGAGGGCGTGGCGGTGGTGCACGGCGTGACCGACCTGGGCAACGGGTCGGTGGTGGGTGCGGTGGAGGTGCCGGAGGGGCAGAGCGCGGCGTTCACGGTGGGCGGACGCGCGCGGGTGCTGCGTCCGGTGGGGACGACGTTCAACGAGCGGAGCACGGTGGTGGCCCCGGACGTGCGGATCCTGTCGCTGGCGCGCGACGGGGTGGCGGTGCGGACGAGCGCGGGCAACCGGGTGTTCACGATCGGGCTGCCGTTCCGCGACCTGAAACAGAACGACACGATCGAGGCGTACACCCCGGTCGACGTGGCGCCGTTGGCCCCACCGCCCGCCGCGCCCGCGCCTTTGGTGGACGTCAACTTCGCTTCGGGGCCGGAGCTGGCTCGTCTGGTATCACCCGAGCAGGTGGCGAAGGCGCTGGAGGTGCGGCAGCGGCAAGGCGGGTTCGCGGACGTGGAGGCGTTCGGGGTGGCGATCGGCCTGCAACCGCACGAGATAGTGCGGCTGCGCGGAAAGGCGACGGCGAGCCGGGTCCCGTTGCGCGAGACGGGCGTGCGGCAGCTCGACATCTGAGCGCGCGGTGGCGGGTCCGCTACGCTCGGGGACGTGCCGGAGGAATTCTCACTGGACCTGGCGGAGGTCGACACGGCGGTCCGGCGTACCGGGCTCCCGGCGAACTGGCACCCCTTCGAGATCCGCAGCCCCGGCCGGACATTGGACGAGCACGACCGCATCGCGGCGGAGTCGTGGGAGTCGATGCGAGCGCGCGGCCTGGCGGGGCCGGACAAGCTGGACATCGAGGTCGAGCAGACACTCAGGGCGTGGACGCAGCCGGACGTGCTGATCATCGTCCGAGCGGCGGAGGGCGACCGCCAGGTGTTCTACCGAGCGGCGATCGGCCACGGGCTGGGGGTGTTCTCGGAGCTGTCGGGCTCGCGGATCCTGTTCGCCCAAACCCGTCCCGACCGCCTGGTCGACCTGGTGGTGGGGATGCTCCCGGCGTACCGCGCGGTGCCGTTGTCGGAGCTGACGTTCGTCGCGCCCGGCTCCCCGGCGGACGTCGAGGCGGCGGCCGAGTTCTCGCGGTGGCCGTTGCACCGGTATGGGACGTTCGAGCTGTCAGTGCGCGGGGGGTCGCTGCAACCGGTCGGAACCGCCACTTTCGTGGACAACGAGGGCGGGCGGTTTTTGATGTTCAACGAGGCATTGCCGGGTGGCGAGCGGCGGGTGCGATTCATCCCATCGGATGGTTCTCACCTGCGGAGCTGGCTCCACGCCCGTGGCCGGAACCACTGACACCGGTCGTTCGTCACTAGTACAGTGCGAGGGGACCACGCAGGGTGGTGCCGAGACGACTGGGAGGGCGTCATGGGCGGATCGCAGTTCGGCGCGCCGGGGTCGTTCACACCCCCACCCGCGGCCGGTGACGCCGGGGCGAACTTCATCTCGGGGCTGCTCGAGGGCCCGGTGGACAGCAAGGCCGCCCAGCAGGTCAGCACCGGCGGGAGCAACCTGAAGTCCCTCGCCGAGAACGGCCAGTTCGCGGTGAACGAGGCGGGCTTCCAGGCGTACATCAAAGCCTGCGACTTCTTCATCGACGGCTACGACAAGATGCTCCGCGAAGTCGAGATCCTCGCCGACGCCGCTCGCATGGGAGGCAGCCGCTACGCGGAAAAAGTTGCTCAGTTCAACGCGACGACGATCAACGGTGACCCGGAAGCCTTGATCCCGAACCTCCTCCTCATGAAGCAGGGGGTCGAAGACGCGCGTGAGGCCATGGTCATCGCGCGGAAGAACTACCGCGAGACAGAGAACGCCCACACGGTGGCATTCACCGAACTGAACAAGAATCTGCAGGATCAGTGACCTCTTCACGCTTTCCGGCCATTCTGACCGCCATCGCCGGTGTGGTGTTGGTCGTATCCGCCTGCACCAGCGAGGTAGGCGGTCAAGCCAACCCGAGTTCGACCGACAGCACCGCCAGTACACCGGGCACGACCGCTCCGGCCGGTGATCCCAACAACCCCTTCGCCTCGCTGAAGCCCTGCACGGTCCTCGACCAAGCGCTCACCGGTGAAGGGTTTCCAGCCGCGGCTCCCACCGCCGCCGACGCGAAGGAAAGCTGCGCCACCACAAAACCGCGCTCCGGCGACGTCAATCCCGTGGATGTCGCTCTCTCGCTGCAAACCGGCCGGGGCTACAAGAACAACGTGAGCAACCCGAGCCAGGCGAGTGAGGGAAACGTGAACGACCGCGCGGCGGTCGAGGTCCGTGAGCCTCGCCAGTCGCCCGGGCAGTGCGGCATCTGGCTGGAGGTCAAGCCGATGTCGCGCGCGTTCGTCCTCGTGACTTCGGGATCGGACACGAACAACGCCTGCAAGCTCGTCGAAGGATTCGCAGCGAAGATCGAGCCCATGCTGCCGAAGACCAACTGATACGGAGTCCAGCCATGAGTCAGCCGCACCGGGCGCAGCACCGCCAGTCCGAGGGTGACTACTACGCGGAAACCGCCCAGAAGCTCCACGGTCACGGTGCCGATGCGGAGCGGCTCACCCAAAAGGCCGCATCCGACTATTCAGTTGCTCAAGGAAAGCTCCTGCAGGAAGGGCAAACCCTGCGGACGGGCGCACCCGAGCCCGACGAGAACTACGCCAACCAAACGCACGAAGCCCTGTACGACATGGTCCACCAGAACCTGGACCTCGAGGATCTGAACGATCGCAGCAGGGTGGCGAACATCTACGGCAACTGGCTCGCCGACGCGTCGAACCAATTCCGCGACGCGGCCACCGCGGCGGGTGGCTCGTGGCAGGGGCCGGCGGCTGACCAGGCCAACACGTTCTTCCAAAGCACCGCCGGGCACACCGAAACGACCGGCAATGCCATGCAATTGGCGTCCAATCACTACTCGCAGCAGTCGGCCGCTGCCCATTACGCCAAGACCAACATGCCCGAGCCCACCGGCTTCAACCAGCAAGCCGAGATGGACAAGGCTCGTCAGCAGTACGAGTCCGGCAACCTCATCGGCATGAGCACGACCATGGCCGACATCCAGGCCAAGCAGCAACAAGCCGACGCGGCTCACCAGCAAGCCGTCCAGGTCCTGCAAGGTCTCGACAGCACCTACCACGAGACCGCCAGCACCCAGCCCACCTACGCGCCGCCACCCCAACTCGGGCAAGGGGATTCCACCTCCGTCTCCGGCTTCCACGGCACCGGAACCACCGGCGGGACCGGCTTCACCGGCACCCCGAACATCGGCGGCACCGGTCCCGGCGGCACAACCGGCACGTACGTCCCCGGCGGAGGCGGCGTAAACCCGCCCGGAACAACGCCCCCGTCCTACGTCCAGCCAGGAGTCACGAGCGGCACGGGCGGCATCAACAACTTCCCCGGCAACACGAACTTCCGCGGCGCCCCAGCAGCAGCCAACTTCCCCCGCATGACCCCGGACGGCCTGGCCATGACGGGCACCCCAGGCAGCACATCAGCAGGCGGCGACATAACGCGCAGCAAGTCCGGCGTAGGACGCGCGGGGAGCGGCTTCGCGGGCTCCCGCGTATCCGGCGGCGGCTACACGGGAGGCCCGAAGGAAGGCCCGGAAGGCGGAGCCAAAACCGGCGGAAAAGCGGCCGGAGAACGCCTGGAACGCGGAGCCACAGCAGCCGCAGCAGCCAAGGGCAAAGCCGGAGCACCCGGCGCAGCAGGCGCCGCCGGAGCTGGCAAAAAGAAGGAAGACGACAAAGAGCACAAGAACAAGTACGCCGTCGAGGAGGACGTCTTCGACCTCAAGCCGGAACGTGGGCCGGACGGGGAAAAGATCGTCAAGCCCACCATCGGGGAGTCCTAAGGGGAAACCCCTAAATCTCCCCTAGATCAACAGCTCAAGCCCAGGTCGCGGCTACATTGGGAGCATGCGCTTCTTCATCGTCGACGCCTTCACCGACCGGGCCTTCACCGGGAACTCCGCCGGGGTCGTCCTGCTGGACGAGCCCGCCGACGCCGCCTGGATGCAGGACGTCGCCGCCGAGATGAAGCACGCCGAGACCGCCTTCGTCGTCACCACGCAAGACGGCCCCAAGTCGCTCCGGTGGTTCACCCCCGAGGTCGAGGTCGCCCTCTGCGGGCACGCCACCGTCGCCGCCACCCACGTTCTCGGCGGTGCGCAGGTCTACACCACCAAGAGCGGTGAGCTGCGGGCCACCGCCCAAGACGGCTGGGTCGAGCTGGACTTCCCCTCCGACCCGCCGCAGCCCACCGACGACGACCTGTCCGGAATCCTCCCCGGTGTCGAGATCGAGTACACCGGGCGCGGCGTCGAGAACCTCTTCGCCGTCCTCCCCGACGCCGAGGCCGTCCGCACCCTCGAGCCCGACCTCGCCAAGCTCAAGGCCACCTGGACCGGACGGCTGCTCGTCACCGCGAAAGGCGACGAAACGGACTACATCAGCCGCTTCTTCGCGCCCGGCGTCGGCATCGACGAAGACCCCGTCACCGGCTCCGCGCACTGCATCCTCTCGCCTTACTGGTCCGCACAGCTGAAGCGAGACGACCTCATCGGCGAGCAGGCCTCGAAGCGCGGCGGCATCGTCCGGACCCGCCAAGACGGCGACCGCGTCCGGATTTCCGGCCAGGCCGTCACCGTCGTGAGCGGGGAGCTGCACGTCTGATGCGCACCCTGCTGAACCTCATCTGGCTCGTGCTCTGCGGCTTCTGGATGGCCCTCGGCTACCTGGTCGCGGGCGTCATCTGCTGCATCCTGATCGTCACGATCCCGTTCGGGCTCGCGTCGTTCCGGATCGCGCGCTACGCGCTGTGGCCCTTCGGCCGCACCGTCGTCGACCGGCGTGACGCCGGTGCCGCCTCCTGCCTCGGCAACGTCATCTGGTTCGTCTTCGCGGGGCTTTGGCTCGCGCTCGGGCACGTCTTCACCGGCGTCGCCCTGTGCCTCACCATCATCGGCATCCCGCTCGGCGTCGCCAACTTCAAGATGATCCCGGTTTCGCTGATGCCGCTCGGCAAGGAGATCGTCGAGATCGGCTGATCACGACTCCGGCTCGTACGGCAGCCGCACCACCAGGCACGGCCCGCCGACGAACAGGCCGCCGTCCACGCCGAGCGCCTTGCCGCCCGCGTACAGGAACGGGCCCTCGATCTGCGTCGGGTGGATGCCCAGCTGGTCCGCGATGACGCTGTGGCCGTGCACGATCCGGGACCCGCCGAGGACGTCCATCAGCTTCTGCGCGTTCTCTTCGCCGTCCGGGCCGCGGAACGCGTAGCGCGTCGTCATCCGGCGCCAGACGTCCCACCACGCCTCGAGGTCGGAGCCCGCGAGGATCTCGCCGGCCGTCTCGTTGATCTCCTCGATCGTGGAGCCCCAGTCGAGGTACTCGAGCGTGTCCGAGTGCAGCAGCAGGTGGTCGTCGGCCAGCGCGGCCAGCGGACGGGCCGTCAGCCACTCGATGTGCTCCGGCGTCAGCCGGTCCTGGTCCGACAGCAGGCCGCCGTTGATCTCCCAGCTGCGGGCGAAGCTGCGCGGCCCGAAGTCGGACGGCACCGGCTCGTCGCCAAAGTGGTACATCCCCAGCGCGAGGATCTCGTGGTTGCCCAGCAGCGTCTGGACCTGGCCACCGGCCTCGGCCGCCTGCGCTTCGAGCCGCATGACCAGGTCGATCGCGCCGACGCCGTCCGGGCCGCGGTCGACGAAGTCGCCGAGGAACCACAGCTGGTCTTCGCCCCCCGACCAGTTGTCCTCGTCGTCGACCAGGCCCTCGGCTCTCAGCGCTTCGACCAGCTCGTCCCGGTGGCCGTGGACGTCGCCGACCACGTACGTCGACTTGCTCATCCGGTGACGATAAGCCCTGCTCCCGCTCGGCCGGTGGTCAGCCTTCGCCGAACGGGTCCTGGGTCCGCCCGATCAGGTCAGCGATCGAGTCGATCACCAGTGTGGGCCGGTACGGATAGCGTTCGGCCGACTCCCGGGTGGATATGCCGGTGAGCACGAGGATGGTCTGCAGCCCGGCCTCGATGCCCGAGTGCACGTCGGTGTCCATCCGGTCGCCGATCATCAGTGTCGACTCCGAGTGCGCGCCGAGGCGGCGCAGCGCCGAGCGCATCATCAGCGGGTTCGGCTTGCCGACGTAGTACGGCGAGCGCCCGGTGGCCTTCTCGATCAGCGCCGCGACGGACCCGGTGGCCGGCATCGAGCCCTCGATGCTCGGGCCGGTCGCGTCCGGGTTGGTGGCGATGAACTTCGCGCCACCCTCGATCAGCCGGATCGCGCGCGTGATGGCGCTGAAGCTGTACGTGCGAGTCTCGCCGAGCACGACGTAGTCCGGGTCGCGCTCGGTCAGCACGTAGCCGACCTCGTGCAGCGCTGTCGTCAGGCCCGCTTCGCCGATGACGAACGCCGAGCCGTTCGGCCGCTGCGACGAGAGGAACTTCGCCGTCGCCAGCGCCGACGTCCAGATCGACTCCTCCGGGATGTCGAGCCCGGTGCGCTCCAGCCGGGCCCGCAGGTCGCGCGGGGTGTAGATCGAGTTGTTCGTCAGCACCAGGAAGTCGATGCCGTTCGCCTTGAGCTCGGCGAGGAACTCGTCGGCCCCCGGGACGAGGTGCTCCTCCTTCACCAGGACGCCGTCCATGTCGGAGAGGTACGTCCACCGGCGTTCGTTCATGGGCGGAACCTATCACGCGCGCGAGACCCCCTGCGATCTCCGCGTAAAAGGGCTACAGTGTCAATTGCCGGTATCGCGAGGGGAGTCGCGTTCCCGGTCACCGAGGGGGTTCGGGGGAATACTTTTCGTCGCGCACGGCACAATCGCCGTCGCGCAATTCGTCCTGCCCCCGAACGCGAAGGGGGATAACGCATGACCGAAATCATCGAGCGCCCGGTCGCCGCCGGGCCGATCACCGGCCCGAACTGGGGTCTCACCAAGTTCCTCGACCCACTACGGATTCCGCCGGTGCTGCGGCCGCATTCGTGGTGGGGCCAGGACATGATCACCATTCCGATGATCGCGAAGCGCCAGAAGCTGCACTCGGAATTGCCCCAAAGTACGTTGTGGACGTACGCGGGCCATTTCCCGGGTCCGACGATCGAAGTGCGCAGCGGTAAGCAGCTGCGGATTTCGTGGTCGAACGAAATCGACGGCGAGTTCCCGCTCGTGGCCGTTCAGGGCCCGGTCGCCGACGCGCCGACCAGCCGCCCCGGTCGCGAGCTCGACCGGCCGGGCTACTCGCTCATCGAGGGCGTCGCCGACCTGCCGTCGTGGACGGTCGTGCACCTCCACGGCGCCCGCACCAACGCGGGCAACGACGGCTGGGCGCACAACGCCGGCCTCAAGGGCACGTCGCAGCTGGCCGAGTACCAGAACCGCCAGCCGGCCATGCCGCTCTGGTACCACGACCACGCGATGGCGATCACGCGCTTCAACGTCCACACCGGCCTGGCCGGGATGTACCTGATCCGCGACGACGAAGAGGACGAGCTCGACCTGCCCCACGGCGACCGCGAGATCCCGCTGATCATCACCGACCGCAACCTCGACACCGACCCGGCGACCGGCGCGCTCACGGGGCAGCTGCTGTTCAAGGTCCCGGTGGTGCCGAACGGCCCGATGATCCCGTTCTCCGGCCCGTTCAACCTGGTCAACGGCGTGATCTGGCCGCACCTCGACGTCGACGCCCGGTGGTACCGCTTCCGGCTGCTCAACGCGGCCAACTCGCGGTTCTACACGCTCAACCTGGTCGACGAGAACAACGTGCCGGTGAACGACGCCGTCCGCCTGATCGGCACCGACGGCGGCCTGCTGCCCGCGCCGACCGAGCTGCCGACGGCGGGACTCACCGTCGCCCCGGCCGAGCGGTTCGACGTGCTCGTCGACTTCAGCCGCTTCAAGGGCCAGAAGCTGAAGCTGCGCAACGCCGACCCGCGGCTGGGCGGAATCGAGCCTGACCTGATGGAGTTCCGCGTCGACGGCCGCGCGAAGCACGACCCGTTCCAGCTGCCGGAACAGATCTCGCGGTCCTACCTCCGGCTGAAGCACGGCACGACGCTGCCGGAGGACCACGACCACGTCTGGATCGCCCTGCTGCTCAACAAGGACGGCCATCCCGAGATGTGGGACCTCGAGCAGGTCGACGCGGACCCGGGCGGCCCGGGCGTCATCCAGCTGCAGGACCCGAACGGCGGCCTGAAGACGTTCCGGATGATCGGCCGGATCTTCGACGACACCACCGGCATCTTCATCGACCACGACCGGTGGGCGGTGTGGAACATCCTGCACGTCGCGAACGGCGGGCCCGCGCACCCGATCCACATCCACCTGACCGAGTTCCAGGCGCTGTCCCGGCGGAGCTTCACCACGACGTTCGACCAGCCGACGGAGCGGACGACCGCGCCGATCGACGGCTTCACCGACGTCCCGCTGGAGAAGTACGAGGAGGGCTGGAAGGACACGATCATCGTGAACCCCGGCCAGTGGGTGAGCGTGGCCGGGCAGTTCGGCGGCGGTACCGGCGAGTTCATGTACCACTGCCACATCCTCGACCACGAGGACGAGGGCATGATGCGGCCGTTCGTGGTGCACCCGCCGGAGGTGGCGAAGTTCCACGTCCACCCGGGCGGCGGCCACCACCACGACGCCTGACCCAAGCGCCCCAATGTGGCCTTCGGTGCGTCAGACGCAACGAAGGCCGCCTTGGGTGCGTCTGACGCAACCAATGTGGCCTTGGGGCGCTTGGGTCAGGTGGCCGCGGCCGGGTGGATCGACACCGTTGCCGCCTTCACCGAGAGCGTTATCGCCGAGCCGGGCTCCAGGGCCAGCTCGGCCACCGCGGCGGGCGTGAGGTCGGCCGTGAGGCCGTGCGCCCAGCCCTCGCCTTCGGCGCGGACGCGGATCACCGGGCCGTGCGGCTCCAGGGCCGCGACGACGCCGTCGGCTGTGTTGCGCGGGCTGCCGCGGTGGTCGCCGTCGTGCGGGTAGACCGCCACCGCGTTCGGCGGGAACACCGCCACCGCGGGTTCGCCCGGCACGACGTCGTCCGCCGGGATCCCGCTGACCACCTCGCCGGACACCGTCCGCAGCCCTTCCGGCACCGCCGTGCCGGCGACCAGGTTGAGCCCGGCGATCCGCGCGGTGAACGCTGTCCGCGGCGCGGAGAGCACTTCGCGCGTCGGGCCGCGTTCGACGACGCGGCCGCCGTTCATCACCGCGACGTGGTCCGCCAGCGCGAGTGCGTCGAGGGGGTCGTGCGTGACGAGCACGGTCGTCGGGCCGGTCTTGAGCACCCGCCGCAGCAGGCCGCGGATCGCGGGCGCGGCGTCGACGTCGAGCGCGGCGAACGGCTCGTCGAGCAGCAGCAGGTCCGGCTCGGCGGCCAGCGCCCTGGCGATCGCGACGCGCTGGGCCTGCCCGCCGGACAGCTGCCCCGGCCGCCGGTCGGCGAGCGAAACGGCGTCCACCTCGGCCAGCCAGTAGAAGGCGCGCTCCCGCGCGGCGCGGCGCCCGGCGCCGGTCGAGCGCGGCGAGAAGGCGACGTTGTCCGCCGCGGACAAGTGCGGGAAGAGCAGCGCGTCCTGGGACAGCAGCCCGATGCCGCGGCGGTGCGGCGGCACGCTCGCCAAGGCGCGCCCGGCCACCGTGATCTCCGCCGACGCCGGCGTGAGGAGCCCGGCGAGGCAGCCGAGGACCGTCGACTTGCCGGAGCCGTTCGGGCCGAGCAGCGCCAGCACGTGCCCGGCCGGCACGTCGAGGTCGACGTCGAGGTGGAACGAGCCGCGCACGGCGCTGATCCGGGCGGCGAGGCTCACCGGAGGCCGCCTTCCCACGAGCGCGGCCGCGCGACGGCGATGACGACGATCGCGACGACGATCAGCAGCAGGGCGAGCGCCACCGCGCTGTCGACGTCCACTTCGGCCTGCGTGTAGACCTCGAGCGGCAGCGTGCGCGTGACGTCTTCGAGGCTGCCCGCGAAGGTGATCGTCGCGCCGAACTCGCCGAGCGCGCGGGCGAAGCTGAGCACGACGCCGGAGCCGAGCGCGGGCAGCAGCAGCGGCAGGGTGACCCGGCGGAACACGGTCCACGGGCGCGCGCCGAGCGTCGCGGCGACCTGCTCGTAGCGGTCACCGGCGTTGCGCAGCGCGCCTTCCAGGCTGACCACGAGGAACGGCATCGCGACGAACGTCTGCGCGATGACGACCGCCGTCGTGGTGAACGGGACGCTCTCCCCGGTCAGCGTCGTGATCAGCACGCCGAGGAAGCCCTTGCGGCCGAGCAGGTAGAGCAGGGCGAGGCCGCCGACGACCGGCGGCAGCACCAGTGGCAGCAGCACGACCGAGCGCAGCAGCCGGACCCCGCGGAACCGGGCCCGCGCGAGCACGACGGCCAGCGGCACCCCGAGCAGCACGCAGGCCACGGTGGACAGCCCGGCCGTGAGCAGCGACAGCCGCAGCGCGTGCCACGACGACGGCGTCGCGATCAGGCCCGGCAGCCGGGTGAGGTCGGTCCGCACCACCAGCCCGACGACCGGCAGCACCACCAGCGCCAGCGCCAGCGTGGCGGGCACGGCGAGGATCCACGGGACGCGCGAGTGGCCGGCCGGGGCGAGTCCCGGCCGGCCACCCGGCGACCGCTTACTGCGCAGAGCCGAACCCGGCCTTCGTCAGCTCGGTGCGCCCCTCGGTACCCAGGACGAACTGCTCGAACTGGTGCGCCAGGTCGGCCTGGCCGCCCTTGACCGCGGCGATCGGGTAGCTGTTGACCGCCTGCTGGGCCTCCGGGAAGTCGACCTTCTGCACCTTGTCCCCGGCGGCGGTGGCGTCGGTGACGTAGACCAGGCCCGCGTCGGCGTCACCGGACACGACCTTGTTCAGCACCTGCTTGACGTCCTGCTCCTCGCTCTTCGGCTTGAGCGTGACGCCGGCGCTCTGCTCGACCTTCTTGGCCGCCGCGCCGCACGGCACCTGCGGCGCGCAGGTCACGACGTTCAGCCCGGCCTTGTTGAGGTCGGCGAAGGACTTGATGCCCTTGGGGTTGCCCGGCGCGACGGCGATGGCCAGCTTGTTCGTCGCGAACACCGTCGCCTGGCCGTCGATCACCCCGCCCTGGTTCGCCTTGTCCATGGTGGCCTGGTCCGCGGCGGCGAAGACGTCGGCCTTCGCGCCGTTGGTCAGCTGCTGCACGAGCGTCGACGAGCCCGCGAAGCTGAACTTCACGGTCACGCCGGAGTGCTGGGCCTCGAACTCCTTGCCGAGCGCGGTGAACGACTCGGTGAGCGAGGCGGCGGCGAACACGGTCAGCGTGCCGCCGCCGGCGTTCCCGGCCCCCTTGGGCGCGGGCGCGGTGACCGACGCGCCGGGCTGCGTGCTGGGCTCGTCCGAGCTGCTGCACGCACCCGCGAACAGGGCGACGGCCGCGACGACGAGAGCGAGCTGTGACATCCGGGGCTTCGCCCCGGGTCGGGGGCTTCGCCACCCGAACCCCTGAAAAGCGAGCTTCTTCATCTACTTCCTTCCGGTGTCTCCACCACGACAGTGGTCGCTTTGACCACCGCCACCGCGAGCACCCCCGGGCGCAGGCCCAGCTCGCGGACGGCTTCCGTACTCATCAGGGACACCACGCGGTGCGCCCCGCACTGCAGTTCCACCTGAGCCATCACCTTGTCGGCGATGACCTCGGTGACCAGCCCGACGAACCTATTGCGCGCGGAGCGGCCGACCGACGAGGGGTCGTCGGGACCGGCGGCCTGCGCCCGCGCGAACCCGGCCAGCTGGGCGCCGTCCACGACCTTGCGGCCGGCGGCGTCGTCGGTGGCGGTCAGCTGCCCCGCGCGCACCCACCTCCGGACGGTGTCGTCACTGACTCCGAGCAGGCGCGCGGCCTCGGACAACCGAAATTGCGGCATGCCCGAGACATTATCTCCGCAGTTGAGGAAAAGCTACGCGGGGCGCGAATTGTCCATGATCTCCGCGCGCAGCTGTTCGAGCATGACATTCTGATAACGCTCGATGACTTTCCGCTCGGCCGGCGAGAACTGCGCGAGCATCTCGCGGAGGTCGTCGAAGGCCGACTGGAAGAGCGGCGCGAAGCGGTCTGCGGCACCCGGGACGACCTCGACGAGCACCTTGCGCCGGTCTTCGGGGTCGCGGACGCGGCGGACCAGCCCGACCTTCTCCAGCCGGTCGATGACGCCGGTGACCGCGCCGGTGGACAGGCCCGTGAGCTCGGCGATCCGGCCGGCGGTGAGCGGACCGTCGGCCTGGCCCACCAGGTCGAACGTCTTGTGGTCGGTGCCGGACAGGCCCATCCGCTCGGCGATCCTGGCGTGCCGCAGGACGGTGAGCGTGCTGCCTTCGCGACCCAATTCCGCGAAGCGGACCATCTCCTCTTCGGTGACCGGGTAGCCCTTGTCCGTCACAGGTCCTCGCGTTAGTTCGGCTGCTGAACCACTTACTCGTCAAAGTATCCTACTCGGAACAGTGAGTTCGCGCGTTCGCGAGCTACTCTGTGCGTAATGACGGCAGTGGATCTCGGGTTTCCTCGCGTCCCCGGCACACGAGGGTCATCTCGCGTGCCCAGGCCCGAGAACCCGCACCTCATCGACACCTTCGGCCGGGTGGCCACCGATCTGCGGGTTTCCCTCACGGACCGGTGCAACCTGCGCTGCACCTACTGCATGCCCGCGGAGGGCCTCGACTGGATGCCGGGCGAGCAGGTGCTCACCGACGACGAGCTGGTCCGCTTGATACGGATCGCCGTCGAGATGCTCGGCGTGACCGACATCCGGCTCACCGGCGGCGAACCCCTGCTGCGGCCGGGGCTCGAGGACCTCGTCGCGCGGATCACGGCGCTTCAGCCGCGACCCAAGGTCTCCATGACGACCAACGGGATCGGCCTCGCGAAGCGCGCGGCCGGGCTCGCGGCGGCCGGGCTGAACCGGATCAACGTCTCGCTCGACACGGTCGACCCCGAGATGTTCAAGAAGATCACCCGCCGCGACCGGCTCTCGCACGTGCTGGCCGGGCTGGCCGCGGCGCGGGACGCCGGGATGGCGCCGGTGAAGGTCAACGCCGTGCTGATGCGCGGCGTGAACGAGGCCGAAGCCGTGCCGCTGCTGAAGTTCTGCCTCGCCGAGGGCTACCACCTGCGGTTCATCGAGCAGATGCCGCTGGACGCCCAGCACGGCTGGAACCGCGGCGAGATGATCACCGCGGCGGAGATCCTGGCGATGCTGGAGGCGGAGTTCACGCTGACGCCGTTCCCGGTGGCGCGAGGTGGCGCGCCGGCGGAGCGCTGGCTGGTCGACGGCGGCCCCGGCGACGTGGGCGTGATCGCGTCGGTGACGAGGCCGTTCTGCGCGGCCTGCGAGCGCACGCGCCTGACGGCGGACGGCGCGGTGCGGTCGTGCCTGTTCAGCAACGACGAGACGGATCTGCGGTCCCTCGTGCGCGCGGGCGCGCGCGATGAGGAGGTGGCGGACGCGTGGCGGGCCACGATGTGGGGCAAGCTCGCCGGCCACGAGATCAACGACGCCGGGTTCGCGCAGCCGATCCGGCCGATGAGCGCGATCGGCGGTTGAGATGACGAGCGTGACGATCGTGGTCCGCTACTTCGCGGCGGCGCGGGCCGCGGCGGGGCTGGAAGAGGAGAAGGTCCAGCTGGCGGCGGGCGCGACGGTGGCCGACGCGGTCGCCGAGCTGCGGCGGCTGCATCCGGACGGGTTGCCGCGGATTCTCGATGCGGTCAGCTACCTGCTCGACGGGGTTGCCGTGCGGGATCTGGGCCGGGCCTTGACGGACGGCGCTGAGCTGGACGTGCTGCCGCCCTTCGCCGGGGGCTGAGCCCGCTTCTGGTCTTTGTGGCCGTCGGTGCCGGGTTGCCCGGCCTGATCGGCGTGTCGCGGCGGGTTGGCCGCTTGATCGGCGTGTCGCGACCTCTCGCCCGCTAGTGCGGCGTGTCGGCCTCTCGCTTCCGGGACCGGCGTGTCGGTCGCTCAACCCGCGCGCGAGCCCTCTAATCCGCGCGCGAGGGTCTCCAACCACGCTCGACTCGCCCCCCATGCCTCAGCCGCGCATGCCGCCCATCCAGGCAGGCGACTTCGCCGTCCCCTATATGCGGCGACCGTTCGAGTACGGCGGCCGACCGCTCGCCGACCCCTTTTCGCGGCCTCGGCGTGGCGTCTCACCGATTCCGGCTGTTCGCGGGAGGCTGAACCCAGCCGTCCGCAACGCCATCCGGTGACCCGTTTCGCCTGGTCGATCGCGGTGCGTGGTGCTTCGGCAGTGCGGTCTGTGGTCACGCCGTCTCCGGCCGTGGTGCCAAACCCCACTAACAGGTGGGACTGGTGTGACTCAAGGGGTACATGAGGCACGATTGTCAAGTCTGGCGCGGTCCCGCCGGGCGTCATAAGATGCGCGCTTCAATCGCTCTCCCGGCGACGCGAATGGTCCATTCGCTACGCAAAACACGTGATGCAAGCCTCACGATCCGTGTTTTATCTCGGCAAGGAAACGGGCAGATAACGGCCCTCTGAACTGCGCAAACACCCGCATCGACCGGGGTTGCGTGCTGTTACTGTGACGTAGGTCACGCCCCGAATAATTTCCGATCACGGCTCTCGTTACGTACCGTCGCTTTTCGGTTGGCCCCGACCAGCCGAGCAACACCGGGAATCCGTAGCGCCTAGCCCTGTCCGACGGATCCCCGGACCCATACCCCGAGCGAAAGCATTTCCGGACAGGGACGAGGGGACGACGAAGACGCGCCGTGCGTCGGACTCGCCCGCCGATCTGAGACGGTCGGCGCCAGGACCCCGATCCTGACCCTCAGCACCAGCTCGTAGGCGCAGGAAAACCGAGAAGCATTCAGATGTCTTACCGAGGCAAGCACCGCAAGATGTCCGCTGCCACCCGCACCGTCGCTCGCGTCGCCATCGCGGGCATCGCGGTCGGCGCTCCCCTCGCGATCGCCGCGACCCCCGCGTCGGCGACGAACTGGGACGCGATCGCGCAGTGCGAGAGCGGCGGCAACTGGAGCACCAGCACCGGCAACGGCTACTACGGCGGCCTGCAGTTCACGCAGAGCACCTGGAAGGCCTACGGCGGCACCGGCAGCCCGCAGAACGCGTCCCGCGAGCAGCAGATCGCCGTGGCCGAGCGCGTCCTGCAGGGCCAGGGCATCGGCGCGTGGCCGGTCTGTGGCAAGAAGGGCGGCGGTTCGTCGGCCCCCAAGGCCACCGGCAAGACCACCACCAAGAAGGTGACCCCGAAGAAGAGCACGACCGCCCCGAAGCCGGCGGCGGCCCCGGCGGCGACCGGCGTGAGCAGCTCCAACCCGGCCGGTGACTACACCGTCGTGGCGGGCGACACGCTGTCCAAGATCGCCAAGCAGTTCAACGTCCAGGGCGGCTACCAGAAGCTGCAGGAGCTGAACGCGAAGTACATCCCGAACGCGGACCTGATCCTCGTCGGCCAGAAGATCGCCACCAAGTGACGATCGCGCTCTGATGCGCAGGTCCGGCCTCGAGCCGTGACACCCGAACCCCTCCACCGCCGATCCCCCGGGCGGTGGAGGGGTTCGCGCGTACCGCCGGACGACTGGACGCAGAGGCCGCTCGAAAGTGCGGTTGACGGCCGGGCGACCAGCAAGCCGCCAGCGCGGCCGCTGCTGCGCCACGAGCAGCCAGGCGCCGCGGCGGCACGCCAGTCGCCCAATGGCGCTGAGGCGCGCTCAGAGCCGCCCGCGCCGGCCCCACCTCGTCGCCCAGCCGCGAGGCCCGCCTGTGCCTCTCAGCGGGCGCGGATGCGCTCCGCCTCCGCCAGCTGCATCCGCTCGCCCTTCCGCAGCACCTCGATAACCAACTCGAGCTGCTCAGCCGAGTACTCCTCGAGCAACGCCCGCCCGGCCCGCTCGATCGGCGCGTAGATCTCCTCCAGCAGCTCCGCGGCCGCCGGGGTCAGCTCCACCACCGCCCGACGGCGGTCCTCCGCATCGGTCCGGCGCGTCAAATGCCCCGCCTTGGTCAACCGCTGGATCGCCGTCGTAGTCGCCGCCGGGCTCAACCCCGCCTTCTCCGCCAAGCCGCCCGCCGTAAGCGTGCCCGCCGCCGACACCAGGCCGAGGATCCGCAGGTCCGTGCGGTTCACCCCGAACGCCGCCGCCGCGGCCTCGTCGACCACGTCGTTCGCCGCGCCGAACGCCGCTGCCGCCTGGGTTGCCTCGGTGACCACTGATTGCTTCGACACTCGAAAGAGTCTACCTTGGCGACAAAGTATTTCGATCGTCGAAAGGAATCGTCGCCATGGTCACCGCGTTGCCTCGCTGGCTCCGGCCCGCCAACCGGGTCGTCCGCTTCCTGACGCGGCTGGGCCTGCGGCTCGGCACCATCCACGTCCTCACCGTCCCCGGCCGCCGCTCGGGGGCTCCGCGGCCCACGCCCGTCTCGCCGCTCACCGTCGACGGACAGCGCTACGTCATCGCCGGGCTTCCCGACGGCGACTGGGCGCGCAACGTCCGGGCCGCCGGGCGAGGTGAACTCGCCCACGGGCGCCGCAAGCAGGCCGTCACCCTCGAAGAAGTCCGCGAACAACAGACCCGCGTCGACGTCATGCGGGCCTTCCCGCGCGAGGTACCGCACGGGGTGCCGATGTTCGTCAAGCTCGGCCTCGTCAGCCGGGCCGATCCGGACGAGTTCGCCGCGGCCGCCGACCGCGTCGCCGTCTTCCGGATCAGGGCGAGTTGACCCACTCGTCCGTGCCGTCGGTGAAGTGCTGGTGCTTCCAGACCGGCAGCCGCGCCTTCACCTCGTCCACCAGGTCCGAACACGCCGAGAACGCCTGCCCGCGGTGCTCGGCCGCGACCGCGCACGCCAGCGCCACGTCCCCGATCGCCAGGTGCCCGATCCGGTGGCTCACCGCCACCGCGCGGACGCCCTGCCAGCGCGCCGACAGGTCCGCGAGCACGTCGTTGATCACCTGGCCCGCGCTCGGGTGGCCCTCGTACGTCAGGTCGCGGACGCCCTTGCCGCCGTCGTGGTCGCGGACCACCCCGGCGAACGTCACCACCGCGCCCGCCGCGTCGTCCTCCACCAGGCGCGCGTGCTCCTCGACCGAGAGGGTCTCCTCGGTCACCAATGCCCGCGCCACCCGCACGGACGGCGCCGCGACCGGGGCACGCGGGTGGTCGCCGCCCGCGAGCTGGTCGACCGCGTGGTCCAGGATGTCGGCGAGCACCCCCAAGCCGTCCTTCACGCCGCCGCTGGAGCCCGGCAGGTTCACCACCAGGGTCCGGCCCGCCACGCCCGCGACGCCGCGCGAGAGGACCGCCGTCGGCACCTTCGGCAGCCCGGCCGCGCGGATCGCGTCCGCGACACCCGGCAGCTCGTGGTCCAGGACCGCGCGCGTGACGTCCGGCGTGCGGTCGGTCGGCGAGATGCCCGTGCCGCCCGTGGTCAGCACCACCGCGACCTCGTCGGCCAGGGCGGCCCGCAGCGCGACGCCCACCGGGTCGCCGTCCTCGACGACGACCGGCGCCGGCACGTCGTAGCCGCGGTCGGTCAGCCAGGCGACGATCACCGGGCCCGTCTTGTCCTCGTAGACGCCCTTCGCGGCGCGGTTGGACGCCACGATCACGCGTGCGGTGCGCTTCACGGCCGCTCCCAGGTCCCGGTCTTGCCGCCGTCCTTGCGGAGCAGGCGGACCTCGTCCAGCGTCGCCGCCGGGTCGACGGCCTTGATCATGTCGTGCAGCGTCAGCCCGGCCACCGCGACCGCCGTCAACGCCTCCATCTCGACGCCGGTGACGTCGGTGGTCTTCGCCGTCGCGCGGATGCCGACCTCGGCCTCGCCGAGCGTGAACTCGACCTTGACCCCGGACAGCGCGATCTGGTGGCACAGCGGGATCAGCTCGGGCACCCGCTTGGCGCCCATGATCCCGGCGATGCGCGCGGTGGCCAGCGCGTCGCCCTTCGGGAGGCCGTCGGTGGCGAGCAGCCGGAGCACCTCGGCGGTGGTCCGCACGGTGCCGGCCGCGAGCGCGGTGCGCGCCGTGGCGGTCTTGCCGGAGACGTCGACCATCCGGGCGGCGCCGGTCTCGTCCACGTGGCTGAGTTCACTCACATGACGAGGCTACTTCCGGGCCCGCGCGGCGCGGCCCCGGCCCGGCCGAGCGGTGGGTGCCCACATGCCCATTTGCTAGCATATGAGCATGCCTCCCGCCGAGAAGCGGCAGTTCAGCGTTTATCTGCCGGTGGACCTCATCCGGCGGCTGAAGCACGCGTCCGTCGACGCCGACGAATCGCTCTCGGCGTACGTCGAACGCGCGCTCGAGAACCACCTGCGGCAAAGCGGGACGACCGGCGAGGAGCGATCGCGATGAGAGTGCTGCCCATCCGCTACAGCTCGGACGTCCCGGCGATGACGCGGTTCTTCCAGGCGCTCGGCCTGCGGCTCGGGCCGGCGTCGCGGCCGGGCGGGTGGGTGGAGCTGCCCGCCGACGGCGGGGTGCTGGCCGTCCACCGCGCCCCCGACGCCGAGGCGGGCCGCTGCGAGCTGGCGTTCGAAGCCGATGAGCCGCTCGAGGACGTCGCCGCGCGCCTGCGGGCGGCCGGGTTCGAGCCGGGACCGGTGATCGACGAAGGCTTCGGGCACTCGCTGCGCGTGCGAGACCCGGACGGGGTGTGGGTGCAAGTCAACCGGTACGACCGCGACCTGTACACGTGACCGGGCGCCGGCCGGCGCGCACGACGGGACCGCTCCTCCTCGCGGCGGGGATCGTCGCGATCGAGTTCGCGGCCGCCGTCACCGGCTTCGTCGCCTCGACCCTGCTGCCGGTCGTCACCGCGGAGCTGGCCGCCCGGGGCAGCCTCGGGCTCCTGATCGCCGGTTCGACGCTGGGGTTGTTCGTCGCTCTTCCGCTGGCCGGCCGGGTCCTGGACCGGCTGGGCACCCGCGGCACCCTGGCCGCCGGGATGCTCGCCTACGTCGGCGGGCTCGCCGTCGCCGCCACCGCCCGGACGGCGTGGACGTTCGCGCTGGGCCAGTTCGCCACCGGGCTCGCGAGCGGGCTGCTGGCCGTGTTCGGCATCGGCTCGGCGATCCGGCACCTCGACGAGCGGCTGCGCACCCGGGTCGTCGCGGCGTCCTCGGCGATGTGGCTCGTGCCTGCCTTGGTCGGCCCGGCCGCGACGCTCGGCCTGGAGCACCTCGTGGGCTGGCGCTGGACGTTGCTGGTGCCGGTGCCGTTCGTCCTGCTCGGACGGCTGCTGATCGTGCGCGCGGTCCGCGACGCCCCACCCGACCGGTCGGCGCGACGCCCGCTCGGCCGGACGTTGCTGATCCCCCTCGGTGCGACGGGCGTCGTGGTGAGCGCAGGGTGGTGGCCGCTCGCGATCGCCGGGGCGGTGACCGCCGTCGCCGGGATGATCGCGCTCCTGCCCGCGGGAACCGCGCGGTTCCGGCCGGGGACGCCCGCCGCGCTCGGGGCGATGGCGTTGTTCGGGGTCGGCTACTTCGGCGCGGACAGCTTGATCACCGTGCTGCTGACGACCGGGTTCCGGGTGAGCCTCGGCGAAGCGGCGCTCGTCCTGAGCGCCGCTCCGCTGGCCTGGGCCGTGACCAGCCTGCTGGCCACGCGCTTCACCTCGCCGCGCCTGCCCGCGGCCGGGTTGAGCCTGACGGCGCTCGGCACGACGGTCTTGGCGGTCGAGCTGCTCGCGGACGGGTCATGGGTCGTGGCCCTCGTCGCGTGGGCCGTGGCCGGGATCGGCGTCGGGCTCGCCTACCCCGGCCTCTACATCCGCGCGACGACGGCGGGAGCGAGCGGCTTCAGCGCGACCGAGCTGGCCACCGCCGTCATCACGGCCGAATGCACCGGGCAGCTCCTCGGCCGCGCGGTCGGCGGCGCGTTGAGCTCGTCCGGTGGAGCGGGCGGGTTGTCCGCGTCTTACTTGGTGTTCGGGTTCGCCCTGGTCGCGGCTGCGGTAGCGGCGACCAGGGCGACCGACGACTAGCCCTGTTCGGCGCGCACGGCCTTCCGGACGGCCTCGGCGACCGCGGGCGCCACCGCGCTGTCGAACACGCTCGGCACGATGAACGACGCGTTGAGCTTGCCGTTGTCGACGACGTCGGCGATCGCGTCGGCCGCCGCGAGCAGCATCGAGTCGTCGATGTTGTGCGCGTGCGCGTCCAGCAGGCCGCGGAAGACACCCGGGAAGGCCAGGACGTTGTTGATCTGGTTCGGGAAGTCGCTGCGACCGGTCGCGACGACGGCCGCGTGCTTCTGCGCTTCCAGCGGGTCGATCTCCGGGTCCGGGTTCGCCAGCGCGAAGACCACGGCGTCCTTGTTCATCGTGGCGACCTGCTCGGCGCCGAACAGGTTGGGCGCGGAGACGCCGATGAAGACATCGGCGCCGTTCAGCGCCTCGTGCAGGGTGCCGCTGACCTGCTGCTTGTTCGTGTGCGACGCGATCCAGGCGAGGTTGTCGTCGAGGTTTCCGCGCGCGGAGTGGACGATGCCGTCGATGTCGGCCGCGACGATGTCGCCCGGGTTCTTGTGCAGCAGCAGGCGGATGATCGCCGAGCCGGCCGCGCCGACGCCGCTGACCACGATCTTGCAGTCCTCGATGTTCTTCCCGACCACGCGCAGGGCGTTGCGCAGCGCGGCGACGACGACGATCGCGGTGCCGTGCTGGTCGTCGTGGAACACCGGGATGTCGAGCTGCTCGCGCAGCCGCTTCTCGATCTCGAAGCAGCGCGGCGCGGCGATGTCCTCGAGGTTGATGCCCGCGTACACCGGCGCCAGCGCCTTCGCGATGAGGATGATCTCTTCGGTGTCCTGGGTGTCCAGGCAGACCGGCCACGCGTCGACGTCGGCGAACTTCTTGAACAGCGCCGCCTTGCCCTCCATCACCGGCAGCGCGGCGGCCGGGCCGATGTTGCCGAGGCCGAGCACCGCGGAACCGTCGGTAAGGACGGCGACGGTGTTGCGCTTGATGGTCAGCCGGCGCGCGTCCTCGGGGTTGTTCGCGATGGCCTGGCAGACGCGGGCGACACCCGGGGTGTAGGCGCGGGAGAGGTCGTCACGGTTGCGGAGCGCGACCTTGGGCGTGACCTCGATCTTGCCGCCGAGGTGGATCAGGAACGTCCGGTCGGAGACCTTGCGGACCTTGACGCCGGGCAGCGAGTCCAGCGTCTGCGTGATGTCGTTCGCGTGGTTCTCCGACAGCGCGTTGGCGCTGATGTCGACCACGATCGAGTCGGAGTGGGACTCGACGACGTCGAACGCGGTCAGCACGCCGCCGACCCGCCCGACGGCCGTGGTGAGGTCACCGGCCGCGGTGGACGAGGCCGGGGCCTCGACCCGGACGGTGATCGAATATCCGGGACCGGGAACCGGCATGGCACTTACCCCCGCATGGGAAAGTTCGGGCAGGACGGGAGCGAACCTACTCCCGTGACCGCCCTCACGAGGCCCCGATACCGGTACTGACCAGTAACGTCAAGGGCGGGTGTTGATCTCGGTCTCCGGGTGCACGTAGGGCACCGACTCGAGCGGGAAGGTGACGTCGCCGAATGGCGACAGAGCGCCCTGGCGGTCGGACGCGAGCTCGGTCACGGGGTGCTCGCCGTCCTCGCCCGGCCAGGTCGGGTCGACGCCCTTGTGCTTCTTCTCACCCTTGGCCACAACGTCCTCCACAGCCGTCCTCGGTCTTACGGGGACAGTCTGCCTGAGCCCGGGCGGCCCGGCGCAACCGCCCGGTATCCTGGCCTTCTATGCCCGCGACCTCCTTGGCGGACTGGCTGCGCGCGGAGTCCGACGCCGCACTCGAAGAGCTGCTCCGCACGCGGCGCGACCTGTCCACGCCGCCGCCCTCCGACAGCACGGTGCTGGCCACCCGCGCCGGCACGCCGGGCTCGGTCGCGCGCGCCTGCGAAGACCTCGACACCTTCACCCTGTCCGTGCTCGAAGCCTGCCTGCTGGCCGGCGCGGACCGCGACCCCGTGCCGGTCGAAGAGCTCGCCGACCTCGTCGGCACCGACATCACCGCGCCGCTGGCCCGGCTGCGCGCGCGGGCGCTGGCCTGGGGCCCGGACGACGCGGTGCGCGTGCCGCCCGCGGCCCGGGAGGCGCTCGGGCCGTTCCCCGCCGGGCTGGGCGCGTCGTCGCCGTCGCTCGCCGGGGAAGACCTCGAAGCGCGGCTCGCGGAGCTGTCCGACGACGAACGCGCCGTGGTGAACGCGCTCGCCGCCGGCCCGCCGATCGGCCGCACCCGCGACGCCGGGCTGGACCTCCCGCTCGCCAAGGCCGAGACGCCGGTGCAGAAGCTGCTGGCCCGCGGGCTGCTCCTGCGGCGCGACGACCAGACCGTCGAGCTGCCGCGCGAGCTCGGCATCGCCGTGCGCGGCGGGGCGTTCCCGCCCGGCACGCGCACCGAGCCCGAGCTGCCGGTGCACCCGCACCAGCCGTCCACTTTGGACGCCGCGGCGGCCGGTGAGGCGATGGAGTTCCTGCGCCACACCGAATCCCTGCTGCGCTCGTGGTCGGCGGCACCCCCGCCGGTGCTCAAGTCGGGCGGCCTCGGCGTGCGCGAGCTGAAGAAGCTGGCCAAGGACCTCGAGATCGACGAAACGCAGGCGACGCTGCTCGCCGAGCTGGTCGTGGGCGCCGGGCTCGTCGCCGACAGCGAGGCGACCGCGCCCGAGTGGGTGCCGACGACGCTGACCGACTCGTGGCTCGCCTCGCCGACCGCGCAGCGCTGGATGACGCTGGCCCAGGCGTGGCTGGAGCTGCCGCGGCTGCCCGGCCTGGCCGGCGGCCGGGACGCCAAGGACAAGCCGATCGCGCCGCTGTCGGAGGACCTCCGCCGTCCGCTGGCGCCGGTCGCGCGGCGGCGGGTGCTCGCCGCGCTGGCCGACCTGCCCGAGGGCGCCGGGGTGAAGAGCGTCGACGAGCTGGTCGCGGTGCTGGCCTGGCGGGCCCCGCGCCGCGGCGGGCGGCTGCGGGACGAGACGGTCCGCTGGACGATGGCCGAGGCTTCGGCCTTGGGGCTGGTGGGCCTGGGCGGCGTCACGACGGCGACGCGCGCGCTGCTCGCCGACGACCGGCCCGGCGCGGTCGAGGCCATCCTGGACGCGCTGCCCGCGCCGGTCGACCACGTGCTGCTGCAGGCCGACCTGACGGTCGTCGCGCCGGGCCCGCTGGAGCCGGAGCTGGCCGCGGAGATGGCCGCGGTCGCCGACGTCGAGTCAGCCGGGCACGCGACGGTCTACCGGATCACCGAGGCCTCGGTCCGGCGCGCCCTGGACACCGGGCGGACCGCGGACGAGCTGCACGCGCTGTTCAAGGCGAAGTCGGCGACGCCCGTTCCGCAGGGGCTGAGCTACCTGGTCGACGACGTCGCCCGGCGCCACGGACGGCTGCGCGGCGGGGTCGCGGCGTCGTTCCTGCGGTGCGACGACGAGGCGTTGCTGGCCGAAGTGTTGGCCAACCCGGTCGCGGCCGAGCACGACCTGCGGCTGATCGCGCCGACCGTGGTGATCAGCCCGGACCCGCTGCACGAGGTCCTCGCCGGGCTGCGCGCGGCGGGGTTCGCCCCGGCGGCCGAGGGTCCGGACGGCCGGGTCGTCGACCTCCGCCCGGGCGGACGGCGGTTGCCGGCGAAGGCGCGAGCGGCGCGGCGCAGCCCGGGCGAGCAGGCGGTGCTGACGCCGGACCAGGCGGCCCGGATCGTGTCGAACCTGCGGGCGGGCGACGCGGCTTCGGCCCGGCGCCGCGGCTCGGCGGTGCGGGCCCCGGTCGGCGGCGGCGCGGACACGTCGGCGACGCTGGAACTGCTGTCCCGGGCAACGCTGGAGCGCCGCGAGGTGTGGATCGGCTTCGTCGACTCCCGCGGCACGGCCAGCCAGCGCGTGGTCCGGCCGGTGCGCGTCGGCGGCGGCATCCTCGAAGGCGACAACAACGAGCGGTACTCCCTGCACCGCATCACGTCCGCGGCGCTCGTGGAGGACTGACCCGAACGTCTTGAATGACTCATTCAGGTCGTCGGAGGTCCTGAATGACTCATTCAAGACCGCCCGACGGGTCAGAGCGCGCGGAGGCCCGCCAGCACGCGCTCCATGAACTCGCGGGACGAGCGGTCCCCGAGGATCAGCTCCGTCTGGTGGATCAGCACCAGCCCGATGTCGGCCATGTCGCCCACCAGCACCTTCACCACGCCCAGCGGCAGCCGCAGGTGCGCGGCGATCTCCGCGACCGACCGCGTGTCCAGGCACAGGTCGCAGATGCGGCGGTGCTCCACCGACCGGACGCCGCGGTACCGGCGGCCGTCGTCGGACGTCGAGACCAGGGCCTCCAGGGCCAGGTTGTGGTCGGAACGCGTGCGGCCGCCGGTGCGGGTGTACGGGCGGACACGGGAGCCCGCCGACGCCACCGGTACCGGGCTCGCGACGCGGGCGGGCTCGGCCCAGGCCGGCTCCTCCCACGGCTCCGGCTGGGGAATCCAGCGGGTCTCCGGGTCCGGCGGCGGGGTCCAGCCGGTGCGCGGGTCCAGTGGCGGGGCCCAGGACGGCGGGGGCGCCGCCGGGGGCCGGGACACCGGGGGCCGCGGGGCGGGCGGGCGGGGCGGGGCCGGCTGGCGCGCGCCGCGCGGGGGCGTCCACGCCGGCTCCAGCGCCGGGGGCTCCGGCGCGTACGTCTCTTCGTCCTGCCACTCCAGCTCGGCCGGGTCGTAGCCCTCTTGGGCGTACTCCGGCGACCGCGGGTAGCCGTCGTCGGCGTACTCGGGACGCCGGTAGTCCTCGTCGTCCGCCGACGAGCCCCACTCGCGGGTGTCCTCGTCGGTGTAGCCCTGCGGGTCCGGCTTCGGCCGCGACGGCTTCCGCTTGGGCATGATCATCGACAGCGTCGACATGTCGAACTTGCTGGGCGAATCGAAACTCTCGCGCTCGGTGCCGCGGTGCAGTGCGTCCCAGCCGCTGGAGTCCGGATCGTCGAATCCCGAAATCCTCATCTCGCCCTACCCACGCACGCCGCCCTGGAGCTGCGCGCGCAGCTCGGGGGTGATCTGCTGGCCGACGCGCTCGACGAGCAGGGTCATCTCGTAGGCGACCGTGCCGATGTCGCACGTCGGCGCGGCCAGCACGGCCAGCGACGAACCGTCCGAAACGGACATCAGAAACAAGTAGCCGCGCTCCATCTCCACCACGGTCTGGTTGACGCCGCCCGCCTCGAAGCAGCGCGCGGCCCCCTGCGTCAGGCTGATCAGCCCGGACGCGACCGCGGACAGCTGCTCGGCCCGCTCCTGCGGCAGCCCTTCCGACGGCGCCAGGAGCAGCCCGTCGGCGGACACCAGAACGGCGTGCGCGGCGCCGGGCACGCGGCGCACGAAGTCCGTGATGAGCCAGCCGAACGTGCCCTGCTGCTGGCCGGAAGCCGTCACTACTTCCCCTCCTCGCTCGTGCGGCGCCGCGCGCCGCACACCGGGGTGGACGGCACGACCGGTCGACGTCGCCACGCTAAAGCGTATTCGCACCGCCGGTGGTGTCGAGTCCACCACCGGCCGACCGCTGCGCACCCTACGTGCGCGCACGGGTGCGCTCCGCGCCGACCCGGAACACGCCACCCGTCCGTGGCATGCCCCGCGACGTCGTTCGCGGCCCGAGGAGGCCCGCGATCGACGCTGGTCAGCACCGGTGCCGGTGATCGGGACGGGTGCCGCCGCCGATCTCGCGCCCGGACCGGGGTGACCGGTCACTGCTCCGGACGGCGACGCCACTCCCCGAAGTGGGTGAAGCACGCGGAGTTCACTCCAACGGCCGCATCCGGTTCGGGGCGTCATCGGCTAGCCCGCGCGTAACGCCGTATCGTGCGCGATCGCGTGCTGGACGACCGAGATCAGCACCTGCTTGGCCGACTCGCGCTCGCGCGCGTCGCACGCCATGATCGGGACCGACGGCGCGATGGTCAGCGCGTGCCGGACGTCCTCGATCTGGTGGTGCAGCAGCCGGTCGAAGCAGTTGATGGCCACGACGTAGGGCAGCTTCCGGTTCTCGAAGAAGTCGATCGAGGGGAACGCGTCGGCGAGCCGCCGCGTGTCCACCAGCACGACCGCGCCGATGGCGCCGACCGCGAGGTCGTCCCACATGAACCAGAACCGGTGCTGACCCGGCGTGCCGAAGACGTAGAGCACCAGGTCCGAGTCCAGCGAGATGCGCCCGAAGTCCATGGCCACCGTGGTGGTGGTCTTGTTGGGCGTGGCCGAGGTGTCGTCGTGCCCGACGCTCGCCTCGGTCATCATGGCCTCGGTGGTCAGCGGGTCGATCTCGGAGATCGCCCCGACCAAAGTTGTCTTCCCCGAACCGAACCCGCCGGCGACCACGATCTTGGCCGACGAGGTCGGACCCGTCACCTGCGGCGCGTTCGCGTCGGAGTCAAATTCTCCGAAGCCCACTGAGCACCCTTTCCATGAACTCGATACTCGGGCGGTCGCCCACCGTCTGGTTGCTGGAGTGCACCAGCACCAGCCCGAGGCCCGCCACGTCACCAATCAACACCCGCACCACGCCGAGCGGCAGCCGCAGCAGCGCCGCCACCTCGGCCACCGACCGGGTGTCGAGGCACAGGTCGCAGATCGACCGGTGCTCGGGCACCCGGACCCGGTCGAGCATCCGGCCCTGTTCGCTGGTCGAGATCAACGCCTCGATGGCCAGGTCGAGCGTCGCCTTCGTCCGGCCCCGCGTCCGGAAGTACGGCCGGACCAGGCCGGACGTCTCCATCTCGGTCGGCGGCGGCGCGTCGACGTACTCCTGGTGAGCCTGCTGCGGCAGGGCCGCGGCGAGTTCCCCGGAGTCCGGGCCCGACGCCCCGAAGTCGCGTTCGGTGCTGTACGCGGCGAAGTCGCGCGCGTCGTACAGCGGCCCGCTCGACCCGCCGAACAGCTCCGCACCCGGCCCGCCCAGCAGGCGGTCGCGGTACTCGCCGCCGGCGATCGGCCGGATCGGCTCCTGCCCCGCGTTGCTGTCGGTGAGCCAGTTCGGCGGCTCCCGCACGGGGTCGCTGTCGGAAGCCTGCACCCGCCGCGACCGCCATTCGCGGTCCACGCGGTCCCGGAACGACTGCCAGTCCTCCCGGCCGTCGTCCGGTTGCTCGGACCACCCGCCGGAGAAGTCGTCACCGAGCCGGCCATCACCCCTCAAGCGCCCGTCGTCCACGGCTCTCTCCTCGGTTCCCTGGTCCTCAGCGGCGGACGGCCGCGCCCTGCAGTTGCGCCCGCATCTCCGGGGTCAGCTGCTGGCCGACCCGTTCCACCAGCAGGGTCATCTCGTAGACCACCAGGCCGATGTCGCTCTCCGGCGACCCCAGCACGGCCAGACAGGAACCGTCGGAAACCGACATGAGGAAGAGGAAGCCGTTGGCCATCTCGACCACGGTCTGCGCCACCGTGCCGCCCTCGAACACCTTGGCCGCGCCGCGCGCGAGGCTGGTGAGCCCCGACGCCACGGCGGCCAGCTGGTCCGCCCGGTCCTTCGGCAGACCACGCGAGGCCGCCAGGAGCAGGCCGTCGGCCGACACCACGACCGCGTGGGCCGCGCCGGGCACCCGGTGCACGAAATCCGTGATCAGCCAAGCGAAGCTGCCGGCACTACCCGCCTTCGCCTGCGCCTGGCCGTTCGGCTGCGCGGCGCCACCCGGCTGCATTGCACCCGCCCGTGTCACTTTCACTCCTCACTGCTGTCTGTGGTGTTGCCACCCATCGGAACCCCACTGCCTTCCAGCCTCTCTTCGGCCGGGCGTTCCTTCAACGCGTGCCGTCCCGAGGTGTAGCCACGCTGGAAGCTTGCCATCCGGCTCCGCGCCGCGGACGCCGAGCGGGTGATCGCACCCGTTCCGGGCATGCCGGCGGTCGCGTCCGCGAAGTTGTTCTGGGCCGGGGCCTCGGGCGTCTGGCTGTTGATCGACCCCGGCACCAGGTAGGCGTTCGGGATGCGCTTGGGCAGCCCGGCCGGGGTGATCTCCTCGTTCTTGGACTCCAGCAGCGACTGCGCCGCCTGCCAGCCGTCGTCGGAGGCGCTGTGCCAGCCGTCGTCGGGCGGGAGGAGCGGGTGCCGCGTCGCCGCGGTCGGCCGCAGGTCGTCCGCCTGCTCGACGGGCTCGGCGGGCTGGGCCGCGGGCTCGTCGGAGCCGGTGAGCGGCGGCAGGTTCGGGTCGTCGCCCTCCGCCTGCGGGGCCACCGGGTCGGCGGCCGCGTCGTCGCCCTCACTGAACCAGCGTGACAGCACCGACTGGTAGATGGGCAGCCGCCGGGTGGGTACATCGTCTTCGAGAGCCGACTGGCCGACCTCCTCCGCGGGCGGCGGAGGCGGGGGCGGCTCTTCCGGCGGGACGAACTTGGGCTCGCGCTTGGGCAGCACCAGCGGCGCGAACCGGGTGTCGCCGGCACCCGAGCTGGCTCCGTCGCCGTTCGCCGACGGCGTCAGCGGGGCCAGGTCCTCGGCGGTCGGCCAGGCCGGCGTCTCGGGCTTGGGCAGCTCGGGCGACAGGAACGGGCCCGCCGCGCGGCCGCCGCTGACCAGGTCGTCCAGGCTGATCGGCTGGTCGAGCGGGACCAGCCCGCCCTGGTTCGCCACCGGCTCGTGCGCCGGCGGGGCCGGGGGCGGCGGCGGAGGGGGTGGCGTCGGCGCCGGCGGCACCGGGGCGTGCGAGCGCGTCTGCTCGAAGTCCGACGGCGCCGACGGGAGCGGGATGCTCGGCAGCGACATCGACGTCTCGGAGCGGTTCGCCGGCGGCGGGGTCTGCCGCTGCATGCCCGGGCGGAGCTGGGTGAGCAGCTCGGCCGGGACGACGACGCGGGCGATCACGCCGCCTTCGATGTCCTCGTTCTCGCGCAGCCGGACCTCGATGCCGTGGCGCTTGGCCAGCCGCGAAACCACGTACAGGCCCATTCGCCGGGTCACCGAGACGTCCAGGTCCGGCGGCTCGGCCAGGCGCGCGTTGACCTCGGCCAGCCGCTCCTCGCTCATGCCGACACCGTGGTCGGTGACCTGGATGGCGAGCGCCTTGCGGCGGGTCACCACGGCCCGCACGATGACCTTCGTCTCCGGCTCGGAGAAGTAGGTCGCGTTGTCGAGCAGCTCGGCGAGGACGTGCACGAGGTCGTGGATCGCCAGGCCCTGGACCGCGACGTCGGGCACGATGCCGACCTCGATCCGGGCGTACTGCTCGATCTCCGACACCGCGGCGCCGATGACGTCGGCGGCGGGCACCGGCTTGGGCACCGACTTCGCCAGGCCGGCGCCGGAGAGCACCAGCAGAGACTCACCGTTGCGCCGCAGCCGCGTCGCGAGGTGGTCGAAGCTCGAACAGGCTGGCCAAGTGGTCCGGGTCCTGCTCGTCGGCCTCGAGCCGGTCGATGACGCCGAGCTGGCGTTCCACCAGCCGCTGCGACCGCCGGGAGAGGTTCACGAAGATGCCGTTGACGTTCTCGCGCAGGAGGGCCTGCTCGGCGGCCATCTTGACGGCCTGCTCGTGGACGATGTCGAACGACCGCGCGACCTCGCCGATCTCGTCGCGGGAGGTGACGGGCACCGGCTGGACGGCCTTCTTCGAGGCGCCGACCGGGTCCGGGTCGTCCAGGATCGCCTGCACGGTCTCGGGCAGCCGCGTGTAGGCGACGTCCAGCGCGCTCTTCCGCAGCACCCGCAGCGGGCGCAGCATCAGGCGGGCGACGACGAGCATCAGCGCGATCGCGGCGGCCAGCGCGGCGAGCACCACGGCACCGCCGACCCACGCCGAGTTGACCGCCGCCGTGGCGAGGTCGTCGGCGCGCGTCTTGAGCTGGGCCAGCAGGTTCGACTCGACCGCGTGCAGCTTGTCGGCCGACACGGTGCTGTCCTTGCCGAGCGCCGTCGTGTCGATGCTCGGGGCGTCACCCTGCTGGGCGAAGGCGAACGCCGCGGTCTGGATCCGGCGGCGGTCGTCGACCTCCGGGCCGGAGTAGGTGTCGTTGTAGAGCTGGCGCTGGTCGTCGTCGGCGTTCGCGAGGAAGGCCTGGACGGAGGCGTCCGCACTGGAGGCCGACGCGCGCGTCTGGTCCAGGAGGTCGCCGGGGAAGCTGCCGCGGAACGCGGCGATCTGCAGCTCGGCGTCGGAGCGGGTGGTGAACTCCTTGGCCTCGCTGATCGCCTGCGTGCTCGTGCCGAGCCGCAGCACGTCCCGGTCGGTGACCGCGGTGGTGACCTCACGGCCCAGCTCGATGAGCGAGTCCAGGATGCCCGAGTAGGCCGTCATCACCGTGATGTCGGGCAGGCCGTTCGCGGTGTTGAACGCCGCCCGCAGCGGGCGCAGGGCGTCCAGGCGCTGGATACCGCGCCGGTACCGGTCCTTGGTCGCCTGGTCGTCGTAGTTGAGGGTGTCCGCCGCGCCGCGCAGGTCCAGCACTTCGCGGTCGACCTTGGCGATCTGCGCGTCGAGCCCGGTCTGCAGCAGCGAGTTGCCGGACGAGATCCGCGCGACGGCCAGCGAGCGCTCGTTCTGCAGCTCGTGGACCACCGTGGTGACCTTGACGGCGAAGGCGACCTGGTCGGCCGTCCGCTGGAACTCCGCCGCCTCGCGGGCGTCGTCGACCACGCGCAGTGCCCCCAGCACCGCCGCGGTCAGGGTCGGGATGATCAGGACCGCGGCCAGCTTGGACCGCAGGCGCCAGTCGCGCATGCCGGAGAACAACCCGGCCTTCCGGCCCGGAGCCGCTGCTCCGGGTTGCTGCGCAGGGGCCCCTCCTACCCCCGCGGTGTCTTCATTCGGCACCGCCGCACCACCATCATCGTCCGTGCTCGTGAAACCCTGGTCGGTCCAGCGCCCGCCAGGGCGCATCGCGTTCTCCTCAGCCACTCGTCTGCACACTCCCGGCGCGCCGGCAGCCCGGCCGATCGGGAGGAGCCCAGCGCGAGACGCTACCCGTACGGGTGAAAAGATCGTCTTCGGTGTGGGCCCTGGGGGTCCCTGAACCCCGTCCGGCCGGACGGAATCGGTTCAGCTCGAGCATCACGGTCAGGTCCCTGCGCTGGTCTCGCATCGGTCTGTTCTTCGGCCTATCCCACCGGCGCGGCGGCTGTGCGCGGCCAGGCAGTCGTCTCTGCGGGGGAGAATCTCTCAGGCAAACCACAGCGTGTCCTGGTACACCGAAGTAGCTCGTCTTGATCGGCCATCCAGGCACTCTCTCTCACTACATCGGAGGTTGATACCTCCCCGCAGGTGCAGAGGGTAGCGAACGGCAGGGGAAGATGTAACCCTCCCGACAGCACGCACTCGATGTTGCACAGCGTTCGCTCAGTCGACGCACAGCCGGTCGTCTCGGATTCAGGATCTGGGCCCTACGCTGGGTGAACCCTTACGGCGAGTGGAGCAGCGGGTCTAGACCAGAGGCCAAAAGAGTGATGCGCGCCACCCTGTCGGGTATTGATCCCACCCGTTGTGAGCGAGCTGTCACCGCCTCTACAGTGGCCCGCGAGACTCTCCCGAGAATGAGTCACGTACTTCCCCGGGATTCGGTCCACCAACCGTCAATTTTTTCACCCAAGGAGCAGGCCTTGCTTGGAAACGCCATGAGCAGTGGCCGGGTACGCACTCGCCGCGCCGCGCTCGGGCTCGCCCTCACCGTCGCAGCCGCTACCGCCCTCACCGGCTGCAGCGCGCTCGGCTCGGACGACTCGAACGCCTCGTCGAACGGGGGCGGCCTGGAGAAGTCGAAGATCAAGGTCTCGATCATGCCGACCACGGACCTCGCGCCGTTCTGGCTGGCCTTGGACGGCGGTTACTTCAAGGCCGAAGGCCTCGAGGTCGAGCAGATCATCGCCAACAGCGGTCAAGCGTCGATGACGAAGGCGATCTCCGGTGAAGCCGACATCGCGCTGTCCACGTACACGCCCTTCTTCGTGGCGAAGAGCAAGGGCACCGCGGACATCCAGCTCGTGGCCGACGGCACGTCGGTGAACGCGAAGAGCAACGCGATCGTCACGGTGCCGACCTCGAACGTGAAGACGGTCAAGGACCTCGCGGGCAAGCGCATCGCGATCACGGCCATGAACACCGCGTCCGACATCCTGACGAAGTCCGTCATGAAGGACCACGGCGTCGACTTCAGCCAGGTCAAGTGGACCCTGATGCCGCTGCCGAACATGGCCGCGGCGCTGAAGGACAACCAGGTGGACGCGGCCTACATGCCGGAGCCGATGCTCTCGCAGTCGGCCAAGACGGTCGGCGCGATCCCGGTCATCGACATCAACACCGGTGCCAGCCAGGACTTCCCGCTGACCGGCTACGGCGCGGCGACGAAGTGGGTCCAGGCGAACCCGAAGACCCTCGCGGCCTTCCAGCGCGCCATGAAGAAGGCCACCAGCGACGCGATCAACGACCGCTCGAAGGTCGAACCGCTGCTGGTCAAGTACGCGCACATCGAGGAAGACACGGCCAAGCTGCTCACCCTGCCCGGTTACGGCTCCGTCCTGGACGCCCGGCGCATCCAGCGGGTGCCCGACCTGATGCTGCAGATGGGTGTCATCACCAGCAAGGTCGAGGCGGCGCCGATGATCGCCCCGCAGGCCACCAGCTGACGTGCCGAAACTGCTCCGCGGCCCGGCCGGCCTGCTCGGCTTCCTCCTGCTCTGGGAGGTCGTCGACCAGGTCGGCCTGGTCAGTAAGACGTTCATCCCGCCACCGAGCGTCGTCCTGGTCACCGTGTGGGACCTGCTGGGCGACCCCGAATTCCTCCGCGACATCGTCGCGACGATGCTGGCCTGGCTGATCGCGGTCGCCATCGCCATCGCCATCGGCGTGCCCGCCGGGCTGCTGCTGGGCAGCGTCCCCGTGCTGCGCACCGCCACCGCCGCGATCGTCGAGTTCCTCCGCCCGATCCCGGTCACCGCGCTCGTGCCGCTGGTGCTGCTGGTGATCGGGTCCGGCCCCGATGCGAAGATCACCCTCGCGGTGTACGCCTCGCTGTGGCCCATCATGTTCAACACCATCTACGGCATGGGCGAGATCGACCCGGTCCTGATGGAAACCGCGCGCGCGTGCGGGACCAGCCGGTTCCGCATCCTCTCGTCGGTCGCGCTGCCGCAGACCGCGCCGTTCGTCTTCACCGGCGTCCGGCTGTCGGCGACCATTTCCCTGATCGCCGTGGTCAGCGTGGAGTTCCTGGCCGGCTCCCAGGTCGGTCTCGGCAGCTTCATCCTCGTCGCGAGCACCGGTTCGATCCGGTTCGACCTGGTGCTGGCCGGTACCGTGGTGGCCGGGGTACTGGGGTACCTGATCAACGAGGGGCTCGAACAGCTGGGCAAGCGGCTGTTCCGCTGGAGCAGCGTCGACCGGGAGGCGATCGCGTGACCGCGGCAACTCTTTCCGGCCGGGTGGGCCGCCGGGCCGCCCGGGGTGCCGCCACCGTCGTCCGCAACTGGCTGCTCTTCGCGATCCTCGTCGTCGTCTGGGAGTTCGCCGCCCGCGCGGGCGGCAGCAAGTTCTTCCCGCCGCCGACCGAAATCGCGACCGCCGCCGCGAAGCTGTGGTTCACCGGGCCCGCGTCGCACCTGTTCCTCACCGACGCGGTGTTCGACAACGTGTTCCCCAGCCTCGCCCGGACGCTCGGCGGCTGGGCGCTGGCCGCGGTCGTCGGCGTCGTCCTCGGCGTGCTCCTCGGCCGGTCCAGGACGGCGATGGACTACGTCGGCCCGCTGTTCGCGTTCTTCCGCTCGATCCCGCCGCCCACGCTGATCCCGGTGTTCGCGGTGCTGTTCGGGCTGAGCTGGGCATGCAGATCGGGTCGATCATCTTCGGCGCGGTGTGGCCGGTGCTGCTCAACGCGGTCGACGGCGTCCGCTCGGTCGACCAGGTGAAGGTGGAGACGGCGCGGTCGTTCCGCACGCCGCAGCGGTACTGGCTCGGCATGGTCGTGCTGCCCGCGGCGGCGCCGAAGATCTTCGCCGGGCTGCGGGTCAGCCTGTCGATCTCGCTGCTGCTGATGGTCGTCTCCGAGCTGGTCGGCGCGTACAACGGCATCGGCAGGTCGCTGCTGAACGCCCAGCAGGACTTCGACTTCCCGATCATGTGGTCCTGGCTGGTGCTGCTCGGCATCCTCGGCTACGTCTTCAACACGATCTTCCTGGCCGCGGAACGGCGGGTGCTGGCCTGGCAGCCGACCCGTCTCGGCCGCGACTGACGCTGGAAAGGCCTCTCCCATGTCCACCATGCTCGAAGTTTCCGGCGTCAGTCACCGGTACGGGACCGGCGCCAAGGCGCACACCGCGGTGAACGACCTGTCGTTCACCGTCGAGGCCGGTCAGCTCGCCAGCATCGTCGGCCCGTCGGGCTGCGGGAAGTCGACGCTGCTGCGCTGCATCGCCGGGCTGACCCCGCCGACCGAAGGCCAGGTCAGCCTGCACGGCGACCGCGTCGACGGCGTGCCCGACGACCTCGCCGTCGTGTTCCAGGACTACAGCCGTTCACTGTTCCCGTGGCTGTCGGTGCAGAAGAACGTCGAGTTCCCGCTGCGGTGGCGCTCGCTCTCCCGCGCGGAGCGGCGGACGCGGGCGGCCGAAGCGCTGGAGCAGGTGGGGCTCTCCGGCGTCGGCGGGAAGTACCCGTGGCAGCTGTCCGGCGGCATGCAGCAGCGGGTGTCGATCGCCCGCGCGCTGGCCAGCCGGCCGGCGCTGCTGCTGATGGACGAGCCGTTCGCCTCGGTCGACGCCCAGACGCGGTTCGAGCTCGAGGACCTGACCCGGCGCGTGCAGCGCGAGCAGGGCAGCACGATCCTCGTCGTCACCCACGACATCGACGAGAGCGTCTACCTGTCCGACCGGGTGCTGGTGCTGTCGAAGTCGCCGGCGTCGATCGTGGCGGACCTGCCGGTCGAACTGCCCGCGGAGCGGGACCAGATCACGACGCGCGAGTCGGCGGAGTTCGTGACGCTGCGCGGTGAAGTGGCGCGCTTGCTGCACGGCGGAACCGCCGCCCCGGAGGCGGCGACGGCCGCGTCCGACGCCGCGGAGTGGGAGCTGGCCGAGCAGGCCAAGGACGTGACGGAGACCAAGACCGGAAGCTGAGCTCATTGGGGGGACGATGGCGAGGGCGGTACTGGCCGGACTGCTGGCCCTGGTGCTGGTGACGGGCTGCGGTGCGCTGGGCGGTTCTCCTTCGCCACCACCGCCTTCCGCGGCGAAGCTGCGGGTCTCGATGATGTCGACGATCGACACCGCGCCGTTTTGGCTGGCCAAGGACGGCGGGTACTTCCAGCGCGAAGGCCTGGACGTCTCGACGACCGAGGCGGCGACCGGGCAGGCGTCGCTGACGAAGCTGCTCAGCGGCGAAGCCGACATCGCGTATTCGAGCTACACGCCGTTCTTCGTGGCGCGCAGCAAGGGAACCGCCGACGTCCGGCTCGTCGCGGACGCGTCGTCGGCCGGGCCCCGCTCCACCGGGGTGGTCGCCCTGCCCGCGTCGGGGATCCGGTCGGTGGCGGATCTCGCGGGCAAGCGCATTGGCATCTCGGCGCCCAATACGATCGCGGACACGCTGACGAAGTCGGTCCTGGCCGACAACCACGTCGACGCGGCGGGCGTCAAGTGGGTGCCGCTGCCGCTGCCGAACACGGCGTCGGCGTTGAAGAACGGCGACATCGACGCGGGTTTCCTGACCGAGCCGTTCATCACCGACGCCGCCCGCGAGGTGGGCGCGGTGCTGGTGGCGGACACCGGCACGGGGTCCACAGTGGACTTCCCGACGGCGGGGTACGCGGCGCTGGGGTCGTTCACCTCGGCGTCCCCGTCGGTGGTGGCGGCGTTCCAGCGCGCGATGTCGGCGGCCACGCGCGACGCGGTGGCCGACCGGAAGAAGATCGAGCCGCTGATGGTGAAGTACGCGAAGATCGACGCGGACACCGCGGCGCGCACCGGGTTGCTGACGTTGAAGTCCGATGTGGACGCCCGGCGGCTGCAGCGGGTACCGGACCTGCTGCTGAAGACGGGCGTCATCGCGAAACCGGTCGACGTCGCGGCGATGGTGGTGCGCTAGTTAACGGTCGGCGGAGTCCGGGTAGACGACGTGCCGGTCGGTGTGCCAGTCGAACAGCCGCCACTGCTCGACGCTCCGCCCCGCGCAGGCCGGGAACACCTCGACGGTGAGCGGGCCGTCGAGGCGGATCGACAGCGTTCCCGCGGCCCCGAGCGCCGCCGACTCGACGAAGCACTCGTACTCCGTCACCATCCCGGTCAGCTGACGGGCCTGGCGGTCGTACTTCGTCCGGTATTCGTCGAACGCCGTCTCCGCGTCGCCGGTGTCCCGGTAGCGCATGTCGACCGAGCCGAAGAGGATCTGCTCGCGGTGCGTCACCCGGAACGGGCACTGCGCGTGGAGGCGCTTTTCGACGTCCTCGCCCCGGAAGCCGACGATGGCGATGTTCAGCGTCCGGCTGAACTCGACGACCCGGCAGCCCGCCAGCAACGCCACCGCCGCTTCCAGTTCTTCGGTTGTCGACAAGTCAGTACAGCGTCTTGTCGGACGTGGCGACCTTGATGTGCACCAGTGTCGGGCGCGGGTCGGCCAGTGCCGCGGTGAGGCCGGGGACCAGGGCCGACGGCTCGGTGATCGTCACCCCGTGGCAGCCCATGCTCGACGCCAGCGTCGCGAAGCCGATGCCGCCCAGCTCGGTGCCCGGGAGCTTCGCGCCGCCGATCGCGTCGCCGAGGATGCGGACCGCCGCGTACTCGGAGTTGTCCAGGATCAGGATCGTCACCGGGAAGCTCCTGGCGCGCCGCCGTCCAGAGGGCCTGGATGCCGTACATGCTGGAGCCGTCGCCGACCACGCCGACGACCTTGCGCTCCGGGCGGGCCAGTGCCGCGCCCACCGCGCCCGGGACTCCGTAGCCGAGCGTGCCGCTCGCCATCGTCAGGAAGCCCGTGTCCGTCGGCTTGATCGGCAGGTGCTCGTGGAGGATTCCGCGGTGGCTCGGCGTCTCCTCGACGACGATCGCGTTGTCCGGCAACAGGTCCGCCAGCGTCGAGTAGACGTACTCGGCCGTGAGCTTGTCCTTGCTCGGCTTCGGTGGCGTTTGCCGCGGGGTCGGCTTTTCCCTCGTGCTCGGCTCGACTGCGTCCAGCAGAGCCTGGATGCCGAGCTTCGGGGTCGCCCGGATGCCCGTTCCTTCGAACGCGCGGGCCAGGATCTGCTCGTCGTCGCTGATGATGAACAGCGGGGGCAGCGGGGCTTCTCCCCGGCCTCGGTCGACGTGGTACGTGAACGCCGGTGCGCCCAGTACGACGACCAGGTCGTGGGCGGCCAATGCGTCCGAGACCGCGCCGCGTTCCGGGTCCAGGAAGCCTTGGAACAGCTCGTGGTCCTCGGGGAACGAGCAGCGGTACGACATCGGGGCCACCCAGACGCCCGCGTTGAGCCGTTCGGCCAGGGCGACCGTTTCGACCACGGCCTCGTCGTGGTCTACGGCTCCGCCCACGACTATCGCCGGTCGTTCCGCGTTCTCGAGTGCCTTGGTCAGTTCGGCGATGGCTTCCGGGTCCGGTGCGAAACCCCGGATGCGGGGGCGGCTGATGATCGGGCGCTCGGTCGTCGTCGTCCAGTCGTCCGCGGGCACCGAGACGAACACCGGGCCCGATGGTGCCTGCGTTGCCACGTGGTACGCCCTCGCCAGGGCCGCTGGGACGTCCTCCGCCGTCGCCGGTTCGATCGACCACTTCACGTACGGCTTGGGGAACTCCGGTGCCTCCATCGCCCCCAGGAACGGGTCGTGCGGGAGGAGCGCCCGGTTCTGCTGTCCCGCCACCACGATCAGGGGCGTTCGGTTGCGGTACGCGTTGAAGAGGCTTCCCAGTCCGTGGCCCACTCCCCCTGCCGAGTGCAGGTTCACCAGTACCGCTTGCCTCGTCGCCTGTGCGTACGCGTCGGCCATGGCCACTACCGCTGCCTCTTGGAGGCCCAGGACGTACTCGAAGTCGTCCGGCCAGTCCGTCAGGAACGGGACCTCTGTCGTGCCCGGGTTGCCGAACACCGTTGTGAGGCCTAGTTCTCGGAGAAGCTCTCGGGTCGCGTCCAGCACCGTGCGCTTGATCATGCCCTCAGATTAACGCTTAGCCTTGCGAAGGAAAGCCTCTTTCGGCCTACTCCACTGGCATCCCCCGCTCCTCCGCGCGGACCGATCAGTCCGGCTTGGACGAGGAGCGGGGGATGCCTGTGCGCTTAACCGATCAGGCCTGACAGCCCTGTTCCCTTGAACGAGCCCCAGCCCGTCACCTGGTCATAGCCCGTTCCCGCGCTGTAACCCGTTGTTCCGTGGAGGCTGTTGTTGCCTGTTGTCACGTCGTGGAAGCCCGTTGTGCGCGCCGATCCGTTGCCGATCGAGTACAACTTCGGGTTCATGTTGCCCAGTCCCGCTCCGTGGATCTGGTTCTGCAGCGTCGCGAAGGCCGCCCACAACGGCGCCGCTCCCGAGGTTCCCCACACCGTCTCCCACGCGCCCGCCGTGTAGATGTAGTACCCCGAGCCGCTCGCCGCGTCCGCCGATACGTCCGGGACCTTGCGGTACGTCGTGCTCTGCGTCGACTGCCACGACGGCGCCGTGAAGACCGTCGAGATCCCGCCGCCCGTCGCTCCTCCCGAACTCCCGTCGTTCCACGCCGTTTCGCTGCTGTACGTGTTCGTCGACGTCACCGTCAGCTGGGTTCCACCCACGCCCGTCACGTTCGGGCTCGATGCCGGGAAGTCGACTCCCCTCGCCGTCGAGCCCGTCTGGCGGTAGCAGTCCGTCGTGCCGTCGTCGCCCGCCGCCGCGAAGTACGAAATACCCTCCGCCGTTCCCGTCGCGATCGCGCTGCTGACGCTCTTCGCCGCGCTTGCTCCCTCCGCGGCTTCGCAGGCTCCCCACGAGATCGAGACCACGTTCACCGTGTGGTCCGAGGCGATCTTCTGGTACATCGCCAGTTCGCCCGCGCTGCTGTTCGGGGCCTCGTACACGTAGTCGCTCGCCGCCGCGGCCAGTGCGTGCACCACCTCGATGTCCAGCTCCACCTCGATCTGGCCGTCGCCGGGGGACGCGTCGTAGTTCGCGCCGTTCACCGGGACCGTCGTCACCGAGCCCGCCGACAGCCCGTATGTGCTGTCGTACTTCGTGATGTTCGACTTCTGGTAGCCGTCGAACTCGACGAAGCCCACCTTCACGCCGCTACCCGTCGCCGAAAGACCGCTCGTGCCGTACGCCGTTTTGAGCACCGGCGGGGTCACCGCCTTGACCACGTTCGGCTTCGCCACCGCCGTCGGTGCGTGCGTGCGGACCGCGTGGTCGTCGAGGCCGACGACGCCCGCCACCACGCCCGACACGTCCGCGGGCACCGATGGCGCCGCGTCGTTGGCGAAGAAGTCGCGGCCCGACACGGTGTCGTGGTACGTCCCGAGCCGGGTGCGGAACGCCGATTCCAGCCGCGCCGCCGTTCCGGTGAACGTGATCGCCTGGCGGTTGCCGGAAACCTCGATCCCGGTCGCGCCCGCCTTCTTCAGGAATGCGACCGCCTGGTCGACGTCGGCCTGGGTCGGGCCGAACTCGGCGTTGAACCGCGCCGGGGTCAGAAACCGGTGGTATTGCGGCGATGCCGGGTTCTGGACGTCGGCGAGGAACTTTTCCAGCGCCTGCTGGTTGTGCAGTTTCAGGGAGAGCGCCGCGGTGATCGGCCGGTCGGGCGCGACGTCACCCGTGCGGGCGCTGTTGACCAACGGCGCTACGTTGTCAGTGAGGGTGACCAGCGGTTCCGTCGCCGCGGCGGCCGGGACGGCCACGGCCAATCCGAGCAACGCCGGCAACGGCACGACGGCCGCGACGAGCTTGCGCAAGCGCATGGGGAATTTCCTCTCGGCGGGGGACCTGGCCTGCGTGGAATGGGCTTCGCAGGCTGCCGAGAAGCATAAGAAAACGCCGACGCGGCCAGAACCTACTTTTGGCTGGCCTTTTTCCTTTCCGAATTGTTTACCCTTCGATTATTGTCCGGAATGCCCGAGAGCGTCGACGCGGTCGGCGATATCACGGGCGTCCGCATTGCCGGAATACCGGCGGGCCGCCGCCGACAGCGAGTTCAGCCGCTGCCGCGTCCTCGGCGAGCGCAACGCGGCCGCCAGCGCGATCGCCTCCTCACCGACCGCCGAGGCGACGTCGAGGTCGCCGTCCAGCGCGTGCACCGTGGCCAGCCAGATCAGGGTCAGCGACCGGCTGCGCGTCATGCCCTTGCCGTAGCCGGCGATCGCCTCGGCGAGCGCCGGGATGCCGTCGCGGCCGTGGCGGATGTCGACCACCTGGGCCAGCTCGCCGTGCACCGTCCCGATCATCGCCGCCATGTCGTTGGGGCCGAAGAACTCCGCCCACGGCGACGGCTCGCGCCCCGCGGCCTCGGCGAACTCTTCGCGGGCGCGGCGCAGGTAGGTCAGCGCGGCGGAGACGTCGGCCTTCTTGGCGTGGGCCCACGCCTGGTTGGCGGACAGGATCGCCTGCGCGAGCGTCGAGCGCGCCTGCACTGCCGCGTCCCGGCCCCGCTCGAACTCCGCCAGCGCCGCGTCCACGGCGCCGTAGTGCAGGTGCAGCCGCCCGGTGCGGTAGCGGATGTTGGCCTGCAGGTCGTCGTTGCCCGCCCGCACGGCGAACTCCAGCGCCCGCGTGAACGCGGCCAGCGCGGCGGCCGGGCGGTCCTGGTCGAAGTTCGTCCAGCCGGCCAGGTTGTACAGGTCGGCGACGGCCGTGCAGAGCCGCGCCAGCACGACGGTCTTGGTCACGCCGTCCAGCAGCGCCACGGCGGCGGGCAGCCGCGTCTCCACGGCGGCCCGGCAGGCGCCGCCGCCGTAGCGGTAGTCCACGGCCCTCAGCTCCGCGACCGTGTCTTCCAACCGCCGCACGTCGGCGATCCCCACACGGGTACCGCGGAGGTCTTCCTGCCCGTCGTTGCCGGTCATGGCAGCCCTCCGTCCGAAGGGAGCCGCCGACGCGGGCAGCCCCAGGGTCATTCCCCTCCGGACCAGGCCGGTGCCTTCTCCTTCGGGGGGTTGGCACCGGGCAGCACCCCGGTGGCGGTCAGCACCACGCCGGTGGCGGTTTCCGCGATCTTGACGGCGGCCAGCAGGCCCGTGAGGGCGAGCGAGCCGCCGAGCCCCAGCTTCGCGAACTCGTCTTCGGACGGTCGGGTGGTTCCGCGCTGACGCGGCACGGCGCCGGTCACGACTCGGCCTTCCTGGCCGTCCCGGACGCGCCCGCGCGCTCCCCGCGGGGAATCAGCCGCGCCCGCGCGGCGGAAATCCACCTGTTCGTCAAGCTCTTCGCATCCTGCTGCCCTCGCAGCGAGTTCGTCTGGAACTGAATACGCGCGCACACGGCGCCGCCTCCCGCACTACAGATCGATTCCTGAAGATCGGCCGGATCGCGAAATGCGGGACCACAGTAGCCAGCCACGCGGGGGCAAATCAGCCGCCAACCAGGTCATCTCCGGGCGTGCAAGTGCAAACGCACGCGCACAAGCCGTCCGGCCGACGCACGGGAACAATGCAGTTTCACCGCCGCGGAACGAATTCACCACCGCTTCGGAAAAACGCCGACGGAACTCGTTTTCCGCCGTCGATACGAGAAGGAACCCCGCGGTTCGATCAAGATTTGACGAGGTCCACCCAGGTGCGTACCGATTCGGCGTCGACCGCCGACTGCCAGCCACCGGGCCGGACCGCGCTGCCGACGTGGAACCCGCGCACGCCGCCCGCGCGCAGGAGGTGCACCTGCTGCGCGCGCAGGCCGCCGCCGACGAGCAGCTCCGGCCCGCTGTCGCGCTGCGCGAGCCGCTGCAGCACCGAAAGGCCGCTGGCGACGCCGTTCGGGTGGCCGGCCGCGAGCACGGTGTCACACCCGAGCGACGCCAGCTGGTCGTAGGCCCGCAGCGGGTCGCGGGTGCGGTCGATCGCGCGGTGGAACGTCCACGGCAGCCCGCCGATCTCCTTGATCAGCGCTTCGCAGGCGTCCAGGTCGATCTCGCTGTCCACGGTGAGGAAGCCGAAGACGAACTCGCGCGCACCCGCGTCGATCAGCCGGGCGGTGTCCGCGCGCAGGCCTTCGAGGTCGCCGACGGCGAAGGAACCGTTGTCCCGCAGCATGACCCGGACCGGGAGGTCGGTCGCCGAGAGCACGTCACGCAGGGTTTCCAGCGACGGCGTCAGGCCGTCCTGCGCCATGTCGGCGACCAGTTCGAGGCGGTCGGCCCCGCCCGCTTGCGCGCTTTCGGCGTCCGCCGCGTCCAGCGCGATCACTTCCAGCAGGGGCGTCTTCGAGCTCATGCCTCATCCGTTCACTGGTTCCGGGTGTCGTCTCCCCTCGCGTGCCGCCCTCGCCGGAAGCCGCCTTGAAGGCTCGTCATCCGCTCGCGCACCGCTTCCGGGGAAAGAGAGAGTATCGGCCGCTGCTCCGGCACCGCTCCCGGGCTCGCCGCGGAATCCGCCGGCTGCAGGAACGGCCAGGTGTCCTCGGCGCCGTCCTCCTGCTCCAGCTCGGCCGGGGTCGGCCACTGGTAGTCGGGCTCGATTGCGGAGGGCGGGGCGACCGGCGTGAGCCGCGGTTCGGTGTCCTCGTCATCCGGGTTCGGCTCGGCCACGACGGCACTTTCACGTGAAAGTGCCGCGCTTTCCCGGGAGAGCGGCGGGGACGCGGCGAGTGCGTGACGCGGTTCGGGGGGCGCTGGACGCGGTTCTTCGGCGACCGGACGGGGTTCCGGGGCTCGCCGCGGCTGTTCCGGCTGCGCGGACGCGTCGAACCAGCGCGAGAGGACGTCGCGGTAGGCGGGCATCCGCTCGGTCGGCGCGTCCAAGTCGAGGTGCGAGTCGTCGTCCGCGGTCGGCCACTCCGGCGGGTGGTCGCGGGCCACGACCGGCGCCCGGCGCGGCGGGCCCGCCTCGATGGACGGCGGCGTCAGCTCTTCGGGCTCCGGCTCCGGTTCCGGCGGCGTGAGCGGAGCCAGTGGCGCCAGCAGCTCGGGTTCCGGGGCCGCGGGCGGCTCGGCGGGCGGGGGCGGCGCGGGCATCGGCGGCAGCTCGACGATCAGCGCGGACGGCACCAGCACGGTCGCGACGAGCCCGCCGTCCGGCCCGGCGCCGAGGCTGACGTCGATGTGGTGGCGGGTGGCCAGCGTCGCCACCACGAACAAGCCCATCCGCCGCGAGACCTCGACGTCGACGTCCGGCGGGTGCGCGAGCCGCGCGTTGGTGCGGTCGATCTCCGCCTGCGGCATGCCGGCGCCGTGGTCGATGATCTCGATCTGCCAGTCGCCGTCGTGGGTTTCGGCGCTGGCGACGGTCACCGTCTCGTCGCCGGAGTACCGCGTCGCGTTCTCCAGCAGCTCCGAAACGACGTGCACGAGGTCGTTGACGGCCTCCCCGCGCACCGCGACCTGCGGCGCCGGGCCGAGCTCGATGCGCTGGTAGTGCTCGACCTCCGAGAGCGCGGCACCGATGATCTCGTCGGCCGAGACGGCGCCGGCGTCCTCGCGCGCCGAGTCGTGGCCCGACAGCACCAGCAGGTTCTCGCTGTTGCGCCGCATCCGCGTCGCGAGGTGGTCGAAGCTCGAACAGCCCGGCGAGGGTGTCCGGGTCCTGCTCGTCGGCCTCCATCCGGTCGAGCACGGTCAGCTGCCGCTCGACGAGGTCCTGGCTGCGCTGCGAGAGGTTGACGAACATCGCGTTGACGTTCTCGCGCAGCATCGCCTGCTCGCCGGCCAGCCGGACGGCTTCCCCGTGCACGGCGTCGAACGCGCGCGCCACCTGGCCGACCTCTTCGCGGGTGAACACCGGCACCGGCGCGACGGCCAGTCGTTTCCGCAGGTTCTCCGGCGCGGGTTCGGGGTCGGTGAGCAGGTTCTGCACGGCCGCCGGCAGCCGGTGCTCGGCCACCTCGAGGGCCGTGCGGCGCAGGATCCGCAAGGGGCGCAACAGGGACCGCGCGATGACCACCGACAGCACGCCCGCGACGAGCAGGACGCCGAGCACGATGCCGCCGTCCCAGATCGCCGCCGTGCGGGCCTGCGCCGCCAGCGCGTCCGTGCGTTCCTGCAACTGGACCAGCAGCGCCTGCTGCACCTGGTGGGCGAGGTTCACCGTGTGCGTCGCCGAGACGTCCCACTGGTTCGGGTCGAGGCCGGAGAGGTCCTGGTTGTTCTCGGTGCGGGTGAGCGCGGACTCGACCATGTCGTTGCCGATGTCGACAACCAGGCCGATCACCGTGTCGTCGAACATCCGCTGCTGGTCGGGCGTCGCGAAGGTGCGGTAGTCGTTGCGCGCGGCGGCCAGCTCGGCTTCCGCGCCGAGCAGCGCGCGCGTGCGGTCCCGGTTGAGCGAGCCCGCGGCCAGGGCCTCGGCCAGCACCGCGCGCTTGACCGACATCTGGTCCTTGATCCGGGCCAGCGCGTTGCCCGCCAGGCGCAGCCGCGCGAGCTCGGGTCCGAGACGTCGGCGGCGGCCGAGTCGCTGATGTCGAGCAGGCCGGAGATCAGCTCGCTGTAGGAGCGCAGCACGGCGTCGGCGGGGAACGCCGAATGTTCCGCGGAAAACCGGAGGCCGCCGAGCACGCGCAGCCGGTCGTCGGTCTGCTGCAAGCTGTCCGCGGCCTTCGCGTCGAGCCGGGGCTTGCTGTCGGCCAGCGTCCGCTCGAACGTCCCGATGGCCTGGTCGACGCGCTTGCGCTGGCCGGCGAGCTCGGCGGTGTCGCTCTGGCGGTTCTGCGCGACGAACCGCACGGTGAGGTCGCGCTCGCGCTGCAGTTCGTGCAAGGCTTCGGCGACCGTGCTGTCGACGCGGCCGCGCGTGGCGAACTCCGCGAGCTGCTGTGCGTCCCGCAGGTCCGAGCTGATCCGCAGCCCCACGAGGGCGATGACGGCGAGCGCGGGGATGAGGAGGACGGCGAACAGCTTCGTGCCGAGGCGCCAGTTCCGCAGCCGCCAGCGGCCACCGGCCGGACGTGGGTCCGCCGCGTCGCCGCCCTTGCGGGGACGCTGGTCGCGACGGGTCACCTGGTTTCCTTTTCCGCCGCGGGCGGGAACCCGCGGATCCGACTGCACCTCGAACCTACTGAACGGTAGCCCGCCCCATGGAGATCCGAAAGCCGCGCTGGCGCGATACGGCCCTGCCCGCGATCGTATGGGGCGCGGACCATACGATCCAGCACGAGAACCAGATTCTCGCGGTAGGTGAAGGTTCATGAGCAGACGCGGACGGTTGATTCCGCTGGTGGTGGCGCTGCTGGCGACCGCCGGGTGCAGCGTGTTCTCGTCCGGCACCGCCGCGGCCCCGCCTCCGCTGGAACGGACCACCTTGCGCGTCGGTGTGGGCAACGCCATCGACACGGCCCCGCTGCGCATCGCCGTCGCGGCCGGGAAGTTCGGCTCCGCCGGGCTGAACGTCCAGCTCGTCGAACTCGGCGCCGAGGACGGATTGGCCAAGCTCGCGTCCGGCGACCTCGACGTCACCTTCGCCTCGGACATCGCGATGTTCCGCGCGGCCGCGGGCGGCACGGCGTTGCAGCTGCAGGGCGAGGCCTACACGGCCGGGCCCAACACGATGGCGCTGGTCACCCTGCCCGGCTCCGACTACACCGAGCCGACGGCGAAGAAGTCGCCCGAGATCGCGGTGAACATGCTCGACGACGTCGGCGCGCTGGCCGCGCGTTCGGTGCTGGGCACGGCGGGCGTCGACGAAGCGAAGATCAAGTTCAAGCAGGTCGCGTTCGACGGGATGCCGCAGGCGCTGCAGGCGGGCGACGCCGACGCGGCGCTGATGATCGAGCCGTACATCACCCGCGCCGAGAAGGACCTGGGCGCGCACATCCTGGCCGACGGCGCCCGCGGCTCGACGCTGGCGTTCCCGTTGTCCGGCTACGCGTCGGCCAAGCCGTTCGCGCAGGCCAACCCGCGCACGCTGGCGGCGTTCCGCACGGCGCTGGGCGCGGCCCAGCAGAGCGCGACGGACCCGGCGATCGTGCGCGACGCGCTGCCGAAGTTCTCCGACATCGACGAGACGACGGCGGCCCTGATCTCGCTCGGCTCGTACCCGGCGTCGCTCAACGGCATCCGGCTGCAGCGCGTCGCGGACATGATGCACAACTCGGGCCTGCTGGCGAGCCGCCTCGACGTCCAGGCCCTGCTCCCCGACCAGAACAGTTATTAGCTACCGCCAAACTTGCACTTGGTCTACTTTTGCACTCAGTCTACTTGAGGAGTGCGTGATGACCGACGTCCTGATCGCCGGAGCCGGGCCCACGGGGCTCGCGCTGGCCGCCGAACTCGCCATGGCCGGGGTATCCGTGCGGGTTCTCGAACGCCGCGAAGGCCCGGGCCTGCCGAGGCCGGTGGGGCTCCAGCCGCGTACGGCCGAGCTGCTCGAACTGCGCGGCCTCGACCCGGCCGACCAAGAGACCGAAGGCCCTAGCGGGCACTTCGCCGGGCTGCCGGTGGCGCTCGACCACAGCGTCTGGCACACCCGCCACCCGCGGGTGATCAACCGGACCCAGGACGACGTCGAGGCGATGCTGGCCGAGCACGCGCTCAAGCACGGCGCGGTCGTCGAGCGCGGCCACGAGATCACCACCGTCGACGTCGGCGCGGACGGCGTCACGGTCGACGGCCGCCGGGCGCGCTGGCTGGTGGCCTGCGACGGCGCGCACAGCACGGTCCGACGGCTGCTCGGGGTGCCGTTCCCCGGCCGCACCGAGACCCACGTCGCCACGCTCGCACACATCCGGCTGGCCGCCGCGTCCGAGCTCGTCCCGGCCCGCGCCGCGCACTTCAGCCAGGTCACCCGCCAGGCGAACGGCTACTGGTCGATGCTCACGCCGCTCGGCGACGGCGGCCACCGGTTCGTCTTCGGCTCCACGACGACGCAGCCGGGCCGCGACGCACCCGTGTCGGACACCGAAGTGACCGAAGCGCTGACAGCCCTGTACGGCGCCGAGACGCGCTTGGGCGAGGTGTACGGCGCTTCGCGGTTCAACGACGCGACGCGACAGCTGGAGCGGTACCGCCACGGCCGCGTGCTGTTCGCGGGCGACGCCGCGCACATCCACCCGCCGCTCGGCGGCCAGGGGCTCAACCTGGGTGTCCAGGACGCGATGAACCTCGGCTGGAAGCTGGCCGCGACCGTCCGCGGCACCGCGCCGGAGGGCCTGCTCGACACCTACCACGACGAGCGCCACCCGGCGGCCGCCCGCGTGCTGCGGCACACGGCCGCGCAACGCGTCTTCACGGCGCCGAACCGCGGCGAGAACGTCGAGGCGTTGCGGGAGATCGTCGTCGACCTGATGCGGCTGCCGGACGCGAACAGCTACTTCAGCGGGCTGCTGTCCGGGTTGGGCCTCGGCTACCCCGGCGCGCGCCGGGTCCCCGACCTCGACCTGACGACGTCGGACGGCCCGACGCGGCTTTCGGCGTTGCTGCGCGGCGGCCGCGGGCTGCTGCTCGACCTCGGCGACCACCCGGTGCCGCCCGGCTTCACCGGCCAGGTCGACCACGTCCGGGCGGCCACCAGCGACGACGAATACCGCGGCAGGCTGCTGCTCGTGCGGCCGGACGGGTACGCCGTCGACCCCGCCGAGCTGGGGCGGTGGTTCGGCTAAATGTTCTCGCCCGGCGGCGCCAGGCACACCGTGCGCCGGGGCGGTCCGGGGTAGCTCAGCACCTCGTCGGCGTCTTCGCAGGTGTCGTCGTCGCGATAGCCGGAGAAGACCTCGGCCCGCTCCTTCGCCGCCGGGTCGGCGCAGCTGACCTTGGCGATCGTGGTCTGGTCGTCGACGTCGCGGAGGCAGTCGCCGGTGCGGACGTTCAAGGCGAGGCAGAGCGTCCGGCCACTGGCGGCGCCGCTCATGGCCTGGAACCGCACGTAGTCGCCGGAGGCGCAGGCGATGGTGCCGCGGTAGGCGTTCTCGACCTTGTACGTCGCCTTGTCCGAGCCACAGCCGACGCTGTGGTAGGCGATCCGGTCGCCGCTCTCGCGCGTCAGGTACAGGCAGTCGCCGTTCGACGGCGTGCCGGTGCTGGGGATCGCCGCGACGCCCAGCGCGGCCAGCGCGCCCAGGCCGAGCGCGGCGACCACGCACGCGAAGAGCGTGATCCGCACCTTCACGGTGAACCAGTGCGGGATGGCCTGCTGCTGGCCCGGCGCGGGCGGCATCGACGACGGCGCCGCGTAATCCGGCGTCCGGAACGGGTTGTCGTCGAACGGTGGTGTGGTCAACGTGCCCTCCAGTGATCCCCTCGGCACCCCGTCCCACCGGCGGACCGGAGCGAGCCACGTATAACAGTAGTTGTGACTGATGGCCCCCTGATCGTCCAGTCCGACAAGACCGTGCTCCTGGAGGTCGACCACCCCCAGGCCGACGACGCGCGGATCGCGATCGCGCCGTTCGCCGAGCTCGAACGGGCGCCGGAGCACGTGCACACCTACCGGATCACGCCGCTGGCGTTGTGGAACGCGCGTGCCGCGGGCCACGACGCCGAGCAGGTCGTCGACGCGCTGACGACGTACTCGCGCTTCCCCGTGCCGCAGCCGCTGCTGATCGACGTCGTCGACGTGATGGGCCGGTTCGGGCGGCTGCAGATCGCCAACCACCCGGCGCACGGCCTGGTCATGTCGACCACCGACCGCGCCGTGCTGACCGAGGTCGTCCGGAACAAGAAGATCAGCCCGATGCTGGGCGCCCGGATCGACGAGGACACGGTGATCGTGCACCCGTCCGAGCGCGGGCGGCTCAAGCAGGCGCTGCTGAAGGTCGGCTGGCCGGCCGAGGACCTCGCGGGCTACGTCGACGGCGAGGCGCACCCGATCGCCCTCGACGAGAAGGACTGGCACCTGCGCGACTACCAGCGGCAGGCCGCGGAGGCGTTCTGGGCGGGCGGCTCGGGCGTCGTCGTGCTGCCGTGCGGCGCGGGCAAGACGATGGTCGGCGCGGCGGCGATGGCCAAGGCGGAGGCGACGACGCTGATCCTGGTGACGAACACGGTCGCCGGGCGGCAGTGGAAGCGCGAGCTGATCGCGCGGACGTCGCTGACCGAGGAGGAGATCGGCGAGTACTCCGGCGAGAAGAAGGAGATCCGGCCGGTCACCATCGCGACCTACCAGGTGATCACCCGCAAGACCAAGGGCGAGTACAAGCACCTGGAGCTGTTCGACTCGCGCGACTGGGGCCTGGTCGTCTACGACGAGGTCCACCTGCTGCCCGCCCCGGTGTTCCGGATGACGGCGGACCTGCAGTCCCGCCGCCGGCTGGGCCTGACGGCGACGCTGGTGCGCGAGGACGGCCGCGAGGGCGACGTGTTTTCGCTGATCGGGCCGAAGCGCTACGACGTGCCGTGGCGCGACATCGAGGCGCAGGGCTGGATCGCGCCGGCGGAGTGCACGGAGGTCCGCGTGACGCTGACGGACGCGGAACGCCTGGAGTACGCGACGGCCGAGGCGGACGAGCGGTACAAGCTGGCGGCGACGGCGCAGACCAAGACCCCGGTGATCAAGTCCATTGTGGAGCGTCACGCGGGCGAGCCGACCCTGGTGATCGGCGCGTACCTGGACCAGCTGGAGATGCTGGGCGACGAGCTCGACGCCCCGGTGATCCAGGGCGCGACCCGCAACAAGGAGCGCGAGGAGCTGTTCGACAAGTTCCGCCGCGGCGAGATCCGCACGCTGGTGGTGTCGAAGGTGGCGAACTTCTCGATCGACCTGCCCGAGGCGTCGGTGGCGATCCAGATCTCGGGCACCTTCGGCTCCCGCCAGGAGGAGGCCCAGCGACTGGGCAGGCTCCTGCGCCCGAAGGGCGACGGGCGCCAGGCGCACTTCTACTCGATCGTCTCGCGAGACACGGTGGACACGGAGTACGCGGCGCACCGGCAGCGGTTCCTGGCGGAGCAGGGGTACGCGTACCACATCGTCGACGCGGACGACCTGCTCCGGCCGCTCTGACCGGGTTTTGTCGGACCCCGCGGCCAGGGTCCGCCGCATGACCTCCGGGGACGCCGGGTTCGGCGAGATCGCGAGAGCCATGGCGGAGGCACTGCGCGCGGGCGCCGGTGCCACCGCCAGCGGCGCCACTCTGCAGTTGCGGTACACCGGCGGAGCGGTTTCGTGCCGCGCGTGGAGCGACGCGCGGGAGCACCTGTCCGTGGACTACGTGCCGATCGCGATGCTCCTGCGGGAGCATCCGCCATCGGCGCTGGAGGTGCGCCTGGACGCCGAGGGCTACGTGTTCACGGCACGGCCGGACGTCGCCTCGGTGTCCCCCGGGCGGCTCGTGTTCGACCCGGAGTTCCGCTACCCGGGGCATCCGCGACCCGGCCTGCCCCGCCCCGCGGCCGCCGAGCCGAGCGGAGCACCGACCGACCCGGCCGTTCGCGCCGAAGTCACCCGCCTGACCACCGAGTTCGCCGACGTGTACACCGCCGTCAAAGGCGATCCGCCACCGTGGCCGCCGGGCCGGACGGAGGCGGACCTGGCGGCGGCCGAGGCCCGGATCGGCGTGCGGCTGCCGGAGGACCTGCGCGCGCTGTACCTGGTGGCCGACGGCGACCCGCGGGAGAGCGGCCTGCTCGGCCCGTACTCCCACGACCCCCTTGGCGAGCTGGTCGAGCGCTACCTCGACGGCGAGCCCGGTTCGCACGGCTGGGAAGACGAGCCGGACGACACGGGCGTGGTGTTCGAGACACCGCCGTTCGGCCACGTGAAACGCTTGTCCCGCAACGACTGGTGGGTCACGTTCGGCAGCGACCGTTCGGGCGACTACCTGGCGGCGGACCTCGACCCCGCCGAGCGCGGGCGGCCGGGCCAGGTCCTCGAGTACGGCCGCGACATCCACGGTCCCGTGCGGTACGTGTCGGCGTCGGTCACGGCGATGCTCACCGAGGTCGTCGAGGCGCTGCGAGCGGGGAAGTACGAGGAGGAGCCGGGCGAGGAGTACCTGATCCCGGAAACCGGGCTCCGCGAAGACCCGGTGCGGTCGTACTCCGAGGTGCTCTCGCACCCGGCCGAGGTGGCCGGCCTGCCCGGGCGCGAGCTGGTCCAGGAGGTCCACCTCAACGACGCGGGCGACGTCGACCTGGCGGCGTTCGAGCCCTTGGAGTCGGTGCGCGCGCTGAGCGTCAACCGAGCCGGCACGGTGCACCCGGCGATCGGCGGGCTCGGCGTGCTGGAGTCGCTGCGGATCGGCGCGCACCGGGTCGACCTCGCCCCGATCGCCGGGCACCCGGCGCTGTGGGACCTCGCGCTGACGGACGTCGGCACCCCGCTCGACCTCACGGTGTTGCGCACGCTGCCGCGCCTGACCCGGCTGAGCCTCGAAAGGTCGGCGGTGCCGGACTGGGGGCCGGTCTGCGAGCTGCCGGGCCTGCGGGTGCTGAAGCTGGATCGGAGCCAGGTTCCCGCCCTGCTCACGTCGGGCAATCCGTTGCCAAGGCTCGCGGCGTTGTTCGTCTCGGGCAGGACGACGTTGCGGGAGATGAGTGAGCTGCGGGCCGCGTTCGGCGTCCCGGAGGGCGAGGTGACCGAAATCCGCGGCGTGCTGCCCTGAACGCGGGCGGTCATCCTTCGTTCGGCCCAGCGGAATCGTCACAGGAGCAACTTCCACCCCAGGCGTCTCGAACCTGCCTCTGACCTGCGGATTCGCGGATTCACTCGAACGGATGAGCGGCCAGATCACTGGAAATTGTCGGACCCTCGAACTACTGTTCGACGTGCAGCAGCCGAACACAAGTTCGAGGGGACGTCCATGACGATCGCACCGCTCCGCCCCGGTACGCCCGCGCCGCCGGTCCAGACCCTGCCACCGGGGTCGTGGCACGGCAGGCTGTGGGTGTCCGACCTGCCGCTGACGCGGCCCGAGCGTTATCTGGGGTGCGTGGCCGAGTTCGACCGGTCCGGCTTGTGGCCGGTGCTGATCCCCCACGACCAGCGGTTCGCGGCGAACGGCGAGGACTGGATCGACGACCGGGGCAGGCTGGCCCCGGCCGGCCACCGGGTGGCGAGCGCGGACGCGGCGGGGGCGTTGTCCCGCTGGTGGGACGGATCGTGCTGCGACGGCGCGTGCCTCCGCCCGTTCGGCGCGAGGTTCCCGGGGCTGGCGAAGAGGAGCCCGCGCAAGTCGGACCCGCTGGCGGAGGCGGGCAACACGGGCTCGATCCTGGCGAACCGGTCCCCGCACAGGCTGGGCTTGGTCCAGACGGAGCGCCCGGCGGACATCCCGGCGTTGCTGGGCTGGACGGGGATGATCAAGTGCACGGACCAGGTGGCCGAGCTGTCGGCGGTGCTGAGGAGCTGGGAGGACCGCTTCGGGGCAACGCTGGTGGTGCTGGGCTTCGATTCACTGGAGCTGTCGGTGGCGGCGCCCCCGAGGAACCAGGCAAGGGCATTGACGGTGGCGGCGGAGCACCGGGCGTTCAGCCTGCCGACGTTCGCAGGCCAGCCGGGAAACCTGCGGGAGTACGCCTCAGGCTTGGTGCAATCACGGGTGTGGAGGTTCTCCTGGGCGTGAAGGAGGGCGACAGCCCAGAAAGAAGCTGGGTGGTCATCCCGTCGCCTGAGGCCGAAAAAATCACTTTGAGCCAGGCCCGCAACACACAGAGAAACGCAAGCTAGCTACGCAACCTTGCGGGCCTGGCTCAAAGTGATAGGCCTCGATCAGGCGACGGGATGACCACCCAGCGACCCCACGAGAAGGCAAGAGACCTACGAGCCCCCGGCCATCCCAGAGCCTGCCCGTCCGGCGAGGACAGTTCTGGCGGGGACAGAGGACAAAGGAAAGCAAGGTGAGCAGACACCACCACAAGGGCCCGATGAGACGCCCAACCCCAAGATCAGGCCAGCTGTCCCAAAGACCGGCCCAGCGGTCCCGAAGAGCCCAAGTTTGGACCAGGAGACGACCGGGAATCACCCACCGCGGAAAGGCGGTGAGGCGAATAGCCGAGATCCGAATCGGAACGTCAGGGTGGCGCTACCCACCATGGCGCGGAGTGTTCTACCCGAGCGGCCTGCCCCAGCGCCAGGAGCTGGAGTACCTCTCCCGCCGGATGAACGCGGTGGAGATCAACGGCTCGTTCTACTCACTGCAGCGCCCGGAGCGCTTCCGGGCATGGTTCGCCGAGACCCCGGCGGACTTCCTGTTCGCGGTGAAGGGCGGCCGCTTCATCACGCACATGAAGCAGCTACGCGACGTCGAAACGGCGTTGGCGAACTTCTACGCCTCGGGAGTCCTGGCCCTGGGAGCGAAGCTGGGCCCGTTCCTCTGGCAGCTGCCCCCGAGGCTGGCCTTCGACCCGGACCGCCTGACGAACTTCTTCGCTCTCCTCCCGCGAACGACGACGGAAGCGGCCGAGCTGGCCAAGAAGCACGACGACAAGCTGAAAGGAACCCCGCACCTCGACCCGGGACCACGCAGGGCCCTCAAACACGCACTGGAGGTGCGGCATCCGAGCTTCGCCCGACCAGCGGCGACGAAGCTGCTGACCGAACACGGAATCGCCCTGGTGGTAGCCGACACGGCAGGAAAGTGGCCCTTCCTGGAGGACCAGACCGCGGACTTCACCTACGTCCGCCTCCACGGCGACGAGGAGCTGTACGTGAGCGGCTACTCCGACGAGGCACTACGCACTTGGGCGGCCAAGATCCGAACCTGGCACGACGAGGGACGGCGCGACGTCCACGTCTACTTCGACAACGACGTGAAGGTCGAGGCCCCTCGCAACGCCGAATGCCTGGCTGACCTGCTCGGGCTGGACCGGACAGTGAGTGGACAGTGAGCGCGATCGGGTTGAGTGGACGCGCGGGCCGGACCGGCCTGCGTGCTGTCGCTGGGGGTCGGCACGCGGACGGTCCGCCGCCCGCGAACCCGCAAGCCGGCGACGATCAGGCCCCGGAGCCGACCAAAGCCGCCAGCTTGGCGCGCACGTCATCGGCGTCCGGGTGGCCCAGCTCGGTCAGCAACCGCACGGACCGCAGCCAGCACTCGCGCGCCAGCGACTCGTCGCCGTGGCGGAGGTACACCGTCCCCAGCTGGGCCAGGACGTCCGCGGCCTCGTACTGCTCGCCCATCGCGAAGAACATCTCCACCGAGCGGCGGATGCAGGCGATCCCCTCGTCCAGGCGACCCAAGCCCACCAGCGCCAGCCCGCGCGTGTGCTGCGTGAACCGCGTGTCCACCGGCTCGCCGTCGGGCCCCACGATCGCCAGGGCCTGGTCGGCCAGCCGCAACGCCTGCTCGTAGTCGCCGAGTGACGTGCAGATGTCGCCGAGCGCCCGCAGCACACTCGCCTCGAACGCCCCCATCCCCAGCTCGCGGACGATCTCCAGCGCCTGCACGCCGTGCTCGTACGCCCAGGTGCAGTCGTCCAGGTTGTGCGCCGCCAGGGCCAAGTTGTACTGGGCCCGCGCCTCGCCCTCGCGCGCGCCCAGCTCGCGCTGGATCGCCAGCACCTGCTCCAGGTACCGCCGTGACTCGTCGTACTGCCGGGCGACGCCGTTCACCACCCCCAGGCCGCTGAGGATGCCCGCCTCTCCCGGCCGGTGCCCGCTCGCCCGCGCCGCTTCGAGCGCCACCTCGAACACCGAGCGCCAGTCGTCGAGCCGGGAGCGCGTCACGAAGTAGCTCTGCAGCAGCCACGCGAGCTTCCAGCAGACGTCGTCGCGGTGCCGGCGCCGCGCCAGGTGGACCGCCGCGATCAGGTTGCCGGACTCCTCGCCGAACCAGTCCAGCGCCTCGTGGTGCGAAGCGAACTCCAGCCCGCCCGAAAGGTCGTCGAGCTCCAGGAGCCGGTAGTAGCGCTCCGGCCGCATCCGCCGTGACGCCTGGAGCGCCGACGCCAGGTACCACGCCAGCAGCCGGTCCAACGCCGCTTCGCGCTCCGAAGGCGGATCGACCTGCGAAGCGACTTCGCCCGCGTACGCCCGGATGAGGTCGTGGAACTGGTAGCGGCCCGGCCGCGGCTGGCCGAGCAGGTGCGCGGCCGCCAGGGTCTCCAGCATCGCCCGGGCGGCCGGGAGCTCCACCCCGGCGACCGCGGCCGCCGCGGGGGCGGTGAAGTCGACGCCGGTGGTCAGGCCCAGCAACCGCAGCAGGCGCGCCGCCGACGGGTCCAGCGCCTGGTAGGAGTACGAAAGCACCGAGCGGATGTTCGTGCCTTCGCCGTCGGCGAGGTCGAACGAACCGAGGAGGTCGTTGTCGAGGGAGCCGGCGAACTCGTCGAGCGGCAGGTCCGGGAACTGCGCCGCCCGCACCGCGAGGATCCGGATCGCCAGCGGCAGCCCGCCGCAGTAGCGCACGAACCGCTCGGCCGCCGCCGGGTCGCGGGCGACGCGCTCGACGCCGATCGTCGACGCCAGCAGCTCGACGGCGTCCTCTTCGGCGAGCTCTTCCAGCGCGACCCGCCGCGCGCCGTGCGTCGCGACGAGCGCGCGCAGCTGCCAGCGGCTCGTGATCAGCACCAGGTTGCCCGGCCCGGGCAGCAGCGGGCTCACCTGCTCGGTGCGGTTGGCGTTGTCGAGCAGGACGAGCAGCCGTCGTCCCGCGCTGTGCGTCCGCCAGCTCGCCGCGCGGCCGTCGAGGTCGGCCGGGATCGCCTCGCACGGCACGCCGAGCGCGGTCAGCATCGCCTCCAGTGCCGCCGACGGCTCGACCGGTTCGCCCGGCCCGTAGCCGCGCAGGTTGAGGTAGACCTGCCCGCCGGGGAACCGGTCGGCGATCTCGTGCGCGAAGTGCACCGCCAGCGTCGTCTTGCCAACGCCGCCCATGCCTTCGACGGACGCGATCGGCGTCGACGTGCCCGCGTCGATCGCCTCCGGCAGCAGCGCGTGCAACGCCTTGAGGTCGGACTCGCGCCCGGAAAACGTCGGCAGGTCGGCGGGCAGCTGGTGCGGCACCTGCGGCTCGACGCCGAGCCGGTAGCGCGCCAGCGCGGGGGCCGTGTCGATGTGGTCGGCACCGGTGAGGATCGCCTGGCGGGTGCGCTGCAGGGACGGGCCGGGGTCCAGCCCGAGCTCGTCGGCCAGCACGCCGCTGATCCGGCCGTAGACGTCGAGGGCGTCGGCCTGGCGGCCCGACCGGTAGAGCGCGACCATCAGCTGCTCGTGCAGCCGCTCCCGCAGCGGGTTTTCCCTGGTCAGCCGCGCGAGTTCGGGGACGACCGTGCCGTACTCGCCGACTTCGAGCAGGGCGTCGGCCCACTGCTCGCGCACACGCAGCCGTTCCTCGGCCAGCTGGCCGGCCTCGTCGCGGTGCAGCGCGTCCGACTCGACGTTCAGCAGCGCCGGCCCGCGCCACTGCGCGAGGGCGTCGGCGAAGTGCGCGGCGGCCTGACGGCTGTCGCCGCGGTCCATCGCGGCCTTGCCGCGCGCCGCGAGCGCGCGGAAGCGGGAGAGGTCGAGCAGGTCGTCGTCGACCTCGATCAGGTAGCCGCCGCTCTCGGTGCGGATCGCGACCTGGTCGCCGAGCGCGCGGCGCAGGCGCAGCACGTAGGTCTGGAGCGCGCCTTTCGACCGGCGGCGGTCGTCGGTCCACAGCCAGCGGCCCAGCTCGTCGACGGGCACGACCCGGTTCGCGCGCAGCAGAAGCCCGGCCAGCACGATCAGCGGCCGGCTGCCCCCGAGCGGTACCGGGCGGCCGTCGGCCGTGACCTCGGCCGGACCCAGCACGCGGAAATCGAGGACCACAAGGTCATTCTGACCGGTAACGCGCTGTTCGGCACCTGTTTGCCCGAGCCGGCGCGGTGGCATGATCGGCGGCGATGAAGGTCTACGCGATCCCCCTGCGCAACCGGTTCCGAGGCATCACGGTCCGTGAGGGCGTGCTCCTCCGCGGCCCGGCGGGCTGGGGCGAGTTCTGCCCGTTCGCCGACTACTCGGACGCCGAGAGCGTGCCGTGGCTGCACGCGGCCCTCGAAGCGACGGAGGTCGGCTGGCCGGCCCCGGTCCGCGACCGCGTCGAGGTGAACACGACGGTGCCGGTGGTCGCCCCGGAGAAGGCGTACGAGCTGGTCCGCGAGTCGGGCTGCCGCACGGCGAAGGTGAAGGTCGCGGACCCGAGGTCATCGGTGGCGGACGACTGCGACAGGGTGGCGGCGGTCCGCGACGCGCTGGGCCCGGACGGCGCGATCCGCGTCGACGCGAACATGGCGTGGGACGTCGACACGGCGGTGCGCGCGCTGACGGACCTCGACAAAGCGGCGAGCGGACTGGAGTACGCGGAGCAGCCGTGCCGGTCGATCGAGGAGCTGGCCGCGGTCCGCCGCCGGGTCGCGGTCCGCATAGCGGCCGACGAGTCGATCCGCCGAGCGGAGGACCCGCTGAAGGTGGCGGTCGCCGGAGCGGCGGACATAGCGGTGCTGAAGGTGTCCCCCCTCGGCGGCGTGCGCCGGGCGCTGGAGGTCGCCGAGGCGTGCGGACTGCCGTGCGTGGTGTCATCGGCGGTGGAGACGAGCATCGGACTGGCGGCGGGCCTGGCACTGGCGGGCGCGCTCCCGGACCTCGAATTCGCGTGCGGCCTGGGCACGATTTCGTTGCTGGAAGGCGATGTCAGCGCTTCCCCATTGTCCCCAGTGGACGGATACCTCCCGGTGCTGCCCCAGTCGCCCGAGCCAACGGACGCGTACCCGGCCACCCCGGAGGTGGAGGCAGCGTGGCGGGCGCGGCTCGAGCGCGTGCGCGCCTTGTCGTGAGTGTTTAGGGCGGTTAGTACTCCAGCTGTAGTTCGTGATCTTGCTGGAGGGGGCCGGTGAGATGGGTGCGGCCACCACGTGATCATGGTGTTTGTGAAGACAACTCAAGATCATGTGGTGGCCGCGGCTGCCAGCGTAGACCCTGCGGGGTGGCAGTCGCTGCTGGGTGAGATGTTCGTGCGGGTGGGGCACCGGTTCGCGCGGGTGGAGTCGCGTCGCCGCGCGGGGCGGTTCGTGCAGGGGCTGCTGGCCGGGCTGGTTCGGGTGAACTGCTGGACCATCGCCGAGGCTGTCGGGGACACGACCCCGCATGGGATGCAGAACCTGCTCTCGCGCGCGAGCTGGGACGTGGACGGGGTTCGTGACGACCTGCGCGAGGTCGTGGTCGAGCAGCTGGGTGATCAGATGCGATGCTGGTCATCGACGAGACCGGCGACCTGAAGAAGGGCACCGAGTCGGTCGGAGTCCAGCGGCAGTACACGGGCACGGCGGGCCGGATCGAGAACTCGCAGATGTCGGTGTTCCTGACGTATTCCACCCCGGCCGGGCATACGTTCATCGACCGTGAGCTCTACCTGCCTGAAAGCTGGGCCGAGGACCCCCGGCGCCGGGACCGGGCCGGAGTGCCCGCCGGGACCCGGTTCACCACGAAATCCCGGCTCGCGTTGGCCATGATCACCCGGGCGCTGGACGCGGGCGTGCGGGTGGGGTGGGTGACCGGGGACGAGGCTTACGGCAAAGACGCTGCCGGCCTGCGTGATCCGCTCGAACAACGCGGACAGGCCTATGTGCTGGCCGTGGCCTGCGACCATCGCATTCCCGGGCCCGGCAGGCAGAGCGTGCGAGCTGATGAGCGGGCGGCCGCGCTGCCGAAACGGGCCTGGCAGAAGCTCTCCGCCGGAGCGGGCGCGAAAGGCCGGCGCTACTACCTGTGGGCCCGCATCCGGCTGCACCCCGCGGGCACCACCGGTTATCACTGGATCCTGATGCGCCGCAACCGGCGCACCGGGGAGACTGCGTTCTACCGCTGTTACAGCCCCCGCCGCGTCTCGCTGGCCAAGCTCGCCCGCGTTGCCGGGCGTCGCTGGACGATCGAGGAAACCTTCCAGACCGGCAAAGAACTCACCGGCCTGGACGAGCACCAGGTCCGCACCTGGACCTCCTGGTATCGCTGGACCACGCTGGTCATGCTGGCCCACGCCTTCCTCGCCATCGCCGCCGCCCATGCCCGCCACACAAAACCGCATGAGGGCCTGATCCCGTTGACACGCAACGAGATCAGGCACCTCTACGCCCAGCTCATCCTCAAGCCAGCCCGCCGCGTCGCCGACATCCTGGCCTGGTCCACCTGGCGCCGACGACACCAACATCACGCCCGGCAAAGCCACTACCAGCGACGACACGAAAACCCAGCACCCGATCACGAACTACAGCTGGAGTATTAGAACCGCCCTAAACACTCACGACCTCACGCCGCCGCTTGCCAGGCCGAGCCGTAAGCGTGCACCAGCCACCGGTCGGCCCAGTTGCGGTCGGGCTGTTCCGGCAACGGCGACCCGGCCCGGACCAGCCGGTCGAGCCGGTCTTCCAGCTCCGCCGCGGCGGCCAAGGCCTCTGCCTGCGTGTGCTTCCCGCGCCGCAAGTCGCGCAGCCATGACAGCCACGGCTCGGCGATCGGCAGCGTCATCCGGCCGGTTTCGAGCAGCTCGACGCCCTGCACGCCCAGGCGCACCATGTGCATCGCGTACTTGGTGTCGAAGCCGTACTTCTCGATCAGCTCGGGCCGGTTGACCTTGATGGCGCCGTCGAGCATCCGCTGCCGCTGGGTCCGCAGGTAGCCCGCGAACCCGCGACACGATCCGGCCCGCGTTCGAACGCAGCTCGTGGCCGGTGATCCGCACGATCTCCGCGTCTGGCACGAACAGCGGCAGCAGGCCCGTCGGATTCCCGGTCAGGGCCAGACGCATCCACTTGCGCAGCGAGTAGACGACCAGGTCGAGGTCGCCTGGCCGCACATCTCGGCAGGCGGGAAGCCCACCGCCCGGGACCGGACACCCCCACCGCTCCCTGGGGGGCTGCCCCGAGTCCATCGTATCGACGCCCACCGACGGAAGCCGGAAAATCGGGCTCGCGGCGACGATCCGTCCACAACGCGGCCAGCCTGGGGACAACTCGTGGCTCGCCGACAACGGACCGGCCGACCACCGAGCTGAGCACGTGGTTTTCCCCGATGCCAAGTTCAGGGTCGGGGTCCGGGCCGTTCCCGATGTGGCCGGCCCCCTGCCGGAGACACCATTGAGCCATGACGAACAGCGTGTACACCCCGGAAACCAAGAAGCTCCGCCGCAGCAAGAGCGACAAGATGCTCACCGGTGTCTGCGGTGGCTGGGCCACCTACCTCGGCATCGATGCCAACGTCCTGCGCATCGGCATGGTCGCCGCCGTTTTCCTCTCCGTCGGCATCGCCATTCCCGTCTACGTCGCCGCCGCGATTCTGACGCCCGAAGAGGACTCCTGACGCCGGGCGGGCGCCGGCTCGCAGGGGGAGCCGGTGCCCGCCGGACGATCGGGGTGCACCGCAAGACGCTCGCGCCGGGGGGCGCGGGTCGGGGGAACGCCGCCGTCGGGGGACGCGGTGAACGGCCCGGACGCCAAGGGGACGTCCGGGCCGTTCGGCGTACGCCCGTAGGCCGGGCGGCGCAAAACCCGGACGCGGATCCCGGTCGAGGGGCTAGGGTTCGCGCTCGTGGATCAAGGGAGCAGAACGGCCGCGAAGGTCGTCGTCGGGATCCTCGGTGGCCTGTACCTGGTCGCCGGGCTGGGGCTGACCGCCTTCGCCGCCTTCGTCGCCCTCGCCTTCAACGACACCGGCAGCGCGAGCGTCACCAAGACCGTGCTCTACACCGCCGCCGGGCTGGCGATCTGGATCCTGCTCACCGGGATCGGCGCGATCGTCGTCGCGATGGAAGCGGAAGAGGCGAGCACCGCCTGGCTCGGGGGCCTCGGCGTGCTCGCCCTCGGCGTCGTGATCGTCGGCGCGTTCGCCGTCTGGTTCTTCACCCGGCCATAAAGAAAGCCCGGCCCGCCGAAGCGGACCGGGCTTTCGAAGCAACCGGACTCAGAAGTCCATGCCACCCATGCCACCGGACGGGTCGGCGGGAGCGGCCGAAGCCTTCTCCGGCTTGTCCGCCACGACGGCCTCGGTGGTCAGGAACAGCGCCGCGATGGAAGCGGCGTTCTGCAGCGCGGAGCGGGTGACCTTCGTCGGGTCCGGCACGCCGGCGGCGAGCAGGTCCTCGTAGACACCCGTGGCGGCGTTGAGGCCGTGACCCTGCGGCAGGCCCTTGACCTTCTCCACCACGACGCCGCCCTCGAGGCCGGCGTTGATCGCGATCTGCTTGAGCGGGGCCTCGACGGCCACCTTGACGATGTTGGCACCAGTGGCCTCGTCGCCCTCGAGCTTCAGGCCCGCGAACGCGGCCTCGGCGGCCTGGATCAGGGCCACGCCACCACCGGCGACGATGCCCTCTTCCACGGCGGCCTTCGCGTTGCGCACCGCGTCCTCGATGCGGTGCTTGCGCTCCTTGAGCTTCGACCTCGGTCGCGGCGCCGGCCTTGATGACGGCCACGCCGCCGGCCAGCTTCGCGAGCCGCTCCTGCAGCTTCTCGCGGTCGTAGTCCGAGTCCGAGTTGTCGATCTCGGCGCGGATCTGGTTGACGCGACCCTGGATCTGGTCGGCGTCGCCCGCACCCTCGACGATGGTCGTCTCGTCCTTGGTGATGACGGCCTTGCGGGCCTTGCCCAGCAGGGACAGGTCCGCGTTCTCCAGCTTGAGGCCGACGTCCTCGGAGATGACCTGGCCACCGGTCAGGATCGCGATGTCCTGCAGGATCGCCTTGCGGCGGTCACCGAAGCCCGGGGCCTTGACGGCGACGGACTTGAAGGTGCCGCGCATCTTGTTGACGATGAGGGTGGCCAGGGCCTCGCCCTCGACGTCCTCGGCGATGATCAGCAGCGGCTTGCCGGACTGGATGACCTTCTCCAGCAGCGGCAGCACGTCCTTGACGGTGGAGATCTTGGAGCCGAAGAGGAGGATGTACGGGTCCTCGAGCTCGGCTTCCTGACGCTCCGGGTCGGTCACGAAGTAACCGGAGATGTAGCCCTTGTCGAAGCGCATGCCCTCGGTGAGCTCAGCCTCGAGGCCGAAGGTGTTGCTCTCCTCGACGGTGACGACGCCTTCCTTGCCGACCTTGTCCAGCGCCTCGGCGATCAGCTCGCCGATGGTGCGGTCAGCGGCCGAGATCGAGGCGGTAGCAGCGATCTGCTCCTTGGTCTCGATCTGGACGGCGGCCTTGTGCAGCTGCTCGGTGACGGCCTCGACGGCCGCCTCGATGCCACGCTTGAGGGAGATGGGGTCGGCGCCGGCGGCGACGTTGCGCAGCCCCTCGCGGACGAGGGCCTGGGCGAGCACGGTGGCGGTGGTGGTGCCGTCACCCGCGACGTCGTCGGTCTTCTTGGCGACCTCCTTGACGAGCTCGGCCCCGATCTTCTCCCACGGGTCCTCGAAGCTCGATCTCCTTGGCGATGGAGACACCGTCGTTGGTGATGGTCGGCGCGCCCCACTTCTTTTCGAGCACGACGTTCCGGCCCCGCGGGCCGAGGGTCACCTTGACGGCTTCGGCGAGGGTGTTCAAGCCGCGCTCGAGACCGCGGCGGGCGTCCTCGTCGAACGCGATCAGTTTGGCCATTGCGGTGTGGTCCTCCGGTATTGGGCGCTACCGCCGCGCTGTGCTTCTAGCAAGCGGCGGCAGCAGGACTCTTCCTCGGCCAGGCTCGGTGCCCGCGACGGACGACTGGACCCGGGTGGGGGCCAGCCTCACCGTCCCGACCTTTGGCACTCGACGGCGTCGAGTGCCAACACCGTGTTTAGCACTCTCGGGGGGAGAGTGCAAGAAGACCTGCTCAGCGCGGCACGATCTCGCGAGCGCCCCGGCGGGCTGAAGGGGACGTTCATGGCATCTGACGCGCTGAAGGGGACCTTCCTCTCATCACATGCGAGCAAAGTCCCCTTCAGCCCGCCGGCCCCGGCGTCAGTTGCCCGGCTTGATGGAGATCGACGTCGGCGGCGCGTTCAGCGACGACGTCGGGTTGGTCTGCGAGTCGCCGGGGCCGACCGGGATGTTCGGGGCCGTCGTCGTGCCGCCACCGCCGCTGCCGCCGTCGGAGAACACGAAGATCGCGCCCACGACCAGGCCCGCCACGACGACGAGGCCCAGCACGATGAAGATCCACTTCTTGCCGCCACCGCTCTTCGGCTGGTGGAACGCGCCCGCGCCGCCCGCGGGCATCGGCGGGCGCAGCCGCATCGGGTCCTGGCCGTAGCCCTGCGGGGGCATGCCCGGCGGCGGCATCCCCGGCTGCTGCTGGGGGTAGCCGTAGCCGGGCGGCGGACCTTGCGGGGGCATGCCCGGCGGCGGCTGCTGCGGGTAGCCGTAGCCGGGCGGCGGGCCCTGCGGCGGCGGCCCCTGCGGACCACCAGGACCGGGGCCCTGGCCGTAACCGGGCTGCTGCTGTCCTCCGTACGGGTGCACGGGGGCCCCCTCTCCCTGCGGTGCGCTGTTCTGGTGCGGCCCCTGTTGTACCTGACCAGCACGGTGCGGCGCGGGAACTCCACCCGAATTGGACCCGGGCGGGCCCGGCGGGGTGTCGGACGCGGCCTGGGGGCCGAGCGCGCGGCGCGCGGCCGCGACCATCTCGACGCAGCTGGGGTAGCGGTCCGCCGGGTTCTTGGCCATGCCCTTGCGGATGACCTCGTCGATCGCCGGCGGCAGCGCGACCACGCGAGAGATCGCGGGCGGGTCGCCGTTGAGGTGGCCCTTGATCACCGTCGGCACGTCGCCCTTGAACGGCGGGCTGCCGGTGAGGCACGCGTAGAGGACGCACGTGAGCGCGTACTGGTCGGTGCGCCCGTCCAGCGGCTCGCCGCGCAGGTGCTCCGGCGCCGCGTACGTCGGGGAGCCGAGGAAGTCGCCGCCGCGGGTCCGGTGGCCGGTCGCGCCGCGGCGGGTCAGCCCGAAGTCGGCGACGTAGACGTGTTCGCGCGAAGTCTCCTTCTTCGTCACGAGCACGTTGGCCGGCTTGACGTCGAGGTGGACCAGACCACGGTTGTGCAGCGTGTCGAGCGCGTCCGCGACCTGGTCGAGCATCGTCAGGGCACGGGCGGGCGCGATCGGCCCGCCGGAGATCAGCCCGGCGAGATCGCCGCCGTCGACCATGCGCATGGCGATGTACAACATGCCGTCGAGCTCGCCGAAGTCGTACAGCGGCACGACGTTGGCGTGGTCGATCGCGGACGTGTTGCGCGCCTCGTCGACGAACCGCTCGCGGAACTCGGCGTCGGCCCCGAGGTGGTCACCGATGACCTTCAGCGCCACCTTGCGGCCGAGACGCACGTCCGTGGCCTTGTAGGTCACGCTCATGCCGCCCTTGCCGAGCACCCCGTCGATGCGGTAGTTGCCCAGCCGGCGACCGGTGAGGTCCCCCGACACATCGCCTGTCACGCCCGGCAGCCTAACGCCCCTGGTTCGGCGGCTGCCGGGGGTTCGCCAATCGGGTGATCGCCCCGCTACGAAACCTTGCGCACGTCGGCTGCCTGACTGCGGCCGTCACGACCGGACTGGACTTCGAACTCCACGCGGTCACCCTCGTCCAGAGTGCGGAATCCTTCGGCCTGAATGGCCGAATAGTGGACGAACACGTCCGGACCCTCGGTGGATTCGATGAACCCGTAGCCCTTTTCCGAGTTGAACCATTTGACGGTGCCGACAGCCACGGCGCCCTCCCTCAGCACAAAGGATCCGCTGGCCCGAGCGGATGCCAGCGGTGCGAGTGCCAATCACGCTACCGGAATTATTCCCCTCGGCAATGGGCAATTCGTCCGAAGATCACGTACCCGAAAGACGCCGGTTGCGCGCCTGCACGAGCACCGTGCCGGGACCCGCGAAGTCGACCGCCAGTCCTTCGCCGGTGCGCACGGACTGCGAGCCGCCCGGGTCGAGCGCCCGCAGGCGGCACTGCACGGTGTCCGGGTAGGCCAGCAGGTAGTCCGGCCGGACGGTGACCAGCTCGCCCTGGGCGAGCTCGAACGCGTCGACCGGGCCGGGTGTGGCCAGCACGAGCGGCCCGGTGCCGCTGTAGTGCTCGAGGAACCCGGAGTCGGCGCCGAAGAGCTGCTGCAGCGGCGCCCAGTTCGCGTCGCGCCGGACCGACGAGGGCCGCACCAGCACGGCGTCGCGGTGCACCGACCAGCCCGTGCCGCCGCCCAGCTCGAGCGGGTAGACGTCGCCGGGGCGCAGCGGCGCGAAGTCGATCCAGCCGCCGTCGGCGGGTGCCGTGTAGACGGACATCGCGCTCTTGCTCGCCCGGACCCCGCGGCTCGCCGGGGTCTCGGTGACGCCGAACCGGCTGGCCAGCAGGGTTTCCGGGGCGGCGCGCACGGCTTCGCCCGGGTCCAGCAGGACGCGGGCGACGCCGAAGCCAGGGGTGTGCCGGGTCTGGACGCGCATCAGCGGGACGGGACGTGCGAGATGATCCAGCTGATCAGCGCCGACGGGTTGCGCGTCTGCGTCATGATCTGGCCGGGGCCGACGAAGTCGAACACGAGCCCTTCGCCGCTCTTCATGGACTGGATGATGCCGGTCGCGACCTTGCGGATCTGGTACTGCACGGTGTCGGCGTACGCGACGACGTGCCCGGTGTCGATGGTGACCATCTCGCCCTGCTGCAGCGTGATCGTCTCGACCGCGCCGTAGCAGGAGACGAGCAGCTGGCCCTGGCCGGTGGCGTGGGTCAGGAAGCCGCCCTCGCCGCCCATCAGGTTCTTCATCCCGCCCCACTTGGTCTCGGTCTGCACGCCGTGCGACGACGCGAGCCAGCAGCCGCGGGTGACGGCCCAGCCGGTGCGGCCGTCGAGGGTGATCACCTGGATGTCGCCGGGCAGGTTGGCGGCGACGTCGACCCAGCCACCGTTCGGCGGCGCGGTGAAGGTGGAGATGAAGAAGGACTCGCCGGAGAGGAACGCGCGGCCGAGGCCCTTCATGATCCCGCCCTGCGCCTGGGACTGGACCTGCACGCCGTAGCTGGTGGCCATCATCGCGCCGGACTCGACCTGGCACGGCTCGCCGGGCGCGAGCATCAGCCGGGCGACGGCGAACGAGGGCTGTTGACGGATTCCCACCTGCATGCGTGTTCTCCCCTGTACGTGCTCGTAACGGGGCAGAGTCTTGCACGAGCACGAATGGCGGGGAGGATGGTCCGGTGATCTCCGTCGACGACTACCGCGACCGCGTTGCCGCGCTCCTCGGCACCGCCCCCGCGACCTCGCTGCCCCTCGCCGCCGCGGCCGGCCTCGTGCTGGCCGAAGACGTGCGGGCGGGCGTGTCCCTCCCGCCCTTCGACAACTCCGCGATGGACGGCTACGCGGTCCGCGCGGCCGACGTCGGCCAGGCGCCGGTGACCCTGCCGGTGGCCGACGACATCCCGGCGGGCCGGGTCGACGTCCGGCCGCTCGAGCCGGGCACCGCGCACCGGATCATGACCGGCGCGCCGCTGCCGCCGGGCGCCGACGCCGTGGTGATGGTCGAGGACACCGACGGCAGCACGTCGACGGTGACGATCTCGGCGCCCGCCCGCGAGGGCGCGCACATCCGGCACACCGGCGAAGACGTCGTCGCCGACAGCATCGCGCTGCACGCCGGAACCGTGCTCGGCCACTCGCAGCTGGGCTTGGCGGCCGCGGTCGGGCTCGCCGAGGTGCGGGTGCACCGGCCGCTGCGGGTGCTGGTCGCCTCCACCGGCACCGAGCTCGTCGACGCGCCCGCGCCGCTGCGCCACGGCCAGATCTACGAGTCCAACAGCGTGATGCTCGCGGCGGCACTGCGCGGCCTCGGCTGCGAGGTCGAGGTGGTCCGCAGCGTCGTCGACGACGTCGAGGAGTTCCGGAAGGTCATCGAGCCGAAGCTGGCCGACGCCGATCTGCTGGTCACCTCCGGCGGGGTCAGCGCGGGCGCGTACGAGGTCGTGAAGGACGCGCTGACCGGCCAGGGCGTCGAGTTCGCGAAGATCGCCATGCAGCCGGGCGGGCCGCAGGGCTGCGGCCGCTGGCAGGGCGTGCCGGTGGTGACGCTGCCCGGCAACCCGGTGAGCGTGCTCGTGTCGTTCGAGGCGTTCCTGCGCCCGGCGATCCTCACGGCCATGGGTCACACGGACGTCTCGCGGCGGCGGGTGCGGGCCCGGCTGCTGGAGTCGATGTCCTCGCCCGCCGGCCGCCGCCAGTACCGCCGGGGCGTGTTCACCCCGTCCGACCGCGAGGTCACCGGGGTCGTCGGGCCGCGCGGCGGGCCTGGCTCGCACCTGCTCGCGGCGTTCACGCAGGCCAACTGCCTGATCGTGCTGCCGGAGGACGTCACGTCGGCAGCGGTTGGAGACGAGGTGGACGTCCTGCTGCTCTGAGCGGGAACTCCCGCAGCTTCCGGTAGGGCGCGAGCACGGGCAGGGCGGCGACCATCACCGCGGACGCCACCCACAGCGTCTCGCGGACGCCGATCGTCTCGCCGAGCACGCCGCCGAGGACCCCGGCCAGCGGGATCGTGCCGTAGGAGGTGAGCGAGGCGCTCGAGGTGATGCGGCCGAACAGCTCGGGCGGGCAGTAGCGCTGCCGGAACGTCGTGGTCAGCACGTTCGACGCGACGACACCGGCGCACACCCCGAACTCCGCGAGGACGAACAGCACGAGCCCCCAGCCGGGGCCGCTCAGCGGGCCGAGCGCCATCATCGGCGCGGCGCAGACCTCGCAGAGCAGGAACGCGCGGGCGGTCCCGAAGCGGGCGCCGAGCCGTCCGGCCACGGCCGCGCCGAGCACCCCGCCCGCCGCGGCCACCGCCAGCACCAGGCCGACCAGGCCGGGGGCGGCGCCGAGCGTGCGGGAGAGGAAGACGATCTGGATGGCGCCGTACCCGCTGAGCGCGAGGTTCGACACGGCACCGAACACCATCAGCGTCCGCAGGTAGCGGTCGCCCATGACGAACCGCAGGCCTTCGGCGATCTGGCCGCGCAACGGCGTCCGCGGCGCCGGGACCACGGTCTCCCGCACCCGGATCGCCCGCACGCACAGCACGGAGACGCCGAAGCTGACCGCGTCGGCGAGGACCCCGCTGACCGGGCCGAACGCCTGCGCGAGCAGACCGGCCAGGCCGGGCCCGCCGACCTGGGTCGCGGACTCGCTGCCCTGGAGCTTCGCATTGGCTTCGAGCAGTTCGTCCTCGCCGACCAGGGCCGGGAGGTAGGCCCGGTAGGCGAGGGTGAAGAACACCTTCGCGACGCCGCCGAGCAGGGCCGCGGCCAGCAGGTACGGCATGGTCAGCACGCCGAACGCGGCCGCGACCGGGACACAGCCGAACACGGCCATCGAGATCGTGTTGCAGACCAGCATCACCGGGCGTTTCGGCAGCCGGTCGACCCAGGCGCCGGCGGGCAGGCCGATGGCCAGCCACGGCAGCCAGGCGGCCGCGGTCAGCAGCGCGACCTGGAAGGTGCTCGCCTGCAGCGTGACCACCGCGACCAGCGGCAACGCCGTGCTCGCGACCATGCTGCCGAGCATGCTCGTGGTCTCGCCGGTCCAGAGCAGCCGGAAGTCCCGGTTCCCCCAGAGCCCCTTCACGGCTGGCCCAGCGAAGCCCGCGCGACGAAGAAGACCGGACGGCGCTCGACGCCGTCACCGGGTTCGGTGCGGTTCTCGAACTCGGCCAGCAGCAGCAGAACCCGCTCGTTCAGCTCTTCGATCTCGGCGGCGGACAGGCGCATCCAGGTGTCGGTGCTGAACGCCACGCCCCGCCACTCCGGCGGGTAGGTGTCGCGCGTCGCGAGCCACTCGCGCGCGACCGCCATCTGGTGGTCGAGGGTCAGCACCTCGGCCGCCTCCGCGACCGGGTCGTCGGGGAAGTCCGCGGCCGCCCACCGGAGGGTTTTCGCGGAGCGCTTCCACCAGCGCTCCCGCTGGTCGCGCGCCAGTTCGGGCGCCTCCTCGACCAGCTTGGCCGCGGCCAGCACCTTCATGTGGTGGCTGATGTTGCCGACCGCCTGGTCGGTCTTGCCCGCCAGGATCGACGCCGTGGCCGGGCCGTCCAGGTGGAGCAGTTCCATCAACCGCCGCCGCAGCGGGTGCGACACCGCGGCCAGCACCTTCGAATCGCGGATGTCCAGCACTTCGTCGCCCATGACGCACAAGAGTAGTTGTACAAGAGTTCTTGTGCAATGACTCTTGTACGACTGCTCGCGTAAGCTCCGATCATGGGTTTCGTCGCATGGGTGATCTTCGGCGCGATCGTCGGCTGGGCCGCGAACCTGGTCGTCGGCGGCCGGGACCGGCGGCGGCAGGGCTGCCTGGTCAGCGTGCTCGTCGGTGTGGTCGGCGCGGCGCTCGGCGGGCTGCTCTACCGGCTCGCGACCGGCCAGGCGAAGACGTTCGAGTTCGACTTCCCGAGCTTCGGCGTGGCCATCCTGGGTGCCGTGGTGCTGCTGGCGATCCTGCGGCTCGCGTCCCGTGTCGGCCGACGTCCGAGTGACCGTTTGTAACGTTTGCCGGACGATCCGTGATCAACGGGGACTTTCGCGGTTAAAATACGTCCTTCTGCGCGTCTCGCAGGCCCGAATCCCGCGGCCGGGTGCATGCGCCGTCGGGGGGCGCATGCACCCGGCTCCGCCTCGCCGCCAGGACGACGTCGACCGCGCGCGCCGGGTCGACCAGCGGCGGCACCGGCACCTCCTCGATCTCCCGGCGCCACGCGCCCAGCAGGTCGTCGAGACGAGCCTGGGCGGGATCGCGGCGGTCGGTCATCGGTCCTCCCAGGTCTGGCGGGGACTGCCCGCGGCAGCGCCCCGAACGGCGTCAACTACCCAGAGTTATCGGCGAATTCGACCTTGTGTTACCGGGATGTGGTCCCTCCCACCCGCCGCGGGGACACCCTCGCGGAGGAGCCCACCAGGGGCGCGGCGCGAGCCCTGCCTGGGGCAGCGGTAGCGTGGTGGCGCCCATCCGCGGCCGCCGGAGCTCCGGCGCCGACCCGTTCTTCCGACACGAAACCAGGGGACCCGACCATGAGCGGCACCCGGCCGGAGCCCGCCGGCAACCCAGTCGCGCACGCCCTCCAGCTCGCCCGCGAAACGCTGCCGCCGATGCACCCCGCCGGTCGCCCGTTCGTGGCGGGCGGCATCGCCGCGACGTTGGTCGCCCGCCGGTTCTCCAAGCGCCTCGGGCTCGTCGGCGCGCTCGCGACCGCGGCCACCGCCGCGTTCTTCCGCGAGCCGAAGCGGGTCCCGCCGCCGCGCGACGGCGTCGCGCTTGCCTCGGCCGACGGTCTCGTGTCCCTGATCGAAGAAGCCGTCCCGCCCGCCGAGCTGGGCCTGCCCGCCGAGCCGCGGATGCGCGTGTCGGTGTTCCTCTCGGTGTTCGACGTGCACGTCCAGCGCGTGCCGGCGAACGGCGTGATCGAGCGGGTCGCCTACCGGCCGGGCAAGTTCCTCTCCGCGGACCTGGACAAGGCGAGCGACGACAACGAACGCAACTCCGTGCTGATGCGCACCGAGGACGGCCACGAGCTCGTCGTCGTGCAGATCGCCGGGCTGGTCGCGCGCCGCATCCTCTGCGAGATCCGCGAGGGCGACAAGGTCGGCGCCGGCGCGACCTACGGCATCATCCGGTTCGGCTCCCGGGTCGACCTCTACCTCCCGCCGGGCTCGCGGGTGCTGGTCGCCAAGGGCCAGCGCACGGTCGGCGGCGAGACCGTGATCGCCGAACTCCCCGCGCCCGCGAAAGGCTGATCGATGGTCCGCGTGACCACCCCCGGTGTCCGGCTGCTGCCGAACGCCATCACGGTGCTGGCGTTGTGCGCCGGCCTGTCGGCCGTGCAGTTCGCGCTGACGAAGAACTACGCGATGGCGATCGCCTCGATCGGCATCGCGGCGGTGCTCGACAGCCTGGACGGCCGCATCGCCCGCCTGCTCGACGCGACGTCGAAGATGGGCGCGGAGCTGGACTCGCTGTCCGACGGCATCTCGTTCGGCGTGGCCCCGGCGCTGGTCATCTACGTGTGGCAGACGGGCGCGGACCGGATCGGCTGGGTGGCGTCGCTGATCTTCGCCGTCTGCATGATCCTGCGGCTGGCCCGGTTCAACACCCTGCTGGACGACACCGAGCAGCCGCCGTACGCGAGCGAGTTCTTCGTCGGCGTCCCGGCGCCCGCGGGTGGCCTGCTGGCGATGCTGCCGCTGGTGGCGTACCTGCAGTGGGGTTCCGGGTGGTGGTCCTCGCAGTACGTCGTGTGGGCGTGGACGGTCGCCATCGCGGCGTTGCTGATCAGCCGCATCCCGACGCTGTCGCTGAAGACGGTCAAGGCCCCGGCCAAGGCGATCGCCCCGCTGCTGCTCGGCGTGGCCCTGCTGGCCGCGGCGATCATCCAGTTCCCGCTGGTCGCGCTGATCGCGGCGATGATCCTGTACCTGGCGCACATCCCGTACTCGATCCACCGGCACCGCTGGCTGGCGGCGCACCCGGAGGCCTGGACGGTCCCGCCGCGCGAACGCCGCGCGATCCGCCGGGCCCGCTCGCCGCGCCGCCTGGGGCTGCGGCCGCCGTTGCGCCGCCGGGTGGCGGGCGCGGCGATGCGCGCGGTCCGGCTGCCGCGCGAGACGGCCCGGACGCCCCGGGTCAGCGAAAACGGCCAGGGCCCGCGCCGCCGGTCGTGGCGGCAGATCGGCCTGCGCCGCAAGTGAGCTGAAGGGGACTTTCCTGGCGTCTCCCGCGAGGAAAGCGCCCTTCAGCGCATCTGATGCGCTGAACGTCCCCTTCAGCTCGCTAGGGTGAACGGCGTGAGCCACCCGCAGATCACCTTGACCGTCCGGCACACGCCGTCCGCGCTGGACACCCGTCGCGGTGTCGTCCGGCTGCACCCCGAAGTCCTCGATGCCTTGGGGCTGCGGGCCTGGGATGCCGTGCACCTCACCGGCGCCCGGGTCAGCGCCGCCCTCGCCGCGCCCGCCGACGAAGCCGGCGTGCCCGGGGTCGTGCTCACCGACGACGTCACCATGTCGAACCTCGGCGTCACCGAAGGCTCCGAAGTCGTCGTCGCGCCCGCCGACGTCTCGGCGGCCAAGACCGTGACCGTCGCCGGGTCGCGGCTGGCCAGCGTCTCGCTCAGCCCGCACACCCTGCGGCTCGCGTTGATCGGCAAGGTGCTCACCGTCGGGGACGCCGTTTCCCTGCTCCCCCAGGACCTCGCGCCGCAGCCCGGGTCGGATCCCGCCGGGCTGCGCGGGCAGCTTTCGCGGGCGATCGGGGCCACCTGGACGAACGAGCTGCTCACCGTCACCGCCACCGAGCCGTCCGGCACCGTCGCCGTCGGACCGTCCACTGTGGTCGTCTGGCGCGACGGCGCGCGGCCGGCCACCGCCGAGCCCGCCGCGCCCCGGACGGCGACCGCGCTGGTGCGCACCTCCGCCGTCACCGCCGCCGAAGAGTGGATCGACGCCGAGATCGTCGAAGACGAAGTCGTGGCCGAGGTGACCGCCGAACCGGCCGTGCCACTGGCCGACCTGATCGGGGCCGAGGCGGCCGCGCGCAAGCTCGGCGAGTGGTTCGACCTGGCGTTCCACCGGCCCGAGCTGCTGGCCCGGCTGGGTGCTCCCGCCCACCTCGGGGTGCTGCTGTCCGGCCCCGAAGGCGTCGGCAAGGCGACGCTGGTGCGGGCGGTCGCGGCCGAGGCCGACATCCGCGTGGTGCCGGTGGCCGCGCCGAACCTCGCCGTGCTGGACCCGAACGTCGCGGTCGCGCGCCTGCGCGAGGCGATCGGCTCGGCGGACGGGCCCGCGGTGCTGCTGCTCACCGACGTCGACGCGCTGCTGCCCGCGGCCACGCCGCCGCCGGTGGCCACGGTCGTGCTGGAAGAGCTGCGGACGGCGTTGCGGCGCGAGCGGTTCGCCGTCGTCGCGACCACCGCCCGCGCGGAGTCCGCCGACCCCCGCCTGCGGGCCGCCGACCTGCTCGACCGCGAGCTGGGCCTGGCGCTGCCGGACGCGAAGACCCGGCGCGAGCTGCTGAACGTCCTGCTCCGCGACGTCCCGCTCGACACCGGCATCGACTGCGGCGTCCTCGCCGAGCGGACGCCCGGCTTCGTCGCCGCGGACCTCATCGCGCTCCGGCGGGACGCGGCGCTGCGGGCCGCGCTGCGCCAGCGCGACACCGACGAGCCGCGCATCTCGCAGCAGGACCTGCTGGACGCGCTGGCGACCGTCCGTCCGGTGTCGATGTCCACTTCGGACAACCTCGCCACCGGCGGGCTGACGCTGGACGACGTCGGCAACATGGTCGACGTCAAGCAGTCGCTCACCGAAGCCGTGCTGTGGCCGCTGCGGTACCCGGACTCGTTCGCCCGGCTCGGCGTCGACCCGCCGCGCGGGGTGCTGCTCTACGGGCCGCCCGGTGGCGGCAAGACGTTCCTGGTGCGGGCGCTCGCGGGCACCGGCGCGCTGAACGTCTTCGCGGTCAAGGGCGCCGAGCTGCTGGACAAGTGGGTCGGCGAGTCCGAGCGCGCGGTGCGGGAGCTGTTCCGCCGCGCCGCGGAGGCCGCGCCCGCGCTGATCTTCCTGGACGAGGTCGACGCGCTGGCTCCGCGCCGCGGCCAGTCGTCCGACTCCGGCGTGGCCGACCGCGTCGTCGCGGCGCTGCTCACCGAGCTCGACGGCGTCGAGCCGATGCGCGAGGTCGTCGTGCTGGGCGCGACGAACCGGCCCGAGCTGGTCGACCCGGCGCTGCTGCGGCCGGGACGGCTCGAGCGCCGCGTCTACGTGCCGCCGCCGGACGCCGAGGCCCGCGCGGCGATCCTCGCGGCCAGCTCGAAGAACACGCCGCTGGCCTCCGATGTGGACCTCGCGGCGCTCGCGTCCACTCTGGACGGTTACTCGGCCGCCGACTGCGCCGCCCTGATCCGCGAGGCGGCGCTGACGGCGATGCGCGAGTCCCTGGAGGCCCGCGAAGTCACCGCGGCCCACCTCGAGACGGCGCGGAAGACGGTCCGCCCCAGCCTCGACCCGGGCCAGCTCGCCGCGCTCGAGGCCTACGCGAAGACCCAGGCGGGCGAATGAGAAAGGGGCCGTCACCCGCGGGTGACGGCCCCTTCGCTCAAGACGTCAGCTGCCCTTGTGGCCGGACTCGTACTCTTTCGTCACGATCACTATCACGCCGGGGCTCGCGCTCTGGATGCCTTCGAAGCGGGGCTCGGCCTTGATGCCGAACTCCTGCGCGAGCTGCTTGGCCGCGGCTTCCTCGTCGGTGCCCGGGCGGTAGAACGCCGTCGTCGTCGGGATGACGCCCTGGGAGTAGTTGCCGACCTCGTTGACGTTCCAGCCCGAGCCGCGGAAGTCCTCCGCCGCGCGGTCCGCCAGGCCCTTGATCGTCGAGTTGTTGAACACCCGGACGGTCACCCACTTGTTGGACGCCTGCTGGTCACCGCCCGGCTGCCCCGGCTGGCCCTGCGTCGGCTGGCCGGCCCCCGGGCTGGTCGGTGACGGCGGCGTCGGCGACGACGGGTTCGCCGAGGTCGACGGTGGGGCGCTCGGCGAAGACGTCCCCGAAGGCGGGGCCGAGGTCCCGCCCGAAGTACCCGGCGGCGTCGAGGAAGTGCCGCTCGGCCCGGCCTCGTTCGACCCGTCACCGCTCAGCGCGGAGATCCCGCCGATGACGGCGGCGACGATGGCCACCCCGATCAGCGCGACGCCCGCGGCTTTCATCGGCCGGGAAAGTCCGGAAAACACGCTCATTTCAGCTCGATCCCCAGTCGCCGGGCGCCGCGCTTGCGCTGGCGGGCGGCGCGGGTCTTGCGCAGCCGCTTCACCAGCATCGGGTCGGCTTCGATCGCCTCCGGCTTCTCCAGCAGCTTGTTGAGCAGCTGGTAGTAGCGCGTCGCGGACAAGTCGAAGCGTTCGCGGATGGCGTTCTCCTTCGCCCCGGCGTGTCGCCACCACTGGCGCTCGAAGGCGAGGATCTCGACCTCGCGTTCGGTCAGGCCGGGTACGGGCTTCGGCGGCGACGGCTGCGGCTCAGCCATCGACTCCGCGGCGTCCATCCGAGTCCCTCTCAATCGGGCGTCATGGCGAATCAGACCTAGCTCTTCCGCGGGCGCCATTCAACCACGGAAGCGGCCGCCGACGTGGGCATCCGCGTCGGCGCGTCACGGTCTGATGCAGGTCTACCAGAAGGGTCCGACTAAACTGGCTCGCCGTGACCATCCACCCCATCGTTATCGCGGGCGAGCCCGTGCTGCACCAGCCGACCCGGGAGATCACCGAGTTCGACGAGAAGCTGCGCACGCTCACCGAGGACATGTTCGAGACGATGTACGCCGCCGAGGGCGTCGGCCTCGCCGCGAACCAGATCGGGCTCGGCCTGCGGGTGTTCGTCTACGACTGCCCGGACGACGAGGGCGTCCGCCACAAGGGGGTCGTGGTCAACCCGAAGCTGGAGACGTCGGAGATCCCGGAGACCATGCCGGACCCGGACGACGACTGGGAGGGCTGCCTCTCGGCACCCGGCGAGTCGTACCCGACGGGCCGCGCGAAGTGGGCGAAGGTGACCGGCTACGACGTCGAGGGCAACCCGATCGAGGTCGAGGGCACCGGCTACTTCGCGCGCTGCCTGCAGCACGAGACCGATCACCTGGACGGGTACATCTACCTGGACCGCCTGGTCGGCCGCCACGCGCGCGCGGCGAAGAAGATGCTGAAGCACAACAAGTGGGGCGTCCCCGGCAATTCGTGGCTCCCCCCTCGCACCCCGGAGGACGACGGCGCCGTCATCTGACCGCCCGGCCCCAAGCGCCCCAATGTGGCGTTGGTTGCGTCTGACGCACCCAATGTGGCGTTCGGTGCGTCCAACGCACCGAACGCCACATTGGGGCGCTTGAGACTCAGCAGCCGAGGAAGTGGCAGCGGACCACCTTCGGCGTCTCCAGCACCGAGCCCGCCTTGACGTCCCAGGCGAGGCGGACGTACTGCGCGTGCGTCCAGGCCAGCGGCGTCGCCGACGTGTTCGGCGTGCCCGCCGGGAAGCCCGTCTGGCCCGACGGCGGGTTCTCGTCCCACACCTGCTCCGGCATGGTCTCCGCCGAGCTGCTCACCCGGCCGAGGTCACGCAGCCGCCGCGCGGCCGACGCCGGGTCGCCGAGCGCCAGTTCGTACTCGCCGCGCTCGCCCGCCAGCAGCGGCCACAACCTGCCGTACGTCGTGCGGCTGCCCTGCGGGAACGTATAGTCCCACGGCGAACCGTCGGCCTGCTCGCCGTAACCGTCCTTCGTGTACCGGTGCCAGAACTGGCCGGTCGGCGTGGTGAACGCGATGTCCTTGTCCGTCACCCGGACGCTGTTCCGGATCACCGGGTCGTCGGCGGGGTAGACGCCGAGCCGGACCAGGTCGAGGAAGCCCGCGTCGGTGACCGCGCGCTGGTCCATCGTCACGCTCGAGTTGCTCAGGTTGTACGTCGTCCCGGCGTTCGCGTCGGCGTCCTTGGTCAAGCGGACGAAGTACGGGTCCTTCGACAGCGGCCCGTTCGTGGTGATCGTCTGCTTCGGCAGGTCGGCCTTCATCTTGTCGGCCGCGGCGAGGTACCGGGCGGCGTCGGCGGACGCGCCGTTGTGCGACGCGATGTCCGCCGCGCAGACCAGCCCGGCGATCACCGAGGCGATGGTCGACGGGGACCACCCGTCCTGCTCTTCCCACCGCTCCTGCTGGGTGTACGGCGACGGCTGCCCGTCCGGCCCGCGGTATCCGATGATGAAGTCGGCGGCCTTGCGGACGCCGGGCCACAGGTCGGTCCGGCCGAGCTGCTGGGCCAGCACGATCGGGAAAGCGGTTTCGTCGAGCTGGATCGACGTCCAGTACGGGACGCCGTCGACGCGGCTGTTCTGCGGCATGTGCCCGTCGGCCTGCTGCTGCGTGCCGAACATGTACGTCACCGCGCGGTTCGCGGCGGCCGTGTCGCCGCCGGCGGCCAGTCCGGTGGCGATCTGGTAAAGGTCGCGCGGCCAGACGAGGTGGTAGGTGCCGGACGGCGACCACTCGGGGTCGTTGTTCCCGAACCGCCACGGCATGCTCGGCGACGCGATGAAGGCGCCGGGGTGGTGCTTGTCCTCGCTCGCGGCGAGCGTCAGCATCGACGCCTTGTAGAGGTCGCGCTCGGCATCGGTCTTCAGCGACGACGGCGGTTTGCTGACCCCGCGCAGGTACTGCTGCCAGCCGCGGTCGTAGGCGCGCGTGATGTCGCGGACGCCGCGTCGCTGCGACGCCTGCGCGTTGCCGAGGGCGTCGGCGGCCTTCGCGCCCATGCCGAGCGCGAGGGTGACGTGCCGGTTCCGCAGGCCGTCGGCGGTCGTCTGCCCGGTCAGCAGGACGTTGCCCTTCGCCGCGGTGTCGTAGGTGTTCAGCTGGAAGGTCTTCGTGAGCTGCGTGTTCCCGTCGGACGCGCCCGCGTAGCCGACGCTCGTCTTCGTGAAGGCGGGCTTCGCGGTGAGCGCGGCGGCGTTCGACGCGTCCTGCGCGGTGACGGCGTCGCCCTGCCGCGCGGCCGAGTCGTCGGAGCCGTCGTTGGTCAGGTCCGGGTCGGCGACCGCGTAGAGCTGGTAGGGCCGCCCGGTGAGCGACTGGAAGTCGACGTCCACCAGCACGGTCGTGGCGGCCGGGTCGGTGACGTACGTCTTGCGCAGGCGCCAGCGGCGCTGGTCGTCGGTGATGGTCTGCTCGTAGACCAGGCTGTCGTCGTCGACGCGCCGGACCTGTTGCGACTTGGCGGAGTAGTCCGTGACCGCGAAGCCGCGGCCGTCCGTGACCACGAAGTTCATCGACCGGACGCTGGGTGTCGACAGGTCCGGGTAGTAGACCTCCGACATCTGGCCGCCCTGGAGGGTGAACCAGACGTTGCTGGACCGGTCGTGGGCGGTCCCGAAGCCGGTCTTGTTCGCGGGCAGCCAGCTGGGATGGGCGCCGGGAGCGCCGGGTGCCTCGCCCTGCGCCGCCGCGGTCGCCGGGATCAGGCCGGTGACCAGCAGCCCGGCGAGGGCGCCGAACATGAGTTTGCGCATATCAACCCCACAGAAGATCGCTTCTGCACCGTTACAGAAGCGCTTTGGGAGTCTGCCGCCGAAACTTCACCGGCGCATGGTCCGATCCGGTGAACCACTGACCGTCACTGGTCTGGTCGGCGGTTCACGGACAGCGAACCCCCGGCTCACGATTTCGAGCGCACACTTGGAGTACCTGCAACGGTGTAATCGAGGTACTCCATGGAAGACGCGATGGACGCCTACTCGCGCACGGTGAGCACGGTCGCCAAGACCGTCACCCCGCACGTCGCCGGGGTCCAGCTCGCGCGCGGTGGCGGCTCGACCGTCGTCTTCGCCGATGACGGCCACCTGCTCACCAACGCCCACGTCGTCGACGCCCACCGGAAGGGCGTCGCCACCTTCGCCGACGGCAGCGAGGTGCCCTTCGACGTCGTCGGCGCCGACCCGCTCTCGGACCTCGCTGTGCTCCGTGCGCGCGGCGAGACGCCGTCGGCCGCCGTGCTCGGGGATGCCGACCGGCTCGTCGTCGGGCAGCTCGTCGTCGCCGTCGGCAACCCGCTCGGCTTCTCCGGCTCGGTCACCGCCGGCGTCGTCAGCGCGCTCGGGCGGGCCCTCCCGGTGCGGCAGGGGCGCACCGCGCGTGTGATCGAGGACGTCATCCAGACCGACGCCGCGCTCAACCCGGGCAACTCCGGCGGCGCGCTCGCCGACTCCGCCGGCCGGGTCGTCGGGATCAACACCGCGGTCGCCGGGGTCGGGCTCGGGCTCGCCGTGCCGATCAACGCGACCACCCGGCGGATCATCGACACGCTCGCCGTCGAGGGCCGGGTGCGGCGCGCGTACCTCGGCGTCGTCGGCGTGCCCGCGCCGCTGCCGGACGACGTCGCCGAGCGCACCGGGCAGAGCGCCGGGCTGCGGGTGCACGAAGTCGTCTCCGGCGGGCCCGCCGACCGCGCGGGCCTGAAGGCGGGCGACCTCGTGCTGACCGTCGGGCGCACCCGCGTCTCGGACGCGCAGGGCATCCAGCGGCAGCTGTTCGCGGAGGTGATCGGCACCGCGCTGCCGATCACCGTGCTGCGCAACGGCGCCATGGTCGACGTCTACGCGACCCCGGCCGAACTGGTCGGGTGAGGTGACCTGACTTGAGTATCGCGCGTCGGCGTGGCATGGTCGGGGGCACAACACCAACGCGGGAGCTCGCGCCATGGCGGGCTGAGAGGGTGACTTGCGTTTCGCAGGCGTCACCGACCGCATGAACCTGACCGGGTAATGCCGGCGTAGGGAGTGAAAGTCGTTGACGACGCTGGAAAACAATGCTGCCGTTTCCGTGACCACGGGCCCGATCACCGGCTCGCGCAAGGTCTACCACCAGACGGAATCCGGGCTTCGCGTCCCGGCGCGGCGGATCGACCTCTCCAACGGTGAGCACTTCGACGTTTACGACACTTCGGGCCCGTACACGGATCCCGAAGCCGACATCGACGTCCACAGTGGACTCCACCGGCTGCGTGCGGGGTGGGCCGACGGGCGCGAGCACAACACGCAGCTCGGCTGGGCCAAACAGGGCGTCATCACCCGCGAAATGGAGTACATCGCGGCCCGCGAACGGGTTTCCGCGGAGTTCGTGCGGGACGAGGTGGCCCGCGGCCGCGCGGTGATCCCGGTCAACCGCAAGCACCCCGAGTCCGAGCCGATGATCATCGGCAAGAACTTCCTGGTGAAGATCAACGCCAACATGGGCAACTCGGCCGTGTGGTCGTCGGTCGAGGAAGAGGTCGACAAGATGGTGTGGGCGACCCGGTGGGGCGCCGACACGATCATGGACCTCTCCACCGGCAAGCGGATCCACGAGACGCGCGAGTGGATCATCCGCAACTCGCCGGTCCCGGTCGGCACCGTGCCGATCTACCAGGCCCTCGAAAAGGTCGACGGGGAGCCGGAAAAGCTGTCGTGGGAGGTCTACCGCGACACGATCATCGAGCAGTGCGAGCAGGGCGTCGACTACGTCACCGTGCACGCCGGCGTGCTGCTGCGCTACATCCCGCTGACCGCGCGGCGCGTCACCGGCATCGTCAGCCGCGGCGGGTCGATCATGGCCGCGTGGTGCCTGGCGCACCACCAGGAATCGTTCCTGTACACGCACTTCGAGGAGCTCTGCGAGATCCTCCGCCAGTACGACGTCACGTTCTCCCTCGGCGACGGCCTGCGCCCGGGTTCGATCGCCGACGCCAACGACCGCGCCCAGTTCGCCGAGCTGGAAACCCTGGGCGAGCTGACGCACATCGCGCGCTCGCACGACGTCCAGGTGATGATCGAGGGTCCCGGCCACGTGCCGATGCACAAGATCAAGGAGAACGTCGAGCTGGAGGAAAAGCTCTGCGGCGAGGCGCCGTTCTACACGCTCGGTCCACTCGCGACGGACATCGCACCGGCGTACGACCACATCACGTCGGCCATCGGCGCGGCCCAGATCGGCTGGTACGGCACGGCGATGCTGTGCTACGTCACGCCGAAGGAGCACCTCGGCCTGCCGAACCGCGACGACGTCAAGACCGGCGTGATCACGTACAAGATCGCCGCGCACGCCGCGGACCTGGCCAAGGGGCACGAGTACGCGCAGGAGTGGGACGACGAGCTGTCGAAGGCGCGGTTCGAGTTCCGCTGGAACGACCAGTTCAACCTGTCGCTCGACCCCGACACGGCGCGCTCGTTCCACGACGAGACGCTGCCCGCCGATCCGGCCAAGACGGCGCACTTCTGCTCGATGTGCGGCCCGAAGTTCTGCTCGATGCGGATCACGCAGGACGTCCGCAAGTACGCCGAGGAGCACGGACTGTCCACTGTGGAGGCGATCGAGGCCGGCATGGCGGAGAAGTCGGCGGAGTTCTCCGAGTCCGGCAACAAGGTTTACCTGCCCGTGGTGGGGCAATGACCCCTCGGACCGCCCTCACCATCGCCGGATCGGACTCCGGCGGTGGCGCGGGCATCCAGGCGGACCTGCGCACGTTCTTCGCCAACGGCGTGCACGGGCTGGTCGCGCTGACCGCGGTCACCGTGCAGAACTCCCTTGGCGTGCAAGGGTTCACCGAGATCCCGGCGGACGTCGTCACCGCGCAGATCAAGGCGGTGGCGTCGGACATGGGCGTCGACGCGGCGAAGACGGGCATGCTGGCCTCCGCCGAGATCATCCGCGCGGTCGCGAAGACCCTCGACGAGCTCGGTTTCACCTTCCCCCTGGTGGTCGACCCGGTGGCGGCGTCGATGACGGGACACGCGTTGCTGCGCGAGGACGCGCTGGAGGCGATCCGCACGGAGCTGTTCCCGCGCGCGACGCTGATCACGCCGAACCTCGACGAAGTCCGGCTGCTGACCGGGATTTCGGTCGTCGACGCGGCTTCTCAGCGAGCCGCGGGCGAGGCGTTGCTGGAGTTCGGCTCGCGGTGGGTCCTGGTCAAGGGCGGCCACATGGAGGGCACGCCGGAGTGCGTGGACCTGCTGACGGACGGCCGCGAGAGCATCGAGCTGAGCGGCCCGAGGTACGAGACGAACAACACCCACGGCGGCGGCGACACGATGGCGTCGGCGATCACGGCGTCGCTGGCGAAGGGCGCCTCGGTGCCGGACGCGGTGGCGGCGGGGAAGAAGTTCATCGAGCGCAGCGTGGCGGAGTCCTACCCGCTCGGCGCGGGCGTGGGCCCGGTGTCGCCGTTCTGGGTCCTCCCGCCGTCGTGAGTGTTTAGGGCGGTTAGAACCGCCCTAAACACTCACGACCGACCAGCTCAGCCCCGCGGGAGCACCTGCGGGAGGACCGTTGTCAGGCCCGTCCAGTCCGCCGTGACAACCGACGCGTGCTGCTTCGCCAACTCCGCGACGCGCTGGTTGGCCTGGTCGACCGTCGGGTTGTGGGCGTCGATCGCCGGGGCGACGTTCTGCGCGTCCGTCATCACCACGTAGTAGTGGTTGGCGTCGTACCACCACGGCCCCGTCTGGGTCACCCACGTGTTCGCGTCGCCGTCGAACACCACGAACCACGGCTTCAGGTCCGCCGTGTACTTGTCCCGCGGGTCACCGCCCACCGCGCCGTGCACCGTCGGGAAGATGTTCGCGTCGCCGATCCGGCCCGCGTTCTTCAACCCGACCAGGTAGCGCGCGTACTCGACGTCCGTCTTCAGCGTGTCGGTCGAGTTCCCCTCCTCCACCGTGCCCGGGATGACCTCGGTGATCACCCGGCCCCGCAACGCGTCCACCGACGGCCAGTTGTCCGCTTTGGCCGCGTCGTCGAGGGTGCTGTAGCCGCCGAGCAGCTCGGCCGGGCGGAACGCGACGCTGCCCAGGTGCGCCCGGAACGTCGCGTCCAGCTCGTCCGGGCCCATGCCGGTGTTGTCCGAGAAGCCCGTCTTCATCTCCAGCTTGAGCGTGATCGGCGTGTGCCCCGGGTGGGCGGCCAGCCAGATCCGGATGTCGTCGAGGCAGTACTCGAGGTTCTTGTTCCTGCTGCCCGAGTACAGCTGCGACGCCGACGTCGCCGCGACGCAGTTGTTGTTGTTCCCCAGCGGGTTCGAGTGGCTGACCTTCCACTCGTGGGTGAAGAAGTCCGGCCAGACGTCGAGCTCGATCAGGGACGAGCCGGCGTCGAGCGCCCGCGCCAGGTAGTCGTAGGCCGCCGGGTCGTACGTGTTGTGCACGCCGACCGTGGTCACGTGGGACAGCTTCGGGCTGTCCGCGTTCGCGGCCGTCGCCCCGGAGAACACGAGCGCCGCCGTGAGGATTGCCACCGAGAAGAGCTTCATCCAGGCTCCTTCGAACGTGAGTAACGTTCACAATGTCCCACCGTGGTTGACTGGTGATGAAGGAAAAGCGGCCGCTGATCCAATACTGTGACGCGGAGCGTCCCCGCTGAGGGCGGTGGCGGGGGCATGGACGGACTAGACCAGAAGTCGGGAAAACCATGATTCCTACGGCGTTGACCATCGCCGGTTCGGACTCCGGCGGCGCCGCGGGGCTCCAGGCGGACCTGCGCACGTTCCTGACGTGCGGCGTGCACGGCCTGGTCGCGGTCACCGCCGTCACCGTGCAGAACACCCTCGGCGTGCACGACCGCGCCGACCTGCCACCGCACATCGTGGCCGGGCAGATCGAGGCCGTCGCGGCGGACATGGGCGTCGGCGCGGCCAAGACGGGCATGCTGGCCTCGGCCGAGATCATCCACGCCGTCGCGGCGGCGTGCGACGCCGCGGGGATCGGGCGCGACGAAGAGATCCCGTTCGTCGTCGACCCGGTGGCGGCGTCGATGCACGGGCACCCGCTGTTCGACGAAGCCGGCCTGCACGCCGTGCGCGACGAGTCCTGCCGCGGGCCACCGTGCTCACGCCGAACCTCGACGAGGTCCGCCTGCTCACCGGCATGACCGTGACCGACCGCGAGGGCATGCACACCGCGGCCGTGGTGCTGCACCGGATGGGCCCGCGGTACGTCCTGGTCAAGAGCGGCCACCTGCAGGCCGACCCGGAGTGCGTGGACCTGCTCTTCGACGGCTCGACGTTCGTGGAGCTGCCGGGCAAGCGCTACTCGACGCCACACACGCACGGCGCGGGCGACACGATGGCGTCCGCCCTCACCGCGGGGCTCGCGAAGGGCATGTCCGTCGAAGAGGCGGCCCGCTACGGCAAGTGGTTCGTCTCGCACGCCGTCGAGCACGCGTACCCGATGGGCGCCAAGGTCGGCCCGGTCTCGGCCTTCTGGCGGCTGGCACCCGAGGAACGCTGAGCGACCGTCCGGCTACCATCCCTGCGTTTACTGATCCTTGAACCCAGCAGGGGGCGGCCTTGACCGGACGCGATCGGGTGGCGAAGGTCCTCGAAGACCGCCGCTTCCAGAACTTCATCATCGCGGTGATCGTGTTCAACGCGGTCACCCTCGGCATGGAGACGTCGACGTCGCTGATGGACGGCTACGGCGGCCTCCTGCACGCCCTCGACCACATCGCGCTGGGCGTCTTCGTCGCCGAGCTGCTGGCGAAGTTCTACGCCTACCGCGGCGGCTTCTTCCGCGACAGCTGGAACATCTTCGACCTGCTCGTCGTCGGCATCGCGGTGATCCCGGCGACCGGGCCGTTCGCGGTGCTGCGGTCGCTGCGCGTGCTCCGGGTGCTGCGGCTGATCTCCGTGGTGCCGACGATGCGCAAGGTCGTCTCCGGGCTGCTCGCCGCGATCCCCGGGATGGCGTCGATCGCCGCGTTGCTCGCGCTGATCATCTTCGTGGCGGGCGTGATGGCGACGAAGCTCTTCGGCGGGATCGACCCGGCCGACTTCGGGAACCTCGGCACGTCGCTGTTCACGCTGTTCCAGGTGATGACCGGCGAGGCGTGGCCGGACATCGCGAAGACGATCATGGAACAGGCGCCGATGGCCTGGATCTTCTTCGTCGTCTACATCCTGGTGTCCAGCTTCGCCGTGCTGAACCTCTTCATCGCCGTCGTGGTCAGCGGCATGGAGGACGAGCTGCGCCAGGACATCCGCGAGGAAGAGGCGAAGCAGGCCGAGGCGCAGGCCGCCGCGAACCAGGAGATCCTCGACGAGCTCCGCGCCGTGCGCGCGGAGCTGGCCGAGCTACGGCGCGAGCACGTCGCTTAGTCGTCGGCGATCAGGGCTTCGAGCGCCGGGATCGCCGCCGTCAGCGCCTCGCGGTGCTCGGGCGAGAGGCGGTCGAGACGCCGGTTCAGCTCCTGCACCCGCGTCGACCGGACGCCGGACACGAGCCGCTCGCCCTCTTCGGTCGCCTTCGCCAGCCATGCCCGGCGGTCGACCGGGTCGGACTCCCGGCTCACGTACCCGGCCTCGACCAGCGACGCGATGATCCGCGACATGGTCGCCGCGGCGACGCCCTCCTTGGCGGCGAGGTCGCCGAGCCGCAGCTGGCCCGCGTGCACCAGCGTCGCCAGCGCCGAGATGGCGCCGTGGCCCGGCCCGGGCACGCCCGCCTGCCGCAGTGACCGGGACAGCCTGCCCACGGCGAGGTACAACCTGCCCGAGACGTCCTGGACCGATGTGCTGGTCACGGCTGGCTCCTTCTGCCCTTCACCCCGCCGCGGGTGCGCCGGAAAGTTCCGTCCACCTTACGGGCTCGCGGGGCACGTTCGGTGTGAAGCCACCCGGGTTCACCGGGGTGGACTCGACGCCTGCGCCCAGAACCGCTGCGGCACGCGGCCCGCGTCCCGGGCCAGGTGACCGGCGAGGACGCCCGCCCGCATGGCCGCGGCCATCCGTTCGGGGTCCGCCGCGCGGGTGACCGCCGTGGACAGCAGGACGGCGTCGCAGCCGAGCTCCATCGCCAGCGTCGCGTCCGACGCCGTGCCGATTCCGGCGTCCAGGATGACCGGCACGCCCGCCCGCGAAACGATGAGCTCGATGTTGTGCGGATTCCGGATGCCGAGGCCGGTGCCGATCGGCGCGCCCAGCGGCATCACCGCGGCGCAGCCCGCCTCCTCCAGGCGCAGCGCGAGCACCGGGTCGTCGTTCGTGTAAGCGAACACGGTGAACCCGTCGGCGGCCAGCCGCTCGGCCGCGTCGAGCGTTTCGAGCGGGTCCGGCAGCAGCGTCCGGTCGTCGGCGTGCACCTCGAGCTTGATCAAATCGGTATCGAGCGCCTCGCGCGCCAGCTGCGCGGTGAGCACGGCTTCGGCGGCCGTGCGGCAGCCCGCGGTGTTGGGCAGCAGCTCGATGCCCAGCCGCTTGAGCAGCTCGAGCACGCCCGAGCCGCCCTCGGCGTCGGCGCGGCGCATGGCGACGGTGGTCAGCTCGGTGCCGGACGCCACCAGGGCCCGTTCGAGCACGGCCAGGTTGGCCGCGCCGCCGGTGCCGATGATGAGCCGGGACGTCAGCTTGCGGGTGCCGATGACCAGCGGTTCCACGTCCATTTCAGCCTCCCTGGACCGCGGTGAGCACGTCGACGCCCGCGCCCTTGGGCACGGTCGTGGCCGGCCAGTCGGCGCGGCGGACGACGACGCCGTCGACCGCGACGGCGATGCCCGGCCGCTGCCCGCCGGCCGCGTCGAGGACGTCGGCGACGGTCGCGCCGTCCGGGAACTCCGTCCACTTCCCGTTGAGCTTGATCTCCATCACACGTGCTCCTTCTGGTGCAGGCGGGCGGGCGAAGCCGCTTCGACGCCTTCGGGCGGCTTCTCACCCTCGAGCCAGGCGACCACGGCGTCCGCGGTCACCGGGGCCATCAGCAGGCCGTTGCGGTGGTGCCCGGTCGCGGCGAAGACGCCGTCGTCCAGGACGCCGATGTAGGGCAGGACGTCGTGGCTGCCGGCCCGCAGGCCCGCGGCCGTCTCGGCCAGCTCGTACTCGGTGATGCCGGGGAAGACGCGTTCGGCGCCCTCGATCAGCTCGCGCACGCCGCGTGCGGTGACGGACTGGTCGAAGCCCGCCTCGTACTGCGTCGCGCCGAGGACGAGCTCCTGGTCGCCGCGCGGGACGAGGTAGATCGGGCGGCCCTCGACGACGGCCCGGACGGTGTGCGTCGGCGGCGGCAGGCAGCCGCGACGCGGTTTGAGCCGCAGGATTTCGCCCTTGAGCGGGCGGACGGCGCCGGCCAGCTGCGGGTGCAGCCGTCCGGTCCAGGCCCCGGCGGCGAGCACGACGGCTTCGGCGTCCGGGATCCGTTCGACGCGTTCGCGGACGAACCGGACGTCTCGCGCCTGGCAGGCCGCGAACAGGGCGTTGAGCAGTTTCCGGTTGTCCACGGCCAGGTCGCCGGGCACGTGGAGTCCACTTCGGACGGACCCGGTGCCGGGTTCGAGCCGCTTGACCTCCCGGCCGGTGAGCCGTTGCGCGGCGCGGCCGATCGAGTGCAGGTGACCGGCGAGGATGTCGAGGTACCCGGCGTCGGCGTGGTCGAACGCGACGACGAGCGTGCCGTGCTCGGCCAACCCGGGGTCGACGCCCTCCTGGGCCAGGTCGCTCGCGAACCCCGGCCAGCGGCGCAGGGATTCCTCGCCGAGGCTGAGCACGTCGTCCTCGCCCGGCCAGGCCTCGGTGACCGGCGCGAGCATGCCGCCGGCCAGCCAGGACGCGCCGCCGCGCACGGGTTCGGGGTCGTAGAGGGTGACCGGGTGGCCGCGCGCGGCCGCGCGCCACGCCGCGGACAGGCCGATCACGCCGCCGCCCACCACTGCCAGGTTCGTCATGGAATCACGCTCCCTGCGCCGGCATGACCCGGATCAGGTTCCACGGTCGGAGCGGCAGCTCCCTCTCAGCCCGTGCCTCGGGCTCCCGTGCGGACACCTCCACCTTAACGGGCGAGGTACGGTCCCCGCTATGCCCGCCCTTTCCGGTGACAAGATCCGCGCCCGGCTCGACGCCGCGCGCCTGTACCTGTGCACGGACGCCCGCACGGCCCGCGGCGACCTGGCCGCGTTCGCCGACGCGGCGCTGTCCGGCGGCGTCGACATCATCCAGCTGCGCGACAAGACCGGCGGCGCCCCGCTGGAAGCCGCGGCCGAGATCGCGGCCTTGGAGGTCCTGGCGGAGGCGTGCGCCCGCCACGGCGCGCTGCTGTCGGTGAACGACCGGGCCGACGTCGCGCTGGCGGTCGGCGCGGACGTCCTCCACCTCGGCCAGGACGACATCCCGGTGTCCCTGGCCCGCCGCGTCCTCGGTGACGACGTCGTGATCGGCCGCTCGACGCACTCGGTCGAGCAGGCGTCCGCCGCCGCGGCGGAGCCGGGCGTGGACTACTTCTGCACGGGCCCGTGCTGGCCGACCCCGACCAAGCCGGGCCGCTCGGCGCCCGGTCTGGACCTGGTCCGCGCGACGGCCGCCGCGGCACCCGAACGCCCGTGGTTCGCGATCGGCGGCATCGACGTCCCCCGGCTGCCGGAGGTGCTCGCGGCCGGCGCGTCCCGGATCGTGGTGGTCCGCGCGATCACCGAGGCCGAGGACCCCGCCGCGGCCGCCCGCGAACTCCGGTCCCACCTGACCTGACGAACGTCACGGGGTCGTGGTCGGGGCGACCTTGCTGGTCGGCGGGGTGGTCGTCGCCGGGGCCGAGGTCGACGGCTGCTGCGTCGTCGTGCTCGGGGTCGTCGTCGGCGACTCCGTCGTGGTCGTCGGCGCGGTCGAGGTTTCCGTCGGCGTCGTGGTCGTCTCGGTCGGGGACACCTGGGTGTCCTCGGTGCCGGTCGTCGGCGTCGTCGACGGGGCCGGGTCGGTCTTACCGCCGCCGTTGCCGAAGATCTTGCCGATGCTCGTGCCCGTGCCGCCGCCGATCTGGGTGCCCGTCGCCGACTCGAAGCCGACGATCGCCAGGATCGCCACCGCGAACGCCGCCACGCTCGTGCCGATGATCAAGGGCCAGCGCAGTTTCCGCAGCCGTGACGGCTGTTCCTCCGGTTTGGTCAGCTGGACGGTCGGCTGGTCGGTGATCGGTATTTCGGATTCGACGGAGCCGCGCCGCCGGATGCCCGACGTCGCCAGGGCCCGCGCCTTCAGCGCCGCTTCACGCGTGCGTTGCAGCGAGCGCAGGTACAGCTCGCTGCCGACCGTCGACACCACGCTCGCCACGCCGGCGCCGACGACCGTGCCCGCCACGCCGAGCGTCGATCCGAGCAGCGCCGCGGTCACCGCCGCCAGCGCCGCCGCCAGCACCTGCGCGATCCGCAGGCCCGGCTTCTCTTCCTTCGCCCCCGAAGTTTCCTTCTCCTCGCTCATGATCCCGATCTAGGTAGTCCGGCTTCTCCCCTTGTCCAACGTTGAAGGCGCGCGAGGGACTCCCCGCGTTGCCCCGGCGTGAGGAGCACCACTCCCACTGTCCACAATAGACACTCCGAACCTGATGTTTTCTTGACATACTCGGCACATGGAACTGGTGACGATCACTGACATCGAGGCCGCCGCGGAGCGCGTCCGAGGTGTCGCCGTGCGCACGCCCCTGGTGCTCCAGACGTGGGATCCCCGCGGCACCCTGTGGCTCAAACCCGAAAGCCTGCAACCGATCGGCGCGTTCAAGGTGCGCGGGGCGTTCAACGCGATCGCCACCTTGGACGACGACCGGCGGGCACGCGGGGTCATCGCGTACTCGAGCGGCAACCACGCGCAAGCGGTCGCCTACGCGGCGCAGCGGTTCGGGGTCCCCGCGGTGATCGTCGTGCCGGACATCGCGCCGCGGATCAAGGTCGAGGCGACCCGTTCGTACGGCGCCGAGGTGATCGAGGTGCCGATCGGCGACCACGAGGCCAAAGCGCACGAACTGGCCGCCGAACGCGGGCTGACCCTCGTCGCCCCCTTCGACGACGCGGCGATCATCGCCGGGCAGGGCACGGCGGGCCTCGAGATCGCCGAGGACCTCCCCGACGTCGAGGTCGTGCTGGTGCCGGTGAGCGGCGGCGGGCTGGCCGCGGGGGTCGGCACGGCGATCAAGGCGCGTTGCCCGCGGGCGCGCGTGATCGGCGTCGAACCGGCACTGGCGGCGGACACGGCCGAGGGCCTGCGGCTCGGCCGCCGGGTCGACTGGCCGATGGCGGACCGCGCCCGCACGATCGCCGACGGCCTGCGCGCGCAGCCGTCCGAGCTGACGTTCGCCCACCTGCGGAAGGTGGTCGACGACATGGTGACGGTGACCGAGGACGAGATCCGCGCCGCGATGCGCACGCTGGCCACGAAGGCTCGCCTAGTGGCGGAGCCGAGCGGCGCGGTGACGACGGCGGCGTACCTCAACCACGCGGCCGAGCTGCCGGAGGGCCGAACGGTCGCGATCGTCTCAGGCGGCAACGCGGACCCGGCCCTGTTCGCCGAGGTCCTGGCCTGAAGCGCCCCAATGTGGCCTTCGGTGCGTCAGACGCAACGAAGGCCGCCTTGGGTGCGTCAGACGCAACCAAGGCCACATTGGGGCGCTTGGGGCCGTCAGTCTCCGGCGACCGGGGCTCCGCGGCGGACGTGCGTTGGTGGGCCCTCCACTCCGCAGTGGTAGCACTCGCCCAGGTGGGGGCACTCGTCCTCGTCCGGCGCGGGCGTCGACGGCGGTTCGAGGACGCCGTTGTGGATGCCCAGGGCGATCAGCCCGCCCGCGATCGCCAGCGCCGCACAGATGACCAGCGCGATCCGCCAGCCCGCGGTGAGCGCGACGGGGTCGGCGTACGACTCGCCGGTCAGCCCGGCCGCCGCGGGCAGCACCGCCACCGCCAGCAGGCCGCCCGAGCGCGCGATCGCGTTGTTGACGCCGGACGCCACCCCGGCGTAGCGGTCGGGGGCCGCGGCGAGCACCGTCGCCGTCACCGGGGCGACGACGATCGCCAGGCCGAGCCCGAACACCACGACCGCGGGCAGCACCGTGCCGAGGTAGGACGCGCCGGGTGCGATGCGCAGCATCAGCAGCATCCCGGCGCCCACCACGATCGGCCCCACCACCAGCTGCAGGCGCGGGCCGATGCGCTGGGCCAGCGCGCCCGAACGGCCCGACAGCAGCAGCATGATCACCGTCAGCGGCAGCCCGGCCAGCCCGGACGCCGTCGGCGAGTAGTGCAGCGACACCTGCAGCTGCATGACCAGCAGCATCATCACCCCGCCGAGCGCCGCGTAGACGACGAACGTCAGCGCGTTGGACAGCGTGAACGTCCGGTCGCGGAACAGCGAAGGCGGCACGAGCGGCTCGCGCGAGCGGTGCTGGACGAAGACGAACGCGGCCAGCCCCGCGATCCCGGCCAGGCCCGCGACCAGCACGATCGGGTCGCCGACGCCACGCGTCGGCGCCTCCACCAGCGCGCCGGTGACACCGGCGAGGCCGATCGCGCCCAGCGCGGCGGCGCCGAAGTCCGGGTGCCCGGTCGCGTCCTCGTCGCGGGACTCGGGGACGTACTTGCGCGCCATCAGCACCACGGCGACCGCGATCGGCACGTTGATCAGGAACGCCAGCCGCCACGACCAGACCTGGACGAGGAAGCCGCCGAGCAGCGGCCCGGCGGCGGCCGCGATGCCGCCGAGGCCGGACCAGGCGCCGATCGCGCGGGCGCGGGCGTCGTGCGCGAACGACGACTGGAGGATCGCGAGCGACCCCGGGGTCAGCAGCGCGCCGCCGATCCCCTGCAGGATCCGCGTCGCGACGAGCATCTCGGTCGACGTCGCCGCGGCGCACAGCCCCGAAGCCACCCCGAACCAGACGACGCCGACCAGGTACGTGCGGCGCCTGCCGTACCGGTCGCCGAGCGAACCGGCGACGAGGATCAGCGCGGCGAGCGCGAGCATGTAGCCGTCGAGGATCCACTGGAGGCCGGCGACGGAGGCGTTCAGCTCGGCGCCGATGCGGGGCAGCGCGACGTTGACGATCGTGCCGTCGAGCATCGCCATGCCGGACCCGAGGATGGTGGTGGCGAGCACGCCGCGGGCGGCGTGCGTCCCCCACCGGATGCCGGTGTCTTCGATTCCCGTCACGTGCTTACGGCAGCAGCGTCGTGACGAACTTGTACCGGTCGCCGCGGTAGATCGCGCGCGCGAACTCGACCGGCTTGCCGTCCGTCGCGAACGAGTGCCGCGTCAGCATCAGCACCGGCATGCCGACGTCCGCGCCGAGCATCTCCGCCTCCTGCGGGCCCGCGAGCGACGTCTCGATCGTCTCTTCCGCGCGCTCGAGTTCGACGCCGTAGTGCTCGCGTAGAACGGCGTACAACGACCCGCCCGCGGAAACGTGCTTGCGCAGCCCGCGGAATCGGCCGAGCGGCAGGTGCGTCGTCTCCAGCGCCATCGGCTGCGAGTCGGCGAGTCGAAGCCGTCGAAGGCGAAGAATTTTCGCACCAGTGCGGATTCCCAGCAGCTTCGCGAGGTCGCCCTCGACCGGCAGCTCGTCGACTTCCAGCAGCTTCGACGACGGCTTCAGGCCCTGCTTGCGCATGTCCTCGGTGTAGGAGGACAACTGCAGCCGCTGCGCCAGCTTCGGCTCCGCCGCGAACGTGCCTTTTCCCTGCACCCGGTGCAGACGGCCCTCCGCGGTGAGGTCGGCCAGCGCCTGGCGCACGGTGGTGCGGGAGACCGTGAACTCGCCGGCGAGCGCGCGCTCGGTCGGGATCGGCGACCCGGGCGGCAGCACGTCCAGGAGGTCGAGGAGGTGCTGTTTCAGTGCCCAGTACTTGGGCTCGCGCTGCCCGCGCATCCCGGCGACGGCGCCCGCCTCGCCCGTGGTGGTGGTCTCCAACATGCCCGACTCCCTATGTCTTCCCTCATCGCACGCCACGTCCCCGTAAGAAACGTACCCTTTTCCCCAAACGCGCCGCCCCACTAACATTGGTCTAGACCTGACCGACGCCGCCTGAGTCCGGTACATAATGCCGGAGGTGGAGAGGAAAATGATGACCGAACAACGGCCCGGCGAGCACATGGCCGCGGAGATCGCCCAGCAGCCGGACGTCCTGGCGGGACTGGTCGAGCGTCAGGCGGAAATCGCCAGGGTGGCGGAAAAGATCTCACAACGCCCTCCGCGCTTCGCTTTGCTCGCCGCGCGTGGATCGAGTGACCACGCAGCGTTGTACGCGAAATACCTGATCGAGGTACTGCTCGGCCTTCCGGCTGGTCTGGTTTCCCCGTCCACGGCGACGCTGTACGGCGCGCGGCCCGATCTGCGGGACGTGCTGTTCGTCACGGTCAGCCAGAGCGGTGGTTCCCCCGACCTGATCGAGGTGACCGAAACCGCGCGGCGCCAGGGCGCGCTGACGGTGTCGGTCACCAACACCCCGGACTCGCCGCTGCGGGCGGCGTCCGAGCTCGGCGTCGACATCGGCGCCGGTGTCGAGAAGGCGGTCGCGGCGACCAAGACGTACTCCGCGACGCTGATGGCGCTCTACCTGCTGATCGACGCCGTGCGCGGCGGCAAGGCGGCCGACGCCGAGAAGATCGGCGAACTGGCGCAGCAGACGCTCGACGGCGCCGCCGAAGGCGTCCAGCGCGCGGTCGACCGGTACCGCTTCGTGGACCGCGTCCTCACCACCGGCCGCGGTTACTCCTACGCGAGCGCGCTCGAAGGTTCGCTCAAGCTCGCCGAGACCAGCTACCTCGCCGCCCGCGCGTACAGCGGCGCGGACCTCCTCCACGGCCCGGTCGCGGCGGTCGACGGCGAGACCGCGGTGCTCGCGGTGACCAGCAAGGGTCAGGGCGGGCAGGCCATGCACGAGGTGCTCGAGGCCGTCGGCAAGCGCGGCGCGGACGTCCTCGCGGTCGGTTCCGCCGCCGCCGAAATGCCCGCGGCGCTGCGGATCGACGTCGCCCCGACGGTCGAGGAGCTCGCGCCGATCCTGGAGATCCTGCCGATCCAGCGGATCGCGCTCGGCCTGTCGCTCGCCCGCGGCGGCGACCCGGACAGCCCGCGCGGCCTGCTCAAGGTGACCAAGACCCGGTGACCTTCGCGATCGGCGTCGACGCCGGCGGCACGTCGACCAGGGCCGCACTGGTCGACGCCACCGGCGTCGTGCTGGGTACCGGACGAGGCGGCGGCGCCAACCCCAACGCGCACGCGCCCGACGTCGCCGCGGGCCGGATCGCCGACGCGATCACCGCGGCGCTCGGCACGCACGACCCCGGCGCCGTGCGCGCGTGCGTCGTCGGCATGGCGGGCGTCAGCAAGCTGAGCGACCCGGCGGTCGCGGCGGTGTTCGACGCGGCGTGGGCGCGGATCGGGCTCGCCGGCGTGGTCCGGACCGTGGCCGACGCCGAAGTGGCGTACGCGTCGGCGACGTCGGCGCCGGACGGGACGGTCCTGGTCGCCGGCACCGGTTCCATCGCGGGCCGGATCCGCAAGCGGCGGCTCGCGGGCACGGCGGGCGGCTACGGCTGGCTGCTCGGCGACGAAGGGTCCGCGTTCTGGCTCGGCCGCGAAGCCGTCCGTTCCACTTTGGAGGCACTCGGGCGCGGCCTGCCGCTGGACGGCCTGCCGTCGGCGGTCCTGTCCGCCGCACTCGGACCGTCCGGTTTGGACGTCCGGACCGACGCCGACCGGCTGGCGGCGTCCCGCTCCCTCATCACGACGGCCAACGCCGAAGCACCGGTGCGGCTCGCGCGGTTCGCCCCGCTGGTGAGCGCGGCGCACGACGCGGGCGAGCCCGCCGCCCGCGAAATCGTCGCCCGCGCGGCCGAACTCCTCGTCGCGAACGCGCTCGCCGCGCGCGAGCCCGGTGAGCGGACGCCGGTCGTGCTCGTCGGCTCGGTGCTCACCGGAGACAGTCCGGTCGGCGCGCTCGTGCGCCGCGGATTGTCCGGCCTCGAGGTGCTGACCAGCTCGGATGGCGTGCTCGGGGCGGCCTGGCTCGCCGCCGTCGACGCGTTCGGCGAGGGGGTGCCGAGACCGCGCGCGGAAGCAATCTGAGCAAAACGCGTCGCGAAGACGTCAAAACGTCGACTGAACCGGCCTAGTCCGGGTACCGTAGGCGTTGGCCCCCGGACCCTCCCCCCTCGCCGGGGGCCGCCTTATGTCCCGGGTACGTCGTCCGAGCTCGGTTCGGGCGCCAGGCGCAGGCCGGGGTGCTCCGGCGGCAACGCCCGGTAGAGCACCCAGCCACTGACCGCGACGGTCAGCGCGACCAGCGGCCACGAAAGCACCGTGCGGGCCACGCCGAGCGCGATCACCTGGCCGGACCACCACAGCAGGCCGTAGACGGCGACGCGCAGCGTGTACTGGCCGAACACCCACACCCAGCTGGCCCGCGAGTAGGCCTTCAGCAGCACGGGGTCGCGGCGCCAGCGCGTCTTCTGGCCGAGCACCAGCCCGACGACGACGCCGAGCAGCGGCCACCGGATCACGATGCTCGCCGCCCACAGCAGCGCGCTGGCCACATTGGACATCAGCTGCAGCAGGAAGAAGTCCTGGGCCCGGCCAGTGTGCAGGGCGATCAGCGCGGCGGCGACGACGGCGGCGAGGCTGACGACCAGCGCGCGCACCTTCCCGCCGCGCGCGATCCGGTAGGCCCCGAGCGCGACGGCGACCGCGATGGCGGCGCCGGCACCCCAGGCGATGGACTGACCGGCCGCGAGCCAGCCGACGACGAAGCCGACCGGCGGGATGCTGGCGTCGAGCGCGCCCCGGCGGCCGCCGAGGATCTGGGCGAGCGACTCACGGGGTTCTCCGGACACGTGTCCAGACTGCCGGATTCGCGCCGGGAGGCCCCGACCGGGGAGATCTTCGCCACATCGGGCGCCGGGTTTCACTCCGAGTGTGCTGTTTCACGGCATGCCGAAGGTGAAGACTGCGTAATACGGAAGCGCGGAAGACCGACTAGATAAGACACTGTTACCGCAGGCTGAACCCGAGGTGATGGTGTGCGCATCGTGGGGGTGCGGCCCGATTGGTTAGTTGGGGTGTACAACTACATGTCGGGGTGTGTCGGTCGCAGGACGGGAAGGGGACCCAACGTGTACGGATTCGACAGCTATGTGGCGCTCGGTGACAGCTTCACCGAGGGACTCAACGACGAGCTGCCGGACGGCTCGTTCCGCGGCTGGGCCGACCGGCTGGCGGAGATCCTGGCGGCGGGCCGGAGCGACTTCCGGTACGCGAACCTGTCGCTGCGCGGCAAGATGATCGACGAGATCATGGACGAGCAGCTCCCGATCGCGTTGGAGCTGAAGCCGGACCTGGTGACACTGTGCGCGGGCGGCAACGACATCATCGTCCCGGGCGCGGACGTGGACGCGGTGGCGGAGCGCTTCGAAGAGGGCGTCGCCAAGCTGCGCGCGGCCGGCATCCCGGTATTGATCTTCAACGGGCCGGACACGAAGGTGCTGTCGGTGATGTCGGTGCTCCGCGGCAAGGTCGCGATCTACAACACGCACCTGTGGGGGATCGCCGAGCGCCACGGAGCCCGGATGGTGGACCTGTGGACGATGGGTCCGCTGCACGACCGCCGAGCCTGGAGCGACGACCGGCTGCACTTCTCACCCGAGGCGCACCGGCGGATCGCGTTGAAGTCGGCTGAAGTGCTGGGGATCCCGGTCGAGGGTGACTGGCGGGAGCCGTGGCCGCTGGAGGAGGCGCCTTCGCGGTGGATCGACTCGCGGCGGTCGGATTTGACGTGGACGAAGGTGCACCTGCTGCCGTGGATCCGGCGGCAGCTTCGGGGTGAGTCCATGGGGGACGGGCTCTCGCCCAAGCGGCCTCAGCTCGCTCCCCTGCTGCCGTTGGAGGTTCTCGACGTGCCGGACACTGCTCGGCAGCAGCAGGCCAGCTGAGTTTCTCCCCTCCCGCCTGCTTTGTTGCTGTGAAGGCCACCTTCAGGATGCCCTGACGGTGGCCTTCACGGCATTTGGCGTGCCCGGCCTTCTTGCGGCGTGCGGGCGGCCTCGGCGAGGCTCGCACGACCCAGCAACCCTCACCCACGACACCCGACCGCCGGCACGGGCCGCGGACTACCGCATCCGACCTCGCGGCGGCCGCGGGTCGCCTGAGGTCGTGAATGAGTCATTCAGGACACTCGGCCCGCCGGTGCGGGCGGGACTGCCACGCCTGACCGCGCCGTGCTGCGGGGCAGGCGGTCCGGCGAGGTCGCGAATGAGTCATTGGGGACCGCCGACGTCCCGAATGACCCATTCGCGACGCTTACGAGCGCCACCTCCGACGGAAAGTGCCCACCCGATCACAACCCCGCCAGTTGTCCACATGTCGACTTGCCTGGGGACAACTTGTGGACCACCACCCCGTTCCGGCTCGCCAACCCGCCCCACCCGGCTTACAGTCCCCTTATGTCCGGTGGTCGGCGCTGGATCCTGGTGGTCCCGATCGCGGTGCTCGTCACAGCGCTGCTGGCGGGCGTTGTCACCTGGGCACAATCCGGCAGCATCCAGCGCAACCTCGCCGCCGACGCCCAGACCGCCCTCGCCGCCGCGGGCCTCCCCCAAGGCAACGTCACCTTCGACGGCCGGGACGCCACCCTCAGCGGCTTCCCGCCCGGCCAGGCCCTGCGCGCCCTCGACATCGTGCAGAACCTCGACGGTGTCCGGGCCGCCAAGCTCGAAGGCGACGTCACCCCGGTCACCAGCGCGCCGCCGACCACGAGCGCGCCGCCCAGTTCCAGCTCCGCCACTCCGCCCCCGACCACCACGACCACCGCGCCGCCGCCCACGGACAAAGCCGGCGTTCAGGCCGAAATCGACCGGATGCTCACCGAAGCGCCGATCACCTTCGTGCCCGACACCGCCAAGCTCACCCCCGAAGGCGAGCAGGCCGCCCGCAGCGTCGCCATCGCCCTCGCCAAGGCTCCGGAGACCTTCAAGTACCGCGTCACCGGCCACGTCGCCCGCGGGCCCGGTGGCGAGAGCGCCGCTCTCAAACTCTCCCGGGACCGCGCCAGGGCCGTCGCGCGGATCCTCACCGCCAACGGGCTGGCGGCCAAGCGCGTGACCTACCGGGGGCTGGGCGACACCCGGCCGGCCACCGGCGGGGAAGAAGACCGGCGCGTCGAAATCACCGTCGTCTGAAGGGGTGAGCGAGCATGGTGTGGCTGTTCGGGCAGATCTGGCTGTGGCTGATCATCGCCTTCGCGCTCGGCGCGCTCACCTCGTGGCTCCTCCTGCGGGCCACGCAGCACCGCCCCCACGCCGAACCCGAACCGGAACCGCGGCACGAACCCGAAGCCGTGCCCGAACCGCTGGCCGCCGAGCAGACGCAGTTCATCCCCGCCGCCTGGGCGCAGCAAGCGCCGCACGAGCCCGAACCGGCCGAGGACGACGACGTGCCCGAGCCCGTCGGACACCGCGAAGGCCACCTTCCCCTTCCACCGCAACGCGGGGTGGAGGCCGAAGACTGGCCCACCGAGGAAGAACCGGCCTGGCCCGAGAGCGAAGAGGCCGCCCCGCAGTGGCCGCAGCAGCCTGGGCGCGGTGGCTGACACCCATCCTGGTAAATTCGGCTACGCACTGTGAGCGAAGGCTGAGGAGGGGGTGGCGTGGCGCTCCCCCATTGGACGTCGCAGCAGGTCCTGCCGCCGGGCCGCCACGCCTGCGACCTCGCCGACGTCTACGAACGCCTGGTCTTCGACGCCCCGCACCAGAACGAACGCGAGATCCTCTTCAGCGCGCTCAACAGCTACCTCGGCGTCGCCCGGCGGATCATGCCGTCCGGCCGCGCCTGGATCGGCGGCGAGCTCATCACCCGGACCGCCCACCCGCCGCGCGGCCTCGACGTCGTCCTCATCCCGGACGAGTGGGGCGCCCTCAAGCGGCTCGACGACGCCGGCCGCTCGGCGCTCTACGGCCTGCTCACCCTGCGCGGCGTGATCGTCGGGCAGCCCGCGATGTACCTCGACCAGGTGCAGCCGGTCGGCGGCATGCTGGACGGCTTCCTCTGCCGTCCCGGCGACGAAGACGTCTGGGCCGAGGTCTGGGGCGACGGCGGCAGGGGCTACCCGGAGATGATCTGGTGAGGAACGAGTTCCGGCGCATCGCCGACGAGATCCCCGGCGGCACGTGGCTCGACGACCTCGCGCGCGCGTCGGCGATGGCGGCGAACGCCAAGTTCGAGCGGACGTCCCGCTCACCGCTGCTGCACGTCTCGGTGATCGGCGAGCAGACCATCGACGCCTACACCTTCTCCGACATCAGCCGCGCGCTCCAGGACGCCACGGCCAAGATCGGGCACATCATCCGGAACCCCTCCGGCGAGGTCACCCAGGTCCAGCAGGCCGACCGCGACAAGGCGCCGCTGATCCAGCGTGGCCAGGCGGGCAACGCGATCTTCTTCGGCTTCCCCGAGCCGGTCGCCGACGACGCCCTGATCATCGACGGCATCGAGACGCTGTCGGAGCGGGCGGTGAAGGAGCTCTGCGACTTCCTGCCCGCGAACGGCTCCGACGACGGCGCGCTCGACGCCGTCCTCCTGCAGCGCGACACCGTCCGCAACGCCGTCAGCGACATCGTCAACGCCGTCGCGAAGAACGCCGGCATCGGCATGGCGCTGACGCCGACGTCGGGCGAGCAGGTCACCCGGAGCATGACGACCGAGCAGGCGCGGATCCTGCAGGGCAGCCTGCGGGAGTCGCGCGAGGCGGTCGGCTACGAGACGGTCCGGGGGCGGCTCGACGGCGTCCGCACCCGGCGCCGCATCTTCTACCTCGACCGCGAGTCGGGCGGGACCATCCAGGGCGCGGTGGCGCCGGATCTGCTCGACCAGATCAAGGAGAACCTCGACCGCCCGGTGACCGCGCGGCTGCGCGTCGTGCGCACGACGACGATCGACGGCCGTCGCGGCCGTCCCGTTTTCGAGCTCCTCGAAATCACGCCCGAAGTGAGCTTGTTCGACTGAGAAGTCCGGTATCCGACTTTCGTCGGGAACGGTGTTACCGACGGTCGTCGTAGGCCTCACAGCGGTGCCGGGATGTCCGTACGGTATTTACGATACCCGCTGCGAGGTCGCCAAACCGCCTCGCGAACAGTGGGAACTCCGATATTCTTCCCATTGATCACCGGGCCACACCCTGCGCGCGATGTCAGGAAATACCGATACCCGGCGCGAAATGGTGGGACAATGACTTTTTCCAGAATGTAACAATTTCGTTCGCGGGCACTCTTATGGGTTAACGTCGTCGCACTCCCACCCGAAGGGGCCCGCATGATGACCGACCCGCAGTACCCGCCGACCACCGCGCGCCACGGCCGTCCCGCGCCGCCGGTGACGGCCACGGAGCGTCGTCAAGCCAACGCGAAGCCCGGCCGCAACTTCCTCGCGATCATCGCGCTGGTGCTCGGCGTGGCCGCGGTGGCCGTCGCGTTCGTCCCGGACATCGGGATCGTCGCGTGGCCGCTGGGCGGGATCGGGCTCGTGCTGGCGGTCATCGGGTTGGTCCAGGTCAAGAAGGGCACCGTGGGCGACCGCGGCCTGGCGATCACCGCGACCGTCGTCGCGGTCGCCGCGCTGCTGACGAGCGCCGGGCTGCTGCTGTACTCGACGTTCCTCGGCGGCGGCGAGTCCGGGCTGCACCTGCCGGCGGTGGCCGGCGACAAGCACACCGTGGTCTTCGAGGTCACCTCGGCCGGCGGCGCCACCGTGCGTTACGGCAGCCTGTCGGACCAGCGCACCGAAAACGCGCCGGCCAGCACGGACGCGTGGCGGGGCCAGGCCTCCTACAACAATGGCTCGTACCTGTTGACGCTCACCGCGGACACCCGCAATTCGAACGTCAACAACGAAATCAGCTGCGCCATTTCCGTCGACGGCAAGAAGGTCGCGGAAAACAGCGGGACGACGATCGCGCTCTGCACGGCCAACGTGGGCTGAACGAGCCTGGCGACCGGCCGGCCTACCCCCACGTCGGCCGGCCGGGCCGCCACGAGCCGCTCCTGGCGGCTCCCGGCCCCGCGGCGGTTTCCCGCGCGGGGCCCGGCGCCGGCGTCTCAGCCTGCCCCTCCCCTAGGGCTCTGCCGGCACCGCCGAACCTACGCGGCGCGGCGACGCGGACACTAAGAATCCACTAAGGATTGACCGTTGCCGCCCGGTCGTGACCCATTCGCAACCGAATTCCTCTCCACAAATCCGGCCGACCGGCGCGGAGTTGTCGCAGTTCGAATGCGCGGGAAAACCGTCACCGCAGTTCGGCGAGTTCGGCGCGCACTTCACCGACGAGCTTCGGGTGCACGCGCTCGTAAATGCGCACGGACAACGCGAGCTGTTCCCGCGCGCCGTCGATGTCGCCCCGCGCACGCAGCACCCGGCCGAGCGTCAGCCGCAGCGCGCCCTCCCGCGCGACGAACTCGCGGCTGATCGCGAGGTCGATCGCCTCCCAGACGTAGCGCCCGGCCGCCTCGAGGTCCCCGGCGCGCAGGCTGAGTTCGGCCAGCTTGCCGAGCGAGACGACGACCCGGTCGTCGTCGCCGAGTTCGCGGTCGACCGCGAGGCCGGCGGCCTGGTGGGTGATCGCGTCCGCCAGCAGGCCGGCCCGCTTCTCCGCCTGCGCGCAGCTGCTGAGCGCCTGCCCGCGCAGGGTGGCGTCCCGCGCCTCCGCGACGGCCTTGGCCAGCCGGGCGATCGCCTTCTCGTGCTCGCCGAGGCGGCTCAGCGCGCGGCCGAGGTGCAGGTCGGCCGAGGTGACCAGCCGCTCGTCGCCGAGCCCGGCGGACAGCTCGGCCGCGCGTTCGGCGTCGGCGAGCCCGAACCCGGGCAGCTCGAAGACCAGCGCGATCTCGCACCGCGCCAGCAGCAGCCAGCACTGCCCGGCGACGTCGCCCGCGGCTTCGGCGGCGACGACGCCGAGGTCGGCCATCCGCGTCCACTCGTCGAGCAGCGGGCAGGCGACGCGGTAGGCGTGCGCGAGCCGGGCCAGCCGCCAGACGTCGTCGTGGCGGCCCGCGGCGTACGCGGCGTCGAGCACGGCGAGGAGGTTCGGCCACTCCGCCGCGAACCAGTCCTGCGCCCGCGCGACGCTGTCCAGCGGCGGCATCACGTCGTCGGCGAGCACCCCGGCGAAGTCGAGCGGGTCGACGACCGGACCCAGGCGGCGCCGCGCCCGGTCGGCCACGGCTTGGTAATAGCGGACCGTCCAGCCGAGCGCCTCGTCGCGCTCCTTCTCACCGAGCTCCTGCTCCGCGAGCTCGCGCAGGTAGAGCCAGACGAGGTCGTGCGGGACGAAGACGTCACGGGCGGTCTCGGTGATGAGGTTGTGCGCGGCGAGGGCGCGCAGCCGACGTCGCGCCTCGGCCACCGGGATCTGCGCGACCGCGGCCATCACGTGCGGCCCGACCAGCACCCCGGGCACGGCCCCCAGCTGCAGGAACGTCTCGGCGATCTCGTCGGGCAGGCCGCGGAAGGAGACGTCGAAGGCCGCGCGCACGCCGTCGTCGGCGCCGTCGACCTGCAGGCCGGCCAGCCGGGTGCGCTCGTTGCCGAGCTCGTCGACCAGCTCCTCGGCGGTGCGCTGCGCGCTCGCGGAAAGCCGCGCGCCCGCGATCCGCAGGGCGAGCGGGAGGTAGCCGCAGAGCCGCGCGAGGGCGTGGTTGAGCGCGGCCGGGCCGGCGAGCTCCTCGATGAGCTGGACGGCGTCGTCCGGCGCGAGGGTGCCGAGGACACGCCGCTTGGCCGCGTTCGACACGGCGAGGCCGTCGAGGCGGGACCGGCTGGTCACGACGGTCATCGTCCGCGAGCTCGGCGGCAGCAACGGGCGCACCTGCTCGGCGGTGCGGGCGTCGTCGAGCAGCACGAGCATCCGCCGCCCGGCGATCAGCGACCGGTACAGCGCGACGCGTTCGTGCAGCAGTTCGGGGATCTTCGCGGTGTCGACGCCGAGGCCGAGCAGGAACTGCGTGAGCAGCTCGGCGGCCTCCAGCGGCGGGTGGTGCGGGTCGAAGCCCCGCAGGGAGGCGAAGAGGACGCCGTCGGGGAACCGCCGCGCGACGCGGTGCGCCCACCAGACGACGAGCGTGCTCTTCCCGACCCCGGCGGTCCCGGTGACGACGGCGATCGTCGTCTCCCCGGCTTCGGCGCGGGTGACGAGGCTGTCGAGCCAGGCGAGTTCGTCGGCGCGCCCGGCGAGGCTCGGCACGGCGGCGGGCAGCTGCGAGATGGCCTTGCCGGCCGGTTCGGCGACGACGGCGTCCCGCGCGGGGAGGTCGTCGTTGAGGACGCGTTCGTGCAGCCACCGCAGCTCGGCCCCGGGCTCGACACCGAGGGTGCGGAGGGTGGCGCGCGAGACGGTCCGATAGAGCTCGAGCGCGTCCCCGCGGCGCCCGGCGTGGTAGAGGGCACGCATGAGCTGGCCCGCGGTCCGTTCGGCGAGCGGATCGGCCCGCACGATCGGGCTGAGCTCGACGATCAGTTCGGCGTGCCGCCCGAGGTCGAGATCGGCGTCGACACGGGCACCGTGCACGGCGAGGCGGAGGTCTTCGAGTTCGGGCGCGCGCAGGGAGTCGGGCACGCCGCCGAGCACGGGGCCCTGCCAGAGCGAGAGGGCCTCGGCCAGCAGGCTCGCGGCGGTCTCCGGCGAGGCGAGAGAGGCGCGGTCGAGCAGCGCCCGGGCGCGGTGGACGTCGATCCGATCGGGGTCGACGTCCAGGCGGTAGCCGGGCGGGGTGGTGAGGATGCTCGGGCCGTCGATCTCGCGCAGGACCCGCCGCAGGTGCGAGACGTTGCCGTGCACGATGGTCCGGGCGGTGGCGGGCGGATCGTGGCCCCAGAGGGCATCGATGATCTCGTCGAGTGCGACGACTTTGCCGGGCTTCAAGGCGAGGAGGGCGAGCAGGCCGCGGACAGCGGGACCCCCGATGGGGACGGGCGTGTCGCCGTCGAAGAGCTGGACGGGCCCGAGCAGCTGGAACCGGGTTTCGGCCATGCTCGCGCCCACCTCCCCGGGGTCCACGGTAACCCGGCGTCTCCCTCGCCGGAAAAATCAACCTACCGTGAGCGCCCGCTGACGAATACCACCCTGTCGGGCACTCCGGAGGGCTGACACCAGGAGGTTTGGTGGCTCTGCGGATTCCGCAGGCCGGGGTCGGGTGGGGTGCGATGTCGGGAGGGTGGGTTCGCGGCGGGCCGGCGGGGTCGCGAATGACTCATTCGCGACGCTGGCGGTCCCCAATGCCCCATTCGCGACAGGGGTGCTCGCGGCTGCGGCCGGGCCGGGGGCGCTGAGGCGGGGTGCTTTGGCGGGCCATGACTTGCGCCGGGCGCAGGCCGGGGCGCTGGAGCCGGGCCGGAGGCGCGAGCCGCGGCACGGCTGCGGCCGGGGTCGCGAATGACTCATTCGCGACGCTGGCGGTCTCCAATGACCCATTCGCGACACCAACGCCCGCGGAGCCAGACTGGGGCCAGACATGACACGACCCCGCACCATCGGTCCCGATCCGCTGGTGCGGGGTCGTGCTGAATCTCCGGCCGGGCCGCCAGGGGGCGCGGTCCGCCCGCCGTCTCAACCGAGGACCGGGCGGGTGGGCTCACCCCGAGCGAAGCACCCGCCGCCGGTCTTCCGCGAAGACGTCTGTTGCGCGGGCCACACGCCCGCGCGGTGGCGACACGGTAACAAAGCGCACCGAAGCCGTCACCGGCGGGCCCACGTGGCTCCCCTCAGCGCGAGATCGGCGTCGAGTCGCGGCCCGCGATGAACGCCGGGCGGGGCGCCGTCGCCGCGAACGGCTCCTCCAGTGCGTTCTCCACGCTGTTGAACACCAGGAAGATGTTCGAGCGCGGGTACGGCGTGATGTTGTTGCCCGACCCGTGCATGATGTTCGAGTCGAACCACAGCGCCGAGCCCGCCTGGCCGGTGAACTGGTCGATGCCGTACTCGGCCGCCATCTTGGTGATGTCGTCCTCGCTCGGCACGCCCACCCGCTGGTCCTTGAGCGAGCTCTTGTAGTTGTCCTCCGGCGTCTCGCCCGCGCACTGGACGAACGTCCGGTGCGAGCCCGGCATGATCATCAGGCCGCCGTTGAACGGGTAGTTGTCCGTCAGCGCGATGGAGCAGCTGACCGCGCGCGGGGTCGGCATGCCGTCCTCCGCGTGCCAGGTTTCGAAGTCCGAGTGCCAGTAGAACCCGGTGCCCTTGAACCCGGGCATGTAGTTGACGCGGCTCTGGTGGATGTACACCTCGGAGCCGAGCAGCTGACGGGCCCGGTCCAGCACGCGCGGGTCGCGCACCAGCTCGGCGATCAGGTCCGAGATCTCGTGGACGTCGAAGATCGACCGGACCTCACCGGTCTTCGCCTCGGTGATCACCCGCTCGTCCTTGGCGAGCTCCTCGTCGGTGGACAGCCGCACCAGTTCCTGCCAGTACGTCTGCACTTCCCCGACGGAGAGCATGTCTTCGACCACGGTGTAACCCTTGGTCTCGTGGTTCGCCAGGGTGGCGGCGTCGATCGGGCCGTCGGCCTCGGTACCCCACACGGTGGGGTGCACGCGCGGCAGGTGGGCCGGCGTACCGGTGATCCGGGTCGGGTAACCGTCGTCGACCCGGGTGTCCGTCAGCGTCACGGGCTTCGCCTCCTGTTTTCCTCTCCGGTGTTTACGCGTCCTCGGTGACCAGCGGGTACACGCCGTTCTCGTCGTGCACCTCGCGACCGGTCACCGGGGGGTTGAACACGCACACGCACTTGATCTCGGTCTTCGGCCGGACCTGGTGCTTGTCGTGGTCGTTGAGCAGGTACAGCGTGCCGGGCTTGAGCTCGTACACCTTGCCGGTGGCCAGATCCTCGATCTCGCCCTCGCCGGAGGTGATGAACACCGCCTCGATGTGGTTGGCGTACCAGAAGTCGTTGACCGTCCCCGCGTACAGCGTGGTCTCGTGCACCGAGAAGCCGACGCCCTCCTTGGCCAGGATGATGCGCTTGCTGCGCCAGTTCGGGGTCTTGATGTCGGCGTCGGTGTCGGTGATCTCGTCGAGCGTGCGGACGAGCACGTGGTACTCCTTTACTTGAGGACGGCCTTGACGGACTCGTCGATGATGGACAAGCCCTGCGTCAGCTCGTCGTCGGTCAGGGTCAGCGGCGGCAGCAGCTTCATGACTTCGCCGTCGGGACCCGAGGTTTCCATCAACAGGCCGCGCGCAAACGCTTCCGCGCACACGCGTCCGGCGAGGTCGCCGTCGGTGAACTCGATGCCGCGCGCCAGGCCGCGGCCCTTCGCGACGAGGTTCGCTTCCGGGTACGCCTCGACGATGCCGGTGAACGCGCTGGCGATGCGCTCGCCCTTGGCCTTGGTCGACTTCTCGAGCTCGTCGTCGCTCCAGTAGACGTCGATGGCTTCCTTGGCGGTGACGAACGCCGGGCTGATGCCGCGGAAGGTGCCGTTGTGCTCGCCCGGCTCCCAGACGTCCAGCTCCGGCTTGATCAGCGTCAGCGCCATCGGGATGCCGTAGCCGCCGATGGACTTCGACAGGCAGACGATGTCCGGCTTGATCCCGGCGTCCTCGAAGGAGAAGAACGGCCCGGTGCGGCCGCAGCCCATCTGGACGTCGTCGAGGATCAGCAGGATGCCGTGGCGCTTGCAGAGGTCGTCGAGGCCCTTCAGCCACTCCAGGCGCGCGGCGTTGATGCCGCCTTCGCCCTGCACGCCTTCGACGATCACCGCGGCCGGCTCGTTGAGCCCGCTGCCGGAGTCTTCGAGGAGCTTCTCGAAGTACAGGAAGTCCGGCATCGCGCCGTCGAAGTACTTGTCGTACGGCATCGGGGTGGCGTGCACCAGCGGGACGCCGGCGCCGCCGCGCTTCATCGAGTTGCCGGTGACCGACAACGCGCCCAGCGTCATGCCGTGGAAGGCGTTGGTGAAGTTGATGACCGCTTCCTTGCCGGTCACCTTGCGCGCCAGCTTCAGCGCCGCCTCGACGGCGTTCGCGCCGCCCGGCCCGGGGAACACGACCTTGTAGCCGAGCCCGCGCGGGTCGAGGATCTTGTCGCGGAAGGTCTGCAGGAAGTCGCGCTTGGCCACGGTGAACATGTCGAGCGCGTGGGTGACGCCGTCGCGCTGGATGTAGTCGATCAGCGCCTGCTTGAGCGCCGGGTTGTTGTGCCCGTAGTTCAGCGCGCCGGCCCCGGCGAAGAAGTCCAGATAGGGCTTTCCGCTCTCGTCGTACAGCCAGCTGCCCTGCGCGCGGTCGAACACGACCGGCCAGCCGCGGCTGTAGCTGCGGACCTCGGATTCGAGCTCTTCGAAGATGCTCATGACGTTTCTTTTCTCCTACTCGCCCGGATCTTTGCGTGTCGTGAGCGGACCGATGCGGTAAAGCTCTTCGGGGAGGTGCCCGGCTTCGGGGAAATCCTCGCCCGCGAACAGCACACTGGTTTCCACCGCGGCGTTCCAGCGCTTCGCGAACGACGTGAACAGCCGGATGGACGCCTCGTTGTCCGGGGTGATGGTGGTCTCGAGGTAACGCACCCCCTGGCCGACCAGACGCGTGTACAGCGCGTCGAGCAGCGCTCCGGCCAGGCCCTTCCCGCGCTGGGACGCGTCGACCGCGACCTGCCAGACGAGGGCCGCCTCCGGCGCGTCCGGCCTGCGGTAGCCGATGACGAATCCGACCGCCTTGCCGTCTTCACGCGCGACCACCGATGTCTCGGCGAAATCGCGGCACCACAGCATGTATGCGTACGGCGAGTTGAGATCGAGCTTGGCGGAATCACGCGCGATTCGCCACAGCTGCGCGCCGTCCGCCTTGGTCGGGGATTCGATCAAGTGCGTTACGGACATACTCAGGAAACGTAACAGAGAATTTTCCGCCCGCCAGCGACGTGGCTCACCGGACCCGCAATGACCTGCGACGACGCGGGGTACCCGGTGAGGAGTCCCACAAACATGTTTGATGCGGGCGATCGCTGGGCATACGCGCGCCTGGGCCGCGCGCACGTGGCCCGCGACCTCCTCCGACGATGACCCCAAACCGCCGTGATCGCAAGGCGACGGGCCGTCAACTCGGGCGGCGGAGCCGTCGCCACAAGGCACCGGCAGGCATCACGACCGCCGGGAGGATCAGCAGGCCGGACACGACGAGCCACCACACGGCGTGTTCGCCGCGTTGCCAGCCTGCTACGACCCCGCCGAGCCAGCCGAAGAAGGGCCGGGCGAGCGGCGGGAGGAACGCGGCCAGCAGCAGCGCGGCCACGACGAGCACGCCCAGCACCGAGAACAGCCGCCGCGGGGTGCGGCCCATGGTGAGCAGCGCCGTGGCCAGGTAGACGACCGCGCCGGCGAGCACCGGCAGGCCGACCCACTGGAGCACCGCGCCGCCGTTCGCGCCGATGACCAGCCCGGCGAGCAGGGCCAGCGCACCGGCGGCGAGCGAGCCCGCCGTGCCGAGGCGTGACGCGCCGCGAGCGACCTTCGCCGTGCTCCGCGCGACCGTCCGCAGGATGCCCGCGACCGTCCGCGGCCAGCCACCGGGCAGCCGGAACGCGACCGCACCGGCGTTGACGGTCGCGGCTCCGAGCGCCACCAGCGTCCGGGTCAGCCGGGCGGTGCCCTGCTCCCCGGCGAGCTTCTCGGCCGAGACGCGGCAGGCCTGGAACCGGGCCTGCGCGGTGCGTTCGTCACCGGGTTCCCGCGGCTCGTCGAGGGCCTTTTCGATGCCGGGGCGGTCGTCGGCGTCGAAGCGCGCGGCGAGCGTGACGACGGGGAGCTCTTCCGCGGCGATCCGGGCCTGCCGGGCGCGGGCCAGCACCATCGCCGTCACCGGCAGGCTGAGCGGCCGCTCGCCCTCGACGTCGACCGGGCGCAGGTCGGCGTCGAGGCCGAGGAACGCCAGCTCGGCGGTGAGCTGGTCCCGCAGCTGGCCGGCCTCGGCGGGCGAGCAGCCGTCCTGCTCGTCCGGCTTGCGCCAGCCCGGCCGGAGTGCCTCGGCGACCTCGTCGCGGAACCGCTCCCGCCCGACGACCTCCCGCAGCGTCTCGAGCCGGACGGGGTCGAGCAGGCACTGCACCAGCCAGCCCGCGCCGTCGACGCGGCCCCACATCCAGTCGTTCGCCCGCCACGACGCCTTGTAGAACGCGCCGAAGTAGCTGGCCTGCATCCCGGTCAGCTTGTCCCACGACCGGCGGCGCGTCATGTCCAGCAGCGTTCGCGAATCGGCGCTGACCTGCACGAGGTCGACGCGCTGGTCGACCGACGGCGCTTGGGCGAGCAGCCCGCGCGTCGCGACGTGCAGGGCCAGCAGCCGGGCTTGGACGACGTCGTCGGCCACGTCGTCGCCGGAGTCCAGCGCCAGCCAGGTCAGCAGGGTCGCGACCGTACCGCCGGGATCTTCGGTCGCGAGCGCGCGCAACGTCGGCGCCGCCGCTCGCAGGGCCGCGACCACCAGCGGCCACGCTTCGGCGACCGCGGCCGACCGGCCCAGGCCCGCCCACTCTTCGGCGAGCTCGCGCACCCACTCTTCGAGCGTGCTGCTCGCGCCGGGCCCGGCGTGCGCGGCGACCCACTGCGCGAGCCGCACCCCGCGCGCGGCGGTCGAGCGGGCGGCGTGCAGCTGGGCGCGCGCATCGTTGAGCTCTTTCGCGAGCGTGGCGTCCGGCCGGAGCCGGAACCCGGCGTTGACCAGCTGTAGGCCGGTGGCGACGGCGTCGTCGAGCGCGGTGGTCCGGTAGCCGACGAGCTCGGCGACGGCGACGCTGGTGGCGGGCGGCCGGGTGGGCACCCCGCTGCTCAGCCCGGTGACGGCGATGGTGCGCAGCTGCCGCGACATCCCGGAGGCCCAGTCCCGGTCCGGAGTGTCCACATCGGACAAGGCGTAGCGGCGGGCGGCGATCCGGACGAGCTCGGCGGCGTCCTCGGCGGTCCGCCGCTCGCGGTAGGCGGTGGCGACGCGGTCGTCGACCAGGCAGCCGGCACCCCCGCGCACGCCGAGCGCGGCGAGCGACACGCGGGTGTCCCGCGCGCGCAGCACGGCGTCGTTGTGCCGGGTGAGGTCGTCCAGTTCGGCGCTGATCGACTGGCTCATCACGGTGTTGACGACCTTGGCCATGGCGTTCGAGAGCAGGGGCGGACTGGCGGCGTCGCAGTCGACTGCGTCGGCTTCCCCTTCCCCGGTGGGGACGACGTAGAGCAGCAGCCGCCGGACGTCCGACTGCGACGGGCGTTCGAAGATCTCCCGCAAGGCGGGCCGCAGCGGCTTGTTGAGCAGGACGCCGCCGTCGGTGAGCCAGTGCGACCGGGTGAGCTCGGTGTAGGGCGTCATGTCGGGGTGCAGCCGGTCGGCGCCGTCGGTGCCGATCGGCATCCGCGAGAGTTCGAAGGCGCCAGGGAACGACGCGGTGGACCGCGCGGCGAGCGCGAGCGGACCCTCGACACCGGGCGTCCACAGTGGACCGCAGAACCGGAAGAGCATCCGGTGTTCGGTGTCCCGCACGAGGTTCCCGAGCGCGTCGTCGAACCGGGTGGTCTCGCCGTCGATCATGGTGCCGGTGAGCAGCACGGTGATGTCGGGTTCCTCGGCGGGCGCGGTCCCCTCGGCGGTGATCCGGTGCAGGGCGCGCTCGACGTCCCCGAGCAGCACGCGGTCGCCGTCGAGCACCGACCGCGGCGCTGCTTCCCGCGCGTCCCGGATGAGGTTTTCGAGCGAGCCGGTGGTGATCCAGGTGTCCCGGAGCACCTGCGGCGTCGAGCCGAAGGCCTCGGCGAGCCCGAGACAGGCGGCGTTGATACCGCCGGCGCTGGTCCCGGTGAGGACGTCGACGGAGACACTGGCGCGCAAGAGGTCGAGCAGCCGCCGGTAGAGCCCGGGTTCGGCGTCCCCGCGCGACTCCCGCAGCAGCTGCGAGGTTTCGGTGGCGACGCCGCCCATCCAGATGGCGAGGCTGGCCCCGCCGACCATGGTCACGGCGAGCCGGATCTCCTGCCGCCACGGTTCCGCTGACTCGGCCATGGGCACCCCGCCCGTCGTCGTCTCTGCCCGACGGAGATTAGAGGCGCGAAGTGACCGCCGGGATACGTGCGGGTGTACGGCCGTTCGGGTGGAACGGGTCGCCCGCACGGGCGCTCAGGCCGCCAGGTGCTCCAGCACCAGTACCTGCGCCTCACCGACGGCGAAGCCCAGCACGGCCCCGGTCGCGATCAGGATCCACTCGTCCTGCTCGAACGCCGGCCGCAGCAACCGCTCGAACTCGCGCGGCGACAGCTCCTTCATCTTCGACACCAGCACGTTCCGGATGTCCATCGCGTCGGTCGCGTAGTCCTCGATGTACCGCATCGTCTCCGGCAGCCGCGACATGATCTGGGACGCGATCGCCAGCTTCACGTCCTGGTACTTGCGCGACCCCACCGCGAACACCAGCAACGGCTTGGCCACGCTCCCCAGCTCCCGGTCCAGCTGACGCTGGATCAGCGCGAGCACCCGGTCGGACAGCGGCCCGTGCAGGATCGCCTCGATGACGTTGTGCGGGGTGATGATCTCCTTCGCGATCAGCGACCCGTACGCCTCCGCGACCTCCGCGCGCCGCTTCAGGAACAGCCCCTGCCACTGGACGCCGAAGTACCGGCGCGGCTCGATCGGGTAGAAGATCATCCGCAACGCCAGCCAGTCGGTGAACCAGCCGGTGAACAGGCCGAACACCGGCATGATCGGCGGGAACTTGAACAGCACCCACGCCACCATCTGGATCACGCCGATCGCGCCGCCGAACACCAGGCCGGAGCGGGCGATGAACTTGAACTCCTTCGCGCCGGCCTCCTGGAAGATCCGGTTCAGCAGGCGCTTGTCCTTGACCAGGCTGGTGACCACCATGCCCTTGAGGTCGAACACGCTGTCCACATCGGACTTGATCAGGTCGAGCACGGCGGCGACCATCCTCGGCGACTCGTGCTGGACGCGCTGGATCACCAGTCGCTGGACGCGCACCGGCAGCGACTCCCACAACCCCGGCTGGTAGTGCCCCGCCACCTCGCGCACGATGTCCTCGACGCCCGCGAGCAGCGGCTTTTCGATCTCCTTCGCGATCCGCCCGGCGTCCAGCCGCGCGACGACCTCCGCCGGTTTGATCAGCTGCTCGGTCATCGTGTCGCAGGCGATGCTCGCCATCCGCGCCGCGCGCTTCGGGACGATGCCCTGCCAGCCGAAGAACGGCTTGATCCCGAGGAACTCCACCGGCTGGAACATCATCCGGATCGCGACCAGCTTCGTGCCGTAGCCGATCAGCGCGGCCACCACCGGGATCGAGACGTAGAGGGGCCAGTGCTGCGCGAAGTCGGCGAGGATGCCGCTGAGGAAGGCCCCCATCCGGCTAGGCCATGCTCGGGTCGCAGGCCTGCCAGAACTGCGCCCCCAGGCGCGAGATGTGGATCGTCCGCCGGACGAACTTCGCGCGCTTGACGTGCTTCTCCGCCTCGCGCACGGTTTCGTCGGTCAGCAGGATCTCGTACTGCGTCTCCAGCGACGGCACCTCTTCGTCGAGGTCGACCAGGCCCAGCCCGATCAGCCGCGTGACGTAGCCGGGCACCTGGTCGGGCAGCGACACCCCGGCCGCCTTGCCGACCGTCGACGCGTTGCGCAGCGCGACCCGGCCGTTGCCGCCGAGGCCGGTGCGCTCGACGACGTCGACCGCGGGGAACGGCGAGCCGTCCGAGAGCGCCGACAGGATGCGGGCCTCGTCCGGAGTCAGCTGGCGCAGGATGATCGCGTAGAAGTACTCGCGGGCGCGTTCGCGGCCGAAGCCGATGGAGTGGTTGAGCAGTTCGGCCATCGCGGCGCGCAGCGGCTCGGCGTGGTTGTCGCGCGCGGGCACCAGCGTGACCGTCGCTTCGACCTTTCCGGGCACCGCCGGGCGGTTCATCGCCGACGCCGCGGTGAGCGCCGCGTGGTACGGGTCGTCGACCTCGTCCAGCCGACGGCGCAGCTCGCTCAGCAGCTGGTGCTCGACCTGCCGCACCGTGCGCTCCGCCGTCTCGACGCCGGGGAGCTTGCGGCCGAGCGCGAAACCGGTGCGCGCGGCCCAGCCCGCCAGCTGCCCGGCGCGGCGCGCGAGGTCCGCCACCTCGTCGCCGGTGCCCCGGCCGTTCGGTCGCTCTGCGTTCACGGACGGACTCCCCTCTGCATACGCGGTGATGCTACCTGTGAGTAGGCCGAATGGCGGTGTTTGGATGCACACATGAGTCCGACGCGCTGGGGTCCGCCGATCGACGTCCTTCCGTACTTCGCCAAGGAAGAACAAGCGCTGATGACACTGCTCAGCGCGCTGACCCCGGAAGACTGGACGCGGCCGACGATGTGCGACGGCTGGTCGGTCAAGGACGTCGCCGCTCACCTGCTGGGCGACAAGGTCGGCAGGCTGTCCCGCGGCCGCGACGGCCACTCCGCCGAAGCCCCCCGTCCGGGTGAGGCGTTCCCGCGGTTCATCGACCGGATCAACGAAGAGTGGGTCGTCGCGTGCCGCCGTCTCTCGACCGACGTCCTGCTGACGATGCTCTACGAGTTCATGGGCCAGACGACGGAGTACTGGGCGCAGCTCGACCTCGACGTGCTCGGCGAGCCGGTGAGCTGGGCGGGTGACGAGCCCGCGCCGCGCTGGCTGGACGCCGCCCGCGACTATTCGGAGTTCTGGGTCCACCACGTGCAGATCCGGGAGGCCCTGGAGCACACGCCGCTGGAGGCCGAGTACGCCGAGCCGATCGCCGACACGTTCGTCCGCGCGCTGCCGCACACCCTGCGTGACGTCGACGCCCGCGTCGGCAAGCAGGTCGGCTACACGGTCACCGGCGCGGGCAAGTGGTACGCGCGCCGCGAGCGCGACGGCTGGGTGCTGGACCGGGGCGCGCCGCCGTCGCGGACGCCGCTGGCCACCGTGACGACGGACCTCGACACGTTCTGGCGGCTCTGCACCCGCAACGCCGCGGACCTCGACCGCGTCCGCACCACGGGCGACGAAAACGTTTGCGCGACCGTGCTCGGGATGACGTCGATCATCGTCTGACCAGCGGGCAAACGCTTGCGTCAGCGGCGGCGGGCCTGCTTGCGCAGCTGCAGGATCCGGGCGCCGCCGATCAGCGCGACCAGGGCCGCGCCGCCGATCGCGGAGAACAGCATCGCGATGGCCAGCGGCAGGCTGCCCTCGGCACCGAAGAAGTGCACCGTCACCGAGTCCAGGTTCTGCAGGATGAAGATCAGCAGCACGATCAGCACGACGAGGCCGGCGATGACCGCGACCCACGTGCCGCTGATCCGCGTCGGCCGCGGCTTCGTGCCGGCGGCGGGCCTGCTCGGCGCCGGGCGCACCGGCGCGACCTCCTCGGCGCCGGGCCGGACGTCGCCCGCGCGCAGCTCGGCGGGCTCGAGAGCGCCCTCGGGCACCTCGGGCCCGGCCGCCTCGTGGCGGCCGGGGCCGTCGTGTCCGGGCAGGTCGTGGTTTCCGGGGCCGGTGGGGCGGTCGGCCGCGCCCCCGCGCGCGTGCGTCATGGGCCCAGTGTCCGTCCGGCGCGCGGGGAACGCCGCTTCAAACCCCCTAACGGGCGAAGCCGTCGACCTCGCGGAGGACGCGGAGCGTGTTCTTCCCGGCCAGTTTCGCGCAGTCGTCCTCACTCCACCCGCGCTCGAGCAGCGCGGCGAACAACACCGGGTACTTGGACGTGTCCTCCAAACCCTCCGGCAGCGAGCCGACGCCGTCGTAGTCGCCGCCGAGGCCGATGTGGTCGATGCCGGCGACCTCGCGGGCGTGCTCGACGTGCGCGACGACGTCCTCGACGGTGGCCTTCGGCTTCGGCGGGCCGTCCCACTCGGCGACGAACTTCCCGCGCTGGGTCAGGTTCCGGTAGTCCTGGCCCGCCTCCGCCATGGCGGCCTTGAGCTGCTGGTCCCAGGCGGTGACCTTCGGCGAGACGAACGCGGGCACGAACGTCGTCATCGCGACGCCGCCGTTGCCCGGCAGCTTCGCCAGGACGTCATCGGGGATGTTGCGCGGGTGGTCGTTGACCGCGAGGCACGAGGAGTGGCTGAAGATCACCGGGACCGAGCTGACCTCGATCGCCGCGTGCATCGTCGACGGCGCGACGTGCGAGAGGTCGACCATCATGCCGATCTTGTTCATCTCGCGGACGACGTCGCGGCCGAACTCGGTGAGCCCGCCGTGGGCCGGCTCGTCGGTGCCCGAGTCGGCCCAGGTGGTGTTGTAGTTGTGCGTCAAGGTCATGTAGCGGACGCCGAGGCGGCGCAGGATCCGCAGCACGCCGAGGGACTCGGCGATGCTGTGCCCGCCCTCGGCGCCGAGCAGCGACGCGATCCGGCCGTCGGCGAACGCGGCCTCGGCCTCGTCGGCGGTGTCGACCAGCCGGAGCCGGTCGGGGTAGCGCTCGGCCAGCTGGTAGACGACCTCGATCTGCTCCAGCACCGCCGTCACGGCGCTGTGGCCCTCGAACTCGCAGGGCACGTACACCGACCAGAACTGCATGCCGAGCTTCCCGTCGGCGAGCTTCGGGAAGTCGGTGTGCAGGGCGGGCTGCCGGACGGTCAGGTCCAGCGACGCGGCCGCCTCGACCGGGTTCGGGCCACCGTGCTGCCGCAGCTCCCACGGCAGGTCGTTGTGCCCGTCGGCGAGGATGGCGGCGTCCAGCAGTTTGGTAGCACGCTGTAGTGCCTCGTTAGTCATCGCCCGATCGTAGGCGGAGCCGGTATACGCTCCGTACAAACGCTAGGTCTTGATCCACTTCGTCGCTTCGCGCACCCCGTCCGCGGTGATCTGGTGCCCGCCGGGGTGGCGCTGCGTGACGACGTCGGCACCGCGCTCGCGCAGCAGCCGGATCAGCTCCTCGGTGGACGCCAGCGGCGCCATCGGGTCGCGTTCGCCGTTGGCCAGGAAGACGCGGGCGCCGCCGAGGTCGGTGGCGGGCGGGTCCGGGACTGGCGACATCGCCGCGAACAGGGCGGCTTCGCGCACGACCTCGGGCCGCAGCAGCACCAGGGCGGCGGCGATGTTCGCGCCGTTCGAGAAGCCGATGGCGACCACGCGGCGATCGCCGAAGCCGTACTTCTCACGGGCTTCGAGGACGAAGTCCGCGAGCTGGTTCGCGCGCCTGACGACGTCTTCGTGGTCGAACACGCCCTCGGCCAGCCGCCGGAACCAGCGCGCCGCGCCGTACTCGGACACCGGGCCCGCCGGGGCGAGCACGGCGGAGTCCGGGCTCAGCTCGCGCGCCAGCGGCAGCAGATCCGCCGGGCTGCCGCCGGTGCCGTGCAGCAGGAGCAGCACCGGCGCGTCCGGCGCCCCTTCGACGTACTCGTGCTCGAGCGTCATGACAGCTCCGGGTTGTTCTCGGTGGGAAGGTTCAGCTTGGGCAGCATGTGCTCGATCTCTTCGCGGCGCGGCTCCAGCCACGGCGGCAGCTTGAGCGCGCGGCCCAGCTCCAGCAGCGGCTCGTCGACCGCGAAGCCCGGTTCGTCGGTCGCGACCTCGAGCAGCGTGCCACCCGGCTCGCGGAAGTAGATCGAGCGGAAGTACTGACGGTCCAAAATGGACGTCACGTGCACGCCCTTGTCCACCAGCTCCTCGCGCCAGGTCTTCTGGGTTTCCTCGTCCGGCGCGCGCCAGGCGACGTGGTGCACGGTGCCCGCGGCGACCAGCCCGCGCGGCGCGTCCGGCGTCACGAGGACGTCGACCAGCGCACCCGGCCCGCCGTCACCGGCGGCGAAGCGCAGGCGGTTGCTTTCCTGGTGCGCGAAGCCGAGGCCGAGCCCGTCGGTGAGCATGCCGGCGGTGGCGTCCTCCTTGTTCACCGAGAGCGTCACCGAGTGCAGGCCGCGGATGGCGTGCTCGGCGGGGACGAGCTGGGTGTCCCACGGGTCGCGGGGGTCGCCCTGCGGGTGCGCGACGAGCGCGAGCTGCAGGCCGTCCGGGTCGCGGAAGGTGAGGGTGTCCTCGTCGTCGGCGTTGCGGATCTCGCCGGTCTCGACGCCGCTCGCCGCCAGGTGCCGCTTCCACCAGCCGATCGAGGCCTCCGGGACGGAGAACGACGTAGTCGTGGCCTGGCCGGTGCCGCGGCGGCCGCTCGGCGCGTCGGGCCACGGGAAGAAGGTCATCAGCGAGCCCGGCTTGCCCGAGCTGTCGCCGTAGTAGAGGTGGTAGGTGCCGGGGTCGTCGAAGTTGACCGTGGTCTTGACGAGCCGCAGGCCCAGGGTCCGCAGGTAGAAGTCGGCGTTGCGCTGCGGGTCGCCGCCGATGGCGGTCACGTGGTGCAGACCGGAAGTCTTGATCGACATGGTTGCCTCCTGAGTTCCCAAGGTAACCCCAGAACCTCTCGCGCGCAAGATATATTCCGGCAAGGTAAGCTGGCGCCGTGACACCCGATCCGAAGACCGACGACGACGAGATCGTCACCTGGTGGGGCCTGGTCATCGAGGGCTACCTGGCCACGCAGGACAAGCTGATGGGCGAGATCGCCGAGCGCCTTGGGCTGGCCCCAGCGTCGTTCGACATCCTGTTGCGGCTGGTCCGCTCGCCCGATCACCGGATGCCGATGACGAAGCTGGCGACCGAGGCGGCGCTGTCGTCGGGCGGCTTCACGAAGGTGGCGGACCGCCTGGTGGCGGCCGACCTGATCTGCCGCGTCCCGAGCCCCGACGACCGCCGCGTCACGTTCGCCGCGCTGACCGACCACGGGCTCGACATGGCGAACAAGGCCCGCTCGGCGGCGGCGGAGATCCTCCGCCGGATCGTCCTGACCCCGCTCGGCGACGACGCGGGGGCACTCGCCGCAGCGATGCGGACACTGCGCGAGGCCAACACCGACCGTTGAAAAAGTCGAGGTCACGGCGGTGCGGACGCGGGCGCACCATGGGAGTCATGCTGACCGAATCGACCATCACGACGATGCTCCCGGTGACCGACAGCGAACGCGCCGGCCACTTCTACGCGGACTCCCTCGGCCTGACGCGCACGGGGAAGGGCGAAGACGGAACGCAGTACTTCGCCACGGCCGGCGGCGCCATCGGGCTCCGGCCGATGCCGGCCGGCTCGCAGAGCGAGAACACGGCGCTGAGCTTCGAGGTGGGCGACCTCGAGGCGGAGATCTCGGCACTGGAGAGCCACGGCGTGCGGTTCCAGGACTTCGAGATGGAGGGCCTGAAGACGGTCGACCACATCGCGGAACTGGGCAAGGAACGCGCGGCGTGGTTCACCGACTCCGAGGGCAACGTCCTCTGCCTGCACCAGATGCTGGGCTGAGCTTCTGGGGGCGCGGGGGTGCCGCGCGTCACCGGCACCCCCGCGTGCGCAGCCACGCTTTCGCCGCGGCTTCGGCGTCCCGGGATCGCTTCGCGCGCCGCGGAAGAGGTACTGCGCGCGGGCCGCCACTGTGGGCCAGTCGCCCCGACCGGCGTCGATCGCCTCCGCCCGGATCAGCGCGATCGTTCGGGTCGGGAACCCCGGCGCTCCCCATCGGGCCAGGCTACGCGAGCGACGGCATCAGCTTGATCGCGTTGCCCGACAAGACCCCGGTCAGCACGTCCTCCGGCAGGCCGAGCGCGGCGAGCGCGCGGACGTTCTTCGCCACGCTGGGCACCCCCGGCCAGTCCGTGCCGAACACGAACTTCCCGGCCAGCCGCACGAGGTCGAACCGCTGGTAGTACTCCGGCAGCTTCTTCGGCGGCAGCCCGGCGAGGTCGAGCCAGACGTTGTCCCGCGCCAGCGCCAGGAACGCCGCGACGTCGTACCACCACCCGCGGCCGCCGTGGGCGAACACGAACTGCAGTGACGGGAAGTCTTCGACCACATCGGACAGCAGCTCCGGGTTCCCGAAACTGGTGCGGGACCCGGGAAAGCTCGACGTTCCGGAGTGGAGGATCACCGGCACCCCGCGCTCCAAGCACAGCTGGTAGACCGGGTACAGCTCCTTGTCCGCCGGCGAGAACGCGCCGTGGACCGGGTGGATCTTCAGCGCCACCGCGCCCAGGTCAAGCTGCCGCTCGACCTCCGACACGGCCGGGTGGTGCAGGTACGGGTTGACGTTCGCGACGAGCCGGAAGCGCGTCGGGTTGTGCTCGACCAGTGGCAGGTTGTCCTCGATCGGCTGGATGCCGGTCGCGCGCGGGCTGTACTCGCAGAACAGCAGCACGCGGTCGACGCCCTCGGACTCCATCAGCTCGTCCATCGCCGCCGGGACGACTTCCCCCGACGACGAGTACACCGACCGCCACGGGTACTGCCCCGCGAAGTCGTGCGCCCACTGCAGCCAGGCGGGTTTGAGCGTCGGGAGGCGTGGGGCGTGGACGTGCGCGTCGACCACGAAGTGCTCGTCGATCACGGACTGGGCACCACCCGCAGCACGTCGCGGACCTGCTCGCGGATCACGTTCCGGCGGATCTTGCCGGTCGCCGTCTTCGGCAGCTCGGCCAGCTCGACCACGCCGCGCGGGCGCTTGAACGCCGCCAGGCCCTCGCGGCAGAACTCGATCAGCTCGTCCGGGTCCACAGTGGACCCCGGGGCGGCGACCACGCACGCCACCGGCTTGTCGAGCCCGTCGGCGTCCGGCGCCGCGACGACCGCGACCTCGGCCACCGCCGGGTGCTGCCGCAGCCGTTCCTCCACTTCGGACGGTGACACCCAGATCCCGCCCGCCTTCAGCATGTCGCCGAACCGGCCGAGGCAGGTGTACGTCCCGTCCTCGTTGCGCACGTAGCTGTCGCCGGTCCGCAGCCACTCGCCCTGGAAGACCAGCTTGGTCGCGTCGTACCGCGCCCAGTAGCCGGTCGCCGTCGACGGCCCGGAGACGAACAGCTCACCCGGCTTCCCGACGGCGTCGATCACCGCGCCCGCTTCGTCGCGGATCTGCACGGAGTAACCGGGCACGGGCACGCCGGTGCTGCCGGGGCGCACCGAGCCGGGCTGGTTCGACAGGAAGATGTGCAACGCCTCGGTCGACCCGATGCCGTCGAGGATTTCCAGCCCGAACCGGGCGCGGAACCGTTCGAACAGCGACGCGGGCAGCGGCTCCCCGGCCGAGACGGCGTGCCGCACGGACGCGAACGAGTCGTCGGGGACGTCGCTGGCGAGCAGCGCCGCGTAGAACGTCGGCACGGCGAAGAAGAGCGACGGCTGCTCTTCGCGGGCGCGTTTGGCGAACAACGCGGGCGTCGGGCGCGAAGGCTCGAGCAGCGTCGTCGCACCCGCGCCGAGCGGGAAGAAGCACGAGTTCCCCAGCCCGTAGGCGAAGAAGAGCTTCGGCACGGACAGGAACCGGTCCGCCGGGGTCGTCGCCAGTACGCCGCGTGCGTACGTCTCGCAGACCGCGCGGATGCTCGCGTGCCGGTGCATCGCCCCCTTGGGCTGCCCGGTCGTCCCCGACGTGTACAACCACAGCGCGGGCGAGTCCTCCCACGTCTGTCCACTTCGGAACGTCCCGGTCAGCGACGGCCACTCGTGCGTCCGGGCGCCGAACGCGGCGGCGTCGGCCCGGTCGAGCACGACGTCGGTGACCTCGGGCGCGAGCCCTAAGGCCGTCACCGCCTGCTCGGCGAACTCACCGGACACGCACAGCACGCGCGCCCGCGAGTCGGCCAGCATCTTGCCCAGCTCGAGCCCGGTGACCATGGTGGACACCGGCACCGCGACCGCGCCGGCCAGCATCGCGCCGAGGATGCCGGAGAGCAGCTCGACGTCGTCGACCATGCAGAACATGACCCGTTCTTCGGGCCGCACGCCGAGCTCGGCCAGCCCGGCCGCGACGCGCCGGGACTCCGCCGCCAGCTCGGCGTAGGTGAGCGAACGCCGGGGCGACACGACCGCGGTCGCGTCCGGGTGCCCGGCCGAGAGCAGGTACTCCGCCGCGTTGAACCCTGTCGCCACCAGACCTCCTACGTGAGGTACACGTACTCGTAGTCGAAGGGCTTCCCGTTGATGCCCTGCCGCGGCGGCGCCACCCAGCTCGCGATCTTCCCGCGCTCGTACACCGGGTGCATCAGCGAGCGGACGAACGTGAGGTCCTCGGTCGTGGGCAGCCACTTGCGTTTGCCGGCCTCCCAAGTCGCCTCGTCGACGATGGTCCCGTCGGGAGTGACGTGGTGGCCGGAGTTTATGCCCACTTCGCGGTTGAAGCCAGGGTGCGGCAGGCGGAACGCGTGGTCGATGCCGGCCTCGGAGAGGATCTTGTTCCAGCGGTTGACGCCGGTCTGGCAGTCGGCGACGTACTCGCTGCGCAGGTCGAGGTTGAGCAGCAGGATGGCCTGCATCTCCTCGGTCGTCCAGGTGCCGTCGCCGTTGGGCCGCTCGAGCGTGCGGGCGTCCTCGGTGAGCTTGTGGTCGTCCTTGCGGCGGGTCTCCTGCCAGCGGCCCTTGAGCCCGGCGGTGTAGTAGTTCGCCGCGTTCGTCGACGTCTCGCTGCCGAACAGGTCCAGGGACACGGTGTAGTGGAAGTTGATGTACTTCTGGATGATGTCGAGCGGGACGCCGCCGTGCGGGCCGATGTCGAACGTGTCGTGCTCGCGGATCAGCTCGGCGCTGCGGGTCACCACGCGGTCGACGCCGGTGGTGCCGACCATCATGTGGTGCGCTTCCTCCTTCAGCATGAACTCGCAGGTGCGCGAGAGCGGGTCGAAGGAGGACTCCTTGAGCGTGCCGAGCTGGTACTTCCCGTCGCGGTCGGTGAAGTAGGTGAACATGTAGAACGCGAGCCAGTCGGCGGTTTCCTCGTTGAACGCGCCGAGGATGCGGGGCGCGTCGGGGCTGCCGGAGTTGCGCAGCAGCAGCCCTTCGGCCTCGTCGCGGCCTTCGCGGCCGAAGTAGGCGTGCAGCAGGTACACCATCGCCCACAGGTGACGGCCCTCTTCGACGTTGACCTGGAAGAGGTTCCGCAGGTCGTAGAGGCTCGGCGCGGTCAGGCCGAGGAGCTTCTGCTGCTCGACCGACGCCGGCTCGGTGTCGCCCTGGATGACGATCAGCCGTTGCAGGTCGGCGCGGTATTCACCGGGCACCTGCTGCCAGACCGGCTCGCCCTTGTGCTCGCCGAAGGCGATGCGGCGGTCCGGGTCGCGCTCGGCGAGGAAGATGCCCCAGCGGTAGTCGGGCACGTTGACGTGGTCGAAGTGCGCCCAGCCCTCGCGGCCGACGCTGACCGCGGTGCGCAGGTAGACGCCCTGGGTCTCCAGCGTCGGGCCCATCTCGCCCCACCAGTGCATGAACTTCGGCTGCCAGCCCTCCAGCGCCCGCTGCAGCCGCCGGTCCTCGGAGAGGTTGACGTTGTTGGGGATCTTGGCGTCGTAGTCGATCTTCTCGGGCATCTGCGCTAGACCCGCTTCCTGTCGAAGACGGCCTTCTGACCCGTACCGTAGCGGCGCAGCGCGCCCTCCGGTCCGGACGCGTTCGGCCGGGTGAAAATCCAGTTCTGCCAAGCCGCCAGGCGGCCGAAGATCTTGGTCTCGATGGTCTCGGGACCGACGAACCGGTGGTTGGCCTCCATTCCGGTGAGGGCGTCCGGGGACAGGGACGCCCGGCCCTCGAGCGCGATCCGGATCTCGTCCTCCCAGTCGAGGTCGTCCGGCGCGTCGGTGACCAGGCCGAGCTCGACGGCTTCGGCGGCGCTCAGGTCGCGGTTCTTTTCGCGGGCGAGCCAGGTGAGGTGGTCGTCGTCGCCGTAGAAGCGGGCCTGGAGCCGGGAGAGGCCGTTGCCCATCGGGAAGACCCCGAAGTTGGCTTCGGACAGCCGGATCGTGGCGCGTTCGTCGCTGTCTTCGTCGTCGATCGGCGGACCGTCCAGCATGTACTGCCGGTCCGCGGCGAGCGCGACCTCCAGGAGGGCCCCGGCGAAGCAGCTGCCCGGCTCGATCAGCGCGATCAGGCTGCGGCTGGTGACGTCCAGGCGTTTGAGGGTGCGCTTGAAGTAGTGCGTGATCTCGTTGGCCAGCCAGTCCTTGCCGCCGAGGACGGCCTGCTCGTGCGCGAGCACCTTCTCCGGGTCGCCCTGGGTCCGCAGGATCCACGTGCCCGCCTCGACCTCGTTGGTGCGCAGCCGCAGGATGGCGTCGTCCAACTCGCGGGTCATGGCGAGGAACCAGCCGTTCGCGCCCTCTTCGTGGAGGTCGCCGGGGTCGGTTTCCGGCCCCTTGATGGTGATCGTGGCCTGGTCCTTTTCGACCTCGACGGCGACGTAGCGGTGTTCGAGCGGGGTCAGCTCGATGCCGCCTTCGCCGGTCCGGCCGGACTCGCGGGCGATCTCACGCGCGCGTTTCCGGACGGTCTCGCGGAAGTCCTGGCGCGGGACCAGCTCGTCGACCAGCCGCCAGTCGACCGCCGTCTTGCCCTTGACGCCGTCCGGGCGCGTCGCGAAGACGTCGGCGAGGTCCCGGCGGACGCGCCGTTTGTCGACGACCCGCGTCAGGCCGCCGGTGCCGGGCAGCACGCCGAGCAGCGGGACCTCAGGCAGCGCGACGGTCGAGGAGTTGTCGTCGATCAGCAGGATCTTTTCGCAGGCCAGCGCGATTTCGTAGCCGCCGCCCGCGCAGGTGCCGTTCACCGCGGCGATGTAGGTCTGGCCGGAGTGCTCGGTGGCGTCCTCCATGCCGTTGCGGGTCTCGTTGGTGAACTTGCAGAAGTTCACCTTCCAGTGGTGCTCGGACGCCGCCAGCATCCGGATGTTCGCGCCGGCGCAGAAGACCTTGTCCTTCGCGCTGGTCACCACCACCACGCGGACTTCGGGGTGCTCGAACCGCAGCCGCTGGGTGGCGTCGTACAGCTCGATGTCGACACCCAGGTCGTAGGAGTTCAGCTTCAGCTCGTAGCCGGGGACGAGCCCGCCCTGCTCGTCGACGTCCATCTCCAGCCACGCCACCTCCCCGTCGATCTGGAGGCGCCAGTGGCGGTACTCGTCCGGACGACGGTCGAAGGCAACCGGTGTGGTGGTGGTCACTCACCCGATTGTCTACACACTTCAGACGGACGTCAATGTTGTGTAGAAACTTGATCTCGCGCGGTCACCCGGTTGAGCGTCGCCCAGGCCCAGGTTACGAAGACCCACAGGGCGAGGGCTGCCGCCGAGTCGGTGAAGATCGTCGCGAACCAGAACGCGGGGATGTGCACGTCGCCGACCAGGAAGTGGCCCGCGCTGGCCAGCCCGGACAGCGAGTAGACCAACAGGAACGCCAGCGCCCGCGGGTACCGGCCCCGGACGTACGCGCGGTAGCCGAGCCAGCCGAACGCGGTGAACAGCACCCAGCCGAAAGCGACCACGACCTGCGTGACCACCAGCGGAACGCCGGGGAGCGGCGGGTAGTCCGCCGCCCGCACGACGTTGTGCGAGTAGTGCAGCACGGTGCTGACCAGCGAAAAGCCGAGAATCGCGCGGAGCGGCGTCAGCCCCTTCTCCTGCAGAACGTCCATCACGGGCCCCCGTCCGATTTGATAGATCGCTCTAGCGACGGTAGCGCCCGCGGGTCGTGAGTGGCGATTCGGGTTAGAACCCGAATCGCCACTCACGACGGCGTCAGACCAGGTCGATGCGGTGTTGCGTCACGGGGTAGCCCGCCTTCGCGAACGCCTTGGCCATCGGGACGTTGCCGACGTCGGTGCCCGCGACGATCCGGTCGGCGCCGTACCCGACGAGGTCGTGCGTGGCCTCGACGAGCAGGTCGTAGGCGTAGCCGTGGCCGCGGTGCTCCGGCAGCACGGCGATGTAGCCGACCACCGGGTCGTAGACGTTGCGGCTCGGCAGCGTGAGCCCGACCAGCTCGCCTTCGGGCGTGTACGCCAGCCGCCACCACTCCCGCGGCGCGGGCATCCACCGCATGATGTCGAGGTCCTCCCGCGCGGCCGCGTCGAGCCCCTTCTCGGCGACCGTGTGGCGGACGTGCGCGTCGAGGCTGCCCACGTGGACCCGCTTGAACACCTCGAAGATGACGTCGTCGTCCGGCTCGGGCCGGAACTCGAGCCGTCCCGGCTTCTCCGGCAGGCCGCGCTCCGGCGTCCAGCGGAACCGGTAGCGCTCGACGAGCTTGCGGTAGCCCGCCTTCTCGGCCGCCTCGACGCGGACGTTCACCTCGTGCGCGACGGCGGGGTCGTCCGGCCACGCGGGTGGCGTGGTCAAGGAGTACTCCGCGCGCAGCGGCGCCGTCTTGAGCAGGTGGACACCCGCGTCGAAGTCGGTGAAGTCGAACCAGTCCAGCGCGATCGGGGCATCGTCGTCGGGCCGGGCCCACCACGCGGCCCGCGCCACGACGACGCCGTCGCGCAGCGCGACCCAGGTCCACTCGGGCCGGTATTCGCCCTTCGCCGCCATCTCGGCGAAGTCGTCGCCCAGCAGCGTGCGGCCGACGAGACCGCGGTCGGGCAGGGACGTGAACAGTGCTTCTTCGCCCGCTTCGAGCGGGCGCACGACCAGATCGGTCATGGAGATCCTTCCAGGAGTACGCGCTCCCGGTCAGAGACCCGGCACCCTCGTTCCGAGGTGGGAGCGCGTGATCGGTTGCGTGATCATCGGTCCCACCTCCTTTCCCGGTTCGTGGGGTGCTCGCGGGACGTTAGCGGACACCGCCGGGCGTGCTCAACGGATTTTCTGCAGCACCACCCGCGTGCTCAGCCGCGGCTGGTCGTAGGCGTGCGAGGCCTCCAGGACGTATTCGCCCGCGATGTGCCGCCAGCCGTCGCGCCAGGCTTCGACCGACCTCGGCGCGATGGCGATGTCGGCCTCGACCGCTTCGCCCGGCCCGGCTTCGACGCTCGCGAACCCGGCCAGCCAGCGGTGCGGCCGGTCGCCGCGCTCGGTCGGGGCCAGGTAGACCTGGACGACCTCGCGCCCGCGCCGTTTCCCGGTGTTGCGCACGCGGACCCGGACGCGGGCGCCGCCTTCGTCGTCCGGGTAGGCGTCGAGTTCCTCGTACACCCAGGTCGTGTAGCCCTGGCCGTGGCCGAACCAGTAGGCGGGCTGCCGGTCGGCGCGCGCCCAGGCGCTGTAACCGATGTAGACGCCTTCTTCGTAGGCCAGCACGCCGTCTTCCGGCGTCACGTTGGTGACCGGTGCGTCTTCGAGCTTCGCGGGCCACGTCGTCGGCAGGCGGCCGCCGGGTTCTTCGCGGCCGAAGAGGACGTCGGCGAGCGCGTCGCCGCCCGCCTGGCCGGGGAACCAGGTGAGCAGCACCGCGGCGACGTCGTCGCGCCACGGCAGCTCCACCGGGGAACCGGCGTTGACCACGACGACGGTGTTGCTGTTGACCTCGGCGACTCTGCGCACGAGTTCGTCCTGCCTTCCCGGCAGGGCGAGGGAAGTCCGGTCGAAGCCTTCGCTCTCGACCTCGGCGGTCGTGCCGACCACGACGACCGCGACGTCCGATTTCCCCGCCAGGGCAACGGCTTCCTCGATGGCCGCGTCAGGGTCGAGGACCGGGCCGCGGTGGCCGAGCGCGAACGTGACCCACGCGAAGGTGCCGCGCGCGAACTCCGCCATCTCCGACGGGATCCAGTAGGTGAGGCTGACGTCGACCGGCTCGCCCGCGGCCAGTTCGACCTCCCGCCGCTGCTCGTGGACCTGCATGATCGACGTGAAGATGTCCCCGCCCTCCGGCAGGTTCACGCCGTCGAAGAGGGTTTGCCCGGCGACGGTGAGGCGCAGGTCGCCGGGGCCGGTGACGGCGAAGGTGTGTGTACCGCCGCGCTCGGGCAGGAACGTTCCGGCGATCTCGACCGACGCGAGCGTGCCGATGTCGAGTCCCTCCGGCAGTTCCCCGATCCAGTCGATTCTGGCTTCCCTGAGCGGAAATTCAGCCAATCGGGTGCCATCCGCGGCTCGGGCCGTCGCACGGAGCCGGAAATTGTCGGTGGCCGCCGGTAGCGTCGTCCGCGGATCGGCACCGGTGGCGAAACCGAGTTCGGTGCCGGGGGGAACGGCTTTCCGGAGCCCGTCGAGAGGGGAGACCACGTGGTCGGGGAACACGGTGGCACTGCCACCGCCGAGGATCTTGGGGTCCGCGGCCAGCGCGCCGACGAGCGCGATGCTGCGCGGCTCCCGCAGTGGCAGGATGCCGGATTCGTTGCTGAGCAACACGAACGACCGGTGCGCGACCTCGCGCGCGACCGCGTGGCCGTCCATAGTGGACAGCTGCGGCTCAGGGGCGCCGTCGAGCGCGCCGGTCCGGTGGGCCAGCAGGAGCACGCGGCGGACCATGGCGTCGACGACTTCTTCGTCGACTTCGCCGCCGCGCACGGCTTCCGCGAGCCGCGCGCCGAAAACCGTGCGCGGGCCGGGCATCGCGACGTCGAGGCCGCCGGCGGCGGAGGCGACGGTGTCGCGCGCGGCCAGCCAGTCGGACACGACGAAGCCGTCGAAGCCCCACTCGTCGCGCAGCACGCCGTTGAGGAGCTCGGCGTGCTGGGTCATCGTGGTGCCGTTGACGCTGTTGTAGGCGGCCATGATCCCCCACGGCTTCGCGCGCCGGACGATGAGCTCGAAGGGCGCGAGGTAGAGCTCGCGCAGGGCGCGTTCGCCGACGTGGACGTCGGCGGTGAAGCGCTCGGTCTCGAAGTCGTTGGCGACGAAGTGCTTGACCGTGACGGCGACCCCGCCGTCCTGCACGCCGGTGACGTAGCCGGCGCCGATCATCCCGGTGAGGAGGGGATCTTCCGAGTAGCACTCGAAGTGGCGGCCGCCGAGTGGTGAGCGGTGGAGGTTGACCGTCGGGGCGAGCAGCACGTGCACGCCCTTGCGCCGGGCTTCCCGCGCGAGCAGGCGGCCGACGCGCACGGCCAGCCGCGGGTCCCAGCTCGCGGCGAGGGCCGTCGGGCTGGGCAGGGTCACGGAGGGGTCGTCCGGGCTCCACCGCACCCCGCGGACGCCGACCGGGCCGTCGGAGAGCACGAGGGAGACCAGGCCGATGTCCGGCCGGGCGGGAAGGGTCCAGACGTCCTGGCCGGCGAGCAGGCTCGCCTTGGCGTCCAGGTCGAGCTCGGCCAGCAGCGCGTCGACGTCGAAGCTCATGGCGCCACTCTACCTGGCATCGGGTAGTGAAAGTTATGGTTCCGTGATAGCTTCTGCCGTAGGCTCGGGATCATGACGCGGGCCAGGGGTACCGACCGCCGGGCGAGCATCGTCCGGGCGGCGTTCGAGGTGATCGCCGAGCGCGGCTACCGCGGCACGTCACTGGCGGCGGTCGCCGACCGCGTCGGCCTGACCCAGCAGGGCTTGATGCACTACTTCCCGACGAAGGAGGACTTGCTGACGGCGGTGCTGGAGACCCGCGACGAGTGGGACCTGCTGCACTTCGGCCACGCCCCACCGGGCGACGAGTCGTCGATGACGGTGAACCAGCTGGCCGACCTGGTCGACTACAACGCGACGAGGCCGGGGATCGTCCAGACGTACACGGTGCTGTCGGCGGACAGCGTCACGGAGGACCACCCGGCGCGCGAGTACTTCCACGACCGGTACGCCCGGGTGCGGGCGGGCATGACCCAGATGCTCGAACGCCACCGCGACGAGCTGCCCCCGGGGACAACGCCGGAACAGCTGGCCCCGATCGCGATCGCGGTACTGGACGGGCTGCAGCTGCAGTGGCTCCTCGACCCGGCGGAAGTCGACATGCCCGCGGGGTTCCGCACGTTCCTGACGGCGTTGGGCATCAAGCCGGACTGACCCGCAGCCTCGAAAACCGGCTCCGCGCGGCCCGCGCCGCGCGCGATCGGCCTCGCGGCCCGCCCCCCGCGCGCGCGATCGGGTCGACCGCACCGGGCCGAGCAGCTCGCCGGGCGCGCGGCCGCCTCGAGCCAGCCCATCCCAGCTCGATGAGCGCGACGCCCGCCATCTCGGCCGGCGACGCAGCCGTCCGGCCCATCCCGCGCTCGATGCCCCGCCACCCGGTCGGCCCACCCGGGCCGAGCAGCCCGCCGGGCGCGCGAGCCGCCGCAGGCCTCAGCCCATCCCCACGCTCTGCCGCTCCGGCTCGATCAACGCCACCACCCGCTCCTGGTCCCGCGAGTACGGCGAGCCGATGTACTTGTTCGCGATCCGGTCGACGATCGCCCATGCGGCGTCCCCATCGACCCACTCCACCACGCGGCCGCGGATGATCACCGGCTCGAACGGGTTGTCCAGCGGGGTCAGCGACAGCGCCACCCGCGGGTCGCGGCGCAGGTTGCGGGCCTTGCGCGAACCCGGGCCCGTGATGATGGCGATCCGGTCGCCTTCCGGGTCGACCCAGACCGGGACCGAGTGGGGCCCGCCGTCCGGCAGCACCGTGGCGAGGTGGCCGACCGCGGTGGTCTCGAGCACTCGGCGGACGTCGGCTTCGATCATCGTTTCAGCTCCTTGCGAGAGAGGGATTTCAGGCGACTGCGTAGTGGAGGTGGGTGACACCGGGCGCGGGGACGGCTTCGACGAGACGCACCCGCACGTGCGAAGGCAGCTCCTGGAAGAACGGGCGGCCCCCGCCGAGCAGGATCGGGACCTGGTGCACCACGAACTCGTCGACCAGCCCCTCCCGCAGCGCCGAGGTCAGGGCGCCGCCGCCCATGACGGCGACATCCTTGTCGCCCGCGGCCTCCTTCGCCAGGGCGATCGCTTCCTTGATGTCGCCCACCAGCGTCTGGCGCTCGGTCAGCTCGGGCGCGGGCCGGGTGCTGAGCAGGAACAACGGCGCCGTCGGGTGCGGGCTGCCGCCGCCGAAGTGCTCCGAATCCTCGTACGTCTTGCGGCCCGCCACGACGGCTCCGATGCGTCCGGCCAGCTCGTCGAACACCCGCGCGCTCGGCTCGCTGAGGTGGAAGAAGTCGAAGACCCGGCTTTGCGTGTCTCCGCCGGAGTACCAGTCGAAGAGCGTGCCGCCGTCGCCGAGCCCGCGGCCCGGGCCGGCGTCGCGGCCGGTGATGTAGCCGTCGACCGAGACCGCGTGGGCGCTGATGACCTTGCTCATCGCCATATCCTTTCGGAGTTCCTTGAGGAGACTTCAGAACCGTAGCAGGCAGAGTTCCTTAAGGGAACCCCGAGTGCTAATCTGGCCTCATGCAGCGCACGAACTTCAGCGAGCTGGCCGCGTGCTCGATCGCGCGCACGCTCGACGTCATCGGAGAGCCCTGGTCGCCCTTGATCCTGCGCGACGTCTGGGCCGGGTTCAGCCGGTTCGAGCAGCTCCAGGCGGACCTCGGCATCTCGCGCAAGGTCCTCACCGAGCGGCTCAACCACCTGGTCGACGCCGGGGTGCTCGACCGCCGTCCGTACGACAAGCGGCCCCGCTACGAGTACGTCCTCACCGAAAAGGGCACCGAGCTGGTCGACATGCTCATGGCCATGACCCGCTGGGGCGACAAGTGGCTGGCGGGCGAGGCGGGCCCGCCGGTCCTCTACCGCCACCACGCGTGCGGCGAGATCAGCCGGGTCGAGCTGACGTGCGCGCACTGCGGCGAGCCCATGCACGCGGGCGACGTCGACCTGCTCCCCGGCCCCGGCGCGGCCCGCTGACCGATCACCGCAGCCGCGGCTGGGCCACAACCTCCCGCAGACGCCGCAACGTGCGCAGCGTCGTCTCCAGATCCTCCTGCGACACCTCGGCGGCGACGTCCTCGGCCCATTCGACCTGCGCCGAACCCAGCGCGCGCAGCGCTTCCTTCGCCCGCCGCGTCAACGTCAACACCGGCGCTCGCGCGTCGGCCGGGTTCGGGACGCGGTCGAGCATTCCGTTGCGCAGCAAGCGGTTCACCGTCTCCTGCACGCTCTGCCGACGCAGGCCGCGGCGGCGCGCCACCTCCGCGGCGGTCGCCGGACCGTCTTCGAGGAAGCCGAGCACCTGCCACTGGGCCGCCGTCAGCCCGACCGGCTCCGTCAGCGCGTCGCCCGCCGCGAGGAAGCCGCCGTTGCAGGCGAAGACCGCGTCGATCACCCGGGTGAACGTCTCGGCTCGATGGGACCGCATGCGTGCTAGTCTCGCACATCGACAGGTACCTGTCGAAATGGAGACGACCATGGACATGCCCAGCCTCGGCCCCGCCCACGACGCGCTCAAGGCCTTCGTCGGCGACTGGACCGGGACCGAAGAGCTCGCCGCTTCGCCGTGGGCGCCGGCCTCGACCGCGCGCGCCGACTGCGCGTACCGCTTGGCGCTCAACGGTTTCGCGCTGCTCCAGGACTACCGGCAGCGCCGCGAGGACGGCACGGAGTTCCTGGGGCACAACGTCTTCACCGCCGACCCGCGGACCGGCGAGACGCTCTGGTACGGCTTCGACAGCTACGGCTTCCCGCCCGAGTCACCAGCCCGCGGCGGCTGGGACGGCGGCACGCTCGTCCTGGCGAAGGAGACCGCCCGCGGCGTCGCCCGCCACCGCCTCACCCCCGACGGCGACACCCTGACGCACGAAATCGACGTCCGGCTCGGCGAAGACGACGAATTCAGCCCATTTCTGCGTGCTCGCTACACCCGCGAAAACGGGTAGGAGGAAACAGGCGACGCCCCTCCCCCCTTACTTGAGGACGTCACCTGTTTCCGGTCCCTGCCACCACTTCCGCGGACCAGCCGACCCGGGCGGTCCAGCGGTGGGCCCATTAAACAACAATTACTAGTTATTCGCCTCGCCCCGTTTCGGGGCCGTGGTGCGAGTGTGTCCCCGATACCGCCGGAGGCCCAGGGAAAACGATTACTTTCACCCGAACGGCCTAGCTCCGCGGGCCGGTTACCGGGACGTCCGTGATCAGCGCGGCCCGGAATTGTCGGACCCCCGGAGTACACAGGAACGCGTGCCAAGACCTCCGGACCCGCCCCCGCTGATCGGGGTGGAGAACATGAAGATGCCCGAGTGGGCGCGCGTCGACGAACGCGTGGCCGCCGCGGGCTTCGGCCAGGCCGTGCGTGCGCTGCCGACCGCGGTCGCCGTCGTGCTGCGGCTGGCGTGGCGCACGTCGCCGCGGCTCACGCTGCTGGCCGCCGTCGTGCACGTCGTCTCGGGCTCCGTCACGGCGTTCGGGCTGCTCGCCACCGCGAACGTCTTCACCGCGCTGCTCGAACAGGGCCCGACGCCGGAGCGGGTGCTGCAGTCGCTGCCCGCGATCGCGGTGGTCACGGGGTCGTACGCGGCGCGCGCGTTGCTGGACGCGGCGGTCGCCGCCGTCGAGGGCACGCTGCGGCCCCGCGTCACCGCGGCGGCGGACGACGAGGTGACGGCGGCAGTCGTGCGCGTCGGCCTGATCGCCTTCGAGGACGCGGACTTCCGGGAGCTGTCCCGCCAGGGCGCCCGGTTCGGCGTCCGGGCCATCGAAACGAGCCTGCGGCGGATGGCCGACCTGACCTCGTCGCTGATCTCGCTGGCGGCGGCGATGCTCACCGCGGCGCTGCTGAACCCGTGGCTGGCGCCGGTGCTGCTGCTCGCCGCGGCGGCGGACGGCTGGGCCGCCGCGCGCGTCGCGAAGCTGAACTACCGGCACTTCCTGGACACCGTCGGGCGCAACATCCGCAAGTCGATCGTCGAAGAGGTGGCCACCTGGCGCTCGATGGCCCTCGAACGGCACGCGCTGACGCTGCAGGAACCGCTGCTCGGCGAGTACCGCCGGATCGCGCGCAGCCTGACGCGGGAGGAGGTCCGGCTGGCGCACCGCAGCAACCTGGTGCGCACGACCGGCCGGGCGGCGGCGGGACTCGGCACGGCCGTCGCGTTCCTGGTGCTCGGCTGGCTGCTCTACACCGGCGGGATGGAGCTGGCGCTGGCGGGCACGGCGGTGCTGGCGATGCGCACGGCGTCGACGGCGCTGTCCAACACCATGCGCGCGGTCAACACGCTGTACGAGGACTCGTTCTACATCGGGTTCTACCGCCAGCTGCTGGTGGAGTCGCGGAAGCGGCAGCCACCGGCGACAGCGGTGAAGGCGCCGTCCGATCCGGCCGAGATCCGGCTGGACGGCGTGAGCTTCACCTACCCGGGCCAGAAAAGGCCGGCGCTGCGGGACATTTCGGTGACGATCCGGCGCGGCGAGGTGGTCGCCCTCGTCGGCGAGAACGGGTCGGGCAAGACCACCCTGGGCAAGCTGCTGACCGGGCTCTACCCGCCGGACGAGGGCACGGTGCACTGGGACGACGTCGACCTCGCGCACGCCGACCCGGCCTCGGTGCACGCGAACATCGCGGTGATCGCCCAGGAACCCGCGGAGTGGCCGATGACGGCGGCGACGAACGTGACAGTGGGCCGCCTCGGCCGCGCGGACCCGGACCGGCGGGCGTGGCGCGAGGCGGTCGACTCCTCGGGTGCGGCCGAGGTGATCGACTCCTTGCCGGACAAGGAGAACACGGTGCTGTCGAAGAAGTTCGACGAGGGCCAGGACCTGTCGGGCGGCCAGTGGCAGCGCATGGGCATCGCCCGCGGCATCTACCGCGACGCGTCGGTGCTGGTGGCCGACGAGCCGACGGCGGCGCTCGACGCCCGCGCGGAAGCCCGGGTGTTCGCGGGGCTCCAGCACGCGAGCACCTCGGACCGCGGCCGCCGCACGACGGTCCTGGTGACCCACCGGCTGGCGAACATCCGCTCGGCGGACCGGATCCTGGTGCTGGAGAAGGGCAGGCTGATCGAGGAGGGCACGCACGAGGAGCTGGTCCGCGCGGGCGGGGTGTACCACGAGCTGTACGAGATCCAGGCGCGCGCGTACCGGCACGCCGAGGTCCCGGAGCCACGCGCCAGCCCGGCGCCGGAAACCCCGACGGCGTCGCCGTGACGGCTCAGCCCGAGAGCGTCACCGAGCCCAGGTGGGAGAAGTGCGCCGCGACCCGCGAACCACTGCGGAGCGGAACGGCGTCCGTCATGCCACCGGTCAGGACCAGCCACCCCGGCTCCAACGCCAGGCCCCGCGCGCCCAGCGCGTTCGCCGCCAAGGCGAGGGCCTCCGCCGGGTGGCCCTGGACCGCCGCGCCGGTCGCCGTGTCGACGATCTGGCCGTCGACCTCCAGCAGCGTCGCCTCCAGCGACAGGTCCAAAGTGGACGGCGGCAGCCCGACCGGGCCGACGCCGAAGTACGCCGAGGAGGCGTTGTCCGCGATGACGTCCGGGAGCGTGAAGCGGTAGTCTGCGTAGCGGCTGTCGATGATCTCGATGCCGCCGTACACGCGGTCGACCGCGGCCAGTGCCGTCGCCGCCGTGACGCCCGGGCCCGCCAGGCGGCGGCCCAGTACGAACACCAGCTCCGGTTCGGCGCGGGGGTGGATCAACGGCGGCACCGGCGCGCCCGCCGGCAGCACCATCGCGTCGGTGAGCCACGCCAGCAGCGGCGCGTCGATGCCCATGCGCTCCTGCTTCGCCCGCGACGTCAGCCCGAGCTTGACGCCGATGAGCGTCTCGCCGCGGGCGCGCCGTTGCCGCAGGGCCTCGTCCTGGATCGCGTACGCCGTGTCGACGTCGAGCTCGGGCCAGGACTCTGTGAGCGGGGCCCGCTCCGAGACCGTGCCCAGCAGGGACGCGGCCGCTTCACGCACGTTCATGATTCCTCCGCGGGGGCGAACACGGCGGTGACGCTGCCGATGCCCGCGATGGTCGCGACGATCGTGTCCCCCGGCGAAACCGGGATCGCGCGGGTCATCGACCCGGGCAGCACGACGTGCCCCGGCTCGAGCGTGACCCCGAGCGGGCCGACCGTGTTGGCCAGCCACACCAGCGAGTTCAGCGGCGACCCGAGCACCGCGCCGCCCGCGCCGGTCGCCGCCACCGCTCCGTTCTGGTACAGGACGCAGCCCGCCAGCCGCAGGTCGGTGGCCGACAACGCGGTCGGGCTGCTGCCCAGCACCACCCCGCCGGACGACGCGTTGTCCGCGATCGTGTCGAACAGGGAGATCTTCCAGTCCTGGATGCGGGAGTCGACGATCTCCAGCGACGGCAGCACGAAGTCGACCGCCCGAACGGCGTCGGCGACCGTGACGCCGGGGCCGCGCAGGGCCGAGCCGAGCACGAACGCGATCTCCGGCTCGATCCGCGGCTGCAGGAACGCCGTCGTCGGGATCGGCTGGTGCTCCAGGTGGAACATGCTGCCGGTGAGGTGCCCGTAGTCGGGCTGGTCGACGCCCATCTGCCGCTGCATCGCCGCCGACGCGAGGCCGACCTTGTGCCCGCGGACGGCGTCGCCGCCCTCGACCCAGTGCCGGACCTGCTCCTGCTGGATGCGGTAGGCGTCCTCGACGCCCGCGTCCGGGTAGGTCTTGATCAACGGCTCGATCGGGTCCCGCGTCGCGTAGGCCCGCGCCAGTGCGGCGGCGGCCTCCTGCACCTTGCTGACGTCCACGCCCCGGACTCTGCCCTGCGCGCAGCCCGCACACAAGCCGCCGCGTTCCGTCCAGCGGAACTCTCGCTAGGCAATCTCTTGCGCGCGAGAGAAATGGAGCGTAGTTTGGAGAGCACCACCAGGAAGGGACGTGAGGGACATGGCACCGACCCAGGCCGAGGTCACCAAGCTCGCCGAGATCCGCGACCAGCTGCGCGAGCGCCACCTGCGCCCGGCCGCCGAACGCCCGGCGACGAACGGGCGCGGCATCCACCACACCGCGCTGATCTCCAGCGACGTCGAGCGGACGATCGAGTTCTACCAGGACATCCTGGGCTTCCCGCTCACCGAGCTGATCGAGAACCGCGACTACCCCGGCTCCAGCCACTTCTTCTTCGACGTCGGCAACGGCAACGCCGTCGCGTTCTTCGACCTGCCGGGGCTGGACCTCGGCCCGTACGCGGAAGTCCTCGGTGGACTGCACCACCTGGCGCTGTCCGTCACGCCCGAACGGTGGAGCGCCATCAAGGACAAGCTCGACGAAGCCGGCGTGAAGTACCTGCTGGAGAGCAAGACCTCCATCTACCTGTCCGACCCGGACGGTGCCCGCGTCGAGCTGATCTCCGACCCGCTCGGCGAGATGTACGGCGAGAAGATCGGCTGAAACCGTGGTCCGGACGTCGCGTGCCGTTTAGCCTGTGCGCGACGTCTGGAGGTTCGATGTCCGATTGGTCGCTCTCCCGCGCCAAAGCGCGGCTCGATCACCGCGAGAAGCTCGACGAGCTCACCGCGCGCACGCGCTTCGAGGTGCGGCTGCACCTGAACGAGCCGGCGACGAACGGCGCCTACGATGAGCTGACGAGCATCTTCGCGATCGGGCACGGCGAGTGCGCCGCGCTGCTGGCGCACCACCGCGTGCTGCCGTGGTGGGAGCGCTCGCTGCTGTTCCGGTACGCGCGGCGCATGCACGGCAAGGCGATCACGCGCAGTGTCGGCGTGGTGCCCGCGGAGGTCGCCCCGCAGGCGGCTCGCGCCTTCGGGGCCGAAATCGCCGAGCTGGCGCCGGACTCCGGTGACACGGGCGCGAAGTACGACCTCCAGGGCCGCGGGCTGCTGACCGTGTTCCGGATCGCCGTCGGCGCCAAGGGCGAGCTGTGGCCGGACCGCCACGAGGTGGCGACGACGTCCGCCCGCAACATCCTGACCTGCGCCGCGACGTTCGCCCGCCGGAAGCCGTGGCATGTGCTCTGGCCCGTCTACCGCGTCCGCGGCCTGCGGCTCTGGAAGCTTTGACGCGCACCGGGCGTTCCACCGGTATGAACGCAGAGGAAATCCTCGAAGGCGCCAAGACCATCGCCGTGGTCGGCCTGAGCCGCGATCCGGCCAAGGCCGCGCACGGCGTGCCCGCCGTCCTGCAGGCGCACGGCTTCCGCATCATCCCGGTGCACCCGTCCGCGACCGAGCTGCTCGGCGAGAAGGTCTACCGGTCCTTGAAGGACATCCCGGAGCCGGTCGACCTGGTCGACGTGTTCCGGCCGGCCGCTGAGGCGCCGGGCATCGCCCGCGACGCCGTCGAGATCGGCGCGAAGGCGTTGTGGCTGCAGCAGGGCATCGTGTCGCCCGAAGCCCGGCGGATCGCCGAAGAAGGCGGGCTCGAGTACGTCGAGAACCGCTGCACCGCGGTGGTTCGCGCGACGGCGGCGATCTCGAAGAACTGAGCCGAGCCGCTCATGGTCGAAATGTCCGCTACGCTCCCCCTCATGCCCGAACGGACCTGGTCACCCGATCCCGACGCACCCGCGATCGAGTACCGAACCGGGAGATGGGCGTTCGTCGGCGGGCTGGTCATGTGCCTTATCTTCGGGGCAGCCGCCATTTTCCCGGAAGCCGGGACCCCGTCGGCGTCGTCGAAAGACCTTCCGCCGACCGCCGCGTCGTTCCTCTTCGGTGCGCTCGCGCTGGGCGGCGTGCTGGTCATGATCGGCTTCTTCCCCCGCACGCATCGTTTCGTCGTCGACGAACGGGGCCTGTGGTGGCGCGCCGGTCGCAAATCCGACCTGATCGCGTGGGACGAGGTGCGTGCCGTGCGCGGCCGGGAACCGCGCCCGCCGGTCAAGGATGACCCGAACTCGAAGGCGGTGGTGCTGCAGCGTCACGGCTGTTCGGCGGGGACGGCGGGCTCGACCGGCACCGCGACCGCGGGCGTCGGCGGTGGTGGCGGGATCAGGCCGGTGGTCTGGCCGAGGCCCTGCGAAATCTGCCCGGGCGCGGGCGAGGCCTGCAGCCGTTGCATCGCTTCGAGGTAGCGGATGTAGGTGTCGACGCTGGCGATGACGATCCGCGCTTCGATCGCCAGCAGCTCGATCCCGATCACCGACACCCGCACCGAGGCGTCGATCACGAGTCCCTTGTCCAGCAGGATGTCGAGCGTGTCGGCGAGGCCGCCGGTCTGTCCCGGTCTGGTCACCTAGGTCCTTTCGTCGAGGGCCGCGCGGAGTTCGGCGAACTGCCGCTCCAGCGCGATCAGGGCCTGGCCGAGGTCTTCGACCTGGGCCGGGGTGAGGGTTCCGGCGTCGAGCCGGCGCAACGCCTGGCGTTCGAGGACCTCGCGGAGGATGTCGAGCACGGTGACGACCAGGTGGCCGAGCCCGCGCCCGGCGTCGGCGGGGATCCGGACGGGCTCGCTCACCCTTCGAGCCCGAGCAGCAGCAACCGCAGGTCGAGCCGGACGAGGTCGATGCCGGCGAGGGAGATGACCACGTCGCCGGTCACGACGGCGCCGCGGTGCACCACGCGGTCGAGCAGGTCGGCGACGGCCTCGGCGGCGTCAGGCATCGGCGGCCGCCCCCAGCTCGACGTCGGTGAACGAGTACGGCGGCCACGGCCCGGACGTCTCGACCGTCGCGCCCGCTTCGCGCAGCTCGCGCGCGAACCACTCGAACTCGGCGTGGAACGCCGCCTCCCGCCCGGTCTCGACCAGGTAGGCCGTGTTGACCAGGACACCGTGCGGCCGGGCCCGGCCGACGTGGTCGGTGGCGTGGCGGCGCAAGGCTTCTTCGAGCCGCCCGGCGGCGCCGACGACGTCTTCGCGCGCGCGTTGGATCGCCTTCAGCCGCTCGCGGCGGCGGACGAGGTACTGCGTGCCGGTCAGGCCCGCGGTGTCCGGCCGGGTGGTCGACGCGGGTTCGGCGTGCCGCACGCGGACGCCCCACTCGCGGTGCCCGTCGACCTCGTCGAGGCAGTCGCGGGCCTGGTCGTAGGCCGCCTCCAGGAGCCGCCGGGCGGCGGCTTCGCCGTCGAGGATCGTGCCGAACCGCAGCGGCAGCACGGGTTCTCGCCGGAACACCGCGCGCACCACGGCGTCGTGCTCGCGGGCCAGCTCGGCGAGCGCGCTGTCGACCGGGTCGAGCGTGTCGATCCGGTCGAAGCGGGCCGGTGCCGCCTCGGCGACGACCACGCCGAGGTCGCGGTAGCCGATCAGCCGCGGCGACGGCTCGACGTCCCATGTGGACGGACGGTTGCGGGTGATCGCGTACGCGCAGAGCCAGTCGCTCACCGCTTTTCCCCCGTTCCGCCCGGCACAGCCAGCCGGGCTTCCAATTCGGCGACGCGCGCCGCCAGTTCGTCGCGCTGGGCGTTCGGCGCGAAGAACGGGTCGTTCGTCCACCAGTCCATGCCCATTTCCCGGGCCGTCTGCGCGGACGCGATGAACAGCCGGATCCGCAGAGTCAGCAATTCGACGTCGACGACGCTGACGCCGATGTCACCGGCTATCACCACGCCCTTGTCGAGCACGCGTTCCAGAATGTCCGCCAATGAATCGGACGAAGCGGCCAATCGTGTGTCAACCAACCTTTCAGGAGTCGGTGGCGCCCCGGGTGAACCGCCGCAGCCGCTCGCACGCGCCGAGCTCGCCGTCCGCGCCGATGTCCACCCGGTAGGTGGCCATGACGCTGGTCGAGTCGGGGATCCGAGCCAGCTCGACGACGTCGACGAGCACGGACCAGCCGCCGTCGGCGCGGGTGCGGACCCCGGTCACGGCGTGCGGGGTCAGCCCCGTGACCACGCCGAACTGCGTCCTCGCCGCGTGAATGGCGTCGGCGGCGCGGAGCGGGGAAACGGATTTCTCAGCGGCCTCCGGAGTATTGTCGCTGGGGGCAAGGAATGTTTCCGGCGATTCCGTCATCGCTTTCCTCGTCGCGGGTGGGTGCCCACCGTAGCAACGGGCACAACCACGCGCAGACGGGCGGCGGTACGGTATTTTTCACCGGTTCGCGGGAACGGCTGGGCAACTTGCGGCAACCGGCGGCGGCGAATGGCGCAACGCCGGGACACCCAGCGGGACCAATTTCCGGATTTCCCTCGTCAGATCACGATCGGGTAACGTCCACGAGGCGGTACCCGACACCCCGGACCGTCTCGATCGTGCGGGTGCCGAACGGCACGTCGATCTTGCGCCGCAGGTACCCGATGTACACTTCGACGACGTTCTCGTCGCCGTCGTAGTGCGCGTCCCAGACGTGGCCGAGGATCTCGTTCTTCGTCAGCGCGGTGCCCGCGCGGCGCAGCAGGAACTCCAGCAACCCGAACTCCCGCGCGGTCAGCTCGATCCGTTGTTGTCCTCTGTGGACGGTCCGGGCGGACGGGTCGAGCCGCAGGTCGCCCGCCTCCAGCACGGCGGGGCGAGCCGGGGCGCCGCGGCGCAGCAGGGCCCGCAGCCGGGCGATCAGCACGACGAAGGAGAACGGCTTGGACAGGTAGTCGTCGGCGCCGAGGTCGAAGGCGTCGGCTTCGTCGTACTCGCCGTCCTTCGCGGTGAGCATCAGCACCGGCGTCCAGTTTTCCGCCGCCCGCAAGCGTTTGAGCACTTCGTAGCCGGACAGCTCGGGCAGCATGATGTCGAGCACCACGACGTCGTACTCCTGCTCGGTCGCCCGCCAGAGGCCGTCGCGCCCGGTATGCGCGACGTCGACGGTGAAGCCCTCGGCGACCAGTCCGCGCCGCAGCGTCTCCGCGAACTCGCGCTCGTCTTCCACGATCAGCAGGCGCACTACTCCTCCTCCGGCAGGTCGAGCACGGGCAGTTCGAGCACGAACCGCGCGCCCGGCTCGTCGGACTCGGCGTAGCGGGCGCTGCCGCCGTGGCGTGCCGCGATCCCGGCCACGATCGGCAGGCCGAGCCCGGTGCCGCCGTGGCCGCGCTGGCGGGACGCGTCGAGCCGGACGAACCGTTCGAAGATCCGGTCGCGGTCGGCTTCGCCGACGCCGGGCCCGTCGTCGCTGACCTCGACCACCGCGAGGTCGCCGCGCACGGAGCTGGTGACGCGGATGCGCGAGCGGGCGTGCCCGCGCGCGTTGTCGACCAGGTTCCGCACCGCCCGCCGCAGCTGGGCCTCGCTGCCGCGCACCTTCGCGGGACCGGCGCGGACCTCGACGTCCAGCGCACACTCGCCGCGGACGCGTTCGGCTTCGGCGCGGACGATGTCGTCGAGGTCGACCTCGGTGCGCGACGGGCGGTCGGTCGTGTCGTCGGTGCGGGCCAGCATGAGCAGGTCGTCGACGAGCTCGCGCAGCCGCGCGGTTTCGCGGCCGATCACCGGCACCAGGTCGCCGGTGCTTTCCGGGTGCCGCCCGGAGACGTCGAGGGCGGTGCTGATCGTCGAGAGCGGCGACCGGAGTTCATGACTGGCGTCCGCGACGAACCGGCGTTGCGCGGCTTGCGCGGACGCGAGCCGGGAGAGCATTTCGTTGAGCGTCACGGCGAGCCGGTGCACCTCGTCCCCGCCCGGCGGCAGCGGGACGCGGGCGGCGAGGTCGCGCGTCGAGATCTCCGCGACGGTCCGGCGCATCCGCTCCACCGGCCGCAGCGCGGAGCCGACCGCGCGGTAGACGGCCAGCCCGGAGATCGCCAGCAGCGGCACGGCGATCAGCCCGAGCAGCAGCGTCAGCCGGGTCGACGCCTCGGTCACTGGCTCGAGCGAGCGCGCGGAGATCACGGTGTAGGGCCCGCCCGGCCCGTTGACCTCCTGGGAGACGACGCGGTAGTCGTCGCTGTCGCCGTTGAGCCCGAGCGGGAGGGTCTCGATGGTCTCGTGGCCGACGCTCGGCCGGGCGGCGGTCAGCGGCGGGTGCCCGACGATGGCGGGGTCGCTCGCGATCGGCACGCCGCGGGCGTTCAGGACCTGGGTGACGGCCTCGGTGTCGCCGGTGCTGGCGACATCGCTCGCGCTGAGGTCGCGCGCGCCTTCGCGGACGAGCTGGATGGCGACCTGGCGGCCGGTGCTGCGGGCACTCTCGGTGACGCTGCGGTCGAGAGACTCTTCGAGCAGCAGCACGACAACCACCCCGGCGGCGGCGATGGCCAGCGCGAGCGCGAACACCGCCACGGCGGTGGTGCGCATCCGAACCCCGGTCGCGGCGATCACCTTGCCCAGCTTCACCAACGCAGCGTAACCGCGGCCGCGAGCCCCAAGCGCCCCAATGGGGTTGTTTCATCGTGGTTTGGGCTGGTCACGGCGGGGGGACCGGGTGTGGTACCAGCTCAGGGCTGCGGGTCTCGGACGCTCTGCTCGTGCTGGGTGAGCACGAGCAGAGCGCGTAGCAGGGTGGTGGCGTGGCGGGTGTCGAGACGGAGTTTGTCGAGGATGTGCCAGTGTTTGAGGGCGGCGAATCCGCCTTCCACCGCGCACCGCATCGCCGCGAACGCGGCGTTGGCCTGTTTCTGGGCCTTGGTCAGCGGTCGGCGGGCTTCGGCTTTGTAAGGGGTGAGCACGACCTGCTCGCAGGGACCTGCGCAGACCGGGCAGTCGCGGGTGGCGCGGACGTCTTTGTGCCAGCCGTGGAACCCTTTGTCCCCGGCCGGGGTCAGGCCGTGGGCGTGCAGGTGCTGGCGGATGCGAAGCCGGCGGGCGGCGGTGATGTCGGCGGTCCTGCCCGGCAGCGCTGCCGAGACCCATAGCAGCCGGCCCTGCTCGTCGGTCAGCCCGAGCGTGACCAGGCCGTGCTGTTTGTGTTTGCCGCTGTAGTTGGCCCGGTTGGCGCGTCCGGTGCGGCGCCGGGTCCGGATCAGGGTGCCGTCCACCAGCACTACCGACCCGCCTCGCGCGACCAGCCGCCGCAGGACGCGGTCCAGTCGCGTGGCGCGGGCGGCGAGCAGGCCGATGACTTCCAGCACCCAGCGGCGCACCGTGGACGCGGATACGCTCAGGCCGCCGCCGATGTGGGCCAGGCGCGGGTCGTGGCGCAGCACCGCCAGTACCGCTAGTGCCTGCTCAGCGGGGGTGGCTTTGCGCCATCGTGACCGCAGCCGGGATCGGCGGGTGCGGATGAGCCCGGCGACCAGTTGCAGGGTTTGCCGCGAGAGCGGAAGGGTGACCTGGTAGGAAAGAGGACCGAAGCCCTCGGCGGGTGATTGACTCACATCTCGATCTTGCCGAGGGCTTCACCTATGTCCAGGCTCGCCGCGCTGGTCCGGGCACCACTTCTTACCGTCACAGGCAAACACCAGGAGCTCGACGGCCTGACCAGCCACGTTCACGATGAAACAACCCCAATGTGGCGTTGGGTGCGTCCAACGCACCCAATGTGGCCTTCGGTGCGTCCAACGCACCCAATGTGGCGTTCGGTGCGTCCAAGCGCCCCAATGTGGCCTTCGGTGCGTCTGACGCACCCAAGGCGGCCTTCGGTGCGTGAGACGCAACCAAGGCCGCCTTGGGGCGCTGGCCGCGCGTCAACAGCGGTGGCCGGAGCTTGCTGGCCGGCCACTGGGGCACCGGCGGCGGCCGGGTCTCGCTTCCTCACGGGGTTCGGCGGCGGCGCGTCGCCGCGAGCCGCTCGACGCGCAGGCGGTCGACCTCCGGCACCTCCAGCGGGCCCAGCGGGTGCCCGGCCGTCCAGCTCAGCAGCAGGTCCGCCAGCGCCGGGTTGCGGGCCAGCGCCGGGCCGTGCAGGTATGTCCCGACCACCCGGCCGGTCACCGCGCCCTCCGTGCCGTCGCCGTTGCCCGTGCCGCGGACCACCTGCCCCAACGGCTCGCTGTCGGCGCCGAGCTTGCTCACCCCGAGGTGGTTCTCGAACCCGGTCAGCGGCTCGGGCAGCAGCCCCGACGACGTCGCGACCAGCTCGGCGACCGCCCGCCGCTCGCCGGGCTCGGTCGTCACGTCGAGCAGGCCGAGGCCGTCGTGGTCGACGCCGTCGAGGCCGCGGAACCGCGTGCCGAGCACCTGCAGCCCCGCGCACACCCCGAACACCACCGCGCCGCGCGACAGCGCCCGCCAGTGCTTGCGCAGGTGTGCGGCGGCCAGTGCCTGTGCGCCGTCCTCGCCGCCGCCGAGCAGGTACAAGTCCACTGTGGACGGTACCGGCTCGCCGAGCCCGGCCGGGACCACCTCGGCCTCGTACCCGCGCCACCGCAGCCGCTGGCAGAGCACCTGCGCGTTGCCCGTGTCGCCGTAGGTGCCGAGCACCTCCGGCAGCAGCAGTCCGATGCGGACGACCGAGTCACGCACCGGGCAACCTGCCGACCAGCTCGCGGAACGCCGTGTAGTTGGCGACCAGCTCGACGCCGCCGGGCGGCAGCGCGTCGATCGCCGCCACCGGGTCCGGCTCGGCCCAGTGCGCGACCTCGGCGTAGCAGAGCCGCACGGCCAGGTCGGCACTGCGCTCGCCGGTGACGACCACCTGCCGCCCGCGCAGGCGCTCGAAGTGGACGTCCCAGAGCCAGGACAGGTCGCGGCCGTCGGCCTCCTGGGCGTTGACCGCGACCACGACCGGGGTGTCCTCGTCCAGCACGCGCAGCGTTTCCGCCCAGCCGGCCGGGTTCTTCGCCAGCATCAGCCGCACGGAGTGCCGCGACCGGCGGATCGTCCGGTAGCGGCCGCCGATGTCGGTGATCGTGCGCAGCCGGGCCGCGGCGGTGTGCGGCGGCACGCCGAGCCGGTGCGCCGCCGCCATCGCGAACGCCGCGTTCGCGCGGTTCGCGTCGCCGGGCAGCCGCAGGTCCAGGTCGACCTGGCGGCCGCCCGGCGTGCGGACGAGGTCGCCGTCGAGGGTCCAGCCGGGCTCCGGGCGGGCCAGCCCGCAGCCGCAGTGCCAGCTCCCGCCGCGGGTTTCGACGCGGCCGTCGCAGCGCGGGCACGCCGTCGAGTCGCCGGTCCACCGGCGGCCCGTGCCGACCCACAGCGGCTTCGCGGCCGCGCTCGCCGCGGACGCGACCAGCACGTCGTCGCAGTTCGCGACGACCACCGTGCCGGGCAGCGCGGCGATCGCGGCCCGCAGGTCGCGCTCGGTCGCGCGGACCTCGCCGACGCGGTCGAGCTGGTCGCGGCTGAGGTTGAGCAGCACGAGCACCGCGGGCTGGAGCTGTTCGGCGACCCACGGCACGTACGTTTCGTCCACTTCGAGCACCGCGTACGGCGCGTCCGGGCGGGCGGCCAGCGCGGCGAGGATCCCGTCGGGCATGTTCGCGCCGTCGCTGTTCGCGGCGACCTCGGCCAGCGCCGCCAGCGCCCGGGTGAGCATGAGCGACGTCGTCGTCTTGCCGTTGGTGCCGGTGACGAGCACGACCGTGCGCTCCCGGCCGAGCCGGCGCAGGGCACGCGGGTCGAGCGCCAGCGTGACGCGGCCGCCGATCACGCCGCCGCGGCCGAGACCCGAGCTGCGCGACAGCCAGGCGGTCAGCCGCCCGGCGGCCACGGACGCGCGGGTGCGGAAGGGGTTTCGGGCGGTCATCGGTGCGGATGGTGCCCGCCGGGCGCTGTGAGGACCCTGAGTCCGTGGCCCGCGTCTCGCCCCTGAGCGCTCAGAGCGTGACGACGACCTTGCCGTGGACGTGCCGCGCGGCCTGCAGCGCGACGGCGTCGCGAATCCGCTCGACCGGGAAGACCTCGGCGATCGGCACGGTGAGCTGCCCGGCGACGATCGCGTCGGTGATCTTCTTCAGGGCACCCGGTTCCGCGTCGGCGCCGCCGGTCGCGCGCACGCCGCCCGGCGGGGTCGGGCCCGCGGCGATCGTCGAGATGCGCTCGGGCGGCACGCCGAGGGCCAGCGCGGCCTCGGCCGTCTCGGTGCCGTAGAGGTCCGTCGCCGCGGTGATGCCCCGGACGCGGTCCGCCAGACCGGGACCGTAGGTGACGGGCTCGGCGCCGAGCTTCCGGAGGAACTCGAACGTGCCTTCCGAGGCGGTGCCGATGACGGTGGCTCCGGCGAGCTTCGCGAGCTGGACGGCGAAGATGCCCACGCCCCCGGCGGCCCCGCCGACCAGGAGGGTGTCGCCGGACCGCAGGCCGACGGCGGCCAGCGCGGCGACCGCGGAGGAACCGGCGACCGCCAGCGTGCTCGCGACCTCGTCGCTGATCCCGGACGGCGTCGGGTAGAGCGCGTCGGGTGCCGGGACGGGCACCTTGACGACCACGTGGTCGGCGACGGCCCGGGCTAGCACGCCGCCGAACACGCGGTCGCCCGCGGTGAAGCCGGTGGCACCGGGCCCGACCTCGTCGACGACGCCCGCGAAGTCGTACCCGAACCCGGACGGCAGCGTGATGCCGAACCGCGCCGCCGCCTCGGGCCGCGCGGCGAGGCCCCAGTCCATGGGGTTGAGCCCGGCGGCCGTGACGCGGACGCGCACCTCGCCCGGCCCGGCGTGCGGTTCCGGGACTTCGCGCAGCTCCAGCACTTCGGGACCACCGAACTTCTCGTAGACGACTGCGCGGCTCATGGGACCTCCTGAGGTGAGTGATGAGACTTGGTCCCATCACCGTACACCCATGACGGGACCAAGTGCCGTAAACTGGGTCGCATGGCCCGCTGGCAACCGAACGCGCGAGAGCGGCTGAGCCGAGCCGCCCTCGACCTGTTCGCCGAGCGCGGCTACGAGAACACCACGGTGATCGACATCGCCCAGCGCGCCGGCCTGACGAAGAGCACGTTCTTCCGGCACTTCCAGGACAAGCGCGAAGTGCTCTTCGGCGGCGGCACGATGGCCGAGCTGCTCGCCAAGGCGATCGCCGACGCGCAGGGCGCGGCGAACCCGCTCGAGGCGGTGGGCCACGCCATCGCCGCCGCCGGCCGGGAGATCTTCACGCCGGAGCACCGCGAGTTCAGCGCCCTCCGGCGGTCGGTGATCACCGCCAACCCGGAGCTGCGCGAGCGCGAGGCCCTGAAGGGGCTGGCACTCACGGCCGCGATGACCGACGCGCTCAAGGCGCGCGGCTTCGCCGAGCTGACCGCCTGCGTCGCCGCCGAACTGGGCGCGCTCGCCATGAAAATCGCACTCGAACGGTGGCTGGACACGGCCGGTGCCGACTTCGGCGAAACCGCGCGCCAAGCCCTCGCGGAAGTGCGCACCGCGGCTCGGTATTCGTGACCCGCACCCTCGCCCGACGGCCCACCAGGCGCCGCGAATGACTCATTCGGGACGCCTGAGGTCCCGAATGAGTCATTCGCGACGTCGGGCGGTGCGCACCGCGGCCCGGTATTCGTAATCCTGAGAAACTGTTCAGGTCCGTGAATGCGCATTCACGGACCTGAACGACAACGTTGTCGAACTTGTCGAACGCGCCTGGTCCGCGCCGCGCAACCGCCATTGGTAGGGAACTTAACCATCGGAGGTTGTACCAATTAGCGTGCGCAAGCACTCGCATTGTTCCGAGTTATTCCAAGATCTTCCGAAGATTCATCGGAGGTGTTACCGTCCAACCCCACCCAGCGGAAATGCGTACCGCTGAGCGGACACCGGGACGTCCAACGGAGGGCAACGTGGCACCGGAGCGCGGGCTGGAATCAAGCGGCACTCTCGAACGCGGGCTCGCGGTGCTCGAGCACGTGGGCCGGCACCAGGAGATTTCCACCAATGCGATCGCGCGGCAACTGGGGCTTTCCCGCAGTGCCGCCTACCGCATCGTCGGCACCCTGAAGAACCTCGAGTACCTCGAAGCCGACCAGGTCACCGGCCGCGTGCGGCTGGGGACGCGGCTCGTCGAGCTCGGCGCCCGCGCCATGGCGGCGACCGACCTGCACCGCTGCGCGCCGCGGTACCTCGCGTCGCTCGCGGAACGTTCGGGCGAGACCACCTACCTCGCCGTGCCGGACAACGACACCATGGTCTACGTCGCCACCGAACGCAGCGCCAGCGCCGTGACGCTCGCCTGCCGCCTCGGCACGCGACGGCCGCAGCACGCGACGTCGCTCGGGAAGGCCTGGCTCGCCGCGCTGCCGGAAGCCGACCGCGCCGAGCGCGTCCGGCGGATGAAGCTGGATCCGTTGACGCTCAAGACGATCAGCGACCCGCACCGGCTGCTGGACGAGCTCGCGCGGACCAGCCGTCGTGGCTGGGCGATCGACGAGGTCGAGAACGAGCCGGACGTCGGGTGCGTGGCCGCCGCCGTCCGCGACCACTCGGGACGGCCGATCGCCGCCATCAGCATCGCCGGGCCCGCGCCGCGCGTGCTGCGCCGCCTCGACGAGCTCGGCGCGTCCGTCGCCGGGACGGCCGCCGCCCTTTCGCTGCGCCTCGGCTACGTCCGGGGGCAGCGGGTATGACCTGGCTCCAGGACTACCAGCCGGCGGGCGGGCTGTGGCTGTCCGCGCTGCTCGCCGCGCTGCCGATCGTGGTGCTGCTGGTCGCGCTCGGCGTGGTCCGCTTCTCCGCGCACCTTTCGGCCGCGCTCGCGCTGGTCACCGCGCTCGGCGTCGCGCTGCTGCTGTACCGGATGCCGGCCGCGCTGGCGTTCGACTCCGCGGCGATGGGCGTGCTGTTCGGCGTGTGGTCGGTGGCCTGGATCGCGTTCCACGCGGTGTACTTCCACAACGTCACGGTCGCCACCGGCCGGTTCGACAGCATCAAGCGGGTGCTGGCCGGGTTCAGCGAGGACCGGCGGCTGCAGGCGCTGCTCATCGCGTTCGCGTTCGGCGCGCTGCTCGAAGGCGTCGCGGGTGGCGGGTCGCCGATCGCGATCACCGCGGCGATGATGGCCGCGCTCGGGTTCCCGCCGGTGAAGGCCGTCGTGCTGGCGCTGCTGGCGAACACCGCGCCGGTGGCGTTCGGCGGGCTCGGCAACCCGCTGATCGTGCTGGGCAGGCTGACCGCGCCGATCATGCACCTCAAGCAGGACCAGGCGACCGAGCTGTTCTCGGCGATGGTCGGGCGGCAGGTGCCGGTGCTGGCGCTGATCATCCCGGCGTTCCTGGTCGTGGTGCTGGCGGGCTGGAAGCGCATGCTCGAGGTGTGGCCGGCGGTGCTGACGGCCGGGCTCGCGTTCGCCGCCATGCAGTTCGTGGCGTCGAACTACATCAGCGCCAGCCTGGTCGACGTCCTCGCCGCGCTCACCGCGATGGCCGCGCTGTGGGTCCTGACGCGGTTCTGGCAGCCCGCGACGGTGTGGCGGTTCGACGGCGAAGAAAGCGCTGTCAAGAGTCTCGGAGCGGCGCAGGCCGAGCGTGGCGCGCTGTACGCGTGGATGCCGTACGTCATCCTGATCCTGGCGATCTTCCTGTCCCGGATCGGCACGATCTTCAAGAACCTGCCGGCGTGGCTCGACCTCACGAAGCTGCTGCACAAGGCGGACTGGGTGTTCGCGTGGCCGGGGCTGCACAACCACGTCGTCCAGCACCCGCCGATCACGGCGAAGAACGCGCCCTACGCGGCGACGTTCACGGTGGACTTCCTGTTCTCGCCGGGCACGGTGGCGTTGCTCGCGGCGGTGATCGCCGGGTTCGCGATGGGCGCGCGGCCGGCGTTGCTGCTCAAGACGTACTGGTCGACGCTGGTCCAGATGCGCTGGGCGCTGGCGACGATCTTCATGATCCTGGCGATCGCGTTCGTGATGAACTACTCGGGCGCGACGCAGACGCTGGGCCTGGCCTTGGCGACGACGGGCGCGGTGTTCCCGCTGTTCTCGGCGTACATCGGCTGGCTGGGCGTGTTCCTGACGGGTTCGGACGCGTCGACGAACAGCCTGTTCGGCCCGATGCAGGTGATCTCGGCGCAGCAGCTGAACCTGAACCCGATCCTGGCGGGCGCGACGAACACGTCGGGCGGCGTGATGGGCAAGATGATCTCGCCGCAGAACCTGTCGATCGGCGCGACGGCGATCGGCCAGAGCGGCAAGGAGGGCTCGCTGCTGCGGCAGACGTTCCTGTGGTCCCTGCTGCTGACGGCGGTGGTCGGCGTGATCTCACTCCTGCAGGCGACGATCCTGACGGCGATGATCCCGTCGCCCTAGGCTGGGCGGCATGAGTGCACCTCTGGCGTCGTTCGGGTACGAGCTGGGCCTGCTGAAACGAGTCCGGCGGTCGGGCTGGTGGCACGCGGGCGTCCGCGACCCGGAGTCGGTGGGCGAGCACAGCTTGCGAGCGGCCCAGCTGGCGGCGTTGCTCGCGGTCGAGGAGGGCGCGTCTCCGGAGCGAGCGGCGTTCCTGGCGTTGTGGCACGACACGCAGGAGACGCGCACGGGCGACCTGCCCCTGACGGCTGTCGATTACCTGCGGAAGCCTGAGCCGCGGGAGATCACCGCCGACCAGACGGCTGCGTTGCCTTCGCGGTCACGCGAGCTGGTGCGCGCGGCTGTGGACGAGTACGAGACGCGGGAGTCGGCGGAAGCGTTGTGCGCCAAGGACGCGGACAAGCTGGAGATGCTGCTGCAGGCGTTGGAGTACCGCGACGTCGGGGTGCGGCGGGTGGACGAGTGGATCGAGTCGGCGCGGAAGGGGCTCACGACGGAGACGGCGCGGAAGATCGCAGAGGCGGCCTTGACGCTGTCACCGATGTCCTGGCGGGACCGCTAGCCGCTCACCGCGGTGGCGCGGTTCAGGAGCAGCTCCCGCTCCCGCGCGTTCTCCGTCATCTCCGCCGCGCGCCGGAACTCCTTCTCCGCCTCCGCCAGCCGCCCCAGCTTCTGCAGCAGATCGCCTCGGACGCTCGGCAGCAGGTGGTAGTCCTTCAACGCCGGGTCCCCTGCCACGGCATCGACGACCTCCAACCCGGCAGCGGGCCCGTAAGCCATCGCCACCGCCACCCCGCGGTTCAGCTCGATCACCGGCGACGGCTGGAGCTTGCCCAGCCCCTCGTACAACGCCGCGATCCGCGCCCAGTCCGTCTCCTCCGCCGTCCGGGCGCGCGCGTGGCAAGCCGCGATCGCCGCCTGTGCCGAATACGGCCCGTACGCTCCCTCCGCGATCTGCTCCGACAGCGTCAACGCCGCCAAGCCGTGCTGGATCAGCAGGCGGTCCCAGCGCGATCGGTCCTGGTCCAGCAGCAGCACCGGCTCGCCGTTGGGCTTCGTGCGGGCCTTCGCGCGGGAGGCCTGCAGCTCCATCAACGCGACCAGGCCGTGGACCTCCGACTCGCCCGGCATCAGCCCGGCCAGGACGCGGCCGAGCCGCATCGCCTCCTCGCACAGCGCCGGGCGCATCCAGTCGTCGCCGCGCGTGGCCGAATAACCCTCGTTGAACACCAGGTAGATGACCTCGAGCACGGACGACAACCGGGCGACGCGCTCGTCGCCCTCCGGCACCTCGAACGGGACCTTCGCCGCCGACAACGCCTTCTTCGCCCGGACGATCCGCTGCGCGATCGTCGACTCGCGCACCAGGAACGCGCGCGCGATCTCGTCCGTCGTCAGGCCACCCAGCATGCGCAGCGTCAACGCCACCCGCGCCTGGGTGTTCAGCACCGGGTGGCAGGCGACGAACAGCAGGCGCAGCACGTCGTCTTCGATGTGGTCGTCGAGGCCCGCGTCGAAGTCGGGCAGGACGCCGTCGCCGAGCCGCTGGTCGCGGCCGACCTCCTCGAGCTTCTCCGCGTACCGCTCGTTGCGGCGGAACTGGTCGACCGCGCGGCGCTTGGCGATCGTCATCAGCCACGCGCCGGGGTTGCGCGGCACGCCGGACTCCGGCCACTGCTCCAGCGCCGCGACCAGGGCGTCCTGCGCCAGCTCCTCGGCGAGACCGACGTCGCCGCGAGCCATCCGGGCCAGGCCCGCGATGAGCCGCGGCGACTCGATCCGCCAAACCGCTTCGACCGTGCTCCGGGTGTCCGCAACCGTCACCCGGCCATCAGACAGGGTGCGACGACGCGGTGCAACCCACTACCCGGCGATCGTGCGAATCTCCATCACGCCACCGTTGGCCTCCGGGTTCGGGGCCTGTTTCATCAGCTCCACGATCTCCTCGAGCGACTCGCCGTTGAGCACCCAGAACCCGGCGACGAGCCCTTCGTCTCGGCGAAGGGGCCGTCGATGACCTTCGGCTCGGCTTCGCCTTCGAAGACGACGCGCACCCCTTCGGCGCTCGACGTGAGCCCCTCGGCGAGCACGATCCGGCCCTCGTCCAGCAGCCGCTCGTTGAACTTCGCCATCTCGGCCAGCTCCCGCGCGCTGGGCTGGAACCCCGGCGCCTCGGACTCGGGGCTGGCCTTGACCATCACCAGGAAGCGCATCAGGACTCCTGACCGCTCTGCGCGCGCAGCCGGCCCTCCAGCTCCTCGACCTCGGGCGTCATGTTCTCGAAGTCGGCCGCCTCGGCGACGCGCCGGATCTCGACGACGCCGTGCTCGCCGTCGGTGTTCGGCATCCGCTTGACCCACTCGATGCACTCTTCGCGGTCGCGGCACTGCAGGATCCAGAACCCGCCGACGAGCTCCTTCGACTCGGTGAACGGCCCGTCGACGACCTTCGGGGTCTCCTTGCCGTCGAAGATGACCCGCGCCCCCTCCGCGCTCGGGGTCAGGCCCTCACCGGCGAGGAGGACGCCGGCCTTGACCATCTCCTCGTTGAACTTCCCCATCTCGGCCAGCAGCTCGGCGCTCGGGGCCTTGGCCTCGGAACCTTCGTTGCCCGTGACGATCACCATGAACCGCACAGCGGTCTCCCTTCGCTCGTTTCCTGCCTACGCGTCGAACGGCCGCGCCCCGGATCGACAGCGTCCCCGAAAAAACTCTGGCGCGGGAAAAGTAGCAGCTCAGGGTCGCTCCGGGTGGACAATTCGGACAGGGGAGAATCGACGTCCGTGGCGGTTCTCCCCGACGACCTCTCCTCCGCGCTCGACGACGAGCTGGCCCGGCACCCGGTGCCACGGCTGACGCAGTCCGTCGAGCGGCTCAGCACGCGCTACCGCCAGGGTGACGCGGCTGCTTCGCCGATCCTCAGCTCCGAAGCCGACGTCGCCGCGTACGCGGGCTACCGGATGCCTGCGACCTACGCCGCCGTACACGCTGTGCTCGCCGAAGCCGCTTCGCGCGCTCCGGGCTTCGAGCCGCGTACGCAGGTCGACGTGGGCGGCGGCACCGGTGCGGCGGTCTGGGCCGCGGCGGACGTCTGGCCGTCGCTGGCCCGGTGCACGGTCGTGGAGCAGGTCGCGAGCGCCATCGGGCTCGGCAAGCGGCTCGCCGCGGAGGCGTCACTGCCCGCGGTGCGGGATGCGGAGTGGCGACGCGGGTTCGTCGACCCGGCCGCGCCGCCGCCGGAGGCCGACCTCGTGACGCTGTCGTACGTGCTCGGCGAGCTGCCGGAAGTGACGCGCCCCGACGTCGTGCGCTGGTTGGCGGCGAAGGCCGAAGCGGTCGCGCTGATCGAGCCCGGCACGCCAGCGGGTTACGAGCGGATCCGCGCGGCGCGGGCGCAGCTGATCGAGCTGGGCCTGCACGTCGTGGCGCCGTGCCCGCACGACGGCGCGTGCCCCATCGAGCCCGGCAAGGACTGGTGCCACTTCGCCGCGCGGCTCCCGCGGTCCGGGCTGCACCGCAGGCTGAAGGCGGGCACTCTCGGGTTCGAGGACGAGAAGTTCGCGTACGTCGTCGCGGGCCGGTTCACGCCGGAGCGGCCGGACGCCCGGATCATCCGGCACCCGAAGAAGCACAAGGGCTGGGTCGCGCTCGACCTGTGCACGGCTTCGGACGGGCTGAAGCCTGGCGTCGCGGTCTCGAAGAAGCAGGGCCCGCGCTACAAGGCCGCCCGGGACGCCGAATGGGGCGACGGCTGGTCGAATTCCTGATCCGCTGGCACGCTCGACGTCCATGGGACGCGTGATCGCGGAAATCAGCATGTCGGCGGACGGGATCGTGGCCGGGCCGGACACCGGGCCCGAGCACCGGCTCGGCCGGGACGGCGACCTCCTGCACGAGTGGATGTTCGAGGGCACCGAAGCCGACGCCGAGGTCGCCGCCCGCCTCTTCGCGGGCACCGGCGCGTTCGTGCTCGGCCGCGCGATGTTCGACGTCGGCGTCGACCCGTGGGGCGACGACGGCACCTTCAAGAAACCCTGCTTCGTCGTCACCCACCGGCCCGCCGAGCCGCTGGTGAAGGGCCCGACGACGTTCACCTTCGTCACTGACGGCCTGGAAAGCGCGCTGCGGCAGGCGAAAACCGCCGCCGGGGACGACGACGTGCGGATCATGGGCGGCGGCACGCTGATGCGCGAGTTCCTGCACGCCGGGCTGGTCGACGAGCTGCGCCTGCACGTCGTCCCGGTGCTGTTCGGCGCCGGAGTGCGGCTGTTCGACGGGGCCGTTGGCGAGCACGTGCGGCTGGAGCGCACCGACGTCGAGGAGACGCCGAACGCGACGCACCTGACCTTCCGGGTACTGCGTTAGGGCATGTGCACCGTGCGCAGGAACGCCGCCAGCCGCCACGGCCGGCGGCCGCCGACGCGGACCTTGCCGCTCGCCACCGCCTTCAGCGGGGAGATCCGGCCGAACATCATCGGCACCAGCACGGCCGGGTCGAACGTCAGCCGGACGTCGGCCGTGCCGTCGGGTTCCTCCACCCGCAGGCCGCCGTGCTGCAGGACCATCACCACCGGCGCGGTGTAGTCCGAGCGGAACTCCACCGCGATCCGGCGCGGCGACGGCGTCGCGTAGTCCAGCAGCTTGCCGACGTCGTTGCGGACCATGCCGACGAAGAACAGTTCCAGGAACCGGCCCTCGTTCGCCGGGTCGATGCGCCACGGCCGCCCGCTCGCGCGGGCGATGTCGCTGCCGTGGATTTCGAGCTCGTTGACCAGGTGGGCGAGCATGCCCGCGACCGGGATGCGGCTGCCGCCGAGCCACCAGATCGGCTTCTCCGGGTCGTAGTCGCGGCTCACCTGCAGCACTTCCGCGATGTCCGCGCGCAGCCGTTCGGCCAGGCGGTGCGGGTCGCGTTCGGGGTAGGCGGTCATCGCGACGGCGTTCATCGCCGACACCGTCTCGATGTTCGCCGACGCCATCGGCTCTTCCAGCTCCGGGAGCGGCAGCGGGCCGCCGTCGCCCTTCACCATGGCGGTGTAGACGAGCGCGATCCAGCCGACGTGCGCGGCGGTTTCGACCACCGACCAGTCTCCGACGGCCTTCGCGTGCGGGTCCGGCGCGTTCTCGACGGCGTCCGCGAACCGGTCGCCGGCCTCCGCGAAGGCCGCTCGCACCGCATCCCACTGCGCAGGCTGGATCGTCATGGCTTCGACGGTAAGGCGCCGGTGGCCCGTCCCGGATCTCTTCGGCTGCCTTCTTCGCCGGTATGTTCGCCGCATGGTCCGGCTCCTGCCCCGGTCGACCCGGGTGCGGGTCGCCCTCTTCGCCGCGCTCGCCGCGGCGCTCGTGCTCGGCCTCGGGTCGTACTGGTTCGTGAACGCCCTGCGCGACGGCCTCGAAAACAGCGCCAGGGCACGCGCGAGCGACAAGGTCGACGCCCTGCTCGCGCTGCTGAACGCCGGGGTCGCGCCCGCCGACGTGCCGCGGCGGTACGCCAAGGGCGGCGGGTACATGATCAGCGCGGAAGCGGCGAACCGCTGCTCGACCGGGCTCGAGAAGCAGTTCCCCGAGAGCGAGCCGGTGCAGGTGTACGGGCCGGACTGCGTCATCGTGCTGCCGTTCGGCCTGGCCGGGCAGCAGTACAGCGGCGCGCCGACGGCCGACGGCCGCCACTACGTCGCCGCGGCCGAGCAGCTCGACCCGGTCGGCCTCGACACGATCGACACCGCGCAGCGGCTGCTGTGGGGCGGGGTGCCCGCGGCCGCGCTGCTCGTCGGCGGCGTCGCCTGGCTCGCGGTCCGACGGTCGCTGCGCGCGGTGGGCGCCATCCGCGCCGAAGTCGACGGCGTGCGCGCGGGCGATCTCGGCCGCCGCGTCCCGGTGCCCGACTCCGGCGACGAGATCACCGAACTGGCCGTGACGATGAACCAGATGCTCGCCCGGCTCGACCAGTCCGTGCGGCGGCAGAGCCAGTTCACCGCGGACGCGTCGCACGAGCTGCGGACGCCGCTCGCGTCGATGCGCACGCAGCTCGAGGTGCAGCTGGCCCACCCGGACCGGCTCGACTGGCGCCGCAGCTACGAAAACGCCGTGCTCGACGTGACGCGGATGGAGGCGCTGGCCGCCGACCTGCTGCTGCTCAGCAAGCTGGACGCGGACCAGCCCGTCGGGCGGGAGCCAGTGGCGCTGGCGGACCTGGTGACCGGGCACGTCGCCGCGCGGCTCCCCCGCGACGACGTCGAAGTGCGTACGGAGATCGAGGCCACGCCGGTGGTGCGTGGGCACGCGGGACGGCTGGAGCGGGTGCTGCGCAACCTCGTCGACAACGCCGAGCGGCACGCGAAGAGCCGCGTGACGATCACGCTCACTGACACCGTGCTGGCGGTCGAGGACGACGGCCCCGGCATCCCGGCCGGGCAACGCGAGCGCGTCTTCGACCGGTTCGTGCGGCTCGACGACGACCGCGCGCGCGAAGACGACGGCGGCTCGGGCCTCGGCCTGGCGATCGCCGCCGAGATCGCGCGGACGCACGGCGGCACCCTGCGCGTCGCCGACAGCGTGTCCGGTGCCCGCCTGGAGCTGCGGCTTCCCCTTGCCTGAAGGCTTCTTCAGCTTCCTTAAGCTCCGGTTCAGCGTGGCCGCACGAGCATCCCGCCATGCTGATCGCTCTCGCGCCCGCTCCGGCGCGCACGCGCCTCCGGGCGCCCTACGTCGTCGCGGGGGTCGCCTTCGCCGGGTACGCCGCCTGGTCGCTGCAGCGGCTCCGGACGTTCGACGCGAGCGGCTTCGACCTGGGGATCTTCGAGCAGGCGGTGCGGTCCTACGCGCACGGGCACTGGCCGATGTCGGACCTGCTCGGGCCGGGCGCGCCGACGCTCGGCGACCACTTCCACCCGATCCTCGCGCTGCTCGCGCCGTTCTACTTGCTCTGGCCGTCGCCGGGAACCCTGCTGCTCGCTCAGGCCTTCCTGCTCGCGCTTTCGGCCGTGCCGGTGACGCGCTGCGCGTCGCAGGTGCTCGGGGCTCGCCGCGGCGCGGTCGTGGGTGCCGGGTACGCGCTGTCGTGGGGACTGCTGTCCGCGGTGAACTTCGACTTCCACGAGATCTGCTTCGCCGTGCCGATGCTGGCGTTCACCGCGGAACACCTGCTGCGCGAACGGTGGCGCGCGGCGGTCTGGTGCGCGCTGCCGCTGGTGCTCGTCAAGGAGGATCTGCCGCTGACGCTCGCCGCGGTCGGGCTGGTGCTGGTGCTCAACCGGCAGCGGCGGCTCGGCTGGGCGGTGGTCGGCTTCGGCGTCGCGACGTCGGCGTTGCTGTTCCTGGTCGTGCTGCCCGCGCTGAACCCTTCGGGCGCGTACGCGCACAACGGCGGCTTCAACCCCTTCGGCGGCTCGATCGTGAAGGTGTCGATGCTGCTGGCCTTGGTCACGCCGACGGCGTTCGCGGCGTTGCGTTCGCCGCTGCTCCTCCTGGCGGTGCCGACGCTGCTTTGGCGGCTGGTCTCGGCGAACGACCGCTACTGGGGCATGGGCTACCACTACAGCGCGGTGCTGATGCCGATCGTCTTCATCGCGGGCGTGGCCGGGGCCCGGGGATCGCGGCTCGGACGGCTGCTCCCGGCGTTCGCGCTGGTGGCCGGGCTCGGTTCGGTCGGACTGCAGGCGGCGCACCTGACGGACGGGCTCTGGACGCCGTCGCAGCGAGCGGGCATCGACGCGGTGCTGGCCCGGATCCCGGACGGCGCCACGGTGCTGGCGTCCAACCGGCTGGCCCCGCGGCTGACGTCCCGCTGCACGGTGCTGTTCTTCGACGGCGAGTCGCCGTCGCGGCCGGAGTGGGTGGTGGTCGCGAAGCCGGAAACGTCCTGGCCGACCACGCTGGAGTCGAAGGCTTACGCGGCGGCCGAGCTGGAGCGGACGGGGTACGTGCGCGTCGACGGGACGGACTCCGTCGTGCTGCTCCACCGTGCGTAGAGAACACCGCAGCGGTAACCGGCCAGTCGGGGGGCGTGCCGGCCGGTTACCGCCGCAGTGAGGAAGAGGGGACCCCGCGCCAGGAATGACGCGCGGCCCCACGCTTCACCCGATCGAGTGACGAGCTGCGGTAAGCGGTCGTGAGTGTTTAGGGCGGTTAGAACCGCCCTAAACACTCACGACGAGGTGCGGCAGGGCGGTCAGGACGGGTCGGCGAGGATGCCGTTCACGTACGTGCCCGGGTGCGTTGCCGCGTCCTGGCGCAGCACCGGCAGGTCCGACGGCCAGTCCGCGGTCAGCGCCCGCGTCTGGCCCGGCGGGATCGTGTTCAGCTTGGTCGGCGTCCATGACTTCCCACCCTCGGCCGGGGTGAGCACGGTGATGGTCGCCGTCGCCGTCATGCCCGGCGTGACCTCGTTGTACTTCACGCCGTTGTCGACGCGCGGCAGGTGGTAGACCGGCCCGAACGTCGGGTCGTCCGGGCCGACGAGGTCGACGCCCGGCACGCCGTACAGCCCGCACGTGTGGTTCGAAACGTTCTTGTAGGTCAACGGGACGTCGAACTGGCCCGGCGCGTCGCTCTTCTCGGCCGGTTTGCCCAGCGAGAGCGACAAATCCGCGGTCGTGCAGCGCGGCGTCTTCGCGGCGGCGGGAGCGGCAGCCGCCGGTCGTGGCGCCGCCGCGGCCGATGAACAAGCCGCGAGCGCGAACGCCCCCGCCACCGCCGCGACCCCGATCGTGATGCGTTTGCCGAGCATGACGTTCCTCCCTGCGTCGAAGATCGAACTCACAGGGAAGATGCCCAGCGCCCGCCCGGGGATGCGCCGGAATGGGGTCAGTCACCCGAAAGCAACCCCATCGGGATTCGCACGTCAAAAGAATCAACTGCGGCCGAAACACACGAACGGCATCAAGGGTTCGGCCCGCGCCGCGTCCGCCAGCGCCCGGGCCGGGGACGTTCCCGCGGACAGTGCCCGGTGGTAGGCCAGCATGACCCCGCCCGCCGTCCGGTCGTCGACCCGGGCGACGCTCGAGACGACCGTCCGGCTCCCGCCGTAGAGCAGGGCCGCGGTGAAGCCCAGCACCTCGTCGCCCGCGCGGACCACGGCCTGGCCGACGTCGCACGAGGACAGCACCACGTGCTCCGGCGCCGTCGAAAGCTGTTGCACGTCGTAGGCCATCAGCGGCCCGTCGGCCAGGTTGAGCCGCGAGAACAGCACGTTCTCCTGCTCGTGGTGGCCGTGCGCGGCGAAGTGCGCCAGGCGGCAGCCGTCGAACGCCTTGAGCGTCGCCGAAACCGTCGCGTCCGGGCCGGTCAGTACTTCGGCGTCCGGGTACAGCGGCGCGAGCCGGGCGACCTCGGCGTCCGCGTGCCGCAGGTCCGAACCCGCGACCAGCAGGGGCGCTCCACGCGCGCGGCGGGGACGTCGGCCCGCGGCGAGCCAGGCCGACGACGACGGCGTGACCGTCACCGGGCGGCCCCGCACCGTCGGCAGCAGGCCCCACGGGATGGCCGACAGCGCGCCGGTCGGCACGACGACGACGTCGAGGTCGCCGAGCCGGGACGCCAGCGGGGCCAGCAGGATCGTGTCCAGCGCGGTGACCTGCGTCCGCACCGACCGGCGGATGACCTGGTCGAGCCGGGGCGGCAGCTGGCGACCGCACAAGGCGTCGAGGTCGCTGTGCAGCCGCGCGACCGGCTCCGCGACGGCCGCCGCCGGCCCGAGCTTCCACCAGCGCCACGCGGTGGTCCGCGATCACCTGCGCGCACAGGCTCCCGTGGTCGGCGAGGAAGCACACCATCGCGCTGCCGGTCGCCGCGAGCTCGTCGCCGATCTCGCCGAGCTTCGCCTCCGGGTGGTCTTCGTCGGTGCCTTCGGCCTGCCAGCCTTTCGCGCGGATTTCCCGTTCGAGCGCGGCGCACCGCCGGACGGCCTGGGCGTCCGGCTTCCCGGACAGCTCGCCCGCGCGGATCTGCATCGAGAGGAACCGCAGTTCCGCGACGGCGTCGACGACCTGCGGGTGCGACGGCGGCCGCACCGGCCGGAACCGGAACGCCTGGGCGCGCGACCGGTCGAGCCACCGGAAGACGACGCCGGGCGAGCGCTGGGCGAGCGCCGCGGCGAGGCCCGCGTCGGCGAGTTCCTTGCCGAGCGACGTCGTGCCGGTCTGCAGGTCGATGCTGCCGAACCGGCCGCGGTGCCGCCGCAGCAGCGTCAACCCGGTGCGGGCGTTGGTGAAGGTGACGCGCCGGTTGCCGCTCGCGGCCCCGAGTTCGGCCAGCGCGAGCCGCCGCACGAGGCGGTTTTCCAGCGGCGCGGTCCGGCGGTCGCGGGGCGCGATCCCGGCGCGGGCGGTGTCGAGGTCGCCGAGGGCGATCCGGGCGCGCGCGGCGAGCAGTGCGGCGATTTCGGCGTCGTTGCGCAGGCCGAGCCCGGTGAGCCGGTCGGCGAGCGCGGTCGCTTCGGCGGCGACGCGGGCGATCCGCCGTCCGGCTGCGAAGTCCGCGCGCAGCACGGTCAACTGCGCGACGGCGGCCCAGGTTTCGTTGCCCCGCCGGCGAAACCGGCGTTCGGCGCGCCCGGCCCAGCTGCGCGCGGCCGACGGCTCCCCGCTCGCCAGCGCGGCGAGCGCGCGGGTCAGCTCGGCTTCGGCGTGTTCCTGGTTCATCCGCAGCCGCGGGAACTGTTCGAGCGCGGCATCGAGCTCGGCGGCGGCTTCCTGCGGCAGCCCGGCGGCGAGCAGGGCCCGCGCCTTGTCGACGGCCAGCACGGGCAGCATCCCGACACTCTGCGCGGCGTAGAACCGGCTCGCCGCGTCGAAGTCGCGCAGGGCACCGGGGATGTCGCCGGTGAGGATGCGCGCCTGCCCGCGGCCGTGGGCGGCCTTCGCGAAGATCCGTTCGAGGCCTTCTTCGGAGGCTTGCCCGGCGCTGATTTGCTCGCACTGGTCGAGATCGGCGAGGGCGAGCCGGACGCGCCCGGCGTACTGGTGCAGCATGGCGCGGTTGAGCAGCGTCCTGGCGAGCACGACGAACTCGCCCGCCTGCCGCAGCAGCGGGATGGCCTCGTCGAAGCACCGGAGGGCTTCGTCCATCCGGCCGATCAGGATGAAGACGAGCCCGCGTTGCTGGCGCAGGATCCCGCGCCCGGCGTCCGAGACGAGGGCGTCGGCTTCATCGAGCAACGCGAGCCCGCGGGCGCTGTTGCCGAGCGCGGTTTCGACGGCGGCGTAGGTGCCGAGCACGCGCGTGGCGAGGTCGGGCCAGCCGGGCCATTCGGGCGGCGGCTGTTTCGCGGGCAGGCCGAGCAGTTTCGCGGCGGAGCGGATGAGGCGGCTGCCGACGACGGGCTGGCCGTCGTTGGTCGCCGCGACGGCACGCCGGTGCAGGTCGCGGACCCGGTCTTCGACCTTCGGGGACGCGACCACGGGCTGCCCTCCCGGCCGGAGCCGTCCCCCTCGGCCGAGAAGGACGTCCCGGATCGTACCTCCGGACCGGGCGAATCAGGCACCTCACGTTTTCAGCTCAGCCCGCGCGAGCTGAAGGGGACGTTCCTCTCATGTGACGCGCTGAAGGGCCCTTTCCTCGCATGTGATGCCAGCAAAGTCCCCTTCAGCCCAGCCGGTCAGAGCTCCGATGGCCGGGGTGCTCACCGTCCTCGTCCGGCCCACGGTCCGCACCAGGACCTGCACCATCCCGTGCGGCACTCCGCTCACCGCGAACCGCCCTTCGGCATCCGACGTCGTCGTCAGCGGCCCGGTCGCCGTGCGCACCTCGATCGGGTGCTCGGCGGGCGGCGTCAGCCAGCCGTCCAGCCGCATCGACCCGCCCGGCTCCGGGCTCACGTTCACCATGATCGTCAGGCTCTCGCTGTCGAACGTGATCAACCGACCCTGCTCGGCCGCGCTGCGGGCGACCGGCAGCCCCTCCTGTTCGCGGATCCGCATCACCTCGAGGTCGACGTCCTCCAGCTGGATCGCGAACCGGATCTGGTCCACCAGCGTGGCGGGCATCGGGTCGGCGTCTTCCCACAGTTCGCGCAGTCCGGCCAGCAGCCGGAAGTCGAGCTCGTCCAGCGGCTCGTTCGCGCCGGGTGGTTCGACGGTGGTCACAGCCAATCTCCTTCGCCGTTGGCGAGTAGCTGCTCGCGCAGGCGCGCGAGGCAGCGTCCCCTGGTCGGGCCGATACTCCCCCTCGGCATGCCCAGCCGGGCGCCGACTTCGGCGTAGTCCGGCCGGTGCACGAACGCCACGATCCGCAGCAGGCTGCGGCAGCGTTCGGGCAGGTTGTCCACCGCGCGCCACAACCTCGCGCGCTGGTCGTCGCGCAGCACCCCCTCCTCGGGTGCCGGCGACGCTTCGGCCAGCCGCTCCGGGAAGCTCCGGCAGCGGCCGTTCGACCTGGCGTTTTTCCCCAGTCCGCCAGGCCTCCCGCTTGGTGACGGTGATCAGCCAGCCGGTCAGCGCGACCGGTGAGCGGATCTCCGCGAACGCGCCGAGCAGCCGCAGCCACGCCGTCTGCACGACGTCGCCCGCCTGGTCGGCGTCCAGCCCCTGGTCGCGCGCCACCTGCCAGAGCAGCGGCGTGAGCAGGGCGACGAGCTCGTCCAGCGCCGCGCGGTCGCCCTCCCGCGCGGCGTCGAACAGGGCCGCGACGCGGCCGTGGTCGGTCTTGGCCGCGTTCACAGCAGGCCCAGCGTCGTCCAGGCGCGCTTGACGACCGTCTCGCGGTCGACGGTGCCCAGGTCCCCGGCCTGGGCCAGGTACTTGCCGATTTCCGCAGCGGCCAGCGGCGCCGCGAACGACGTCCCGTCCCAGACCGCGAAGCCGGCGCTGTAGTCGTCCGGGTCGAACGAGCTGCGGCCGTGGTCGGGCACCTCGTGGTCGGCGGCCGCGGTGCCGCGGACGTCGGCCGGGTAGGTGCTGACGACGCCGGCGCCGGTCGCCCAGCAGCGCACCCACGGCCCTTCGTTGGAGAACAGCGCCTTGGTCCCGGTGACGTCGGGGTTGAGCGCGCCGACGCTGATCAGCTGCGGGCCGCTGCCGTCGCCGAGCGGCTGGTCGGCGAACGCGGCCGGGTAGAAGCGGCGGGTGGTGGCGTCGTTGCCCGCGGCCGCGACGACGACCACCCCGAGGCCGAGCAGTTCGGCGATGACCGAGCCGAACAGCCCGGTGTAGGCGAGGTCGGCGGGGTTTTCCTCGTAGTAGCCCAGCGAAAGCGAGACGACGTCGACCATGTCGTCGGGCCGGTTGTCCGCCTGCGCGCGCCGGACGCGGTCGGCGAGCAGGTGCAGCGCGAGCAGGACGTCGCCTTCGTACGCGACGCCGTCGCTGTGCACGACGCGGATCGCGAGCGTGTCGGCTTCGGGGCAGGCCTGCCGGATGATGCCGGCGATGAACAGGCCGTGCCCGGTGTCGGTGTCGACGTCGCCGATCAGCGGCTGCCCGGTCGTCGGCGCGTCCCAGTAGTCGGTGAGCAGCTGGGTCGGCAGGGTGCTGCCGGAGTCGATCTCGGCCTGGAGGATCGCCGCCTGGATGTCCGGGGCGACGGCCAGCCCGACGCCGGCGGGCGGTGGCGCGCTGCGGTCGGTCATCCCGAACCACCGGTGCGGGCCGATCCCGGTGTCGAGCACGGCGATCACCGGACGCCGGTGTTCCGGCTTCTCGCTGCGGTGGGGCGGGTCGGCGGCGAGCGTCACCGGGATCCGGTTGGCGCCGCGCGTACGCCCGTACGAGCTGCCCGCGCCGAAGCCGCTGGTCTCCCAGGGCGTGCCGCCGAGGCCGCTCGTTTCCCACGGCACGCCGCCGAACACCGGCGTCGTGAACAGCAGGTGCTCGACGGAGATCGCGGCGGCGACCTCGCGCTCGAGCTTCGCCCCGCTCACCCGCGGCGCGCAGCAGCTGCAGGGCCTTCCAGCAGTCGACGGCCACCGGGTCGGAGTCTTCCCGGACGTGCAGCACTGCCCGCACGGGCAGGTCGCCGAGCTCCCGGACGCGCTCGGCCTGCTCGCCGCGTTCGGCCGGAGCGGCGTAGATGCCGATGCGCTGGAGGACGTCGTTGATCGAGTTCAGCGTCGCCTGGTCGCGCGCGAACCGGCCGGGGATGAGGAACACGCCCGGCCGGTAGACGGTCGTGCGCGGGACCGGCTGCCCGGCCACGACGACGGCCGTCGCCGGGTCGAGCACGCGCGCGCCGTGCCGGTCGAGCAACTGTCTCGGCGGGGCCGGGAGCTCGTTGAGCGTGCTCGCGTCCTCCGCCGCCACTTCCGCGGTCTCGTCCCGCACGAACCTGACGACCATGGGGTCCACCCTCCTGCTGCCTCAGCCCCCGCGTGATCACTGCTGGCACCCGGGAAAGACCGGGCGGCCGGAACTGGGATACGACACGGACGTCACGAATGCATAACGTCGACGGCAAACGGGTGACGACGTATCTGGCGGCCCCACCTCACCCACTTGGCCGTGAAAAGTCACGAGGGAGATCGCCATGGCTCTGCTCCGGTCGGGCACGCAGGAGGCCGTCTTCACCCCGGACCCCGCGACCGGCGGCGGCAGCCTCACGATGCCCCTCGACCTGCCGCCGGGCCCCGGCGACCGCGCGCCCGCGCTGGCGCTGCGCTACACGACGGGCGCGGCGAACGGCCCGTTCGGCGCCGGGTTCGCGCTGCCGCTGCCGCACGTCCGGTCGGTGGCCGGGCACCCGAAGTCCGGCACTGAAGACAGGCTCGTTCGCCAGGACGACGGCGTCGTGCTGACCACCCGATCGGGGCTCCGGCACTTCTTCGGCCGCGGCGACGGCTGGTACCTCGACCGGACCGAAGACGCGTTCGGCAACACCACGGCGTTCGGCTGGGCGCACCACAGCGGGCAGGCGTACCTGGCGAGCGTGGCCTACGGACCGTACGAAGTGGACTTCGGCTACGAGCCGCGGCCGGACGTGCTGCGCTGGGGCCGCGGCGGCACGCTCGTCACGACGGAGCTGCGGTGCGCCCGGATCGACCTGCGCGTGCCGGGCGACGCGCGCCCGCTCGTCCGGCGGTGGAGCCTCGGCTACGGCACCGACGACGTGACCGGCGCGTCCCTGCTGACGTCCGTCGCGCTCACCGGGTTCGACGCGCACGGCGCCGAAGCGGCCGCGCCAGTGCTGCGGCTGGCCTACGCCCGCACGGAACCCCCGCCCTCGCGCCGGGTCCAGCTGGCCGCGAAGGCGTGTTCGGGCGGCAGTGTGCTGCTGCTCGACGACGGCGCGGTGCCGTACTACTCGCTGGCAGAGCTGCCGCGCACGGGACGGCTGAGCGAGATCGACAACGGGCTCGGGCTGCGCACGTCGATCGAGTACGCAGTGGTCGAGACGGTCACGGTGGTCCGGCGCGTCACGGCGCAGACCGGCGTGACGGAGTTCGAGTACCACGACGGCTTCTCCCGCGTCGTCCAGGACGAGGTGGGCGACGAGCACGCGCCGACGTTGCGGACGGTGCGCTGGTTCGACGACGGCGTCCTGCGACGGGCGGAGACCTACGGCCTCGACGGCTCCCCGGAAGCGGACAGGCCGTACCGCCGGGTCGAACACACGCGTCGTCCACAATGGACACGCACGGTGACGACGGAGTTCGAGCGCCGCGAGACACCCGTGTCGGTCACCACGACCGAGACCGCGTTCGACGCGGCGGGAAACCCGACGCGTGAGGTGGAGACGACGGAGCGGTCGGGGCACGAGCCGGAGGTGCGCGAGACGCGCACGACGTACGCGACCGACCCGGACCACCGGTTCGCGGCGCTGCCCGCGCGGGTCCGCACGGTCGACGGGGCCGGGAAAGTCTTGTCGGACACCCTTTTCCGCTACGACGAACGCCCCGACGGCAGCGCGGGCGCGCACGGCCTGCTGACGGCGCGGGAGGAGCTGGTGCTGACCGACGCGCTCGCCGCGGACGTCTACGGCGCGCACCTGCCGGACTTCCGGCACCACGGGTACCACCGCCGTCCGGGCGAGGACGGCTGGTGGGCGACGACGTTCCACGGCAGGCTCGACACGGTCACCGGGCTGCGCACGACGACGACCGGGCCGCTCGGCCACACGCACGAGGTGCGCTACTCGGCCGACCGCTGTTTCGCCGAGGTGGCCACCGATCCGCTCGGGAACGTGACGGTGACGCGGCACGACGTCCGAACCGGGCGGGTGTGCGAAGTGACCGACCCGGCGGGCGCGGTGACGACGGTGACGCACGATCCGTTGGGGCGTCCGGAAACCGTCGTGCGGCCGGGCGACACGGCGGACCTGCCGACGGTGCGCCACCACTACGGCCCGGCGCGGGTCACCACGGAGCAGCGGGCGGTGTCGGGCGAGTCGGAGGTGCTGGTCACGACCGAGCTGCGCGACGGCGCGGGGCGGTTGCTGGAGAGACGGCACGCGGAACTGCTCGGCGACGTCGTCGAGGAGCAGTACGAGTACTGCGCGCGTGGGTTCGTTTCCCTTGTCCGGCAGGCATTTCGCGCGGGCGGCCCGCGTCCGGCACCCACTGAGTTCCACTACGACGCATTGGGCCGCCCACTTGCGGCGACGGCGACGGACCCGGCGCCGTCCGGGACCTGGGACCTGCTCGGGCGGGAGCTGCGCGAGGTGGGCGGGGTGGTGCACGTCCGGGACGCGGCGGGGAACCCGGTGGAGTCGCGGACGCCGGGCGGGCACACGGTGTTCCGGGTGCACGACGCGCTCGACCGGGTGGTGGCGATCCTGGTCGACGACCCGGGCGGGATGCCGGTGACGACGTTCACCTACCACGACGGCGGGCTCCCGGTGCCGATCGGCGCGGGGCCGCACAGCTGCGGGCGGCTGGTGCGCGTCGCGGACGAGTCGGGGGTGACGCTGTTCGGGTACGACGCGCTGGGCCGCCCGGCGGAGAAGCGCTGGCGGCCCGCACATGTGGCGGTCGAGTACCGCCTCGACGTGGTGCGCCGAGCCGACGGCCAGCTGTCGGAGGTGGTGTACCCGGACGCGGGCGACGGGCGGCTGACGGTCCGGCACCAGTACGACGAGGTGGGGAGGCTGGTGAGCGTGCCGGGCTACGTCGAGGCGGTGCACTACGACGTCCGCGGCCACCGCACGGCGGTCCGCTACGCGAACGGCGTCGTCGAGCACTTCGCACCGGGCCACGGGATCATCGGCCCGCGCGGGCTGCGTCGCGAGATTTCCCCAGGACGGGTCCCGGAAAGGCGATCGGGAAGCGAGATCCGCGACGCGTTCGGGAGGTTGCGAGGGGTCCACGGCGACGACGGGGTCAACGCGCTGTACGGCTACGACCACACCGGCCGCCGGGTCCGAACGCTGGTGACGGAGGGGCCGAGCATCCACGAGGTGCTGACCCCGGACGAGCTGTACGCCATCGAGGACGGCGAGCTGGTGGTCGTGGTGGCTGGTTCGGTCCGGCAGTACGCGGACGGCAGGCGCCGCTACCTCCACTTCGACGACGCGGGTGAGGTGGCTTTGGTGACCGACGAGCAGGGTGAGCTGGTCACCTCTCCCTGACCCGAGCGCCCCAATGTGGCCTTCGGTGCGTGAGACGCAACCAAGGCGGCCTTCGGTGCGTGAGACGCAACCAAGGCCGCCTTGGGGCGCTCGGGTCAGTCCAGGACTGCCAGGTCCAGGCGGCTGAGCCGGTCCGGGTCGGCGAGGATGTCGATCTCCACGATCCGGCCCCCCGCCACCGTGAACCCGAGCACCGAGAACGGGCGCCCCTCGCGCGTCGCGACCACTCCCGCCGCGCCGTTGACCAGCGCCCGCCGCACCACTCCGCCGCCCGCTCCCAGCCGGGAGAACGTCAGTGCCTGGTTCGCCACCGCCGCCGCGCCGCGGACCTCGACCGAGTCGTCCGGGCCGCGGTCCGCGCGCAGCACCACCTCGGGGTCGAGGACCGAGACCAGTGCCTCGAAGTCGCCGCCGCGGGCTGCCGCCAGGAACGCGTCGACCACCTCTCGCTGGCGGGCCAGGTCCGGGTCGGGTGCCACCGGCGCGCCCTGCACTCGCCTTCGCGCGCGGCTCGCCAGCTGCCGCGTCGCCGCTTCCGAGCGGCCGACGATCGGGGCGATCTCCTCGAACGGCATCGCGAACATGTCCCGCAGCACGAACGCCAGCCGCTCGGCCGGGGTGAGCGTGTCGAGCACGACCAGCAGCGCCAGCCCGACCGAGTCCGCCATCAGCGCCTCGTCCTCGGGGCCGGCCTCCTCACGGCTGACGATCGGGTCCGGCACGAAGACGTCCAGCGGCTCCTCGCGCCGGGCCTTGCGCGACCGCAGCATGTCGAGGCACACCCGCCCGACGACGGTCGTCAGCCAGCCCGCCAGGTTCTCGACGGCGCCGGCGTCGCTCCGGCTCAGCCGCAACCACGCCTCCTGCACGGCGTCCTCGGCCTCGGTCAGCGACCCCAGCATCCGGTAGGCGACGCCCCGCAGGTGCTCGCGGTGGTTCTCGAAGCGCAATGCCAGGAAGTCGTCGTCCACGGGGTGCCGTCCTTCGTTCTCGTGCCGTCACCACCTTGACGGATCCCGCGCGGGAGATGTGACACGACCAACGGCGGACCTCACTGGGCCAGTTCGCGCCGCACCCTCGCCGGGTCGATGTCGACGGCGAACCACGTGCCCGGCTGCTCGCTCGGCTCGCTCCACGCCACCGACACCCACAGCTCGGCGTAGTCGCCGCGCTCGACCGCGGGCAGCTGCCACGTGATCGTGGTCCCGGTCAGCTCGACGGCGTCGTCGGCCAGCTGACCGGACCAGTACGGCGGCACGTGCTGCCCGGCCCGCGAGCAGTGGCGCAGCGTTTCGACGTCGGGGCCGCCGACGCTCACCACGGCGTCGGCGTTCTCGACCGTGAAAGCGTCCAGTCGCTCGCCGGTGCTCGGGCCGCCCTCGGCGTCCCCGGGCACGCCGGTCAGTTCGGCCTGGACGACGAACTCGTCCAGCGATTCCCTGGCCAGCACCCGGAAGATGGTGGTTTCGCGGGTGACCGGCGGGAACCCGTCGGGCAGGCGCGGCACGCTGGGCCCGGCGAGGACGTCAAGCCGCACGGCCCGGTGCCGCCACCGGCTGAGCCGCGCGCCGGAGCCGAGACCCCAGGTCAGCTCCGGGCGCGCGGGCACGTCCCAGCCGGCGACCCGCACCGCGAACCGCACTTGCCCGAGCGGGGTGACGACGTCGAGCGCCCGCGGCGGCACCGCCCGCGAAAGCACATCGGTGTCCAGCATGCAGACATCCTTACCCCCGCATTGCGAAGGCGAAAACGCCGCACGCGAACGTCACCCGTCCGTGGACGTCAGAACCCGGCGGTGCCGTTCGGCGTGCCGAGCCCGGTCGGTCCGTCGTACCCGGCACCCGCCGTGCAGAGGTACGTCCCGCCGCAGCTGCCGTTCGAGCCCGACGTGACGTCGTTCAGCCCGTCCGTGTGCGCGTACGGGTAGGACCCCGACGTCACCGAGTTCCCCGCCAGCGCGTAGACGCTCGCCACCACCGGGGAAGACAGGCTCGTGCCGCCGACCTGGATCCAGCCGTCCGCGCCCTGGGCGAGGCCGAGCGACAGCAGCAGGTCGCAGAACGACGAGCTGCCGCAGCTGTTGTACGTGTCGTAGACGCCGAGCCCGGTCGCCGGGTCCGCGACGGCCGAGACGTCCGCGACCGTCCTTTTCGCACACCCGGTGTCGTGCTGCCACGCCGGTTTCGGCTCCAGCGCCGAACACCCGCTGCCGCTGCCCTTCCACGTCGTTTCCGCCCAGCCGCGCGCGGTCCCGGTCGCCTTCTTCAACGTCGTGCCGCCCACCGCCGTGACGTACGGGGACGACGCGGGCCAGCTGACGCCGTAACCGGAGTCGCCGGACGACGCCGTGACCGCGATGCCCGGGTGGTTCAGGTGCGCGTCCGCGGCGAGGATCGTCGAGTCCTCGGTACCGCCGTAGCTGTTGGAGATCGCCGCGACGCCGGGGGTCGCCGCGGCCGTGTCGACCGCCGTCATCAGCGGGTCGGAGTCCGGGGAATTCGCTTCCACCAACAGGATCTTGCAGTCGGGGCAGGTCGCCGACACGGCGTCGAGGTCGAGGCTGATCTCCATCGCCCAGCCGTAGTCCGGCGCGGGCAGCGGGCTCGCCGCGCCGTTCTGGTTGACCTTCTTGAAGCAGCCGTTGGCCGTCGTGCACGGCGGAAGTCCCCGTGCGGCACGGAATTTCGCGAGGTCGGCCTCCGCGGTCGGCGCGTCCATCGCGTCCACGATGGCGACCGTGCGGCCGTTCGCGTGCAGGCCGCCGAGGTGGTAGGCCGCTTGGATTTCGGCCGGCCCGTAGCCGACCGGGGTCGAGGTGAGCAGCGGGCCGGAGCCCTTCGGTGAGCGGACCGCCTTGCCGAGGCAGTGGAACTTGCCGGAGGTGGCACAGCCGAAGTCGGCGAACGCCTTCAGCGGTGCGGCTTCGGCGGGCGCCGCGACGGCCACCGAAAGCGGGGCCGCCACGAGGGAAAGGGTGATGAGGGATCGGAACAGCCGCGAACGCGCCATGCTACTCCTCGGTAGGGGACCGGGTGTGGCACGGGATCGTCGCATGTCACCCGGTCGTGGTCACCCGCTCGAAGGATGTTTCTCGGTTCAGTCATTCGCCCACCGCACGCCAAACCGGATCATCAGTCACAGAACGCCTCACCCGAACGCGTTATTGGTCCAGACAAGTGTTACCGAAAAGTGATCGAAGCACCGCTGACCGGGAGCTACTTTGTTGTGACTCGCAACAAATGCTCGTGGATCCCCAACGGCGGAGGTGTCACGGCGTGAACCGGACCTTGGACAAGCTTCGACGACGCGGCCCGAGGCTCGCGTTCGTCGCGACGGCGCTGCTGGTGGCGGCCGGGCTGAGCGCCCCCGCCGCCCTCGCGGCCGACGACTACACCCAGAGCGTCACCCAGCTCAGCTCGACGCAGGTGCAGCTCAACTTCATCCCGACGACGCCCGCGCTGTACGTGGACGTCCACTACACCGGCGTGCCCGGCCTCGGCCAGCAGAACGTCCGGATGACGAACTCCTCCGGCACCTGGCGCACCACCGTCGGCGGCCTGAGCAGCGGCAACGTGCTCGACTACTGGTTCACCTACGAGAAGAGCGGGCCGCAGTACGACACCCCGCACTTCAGCTACACCGTCGGCGGCGGCTCGACTGCGGTCGCGGCGCCGACGTTCAGCCCGCCCGGCGGCACGTACTCGAGCGCGCAGACGGTGACGATCAGCAGCGCCACCGCGGGCGCGACCATCCGGTACACAGTGGACGGATCGACGCCGACGGCGTCCTCGACGCTCTACAGTGGACCGATCAGCGTGCCGAACTCCCGCACGGTCAACGCGATCGCGCTCAAGTCCGGGATGACGACCTCACCGGTGTCGAGCGCGAGCTACACGATCGGCACCCAGGCGGGCTGCCCGACGCAGTCCGACACGCCGAACTTCGGGCCCAACGTGCGGATCTTCGACCCGAGCATGTCCGCGGCCACGATCCAGGCGCAGCTCGACACGGACTTCACCAACCAGAAGGACACGCTCACCGCGCAGTTCGCCGAGCGCCGCGTCGCCCACCTGTTCAAGCCGGGCACGTACGGCGTGCACGACAACGTGGGCTTCTACACCTCGGTGGCGGGCCTCGGCCAGAACCCCGGCGACGTCGTGATCAACGGCGACATCACCGTGGACGCCTTCAACGCCTCCGACAACGGCGTCGCGCTGCAGAACTTCTGGCGCTCGGCGGAGAACATGGCGGTCAACCCCTCCAGCGGCAACGACCGCTGGGCGGTGGCGCAGGCCGCGCCGTTCCGCCGGATGGACATCCGCGGCGGGCTGCAGCTGTACCCGGCGAGCTACGGCTACGCCAGCGGCGGCTACATCGCCGACTCGAAGGTGTCCGGCCAGGCCGCGTCGGTTTCGCAGCAGCAGTGGTACACCCGCGACTCCGCGCTGGGCAGCTGGAACGGCGGCGTGTGGAACATGGTCTTCTCCGGCACCAGCGGCGCGCCGGCGAACACGTTCCCGAACCCGCCGGAGACGACGCTGGCCACGACGCCGGTCTCCCGCGACGTCCCGTACCTCTACGTCGACGGCACCGGCAAGTACCGCGTGTTCCTGCCTTCGTTGCGCACCAACGCGTCCGGGCCGAGCTGGGCCAGCGGCAGCACGCCCGGAACGTCCGCGCCGATGAGCCAGTTCTACGTCGTCAAGTCCGGTGACACGGCCGCGTCGATCAACAACGCGCTCGCCGCGGGCTGCAACCTGTTCTTCACGCCGGGCATCTACCACCTGAACCAGACGCTCAACGTGACCCGCGCGAACACGACGATCCTCGGCATCGGCTACCCGACGCTGGTGCCCGACAACGGCGTCAACGCGATGCAGGTGTCCGATGTGGACGGAGTGCGGCTCAAGGGCCTGCTCTTCGACGCGGGCACGACGAACTCGCAGGCGCTGCTCACGGTCGGCCAGTCCGGCTCGTCGGCGAACCACGCGGCGAACCCGACGACGGTCCAGGACGTCTTCTTCCGGATCGGCGGCCAGATCGCGGGCAAGGCGACGAACAGCCTGATCGTCAACAGCGCCAACACGATCATCGACCACATCTGGGCGTGGCGGGCCGACCACGGCAACGCGGGCACGGTCGGCTGGACCGTGAACACGGCCGACACGGGTCTCGTGGTGAACGGCGCGAACGTGCTGGCCACCGGCCTGTTCGTCGAGCACTACCAGAAGTACCAGGTGATCTGGAACGGCCAGGGCGGCCGGACGATCTTCTTCCAGAACGAGATGCCCTACGACGTGCCGAACCAGGCGTCGTGGAACGCGCCGTCCGGGGTCGCGGGGTATGCCGCCTACAAGGTCGCGTCGAACGTGACGTCCCACGAAGCGTGGGGCCTCGGGAGCTACTGCTTCTTCGACACGAACCCGGCGGTGTCCAGTTATCACGCGTTCGAGGTGCCGAACACGAGCGGTGTCCGGTTCCACAGCCTGCTGACGGTGTCGCTCAACTACCGCGGCACGATCACGCACGTCATCAACGACACGGGCGGCGTCACGCCTTCGGGCACGGTGCCGGTCAACGTGGTGAACTACCCGTAACGCGGGTACTCGGCGGCCCCGCACCGGACCCGACCCCGGTGCGGGGCCGCCGCGCGTCACGCGATGTGCAACACGGCGTCGGTGCCGCCGAGCAGGTTCTCGTCGAGCGGGAAGTAGCCCTGTTCGGGCCGGGTGTCGGTGCGCTTCCGGCCGGAACCGGGGTCGGGCCCGGTGGTCAGCGCCCAAGTCTTCGTGTCGCGCTGGAGCAGGCCTTCGTAGGTGTCATCGGCGGGTTCGCCGAGCCCGATGGCTTCGCTGTGGCCGAGGCTTCCGGCGATGAAGGCGTAGCGGTCGCCGAGCAGCGACGCGACGATCGCGCCCGCGCTCACCCATTCGAGGTTCGCGTACGGACTTCGCCAGGTGCTCGTGCGCCGCTGCAGGTGGCTGTTGTGCGAGAACACCAGCGTCGGCCCGCGCCGGGCTTCGAGTTCGCGGATCTCCAGGAGGTTCTGGGCCATCAGCGCGTCGCGCGTGCTGGACAGGCGGCTGATCCGCTCGTCGCGCTCGCCGGGCTGGGCCGACTGCTTGTGGTAGCGCAGCAGGTCGAGCCCGGCGGTGAGGTGGATCTTCGCCCGCTGCCACGCGGTGCGGGACGTCGTCGCGATCAGTTCCGGGGCGCGGGCGTAGAGCCGGGTAAGCAGGTCGTCCGCGAGCACGCGCAGCCGGTCGGCCTCCGGCGTGCCGCCCGGCGACTGTGCCGCGTCGAGGACGGCCTCCTGGCGGCTCCAGCGTTCGTCGTCCCCGGCCAGGCCCGCGATGTCGAGGTCGAGCCCGAGGTAGTCGCGGGCGTGCTCGAGGTAGGTCCGCGGGCTCGGCACGGTCATCATCTCCAGCGGCGGGTCGAAGCCGTGGAAGGCCAGCGGTTCGGCGGCGTTCTCGTTGTACTCCCGCATCCAGGCGACGAGCTCCCGGTTGGCGTCCAGGGTGCCGAAGGTGTGCGAGAAGCCGTCGCGCAGCACGTCGTCGAGCTCGCCTGTGCCGTCGCGGACGAAGTCGTCGACCGCGAGGGCGGCGACGCGGTCGGTCTCCAGGGCGATCGACCGGAAGCCGCGCTCGGCGAGTCGCGCGAAGAGGTCGTTCCGGAGCCGGGCGAACGCCGGTTCCAGGTGGGTCGGCTCGCCGAAGGCCAGCAGTTCGGCGGTGAAGTCGGTGATGTCCATGTGGTTGAATCGTATCGTTGAAGACTCGGTTGAGACTTTGCCGAAGTGAGGTCGTCCGTCATGCGCCCCGCCGATCTCGCCCGTGAACACGGTATCTCGACGCAGGCGGTGCGCAACTACGAGCGCGACGGCTTCCTCCCGCCCGCCGCCCGCACCGAGGCCGGCTACCGGGTTTACACCGAGGTGCACGCGGCGGCGCTCCGCGCGTTCCTCGCCTTGGTGGCGGCGTACGGCCACGCGACGGCGGGCGGCGTGATGGTCGCCCTCCACGCCGACGACCTCGACCGCGCACTGACGCTCGTCGACCGCGGCCACGCCCAGCTGCTGCGCGACCGCGAGACCCTGGCGGCGGTCCGCACGGCGATCGGCGACCTGACGTCGGCGCCGGAGTCGCGCCCGGCCGGGCCGGACAGCATCGGCGAGCTGGCCCACCGCCTCGGCGTCACGGCGGCGACGGTCCGGGCGTGGGAGCGCGCCGGAATCCTGGCCCCGGCCCGCGACCCGGCCACGGGCTACCGCGTGTTCTCCGCGGCGGACATCCGCGACGCGGAGCTGACGCACCTGCTGCGCCGCGGCGGCTACCCGCTCGAGCACATCGCGACGGTGGTCGGCCAGGTCCGCACGGCGGGCGGCACTTCGTCGCTGGTCAAGGCATTGGAGACGTGGCGGGAGCGGCTCACGGCGCGCGGCGTGGCGATGCTCGACGCGGCGGGCGTGCTCAGCGAGTACTTGCGAGTGCGGCGTCCACCACCCGCTCGATGAAGGCGTCGTCGAGCGGTTCGCGCGACAGCAACCGGCGGTAGAAGAGCGGGCCGAGGAAGAGGTCGACCGCGAACTCCCGGGTGGTCTCCCCGCGTTCGACGGCCCGCGCGACGGCGTCGTGCACGGGTTTCCGCCGCTGAGCGGTGAATTCGGCGAGCACGGCGGCGAGTTCCGGGTCGCGCTCGGCGGCGTCGATCAGGCCGGGGATGAGCGCGGACGTCGGCGCGGTGTGCAGGATGCGGTCGAGGTCGTGGGCGAAGGCGACGAGGTCACCGCGCAGGCTGCCGGTGTCCGACGGCGCGGCCGGGGGCACGATCGACTCGACGGCCGCCCGGAGCACCGCGTGCTTGTCGGGCCACTGCCGGTAGATCGTCGTCTTCGCCGCGCCCGAGCGGGCGGCGATCGCCTCGACGGTCGCCCCGGCGAACCCGTGCTCGACCAGCAGCTCGACGGCCGCGTCGAGGATCGCCCGCCGCGAGCGGGCCACGCGTGGATCAGCCACCACCGCACCTCCTTGCGAGGAGTCTAGCACTTTCGCTACGCTACGGTAGCGTAGCGAAACTCGTCGGGAAGGGACCTCTCATGAAGTTCGGCATCGAGCTCCCCACCGCCACGTCCGGGATGATGCACCCGGTCCCGTTCGCCGGGCCGCGGGACCTGGTCGACCTCGCGATCGAGGCCGAGCAGCTCGGCTACCACGACGCGGGCGGCAACGACCACCTGTCCACAATGGACTTCGTCCGGCGGGCGTGGCCCGACCCGCCCGACCTCTACGAGCCGTTGATCGTGCTGGCACAGGTGGCGGCGAAGACGTCGGTGCTGCGGCTGACCACCGGCATCATGGTGCTGCCGCTGCGCGACCCGGTGCTGCTGGCGAAGCAGGTGGCCACGCTCGACCAGCTGAGCGGCGGCCGCGTGACGCTGGGTGTCGCGGTGGGCGGCTATCGGGACGAGTTCGAAGCCGTCGCGCCGGACCTCCATCACGCCGACCGCGCGCGGCTCACGCGGGAGCGGATCGAGGCGTTGCGTCTCTTGTGGACCGAGCGGAACGCTTCCTACCACGGCGAATACGTCCACTTCGAGAACGTCGAGTCGTACCCGAAGCCGCTCCAGAGCCCACTGCCGATCTACTCGGGCGGCAATGTGGACGGTTCGCTGCGCCGCGCGGCCGAGCTGGGCGACGGCTGGCTGCCGGCCAAGATGAGCCCGTCGGGCATCGCAGCCGGGCGGGCGAAGCTGGCGGAGTACGCGCGCGCGGCGGGCCGCGACCCGGCGACGATCACGACGGCGCTGCAGTCGGTGGTCTGCCTGGGCCCGACGCGCGAGGCGGCGCGGGAGACGTTCCGGAACTCGTCGTTCGACCTGTTCCGGACGTCGCTGGCGAAGACGATGACCAAGGGCGTCGACCAGGACGCGTACTTCGCGATGAACCTGATCGGCACGCCGGACGAGGTGTGCGAGAAGGTCGCGGCCTACGCGGGCGCGGGGGTCGAGCACCTGACGGCGTTGCTGTTCGTCGGCAACACGGTCGAGGAGATGCGGGCGCAGATCCGGCTGTTCGCGAAGGAGGTGCTGCCCGCGTTCGCGTGATCAGCGTTTGTGCAGCCGGTCGTATTCGAGCGCGGCCGAGTGCTGGGTGCGCACGGGCAGAGATTTTTCCTTGTCCTCGTCGTCTGTTTCGTGCAGCCCGAGCTGCACGGCCAGCCGGATCTGCTCGCGGTTGTCGCGCACGACGGCGGAGAAGAAGTCGTCGATCCGCGGGTCGACGAGGACTTCGAGCAGCACGCGGAACGAGGTGTCCACGACGGTGCGCACGATCTCGTCGTGGAAGGGCAGCCGCTTGAGCTTCCCGAGCTGCGGATCGGCGGCGATCTTCTCGGCGATGATCGTGCGCAGCTCGTCCTTGTTGGCGTCGAGTGACTTGGCCAGGTTTTCCGGGTAGTTCCCGGTTTCCAGGACTTTGACGACCTCGTCGAGCACCGCGATGGTCACCGGCTGCTTGATGGCCTTGACGATGGGCTCGGAGAGCTTGTCGACAAGCCGATAGGTGAACTGCTCCCCGACGGCCCGGTCCGCGGCCCGCCCGACCCGGATGAGCAGCAGGAGAACGGCGATGAACTTGTGCGCGACCATCCCGGGATGGGCGACGGGGATCATGGCGAAGAGCTCATACCAGTTCCGCACGAGGAACCGCTTGGCCCACCGCCGTTTCCGCCACCGCCAGAGGAACTCGAGGAGGAAGACACCGCAGATCCCGCAGTCGACGTAGAAGATGACGAGACCGGCCTCCCGACCGGGCGGACTCAGCAGCATGAACCCCAGCAACCCGACCGACCCGGCGGCGAGCAGCAGCATGACCCAGTCATCGGCCCGCACGTTCCCGGGCAGAATCCCACTGTTCAGCTCCGGCTCGCGAGCATCGCGAAGGGTGACCATGGCCCCAGGATGGCACGCACCGCGCTGATCAGCCGGTTCGCCGCCCCGCGGAGAGCCGCCTCGTCCGGATCGCGAAGAGCGCCGTGCACGTCGCCGCCGAGATCAGCAAGGCTCCTGCCGAGGCGAGCCACCACGGCCAGTCGTGGGTCCACAGATCATCCGGCGGCCCGCTCTGCTGGAGATCCACGGTGGCGGCTCCGGCGGCGTACCCCCACCGAGCCGGGGCCAGCCAGGACAGCTGGGCCAGGACGGGCCGCCCGGCCACCGGGATCATCCCGCCGCACAGCACGAGTTGTGACATCACCGTCACGACGAGCACGGGCGTCGTCTGCTCGGTCGAGCGCACCAGTGCCGAGCCGAGCAGGCTGAACAGGCACGAGGCCAGGGCCGTCAACCAGACCGCGACGCCGAGTTCGACGACCGGGCGCGGCAGCAGGACCGCGGAAGCCGGCCCCGGCTTGACCGTCGTGACGACGCCGACGAGCACCGCGGACTGCACGCCGGCGACCAGCGTGAACACGCCGGCCTTGGCGAGCGCGTATGCGCCGGGTCGGAGGCCGACGGCCCGTTCGCGGAGGAAGATCGCCCGTTCGGTGATGGCTTCCTTCGCCGACGCCGCCGCACCCATGAACGCCGCGCCCACGAAGACCAGCACGAGCATCTGCGCGGCCTCCGCCGGGTGGTCCGGCACGGACCGCCGCAGCCCTTCGTGGCCGGGCACCGCCAGGGCGAGCACCGCCAAGACGACCGGGACGAGCAGGAGGAACAAGGCGTACCCGGGATCGGCCAGGATGAGCCGAAGGTGCCGGGCACCCAGCGTGCCGACCTGGTGCCCCAATCCGGCGTGGACCGGCGGCGGCTCGGTGGCCGCTTCGGGCGCCGACTCCGGCCCCACCGCGGGCGGCTGGTGCGGTGGTGCCTTCCCCGAAACCACCCGGTGGAAGATGTCCGCCCAGTCGGCGGTGCCGAACCGCGCCCGCAGTTCCGCCGGCCGTCCGCTGAACACCGGGACCCCGCCCGGCGCCAGCAACAGCACGAGGTCACAACCGTCGAGGTGGGTGACGTTGTGGGTCACCACCACGACCGTCCGGCCGGCGTCGGCGAGCTCGCGCAACCGGCCCATGATCTGCCGGTCGAGCGCCGGGTCCAAGCCGGAGGTCGGCTCGTCCAGCATCAGCAGCGACGGTGCGGTCAACAGCTCGAGCGCGATCGACACCCGCTTGCGCTGCCCGCCGGACAGCCGGTGGATGGGCGTGCGCTCGTGTCCGGTGAGCCCGACTTCGGTCAGCGTCGCGGCTACCCGGCGACGGCGATCCGCCGCGCCGGTGTCCTCGGGCAGCCGCAACCTCGCCGCGTAAGACAGGGCACTGCGTGCGGTCAAGCGCGTGTGGACGACATCGTCCTGCGGTACGACCCCGACGCGCCGCGCGACGGCCGACCGCTGCCGGTGCATGTCGTAGCCGTCGTAGGTGATGCGCCCGCTCGTCGGCGCGACCTCGCCCGACAGCACCTTGAGCAGGGTCGACTTGCCCGCGCCGGACGGTCCGACGACGGCGACCAGTTGCCCGGGCCGCAGGTCGAGCGAGACACCCGAGAGCAAGGACCGGCCGCCGACCGCGAACCCGACGTCGTCGGCCACGAGCCGGGTCCGCCCGCCGCCGACGGTGACGAGGGTGTCCCCGTCGACCCGGAATTCGGTGGCTCCGATCGTGATCCGGTCGCCGTCGCCGATCGGTGCCCGCCCGGCGACCGGAACGCCGTTGACCAGCGTCGGGTTCCGGCTGCCCAGGTCTCGCGACCATCGGCGAAGATTTCGAGCTGCATCTTCAGGGAAGAGTCGACCGCGTTGTCGTCGATGCCCGCGGTGGCGGTGAACCGGCGGAAACCCTTCGAGATGTTGTACTCGACGCCTTGGGCGCTCGTCCCGTAGTACACGTCGGCGCCCACTGCGTGCAGGTAGTTCTTCCCGGCGATGTTCGTGTTCTGGACGTCGTTGCTCCAGTCACCGGCCGCGACGTGGACGGAGTCGAGGTAGACGACCTGGGCCTGGCGCGCCACGGTGAGCGTCACCGTGTCACCGATCGCGGCCCCGGCCGCCGGGTCCTGCGCGATCACGGTGCCGTCGGCGGCCGTCGCATCGATCTTGTCCACAGTGGTCACCTGGATGCCCGGCAGCGCGTCCTGGGCGTCCGCGAGCTTCTTGCCCACGACCCCGGGCATCACGCTGGGTTTCGCCGTCGCCGTCACGGACGGCGAGTTCGCCGCGGACACGGGTGCGGCGACGGCGGAGGTCGTCGGCGGGGCGATCGCCGACGGCGTGGTGCCGCCGCGCGCCGGCCGGAAGGCGAACCAGCCACCGGCCAACAGGGCCAGGACGACGACCAGGGTCAGCACGACCCGGCCCTTACGGCGGCGTTTGCGCGGAGCCACATCCACTCCGGCGCTCGTGCTCGGAGACGCGGTCACGACGGGCCTGCGCGGCGGAGGCGGCGCAGTGCCGAACACGGTTTCCGCGCCCAGGCCCGTTTCGTTGAGGGGCACCGGGGGTGGCGGCGACGTGAGCGGCAGGACGAGTGGTTGGTTCATCAGCTCCAGGACGAGCCCGTCGAGGATCGTCGCGACCTGCTGGGCGGTCTCGGGCCGTTCGGACGGTCGTTTCGCCATCATCCAGGCGAGCACGTCCCACAGTTGGTCGGGCACGCCGGCCGGTCGGCCCGGCATCGCGCTCTCGTGCGACCGGATCACCGCGAACGTCGACTGCCCGGCGAACGGGGTGACCCCGCAGCACAGCTCGTACAGCAGGATGCCGAGCGAGTACAGGTCCGACGCGGGTGTCGCTTCGAGGCCCTTGCCCAGTTCCGGAGCGAGGTACTGCGGAGTTCCGACCAGCAGCGACCGGCGCCCCAGGTCGGTGGCCGTCGCCAGCCGCGAGATGCCGAAATCCGTCAGCCGCGGCACAGTGCCGTCCATCAGGACGTTCTCGGGCTTGACGTCGCGGTGCACCACCCCGGCCTGGTGGACGGCCGCGAGCGCCGCCGCCACCCCCGCCCCGATGCGCGCGACTTCGGCCGGCAGCAAGGTCTTCTCGGCGTTGAGGCGGGCACGCAGGTCCCCGCCGCCGACCAGATCCATCACGATCGCGACGGTCTCCCCCTCGACGACCAGGTCGTGCACGCCGACGAGGTTCGGGTGGCGCAGTCCGACCAGAATGGACCGTTCCTGCAGGAACCTGGCTACCAGCTCGGGGTCTTCCACGAGCTCGTCCCGCAGCACCTTGAAGGCGTAGGTCCGCCCTTCTTCGTCGGAACCGGCGAAGACCCGCCCCATCGCACCCGTACCGAGCAGGTCGCCCAGCCGGTACCGGCTGCCCAACGGCTTCTCCATGTCCAGACCTCCAAAGATTCAGTCTTCGGGCTTTTTCCCGAAGAATTCGTCGAAACCGGCAAAGAGCCGCCACGCGAACGGCGGGAGGTTCATGAGTGCCCGGGTGACCCCGGCGCGGTTCCGGAGTTCGGCCTGCCAGCCGAGGGATTCACCGATCCGTCGGTCGGCCTCGACGACGAGCGGAACCGCCGTTCGCTTGTGGCCGGTCATCGCGAGGGCGATGCCGAGGTCGAGCTGGGTCCGCATGGTGTCCGGGTGGTGCGGCCCGATCGAGTTCCGCTGGTTTTCCAGCAGGTCGCGCAGGATCGCGACGGCTTCGTCGTACTGCTTGAGCTGACCGTGTGCCTGCGCGGTCGAATAGCGCAGCCAGTGGTGCAAGGGGTGGTGCTCGCCGAAGACGTCGCGGACCGGCTCGTCCAGTTCCGCGAATTCCCGCAAAGCCCGCTTCGGACGGCCGCGGGTGACAGACGTGCGCGCACACCGCACGCCGGCCGCCAGAGCCAGCGGGCTCCTCTTCCCCAGCAGCCCGGCCAAGCTGTCATGAGCGGACCGCAACTGCGCTTCCAGCGCGTCCCAGTTCTCGTCACGCACCTTGAGTTCGATGAGCTCCAGCGACATTTCGGCCTCGGCGTGCACACCGATCGCCTCCAGCCGCAGGGGGTGGCGTTCGTGGTCCGGAGTGTCGTGCTCACGGATGATCGCTTCGGCGATCGTCCGCGCCTGTTTGAGGTCGCCGGTGATGATCCGGAGCCGGGCCAGTTCAAGCCGGGCTCGCGGGTCCGCGTCCCTGGTGCCGAGGAGCTCGATCGCGTCGCGGAAACGTCCGCGCATCCGCTTCGCGACGGCCATGGAGACCCGCGCTTCGGCCTTTTCCCCCTCCGGCAACGATTCCGGGACGACGTCCGGCCACACGGGGTCCGCGTCGGCGTACCGGCCCAGCTGGTCGAGCGCACGAGCGCACACGAGCCGCGCCCGGAACGCGTCCTCCGAATCCACGAGTGGACGGCAGACCTCGACGGCCTTGGCGAAGTCGCCCGCGTCGACCAGTGCCGCGCCGGCGGCCACCAGGTCGGCCGCGGCCACGCCGTCCACCGCGAGGATCCGGTTCGCCGCGTCCCGGGCGGCCACGATGTCGCCCTGACCGCGGAACCAGTCGAGCCCGGCCCGCAGCAACCGGGCTCGCTGGTCCGCGGGCACGCAGTCGTGCCGGGCCAGTGCCGCGGCGTGCTGGTGGAACCGATCGGCGCCGCCTGACAGAGCGAGCACGGCCGACGCGGTCTCGCGGGTCAGGGCGTCGTCGAGGCCCGCGGCCTCGCGAACCAGCGCGTGGACGTCCCACTCCGTGCCGAGGTTCGTCAGCAGCGCACGCCGGCTGAGCTCGGCCACCGCATCAGCGACGTTGTCCTCCGGCAGGACGCGCCGCACCAGATCCGGTGGCACGGGCGCACGGGACAGCGCGGCCGCGATCCGGAGGATCCGCCGCGCGGTCGGCGTGCATTCGCCGATCGCTCGCCGCAGAACGTCCGCGGCGGCGGTCGGCATCGAATCGAGGGCATCGGCGAAGCCGACCGCGCCCCGCCGGTCGCGGTACGCCGTGACCACGCTCGTGAGGACGATCGGGTGACCACCGCACCGTTCGACCAGCCGCCGCACGGCCGCGAGTTCCTCCGGGTCGGCGGACCCGACGATCTCCGTGTACAGCGCGGAAGCTTCGTCTTCGGACAAACCCCCCAGCTCGACGACCGGCGCGGCCCAGTCCGGATTGCCGGACCTCGTGGTGAGCACGGTCCGGACGTACGACGTCGGCATGACGAGCTGGTCCAGCACGTCGGCGGGCAACTCCGACGGCACGTCGTCGATGATCCACAGCTGCGGTTCGCGAGCGGCTTCGATGCGCCGGGCGACGACGGCGCGAACCTGGTCCGGCGGCAGGTCACCGACGTCGGCGCCGAGGTCGTCGGCGATCGCGCGGAGCTGCCCGTGGAACCTCGCGAGAGCCCCGACGGGGTCGTCCTCTCCGAACAGGCCCAGCCACCGCACCCCGCCGGGGAAGGCGTCCCGGAAGAGAAACGCGTACTGCTCGGCCAAGCTGGTCTTCCCGAGACCGGCGAAACCCCGCACGACGGCCAGTGCCGCCGACGTCCTCGGCGTCGTGGCCGGCAGTTCGCGGGCGTGCAAGGCGCTGTGGATCGCCCAGAGCTGCCGGTACCGGCCGACGAACCGCCGCGGCCGCAACAGCCGGGGCAGCAACGGTGCCGTGCTGCGCACCGCGCCCAGCGGAGTGGTCGCGGCCCGGACCATCTCGGCCACCCGCTCGACGGTTTTCGCGCGTTCCCGGTCGTTCCGCGGCCGGCCGGCGTAGGCGGCGTCCTCGAGCTCGATCGGGGCGATGTGGTTGCCATCGGACTCGGGGTTGACGACGAGCACCCGCCGCCGGGGGTCTCCCAGGCGCTGCGCCGCGAGGAACGCCGATGTCAGTTCCCATTGGCACGCGTACCGGGTCGGGAACCGGCGTGAGTAGTAGGCGAGCAGCACTTTCGACCCGGCGAGCGCGGCGTCGAGCTTCTCGGTGATTCCTTCGAACCGCTCGATCTCCCGGTCGCGGAAGACCCGGAGGCCGGCTGCCTCGAGGGCGTCCTGCAGCGCGTTCACCTCGACGCTGTCCGCCCAGGTGAAGCTGAGGAAGATGTCGTAGGACCCGGTCACGCCGCACCTCCCGCGCTGGTGAATTCGTCCAGCCAGCTGATCCGGTGGAAGCCGAACGCGTCGGCGGCCGCCCGAGGTGACGAAAACGCTTCCTCCGGCTCCGCGCGCAGAACCAGCTCCCCGCTGACGTTGTGGATCGAGAGCGGCACCGTCACGCGCGCGCCTCCGGGATTCCCGAGCGGGAGTTCGAGCCTGGCGCCGTCCCATGTGGACACGACGAGGAGTCCGGTCGGCCCGGCTGTCGGGAAATCCGCCATGACGACCAACCGGACGAGCTGCCGGACCTGCCGCAGGTCGGCGGACACCGATCGGCTGCGTACAGCCAGGAGCGGGGTTCGTGTCGCCGACGTTCCGGAGCCGAGGAAGGCGGACCGGTCGTCGGCCAGTTCGTAGGTGCAGGCCAGTGCGGGCGCCGTCGCCGTGCACACCGCCTCGACAGTCAGCGAGCCGATCGCGCTCTGCAGGCGGTCCAGCGTCACCGCCGGAGTCTTCGGCCCCAGCTGCAGGCGGCTGCCGGAGCGGCACCGGACCACTGGTCGCCCCGGGCGGCCGGTGCGGTGGACCGGTGGTGAGGGCCGCGTGTCCGGCACTACCGGCGTAAGGGTGAGGTCCAAGGACACGGCACCGGGCGCCGGGCGCGTCGCCGCGTGGCGCCGTCGGAGGAAGGGCAGGTCGGTGCGCGGTGCTGCCCGGCTGGGCGTGGTGAAGTCGAGTGTCATCGGATGACTCCGTAGTCCTCGGCGAGCGCCGCGATGCCGGACCGGTAGCCCTCGCCGAGCACCTTGAACTTCCAGCCGCCGTTGTGCCGGTAGACCTCGCCCAGCGCCAACGCCGTCTCGCCGTCGAGCGCGGGCGCGAGGTTCTCCGACCGGACCAGTTCGCGGTCGTCCCGGGGATCGAGCCCGCGCAGGGTCAGCGACCGGAGCCGGCCGAGCCCACGGCGCAGGCCGTTGCCTTCGTTGACGTACAGCACCGCGACGATCCGCGAGACTTCGCCGGGTACGTCCGCGAACACGACTTCGACCTGGTCATCGTCGTCTCCGGCCATCGCCACCGATCGGCTCGGCTCGGTCAGCTGGTTGAAGAAGACGAAATGCTCCGCCGACGGGGCCCGGCGTGCGTGGTCACAGAGGATCGCGGCCACGACCAGGCTCTCGGCGAGAGCCGGCTCCGGGCCCACCTCCCAGCGCACACCGAGGACGACGCCGGGCAGATCCGGGATTTCGCGGGTGAGCTCGACGTTCGAGCCACGTTTCAAAGCAGCCATCACAGGTCCAGATCGGAGTTCGAGAACTTCGTGCGGAGGAAGATCTCCTGGGTGCGCAGGGCGTCCGTGGCGTGGACACGCTCGGCGTCCCGCACCGAGATCACCTCGTCGAGCAGCGATTCGAGCTGCTCGATCAGCGACGCGGACGGCCCGACCGCGGTGTCGTCCAGGCGGAGGAAGGTGTCCAAGGTCGTCGGCAAGTGATCGGTCACGATTCCCGCGACCGCCACCCGCGTGCGGATGTCCGACGCCTTGTCCTCGCCGGCCAGTTCGGTCAGCACGTCGGTGATCTCCCGCGCGGTGACCACAGCGGACGGCGGCAGCCGACCCGAGCGCGCGTTCACGAACCGGATCAGCGACGCCAGTTCGGTCCGCAACGCCTCGGGCGTGTAGTCGGGCGGGGACTCGGCGGGCGCCGGGCCGGGCCCCTCCCTGCGCAACCAGGCCATCGGTTCACCCCGCGCCCTCGTGCCGCCGGGTGCGCTCGAGGTACGGCTTGGCCCGGTCGAGCTGGCCCTGCAGCGCCGCCACCGTGTCCGCCATCGAGTCCGTCGCCTGGGCCCGGAACGTGTCCAGCGCGTCCATGGTCGCGAAGACGTTGTCGAACGCCGCTTGCAGTTTCCCGATCTCGATCGTGGCGGAGGCCGCCTGCTGGTTGATCTCGGCGCCCTGCTGCCGGAGCTGCCGGGAGGTCGCCTCGATCAGGTCCGACGTCGTCGCGTTGAGGGCCGTGACCTGCTGCAGGACGAGCTTCTGCCGGGCCAGCGCCTGCGAGACGATGACCGCCGTGCGCAATGCCGAAATGGTGGTCGTCTGCGCCCGGTCGACCCCCTTGATCAGCTCGACGTTGTTGCGGCGGACCAGGTCGAGGGCCATGTACCCCTGCACGGCGACCGCCATCTGGGTCAGGATGTCCTGCCGTCGCTGCCGGACGCCGAACAGCGCGTCGGACTTGAGGGTGTCCGCCTCCTCGGCCCGCCCGAGCGCCTCGAGGTCCGCGACCTTGCGCTCGATCTCGGCGTCGAGCGCACCGGCGAGCTCGTTGTACTCGGTGAGCTTGCCCATCGCGGCCCAGAGGTTTGCCTTCTCCGTGTCGATGCTCGCGTTGTCCTTGCGGAGCCGTCCTGGCCGGAGTCGAGCGACCGGATGATGGCGTCGATGTGCGACTGCGCGGTCTGATACTTGGCGAAGTAGCGGTCGACGCGGTCACCGCCGGGGAGGAACTTCAGCAGCTTGCGCACGCCCTTGAGGTCGGCCCGGTTCGGGTCGAGTTCGGTGATGGTCGCGCGCAGGTCGATGAGCGTCGCGGACACGCGGGTCTGCGCGTCGTCGCGGTGCCCGCCTCGGCCCGGCAGCTTGGCGGCGGGCCGGTCGAGCATCCGGTTCGACATCCCCGCCGTCGCCCGCATGTCCCGGTCGCCCATCGAGGTGATGCCTTGGATCCGCTGGGCGTACGCCGGGGAGTGGAAGTCCAGTTCGGCCAGCTCCGCGACGAACGCGCGGGCCTTCTGCCGCAGCTCCGCGCGTTTCGCGGGGTCCATCGGCACGGCGCCGGCCGCCTCCTGCTGCTCGACGACCCGGACCGGGGCCGGTGGCGCGAGGAACAATCCGCTCCCGGACGGCTGCGCCGCGACCGGCGTCGACGGTGGCCCGCCGAGCTCGAGATCCGACATCGGAACACCTCCTGGGTTCTGGGTCGTCGACGCGTTCAGAGGTGCCGGGACACGGTGGGCAGGAGGTCACGGAAGGTCCGGCCGGTCGCCGCCGCCCCGATGGCGGTCATCGCCCAGCCGTCGGGCTCTCGGGTGAGCTTCGCCATGATCTGCGCGGTGTGCCTGCCCGATCCCGAGAGGTCGTACCGGGCGATCTCGCCCTCGTTGGTTTCGTCCACGAGCCGGCAGTACGCGTTCTCGATCTGGGAGAAGTCCTGACCGGTGAAGGAGTTGACGGTGAAGACGATGGTGGTGACCTGGACGGGTACCCGCCCGAGGTCGACGCGGATCGACTCGTCGTCGCCTTCCCCCTCGCCCGTGAGGTTGTCACCGGTGTGCCGCACCGAGCCGTCGGTGCTGGTCAGCTGCTTGAACCAGACCTGGTCGACGAGCCGGTCACCGGCGTCGAAGAGCAGAGCGGAGGCATCGAGGTCGATGGTCTGCGGCCGGCTGCCGAACAAACCGCGCTTCCGCATCGCGTCCCAGCCGAGCCCCATCCGGACGCGCGTGAGCGTGTGCCCGTTCGATTTGGTCAGCGAGACGCGCTCGCCCTTGCTCAGTGTCACGGTCATTTCAAAGTCCTTTCATCGAGGGAAGAGCGGTGGTCAGTGGGCCGAGGTGAGCCGGGGCGAGCCCGCAGCGAGGTCCGTGGCCGGTGGTTTGCCCCGGGACAGCCGCCGGTTGCGGACGACCGAGGACACCAGCGCCGTGCCGATGAACCCGACGCCGACCAGCCCGGTGACGATCTCCGGCACCTCGTACCGGATGGTGCACAGCAGCAGCACGGCCAGGGCGCCGATCGCCCACTGCGCACCGTGTTCGAGATAGGCGTACTCGTTGAGCGTCCCGTTGCGCACCAGGAACACCGTCATCGCACGGATGTAGGCCGCGCCGATGCCGAGACCGATCGCGATGACGACCGGATCGGACGTGATGGCGAACGCCCCGATGACGCCGTCGAAGCTGAAACTCGCGTCCATCACCTCGAGGTAGAGGAACAGCGCGAAAGCCGCTTTGCCGGCGACGACCACCGCACCGCCGCGCCGGCCACCGCCGTCGCCCGCCACGGGCTGGTCCGGGTCGAATAGCTCGCTCAGCCCGCTCACCAAGAGGTAGGTGATCAAGCCGAGTGCGCCGGAGACGAGCACGCTCACGGGCTTTCCCGCCGGCGCGAGGAAGTCCGCGGCCAGCAAGAGGGCACCGGCCGCGACGACCACGGAAACCTGCTTCAGCCGGCCGATCCGCGCGAGCGGGCGTTCCAGCCACGAAAGCCAGGTGAGTTCTCGCTCCTCGAAGATGTAGTTCAGGAAGAGCATCAGGAGGAAAACGCCGCCGAACGCGGCGATCGCCGGGTGCGCCTCGTGCAGGACGGACGCGTAGGTGCCGGGCGTGTGGATGTCGCCGCCCGCCATGGCGAGCCGGTAGGCCTCACCAGGCGACAGCTTCGCAGTCACGCAGACCACCACGACCGGGAACAGCAGCCGCATCCCGACGACCGCGACGAGGATGCCGACGGTCAGGAACAGCCGCTGCCACTTCCGGCTCATCCGCCCCAGCACGCCGGCGTTCACCACCGCGTTGTCGAAGGAGAGCGAAATTTCCAGGACCGCGAGCACGGCGACGACGGCCAGGCCGAGCGTCCCGCCGTAGAGGAAGGCCAGTACCAGACCGGCCGCCGTGATCGCGAACGAACCACCGAATGTCTTCAGCAACATTTCACATCCGTATCCCGTGCGTTCCATCCGGCGGTTGCGCCGGTCAGGCGGCGTGGATCCCGTAGTCCTTGGCGATACCGGCCAGACCCGAGGTGTAGCCCTGACCGACGGCCCGGAACTTCCAGTCGCCGCCGTTGCGGTAGAGCTCCCCGAAGACCATCGCGGTTTCGGTGGACGCGTCCTCCGAAAGGTCGTACCGCGCCAATTCGGCGCCATCAGCCTGGTTCACGACGCGGATGAACGCGTTGCGCACCTGTCCGAACGCCTGACCGCGGGATTCCGCCTCGTAGATGGAAACCGGGAACACGATCTTGTCGACCTCGGCCGGCAGGCCCGCGAGGTCGACGGTGATCTGCTCGTCGTCCCCGTCGCCGCCGCCCGTGAGGTTGTCACCCGTGTGCCGCACCGCACCGTCCGGCGTGGCCAGGTTGTTGAAGAACACGAAGTGCTTGTCGGACAAGGCGTTTCCGTCCGCTCCGAGCGCGATGGCGCTCGCGTCCAGGTCGAACTCCTCACCGCTGGTGGTGCGCTCGTCCCAGCCGAGGCCGACGGTGACCGCACTCAGGCCGGGCGCCTCCTTGGTCAGCGAAACGTTGCCACCCTTGCTCAGGCTCACGCCCATTTTTCCTCCTCGGTGCCGATGCGCGATGCACTGCTGGTCTCGCGGAAATGCGCGACGACCACCGATGTCGGCAGAAGAATAGTTTCCGTTACCACCGGGAAGAGTGCTGTCTTCTTTCCGGGATCCGCCGATCGGAGACGGACACCAGGCAGTCGCCAGGCGTCGGCGCGGTGTTACCGGCACCGCACCGCTTAACCGGATCGTCACCATTTTCGAATGGTGACCGCAAACCAGACGAGTCCCCTATTCGGTTGCCGCCGGACAGCCGGGCCGAACTGTCGTGTTTTTGTCGCTTATTCGCCGAGACGGTTTCGGCGCCGATGCGGCATCGTGGGAGAAGCGGACCGCGACGAGGAGGAGCATGACGCGCACACCGCACGGCACACCCGCGGCGGCCGCCGACGACGCGGCGACGGGAGGCGGGCGGACCGGCGGTTCACCTCGCCGGCTGCCAGCCCACGCCGTAGGACCGCGCGGGGTGGAGGTCGCGGAACCCCGTGCGCACCTCACCCGAGGCGTCGAGGAAGAGCGGCTTCCGCGCCGGCAGCGGATCCCCGGCGTCCTTGGAGAAGTCGCCGTCGATGCGCCAGACGCGCTGAGGTGGCTCCCGCCGGTCGAACCGGATGTTGAGATCGAAGCTCTCGCAGGGGAATTCCGGCGTGCAGCAGTAGAAGGGGGCAGGCAGCTCGGCCAGCCGGATGCGGAAGAAGAACTCGTGCTGGTCGCCGGCGTCCAGGGGCCGAGGCGGCCGGAGGCTGAACGCGACCCGGCTGGAGCTGACCATCCGCACGGAATGCACTTCGCCACCCGCGACGACATCGATTCCGAGGCCGGAGAGGTCCGCGCGCCCGGTAGTGCTGGCGGGCCGGGCGAGGGAGATGGCGTGCTCGATGTCGGTGAGCCCGGCGACGTGGCTGACGACCTCGCGGGTCTCGAACACCTCGGCGGCGGCGCCGGTGAGGGTCAACCGGACCGCCAGCGCCGACGTGTGCCACGGACCGTCCGCGCCGGCGGCCGACCATCCCCCGAACGGTGCCGGCACCCCGTACGCGGCCTCCGCGATCAGGTAGATGACATCGTCGGCCCGGCGCTGCATCGTGCGAACGTTGCGGTCGGCTCCCGAGCCCAGCAACTCGAGCCGCCGGGTGTAGCGCTCGTTGGCGGCGGTGCCGAAACCCAGGACGATCCGCGCGGTTTCCCGCTGCGATTCAGGCAGCTTTTCGATCAAGCGGCGAAGCGTCTCGACAACCTTGGCACGGACAGTTCCCGGGCTGTCTTCCTCTCGGACACCGCATACTTCGCGCAACTGTTCACCGGCGACGTCGGGGACGCTCTTCGCTTGGACACCCAGCCCCTTCCGAAGCTGTTTCAGCTCCGCTGAGAGCGCTTTGATCTTCGCTTCGGCCGCCTGCCCAGCCAAGCCGCCACCTCCGTCTTGGTCGTTGCCGGGGAAGTCTACTCACCTCTCCTGGCCACCACGACGTCGTCGTCCGTTTCTCCGCCGTTTCCGAAACCGGGAAACAGTGCACGTCGAAGCGCTCGGCGCGGTTTTCCCTTGAGGGGCAACAGGAAACGTCTGCCTTCTTCGAATTTCTCCGGTGATGCTGGTGACGTCGAAATCCTTCGGCGACCAAGGAACTCGCGGCACGGAAATGCCGGCGAGTGCGATCCGGAAAGGTGGACGCGATGCACACGCACCTCATCATCGTGCTCAACCAGCTGGTCTCCCTGCTGGGCTGACCGGAACAGGCCGGCGGGCCCGGGCCGCCGGCCGACCTTCCCACTGTTCCCCCGACACAGGATGATGTACCGATGCCGGACTTCGGAGCGGAATTGAAACGACGACGCACGTCGCTTGGCATGTCTCTGACCGGGCTCGCCGCGGCCGCCCACTTCACCAAGGGCTACTTGAGCAAGGTGGAGAACGGCAAAGCCCGGGTCAACCGCGACCTCGCCAAGGCCTGCGACCTCGCCCTGAACGCCAACGGCGAACTGCTCGCCCTGGTCGCGGAGCCGGTGCGTCGGAACGCCGGTGGCATCGTCGGACTGCCGGACGCCGGCCGGTACTTCGTCGGCCGCGAAGCCGAGCTCGACGCCCTTTCCGCGCGGCTGCTGAGCCTGGACGACGCCCCGGTCGGCGTGGTGCACGGCATGGCCGGCGCCGGTAAGACGGCACTCGCCGTCGCCGCCGCCAGGCGGGTCGCGAACGCCTTTCCCGATGGCTGTCTCTTCTTCGACCTCCGGGGCCACACCCCGGGAGCCGCCGAGCTTTCGCCCGGCGAGGCCCTGCGCCGGCTGCTGCGGCTGCTGGACGTCTCGGCCGACCAGTTCCCCGCCGACGAGGACGGCCTGGGCAACCTCGTCCGCGACCAGCTGCGCGGGCGGCGGATGGTCCTCGTGCTCGACAACGTCCGGTCCGCCCAACAGATCCGCGCGATCGTCCCCGGCGAGACGTCGTCCCGGATCCTGGTGACGAGCCGGGGGCGGCTGCCCGCCCTCGACGACGCCTGGCACTTCCCGGTCGACGTGCTGCCGCTCGGCGACGCCGTGCGCCTGCTCCGGTCCGTCGCCGGTGACCACGCTCCGGCTGACGACGGCGTGGCGACCGAGATCGCCCGGCACTGCGGGCGGCTCCCGCTCGCGGTGCGCATCGTCGCCGCCCGGTTCGTCGCCGGTGGTTGGACAGCGGCCGGGCTGCGCGACCGGCTCGCCGACGAGACGACCCGGCTCGCTGCCCTGGATGACGGCGAACGCAGCGTCGCCACCGCGTTCGCCGTCTCCTACGCGTCACTGCCCGCCGACCAGCGACGGCTCTTGGGGCTGCTCGCGCTCCACCCCGCGACCGCGGCGGAGACGGCGGCGGTCGAGGCACTCGCCGGTCTCGGTCCCGGCGCGGCGGACCGGCTGGTCGATCGGTTGCACGACGCCCACCTGGTCGTCCGCGACGAACGGGGCTACGTGGAGCTCCACGACTTGATGCGCACGTTCGCCGCCGAGCACGCTCTTCCCGAGGTCGAGCCGGATGATCGTGAACCGGCCGTGCACAGGCTCGTGGACCACGTCCTCGCAACGGCGGTGGCCGCCGACGAACTCGCCGAGCCCTACCGATTCCGCCCGGTCACCGGCTTGGCCGCGCCGTCCTCGGTTCCCTTCACGGACGCCGACGGCGCACTCGCCTGGCTGTCCGCCCAGTGGCCGACGCTCGGGGAGATCGTCGATCTGGCGGCCCGGCACCGAATCCACGACCGGTGCTGGCAGCTCGCGTTCGTCCTCCGCGCGTTCTTCTTCCGCGAGAAGCTGTTCGAGCCGTGGATCCGGACGCACGAGCGCGCCCTCGAAGCCGCGCGAGCCGCCGGCGACCTGAGCGCGACCGGGATGATCCTCAACAACCTGGGCATGGCGCACATCGAGGCGGGCCGGAGCGACGACGCGATCCGTTTTCATCAGCAGGCGCAGGAGCAGTTCGCGCTGGCCAGCGACGACCGGGGCGCGATCGACGCACTGTCCAGCCTGGCCTGGGCCCGCCTGTACCGCGGCGAAGCGGAGTCGACGGTGGCCGATCTGACCACGGTGCTGGCGGTCTACCGGCGGACCGGGCGCACCCGGAACGTGGTGATCGCGCTCCGCGGCATCGCCCTCGCCTCGGCGGCGTTGGACCGGTTCGAGGCAGCCATCGCCGCGGCCCGCGAGGCGACGTCCCTCGCTCAGTTGCCGGTCGACCAGGCGATGTCGGTCAACGGTGAGGCGTGGGTGCACTTCCGGGCGGGCCAGTGGGCCGACGCCGAGCGCCGCTACCGCCTCGCGGCGGAGATCGCGGACGACGCAGGGAGCGAGTACGAGCGTGCGCGGGCGTTGACAGGTTTGGGAAACACGGCCGCCGGGCGCGGCGACCGGCAGGCGGCGGCTCACTGGTGGGCGGAGGCCGCCGAGTATCGGGTCACGCTCAACCCCGCCGTCCTCGGCGAGGCCGATTACCGGAACCGGCTGGCGAAGTGAGCCGTCAGGCTTCCAGGTGCTCGACCAGCTTGGCCAGCTGGTCGGCGTACCCCCGCACGAAGTCCGGCGACGCCGGATCCGTCCCGGTCAGCCCTTCGACCACGTGCGGCAACGTCACCGGGGCCATCGCCGCCGCCATCAGCAGGACCGTGAAGGACGGCGGGTCGATCCACTCCGGCAGGCGTCCCTCGGCCTTCAGCGCCTCGATCCGCTCCACCGTCGGCGTCAGGCGCTGCGCTCGCGGGCCGTGGTCCGGGTCCGATTCCGGGCCCTCGTACTCCAGACCGGACCACGCCACCAGGCGCATGCCGTCGCGGTTCGTCGCGCCCTCCAGCGCCAGGCGCCGCAGCTGCTCCGACAGCGGCATCTCCGGGGCGACCAGCTCACGCTGCCGCTCCGCCCACTTCTCCGACATCGCCTTGTACAGGCCCTCTTTGCCGTCGAAGTAGTAGGAAATCAGCTGCTGGTTCACGCCTGCCCGCGCGGCGATCGACGCGATCCGCGCGCCCGCGTACCCCTTCGCCGCGAACTCCGCGCCCGCCGCCTCGAGGATCAGGCGGCGGGTGCGTTCCGGATCCCGTTGCCGCTCTTGGGGCTTCGGCGAACGGCGGGGCTTCGACGCGGTCACGCCGCGACTATACGTCAGCCAACTGGTTGACTCTGCCGCACAGATGGTTGAACCGCCGTCAGCGCGAGGGCCAGCACCAGCACGCCCGAGCTGACCGCGAGCGCCCCCGCCGTCGCCGCCGCGTAGCCGCTTTCCAGGCGGGCGAAGAACACCGTGCCGGACAACGCGATGCCGGTCGCCGTGCCGAGCTGGACCGTCGTGTTCACGACGCCCGACGCCGCTCCGGCCCGCTCCGGTGGGATCGCCGACATCGACGCCGTGAACAGCGCGTTCAGCGCCGCGCCCATGCCGAGCCCGACGGCGATCACCGGTGCCAGCAGCACCCAGCCGGTCAACGCCGGACCCAGCCACGGCACCAGGACCGCGATCGCGGCCAGCCCGGCCAGCAGCACCCCGACCGCCGCCGCGGTAAACGCCCGGCCGAACCGGGCGGCGAGGTTCATGCTCAGGACGTTGCCCGCGACGATGCCGAGCGTCGACGGCGCGAACGTCACGGCCGCCTCCCACGGCGAGAACCCGAGGCCGAGCTGCAGGTGCAGCGTCAGCACGAAGAACACGCCGACCCCGGTGTTCACGCAGAGCAGCACGGCCTGGCTCCCGGCGAGGCACCGCAGCAGGTCCGGCGGGACCAGCGGTTCGCCGCCGCGGCGGAACCGCGCCCGCTGGTGCAGCGCGAACACGCCGAACAGCGGGATCGCCGCCACCAGCAGCGCGAGAGTCCACCACGGCCAGCCCAGCTCGCGGCCCTGCACGAGCGGGTAGAAGACGGCGAACAGCGCGGCGGTCAGCAGGGCGAGCCCGACGGCGTCCATGCGGTGCCGGAAGAAGCCCGGCCGGCTCGGCATGGTGACGAGCGCACCGGCCAGTGCGAGCAGCCCGATGGGCAGGTTCACCAGGAAGATCGCCCGCCAGCCGGTGCCGAAGAGGTCGGCTTCGGTCAGCGCGCCGCCCAGCAGCGGGCCGGCGAGCCCGCCGACCGGGAACGCCGCCGCGTACCAGGTCATCGCCTTCGGCCGCTCGCGCTCGCCGAACTCCGCGTGGATGAACGAGAGGACCTGCGGCACCATCAGCCCGGACCCGACGCCTTGGGCGACCCGCGCGGCGATCAGCACGCCGACGTGCCCGGAGAGGCCCGCGACCAGCGAGGCGGCCGTGAAGACGACCATGCCCGCGACGAACAGCTTCTTCGTCCCGTGGCGGTCGCCGAGGCGCCCGCCGGTGATCAGCGTGACGGCGAACCCCAGCGCGTAGCCCGCCGAAATCCACTGCAGCGCGGCTTCGCCGGTGCCCAGCTCGCGCTGAATGGTCGGCAGCGCCACCGCGACGATCTGGTTGTCGATCATGTCCACGAGCACCGCCAGCACGGCGACCGCCAGCGCCCACCACCTGAGTCTCTCCATGGGCCGATAATCAATCAGTCATACGACTGTGTCAACCACCTGTTTGATTGTGCGCATGCCGAAGCCGCGAGGTGCCTCGAGTCGGCTCAGCCTTCGAGGACCTCGCGCAGCTTCTTCGCGAAGGCTTCGGGCTGCCCGGCGTAGCCGAACTCGCCGCCCATGAAGCCGCCGTGGTGGCTGGGGAACACGACTGCTTCCTGCCCGAGCGCGGCGGCGGTGGCGAGGGCGGTCCGCCCGGTCATGACGTCGAGCGACTCTTCCCCGACGCCGACGACGATCCGTGTCGGCACCTTCGCGAGCGCGTCGACGTCGAGCCGGTAGGCGGTGACGGCCAAGGAGCGTTCGGTCATCAGCGGGTCGTCGCGGCGGCCGTCGTCTTCGGTGGGCATGCCGAACTGGGCGGGGTCGGCCGGAGGCAGCGCGAAGTAGTCGTCGGTGAACTCGCCCTTCCACGACGTCATCGCGATGAAGGCGGCCATCCCGGCGCCGAAACCGTTGGCCTGGTAGGCATCCCGGACGCCTTTCCCGGCGCGTTCGGCGGCCGCGGCATCGGGCAGCAGCCCGACCAGCGGCGGCTCGTGGGCGACGAACGTGCTGACGGACTCGGGGTGCGCGGTGACGAGCGCGAACCCGGCGATGGCGCCGCCGCTGCTGCCGAACACCTCGACGGGCCCGGCACCGAGGGCTTCGATGACGGCGTGGATGTCGCCGGCCTGGACGGTGGGGACGTGGTCCTCGCGCCCGTCTTTGCGGATGCTGCGCCCGAGGCCGCGCGGGTCGTAGGTGACGACGGTGCGTTCGGGGAAGAAGGAAGCGAGGGTGCGGAAGCCGGAGGCGTCCATCGGCTGCCCGATCATGAGCAGGGGCGGCCGCGGGCTGTCGGCGGGGGCCGGGCCGTGGACGTCGTAGACGATGTCGGCCTCGGGTGTTTCGAGGGTGTGCGTGGTGGTCATGGGTCCCTCCCAGGGTTTCCTCGGGAGGGTAGCCCGGGGGACCGACAGTTCCGGGGTGGTCGCGCGCCGTGGTGCCGAGCCACGTCGGCGGGGGTTATGAGGCCCCGCTGGCTGCCGAGCCGCGCGCGTGGGGTGGCCGGCCGGACTCGCACCGGCTTGTCCCGGGGTCACAGCCCGGGGCCTCGTCTCCTTCGGCATCGGCCACAGTGGAAGACGTGGGTGTCGAACCCACCGAGGCGATCGCGCAAGGATCACCCGCGCTCCGGCGCGTCCCCCGTGGTGGTGCGTAGCGCGTCCGGGAGTCGAACCCGGGTCCCCCGGGTGAAAACCGGGGATCCGTACCGCTGGACCAACGCGCCGTGTGCTGCCACGTGCCCCCGGCAGGAGTCGAACCTGCGACCTGCGGCTTCGGAGACCGCCACTCTGTCCACTGAGCTACAAGGGCGCACCCGCGTCGCCCGCATCGAGTGCGGCCGAGACAGGCGCAGGAAAAAAGCATTCACAATGACGAACCCGCTCGCCGCTTTCGTTCGCCTGAAACAGATCTTCCCCGCCACCCACCGACGCCGCAACGCATTTTTCACCTGACCGGGCGAGGGGCGTAACGCCGCGGGTCACAGCGCGATAACGAGGGACAGACCCGGAGCAGGAGCAGGAGAGATCGCGTGGAAACACAGTGCCGAGGCCCGATCGACGTGTCCAAGGTCGCGGGGTTCGCCACGGGCACCGCCGACCCGGACGACCTTCGCCGCGCCGTCGTCGCCTCACCCGGCTTCGCGCGCGCTGACAAGGAAGAACAGGACGCGCTGCTGCGGATCATCCTCAGAGTCGGTACCAGTGCGGAGTGACGCGGTGCGCCGGTGGCTCGTCCGGGCCACCGTGCTCGCCGTGGTGGTTTACGTGCTCTTCCACCTCAAGCAGATCGGGAACCTGGCCGGGCTGTGGCTGAGCGGCAAGACGACGGGCGACACGGTGGTCGCCGGGTTGTCGGCGCGCGCGTGGGGGCGGATCGGCAAGGTCATGCAGTACGTCGCCGGTTTCACGGTGGTCCTCGACATCATCGGCGCGGAGCGGCTGACAGCCAAGAGCGACGCCTTGACCAGGCGACGCCAAGAATTGCTGACACAAGCAGCTAAAACGGTCAAGGCATTTCCCGTCGCCACCCTTCGGAAAAAGCTCAGCGACAGCATCGTTTTCGAGCAAAGAAACTACGTTCCCCAGGCAGCCGAAACCATGCTTCCTTCCGAGGTGAAGGTCGCCCAGAGCCGCCCACCTCGGCTGGCGGCGCCGTTCCGGCAGCCCGAAGTCGACGCCTGGCACGCGTCGACCCTGGCCGAGCTGCCGAACGTCCACCAGTGCGCGAAAAGCCGCGGAAAACCGGGCGACCCGGCGTGCGGCGAGCACCGGGATTTCGTCTCCGCCGCGGTGGACGAGTTCCTGCGGGAACGTCTCCCGGCTGAGGAGTGGTCGAAGACCGCCGAACGCAAGAGCCTCGACGTTCGCCGGGGGCTCCTCTGGTTCTTGGCCTTCCTCCTGCTGGTCCCGCCGGTGTACGTGGGGTTTCTCGGCTTGACGGACCAAGCGGCGAAGGCCTCCGGCTTCCTCCTGCTCGGCGCCATCGCGTCCGGCCTGATCGCCATCGGCACCGCCAATGCGGCGGAGGAGACACCTGGCGGGAGCGGCTTCTTCCGAGCGGGCCTGTGGCTTCGGACGGCACCGATCGCGGGCCTGCTCCGGCTGTTCGCGAAAGGGCTGGCGAAGGCACCCGGCAGCCAGGTGAAGTGGTTCGCGGTGCGCTTGGCGCTGGTGGGATTCGGCCTGGACCTGCTCGCGTCCTAGTCCTCGCCGAGCTGCAGCACCACGACGAACCGTTCCCGATCCCGCCCGGCGACAACCCCGTCGAACGTGCACCGCGTGACGGGCCACCACGAGTCCTCTTCACCAGGGTCCTGGTTGGCCCACCACTCCGCGTCGTCCGCGAGCAGGGAGACCACCTCCCGGGCCACCTGCCGGGCCCGCTCGTCGCCGAGCAGGTCGTAGCTGTAGACGAGACTGCCCGCCGTCAGCCTGGCGAGCTTCCGCTCCGCGACCTCGCGCGGAACGGGCCGAAGCCCCTCCTCGACTTCGGCGAGCGAGACGGCCCGAGAGCGCGGGTCGATGTGTTCCGCCCACGCCTGCTCACCGACGGCCGCCAGCGCGTGGACGTGCTCCGCCAAGGTCGTCGAGGTGTGCTCGCCGGAAACGGCGAACACCTCCGGCGGGTGGTTCAGCTCGGCGACGTCGTTCATCCGATGAGGGCCTCCGTGATCTGGCGGGTGGTCTGCGCGGCGACGCGCGGGTTGACGGCGGCATAGCAGGTATAGGCGGTCAACCCGGTGGCCAAGGCCCAGCCGCGGCCGCGAGTCCAGGTGGCGTCGTCCACATCGAGCGCGGCGCGGAAGGTGGCTCGCGTGCCGGGTGACAGGAGGGTGTAGGCGACGATCAGGTCGCACGCCGGGTCGCCGACCCCGAACTCGCCGAAGTCGATGACGGCGCTGAGGTGGCCGGCGGTGGTCAGCAGGTTGCCGGTGTGGAAGTCGCCGTGGCACCAGCGCGACGGACCGTCCGGGGCGGCGAGGGCCGCGTCCCACAGAGCGGTCAACGCGGCGGTGTCGAACGCGTCGCCGGTCTTCGCGATGGCGGACCGCGTCGCCGCGTCACGGGCGGCCAGCGGGCGGCCGATGAGGTCCGCGGCCGGTTCGGCGTCGAACGCGTGGAGCGCGGTCAGGAACTCGGCGAGCGTCTCGGCGGCCTCGTGCGAGCCGGACAGGGCGTCGACGGTCGCCACTTCGCCGTCCAGCCAGCGCGACACCGCCCACGGCCACGGGTAGCCGAAGTCCGGTTCCCCCACCCCGACGAGTTCGGGAACGGCCAGCGGCAGACGCGGAGCCAGGCGTGGCAACCACTCCGCTTCTTTCGCCGCTTGCGCGATCGCACCGGCGTGCCGCGGCAGCCGGACGGCCAGCTGCTCGCCCAGTCGGAAGATGACGTGGTCCGAGCCCGCCGGGCTGTGCGGACGCAGCGGCAGCCCGGCCCACTGCGGGAACTGGGTGTCGACCAGACGCCTCGCCAGCGCGGCATCGATCGCCGGGCTGGTGTCGACGGTCAATGCGGCTCCCGCGGATCGGGGTGACGAGCTCATGCTGTCGGCAACGTGCCACGGCAGCCGCGGTTCGATCAACCGGATTACCGGCCGGGACCCGGGTACACCCTTGAAGAGCCGCCAAGGGGGCTCGAACCCCTGACCTTCTGTTTACAAGACAGATGCTCTACCAGCTGAGCTATAGCGGCCTGGCACCGAAGCGCCGCTCACAGTGTATCGGGCCCGCCTCAAACCAGCGGTCCAGGCCACTATGGAGCAACGTGGTGGACGCCACTCCATGATCCGTGCAACGGTCGGAGTACCCGCGTCGATGGTCCGGGCGAGAGAGCGAGGAGGTGGATGGATCATGAAGATCAACGAGCGCACCAACGGGGGCAAGTCGACCAGATGGCCCCTCCTCGAACCTCCCGCGCAACGACCTCGCACGCACCGCCCGAATCTCCTCAAGCGACGTCCGTGGCACGTTCTCGAAGCTCCGACCGGTGAGCTGCCCGCCGTCGACGCCGAGGAGGCCATGGGGCCTCAGCTGCCCGATGAGGCCACCGTCAACTTCGTGCTGGACCTGAGCCTGCGCATCGGTGAGGTGCAGATGGCCAGCGGTGCCGGCGCCTCGGACGTCACCGCGACCATCCTCGCCATCGCGTCCGCGCTCGGGTTGCCGCACTGCGAGGTCGACGTCATCTTCACCTCGATCACCGTCACCTGTCACCGGGGCACCGACCTCTCGCCCGTCACCGCTCTTCGGGTCGTGCGGAGCCGGAGTCTCGACTACACCCGGCTCACCGAGACCGAAAAGCTCGTGCGGAAGATCGTGCGCGGGCACATGGGGGCCGAGCAGGCGCAGACCGAACTGGAGCGGATCACCTCCGCGCCGCACCCCTATCCCCGCTGGGTCGCGACGCTGTCCTGGGGCGGGGTCGCCGCCTTCATCACCATCCTGCTCGGCGGCGGCATCGATATCGCGCTCGTCGCCTTCGTCATCAGCGGGGTCATCGACCGGATCGGGCGCTGGGTCAACCGGTACTCGCTGCCGTTCTTCTTCCAGCAGGTCATCGGGGGCCTGGTCGCGACGCTCTCCGCGATGGCCATCGTCAGCAGCGACATGCTGACCACCAACAAACCGACGCTCGTGGTCGCCGCCGCCGTCACCGTGCTGCTGTCCGGGCTCTCCACCGTCTCCGCCGTTCAAGACGCCATCACCGGTTACAACGTCACCGCCGCCGGGCGCACCATGGAAACCGTCCTCATGTCGGCCGGGCTGATCTCCGGGGTCGTGCTCGCCCTGCGGATCGCCGTCATGCTCGGCCTGCCGCGGACGCCGCTGCCCGAGGCGCCGACGTCGACCGCGCTGCAGCTGCCGATGGTCGTGCTCGGCGGGGCCGGCGCCTCCGCCTGCTTCGCCCTCGCCAGCTACTCCAAGATGCGGGCGATGCTGGTCGCGGCGGCCGCCGGGGGCATCGGCGCCGCCGTCTACGGGTCGCTCATGCTCGCCCGGCTCGACGGCGTCAGCTCGTCCGCCATCGCCGCGACGCTCGTCGGGTTCTGCGGTGGTGTGCTCGCCCGACGACTCGGCGTTACTCCACTGGTGGTCGCCGTGTCCGGGATCACTCCGCTGCTTCCGGGCCTCTCGACCTACCGTGGTCTGTATCAGATCGGGGTCGAGCCCAGCGGGAACATCTCGACGCTCATGACGGCCGTCGCGATCGGGCTTGCGCTGGCAGCGGGCGTGGTACTCGGGGAATGGCTCGCCCAGCCGGTGCGGACCGGCCTGGGCAGGCTCGAGCGGCGGTTCGCCGGACCGCGCATGGCTGGTCCGCTCGAACCGACCGAACGAAGCTTGGAGTAACCCGACGGTCACCGGCTGTTCATCGCTCACGCGATAGGGTTTCACTCTGGGGCCGCGACCCAGGACGCGAGGAGCAGCAGCTGTGAGTGACCAGAAGGAGAACGGAAGCCAGGCCGACTTCGTCGTGGTGGCGAACCGGCTACCGGTGGACCTCGAACGCACGGCCGACGGCGAGCGCCGCTGGACGGCCAGCCCGGGCGGGCTCGTCTCCGCGCTCGAGCCGTTCCTGCGCTCCCGCAAGGGCGCCTGGGTGGGCTGGCCGGGCGTCCCGGACGTCGACGTCGACGAGTTCGACGACGACGGCTTGGTCCTGCACCCCGTCTCGCTGAGCGCCGACGAGGTCCGCGACTACTACGAGGGCTTCTCCAACGCGACGCTCTGGCCGCTCTACCACGACGTCGTCGAGCGCCCGGTGTTCGACCGGGCGTGGTGGAACAGCTACGTCAAGGTGAACCGCCGCTTCGCGCAGGCCAGCGCGGACGTCGCCGCGCACGGCGCGACCGTGTGGATCCAGGACTACCAGCTGCAGCTGGTGCCGGCGATGCTGCGCGAGCTGAGACCGGACCTCCGCATCGGCTTCTTCCTGCACATCCCCTTCCCGCCGGTCGAGCTGTTCATGCAGATGCCGTGGCGGGCCGCGATCATCCGCGGCCTGACCGGCGCGGACCTGGTCGGCTTCCACCGCCCCGGCGGGGCGCAGAACTTCCTCTGGCTGTGCCGCCAGCTGATCGGCCTCGAGTCGACGCGCGGCGCGGTCGGTGTCCGGTCGCGGCCGGGCACCATGCAGGTCGGTGACCGGACCGTCCGGGTCGGCGCGTTCCCCATCTCGATCGACGCCGCCGGGCTCGACAACCTCGCCCGCACGAAGGGCGTCCAGGAGCGCGCCGCGCAGCTGCGGCGCGACCTCGGCAACCCCAAGACGGTCCTGCTCGGCGTCGACCGGCTGGACTACACGAAGGGCATCGACCTGCGGCTGCAGGCGCTGCACGAGCTGCTGCACGAGGGCCGCCTCCAGCCGGACGACGTCACGTTCGTCCAGCTCGCCACCCCCAGCCGTGAGCGCGTCGAGCACTACCAGCGGATGCGCGGCGAGATCGAGCAGATGGTCGGCCGGATCAACGGCGAGTTCTCCCGCGTCGGCCACCCGGTCGTGCACTATTTGCACCAATCGGTGGACCGCACCGAGCTGGCCGCCTTCTTCTCGGCTGCCGACGTCATGGTCGTGACGCCGCTGCGTGACGGCATGAACCTCGTCTGCAAGGAATACGTCGCCGCGCGGCACGACCTGGGCGGGGCGCTGGTGCTGTCGGAGTTCGCCGGCGCGGCCGCCGAGCTCTCTAGCGCATTCCTCGTCAACCCCCACGACCTGGACGGGGTGAAGGATGCTCTAGTGGCTGCCATTACCCTCGACCCGGCAGAGGGCCGTCGCCGGATGCGCGCCATGCGTCGCCAGGTCCTCACTCATGACGTCGATCGATGGGCGCGCTCGTTCCTCCAAGCTCTGGGTGCCGAAGCGGTCGACTGACATAGTCCCCGACCCATGCACGAGCTCCTGAGGAGGAGTGTTGACTGCCGAGGCCCTGCCCGCCGAGCTACGGCGCGCGATCGTGCAGATCGCCCGTACTCCGCGTCTGCTGGTCGCCTGCGATTACGACGGCACGCTGGCACCCATCACGCTCAACCCGGACGAGGCACGCCCGCTGCCCGAGTCCGTCGGGGCCCTCAGATCGCTCGCCGGTCTGCACGAGACCACCACCGCGGTCATCTCCGGCCGCGCGCTTCGGGACCTCGCCACGCTCTCGCGGCTGCCGTCCGAGGTGAACCTCGTCGGCAGCCACGGCTCGGAGTTCGACATCGGCTTCATCCACGCCCTCGACGAGAAGGCGCGGGACCTGCACCGGCGCCTCGAGTCGGAGCTGGAGCAGCTCGTGCTCGACGTCCCGGGCGTGTCGCTGGAGGTCAAGCCGGCCAGCATCGCGGTGCACGTGCGCCGCGCCGAGCACGAGGCCGGGCGCCGCGTGCTCGCGGCCGTCCACTCCGGACCGTCCAAATGGGAGGGCGTGTCGACGACCGACGGCAAGGAGGTCGTCGAGCTCGCGGTCGTCCAGACGGACAAGGGCCGCGCGCTGGACATCCTGCGCCACCAGGTCGGGGCCACCGCGGCGATCTTCCTCGGCGACGACGTCACCGACGAGAAGGCCTTCGCCCGCCTCTCCGGCCCGGACCTGGGCATCAAGGTCGGTGACGGCGAGACGCTCGCGGGCTTCCGCGTGCCGGACACCGTCGACGTCGCGCTCGTGCTGGGCTTCCTGCTGGAGGAGCGGCGCAACTGGCTGTACGGCGAGTCCGCGCCGCCGATCGAGCGGTTGTCGATGCTGGCCAACGAGCGCTCGGTCGCGCTGCTGACGCCGGACGCCAAGCTGACCTGGCTCTGCCACCCCGGGCCAGACGCGCCCGCGGTGTTCGCCGACCTGCTCGGCGGCGAGGGCGCGGGCCACTTCTCGATCAAGCCGCACCGCAACGGCCTCCCGCTCGGCCAGCGCTACCTGCCGAACACGATGACGGTCGAGACGCGCTGGTCGCGCCTGCTCGTCACCGACTACCTCGAGCCGGAGAGCCCGCAGCACCGCACCGACCTGGTCCGCGTCGTCTCCGGCGAGGCGATGGCCGACGTCACGTTCGCGCCGCGCCCCGAGTTCGGCGGCGTCCCGGTGAAGCTGGAGGTCACCGAGGGCGGCCTGAAGGTGCTCGGCACGTCGGAGCCGTTCGTGCTGTACTCGCCGGGCGTCGAGTGGACCATCACCTCCGACGGCCTGCACGACACCGCGACGGCGCTGGTCCAGCCGACGCCCACCCAGCCGGTCGTGCTGGAGCTGCGCTGCGGCACGACGGACCTCGGCGAACACGAACTGTCCGAAGTGGAACGTCGCGACCGCGCGGGCCGCTACTGGAGCGAGTGGACGTCGAAGCTGCAGCTGCCGAAGGTGCAGACCGACCTGGTGCTGCGCTCGGCGCTGACCCTGCGCGGCCTGGTCAACACCGACACCGGCGGTGTGCTGGCGGCGGCGACGTCGTCGCTGCCGGAGGAGATCGGCGGCGTCCGCAACTGGGACTACCGCTACTGCTGGATCCGCGACGCGGCGATGACGGTGCGGGAGCTCGTGCACCTCGGCTCGCTCGAGGAGGCCGAGGGGTACCTCAAGTGGCTGCACGGCGTGCTCGCCACGCTGGCCGGCCCGGAGCGCCTGCACCCGCTGTACACGCTCGCGGGCAGCGTCATCGGCGCCGAGGCGGTCATCGAGTCGCTGCCCGGCTACGCCGGTTCGCGCCCGGTCCGCGTCGGCAACCTGGCGAACCACCAGGTGCAGCTGGACGTCTTCGGCCCGGTCGTCGAGCTGGTCGGCACCCTCGCCGCGGCCCGCCACGATCTGCGCGACGAGGACTGGCAGCTGGTCCGCGCGATGGCCGAAGCCGTCACGCGGCGCTGGAACGAGCCGGACCACGGGATCTGGGAGGAGCGGCACGTGCCGCGCCACCGGGTCTACTCGCGGGTCATGTGCTGGGTGACGATCGACCGCGCGATCAAGCTGGGCGAGCAGTACGGCCGCGAGATCCCTGGCAACTGGCCGGGCCTGCGCGACGAGATCAAGCACGACGTCCTCACGCACGGCTGGAACGACGAGGTCCAGGCCTTCACCACGGCCTACGACGGCACGGACCTGGACGCGGCGTCGTTGTTCGTCGGGCTCACCGGGCTGATCGACCCGGCCGACGAGCGCTTCCAGCAGACGGTGACCGCGATCGAGGCGGAGCTGCGCAGTGGGTCCACTGTGTACCGTTACCGCCGCGACGACGGGCTGCCCGGTGGCGAGGGCGGGTTCCACATCTGCGCGGCGTGGCTGATCGAGGCGTACCTGCTCACCGGGCGGCGCACCGAGGCGCAGGAGCTGTTCGACCAGATCGTCGCGGCCGCGGGCCCGACGGGGCTGCTGCCCGAGCAGTACGACCCCATCGCCGAACGGTCGCTGGGCAATCATCCGCAGGCCTATTCGCACATCGGGCTGATCCGGTGCGCCAACTTGCTGGCGGCCAGTTAGCCCTTTCGGTCCGAAAGTCCGTGAATGCCACATTGAGGGACCTAGCGTCCCTTAATGTGGCATTCACGGACTTCGGACACCCTGGTCGGCAAGGCCGCGGCCGTGCTGCCGCCGCTGGGCGTGCTGGCGATCGCCGTGCTGGTGCTTTCGTCACGCCGGTGCCTGCGCGGTGACTACCTCGTGGTCGCGAGCGCGGCTGCGGCCGGACCTGCTCACCACGCTGACGACGTTCGCCTTCGCCACACTGGGGTACGTGGCGGGGATGTTCTCCGTGCGGCCGACGGTGCAGACGCTCCGGAAGTTCAGCGATCACCCGATTTGGTGAGGAACGCCGTCCACGCGGCCGGGCTCAGGCGGAGTTCCCCTTCGGGCGCCTTGGAATCCCGCACGGAAACGGGCGCACCGAAGGAAACCTCGACGCAGTCACTGCCCTGGCCATCGCCGCTGTAGCTGCTCTTGAACCACCGTTCGTCTACAGTGGACACCCGCAGCCTCCCGCTCAGAGCCGTTCGATCAGCGCGATCGAATCCTCCTCGTCCAGGGCCCGATCGGCGAAATCCTTGAAGGCCAGCCTAGCAGCGGACACCTCGCCCTCCTTCTCAACGTGAACCGAGCCGAAGATGTGCTCGACGTACGCGATGTCGGGCTCCTCCGGGTCGTCGAAGCTCGCGACGATCAGGTTGCCGAACTGACCGGGGTAGGCGCCGACGTCCTCGGGCACCACCTGCAGCGTGACGTTCGGCAGCCGCGCCCGCTCGATCAGGTGCCGCAGCTGTTCCGCGCGCTCCGCCCGGCCGAGGATGGGCCGCCGGAGCGCGTGCTCGTCGATGATCGCGTGGTACTTCAGGATCGGCTCCACGGTGAGCCGCAGCTGCCGCCGCAACCGCACCGCCACCTCGTTCTCCAGCACCTTCGGCTTCATCGGCACCCGCGCCGCCGCGAAGACCTCGCGCATGTACGCCTCGGTCTGCAGCAGCCCGGGGATGTAGCCGAACTGGAAGACCTTCACCACGCTGGCCTCGGCTTCGATCGGCAGGAAGCCGCGATTGCCGATCCCGTAGTTGCGCCACCAGCCCTTCTCGCGGGCGCGGTCGTAGGCCTCGATGTACTCGTCCCAGTCGGAGACGACCACGTTGTACCGGTCGAGCAGCGCGCGGAAGTCGTGGTAGGGCGGCAGGTACCCCACCTCGATGCGCGACATCTTGCTCGTCGACATGCGCAGCGGCGCCCCCGCCTCCTCCTGGGTCATGCCCAGTCGCTCGCGCATCCGCTTCAGCTGACGGCCCAGCTGCCGGGCGGGCAGGCTCGGCTCACTCACGTCCACTAACCCCTCGGGACCACATGGGCACGGATAGTAAGGCCCGGGTCCGACAATCTGGGATTCTTACGTGCACAGGTTCCTTTGCACAATTTCCTTTGCACGGCTACAGTGGCGTCATGACCAGCGCTCCACCACCGGAAGAGCTCGACCCGGACGCCCTCAAGGCCGTCACGCACCCGCTGCGCCGCCGGATACTCGGCGTGTTGTCCGCGGGCCCGGCGACGGCCACGAAGCTCGCCCAGGCGCTGGGCGAGAACACCGGCGCGACCAGCTACCACCTGCGGGAGCTGGCCCGGTTCGGGTTCGTCGAAGACGTCCCGGAGCTCGCGCGGGGCAAGGAACGGTGGTGGCGGACACGGCCGCGGGACATCCGCTGGCCGCGCCGCAGCGAGCAGAGCGCCGAATCCCGGGTGCTGTTCGACGACATGCGGCGCCAGGGGTTCGAGGACGACCTCGAAAAGCTCAACCGGTTCGCGGAACAGCGCGACGAACTGCCCGGCGACTGGCCGGACGCGCTGCTCTTCTCGCGCGGCGCCACCTGGCTCACCGCCGAGGAGCTGCACCAGCTCTGGACCGACTACATGGAGCTGCTGCGCCGGTACTGGCGCACCGAGGAGGACCGGTCACCGGAGGCGCGGCGCGTGCTCGTGCGCTGGCTCGCGTTCCCGGATCCAGGGGAATGACATGACACCAGGGGGTTTCACGTGCGAAGAGGGGTTCTACTGGCCGGGGTGATCCTGGCGGTGACGGCGCTGGCCCCACCGGCTTCGGCCGCGGACGGCGACGTCACGTTCGAAAACGACGGGGTGACGTTGCACGGCACGGTCGTCGCGCCGCCCGGCGGGACGAAGCTGCCGGGCATCGTGATGGTCCACGGCTCGGGGGAGCACAGCCGCGAGGACTACCGCGACCAGGCGGAAGCCTTTGCCCGCCAAGGGATCGCGACGCTCATCTACGACAAGCGCACCGAGGGTTATTCGCAGTTCTCGCGGTCGTACTCGACGCTGGCGGACGACGCGCTGGCCGCCGTCGAAGCGTTGCGGAAGCGTCCCGAGGTCGATCCGGCCCGGGTGGGCGTCTGGGGGTTGAGCGAAGGCGGCTGGGTCGCGCCGCTCGCGGCTTCGCGGTCTTCGGACGTCGCTTTCGTGGTGACGCTCGGCGCGAACGGCGTCGAGCCGTCGCGGCAGCAGGCGTGGGCGATCGAAAACCAGCTGCGGCGGCTGGGGATGACGGGCTCGATCGTCGGGATGGCGTCGTCGACGATGATGCGCCAGCTCGTCGGCGGCGGCGTGTTCCCCGAGGCGCACTACGACCCGGTGCCGGTGCTGAAGAGCCTGCGGCAGCCGGTGCTCGGGCTGTGGGGCGCGAAGGACGTCCTGACGCCGCCGGGCGAGGCCGTCCGGATCTTCCAGGAGTCGGTGGCGCACCACACGCTCCGGGTGTTCCCGGACGCGCAGCACCAGCTGCGCCGCACCACGGACGGGTTCGACAAGCTGGACGGCTACGCGCCGGGGTACGTGGAGCTGGTGGGCTCGTGGGTGAACCACCCGCCCACGGCGTCGAGCGCCGACGCACCGCCGTCGCAGGACCGGCCGAGCGTTTCGGTGACGCCGTTGCGCTGGTACGAGTCGACGTGGCTGCAGCTGGCGGTGCTGGTCGTGCTGCTGGTGGCGTTCGCCTTCGGGTTGTTCCGCCGCCCACGCTGGCTTTCGGTGACGGGGCTGCTCACGGTGCTCGGCTTCCTGGTCGTCGACGTGCTGCTCCAGACGACGATGGGCAAGGGACTGGGCCCGGTCGTCGCGGGGCGCCCGCTGCCGTGGCTGGCGCTGCAGCTGCTGTCGCTGGGCGTGGTGGCGGCGACGATCGCCACGGGGGTGGCGTGGTGGCGGCAGCGGTCGATCCGCCTGGGAATCGCCGTCGCGGGCGGAGTGGTGTTCATCCCCTGGGCGATCTACTGGGGCCTGCTGGCGATCTAGCGGCGCGGCTCGTCGTGAGTGTTTAGGGCGGTTCTAACCGCCTGTCCCAGTTCAGGACATCGTGAACAGGTGATGTTTCAGGACATCGTGGACACTGACCGGCCTGTCAGTGTGGTGACCAGTAGTTGTGTGGTGATCATGCGGCGATGGGCAGAGCAGGGTTTTCGATGGATCCTGAGTTCGTCGCCGCGGTCGCGCAGGCCGCGTCGGGTGAGAAAATCAACATCGCACGGTTCTGCCGCGAGCACGGCGTGTCCCGCACGGTGTTCCACAAGTACCTGAACCGGTTCCGCGCCGAAGGCGCCGAAGGGTTCACCCGCCGCAGCACCGCCCCGCACCACCACCCGGCCGCGCTCGGGCCGACGGTGGCGGAGGCGGTGCTGCGGGCCCGCAAAGAACTCGCCGACGAAGGGCTCGACAACGGGCCGATCTCGATCCGCTGGCGGCTGGAAGCCCAGGGCCACGACCGGGTGCCATCGCAGTCGGCGGTCTACCGGATCCTGCGCGAACACGGCCAGATCGTCCCGCAACCCCGCAAGAAACCCCGCACCCGGCGCCGGTTCGAATACGCCGACCCCAACGGCTGCTGGCAGATCGACGGCATGGAACACTACCTCGCCGACGGCACCAAGGTCTGCATCATCCAGCTCCTCGACGACCACTCCCGCCTCGACGTCGGCACCTACGCCGCGGACAGCGAGAACACCACCAACGCCTGGGCCGCGCTGCAACACGCCTTCGCCGGCTACGGCCTGCCCGTCAAACTCCTCTCCGACAACGGGCTGGCCTTCTCCGGCAAACACCGCGGCCGGATGGTCGAACTCGAACGCCACCTCGCCCAGCTCGGCGTCACCACCATCGCCTCCACCCCGCACCACCCGCAAACCTGCGGCAAGGACGAACGCAGCCACCAGACCCTGCAGAAATGGCTCGCCGCCCGACCACCCGCCGACAACCTCGCAACCCTGCAACGGCTTCTCGACGAATACCGCACGATCTACAACAACCGCCGCCACCAAAGCCTCAACGGCCTCACCCCACAGCAGCGCTACGACGCCCGACCGAAAGCCACCCCCGCCACCGGCCCTCGCCGGCCCAGCGGCGTCACCACCCGACCTGTCTCAGCCACCGGCGTGATCGCCTTCTCCGGCTGCTCCATCGTCCTGGGACGCACCTGGGCCGGTCACACCGCCACCATCTACTGGCAAGGCGACCGCGTCACAGTCATGATCAACGACACGGTCGCCCGCCAGCTCACCCTAGACCGATCGGTACGCTACCAACGCCTCACCAACCCCAAACTGTCCGCGAAGTCCTGAAACACATCTGTTCACGAAGTCCTGAAACATGACAGGCGGTTCTAACCGCCCTAAACACTCACGACCCCGGAGGCGAGCGGACGGCGGTAGGTTCGCCCGTGAACGCTCGCGGGTGCTGCGGGCAACTGGGGGCATGCAGGTGATCCACGAGGGGTCGGAGATCTGGGGGCACGACCGCCCCGACCTGGGCGGAGCCGAGCCCGGGCCGGCGTTCGGCCGGCTCTTCGACGCCCACGCCGCCCAGTTGCGCCGGTACCTCGCCCGGCGGGTCGGGGCCGAACCGGCGAACGACCTCGTCGCCGAGACCTTCCTCGTCGCGTTGCGCCGCCGCGAGAGCTACCGGCCGGAGCTGGGCACCGCCCGGTCGTGGCTCTACGGCATCGCGACCAACCTGCTGCGCCACCACGTGCGGTCCGAGCTGCGCGGGCTGCAGGCCACCGCGCGGCTCGCCCGCACCGGCGACCACAGCCACGCGGGGCACGACGGGCGCGTCGCCGAGCAGGTCGACGCCCAGGTCCGCGCTGCCCAGCTCGCCGGCGCGCTGGCCAAGCTCAGCCCGGCCGACCGCGACACGCTGCTGCTCGTGTCGTGGGCCGGGCTGGAGCCGACGGAGGTCGCCGAGGCCCTCGGGGTCCCACCCGGTACCGTCCGGTCCCGGCTGCACCGGATCAGACGCTGGCTCAGGACGAACGCCCCGGCTCAAGAGGAGGTGCAGGACCTTGCGTGAAGACAACGTCCGGAAGATCTGGTCCGACGCCGAACTCGACGCCGCCCTGGCCGACCTGCACAGCGACGTCGACGAGGAAGACGGGCTGGCGTTCGCCCGCGCGTCCCTCCTGGCGGCGGCCGGGGTGTCGGAAGCACCGCCGCCGGAGCGTCGACGGCCGTGGCGGTGGATCGCGGTCGCGGCGGCCGTGATCACCCTGGTGGGCGGGCTCGTGGTCGTCACGTCGCTGAAGACGAGCGCACCGGAGCCGGCGCAGCCCGCCGCGTCGCTCGCCGACCTCGACCGGCCGCTCACGCCCGGCGAGTTCCGCTACGCGCAGCGGCTCAGCTGGCGGCCCGAAATCATCGAAGGCCGCCCGGTCCAGTTCCAGGAGAAGACGGAGCTGTGGATCCCGGCCGACCCGGCGGGCGTCTGGCACCGGCGCACGATGTGGACGGGCGCGGTGCGCGGGCTCACCGCGGACGAGCAGAAGAACCTGCGCTACCAGCCGGTGAAGAAGCCCGTCGACGAGCGCGGCCCGGGCGGCGTGTTCCCGGGCGACCTGACGCCGACCGGGCAGAGCAAGCCGCACTGGAACACGCCGTTCGCGAACTGGCTGACCCCCGACGCGGCCCTGGTCGCCTCCCTGGTCCCCGACCGGGGGACGCTGGCCAAGCGCCTGAACTTCGACACGATCGACATCAAGGCCGACGGCCGGGCCCACAGTGCGACGGAGGCACTCGCCATGGTGCGGAGCGTGCTGGAGCTGGGCCTGCTGCGCAAGGACGTCCGGTTCGCGCTGCGCGACGCGTTCAACGAGGTGACGGGCGCGTACACGACGCAGGGCCAGACCCCGGACGGCAGGCCCGCGACGATCCTGCTGGCCAAGGACTCGGGCCAGACGCTGTACCTCGACCCGGCGACGGCCCAGCTCCTGGCCTGGGACACGACCCTGATCTGGCCGTCGGTCACCCGCAGCAGCGAGGTGGCGTTGAACACGGTCCAAGCCCCACCCCCCAGCTCCCAGCCCCCGCCGACCACGACGATGAGGACGGAGATCCCCCGCGCCCCCTCGCCAGTGGGCGACCCCGAAACGGTCTACTCGTTCGCGATCACCCGCGGCGACGGGTGATCAGCGAGCGTGGCTGGCCGCGTTCAGCGCGTCGGCGACGTTCGACACCTCCAGCACCCGGATCCCCGCCGGTGGCTTCCCCGAGTCCGGCGGCACCAGCGCGTGCGTGAACCCGAGCCGGGCCGCCTCCGCCAGGCGGCGGCCCACGCTCGGCACGCGCCGGATCTCGCCCGCCAGCCCCACCTCGCCGACCGACACCAGCCTCGGCGACAGCGCGACGTCCTCGAAACTCGACGTCAGCGCCAGCACCAGCGCCAGGTCGATGCCCGGCTCGGTGATCTTCATGCCGCCGACCGTCGCCGCGTACACGTCCTTGTCGCCCAGCTTCAGCCCGCCGCGCTTCTCCAGCACCGCCAGGACCATCGCCACCCGTGCGGAGTCGAGGCCGCTGACCGCGCGCCTCGGCTGCGGCGCCGACGTCGCCGACACCAGCGCCTGCACCTCGCCCAGCAGCGGCCGCTTGCCCTCCAGCGACACCGTGATCGCCGTGCCCGACACCGCCTCCTCCGTGCGGCTGATGAACAGCCCGGACGGGTCCGGCACCCCGACGATGCCCTCTTCCTGCAGCTCGAAGCAGCCGATCTCGTCGGCCGCGCCGAAGCGGTTCTTGATGCCGCGGACCATCCGCAGCGTCGAGTGCTTGTCGCCCTCGAACTGCAGCACGACGTCCACCAGGTGTTCCAGCACGCGCGGGCCGGCCACCGAGCCGTCTTTCGTGACGTGCCCCACCAGGACCACCGGCAGCCCGCGCTCCTTGGCCAGCGCGACCAGCCCGGACGTCACCGCGCGGACCTGCGTCACCCCGCCGGGTGAGCCGTCGACCTGCGGGGACGCCATCGTCTGCACCGAGTCGACGATCAGCACGCCGGGTTTGACGTCGTCGACGTGCCCGAGGATCGCCGACAGGTCGCTCTCGGCGGCGAGGTACATGCGCTCGTGGACGTTGCCCGTTCGCTCCGCGCGCAACCGGACCTGGCCCGCGGACTCCTCGCCCGTGACGTACAAGGACCGGTCGACCGTCTTGGCCCACTGGTAGGCGACCTCGAGCAGCAGGGTCGACTTGCCGACGCCCGGCTCACCCGCGAGCAGCACCACCGCGCCCGGCACCAGGCCGCCGCCCAGCACGCGGTCGAGCTCGGAAACCCCGGTGCGGCGGGCACGCGCCGCCTCGACGTCGACCTCGCCGATGGGCCGCGCGGGCGCGCTCGGCGCCCCGGCCGCGACGCGCTGGATGGCGGGCTTGACCGGTGCGCCGCGCTCCTCGAAGGAGCCCCATTCCTGGCACTCCGGACACCGGCCCAGCCACTTGGCCGCTTCGTACCCGCAGCTGCCGCAGCGGTAGGTGGTCCCTTTCTTCACCCCGCGAGGCTATCGGCGACCACCGACAAAACCGGGGACCTACTCCTTGACGTGCGCCGGCGCCGCGACCGGCAGCTCGACGGTGACCGGCCCGGCGTTCTTGAAGACGAACGTGACCTTGATGACCTGGCCCGGCCAGAGCGGCTGCTTCAGCGCGGGCAGCGTCACGGTGGCCTTGCCGACGGTCGCCGGCGCCGCGGTCGGCGTCACGCTCGACGACGGGGCCTCCGCCGACGAAGACGACGTCGCCGAGCTGGTGCCCGTGGAGCTGGTCGGGGCCTGCGACGAGGACGTCGGCGCGCCGGAGGACGTGGGCTCCACCTCGTTGGTGGACTCGACCGCGTCGTCCGGGCCGATCACCAGGGAGTGCCCGGCGACGACGTCCTTCGAGCCGCCGACGGTCGCCTGCGCGCCGTCCTCGGTGGTCACCGAGACGAGCGTGTCGTCCTGGGCGCCCTGGTTCACGATCGTCAGCGTCAGCGCCGGGGTCGCGCCCGCGGCGTAGCCCGCCCCGGACGTCGGGTACTGCACCGCGGCGTCACGCAGGACAATCGTCTTGACCTGGGCGTACGTGCCGTTGACGGCGGGCTGCTGCGTGTCGGTCTGGGTGATCTGGCCGGCCCCGCACCCGGCGAGCACGAGCGCGGCACCGAGCGCCAGCACGCCCGCACCGAGCACGCGACGGTTCTGCAGCCTCACGTCGCAGTCCTTCCCTTTTCACGGCCTCGTCGCCCCGAAGACTAGCCGGGCGCGATCTCCCCCACCGAACCGGTCCGCGTTGCGCCCAAGATCAACCGTCCACAAAGGATTTCTTGACACCCCGGGAAACCCGGTCCGGTCACCTGCATGAGCACGGGGGTCGGACGTTTGTCAACCCCCGCCCAGGCCGCTGACCTGCGAGGACGAGTCCGGCCCGCTAGGTGGGCACTGGCGGACCGTGCTAGGATGGAGTCAGCGAAAGGGGCAGAGGACACATGGTTTTCAAGGTCGGAGAGACCGTCGTCTACCCGCACCACGGTGCCGCACTCATCGAAGCCATCGAGACCCGCGTGATCAAGGGCGAGGAGAAGAAGTACCTCGTCCTCAAGGTCGCGCAAGGGGATCTCACGGTTCGCGTGCCCGCTGACAACGCCGAGATCGTCGGCGTTCGCGATGTCGTCGGGCAAGAAGGACTGGACAAGGTCTTCGACGTTCTGCGTGCTCCGCACACCGAGGAGCCAACCAACTGGTCTCGTCGGTACAAGGCCAACCTCGAGAAGCTCGCCTCCGGCGATGTGAACAAGGTGGCCGAAGTGGTGCGCGACCTCTGGCGGCGAGAGAAGGACCGCGGACTTTCAGCCGGCGAGAAGCGCATGCTGGCGAAGGCGCGGCAAATTCTGGTCAGCGAGCTCGCGCTCGCGGAGGGCACCGACGAGGACAAGGCGGAAGTCCTCCTCGACGAAGTTCTGGAAACCGCGACGGTCTGACGCCCAGGCACCCACGGGTGCCTCTACGATCGCGAACCGATGAACGTCGTCGCGATCGTGACCGTCGCACATCATGCCTCCGACGGGGAGCTTGCTCTCACGCCGGTCCATGGTGAGGCGCTACTCACGCACACCGTGCGGGGGCTGCTCGGCGTACCGGAAATCGATCTGGTGCTCTTGGCGGCCCCCCAGCGGTGTGCGTCGTCGTTTTCGGCGGCCCTCGGTGGGCTGCCGTGCCGGGTCGTGCCCGGTTCGCTCCGGGAGGCTTTCGCCGCCGTAGAGCCCGAGCTGGCCCGTGATTCAGTTGTACTCCTCCACGACGCGCTGCGGGCCTTCATTCCTGCGCAGACGGTCCGTGACGTCATCGAAGCGGTGCGTAGTTCCGGTGTGGTCGTCCCGGTGCTGCCGATGGCCGACACGGTGAAGGTGACAGAAGCCTCGTTCATCGTCGGCACGGAGGACCGCTCGCGGCTGCGCACGCTGCAGACCCCGGTGGGCTACCCGCTGGCGGAGTTCCGCCCCGAGCTGTCCCCGGCGGGCGCGGCGACGGTGCCCGGCCACCCGGACGCGATGCGCGTCACGACGGAGTTCGAGCTGACCCTGGCCGAGGCGATCGCGGCGGCACCGAAGGACGAGGAGACGCTGTGAGGATCGGCAACGGGGTGGACGTCCACCCGATCGAACCGGGCCGAGAGTGCTGGATGGCGGGGCTGTCGTGGCCGGGAGTGGACGGCTGCGCGGGCCATTCGGACGGCGACGTGGCAGCGCACGCCCTGTGCGACGCGCTGCTGTCGGCGGCTGGGCTGGGCGACCTCGGGGCAGTGTTCGGCACCGGCGATCCCCGGATGGACGGCGCCCATGGGGCCGACATGCTGGCGGAGGTCCGCGTCCTGATCGAGGCGGCCGGGTGGCGGGTCGGGAACGCATCGGTGCAGGTAGTGGGCAATGCGCCACGGATCGGGAAGCGGCGCGAAGAGGCGCAGAAGGTGCTTTCGGAGGCGGTCGGGGGGCCGGTGAGCGTGTCGGGAACGACGTCGGACGGCTTGGGGCTGACCGGCCGCGGCGAGGGAATCGCGGCGTTCGCGACGGCGCTGCTGCTCGCGGCTGACTAGCGCCCCAAGGCGGCCTTGGTTGCGTCTCACGCACCGAAGGCCGCCTTGGTTGCGTCTGACGCACCGAAGGCCACATTGGGGCGCTTGGGCCCGGCCGGACCGGCGGTGGAATAGCCCCGCAGGCGGGCCCGTTCGGCGTGATATGGCCCTCACTCTGCCGGATGCCGTCCGCGCGCTGATCGACGGGAAGAACTTCGCCACCGTCGCCACCCTCGATCCCGATGGCGGGCCGCAGACCTCCGTCGTCTGGGTCGGCCTCGACGACGGTGACCTCGTCTTCAGCGCGACCGAAGACCGCCGGAAGGTCCGCAACCTCCGCCGCGACCCTCGCCTCAGCGTCTCCATCACCGACGCCGCCGATCCCTACCGCCACACCCAGCTGCGCGGCACCGCGATCATCACTCCCGACCCCGGCAAGACCCTCCCGAAGACCCTCAGCCACAAGTACCTCGCCCAGGACCCGCCGCCCGAAGGCCCCGAAACCGAACGCGTCGTCGTCCGGCTGAAGGTCACCAAGATCGCCGGGAACGTGAAATAGGGTCCAGACCATGGGTGTGACATTCAACGAGGCCACCAAGGCCCTCCTCGACGGCCGCAACTACCCCGTCGTCGCCACCACCAACGCCGACGGCTCGCCGCAGAGCTCCGTCGTCTGGGCGCGCCGGGACGGCGACACCGTGGTCTTCGCCACCGTCCAGGGCCGCCGGAAGGAGCGCAATATCCGGCGTGATCCTCGCGTTTCCGTCTCCGTCTTCGACCTCGCCGATCCCGAGAACTACGTCGAGATCCGCGGCCGCGCCGAGGTCACCGTCAAAGGCGGGCGGGAACTGATCGACGAGCTGTCGCGCAAGTACGTCGGCAAGGACTTCCCCGCCGAGCCGCCGGAGGTCGTGCGCGTGCTCGTGCGCGTTGTGCCCGAACACATCACAGGGCACTCGGCCTGATGATCCCGTTAGGCTGAATCCCATGACGATCAGGGCGGTGTTGTTCGACTACTCCGGCACGCTCTTCCGGCTCGAGCAGGACGAATCCTGGCTGGCCGAGCTGACCGACCACGAGGGCACTCCGCTCGACATCGAGGCGCAGGCCGAGCTCATGCGCCGGATGACCGCGCCCGTCGGGCAGGTCGTCGAGCTCGACGCCGAGCACCTGCACGCCTGGCAGCACCGCGACCGCGACCCCGTGCTGCACCGGAAGGTCTACCTCGAGGTGCTCAAGAAGTCCGGTGTCCCGCACGCCGAACAGGCGGAGGCCCTCTACAACCGGCTGATCGATCCCAGCCAGTGGACGCCGTACCCGGACACCGAGGCCGCGCTGAAGGCCGCCGCCGAGCGGGGGCTCAAGGTGGGCGTGCTCAGCAACATCGCCTTCGACATCCGGCCCGCCTTCACCGCCCGCGGGTGGGACGCCTACGTCGACGAGTTCGTGCTGTCCTTCGAGGTCGGCGCCATCAAGCCGGAGCTGGAGATCTTCCGCAAGGCCGTCCAGGCGCTCGGCGTGCCGGCCACCGACACGCTGATGGTCGGCGACAGCGAGGAGGCCGACGGCGGTGCCCGCGCCCTCGGCTGCGAGTTCGCGCTGGTCGACCCGCTGCCCACGGCCGAGCGCCCGGACGCCCTGCTCACGGCCCTGCGCGGCTTCGGCGTGGCCTGACCGCCTGCGACGTCGCTCACGCCGACCCCGTACCCTTTCAGGGTGGCCCTACACCTATTCGACACAGCGACCCGGAGCGTGCGGGAGTTCCACCCCGTCCGTAGCGGAACGGCGTCGATCTACGTGTGTGGTGCCACCGTGCAGGGCACTCCGCACATCGGGCACGTCCGCGGCGCGCTGAACTACGACGTCCTGCGCCGCTGGCTCGTCCACAGTGGACTGGACGTGCTGCTGGTCCGCAACGTCACCGACATCGACGACAAGATCCTGACCAAGGCCGCCGACGCCGGCCGGCCGTGGTGGGAGTGGGCGGCGACGCACGAGCGCGCCTTCGAAGAGGCGTACGACCAGCTGGGCTGCCTGCCGCCGTCGGTCACCCCGCGCGCGACCGGGCACATCACCCAGATGGTCGAGCTGATGGAACGGCTCATCAAGAGCGGCCACGGTTACGCCGCGGACGGCGACGTCTACTTCTCCGTCAAGTCGTTCGACGAGTACGGCAAGCTCTCCGGCCGGGTCCTCGACGACGTCCAGCAGGGCGAGACGCCGACCCGCGGCAAGCGCGACCCACGCGACTTCACCATGTGGAAGAGCGCGAAGCCGGGCGAGCCGTCGTGGCCGACGCCGTGGGGGCCCGGGCGGCCGGGCTGGCACCTGGAGTGCTCGGCGATGGCGACGAACTACCTCGGCGCGGAGTTCGACATCCACGGCGGCGGCATCGACCTCGTCTTCCCGCACCACGAGAACGAGCGCGCCCAGTCCAATGCGGCGGGCGACGCGTTCGCGCGGCTCTGGCTGCACAACGCCTGGGTGACCATGTCGGGCGAGAAGATGTCGAAGTCGCTCGGCAACACCGTGTCGATCCCGGCGATGCTGGAGCGCTACCGGGCGCCGGAACTGCGCTACTACCTGGTGCAGCCGCACTACCGGTCGGTGATCGAGTACTCCGACGCCGCGGTCTCCGAGGCCGCGCAGGGCTACCGGCGGATCGAGACGTTCCTGCGTCGCGCGGCCGGGTCCGGCGAGGTCACCATCGGCACGCTGCCCGCGGAGTTCGCGAACGCGCTCGACGACGACCTCGCCACCCCGCAGGCGTTCGCCGTGGTGCACAACACGGTGCGGGACGGTAACGCCGCCCTCGACGCGGGCGACACCCCCAAGGCACTCGAACTCGCCGCGGCCGTCCGCGCGATGACCGACGTACTCGGCCTCGACCCGCTGTCCGCGCGCTGGTCCGAGGCGGGCGGTTCCGACACGCCCACCAAGGACGCGCTGTCCCGGATCGTCGAAGGGCTGCTGGCCGAGCGCCAGCAGGCCCGCGCCGAGAAGGACTTCGCCCGCGCGGACGCCGCCCGTGACCGCCTCCAGCAGGCGGGCATCGTGGTGGAGGACACCCCCAACGGTCCGCAGTGGACAGTCAAGTCCGACTGAGCCGTTCCAACGCAAGGAATTTTCGAACATGGCAGGCAACTCGCGGCGCCAGGGCGCGATCCGCAAGGCGGGCACCAAGAAGGGCGCCGTCGTCGGCTCGGGCGGCCAGCGCCGCAAGGCCCTCGAAGGCAAGGGCCCGACCCCGAAGGCGGAAGACCGTCCCGGGCACAAGGCCTACCGCCAGGCGAACGCCCAGACGAAGCGCGACCAGGCCCGGCAGAAGAAGGCCGACAAGCCGGAGCTGATCGCCGGGCGCAACCCGGTGGTCGAGGCGCTGCGCGCGGACGTGCCGGCGACGGCGTTGTACGTGGCGCTGAACATCGACATCGACGACCGCGTCAACGAGGCCGTCCGGCTGGCCGGTGACAAGGGCATCTCGATCCTGGAGATCCCGCGCGAGGAGCTGGACCGCAAGACGAACCGGGCGATGCACCAGGGCCTGGGCCTGCAGGTCCCGCCGTTCGAGTACGCCCACCCGGACGACCTGATGGCGGCGGCCCGCAACTCGGGCGAGGTGCCGCTGTTCGTCGCGCTCGACGGCGTCACGGACCCGCGCAACCTGGGCGCGGTGATCCGCTCGGCGGCGGCGTTCGGCGCGCACGGCGTGCTGCTGCCGGAGCGGCGCAGCGCGGGCATGACGGCGGTGGCGTGGCGCACGAGCGCGGGCACGGCGGCGAAGCTGCCGATCGCGGTGGCGACGAACCTGACGCGGCAGCTCAAGGCGTGGGCGAACGAGGGCCTGATGCTGGTGGGCCTGGACGCGGACGGCTCGGTCGACATCGACGAGCTCGAGCTGGCGGCGGACCCGCTGGTGATCGTGCTGGGCTCGGAGGGCCGCGGGCTGTCGCGCCTGGTGCGCGAGTCGTGCGACGCGACGGTGTCGATCCCGATGGCGGCGGGCGTGGAGAGCTTGAACGCGTCCGTGGCGGCGGGGGTGCTGCTGGCCGAGGTGGCGCGGCGACGTCGTCTCGCCGGTCGGGTCTGACCCGACCACCCAGTCGGGTTAAGGTCACCATCGGATAAACCGAGGGGACCCGATGTCGTTCGTTTCGCCACTGTTCTTGTGGTACTTCATGCCGGCGGTACTGATCGCCGTTCTGGTGTGCCCGCGGAGCTGGCGCAACGGCATCATCGCGGTGGGCAGCCTGCTGTTCTACACGATCGGCGCGGGCGCGTTCGTGTTCCTGCTGCTGGGCTGCATGGTGGTCAACTTCCTGGCGGGTCCGCTGCTGGCGCCGAACCCGTGGGACGTGAACGGCACCCGCCGCCGCAAGATCCTGATCGGCGTGGTGGCGCTCGACGTCGCGGTGCTGGTGGTCTGGAAGTACGCGGGGTTCGCGACGCAGCAGATCGCGGCGGTGGCGCACTGGTTCGGCGGCAGCGTGCCGGTGGCGAGCCTGGTGGTCCCGATCGGGATTTCGTTCTACACGTTCCACCACATTTCGTACGTGGTCGACATCTACCGGGGAGAGCGCCAAGCGCTCCGGAACCCGGTGTCGTTCGCGGCGTACATCGCGATGTTCCCGCAGCTGGTGGCGGGCCCGATCGTCAGGTATCGCGAGATCGCGGACCAGCTGCCCCAGCAGCGGTCCCACCGCCTGGACGACATCGCGGCGGGCTTCCCGAGGTTCGCGCTGGGCCTGTGCAAGAAGACGATCATCGCGGACTCCCTGAGCCCGTTGGTGGAGGCGTGCTTCAAGGTCCCACCGGACGAGATGACGTTCGCGACGGCCTGGCTGGGCGCGATCGGCTACACGCTCCAGCTGTTCTTCGACTTCTCGGGTTACTCGGACATGGCGATCGGCTTGGGCCGCATGCTGGGGTTCCGGCTGCCGGAGAACTTCGCGAGGCCGTATTCATCGGTGACGATCACGGAGTTCTGGCGCCGCTGGCACATGAGCCTGAGCCGCTGGTTCCGCGACTACGTGTATATCCCCCTAGGCGGAAACCGCAACGGAGCGGCGAAGACGTACCGAAACCTGTGCATCGTGTTCGTGTTGACGGGTTTCTGGCACGGAGCGCAGTGGACGTTCCTGGTGTGGGGCTGTTACCACGGGGCACTGCTGGTGATCGAGCGCCGGTTCGGCTTCGACCTGGACCCCTCGGTGCGCTGGCAGCGGTACGCCCGAAGGGCTTTGACGATGCTGCTGGTGGTGTTCGGCTGGGTGTTCTTCAGGTCCCAGGACCTGGGCCACGCGCTGTCGATGATCGGCCACATGCTGATCCCCGACTTCGACGGCTTGGGGTCGAGTGTCACGGAGGCGTTCACGAACCAGAGGCTGGTGCTGTTGCTGGCGGCTTTGGCGGTGTTCCTGCTCCCGGCTCACCCGGTGACGGGACCACTGCTGGAGTCGTCCCGAAGCCGCCCGGCGACGGCGTTGCGCATCGGCGTGATGACGGTGGGCCTGATCTACGCGGCGATCCTGATCGCGACGGGAACGTTCAGCCCATTCCTGTACTACCAGTTCTAGGGAACCGGATGACCGAGCCGACAGATCTGTCCCAGGTCCCAGGGGTGATCCCGTACGTGGACCACCACGACGGCCCCCGCCGTCTCCTGACCGTCGAAATCCCGCACCTGGGCCACACAGTCCGGGCGTACGCGCCGATCGCGAGCATCGACGGCCGCCAGTACGTCGTGACCTGGGGTTTCGTCACGTTCGAGATCCCCGCGGACCGCAACGTCCACGTGAGCGTCCACCTGCAGACGAACAGCGGCCGAGACCTCACGATCACGCCGTTCGCGTCGACGATCCTCGCCCCCAACCCGGCTCCGCTGCGGTTGGTGGCCCAATTCGTCCCCAGCCAAGGCCCCGAAGGAACCCTGATCGCAGTCGGTTGAACCAAGTGCTCGCAACCCGATACCTCTTCCTGACCCGCCACGGAGAAGCCGACAGCACCGGCAACCTGACCGAGGCAGGAAGACGCCAGGCGGTTCTCCTCGGACGGCGCCTGCGCGACATCCCGGTGACGTCGATCCACCACGGCCCGCTCCCACGCGCGGCCCAAACGGCGGCCTTGATGGCGACCCAGCTCCCACCGGTCCCCGTCCAAGCCGACAGGGCGGCGGACGACTTCGTCCCGTACACGCCGACGAGGGAGGAACTCCCCGAGACGACCGGCGCGCTCCTCCACGCGCTGGCCCGCAAACTCCCGCTCCCGAACGAGGAACTGGCGGCCGAGGCGGAGCGGAGGTACACGGGCCCGATACCGGGAACGGAACCGCGGTACGAGGTACTCGTCACGCACAACTACCTCACCGGCTGGCTGATCCGAGCAGCACAGGACGCCCCGAAGTGGCGCTGGCTGACGTACAACCACGCGAACACGGCCCTGACGGTGATCCAGTACTCCCCGGGCCGCCCGGCCGCGCTCCTGACCTACAACGACCTGAGCCACCTCCCGGCCGAACTCCGCTGGACGGGCTTCCCGCCCGACTTTTACGTTCCGTAGCCACGGAACGCGAAGCGTGACCAGGCCGAAAAAGCGCTCTCGCCCGAATGGCCGCACCTGTCACGATGCCCGGATGAGCCTCACCCCAACGCCGACGTCCGATCGGCTGACCGACTACCTGGCCGCCGACGCCGTGATCGACCACGAACACCCGTCGATCCGCGACCGCGTCGAAGCCCTCCGGCCGAAGACCGACAACCCCGTCGAGCGCGCGAAAGCCGCGTACCTGTTCGTCCGGGACGAGATCGACCACGTGATCGACGCCTGCGACCCGAGGGTGACGTGGCGAGCGTCGGACGTCCTCCGCGAACGAGTCGGCATCTGCCACGCGAAGTCCCACCTCCTGGCCGCTTTGCTGCGCGCACAAGGGATCCCGGCCGGATTCTGCTATCAGGAGCTCTCCGCGCTGCACGGGCTGAATGCCGTGTACTTGCACGGCAAGTGGTCCCGCCTCGACGCGCGGGGCAACCGCACGGGCGCGCGCGGCGAGTTTTCGCTCGCGGAAGAAAAACTCGCCTGGCCCGTCGACCCGGCGAATGGTGAACGCGATCTCCCGGAGATCCACCCGGCCCCGGCGAAGACGGTCGTCGATTTCCTGATCATGGCCGAACCCGGCCCCGGCTGGTACGAAAACGGCCTCCCGGCGGCACTTTGACCATGGTTTCCCGGCCTTTTCGGAAAACCGGGAGAGCCGGTTAATTATTGCCGAGAGTGACGTCTGTCCGTCAGTCCTGTCCCCCGAACTTCTTATTTCGCACTCCCCGCCAGGCGCGTAAAGTGACTCCCCGCGCTCGAACAGACACTTTACGCATTCGCCCGTTCGGGTGGCCCGAGGGAGGTGAAGCACGTGGCCGCGGCTGGCGGACGCCTCCGCCGTACTCCACTGCAGGAGATCTTCTGGACCAGGACGAGCTTGCTCCTCACGGTGCTCGTCGTGGTCGCCGGCCTGAGCCTGTGGCTGGCCGGGTTGATGGACCCCGGCACCGGGAAGAACCTGGTGACGTCGCTGGGCACCGGCACCCTGATCTCCGCGATCGTCGGGTTCGGCACCACGCTGATCACCGCCAGCGCGTCGCAAAAAGCGTTGGTGACCCCGGTGATCGAGGAGAGCAGGCGCGCGCTGGAGGACCTGAGCGCCGAATACCGCGCGCTGAACAAGGAGTTCTTCCCCACCGACGTGTTCGAGGCGACCACCGATCCCGACCCCGCGTTCAACCGCGCGCTGATGGCCGACCTCGACGCGACCCGGCAGTACTTCTTCCGCGGTTTCTCCGGACGGCACGCGGCGGCGCGGCTGCTGTTGTCCCGCACGGAACGGGAACTGCGGGCCGTCATCGCCGACCCGCGCGACGCGAGCTCGATCAGCGGGCGCGCCCGCTACCTGCTGCGGCGCGAGGCGGGCGACGTCGACTACGACCACATCCAGACCCGGCTCGACGAAGAGATCCGGATCGGGCTCGTCGGCCTCTTCCTTGCGCGCAGCCGCTGCGCGCAGGTCGACATCACCGTCGTCGCCGACCCGCCGCTGGACCGGCTCGAAATGTTCGACGACAGCGTGTGGGTGTCGCTCTACAGCGACGTCCGCGGCGCCACGAAGCTGTACCCGCGGTCCCTGCGGTTCACCGAGGGTTCCTTCCTCTACAACATGGAGCGCGCCGAGTTCGTGCGCGTTTCGCAGTCCCGGACCGGCCGCCACTTCCGCATCACGTCCGCCACGACGCGGACGGATTTCCTGGCGCTGTTCGAAAAGATCACCGGATCACCGCTGTCCGAGGAGCAGTTCCGCGAGCTGGAGGGCAAGTTCCACGCCTTCCGCGCGGAGTTCTCCGAAGTCGCCGAGCTAGGGAGCTGACCTTGCTCACCCGCCTGTCCCCGCTCACCGAACTGGCCGCGCGCCTGCGCACGGCCGGGTCCCCGCTTTCCGCGGACTGGCGCGCCGTCGACGGCTGGTTCCGGCCGTGGGCCGCCCAGCCGGGCCTGCGTGAGGAGCTGCGCGCGCAGCTCCTCACGCTGTCCACCGCGCAGACCGCGAAGGTGCTGCGCGCGTCCCGGGAAACGACGACGCATTTCGCGTGGTGCCTGCTCGATTCGCCGCACGACCCGTTTTCCTTCTGGCTGCACGAATACAAGGACCAGGAGGACTGGCGGGAAGGGTACGCGGATTCCGTGCACAACCACAGGTACCACTTCTGCACCACCATTCTCCGCGGCAACTACCTCCACGAAAGGTACGAAACGACGATCGACGCCGGCACCGGCCTGATCGGTTCGGCGCGACGGCGCCGCAGCACGCTGTGCCAGGCCGGCGCGTGCATCACCATGCTCGCCGACGAATTCCACCGCATCCCCGCGGCGGCCAGCGGGACGATGACGTTCCTCGTGAAATCACGCCCGGTGAGCACGTACAGCCTTTCTTTCGACCCGGCCCGGGGAATCGGCCATCGTCACGTTCCGGTCGAGGTCCGATTGGGGGAATTGGCCGACCGCATCTAGCTACACACCGGCGTCAAAGGCGCTTACCATTACTCCACCCGTCTGAACACAACGGCCGGGATCGGAGAGGTGTATGCGCACGCAGGAAAGCACGATCGACCACGTGACCGTCGGCGCCGTCGAAAACCGGGTCCACCGGCTTTGCCGCGAGTACGCCGAAAAACTGCAGTTCCACGGCTGGCACCACGTGAGTTTCGTCCGCGCGAAAGCGGTCGGCTTCGCCGAGCACAACGGAGCCGACCGCACGGTCGTCGAGGTGGCGGCGCTGGTGCACGACGTCAACTACCTGGTGCTCCGCAACTCCCCCGCGGCGGCGGGCCGGAGCCTGCGCCTGGAGATCCTCGCGGAGTGCGGGGTGGCGCCGGGAGTGGCGCGCTGGATCGACGAGATCGTCGACGAGGCCGAGATGGCCACCCGCGGCCGGGACATCTCACTGGAAGCGCAGGCACTGAGCGACGCGGACACGTTGTTCAAGGCGCTGCCGGTGACGCCGGTGGTGCTCGCGCACCGGTACCTGAGGGAGAACGGGCTGAGCTTGCGCGAGCTGGCGCACAAGATCGTCGGCGAGCAGTGCGACGTCCACGACGAGGGCTACTACTTCTACAACCCGGAGGCGGCGGCGACGTATTCACGCTGGGCGACGGCGAACCTCCAGCTGTGGCAGTGCATCAAGGAGGCGGTCGACGACCCGACGGTCGCGGAGCTGCTGGACGCGGTGCACGCGGTCGACGCGCTGGCGTCCTGATGTGGGCCGTCGCCGAGGTCGGCGCCGAGGCGGGCCACTAGCCCTGGCCGTAGCCCCGCAGCCGTTCGACGACGTTCGCCACCTCGGCCGGCGGCAGGAGGCTGGGCCGCCCGGCGCTCTGCGCGAGCAGCCAGACGCGGCAGGCCCACTCGAGCTGCTGGGCCCGGTGGTAGGCGGCTTCGAGACCGTTGCCGTAGGTGAGGGTGCCGTGGTTCGCCATGAGACAGCCCCGGCGGCCATCGAGCGCTTCGAGCACGGCGGCGGCGAGCTCGGGAGTGCCGTAGGTGGCGTAGCGCGCCACGCGCACGGAGGGCCCGATGGTGGCGACGATGTAGTGGATGGGCGGCAGCTCCCGCACCAGAGTGGAGGCGGCGGTGGCGTGCGGCGAGTGCGTGTGGACGACGGCGGTCACCGGCTCGGCGTCCGGGTCGCGGACGTCCCAGTAGACGGACAGGTGCACGGGGAGTTCGCTGGTGGGTTTCAGCGAGCCGTCGACGACTTGGCCGCCGAGGTCGACGACCGGGATGTCGGCGGGGGTGAGGGCGGAGTAGCCGACTCCGGTCGGCGTGACGGCGACCAGGTCACCGGCCCGGACGGACACGTTCCCGGACGTGCCGACGACGAGGCCGTCACCCACCATCCGGCGCGCGTAGGCGCAGACCGCGGCCCGCTCGGTTTCGAGGATCATGCCCACCACTCTGGCGCAGCCGCCGCCGAGACTCATCCGGAGGTCGCGAATGACTCATTCGAGACGTCCGAGGTCCCCAATGAGTCATTCGCGACCAGGACTTAAGCCTTGGCGGGAGCGGGCTTGGCCGGAGCCGGAGCGGGCTTCCGGTCCGCGTTCGCGGCCGGGGCCTCCTCGATGGGGGCCAGCAACCGCATGGCTTCCTGCACCGCGACGTCCGTGGCGGCGATCCGCTCGGCCACCTTGGCCCGCAGGTCCAAAGCCAGCTTCCGGTTCCGCTCAGCCTCGGACTGCTGCGACCGAGCCGAAGCCAAAGCCGCCTCGGTCTCGCGCTGCTTCCGCGAAACCTCGTCGTCGAAGGCCGCCTTCTTCCGGGCGTACTCCTCCTCGAAGGCCTTCTTCTTCGCCGCGAGTTCCTCCGACGCGACCCGATCCGCCTCGGCCCGAGCAGCCGCCGCCTCGGCTTCGGCCTTCGCGTCCGCCTCCTTGCGCGCCCGCTCCGCCGCCGCCGCCAGCTCGACCCGCTTGGCGCCCGCCGCCGCGTTCAGCTTCTCGATCTCGTCCTTCGCCTCCTGCAGCAGGCGCGCTCGTTCCTCCTCCGCGTCCTTCGCCAGCTTGTCGGCCGTGCGGCGGGTCTCGTGCGCGTACTTGTCCGCCTGGTCGCGGGTCGACGCCGCGTCGGCTTCGGCGGCCGCGCGCAGGTCCGCTATCTCCTCCTCCGCCAGCTGCATCATCATCCGGACGCGCTCGGCCATCGCGCCGGCTCCGGACGGGCTCGAGCTCATCCTGGCCAACGCGGCCTTCGTCTCGGACAGCTCCTTCTGCGCGTACGCGAGGGCCTTCGAGAGATCCGCGGACGTCGCGACGGCTTCGTCGCGGCTGCGGGACGCCTCCCGGATCTCCTTCGTCAGCTCGGCGAGGCGTTCGTCGACCTGGCGCTGGTTGTAGCCGCGGACACCCACGGCGAACTGGGCGGTCTTCGGGGCGGACTGGGGCTTCTCAGGCGCGACCATCGCGCCACCTTAATGAGCCGGGGCCCATCCGGACGTACCGCCAAACGGATGCATCACGTATTTGGGAACCCCCGGTAACGCATGGCATCCTGACCCGGGTTGACCAGCGCGAGGAGGCCACTGTGGACATACACGCCGTCCTCGCGGACATCGGCGAGCACTGGCACGTCTACGCCACCATGCCGCTCATCGCCGCGCTCATCGGGTACCTCACCAAGCGCGTCGCCATCGAGATGATGTTCCGGCCCCTCGAGTTCGTCGGGATCAGGCCGTTCCTCGGCTGGCAGGGCGTCATCCCGGCGAACGCGCGGCGGATGGCCACCACCGCCGTCGATCTGCTGACCCGCAACCTCGTCGACCCGCGGGAGATCTTCGCTCGCCTAGACCCCGAAGAAATGGTCAAAGAGCTCGAAACGCCCCTGCTCAAGGCCGTCGAGGACGTCACGCGCGAGGTCATGGAGACCTACCAGCCGCGGCTCTGGGAAATGCTGCCGTCGCGCGCGCAACGGCTGCTGCTCGACCAGGTCCGCGCGCAGGCGCCCGGCACCGTCAAGCGGCTGCTGCGGGAGGTCTCGACCAACATCGACGACGTCCTCGACGTCAACGACATGCTCATCGGCGCCATGGTCCGCGACAAGTCGCTGACCTGCCGGCTGATCCGCGACGTCGCCGCGCCCGAGTTCAAGTTCATCGCGCGCTCGGGCATCTGGTTCGGGTTCGTCATCGGGCTCGTCCAGTTCGTCGCCTGGGCACTGACGAAACAGCCGCTGATCATGCCGATCTTCGGTTTCGTCACGGGCTTCGTCACGGACTGGCTGGCCCTCAAGATGATCTTCTACCCGCGGGAGCCGCGCGGGTTCGGCTTCTTCCGCTGGCAGGGCATGTTCCAGAAACGGCGCCAGGAGGTCGCCGCCGACTACGGCGCGCTGATCGCCGACGAGGTGCTCACCGTGCGGAACGTCATGGAAGCCGTGCTCACCGGGCCGCGCGCGGACAAGCTGTTCGCCATGGTCACCCGCGAGGTCCAGCGCACGATCGACGCGCAGGCGAGCATCGCCAAGCCGCTCGTCGCGCTCACCATCGGCGGGCGGCAGTACCAGGAGATGAAGCGCGCGGCAGCCGCCAAAGCGATCGAATACCTCCCCGAAACGGTGAAACACGCCGAGAGCTACGCCACCGGCGCGCTCGACGTCCGCAACACGATCGTCACGAAGATGCGGCAGCTGACGCCGCTGGAGTTCGAAGGCATCCTGCGTCCGGCCTTCAAGCAGGACGAATGGAAGCTCATCGCGGTCGGCGCGGTGATCGGCGGGCTGGTGGGTGAACTCCAGGTGCTGCTCCTGCTGCACTGACGCCGAGCGGATAGCGTGCGCGGCGTGGACTTCGGCACGCACTGGCAGGTGTACGTCACCATGCCGTTCATCGCGGCGCTGATCGGGTACGTCACCAAGCGCGTCGCCATCGAGATGATGTTCCGGCCGCTGGAGTTCGTCGGGATCAAGCCCGTCTTCGGCTGGCAGGGCGTGCTGCCGGCCAACGCCGAGCGCATGGCGGCGACGGCCACCGAGATGCTGACGACCAACCTCGTCGACCCGAAGGAGATCTTCGCCCGGCTCGACCCGGCGCAGGTCGCGAAGGAGATCGAGCAGCCGCTGCTGCGGGTCGTCGAGGACGTCACCCGCGAGGTGATGGAGACCTACCAGCCGCGACTGTGGGAGGTGCTGCCGAACGGCGCGCAGCAGCTGCTGCTCAAGCGCGTCCAGGCCGAGGCGCCGAAGGCGATCACCAAGATCATGCGGGAGATCGCCGACAACATCGAGGACGTCCTCGACCTCAAGCACATGGTCGTGACGAACCTGGTGCGCGACAAAGCCCTGCTCAACCGGCTGATCCGGGACATCTCGCGGCCGGAGATGCGGTTCATCGCCCGCTCCGGCATCTGGTTCGGGTTCGTCCTCGGGTGCGTCCAGCTCGTGGTGTGGGCGCTGACGAAGTCGCCGATCGTGCTGCCGCTGTTCGGCCTCGGCATCGGCTGGTTCACCGACTGGCTGGCCCTGAAGATGATCTTCCTGCCGCGCGAGCCGCGCCGGTTCTTCGGCCTCTACACCTGGCAGGGCATCTTCCAGAAGCGCCGCGACCAGGTCGCCGCCGACTACGGCGACATGATCGCGCGCGAGATCATCACCATTCCCCACCTGCTGGAAGCGGTGCTGCGCGGGCCGAAGTCCGACAAGCTGTTCGCGATGATCACCCGCGAGGTGCAGAAGACGATCGACGCGCAGGCGAGCGTCGTCAAGCCGTTCGTCGCCATCGCCGTCGGGACGAAGAAGTTCCAGGAGATGAAGCAGACGGCGGCGGCGAAGGCGGCCGAGCGCGTCCCGGAGACGATCCGGTACGCCGAGAACTACGCGATCAACGCGCTCGATGTGCGCAACACGATCGTCGACCGGATGCGGAAGCTGACCGCGCTGGAGTTCGAGCAGCTGCTGCGGCCGGCGTTCCGGCAGGACGAGTGGAAGCTGATCGCCGTCGGCGCGGTGATCGGCGGGCTCGTCGGGGAACTGCAGGTGCTCGCCCTGCTCGGGTAGCCGGTACGGTTTCGCTCTCGGGAGCGCGAGGGAGGTCGGGGTGGACGCTGTCCTGCACGACCTCGCGCTGCACTGGCCGCTGTACGCGGCGATGCCGTTCGTCGCGGCCCTGATCGGGTACGTCACCAAGCGCGTCGCCATCGAGATGATGTTCCGCCCGCTCGAGTTCATCGGGGTTCCGCCGTTGCTCGGCTGGCAGGGCGTCGTCCCGAAGCACGGCGGGCGGATGGCCGCGGTCGCCACCGAACTGCTCACCGAGAACCTCCTCGACCTGCGCGAGGTCGTCGCGCGGATCGACCCGGTGATCATCACGCACGAGCTGGAGCAGCCGCTGCTGCGCGCGGTCGACCACATTGCGCGCGAAGTGCTGGCCGAGCACCACCCGCGGCTGTGGGAGGTGATGCCGACGCTGGCGCAGGAGATGCTGGTCAAGCAGGTCCAGGCGACGGCGCCGCGGCTGGTGCGGGAATTCCTCGACGACGTCCGCGAGCGCCTCGACGACGTCCTCGACGTCCAGCACATGACGGTCCAGCGGCTGACGCGGGACAAAGCGCTGCTGGTCCGGCTGATCCGCGAGACGTCCCGCCCGGAGATGGCGTTCATCGCGCGGATGGGCATCTACTTCGGCTTCGGGCTCGGCCTGGTCCAGACGCTGGTGTGGGCGTTGACGCGCGAGCCGTGGGTGCTCCCGATCTTCGGCGGCGCGATCGGGCTGTTCACGGACTGGCTGGCGATCAAGCTGATCTTCGTCCCCCGCGAGCCGGTCCGCGTGGGCCGGGTGATCTTCCAGGGCAAGTTCCAGCGGCGGCGCGCCGAGGTCGCGCGGCAGTACGGCGAGCTGATCGCGAACGAGGTCCTGACGGTGCAGAACCTCCTGGACGCGGTCCTGCGCGGCCCCCGAGCCGACCGGCTGGCGGCGTTGGTGGAGCAGATGGTGTCCTCGGCGGTGGACGCGCAGATGCCGTTGGCCTGGACGGTCGGCGGCACGCGGCTGCGGGAGATGAAGCGCGCGGCGGCGCGGAAGGCCCTGGAGCAGCTACCGGACACGGCCCGGTACGCCGAGGGGTACCTGACCGAGGCGATGGACGTCGCGAAGGTGATCGAGCAGCGGATGCTGGCGTTGACGCCGTTGGAGTTCGAGGGCTTGCTGCGGCCGGCGTTCCGGCAGGACGAGTGGAAGCTGATCGCGGTCGGCGGCGTGATCGGCTTCGTAGTGGGCGAACTGCAAGTCCTGCTGATGCTGGGCTGAAGGGGACGTTCATCGCATCTGATGCGAGGAAAGCGCCCTTCAGCTCATCTGATGCGAGGAAAGTCCCCTTCAGCCCACCGGGGCCAGTTCGGCGGGTGACTCCACCGCGCGGACCCTCGTGCGGCGGTCGCGCTGCCAGGCGATCGCCCGGCACACCACGTAGATCAAGAACGAAATCGCCGTCACGAACGCGCTCACCGGCAACCCCGGTGCCAGCGACAGCACGATCCCGCCCAGCGCCGACACCTCGGCGAAGATGATCGCCAAGACCGTCGCCCGCAACGGAGACGCCGTCACGCGCGCGGCCGCCGCCGCAGGCGTCACCATCAGCGCCACCACCAGCAGCGAGCCGACCACCTTCACGCTCAACGCCGTCGAAACGCCCACCAGCAGGGCGAACACCACGGTCAGCGTCTTCACCGGCACCCCGCGGGCCACCGCCACGTTCCGGTCCACCGACGCGAACAGCAACGGCCGGTACACCAGCCCCAGCACCACCAGCACCACCACCGACGACACCACGAACAACGTCAGGTTCGTCGAATCGATCGTGATGATCTGGCCGGTGAGGATCCCGAACTTGTTCCCGGACCGTCCTTTGTAGAACGACAGGAACAGCACGCCCATGCCGAGGCCGAACGACAGGATCACGCCGATCACCGAGTCGCGGTCCGCGTCGCGCGCGCCGAGGATGCCCAGCAGCAGCGCCGCCACCACCGCGCCGATCAGCGCCCCGTACTCGACGCCGATGCCGAGCAGCAACGCCGCCGCGCCGCCGGTGAACGCCAGTTCCGACGTCCCGTGCACCGCGAACGACATCCGGCGCATCACGATCAGCGGGCCCAGCGCCCCCGCCACCAGGCCGAGGATCGCCGACGCCAGCAGCGCCGTCTGGACGCCTTCCAACCCGACGATCAGGTCCCAGGTCTTGCCGAAGTCGAACAGGTCCAAGACTCAGCCCACTTGCTCTTCTACGTCGTGTTCGTGGTGGTGCGGCTCCTCCTCGCACAACGCGCTCTGCGCGCCCGCGATGTGGATCTGCCCGCCGACCTTGAGCACCTCGACGCGGGTGCCGTACAGCTCGGTCAGCGTCTCCGAGGTCATCACCTCGTCCGGCTTGCCGATCCGGAACTGGCCGTTGACCAGGTACAACACCCGGTCGACGAACGGCAGCACGGGGTTGATCTCGTGCGTCACGAACAGCACCGCGGTGCCGGCGTCGCGCCGCCGGGAGTCGATCAGCTCGCTGATCGCGCGCTGGTGCGCCAGGTCCAGCGACAGCAGCGGCTCGTCGCACAGCAGCACTTCGGGGTTGCCGACCAGGGCCTGCGCCACCCGCAGCCGCTGCTGCTCGCCGCCGGACAGGCGGCCCACCGGCTGCCTCGCGTAACGCGTGCCGCCGACCGCCTCGATCGCTTCCGTGACGCGGCGGCGCCGGGCCGCCATGCCGAACAAGCCCGTGCCCCAGCGGTGACCGTCGAGGCCCAGCCCGACCAGGTCGACCCCGCGCAGCGTCAGCGACTCGTCGATCGCGCGCTGCTGCGGGATGTAGCCGACCTTGCGGTTCGCGCCGCCGGGGCGGCCGCCCGCGATCTCGACCGTGCCCGCCGACAGGCCCTGCATGCCGAGCAGCGCCTTGAGGAGGCTGCTCTTGCCGGAACCGTTCGGGCCGAGCACGGCGAGGAACTCCCCCGGCTCGACGACGAGGTCCAGCCCCGACCAGAGGGTGCGGGGGCCGAACGCCAGGCCCGCCCCGCGGACCCGGACCGCGGGGCGTACGTCGTCGGAGACAAGAGGCATGGCTACTTCAACGCCCCCGCCAGCTCGTCGACTTCCCCGGTCATCCAGACAATGTAGTCCGTCACACCCTGCGGCAGCGTCTCGGTCACGCCGACCACGCCGATGCCCGCGTCCTTCGCCTGCTTGACGACGTCCTGGGTCAACGGCGTCACCGTCTGCTCGTTGTTGACCAGCGCCTTGACCTGCTTGGTCGCGATGAGCTGCTTGTACTCGCTGACCGCGCCGGCCGGGACGTCCGTGTCGTTCTCCACCGCGTCGGAGAAGGCCTTCGGCGTCGCGTCCGTGATCTTCGCGCTCTCCAGCAGGTAGTGCGCGACCGGCTCGGTGACGACGACCTTCGTGCCCGGGTGGCCGGTGCCCAGCTCTTCGAGCCGCTTCTCGAGCGCGTCGACCTTCGCCTTGAACGCGTTCGCGTTGTCGGTGAACTGCTGCTTCGACGCCGGCTGCAGCTCGCCCAGCTGCGCGGCGACCTGGTCGGCGACCTTGTCGACGCCCGGCAGGTCGTACCAGACGTGCTCGTTCTCGTCGCCGGTCGCGGCGATGTCGTAGGCGACGAGCTTCTTCGCGTCGCCCGCCTGCTCGGTGAGCTTGCCGAAGAACTCGTCGTAGCCGCCGCCGTTGGACAGCAGCAGCTTCGCGTCCTTCGCCGCGAGCGCGTCGTCCGCCGTCGTCTCGTACGAGTGCGGGTCGGCCGACGGGTCGTGGATGATCGATTTGACGTCGACCTTGTCGCCGCCGACGGCGCTGACCACGCTGCCCCAGACGTCGGTCGAGGCGACGACCTTGATCTTGCCGTCGCCGCCGGACTGCCCGCCGCCGTCGGAGCCGGAGGACCCGCTGGAGCACGCGGCCAGCGCGAAGACGGAAAGGGCCGAAGCGGCGGCGAGCACGCTCCTGGTGCGGCGGGAACTCATCGAGGGACTCCTGGAGACGCTAATGGAAACCGTTGTCAGATTCACCTTACCCCATCCGGATGACTTCCTGGCCCGTCGACCCCGTTTTGGTGTATGCGTCTTCATGCATGCGGATCGAGACATCGACCACGCGGGGTGTCTCTTCAGGAAAACGATCTGAACCGTTACGGTTTGCTGATGGGCCGTCCTATTCGCACCCGGAGGCAGGCGACGCTGGCGTCGCTCGCGGCGGAGCTCGGTGTGTCCAGGACCACGGTGTCCAACGCCTACAACCGGCCGGACCAGCTGTCCCCGGAACTGCGCCGCCGAGTCCTCGAGACCGCGCGGCGCCTCGGCTACCCGGGCCCCGACCCCGTCGCCCGCTCCCTGCGCACGCGCAAGGCGGGCGCGGTCGGGCTGCTGCTCACCGAGAACCTCTCCTACGCCTTCCGCGACCCCGCCGCCGTCGGCGTGCTCGAAGGACTGGCGCTGGCCTGTGAGGACGCCGGCGTCGGCCTGCACCTCGTGCCGGCCAGCCCGGGCCGCGAGGACGTCGCCGCGGTGCACCGCGCGGGCGTCGACGGCTTCGTCGTCTACTCCGTGCCGGACGACGACCCGCACCTGGCCGCCGTGCTGGAGCGGCCGGTGCCGACGGTGATCATCGACCAGCCGAGCCTCGAAGGCATCGACCGCGTCGGCCCGGACGACGCGGCGGCGGTCGGCAAGATCGCCGAGCACCTGGTGACGCTGGGGCACCGGCAGGTCGGCGTCATCTGCATGCGCCTCGCGCGCGAGCGCAACGACGACTTCGTCTCGGCCGCCCGCCAGAGCGGCGCGCACTTCCACGTCCAGCGCACCCGGCTGGAGGCCCTCGCCGTCGCGTTCTCGGCGGCCGGGGTCGACTGGGCGGGCGTCCCGGTCGTCGAGCGGTTCGACCACACGGTGGACGACGGCGCCTCCGCGGCCCGGCAGCTCCTGGACGCGTATCCGCAGATCACGGCCGTGATCTGCACGTCGGACATCCTCGCGCTCGGCGCCATGGCCGAAGCCGAGCGGCGGGGCCTGCGCGTGCCCCAGGACCTCACGGTCACCGGCTTCGACGGCATCGCCGAAGCCGAGCGGATCGGGCTCACCACGGTCCACCAGCCGGTGCTCGAAAAGGGCAAGACGGCCGGGCGGCTGCTGCTCGGCTCGGCCGAGCGCAGTGCCCCGAAGGTGATCACGCTGCCGACCGAGCTGCGCATCGGACGGACGTCGGCGCCGCCGCGAACGGTCGAGGAGCCCTGGTTCGGCGGCTGAACCCGCCGTGACATAGCTCGTAGTGCATTGCCCGCCGGGGTACTCACCGGGTCAAATGGAGTGGCCCGCCCGCGCCGCGGGGCCACTGGCCGGAAGGTGACCGATGACCTCGATCGACGTACTGCTCAAGCGCAACCAGGAAATCGGCGACATCACGCCCGGTGACCGGTCGACGCCGCGGCCGTCCCTCCAGGTGGCCGTCCTGACCTGCATGGACGCCCGGATCCGGGTGTTCGAGATCTTCGGGCTCCTGCAGGGCGAGTCGCACGTCCTCCGCAACGCGGGCGGCGTGGTGACCGACGACGTGATCCGCTCGCTGGCGCTTTCGCAGCGCAAGCTGGGCACCCGCGAGGTGCTGATCGTCCAGCACACGGAGTGCGGCCTGTCGATGGTCACCGAGGACGACTTCAAGGACGAGCTGGAAGAGGCCACCGGCCTGCGCCCGACGTGGGCGGTCGAGGCGTTCCGCAACGTCGAGAACAGCGTCCGGACGTCGATGGAGCGGGTGCGGCGCAGCGCGTACCTGCCGCACACGGAGAACGTCCGCGGCTTCGTCTACGACGTCAAAATCGGGCGGCTCACCGAGGTGAAGTAGGCGCGGCTCAAGCTGTCGTGAGTGTTTAGGGCGGTTCTAACCGCCCTAAACACTCACGACCACCCGGCCACCTGCCTGGGCCGGTGGGCGCCTGGGGTTCAATGGGCGCGTGGCTGTGGACGCTGACGTACTGCTCGACTGGTTCTCCGCGCACGGCCGGGACCTGCCGTGGCGCGAACCGGACTGCTCGGCGTGGGGCGTGCTGGTCAGCGAGATCATGCTGCAGCAGACGCCCGTCGCCCGGGTGCAGCCGATCTGGCACGAGTGGATGGCGCGCTGGCCGGTGCCCTCGGCGCTGGCCGCGTCGTCGCAAGGCGAGGTCGTGCGTGCCTGGGGCAAGCTCGGCTACCCGCGTCGCGCCCTGCGGCTCCACGAGGCCGCCGGGGTCATCGCCGCCGAGCACGGCGACGTCGTCCCGTCCGATGTGGACACCCTGCTCGCGCTTCCCGGGATCGGCGCCTACACCGCGCGGGCCGTCGCCGCGTTCGCCTACGGGCGGCGCGCGCCCGTCGTCGACACCAACGTGCGGCGGGTCGTCGCGCGGGCCGTGCACGGGGCCGGGGACGCCGGGCCCGCGTCGAACACCCGGGACATGGCCGACGTCGAGGCGCTGCTGCCCGCCGACGACGCCCCCGCGGCGAAGTTCTCCGCCGCGATCATGGAGCTCGGCGCCTTGATCTGCACCGCGCGTGCGCCGAAGTGCGCCGACTGCCCGATCCACGACGAATGCGCGTGGCAGCTCGCCGGCCGCCCGGAGTACACCGGCCCGGCCAAGCCCGTGCAGAAGTTCGCCGGCACCGACCGGCAGGTCCGCGGGCGGCTGCTCGACGTCCTGCGCGGCAGCGAGGGCCCGGTCGAGAAGGCTCGCCTCGACCTGGTGTGGCACGACGGCGGCCAGCGCGACCGCTGCCTCGACTCGCTGCTGGTCGACGGCCTGCTCGAACAAACCCGCGACGGTCTCTTCGCTCTCCCGGGTGAACACTGACGCACTACGACCAAAGTTGGTCAATAGTTGTCATCGACGCGATCCGGAGTTACCTTTCTCCGCATGGTCACTGTTGACCGCCGGACCCTGCTCAAGGCGGGGGTGACCGCGACCGCGGCCGGCGCACTGGGGATGACGACCACGGGGACGGCCGCGGCGGCCGTGCCGACACCGACGATCCACTCGACGTCCGAGTGGGGCGCCCGCCCCGCCACCGGCACGATCGTGGTCGAAGACCACAAGCCGACCTACATCGTCGTGCACCACACGGTGGATCCCGGCAACAACACCGACTACTCGCTCGCCCACGCGTTCCAGATCTCGCGCGACATCCAGAACTTCCACATGGACACGCGCGGCTGGATCGACACCGGCCAGCAGTTCACGAACAGCCGCGGCGGCTTCATCACCGAAGGACGCCACCGCAGCCTGGAGATCCTGCGCGGCGGCACCCGGCACGTCCAGGGCGCCAACGTCGGCAACCACAACAGCGAGTGCATCGGCATCGAGAACGAAGGCCTGTACTCCACCGTCGACGTCACGCCGGCGCTGTGGGACTCGCTCGTCGGCCTGGTCGCCTACGTCGCGCACCAGTACTCGATCACGCCCGAGTTCATCAAGGGCCACCGCGACTTCAACTCGACCGAGTGCTGCGGCCAGGTGCTCTACGACCGGCTGCCGGAGCTGCGGACCGCGGTCGGCCGCGTCCTCGGCGTCTCGGTCGCGCGCACCGAAGCCGAGTGGCCGCTGCTGAAGCCGGGCGATACGGGCAAAAAGGTCCAGCTGGCGCAGCAGTTCCTCCGCGACGCCGGGTTCGGCGTCCCCACCGACGGCGTCTTCGGGAAGTCCACAAAGGACGCCGTGGCCGCGCTCTCGGCGCGGGCCGGGCTGGCGAAGGACACCTGCACGGCGGCCAAGGCGGCCGACGAAACCGGCTTCCTCGGCGCCGACGTCTGGCCGCTCATCGTGCCCTCGGACCGCTCCACGGCGGCCTGGCGAGCCGACCTCTCCCGCGCGTGACCCGGCGGCACTTTCACGTGAAAGTGCCGCCCCAGGTCCGAGCTTTCACGTGAAAGCTCCGGCAGGGCGGTCGGTGCGCCGTGCTCAACGGCGCGTGCGGTGCACCGTCCCCCCTGCCGGGCCCGTCAGCGGCCCAGCACCTGGCTGAGGAACGCCTCGACAGCGCCGCGGTAGGTCTCCGGGGCCTCGTCGTGGGGCAGGTGGGCCGAACCCGGGACCACCAGGTGCTTCGCGCCGGGGACCCGTTCGGCGACGAGCGCCTGCTGCCCCGGCGGCATCGCCGTGTGCTCGCCTTCGACCAGCAGCAGCGGGCAGCGGATGGCGTCCACAATGGACCAGTAGTCGCGGCGGCCCCACTCGGCGGCGATGACGTACAGGTCCTCGAGGTCGGCGACCAGGTGGAACCCGTCGTCGCGCTCCTCGACGCAGTCGGCGAAGTACTCGCCCGCGTCGCCGAAGAACGCGCGGACGTGGTCGAGCGAGGAAAATGGCACCGGCCAGCTCTCGAAGTACCCGCGCCACGTCTCGACGGTCCGGCCGCGCTGGTCCGGCGCGAAGTCTTCCGAGACGACCGCGCGCACCAGCTCCGGGTGCTTCGCGGCGGTCGACCACGCGTGCAGGCCGCCCATCGAATGGCCGATGAGCACCGCCGGGCCCGCGTCGAGCGTCCGGAGCGCGTCGGCGACGTCCTCGGTGAACCGCTCGGTGGTCCACGGGCCCACGCGGGGCGCGCTGCCGTGGCCGCGCGCGTCGAGGCCGTACACCGCGCCGTAGGGCCGGAGCCACTCCGCGACCCGCCACCACGTCCGTGCGCGGCCCATCAGGCCGTGGAGCAGCACGATCGGCACGCCGGTGCCGCCGAAACAGAGCACGCGGTCACCATAATGCCTGGTGCGGAACGTGACCGAGTGATCGCTTTCCATCACCTATGGTGGTCTCATGCGCCGCCGACTCGCCGCCCTCGCCGTCTGCGCCGCGGTGGTCCTCGCCGCGGCCTGCAGCGGTGACGCCGTCTCGGCGCCGCCACCGCCCCCGCCGATGCACCCGACGCCCGGCGCGTCCGGCGCCGGTGATCCGTATTACCCGGACGACGGCAACGGCGGCTACGACGCGCTCGGCTACCAGGTGGGCGTCACGTACGACCCGCCGAGCGGCCACCTCGACGGCGACACGACGGTCACCGCGAAGGCCACCCAGGACCTCAGCCGGTTCGACCTGGACCTGCGCGGGCTCGACGTGCGCAGCGTCGAAGTCGACGGCAAACCGGCGACGTTCACCCGCGAGAAGGCGTTCGAGCTGGTCGTCACCCCGGCGTCACCGATCCGCGCCGGGACGACGTTCCGCACGCGGGTGCGCTACGGCGGCGACCCGGCGAAGACCCCGCACGACGGCGGCAGCGAGAACGGCTGGCAGCACTCGGCCGACGGCGGCGCGTACATGGTCGGCGAGCCGCACTCGGCGGCGTTCTGGTTCCCGGTGAACGAGACCCCGCGCGACAAGGCGACGTTCACGCTGACCGCGCACGTCCCGGCCGGGTGGACGGTGATTTCGAACGGCCGCGAGGGCCCGCCGGGCACGTGGACCGAGCCGAACCCGGTGGCGAGCTACCTGACGACGATCGCGATCGGCAAGTTCAGTGTCGACAGGTCGACACTCCCGGACGGCACCCCGGTGGTCTCGGCGTACGCGCCGGGCGCGGAGGCCCGCCGCGCGACCGGCGGCAGGCTCCCCGAGGTCCTCGGCTTCCTGAGCGGCAAGTTCGGCCCGTACCCGCAGTCGGCGGCGGGCGGGATCTACCTGGACGAGGACATCCACTTCTCGCTGGAGACGCAGACGCGGCCGACGTACGCGAAGTGGGCGGAGCTGACGACGCTGGTGCACGAGAGCGCGCACCAGTGGTTCGGCGACTCGGTGTCGCTCGACAACTGGTCCGACATCTGCCTGAACGAGTGCTTCGCGTCGTACGCGCAGTGGCTCTGGGCCGAGCGCGAGGGCCAGAACCTCGACGACCGCTACCGCACGGCCATCGAAATCACCCACGCCAGCACGGACTTCTGGGCGCAGAAGCTGGTCGGCATGGGCCAGGGCCACGAGTTCGAGGGCGTGTACAACAAGGGAATCCTGGCCATGCACGCGCTGCGCCGCGAGATGGGCGACCCGGCGTTCGACCGCCTGCTGCACGAGTGGCCGTCGCGGTATCGCCACGGCAACGCGACGTGGGCCGACTTCGAGGCGATGGCGGCGCAGGTCAGCGGGAAGGACCTGCGGAAGTTCTTCGACGCGTGGTTCCGCGGCACGACACTGCCCGCGGACACCGACCTCTACCCCGGCTCACTGCGCAGCTGAGCTGCCCAGCAACGAACGGGTCAACGCACTCCGCGCATCCTGCATCTCCCGCAACGCCGTCGCCAGCTCCTCATCGCCCACCACGATCTCCTCGTCCGGCCGAAGCGCCAGCGACCGCAACGACGCCCGCCGCAGCAACTCCTTCACGAACGATGCCGTCACGCCCTCCGTCGCCGCCACGATCGGGGCCAGGTCCGCCGTCAGCTTCAACCCCCGCGCGTACAGGTGCAGCAGCGCTTCCCGGCCCGCCGCGTCCGGGAGCGGGATCTCGACCGCCAAGTCCACCCGGCCCGGGCGGTCCGCCAGCGCCTTCTCCAGCTCGCTCGCCCGGTTCGTGGTGAGCAGGAACGTCACGTCCGCGTCGCCGCCCACGCCGTCCATCGCGTCCAGCAGCGTGAACAACAACGGGTGCGCTCCCGGGCCGTAACTGCGGTCCTGGGCGATCAGGTCGACGTCCTCCACCACGACCACGCTCGGCTGCAGCCGCCGGGCGAGCTCGGCCGCCTTCGCCACGAACCGCATCGCCATGCCCGTCAGGATGATCACCGTGTTCTGCGGCATGCGGCCCATCAGGTAGCGGACCGTGTGCGTCTTGCCCGTGCCCGGCGGGCCGTGCAGCAGCAAGCCTCGCTTGAGGTGCTGCCCCGCCGCCAGCAGCCGCTCGCCGTGCTCCGCGATGCCCACCGTGTGGCGCTCGATCGCCTCCAGCACGCCGTCCGGCAGCACCACCTCCTCGCCACCCAGCGTGGGCCGCGGCAGGAACGTCAGCAGGTCGTTGCCGCGGTTCTCGCTCGTCCCGAAGGCCAGCACCTGCCCGCGCAGCACGTCGTGCTCGGCCATCAGCCGCTCGACGCGGTCGCGGACCTCCGTCGCCGTCGCCCGCGACGTCGCCAGCACCTCCAGGCGGCACTCCAGCTGCCCCCACTGCGGGTTCGCGCCGCGGATCGCCAGCAGCACCGGCTCGCCACCCGGCGCGCTCGTGCCGACGAGCCCGAGCTGCACCGCCTCCGTCGCGTCGTCCGGGCCGATCGCCGTCGTCGTGAAGTCCACCGAGCCCAGCTCGAACGTGCCCTGCTTGCGCGCGGTCACGAGCATCCCGATCAGGTCCTCGTGGCTGCGCTGGCCGCCCGCGATGCCGAACCAGCCGACGCTCGTGCCGTGCTCGGCGAGGTAGGCGTCGACGCCGCGCTGGATGTTCGCGTGCTCCCACATCGGCCAGCTGCGGGTCACGACCATCACCCCCGGCAACGGCCCCAAGTGCGCGGTCACCCGGTCGATCAGCTCGTTGGCCGGGCTCCCCGCGACTGCGTCTGCGGTCGCCCGGAAAATCCGCTGCAGATCGGCCGCCAGCTCCTCTTCCCTGGTCCCCATGTGATCCACAGTGGCACGGATCACAGCGCGCGGCCAACTAGGCTGGAGCCATGAGTGTCGTGAAGATCAACGCGATCGAGGTACCCGAAGGCGCCGGGCCCGAGCTGGAGAAGCGGTTCGCGGCGCGGATGCACGCCGTCGACCAGCAGCCGGGCTTCCTCGGCTTCGAGCTGCTGCGCCCGGTCTCCGGCGAGACGCGCTACTTCGTCTACACGAAGTGGGAGACCGAGGAGCACTACAAGGCGTGGGCCACGGGCGGCCCGGCCGCGGCGGCGCACTCCGGCGAGCGCGCCAAGCCCGTGTCGACCGGAGCGAACCTGCTGGAGTTCGAGGTCGTCCTCGGCTCGAAGCCGGGTGAGTGACGCCCTCGACCGGGCCGCGGAGCTGCTCGACGGCGCCGGCGCGCTGCTGATCTGCGCCGGCGCCGGAATGGGCGTCGACTCCGGGCTGCCGGACTTCCGCGGCGGCGAAGGGTTCTGGCGCGCGTACCCGCCGTACGCGCGGCTCGGGCTGCGGTTCGAGGAGCTCGCCGACCCGCGCCACTTCGCCGACGACCCCGAGCTGGCCTGGGGTTTCTACGGCCACCGGCTCGACCTGTACCGGAAAACCGTGCCGCACGACGGCTTCCGGCTGCTGCTTTCCTTCGGGTCGCGGCTGCCCGGCGGCGTCCGCGTGTTCACGTCCAATGTGGACGGCCAGTTCCAGGCCGCGGGCTTCGAGCACGTCGCCGAGGCGCACGGCTCGATCCACCACCTGCAGTGCCTGGACCGCTGTTCCGATGACATCCGGCCCGCCGACGTCGATGTCGAGATCGACCCCGAAACCATGCGCGCGGTACCGCCGCTGCCGTCGTGCCCGCGGTGCGGCGGGCTCGCGCGGCCCAACATCCTGATGTTCGGGGACTACGACTGGGTCCCGGACCGCAGCCAGGCCCAGCTCGACGAGCTGACGGCGTGGCGCCGGACGGCGCGCGACCTCGTCGTGGTGGAACTGGGCGCGGGCCGAGCGGTCCCGACGGTCCGCCGCTACAGCGAACTGGCGAGCGCGGCGACCGGCGCGTTGATCCGGATCAACCCGCGCGAACCGGAGATCCGCCACAACCGCGGCGTCTCGATCCCGGCCGGCGCGCTGGAGACGTTGACCGCGCTGCTGGCCTAAGGCAGGCGCACTTCGGCGAACACCGCCCGGTGGTCGCTGCCCGCGACGTCGAACACGCGGTAGTCCAGCACCGCCGCGCGGTTGTCCACCACCACGTGGTCGATCGTCACCACTGGCGACGACGACGGCCACGTCGGCGTCAGCCCCGAGCCGTGCTCCTCCGCCGCGTCGTTGTAGCCGCGCGAGAGCACCGTCCGGAACGCCGCGTGGTCCAGCGTCGCGTTGAAGTCGCCCGCCAGGATGCGCAGGCCGTGCTCGCCCGCTGCCCGCGAGAGGTCCTTCATCTCGCGCTCCCACAACGGCGTGTCGACGTCCGGGGAAATCGGGTGCACCGCCACGATCTCCGCCACCACGCCGTCGCCCAGGTCGGCCTGCGCGCCCGGCTGCTTGGCCGCCGAGTCGCCGGTCAGGTTGACCTCCGTCAGGGGGAAGCGCGACACGATCCCCGAGCCGAACGCACCCGGCGCCGGGTGCAGCACCCGGTGCGGCAGCAGCTGGAACAGCCCGGCCGCGGTCAGGCCGTCGACCGCGCGGGGCGTCAGCTCGACGAGGTTCAGCACGTCGATCCGCTGCGAACGCACCAGGTCGACGACGGCTTTCGGGTCGGCCTGGCCGTAGAGCAGGTTCGACGCGAGCACGCGCAGTGTCTTGCCGTGCACATCGCGTTGGTCACTCGCCGACAGCCGCGGGAGCACCAGCACCGCCAGCGCGACCGCCAGCACCAGCGCGAGCCCGCCGACCCACCAGCGCCGCAGCGCCAGCGCCAGGACGGCGAGCAGCAGGCCCGCGGCCGCCGCGTACGGCGTGAGCGACAGCGCGACGAGCGTGTACCAGCCGCCGTCGAAGCCGACCAGGCGCAGGGCGGCCAGCACCGCCAGAGGCACCACCGGCACCACCAGCAGGGCCGTGACCAGCGGGTTCTTCCGCCGCGACCGCGTCTCTTCCGCAACCACCATGCTGCCGAGTATGCCGAGACCGCCGCCGGACGGCCCGGCTGCCGACAACTCCTCCACAAGATCTCCACCAGCGGCTGCCAGCCCGTGCCAGCGCGCTGTGCGTGAGCTGCCAGCGCGGCCGTCCACAGTGTCACTCGAAGCGACAGCGAAGGAGGACGCCCATGTCGCACGCGATCCAGGCCGAGGGCCTGGTCAAACACTTCGGGGACACCAAGGCGCTGGACGGGGTGGACCTCGAGGTCCCGTTCGGCCAGGTGGTCGGCGTGCTCGGCCCGAACGGCGCGGGCAAGACGACCGCCGTCCGGATCCTGGCGACCCTGATGAAACCCGACGCCGGCAGAGCCACGGTCGGCGGCTACGACGTCGTCGCCGACCCCGTGCGGGTCCGCAGCCTGATCGGGCTGACCGGGCAGTACGCCTCGGTCGACGAGGACCTCAACGGGATCGAGAACCTCGTCCTCATCGGACGGTTGTACGGCTACCCGCGGGCCCACGCCAAGGCCCGGGCCGCCGAGCTGATCGAGCGGTTCGAGCTGACCGGCGCGGCCAAACGGCCGATCCGGACGTACTCCGGCGGCATGCGGCGACGGCTCGACCTGGCCGCCAGCCTCGTCGGCGGCCCCGAGGTGCTCTACCTCGACGAGCCGACCACCGGGCTCGACCCGCACGCCCGCAACGAGGTCTGGGACGTCGTCCGCGGCCTCGTCGCCGAGGGCGCGACCGTGCTGCTGACCACGCAGTACCTGGAGGAGGCCGACCAGCTGGCCGACAAGATCACCGTGTTCGACCACGGCCGCGTCGTCGCCGACGGCCGGGCCGACGAGCTCAAGCGCCGCGTCGGCGGGCAGACGCTGCAGGTGCGGCCGACGCGACTGTCCGACATGGACGCCGTGCACCGGATCCTCGGCGACCTCTCGGGTGTCGTACCGACCCGCGACAACGCGAGCGGACTGCTGACCGCGCCCGTCGACGACCCGGTGCTGCTGTCCACTTTGGTCCGCAAGCTCGACGAAGCCGGGATCACCGCGGACGAGCTGGCGCTGCGGCTGCCCAGCCTCGACGAGGTGTTCCTCGCCCTCACCGGGCACAAAGCCGAAGAGTCCACTGAGGACAAGACCCTCGAAGGGAGCCTGGCATGACGACGCTGGCCCTCGACCGCCCGGCCCCGCCGCGGCACATCAGCCCGGCCAAGGGCGTCCAGCACGCGCTTTCGCTGGCCTGGCGCGGCATCCTGAAGATCCGCAAGAACCCCGAACAGCTCGCCGACGTCACGTTGATGCCGATCGTCTTCCTGGTCATCTTCGTCTACCTGTTCGGCGGCGCACTGTCCGGCTCGACCGACGCCTACCTGCAGATGGTCGTGCCCGGCATCATCGTGATGAACATCCTGCAGGCGTGCCTGACCGTCGGCGTGCAGCTCAACACCGACGTCACCAAGGGCGTGTTCGACCGGTTCCGCAGCATGCCGATCGCCCGCTCGGCCCCGCTGATCGGCGCGGTGCTCGCCGACGTCGTGCGGTACGTCGTGTGCCTGGCGGTGCTGATGGTCGTCGCGACGCTGATGGGCTACCGGATCGCGACCAGCCCCGGTGAGTTCGCCGTGGCCATCCTGCTCGCCCTGGCGTTCGGGCTGAGCTTCTGCTGGGGCTCGGTGTTCGTCGGCATGCTGATGAAGACGCCGGGCTCGGCGCAGGCACTGATGTTCGTCTTCATCATGCCGCTGACCTTCGGCAGCAACGTGTTCGTCCAGACGTCCACGATGCCGGGCTGGCTGCGGGCGTGGGCGGACATCAGCCCGGTCAGCCTGATGGCGAACGCGTTGCGCGGCCTGATGAACGGCGGCGCCGTCGCCGGTCCGCTGGCCGGGGCGCTGGCCTGGATGGCGGGCGCCGTGGTCGTGTTCTTCCCGCTGGCCACCTGGGCATACCGCCGGCGGGTCTGATGGGGGACGGCGCGGACGCACGGGGGTGACCCGCGCCAACCGGTCGTGAGCGTTCAGGGCGGTTAGAACCGCCCTAAACACTCACGACCGGGTCAGGACACCTCGGCCAGGACTCGGGCCAGGGTGTCCTTTTTGGACATCGCACGGCAGCGCTCGTACAGCCCGTCGTAGTCGGGGACGTGCTCGCGCAGCGTCTCGATGAGCGCTCGGACCTCGGGGCTGCCGCGGTCCAAGCGGCCGCGGATGACGGCCGACGCCGCGAGGACCTCGGCCGCCGTTTCGTACCGGCCCTGACTCGCGCGGATCATCGCCAGGAGCTCCACCGCCCCGGCCATGTCCGGCATGTCGCCGCGGCGGCTCGTCGCCTCGATCGAGGCCGCGACGTGCGGTTCTGCCTCGTCGGCGCGGTTCTCGGCCAGCAGGATCCGCGCCTCGAAGGCGTGGATGAACTCGTCGCCGATCCCGCCGGGGAACCAGTCGTCGCCGCCCATCGCGGTGACGCGGTTCAGCAGCGCCCGCGCCTCGGCCAGCTCGCCCGTGCGCAGCAGCAGCTCGAGCCGCCCGAACATCAGGATCGCGCGGTGCTGCAGGTTCGTGATGCCTTCGCCGTAGCGCTCGGCGGCCTCCTGGTCGCGCCACGCCCCTTCGAAGTCGCCGGTGCGCGCCCGCTCGACGGCCAGCCGCCACCAGTGCTGCACGGCGTCCTCGTGCGAGCGCAGCTCCATCGACAGCGCCAGGCCCTCTTGGTAGATCTCGATGGCCTTCGCGCTTTCGCCGTCCTGGGACAGCGCGTACGCCTGGAAGCTCAACGTCATCGCGATGCCCCAGCGGTCCCCGGCCTCGGCGAACCCGGCGTGGGCCAGGTCCCGCGCGCGGTCCGCGCCCTCGACGTCGCCCGCGTCGTCGAGCAGGAAGCTCTCCACCCAGTGGCCGCCCGCGCGGGTCCAAACGTCCGGGCTCGACTGGGCCCGGTGGACCTCACGGACGGCGATTTCCCGGTCACCGCCGAGGAAAGCCAGCATCGGCAGCGCCACCGCGAGGCCGGGGTAGCGGTCCACCGCCTTCGTGTCCACGCACTCGTCGACCAGCCGGAGGATCTCGGCCTGGTCGGACCGCACCGGGATCGCGTCCATGAGGTAGACGAGCGCCCGGTAGGCCGCCGCGACCGGGCGCGGCAGCCGGTCGCCGAACTCGAGCGTCTCCCGGATCAGGCCGCCGGCCCAGCCGCCCTGGCCGAGGATGGTGAGGTACCAGATCATCCCGTCCAGCAACGCGACCGCGTTGTCCACATCGGACATCGCGATCGCGCCGCGCAGGGCCGCGATCATGTTCGGGCTCTCGGCCTCGTACTGGTCGATCGCCCGCAGCTGGTCGCCGGTGCGCAGCGTCGGCTCCAGCCGCTGGGCGAGCTCGGCGTAGTACGTCGCCATCGCGCGGCGCGTCCGGTCCTGCTCACCCGACTCCACGAGCCGCTCGGTCGCGTACGCGCGCAGCGTCTCCAGCATCCGGTACCGCGGCTCGCCCCCGGCATCCAGCGTGTCCACTATGGACTTCTCGACCAGGCTGCCCAGCACGTAGGGGATGTCCGCGGCGGGCAGCAGCTCGTCCGCGCAGACCGCCTCCACCGGGCCCAGTTCGGTGCCGCCGGTGAAGACGGCGAGCCGCCGCGCCAGCACCAGCTCGGGCTCGGTCAGCAGGTCCCAGCTCCACTCGACGACCGCGCGCAGCGTCCGCTGCCGCGGCAACGCCGTGCGGCTGCCCGAGGTGAGCAGCCGGAACCGGTCGCCGAGCCGCCCGGCGATCTGGGCGACGGTCATCGACCGCAGCCGTGCCGCGGCCAGCTCCAGTGCCAGCGGCATGCCGTCGAGGCGGCGGCAGATCTCGCCGACGTGGTCCACAGTGGACTCGTCGAGGACGAAGTCGGGGCGAACCGCGGCCGCCCGGTCGAGGAACAACCGCGTCGAGTCGAGCTCGGCGGCTTCGGCGGGCGCGGCGCGTTCGGCGGGCACCGGCAGCGGCCCGAGCGGGCAGAGCGCCTCGCCGGTGATGGCCAGCGGCTCGCGGCTGGTGGCCAGGATCCGCAGCCGCGGCGCCCGCTGCAGCAGCTCGTCGGCCAGCCGGGCGGCGGCGTCGACGACGTGCTCGCAGTTGTCCAGCACCAGCAGCGCTTCCGCGCCGCCGAGCACCTCGACGGCCAGTTCCACGGGCTCCGGCTGGCGGCGGTGGACCTCGGTCTCCGTGCGGATCTCGCGGACTTCCAGCGCACCGAGCAGCGCGCCCGGGACGTCGTCGGGGTCGCGGACGCCGGCCAGTGCGACGAACCAGACGCGGCCCTGCTGGTGCGCCGGGTGCCGCGACGCGGCTTCGGTGGCCAGCCGGGTCTTGCCCGCCCCGCCCGGCCCGGTCAGCGTGACCAGCCGGGCGCCACCGAGCAACTCGGCCAGCAGCTTGAGCTCGTCGTCGCGGCCGACGAACGTCGTCAGCCGGGTCGGCAGCCGGTCGGCCACCGGCGACGGCGGCGCGAACTCCCCGCGCAGCGCGGCGAGGTGGATCTCCTGCAGCTCGGCCGACGGGTCGACGCCGAGCTGATCGGCCAGCGTGCGGCGCAGCGCGGTGTAGACCGCCAGCGCCTCGGACTGCCGCCCGGCCGCGCACAGCGCGCGGATCCGCAGGCCGGCGAGCCGTTCGCGCAACGGGTCGGCGTCGGCCGCCGCGGCCAGGTCGGCCAGCACGCTCGCGTGCTCACCCAGCCGGATCAGCGCCTCGAACCGGTCTTCGGCCGCCTCGGCGCGCAGGTCGGCGAGCCGCCGCGCGGGCGCCGGGGCGAACGGCGCGTCGAGGACGTCGGCGAGCGCGTCGCCCTGCCACAGCGCGAGCGCCTCGGTGAGCAGCTCGGCGGCGTGGGTGTCGCGGCCCGCGGCCAGCTCGCGACGGGCTTCGGCGGCGAGCCGTTCGAACCGCTCGACGTCGACGTCCCCGGCCGCCACCGCGAGCCGGTAGCCGCCCGGGCCGGACTCGACCGCCACCGGCAGCGCTTTCCGCAGCCGCGAGACCAGCGACTGCAGGGCGTTGGCCGCGTCGGACGGCGGTTCGCCGCCCCAGAGCCCGTCGACGAGCGCGTCGGCCGGGACCGCCCGCCCGGCGTCCAGCGCCAGCCTGGCCAAGAGCATGCGAAGGCGGGCACCGCCGATGTCGATCGGCGTGCCGTCGTCCTCGGTCGCCCGCAGGGGCCCCAGCAGCGCGATGCGCATGCGTCCAGCTTTCCAGACGACCCGATCGGGCCGGGGCGGGCCGACGGAAGTGCTGATTATCCGGACATACCCGACGATCTTCGGTGACGCACGCAGTGGCGGCGATACGTTGCCGAACGAGGTCGAACCGACACGGACAGGAGCGTTCATGAGGGGACAGAAACCAGCCGTGGTCGCGGCCGCGGTGGTCGCCGCCCTGTGCCTGGGCACCGGCGTCGCCGCGGCGGGCGACGGCTGGGGCGCGCCGAAACCCGGCAGCGACGGCGCCGGGGACAGCTACTACCCGCAGGACGGCAACGGCGGCTACGACGTCGCCGACTACAACCTGAAGGTGACCTACGACCCCGCGTCGCACCAGCTCACCGGCGTCCAGGACATCACGGCGCGGGCGACGCAGGCGCTCAGCTCGTTCGACCTGGACCTGCACGGCCTGACCGTCGACTCGGTCACCGTCGCGGGTCGCGCCGCGAAGTTCGCCCGGACCGGTGACCACGAGCTCGTCATCACGCCGTCGCGGCCGCTGCGGCGCGGCGAGCGGTTCGCCGTCAAGATCGGCTACCACGGTGTCCCGGCGCCGATCGAGGACCCGGCGCTCGGTGCCAACGGCTGGCAGTTCGCGAAGGCGGGTGGCGCGTTCGTCGCGGGCGAGCCGAAGTCGGCGACCACCTGGTACCCGGTCAACGACACCCCGCTCGACAAGGCCACGTTCCACCTCGCGATCACCGTCCCCGACGAGTGGGGCGTGATCGCGAACGGCCGCGAGAAGCCGTCGGTCAAAGCCCCGGGCGGCACCACGCACGTCTGGGCCGAAGAGACGCCGATCGTGCCGTACATGACGACGGTCGCGATCGACAAGTGGACCTTCGACCGCACGACGCGGGCCGACGGCACCCCGGTCGTCAGCGCGTTCGCCCCCGGCGTCCCCGACTCGACGAAGCAGGCCGAAGCACGGCTGCCGGAGATCCTCGACTTCCTCGAGTCGAAGTTCGGCCCGTACCCCATCGACGCGGCGGGCGGCATCTTCCTCAACGAGGAGATCGGCTTCTCGCTGGAGACGATGAGCCGCCCGATCTACTCCGCGGGCTGGGCGGGCGACGTCCCGACGATCGTCCACGAGAACGCCCACCAGTGGTACGGCGACTCGGTGGCCGTGTCGCATTGGCGGGACGTCTGCCTGAACGAGTGCTTCGCGTCGTACGCGACGTGGCTCTGGGACGAGGCCAAGGAAGGCGTCGACCTGAACAAGCAGTACGCGGACGACGTCAAGAAGGCGTCGGCGACGTTCTGGAACGGCAAGCTCTACGACATGGGCGCGGGCCGCGAGTTCACCTACGTGTACTCGAAGGGCCCGATGATGCTGCACGCGCTGCGCAACTACATCGGTGAGCAGGCGTTTTCCCGGGTGCTGAAGACCTGGCCGTCACTGCACCGCGACGGGAACGCGAGCGTGCCGGAGTTCCAGCGGTACACCGAGGTCGTCGCGCACAAGGATCTGAAGGGGTTCTTCGACGCGTGGGTGTACGGCACCGGCAAGCCCGCCGACCAGTACCTCTTCCCGGGCGGCCTCAAGCCCGCCGCCTGAAGTCCGTGAATGCCCCATCGAGGGCCTTAGAGTCTCTCGAAGGGGCATTCACGGCTTTCGGAGGTGGCATGGCCAGGGTGTTGATGACCGGGTTCGCGCCGTTCGGCGGCGAGTCCGTCAACCCGTCGTGGCAGGCGGTTTCGGTGGTCGGGGCACGCCGGGACGACGTCGCGGCGGTCGAGCTGCCGTGCGAGTTCGCGGCGTCGCTGCCCGCGTTGCGGCGCGCGGTGGAGGAGCACCGGCCGTCGCTGGTGGTGTGCGTCGGCCAAGCGGGCGGGCGGGCCGACGTGACGCCGGAGCGGGTCGCGATCAACCTCGTCGACGCCCGCATCCCGGACAACGCGGGCGCGCAGCCGATCGACGTCCCGGTGGTCCCGGACGGCCCGGCCGCGTACTTCACGACGTTGCCGGTGAAGGCCTGCGTCGCGGCGATCCGGGCCGCGGGCGTGCCGTCGTCGGTGTCCCACACCGCCGGGACGTACGTGTGCAACCAGGTCTTCTACGGCCTGATGCACTTGCTGGCCACGGAGTTCCCCGGCGTGCGCGGCGGTTTCGTGCACGTGCCGTTCAGCCCCGAGCAGGTCGCGGCGTCCGGCAAGGCCGCGCCTTCGCTGGGCGTCGACCGGATCGCCGACGCGCTCGAAGCATTGGCGGACACGGCTTTGACGGCCACCGGCGACCTGGCGGTCAGCGCGGGCGCGGAGCATTGACCACCCCGAGAGCCGAGCCGCGAGCCCTCGGCGCGGTGGGGTCGATCGCCGCGCTCACCGGCGCCGCGACGGGCGCCTTCTGGGTCGCGATGTCCGGCCGCTACGACCGGTTGTGCGCCCCGGACGCCGAACTCTGCGTCCTCGGTCAGGCGTTCCTCGGCCTGGTGGTGCTGGTCGCGACCATCGCCGGGACGTCGCTGCTCACGCTGCTCTTCCTGAGCACGACTCGGCTGCGGCCGAAGCCGCCGATCGCGCTGGCCGCGTCGCTGGCGCCGCTCGTGCTCCTGGTCCCCTACAACCTCACCGGGGCACTCGGCGCGTACCGGATCGCCTTGCTGGCCGCGGTTTCCGCGGCTCTGCAGGTCGGCGTCGCCTGGGCCGCCCGGACCGGCGTCCGCTAGCCGCCGCGGCCGGTCAGCTCCACGAACGCCGCCGGGCCCGGGACGTTGTGGTGGACCGTCAGGTCCGCGACCCGGTCACCCGTCCACGACGGCGTGAAGCGGACCACCAGCGTGCACCGCCTGCCCGGCGCGATGTCCTGGCCGAGGCACGCGTGCGCGTCCACCGCGAAGTCCGCGCTGTCCAGCTCGATCCCGCTGACCCGCAGCACGCTCGCCCCGACGCTGCGGACCGCCACCGCGCAGGTCGTCGTCGTGCGCACCGGCGTCGTGCCGCACGCGACCGACTCCGGGACGATCACCTTCGGTTCCGCGGCCGCGTCCGGCACCACCGGGAACGTCGCCGGCTTGCCGCGCACCAGGTCCAGCACGGTCACCCCGGTCACCGTCAGCACCAGCGCGCCCGCGGCCAGCAGCACGATCGCGATCGCCTTGATGCCGCGCGCGGCGCCGTCCTTGGCGGTGAACCCGCCCGCCGCCAGCACGGTGACCACCAGCGTCGAAACCAGCGTCGCCGTCGGGCCGGCGCCGATCGCCGACGGCACCAGCGTGCCGAGCAGGGACGCCGCGACCGTGACGGCGAACCCGGTCCAGGAAAAGCGTTTCGCCTCGCGCAGCTGCCTCCGCACGGTCGGCGGCCGCGGCTTCGTGGTGGTGCTCATGCAGGTAAGAGCGCCGAGGGTCGCGCGCACGGACGACATTCCCCCGTTCGGCGGTACGGCGACGCGTCCGTGATCTGAGGCACACCACCGGCAAACCTCCCTTTCGGGCGAACGAACGGTGTTTACATGTCCGGAACGCAGCCCCCAGAAGAGGTGAGTGATGATCGGATTCGAGACCGACCTGCAGGACCTGCGGGACTCGGCCGGAGCCCTGCAGGAGGCGGCCGACGCCGCGGAAGCCGCGTCGAACGGGTTGCGCGGCACCGACGTTCCCCTCACTTCCGACGGCGGCGGCGGGTTCTTCGGCGGAATCGGCGCGATGCTCCCCGCGGACAACGCTTTCGGCCGCACGCTGGGCATGCCGGTCGTCGCCGCGGCCTACAACGACCACCTGGCGAAGATCCAGAAGCTGGTCGCCCAGTTGCACCAGACCACGGCCGACACGAGCCACGCGCTCATGCGCGTCGCCGAGCTGTACGAAAAGGCCGACGAGGACTCGAAGCAGCGCGTCAACCGCGCGGCCGCCGGGCTGGAGGGGAACTGACGTGGACGGCTACTTCGACTCCGGGCTCGACGCCCAGCCGATGTCCTCGGGCGACGACCGCCGCGCCGAGCTGCTCGAAGGCGTCTCCGAGGACCTGAAGGAGGGTGCGACCGACGCGCTCGACGCCCTCGAGATCCTCAAGTACACCGACTGGATCTTCGGCATCGGCCCCGACGAAGGCGGCTTCGCGAAGATGCAGGACGACATCGCGGCGATCTACCGCGAGTTCTCCGACGCCGACATCGACCACGAGTCGACGTCCGGCCTGCAGAACCTGATCATGAAGCACGACGCCGTCTGGAAGGCGCTGCAGCGCGACTCGAAGCCGAAGCTCGACGACGCCCGGCAGTTCCTCGACGTCTGGCGCGGCTCCGCGGCCAACGCCGTCAAGGCCTACCTGAACGAGCTCGCGGACGCCTTCACCGAGGTCGAAACCAAGATCACGGTGCTGGAGAGCGACCTCGTCGCGGCGCGCGAGGCCGTCGCGTCGGCCCGGCAGGACCTGAACAACCTCGGCTCGACCTTCAAGAAGACGGCCGAGGACTACCAGAAGTCGCAGGAGCGCAAGCGCGAAGCGGCGTTCTCGAAGGTGCTCGCGGCGACGTTCGCGGGCGCGGTCACCGGGCTGCTCACCGTGGCCACCGCGGGCGCGGGCGCAGCGGCGGGCGCGACGATCTTCACCGCGGCCAACGGCGCGCTCATCGCGGGCAACGCCGCCGGCGGCGCGATCACCGCCGTGGTGGCCAACCAGGCGGAGATCGAGGGCGACAACGGGTTCGACCTGTACCAGAGCTTCCTCGACAACGCGGGCAAGATCCGCGACGCCGCCGCCGACGCGGCGCAGACGCTGGCGAACCGCATCGGCGACGAAGCCGTCGACCTGCCGAAGATCCCCGACGCGCCGGACGTCAGCCCCGGCTCGAGCTTCGACCCGGACAACTTCGAAACCGACAACACGTCACGGCAGACCGAGAAGAACGTCCGCGACGCGAACGTCGACATCGCCCCGGACGGCGAAGTGTCCAGCGGCGCGTCCCACCTGGGGCGGCTGGATGGCTGACGCCCCGGACCGCGAAGCCCTCCTGGCCGAGCTGGCCGCGCTGTCGGCGACGGCGACGTCCGCCGACGGCGCGGTGTCGCTGGCGGTCAACACCGACGGCGTCATGACGCGGCTGCGGCTCTCCGACGCCGTCTCGCGGATGTCGCCCGCCGAGATCGCGGACGCCGTGCTGCGGACGTACATCGAGGCGCAGCGGGAGTCGGCGAAGCGGACCGGGCAGCTGCTGGCGCCGCTGGGCACCGGCGGTTACCTGATGGACCGGCTGCGCTGGCGGGTCCAGTTCGAGCCCACGCCCCTGCCCGTCGTTCCTTCCGCTTCGCCGACTCCGCGTGCGGAACCGGACGGCAAGGTCCTGAAGGACCGGTCGGAAGACGCGCCGGCCGCACCGCCGCCGTCCGGGCCCGTGCCCGACGACGACTGGTACGGCAAGGGCATGCGATTCGAACAGGCCTGGTGACTCAGGCCGGTTTGACCTCGCGGGTGAAGCCGGCGATCAGCTCCTCGAGGCGGCTGGGCTCGTCCGTGACGTAGATCGCGGCCACCCGGCGCTCTTCCACGCCGAAGAGCAGGATCGACGATTTCTCGCCGGCCCCGGCGGCGTACTCGCCGTGCAGCCCGCCGCCGTCCCAGGTGCCGCGGCCGACGGCGCCGTCGTCGGGCGGCAGCTTCGCGTTCACCTCGAAGTCCTTGGTGGTCAAGCCCTGGTAGTAGGTGACACGGCCGCCCGTGACGTCGCAGCCGACCACGACCTGGGCGCCCAGCAGCTGGGCGAGGTGGTCGTCTTCCTTGCAGGTGCCCCGGTCCGGGACGGACCCGGCCAGTGCGCGCAGGCACGGGGTGAACCCGGCCCGGTCGCGCTGGGCCGTCTGCGTGCAGTCCGCCGCCGCCTGCGCGGCCTGGCCGCGGATGACGAACACGACGACGGTGGCCACGACCGCGGCGACCAGGAGCACGGCGAGCGCGAGGAACCAGCGCTTGGGTTTCCGGCGCGGTTCCGGCGGAGGCGGCGGGTACCGCGGGACCTGCTGCCACGGCTGCGGCCGCGGCGGCGTCGCTGGTGGGCGAACCGGCGCGAAGGCGGGCACGGTGAGGTCGCCGCTGGTGCCCAGTGGGACGTGGTGCAGTCCGAACGCGACGGCCGTCTCAGGCTGGTCCTGCGTGGTCGGGGTGACGCCGAGCTGGCGGCCGAGGAGCGTCGCCAGCAGCGGCATCCGGCTCGGCCCGCCGACGAGGTAGACGCCGGCGAGCTGCCCGGGGGCCAGCCCGGCCCGGCGGATGGTCGCGCCGAGCAGCTCGGCGCTGCGCAGCAGGCTCGGCCGCACGAGGGCCTCGAGCTCGTCGCGGCTGACGAGGACGTCGCCGAACGGCTCGGGCATCGGCACGTGGGTCTGGGGGTGCCGCGAGAGGCTTTCCTTGGCGTCGCGGACGTCCTGCAGCAGTGCGCGGCGGGTGCGGCGGTCGGCGGTGGACTGCGGGCGCAGAAGACGTTGCCACTGCGCCGGATCGGCGTGCGAGACCTCGCGGCCGATGTGCACGAGCAAGGCCTGGTCGATGTCGAGGCTGCCGAGATCGGGCAGCCCGTCCTCGGCGAGCACGGCGAAACCTTGGCGGGTCACCCCGACGACGGCGCAGTCGAAGGTGCCGGCCCCGAGGTCGTAGACACCGATCGGCCGGGCATCCCGGTTCCCGAGACTGACATAGTGCGCGGCGGCGGCCACGGGCTCCGGAATGAGCCGGACATCCCCGAACCCGGCTTTCGCGGCGGCGGTCCGCAGAACGTCCTGCCGGTCGGCGCCCCACCCGGCGGGGTGCGAGATCCGCGTCTGCGCGGGCGGACGGCCGAGCTGCCGTTCGGCCTCCTCACCCATCCGGCGCAGGATGGCGGCGAAGGCGTCGGTGATCTCGACATCGGTGTCACCGAGCCGGATGCGGCCTTCATCGATGCGCCGCTTGGGATTGGGTTCGAAGCGGCTGGGATCGAGCCGCGCCCGACGTTCGGCATCCTGGCCGACGACGAGCAGGCCGTCATCGTTGACGAAGACGGCGGAGGACATGGTGACGGAGCCGTCGACCTCGATGGCACGTGGACCGCGGCCGAAGGCGGAGAGCACCCCGACCGTGCTGGAAGTCCCGAAGTCGATCGCCAGCACGTCCACGCGGATCCCCCTCCCAAGCCCGCGGGCATCGTCTCACGCGCCCCAATGTGGCCTTGGTTGCGTCCCACGCACCGAAGGCGGCCTTGGTTGCGTCTGACGCACCGAAGGCCACATTGGGGCGCTCGGGCGCTCGGGTCCGGACAGCGAGAAGGGCGGCTCCCGCTCGGGGAACCGCCCTGCTCACGTGCTACTCAGCCGTTCACTCGCCTTCGGCTTCGCCGCCCTGCTCCTCGTGACCGGCGCCGATGCTGACCGGCGGGGCGTCCGGGACCGACGACGGCTTGCGCTCACCGCGGAAGGTGAACCGGGCCTGGTCGTCCTTGTCCTCGGGGTTGCCGCTCCAGCCCTCGACGTCGACCAGGATGATCTGGCCGGGCTCGACCTCGCCGAAGAGGATCTTCTCCGACAGCTGGTCCTCGATCTCGCGCTGGATCGTGCGGCGCAGCGGCCGCGCGCCCAGCACGGGGTCGAAGCCGCGCTTGGCCAGCAGGGCCTTCGCCTTCGCCGTGAGCCTCCAGCTCCATGTCCTTGGCCTTGAGCTGCGTCTCGACCCGGCCGATCATCAGGTCGACCATCTGGATGATCTGTTCCTGCGTCAGCTGGTGGAACACGATGATGTCATCGATCCGGTTCAGGAACTCCGGGCGGAAATGCTTCTTCATTTCCTCGTTGACCTTCTGCTTCATCTTCTCGTACCGGGTGCCGGTGTCGTTGGACCCGGCGAACCCGAGCGAGACGGACTTCGAGATGTCCGACGTGCCCAGGTTGGACGTGAAGATGAGGACCGTGTTCTTGAAGTCGACCGTGCGGCCCTGACCGTCGGTCAGGCGGCCGTCCTCCAGCACCTGCAGGAGCGTGTTGTAGATCTCCTGGTGCGCCTTCTCGATCTCGTCGAACAGCACCACCGAGAACGGCTTGCGCCGCACCTTCTCGGTCAGCTGCCCGCCCTCTTCGTAGCCGACGTAGCCCGGAGGGGCACCGAAGAGCCGCGAAGCGGTGTAGCGGTCGTGGAACTCACCCATGTCGATCTGGATGAGCGCGTCGTCCTCGCCGAACAGGAACGAGGCCAGCGCCTTCGACAGCTCGGTCTTACCGACACCGGACGGGCCGGCGAAGATGAACGAGCCCGACGGGCGCTTCGGGTCCTTCAGGCCGGCACGCGTACGGCGGATCGCCTGCGAGACGGCCTTGACCGCGTCCTCCTGGCCGATGATGCGCTTGTGGAGCTCGTCCTCCATGCGCAGCAGCCGGGTGGTCTCCTCCTCGGTCAGCTTGAACACCGGGATGCCGGTCCAGTTGGCCAGCACCTCCGCGATCTGCTCGTCGTCGACCTCGGCGACGACGTCGAGGTCGCCGTCCTTCCACTGCTTCTCCCGCTCGCCCTTCTGGCCGAGGAGCGTCTTCTCCTCGTCGCGCAGGCGGGCGGCCCGCTCGAAGTCCTGCGCGTCGATCGCGGACTCCTTGTCGCGGCGGACGTTCGCGATCTTCTCGTCGAACTCGCGCAGGTCCGGCGGCGCGGTCATCCGGCGGATGCGCATCCGGGCGCCGGCCTCGTCGATCAGGTCGATCGCCTTGTCCGGGAGGAACCGGTCGTTGATGTACCGGTCCGCCAGGGTCGCGGCGGCGACCAGCGCCGAGTCGGTGATCGAGACGCGGTGGTGCGCCTCGTACCGGTCGCGCAGGCCCTTGAGGATCTCGATCGTGTGCTCCAGCGACGGCTCGCCGACCTGGATCGGCTGGAACCGGCGCTCGAGGGCGGCGTCCTTCTCGATGTACTTGCGGTACTCCTCGAGCGTGGTCGCGCCGATCGTCTGCAGCTCACCGCGGGCGAGCATCGGCTTCAGGATCGAAGCCGCGTCGATCGCGCCCTCGGCGGCACCCGCCCCGACCAGCGTGTGCAGCTCGTCGATGAACAGGATGATGTCGCCGCGGGTCTTGATCTCCTTGAGCACCTTCTTCAGGCGCTCTTCGAAGTCACCGCGGTAGCGGGAGCCGGCGACCAGGGAGCCAAGGTCCAGCGTGTAGAGCTGCTTGTCCTTGAGCGTCTCGGGCACCTCGCCCTTGACGATGCTCTGCGCGAGGCCCTCGACGACGGCGGTCTTGCCGACGCCCGGCTCGCCGATGAGCACCGGGTTGTTCTTGGTCCGGCGGGACAGCACCTGCATGACCCGCTCGATCTCCTTGCCGCGCCCGATGACCGGGTCGAGCTTGCCCTCGCGGGCGAGCACGGTCATGTTGCGGCCGAACTGGTCCAGCACCAGCGACGACGACGGGGTGCCCTCACCACGGCCGCCGGAACCGGTTTCGGTGGACTCCTTGCCCTGGTAGCCCGAGAGCAGCTGGAGCACCTGCTGCCGGACGCGGTTCAGGTCCGCACCGAGCTTGACCAGCACCTGCGCGGCGACGCCCTCGCCCTCGCGGATCAGGCCCAGCAGGATGTGCTCGGTGCCGATGTAGTTGTGGCCGAGCTGCAGCGCTTCGCGCAGCGACAGCTCAAGCACCTTCTTCGCCCGCGGCGTGAACGGGATGTGCCCGCTCGGCGCCTGCTGGCCCTGGCCGATGATCTCTTCGACCTGCTGGCGCACGCCCTCCAGGGCGATGCCCAGCGACTCCAGCGCCTTGGCGGCGACACCCTCACCCTCGTGGATCAGACCCAGGAGGATGTGCTCGGTGCCGATGTAGTTGTGGTTGAGCATCCTGGCCTCTTCTTGAGCCAGGACGACCACCCGCCTCGCGCGGTCGGTGAACCTCTCAAACATGTGCACTCCCTCGACTGCTGCGCCGGCGGCCCGTTTCCATCGTGCTTTCACCCGCGATGGATTCAGCACCGTGAGACCACTCTAGTAGCCAAGTCGTCGCGCTGGCGTACCACTACGGCTGTCGGCGGTCTTTTCCGCACCCGGACGTGGGGTCTGCCGGGTGCTCCCATCATCAGGTTGCCCTGCACCTTTACGTCAAGCCCAACGTGCGGACGGCCATCCGGATTCCGCCATCCGCGCGGTGTCCGCTCACCGCGAACAGTCCGCAACCTGGGAGTGCCGCCCTGGACCGCCACCCGATCGGCGGAATCGCTAAGGTAAGCCAAACCTAAGGAGGAACGGTGAGGCAGAGCACGCGAGAGCTTGACGACGGCCTGGCGTCGTCACTCGGGCGGCGTGCGCTGCGACGGGACGTCCCGGCGGGCTGGATCCGCTGCTCGGAGCTGCTGGCGAAGCCCGGGTACTTCACGGAGTGGCACGGCCTGCTCGGCGAGTGGCTGCGGCGCGAGCACCAGGAAGCACCCGGCCGGACGACGGCGAGCTACGTCCTGAGCTGGTATTTGCACGTCCCGGCGTACGTCGGAGCGTTGCTGCTCCACCACGAGCGGCGGGTGCCGTCGTTGAGGCCGGAGGAGCTGGCGTTCGGCCTGGCCGACGACCAGCCCCACCCGGACGGGATGGCGGTGCTCGGCGAGGCGTTCCACTGCCTCCCGACGGACCCGGGGTCGGCCCGCCCGGAGGCGACGGTGGTGCGCGACGAGCGGGCCTTGGCGGCGGTGCTGCGGGCCAGGTACCTCGCCCACGTGACCCGGTTCGTCCAGGCGTACGCGCAGGTCAGCAGGCTGGGCCGCCGAACGCTCTGGGCCGCGGCGACCGACGCGCTGGAGAACTCGCTGTGGTGGGCGGGCCGCCAGGGCGGAACCCCGGAGGCCGAGGGGGCGGGCGTCGCCGACGCGGCCCTGGTGCTCGACGCCCGGTACCCGCCGCTGACGTCGGCATCGACGTTGCGCCTGGCCGAGGGGCGGGAGTGGACGCGGCGGCGGCAGAGCTGCTGCTTCTCGTACCTGCTCCCGAGCGAGTCCGAGTGCGACGGCTGCCCGCGCACCTGTACCCCGCGGTCCGGCCCCTGACCAGCGGCAAAGTCGCGTGGCCCGGGCGTGCTGAAGGGGACGTTCGTCTCATCTGATGCGGTGAAGGGTCCTTTCCTCGCATCTGATGCGAGGAAAGGACCCTTCAGCTCGGCCGACCGGCCCCCCTCGCCAGGGCTCAGCCGCCCAAGCTGTCCACATCTCGGCCGACCTGTGGACAACCGCTCAAGGCATCCAGGCCGGGTCGCGCCCCGAAGCCCCCAACGCCCGCTCCAGCGGCGACGCGTCCACAGCCACCTCGACAGCGGGCCCGTAGACCCCCATCGCCCGCGCCTGCTCACCCATCACCACAGCGGGCTCGAACACCGCCACCGCGGCCTCCGGAGCGCACCGCAGCGACTGGCCGCTCGCCCGCGCCAGGTCCCACCCGTGCAGGACGAACTCGCCCAGCACCATGTCCCCGACCACCGACACGGGCAGCTCCGCCGTGCCCAGGAACGTCGTCCCCGACCCTGGCGCCGAAAAGACCTCCACGAGCGTCTCCGTCTGCTTCTCCAGCGCCCCACGCCAGTCGTCCGCGACCAGCGAACCCGAAGCCGGAGCGGGCGGCTCCTCCCGGCGTCCCGCGGCGATCAGCCACGGCCCCCAGTACAGGAGGTGGTGCAGCAGCCCACGGACGTCGAACCCGGCGCACGGCGTGGCGGCGGACAGGTCGCGCACCCCGTGGGTGACCCGGAGGAATTCGGCCGCGGCGGGCCGCAGGAGCGAGGCAGTCATGCCCGGATCCAACCCGCCCGCCCGCCGGGCCGTCTTGGACGAACGCGACAGCTACCGTTGGCTCGTGCACCGGATCCCGCGCGGCATCGTGGCCGAAGCCACCGCACGCGAGATGTTCACCCTGACCAGGCACCCGCCCGCGCCCGAGCTGGCGGAGCTCGTCGAATACCACTGGATCCTGCGCTGGGACCGGCGCGGCCTGCCGCCCCACGAACAACGCGTGCTGCCGAACCTCTCGGTGCACGCCGCGTTCTTCGACGGCGCCTCCGGGGTCCACGGCCCCGGCCGCGACGTCTTTTCCCACCGGCTCGAAGGCCGCGTGCAGGGCCTCGGCGTGCGTTTCCGGCCCGGCTGCTTCCGGGCGTTCCTCGACGGCCCGGTGCGTGACATCGCCGATCGAGCTGTCCCGCTCACGGACGTTTTCGGGCCGGCCGCGATCGACGCCGCGGAATCGGTGCGGACCGCGGCCGACGACGCGCAAATGGTTCGTGCGATCGACAACTTGCTGATCGCAAATCCGGTCACCCTCTCGCCGTCGGCCCGGCAGGCGGCGGAAGCCGTGGAATCAATCGCGCGGGACCCGGGAATTACCCGGGTGGCGCACCTGTGCGCGGATACTGGACTGACCACCCGGTCGCTGCAGCGGCTGTTCGCCGAACACGTCGGCTGCCCACCCAAGTGGGCGATCCGGATATACCGCCTCAACGACGCCGCTCAGCGGATCACCGAAGGCGCGCCGGATTACGCCGGTCTGGCGGTTCGACTGGGCTATAGCGACCAGTCGCACTTCATCCGCGATTTCCGGACCGTGACCGGTCAGTCGCCCGGCGAGTACGCGCGCGCCGACCGGGCGCGAAGACCGGACAAGGATCGGACATGAAGAAAGGCCGCCGGGCGAATTCGCCCGGCGGCCTCACCGCAAACCCCGCGTCTTCAGTCCGTCCGCCCGCCGATCAGCGCTGGTCAGCGACCCGCGAATACGCGCGCGACGACGAACCTCAGTTCTTCTTGTGGTACGCCTCGACCACCTCGGACGGGATCCGGCCCCGGTCCGAAACCGCGTAACCGTTCTTGCGCGCCCACGCCCGAATGGCCTGGTTCTGCTCGCGGTCCACCGCGGCGGGCCGCGCCGAGCCCTTACCCGCTACCGGGCGCACCGAAGCGCGCTTGCGCCCACCCGCACGACGAGCGTGCTCGACATACTGAGCGAGCGCGTCACGCAGCTCCTCGGCGTTTTCCGAGGAGAGGTCGATCTGGTAGCTGACGCCGTCCAAACCGAACTCGACGGTCTCTTCCGCCTCACTGCCGTCCAGGTCGTCGACCAGCGAGACGAGCACCTTCTGTGCCATCTGTTTCCTCCTGCGGGGCTTGCGCAATGATCTGGGGTTACGGGGCGAGCCCCGGGACAGAAGTCTTTGTCCAGAACATTAGTACCCGCTTCCGGAAGCGAGCGCAAATCTCATTGGGATAACCGGCGGCTATCCTCACACGGCCGGGTTATTCGGGACGCACCAGCGGGAAGAGGATCGTCTCCCGGATACCGAGACCGGTCAGCGCCATGAGGAGCCGGTCGATCCCCATTCCGACGCCGCCGCTCGGCGGCATTCCGTACTCCAGGGCCCGCAGGAAATCCTCGTCGAGGCGCATGGCTTCGCTATCGCCCTGCGCCGCCAGCCGGGACTGTTCGGTGAGCCGTTCCCGTTCGACGACCGGATCGACCAGCTCCGAGTAACCGGTGGCCAGTTCGAATCCGCGCACGTAGAGGTCCCACTTCTCGGCCACGCCGGCCCGCGAGCGGTGCTGCCGCGTCAATGGCGAGGTCTCCAGCGGAAAATCACGGACAAACGTCGGTGCGTGCAGGTGATCTCCGACGAGGTGTTCCCACAGTTCCTCGACGAGCTTCCCGTGCCCGAGCTTCGGATCCACTTCCAGGCCCCTGGCCTGCGCGAATCCGTGCAGTTTGGCGGCGGGCGTCTCCGGCGTCACCTCTTCGCCGAGTGAATCGGACAACGACTCGTACATTCCGAGTGTGGTCCATTCGCCGGACAGGTCGTACTCCGAACCGTCGGGCAGGGTGACGACCAAAGTGTCCAGCACCGTCTGCGCGGCCTCCTGGATCAGCTCCCGCGTCATCACGGCATTCGTGTCGTACGTGGCGTACGCCTCGTAGTACTCGAGCATCGCGAACTCCGGCGAGTGCGAAGAGTCGCTGCCTTCGTTGCGGAAGTTGCGGTTGATCTCGAAAACCTTCTCGATGCCGCCGACGACGCAGCGCTTGAGGTACAGCTCCGGCGCGATCCGCAGGAACAGCTCCAGGTCGAAGGCGTTCGAATGCGTGACGAACGGGCGCGCCGCGGCGCCGCCGTGCAGCGTCTGCAGCATCGGCGTCTCGACCTCGGTGAACCCGCGCCGGTGGAACGACTCCCGCAGCGACCGGACGACGCCGGCGCGCGTGCGCACGACGTCCCGCGCGCGCGGGCGCAGGATGAGGTCGACGTAGCGCTGGCGGATCCGCGTCTCCTCGGCCAGCTCCTTGTGGGCGACCGGCAGCGGGCGCAGCGCCTTCGACGTGATGCGCCAGGCGTCGGCCATCACGGAGAGCTCGCCGCGCTTGGAGGTGATGACCTCACCCTGCACGAAGACGTGGTCGCCGAGGTCGACGTCGGACTTCCACGCCGCCAGCGCGTCTTCGCCGACCTTCGCCAGGCTGATCATGGCCTGCAGCTCGGTGCCGTCGCCCTCGCGGAGGCTCGCGAAGCACAGCTTGCCCGTGTTGCGCAGGAACATCACCCGGCCGGTGACGCCGACCGTTTCGCCGGTGGCGGTGTCGGCGGGCAGCCCTTCGTGCGCCGCCCGCACTTCGGCGAGCGAGTGCGTCCGCGGTACCTCGACCGGGTAGGGATCGATGCCCTCGGCGAGGATCCGGTCGCGCTTCTCCCGGCGCACCCGCATCTGCTCGGGCAGTTCGTCTTCGGCGGGCTCGCTGGTGGAAGCGGGGTTTTCGGTCATGGCCATAGGGTACGAACCCGGCCGAACGCTACGCCAACCGGATTACCTTTCCTTTCTCTCCATTAACCTGGACCCGTGAGTGATCCCACACACGCCCGGCGGGCTTCTTCGTTCGGCAGCCAGGCCGCCGCGTACGCCGAGCACCGGCCCGATTACCCGCGGGAAGCGATCGAGTGGGGCCTTTCCGGGGTCACCGGAACACCGCGCCGGGTTCTCGATCTGGGAGCCGGAACGGGCAAGCTCACCCTCGGCCTGGTCGCGCTCGGACTGGACGTCACCGCGGTCGAACCCGACCCGGAAATGCGCGCCGAACTGGCGAAGGTGACGCCGACGGCGACGTCACTGGACGGCCAGGCGGAACGCATCCCGCTGGCCGACGCGTCGGTCGACGCGGTTTTCGCCGGGCAGGCGTTCCACTGGTTCGACGTCCAGCCGTCGATGACGGAGATCGGCCGCGTCCTGCGCCCGGGCGGCGTGCTGGTGCCGATGTGGAACTACGAAGACGATTCGGTGCCGTGGGTGGCGGAGTTCTCGAAACTCGGCCGCACGGGCGTGAGCCGAGCCTGGACAGACGGCGGCCAGCAGCCGGCCACGCACCCTTTGTTCGAGCCGTTCGAAAGCCGCACGTTCCCCCACGCGCAACGCCGCACGGCGGAAAGCCTCGTGGAAACGATCGCGACGCATTCGCACCTGATCATCGCGGAACCGGCGGACCGGGCGGCGGCACTGGCCGAGATCCGCGGCTTCCTGGCGTCGAACCCGCACACGGCGGCCGGTGAGTTCGACCTGCCGTTGCGCACGTGGGTGTTCCGCGCGCGCAGAATTCAGCCCTGCTAGCGTCGGAAGGGACATCGGTCCCGGACGAGCGCGTCGTACCCGGTCAAGACAAGACGGCGCAGTGGTTACCAAACACACTGCGAAAGGCTCGATCATGTCTTGGCTCGTCCTCGTCCTGTCCGGTTTGCTGGAAACCGTGTGGGCCGCGGCGCTCGGCGCGTCCAAAGGGTTCAGCCGGGTGGGTCCGTCGGTGGTGTTCGCGGTCGCGCTGGTACTGAGCATGAGCGGGCTGGCGTACGCGCTGCGCGACATCCCGCTCGGAACCGGTTACGCGGTCTGGGTCGGCATCGGCACGATCGGCACGGCGGTGTACGGGATGGTGGCCCTCGGCGATCCGGCGTCGGCCGCGCGGATCACGTGCCTGACGCTGATCGTCGCGGGTGTCGTGGGGTTGAAACTGCTGCCTTGACCTCGATGTAAGTCGAGGTTCGATACTGCGGTCATGCGCAGGAAATCCTTGGGGCGAGCCCTGATCTCGCTGACTTCACTCGTGACGGCCGTCGGCCCGTATCGCGCCGACTGGAATGAGACCCACGTGCACAATCCGGCTTGGCCGCCGCACGCGAAGTTCCACAACGGCCAGACGATGAGCTTGGGCCTTGCGCTGGGGGCGACGAGTTTGTGGCAGCTTTGGCGGGCACCGACGCGGGCCGGGCTTGACGCCGGGGCGGTGCTGGCTTCGCTGTACTGGGTGACGCAGATTTCGGCGCTGGCTTATCCGGGGTCGAAGGCGGTGGACCCGCCGGGGACGGCCCGGTTCCCGCAGGCGAAGGTGGCTTTTCCGGCATTGGCGGTGACGGCGCTGGGGTACGTGCTGGAGCGACGGCGCCTGGCCCGCGGCTGACGCTCCGCCCGGCCAAGGTGAGCTGAAGGGCCCTTTCCTCGCATGTGACGGGAGGAAAGGGCCCTTCACCGCATCAGATGAGACCAACGTCCCCTTCAGCACGCCCGGGCCGCACCTGGTCAGGACCGGATGTTGCGCTCGTAGACCAGCCGCAGGCCGAGCAACGTCAAATCCGGCACATGATCCGTGATCGTCTCCGACTCACCGATCACCAACGGCGCAAGCCCGCCGGTAGCCAGCACAGCCACGGGCTCCCGCCCATCCGGAGCCAGCTCCCGCACGATCCGCCGAACCAACCCGTCGACCTGCCCCGCGAACCCGTACAAGATCCCGGACTGCAAGCACTCCACGGTGTTCTTCCCGATCACCGACCGAGGCGGCACCAGTTCGACCTTCCGCAACGCCGCCGCCCGCAACGCCAGCGCGTCCACGGAAATCTCGATCCCCGGTGCGAACGCGCCCCCGAGGAACTCGCCACGAGCCGAGATCGCGTCCACGTTCGTCGACGTACCGAAGTCCACGACCACGCACGCCGTGCTGTGGAGGTGGTGGGCCGCCAGCGTGTTCACCAGCCGGTCGGCTCCCACCTCCTTCGGGTTGTCCACCAGAAGCGCCACTCCCGTGCGGACCCCCGGCTCCACCACGATCTTCGGCACCGACGCGTAGTACCGCGAGAGCATCACCCGCAGCTCGCGCAACACCGCCGGCACCGTCGACAACGCGCTGATCCCGGTCACCGCGTCCGCGTGCGGGCCCAGCAGCCCGCGGACCGTCAACGCCAGCTCGTCGGCCGTCATGCGCGCGTCCGTGCGCATGCGCCAGTCGCCTGCCAGTTCCTGGCCGGACCACAGCCCCAGGACGATGTTCGTGTTGCCGACGTCGACGGTGAGCAGCAAGCGGGTCAGCTTTCCGCGTGCAGGAGCGCGTCGAGGCGGCGCGCGTCCGCCGTCTCCGCCACCGGGAACACCGCCGTCTCCTCCTCCGGCGGCAACGTCACCGTGCCGCTCAGCAGGCCCGATCCCTCCGGCGCGTAGCCGGGGTCCGTGTGCCGGTGGACGATCCGGTTGTCCGCGTCGACGAACACCACGCGCGGCTCGTACGTCGCCGCCTCCGCGTCGTCCATCTGGCCGTACGAAATCAGGATCACCAGGTCACCCGGGTGCACCAGGTGCGCCGCGGCGCCGTTGATGCCGAGCACCCCGGTGCCGCGCTCGCCCTTGATGACGTAGGTCTCCAGGCGTGCGCCGTTGGTGACGTCCACAATGGACACCTGTTCGCCCGGCAGCAGGTCCGCGGCCTCCATCAGGTCCTCGTCGACCGTCACCGAGCCGACGTAGTGCAGGTCGGCCTGGGTCACCGTGGCCCGGTGGATCTTCGACTTCAGCATCGTGCGGTACATAGTGGACTCCTATTCCCCTGCGTCCAGCCGCTCCGGGTGCTCGACGGCGTGGCCGAGCAGCACCGGAACGTTGTCGATCAGCCGGGTACTCCCCACCCGGGCCGCGATCAACAGCCGTGCTTCCCCATCGACGGGCGCGGGCCCGAGGTCGGTTCCGCGCAACTCCAGGTAATCCACCTCGACCGCGGGCCGCGCGGCGAGGGTCTTCCACGCGGTCTCGAGGACCGCGTCCGCACCGTCCCGGCCGACGAACGCGCCCGCGGTGAGGGCGGCCGACAGGACGATGGCGTCTTCGCGCTGCTCCGGCGTCAGGTAGACGTTGCGCGACGACAGCGCCAGCCCGTCGCGCTCCCGGACGGTCGGCACGCCGATCACGCGCGTGCCGATGTTCAGGTCCCGGACCATCCGCTTGATCAGCACCAGCTGCTGGTAGTCCTTCTCGCCGAAGAACGCGTAGTCGGGCTGCAGCAGGTTGAACAGCTTCGCCACGACGGTCAGCACGCCGGCGAAGTGGCCGGGCCGGGCGGCGCCCTCGAGCTCGTCGCCGAGCGGGCCCGGGTGCACGGTCACCGACGCGCCTTCGGCGTAGAGGGCGTCGGCGGCCGGGGTGAACGCGATTTCGACGCCGTCCTCGCGGAGCACGTCGAGGTCGGCCTCCAGGGGCCGCGGGTACGCCTCGAAGTCCTCGCCCGCCCCGAACTGCAGGGGGTTGACGAAGATCGACGTGGCCACGACGGTGTTCGGCAGCCGCTTCGCGCGGCGGATCAGCTCGCGATGCCCGGCGTGCAGCGCGCCCATCGTCGGCACGAGCGCCAGCTTGCGGCCGACGCCGCGCAGCGCCCGGCTGACCTGGCTCACGTGCTCGGGCGGCGCGAACGTGTTCAGCGTGCCGCGGCTGAATTTCGGTGTGGTCACTGGTCTTGGTGCCCTTCGGCGGAATCGTCGAGGAGTTCGGTGAGGTCTTTGGCGGCCGCGGTGTCCAGCAGCCCGGCCGCCGACGAACGCGCGACCGTGCGCTTGGCCAGCGCGCGGTAGGCCGGCGCCACGTCCGGCGCCCGGTCCGCCAGCACCGCGAGGTGCTTGCGGACGGTGCCGGCGTCACCACGGGCGACCGGGCCGGTGAGCGCGCGGTCGCCGTGTCGCAGCACATTATCCAACGCCGCCGACAGCAGCGGAGCCACCAGGCGTTCGGAGTGCCCGATTCCCGCCTCCCGCAAGACTTCCGCGCAGTCGGCGACCAGTGTCATCAGGTGGTTCGCGCCGTGGGTCAACGCAGCGTGGTAGAGCGCTCGCGCGGAGTCGGGGATGCGCACCGGCTCGGCACCCATCTCGACGGCCAGCGCCTCGCCGACGTTCCACGCCGCTTCGTCGTCCGCGGCCGCGGTGACGCCGATGCTGCACGCCGCCAGCCGTTCGAGGTCCTCCTCGCGGCCGGTGAACGTCATCACCGGGTGCAGCGCGAGCGGCAGCGCCCCGGCCTCGGCCGCCGGCGCCAGCACGTCGATGCCCTGCGCGCCGGAGGTGTGCACGACGATCTGCCCCGGCCGCAGCGACTCGGTGGCGACCAGCCCGCGGACCATCCCGGCGAGCGTGTCGTCGGGGAGGGCGAGCAGCACCAGATCCGCCCGGCGGACGGTTTCGTCGGGCGGCAGGATGGGCACGTCGGGGAGGAGGCGTTCGGCGCGGGCCAGTGACGCGGCGGACAACCCGGAGGCGGCGGCCACGGTGTGTCCCGCCCTGGCCAGCGCGGCGCCGAGCACACTGCCCACCCGGCCGGCGGACACGACGCCGACCGCGAGGCGAGCGGGCCTCATCATGGCGTGCGCCTGTGGACGCTCATGGTTGGCAGACTCCCTCTGCTCTCGTTCCAGTCCCTTGCCGGGTACCGGACGAACGGCGCGAGACTAACTCGATTAAGCGTGAACAGTTGAGCCCGGGTGACAAGCTTCACCCGGACCGGGTCACCCTCGGGCGGCCTCGTCGGCGAGGCGCGTCGCCTCCGCCCGAGCGGCCTTCAACGTGCGCAGGAGCTCACGCTGGCGCTCCCGGTCGACGTCGCTGGTGAGCTCGCGGCGGTCCAGGAACGCGAGCTCCGTCACGCTCGCCTGGTACACCGCGACAGCCTTCGCGGCGCGCTTGCCGGACTGGCGTTTCGCCTGGCGGCGCCAGGCGCGGCGGCCGGGCAGGCTGGCCAGCAGGTCGACCTCCGACGGCGCGATCCAGCGCGCCGCGGCCATGTGCGGCAACGCGGCCGCGATGATCCGCTGCTCGCGCCGCCGTTGCAGCACGACCAGGTACACCACGCCGAGGAACAGCGGCAGCATGATCAGGAAGTACACGGTGAGGAACTTCGACCCGCCGAGCAGCGCGGCGCTGTTCCACAGCGCGTGCAGGCAGACCGCGGCCAGGTAGCCGGCGATCGGCGCCAGCACCTTCAACGCCTTCGTCGTCGTCCGCGCGGCGATGCCGATCCCGATGCCGGTGAGCACCGCGAACAGCGGGTGCGTGAACGGCGCGAGCACGCCACGCAGGAAGAACGCCGTGATGACGCCCTGGCTGTGCCCGTCGCCGAAGCCGTGGTCGGCGAACGCGCGGCCGAAGTAGTAGATGTTCTCGGTGAACGCGAACCCGGCGGCGCTGAACCCGGCGTAGACGACGCCGTCCACGACGCCGTCGAACTCGCTGGACCGGCGCCAGAGGATGAGGACGACGAAGAGCGCCTTCGCGGCCTCCTCGACGACCGGCGCGGACACCAGTGCGGCGAGCGTGTTGCCGTTGCCGGTGCCGAGCAGCTCGTCCCCTACCGCTTCGGCGGTGGTGTTGATGAGCAGCGCGGTGATCGTCGCGATGCAGGCGCCCCAGGCGAACGCGAGCAGCAGGAACTTCGCCGGTTCGGGCTCCCAGCGGTCGACCCAGAGGAACCCGGCGACGACGCCCGCGACCGGGACGAGCGCGGCCAGCACGCCGATCGTGACGGCGAGCGGGCCGACCCGCGCGGTGGCGAGGCCGAACAGGAACAGGCCGCACAGGGCCACCACGATGAGCCCGAGCACCGGCAACAGCACGGTGATCCGGCGAGGCCGCCGTCCGCGATCCAGTCCCGTCGCGGGCGAGAGGGTTCCGCTCACAGCCGGTCACCCTACGCAGAGCGGACAGCGAGAGGAACGGGGCCTCAGTCCTCGGCGCGCCGCCGTCGGCGCGGGGTCGAGCCGGTGCCGCCGTTCGCCGCCAGCAGCTCGCTGACCGAGCGGCCCGCGGTGTGGGAGCCGCTGCCCGGGGCGCCCTCGGCCGCGCGACGGCCGTTGCGGGCGTGCCCGTTGCCGTTCTGCTCGGCCTCGGCCGGGTCGACCGGCGTCATGTTGCGCCGCGACATCGAAGCCCGCTCGGCGACCATGCCTTCCCAGGCCGGGGGCTCGCCGTCCGGACGACGACGCCGGCCACCACCCGAAGGCTCGGGCGCGGGCACCGCGGGCAGCTGCTGCGAGTCGTCCGGCTTGCGGCGACGGCCGCCGGAGCGGCCCTGGAAGTTGCGCACCGACTCCGGCAGCGTCGGGTTCACCGGCGGCGCTTCCTCGGCGGGCGCGCGGTGCGAACCGCTGTGCCGCGACGGCGGCTCGTCGAGGATCGGCGACATGTCGGCCCGCGAGAACTGCTCCAGCCGCGACGCGGGACGGCCGTCGGCGGCCGGGACCGGCGTGGTCGGCGGCACCGGCGGCAGGTCCGTGCGCGACGGCTGCCGCGGCGACGGGCTGCTCGGCACCGGCACCGTGGCCGGGACGACCGGGAGGTCGCGACGGGAAGCCGCGGCGTCCCGCGGCATCGGCGGCTTGGCGGGCTCGGGCGGCTTCGGCCGGTTCGGCCGCTGGCGCTCGGCGAAGTCGTCGCGGTTCTGGAAGGCCGCGCTGAGGTCCTTGACCGGGCGGATGTCCGACCGCGACATCTCCGACGGCTTCGGCGGCGGCACGCTGGCCGCGGGACGGCCCGGCGCCTGCCGCGGCGGCTCGGGCGCCTTGCGCGGCTCGGGACGCCCGCCGTTCGGCTTGCCGCCGACGCGCGGGAGGTCCGGCCGGGACATCTCGACCCGGGGGATGTCCGGGCGGGACATCTCCACGCGCGGAATGTCGGGACGCGACATCTCGACCCGCGGAATGTCCGGACGGGACATCTCGACGCGCGGGATGTCGGGACGCGACATCTCCACGCGGGGAATGTCGGGGCGGGACATCTCCACGCGGGGGATGTCGGGACGCGACACCTCGGCGGGCCGGATGGCCGGGCGCGACATCTCCGCCCGCCGCGCGGGCGGCGGCTCGGGACGGCGGATCTCCGTCTTCGGCTCGACCGGCGCCGGACGCCGGATCTCGGTCTTGGGCTCGGGCCGCGGCACCTGGCGCGTCGGCTCGGCGCTCTCCGGACGGCGCTCGGACTTCGCGACTTCGTCCGGCTTCGGCAGCCGCATCGGCTGCGACTCGGCTTGCCGGCGCGCCGCCTCGGCCCGCAGCTCGGCGGCCTTCAGCTCGCGCTGCGCGGCGTTCAGGGCCGGGTCGACCGGCGGCACCGGCGGACGGCGTTCGCTCAGCGGCTTCGGCCGCGAGATCTGCTGCGTGCTCTGCGCGGAGACGTTCGCCGGGGCCTTCGGGGCCGGCTTGGCGCCGAAGCCCTTGGGACCCTTGCCGAGGCCCTTGCCGTTCGCGGGCTTGCCGTTCGTCGCCTTGCGGCGGCGCTCGTCGAGCACCCGGTCGATCAGCTCGGTCGGCCGGTCGCCGGTCTCCACCGGCTTCTTCCCGGCCATCAGCTGGGCGGGCTTCTTCTTCGGGACGCCGTCGGTGACCATGCGGTTCTCGTCGGAGAGCTTGCGCATGCGGGTCGCCTGCGCGGTCAGCGCGACGCGTTCGAGCAGCACCTCGCCGCCGAACAGCGACTGGAGGCTGTCGCGGAGCGCGGAAACCTCGGCGCGCAGCGCCTCCAGCTCCTCGCGGCCGCGGGAGTCGGCCGCGGAGTTCTTCTCCGCCTCCATCTCCAGCTCGTACTCGCGCCGGGCCGCGATCTCGCGCTCCAGCTCCAACTCGTAGACAGCCTGCGCCTCGGCGACCGCGTCCTCGCTCTGTGCCGCGTGCTTGCGGTACTTCACGGCGAGGAACGCGCCGATCAGGGCAGCCCAGAGGGCGGCGACGATCCCGAGCCGGAGATAGCGGAGATCGTCGCTGAGCACCAGTGCGAGGGTGGCTCCGATGGCGAGGACAAAGCCGACGACAAGCCACGGCCTGCCCAAGAGGCGGCCGCGCGAGTCGTCACCCACGCCGGTCATGACTGACACCGTACCTGCTCGTAATCCGAACGAGACCTACTCGGTCCAGCGAGCGGTGGGATTCCAGCGCTAACCGGTCGTCCCGCGGCTGCGCTCACGATCTTGGTCCCGCGGGGTCCGGCAGCAGTGCTCGAGCCACAAACCCGCTGCTACCAGGGCCGCGGCGGAAACGACGCCGACGACGGCGGCGCGGGTGTCCAGCACGGCCGCGACGAGTTCGTCACGTCGCGGGAAAAGGTAGGCGAGCGCGGCCAGCCAGGCGCCGCCCATGAACGCTCCGGCGAGTGACGAAGCCTTCGCCAGCGCCACCGATCGGGCGATTCCGATCGCGGCGACGACCCGGCCGTTCTTGATCCGCGACCGGATGGAGAAGGCGAGCACGGCTTCGACGACGGCCAGCACGGCGAAGGTGACGCCGGCGAGGAGCGGCAGCTGCGGCAGGTCGCCGTAGGCCACGAGGAAGAGCAGGTAGCCGAGGACCAGGCCGAGCAGCCCGGCCACCACCAGGTCCCGGGGCCGGGTGAAGTGCATGTCTCAACCCTACCGTGAGACGCTTGACTCTCCACCGACTGGAGAGTTCAAGATGCGTCTAGTGGGCACCACGGCAACGTTCACCATCGGCGAGCTGGCCCGGCGGACCGGCCTGCCGGTCAAGACGATCCGCTTCTATTCGGACGAGGGCCTCCTGCCCCCGACCGACCGGACGGACGCCGGCTACCGGCTCTACGACGCGGCGGCGTTGGCCCGGCTCGAGCTGGTCCGCACGCTGCGGGAGCTGGGCCTCGGCCTCGCCGACGTCTCGTCCGCGCTGGCGAAGTCGACCACGGTCGGCGAGCTGGCGACCCGGCACGTCGAGGCGCTGGACGAGCAGATCCGGCGGCTGCGGCTGCGCCGGGCGGTGTTGCGCGCGGTGGCCAAACGTGATTCCGAGTTGGAGGAAGTGAAACTGATGAACCGTCTCGCGTCGATGTCCGACGAGGAGAGGAAGCGGCTGGTCGACGAGTTCTGGGACGAGATGGTCGCCGGGCTCGAGATCGACCAGGCCTTCTACGAGCGCATGCGCGCGGGCAAGCCGGAGCTGCCGGACGACCCGACTCCGGAGCAGCTCGAGGCGTGGATCGAGTTCGCCGAGCTGGTCCAGGACCCGTCGTTCCGAGCGTTGATCCGCGGGATGAGCGAGCAGCAGGCGGCCCAGATCAAGGCGGGCGAGTTCCAGCAGCCGGCGGACGCGTGGCAGCAGAACTGGCCGGGCTGGATTTCCCGCGCGGAGGAACTGGTGGCGGCGGGAGAGGAGCCCACGTCGGAGGCAGGGCAAACGCTTGCGGCCGAGATCGCGGCGGCCACGGCCCGCCCGGACCAGGACCCGACGGCACGCGAGTTCCGCACGGAGATGGCGGAGCGGTTCGAGGTCTCCGGAGACCCGCGAGCGGAGCGGTATTGGCAGCTGCTGGCGACGATCAACGGCTGGCCACCGGTCCCGACGGCCCAGCCCGCGGTCCAGTTCATGATCGCCGCCCTGCGGGGTTGAGCCGTCTTGAATGACTCATTCAGGTCCTCGGAGGTCTTGAATGAGTCATTCAGGACACGGCTTCCTGTCGCCGATCCGCGACAGCAGCTCGCCGATCGCCGCGGGCACGGGGGTTGACTTGCCCGGTGGCGGTCGGGACTTGCCGGGCGGGCTGGGCGCGGCTCCGGCGGCTGGGTGCGAGCGGGTCAGGCCCACCAGCGCTGGTGTCGCGAATGGGTCATTGGCGACCTCTGGCGTCGCGAATGAGTCATTCGCGACCGGCGGCGACCGGCCGAGCGGCCCGAGTGGCTGGCCCGGGCCGCGGCAGCGCGGGTCGTCCGGCCGCGAGCGGCGAAGGGCCAGGCGTGCCCGGCCCGGGCCGCGGCAGCGCGCGGTGCCCGGCCGGGCGTGCTCGGCCTCCCGGGCGCGCTTGCGCCTCCCGGCGGGCGCTGCTCGGCAGTCCTCGCGCGGGCGGGCTCAGCTCAGCTTGAGATCCGTGCGGCGGACCGTCGCCAGCTCGTCCGCCGGGCGGGCCGCCAGCAGCGTCGCGATCGGGCCGTGGCCCGGCAGGGCCGCGTCCGGCTCGATCTCCGCCCACGGCACCAGCACGCTCGCCCGGTCCGGCGTTCCCGGGTGGGGCAGCAGCAGCTCCGGGTCCTCGGACCGCACGCCGTCCACCGTGACCACGTCCACGTCCAGTGTGCGCGGCCCCCAGCGCAGCTCGCGGACCCGGCCCGCCGCCTGCTCGGCCGCCTGGCCCGTGCGCAACCACGCCCAGTGGTCGCGGGCCGGGTCGTCGACCACGCACACCGCGTTCAGGAAGTCCGGCTGGTCCTCGACGCCCCACGCCTTCGTCTCGTACACGCTCGACACGGCCACCAGCGCCGGGCGAACGGCGTCGAGGGCCAGCTTCAAGAATCCCAGGCGGTCGCCGAGGTTCGAACCCAGCGACAACACCGCCCGGCTCATCGGTCGCGCCGGACCGTGACCGCGACGTCGTCGAACGTCAGCGGGATCGGGGCCGACGGCTTGTGCACCGTCACCTCGACCGCGCTCAGGCGCTCGTCGCGCATCACCTCGTCGGCGATCTTGCCCGCGACGCTCTCGATCAAGTCGTACGGCTCGCCCGCGACGATCCCCGCCGCCAGCTCCGCCAGCTCGCCGTAGTGCAGCGTCTTCGTCAGGTCGTCCGACGCCGCCGCGGGCCCCAGGTCCAGCCACGCCGTGACGTCGACGACGAACTCCTGGCCGTCGCGCTTCTCGTGCTCGAACACGCCGTGCCGGCCGAACACGCGCAAGCCGGTCAACGTGATCCGGTCAGACATCCGGCGAACCCTTCCACCACGCCGCGGCCACCGCGACCGCGTCCAACGAAGCTCCGACCTCGTGCACCCGCACGCCCCACGCGCCCGCCGCCGCGGCCAACGCCGAGATCGCCGCCGTCGCGTCTTCGCGGCCGTCCGGCGGCCTCGGTGTTCCGTCCTTTTCGGACAGCAGACGGCCGAGGAACCGTTTTCGCGAAGCACCGACGAGCACCGGGAAGCCGAGGGAAAGCAACGAGTCCAACCCGCGCAGCAACGCCCAGTCGTGCTCCGCGTTCTTCGCGAACCCTAGCCCCGGGTCCAGCACGATCGCGCTCTCCGCGACCCCCGCGGCGAGCGCGTCGTCCACTCTGGACAGCAGCTCGGCCCGCACGTCGGCGACGACGTCTTCGTACTTCGCGAGCGCCTGCATGTCCTGGCTGTGCCCCCGCCAGTGCATCAGCACCCACGGCGCCCCGGATTCGGCGGCGACCCGCGCCATGTCCGGATCGGCCAGCCCACCCGAGACGTCGTTGATGACGTGGGCACCGGCTTCGAGCGCCGCGGCGGCGACGGCCGCGCGGGTCGTGTCGACCGACAGCGCCACGCCTTCGCTCGCGAGCGTCCGGATCACCGGAATGACCCGCTTCATTTCGGTGTCGGCATCCACCCGCGACGCACCCGGCCGCGTCGACTCGCCGCCGACGTCGATCAGGTCCGCGCCGCGCGCCCACATCTCGCGGGCGTGCTCCAGCGCCTGGTCGAGCCCGAGGTAGCGGCCACCGTCCGAAAAGGAATCCGGTGTCACGTTCAGCACGCCCATCACGACGCACCGGCCGGGAGCGGGAAGCCCCACGCTCACCGCCGTGCCTTGATCAGGTCGAGCGCCTCGGCCCGCGAGGAGGCGGAGTTCTTCAGCTGCCCCCGCACGGCCGACGTGGTCGTGCGGGCGCCGGGCTTCCGGATGCCACGCATGGCCATGCAGAGGTGCTCGGCCTCGATCACGACGATGACGCCGCGCGGCTCGAGCTTCCGCACGATGGCGTCGGCGACCTGCGAAGTCAGGCGCTCTTGCACCTGGGGGCGCTTGGCGTAGAGGTCGACGAGCCGGGCCAGTTTGGACAACCCGGTGACCTTCCCGGCGGCGTTCGGGATGTACCCGACGTGCGCTACGCCGTGGAAGGGCACGAGGTGGTGCTCACAGTTGTGCGTCAAATGTCCCGCGATCAGGAACGTCGGATGCGGGTCGCACTTGAAGCTGTAGACCGTGTAGGGCTTGGTCCCAGACGCAGTCACCGAGGTGACGGACTCGACCTTCACGTACTCCGATTCGATCAGGTCGGTCGCGTAATCGTCCTGCGGGAAGCCGTGCTTCCGGAACCAGCTGTCCGCGACGTAGAGCCGCGACACGGCGTCACCGGTCTTGCCCGAGAACCGGGCACCGATGACCGTCGCCAGGTCCTCGAGGAACGGCGTGTTGGCGCTCGCGATGATGCGCCCCGCCGAGAACTTGCTGCGGTGCCCGTCCCCGTCGACGTAGCCGTCGAGGAAGCCGTTGAAGGTCGACAAGTCGTTCAGCACGACCATCGGGAACCGCTGTCGCATGTGGTGCGCGTCGCCGCCGACGTACTGCCGCATCAAGTCGGCGAGGAACGAGGACACCACCCGGACGCGGAAGCCGGGCAGGTCTCGGCCCAGGTAGCCGGAAGGCCGCGAGGTCGGCTCGACCTTGGCGTCGATCCCGAACGCGCGGTGCAGTGACTCCGCGAACTTCTTCGCGTAATCGTGGTCGTTGACCACGAGGGACACGTACCGGTCGGCGACCGTGCCGTCGGCGCAAACCGTGCCGACGACGTAGCCGAAGTCGTATCCGAGGGTCGGCCGCCACCGATCGCGACACAGCTTCTTGGCGTGTGTCCACTCGATGAACGAGCCCTCGACGTCCTTGGCTTCCTTCCAGCCTTCCGGCGTGGCCAGAGGGTGGTCAGGGGTGACCCGGAACTTGCCCGCCGAGGTCTTGACCTCGACCAGCTCACGCGTCTGGTGCGAGCTGATCTCGGTGACCTCGGTCTCCTCGACGTTGCCGCCGACGAGCGTCCAGAGCTTGTCGCCGACCTGGACGTCAGCGGCCTGCTTGCGGCCGCCGACGGCGTTCACGGTCTGCTTGCTGGGCACACATTGGCTGAACATCGGGATGTCCGTGACCAGCACGAGCCTTCGTGGGACTCGTCGAACGTCTTGTCCAGCACCGAGTCCGGCTCGGTGTACAGCCCCGCGAACATCTCGCGGTACGCGCGGGCGACCCGGGCGGGGGTGTCCTTCAGACCGTCCCGCTCCGGGTCTTCGCCGCACGCCAGGAGGAGTTCGCGGATCGCCTTCTCCGCCCGGTCCTGGTCGAAGACCGGGCGGTCGGCGTCACTGGGGCTTTTCGGGTCCATCCACGTCACGACGCTCCCCCTCGCTCTGCTGGTTGCCGGCTTGGTCGGCGAACCAGCCGTGCTCACGAGGGCGTTCTTCACCACCGGGCCGCCACGACTGGCCCGGCTGACCGCCCGGCGAGGTCGCGGGCGTCCAGCCCGGAGGGGCACCGTAGTTCGGCGGGCCGCTCTGGCCCGGCGGGTAGCTGCCCGGCTGCTGGCCGCTGTAGTTCTGCGGCCAGTGCGCCGTGCCGTTGGGGCCACCGTTCGGGCCGCCGTACGGACGGCCGCCGTTCGGGTAGGCGCCCGGCTGCGGCGGGGCGTACGGGTTGGCGTTCGGGTCGCCCGGGGTCGGCGCCGGGTACGGCGGACCGCCCGGCAGGTCGCCCGCGCCCTGGGCGGTGCCGACCGGGGTCGGCTCCGGCTTCAGGACCGGCTTCTCCTTCTCCGGCGGCGGCCACGGCTCGCCGCGCTCCATCGCCAGCTCGCCCGGGGTCTTGATCGGCGGCTTGTCCGACGGCGTCCGCTCACCGAACTCGTTGAACACGGTGATGTGCGGGCGCTTCTCGACCGTCGCGAAGATCCGCTCCAGGTCCTTGCGGGTCAGCGTCTCCTTCTCGAGGAGCCTCGATGACCAGCTCGTCGAGCACGTCGCGGTAGGTGTTCAGCACGTGCCACGCCTCGGTGTGCGCCGTCTCGATGAGCTTGCGCACCTCCTCGTCGATCTCGTGCGCCACTTCCAGCGAGTAGTCCGCCTGGCGGCCGGCCGAGCGGCCGAGGAACGGGTCGCCCTGCTCCTGGCCGTACTTGACCGCGCCGAGCCGGGCGCTCATGCCGTACTCGGTGACCATCGCGCGGGCGATCTTCGTCGCCTGCTCGATGTCGGACGACGCCCCGGTGGTGGGCTCGTGGAAGACGAGCTCCTCCGCCGTGCGGCCACCCATCGCGAAGACCAGCCGCCCGATCATCTCGGAGCGGGTCATCAGGTCCTTGTCGTCCTCGGGGACGAGCAACGCGTGCCCGCCCGTGCGGCCGCGAGGCAGGATCGTCAGCTTGTAGACCGGTTCGATGTCCGGCATCGCCCACGCGGCGAGCGCGTGCCCGCCCTCGTGGTAGGCCGTGATCTTCTTCTCCTTCTCGGAGATGATCCGGCTCTTGCGGGCGGGACCGCCGACGACGCGGTCGACTGACTCCTCGAGCGCGGCGTCGGTGATCACGTGCCCGTTCTGGCGGGCGGTGAGCAACGCGGCCTCGTTCAGCACGTTCGCCAGGTCCGCGCCGGACATGCCGACGGTCCGCTTGGCCAGGCTGCCCAGGTCGGTGCCCTGCGCGATCGGCTTGCCCTTGGCGTGCACCTCGAGGATCGCCTTGCGGCCGCGCAGGTCGGGCGCGGACACCGGGATCTGCCGGTCGAACCGGCCGGGGCGCAGCAGCGCCGGGTCGAGGATGTCGGGCCGGTTCGTGGCCGCGATCAGGATGATCCCGCCGCGAGCGTCGAAGCCGTCCATCTCGACGAGCAGCTGGTTCAGCGTCTGCTCGCGCTCGTCGTGGCCGCCGCCGAGGCCGGCGCCGCGCTGGCGGCCGACCGCGTCGATCTCGTCGACGAAGATGATGCACGGCGCGTTCTGCTTGGCCTGCTCGAACAGGTCACGGACACGCGAGGCGCCGACACCGACGAACATCTCGACGAAGTCCGAGCCGGAGATCGTGTAGAACGGCACGCCCGCTTCGCCGGCGACGGCTCGCGCGAGCAGCGTCTTACCGGTACCCGGCGGCCCGTAGAGCAGCACGCCCTTCGGGATCTTCGCGCCGAGCGCCTGGTAGCGCGCCGGGTTCTGCAGGAAGTCCTTGATCTCGTACAGCTCTTCGACGGCCTCGTCGGCACCCGCGACGTCACCGAACGTCGTCTTGGGCATGTCCTTGTTCAGCTGCTTGGCCTTGGACTTGCCGAAGTTGAGGACGCGGTTGCCGCCGCCCTGGGCGTTGTTCATCATCCACATCAGCAGGCCCAGCACCAGCGCGAGCGGGATGGCGAAGATCAGGATCTGCGTCAGCACGCCCTGCTGGGTGACCTTGGTGGTGAACTTGACCCCGGCGTCACCGTTCTTCGCGGCCAGCAGCTTGTCGTAGAGCTCAAGCGACGCGTTGGCCGGGTACTGCGCGATGATCTGGTTGGTCTGCTGCCCGTCGACGTCGATGGACTTGTTCAGCAGCAGTTTGACCTGCTGCTCCTTGTCCTCGAGGCTGGCTTCCTTGACGTTGTTCGTGGTGATCTGGGAGTTCGCCACCGAGATGGGTGCCTGGGTGTACCCACGATCACTGTCGAAGATCGTGTTGTACGCGAACAACGCCAGCAACCCCGCGACGATCCACAGCAGTGGGTTCCTGAGCACGCTCTTCCGGTTCATACGACTCGGCCTTGGTGGCCTCGACCCTCCCTGGTTGGGCGGCTCCTGTGATACCCGCCATCACGATCTTGACAACCCGTGGTGCCTGGACACCCGTCCCATCAGGGTACCGTCCGCTGCCGCGTTCATCCCCTGTGAGCCTCTCGCAGGTCAACGGGCGATACCGCGTCCGGGTTCCCGCTCGGCGTCCAGGCCGGTCACGCTAGCGCGTGCCGTCCGACACACTGCTCACCATCTCGCCCAGCCGGGTGCGCAGCGTCGCCGGGTCGGCCGGGGCGACGGTGACCCACTCGCGGCCGTCCGTACCAGCGCGGGAGAGGCTCAAGTAGCGCCCGGTCGCGGTGTCGAACCAGGCCAGCACGCGGGACCGCTGCTTGGCCCCGACCTGCGAACGGCTGTTCGCGGCCAGCTGACCGCCCCGCTGCCGCGGCTGCCCGGAGATGCGCCCGTACGCTTCGCGCGGGTCGACCGTCGCGCGTTCGCTCAACGGCGTCCGACGCGACCGGCCGCGTTCCTCGCCCGGGTTCGACGGGAGGGACACGGGCACCCGGATCGGGGCGGTCCGCAGGGCGTCGTCCAGCGGAAGTGTGACCGACGCCTCGCTCCCACGCGGCCCCGCGGGCAGGATCCCGACGACGGCGGAGACGAGACCGTCCGGCGGGACGTCCCCCAGCCAGATCCCGTCGGCGTCCTGGACCGCGAGCACGCCCTTGGTGTCGTCCGCGGCCGCGAGCACGCCGACGGTGGGTGCTTCGAACTGCGGGATGTGCAGCGCGTCGATGGTCAGCGGGGCGAAGGCGAGCAGGTGCAGGGCGTCCTCGATCGGCGGCTCGAGCCTGCCGCGCGGGTCGCGGATGCCGCGGGCCTTCAGCTCGGCGTCCACGCGGTGGCGCAGGGAGACGCGCTCGTCTTCGGTCGCGCCGTGCGAGCGGACCAGCAGCGGGTACGGCAGCTCGCCGACCTGCGCCGCCTCCCACAGGAAGTCGAACGCCAGCGGCGAGAAGAACTCTTGCATCACTACTCTCCCGGATCGGATTCTCGCTCAGCGTAGCCCGCACCACCGACAGAACGGGATGGTTCCCGGTCGGCGATGGCGCACGTTCGAAGACGCCGAGCCCGATCCTGGCAGACGGCCGCCAGGCCCCGGTCTGCGAGGCGGGGCGGCGAGGTCGCCTGGCCCGAGCGCGCTGAAGGGGACGTTCGTCTCATCTGATGCGGTGAAGGGCCCTTTCGTCCCATCACATGACAGGAAAGGGCCCTTCAGCCCGCCTTGCCGCGGGGGTCAGACCGTGCTGGTCGTCGCCGCTCCCGCGAGCATCTCGCCCAGGCGGTGGCGCAGCGTTGCCGCGTCCGCCGGGGCGATCGTGATCCAGTCTCGGCCGTCGCGACCACGACTTGCTTGCGTGAAGTAGCGGCCGCTCTCGGTGTCGAACCAGCTCAGGACCGGGGTTCGGGTTCGGCCGCCCATACGGCTTCGGGCGTTCGCGCCGATCTGGCCGCCGCGCAGCCTCGGCTGGGCGTGCAGCCTGGCCAAAGCCTTGCGGTCCTCCTCCGCGCCCGCGCGCTCTTCGCCGTTGCCTCGGCGCTGCAGGAAGTCGACGCCGTGCGTGCCGACCAGCTGGTCCAGCGGCACCGTGATCGACTTCTCCTTGCCGCGCGGGGCCCCCGGCAGCAGCGAGACGATCGCGCTCGCCAGGCCGTCCGCCGGGCACGGCTGCAGGTGCAGGCCGCGCGTGTCCTGGACCGCCAGCAGCCCCTGGCCGCCCAGTACGCCCGCCACCGCCAGCAGCGGCTCGGCGTCCGGGGCGATCAGCTGGACGGCGTCCAGGCTCAGCTCCGGCTGCGCCAGCACGCCGAAGTAGTCCTCGATGTGCGGTTCCGGACGGCCGCGGCCGTCGGCGAGACCGCGTGCGTTGAGCCCTTCCAGCGTGCGACGGCGGAGCAGCGACCGCTCGTCGACGGTCGCGCCGTGCGAACGCACGCGCAACGGGTACGGCAGCTCGCCCAGCCCGGCGGCCTCCCACAGGAAGTCCACCTCGACCGGGGTGAGCAGCTCCGCGTTCGGCATCGAGCCACCCCCAAGAGAAACCGGGCCGGGCACACTCGAGGTGCCCGGCCCGAAAGGATCAGCGGTCTTCGTCGTCCTCGGACCACGCGCCGATGACCGGCGGCGGGGTCGCCTGGTTCGCGCCGAAGGCCGCGTCCGGGTCCGCCTCGATGAGGAACGACGCGTGCGTGTGCTCCTCGTCCTGCTCGCCCTGCGCACCGTGCGGAGCCATCCCGCCGCCCATGCCCGGGGTCATCGGCGGCGGGGTCTGGCCACCGATCGTGCCCTGCGCCGAGACGACGCCCTGCTGCGGCGCCTGAGCCGACGCCGCGCTCTGCGCCTGGCCTTCGGCCGAAGCCAGGTTCGTGTCGTTCTCCGCCTTCGAGCCCGACTTGTTGCCCGAGCCCAGCGCGCGGGAGGCCAGCGCGCCGAGGCCGCCCGCCACCCCACCGATGCCGAGGCCCATGCCGATCTTGCTCAGCGGGCTGCCGGAACCGGACGGCCCGTGACCCGGGGCGACCGCGCCCGTGCCGCTACCCGTGCCCGCGGCCGTGCCGCCCGGCGCGTCGCCGCCGAGGACCGCCGCGTCGTGGCCGAACGCGCCGCCGTGCGCCGCGTTCGGGCCGAGGCCCGCGTGCTGCGCGTCGAACGCGCCGCCGCCGTTGCCGCCGAAGCCCGCGCCGCTGGCGGCGAACACCGCGCCGCCCGCGCCGGACAGGCCTTCGACCGGGCCCGTGCTGCCGATCGTGTTGACCGCGTTGAACGACACCGAGTTGTGCGACGCCGTCGGCTTCATGCCCAGCGACTCCGGGCCGAAGCTCGGGGTCGAGCTGTCGACCTCGCTCATCGCCTTCGTGTAGGCGTTGAAGAACGCGACCTGCTGCGCCTTGACGTCGTTCGCCGCGTCGGCCTGCGCCTTCTGGTCGGCGATCAGCGCCGCCGGGCCGCCCGCCAGCGCGGCCGCCATGGCCTGCTTCGGGTCGTAGTCCTTCGGGGCCGGCATCTTCTTGACCTCGGCGGCCGCCGCGGCCTGCCGGGCGAGCCGGTCGGACATCGTGTGCGCGGCCTCGGACGCCTGCGAGCCGGAGTTGGCGATGGCCACCAGCGCGCCCTGCGCACCCGCGGCGCCCTGGCCGACCCAGGCGTTGCCCAGCTCGGCGATCGCGTTGTACAGGTGGTCGGACGCCTGCTTCAGCTCGGTGCCGTGGTGCGCCCACGCGTGCCCGGTCGCCTCGGCCGTGCCGGGGTCGTTGTTGTTGACCGCGCCGTTGTACAGCTGCTGGCTCGCCTGCGCGTTCCAGTTCGGCGGGTTGGCGATCGCGCGGTCGTCGCCCATGTCGAAGCCGTCGGAACGGCCGCGGGCGCTCTCGACGATGTTCTGCGACGCCGAGTTGTCGCCGAGCGGGACGAGCGAGCCCGGGTCGGTCGTCGTCGACGGCTGGTCGCCGTGGTTCGGAGCCATGACTTCAGATCCCCCTCAGGACTCAGGCGTTGCGGAACGGGTCGGCCGCGGCGTTGTCGATCTCGTGGTACCGGGACATCGCCGTGACGATGCCCTCCTCGGCGGCCGAGTACTGGTCGAGCAGGTTCTGCAGGGCGGCGGCGTAGGAGTCGTTCCCGCCGTCCGCGCGCTGCACGAACTTCGCGGCCATCGCGTTGCCGACCGGGTTGTCGCCGAGCTTCGGCGGCTGAGCGAGCGTGCCCGCGCCGGCCAGGAGCGCTTCGACGGCGTCCTTGCCCGTGCGGATCTTGTTCAGCACGGCTTGCGCGGCGTCGGGGTCGATCCCGACCTGACCCGCCGCGGCCGCGGCCTTGAAGGCGTTCGCGTCGGCAGCGCTGCTGTTCCCCATCTGAGCTCTCTCCCGTTCCCCCGACCCGGTCACCGCGGGCACGAATGGTCTTCGCATAGGTTAACGCACGTGATCAGAGCGTATGACGCAATCTCGGACCGCGGGGTTCCGCAGATCCGGTAGTTGCGGTGAACGGTCGGTGAACTCCGCCGGTGCACTACGAGGTGTAGACCTTCGGGTCCAGCGTCCCGATGTAGGGCAGGTCCCGGTAGCGCTCGGCGTAGTCGAGGCCGTAGCCGACGACGAACTCGTTGGGGATGTCGAACCCGATGTACTTCACCGGGACGTCCACCTTCACCGCCTCCGGCTTGCGCAGCAGCGAAACGACCTCGAGCGACGCCGGGTTGCGGCTCGCGAGGTTCTTCAGCAGCCACGACAGCGTCAGGCCGGAGTCGACGATGTCCTCGACGATCAGCACGTCCCGGCCCGCGATGTCGCGGTCGAGGTCCTTGAGGATCCGCACGACGCCAGACGACGACGTCGACGATCCGTACGAGGAGACGGCCATGAACTCCAGCTGCGTCGGCAGCGGCAGCGCGCGGGCGAAGTCGGTCATGAACATGACCGCGCCCTTCAGGACGCCCACCAGCAGGAGTTCTCCCTGCCCGTTGGCCGGATAGTCGGCGGCGATCTGCTCCGACAGCTCCGCGATCTTGTCCTTGATCTGCTGCTCGGTGACGAGCACGGAGGCGATTTCGCCCTCGTACACGGGTCATTCTCCTCGAGTGGTGGGTTGGGAGGTGATGCAGAGCCTGCCACGGCACCGGCGCGCCTCCAAGTTGCCCGGCAACCACACCCCGCCCTGACCACGCCACCGGGCGACCAGTTCGTCGACCGCGCGCAGGTGCGCGTCGGTGAGCTCACGCACGCCCGATGCCAGCAGCCACCTGCGGAGAACCCGCCTGCGGAGGGCCGCGGGTTCGGTCGAAAGGACGTCCACATCCAGCCCTTCGGGGCCGCCCGCGCGGGTGAAGATCGTGTCCGCCAATGTGTCCAGTGCCTCACTGTCCTCACGCAGCTGCGCGGCCGTGCGGGCGAGTGCGCCGGCGACGCCGCCGTTGAGGACGTCTTCCAGGAGCGGCAGGACTTCGGTGCGCAGCCGGACGCGGGTGAAGCGCGGTTCGGCGTTGTGCGGGTCCTCCCAGGGCTCGACGCCGAGCTCGGCGCAGGCGGCCCGGGTGGTCGCGCGCGGGACGGCGAGCAGCGGACGGCCCCACGGCGGGTCGTGCGGCCGCATCCCGGCGAGGCTCCGCGGGCCGGAGCCGCGGCCCAGCCCGAGCAGGACGGTCTCGGCCTGGTCGTCGAGGGTGTGCCCGAGCAGGACGAGGTCGTGCCCGGCGAGCGCGCGGTAGCGGGCCTTGCGCGCGGCGGCTTCGGGGCCGCCGGGGCCGGTGACGTCGACCCGGCGGACCTCGGCCGCGTCGACGCCCAGCGACTCGGCCGCGGCGGCCGCGTCCCGGGCGATCTTCGCCGAACCGTCCTGCAGGCCGTGGTCGACGACCAGCGCGCGGACGCGGTGGCCGCGGTGGTGCCCGACGTACGCGGTGGCTTCGGCCAGCGCGAGCGAGTCGGCGCCGCCGGAAACCGCGACGCACAGCTCGGGCGGCGCCTCGATCGTCTCCAGGAACGCCCGGACGGCCCGGCGGACGGCCGCGACCGCCTGCCCGGTCATCCGTGCAGGCGCCGGACCCACGCGGCCGGGTCGGCGATCTCCGCGCGCGACGGCAGGGTGTTCGGCGACCGCCAGACGGCGTTGAAACCCTCCATGCCGACGGCGTCCACGACGTGCTTCGTGAACTTCGCGCCCTCTTCGTACTGACGGATCTTCGCGTCGACGCCGAGCAACGCGCGCAGCAGCCGGTCGAAGACGCCGCCGCCCTTGCGCCGGGTCGTGAAGCGCGCGCGGATCGTGTCGACGCTCGGGACGACCTGCGGGCCGACGGCGTCCATCACGTAGTCGGCGTGGCCCTCCAGCAGCGTCGAGAGCGCCAGCAGCCGGTCGAACACCGCGCGTTCCTTCGGCGACTGGAGCAGCTCGGCGAGGTTCAGCTTCGGGCCCTGCTTGATCGCCTCGGGCAGTCGGCCGACCAGGTCGGCGAGGCTGTCGGTGCCGCCGCCGGCCAGTCCGGCGACGAGCCGCTCGACCTCGTCGGCGAAGTAGTCGCGCAGCCACTTGACCGCGGTGAACTGCAGCCGGTGGGTGCATTCGTGCAGGCAGACCCAGAGCCGGAAGTCGTGGCCGGGGACGTCCATCGCCTGCTCGGCGGCGACGACGTTCGGCGCGACCAGCAGCAGCCTGCCTTCGCGGTCCGGGCCGCCGAAGGGGTCGTACTGGCCGAGCACGCGGCTGGCCAGGAACGCGAGCACCAGCCCGGTCTGCACCCCGGCGCCACCGGCGAGGATCGGCCCGAACGGCCCGCCCTGCTGCGGCAGCGCACGCCCGGTCAGCGCGTCCAGCCCGGCCGCGGCCGAGCGCACCCAGCCCGGGCGGTCGACGACCTCGCCGGGCAGCAGCGGCAGGTCGAGGCCCAGGTTCGTCAGCTGCCGGACGTGCCCCTCGGCTTCGACGGTCAGCTCACGCAGATCGGTGACGGCCGCGTCGGCCACTTCGCGCGGGACTTGCGGGCCGCCGCGCACGAGCAGCGCGCCCGTCTGCGCGGCGAGCGCCCAGTCGACCATGGGCCGGGTCTCGGTTTCCTGACTCACCCTTCCGACGCTACCTGGCCGCGCCGGGTTTCCGGCCACGATCTCCGCACGCTTCGCACACGGACCGGCACGCGGCTAGGAGCAGCCGCACTTGCGGAGGCTCGTCGCCAGCACGTCGAGGGCGTCCCGGCCCGCGTCGGTGTCCGAGCCGTTCGACATGAACGCGAACACCAGCACCCGGCCGTCCTGGTCCAAGACCAGCCCGGCCAGCGTGTTGACGCCGGTCAGCGTGCCCGTCTTCGCGCGGACCCAGCCGCGGCCCGCCTGGGAGTTCGGCTTGTCGAACCGCTCGTCCGCCAGCGTGCCCGAGCCGCCCGCCACCGGGAGGCCCGCCAGGACGGGGCGCAGCTTGGCCGTGCCCGGGTTCTTGCCCTCCGGGGCCGCCGCGGCCGCGAGGACCTGTGTCAGCAGCTTCGCCGGGATGCGGTTGAGCGAGGAGATGCCGCTGCCGTCCGACAGCTCGAGGCCCGAGACGTCGAAGCCGTGGTCCTTCAGCACCTTGATCGTCGCCTTCGCGCCGCCCGCGTAGCTGGCCTCCTCGCCGTTCGCGAGCGCGACCTGCCGCGCGACCGCCTCCGCGAGGACGTCGTCGGACAGCTCCATCAGGTCCGACACCAGCTCGGTCAGCGGGGCCGACTTGACCTCGGCGAGCACCTTCGCTTCCTTGGCCGCCGTCGCCTGGCCACCCGGCGAGGCGCCCAGTTTCGAGGCGATCGACGCCGCGAGCGCGCTGCCCGCGTTCGCGGTGCGCTGCGAGTTGTTGTCCTTCGGGCTGAGGCGGCCGCCGTCGGCCATCACGGGCGCCATCTGCGTCGCGTACGTCGACGGCGCGTCACCCGCCTCCCAGCCCGGCGCAGTCGTCGGCCCCTTGAACAGGGACAGGTCGACCTGCACCTTCTTCACCCCCGGCGCGGCCTTCTTGACCTGCGCGACGAGGTCGTCGACGTGCGCGGCACCCGGGTACAGCGGCGAGTCCGTGCCCAGCGGCAGGTTGGTGAGCGTCGTGTCGCCGCCGCCGACCAGCACCACCGTGCCCGGGTCCGCGCCCTGGACGATCTTCGTCGACAGGCGCAGGTTGTGGTCCAGCGACAGCAACGCGGCGGCCGAGGTGAGCACCTTCGTCGTCGACGCGGGCGTCACCGGCGTCGCCGAGCCGCGGTCCCACAGCACGCTGCCGGTCACCGGGTCGACCACGCTGCCGGTGAGCTGCCCGAGCGCGCCGTTGCCCGCGGCGGCGGCCAGCGCGGACTTGACGCCGTCCGCGCTCGGCGCCTGCCCGGCGGCGTTCGGTCCCGGCAGCTGGCGCGTGGCGGCGGCGGGCTCGGGGCTGTCGCCCTTCGGCGCGTTCGGCGCCCACGGCAAGCCGAGGCGGTTCGACACCTTCGGCATCGCCGCGGCGACCCCGCCCCCGGCCAGCACCAGCAGGACGACCACGACGAGCGCGATCAGCTTGCCCTTGCGCCGCTTCTTCGGCGGCTCCTCGGCGGCCGGCGCCGGGCTGGGCGGCTCCTGACGCGGCGGCTCGGCGGGCGGCTCGGTCCGCGGCGGCTCGGTCCGGGGCTGCGGCTGCTGCTGGAAGACGCCGGGGAACTGCGTCGGCCGCTCGATCCCGACGGTCGCCTCGGCGTCGAACCGCTGCCCGTCCGGCTCGATCCGCTGCGGGCGCGCGAGCGACCCGGCGGACGCCGACGGCACCACCCCGCGCGGCGGCTCCGGTGGCAACGGCGGACGGCGGTCCTCGGCGGGCCGGTTGTCGTGCACCTCGATCCGCTGCGCCCACGGCTGCGGCTCTTCCAGCCGCTGCCGCTGGGCGTCGTCGAGCATCTGATGGGCCTCGTCGCGGCGCTGCGCGTCCAGGCGCTTCAGCTGCTCTTCGCGGCGTTGCTGCTCCTGACGCCACTGCTGGAGCTCTTCCCGCCACGGCTGCGTCTCGGACTGCTGGGGCTCCTCGGCGCGGTCCCGCTGCTCGCCGGGCCACACGCCGCGCTCGACCGGCACGATCGGCGTCTCCTGACGGGTCGCCTCCTCGGCCCGCTCCACCTGGATGTACTGCGTGCTCTCGGCGGGCTTCGGCTGCTCGACCCGGATGTACTGGGTGCCCTCCTCGGCGGGCTGCGGCGGCTTCGGCTCGCGGCTGCCGAGGCGGTCGGCGAGGTCCTGCTTCGCCGGGGTCGGCGGCGGTGGCGGCTCCTCCTCGGGCGCGTTCAGCCCCGGGACCGGCTCGGGCGGCACGTTCGGCGCGAACCACGACCCCTTCGGGGCTTCACTGCCTGTGACCTTGGGCACGCCCGCGTCGCCCGCACCGCTCTCCGGCGGGGACGGCAGCGACATCGGAGTGGTCTTCCGCGCCCCGGACGACGAGCGGTCTTCGTCCGACGAAGGCCACATCGGCTGGTCGTTTTCCGGCACCCACCACTCCTTCTCACCTGCCCCGGAAGGGGCCAAGCTCACATGCCTCCGGGCCGACATCGATGCGACCCGGCGGCAGGGCGTAGTCCACACTAGGAGACGTCAAGACAGTCATGAAGGTTGCCGCCCGCGACGCGTGGGCACGCCGTATCTACGAAGAAGCAGCGAGGACGCCGTGGAGTTCGACGTCACGATCGAAATCCCCAAAGGGGAGCGCAACAAGTACGAGGTCGACCACAAGACCGGCCGCATCAAGCTGGACCGGACCCTGTTCACGGCCACGCAGTACCCGGCCGACTACGGCTTCATCGACGACACCCTCGGCCAGGACGGCGACCCGCTCGACGTGCTCGTCCTCGTGCAGGAGCCGACGTTCCCGGGCTGCCTGATCCGCTGCCGCGCGATCGGCATGTTCCGGATGACCGACGAGAAGGGCCCGGACGACAAGGTCCTCGCGGTCCCGACGAACGACCCGCGCCTGGAGCACCTGCGCGACATTCACCACCTGAACGAGTTCCACAAGCTGGAGATCCAGCACTTCTTCGAGGTCTACAAGGACCTCGAGCCGGGCAAGAGCGTCGAGGGCTCGACCTGGGTCGGCCGCACCGAGGCCGAGAACGAGATCGCCCGCTCGTACGAGCGCGAGACCGACCGCCTGGCCAAGGAAGAAGCCAACGGTCACTGACCTGCGAAAAGGCCCCCTCGGAAGTTTCCCGAGGGGGCCTTTTTCACGCGGTCAGTGCGCCAGTGCGAGGGCGGGAGCGTCCGCCTCGGCCTCCGCGCGCTGCTCCATCGCCGACTTGTCCGAGAGCGGCTTCTCCTTGAGGAACCACACCAGCGCGAAGCCGACGGTCAGCACGATCCCGCCGACCAGGAACACCGTGCTCATCGACTCGGCGAAGCCCTGCAGGATCGGCCGGGCCAGCGTCGGGTCGAGCGTGGACAGGAACGACGTGTCGTTGACGTCCAGGCCGCTCTGCATCTGCTTCGCGAACTCCGGGTGCTGCGCCAGCGCCGACGTGTAGGCCGGCGTGGTCATCGCCGAGCGGATGGCGTTCGCGATCCGGTCGCCGACCGTGCCGAACAGGATCGACAGGAACACCGCAGTGCCCGCCGTGCCGCCGATCTGCCGGAAGAACGTCGCCGCCGAGGTGGCGACGCCGATGTCCTGCGGGCGGACGTCGTTGGTCGCGGCCAGCACCAGCGTCTGCATCGAGGCGCCGAGGCCGAGGCCGATCACGAAGGCGATGATCATGACCAGCGCGAGCGAGCTGTCGACGGTGATGGTCGAGAGCGCGAACAGCGCCGCCGCCATCAGGCCGATCCCGGCCACCGCGAACATCTTGTAGCGCCCGGTCTTGGAGATGAGCCGTCCGCTGGTCAGGCTCGCGGACATGATGCCCAGCGTCAGCGGGAGCATCTGCAGGCCCGCCTGGGTCGGCGTCGCGCCCTTGACGATCTGCAGGTACAGCGGCAGCGACATCATCGCGCCGAACATCCCGGCGCCCTGCACGACGGTGACGAGCGTCGACATCCGGAACACCGGACGGCGGAACAGGCGCAGCGGCAGCAGGGCGGCGTCGCCCATCCGGCGTTCGATCCAGACGAAGGCGGTCACGCCGAGCGCGCCGACGACGTACATGGCGATCGAGGCGGCGGAGCCCCAGCCCCACTCACGGCCCTGCTCGGCGACGATCAGCAGCGGCACCAGGCCGGTGGCCAGCGCGACGGCACCCCAGTAGTCGACCTTCTGGTCCACGCGGGTGTGCGGGAGGTTCAGCACCTTGGTGACGACGACCAGCGCGGCGAGCGCGATCGGGACGTTGACCAGGAAGACCCAGCGCCAGCCGGTGATGCCGGCGAAGGTGTCGATGCCGGCGAAGAACCCGCCGACGACCGGGCCGGCGACGCTCGAGATGCCGAACACGGCCATGAAGTAGCCCTGGTACTTGCTGCGCTCACGCGGCGCGGTGATGTCGGTGATGATCGCCAGCGCGAGGGACATCAGGCCACCGGCACCGAGGCCCTGGAAGGCGCGGAACGCGGCGAGCTCGTACATCGACGTCGCCATGCCGCTGGCCAGCGAACCGACCAGGAACAGGGAGATCGCCGTCAGGTACATGGGCTTGCGGCCGTAGAGGTCGGACAGCTTGCCGTACAGCGGCGTCGAGAGCGTCGCGGTGATGAGGTACGCGGTGGTGGCCCAGGCCTGCAGGGACAGGCCGTGGAGCTCGTCGGCGATGGTGCGCATCGACGACGACACGATCGTCTGGTCGAGCGCCGCGAGGAACATGCCGAGCATCAGCCCGGACAGGACGGTCAGGATCTGGCGGTGGGTCAGTTTGCCGTTCGTAGCGGCTGCTCCTTCCGCCGTGGTGGTGTCGCTCATGGTGGTCTCCCTCAGCCTTCGCGTAGTTGCTTGTACCTGTCAACTACTTGTCTCGGCCAAGTATTCCCACAGAGCTTGCATCGTGCAACCAAATTTCCGGGTGACCCCGGACACGCCGAGGGCGGCACTTTCACGTGAAAGTGCCGCCCTCGGGGAGGTGGGTCAGGCGGAGTAGCCGGGGATGGGGAACGGTGCCAGGAACTCGCGGATCTCCGCGGCGATCGTGTCCAACGCGGCCTCGTCGGACGCCGCCGCCGCGGTGATCGTGCGGTCGATCCACGCCGCCACCTGGACCTGGTGCTCCGGCCGGAGGCCGCGCGTGGTGATCGCGGACGTGCCGAGCCGGATGCCGGACGGGTCGAACGGCTTGCGCGGGTCGAACGGCACCGTGTTGTAGTTCAGCTCGATGCCCGCGCGGTCCAGCGCCTGGGCGGCCGGCTTGCCCGCGACGCCCTTGTTGGTCAGGTCGATCAGCAGCAGGTGGTTGTCCGTGCCGCCGGACACGAGGTCGTAGCCGCAGGCGAGCAAGGCGTCGGCCAGCGCGCGGGCGTTCGCGACGATCCGGTGCGCGTACTCGCTGAACGACGGCTGCTGCGCCTCCCCGAGCGCGACGGCGATCGCCGCGGTCGTGTGGTTGTGCGGGCCGCCCTGCAGCCCCGGGAACACCGCCTTGTCGACGGCCTTCGCGTGGTCGGCGTCGGACAGGATCATCGCGCCACGCGGGCCGCGCAGCGTCTTGTGCGTCGTCGTCGTGATGACCTGCGCGTGCCCGACCGGCGACGGGTGCGCGCCACCCGCGACCAGGCCGGCGATGTGCGCGATGTCGGCGACGAGCACCGCGTCCACCTCGCGCGCGATCTCGGCGAACGCCGGGAAGTCGATGATGCGCGGGATCGCCGTGCCACCGGCGAAGATCAGCTTCGGCCGGTGCTGGCGGGCGAGGTCGCGGACCTGGTCGAGGTCGACGCGGCCGGTCTCCTTCGCCACGCCGTAGCGCACCGGGTTGAACCACTTGCCGGTCGCGGAGACGCTCCAGCCGTGCGTAAGGTGGCCGCCGTCCGGCAGCGCCATGCCCAGCACGGTGTCGCCCGGCTTCGCGAACGCCAGGTACACGGCCAGGTTCGCGGGGGAACCGGAGTACGGCTGGACGTTCGCGTGGTCGGCGCCGAACACCGCCTTCGCGCGGTCGATGGCCAGCTGCTCGACCTGGTCGATGAACTGCTGGCCCTCGTAGTAGCGCTTGCCCGCGTAGCCCTCGGAGTACTTGTTGGTGAGCACGCTGCCGGTCGCCTCGAGCACGGCCTGCGAGACGTAGTTCTCCGACGCGATCAGGCGGATCTTGTCGTGCTGGCGCTTCGCCTCGTCTTCCACGAGCCCGGCGATCGCGGGGTCGGCGGCGGCGAGTGCGTTCAGTTTCGGCTGGTGTGTCATGGCGTACTCCGGCTCTGGAGTGGCCTTCACCCAGGCGCGCGGTGCCGGCCTCGTAGTCGCTTCCCGGTGGTGCTCCACCTCGATGGCGCCAGTCGCTGCTGCGCGTAAGAGCCTAGTCCACCGCACTCGAAGACCGGCGGTGTTCGGCGCACCACTTGCGGGTGCAGCCGGACGTGCGGTCGCAGAACGGCAGGCCACAGGTGGCGCAGCGCTTCACCCGCCGCCACCCGCCGACGGTCACGACTCGGCCAGCCCCGCGGCGCCCGCCGCCAGCTCGCCGGCCTCCGCGCGCGGGGTCACGTAGACGATCCGCCACGCGGCACCGGTGTCGACGAGCCGCGGCCGCGCCCCGGCCTCCGCCAGCACGGCGTTGAGGCGGCGCGCGGCCGCGTGCTCGTCGGGCAGCTGCGCGACGATGGCGCACAACTGCGGATTTCCCTTGCGCAGCAGGTGTTCCGCCACCCCGAGCTCGGGGTCCAGCGCGTGGAACGGCGGCACGACCGCGTGCTTGCGCACGTCAGTCGACGACCACGACGCCCATGGACCGGGCGGTGCCGGCGATCGTGCGCATCGCCGCGTCGACGTCGGAGGTGTTGAGGTCCGGCAGCTTCCGCTCGGCGATCTCGCGCAGCTGGTCCTTCGTCAGCTTGCCCGCGACCTCGTGGCCCGGCCGCGCGGAACCCTTGTCCCCCAACGCCTTCTTGATCAGGAACGACGTCGGCGGCGTCTTCAGCCGCAGGTCGAACGAGCGGTCCTCGAACACCGAGACGACCACGGGCACGATGTCGCCGCGCTGGGCCGCCGTCGCCGCGTCGTAGGCCTTCTTGATCTCGACGAGGTTGACCCCGGTCTGCCCCAGCATCTTGCCGAGGTCGACGACCGGGGCGTTGCCCGCGGTGAGTTCCAGGGTGACCTGGTGGGTGAGTTTCTTCGTCTTCGGAGCCATGCCCCGAAGCTAGAGTCTCCAGTTACTGGAGAGTCAAACCGGCTTTGTGCCGACCCGGTGCCGGCGCGCCAGCTCCTGGTAGATCGCCGCGTTGTGCTCGACCCACATCCGCGCCGAGTCGGTCAGGGGCACGAACTTCTTCGCCGGGCTGCCCATCGCGATGACCTCCTCCGGCACCTCCGTCGACGGCGTGACCGTCGCTCCGGCCGCGACCAGCGCCCGCGCGCCGATCTTCGCCTTGTCGAGCACCGTCGAGCCGTTGCCGATCAGCGCCTGCTCCCCGATCGTGCAGTCGTGCACCAGGCACTGGTGGCCCACGGTGACGTTCTTGCCGACCTCGCAGACGCCGTCGTTGACGTGGATCACCGAGTTGTCCTGGATGTTGGCGCCCTCCCGGATGACGATCCGGCCGAAGTCGGCCCGGATCACCGCGCCGAACCAGATCGAGGCGTCCTTCTCGACGACGACGTCGCCGATGAGCGTGGCGGTGGGGGCGATCCAGGCGTCCGGGTGGACCTGCGGGCTGAGCCCTTCGAACGAGAACAGAGGCATGCCCAGACCCTAAACCGCCCCCGCGCGCTCAGCCGGTGATAGCCGCGTTGATGATGATGTCGACGGCCTGGTCGTTGCGGGTCGTCTGCGGCACGATCTGCGTGTCACGCGGGTAGAAACCGGGGCTGCTGCCCTTCGGGTACATCTCGAAGGTGAAGCTCCAGATCTTGTGCTGCGCCCACATCCAGTCGTTGACGCTGCCGTCGGTGATGTAGAGGTCGCTGGACTGCTGCGGCGTGTAGCCGTTGGTCGCGGCCATCTGCTTGCCGAGCGTCTGGAACTTCTGCGCGTCGGCCGCGGTCAGGCCGGGCGCGGTGTCGGCGTAGGTGTAGCCGAACGGCCAGAGGACCAGCTCGGAGTAGGTGTGGAAGTCGATGTGCGTCTTGATCTGCTGGACGCCGCCGACCACCCGCGAGTTCACCCAGTTCGAGACGGCGCGGGTCTCGGGCGCGGAGAACGCCGCCGTGCCGCGGTAGGTCTCGCTCGACGGCGAGCTCGACGAGCCGCCGCAGCAGCCCCACTTGTAGCCCCAGTTGCGGTTGGGGTCGGTGCCGCTGCCCTGGCGGTTCTTGCGCCAGCTGTGGAAGGTGCCGCCGGAGATGTCGTACTCGGCGCCGTCCGGATTGACGCTCGGGATCACCCAGATCTCAGTGCTGTCGACGAGCCGCTTGACCGCGCTGTTCGTCGCGTATTCGCTGGTCAGACGCTGCACGATGCGCAGGCACATCTCGACGGTCAGGTGCTCGCGGGCGTGCTGGTTGCAGGTGAAGAGGACCTCGGGCTCGTTCTCGTCGGTGCCCGCGTTGTCGCTGATCTTGATCAGGGAAAGAGCACGGCCTTCGTACGAGTTGCCGGCGCTGCTCAGCTTCGCGAGCGACGGGTAGTTCGCGACGGTCTTCTGCAGCTCCGTTTGCGTCTCGGCGTAGGTGTGGTAGCCGGTGTAGCCGGCCGGGAAGTCCTCGACGGTCTCGGTGCCCTGCGGCCGGTTCACCTTGCCCAGCGCCTTGACGCCGAAGCCGAGCGCGCGCAGCTGGGCCGCTTCGCCCGGGTTCGCGATGACGGTGGTCGTCGCGCCTTCGGTGTCGAGGATGTCGGCGCCGGTCCGGGCGACCTCGGTCCGCTGCTGGGCCGAGCCGGTGCCGGTGACCTCGTAGACCTGCGGGCCGTCGGGCTGGGCGGCACCGGCCTGGCCGCCGGTGGTGAGCACCAAGAGGACGGCCGCGGCCGCCGCCATGCACGTTCGTGTGCGCATCACGTCTCCTGCTCTCGGGGGTGCCTCGACCTTGGCCGGAGCCGGACGTTTCGCACAATCCGGAGCAGTACGGATCTTTTGGGTGTTGCTAGCCGTAGTTGGCGAAGCAGAGCGCCTCGATGTCGGCACGCAGCGTGGCGAACGGACGCGGGCGCACCCGCTGCTGGACGACGGTGCCCAGCAGGTACGACAGCAGCGCGCGGGCCCGCGCCCGCGGGTCGTCGACGTCGAGCGGGGCGAGGAGCTCGGCGAGCAGCTCGGTGAGCGACGTGAGCATGACGTCGATGGCCTGCGGGTGCTGCGCGCGCCCGGCGGCGATCCAGTACTCGAACCAGAGGAACGCGGCGTTCGGGTTGGCGGCGAAGACGCTCAGATATTCCTCGAGGACGGCGAAGAGCCGCTCGCGGGGTTCGTCGTGCTTCGCGGCGACTTCGCGCAAGCCCGCGGCGAAGGCGGTGATGTGCGCGGCCATGGCCCGGTCGATGAGGACGTCGATGTCGGCGAAGTAGTAGTGGATGGCGCTCTTGGTGAGCGGTCCGGCGTCGGCGATGGCCCGGACGGTGCAGCCGGCGAGCCCGTCGCGCGCGAGGACGACGCGGGCGGCTTCGACGATCTGTTCCTGCTTGGCCAGCTGGTTGGGAGAGAGCCGGTCGCTGCGACCGGGGACTGCGCTCACGGTGATTCTCGTTACCTTCTTCCTGGACGGCAGCCCCGAATCCTAGGGCAGACGTCCTGCGGGCGGCTTCCGGGTGAAAAACCGGATTGGCCACCCCGGTCCGTGCGGCGGACAATGCGCGACATGGTGATCTCAGGGGACAAGGGCCTCAGCCCGGCGGCGCGCAGCCAGCTGGAGAAGGAAATCGCGAACCTGCGCGCGCAGCGGGAGGCCCTCGCGCCGCAACCCGGCGAGCAGGAGCGCACGGGCGACGCGGCGGACCAGGCGGACGTGATCGACCGGGCCGAAGCGGCGGCCCGGCTGGACCGCCAGATCGCCGACCTGGCGGCCAAGATGGAGCACGGAGGCTACGGAAACGCCCAGCTCCCGGACGGCACGGTGGTGTCCCTCCGGTTCGCCGACGGAGACGAAGAAACGTTCCAGGTGGTAACGGTCCCAGGCGAGGACGCGGACGCGATCACCTCGGACAGCCCCCTGGGTCTAGCCCTGGTAGGGGCAAAGGCGGGCGACGAGATCACGTACCGAACGCCCCGAGGCGACGCAAAGGCAACGGTGGTGAAGCTGACCCCACCGAAGTAAGAAGCCAAACGACGAAGGCCCCCAGCCTCGGCCGGGGGCCTTCGCCATGAACTTGACCCATAAGGGTGGTTCTACAAAACAAAAACCGCACCCACACACCCAACGCAACCACGACGGGGGGCCGGGGGCGGAGCCCACCGGGCGGGGTGCGGGGCGGAGCCCCGCAAGATACGCGAGACAAGAAAACGGCCCCTGCCCTCGAGGGGCAGGGGCCATCAACCTTGTCGAGCCGCCTGGGGGAATCGAACCCCCGACCTATTCATTACGAGCGCAATTCGTCGCTTGTTGACCTTGGTCGCAGGACTCTGACCTGCAGCGCATCGTCTACTAACGTCCGCACACGTCCACGCTTAGCCACCCCGATTGTCATCCACTTAGCCACCCACCTCAGACCAAAGAGGCTGGAACATCGCTAGGTGGAGTACGCCTCCACTCCCCGGTGTTTCAGCCTCTTTTCGCTGCTCAGCGACTAGAGAGACATAGTAGTAGAGTGGAAAACCCTTACCTCCCAACGCTGTCACTCAACTGTCACAGCTTAAACCGCAGGTCAGACGAGGTTAAGTGACAGAGCGACAGGTGTGACACCTCGAACACCTACCACCTGTCACACTCGGCCGACGGTCGCCACAGAGCTGCGACACACACCTCGGAGCCGTCGGGCGGATCGTCGGCCTTAGCCGGGCGCGAGGCTCAGCTGGAGCCCCGGGCAGGCAAGGCGCCAGACACACGCAAAGATGGGAGGGTGCCGGAATACGTAGCTGATCGCGCTTACGCTCGGGTGTATAACACGCCCACCCGGACAGAGCTTCACAGGTTCCTCACCGAAGCTGTCGATAGGTCACGCGCTCGGGTGCTGTACGCGAGCGACCCGAAGCGCAGCCCTGTCTACTTGGGGATCCAGACTCCAGCCGACGAACGCGTCGGCGTGCTCGTGTACCCGTTTACGGCGAACCACCGGTTGATCAAGAATCGGCCAGCTGACGAGCACCGGATGCAGATTCGCTACGGCGGTGAAGCGTCCTGGAAGGACGACCACCCACTCGGCCGGGACATCGCCGGCATCGACACGACGCTCATCGTCGGCATCCACCTCGAGGCAGGCCTGTTGATCGGCCTGGACCCGTCGCTGTACGACCCGCTGCCCATGGGCATCTCGATCGAGTTCAAGGAAGCAAACGTCTCAGCGGCCGACGCCAGCGGGTGGCACGTTTTCGAACGCGACAACATCACCGGCCGCAAGCGTGCGAACCCGCGCGCGGCCAGCGGCCTCGAGACCGTGGTCATGTTCAAGCCGGACCGGCTTCTCGACTACGTCAGGCTTGAACGCACGGCGTCTGACTTCGCGCTTGACCCCGCTCTTCGCTTCGTCGCCGCGAACGAAGCCGCGAGCCCCCGACCAGACTCTGACCACACCTTTACGTCAACCCATGACCTGGAAACTCAGTTTGAGATGACCAGCTCCGAGATCTTGACGATGATCAGCAAGGCCAACCGGCTCAGCACAGCCGTCAAGGGTGGCGTTGCTGAGTTCCACCTCGGTAAGCAGCTCACTTCCGACAACACCTCGATCGCGAGAGTCGTACCGCTTGACAAGGACGGCTTGCACGACTTCGACGTCACGATGGCCACGGGCGAGCACGTGCGGGTCGAGTGCAAGAACGCTTCTCCTAAGAAGTACGCCAACGGTGACATCAAGGTCGAAGTCCAGAAGACGCGTGCCACGCAGAACGACCCCGCAGGCCGGCTTTACCGCATCGACCAGTTCGATGTCGTGGCAGCCTGTCTGAAGGGGCCGACCGGGAGCTGGAGCTTCCGCTACCGTCGAACTTCCCTCCTCGCCGAGGACCAACGGCACCCAGGTAGGATCGCCCCACTTCAGCGGGTGACCGACGACTGGGCGACCACTCTAAAGGGGGCGCTGTGAGCAAGAACATCAGCGTGGCAACCCCAGACTGTCGGGGGCTCGTGGCATCGTCTCAGGATGTGGCTCCAGAACGTGGTGTAGCGATCTCGTTGTTCTCCGGCGCTGGCGGCCTCGACCTGGGCGCTGAGCAAGCTGGCTATCGGGTACATGCTGCCGTCGAGTACAACAACGACGCTGCAGACACGATGGAGAAGAACTTTCCGGACCTTAGGTCCCCGGTCATACGGCAGAACATCCTCGAGGTGCCCTCCGCTGAGATACGCGAGGCCGCTGGCCTGGGTCAGAAGGAGCAACCTGAGCTTCTCATCGGCGGCCCTCCGTGCACCCCGTTCAGCAAGTCGAGTTTCTGGCTCGATTGGAAACGCGAAGGCCTCGATCCGAATGCCTCGCTGCTGCAGGAGTACACGCGGGTTCTGCGGGACCTGAAGCCGCGGTACTTCGTCCTCGAGAACGTGTATGCCCTCACGTACAACAACCGGCAGAGCAGGCCTCACTTCAACCGCTTGCTTCACGAGATCGAGGAGTACGGATACGACTGCAACTGGGAGGTCCTGAACGCAGCCAACTTCGGCGTACCGCAGGCTCGCCCCAGGCTAGTGATCGTCGGAGCCCCGAAGGGCTCTCGTACGCCGGCCTTACCCAAACCAACCCACGGCGGCCGGTGGGAACGCCAGGATGTCGGTAAGTCCGACTCCCCTCACGTCACGGCTGGCGAGGCACTCGAAGGGCTTCATACCGTGCCTGAACCGGCCGACACGGTCGCTGGCCAGTATGGGCACCTGCTGCCAGGCATCCCTCCGGGTGGCAACTATCTGCACTACACGGCCGAACGCGGACACCCTGACCCACTGTTCAAGTGGCGAAGCCGTTACTGGTCGTTTCTGCTCAAGCTCGACCCAGCGAAACCCGCTCCGACCATCCAGGCGCAGCCTGGGCCCTACGTGGGTCCTTTCCACTGGGAGAACCGGCGACTTCGTGTTGCCGAGCTGAAGCGGCTCTTCACTTTTCCTGACAACTTCGAACTTGTGGGCTCACGAAACTCGATTCAAGCGCAGCTGGGCAACTCGGTGCCGCCGCTCCTCGCCAAGACGGTGATCGCAGCGTTGACCGAACAGGGCTGACCTTGGGCTCTGGCTGGACTCCGACGCGTGAAGGGCGGCACCTTCGCGGACGGAAGAAGGTCAACACCGAGCCCGAGATCCTGCTTCGCCGTGCTTTGCACGCAGCGGGCGCGCGGTTCAGACTTCACCGACGCGTCGCGCCGGGTTGTACTCCTGACATCGTCTTGCCCCGGCACGGAATCGCTGTCTTCGTCGATGGCGACTACTGGCACTCCTGTCCGGCCCACGGCAGGAAGACACCGTTCACGGGGCCGAACGCTGAGCTTTGGGAACAGAAGATGCGTCGAAACCGGGAGCGGGACGCACGATCGACCTCGCTGGCGCAGGAGCAGGGTTGGACTGTGGTTCGCGTATGGGAATGCGCAATTCGCGCTGACCCAGGCGGCGCAGCACGAGCGGTTCTCGATGGGAAGCCACCTGGTCCTGCAGCTACCACGTGCAGAAAAGGTGTACCCACTCGCAACAAGATGGCCGCAGATGTCACACACCGTAGCGCATAGTCGACAATGGTGGCGTGGACGAGACGCAGCCTTCACCCCTGCTGACCGACTTGACCGAACTCGAGCAACAAGTAGTTAGCGCCGCCCGACGCGGGGAGTCTGCCAAACCCTCGACCCCGATGGCGGTAGAGGGGCTAGCGGTGACCGCTGATCCCGACCTACGGGTACGAGCCGAACTGCTCCGCGATCTGGTCCGTGGCCTGCACGGCGACCTCGACCCCCGCGGAATCAGAGTGGAGGGCGTGCGGATCGTTGGAAAGCTCGACCTCGATCACATCACCGCTGTCACGGGTTTGAGCTTGCGACAATGTGCGCTCCTGGACGGCATCCTTTGTCGTGATGCGGACTTCCACTACCTACAGCTGGACTACTGTCTGCTCACCCACCTTCACGCCGACGGCCTCCGTACCAACGCGACCCTGAATATGCGGGGCGCCACCATCGTCGGAGCCAACGAAGACGGCGCAATCCGACTGCCCGGCGCCCACATCCGCGGCCAACTTGGCCTCGATCGAGCCACCGTCATCAACACCGCCGGCCCCGCACTGCACGCCGACGGCCTCCGCGCCGACTCCAACGTGTTCATGCGGGACGCCACCATCAGCGGCGCCGGAGAACTCGGCGCGATCCGACTGCTCGGCGCACACGTCGGCGGCTCGCTCGAACTCGATCAAGGCACCACCATCACCAACTCCACCGGCCCCGCACTGGTCGCCGAACGCATGCGCGCCGATATGGGCCTTCTAATGCGGGACGCCACCTTTAGCGGCGCCGGAGAACTCGGCGCGATCCGACTGCTCGGCGCGCACATTGGCAACTCGCTCGAACTCGATCGAGCCACCGTCACGAACGCGACTGGCCCTGCATTACACGCCGAACGCCTCCGCGCCGACACCAACCTGTTCATGCGGGACGCCACCATCAGCGGCGCCGGAAAACTCGGCGCGATCCGACTGCTCGGCGCACACATCGGTGGCCAGGCTCTACTATCCGTGTCCAGAGTGGACAACAGCTCAGGCCCGCTTCTAGTGCTGCACGAGGTGCAGATCGCTGGGTTGTTGCTTTTCCCGCCAGCGGTGGTGTGCGCCGCCGGTCGGCAGGAAGTGAGCCGCCATCGTTGCCCCGACAGCGACCGCACCATCACAGCCCACGGACTTACCTACACCAGCCTGCAGGAGATTTCGTGGCGTCAATGGCTGCATCTGCTGGTCCACCACACCATCGCCTACCGGCCCCAACCCTTCCAACAGCTCGCCGCGACCGAGCGCGCCGCTGGCCACGACAACAACGCCCGTGAAGTGCTAATCGCTCAACAACAAGACCTCCGCCGCCGCGCTCCTCGCGCTCTGGGCAACAGGCTCGCGCTCGGGCGGCACGCGTTGTGGGGGTGGCTCGGCCGCTACGGCTACCGCGCCCACCGCCTCGTCATCGCCCTCGCCGTTGTTCTCGCCTTCGCCGCCGGACTGAGCCTGGTCGCCGGGCATGTCACAACCCGGCCCGGCCATCAAGCCGCCGAACGCGTTCCACCCGCCACTGCGAAGCCCGACGCCACCGGCACTCCGTGCACGCCGGTCGAACTCATCGGCCTTGGTATCGACCGTGGGCTGCCTCTCGGCGCGACTGGTCTGCGTGCCCGCTGCGACCTCGACACCGCCACCCGATGGGGCCAAACCTTCACAGTGATCCTCTGGGTGCTTCAAGCCCTGCTCTGGGGCCTGGCAACCCTCGCCATCGCCGCATACACCGGACTCGTCCGCAAACCCGCCTGACAACCGCCACCGCAGGGCCGTCGTCGTAAGGACGGTCAAGCCAAGACCAGGACAACGGTTCAGCCGTGCTGCACAGCGTTGGACGGCCTCTCACCCCTCAGAAACGCGGCGATCTGCTGCGCGGCAACCTCATAGCAGAGGCGGTTGGTCCCCGGCACGGTACGGGCGGAGTGAGGACTGATCACGGCACCCCGCTGCGCCCACAGTGGATGATTGTTGGGTAGGGGCTCCGGGTCGGTTACGTCGAGCGCCGCGCGCAAACGGCCCGACGCCAGCTCTACGAGCAGCGCGTCCGTATCGACGATTTGGCCACGGCCAGCGTTGACCAGGATGGCGTTGTCGTCCATCAGCTTAAGGAACCTTGAACCGACTAGTCCTCGCGTCCTCTCGGTCAAGGGAGCCGTGATCACCACGATAGTGTGACCCGATACAACTTCAGGCAACGCGGCCGCCCCGAAAACGCCATCCCGAGCACGCGAGGCGACAAGCGTGGAGTCCACTCCAAACACTTCGAGCCTTCGCGCGACCTCACGTCCGATTGCGCCAGCACCGACAATTAGCGCTTTTTTACCCGCCAAAGTGTCCGCCTCAAACTGACGGTGCGCCCACACGCCCTTATCTTGAAAGCGAACCAGTGTGGGCCATTGGCGAAACTGCGTCAGCACCGCAGACAAGACCCATTCAGCGACAGGGCCGGCGTGAGCGCCCCGCGCAGTCGCTAAAGTAACCCGAGCGGACACATCCGCCGACCATTCGTCAGCGCCCGCGGATAGGAGTTGCACCATCTGAAGAGATCCTAGTTGCGCGAGTAACCGGATGGGCCGATGACTGCTGCGGTAAGGTGGCAAAAGAACAGTAGCGTCCGCTTGGCTCGACGTCAGCTTCGCAACATTCGGGCCGTACGGCACAACCTCGACACCCTGAAGGTCACCGAGGATTTCGTGGCCGACAACGTCGTCCGCTTCGTCGCTAACGAGAATCTTCACCGGAGCAGCAGCCATTACTTCCCTTTGCCGTTCAGCGCGAGCTGGTCGATGAGCTGACGCGCCTGCACAGCCATGACTCCCCCAGAAACCGAGTTGTCAATCACGACATGAGGAACTGGGGGGCGAAATTCGACATTTACGCCTTCCATGTACCCCTCCCAGTCGGCAAGCTTCGTGGCGTCGCGCGGCGCGTTGCGATGACGGACATACGTGTGCATCGTATCCGCGTCACAGTAAACCCAGACGATCGTCAACTGAGCACCAAGGTTGCGACACAGCAACTCCCGCTGTCGAATCCAACCCTCATCGGCAAACTCGCGAACAAACGGCGCAGTAACGATCGAATTGTTCCCGCATTGCAGGTTCTCGGTCATTGCCTCAAGCAGCGAGTCATACTCGGCCGGCCTGATCTTGGTTAGGTATGTCTCAGACTCACGGTCATTCCTCGACAGGCCCTGCATCTCAAGCGCCGCTTCAACCACGAACCGAGTCAGGGTGTCCTTGTCGAGCATTGGCCAACCGGTCTCGCGCGCCAGAATGCGCCCCAGCTCCGTCTTCCCGCTGCCGGCATAGCCGCCGATCATGACCACCTGCGGAGCCACGGGACGAACCTCCCCGCGAATCTCCTGATCTGGCGCGTTCACCGTGCGGGCGGCTCTCGGCTTGCTGACCACTAGCCCCTTCTTGGCGAGCAGGTCCATCGCTTCGTTGATCGTGAAGACGCTCACGTCCCACTCTTGCGCCAGCTCACGAGACGACGGCAGCCGCTGACCGTGCCGTAGCCGGCCAGCTTCGATGTCGTTCTCGACGTTCCGGGCGATCTGCTGCGCGAGTGGCTCAGACCTAGCCACAGGCGACCTCGGGCGCGACATGCCTACTCCTCGCCGGGCGGGTAGCCCATCGGTTCAACTGAACGGTCACCGTATCAGAACCTATCAGTTGGTCGCCATGTTCCCGCAGGTCATGGCCCACTTTTGTCCAATCTCGCGCCTAACAGTTGACCTGCGAACCATTCAACTGTTCGCTTCTTGGTGGTCCGGGTCACTCCGGCCGAACCGCAAGGTTCACCACCGCACAAGGAGGCAGCGATGGCACGGAAGCAGCAGGGGCTCCCGGTCCTGAAGACCGGTTCTGGTGTCGGTCGGAAGCTCATCGGCTTGGTCGTGGTGGCCGCGGCGCTGACGTTCGTCGTGTCCTCGCCGCTGGAGGCGGCCGACCACGTCCGCCACGTCGTGCACAGCCTGACCACGTTCTTCAGCTCGCTCTGACACCTCACCGACCAGCACGTTTCTTCGAGAGGACTCCGCAATGGACACCAACGTCAACCGCCGCCGGATCGACGCCGCCGTGTCGGCCACCGATGAGTTCGCCGGCGAGGCCGTCTACCCGGACGGGCTGACCGAAGCCGACATCGACGCGCTGTTGCAGGACGTCTACGGCGAGCTGGCCGCCGACGAGCACGCCGCGGAGCGGGCGGTCCGGCACGACTTCAACGACCAGCGCCGGGTGAGCCGGGCACAGCGCCGCGCGGCCCGTAGGGCGCTGTGGGCGCTGCCGACGACTTGGACGTTCGAGGGCGAGGCTGCGTGATGGCCGCTCGCCTGCTGATTCACCCCGACGCGGCGGCCCACTCCGCCAAGAACGCGCCGACCGCGCCGGGTTCCACCGCCCAGTCACGAACCCGCACGGAGGAACACCAGATGGTAGACACCACCGCCCCGGCTCACGAGGTCGCTTACACCTACACCCCGGCCGAGCTGAACCGCCTGATCTCCCGCGAGCTCGCCGGCCGCCTGCACGAGCTCGGCATGTCGCTGATGTCCAACGCCGCGTTCCTGCTGGCCAATGACACGGTGCCGGCCGCGGTCAAGCGGGACCGCGCCCGGGTCTACCTCGACGTCTCCGCGCAGCTGCGGTTGCTGGCCCTGGCCGAGTTGGACGGCATCGGAGGTGCCCGATGAGCGACTCCGGCGCCTGGCACGACGCCGTACAGGCCGGCCAGGAAGCAGTTGAGAAGGCGCGGCGCGAGGCAAAGGAGAGGTCCCTGTGAACACCTTCGAGGTATTGCAGGAACGCGGAACCCTCGCGCTGCTCCGGTTCGCCGGCACCGTGTGCCTGTTCCTGGGCCTGCACCTGATGCGCATTCCGCTGGTGATCGCCGAACGGATCCTGGCCGGCGTGCTGGTCCGGCTCGACCAAGCCGCCACCCGGCAGGCATCGCAGCCGCCGCGCCGGCGCGTCAACCAGTTCTTCCCCGCAGGTTTCCCGACCGGGCAGGAGGTGCCCCGATGAACGTCCCCACCGAGAAGCGGACCCGCCTGGAGCAGGCCATGGAGTGGGCCGTGTGGCACTTCGGCGAGCTGGCCGGCGTGCTCGGGCCGCTGGTCCTGGCCGTGATCTTCACCCCGTGGTTCGCCCTGGTGTCCGCGCTGGTCGCGGCCGGGTGGGCGGTACACGAGGTGCGCGACCACCGCGAGCGGGCCCGGCTGCGCGCCGGCACCGCGGAGCGCAAGCAGCTGCCGGCGACGCCGGCCGCCACCGACGACGAGACGACCAACCACCAGAGCCGGGAGGTGACCCGATGAGCACGTGGGCAGAAGAGCGCCGCGCCAACCACGCGGCCACCGCGGAGCAGCGCCGCCAGGACGCGGCCGCCGCGACCGATCGGAAGCTGCGCGAGCAGTCCGCCCGCGCCGAGCTGCGCCGCGCCGACGCCGCGGCCGCGGTGAAGCTGGCCGACAAGCAGCGCGAGGCCAACCGGGCTCGCCGAGCCGCCGCACTGGCCCGCGTCGCCGGCTGGCTGTCGACGAACCGGGTGCGGCTGCCGATCTACCTACTCGCCCTGGTCTCCGCCGGCATGGCCGTGCCCGCGATGGCCGGCTACGGCCTCGCGACCTACGGGGACGCGACCGGCGCGGCGCTGCCGGCGCTGTCGGAGCTGGGCATGTGGGCGTTCGCGCTCGCGGTGGAGGTCACCCGACACCGCCACCCCGAGCGGCCGGTGTGGGCACTGCAGCTCGGGACGTGGCTGTTCGCCGGCGTCGGGTTCGGCCTGAACGTCGTGCACGGCCTGGGCCGTGGGTGGGACGCCGCGGTGGTGATGGGCATCGTGTCCGTCGCCGGCGTCATCGCGCATCAGCTCGCCGTCGCCTCGCCGCCGCGCTCACCGGCGGAGCGGGCCGCCGCTCGCATCGAGCGGCAGGCGCTGCGCAAGGTCGCCCGGGTCCGTCGAGCCGCGGTCCGCACCGCCGTCGCGGAGATCGCCGCGGACGGCACGGCGCGGCTGGTGTTCACCCCGGGCCGCTACACCCTCAACGGCCGCCAGCTGGCTGCCGTGGTTGACCTCGACGCCCACACCGCCGATGTGCTCGACGACGAGATCGCCGCGTTCTTCGCACAACTGGACCAGGCCCCGCGAGCCGATGACGGGCCGATCTCCGATGCCCCGATCCTGACCCTCGATCGCCCGGCGGACCAGCCGAAATCGACCCGCAAGCCCCGACCGCCGCGCGCCCCGAAGACGCGCTCGATCGAGGACCTGCGCGCCGCGTTCACCGCCGCGATCGACAACCCCGACGTGGCGATCAACCCGACGTCTGCGGAGTCGATCCGCAAGACGCTGCACTGCGCGCCGAAGTACGCCCGCCAGCTGCGCGACGAACACGCCAACCCGAACCGCAAGTGAGCCGGAGGACCCGATGAACGAGCACACCGAGCAGACCCCGGCCGCCGGCGAGCTGGCCACCGTCCACCGCCTGCCCGTCACGCAGGAGCAGGGCGAGGTGATCGAAGGCGAGATCGTCACCGACGAGGAATACCAGCGGCTCACCTCGCAGAAGGCGCGGGCGATCGCCCGCTACCGCGGCTACGGCCACGACGTCGTGACCGCCGCCCGCACCGCCCGCAACGTGGTCAAGCACGAGCGCACCAAGACCGCGTTCCGCCACGGCATCGCCTACCCCACCGCCGGGGTCAAGGTGGTCGTGACCCGGTGGCGCGACACCCACGGCGCGAACCGCTACGAGCGCCAGATGCGCGCCGCGGAAGCCGCAGGTGACCAGGAGATGCTGCGCTACTGGCAGGAAGCGGACGTGTCGGAGAAGCAGCGCCGCCACGACCGCACGATGGACTGGCTCCGCGCCCCGGGGCAGTGGATCAAGGCCGCCGTCATCGGTTCCGTTGGCGTGACAGGGTTTCTGCTGATCCTGGGCATCATCCTGGCGATCAACGACGGCGAGATCAGCGAGATCCTGACGCCCATCACCGCCGTGTTCGACGCGGTCGCGTTCGTGGTGTGGTTCCTGACCACCTACGGCGTGCTGCTGCTGGTCGCCGGCACCGTCGTGGGCGTCGGCTACCTCTACCAGCAGGGCCGCACCCACGGCGACATGCCGCAGTGGCTGGCCAAGCCGGTCGACGGCGACACGATGGACGAGCTGCCCGACGAGAACACCATCCTGAACGCGCTGAAGAACCTGAACATCCCGGGGTTCAACCGCGCGGTCAAGGAAGGGTGGCGGGTCAAGTTCATCACCCCGCCGCACGTGGACGGCAAGGGCTGGCGCGCGCAGGTGGCGCTGCCGCCGGCGTGCCCGGTCGAAGAGATCGTCAAGCGCAAGACCACGTTGGCACACAACCTGGTCCGCTACCCGCGCGAGGTCTGGCCGACCGAACCGCAACCGTCCATGTTGGACCTGTGGGTCGCCAAGCCCGGTGCCCTCTCCGGCCCGGTCGACCCGTGGCCCCTGCTCGCGGACCTGGACAACGCCACCGCCGACTACTTCACCGGCGTCCCGGTGGGCGTGACGCTCAAGGGCGACGTGGTGCGCGGCCGGCTGTTCGAGGCGAACTACGCCCTGGGCGGCATGATGGGCTCGGGCAAGTCCACGCTGGCGATCAACCTGGTGCTGGGCGCGATGCTGGACCCGGTGGTGGACATCGACGTCGTGGTCATGGCCGAGAACACCGACTACGACCCGATGAAGCCGCGGCTTCGCACGCTCACCACCGGCGCCGGTGACGAGACCGTAGACGCGTGCCTGAACCTGCTCTACGAGCTGTACGACGACCTGTCCGTGCGCGGCAAGGCACTCAAGGAGCACGCAACCGACCGCGCAGTGACCCGGGCGCTGGCCGAAAAGGACGGACGGCTCCGCCCGCGCGTCGTGGTCATCGACGAGTGCCAGAACCTGTTCATGGGCAAGGACGGCAAGAAAGCGATCGAGGTCGCGTCCAAGCTGATGAGCACCGCGCGCAAGTACGCCATCACGCTGATCTTCCTCACGCCGGAGCCGTCCAAGGACGCTCTCCCGCGCAAGATCACCTCTGTGGCCAGCAACAAGGCGTGCTTCGCCATCGGTGACCAGATGGCCAACGACGCCGTGCTCGGGACCGGGTCCTACAAGGCCGGGATCTCCGCGGTGGGGCTCACGCCGAAGACGGACGAGGGTCCCGGCGACGTCGGCACCTGCATGGCGCGAGGCTTCACCGCCAAGCCCGGTCTGCTCCGGTCATTCTATGTCTCGCCGAAGGACGCGCACGCGGTCACCAAGCGCGCCATGGTGTTGCGTGAGCAGACGGCGCTGCCCGCCGGCCCGGACGCGCCGGCCCCAGCCGGCCCGGTCGATCACCTCGCGAACATCTCCGGCGTGCTCGGCACCGAAGCGCGGATGCGAACGCAGGAAGTGCTGCAGCGGCTGACCGAACGCGACCGCGGCACCTACGGCGAGTGGAGCTTCGCCGACCTCGCCGGCGCGCTGCCGGAATCGGCAAAGCCGTACAAGACCGGCGGGCACATGCAGGTCTCTGCCGCCCGTGTCCGCGATGCCATCGCGGAGCGTGACGAGGATGGCGAGTTCGACGGCGACGAGACCGAGGGGACCGACTGAGGGAGGCCGCGAAGTCCGGGGAGTTCTCCCTCACCGCCTCCCCGGACTCGCCTCCCTCACCTGACCAGCAACGACCCTGACCAGGGAGGCAAGGGAGCCACCCGCGCAAACCCCCTGATCACGGCCCGAAACCCCTACCTCAACACCCCGTGACGCGCCTCCCTCCCGGGATACCGCGCCTGCCGACCCTACCCAAAAACAGGCACACAAAGTCACCAACCGAAAGGTTCACCCGCGATGGAACACACCCACGACACCCCCGAAACGGCCCGGCTCACCGCGGACGTGCTCGCGTTCGCCCGCCGCAACGACGTCTGGAACATCCTCATGATCCAGCGCCGCTGGGACCCCTTCGCCGGCCGATGGGCCTTCCCGGGCGGGCACGTCGACCCCGGCGAGACCTTCCGCGCCGCCGCTGCGCGCGAGCTGACCGAAGATACCGGGCTCCGCGCCACCGACCTGCGACAGCTCGGCATCTACGACCGGCCCGACCGCGACCCCCGCGGCCGCTACATCACCGTCGCGTTCTTCACCGTCGTCCGCCGACCGGTCAAGCCCACCGCCGGCGACGACGCCGCCGTCGCCGTGTGGATGCCGCTGTCGTGGCTGGCCCGCAACCGCGACGCCATCGCGTTCGACCACGCCGACATCCTCGCCGACGCCACCGCCGTCTTGGCCCGCTTCACCCCGGAGGTGCCCCGATGAACCAGACGACCACAGTGGACGCCGCGCTCGACGCCGCTGCCCGCGGCTGGCACGTCTTCCCGCTGCGACCCGGCACCAAGCGCCCCGCCGGGCACCCGGAGGACCGGTGTCCCGGCACGGGCCGGTGTGCCGGTGGGCACCGCACTCCGGAGCAGCGCGCCACCACCGACCCGGACAAGATCCGCGCCGCGTGGACGCACGCCCCGTACAGCATCGGCGTGGCGACCGGCCCGTCCGGGCTGTGCGTGCTGGACCTCGACACCGCCAAGCCCGGCGAGGACATCCCGCAGCGGTGGGCCGCGGCCGGCGCGAGGTGCGGGGAAGACGTGCTCGCCGTCGTCGCCGACGAGGCCGGCCGCGAGCTGCCCGGCGACACGCTCACCGTCCGGACGCCGTCCGGCGGACTGCACCTGTACTACCGGGTGCCGGCTGGCGTGGTGCTGCGCAACACCAGCGGGGAGCGGGGGCAGGGGCTCGGCTGGAAGGTCGACACCCGCGCGTGGGGCGGCTACGTCGTCGGCCCCGGCACGGTCACCGACGCCGGCCGCTACGAGTTCGTCTGGGACGGGCCAGTGGCGGAGCTGCCGGCGTGGCTGGTCGACCGGCTCACTCCGGCACCACTGCCGGCCGCGCCGGTGGTGCCCATCCGCCCCGCCGGTAGTCGGCGCTCCCGCTACCTCGACGTCGCGATCCGGGCGGAAGCCGGGAAAGTCGCCAACGCCAAGGACAACCGCAACGCCACGCTCTACGCCGCGGCCGTGGCGCTCGGGCAGCTGGTAGCTGGCGGAGCGCTCACCGAAGACGAGGTGCGCGCGGCACTGATGACCGCGGCCGGACGGCACATCGGCACACGGCACTTCACCGCCCGCGAGGCCCACAACGCGATCAAGTCCGGTCTACGCGCCGGCGCCAACCGCCCGCGGAAGGTCGCCTGATGACCCTCAACGTCCTCTCGCTCTTCTCCGGCATCGGCGGCCTGGAACTCGGGCTGGAACGGGCCGGGATGACCACCGTGGGCCAAGTCGAACTCAACCCGTTCTGCCGCACTGTCCTCGCACGCCACTTCCCGGAGGTACCGCGCCATGACGACGTTCGCACTGCACCCGCCTGGTGGCGTTCCCAAGCCCGGCCTCGCGTCGACGTGCTCGTCGGCGGCTTCCCCTGCCAGCCCTTCAGCTCAGCCGGACTCCGTCGCGGCATCGGCGATCCCCGCTGGGGATGGCCCTGGATGCGAGACGCCCTGGACGCTGTTCGACCTCGATACATCCTCATCGAGAACGTCGCCGCGCTGCTGGGGTACGTGGAAGCGTTTGCGATCGTCCTCGACGACCTTTCCGAACGCGGGTTCGCTGTCGAGTGGTCGGTTGTATCAGCGTGCGCCTTGGGTGCCCCACACTCACGACGACGCCTGTTCGTACTGGCCTACCCCGACGGCGTCGATGGGCCGGCGGGGTTGGGGGTTGGGGACGGGCGGGCGCTACTCGCCCGACACCGAAGCCAGGGTCCGTGGCGTGATCCAGTCGATGGGTTCATGGCGGCCCGAACCCGCCCAGGTGGAGTGGCTGATGGGGTTCCCGCCGAACTGGACGGCCCCCGTATCACCGCTCTCGGTAACGCCGTCGTCCCCAGGGTCACCGAACGCCTCGGACGCCTGATCCTCGCCCACCACGCCTCGTACGCCGGACACACGCCGGCTCTGCAGACCGCGGCCTGAACCACCAGGGAGACATCATGACCACGTCCCGGCCGCTGGCCGCCGTGCCGGCACCGCCCTCCCGCCGCACCCGCTGGACCGATGCGGAGCTGATCCGAGAGGAGTTCCCACCGCCGAAGTGGGCCGTGCCCGGCCTGCTCGCGGAAGGGCTGAATCTGCTGGCCGGTGCGCCGAAGCTGGGCAAGTCGTGGCTGTCGCTCGGACTCGGGGCCGACATCGCCAACGGCGACCAGGTGCTGGGCTCGATCGAGGTGGAGCGCGGGCCAGTCCTGTACTGCGCGCTGGAGGACACCGGCCGGCGGTTGCAGCGCCGGCGGCGGCAGATGCTCGCCGCCGGCGGCCGGGCCGCGCCGCTGCTCACCCTCGAAACCGCCTGCCCCACCATGACCAACGGCGGAGACGCCGTGCTGGTCGAGTGGCTGGAGGAGAACCCGCACGCACGACTGGTCATCATCGACACCTACGAGAAGATGCGCGGCTCCGACGCCTCGGGCATGTCCGCCTACGCCGGCGACTACGCCGCGGCCAGCCGATTCAAGCAGCTGGCCGACCACTACAGCGTCCCGTTCCTGCTCATCCACCACGTCCGCAAGCAGGGCGCGGAGGACTGGCAGAACCTCGTCTCCGGCACCAACGGCCTGACCGGCGCGGTGGACGCGACGCTCGTACTCGAGCGCGGCCGCGGGCAGGCGGACGGCGTGCTGCACGTGACCGGCCGCGACGTCGAAGAAGCCGACTACGCCATGTCCTTCGACGCCACCGCCGGCGCGTGGACCAAGCTCGACGGCCCGGCCGCCGACCACCTGGTCGGCGACACCCGCGCGCAGATCCTGCGCCTACTGCGCGACCACGGACCGCTCACCCCGAAGGCGATCGCCGAAGCACTCGACGCCAACCCGGGCACCATCCGCCAGACCTGCAAGCGCATGGGCGACGCCGGCCAGCTCGCCCGCACCGTGGACGGCATCTACAGCGCGCCGGGTGCGAGTGACACCGGCACCACACCGCCCCTGTCACACCTGTCACCGGTGTCACCCCAGGCCGCTGACCAGCCCGATTCCGAGTGACACCCCGAGTGACAGCTTCGCCAGCTGTCACAGCGCCGGCGCGGGGTGACACCCGCGACCACTCCGCCCCTGTCACACCTGTCACTCCGTCACCCCACGTCGCCTGACCACGCCAAACCGGAGTGACACCTGAGCGACACCAGCCGAAAGGAGCACATGTGTTCATCGCCTCGACCGACCTGCAGCACGACCCGAGGGGACACACCCGATGGACGCCACCATCACGCCGGCCGCGGTACCCGCGCGGCACCTGTACACGGTCGACGAAGCCAAGCGCCTGCTTTCCATGAGCCGCTCGGTGATCTACGAGCAGTTGCGCGCCGGACGCCTCGGGTCCGTGAAGCAGGGCCGGGCACGGCTCATTCCGGCGAAAGCCATTCAGCAGTACGTGGATCTTCTCATCAGCGAAGCGGAGGTGACCGGCTATGGCAACGCGGCGTAGTCGTGGGGACGGCGGGCTCTACTGGGATGAGTCGCGCCAGCGCTGGACCGCGGAGGTCACCGTTGGTTTCCGGCCGAACGGTAAGCGCATCGTACGGAAGGCACGCGGCAAGACGAAGACGGAAGCCAAGACCAAGCTCAAGGAACTGCTCAGCGACGTCGAAGAGGGCGCGGTCAACGCGTCGGCTGGCTACACGGTCGCGCAGGCGGTGAACGACTGGCTGGACAGCTACGGGCGGGGCGAGCGGGACCCGAACACGGTCAAGGCTGTCCGGTCGCTGGCGAACAACCACATCATCCCGGCTATCGGCGCTCGACCGCTGGTGAAGCTCGACGTGGACGACGTAGAGGAGTGGCTAGCGGAGAAGGCGGAAGTGCTGGTCACCTCGACCCTGCGCAATCTGCGCTCCATCCTCCGGAGGGCGATCAACCGCGCCCAGGTGCGCAAGCGGGTTCGGCACAACGTGGTGCTGTTGTGCGAGGAGCTGCCCGCCGGCAAGGGGGCTGGCCGGCCGTCGAAGGCGCTCACGCTCGCGCAGGCCGAAGCCGTACTCACCGCGGCGGAGTCGTCGCCGATGCGCGCCTACATCGTGGTGTCGCTGCTGACCGGCGCACGAACCGAGGAGATGCGGCCGCTGACGTGGGATCACGTGGACCTGGTCGGTAAGCCGGACGTATCGCCGGCGATCCCGCCGAACGTCAAGGTGTGGCGTTCGGTCCGCGCTAAGGGCGAGACGAAGACGCGGAAGTCCCGGCGCACGCTGGCGCTGCCTGAGCGGGCTGTGAGGGCTCTGGAGGACCACCGGGTGGCCCAGCAGGCGGTGAAGGCCGTCGCGGGCGACGACTGGCGCGAACAGGGCCTGGTCTTCGCGACCAACGTCGGCACCGAGCGAGACGTCAACAACGTCCGACGGGACTTCCGCCGGGTGATCAAGGCGGCTGGGCTCAAGCCGACGCAGTGGACGCCCCGGGAGCTGCGGCACAGCTTTGTGTCGATCCTTTCGGACGGTGGGATGCCGATCGAGGAGATCTCGCGGTTGGTCGGGCACAGCAGCACAGCCGTGACGGAGCTGGTCTACCGGAAGCAGATCAGGCCGGTGGTCGAGTCGGGGGCAAGGGCGATGGACCGACTTTTCCCCGCGACGGGTGCAGCCGCGGAAGTTTCTTCCCCCACCAATCAGGCATCGTGACCACTCACCAGACGATTGCCAGGCCGCGCCCGGACTGTCGGGGGCGGCCTGGCCTAGTCTCTCGCCTTGCGCTCTAGCAGTGCTGGAATCCAGATTCCAGCACTGCTAGAATCTAGTCATGACGCGAACGCCTGCCGAGCAGCTCCTCCAAGCTATCGCCGCCCTGGAGGCGATCGACGACCCCCAGGAGCAGGCCCTACGCGGCCACCAACTCCAGGAAACGATGAAAGGGGCAACCATGCAGGTTCGACGCATTACCGACGCAGCCGTCGCGAAGCTCCGAGAGACTAAGCCGCTCGCTGAGGTCGCCGACCTGCTGGGCGTCAGCAACAAGCGGATCAGCCAGATGGCCACCGGCCGGCACGGGGTCAACCGTCGACCACCCAGCACGATCTTCGCTGTCCAGATCATCGGGGAGGACACCTGGCATGGCCAGCCGGACGCGCTTCCGCCCACCGAGTACCAGACGACCACCTGGCAACCCAAGACCGGCACGGGCAACCGGTTCGACGGCAAACTTCTGGAAGTGCGCTACGGGCCAGTCCCCGACAACATCCCGCCGAGCTATTACACCTACACCACGGTCGACGGGAAGCGTATGAGGCCAACAGCAGCCGTCCACGACGTCATCTTCAGCTCAGACGAGTAGTCCCAGCGCTCGGGTGTGCCCAGTCGGGTCGCGCTGGACCGGCTTTCCCCGCGACGGGTGAACCTGCGGAACTTTCTTCGCCCACCAACCAGGCGTCTTAGTCACCCACTTAGTCACCCACCAGACGAGTCAGGCCCCATCCGATGTGCTTCGGATGGGGCCTGACCTGCGGAGCCGCCTAGGGGAATCGAACCCCTGACCTATTCATTACGAGTGAATCGCTCTGGCCGACTGAGCTAAGGCGGCATGTCTCCGGCTCGCGCTGGCGACGATAGCAAGTGTAGCGGAGGCTGTGCGCGTCACTTTCCGGGGGGACCGTCGTTAGGGCCCTATGACGTCGGTCTCACTCCCCGGTCGACCTGTCTGGAGGCTCTGGCACATGCGGCGAAGACTGCCCCGTTCGGTGGCCCTGCCGGCGGCCGCGGCGTTGTTGCTGTTCAGCGCGACGCCCGCGAACGCCGACCCCACCTATCCGACGACGCCGATCCCGCAGCCGGCGCATCCGGGGCAGGCGCCGATCTCCGCGCCGACCGGGCCGCAGCCGCTGGGGCAGGCCGTCGGGGACGCGGGGACCGCGCTCGGCATCATCCGGCTGCTGCCCAACGCCGTGCCGACGAGCACCATCCTCCCCGGGTTCGGGCAGACGCTGCCGAAGCAGTCGGCGCTCGAGGCCGGGATGGGCTTGTCGAGCGCGTCGGCGAACTCCGACGCCTACCTGAGCTACGAGAAGGCGATCGCGCAGGCGTCGCCGTTCGGGCTGTCCGTCGGCGGGAACGCGCCGCAGACGCCCGGCAGCGTCGTGCAGACCGCGTTGCCGGACAACCCGCAGCCGATCAGCGGTGGCCTCAACGCGCCGTCGAACCCGCTGCTCAACGTGGGCCTGCTCAACGGGAGCGCGCACGCGCGGTGGAGCGAGACGCTCGGCCCGTGCGTCGACACCATCGCCGACGCCAGCACGTCGGTGGCGAGCCTGTCGCTGCTGAACGTCATCCCGTCGATGCCGAACCTCGGGCTGGACGCGCTCAAGCCGAAGCTCGACCCCGGCTCGCTCGCGAAGGGCTTCGACCTGACGAAGGGCCTGCAGAGCCTCGGCGGCCTGCTGCAGGGCGGCGGCCAGACCGCGGCGAACGGCACGGGCTCGCTGCTGAGCCTGCCGAACACGCTGTCGTCGCGCTCGCAGGTGAAGCTCGTCGACATCCCGGGCTCGAAGAACAAGGCCGTGCAGTCGACGTCGACCCTGCAGGCCGCGGACATCGAGATCCTCAAGGGCACGCCTCTGGCGCTCAGCGTCAAGGTGGTCAGCCAGCCGACGCTGAAGGTGACCTCCACCGGTGACGCGAAGACGTCCAAAGTGGACTACACGGCGCCGGTGCTGAGCATCCAGGCGGCCGGGAAGACGCTGTACACGCTGGATGCCGCGCACCCGACGAAGGACATCCCGATCGGGCTGCCGCTGGCCGGGCTGAGCGACCAGTTCGGGCAGGTCGACGACATCCCGGTGGTCGGCGGGCTGGTTTCGACGCTCACCAAGGGCGTCCAGCAGGTCGGCAACACCACCGGCACCGTGCTCGACCTCGGCGTGCTGCGGTTGAGCATCGCCGGGCTGGACCAGAAGTCGGCGAACATGACCACGCCGTTCAAGGGCTTCCAGCTGGGCGCGTCGGCGCGGATGTTCGACCTGCAGCTGCTGCCGACGACCAAGCTCAAGAGCCTGCTGCCGGACGACCAAGCGAAGAACCTGCCGTCGTCGCTGGCCCAGCTGTCGCTCGGCGAGCAGGTCGCGCGGGCTTACGCGCCGACCGGCGGCGTGGTCTGCGGGACCGCGTCGACGCCGCCCGCGGGTGGCCAGGCGCCCAAGGGCCCGACGAAGAACCTCGCCTACACCGGCGGTGCGTACGACACCGTGCCGCTGTTCTGGACGGGCACCGCGATGCTGCTGCTGGGCGTCGTGATGGTCGCCGCGATGCCGGGCACGCGACGGCGTCCGCTGGCCGTGGCCGTCGAGGAGAAGCCGTTCAAGCCCTCGCCGCGTCCGCGCGACTGACCCGAGGGGTGTGAAGGGGCCCGCCAGGTGCGCCTGGCGGGCCCTTTCGTGTTCAGCCCTGGCGAAGCGTCGTGACCATCGCTTCGACGGCGATGCGCGGCTTCACGTTCAGGTCGATCGCCTCGCGGCATTCGAGGACGGCTTCGAGACGGCGCAGCGTCGACTCCGGCGTCCACGACGACGCCGCTTCGCGGATCTGGTCGGCGTGGTCGGGGTGGTTGAGCGTCGCGCCGGAGCGGGTCGTCGTCACCAGGACGTCGCGGTAGAAGCCCGCGAGGTCGACCAGCGCGAGGTCGAGCGTGTCGCGCTGGGTGCGCGTCGCGCGGGACTTCTGCTTCTTCTCCAGCTGCTTGACCGCGGCTTCGGCGGCCCGCTTGGCGCCCGCGACGCCCTTGCCGACGCCGTCGCCGCCCATCGCCGTGCGCAGCTCGTTGCGCTCGTCTTCGTCGCGGGCCTTGCTCGCCTCGCCCGCGTCCGCCTCGGCCGCGCTGATCAGCTGGTCGGCGCAGGTGAAGACGTCGCTCATCCGGCGGAGGCCGAGCGGGATCCGCAGCACGGTCGCGCGTCGCTGCCGCGCGGCCTCGTCGGTGGCGAGGCGGCGCGCGCGGCCGACGTGGCCGCCGCACACCGAAGCGGCCCACTGCGCGCGCTCCGGGTCGACGTGGTCCCGGCGCACCAGCACGTCCGCGATCGCCTCCGGCGGCGGCGTCCGCAGCGTCACCAGGCGGCAGCGCGAGCGGATCGTCACCGAGACGTCTTCGGGGTGGTCCGACGGCGCGCAGAGCAGGAACACCGTGCGGTCCGGCGGTTCCTCGACGGCCTTCAGCAGCGCGTTCGACGCGCCTTCGGTGAGCCGGTCCGCGTCTTCGATGATCACGACCTGCCAGTTGCCGGTCGTCGGGCGGCGCGCGGCCGCCTGGACCAGCGCGCGCATCTCGGCGACCGAGATCGACAGGCCTTCCGGCACCACGAGCCGGACGTCGGCGTGCGTGCCCGCCATCGTCGTGTGGCAGCCGGGACAGGCGTCGCAGCCCGTGCCGGTGCTGCACTGCAGGGCCGCGGCGAACGTCCGCGCGGCCACCGAACGGCCGGAGCCGGGCGGGCCGGTCAGCAACCAGGCGTGCGTCATCGCGCCCGGCGGGGCGGGCTCGCCGGCGATGATCTTCGCGGCGGCCGAAGCGGCCGCGCTCAGCGTTTCGACCGCGGGCTCCTGGCCGACCAGCTGGTTCCAGACCCCGATGCGTTCGGTCGTCGTCACTTCGCCTCCACGCGAGGCTCTTCCGGGGTTTCGACGGGCAGGGTGTCCAGCGGCAGGGTGACCGGCTTCTCGGTCGTCGGCGCCAGCGCGGCCAGCCGCCCGACGAAGACGGCGCGCAGCGCGGTGCGGATGCGCTCGGCGACCTCGGCGTCGGTGCCGTCGGCGTCGATCACGACGTAGCGCTCCGGGTCGGCCTCGGCCATCTCGGTGAGCAGGTGCTGGACGCGCCACTGGTCGTTCAGCGCGGCCGACTTGTCGCGCGGGGCGCCGTTCGGGGCGGAGTCCAGCAGGACGGTCAGGTCCGGGCGCAGCCGTCCGGTCGCCCAGTCGGCGAGGCCTTCGAGCTCGTCGCTGTCGAGCCCGGCGACGGCCGACAGGTGCGCCAGCGGCGAGTCGACGAAGCGCTCCATCACCACGACCGAACCGGCGTCGAGCGCCGGCTGGACGTGCCGCTCGACGATGTCGGCCCGCACCGCGGCGGCGGCCAGCGCCTGGGCCCGCGCCCCGGTGAGCGAGGCGCCGGAGACCAGGGCGGTGAGCCGCTGGTCGTCGAGCGCCGGATCCGCGGCGAGGACGACCGGCCGGGTGCCGCCGCGCATCCAGTCGGCGAGGTTGACGGCCTGGATCGCGGTGTTGATCGCGGTGGTGCCCTCGACGGCGATGAGGTAGCCGTTGACGCGCCGCGGCGTGCGGCGCAGCGCGTTGCGCAGGTCGGACAGGATCGGCTCGGTGCGCTTGTCGTCCATCTGCCGGTACGCGAAGAGCCCGGCGACCAGCGCGATCGCGGCGCCGCCGAGCATCACCGGGCGCGTGCCGTCGATGCGGAGTTCGTTGCCCCACACCGTGACGTTGCGCTGGTGCACCAGCCCGACCAGCAGCGGCACGGTGACCGTGGTGCCGAACAGCACGAGCTTCATCATCAGCTGGTAGATCGCGTTGATCCGGCCGCGGATGGCGTCTTCGACGCGGGAGCCGATGATCGTGACGCCGGTGAGGAACGCCGTCCCGGCCCAGATACCGACGAAGAACACGCCGACCAGCGCGATCGTCAGGTGCGGCGACAAGGCCACCACCAGCAGCGAGAGCGCGGCAGCGATGATCGAGATGCCGAACAGCCGGTCGTGCGCGAGCCGCCTGGCGAGCTTCGGCGCGGTGGCCATGCCGGTCGCGAGCCCGAGGAACACGGCGAGGACCAGCAGGTTGAACGCCGAGTCACCGGCCAGCAGGCTCGAGGAGTACGGCTTGGCCGAGCCGATCACGGCACCACCGGCGGCGAACGCGCCGAACGCGCCCACCAGCAGGCCGCGCACGAGCGGCGTGCTGCGGATGAAGCGGAAGCCGTCGGCGATCATCTGGCCGACGCCGAACTTCTCTTCGTCGGCCGCCTTGACCTTCTGCTCCGGCAGCGCGTGGACGTTGCGCAGGGAGAGTTCCGGGATCCGGGTGGCGATGAGGATCGCGCTGGCCAGGTAGAGCAGGCCGGTGATCATGACGACGAGCTTCGCGATGCTGAGGCTCGCGTCGTCGTTGGGGAAGAAGTGGAACGTGGTGTTGACGCCGGTGATGATCGCGTTCGCGCCGGCCGCGGTGATGACGGCGAGGCCGTAGGTCATCACCATGCCGAGCTGGTTGGCCGTCTCGACCTGGTCGGGACGGCGGAGCAGGTTGGGGACCGCCGCCTCTTTCGAGGGGATCCACATGCTCGACGCGCAGCCGACGAGGAAGTTCCCGGCGAGCAGCCACCAGGGCGCGCTGACGATCGCGATGGACAGCAGGAAGCCGCACCGCAGCAGGTCGGCGATCACCATGACCTTGCGGCGGTCGAACCGGTCCGCGAGCAGCCCGCCGATCGGGGCGAACAACAGCCCCGGCGCGAGCCCGGTCAAGACGACGCCGACGAACGCGAAGTTCTGCGCGAAGTAGTTGTCGGTCAGCTTCGTGGCCAGGCCGGTGAGGGCGAGGATGTTCAGCCAGTCGGCCACGCTGCACAGGTACGTGACGCCCCAGAGCCGCCGGAAGGGTTTGATCGCCAGCACCCGCCGGACCCGGTTGATCGTGGACGCCTCGGCGCCCGACGACGCACCCGGGCCGGCCCCGGGTACCGATCGCACGGCCTCGCTGATACGCCCACCCCACTAGTCACGGCGATGCCGGACGCCCTCGTGAGGTCGCCCGACCGTGACGCCAGGGTAGCCCGATCGGCCCTTGCCCCGGCGTCCCGGTGGGGTGGTGAGCAGCGCGGGGACGCTAGTCGAACAGCCCGGTCACGCTGCTGACCAGGCTCGACACCATCTCGATGGCGACGAACCCGAACACGATCAGCAAAGCCACGGCGAGCAGGACACCCGCCATGCTCGACGACGGCCGGTTGAACGCCGGCATGGACATCGACGGCATCTTCGGCAGCCGCCGCCGCTTGACGGGAACGACTTCGAGGTCGTCGTCGAAGTCGTCTTCGGCGGCCGGGTCCGGCCGCGCGGCCCGCTGCAGGAGCGGCGGCCGGCTCGGCCAGGTGCGCTGCCGGCTCCGCTGCCGCGGGAGCACCCCGAGCGGCGGAGCGACTTCTTCGCCGACGGTGCTGGTCGTACCGGCCGGCGGGATGGCCGCGGGGGTCTTGGCCTCCTCCTCCCGGAGGGTTTCCTCGACCATCCGCCGCACGACCTCTTCATCGGGCTGCACCGGCCCGGCGACGGGGATGGCGTCGGGCTCGTGGCCGTTCGGGGCCGCGGTGCGTGGCTCGGGGTTCGCGGTGACCAGCCCCGAGACCGGGTCCGCGAACGTCTCGCCAGGTGCTTCGGACAGAGTGCCGTCGCGCTGAGTGAGCTCGGGGGCATTGAAGAAGGGAGCCTCACCGTTCGCGCTCATGGTGACCACCTCACTACTGAATGTCCTCGCCTTTCCAGGGTAGCGACGATGGCGGATAACGCATCCGCCCAATGGCTCTGTCTGCAGTGGAGGGTCGGTCACGCAGCGCGAGCCCGTACCCGAACCCCCTGCAGTGTCCAGCCCGCCGGTGGCCCGGTCGACCGCCGTTGGTGACGGATCGTAGTGAGTCCAGTCACAGGGCCGCCGAGCGGGCGTGGCCAGTCCGCGGCCAAGTGGCCAGTGTGGCGGGGGCCGCTCGGGGTGGCTTCGCGGATGACTGGAGGCTCTCGGCGGGCTGGCGTCGGCGGCCGCGGCTACGGGCGGTGCTGGACCGCGATGCTCGCGGGCAGCGTGCCTGGCCGAGGGCGCGGCGGATCGCGCGCCGACCACACGGCCGCCCGCGCCGAGCCTCGCCAGCGGATTCCCTCGTGCGTCTGCTCAGGGCATCTCCTCCTGTCCGAGGTCGATCATCTTCCGGCACCAGTCGCGGAGCATTCCGCGGCTGAAGGGGCTCATCACCAGCTGGCGCCGCCCGTCGCCGCGGTCCAGGGCCGCCAGTGCGAACCGGCCCAGGTCCGTGTCCACCAAGACGAAGCCGTGGTCCGGGAACTCCGCGCACAAGCCTCCGAACGCCAGCATGTCCAGCACCGCCGTTCCCGACCTCGGCCGGGCCAGCAGTTCCCTCATCGCTCCCACGTCGTCGTCCTGGCCGTCGTGGACCAGGCCGTCCTCGTCCACCGTCAGCCAGATCGCCCGGGGTGACGCTCCGAACGGGGCCTCCGGCAGCTCCGCCACCAGCATCTCCGGCAGCTCCTCGAAGTCGGCCAGGTGGATCGCCGTGCGGCCCGGCAGGGAGCCCATCATGAACGCGCGCTCGCCGTCGGCGTAGCAGCGGATGTCCGCCGTCTCCGGGCCTTCGTCGAACACGCCGCACAGTGCCGCCCGCACCGAGCCGCGCAGCATCAGCGAGACCACCTCGAAGCCGATCTCGTTCAGCTCGCCGTCTTCGCCGAACGGCGTGCCCTCGATCCAGGCCGCCCACGCCGTGTGCCGCTCGACCTCGGCGACCAGGTCCGCCGGGTCGTCGGAGACCGGGCCGTGGACCAGGATGTCGTGGTCGCTGACGTCCGGGTTGTACAGCCGGTCGACCGGCTCGCGGTCCGGCATCGCCGCGAGCACCGGCCGGGCCGCCAGCTCCAGCAGCTCCCGGGCCGCCGTGCGCTCAGGCATCGCGCCCCCTCTCGCTCGACGCCTCCTCCTCAGCACCCGGGCCGGCCGCCTGCCGCGGCTCCGGGACGCCGTTGGTCAGCTCGGCGGCTTCGAGGATCGCGTCGCGCACCGTCAGGTCTCTCGGCGCGGCCGCCACCACCCGGTCCACCCCCTCCCCCTCCGTCGTCCGCACCGGCGCGTGCTCAGGCATGGCTCTGCACCGCCTCGACGATCCACTGCTCGGCCGTGCTCCGTGACGCCGGACCCCACGTGACCGTCCAGCGCCCGGTCCGGCCGACCGCCGCGCTGAACTGGTAGCGGCCCAGGTCGTTGTCCACCAGCCCGAACGCGCCGTGCGGGTACTCGGCCAAAATCGCGTCGCGCACCGCGAGGTCGACCAGCACCGTGCCCAGCCGGGGCCGCGCCGCGCACTCCCGGATCTGCTCGACCGCCTCCTCGCACCGGCGCGGGATCAGGCCACCCTCGTCGGTCTCGATGCGCAACTGCCGGCCCGGGCCCGGCGGCCGGTCCGGCAAGCCGTCGAACACCCAGCCCGGCAGCTCGCTGAGGAAGCCCGACCGCAGCCGCGCGCGGTTGCCGAGCTTGTGCAGCACCGTGGTGTAGTCCTCGTCACCGAAGAACCGCACCTCCCACGGCTCCCGGCGCGCGGGGAAGACGCCGGTGACCACGCCGCGGATGAAGCCGCCGCGCAAGGCCCGGTACAGCCCGACGGCCTCGGCCGTGACCTCGCCGCCGGGCGCGAGGCCGATCGCGGCCATCCCGGCGACGAACCGGGTGTACTGCTCCACCTCGTCGGCGAGGCTGCGCGGTGGCTCGTCCGGCCGCGTGAACCGGGGTTCGGTGTCCGCCAGCACCGGGGGAATCTCGAACTCGGGGTCGTAGAACTCCATCACCGAGGGCCGCTCCGGCACCTCGGCCGAGAGCGGGGCGATGACCTCGTCGATAACGTCGAAGACGGCGACTGAGTTGCTCACCCTTAGATTGAACACCCTGGCACCGACAATTTCTCGCACATGTGTTCGAGTGGGTGAGGTTGTTCGGTGAACGGTCGGCGAGTGGCTCAGGCATGCTCCGGCACCCGCCCCTCGGCGAAGTCCGCGAGCCGCTCCACGGTGCCGGGCAGCCACCACAACCGGCGGTGGCCGCCCTCGCGTCTCAGCACCGCAAGGTGACGCCCGCGGTCGTCGTCGACGAACGCCGCCAGCTCCCACGGCCGCCGCCCGCCGCGGGCCAGGTCGACCTGCGTCGTGCCGACGCGGGGTCTTCGCAGCACCTCGAGCAGGTCGAGCACGAGGCACTCCTGGTCCGGCTCGAGCACGCCGCGCTCGTCGGCGTCGAGGTACAGCCCACCCGGCGCCGGCGGCCGGGGAGGCAGCCGCGTGAACGCCAGGGCCAGCAGCTCCGCCGTCGAGCCGGACGACGGCCCGGACAGGCGCAGCCCCTCCCCGGCGACGCCGAACTTCTCCCCGTCGTCGAAGAACGCCGACGTCCACGGCGACTCGAACAGCGCGAAAGCCACGCCGCAGACGACGTCCGCGCCGCGATCCAGCGTGTCGGCGAGGTCGAGCGCGTTCGGGCTGCCCGCGGCCGCCTTGCGGAGCGGGCCGAGGATCTTCCTGGTCACCGTGTGCACGGTGCGTGGTGTCGTGGTCACGCGTCCATGGAACCCGGGACCACCGACAATTTCCCGAACATCCGTTCGAGGTGTCACCCGAAAGTGTGACCGGGCAGCGCGAAGGCCCCGGGCGCACCGGGGGCCTTCGCGAGGGGCTTACTTCGTCTTCGTCGCGGTGGAGCGCTTCGTCGCGGTGGACTTCGCCGCCGTCGCCTTCTTGCTCGTGCCCGCCTTGACCGTCTTCGCCGTGGTCGACGTGGGCTTGCGCGCCGGGGCCTTCCGCTTCGGCGCCGGACCCTTCGCGCGCTTCTCGGCCAGCAGCTCGGCCGCGCGCTCGGCGGTCAGCGTCTCGATGTCGTCGCTCTTCCGCAGCGTCGCGTTGTACTCGCCGTCGGTCACGTACGGGCCGAACCGGCCGTCCTTGACCACCATCGGCTTGCCCGACACCGGGTCGTCGCCCAGCTCCTTGAGCGGCGGGCGAGCCGTCGCCGAGCGGCCGCGCTGCTTCGGCTCCGAGTAGATCTTCAGCGCTTCCTCGAGCGTGATCGAGAACAGCTGGTCCTCGGTCGTGAGCGACCGCGAGTCCGTGCCCTTCTTCAGGTACGGCCCGTAGCGCCCGTTCTGCGCGGTGATCTCGTCGCCGGACTCCGGGTCCTTGCCGACCACGCGCGGCAGCGAGAGCAGCTTCAGCGCGTCGTCCAGCGTGATGGTCTCGATGTCCATCGACTTGAACAGCGAGCCCGTGCGCGGCTTCGGCGCCTTCGCCTTGGCTGCCTTCTTCTGCGCGGCCGTGGCGTCCTCGGGGATCTCGATCTCCGGCAGCACCTCGGTCACATACGGCCCGAAGCGGCCTTCCTTCGCGACGATCTCGTGCCCGCTCACCGGGTCGGTGCCCAGCGTGCGGCCCTCCTGCGGGGTCGCGAACAGCTTCTCCGCGATCTCCTGCGTGAGCTCGTCCGGCGGCAGGTCCTCGGGCAGGTTCGCGCGCTGCGAGTTCCCGTCGACCTCCCGCTCGAGGTACGGCCCGTAACGGCCGACGCGAACCACGACCGTGTGCCCATCGGCGTCGCTGAACAGCGGGATCGAGTTGATCTCGCGCGCGTCGATGTCCTCGACGCTGCCCTCGACCAGCTTCTTCAGCCCACCCAGCCGGCCGATCGAGCCGTCGACGCCCATGTCGCCGCCGAAGTAGAACTTCGACAGCCACTGCGCGCGCTGCTCGTCACCCGCCGCGATGCGGTCGAGCTCGTCCTCCATGCCGGCGGTGAAGTCGTAGTCGACGAGCCGCTCGAAGTGCCGTTCCATCAGGCCGATCACGGCGAACGCGACCCACGACGGGACGAGCGCGGAGCCCTTCTTCCAGACGTAGCCGCGATCCTGGATGGTCTTGATGATCGACGCGTACGTCGACGGGCGGCCGATGCCCAGCTCTTCCAGCTTGCTGACCAGGCTCGGCTCCGAGTAACGCGCCGGCGGCGAGGTGGTGTGGCCGTCCGGGTTCAGCTCGGACGCGGTGAGCGCCTGGTCCTTCTCGAGCACCGGCAGGCGGCTCTGCTTGTCGTCGGCTTCGCCACCGGTCTCGGTGTCGACCGCCTCGACGTACGCCTTGAGGAAGCCCGCGAAGGTGATCGTGCGGCCCGAAGCGGCGAAGGTGCACTCCTCGCCCGAAGTCGCGTTGCCGACGATGCGCACGGACATCGTGGTGCCCTTGGCGTCCGCCATCTGCGACGCGATCGTACGCTGCCAGATCATCTCGTAGAGCCGGAACTCGTCGGTGTCCAGCTCACCCGCGACCTGCCCCGGCGTGCGGAAGACCTCGCCCGAGGGCCGGATCGCCTCGTGGGCCTCCTGCGCGTTCTTGACCTTGCGCGTGTACTGGCGCGGCGACGGCGAGACGTACTCCTTGCCGTACAGCTGCGTGGCCTGGCTGCGCGCGGCCGAGATCGCCGACTCCGACAGCGTCGTGGAGTCGGTACGCATATAAGTGATGTAGCCGTTCTCGTACAGCTTCTGCGCGATCCGCATCGTCCGCTCGGAGGTGAACCGCATCTTGCGGCCGGCCTCCTGCTGCAGCGTCGACGTCATGAAGGGCGCGTACGGCTTGCGCGTGTACGGCTTCTCTTCGACGCTCGCGACCTTGAAGTCACGCTGCTTCAGCGCCTCGGCCAGGCGTCGCGCGTCGGCCTCGGCGAGCACCCGGACCTCGTTGTTGGACGCCTTGAGCTGCCCGTCCGAACCGAAGTCGCGGCCGGTGGCCAGGCGCGCGCCGTCGACGGCGACCAGGCGCGCCGGGAAGTTCCGCGGCGACGCCTCTTCACCGGCGTCCATGGTCGCCGAGATGTCCCAGTACGACGCCGACGTGAAGCGCATCCGCTCGCGCTCCCGCTCGACGACGATCCGGGTCGCCACCGACTGCACGCGGCCCGCCGAGAGCTTCGGCATGACCTTCTTCCACAGCACCGGCGAGACCTCGTAGCCGTAGAGGCGGTCGAGGATGCGGCGGGTCTCCTGCGCGTCGACGAGGTCGGCGTCCAGCTCACGGGTCGAGTCGGCGGCCGCGCGGATGGCCTGCTCGGTGACCTCGTGGAAGACCATCCGGCGGACCGGGACCTTCGGCTTCAGCGTCTCGAGCAGGTGCCACGCGATGGCCTCGCCCTCGCGGTCGGGGTCCGTGGCGAGGTAGAGCTCGTCGACGTCCTTCAGCAGGCCCTTGAGCTCGGTGACCTTGGACTTCTTGTCCGGGGTGACCACGTAGAGGGCCTTGAAGCCGTTGTCGACGTCGACGCCGAGCCGGGCCCACGCCTCGCCCTTGTACTGGGCGGGCACGTCGGCGGCGCCACGCGGCAGGTCGCGGATGTGCCCGACGGAGGACTCGACGACGTAGCCGCCGCCCAGGTAGGGGGCGATCTTGCGGGCCTTCGTCGGCGACTCGACGATGACGAGCCGCCGGTGCCCGGCGCCGTTGTCCGCCGAAGCGCCGTTCTTCTTGGTCCGTGCTCCTGCCACGCTGTCCTGCTCTCCGCTCATCTCGTCCCGCCGCCGCGGGACTGCACCACGTCCCCACCCAGGGCCCGCGTTCTCGACCTGCCAGTGTGCACGCTCTCCCGGGCCGGACGGCGCGGAGGTGTCCCAACACGCCGCCGGTCCCGTGTCCAGCGCATCGCCGCTGACCTCGACGATGTTTCCCCAAGGTACCCGCCACGTGATTTCGGCCACGTCCCGCGCAGCCTAGCGCGTGACCGTCCGGATACCCTCCGTTCGACGGTGGTGGCCGCGGGGATGTGACCGCTTCACTGGTTTCCCCGTCCAGCCGAAAGGATCCGCCATGACCCGACGCCTCCTCGGCGCCCTGCTCACCGCCGCGACCGCCACAGTATTACTGGGGACCACCCCGGCGAGCGCGGCCGCGGCGAACTTCGCCGGCACGGTGGCCCTCTCCAACTGCTCGGGTTCGGTGGTCAAGCCGGCCGCGACGCCGGACACCGCACCCGCGCTCGTCATGTCCAACGGCCACTGCCTGGAGACCGGGTTCCCGGCGCCGGGTCAGGTCATCACCAACCGGAAGCTCCAGCCGCACCTTCACGCTGCTCAACGCGAGTGGCGGGAACGCGGGCACGCTGCGTGCGAAGAAGATCGTCTACGGGACGATGACCGACACCGACGTGTCGCTCTACCAGCTCACCACCACCTACGCGCAGATCAAGTCGACCTACGGGATCTCGCCGCTCGAGCTGTCGAACGCCCACCCGACGGCGGGTGCGGCGATCGACGTCGTCTCCGGGTACTGGAAGCGCATCTACTCCTGCAGCATCGACGGCTTCGTGTACCGGCTGAAGGAGGGCAGCTGGACCTGGAAGGACTCGATCCGCTACACCTCCGCCTGCCAGACCATCGGCGGCACGTCCGGTTCGCCGATCGTCTCCGGCGGCAAGGTCGTCGGCGTCAACAACACCGGCAACGAGGACGGCGGGCGCTGCACGGACAACAACCCGTGCGAGGTCGACCAGGCCGGCAACGTCACCGTGCGCGAGGGCATCAACTACGGCCAGGAGACCTACGGCATCCCGGCCTGCCTCACCGCGGCCAACGAAATCGCGCTCACTCAGGCCGGCTGCACGCTGCCCCGGCCCTGACGCGGCACTCGCACCCGGTCAGGCCGTGCTCGGCGCGGCCTCCGGGTGCGAGACCGGCCGCGGCTCCGCACCCGGCCACGCCGCCTCGGCGCCCGGCGGCGGCTCTCCGATCAGCTCCAGCAGCGCCTCCAACCGGCGTTTCCCGGTGACCTTGACGGCCGGGACCTCGGCCTTCGGGCCGGTCAGCTTCGCCGTGACGCCCAACGGCGTCAGCGCCTCGACCAGCCGCTCGTGCATGTTCGGCGCCAGCGGGTCGACCCCCAGCAGGTAGCCCTGCGTGCCGGGACGCCCGCCCGCGAGCGCCCACATCCGCAGCATCGCGCCGCTCAGCCGGAACCCGTCCGGCACCTCCTTGCCCGAGTCGTCCTCGGCCGGGCCCGCACAGCCCGTACGCAGCCACCGCAGCGCCAGCGGGAGCAGGTCGACCCGGAACGACGTCCGCACCTGCGGGTGGCCGCACTCGGCCTTCGCGACCTGGGCGTCCGCGCCCCGGCAGCGGAACTCGCGCGCCAGGACGTGCGCCCGCCACGGCTCGTCGACGACCACCGACAGCCGGGCGGCGGTGCGCCCGAACCCGGTGATCTGGCCGTGGCAGCACAGGAGCCCGGCCAGGTCGCCCAGGCCGGGGCCGCTGGCCTCGGCGGAGAAGAGCGAGATCGTCCGATCCACCGCGCCATGGTAGAACACAAGTTCGATTCGCGGCAGGCCTCGAGACGATCGATCAGCCGGGTGGTTGATCCAGCTGGCGGCAGGCCGGAGCTCGCTGCTCCGCCGCCGCCAGGGCCGGGATGTCCTTGACGCCCTTGAGGTAGTCGAGCGCGTCGATGCGGTCCAGCGTGGCCCTGGCCTCGCCGAGGGCCTCCTTGGTCGCCGCCGCGTCGCCGCGGGCGGCGTCGATCCGCTGGCGCGCGTTCTCCGCCTGGCTGCGGATCTCGGAGAACTGCCCGATGACGTCCTTGCGGCCGCCGTCCGCGGACGGCACCGGCGGGGCGCCGAGCGCCTCCAGCCCGGCGAGGCTCTGGTCGAGCCCGCCGACCACCGACGAAAGCAGGTCACTGGACGTCCGGGACGCCTTCTGCGGCGTGCTCGGATCGACGACGGGCAACGCCGCCAGCGCGCGGACCAGGTGCGTCACCGCGCCGCAGTAGCCGTCCGCCCATCTCGCCGCGGGATCGGCCTGCGGCACCACGGTCGTCACCGACAGACCCTGGTCCCCTGCCGGCGCCTGCGAGGCGGCTTGCTGCCCGCAGCCGGCGAGGCCGATCGTGATCGTCGTGGTTAGGGCGGCGAAGACGGTTGACCGCGGCCGCACCTGAACACCTCCTGCTCGACGACGTCCCGGAAGGCCCCGACGGTACCGACTCGGTGAAGCTTCGCAAGTCGCCGTGCCTGTATGAGATGACCCGACACGCCCCGGGCCCGGCACGCGACGCTGCGTGCCGGGCCCGGAAACGAGTGCTGCCGGTGTCAGGCCTTGACTTCGGCCGGGGTGTCGGAGATGACCGTCCCCCGCCGCTTGGACACCACGATCGCCGCCACGATCACCGCGACCGCGACCAGCGAGATGATGATGCGGACCGCGGGGTTCTCGTCGGGACCGATCGAGAACTGCACGACGGCGGGCGCGATCAGCACGGAAACCAGGTTCATCACCTTGATCAGCGGGTTGATCGCCGGGCCGGCGGTGTCCTTGAACGGGTCACCGACGGTGTCACCGATGACGGTGGCCTCGTGCGCGGGCGAGCCCTTGCCGCCGTGGTTGCCGTCCTCGACCAGCTTCTTCGCGTTGTCCCACGCGCCACCGGAGTTGGCGAGGAAGATCGCCATCAGGGTGCCGCAGGCGATCGCGCCGGCCAGGTAGCCGGCGAGCGCGCCGGTGCCGAGGCCGAAGCCGACCGCGATCGGGGCGAAGACCGCCAGCAGACCCGGCGTCGTCAGCTCACGCAGCGAGTCGCGCGTGACGATGTCGACGACCTTGCCGTACTCGGGGCGGGTGGTGCCCTCCATGATCCCCGGGATGTCGCGGAACTGGCGGCGCACCTCGAAGACGACCGCGCCGGCGGCCCGCGAAACCGCGTTCACGGCGAGACCGGAGAAGAGGAACACCACGGCCGCGCCGACGATCACGCCGACCAGCGTGTTCGGGCTGACGACCGCGTTGATGAACGACTTCGCGGCGCCCGCACCGGTCGCGATGCCGTTGCCCATGCCGGCCAGCGTCTTCTGGATCGCGTCCGAGTAGGACCCGAACAGCGCCGTGGCCGCGAGGACCGCCGTCGCGATCGCGATGCCCTTGGTGATCGCCTTGGTGGTGTTGCCGACCGCGTCGAGCTCGGTGAGGATCTGCGCGGCCTTCTCGTCGACGTCACCGGACATCTCGGCGATGCCCTGCGCGTTGTCCGAAACCGGGCCGAAGGTGTCCATCGCGACGATGACGCCGACGGTGGTCAGCAGGCCGGTGCCTGCCAGCGCCACGGCGAACAGCGCGACGCCGCCGCCCAGCAGGTAGGCGCCGAACACGGCCGCGCCGATGACGAGCGCGGTGTACACAGCGGACTCGAAACCGACCGAGATGCCGGACAGGATGACCGTCGCCGGACCGGTTTCCGAGGTGCGGCCGACGTCCTTGACCGGCTTGTACTCGGTGCCGGTGTAGTAGCCGGTCAGCTTCAGGATGATCGCCGCGAGCACGATGCCGATGATCACCGCGACGGTCGCGATGACCGCCGGGTTGCCCGAACCCTCGAAGCCCGCGCCGAAGTCGGAGAAGCTGCTCGGCAGGTAGACGAACGCCGCGATCGCCGACAGGACGGCGGAGATGACCGCGGAGATGTAGAAGGAGCGGTTGATCGTGACCAGACCGCCCTCACCAGCGCGCGCCTTGGTGATGTAGACACCGATGACGGCGGTGATGACACCGATGGCCGGGACGATCAGCGGGAAGATCAGGCCGTGCACGCCGAAGGCGGTGCTGCCCAGGATCAGGGCGGCGACCAGCATGACGGCGTAGGACTCGAAGAGGTCCGCGGCCATACCCGCGCAGTCACCGACGTTGTCGCCCACGTTGTCCGCAATCGTCGCGGCGTTGCGCGGGTCGTCCTCCGGGATGCCCTGCTCGACCTTGCCGACCAGGTCCGCGCCGACGTCGGCGGCCTTGGTGAAGATACCGCCGCCGACACGCATGAACATGGCGATCAAGGCGGCGCCGAAGCCGAAACCCTCCAGCACCTTGGGCGCCTGGCCGGTGTAGACGAGCACGACGACCGCGGCACCGAAGAGACCGAGGCCGACGGTGATCATGCCGACCACGCCACCGGTGCGGAACGCGACGCGCATCGCCTTCTCGCGGCCGCCCTCCTCACGCGACGCCGCCGCGACGCGCAGGTTCGCCTGCGTCGCCAGCCACATGCCGAGGTAGCCGATCGCGAACGAGAAACCCGCACCGACCAGGAAGAAGATCGAACGGCCGATCTTCTCGTTCCAGTCGTCGGCGGGAAGGATGAAGAGCAGGAGGAACACGATCACGCCGAAGATGGCGAGGGTGTTCCGCTGCCGCTTGAGGTACGCGGCCGCGCCTTCCTGCACCGCCTTGGCGATGTCCTGCATCTTGGCGGTGCCCTGGCCTGCGGCCAGCACCTCCTTGAGCAGGACGTAGCCGATGACGAGTGCGGCAAGCGCGACCACGGCGACTACACCGACAATCGTGTAGCCACCTCCGGAGAGCGCGATATTTCCGCCGCCCTCCGCGAGGAACTGCCGTGACATTCGTCCTCCATGAGACGTCGCCGTGCGCCAGCGTCGACGGCAAGCCGAGGGTTCGACACGGCCGACGCTGGCATGGACCCTGTACCGAGCGACACGCTAGCCGGGCAGCAATGCACGTCTCACATGACGCTCACCACAGAGGGTGTGGATTGCGGGAGTGTATTGGTATCGCAACCAGCGTCTTCACGCCGTCCCGGTCACGGCACATTCCGTTACCTTGTGAGCCTCCTCACTTGATCGATCACTCTGTCCGGGATCCGTTGGCGCAGTTGGGGATGCGGAAACTGTCGGACCCCTGTGCCAAGCTCGGCTGGTGGACGACTCACGTGGGCGGCGGCTGCTGGGGCGGGTGACCGCCGGCATCCCGGCGCGCGAGAACCCGGTCACGCACGTCGCGGACCTGCCGGGCCGCGCCGCGCGTCACGCACCGTGGCCGCCGTGGGTGGATCCGGCGGTTGTCGCTGCGCTGCGTGACTGCGGCGTCTCGGCGCCATGGGCGCACCAAGCAGAGGCGGCCACGCACGCGTACGAGGGTCGTCACGTCGTGATTTCGACCGGAACGGCCTCGGGCAAGTCGCTCGCCTACCAGCTGCCGGTGCTGTCGCGGCTGGCCGCGGGCGAGAAGGCGAACGCGCTGTACCTCTCGCCGACCAAGGCGCTCGGCGCGGACCAGCTGCGGTCGGTGTCCTCTTTGGACGTCCCGGGCGTGCGGGCGGCGTCGTTCGACGGGGACACGCCGATGGCGGAGCGCGACTGGGTCCGCGCGCACGCCAACTGGGTGTTCACGAACCCGGACATGCTGCACCGCGGGATCCTTTCGCAGCACGGCCGGTGGGCGGCGTTCTTCCGGCGGCTCAGCTGCGTGGTCGTCGACGAATGCCACAGCTACCGGGGCGTCTTCGGTTCGCACGTCGCGTTGCTGCTTCGGCGGCTTCGGCGCGTGGCTGAGCATTACGGCGCTTCGCCGGTCTTCGTGCTCGCCTCGGCGACGACGGCTTCGCCTGCTTCGTTCGCTTCGCGGCTGACCGGCGTTCCATGCGTCGCCGTGACCGAGGACGCGTCGCCGCGCGGCGCCCGGACGGTCGTGCTGTGGGAGCCGCCGCTGCTCGACGAACTCACCGGGGAGAACGGCGCGCCGGTCCGGCGTTCGGCCGGCGCGGAGACGTCGCGGATCCTCGCCGACCTCGTCGTCGAAGGGGCGCGGTCGCTGGCGTTCATCCGGTCGCGGCGGGGTGCGGAGCTGGCCGCGCTGGGAGCGCGTCGCATTTTGTCCGAAGTGGACCCCGCGCTGACGGAAACCGTTGCGGCGTATAGGTCTGGTTATCTTCCGGAAGAGCGGCGCGCGTTGGAGGCGGCGTTGTTGTCGGGACGCCTGCTGGGTGTCGCGACGACGAACGCTTTGGAACTGGGCGTCGACATCGCGGGCCTGGACGCGGTGGTGCTGGCCGGGTACCCGGGCACGCTCGCGTCGTTCTGGCAGCAGGCCGGGCGGGCGGGGCGTTCGGGTGACTCGGCGCTGGTGGTGTTCGTCGCGCGGGACGACCCGCTCGACACGTACCTGGTGCACCACCCGGCGGCGTTGCTCGACCGGCCGGTCGAGACGGCGGTGCTCGACCCGGCGAACCCGTACGTGCTGGCGCCGCAGCTCGCGTGCGCCGTCGCCGAGCTGCCGCTGACCCTCCCGGAGCTGGAAGTGTTCGGCGGCGCGGCGGCCCAGGAGGTGCTGACCGAGCTGGCGGAGCAGAAGCTGCTGCGGCGCCGGTCGAGCGGCTGGTACTGGATATCGCGGGACCGGCCGCACGCCGAGGTCGGGATCCGCGGCACCGGCGGCGAGCAGATCGCGGTGGTCGAGTCGGACTCCGGTCGGATGCTCGGGACGGTCGATCCGGGCTCGGCCTGCTTCGCCGTGCACCCGGGGGCGGTGTACCTGCACCAGGGGTCGTCGTACGTCGTCGACGAGCTGGACTTGGAGACCGGGCTGGCGCTGGTGCACGCGGAGAACCCGGACTGGACGACGACGCCGCGCGAGATCGTCGACATCTCGGTGCTGGGCACCCACGAGAAGCAGGAGTGCGGCGGGGTGAGCGTCTGCCTCGGCGAGGTGGCGGTGACGTCGCAGGTGGTCGGCTACCTGCGACGACGGCCGTCGGGTGAGGTGCTCGACCACACGCCACTCGACCTGCCGGAACAGAGCCTGCGCACGCGCGCGGTCTGGTACACGATCTCGGGCGAGCTGCTCGAGCGTGCGCCGTCCGATGGCGAGGCGGGGACCGGGGGCCATCGGGTGGGGACCGAATCTGCGGGGCCGGTGGGGACCGGGGAGGAGACCCTGGCGAGCGGTCGGGGGCCCGCTCACGAGGGTGGCAGGACACCGGGGGGTGCCGGATTGGTTCCGGCACGGGTCCCCGGTGCCCTGCATGCCGCCGAGCACGCGGCGATCGGCCTGCTACCGCTGTTCGCTACGTGCGACCGGTGGGACATCGGCGGGGTGAGTACCGCGTGGCACGAAGACACCGGGGAGGCGACGGTGTTCGTGCATGACGGCCATCCCGGGGGTGCGGGATTCGCCGAACGCGGTTATGCCGCGATTGTCCCGTGGCTGGCCGCAACGCGGGAGGCGATCGTCTCCTGCGAGTGCCCGACGGGATGCCCGTCCTGCGTTCAGTCGCCGAAGTGCGGGAACGGCAACGAACCGCTGGACAAGGCGGGGGCGGTGGCCGTTCTGGAAACCGTGCTCGGGGCGTTGCGTCAACACGGGAGCTAGAACGGCCACGTGGTGGTCGATGGAGTTGTGTCGTGCTCCGCCTCGGCCGGGCTGGGACCGGCCGGTGCGGTGGTATCAGGCGACCTCGGCCAGCTGAGCGGCTTCGGCACCGGCCAGCGCGCGGACCAGGACGTCGTGCACCTCGGCGGCGTCCGGCAGCTGCCAGCCGCAGACCTCGGGCTTCACGCGCCAGTGGACGACACCGTGCTGGAACGGCGACGGCGGCAGCGGGATGTAGCTGTCCTTGCCGTGCCACTGGATGGAGGCCTGGCCGGCCAGCTCGGCGGGCACGCGCTCGGCGACGGTGGTGAGGAAGAGCCAGCGGCCGTTCGGCAGCGCGATGATCGGGGCGGGGTGGCCGAGGGTGCGCAGCAGGCGGCAGGCGCGCTTGCCGAGCTGGTCGTCGACCTCGATGGCGTCGAGGACGGTGCCGGTGGCGACGAGCAGGCTGTGGGTGCGGTCGGAGAACCAGGTGGCGACCTCGTGGGCGTGGGTGCCGATCTGCTCGCGCCAGTGGTCACTGGCCGGGATCGGACGGCGCCAGGTGAGATCGTCGCCCTCGGTGAGCGGAGCGGGGTTGACGCCCGGGAGCACCGGCCAGCCACGCCAGGCGAGTCCGATCGCCTCCGCCCGCAGTTCGATGCGGAAGGCGCCGCGCCAGCTGTCCGGCCAATTCGCGTCCAACATTGTCTTTCCTGCCTTAGAGGTTCCGGTTCTCCGCGACCCGCTGGACCCTGCGTGGTGTCGCACATCTCACTTAACGGCAAGTTGCACATTGCCCGGAACCCCCACGCGACAACCGGTGGTTACGGGGCGATGAACGCCGGGTAGTAGGTACGGCCCGACTGATCCCCCGGGCGCGGATCAACGGCGAACGGCGACCGCACACGGACCGTTCGTCGCGCCGAAATCCCAGGACACCGGTGCCGCGGACGGCGTTCACCGAGGGCCGGAAGACGACGTTCGGCCCGGGTGAGCAGGGGATTCGACCGCTCGGCGTGCATCAGCGACCGCTGCCCGTGGTCATCGGCCGCTCGTCGCCGGGTCCGGCGGATCAGCCGGTCATCGCGGCATACCGACCGGTCGGCGTCGGGCGCGTGGCCGCTGGGCGGGCGCCGGTGAGCGGGTCACGCGGGTCCGGCTGGTTGGCGGTGGTTGAGACCAGTGGGCCGGGCCTCGCGGGCACCGGCGACCGGGGTGGCGGGTCGCCGAGGCACCAGGCGGCGGGGCGCCGGGGCTGGCGCGCTGGGCAACGCGCCGGGCGGCCGGAGCGCCGAGCCCGCCGGAGCGCCCGGCCACCGGGGCGCCGGAGCGCTGGGGCGCTGGGCGGCCTGCAGTGAGCCGCCGCCACCGGGTTCCGTACCGAAGTTGTGGGCACGCTGGCGCCGTGGGCCGTCGCGTCTCGCTACCCCTCTGGGGTGGCTGGGCCCGCGCGGGCGCGGGCGGCCGGGCCTGGGATGTTGGCGAAGCCCACGTCCGGTGCCTGGACCTCCACCAAGGCGTCGAGGTGCTGCCAGCGGCACGTCAGGAGCCGCACTCGCATCTCGTCGGCTATCCAGCGTGCCCGGTCGCACGCCTGCGCCGGGCCTTCCGCCGCGTGGGAAGCCGCCGCCAGGGCGCTCAAGTCCGCTGCCGCTTCTGCTCGGTGGCGGGCTGTCACCGTCGCTGCCAGCCAGCACGCCAGGGCTGCTACTCCCATCAACGCCGCCGTTGCCATTGCCGTCCAGATCGTCGCCGCTCCGCTGTCCCCTCTCGGGTCAACCTGGCGCATCCCGCGCCTCCGATCCCGGCTCAGCTACTGCGTAGGCCGTGGCGTCCAGGTGGATCGACGGCAGAAAGCCAGTCGGGGTGGCCGTCACCCTCGCCCTTATCTCGTCGCCCGTCTGCTGGACCTCCAGGTTCGCGCCCTTCGGGGCTATCGCGTGCACCGCCGCTGCGGCCTCGTTCGGCTGGCCTCTTGCCAACAGGCGGGCCGCTTCGCGGGCTGCGTCCGTGCAGCGGAGCTGGCTCGTCAGGACCGTGAGGCCCGCCAAGAGCAGGGCCGTCACCAACGTCAGTCCGGCCAGGCCGAGTGCTGCCTCGACCGTCACCGAACCCCCGTCTCTTCGGCTCATGACGGCACCGTCAAGGCCTTCATGACCAGGTTCGTCAGCCACGAGACGACCGAGTCCCCCGTCAGCAGCGTGTAGAGGACCGCGGCGAATGCCGCGACGGCGACCGTGACGATCGCGTACTCGACCGTCGTCGAGCCCTCGTCGTCGGACGTCGGTCGCTCGGGGAACGTGTGCATGGGATCTCCTTCGATATAGGTGTCAGAACAGGGGGCCCAGGCGTCCGGCCAGGCCGAGGACGACCGGCATCACGCCCAAGGAGAAGAACGCGGGCAGGAAACACAGCCCGACCGGCAGCGCCAGGGACACGCCTGCCCGCTCGGCTCGTTCCTCCGTCTCGGCTGCCAGCTCGTCGCGGAACCGTCCGGCCAGGTCGCCCGCCGCCGTGGCGAAGGCTGCTCCCGACCGGGATGTTCGGATCGCCGTCGCGGCCAGCTCGTCGAGGCCTGGGACGGCCGCCACCCGTGCCCAGGCCTCTCCCGGGCGGGCGCCCAGTGCGAGCAGGCCTGCCGTCGAGCGCAACGCCTCGTCTGCTTCGGCCGGGGCCGTCGTGGCTACCGCGTCGAGCGCCGTCGGGACGGGGAGGCCTGCGCGGAGGCAGGCCGCGAGGAGGTCGAGCGTTCCCGCGAGCCGCAGCCTTGCCACGATGGCCACCTTCGGGACGCGGGGGCGGCGGCTGCGGCGGATCGCCCACCACGCTGCCGCCGTCACGATCGCACCCGACGCCACTCCGGCCAGGCCGCCGATCAGCACGGCCGTCGAGGCGCCGCCGAGGATCGCCGCGATGTAGGGCACCGCGCCGGACCATCGACGCGCCGGGGTGGGCTTCGGCGTGTCCGCCAAGAAGGCGAAGCGCCGTGCCGCCGTCGCGTCGCCGGGCCAAATCGCCAGAGCGGCCGCAAGGAGCAGGAGAGCTGTCGCGGTCATCGGACCCGGACCTTCCCCATCAGGCCTCGGCACCACGCCGTTCCGGCCCAGAGCAGGGCGCTCCCCGTGATCAGCAGCAACTGGCCCGGCGTGCTCTTTGTCAGTACGGCAAGGGGGTCCGCGCCCATCGCTTGGCCGATCAGCACGCAGAGCACCGGTAATGCGGTCAGCACCGCCGCGCTGGCTCGGGGGCCGGCCAGTTTCGCGCGCATCCGGCGGGCGAACGTCAGGCCTGCTTCGGCGTCGCGGCGGGCCGCGTCGAGGACGTCGGCCATCGGCAAGCCGTAGCGCCTGGCCAACGTCCAGGCTTCCGCGAGCTTCTGGGAGGGCTGGGGCGTGCAACTCGCCGTCTAGACGGGCTGCCGTCGCCAGCGCGTGGAGGTCGTCGGCTATCGCCGGGACCACCGCCGCGGCCGCCTCCGCCGCCGTCACCGGGTGGGCGCCCGAGCGGAAGCTCGGCCACCATCGTCCGGAGGGCCGTCGCCGTGTGGGTGGTCTTGGTGAGGTCGCCGGTGGCGCGGCGGTGGGCTCGCCACTCCTGGTGCCAAGCCAGCGTGAGGACTCCGGCAGCGATCGCGCCGCCCGGCCCCGCGAGCACGGCCGCCAGTCCGGCGGGGAGCAGCCAGCGGACCCTGCTCCACACGTCGGGAAGCCGGAACGTCGTGGCTGGCTCGACCGCGGCCTGGAGGCGGTCCGGCCCGTCCGGCCAGCACGCCAAGGCCGCGCCGACGCACAGCGGGACCCACGCCGTGATCATCTTCGGCTCCGGGTCAGCATGCGATCGCTCCCGTCGTGGCGAACAGGTGGCGGTCGACCGTCCAGCGGCCCGCTCGCCACACCGGCACTACCCTGGCCCGGCCGTGTTCCGCGCGGAGGACACCGACTTCGGCGAGACGACGCTGGCCGTCGCGTTCTCGCCGCATGTGGAGGACTACGCGGATCGCGGCGACGAGCTGGCTGTGCACGGCTTCGCGGGTCAAGCCGCCGAGTGCGGCCAACGCTTCGATGCGGGCGGGCACCTCGGCCGGGGAGTTGGCGTGGACCGTGCACGCTCCGCCGTCGTGGCCCGTGTTCAACGCCGTGAGCAGCGCTCCCACCTCGGCGCCGCGGACCTCGCCGACCACCAGGCGGTCGGGACGCATGCGCAGCGCCTGGCGCACCAGCTCCGGCAGGCCGACCGCGCCCGCACCCTCCACATTGGGCGGACGGGCCACCAGGCTGACGAACTGCGGGTGCTCCGGGCGCAGCTCGCCGGCGTCCTCGACGCAGACGATCCGCTCCGCCGGGTCGACCGCGCCGAGCAGTGCGGCCAGGAGCGTCGTCTTGCCCGCGCCCGTGCCGCCGGTGACGAGGAACGCCATGCGCTTCGTGACGACCGACTGCAGCAGCTTCGCGCCGGTGGCGTCGAACGCGCCGAGTTCGCGCAACGTCGTGAGGTCGTGCGTCGCCGGGCGGAGGACGCGGAGGGACAGGCACGTGCCGCTCGCCGCGATCGGCGGGAGGACGGCGTGGAAGCGGATCCGGCCGACGGGTCCGGCTCCGGGGAGCCAGCCGTCCACATAGGGCTGGGCGTCGTCGAGGCGTCGGCCAGCCGCGAGGGCGAGCCGCTGCGCCAGGCGGCGGACGGCTTCCTCGTCGGTGAACTCGACGTCCGTGCGGGTGAGGCCTTCGGGGCCGTCCGTCCAGACTTCCTTCGGTCCGGTGACGAGGACGTCCGTTGTCGCCGGGTCGTCGAGCAGCGGGGCCAGCGGGCCTGCTCCGACGAACTCGTCGCGGGCTTGCCGGGCCGCGTCGAGGACTGCGTCGTGGCCCAGGGCTCCGCCTGCTTCGGCGCGGACCGCGGTTGCCACGGCGACCGGGTCGGCTTGGCGGCGGTCGCCCGCCAGGCGGTTGCGGACCCGGTCCACGAAGTCCGTCGTCATGACTTCACCGCCCGTCTCGACGTGGTGGCTCGGGTTACCCGGGTGCCCGCCACGGCGGGCAGGACGTTCTCGGCGCCTGACGGGATGTGGCCGGGGCGAACTAAGTCCGCCGAGACCAGGCCCGCTCGGCGACGGTCGCCCGCCCCTCTCGGCCTGGTGCCTCGGGTTACCCGGGTGCCCGCCGCGGCGGGCAGGAAGTTGGGGCCAGTGGTCGCCGGGGCGGCTGGGCGTTGCTCTTCGCTCGGGGAGGCCAGCGCTGCCAGGAAGTTCTGTGCGCTTGCCGGGCCTCGGGCCGCCAATGTCAGGACCGTGGGGAACAGCAAGTCGGACACTCTCACCGGGGCTCCTCCTCTGCGCAGCTCGTTCATCGGGCCGCCGCCTTTGCCTCGCGGCGGGCTACCGCCAGTACCTCTGCCGCCGCCGTTGCCAATGGACCTGCGGGCTTTGCCGGGAACTCGCCTCTCTCCACCGCCGCCGGGAGGCCTCTCTCCGCGGGCATCGTCGTCAGCAACGGTGGGCCCAGCAGCCCTGCTGTCTGGGTGGGGGATGCTCCTGTCAGCGATCGTCCACACGCGACTACCCCGATGCGGGCCGTCAGCTCCGACAGCGCGCGCAGCACCTGCTTCGCCGCCATGCAGGCTCGGAACTCCACCGGGACCAGGAGCACCACCAAGTCGGCCACCGTCACCGCTTCCGCGGCCGCCGGTCCCAGCGTTCGGGGGAGGTCGCACACCACCGTGCGGCCCGCTCTGCGGCCCGCCGAAACCACCGCTGACAGAGACTCGGCTGAGGGGCCTTGGCCCTCCGAGCCGCACGCCAGCACCGGCAAGCTGCCGCCCCGATGTCTTCTCCTCGGCAGCGCCGCCGCCAGGGACGGGACCGAGATGCGGCCGCTCAGCTGGACCTCCGACCAGCGGGGGCCCGGGATCTTTTCCAACCCCAGCAACAAGTCCAGGCCACCGCCGAGCGGGTCGCAGTCCACCAGCAGCGCGCCGCCCGGGTCTCGGTCGGCCGCCAACGCCAGCGTCGCCGCGAAGACCGACGCTCCCGCTCCGCCGCGGCCGCCGACCACCGCGAGCACCAGGCCCGCCTCCTCCGCCGGGGTCTCGACCACGTCGGCGAACGCGCCCGCCAGCTCCGTCTCCTCCTCCGGCAACGAGATCACGCGCTCGACGCCGCCGCGGAACGCGTGCTCCCACGTCCTCGGCCCCGGGCTGCCCTTGCAGACCAGCACGATCCCGGCGCGCCGGGGCAGCACCGGTGGCAGCCGGGCGGCTTCTTCGTCCAGGACCACCAAGGGCGCCCGGGCCCAGTGCCCTCGGGCCGCCGTCAGGTCCGGTGCCCGGTCGACCTCGCAGCCCGCCACCGCCGCCACGCGCAGTATCTCGTCGAGCACCGTCTCGTCGGCCGCGACCACGAGCGGTCGTTCTCCCGTCATGCTTCCTCCCCCGTCGCCGGTGCGGGCCTCGGGTGGCCCGGGTTCCACCGTCGCGGGCGGTGGCCGGGTGGCACAACGGGGCGGGCGGGCGGCTGTGGACAAGCGGGGTGTTGTGGACAACCGCGGTCCTGGCTGTGGCTCGCCGGTGGGTTCTGTCGGTGAGCTGTGGCAGGATCTCGCCCGCCCGCGACGCACTTGCGGCGGGAATCAGCGCGAAAGAACCGCATCCGATGAATCCGGCGCGATTCCCGGAAAGGCCGAGAAAGGCCGGGAAAGCATTCCGGGTTAACGGACGGCAAAACGAGTTGGCCGACAGGAACCCAACGGGCGCAAGGGAAATCGCGAAGGTTAGGAGGAGGTAAGAGGGCGGCCCCCGCCAGGGGGGAGGGACGGGGGCCGCCGTGGGTTCAGCCCCGGGGGGTCGGACTGAACCGGCCCGGTTGGACACCGGGCTCCCTCACTGTAACTCCGGGGTGCGCAGGTTCGCGCGCCGGGCGATGCACACAGTTCGATAACGGCATGGCGCGCCGGAAGTGCCTTGTTGTCATGGATTTTCCGCCCGCCGCGACGCGCGCGTGGTGGATCAACGGGACGCGCGTCGATCAAGCTCCTATCCTGGTCACGTGGCCGAACCGAGCAGCGCGCCGTCGCGCGTCCGGAAGCCGGGCCCGGAGCACGCGGTGGCCGCGTTCTTCGACCTGGACAAGACGATCATCGCTTCGTCGAGCGCGCTGGCGTTCAGCAAGCCCTTGCTCCGGGAGGGGCTGATCAACCGTCGCGCCGCGTTGCGAAGCGCTTACGCGCAGCTGGTGTTCTCGCTCGCCGGCGCCGACGAGAACAAGACCGAGCGGCTGCGCGCCGAGGTTTCCGCCCTGTGCGCCGGCTGGGACGTCGCCCAGGTTTCGGCGATCGTCCGCGAAACCCTGCACGACGTCGTCGACCCGCTCGTGTACGTGGAGGCGGCCGAGCTGATCACCCGCCACCGCCAGGACGGCCACGACGTCATCGTGCTCTCGGCGACCGGCGAGGAGGTCGTCGCGCCGGTCGCGGAGATGCTCGGCGCGACCCGCAGCGTCGCCACGCGGATGCAGATCGTCGACGGGCGCTACTCCGGCCAAGTCGACTTCTACTGCTACGGCGCCAACAAAGCCGTCGCCGCGAAGCAGCTCGCCGCGACCCACGGCTACGACCTCGCCGAGTGCTTCGCCTACACGGACTCGAGCACGGACATCCCGCTCCTCGAGGTCGTCGGGCACCCGCACGCGGTCAACCCGGACAAGCTCCTGCGGCGGGAGGCACTCGACCGGGGCTGGCCGATCCTCGCGTTCGACCGGCCCATGTCACTGCGCAGCCGCATCCCGACGCGCTCGGCGGGGATGGTGGCCCTCGGCGTCGGCGCGGTGGCCGCCGGCGCGACCTGGTACGGCCTCAGCCGTCGCCGTCGGTCCCGATAGCCGCGAACCCGCCACCCACACGGCCGTACGATCGCCGGTTTGCTTGGCCCAGCCCCGAATTGTCCGTCGCGCAGGGTGCCGATGTCACCCGATCCAGCCTCTGTACCGGTGCACCCATCCGCGCACTTGAAGTGACCGGGCTCACGGCGTAGAAAGTAGGTGCGGACGTTCGGTCGGCCAGGGAGCAGGTAGAAGAGAAGCCTGTTCCACCCCGGCAAACCTCCGTGCGCGGACTCCGGGTACCCACGCGCAGCGCGCCGCGGGAGGCTCGTCGTCTAGGGACTGCGTAGTGGGACGCCACACGCCGAGTCCATGTAGGTACGACCAGAGTTGCACGCTTGGTCGCCCGAGAAGTTCGCGCTTGCAGGCGGCGCCCGTTGGCCCTTCGGGGTCACGGGCGCCGCCTCGTCTATGCGGAAAGTCCGGCGATGCACAGCCCACTCGCCGACGTGGTCCGCAATCCCGCATCTTGCGAACGGCGACTTTCCTACCGATCCGGGTACGAACGGCCCGTTGGTGCGGTCGGTCGATGGACATCGCCGGATTCGGTGAGTAGCTTCCCGATACTGGCGCCTCCGAGTGGACTTCTCACGTCCGCCGGGCGCCCGCAACTTTCTGGGAGGCTGGTCGTGACGACCCGAAATCGGAGGTTCCATGCGCTCGCCCTGCCCGTCGCGGGGGTGCTCGCCCTCACCGGTGTGGGTGTCGCGACGGCGGCGAGCGCACCGGCGGTGAGCGCGGACGCGCGGGCGGAGGCCGCGGCGACGCAGGCACTGCGCGGGCTCACGCTCGAAGAAAAGGTCGGGCAGCTGTTCGTCACGTGGGTGAACGGCAAGTCGGCCGACGAGGTGAACCCGAAGAACCAGGCGGACTTCGGCGTCGACACCGCGGCCGAGGTGGTCCGGAAGTACCACCTGGGCGGCGTCATCTACTTCAACAACGCCACGCGTGACAACTTCGACGACCCCGTGCAGGTCGCGAAACTGTCGAACGGCCTGCAGAAGGCCGCGATCACCAGCGGGGCGCACATCCCGCTGCAGATCGCCGCCGACCAGGAAGGCGGCACGGTGACGCGGATGGGCGCGCCGGCCACCGAGTTCCCGAACGCCATGGCCATCTCGGCCGGCCGGGACACGAACCGCGCGACGCAGGCCGCGACGATCCTCGGCCAGGAGCTGCGGGCCGTCGGCATCAACCAGGACTTCGCGCCCGATTCGGACGTCAACTCCAACCCGGTCAACCCGGTCATCGGCGTCCGTTCGTTCTCCGGGCAGCCCGGCCTGGCCAGCGACTACGTCACCGCGGAGATCAAGGGCTTCCAGCAGTCCGTGGCCGCGACCTCGAAGCACTTCCCCGGCCACGGCGCCGCGCCGACCGACAGCCACACCGGCCTGCCGCGGATCGACAGCACCGAGGACCAGTGGCGGGCCACCGACGTGCCGCCGTTCAAGGCGGCGATCGCGGCGGGCATCGACTCGATCATGACCGCGCACATCCAGTTCCCCAGCCTCGACCCGTCGCTCGAACCCGCGACGCTGTCGAAGCCGATCGTCACCGGGAAGCTGCGCAACGAACTCGGCTACAACGGCGTGATCGTCACCGACTCCCTCGAGATGCAGGGCGTGCGCGAGATGCACAGCGACGCCGAGATCCCCGTCCTCGCCCTGAAGGCGGGCGTCGACCAGCTGCTCATGCCGGTGCACCTCGACGTCGCCATCAACTCGGTGCTCGCCGCGGTGAAGTCCGGTGAGATCCCGATGCGGCAGATCGACCAGAGCGTGCTCCGCGTCCTCAAGCTGAAGTTCAAGCGGGGCATCCTCTTCTCGCCGTTCGTGGACACGAACAAGGTCATGAAGACGGTTGGCACGCCGTCGCACCTCGCCACCGCGCAGGACATCGCCGACCGCGGCATCACGGCCATCGCGAACGACGCCGGTCTCCTGCCGCTGAAGCAGAAGCCCGCGACGACGCTCGTCACCGGCTGGGGCGTCTCGACGACGGCGACGCTCGCCGAGAAACTGACCGCCCACGGCACGCAGGCGACCGCGTACCAGACCGGGCAGGCCCCGACGGACGCCCAGATCGCCCAGGCCGTCGCCGACGCGAAGAACGTCGACCTGGTCGTCGTGCTGACCAACAACATCGGCGGCTTCCCGCTGCAGACCAAGCTCCTGGACGCCTTGCAGGCCACGGGGAAGCCGGTCGTCGCGGTCGCCGCGCAGATCCCGTACGACGCCGGGTACCCGAGCGCCGTCAAGACGTGGCTGGCGACCTACGGCTACATCGGGCCGACCCTGGAGGCGCTCGCCAAGGTCATCCTCGGCGAGACGAAGCCGGTCGGGAAGCTGCCGGTCGACATCCCGGCGGGCACCGACGTGCACACCGTGAAGTATCCGTTCGGCCACGGGCTCACGTGGTGAACCTCAACCGGCGCCACTTCCTCGGCGCGAGCGCGCTCGCGGTCCCGGCGCTGACGGGCGGCTCAGCCGTGGCCGGAGCGCAGCCGGAACAGCCGGGAGTGGCCACGCAAAGCGGGAACCGGGTCCTCACCGGCGCGGAGCAGCTGGCCGCGCAGGGCTGGCGGCCGCTCAAGGGCCGCAAGCTCGGCGTGTTGTCCAACCCGACGGGTGTGCTGCTGAACGGCGACCACATCGTCGACTCGATGGTCGCGGCCGGCGTCAAGCCGGTCGCGGCCTTCGGGCCCGAGCACGGCTTCCGCGGCAGCGCACAGGCAGGCGGTTCCGAAGGCGACTATACGGACCCGCGCACCGGCGTCCCGGTGTACGACGCGTACGGCGTCGACGCGACGAAGCTCGCTTCGCTGTTCACGAAGGCGGGCGTCGACACGGTCGTCTTCGACATCGCCGACGTCGGCGCGCGCTTCTACACCTACATCTGGTCCCTCTACACCGCGATGGTCGCGGCGGCGAAGGTCAACGCCGCGTTCGTCGTGCTCGACCGCCCGAACCCGATCGGCGGCCGCCTGGCGGGCCCGGTCCTGGACCCGAAGTTCGCCTCCGGGATCGGGCGGAAGCCGATCGCGCAGCAGCACGGCATGACCGTCGGCGAACTCGCGCGCTTCTTCGCCGCGGAGTTCCTGCTCGGTGACGGCGTCGAACTCAAGAACCTCGAAGTCGTTCAAGTACGCGGCTGGCAGCGCGACACGCTCTTCGCGCGGACCGGCCTGAACTGGGTGCTGCCCAGCCCGAACATGCCGACGCCGGACACGGCGCTCGTCTACCCGGGCACCGGCATGTTCGAGGGCACGGTGTTCTCCGAAGGCCGCGGCACGACCAGGCCGTTCGAGATCATCGGCGCGCCCGGGCTCGACTGGCGCTGGCGCGAGAAGCTCGAAGACCTGCGGCTGCCCGGCGCGAAGTTCCGCGAGATCTACTTCGTGCCGACGTTCAGCAAGTTCGTCAACCAGACCTGCGGGGGCGTGCAGGTGAGCGTCGACGACCCGCGCGCCTTCGACGCCATCCGGACCGCGGTCGCCATGCTCGTCACGGCCAAGGCCCTGCACCCGGACGTCTTCGCCTGGCGTCCCGACAACTACATCGACAAGCTCTCCGGCTCCGACCGCCTGCGGACCATGGTCGACGCCGGGGCGGGCGTCGACGAGGTCACCGGGGCCTGGCGGGCCGAGCTCGCCGAGTTCGACCGGAGACGTCGCCACTACCTGCTCTACCGCTGAGGGGGAACTCGTGCGTGCTAGGAAGGTCATCGCCGCGGCCACCGGAGTGCTGGTCGCCCTGATGTTGACTGTGTTGAATTCGGGGGCCAGCGCCATCACCGGACGCCACGACGACGCCGGTCGCTTCGACCGGCCGCAGCACGGGTTCGCCCCGGCGTGGACGACGCTGCGCGCGGGGGCTCCGCAGGAGGTGAACCTCGATCCGGCGCCGATCAAGGCGGCGGAGGACTTCCTGGCGAGCTGGACGAAGCCGGACGCCTCCGGGCACCCGCACTTCTCCGGCGCGGTCGGCCTGCTGGCGCACGACGGCGTGGTCGTCGACCGGTACGCCGTCGGCGGCGCGCTGCGGTACGCCGACGCCGCCGGCACCGAACTGCCCGCGGACCAGCAGGTCCCGATGAAGAACGACACCATCTTCGACATGGCGTCGATCTCGAAGCTGTTCACGTCGATCGCCGTGCTGCAGCTGGTCGAACGCGGGCAGCTGACCATCGACACCCCGGTCAGCCGCTTCTTCCCCGAGTTCGCGACCGGCGACAAAGCCGCCATCACGGTCAAGATGCTGCTCACGCACGTCTCCGGGTTCGACGCCGACCCGATCCCGTCGCTGTGGGCGGGCTACCCGGACATCCCGTCGCGCCGCCAGGCCGTGCTCGACAGCCCGCTGAAGAACAAGCCGGGCACGACGTACCTCTACTCCGACATCAACCTGCTCACGCTCGGCTTCATCGTCGAGAAGCTGACCGGGCAGCCGCTCGACAAGGTCGTGCACGACCGCATCACCGCGCCGCTGGGCATGGTCGACACCGGCTACAACCCGCCCGCGTCGAAGCTGGCCCGGATCGCCGCGACGGAGTTCGAGGCGAACCCGCCGCGCGGGATGGTGCGCGGCAGCGTGCACGACGAGAACGCGTGGTCGCTCGGCGGCGTCGCCGGGCACGCCGGGGTCTTCAGCACCGCGGGCGACATGGCGATCCTCGCCCAGACGATCCTCAACGGCGGCACCTACGGCGGGCACCGGATCCTCGGCGGCGACACCGTGCGCCAGATGCTGACGAACTACAACCAGCAGTTCCCGGACGACTCGCACGGTCTCGGCTTCGAGCTCGACCAGCCCTGGTACATGGGCGCGCTGGCGTCGCCGGTCACCGCCGGGCACACCGGTTACACCGGGACGACGCTGGTCATCGACCCCGAGTCGCGTTCCTTCGCGATCCTGCTCACCAACCGCGTGCACCCGACCCGGAACTGGGGTTCGATCAACACCGCGCGGCAGGTGTGGGCGACGTCGCTGGCCAGGGCGATGGCGGTGGAACCGGCAGTTGGAAAAGACGCTTGGACGAGCACGCTGGGTAATGCCGGCGTGGCCACGCTGAGTACTCGCGCATTTACTACGCAAAGTGATCAAGCGCGGGTTTCCTTTTCCGCCTTCGTGGACACCGAAGGACCGACTGATCCATTGCAGCTGCAGGCCACGACCGACGGCGTGAACTGGCAACCGATCACCTTGGCGGTTTCCGGTCCGGGTGCACCCTCCGGAGATGTGACGTCGCTCTCCGGACACGGCCACCGTGCCTGGTGGAAGGTCACCGCCACGCTGCCCCAGGGCGCGTCGGTGAGCCTGCGGTGGCGTTACAGCACCGACCCGAACTACACGGGACGCGGAGTTTCGGTCGACGGTGTGAAAGTCACCGAGCGCGGCCGATCACTCCTCGACGGTGAACGGAATCCCGATGCGTTCGTCGCAGAGGGTTGGCAATTGAGCAGCCGGTGACGAGAGTGTTGCTCACCGTCGACCATTAGCCGGAGTTAACCGTCCTCTTGCCGCTTGCACCGCGACACTAAGTTGCCAAGTCGTTAGCTTGACCTCGTTAACAAGGTCGACCCTGTTGGCGACTTTCTGGTCAACGATTAATCGCAAATCTAGATCCGCAGACACGGACGGGTTGCGATCGTACCGAAGGGTGTGGGTAGCCTTGTCGCAAATGCCAACGGTTAGTAACTTTCCGACGGTGAGTGATACCGAATCCGTAGTCGGCACGGCACCGTCCGAGCCCGTATCGGTCCAGACGGCCGTGCGCGACGCCGACGCCAGCCCGCTGGTGCGGATCCGGTCCCTGCTCCCCGGCCTGGCCCGCGCCGAGCAGCGCGTGGCGAAGGTGGTGCTGGAAGACCCGGCCGCGGTGGCCAGACGCAGCATCACCGAGGTGGCGCTGGCCGCCAACACGAGCGAGACCACCGTGACGCGGTTCTGCAAGGCCGTCGGCGTCGGCGGGTACCCGCAGCTGCGCATCGCGCTGGCCGCGGACACCGCGCGCACCGAGGCCCGCACCACGCGCAACCTCGGTGGCGAGATCGGCCCGGAGGACGACCTGGCCGCCGTCATCGGCAAGGTCAGCTTCGCCGACGCCCGCGCGGTCGAGGAGACGGCCGACCAGCTCGACGTCGCCACGCTGGAGCGCGTCATCGAGATCGTGGCGAGCGCCGGCCGCGTCGACGTCTACGGCGTGGGCGCGAGCGCGTTCGTCGCCGCCGACCTGCAGCAGAAGCTGCACCGCATCGGCCGCGTGTGCTTCGCGTGGTCGGACACGCACATCATGCTCACCTCGGCCGCGGTGCTGAGCCCCGGTGACGTCGCGATCGGCGTCTCGCACACCGGCGCGACCACCGACACCGTCGAGGCGCTGCGGGTGGCCCGCGAGCACGGCGCGATCACCGTCGCCGTGACGAACTTCCCCCGCTCCCCGATCACCGAGGTCGCCGACCACGTTTTGACGACGGCGGCGCGGGAAACCACTTTCCGTTCGGGTGCCACCGCGAGCCGCATCGCGCAGCTCACCGTCATCGACTGCCTGTTCATCGGCGTCGCGCAGCAGCACATGGACGCGTCGGTCAGCGCTCTGGACGCCACCAGGGACGCGGTCGGCTCGCACCGCTTGGGGGTCAGGCCGGACGGTCGTCGCCGTCCGCGGGAAACCGGCAAGTAATGACCGGAGAAAAAGTGAGGCGCATGATGACCGTCCCCGTGCAGGCGGTGCACGTCGATTCGCCGACCGAGACCCGCAATCCCCGCACCACGGACATCGACCTGATGTCCACCGCGGGGATCCTGGGCGCGATCAACGCCGAGGACCGGACGGTCCCCGGTGCCGTCGCCGCGGTCCTGCCGCAGGTGGCGCGCGCGGTGGACTACGCGGTGGACGCCCTGCGGTCCGGTGGCCGGGTGCACTACGTCGGCGCGGGCACGTCCGGCCGGCTGGCCACCTTGGACGCGGCCGAGCTGGTGCCGACGTTCAACGTGCCGGCGGACTGGTTCATCGCGCATCACGCCGGCGGCGAGAAGGCCTTGCGCAGTGCCGTCGAAAACGCGGAGGACGACGACGGGGCCGGCGCGGCCGAGATGGCCGCGATGGTCCAGCCGGGTGACTTCGTGCTCGGGCTGACGGCGTCGGGCAGGACGCCGTACGTCTTGGGCGCGCTCGCCGCCGCATCGCGCCAGGGCGCCCGCACCGGCCTGGTGTCGGGCAACCCGAAGGCCGCCAAGCCCGCCGGCGTCGACGTGCTCATCGCCGTCGACACCGGCCCGGAGGCGATCGCCGGCTCGACGCGGATGAAGGCGGGCACGGCGCAGAAGATGATCCTGACGTCGTTCTCCACGGCGACGATGATCAAGCTGGGCCGGACCTACTCGAACCTGATGGTCAGCATGCGGGCCACCAACGCGAAGCTGCGCGGCCGGACCATCCGGATCCTGCAGGAAGCCACCGGCATGACGATGGCGGACTGCTCGGACGCGCTCACCGAGGCCGGGGGCGACCTCAAGGTGGCGCTGGTGCACCTGCTTTCCGGAGTCGACGTCAAGACGGCGGCGAAGGCGCTGCACGCGTCGGGTGGGCACGTCCGCAAGGCACTCGACGTCGTGCGGGCGCGGGCGAGCTGACTTCCCTTCATCTGTTCACCTGCCTAACCTCTCAGATGAGAGGGAAGGCGGGTGGGCATGAAGGGCTCCAGCGCGCGGCTTTCGCGTCGCGAGTGGGTGTCGGTCGGCGGGATGGCGGGGGTCATCCTGCTGCTCAACGTCGTGGGCTGGGTGGTGCTGGCGGCCTTCGTCGCACCCCACCACTACGCGCTGGGCACGTCCGGCGTGTTCGGGATCGGCCTCGGCGTCACGGCGTTCACGCTCGGCATGCGGCACGCCTTCGACGCCGACCACATCGCGGCGATCGACAACACGACCCGCAAGCTGATGGCCGACGGCCAGCGCCCGCTCTCGGTCGGCTTCTGGTTCTCCCTCGGGCACTCGACGATCGTCTTCGCGCTGTGCCTGCTGCTGTCGCTGGGCGTCCGCGCGCTGGCCGGGCAGGTCGAGGACGACTCCTCGGCGTTGCACGACGCGACCGGCCTCATCGGGACGTCGGTGTCCGGCGTTTTCCTGTACGTGATCGGGATCCTGAACCTCGTGGTGCTCGTCGGCATCCTGCGGGTGTTCAAGCGGATGCGCCACGGCGAGTTCGACGAAGCCGCGCTGGAGCACCAGCTGGACAACCGCGGCGTGCTGAACCGGCTGCTGCGCGGCGCGACGAAGGCCGTGCGCAAGCCGTGGCACATCTACCCGGTCGGCGTGTTGTTCGGGCTGGGTTTCGACACCGCCACCGAAATCGGGCTGCTGGTGCTGGCCGCGGGCGCGGCGACGTTCGCGCTGCCCTGGTACGCGATCCTGGTGCTGCCGATCCTGTTCGCCGCCGGGATGAGCCTGTTCGACACCGTGGACGGCTGCTTCATGAACTTCGCCTACGGCTGGGCGTTCGCGAAGCCGGTGCGCAAGATCTTCTACAACATCACGGTGACCGCGCTGTCGGTCGCGGTGGCGCTGCTGATCGGGACCGTCGAGCTGGTGTCGATCCTCGCCGAGAAGCTGGACATCACGTCGGGGCCGCTCGCCGCGATCGCGTCGGTGGACCTGGACTACGTCGGGTTCGGGATCGTGGGGTTGTTCGTGCTGACGTGGGTCGTCGCGCTCGCGGTGTGGCGGTTCGGGCGGATCGAAGAGAAGTGGTCGGCGAAGCTGTCCGCTTAGGACACCGCGTCCGCCGTCAGCGAATCCGGCCGGCGGGGCGGGGATCCCGTGCTTGGCTGCCGGGGTGGAGATCCTGGTTCTGGGCGGAACGGCGTGGGTGGGGCGGGAGCTGTCCCGGCAGGCGGTCGACCGCGGTCACCGGGTGACCTGCCTCGCCCGGGGTGAGAGCGGAGAGGTCGCGGCCGGAGCGACGCTGGTCGCCGCCGACCGGCGTGATCCGTCGGCGTACGAGCCCGTGCTCGGCCGGGCGTGGGACGCGGTCGTCGAGGTGTCGTGGCAGCCGGGCTTCGTTCGTGGCGCGCTCGACGCGCTGGGCCGCAGGGCCGGGCACTGGGTGTACGTCTCGTCCGGCAACGTCTACGCCTCCCACGCCTCGCCGGGGGCGGACGAGTCCGCGGCCCTGCTCGCCCCGACCGACCGGAGCGAGGCCGGCCGCGAGCTGTACGGCGAGGCGAAGGTCGCCTGCGAGCAGGCGTCGGCGGCCGTGGCGGGCGACCGGCTCCTCATCGCGCGAGCCGGGCTCATCGGCGGCCCCGGCGATCACAGCGGGCGCTCCGGGTACTGGGTCGCCCGCGCCGCACACGATCCGCGAGGGCCGATGCTGGTCCCCGCCACGCCGGCCGCACCCACCCAGGTGATCGACGTCCGGGACCTCGCCTCCTGGCTGCTCGACGCAGCCGAGACCGGGACCACCGGCACGTACAACGCGGTCGGCCCGGTCGTCCCGTTCGGAGAGTGGATCGAGCTGTCCCGCGCCGCCGGCGGGCACACCGGCCCGGTGGTCGCCGCCGAATCGGCGTGGCTGCTCGCCCACGGCGTGGCGGAGTACATGGGGCCGGAATCGCTGCCCCTGTGGCTGGCCGAGCCGGGCTGGGAAGGGTGGTCGGCACGCGACGGTTCCGCGGCGCGCGCCGCGGGGCTGCGGCACCGGCCCCGCGCGGAACTGCTCGCCGACACACTGCGCTGGGAGCGCGAGCAGGGCCTGGACCGGGAACGGCGTGCGGGCCTCAGCGCGCGGCGTGAGCGCGAACTGCTCGCGGCCCTCGCCGCCTAGGAAGCGGCGTCCGAAATGCTCTTCGCTTCGCGCGCCCCTGCTTCGAACGCTTCGCAGCAGAAGAGCAGCCACGCCCGGACGCCCTCCGGCGTTCCGCCCGCGAAGCCTTCGGCGGCCTCGAGGTAACGAGGCACCCGGCGGAAGAACGCGACTTCGGGGACGCTCAAGGCCTTCGGGTCGAGGCCCGTCGCGACCATCGTCAGCCGCGCCGCCGCCCGCGCGACGACGCCGTCCGCGCTGCCGAACGGCTTGAGCGCCAACAGTTCCCCGTGCACCACCGCGGTCAGGACCGGGCCCGGCACCGACGTCGCGCCGGTCACCAGCTGGGCCAGCATTTCGAGCCGGCCGCCGCCGGAATGCGGGCGCCCCAAGGCATCCAGGTCGTCGACGAGGTCCGCCGCGGCCAGGACGTGCAAGCGCGCCAACGCCTGCAGCGGTGCCCGGCGCCACGTCGGCAGCAGCGACTCCAGCGTCTCCGCGACGCGCAGCGCGCCCGCGAGGACCGGGTCGGCGACCGCGCCGTCAGCGGGCAGCTCGGGGTTCGCGCCCTCGATGCCCGCCGACGCGCGCGCCGCGCGGACCGACGCCTCGGCCGCCGTCGCCGCGCCGCCGCGGAGGTTGGCCGGGAGGCGGTGCACCTTGAACACGGCGTCCTGCGCGGACTTCGCCGCCGCCGCGACGCCTTCGAGGTCGAGGAGGGGCTTCAGCGGGTCAGGCATCGAGCACCTGGCCTTCGCGGGCGACCACGGGCGGCAGCACCGACCACGGGAAGTTGATCCACTTGTCGGTGTGCCGCCAGACGTACTCGCACTTGACCGTCGAGTGCGGCTTTTCGTAGATGACCGCCGAGCGCACCTCGGCGACGTGGTCGAGGCAGAAGTCGCGGACCAGCTTGAGCGTCGCGCCGGTGTCGGCGACGTCGTCGGCGATCAGCACCTTCTTGCTCGTCAGGTCGACGACGTTGGGCACCGGCGGCAGCATCACCGGCAGGTCGAGGCGCTGGTCGACGCCGGTGTAGAACTCGACGTTCATCACGTGCAGGTTCTTCACGTCGAGCGCGTAGCCGAGCGCGCCGGCGACGAACAGGCCGCCGCGGGCGATGGACAGGACGAGGTCCGGCGCGAAGCCGTCGTCGGCGATGGTGTGAGCCAGTTCACGGCTCGCCGTGCCGAACAGCTCCCAGCTCAGCTCTTCCCGCTCTTCGGCCATCGATCTCGCCCTTCGTCGTGGTCCGACGAGCATAGGCAACGCCGAAGTGGTCTCTGGAAACGCTCGGAAATTGGCTATCAGAGGCAGCCAATACGGCGTTTACGGTGATCACGTGAGCGACTGGAACGCGAGACCGACCCTGTCCGGCGAGCAGGTCCGCCTGGAGCCCTTGACGCCCGAGCACGCCAAGGGCCTGTTCGAGGCGGGTTCCGACCCGGGCGTCTGGGCGTGGCTGAGCATCCGGCAGCCGGGGGATCTTCCCGCGGCCGAGCGGATGGTGGCCGAGGCCCTCGCGGACCCCGACCGGCGGCCGTTCGCGCAGATCGACGTCGCCTCCGGGCGGGTCGCCGGGACGACGTCGTACTACCAGGTCGTCGAGAAGCACCGGATCCTCTCCATCGGGCACACGTGGATCGGCGCGGACTGGCAGCGCACCGGGCTGAACACCGAGTCGAAGCTGCTCCTCCTCCGGCACGCGTTCGAAACCCTTGGCGCGCAACGGGTCGCGTGGGAGACCGACATCCGCAACCTCCGCTCGCAACGCGCCATCGAACGCCTTGGCGCGCTTCGCGAAGGCGTCCTGCGGGCGCACCGGATCCGCCCGGACGGCTCGTCGCGCGACACGGTCACGTACTCGATGCTGGCGCCGGAGTGGCCGGCCGCGAAGGCTCGGCTGAACGAACGCTTAGTCAGCGGATCTCGCCTGCCTCGGTGAAACGGCGGGGCAACGTGGGTGCAACCTTTTACAAGGCGGACTAACGTCGCTAGCGTGCCGCTAGCCGTCGTTTCGGCGCACTACAGGAGGCCTTGCAACCATGACCGAGCAGTCCCCAGCCCTGGACAACCTGCTCACCGAGAGCCGCACCTTCCCGCCCAGCGACGAGTTCGCTGCTCAGGCGAACGCGAAGGCCGATCTCTACGCCGAAGCGGACGCCGATCGCGAAGCGTTCTGGGCGAAGCAGGCGGAGCGGCTGACGTGGGACACGAAGTGGACCACGGTACTGGACTGGACCAATGCGCCGTTCGCGAAGTGGTTCGTCGGCGGCAAGCTGAACGTCGCGTACAACTGCGTCGACCGGCACGTCGAGTCCGGCCACGGCGACCAGGTCGCGATCCACTGGGTCGGCGAGCCGGGTGACACCCGGGACATCACCTACGCCGAGCTGAAGACCGAGGTTTCCAAGGCCGCCAACGCACTCGCCTCGCTCGGCGTCACCGCCGGCGACGTCGTGGCGATCCAGCTGCAGATGGTCCCCGAGGCCATCTTCGCGATGCTGGCGTGCGCGCGGATCGGCGCGCTGCACAGCGTCGTCTTCGGCGGCTTCTCGCCGACGGCGCTGCGGGCCCGCGTCGACGACGCCGCCGCGAAGATCGTGATCACCTCCGACGGCCAGTTCCGCCGCGGCAAGGCCGCGCCGATGAAGGCCAATGTCGACGAAGCGCTCGAAGGCGCCGAGACCGTCGAAAAGGTCATCGTCGTGAAGCGCACGGGCGACAAGCTCGAGGGCGAGGTGCCGTGGACCGACTCGCGCGACCTCTGGTGGCACGAGCTCGTCGACGGACAGTCCGAAGAGCACACTCCCGAGGCGTTCGACAGCGAGCACCCGCTGTTCATCCTCTACACGTCCGGGACGACCGGGAAGCCGAAGGGCATCCTGCACACCTCGGGCGGTTTCCTGACGCAGACCGCGTACACGCACCACAACGTCTTCGACCACAAGGCCGGCGAGGACGTCTACTGGTGCACCGCGGACATCGGCTGGATCACCGGCCACAGCTACATCGTCTACGGCCCGCTCGCCAACCGCGTCACGCAGGTCGTCTACGAAGGCACGCCGAACACCCCCCACGAGGGCCGGCACTGGGAGATCATCCAGAAGTACAAGGTCTCCATCTACTACACCGCGCCGACGCTGATCCGCACCTTCATGAAGTGGGGCGCGGAAATCCCCGAGAAGTACGACCTGTCGACGCTGCGCGTGCTGGGTTCGGTCGGCGAGCCGATCAACCCCGAGGCGTGGATCTGGTACCGCGAGAACATCGGCGCGAACAAGACCCCGATCGTCGACACGTGGTGGCAGACCGAAACCGGCGCGATCATGATCTCGCCGCTGCCGGGCGTCACCGCGGCCAAGCCGGGTTCGGCGCAGAAGGCCCTGCCGGGCATCTCCGCGAAGGTCGTCGACGACCAGGGCAACGAGGTCGGCCCGGGCGGCGGCGGGTACCTGGTGCTCGACAAGCCGTGGCCGTCGATGCTGCGCGGTGTCTGGGGCGACGAGGAGCGCTTCAAGGAGACGTACTGGTCGCGGTTCAGCGAGCAGGGCTTCTACTTCGCCGGCGACGGCGCGAAGTACGACAACGACGGTGACGTCTGGCTGCTGGGCCGCGTCGACGACGTGATGAACGTGTCCGGCCACCGCATCTCGACGACCGAGGTCGAGTCGGCCCTGGTGTCGCACCCGACGGTGGCCGAGGCCGCGGTCGTCGGCGCGACCGACCCGACGACCGGCCAGGGCATCGTCGCGTTCGTCATCCTGCGCGGCAACGCCGCCGACGGTGGCGAAGCGGCCATCCAGGAGCTGCGCAACCACGTCGCCAAGGAGATCGGGCCGATCGCGAAGCCGCGGCAGATCATGGTCGTGCCGGAGCTGCCGAAGACGCGCTCGGGCAAGATCATGCGCCGCCTGCTGCGCGACGTCGCGGAGAACCGCCAGGTCGGCGACGTCACCACGCTGGCCGACTCGTCCGTGATGGACCTGATCTCGTCGGGCCTGAAGTCGGGCAAGTCCGAGGAGTGAGCTAGCGTTCTCTTCGTCAGGGCCCTTCCGGCTGCGCGCCGGGAGGGCCTTGTCATGACACCCCGAGTGGCGCGGCTCGAACGCATGTTCTACGCTGTGCCGCGAACCACACCCCCTTCCCCGGGCAAGGAGACGACACGACGATGACCGTGGATGTCCTGACGCACGACGAGGAAACGGCTTCGGCTCCGGCTTCCGCTCCGGAGGTTCCCGCCGCCGAGGCGCCCGTCACCGAGTCCGCGTCCCCCTCTTCGGAAGGCTCGCCCGAGCCGGCCGCCGAGGAAGAGGCCCCCAAGCCGAAGCGCGGCCGCCCCAAGGGCGCGACGGCGTCGACGGCGAAGAAGACCCGCACGGTCGAGCTGATCCTCACGGTCACCGGCACCGCCGACGGCGAGTGGCAGGCCGAGCTGAAGAACGGTTCGAAGTGGGTCGCGAAGGGCCTGGAGATCCCCGCCGCCGCGGTCTCGCGCGCGGCGAAGGAGCTGCACAGCGACCTGTCCGGCCCGATCGACGAGGTGATCAACCAGGCCCGCGACGCGCAGGCCGCGAAGGTCGCCGCGCTGGAGGCCGAGCTCGAGAAGGCCAAGCAGGCCCTCGCCGAGCTGGACGTCTGAGCTTCACCGCTGGGAAACGCCCGGGTCCGCACTGGCGGGGCCGGGCGTTTCCGCTTTCCGCGCCACCCGCTCGATTTCCGCCCGCCGGTCGATCGCGGCTTGACGGGCGGACGCGGTCATCTCGACGGAGCCGTCCAGCTGTTCGCGCAGGATGTCGGCGTGCCCGGCGTGCCGGCTGGTCTCCGTGAGCACGTGAACCAGGATGTTGAACAGCATGACGTCCGGCCGCGGCCACCACGGCACGTGACCGGGCGCGTCGACGGCGAGCGCGTCGATGGTCGCGTCGGAGTGCGCCCAGGCGCGCCGGTAGCGGCCGATGATCTCCTCGCGCGTCTCGTGCTCGGTCGCCCACATGTCGGTACCGCGCAGCGAGAGGTCGTCCCACCGCGGACCCGGCTCGGGCGACGGCCTGCCGAAGACCTCACCGAAGTACCGGGCCTCCGTGACGGACAGGTGCTTGACCAGGCCGAGCAGGTTGGTCCCGGTCGCGGTCAGCGGCCGCCGGACGTCGTACTCGGACAACCCGTCGAGCTTCCCGAGCAGCGCCTCGCGGATCTCCCGGAGGTCGCTGTGGAGGTACGCCTTCGCGAATTCATCGATCACGAAGACGAGCATGCCCGAATTCGGGCGATCGGCGGGCGCGCTGAAGGGGACGTTCATCGCATCTGATGCGGTGAAGGGGACTTTCCTGCCGTGTGATGAGAGCAACGGACCCTTCAGCCTGCCCGGCCCGAGCTCAGGCGATCGGCGGGCGGCCGGGCAACGGCGACTTGAACTCGACCCACATCGAGTCCGTCAGCGCCTCCACGTGGTGCGCCACGCCCCGCGGGTGCAGCACCGAGTCCCCCGGCTCCAGGTCCGCCTCGACGCCGTCCACGGCACCGCGCAGCTTGCCCGACAGGACGTACACGATCGAGTCGTGGTCGTGCGCGTGCGTCGGCGAAGCCACCCCCGCCGGGTAGTGGATCAGGTACGCCAAGCCGCTCGACGCGGTCTCCAGCAGCCGGAACCGGCCTTCGCCGCCGCGCAGCGGGAGACCCTCCACCGTGTTCAGCGGCTGCCACACCTGCTCGTCCATACCGCCCATGATGACGCAAAACCCTTCAGTCCACACAGGACCGGCTTAGGTTAGGCATGTGTTAATTAGGCCGACCTGACCGGAATACGCGCTCTCGCCACGATTCCGCTTCCGTGTTTCACTTGTCGGGTGACCGAAACCATCGACGACGACGCCGCGGGCCACGCCCACGAACCGCACCAGGGCCTCGGCGGGAAGCTGAACTGGCTGCGCGCGGGCGTTCTCGGGGCCAACGACGGCATCGTGTCCGTCGCCGGCATCGTCGTCGGCGTCGCCGGGGCCACCACCGAAAGCACCACGATCCTCACCGCCGGAATCGCCGGGCTCGTCGCCGGTGCCTTTTCCATGGCCGGTGGGGAATACGTCTCGGTCAGCACCCAGCGCGACACCGAACAGGCCTTGCTCCGGCTGGAAAAGCAGGAGCTGAAGACCATGCCGGAGGCCGAGGAACGCGAGCTGGCCGAGATCTACGAACAAAAGGGCCTTTCGCCCGAACTGGCCGGCCGCGTCGCCCGCGAACTGACCGAAAAGGACGCCCTGCAGGCGCACGCGGAAGCCGAGCTCGGCATCGACCCGGACAACCTGACCAGCCCGTGGCAGGCGGCGTGGGCGTCGTTGGTCGCGTTCTCGATCGGCGCCCTGCTGCCGATGCTCTCCATCGCCTGGGTCGGCGTCTCCCTGCGCGTGTGGGCGTGCGCCGCCGCGGTCGTCGTCGGCCTCACGCTGACCGGGTGGATCAGCGCGAGGCTCGGCGACGCGAAGGTGGGGCGCGCGATCCTGCGCAACGTCGGGGTCGGCGCTCTCACCATGCTCGTGACCTACTTCGTCGGGGTCATCTTCGGCGTCACCGTGGGCTAGTGGACGCCCTTCATCAGCTTGCGGATGAACGGGATGCCCAGGAACAGCAGGACGCCGATGCCGATGGCGACCAGGCCGACCGTGCTGAAGTACGGCGCTTCGTCGTCCACCGAGTAGTACTCGGCGAGCTTGCCGGACATCGCGGTGCCCAGCGAGATCGACAGGAAGTTCAGCGCCACCATCTGCGTCCGGAACGCCTCGGGGGCCAGCTTCGTCGACAGCGACAGCCCGACCGGTGACAGGCACAGCTCGGCGATCGTGAAGACGAACAGGATGCCGACCATCGCGAGCAACGGGCTCGCGTTCTTGCCACTGCCCACCATCGGCAGGAACAGCAGGAAGGCGGCGCCCATCAGCACCGTGCCGAGCACGAACTTCATCGGCGTCGACGGCTGGCGCTCGCCGAGCTTCGTCCACAGCGCCGCGAGGATCGGCGCGAACACGATGATGAACACCGGGTTGATCGAGTTGACCCAGGACACCGGCATCTCCCAGCCGAACAGGTCCCGGTTCAGCCGCTGGTCGGTGTAGGCCGCGACGACGGTGAACTGCTGCTGGTAGAGCGAGAAGAACGCGGCGCTGGCGATGAACATCGGGATGAACGAGAACACCCGGCTGCGCTCGACGCCGGTGATCTTGCGGCTGGTCAGGATGACGAGGAAGTAGACCACCGAGATCACGCCGACCACCCACACGACGACGTCGGCGAGGTTGCCGGGGTTCACGACGCCGGTCAGCACCAGCGCCACGATCGCGGCGACCAGCACGACGGCGGCCGCGACGGCCAGCAGCCGCTGCGACGACGGCAGCGGGTTCGGCACCTCCTTGGCCTTCTCGCCGAGGTTCTTGCGGCCCAGCGTGTACTGGATCAGGCCGAGCGCCATGCCGATCGCGGCGAGGCCGAAGCCGAGGTGGAAGCCGACCTCGGTCTGCGCGAGCCCGGTCAGCAGCGGGCCGACGAACGCGCCGAGGTTGACGCCCATGTAGAAGATCGTGAAGCCCGCGTCGCGCCGCTCGTCGCCCTCGGCGTAGAGCGTGCCGACGATCGCCGTCGCGTTGGACTTCAGCCCGCCGCTGCCGACCGCGACGCAGACCAGGCCGACGCCGATGCCGGCCAGGCCGGGCAGGAGCGCGAGGCTGATGTGGCCGATCATGATCAGCACGGCGCTGAAGAAGAGCGTCCGTTCCGAGCCGAGCAGCCGGTCCGCGACCCACGCGCCGATGACGGCCGAGAGGTACACGAGGCCGCCGTACGCGCCGACGATGCCGAGCGCCGACTCCTGAGCCAGGCCCAGGCCGCCCTGCTCGACCTTGTAGTAGAGGTAGATCGGCAGGATGCCGAGCATCCCGTAGAAGGAGAAGCGCTCCCACATCTCGACGCCGAAGAGGTTCGCCAGTCCTCGTGGGTGCCCGAAGAACCTCGTGTCCTGCTGGACCTCGGTAGAGGTGCTCACAACTCTGTCTTCCTTTGTCTCGGGACTTCGTTGTCGCTTGGCATGCTATGAGCACATCGTGTGAACCCACCACCGGTACCCCTTGTGGCGGCCGCCATAACGGTCCGTGACAAACGGGAGCTAAAATTTTGTCAAAGGTGCGCCGGGAAGCCTGGTCGGCAACAGTGATCAGCGACCCCGAGGAGCTGCCGTGTTCTCCCGCCCCCTGTCCGAGTTCGCCCGCTACCTGCGCACCGAGACGACCGGCGGGCTCATCCTCCTCGCCGCCACCGCCGTCGCCCTGATCTGGGCGAACTCGCCGCTGAGCGAAAGCTACGACGCCCTGCGCGACTTCCGGCTCGGCCCGGAGTTCCTGCACCTGAACCTGACGATCGGCGACTGGGCGAAGGACGGCCTCCTCGCCCTCTTCTTCTTCGTCGCCGGGCTCGAGCTCAAGCGCGAGCTGGTCATCGGTGAGCTGTCGCGGTTCAAGCAGGCCGTGCTGCCGGTCGTCGCCGCGGTCGGCGGCATGGTCGTGCCCGCCGTCGTCGCGCTGGGCGTCGGCTGGGGAACGCCGGGCATCGAACGCGCGTGGGCGATCCCGGTCGCCACGGACATCGCGTTCGCGCTCGGCGTGCTGGCCCTGACCGCGTCGAACCTGCCGTCCAGCGCGCGGCTCTTCCTGCTGTCGCTGGCCGTGGTCGACGACCTCGGCGCGATCATCGTCATCGCCGTCGTCTTCATGACGGGCTTCGACCTGGTCGCGGTTGGGGTCGCCGTCGCGGCCCTCGCGCTGTACGCGTTCCTGCAGCACAAGCGGGTCCGGACGCCGTGGCTGTACGTACCGCTCGCGCTGGTCACCTGGGTGGCGGTGCACTCGGCGGGCATCCACGCGACGATCGCGGGCGTCGCGCTCGGCCTGCTCACCCGCGTCCGCCCGGACGAGGGCGAGGCCGAAGCCCCGGCGCTGCGGCTCGAGCACCGGCTCCAGCCGTGGTCGGCCGCCGTCGCCGTGCCGCTGTTCGCGTTGTTCGCGGCCGGGATCTCGGTCGGCGGCGACGCGCTCGGCGCCGTGTTCACCACCGCGTTGCCGCTGGCGGTGCTCGCCGGGTTGCTGGTCGGGAAGTTCGTCGGGATCTTCGGCGCCAGCCTGCTCGCCGTGAAGCTGCGCATCGCCGAGAAACCGCGCGGGATGGGGTGGCGCGACTTGGGCGCGTTGTCCGTGCTCGGCGGAGTCGGGTTCACGGTCAGCCTGCTGATCGCGGAGCTGGCGTTGCCGGGTGACGCGAGTGAGCTGGCGAAGGCGGCGGTGCTGATCGCGTCGGCGACGGCGTCCCTGCTGGCGGCGGCGTTGCTACTCCGCCGTAGCAAGGTGCACGCTCAAATCTCCGACACACTGTGACGCCGTCGCGCCCGGTTTCCGGACACATGGCACGATGACCCGGTGAGCAGCCCCAAACACGAACGCACCGGCCCCGACGGCGTGGGGGCCGTGCCTTACCTCCCGCTGTCCTCCGACACCGACGTCCACGGCGACCAGTCGATCGGCAGGCTCGTCGGCGACGCGACCCAGCACATCTCGACCCTGGTCAGGGCCGAGATGGAGCTCGCGAAGTCCGAGCTGGTCGGCGAGGTGAAGAAGGGCCTCAAGGGGGCCGTCTACTTCCTGATCGCGCTGACCGTCTTCCTGTACAGCACGTTCTTCCTGTTCTTCTTCGCCGCCGAGGGGCTGGCCCAGTGGCTGCGCTACCGGTGGATCGCGTTCGGCATCGTGTTCGTCCTGATGCTGCTCGTCGCGGGCGTGGCCGGGCTGCTCGGCTACCGCAAGGTGAAGAAGTTCCGGGCGCCGGAGCGCACCATCGCCAGCGTCAAGGAGACCGCCGCCGCGCTCAAGCCGCAGAAGACGGCCGACGCCGACCTGGCCACCACCCGCGACTGAGTTCGTTGCCCGCGTCCCCCGACCCGTCGACCGTCCGGCTCGACGGCCCGTGGGTCCACCGCGACGTCTCCGCGAACGGCATCCGGCTGCACGTCGCCGAGCTCGGCGAGGGGCCCGTCGTGGTGCTGCTGCACGGGTTCGCCGAGTTCTGGTGGACCTGGCACCACCAGCTGCGCGCCCTCGCCGAAGCCGGGTTCCGCGCGGTCGCCGTCGACCTGCGCGGCTACGGCGACTCGGACAAACCGCCGCGCGGCTACGACGCGTGGACGCTGGCCGGTGACGTCGGCGGGCTGATCAAGTCGCTCGGGGCCCGGCGCGCGCACCTCGCCGGGCACGCGTGGGGCGGCATGCTCGCCTGGACGGTCGCTTCGCTGCACCCCCGGCTGGTGTCCTCGGTGACGGCGATCGGCGCGGCCCACCCGCTCGCGCTGCGGTCGGGCGCGGCCCGCCCGTGGCGCGGCCAGGGCCGCGCGGCCGGGCACCTCTTCCGCTTCCAGGTGCCGATGGCGCCGGAGAAGTGGCTGGTGAAGGACGACGCCCAAGCCGTCGAAGACCTCTTCGGCGGCTGGGCGGGCGGGGCCTGGCGGTCCACTTCGGACTTCTCCGAGAGCCTCGCCGTGTTCCGCCGGGCCGTGCTCGTACCCGGCGTCGCGCACAGCGCCCTCGAGTACTACCGCTGGGCGTTCCGCGCCCAGTTCCGCGGCGAAGGCCGCCGGTTCACCGACGCCGTCGGCGGCCGGATCGCGGCGCCGACGCTGCAGCTGCACGGCGCCGAAGACACCTGCGTCCTGCCCGAGACGGCGTCGGCGTCGGTGCGCTGGGCGGGCCCGCACGCCGAGCCGGAGATCTGGCCGGGCGTCGGGCACTTCCCCCACCTGGAGGTCCCGGACCGCACGTCGGCGGCACTGGTGGACTTCCTCAATCGAGGCTGATCGCGAACTTCGCCCGCTCCAACGACTCTTCCGACGCCGGGCCGCCGGGGTTTTCGGTGGCCAGCGCCTGGTTGAGCTCGACGAAGGGCCGCATGCGCGTCTCGTAAGCCGCGAAGGCCTCTTCGTGCTCCGCGCGGCCGAGCTTCCTGAGCCAGGACGTACGCGCCCACCAACGCCAGGCTCGTCCCCTGCCCGGACAACGGCGAGGCGCAGTAACCGGCGTCGCCGACCAACGCGATCCGGCCGGTCGTCCAGCGGTCCATCCGGATCTGCGCCATGGCGTCGAAGTAGAACACCTCCGCCTCGGCCATCGCGTCGAGGAGCTTCGGCACCTCCCAGCCGACCCCGGCGAGCCGCTCGGCGACCAGCTTCTTCTGCTCCGGGACCGACAGCCGCGGCAACGGCTCCGAGCCGAAGCCGAGCGTCACGCGCAGCTCCGCGTTGTCCCGCACCGGATAAGCGACACCGCCGGTTTCCTCGTGCTGGAACCAGACCTGCCAGTCCGCGAGGCCGAGGAAGTTGGCCGTGGGGAAGATCGCGAGGTACTGGCCGAGGTGGCGGAGGTAGTCCTCCGCCGGCCCGAAGGCCAGCCGCCGGACGGCCGAGTGCAGCCCGTCCGCCCCGACGACCAGGTCGAACGTCCGGAACCCGCCGCGGGCGAACTCGACGCGCACGCCGTGCGGCTCCTCGGTCAGCGCGGTGATCGAGTCGTCGAAGACGTACTCGACGTCGGTGGCCTCGTGCAGGATCGCGACCAGGTCGTCGCGGAGTACCTCGAAGTCGGGGCTGTCGAGCCGGCCGCTGCTCAGGGCGAACTCCTCGGACCGGAACAGCTCGTGGCCGTCCCCGTCCACCATGGACATCCCGCGCATCCGGGTGCGCACCGCGCGCATCCGGTCGCCGAGGCCCATCCGGTCGACGACGTCGAGCGCGACCCCGCGCACGTCGATCGCCTGCCCGCCGCTGCGCGGGCCGGGCGCCCGGTCGACCACCGTCACGGCGAAGCCCGCGCGGGCCAGGTACCAGGCCAGGGTGCCGCCGGCGACACCGGCACCGGAGATCAGGACGTTTCGCATGGTTTCCTCCAGGGTCGTACGCTGATGTGCACCACACTGGAGTTCACACAGCTCAGACACCAACTCTGTACTAGTACAGATTGTCAGCTGTGCTAGGTCAGGGGGACAGCGTGAAGTACGTGGCCATCGCCGACGAGCTGCGCGGCCGGATCGCCCGTGGCGAGCTGCCGCCGGGCGCGCGCGTGCCCTCGACCCGGCGGCTCGCGACCGACCACGGCGTCGCCATGGCGACCGCGGCGAAGGCGCTGGCCCTGCTGAGCCAGGAAGGCCTCGTGCAGGCCGAGCCGCGGTCCGGCACGGTCGTCGCGGGCCGGGAGCGCCGCGCTTCCACCAGCCACCACGGCCTCACCCGCGAGCGGATCGTGCGCACCGCCATCGACGTCGCCGACGCGGAAGGCCTGGCCGCGTTGTCCATGCGCGGGGTCGCGGCCCGCCTCGGCGTCGCGGCCATGGCGCCCTACCGGTACGTCACCGGCAAGGACGAGCTGGTCATGCTGATGGCCGACGCGGCGTTCGGCGAACGCGGCTACCCGTCGACCCCGCGAGGCGACTGGCGGGAGCGGCTGACGCTCGGCGGCCGGACGCTCTGGTCGCTCTACAAGCGGCACCCCTGGCTCGCCCAGCTCGGCCCGCTCACCCGGCCGCTGGCCCTGCGCAACCTCGCCATGCACGGCGAGTGGGCCCTGGCGGCCCTGTCCGAACTGGACGTCGACGCGGCGACGCTGTGCGACCTGCACGTCCTGTTCTTCAGCTACGTCCAGGGCATCGCGATCCACCTCGAACGCGAGCAGAGCGCGCTGGCCTCGTCCGGGCTGTCCGAAGAGCAGTGGATCGACCGGCAGACCCCGGCGCTGGAGGCGATGACCGCGGGCCGTCCGGTGTTCGCGAAGATGCTCCGCGACCTCGGCGGCAACGGCTACGACCTCGTCCTCGACAACGTCTTCGAGTCGGGGATGCGGGCCCTGCTGGACGGCCTGGCGCTGCGGTACGGGCGTTAGGCGGCGCAGGACCCGGTGGACACGTTCGCCGACTGCGACGGTGCCGCGTCGACCTCGGCCCGCACCTGCTCGGCGGTGAGCGTGAAGCCGGTCTCCGGGTCCTCCACGGCCGCGCCGAACACGACGCCGATGACCTTGCCGTCCGGCGTCACCATCGGGCCACCCGAGTTACCGCTGCGGATCTCCGCGCGGACCGTGAAGACGTCCCGCTGCACGGTGTTCGCCTCGTAGATGTCCGGGCCGCGCAGGTTGATCCGGCCGCGCACGCGCGCCGGCGTCGCCCGGTACGGGCCGTCGAGGGGGTAGCCGAGCACGATCGCGCTGTCGCCCGCCCGCGCCGTCTCCGGCGCGAACTGCAGCGCCGGAGCCCGCAGCCGCGGCACGGCCAGCACCGCGATGTCGACCTCCGGGTCGAAGTAGACGACCCGCGCCGGGTAGTCGCCCTGCGTCGTCTCGATGCCGACGGTGTCGGTGCCTGCCACGACGTGCGCGTTCGTCATCACCCGCTGCGGCGCGATCACGAACCCGCTGCCTTCCAGCGAGCGCGAACACGAGCTGGCACTGCCGCGGATCTTGACGACGCTGCCGTGCAGTTCCTGGACGGTCGCGCTGCTCTGCAGGGCGGGGTCCGGCGGTGACGTGTCGGCCGTCGGGGCCTTCTGGAACGGGTCCATGATGGACGGGAAGCCCGAGGCGTCGAGCAGCTTGCGCAGCTGGCTCGGGAAGCCCTGGGCGGCCTCCGGCATGGCGTCGTTGACCTTGCCGAGCACCACCGAGCCGTTGATCGCCTTGGCCAGCCCCGGCACGCCGGACACGGCCGTCAGCGGCGTCGCGATCAGCCACGCGACCACGAACACGACCAGCGCCTGCACGACCGCGCCGAGCGTCTTGTCGATGCCGGAGAGCTTGTCCGGGTTGATCTTCTGCCGCAGCTTGCGGCCCACGTAGACGCCGATCGCCTCACCCAGCGCGACCAGGAACACGACGGTCGCGAAGGCGAAGGCGACCTTCCACACCGGGTCGTCGAAGAACGAGACCACGACCGGCGCCAGCTTGATGCCGGCGACCGCGCCGAGCACGACGCCGACCAGCGAAGGCAGCGCGATGATCACGCCCTGGAACGCGCCGGACACCGCGGCCAGCACAGCCAGCAGCAGCACCAGCACATCGACCCAGTTCACGTGTCACTCCTCGCTGTTCAGCCGTGCCCGGTAGGCGGCCAGCGCCTCGTCGAGGTCCCGGACGTCGTCCGAGTCCCACTCGCGCTCCCAGCCTCCCAGGCCGAGCAGAACCGACAGCAACCCGGCCGTGAACCCCCAGACGAACAGGCCGTCGACCTCGAAGGCGGGGCCCTTCCACGGCGCGCCCGCCTTCTGGACCGTGAACCGGTTCGCCGGGTCGGCGAGGTCGGCGAGCGCCACGCGCGCCACCGAAGCCGTCTCCGCGGGGTCGACCGCGTGCACCGGCGACGGGGTGTCCCAGTGCGCGAGCACCGGCGTCACGGCGAACTTCGACACCGGGACGAACAGCTCGGGCAGCACCGCGACCGGCCGGACGCCGGACGGGACGACCCCGGTCTCCTCCTCGGCCTCGCGCAGCGCGGTGCCGATCGGGCCGCCGTCGCCGTCTTCGGCCCCGCCGCCGGGGAAGGCGACCTGGCCGGCGTGCGAGCCCAGCGTGTCGGCGCGGCGCTGCAGGAGGACGTCGGGCTCGCCGTCGGACTCGCGCTCGCCGAAGAGGATCAGGACCGCGGCGGCCCGCGTGTAGGCGTCCTCGGGCGGGCTGAACCGGGTGAACGTGCGCGAATCGACCTCGGCGCTCACCTTGACCAGCGGCCGGAGCCACTCGGGCACCGACTCCGGCTCGACCAGTGGTCCGATCACGATGCTCCCTCGACTGCCGCGCGCACCTGGTCAGTGTTCCCGAAGACCCGGGGATTCGCGATGAACCGGATCTCACCCGCGGCGGTGACCAGGTAGGACGCCGGGAGCGACGAAGGCACCTTGAGCGCCGTCCGGACGGGCCCGCTCTGCCCGCCGCCGTCGTACACCGACGGCAGGTGCACGCCCAGCTGGGCGAGGAGGTTCAACCCGTCCTCCGCCGGGCTCTGCACCTGGACGCCGAGCACGCGCACGGCACCCGGCTGCTTCGCGTACTCCTGGAGCACGGGCAGCTCGGTCCGGCACGGCTCGCACCACGACGCCCACACGTTGACCAGCACCGGAGCCCCGGCGAGGGCCTTGCCGACGTCGACGCGCGCGCCGTCGCCGAGGCAGTCCGCCGTGACGCCTTCGAGCTGCTTCACCGGCGGCGCGGAGCCGGGCGCCGGACACGGCTGGAGCGCCGCCGCGGACCGGGCCGGAGCCAAGTCCTCCGACGGCTTCGCGGCCGTGTCGTCACCCCCGCGCGGGAGCAGCGCGACGATCAGCGCCACCGCCAGCACGGCGGCGGCCAGCGCCCACTTGGTGACGCTCGTCACCGGGGCGCCGCCAGCGCCAGGATGTGCTCCTTCTCCGCGCCCTTGACGAGCTTCGCGGCTTCCTCGAACCCGGTCGGGCCGGTGCCGAACGACGGGCAGTCCTTGGCCAGCGGGCAGGCGCCGCAGGCGGGCTTCTTCGCGTGGCAGACGCGCCGGCCGTGGAAGATCACCCGGTGCGAGAGCATCGTCCACTCCTTGCGGGGGATCAGCTCGCCGACCGCGAACTCGACCTTGACCGGGTCTTCTTCGGCGGTCCAGCCCCAGCGGCGGACCAGCCGCCCGAAGTGGGTGTCGACGGTGATGCCGGGGACGTCGAAGGCGTTGCCGAGCACGACGTTGGCCGTCTTGCGGCCGACACCGGGCAGGGTGACCAGGTCTTCGAGCTTGGCCGGCACCTCGCCGCCGAAGCGCTCGACCAGCGCCGCGCCCAGGCCCATGACGGAGTTCGCCTTGGCCCGGTAGAAGCCGGTGCTGCGGAGGTACTCCTCCAGCTCGGTGCGGTCGGCGCCCGCGTAGTCGGCGGCGGTCCGGTAGCGCTTGAACAGCGCGGGCGTGACGAGGTTCACCCGGACGTCGGTGGTCTGCGCGGACAGCACGACCGCGACCAGCAGTTCCAGCGGAGTGGTGAAGTCGAGCTCGCAGTGGGCGTCGGGATACACGTCGTCCAAGCAACGCTTCATCCGCCTGGCGCGTCTCACCAGAGCTAACCGGCTTTCACCAGCGCCCTCACGGGGGGCGTTCGTGGTGGCAGGTGGCACCCCGATAGCCTACGGGCGCCGTCGGACGAGCCGGTGGGTGCACCGGTGGACGTCACGACACGCCAGAGCGGACTCGGCGCAGTTCACGGCCGCCATGAGCGAGGATCTGGAGTAGATGCTTTTCATCGAGTGTTTCGGGGTCCGGTCATGACTGTCTGGTTCGTCATCCTGGTCCCCCTGGTGATCATGTTCTTCGCGCTGTTCATGGAGCGCGTCGAAAGCCGGCTCAAGCACGTCGCGGTGCAGGAGAACGAGGTCGAAGAGTTCCTCGAGCAGGCGCAACCCAACGAAGTCAGGGCGCTCTACGGGCACGGCATCGGCCGCGCGCTGGAGCTGTTCCGGCTGCGTAGGCTGGGCGGACGGGCAGCCAGGCTACGCGCGCGACGCGTGCGGAGTTAGGCTCCACGTTCGAACGAGATCGTTTCGACGGCGCGCGCGTCCGACGGGCGATCTCGGGAGTACGCCCTAGACTGACGCGCAAGTGATCGGCGTCACGCTCCTCCAGGCACGGGGGAGCGTGCACGTTTCTCGACGAGGAGGCACCCGAGGTGGACGAAACCCTGGCCCGTGCGGGCATTTTCCAGGGTGTGGAGCCGGCAGCGGCGGAGGCGCTGGCCCAGACCTTGGAATCCGTGGAGTTCCCCCGCGGCCATGTCATCTTCAACGAGGGCGAACCCGGCGACAAGCTGTACATCATCCAGTCCGGCAAGGTGAAGATCGGCCGCAAGTCCCCGGACGGCCGCGAGAACCTGCTGGGCATCTTCGGCCCGTCCGACATGTTCGGCGAGCTGTCCATCTTCGACCCCGGCCCCCGGACGTCGAGCGCGACCACGGTCACCGAGGTCCGCGCGGTCACCATGGACCGCCCGGCCCTGCGCCAGTGGATCTCGACCCGCCCGGAGATCGCCGAGCAGCTGCTGCGCGTGGTCGCGCGCCGCCTGCGCCGGACGAACAACATGGTCGCGGAACTGATCTTCACCGACGTCCCGGGCCGCGTGGCGCGGGCGCTGCTGCAGCTCGCGCAGCGCTTCGGCAGCCAGGAGGCGGGCCTGCTGCGGGTCACGCACGACCTGACGCAGGAAGAGATCGCCCAGTACGTCGGGGCGTCGCGCGAGACCGTCAACAAGGCGCTCGCCGACTTCGCCCACCGCGGCTGGCTGCGGCTCGAGGGCAAGAGCGTGCTGATCCTGGACCCGGAGCGCCTGGCCCGCCGCGCTCGCTGAGTTCTTTTACGTCGAAGGCCCCCTCACCCGGGTGAGGGGGCCTTCCGCGTTGGTGACCCAAAACAAAGAGCCGGGCGCCACCCCCGACGTGGCGCACCGGCTCTTCGTTTGTCGCGCGGACCATCCCCCGACGATCCGCGCTCCCCGCCCTCCGGACCAGGCCCCGACCCATATGCCGGAGGGAGCTGGGTTGTGTGCTGTTGTTCAACCATCACGGCCCATACCCACGAATTCAAGGCCATTCACTCTCAAGGACGCCGTGCGGGCGGTTTCGTTGCACGACTTCACGGAGAATATCGTGACTGTTACCGGATCGAGACATCGCATGATCCACTTCCCAGTCTGCCCGTGACGCACCTGACCGTCAAATAACTGGTACCGACGTACCACTCTGCGGCATACTGGTACGCGTGTCCCACTCCGAAGGTCGTACGACTCTGGCCGACTACCGCGGCGCTCTGACGACCCGCGCCGCCCGGCGGCCCGCCGTGGCGTCCGTGCTCGCCCGCCTGCCGATCGCGATGATCGGCATCTCGGCCCTGCTCTACGTCCAGCGCGAGACCGGTTCGTTCGCCGCCGCCGGGCTCGTCTCGGCGGGTTCACTCGTCGGGGTGTCGGTGGGCGCGGTGATCCAGGGCAGGCTGATCGACCGGTTCGGGCCGACACGCCCGCTGCTGGTCGTCGCCTTGCTGTCGGCGCTGTCGATGGCCGCCTTGGTCACGGCCATCGAGTCGCACGCGGCGACGGCGGTCCTGGTCGCCTTCGGCGCGGCCACCGGCCTGTCGGAACCGATGGTCGGCTCGGCGTCGCGGGCGTTGTGGACGCGGCTGCTGCCCCCGGGCGGCGCGCGGAACGCGGCGTTCTCGTACGAGGCCATCAGCATGGAGGTCTTCTTCATCCTCGGCCCCGGCGTGGCCGGGCTGCTGGTGATGGCGCCGTGGGCGGGGACCGGCCTGGTGCTGGGCGTCGCGCTGCAGTTCACCGGCGCGGTGCTGTTCGCGCTGAGCCCGGCGGTCCGGGCGTGGGGCCCGTCCACCGGCCCGCGCGGGACGCTGCTGGGCGCGCTGGCGAGCCCGGGCATGCGAACGCTGGCGCTGGCCGCGCTCGGCTTCGGCATGGTGATCGGGTTCGTCGAGGTCGCGGTGCCGGCGTCGGCGACCGCCGCGGGCGAGCCGTCGGTCGGCGGGCTGCTGCTGTCGGCGTGGTCGCTGAGCTCGGTGGCGTTCGGCGTGGCGTACAGCCTGCGGCCGTGGCCGCGTCGGCTGGGCCTGCGCCTGCCGGCGTTGCTCGGCGGGTTCGGGGCGCTGGTGGCGCTGCTGGCGTGGCCGTCTTCGCTGTGGGGGCTGGCACTGATGATGCTGCTGGCGGGCGCGTTGATCACCCCGCAGTCGACGGCCCACTCGGCGGCGATCGAGGTGGTGGCCCCTGCGGGGACGGCCGCGGAGGCGTTCGGCTGGGTGCTGACGGCGGTGACGCTGGGGCTGGCCGCGGGCCAGTCGGTCAGCGGGTACATCGTGGAGCACGCGGGCCCGGGCGCGGCGTTCCTGGCGGCGAGCGTCGCCGGGCTGGTGCTGGCGCTGGCGGTGTGGCTGCTGCGCGGAACGGTCCGCGTCCCCACGACGGCGACGGTCGAGGAGCCCGAGCTGGTCGGCGCGCGCTGATTTTTGTCGGTGGTGCCCGCTAGCTTGCGGGCATGGACGTCACCGCGCCTGCCCACCGCCTGTCGGCGGCTGTTTCGACCGCGTCACGCTTGCTACCCGCCCGCACGGGGCTGAGGCTGCGGGCGGACGCGGCGGGCTTGACGATCGCGGGCAGTGATTCGGACCTGGCGGTCCGCCTGACCTGCCCGGCGACGTCGCACACGGACGGCTCGGTCGTCGTCCCGGCGGCGCCGCTGGTCGAGACGCTCAAGGTCCTGGACGCGGAGCTGGTGCGCCTGGTGGTCGAGGGCAGCCGGTTGGCGTTGCGGCTGGACAACGCGCGGTTCGCGCTGCCACTCCTCCCGGAGACCTCCGCGGTCACGGATGCGTTGGCAAAGGTGTCCGAAGTGGACGGCGCGGCGTTCGCCTCGGCGTTGCGGATCGTCGCGGGAACGGCGGCGAAGGACGATCCGCTGCCGTTGTTCACGGGGGTCCGCGTGCAGTCCTCGGGCGCGGAACTGACGTTGACGGCCTCGGACCGCTACCGGATGGCGGTGGCCCGACTGCCGCTGCGCACCGCAGGTGACCTGGATGTGTTGGTGCCCGCGTCGTTGCTGACAGAGGCGGCGCGGGCGGCATCGGGCGTGGTGGGGTTGCACACGGGACCGGGCCGGTTCGGCGTGAGCTGGGCGGGAGGCCTGGTGGCGACGGCGGTGCTCGACGCGGGCTTCCTGTCGGAGGAGTCGATCCCGTCGGGCGCGGTGGACACGACGGTTTCCCTATCGGCGGACGCGTTGGCGGCGGCGGTCCGCCGGGTGGGCGTGTATGCGGAGGACCGCCGGGTGCTGACGCTGGAGGTCGGCGACGCACAGGTGAGGTTGGCGAGCGCGCGGCAGGACACGGGCGAGGCGGAGGAGACGCTGAAGGCCGACGTCAGTGGAGGGCGGACGTCGCCGTCGTTCCAGGCCCGGTACCTGCTCGACGCGCTGGGGGCGTTCGCCGGGGAGCGGGTGGTTTTGTCGATCCAGCCGGGCATGCGGGCGTGCGTGCTCCGGGCGGCGGAGGTTGGGGAGGTGGCGCTGACGTACTACCTGATGCCGATGCTGCCGAGGTAGCTCAGCCGATTCCGAGCAGTTCGGCGCCGAGCGGCCGAGGGCCCATTCCATGGTCGAGTTGCTCTTGCGCAGGAAGTCGATGGGCAGCTGGCCGAGGACGTAGAGTTCGGCTCGCCGATCGCCGCGTTCGAGGACGAGCCCGACCAGGTCGGCCACAAGTGGCTCGGGTCGTTCCCGAAGTGCGCTAACGATCGCGGCAGCGTGGATGAGGTCGTTGACGCGGGTGTGCCGCCGGACCAGCATTGCCCCGCGGATCAGGTCAACTGTCAGGCCCTCGGGGGCGACTCGCGCGTCGACAGATTCGCCATCGGCGCTCTCCAGGTGCGATTCCAGCCGTCCCACACGATCGTGCGGAGGGGGCTCAACGGGAAGCCGAGCCAGCGGAGCTGCCGGATAGCGGTGTGCGAGATGAACTCGGTTCGCGACACCCCAACGCGCGCTCGAGCAGCTGTCACGGCGGCCACAGCTCGTCGCCGATGGAGACCCAGTGCGATCGGCTCCGGGCCGCCTCGCGCTGCCGTGGTCAGCGTCCACTCGAGGCGGCTGAAGCGGACGCTATCCATCGTGAAGATCCACAGGTGCGTCAGCGCCGCGGCGAGCGCGAACAGTTGTGCGGGGACGTTCATCGGGGGCGCGTCAGCCGCCCGGGCGCGTCCGGGAGCAGCGCGCCGGTCTCGTCGAGTTCGGCGAGCAGGGCGGGGACGCCGGTGGTGAGCATCTTGGTCCGGACGGCGCCGAGCAGCTTGGCCATCGCGAATCCGCCGATGCCGGTGAATCCAGCGTGGTGATAGGTGAAGCGGGTTCCGTCGGCTGTGGGCTCCAGCCGGTAGCGGACGTGGCTGGGTGTCTCGCCCTCCGCGCCGATCCAGGTGTAGTGCAGCAGTTCCCGCTCGCGGACCTCCAGCACCTCGCAGTCGACGATGCCCCGCCAGCCGGGCATCGGCTTGGCGACGAACCGGAACTTGGTCCCGACCACCGGCTCGAACCCCTCGGCGCGGGCGCCTTTCCCGGTCGAGGTCCAGTACGGGATCAGGTCGGGGTCGGTCATAGCCTGCCAGACCTTCACGGGCGAGTGCGGGTAGTCGCGAACGATGTGGATCTCGGACATTGCCGGCTCCTAACTTCAGTTACTGTAAAATTACAGTAGCAGAATCTTTCTTGTGGCTGAAGTAGGATGCCGGCGTGACGACAACGGGGACCGGCCGGCCGGCCGCCGAGGGGTTGCGGGAGCGCAAGAAGCGGGCGATGCGCCGGCAGCTGTCCGACACGGCCGCGCGGATGTTCCTCGAACGCGGCTTCGACGCCGTCCGGGTAGCCGACGTCGGCGAAGCGTGTGGCGTGTCCGAGAAAACCGTCTTCAACTACTTCCCGAGCAAGGAAGCGCTGCTCCTGGACCGGCTCGAGGCCACGGCCGACGCGTTGCGCACCCAGCTGCCGAACCCGGCGCTGACCCCGGTCAGCGCGATGCTGACGATCCTGGACCACGAACTGGACGGCCTCGCCACGGCTCTCGCCGCCGACGCCGACGCCGACCGCGCGCTGGAGCGGTACCGGAAGTTCGGCGACCTGATCCGGAACACCCCGGCTCTGCGGGCATATCAGAGTGCCATCGCCGACCGGTTCGTCGACATCGCCGCCGAAGCGCTCGCCACCAGGACCGGGCTGCGCCCCGACGACCCTGAACCCCAGATCGCCGCGGCGACGCTCCTCGGCATGTGGCGGGTCCAGTTCCGCGCCCTCCGGACCCACGTGCACCCCGGCCGCCCCCTGCCGGACGCGATCGACGCCGTGAGCCGGGAGGTCCGCCGTGCCGCCCGCCTGGCCGAAGCAGGACTGGCCACATTCCCGACACACGCGAACCACGCTGACCACGACTGACCTGCCACTGGCCTCGAACGCCGCACCATATGCCGCCGTTCCCTCGGTGCGGACCGGGTCTGGAGCGCTGGCATCGCCGCTCGGCCCGTTTGTCGGATACGGCCATGCGGTGCGGAGCAGCGGCGACCAGCACCGCAGAGGCAAGGGGTTGTGTCGCTGGGCTTGCCCGGGCAGCCGAGGTCCTTCCCTCACCTGCTCACCGGTCTCGTTGCGGTATATGGCACGCCATACCGCGAATTTCGATGCGCGCTCGCTCTGCTGGGCTTCCTCCGGCTTTGCGAGTTGACGCGCCTCCGCCGCTACAGCCATACAGGTCATCGCAGATCCAGCGGGACGGTTGACCTCACCGCGGCCCGCACTCACGGCATCATCGACGCCCTGATCAGCCAAGAGAATATGACGTTCGCGGACGAGGCATCCCAAGGCGTCGGCGGCAGTATTCGGACCCGTACGAACGTCATGGCCACCGCCCGAAACTCTCCGCCTGGCAGAAGTAGGTCAACCGCGCCCATGCCCGGATCCGGGCCGTCGGCGAAAGCGCCAACGCCACCCTCAAACTTGGAGAGTCCTGACCAAGCTGCGCCGCAGCCCGCACCGAGCCACCCCGATCGTGCAAGCCATCCTCGTTCTCCATCACGTCGAGAATTCGATCCACCAAGGATGAAAGGCTCGTTGTCCGCCAGAGGAAACCGACCGAGGCGGACTCGGCGGCTCCGCCGGCGCCAACGCAGTGGCTGGCACTACGTGCTTGGTCGCCTTCGGCCAGACCGGAATCCGGCTACGCCCGTGCCGTCCGATCGCCGGAGGCGTCACGGTACTGCTTGGGCGAGGAGCCGACCACTCGCCGGAAGGCCGTGCTGAAAGCGCTCTCGGACTCGTAACCGGCGGCGACGGCGAGTTCTGAGATCGAGCAGGTGTTGCGGCGCAGTGCGTCGCGGGCCAGGGCCATACGCCACTGAATCAGGTACTCCCCAGGTGGGATGCCGACCTGTTCCTTGAAGGCGGCGGCGAACGCCGAGCGGGACATGCGGGCGATGCCGGCCAGTTCCTGCAGGCTCCAGCGGTGTGAGACGTCAGCGTGCAGGGCGCGCAGGGCCGCGCCGACGCCGTCGTCAGACAGGGCCCTCAGCCAGCCGACGGGATGGTCGGTCTGGTCGGCGTGCGCGCGCAACACGTGCACGAAGAGAATCTGCACGAGGTGGTCCAGCACCAGCACGCTGCCGACAGTGCGGTTCTTCGCCTCGGCGCTGAGCAACTGGGCTACCTGGGCGAGCTGCCCGTTGCGCCGATCGCCGGCCTTGACGTGCACGAGCCGTGGAAGCACGTCGATCAGCATCGCGGCGTTGGCCTCGTCGAACCAGAACCGCCCACCACACAGGCCGGAGTCCGCAGCCCCCTCGGCGCCGATGCGCACCTGACCCTTCGCCGCACTTTCCCACAGGACCTGCGCCGGTAGCGGTTCGACGGTGAGAGAGCTGGCCAGCCGGTACGCCGGAGAGTTGACCAGCAGAAACAGGTCACCCTCGCACAGTCGCACCGGTTCGCTGCCGTCCTCGAACACCAGCCAGCACTCACCCTGATCAACGCCTCCGATCGTCACGTACTCAAACGCCTCGAACCGAAGCGCCCACGGCCCGGCCGCCCTGAAGTCCGGATAGACCTCCGTGCGGGGACGCAGCAGGCCGAGGGCACCGGCGATCGGGTCGCTGGACCACTGCGGCACCCGACTGTTGGACGATACGTAAGAAATACTGGACTGCACGCCGGGTGCGTCCACCATCGTTCTCATGACCACGCATCAGACCGCGCTCGTCACGGGCGCCAACAAGGGCATCGGCTTCGAGACCGCCCGCCGGCTCGCCCAGCAGGGATTCACCGTCTGGCTCGGATGCCGTGACCACAGCCGAGGCGAAGCAGCGGCGAAGGAACTGGCCGACGACGGTGACGTCCGCTTCATCCGCCTCGACGTGACCGATACCGCCAGCATTCAGGCCGCCCAGGAGCACATCGCCGAGCAGAGCGGCGCCTTGGACGTCCTGATCAACAACGCCGGCATCGCCCTCGGAGATCAGGAGGGCCCGCCCAGCACCGTGGGATCCGAGACGATCAAGAAGACGCTGGACGTCAACTTCTACGGCACGCTGCACGTCACCCAGGCATTCCTGCCGCTCGTACGCAAGGCTGACGCCGGGCGCATCGTGAACCTCAGCAGCTCGATGGGCTCGCTCACCCTGCTCACCGCCCCCGAGCAGCCGCTGGCACCGTTCGGCATGGCCTACGCCTACGCCACGTCCAAGACCCTCGTAAACACCCTCACCGGCTGGTTCGCCACCGAGCTGAAAGACACACCAGTGAAGGTGAACTCGGTGTGCCCGGGGTTCAACGCCACCGACCTCAACGGCAACACGGGAACACAACACCCGGCCGAGGGCGCGAAGGTCGTCGTACACGCCGCCACGCTGCCCGCGGACGGCCCCAGCGGCAGCTTCTTCGACGCCGCCGGCCCGGTGCGCTGGTGACCTCAAGGTCGCGCGGCGCCCGCACATCCTGCCGGCGGAGTCAGCCCTGAACCTCCAAGACCCGGGAGGGTCGCGCGGTGGCGGTATCCCGTGCTGGCCGTGGACGCTGCCGGTGCAAGTCCAGCGGAGGTCAGTGCGTACCTCGCAGATCGAATCGCCGAGCGGGTAGAGGGGCAAGGGGCCGAAGCGGCCACGGCGTAGCCTGCCTGCGAGCCCGCCTCCACCGGCGGGCTCGCAGGTTCAGCACCCTCCCGCCCGTGAGGATTTCCCTGCCGCGCAAGGCTGTGAGTCGCCCGCGTGGCGTCTCGCGCTACACCCGTGCGGGCGCGTGGTTGCGGATCTCCCCAAAACGCGGAAGCTGATCGAGGAGCACGTCCCCAGGAGGCACGATGATCGTCGAAACCACCACCGGCCGCGTCCGCGGAGCAGAAGGCGCCTTCTGGGGAATCCCCTACGCCACCGCGGAACGCTTCGCCGAACCCCGGCCACCAAAGCCGTGGACCGAGGTCCGTGACGCGCTGACACCTGGCCCAGCCGCGCCGCAGCCGCCGTCACGCCTCGAACTCGCCCTCGGCCCCATGCCCCTGCCGCAGAGCGAAGACTGCCTGTCGCTCAACGTCTTCACCCCCTCGACCGACGGACGCCGTCCGGTGCTCGTGTGGGTGCACGGCGGCGGGTTCTCCAGCGGCTCCGGCGGCCAGGTCTGGTACACCGGCACGCGCCTGGCCCGCGAGGCCGACGCCGTCGTCGTCACGCTCAACTACCGCCTCGGCGTGCTCGGCTTCCTCAGCGCCGACGGCATCCCGCCCAACCTCGGCCTCGCCGACCAGCTCGCCGCCCTCGGCTGGGTGCGGGACAACGTCGCCGCCTTCGGTGGGGACCCCGATGATGTCACCCTCGGTGGGCAATCCGCCGGGGCTCAGTCGGCGCTCGCCCTCTGGTCGGCTCCGCGCGCTCGCGGCCTCGTCAAGCGGATCGCCCTGCAGAGCGCTCCACTCGGCATGCGGCCGTCCACACGGGACGCTGCCAACCGTAATGCCTTGCTGCTGCGGGAAGAACTCGGCGAGCATCTCCGCACCGCGCCCATCGCACGCCTCATCGAAGCCCAGCTCAGGGTCGCCGCCAAGACCGCGGTCCCTGGCTCGCTCGAACCGCCGTTCCAGCTCGTCGCCGACGGCGACCTCGTCGCGGCCGATCTCATCGAGGCCGCGCCGCCGGGGCCCGCCCTGATCAGCCGGACCCGCGAAGAACTACGCGCCTTCGTGCCCGACGCGCCACCGGAAGTCGTCGAGCAGGCGAACGGCTTCTTCTTCAGCGAAGAACTGACCAAGAAGCTCGACGCCTTCACCTACCGCTTCGACTGGCAGGCGCCGGGCAACCGGTTCGGCGCCTGCCACTGCATCGACATCCCGTTCCTCTTCGGCACCCACGACGTCTGGCCCGCGCCGATGCTCGAAGGCGCCCCGAAGGGCCTCGAGAACGAAACGGGACTGCGCGAGGCGTGGGCCGCCTTCCTGCACGGAGAGCCGGTCAGCCCGCCGAAGCTGCCTTGACCGCCGCTTCGACCTCCGCGAACGACGGGTTGACCATGGCCGTCGAGCCGACGATGACCGTCGGCACTGTCTCGTTGCCGTTCGCGACCTCGCGCACGCGGGCGGCGGCGGCCGGGTCCTCCCAAATGTTGATCTTGCGGATGTTGAAGCCGCTCTTCGACATCGGGCGGTCCAGCGCGGCGCAGAAGCCGCACCCCGGCCGCCAGTAGAACTCGACCTCGACGTTGCTCATCCCTGTTCCTCCGACCGCAAGTAGTCCAGCTGCGCCTGCACGCTCCACTCGGCGGGCGCCCAGAGTGCCCGGTCGACGTCGGCGTAAACCACCTCGACGACCTGGCGCGGTGTGGCGTCCGCACCGAGCTGCTTCAAGGCCGAACGCACCTGGTCGAGCCGCTGTTCCCGGTGCGAAAGGTACTCGCGGGCGGTCGCGGGGAGATCGGGCAGCTCTGGACCGTGCCCGGGCAGGCCGACCGTGCCCGCCGGCAGCTCGATCAGCTTCCGCAGCGAGCGCAGGTAGTCACCGAGGTCGTGCAGCACCGTCGTGCCGCGGCCGAGCACGGTGTCTCCCGTCAGCACCTGGCCGTCGAGCACCAGCGACACCGAGTCGTCGGTGTGCCCCGGCGTGTGCAGCACGCGGATGTTCAAGCCACCGGCGGAAATCACCTCGCCGTCCACAAAGGACGACGCGTCGACGCACAGCGCCGGGTCGAACGCCCGCACCGGTGCGCCGGCGCGCTCGGCGAACCACGGCGCGCCCTCGGCGTGGTCGGGGTGGTGGTGCGTGAGGAGGATCAGCTCGACCGAACCGACCCCGGCCAGCCGCTCGAGGTGCTCGAGGTCGCGGTAGCCCGGGTCGACGACCACCGCCGGTGCCGACGGCGTCGCCCGCAGCACCCAGCTGTTGGTGCCTTCGAGTGTCATCGTCGACGGGTTGTTCTCCAGCAGCACCGAAGCCGTCTCGGACACCTGGCGCAGCACGCCGTACGCCGGGGCGGTCATCGCTGCTCCAGCACGACGCGGACGTGGTCGTTCTCGCGGACCAGCGTCGGGGCGATCCGGACGATCTCGCGCGGCGCGTTCAGCACGTCGTCCGCGGTGGCGAACCCGGCCAGCTCGCTCAGCGTCAGCCAGGTCGGCGGCATCAGCATCCGGCGGCCTTCGCGCGCGTCGGCGATCGCGTCCTCGGGACGCTGCCAGCCGGAGCTCGACGCCTCCGACGTCGCGCCGTCGGCCTGCTGGCCTTCGGGCAGCTTCGCGACGTAGAAGCGGGTGTCGTAGCGGCGCGGCTCCTGCTCGGGCGTGATCCAGTGCGCCCACGGGCGCAGCAGGTCGGCCCGCAGCGTCAGGCCCGCGTCGGCGAGGAACGCGGCCAGCGACACCTCGCGCGTCTCCAGCGCCTGCCGGGCGGCCGCGTACGGCGCGACGTCGGTGAGCACGGCGTCCGCGCTGCCCGCGAGCAGCACCCCCGACTCCTCGAACGTCTCGCGCACCGCCGCGCACGTCAGCGCGCGGGCGAGGGCTTCGTCGCAGCCGAACCGCGAAGCCCACCAGGACGGGCTCGGCCCGGCCCACGCCACGGACGCGTCGGCGTCGCGCTGGTCGACCCCGCCACCGGGGAACACGGTCATCCCGCCCGCGAACGGCATGCCCTTGACCCGGTGCTGCAGGAAGATCTCGACGCCGTCGGCGCCGTCCCGGACCAGGATCACGGTGGCCGCGTCCTTCGGCGTCGCCGGCGGCCCGTCCGCGTTCGCGCGGGTGGCCACCCCCGCACCGACCGGGATGTCGAAGACGAACTCCTTTGGCTGCTCCACCCGGGCAACATACCTCCGGACCCCGACGTCCCGTCGCGCAGTTGTGGCATCCCAGACACAGCAAAAGCGGCACTTTCATGACGAAAGTGCCGCTTTGTGCTGCAAACCTCAGGGGGCGGTCCAGCCGCGCTGGTCGCCGCCGGAGCGGGAAGCGCCGTTGAGTCGCATCTTCGCCGCCTCGGCGCGCTCGCGCTCCGCCAGCTCGGCGTGCAGCTCGCGCAGCAGCGCCCGGTCGCGCTCGGACAGGCTCGGGTCGTCCAGGTCCAGCGCGGGCAGCTCGACGACCTCGTGCATCGACGGCTTGCCCGCGGCGATCTCGCGGCCCTTCTCCGGGTCCTCGGCCAGCGCCTGCCGCAGCTGCGCGACCTCGGCCGGGGTCAGGTCGGCGGTGCGCTCCGCCCGCGTCTCGGACCGCTCCGACCGCGACTGACGCGGCGGCTCCGGGGCGGGCGGCGACACGATCGGCACCACCGGGGCGACGGGCTCCGGCGGCGGCGCGGTCGTCGTCGTACTCGAGCGCATGCTGTGCCTGCTGCCCGACTCCGCGACCGGCTCCGGCGTCACCGGGGGCGCCGGCTTGGCGGGTTCCGGCCGGTACACCGACGTCGACGACGTCGTGCTCCCGGTCACCCAGGCCGGCGACGCGGCCGCCGAAGCGGCCTGGTGGTACTCGGAGTGCGCGACGCCGGGGCCGCTGACCTCGACGACCGAGTGGATCCCGGCCCGGCGCAGCGCCGTGTCGACGCGGAACGCGACGGCCGGCGGGTTGCCGTCCGGACCCAGCTCGACGAGCACCACGCGCTGCGGCAGCGCGCCCGGCACGCTGCCGGCCGGGGTGTTGCGCCACACCGCGTGCACCGAGCGGACGTCCGGCAGCACCTGCAGGGTCCGGTCGAGCGCCTCGGCGATGCCGAACTCCGGGGAGTTCTCGCCGCTGAACCGGTGCGTGTTGACCGGCTCGGTCTCGTCGACCAGCAGGTCGTTCGCCAGCGTCGCGTCCGACCGGCTCATCTCGAGGACCAGCGCGAGCTTCGCGCTGCTCGGCGGAGCTGACCGGGATCCGGCCCGCAATGAGCGTGCCGGTGGTCAGCTCGACCGCCTCGTCGATGTGGGCCCGGGCGATCAGCTCACGCGCCTCGGTGAGCGCGCTGTCGTCGATCCGGCCCGCCAGGGCCAGCAACAGGTTGTGCAGGCGCAGGGGCACCGAAAACCCGTCCATGGGCGGGCCGTCGTGGACCTCCACCATTGCCTTGCTCCCTCCCAGCTCGCTGGCGGGCGAGCGTTAAGCGGCTACTAGCCGGTTCCCCGCCACCGCGCCCACGCAGACCAGCTCCGAATCGGCCAGCGCGGCCCGGTGGTACCCCGGCAGGTCGAAACGCGGCGGGATGACTTCGACGCTGGGCTCTTCGTCGCCCAGAACCCGCAGCACCCGCTGCAGTTCGCCGGTCAACCTCGGCAGACCGGTCAGCGCGGTGATCAGCAGGACGCGCTTGGCCGTTCCCTGGCCGACCACACCGACGTGCCGCCAGCTCTGCCGCACTTCCCCCACATCCGGCCGTCCCCGCAACGTTGCGTGGATCAAAACGGACACGGAGTCGACCGAGTTAACCCATTCGGGCGCACTCGACGTGAATGTGTACCGGTTCTCGGTGACGTCGTCTACCCCCAGCGTCGAACTGACCTGGTGCCAGTCGGCGCCGTGCGGGATGAGACCGGCCACGAGCAGCCGGTACTCCGTCTGGTCGAGGTCGATCCTGTGCTTAAGCAAAGACCTCGGCAGGGTCCGGGCGAGGGTGCCCATCGCGCCCTCGCCGAGCCAGTCGCGGAACCGCCACAGCAGCTGGTCGGGCAGCCGCCCGGCCAGCCGGAGCAGCAGCTCGTGGGTGGACTGCTCGATGTCCGGGTCCATCACTGCACCTCCACGATCAGTTCGACCTCCACCGGCGACCCGATGGGCAGCTCCGCGACGCCGACGGCCGAGCGGGCGTGGATGCCCGCGTCGCCGAAGACCTCGCCGAACAGCTCGGACGCGCCGTTGACGACCGCGGGCTGACCGGTGAAGCCCTCCGCGGAAGCCACGAAGCCGACAACCTTGACGATCCGCGTGACGTTGTCAATGCCCACCAGCGCGTGCACGGCCGCGAGCGCGTTCAGCGCCGACGTGCGGGCGTGCCCCTTCGCCTCTTCGGGGCTGATCTCCGCGCCGACCTTGCCGGTCGCGGCGAGGACGCCGTCGACGAAGGGCAGCTGGCCGGAGGTGTAGACGTGCTTCCCGCTCTGGACCGCGGGCACGTAGGCGGCCAGCGGGGCCGCCACGCCGGGCAGCTCGATGCCGAGCTTCCTTCAGCCGTTCGCTCCAGCTCACGCGGATCAGCCCTTCGGACGCTTCAGGTACGCGACGTGCTGCTCGCCGCTCGGGTTCGGCAGCACGGTGACCAGCTCCCAGCCGTCCTCGCCCCACTGGTCGAGGATCTGCTTCGTCGCGTGGATCAGCAGAGGGACGGTGGCGTACTCCCACTTGGTGGCGCTCATGAACCGGGAGCGTAGCCAAGCGGGCAAGAGCGCCGGGGCCCGCCGCCGGGGAAAGTCCCGAGGTGGGGGTGACCCCGTTCGGGTGAACGCTTACCCACCTCCGGTCGATTGTGGTTCACTTCACACCTACTGGTGAGTAGATAGGACCCTCCCCATGCGGACAACGAAGTCCCTCGGCGCCGTCCTCCTGGCCGCGCTCCTCGCCCTGCTCGTCGCCCCGGCCGCGTCCGCGTCGGCCCTGCCGGTGCCGTGGACGCTGCTTGCCGCGCTGCCCGCGCAGGCGGCGAACCCCGGCGGGCCGCCGCCGGGTGCCGACGACTTCGGCTGCCGCCCGACCGCCGCCCACCCGGCACCGGTGGTGCTGGTGCACGGCCTGTCCGCCAACCAGACGGTGAACTGGCAGACCTACAGCCCGTTGCTGAAGAACCAGGGCTACTGTGTCTTTTCCCTCACCTACGGCGTTCCCGGCACGCCGCTGCCGGTCTACCAGCCGGGCGGGCTGTCCCCGATGGAGCAGAGCGCGCACGAGCTCGGGCTGTTCGTCGACCGGGTGCTCGCCGCGACCGGAGCGTCCAAGGTGGACATCCTCGGCCACTCCGAAGGCACGCTGATGCCCAGCTATTACGTCAAGTTCCTCGGCGGCGCGGCCAAAGTGGACAAGTACGTGAGCCTCACCCCGCTCTGGGACGGCACGACGCTCTTCGGCGTCTCGCACCTCTACGACCTCGCCAAGCTGATCGGCCTCGACCCGCTGGTGAACGGCGCCCTCGACCCGGCCTGCGGCTCGTGCCGCCAGTTCCTGCGCGGCTCGGACTTCCTGACGAAGCTGCACAGCGGCAACGGCGTCTTCCAGCCCGGCGTGAGCTACACCAACATCCTCACGCGCTACGACGAAGCCGTGACGCCGTACACGTCCGGGCTCGGCCCGGGCCCGGACGTGACGAACATCGTGCTGCAGGACAGCTGCCCGCTCGACCTCTCCGAGCACGCGGGACTGGCGGCCGACAAGAACGCGGCGGGCCACGTCCTCAACGCGCTCGACCCGGAGCACGCGCGGCCGGTGCCGTGCGTCCCGGCGACGGCACTCGGGAGCTGAATCCCGCTAGCGTGACGGGGTGGAAACCTGGCGGGTGATCGCGACGGCACTCCTGGCCGCGGCCGGGCTGCCGCTGGTGCTCGTCGTGATGGCCAAGGTGCGCGACCGGACGTCGAGCTTCCGGGCAGGTCGCGCTCGGCGGCGTGATCACGTTCACGCTGCTGGTCGTGCTGGGTGTGCTCGTGCTCACAGTGCTGCCCGGCCTCGTGAGCTGGTTGCTGGTCGCCGGCGTCGCGGCTGCGGTCAGCGTCATGCTGCTGGCCAGCTGAGCGCTGATTTAGGGTGAAGCTGTGACCACTCCCCATGCCGGCTGGACCGACGAGCTTGCCCGCGCCCGGCTGCACTTCGTCACCGGCAAGGGCGGGACCGGCAAGACGACGCTCGCCGCCGCGCTCGGGCTCGCGCTCGCCCGCGAAGGCCGTCGCGTGCTGCTCATCGAGGTCGAGGGCCGCCAGGGCATCGCCCAGCTCTTCGACACCGAGCCGCTGCCGTACGCCGAGCAGCGGATCGCCGCCGTGCCGGGTGGCGGGGAGCTGCGCGCGCTGCACGTCGACGTCGAAGCCGCGCTGCTCGAATACTTCGAGATGTTCTACAACCTGGGCTTCGCCGGCCGGACGCTGCGGCGGATGGGCGCGATCGAGTTCGCGACCACCCTCGCGCCGGGCCTGCGCGACGTCCTGCTCACCGGGAAGATCAAGGAGTGCGTCGGCCGCACCGAGTCCGACGGGCGGCACACCTACGACGCCGTCGTCGTCGACTCGCCGCCGACCGGCCGGGTCGTCAAGTTCCTCGACGTCACCAAGGCGCTCACCGACCTGGCGAAGACGGGCCCGATCCGCGGCCAGGCCGAGGGCGTCGTGCGGCTGCTGCACTCCGGCGAGACGGTGATCCACCTGGCCACGCTGCTGGAGGAGATGCCGGTCCGCGAGACCGTCGAGGCCGTGGCCGAGCTGGACGGCGCCGACCTGCGCCCGGGCGCGGTGCTGGTCAACCGGGTCCGGCCGCCGCGGCTGCCCGCCCGCTCGGTGACCGCGGCCGCGGACGGGCGCGTCGACGCCTCCCGCGTCCGGACCGGGCTCGCCTCCGCCGGGCTGAAGCTGCCGGACGACACCCTCGACGCGCTGGTCGAGGAGACCGTCGAGCACGCCGTGCGGGTCGCCGCCGAGCAGCGGGCGCGCGAGCAGCTCGCCGAGGCCGACCTGCCCACCCTGGAGCTGCCGGACCTGACCGACGGCGTCGACGTCGCGGCGCTCTACGACCTGGCCGAGGCCCTGACCGACCAGGGGGTGCGGTTGTGACCACCATCGACATCGACGCGCTGCTCGACGACCCGGAGAGCCGCGTGATCGTCTGCTGCGGCTCGGGCGGCGTCGGCAAGACGACGACCGCGGCGGCGCTGGCCCTGCGCGCGGCCGAACGCGGCCGCCAGACGGTCGTGCTCACCATCGACCCCGCTCGGCGGCTCGCCCAGGCACTGGGGCTGCGCGAGCTGGGCAACCACCCGAAGCAGGTGCAGGTCGAAGGGTTCGAGCCCAAGGGCGAGCTGTGGGCGATGATGCTCGACATGCGCCGCACGTTCGACGACATGGTGCGCGTGCACGCCGGCCCGGAACGCGCCGAGCAGCTGCTGCAGAACCCCTTCTACCAGACCATTTCCACGTCGTTCTCCGGCACGCAGGAATACATGGCGATGGAGAAGCTGGGCCAGCTGGCGGCGACCGCCGACTGGGACCTGATCATCGTCGACACCCCGCCGAGCCGGTCCGCGCTGGACTTCCTGGACGCGCCGACGCGGCTGTCGAGTGCGTTGGACGGCCGGATGATCCGCCTCCTGACGGGCCCGGCCAAGGCGGGCGGCTGGGGCCTGCGCAAGGTCGTCAACGCCGGGTTCTCGATGTTCGCGAAGGCCGTGTCGACGATCATCGGCGGCCAGCTGCTGACCGACGCGTCGGCGTTCATGCAGGCCTTCGACAGCATGTTCGGCGGCTTCCGCGAGCGCGCCCGCAAGACCGCCGAGCTGCTGCGCTCGTCGGGGACGTCGTTCCTGGTGGTGGCCGCGCCGGAGCCGGACGCGCTGCGCGAGGCGTCCTACTTCGTCGAGCGGCTCTCGGCCGAGTCGATGCCGCTGGCCGGGCTGATCGCGAACCGCACGCACCCGGTGCTCGCCAAGCTGTCGGGCGCCGAGGCGCTGGCCGCGGCCGAGTCACTGCAGAAGGGCGACACGAACGCGCCGCTGGCCGAGGCGGTGCTGCGGCTGCACGCGGACCGCGTCGACCTGGCCGCCCGCGAGGAGCGGCTGCTCGCGCGGTTCACCCGGGCCCACCCCGAGGTGGCACTGGCCCGGGTGCCCGCGCTGGCCGGCGACGTGCATGACCTGGAAGGCCTGCGCGACATCGGCGTGAAGCTCGCGGGCTGAGCTGCCCCGGCCGAGGCGGGCTGAAGGGTCCTTTCGTCGCATCTGATGCGTTGAAGGCGCCCTTCAGCTCATCAGATGCGATGAACGTCCCCTTCAGCCCGCCCGGCGGCGGCGTCCCGCAGGTGGCTGAGCGTCGTGGGCGGCGCGCCGGCAGGGCCGCGCCACCCACATCCGTTCAGCCGACCGAGACCCGCTCCTCGGCGTCGCGCTTGGCCGCCTCGAGCAGGTCCGCCCAGCTCACCACGTCGGGGCGGCGGCGCAGCAGCGCGCGCCGCTCCCGTTCGGTCATGCCTCCCCAGACGCCGAAGTTGATCCGGCCGTCGAGTGCTTCGGCGAGGCATTCGGTGCGGACCGGGCAGCCCATGCAGACCGCTTTGGCCCGGTTCTGCTCCGCACCCCGGACGAACAGGCCGTCCGGATCGGCGTCCCGGCAGGACGCGTTGATTCGCCAGCTCGACTGGTTGGTTTCCATACCCCCAGCTCCCTACCCTGGTGATCGACGCACCAGCGGGGAAAGGCACTGCGCTCCCTGCCCCCGCGAGCGTGTCTCCCTCTGCTCACGTCGGTTACCCGGGCACCTCCCCGGTGCCGGTGCCGCCGAACGGACCAGGCGAGCTCCCACCCGCGTTGATCCATCCGTCGGCTTTTCTTCGTGAGACGTTGACGGACTGTAGGGGCCCTCGGTTCCCCCCGTCGAGACCTAGAATGCCTTCCGTTACCAGATGTCACCGAAGGGGGTCGGTTTTGTCACTGAATTCACACCTTTGGAGACACGGCGTCACCGGGACCTGACCCGCCCCGGGTAGCCTGGCCCTCGTGCGAAAAGCGGATGGTTTGTTCAAGCTCATCGGCCTCTGTCTGCTCGCGGGGGTGCTCGTCGCCGGCATGCTCTTCCCGGTGGTGGGGGCCGCCGGCGTCATGTCCAACCAGGCCAGCGAGACGGTGGAGAAGACCTCGTCCGACCTCGCCGACATCCCGCCGCCGCTGGTCACCACGGTCACCGACAGCACCGGCAAGCCGATCGCGACCCTGTACGACCAGTACCGGCTCCCGATCAACGAGAACCAGATCAACGAAGCCATGAAGTGGGCGCTGGTCTCGGTCGAGGACAAGCGGTTCTACGAGCACCACGGCGTCGACTGGCAGGGCACGCTGCGCGCCGCCGTCAGCAACAGCACCGGCGCCGACACCCAGGGTGCCTCGACGCTGACCCAGCAGTACGTGAAGAACTACCTGATCAACGTCGTCTACCGGGGCGACCAGGTCGGTCAGAAGAAGGCCCAGGAGCAGTCGATCGCCCGCAAGCTCAAGGAAGCGCGGATCGCGATCCAGCTCGAGACCAAGCTGACCAAGCAGCAGATCCTCGCCGGCTACCTGAACATCGTCGAGTTCTCCCGCCAGATCTACGGGATCGGCGCCGCCGCGCACGCCTACTTCAACACCACGCCGGAGAAGCTCACCGTGCCGCAGGCCGCGCTGCTGGCCGGCCTGGTGAACAACCCGATCAACAACGACCCGTGGAAGCACGCCGACAAGGCCACCGCGCGCCGCAACCTGGTGCTCGACCGGATGGTGGAGAACAAGAAGCTGGCCAAGGCCGACGCCGAGCGCTTCAAGGGCGAGCCGCTGGGCGTCGTCCCGGACTTCCCGGCCAAGCCGCCCGCCAACTGCATCGGCGCGGGCCCGGAGGCCGGGTTCTTCTGCCAGTACGTCGAGGACTACCTGCTCAAGTCGGGGATGACCAAGGACCAGCTCTACACCGGCGGCTACACGATCAAGAGCACGCTGGACGAGCGCGCCAACCACGAGGCGAAGGTCTCGGCGGAGGCGCAGGTCAAGAAGACCCAGCCGTACGTGGCGAACACGTTGTCCCTGGTGAAACCGGGGAAGAACCGGCACGAAGTGGTCGCGCTGGCGTCGAACCGCGACTACGGCCAGGACCAGGACGCGGGCCAGACGACGTACGCGCTGCCCACGGGTGTCTACAACACCGGTGGCGCCGGGTCGACGTACAAGATCTTCACCTCGGCCGCGGCGATGGAAAAGGGCGTGGCCGGGATCTTCTCGCCGGTCCAGGTGCCGGACACCTACGTGTCGCACGTGTTCACCGGTGGCGGCAACAGCTGCCCGCCGACCGGGCCGCCGCTGCGCTCGCGCTGGTACTGCGTCGGCAACGCCGGTGACTACAGCCGGATCGCGCAGGGCGCGACCCTGCAGACCGCGCTCGCGACGTCGCCGAACACCGCGTTCGTCGAGCTCGAAGACCGGCTCGGCAGCACCGCGCCCGGCATCGACATGGCCAAGCGGCTCGGCATGCGCGACACGATGGCGAGCAACGCCGGTGGCGGCACGGTCGACCCGAAGGCCGAGTCGGAGAACAAGCGCCTGAGCCAGGCCGAGCTCTACGGCCCGCGCGGCAACAACCCCGGCTACGGCGCGTTCACCCTGGGCTTCTCCCCGCTGAGCGGCCTGGAGCTGGGCAACGTGGCGGCGACGATCCTGTCCGGCGGCGTCTGGTGCCCGCCGACGCCGATCGCCGCGGTGACCGACCGCAACGGCGCGCCGGTGCCGGTCAAGGAAGCCGCGTGCGAGCAGGCGGTGCCCGAGGCGTTGGCGAACACCCTCGCGGTCGGCATGAGCAAGGACGACCAGCCGGGCGGCACGTCGGCGGGCGCGGCGAGCGCGGTCGGCTGGAACCGGCCGATGATCGGCAAGACGGGCACGACGCAGGGCAACGTCTCGGCGACGTTCGTCGGCGGCACCCCGCAGCTCGCGGGCGCGGCGATGACGTTCAAGTTCGGCGGCGGCCAGGGCGGTATCTGCGACGCGGGCCCGGGCAACGTCCGGGTGTGCGGCAGCGGCAACATCTTCGGTGGCAAGGCACCGGCCCGCACGTGGTTCGGCGCGATGAAGAACATCATGGACGCGAGCCAGCCGGTGTTGCCGCTCCCGCAACCGGACCCGCAGTACATGGGCGGCGGTCCGCGCTGACCGTTCAGTTTCCGGGCAGATCCGAGAGGATCTCCATGTTCCACCAGTAGTACAGCTGGTCGAGCTTGTCGTTGTCGGTGACCTTCGTGGACAGCAGGACCCCGCCCACCAGCTTCTTCGCGTCCGTCCACACGAGCTGGGCCGGGTCGCCGAGGAAGCACGTCAGGTAGTCGCCGGGCACGGGCGCGGGGGTCTCGGCGCGGTAGTAGGTGCCCCAGATCTTCGGCACCTTGAGCGGGCGGCAAGCGCCTTGGGCGTCGTTGCGGGTGAGGCCCTGGCTCTTGACGATGTCCTGGAACCACTTGTCCATCGCCGCCGCGTCGGCGAAGCGCAGGAACCTCGCGCCCGTCGGGTGCGGGAACACCACGTTGCCCGCTTTCACGTCCCCGACGTTCGATTCCCCGCACTCGACCGCCGCGGCCGCCCCGGGCGGTACCTCGGCGTCCTCGCACGTGTATTGCTTGTAGACGGCGGGAAGCGCGGCGTAGAGCTTCTCGTCGTGTGCGGGCTTCGATTCCGAAGTGGACGGTGGCGCGGTCGTCTCCGGCGACGGCGACTGTGATGGCGACGGCGACGTGGTCGGCGGCGGCGTGACCGGGCCCGGCCCGGCCGACTGCGTCTTGTCCCGCGTCACCAGGTACGTGACCAGCAGCGCGACCACGACGACGCCCGCCAGCGCGGCGCACAGCGCGATCCACCGGTTCCGCTGCGACCGCGGTGGCGGCGACGCGGCGGGCGCGACCTTGCCGGACGGCCCCGTGTACGGCCGCGGCGGGCCGGCGTACGTCCCGGTCGGCGGACCGGCGTTCAGCATCGTCGGCACCGGCATCGGGCGCGGCGGCGTCATCGGCGGCGACAGCACCGGGCCCGGCAACGTCTTCTGCCACGTCGGGATCGGCGGCGCCGGCGCGGTGAGCGCCGCGCGGACGGCTTCGGCGAACGCGGCCGCCGTCAGGTAGCGGTCGGCCGGGTCCTTCGCCATCCCTCGGGCCACCACCGCGTCCAGCGCCGGTGGCAGGCCCGGCCGCACCTGCGACGGCGACGGCGGTGGCGCGGTCAGGTGCGCGCCCATCTGCGCCGCCGCTCCCTCGGCGAGGAAGGGGCGCCGCCCGGTGAGGCACTCGAAGAACACGCACGCCAGCGCGTAGACGTCGACGAGGCCGGTGATCGGGGCGTCGCCGAAGCGTTCCGGCGCCATGTAGTCGAGCGTGCCGATCACGTTGCCGGTGCCGGTGATCGACGTCCCCTCGGCGGTCATCGAGCGCGCGATGCCGAAGTCCACGAGGTACACGAAGTCGGCGCTCGTCACGAGCACGTTGGACGGCTTGACGTCCCGGTGCACCAGGCCGTCCGCGTGCGCCGCGTCGAGCGCGCCCGCCACTTGCTCGACGATCCCGGCCGCCCGCGCCGGGTCGAGGGGCCCGTCGGCCAGGAGTTCTTTCAGGTCACGGCCTTCGACGAGCCGCATGTCGAGGTACAGGCGGCCGTCGATCTCGCCGTAGGCGTGGATCGGGATCACGTGCGGCTCCCGCAGCCGCGCGACGATCTGCGACTCGCGGCGGAACCGCGCGCGGAACGCCTCGTCCGCGATGAACGGCTCGGACAACAGCTTCAGCGCGACGATCCGGTCGTGCGCGGTGTCGTAGGCGCGGTGGACCTCCCCCATGCCACCGCGGCCGAGCAGGCCTTCGATCCGGTACGGCCCGAACTGCTCCATCGTTCTCCCCAAGCCCCCCGGCTCGTTTCCCGTCAGTCGGGCCGACGCAGATGCTATGTCGCAGGTTCCCCGTAACGGCGGCGAAGTCATCCAACTGTTGAGCACGTATCCTGGACTTCGTGAGCACGCTCAGTAACACAAGCACGTCGGGGGCGACGGCGAAGCGCCTCGCCGCGGGGACGGTGGCGCTCGGCGTCGCGACCCTCGGTTACGCCGTCGGGATCGAACGCCGCCGCTGGACCCTCCGCACCGCCGAACTCCCGGTGCTGGCGCCCGGGTCGCGGCCGTTCACCATCCTGCACGTTTCGGACCTGCACATGCTGCCCGGCCACCACAGCAAGCAGCGCTGGGTCGCCGCGCTCGACGAGCTGAACCCGGACCTCGTCGTCAACACCGGCGACAACCTCTCGCACCGCACGGCCGTCCCCTCAGTGCTGCGCGCGCTGGGCCCGCTGCTCGACCGCCCCGGCGTGTTCGTCTTCGGCAGCAACGACTACTACGCGCCCAAGCCGAAGAACCCCGCGCGGTACCTGATGCCGAAGGGCAAGAAGAAGCGCATCCACGGCGTCCAGCTGCCGTGGCGCGACCTGCGCGCGGCGTTCGTCGAGCACGGCTGGACCGACCTGACGCACGTCCGGCGCACGATCGACGTCGCCGGGCAGCGGGTGTTCGCGGCCGGCGTCGACGACCCGCACCTGCGCCGCGACCGCTACCCGGACATCGCGGGCCCGGCGGACAGCGGCGCGGCGGTCCGCATCGGCGTCACGCACTCGCCGGAGCCGCGGGTCCTCGACACGTTCGCCACGGACGGTTACGACCTCGTCCTGGCGGGCCACACCCACGGCGGCCAGCTCCGGCTCCCGGGCTACGGCGCGATCGTCACCAACTGTGACCTGGATCGCAGCCGTGCCCGCGGTGCCTCGCGCTGGGGCGCCCACATGTGGCTGCACGTCTCGGCCGGATTGGGGACGTCGCCGTGGGCACCGGCTCGGTTCGCCTGCCCGCCCGAGGCGAGCCTGTTGACGCTGGTCCCGCGCGGATCGGGGTCGTCGGAGCCCCGTAAGTCGGCCCCCCGTAAAGCCCGCGACAGCGTCCGCTAGACTTCTCCACGACCCGTTAAGCAGTACCTCGGGGTGTGGCGCAGCTTGGTAGCGTGCCTCGTTCGGGTCGAGGAGGTCGTGGGTTCAAATCCCGCCACCCCGACGAGCAAGAGCCGGTGTCCTCGGACACCGGCTCTTCTGGTTTCAGCGGGTCGCCGTCACCTCGACCCAGCACTGGCTGAAGTCGCCGTCACCGCTTCTCGCCCACGTCCACGCCGAACGCGCCGCGCTCGCCAGCTGGTCGCGGTCCCGGCCCGGCTCCGCGATCGCCTCTTCCAGCCGCGTCTCCACGTACTTCGCCAGGTCGCGGTAGGTCATGTCCGAGCGGTAGCGGGCCCGCGCGACCACCTCCGTGAAGCCCGCCGCCGCGCAGAGCTCGGCCGTCTTGCCGCCCGCGAACGGGTCGCCGCCCGCGCGGCGGCGCAGCAGGTGGTGGCCTCTCAGCGCCGCGTCGACGTTCGCCGTCTTCGGGCGGAGGCGGGCCTTGCTCCAGTCCGAAGTGGACAGCGCCAGCTTGCCACCGGGTCTCAGCACCCGGCGCAGTTCGGCCAAGGCGTCCAGCGGACGGGACAAGTGCTCGAACAACGCGTGCGAAAACGCCACATCCACGCTGCCGGAGGCGAACGGCAGGTCGTACGCCGACGCCACCACGAAGTCCACTGTGGACCTTCCGGCGCGGCGGGCGGCCGCGCGCGCCTGCGCCAGCTGTCCCGCGTCGCGGTCGACGCCCGTCACCCGGGACTCCGCCGCCAGTCCCAGCGTGATCGAGCCGGGTCCGCAGCCGAGGTCGACCACCCACATCCCCGGCCCGAACAGGGACTGCGCGAACGTCGCGCGCTCCGCGGCCGTGCGCGCGGACAGCATGGAAACCACGTCTCGCCCGTAGCCCGGCGCGTAACCCTCCAGCACCCCGCACACAGTACGGCCAGAAGGTGGCAGGATCGAGGGGTGAGCACGCAGTCAGCGAACCAATATCCGCCCGCGGTGGTCCCGGACCGGCTGTTCGACGACGCCGAAGCCGAGAACCGCTGGCGCGCCCGCTTCCACGCCCCGCGCATCTCCACCCCCGAGTGGGCCCGCGACGCCCCCGACGCCAACGTCTACGTCTCGAACGCCAGCGGGGTCTGGGAGGTGTACGCCTGGAACCGCGCGACGGACGAGCACCGCCGCGTCACCGACCGGCCCAACGGCACCCTGCACGCGACGCCGTCGCCCGACGGCGAGTGGATCTGGTGGTTCGACGACACCGACGGCGACGAGTTCGGCTCGTGGGTGCGCGAGCCGTTCGCCGCGACCGAGGGCAGCAAGCCGGAGAAAGCCGTCCCGGACGTCCACGACGGCTACCCGGCCGGGCTGGAGATCGGCGCGAAGCTCGTCGCCGTCGGCATCTCGACCGACGACGGCAGCGAGCTGTTCGCCCGGATCGGCGGCGAGACGCACCGCTTCTACAGCCACCCGGACGACGCGGGCATCGCGTCGCTCTCCCGCGACGAGACCCTGATCGCGATCTCGCACTCCGAACACGGCGACTCGCGCCACCCCGCGCTGCGGGTGCTGGCGACCGACGGGTTCGGGACGGTCGCGGAGAAGTGGGACGGCGAGGGCAAGGGCCTGTCCGCGCTCGAGTTCTCCCCGCTGCCCGGCGATCAGCGCCTGCTGGTGCTGCACGAACGCCGGGGCCGCGAGGAGCTGCTCGTCTGGGACGTCCGCGCCGACACCGAAACGGAGATCGAGCTCGACCTGCCCGGCGAGGTCGTCGCGGGCTGGTACCCGGACGCGCGCGCCCTGCTCGTCGTCCACTTCCACGAAGGCCGCAGTTCGTTGTACCGCTACGACCTCGACACGGCCGAGTTGTCCTCAGTGGACACTCCGGCCGGGCGGATCGGCGGCGCGGGCGTCCGTCCGGACGGCACGGTCGAGTACTCGTGGTCCAGCGCCGCCGAGCCCGCCGCGGTCCGCGCGCGCACGGCCGACGGCGCCGACTCGGTGCTGCTCGAGCCGCCGGGTGAGCGGGCGCCGGGGTCGGAACCGGTGACCGACGCGTTCGTCGAAGGCGTCGGCGGGCGGATCCACGCGCTGGTCTCGCGGCCGTCGGGCGCGCCGGAGGGCCCGCTGCCGACGGTGTTCTCCCTGCACGGCGGCCCGCACGCCGCCGACGAGGACCGCTTCTCGGCGTACCGGGCGACCTGGCTCGACGCCGGGTTCGCGGTGGTCGAGGTCAACTACCGCGGCTCGACCGGCTACGGCTCGGCCTGGCGCGACGCGATCGAGGGCCGGCCGGGGCTGACCGAGCTGGAGGACGTCGCGTCGGTGCACGACTGGGCCGTCCAAAGTGGACTCAGTGACCCGGCGAAGTGCGTCGTGAACGGCGCGTCCTGGGGCGGCTACCTGTCCCTGCTCGCGCTCGGCACCCAGCCGACGCGCTGGGCGGCGGGCGTCGCGGGCGTGCCCGTGGCCGACTACATCGCGGCGTACGAGGACGAGATGGAGCAGCTGCGCTCGTTCGACCGCGCGCTCTTCGGCGGCTCGCCGGAGGAGGTGCCCGCGGTGTACCGCGAGTGCTCGCCGATCACGTACGTCGACGCGGTGACGGCGCCGGTGCTCGTGCTGGCCGGCGACAACGACCCGCGCTGCCCGATCCGCCAGATCGAGAACTACCTCGACCGGCTCGCCGGCCGCGACCTGCACCACGAGTTCTACCGCTACGACGCGGGCCACGGCTCGCTGGTGATCGCGGAGACGATCAAGCAGACGTCGATCGAGGTCCACTTCGCGCTGCGAGCCCTCGGCCTGCGCTGACGCACCCGCCGGGAGGCCGGACGGTCTCCCGGCGGCTCAGCGGTCGGAGTGCAGGACGCCGCCGGTGGCCCAGTGGTCGGCGCCGATCTCGACGAGCGTCACCTGGACGCCTTCGGGCTTGCCGCCGCAGGTGCGGATGAACGCGTCGGTCAGCTCCCGGACCAAAGCGCTCTTCTGGGCGGGGGTGCGCCCCGGGAACATGGCAACGCTGATCATCGGCATGCCGCGCAGCTTAGAGGCCGCGGCTCACCGACTGCAGCTTCGTGACGGCGGCGGCGTCGCCTTCGAAGTCGAGGTGGACGGCGTCGCGGCCGAAGACGAACAACAGCAGGTCCACCGGCTCCCCGACGATGGTCACCGGATCGGGCCCGGTCTTGACGGCGGCCTCCTGCCCGGTGTTCGTCCTGAGGGTGACGCCGACGGGCGCCTTGCGGAGGTTCAGCTTCGCGGCCTGCTTCGCCGACCGCCAGGCGGCGGCGTCCCGGGTGGGATCGGCGGGCCGCGGCGCCCAGCCGGGCTGCGCGCGCCGGACGTCTTCGTGGTGGACGAGGAACTCGGCGGTGTTGGTCAGCTCGTCGAGCGGGCCGATGGCGGTGGGCCAGAACTTCGCCGGGCCGTTCCGGACCTGCTGGACGAGACTCGCCCACGGCTTGGCGGCGTAGCGGTCCTGGACCTTCTGCGTGTACCCGGCGAGCGCGGGTACGAGGATCCCGGGCGCGGCGTCGGGCCGGTGTTCGCGCACGACGAGGTGCGCGGCGAGGTCCCGCGTGGTCCAGCCTTCGCAGAGAGTGGGCGCGTCGGGCCCGAGGTCTTCGAAGAGCGAGCTCAACGCCTGGCGTTCGTCAGCAGCGACACCCATGGAGCCGAGGTTACCCGCCGGTAGCGCAGGTGGCGACGGGAAGAGACGCCAAGCACGTAAGCGCCCCAATGTGGCCTTGGTTGCGTCAGACGCACCCAAGGCGGCCTTCGGTGCGTCTGACGCACCGAAGGCCACATTGGGGCGCTTGGGGCCGGGGTGGGAAGAGACGCCGGGCACGTGTCGTTGATCCAGACGTGAGCCGACTCTTCAGCCCGATCACCGTCCGCGGCCTCACCCTGCCGAACCGCGCCTGGGTGTCGCCGATGTGCCAGTACTCCGCCGTCGACGGCCTGCCCGGCGATTGGCACCTCGTGCACCTCGGCCAGTTCGCCACCGGTGGCGCCGGGCTCGTCATGACCGAAGCGACGGCCGTGACCCCCGAAGGCCGGATCAGCCCGCAGGACACCGGCATCTGGTCCGACGCCCACGCCGAGGCGTGGAAGAAGATCGTCGGCTTCGTGCACGGCCAGGGCACCGCCATCGGCATGCAGCTCGCCCACGCCGGGCGCAAAGGCTCGACGCGGCGGCCGTGGGAAGGCCCCGGCAGCGTGCCGCCCGAAGACGGCGGCTGGCAGAGCGTCGGCGCCGATGCCCAGCCCTTCGGCACCTACGCCCCGGCGCGGCCCCTCACCACCGACGAGGTCAGCGCCCTCCCCGCGGCCTTCGCGGACGCGGCGGAACGAGCGGTCGGCGTCGGCTTCGACGTCCTCGAACTGCACTTCGCGCACGGCTACCTCGTGCACCAGTTCCTCTCCCCGCTGTCGAACTCCCGCACCGACCGCTACGGCGGCGACTTCGAGGGCCGCACCCGGCTCGCGCTCGAGATCGCCGACGCGGTCCGGGCCCGCACGAACGTTCCCCTCTTCGCCCGCCTGAGCGCCACCGACTGGACCGAGGGCGGCTGGACCCTCGACGAGTCCGTCCGCCTGGCGAAGCTCCTCGCCGAGCGCGGCATCGACCTCATCGACACCTCGAGCGGCGGGAACACCCCCAACCCGGACATCCCGGTCGGCCCCGGCTACCAAGTCCCGTTCGCCGAGCGGATCCGCGCCGAAACCGGCCTCCCGACCGGCGCCGTCGGCATGATCACAGATCCGCACCAGGCCGAGGAGATCGTCGCGAACGACCAGGCCGACGTCGTGTTCCTCGCCCGCGCGCTGCTGCGGGACCCGCACTGGCCGCTGCGCGCGGCGAACGTCCTCGACGCCGACGTGCGCTGGCCCGACCAGTACGCCCGCGCCAAGTCCTGGCACTAGTGGTGGAACGCGGTCGCCTTTGCCGGGTCCTTCGGGCGGCCGCCCTCCTTCTCCAACTCCGGCAACACCCGCGCGAGGTCGGCCAGCAGCAGGTCCGCCAAGTCGTGCGTGAAGCCGTTGCGGACGACGATCCGCAGCACGGCCAGGTCCGTCCGGTTCTCCGGGAACGTGTACGCGGGCACCAGCCAGCCCCGCTCGCGCAGCCGCCGGGACACGTCGAAGACGTCGAAGCCCGCGTCCGCGCCTGTCGTGAACGCGAACACCGGCAGCTGGTCCCCGCGGGTCAGCAACGAGAAGGGCCCGAGCGCCTCGATACCGGACGAAAGGTGCGTCGCGACGTCTCGTGAAGCCTGGTGCACCGCGCGGAACCCTTCGCGGCCGAGACGCACGAACGTGTAGTACTGGGCCGCGACCTCCGCGCCCGGGCGGGAGAAGTTCAGCGCGAACGTCGGCATGTCGCCGCCCAGGTAGTTCACGTTGAACACCAGCTCGGACGGCAGCGCGGCCTGGTCTCGCCAGAGCACCCAGCCGACGCCCGGGTACACGAGCCCGTACTTGTGGCCCGACGTGTTGATCGACGCCACCCGCGGCAGCCGGAAGTCCCACTCCAGGTCCTCGTCGAGGAAGGGCGCGATCATGGCGCCCGACGCGCCGTCGACGTGCACCGGGATGTCCCAGCCGGAGCGCTCCTGCAGGGCGTCCAGCGCCGCCGCGATCTCCGCGACCGGCTCGTAGCTGCCGTCGAACGTCGAGCCGAGGATCGCGACCACGCCGATCGTGTTCTCGTCACAGCGCGCCACCGCCTCTTCGGGGCCGAGGTGGTACCGGTCGCCCTCCATCGGGACCAGCCGCGGCTCGACTTCCCAGTACTCGCAGAACTTTTCCCAGCAAACCTGGACGTTCGCGCCCATCACGAGGTTCGGCTTCCCGCTCCGGCCGAGGCGGGACCAGCGCCGCTTCAACGCCATCCCGGCGAGCATGCAGGCCTCCGACGACCCGGTCGTCGAGCAGCCCATGACGTCCGTGGGGTCCGGCGCGTGCCACAGGTCGGCGAGGATGTTCACGCAGCGGCGCTCGAGCTCAGCCGTCTGCGGGTACTCGTCCTTGTCGATCATGTTCTTGTCGACGCACTCGGCCATCAGCTCGCGCGCCTGCGGCTCCATCCACGTCGTGACGAACGTGGCGAGGTTGAGCCGCGCGTTGCCGTCGAGCATCAGCTCGTCGCGCACCAGCTGCAGGGCGGTGTCCGGCGGCAGCGGGTCGTCGCGCAGCTTGTCGTGCGGCATGACGAAGCTCGCCGCCAGCGCCGGGTTCGCCCCGGCGTACATCGGATTCGTGCCGCCGGCGCGGTCCGGGCGGTCGGCTTTCCCCTGATGCAAGACCATGCCACCGAACGTACTGAGCCCGGCAACGCGAAAGGGGCCGTCCCGTCCGGAACGACCCCTTTCGCGCGAAAAATCAAGCCTGCTGGGCCTGCCACATCCAGTGCGCCTCTTCGAGCGCGCGGGTGATCTCGATCAGCAGGTCCTGCGTCACGAGGTCGCTCTTGTCGGTCTCGTCGATGCGCTGGCGCAGCCGCTCGATGAGCGCGGCGAGGATGTCGACGATCGCGGCGACCGTGGACTCCACGGACTGCCAGTTGTCGGGGTACTCGGGCACGCCCGAGCTTCTCGACGACGGTCTTCGCCTTGCCGTTCGGCGAGATGCCGATGGCGTTGGCGCGCTCGGCGACCTCGTCGACGTACTGGCGCGCGGTGTTGACGAGCTCGTCGAGCTGCAGGTGCGCGCTGCGGAAGTTCGGGCCGACGACGTTCCAGTGCGCCTGCTTCGCGATGAGGGAGAGGTCGACCAGGTCGACCAGCGTCGCCTGCAGGGCGTTGCCGGTGATCTCCTTGTCGGCCTCGGACAGCGGGCTCTTGATCGGAGAGGTGCTCATCTCTGGTGTTCCTTTCCTCAGTGGCGGGGCGGTCAGACGGTGGCGGAGAGGGCGACCTCGATGTTGCCGCGGGTCGCGTTGGAGTACGGGCAGACCTGGTGGGCCTGCTCGACGAGCTGGTCGGCCTGGGCCTGCTCGAGGCCCGGCAGGGAGACGTTCAGCGCGACGCCGAGGCCGAACCCGACCTCCTGCTTGAGCACGCTGACCTCCGCGGTGACGGTCGAGCCGTTCAGCGGCACCTTGGCCTGGCGGGCGACCAGCTGCAGCGCGCTGTGGAAGCACGCGGAGTAGCCCGCGGCGAAGAGCTGTTCGGGGTTGGTCTTGTCCCCGCCGGGGCCGCCCATCTCCTTCGGGATGGCCAGCGACTCGTCGATGACGCCGTCGGACGAGGTCACCTCGCCGTTGCGGCCGTCACCGCGCGCCGTCGCCACCGCCGTGTAGATCGCCTGCCCCATGCTCTGCCTGCCTTCGGTTCCGGACGCTCCACAGCGAGCGTCTCACTGAGCACAACATTCCGCAGCCGCGGAACAGTGCCCCCACATGGCAGGCATCACTCCGAACGGTTACCCGGAGCGACTTCGGCGAAACTTCATGCGGTGCGCGTCACGGCGAATTCGGCCACCTGCCGCCCGATCAGGCGCAGGGTGCGAACGCTCTTCAGGTCGGACGCGCCGCCGGCGTCGTCGAACTTCGTCTCGGCGGAGTTGATCGAACCACCCAGTGGGGTGGCCCAGCCGCGCAGCGCGTGCGTGATCGTGCGGAGCTGTTCGAGCGTGGTGACCGCGGCCTGCCAGCCATAGGCGACGGCGGCGAGACCAACCGCGCGGCCGTCGAGGTAGGGACGGGGGTCGTCACGCAGGTCCTCGACGTAGTCCAGGGCGTTCTTGACCAGGCCGGACAGGGCACCGTGGTAGCCGGGCGAGACGACGATGAGCCCGTCAGCCTCCCGGACGGCTTCGACGAGCCGCTTCGCGCGTTCGTCGCGATCCGGCTCACCGGCGTCGTAGAAGGGCAGCACCAGCTCGGGCCCGGTGAGCATCCGCGTGCGGACACCGGCTTCAGCCGCGCCGGCGAGCGCGATCTGCAGCGCGCGCTCGGACTGCGAGCCCTCGCGCAGAGAGCCGCCGATCCCGAGCACGTTGACCGTCCTGGCTGAAGTCACGCCTTCCAGGCTAACCCCTCTAGTTAACTGGAGGACCAGACTCTGGGACCGAGGTCCTGGTCACAGCAGCCCTGCCCGGCGAACCGCGGCAGCTCACCTGAACGAGGCCGCGGTCTTCGTTCTCCCTGGTCCGGGTGGGAACGCTGGTAATCTGCGATTCGTCGGATACGCAGGGTGCCCGGGGTGGAGCACACTGCGAGGCTAGGGGAGAGCTGATGACGACAACGGCGGTGAGCGATGCCTGAGGGGCAGCCACCGGTGTACGACCCGGGGACACACCGGGCACCGCAACAGCCGGTGACACCGAGGACCGGGTCTGGAGTACGCCAGCGGCGGTAACGCCGAGCTGATCCGAGCCTCGGGCAACGCGTTGGCCGAAACCCTGGTGCAGCGGGCGAACTACTGCGACGCGATGGCCGACAAGTTCGTCGCCGCGCTGGGCAAGTACGCGACTGCCGATGAAACCCACGCCACCGAAGTCGGCAACACCACGAAAGGCATCCTCTAGTGCGCCGTGTCCTGCTCTTGGCCTGCGTCGGGTCTCTCGTTCTTTCGGCGTGTTCGCCGGAGACGTCGGGCACGGCTTCTCCCGTCAACACGCCCAGTTCGGCCGAGACATCCGGTACGAGCGCGGACGTACCCGGTCCGGGCGTTCCCGAGGTGGAGTCACCGATCGACACCGCACGGTTCGCCTCGGAACCGTGTTCCGCGTTGACCGATTCCCAGGTGACCGAAGTGTTCGGCGGACCTGTGACACCGAAACCGGACCTCAACGCACCTGCGGGTCCCACCTGCGGCTGGGATCCGGCCGACGGCTCGGGTGCCAGCGTCCACGTCATCTTTTCGCCGCCTGACGACAACCTCGGACTGACGGGTGTCTACCGCGCACGGGGAACGAACTACAAGCTGTTCGAGCCCCTCGCGCCGATCGACGGCTTCCCCGCCGTCGTCTACGGGACGTCGGACCTCCGTTCCCAGGGAGTCTGTTCCGTGGCCATCGGCACCAGCGATCACGCAACAGTCGACCTGACCGTGACCCAGACGCGCGCGAAGGTGGGTAAGGCAGATCCCTGCCAGGCTGCCCAAACCGTCGCAGCCAAAGTGATCAGTTCCCTCAAGGGAGGAAATTGACGGTTACCGACGGGCCCCTGGCCCACGAGCTGGACACCCTCCCCGCTGGACCTGTTACCTACTGACAAGTAACGTCCTGGGCGGCACCGACGCTCAGGAGGAACCATGGCGATCCCGCTCCCGATCCGTGTCCAGGCGGCCGCGTCCCAGCTGGCGTTCTGGCTGCCCACCCCGGTGCGGCGGCTGGCCGCGGGCCGTCCGGTGCGCATCGACGGCCAGGACCTCGCGCTCGACGCCCAGCTGCTGCTGCGGCTCCAGAAGATCGCGCGCGCCGAGCTCGTCCGCGGCTCGGTCGAACAGTCGCGCGCCCTGCTTGACCAGGGCAGGCACCTGGTCAGCGGCAAGCCGATCGAGCCCGTCTCGGTGCGGGAGATCGCCGTGCCGACACCCGATGGCGATCTCCCGGCGACGCTCTACACGCCCGTCGGGCTGCCCGAGAAGTCGCCGCTGCTGGTGTTCTTCCACGGCGGTGGCTGGGTGATCGGCACCCGCGCCAGCCACGACAACGCCGTCCGGTTCCTGGCCAAGCACGCTGGGGTGCGGGTGCTGTCCATCGAGTACCGGCTGGCGCCGGAGTTCCCGTTCCCGGCGGCCACCGAAGACGCGCTCGCGGCATTCGAGTACGCGGTCGCGAAAGCGAGCGACCTCGGCGCCGACCCGGCGCGGATCGCCGTCGGCGGGGACAGCGCGGGCGGCAACCTCGCCGCTGTGACCGCGCAGCAGGCCGTCCGGCGCGGTGGCCCGGCGCCGGCTTTCCAGCTGCTGATCTACCCGGCGACGGACTTCGCGAAGCGCTACCGCTCGCAGGACCTGTTCGCCGAAGACCTGTTCCTGACCGACGTGCACATGAAGTGGTTCGAGGGCCACTACGTGCCGGAGGGCACGGACCTCGAAGACCCGCGGCTCTCGCCGTTGCGCGCCGACGACCTGAGCGGCCTGCCGCCGGCACTGGTCGTCACGGCGGGCTTCGACCCGCTTCGCGACGAAGGCGAGGCGTACGCGCAGAAGCTCGCGGAGGCCGGGGTCGACGTGGCGCTGCGGCGGCACGACGACCTGATCCACGGGTTCATCAACTTCACCGGGGTCGGCACCCGGTTCCGCGAGGCGCTCGCCGAGATGGCGGGCGCGCTGCGGGTCGGTCTGTCCAAGAAGGACTGACAAACGAACCCGGAGCCCGGCGCGGAGAAATGTCCGCGAGCCGGGCTCCGGGCCCCCCTGTTTTCGATGGCCGGACTACGAACCTGGAACCGGCAGGGGTGGTACCGGCAGCGGCGGCACCGGCACGGCGCCGAGCAGGCCGCCCAGGATGCCGGTGACGGCGCCCAGCAGGGCCTTCAGCAGGTCGCTGACGATCTTCAGCGGGCCGGGCAGGTCCGGGATGGGCGGCAGCGGGAGCGGCGGCAGCTGCCGCGGCGTCGCCTTCGGGTCGGCCAGCAGCCGGGTCGACTCGTCGGCGCGGCCCTTGGCCAGGCCGGCGAGCTGCTGCGTGTCGGTCTGGATCGTGTAGCGCTTCCCCGCCGCGATGTCCGCGAGCACCGGGCTCAGCCGGTCCAGGTCGGCCCGCGTGGCGCCGACGTTGCCCGCGTAGGCCACCTTGGTCAGGTCGTCACGCATTTGCAGGACGTTGGCGGCGAGGGCCTGGGTGCTGGAGGAACCCTTGCCCCCGTCCGGGCTCGCCGACGCGATCCCCGCCATTCCGACCGCCAGCAGACTGCTCGCGGCTACCAGGGCGATGGATCGCCCGAACTTGCCTTTCATTCCTTACCTCCTGGCCTCGGGAGACCTGACGGGTTAAATCGATACCCGCCGTATCGGAGATAAGCCACCCGATCACCGGTTGGGGAAGTTTTCTAACCCTTACGTGCCGGATGCGGAGGCAGCGAACTTGCCCGCAATTGATTAACGTCGAAACCTTGCCCGTCCCCCTGAAGATCATCCTGACCGATCCGGATCATCACCGCAGGTAGCAGCCGTCCACTATGGAACGTCTTGGTCACTCACACAGGTGTAAACGGTGATCGTTTAGCTTCATCACTCCGTCGGACCGCGTGTCGCGACTGCTCCAGACGGGGCGTCCCCCACGCTCGCACCGCCACCCACAAGGTTCCGCCGTGGTGAACGCGGAAATGCGAAATCAATTCCGCGAAAAGCTCAGAGCGGCAGGCCGGCCTCGAGGTGCGCGACCGCCCGGTCGAGGACCACCAGGGTGTCGGCTTCGGGATCCGCCGCGGCGCCGAGGAAGGCGGCCATCACCACGCCGACCACCGCCCCGGCCCAGTTGCGGACCTCGAAGTCGTCCGCCGCCCGTCCGGTGCGCCGCGCGGCCAGGTCGGCCAGCACGTCGATGCCCTCGGCGAACTTGTCCATCACCGCGGTGCGCAGCTCCGGCTCCCGGAACACCAGCATCTGCCGCTGGCGTTCACGTTCCCACTCCTCGCCGGCGACCTGCTCGCGAATGGTGTCCACAGTGGCCCGCAGCGCGCCGATCGGGCTCAGCTCGGCGGGCTGCGCGAGCGCGGCCGCGATGAGCACCGGGTCGAACGGGTCGTAGAGGACCGTCGCCTCCTTCGTCGGGAAGTACCGGAAGAAGGTGCTGGGCGAGATCTCCGCCGCGGCCGCGATCTGGTCGACCGTCGTGGCGCTGTAGCCCTGCTCGTGGAACAGCCGCAACGCGTGCCGCTGGATCGCGGCCCGCGTCTTGGCCTTCTTCCGCTCCCGCAACCCGGCCGGCTCAGCTGGCGACGACGTCATGCGCCGATTCTCGCGGCTGCGTCCCACCGGCCGGTCGCCCGGGCAGGAACAGCAGCGCGAGCAGGGCCCCGGCCACGCCGAGCCCGGCGCAGACCAGCAGCGTCGCCGCCATGCCGTCGGTGAACGCCGTCCGCGCGGAGTCGGCGAGCGCGGGCAGGTGCAGCTTCGCCGCGACGGCGACGGCTGCCGAGGCACTGCCGCGCACCGCGTCGGCCACCGGCCCCGGCAGGTTCGCCGTGGCGACGCCGTCGCGGTAGACGCCGTTGAGCACGGTGCCCAGCACCGCGACGCCGATGGTGCCGCCGACCTGGCGCAGCACCTGGATCAACGCCGAGCCGGCGCCTGAGCGACCTTCGGTGAGCGCCCCCATGGCCATCGCCATCAGCGGCGGCAGGGTGCAGCCGGTGCCCAGGCCGATGACCGCCTCCCAGCCGATCGTGCCGCCGTAGCCGTCCGACGGCGTGGTCGTCGCGCCCCAGGCCAGCCCGGCCGCGAGCAGCACGAACCCGCCGGTGACGACCAGGCGCACGCCGATCGCGGCGACCAGCCGTTCGGCGATCTTCGCCGAGGCCAGCATCCCGCCGATCAGCGGCAGCAGCCGCACGCCGGTCTGCAGCGCGTCGGCGCCCTGCACGGCCTGGAACAGCTGCGGCAGCACGAACAACAGGCCCATCAGCGCGAAGGACGCCATCGTGGCGAGCACCGCGCCCCAGACGAACCGCGGCTCGCGGAACAACGCGAGGTCGGTCAGCGGCGCGGCCACCCGCGTCTGGGCCCAGCAGAACACCGCGAGCAGCGCGACGCCGAGCGCGATCAGGCCGTAGGTGACCGGGTCGGCCCAGCCGTGTTCGCCGGCGTTGACGAACCCGTAGGTCACCGCGACCAGCCCGGCCGCCGAGAGCGCGATGCCCGTGAAGTCGATCGCGCCGCGGCCCGAACCACGCGTCAGCGGGACCAGGAACAGCACCGCGAGCACGCCGACCGCGGTCAGCGGGACGTTGATCAGGAACACCGAACCCCACGCGAAATGGTCCAGCAGCCAGCCGCCGAGCAGCGGCCCGAGCGGAATGCCGACGAACGTCGCCATCACCCACGTCGTCAGCGCCTTCGCCCGCTCTTCCGGCGGGAACAGGACGTTGAGCAGCGAGAGCGAGAGCGGGATGAGGAACGCGGCGCCGACGCCGAGCCCGGCCCTGGCGGCGATCAGTTCGCCGGGCGATCCGGCGTAGGCGCACCACAGCGAGGCCAGCCCGAACACGGCGAGCGCGCCGAGCAGCAGCTTCTTCGGGCCGAACCGGTCGCCCAGCAGGCCCGCCGGCAGCAGGAGGGCGGCCAGCGCCAGCGTGTAGGCGTTGCCGAACCACTGCAGCTGCGTGGTCGTGGCGCCGAGGTCGACGGCGAGCGTCGGCACGGCGACGTTGAGGACGGTCAGGTCGAGACCGACGGTCAGCAGGCTCACCGCGAGCGCGCCGAGCGCCCACCACCTGCGCGGATAGAGCTGAGTCATGGCGACCCCCAATTGAGAGTGACTACCAAATGATAGTAGCTCTCAGAATTTTCCGGCGCCAGGGTGCCGGTGACGGGAAACAAGTTGCACGCGCGTACCACCTTGGGGTCTCATCGAGGACGTGCCTCTGCAGCCTTACCGCCGGGTGCTGTCCGTCCCCCGCGTCCCGTCGACGATGGCCATGATGTTCCTGGCCCGGCTGCCGATGACCATGAACGGCGTCCTCATGACGCTGTACATCGTCACCGGGCTCGGCCGCGGCTACGGGGCCGCCGGCCTGGTCGGCGCCGGTGTCACGCTCGGGATGGCCCTCGGCGCGCCCTTGCTCGGCCGCTGCTTCGACCGGTACGGGCTGCGCCCGGTCGTCGCCGTCTGCGGGATCGGCACCACGGCCTTCTGGGTCGCCTCACCGCACCTGCCCTTCGAGGCGCTCGCCGCGGTCGCCGTCCCGGCAGGGATGCTCTCGGTGCCGGCGGGCTCGCTGGCCCGGCAGGTCCTGGCCGCGCTGGTGCCGGTCGAGGAACGACGCGCGGCGTACTCGCTCGACACGATCTCGATCGAAGCGACGTTCATGATCGGCCCGGCGATCGGGATCGCGGCGATCACGACACTGTCGCCGACGTTCACGCTCACCGCGCTCGGCGTGCTGTTCGGCGGCACGGCGTTCCTGATCTGGCTGGTCGACCCGCCGATCCGCGAAGAGCGCGACCCGGCCGAGGACGTCGCCCGGCCGAAGCTGCGCACCTGGCTGACCTGGCAGCTGGTGGCCACGCTGCTGGTCGCCGGCGGCGCGTTGTTCGTGCTCGTCGGCACCGAACTGGCGACGCTGGCGGCCCTGCGCGCGAACGGCGACATCGGCGTGACCGGGCTGGTCATCGCGGTGATGTGCGCGGCGTCGATCCTCGGCGGCATCGTGCACGGCGCCGTGCGGCGGTCGCTGCCGCAGGGCGTGCTGATGCTGCTGCTCGCACTGCTGGTGGTGCCGGTCGGGCTGGCCGACCAGCCGTGGTGGCTGCTGATGCTGGTGCTGATCCCGACGAACCTGGTCTGCGCGCCGACGCTCGCGGCGACGACCGAGACAGTCAGCCGGATCGCGCCGCCGCGCGTCCGTGGCGAGGCGATGGGGCTGCAGGACGCGGCCACCCGGCTCGGGCTGGCGCTGGGCAGCCCGGTGGTCGGCTTCGCGATCGACCACTCGAGCCCGGCGTGGGGTTTCGTCGCGGCCGGGCTCGGCGGCCTGGTGATCGCGTCGGCGGGCTTGCTGCGCCGCCACGCCCCGGCACCGGCCGCGGAGCCGGTCCCGGCCATGGCCGAAAGCTGACAGGTCTGCCGCGGCCCGTCGTGAGTGTTTAGGGCGGTTAGAACCGCCCTAAACACTCACGAGCGGTCAGCCGCCGCAGGCCGCGCGCAGGGTGTCGAGCTTCTTGACGTTGCGCTGCACCCACTGGGCCACGACCCCGGCGTCCTGGATGCGTTCCTTCTGCACCTCGACGTAGGAGTCGGCCATGCCGAGCAGCGCGTTCTTCACGTCCTGGTCCTGTACGTTCCCGGCGAGCTCGCGCAGCCGCTTCTCCTTGTCCTCGGCGCGCGCCTTCAGCGTCGCCGGGTCGACCAGCGGGTTCAGGTCCGCGAGCCCGAGCGCCTCGGTGCACGCGGAGACCTTGTCCGCCGTCTTGCTGCCCTGGTCGACCGCGTTGCTCACCTGGTCGCAGCCGGCCAGCAGCAGCCCGGCCGCCGCCAGCAGCGCGGCCGTCGTTCCCCGCCTCGTCATGGCGCCAACGTACCGCCTCAGCCCTTGACGCAGACCACCTGCTTGAGGTGCGCCACGACCTCGACCAGGTCCGTCTGCGCGCGGATCACCGAATCGATGTCCTTGTACGCGGCCGGGATCTCGTCGACGACCCCCGAGTCCTTGCGGCACTCGACGCCCGCCGTCTGCGCCGCGAGGTCGTCGGCGGTGAACAGCTTCTTGGCCTTGCTGCGCGACATCCGCCGCCCGGCGCCGTGCGACGCGGACTGGAAGGAGGACGCGTTGCCGAGCCCGCGCACGATGTACGAACCGGTCCCCATGCTGCCCGGGATGATCCCGAGATCACCCGATCCGGCGCGGATCGCGCCCTTCCGGGTGACGAGCAGCTCGACGCCGTCGTAGGTCTCCTCCGCGACGTAGTTGTGGTGGCAGGAAATGGCGTCGTCGAAGGTGGTCTGCGGGACGACGTCCTTCAGCGCCTGCTTCACGAGCGCGACCATCGTGGCGCGGTTGCGCGCCGCGTAGTCCTGCGCCCAGAAGAGGTCACGCCGGTACGCCGCCATCTCGGGCGTCCCGGCGACGAAGACGGCGAGGTCCCGGTCCGGCAGGTCGGCGTTGTGCGGCAGCTTCCGCGCGACGGCCATGTGCCGCTCCGCGAGTTCCTTGCCGATGTTGCGCGAACCCGAGTGCAGCATCAGCCAGACCCGGCCGTCGGCCTGGTCGAGGCAGACCTCGATGAAGTGGTTCCCGCCGCCGAGGCTCCCGATCTGCCGCGCGGCCCGGTCGTGCAGCTCCTGGACACCGGGGTGCAGGTCGCTGAAGCCACGCCAGAAGGCGTCCCAGCCGCCGACGCCGTGCACCTTGGCGGGGTTCACGGGCGTCTTGTGCAGCCCGAAGCCCACGGGCACGGCGGATTCGATGCGCCGCCGCAGCTTCCCGAGGTCGTCGGGCAGGTCGCTCGCGGTGAGCGACGTCCGGACGGCGCTCATGCCGCACCCGATGTCGACCCCGACGGCGGCGGGCGAGACGGCGTCGCGCATCGCGATGACGCTGCCGACGGTGGCGCCCTTGCCGTAGTGGACATCGGGCATGACGGCGACGCCGTGCACCCACGGCAGGTTCGCGACGTTGTGCAGCTGCCGCATGGCCTGGTCCTCGACGGACGCGGGATCCGCCCACATCCGGATCGGAACACGGGCGCCGTCGACGGCGGTGTACATGATTTCCTCCCCTGAACTCGCTCGCGGGCTCAGGATCCCCTGGCGGGCCGGGCGCGACAACGGGTTTTCCGGGTCCGCGGGAGGGGTCCCGCGACACCTATGGTCCTCTTGACCGGTCGTCTCAGGTATCCGAAAGGCCGGTCCCGTCATGTCGTATCAGCCCATGCCCGTGTCCGGTGCGAACGCGGACCGGGAAGTCCGGCGCGGGATCCGCACCATGCGCCTGGCGATCGCCGCCCAGGCCGTGCTCTACCTGGTGATCGCGGGCCTCGTCTGGTACCTGGCCACGACAGTGGACGATCTCGGCGACATCGGCTGGCCGCTGGTGTTCGTGTCGGTGAACGCGGTGCTGATGGTGGTCCTCGTGGTGTGCGCCGTGCGGCTGGGCCGGCGCGAGCGCAAGGTCGTCTTCACGATCATGGGGCTCGAAACCGCGTTCGCGGCGATGCTGCTCATCGGGTTGATCGCGACGTTCTTCGAGGAGTCGAGCATCTCGTCGGGCGCACCCGCCGGGCTGGTCGCGTGGGGCTTGCTGATGCTGGCCGTGATGCGGCCCGTGCAGCAACCGGAGTTCCGGGCGGCGTTCGGCCTGCCACCGATGCGGACCCGGCCGAAGAAGAAGTGAAAACCGCCCCGGTCCCGCGCGTGGGGACCGGGGCGGTTTCGGCTCGGCTCAGAGCTGCTGCGCCACCAGCTCCGCGAGCTGCACGGTGTTGAGCGCGGCACCCTTGCGCAGGTTGTCGTTCGAGATGAACAGCGCCAGCCCGCGCCCGCCTTCGACGCCCTGGTCCACGCGGATGCGGCCGACGTAGCTCGGGTCGTTGCCCGCCGCCTGCAGCGGGGTCGGGACCTCCGACAGCTCGACGCCCGGCGCGTGCGTCAGCAGCTCCGTCGCGCGCTCGACCGTCAGGGCCCGCTCGAACTCCGCGTTCACCGAGATCGAGTGCCCCGAGAACACCGGCACGCGCACGCAGGTGCACGAAACGCCGAGGCCCGGGATGCTCAGGATCTTGCGGCTCTCGTTGCGGAACTTCTTCTCCTCGTCCGTCTCGAGCTCGCCGTCGTCCACAATGGACCCTGCCATCGGGAGGACGTTGAACGCGATCGGGCGGACGTACTTCTCCGGCTTGGGGAACTCGATCGCCGCGCCGTCGTGGGTCAGCAGCGACGCGTGCTCGGCGGCCGCCTTGACCTGGCCCGCCAGCTCGTCGACCCCGGCCAGCCCGCTCCCGGACACCGCCTGGTACGTCGACGCCACCAGCCGGACCAGCCCGGCCTCGTCGTGCAGCGGCTTCAGCACCGGCATCGCGGCCATGGTGGTGCAGTTGGGGTTCGCGATGATCCCCTTGCGCGCCTCCTTGATGGCCTCCGGGTTGACCTCGCTGACCACCAGCGGCACGTCCGGGTCCATCCGGAACGCCGAGGAGTTGTCGATCACCGTGACCCCGGCCGCGGCGAACCGCGGCGCCTGCGCCTTCGACGTCGAACCACCCGCCGAGAACAGCGCGATGTCCAAACCGGACGGATCCGCCGTCGCCGCGTCCTCGACCGTGATTTCGGTGTCGCGCCAAGGCAGCTTCGAGCCCGCCGAGCGCGCCGACGCGAAGTACCGCATCTCCGCGACCGGGAACTCGCGCTCCACCAGCAGCTTGCGCATCACCGCACCGACCTGGCCGGTCGCGCCGACCACCCCGATCCGCAGCCCGTCCGCCATCAGCGACCACTCCCCGCGTAGACGACGGCTTCTTCGTCGCCGCCGAGTTCGAACGCCTCGTGGATCGCGCGCACGGCGTCGTCGAGCTGCGCGTCCCGGATCAGCACCGAGATGCGGATCTCCGAGGTGTTGATGATTTCGATGTTGACGCCGGCCTGGGCCAGCGCTTCGCAGAACGTCGCCGTGACACCCGGGTGCGAGCGCATCCCGGCGCCGACCAGCGACACCTTGCCGACGTGGTCGTCGTAGAGCACCGACTCGAAGCCGATCTCCGCCTTGACCTTCTCCAGCTCCTTGACCGCCTTGGCGCCGTTGGCCTTCGACAGCGTGAACGTGATGTCCGTGCGGCCGGAGACGGTGCTGGACACGTTCTGCAGCACCATGTCGATGTCGATCTCGGCGTCGGCGATCACGCGGAAGATCCGGGCCGCGGCGCCGGCGTGGTCCGGCACCCCGGTGACCGTGATCTTGGCCTCGGAGCGGTCGTGCGCCACACCGGTGATCAGGGCTTGTTCCACGGGGATCTCCTCGATAGAACCGGTCACGGTGGTGCCCGGCTTGTCACTGTAGGAAGAGCGGACTCGGATCGGCACGCCGTAGCGGCGCGCGTACTCGACCGAACGCAGGTGCAGGATCTTCGACCCGCTCGCGGCCAGCTCCAGCATCTCCTCGTACGGGATGGTGTCGAGCTTGCGCGCGTCCGGCACGATCCGCGGGTCGGCGGAGTACACACCGTCCACATCGGAGTAGATCTCGCAGACGTCGGCGTTGAGCGCGGCGGCCAGCGCGACGGCGGTGGTGTCCGAGCCGCCGCGGCCCAGCGTGGTGATGTCCTTGGTGTCCTGCGCGACGCCCTGGAAGCCCGCCACGAGCGCGATGTAGCCCTGCTCGAGCGCCTCGGTGACGCGGCTCGGGGTGACGTCGATGATGCGCGCGTTGCCGTGCACCGACGTCGTGACGACGCCCGCCTGCGAACCGGTGAACGACCAGGCCTCGGCACCCTGGGCCGAGATCGCCATGGCGACCAGCGCGTTCGAGATGCGCTCACCGGCGGTGAGCAGCATGTCCATCTCCCGCTCCGGCGGCGCCGGGTTGACCTGCTGCGCCAGGTCGAGCAGCTCGTCGGTGGTGTCACCCATCGCCGAGCACACGACGACGACGTCGTTGCCGGCCTTCTTGGTGGCGACGATGCGTTCCGCGACGCGCTTGATCCGGTCGGCACTTTCCAGCGACGATCCGCCGTACTTCTGGACCACGAGGGCCACGCCCGAACCTCCTCGACGGGCCGGGCGGCTCCCTGGTGGGCACCGGAGAGCCCCCGCGTCCCATGTTTGTGAAGAGCCTACCGGGGCTTCAGCGGCCCGCCACCCTCTTGACGTGGGGCGGGGGTGTGCCGGGGGTCGTTCGGAAGTAAATCTTCCGTAACACCAACGAAATGCGCGAAGCCCTTCCTTCCGAGTGATGCAGCGCACGCCTGGGTATGGTCTTGATCGTGCGGAAACCAGCTGTGACGAGCGTCCCGATCGCGAACCTGATGGCCGAACGCTGGAGCCCGCGGGCGTACGACGAGTCGGCCGCGGTCACGCCGGAGCAGGTGAGAGCCCTGCTGGAGGCGGCCCGCTGGGCCCCGTCGTTCGGCAACACCCAGCCGGCGCGCTACCTGGTGGGCGTGCGCGGGACCCCGTCGTTCGACGCGATCTTGAGCGCCTTGAATTCGGGCAACCAGGCGTGGGCCCACCGGGCGAGCCTGCTGCTGATCGGCGTGATGGTGACGACGAACGAGAAGGGCGACGTGCCTTACGCGGAGTACGGGCTCGGGCTCGCTTCGGAGAACCTCGTGCTGCAGGCGGTGGAGCTGGGGCTGATCGCACACCAGATGGCAGGGTTTTCGCCGGACGCGGTGCGCTCGGCATTCTCGCTGCCGGACGACGCGGTGCCGAAGGTGGCCATCGCAGTCGGGTCGCCCGCGTCGCCGGAGGTGCTGGAGGAGGACTGGCGGATCGAGCGCGAGAAGTCGGAGCGGGTGCGGCTGCCGCTGGAGGAGTTCGCGTTCACCGGCCAGTGGGGCAAGGCGGCGCTCTAGCTCGGCAGGACCACGGCCCGGTCACGCACCCGAGCCAAGGCGGCGAAGGGCACCAACGTGCTGACGTCGTCCACGGCGGCGAGCCCACCCACGGTCGTCCGGATGTCGACGATGGCTTCGGCGGTGTCGGCGTCGAGCCCGCAAACCGACGCGATGTCGGCCGCCGGCGCGTTGTTGAGGTCGACGAGGCCGCCGTCGTCGTAGTTCCGCGGCAGGTCCGGGCGGCCGATCCGGAGATCGCGGGCGAGGAGCGGGTCGGTGGCGACGAGCTTCCGGGCTTCGGCACGGCGTTCCCGCGCGGCGAGCGCGGCGGCCAGGGCCGGGTCGGCTCCGCCGGGGCGTTCGGCCGGTGCCAGCCCGAGGACCTCGCGGCGCAGCTTGACCTGCTGGACGCAGGCGACCGCGACGACGACGAGGCCCAGGATGGTGGCGATCGAGGTCAGCACGTCTCCGGTCGTGCCGACTGCCTTGCCCGCGGCGTCCTTCGGGGCCAGCGAGAGCAGCACACCCATGACCGCCGCGGCCGCCCCGAACGCGGCGGCCCGCGCGTACAGGGACTTCCGCCCGAGGCGGACGGCGGCGTGCACGAACGGGACCCACGCGAAAAGCCCGACCGTGGCGATCGTGACGACGAAGTACCAGCGGCTTCCGACGCGGGCGACCGCGCTCGGCGTGGTCGCGGCAGGCTGTGAAACGGACATGGTCAGCACCCCTTCCGGCGTGCTGAAGTCGCCTGGCCGCGACGGTGCGTTACGCCCCCGCGCCGATCGTGCTCAGGAAGGGCCGCCCACCCGGCGGATGATCTTGGCGAGAATCCCCGACACGACGAGCCAGAAGATCGCCGCGATGCCGTAGTTCACCAGCACCCGCAGCTTCTCGTCACTGGGCGTGAACAGGTCACTGAAGCCCAGCGCCAGCGCGTCCGCCCAAGAACGGACGAACGACACGATGCCGTTGTCCGGGTTGGCCGAGCCCACCACGAAGATCACGTGGATCACCAGCAGCGCCGCGAAGACCAGTCCGACCCAGCGGACGATCGTCGCCAGCACCGAGGCCACGCGCCCCCGCGTCTGGCGCCAGTCGACGGCGGCCCGGCGGGAACGGGAGACCCGGGTCTCCGTCTCCTCCGACGACTCTGCGTGCTCAGCCATGTCCGCAGTTTCGCACGGGACTGGACCGATTGCTACCCGCTGGTAACACGATTGGCCGACCCGAAGTAACAGTTCAATCGCGGCCCGGCTTCCCTCACGCGGCGTTCCGTGGTTATGGTGGGGTCGTGGCGCGTGCTCTCCTGCTTCGCTGCCGCGACGGGGCCTGACCGGACCGGCTCCCCGTCGCGGGGCTTCGTGGTGCCGGTCGCACCCGTCGATCTGGAGACACCCCCAATCCCATGAGCAAGATCCGCAAGCCCTCTCGCCCGGCGCCCGCTGACCAGCCCGTTTGGAACACCCAGCGCGGCACGTCCATGCCGGTGCACCGCTACCGCCCGTGGTACGACCTGGTCGAGAACATCGACCTGCCCGACCGCACCTGGCCGACCAAGCGCATCGACCGCGCGCCGCTGTGGTGCGCCGTCGACCTGCGGGACGGCAACCAGGCCCTGATCGACCCGATGTCGCCCGCGCGCAAGCGGAAGTTCTTCGACCTGCTGGTCCGCATGGGCTACAAGGAGATCGAGGTCGGCTTCCCGGCGGCGTCGCAGACGGACTTCGACTTCGTCCGCGAGATCATCGACGAGGGCGCCATCCCGGACGACGTCAGCATCCAGGTGCTGACCCAGTGCCGTCCCGAGCTGATCGAGCGGACCTTCCAGGCCCTCGAAGGCGCGCCGCGCGCGATCGTCCACATCTACAACTCGACGTCGATCCTGCAGCGCCGCGTCGTCTTCCGCGAGGAGCGCGAGGGCATCAAGAAGATCGCGACGCAGGGCGCCGAAATGGTCGTCGACCTGGCCGCCAAGCAGCCCGACACGGACTTCCGGTTCCAGTACTCGCCGGAGTCCTACACCGGCACCGAGCTGTCGTACGCGCTCGAGGTCTGCAACGCCGTCACCGACATCTGGCAGCCGACGCCGGAGAAGCCGGTGATCCTGAACCTGCCGGCGACCGTCGAGATGGCGACGCCGAACGTCTACGCCGACTCGATCGAGTGGATGAGCCGCAACCTGGCCCGTCGCGACTCGGTGATCCTGTCGCTGCACCCGCACAACGACCGCGGCACCGGCATCGCCGCCGCCGAGCTGGGCTACCAGGCCGGGGCGGACCGGATCGAAGGCTGCCTGTTCGGCAACGGCGAGCGCACCGGCAACGTCGACCTGGTCGCGCTGGGCATGAACCTCTACAGCCAGGGCATCGACCCGCAGATCGACTTCTCCGACATGGACGAGATCAAGCGGACGGTCGAGTACTGCAACCAGCTGCCGGTACCCGAGCGCTCGCCGTGGGGCGGCGATCTGGTGTTCACGGCGTTCTCGGGCAGCCACCAGGACGCGATCAACAAGGGCCTCGACGCGCTGAAGGACGCCGCCGACAAGCAGGGCGTCCCGGTCGACGAGTACCCGTGGGAGGTCCCGTACCTGCCGATCGACCCGAAGGACGTCGGCCGCACGTACGAGGCCGTGATCCGGGTGAACTCGCAGTCGGGCAAGGGCGGCGTCGCCTACATCATGAAGGCCGAGCACCAGCTCGACCTGCCGCGGCGCCTGCAGATCGAGTTCTCGAAGGTCATCCAGCGCTACACCGACTCCGAGGGCGGCGAGGTCGACCCGACGACGATGTGGAACGCCTTCGCGGCCGAGTACCTGGAGCTGAAGACGCCGCTGGAGCTGGTCCGCCAGCACGTCCGCGACAACGGCGACGGCGAGTACGACATCACCGCGACGGTTCGCGTCGAAGGTGACGAGCACGAGGTCACCGGCAGCGGCAACGGCCCGATCGCGGCGTTCTTCGACGCGCTGTCGACGGTCGGGTTCGACCTGCGCCTGCTGGACTACAGCGAGCACACGCTCTCGCCGGGCGACGACGCGCGCGCGGCGTCGTACATCGAGTGCGCGATCTCGGACCGGGTGTTCTGGGGCATCGGCATCGACCCGTCGATCGTGACGGCGTCGCTGCGCGCCGTCGTCTCGGCGGTGAACCGCGCCAACCGGTGAAAGCCGAGCGGCTGGTCGCGCTGCTGTTCACGCTGCAACGGCGACGCAGCGCGACCGCCGCCGAGCTCGCGTCGGAACTGGGCGTCTCCGAGCGCACGATGCACCGCGACCTGGCGGCGCTGCGCGACGCGGGCGTTCCACTGTGGACGGAGCAGGGCCGCCACGGCGGCTTCCGCCTGGTCGACGGCTGGCGGGCGGGACTCGACGGCCTCACCGCGCGTGAGGCCGTCGCGCTGTTCGCGCTGGGGGTGCCCTCCGCGCTCGCGGGGCTCGGGTTGGACACCGCGGGCAGCGCGGCGCGGGCGAAGGTGTCCGCCGGGATGCCCGCCGAGCTGCGCGAACACGCGGCGCTGGTCGCCGGGCGGTTCCACCTCGATGCGCCGGGCTGGTTCGGCTCGGCTGACGAGCCGCCCGCGCTGGCCGCGGTCGCCCGCGCGGTGTGGGGACAGCGGCGGCTCTCGGTGACGTACCGGCGCCGGGACAAGGTGGCTTCGCGGGAGCTGGAGCCGCTGGGGCTCGTGCTCAAGGCGGGCGTTTGGTACCTGGTCGCGCGGGTGGTGCCCGACGACGCCTTACGGACGTATCGCGTGTCGCGGATCCTCTCGGTGGAGCAGCTCGACTCCGCGTTCTCGCGACCACCGGATTTCGACCTGGCGCAGTGGTGGCGGGAGTCGTCGGCGACGTTCGAGCAGGTCGCGCGGCCGCTGCGAGTGCGGGCCCGGCTCAACCGGACGGCGGTGCGCGAGCTGCGCCGCGTGTTCGGGGGCGAGCACCTGGCGGACACGGTGGTATCGCTGGGCCAGCCGGACTCCGACGGCTGGGCCGAGGCCGAACTCGCCCTGGAAGACGACGAGATCGGCCTCGGCCAGCTGGTGGCGCTCAGCCCGGGGGTGGAGGTGCTGGAGCCCCTTCGGTTGCGGGCGTCCTTGGCGCGCGTCGGCGCGGAGCTGGCCGCCCGCAATGCTCAGCGGTAGCCGGTGACGTCCGCCGGTTTGCCCGCGTCGGCCACCTCCACCATGTACCGCCACGCGTCCGGGCGACTGCCGTCCACGTCGTCGACCCCGTACTCCTTCGCCAGCTGCCCGCTGCTCACCGTCTGGCCGGACCACCGCGCCCGCTCCGGGTCCGAGGCCAGCGCCACCACCGTGCGCCCGCAGAACGTCGGCGTCTCCGAAATCGCGAAGTGCGGCACCCGCTCGCACGCGTCGCGCCAGTTGTCCTCCGTCACGCCGTAGATGTCCAGCATCATCTCCGACCGCAGGTACCCCGGCGTGAACGCCACCGCCGTGCAGGAATGCGCCGCCAGCTCGGCCGCCTCCCCGATCGCCAGCAAGTGCGCCGACGCCTTCGCGAGGTAGAACGGCAGCGAAGTCCCCTCGCGGTACTTCGCGTTGTACTCGGCCGTTCCGTCGGTCAGCTCGACCAGCAGCCCGCCCGGCCGCTTGATCAACGCCGGCAGGAGGAAGTGGCTGGTGATCAGGTGCGCGTCGATGCCGAGGCGGATCATGCGCAACCCCGCCTCCAGATCGTGCTCCCACACCGGCTTGCCCCAGCCGAGGTGCTTGTCGCCGCCCCACAGGCCGTCCACCAGGATGTCGAGCTGCCCGACCCGGGCGGCCAGCGCCGAAACCTCGGCCGGGACCAGGTGGTCGACGCGGATCGCCTCCGCCTGGCCACCCGCCTTCTCGATCAGCTCGGCCGTCTCCTCGATCGTCTCCGGACGGTCCACTTCGGACCGCCCGGCGCGCGTCGTGCGCCCGGTGACGTACACGAACGCGCCCGCTCGGCCCAGTTCGACCGCGATCGCCCGGCTCGCGCCGCGCGTGCCGCCCGCGACCAGGGCGACCTTTCCGTTGAGTGTGCTCATGGCGACCACGTTCGCGCCGAACCATGACAACTCCTGTCATGGTTCGGCGAGTCTGTGGGCCAGCTGTCGGGTTGCTGTGAGTCCCCGGTGATCGGGAGTGCGCCGGGCCCGGCGGGCGGTTAATGGAGGTGTGGACGCGACTACGGCGGGACTCCTGGTGCTGTTCGTCGTCTCGCTGGTGCCGCTGCTGCCCACCGAGGTGACGCTCCTCGGCATGGGCGTCGCGGCGGCGCAAGGCGGGACGTCGCTCGCGCCGGTGATCGCCGTGGCGAGCGCCGGCTGCCTGGCGTCCGACCAGGCGCTCTACGCCCTCGGCCGGTTCGGTGGCCGGGCGGCGCTGGACCGGCTGAGCCGGCGGAAGAAGATCGCCGCCGGCATCGGCTGGCTCGACGGGCGGCTGCAGCGCCACCCCCGGCCGGTGCTGGTGGTCGCCCGCTGGCTGCCCTCCGGCGGGACCGTCGGCGCCCTGCTCGCCGGCTCGCTCCGGTGGCCGATGGCGGAGTTCTTCACCGCCTCGGCCGTCGGCGTCACACTCTGGACGTCGTACGTGGCCTTCCTCGGCTACGCCGGCGGCCAGATCATCACCGAGCCCGGGATCAGCATGCTGCTCTCCCTCGGCGTGGCCCTGGTCCTGGGCTCGGTGATCACCTACGGCGTGAAGCGGTCCGCTAAAGCGATTTGACCGCCTCGAGGATCTGCGCAGGTTCGGTGCGGGTCGTGAAGTCCGGGTGGACGTCGACGAACCGGAGCACGCGGTCCCGGTCGACCACGACCACCGCCGGGTGGACCAGCTCCCAGGTGCCGTTGACCTGCTCGAGGTCCGTGCCGAGCGTCTGCATGGCTTCGCGCACCGGGCCGGAAACCGGGTAGCTCAGCCCGAGCCCGCGCGCGACGGTGCTGCCGGCGTCCGACAGCACCGGGAACGCCAGCCCTTCGATCGGCGAGCCGTCCGGTCGCTGCGGGCTGATCGCCGCGAGACGCGCCCCGAGCCCGGCCAGCTCGGGCAGGAGTTCCTGCTGGTAGGTGCGCAGGGTCAGGTTGCAGTACGGGCACCACTGACCGCGGTAGAACACGAGCACCGCGGGCCCGTCCGCGATCAGTTCGCCGAGGCTCACCGGCACGCCGTCGGCCCCGGGCAGCGTGAAGTCCTCGATCTTGTCGCCCGCTTCGGCGAACTTCGTCGTCGCGGCGCGACGTCGCTCCGCGTCCAGGATCTCGAAGATTTCCGGCGGCAGCGCGCCGCGGACCTGCTCGCCGACGTCGGACAGGCCTTGGTTAAGCGTCATGGATCCCCCTTGCAAGTTGTACTAATTGGTACAGTAAGACGAACTGTACTATCTGGTACATGGAGGCGCAAGCAGCGGCCACGACACCTCGTGGCAAGCGGACCCGCGACGCGATCGTCAACGCGGCCGCGGAGCTGATGTACGTCGACGGCGTCGCGGGCACGAGCCTCGACAAGGTGCTCGCCGCCAGCGGCGCCGGGAAATCGCAGATGTACCACTACTTCAAGAACAAGGACCAGCTGGTCGAAGCCGTCATCGACCGCTACCTCGAGCAGATCCTCGGCAACCAGCCCGCGATCTTCGAGCTGACCTCCTGGGCCGACTTCGAGACGTGGACCGAGCAGCTGCTGGACGTCCACCGCAAGGCGAGCGGGCCGATCGCCTGCCCGCTGGGCAACCTCGCCGGCGAAGTCGGCGACAACCCGAAGCTCGCGCCGCTGGTCGACCGCGCGTACCGGACGTGGGAGTCCCACCTGGTGCGCGGGCTGGAAACGTTGCGGGACAAGGGAGAGCTGGCCCCCGACGCCGACCCGGCGCGGCTGGCGCAGGCCGCGATGACGTCCGTCCAAGGTGGACTGCTCCTGGCCCACCTCCGCCACGACATCACGGCGCTCGAAGACGCCCTGCGCATCGCCTTGACCCACCTGCGCAGCCACCGGTCGTGAGTGTTTAGGGCGGTTCTAACCGCCCTAAACACTCACGAGGCGGCGGTGAGCTGGGCGACCTCCGCCTGCAGTTCCTCGATCACCTTCGCGACGGCGGGGCGCTGCAGCGCGCCCGTGCGGCAGACCGCCTCCACCAGCCGCGCCGCGCGGATCCCGGCGAGCGGACGGCCGACCAGCCCGCTGCCGCGGCGGGTGTCCATCGTGTAGCGCGGCAGCAGCGCGATGCCGTGCCCGGCGGCGACCAGCCGTTCGGTGATCCGGAAGTCGTTGATCCGCTGCACCACGACCGGCCGCACGCCGGTGCGGATGGTCAGCGAGCGCAGCACGTCGTCCACCGGGAAGCCGAAGTCGACGCTGATCCAGCGTTCGTCGGCCAGTTCGGCGAGCTCGACGCGGCGCCGGTTCGCGAGCCGGTGCCCGGTCGGCAGCGCGACGTCGAGCGGCTCCCGCAGCAGCGGCACGACGTCGAGCCGGTCCTGGTCGAACTCCGGCGCGTGCTCGTCGCGGTGCGCGACGACGACGTCGTAGTCCGCGACCAGCCCGGGGACCTCGGGTGGCGTCATGTCGACATCGCGGACGTCGACCTCCAGGCCGTCGTAACCGGCGACGCGGGTGAGCAGCCCCGGCAGCAGCATCAGGCCGGCGGACTGGAAGATCGCGACGCGCACCCGGCCGCGCGGCGCGCTGCGGTAGGTGTCGAGTTCGGACTCGGCGCGTTCGAGCGCGGCCAGCACCTCGTCGGCGCGGGCGACGAGCGCGCGGCCGGCGTCGGTCAGCCGCAGGCCGCGGCCGGCGGGCTCGGTGAGCGGCAGGCCGACCTCGCTCTGCAGCGCACGCAGCTGCTGCGAAACGGCGGACGGCGTGCAGTGCAGCGCCCGCGCGGCCGCGGTCACGCTCCCGCGGTCGGCGAACTCGCGCAACGTGCGCAGACGACCCAGATCCACGGCGCCAGCGTACGTGAAGCACGGCTACACAGTCCCTGCAAATATTCTCGCTGGTCCTTCACGGTCAGCGTTGTCAGAGTGGAGGCATGCCCGCTCGTGACCGTCTGCTCGCCGTGCTCGTCGCCGTCCTCTGGGGCCTGAACTTCCTCGCGATCCACGCCACGCTCGGCCAGTTCCCGCCGGTGTTCGCGGGCGCGCTGCGGTTCGCGGTGATCGCGGTGCCGACGGTGTTGTTCGTGCCGTGGCCGAAGGTGAAGGTGCGGCACCTGCTGGGCTACGGCCTCGGGTTCGGCACCGGGCAGTTCGCGTTCTTGTTCATCGCGATGGACACGGGCATGCCGACGGGGCTGGCATCGCTGGTGCTGCAGGCGTCGGCGCCGTTCACGGTGCTGCTCGGCGCGGTCTTCCTGCGCGAACGAGTCACGCCGCACCAGCTGGCGGGCATCGCGCTGGCCGTCGCCGGGATGGTGGCGATCGCGTGGCAGCAGTCCGGGCACGCGGCGCTGCTGCCGATGATCCTGACGTTGCTGGCCGCGCTGAGCTGGGCGTTCGGCAACCTGAGCTCTCGGCGGGCGGAACCGGACAACCCGCTGCACTTCACGCTGTGGATGTCGGTGGTGCCGCCGCTGCCGATGTTCGCGTTGTCGCTGGTCATGGAGGGCCCGGCGGCGCAGTGGCACTCCCTGACGACGTTGGGGACGTCGACCGGCCTGACGGCGCTGGCCGGGTTCGCGTACGTGGTGCTGATCGGCACGGTGGTGGGATCCGGGGTGTGGACGACGTTGATGCGCCGCAACCCGGCGAGCGTGGTGTCGCCGTTCTCGCTGCTGGTGCCGGTGGTCGGGCTGACGGCGTCGTTCCTGCTGCTGGGCGAGAGGCCGACGTGGCTGGAGATCACGGCGGCGGCGGTGGTGATCGGCGGAGTGCTGCTCGGCTCGCTCCGGCCCGCGCCCAAACCGGAGCTGGTCCCTGCCTAAGCCGTGGTCTCTTCCTGCTTTTCTTCGGTTTCGTGCTTCCGCCCGAGGCGCTTCTTCATGACGAAGAAGACGACAACGCCGATGACGATGGCGGCGACGAGCCCGAACTTGGAGAACCGGCCAAGCCACTCTTCGGCGACAACGCCGAGGTAGTAGACGGCGACGGTGGTGCCACCGGCCCAGACGATGCCCCCGGCGGCGTTCGCGAGCAGGAACTTCGGGTAGTGCATGCGCAGGGACCCGGCGAGCGGGCCGGCGAGGATGCGCAGGAAGGCGATGAACCGGCCGAGGAAGACGGCCCAGACACCGCGTTTGTCGAAGATCCGTTCGGCGTTGGCGAGGTGCGTCGGGCCGAAATGCTTCGGGAATTTCCGGCCGGCCCAGGCGAACAGGCGTTGCCCACCGGTCTTTCCGATCAGATAACCGATGCTGTCGCCGATGATGGCGCCGGCACTGGCGAGGACGCCGATCCAGAGCGGGTTGAGGGTGTCGTGCTGCGAGGCCAGCAAGGCGGCACTGACCAGCACGATCTCACCGGGGAGCGGGATGCCGAGGCTTTCGATCATGATGACGAGCCCGACGATCAGGTACACCGAAAGCGGCGGGATCGCCTCCAGCCATTGGTCGATGTGCACTGCCGCTACCCCCTGGTGTCCGGAATCCGCTTTCCGCAGGGTACCGGGGGCGGTACGCGCGGGGCGGCCTACTCAGGTATTGGCCCGGGTACGACTTTAGGCGGGGTCTGGGTCGGGGAATGGCATTTTCGCTCTCCGGTGCTCGGTGGGTGATCCACGCGATCGGGCGGAGGTTGTCCACGGGCGCGGGCTGGTTGTCCACAGGTTTCACCCCCATGTGGACAACTTCGGCTGCGGAGCCTGGATCAGGCAGATTCGTCGGTGCTCGGCGATAGGCTTGGCCTGGGGATGGCCCCCTTGGGAGGGCGGGCCTGGCTGGGCGGGCCTGGCTGGGCGGACCTGGCTGGGCGGACCTGGCTCGGCGAGCCCAGCTCGACAGGCCCAGCTCGGCAAGCCCCGCCCAGCAAGCCCAGCTCGGCAAGCCCCGCCCAGCAAGCCCGGCTTGGCGGAGCTGCGCACCTCGCTGTACTGAAGGGGACGTTCATCGCATCTGATGCGATGAACGTCCCCTTCAGCACACGCCAAGCGAGAGCCGCCCAGGCATGAGGTCAGAAGGCCTCCACGGGAGAAGGCAAGCCCGCAACCCCGATACGAAGCCAGAACACGGCCGACGGCGCCGGGTCAAGGCACGCTTTCCCGCCTTGACGCGGTGCCGTCGGCCGTAGTCACAATCCGGCTTCGGGGTTGCGAAGAGACTCAACCAAAATCAGACAAAGCCGCCGCGCGAGACTCCAAATACTCCCGCTCAGGAGCACTCAAAGTCCGCCGAGCAGCAGCCAGATAAGCGGCCCGAGCCCCCACCAAATCCCCTGCCAACTCGAGCAAGTGAGCCCGAACGGCATCAACCCGATGATGAGCAGCCAGAGCGGGATCCTCAGCAGCCGCATCCAACTCCGCCAACCCCACGGAAGCCCCACGAACCTGAGCAACAGCCACAACCCGGTTCAAGGTCACCATGGGCCCCGGAGCGACAACCCGCAGCAGGTCGTACAACGTAAGAATCTGAGCCCAGTCGGTCTCCGAAGCAGTAGCAGCTTCAGCATGAACAGCAGCGATAGCGGCCTGAAGCTGATAAGGCCCGACGGGATACCGAGCCAAGGCCTCAGTGATCAGCGAAACCCCCTCAGAGATCAACGAGGAGTCCCAAAGCGACCGATCCTGCAGAGCCAACGGCACCAAACCCCCAGAAGCAGAGACCCGAGCCGGGCGACGAGCCTCCGTAAGGAGCATCAAAGCCAGCAACCCCGCGACCTCGCCATCGTCAGGCCGCGAGACACGCAACTGCCGCACCAAGCGAATCGCTTCAGCCGTCAACTCGACCCGGTTCAGCGAGTCACCCGAACTGGCCGTATGCCCCTCGGTGAAGATCAAATAGAGCACCTGCAGCACAGAAGCCACCCGCGAGGGATCGGGAGGCACGAACCGCTCACCACGCAGGGACTTCTTCGCCCGGCTGATCCGCTGACCGATCGTCGACTCGGGAACGAGAAAAGCCCGGGCGATCTCCGCGGTCGTCAACCCACCGACCGCACGAAGGGTCAACGCCACCTGAGACGGCCCACTCAACGACGGATGGCAGCACAAAGCCAGCAAGGTCAGCGTGTCGTCAACACCGACCGGCACCGGATCCACCGGCTCAGCCAGCGCGACAGCCTCTTCACGACGCTGACGAGCGGTATCGCTCCGCCACTGCTCGATCCGACGACGGGAAGCGGTAGTGATCAGCCACCCCTTGGGATGAGCAGGCACCCCGGACGAGGGCCACTGCCGCGACGCCGCCAGCAGCGCCTCCTGCACCGCGTCCTCGCACGCGTCGAAGTCCCCGTAACGCCGCACGAGCGCCGCCAGGACCTGGGGCGCCAGCGCACGCAGCAGCTCCTCCGTCACAACCCCATCACCGGCCGGACCTCCACCACCCCGAACGACGCCTCCGGGATCCGGGCCGCGATCTCCACCGCGCGCTCGATGTCAGCGCACTCCAGCAGGTAGAACCCGGCCAGGAACTCCTTGGCCTCGGCGAACGGGCCATCCGTGGTCGAAACGGAATCCGACACCCGGACGCGCTTGGCCGCCTCCGGGAAAGCCAGCCGCTCCGACACGATGCGCTCGCCGGACGCGTCAAGGTCCGCGTTGAGCCGGCGGTAGTACTCCAGGCCCGCCGCTCGCTGTTCGTCGGTCATCCCCTCCCACGCGGCTCGTGATTCGGGGTTGCCGTAGATCAACACCACGTACTTCAAAAATCCTCCCCGGGGGATGTCGAAATCCGCGCGGCGGCACCTACGTCTCCGGTGAACAGGCACCCACCACCTCAGGAGGATGGCATGACCGAGCAGGACGACAAGCGGATTCGCGCACTGATTTCCGAGCGCGTCACGGCGATAACCGAACGTGACGCCGACGCGCTCGCCCGGCAATGCGTGCCGGACCTCCTCGCCTTCACCCTCGCCCCGCCGCTCGCGCACCACGGCGAAGACGTCGAGGCGCGCAAGGCCTGGTTCGCGAGCTTCGACGGCCCGATCGAGTACGAGGTCCGGGACCTCGAGGTCACCGTCGGCGGCGATGTCGCCTACAGCCACTCCCTCACCCGGCTGTCAACCACGCCGAAGGGGATGCCGCAGCCGTTCGAGCTGTGGTTCCGCTCCACCACGGGCTTCCGGAAGGTGGACGGCGAATGGCGGATCGCTCACGTGCACGACTCGACGCCGTTCTACATGGACGGCACCATGAGCGCCGCGCTGGACCTCAAGCCCTAGCGGCGTCACTTTCATAGTGAAAGTGACGGGGCGTCGCCACCCGCCACTTTCACTATGAAAGCTCCGGTCAGAGGATCTCGGCGGACGTGCCGATGTCCGGCGGGCCCAGGTCGGGGTTCAGCGCCCCGGTGAGCTCCACCAGCTCCGGCTCCACCTCGTGCGGCTGGATGCGCCCGTCGCGGATGTCCTCCGCGTAGTGGCACGCCACCCGGTGCCCGCCGCCGATTTCGCGCAGCTGCGGGCGGTCGGTGTCGCACAGGCTCGCCTGCCGCCACGGGCAGCGCGTGTGGAAGCGGCAGCCCGACGGCGGGTTCGCCGGCGAGGGCAGGTCACCGGCGAGCAGGATCTGCTCGCGGGTGTCCTCGACCTGCGGGTCCGGCACCGGGATGGCCGACAGCAGCGCCCGCGTGTACGGGTGCAGCGGCTCCCGGTACAGCGAGTCCGCGTCGGTCTCCTCGACCAGCGCACCGAGGTACATCACGCCGATGCGGTCGGAGATGTGCCGCACCACCGCGAGGTCGTGCGCGATCACCACGTACGTCAGGCCGAGCTGGTCCTGCAGGTCCTCCAGCAGGTTCACCACCTGGGCCTGCACCGAAACGTCCAATGCGGACACCGGCTCGTCGGCGACGATCAGGTCCGGCTCCACGGCCAGCGCCCGCGCGATGCCGATGCGCTGGCGCTGCCCGCCCGAGAACTCGTGCGGGTACTTCCGCAGCGCCGTCTCCGGCAGGCCGACCGCCGACAGCAGCTCGCGCAGCCGCCGCTGGGTGGCCTCCTTGTCCTTGTCGAGGCCGTGCGCGCGCATGCCCTCGAGCAGGATGGACTCCACCGACTGGCGGGGGTCCAAACTGGACAGCGGGTCCTGGAAGATCATCTGCATCCGGCGCCGGGCCTTCCGCAGCTCTTCGCCCTTGAGGTGCGCGACATCGGTGCCGTCGAACACCACGTTCCCCGACGTCGGCTCGTTGAGCCGCAGGATCGCCCGGCCCAGCGTCGACTTGCCGCAGCCGGATTCACCCACCAGGCCGTAGGTCTCGCCGCGGCGGATGGCCAGGTCGACGCCGTCGACCGCGAAGACGTGACCGATCGTCCGGTCGATCACGATGCCGCGCTTGATCGGGAAGTGCACCTTGAGGTCGGTGACCTCGAGCAGCACGTCACCAGCAGGACGGGTCATCGGGTTCCTCCTCCCGCGGCGACCGCGGGCCGCACGGGGTTGTGACAGCGCAGCAGGCCGCCCTGGTCGGGCACCAGCTGCGGCTGGACCTCGCGGCAGACCGGCAGCGCGTTCGGGCAGCGCGGCGCGAACGCGCACCCGTGGTCCCACGGGATGTTGTCGGCCACCGAACCCCGGATGGGGATCAGCTTCTCGCCGCGGCCCGCGTCCAGGCGCGGGATCGAGGCGAGCAGGCCGTGCGTGTACGGGTGCCGCGGCTCGGCGAACAGCTGGTGCCGCTGCGCCCGCTCGACGATCTTGCCGCCGTAGAGGACGTTGACCTCGTCGCACAGCCCGGCGACGACGCCGAGGTCGTGCGTGATCATGATCAGCGCGGTGCCGGTGTCCTGCACCAGTTCGCGCAGCAGCGCGAGGATCTGTGCCTGGATGGTGACGTCGAGCGCGGTCGTCGGCTCGTCGGCGATGAGCAGCCGCGGGCGGCACGCCAGCGCGATCGCGATCAGCGCGCGCTGCCGCATCCCGCCGGAAAGCTGGTGCGGGTACTCGGAAAGCCGGCGCGACGGGTCGGGGATGCCGACCTTGTCGAGCAGGTCCACCGCTTCCACCGACGCCGTCTTGCGCGACATCCCGCGGTGGCGTTCCAGCACCTCGGTGATCTGCAGCCCGATCGGGATGACCGGGTTCAGCGAGGACAGCGGGTCCTGGAACACCATGCCGAGGTCGCGGCCGCGGCGGTCGCGCATGTCCTTGTCGGACAGCTTGAGCAGGTCGGTGCCTTCGAAGCGCACCGAGCCGCTGACCTTGTTGCCGCGCCGGGCGAGCAGCCGCATGATCGCCAGCGACGTCACGGACTTGCCGCAGCCGGACTCGCCGACCAGGCCGACCGTCTGGCCCGGCTCGACGTCGAAGCTGACCCCGTCCACCGCGGTGAAGGGTTGCTCCCCCTTGCGCTGGAAGACGACCGAGAGGTCGCGGACTTCAAGGAGTGCCATGGGTTCTCACCGCCTGTTCTTCGGGTCGAGGGCTTCGCGGAGGGACTCGCCGAGCAGCGTGAACCCGAGGGCGACCACGATGATCGCGATGGCCGGGTAGTACGCGAGCTCCGGGCGGATGTCGAGGAACTGGCGCGCGGCCTTGCCGAGCATCAGCCCCCACTCCGCCCGTGACGGGTCCGGGTCGCCCAGACCGAGGAACGACAGCGCCGCGGCCTCCAGGATGGCGGTCGCCAGTGTCAGCGTCGCCTGCACGATGACCGGGCCGAGCGAGTTCGGCAGCATGTGCCGGAACACGATCGTCCCGCGCTTGACGCCCAGCGACGTCGCCGCGAGCACGTGGTCGGCGTCGCGCTGGGCCAGCATGGAACCGCGCAGCAGCCGCGCGAAGATCGGCACGCCGACCATCGACACGGCGAGGATGACCGTCCACTGGCTCGGCTTCGCGAACAGCGCCGCGATCGAGATGGCCAGCAGCAGCGACGGGAACGACAGCATGACGTCGACCAGTCGCATGAGGACGGTGTCGACCCAGCCGCCGAACGCGCCCGCGAGCCCGCCGATGAGCACGCCGATCAGCACGCCGATGAGCGTGGCGAGCACGCCGACCAGCAGCGTCTGCTGGGCCCCGACGATCAGCCGGGACAGGAAGTCGCGGCCGAAGTCGTCGACGCCGAGCGGGTAGCCGGGCATCGAGCCGGGGATGATGCCCCGGCCGAGCTGCACCTGGTCCTGCATCGAGCGGTCCAGCGGGTCCTTCGGCGCGAGCAGCGGGGCGAAGATCGCCAGGAGCAGGAACAGACCGGTGATGACGCCGCCGGTGATCGCGACCGGGCTCTTCAGCATCCGGCGGAACGCCTCGCCGCCGATGCTGCGCCCGCTCGCCGCGGCGAGCTTGTCGATCGGTTCCTTCTTCTTGTTGAGCAGAGTGTTCATCGCACACGCACCCTCGGGTCGATGATCCCGTACGAGATGTCGACCAGCATGTTCACCAGGACGTAGACCACGGCCCCGAACAGCAGCAGCGCCTGCAGCCGCGGGTAGTCACGCCGTTCGATGCCTTCGGCCAGGAGGAACCCGAGGCCGCGGAAGTTGAACACCCGCTCGGTCAGCACCGCGCCGCCGAGCAGCGCGCCGGTCTGCAGGCCGATGGTGGTGACCACCGGGAGCAGGCCGTTGCGGAGCACGTGCCGCCGCCGGACCACCGGCTGGGTGAGGCCCTTGGAGTTGGCCGTGCGGATGAAGTCCTCGTTGAGCACCTCGAGCACGGACGCGCGGGTGATCCGGGTGATCACCGCGAGCGGGATGGTGGCCAGGGCGAACGCGGGGAGGATCAGGTGCTTGACCGCGTCCCAGACGGCGTCCCACTCGCTGGTCATGATGCCGTCGAGGATGGCGAAGTTCGTGATGGCCGTGGCGTCCAGGCCGGACGACTGGCGGCCCTGCGACGGCAGCCCCAGCGGGGAGGCCAGCAGGTCCTGCATCATGTAGCCGAGGAAGAACACCGGCACCGCGACGCCGATCAGGCTGAGCACGATGACACCGTTGTCAACGGGCCCGCCGCGGTAGCGCGCCGAGAGATAGCCCGCCGGGATGCCGACGACGACCGCGATGATCATGGCCGAGAGGCCGAGCTCGATGGTCGCCGGCAGGAAGGTGACGATCTCGTGGCCGACCGGCTGGGTCGAGACGAGCGAGTTGCCGAAGTCGCCGGTGAAGGCGCGGCCGAGGAACTTGAAGTACTGCAGGATGATCGGCTGATCGAGCCCGAGTACGTGGTTGAGGTCGGCGATCTTCTCGGGCGTTGCCTTGTCACCCAGCAGCGCGGTGGCGGGACCGCCGGGCAGGGAACGCAACCATGCGAAGACCAGGATGGACAGGATGAAGAGCGTCGGGATCGCTTGTAGCAGCCGACGCACGAGAAAACGGAGCACGTGCAGTCCTTATGTGCCAGCCCGGGAACCAGGGACAGGGGGTGGATGCGGTAGCACCCACCCCCTGTCGTCTGAGCCAGATCAGTTCACGGTCACGGTGTTGAAGCGCTCGTCGGTGAGCGGGCTCGCCACCAGACCCTTGACCTTCGGGCCGACCACGATCGCCGGCGTCGGGTAAGCGATCGGGACCGCCGGGAGGAAGTCCATGATCTGCTTGTTCACTTCCTGGTACGCCTTGGCGTGCGCGTCACCGGCCGGCGACGCGTCCGCGGCGGCCAGCGCCGAGAACAGCTCGGGGTTGTTGAAGCCGAACTCCTTCTTCTCGCGGCCGAAGAACGTGCCGACGAAGTTGCCGGCGTCGTTGTAGTCACCGGTCCAGCCGAGCAGGTGCAGGTCCTGCTTGCCGAACTTCTGCACGTCGTCCTTGTAACCACCGTTCCACGGCTCGGCGTGCGGCTCGATCGTGACGCCGATCTTCTTCAGGTCCTCGGAGATCGCCGTGAACGTGTCCGCCGGGTTCGGCATGTACGGGCGGCTGACCTCGGTCGGGTAGTAGAACTTCAGCGTCAGGTTCTCCGCACCGGCGGCCTTGAGCAGCTGCTTGGCCTTCTCCGGGTCGTACGGGTACTTGGTGACGTCGTCGGTGTAGCCCGAGATGACCTTCGGGACGAACTCGGTCGCGACCTCGGAACCCTCGGCCAGCTTGCTCTTCACGAACTGCTCGCGGTTGATGCCGTAGGCCAGCGCCTTGCGGACGTTGGGGTCCTTCAGCTTCGGGTTGCCGGACTGGTTGATGCCCAGGTACAGCACGTTGAACGACGGGCGGATGAGCACCTGCTCGCCGTCGTTGCGCAGCAGGCCGTAGTCCGCCGGGTTCGGGTAGTCGTAGCCGTTGATGTCGCCGGCCTTGAGGGCCTGCTTGCGGGCGTTCTCGTCCGGGATGACCTTGAAGATCAGCTTGTCGAGCTTCGCCGGCGTCGGGCTGGTGTCGTTCTTGACCAGGGTGATCTCACCCTTGGCCTGGTCCCAGCTCTCGAACTTGAACGGACCGGTGCCGACCGGGTGCTTGTTCGCGTACTCGCTGTAGGTGAACGAGTCGCCGCTCTGGGTCACCGTGTTGCCGTTGTACTGCTTGATCGCGGCCGGGCTCTGGATCGCGAACGACGGCAGCGTGAAGGCGGCCGGGAACGCGCCCTTGGCCTTGTTCAGGTTGAGGACCGCGGTCGTCGGGTCCTTCGCCTCGCAGCTCTTGTAGACCGGCTGGCCGCCCGCGTCGCCCTCGTTCTTGGCGAAGCCTTCGAAGACGTCGCCGTAGTAGATCATCTGGCTCTGCGCCGCGGCGCCGGCCATGTTGTACCAGCGGTCGAAGTTGAAGCAGACCGCGGTGGCGTCCATCGGGGTGCCGTCGGAGAACTTGACGCCGGACTTCAGGGTGAACGTCCAGGTCTTGCCCTCGTTGCTCGACTCCCACTTGTCGGCGAGGGAGGGCTCGAGGTCGGCGGTGCCGGGCTTGTTCTGGATCAGCGTGTCGAAGATCTGCCGCGTGATCCGGAAGGTCTCGCCCTCGTCGTTGAACGCGGGGTCGAACAGCTTCGGGTTGCCGGCCGCGCCGAAGATCATCGTGCCCCCGGAACCACCCCCGGCGCCCTCGTCACGCTTGGATTCCGCACAGGCGGACAGCGAAACCGCGAGCGCGCCGGCGAGCCCGATCAGGGCCACGCGGCGTGTTCGGGTCAGCCGCAATTGCTGCATCTGGCACCCCTTGGGAGATGTTCGGGTTCTAAGTCACCGTCCGGTCGGTCAGGAACTCGACGGACGATCGGTGTGCCCGCCGACACTAGCGGGAACTCGGCCCGCACTTAAGCACGTGAGGTTACGATCGCGCTACGTGGGCGTCGATTTGACCGCAATGTGTCCGTAAATCACGACAGAATGTGACCGTTTGTGGGCTAACACTCCGCCCAGTGCCGGATCGCTAACTCAGATGGCGGTACCAACGTTAGCCCGGTCGTGGTGGGCGCGACGGATTCGCTTGATCGATCCGGAGCCACCCGGGCACACAGGGTGACCACGCGGTTCCCGACGAAAGTCGGTTCCCGGGACCTCAGCGGCCGGTGCCGGACGCGGGCGCGGCACCGGAGGAAACGACCCCCTGCTGGCCTTCGATCTCGTACACGGTCGCGCCCGGGTTGCGGAACACGACCTTGAACTCCGGGTTCGTGGACAGCGCACGGAGGCCGGGCCCGTTCTTCTGGTCCGGGGTCACCATGCCGTTGCCGACGAAGACGTACCGCACCTTGAGGTCGGTCAGCAGCTCCCGCACCCGCGGGAACCGGTCGATGTCGTCGAGGTAGACGCCGAGGTACCCGGCCGGGGTGTCCCCTTCGGCACCGTAGAAGGTCCATTCGACCGGCTGGACGCCGTCGAGCGCGTACATCCAGACCGAGCCGTCGGCCTTGCCGTTCATCACGCGCTCGCCCGGTTTGACGCGCGTAGCGAGCCAGCTGAAGGCCGCGCGCTCGGCGTCGCTCACGGTCGGCCCGCCGCCGTAGCCGTACTGCAGGCGCGCGGCGTTGCGCCCGACGTAGCCGCCGCGGCTCAGGCCGCCCACGAGCACCAGGAGCACCACGACGCCGACCGCGGTGAGCGTCGTCGCCGAGACGTTCGGCAGGCGGGCGCCCGCCTTGCGCGCGAACCAGCGGCACGCAGTGTCGGTGAACTCGCCGAACGCGACCGCGCCCGCCAGCGGGACGAGCGCGCCGATCCGGTAGTGGTCGTTGTAGAAGACGCCGGTGAGCGTGTGGATGAGCGGCGTCTCGAGCGACACGGTGGCCGCGAACAACCCGCCGAACACGACGTAGGCGGCGACCATCCACAGCATCCGCCGGTGCCGGACCAGGAAGATGACACCGATGAAGGCGGGCACGCCGATCCACCACAGCGGAAAGTCGGCCATCGGCGAGAAGGTGAGGGTCTCGCCGAGCCCGCCGCTCACCGTCGCCTCCGACGACCAGGACGCGCTCGTCACGCCCCCGGCGTTGTACAGCGAGGGCAACGCGAGCGGCAGTCCGCAGACCACCGCCAGCGCGATCGTCGCGCCGAGCGAGGGCGCCGACCGGCGCCAGTCGATCCGCTCGAACCGCACCAGCACGGCGAGCAGGATCAGCAGGAAGTAGACGACCACGACGAACGCGACGCTGGTGTGCAGCCCGATCAGGCCGGCGACGCCGACGCCGATCGCGACCGGGCCGGCGATCCCGCGCGGCTCCAGCAGCAGGCGGGCCAGCGCGAGCATCGCCGGGATCAGCGCGACCCCGGCGACGTACGGCCACAGCGGCCCGCGCCACAGCGAGTCGTACGGGAAGTTGGTGAACGAGGCCGACACCGCCGCGGCCGCGCCCACCGCGATCGGCGGCATCCGCCAGACGTGGCACATGGCGGCGACGCCGATGGGCACGCACAGGATCACCGTGAGCGCGGCCATGTTCAGTGTCGGCATCATCGCCAGGCCGGCCTTGTCGAAGACCAGGGCGAGCAGCGCGTGGTAGGTGTCCGGGTAGAAGTAGTCGGTCTGGTTCGGCAGGTTCGCGATCGTGCCGACCGTCGACGGCCGGGCGTCGCCGTGCTCGGCGATCCAGCGGACGAGGTTGCCGTGGAACGGCGCGTCCCAGCCCTGCTGGACCTGGTCGAGCCCGTGCGTGCCGCGCAGGAACGTGACGACGCCCACCAGGCTCCCGGCGAAGACGCCGGCGCCGATCAGCAGATGCGCGCGCAGGGAGCGGGCCGGCGCGGCGGCCGCGTCCGCCCAGTCCGGGTGCCGCCGGGCGGTGAACCGCCGGACGAGGAACGCGAGGCCGAAACCGGCCGCGGACAGCACGAGCGTCCACACCGCGACGTCGAGGGTGTTCCAGCGGATGCCGAGCCCGCCGAGCACCGGCACCCCGAGGCTGACGATGCCGAACGTCAGGATCGGCGCGGCCGCGGCGAGCAGCCAGCCGCGCAACCGGATCGCCGCCCCGAAGACGAGGCCGGGCAGCCAGAAGGCGAGCACGACCAGAAGAACGTTCATGGCTTCGCTGTCCAACCTCACCTGCGTACGACGCCCACCCTGCTGACGTGGGGTTACCCTACCGAGACGTCCGAGCGGACCCGACGTTGCCCGGACGGGGCCCGCCGAAGATCGACATCACACTCACGGCAGCCGGGTTCCGGCAGCTTCCGCCGTGCCGTCGACGGCGAACCAGCCCGCCTCGAACCGCTGCCAGCGGGCCAGATCCGCGCTCGCGGCCCGGCCGTCGCGGGCGATCGCCCTGGCGAGCCGTTCGGCCGCCGGACCGCCGTCGAGCCAGCAGAGGTGCGAAAGCAGCGGTCTCGCCGAAACCCGGCCGCTGGAGACGCCCTCCAGCACCAGGACGTCCGGCACGGCGACCTGGATCAGCTCGCCGGGCTGCGGAGACCCGGTGGACCAGTCCATTCGCCGGTAGCGGCCGTCGACGCCGCTCGCGAGCGGGGCCAGGACGCCGTCGACCAGCCGGGGCCACCACGCGACGGGGTCGTCCCACGTGGCGAAGGCGTCGGTGCTGACCAGCTCGGTGCGGTGCCCGCGGGCCCGCAGGCCGGCCACGACCTCGGCGGCCAGCGTGGACTTCCCCGCGCCCGACGGGCCGTCGATGGCCAGGACGCGGACACCGCCGAGCCGCGGGGGCGCGGCCAGCAAGGCGTCGTTCACCCGGTCACTTGCTGACGTGCTCGACCTCGGGAAGCCCTTTGACGTCGTCGGGCGCGGTCGTGCGCGCCTCCAGTTCGGCGATCCGGGCCGCCAGCTCGCGCTTGGCGTCCTCGAGCTCGCAGCGCAGCAGCGCCGTCTCCTCGACCGACGTGCGCACCTCTTCTTCCAGGTGCCCGACCTCGGTCGACAGGTGCAGTGAAACCAGGGCCAGCACGACGCCGGCGAGGAGGAAGACGAAGTTCGACGGCGTCTGGACACCGGTGAGCTTGGCCAGGAACTCGGCCGCCTGCGGCACCACCGCGAGGACGACGACGCCGACCGCGACGATCAGCCACACGCCCGCGTACTTCTCGCGCAGCTTCCGCCGCCGCATCATCTCGAGGACGACGAACAGCACGACACAGGCGACGACGATGCTGAGGACGCGCCAACCCTGCATTTCTGCTTCCCCTTACGCCGAGTCGGAGGAGTCGACCGCGGGCCGGCGGCGCACCAGCGCCAGCAGCAGCGCGAGCCCGGCCCGGCTCAGGTAGACGGCGGACTTGACGGGTGAATGACTGGGCGTGCCGCCCGCGCGCTCCCGCATGACGACCGGGATCTCCTTGATGGTCAGCTTGGCCCGGATGGCCATGACCAGGGACTCCACGGTGTCCCCGAGGTACTCCGCGGGGTAGTAGCCGGCGAACAGCTTGATCGCGCGCGGGCCCATCGCCTTGAAGCCCGACGTGACGTCGGTGAGCCGGGTCTTCGCCAGCCGCGAGAACACGACCGAAAGGGCGACCATGGCGTACTTGCGCGGGCCGCTCGCCTTGTAGGAGCCCTTGCCCGCGAACCGCGAGCCGATCACGATGTCGGCGTCGTCCAGGCCGCGCAGCAGCGCGTCGAGCTCGTCCGGGTCGTGCTGGCCGTCCGCGTCCACCTGCACCACGACGTCGTAGCCGCGGGCGGCGGCGTAGCGGAAGCCGGTGCGCATCGCGCCGCCGACACCCAGGTTCACCGCGAGGCGCGCGACCTCGGCGCCGGCCGCGCGGGCGAGCTTGGCGGTGTCGTCGACCGAGCCGTCGTCGACGACCAGCAGATCGCCGCTCGGCAAGGCCCGTTTCACCTGCTCGATGACCGAAGCCACGCTCGCGGACTCGTTCAGCGCGGGCATCACGATGAGCACGCGGCGGCTGGTCACGGAGGTGCTGGACACCCGATCACTCTAGCGTTTCCGGCCCCCGGCCCCCTGTCGAGGTGGTGGGTCACCCGCCGTGACCGGCCGCGGACCCCGACGGGGCGCCGCCCTCGATGAGGTAGACGGCGGCGTCGGCGTTGCGGAAGACCTGGCGGAAACCCGGCGTGTGGGCGAGACCGGCGAGGCCGAGGGAGTTGCGCAGGTTCGGCGTCGCGGTGCCGGAGCCGACGAAGACGTAACGGACGCCGAGCGCGGTGAGCGTTTCGCGGACCTTCGGGTACCGCTCGACGCCGTTGAGGAACAGGCTCAGGTACGACGCCTGCGTGCCGGGCTCGGCACCGTAGAACGTCCACTCGACCGGGCGGAGCCCCTCCAGCGCGTACATCCAGACCGAACCGTCCGCGCGGTCGTTCATCACGCGCTCGCCCGGCGCGGTGTGCTGCCCCAGCCAGTCGAGGGCGGCCCGCTCGGCGTCGCTCACCGCGGGGAAGCCGCGGTAACCGATGTTGACGCTCTTGGTGTTGCGGCCGAGGTACCCGCCACGGCTGGCCACGCCGACCACGAGCGCGAGCACGGCGAGCACCACGAGCGGGGCGACCCGCAGCTGCGGCCGCCACTTCCGCAGCCGCGCGGCGGTCCAGGTGGACGCGCTGAACGCGAACTGGCCGAACCCGACCGCGCCGATCATCGGGAGCAGCGCGGCGATCCGGTAGTAGTCGTTGTAGAAGGGCCCGCTCAGCAGGTTGACCAGGGGCGTGTCCAGCGACACGGTGGCCGCGTACAGCCCGCCGAACACGACGTAGGCGGCGACGACCCACACCATCCGCCGGTGCCGGACCAGCAGCACGACGCCGATCAGCGCGGGCACCCCGATCCACCACTGCGGGAAGCCGGTCATCGGCGAGAAGGTCACCGTCTGCCCGATGGCGCCGGTGACCGTCTCCGCGGTCGGCCACTGCGCGGACGTGACCCCGCCGGCGTTGTAGAGCGACGGCAGCACCTGCGGGAGACCGAGCAGGACGCCGAGCACCGCGGTCGCGGCGATCGACGGCCACGCGGCGCGCCAGTCGATCACCTCGAGCCGGAACGCCAGCGCGGCGAGCAGCAGCCCGAAGTAGATCAACGCCACGAAGACGACGCTGGTGTGCAGGCCGGCGAGCCCGGCGACGCCGAGGGCGATCGTCACCGGCGCGGTGATCCCGCGCGGGACCAGCAGCAGGCGGCCGAGCGCGAGCAGCGCGGGCAGCAGGGCCACGCCCGCCCCGTACGGCCACACGGGACCGTGCCACATCAGGTCGTACGGGAACGCGGTGAAGCAGGCCGCGGCCACCGCCGCGGCCGCGGTCCCGATCGCCGGCATGCCCCACGCCCGGCACAGCACGGCCACGCCGAGCGGGAACGCGAGGACCACCGCCAGCGAGGCGAGGTTCACGATCTCCACGACGTCGAGCCCGCCGTGGCCGACCAGCAGGGCGAGCAGGGCGTGGTAGGTGTCGGGGTAGAAGTAGTGGTGCTCGTCCGGCAGGTTCGCGATCGTCCCGACGGTGGCCGGGCGCGCGTCGCCGTGCTCGGCGATCCAGCGCACCAGGTTGGCGTGGAACGGCGCGTCGAAGTCCTGGTTGATGTTGCCGGGCGTGCGGATCCCGCGCAGCGTCGCGGCCGCCCCGACGGCCATGCCGGCCAGCACGCCCGCGCCGATCAGCAGGTGTTCGCCGAGGGGAGTCTTCGCGGTCGGCTCGGCGGCGGAGGCGTCCCGCCGGAACCGGCGCACCACCCGGCCGAGCCCGAAGGCGACGGCGGCGAGCGCCACGGTCCAGCCCGCGACCGACGCGACGTCCCAGCGGATACCGAGGCCGCCGAGCACCGGGATGCCGAGCGCGACGACGCCGAAGGTCAGCAGCGGCGCGGCGGCGGCGAGCGTCCAGCCGCGCAGGCCGGCGGCGACGCCGAACACCGCGCCCGGCACCCAGAACGCCAGCAACACCAGAGAGAAACCCATGCGCGGTATCCGTCCATCCCGGAGAGAGGGGTCAGCGTAGCGGTGGGCGGCGGACGTCAGTCCCGCGGAACCGCCGGCCGCCGCAACACGAACGCCAGCACGACCACCAGGCCCAGCGTGGGGCCGCCGGCCAGGCCGGCGACGGCCTTGAGGATCGGGTCACCCGGCACGATCAGCAGGGTCGCCGCCGTCGCGACGGCGACCACCGCCCAGGTGACGAGGACCTTGTTCGCTTCCTTGCGGGCCACCAGCACGGCCGTCATCAGCTGCAGGGCCGTGAGCAGCACCGCGCCCCACACCATCCAGGCCACCCACCAGCCCTTGGCGACGAAGTCCGAGCCGTAGAGCAGGGACACCAGCCAGGGCCCGATCAGCAGGCCGACCAGCGCGCCGACCACGCCGACCACCACGGTGCCGAGCGCGCCCGCCGCGAGCAGCTTCCGCAGCCGGTGCCTGCCGTCTTCGGTGCCGGACAGCCGGACCACCGTTGGCACGGCCAGCGCCTGCAGCGGGGACAGCAGCAGCAGCGGCACGCGCGACACCGTGAGCGTCGCGAACAGGACGCCGACGTCGGCCTCGGACCCGCCGGGGGCGAGCAGGCTCACCATCGCCGGGTAGCCGGTGATGACGCTGGCCGTCAGGCCCGCGCCGACCATGAGCACGAGGATCCGGGCGGTCACCGGGCCCCAGCCCTCGCCGTCGGCGTGCGGGTCGACCAGGCCGGCGACCGGCCGGACGAACAGCAGCCACGCGAACGAGCCGGTCGCGGCGGCGATCGCGAACGACGTCAGGCCGGTCAGCCCGGCCGCGGCGATGCCGAACAGCACGAGCACGCGGACCGCGGCCTCGGCGACGACCAGCCCCGAGTACGGCTTGATCCGCTGCTGCCCGACGAGCAGGCCGCGGGCGGCGAACTGGCAGGCGAACGAGACCGCGCCGCACAGCACGATGACGCCGAGCGCGGTGTGCCCGGCGTAGAGGCGGTCCGAAAGCACCGGCACGACCAGCGTCAACGCGGCGATGACGGCGACGGCCACCGCGCCGACGGTGAGCGAGCGCAGCGCGGGCTTGCCCGCCTTGCCGCCGTCGAGCGCGGCCACCGCCGACTGGCGGGACAGCTCCTGCTCCAGCGGCGACAACGCGCTGCCGAGGCCCATCAGGATGCCCCAGAACGAGAGGTAGACCTTGCTGTTCACCGGCCCGAGCCAGCGCGTCGCGACCAGCGTCAGCACGTAGCCGAGGGCGATCGCGACCAGCAGCGAGAGGCCGATCTTCCCGGCCGAGCGGCCGGTCTCCTTCGCCAGGCCGCGCCCGTCCGCCTCGGTCATCGGGGAGCTCATCGACCTCGCCTGCGGCCGGCCCGCAGCGCCATGACGAGCCCGCGGACCGCACCCGCGCCGAAGCCGGCGCCGAACACCGGGGCCAGCTTCGCGACGGCCTTCGCCTCCGCGTTCGTCGCGCCGAAGCGCGTCACGGCGGCCCCGGCCGCGGCCGACCCGGCGGCGGCGAGCAGCACGGCCGTCTTCGGGCGCTTGACCGCGACGCCCAGGCCGAGCAGGCCGACGCCGAACGCGGCGAACAAGCCGTTGCGGGCCGGACCCGGCGAACCGAGGTAGGAGTCCACGAACGTCGTCCCGCGGAAGTAGGACTGGGCGACGAACTTCTTGAAGCTGTCGCGCCCGTGGTAGGTCGCGGAAAACTCCGGCGCGAGGAAGATGCGGTGCCGTTCGGCGATCCAGCGGAGAACACCGGTGTCGTCACTGGCGAAGCGGACGTCGTCGAACAACGAAACGAAAGCGTCGGAAGCCGCTTCGAGAACGGCGCGTGGCGCGGAAAAGAATCCCGTGCCCTTCGGGAAGAGGTCGAACTCCTCGATGCCGAACGACATCAAGCGCGGGTTCGCGCAGTAGCGGCGCCACGGAATCTTCACCAGCCCGGCCATGAAACCGGCGTACGGGTTGTGCTCGGAAGCGACGTTGATGTGCCCGTTCCAGACCGTCCGCTCCGGGTGGTCGACGAGCTGGTCGCGCAGGAAGGTGAGCGAACCTCCGTCGACCTCCACGCGGCTGTCGAGCAGCAGGATCTGCTGGCCGGACGCCTTGGCGATGCCCGACCGCCGGGCCTCGAACCGGCCGCCGTTGGCCTGGCTGACGACGGTGATGCCGTGGCGTTCGCGCAGGTCGTCGAGCCGGGCGGGAGTGGCGTCGGTGCTGCCGTCGTCGACCACGACGACCTCGATCGGCCAGTTCGCCGTCTCGGCCGAGGCGAGCAGCGCGCCGACACTGCGTTCGATCCAGTCCTGCTCGTTGTAGACCGGGATCACGACGCTGAGCGAGGGGAGGAGCGGGTTCGCACTCACCGTGCCGAGGCTACCCGGCGGCCCAGGTGGCGGGTCGGCCAGTATCCTTACGCCACCGCACCCGACCAGAAATGGGCTTTCACGGTGATTTCCTTCATTCTCGGCACCACCGCGGAACTGATCAAGATCGCGCCGGTCTACCACGGGATCGCCGAGCGCGGGATGCGGCCCAAGATCTGGTTCACCGCCCAGCACGTCGACGAGGTCGCCGACGTCCTCGCCGACCTGAAGCTGCCGGAGCCCGACGTCTGGCTGGTGCCGCAGGAGAAGGCGCACAACCTCGAGTCCCCCGCGCAGGTGCCGGGCTGGGCCGCGCAGGTGCTGCGCACCGCGTGGAGCCGCCGCCACGAGCTGCGCGCCGCGCTCAACGAGGACGGCCGCCCGCCGTTGGTGCTGGTGCACGGCGACACGTTCACCACGCCGTACGGCTCGCTGATCGGGAAGCGGATCCTCAAGTCCCGCGTCGGGCACGTCGAGGCGGGCGCGCGGTCGGGCAGCATCCTGTCGCCGCTGCCCGAGGAGCTCAACCGCAAGATCGCGGCGAAGATCGTCGACATCCACTTCGCGCCGAGCGCGCGTGAGGTGAACAACCTCCGCAACGCCCGCGGCGTGGTCGTCGACACCGAGGCCAACACGGCGATCGACGCGATGCGCCTGGCCATCGGCCAGCCGCTGGACGTGCCGAACCTGCCGGAGAAGTTCGGCCTGGCCACGCTGCACCGCTTCGAGCTCGTGTCGCGCGCGGACAAGTACCGCGAGGTGCTGGAGATCCTGCGCGAGCAGAGCCGCCAGATGCCGATCCTGTACATGGCGGGCGCGCCCGAGCGCGAGAAGATCCGCTCGCTGGGCCTGGACAACCTGTTCGACGACAAGTTCATCGCGCAGCCGAAGATGCGGTACCTGAAGTTCCTGCCGCTGGTGGCGCGCGCCGAGTACGTCGTCACCGACTCGGGTGGTCTTTCGGCGGAGTGCTACTACCTCGGCCTGCCGTGCGCGGTGCACCGCGAGCGCACGGAGACGCCGCAGCACCTCGGCGAGACGGTGGTGCTGACCGAAATGCGCGGCGACAAGCTGCAGAACTTCCTCGACACGTACCAGAACCGGCGCGGTGAGTCCTGGATGGACAAGTACCACCCGTCCGAGATCGTCGTCGACACGCTGGCGCAGCTCGGCTACTGCTGAGGTTCTCGTTAGAGTGACCTTCGGGTCGCTCTTTTCCCGTGGGTCGGGCAACGTTCGGCCATGATCCACATCGGACTGGCGGCGCTGCTCGTCTTTTCACCGGTGATCGACCAGGACTCGGTCCGGTCGGCGGCGCTGGACGCGGGGTACCAAGCGGAGTACGTCGGCGCGGCGGGCCCGATCGCCCGCGCGATCCACGCGGCGTACGACATCCCGGCGTCGGTGACGGTGGCGCAGTCGATCCTGGAGTCGAACTGGGGCCGCAGCCAGCTGTCGGTGAAGGAGCTGAACTACTTCGGCTTCAAGTGCGTGACGCCGACGAGCCCGGGGCCGATCGCGGTGCGCTGCGCGCGCTACCCGACGACGGAGTGCGTCCCGTCGCCGTGCCACCCGGTGGACGCGTTCTTCCGGGTGTACGCGTCGATTCCCGACTCGTTCCGCGACTACGGGCGGCTGCTGACGACGTCGTCGAACTACGCGGCGGCGCTGCCGGTGCGCGACGACCCGGACGCGTTCATCCGGGCGGTGGCGCGGAAGTACGCCACCGACCCGGAGTACGCGAACAAGGTGATCAGGCTGATGGACCTGTACGACTTGAGGCGCTTCGACACCTAGAGCGCGCGGCGGCCCGAGAGCGCGCGGCCCAGCGTCAGCTCGTCGGCGAACTCCAGGTCACCGCCCATCGGCAGCCCCGACGCCAGCCGCGTCACGTTCAGGCCCGGGAAGTCGCGGAGCATGCGCACCAGGTACGTCGCCGTCGCTTCGCCCTCGGTGTTCGGGTCCGTCGCGATGATGATCTCGCGGATGTCGGCCTCGCCGATCCGCTTGAGCAGCTCGCGCATCCGCAGCTGCTCCGGGCCGATGCCCGACAGCGGGTCGAGCGCGCCGCCCAGCACGTGGTAGCGGCCCTTGAACTCGCGCGTGCGCTCGACCGCGAGGACGTCCTTCGGCTCCTCGACGACGCAGATGACCGTGAGGTCGCGGCGCTCGTCGCGGCAGATGCGGCACGTCGGCTGCTCGGAGACGTTGCCGCAGATCTCGCAGAACTGCACGCCTTCCTTGACCTTGCCGAGCACGTCCTGCAGCCGCGCGATGTCGGCCGGGTCGGTGGCCAGCAGGTGGAACGCGATGCGCTGGGCGCTCTTCGGCCCGACCCCGGGCAAGCGCCCGAGCTCGTCGATCAGGTCCTGGACGACACCTTCGTACAAGTTCGTCAGCCGCCGAAGCCGAGGCTGCCGAGGTCCGGCATGCCGCCACCACCGCCGAGGCCGTTGGCCAGGGGGCCGAGCTTCTGCTCGGTGAGCTTCTGCGCGTTCGCCGACGCGTCCCGCACGGCCGCGACGACCAGGTCGGACAGCGTCTCGACGTCGTCCGGGTCGACCACCTTCGGGTCGATCTTGAGGCTCTTGAGCTGGCTGTCACCGGAGACGGTCGCGGTGACCAGCCCGCCGCCGGCGGTGCCGGTGACCTCGGTGTTGGCGAGCTCTTCCTGGGCCTCGACGAGCTTCTGCTGCATCTGCTGCGCCTGCTGCATCAGCTGGGAAAGGTCGAAGCCGCCGCCGGGTTGCACCATGATCGCACTCGGTCCTCTCTGCACGCCTGTGTCATCCACCAGGGTAGTCGCGCCCCGCGCGGTGGCGGGCTGTGGCACCGTGGTCGCCGTGCGACGCGCGACTGCTCCCCTGCTCCTGGCCGGTGCCCTGCTGCTCACCGGGTGCTCCGGCGACGTCCCGGCCGCGCCGCCCCCGCCGCCGCCGTCGTCTTCGTCGTCGTCTTCCTCCTCTTCTTCCTCGGCTCCGGTGGCGACGCCGACGTCTGCGTCTTCGTCGCCTTCGCCGTCTGCTCCGCCGGTGGCGGCGAAGGTGGTGGTGCTGGATCCGGGGCACAACGGGGGCAACGCGGCGCACCCGGCGGAGATCAACCGGCTGGTGCCGTCGGGGCGCGGGCAGACGAAGCCGTGCAACACGACGGGCACCGCGACCAACGCGGGTTATCCCGAGCACGCGTTCACGTTCGACGTGGCCCGCCGGATCGGGGAAGCGTTGGCGGCCAAGGGGATCCGCGTCGTCTACACGCGACAGAACGACACGGGGGTGGGCCCGTGCGTGGACCGCCGAGCGGCGATCGGCAACGAGGCTGGCGCGAACGCGGTGGTGTCGATCCACGCGGACGGTTCGACCGCGGCGGGGGCGAACGGGTTCCACGTGGCGTACTCGTCGCCGCCGTTGAACGCGGCGCAGGGGGCGCCTTCGCTGCGGCTGGCGCAGACGCTGCGGGACACGATGCGCTCGGGTGGGTTCAGTGTTTCGAACTACATCGGCGGTGGCGGGCTTTCGGCGCGGTCGGACTTGGGCGGGTTGAACTTGTCGACCCGCCCGGCGGCGCTGGTCGAGTGCGGAAACATGAGGAATCCGGCGGAGGCGGCGCGGATGACGAGCGCGGAAGGGCGGCAGTCGTACGCATCCGCCATCGCCGCGGCCATCGAGGCTTATCTCGCTGGGTGAGTCGCTGGGCCGCCTCGGCCGACGAGGTCCGGCCGAGGTTGCCGCGGCCGATGGGATTGGCCGCGTGACTTCCCGCGGCAGTGCAGCGCTGGGCGGCCTACTCGGCCGCCGAGGGCCGGGATTGCCGCGGCCGACTAAGCCTGATTTCCCGCGGCAACGCAGAGCTGCGCGCCCAGCTGGGCCGCAGGTCGCCCGCCCCGCCGCCTCGATCGCCGGGCGCCGGTCCGAAGCGCGACCGGCCGCCCGGGCCCCTCGCGTCAGTCGAGGGGGCGGGCGCCGAGGTGGTCGGAGATCAGTTTGCGGGCCACCTCGTCCGGGTCCTGGTCCGGCGGGGGTGGGGGCGGCGGTGGGGCCGGGCTGGCGTCCTCGTTGTAGAGGTCTTCGTCGTCCTCGTCGGCCGGTTCCGGGGGCAGCGGGATGTCCGGCTCGGTCGTCGTGACCTTCGGCCGGGCCGGTGCCGGGGGCGGGGTTGCGGGCGCCTGCGCGGGCGCGGCCGCCGCCGCCGACTGGCGGGTGAACGACCTCTCCGGGGCCGGTGCCGCCTGCTGTTGGCGGGCCGCGGGTGCCGCCGCCGGGGCGTTTCCGTGGACGCAGCGGACCTGCCAGTCTCCGCCCAGGACGTCGGACAGTGCTCCCGCTATCTTGCGGGCGTTGTCCTGGTCCGACAGGCGGCGGGCCAGTGGCTCCGACTTGTGCGTCAGCGTGACCGCGTTGCCCTCGACGCTCGCGACCGCCGCCTGGGTCAGCATCGCCTCCAGGCTGCGGCCGCCCGTGAACTTGCGCAACGCCGTCATGAGCTGCGGCCAGACGTTCCGGATCGCCGCCGCGTCCATGCCGCCCGACGCCGCCGGTGCCGGAGCTTCCGGCGCCGCCGGAGCTGGAGTGCCGCCACCCGGCGTGCGCGGGGCTCCCCAACCGTCGTCGGCCGCCGCGCCAGAGCTGGCCGCCGGAGCAGGCGCACTCGCTGCCGCCGGGGCGGGTGAGCCCGGTGTCCGAGGAGTGCCCCAGCCGCTGTCACCGGACTGCGCCGGAGCACCTGCCGCCGGGGCGGGGGTGCCGCCGCCCGGCGTGCGTGGGGTTCCCCAGCCGCCGTCCGGGCCGGACTGCGCTGGAGCCGCCGCCGGGGCAGCCGCACTCGCCGCCGCCGGAGCAGCGCCCGCGCCAGCCGCCGGGGTGGGCTCCGGGCGGGCCGGGGGCTTGACCGGCTCCGGGACCGGCGCGGGACCCGCCGACCCCGCCCGCTGCGACGGCCGCGAAAACTCCTTCTCCGGTGCCGCCCGCACCGGGGGCTCCACTCCGCCCTCCGCCGGCGCGACCGGCGCCGTCGCGCGGCGCTCCAGCCTCTCGATGCGGGCCAGCAGCGCCTTCTCCGCCTCCGTCACCGATGGCAGCAACATCCGCGCGCACAACAACTCCAGCACCAGCCGCGGTGACGTCGCGCCGCGCATCTCCAGGAGTCCATTGTGGACGATGTCCGCGTAGCGCGAGAGCGTCGCCAAGCCGATCCGCTCCGCCTGCGCCACCATCCGGGCCAGCTCTTCCTCCGGCGCCGACACCAGCCCGCCCGCGGACTCCGGCACCGCGCGCAGCAGCACCAGGTCACGCAGGCGGTCGAGCAGGTCCGTCGCGAACCGGCGCGGGTCGTGGCCCGCCTCCGTCAGCTTCTCGACCGTGCCGAACACCGTTGCCGCGTCCTCCGTCGAGAGCGCGTCCACCATGTCGTCGATCAGCGCGACGTCCGTGACGCCCAGCAGCGCGACCGCCCGCGAGTACGAAACGCCCTCCGGCCCGGCGCCGGCCAGCAGCTGGTCGAGCACCGACTGCGTGTCGCGCGCCGAACCGCCGCCCGCGCGGATGACCAGCGGGTACACCGCCGGCTCGACCTCGACGCCCTCCGCCGCGACGTTGCGCTCCAGCAGGTCGCGCATCGACTTCGGCGGGATCAGGCGGAACGGGTAGTGGTGCGTGCGCGAGCGGATGGTGGTCAGCACCTTGTCCGGCTCGGTCGTGGCGAAGATGAAGATGACGTGTTCCGGCGGCTCTTCCACGATCTTCAGCAGGGCGTTGAAGCCCTGCGTGGTGACCATGTGCGCCTCGTCGATGATGAACACGCGGTAGCGCGACTCGGCCGGCGCGTAGAACGCCTTGTCGCGCAGCTCGCGGGCGTCGTCGACACCACCGTGGCTCGCCGCGTCCAGCTCCGTGACGTCGACGCTGCCGGGCCCCTCGGGCGCCAGCGCGCGGCACGAGTTGCACTTGCCGCACGGGTCGGGCGTCGGGCCTTCGGCGCAGTTCAGCGAGCGCGCCATGATGCGCGCGCTCGACGTCTTCCCGCAGCCGCGGGGGCCGGAGAAGAGGTAGGCGTGGTTGATCCGCCCCGCCGCCAACGCCGTGCGGAGGGGTTCGGTCACATGCTCCTGCCCGACGACCTCGGCGAAGGTTGCCGGACGGTACTTGCGGTACAGCGCGAGAGCCACGTCGCGAGAGTACCGGGCACCACCGACAACTAACCTTGGCCCTCGTGAGCCGAACACCGAGGCCCGGTCCTCGACCCGGCCGCTACCCGGTGCGGTTCGGGACGGCGGAGCTGCTCCGGGACGCCGACCGCGGCAACGCCTGGCTGGTGTCGGTCGACGGCGTCGCGCAGTCCTACGTCGACCTCGACGACCCCGCCAACCTGGAGTTCGACTACGTCCGGCGGTTCGGGGACGTGGTGGACCAGCTGCCGCCGGGGCCGGTGGACGCGCTGCACGTCGGCGGCGCGGCCTGCACGCTGCCGCGGTACGTGGCGGCGACACGGCCGGGGTCGCGGCAGCTCGTGTTCGACGCCGACGGCGAACTGGTGGAGTTGGTCCGCGCCCAGCTGGGGCTGCGGGTGCCGGGGCTGCGCGTCCGCGTGACGGACGGCCGGGCGGGCCTGGCGACGCGCCGCGAGGACTCGGCGGACCTGCTGGTGGTCGACGCGTTCGAGCGGGCGACGCTGGCGGGCGGCCTGGCGACGCTGGAGGCGACGCGCGCGACGGCGGGCATCCTCCGCGCGAACGGCGTCTACCTGGCGAACATCACGGACGGCTCGGGCCTCCCGTTCGCCCGCCGCTTCCTGGCGACGCTGCTGGCGGTGTTCCCGGAGGTCCTGCTGCTGGCGGACCCGGCGGTGCTGAAGGGCCGCCGCTTCGGCAACTTGGTGTTCGCGGCGTCGGCGGCCCCGCTCCCGACGGCGGAGATCGCCCGGCGCACGGCCTCGGCGGCGTTCCCGTCGAGGTGCGTGGACGGCGCGGAGCTGCGAAAACTGGCGGGCCGGGCGAAGCCGATCACCGACGAGGACGCACCACCCCCACCCCAACCCCCGAACGACGTGCTGGGCCTGTTCTAAAGCTGTCGTGAGTGTTTAGGGCGGTTCTAACCGCCCTAAACACTCACGACAGCCGCGGCAGACCTCGCAGGCCGCGCGTGAGGCACCGTGGGGGTCCGGGGGCTCGGCCCCCGGGCAAAACGACGAAGTGAAGGCCCGGCGAAGGGGCGAAGCCCCGAGAGCCGGAGCCGAAAAGAAGGGGACCCCGCGCACCCGCCAGAGCCTGCTTATCCTTGCTGCCTTCCGGCCCTGGGGAGGTTCACAGGGTGGACGCCGCGCGGGGTCCGTGGATCAGTGTACCCAAGGGCCCTCACGCCCCCGCGCCCGCCTGCGCCCGGGCCTTCTTGAACGTGTTGTGCAGCACCGCCAGCAGGGCGTCCCGCACCGAGAGCTTCTGCCGCGCGTCGAACGTGATCAGCGGGACGTCGTCGCTCACCGCCAGTGCCCAGCGCACGTCCTCCAGGTTGTGCCCCAGCGACCCGTCGAACATGTTCACCGCCACCACGAACGGCAGGCCCGCGTTCTCGAAGTAGTCCACCGCCGGGTAGCAGTCGTCCATGCGGCGCGTGTCCACGATCACCAGGGCGCCCAGTGCGCCGTGGACCAGGTCCTGCCACATGAACCCGAAGCGGTCCTGGCCGGGCGTGCCGAACAGGTACAGCTTGACCTCGTCGTCGATCGTGATGCAGCCGAAGTCGAGGGCCACCGTCGTCGTGGTCTTGGCCGGGACGTGGCCCGTGCGGTCCACCGACGCCGCCACCGACGTGATCGCCGCCTCCGTCGTCAGCGGCTTGATCTCCGAGATCGACGAGACCGCCGTCGTCTTGCCGACGCCGAAGCCGCCCGCGATGACGATCTTGACCGGGGCCAGCGGGCGGGCACCCGGTTCAGTGAATGGCTTCGAGTCCACGAATGACCCTTTCGATCATGCCGAGGTCGTGCGAGTTGTGGTTGCCGGGGCGCCGGACGACGACGTAGCCCAGCTCGGCGAGGTCGGCCACCAGCACCCGGGCGACGCCGATGTGCAGGCCGAGCATGGCGGCCACCTCGGCGACCGACATCGTGGTCCGGCACAGGGAAACGATTTCCTGGCGCTCGAACGTGAGCTGCGGGTGCGACGCCGCGCCCAGGCGGGACGTCATGACCTGCGCCTCGATCTCCAGGGTCTGGTCGACCGGCTGGGCGCGCCCCGAGGTCATCAGGTACGGCCGCAGCAGCGAAGGTTCCTCGGTCATCACGACCCCACGGTGTTCTTGAGCTCCTCGATCAGGCCGGGCGTCAGCACTTCGGTGGCGCGGTTGGCGAACATCGCCATCTCGTAGGCGATCGTGCCGAGGCTGGCCTGCTTGTTGGCGAGGACGCCGAGGGAGCAGCCGATGCTGATGGTGCAGACCAGCAGGTACCCGTGCTCCAGCTCGATGATCACCTTGTCCGGCGAGCCGAGCGGGTGGCTGTCGGAGACGCCGTGGGCGAGGCCGAGCATGGCGGAGGAGATCGCGGCGAGCCGGTCGGCGTTCGACCGCTCCAGCTCCGACGACATCGCGATCAGCAGACCGTCGGCCGAAACCGCGATGGCGGCGATCGCGCCCGCGGTGTGCTGCGCGAAGCGGCTCACCAGCCAGTTGAAGTTCTGGGCTTCGACACTGACGCCAGGTGCGGGGATGCTCATTTCCTGCTCTCTTCTCCTCGTTCCATCACACGACCGGCGACCACGCCTTGGGGCGGGCTGTCTGCCGTCACCACGTCCGCCTTGGCGAGGCCGGCGGCGAACGCGTCGAACGCCGCCCGCTCGGCCGCCGGGTCCCGCCGGGTGCGGTTCGCGGTGGCGCGGGCGGGCGGCCTGCCCGCGGACTGCTGACGCAGACCGGGGGCGAGCTGGGCACCGGGGACGCGGCGGACCAGGCCGTCCCGGGACGGCGGGGCGGCCGCGATCGGCGCGGTGGCCGGGGCGTGCGCGGTGAGGGACGGCCGGACGGCCGGCGCGGGCAGGTCCGATCCGCCGGGCACGCGCTGGGGCAGCGACGAGCCGTCGCCCGCCGGCGGCGGCACGGGTTCGGTCACGAGGGTGGGCGGCGGCTCAGCCGCCATCGCGCCGACTTCGGCGGCCTTCGCGAAGGCGCTCTGGAAGCCGTCCATCGCGTTCTTGGTCGCTTCCGGGTCGTGCCGCGGCTTGCCGTCGGCGACCGGCGCCGTGATCCCCGGGTCGGGCAGCTGGGCGCCGCGGACGCGACGGCGGAGGCCGCCGCGGGTCTCGGCCTCCGGTTCGGGGTCCGCGACCGGCGGCTTGACGTCGGGCTCGGCGTCCGGCCACACCGGTTCGAGCTGGCGGAACCAGCGGAAGCCGTTGGGGGTGCTCAGCAGCGCCGGGATCGCCGGCGCGGGCAGCTCGGCGGGCCGCAGTTCGTCCAAAGTGGACACCGAGGTGGCGGCGACGGCTTCCGCGGGCCGCGCCTGGGGCGGCACGACCGGCGGCGCGGCCTGGACCGGGATCACCGGTTCCTGCTTCGGCGGCAGCCCGGTGCGGTGGCTGAACAGCGACGGCGGGATGGTCAGCCGGGCGGTCACGCCGCCGGTGGTCGGTGTCGCGAGCAGCTCGACGCCGAGGTCGTGGCGCCGCGCGAGGCGGCCGACCACGAACAGGCCGAGCACGCTGGTCGGCGCGAGCTCCAGCCGTTCGCGCTCGACGAGCCGCTGGTTCTCCTCGGCCATCTTCTCGGCGGTCATGCCGATGCCGTGGTCGACGATGTTCACCAGGCACGAGCCGTCCGCGAGGAACATCGTGTCCACCTCGACCATCGAGCCCGGCGGCGAGAACGACGTCGCGTTCTCCAGCAGCTCGGCGAACACCAGCACCAGGTCGGCGCCGAGGGCCGAGGAGAGCAGGATGTCGCCGACGACGCCGAGCTTGACGCGCTGGTAGTCCTCGATCTCGGCCAGCGCCGACCGCAGTGCCGTGGCCAGCTCGATCGGGCCGGCGATGCGGGTTTCGTCGCGGGTGCCGGACACCACGAGCAGGTTGTCGGCGTTGCGGCGCAGGCGGGTGGAGAGGTGGTCGAGCCGGTACAGGCTGGCCAGCAGCCGGGTGTCCTGCTCGTTGCGCTCGACCTCGTCGATCAGCGCGAGCTGGCGGCCGACCAGGTTCTGCGTGCGCTTGGCGACGTTCGCGAACATCAAGCTGGTGTTGCGCCGGGTGAGCGCCTGCCGCTCGACCAGCTCGGCGGCGGTGGTCTGGACCCGGTTGAACGCCGCGGCCAGCTTGCCGAGCTCGTCGTCCGACACGACGTCGATGGTGGCCAGCCGCGGGACCTGCGCCTCGGCCTCTTCGGTGTCGGTCACGCGGACCAGCTCGGTGCCGGCCAGGTCGGCGACCGACGTCGCCGCGGTGGTCAGCCGGCGCAGCGGCCGGGCGATCGAGCGGGAGACCGCGACGGCGAGGAACGCGACCAGCAGGAACAGCAGCCCGGCGCCGACGCCGACCGTCCAGGCCAGCCGGGTGCCGGCGGCGGCCCGGTCGGAAGCCGCATCGGCGATCTCGCCGGTGACCCGCTCCTGGACCAGTTTGCGTTGCCCCGCCTGACTTTCCGACGCGGTGAGCACGTCCGCGACGTACTGGGTGGTGGCGACCGCGTCACGCGGGTTGTCGATCTGGGCCGCGAGGTCGTCGATCTTGCGGCCGGCTTCGCTCTGCTCGACGTTGACCACCAGCGCCGACTGCGCGCTGTCCGCCTGCTGGACGAACCGGTCGGTGAAGATCGGCGACTGCTGGGTCGCGTCGTCCAGGATGGACCGCCCGGCCTCCGGTGACACCGCCGTCACGATCAACGCCATGCCGCGCAACGAGTTCTCCTCGTTCGCGCGCAGCAGCGCTTCGAGCGCAGTCAGCTCCCGGGTGCCTTCGGCGTCACTGGTGAGCTGCGGGACGAGCCGCAGCGCGTCGATCACCGCGCCGATCACCGCGTGGTAGGTGCGGGCGACGCTGTCGAGCGCGACGCCGCGGCGTTCGGCGTTCTGCCGCAGCTCGGCGAGCGAACCGATCCGGGTCAGCGCCGAGGAAAGCTCGTCCGGGGCGTCGGCGCCGAGCGACGAGCGCACGCTCTCGACCGCCGAGTCGACCGTCTTCCGCTGCTGGAGCATCTGGTCGGCAGGCAGCGCCGGCGAAGCGACGTACGCGCCGGTCAGCAGCCGCTCGCGCTGCAGCTGCCAGACCAGGCCGCCGAGCTGCTGGGTGTGCCGGGCCACGGTCGCCGACTGCGACGCCGCCAGCGCGCTGCTCGCCTGGGTCAGCACGAACGGCACCGACACCAGCACCACCGCGGCCAGCGGCGGCAGGAGCAGCAGGTTCAGCTTGCCGCGGATGCCGAGCCGGGCGAGGATTCCCCCGCCCTCGGCCCGTTTCGCGGTCGCCCTGCCGTGCCTCATCCCGCCACCTTCCCGTCGTCCGTTCTCACTCGACCGCGGCAACCCGGCTCACGTGCCCGCGGTGCTGCTCCCGGACGAGGTCCTCGATCCGGGCGCGCAGCGCGAGGAACCGCGGTTCGCGCTTCACCGCCAGGTCCCGCTCGGCGGGCAGCTCCACCTCGACGTCGGCGGCGACGCGACCCGGGTCGGAAGCGAGCACCACGACCCGGCCGCCGAGGAACACCGCTTCCTCGACGTCGTGGGTGACCATCAGCACCGTGGTGCCGGTGTCGGCCCACACCTGGCGGATGAGCACCTGCATGTCCTCTTTGGTCTGGACGTCCAGCGCGCCGAAGGGTTCGTCCAGCAGCAGGACTTCCGGCTCGCACGCCAGCGCCCGCGCGATCGCGACGCGCTGCTTCTGGCCGCCGGAAAGCTGTTTCGGCAGCGACCGGCGCACGGCGTCGAGCCCGGTTTCGGCGAGGTACCAGTCGACGCGCCGGGCCCGCTCGGCCGCGTCGATCGGCAGCAGCTCGAGTCCGAACGCGACGTTCTTCTCGACGCTGCGCCACGGGTAGAGCGCGCCGGACTGGAAGACCAGCCCGCGGTCCGGGCCGGGCCCGGTGACGGGCACGCCGTCGAGCACGATCTCGCCTTCGGTCGGGCCGATCAGCCCGGCCACCAGCGACAACAGCGTCGACTTGCCGGAGCCGCTCGCGCCGACGACGCAGACGAACTCGCCGCGCAGCACCTCGAGGTCGACGCCGTCGAGCGCGCGCGTCACCTGGCCGCGCACGGTGTAGTCCTTGGCGACGTTCCGCAGTTCCAGCGTCATGCCGCCCACTTCCCGACCCGCGTGCGCAGCAGGCGCAGCAGGACGTCGATGACCAGCCCGGCGATCCCGATGACCACGAGCACGGCGAAGATCTTGTCCGTCTGCAGGAACCGCTGCGCCCGGACGATCCGGTAGCCGAGGCCGGCCGAGGAGTTGATCAGCTCGGCGACGACCACGAAGTTCCACGCGGCGGCGGCGTTGACCCGGATCGCGTCGATCATGCCGGGCAGCGAGTGCGGCAGCACGATCTTGCGCAGCACCTCGCCGCGGCGCGCGCCGAGCGTGTAGGAGACGTCGATGAGCGAGCCGGGCACGGCGCGGACGACGTCGGCGGTCATCAGCGTGTTGAAGAAGACGGTGCCGATGAAGAGGATGGCGATCTTCGACGGCTCGCCGAGGCCGAGCCAGATGATCAGCAGCGGGATGAACGCGCTCGCGGGCAGGTACCGCAGCAGGCCGATCAGCGGCTCGAAGAACGCCTGCCCCGCGGTGAACGCGCCCATCAGCACCCCGAGCGGGACCGAGACGAGCACGGCGAGGCCGAAGCCTTCGAGCACCCGCTGCGTCGTCGCCCAGAGGTCGTCGAACAGTTCACCGGTGCCCGCCATGTCGACCCCGGCCTTGAGCACGGCGGCCGGGGACGGCAGGAACGTCGAGTCGACGGCGCCGCTGAAGCTCAGCGCGACCCACGCGAGGAACGGGATCGCGAACGACAGCACCGCGAGCGTCCAGCGGGCCCCGCCGGAAATGGGCGTGCGCAAGGAAAACAGCGGCGACGCCGACGGTTTCAGCCCGGCGCGGCGCGGCAGCGGCGACCAGTCCGGCCGCCCGCCCGCGCGGCCGGACTCCTCCTGCCGCTCGGCGAGCCGCCGCTCGGCCTCGAGCTCCTCGGCGGCCCGCTCGTCGGCCGGGCTCGCCGCGGTCGCGCGCTGGGTCCGGCCGGTCACTGCGGCGCGGCCTTCACGAACTGGTCGTCGAACAGGCCGTCCAGCGACGGCCGCTGCTGGGCCAGGCCGGTGCCGACGATGAAGTCGATGATCTTGTTCGCCTGGAAGTCCAGGTGCTGCGCGGTGACACCCGGCGTGAACGCGTCGAGGTTCTGCTGGCGCGTGAAGATCGTGGTGCCGGCGTCGTAGGTCTTGTAGTCCGCGTCGGTGACGCCGCCGCGCTTGGCCATGATCTTCACGGCGGCGTCCTTGTTGTTCTTGATCCAGGTCAGCGTCTCGAACCAGGTGTTGACCAGCGCCTGGACGTCCTTCGGGTGCTCCTTGACCAGCTTCTGCGACGTGACGAGGTGGTCCGGGATCGCGCCGGGGAACTCCGCCGACGACGAGATCGCGCGGCTGCCCGGGCGCTCGAGGGCCTTGGTCGTGAACGGCGCGAACGCGCCCACCGCGTCGACCTGGCCGGCGACGAACGCGGCCGCGGCGGCGTCGGTCGGCAGGTTGACCAGTTCGATGTCCTTTTCGGTCAGCTTCGCCGCCTGCAGCGCGAGCAGCAGCAGGTAGTGGTCGACGGTGCCCTGCTCGACGGCGACCTTCTTGCCCTTGAGGTCGGCGACGGCGGTGATGCCCTCGCGGGCGATGATCTTGTCGTTGCCGGTGGAGTTGTCGTTCACCAGCACGATCGACAGCTTCGCGCCGCCGGAGGCCGAGGACAGCGTGTCGTTGAGCGTCTGGCTGTTGGCGTCGATGGCGCCGCTGGAGAGCGCGTTGATGCTGTCGGTGTAGTTGTCGAAGTACTTGAGGTCGACGTTCACGCCGTTCTTCGCGAACAAGCCCTGTTCCTGCGCCACCTGCCAGGGGAACCAGCCCGGCCACGCGCTGAACCCGAGGGTGATCTTGCCGCCGGTGCCTTCGGCGGTGCTGTCGCTGCAGCCGGAAAGCGCGGTGACGCCGGCGAGCGTCAGCAAGGTCAGGAGCACCGTCACGAGACGGGGGCGGGAACGGGAAATCACAACGAACTCCAGGATGCGGGGGAAGTGGAGTGGTGCCGTACCGAAGAGGGAATTGCGGTGCTCGGGGCTACGGGTCGTGACGAAGAGGGGGTGGATCGGGGCGAGCTGCGCCACCGCGCACGGTCATCGCTGCTCTCTTCCGGTTCCACCTGATCGGGTCATGGCAAGAGAGAACGCGGACAGGAAGTACCCACACCCAGTGAGAACCCAGCACTCAGCGCACCGGGTCGGCCACCCCTTGTCCCTCTCCCGGCGCAGAGCCTAGCGACTAGCACAAGATCACCACAACGCCCGACCAGTGCATCCGAACGAGTGACCCCTAACCGGGTCGACCAGCGCGGTCCGGGCTCTTCAAGATCAAGTTGACGATCGTTTCGTTCGGCCGACCGCCCAAGTTGATCCACAGCCCGTGCGTTCGGCCCGTGCAACTGCACGCCCGATAGTTCCTCGTCGTTACGCGGCGGCGAACCGCGCGGAGATCATCACCGGCGGCCGCGTCGCGGATCCGAACAGTCGTTCGCATTGTGCCGCTCACCGAGACGGAAATCGAACAGGTGTCCGCATCCCCGGATATCGCACCGCCCGCGAATGCGCCGAATGAATTCGCGATTGTTAACACGCTGGAAACAATTCACGCGGTTCAGGCGCATTTCGATCAATCGACAGATTTCGTCAAGTCGTAAACAGTCGTGCCCCCGACCGTGAGCGGGGCGAAGTTCTGTTCGACCCAGGTCTGGATCTCCCCCGAGGTCCCGCGGCCGCCGCCGAACCCGCCCCGGCCACCGGCGACGTAGTAGCGGACGTCGCCGTCCGCGACGTACTGCCGGAAGCGCTCCAGCGTCGGCGCCGGGTCGCTGCCGCTGAAGCCGCCGATCGCGAGCACCGGGCGTCCGCTCGCCAGCGCGAGCCCGGCCGACTCCATCGCACCGCTCTGCGCCGCGGCCCACTTCGTCGTGGTGTTCTTCAGCAGGTCGACGAGTGCCGCGTCGGTCCGGCCACCGCCGAAGCCGCCGCGCGCCCCGAAACCGCGTCCGCTCGCGGCGGCACTCGGACCGGACGACGGGGTGCCGCCGGAGTGCGCGGCCGCCGCCGTCGCCAGCGTGAACGACGTCGTCCCGAGCAGCGCGCCGCACAGGCCGACCACGGCCACGACCGGGCCGAGCCGCCGGAGCCGGTCGGCACCGAAGAGCAGACCCGCGACGGCGACGGCGCTGAGCACGAGCAGTGCGTAGCGGATCCACGGCTGCCACTCCGGAGTCCGCGCGAGGAGCACGAAGCTCCACACCGCCGTCACCGCGACCAGGACGGCCAGCACCACGCGGGCGGCGAAGTTCGCCCGGCCACGCCACAGCTCGCGCGCGGCGATCCCCAGCGTGGCGGCGGTTCCCGGCGCCAGCGCGACGGTGTAGTACGGGTGGATGATCCCGCTCATGTAGCTGAACACGAGCGCGGTGACGACCAGCCAGCCGCCCCAGAGCAGCAGCGCGGCCCGCGTCCGGTCGGTGCGCGGCGCGCGCCGGGTGAACCACAGCCCGGCGGCCAGTCCGATGATCGCGGCGGGCAGCAGCCACGACGCCTCGCCGCCGAACTCGGCGCTGAACAACCGCGTCAAGCCGGCCTCGCCGCCGAACCCGCCGCCGCGCGGCGCCTGCATCCCCGACGGCGGGGCGAACGTCGCGCCACCACCGCCCCCGCGGCCCTCGCCGAAGATCCGGCCGAGGCCGTTGTAGCCGAAAGCCAGTTCCAGCACGGTGTTGTCGGTCGAGCCGCTGATGTAGGGCCGATCGGCGGCCGGCCACAGCGCGACGACGACGATCCACCAACCGGCGGAGACGACCACCGCGCCCGCCGCGGCGAAGAGCTGCCCGATCCGGCGCCCGAGCGACGTCGGGGCCGCGACGGCGTACGCGAGCACGAAGGCGGGCAGCACGAGGAACGCCTGCAGCATCTTGTCGAGAAAGCCGAACCCGATGGCGACCCCGGCGAGCAGCAGCCACTTCGTGCTCGCGTGCTCCAGCGCACGCACGACGCAGTAGGCGCCCGCGACGAGCAGCAGCACGAGGAAGGCGTCGGGGTTGTCGTAGCGGAACATCAGCGCGGCGACCGGGGTGAGCGCGAGCCCGGCCCCGGCGAGCAGCCCGGCGCCCGGGCCGGAAAGCCGTCGCACGGCCAGGTAGAGCAGGCCCACGGAGGCGACGCCGGCGAGCGCGTTCGGCACGAGCAGGCTCCAGCTGGAGAAGCCGAAGATCCGCCCGGACAACCCCATGACCCACAGCGAGAACGGCGGCTTGTCGACGGTGACGACGTTGCCGGGATCGAGCGAACCGAAGAACAGCGCCTTCCAGCTCCAGGTGCCCGCCTGCGCGGCCATCGCGTAGAAGTCGTTGGCCCAGCCGGTTTTCGCCAGGTCCCACAGGTAGAGCAGCCCGGTCCCGAGCAGAAGCCCCGCGACGGACGGCTTGACCCAGCTCGGTTTCCGGGAAGCCTGGGGCGCGGGCTGGGCGTGTTCGGGCGCCGACAGGGTGGTCGTCATGGTGCCCACCGTGTCGGCACCGTTTGTGGTGAACTTGTGCCGAAGCTGTGCGTGCGCTGTGCATCAACCCCGGACGGGTGACGCCGCACTACCCGGTCGTGAGTGTTTAGGGCGGTTCTAACCGCCCTAAACACTCACGAGGGAGACGGGGCCTCGGGGAACGCGATCTCGAACTCCGTGCGGCCCGGGCGGCTCTGCACCCCGACGCGGCCGCCGTGCGCGCCCGCCACCGCGGCCACGATCGCCAGCCCGAGCCCGGTGCTCCCCGCCGCGCGGGAACGCGAGTTGTCCCCCCGCGCGAAGCGCTCGAAGATGTTCGGGAGGATCTCCGGCGGGATGCCCGGTCCGTCGTCGGCCACCCGCAGCCGGACCACTCCGTCCGATGTGGACAGTGTGGTCGTCACCGTGGTGCCCGACGGCGTGTGCGTGCGCGCGTTGGCCAGCACGTTGATCACCACCTGGTGCAACTGGCCCGCGTCGCCGAGGACGCCGATCGGCTCGCCCGGCACGTCCATCAGCCACTTGTGGTCCGGGCCCGCGACGTGCGCGTCCGCGACGGCGTCGGCCACCAGGCGGCACAGGTCCACCCACTCGTGCACCACCGGGCGCCCGGAATCGAGGCGCGCGAGCAGCAGCAGGTCCTCGACCAGCGTCGTCATCCGGCGCGACTCGGACTCGACGCGGCCCATCGCGAACGCGACGTCCGGTGGCACCTGCTCGCCGCTGCGCCGGGTCAGCTCGGCGTACCCGCGGATCGCGGCCAGCGGTGTCCGCAGCTCGTGGCTCGCGTCCGCGACGAACTGGCGGACGCGATTCTCGCTCGCGTGCCGCGCGGTGAGCGCGTTCGCGACGTGCTGCAGCATCCGGTTGAGCGCCGAACCGACCTTGCCGACCTCGGTGTTCGGGTCGGTGTCCGCCTCGGGAACCCGTTCGGACAGCGCGACTTCGCCGCGGTCCAGCGGCAGCTCGGAGACGCGCGTCGCGGTCGCGGCCAGCCGGTCGAGCGGCTGCATCGTGCGGCGGATCGTCGCCGCGCCGACCGCGCCCGCCACCAGGATCCCGGCGATCGCCACGCCACCGAGGATGAAGCCGAGCCGCCAGAGCGTCTCGTTGACGTCCTTCAGCGGCAGCCCGATGACCGTCTTCTCGCCGTTGGCCGACATCGTCGAGACGACGCGGTACTCGCCGAGCGTGCCGCCGAGGTCGATGCTGCGCTGCTTCCCGTCGGACGGCAGCGCCAGCAGGGCCAGCACCTGCTCCTTCGGGACGCCCTTGAACGGCGGCTTGCGCTTCGACGGCGCACCCACGCTGGAGTCGAGCACGCCGGCCGTGGCGGTCGAGCCGGACTGGACGACGGCGAGCGTGCCGTCGCCTTGGCCGAGCACGCGCAGCGCGTCCGGCGGCGGGGGCGTCTCGCCGTAGGTCCACGGTGGCGGCCGTTCCCCGCTGTGGGACGCGCGGGCGGCGGCCGCGGCGAGCCGGTCGTCCTGCTGGCGGATCAGGAACTCGCTGAGCGCGAACTCCGTCACCACGCCGACGACCACGCACACCAGCGCGAGCAGCGCGGCGAGCTGGACGATCAGCCGCCGCCGCAGCGACCACGGCCGCCGCGTCCGGGACCGCGCCGGGTCAGCCGGCCGGCTTGAGGACATACCCCGCGCCCCGCATGGTGTGGATCATCGGCTCGCGGTCGGCGTCGATCTTCTTGCGCAGGTAGGAGATGTAGAGGCTCGACGATGTTGGCCTGGCCGCCGAAGTCGTAGCTCCACACGCGGTCCAGGATCTGGGCCTTCGACAGCACGCGCTTGGGGTTGCGCATGAGGTAGCGCAGCAGCTCGAACTCGGTCGCGGTGAGCGGCACCAGGTCGCCGCCGCGGTGCACCTCGCGGCTGTCCTCGTCGAGGGTGAGGTCGCCGACCACCAGCGTCGAGCCGCTCGCGCCGCTCACCCCGCCCGCCCGGCGCAGCAGCGCGCGCAGGCGCAGCGCCACCTCTTCGAGGCTGAAGGGCTTGGTGACGTAGTCGTCGCCGCCCGCGGTGAGCCCGGCGATGCGGTCCTCGACCGCGTCCTTCGCCGTCAGGAACAGCACCGGCAGGTTCGGCGCCTCCGACCGCATCCGCCGCAGCACCTCGAGGCCGCTGAAGTCGGGGAGCATGACGTCGAGCACGACGGCGTCCGGGCGGAAGTCGCGCGCGATCCGGACGGCCTCCGTGCCGTCGCCGGCGCTGCGCACCTCCCAGCCCTCCATCCGCAGGGCCATCGACACGAGCTCGGCCAGCGTCGCCTCGTCGTCGACGACGAGGACCCGCACGGGGCTCCCGTCGGCGCGGCGCAGGTCGGCCTTGCCAGGGCCCGATGACGTGGCGTTCATGGCGGTCATAGTGCCATCTTCTCGGCGGCTCTTCAGTGCTCACTGTGACCTCGCTGTGCGTTTCCTGTGAAGGTCCTTCGCCCGGGTAAGGGAGCCACAGCGCGTGCTGACGCCCCGCACAGCTCAAACACAGCCACGGCCGCGAACCTGGCGGGGACCAGTGCGGGTACCACCGGAGGACACGATGACGACCGAGCCGACGCCGACCACGCCGCCCCAGGGCGACCCGGCCCCCGCCAACTGGGGTGACCCCGCCCCGGCGGCGCCGAAGAGGGGCTGGTCCGGCAAGAAGACGGCGATCGCGGCGGGCATCGCCGTGGTGATCGCGGCGGGCGGCGGCGCGGCGATCTGGGCGGGCACCAGCAGCGCCGACAACTCGGCGCAGGGCCCGGGCGGCTTCGGCGGCCCGGGCGGCGGCCAGTTCCGCGGCCAGGGCATGCCGGGCGGCGGGTTCGGCGGCGGAATGGCGGCGTTGCGCGAGGCCCTGCACGGCGACTTCGTCGTGGCCGACGGAAGCGGAAAGTACACGACCGAGCGTCTCCAGACGGGTGACGTGACCGAGCTGAGCGCGACGTCGGTGACGCTGACCAGCAAGGACGGCTACAAGCAGACGTACGCGATCACGTCGTCGACCCAGAAGACGGGCGACGTGAAGCAGGGCGACACGAACGTGACGGTGGTGGCAACGGTCGAGGGCCAGACGGCAACGGCGACGACGCTGGGCCAGGGCCTGGGGGCCGGGCAACGCCAGCCGGGCCAGCGCCGCAACGGCGACTACTCGGCCCGCCCCACGAACTGACGCCCGGCTCGGCTCGGCCCGGCCCAAGCGCCCCAATGTGGCGTTGGGTGCGTCCAGCGCACCGAACGCCACATTGGGCGCGTCCAACGCACCCAACGCCACATTGGGGCGCTCTGGACCGGGGAGGGCTGCTCGAACTCGGGGCGTCCCGATGCGCGTCCCCCTCCGCCGCATCGGGGCGTTCCCGTCCTCATCCTCCGCTCGTTAGGGCACAGTTGCGGTGTGCAGGACATCAGCGGGTCACTGAGGCGGCAGTCGCTGCTCGTCGCGCTCGTCTGCGTGGCCTGTGACGCCTCCCTCTTCGCCCTCCGCGGCCCGCTCGGTGAGGCGGGCTGGCGGGCCTGGGCCGTGCTGCTCGGCGGGATCGCCGTCAACGCCGCCCTCGCCGGCCCGGCCCGGTACTCCGGCTGGGTCGCCCTCGCCCACGCCGCGCTCTTCGCCGGCGCGCCGCTGCTGCTGTGCACCTGCCAGGGGTACGTCACCGGCAACAACGCCGGGATCCTCATCGCCGGGTACCGCGCTGGCGCCTGGCTGCGGCCGAAACCCGCCGTGCTCGCGCTCCTCGCCCTCCTCGCGGGAGTCACCGCGGGCTGCATCGAAGGCGGCGGGCGCACCGCGGCCGACTGGCGGCTCGTCGCCATCAACGTCGGCGTCTCCGCGCTCCTGCCGTGGCTCGTCGGCCGGTACACGACGGCCCGCCGCGCCTACATCGCCGACCTCGAGCGCGCCGCGGACGAACGCCGCCAGCACGAGGAAGAAGCCGTCCGGCGGGCCGTCACCGAGGAGCGCACGACGATCGCGCGCGACCTGCACGACGTCATCTCCCACCACGTCAGCGCGATCGGCGTGCACGCCGGTGCGGCCCGACTCGGCCTGCCCGACGGCGATTCGCCGGTGCGGAAGTCCCTCGGCGCGGTGGAGTCGGCGAGCCGCTCGGCGATGGCCGACCTGCGGCGGCTGCTCGACCTCCTGCACGCCGAGACCAACGCCGAACAGCCCGGTCTGGACAACCTCGACGAGCTCGTCGAGACCGTCCGCGCGGCCGGCCTGCCGACCCGGCTGACGCTGCACGGCGAGTCCCGCGAGCTGCCGGGCTCCCTCGACGTCGCGCTGTACCGGATCGCGCAGGAGGCCCTGACCAACGCGTTGCGCCACGGCGAAGGCCCGGTCGAGGTCGAGCTGAACCGCGGCCGCACCGAAGTCGTGCTCACCGTGACCAACGGCCTGCGCCCCGGCCACCCCCAGCGCGGCGAGCACGCGCACCGCGGCCTGGCGGGGATCCGCCAGCGCGTCACCCTGTTCGGCGGCCAGGTCTCCTACGGCGAGACCGGCGGGCACTGGCAGCTGCGCACGACCTTCCCGGTGGAGAGCACATGATCCGCGTCCTGCTGGCCGACGACCACGCGATGTTCCGCTCCGGGATGCGCGCGCTGCTGGACACCCAGCCCGACTTCACGTGCGTCGGCGAAGCGTCCGACGGCCGCGAAGCCGTCGCCGAGACCGCCCGCCTGCGCCCGGACGTCGCCGTCCTCGACGTCCGCATGCCCCGCCTCGACGGCCTCGCCGCGACCGAGGCGATCCTCGCCGCGCCGGGCAACGACACCCGCGTCATCGTGCTCACGACCTACGACGCCGACGAGTACGTCTACCGGGCCCTGCGCGCCGGCGCGAGCGGGTTCCTGCTGAAGAGCCTCGCGCCGGAGGAGCTGGTGGCGGCGATGCGGGTGGCGGCCCGCGGCGACGCGCTGATCGACCCGTCGGTGACGCGGCGGCTGGTCGCGAAGTTCGCGGCGGTGCTCGAACCGGCGGCCGCCGAACCCCCGGAGCTTCGCCCGGTTGACCTCCCGCGAACGCGAAGTCCTGCTGCTGCTCGCCAACGCCTGCAGCAACGCCGAGATCGCGCGCCAGCTGCACGTCGGCGAGGAGACCGTGAAGACGCACGTCTCGCGGGTGCTCGCGAAGCTCGGCCTGCCCGACCGCGTGCACGCCGTCGTCTACGCGTACAAGCACAAGCTCGTCCCGGACGACTGAGCTGCCTAAACTGGGCTGATGAGGCGGTGGATCACGCTCGCGGTCGGGGTCGTTCTCGTGCTCGTCGGCGCGGTGTGGGTGCTGCAGGGCATCGGCGTCATCACCGGCAGCTTCATGACGGGGCAGAAGCTGTGGTTCCTGATCGGGCTCGCCGCGTTCCTGGTCGGCGTGGTGCTGGTCGCGGCGAACGTGACGCGCCGCAAACCTACTTCGTGAAAATCTCGAAGATCGGGTAGCCCGGCGCGATCTCGCGCAGCTTCTCGTCGGACGCCTTCGCGTCGACGCCGTCGAAGAACACGCCGACCTCGAACTTCCAGCGCTTGAGGTAAGCGCGGAGGATGCCCGGCTTCTCGTCGTCGGCCAGCTCGCGGAAGGTGAACGTTTCGACGCGCTTCCCGACGCGAAGCGTGCCTTCGCCCGCGACGCGCAGGTTGCGCACCCACTGCGTCTCGCCGCGCGGGGCGACGAGGTAGCGGACGCCGTCGACGGTCAGCAGGTTGACCGGCACCGACCGCGGCTCCCCGCTCTTGCGCCCGACGACGGTCAGCACCCGGCTGCCCCAGACGCTCACGCCCAGCTTCGTCAGCTTCGCGACGATCTCGTTGAACAGGTTGGTGGCCTTCTTCGGCTCGATGTAGCGGGCGGCGGTCATGGTGTCCTCCGAAATTTGGGAGAGCAGTGCTCTCGGTTAAGAGCAGTGAACACCAGACTGCCGCTCTCTGTCAAGAGCACTGCTCTCCGTTTTGTGCACCGCTCTCGTCGTGGCACACTGATCGCCATGACCGCGACCCGGACCGCACGTGAACGAGCCCGCGCCGAACTGACCCAGGAGATCAAGGACGAGGCCCGCCGCCAGCTCGCCGAGGTCGGCGCGCACGGGCTCTCGCTGCGCGCGGTCGCGCGGGAACTGGGGATGGTGTCGTCCGCGCTGTACCGGTACTTCCCCAGCCGCGACAGCCTGCTCACCGAGCTGATCGTCGACGCTTACAACGCGATCGGCGAAGCGGCGGAGAAGGCGGACCCGGGTGAAGGCGAGCCCCGCGACCGGTGGCTGGCGATCTGGCAGGGGACGCGCGACTGGGCCCGCGCGCACCCCCACGAGTACGCGCTGATCTACGGCTCGCCCATCCCCGGGTACGCGGCCCCGCAGGACACCGTCGTGCCCGCCGCCCGCGTCGCGCTCGCCCTGGTGAAGGTCATGACGCACACCGAGCTGCGGGCGATCGACGGCGAGCTCGCCCCCGAACTGCGCGCTCAGGCCGAGTCGCTCACGAAGGTCCTCGGGGTCATGGCCGGTCCCGAGACCGTCGCGCGCCTGATCATGGCCTGGACCCAGCTGTTCGGCGCGATCAGCTTCGACCTGTTCGGCCAGTACGTCGGCAGCGTCGACCCGGCCGACGCCTTCTTCGCCCACTCGGCGAAGCGGATGGCGGAGTTCGTGGGCCTCTAGGCTGGGGCGAGAGTCCAACGGCGGAGAGGCGGCGCGACGTGACGGGGTGGGCCGGGAAGGTCGGCAGGATCCGGGTGATCGGGACCGGGGTGATGGGCCGCGGGATCGGCCAGCTCGCCGCGACCGCGGGGGTGACCGTCGAGCTGGCCGATGTGCGGCGCGAGGCCGTCACCGAGGCGATCGGGTTCGTCGGCGGCATGGTCGACAAGCTGGCCGCGAAGGGCAAGCTCGAAGACCCCCAGTCGGTCAAGGGCCGGCTCGTCGCGGTGGACGCGCCCGACGCGCCCGCGGACGGCGTCGACCTCGTCATCGAGGCCGTGCGGGAGGACCTCGAAACCAAGCGGGCGTTGTTCGCGGACCTCGAGCGCGTCTGTCCACAGGAGACGGTGTTCGCGACGAACACCAGCTCGCTGTCGGTCACCGAGATCGCCGCCGGGCTGGCCGACCCCGGCAGGCTCGTCGGGCTGCACTTCTTCAACCCCGTGCCGCTGATGCGCCTGGTCGAGGTGGTGCCGGGCGCGCGCACGCACGGCTGGCTGCCCGGCGAGGCGGTCGAGCTGGTCAAGAGCTGGGGGCACGAGCCGGTGCTGGCGAAGGACGCGCCGGGCTTCCTGGTCAACCACGCCGGGCGCGGCCTGAACACCGAGGCGCTGCAGATCCTCGCCGAGGCGCTGGCCGAGCCCGCCGACGTCGACCGCGTCGCGCGGGACGTGCTCGGGCTGAAGCTCGGCCCGTTCGAGCTGCTCGACCTGACCGGGCTCGACGTCTCCCACGCGGTGCTGGAGAGCATCTGGAGCGGCTTCCACGGCGACCCGCGGCTGCGGCCGTCGTGGCTGACGCGCCCACGCGTGGCCGCCGGGTTGTTCGGGCGCAAGAACGGCGAAGGGTTCTACCCGTACGTCGACGGGCAGAAGCAGCTCGCGGACGAGCCCGCCGCCCCGCCGAAGCCGACCAGCCCGGTGTTCACCGCGGACGAGCACCTCGCCCGCGTCCTGTCCGCGGCCGGGGTCCAGGTGGTGTCCGACGCGTACCCGGACGCGATCCTGCTCGTCCCGCTCTACGGCGAGTCCACAGTGGACGCGGCGACCCGGGCGGGGCTGCCGCTCGCGCGCGTCGCCGGCATCGATCCCCTCGGCGGCTACGAACGACGGCTGACGATGTCCGTCCACCCGGGACTCGACCCGGCGGTGGGCCGCGCGGCCTGGGGCGCGCTGGCGGCGACCGGCCACCCGGTGACGGTCGTCCGCGACGGCCCCGCCCCGATCGCCCAGCGGCTGCTGGCCTCGATCGTCAACACGGCGTGCTTCATCGCGGGCCAGCACCTGGCGACCCCGGCCGACATCGACACGGCGGTCCGCCTCGGCCTCGGCTACCCGCGCGGGCCGCTGACCTGGGGCGACCTCGTGGGCGGCGAGATCGTGCTGCGCATCCTGCGCGGTCTCGCGGCGGCCACCGGCGACCCGCGGTACCGGCCCAGCCCGTGGCTGGTCGAGCGCGTCGCCCTCGGCCTGCCCTTGGCGACGCCGGGGACGACGCCGTCGGACTTGCTGAGCTGACCACGAAAAGAAGCGGGCCGCCTCCGGAGTTCCGGAGACGGCCCGCTTTTTCAACGCGTGTTTCACCAAGGACGGTCGACAGCCCCGCCCGAGAGGGTGAACGTGATGTAGCCGCCCTGGAAGTCGCTGCGGTACACCCCGTTCGTCACGTACTCGTCCGTCGTCGGGTAGCGCAGGTACGAACGCTCCCAGCCGAGGGCCGCCCACCGCTTCCGGATCTCGCCCTTCACGGCGTGCGCACCGGTCGCCGGGGTGTAGTAGATCGAGTGGTTGAGGCTGAAGTGGTTGTAGCGGCCGACGCCGTCCGGCGTGGCGAGCTCGTCAGTGATCGGGTAGCCGAGACCACGCTCGTAGTCGAGGGCCGCCCACTTCTTGCGGATCTCGCCGAAGATCGCGTTCGCGCCGTACGCGCCCGTGTAGTAGATCGACCCGATGTTGCCGTTCTTGTTGAAGTGGTTGTATCGGCCGACGCCGTCGGGCGTGCCGAGCTCGTCGGTCGTCGGGTAGCCCAAGCCGCGCTCGTAGTCGCGCGCGGCCCACTTCTTGCGGATCTCACCGTAGATCGTGTGAGCGCCGTACGCGGCCGTGTAGTAGATCGAACCCACGTTGCCGCTGTTGTTGAAGTGGTTGTACTGCGCCAGGCCGTCCGGCGTCGCCGCCGTGTCCGACGTCGGCGGGCCGAAGCCGTTGCTGCCACCGATGGCGAGGTACTTGTCCAGCACCGGGCCGGTCACGTACTTCGTGCCGCCGACCGCGCTCCAGTACAGGCGGCCGTTCTGGTAGACGCGGTAGTGGACCGGGCCGTCGGTGACCTCGGTGCCGATCGGCGCGCCGAGCTTCGTCCGCAACGCCGGGTCGCCGTCGTAGCGCTGGTCGATCGGGGTGGCGTAGTTCGCCGTCAGCGTCATGTCGCTCGAGCCGACGGTGATGACCCACGTCGTGGCCGTCGGACCGCCCTGCCAGCCGGTGAACTTCGAGACGCCGTCGATGCCCAGCGGAGCGGCCTCGACGTCGAAGCTCGCGCCCTCGGTGACCAGCGCCGAGCTGACGCCGCCCTCGACCGGGATGCTCAGCGCCGCGGGCTGCGTGCTGAGCAGGGTGAGCCGGTGCTGGCGCGGCATCGCCGTGTACGTCTTGGACGTCGCGACGCCCGCGCTGTCGGTCACCGTCGCGGTGAACTCCATCCGGGAGTCCGGGTGCTCGGTGAACGGCTGCGCGAAGCTCGTCCCGGTGCCGCCGATGCCCGGGTGCGAGTGGCACGTGGCCTCACTCGGGCAGTGCCGGACCGCGGTGGTCCAGGTGATCGGCAGGGTGCCGTCCTCGGCGTCGGTCGCCGTGGCGCTCACCGCGACCTCCTGGTTCACCGCGAACGTCGCGGTGTCCCCCGGCGTGGTCAGGGTGAGCTGCGGGGTGTGGTTGCCGGGCGCGACCGCGATGTCGGTCGTGCCGGTGGCGCCCAGCGGGTCCCGGACCGTCAGCTTGGCGGTGAACGTCTCGGTGCCCGGCGCGTAGGCGTGGGTCACCTTCGGGCCGGCGTTGGCCGCCGTGGTGCCGTCGCCGAAGTCCCAGTCGTACTTCAGCGGGTCGTTGTCGTAGTCGACCGACGCGGAGCCGTCGAAGGAGACGGTCCGCGTGTCCGGGTCGGTCGTACTCGACGCGTTCGCCACCGGCGCGGTGTTGTTCGCCGAGTAGGTCAGGCGACGCAGGTTGCCGGTCAGGATGTCGGCGTAGACGATGTCGCCGTTGGGCGCCGCCGCGAACTTCGTCGGGCCGCCGATGTCGGTGAAGACCGGCGGGTTCTCCGGGGCCTGCGTGAGCTTGCCCTGGTCGTCGTAGCGCAGCGTCCAGATCTTGTGCGTCACGTAGTCGCCGAAGAAGTACGAGCCGCGGTAGGAAGCCGGGTAGCTCGATCCGTTGTAGACGATGCCGCCCGTGACGCTGTTGCCCTGCATGATGCCGCTGCCGTGCTGGTACTCGAAGATCGGCGGCTGGTTCTGCACGCCGCCGCAGCCGGCGAGCCCGGAGTAGCCCGGCGTCGGGTGGGTGCCTTCCCAGCAGGGCCAGCCCATGTTGCCGCCGCGCGGCACGACGCTGACCTCTTCCCAGGTGTTCCAGCCGACGTCGCCGGCGACCGGGAGGCCGAGGTTCGCGTCGACGCTGAACCGGAACGGGTTGCGGAACCCGCGCGCGAACACCTTGCTGGCGGTCGATCCCGGGTTGTTCGCGTCGTAGTAGGGGTTCCCCGGCACGCCCTTGCCGTCGGCGGTCAGGTGGAGGATCTTGCCGTACGGCTGGTTGATGTCCTGGGCGCGCAACGCGCCGGCGTCGACCTGGCGGAAGTCGGCGTTGTCGCCGATGGACATCCAGATCGTGCCGTCCGCGGCGGCGGTGATGCCGTTGATGCCGTGGACGTTGAAGAAGCCCGGCACCTCGAACAGCGACTGCTCACCGGTCAGGCCGGACGGCGCGCCCGTGGCGTCCACGGTCACCGTGAACCGCGACATCCGCATGACGAAGCCGCCGCTGGTGTTGATCGCGCGCGAGAGGTAGATGCTGTGCGACGTCGCGTAGTCCGGCGCGACGGCCAGCCCGACGAGACCGAGGTCCTCGTCGATGCGGACCGGCAGGGTCGCGATCGTCTTGCCCGTCCCGCTGACCGGCAACCAGCGGACGGCACCGCCCTTGCCGGTGGCGAGGATCGAGTTGTCCGGCAGGTACGCGAAGTCCGTGAGCTGGTACTGCCCCAGCCCGGTGCTGGTGTCCCGCAGGACGAACCCCGGCGGGAGCGCTGTCGCTGCCGTCGCCACCCCCGTGGACACGACGGGCAGCAGCGCACCGGTCAATACAGCCGCCACGAGGGCGTGGCGTAGTGCTCTGAGCTTTCCCAAGGCCATTTGGCCCCCCTTCCCAAGCGATCCCTTATCGCCTGAACAGGGGGGCCAGTTGCACTCGGCTGAGTGAATTTATCTTACTGTGACCTACGGTCCGTATTGGTTACGGCACAACCTGGACGACGTCACCGACGTGCAAAGTGTTGAAGAACTTCAGCGACGCGCCCGCCGACAGGTGGATGCAGCCGTGCGAGTACACGGACAGGCTCCCCGTGTGGAAGGCGTCGCCCGGGTAGAAGAACACCGAGTTCGGCATCTTGGCGTTGTCGAACTCCTTCGACAGGTGCATCTTCTCCTTCGACAGCACGTGGAACGTGCCGGTCGGCGTCGCGTAGCCCTTGCGGCCCGGCAGCATCGGCACCGGCCCGTAGACCACCTTGCCGCCCTGCAGCAGCCACGCCTTGTGCGCGGAGATGTCGACGCAGGCGGCGGTGCCCGAAGCCGCGGCGGCCGCCGCGCACGGGACGCCGGAGTCGGCCGGGGCGGGCTTCGGCTTGGGCTTCGGCTTGGCCGTGGTGCTGGTCGGCGCGGGCTTCGACGTCGTGGGCGTCGGCGTCGCGCTGGTCGTGGTGGGGGCGGCGGTGGTGCTCGAGGTCGTCGGCGTCCCCCCGCCGGTCCCCGCGGCGACGGCCCCGCCGCCGGCGTTCGGCCCGCTCGCGGCCCCGCCGCCGGAGCAGGCGACCAGCACGAACGCGGTGGCCAGCGCGGCCGCTCCCGCCAGAAGCCTCTTCACGATCCGATACCCCCAGTTGCTCGATCATCGCCTTTGGACACCGGTAAAGACGGTGGTCACCCGTTCGAGGTTCGTCGGCCAAGGTCACGATTTGGGCAGTTCGCCTCAACCCACGGGTTGATCCCGGGTTCCACCCGGGCCCGATCCGCGCGCCGACGAACCGGCGTCGCGATCCGCCGATGCTGGGAGCACCTTCGAAACCAAGGAGACTCCGCAATGCCCAGCGCCGCGAACGTCCTGCTCTACGTGGCCATCGCCGGCCTCGTCCTCTACCGGGTCGTCTACAAGCAGGTCCGCGGCACGCTGCTCACCCGCAAAGCGCTGGTCACGCTGCCGCTGATCCTGGTCGTCGTCGGGGTCTTCCTCGCCGCGCGAGCCGTCCCCGGCACGTCGCCGTCCGAACTCGGGCTGCTCGCGGTCGACCTGGTGGTGCTCGCCGGGCTCGGCGTCCTGCGCAGCACCACGACGACGCTGACCGAGCGCCACGGCACGACGTTCCAAAAGGGGTCGGCCGTCACGATCGGGCTGTGGGTGCTGACCGTCGCGGTCCGCGTCAGCCTGGTCGCGCTCGGTACCGTGCTCGGCATCGCGGGCCCGCTGACGTCGGCGTCGGTCGCCCTCGCCCTGGGCGTGAGCATCGCGGTGCAGAACGCGACGACGTACGTCCGGATCCAGCGCCGCGGGCTGCCGCTCGCCGAGCAGCGCCCGGCGGCGGTCAACCGCTGACGCGCCCCAGCATCCGCGCGTACATCCGGCCCGGGCTCGGCACCGACGGCGGCACCAGGAACCCCGGCAGCGGCGGCAGCGCGCCGACGAACGCGCCGAGCCGCTCGTACAACGCGGCCGCGGCGGGCGGCCGCGCTTCGGGGTCCTTCGCGAGCATTTCGGCCAGCAACGCGTTGAGCTGCTTCGGAATCCCCGGCACCGGCGGCGGCAGCTCCTTGACCTGCCGCTCGAACACCGCGTACGCCGTGGGCCCGTCGAAGAGCCGCCGCCCGGTGAGCATTTCGTGCAGCACGCACCCCAGCGCGTAGAGGTCGCTGCGGGGTTCGGCGCCGCCGCGCTGGATCTGCTCGGGCGCCATGTAGGACGGCGTCCCCAGCAGCTGCCCGGCGCGCGTGAACTGCGCGGCGTCGGCTTCGCGGAGTACGGCGAGCCCGAAGTCCATCACCTTCACGCCGCCGTCGGGGCCCAGCATCAGGTTGGACGGCTTGAGGTCGCGGTGGCACACGGCGAGCGCGTGCGCGGCGGTCAGCACCGCGCACGCCTGCGCCGCGATCGCCGCGGCCCACGGCACTGGCAACGGCCCGTGTTCGGCGAGCAGATCCGCCACGGTCACGCCGTCGACGAACTGCATGACCTGGAACAACCGGTCGTCGTGGGTGCCGTAGTCGTACAGCGTGGGGACGCCGGGGTGGTCGAGCGTCGCCAGAATCCGCGCCTCGCGGGCGAACCGGGCTTCGAGCTCTTCGTCGCGGCCCGGCAGCCTGAGCAGCTTGATCGCCACGCGGCGGCCCAGCCTGCGGTCGTGCCCGCCGTGCACCGCGCCCATCCCGCCGCGGCCGAGCGGCAGCTCGTCGAGCTCGTAGCGGTCGGCGATCAGCATCCGTTCCCCTAACGGCCCGGCCTGAGCCGTCCTTCGACAAGTCCAGCGAAGCCTAGCCTCACCAGCTCGCGGCCGGTTTCCGCCGTCTCGCGCAGGACGGCGTCGAACTCGGCCAGCTGCCGGAAGACCCGGCCGTACTCGCGCTGGACGGCGATCGGGACGCGCGGGATCCGCACGCGCCTGCCGTCGATCCGCGTCGACGCCGACGCGGCGGGCAGGTCGGCCGCGCGCAGGCAGCCGGCGAGGAAGTCCGCGTCCAGCCGCCGCGGGTCGACGCGGTAGACGCTCAGCCCGGCGCCGACCTGCTCCGGTTGTCCATTGTGGACATACGCGACGCCGGTCACCGACGCGACGACGTCGCCCTCCTCGGCGACCGGGTGCTCGGCGTCCGCGCGGGCGGCGTGCCGGACCTCGACGACCCCGGCCTTCACCAGCTCGCCGACGGTCGTGAACGCCGGTTCGGCGTCCGCGGCCGCCAACGGCGGCAGCTGCGGCGTCAATTCGGCGAAGCGGGTCAGCTCGGCTTGAAAGGCCCGGCCGAGGTCTTCGTCGCGGCCACGGTGCCGGGCCGGGGTCAGGTCGATGTCGTCGTCGAGCAGGTCGATGATCCGGACGCCGGATTCTGGGCGCTCACCGAAGTCCCGCCACATTTTGTCTACTGTGGACAGATCGTCGCCCGCCTCGCCGAGGAGCACGGTGGACGGCGGCCGCTCACCCGGCACCGGCCGGCGCAGCAGCCAGAGATCGGAACCGGGCAGCGTGACGACCGCGCGGACCGCGCCCGCGCGCAGCAGGTTGCCGCGGATGCGTTTGCCACTGCGACGTCCGGCCGCGGCGCCCGGCATCAGGATCGCCACCGTGCCACCGGGTTCGACGTGCGCGAGGCAGTGCTGCACCCAGGCGAGCTCGGGCTCGCCGCGCGGGGGCAGCCCGTACTCCCAGCGCGCGTCGCCGACCAGCTCGTCGTGGCCCCAAGCCCGTTCGTTGAACGGCGGATCGCACAACACGGCTTCGGCGGTCCGGCCCGTGAAAGCGTCTTCCCGCAGCGCGTCGACCGCGTAGACCTCCGCCTCGATGCCGCGCAACCGCAGGCGCAACGCGGCGATCGACGCCGTCATCGGGTCGCTGTCCTGGCCCAGCACCGTTTTCGCGCCGCTCGCCAGCGCGAGCGCGCCGAAGCCGCACGCGGGGTCGAGCATCGTCGTCACCGGCCCGGCGAGGCGGGCCATCAGCTCGGCGACCGGCTCCGGCGTCGTCGACAGCCGCCGCGAATGAGCCTCGAAGTACCTGCGGCACAACAGTTCGAACGATTCGACCGGCCCGGCCCGGTGCGTCATCTCGCTGAGCAGGGTGAGCAGCTCCGGGTCGTCGAGCTTGCTGTCGAAGGTGTCGAAGACACCGGCCTGGAAAGCGAAGAAGACGCCCGCGCGGCTCACGCGCTCGGCCAGATCGAGGTCGTCGCCGAGGGCGCGCAGCCGCTGCCAGGCGCGTTCACCGGCGGTCAGCTCGAACTTCTTGCCGCGGGCGCGGAACCAGCCGGCGACGGCGGAGAGTCCGAACAGCGGGCTCGACGCCGTGCCGCCGACCGGCGGCGGGAAGTCCGGGTAGCGGCGGCGCCAGTTGCTCACCGCGGCCCGGCCGACCCCGGCGAGCCGCGCGATGTCGGCCGCGCTGACCGTGGCGTCGTCGTCCATGCCCGGGACTCTATCGGACACTCGTCCATTCAGCCGAGACGCTTGTGAACTCAGTCAACCAATGCTTTCATGGGGACATGACACACGATCGGTACGTCCTGCGGTACGCCGCGGGGTCGGACGTCGGCAGGCGCCGCAAGGTCAACGAGGACTCGCTGTACGCGAGTTCCCGCCTGCTGGCCGTCGCCGACGGGATCGGCGGCCAGCCGCACGGCGAGGTCGCCAGCGCGACCGCGGTGGACGTGCTGCGCGAGCTCGACGTCGACCTGCGGCGGCTCGACCTCACGGGCGTCGACCTGGCCGCGACGCTGGCCGGCGTGGTCAAGTCGATCGACGAGCGGCTGGTGGAGGTCGCGACGCAGGAGCCGACGACGTCGGGGATGGGCACGACGCTGACGGCGTTGCTGTTCGACGGAGTCGAGTTCGCGGCGGCCCACATCGGCGACTCCCGCGGCTACCTCCTGCGCGACGGCGCGCTGCGCCGCCTGACCCGCGACCACACGTTGGTCCAGGCGTTGGTCGAAGACGGCCGCGTCGCGGCGGAGGACGCGGAGTCCCACCCGCGCCGGTCGTTGCTGATGAAAGCGTTGCAGACGGCGGGATCGGGCGACCCGGACATCTGGACGTTCACGCCGGAAGAAGGCGACCGCTACCTGCTGTGTTCGGACGGCCTGAGCGGCCCGGTCAACGAAGCCACCCTGCGCGACGTCCTGGCTGCGATCGAGGACCCGGCGGACGCGATCCCGGAGTTGATCCGCCTGGCCAACGAAGGCGGCGGCCCGGACAACATCACGTGCGTGGTGGCCGACGTCACGCGCTGACCCACCTGCACGTCTCGGCTGAGGCATCCGGTATCGTCTCCTGCGGAGGATTGGCCGAGCGGCCTAAGGCGCACGCTTGGAAAGCGTGTTGGGTTCACGCCCTCGCAGGTTCGAATCCTGTATCCTCCGCGCTTCTAGCAGGCGAAACGCCGGGCAGCCTTCACGGGCCGCCCGGCGTTTCGTCGTCTTAGTCTCAGTTCTAGTCTCATTCGCCCCTGGTTAGGCCACTTCCCCGGGCTCGTCGTCCGTGCCTGCCGCGTCGTCCGGCGGCGCCCAGAGCAGCCCGTCGACCCGACCGGCCACACCTCGGCGGATGCGGTCGGTCACGTGCTGGTACCTCGCGGCCATGGCCGTGCTGGACCACCCCATGATGGACATGACGGTCCGCTCGGGGACCTCCAGCAGCAGGAGCACCGTCGCGGCGGTGTGCCGGGCGTCGTGAAGCCGCCGCTCCCCCACTTTGGCGTCACGCAGCAGCTCCTTCCAGTGGTGGTAGTCGGTGTTCGGCACGAGCGGCTGCCCGGTTGGCTTGGTGAAGACGTAGCCGGTCTCCTCCCAGAGGTCGGCGGCCAGGGCGCGTTCGTGGGCCTGGGCCGCCTGGTGGCGCACGAGCAGGAGCGCGAGTTGCTTGGGCAGCCCGATGTACCGCTTACCGGCCCGAGACTTAGTCGGCGCGGTCTCCCGCCGTGCCGAAACGCGCTGCGGGCAGTAGCCCGCGAATTTGCGGCCGCACGGCGTCGAACAACCGTGCTTGTACTTCGGCCGGAGCCGGTTCCGTCGCACGCCGATTTCGGGCGCGTGGTGCTCGAAACACGTGGCGCAGAACCGGGACCCATGCGCCTTGCACGGCCGGTCCCAGCGGTCCCAGTTCACGTCTGCCCACTGGATTCCGAGGGCTTCCCCCTGCCGAAGACCCAGCGCCAGGGCAATAGCCCACCGCGCGCTGTTGCGTCGCCTGTTCGCCGTTTCGAGAATGCGCTGAATTTCGTCGACGTCGTACGGCTCGTACTCTTGTTCCTCGACCTTCGGGGCACGGGCCAGTTCCGCCGGGTTGTCGGTGATGATTTTGCGCTTCTTGGCTTCCTTGAGCGCGGTACGGATGGTGCGGTGAACCTGATGCACCCGCCCGGCGGCGGAGCCCTCCCGCATCATCTTGCGGTAGAGCTTTTCGAGGTGATCGGGCTCCAGCCGGTCACCGGTGTGAGACCGCTGGAGACGGTGTGCGCCGATCCCCGGAATGAGGTGAACCCGGCACGCCACCTCGTACGCGTCCCACGCATTCTCGGTGATCGTCGGCGGGGCCATGATCTCGTACAGCCAGTGAATGAGCCAGGTCTCGACGTTCCAGTTCTGCCCCGCTTTCCGAACGCGTCCTTCGTCACGTTCGTTCTCCCATTCCCGCACCTTGTTCCGGACCTTGGTTTCATCCTTGGACATGGTGTGGCGACGGTCCGGTTTCCCGTTGTCCTTACGGCCGACCGTCACGCGGCCGTGCCAGTGGCCGTCCGCTTCGCTGAAGTAGACGCTGCTCGCGCCGTTCGGGGCGCGCGTGCCCTCGGGACGCTTCTTCCTTGTCACTGACGTTCTCCCCTCAGGCGGCGGCTTCGCTGCTGTAGTCGGCGACCAGGCGGGCGGCGTAGTTGTCGACGGCGGCCACGTGGACGCGCCGGAGTCGGCCGATCCGGACGGATTCCAGCGCGCCGGACCGGACCAGGCTGTAGGCCGTCGTACGTCCGATGCGGAGCCGGTCGGCGGCTTCCTCGACCGTCAGCAGCACTCGAGGAGTTGGCTTCGGTGCTGACGCGGCGGGTTCGGTGTCACGGGTGGCGAGCCGTTCGGCGAGCTGCGCGAGACCGGCGGCGAGCTGAGCGATATCGGTGGCGGTGGTCATTGGTGGTGAGCCCTTCAGTGGCGTGCGTCAGGTGGCGTGGGCGCATGCGCATGGCGGTCTCCTCAGGTGAGCGCGGTCGATGTCGAGGGGGTAAGCCGTACCAGCCGTACCAGCCTCGTTTTGCCTGGTCAGGTGCGGTACGGCTTGGTGCGGCGGTACGGCTTGAGCCGTACCAAGGCGGTTGCGTTGGTACGGCCTGAGCCGTACCGGTCGCGGAAGCCGTACCGGCCCTGAGCTGCGGGAACGAGCCTGGTACGGCTGGTACGGCTACCCCGCCCGGCGGGTGTCAGGCCGACCGCGCCCGGCGGAGCGGGATGGCTCCCCCGGCGGCCTTTTCGCCGTCGCAATCGGCGGGCGCGTCGGAGCAGTAGCGCGCCCAGGAGTCCGTGAAGTCGGCGCGGCGGTAGCCCTTGGCCTGTCCGGCGCCCGGGAACCGCATGGTGTCCGACCGGATGCCGTACTCCTTGAGCAGGCTCCCGAGCTTCATGGCAGTGAGCCCGGTCGCGCCGTACTCGCGCCACGGCGACTCCTCCAGGGCTCGAAGGCGGTGCAGCAGCTCGGCAGTCGGCAGGGCGAGTTCGTCTCCGAAGACGGTGCGGCAGTCGGCGAGCAACCGCTGGCGGTCGGAGCCTTCGTTGTCATCGTCGGCGCTGGCGGTGAGGGCGAGCACGGCGGCGCGAGAGCGGTCACCCCAGGACCCTCCGGCGTGGTCGGCGACGACGACCAGCGGTTCCCAGGTGTCGGCGGCGCGGTCTTCCACGGGCATCTCCGGTTCGGCGGCTTCCAATGTGGACAGGTCGGCGCGGAGCCATGCGCACAGGTCGTCGGCGAGCGTCCGCAGAGCCGGACGGTCCCGGCGATGCCGGTACGGGGCCACGGTTTCGCCGGGCGCCCGACGACGCATCCGGGCGATGACGGCGCGGTCCTCGATCGTGTCGGGCATGGCACCGATTCCGGCGAGAGCGGCCATGGCGAACGTGGGGATGGACTCGACGCGCTGGTTGGTGGCGTCATAGCGCTTAGCTGGGCGATTACGCTGGTGCCCGGCGTTGAGCAGCCCGCGCAGGTCCTCGTTCCCGTCGGCCTTCGGCCCAAAGATGGTGTCCGCTTCGTCCACGAGCAGGGTGGGCGGGTCCTCGGAAACCGACCGGTACACGGCGGCCGGGCTGCTGTTGACCGTGATGAACGGGTTGTGGCACGTGGCCTCGACGATGTCGAGCAGCCGGGACTTCCCGCAGCGCTTTTCCGGCGCGCGGATCACCAGCCGGGGCGCGTGCGCCCACGCCGGTTGCGCGTGGCTGGCGGCGATCCACAACGCGATGGCGTCGGCGGTCTCCGGGTTGGGCAGGGCCACGTACCGAGTGAGCGCGCCCCTCAGTGCATCCAGGAGCGTCGCGCCGGGTCGGACGGCGTTGGGCATGGTGTCGTTGGTGCTCATGCGTTCTGGGCCTTTCTGGACGGTGGTGTCAGGCCGCGTCGGCAGTAGCGGTCCGAGCGCTGATCCAGTCCTCGACGCGCACCCACGAGCGGGCGGCCTGCGCGCGGATCTCCTGCGGGGTCAGTGCCGGGCGGGTGGCGACGGCGCGGCGGCGGGCGAGCTCGTCGTAGGTCGGCGCGGCGGCGATGGCCCGCCAGTCGGCGGCGGCCGACACCGCGCCCGAGGTCTCGCGGGCGGTGCGGCGGCGGTCCCACTCGACCCACTCGGCGAGCAAGTCCGCCACGTGCGGGCTGGTGTTGAGGTGCCGCCAGGCGGCGGCGTCGAGCACCAAGGCTCGGTACTCGGGGAACGGGATGGCGACGGCGGCGGGCGGTTCCGGGTCGGGCTGCGGGCTGGTGTGCGTGCTCAAGACGGGTCCTCACGTCGGTCACACAAGGTGACGAGTTCAGGGTGTCGTCGGCCAGGGCTAGAGCCTGCGGTTCTGGCAGCTAGCCCGAGATTCCCGACGTTTTCGCTGGTCGGAGCGAGGTGGTTCTAGTGGCCTAGAGTGCTGGTCACATAGGCCGTGGCGGTCTAGAGGAGGGGTCTAGGTCTAGGGGCGGCGGAGTCTAGGACGGCCACCGCCCCTAGCCCCGGGGTTCGGTTACGCTCCGTCGTTCTTAGCGGCGATGAGAGCGTCGCGGGCGTAGCCGTTGCGGTTGGCCCCCTTGCCCGTAGCCGGATCGGTGCTCCACACCTGCTTCGGCTTGACGCCGGTCGGCTTGAGCGCGGTGGCGAGGTTCTGCGCGGTCCAGCCGCCGTACTGGCTAGGGCGCAGGTCGGCCAGCCGGGTCACGATGGTGTCGGACCAGAGCTTGTCCTCACCGCGCTCGAACACCGACAGCGTGTCGGCCAGCGGGTCCAGGCGGGCAGCCTCGACATCGACGGACTCCCCGGCGGCGTAGCCGGTGATGTTGCCGATGGCCTCCCGGCGGGCGCGGGCTCCGGCGGCGATCTTCTTGGCGTCGGTGGCGTCCTTGTACACCGACCGCACGATCTTCGCATCGTCACCTTCGCCGACCAGGTAACCGATGCCCCGGTCGGAACGGGCGAACATCGTTGCCCGCACACCGTTCTTGTGCTGCCCGGTGCCCAACACCATGTCGTTCTCCGTGTGCCCCTGGACTTTCAGGCAGTACCGCAGGATGGCGTTGGCGGAGATGCCGGTGGGCAGGGACTTCGCGTCCGGGCGCTGCGTGGCCAGGATGAGGATGATCCCCAGGGCCGGGCCGCGCTTGGCCAGGTCCACGCAAATCTCCTCGAATTCCGCGCCGTGCTTGTCGTGCTCAAACCACACCTGGCACTCGTCCACCCCGACCACGATCGGCGCGAGCCGCAAGTCCTTGCGGGCAGCCAACTCCGGGGTGACCTTGTTGTCCGGGCAGACGGACTCCGGCAGCGCGCGGATCACCTTGGTGCGGCGACGCATCTCCTCGCGCAGCTCCCGCATCTCCACCAGCATCCGCTCGACGTCGTCCGGCTCGTCACCGACGCCGTAGGCGTGCGAGCACGGCGCGAGGGGCGAGAGGTCGCCGGTGCCCTTGAGGTCGTAGCTGTAGAGCACCGCACGCGGGTCCAGCGCGGCGATCATCATCAGCTCCCGCAGGGTGACGGTCTTGCCCATGCGGGGCACGGCACCGATGATCACGGACACGAACATCAGGGTCACGTCGACCCAACGGCCGCGCTGGTCAGTGCCGAACGGCTGGGGCTTGAAAAGGTCGACCGTCGCGCCGGGCTTGGCCAGCGGCCACGGCTTCTGCTTGGCCTTGGACATGTCGCGGTCACCGACCCACAACACTAACCGTCCTTCGTGGACTTTCGCGTCGCCTTCCGGCCACACACAGCCGATCTGGCGGCGCAGCGCCGACGACAGCTCCTGGCGCTTGGCGATGATGTCCCCAGCCGTGACACCCAACGGCAAGTCGATGTCGGCGCGCCAGCCGTCGCCGTCGCGGGCGATCGGGTTCGGGAACTCGATCCGCTTGCCCTTGGCGATGGCCTGGTTCAGCCCGCCGATCCCGAGCGAGCACAACGCGTCCTCGATCATCGCCGACGTGAGCTTGGGCGTCTTGACCGCGTCCACCGCGCGACCGGCTACCGGCTTGTCCTGCGGCGCGCCCCACCAGCCCACGGCGGTGAGCGTGGCCAGCAGCAGAGTCCAGTTCCACACCGGAGCCACGAACGTCCAGCACAGGTACACCGTCGCCAGCAGCACCACGATGGCGACCATGACCGGAGCGGAGCGGCGGCGCACGGTCTCGTTGCGTGCCTCGCGCAGCTTCATGTACGTGTCGGCGTCGTTGCGGTCGCGGGCGTTCATCCGCACTGGCTTGGACTCCGCGTCGTACATCCACCGCCCGACGCGGGCCGTCAGGCGACACAGTGCGCCCGGGGCGCGCAGCAGCGCTGTCGGCACGTACACCGGCACCCGCAGCGCGTGGAAGGCGAAGGTGTGGGCGGCGTAGCGGACCAGGAACCGCGCCCGCGAGCGGAACTCCTCCGCCGACGTGAGCCACTTGGCCACCAGCGGGCGGGCGGTCGCGTCGGAGACGGTCTCCCACCACGACGGCTTCACCGTGGCTGGGTCCACCGGCTTGAGCGGCGCGGCCTGCCCGCTGGCGTCGACGGCCTCGACGTCCGCGCTGTCCAACACGGTTCCGGCGTCGGCGAACCGGTCCTGCTCCGGGATCTCGTCGGCGGTGCGGGCGGTGTCCGGGCGGATCGGGACGACGTTCCCGGCCCGCGTGGTGGCGGTCTCGGTGGCCGCCGGGTCGGTGTTCACGGCGCCGTCGCCGGTGGCGTTCACGGGCGCGTCGGCCGGGGTGTTCTCGAACGGTTCGGGCGTGCTGTTCACGGTAGGGGGCCTTTCAGGGTCAGGTCCGTTCACGGACTCGGGGGTGTGGTCGGCAGCGGTGGACATCAGGCGGCCTCCCTCTCGTCGGTGGCGGCGGGCTGGTCGGCGGGCTCCGGCGCGACGGCCGGGCGAGCCGTGGTCTCGGCGGTCAGGTCGTCGGCGACGTTCTTGCTCGTGCCACGCGAGATCTCCGGGCAGACGGACCGGACCCAAGCCGGGGTGATCTCGGTTCCGGGAGCCCACGCGGCTCGGGCTTCGGCGAGGTAGTCCGCGCGCAGCTTCCGGGCGGGCTTGGCGGCGGCCTTGCGGGTGGCCGGGCGGCGGCGCGGCCGGGTCGGGTCCGAGGTCGCCGGCGGCTCGCCCGTGACGGGCTCGGTCGGAACGGGGGCGGCGGTGACGGGCTGGTTCCCGGCCGGGTCCGCCTGCCCGGTGAACGCGGTTCCGGCGGCGGCCATGACGGCTTCGGTGAGCTTGTCCCGCAGCACGGGCGCGGTCTCCGCCGCGAGGAACACCAGCACCGGCGGAACCGAGTGCAGCACCACCCCGGCCACGTCGAAGTGCGTCCAGGACTTCCAGGTGTTCATGACGTAGGTGGCTAAGAACGCGAACCACTTCGTCCGGTGTGCCCACCGGCCGGTGTCGACCTGGTACCGGGCGGTCACCTGTTCCGCCCGCAGCACCGCGACCAGGACCAACGAGACCATCGGGTCCAGCAGCCACCCGGCCAGCCACCCGAGCGACCAGGTAGCAGCCCCGGCGGCGGCGAAGCTCTGGACGTTGACCATCGTGAACGCCAGGCCCAGGAAGATCCCGAGCCAGATCACCGCGTCGATCTGCGTGCGGACCTTCTCCACCCGCAGCGCCACCACGTCGGGGTGGTTGGCCAGCCGCCGGACTTGCGCGGCGGTCGCGGCTTCCTGAGCGAGCTTGTCCGCGTCGGTCAGCGGCTGGTGCCGGGCGTCGGCGGGCGCGAGGTCGGTGCTGGTCATCGACGGCCTCCCCGGGTGGTGTGGACGATCTCGGTGATGGCCATCAGCCGCACGATCGTGGCGGCGGCCAGCAGCGCCGGGACGACCAGCGCGATCCACGTGGCGGTGGTGTTCTGGATCTTCACGATCACCAGCCACTGGACGAACGTGATGATCGCGGTAGCCATGACCAGGCGAATCGTGTTGCCGGTCATCCGGGTGATCTCGCGTACGCCCTTCTGGGCCTTCACGGCGGACTTGCGGCCAGAGCGCCACACGGCGAACACGCCGACCAGCGCGAGGCCACCGAGGACCATCACCACCTGCGTGTTCATCACGCCACCTCCGCAGCGTCGTCGTGAAGGGGGAACAGGTCGACTTGCCCCGGGGCCTGCCAGTCCCCGCCGTGCCACACCGCGTCGAGGGCGATGCCGTGCTCAGCGCGGATGACCGGTTCCTGCTCGGCCAGCCAGTCGCGGCGCTGCTTGGCGGTGGCCTTGCTCCAGGTCCGTCCGGTGTGGTCGGTGAACCGGCGCATCGCCAGCCGCTCAATCGCCCGCGGGGACAGCGTCTTGCCGCTCATGCCGCCTCACCCCCGGCCAGAGCGCGAAGTTCCCGCTCCCAGTCGATCCGGGATGCCTCGGTTCCGACCGGGACCATCGCGTCCGTGTCGTCCAGGAACCGTTCGAGGTCGGCGCGGGCGAACCGCAGCACCACCGACCCGGGGCCATCCGGGTTGACCAGCTCCACCAGGACCCCGGCGCCGTCGAACAGCACCGGGGAGACTCGCACGTCTCCGAGTCCGGCCCCACCGTCCAGGCCATCGGCGAGCAGGTCCCGGCTCAGCAGCCAGGACACGACCACGCCGTGGTCGGGGATGTCCAGCTGCACCGCGTACGGGTCCGACACCCGGTAGACCAGCGTCACCTGCGTGCGGCCGCCCCCGCCGGGACAGTGCGTGAGCCGGATGTCCATCGGGCGCTTGAGCACGGCCCGGGCGGTCATGCCGCACCGCCGGAGACCAGCTCGACCGACTCGCGGACCAGCGTGAGCGCGGCTTCGCGGACGTCCTGCGCGTCGTCCGTGAGGCAGGCGTCGTCCAGAGCGTCGGCCATGGCGAACAGCCATGTCACCCGGACGGCGACGTACTCCCGCTCCGAGCGGAAGTCCTTGACCGACGTAGGCCGCTGGGCCATCAGGTCGGTGATGTCCTTGTACTGTCCCGCGCCGGGCGCGGTGGTGGTGCCTACCATGGGAATCCTCTCCGAGTAGCTACCTGCGTGGTGGTGGGGAGTCCCGGCCTGGTCGGAGCGTTCTTGGCGGTTCGAGCCGCCCAGGCTGGGGTCAGAAGCAGCGGATACGGCGCGGCGGCCGTGCCCGGCGGTCATCGGCCGATGCCGTCGTGACGTTTGCTGTTGGCGTTCCAGCAGTTGTTGTTGAAGCAATTGCCGTTGGCATTGGTCGGCCACCCGCAACCCGGGCAAGGCGGGTTGCCCTTGCTGCACGGGCCGGGCGTGGTGGTCGCGGCGGGGACGGTCATCGGTTGCCTCCCTGGTCTTCGCGCTGCTTGTGCTGGATCTCTTCCTGCTGACGCTGTAGCTCGCTGTGCCACGCGCCGGAGTCGTTCTGCCCGCTCACGCCGCCTCCCCTCGGGTCACGGCAGCGATGTCCAGCCGAACCGGCAGCACCCGCAGCGCCGCGCGGTCGGCGCGTCGGCGGGTGCGGTGGGCGTGCTGCGTGTCGGTGAACGCGTGGCGGGTACGGACCTCGGCCACGGTCATCGCGCCGGTCAGCTCCTGCTCGACCTCGGCGAGCAGCGCGTCAATGGCCAACTCGTCGAGGCCGTCCGGGCTGTAGCCCTGACCAGCGGGAACGCCGTCAACGGCCGCTCGGACGACACGGTTGGTGATTCGTGCGGAGTTCATTGAAAGCCCTTCTGGTGGTCTGTCGTTGGCGACCACCAGAGACTCACATAGCTCTACTAGTTGAGTCAACCCAACTCTGCTAGCAGACCTAGATTTAGATCATGATTCACCTAGTTGGGCTAGCTGAGTACGCTATGCTCTCCGGCATGGATGAACTCGACCCGGACGACCCCCGCCCCCCGTTTCAGCAGGTCGCGGCCGTCTTGAAGGCGGCAATCCTCACTGGCGCGTACCAGCCGGGGGACCGGCTGCCCTCGTACACCGAGCTGGCGTCGCAGTACGGCGTCGCCGTCATGACCGCACAGAAGGCCGTCGGCGTTCTGCGCGATGAAGGTCTGGTGGTCTCGCGCCAGGGGAAGGGCTCGTTCGTCCGACAGCGCACCGAGCGGTCCGTAGGACTCCGGCCCCACGTCGAGGCCATCTTCGACAGCGGGGCGGTGGCCATCGACTTCGCCGGGTTCTCCGGGGAGACGCTCCATGGCGTGATCAGCGAGCCGCTGGACAAGGTCCGCTCCGGCCGCCTTCAAGCGAACAGCCTGCAGATCCGCATCTTGCTGCCCGACCTCTCCAAGCCTGTTGGCCTTCCGGCATTGGCGCCCGAGGGAGTCGATTCTCCGGACGTGCGAAAGCGTGCCGAGCGGATCGTTCAGCGGTCAACGCAAGGCATCGTGGAAACCGTTGAAGAACTAGCCGCTCTGGGCCTGGTCGAGTCAGCGACAGCGCAGGTTCGGACTTACCACTCTGCCCCCCTGTTCAAGCTATTTCTTCTAAATCAAACCGAGGCCTTTTTCGGGTTCTACCCGGTTCTCCAACACTCAGTCGCAATCGCCGGTCAACCCGTCGAGATTTTCGACCCGATGGGCAAAGACGCCATTCTTTTCCACTACGCGAAATCGGAAGACGCGGACTCCGTCGACACTCAGTACGTGGAGCAAGCACAGCGCTGGTTCGACAGCGTATGGAACTCGGTGGCAAAGGATGTGCAGTCCTAGTGCCAGAAGGAAAACTGCAGGAAATCCTGCACAGCGCCAGACTCATCCTCTTCGACTTCGACGGACCTATTTGCGACGTCTTTGCCCGGTTACCCGCAGCAGGCGTGGCCCGGCACCTTGAGCGCAATTTGGCTGACAAGGTAGGGACAGACGATCCCCTTCGAATTCTTCAAGAGGCAGTCAAGTACGGCGACGAGACCGTGCACGTCGTCGAAGACGAGTTAATCGCCGCCGAAGTAAAAGCGGTCGACCTATCCACGGCAACCCCTGGAGGCATTGAGGCGATGAGTGCCGCCATTAGCCGGGGAAAATCGGTCGGCATCCTCAGCAATAACTCAGCGGTGGCCGTGGCGCGGTTCCTAGAAAAGGTTGGAATCCTGTCGAGGGTCGCCCCGCTGATTGGCCGGGTCTACGGGCGGCCTGACCTCATGAAGCCCAACCCGCACACCTTCCGGGCGGCCTTGGATGCGGCAGGGGAGGATGCCTCCGGCACCGTCTTCGTCGGCGACTCGACGACGGACATCGAGGTTGCGCACACTGTCGGCGCACCTGTGGTGGGCTACGCGAACAAGCCGGGGAAGGTGGATGCGTTCGCCGCTGCTGGGGCGACGGTGATCGTTGAGGACATGCGCGACATCCGAGCAGCACTGACCGATCATTGGCGCTGAGGGGGCCGCTCGCCGGGCCCGGCTGCCACGTGGCCTGGGGTTGACCGGCCATAGCGCTCCGCGCGCTCTCAGGGCCGCTCACGGCTTGTGGCCTAGTCTCAGTTCTAGTCTCATTCGCCCCGGTCCGCCGGTGTACGCCGTAGGACGCGCAACGCTCTGACCTGCGGCTTACGACTGCCCGGACCCCCGCGTACGGCCGTGTGCAGACTTGGAAAGCGTGTTGGGTTCACGCCCTCGCAGGTTCGAATCCTGTATCCTCCGCGCTTCTAGCAGGCGAAACGCCGGGCCCACCGCCCGGCGTTTCGTCGTTCCGGCCGGAAAACCGGTGGCCCGACCCGAATCCCGGCCCTAACGTCCGCGGCGTGAGCTACGAGCACCCGCTGGCCTACCTGCTCGGCGTCGAAGGCCTCGCCCTCCTGCGCGCGTTCACCGGGGAGCACGACCGCGAATTCGTCGAAGCGCGGCTCGCCGAGGTCCGCCGCCTCCTCGACGACGACTCCCTCGCCCACGGCGTCGAAACCGACCGGCTGGACTCCGTGCCCGGCTACGACCTCTGGGCCGAGACCTACGACCGGCCCGGCAACGCCGCCTTCGCGCTCGATGAACCACTTCTCGAGGAGATCGTCGGCGGGCTGCCGCCGGGTGACGCGCTCGACGCCGCGTGCGGCACCGGCCGCTACGCCGGGAGCCTCGCCCGGCTCGGCCACCGGGTCGTCGGCGTCGACAGCTCGTCCGGGATGCTCGCGCGGGCCCGCGAACGGGTGCCCGGCGCCGAGTTCCGGCTCGGCGACCTGGCCCGGCTGCCGCTCGGCGACGCCGCCGTCGACCTCGTCGCCTGCGGGCTCGCCCTGACGCACGTCGCCGATCTGCGGCCGGTGTTCGCGGAGTTCGCGCGCGTCCTGCGCCCCGGCGGGCACGTCGTCGTCTGCGACGTCCACCCCGAGGCCGTCGCGCGCGGCTCGATCCCGCCGCTGCGCGGACCGGACGGGCGGCCCGGACGGCTGGTCTCGTACCGCCACCTCGTCGGCGACTACGTGCGGGCCGCGCTCGCCGCCGGGCTCACCGTGCTCCGCTGCGAAGAACCTTGCGCGCCGCCGAAGGATCCGGCGCCCGCCGCGACCGAGCCAGGGCCATGGGAGCTGTGGCCGTGGAGCCTCGCCGCCCTCGTGCCGGACGCCGCCCGGGCGGCCGCGCGGGGCGTGCCGGCGATGCTCGGCTGGCAGTTTCGCCTGGCCAAAATGTGAAATCGCTTCCATCGTGACGTTTTCCGCACATCGACAGGGAGTTACGAGCAGGGCTGAGCGCAGCCCGCTACTCCGACCGCGCTAGTCTCCACCCCAACCTCGCCCGCCCCTTCAAGAAAGGCCAGCAGTGGCACGAAAACCGCTCTGACCTGGGGTAGCGCTGGCCAGCGACGTCAGTGTGCGGTACTGGTGCCGGGACGACCCCCGCACAGACCGTGATCGGCCCGGCCCCGGACGTTCCCACGTCCGGGGCCTTGCTGATTCCGGACCCGCGATCACTCGGCAAAGTCAGATGATCACGCTGAGTCGCTGGATCTGTTTCAATGGAATCCGCAGCCGTACCACCACCTGATTTCAAGGAGTAGAGGCCCGATGGCCGGAGTCGAAGAGATCCGCGCTGGCATCGCACTCGCCAACGAAAAGGCGTCCGCAGGCATCGCCGCCCTTCAGCAAGCAGCGCAGTCTCTCGAAGAAGCTCAGCAGTCGCTCGCCCAGGCGACGCAGGGCAGCAGCCAGCACGAGGTGAGCCAGGCGCACGGCCTGCTCGCCCAGGCCCTGCACGACATCAGCGGGATGCAGAGCACCATCCAAGCCAGCATTTCCTCCGCCGACTCCTACTCGGCGCGTCTCTAGCCGGATGACGCTCTCCGAACTCCACCAGCTGCTCACCGCCGTCGTGGCCGGGCTCGCCGACGCGCGAGCCCACTCCGAGCGGGCCACAAGCCTGCTCGGGGAAGCCCGGCAAGCTCTCGTGGACGCCCAGGCCAAGGCCGATCCCTGGCTTCCTTCGCAGTACGCGCAGGCCGGCGAGGGGCTGGACCAGCTCCTCGACCGCCTGGGCACGGCCGAGGACTTGGTGAGCGGCTACCGGGCCCGCCTGTAATCCTTCCAGGGACACCTTTTTGGGGACGCCGATGGCCAACAAGTCAGCCGAGCAACGCAACCGCGTCGAAACCGCACTCGACCGGGTCCGCCATCAGATCGGGCTGGTGCTGGGCGCGGCGGCCGGGGCCCGGCAAGCCGCCGAGGCCGACCTGGCCAAACTCGAGCTGGAGCGCGACATCGTGCGCGTCGGCATGAACCACGCCAGCGCCGAGCAGCAGAACGAGTGGTCCCGCCACCCCGCCGCGCACGAGGTGTTCGGCGCGCTCGGCAGCGTCCGCAGCACGTTCTACACGGACTGGAGCCAAGGTCCGGCGACGCTGCGCGAGCTCGTCGCGCAGAACGCACCCGGCCCGGCCGGGCTGCCGCCGGGAGACTGGCTCGGCCGCGTCGGCCACAACCCCGGGATGACGTCGCCCGGGCTGTGGCGCGTCGGCACCGCCACGGCCGCCGGCAACGACCCCACCCGCACGTTCGACGTCGCGGTCCCGTTGCTCGACGAGTCGCACCTGGCGATCACGTCGGCGCCCAAGACGCGGCCGGTCATCGACGGCATCGTGCAGAACCTGCTGGTCCGCGTGCTTTCGACGTTCGAGCCGGGCGCCGTGCGCGTGCACCTGTGGGACATCGGGCAGCTGACCGCGATCCTGCCCGACCTCTACCCGCTCAGCCACACCAGCGCGCTGTCGCTGTACGACCCCGGCCGCCTCGAGGACCTCCTCGACGAGCTGGCCGGGCACATCCGCCGCATCCACGCCAGCTGCATGTCCGCCGGATACACGTCCCTGCGCGAAATGCGGGCGAAGACCGGGCAGCGGGGCGAGCCGTACCGCGTCGTCGTGCTGTACGGCAACGGGGAAACCCTCGAACCCGAACGCGCCCGCGACCTCAAGCGCGTCGCGAGCGGCGCGCTGGCCGCCGGGATCTGCCTGATCATGGTCGACGTGCCGACGGCGGTGAGCGCGCCGGTCGAGACGGTGAGCCTGCTCGACGAACGCCACGCGATCAGCAGCATGACCGGCACCGACCTGGTCGTCGACCTCGATCCGGCGATGCCGTCCGGGCAGGTGATCCGCGCCGTCGACAAGATCGCGAAGGCGCTGATCGCGAAGCAGGGCGGGCCGCGGTCGTTCGACGACCTGCTGCCGGCCGAGATCGGTCACGAAAGCTCCGCACGGGAACTGCGTGCGCCCGTCGGGTTCTTCGAGGGCGAGCCGGTCGAGGTCGTGATCGGCGACGCGAGCCCGCACGCGCTGATCGGCGGGCCGTCCGGATCGGGCAAGACGAACTTCCTGTACGCGCTGCTCGGCAGTCTGGCGGCGCGGTACACGCCGGACGAGCTGGCGCTGTACCTGCTGGACTTCAAGGAAGGCGTCTCGTTCGCCGGGCTCGCGCCGGGGCGCAAGGACGCGAGCTGGCTGCCGCACGCGCGGCTGGTCGGCGTCAACGTCAACACCGACCGCGAGTTCGGCCTGGCGCTGCTGCGGTTCCTGGCCGACGAGCTGCGCCGCCGATCCGCGGCCGCCAAGGAGCACGAGGTCACGAACCTGGCCGACCTGCGCGAAGCCGACCCCGGCGGGCACTGGCCGCGGATCGTCGCGGTGATCGACGAGTTCCAGTACCTGTTCGCGGGTCGCGACCAGGTGACGTCGACGGCGACGCAGCTGCTGGAAGACATCGCCCGACGCGGCCGGTCGCAAGGCATCCACATGGTGCTGGCCAGCCAGGACGTCGCCGGGATCGAGGCGTTCTGGGGCAAGCCGGCGGTGTTCGAGCAGTGCACGCTGCGGATCGCGATGCCGAAGGCGCGGCGCGTGCTGGCCGAGACGAACAACGCGGCGGTGTCGGCGCCGAAGTGGCACGCGGTGATCAACCACGACTCCGGCATCGCGCACGGCAACCAGCTGGCCCACATCCCGGACGCGAGCAGCAAGAACGTGTTCGTCCGGCTGCAGCACCGGCTGTGGGAGGAGTACGCGGGCCGCTTCCCGCGCCCGCGCTTGTTCGACGGTGCGCATTCGCCGATCCTGGAACAGTTCCCCGCGTTCCTCGATCTGAAGCCGAACTCGAAGCCGAGGGCGCTGCTGGGCCAGTCGATCGACGTGGACGAGGCAGCGTGCGGCGTGGACCTGTCGTGGGCCCCGGGCCGCAACATCGCGGTCCTCGGCTCGGCGACGGCCGAGGTACTGTCCATCATGGACTCCTCGGCGCGGTCCCTGGCCCGCCAGTACGACCCGGGCGAGGTCGAGTTCGTGCTGGGATGCGCGATCGAGGCGTGCGCACCGGCGGCGTTGGAGCTGGCGGACCGCCTGCGTCGCGAGGGCCACGAGGCGTCGCTGGTGGACGACCTGACGTCCACATTGGAGTCGATGACGAGCGCGATGTCCGGCGGCGCGAAGATCCTGCTGCTGTACGGGGTCGACGCGGCGCTGCCGACGTTGGAGGCGAAGGCGGTGGGCCAGCTGAAGAGCGGCTTGGACCACCTGCGCGTGGTGTTGAAGCAGGGCCCGGGCCACGGCATCCACACGATCGGCTGGTGGCGAAGCATCGCGAGGTTGAAGGACACGCTGGGCTTCGCGGGCACGGACGACATCGGCACGTGGGCGGCGCTCGACGTGCAGGGCAACGAGCTGGCGCCGTTCGCGGCGGGCCAGGTGGTGCACTGGTCGCCGCGGCCGGGCCGCGCGTTGTTCTTCGACCGGACGACCCACGGAGCACCCGAAGTGATCATCCCGTTCCAGCGTCCGGAGAACGACCGATGACCGACGACGGCGCCACCGCGGCGATGCGGTACAAGGAGATCATCGCCCTGTCCCGAGGCTCGGCGGAGAACTTGCGCGAGTGGGAGCTGGCGCGCGCCGAGGCGTTGGAGGCGGAGATCGAGGAGGCCAAGAACGCGATAGCGGCGGCGGCCGAGCGTGAAGAACGCGCGGCCGAGCGGGCAACGCGCTGGTGGAAGATGGCGCTGCACAACATCCAGGGCTTGAGCTGGCTCCCGCCGGGGGACGACCCTCGCCCGGTGCCCACCGCCCGGGCGGCTTATCTCGAGCGGTACCTCGAGGAGGTCAAGCCGAGCTACCAGGAGCTGGTCCAGGCGGTGCTGGGATTGGGCTGGCGTGCCAAGCGGGCGGCTGCGAAGCGGGAAGAGCCGCCTGCCTAAATGTCGAACACGGTGTCGTAGGGCTCTTCGTCGTCGGTGGGAGCTGGCCTGCGCTGGGGTTGTGGTTTCGGTGTTGGTTGTTGTGGGGTGAGCGGCCGCCCGGCGGACACGGCTTCACGGATCGCGGCCGTGATTGTGCGGCTGAGGGTGATGGCGTCGTATCGCATGGCTTCGGGGGCGAGGCGGACTTCGCTGACGACACCGCCTGGTCCGGCGATGACGGTGACGGACCGGTCCGGCGAGACCACCGTGGTGTGGTCGCTCCCGGCTATGCCCGCGAGGATGCGCTGGTTCTCGGCTTTGCGGTCTTCGATCTGCTTGAGCTGCCAGCGCATTTCCTCGATCAGCTGTGCGTTGTTCATGGTCTCCTCAGGTGTCGCATGAATCCATCAGTTCAGGTCGGCCACGGCCCCGGCCTACTCGCCACGTAGGCGAACTCGTACCGCAACGCCGCCGCGTTCGGGGTCATGGCGTAGCCCCGGGCGTGAGCCGTACTCGAAACCTCGGGAACGGGCAGCGGACAATCGGCGTACGGCACGTACACGATCGGGCGGCCGTCGAGCTGCCGCGCCAGTTGCTGAACGGCGTCACGCCGGTTCTTGTCGAGCCGGCGTTTGACGACGAGGACCACGGCGAGGACCACGAGGACGATCCCCCCGACGACGGCCAGTGTCCCGAAGTACTCGGCGTCAGTACCGTTGAATTTGGACCCGGCGAGGTTCAGATCGCCCATGGCACCGATCTCCCGGGCTGCTGCGGCGAGTAGACGAACTCGTAGTACTTGCCGACTTGGTGCACGACCAGGCTGTAGCCGCGGCTCTGCGCCACCTGCAGCAGATCTCGGTGATCCAGGCCGACCTCCATCATCCGGAGGTACACGCGGCTCCGGCCGTCGAGCTCCGCGACCAAGCGCGCGATCTGCTTCTCGCGCGGCTTTCTCGAACGCATCGCGCGGACGATGGTCAACGTCAGACCGCCGACGACCACCAAGCCCATCAGCACCAGGAACATCACCCGCGCCGGGTCGTCGCCCGAACCGGCAGCCACCGTGCTGATCACGACGTTTCCCCGCTGCGGAGGCTCCAAGCCACCTTCGCCGTCGCCTCGGCTACCGCGGGCCAGGCGTCCTCCGACTCCGCGACCACCGACAGGATCACCACGGACCGGCCGTCCGGCAGGGGGATCTGGTACTCCGCCTTGATCTGGGTCCGGACGTCCCGTTCGGGCAGGTGGAACTCGCCCCCGCTGATGGCGACGATCGCCGGGCCGATCGGGAGGCGGACCGGCTGCACCACGGCGCGCTTGTGGCGGCTCCGGTACTGCTCGGCCATCGCCGCCACCAGGGCGTCACGGCTGCCAGGCGCCGTCTCCGGCCACTGCACCACACCCAGCGTCAGGGTCGCGACGTCTCCCTTGCGCGTGCCCACCGCGAACTTGCCGAAGACCCGGATGCCGTTGGCCTGCATGGTCGGGACCAGGGCCATCAGGTAGCTGCCGAACTCCTCGACGGACTTCCCGGCCCCGGCGGCCAGGTTTTCGGCGATGGTCCAGGCGTGGCCGCGGTTCATCTTGTCGTCGGTGCCCACCGGCATCCCCGCGAACCCGGGCGGCAGGTCGATCTGCAGCGGCATCAGTTCCACACCTCGTCTTCCGCCCGCTCACGCCGACGCTCCGGCGCGTTGTCGGCCTGGACACCCGCCTCGGTGGCGTTGCCCAACGCGACCGCCGCCCACGGTGCTGGCCCGGTGAAGATCGAGCTGACGGCCGCCACTGCCTGACCTGGATCCTTGGGCACCCAGTAATTCAGGAAGTCGCCGATCGGCCCCTCGAATTCGGTGCCGATCATGCGGGCACCGGCGTCGGCCTGGAACTGGGCTCCGAACGCGCCGTACCCGATGCCCTTCATCGCGCCTCCGACACCTGGCGGGGCGAACGTGCCGACCAGCGAAGTCACCGCACCGACCCCGTCGAAGATCAGTGTCTCGGGAGCCACGTCGGCACCCGCCAGCGCAGCCGTGGCATGACCGGCCAACGCGCCCACTCCCATTCCGGTCGCCACAGCTCCGACCATTGCTCCCGCAGGCTCGGGAAGGAACTCCCCGATGAACCCGAGAGCATTGCCCATGTCACCCATCACGTCCGAGACCTTCGACAACAGCTCCGCGTGGTCCTGGACGAAGTTCCACGCCTGGTCGACCCCGTCGGCGATCGTGTTCGACAAGTCGACAAACGCTCCGCCGACCGCGTCCTCCAGCTTGTCCAGCAGGTCCGGCTCGTCCGGGGCCAGCTCCTTCGCCTTCCGCAGCGCTTCCGCGACCCGGCCCGCCGCCTCCCCGTGCTCCTGCTGCAGCTGCTTCGCCGCGTCCTGGATGTTCTGGCAGCCCTCGATCGCCGACTGGAGCTGCTGGCCCGCGTTGTCCAGCAGCCTCTGGGCTATCTGCAACGACTGCTGGTCCGGGAACGTCCGGTTCGCCAGCGCGAAGTCCGGGTTCGCTCGGGCCTGCTCCGCCGCCTTGGCCGCCGCTTCCGCTCGGGCTTCCAGGTCCGCTGCCCGTTTCTGCAGGTCACCCAGGTCCTGGGACCACCTCTCGAGCGCGTCCGCCGCCTGGCCCATCGACCTCGCCGCACCCTCCAGGTACTGCGGCAGCGGGCCGATGCGGCGGGCGAACGCCTCGCTCGCCTCGCCCTGCCAGATGCCCTGCTTGCGGACGATCCGGCGCAGCGAGTCGTCGGCCTCCGTGAGGTCGTTGCTCACCGCTCGGTACTTGCCCGCCAGGTCGGTGATGCCGTCGAGGTCGCCGGGCGCCGGGTCGAAGCCCAGCGCCGGGAAGTCGCGCGTGCTCATCGGTCGCGTCCGTCCAGGATGTCGGTGATGCCGCCGTCGGCTTGTTCGTTGATGCCCGGCATGCCGCCCGTGATGCCGCCACCGACCGGCCGGTCATCGCCCTCGGCCAGGTCGTTGATGCCCGGCATCCCGCCCGTGACGCCGCCGCCGACCGGCCCGTCACCCGGAGACCCACCGACCGGTCCCGGCCCGCCCGGAGGCCCATCCCCCAGCACCGCCGAGCCGAACTTCCCCAGCTCCCCACTGAACTGGGCCTCGATCCGCTCGTACTTCTGCTTCGCCTCCTTCAGCCGCTCCGTGATCCCCGAAGCCGCCTCGCCGAGACGCTTGATCCCGAACCCCCAGGCCTCCTCGAACTCGACGCCCGCCTTGCCCAGCTCGGCCGTCCCCAACGAGCCGAACGCCCCGCCTCCGCCCAGCTTCTTGTTCGCGTCCGCCATCCGGCTCGCCGCCGTGTCGAGGTCGCCGATGAGCTTGCCCAGCTCGTCGACCTTCACCGCGTATCCGTCCATCTCACCCTCCCCTGTCCAACCTAAGACGGCCGTCAACGCTCCGCGGTTTCATCGTCACCCGAAGGAGTCGGCACGAGAAAGGCCACCATCGGGTCATCCCGATGGTGGCCTCCCGAACCGCGCGAACTACCGCCCGAACACCTGCTCCAGGTAGTCGAACAGGTCGCCGAGCCCGTCCTGGATCGCGTTGCCGTAACTCGGCCGGAACCGGACCACCTGCGGGTCGTGGTCACTGGCCTGGTCGGCGAACTCCGCGTTGATGTGGACCACGTCGTAGTCCACCCCGCGCGGCGCCTGCGACGCCAGGATGTGGTCCAGCACCTGCGACTGCCCCTCGAACACGTAGCTGTACCGCTCGGCTTCCGGCACCGACGCGATCAGGTCCTTCAGCGCGCCACCCGCCGTCAGCGTCTGGACCGCCGGCGAGAACGGGTAGTCGTTCAGGTCGCCCGCCACCACGATGTTCGCGTGGCCGTCGGCCGCCAGCAGCGAGTCGACGAACCCGCGCAGCACCGTCGCCTGCTTCGCCCGCTGCACCTCCGAACTGCGCGTCGGCGGCTGGAAGCGGCCGTGCGTCGGCTGGTCGCCGCCCTTGGAGTTGAAGTGGTTGGCGATCACGAACACCGTGCGGCCCTTGAAGACGAACTCGCCGGCCAGCGGCTTGCGGCTGTCCTCCCACGCTTCGTTCTGCGGGTCCACGCGGCCGGGCGACGCCGTCAGGTGCGCCTTGCCGTGTTCGCGGACCACGTCGACCGCCGTCGTCGGCGTCCCGCCCGGACGGTCCACGAAGGACACTCGCGCCGGGTTGAACAGGAACGCCACGCGGATGTTCCCGCCCGGCTGGCCGCCGTCGGCGTCGTCGACCGGGTCGATCTCGCGCCACTCGTACCGCGGGCCGCCCTTCGCGACGATCGCGTCGGTGAACCGCTGCAACGTCTGGTCGGCCGCCACCACCGTGTCGTTGGTCGGCCCGTTGTTGTCCTGGATCTCTTCCAGGTTCACGATGTCCGGCGTCGCGAGGTGCGTGACGATCGCGTCGGCGAGGCGGTCGAACTTCGCCTGGGTGTCCACAGGGGACAGGTTCTCGACGTTGTACGTCGCCACGGCCAGCTCACCGGAACGCTGCTTGCGCGTGGACTCCGCCTGCAGCCCGTTGTCCTTTTCGGTGCCGAGCACGCTGGCGAACAGCGTGTAACCGCCGAAGTTGCTGTACTCCACCGGCCCGGACGTCGTCCCGGTCAGCACGTCACCGACGTTGAGCTTGGGGAACGGCCACTCGGCGAACGGGATCAGCGACGACACCTTCATGACACCGCTGTTGAGCTGGTCGTAGCCCAGGTAGACGCTGCCGCCGCGAACGGAGCGGTGCTGGTCCGGCTTCGACGTCACGTACAGCTCGTTGAACGAGTTCGACGGGCCGACCACGCGGGCGTCGCTGATCGAGACGATCTCGCTCTCGTGCGCCTCCCAGAAGTCGAGCGCGTACTTCGACGGCTCGAGGGCGAGCGGCTCGATGTTCCCGCCGGGCGACGGCGCGTACGTCGTCGGCACGGTGTCCGGGTTCAGCACCGTCGGCGCGGGCAGGGCGTTGCCGTGCGAGCCGACCGTCCACTGTGCACTCGCCAGCTCGGTGAGCGACTGGTAGTTCGACGTCGCGGGCGCGTCCGGGTAGAACTCGCGGACGGTGCCGGTCGCGGTGACCGCGTCCCCGACGGCGACGGCCGGGCTCGTCGAACCGGTGAAGACGAACAGGCCTTCGCTGGTGCGCGGGTCGCTGTCCGGGTTCGGGTCGGTGAGCCAGAAGCCGCGCGACGAACCGAACGTCCTGGTCGCGGTGACGACGCCGGTGACGTCGCCGACCTTCTGGTCCTTGAAGGGCGAAATGCGCGTGGTGCCCTGGATTTCGTGGATCTTCGCCGGGACGGGCGCCGGGCCCTGGTCGCCGCCGGTGCTCTCGCCCTTGCTGTTGGTCGGCGTCGGCTCGCCGGCGGTGAAGTCGGCGGCGTTGTCGTCGGTGTCGGCGAGGGCGGTGCCGCGCGCGACGGAGTTCGTGTTCGACGGCGCGGCGGTCGGGTTGCCTTCGCGCACGGTCGCCGTGCCGAAGCCGACGAGGTCCTTGATCCGCGCGTCGGCCGCGCAGTCCGCGGCGGTCTTGCAGGTCAGCGGGGAGGTGCCCGACACGAGGGCGACCGTGCCGGCGGTGGCCGACATCGCGATCGCGCCGGTCGCGTCCGGCGTCGGCAGCGCGACGGTGCCGCCCGAACCCTTGCCCTCGGCCACGAGGTAGCGCCCGCCGGGCGCGACGCTTCCGGCCAGCTGCGTCACCTGCCAGGTGCTGGACGCGCTCGGCGAGCCGGGCAGGTACTGGACGCTGAAGCCGTCGAGGCTCGTGGCCCCAGTACCGTGGTTGGCGAGCTCGACGAAGTCGTTGGTCAACGTGGCGCCGGAGTTGCCGCCACCGCCGTAGACCTCGGCGATGACCGCGTCGGCGCTCGGCGCCGCCAGCGCGGCCGGTGCGGCCACGCCACCGAGCACCAGGCCCGACGCGACGGCCGCCGTCAGCGCGGCCTTGGATCTGTGGGTCTTGGTCACCCTGAGTCCCCTTTGTGCTTGAACAGTCGTGGCATAGTCCCCCGAACAAGTGAGGAGGAGGAAGACAAAGATGCAACGATTCGTAACAACTACTTTCGTCGTCACCCAATCGGCAGAGCAGGTTTCGTGATCACGCTTGTCCTCGGCGGAGACGTCAACGTGCAAGGCCGCGCCACGCCTTCGGCCGCCTTCGCACCCCTGGAACCGCTGCTCAAGAGCGCGGACCTCCGGTTCGTGAACCTCGAAGGCGCGCTCGACGCGACCACGGCCGAAGCACTGACGTCGGCGGGCATCGACGTCGTTTCGTGCGCCAACGACCTCGTCGCGATGGCGAACCTGCCGGTCCTCGACCACGCCGGGATCGCGCACTGCGGCGCCGGCGCGAACCTCGACGCCGCGCACGCGCCCGCCGTTCTCGAACGTTCCGGGGAGAAGGTCGCTTTCCTCGCGTACACCTCACTTCGCCCGTTCGGTGGGCAGCCGGACTTCCCGGGCCTCGCGCAAGCGTTTGCGACCACGGCGTACCAGCCCGACCCGCGCGTCGCGGAGATCCCGGGCCGCCCGCCGCTGGTGCGCACGACGCCGGTGCCCGAACACCTCGACCGGCTCGTCGCCGACGTCAAGCGGGCGAAGGCGGCCCACGACCACGTCGTCGTCTCGATGCACTGGGGCCTGCCGGGCGCCGAACTCGCCGAGTACCAGGTCGCCTACGGGCGCGCCGCGATCGACGCCGGGGCCGACCTGGTCGCCGGGCACGGGCCGCACACGATCCAGGCCGTCGAGGTCTACCGCGGGCGCCCGATCCTCTACAGCCTCGGCAACCTCGTCTTCGACTGGCCGGCGATGCGCGGGCGGCACGTCGACGGGCTGCTGGCCGGGTGCATGTTCGGCGACGAACCGCGGCTCGAGCTGATCCCGGTGCGGCGGACCGCGGACAACGAGTGCGAGCCGCTCGCGGGCGACGACGCGGCCAAGGTGCTGCGGTACGTCGCCGACGTCTCGGCGCTGCGCTCGACGACGGTGTCCGTCCGGGACGGAATCGCCTCGGTGCACCTTGGTGCGTAACCGATCGCTCGCGGGTTGTGACAGTCCTCGGTGCGTTCGTCACCCGTCCGGCCCATCTGCCTTAAATGCTCCCTAAGGACCGGAACAACCCGCGTGAAGCGGCGGTACGGTCTGCGTGAGCCGCCGGAAAAGTGGCACAGACCACTCCCCGACAGCTCGCTGTCGGCACGGCACGTGGGGGAGGGAGAACGATCATGTGGGGGCTGATTGTTCTCAGCTGCGTGTTCGTGCTGGTGCTGGGGATAGCCGCGGTCGTGGACCTTCGGGACCACGACCGCGGCGAGCACCGGGTCTAGCGGACCGCCTGCCTCCCCTTGTAGCGGCCGAGGAGCGTGCGCGCGCCGGCGAGCGCGACGCGCCCGGCGCCCTTCGCGCCCGCGGCCAGGACCGTCGTCCAGTCGAAGTAGTCGCGCCAGAGGATGATCCGGCCGGCTTCGACCTCGAACGTGCCGCACACCCAGAACTCCGCTTCCCACGCGCCGCGGCGCAGCACGTCGGTGCGTTCGGTGAGCACGACGTTGCCGTCCGCGGCGATGTGGTGCGTCCGTGCCTCGAACCCGGAACCGAACCGGGCCAGCAGCCGCAGCTGCTTTTCGACCGCCGCGACGCCGCGAGCGGGCGGCAACGGCACGTTCTGGTACACGATGTCGCTCGCCGCGAACGTCAGCGCGCGGTCGATGTCGAGGTCTTCGAGGGCCTTGAGGAAACCGGTCACCACTGCTTGGGGTTCATCGGTCATGACCCCAGGCTAAGGCTCAGAACGGCCGGTCGCCCGCGATGGCGACGCGCTCCGCGATGCGCACGTGCGGGTGGTAGTCGTTGACCGCGTAGTGCTGCGTGGCGCGGTTGTCCCAGAACGCCACCGAGTTCGGCCGCCAGCTGAACCGCACCTGGAACTCCGGCGTGTGGGCCTGCAGGAACAGGTACCGCAGCAGCCGGTCGCTCTCGTCGCGGTCCATGCCGACGATGTGCGTGGTGAACGCCTGGTTGACGAACAGGGTGCGCCGCCCGGTCTCCGGGTGCGTCCGGACGACCGGGTGCTCGACCGGCGGGAACTCGTCCTGCCACCGCGCGAGCAGCCCGGGGTCGGAGAACCGGTCGAAGCCGGGGAGGTAGTCGTGCACCGCGGTGAGCCCGTCGATGCGGGCGCGGACGTCCTCGGGCAGGTTGTCGTAGGCGGCGGCCATGTCGGCCCACATGGTGTCGCCGCCGACCGGCGGCACCTCGATCAGCCGCAGCACCGAACCGAGCGCCGGGTTCGGCCGCCAGGTGACGTCGGTGTGCCAGATGTTCTCGTAGCCGGGCATGGCGGCGGTGCGCTCGAAGCGCGTGACGGCGTCGTCGTCGCCCTTCGGGATGAACGGGTTGGTCTCCAGCTCACCCCAGTTCGCGGCGAACGCGCGCTGCTGCGCCGACGTGATGTCCTGGTCGCGGAAGAAGAGCACCTTCCACTCGAGCAGGGCGCGGTTGAGGTCCGCGCGCAGCTCGGGCGTGAGCGGCTCGCCGAGGTCGACGCCGTCGATCTCGGCGCCGATCACCCGGCCCAGCGGGCGCAGGCTGAAGCGCTCGAAGTTCGCCGCCGGGTCGCGCAGGGCGCGCGGGCCTTCGACGATGCCGCCGTCGGGGGTGACGGACTCGCGCAGCCGGATCCGGGCAGGCAGGTCTACGGACATGGTTGTGCTCCAAGGGTTTTCGGGGGAATTCGGACGCCGGGCTCGCGCGTCAGGCAGGCGGCGAGCCCAGGCGGCCGCGGCGCAGCAGGAGCTCCACGGTGCCTTCCCCGATCGACCGCTTCGAGGCGCGGCCGGGCCACCGGACGATCAGGCGTTCCGAGGTGGCGGGCATGCGTTCATGGTCGCGGTCTTCCCGTCCTGCGGTCAAGACGTCCACTTGGTGGAACGTAGGCAACGCCGCTGGTCACCGCGATGCGGGCGGCGGAAGGGCATGAGGCAAGATCTTCCACGATCGGGTGAGCGCCCTTGACGACGGAGGTCCCCATGCCGGAAGGCAGAGGCTCGCGGATCGACAGCGGTACCTTGCGGACCGGGAGCTTCGCCACCCGGCACCCCGAGCGGCTGCGCGCCGCGGCCGACCTGCTCGACCAGGCCGCGGCGGCCGGCGACAAGGCGGCGGGCCGGTTCGCGGAAGCCCGCGTCGATTCGACACCGTTCGGCATCTCGCCGCAGGCGCGCGAGCTGGCGGCGCGCTGGGCCTCCGCGCTGGCGGCCCGCGAAACGGACGCGCGCGTCCTCGGCGACGCGACGTCGGACCTGGCGGGTCGCCTGCGCATGTCGGCCGGAACCCCGCGGAGCACCGGCTTCCGGGGACGGCTGGCGGTCGCGCCGTGACGACCGCCGCCGAGGTCTTCGAGCACCCGGCGCTGACGTCGGCCGCGGCCGCGCTGGTGACGTTGCGCTCGGCGGCGGGCCGCATCGGCGCCCCGGACCCGGTCGCGGCCCTGCGCCACCTCGACTGCGCACCGGCGTCGATCCGCGCGTCGGCGGCGACGGTCGACGCGGGGGCACTGGTGGTGACGGCGGCACAGGCGGAGTTCCGCGGCGGCGTCGAGCGCGCCGAAACCGGCGGCAGCGCCGAGACGTTCGGCACGTGGGCGGACACAGTGGACAGTCAGTACACGGAGGCGGCGCGCACGGCCGCCGAGACGGCCGCGCTGGGCGTCCGGATCGCCGCGCTGCTGGACGAAATGGCGATGTCGGCGGCCGCGGAGGTCACCGAGCTGGCCACCGCCGTCGAGCCGTCCGTGGCAGCGGTCCTGACCGGCGACCGCTCGGCCGAGGTGGTGAGCGCGGTCAGTTCCGCCTGCACGGCGGTGATCCGGACGGTCCAGGCGAAGATGGCGGTCTTGTCGGCGCTGGCGGCGGAACTGGAGCCGTTGACCGCACCGGCCGTCGACCTCAGCTGAAGCGCTCGCGGGCCCATTCTTCGAAGGGCCGCGCCGGATGGCCCGTGACGCGGGCGACGTCGAGCGAGACGGGTTCGGGGTCCTCGACGAGTGACGCCCAGTACGGCAGGGCCGCGGCCGCGAATTCCGCACCCAGCTGTTCCACGGCTTCACGGATCGGCTGCTCTTCCCACCGGACAGGCGTTCCCAGCGCGTGACCGATGAGTTCGGCCTGCCGCACCTGGGTGAGCGCCTCGGGTCCGGTGACGAGGTAGGTCTGCCCCGCGTGGTCTTCGGTGAAGGCCTTGACGGCCATCTCGGCGACGTCCTTCTCGTGCACGAGTGACCTCTTGGCCTGGCCGTACGGCGCCCGCACCGTGCCGGTTTCCGCCTGCTCGACCCAGCCGAGGGTGTTGGTGGCGAGACCGGTGACGCGCAGGAAGGTCCAGTCGCCGGTGACGTTCCGCACGGCCTTTTCGACGTGCCCCCAGCTGCTGCCGCCGTCCTCGGCGCCCATCGCCGAGAGGTAGACGATCTTTTTGTCCTTCATGGACTCCAGGGCGGTTTCGACACCATCGGCGGTGTAGAAGGGCCAGAGGAGGTAGACGGCGTCGACCCCTTCGGCGGCTGCGGCGGGGTCGGTGATGTCACCTTGGACGACTTCCACCCCGTGGGGTGCTTTGGCGGGGTCGCGGACGAGAACGCGCACAGCGGCGCCGGCGTCCTTCAGGCCATCGACGACGTGGCGGCCGGTGTTGCCGGTGGCTCCGGTGACGAGAACTTTCACGTGTGCTCCTTGATCGGCTGGTGCCGACCACGGTCACACTTCAAGTTCTCTTCAAGTCAAGGGCGGACCGTAGCGGCCGGAGCCGTTCGCGCGACTTCGAGGAAGTGACCGGCAAACTCCGACGGTGGCCGTCGCGCGCCAACCTGGCCCGCCTGGCTCTTGGCATCGGCCTCGCCCTGGCCAGCTGGGCCGTACGCCCGCTGTGGGGCTCGCTCTGGCGTGGGTTCGGCACCTGGTGGGCGGCCGTCTTGGGCGGGCTGTCGCTCGTCGTCGCCGCGCTGCTCTTCGCGCTCCGCGATCGCCGCGAGCCCGCCGAACACGCACCGCCGGCCGCACCGGAAACGCTGCGGACGCTCACCTCCCGATCGATCGTCCTCGGCGCGACAGCCCTGCTCGCGGTGGGTGCGATCGCGGCCACCTTGTTGCTCAGGACGTCATCGGGCCCCGGTGCCGCCGAACGGCTCGACGCGATCAAGACGGCAGCGACGCTGGTCGCCGGGGCCGGCGGCGCGGCCGCGCTGCTGCTCGCCGCACGACGGCAACGGTCGACGGAACTGACCCTGCTCCACCAGCAGTGGGTGTCCCGGCTCACCGAGCACGACGCGGCCGAACGACGGCTGACCGACCTGTACCTCAAAGCGGTCGAACAACTCGGCTCGCCCCACGCCGCCGTCCGCCACGGCGGGCTCTACGCCTTGGAACGGGTGGCTCAGGACAACCCGCACCAGCGCCAAACCGTCGTCAACGTCATCTGCGCGTACCTCCGGAGCAATCCGCACCCCTCCCAGGTGGGCGGTCTCCGGAACCGCAGCCTCGGGATCAAGGGTCCGGCCTCGGTCTACTCGATCGCTTCCGGTGACCGGCATCAGGAGCGCGAGGTCCGCTTGACCGCGCAGCGCATCATCGAAGCTCATCTCCGCGCCACTTCGGAGAAGTTCTGGCCGGACATCGACCTGGACCTCACGGGCGCCGCCTTGATCGGTTTCGACCTCGCACACTGCCGCCTCAAGACGGCTACGTTCACCAATGCCGAATTCTCCGAAGACGCGGACTTCAGCCAAGTCGTCTTCGACGGCAGGGTGTCCTTCGTCAAAGCGAAGTTCATCGGAGGGGCGAAGTTCAACCAGGCGGTTTTCTCCGATCAATCGAGGTTCGACGAGGTGCACTTTCACCAGTACGCGATGTTCACCGAAGCACGCTTCATCGGACGGACCTGGTTCATGCAGGCGACCTACCAAGCCTCGGCGTGGTTCGATGAGACGACGTTCGAGGGCGGCGCCAATTTCCGGAAGGGCCGATTCGCCGAACGCCTTTCACTGCGGGAGGCGACGTTCGCCGATGATGCGAACCTCGACGAATGCACGTTCACCGGGTCGGCATCGTTCACCGACACACGGTTCAGTGGAGCCACATTCTCGGATTCCACCTTCAAGGCGATTGCCACGTTCACCAACACATCATTCAGGAACTACGCCAGATTCGAAAACGCGAAGTTCCTGTCGTTGACCGACTTCTCGAAGATGACGTTCGCCGAGGCACCCGAGCTGGACGGAGCCGTCTTCGCGAGCCGGCGACCCTCGGAGCTGGCCGACTACCTGCCAGACGACCGGACCCCCGGCCAGCTGGGCTGACCGGGGGTCCGGACGAGAGAGCGGTGGCGGTGGGATTTGAACCCACGGACGGGATCAACCGTCACACGATTTCGAGTCGTGCTCCTTCGGCCGCTCGGACACGCCACCGCCGAGAACAATACCGGAGTGCCGTCCGGAGCCTCACCTGGGGTCGGCGGGGCGGGCCGGGCGCCGCCTGACCTGGGCATCTCGCACCAGACCGCGAGCCTTCGCGCGCAGGTCGTGCGCCACCTCGCGGACCTGTGCGCGGCGGCGCTGCGCGCGGCCCGACGCCTGGAGGCGCCGGTTGCCGGTGACCGAACCGAGCTTCTCGCGGGCGCCGCCCACCGTCTGCTGAACCTTGTCCTTCATCGTCATGGGTACCTCCCTTCGCGGGGTCGGGTACCCAGCGCGGGCGGGCCGAATCAGCGCCGCGTCGCGAAGTACGTCTCCAGCAGCGTCGCGCATTCCTTTTCCAGCACGCCGCCGTGGACTTCCGGGCGGTGGTTGAGACGGCGGTCACGCACGACGTCCCACAGCGACCCCACCGCGCCCGTCTTCGGTTCCCACGCCCCGAACACCAGTCGCGAGATCCTGGCCAGCACCAGCGCGCCCGCGCACATCGTGCACGGCTCCAGCGTCACCGCCAGCGTGCAGCCTTCGAGCCGCCAGCCGTCGCCCACGGCCCCGGCGGCCGCGCGCAGGGCCAGGATCTCCGCGTGCGCCGTCGGGTCGCCCAGCTCGACACGGGCGTTGCGCGCGGCGGCCAGTGGAGTGCCGTCGGGGCCGAACACGACCGCCCCGATCGGCACGTCCGCGCCGGGAGCCCGCGCGGCTTCCAGCGCGGCCTCCACGGCCTCGGTGTCGGACGGGCGTCTCAGAGCTCGTCCAGGAGCTTGGCGAACTCACTGCCGAACCCGCACCGCTGCGCGACCATCTGCAGCTGCTCGTCCGGGTAGAGGTCGACCTCGCCGACGATGACCTCCAGCTCCGGCCCGGGCAGCCCCAGATCGGCGAGGATCTCCAGGTCGCCCTCGGGCCAGACGGAGTCGTCCTCCTCGTCCGGCGGATCGACGCGCAGGACGTCGAGGACGTCCGCCGCGATGTCGTAGTCCAGCGCCGCCGCCGCGTCCGAAAGCAGCAACGACGGCCCCCGCGGGCTCGGCCGGACGATGACGAAGAACTCGTCGTCGACCGCCAGCAGCCCGAAGCTCGCGCCGGTGGAACGTAGTTTGCCCAGTTCAGTGATCGCCGCGTCCAGCTCGGTCAGCGCCCCCGGGTCGAGCGCACTGCACCGCCACCGACCGTCTTCCCGGACCACGGCTACCGCGAAGCCCGTGACCGGCTCATCCACCGCCATGCGCACACCGTATTCCGCTGCTCGGCCGAGCGCACGCACGGTGCGCCCGAAGCGCCGCATGAGGCACTATCGGGACCATGACCGGCCCCACTGACCTGCCCACCCTGCCCGGCACGCCGTTCGCCGGGCTCCTCGACGACGCGCGGGCGCTGCAAGGCCGCACCGTCGCGCTTCGACGTGCCGTGCACCGCCACCCGGAACAGGGCCTGCAGCTGCCGCGCACCCAGGCCGCGATCCGCGAAAGCCTCGCCGACCTGCCGCTGGAGATCACCGAAGGCAAGGCGACGACGTCGCTGACGGCCGTGCTGCGCGGCGCGCGCCCCGGCCCGGCCGTGCTGCTGCGCGGCGACATGGACGCGCTGCCGCTGACCGAGGAGACCGGGCTCGACTTCGCGTCCGAGGACCCGGAGTCGATGCACGCGTGCGGGCACGACACGCACGTCGCGATGCTGGCCTCGGCCGCGCGGCTGCTCGCGGCGCGCACCGACCAGCTGGCCGGATCGGTCGTGTTCATGTTCCAGCCGGGCGAAGAGGGCCACCACGGCGCCCGGTTCATGATCCACGAGGGCGTGCTCGAAGCCGCCGGGCCGCGCGTCGAGCGCGCGTTCGGCGTGCACATCCTGGCCAACGCGCGCAGTGGGCTGCTGCAGCTGCGGCCGGGCCCGCTGATGGCGTCGGCGGACTCGTTCCACGTGCGCGTCACCGGCAAGGGCGGCCACGGTTCCGCGCCGCAGCACACGATCGACCCGGTGCCGGCGGCCGCGGCGATGGTCGGGGCACTGCACACGATGATCACGCGCCGGGTCAGCGTGTTCGACCCCGCGGTGCTCTCGGTGACCCGCATCCAGGCCGGCACGACGTCGAACATCATCCCGGAGACCGCCGAGCTCGAGGGCACGATCCGGACGCTGTCCGAGCAGACGCGCGCGCTGGTCCGCGCCGAGCTGCCGAAGGTGTGCGAGCAGGTCGGCGCGGCCTACGGGTGCCGCGTGGTCGCCGACGTCGAGCCGGGCTACCCGGTGACGGTCAACGACGACCGGATCGCGGGCGAGGTGCTGCGCCTCGGCGCGGCCGTGCTGGGCGAGGACAACGTCGAGCTGCTCGCCGACCCGCTGATGGGCGCCGAGGACTTTTCCTACGTCCTGCAACGCGTTCCCGGCGCGTACGCGTTCCTCGGCGCGTGCCCGCCCGGCGTCGACCCCGCCGAGGCGGCGGCGAACCACTCCAACCGCGTCGTCTTCGACGAGGACGCGATGCCGACCGGCGTCGCGATGCTCGCGGCCTTCGCGCTGGACTTCCTGCGCTAAGGCCCCGTCCGCGACGGGCGGCCGTCCTCGAGGTGCCCGGTGAAGCGGCGGCGCCAGCCCGGCACCTCGAACACGACGTCGTACCAGCCGTTTTTCGTCGGCACGGGAAAGTCGCGCGCGCCGCCCGGCGGGATGGTGACGCCGTTCAGCGGGACGGGCGCCGGGCCGCGGTTGGTCACCGTGACTCGTAGCGCGTTCTCGAAGGTGACGATGGCGTCGAGCCCGGTGCCACCCGAGGCCTCGACGAGGAAGCCGTTCGGGCCGTGGATGGCGACGTCGTACGAGCCGCCGTACGGGACTTCGCCGGTCAGCTCGCTCTTCGGGCCGACGTCGAAGCGTTGCGACGTCCCGCCCGCGTGGTAGGCGTACACGGCCAGTTGCAGCGCCTGCGTGCCGTGGTTGGCGAGGTGCAGCCTCAGCACGCCCGGCTCGGCGGTCGCCCAGGCGATCGGCTGGTACGGCAGGGGTCGCGCCTTCGCCGTCCCCGGCTCCTGCACCAGCGCGCCCGGCCGCACGCCGGGCTTCGGCAGCCGCGCCTGCGTCCGGTCGGCTTCGGCGCGCAGGGCGTCGGCGTCCGGCAGGTCCGGGATCGACGTGTCGGGCGTCCGGAAGTCGAAACAGCTGGTCAGGTCGCCGCAGATCGCCCGGCGCCACGCCGAGATGTTCGGCTCGCGCACCCCGGTCCACGTCTCGAGGAAGCGCAGCACGGACGTGTGGTCGAAGACCTGCGAGTTCACCCAGCCGCCGCGGCTCCACGGCGAGACGACGGTCATCGGCACGCGCGGCCCCAGCCCGATCGGCGCCGGCGGCCCGGACGGCTCGCCCCGCTCCGGCCGGTTGCCGGGCAGGTACTCACCCGGCGTGCCGGGCGGCGGAGTCGGCGGGATGACGTGGTCGAAGAAGCCGTCGTTTTCGTCGTAGTTGATAAAGACGACGGTCGATTCCCACAGCTCCGGCTTGGCCCACAACGCTTTCAGCATCCGCTGGACGTACGCCGCGCCGTCGACGGGCCGGGCCGCGGGGTGCTCGCAGTAGCCGTACGGGGCGACGACCCACGACACCGCGGGCAGCGTCCCGGCCGCGCAGTCTTCGAGGAACTCGGCCAGCACGTGGTCGACGTCCTTGCCCTTGCCGGAATCGGGCTTGAGCCGCGTGCGCAGGTTCGCGCGCTCGGCCAGCCGTCGCGCCACCGGGTCTTTCGAGCGCAACGAGTCGTGGAACTTCCGGAACAGCCACAGTGGATTGTCGCCGTAGTCGCCGACGAAGTGCTCGGGGACGCCGCGCTCCTCGTCGTTGGCGTAGATCCGCCACGAGATCCCGGCGGCCTGCAGCCGTTCGGGGTAGGTCGTCCAGCGGAACGACGGCTCGTAGTCCGGGAAGTTCTGCGTGACGGGACCGCCGGCGAGCCCCTCGGGGTCGACGGTGCCGGTCCAGTGGAACAGCCGGTTCGGCTGCGTCGGGCCCTGCATCGAGCAGAAGTAGTGGTCGCACAGCGTGAACGCGCGCGCCAGCGCGTGCTGGAACGGGATGTCGTCGCGCGTGAAGTAGCCCATCGTCATGGGGCTCTTCGCGGCGACCCAGCCGTCGTACGCGCCGCCGTTCCACGCGCGGTGCGTGCTGTTCCAGTCGTGCGGCAGCTCGCCGAGGTCCTGACCGTCCACAACGGACGTGTCGATCCGGAACGGCAGCACGGGGCCAGCGCGGCCGCGCTGGCGGAAGACGTCCCGCAGGGCGGCTTTGTCGCCGAAGCCGCGCACGCCGGCCATGGTGCCGAAGTAGTGGTCGAAGGACCGGTTCTCCTGCATCAGCACCACGACGTGGCGGACGTCGTCGATCGTGCCCGTCCGCGGCGCCGGAGCGCACGCGGCGGGCAGCGCGCCGGCCACGGTGACCGCGGCCGCGCCGCCGAGCACCGTGCGCCGCCGGATCCGGCCCATGCCCACCTCCTCGGGTGAGCTTTCCCCACGTCGGCGGCCTCGCCAAGGTGTACCTTCGCCGCCGAGAGAGGTGGAGCCCATGCTCGGTTCAGCGGAACTGGTCGCCTTCGCACCTTCGACCGACCTGGAGCGCTCACGCGCCTTCTACACGGATGTCGCCGGGCTCGAGTTCATCGAGCAGACCCCCTTCGCGTGCGTGTTCCGGAGTGGCCGGACGATGCTGCGCGTCACCGCCGTGGCCGAGTTCACGCCGCAGCCGTTCACGGTGCTCGGCTGGGAGGTGGCCGACATCCGGGCAGCGGTGGCCGAGCTGCGTGGCCGTGGCGTGGAGTTCCTCACCTACGACACGCTGCCACAGGACACCGACAAAATCTGGGCCACGCCCGGTGCCCTGATCGCGTGGTTCCGCGACCCGGACGGCAACGTGCTCTCCCTGACCGAGTTCACTGGCAATTAAACAACAGTGTTGATTTAATGGGCGGCATGACCGAAGCCGAACGCCTCGCCCAGCTCGCCGAGCAGGAGGAACGCCTCCAGTTCACGAAGTTCGACAACGAGACGGCCCTGGCCCTCGGCCAGCAGCTGCTGGCGGCGGCCCGCGAGCGAGGACTGCCGGTGACGATCTCGGTCCGCCGCAACGGCCAGCGGCTCTTCCACGCGGCCCTGCCGGGAACGTCGCCGGACAACGACGCGTGGATCGAGCGCAAGAGCCGCGTGGTCGACCGCTACGGCCACAGTTCGTTCCTGGTGGGCACCCAGTTCCGAGCGAAGGGCGGCTCGTTCGAGGAGCATTCCCGCCTCGACCCGGACGAGTACGCCGCCCACGGCGGGGTGTTCCCGGTGATCGTCCGCGGAGTCGGCCCGATCGGCACGGTGGGCGTGTCGGGGCTGCCCCAGGCCGAGGACCACGCGTTCGTCGTCGAGCAGCTGGAGACGTTCCTCGGTTAGCCGGCGCGGAGGTTGCCGATCACGAACTCGGCTGTTTTGAGGACCCCGCCGCAGCGGTCCTTGTCCCAGTAGGTCGAGGTCGAGCCATTGCCGTGGAAGCTGAAGACGAGCATGTCGGCATCGGTCACGGCGACGGCGACGTCGCAGTTGTCCGGCCCGGGCATCTCGTGGAAGACCGCGGTGGGCAAGCCGTCGAGCGAGGTCTCGGTCCACGGGTCCAGCGCCCCGGACTCGCGTCGCGAGGTGTTCTTGAGGCCTTCGAGCGTTGTAGGTTCCGTCAGGGGCTTGAGGACGGAGACGAGCGGGGAGTTCCCGCCGTTCCACGCGCACCCCACGGAGGCCGTGGTCAAGGACTTGCGCGGCGTCACGGCATCCGGCGGATCGGCGACGACCGCGGCGACCTGATCCTTGGTGAGCAGCCCGCACGGATCGGCGTCGAACTTCGTGAGGTCGACCGGCTGCGGCACGGGCGTCAGAGGCAAGGCCGAGCCGGTCTGTGCGGGCGACGGCGGTTGGGACAGAACCCGTTTCGGTCCGGCGGCCCCGCAAGCGGTGATCGCCGACCCGCCGAGGATCGCCACGAGAAGCAACGGCAGAACACGCATTCGCATCAGTTCACTCCGGCCAAGCGGACGGATCGACCCGCCACTGTTTCTGGTTGTCGATTCCCGAACCGCCCTGGAGTTCCGGGATCTCCGGGAAGTCGGTGTCACTGCGGACGAGGGCGTTCGCCTTGCCCCAAAACTCGCCCATCTTCTTCTCCGAGTCCGCGAGCAGGTCAACGAAGTCCTTGACCAAAGTGCCGAAGGCCTCGACCACCGTGTCGATGACATCCTTGGCCGTGAAGATGTCCACGATCGGGATGACCGCGGTCAGCGCGGCGATAATGGCCTTGACGTCGATCTTGGCCAACTCGGCGGCACAGGTTCCCAGGAACTTGATCGCCGTTGCGTAAGTGTCGACCACGAGGTTTGTCATGTCGGTGAGGATCGACGACACCGCGCCGACAGCGGAGTTCTGCTTGTCGAGCGCCTCGCTCACCCTGGTCGTATACGCGCCGAATTGACTCGCGGCGCGTCCTGACCAGGTTCCGCTGACGACCTGGACGGCGTTGCCGATGTCGGCCTTGGCGTCCGCGAGGGTGCTGACCGCCGCGAACTGTTCGGCCAGCTTCTGCACGCTGAGCACGTTTCCCAGCAGTTTGGTGCGCATGTCGTCGAGCAGCCGCAGGATGTCGTCACGGTGGAAGATACCGGCGATCTGGCGGACTTTGGCATCGGCGTCCTCGGGGTAAGGAGCTGGCGCGTGCTGCGGCTGCGCCGCGGAAACGGTTGAAACCATCGTCAGTTCAATCCCTCTTCCTGCGCGCGCAGCCGCCGATAGTCCTCTTCGTCCTGTGTCTCGTAGTAGTCGGCTGCCTTGTCCAGGGCTTCGGCCAGCGCCGCCAGCCGTTCGGCGCCACGCTCGCTCTTCTCCTGCATGCTTTGGATCACCGCGTTGAAGACCTGGACGATGCCCGACCGCACCCCGAGCATGCCGACGTCTTCGTCGTGCAAGCTCATCGGCGCGAGGTCCCCCACGGCGAACTTGGTGACCTTCTCCTTCGCCGCGAAGACTTCATTCGTCGCCGCCCGGAGGGCTTGCGGGTAGACCTCGAAACCGGAGTCGCCGCCAAGGGGATTGAATCCACCGCTGGTCATCGGCTTCCCACCTCTCGCGCAGCCTCGTCGACCATGCGCTTCCGGCGGGTCGACGCTGCCGACTCGGCGTTGTTGATCGCACGCAGCACGTGTGCGGCCAGGCTGGCACCGGTCTGACCGGCGACCGCCTCGCGGGCGAGGTCCACCGAAACCAGGCCACCCGCACCATCCACGGTCACGGTGCCCAGGTCTGCTCCGATGCCCAGCACCAACGGCATCTGCCCACCTGCGGAGGCCGCCTGCTCGACGGCGGCGACCCGCGCGTCGATCTCCTTGGCCAGGTTGTAGAGCTCCTCTTCGCTGTTCACCAGCGACCTCCTCCCGATTCCGGCTCTTCGTCGGTCAGGAAATCGAACTCCTCGAAGCTCTCGTCGTCAGGCTCGGCTTGGCGCTGCACGGACTCACGCGCTTGCGGCGGCGGAGAAAGCGGCGCCGGTGGCAGTGGAGGCGCGGTCCCGGCCACCGGAGGTGGCGGTTGCAGACCGAACAGCGCGTTCAGCTCCGGCAGCGACGAGGCTCGCGCCGCGTTCCGGGCATTCCGGACGGCTTCGACGATGCCGAGGCCGAGCTTCTGCGCATTTGCCCCGTACAGGGCGCGGTCGTCGATCCGCAGGTCGACAAGCTTCCCCTGGCCGGTCACCACCGCGGTGACCAGCTGATCAGCCGACGTCGCGGTGTGCCGGGCGGCGGCCAGCCGCACGTCCAGCTCGCCGGCCTGCCGCTGCAGCTGCCGGAGATCGTGGTGCGGTGCGGTCATGACCGCCTCACGGCGTTGAGCATCGCCATTCCCCTCCTCCAAGCCCCGTCTCGATGACGGAACGTGCCCAGCCTGCACCTTACTGCGACCGGCCGACAAAACCACGGCAACCGGAAAAGAACTGGCCCGGATCACACTTCCTGCTACCGTCCGTTCAATGAAGCGCGCATTGACGACGACGCCGGAAGTTGTCCCGGCGCGCTGAACGATGTCTCCAGCCCGGGGCGGTTGCCCCGGGCTTCGTCTTGTGGTCACCCGCCTCGCCGTCCACGAGGAGTCCACAATGCACGATCACCGCAAGCTCGGCCGTGAGCTGGGCCTGTTCGACACCGATCCGCTGATCGGCGCCGGCCTGCCGTACTGGCTGCCCGACGGTGCCGCTGTCCGGCACAGCCTGGAGGAGTACGTCCGGCGCCTCGAACGGCGTTCGGGGTACCGGCACGTCAACTCGCCCGTGCTCGGCAAACGCGACCTGTACGAGATCTCCGGGCACTGGGCCCACTACCGCGACGACATGTACCCGCCCATGGACGTCGGCGGTGAGCAGCTCGTGCTGCGGCCCAGCCTGTGCCCGCACCACGCGCTGATCTACCGTTCGCGCGGCCGAAGCCACCGCGAGCTGCCGCTGCGGATCGCCGAGCTGGGCGGGATGTACCGCGCCGAGCTGTCCGGCGTGCTCGGCGGCCTGAGCCGGGTGCGCGCGATCCACCTCAACGACGCGCACATCTTCTGCACCCTCGACCAGGTCGAAGCCGAGGTGGCCGCGGCGCTGGCCATGATCCGCCAGGCGTATGACGCGCTCGGCATCAGCCCGGCGCGGTACCGCCTGTCCCTACCCGGCGACGGCGGGAAGTACGTCGCCGGGAATTGGGACCGCGCGGCGGACATCCTGCGTTCGGCGCTCGACGGGCTGCCGTACGACGCCGTCGAAGGAGAAGCCGCCTTCTACGGGCCCAAGATCGACGTCCAGATCGTCGACAGCGCGGGCCGCGAGTCGACCCTATCCACCGTCCAGGTCGACTTCCACCAGCCTGAGCAGTTCGACCTCGAGTACATCGGCCCGGACGCGGCGAAGCACCGGCCGGTCATGGTGCACCGCAGCATCATCGGCAGCGTCGAGCGGGCGGTCGCCCAGCTGGTCGAGGTCCACGGTGGCGCGTTCCCTGGCTGGCTGGCGCCGGTCCAGCTTCGGTTACTGCCCGTGTCCGAGGCGGAAGTGCCGTATGCGCGGGAGATCCTCAATCGGTGTGGAGACGTGCGTGCGGAGATCGTGGCGCAGGGCAGCCTCGGCGCTCGGATCCGGGACGGGCGTCTGGTGCCGTTCCAGGCCGTGATCGGGCGGGAGGAGGTGGCCGCGGGTCAGCTTTCCGTGCGGCTGCGCGACGGGAGCCGGGTCGATGCGCAACCGGCCGAAGACGCTCTGGCCTCGATCCGGGAGGCGGTCAGGGTTCCGTAGCCGCTGACGGCTGATCGAGGCGGGAGCTTCCTCGTGACCGCAGCGAAGCCGCAGTCCTGGCCAACCCGCGGGAGCCGGATTGTCGGCCAGGCTTGGGCCAGGCAGGCGATCAGGCCACCATGGCCGCGGTCAGAAGGCGAGAGCTGCTTCCTGGCTGCAGCCGAGTCCGGCAAGCCGCCGCAGCCCTGGCCGAGCCGCGGTCAGGCTGCCATTGCCTCGGCCAGCCAGTCGAAGGCAGGCGCCAGGCTTTCCGGGGCCGCCCAGCCGTTGATCACCCCCAATAGCTCCAGGTAGCGCTCGCGGCGCGGGTCGTTCACCACGTTGAGCCACTGCCGCAGCTCGGCGGGATCGCGGCCGAGCCCCTCGAGGATCGCCTTCGCCGCCGGGGACTTCGGGGTGATCCCGGCCGCGACGGCCGGGGTGACCGCGTCACGCACCTCCGCCGCCAGGTCGCGGCGCAACCCGGCCTCGTGGCCGTCCGCGAGGCGGCGCAGGTTCGTGCGGAACTCCGTGTCCCTCATCAGTGCCGCCAGCTCTATCCACGCCTCCTCCTGTTCGGGACTCGGGTTCTCGGGGAAGTCGGGGGTCAACGTGCGGATGATCCCCGCCAACTCGGGACGGTCACCTACGGCATCCGCAAGGAAGTCGCCGACCAGGCATTGTCGTTCCACTTCGGACAGCACCGCCCTCTTGTGCACGAGACTCCTCTCCTCGGGAGCCGGACCGCGGTTCGCCACGGCCTTCAGCACCGCGCTGCGCCGGCGCAGTACGCCGATCTGTGCCTCCACCGCCTCCGCGTGCTTCGCCGCGATCTCCGCGATCGTCGTCTCGCCGTCGATCACCCGGCGGATCGTGGCGAGGTCGATGCCGAGGTCGCGGAGGATGCGGATGACGTCGAGGCGGGCCAGCGCGGCGTCGTCGTAACGGCGCTGGCCCGCGGTGTTGCGCCCGGATGGCGGCACGAGGCCGCGATCCGAGTAGAACCGGACGGCCTTGACCGTCAACCCGGTCCGGTGGGCGAGCTCGCCGATCGAATAACGCATGAGCCCAGCGTGTCAGCTCCCCTCGGGGGAGGCGCAAGAGCTGCACATTCGCTCGATCGTGTCGATCACATGTTCGACACTTCGCGGTAAAGTCGATCACATGAGCGGACGAGCACCACCTCAGGTCTCTTCCCGGATCCGGGTCACGAGCTGGGTCGGGTTCACGAAACGCAACGCCACAAGAAGGAGCACGAGCATGGACCCCGTATAGATGGTCGCCATCGCGTCGACCGACTGGTTGGCCCGGATGCCCGCGGCGAACACCGAGTTGTAGAGCGCCACGACGAGGGTCGTCGAGTCCGGGCCCGCGGTGAGGAACGTCAGCTCGAACATGCCGACCGTGCGGACCAGCACCAGGATCGACGCGGCCAGGATCCCCGGCAGCAGCAATGGCCCCAGGATCCGGGTGAACACCGAGACCGTCCGCGCGCCGGACATGCGGGCCGCGGCCTCGATCTTCGGGTCGATCTGCTCGATGAACGGCGTCATGGTCAGCACGACGAACGGCACCGACGGCACGAGGTTCGCCAGGATGACGCCGGTGATCGTGCCGGCCAGGTGGAACTTGTAGAGCACGGTGGCCAGCGGGATGCCGTAGGTGATCGGAGGGATGAGGATCGGCAGGACGAACAGCAGCATCACCAGGCGCTTGCCGGGGAACGAACGGCGGGCCAGCGCGTAGGCGGCCGGGACGCCGACCGCCCCCGACACGGCGATCACCACCAGGGCGACGACCGCGGTCGTGAGGAGGACGTCCGAGAGGCCGAACTCGCGCCACGCGTCGGCGTACCAATGGGTGGTGAACCCGTCCGGGAGCCAGGTGCCGAACCACTGCGTGCCGAACGAGTCGACGACCACCGAGAGCACCACGCCGGCCAGGTTGACGAAGAAGAACGCGATGACGGACCAGACGACCCAACGTCCGGGACGCGCGACCCAACCGATCATCCCTTGCCTCCGGTCGCTCCGCGGTACAGCGTGCCGCGCCACGCCATGACCAGGCCGATCACGATCAGCATGACCACCGCCATGAGCATCGCGACGGCCGAGCCCATCGAGTAGTCGTACTCCTCGAACGCGGCGTGGTAGGCCGCGATCGAGATGACGCGGGTCTCGTTCGCGGGATCGCCGACGAGCTGCGCCGACGGGAACACCGAGAACGCCATGACGAACGACAGGCAGAAGGTGATCGCCAGGCCGGGCGCCAGCAGGGGCAGCGTGATGCGCCGGAAGCGCTGGACCGCGTTCGCGCCGAGCGTCGCGGCCGCCTTCTCCAGGGAGGGGTCGATGCCCGAAAGGTAGGACAACGTCAGCAGGAAGGAGAACGGGAAGCCAGTGATCACCAGGGACAACAGCACGCCCGTGTAGTTGTGGATCAGCGGGAGCGGTTGGTCGGTGACGCCGAGGACGGTGAGCACCTTGTTCAGCCAGCCCGCCGGCCCGCCGTACATGATCAGGCCCTGCGCCGTGAGCACGGTGCCGAGCGTGATCGGCACGACCAGGATCGTCGTCAGGAGGCGCTTGCCGCGCACCCGGCCGCGCATCACGTACGCGATCGGGATGCTGGCGAGGACGTTGATGAAGGTCGCGGGGAGCGCGATGGCGAGCGTCGTCCAGATGGTGTCGCGCAGGTACGGGTCGCCGAAGAACCGCGCGTAGTTCGCGAAGACGCCGCCCTTGCGCGGGGCGAACGACAACTGGAGGCCGTAGAGGAAGGGGTACAGGAACAGGCAAGCGATGACGAGCAGACCGGGCACCAGGAGCAGCAGGGTGCGGTCGATCCCGCGCTCGGCCAGGCGGTGACGCAACGCCGGACGAGCGGACGCCGCGGCGGTCATGATGCGGCCTCCGCGACGCGGGCGGCGGCGATCCACGCGGCAGCCGACACAAGCCCCGGGGCGCTCACGGCGCGAACACCAGGACCCGCTCGGCCGGGACGCCGATCTTCACGGTGTCGCCGGGGGCGAGGCGCTTGTCGGTCCGGAAGTACACCGGCACGCCACTCGCCAGCCGGGCCGAGACCGACAGCTCGCGGCCGTGGTACTCGACGATCTCGACCGTCACGTCGAGGGCGTTCTCCGCGCCGTCGCCGACCACGAAGTCCTCCGGGCGGATCGCCACCTTGGCCGAGCCCTCCGTGAGCGAGCCGCGGTTCGCTCCCGTCAGGCGGAGGCCGTCGCCTTGAACGGTGGCCGAGGAGGCCGCCGTGCCGGTGATCGTGACGTCGAGGAGGTTGCGGTAGCCCATGAACGACGCGACGTAGCTGTTCACCGGCTGGGCGTACACCTCCTCCGGGGTGCCGATCTGCTGGACCGCGCCGTCGCGCAGCACCACCAGGCGGTCGGCCAGCGAGAGGGCCTCCTCCTGGTCGTGGGTGACGTACACCGTCGTCAGGCCGAGCTTCTGGTGGAGGCGGCGGATCTCCATCCGCATCTCCAGTCGGAGCTTGGCGTCCAGGTTGGACAGCGGCTCGTCCATGAGGACCACCGACGGCTCCAGCACGACCGCGCGGGCGATCGCGACGCGCTGCTGCTGGCCGCCGGACAGCTGCGCGGGGAACTTCGCCGCGTGGTCGGTGAGCTGGACCAGGCGGAGGGCTTCGTCGACTCGTCGGCGAGCCTCGGCTCGGGCGACCTTGCGCATCCGGAGGCCGAATCCGACGTTCGCCCGGACGGACATGTGCGGGAACAGCGCGTAGTTCTGGAAGACCATCCCGAACCCGCGCTGCTCGGGCGGGCGGCCGTCGATGCGGGTGTCGTCGAGCCAGATGCTGCCGCCGGTCAGCGGGAGCAGGCCGGCCAGGCAGTTGAGCGCCGTCGACTTGCCGCAACCGGACGGGCCGAGCAGGGCCACGAACTCGCCGCGGGCGATGGCGAGGTCGAGGCCGCTCAGTGCGTTCGCGGTGCCGAAGCTGCGGGACACCGCGTCCAGGCGCAGCTGCTCGAACGTCACTTCTTGCCGACCTTCGAGCCGCCGACCAGCTGGTTCCACTTGTCGAACGCCTTCACCTGCTGCTCGGCGGGCAGGGACGTCTCCTTGGGGTACTGGGCGATCCACTGCTCGTACTCCGGGCGCCCGAACTGCTTGATCGTGTCCTGGCTCTTCTGCGGCGCCATCCGCAGGGTGACGTCCTTGACCGCCGGGCCGGGGTAGAAGTAGCCGTCGTCGTAGGCGATCGCCTGCTGGTCCGGTTTGAGCATCCACGCGACCAGCTGGAGGATCGCCGACTCCTGGTCGGGCGAGAGACCCTTCGGGATCAGGGCGTACTGGGCGTCGGTGACCCAGTGCATCGGCTGCATGATCGCCGTCTTCACCGTGTTGGGCACCGTGCCGAGCTTGCGCGGGTTGATGTCCCAGCCGGTCGTCGACATGATCATGTCCACCGACCCGGACGCGAGGTTCTTCATCGTCTCCGTGGTGCCGGAGGGGTAGTACTTCACGTACTTGCCCAGCTCCTGCAGGAACGTCCAGGTCTTGTCCCAGCCCTTGTCCGGGTCCTTCGGGTCCTTGTCGCCCAGCAGGTACGGCAGGCCCATCAGGAACGTCCGGCCTGGGCCGGAGTTGGCCGGCTGCGCATACTGGAACTTCTCCGGGTGCGCCTTGGCCCAGTCGAGCAGCTCCTGCGGGGACGCGGGCGCCGCCGGGACGGCCGCCGGGTTGAACTCCAGCAGCGGGCCGGACGGGTAGTAGACGACCTCGATGCCGTAGCCGTTCGCCAGCTCTTGCATCTTGGCCGCGGGCTCGAGGTAGTTCTGCATCAGGTTCGGGAAGCGGCTCGAGAAGTCCGGCAGGATCTTCGTGAGCGTGCCGTTCGCGATGCCCGCGGAAAGGCCGTCCGTTCCACTGAGGACCAGGTGCGTCTGGGCGACGCCGCCATCCTGCTCCGCCTTCAACTTGCCCGCCATGCTGGGGGCGGGCGCCGTCGAGTAGGTGACCTTCGCGAGCACTTCCGGGTGCGCGGCCTTGAAGTTCTCGATCATCTGCTTGGTGAGCTGCAGGTTGCCCGCGATGTCGAGGATGTTCAGCTCGACCGGCTTGCTCGGCTTGTCCGGCACGGCCTGGGGATCCGCCGCCTGACCGCCGTCGCCGCCGGGAGCGCCGGGGGCTCCACACGCGACCAAACCGGCGGCGAGGCTCGCCGCCAGCAACACTCGTCGGAATCGGAGGCCGGTGCGACGCTGCATGGCTGCTCCCTGGGTCCGTGATAATGTTGTATGTCGCATCGTATATCAGATCGGACATGCCAGTGACGTTCGAGCAGCAGCGGCGACGGCTTTCCGGTGTGGTGGCCATCCCGGTCACGCCGTTCGACGCCGAGGGTGCCGTCGACGGCCAGACGTACGCGAAGCTGGTCGACCGGCTGATCACCGGCGGCATCGAGGTCGTGACGCCGAACGGCAACACCGGCGAGTTCTACGCGCTGGACGCGGGTGAGGCGCGGCAGTGCCTCGAGGTGACCGTCGAAGCCGTAGCCGGGCGGGCCAGTGTGCTCGCCGGGATCGGGCACGACGTCGCTTCGGCGACGCGGGCCGCTGAGCACGCGCGGGACGCCGGGGCCGACATGATCATGCTCCACCAGCCCGTCCACCCGTACATCTCCGGCGACGGCTGGGTCGACTACCACGCCACGATCGCCGCCGCGGTGCCCGAACTCGGCGTCGTGCTCTACGTCCGCAACCCCGCGATCGCCGGCGAACAGCTGCGCGCGCTCGGCGACGCGGCGCCGAACGTCATCGGCGTGAAGTACGCGGTGCCGGACCCCGTGCGGTTCGGCTCGGTCGCGCGGGACGCGGGTTTCGACCGCTTCGTCTGGATCGCCGGGCTGGCGGAGCTCTCGGCGCCCGGCTACTTCGCCGTCGGGGCGACCGGCTTCACGTCCGGGCTGGTCAACGTCGACCCGGCGATCTCGCTGGAGATGTTCCGCGCACTGTCCACAGGGGACTACCCGGCGGCGATGGCCGTGTGGGAGCGGATCCGGCCGTTCGAAGAGCTCCGCGCCGCCAACGGGAACGCCAACAACGTCAGCGTGGTCAAGGACGCGCTCGGCCAGCTCGGCCTGTGCCGCCCGGACGTCCGGCCGCCGAGCCGGTTGCTGACGGCGGCCGAACGGGAGCGGCTCTTCGGGCTCCTCTCGTCGTGGGGCCTGTCCTAGAGCGTCATCGGCAGGCCGAACCTCTCGAAAACGGCCGGGACGAACGTGGTCACCTCGGCCACCCGGCCGTCGGCGATCAGCAGGGTGTTGAGGCCGAAGGCGTGGAACCGGCCGTCGTGACGCACGTACGTCGCGACGGCTGGACCGCCGTTCGCGCGCGTCGGCACCATGTGCAGCTCCATCGAGACGTCCCCGTGCAGGACCGGCGCCCAGCCTTCGAGGACCGTCGCGAGCCCGCCGTACCAGGTCGGCTCCGGGCCGGGGTGGCCGCCGGCGCCCGGCTGGTGGCTGCAGCGGACGTCTTCGCGCAGCACCGCGGCGATGGCGGTGTCGTCCGCCGCCGTGATCGCGTCGATGTAGCGCGAGACGACCGCGCGCTCTTCGCCGCTCGACTCGACGCGCCACTCCGTACGTCGCGAAGGCAACTGCTCCTTCAACTCGGTTCGCGCGCGCTGAAGCGAGCTGTTCACCGAAGCCGGGGTTGTCGACAACGCGGTCGCGGTCTCCTTCGCCGTCCAGCCGACGACGTCGCGAAGGATGAGCACCGCGCGTTGCCGCGGCGAGAGGTACTGGAGGGCCGCGAGGAACGTCAGCTCGACCGTCTCGCGGGCGATGGCCGCGTCGAGGAGGTCGTCCGGGCTGGGCTGCAGCCACGGGACGGCGGCCGCGGGGCGGGGCGCCAGGTGCGAGTCCACCGCGACCGGCAAGGCCGGCGTCGGCACAACCCGCGGCGTGCGGTCCAGGAAGTCGAGACACGCGTTGGTCGCGATCTTGTACAGCCAGGCGCGCACGCTCGCGCGGCCGGCGTACTGGTCGCGGCCGCGCCACGCGCGCAGGAACGTCTCCTGCACCAGGTCCTCGGCCTCGTCGAGGGACCCCAGGAACCGGTAGCAGTGCCCGCGCAGCTCCCGCCGGTGCCGCTCGGTCAGTTCGGCGAACTCGGTCTCGTCCATCGTGTCGGTAACCATGCCCGGTGTGACGGCGTCCGCCGCGGAAATTCAGCTCTCCGCAGGTCAACCGGGGTGTGGTCGAAGTTACTCACGCGTTAAGAACGGGTAAGCGAGCACCGCGAGGCCGTCAGGACCGCATTCACGGGGGACGCGCGGCGGGCGGGACGGCGGTGTGCTGGCCGGGTCCGATCCGCCGTGATGCCCGGAGGCACCCGTGACGCTCAGCGAGCTTCTTCCCAGCCTTGGCTGCGAAGCCGCCGATCACCTCGAGCCAGGAGTCTGGCCGCGAAGCACCCGACTCGGCGAAGACGGCGAACTGCTCTTCGCCGGCGCGCGCGTCAGCCACCTCGCCGCCCGCTTCGGGACGCCGTCGTACTTCATCGACGAGCAGCAGGTCCGCGACACCGCCCGCGAGTACCGCGAAGCGCTGCCGGACGTCGAAGTCGCGTACGCGAGCAAGGCGCTGTGTACGCGGTCTGTGCTGCGTTGGGTCGCCGAAGAGGGGTTGTCGCTCGACACGTGCTCCGCGGGCGAGATCGCCGTCGCGCGCGGAGTCGGCTTCCCTGCGGAGCGCATGTTGCTGCATGGCAACGCGAAGACGCCCGAAGACCTGAAGGCCGCGCTCGAGTACGGCGTCCGGCGGATCGTGGTCGACTCGCTCGACGAGATCGAGCAGCTCGGCGCGCTCGCCCACGGCGCGCAGCAGGTGATGATCCGCGTGACGCCGGGCGTCGCGGCCGGGGCGCACGCGGCCATCAGCACCGGCACCGAAGGCCAGAAGTTCGGCTTTTCGCTGCTCGACGGCATTCCGGACAACGTCGACGCCGCCGTGCGGGCCGTCCTCGGTCAGCCCGGGCTGCGGCTCGCAGGCCTGCACTGCCACATCGGCTCGCAGGTCTCCGGCGTGCACCGGTACGAGGCGGCCGCGCGGCGGATGGCCGAGGTGCTCGTCCGGATCCGCGACACCCACGGCGTCACGCTGCGGGAGCTCGACCTCGGCGGCGGGCACGCGGTGCCCTACGTCGGCGGCGAGCCCGCGTTCGACCTCGGCGGCTACTCGCGGCGGCTGCGGGTGGCGCTCGCCTACGAATGCTCCAGCCACGGCTTCCCGTTGCCCCGCTTGACGATCGAGCCGGGCCGGGCGATCGTCGGACCGGCCGGGATCACGGTGTACCGCGTGTGCGCGGTCAAGCGCGGCAGCCGCACGTTCGTCGCCGTCGACGGCGGCATGAGCGACAACGCGCGCCCGTCGCTCTACGGCGCGCGCTACACGACGCGCCTGGTCGGACGGCGGTCGACCGCGAAGCGCGTCCCGATGACGGTCGTCGGACGGCACTGCGAAGCCGGTGACGTCCTCGCCGACGGCCTCGGCCTGCCCGGTGACCTGCACGCCGGTGATCTGCTGGCCGTCCCGTGCACCGGCGCGTACCACCATTCGCTGGCCTCGAACTACAACCAGGTCGGGCGTCCGCCGCTGGTCGGGGTCAAGAACGGTGTCGCGACGCTGCTGGTGCGCCGAGAGACCGAGGAGGACCTCAACCGCCGCGACCTGGGCTGACGCCGTGAACCAGGGCCGGGCAAGTCCGATGTAGACGGTGTCACGAACGCCGGAGCGGGCCGGTCCGGCGCCACCGGACCACCCCGCCGGCTGGTTCAGGCCACCCGGTGCGCCGAGAGCTCCCCGAGGCGCCTCGGAATGCAGCGTGATTTTCCTCCCCCGCCACCGATTCCTCGGCAGATCGTGATCCGCACACCGGATCACGTGAAGCTGGCGCGGGGGTCTCGCTTTCTCGCCCACGCTCGATACGCTGCGCACTTGACAAATCACATGCCGAAACACAGGGAGGGACGGCATGGGTGACGAAACACGGGCGCGCGCGCTGGACAACACGGACAGAGCACTGATCGCTCTGCTCCAGCAGGACGGCCGCGCGTCGTTCACCGCGCTCGCCAAGGCGGTCGGGCTCTCGGAGGGAGCCGTCCGGCAGCGTGTCCAGCGGTTGCTGCGCGACGACCTGATGCAGATCGTCGCGGTGACCGACCCCGCCAACGTCGATCTGACGCGGCAGGCCATGGTGGGGATCAGCGTCGACGGCGCCGATCCCCGCGAGGTCGCGGACCGGCTGTCCGAACTGCCGAACGTGCACTACGTCGTGTTGTGCGCCGGGCGCTACGACCTGCTGGCCGAGCTGGTCTGCCGGGACGACGACCACATGCTCGAGGTCCTCGGCGAAGAGATCCGCAAGATCGACGGCGTCTCGGGTACGGAGCTGTTCGTGTACCTGAAGCTGGCCAAGCAGAACTACGCCTGGGCCGGCTCACGGCGTAGGGGATGACGGGCCGAGACCCCGCCCGCCACCCCCGCCCGGCTACAGGAACCGCCGATGCCCGGCCCGGACCGGCACCCCGGCCTCGGCCAGCCCGGACAGCTCCGGCGGCAGCGGTTCCCGGTGCAGCACCCCGAGCCGCTGCGTGGCGCGCGTGAGCGCGACGTACAACTCCGCCGCGCCACGCGGGCCCTCGGCCAGGATCCGCTCCGGCGCCACGACGAGCACGGCGTCGAACTCCAGGCCCTTGGCCGCCGACGGCGGGATCGCGCCCGGCACGTCCGCCGGGCCGATCACGGCGCTGGTGCCCTCGCGCCCGGCTTCGTCGCGGACGAACTCGGCGATGGCGTCTTGCAATTCGCCGTCCGCAACTCGTCTGGACCACGGCCGGACACCGCACGCGCGCACGGATTCCGGCCGCCGCGCGTCCGGCGCGAAGCGCGCGAGCAGGGCGCCGGCGACGAGCATGATCTCGGCCGGTGTCCGGTAGTTGACCGTCAGCTCCCGGTAGACCCACCGGTCGGCGACGTAGGGCGCCAGCACCGAACCCCACGACCGCGCCCCGGCCGCCGAGCGCCGCTGCGCCAGGTCGCCGACGATCGTGAACGACCGGCTGGGGCAGCGCCGCATCAGCACCCGCCAGTCCATTTCGGACAGTTCCTGCGCCTCGTCGACGACGACGTGGCCGTAGGTCCAGTCCCGGTCGGCGGCCGCGCGGTCGGCGAGGTCACGCGTGTCGCGCTCGGCGAACCGCCCGGCCAGGTCCTCGGCGTAGATGAGGTTTTCGGCCGCCAGCATGATGTCCTCGTCCATCTCCTCGCGGTCGAGCTTCATCACGTCCATGACCCCGGCCGCGTACTCGGCGTCCTCCGCCGCCCGCCGCCGCGCGGTGGCCCGTTCGGCGGAGTCGTCCCGGCCGAGCAGGCCGGCCAGCTCGTCGAGCAGCGGCACGTCGGACACGGTCCAGGCCGCGCCGTCCACGCGGAACAGCGCCGGGTCGGCGCCCGCGGCCTCCAGGCGCCTCGGCGACATGTACAGCGGCGCCAGCAGCGTTTCCGGGGTCAGCTCCGGCCACAGGCCGTCGAGCGCGGCGGCGAGCTCTTCGTGCTCGGCCAGCTCCTCGAGGACGTCGGCGCGCAGGTCGGCCCACGCACCGCGGTCCTCGGGGGTCAGCCAGCCTTCGCCGATCATCGCCACGGCGCGCTCGGCGATGATCGTCATGACGTGCTCGCGGAACACCGGGCGGGCCTCGTTGTGCGGCAACCCGCTCCGCCGCGCTTCGAGCCGGGCCTCGCCCGCGATCCCGGCGTCGAGGGCCACGGTGACGTCGGCCAGCTCGACCGGCACCGGCTCCTCCGGCACCTTCTGCCGGTCGGCGACCGCGGCCGCGAGGACGTCGAGGATCTTCAGCGACCCCTTGAGCTGCGCCACTTCGGGCGTGTCCTCGGCCGTGACGCGCAAGCCGGGCACGAGCCCGCCGGGCGTCAGGAAGACGACGTCCGACTCGCCGAGCGACGGCAGCACGCGGCCGATGTGCTCGAGGAACAGCGGGCTCGGCCCGACCACCAGCACGCCGCTGCGGGACATCCGTTCGCGCTGGGTGTAGAGCAGGTACGCGACCCGGTGCAGCGCCACGGCCGTCTTGCCGGTGCCGGGCCCGCCTTCGACCACCAGCACTCCCGCGTGGCCGAGCCGGATGATCTCGTCCTGCTCGGCCTGGATCGTCGCGACGATGTCGCGCATCCCCTCGCCGCGCGGCGCGTTGACGGCCGCGAGCAACGCCGCATCCCCGCGTTCGTCGTCGCCTGGACGGCCGAGCACCTCGTCCGTGAAATCGATGACGCGACGGCCCATCGTGTGGAACTGGCGACGGCGGCGCATGTTTTCCGGGGTCGCCGCCGTCGCCGTGTAGAACGGCCGCGCCGCCGGCGCCCGCCAATCCAGCAACAGGGGTTCGTAGTCGTCTTCGTCGTCGAAGAGACCGATCCGGCCGACGTATCCGCGTTCGCCGGAAAGGGCGTCCAGCCGGCCGAAGCAGAGCCCGTTGTCGGCCACGTTCAGCCGGACCGTTTCCCGGGCCCGGATCCGGACGTCGGCGTCGCGCTCCACCAGCGCGATGCCGGTTTCCCCGAGCGCGGCGCGATAGCGGGCCCCCGCCTGCGCGCGTTCGCGGTCGAGACGTGCGTACAGCTTCTCGATGTACGCACGCTCGGCCCGCAATTCCTCGTCGTACCCCTGGTTTGACAAGTTCCCCTCACAGCGGTTAGACTAATGGCAGGTTCGGCGAGTTCTCCTATTCATTTCGGAGCGCACGCCGATTTTTTATTGTCCACCCGCTGTCAAGCCCCTTCACCGAACGGGCGTGCGCAGCGGTACTGTTCGCGGCATGAGCGGACCGCGGGTCTTCCGGCTGATCCAGCCCGTCGACGACATCGAGACGGCGGTCGCGTTCTACGAGCACGTCCTCGGCCACCCCGGCGAACGGATCTCGGTCAACCGGCACTACTTCCCGTGCGGCGGGGTCGTGCTCGCCTGCGTCGAAGCCCCGCCCGAACACCGCGAGCCGCGACCGCGCAAGGACCCGCGGATCGTCTACCTCGCGGTCGAGGACGTCGAAGAAACGTTCCGGCGCGTGCGCGCCGCACAGCCGCGGTGGATCGACGACTCGATCGAGACGCAGTTCTGGGGCGAACGCTCCTTCTACGCCGACGACCCGTTCGGCAACCCGCTCTGCTTCGTCCAGGAGGACACGCTCTACTTGGGCGGGCCCGTCGGCTGAGTGCCGCCGTTGTTGTCCGGGTGCAGCCGGATCGGGATGAGGAACCAGAGGCTCCCGAAGATCGCCGCCGACAGCACGGCGATGACGACCATCGCGATCTCGCCGTAGACGACCTTCGCGATCAGCGCCACCGTGGACGTGATCGCGAGCGCCAGGCAGACCAGGCCGACGAGCACGATCCGGTTGCCGACGGTCAGGATCCGCTCCCGGCTGCCCGTGCGGAACAGGAGCCGGTGCCACGCCGCGGGCGCGGTCAGCAGGGCCGTCGCCGCCACGGCCAGCACCACGGCCGACAGGTGCAGCGACTTCTCGAAGCCGCTGGCGTCGTGGAAGCGGTCGGTGAACACGACCGACAGCAGGAAGCCGAAGAGGATCTGCACCCCGGCCTGCGCGACCCGCAGCTCCTGCAGCAGCTCGCCGACGTTGCGCGTCAGCTGCTCGTTGCGGGTTTCACCGGTGTGTTCGGGCACACGAAGACGGTACCCGCGCCCAGCCCTCGGGAAACCGCCGAACACTGTTCACTCGTTCGCGTGGTGGTCGTGGCGACCGCCTTCCGCGCTGGCTAGAGAAGGACCATGCGCCTTCTTCCCGCCTTCGCGCTCGCGGCCGCCTGCACCGCCTTCGCGCCCGGCATCGCCGCCGCGTCGTCCCCCGTCGACGTCGCCACCGCGCACGGCACGTTCACCGCGTATGCCCCCGGCGCACACGCGGTGACGTACCGCCCCGACCTCGTCCCGGACGGTGCCCGGGCGCGCGTGTTCAGCGTTTCGGCGCCGCACGCCGGCACGACGACGACCCTCGTCGTCACCGGCCTGCGCCCGGGACGGGCCTACGGTGCCCACGCGCACACCCAGCCGTGCGGCGCCACCGGGGACGCCGCCGGGCCGCACTTCCAGCACGCGCCGGACCCGGTGAAGCCGTCCGTCGATCCCGCGTACGCGAACCCCCGCAACGAGATCTGGCTGGACTTCACCACCGACCGGCTGGGCACCGGCGTCGGCCGGTCCACTGTGGACTGGACGTTCGGCGCGCGACGTCCCCGGTCCGTGGTGGTCCACGAAACCCACACGCACACCGATCCCGGTCACGCGGGCACGGCCGGTGCCCGGCTCGCCTGCCTGGACGTCGGGTTCTAGGTCGTCAGAACCCCCAGGAACGCTCGGGCACCACGCGGATGCGGACGGAGTACTCGGCGTCGAAACCCTCCGTCGTGAAGCCGATTCCCGGGTAGGCCGACGCGTACTTGTCGAGGTATCCGGGCGCTTCGGAGGCTTTCCCCTCTTCGACGACCGCTTTGCCGTTGACGACGAGGACGTCGCCGCCCGTTTCGTTGCTGTTGAGGTGGAAGCTGACCTCGGCGTTCGCCTCGATGTGGCGGAGCTTCGCGGTGCCGGGCTGGCTGAACACGAGGATGTCTTCGCCGTCGAGGACGAACCACACCGGCCGCGGTGCGGGCCGCCCCTTCGGCGTGACCGTGGTCAGCCAGCCGATCTTCTCGGCGGCGCGGTCGGCCAGTTTCGGTTGGGCCATCGTCGGTACCCCCTGGGTTTTCGGTCTGTGACCCAGGTAACCACAGGGGGCCGACAATTCTTCCCGCTCAGCTCGAGCGGGACGACACCCGCCGCGCGTACCGCGACCCCGCGGCCAGCAGCACCAGCCCCGCACCGAGGAACGCGCCGACCCGCGCGAGGCCGTCCAGCGCCGACAGGTCGAAGAGGACGAGCTTGAGCACGGCCGCGCCGACCAGGACCAGGCCGGTCACGCGGAGCCCGACCACCTCGATCCCGCGCAGCAGCAGCACGAGCGCCGCGATCGTCCAGGACACCGTGATCAGCGCGTGGCCGACGAGGAAACCGGTCCGGCCCGGGATGGCCAGCAGGGACCCGCTCAGCACCACGCCGGCGGCGCCGTACAGCGCGGAAACGCCGGCGAGCAGCCACACCGGCAGGTCGTCGGACGGCCCGCGGAAGACCGCCAGCCGCGCCGCCGCCCACGGCAGGGCGACCGACACCGCGAGGATCAGGGCGGCGACCGCGAGCGCGCCCACGAGTTCCGCGGTCGGCCGCGGGCGAGCGAGGATCAGCAGCGCGGGCGTGACGTCGAAGACCACGCCGAGCAACCCGCCGATGGCGGCGAACCCGAGCGCGGCGCCCAGCGCGAACCGGTTGCGGCCGGCCAGCGCGGCCACGACGAGCAGCAGCGCCTCGGCGAGCAGGACCCCGGAACGGGCGGCGCCGTCGAACTGGGTGACGGTCGCCTGCAGGATCGCCAGCAGCCCGGCGATCCCGGCCAGCTGCCCGGCGAGCCCGCGGCGCACGGCCCAGACGACGAGCAGGACGACCCCGGCCCCGGCCGCGATCGGCACGGCCTGCACCTTGGGCAGCAGGGCCGCGGCGAAGAGCGTCGGCAGGACGGCCGTCGCCAGCAGGGAGAGCGCGGCGGGGTCGGTTTCCCGGCGGCGCAGGACGATCAGGGCGAGGGCGACGCCGACGACCCCGGCACCCCCGGCCGCGGCGGTGTTCGCCCAGCTGCCCCCGGAGCCGAGCACGGCGGTGCTGACGACGGAGGCGAACAGCGGCGGGATCCCGGCGGCGAGCGACAAGGACGACCACTCGCGGCGCAGCCGGACCGGCGTCGTCGCGAGCTGGACCATCAGCAGGAAGGTGACCAGTTCCGGGGTGAACCCGCGGGTGATGATCGGCGCGCACACGACACAGCCGACGACGACGGCCGAGGCCAGCAGCGGCGAGTCCCACCGCACGGCCACCAGCAGCCCGCCGACGGCGACGGCCAGGCCCACGGCCAGCCCGGCGAGGACGGGCAGGAACTCGTAGAGCGTGGTGGCGGCGACGGCGTCGAGGTAAAGGGTGGCGATCCCGGTGGCGGCGAGGGCGAAGGCACCGGTGCGACCGGCGGGCTTGCGGTGCAGCCAGACACCGGTACCGGTCAGGGCCAGCCCGAAGGCGGCGCCGACGAGCACCCGCGGCAGCGGGCCGAGCCAGCCCCGCTGGACGGCGAGGACGAGGAGGAGGACGACGCCGAGGAGGGTCACGGCACCGCCGACCCACGCCAGGACCCGGCTGCCCGCGCCTTCCTTGCCGAGCCGCTCGCCGAGGGTCTCGCGCGGAGGTGGCGGGGCGTAGGGCTGCTGGGGCGGCTGCCAGGCGTAGTTCGGCCACGGCATGGGCTGGGGTTGCGGGTGGGGCCAGGCGTGCGGGTGGGGCGATTGCTGCGGCCCCACGTGAGGCTGCTGCTGCCCAGCGGAGTGCGGCTGGGGCCCAGGCTGGGGCGGCTGCTGCCCAGCGAGGTGCGGCCGCGGCCCAGCGGGCTGGGGCTGGGGCGGCGACTGCTGCGGTTGGGGCGCCTGCTGCTCCGGCTGCGTTGCCTGCTGCTTTGGCTGCGCCTCCGGTGCGGGTTGCGTCCGCGCTTCCGGTGCCTCTTGCGGCTTCGCTTCCGACGCCGTCGGCTGCTCAGTCCCGGCGGTCCGCAGTTCGGAGCCCACCAGGGCGAGACGACGCCCCAGGTCGTCGATCTCGCCGGCGAGCCGGAGGAGCACATCTGCTTCGGTGGTCATACCGGACAGGGTCGCCCACCCGTCCGACCTGCGGATCCGTAGCACTACTCAATCCACGGTCACGTCCTGGTCGCGGCGCGCACCTCATCCATGGTCGTCATGATCGAGACGGTCTCGTCCAGCGGCATCAGGGGGCTTTCGGTCGCGCCCTCGGCGAGCAGGCGCGCGACCTCGTCGGCCTGGTGGCGCAGGCCGCGGCCTTCGTCGACGTACTCGTGGCGGGTGCGCTCGCCGTCGCGTCGGATGAGCGTGAACGACGCCGGTGCGTAGAACGGCCCCTCGACCTCGATGCGGGCCTCCGTGCCGACGATCGCGGCCGTCGTCGGCGACACCGCGCTCAACGTGCAGCTCAGCACGGCCTGCGCCCCGCTCTTGTACCCGAACAGCATCGACATCTGGGCGTCGACACCCGTGAAGGCGGGCGTGGCCATGGCGGCGACGCGGTCGGGAGCGCCGAGGACCATCGACGCGAAGGACACGGGGTAGATCCCCAGGTCGAGCAGGGCGCCGCCGCCCAGTTCGGGGGCGAACAAGCGGAACGCGGGGTCCTCGGCGAACCACTGCCCGTGGTCGGCGCTGACCGTGACGACGTCGCCGAGGCTCGGCAGCAGCTCGCGAATGTGCCGGACGTGCGGCAGGAAGCGCGTCCACATCGCCTCCATCAGGAACAGCCCGCGGTCCCGGGCGAGTCCGACGAGGTCACGCGCTTCCGCGGCGTCCATCGTGAACGGCTTCTCGACCAGCACCGGCTTCCCCGCTTCGAGCGCGAGGCGCGCGTTGCCGTGGTGCATCGGGTGGGGCGTCGCCACGTAGACGATGTCGACGTTCGGGTCGTTCGCGAGGGCTTCGTAGCTCGAGTGGCGGGCCGGGATGCCGAGCCGTGCACCGAAGGCGTCGGCGCTCTCGGCTTTCCGCGATCCCACGGCGGTGACGACGCCGGAGCCGGTGAGCTTCAGGTCTTGCGCGAACGCGGAGGCGATGCCGCCCGTGCCCATGATTCCCCAGCGCAGGGGCGTTTCGGTCATGCGCCGAACCCTACGGCCGCCGTGTCGGCAAAAGCACGGTGGAACCGCGGCCCGCGAGCGGGCACGGTGGGACTTCCCCAGTCGATCGGAGGCTCGCCGTGCCCCGCCGCCGTGTTTCCGAACGCGCTACACCTGCCGGTGCCGGGCGGGTCTTCCTGCCGGTGATGCTGGTCGTCTTCGGCCTGGGCACGGCGGTGCTCCTCGTCGCCGGGGGCATGGTGATGGCGAGAGAGCTGAGCCACGGCGGGGAGCTGTCGCCGTGGTTCCTGCTCTCGGTGTTCGCCACGGCGATCCAGCTGGTCGCGGTCGTCGTGCTCGGCTTTCGCCGCCGCTGGGGTGCCCAGGTGCTGGCGGTGGCGTTCGTGGCGGGTGTCCTGCTGGACTTCACCGCGGAGTCCGGCGTGAGCGGCGTGGTGGTCCTCCTCAAGATCCTCGTGGCCGGGTTGCTCGCCGCCGCGGTGCTGGTCCGGTGGGACGACCTCGTCGCCTGACCCGCCCCTGGTCGACGTGATCGACACCACAAGCGACAATGGACGACGTGACCGCCACGCTGAGCAAGCCCGCCCTGAAGATCGGCCCCTACCAGGTCGATCCTCCCGTCGTGCTCGCCCCGATGGCCGGCATCACCAACGTCGCCTTCCGGCAGCTCTGCCAGGAGTACGGCGCCGGCATCTACGTGTGCGAAATGATCACCGCCCGCGCCGTCGTCGAACGGCACCCCGGGACCATGCACATGATGACCTTCGGGGCCAACGAAAAGCCGCGGTCCATGCAGCTCTACGGCGTCGACCCGAAGACCATGGCCGAAGCCGTGCGGATCATCGTCGGCGAAGGGCTCGCCGACCACGTCGACTCCAACTTCGGCTGCCCCGTCGCCAAGGTCACGCGCAAGGGCGGTGGGGCCGCGCTGCCGTTCAAGCGGAAGCTGTTCGAAGCCATCGTGCGCGAGTCCGCCAAGGCCGCGGGCGACGTACCGTTCACCGTGAAGTTCCGCGTCGGCATCGACGACGACCACCACACCTTCCTCGACGCCGGCCGCATCGCCGAGGCCGAGGGCGCCGCCGCCGTCAGCCTGCACGCCCGGACCGCCGCCCAGCGCTACTCCGGCCAGGCCGACTGGACCAAGATCGCCGCGCTCAAGGAAGCCGTCACCAGCATTCCCGTGCTCGGCAACGGCGACATCTTCACCGCCGACGACGCCCTGCGCATGGTCGCCGAGACCGGCTGCGACGGCGTCGTCGTCGGCCGCGGCTGCCTCGGGCGGCCGTGGCTCTTCGGTGAGCTCGAGGCCGCCTTCCAGGGACGCGAACTCCCGACGCCGCCCAACCTCGGCGAGGTCGCGCGCGTGCTGCGCCGCCACACCGAGCTACTCATCGAGCACGACGGCCACGACAAGGCCATGCGCGACATCCGCAAGCACATGGCCTGGTACCTGATGGGCTTCCCGGTCGGCTCCGAACTCCGCCGCGGCTTCGCCATGGTCAGCTCGATGGACCAGCTCGACGACCTCATCGCCCAGCTCGACCACGACGCCCCCTTCCCCGAGGCGGCCACCGGCCCCCGCGGTCGTCAAGGCTCGCCAGGCAAGGTCACCCTGCCGCACGGCTGGCTCGACGACCCCGACGACGACTGCGTCCCCGAGGCCGAGGACATGCACTCCGGCGGCTGAGCCGCCCAGAACTCGCGCAGCTGGAGCAGGCTGAGGCCGAACAGCAGCACCCCCAGCGGGACGTGCACGGTCTTCACGTGCGCGATGCCCAGCGCCACCTGCGCCGACGCGAGCACGAGGAAGCCCACCGCGTGGAAGATCGGCCGGGGTGAACCACCGCCCGGCCGCCACGCCAGCACCGCCGCCACGACGTGCACCAGCACCACGACGTACAGCGTGTACGCCGACGCGCTGTGCAGCGCCAGCCCGCTCGGCGTGGTCAGCAGCAGCCCGGCCGTGACCGGCGTGAGGAACACGGCCAAGGTCTGCAGGGCGATCGTGGCGCGCAGGAACGTGGTCATACCGAGTAGACGACGCAGCCGCGCGAAACGTGAGGTCGCCCGTGACACTTGTCAGGGCCGGGTCGTGGCGGATGACATCCGTGCGGGAACCGCCGGCGCGACAAGCTTTTCGCATGACGAACCCCAGTGCTTCCGTCCTCCGGACCCTCGGTGTCGAGATCGCCGTCCCGCTCGGCGTCTACTACGGACTCCACTCGCTCGGCGCGAGCGACTTCACCGCGCTCGCCCTCGCCGGCGTCTTCCCGCTCGCCCGGACCCTCTTCCAGTTCGCCAAGAACCGGACGCTGAACGGGCTCGCGCTCGTCGTCCTGGTCACGAACGTCGCCGGGATGCTGCTGACCTTCGTCTCCGGTGACGCCCGGATGATGATCGCGAAGGACTCGATCGGCAGCGGGATCACCGGCCTCGTCATCCTGATCTCGGCCTTCACCGCACAGCCGATCATGACCAAAGCCTTGCGCCCCTTCCTCACCCACGGCGACGCCGACCACGAAGCCGCTTGGGAACGACTTCGCGGCAACGCGCGCTTCGGGACCGTTATCCGGCGAAGCAGCTTCGTCTGGGGTGTCGGCTTCATGCTGGAGAGCGCCGCTCGCGTCGTGGGCGCGTTCACGCTGCCGGTCTCGACGATGGTCTGGCTGAGCACCGTCATCTTCGTCGGCTCGTTCGCGGTCATCATGCTGATCTCCGGCGCGTCGGCCAAGGAAGCGGGCGCGATGGTCGCCGCGGAAGCGCGCCGCCGGGAGCTCGTCGCCGCTTGACCTGCGGCAACACCGAGGTGTACAGGTGTGTACATGTACAGCAAGCGGCAGCAGCTCGTCGGCGACCTCACCGACCTGATCCGCTCCGGGCGCCTCGCCCACGGTGAGCGGCTCCCGGGCGAGAACCAGCTCGCCCTGCGGTACCAGGTCAGCCGCGGCACCGTCCGCAGCGCACTTTCCGAGCTCCAGCAGCTCGAACTCATCTCCACCCAGGCCGGCGTCGGCTCGTTCGTCACCTTCGACGGCGTCCAGCTCGACCAGCGGATCGGCTGGGCCCGCGCCCTCGCCGACGCCGGCGCGCCCGTCACCACCGAGCTCATCGGCATCGAGACCGTCGAAGACCGCGCCCTCGCCGAGGAGTTCGGCGACCGGACCTACGTCGCCGTGAAGCGGCTGCGGCGGGAGCACGACCGCGGGGTGTCGCTCGAAACCGCCACCGTGCCCGCCGTCGGGCCACTCGCCGACCTCCCCGAGACCGGCCTCCGCGACGGCTCCCTCACCAAGACCCTCGAAGCCGCCGGGCGGATCTCGGTAGGCGGCGACCAGTGGATCAGCACCGAACGGCTCGACGCCGGCGCCGCCGACTTCCTCGGCCGCAGCATCGGGGAGCTCTTCCTCCGCGCCGAGCGCACCTCGGTCGACGTCGAAGGACGGCTCGTCGAGCGCGTCGTCAGCCTGCTCGACCCGGATCGCTTCCAGTTCCACCTCACCTTCGGACACCGGTGACCGCGCGGGACCGGGCGCTCGGCGCGTTCACCGGGCTGGCCGTCGGCGACGCGCTCGGCATGCCGACGCAGTCGATGTCCCGCGCCGCGATCGCCGCCACCTACGGGCCGGTCACCGGCCTGCTCACCGCCGTCGCCGAGCAGCCGGTCGCGCCGTCGATGCCGGCCGGGTCGGTCACCGACGACACCGAACAAGCCGTCCTGCTGGCCCGGTTGCTCATCGACGGCCGCGGGACCGTCGACCCGCACGTCTTCGCCGACGCCCTGCTGATCTGGGAGGCGGACATGGCCCGTCGCGGCTCCGCGGACCTGCTCGGGCCGTCCACGAAACGCGCGCTTTCCCGGCTCCAGGACGGGGTCCCGGCCGAGGAAGCCGGGCGGACCGGGACCACGAACGGCGCCGCCATGCGCGTCACGCCGGTCGGCATCGCGACGCCGTCGGAGAACCTGCACCGCCTGGTCGACGCCGTCGCCGCGACCGCGCGCGTCACGCACAACACCAGCCTGGGCATCGCTTCGGCCGCCGCGGTCGCGGCCGCCGTGTCGGCCGGGGTCGACGGCGCGAGCCTCCCCGAAGCGCTCGACGCGGGCGAGCGCGCCGCCGTCGTCGGCGGGGAACGCGGGCACTGGGCCCCCGGCGGGGAGATCGCGGCGCGGATCCACTGGGCGCGCGGCTGGGTGCGGGGCATGGCGCCGGACGCCGTCGCCGACGCGGTCGCCCGGGTGATCGGCACATCGGTCGCCTCGCAGGAGTCCGTCGTGGCCGCGTTCGCGCTGGCCGAAGCCATGGGCGACGACCCGCCCGCGGCGTTGCGCGTGGCGGCCGGGCTCGGCGGCGACACCGACACGGTCGCCGCTATCTGCGGGGCGATGCTGGGCGCCGCGCACGGGGTCGGCGCCTTCCGCCCCGACGTCGTCGAGACCGTGTTGTCGGTGAACCGCCTCGAGTTCGGCCCATTGGTCGACGAGCTCCTCAAGCTGCGCCGCCGATGACCGGGCGGCTGGTGCACACCGGGCAGGTCGTCGTCGACCTGGTCCTGGCGGTACCGGCCCTGCCACCCCCGGGCGGCGACGTGCTCGCGTCGTCGACCAACCTGCTGCCCGGCGGCGGTTTCAACGTCATGGCGGCGGCCGCGCGGTCCGGCGCGCGCGTGCTCTACGCGGGCAGCCACGGCACCGGCGGCTTCGGTGACCTCGCCCGCGCCGCACTGGCCGCGGAAGGCGTCGAAGTGGCGCACGAACCGACATCCGAACTGGACACCGGCGTCGTCGTCGCGCTGGTCGACGCGACCGGCGAGCGCACCTTCGCGACCGGCACCGGCGCCGAGGGACGCCTCCGCACCCTGGACGACGTGCACCCCGCCGGTGACGACATCGTCTACGTCACCGGCTACAGCCTGCTGCACTCGGCGAACCGAGCGGCGCTTTTGACGTGGCTGCCCCGGTTGCCCGGCTCGACGGTCCTGTTCGACCCCGGCCCGCTCGTCGCCGAAATCGACGCGAACACCCTGCGCGCAATGCTGTCCACTGTGGACGTCCTGAGCTGCAACGCCCGCGAAGCCGCGGTGCTCGGCGACCTGCCGCCGGTGACCGTCGTCCGCGACGGCGCGAACGGCTGCCGGGTGCACGACCACGGCCGCGTCACCGAGGTCCCGGGCTTCCCGGTCGACGTCGTCGACACGAACGGCGCGGGCGACACGCATTGCGGCGTACTGGCCGCCGAGCTGCTGCGCGGCAGTACCCTCCTCGACGCCGCCGTGCGCGCGACCGCGGCGGCCGCGCTCTCGGTGACCCGCCGCGGGCCCGCGACCGCGCCGGTCCGGACGGAGATCGACAAGCTCGTGGAGGCCAGGAAATGAGCGCTGCCCGCAAGCTCGAAGTGGAGACCAACGGCCTCGACGTGATCGACGACGCCGAGCGCCGCGGCCGGCCGCGCCAGCTGTTCTGGCCGTGGTTCGGCGCGAACGTGTCGGTGCTGGGCCTGAGCTACGGCTCGTTCACGCTCGGTTTCGGCATTTCGTTCTGGCAGGCGCTGGTCGCCGGCGTCGTCGGCATCCTGTTCTCGTTCCTGCTCTGCGGGTTCATCGCGATCGCGGGCAAGCGCGGCTCGGCGCCGACGATGCTGCTGTCGCGCGCGGCTTTCGGCGTCCGCGGCAACCGGCTGCCGTCGGCGATTTCGTGGCTGCTGACGGTCGGCTGGGAAACGGTGCTCACCGCGCTCGCGACGCTGGCGACGTCGACGGTGTTCGAGCGCCTCGGCTGGGGCGGCGGGACGCCGACGAAGGTGGTCGCGCTGGTCGTGGTGGCCGCGCTGACCGTCGCCGCCGGGGTGCTCGGCTTCGACGCGATCATGAAGCTGCAGACGTGGATCACCTGGATCACCGGCGTGCTCACGGTCGTCTACGTGGTGCTCGTGGCCGGTGACGTGCACTGGGGCGCGGTCCGCGAGCTGCCGTCGGGCTCGGCGCAGCAGTGGGTGGGCGCGCTGGTGTTCCTGATGACGGGCTTCGGCCTGGGCTGGGTCAACGCGGCGGCGGACTACTCGCGCTACCTGCCGCGGTCGTCGTCGAGCCGGGGCGTGGTGGGCTGGACGACGTTCGGCGCGTCGGTGGCGCCGCTGGTGCTGCTGGTGTTCGGGCTGCTGCTGGCGGGCTCGTCGACGTCGCTGAACGAAGCGATCGCGAAGGACCCGATCGGCGCGTTGACGACGTTGCTGCCGCTGTGGTTCCTGGTGCCGTTCGCGGTGGTGGCGGTGCTCGGCCTGGTCGGCGGCGCGGTGCTGGACATCTATTCGTCGGGCTTGGCGCTGCTCTCGGCGGGTCTGCGGGTCCGGCGGCCGGTGGCGGCGTTGATCGACGGCGTGCTGATGATCCTGGGCACGGTGTACATCGTGTTCTTCGGCGGCGAGTTCCTCGGGCAGTTCCAGGGGTTCCTGGTGACGCTGGGCGTGCCGGTGGCGGCGTGGTGCGGGGTGATGCTCGCGGACGTCCTGCTGCGCCGCCGGAACTACGCGGAGCAGGAGCTGTTCGACCCGGCGGGCCGCTACGGCGACGTCCGGGTCGGCCCGATCGCGCTGGTCCTGGTGGCGACAGCGCTCGGCTGGGGCCTGGTGACGAACACGTCGGCGGAGTGGCTGAAGTGGCAGGGCTACCTGATGGCACCGTTTGGGTTGGGCGGCCGCGACGGCTCGTGGGCGTACGCGAACCTCGGCGTGCTGCTGGCGCTGGTGCTGGCGTTCGTGGTGACGCTCTTGACGCGGCGGCGGGTCCGCGCGCAGGAGGCGGCGTGAAGTCGATCCTGGCGGTCATCGACCTGCAGAACGTGTTCGCCGACCCGGCGAGCCCGTGGTTCACGCCGCGGTTCGCCGCGATCCTGCCGCAAGTGCGCCGATTGGTGACCGCGTTCGGCGACGACGTCGTCTTCACGCGGTTTGTGGCGCCTTCGCGGCCGGAAGGGGCTTGGCAGCGGTACTACGAGCAGTGGCCGTTCGCTCTTCAGCCGCCGGATTCGCCTCTGTACCAAGTGGTCGACGCCTTCTCGCCTTCGTCCACTGTGGACGCGACTACGTTCGGGAAGTGGACTCCTCGGATGGCGACCCGGGTTGGTGGCGCGGGGTTGGTGCTGGCCGGGGTTTCGACGGACTGCTGCGTGCTGTCGACCGCGTTGGCCGCGGCGGACGCGGGCGTCGAGGTGACGGTGGTGTCCAACGCCTGCGCTGGTGCCGCCGACGAGAGTCATGCGAAGGCGCTAGACCTCATGCGGCTGTACGGCCCGTTGGTGAAGGTGGCGACGACCGACGAGGTGCTGGGCTAACCTTGGCTCGATGAGGCTCGAAGCGTCGGCCATTGCCTTGACCACGGCAGTGGTGAAGGCGGCCGCGAAGATCTGGCTCGGCGACCGCCCGATCGCCGCCGACGCCTCGGCCAAGGCACTCGACCTGATGGAGAAGCAGCTCGCCGGCCTCAACGACCGCCGCAAACTGAAGCTGCTGTTCACCAACCTCGAGTCCCGCGTCGCTGACCGGCTGCTGCCGTTCATCGACGTGGAGTTTCGCGGGCTGCCGGAGCACGAGCGGGCGGCAGCCGTCGAGGCAGCCCATGAGACGTTCGAGCGCGCGGCCCTGACCGACGAGGACCTGTTCGCCACCGACCTCGACGCGGCCTACCTGTACCGCTACCTGCTCGGAACTGCCCCGCGAATTCCCCGAGAGTTTTTGCTGTCGACCGATGGCACCGAGTTCTACCAGCGTGTTCTCCGCGAATGCTGCGCCTACCTGGTGCAGGTCACGACGACTCTGCCTCGATTCCAGTCCGGTGCTCTGGTCGAAGTCCTCCGCCGCGAGACGGACATCCTCGAAACGGTCCGGAACGTGCTCGCCGCGCTGCCGGAACGCCGCCACCCGGACGACTTCGCGGCGGACTTCCGCCGCCAGGTCGTGACCGCGTTGGACCGGATGGCCCTGTTCGGCGCGGGCCTGACCGACGCAACCCGGCTGTACCCGCTGTCGGTCGCATACCTGAGCCTGAACGTCAGCTCCGAGGACAACTTCGCGACCGGCGACCGGATCGAGCAGGTCCTGCCGAGGACGTCGAGGATCCTGCTGCGAGGCGAGGCCGGCTCGGGAAAGACGACGCTGCTCCAATGGCTGGCGGTCCAGTGCGCGAGCCGGCAATTGAAGGACGTCGACGGGTGGACCGACCTCGAGCCGTTCTTGGTGCGGTTGCGGCGGTTCAGCCGGTCACCGCTGCCCACGCCCGAGCGATTCCTGGAAGAGGTCGGTCGGCACATCGCCGACGAGATGCCGAACGGCTGGGTACAGCAGCGCCTGCGCAGCGGCCGGGCCGTGCTGCTCGTCGACGGCCTCGATGAGCTCCCGGACGAGCGTCGCGGTGAGGTGCGCGATTGGCTGCGTGAACTTGTCGGCGCATTCCCGCAGGCTCGGTTCGTTGTCACTACACGCCCCTCGGCGGTGGTCTCCGACTGGCTGCGCAACGAGGATTTCACTGAGATCCGGCTCCAGCCGATGACACCCCGCGACGTCCGGACGTTCGTAACGCGCTGGCATGCGGCGTTGCCCGGTACGGCTCTAGAGGAGCAGCGCGACTCGTTGATCGAGGCCATCGGCGCGCGGAGGGCGTTGCGGCGACTGGCCGAGAATCCGTTGCTGTGCGCGCTGCTCTGCGCCCTGCACCACGAAGGCAGCGGGCGGCTGCCGGACAACCGCATGGAGCTGTACGAAGTCGCGCTGCGCATGCTGCTCGACAACCGCGACCTCGAACGGCGGATCGAGGCCACCGTCCGCCTTTCCCTGCCCGAGAAGCTCGTACTGCTTCGGAGCCTGGCGTACTGGCTGGTCCGCAACGACCACACGGATGTCCCGGCATCCGATGCCGAAGCCCGTGTGGCGGCCAAGCTTCGGTCGATGGGCCAGATCGACGTCACCCCGCACACGGTGTTCCGCCACTTGCTGGATCGCGGTGGCGTGCTGCGCGAACCGGTCCCCGGCCGCATCGACTTCGTGCACCGGACGTTCCAGGAGTACCTGGCGGCACAGGCAGCCGTCGAAGAGGACGACATCGGAATCCTGACGACGAACGCACACCTGGACCAGTGGCGTGAGGTGGTGGTGCTGGCCGCCGGCCATGCGCACCGCCTGCAGCGGGAACGTCTGCTGGACGGGATCCTCCAGTCGGACGCGGACGAGCACGAGCGGCTGAAGCTCGACTTGGTCGCGTTGGCCTGCTTGGAAACCTCGCCGGTGTTAAGCGAGCGGCTGCGGAACGAGATCGAAGATCGGGCGAGCGCCCTCATCCCGCCCACCACCTTCGACGAGGCGGAGGCGCTGGCCGCAAGTGGCGATTTCGTTCTGGATCTGCTGGCCGACTTCGAACCGGAGCCGCGGCAAGTGCCCCTCCTGGTCCGCACGGCGGCCTTGATCGGCGGCCCGGCCGCGCTCGACTTCCTCGCAAGGTACAGCGGGAGCCGGGACGTCAACACCACGCTGGAGCTGATCGCGGCGTGGGAACGGTTCGACCCCGCGGAGTACGTGGAACGAGTGCTCGCCGATTCCCCTCTGCTCGACGGTTTTCTGGCCGTGTACGACCCGGCGCTGCTGCCCGGCCTCGAGCACCTGCGCAGCCTCGTGCGGCTGCGCTGCGGGTTCGGCAGCGGGTACGGCCGGTTGGACTTCGTTCGCGACCTGCCCCGGCTCGAGGCGCTGGAGATCGACGATTCCGCAGGGTACGACCTACCTTCCCTCGCCGGCACCAGCCTGACTCGGCTGGTACTGGTCGGCCCGTCCAACCGGCAGTCGGTGGACCTCACTCCGCTCGCCGAGGTGCGCGGACTGACCTCGGTCGAAGCCCGGCTCGGCACCCACGGCTGGGCTGCGTTGTCCGAACTGCCGCACCTGCGGCAGCTCGAGTTGAGCTGGATCGACGATCCGTCCCGTCTGTCCGACCTCTCGCCGCTGACCGGACTGCGATCGGTGTGCCTCAACCACGTTGTCCGGTTCACCGACTTGACGCCGCTCGCCTTCCTGGACGATCCGCACACGGTGCGCCTGCACGACTGCAGAACGCTCGAAGACGTGACACTGCTCAGCCGCTGGGCAGACGGGTTGCGAAGCTTGCGACTGCTTGAATGCCCGTTCGTAGACCTCACCCCGATCGCCGGGCTGACCGGTCTGCAGACGCTCGACCTCACCGGCACCGAGCTGCCCGACCTGTCCCTGTTGAGCGGGCTGCGGCAACTGCGGGAATTGCGCGTGCGGAACCCGCAGGGCGAACCCGGTCTGTCTCCGTTGGCCGATCTTCCCCACCTCACCGCGCTGACGATCACGGGGCGGGGCCCGCTCGACCTGCGGCCGTTGGCCGACCGCTCGGGGTTGGAGATCCGGGTCGGCAAGCTCGTCCAGCTTGCCGGGGTGGAGCTGCTCGGACCAGACAGCACCGTCGTGACCATCCGGGACCGCTGACACCGGACGTTCAACCCTGCGAAGTAGATTCGGGCTCGTGATCGACCACATCAGCATCCCCACCGAGGCCGGTTCCTTCGACGCCATCGCCGCCGGGCCCGAAGACGGGCGGCCCGTGCTGCTGCTGCACGGCTTCCCCGAGGCCGCCGTCGAGTGGGAGCACCAGGTCGCCACCCTCGGGGTGCTCGGCTTCCGGGCCGTCGCGCCCGATCAGCGCGGCTACTCGCCCGATGTGCGGCCCGAACCGGCCACCGACTACTCGATCGATCACCTCGTCGGGGACGTCGCCGCGATCGCCGACCGGTTGGGGTGGCGGGAGTTCGACCTCGTCGGGCACGACTGGGGCGGCGCCGTCGCCTGGTGGACCGCCGACGCGCACCCCGAGCGGCTGCGGAGCCTCACCGTCGTCTCGACGCCGCACCCCGCCGCGCTCGCCGAGGCCATGAAGACCGACGAAGACCAGCACCTGCGCACCCGGTACATGACCGAGTGGCGGCAGACCCGCGTCACCGAGCGGCGGATGCTGGAGAACGGCGCCCGCGCGCTGCGGGACATGTTCGAGCGGCGCGTGTCGCCGTCCAAGGTCGACGACTACGTCCAGCGGCTGTCCGAGCCGGGCGCGCTCACCGCCGCCCTCAACTGGTACCGCGCCGGGCGGCCCGGCGGGAAGATCGGCAAGATCGCCGTGCCGACGCTGTACATCTGGAGCACCGAAGACGTCTCCTTCGGCTCGACCGCCGCGCTCGACACCGCGAACTGGGTCAGCGCGCCCTACCGCTTCGAAATGCTCGAAGACGTCTCGCACTGGGTGCCCGAAGAGGCGCCGGAAGCCGTCACGACGCTCCTCGTCGAGCACCTCAACGCGCGGTAACGGGCCGTCACCCCGGCGGGCGGAACGCCGGTAACCCACCCGCCTCGCGGTACGGCGCGCGACGGCTCGTCGTGTTCACTGGACTCGTGGATACCGCGACCGAACCCGAGACCGAGCAGGTCGTCTTCGTCACCGAAGACGGCGTGCCCACCGGCGAAACCGGCCCGAAGCTGGCCAGCCACCACGAGCACACCCGGTTGCACCTGGCGTTTTCCTGCTACGTCCTGCGGCGCGGCGACAACGCGCTGCTGATCACCCAGCGGGCGCTCGACAAGAAGGTCTGGCCGGGGGTCTGGACCAACAGCGTCTGCGGTCACCCCGCGCCCGGCGAGTCCCTCGAAGACGCCGTGCGCCGCCGGGCCGCCTACGAGCTCGGGCTGCCGTCGCTGTCCGGGCTGCACTGCGTGCTGCCGAAGTACCGGTACCGGACGCCGCCGTTCCAGGGGATCGTCGAGAACGAGTTCTGCCCGGTGTTCGCCGCGTGGGCCGACGCCGAGCCCGACCCCAACCCGGCCGAGGTCGGCGACTGGCGCTGGGTCCCGTGGGCCGACTACCGCCAGTTACTGGGCGACAAAACGGCTAATGTGAGTTACTGGGCCAAAGACCAGTACGCGCAGCTCAAGGACATCGAGCCGTTCTCCGGGCTCTGAGCGAACGACTCCGCAGAGTCACGTTCGTCGTCCCCTTGAGCGAAATTCGCTTTCGCGCGTACCCGACACCTCAAGCGCGGCCTCCTCTGCGACGACAACCAATGCGTGGTGGAGGTGGGCATGGTCGCCGAGGACGAAGGCGCGCTGCGCCGGAGCCCGCACCCACCGGACCTGCTCCGCCTGCACGAGGCGATCGCCGGCCTGTTCGCCACCCAAGGCGACTGGCGGCGCGCCTACCAGCACCTCCGCTCCGCGCTGGACATCGCCCGTGACGGCAGCCTGCGTGACGCGCTGACGTCGAGCTACAACCGCCGTTACCTCGACGAGCGGTTGTACGGACCGTTCACCGACGCCCCGCCGCGGGCGATCGCGCTGATCGATCTCGACCGCTTCAAGGGCGTCAACGACACATACGGTCACCTCGTCGGCGACCGCGTCCTCCGCCGGGTGGCGGACCTCCTCCAGGAGGAGCTCCCGCCGGACGCCTTCTGCGCGCGCTACGGCGGCGAAGAGTTCGTGCTGTGGCTGCCCGGCGTCGACGCGGGGCACGCGGTCCGGATCGTCGACGCGGCCCGGCGGCGGGTCGCCCGTCATCCCTGGTCAGAACTCCAGCCGGGACTGCGGGTGACGATCAGCGCCGGACTCGCCCACGAAGCGGCGGGACCGGGGACGCCGACGTCACCCGAGCGGCAGCTGCGGAGGGCGGACTCGCTGCTGTATGCGGCGAAACGGGCGGGCCGCAACAAAGTCGCCTATCGCGACCGGCAAAGCACGCGGTTAATGACCCACTCTGAGTAACGTAAACGCCGCATTACTCCGGATTGCCGAACGCGGTCTTCACCCGTTTGTCGACTCTGAGCCGCCGTTCGTCGACTCAAGGTGAAGAAAATTCCGGGAGGGTGTCGTCACGAACGGGGGGTATCCGTACGATAACGAAAACCTCCTGGGGAACGATCACCTCCTGCGGGGGAACACGGCCTAGTCGACATCGTGCGGAAGGAGACCGAGTGCCGGACGAGCACGACAGCCCGGGAACCGGTCGCCGCACCGGCAGACGCAGGTCGATGGAGGACCAGGGCGGGATCAGCGTTTCGGACGTCGTCGCCAAGACCACGGGGGTTCGCCCGGCCCCGCAGCCGCCGCACTCGCGAGCGGCGCGCCCGGAAGCCTCCGGTGACCCAGTACCCACGGATGCGACTCGTCAATCGCGCCCGCCCCGGCCGAGGCAACCGCGCCGTACGACGGCGGCCGCGCCGGTGCCGGAGGCGCCGCTGCAGCGTCGGCCGCCGGTGACGAATCCCGGGCCCCAGCAGACGTCGGCGGCGCCTCAGCCGCCGCGCCGCCCTCGGCGGGCGGCTCCCGAGGTGGAGGGGCGGCGGGCTGGGGGTCCGGCCGAGGCACCACGGCGGGGTGCGGATGCTCCTCGACGGGCTAGTGATTCGCGTCCGCAGGCTGATGCCTCTCGGCGAGCCGCGGGTGCCGAAGCCCAGCGGCCCCAAGCCGACGCCACTCGGCGAGCCGCGGGTTCCGGGCCGCAGGCTCTCGACGGGGCCGCGCCTCAGCGGCCCGTGGCTCCCGGTCGCCCTGGGCCTCGGCGTGCCGCCGAGGGAACTCCCGCGTCGCGCCGTGCCGAAGCAGCTCCCCCGCGCCAAGCACCTGATGGCCCGCCGCCGCGCCGCGCTGCCGCTGGGCCTGAAGGCGCCGCGAAGACTCCCGCTGGAGGCATCGCACCTCGCCGCGGTGGGGTTGGTGCCGAGTCGGCACCGCGTCGAGCCGACGGCGCCCCGCGTGCAACTCCGGACAGCCCCACGCCTCGCCGCGCCGCGAACGGCGCCGAAGCCGCACCTCAGCGCCCCGCCGCCGATGGCTCCGCACCCCGTCGGGCAGCCGCTCCCGAAGGCCCGACACCCAAACGTCCCGAGGCCGCCGCTGAGGCCGTGTCGCCGGATGCTCCCACCCAGCTGCGGCCCGCCGCCGGGTCCGTTCCTCCCCGGGCCGCTCTCGATCCGCTCACCATGACCGATGAAATGGAAGCGATCGACGAGGCCACCCAGTACCGGCGCAAGATCGACCACACCCTCGCCCGCTTCTCCGCCGCCCACGACGAGATGGAAGCCGAGGAAGCCAAGCGCCGCGAACGCCGTGAGCGCCTCTCGCCCGCCTCCATCCTCGAAAGCACCCGGACCGCCCTCCAGCGGGTCGTGACCCCGGCCCCCGCCGCCGAAGAGGATCCCGCGCAGGCCGCGCAGACCCGGCTCCAAGAAAAGAAGCAGCGGAAGATCGAGCGTTCGGTCCGGTTCGGGCGGATCGCCGCCGCCGTCGTCGCCGGGCTCGTTTTCCTCGGCATCGGGGGCGCCTGGGGTGCGCAGACCTACTTCGACGCCAAGTTCACGCAGGTCTCCGCCCTCGACGAGAACTCCGCCGACATCCAGGACGCCGACGCGCAGGCCAACGACGAGAACTTCCTCATGGTCGGCTCCGACACCCGCGACGGCGCGTCCGCCGAAGAAGGCGTCGGCACCGCCGACAGCACTCCCGGTGCGCGCTCCGACACCGTGATGGTCGCCCACATCCCGGCCGACCGGAAGCGGGTCGTCGTCACGTCCTTCCCGCGTGACCTCGAGATCGACCGGCCCGAGTGCCAGCGCTGGGACCCCGCGCAGAGCAAGACCACCGACGAGAAGGTCCCCGCGCAGAAGATCGCGAAGCTGAACACCGCCTACGCCGTCGGCGGACCGGCCTGCGTCACGAAGGTCATCCAGCAGATCACCGGCCTGCGGATCAACCACTTCGTCGGCATCGACTTCAACGGCTTCAAGGAGATGGTCGACGCCGTGCACGGCGTCACCATCCACAACGAGATCCCGATCGACGACTCGATCCTCGGGAAGGTCCTGCTCCAGACCGGCGACGTCACGATCTCCGGCGACCAGGCGCTGAACTTCGTGCGCGCCCGGCACGTCAAGAACGACCCGACGTCGGACTACGGCCGGATCAAGCGGCAGCAGGAGTTCATCGGCGCGCTGCTGAAGAAGGTCATGTCGTCGGACGTCGTGCTCGACCCCGGCAAGCTCAGCGACTTCATCACGGCGTTCGCGAAGGCCACCTTCGGCGACAACCTCGGCGTCAAGCAGATGATGACGCTGGCGCAGTCGATGAAGGGCCTGGACCCGTCGAAGATCACGTTCCTGACCGTGCCCACGACCGGGATGGCCAACAACCGCGGCAACGAGGTGCTCGTCCGCAGCAAGACGAAGGCCCTCTTCGACGCGCTGCGCAACAACACCCCGCTGCCCGACCCGAACGCGCCGGTGCCGGCGAGCGAGCAGGCCCCGCCGACCAGCACGTCGAAGTCGAAGACGAGCACTTCGAAGACGACCACGAGCAAGAAGAGCAGCACCACGGGCTGATCCGCGAGGATCGTTAGACCGGGTTCACGTCCGGTTCACCCGGCGATGCGGTGTTTGGTCACGGATGGCCGTAGGGTTGGACCATGCGTGAGGCTTACCATGTCGAACTCGAACAGCTCGCCGACCACCTGGCGGCGATGTCCGTCCAGGTCGCCGACGCCATGGAGCGCGCCACGCGGGCGCTGCTGGAGGTCGATCTCAGTCTCGCCGAGCAGGTGATCAGCGACGACGCGAAGGTCGACGACGCCCGCGCCCAGTGCGAGGAACAGGCGTACGCCCTGCTGGCTCTGCAGGCGCCCGTGGCGACCGACTTGCGCACCGTGCTGGCGGCGATCCATGCCGCGGAGAGCTTGGAGCGGATGGGCGACCTCGCCCTGCACGTCGCCAAGGCCGCGCGGCGCCGCCACCCGGAGCCGGTGCTGCCCGAGGCGGTGCGGCCGTACTTCGCCGAGATGGGCGAGGTCGCGGTCAAGCTGGCCCGCTCGACCGAGCAGGTCATCAAGTCGAAGGACGTCGAGGCGGCGAAGACGCTCGAATCCGACGACGACCAGGTGGACGACATCCACCGCCACCTGTTCACGGTCCTGATGGACCGCGAGTGGCCGCACGGCGTCGCCGCGGCGGTCGACGTGACGCTGCTGGGCCGGTTCTACGAGCGCTACGCCGACCACGCCGTGTCGGTGGCGAAGCGGATGATCTTCGTGGTCACCGGGAAGATGCCGGGCTACGGCTCCGACGACGACATCTGATCCACCGCAACGAAAAGGCCCCCGGTCGCGACCGGGGGCCTTTCTCGTTCATCCACATAGGACAAAAGGAGAAGGCCTTTCCCGCCGACCCCGAGCGGCGGCGGGAAAGGCCTTCTCCGGCAACGACAACTCAGCCGAAACGGCCGGAAATGTAATCCTCGGTGGCCTTCTCGTCCGGGTTGGAGAAGATCTTCTCCGTGTCGTTGAGCTCCACCAGCCGGCCCGGCTGGCCCACCCCCGCGAGGTTGAAGAACGCCGTCTGGTCCGAAACCCGCGCCGCCTGCTGCATGTTGTGCGTGACGATGACGATCGTGTAGTCCTTCTTCAGCTCCCCGATCAGGTCCTCGATCGCCAGCGTCGAAATCGGGTCCAGTGCCGAGCACGGCTCGTCCATCAGCAGCACGTCCGGCTGGACCGCGATCGCTCGCGCGATGCACAGCCGCTGCTGCTGACCGCCCGACAGGCCGCCGCCCGGCTTGTTGAGGCGGTCTTTGACCTCGTTCCACAGGTTCGCGCCGCGCAGGGCCCGCTCGGCGATTTCGTCGAGCGTCTTCTTGTTCTTCGTGCCGCCCAGTTTCAGGCCCGCCACCACGTTGTCGCGAATGGACATCGTCGGGAACGGGTTGGGGCGCTGGAACACCATGCCGATCGTGCGGCGGACCTGGACCGGGTCGACCGCCGACGCGTAGATGTCCTCGCCGTCCAGGAGCACCTGGCCGTCGACGCGGGCGCCGGGGATCACTTCGTGCATGCGGTTGAGCGTGCGCAGCACCGTCGACTTGCCACAGCCCGACGGGCCGATGAACGCGGTGACGTTGCGCGGCGGCACCGACAGGGTGACGCCGTCCACGGCGTGGAACTTGCCGTAGTAGATGTCCACGTCCTTGACGTCGATTCGCTTGGCCATCAGGAACAGCTCACTTCTTCTTCGGGGCGACGAGGCGCGCGAACACGGTGGCGAGGAGGTTGATCAGCGCGATGATGAGCACCAGGGTCAGGGCCGCGCCCCAGATCCGGTCGAAGCCGACCGAGCCCGGGTCCATCGGGTTGCTGACGCGTTCGTTGTTCATCAGCAGCGGCAGGGCCGCCTGCTCGCCGTGGAAGATGTCCCAGTTCGTGTAGGCCGAGTAGCCGACCAGGACCAGCAGCGGCGCCGTTTCGCCCATCACGCGGGCCAGCGCCATCATGACGCCGCCGACGATGCCGGACATCGCCGTCGGGAGCACGATCTTCATGATCGTCTTCCACTTCGGCACGCCCAGCGCGTACGACGCCTCGCGCAGGTCGTCCGGGACGATCCGCAGCATCTCCTCCGACGAGCGGACGACCACCGGGATCATCAGCAGCACCAGCGCCAGCGAGACGGCGAAACCGCTGCGTGGCAGGCCGAGCGTGGTGATCCACAGCGCGTAGATGAACAGGGCGGCCACGATGGACGGGACACCGGACAGGATGTCCACCATGAACGTGGTCGCCTTCGCGAGCCGGCCGTTGCGGCCGTACTCGACGAGGTAGATCGCGACGAGCATGCCGATCGGCACCGCGATGACCGCGCAGACCAGGCCCTGCAGCAGTGTGCCGACGATGGCGTGCAGCACGCCGCCGCCGACCTCGTCGGACAGGACGTCGCCGAAGTCCTGGCCCCACCAGTTGCTGTACGGGATGCGCTTGATGCCGTAGGCGACCACCGTGTAGAGCACCCACACCAGCGGGACGACGGCGATCAGGAACGACAGCCAGACGAGCGTGGTCGCGAACCCGTTCTTGACCTTGCGGGCCAGGCTGACCTGCTGGAACGCCGGGGTCGCGGCGGGGGCTTCGAGCGAGGTGGTGGACATGCTCAGTCCCCCTTCTTGCCGATGATGGACCGCGCGAAGAAGTTCACGACGAAGGTGAGCACGAACAGCACCAGGCCGGCCGCGATGTACGCGCCGGCCGAGACCTCGTTGTTGAACTCGCTGTAGTTCGCGGCGATCTTCGAGGCGAAGGTGGCGCCGCCGTCGAAGAGGCTCCAGTCGAAGTTCTTGCCCTGCGGGATCAGCAGGATGACGGCGAGCGCGATCGTCTCGCCGAGTGCGCGGCCGAGGCCGAGCATCGACGCGCCGACGTAGCCCGCCTTGCCGAACGGCAGCACCGTGGTGCGGATGACTTCCCAGCGCGTGGCGCCGAGGGCGAGCGCGCCCTCGATGTGCGGCGTCGGCGTCCGCTCGAAGACCTCGCGCGAAAGCGAGGTGATGATCGGCAGGATCATCACGGCCAGCACGATGCCGGCGGTGAAGATGGTGCCGCGCACGCTGGGTGCGACGTTGCCGGGCGCGAGGATCGGGAACCACGAGAACGTCTCGTTGATCCACTGCGCGAACGGCTCGATCGCCGGCGCGAACACGAGGATGCCCCAGAGGCCGAAGATGATCGAGGGCACCGCGGCGAGCAGGTCGATGACGTAGGCGAACGGCCGCGCCAGGCGCGACGGCGCGTACTGCGTCAGGAACAGCGCGATGCCGAGCGACACCGGCATCGCGATGACCAGCGCCACGACCGACGTCGCCACCGTGACCTCGAGCAGGTCGAGGATGCCGAACGACATGTTGGCCGGGTCGCTGGTCGACCAGCCGTGGTTGGTCAGGAAGTTGACCTTGTCGGCCTTCAGCGCCGGGATCGCCTGGATGAGCAGGAAGAGCCCGATCAGGCCGATCAGGGCGACGACGAAGATCCCGGCCCCGGTGGTCAGGTTCTGGAAGATGCGGTCACCGGGCCGCACCTTCTTCGGCTTGTCACTCGCGGGCGGCTCGCTCGCCGCCGGCGGGGCGGGTTGCTCCGAAATCGGGACCTCCGGGGGCTTCGTGGCGGACGACGAACGCCCACCGGGGTCGCCGGTGGGCGTTCGCGTCGAGGATGACTCGCTCATCAGGACTTCTGACCAGCCTCTATCACTCGGATGTCAGTCGCAACGCCGGGTCAGGAGATGGCCTTGACGGCGGTCAGGACCTTGCTCTGCAGCGACTGCGGGATCGGCACGTAGCCCTTGGACGACAGCGGCTGCTGCCCGTCGGTGGCGGCCACCGTCAGGAACGCCTTCACGGCCTTCGCGACGTCGGCGTTCGCGTACTTCGAGCAGACGATCTCGTAGGTCGTCAGCAGCAGCGGGTAGGCACCCGGGGTGTTGCTGGCGTAGATCGCGTTCAGGTCGAGCGCGAGGTCGTTCGAGCCGTCCTTGAGGAACTTGGCCGCGTCGAGGGACTTCGCCACGTTCGCCGCGTTCAGCTCGACGCCGCCGGAGCCGCTGTCGATCAGCGCCGGGGTCAGGCCGTCCTTGGCGAACGCGCCCTCGACGTAGGTGATGCCGCCGTCGGAGGCCTTCACCGCGGTCGCGACGCCGTTGGAGCCCTGCGCACCGTTGCCGACGCCGCCGTTGAACTTCTTGCCGGCACCCTTGGTCCAGTCGGCCTTCGCCGCGGCGCCCAGGTACTTCTGGAAGTTGTCGGTGGTGCCCGACTCGTCGGCGCGGGAGACGACCTGGATCGGCTTGTCCGGCAGGTTCAGGCTCTCGTTGCCCTTGACCGCCTTGATGGCCGGGTCGTTCCACTTGGTGATGCCACCGCTGAAGATCTTGGCGACGACCGACGGGGTCAGCGTCAGCTTGTCCACACCGGACAGCTTGTAGGCGACGGCCACCGGGCCGACGACCATCGGGATGTTCCAGGCGTCGCTCGCGCAGCGCTTGTTGGCGGCTTCGAGGTCCGCGCCGGTGACCGGCGAGTCCGAGCCGCCGAAGTCGATCTGGTTGGCGTTGAACTGCTTGACGCCCGCGCCCGAGCCGCTCGGGTTGTAGTTGACCTGCTGGCCCGAGCACTTCTTGCCGTACTGCTGCGTGAAGATGTCGATGGCGTTCTTCTGCGCCGACGAACCTTCCGCGGAGAGCGGGCTCTTGCCACCGCACTCCACGTCGGCGGTGCCGGTCGCAGCGGGCGCCGAAGCCGTGTTCGAGCTGCTGCTGTTGGTCGCCGCGGGGTCGGTCCCACAGGCGGCGAGCACGAGGGCGGCGCTCGCGACGATGCCCACCGCGCTCAGGGGCCGCATGATCTTCACTGCTGTTTCCTCCATCAGGAGCTTGACCGGGTCGTCACGGCTGTGCAGCCGCGCCGGATCCGGACATTAGGCAGCGACAGTGGACGGGCGGCCGTCTCCAGGTGAACGAAAAGTGAACAAGGCTCCGGATGTGAGCAGTGCTACTAGCCCGACAGGGTGCCGTGTCCGGCCTGTGACCTGCGCGTTCGCACACAGTGACGACCCGCTCGCGGGGCGTCCACCGTGGTCACCGACCGTACTGGACGTCGGTTTCGTGACGCGTGAACCCGAGCTTCGTGTAGACGGCGAGCGCGGGCGCGTTGTCGCCCTCGACGTACAGGATGATCTGCCGCAGCCCGAGGCCCGCGAGGTACCGCAGCCCGGCGAGCGTCAGCGCCCGGCCGAGCCCGCCGCCCTGCGCGGCCGGGTCGACGCCGACGACGTACACCTCGCCGACGCGCTCGCCGCCGAACCGGCCCGGCGTCGGCTCGTGCACCTTGGTCCAGTGGAAGCCGATGACCTCGCCGTTCTCCTCCGCGAGGAAGAACCCGTCGGCGTCGAACCACGCCCGCCGCTCGTCGGCGCGGACGTCGTCAGCCGTCATCGCCCCCTGCTCGGGGTGCCAGTCGAACGCGCGCGCGTTGACCCGGACGACGGCGTCCTCGTCCTGTCCGGGCACGAAGGTGCGCAGCGAGACGCCGTCGCGCAGGATCGGCTCCGGCCAGTCCGCGCCCTCGACGTCGACGTGCAGGATCAGCAGCTCGCGCTTGCGCTCCAGCCCGGCCTTGAGGGCCAGCTTGCGCGCCGCGGGGTGGTCGCCGTGGGCCCAGAGGCGGAACCCGACGGCCGCGCGCTCGTCGAGCGCCTGAAGCAGCTTCGCGCCGTAGCCGCGGTTGCGGTGGGCGGGATGCACGAACAGCTCGGCGACCTGGTGGCCGAAGGAGTCGCCGGTCGTGTCGAGGTGGGCGTAGCCGACGACCTCGCCCTCGACGCAGGCGACGAGGTGCTCACCGCCGTCGAACTCGCCCGGCAGCGGCCCGCCGGGCTCGACCTCGGGCCGCCCGTCGGCCTCGCGGACGGCCAGCAGCAGCCCGCGGACGTCCTCGAGCTGCTTCTCGTCCAGTTCCTGACGCCACTCCCCGTCTCCGCTCACCCTGCGACCGTACCCGCGCCAGGAGCAACGCGACGGTTTCCGCCGCGTCCTGGGAGGTGTGACGGCGTCAGTGCGTGAGTTCGGGAGCCTCGACCGGGCCCTCGGCCTGCGCGGGCACGCCCGGCCGGGCGCCGCCCTTCGCGGGCCGCTCGAACTTGTAGCCGACGTTGCGGACCGTGCCGATCATCTGCTCGTGCTCCGGGCCGAGCTTGGCGCGCAGCCGCCGGACGTGCACGTCGACCGTGCGGGTGCCGCCGAAGAAGTCGTAGCCCCAGACCTCCTGCAGCAGCTGGGCGCGGGTGAACACCCGGCCGGCGTGCTGCGCGAGGTACTTGAGCAGCTCGAACTCCTTGTAGGTGAGCTCGAGCGTGCGACGCCGCAGGCGCGCGGTGTAGGTCGCCTCGTCGATCACCAGCTCGCCGACCCGCAGCTCGGCGTCGACCTGCGCGGAGCCGCCGTCGCGGGTGGTGACCAGCCGCAGCCGGGCGTCGACCTCGGCCGGGCCCGCGGTGGGCAGCAGGATGTCGTCGGTGCGCCACTCGGCGCTGACCGCCACCAGGCCGCCCTCGCCGACGACCGCGATGATCGGGGTGGACGCCTCGTCTTCACCGGTGCCCTTGAGGAGCCGGCAGAGGCTCTTCGCCGAGGCCAGGTCGCTGCGGGCGTCGAGGAGGATGACGTCGCGGTGGCCCGCGTCGAGCAGGGCGGTCACTTCCGGAGCGCGGACGCGTACGGTGTGCGGCAGCAGGTCCAGCGCGGGGAGCACCGAAGTGGCGTCGGCTTCCGCAGTCAGTACCAGAAGGTCCAGGCTCATCAGCCGCACCGCCTTCACAAGTCGTCGCCTCACGGGTGGCGTTTGCCGGTGCTAAGTGAGAATAGCGGCTGAACGGCCGGGCACCTAACCCTTGCTGGATCGATCACACCTGGAGAAACCCCCGGTGTCCCCGACGAACAGGAGTACGGACGCGATGGTGAGCAGGCCCGTGACCCGGGACGACCGACCCGCACCGAGGCCGGACGCGCGGCGCCGCGGCCGCCGCGCACGGCGCTGGGTGATCGCCCTGGTGGTGCTGGTGCTGCTGCTGGTCGGCGCCGACTTCGGGGCCGCCGCGTTCGCCGAGCACATGATCTCGCAGAAGGCGCGGACGCAGCTGCAGCTGACCGACGACCCGTCGGTCACGATCCACGGCTTCCCGTTCCTCACGCAGGCGCTCGGCGGTGACTACAGTCACATCAGCGTGTCGGCCGCCGGCGTGCCGGTCGGCGACAAGCTGCAGGACGTCGCGCTGAACGCCGAGCTCGAGCACGTGACGGCGCCGCTGTCCGACCTCACCAACGGCAACACGAAGGCGATCACCATCGGCGAGCTGACCGGGTCGGTCACGATCAAGGCCGCCGACCTCGCCCGCGTCGCGCCGCTGGACAAGATCAAGGACCTGCGGATCGAGCCGTCGAGCACGGACTACGTCGAAAACGGTGACGCCGGCCAGAGCGAGCCGACGCCGACCACCACGACCACCGAGGGCCAGCCCGAGCAGGACGAGTCGAGCACGGGTGTCCGCATTTCGGGACACGTTCAGTTCGCGGGCAAGGATCTGGAAATCTTCTGCTTCGCGATGATCGAGGCCGACGCGAAGGGCGGGACGATCAACTTCGTCCCCAAGCGGCTCCAGTTCGGGAATGACCAGGAGACCACGGTCGTTCCCCAGGCAGTGCAGAACGCGCTGATGCCGAACTTCAAGGCGTCGATCAACACGAAGGACCTCCCGCTGTCGGTCACCCCGACCGGCGTGCGGGTGCAGAGCGGATCGGTGACGATCAAGGGCGAAGCGACCAATGTGTCCTTCGCGGAGCTGAGCAAGTAGGGAGCGGCCGTGACCGGGGTGTGGGTGCTCGTGGCGACATTGGTCGCGGCCGCGGCCGTCGGCCTGCTGCTGCGGGCCCGCAACGGCCGCGTGCGGGACGCGAAACCCGCCCGTGAGCTGCCCGCCCCGGTCACCGCCGCGCTCGACCCGGCGTCCGCGGTGACGCTGGTCCAGATCTCCACCACCTTCTGCGCGCCCTGCCGGCACGCGAAGGCCGTGCTCGGGCCGCTGGCCGAGCGGACCGACGGCCTGCACCACGTCGAGCTCGACGTCACGAACCAGCCGGAGGTCGCGCAGTCGCTGTCCGTGCTGCGGACGCCGACCACGATCGCGCTGACCCCGGACGGTCGCGAGCTGCTGCGCGTCGGCGGCGTCCCGAAGGGCCCGGAACTGCTCGACGCGCTCCGGCCGCATCTCACGACGCGGACCCCTTGACCAGGGCGTCGTCCCAGAAATCGGGAATCGTCCCACGGTGTGAACGTGGTTCCCACTCTCAGAGAGCACTGGGTACCCTCGCACCCGTGACCGGGCTGACCACCTTCTTGACGCAGCGACGCGCAGTCGACCTCTGCCGCGTCCGCAGCAGCCTGTGTCGCGGCCGGTCCGACCGGCGCTGAACCTTCGATCCGGTCCCCGCCAGCCCTGATGCCGCTGACGCGTGCCGTTCGCACGCACCCCCTCTGCCCAGCTGGAGGATCCATGTCCGCCGGACCGGCCGTCGACCCGCGAGGCCCGCGGTTCGCCGCCATCCTGACCACGATCGTGCTCGCGGTCGTCCTGGTCACCCAGTGGTGGCCGCTGCTGGCGGCCCAGACCGTCGTGTTCGCCATCGGCGCGTTCATCGGGCTCAAGCCGGCGCCGTACTCGATCGTCTACCGCGCGCTCGTGGCCCCGCGCCTCGGCCCGACGTCCGAGCGCGAGGACGCGGCGCCGCTGCGGTTCGCCCAGGCCGTCGGGTTCGTGTTCGCGCTGGTCGGGACGATCGGCTTCGCACTCGACGTCACCACCCTCGGCATCGTCGCGACGGCGTTCGCGTTGTTCGCGGCCTTCCTCAACGCGGCCTTCAACTTCTGCTTGGGCTGCGAAATGTACTTGCTCATCAAACGCTTCACGCCCGCCCGCGCGTCGTCCTGAAGTTCAACCCCAGAAAGAGAGTCCGTTTCCATGAGCCGTGAAGACGTCCTGGTCACCACCCAGTGGGCCGAGGAGAACCTGGACACCCCCGGCGTCGTGTTCGCCGAGGTCGACGAGGACACCACCGCCTACGACGCCGGCCACATCCGGGGCGCGGTGAAGTTCGACTGGCGCAACGACCTGCAGGACGGGGTGCGCCGCGACTTCGTCTCCAAGGAGGGCTTCGAGAAGCTCCTGTCGGAGAAGGGGATTTCGAACGACGACCTGGTGATCCTGTACGGCGGCAACAACAACTGGTTCGCCGCGTACGCGTACTGGTACTTCAAGCTGTACGGCCACGAGAAGGTCAAGCTGCTCGACGGCGGCCGCAAGAAGTGGGAGCTCGACGGCCGCGAGCTGAACTCCGACGAGGTCAAGCGCGACCGCACGGACTACAAGGCCCAGGACCAGGACCTCTCGCTGCGCGCGTTCCGCGACGAGGTCGTCCAGTCGATCGGCGCGAAGAACTTCGTCGACGTCCGCTCCCCGGACGAGTTCTCCGGCAAGCTGCTCGCCCCGGCGCACCTGCCGCAGGAGCAGTCCCAGGTTCCCGGTCACATCCCCGGCGCGCTGAACGTGCCGTGGGCGAAGGTCGCCAACGAGGACGGCACCTTCAAGACCGAGGAAGAGATCAAGGAGCTCTACAAGGACGAGGGCATCGACGAGGGCAAGGGCACCATCGCCTACTGCCGCATCGGCGAGCGCTCCTCGATCGCCTGGTTCGCGCTGCACGAGCTGCTGGGCTACGAGGACGTGAAGAACTACGACGGTTCGTGGACGGAATACGGCTCGCTCGTCGGCGTGCCGGTCGAGTTGGGAGCTAAGTGATGGCGGTTGACGACAGCTGCGGCGCACCGGTCCAGGAGGCCACGCCCGCGGACTTCGACACGCGCGGCCAGGTCGTGCTGGCGGGCAAGGTGACCGGCGCGGACGGGCCGGTCGGCGGCGCGTTCGTCCGGCTCCTGGACGGCGGCGGCGACTTCACCGGCGAGGTCGTCTCGTCGGCGGACGGCGACTTCCGCTTCTACGCGGCACCGGGCGACTGGACGGTGCGCGCGCTGCACCGCACCGGCAACGGCGAGGCGTCCGTCACCGCCGAGGGCCCGGGCCTGCACCAGCTGGCCATCTCCGTCGGCTGAGTCCCCGTTTCACCCGCGAAGGCCTTCCTGCTCCGGCAGGGAGGCCTTCGCGGCGTTCAAGACGCGCTCGGTGTGGTCCCGCAGGGACGGGCAGGTTTCGATCGGGTGGTCGCGCGGACAGCGCAGGAAGTGGTTGAGGAACGTTTCCGCGGCCACGAGCTTCCGGCGCCGCTCGGCCAGTTCGGCGATCCGGTCACGCACGGCCGCGCGCCAGTCGCCGTGCGCGGGCCCGCGCAGGACGGCGGCGATCTCGTCGAGGCTGAGCAAGCCGGTGTCCCGCAGCATCTTCGCCGCGGCCAGCCGGTGCAGCTCGTCCGGACCGTAGAGCCGCTTGCCACCCTTGCGCTCGGCGGGCCGCACGATCCCGCGCTCGTCCCAGTACCGCAACGCCGACACGGCAACACCCACGGCCGCGGCCGCCTCACCGATGGAAAGCATGCGGGCAGTTGACCTCAAGCCGGGTTGAGGTCGCAAGCTGTCGAGGTGACCCTTACTTCCTCCCGGACCCGCGCCGGCCTGCTGGCCGCGGTGTTCCTGGGCAGCTTCATGGCCCTGCTCGACGTCAGCGTGGTCAGCGTCGCCCTGCCGACCATGCAGCGGACGCTCGGCGCAAGCTTCAGCGGCCTGCAGTGGATCGTCGACGGCTACACCGTCGCGCTCACCGCCGTGATCCTCACCGGCGGGACGCTCGGCGACCGCTACGGCCGCAAGCGCGGTTACCTGACCGGGCTGACGGTCTTCACGATCGCCTCCGTCGGCTGCGCGCTGGCGCCGACGCTCGAGTGGCTGGTCGCGGCCCGGGTCGTCCAGGGCTTCGCCGCCTCGGCCGTGATCCCCGGCGCTGTGGCGCTGCTCGCGCACGCGTACCCGGAGCCCGGCGCGCGGGCGAAGGTGATGGGCCTGTGGGGGACGGTCGCGGGCTGCGCGCTGGTGCTCGGCCCGCTGCTCGGCGGCCCGCTGACCGACGCGTTCGGCTGGCCCGCGATCTTCCTGGTCAACGTCCCGATCGGGCTCGTCGCCGTGCTCACCGGCCGCCGCGGGATCACCGAGTCGCGCGACCCCGCGCACGGTGCACTGGACCTCACCGGGCAGGTGCTCGGCGCGCTGTGGATCGGCCTGCTCACCTTCGCCGTGATCGAAGCGGGCCGGACCGGGTTCGACACGCTCACCGTGACCACCGGTGTGCTCGGGTTCGCCGCGCTGGCCGCGTTCATCGTGGTCGAGCTGCGGGTGCCGCACCCGATGCTGCCGGTGCGGCTGTTCGCCGGGACCCGGTTCTCGGTCGCCATCTTCGCCGCTTGGAGCCTCGGGTTCGCCGCCTACCCAGCCGTTTTCCTGATCGGCGTCTACCTGCAACAGGCCCGCGGCGCGACGGCGACCGAGGCGGGCGTCCAGATGCTGCCGTACGTGCTGGCGAACGTCGTCGCCGCCTTCGCGGCCGGACGGCTCTCCGCGCGCTTCGGCGCGCACCGGCTGCTGCCCGTGAGCTACTTCGTCGCGTCGGTCGGCTCCTTCGCGTTCCTCGTGTTGGAGGCGGACAGCCCGTACTGGGTGGTCGCGGTGGCCTTCGCGGTCGCCGGCGCCGGAGTCGGGCTGTCCATCACGCCGTCGAACATCGTCGGCCTCGCCGGGCTGCCGGGCCACCGCAGCGGCATCGCGTCGGCCACGGTCAACGCCGCACGCCAGACCGGCACCGCGCTGGGCGTCGCCGCGCTGGGCGCCCTGCTCGCCCGCGGCTCGACGCTGCCCGCCGGGCTGCACCTGGCCATGGGCGTGGCCGGGATCGTCCTGCTGGCGGTGACCGTGCTCACCGCGGCGACCCTGGGCGGGGCCGGACGCCGGACGGCGGACTAAGCTGCCACGCGTGGAAGCCTTGTTTACGACCCTCCTGGTGCTGGCGGGCGTCGCGATCACCTGGTTCGCCGTCTACGTCGTCTACCGGCTGTACGCGGACCAGCGCTGACCCATGACCGCCAGCGGCGACGAAGCCATCGCGGCAGCGGAGAAGCGCGCCGAAAGCACGCGTGCGCGCAACCTCCCGCTGTGGGACGACCTGCCCATCCCCAACGACACCGCGAACCTGCGTGAGGGGCCGAACCTCAACGACGCCTGCCTCGCGCTGCTGCCGCTCGTCGGTGTCTGGCGCGGTGAAGGCGAGGTCGACTACCCGACCATCGACGGCCCGCGCAAGTTCGCGCAGCAGCTGACGATCTCGCACGACGGCCGGCCGTTCCTCGTCCACGAGTCGCGGTCCTGGCTGCTCGACGACGAAGGCAACGTCATCCGCCCCGCCGCCCGCGAGTCCGGGTTCTGGCGGCCGCAGGAGGACGACACGATCGAGCTGCTGCTCACGCACAACACCGGCATTGTCGAGCTGTACTACGGCAAGCCGCGCAACCAGACGTCCTGGGAAGCTCGGCACCGACGCGGTGATCCGCACGGCCACGGCGAAGGACGTCACCGCGGCCCAGCGGCTGTACGGCCTGGTCGAAGGCTCCCTCGGCTACGTCGAGGAACGCGCGATGATGGGCCAGGAAATGCAGCCGCACACCTCCGCGCTGCTGCGCCGCGTCGTCGGCTGACGCCGTGCGCTGGCGGCGCTGCGGGGAGGACGCCGCCCTGCTGGACTGCGACTCGCTCGAGCAGATGCGGGCGGCGCACGCGACCGTCCGCGCGGCCCGCCCCGCCGAGGTCATCGAACTCGTCCCCGGCGCGCGCAGCCTGCTGGTCGTCGGCGGGGTCGCGGCCGTGCGGGCCCTGCTCGACGACGCCGATCTGACCCACCCGCCCGCCGGGGAGCCGCGGGAAGTCACCCTCGACGTCCGCTACGACGGCGAGGACCTCGCCCTCATCGCCGACGACGCCGGCATGTCCACCGACGCCGTCGTCGAGCTGCACACCGAGGCCGTCTACACGGTCGCGTTCACCGGGTTCGCGCCCGGTTTCGGCTACCTGACCGGGCTTCCGTCACCGTTGCGGCAGCCGCGGCTCGAGTCCCCGCGCACCCGCGTCCCGGCCGGGTCGGTCGGTCTCGCGGGCGAGTTCACCGGCGTCTACCCGCGCGAATCCCCGGGTGGCTGGCGGCTGCTCGGGCACACTTCGGCGACGCTGTTCGACCCGCACGCCGACCCGCCCGCGCTGTTCGCGCCCGGCGACCGCGTCCGGTTCCGGAGCGTCCGGTGAGGGCGCTGGAAGTGCTGGACCCGGGCCGGTACGCGCTGGTCGAAGACCTCGGCCGCCCCGGGTACGCCCATCTCGGCGTCGCCCCTTCGGGTGCTTTGGACGCTGCTTCGCTGCGCCTGGCGAACCGCCTGGTCGGCAACGCCGAAACCTGTGCTGGCGTCGAAGCTCTGCTGGGTGGCCTTTCGGTGCGGCTCACGGCGTCGGCGACCGTCGCGGTGAGCGGCCCGGCAGTCGACGTCCGGGTTAACGACCGCGCGTACGGCTCCCACACCCCGGTGCCGGTCCGCGCCGGGCAAACGCTCACCATCGGCACCCCGGCCGCCGGATTGCGCTGCTACCTGGCCGTTTCCGGGGGGATCGCCGTCGAGCCCGTGCTCGGCAGCCGGTCGCGGGACGTCCTGTCCGGGATCGGCCCGTCGCCGCTGGAAGCCGGAACGGTGCTCCCGCTCGGCGAGCCGGGGATCCCGGCGGGCGCGGACGTCGTCGTCCCGGCCGCGGCGCCGGGTGAGCTGGTCGTGCCGGTGACGCTGGGCCCGCGCGACGACTGGTTCGACGACCCGGCTCGCGGGCTTTCGGCCTGGTGGACGGTGACCGCGGAGTCCAACCGCGTCGGCCTGCGCCTCGACGGGACGCCGCTGCGCCGGTCCACCGAAGGCGAGCTGCCGAGCGAAGGCGTCGTCACCGGCGCGATCCAGGTGCCGCCGAGTGGGCTGCCGGTGGTGTTCCTCGCCGACCACCCGACCACCGGCGGCTACCCGGTGGCGGCCGTCGTCCGGGCGAGCGCCCTGAGCGCCCTCGCCCAAGCCCGGCCGGGCACGCGGGTGCGGTTCCGCCCGTCCTGACGCGGAAGCGGCACTTTCACGTGAAAGTGCCGCCTCGGGACCGCCACGCGGGTGAGACCCAGGTCACCCGTGCACCCGTCCGGGTAGGTGCTGGAACCATGTCGCGCCGTCACCCGTCCTGATAGGCGTGGAACAGGTGACGATCAGCGGTGGCACGGGTTTCCTGGACGTGAACACGCGGGTGCGGGCGGAGCTGCCCCAGTCGCTGCGGATCGCCCTCGCCACCGGGCAGCTGCGCCGGCCGCTGGCCACCACGCTCGGGCCGGTGCTCGACCTGCTCGTCGACGGCGACTACCGGGTCAGCGGCCCGGAACGGCTGCCGGACGACCAGGAGCTCACCCCCACCGACACCTGGCCGCCCGCCGACGAAGCCCGCGTCGGCTACTACCGGACCGCCATCCGCACCGGGCACCGGCCGGTCGCCGTGGTGCTGGCCGACGGCGACCGCGAGCTGATCATCGACGGCCACCACAAGATCGCCGCCTACCGCGCGGAAGAGGTCGCGCCCGCCGTCGTCCGGATCCGGCTGGGTCAGGCGTATTCACCCTCGTAGGCCGCCAGTAGCTCGGCGTACACGGCCGACGAGTCGGTCAGCCGCTCGCCGTCGAGGGTGTGCACGCGGGTCAGCTTCCGCACGCTCGAGGCCATGAAGACGCCGTCGCCCTCGACGAGGTCGCGCACGGTCAACGGCTCGACCTTGACCGCCCAGCCCGCCTTTTCGGCGCCGCGGAACAGCGCGGCCTGGGTCGTGCCCGGCAGGATGCCGATGTTCGACGGCGGCGTGTAGAGCGTCCGGCCCTTCGCGAGCACGACGTTCGCCGTCGGCCCTTCCAAGATCGAACCGTCGGTCGCGGTGAAAATCACATCTTCGGCGCCGCGGCGGCGCGCCTCGCGGACTGCGGCCATGTTCATCGCGTACGACAACGGCTTCGCGCCGAGCAGCAGCCAGGGCGCGCGCTCGGCGAGGTCCGGCGCCAGCCCGCGTTCGAGGGTGATCGCGGCGACGCCTTCCGCGCGGGCCTTCAAGGTCGCGGGCGCGACCTCCGAGCCGAGCGCGAAGCCGGTCGGCACGGCGGCCGGGTCGCCGTCGGATCCCCTGGTGTACACCAGTTTCAGCACCATTTCGGGCCCGCCGGTCCACCGTTCGAGCACCAGCGAAACAACGTGTTCCCACGCCACGAGGTCGGGCTCGGGGAGGTCGAGCATGGCCGCCGAACGGGCCAGCCGCTCGAGGTGCGGACGCAGTTCCCGCGGCTTGCCGTCGACGACGAGGACCGTCTCGAAGACGCCGTCGCCGCGCTGCAGCCCGAGGTCGTCGACCTTGATCTGGGGGACGTCGGGGTCGGCCGGGGTTCCGTCGAGGAAGACGAGGACGCGCATATTCACACGGTACTCACCTAGGCTGGGCGGTATGCCGTACCGCTCGCCGCTGCTGGACGTGCCCGGATCCATCGCCGCGCCCGACAACCACCCCGAAGCCGGCGTCCCCTGGCACTGGGGAGATCCCTTCGCGGAGCAGCGCACGGCTTCGCGCGGGGTCGTCGTGGTCGACCGGTCGCACCGGGAGTTCCTCGCCGTCTCCGGCGAAGAGCGGCTCTCGTGGCTGCACCTGGTCATCTCCCAGCACGTGACCGAGCTGGCCGAAGGCTCCGGCACCGAAGCGCTGGTCCTCGACAGCCAGGGCCGCGTCGAAACGCACATGGTGCTGGCGCACCTCGACGGCACCGTCTACCTCGACACGGACCCGGGCACGAGCGTCACCAGCGCGCTGCCCAAGGGCGGCCCGCAGACGCTGCGCGAGTACCTCGAGGCGATGAAGTTCTGGTCCAAGGTGGACATCCGCGACGCGACCGGCGAGCTCGCGCTGCTCACCGTGCTCGGCCCGGACGCCGAGCGCGTGCTGAGCGCGGTCGGCGTCGAGGTCGGCACCGAGCCGTACGCGGTCGCGGCGCTGCCCGGCGGCGGCTTCGCACGGCGGATGCCGTGGCCGGGGCGGTTCAGCGTGGACCTGGCGGTGCCGCGCGACGCGCTCGTCGACTGGTGGAAGAAGCTCACCGACGCGGGCGCGCGGGCGGCGGGCAGCTGGGTGTTCGACGCCCTGCGCGTCGAGTCCGTGCGGCCGCGGCTGGGTGTCGACACCGACGACCGCACGATCCCGCACGAAGTGGGCTGGGTCGGCTCCGCCGCGCACGTCGCGAAGGGCTGTTACCGCGGGCAGGAGACGGTGTCGAAGGTGCACAACGTCGGCCGCCCGCCGCGCAACCTCCTCCTGCTGCACCTCGACGGCTCGCCGGAGGTCACGCCGGAGACCGGCGATCCGGTGCTGCTCGACGGCCGGACGGTCGGCCGGATCGGCACGGTGATCCAGCACCACGAGCTCGGCCCGATCGCGTTGGCGCTGGTCAAACGGTCGACGCCGGTCGGCGCGGAGCTGCTGACCGGCTCCGAGGACAACCTCGTCCAGGCGGCGATCGACCCCGACTCGGTGCCTTCGGAGCAGCCGGCACCGGGCCGTGCGGCGGCGGCGCAACTCCGTGGCTGAACGAAAGCCCCTGACAGCGAGATCACGCCCAACCGGGATAAACTGCGCTGTGATCGAAGTGCGGCCCGGCGGCAGGCGGCGGATCGACCGCGTGCTCGGCCCGGGGTACCTCAGCGGCCTGGGTGAACTGCCGCTGAAGGTGCTGCGCGAGCGGCGCGACGAAGCCGCGCAGGAAGAGACGGACCTGTCCTACCTGCGCCGGTTGCTGCACGCCCGGATCGACATCGTGCGCGCGGAGCAGGCGCGGCGCAGCTCCGGCGGCGAATCCAGCATCGTCGACCAGCTGGCGACGATCCTGGCCGACAACGCGCTGGGCCCGGCGGCGGGCTCGGGACGTCACCAGCAGCTGGAGCCGTCGCGGGCCGGCGAGCACCGGCGGCACGCCGAGGCCCTGATCGGCGACACCGACCTCACCGACGTCGAGTCCCTCTCGGACGAAAAGCTCGCCTCCGCTTTGGACACCTACGCCAGCGAAGAGCTGTCGGTGTCGTCGTTCCGGCGCGAGGTCCAGGCCGTGATGGACACGCTCAACGCGGAGATCGCGCAGCGCTACCAGCAGGGTTCGGCCACAGTGGACGAGCTGCTGGAGAACGAGGGCGGGCGCGGCGAGTGACCAACCCCGTCCTCGCCGAGGTCGTCCGCTCCGGCTTCGTCGAAAGCGTGCACCGCGGCGCGCTGGTGGTGACCGGCCCGGAAGGCGACGCGCGGCTGGCGCTGGGCGACGTCGTCTCGCCGGTGTACCCGCGGTCGTCGAACAAGCCGCTGCAGGCCGTCGGCATGCTGCGGGCGGGCCTGGACTTCGCGGGCGAGGACCTGGCGCTGGCGTGCGCATCGCACTCGGGCGAGCCGCGGCACGTCAAGCACGTCCTGGAGCTGCTGCAGGCGGCCGGGCTGCGCGAGGACGACCTGGCGTGCCCGCCGGACTTCCCGCTGCACGTGCCGAGCATGCGCGACGCGGCCGAGCCGCGCCGGGTGATGATGAACTGCTCCGGCAAGCACACGGCGATGCTGACGACGTGCGTCCGCGCGGGCTGGCCGACGTCCGGCTACGAGTCCCCGGACAACCCGCTGCAGCGGGCGCTCGCGGCCGCCGTGGCGGAGCTGACCGGCGAGCCGATCGCCCACACAGGAGTCGACGGCTGCGGGGCGCCGCTGTTCGCGTTCTCCCTGACGGGGCTGGCGCGGGCGTTCGGGCGCATCGCCCGCGGCGTCGACGCGGAGGCGGAGGCGGTGGCTTCGGCGATGCGGGCGCACCCGTGGCTGGTCGCGGGGACGGGCCGCGAGGACACGGAGCTGATGTCCGCCGTGGACGGTCTGATCGCGAAGGGCGGCGCGGAAGGCGTCCAGGCGTTCGCGCTGCCGGACGGGTTCGCGGTGGCGATCAAGATCGACGACGGCAACAAGCGGGCGTGCGCGCCGCTGGCGGTCGAGGCGCTGCGGTACCTCGGGGTGGACGTGTCCGGGCTCGACGCGCTGGCCCACGGCTCGGTGCTGGGCGGCGGGCGGCCGGTCGGCGAGGTCCGGGTGCCCGAGCTGCGCTGAAGGGTCCTTTCCTCGCATGTCGCGGGAGGAAAGGGCCCTTCAGCGCGTCACATGAGATGAACGTCCCCTTCAGCCCGCCGGGGCGGCTAGTTCGAGCGCTCGCGGGCCGCGAGGTCTCCCCAGAACTCGCGCAGGTCGGAGAACAGCTCGGCCAGCTCCTCGACGTTGCCCGAGCGCAGCGCGTCCAGGATGTCGTGGACCTCGTCGGCCGTGTTGTCGGCTTCCAGGAGCGGGTCGGTGAACAGCTGGACCAGGCCGCCGTAGTCGAGCTCGACCACCGAGTCCGCGTCGAAGTTGTCCAGCCAGCGGCGCGTCTCGAACAGCACGCGGCCCGGGCCGGAGTCGCCGAACGTCTGCTCCAGCAGCTCGCCCGCCTCGCGCGCGCGGTGCTGGGCGTCGGCCAGGGTCGTGCGCCAGGACAGCTCGCGCTTCGGGTCGTCGCGGCCCTTGCCGAGCACCAGCCGCCGCTCGTCCGGCTCGACCAGCACGAACCACGGCAGCGGGACCGTCCAGGTCGTCGACAGCGTGTGCGCCGCCGTCGTGGTCAGGTCCGCCATCGCCGACTTCGTCCTGGCGCGGATCGTCTCCTGCGTGAAGCCGCCTTCGTCGAGGACCACGTTCTTCAGCGCCGGGTGCGCGTCGCCGATGAACGTCACCAGCGCGGCGGCCGAGCGGGCCCGCAGTTCCAGCGGGCACACGAACGGCCCGTGCTCGGCCTTGCCGCCCGGCACCTCCGCCGGGTCGAGCACCAGGACGTCGGTCAGCAGGCTCGGCGCGGGACGGCCGTCGGCGAGCTCAGCGGGCAGCAGCCGCCGGGGTGCCGCGACCTGTGACTTGAGCCACATGGCCTGCTCGCGCGCGCCCGCGTCCGTCCGCCGCAGTTTGGCCGCCGCGACGGCCGCACGCAGCCGTTCGTCCGGCGGGTCGCCCAGGGCGCGCAGGGGTTCGTACACCCGCAGATAGGCCACGAAGGGACGGAGCACGAGTAGATCGTGGCACGCCTACCTGCGCCGATCGCCACCGACCGGCCGGTAACCAGCGTCCGGCGGACACTGTCACCACCAGCACACCGTGCCACGTCGCATCCAACCCCCCGGACACGGTACGGTGTGAGCAGGAAAGAATTGTCGAGACGATGCGGGGCCGCCGATTCCCCCGGCCGCCCCGCCCCTGTGCGAGGGGGTCGAGCCATGGGGCGCGGCCGGGCTAAGGCCAAGCAGACGAAGGTGGCGCGTGAGCTCAAGTACAGCTCGCACGAGACCGACTTCGATGCTTTGCAGCGCGAGCTGTCGAGTAACTCCTCGAATGATCATCACCGCGAGGAGTCCGACAGCCGGTATGAGGACCCGTACGACGACGGGTACGACGAGTACCGTCGTTGAGCACGCGTAACCGCGCGAGGGCGTAGCCGGGAACCCACCCGGCGACCGCCCTCGCGTGCTGCGTGCTGCCCAGAAGTGTGCGGGTTGGCGACGAAGGAGTGAGCCGGTGGTAAGTCGGGTTGGAGTCGTCGGAGCCGGACTCATGGGGTCCGGCATCGCCGAGGTGCACGCGCGGTCCGGGTTGGACGTCGTGGTCACCGAGGTGAACCAGCCGGCGCTCGACGCGGGCAAGGCCCGCATCGAGAAGTCCCTGCAACGCGGCGTCAAGAACGGCAAGCTTTCCGCCGAGGACGCCGACGCGGCGCTGGGCAGGCTCCGCTTCACGACGGACATCGCCGAGTTCGCCGACCGCGAACTGGTCGTCGAGGCGATCCTCGAGCAGGAGCAGGCGAAGGTCGACGTCTTCCGCCAGCTGGACAAGATCGTCGAGGCGGAGGACGCGCTGTTCGCGTCCAACACGTCGTCGATCCCGATCATGAAGCTGGGCATGGCGACGAGCCGTCCGCAGCAGGTGGTCGGCATCCACTTCTTCAACCCGGTGCCGGTGCTGCCGCTGGTGGAGCTGGTGCCCTCGCTGCTGACGAGCGAGGAGACGGCCCGCCGCGCGGAGGAGCACGCGACGACGGCGCTGGGCAAGACGGTCATCCGGTCGCAGGACCGCGCCGGATTCATCGTGAACTCGCTGCTGGTGCCGTACCTGCTGTCGGCGATCCGCATGATCGAGTCGGGCTTCGCGTCCGCGGAGGACATCGACCGCGGCATGGAGCTGGGCACGGCCCACCCGATGGGGCCGCTGCGCCTGTCCGACCTGATCGGGCTGGACACGATCAAGGCGATCGCGGACTCGATGTACGCGGAGTTCAAGGAGCCGCTGTACTCGTCGCCGCCGTTGCTGCTGCGCATGGTGGACGCGGGCCTGCTCGGCAAGAAGACCGGCCGGGGCTTCTACTCCTACAGCTGATCCACTTTTGGTGGTCCGGTCGGCAACTTTGTCGGCTGGGCTGCGGCGGGTCCCGCTTGGTTCAGTGCGGGTATGCCGAAACTCAGCCGCCGTACTGCTTTGCGAGCCGCTTCCGTCGCCGGGCTGCCCGCGCCAGGTCGCCGTCGCGTGCCGACGTTCGTCTTCGCCGCCGGGGCCAACGGCGTCTCGGCCGCGCCCGATGAGCTGATCTTGCGGGGCCACCGCGGAGTCGGCGTGGCCCAGCCGGGTCAGCAGTTCCGGCTCTCCTACCAGGCACCCCAGGACTTGGCGGCGTTCGCTTCGGAGCGGTCGGCGCTGGCCGGGGTGACGGTGGCCGACCAGGTGGCGGCGACGGTGGAGGTGGTCCGCCGCGCGGCGGCGCACGGCCCGGTGGTGCTGGTCGGGGCGAGCATCGGCGGCGCGATGATCAGCCTGGTCGCGGACGCGGTGCCGCAGTTGGTCGACTTGCTCGTGTACGACACGGCGTTCTGCTGCACGGACCTGGCGACCCCGGACGAGTACATGGCCACGCCGGAGGCGGCGACGTCGCGGATCGGGGACCTGCTGGGGTTCGTGGCGGCGGACCCGTCGGTGGTCGGCGCGGTCCGGTTCAACTGGCGCACGGCGGACCGGACGCTCCTCGCGGCGGCGAAGGCGGCGTTCCTGGCCGACGGCACGGACGCGGAGTTCTTCGCGTTCCTGAACGGCATGGCCCCGGACGAGCTGCTCGGCAAGGGAGCCACCCCGTCCCGTGGCGACCGCACCCGCTGGGGCCGGGTGCCGCGGGTGTACGTCCGGCACCTGCGGGACCGGATCGTCCCGCTCGCGCTGCAGGACCGCATGATCCGCGAGGCGGACACGGCGACGCCGGGCAACCGGTTCCGGGTGGTCGACCTCGACACGAGCCACGTCCCGGACGCGGCGAAGCTGGCCGAGCTGGTGGACATCTACGACGCGCTGGTCTGATCCCCGGCCCCGAAGGCGGCCCGCCTCGCGGCCCGCCGAAGGATGGCCAGGACGGCGGGGCCGAGCAGGACGATGGCGACGGCGTTGGTGATCGCGCGGCCGGTGTCCCAGCCGAGGGTCGAGGTCAGGACGGTGAAGACGGCGAACCGGTGGAGGTTCTCGAGCAGGGGCGCGCCGGGGACGAAGCCGAGGCCGTCGCCGGTCCCGGCGAGGAAGGGCCACGACCAGAGGCTCATGAGCAGCCCGAAGAAGTAGGCGGCGAAGACCCCGTACGCGACGAGCATGGCGATCTCCGCCTTACCGCGCGGACGTTTCGGCAGCAGCCCGGCACCGAGTCCGATGAGCGAGGAAGCCAGCATCTGGAACGGCAGCCAAGGGCCGACGCCGGCGGTGAGCAGGGCCGAGGTGAAGAGGGACGTCGAGCCGAGCACGAAGCCGAAGCCGGCGCCGAAAACGCGCCCGGCGAGCACGAGCAGGAAGAAGACGAGTTCGATGCCCCCAGTCCCGGCACCGAGTGGCCGCAGCCCGGCGTTGACGGCGGAGAGAACACCGAGCAGGGCGAGGGCTTTGGCGTCGATGCCGCCCCGGGAGAGTTCGGCGAGCACGACGAGGATGAGGACGGGCAGGGTCGCCATGAAGACGAAGGGGGCATCGGCGGTGTGCCCGGCCCCGCTGGGGGCGGGGTGAGCGAGGAGGGGCCAGCAGAACATGGCCAGGCCGAGGAGGCTGGCGAGGGTGAGGACGAGCGCGGGTTGAAGGGGGACGCGGACCGCGCGCGGCGGAGTGAGGAAGTCGGTCATGCGGCGGCCTCGGAGGTCTGCGTAGGCACTCGCCGCTGAGCGGGCGGGCGCGAGAAATCCCTCATGCCAGCGCCGCCGCTACTTCGTCGACCGTCAGCCATCTCTGGGGCGCCAGGATCTTCGCCACCTGCGGTGCGAACGCCGGGGACGCGACCACGACCTCCTTCGTCGGCCCGTCCGCCACCACCTCGCCCTCCGCCAGCACGACCACCCGATCAGCCACCGTCGCCACGAACTCGACGTCGTGCGTCGCCAGCACCACCGCGCGGCCCTCGGCCGACAACTCCCGCAAGATCGCCGCAAAGCGCCTTTTCGCGTGGTAGTCCAGTCCGCGCGTCGGCTCGTCCAGCAGCACCACCGGGGGCGCCGAGGCCAGCTGCACCGCCAGCACCAACGCCAGCCGCTGGCCCTCGGACAGGTCCCCCGGGTGCACCTCACCCGCAATCCCGGGCGCAAGCCGGTCCAGCAACGCCCGCGCGGTTCCCGGCGGCACCTCCGACTCGGCGTCGGCCTGCGCACACTCGGCGCCGACCGAATCGAGGTACAGCAGATCAGCGGGAGTCTGCGGCACCAGACCCACCCGCTGACGCGCCACCCGCGGCTTCAGCGACGCAGGATCCACCCCACCGACGTCGACCTTCCCCGCCGACCTCGGGCCGCTTCCCTGCACCGCCCACAGGAGCGACGACTTGCCCGAGCCGTTGCGTCCCATCAGCGCCACCACTTCACCCGGCCCGACGCGCAGGTCCACCCCGCGCACCGCCGGGACATCCCCGTAGCGGACCACCACCCCTCTCACGTCCAGTGCCGAACCCGTCACGGAGAAGCTACCTTCTCCCACCGACAATTCCGCGAGCCGCGACCGCAGCGGCCCCGCGACGCGGCGGGCGTCCCGGACCGACAGCGGCAGCGGTGACCAGCCCGCGAGCCGTCCCAGCTCGGCGATCGGCGGGGCGATCGACGACGTCGCGAGGATCTCGGCCGGTGGGCCGGAGCGCACCGAACCGTCGCCCGGCAGGTACAGCAGGCGGTCCGCGTACTGCGCCACCCGCTCCATGCGGTGCTCCGCCACCACCACCGTCGTCCCCAGGTCGTGCACCAGCCGGGTGATCGCCGCCAGCACGTCCTCGGCCGCCGTCGGGTCCAGGGCCGACGTCGGCTCGTCCAGGACCACCACCGACGGGTGGGCCGTCAGCACCGAGCCGATCGCCACCCGTTGCTGCTGGCCGCCCGACAGCGTCCGAAGTGGACGGTTCCGCAGTTCCGCGATGCCCAGCAGGTCCAGGGTTTCCTCGACGCGCTTGCGCATGACGTCCGGTGGTACGGCGAGCTGCTCCATCGCGTACGCGAGCTCTTCCTCGACGGTGTCCGTGACGAACCCGGCCAGCGGGTCCTGCCCGACGACGCCCACCACCGACGCCAGCTCGCGAGGCGGGAAAAGCGCCGTGTCGTGCCCCGAAACGAGCACCCGGCCGGTCAGCCGCCCGCCGGTGAAGTGCGGGACGAGCCCGTTGATCGCACCGAGCAGTGTCGACTTGCCGCTGCCGGTCGGCCCCGCCACCAGGCACAGTTCGCCTTCTTCGACAAGAAGTGAGACATCGGAGAGCACCGGGCGAAGTGCGTCCGGGTAGGTCACCGTGACCCGCGAGAACTCGATCACCGGACGACCTCCGCGGGACGGGGCGCGACGACCGCCGGCAGCACCGCGACCAGCACGGATACCACGTGCACCAACGAAACCTCCGGCCAGCGCAACGGGCTCAGCGACGGGTACAGGTTCCCCGGGTCGACCCGCGCGGACACGAACAGCAGCACGCACGCCCCGACCCCGGCCGCGACGACCAGCGTCTCCCGCCACCGCCACGGGTCCGGCCGGTACGCCGTCCGCCGAACGCGCCGGCCGCCCAGCACGAATCCCACCACGGCCACCGCCAGCCCGGCCGCCAGCAGCGGCACGCCGAGCCACGTCGACGTCCCGTCGAGCACGCCGTAGACGCCGACGCACACGCCGACCAGCCCGCCCAGCACGCACGCGGCGATCACCGCACGCAAGCCTGGGCTCAGGTACCCCCGGCGGCCGTAGCCGCGGGAGTCCATCGCGGCCGCCAGCCGCAGTGACCGGTCCATCGCGTCCTCCAGCACCGGCACCACGATGCCCTTCACCGCCCGCAACCCGCGAGTCCGCCCCGCCCGCAGCCGCCTCGCGCGCCGGACGCGCTGCACGCTCTCGACGAGCTGTGGGGCCACCGTCAACGCGACCGTCACCGCCGTGCCCACTTCATACAACGCTCCCGGGACCGCTTTGAGCAGGCGTTTCGGGTTCGCCAACGCGTTCGCCGCACCGACGCAGACCACCATCGTCGCCAGCCGAAGGCCGTCGTAGAACCCGCCGAGCAACGCCTCCGCCGACGTCGGCCCGAGCAGCGACAGCCCGGCCGTGATCGGGATTCGCGGCAGCGTGAACAGCACGTGCCCGCCGTCTTCGCCGCCGACCAGGATCCGGAACAGCACGCGCGAGGCCACGATCAACGCGCCGACGTACGCGTACAGCCGGAACGCCAGCGCCCAGGGCGCGTCACTGCGCCGGTTCGCGACGACGAACCCGGCGACCGCGATGACCAGGCCCAGCAGCAGCGGGTTCGTCGTCCGGCTGGCCGCCACGGCCAGCGCGAGCGCCCAGGCCCACCAGGCGCCGGGGTGCAGCGCCCTACTGCGCACGCCGCCGTCGCGCGACGACCAGGCCCGCGCCGCCGACGACCACGATCACGACCGCGCCGATGACCAGGCCCCACGGGAACGAGCTGCCTTCCTCGGCGGGCGCCGGGGCCGGGGTGGCCGCCTGCCGCACCGGCGCCACGCGCGGCGGCGTCGGCAGGTCGTTCGCCGACTTCGGCCGCGCGAACGCCCAGCCCTCGAACCCGCCCGGCGCGGGCTTCGCCGTCTGGGCGCCTTCCTGGCTCGACGTCCAGGTCCCGCCCGCGGTCGCGTGCCAGTAGCTCCAGTACGCCGTGGCCGACGGCATCCCCGCGCACGACTCGACGTCGGGGCCGGGCTTGCCGTTGATCCGGCAGGCGACAGCCAGGCCGTACTTCTGCGAACCGGCGACGTCGATCCCGGCCGCCTGCAGGGCCGCGATCCCGTTCGCGGGCGTCCCGGGCGCGCAGCGGACCAGCGGCTGCGGGCCCAGATCGCCGAAGTCGACGACCACCGTGACCCCGGCGCCCTCGGCGCAGGCCCCGTCAGTGCCCTGCGCCGCCGCGGGTGCGGCACCCGTGACGGACGCGGCGAACAGCAGTGCGCAGACGGCGGCGAAGCGGGACGCGATCATGCAGGAACTTTAACCAGGTCGATGCCCGCCGAAGGTGCGGTTCCGGCGCGACGAGCGACACACCTAGAGCCTGTTTTGATGTGCTGACCAGCGGAGTTTCTGGCCGGCGTTGTGGGTGCGGCGTGTCTTGGATCAAATAGACGAGGTCTCCGGTAGACCGATCAACGACCAAGCTGATCAAGAACACCGGAGACCTCGTGCCCAGCGTAGCGGCGGCGGGGCGAGCCGATCTGACTGACGCGCAGTGGGCGATCCTGGAACCGCTGCTGCCCGTCGGTAAGAAGCCCGGCCGCCCGCCACTGTGGAGTAAACGCCAGCTCCTGGACGGCATCCGCTGGCGGGTCCGTGTCGGCTCGCCGTGGCGTGACGTCCCACCCGAGTATGGCTGCTGGCAAACCGTCTATGGCTTGTTCCGGCGCTGGCAGCGCGCCGGTGTGTGGGCGCTGATCCTGGCCGGGTTGCAGACCCGGGCCGACGCCGCCGGGCTGATCACCTGGGACGTGAGCGTGGATTCCACGATCAACCGGGCGCACCAGCACGCAGCAGGTGCCCGCATCGAGTGTGACCTGCAGAAAGAACCGCCAGGCGGTATCGGCGAGCCCGAACCAGCCGACCACGCGCTGGGCCGGTCGCGGGGAGGCTGGACGACCAAGCTGCACCTGGCCACCGAGCAAGGCCAGAAACCACTGTCGTTGCTGGTGACCGCCGGTCAACGCGGTGACTCGCCGCAGTTCGAGGCGGTGCTGGCAAGGGTCCGGGTCGCCCGGATTGGTGGTGGGCGAGCCCGGACCCGGCCGGATCGTGTCCTGGCGGACAAGGCCTACAGTTCCCGCGCCAACCGGGCCTATCTGCGGCGGCGCGGGATCGCGTGCACGATTCCCCAGCCTTCTGATCAGGTCCGGCATCGCCGCAACCGCGGCCGGGCCGGTGGGCGACCACCAGCATTTGACCCAGAGATCTACAAGCAACGGCATGCGGTCGAGTGCGGCATCAACCGGCTCAAACGCAACCGGGCGGTGGCCACACGGTTCGACAAACTCGCAGTCCGCTACGAGGCAACCGTCCACATCGCGGCGATCAACGAGTGGCTACGACATTGAAACAGGCTCTAGACTGCGGGCCGTGGGACAGCTCATCGCGGACGGACAGCTGCGCGTCGGACTGGTCGGCGCCGGCCCGTGGGCGTCGACGATCCACGCGCCCGGCTTGGCGGATCACCCCGGCACCGAGCTGACCGCGGTCTGGGCCCGTCGCCCGGAAGCCGCGCAAACGCTTGCGGAGACGCACTGCGCGGCCGTCGCGGGCACCGTCGAGGAGCTGTTCGAGCAGGTCGACGCGGTCGCGTTCGCCGTTCCGCCGTCGATCCAGGCCGAACTGGGCGTGCGCGCGGCGGAAGCCGGGAAGCATCTGATCCTCGAGAAGCCGATCGCCGCCGACCTCACCGGCGCGCAGCGGCTGGCCGACGCGGTCGCGGCCGCCGACGTCGCCGCGCTCGTGGTGCTGACCTTGCGGTTCTCGGCGCAGACGCAGGAGTGGCTCGCCGGGCTGGCCCAGGCGGGCGGCTGGGCGGGCGGCGGCGCGCGCTGGCTGTCCGGCGCCCTGCTCGGCGGGCAGTACGCGGCTTCGGCGTGGCGCCAGGACGACGGCGGCGCGCTGTTCGACATCGGCCCGCACGCCCTGGACATGCTGGACGCCGCGCTCGGGCCGATCACCGAGGTCGTCGCGGCCCGGCGGAGCCCCGGCGACCTCTGGCACCTGATGCTGGCCCACGACGGTGGCGTGGTCAGCACCGCGACGCTCTCGCTGCGGCTGCCCGTGCAGCCGACCGTCGTCGAGGTCGCCGTCTGGGGCCAGCACGGCTACCGGACGCTCGGCCGCAAACCGGGCACGGCGCAGGAGTCCTACACCGCGCTGCTCGACGACTTCGCGGCGATGATCGCCAGCGGCACCACGACGCACCCCTGCGACGTCCGGCGCGGCCTGCACCTGCAGGCCCTGCTCGAACAGGCCCGCGAGCTGGCGAAGTAGTACACAGGCCCGGCTCCCGGGTTTGCGTTGTGAAGTAAGGGTTCTTCACGAAGTCCCCGAATCCATCCACAGGGTTGTCCACAACCTCCACTGTGGACAGTGCGCCCTCGCACCGAACCACGGAAAGCCCCGGCGCGCCACCGGAAAGATCACCGAATAGTGCGGCCCGCTCGGACTGCCGAGTCGATCTTGTGATGCGAAGGTGATCTTGGGAGGGCTGGACTCATCGCGCACCGAAGATCTTGAGGGGTTCGAGAAGGGAGGCGCATGGAAGCCCTGCTGCGCGCCTTCTGGGGGATGATTCCGGTTTCGGCCATCGCGCTGCCGTACGCGCTGCTCGGGTGGCCTCTGCTCGCGGCTCGCCGCCGCCGAAGACTCCCGGCTCGCTACGCGACCGCGACGGCGGGCGTCGACAGCGCCGCCCTCCTCGTCGCCTTCCTGGTGTTCTGCCTGGTCACCATGCCCGTCGGCGGCTCTTCGGAGAGCACGCTCGACCTCGTGCCCGGCGCCGACATCACCGCGGCCCTCCGCGACGACGGCTCGCTCTGGCAGGTGATCGGCAACGTCCTCCTGCTCTGCCCGCTCGGCGCCCTGCTGCCGATCCGGATGCGCCGCCTGCGCACGCTGATGCGCGTCGCGCTGGCCGCGTTGGTCGCGTCCGTGCTGGTGGAAGGTACGCAATATCTGATCCACACCGGCCGGGTGACGTCGACCGACGACGTCCTGCTGAACACGACGGGCGCGATCCTCGGCGCGGCGCTGAGCCGCCGCGGCTGGCGCTCGCTCGACGTCCCGCCGCCGGTGCCGGTGGTGATCCCGGCGCAACGCCGCACCGTCTGCGAGGCCCCGACGCTCACCCTGCGGGTCCCGAGGTCGGTGTGGGACACGCGTTACGCCGCCATCGCGCACCCCGAGCGGCAGTAATCCGGTTGCGGCTCGTGCGAAACTGACCGCGGAGAGTCCCTTCGAGCCGAGGAACGACCACCATTCAGGCTTATGTCCGCAAGACCGCGCCGCGCGGCCGGGAGACCGAGCAGATCGGCCCGTTCCTCGCCACCTACTCGCCGGACACGGCGCACCCGATGCTCAACTACGCGATCCCGGACGACGGCGCCAAGCCGACGCCGGCCGAGATCGACGCGCTGACCGAGGCGTACCGGCGGCGGGGCCTGCTCCCGCGGCTCGAGTACTTCACCGACGTCGCCCCCGACCTGGAGCAGTTGCTCGTCGAGGCCGGATACGAGCTGGAGCGGCGGGTGCCGCTGATGACCTGCGCGCCGGACGACCGCGTCGACCACGCGGTTCCCGCGGGGATCAGGCTGCGCACCCCGGAGTCCGGCGAGGACATCCGGCGCATGCGGTCGGTGCAGAACGTCGCGTTCGGCGAATCACCGGAGGTCGCCGACGAAGAGGTCGAACGCCTCCAAGCCGGTCTGCGGGCCGGGGTGCGGCACCTGCTGGCCGAGGACGTCGAGACCGGCGAGGTGGTCGGCGGCGGGCTCGCGCTCGAGGTCGTCGACGGCACCACCGAGATCGCCGGGATCGCCGTGCACGAGGCTTACCGGGGACGCGGGATCGCCGCGGCCCTCACCGCGCACCTCACCCGCGAAACCCACGAAGCGGGCGCGCACACCGCGTTCCTCACCCCCGGTGACCTGCGGATCGGCAACGTCTACGTCCGCGTCGGCTACCGGCCGGCCGGGGAGTGCGTGCACCTGTCGCTGGGCTAGCCCGGGACGAACAGGATCCGGACCGAGCCGTCGTAGGGCACGACGATCGTGCCCGAGCGGCCGTTGCGTTCGGCGGTGACGAGCAGCAGCTTCCCGCCCGCCTCGGTGAGCACGTGCAGCCCGCGGTACCGGTAGCGGAACTTGCGGTCGTCCGCGCCCGGGAGCAGCCGTTCCTGCATGCCCGGCAGGCTCAGCTGGAGCGGCTCTTCGGTGTCGACGACGACCGCCGGGCGTTCCTCGGCGATCCGCGCGCCCACGGTCTCGGCGATGCCCCGGCCGTACGCGGCCGCGAAGCTGTTCGTCGCCCAGAAGACGCCGAGGAGCGCGATAAGGACCAGGCAGGCGACCACCACCCGGCCGGGACCGCGGTCTTCCCGGCCGTGGACCGCCCGCCACAGCCACACCCCGATCGCCACCAGCGGCAGGCCGAACCCGAGCGCGATGGGCGTGACGCCGGGGAACTCGTCCTGGGACACCGCCGGCCACAGCACGCCCACGACACCGCGGGCGAACAGGAGCACCCCCAGGGGCACGAGCACGACCGCGACCGCCCGCAACGTCCGTGCCCAGTCTCCCCGGGCGAGGGCCCGCCGGAGCCCGCGGACGACGAGGTGGACGGCGAGCACGAGCACGACGAGGCCGACGAGTGGCGCGTAGAGCGCTTCGGCGCCGTGCAGCACGACGTCGGTCGTCGAGAGGTCGAGCGCGGTGAGGTCCACCCCGAAGTAGAGGTACCGCGCGTAGGTCGCGACGTAGCCGAAGTAGAACAGCAGGGCCGCGGCGACGCTGCTCGGCGCCGCGATGGACGCGAACTGGGAGAGCCGCTGCAGCCACGGCTGGTCGCTCACGACGTCGGCGTCGTCGTGGTCGCGGTGTCCGAGGTGGACTCGGGCGGGTTCGACGTCGTGACCTCGTCGAAGTTCCGGTCCCGCACGGTCACCGTCTCGTCGGCGGTCCACTGGACGGTGGCGGGGAATTCCGTCAGCGAGCCGCACGGCCGTTCCCGCGCGGACCGGCAGGTCGCCCGGAAGGTCAGGCGCAGGACGACCCGGTGCTCCGCCGCGTGGATCGGGTCGACGCGCAGCGCGAGCAGGCACCCGCGGCCCGCGAGATCCGGATCCGGTTGCAGGGTGCGGCCTGCGCAGCCGTGGTCGGCCGGCCGGTCGTCGTACCCTTGCAGCTCGCACTCGTGCCAGTTGGCGTCCAGGTGGACGAGGGTGCCGACGATCCGCGCGTCGGTGACCGTGACCGGGATGTCGGCGCCGGTGTTGTGCCGCTCGGTGCACCCGTACGACGTCGAATCCGCGTAGATGGTCGGCCACGGCGTGCGCGGGTTGCGGTTTTCGGCGTTGGGGCCGCCGATCTTGATGACCCGGCCGCCGGATGAACCACCCGTGGTCGCGCCGGTGGTCGGGCCCGTGGTTTCGGTCAGCGGTGTGGTGTAGGACGTCGGGTCGAGCGTCGGCCCGCCGTCGCCGTCATTGCCTGCGTTGTCCTGGCTCCCGCACCCGGCCGCCAGCACGACGGCCGCCAGCGCCGCGATCGCTTTTGTCCTGTTCATCGCTCCTCCCGTATGAGATGAGTCGGGGAGAAGACGCGAACGTACTCGGCTGAACGGGTGAAATCCCTGCGCTGATCAGGTCAGTCGTCGAAGCGGCCGGAGCGGCCGCGCTTGACGTCACTCCGGCGCTTCTTCGACGCGAGCCGGCGTTCCTTCGAGCCGCGGGACGGCTTCGTCGGACGTCGCTTGGCGGGTGGCGGGGCCGACGCGTCGAGCAGCAGGTTCGCCAGGCGACCCCGCGCCGCCTCGCGGTTCTGCAGCTGGGAGCGGTGTTCGCTGGCCGCGATCGTCAGGACGCCGTCGACCAGCCGGGACCCGAGCGCGGCCAGCACGCGGTCACGCAGGTGCTCCGGGATCGACGGCGACGACGCGACGTCGAACGACAGCTCCACCCGCGAGTCCGTGGTGTTGACGCCCTGGCCACCGGGGCCGGACGAGCGCGAGAAGCGTTCGCTGAGCTCGGCTTCCGGGACCACGAACCGGGAGCCGACCACCACGTCCCCGGTGGCCGCCACCGTCAGAACCGCGGGTGGTCGCCCGAGAGGAGCGCGCGCGGGCCGTCGACGTCGTCGGCGGGCTGGACGTCGCCCAGCACCCACGCCGGGACGTGCCGCGCGGTCAGCATGGCCAGCGCGCGGTCGACGTCTTCGGCGCCGACGATCGCGACCATGCCGACGCCCATGTTGAACGTCTTCTCCAGCTCGGCGCGCTCGACCTTGCCGCGCTGGCCGATCAGGGCGAACACCGCGGGCGGCGTCCAGGTGCCGCGGTCGAGCCGGGCGACCAGGCCGCGCGGCATGACACGGGCGAGGTTGGCCTCCAGGCCACCGCCGGTGATGTGCGCGAACGTCCGGACCTCGGTCTCGGCGGCGAGCGCCAGGCAGTCCTTCGCGTAGATCCGCGTCGGCTCCAGCATCTCCTCGCCGAGGGTGCGGCCGAACTCCTCGACGTGGCCGCCGAGCGGCATCCGGGCGATGTCCAGCAGCACGTGCCGGGCCAGCGAGTAGCCGTTCGAGTGCAGGCCGGACGAGCCGAGCGCCAGCACGACGTCGCCCGGGCGGACCTTCTCCGGCGAGAGCAGCTGCGACGCCTCGACGACGCCGACGCCGGTGGCCGACATGTCGTAGTCGTGCTCGCCCATCAGGCCCGGGTGCTCCGCGGTCTCGCCGCCGAGCAGCGCGCAGCCGGCCTGGACGCAGCCCTCGGCGATGCCGCCGACCAGCGCGGCGATCTTCTCCGGGTGCACCTTGCCGACGGCGATGTAGTCCTGCAGGAACAGCGGCTCGGCGCCGGTCACGACCAGGTCGTCGACGACCATCGCGACCAGGTCGATGCCGACGGTGTCGTGCTTGTCGAGGGCCTGCGCGACGGCGATCTTGGTGCCGACGCCGTCGGTCGACGACGCGAGCACCGGCTCCTTCCACTTGTCGAGCTTCAGGGAGAAGAGCCCGGCGAAGCCGCCGACGCCGCCCATGACCTCGGGGCGCGTGGCCCGCTCGGCGTGCGGCTTGAGCAGCTCGACGGCTTGGTCGCCGGCGTCGATGCTGACGCCGGCGGCGGCGTACGTGGCGCTCGTGGACTCGCTCACGGTGGACGGACTCCCTACTGGAAGGACTGCTAGGGACGCCGGACGGCGTCCTCGGCACCGTACCCGGCGGGGCTGACCGGGGTTGCCGCGCCATTGACCGCGTCGAGGCTTTCGAGCAGGTGCTTCCCGATCAGCGCGTCCTCCGGGAGCGGGATCGGGTACTCGCCGGAGAAGCACGCCGTGCACAGCCGCGACTTCGGCTGTTCCGCCGCCGCGACCAGGCCGTCCAGGGAAATGTAGCCCAGTGAGTCGGCTCCGATCGAGCGCCGGATGCCGTCGAGGTCGACGCCGTTCGCGACCAGCTCGGCCCGCGAGGCGAAGTCGATGCCGTAGAAGCACGGCCAGCGCACGGGCGGTGACGCGATCCGGACGTGCACCTCGAGCGCGCCGGCCTCCCGCAGCATCCGGACGAGCGCGCGCTGGGTGTTGCCGCGGACGATCGAGTCGTCCACGACGACCAGGCGCTTGCCGCGGATGACGTCGCGCAGCGGGTTCAGCTTGAGCCGGATGCCGAGCTGGCGGATGGTCTGGGACGGCTGGATGAAGGTGCGCCCGACGTAGGCGTTCTTCACCAGGCCGGTGCCGTAGGGGATGCCGGAGCCCTGCGCGTACCCGATCGCGGCCGGCGTACCCGACTCGGGAACGGGCATCACGAGGTCGGCCTCGACCGGCTGCTCCTTGGCCAGGCGGCGGCCGATCTCGACGCGGGTGGCGTGCACGCCGCGGCCGGCGATCGTGGTGTCGGGGCGGGCGAGGTAGACGTACTCGAAGACGCAGCCCTTGGGATCGGGGTTCGCGAACCGCGAGGAGCGCAGGCCCTCGGCGTCGATCGCGATCAGCTCGCCGGGCTCGACCTCGCGGACGAACGACGCGCCGACGATGTCGAGGCCCGCCGTCTCGCTCGAGACGACCCAGCCGCGCTCGAGCCGTCCGAGCACCAGCGGGTGGACGCCGTGCGGGTCACGCGCCGCGTACAGCGTGTTCTCGTCGGAGAACACCAGGCAGAAGGCGCCCTTCAGGGTGGGCAGCAGCTCCATGGCCGCGGCCTCGATGCCCTTGTCGGCGGCGTTCGCGGCGAGCAGGCCGCAGATCAGGTCGGAGTCGCTGGACGAGCCGGTGAGGCCCGCGTGCGGCTTGAGCCCCGCCTCGATGGTGCGTTCGCGCAGCTCGGCGGTGTTGACGAGGTTGCCGTTGTGCGCGAAGGAAAGGCCGCTACCGGTCTCCGTGGTGCGGAAGATCGGCTGGGCGTTCTCCCAGATGGTCGCGCCGGTGGTCGAGTACCGGCAGTGCCCGACGGCGATGTGGCCCTGCAGCGACTGCAGGATCTGCTCGTCGAACACCTGGCTCACCAGGCCGAGGTCCTTGAAGACCACGATCTGCGAACCGTCGGAGACGGAGATGCCGGCGGCCTCCTGGCCCCGGTGCTGCAGGGCGTAGAGCCCGTAGTAGGTCAGCTTCGCGACTTCTTCCCCGGGAGCCCAGACGCCGAAGACGCCACACTCCTCGCGGGGTTCCGGTTCGGGCTGGTCGGACACGAGCTGCGGGTCGGAAACCACCGAGGAGCTCCTGGGAAGACGTGGTCAGGCCGATTTCAGTGTAGACGGTGCGGACATGAGTCAGGCCCCGCCCGACGTGGTACTGACCACTTCGGACAGGGCCTGAAGCCTTGTTGTCTAGCAAGCATCCGGCAACGCGAGGATCTCCGTGAGCACCTGTGCGCCTTCGCCACGGCGGCGCCACAGCCACCGCTCCGGCTCGAAGATGTTCTCTTCGGTGCCGGGCATCCGGGTCGCTACCACGTCGTCCTCGGCATTGAGCCGGACCACGTCCACCACGTCGTCGTGCACCCGCACACCGACGACGGCGAGGACTTCGCCGCTTTCGTCGGCGGGGTGGACGAACTGGTAGCCGCGAGCCACCAGCTCCTGCAGTCCGGTTTCGATGTCGAAGACGGGGGCGACGGCCTCAGCCGAGGACATCGTCGAACTCACCGTCCTTCGCACCCGCCAGGAACGCCGCCATCTCCGCGCGCGTGTAGACGAGCGCCGGGCCGGTCGGGAACCGCGAGTTGCGCATCGCGATCTCGCCGGTGGACAGCGGCGCGACCTCGACGCAGTTGCCGACAGCACCGCTGTAGCTGGCCTTGCGCCACTCGGCACCGGACAGCCGATCGGCCGGGATGCCGTTCTCGAATCGCTCTGCCATGGTCCCACCTCTCGATGCGGAAAACCTTCCGGGGCAATGCAGATGCATGTGCATTTGCCCGCGTATCGGAGGCTAGCACGTGTGCCTGCAGCGGTAAATGCACGTGCAGAATTTCTTGCAAAGTTCTCGCAGGGTAAAGAACCACCAGGTCACGGTTAACCCATCGGGTGATAGTTAGATTCCCTAATGGGTGAACCGCTACGTGTGGTTACCGCTCATCGGAGCACTCCGGCAGGCAGAACACGGAGCGTGGCGACGCCCGGCCGACGCGGGCTGAAGGGTCCTTTCCTGGCATGTGATGCCAGGAAAGGACCCTTCACCGCGTCAGATGCGATGAACGTCCCCTTCAGCGCGCCCGGGCCGGGAGCGGTTCAGATCTCCTGGCGGCGCTTGGCGAGCATCGAGCGGCTGCGCTCCGGCGTCTCCGCGTCGACCGCCAGCATGTCCAGCGCGCGGCTGTACTTTTCGATCTCTTCGCGCTTCTCGATGTAGTGCGCACCCGTCAGGTACTCGACATACGCGATGTTCGGCAGTTCCGGTTCGCCGAACCGCAGGAGCGAAAAGGCGTGTTCCGCGGACAGCCCGCTGCGCGCGTACGGCAGGACCTGCACGGACACGTGCGGCAATGCGCTCATCTCGAGCAGGTATTCGATCTGCTGCTTGAGCACCTTCATCCCGCCGATCGGGCGGTGCAGGACCGACTCGTCGAGCACCATCCACACGCGGGGCGCGTCCGGCCTGCTGAACATCTTCTGGCGCCGCATCCGCAGCGCGACCAGCTGGTCGACGCGCTCGTCGGCCATCTCCGGACGGCCGTGGCTGAAGATCGCCCGCGCGTACGGCTCGATCTGCAGCAGGCCCGAGACGTACAGGGGCTCCCAGATCTGGATTCGCGCGGCGGCTTCTTCGAGGCCGACGAGGTCGGTGAACCAGTTCGGCATCGTGTCGCCGAAGCGCCGCCACCAGCCCGGCTCGTTCGACTGCTTGACCATGTCGAGGAACGTCTGGCGCTCGGTGGCGTCCTCGACGCCGTACATGGTGAGCAGGTCGGTGACGTCGCGTTCCTTGAAGCCGACCCGGCCCAGCTCCAGCCGGCTGATCTTCGACTCGGACCCGCGGATGTTGTACCCGGCCTGCTGCCGGGTGATGCCCGCCTCTTCACGGAGACGGCGCAGCTGCGAACCGAGGATCATCCGGCGCGCCGTCGGGCCGATGTTCTGTTCGCCACTGGACGCGTTCACCGCGTTCATTCCCGGACCTTCCGCGCTCACGTCACCAGGTGGTTCTAGCCCGACTACCGAAAGTACACGTTGGGCCGTCCTGCGCAAAGAGGTGACCCGGTTTACCGCGTGCGTGTGGAGTCCTACTCTACGTAGAGTACGAGACTTTCGACACAGAACTTGCGAGGTTCACCATGCCCGACGCCGCGACCCGGACCGAACGAGTTCCCGTGGGGGTCGACCCGACCCGAGCGAGCATCGCGCGCGTGTACGACGCCTTCCTGCTCGGGAAGGACAACTACGAGATCGACCGGGAGGTCCTGCACAAGGTGCAGAAGGCCGCCCCGGAGGCGCAGGACCTGGCCTTCGAGAACCGCGGCTTCCTCATCCGGGTCTGCCGCTTCCTGGCCGACCAGACGGGCATCACCCAGTTCCTCGACCTCGGCTCCGGCCTGCCGACGGCGGAGAACACCCACCAGGTCGTCCAGCGCATCAACCCGGAGACGACGGTCGTCTACGTCGACAACGACCCCGTGGTCCTCGCCCACGGCCGGGCGCTGCTGGAGGAGAACGAGCACACCCACTTCGTCGCCGAGGACATCTTCGAGCCGCAGCGGATCCTCGAGAACGAGGTCGTCCGCCAGCACATCGACTTCACGCAGCCGCTCGTCCTGCTGCAGATGGGCACGCTGCACCACTTCAACGGCCCGCACGAGCGGCCGGCCGAGATCATGAAGGAGTACGTCGACGCCCTGCCGTCCGGCTCCTTCGTCGGGATCAGCCACTTCTTCGACCCCGAGAACGAGGACTCCGCGACCGCGCGCCGGATGGAGGACTTCTTCCTGCACAGCCCGATGGGCTCGGGCACGTTCCGGACGCAGAAGGAGATCGAGGACCTCTTCCCCGGTCTCGAGCTCGTCGAGCCCGGCGTGACGCTGTGCGCCGACTGGTGGCCGGACGGCCCGCGCCTCAAGGAGCTCAACGTCGCGCAGCGCACCATCGCCGGCGGCGTCGGCCGCAAGCCGTAGGGCGCCCCGTCCGTCAGAGGCGGACGAGGGGGAGCCAGTGGGAGAGGTCGGCCCGGGTGCCCGACGCGGACACCCGGCCGTCCGCCACCGCCGTGGTCCAGTCCAGTGCGCCCGTGGCCAGTTCGAGCCACGTGCGTGGGTCGGTCTCGACCACGTTCGGCGGGGTGCCGCGGGTGTGCCGCGGTCCTTCCACGCACTGCACCGCCGCGAACGGCGGGACGCGGACCTCGACCGTCCGGCCGGGCGCGTCGGCCGCCAGCGCGCGCAGGCTGAGCCGCACGGCGGCGGCCAGCTCCGCCCGCGCGGGATCGGGCGCGTCGCCCCGCAGCCACGGGGAAATCGCCAGCACCGCCGCACGTAACTGTCCGGGGTCGACCGAACGCGAAGAGGCCATGGGCAAACAGTAGAGTGGCGCACCAAGACTTTCAGGGACACCCGAGAACGTGGGGATGAGATGGCGCAGCGGGACGAGGCAGATCGGATGGTTTCGCAGCAGCCCACCGGAAGCGGGGCCGATCGCCCCGGCAGGCACAGCAAGCACAACCGCGCCGCGCGGCGCGGTGGCCAGCAGGCCCGGCGCTCCGGCAAGCACGGCACGCCCGAGATCACCGCGGAGATGCGCGCGAACGCCCGCGCCAACCCCAACAGCTGGCTCTACGTCATCGACGAAGCCTTCGACCCGAACGGCCCGGTGCCCTCGTGGGCGGTCGTCGGCGCCTACCCGGTGAACGCGGCGGGCGACGTCGTCGCCGACTTCCACCCCAACGACCGCTACCGGCCTTCGCCCAAGGCGCTCGGCTTCCCGGAGCCGACGAACGACCTCGAGCAGCTGCTGCAGCTCGTCCGCACCGAGCACCGGCCGCCGTCGGACCTGCCGAAGGTCGTCCTCGACTCGACGCTGTTCGTCTACGCGATGTCGCCGGTGCAGCGGACCGTGATCGGCTTCCACAACACCGACGGCCGCGTCATGGTGCCCGCCTACACGCGCAAGTCCCTGGTGCCGCGCGAGTGGCCGCACGCCCGCGCCGTGCTCGGCCGCGACATCGTCGGCCTGCTCGGCGGGCACCCCGTCGCGATCAACCCGCACGACCTGATCACCGCCGTCGTGCCGGCGGAGCACCTGCTGAAGGCCCTCGCCGACGAACGTCGCTGACCTGCGGTTTTAACCCCATCGGGTGATCATCCGAGTCGCCGATCCGGCGACTCGGGTGCATCGTGAGGCTGGATAAGTCTCACGAGATCGGTGGGGAGCATGAGGGTGAAACGTCGTCTGCTGCTTCCCTGGGTCACCGCCGTCCTCCTCGTGGCCGGGCAGACGCCGGCGAAGGCCGAAGACGTCTACGCCGGCGCCGAAGACCACTACGCGGGCTCGCAGATCGCCAAGGTCGAAGGCGTCGACGCCGCGCCCGCCGTCGTCTACGGGACCGACGACCAGCAGCTCGGCCACGACGTCAGCGGCCACCAGGGCCCGGTCGACTGGCCCGGCGCCGCGCGTTCGGGCGCGAAGTTCGTCTACGTCAAGGCAACCGAGGGCACCGGCTTCGTCAACCCGCAGTTCGCGCAGCAGTACAACGGCTCCTACGACGCCGGCCTGATCCGCGGTGCCTACCACTTCGCGCGGCCGGATATCTCCGACGGCGCGGCGCAGGCGCGCTACTTCCTCGCCCACGGCGGCGGCTGGTCGGCCGACGGCAAGACGCTGCCGGGCGCCCTCGACGCGGAGTACAACCCGTACGGCGAGACCTGTTACGGCAAGGACGCGGCGGGCATGGTCGCCTGGATCCGCGACTTCTCGGAGACCTACCGCGCGGCCACCGGCCGGTTCCCGACGATCTACACGTCGACGAGCTGGTGGAAGCGGTGCACGGCGAACAACGGCGGCTTCGGGAACAACCCGCTCTGGATCGCCCGCTACAACACCTACATCGGTGAGCTGCCGGCCGGCTGGGGCGTGCACACGATCTGGCAGTTCGCCGACCGCGGCACGCTGCCCGGCGACCAGAACTGGTTCAACGGCTCGGCGGACCGGCTGCTCGCCCTCGCGCTGGGCTGAACGGCCCAACCGTTCGAGTAATAGGTGTTAACCACTCACCAATTGAAGATCAACTTCCCGGGAAAATCACCCACCCGTATACCCAATTTCACGGAACTGAGTGACAAACGCCACTTCGTCCTCAACAATCGTGCACGGGCGGCTACCTGCAGTAAGCCGTCCTCCGCGAGGGTATCTGTGAAGGGATTCAACGATGTCCACTTCCCGAAGAGGGCGGCTGTTCGCTGCCCTGGTCGTCCCGGCCACGCTGCTCCTGCTCGGCAGCACGGCCCAGGCGGCGACGTTGTCCCCCGAAGTAGACCCGGTGGCCGCGATCAACGCGGACATCGCGCAGCACAACCACGAACTGGGGTCGCAGATCCGGCGCGTCGAAGGCGACAAGTCGACACCGGAGACGCAGAAGGCCGCGCAGCAACCGCAGCCGGCCCAGGCCATCCCGAACACGGTGCTGGCCACCGTGGCCGGCATGGACGTCGCCAGCTACCAGGGCAACGTCAACTGGGCGAACTGGTGGAACCAGGGCAAGCGGTTCGTCTGGACCAAGGCCACGGAGAGCACCAGCTACACCAACCCGTACTTCGCCCAGCAGTACAACGGCTCCTACAACCAGGGCTTCATCCGCGGCGCCTACCACTTCGCCACGCCGAACACCTCGAGCGGCGCGGCGCAGGCGCGGTACTTCGTCGCCCACGGCGGCGGCTGGTCCAAGGACGGCAAGACGCTGCCCGGGGCGCTGGACATGGAGTACAACCCGTACGGCTCGACCTGCTACGGGCTGAGCAAGGCCGGGATGACGTCGTGGATCCTGGACTTCCACGACACGTACCACTCCCTCACCGGCCGGTACCCGGTGATCTACACCTCGACGAGCTGGTGGAGCAGCTGCGTGAGCGGTGACTTCTCCAGCACGGCCCCGCTGTGGGTCGCGCGGTACGCGTCGTCGGTGGGCACGCTGCCCTACAACTGGGGTTACTACACCGTCTGGCAGTACACCTCGAGCCCGCTCGACCAGGACACCTTCAACGGTGCCTACGACCGGCTCCAGGCACTCGCCAACGGCTGACCCGCACCACGCCGGCTCCCGGATCGCGACGACTCGATCCGGGAGCCGGTTTCATGCCGTACCGTCCGAGCTTGCAGAATGCTGCTCACCACGTCCTGGGGGAACCGCACGGGCCTTGCGGACGTCGGAAGCGGACGAACACCAGCGCCCGGAAGGCATGGAAAGATGACGTACCCGCCTCAGCCGGGCCAGCCCGGTCAGCCCGACCCGTACGGCCAGCAGCCGCAGTCCGGCGGCTTCCAGCAGCCGTACCCGCAGCAGGGTGGGTGGGACCCCAACCAGCAGCAACAGCCGTACCCGACGCAGCAGTACCCGCAGGGCTGGGACCCGAGTCAGCAGCAGCAGGGCTACCCGTCGGGCGGGTTCCCGGCGAGCCCGCAGCCGCAGTGGGGCGATCCGAACGCCCAGCAGCAGTCGGCCTGGGCGGACCCGAACGCGCAGCAGTACGGCCAGCAGGCGTGGGACCCGAGCCAGGGCGGCCAGATGTCGGGCTGGGACCAGCAGCCCGGTGGTTACGCGCAGGGCTTCGGCGGGCCGCCGGCGCCGCCGAAGAAGAGCAAGACCGGGATGTGGATCGCCATCGGCGCCACCGTCGTGGTCGTGCTGGCGGTGCTGGGTGTCACCGGCTTCGTCGCGCCCGGGTTCTTCCTGTCCAAGGACGACAACACGGTCGCGGCCCCGCCGTCGTCGAGCACGTCGGCCAAGCCGTCGACGCCGAAGAGCACCCCGAAGAAGACCACCACGCCGACCAGCAAGCCGCCAGCATCGGGCGGTGGTTCGGACGCCAAGCAGGTGCTGCAGGGCTTCATCGACAAGCTGAACGCGGGCGACAACGCCGGCGCGCTGGCGCTGGGCTGCTCCGACTCGAAGGACCTGCTCGACTCGTGGCTCAAGACGTTCCTCAAGCCGCCGCTGCAGCTGCAGCTGGGCGAGGTGCCGGACGACGAGTACCTCGTCGAGGGCCAGGTCACCGGGACGTCCGCGGGCAAGAACGTCAAGGGCACGCTGAGCGCGACGAACTTCGACGACAAGGGCTTCTGCGTCAGCACCATGCTCGTGTCCTGAGCCGGTGAAGCTGTGGCGATCGCCGCTGGCGTGGACGTTCCTCGCGTCGGTGGTGCTGCTGCTCGGGGTCGGCGGCTGGCTGCTGACCGACCCCGCCACCAGCCGCAGTGACGCGCTGAAGACGGGCGGCCTCGCCGGCGGCGCGATCGTGGCGCTGTACGCGCTGTGGCTGAACGACCGGCGGCGCCGGGTCGAGGAACGGCGCCAGGACATCGAGCGGCAGCGGCACGAGCTGGAGTCGCAACGCGCGGAGCAGGACCGCGAGCGGGTGGCGGACGAGCGGTTCGCGAAGGCGGTCGAGCTGCTCGGGCACGACGCGGACCAGGTGCGGGTGGGGGCGTTGCACGCGCTGGCCGGGCTGGCGCGAAGCCGTCCGGCGTACACGCAGACGGTGCTGGACGTGCTGTGCTCGTACCTGCGGCGGCCGTCCGATCCGGAGGACGAGCACGAAAAGACGGTGCGGCTCACGGCGCAGCGGCTCATCACCGAGCTGCTGCCGCCGCGCGACGCCGAGGGTCCGGCGTACGACCTGGACCTGACGGGTGCGGACCTGGAGTACTTCGACCTCTCGGGCAAGCTGGTCGGCGGCCTGCTGCTGCGGTACGCGTCGCTGAAGAGCAGCACGAACCTGAGTGGGTGCCGCTTCCGCGGCCGGGCGTACTTCACGGCGGCGGGCACCGAAGACGGACGGCTCGTGGGTTACTTCCGGTGCCGGGGCACGGTTTTCGAAGACCGCGCCTGGTTCAGCGGGACGAAGTTCTCGGAGACCGCCGACTTTTCGCAGACGACGTTCGCCGGGAAGACGACGTTCAAGGACGCGTTGTTCGCCAAGGACGCCGTGTTCCTCGACGTGGTCGCCTCGGATTCGCTCGACCTGCGGCGCACTTCCTTCGGCGGCCAGACGGATCTGCGGTTCGCATCGCTGCCGAGTGCGGTTTCGCTGTACAACACGCTGGTGCGGCTCGAGAAGGACGTGCAGCTGCCGGAGGGCTGGCGGCTGGAGGAACTCCGCGACGGCGAGGCTCGGGTGACCGCGGAGTGAAGCGCCCCCTGGTTTGGGCGTTCGTGCTGAGCGCGGCCGTGTTCGCCGGGGTGCTGGTCTGGCTGCTCGCGGACCGGGCGACCAGCCGCGGCGACGCGCTCAAGACCGCGGGCCTGGCGGGCGGCGCGGTCGCGGCGTTGTACGGGCTGTGGCTGAACGACCGCCGACGGCGCGTCGAGGAGGGCCGGCACGAGATCGAGCGCGGCCGGGTCTCCGACGAGCGGTTCGCGAAGGCCGTCGAACTGCTGGGGCACGAGGCCGATCAGGTGCGCGTCGGCGCGATGCACGCGCTGGGCGGGCTCGCGCGGTCGCGGCCGGACGTCTACGCGCAGACCGTGCTCGACGTGCTGTGCGCGTACCTGCGGCGGCCGTTCGACGACGCGGAAGGCGCCGACGCCGAGCGGGAACGGCAGGTCCGGCGCACGACCCAGAAGGTGATCCGGTCCCTGCTGCCGCCCGCGACCGCGGACGCGCCCGCCTACTCCCTCGACCTCTCCGGGGCCCACCTCGACCGCTTCGACCTGTCGGGCAAGCGCGTCGGCCTGCTGGGCGCGCAGCAGACCGAGGTCGTCAACGGCGCGTACTTCACGAACACGTGGTTCGCGGGCTCGGCGTTCTTCACGGGCGCGAACGTCCAGGGCCCGCTCGAGTTCGTGCGGACCAAGTTCGAAGCGGGGACGGGGTTCCGGGACTTCACCGCGCACGACGAGGTGCGCTTCGAGGACGTTTCCTTCGCCCTGCCGCCGGACTTCGGCCAGGCCAGCTTCCCCGCCGGAACTGAACTGCCCTGAGCAGCTGGGTCAGCGGTTGATCGCCGCAGTGACTCCGTCGAGGATCAGTTCCAGGCCGAACGTGAAGTCGTGGTCCGCCGGGTTTCCCGGTGGCGCCTCGAAAACCGCCGCCGTGAACAGCCCCGCCGCGTGCGGGAAGCGGTCCGGCTCGACCAATTCCGCCAGCGCGCGGCCGTAGTCGCGCTCCACCTCGGCCTGGTCGACCCGTCCGTACTGGCGTGCCAGCACCGCCGCGTTGCGCACGTGGCCGCTCAGCACGTTCAGCACGCCCGCCTGCGTCGCCAGGTCCAGTCCCGTGTCGCTCAGCGCGCGCAGCAGCGCGTCCACCCAGCTGATCGCGTTCGGGCCGCGCGGTGGCCCGGACAGCGGCACCTCGACCAGCCACGGGTGCTCGGCGTACCGCGCCCGCACCGCGTTCGCCCACCGCCGGACGCCGTCGCGCCAGTCCGGCTCCTCCGGCAGGTCCGGTGCGGGGCCGGTCGCGTGGTCGGCCATCAGCTCGAACAGCTCGTCCTTCGAGCCGACGTGGCGGTACAGCGCCATCTTCGTGAAGCCGAGGCTCTGCGCGACCTTCTGCAGCGTCACCCCGTCCAGCCCGCCGTGGTCGGCCAGCTCGACCGCGGCGCGTACCACCCGGTCGACGTCGAGCTCGGCCGGGCGGCCCAGGCGCGGCGACGCCGGGCGCCGCCACAACCGGCCCAAGGCGGCAGGCAGCTCCCGATCACCCATGGCGCGACTTCCTCCAGTTAGTGTACAACGGATAGTATCTAGCAGACATTAACTCTTGACCTGGGGAAACACATGGCCGAACAGCTCACCGAAGCGAGAACCCGCGTGCGCGACGTCGACGCGCTCCGCGGCTTCGCGCTCTTGGGTATCTTCATCGTCAACATCACCTTCATGGCGTCCGGCTACCCCGGCAGCCTCGTCACCGACCCGGCGTTCTCCTCGCCGTTCGACGACGTCGTCCGCGCGCTGTCGTCGGTGTTCGTCGACATGAAGTTCTACCTCCTGTTCTCGTTCCTGTTCGGCTACAGCTTCACCCTGCAGGTCGAGGCGGCCGCCCGCGCGGGCGCGGCCTTCGCGCCGCGGCGGTTGCAGTGGATCGGGTTCCCGGTCGGGATCGCGGGCGGCGTGACCTACGCGCTCGGCGGCGGCAACGGCAACACCCTCGCCGTCGCGGCCAGCATCGCCACCGCGCCGCTGCTCACCTCGGCGTACGTCGCGACGTTGCTTCGCGTCATGCACCACCCGCGCACGGCGTTCGTCCGCGACGCGCTCGCCCCGGCCGGGCGCATCGCGCTCACCAACTACCTCGCCCAGGCGCTTTTCGGCCTGCTGGTGTTCACCGGCGTCGGGCTTGGTCTCGCCGGGACCTTCTCGCCGCTCGCCACGACCGGGCTGGCGGTGTTCTTCTACGCCGTCCAGCTCGCGGGGAGCGCGTGGTGGCTGCGGCGGTTCCGGTACGGGCCCGCCGAATGGCTCCTGCGCTGGATCACCAACGCGCGGCGCCCGGCCTGGCGCGTGGCGTGACTCCCGGTGGGGCCTCCGGTGCGAAGGCCCCACCGGAACGCTCAGTCGAACAGGGCCGGGAGCGTGCGCTCCCAGGCTTCGTGCAGCTCGTCGAGCGTGAACTCCGTGATGCCCTGCAGCTCCAGCGTCCCCGACTCCGGGTCCACGACGCCGGTCTTGCGCCACGGGAGGCCGCGCGCGGTGCACATCTCGGTGAACCGCAGCTCTTCCGTGCGCGGGACCGCCACCAGCACGCGGCCCGCCGACTCGGAGAACAGCTGGACGAACGGGTCCTGGTCGGCGTCGAGGAACACCCGGGCGCCGCACTGTCCGATGAGGACGGTCTCGACCAGCGTCTGGATCAGGCCGCCGTCGGACAGGTCGTGCGCCGCCGAGATCATGCCGTCGCGGGAGCCCGCGACCAGGATCTCCGCCAGCAGCTTCTCGCGCGCGAGGTCGACCTTCGGCGGGACTCCGCCGAGGTGGCCGTGCAGCTCGCGGGCCCACGCCGAGCCGTCCAGCTCGTCGTGCGTCTCGCCGAGCAGCAGCAGCGTTTCGCCCGCCTCCGCGCCGATCCCGGTCGGGATGCGGCGGGTGACGTCGTCGATCACGCCGAGCACGCCGATCACCGGCGTCGGCAGGATCGCCGTGTCGCCGGTCTGGTTGAAGAAGCTGACGTTGCCGCCGGTGACCGGGATGCCGAGCTCGACGCAGCCGTCGGCGAGGCCGTGCACCGCCTGCTCGAACTGCCACATCACGCCCGGGTCCGTCGGCGCGCCGAAGTTGAGGCAGTCCGACACCGCGACCGGCGTCGCGCCGCCCGTGGCGACGTTGCGGTACGCCTCCGCCAGCGCCAGCTGCGCGCCGCGGTACGGGTCGAGGTAGACGAACTTGCTGTTGCAGTCGGTCGCCACCGAGACGCCGCGGCCGGTCGACTCGTCGATCCGGATCATGCCCGAGTCCGACGGCTGCGCCAGGACGCTGTTGCCGCGCACGTACCGGTCGTACTGCGACGTCACCCATTCCTTCGACGCCTGGTTGGGCGAGGAGATGAGCTTGAGGACGTCGGCGCGCAGTTCGTCCGGAGTGGACGGACGCGGCAGCTTCGCCGAGGTGTCCGCGATCAAGGCGTCCTGAGTGGACGGACGCTCGATCGGCCGGTCGTACACCGGGCCCTGGTGGGCGACCGTGTGCGCCGGGACGTCGACGACGACCTCGTCGTGCCAGGTGATGACGAGGTGCTCGCCGTCGGTGACCTCGCCGATGTCGGTGGCGATGACGTCCCACTTGCGGCAGACGGCCATGAACGCCTCGACGTTCTCCGGCGCGACGACCGCGCACATGCGCTCCTGCGACTCGCTGGAGAGCACCTCGGCGGGCGTCATGCCGGTGGCGCGCAGCGGGACGCGGTCGAGGTAGATGTGCATGCCGCCGTCACCGGCCGCGGCCAGCTCCGACGTCGCGCAGGACAGCCCGGCGCCGCCGAGGTCCTGGATGCCGACGACCAGCTTCTGCGCGAACAGCTCGAGGCAGCACTCGATGAGCACCTTCTCGGTGAACGGGTCGCCGACCTGGACGCTCGGCAGCTTCTTGCGGCCCGACGCCGACTCGTCACCCGAAAAGGTGTCACTCGCGAGGACGGAAACGCCGCCGATGCCGTCGAGACCGGTGCGGGCGCCGAACAGGATGATCTTGTTGCCGGTGCCGGAGGCGAACGCGAGGTGCAGGTCCTCGACGCGCATCGCGCCGACGCACAGGGCGTTGACCAGCGGGTTGCCGGAGTAGGACGGGTCGAAGACGAGCTCGCCGCCGATGTTCGGCAGGCCGAGGCAGTTGCCGTAGCCGCCGACGCCGGCGACGACACCGGGCAGCACGCGCTTGGTGTCGGGGGCGTCGGCCGGGCCGAAGCGCAGCGCGTCGGAGACGGCGAGGGGCCGCGCGCCCATGGCCATGATGTCGCGGACGATGCCGCCGACGCCGGTCGCGGCGCCCTGGTACGGCTCCACATAGGACGGGTGGTTGTGGCTCTCCACCTTGAAGGTGACCGCCCAGCCCTCGCCGATGTCGACGACGCCCGCGTTCTCCCCGATGCCGGCCAGCATCTTGGCCTTCATCTCGTCGGTGGCGGTCTCCCCGAAGTAGCGCAGGTGCTTCTTGGAGGACTTGTAGGAGCAGTGCTCGCTCCACATGACCGAGTACATGGCCAGCTCGGCGTCGGTGGGCCGGCGGCCGAGGATTTCCCGGATGCGGGCGTACTCGTCGTCGGCGAGGCCCAGTTCGCGGTAGGGCTGGCTGTGGTCCGGGGTCGCCCCGGCGCGCTCGGTGGTGTCAACGGTGCTGGTCACGGTATCCGTGTCAGGGTTCGCCACGGCCGCCAGGATACGTGCCGCTCCCGGGTGCCCCGGACGGTGGGCCCGCCGCGATCGGGCGAGCGCGGGCAGGTGTGAGCGGCGCGACATCGCGGGTGGCCCAAGCGGGCGGGTGGGCCGCCGAAAAGCGGTCGCCTTCCGCTGGTCGTCGGCTTACCGTCGGGAATCGTGCTTTCCGCCACATATCCCTTTCCGCCGCTGCGGCTGCCCGCGCGGCCGAGCGCGAGCCGCTTCCTGCTCGCCGTGTTCCGGGCCCGGCTCGGCATGGTTCTCGGGGCCGCCGCGATCGGTGTCGTGTGGGCGCTGCCCGGTGCCCTGCTGCCGCTGGTCGTCGGCCAGGGCATCGGGGCCATCGGCGCGCACGACGGCGCCGCCGTCTGGCGCTGGGCGCTCGCCGCCGCCGCGCTGGGGCTGGTCCAGACGCTGTCCGGGACCTGGCTGCACTTCCTCAACTACGGCCTGTGGCTGCACGGCGCGGGCTCGACGCAGCGGGTCGTGTCGGCGCACACCACGCGCGTCGGCGCCGGGCTGCGCGAGCAGACGACCACCGGCAACCTCGTCGCGATCAGCACCACCGACATCAACCACATCGGCAACACCGTCGAGATGACCGGCCGCGCGTTCGGCTCGCTGCTGGCGTTCGTCGTGGTGGCCGTGTGGCTGATCTCGACGTCGCCGCTGCTCGGCATGGTCGCCCTCGTCGGCGTGCCGGTCGCGGTGCTGGGCATCGGACCGCTGCTGGCGCCGCTGCAGAAGCGCAAGGCGAAGCAGCGCGAGAAGCGCGGCGACGTCAACGCGCTCGGCGCGGACATCGTGTCCGGCCTGCGGATCCTGCGCGGCATCGGCGGCGAGCGGCGGTTCTTCGGCCGCTTCCGCGAGACGAGCCAACGGGTGCGCCAGGCGGGCATCGAGGTCGGCAAGGCCGAGGCGTGGCTGGCCGCGGCCGAGATCGCGCTGCCCGGTCTGGTCACCGTGGTGATCACCTGGCTCGGGGCGCGGCTGGCGGTGGCCGGCTCGATCGACGTCGGCCAGCTCGTCGCCTTCTACGGCGTCTCGGCGTTCCTGATCTGGCCGGTCTCCGCGGCGACGGAGGCGGTCGGCTCGATCACGTCCGGCCTGGTCGCGTCGCGGAAGGTGGTCGCGCTGCTGGCGATCCGCCCCAAGCTGGCGGACCCGGCGACACCGGTGCCGCTGCCCGCGGGGCCGCTGGAGCTGGTGGACACCGAGTCCGGCGTCCGCGTCGCGGCCGGGCGGCTGACGGTCGTCGACTTCGGCGCCGACGGCGAGGCGGTGGCCGACCGGCTGGCCCGGTTCGCCGACCCGGCCGAGGGCGAAGAGGTGCTGGTCGGCGGGGTCCGGGCGGACCACGTCGCGCTCGCGGAGCTGCGGCGGCGGGTCGTCTACGCGCACAACCAGGACATCTGGTTCTCGGGCGTGCTGCGCGAGCAGCTGACCCCCGCGCGGCCGAGCGGCGTGAGCATCACCGAAGCGCTGTACGCGGCCGACGCCGACGACATCGTCGAGGCGCTGCCGGGCGGCGTCGACGAGGTGATCGGCGAGCGCGGCCGCGAGGTGTCCGGCGGCCAGCGGCAGCGGCTGAACCTGGCCCGCGCGCTGGCGACCGACGCCGACGTCCTGGTGCTCGACGAGCCGACGTCGGCGGTCGACGCGCACACGGAGGCACGCATCACCGAGCGCGTCGCGGCCCTGCGCCGCGGCAAGACGACGGTGGTGTTCAGCCAGAGTCCTTTGTGGACACATGTGGCCGACGAGGTTTTCACGGCGAAGGTAGTGACGGTATGAAGCGGCTCCCCACGGCGTCCCAGCGGGACGTCCGGCGCTGGGCGCTGAAGACGGCGGCGATCCACAAACGCGAGTTCGGGCTGCTGCTCGGCGCGCTGTGCGTGGCGACGCTGATCGGGCTGGCCGGGCCGCAGCTGCTCGGCGCGCTGGTCGACGACGTCGCGGGCGGCACGACGACGGGCCACGTCGATGTGCTGGCGGCGGCGTTCGTCGGGATCCTGGTGCTGCAGGCGGTGGCGCGGAAGGTCGCGCGGATGCGCGGCGCGGTGTTCGGCGAGCTGGTGCTGGCCGAGACGCGCGAGGAGTTCGTCGGGACGGCGTTGCAGCTGCCGCTCGGCACGGTCGAGGCGGCGGGCACGGGTGACCTGCTCAGCCGCGCCACCACCGACCTCGGCCGGATCGACCACGCGGCGCGGTTCGCGGCGCCGGAGATCCTGATCGCGGCGGTGACTGTGGTGTTCACGGTCGTCGCGATGGTGCTGACGTCGCCGCTGCTGTCGCTGGGCCTGCTGGTCGCGGTGCCGCTGCTGGTCAGCGTGAACGTCTGGTACCAGCGGCGGATCCCGTCGATGATGCAGTGGATGCTCGACCGCTGGGCGGACCTGACGACGAGCGTCCACGAGACGGCGGAGGGCGCGCGCACGGTTGAGGCGCTCGGGCTGACCGACCGGCGGGTCGGCGCGGCGTACGACGCGCTGGACCAGAGCATCCTCGGCGAGCGCCGGATGCGGGCGCTGCAGCTGCGGTGGCTGCCGTCGCTGGAGATCAGCTACGTGCTGCCGCTGGCGGTGATGCTGCCGCTCGGGCTGGTCGCCTACCTGAACGGGTGGGCCGGGCTGGGCGAGATCACCACGATGCTGCTGTACGTCCAGGCGATGTCGACGCCACTGAACGAGGCGCTGTTCTGGCTGGAGGACCTGCAGGTCGCGGCGGCCGCGGCGCGCCGGATCCTGGGCGTCCGCTCGGTGGCGGCCGAGGAGTCGCCGAAGGTGACGGAGGTGCCGCGCGGGCGCGACATCGACGTCCGCGACGTCCGGTTCGCGTACACGGCCGACCGCGAGGTGCTGCACGGAATCGACCTGCGGGTGCCGCGCGGCGAGCGGCTGGCGATCGTCGGGCCGTCGGGGGCGGGCAAGTCGACGCTCGGGCGGCTGCTGGCGGGCATCGCGGCGCCGTCGTCGGGCTCGGTCCGGATCGGCGGCCAGGACGTGTCGTCACTGGCGGACGACGTCCTGCGCGGCGAGGTCCTGCTGCTGACCCAGGAGCACCACGTGTTCTCGGGGACGCTGCGGCAGAACCTCGCGCTCCCGGCGCGCCGCGCAGGCGGCGACTGGACCGACGAGGAGCTGCTGGCGGCCCTGGACTCGGCGGGCGCGTCGGAGTGGGTGGCGACGCTGCCTTCCGGGCTCGACACGAAGCTGGGCTCGGGCGAGCACCCGGTGCCGGCGGCGATCGCGCAGCAGCTGGCGCTGGCCCGCGTGGTGCTGGCGGACCCGCACACGCTGGTGCTGGACGAGGCGACGTCGCTGCTGGACACGGGCTCGGCGCGCGACTTGGAGAGGTCGTTGAACAGCGTGCTGGCGGGCCGGACGGTGATCGCGATCGCCCACCGCCTGCACACGGCAGCGGCGGCGGACCGGGTGGCGGTGGTCGAGGGCGGCCGCATCACGGAGCTGGGCGCGCACGAGGAGCTGCTGTCCGCGGGCGGCTCGTACGCACGCCTCGTGGCGGCGGCTTCGTAGTCCGGAATGTCCGGAGTGCCCCGGCTGTTGCTCCCCAGGTAGCCGATCGTCTACCTGGGGAGTGACATGTCGTCGTTCGTGATGACCGCATCGGAGCGCGAAGAGTTCCTGAGCGGGGTCCACGTGGGGGTGCTGGCGGTGGAGCGCGCCGGCCGGGCGCCGCTGGCGGTCCCGGTTTGGTACGACTACACGCCGGGCGGCGAGGTGCTGATCTGGATGGAGCGCGACACGGCCAAGGACCGCGCGATCCGCGCGGCGGGGCGGCTGAGCCTGGTGGCCCAGGACGAGAACCCGCCGTACAAGTACGTGACGGTCGAGGGCCCGGTGGTGGCGAACGACGAGCCGCCGACGCGCGAGCAGGCGCTGCGGATCGCGGGGCGGTACTGGCCCGCCGACCAGGCGACGGCTTACGTCGACTCGGCGCTCGGTGAGAAGTCGATCCTCGTGCGGGTACGGCCGGAGAAGTGGCTCTCGAACGACCAGAGCAAGGGCTGAAATCGGCTGCGTTCGGAGCACAACGGCGGGCAGCATGGCCGAATGCCGGACGTGACCGTGGCCAACGCCTCGATCGAGGACTGGCAGACCGCGGGCAGCCCCCTCCGCCGCGGAAGTGTTGCCGCGTCCGGCCGACGCGCACCCGACCGAACTGAGGGTTTGGCCGGTTCCCGGAGTCCTCGCGATCTTCCGGCTGGCCAAGCCCGTCGTCATGACCGCCGAAGGCGATCGCGGATACCCGGTGCTCGGGTTCGATCCCGCCGCGAACCGCGTCGTGCTGCTGGCGGAACCGCGAGACCGCTGACCGCGGCGGCCGGAATCTCCCCGGCCGCCGCGGGAACTCAGGCCTTCACCAGCGCGTCGACCGCGCTGTAGAACATGCCCAGCCCGTCATCCGACGGCCCGGTCAGCGCGTCGATCGCGTGCTCCGGGTGCGGCATGAGCCCGACGACCCGGCCGTTCTCGCTGCGGATGCCCGCGATGTCGTTGCGCGACCCGTTCGGGTTGCCGCCGACGTACCGGAACACCACGCGGCCCTCACCCTCCAGCATGTCCAATGTGGACTGCTCGGCCATGTAGCAGCCGTCGATGTTCTTCATCGGGATGAGGATCTCGGCGCCTTCGTCGTAGCGCGTGGTCCACGCGGTGGACGTGTTCTCCACCCGCAGCCACTGGTCGCGGCAGATGAAGTGCAGGCCCTGGTTGCGGATCATCGCGCCCGGGAGCAGGCCCGCCTCGCACAGGATCTGGAAGCCGTTGCAGATGCCGAGCACCGGCATGCCGCCGCGCGCCGCCTCGATCACCGGCGTCATCACCGGGGCGAACCGGGCGATCACGCCCGCGCGCAGGTAGTCGCCGTACGAGAAGCCGCCCGGGACGACCACCGCGTCGACGTCGTGGAGGTTCTCGTCCGCGTGCCACAGCGGCACCGCCTCGCCGCCGGCGTAGCGGACCGCGCGGGCCGCGTCGCCGTCGTCGAGCGTGCCCGGGAACGTGATGACGCCGATGCGCGCGCTCACGCGTCCACCCGCTTGATCGTCCACTGCTCGATGACCGGGTTCGCGAGGAAGCCCTCGGCGATCTTCTCGAGCGTCGCGTCGTCGACCGTGTCGTCGACCTCGATCTCGAAGTGCTTGCCCTGGCGGATCTCCTTGATCCCGGTGAAGCCGAGGCGACCGGCGGCGCCGAGCGCGGCCTGCCCCTGCGGGTCGAGGATTTCGGGCTTCGGCATGACGTCGACGACGACTCGGGCCACGGCTGGCTGCTCCTTATTCACGCAGGTCGTGGGTACCCTCCGAGCATAGTTCACCCAGTTCGGCACCCTGCGGGGGCCGCCGGGAAACCTAGACTGGCCGACGGCGCCGCGCTGCGCCATGATGAGTCGTTGACATCGCGCCAACAGCTGTGGAGGCACCGTGGACTCCTACGACTACGTGATCGTCGGCGCCGGGAGCGCCGGGTGCGTGCTCGCGAACCGGCTCACCGAAGACCCGGCCGCCAGCGTCCTGCTCCTCGAAGCGGGCGGCGAGGACACCGCGGACGAAATCCACATCCCCGCCGCCTTCCCGTCGCTGTTCAAGACCAAGTGGGACTGGAACTACGAGACCGTCGAGCAGAAGCACACCGGCAAGACGTTCTACTGGCCGCGCGGCAAGATGCTCGGCGGCTGCTCGTCGATCAACGCGATGATCTACATCCGCGGCAACCGCGCCGACTACGACGGTTGGCGCGATCAGCACGGCGCCGAAGGCTGGGGCTGGGACGACGTCCTGCCGTACTTCAAGCGCGCCGAAGGCAACCAGCGGCTCGACGGGCCGCTGCACGGCACCGACGGCCCGCTGCACGTCGAGGACCGCCGGTTCACCCACGAGCTGTCGCACGCCTGGGTCGACTCGGCCGTCGACTGGGGCCTCAAGCGCACCGACGACTTCAACGGCGAGAGCCAGGAAGGCGCCGGCGTCTACCAGGTGACCTGCAAGAGGGGCCGCCGCTGGTCGACGGCGGACGCCTACCTGCGGCCCGCCATGGAACGCCCGAACCTCACGGTGAAGACCGGCGCGCCCGCGACCAGGATCGTCTTCGAGGGCACCCGCGCGGTCGGTGTGTCCTATTTGGACAACGGCGTGGAGAACACCGCCCGCGCGTCGGCCGAGGTGATCTTGAGCGGCGGCGCGATCAACTCGCCGCAGCTGCTGATGGTCTCCGGCGTCGGCCCGGCCGAGCACCTGCGCGAGCACGGCATCGACGTCGTCGCCGCGCTGCCGGAGGTCGGCGAAAACCTGCACGACCACCCGGCCTGCGGGATCATCTGGACCACGCGCGGCACCACCGACCTCGTCGACGCCGCCACGCCGCTCGGCCTGGTGCGCTACCAGCTGACCCGCCGCGGGCCGCTGACGTCGAACATCGGCGAGGCGGGCGCGTTCTTCTCCACAGTGGACGGTCTGGCCGGGCCCGACATGCAGATCCACGTCGTGCCGTCGCTGTTCTACGAGAACGGCCTGCGCGAGCCGACCGTGGCCGGGTTCACCGCCGCGGCCACGGTCGTGGACGTCGCGAGCCGGGGGCGGTTGCGGCTGAAGTCGGCGAATCCGTTGTGGAAGCCGGAAATCGACCCGGCTTACTACGCGGATTCGAAGGACATGGACGTCATGATCGCCGGGCTGCGGGCGCTCGTCGAGATCGGGCGGACCGGGCCGGTCAAGCGGTTCCTCGACAAGCCTTTCCTGCCCGAGCGGCACGATTTGAGCGATGCCGAGCTGGCCGAGCACGTCCGGGAGAACTCGCAGACGCTCTACCACCCGGTCGGGACGTGTGCGATCGGGACCGTGGTCGATCCGCAGCTGCGGGTGAACGGCGTCGAGGGCTTGCGGGTGGTGGATGCTTCGGTGATGCCTGTGGTGCCGCGGGGGAACACCAACGCGCCGACGATCATGGTCGCGGAGAAGGCCGCGGATCTGATTCGCGGGAGCTGAGGGCGGGCCGCGCCCCCCGGTTTCCAGTTTACCGAGGGGCACCGACAGTTCCGGGGGTTGCGGACCTCAGTTGTCCACAACCCCGGTGCGGCTCAACGCTTGCCGTGGAGGATGGTCACCAGCTTGGTGACCAGCGCGTCCGTCGACGGCTTGCGACTGAACGACGTCAGCGTCAGCGGCGCCGTGAAGCGCTGGCGGGCGATCGCCTTCGTGCGGGCGAACTCGCGCAGCCCCTCCGGGCCGTGGATGCGGCCGAAGCCGGAGTCGCCGACGCCGCCGAACGGCAGCGACGCGATGCCCGCGAACGACAGCGGCGCGTTGATCGCCGTCATGCCCGTGCGCAGCTTCTCCGCCAGCTCGACGCCGCGGGACTTCGAGAACACCGTCGAGCCCAGGCCGTACTTCGTGTTGTTCGCCTTCTCGACCGCTTCGTCCATGTCGCGGACCTTCGCGATCGTCACCGTCGGGCCGAACGTCTCCTCGGTGACCGCTTCGGAGTCCTCCGGGACGTCGACCAGGACCGTCGGCTGCGCGTAGCGGTCGCCGACCGACTCCTCGCCGCCGACGACGGCCTTGCCGCCGCGGGCCAGCGCGTCCTGGATGTGCCGCTTGATCACCGAAAGCTGCGACGGCATCGTCACCGGGCCGTACTGGGCGGCCTCGTCCGAGCCCGCGCGCACGTCCTTCGTCTTCTCGACGACCTTCGCGACGAACTCGTCGTGCACCTTCTCGTGGACGTACACCCGCTCGACGCCGATGCAGGTCTGGCCGGAGTTGGAGAACGCGCCCCACACGGTCGCGTCGGCGGCGGCGTCGAGGTCGGCGTCCGCGTCGACCAGCACCGGGTCCTTGCCGCCCGCCTCGATGACCACCGGGGTGAGCGTCTCGGCGGCCGCGGCCATGATGCGCTTGCCCGTCGCCGTCGAGCCGGTGAACGCGATCTTGTCGACACCCGCGCCGACCAGCGCCGCGCCCGTCTCGCCGAAGCCGGTGATCAGCTGCAGCACCGGCTGCTCCGGGACGATCTCCGCGAAGGCGTCGACCAGCCACTTCCCGACACCCGGCGTGTACTCGCTGGGCTTGAACACGACGGCGTTGCCCGCGGCGAGCGCGTACGCGATCGAGCCGAGCGGGGTGAACACCGGGTAGTTCCACGGGCCGATCACGCCGACCACGCCCAGCGGCTGGTACTCCACCGTCGCGGCCTGGTTCGACATGAGCAGGCCCGCCGAGCGCTTCTGCTTGCCGAGGATCTTCTTCGCGTGCTTGCCCGCCCACGCGATGTGTTCGATGGCCAGGACGCTCTCGAGCTGCGCGTCGGCGATCGGCTTGCCGGTCTCGTCGCGGACGACCTGGCACAGCTGCGGCAGCCGCCGCGTCAGCACGCCCTTCCAGGCGCGAAGCCGCTCCGCGCGTCCGGCGAAGCCGAGGTCCTCCCACCAGCGCGCCGCGACACGGGCCCGCGCCACCGCCGCTTTGACGTCCTCGGCCGTGTGGATCGGGTAGGTTCCGACCACCTCGTCGGTCGCCGGGCTCAGCGAGTCGAAGGTCTCGCCGAGGGACGTCGGCTTCGGCTGGACGGCAGTCATCGGCGTCTCCCTGGAGGTCGCGGGTCAGCCCAGGTTACGACGTTACTGACATCGTGCCAATAGCTCGTGCGGGCTTCGCCACCAGCATTCCACCGGCGATCGCCGCGGCAAAGACACCGAACAGCGGGGCGAGCCACAGCGGCAGCACGCCGACGGCCAGCGAGCCCAGCCCGAAGCCGCACGCCTGGACCGTGAAGCTCAGCGAGAACCCCGCTGACCTGCGGTTCTTCGGCAGCAGGCGCTGCAGGTTGACCGAGGTCGTCGCCACCAGCGGACCCGTGCAAGCGCCGATCACGGCCACCGACGCGAGCAGCCCGGCCCAGCCGAGGTCGGCGGCGAGCGCGAGCCCGCCCACGACGAACCCGCCGAGGAACCACCGCGCGTCGCCGGTCTTCCCGCGCCACGCGTAGAGCGCGCTGCCCGCGATGCTCGCCCCGCTCAGCACGGCGATGACGATCGGCGCGGCGGTCTCGGGCGCGCCGAGGCGCTGCACCAGCGGCAGCGGCGCCACCTCGATCGTCGACAGCAGCAGCCCGACCGTGAAGGCGCAGCCCAGCCACGGCAGGTAGGTGACGAGCCGCGCGGGCAGGACGTCGTCGCCGGATTCCACCCGATCGTGCGCACCCGCGCGGCGCGGAACGAGCACCGCGGCGGCGACGCAGGCGAGCGCCATGGCGGCGAGCGGGACGAACGTGCCCGCGAGGTCGAGCAGCGCGACCAGCGCCGGGCCGCCGATGAGCACGCCTTCGAGGAGCATCGCGTCGACGGAGATGGCGCGCGGCAGCAGGTCGTCGTCGACGGTGTCGGCGAGCAGCGTCCGGAAGCCGCCGGACAACGCGCCCGCGGCCGCGCCGGGCAGCAGGACGAGCGCGACCAGGACGGGTGCGGGCGCGTCGGCGGCCAGCGCCAGGACGGCGAACCCGGCGCCGGTCAGGAGCAGCAGCACGGGCAGGCCGCGGGCCGGGCCGACGCGGTCGAGGAGCCGCCCGACCGGCACGGCACCGGCCATCTCGGCGACGACGTAGACCGACATCAGCACGCCGCCGAGCCGGTAGGAGCCGGTCGTGGCCGTGGTCAGCAGGGTGAACGCGAGCGGGGCCATGGTCGCGGGGAGCCGCGCGAACTGGACGCCGGCCGACCAGCGCCAGTAGGCGCGATGGGTGAACAAGGACATGTTCACACGCTCTCCTGGCGCGGTTCTGCGGCACACTGATTCGGGTGAGAGCGAATCCGCGATGATCGAGCTCGTCCTGACGGCGGCCGGGAGCCAGCGCGTCCGGTTCGCGATCTCGCCGCTGGAGGAGGTGCTGGGCGCGGTCCAGACACTGCTCGGCGTCCGCACACCCCCGGCGCGGCTGCCGTGGCTGTCCGGAGTTCCGGACGTGCCCGAGCTGACGGCGGTGCTGAGCGCGCGGCACTACATCACCGAGTTCCTGAGCCCGCCGCCCGAGGGCCCGGAGACAACGGCTTCGGCGCAACTGCGAGCGGTCCGGGCGACGCCGCCGTCGCAGGTGGCGCTGGAACTGTCGATGGTCGACGCTGACTTGTCGCAGCTGCCGTCCGACCCGGCGACCGCGCGCGACGTGCTCGCGGACCAGCTGGAGACGGTGTGGAACGCGGTGCTGGCACCACAGTGGCCCCGGCTGCGCGAACTGCTGGCGGCGGACATCGCGCATCGGACGAGGCGGCTGGGCTCCGGCGGGCTCGCGGCGATGTTGTCGGAGCTGCACCCGCGCGTCCGCCTTTCGGGAACATCGGTCCTGGTGGACGTCCGCGCCCGCGAGCGGCTGGAGATCGACGCGCGCGGGCTGCTGCTGATCCCGGCGGTGTTCGCGTGGCCGAACGTCGGAGTGGTGACGGTGCCGCCGTGGCAGGTGTCGCTGCTGTACCCGGCTCGGGGCGTGGCCGCGCTGTGGACGTCTTCGTCGGCGCCTCCGGAAGCGTTGGCGGAGGTGCTTGGGCGGACGCGGGCGTTGTTGCTGGCCACGCTCGACCGCCCGGCGGCGACTACGGAGTTGGCGCGTCGCCATGGGTTGGCTCCCGCGACGGTTTCGGCGCACCTGACGGCGTTGCGCGGGGCTGGGCTGCTGGCCTCGGAACGACGGGGGCATCGGGTGCTTTACCGGCGGACCGAGCTGGGTGACGCGTTGCTCACCGGGAAGATTTGAGCAACATTTGTCGACTCCTCCAGGAATCACCCTTCAGGGGGCCGAGTATGCCAAGTTCGGATTAGCGGCGTTGTCGTCGACGCGCTAGAGTCGCGTGTCTTCAGCCGAGTCATGCGGTTGAAGCTTCCGTGCTGTCGAGTCGAGGATGAGAATGATTCACCAAGGTGGCGAAGGCGGAGACACGTAGTTCCGCCTGCAGAAGCAGCGAACAACCCCGTCGAGCGGCGGGTTACCTCACCTTCTTGAGGTCGAGGCGCATCCCGACGCGCAGACGTGGCGGGATGCCCCTCGCCACCAGGCACACCTCGGTCGGCCCGGCCCCGTTGCGTTTCACCGCCAGCGAAAAGTCGTGCTGCCCCTTCACCAGCCCGACCGGATCACAGGCCACCTCGGCGCCCTCGGGCAAGTGGATCGCGTATTCCAGGTAGCCGATCGCACAGGCGAACTTGAGCGCGAATTCGTCCGGCCGCCGCTCCCGCATCAGCGGTGCGCATTTGCCGGGCCATTCTTTCTCGATCACCATCACGATCTCGTCGCCACGGCTCGCCGGACTGCCGAAATGGGCGAGAACTTCCAGCCTGCCGTCGTCCAGCCAGGTCGACGTCACGTCACGGCGAGTGCCCCCGATTCCGTCCACCTCGAGCGACTTGACGTTGACCTTCACCTTGCGGCGAACCCGTTCGGACTGGTGCCAGCCGGCGCCCGTGCGAATGGCGAAGAAATCGAGCACGTCGCATTCGACGATCGCGGTCACCGTGATCACTTCGGTGGCGTCGCCGTTGGGCCGCACGACGGCGGACTCAAGCCAGCTGACGATCCGCCACGAGTGGCCGTGCCGCTCCTTGAGCACACTGCAGTAGTGCTGCAGCAGCCGCCGATCGAGTTCCGTTCGTGACCGCCATTCCACCCGGTTCGCGATCAGCAGGATGTACAACCCGATGACGCCGAGCAGCACGGCCACGATCGCACCCGCTTTTATCGCGGAATTGCCGAGCAATGCGCTGAGCAGCCCGCCGAACGCGAGAATGCCCAGCACACCTTCCGCCAGTCCCACAATTCCGGTGTAGATGACGTAGTCCCGGAGCCAGCCGAGGAAGCTCTTGAGCATCAGGCGTCCACCCCCTCGCCGCGGCCGGGTGCCAGACGCTTCAGAATAAGCCATTACTCGACAGCGTGGCGAAATTGCTCCATCCGAGTGGACAAATTCCTGACATTTCCCGAAATCGAGAACGGAGCGTCACTTCGAGCGGCGGACCGGGCCCGGGCGCCGGAGGCGGCACCGACCGCGGTGACCCAGCGTGTTGGCAGGCGGCCGACAAGACGCCTAGGCTGGAAACGTCCACGCGTAAAGGAGAACATCGATGCGTATCGTCCATTTCGGACACGCCTGCCTGCTGCTGGAGACCGGCTCCGAGCGGATCCTGATCGACCCCGGCGCGTTCTCCACCGGGTTCGAGGGCGAGCGGGAGCTGGCCGCCGTGCTCATCACGCACCAGCACTTCGACCACCTCGATGTCGAACGGCTGCCGAAGATCCTCGAGGCCAATCCCGGTGCCAAGCTCATCGTCGACCCCGGGTCGGCTCCCGAGGTCGAGAAGCTGGGGCTGGAGTTCGACGTCGCCAACGTCGGCGATTCCTTCGCCGTCGGAGACACCTCGCTCCGGGCCGTCGGCGGGCAGCACGCCGTCATCCACTCCGACATCCCCGTCATCCCCAACATCGGTTACCTCGTCGACGACGGTGCCTTCTACCACCCTGGTGACTCGTTCTTCGTGCCCGACACGAAGGTCGACGTCCTCGGGCTGCCCACCGGCGCCCCTTGGCTCAAGGCCGGGGAGGCCGTCGACTACCTGCGGGCCGTCGCGCCTCGGGTGGCCGTGCCCATCCACGAAGCCGTGCTCGCCAACCCCGCCCTGCACTACGGCCTCTTCGGGAACCTCGCTCCCGAAGGCACCGAGGTCAAGGTGCTCGACCGGGCCGAACCGGCGAAGGTCTAGGCCGCGACCGCGCGGAGCGAACCGTAGGTCGCGCCGAACGCGCGGTTCTCCAGGGCCACGTCCACCGCGTCGAGCAGGGCTTGGCGGAGGCCGGGGCGGGTGAGGTCGGCGGCGTCGACGCCGAGCCGGACCAGCCCGCCCCGGCGGGCCGCCCTCGCCGCCGCCAGCACCAACGCGAAGCAGCGCACCGTCTCCGTGCGGTGCGACTGGCTGGTGAACTCCTGGACCCGCGCGCGCCGCACCTCACCCGTGACGAGGTCGCGCACCGCGCCGAGGTCCGCGCACAACCGGAACCCGTGCTCGGCCAGGGCCTGCAGCGTGCCCTGGGACGCGATCCAGCGCGGCGGTGCGAAGCCGTCGACCTCGATGCCCGCCGCGTCCAGCAACCCCTTCGCCGCGATCAGCCGCAGCCGGGCCTCGTGCGCGGGCAACGTCGCGAACTCGGCTTTTTTGCCCAGGTACACGGTGCGGTGCGTCGGCGTGACCGTGTGGTCGTAGCCGTGCAGCAGCACCGAATCGCCGCCTCGGGCGCGGGTGCGCACCCACTCCGTCACCGGGCCTTCGCCGGTGCGGGCGGCGTGCAGCACCGACAGCGGGACCTTGCGGCGGTCGAGCTCGGCCGCCAGATCGGCGCACCGGTGCAGCGTGCGCGGGGTGATTCCCGACAGCGAAACCAGCAAGCGAGCGTCCACGCTCCCCATTGGGACGCACCCGTCTGACGTCGCCGTGAACCGCGCGGAACGGGCGGGCGTCCGTTGCCGGAAGGGTCAGACGCCCTCGCGCAACCGCTTCACCGCGACGGCGATCCGGCCGCGCAGGTCAGGATCGGTCACCCGACCGTCGGCGACTACCGCGCGCGACACCGGGATCCGCGCGCACGCCTCCTCGACGATCTTCGCGCCCGCGTACGTCAGGACCTTGCGCAGCGAGTCGTGCGCGTCGCGGCCACCCGTCGGCGCCGCGACCGACGACGCGTTGATCCACGCCACCGGCTTGCCGTAGATCTCGCCGCCGCCGACGGTCCAGTCCAGCAGGTTCTTGAACGACCCCGGCAGCCCGCCCGCGTACTCCGGCGTGCAGATCAGGACCGCGTCCGCCTCCTTGACCGCCGCCCGCAGCTCGGCGACGGCCGGGTGCAGCGGGTCGCGGTCGTCATCGGGGTTGAAGTGCGGCAGTTCGGCGAGACCGGGGTACGTCGTGGTCTCGGTGAGGGTGGCGGCGGTCCCCAGCACCGCCGCGTTGGCCGAGCCCGCCCGCAGGCTGCCGCAGATCAGCAGGATCACACGGCCAGTCTGCCAGCGAAAGCCCGGTGATGCGGTGGTACGCCGCGAGGTACCGCTCGCGCGTGGCCTGCACCACCTCCGGCGGCAACGGCGGCAGCGCGGACACGCAGTCCCAGCCCGACGTCGGCCCGACGAGCCAGTCGCGCACGTGCTGCTTGTCGAACGACGGCCGCGGGCGGCCCGTCCGGTGACCGTCGGCGAGCCAGTAGCGCGCCGAATCCGGCGTCAACAGCTCGTCCGCGAGCACCAGCCCGTTGCGCCCGATGCCGAACTCGAACTTCGTGTCCGCCAGCAGGAGCCCCTGCTCCGCGGCCCGCGCGGCGCCGCGGCGGTAGAGCTTCCAGCGACGCCTCCCTGACCTCCTCGGCGAGCTTGCGGCCGAGCACCGCCGCGAAGGTGTCGAAGTCGATGTTCTCGTCCGGTTCCCCCGGCCGGGCCTTGGTGGACGGCGTGAAGATCGGCTCGGGCAGCCGGGCCGACTCGGCCAGCCCTGCCGGCAGCTCGACGCCGCACACGGCGCCGCACCGGCGGTAGTCGGCGTACCCGCGGCCGGTGAGGTGGCCGCGGACGACGGCCTCCACCGGCAGCATGTCGAGCCGCTCGACGAGCAGCGCGCGGCCGCGGAACGCCTCCGGGATCGCCGGGCCGTCCCAGGCGACCAGGTGGTTCGGGAGGACGTCGGCGAGCTCGCGGAACCAGAAGACGCTCATCGCGGTGAGCACCCGGCCCTTGTCCGGGACGGGGGTGGGGAACACGTGCTCGAAGGCGGAAATGCGGTCGGAGGCGACGACCAGGAGGTGGTCGTCGCCCACGGCGTAGAGGTCGCGGACCTTGCCGGTGGCGAGGGTGGGGAGGGGTGTCACGCGCTGAACCCTAACGGGCACCCTCCGCCACCATGGATGATGCTGGCATGGCGTACGACTGGATCTCGGTGACCACCGACTACGGCCTGCGCGACGGCTTCGTGGCGGCCTGCCACGGCGTGATCGCGCGGCTCGCGCCCGCCGTGCGGGTGATCGACGTGACGCACGAGGTGCCGCCCCAGGAGATCCGGCACGGGGCGATGGCGCTGGCCCAGACGGTGCCGTTCCTGCCGGAGGCGGTGCACGTCGCCGTCGTCGACCCGGGGGTCGGCACGGCCCGGCTCGGCGTGGTCGTCGTGGCTGAGAGCGGGCTGCTGGTCGGGCCGGACAACGGCCTCCTGCTGCCGGCGGCGCAGGCGCTGGGCGGGGTCCGGGCGGCGTACGAGCTGGCCGAGCCGTCGCTGCGGCTGCCGGTGACGTCGGCGACGTTCCACGGCCGGGACGTCTTCGCGCCGGCGGCGGCGCACCTGGCGCTCGGGGTCGCGCCGTCGGACTTCGGCCCGCCGGTGGACGACCTCGTGGAGCTGCCGGAGCCGTTCGTGGCGGCGTTCCCCGGGAAGTTGGTGTCGGAGGTGCTGACGGTCGACCACTTCGGCAACGTCCAGCTCGCTGCGACCCCGGCGGACCTGGGCCTGTCGGGGCTGTCGGGCGCGGTGACGGTGCACAGCGAGCGCGTGGCGGTGAGCACGGTGATCGGGCGGACGTTCGCGGACGTCCCGGCCGGCGCGAGCGTGCTCTACACGGACTCGGCGGGACGGCTCGCGGTCGCGGTCAACGGCGGCTCGGCGGCGGCCGTGCTCGGGCTCGGGCCCGCCCAGGAGTGCACGATCACCGCGTCGCCGACGGCGACCTGACCTGTTTCGAGGACGGCGGCCTTCATGCCGAAGGTGACACCGCCGTCCGGGTGACGCCGGTAGGTGGCGAGGGTGCGGATCGGCTCGGGGCCGGCCTTGTCGCCGGTTTCCTGGTCGACCATCGGGACGGTGCAGCGGACGCACGGCTTGGCGTAGCCGAACCGCGCGGTGCCCGCGGCCATTTCGCGGACTTCGTCCTCGCGGTGGGGTTCGGCCCAGCCGGAGATGACCACGTTGGGGCGGAAGCGGTTCATCGGGACGGGCTCGCCGCCCCTGCTCGCGATCCGCTCGTTCAGTCCGTCCAAAGAGGACTCGGAAGCGATGAGCAGGGCGTGTCCGTCGGCGAACGCGGCCGTGCCTGGGGTTTCGCCGCTTGTGATGCGCTCGTGGTCCGGGGCTACGCCGATCAGGACCGAGTCGATCTTCAGCAGGTCTGAGAACCACGCGGCCGCCTCCGGGCCTTGGTGGATGCCGTCGCCCTGCCAGGAGAACGTCGAGCCCGGGTGGCGGTCGCCTTCGCGGCGGATCTCGAGTTCTAGGTCTTCTTGGTTGGGGGCGGAGAGTGTGAGGCGGTCCTTTTCGATGTGTGGCCGCACCGAGGCCAGGATCGGGTAGCGGCGCTGGCTGCGGAAGTCTCCGTCCGGGGCCACGGCCTGGAAGACGCGGTCGTTCGCCAATCCGGCCTGGGTGACTTCCGCGGCCTGCACGTCGGTGCCTGCGCAGCCTTTGACCGGGTAGTACGTCAGCCATGCGATCCTCACCATTCCCGCAGGTTATCCACAACGGTCCGAGCTATCCACAGATTTGCCCGGCGCCGGATTTTCGGCCATCCGGCGGATAGACTGGACTCGGGGACGCCCCCGTTACCTTTTTCGTGGCTCCCGACCAGGGAGTTGTGGTCACCAGGCCCGGCATGACTAACGCCCCCAGTCGCACGCATGATCCGGGGGGTGGTGTCACCGGGCCTGGTGGCATCGAGGGACCGCTGATAGGGACACGGCCACCACCAGGTAGGTCTCGTCGTAACGTGGGTGCCGGCCATCGATGCCCAACCCGGTGACCACGACGCGACGAACGAACGGCTGGTGGATGAGCAGCAGCTTCGGGGTGTTCCTCGGCTTGGACGTCGGCAAGGAAGCCCATCACGCGGTCGGCCTGGACCTCGACGGCAACCGGCTGCACGATGGCCCGCTGCCCAACACCGAACCCAAACTGAAGGCCCTGTTCGACAAGCTCGCCGCGCACGGACCGCTGCTGGTCGTGGTTGACCAGCCCGCCACGATCGGGGCGTTGCCGGTCGCGGTCGCCCGCGCCGCAGGACACCAGGTGGCGTATTTGCCTGGTCTGGCGATGCGCCGCATCGCCGACCTCTACCCGGGCCGCGCGAAGACCGATGCCCGGGACGCGTTCGTCATCGCCGATGCCGCCCGCTGCCTGCCGCACACCCTGCGCCCGGTCGACGTCGATGACGAGGCGTTGGCGGAGCTGGAGGTGCTGGTCGGGTTCGACGACGACCTGGCCGGCGAAGCCACCCGGATCAGCAACCGGATCCGTGGGCTGCTCACCGGCATCCACCCCGCTCTCGAACACGCCATCGGCCCGCGGATCAGCCACCCAGCGGTGCTGGAGATCCTCTCCCGCTGCGGCGGCCCGGCCGGCATCGCCAAGGCCGGCCGCCGCAAACTCACCGCCATCGCCAAAGTCCACGCGCCCCGCCTCGGCGACAAGCTGGTCGAGGCGATCATGACCGCGCTGGGCGAGCAGACCGTCACCGTCCCGGGCACCGCCGCCGCGGACACGGTCCTGCCGCGGCTGTCCGACAGCCTCAAAACGGTTCTCCTGCAACGGAAACAGGTCGCTGAGCAGGTTGAGGGGATACTTGATGCGCACCCTCTTGCCGGGGTCCTGACTTCGATGCCCGGCGTCGGGGTCAGGACCGCAGCCCGCATCCTGCTCGAGGTCGGCGACGCCTCGAACTTTGCCAGCTCGGGGCATCTGGCGGCCTACGCGGGCATCGCCCCGGTCACCCGCAGCTCCGGCACCAGCATCAAGGGCGAACATCCCGCTCGGACGGGCAACCGCCAGCTCAAACGCGCGTTCTTCCTCGCCGCCTTCGCCGCGTTGTCTGACCCGACCAGCAGGGCCTACTACGACCGGAAGCGGGCCGAGGGCAAGAAACACAACGCTGCGCTGATCTGCCTGGCCCGCCGCCGCTGCGACGTCCTCTACGCCATGCTGCGCAACGGCACCCACTACCGACACCCCGAACCCGCTCCGGCCCCCGCCGCGGCTTGACAACCACATAGGGACACCCCCCGGGACGGGTGGGGGCTGCTCTAGAGGACCTGGGACAGGAACCGCTGCAACCTCGGGCTTTTCGGGTCATCGAAGACCTGCGCGGGCGGCCCCTGCTCGACAATGCGACCAGCGTCCATGAACGCCACCTCGTCGGCGACACTCCGCGCGAAGCCCATCTCGTGCGTGACGACGATCAGCGTCAACCCGCGCGAAGCCAGCCCGGCCATGAGGTTCAGCACCCCCTTGACCAGCTCCGGGTCCAGCGCGCTGGTGGCCTCGTCGAAGAGCATCACCTCGGGGTCCATCGCCAGCGCCCGCGCGATCGCCACCCGCTGCTGCTGTCCGCCCGACAACGCGCTCGGCCGGTACGGTGCCTTGTCCGCCAGCCCCACCTCCGCCAGGCGCGCGCGGGCGATCTCCGCCGCCTCCTCCTTGCCCAGCTTCTTCACGCTGCGCAGCGGCAAGACGATGTTGTCCAGCACACTCCGGTGGCCGAACAGGTTGAAGTGCTGGAACACCATCCCGACGCGCTGGCGGAGCGCGTCCGGGTCGGCCTTGATCACGGACTCGCCGTCGAGCAGCAAGTCGCCGGAATCCGGCTCCTGCAGGCGGTTCACGCACCTCAGCAGCGTCGACTTGCCCGAACCCGACGGGCCGATCACGCACGTCGTCTTGCCGCTGGCCACGTGGAGGTCCACGCCGCGCAGGACCTCCAGTGTGCCGAAGCGGACGTGGATGTCCCTCAGCTCCACACTGGACGAACGCACCGCCGTCGTCACGAGACGACCTTTCCGCTGGCCACCAGGTCCAGCTCGTCTTCGCCCGGGTCGTCGGCGCGCACCTTGCGGCCCGTCCGGAGCTTCTTGTCGATGTAGTTCACCAGGTGCGTCAGCGGCACCGTGATCACCAGGTACACGAACCCGGCCGCGACCAGCGGGGACAGGTTGCCCGTGTTGGCCGCCAGGTCCTGGCCGATGCGGAACAGCTCGCGCTGCTCGGACAGCAGCCCGAGGAAGTACACGAGGCTGGAGTCCTTGATCAGCGCGATGAACTGGTTCACCAGCGCCGGCAGCACCCGGCGGACGCCCTGCGGGATGATCACGAGCAGCATCGCCTTGCTGTAGCTCATCCCGAGCGCACGGGCGGCCTCCAGCTGTCCTTTGTCGACGCTCTGGATGCCCGACCGGAAGATCTCGCCGATGTAGGCGGCCGCGATCAGGCTCAGCGCCAGGATGCCCAGCGGGTACGGGTTCGTGCCGACGACGTCCCGCGCGAGCGTGCCGAGACCCTGGCCGATCACCAGGATCGTCAGGATCGCCGGCAGCCCGCGGAAGATGTCGGTGTACACCCTGGCCGGCCAGCGCAGCCAGATCTTGGTCGACAGGCCCATCACCGCCAGCACCATGCCGAGCACGGTGCCGATCAGCGCCGACGTCACCGCCAGGATCAGCGTGTTGAGCAGGCCGGTCTTCAGCAGGTCCGGGAAGACCTGCCAGATGTACTCCCAGTTGAGGAAGGTGTCGAAAAACTGATCCATTGCAGAGTTACTGCCCCGGCTTGAACTCGGCCGGGACCGGCGCGGTGGGCTCGAACTGGTCGTGCACCTTGACCCAGGTGCCGTCCGCGACGACCTTCTTGATGCCGTCGTTGATCTTGTCGATCAGCTCCGTGTTGCCCTTCCGGAACGCGAAGCCGTGCGGGATCGTCGTGGTGATCGCCTTGGTCACCTTGAGCTTCGCGTCCGGGTTGTTCTTCGCGTAGTCCTCGGCGGTCGCCTGGTCGAACACCGCGCCGTCGACCGCGCCGGTCTTCAGCGCGCTCAACGTCGCCGCGTCGTTGGGGAACCGGACAGCTTGCGCCGTCGGTGCGTTCGACGCCAGCCAGGAGTCCGAAACCGTGCCCTGGACGACGCCGATCCGCTTGCCCGCCAACGAGTTCTCGTCGGTGATGCCCGCGGTCTCCTTGGCTTCGATGCCGAGGGCCTGGTAGTTGTACGGCGCCGAGAAGTCGACGGTCTTCTTGCGGGCGTCGGTCTGCGCGATCGCCGAGCTGCCGATGTCGAAGGTGCCGTTCGCGACCTGGCCGAGCAGGGCCGAGAAGTCGGTCGCGACGAACTCGACCTTCAGGCCCTCCTTCTGCGCGATGGCCTTGAGCAGCTCGTTGTCGAAGCCGGTGAAGACGCCGTTCTCCTGGTACGCGTTGGGCTTCGAGTCGCTCAGCGTGCCGACGCGCAACGTCTTCTCGCCGACGTCCCCGCCACCGCCGCACGCGGTGAGGGTCGCGACGAGCAGGGCGATGAGACCGGTGACAGGTAGCTTCTTCACGTCAGGCATCCAGATTCTTCACGGGCAGGCCCGGCCCGCCCTGCCGGAGTTCCTTCGACAGCGGGGTGTTCTTGTAGAACTGCCCGTAGATCCGCGCCACGGTGCCGTCAGCGATCGCCTTGGCCAGCCCGTCGTTGAGCTTCTTCAGCAGCTCCGGGTTGGACTTGGCGACCGCGAAAGCCGACGGTGTGTCCTTGTCCTCGGCAGTGTAACCGAGCTCCAGCGGCACCGCCGGGTTCTGGTCGAGGTACTTCTGGCCGATGTCCTGCGGCACGACCCAGCCGTCGAGCGTGCCGTTCTTCAGCTGCGCGAAGCCCGCGTTGTAGTCGGGGAAGCGGACGACCTGGGCACCCGGGACCTTGCCCGCGAACTCGTCCTGCACCGAGCCCTGGACCACCCCGAGGCGCTTGCCGCCGAGCGCGGCGACGTCCTTGAGGCTCGCGCCCTTCGCCGTCACGACCGTGGTGAAGCCGGTGTTGTAGCCGTTGGAGAAGGCGACGGTCTTCTTGCGCGCCTCGGTGCTGGAGATCGTCGAGCTGCCGATGTCGAACTTGCCGTTCGCGACGCCGGCCAGCAGCCCGGCGAACTCGGTGCCGACGAACTCGACCTCGAAGCCTTCCCGCTTCGCGATGTCACGCAGCAGTTCGTTGTCGTAGCCGGTGAACCGCCCGTTCTCGAGGTAGATCGACGGCGGGGCGTCGCTCAGCGTGCCGACGCGCAGGGTCTTGCCCGCGGCGTCGGAGCCGCCGCACGCGGCCAGGGTCAGCGTCAGGACACCGGTGGCGACGACGGCGGCGATCTTCGACAGCGTGGATCTCATCGCTTCTTCCATGGTTTGAGCGCGCGGGTTGGTGCGCGCGAAGAGCACGGGGTTCAGCGATCGAGATTAGGGATTTCGCCCGTTCGAGTGGATTCGTTCCAGTCCGTGGACGGGTGCGTCAGCTCACAGGATGGGCTGCGGCGCGTAGCCCGCGGCTTCGGGGAACCGCTCGAGCACCCGCTCGACGCGCGCGGCCACCTGCTCGACCTGGCGCCCGGCCGTCCCGGTGAACGAGATCCGGTCGGCCAGCAGCTTGTCCAGGTCACCGCGGTCGAGCGGGATGCGCTCGTCGGCCGCGAGCCGGTCGACGAGGTCGTTCTCCGCGAGCCCTTCGCGCATTTCCAGCGCGACGGCGACGGCGTGCTCCTTGATCGCTTCGTGGGCCGTCTCACGGCCGACGCCGCCGCGGACCGACGCCATCAGCACCTTCGTCGTGGTCAGGAACGGCAGGTAGCGATCCAGCTCACGCTCGATCACCGCGGGGAAGGCACCGAATTCCGAGAGGACCGTGAGGAACGTCTCCAGCAGGCCGTCGAGCGCGAAGAACGCGTCCGGCAGCGCGACGCGGCGGACGACCGAGTCGGAGACGTCGCCCTCGTTCCACTGGTCGCCCGCCAGCTCGCCGATCATCGAAAGGTAGCCGCGCAGCACGACGGCGAGGCCGTTCACGCGCTCGCACGAGCGGGTGTTCATCTTGTGCGGCATGGCCGACGAGCCGACCTGGCCGGGCTTGAAGCCCTCGGTGACGAGCTCGTGGCCCGCCATCAGCCGGATCGTCTTGGCCAGGCTGGACGGCGCCGCGGCGAGCTGGACCACCGTGGACAGCACGTCGAAGTCGAGCGAACGCGGGTACACCTGGCCGACGCTGACGAACCGCCGGTTGAAGCCGAGGTGCTGCATGACGCGGTCCTCGAGCAGGTCCAAAGTGGACTCGTCGCCGAGCAGGTCGAGCATGTCCTGCGCGGTGCCGACCGGGCCCTTGATGCCGCGCAGCGGGTACCGTTCGATGAGGTTGTCGAGCCGCTCGAAGGCGACGAGCAGCTCGTCGGCCGCGGTGGCGAACCGCTTGCCCAGCGTGGTGGCCTGCGCGGCGACGTTGTGCGAGCGCCCGGTCATGACGGTGTCGGCGTGCTCGACGGCGAGGGCCGCCAGCCGCGCGAGCACGGCGGCGACGCGGGTGCGGACCAGCTCGAGGGACCGGAGCAGCTGCAGCTGCTCGACGTTCTCGGTGAGGTCACGCGAGGTCATGCCCTTGTGGATGTGCTCCTGGCCGGCGAGGTCGCTGAACTCCTCGATCCGCGCCTTGACGTCGTGACGCGTGACACGCTCGCGGGCGGCGATGGACTCCAGCCGCACGTCGTCCAGCACGCGCTCGTAGGCCTCGACGACGCCATCGGGCACCTCGACGCCGAGGTCCTTCTGCGCCTTGAGGACGGCGATCCAGAGCTGGCGCTCCAGGACGACCTTCTGCTCCGGCGACCAGAGGGAGACCAGCTCCGCCGAGGCGTAGCGGGCGGCGAGCACGTTCGGAATGCGGGGCTTGTCCGTCACGGCCCCACGATACCCGCGCAGGTCAGCCCGCCTCCGCCCCCGGGGTCGTGAGTGTTTAGGGCGGTTAGAACCGCCCTGAACACTCACGACCGGGCGCGCGGGAGAGTTGCGCGGATCGTCAGGTTCGTCGTGGCGCCCGGTTCGAGGCTGGTCAGCGGGCCGAGGACCTCCAGCTCGACGATCCGCGCCGGCGGGTCCAGGTCCCCGAGCGACGCCAGCGGCTCCGGCAGCGGGTGCTCCAGCCAGATCTCCAGCGGCGAGCCTCCGTCGGGGTACTCGCCCGCCGGGTCGACGTCGAATGACAGCGTCAGCGGCCCGTATGTCACCCAGCCAGCCGTGCCCGGTACCCCGAGCTTGCCGACGACGTCCTGCGCGGGCACGACCAGCCGGTCACCGTCCACTGTGTACTCCGGTGTCCCGGTCCCGGCCACCAGCGCGACGACGTCGGGGCGCCGGAGGCCCGCCGTGACCAGGCCGCCGCCGGGCAGCTGGGTCACGTTCCACAAAGCCCACCGCACCGGGCGCGGCGAAACGTTCATGGCCTGCAGCCGCAGTTCGTAGCCGTCGTCGAGGATCGTGATCGCGCGCGTGAACCGCAGGCCGGTGCGCGGGTCCGGCGCGCTGGTCATCGTCACCGTGTCGCCGTCGACGTCCGCGGTGTACGGGCCGGAGTCGAGGACCGGGTCCGGCGGGCCGGGCCACTGGTCCGGGCCGTCCCAGCCCTGGGGTGCGGGCCACGTCTTGTCCCCGCCGTAGTTGACCCAGTCGCCCATCCGCCCCGAGTTCGGCGCGTACTCGCCGCGCAGGTCGTCGTCGAGCAGCTCGGCGTTGCGCCACAGCAGCTCGGTGCCGCGGTAGCGCACCGACAGCAGCCGCCCGCCCAGCTCCGGCACCAAGCCCAGCCGCAGGTCGCCGCGCTCGAGCCAGGTCACCATTCGGCGAGCCCGCCGTCCTCGTGCCGCCACACCGGCGAGCGCCAGGTGTGCCCGACCTCGGCCGCGCGCCGGACGGCCGCTTCGTCGACCTCGATGCCCAGGCCGGGCCCGAGCGGACGGGCCGCGTAGCCGTCGCGGAACGCGAAGATCGACGCGTCCGCGAGGTACTGGTGCTCCTGGCCTTCGTGGTAGTGCATGCCGACGCTCTGCTCCTGGATCAGGAAGTTCGGCGTCGCGAACGCGACCTGCAGCGACGCGGCCAGCGAGATCGGCCCGAGCGGGCAGTGCGGCGCGAGCGAAGCGCCGTACACCTCGGCGAGCGCGCCGATCCGGCGCAGCTCGGAAATGCCGCCCGCGTGCGACGGGTCCGGCTGGACCACCGCGACCCCGGCGTCGAGCACCGGCTTGAACTCCCACCGCGAGTAGAGCCGCTCGCCGAGCGCGATCGGCACGGTCGATGCCTCGACGATCGAGCGCAGCGCGTCGCCCTGGGTCTCGGGCAGGATCGGCTCCTCGACGAACATCGGCTGGACGTCTTCGAGGAGCTTGACCAGCCGCCGGGCCATCGCGGGCGAGACGCGGCCGTGGAAGTCGATCGCGAGGTCGCGGTGCGGGCCGAGCACCTCCCGCGCCTCCCATGCGCGTGCCACGGCCGCGTCGGCTTCGGCGGGGGACGCGATCGCGGTCAGCGGGCCGGCGACGTTCATCTTCACCGCCGTGAACCCCGCCTCGACCTGCGCGGACACGGCTTCGCGGATGCCGGACGGCCGGTCGCCGCCGACCCAGCTGTAGACCCGGACGCGGTCGCGGACCGGGCCGCCGAGCAGCTCGTGCACCGGGGCGTCGCGGACCTTGCCGGCGATGTCCCACAGCGCGTGGTCGAACCCGGCGAGCGCGCTGGAGAGCACCGGGCCGCCGCGGTAGAACCCGCCGCGGCGCAGTACCTGCCAGTGGTCTTCGATGCGCAGCGGGTCCTGGCCGATGAGCAGCTCGGACAGCTCGTGGACGGCCGCGCGCACGGTCTCCGCGCGGCCCTCGACCACGGGCTCCCCCCAGCCGCTGACCCCTTCGTCGGTGCTGACCTTGAGGAACAGCCAGCGCGGCGCGACCAGAAACGTTTCAACCCCGGTGATCTTCACCCGTGTCCCCCATCTACGCGGAATCCTTGGCGGCGGACCAGCCGCCGTCGACGGTCAGCTCGGCCCCGGTGACGAACGACGCCGCGTCCGAGAGCAGGAAGGCGATCACGTTCGCCACTTCGGCCGGGTCGCCGAGGCGGCCGGCCGGGGTCGCCCGGGCACTGCGCTCGCGGTCCTCCGGCGAGATGCGGTTCCAGGCTTCGGTGAGCACCGGCCCCGGCAGCACGGAGTTGACGCGCACGTCGGGCGCGTACTCGACGGCCAGCTGCCGGGCCAGCGCGACGAGCGCGCCCTTGCTCGCCGCGTACGCGGGGTGGCCCGGCAGCCCGAAGTGCGCGTGCACCGACGAGACCAGCACGACCGCGCCGCGCCGGGCCCGCAGCGACGGCAGGCACGCCTTCACGGCGAGGTACGTGCCGGTCAGGTTGACGTTGAGCTGCCGCTGCCACTCGGCGCGGTCGATCTCGTGCAGCGGCCCGGTGCTCGGCACGTAGGCGTTGCTGACCAGGGCGTCGACTTCGCCGATGTCGGCCCAGGTCGCTTCGTCGGCCACCGAGCCCCGGATCGGCACGACGCCGTCGGGGAGTTCGGCGATGTCCACGCCCAGCACGCGGTAGCCGTCGTCGAGGAGCTTCCGGGCCGTCGCCTTCCCGATCCCGGACGCCGCTCCGGTCACCACCGCGGTACGCGCAGACATCGCCTCTCCCTGTGTCAGAACTTCGCTACGTGGACATGGTCGTCCGGCCCGCGGGCGGCGAACCACAGCGACGCGCCGTCCGAAGCCGCGCCCAGGGTGCCCACGATGCTCCCGCTCGGGTACTGCGGCCGTTTGAACCAGCCCGCCCAGGAACCGGACCAGTCGTTGGCCCACAGGGTGTAGTCGCTCGCGGACGCGGTGAGCGCGACCTTCGCGCCGACCGCGACCAGCGTCGGGCTGCTGCTGATCGTGCCGCCGATGGACGTCCAGTCCGACCACGCGCCGCCGGTCTTCGTGCGCACCCAGACGCTGTCGTCGGCGGTGCGGACTGCCACGACCGTGCCGCCGGTCGACGTCGCCGCGCCGGGACGGCCGTAGATCGGCTGGCCGCCGGGCGCGCCCAGACCGGACCACTGGCCGTCCGCGGTCCGCTGCCAGACCTGGCCGTCGGAGCCGCGCGCGAAGAGCGTGCCGTCGGTGGTCACGGACGGCGAATCGGTGAGCGTCCCGCCGAGCCGCTGCCACTCACCCCAGCTCCCGTAGCGGTAGGTGCGCTGGTAGGCGGCGTTGTCGAGGCCGCGGACGTAGACGTCGACCCGGCCGTCGGTGGCGACGGCGGCGGGCTGGCCGAGGAACTTGCCGCCGACCTGGCGCGAGCCGCCGAGGCCGTCCTGCACGAGGTTCCCCGCCGGGTCGCGGAAGAACGTCACGGTCCGGCCGCCGGTACGGACCACCGCGGGGCTGGCCGAGGCCGGGCCGCCGACGTCGGTGCCCGGGACGAGGTCGGTGCCGTGCAGGCGGAGGAACGCGGTGCCGTGTGCGGGCACGGTGACCGTGTAGGAACCGGTCGCGGTGCCACGGTCGGCGCGGGCGCGGAGGTCGCGCACGGCCACCGGGCCGCTGAGCCCGGCGTCGGCGAAGTTCAGCGTCATCTGCGTCGGCGCCTCACCGCGGTTGAGCAGCACGACGGCGCGGTCACCCCGCTGGGACAGGACCTTGCTGTAGGTGTCCGTGGTGCCGGTCGTCGCGACGCGGACGCCCTGGATGCCGAGGCGGTCCTGGTTGACCCCGACGATTTCCGGGTTCTTCAACGTCTTCAGCATCGACGCGGGCAGCGTGCGCGGGTCCGAGCCGAGGATCAGCGGGGAGGCCATCTCCGCCCACATGACGAACTGGGTGGTCGACTCCTCCTCGTTCAGCTCGTAGGTGCCCTGCTCGGTCTTGCGCATCGGGATGAGGTAGTCGGGGTCGTTGTAGTGGCCCGGCCCGTTCGCCTCGGGGTGCGCGGCGTTGGCGTCCATGTTGCGCAGGACGTCTTTCCAGATGCCTTCGTACGGCGTGCCGAACGCGATGTCGGTGCTGGTGCGCCAGGAGTCGGCGACGAGCGGGCCGTAGGTGTAGGCGATGCCGGCGACCTGGTCGGGGCCGTGCGGGACGCCCCACTCGTCGGTGACCGGGTTGCAGATGTTGAGCACCATCGGGCGCCCGGCCTTGGCGAGCGCCTGGCTGAACTGCGTGAACGCCTCGGCGGGCTTGAGGTTCTGGGCGATGCCGCAGAGGAAGTCGACCTTGACGGCGTCGAACTTCCAGCTCGCGAAGCGCTTGGTGTCCTGCTCGTAGTAGCCGCCGGAGCCGGCCGCGCAGTTCTTGCCGTCGGAGGCGCCCGCGTCGGTGTAGATCCCGGCCTTCAGGCCGCGGTCGTGCAGGTAAGTGACCAAAGTGGACAGTCCACTCGGGAACTTCGCCGGGTCTTCGTGGAGGTTGCCCTGCGCGTCGCGCGGGTCCGGGGCGGTCCAGCCGCCGTCGATCCAGACGTAGCGGTAGCCGGCGTCGCGCAGGCCGCTGGAGACGAGGAAGTCGGCGACGGACTTCACCGACGCCTCGCTGGGCGCGCCGAGACCGTAGTAGGTGTTCCAGCCCATGTACGGGGTCTTCGCGACTCCGCTGTCGTAGTAGTCGGGGGCACCTTGGTCCACCGCCGGTGCCGCTTGCGCGGGAGCCACCGTGACCGCCGCGGCCAGCGCGGCGACCACCGCCAGAGATCTCTTCAGAAGCATGTTGCCGGACACCCTTCTCCAGTGAAACAGCGTCGAGCGAGCCGCGAGCAGCATGCCGGGGCGTCTCGGCATGCGTCAAGAATAAATCCTAAATTAAGATTTCACCCGCTATGCTGTCCGCGATGAAGGGGACGTTCGTCTCATCTGATGCGCTGAAGGGGACTTTCCTCGCATCACATGCCAGGAAAGTCCCCTTCAGCCCACTGATCGGCACGGAGGTGGACCGATGACCTACCGCTGGGAGATCACGGCGGACGCACTGCGCCAAGGCGTCGTCGGGATCGTGCGCACGCACGACGCCGAGTCGGCCGTTTCGGCCGCCCGCGCCGCGCTCGAAGCCGGGCTGCGCTCGATCGAGCTGCCGCTGACGAACCCGGGCGCGCTCGACGCGATCTCGGGCCTCGCCGCGGCCTACCCGGACGCGACGATCGGCGCGGGCACCGTCCTCGACGAGGCTTCGGCGGCGCTGGCCATCCGGGCGGGCGCGCGGTTCCTCGTGTCGCCGTCGGTCGACGCGGCGGTGATCCGCACCGCGCACCGGTACGGCGCGGCCGCTTTCCCGGGCGCCGGTTCGGTGACGGAAATCGTGCGGGCGCTGGAAGAAGGGGCCGACGCGGTCAAGGTGTTCCCGGCGTCGGCCTTGTCGCCGTCGTGGGTGAAGGACGTGCGGGCTGCGCTGCCGCAGGCGCCGTTGGTGCCCACCGGCGGCATCGGACCCGAGGACGTGCCAGGCTGGCTGGCAGCGGGCGCGGTGGCGTGCGGGATCGGCTCGGCGCTGACCCGCGGCACCACCGCGGAGATCGCCGCCCGGGTCGAGACGCTGTTGAGGAGCGCGCATGGCTGAACTGGTCTTCGTCGGCTGCTACACCGGGGAAGCGGGGAACGGCACGGGGATCACGACGTTCTCCCGGTCCGCGACGGGCGAGCTGCACGAGGTCGCGTCGCTGGCCTTGGAGTCGCCGTCGTGGCTGACCCGGCACCCGTCGCTGCCCGTGCTGTACGCCGTGAACGAGACCGCCGCCGGCGGAGTCACCGCGCTGTCCATCGGCGACTCCGGCGAGCTTTCGGTGCTCGGCACGGCCGAGACCGGCGGCGCGCACCCGTGCCACCTGGCGGTGACGCCCGACGGCCGGTTCCTGCTGTGCGCCAACTACACCGGCGGCAGCCTCGCGGTGTTCTCGCTCTCGCCGACGGGCGAGCTGGAGTCGCGGACCGCGCTGGTCCAGCACGAGGGCAGCGGCCCGCGCACCGACCGGCAGGAGGCGGCGCACGTCCACATGGCGGTCCCCGGGCCGTCGATGGTGAGCGCGGTCGATCTGGGCACGGACGAAATCCGCAGCTACACGCTGACGCCGTCGGGCGCGGTCGAGCTGCTCGCCGTGTCGGAACTGCCCCCGGGCACGGGCCCGCGTCAGCTGGTCCGGCGGCCGGGGACGGACCTCGCGTACGTGGTCGGCGAGCTGGCCGGAACCGTCGTGACCGTCCGGGAAACCTCGCCCGGGGCGTTCTCCGTGGTGTCGGTCACGCCGTCGACGTTGAAAGAGCCTTCAGTGGCGAACCTGGTGGCCCACCTGGAACTGGCCGACTCGCGCATGTACGTGTCCAACCGCGGGCCGGACTGCGTGACGGAGTTCGCGCTCGACGAAGCGGCCGCCGTGGCGGACCAGCCGTGCGGGGCCAACCCGCGGCACTTCGCGCTGGTCGACGGGACGTGTTACGTGGCAGCGCAGTCGGAGGACGCGATCACGGCGTTCACCCTGACGGCCTCGGGCGACGCGGAGCTGCGGTACTACCCGACGGGATCGCCGACCTTCGTCTTGCCGGTTTCGCTGCCCTGAGAACGTCCAAAGGGGACACGGGCTTTCCGTCGTACCCAAGGTATAGCGCACCCCCGGGCTTGCGGCAAGACCCCGTGCGTCCCGCAGAATCAGCGCACTGAGCCACGACCTGGGGGTTTGCGTGATGCGAGTGCTGCTGTCCACCTACGGTTCGCGCGGTGACGTCGAGCCGCTGGCGGCGTTCGCGGTGCGACTGAAGGAGCTGGGAGCCGAGGTTCGGGTGTGCGCGCCGCCGGACGAAGACTTCGCGCGGCTGCTCGACGCGTTCGGCGTGCCGCTGGTGCCGGTCGGGCCGTCGGCGCGCGAGCTGACGAAGGCCGCGCCGCCGGCGGGCGGGCTGCCGGAGCGGGCCGCCCGGCTGATCGCCGACCACTTCGCCGCGCTGCCGCCGGTCGCCGAGGACTGCGACGTGCTGGTGGCCACCGGGCTGATCTCGGCCGCGGCCGGGGCTCTGTCGGTCGCCGAGCTGGTCGGCATCCGGTCGCAGTACGTCGCGTTCCAGAAGCTGTCGCTGCCGTCGGCGCACCACGCGCCGCTCGCCTACCCGGGACGGACGCACCCGCCGGGTGTCACCGACAACCGGGCGCTGTGGGAGCTCGACCGCGAGAGCCTGAACGTGCTGTTCGGGCCGGGCCTGAACGCGAGCCGGGCCGCGCACGGCCTGCCCGCGGTGGACGACGTCCGCGAGTACGTCGTCGGCAAGCGGCCGTGGCTGGCGACCGACCGGGTGCTGGACCCGTGGGTGCCGGACAACGGCCTCGACGTCGTCCAGACCGGCGCCTGGCTCCTGCCGGACGAACGGCCGCTCGCGGATGACTTGGCCGCGTTCCTGGCCGACGGCGAGCCGCCGGTGTACGTCGGGTTCGGCAGCATGCCGATGCACGCGGCGGCCGACGTCGCCGAAGTGGCCGTGGCCGCGGTGCGGGCGCACGGCCGCCGCCTGGTGCTCAAGGGCGGCTGGGCGGGCCTGACCGTGACCGGCGACGACGTCTGCCTCGTCGACGAGGTCAACCACCAGGCGTTGTTCCCGCGCACGGCGGCGGTCGTGCACCACGGCGGCGCGGGCACCACGACGACGGCCACCCGCGCGGGCGTGCCGCAGGTGGTCGTCCCGCAGGCCACCGACCAGCCGTACTGGGCGGGCCGGGTCGCGGCGCTCGGCACCGGCGTCGCGCACGACGGCCCGGCGCCGACCGTCGAGTCGCTGACGACGGCGCTCGGGGCGGCCCTGGCCATGCGGGACCGCGCCGCCGAAGTGGCGGCGCTCGTCGGCACCGACGGCACCGAGACGGCCGCGAAGCTGCTACTCGGCCCGGCGTAGCACGACCACATCCGCGTCGTGGGCCGCGGTCCAGTCGAAGGGGAGTCCCGCGTACTTCAGGTGGACCCCTGAGTACCGGGCTCCGCTCGTGTCCACATAGGACGAATCCGGGCGCACGTCGAGGCGCACGCGCGACGAGCGTCCCGGCACGAGCGGTGCGCCGGTCAGCTCCCCGGTGTTCCACGCCAGCACCACCACGGTGTCGCCGTCTTCCGAGGTGTACTGGGTCGCGCCCGGCTGGACCCTGGCGACGCCGTGGTGGACGACGTCGCGGATCGACTTGTACACGGCCACCAGGGAAGCCGCCTCGGCGTGCTGCTCCGGCGTCCACTTCGACAGGTCCGCGCCGATGCCGAGCACCCCGGCCATCGCCGTCACGAAGCGGAACCGCAGCGAGCGCGGCCGCGGGTCGAACACTCCTGGCGAGTCCGTCACCCACGAGCTCATCAGGTGTGGGGCGTGCATCAGGAGGAAGCCGTCCTGGATCGCGAGGCGATCCAGCGGGCCGGTGTTGTCGCTCGGCCAGACGACGTCGGTGCGCGCGACCGTCGCCAGGTCCGTGCGGCCGCCGCCGCCCGCGCACGCCTCGATCGTCACGTGCGGGTGCGTCGCGCGCAGGTGGTCCAGCACCGCCAGGTAACCCGCGACGTGCTCGGCGTCGAGGTCCGCGTCCGGCGCGCCCGGGCGGCCGCGTTCGGTCGGCGGGCGGTTCATGTCCCACTTCAGGTACGAGATCGGGTACTCCGTCAGCAACGAGTCCAGAGTGGACTTGACGAAGGCGACGACCTCGGGGCGTCCCAGGTCCAGCAGGAGCTGGTTGCGGATCAGCATCGCCGGGCGGCCCTCGATCCGGTAGACCCAGTCCGGGTGCTCGGCGTACAGCCGCGACTTCGGGCTGACGGCTTCCGGCTCGACCCACAGGCCGAACTCCAGGCCCAGCTCGCGCACCGACTCGACGAACTCGCCGAACGAGGCTTCGGCCGGGGCCCAGTCGCCGAGGCCGCCGGTGTCGTCGTCGCGGCCGGTGAACCAGCCGTCGTCGACCACGAACAGCTCGACACCGAGGTCGGCCGCGCGTTTGGCCAACTCCAGCTGGTGCGCGCTCCGGACGTCGAAACCCGTGGCCTCCCAGGAGTTGTAGAGCACCGGACGCGGTCGCCGCCAACGGGAACCCGCCAGCAGCCGGTCGTAGTCGTGCCACACCGCGGCCAGCCCAGCCAGACCGTCCACACTGGACGCCAGCGCGACGGCGGGCGTCGTCAAGGAAGCGCCGGGCTCGAGCCGCACCGGACCCGGCGACGGCAGCCGACCGGCCCGGACGCGCGTCAGCCCGGACGGCTCGACGTCCGCCTCGATGGACCAAGAACCCGGCCATTCCAGGGAAACGCCGAACGCGGGACCGCCGGACGCGTCCTGCACCGCCAGCCACGGCACGTGCGCGTGGCCGGGGACGCCGAAGCGGCTCTCCATCCGGAATCCGCCCGCGGGCAGGTCCACCGTGCGGCGCGTGAACTCCTGCGACCACTGGCCGGTCAGGTACGTCAGGCGAGCGCCCGAGACCGTGGGGACGCACACGCCCGCCGAGCCGAGCCGGTCGAACTCGAGCGCCGCCGAGCCCGTGTTGGTGAACTCGACCCAGCGGGTGAGCACGTCCGTCTCGGGGACCGGCCGGTAGCAGAGCACCGCGCGCAGCCCGGTCAGCTCGTCCACGAAGGCCAGCCGCAGGTCGTCGCCGGAGACGTCACCCTCGAAGCGCCACCACGAGCCGCCGCGCACGGCGACGTCCGCGCCGGAGAACGGGCGCAGGCCCAGCGGCGCGTACTCGACCGGGGCCGCGTCCGCCTCGGTGATGAAGTGTACCGACCCCGCGTTCGCGAACACCGACGGTCCGGCTTCGATCCCGGACGGTCCCCACGCCACCAGCTCGAGCCAGCGCTCGGTGGGGTCCAGCGCCACGGTGTACGAAGTGGACTTCATGGCCACGGTCCACGTCACTTGATCGCCCCGATCGCCAGCCCGGAAATGAAGTGCTTCTGGAACCGCAGGAACACGGCCACGGTCGGGACGGCCGCGATGACCGACCCCGCCGCGATCACGTTCCAGTTGGACACGTACTGGCCCTGCAGGCCCAGCAGCGCCGGCGTCACCGGCATCACCGAGCCGGTGCGCAGCACGGTGATCGACCACAGCAGGTCGTTGAACGTCCAGGTGAAGGCCAGCGCGCCGAGCGCGGCCAGCGCCGGGCGGGTCATCGGCAGGATGATCCGCCAGAAGATCTGCCCGACCCCGGCGCCGTCGATCAGCGCGGCCTGCTGGATCTCGCCGGGGATCGACCGCATGAACCCCTGCAGCACGAACGTGTAGAAGCCGAGCCCGAACCCGACCTGCACGACGACGAGCGCGGTCAGCGTGTCGTAGATGCCGAGCAGTTCGGCCAGCTTCGCCACCGGCACCAGCAGGATCTGCGGCGGCAGCAGGTTGCCCGACAGCATCACGAGGATGATCGTGCGGCGCAACGGGATCTGGTATCGGCTGAGCGCGAACGCGGCGGCCGAGCTGAGCAGCAGCGCGAGCAGCACGGTCGGGATCGTCACCAGCAGGCTGTTCAGCATCGCGTGCCCGCCACCGCCCTCCCCCCACGCCTGCCCGAACGCGTCGAGGGTGAACGAACCCGGGAACGCGCCGAGGCCGTTCGAGGCGATGTCCGAAAAGGACCGGACACTCGTGGTCAGCACGAGCAGGATCGGCAGCAGCCACAGCACCGCGACCCCGCCCGCGAGCAGGTGGAACCCGAAGGTCCTCGTCCTCACTGGTCGTCCTCCCGGAAGGCGCGCACGAGGTAGGTGACGATCACGCCGAACGCCAGCACGAAGATCACCACGGCCAGCGCGGACGCGTAGCCCAGGCGCAGCGACTGGAACGCCGTCGCGTACATGTACGTGCTGAGCAGCTCGGACGAGTGGTACGGCCCGCCCTTCGTCATCGACCACACGACGTCGAAGGAGCGCAGCGAGTCGATGATGATCACCGACAGGACCACGGAGTTGACGCTGCGCAGCTGCGGCCAGGTGACGTTGCGGAACTGCTGCCACGCGGTGGCACCGTCCAATTTGGCCGCTTCGTAGAGCGCCGGGTCGATCCCCTTGAGCCCGGCCAGGTAGAGCACCATCACGTACCCGACCTGGCGCCACAACGCCGGGACGAGCACCGCGTACAGCGCGGTCTTCGGGTCGGCCAGCCACGAGTGCTGCCAGCTCTCCAGCCCGACCGCGCCGAGCAGCTTGTTCACGACGCCGTCGGGCTGGTAGATCACCTGCCAGATCAACGACGTAGCGACCAGCGAGAACACCACGGGCGTGAACAGCGCGGCCCGGTAGAAGCCGACGCCACGCCGTTCGCGTTGCAGCAACGTGGCGAGCGCGAGCCCGCCGACCGCCGAGAGCCCGCCGAAGAGCACCAGCCAGATCACCGTGTCGAGCGCGGCGGTCTTGAAGATGTCGTCGGAGAACATCTCGGCGAAGTTCCCGAAGCCGACGAACGTCGGCGCCGAGACGCCGTCCCAGTTCGTCAGCGCCAGGTAGAAGCCCTGCAGCGCGGGCCAGAACACCCAGAACCCCTCGACGAGCAGGGGTACCAGGACGAAGGCCAGCAGCACCGGCGAGATCCGGCGACGGCGTTTCACGGCCCGTGCCGCGGCCTTCGGCTTTTCCGCGGTGAGCACCGCCATGTCAGGACTGCCAGACCTTCTGCGCGGCGGTCTGCCAGTCGCTCAGGATCGAATCGAGCTCGTTCGGCTTCTGGATGAACCGGATCAACGCGGCGTCGGCGGTCGGCTGCAGCGCGTCGGAGGAGTCGCGGTTGAAGAACTGCGTGATCTCCTTGGCGTCCGCGAGCATCTTCCGTCCCTTTTGGACCAGCGGGGTGCCGGAGTCCTTGGCGGACGGGTTGGTCGGCAGCACGGTGCCGGAGGAGTTCTTGATGTAGAGCTCCTGCGCCTCGGCCGTCGCGACGTACTTGAACCACTCCTTGACCTCGGCGACGTGCGGGGTGCGCGCGCTGGCGAAGAAGCCGTCGGTCGGGCCCTCCTCGGCCACCGGGACCGCCGGGTCGAGGATCGGGAACTGGAAGAAGTCGAGGTCGTCGAGCGCGTCCTTCGGGGCGGCGTCGGCGAAGAACGTGCCGGTCAGCACCATGCCGGTGCGGCCCTGCAGCAGCACGGTCGTGGCGTCCTGGAACGCGATCGCGGTGCCGTTCGGGTCGAAGTAGGGCAGCGCCTGGCGCCACGGGTCGAAGATCTTCTTCACGCGCGGGTCGTCGAAGCGTTGCTTGCCCGCGAGCAGCTCGCGGTGGAACGGCGCGCCGTTGATCCGGATGTTGAGGTAGTCGAACCAGGCCGACGCGGTCCACGGCGTGTTGCCGCCGGCGCCGAGGCCGATGGGCGCGATTCCCTTGCCCTTCAACGTTTCGCACAGCGCGAGGAACTCGCTCCAGTTCGTCGGCGGCTGGACGCCCCACTTCGCGAAGTTGGACTTCCGGTAGAAGAAGCCCCACCAGTAGTAGGACGTCGGGATGAAGACCTGGTGTCCGGCGCCGTCGCCGGAGAGGTTCCGGAAGGCGGCGCTGTAGTCGCCCATCGTCTGCCAGACGTCGCCGACGTCGAGGAGCAGGCCCTTGCGCGCGTAGCCGGACAGCAGCGAGCCCGGGTACCAGGTGAACGTGTCGGGCGGGTTGGCCGCGGTGAGGTAGCTGGGCAGCTGCGTGCGGAAGGTCTCCGACGCCACGGTGTTCACCGTCGCCGTCGCGCCGCCCTTGGCGCCGAACGCCTTGGCCAGCGCCTCGATCGCCTTCTTCGCCTCGGGCGAGGACAGGTTCGACTGGACGGTGACCGCGCCGGCGGCCTGCTTGACCGGGCCGTTGGACGCGGACGTGGCGCAGGCGGCGAGGAAGCTGCTCGAACCGATGGCGCCCAGCCCGGCCAGGCTGGCGTTGCGCAGGAAACGACGGCGGGACAGGCCGGCACTCGTCATCTCGTGACCCCTTTGTCTAGGTGCCCGCACGGGCGTGACTGCTGCCAAAGAGTGCAACCGGGCGACGCCGGTGTCAAGATGTATTCATAATTTATGACGACTTCGGGGGCAGCGTAGGATGACCTTCCGCCAGTCCGCCAGCTGAGAGGGCCCCTCCATTGACCGAACACCGGCCACGCGGGTTGCACGGCCAGACCGTGGAGGCACTGGCCAGCCGGATCCTCTCCGACGAGTGGGGCGAGGGCACCGTGCTCGACCTGCCCGCGCTGCGCGAAGAGCTCGACATCAGCCTCACCGCGCTGCGCGAAGCCCTGAAGGTGCTGGCCGCGAAGGGGATGATCGACGCGCGGCAGAAGCGCGGCACGTTCGTCCAGCCGCGCGAGAAGTGGAACATGCTCGACGCCGACGTCATGCGCTGGCAGACCGCGGCCGCCGACGACCCGGGCCTGCTCGACGAACTCACCGAGGTCCGCGCGGTCGTCGAGCCCGCCGCGGCCCGGATCGCCGCCGGGCGCGCGTCGGAGGAAGACGTCGAGGGACTGCGGGAAGCGCTGGCCGACATGGCCGCGGCGGGCGACGACCCCGAGGCGAGCGTCCAGGCCGACCTGGCCTTCCACCGGCGGCTGATGGCCGCCACCCACAACAACTTCCTGATGCGGATGGAACGCGTCATCGCGATCGGGCTGGCCGAGCGCGACAAGCTCGTGCACGGCGCCTCGCCCGCCGAAGACCCGGTGCCGAGCCACCGGAAGGTGTTCGACGCGATCGTCGCGGGCGACCCGACGGCGGCGGAGCAGGCGATGCTGGCCCTGGTCACCAAGTCCCGCGACGACCTCGCGAAAGCCCAGCGCCGGTCGTGAGTGAATAACAGTGTTAGAACACTGTTATTCACTCACGAGGCGGAGGCGGCTGGTTCGAGGGCTGCTTGGAGCATGCGGGCGGCGGCCGCGCGGGGCTCCGGGTCGATTTCGATCAGCGCGTTGACCACCGCGCCGTCGATCAGCGCGATCAGGCGCTTCAGCTCGGCGCCCGCGACCGGGGTGCCCGAGCGGGCGAAGATCTCCGTCAGCAGCTCGTCGAGCTGGGCCGACAGCGTCCGCATCAACGGCCGCAGGTACGGGCGGCGGCCGGTCGCGACCAGCCGTTCGTACCGCAGCAGCACGGCTTCGGCGTCCGCCTCCGGGTCACCGCTCTCCGGGCCCAGGAGCATCTCCAGCACCAAGTCGACGGTCGCCTGCACGCCGCGGTTGCGCGTCGCGAGCTCCTCCAGCCGACGGCGGCCGGTCGCCAGCTCGGCGTTCGAGTGGTGCTCGACCGCGGCCGTGACCAGGTCTTCCAGCGAGTCGAAGTAGTACGTCGTCGACGCGAGCGGCAGCCCGGCGCGTTCGGCGACGGCCCGGTGCCGGACGGCGTCGAACCCGCCCTCGACGAGCAGCTTCGCGGCGGCTTCGACGAGGGCGGCACGCCGTCGCTCCCCCTTGGGGGTGGTCGCACCGGTCATGGCCGGTCATTCTGCCAACCGGGCGGACCCGCGCTCAGAAGCGGGGCGCGAGATCGCGCGCGAAGCCGTCCACCTGACCCGCGTACGGCGCCGTCGCCCCCGCCGCGGGCACGCTGACCAGCACCAAGACGCCACCGGACGCCGTCGGGACCTGCGCCGTGACCGTGCCGGCGGGCTGGGACTTGAAGACCACCGGGATGCCCTTCGGGTACACCGCCGCGGCCACCTCGCCGCCCGGGACCGGGAACCCGGCGGAGCGCGCCGCCGTCGAACAGGCGCCGCCCGGGACAGCCGGGGTACCGGCGACGTGGCCGGGGAGCTCGCCAGCGAGGGCAATGGCGAGCTCCCCCGTCCACCTGTTCGCACCCGGAGGCGCCTTCGGCCAGCTGGCCGGTCTTCCCGCCCGGGTCACCCCCCTGCCGGGGTGGCTGGGACGAGAAGTTCGGTGACTCCCCACCGATCTGAGGACGTGCCGGGCCGATGCCGGGTTGCTCCCCACCCGGCCCGGATTGCGACGACACCACGCTGTCGCCCGCCGACGTCATCGAAGCGGGGGTACCCCCGGACAGCACGCCGTATGCGCCGAACCCGGCGAGGAGCACCACGGCGCCCGCCGCGGCCGTGATCCGGTTGCGGCGCCGGACGGTCTGGCGGCGGGACTCGCGGACGACGTCGTCCTGGGTGAACGTCGGCGACGGCGCGTCGCCGGGCGCGGCGGAGAACAACGAGCGCAGCTCCCGCTCATCCATTGGTCTCCACCTCCCGTTCCAGCACCTGCTTGAGGTTCGCCAGCCCGCGTGCGGTCTGGCTCTTCACGTTGCCTTCGCTGCAGCCCAGCTCCTTCGCCGCGCTGGTCACGTCGAGTCCTTCGAAAAACCGCAGGACCAGCACGGCCCGTTGCCGGGGCGGCACTTCCTTCAGCGCCGCGAGCAGGTCTTCCCTGGTCGCGACGAGCTCGTCGAGGCCCGGCGTGTCGTCGGCGGGCTCCGGCAGCGTCTCGGTCTGCCACTCGCGCCGCCACGGACGCCGTGATTCGTCGATCGACGCCCGGACGAGCGTCTTGCGGACGTACGCGTCGGTCGCCGCGCGATCCCTGATCTTCTTCCACCTCCGGTGCAGTGCGACGAACGCCGTCTGCGCGAGGTCGTCCGCCCGGTGCCAGTCACCGCAGAGCATGTACGCGGTCCGGCGCACGGCGTCCCGCCTGGCGGCGAAGTACTCCGCGAACTCCTCCTCGTCGCGCTGGTCCACGCGCAGTCGTGCTCCGCTCTGTTTGTCGTTCGGCCGGTAGACGGAATCAGGGGCGTCCACGGTTGCACGGACGGAGTGGGTTCGACCACCCGAGGGCTGATTGATCCCCGCGAGGTGGGTGTGATGTGATCGGTCCGTGACCTTCGCGCCCGCGCCACTCGATTTCCGCTCCGACACCGTCACCCGTCCGGATGAAACGATGCGGGCGGCGATGGCGTCCGCGGAAGTCGCGGACAACGTCCTCGAGCACGACCCGACGGTCGCGGCGCTGGAGGAGCGGGCTGCCCACGTCCTGGGCATGCCGGCCGCGCTGTGGGTGCCGAGCGGGACCATGGCCAACCTCATCGCGCTCAGCCTCCACCTGCGGCGGGGCGACCGGTTCCTGGCCACGCGGGGCGCGCACGTGCTGGTCAACGAGCTGGGCTCGGCCTCGTGGCTGGCCGGCGGGATGCCGGACATCCTCGAGCACGACGGCGGCCCGGGCCGCCCATCGCCCGACGCCCTCGCGGCCGCGATCGGACAACCCGGGCCGTACTTCACATTACGGACATCGCTGCTCTGTCTGGAGAACACGCACAACGCGGCCGGTGGCGCGGTGACGCCGCCCGACGAGCACGCGCAGCTGCTGTCCGTCGCCAAGGAAGCCGGGCTCACCGTGCACCTCGACGGCGCCCGGCTCTGGCAGGCCGCGGTCGCGCTCGAGGTGCCGCCCGCCGCGCTGACCGTCGGCGTCGACACCGTGTCGGCCTGCTTCAGCAAGGGCCTCGGCGCACCGGTCGGCTCGGTCATCGCCGGCAGCGCGGCGTTCGTCGAGCAGGCCCGCCGGATGCGGCAGATGCTCGGCGGCGGCGTCCGGCAGGGCGGCGTCCTGGCCGCGGCCTGCCTGGTCGCACTGGACCGCGTCCCCGAGCTGGCCGAGTCGCACGAGAACGCCCGGCGCCTCGCCGAAGGCCTGCGCGAGCACGGCTGGCCGACGAACGAGCCGGACACCAACATCGTGCTCGCCGAGGTCCCCGACGTGCCCACCGCGCTGGCCTGGCTCGACTCACTCGGCATCCGGACCGGGCCGATGGCGGGCAAGGTCCGTTTCGTCACCCACCGCGACCTGTCCGCCACCGACATCGAAGAAGCCTTGCGCCGGCTCAAGACCGGCGTCTGAGCAGGGGGAATCCGTGAACTGGATCGTGTTCGACTACGGCGACGTGCTCAGCGAGCCGAGCGCCGCCCGGCCGGACCTGGCCGCCGTGATGGGCGCGCCGCTGCCGGAGTTCGAGCAGGCGTACTGGGAGTACCGGCTGGCCTACGACGCCGGCAGCACGCCGCTCGAGTACTGGCAGACGGTCGGGAAGGCCGTCGGCGTGTCCGTCGACGAGGCGATGTCGGCCGAGCTGACCCGCATCGACGTCGAGGGCTGGGGCCACCTGGAGCCGTCGTCGAAGGCGTTGCTCGAAGCGCTCTCCGAAGCCGGGGCGTCGCTGGCGTTGCTGTCCAACGCGCCTTCGGTGTTCGGCGAGTGGGTCCGCGCCCAGGAGTGGGTGCGCCACTTCCGCGTCACGCTGTTCTCGGGCGACGTCCGGTGCGTCAAGCCGGACGCGAAGATCTTCCGCCTGCTGCTCGACGAGCTGGGCGCCGAGCCCGCGGACTGCCTGTTCTTCGACGACCGTCAGTCCAATGTGGACGGCGCGCGGGCGGTCGGGCTCAAGGCCCAGCTGTGGAACGGCGCCGACGCGGCACAGGCCTGGCTGGACTGAACTCACCCGCTCCGCACGTCCGCCTACCCGCGGTGATCTCCATGCCCTAGGCTGACCGCGTCCCCCGCCGACTTCCCCGGTAGGTAACCATGGCGACGAGCGAACGACCGTCGGCCGGTGTCGACTTCGACCGGCCGAGCATCGCCCGCGTCTTCGACGCGCTGATGGGCGGGCAGGACAACTACGCGGCCGACCGCGCGGTCCTGCGGCAGATCCTGGAGATCGCGCCGGAATCGCAGACGGTGGCGCAGGAAGTGCGGCAGTGGCTCGTCCGCGCCGTCCGCTACCTGACCGAACGGCTCGGCGTCGACCAGTTCCTCGACCTCGGCTCCGGTTTCCCGACGGTGGAGAACACGCACCAGGTGGCGCAGCGGTACAACCCGGAGGCGCACGTCGTCTACGTCGACAACGACCCGGTGGTGCAGGCGCACAGCCGGGCCGTGCTGCTCGACAACGACTTCACGCACATCTCGGGCGCCGACCTGCTGCGCGTGGAAGAGACGCTGTCGGACGTCGAGCGGTACCTCGACTTCGACCGGCCGGTCGGGCTGGTGATGTGCTCGATCATCCACCACATCACGGATCTCCAGCAGGCGCAGCAGGTGGTGAAGTCCTACGTCGGCGCGATGGCGCCGGGTTCGTACCTCGTCCTGCTGCACCAGCACAACCCGGACGACGGCTCCGAGGCGGCCGCCGTGGCGACGTCGCTTCAGGACCGCTTCAGCCGCACCGGGCTCGACACGGCCTACCGCACGCGCGCGGAGATCGCGTCGTTCTTCGACGGCGTCGACCTGCTCGAACCCGGCTTGACGGCACCGCACCAGTGGTGGCCGGACGGGCCGCGCCTGGCGCCGCTGACGCCGGCCAACTGGACGTCGCTGTGCGGCGTGGCGCGGATCCCCTGACTCAGTACCGGTTGATGCGCTTGACGTCCTTCTTGCCGCTGATCGCGCGGTAGCCCGCGGCGCCGAGGATCGCGATACCCCCGATGACGGCGATCCACAGGATGGCCTTGAACACGAAGCCGATCACGGTGCCCAGCACCATGAACGCCACCCAGGCGACCGCGATGCCGAGGACGATCTTCCAGAACATGGCTCCTCCGATGCACTCCCGTGGCCCCACCGGCCCGGTGCTTCCACTGTGGCAGCTCCGGCGGTGGAACTCCCCTCGTCAGCGCAACGTTCGGGGTTAAATCAGGGTTCCCCCCGGCTCAGCCAGGCCCCGAGGCGCCGGACGCCCTCGTCGATGTCCTCGGCGCTGCCGGCGAAGGAGAACCGGACGTACTTGCCGCCGTCGACCGGGTCGAAGTCGACGCCGGGGGTGATGGCGAGGCCGGTGTCGGCGAGCAGCCGCTGGCACCAGCTGAGGCTGTCTTCGGTGTACTCGCTGACGTCGGCGTAGGCGTAGAAGGCGCCGTCGGCGGGCGCGAGCTTGTCGAGGCCGATGCGCTTCAGGCCTTCGAAGAGCCGGTCGCGGTTGGCGCGGTACCGCTCGACGTGCGCGTCGGCTTCGGCGTACGACTCGGGCGTGAAGGCGGCGAGCCCCGCGTACTGCGCGACGGCGGGCGGGCAGATGGTGAAATTGCCGGTCAGGACGTCGACAGCGCGGTGCAGGCGCTGCGGCACGAGCATCCAGCCGAGCCGCCACCCGGTCATCGCGAAGTACTTCGAGAAGCTCCCGAGCACGAGCGGCTCACGGCCGTACTGCCACGCGCAGTCGAGCTCGGCGCCGTAGGAGATGCCGTGGTAGATCTCGTCGCTGATCAGCTGCACGCCGTGCGACGAGCACCAGCCGCTGATGGCGGCGAGTTCACCGGGCGGCAGCACGGTGCCGGTCGGGTTGCTCGGGCTGGCGACGATGAGGCCGTCGATCGGGCCGAGCTTGTCGAGCAGCTCGACGGTCGGCTGGAAGTTCGTCTCGGCGGTGGTGGCGAACTCGACGACCTCGCAGCCGAGGACGGAGAGCAGGTTCCGGTAGGCCGGGTAGCCGGGCCGCGCCATGGCGACCTTGGCCCCGGGGTCGAAGGCGCTGAGGAAGGCGAGCAGGAAGCCCCCGGAGGACCCGGTGGTCATGACGACGTCGTGGGCTTGGACTTCGACGTCGTAGCGCTTCCGGTAGTGCCCGGCGACGGCCTCGCGCAGCTCAGGGATGCCGAGCTGTTCGGTGTAGCCGAGGGTGCTGCTCTCCAGCGCCTGTTTCGCGGCCTCGAGCACGGGTTTCGGCGCGGGAGCGGAGGGCTGCCCGGCGGCGAGCGACACGAGATCACCGTGGCTGCGCTGCCGGGCCCCGGCCGCGGACAGCACGTCCATGACGTGGAAGGGCGGCACACCGGCCCGCAGCGCGGGCCCCGCGAAGGCTCCGAGGTCGACCATGCGGCCAGGCTAGTTCTAGTAGCCGCGGTAGGCACCACCGTGGGCCATGGCCTTGATGCCGGGCACGTTGTCGAGGCTGCCGTACCGGTCGAAGGAGTACCGGACCCCGGCGATGATGTTGTCGACGGGGTTGTAGATGTTGTCGTGCCCGGGCAGCTTGTGCGCGTTGAAGGTCGAGTCGATGCACTGCATGAGCCCCTTGGACGGGTGCCCCGCGGCGGCGTTCGAGTCCCAGTTGTTGATGGCGTTCGGGTTCCCGCCGGACTCGTGCTGGATGATCGCCCAGATCTTCGGGATGTCGGCGTCGGTCACCGGGATGCCCGCGGCCTGCAGGGCCTTCATGGCTTCCTGGATCCACTGCTGGACGTTGCCGGGGGGCGGGGAAGACGGGGGGCCGCCGCTCGGGCCCAGGCCGCCGCCTCCACCACCACCGCCGCCGCCGCCACCACCGCCGACGTGGTGGGACGAGCCGTTGCTGTGGATGCCACCGGTGCTCTTGGGCGCGGCGGCGGAGCTGCTCGGCAGCGGGACCTGGTCGTAGCCGCCCTCGATCTGCTGCGACATCAGCTTCTGCGACGCCTTGATCGCGGTGTCGGCCTGGGCCTGCAACGCGCTCACGTCGCTGTCGAAGCCCGCGGTGATGGTGTGGATGTCCTTCTTGGCCTGGTCGAGGAGCTCCGCGGCGGACGGCTTCGGCGGCGGCTCGCCTTCGTGCACCGCCGCCTTCGCGGCGTTCATCGCGGCCTTGATCTCGCTCTCCGCCCTCGTGTTGCGGTCGTTGACCGCCTTCTCCGCGGAGTTCTGCTTGTCCTCGACCTTGCGCTTGATCTCCGCGAGGCTGGCCTGCAGGTCGTCGAGGTCCTTGGCGACGTCTTCCAAGTGCGTCTGCACCTTGGTACCGGCGTCCCGCACCTGGCGGACGTAGGTGAAGAACTGGTCCGCCGCCGGCCCGGCCCACACCCCGCCGTTGAGCGCTTCGGTCGACGATTTCAGCGACGCATTGTGGTCACCCGCGTTCTTGCCCGCCTCGCGGAACTGCGTGGCCGCGTCGGTGATTTTCTGCAGATTGACCTTTTCGACCTGATTGACCTTCTGCATGAAGGCGTCCCAGTTGTCCGGCGTTCCGGCGCCGACCCCGTTCAAGCCCACTCTCGTGCCCCCTGCTCAGTTCACTTGTCGACGTGGAGGGTGAGGTCGCTCGCCCCGACCTGATCGGTTTCGGCGACCAGGCCGGCGGCCTTGCGCATGGCGAACCCCAGCGCCTCCATGTGCTTGCCCGCGGCGTCGAACTGGCTGTGCACGCCGTCCTTGAACTTGCCGACCGCGCCGTGCGCGTCGCCCTTGTCGTCCATCCCGCCGAAGGGGCTTTCCTTCTCGCCGTCCAGGCCGGTGACCTTCTGCTTGGACTTTTCGAACTCGTCCTTCAGCTTCTCCACCTGGCGGGCCGCGATGGCCATCGAGTCCGGGTCGTAGACAGGCACGGTTCGTCATCCCCTTCGGAAACTTGTCTCCGCCCGATCAGACGTCACCACGACCAGGACGGTTCCCGCGCTTACTTTATGACTTCCGGCCGGGCGCGCGTACGGATCGGGCCAAGTTCCACCCCAGCGAGCACCGGACACGCTTTGTAGCATGTCCGGCGGGGAGGGGACCGATCATGAAACCGCTGAATCCGGACGAACCGCGCCAGGTCGGGCGGTACCGGCTGGTGGCCGCGCTCGGTGAGGGTGGCATGGGCCGGGTGCTGCTGGGCGTGTCGCCCGACGGCAGGCTCGTCGCCGTCAAGCAGGTGCACCCGGGCTTCGCGCACGACTACGGGTTCCGGTCGCGGTTCCGCCGCGAAGTGCAGGCCTCGCGAATGGTCTCCGGCGCGTACACCGCGGCCGTGATGGACGCGGACCCGACGCGGAAACCCCGTGGCTGGCGTCGGTGTTCGTCGCCGGCCCGTCGCTCAAGGAGGCGATCGACGCCGCGGGGCCGCTGCCACCGCGGTCGGTGCGCACCCTCGCGGTGGGCCTCGCCTCCGCGCTCGGCGAGATCCACCGGGTCGGACTGGTCCACCGGGATCTCAAGCCGAGCAACGTCCTGCTGACCGACGACGGTCCGCGCGTTATCGACTTCGGGATCGCCCGCGCGGCCGAGGGCGCCGCCGACATCACCCACACGGGCGCGATCATCGGGTCGCCCGGGTTCATGTCGCCCGAGCAGGCGAACGGCCTCCCGGTCACGCCCGCGAGCGACGTCTTCTCACTCGGATCGCTGCTGGCCATGGCCGCGACCGGGCACGCGCCCTTCGGTGGCACCTCGACGCCGCAGGTGCTCTACAACGTCGTCCACGGCAGCCCGGACCTCACCTCGCTCGACCCGGACTCGCGCCGGCTGATCGAGCCCTGCCTCGCCAAGGACCCGCGGCAGCGGCCCACGCCGGCGCAGATCTTGGACTTCCTCGGCGTGGTGTCCCCGGGCGCGATGCCGTGGCCACCGTCCGTGCACGCGCTGATCGCGCGACAGAAGGCCGCAGTCGACCAGGCTCTCGCGGTCCCGGTACCGCCGACCGGAAAGCGGCGCGGCCGGAAGATCGCGGTGGCGGCCGCGACCGCAGTGGTCGCCGCGGGCGCGGTGACCACGGTCGTGCTCGTGAACCGGGACTCACCGGCGAGGCCGATCGCGCAGCAGCCTTCGGCCACCGCACCGCCCGGGGACCCGTTCAGCCTGGCCGCTCTGCGGACGGTGGACCCGTGCCGCCTGCTGAGCACGGATTCGCTGCCGCGGAGCGGGCCGATCCTCCAGCCGAACCCGGACGCCAGCGAGCTCAGCGACTGCGGGTACTACTTCGCGGAGAACGGCACCGGGTCGAGCGGGAGCCTGTCCATCCGGCTCGCGCAGCCCGTGCGCGGAGGCATCGGGACAGCCACGAAGATCGGCCGGTTCGACGCCGCGGAGAACCCGGACGGCAACTCGTGCACGGAGGCCGGCGAGAACCCGTCGGCCAGCCGATTCGCCCTCGAGTTCACGGCGATCAGGACCGCGGCCACCGCCTGCGCGGTCGCCCGGGAAGCCGCCGAAGTCGTGCTCGGCGCAGTGCAAGGCAACCCACCCCGGTTCGACGCGACGCAACGGACGCTGACCGGGCAGGACTGGTGTTCGGCCTCGGTGAAGCAGCAGCTGGCGAGCAGCACCGGCGGCGACTTCCGCCCGGAAACCCAGAGTCTGCACCGCTGCTACTGGGGGGCCGACAAGAACGCCTACTCCGTCGGGGTGTTCGCGTCGAGCAAGGCGACCCGGGTCCGCGCCGACGCCCGTGAGATCGAGATCGACGGCGTGAAGATGTTCGAAAAGGCCACCGACGAAGACTGCGAGATCAGCTGGGACTACGTGATCCGGCCGGACGCGGACGCCCGTGGAGAGCAGCTCACCGTGGCTCGGCGAGGTGGCACGGCGGGGCCCGGCTTCTGCGATCAGGCTCGCGAAGTCATGAAGGCCGTCAAGAACGGGCTCCCGCCGACGAAGTAGTCAGGCCTCCGCCATCAGCTCGCGGATCCTCGTCGCCAGCAGCGCGTTGTCCGCCGGGGTCACCGTCGCCCACTCGCGGCCCTCGCGGTCCGACACCACCTGGAACAAATACCGTCCCGCGTCCGTGTCGAAGAACGCCACCACCCGCCCTGCCCGGTGGACCATCCCGTCCCGGGACGTCCGCTCCGCGCCGAACTGACCCCTGGCCTCCTGGCCCAGCAACATCCCCGACAGCTCCTGGGCCTGGAACAACACCACGCCACGGTCCTCCAGCGCCGTCACCAGCGCCTTCGGGTCACCCTTCGCCGCCGCGTCCGCTTCGCGCAGGACCGAATACGGGATGCTCACCGTCTGGCCTATTCCCGGGCCCAGGTCGCCCGCCACCGAGACCGCCGCCTCCGGGAGGGCGTCCTCCGTGGCCGGGATCAGCCACACCTCTCCGTTGTCCACCACCGCCAGCACCGCCTGGCTGCGGACGCTCACCGCGCGGCCCCTGATCTCGCGCTCCGCCCACACCCACACGTCGATGCCGAACTGGGGGCGGGCCAGCAGGTGCAGCATGTCCGCCACTTCGCCCGACAGCCGCCGGTTGCGGGCCAGGCGCCGCTCCGTCAGCGAGGCCCACGCCGACTCCACCAGCTCCGCCCGCTCCGTGCGGGTCGTTCCCTCGCTCGGCACGTCCAGCGCGACGTGCCGGCGCGGCAGTTCCAGCGACTCCCAGAGCACCTCGAACTCGAGAGCCGACAACACCAGCGACACGGTCAGCGCACATCCCCGCCGTGGTCGCCGATCACGTCGGGGGACACCATCCGCTGGTCGGCGAACAAGTCCTGGTCGTCGACGCCGTAGCGGCGGATGTGCTCGGCGTCCTCCTCCTGCGGGGCCGCCTCCGACAGGAACTTCGTCTCGCCGCGCTGCTGCTTCGGGCTGATCTGCTCCGACTTCCGCAACGCCGCCTCCTCCTCGGGCAGCTCGCCCACCGGCAGCGGCCGCACCGGGCCCTTCGGCTGGCCCTTCTCGCGCCGCTGGCGGTCCTTGTCGCCGCTCAGCGCGCCGCCCGCCGCGCCCGCGCCGACCGCCGCCGCGCCCGCGCCCACTTCGCCCGGCGTCACGCCCGGCTTCGCCGCGAACCCGCGCTCGCCCGAGAACTGCCCCGGCGGGAGGGGAGCCTGCGGCATCGCGCCGACCGTGCGGCCCTTCGCCAGCAACCCGTCCGGACCGCGGCTCGCGCCACCCGGCGTGCCGTCGATGCCCGTCGCGCCGCCGGACGTGCTGCCACCGCCGAGCGACTTGATCGGCGCCGTCGCCGGGGACGATCCCGGCGGCAACGCGCCGGGCGCACCCGGCGGGATGAACTGCTCGCCGCCACCGGTGACAGGGACGCCCGGGGTGAACCGGCCCGGCTCGGACGTGCCGGGGCGCGGTGTGTTGACCCAGCCCGGCGCGGGCGTCGACGTCGGCGGCCGCACGCTCGACGGCGTCGTCGACGAGCTCGGCGTCGTGTGCTGCTGGGGCGCCACCGCACCGGACCCGGTCTGCCGGACCGGCTGGGCCTGCTGCTGCGCCGCCACGCCGTACACGGGGGTCGGCGGGTCGGCGTGGACCGTGTGCGACACCGGCTGCACGACTGGCGGGTCGACGTGCACCGACCGGACCTTGTCCGACGCGGGCCGCACGCTGCCGTCCGGCGTCACCGCGACCGACGCGGCCGCGACGTCCAGCACACCCGGCGTGACGCCGGGGGCGGCCAGCTTCAGCGACTCCGGGTCGGACAGCGACTGCGTCGAGAGCAGGTTCGTGCCGCTCTCCTGCGCGTACTCGTTCAGCGCCTGCTGCGCCTGCGCCTTGGCGTTGTTCGCGGCTTCGACCTGCCGCGCGTGGTCGGTCTCGAAGCCGATCAGGCTGAGCAGCAGCCCGTCGGTGAGGGTGTAGCCGCCCGCGCCCTTCCGGACCGTCTCGGCGTCGGGGAGCTTGTACTTGGTCCGGTTGAACGCCTCGCCCTGCTCGAACACCAGCTCGGCGGCGTGCGCGACCTTCGTGGTGGCGTCCTGGGAGAACCCGGCCTGCTCGGTGAGCACCTGGCTGGCCGCGCCCCCGGCCTGGCTCTGCCACTCGACGCCGAGCTTGAGCAGCTGCGCGCGCAACGTCTGGTCGGTGTGGGCGAGCGCGGTCGCGACGGCCTTCAGCGCGTCGACGGCCGTGCCGATGCTGCCGGTGCCGTCGCCGTTGATCATCCGGGTGATCTGGTCGGCGATCGCGGTGTTGGTCCAGCCGTCGAACCGGTGGTTCTGGATGCCGGCCGCGAGCTCGGAGAATTCCACGCGCCCTCCCTAGTTGCGTGCTTTCAAGGTCTGCAACGCCAGGTCGGCGGCATGCACCGACATGTCGCACAGCTGCGGCTGGGTGAGCTTGCCGCGGGTGATGGCGAACGTCTGGACGGCCAGGGTCTGGCCGCGGGCGACGCCGACGAGCGTCTCGCAGTCGGCGGGGTCGCCCGCCGCGCGGTGGTTCGTCAGCGCCGGGTAACCGCCGATGGTCTTCGGCTCGGTGGTCATGCTGTTCTTCCGGCGGGCGCCGGTGATCCACTCTTGCAGGTCCGCCGGGACGGCCCGCACGTGGTAGGCGTGCACGGGCTCGGCGCCGTCGGCGTCGAACACGCACGTCGGCCCGTCCTCCGACGGGCCCTGGCGCGGCGCGCTGGTGATCTTCAGCGCGTCGAGCTGCACCTGCGGGAAGACCTCGCACAGGTTGACACCCTCGAGCGAGATGTCGGCGGGACGCTGCGGCAGCTGGGCAGCCTTGGCGCTCTGCGACGCCGCTGTCGCCGCCGTCTCGACCGGGTACGGCGTGCCTTCGGTGCCCGCCGAGCAGCCGGCGAGCGCCGCCGTCGCGAGCACACCCCCGGTGACGATCCGCACCTTCCGGTTACGCACCGTGCTTGCCGCGGTCACCGAACACCGCCGCCTTCTCCTCGTCGCTGACCTGGTAGTCCTTGGCGGCGTCGCGCAGCTGCGAGACCAGGCGCTTGAGGCCCGCGACGTACTCGCGGACCTGGCCGGCGTAGGAGCGGTCGCCGTCGGCGATCAGGGAGTTCCAGGCCTGCATCGACTGGGTGCTGATCACGTCGGCGGACGGCGCGTCGATCCGCAGCTCGCCCAGCCGGGTCAGCAGCTGGTCTTCGAGGGCGTTGGCCTGCTCCTCGACGATCCGGGCGACGTCGAGCAGCTTGTCCGGGTGGACCAGGACGTCCGCGGCCGCCGGCACCACCGGGACGGCCGAGCTGAGGTCGTACGAGGGTCCTGACATGCTCTCCCCTGACGTCATACGGACAGTGACCGGCCGACTCCCGTCGAGGCTACCAACCAGTGTGTAGCCGCAGCCTGAAATTGGACGAAGATTGCCCCCGGCCGGTTCCCCGGGCCGCGAAATCAGGCGCGCTGGCTCGCGACCGGGGCGCTGACCTCGCCGTTCGCCGCCTTCAGCGCGATGTCGGTGCGGTGGTGCGAGCCCGCGAGGTGCACCTTCGCCACCGTCTCGTACGCGTGCTTGCGCGCCGACTTCAGCGTCTTGCCGGTGCCGACCACCGACAGCACGCGGCCGCCGGAGGAGACCACGGCGCCGTCGTCGCGGCGGCGCGTGCCGGCGTGCAGGACGCCTTCGAGCTCGGCCCCGCCGATGACGTCGCCGGTGCGGGGCTTGCCCGGGTAACCGTCGGCGGCGATCACGACGGTGACCGCCGCGCCGCCCGCCCACTCCAGCGGCGGGTGCTCGGCGAGCTTGCCGGTGGCGGTGGCGTGCATCAGCCCGGCGATCGGGGTGCGCAGCAGCGCGAGCACGACCTGCGTCTCCGGGTCGCCGAAGCGGCAGTTGAACTCGATGACCTGCGGGCCTTCCGAGGTCAGCGCGAGCCCGGCGTAGAGCAGGCCGGAGAACGGCGCCCCGCGGTTCACCAGCTCGTCGGCGACCGGCTGGACGACCTTCTCGACCAGCTCGTCGACGAGGTTCTCGGGCGCCCACGGCAGCGGGGCGTACGCACCCATGCCGCCGGTGTTCGGGCCCGCGTCGCCGTCGCCGACGCGCTTGAAGTCCTGCGCGGGCAGCAGCGGCACGACGGTGTGGCCGTCGACGAAGCAGAACAGCGACGCCTCCGGTCCGTCCAAAAAGGACTCCAGGAGGACCGGGTGGCCGCCGTCGAGCAGCATGATGGCGTGCTTGCGGGCGACGTCGATGTCCGGCGTGACGACGACGCCCTTGCCGGCGGCGAGACCGTCGTCCTTGACCACCCAGGTGGGGCCGAAGCGGGCGAGCGCGGCGTCGAGGCGGGCCGGGTTGTCGACCACCTCGCTGCGCGCGGTCGGCACGTTCGCCGCGGCCATGACGTCCTTCGCGAACGCCTTGGAGCCTTCGATGCGGGCGGCGGCCGCCGAGGGTCCGAAGCAGGCGATGCCCGCCTTGCGGACGGCGTCGGCGACGCCGGCGACGAGCGGGACCTCCGGCCCGATCACCACCAGGTCGGCCTGCCAGCTCTTCGCGAGCGCCGCGACCGCTTCCGGGTCGGCCGCTTCGACGCCGAGCTGCTCGGCCACCGCGGCCGTCCCGGCGTTGCCGGGCGCGCAGGCCAGAGCGGTGACCGCGGGGTCGCCGGACGCCGCGAGGACGAGGGCATGCTCACGGGCGCCGGAGCCGATTACCAGTACGCGCACGCCGCACAGCGTATCCGGCCGGGTTCGCGCCGGACATTTCGCCGTCGGTCCGCACCCGCCGTGAGCGCGGGCCCACGCGGCGTCCACCCGCTCCGAGTCGGCTCCCGGCGGTGTCTTGAATGAGTCATTCAGGACCTCGCAGGACTTGAATGAGTCATTCAAGACGGCGGCTCGGGCAGCGCTGAAGGGAGCGGCAGCAGCGGCGCGTCCCGCCGCGGTGAGCAGGAGTCCACGCGCCGTTTACCGCCTCTTTCGCCCGGATACGCACTTCTGACGCTTGCGACCGTGAGGGTGGCGCGGGTAGTCAGGGTCAACCCTGTGTGAAAAGAGGTCACCAGATGAAGCGCAACCGTGTCGGGGTACTGGCACTCGCCGGACTGGCGTTGCTGAGCGTCACCGGACTGGCCGTCGGGTCGGCGAGCGCGGCCGAGAGCGGGGGGTCCGCCGATGCGGCCGCGCACGGGCGGGGCCACGATGACCCCGTGATCGTCGGACACCGCGGTGCCCCCGGCTACCGGCCGGAGCACACCCTCGCCTCCTACGAGCTCGCCTACCGGATGGGCGTGGACTGGGTCGACGTCGACCTCGTGCCGACCAAGGACGGCCAGCTCGTCGCCCGGCACGAGCCGGAGATCGGCGGCACCACCGACGTCGCGAAGCACCCGGAGTTCGCGAACCGCAAGAAGACCGTCGTGCTCGACGGCGTCTCGACGACCGGCTGGTTCACCCAGGACTTCACCCTGGCCGAGCTGAAGACGCTGCGCGCGACCGAGCGGATCCCGCAGAACCGGCCGCACAACACGCTGTACAACGGGCGCTACCAGATCGCCACCTACCAGGAGGTGCTCGATCTGACCAAGCGGCTCGGCAAGGAGCTGCACCGGACGCTCGGCACCTACCCCGAGGTCAAGCACTCGACGTTCTTCCAGTCCATCGGCAACCCGACCGAGCCGAAGCTGGTGTCGATCCTCAAGCGCAACGGCCTCGACCGGCCGGACGCGCCCGCGATCATCCAGTCGTTCGAGGTGTCGAACCTCGTCGCGCTGCACAAGCAGGTCCGGACGCCGCTGCTGCAGCTGACGTCGGCGACCGGCGCTCCGGCGGACTTCGTCGCTAAGGGCGACCCGCGGACGTACAAAGACCTCGTCACGCCGCAGGGGCTGCGGGAGATCGCGAAGTACGCGAAGTACCTCGGGCCGGACAAGGGCCAGATCATCCCGCTCGACGCGGCCGGGAACCTGACCCAGCCGACCGCCCTCGTCGCGGACGCGCACCAGGCGGGTCTGAAGGTGCAGCCGTACACGTTCCGGAACGAAAACCCGTTCCTGCCCGCGAACCTGCGCTCGTCGGCCGAGCCGGACGCCTACGGCGACGTCTTCACCGAGGAGGCGGCGTTCTTCAAGGCGGGTGTCGACGGCTTCTTCGCCGACCAGCCGGACACCGCGCTCGAGTCGCTGCACGCGTTCCTGGGCCGGTAGGTCTGCCCTTAAGTGATTGGCCCTGAAGGGGGCTTCCGTGGACGCTGTGTCCATGGAAGCCCCCTTTTCCGGTGTGGTGCTGGTCAGCCGCGGTGACGAGACGCTGCTCGCCGAGGCGGCCGGGTACGCGCACCGCGCTCACCGCGTCGCGAACACGATCGGCACGCGGTTCGCGATCGCCAGCGGTACCAAGGGGTTCACCGCGCTCGTCGTCGTCGGGCTCGTCGCCGAGGGACGCCTGAAGCTGGACACCACCGCCCGCGAAGTCCTCGGCGACGACCTGCCGCTGATCGACGACCGCGTGACCGTCGAGCACCTGCTGACGCACACGTCCGGCATCGGCGATTACTGCGACGAAGAGGCGGACCCGCCGCCGAACCCGCTGCTGGCCACTTCGGCCGACTACCTCGCCGCCCTGGACGGGTTCCCGCAGCGGTCCGCGCCGGGCACGGAATTCCGCTACAACAACGGCGCGTTCGTCGTCCTCGCCTTGGTCGCCGAACGGATCGCGGGCATACCTTTCGCCGAGCTCGTCCGGACCCGCGTGACCGAGGCCGCGGGGATGGCGGACACGGCGTTCCTCCGCTCGGACGCACTCCCCGAGCGGACCGCCACCGGATACCTGGAAGACGGGCGCAGCAACGTGTTCAGCCTGCCCGTCGTGGGCCACGGCGACGGCGGGATCTACAGCTCCGCCCCGGACTTCCGGAAGTTCTGGCCCGCGCTGCTGGACGGCCGGATCGTGCCGCGCGCGTGGGTGGACCGGATGCTCACCCCGCACGCGGAGGGTTACGGGCTCGGGTTCTGGCTGCCCCGCCCCGGCGTCGTGCGGCTCGAAGGCGGCGACCACGGCGTCTCGTTCCGCAGCACGCACCAGCCGTCGTCGGGCGTCACGGCCACCCTGATCGCCAACGACCACCGCGGAGGCGGACCGCGGCTGCGGCAGCTGGACGAGTTCTTGACGAAGGCTTGACACCCCCGGGCACCAAGGCTACTTTCGGCGAATTCAATGGTCTGGCCGCATACCTTTCAAGAGGTGCCCGATGGATGTTTCCGACCAGCAGACCACTCCCGACGACGACGCCGCCCGCCTGCACCAGCTGGGGTACGCGCAAGAGCTGAAACGGACGATGTCGGCGTTCTCCAACTTCGCCGTCTCGTTCACCATCATCTCGATCCTCTCCGGCTGCCTGACGCTCTACGGCTTCGGTATGAAGACCGGCGGGCCCGCCGCGATGATCTGGGGCTGGCCACTGGTCGGGGTGTTCGTGATCCTGGTCGGGCTCGGCATGGCCGAAGTCTGCTCCAGCTACCCGACCGCGGGCGGCCTCTACTACTGGGCCGCGAAGCTCGCGCCCGGCAAGTCCGGACCCGCGTGGTCGTGGTTCACCGGCTGGTTCAACCTCATCGGGCAGATCGCCGTCACGGCGGGCATCGACTTCGGCGCGGCGTTGTTCCTCAACGCGTTCCTCGACCTGCAGTGGGGTTTCGAAGCGACGCCGGGACACACGATCCTGCTGCTCGCGATCATCCTCGTGGTGCACGGCCTGCTGAACACCTTCGGCGTCCGGATCGTCGCGATCCTCAACAACGTCAGCGTGTGGTGGCACCTCATCGGCGTGCTGGTGATCGTCGGCGTGCTGATCTTCGTGCCCGCCAAGCACCAGGACGCGTCGTTCGTCTTCGGCAGCTTCGTGAACCAGACCGGCTGGGGTTCGGCGTTCTACGTCTTCGCGTTGGGGCTGCTGGTCGCGCAGTACACGCTGACCGGCTACGACGCGTCGGCGCACATGACCGAAGAGACGAAGAGCGCTGCGAAGGCGGGGCCGCGCGGAATCGTCATGTCGATCGTCGTCTCGCTCGTCGCGGGCTGGATCCTGCTGATCGGCCTGACGTTCGCGATCCAGGACTACGACGGCGCGGTCGGCTCGGCCACCGGCGTCCCGCCCGCGCAGATCTTCATCGACGCGACCGGCGCGGTCACCGGCAAGTTCCTGCTGCTGATCTGCATCGGCGCGCAGCTGTTCTGCGGCATGGCGTCGGTGACGGCGAACTCGCGGATGATCTACGCGTTCGCCCGCGACGGCGCGATCCCCGGGTCGAACTTCTGGCACCGGATCAACAAGCGCACGCAGACGCCGACCAACGCGGTGTGGCTCGCCGCGGGCGGCGCGCTGGTGCTGGCCCTGCCGTACCTGTGGAGCGCGACGGCTTACGCGGCGGTGACGTCGATCGCCGTGGTCGGGCTCTACGTGGCGTACGTGATCCCGGTGTTCCTGCGCGTCCGCCGCGGTGATTCGTTCGAACCGGGGCCGTGGACGCTCGGCAAGTGGGGCAAGCCGGTCGGCATCGTCGCGACGATCTGGGTGGTGCTGATCTTCTTCCTCTTCATGCTGCCGCAGGTGTCGCCGGTGACGGTCGACTCCTTCAACTACACGCCGATCGCGTTCCTCGTGGTGCTCGGCGGCGCGGCGCTCTGGTGGGCGGTCTCGGCGCGGAAGTGGTTCAAGGGCCCCAAGGTCCAGGGCTCCGAAGCCGAACTGGCCGCGGTGGAACAGGAACTGAAGGAACTCGGCTGACGCTGTCGTGAGTGTTTAGGGCGGTTCTAACCGCCCTAAACACTCACGACAAGCCGCGGCAGACTCAGGAAGGCGCGTGGCTTTGCTTCGCCGGGGTGGCGTCTTGCGCCGGGCTGTGGTGGCCCGGGCGGACCACCGCGACCGCCAACGCGCCCAGGGCGCCGACCCCGGCGAACGCGTAGAAGCCCCACGGGTACGCGATTCCCGCCGTCAGCAGGGCGCCGCCGAGGATGGGCCCCGAGATCGCGCCGAGCCGTCCGACGCCCGCCGACCAGCCGAGGCCCGTCGCGCGGATCGCGCCCGGGTAGATGCGGCCGACGTAGGCGTACACCAGCACCTGCGCGCTGAACACGAAGCAACCGGTCAGGAACACCGCCGCGTACAGCCCGACCGCGGGCAGCTTCACGCTCAGCAGCGCGAGGAACAGCGCACCCGCGCAGAACCAGACGATGGCCGACGGGCGGATGCCGACGCGGTCGGCGACCCGGCCCGCGACGAGCAGGCCGACGATGCCACCGACGTTCAGCGTCAGCAACAGGCTCAGCGCGGCGCCGAGCGGGTACCCGGCCTGCCGCATGATCTCCGGCAGCCACGTGTTCAGGCCGTACACCAGCAGCAGGCCCATGAACGAGGTAACCCAGAACGCGATCGTCGCGCGCAGCAGACCGCCGCGGAACAGCCCGGCGACGGCGTGCCCGGCGGAGCGCTCGGTCTCGCGGACCCGTTGGAACGTCTCGGATTCCGGCAGGAACTTCAGCATCAGCGGCACCAGCACGACGGCCGGGAGCGCACCGGCGACGAACATCGCGCGCCAGCCGAGCGGCCCGATCAGCACGATGCCGAGCAACGCCGTCAGCACCGCGCCGACGTGGTAGCCGGTCATCACCGTGGTCGTCGCGCTGCCGGACTTGCCGCTGCGCGCATACTCCGTGACCAGCGTGATCGCCGTCGGCAGGCAGCCGCCGAGGCCGAGGCCGGCGACGAACCGCAGCAGGCCGAAGACGAACGTCGACGGCGCGAAGGCGCACAACAGCGTGCACAGCGAGAACAGCGTCACCGACAGGATGAGCGACTTCCGGCGGCCGAGGAGGTCGGTGACGGTGCCGATCGCCACCGCGCCCAGCGTCATCCCGGCCAGCCCGACCGTCGAGACGACCGACGCCGTGGCGGGCGTCAGGCCCCAGACGTGGTCGCGGAGCAGCACGGGCAGCACGGAGCCGAGGACGACCAGGTCGAACCCGTCGAGCAGGACGGCGGTCCAGGCCAGGGGCACGACCCAGGAGCGAGCGCCAGGGGACATGGGGGAACCTCCGGTGGGGGTGCGTCGTTGCACGTGATCCGTACAGGTGTTCGGATTGCGCACGAGTATGCACAGCGACCGCGGGGTAAGCCAGGTCACTTCCACTGACCGGAAGCCGAGCACAACGCTCTCACCTGCGCAAAGATCACCCGCGTGGAGATCCTGACGCTGATGGGCGTGCTCGCGGGTTCGCTGGCCCTGACCGCGCTCGCCCGCCGCTACAACCTGTCCGCGCCGCTGCTGGTCGTGGTCGTCGCGCTCGGGGTCGCGCTGATCCCCGGCGTGCCGCGGCTGGAGCTGGAGCCGGAGCTGATCCTCACCGTCGTGCTGCCGCCGCTGCTGTATTCGACGTCGCTCGAGAGCTCGCTGACGCACTTCAAGACGAGCCTGCGGCCGATCGTCGCGCTCGGCGTCGTGCTGGTGGCGGTGACCGCGGTGGTCGTCGCCTTCGTCGTGCACCTGCTGCTGCCGGACGTGCCGTTCGCGTCGGCGCTGGTGCTCGGCGCGGTGGTGGCGCCGCCGGACGCGGTGACGGCGGTGGCGATCGGGCGCAAGCTCGGCCTGCCGCGGCGGGTGATGACCGTGCTGACCGGCGAAAGCCTGGTGAACGACGCCGCCGCGTTGACGCTCTACAAGGTCGCGCTCGCCGCGGTCGCGGGCACCGCGGGGTCGGCCGGGCACGGGTTCGCGGTGTTCGGGGTGGCGACCGTGCTGGGCATCGCGGTCGGCCTGGCGATCGGCGCGGTCGTGGTGCTGATCCGGCGGCTGCTCGACGACCCGCTGCTGGAGTCGGCGTTCGGGATCATCGTGCCGTTCGGCGCGTACGTCACGGCGGAGCACCTGCACCCGTTCGGCGCGGAGTTCAGCGGCTCGGGCGTGCTCGCGGTCGTCGCCGCGGGGCTGTACCTCGGGCACCACTCGCTGTACGCGTCACCGGCGACGCGCATGCAGGACAGATCGGTGTGGGCGTCGATCGACGTCCTGCTCGAGGCGCTGGTGTTCGCGCTGATGGGGCTGCAGCTGCCGTTCGTGCTCGACGGCGCCCAGCACGCGGCCCGCGACAACGGCACGCTCGCGCTGGTGGCCGTGGTGGTGCTGCTGGTGACGATGGCCGTCCGGATCCCGGCGGTGTTCTCGTTCGCGTACCTCCCGAGGGCGATGCGGCTGTTCGGCCGCGGGCGCGCGGCCCCGTCGTGGCGGACGTTGACCGTGCTGTCGTGGACGGGCATGCGCGGCGTGGTGACGCTGGCGGCGGCCGCCGGTGTCCCGGCCGGCACGCCGGGCCGCGAGGAGATCCAGCTGTTCGCGTTCGCCGTGGCGATCGGGACCGTGCTGATCCAGGGGTCGACGCTGCCGCCGCTGATCCGCGCGTTGAAGGTGCAGGACCCTTCGGAAGCCGCGCGCGACGAGGCGGAAGAGCTGGCCGCGCGGGAGGTCGCGCAGAAGGCCGCGCACGAACGGCTGCGCGAGATCAGCCGCGACCGGCTGGCTTCGCTGGACCTGCCACCGGAGAAGGTGGACCGGCTGAAGCAGCGGCTGGAACGGCTGGTCGACACGCGCCACCGGTTCGCCAAGGCGGCGATCACACTGTCCGGCGAGGAACGTTCGGGCAGCCCGCAGGCGCAGTTCGCGAAGGCCCGGCGCGAACTGCTGATCACGCAACGCAAGGCGATGCTGGAAGAGAACCGCGCGGGGCGGCTCGACGACGAGATCCTGCGGAAGGTCCTGCGCGAGCTGGATTTGGAGGAGCTGTCGGTGTCGACGACGCTCACGAACCGAGCGAGCTGACCACCTCCCACGTCCGGCGGCGCTCTTCGGCCGAACGGATGCCGGCCTGCGTGACGACGACGTCGGTGGCACCGGCGTCGTAGTAGCGCCGGAGGCCTTCGAGGACGGCCTTCTCGTCGCCGACGAGCGCCAGGTCCGCCGCGTGCTCGACGCCTTCGACGTCGAGGATCTTCCGGTAGGACGGGATCTGGCCGTAAAAAGCCATTTGTTCGACGGCTTTGGCCCGGACTTCGTCGGGTTCGCCGGTGACGACGGCCGGGACGGCGGTGATGATCCGCTTGCCGCCGGGCAACGCCGGGACGATCTGTTCGGAAAGCGCTCTCGGCCCGGCGAGGTAGGGCAGGGTGCCGTCGGCGAGCTCACCGGTGACGCGCAGCGCCTGCGGCCCCATGGCGGCGACGACCACCGGAACGTCACCGCCCACAGTGGACGGACCGGGTGCTTTCGCGGTCACGGTCTCGCCCTCGAAGTCGACGGCTTCCCCGGCGAAGACCTGCTTCAGAACGGTCAGGTACTCGCGCAGGTGCCGGATGGGCGGCGGGTAGTCGACGCCGTAGACGGGACCGAGGAAGCCTTTCGAGCCGAGGCCGATGCCGAGGGTGAACCGCCCACCAGTGGCGGCTCGGGCGGTCTGCGCGGCGCTCGCGACGAGGAACGGGTGCCGGGGATAGGTGGGCACGACGGAGGTGCCGACCTCGATCCCCGGCACCTCCCGCCCGGCGAGCGCGGCGACGGTGATGGCGTCCTGGCTCAGCGGGAGCTGCGAGAACCAGACGGATTTCAGCCCGGCCTCGGCGGCTTCCCGGGTTTGGGCGATGAGCTCGTCGACGAGGTTCGGTGTGGTGGCGGTGTCGCCGGCCGGCAGGGAGACTCCGATGGTCATGACTTCAAGCTAGCGAGGGGGGCGACCGTTTTCCGGCTTCCCAGGGCTTGGGAGCGGGAGTTGTCCACAACCGCTTCGGCTATCCACAGATTTCCCGCGCGGCCGGTTTCGCTCCCTGGTTCCCGATACGCTGGAGGCGGGACCGGCCCCCCAGGGAAGGGCGGGGATGCGTTCCGGGCCGCGGATGGGCGGTTGGGCCCGCAGTCGGTTTCGCGACCGCGGCCCGGTGCGCTGAGTGTGGGCGCGCGGTTCCTTCGGAGCAGCTAGCCGCGCGGCTGGGTGGCGGACACCGGGAGGGTCGCCGATCGCCCGCCGCGAGATCACGGACCTGACGATCCAGCTGGCAAACCGCGACGACTCCACCGGAGGCGCCGCGCCTTTCGCGTTCCGGCAATCATCCCCGCCCCGCCGGGCCGCGTCCCGTTGCCAGCTCTGCTTTCACCCCCGGAAGCCGCCCGAGGCGGCCGCGTTGCGAGCCCACACCGGGCGGTCCGGCGCGCGATCATGGTCCCGTTTCGCCCGTCCGTGCAAGCGCTTCCGCATCCCGGACACCGCCGCTCCCAGCGCGTGAGAACCCGAGCGCATGCCACGGGATTCCCCCACCCTGTGGCACATCCCTCTCACGATCTTCGAGGAGCGCTCATGTCCCTGACCGATGTCATCGAAGGCACCCGCCGGGCCGTCGACGCCGATCCGCACAACGCCGCCGTCTCCTTCAGCGTCGGCCACACCCTCAAGCCCGGTACCCGGACCGAAGTCGAGGTCAAGGTGCGCGACCACGCCTTCACCGTCGACGAGCCGCCCGCGCTCGGCGGCACCGACCAGGCCGCGAACCCCGTCGAGCTCGCGCTCGCCGCCCTCGGCTCCTGCCAGGTCATCACCTACCAGTTCTGGGCGGCGAAGCGCGGCATCCCGCTCGACTCGATCAAGGTCACCGTCGACGGCGACCTCGACCTGCACGGCTTCTTCGGCTTCTCCTTCAACACGCGCCCCGGTTTCGGGGACGTGCGCGTGTCCGTCGAACTCGACGGTCCGGCGAGCCGGGAGCGCTACGAAGACCTCAAGCGCGAGGTCGACGAGCACTGCCCGGTGCTCGACCTCTTCCGCAACGAGACGCCGGTCAGCACGAAGCTGACTTAGACGAACTGGTGCCGGACGATCGTCTGGTCGCGGCCCGGGCCCACGCCGATCGCCGAGATCCGGGCGCCCGACAGCTCTTCCAGGCGCTCGACGTACGCGCGCGCGTTCGCCGGGAAGCTCCTCGAACGTTCGGCAGCCCGAGATGTCCTCGAACCAGCCCGGGTGCTCTTCGTAGATCGGGATCGCGTGGTGCACGTCGGTCTGCGTCATCGGCATGTCCTGCGTGCGGAAGCCGTCGACTTCGTAGCCGACGCACACCGGGACCTTCTCCAGGCCGGACAGCACGTCCAGCTTCGTGAGGAAGTAGTCGGTGATGCCGTTGACGCGGACCGCGTACCGCGCGATCACCGCGTCGAACCAACCCGTGCGCCGCGACCGGCCGGTCGTCACGCCGAACTCGCCGCCCTGCTTGCGCAGGTACTCGCCGGATTCGTCGTGCAGCTCCGTCGGGAACGGGCCCGAGCCGACGCGCGTGGTGTAGGCCTTGAGGATGCCGAGCACGGTCGTGATGCGGCCCGGGCCGATGCCCGAGCCCGCGCTCGCGCCACCGGACGTCGGGTTCGACGACGTCACGAACGGGTACGTGCCGTGGTCGACGTCGAGCAGGGTGCCCTGCGACCCCTCCAGCAGCACGGTTTCGCCGCGTTCGAGGGCCTGGTTGAGCTGCAGCCGCGTGTCCGCGATGCGGTGCGCGAACTTCTCGCCCGCGGCCAGCACCTCGTCGGCGACCTCGTTCGCGTCGAGCGCCTTGCGGTTGTAGACCTTCACCAGCACCTGGTTCTTGAACTCCAGCGCCGCCTCGACCTTCTGGCGGAAGATCTTCTCGTCGAGCAGGTCCTGCACGCGGACGCCGACGCGGGCGATCTTGTCCTGGTAGCACGGGCCGATGCCGCGGCCGGTGGTGCCGATCTTGCGGCTGCCGAGGTAGCGCTCGGTGACCTTGTCGATGGCCACGTGGTACGGCATGATCAAGTGCGCGTCGGCGGAGATCAGCAGCTTGGACGTGTCGACGTCCCGCGCTTCGAGGCCGGAGAGCTCGTCGAGCAGCACACCCGGGTCGACCACCACGCCGTTGCCGATGACGTTCGTCACGCCCGGCGTCAGGATGCCCGAGGGGATGAGGTGCAGGGCGAAGTTCTCGCCGTTCGGCAGGACGACCGTGTGACCGGCGTTGTTGCCGCCCTGGTAGCGGACGACCCACTGGACGCGGTCACCCATCAGGTCGGTGGCCTTGCCCTTGCCTTCGTCTCCCCATTGGGCACCGATGAGCACGATGGCCGGCATGTGACACTCCAGGTGTTCGACGACTGAGGTTAAGTGTCCCGGACGGACACCGGTGGCGCTGACGAAATGCCGGTGCATGACTGTAACGGAGGACCCGCGGGTGCGCGGAATCGTGGTGGCCTGTGGCGCGGACGCGGCGGGCTTCGAAGAAGTCGACGACGTCGAATCCGTCCGCGTGCCGAGCCTGCCCGGCAAGGCGGAAATCGACCCCTTGCTGGGCGAACACGACCACCTGGTCGTGTCGGGCACGGACGCGGACCTCGCCGCGGTGGTGCAGCGGCTGCTCCGGAAGGACGCGCTCCCCGGCGTGTCGGTCGGGTTCGTGCCGTCGTCGCCGGACTCCTCCGTCGCCGCGCTGTGGGGGCTGCCGAAGACGCCGTTGCAGGCGCTCGCGCTGGCCCTGCGCGGCGAGGTCGACCCGGTGCCGCTGATCCGCGACGACGTCGGCGGCGTGCTCGTCGGGCGCGGGCTGCTGCGGATGGTCCGCGGGGTGGCCTACTGCGACGAGCAGGTCGCGCTGCGGGGGCCTGCCGCGTCGATCGAGGTGACGCCGGACCCGGGCGGGCCGGGGCTGGCCGTGCGCGTCGTGAAGGGGACGATCTTCAAGCGGCAGACGACGCTGTACGCCCGCGCGTTCCAGATCGGCTGCATCCCGACCCGGCCGGTGCGCGACGACGTCGTCTTCGACCGTGCCGTGAACAAGTGGACCTGGTACCGGCACACCCAGGATCTGCGTATGGTTCGCGGAGCTGCCTGACCAGTGCTTTTCACGCTCGGGTGAGCTCGCGGTAACGCCGTGTTCAGGAACGGGCAGCAACATGTCACCTATACGTGTTGCACACGCCACTCCCGTGTATCAGGGTTAGCTGTCCCCACACCTGACACGGAGGCAGCAAAATGCCAACCAGGCGTGCTGTTCGTCATTCGTTCACTGTGCTCGCGGCCACCGCGGTGCTGTCCGGAACCCTGGTCGGCGTCGCGAACGCGACCCCGCCGGGCATCCCGACGGCGACCACCGCGAAGTCCGAGCTAGCGACCCTGACCGTCAAGGCCGACGGCACGCTCGACGGCTACAGCCGCGACAAGTTCCCGCACTGGATCGACCAGGGCGGCAGCTGCAACACGCGCGAAGTGGTGCTGAAGCGCGACGGGACGAACGTCGTGACCGACTCCAGCTGCGCGGCGACGTCGGGCAAGTGGTTCAGCCCGTACGACGGCGCGACCTGGACCGCGGCGTCCGATGTGGACATCGACCACGTGGTCCCGCTCGCCGACGCGTGGCGCACGGGTGCGGCGTCGTGGACGACCGCGCAGCGCCAGGCGTACGCGAACGACCTCACCGACCCGCAGCTGATCGCCGTGACGGACAACGTCAACCAGGAGAAGGGCGACAAGTCGCCGGACGCCTGGAAGCCGCCGCTCACCAGCTACTGGTGCACCTACGCGAAGATGTGGGTCGCGGTGAAGTACAAGTTCAAGCTGACGATCAACAGCGCGGAGAAGACCGCGTTGACGGACATGCTCAACCGCTGCTGACCGGTACGCTCGGGCGGTGCGGATCCTCTTCACGTGCCGCCCGGCGTACGGCCACCTCTTCCCGCTGCTTCCGCTCGCGAACGCGGCCGCGCGCGCCGGGCACGAAGTCGTCTTCGGCACCGGGGACGCCTTCCTCGGCAAAGTGCGCGATCTCGGCTTCGCGGCCCACCGCGTCGGCATCGCCATCGGGGATGCGGAAGCCGAAGCCAAACGGCGGCACGGCGATGACGCCGGGTTCCTCGACGTCGGCATCACGATGTTCGCCGAGCTCCTCCCGAACGCCTCGCTCGACGACCTGACTCCGCTGCTGCCGGAGCTGCGGCCTGACCTCGTCGTCTACGAACAGAGCGACGTCGACACCGGCGTGGCCGCGCAGCGGGCGGGCATCCCGGCCGTCTCCGTGGTCATCGGGCGGTCGATGCCGCCCGCGGTCTTGGCCGTCGCCACTGAACGGCTCGCGCCGCTCTGGGGCACCCTGCCCGCCGACGCCATGTTCGGCGACGCCTGCGTCGACGTCTGGCCCGACAGCGTCCGCGACCCGGGCACGGCCGCCGTGCCGACGGTGTTCCGGATGCGTCCGACGCCGGTCGACCCCGACGTTCCGCTGCCGCCGCTCCCGCCCGACGGCTTCGTCTACCTGACGCTCGGCACGGTCGTCTTCGGTGCGACGCACGTGCTTCGTGCGGCGATCCGTGCGCTCGGCCGCCTCGACGTCGACGTGCTCGTGGCCCTCGGTCCCGGTGATGCCGCGGCTCTCGGCGAACTGCCGGAGCGGGTGCGGGTGGCGGGATTCGTGCCGCAGGCCGAAGTCCTGAAGCACGCGGGAGTGGTGGCGCACCACGGCGGCACGGGCACGGTGCTCGCCACGCTCGCGGCCGGGCTGCCGCAACTCGTGCTGCCCCAGGGCGCCGACCAGTTCGCCAACGCCGACGCGCTCGCCACCCTGGGCGCGGCGAAAGCCCTGGTCGGCAACGCCATCACGGCCGACGCGATCGAGACGGCGGTTCGGGAACTGCTCGAAGACCCGAAGCCCCGCGAGATCGCGCGCCGTGTCGCCGCCGAGATCGCCGGGATGCCCGCGCCCGAGCAAGTGCTCGCCGAGGTGGTCGCCTGGGCGTCGTGAGTGGCGATTCGGGTTAGAACCCTAATCGCCACTCACGAGGGCCAGGATCTCCCGCGCCACCGCGTCGTTCTGGCGGAACGACAACGCGTTCGTCCGCGGCCGGGTGAACGCCGCCGCCGAACGGGCGCTCGTGTGGGGGCCCACCGCGAACCGGTGCGGGTGCGGGCGGCCCGTTCCGTCGAGCAGGCGGGAGTCCGACACCCGCGTGTGGATCCGGCCCGACGGCAGCCGGGCGCCCGTCACCGGGTCCGCGACCGTCTCTTCGGCCAGGTCGCCCGCGTCGCGCAGCTGCCGCAGCAAGCCGTCCGCGGCTCGCGTCACGCTCGGGCCCGGCAACCGCGCCTCGACCAACGTTCGTGCCGCCACCGTGCCCGGGTAGCTCGCGCCGGACGCGACGAACACCCCGCGCTCCGCCGTCACGCGCATTTCCGCGCCCGCGAAGGAAACCAGCCCCGCCTCGTGCAACGCGAGCAGCTCCTCCAGCCGTCGCGGCGGCGGACCACTGGCGTAGTACGAGAAGAACCCGTGGAACCAGCCGTCCATATCGGACACTTGAGACGACGCTTCCAAGCGTCCTTTTTGGACCAGCACTGGCAGCTGGCTGTACACCGACAGCAACGCCGTGAACGCGCCGAGGTCGGCGCTGAACTCCGGGTCGGCCCGCCGCGCGAGGTCGGCCTCGATGTACTCCCGCAGCTCCTTCTCGAACTCCTCCGCCGTGCCGAACTCGCGGCCGTGCAGGGGCCGGTCCAGCCGGTCGAGATCGAGGCGGTCGGCCTCGCCGGGCACCGCCCGCTCGATCAGGTCGCGCATCCCCGGCGAATCCCAGGCCAAGTCGGCGAAGGCGTCGGCGAACACCGCGAAGTCCAGGCGCACGCGGTCCGGGTGCCCGGTGAACAGCTCCGTGTAGTAGCCCCAGGCCAGCTCCTTCGCGATGAGCGGCCAAACGTCCGCGCGGAAGTCGAGCGCTTCGCCCGCCAGCCCGTCCATGGCGTAGGCGTCGAAGAACCGGGGCAGCCGCGCCGGTTTCCCGCGCAGGCGGTAGCCGATCTTCGCGTGGTAGGGCACCCCGCGCCGCGAGCCGACGTGCAGCACCGGCTCGGCGCCGCTCGGGTGATAGCGCAGGCCGCCGCCGGGAAGGTCCGCGAACCGCCCGCCGCGGCCCTCGGTCAGCAGCAGCATCAGGTCGACGAACGCCAGCCCGAACCCGCGCACCAGCACGGTTTCGCCCGGTTCGATGCCGGAGTAGTCGACGTCGGCGGTGTAGCCGGCCGGGTAGTAGGCCAGCCCGTGCGCCGCGGCGAACGCCACCAGCTCGCGCTCCCGCTCGTCCGGCTCGGCGTCGAGGTGCCCGACCGTGAACACGACGGCGTCCGCGCACACCGTGGTCCCGTCGGACAGGCTGACCGCGCGGCCGTCGACCCCGGTCGCCCGTGCCGCGTGCTCGACGACGTCGATGCCCTCGGGCAGGTCGGCGACTACCTTCCGGTACACCCAGGTCAGGTAGGCGCTCTGCAGCCGCCGGGTCGGGAAGTCGAAGCTCGCCAGCGCGGTCAGCTCGGCGACGACGTCGGGCGGCACTTCGGCGTCGAGCGCGCCGTCGCGCACCAGCCGCGCCCACTCCAGCAGCGACGGCCCCGGCCGCACCGGGCCCGCCATCTTCACCGAGTCGTCGGTGAACATCGTGACGTCCTCGGGCATGGAGTTCATCCGCAGCAGCGGGGACTGGTCGTAACGCCAGACGCGGCCGGGGCCGGGCGGGAACGGGTCGATCAGGTGCACTTCGAGCCGACGGCCGCGCAGGTCCGCGGCGTTCGCGCCGAGCCGTTCGAGGACGCCGACCCCGCGGGGCCCGGCGCCCACGACGGCGAGGCTGAACGGCGGAAGATCGGCCACGAAACCGAAGCTACGCCGGGGTTCCGGCACCGGACGGGCGTCCCACAGAGCGGAATTTCCGGGCCGCGACCAAGCACCGGCGCCGGCGGCTCCGAATGCCCCGCGCACAGCGGTGAAAGGAGCGGCTCTTGTCCGTTGTCCACCGAGGCGCCCGGGCCTCCGCAGCGACGCTTCGACTGCGAAGACGTGGCCGATGAGATCGGCGCGCCGCACCGCGTCCACACCGCGCAGGACGTGGTCGGCACCCTGCTCAGGGGGAACTGGGCGATCTTCGCGCACGAGTGGGCCGACCCGGACGGGATCGACCCGGAGCACTGGCGCGACGTCGTGGAGGCCGCCGCCGAGGCGGCCGGGGTCGACGTCGAGTTCGTGGTCATCCCGCGCCGGTCCCTGACCGTCGTGTTCAACCGGGCCGCCCCGCCCACCTTCGACCAGGTCCGCGCCTCGATCGAGGTGATCGAACGGTTCCGATCCTGAGCGAGGTGGCTACTTTTGCCTCTGGTCCTCCGGCCATCGGGTGCGGAATGATCCATTGGTGACTCCTGGGCGACCGGTCAGACACTGCGGGCTATCGTCTGACCCGTTCGGGAAAGCTCCGTGACACCTTGGATACCGGCGAAAGAACCTAGGAATTTACCAACAGTCACGGGACACTGGCTGAGGTAACTCACGTACCGTGACTGCCTCATGACCGACTGGTGGTCTCGTCACCGGAGGTCATGGGGAGGGCACGGTCTGCAAGAGGTCGGGAGAAGACGCATGGCAGCACCGCCGGACCGGGTCACGTTCCGCGAGGTGTTCGGGATCGCCGAGTTCCGGGCGCTGTGGTTCGGGGAACTGCTGTCGATCGCCGGTGACCAGCTGGCCAGGGTCGCGCTCTCCATCCTCGTGTTCACCGGGACCAACTCCGCGACGCTGACCGGCCTGACCTACGCCCTGACCTACGCCCCGTCGCTGCTCGGCGGCATCTTCCTCACCGGCTTCGCCGACCGCTTCCCGCGCCGCACCGTGATGGTGCTCGTCGACCTGCTGCGCGCCGCGCTGATCCTGCTCGTCGCCATCCCCGGGATGCCGTTCTGGCTGATGTGCGTGCTGGTCGGCGGGGTCTCGCTGGTCAACCCGCCGTTCAAGGCGTCCCAGCTGGCGCTGCTGCCGCAGGTGCTCGAAGGCGACCGGTTCGTCGTCGGCATGGGCATCCGGAGCATGACCGTGCAGAGCGCGCAGCTGCTCGGGTTCGCCGGCGGCGGCGCGCTGCTGATCGCGCTCGACCCGCACGTCGCGCTGGCCATCGACGCCGCCACCTTCGTGCTCTCGGCCCTGTTCATCCGCTTCGGCGTCCGCGCCCGGCCCGCCGCCGCGACCGGCGAACAGCGGAAGTCGTTCTTCGCGACGCTCGGGGGCGGCGGCCGGACGGCGTTCGCGAGCTCGCCGCTGCGCACGCTGGTGCTCTTCACCTGGCTGATGGGCCTGCTGCCGGTCTACGAGGGCATCGCCGCGCCGTACGTGGCGGCGGCCGGCGGCGGTCCCGAGGCGATCGGCCTGCTGCTCGCGGCCGACCCCATCGGCAGCGTCATCGCGACGTTCATCTACACGCGCTGGGTGCCCGCGCGGCTGCGGCCGAAGCTGATCGGCCCGCTCGCCGCGCTGTGCGCCATCCCGCTGGTGCTGTGCTTCCTGACGCCCGGACCGGTGTCGTCGATCGTCCTGTTCATCGTGTCCGGCGGCTTCGGCACGGTCTGCCTGCTGCAGGCGACGGCGTCACTGACCCTGGCCGTGCCCGACGAGCAGCGGGCGCAGGTGATGGGCCTGTCCAACACGGGCCTGACCACGATGATGGGCATCAGCCCGCTGATCGGCGGCGTCCTCGCGGATCAGCTCAGCCCGCACGGCACCGTGGGGATCTTCGGCGTCGCCGGGATCGTCCTCACGCTGCCGCTGGCGGTCCTGTGGACGCGGGCTATGGCCGGCGAACCCGGCCGATGGGTCGACAAAGAAGCCGCACGCGCCGAGCATGCCTGACATGCCCCGCGCGTGGGCTCGACCTGCGCGACCTTGCGGTGCGCTGTGCGGTCACTGTTCTTTGCCGCGCATCGCTGGCCACCTCTCGTTCCGGTGTCACAGAAAAAGTACACACCGAAAGCCCTTGTGGACAGCAGGCAAACGGTCTGAAACTGTCCGTGAGTACTTTGTCACCGAACATCCGCGCAAGGGGCTGGGGGAAAAATGGTCACATCGGGGGAACAGAGCGGCCAAGACTTGATTTCTCGCGTGCGGGGCTGGGCACTGTGGACCCGCCCCCGCGACTGGATCATCGCGACGCTGACCGCCATCGCGGTCATGCTCACGTGGACGGCCGTTTCGTTGCTGACCGTGCCGGTCACGCTCGCCCAGGTGGGGACGTTTGCCCTGCTCACAGCCCTGGCGGTGGCGCAGACGGAGGTCAGCAGGCGGCTGGAGCGGCAGCGCCGGATCCTCAGCAACGGCCCCTACATCTCGATGACTTCGGTGTGGCTGCTGCCCGCCGGGCTGCTGTTGCCGGCTCAGCTGGTGGCCACGCTCGGTTGCGTGCTGTACGTGTACTTGGCGTTCCGCAGCTGGTCTGGCACCCGTCCGGGTGAATTTCACCGAGTGGCAGCGAACGCGACCACGATGATCTTGTCGGCCTTCACCGCGGGTGTCGTGGGTCACATGACCCTGGGGAGCGGCGTCGCGACGGTGACCCTGGCCGCACTGGCCTTCTTCACGGTCAACACCGCGCTCACCGGCCTCGGCCTCTACCTGGCCGACCCGAAGAACGCGACACCGGTGTCGTGCCTGGGCACCATGGACGACAACCTCCTGGAGCTGTCCACCCTGTGCGTCGGCGCGCTGCTGGTGATGGTGCTGAACGAAGAGCCGCTGCTGTCCGGCCTGGTCATCCTGCCGCTGTACGTGCTGCAGCGGTCCGTGCTGATCAAGCGGCTCGAGGAGCTCGCCACCACCGACCAGAAGACGCAGCTGCTCAACGCCACCACCTGGCAGGACGGCGCCCAGCGGGAGATCTCGCGCGCGGAGCGGGAGAACGGCAGCTTCGGCGCGATGATGATCGACCTCGACCACTTCAAGCGGATCAACGACACCTACGGGCACCTCGCGGGGGACGACGTGCTCAAGGCGGTCGCCGCGGTCGTCAAGCAGGAGACGCGGGCGCACGACCTGGTCGGCCGGTTCGGCGGCGAGGAGTTCGTCGCGCTGCTGCCCGCGACGTCCAAGGAGGACGCGATCGTCACGGCGGAACGCATCCGCCAGCGGGTCAGCGAGCTGGTCATCAGCACCACGACCAACGAGGGCGAGGCCGTCGACATCGTGCGGCAGACGGCGTCCATCGGCGTCGCCGCCTACCCGCTCGACGGCGCGTCCATCGAGGAGGTGATGGCGTCCGCCGACGCGGCCGTGTACGCGGCCAAGCATGGCGGGCGCAACCGGGTGGTCGGCTCGGTCGCCATCCCCGCGATGGCCGCGGCTTAGCTGCCTACCGCAGCCGCTCGATGACGTCGCTCGCCTTCGTCTGGAGGCGGGCGACGCCGCCGACGGTGAACTCGGTGAGCAGGTCGATCAGGGCCTCCTGGTCCGGCGGCTCACCCTCCCAGGTGGCCTGGACCAGTGACTCGGTCATCGCGAAGAAGAGCGTGACGAGCGCGCGGTCGGCGCGGCCCGAGTCGATGCCGTGCGCGGCCCACCGCTTGCGGCTGGCGTCGGCGTAGACGACCGCCAAGCGCTCCCTCAACCGGGTGAGAGCGGGGTCGCCCGCGCGCTCGGCCGCGCGGAGCACGCCGTAGCCCTCGGGGTGGTCGGCGACGAAGGTGACCATGTTGGCGTAGTTGGCCCGCGCCCAGGCCCGCAGGCCGGGCTGCGGGTCGGTCACCGACGGGCCCGCGATCGCGGCGAAGGCCTGCTCCTCGGTGGCGGCCACGACCTCGGCGAACAGCGTCGCGCGGTCGCCGAACTGCTCGTAGACGGCCTGGCGCGAGACGCCGGCTTCCCGCGCGATCTGCTCGATCGTCGCGCCCTGCATCCCGTGCTGCGCGACGACCTTCGCCGTCGCGTGCAGCACGCGGGCGCGCTGCTCCCCGACCGGGAGCTTGCGCGGCCGGCCACGCGGAGCGGGGCTTGACATGGTGGTCCACCTCACGTGATTCTTTTTCCGACACCTCTGTCTGAAAAGGTGTTCCCCGCGCACTCGTCCTGCTCAACGAGGAGCAAGCATGCGTATCTTCCCCCGCCGCGCCCTGGCCGCGGCCGTCGCCACGGTTTCCGTGCTGGCGCTTTCCGCCCTCGGCCCGCCGTCGGCCGCCGCCGCGTCCTTCTACGACCCGCCTTCGCCACTCCCGGCGGGCAGCGACGGCGACGTCATCCGCCACGAGGCGTCGACCTTCTACATTGACCCGGTCCAGCTGATCAAGGCCGACGCGAGCGTGCAGCGGATCATGTACCGCAGCCGGGACACGCACGGCTCGCCGATCGCGGTCACCGGCACCGTGCTGACGCCGCGCTCGGCCTGGCACGGCAGCGGGGTGCGCCCGATCGTCTCCTACGCCGTCGGCACGCAAGGCGAAGGCGACGACTGCGCGCCATCGAAAGCGCTCGCCGCCGGGTTCGAGTACGAAGGGCCGTTCATCGCCGGGCTGCTGGCGCGCGGCTACGGCGTCGTCGTCACCGACTACGAAGGACTCGGCACACCGGGCGACCACACGTACGTCAACCGCGAGGCGGAGGCGCACGCGGTGCTCGACGCGATCCGCGCGGCGCAGCGGCTGCCGGAGGCGGGCCTCCCGGACGACGGCCCGGTCGCGATCGCGGGCTACTCACAGGGCGGCGGCGCGTCGGCCGCGGCGGCCGAACTGCAGCCGAGCTACGCGCCCGAGTTGAAGCTGAAGGGCGCGTACGCGGGCGCGGTGCCCGCGGACCTGGCCGCGGTGGCCAAGAACCTCGACGGGCACTACGCGGTCGGGTTCCTCGGGTTCGCGCTGGTCAGCATGAACTACGCGTACCCGGAGCTGAACATCCCGGCGCTGCTCAACGCGCGCGGCAAGCAGCTGTTCGAGCAGGTCCGCACCGAGTGCACGGTGGAGGCGGTCGCCGCGCACGCGTTCACGCAGTCCTCGACGCTGACCAGCGACGGCCGCTCACTGACCGCGTACCTCGGCGAAGAGCCCTACGCGTCGCGGGTGGCGGAGCAGAAGATCGGGACGCTGAAGCCGTCGGTGCCGGTGCTGATCGTCCACAGCGCACTCGACGACATCGTGCCGTACGAGCAGGACCGGACGCTCGGCCGGACGTGGTGCGGCAAGGGCGTGAAGGTGCAGTTCAGCACGTCGCTGGTGCCGACGCACGTACTCGGCGCCGTGCGCGCGTACCCGGAGGCGTTCGCCTGGCTGGAGGGCCGCTTCGCCGGTCTCCCGCCGATCTCCAACTGCGGCCTGTTCTGACGTCGTGAGTGTTCAGGGCGGTTCTAACCGCCCTGAACACTCACGACCGGGGCGTCACTTGAGGCCGGTGGCTTCCGCTGCGGCCGGGTCGGAGTCGGCGAGGAAGGTCTTGCAGCGCTCGTACTCCTCGGTCTCGCCGATCTTGCCGGCGGCCTTGCCCAGGACGGCGAGGGCGCGCAGGAAGCCCTGGTTGGGGCGGTGCGACCAGGGCACCGGGCCGAAGCCCTTCCAGCCCGCGCGGCGCAGCTGGTCGAGACCCCGGTGGTAGCCGGTGCGGGCGTAGGCGTACGCGGCGACCGTCTCGCCGGCGTCCAGGGCCTTCTCGGCCAGCGAAGCCCAGGCCTCGCTGTAGTCGGGGTGTTCGGCGGCGACGGCGGCCGGGTCGTTCCCGGCGTCGAGCGCGGCCTGGGCGGCGGTGTGCTCGGGCAGCAGCGTCGGCTCGGGGCCGAGCAGGTTGTGCGTCATGGGGGCCATTCTGCCCTCAGAAGAAGAGGCTCCCGAGAACCCCGCCACCGGCCAGCACCAGCGCGGCGATGAGCACGCCCGCGACAACTCGTTTCGGCATCATGGCGGCACACCCTGCCAACCGGCGCGCGCCGAACGCAAGTCGTCCACCCTTAGGGGTGAATCCGGGTTTTTCGCGGTCTTAGCCCGCTCGTGACCATGACCGGCCATGATGTCCGGCATGGCCAAGGCAGTCGACGTCCCGGTGGACGTGATCCCGCGCAGCCCGATCGGCAAGACGCGGCTGTTCTTCACGCGGCACTGGCACCGCGGCGCCCCCGGTCAGCCGACACCGGACTGGGTGCTCCGGTTCTGCTACGGGATGTGGCTGACGGCGTTCGCGTTCAAGCTGGTCGGCTCGTCGTGGGACATGTCGTGGCACTTCAAGTGGCTGCGCGACGACCTGGCGCCCCCGCACCTGATCAACACGGTCGGCACGGTGATCATCGTCGTGCTGGTGGCGATCCACAGCTACACGGGGCTGGGCTGCGACAAGCGTTCGCTGCGGCTGATGCAGATCGGGCTGCTGACGTTCCTCGTGGCGGCACCGCTGGACGTGATCAACCACCGCGTGAACGGGCTCGACCTCACAGCGTGGAGTCCGTCACACATGATGCTGTACCTGGGAACGGGCATCATGCAGGCGGGCGTGCTCCTGGCCTGGCTGCGGTTCGCGCCGCCCGGGCGGTTCCGGACGGGCGTGCTGCTCGGGCTGTGGGCGTTCTTCCTCGAGAACACGTTCTTCCCGAACGGGCAGCAGGAGTACGGCATCCTCGGGCTGCGGGCCTGGGAGCGCGGGGCGCCCGAGGCCGAGCAGTCGTTGATGGACTTCGCGGCCAACCAGATCGGGCATCCGGTCGACCGGACCGCCATCCTGCACTTCACCATGCCGATTCCCGAGTGGGTTTATCCGCTCTGGGGGATCGGGGTGACGGCTTTGATCCTGGCCCTGGCGCGGGCGACGCTGGGCCGGCGGTGGTCGGCTTCTTTCGTGGCGCTGGCTTACGTGGCTTATCGGTGCGTGATGTGGCCGCTGCTGCTCGGGCTCGGGTTCCCGGTGTCGACGGTGCCGTTCTACCTGCTCATTGTTGGGCTCGCGGTCGACTTGGCTTTCGCTATTGGACGCGGGCACGGGTTGCTCACCGCGGGCGCTGGGGCGTTGCTCGTGACCGCGTTCGGGTATGGGGCGCTGTGGGTTCAGGCGCAGTTCCGGCCCTGGGTGCTCGGGGACGCGCACACGGAGTCGGCCCCGCCAGTCGCTTACTGGACGGCTTTGGTGGTGCTCGGCGGGGTGTTCGTGCTGTGGGCCGCGGCGGGACCGGCGAGCCGGAAGTGGACTTCACGAACGGCGTAGCACCGCGTGCTACACCGGGCTACACTTGAGTCGTGAAGGTGATCAGCCAGCGGGAGTTCCGCAACAACTCCGCCGCGGTCATGGACGCCGTCGAGGCGGGCGAGACGTACCACGTCACGCGCAACGGCGTGGAAATCGCCGAAGTGCGACCCGTGCCGAACAGGAAGCGGTTCACCGCGGAAGAGCTGGTCGAGCGGCACAAGCGGCTGCCGAGGGTGGACGCGGCCGCGCTGCGCCGGGAGGCTGACGAACTCTTCGGCGAGGACCGCCTCGGCGAAGACGACAACCCGTGGGAGCGCCGACGTGGCTGAGCGTCGAGCCGCGGGCGTGCTCGACACCTGCACCTTCATCGACCTCGGCACGCTGGACCCGAAGGTGCTTCCGGAACTCCCGGAGATCACGGCGGTGACCATGGCCGAACTCCACCAGGGCGTCGTCATGACGGCGGACCCGGCCGAACGAGCGGTGCGCAACGAGCAGCTGGGCGCGGCCATCGTCGAGTTCACACCCCTGCCGTTCGATGGCGAAGCCGCAGCGCGGTACGGCACGCTCGTCGCGTTGACGCTTGCCGCGGGGCGGTCGCCGCGACCACGCAGGATGGACCTCATGATCGCGGCGATCGCGTCCTCACGGAACTTGCCGCTCTACACCCGCAACCCGGACGACTTCAAAGGGCTCGAGAGCCTGCTCGAAGTCGTCGCGGTTTGACCGGTCACCAGCCTCGGGCTCGCCACTCCGGCAGGCTCGGCCGCTCGGCTCCCAACGTCGTGTCCTTCCCGTGCCCCGGGTAAACCCAAGTCTCATCCGGCAGCTCGGCGAAGATCTTCTTCTCGACGTCGTCAATGAGCGAAGCGAACCGAGAAGCGTCGTTCTCCGTATTCCCCACCCCACCAGGGAACAAAGAATCCCCGGTGAACAGGTGCGGAATCCCCGAAGGATCCCGGTACAGCAGAGCGATACTCCCCGGCGAGTGCCCCTTCAGGTGACGAGCGGTCAAGGAAACCGCCCCGACCTGGATCGTGTCCCCGTCATCAACGGGAACGTCGATCCGAGCATCGATCCCCTCGACGTCGTCCCGGCCCGCATACGTGCGAGCCCCCGTCGCCGCGGCCACCTCGGCCAAAGCCGTCCAGTGGTCCCAGTGCCGGTGCGTGGTCACGATCGAAGCCAACCCGGCATCCCCAGCCAGAGAAAGCAACGTCGAAGCCTCCGCCGCCGCGTCGATCAGCAGCTGCTCGCCCGTTTCGCGGCACCGCAACAAGTACGCGTTGTTGTCGATGGTGCCGACCGACACCTTCGTGATCGTCAGCCCGGAGGTCTCCCGCACGTCTCCCGGACCGCCGGTGGTGACCACACCGGTGTAAGCCATCGCAAACCCCTTCTCCGAATCCGCCGACTTCCTCAGGATGCCAGCCTCGCGTACCGCCCCGAGTGGAAGATCAACGGCTCTCCCTCGTTCGGGAGCGACCAGTCCAGCGCCCGCGCCACCACCATCTCGTGGTCGCCCGCCGTGACCAGCTGCTCGATGCGGCAGTCCAGCCAGCCCAGGCCGTCCGGCAACGTCGGGTGGCCTGACGGCGTGCGCACCCAGTCGCGGCCGCTGAACCGGTCCGCTCCGCGCGTCGCGAACACGCGGCACACCTCCTCGTGGACGTCGCGCAGGATCGTCACCGCGAACCCGTCCGCCGCGCGGATCGACGGCCACGTCGTCGACGTGTGGGCCGCGCACAGCGCCACCAGCGGCGGGTCCAGGGACACCGACGTGAACGAGTTCGCCGCCACGCCGACCGGACCCTCCGGCGTCTGCGCCGTCACCAGTACCACGCCCGTGCTGAACCGGCCCAGCACGGCCCGGAACGACTGCTCCGTCAGGACGCGCTCAGGCATGGGTCACGAACTCCCCGAAACTCGGGCCCTTCAGCCGCAGCTGGGCGTGCACGTCGCCGCCCAGGCCGAAGTGGCCGATCGCGCCTCCGTAGTTGCGCTGGTAGCTCATCCACAGCAGCACGATGTTCATGATCCGGTCGCCGGGTGCGTTCTCCGGGAACGGGTTCGGGATGCGGGCCGCATAACTGCCGTTGCCCTTGTGGTCGGCGACCAGCACGTTCGGGATGCCGAGCGGACCCGGCCGCGTCGGGCCCGCCGGGTCCAGGTCGCGGCGGCGCACCGACATCACCGTGTACACGCTGTTCGGCACCAGACCCGTGAACTCGCACTGGAAGTCCGCCGCGCGGCCGCCGTCGGCCAGGCTCACCGTCAGCTGCCCCGCCGCCTCCACCCACTGGCCCAGCGTAATCGGCTCGGTCAGCTTCGGGCCGTCCTCCGCCCGCGAGTCCGGGATCGGCACCTCGTGGAACGCGTAACTCGGCCGCACCACCTCGAGCGCGCCCGGCAGCTGGTCCGGCGCGAACACCTCGGGGTAGTTGTTGCACGGCAACGGCAGCGGCAGCGTGTACAGCACCATCTCACGGTCCGAAGTGGACAGTTGCGACAAGTCCGAAGGCAGCTCACGCACGATGTCGTACGGCGCGTTCCCGCCCAGCTCGGGCACCGGGCTCCCGGCCGACACCAGCGCATTGCCCCATTCCGTGACGACACTCCCGTCGGGACCCGCGCGGTTCACCCGGCCGATCACGACGAAGTCGCCGTCGGCGTTCATCACCTCGCTCGGCGGGTAGGCCGGGCCCTGCGTGGTGACGCTCAGCTCGTACGTGGCCGACGTCGTCACCGCGGCACCCGCTTGTAGACCCGCGTGTACAGCCCCGACTCGGTGACGAACTTCGAGTGCGCGTACTTCGCGATTTCGGCGTACCGCTCGGACTGGAACGGCTTCGCGTACTCCGCCGGGTCGACGGAGAAGCCCGAGACGAACATGATGCCCGGCTCGGTGCTCAGCAGCGAGTGGTAGGCGAGGAAACCTTCGACGTTCGGCGACGTGCGGACGATGTCGAAGATCGTGTCTTCGCGCCAGGTCAGGTACTCCTCCAGCACCGGCAGCTTGACCTCGACGTGGCGCAGCTGCACGTACGGCGTGTCCGGCAGCAGGCCCTCGACCGGCCGCGGCGCGTCGACGAACCGCAGCACCTGGCGGCGGACGTCGCCGTCGGCCAGCGGGCTCAGTGCCTTCGTCAGGGTCTCCCAGCCCGCCGTGGCCGCGTCGAGCTCGGACAGCGAGTCCAGCGGCGTCAGCTCCAGCACGGTCGAGGCCTCGGCGCCTTCGTACAGCGCGGCTTCCGGGGCGTGCGCCCGCCAGGTGCGGACGGCTTCGGGCAGGTTCTCGCCGGTCACCGGGACCTCGGTGACGAGCAGCAGGGGTGCGGGCATGGCGGCTTTCCTTTCGTGGTGGCTATTCGGCGGCGGCGAGCTGCGGCAGGCGGCGGAGCAGGTAACGGGTGGCGCGCTCGGCGCCGCGGTGCTCCTTGTGCGCCAGCACCGCGCTCCGGAACGCGGAGCAGCGCATCCGCACGCTCGCGACCGGCAGCCCGGCCTGTTCGAAGTCGATCCGGACGTCGAAGTCCAGCTGCTCGGGGTCGCTCACGTCGGCGGTGAGCACCTCGCAGGTGATCTCGGTGTCCAGCGGGTACAGGAAGGCCTGGAAGCTGCTTTCCATGGCCCCCAGCGTGTACGCGTAGTGCGTGCCGGCGGCCGCGTAGTAGCGCTCGCCGACGGCGAGGAACATCTGGCGCGCCGCCTCGAGCACGACCATGCCCTGGACGTGGCTCGCCTGGTGGTCGAGCAGCAGCTCCTGGTCGCCGTGCAGGCGCAACGCGGCGCGGTAGCGCGTGTCGCCGAGGCGTTCGAGGCCCGCGATGAGGACGTTGTGCTCGCGGTGCTTGTGCGTCTCGGCCTGGCCGCAGAGCGGGCCGCGGTTGCTTTCGACGATGCGCGTCGACTCCGCGAGCCCGGCGCGGTCCAGCTCGAACCGCACGCGGTCCCACTGGAACGCCGTGAGGCCTTGGCCTTCGGCGAGGACGAGGTGCTCGCCCGGCTGGTGGACGCCGCCGCGCACGTCGGCGACGAACTGCGACACCGTCCGGACCGACGGCAGCGTGGCGAACGGCGCGAACCGGTCGCCCACCAGGAAGAGCGTCGTGACGTCGGCCATGGTCACGCCCACTGCCACGCGTCGAGCTCGATGGTGGCCGCGTGCGCGCGGCGTGAGCTGGTCAGCACGGCCACGGTCGCGTCGGCGACGTCCTCGGCCGACAGCATCCGGTCGAGCTGCTCCGGGGTGAAGTCGCCGACGTGCGGGATCATGTTGGTGCGGAACGCCGTGTCGACCTTGTCGAGCACCAGGGAAGAAACCCGGACGCCCCAAGGGCGCGCTTCGGCGGCGAGCGACTTCGTCAGTCCCTCGACGCCCCACTTCGACACCGAGTAGGCGAGCATCGCGCCGGGCGCCGCCGCGCGCTTGCCCCAGATCGACGACATGTTGACCACGAACCCGTCGCCCGCTTCCTTCATGTGCGGCAGCACGGCGTGCGCGGTCAGGAAGTAGCCGGTCAGGTTGATGTCCAACGTCTTGCGCCACATCTCGACGTCGGTGGTCAGGATCCCGCCGAAGTACGCGACACCCGCGACGTTGAGCAGGTAGTCGATCCGGCCGAACCGCTCGACGGCCGCGGCCACCGCCGCGTCGACCGCCTCGGCGTCGGTGACGTCGTGCGCCGACGTCAGCACCTGGTCGGCGGGCCAGCCGTGGTCGGCGACCAGCTTCGCCAGCCCGTCGGCGTTGTTCGAGTGCAGGACCAGCCGGGCGCCGCCGGCCCCCAGCCGAGCGGCCAGCGCCGCGCCGATCCCGCCGTCCGCGCCGGTGATCAGCGCGACCTTGTCCGCGAAACTCATGGTCTTCCCCTTCCCCCGCCGGCTTGCGAAAGCACCGGCCAGCCGTGTTCGCGCGCGTGGGCGGTGAGGACCGGGTCCTCGCCGATCACCACCGGGTGCCCGACCGCGCGCAGCAGTCCGAGATCACTGGCGTGATCCCCGTATCCCCAGCAGTCCGCAATGGACACGCCGAGCTCGGCGGCGGTCTTCGCCACCGCCTCGGCCTTCGCCGCGCCGATCATCGGCTCGGTGACCGTGCCGGTGAACCGGCCGTCCGCGCCGACGTCGACGGTCGTGCACAGCACCCGGTCCGCGCCCAGGTCCCCGGCGACCGGGTCGAGCGCGGGCGGGAACGAGCCCGACACGAGCACCACGACGTCGCCCGCGGCCCGGTGCGCGGCCAGCGCCTCGACCCCGGCCGTGACGAAGGCGCCCGGCCGGGCCCGGTACCGCGCGTACCAGTCCCGGCCCGCCGCCCGCACCTCGGCGGCGTCGGCACCGGCGAACCGGGAGTAGAACGCGCGGTTGACGTCTTCCCGCGGCATCCCCCGCGCCGAAAGCTCCCGCACGGCGGCGGCTTCCCGCTCGTAGGCCGTCCCGTCGTCCCCGCACCGGGCGAGCCAGAAGCGGAGGAACTCGAACATGCTCTTGCCGGTCAGCAGGGTCTCGTCGACGTCGAAGAACGCCGCCCGCATCAGGCCACCGCCACCTTCGCGGCGCGGCTGCGCAGCGCCACGATCACCAGCAGCGAGCCCACCGCGGCCACGGTGATCACCAGCCCGATGACGTGCAGGCTGGTCACCGTGCCGAGCACCGCGACGCCGAGCGCGACGCCCGCCTGCCGGGACGCGCTCTGCGCACCCTGGCCGGTCGCCGCCAGTTCGGGTGGCGCGGCGGCGGCCATGTCCGCGGTCGCCGCGGGCACCACCATCGTGCCGCCGATGGTCAGCAGGATTTCGAACACCACCAGCAGCGGGTACGCCGGGTCGTCGCCGAGCGCGACCAGCCCGATGCCGGCGACGAGGCTGGCACCGAGTCCGGCGAGGATCACCTTGGGCGCGCCGAACTTCGCCACCGAGCGGCCCGCGATGAGCGGCAGGACGCACGACGGCAGCGTCATCGGCAGGAACGCCACCCCGGCCTCCAGCGGCGTGAACCCGCGGTCGCGGATCATCCACAGGGTCAGCCCGAACAGCGCGCCGTAGAAGATGAAGCTCGCCATGGCCCCGGCCACCAGGTCGGCCTTCACGCGGCTGAGCGCGAGCAGTTTCGGTGGCAGCACCGGGGCTTCCGCCCGCCGCTCCACGAAGGCCAGCGCCACGAACGCGGCGAGGCCCAGCGCGATCGCGCCCAGCGGCAGCGCCCGGCCCCAGCCCTCGCTGCCCGCGTCGATCAGGCCGAACGTCAGCGCGGCCAGCCCGACGATCGACAGGACCAGCCCGGCCCAGTCGATCTTCTTGTACGACTTCGGCCGGTGGCCGGACAGCCCGCGCGTCGGCAGCAACGCCAGCAGCACGATCAGCGGGTTGACCAGGAACACCAGCCGCCAGCCGCCGAGGTCGACCAGCGCGCCGCCGATCACCGGGCCGGCGACGAAACCGATGCTGCTCAACGCGGCCCACGTGCCGACCGCCTTCGAGCGCTTCGCCGGCTCCGGGTAGAGCGCGGCCAGCAGCGCCAGTGACGCCGGGACGAGCCCCGCCGCCGACGCGCCGAGCAGCGCCCGGCCGGCGATCAGGCCGGTCGCGTTCGGCGCGACCGCGCACACCACCGACAGCAGCGCGAACAGCACCATCGACGTCCGGTAGACCCGGCGCGGGCCGAGCCGGTCGGCGATCGAGCCCGACGCGAGCAGCAGCCCGGCGAAGACGACCGTGTACGAGTCGACGGTCCACGGGAGTTCGGCCGTGGTGGCGGACAAGTCGCTGCGGACGTCGGGCAGGGCGACGTTGAGGATGGAAACGTCCAGGATGACCAGGAAGTTGCCCACCACGAGGCTGGCGAACAGCAGAGCGGTCCGCCAGCGGGGTGCGGGCGGCGCGCCGGCCACCGCGGCGGCCTGCTTGTCCCCGGCGACTGTCATGTCATGACTCCGATTCGATTCGTTGTGTCCGGACGGGACGGGTGGGGACCGGGGTAGTCCGGACGCGCGGCTCAGGCGCGGCTGGCGACGGCCCAGTCGATGGACTCCTGCGGCCGGTCGGCACTGCCGGTGAGGTACGGCGCGACGTACCGGGCGAGCAGCTCCATGCTGCGGTTGGTCTTCTCCCAGGTCGTCCAGTCGGGCAGGTAGACGAGCAGGGTGCCGAAGCCGCCGGTCTTCTCCTGCAGCCGCTTGATGCCGGCGATGACGTCCTCGGGCGAGCCGACGAGCGCGCCACCGGCGTCGATCCGCGCGTCCAGCTCCTTCTCCCGCGGGATGCCCGGCGTGGAGACGTCGCGGCCGGCGGCCTTGCCGAAGTAGTCGAAGAGCCAGCGGTCGAAGCCGTCGCGGACGTCGGCGAAGGCCTGCTTCGTCGTCTCGGCGACGTGCACGGGCAGCGCGACGCGCCACTTGTCGCGGCGCATGGTGTTGCCGTGCTCGGCGGCGGACTCCTCGGCGGCGGCCCACTGGTCGTACAGCCCGATGCTGTGCGGCGCGCCCGGCTGGGTCAGCGCGAAGGACACCATGTTGAGGCCGTACTGGCCGGCCAGCTTCGGCGCGGTCAGCGACGTCCCGCCGCTGGCGATCGCGACCTCGATGCCGTCCTGCTGGAACCGGGCGAGGTGCAGCTTGGCGTTGTTCAGCCCGTACCAGTCGGTCTTCTCGCTGATCCGCTCTTCGCCGTTGACCAGCTCCAGCACGGCCGGCAGCGCCTCCTGCAGGCGGGTGCGCTGGTCGGCGGGCTCGAGGCCGAGCATCTTCGCGTCCGTCGGCACGCCGGGGCCGACACCGAGGATGTAGCGGCCGCGCGAAAGGTGGTCGAGGTGCACCGCGCGGGTGGCGACGTGGAACGGGTGGTGCCAGGACAGCGGCACGACGCCGTTGGCGAGCTTGATCTGCTGCGTGCGCTGGGAAGCGGCGGCGATCATCGTCTCCGGCGCGCCGACCAGGCCCCAGCCCAGCGAGTGGTGCTCGCCGAACCAGGCCTCGTCGAAGTTCAGGTCGTCGACGAGCTCGACGAGGTCGAGGTTGCGGCGGATGGCCAGATGCGGGTCCTGCCCGGTCTCGTGGACCGGGGACAGGAACACGCCGAGGCGGCTGTACACAGTTTCCTCCTGGAGGGAGTTTCCGGGTGAGTGGAAGACTTCAGACGGCGGCGAGGCGGTCGCGCAGCTTCGCGACGACGGCCGCGACGCTGCCGGATTCGAGCAGCTCTTCTTCGGAGAACCGGATCTTGTAGCGGCGTTCGAGGACGACGGCGAGCTCGAGCATCATCAGCGAGTCGAGGCCCGCCTCGGCGAACGGCGTCTCCGCGGTGAACTCCTGCTCGAACTCGAGGTTTTCGGCGAGCAGCTCGACGATGCTCGTGGCCACTTCGCCGGTGTCCAACAGCTTCTCCATCCGTGGTGCCTTCTTTCGCGAGATCGAGATCAGATGTCCAGCACGGCGAGCTCCGGCCAGCGGACCGCCGCCGACGCCCAGCTCAAGCCGCCGCCGAACGCGGTCATCAGCACGCGGTCGCCCGCCTTCAGCCGTCCGTCCAGTGCCGCGTCGGTCAGCGCCAGCGGGATGGACGCCGCCGAGGTGTTGCCCACCCGGTCGAGGTGGACGAGCATCCGCGCGCGGTCCACTTCGAGCACGTCGGCGACGGTGTGCAGGATCCGGACGTTGGCCTGGTGCGCGGCGCACCAGTCGACGTCGGCGGCGGTCCAGCCGATCTTCCCGAGCAGTTGCTCGGACGAACCGGCCATCCGGTTGACGGCGTGGGTGAACATGTCCTTGCCCTGCATCACCATGTAGCGGTCCTCGGGACGCCGAGGGTCCCCTGTGGACAGTTCGCGGCTGCCGTCACCCGGCACCCGCGCCAGCTCCCGGTGCGCGCCGTCACTGCCGAGGTCGAAGCCGAGCAGCGCGCCCGGCTCGTCCGCGTCGCCCGCCCGGACCACCGCGGCCCCGGCGCCGTCACCGAAGATCACCGACACCGCACGGTCTTCCGGGTTGAGCCGGGTCGACCACAGGTCGGCGCCGATGGCCAGCACGCGGTCGGCGACCCCCGCCGCGATCGCCCCGGCCGCCACGGAAAGCGCGTACAGGAATCCCGCGCAGGCGGCGGAGATGTCGTACGCGGCCACCGTGCCGAGACCGAGCGCCTCGGCCACTTCCGGTGCCGTGGCGGGCATCGGCTGGTTCGGCGTACTGGTGGCCAGCACGACCAGGTCGACCGAATCGACGCCCGCCGACTTCAACGCCCGCTGCCCGGCGACGGCCGCCAGGTCACCGGTCGTCGTGCCGGTGTCGGCCCAGTGCCGCTCGCGGATCCCGGTCCTGGTCCGGATCCAGCTGTCGCTGGTGACCATCGTGGCCGCCAGGTCGTCGTTGGTGACCGTGCGCGGAGGCACGTACGCCCCCAGGCCGGCCAGTACCGCCGCACGACTCATGGTCCAGCTACCTCCGTATTGCTTGCCCGTCCGGCCTCGCGGCCGTTCCGCCCCCAGCGGCGAATAGCGAAAGTTCAGCGAACGAAAAGTTTCGAGATCCGGCGACGGTGCCGGGAAGAAAAGTGCGCCACCCGTGGCGACGTCGGTAATTCTATCGGCACCGGGCCGCCTCGTGAAGTTTGCACAGTGGCCGTGTGCAAACCGGCCTCAAGCGGGATCGACCCAGCTCATGAGCTTGCGAAGCCGGGTACCCGTGGTCGCCAGCAGGCCGTCGGCGTCGGCCGCGCGAAACTGTTCGTACCGCTTCTTCCCACTTTCGTACTCGGCCATCCAGGTGGCCGCGAAGGAACCGTCCTTGATTTCGGCGAGCACCTTGCGCATCTCGGCCTTGGTTTCGTCGGTGACCAGCCGCGGGCCGGTGACGTAGTCGCCCCATTCCGCGGTCTCGGAAATCGACCAGCGCATCTTTTCGAGGCCGCCTTCGTACATCAGGTCGACGATCAGCTTCAGCTCGTTGAGCACCTCGAAGTACGCGATCTCCGGCTGGTACCCGGCTTCCACGAGCGTCTCGAAACCGGCCTTCACCAAGGCAGAAGTCCCGCCGCACAGCACGGCCTGCTCGCCGAAGAGGTCGGTTTCGGTCTCCTCGGCGAAGGTCGTCCGGATGACGCCCGCCCGCGTGCCGCCGATCGCCTTCGCGTAGGACAGCGCGAGGTCGAACGCCTTGCCCGTGGCGTCCTGCTCGACCGCGGCGATGCACGGGACGCCCTTCCCGGCGGTGAACTGCCGCCGCACCAGGTGGCCGGGTCCCTTCGGGGCGACCAGGCAGACGTCGACGTCGGCGGGCGGTTCGACGTAACCGAACCGGACGCTGAAGCCGTGCCCGAAGAACAGCGCGTCGCCGGGTTCGAGGTGCTCGCGCACGGATTCCGCGTAGACGCGGCCCTGCACGGGGTCGGGCACCAGCACCATGATCAGGTCGGCTTCGGCAGCGGCCTCGGCCGGGGTGACGACCCGCAGGCCCTCCTCCTCGGCCTTGGCGCGGGACGCCGACTCGGCGGGCAGGCCCACCCGGACGTCGACGCCGGAGTCGCGCAGGCAGAGCGCGTGCGCGTGGCCCTGGCTGCCGTAGCCGAGCACGGCGACCCGGCGCCCTTGGATCGTCGCCAGCTCGGCGTCGGTTTCGTAGAACAGTTCAGCCATCGGTTCGCTCCTCGGGGATTCAGACGGCGGCGAGCTCGGCCGCCGGTTCGGTGACGACGCGCTGGACACCGACCAAGCGGTCCAGCTGCAGGGCCAGGCGGCCGACGGGACGCGGCCCTTCGCCGACGACGACGGTCAGCCGGGCGACGGCGGGGTGGTCCGTGGCGCCGAAGGTCAGTTCTTCGATCGGGTAACCGCGGCCGCGGCACAGTTGCACAACCCGGGCCAGCACGTCCGGGGTGTGGTCGACGATGAAGGAAAGCCGGTCCGGCATGGGTTCCTCCGGTTCAGTCGGTGAGGTCGCCGAAGTCGGGGCGCACGCCCCGGGCGGCCTGGATGTCGTCGTTGCCCGCGCCGGCCGCGACCATCGGCCAGACCATCGCGTCCTGGTGCACGACGAAGTCCACGACGACGGGCCGGTCGTCGCAGGACATGGCTTTGTCGAGCACACTGTCGAGGTCTTCGGGCCGCTCGCAACGCAGCGCGTAGCAGCCCATCGCCTCGGCCAGGCGGACGAAGTCGGGGCAGCGGGTGCCTTCGACGTCGTCGCCGAGGCGCGTGTTCGAGTAGCGCTCGTCGTAGAAGAGCGTCTGCCACTGCCGGACCATGCCGAGCGCGCCGTTGTTGATCACGGCGACCTTGATCGGCAGACCTTCGAGCGCGCAGGTGACGAGTTCCTGGCAGGTCATCTGAAAGCAGCCGTCGCCGTCGACGGCCCAGGCGACCGCGTCCGGCCGAGCGGCCTTCGCGCCCATCGCGGCCGGGACCGCGTAACCCATCGTGCCGAGCCCGCCCGAGTTCAGCCAGGTCCGCGGCTTTTCGTGCGGCAGGAACTGCGCGGCCCACATCTGGTGCTGGCCGACGCCGGCGGCGTAGACGGCGTCCGGCCCGGCGACCTGCCCGAGTCGTTCGATCACCTGCTGCGGGCTGAGCAGGCCGTCCGGCGCCGGGTCGTAGCCGAGCGGGTACGTCCGCCGCCAGTGCTCGAGCGTCGCCCACCACTCGCGCCGGTCGGCCGAGCCGAGCTGCGCGACGACGGCGGTCAGCTCGCGCAGCACTTCGGCGGCGTCGCCGACGATCGGGACGTCGACCGCGCGGTTCTTGCCGATCTCCGCCGGGTCGACGTCGACGTGCACCACCTTGGCGCCACGCGCGAACGTCTCCGGCCGCCCGGTGACGCGGTCGTCGAACCGGGCCCCGATCGCGACGACGAGATCGGCCCGCTGCAACGCGGTCACGGCCGCCACCGAGCCGTGCATCCCCGGCATGCCGAGGTGCTGCGGGTGGCTGCCCGGGAACGCGCCGAGCGCCATCAACGTCGTCACGACCGGAGCGCCGGTGAACTCGGCGAAAGCCCACAGTTCAGCCTCGGCCGACGCCTTGACGACGCCGCCGCCGACGTACAGCACCGGGCGCTTGGCCTCGGCGAGCAGCCGCGCGGCCGCCCTGACCTGGCCCGGGTGCGGTGCGGGCACCGGCCGCGCGCCCGGCAGGTCCAGCCGGACCGGCCAGTCGAACGTCGTCGCCGCCTGCAGCGCATCCTTCGTGATGTCGACCAGGACCGGGCCCGGCCGCCCGCTCGCCGCCAGGTGGAAGGCCTGCGCGAGCACGCGCGGGATGTCGGCGGCGTCGCGCACCTGGTAGCCGTGCTTGGTCACCGGCATGGTCATGCCGAGGATGTCGGCTTCCTGGAAGGCGTCCGAGCCGATCAGCGCGCCCGGCACCTGCCCGGTGATCGCGACGACCGGCACCGAGTCGAGGAAGGCGTCGGCGAGCGGGGTGACCAAGTTCGTCGCGCCCGGCCCGGACGTCGCCAGGCAGACGCCGACTTTGCCGCTCGCCTGCGCGTACCCGGTGGCGGCGTGCCCGGCGCCCTGCTCGTGGCGGACCAGGACGTGCCGGACCTTCGCCGAGTCCAGCAGCGGGTCGTACGCCGGGAGGATCGCGCCGCCGGGGATGCCGAAGACGGTGTCGACGCCGAGCGCTTCGAGCGTCGCCACGAGCGCGCCCGCGCCGGTCGTTCTCTGGGGTTCGGTCACGGTCAGCTCCAGGTGAGCAGGCGCTTCGGCCGTTCCAGCACCGCGCCGGTGTCCGCGAGCACGCGGGACCCGAGCTCGCCGTCGACCAGCCGGTGGTCGAACGACAGCGCGAGCGTGCACACGTGCCGCGGCCGCACCTCGTCCCCGACCACCCACGGCTGCCGCTTGATCGCGCCCGCCGCGAGGATCACCGCTTCGCCGGGGTTGAGGATCGGGGTGCCGGAGTCCACGCCGAAGACGCCGATGTTGGTGATGGTCAGGGTGCCGCCGGCCAGGTCGGCCGGGGTCGTCCGGCCGGCGCGGGCGGTGGCGGTCAGCTCGCCGAGCGCGGCGGCCAGGCGGGGCAGGGTCAGCGTGTGCGCGTCCTTGACGTTCGGCACGAGCAGGCCGCGCGGGGTGGCCGCGGCGATGCCCAGGTTGACCCGGTCCTTGACGACGATCTCCTGGTGGGCGGCGTCGAAGGTGGCGTTGATCTCGGGGTGGCGCCGGACCGCGGTCAGGAACGCCTTCGCGACCATCAGCAGCGGCGTCACCCGGAGCCCGGCGAAGTCCGGGTCGGCCTTCAGCTCCTCGAGGAACCGCATGGTGCGCGTGACGTCCACGGTGAGGAACTCGGTGACGTGCGGGGCGGTGAACGCGCTGGCCACCATGGCTTCCGCGGTCGCCCGGCGGACGCCCTTGACCGGGATCCGGCGTTCGTCCATTGTGGACTCCCCGGGGACGGCGTTGCGGACGTCGTCGCGGGTGATCAGCCCGCCCGGCCCGGTCGCGGGGACGCGGTCGAGCTCGATGCCGAGGTCCCTGGCCAGCCGTCGCACGGGCGGCTTCGCCAGCGTCCGGCGGTCCACCGGCGGCGGGGGCGACGGACGGCGTCGCGGCCGCCGTTCGCGTGCCCCGGTGGTCACGCCGTAGCCGACGAGGACCGCCTGCTTCGGCTCGTCCTCTTCGGCGAGGATCCGCTCGGCCTCCTGCGTGACGCCTTCGTCGGCCACCGTGATGACGACCGTCCCGATGTCCACTGTGGACGACTCGGGGTAGCGGATCTCGTGCACCACCCCGTCGAACGGGATGGGCAGTTCGACGACCGCCTTGGCCGTCTCGACTTCGCAGACGGTCATGCCGTCGGTGACGCGGTCGCCGGGGCCGACGAACCAGCGCAGGATCGTCGCCTCGGTGAGCCCCTCGCCGACGTCGGGCATCTCGAACTCGCGCAGCTGCATGGTCGGGCTTCCCATTTCAGTAGGCCACCGCGCGCTCGGCGGCGTCGAGGACGCGGTCGAGGTCGGGCAGGTAGTCGTGTTCGAGCCGCGACGGCGGGTACGGCAGGTGGTAGCCGCCCGCGCGCAGCACCGGCGCCTCCAGGACGTGGAAGCACCGTTCGGTGATCCGGGCGGCGATCTCGGCGCCGAGCCCGAGGAACGTCGGCGCCTCGTGCACGACGACCAGCCGTCCGGTGCGGCGAACGCTCGCCTCGATCGTGTCGAAGTCGACCGGCGACACGGACCGCAGGTCCAGGACCTCCAGGCTCAGCCCTTCGCGCTCGGCGACCGCGGCCGCGTCGAGGCAAGTGCGGACGGTCGGGCCGTACGCGGCGAGCGTGACGTGCTCGCCGGGCCGCGCGATCCTGGCCCGGTGCAACGGTTCCGGCACCGCGGCGGTGTCCACTGTGTCCTTGTCGTAGTACCGCCGCTTGGGTTCGAGGAAGAGCACCGGGTCGTCGGCTTCGATCGCCTGACGCAGCATCCAGTAGGCGTCGCCGGACGTCGCCGGTGAGACGATCTTCAACCCGGCCACGTGCGCGAAGAGCGCCTCGGGCGACTCGCTGTGGTGCTCGACGGCACCGATCCCGCCGCCGAACGGGATGCGGAGCACCACCGGCAGCCCGAACCGGCCGCCCGAGCGGGCTCGCATCTTCGCCAGCTGCGTGACGATCTGGTCGTAGGCGGGGAAGACGAAGCCGTCGAACTGGATCTCGACGACCGGCCGGTACCCGCGCAGCGCCAGGCCGATCGCGGTGCCGACGATGCCGGACTCGGCCAGCGGCGTGTCCATCACGCGGTCCTCGCCGAACTCGCGCTGCAGCCCGTCGGTCACCCGGAACACCCCGCCGAGCCGGCCGATGTCCTCGCCCATCAACACGACCTTCGGGTCGGCGGCGAGCGCGTCGCGCAGGGCCTGGTTGATCGCCTTGCCGAGCGGCAGCGTGCGGGCCGGGGCGGCGGTTTCCGGCAGGTCGAGCACGGTCATGTCAGCTCCCCTTCGCGTCGACGAACGAGTCCGCGTACTCGCGGTGGAAGGCGGATTCCTCGGCCATCAGCGGGTGTTCGCCGTCGTAGACCTGGCCGAACAGCTCGGAGAAGTCCGGGTCCGGCATGGCGCGCACGGTCGCGCGGACCTCGCGGGCCAGCCGCTCGCCTTCGGCGTCGACCTCGGCGAAGAACGCCTCGTCGGCCTGGCCGGTCTTCTCGAGGTGGGCCCGCAACCGGGCGATCGGGTCTTTCGCGGCCCACGCGGCCACTTCTTCGTCGTCCCGGTAGCGCGTCGGGTCGTCGGACGTCGTGTGCGCGCCCATCCGGTAGGTGAAGGCCTCGATCAGCGTGGGCCCTTCGCCGCGACGGGCGCGGGCGACGGCGTCGCGGGTCACGGCGACGCAGGCGAGGACGTCGTTGCCGTCGACGCGGACGCCGGGCAGGCCGAACCCGGCCGCGCGCCGATACAGCGGCACGCGGCTCTGCCGTTCGGTGCGCTCGGAGATCGCCCACTGGTTGTTCTGGCAGAAGAACACCACGGGCGCCTGGTAGACGGCGGCGAAGTTCAACGCCTCGTTGACGTCGCCCTGGCTCGTGGCGCCGTCACCGAAATAGACGATGACGACCGAATCCGCGCCATCTTTCGCAACACCCATTGCATATCCGGTCGCGTGCAAAGTCTGCGAACCGATGACGAGCGTGTAGAGGTGGAAATCCCGTTCAGCGGGAGCCCAGCCACCGTGGGTCGCCCCGCGGAACATCCGGAAAATGTGCAGCGGATCGACGCCACGCGAAATCGCGACGCCGTGGTCCCGATAACTGGGAAAGACGTGGTCGCCGGGCGCCAATCCGTTCGCGGACCCGATCTGCGCGGCTTCCTGGCCGAGCGAAGACGGCCACAGCGCCAGTTCGCCCTGCCGCTGCAGGGTGACGCCCTCGGCGTCGACGCAGCGGGTCACGACCATTTCGCGGTACCAGGAACGCAGCTGGTCCGGCGTGGTTTCGAGCCGGTGGGCAGGGTGCTCGACCCGGTCGCCGTCCGGCGTGAGCAGCCGGACCGGCTCGTCATCGGCGTGTGGTGCGGACAAGACATCCCCCGTTTCCGGTCAGCACGGATCCCCCTCGGCGAACGGCGGCGAGAGAGGAAGGAAGCGGCGCCGGAAATCACCCCAGTGGCGGCCGCGCCCGCCGACACTGGCGGGACTTCGAAAGCGATTATGCCCGGCCGCGCCGATGCGGCCAAGGAAGTGTGCAACCGGGGCTCCCCAGTTGCACACCTCAGTTCCCGAGAATGGTCCGGAGCCGTTCGAAGAAGACGGATTTCGACTCGCGCGGGAAGAAATGGCCGCCGGGAATCGGGTGAAACCGGGCGTCGACGCCGGAGTACGAGGACCACGCCCGCGCGTCGGCGAGCGGGACGAGCGGATCGGCGGTCCCGGCGAAGACGTCGATCGGCACCGGCAGTGGCGATCGCGGGTCTTCCCGGTGGGTGGCGCACAGGCGCAGGTCTTCGCGGAGCTTCCCGAGCATGGCGGCCCGGCGGCCATCCCCGCCGAGGAGGGCGGCGGGAACGTCCGAAACGGACAGCAGCCAGGCTTCGAGCTCGTCGTCGGTCAGGTTCCGCGCGCGGCTGATCGGGTGCGCGAGGTGCGGGGCGGCGAACGCGCCGAGCAGGAGCCGGTCGGGGAGGCGTTGCCCGCGGGCTTCGCGCAGGCGCGCCAGCCGGTACGCGACGAGCGCGCCCATGCTGTGGCCGTAGCAGACGTACGGTTCCTCCAGCCGGGGCGCGAGGTCGTCGGCGAGCCGTTCGACGAGCGCGGCGAAGTCCGGGTGCGCCCCGGCGGGCAAGGCGACGGGCACGACTTCGACGGCCCCGCCGAGCGCGTACTGCCACCCGGCGAAGGCCGTCGGACCGCCGCCCGCGTGGTGGAAACCGAAGAGCCGCAGGGTGGTCGACGCGGTGGCGGTCACGTCAGCTTGCGTTCCAGGTCTTCGGCGACGCGCAGCCAGGCTTTGGCGTATTCGCGCGCGACTTCGCCGACCATGGGGACGCAGTGGGCGGGAACGACCTCGGTCAGCTCGACGCGGTGCCGCACGGCGCGCGCGTTGGCGGAGAGGAGGCGCAGCAGGAACCGGCCCTGCTCGGTGAACTTGAGCGAGGGATCGTTCATGAGCGCCTCGAGCGCGGCCGCGGGCGAGTCTTCGCGCCGGGCGGCGGGCACCTCGGGCACGGAGGCGACGGCGGGCAGCGATCGCACGGCGCGGCTTTCGGGGTTCGCGACCGGCTCGGCGACGACATCAGCTCGGACCGAGTCTTCGATCTGCTCGGCCTCGGGTTCCCGAGGCGCCGCCACCCGCAACCCGCCCGGCACCGGGTCTTCCCCCCGCAGCATGCGGTTGCGCACGTCCCGGACCGTGCCCGGCGAAATCCCCGCCAGCTCGGCGATCGACCGCAGCGACGCCCCCGGCATCTCCTCCAGCAACCGGCGCGCGTGGGCCCGGCCCGCCGCCGTGCTCAGGGGCCGCATCTTGCCGTCGCGGCCGAGGCGGGCCGCGGGCTGGCCCGCTCCCGACACCGCGCGCCGCAACCCCGCGACCGTCTTCGCCGACAGTCCCGCGATCTCCGCGATCGCCCGGTCCGACCACGCCGGGTGGGTGCGGAGGATCCGGTCGGCGGCCGCCGCGCGGTCGCGGCTCGACAGCGGCAGTCCGTGCGTCGTGTTTTCGCGGACGGACAAGATGAACGCGTCGCGCTCGTCGCCGTCGAAGTAGCGGACGCGGATCACGTCATCGCCGCGGACGACCGCCGCGGCCAGGCGGTGGCGGCCGTCGATCACCCGGCGCGTCGCGCGGTGGACCGTGATCGGCGGCAACACCGAGTCGGCGTTCGCGAGCAGCTTCGCGTGCTCGGCGTTCTCGCCGGCCGCGCGGGGCGATTCGCCCGGCAGCAGCGAGTCGAGCGGTACGAGTTCGACGGCCGAAAGCCGCGGGTGCCAGTCGGCCGCGGTGGCCGCCCGGTCCGCGGCCGCGGACGGCAGCGTGTCGGTGTTCATGCATCCCCCAAGCACCCGGCACGGCAGGAGTTGCCGCGCTCGTGACACCGCCAGCATAGCAAGTTTCATACCTGCGAGAAGGTTTTTTCCGCCGATTTGCGTGATGTTAACGTGACTTTGCGCCCTCAGTCGTCACTCGAAATCCTGGACATCTGCCCAGCTCGCGCCCGATTTGCGCGGTCCGTTCCGACATCGTCGCAGGACGTGAGCACGCCGCCACGGCTAGCTCACGACCGGATAGTAAGCTACGATAAACATTCGTCGAGGTATGGAAGTGCTCGGCGCATATCGACCGAGAAGGTGCCACGATGACGAAGACCGGCCCCGCACCGCAGCGGCACGGCCTCAAGCAGGAACGAGCGGTCCGCACGTACGCGCAGATCCTGCACGCGGCGGCGGAGATCTTCGCCGCCCGCGGGTTCGCCGAAGTCACCCTGGTCGACATCGCCGAGCACGCCGGCGTGACGAAGGGCGCGGTCTACTTCCACTTCGCGAACAAGGAAGCCATCGCGGTCGCCGTCTCCGAGGAGTACTACGCGCGGCTGCCGACGCTCGCCGCCGGCGTCAAGGCCCTCGACCTGCCGCCGCTCGACGCCACCGTGGAGCTGCTGACGCGGATCGCCCTCGCCCTGCGGGACGACCATGTCTTCCAGGCGGCCGTCCGCCTGCACATCGAGCACTTCCTCATCGAAGGCGGCCTGCCGACGCCGTTCGTCAGCTACACCGAGCTGGTGCGCCAACTGCTGGAGCAGGCCGACGAGCTGGGCCAGCTCCAGCCGGGCACCAGCCCGGCCGCGCTGGCCAGGGTCCTGGTCGCCGCGTTCTTCGGCGCGCAGCACATCTCGTGGGTGCTGCACGGCCGCAAGGACATCATGGAACGCGTCCAGGAGGTCATCGCCGCGATCGTGCCCACCCGGCCGGGCGGGCTCGTCGGCAGCCACGTCTCCCGCGCCGGTCAGCGCTCGCGCGTCCCCGAAACGCACTGAAGGCCGCTTCGACGCGACTGGGGGTCGTGTCGAAGCGGCCTTCAGTTGTGCGTCTTACTTGAGCTTGGTGCCCGCGGAGCCGAGGGCCTGGCAGGCCTCGACGACGCGCTGCGCCATGCCGGCCTCGGCGGCCTTCAGGTACGACCGCGGGTCGTAGACCTTCTTGTTGCCGACCTCGCCGTCGATCTTCAGGACACCGTCGTAGTTCTTGAAGAAGTGGTCCACGATCGGGCGCGTGAACGCGTACTGCGTGTCGGTGTCGACGTTCATCTTCACCACGCCGTAGGACACCGCTTCGCGGATCTCCTCCGGCAGCGAGCCCGAGCCGCCGTGGAAGACCAGCTCGAACGGCTTCGCGCCGGAGTCGAGGCCGAGCTTCTTCGCCGCCGCCTCCTGGCCGCCCTTCAGCACGTCCGGGCGCAGCTTGACGTTGCCCGGCTTGTACACGCCGTGCACGTTGCCGAACGTCGCCGCCAGCAGGTAGCGGCCCTTCTCACCGGCGCCGAGCGCGTCGATCGTCTTCAGGAAGTCGCCCTCGGCGGTGTACAGCTTCTCGTTGATCTCCGCTTCGACACCGTCCTCCTCGCCGCCGACGACGCCGATCTCGACCTCGAGGATGATGTTCGCGGCCGCCGTCTTGGCCAGCAGCTCCTGCGCGATCTGCAGGTTCTCGTCGAGGTCGATCGCCGAGCCGTCCCACATGTGGGACTGGAACAGCGGGTTCTGGCCGTTCTTGACGCGCTCGGCCGAGATCTCGATCAGCGGGCGGACGAAGCCGTCCAGCTTGTCCTTCGGGCAGTGGTCGGTGTGCAGCGCGACGTTGACGTCGTACTTCGCCGCGACCACTTGGGCGAACTCGGCCAGCGCGGTCGCGCCGGTGACCATGTCCTTGACCTTCTGGCCGGACGCGAACTCGGCACCGCCGGTGGAGAACTGGATGATGCCGTCGCTCTCCGCCTCGGCGAAGCCGCGGATGGCGGCGTTCACGGTCTCGGACGAGGTCACGTTGATGGCCGGGTAGGCGAACTCGTTCGCCTTGGCCCGGTCGAGCATCTCCGCGTAGACCTCGGGGGTGGCGATGGGCATCGTTACTCCTCCTTGGCACAGGGTGGTCCCGACCGCATCGTACGAGGTGGACCGCCGCCGCACACCGGTCCCCGCGCAGAAACTTTCACGCACGTGGAATCGGTTCAGATCGGGCTCCGTCCGGCCGCCGGAGCCGGGGCGGCCGGACGGAGATCACACCCTCAGCGCAGCGCCTCCGCCAAGGCGCGGTAGGCGGGCCACGGGTCCTCGTTGAGCACCTGGACGGTGACGTGGTCGGCACCCGCCTCGAAGTGCTCGTTCAGGCCGCGGGCGATCGTCTCGACGTCGCCGTGCAGGGCGAGCGCGTCGACGAAGCGGTCGCTGCCCTCGCCCGAGAGGTCCTCGTCGGTGAAGCCGTACTTCCGCAGGTTGCTGGTGTAGTTCGAGAGGCCGAGGTAGTACTGCAGGCCGCGCCGGGCGATCTCCCGCGCCTTCGCCGGGTCGGTCTCCAGCACGACCTTGTGCTCGGGAGCGAGCAGCTTGCCGTCGCCGAGCAGCGCGCGGGTCGCCCGGGTGTGGTCGGGGGTGGTGAGGTACGGGTGCGCGCCCGCGGTCCGGGCGCCGGACAGCTCGACGACCTTCGGGCCGAGCGCGGCGAGCAGGCGGCCCTCGACCGGCACGCCGGCCGCGTCGAGCCCGTCCAGGTACTCGACCAACGCCGTGTACGGCTTCTTGTACTCCTTCGTCGCCTCGCGGTGGCCGGCGCCGACGCCGAGCAGGAAGCGGTCCGGGTACTTCGCGACGATGCGGTCGTACGCCCGCGCGATCGACGCCGGCTCGTCCTGCCAGATGTTGACGATGCCGGTCACCACGACCAGCCGCTCGGTCGCGCCCAGCAGCTCGTCGACGAGCGCCAGGTCCCCGCCGGGCGAGCCGCCCAGCCAGAGCGCGCCGTAGCCGAGCTCTTCCACCCCCGCCGCGAACGCCGGGTCCACCGCGGTGAACATCCGCCAGATGCCGGTCCTGCCCAGTTCGATAGCCATGGAACACCCCAACACGTGAGACGGCGATTTTCGTCCCGGGTCCGCCGAACTAACGTCGAAGGCATGACCAAGCTGGGCAACACCGATCTCGACGTGTACGGGCTCAACCTCGGCGGCAACGTCTTCGGCTGGACGGCGGACGAGGAAACGTCCTTCGCCGTGCTGGACGCCTACGCGGCGGCGGGCGGCAACTTCGTGGACACGGCCGACGTCTACGGCGGGGGCGGCGGCTCCGAGGAGATCCTCGGCCGCTGGGTCGCCGCGCGCGGCAACCGCGACAACGTCGTCATCGCGACGAAGGTCGGCGCGTGGGACGCCCGGCCGGGCCTGTCGGCGAAGAACATCCAGGCCGCGGCCGAGGACTCGCTGCGGCGCCTGAACACCGACCACATCGACCTCTACTACGCCCACCGCGATGATCGGGACACTCCGCTCGAAGAGACCCTCGAAGCGTTCGACGCGCTGGTCCGCGCGGGCAAGGTCCGCTACCTCGGCGCGTCCAACTACACCGCCGACCGGCTCGCCGAGGCACTGTCCATTTCGGACAAGAACGGTCTCGCCCGGTACGCCGTCCTGCAGCCGCACTACAACCTCGTCGAGCGCGACTACGAGCGCGACCTCGCCCCGCTCGTCGACCGCGAAGGCCTGGCCACGCTGCCCTACTTCGCCCTCGCGAAGGGGTTCCTGACCGGCAAGTACCGCTCGAAGGACGAGACCGGCGACAGCCCGCGCGCCGCCCGCGCCGTGTCCTATTTGGACGGCGGCGGCGAGCGCGTCCTGGCGGCCCTCGACGAGGTCGCGGCGGCACACGGCGTCTCGGTCGCGACGGTGGCCTTGGCCTGGCTGCGCGTCCAGCCGACGGTCGCCGCACCGATCGCGAGCGCCCGCACCCCCGAGCAGCTGACAGACCTGATCGCCTCGGTCTCCCTGTCGCTGACTCCAGACGAAGAAGCGTCACTTTCATAGGGAAAGTGACGCTACTGTTGGGTAGCTTACTGCGGGTAAGTTGGGGTACGGTGCCTCTGAACTGACGTTTAGGAGGCACCGTGGCCAACCCGTTTTCGCTGCTGAGCGGCACCAAGAAGGTCGACGGCAAGGTCGTGCTGATCACCGGCGCCGCCCGCGGCATCGGGGCCGGGCTGGCCGAACGGCTCGCCGCGCGCGGTGCGAAGGTCGCCCTCGTCGGACTCGAAGCCGAGGAGCAGCAGAAGGTCGCGGACCGGATCGGCGCGAACGCGCACTCCTGGGAAGCCGACGTCACCAGCTGGGACGCGCTCGAGCAGGCTACGAAGGGCGTCGTCGAGCACTTCGGCGGCATCGACATCGTCATCGCCAACGCCGGCATCGCGACCGCGGGCTTCGTCCGCTCGGTCGACCGGGCCGCGTTCGAGAAGGTCATCGAGGTCGACCTGCTCGGCGTCTGGCGAACGTTCCGCGTCACGCTGCCGCACGTCATCGAGCGCAAGGGCTACCTGCTGGCCATCTCCAGCCTCGCCGCGATCACGCACGCGCCGGGCATGGCGAACTACGCCGCCGCCAAGGCCGGGGTCGAGGCGTTCTCCAACAGCCTCCGCGCCGAGGTCGCGCACCTGGGCGTCAAGGTCGGCGTCGCGCACCCGACGTGGATCCGCACCGACCTGGTCGAGAGCGCCGACGCGCACCCGGTGTTCGGCAAGCTCCGCGCGTCGATGCCGGGCCTGATCGGCAAGACCTACCCGCTCGACGTCGCCCTCGACGACCTCGAGGCCGGCATCCTCAAGCGCGCCCGGACCATCCACGTGCCGCGCTGGGTCGGCGGGCTCAAGCTGCTGCGCGCGTTCCTGCCGCCGATCATCGAAATCGGCTCCCGCAGCCGGGTACCTTCGGCGGACAAGGCCGCGCTGGCCGACATCGAGGCCCGCGGCGCGTTCGAGTCGGCGGTCACCGGCCACGGCGGCCGGGCCGCCACCAAGGGGTGAAGATGTCCCGTCGCGACCAGATCCGGATGACCGACGACGAAGTGCGCGCGTACTTCGACGAGCAGAAGGTCATCAACGTCGCCACCATCGGCCCGAGCGGCCGCCCGCACCTCGCGCCGCTCTGGTACTACCCGCACGAGGACGGCGGCGTCGCGACCTGGACGTACGGCACGTCCCAGAAGGCGAAGAACCTCCGGCGCCTGCCGGAGGCGACCGTGCTCATCGAGGACGGCGAGAGCTACGAGAAGCTCCGCGGCGTCTCGCTCGAAGCCGACGTCGAGATCGTCGAGGACACCGAAGAAGTCACCCGGATGGGGATCACGCTCATGCAGCGGTACGCGGGCGCCAAGCCCGGCGACCCCGTCCCCGACGAACTTCGCGCCTTCATCGCAGGTCAGGCCCCGAAACGCATCGGGCTGGTCTTCCGCCCGACGAAGGTCGTCAGCTGGGACCACACGAAGCTCGGCGGGACGTACTAACCAGTAGGGAGTACTTCCAAGTAACTGTTACTTGAGGTAACGTCATCTGGGCAGCATCCTCGAAGCAGCGGAGGCCGACAGATGACCGAGCGGTTCAAGGTCGTGATCGTGGGCACCGGGTTCTCCGGGCTCGGCCAGGCGATCCAGCTCGAAAAGGCCGGCATCCGGGACTACGTGATCCTGGAGAAGGCCGACGAAGTGGGCGGGACCTGGCGCGACAACTCGTACCCCGGGTGCGCGTGCGACGTGCAGTCGCACATGTACTCGTTCTCGTACGAGCAGAACCCGGGCTGGTCGCGGTCGTTCTCGCCGCAGCCGGAGATCTTCGACTACCTCAAGGGCGTCGCGGACAAGTACCGGCTGCGCGAGAAGATCCGCTTCGGCGTCGAGCTCACCGGCGCCCACTGGGACGAGGGCGAGCGCCGCTGGACGGCGACGACCAAGGACGGCCGCGAGTTCGTCGCCCAGTTCCTGGTCTCCGGCGTCGGCGGCCTGCACATCCCGCAGGTCCCCGAGCTGCCCGGGATCAAGAAGTTCAAGGGCCAGACCTGGCACTCGGCGCGGTGGAACCACGAGTACGACCTGCGCGGCAAGAAGGTCGCCGTGGTCGGCACCGGCGCCAGCGCCATCCAGTTCGTGCCGCGGATCGCGCCGGACGTCGCCGAGCTGACGCTCTTCCAGCGCACGCCGCCGTGGATCATGCCCAAGCCGGACCACGCGATGCCGTCGTGGGCGCAGCAGCTGTTCAAGCGCGTGCCCGGCACCCAGCGGCTCTACCGCAACGCGCTGTACTGGCTGCTCGAAGCGCGCGCCATCGGCTTCAACGGCCACCCGGCGATCATGAAGGCGGGCGAGCTGATCGCGAAGCGCCACATCGCCAAGGGCGTCAAGGACCCCGCGCTGCGCAAGAAGGTCACCCCGGACTACACGATGGGGTGCAAGCGCGTCCTGATCTCCAACGACTACTACCCGGCGCTGAACCGGCCGAACGTCGACGTCGTCACGGCCGGGATCAAGGAGGTCAAGGCGCACTCGATCGTCGACTCCGCCGGGGTCGAGCACGAGGTCGACGCGATCATCTACGGCACCGGGTTCAAGGTCACCGACGCGCTCGAGTACCTCGACATCACCGGCGTCGACGGCCGCAGCCTCGCCAAGGAGTGGGCGGCCGAAGGGATGCGGACGCACAAGGGCATCACCGTCTCGGGCTTCCCGAACCTGTTCTTCCTGCTCGGCCCGAACACCGCGCTGGGCCACAACTCCGTGGTGTTCATGATCGAGTCGCAGTCGCGGTACGTCGTCGACGCGATCAAGCTGGCCGACTCCCGCGACGCCGCCGCGCTCGACGTGCGGCCGGGTGTGCAGGAGAAGTTCCAGCAGGAGATCCAGGACAAGCTGGTCAAGGGTGTCTGGACGCAGGGCGGCTGCAAGAGCTGGTACCTCGACGCGAAGGGCGTCAACCGGACGATCTGGCCCGGCTTCACCTGGCGTTACTGGCTGGAGACGCGGAAGGTGGACCCGGCCGACTTCGAGCTCAGCGGACGCTCGTCGTGACGTCCCCGGACGAACAGCTCGTCCTGCACGCGCGGGACGTGAAGTTCGACTGGGCGGCGCTGCCGATGCACTGGATCCCCGGCGAGCCGCAGGCCACGCACACCATCAACGTGCTGCACCTGGCGCTGCCGGAGGGCGAACGCTGGTTCGTCGAGGTGTTCAAGCAGGCCGTGCCGCTGATCCGCGACGAGCGGCTCAAGCAGGACGTGCTCGGCTTCATCGGCCAGGAGGCGATGCACGCCGAGGCGCACGACGGCGCGGCGGCGCACCTGGAAGCCGCTGGTGTGCGCGTGCGGCCGTTCATCGCGCAGATGGAGTGGCTGTTCCGGAAGCTGCTCGGCGACCGCGACCTGACCGGCCGCGCGGCCGAAGAGTGGCTGGTGGAACGGCTCGGGATCATCGCCGCGATCGAGCACTACACGGCGTTCCTCGGCCAGTGGGTGCTCGACGCGCCGCTGGAGGACGCAGGCGCCGACCCGGTGATGCTGGACCTGCTGCGCTGGCACGGCGCGGAGGAGGTCGAGCACCGCTCGGTGGCGTTCGACCTGTTCATGCACCTCGACGGGCGGTACACGCGCCGCGTCCGCAGCATGGCGGCGGTGACGCCGGTGCTGGCGTGGGTGTTCGCGCGCGGCACCCGCTACCTGATGCGCAACGACCCGACGTCGCCCGGTCGCGCCTCCCTGCGCGGCTACCGCCGGGCGGCGAAGCGCGGGTTGCTGCCGACCGGACGTCAGCTGCTGCGGGAAATCGCGCCGTACTTCCGGAAGTCCTACCACCCGACGGAGACCGGCAGCACCGAGCAGGCCGTGGCGTACCTGGCGAGTTCCCCGGCCGCGCGGGCGGCGGAGTGACCCTCGGGCGGCCCGCCAGGCTGGACGGCAGCGGCCGGACCGACCATCTGATGTCCACTTTGGTCGGTGTCGTGGGCGTTTACCGCCGGTTGTCGCAATTCAGTGGCCGCCGACGGCCGCCCGTGCGCGCGGTCGACCGGAACATGCCCCTGGTGGTCGAAGACGTGCGACCCGAAGCCGAGGACGTCGTCAGCCTGCGGCTCGGGAACGGCACGCCGTTGCCGGGCTGGCGGCCGGGCGCCCACGTCGATCTCGTGCTGCCGTCCGGGCTGGTGCGGCAGTACTCCCTGTGCGGCGATCCGTCCGAAAAGGATCATTACCGCATCGCCGTGCGGAAGATCGGCGTCGCGTCGGCCGAGGTCCACGCGCTGCGGCCGGGCGCGGAGGTCGTCGTCCGGGGCCCGCGGACGGCGTTCCCGTTCGTCGGCGAGGGGCCGTTCCTCTTCGTCGCGGGCGGCATCGGGATCACGCCGATCCTGCCGATGGTCGGCGCCTGCGTGGAATCTGGCGCCGACTGGCGGCTGGTCTACACCGGCCGCAGCCGTGCGTCGATGCCGTTCCTCGACGAGCTGAGCGCGTACGGCGACCGCGTCTCGATCCGCCCGGACACCGAGTACGGCGTTCCAGCCTCGGGCGCCGAACTGCTCGACGGCATGCCGGACGGCGCGTCGGTGTACTGCTGCGGGCCGGTGCCGATGATCACCGGCGTGCGCGTCGACCTGGCGCTGACCACGGCCAAAGCCGTGCACTTCGAGCGGTTCGCGCCGCCGCCGATCGTCGCCGGGGAGCCGTTCCGGCTGACTTTGCGCAGGTCAGGCACGGTGCTCGACGTCCCGGCCGACCGCAGCGCGTTGAACGTCCTCCTCGACGCCCGCCCCGGCACGCCGTACTCGTGCCGCCAGGGTTTCTGCGGGACCTGCGCGGTGCCGACGGCCGACGGCGGGTCGATGCGCGTGTGCGTCGACCGCGGCACCACCGTGCTCGACCTATGACGGCAGCCAGGCGCCGATCACCGGCTGGAACTCGCGGACCGTCCGCTCGGCGATGACGCCCTCCAGCGCGTACGGGTCCTTGTCGATCGTCTCGAGCAGGTGCGCCTCGTCGTCGGCCTGGTAGAGCGTGAGGCCGCCGGAGCCGTCGCCGAGCGGCCCGGCGACCGCGACCCGGCCCTCCTCGGCGAGCTTCGCGAGGAACTCGCGGTGCCGGGGCCGGACCTCCGGCATCTTCTCCTGGACGTAGGTGATTTCGACGAGGAACCAGGCCATGGGGCACTCCGGGGTCGGGCGGGAGGTACGCGCCCGACGCTACCCGTGTCACAACTGTGTCCCAGCATCCGACCTGTGGCGACGGGAGGCCAACCCGATAGGCTGGGCGTGCGTCAGTACCTGTGTGAGCGCTGTGAATACCGTGAACCTGCTGACGCGGCACACCGTGCAAACCGGGGTCGAGGACAGGCAGGGGTTCATGCTCGAGGGCAATGCGGAACGCAGTGTCGAGGCGACCCTCGGCCACCTGCGGGTGATGGACGGTCCGGCCCCGGCGCAGACGGCCGCGCCGCTGACCCTCGAAGACCTCTACCGGCAGCACCGGATGCGGCTGGTCCGGCTGGCGATCCTGCTGGTCGACGAGCCCGCGACCGCGGAAGACGTCGTCCAGGAGGCCTTCACCGGCCTGCACCGCAACTGGGGGCGCCTGCGTGACGCCGCGGCCGCCGTCGGCTACCTGCGCACCGCCGTGGTCAACGGGTCGCGCAGTGTGCTGCGCCGCCGCAAGACCGCCCGCGAGTACGTGCCGCCGCACGCGGTGAACGCCCGGTCCGCCGAGAGCCTCGCGATGCTCTCCAGCGAGCACCAGGCCGTGGTCAGCGCGCTGTCCAAGCTGCCGCCCCGCCAGCGCGAAGTGCTGGTGCTGCGTTACTACGGTGGGCTGAGCGAGGCCGAGATCTCTGAGGCCGCAGGCATTTCCAAGGGTACCGTTAAATCGACCGCCAGCCGGGCGCTCGAGGCGCTCCAGAAGGCCATGCAGGCCCCACAGTGACCCGGGTGGACCATTCCGATCACTGAGTCGTATCACCATGCTTGGTCCAGACCAATATATGCTGGGGTGCGTGAGAGGCGCCGGAGATTTCGTGATCATGGGCGGCCGGGTCGCCGCCCCGGACCGTGTACTCGACGACGGCTGGATAGCCGTCTCCGACGGGCGGATCGCCGGCGTGGGTTCCGGGAACCCGCCGTCGGGCGAACACGTGGACGTCGGAGGGGCGCTGGTCGTCCCCGGGTTCATCGACACCCACTGCCACGGCGGGGGAGGTGCTTCGTTCACCTCCCTCGATCCCGAGGAGCTCTTGACGGCGGTGCGGGCGCACCGCCGTCACGGCACCACGACCATGCTCGCCAGCCTGGTGTCCGACCCGGTGGACATCCTGCGTGAGCAGGTCGCGGCGCTGCGTGAGCTCGTCCAGGACGGCGAGGTCGCGGGCATCCACCTGGAGGGGCCGTTCATCTCGAAGGCCCGCTGCGGCGCGCACGACCCGGAGACGCTGCTCGAGCCGGACACCGGCACGGTCGACAAGCTCCTGCGCGCCGGCCAGGGCGCGATCCGGATGGTCACCATCGCCCCCGAGCTGCACGGCGGCGTCAAGGCCGTCCGGCAGCTGGCCGAGTCGGGCGTCATCGCCGCCATCGGGCACACCGACGGCGTCGAGGAGCAGCTGCTGCCGGCCATCGACGCGGGCGCGACGGTCGCGACCCACCTGTTCAACGGCATGCGCCCGCTGCACCACCGCGAACCCGGCCCGGTCGGGGCCCTGCTGGACGACGAGCGCATCACGATCGAGCTCATCTGCGACCTGGTGCACCTGCACCCGACGGTCGTGCGGCTGGCCGCGAAGCACGCGGGCCGCAACCGGACGGTGCTGATCACCGACGCGATGTCGGCCACCGACGCCGCCGACGGCCGCTACACGCTGGGCCGCCTCGAGGTCGACGTGCACGACGGCGTCGCCACCCTCGCCGACAACGGCTCCCTGGCGGGCAGCACCCTGACGATGGACACCGCCTTCCGCAATCTGGTCCGGGGTGCGAAACTCGGCATCCTCGACGCGGTGCACGCGACGTCGCAACGGCCCGCCGAGCTGCTCGGCATCGCCGACCGCACCGGCATGCTGTGCCAGGGATACGCGGCCGACCTCGTGGTCCTCGACCAGGACCTGCGGCCCGCCAAGGTGCTGCGCCGGGGTGAATGGGTCGCCGAGGTGGGTACGGCTACCTTGAGCACCTAGGGATTTCGAGGAGACGGGCGGAGATGAGCGAGCCGAAGGACCCCGAGCAGCTGCTGGCGGACGCCCTTCGCGCGCAGGCGGTCTTCGCCCCTTCGGCGTCCCGCGAGTCCGGGACGGACGCCGTCCCCACGGACGAGCTGCCGTCGGCGTACGGGCTTCTTTCGGGCGCCGGCGCGGACTCGTTGGAGCGCGAGCGGGCGGCGCTGGACGCGGCGTCCGAGGCGCCCACGGCGTACTCGCCGCCACCCCCACCGCTGTCGCGGCCGTCGGCGCAGCTGCCCGCGTACTGGATCTTGCTGCTGGCCGTGCTGCTGGGCCTCGCCGCGGGGTCGGTCGTGGGCCTGCTGACCCTGGTCTGACCGGGTCTCAGTAACGACTCAGGGTGACCCTGTACCGTTTTTGGGGTGATTCTCGCCCAGAGCACGGTCAACACGATGTCGCTGCTGCCGTCATGGCTGGACCCGCAGCACCTGCTGAGCGGCCTGACGACGCCGGTCATCGCGGTCCTGTGCCTGATCATCTTCATCGAGAGCAGCATCTTCCCGGTGCTGCCCGGTGACTCCCTGCTGTTCACGGCGGGCCTGTTCATCGCGAACGGCACGCTCGACGCGCCGTTGTGGCTGGTCTGCGTGCTGGTGACGGTCGCGGCGCTGCTCGGCAACGTCGTCGGCTACTACATCGGCTACTTCGTCGGGCCCAAGCTGTTCAACCGCCCGGACTCGAAGTTCTTCAAGAAGGAGTACGTCGACAAGACGCACGAGTTCCTGGAGAAGCACGGCCCGAAGGCGGTCGTCCTGGCCCGGTTCGTCCCGTTCGTCCGGACGTTCATCACGTGGATCGCGGGCATCGGCCGCATGGACCCGAAGCGCTACTTCACGTACACGGTCCTCGGCGGCATCCTGTGGGCCGCGGGCATCACGGTGCTCGGCTCGCTGCTGGGCAACATCGGCTTCATCCGGGACAACGTCGACGCGATCTTCGTGCTGATCGTCCTGGTGTCGGTGGTGCCGATCGGGCTGGAGTACCTCAAGTCGCGGCGCGAGAAGAAGGCACTGGCCGAGGCGGACCCGGAGGTCACGCAGCGGATCCCGCGAGTGCGGGACTGAGGTTTTGGAAGGGCCCCACCGGTCGGCGGTGGGGCCCTTTTTGCGTCCCGGGCCGCGGCGGCCGCGCGGCTCGGCCAGACGTCGCGAATGACTCATTCGGGACCTCCAACGTCCCGAATGAGTCATTCGCGACGCTCGGCAACCCGGCTCGGCGGCTCAGGTCATCGAGAACATCGAGCCCGGGTTGAACAAGTTCTCCGGGTCGAGGGCCTGCTTGATCTGCCGGTGCACCCGCATCCCGATCGGCCCGATCTCGCGCTCCAGCCACTCGCGCTTGATCTTGCCGACGCCGTGCTCGCCGGTCACCGTGCCGCCCAGGGACAGCCCGACCTCGAGGATCTCGTCGAACGCCCGGCGCGCACGAGCGAACTCGTCCGGATTGTCGGGCTGGTACACGATCGTCGGGTGCATGTTGCCGTCGCCCGCGTGGCCGACGACCGCGATCCGCAGCCCGACCTCTTCGCTGATCTTCTCGCAGCCGTGGATCAGCTCGGCGATGCGCGTCCGCGGCACGCACACGTCGTCCGTCAGCCAGACGCCGTACGTCTCCAGGGCCGTCAGCACCACCCGGCGAGCCTGCAGGAGCATGCGGCCCTCTTCGACGTCGTCGGTCGTGTACGCCAGGTCCGCGCCGCAGTCCACGCAGATCTGCTCCAGTGCCGCCAGCTCGCGGCGGGCCACCTCGCCGCCCGCGTCCGACTGGCCCAGCAGCAGCGCCCGGCAGTCCGAGCCCGCACCCAGGTCCGTCTTGAGGTACGCCTCGGACGCCTTGATCGACGACGCGTCCATGATCTCCAGCAGCGACGGCACGAGCCCTTCCCGCACGACCCGCGCCACCGCCTCGCCCGCGGCTTCGGTCGTATTGAAGCCCGCCACCAACGTCGCCGGCGCCTGGGGCAGCGGCTTGAGCTGGACCGTCGCCTGCGTGATGACGCCGAGCGTTCCTTCGCTGCCGACGAACAGGCGGGCCAGGTCGTACCCGGCGACGCCCTTGACCGTGCGGCGGCCCGTCTTCAGCAGGGACCCGTCGGCCAGGACCACCTCGAGGCCGAGCACCGAGTCCGTCGTGACGCCGTACTTCACGCAGCAGAGGCCGCCCGCGTTGGTCGAGAGGTTGCCGCCGATCGTGCACCAGTCGTAGCTCGACGGGTCCGGCGGGTAGAACAGCCCGTGCTTCTCCACGGCGTTGCGGAAGTCCAGGTTGACGACGCCGGGCTGGACCACGGCCAGCCGGTTGCCCGGGTCGATCTCGACGATCTCGTTCAGCTTGGTCAGCGACAGCGTCACGCACCCGTCGATCGCGTTCGCGGCACCGGACAGGCCGCTGCCCGCGCCGCGCGGCACGATCGGCACCCCCGCCTCGGCGCACGCCTTGACGACGGCCTGCACCTGCTCGACGTTCGCGGGCAGCACCACCGCGAGCGGCTTCCCGGACGGCGCCAGCGGCATCATGTCGCGCGCGTAGGACGCCGTGACGTCGGAGTCGGTGAGCACGGCCTGCCTGCCGAGCAGGTCGCGCAGCCGGGTGACCAAAGCTTCGTTGCCCATGGCCTCATGGTAAGCCCGGATAGTCCGCACTGCGGAAAACAAGTTTCGAATCCAGCCGCGCGGACCAGCCGAGCAAGCGCCCCAAGGCGGCCTTGGTTGCGTCTGACGCACCCAAGGCCGCCTTCGGTGCGCCTGACGCACCGAAGGCCACATTGGGGCGCTTGGGCCGGGGGTCAGCGGACGATGCCGACGACCTTGTCGATCCGCACCTTCAGCAGCACTCGCTGATCGGCGACCATCGCCGCGCGGTACTCGGCCCAGTCCGGGTGTTCGCCCGCGGCGCGCCGGTAGTAGTCGACCAGCGCCTCCACCGTCGCGTCGTCCGGGGCCGCCGCCGGGGGCGTCAGCTCGGCGCGGCCCTCGGCGACCGCGTAGCTCCAGCCGTCCTCGGTGCCCACGTGGTAGGTGACCCGCGGGTCGCGGCGCATGTTCTTCGTCTTCGCCCTCGACTCGGTGATCGACGCGATGATCGTGTCCGTCGCCGCGTCGTAGAGGTGCGTGATCGTGGAGAGCTGGGGGCGGCCGTCGCGGCGGATGGTGGCCAGGACGCCGTGGCGGCGCGACGCGAGAAGGTCCTTCAAAGCTGTGTCGTCGGTCATAGTCGTCACAACTCCTCGATCGCGGAGTTGTTCCGCGAACCCCGCTCGAAATCTGCTTGCATACGGCAACTAAAGTGTGTTCGACCACATCCATTGCCCCACCACTTGCACAACAAGTGGTGAAGGCACATCCTTGCCTGAGGCAACTAGTTGCAGCCGCCAACCAACGCCTTGAAGGATCACCCATGGCACCGAACACCACCCGGCCCACGGCCGAACTGGACCTCGCCGACCAGCTCGGCCACGAGCTCGTGCGCCTGGTCCGGCTGATCAACAAGGCGAAGTCCCAGGTCGCCAAGCAGGGACCGGACGGGATCGAGCGGGCGGCGTACGCGATCCTCTTCACCCTCATCCACGAGGGCCCGCAGCGCACCAGCCGGCTCGCCGAGTCGCTCCACTCCGAGATCTCCACGATCAGCAGGCAGTCGAGCTCCCTCGTCCAGCACGGACTGGTCGAGCGCCAGGCCGATCCCGAAGACGGCCGCGCCTGCCTCCTCGCGCCTACCGCCGAGGGAATGCGGGTATTCGAGGAGAACCGCAAGCAGCGCAACCAGTGGCTGGCCGAAGTCCTCGGGGACTGGACCGACGGGGAGATCCAGACCCTGAACCGGCTGTTCGGCCGGCTCAACACAGGTATCGAGAACCACTCTCCACAGCTGGCCGACGCCCACGCGTCCGCCGGTGCACCGGCCAAGGGGGCCAACGCATGAGCACCACCACCGTCGACCAACCGACCGTGGCGAAGGAACCGCCACGGCTGAGCCACCGCCAGATCGTCACGATCCTGAGCGGCCTGATGTGCGGCATGTTCCTCGCCGCGCTCGACCAGACGATCGTGGGTACCTCGATCGTCAAGATCGCGAACGACCTGCACGGCTTCGACCTGCAGGCCTGGGCGACCACGGCGTACCTGATCACCTCGACGATCGTCACGCCGATCTACGGCAAGCTGTCGGACATCTACGGCCGCAAGCCGTTCTACCTGGCCGCGATCGGCATCTTCGTCGCCGGTTCGCTGGCCTCGACGTTCGCGCAGTCGATGTACCAGCTGGCCGCGTTCCGCGCGGTGCAGGGTCTCGGCGCCGGCGGTCTGATGTCGCTGGCCATGACCATCCTCGGCGACATCGTGCCGCCGCGTGAGCGGGCCAAGTACCAGGGTTACATCCTGGCCGTGTTCGGCCTGTCGACCGTGCTCGGCCCGGTGCTCGGCGGCTTCTTCGCCGGCATCGACAGCCTCGCCGGCCTGCACGGCTGGCGCTGGGTCTTCCTGATCAACGTCCCGATCGGCGTCATCGCCCTGTTCGTCGTGGCCAAGGTCCTGAACGTGCCGCACCAGCGCCACGACCACAAGATCGACTGGTGGGGCGCGCTGACGCTGGTCGTCGCGGTCGTGCCGTTCCTGATCGTCGCCGAGCAGGGCCAGAAGTGGGGCTGGGGCGACCAGAAGGCCATCCTCTGCTACGTCGTCGGCGGCGTCGGCGTCATCGCGTTCATCGTGGTCGAGAAGCTGATGAAGGACGCCGCGCTGATCCCGCTGCGGCTGTTCAAGAACTCGACCTTCACCGTGGCGATCATCGGCGGTGTCATCGTCGGTGTCGCGATGTTCGGCGCGATCACCATGATCCCGCAGTTCATGCAGGTCGTGCAGGGCTACACGCCGACCGAGTCGGGGCTGCTGATGCTGCCGCTGATGGCGGGCATCATGCTCAGCTCGATCGTCTCCGGCCGGCTCACCGGGAAGACCGGGCGCTACAAGATCTTCCCGATCATCGGCACCATCCTGATCGCCGGTGGCGCGTTCTTCTTCGCGCAGGTCAAGTACGACTCGCCGCTGTGGCACCCGCTCGTCGCGGCCGCCATCATCGGCCTCGGCCTCGGCCAGTGCATGCAGACGCTGATCATCGCGGTGCAGAACGCGGGCCCGCGCAGCGACATGGGCGTCTCGACCGCGTCGGCGACGTTCTTCCGCCAGATCGGTGGTACCGCGGGTGTCGCGATCTTCCTGACAGTCCTGTTCAACACCCTGCTGCCGAACATCACCAAGGCGTTCGGCGGTCAGCTCCCGGCCGGCGCCGGGGCGGGCATCGGCAACCTGTCGGAGAACACCAGCGGCATCCAGAACCTGCCGGAGGCGATCCGGACCCCGGTGCTGATCGGCTTCACCGACTCGATCACCACGGTGTTCTACATCGCGGGCGCGGTGGCCCTGCTGGCCACGCTGGTGCTGCTGTTCATGAAGGAGATCCCGCTGACCAACGCGGCCCCGGCCGCGGCGGCCATGGAGGGTGGCGAGGCGCTGCTCGAGGCGGACGCCCTCGCCGACGAGCCGACCGAGATCGTCGAGCCGGTCAAGCCGGTCCAGCCGGTCGACCGCGAGCCGGCGCTCGTCGGCGGCGGGAAGCACGCGCTGAGCACGAACGGGCACGGTGACTACCAGGCCGTCTCGGGGGCGCTGCCGATCACGAACTCGGTCGCGGACTCGGAGCTGGACACCCCGGTCGGCGCGGGTGGCGTGCCGGTGACCGGGCACGTCCGGCGCCAGGACGGCAGCCACGTGCCGGGTGCGGCGCTGACCCTGATCGACCAGCGCGGCCGCCAGGTCGCGCGGGCCACCGGCGCGGCGGACGGCAGCTACTCGGTGCCCAGCCAGGGCCCGGGCGCCTACGTGCTCATCGTGTCCGCGCACGGCCACCAGCCGCAGGCCTCCAGCGTCGTGATCAGCAACGGGCCGGCGACGGTCGACGTCACGCTCACCGGGTCCGGCGAGCTGACCGGCACCGTGCGGGCGGCTGCGACCGGCACCCCGCTGGCCAACGTGACGGTGACGCTCACCGACGGCCGGGGCGAGGTGAACGGCGCGTTCATCACGACCGCGGACGGCACGTACGCGTTCGTCGGGGTCGGCGCCGGGGCGTACACCCTGGTCGCGAGCGGCCCGGGCTACCGGCCCGTCGCGACGACGCTGACCGTGCCCGACAGCGGCGTGCTGCGCCACGACCTCGAGCTGGCCAGCTCGGTGCTGCTGACCGGCACCGCGCGCACCGAGGGCGACCGGATCGTGCCGGACGCGCGGATCACCGTGCTCGACGCCGAAGGCAACGTCGCGGCGGTCGCGCGGACCGACGGCGAAGGCCGGTACCTGGTGAGCGACCTGCCCGCGGGCGCGTACACCGTGGTCGCGAGCGGCTACCCGCCGGCGACCAGCCAGGTGGAGCTGACCGGCGGCGAAGCGGACCACGACGTCCGGCTGAGCTACGACCAGGCCCTCGACGAGCTGGTCGACCGGTCATGAGCGGCTTGCGCGCGACCTTCCGCACGGCCGAGGGGTGGGCGGTGGAGCACGCGGTGCTCACCGTGACCGACCCGGCCGGGCGGCAGGTCGCCCGGCAGGCGGCCGACGTCCGCGGGGAGGTCGTCACCGACGCTCTCCCGGCGGGCACGTACACCGCCGTCGTCACGGCGGCCGGGTACACCCCGGTCGCCCGGATGGTGCAGATCGCCTCGGACGGCTCCGGCTCGCTCGGCGACGTCGTGCTGGCCCCGGTCGCCGAGGCGGTCGAGCTGCCGCCCGCCGGGCCGTGGGTGATCGACCCGATGCACTCGTCGGTCGTCGCGACCGCGCGGCACCTGGGCATCGCGAGCATCAAGGCGCGGTTCCCGGACGTGTCCGGCCGGATCGAGATCGGCCGCCCGGCCGAGCGGTCGTCGGTGCACGCCGAGATCAAGGCGGCGACCATCGACACCGGCATCCGGATGCGCGACGACCACCTGCGCTCGGCGGACTTCCTCGACGTCGACGTCCACCCGGTCATCACGTTCACCAGCACCGGGCTGCGCCAGCGCGGCACGGACTCGTGGACGCTGCTGGGTGAGCTGACGCTGCACGGCGAGCGCCGCGAGATCGAGCTCGAGCTGACCTACGGCGGCTGGGGCCCGGACCCGTGGGGCGGCGTGCGCGCGGCGTTCCACGCGGAGACGACGCTGCACCGCAACGACTTCGCGATCAACTACAGCGCGATGGTCCGCGCGGGTGTCGCGGCGGTGGGCACGACGGTCAAGGTCGAGCTGGACATCGAAGCGGTGCAAGGGGAATCCCTGCCGCAGTTCTGAGGTCTTGGTTCGGAAGGCCCTCTCACCGCTGGTGAGGGGGCCTTCACCGTTCGTGCGGGCTGAAACTTCGAGAGGGCTCGATTCGACCGTTAGCCGTGGGCCGTTCACCCGGGCCACGTAGGCTCCGGGTGTGAACGTCGTGAGCATCGAGGCCGCGGGCGTCGGCGTGAGCTGGCTGGACACCGCCGGCCCGCTGCTCGTCTGGGTGATCGTGCTGAGCTTCGTGCTGATCGAATGCGCGTTGATCATCGGGCTGTTCCTGCCCGGTGACTCGCTGCTGTTCGGGGCCGGTGTGGTGCTGGCGCAGCACGGTTCGGACGCGAACGCGTGGTTCCTCTCCGGAGCCGCGCTGATCGTCGCCGTGCTCGGCAACCAGATCGGCTACTACATCGGCCGCACCAGCGGCACCAAGCTCATCGCGCGCCGCGACGGGAAGGTGCTGAACCGGCAGGCCCTGGACCGCGCGCAGCGGTTCCTGGACCGCAAGGGCTTCTTCGCGATCGTGGCGGCCCGGTGGATCCCGTGGATCCGCACGCTCGCCCCGCTGATCGCCGGCGCCGCCCGGATGGACCCGCGCCGGTTCATGGCGGCGACCGCGCTCGGCGGGCTGCTCTGGGTGCCGACGCTCGTGCTGCTCGGCTACTACGGCGCCGGCCTGCTGGACGCGCTGCCGTGGCTGAAGACGGCAGCGTTGTGGATCAGCATCGCGTTCTTCGTGGTCGGGACCGGCTACGGCGTGCTGCGCTACCGCCAGGAGATGCGCCGCCCGGTCGACGAGCCGGACGACGCCCGCACCTGAGGCTCAGGGTTCCGGGTCGGCCCAGATTTCGAGCTGGATGCCGTCCGGATCGCGGAACACGACGACGCTGGAGCCCTCGAAGGTGCGAGACGGCGCGGTCGGCAGGTAGGAGACGCCGAACTCGGCGAGCCGGTCTTCCCATTCGGCCAGCTCGGCGACCGAGCCGACCTTGAAGGCGACGTGTTCGAGCCCGGCACGGCGTTCGTCGAACCCGCGTCTGCCGGTGTCGGCGTGCTGCACCAGCACCACGGAGAACTCGTCGCCCGCGGACCGCAGGACGACCTTCCGCAGCCCCGTGTCCGGCTCTTCGCGCCGGGTGACCTCCTCGAGGTCGAGGACCCGGGCGTACCACGGCACGCTGCGGTCCACGTCGGTCACGGTGAGCGCGAGGTGGTGCACGGACATGAGTTTGGCCATGGCTTTCGAAGCCGTCCTTTCGCGTGGCGGCTTCCCAGAGTTGCACAGCGTTCGCCTGCCGAAACCGAGGTGACCAATTCCCCGGTCAATCGTGATCTCGCCGTCTCCGCGCGTCCCAGCAGGCGGACGCCGGTGACCGAAGGTCATTCGTAATTATCAGAGCGTACTCGAACGGTCACCGGCCGCCACCGACTTCGAGGATCGCGCCCGTCGTGAACGACGACGCGGCCGACAGCAGGAACAGCACCGCTTCCGCGATCTCCTCCGGCTGGCCCGCTCTCCCCAGCGGAATCTGCGGTGCGTACTTCGCCATCCGGTCCGGCAGCCCCGCGGCCGCATGCAGGCCGGTGTGGACCATCCCCGGCCGCACCGCGTTGACCCGGACGCCTTCGCCGCCGACCTCCTGGGCCAGCCCGAACGTCAGCGTGTCGACGGCGGCCTTCGACGCGGCGTAGTGCACCCACTCACCCGCCGAGCCGGTGCGGGCCGCCGTCGACGAGATGTTGACGATCGCGCCGCCGTCGCCGCCGTGGCGGGTCGACATCCGGCGGACCGCCTCGCGGCAGCACAGGAACACCCCCGTCACGTTCACGTCGAGGGTGCGCCGGACGACGTCGACCTCGTACTCGTCGAGCCGCCCCGGCGTGTTCCCGACGATCGCCGCGTTGTTGACCAGCGCGGTCACCGGGCCCAGCGACGCGGCCGCGTCGAACAGCGCGCGGACGTCGTCCTCGACGGAGACGTCCGCGCGGAACGCCAGCGCCTGACGGCCGTGGGCCCGCACCCGGTCGGCCACCTCGCGAGCGGGCGCGGGATCACCCGAGTAGTTCACGACGACGTCGTAGCCGCGGGAAGCCGCCAGCGTGCAGATGGCGGCCCCGATCCCGCGGCTGCCGCCCGTGACGATGAGGGTCAAATCGCGAAGTTGGCCAGCGGGAGGTTCTCCAGCACCAGGTCCGCGCGGTCCCGCGTCTGCGAGATGAGGTCGGCGTTGCGCTGGTCGGAGCCGAGCGCGCGCTGCCGCGCTTCGACCAGCGACCGGCCGTAGCGGCGGTGGCGCGAGACCAGGCGTTCGATGCGCTCGGGCTCGTCCGGGGCGAGGAACCAGGCCTCGGTGAGCAGCGGCCGGATCCCGCTCCACGGGTCGTCCGGCAGCAGCAGGTAGTTGCCCTCGGTGATGACGAGCTGGACCTCCGGCGCCACCGGCACCGCGCCGGCGATCGGCTCCTCGATCTCGCGGCGGAACTCCGGCGCGTACACGGTCTCGCGGCCCTCGGCGAGCCGCCGGATCATGTGGCAGTAGCCGGCGGCGTCGAACGTGTCCGGCGCGCCCTTGCGCTCGGTGCGGCCCAGCCGGCGCAGCTCGACCTGCGCGAGGTGGAAGCCGTCCATGCCGACCACGGCGGCGCGCGAACCGAGCGCGCTGGCCAGCGCCCACGCGAGCGTGGTCTTGCCGGACGCGGGCGCGCCCACGATCCCGAGCACGTTGCGCTGCCCGCGCACGGTCAGGCCCTCGGCCCGGGCCAGCAGGTCGTCGAACGCCGTCATGTCCTGTTCCTTCCTGCGATCGCGGTCGTCCACGACCGCGGTCCCACCTGCCGCACCCGTTCGGCGGCCACCTCGTTGGCGAAGCGGATCCGGTCCGTCACCGTGCGTTCGCGCGTCACGGCCACGGCGAGCGCGCCGTGCCAGACGTCGCCCGCACCTAGTGTGTCCCGCGCTTCCACGCTCGCGACAGGCACCTCACCCGAGCCGCCGTCCGCAGTGGACCAGCGCACCGGGCCGGGGCCCGCGGTCGTGATGACGGTGCCGACGCCGCGCTCGTGCAGCCCCGGCGCCGGAGCGCGGAAGTGCGCGCTGCAGGCAGCGATGTCGACCAGCGGCAACAGCTCGTCGAACACGGGCTTCCAGCTCCCGGCGTCCAACACGACCGGCGCCTCCGCGCCCCTGGCGACCCCCAACGCCAGCTCCGGATAATGCCCATCAAGCAAAACGACATCGGCTGCCAAAAGCGGCACTTTCCCTATGAAAGTGGCGCCTGCGGCGTTGCGGGAGACGACCGTGCGCTCGCCGTCGCGGTCGCGGACCGTGGCCGCGCTCACCGGGGGCGGGTCGGGCAGGTCGGGGGCCAGGTCGATCAGGTGGACGCCGTGGGACTCCAGGTCCGCGCGGGCGAGCGCGGCCAGCGGGTGTGCGCCGAGGACGGTAAGCAGGGTCGCCTCGGCACCGAGCGCGGCGGCCGTCACCGCGGCGTTCGTCGCGGGCCCCCCGGCCGCGACGTCCACCCGCAGCGACTGCACCTTCTCGCCCGGTGCCGGAAGCTCCTCGACCCGCTGGACGACGTCCACGGTGCACAGTCCCGCCAGCAGCACCCTCACTGCAGGCCGGCCACGTGCGTCGCGGCGGCGGCTTCTTCCACTTCACCGTTTTCGTTGAGCCGCAACGCGCCCGTGAGCAGGCCGACGACCTGGTTCATCGTGTGCGTCTTCGGCGAGACGACCGCGACGCGCCGGCCCAGCCGGTGCACGTGGATGCGGTCGGCGATGTCGAACACGTGCGGCATGTTGTGGCTGATCAGCACCACCGGCAGGCCGCGGTCGCGGATCCGGCCGATCAGGTCGAGCACCTTGCCGGACTCGGCGACGCCGAGCGCGGCCGTCGGCTCGTCCATGATCACGGCCTTGGTGCCGAACGCGGCGGCACGCGCGACGGCGACCCCTTGCCGCTGACCACCGGACAGCGTCTCGACGGGCTGGGAGATCGACTTGATGTTGATGCCCAGCTCGTCGAGGATCCGCTGCGCCTCTTTCCGCATGGTCGCGGTGTCGAGCTTGCGGAACAGCCCGAACGGGCCCTTGAGCCGCTTTTCCCGGCCCAGGAACATGTTCGACGCGATGTCGAGCGCGGGCGCGACGGCGAGGTCCTGGTACACCGTCTCGATGCCGTAGTGCCGAGCGTCCAAAGGGGACTTGAAGTGGACGGTCTTGCCGTCCACTTTGATCTCTCCCTCGTCCGGGATCACCGCGCCGGACAACGCTTTGATGAGTGACGACTTCCCGGCGCCGTTGTCGCCGACCACGGCGAGCACTTCGCCGGGCAACAGGTCGAAGTCGGCGCCGTCGATGGCGGTCACGCGGCCGTAGCGCTTCACCAGCCCGCGGGCCTGGAGGATCGGTTCGGTCATGACTGCTGCTGCCTCCTCGCGATCCGGTCCACCACGACGGCGGCGATGAGCAGGGCCCCGGTGGCGAGGTCCTGGTAGTTGCCGTCGACGTTCATCTGCGTCAGCCCGGACCGCAGCACCGCGACGACCAGCGCGCCCATCAGCGTTCCCAGCACCGAGCCGCGGCCACCGAAGAGGCTCGTCCCGCCGAGCACGACGGCGGTGATCGAGTCGAGGTTGCCCAGCTGGAACTGGTTCGGGTCGGCATTCGGCGTCCGGCCGAGCGCCTGCCACGCGGCGATGCCGAAGGTCAGCCCGGCCACGATGTACACCGACAGCACCGTGCGGTTGACCTTGATCCCGGACAGCCGCGCGGACTCCGGCGCGTTGCCGACGGCGTAGACGTGCTTGCCCCACGCGGTTTTCGTCAGCGCGTACCAGACGCCGAGGTACATCAGCAGCGCCAGCGTCATGCCGTAGGTGATCGGGATGCCGCCGAAGAGGTAGCGCTTGGTGCCGAGCCACTGCAGCAGCCCGTCGGTCACCGGCACGGCCTGGCCACCCGCGATCAGCTTCGACACCGCCGTCAGCATCGTGAACGTGCCGAGCGTGATGATGAACGCCGGCAGCTTGATCCGCGTCGCGAGCCCGCCGATGAAGATGCCGACGATGATCGTCAGCACGACCCCGGCGAGCAGCGCGACGAAACCGTTCGTCCCGGCCGCGGCGAGTTTCGCCATGATCAGCGTCGCGACGACCATCGAGGACGCGTTGGAGAGGTCGATGCCCGCGATGAGGATGACGAGCGTCTGGCCCAGCGCGAGCGTCCCGACGACCAGCGACTGCTGGACCACCGTGGACAGGTTGTCGAGGTCGAAGAACGTGTCCGTGGCCAGTGAGAACACCACGATCGCGACGACCAGCGCGAGCGCCGGGCCGACCGCGGGGGCGCGGAGGAGGAACTCGCCGAGGGATTCACGTTCCTTCGTGGACACTGCGGTGGCGGTTGTCATTTCTGGCCTCCCCAGCAGTTCTGCAGGCCCCAGGCGGAGTCGTGGCTCTCGATGCCGGGCAGCGGCTTGTCGGTGATCACGGCGGACCCGGTGTTCACGAACCCGGACGGCTTCTTGCCGGTCTTGGCGTATTCGACGGCGGCGAGCACGCCCTGCTCGGCCATCTTCTTCGGGAACTGCATGACGGTGGCGGCGAACTGGCCGTCCTTGACGTTCTGGACGCCTTCGCAGCCGCCGTCGATCGAGCCCATCACGATCTGCCCGGTGAGCCCGCGGGCCTTGAGCGCCGCGTACGCGCCGCGGCCCATCGGCTCGTTCATCGAGTAGACGGCGTTGATGTCGGTGCTGCGCTGGAGCAGGTTCTCCATGCCCTGCTGGGCGAGGCTCTGGTCGCCGTTGGCCGCGGTGTGGCCCTTGATCTCCGGCGAGCCGTCGGTCAGCCCGATGCCCTTGAGGAAACCGCCGTGGCGCTGGGTGTCGACCGAGCTGCCCGCGGTCCCGTCGACCATCAGCAGCTTGGGCGGGACGCCCTTCAGCGCGGCCTTGACGTAGGCGCCCTGCTGCTCGCCCGCCGCGAAGTTGTCGGTGGCGAAGGTGGCGTCGACGGCGTCGGCCGGTTCGGTGGCGGTGTCCAGGGCGATGACCAGGATCCCGGCGTCGCGGGCGTCCTTGATCGCCTTGAGCACGCCGGTCGACGAGCTCGGCGTGATGAGGATGGTGTTCGCGCCCTGCTGCATGAGGTTCTCGATGGCGCGGACCTGGCCGTCGTTGTCGCCGTCGAACTGGCCGGCGAGCGCGCTGAAGTCGGCGCCGTTGGCCTGCGCGGCCGCTCTCGCGGCGTTGCGGAGTTCGACGAAGTAGGGGTTGGTGTCGGTCTTGGTGACCAGGCCGACCTTGGCCTTGCCGCTCCCGCCGGTGTTCGTGCCGCCACCCCAGTGCCGCTCGACCGTGCACCCGGTCGTCGCGGCGAGGACGACGGCCAGCGTGAGCGCGGTGAGACTTCGCTGTCTCATGGTTTCCCACCCTTTGTTCCGGGTCCGAGGCTTGCCGATGGACGGGAAGGTAGACAGACTGCACCGTGCACGCAAGCGTTTGCGCAAACGCTTGCCGGAAAGGATTGGTATGCCCCAGCCTCGATCGTCGCGGCCGACCCAGCGGGACATCGCCGAGCTCGCGGGCGTCTCCATCACGACCGTCTCGCACGTCGTGAACGGGACGCGCGCGGTCGCCGAGGACACGAAGGCCGCGGTGCTGCGGGCGATCGAGGCGACCGGCTACACGGGGGACGCTATCGCGCGCTCGCTGGTCACCGGCGGCACCCGGTCGATCGGCATGGCGATCTCCCTGGTGGCCAACCCGTACTTCGCGACGTTGATGCAGGCCATCGAGCGGGAGGCGTCGGCGCACGGCTACACCGTGCTGCTGGCCGACACGCACGACACCGTCGACACGGAGCGTGACACCGTGCGGGCGCTGCGCTCCCGTCGCGTCGACGGCCTCCTCATCACCCCGGCCCCCGGCGACGGCCCGGTGATCGGCGAGCTGGTGTCGCTCGACGTGCCGACGGTGCTGATCGACCGGCTGACCACCCGCGCCGACGTCGACCAGGTGGGCACCGAGAACATTCAGGCGACGTCGGCGCTGACCGCGCACCTGGCGACGCTCGGGCACCGGCGGATCGGCATGATCAGCGGCGCACCCGGGCTGTCGACGAGCGAGGAGCGCGTGCTCGGCTACCGGCTGGGACTCGGCCGGTCCGGGCTGACGTGGTCGTCCGAGCTCGTGGCCTGCGGAAACTCGTCGCACGAGGGCGGCTCGCTGGCGTTGAGCACGCTGCTGGCGCTGCCCGATCCGCCGACGGCGCTGGTCGTCGGCAACGACAGCATGATGGTCGGGGTGCTGCACGAGGCCCGGCGGCGGGGGCTGCGCATCGGGCGCGACCTGCCGGTGGTGGTCTACGACGACGTCGAGTGGGCGGACCTGGTCGACCCGCCGCTGACGACGATGGCCCAGCCGATCGAGGAGATCGGGCGCCAGGCGGTGCGGCTGCTGCTGGCCCGGATCAACGACCCCGCGCGCAAGGCCGAGACCGTCCGGCTGGCACCCACTCTGCGTCATCGTGAGTCGTGCGGCTGCCCGCCGATTCACTCACATCAGTGATTCTGGGGTTTCGCGGTCATCTCGCGGCCGTTCAGCGGATACCTTTCGGCTGAGCGTCTGCGAGGGCTTTATGACCGCACTTTCGCCGGAGCTCCGGTTGTGGGACCCCCCGGTCACCTACCGGATCGGCGTCGCGATGGGTGTGCACGCGAACCCCTACTCGGGTGAGCTGCTGCGCGCGATCAGGGCGGCCGCGGCGCAGGCGGGGTGCGACGTCATGCTGGCCGACACCGGCGACACCGTGAGCGAAGAGGCCGCGGTGGTGCGCGCGCTGCGGGCGGACCTGGTGGACGGCGTGCTGCTGGTGCCGTCGGCCGGCGACGAAGCGGTGATCAACGGGCTGGTCCGGATGGGCGTGCCGACGGTGCTGGTCGACCGGATCGCCGCCCGCAACGACATCGACCAGGTGGGCACGGAGAACGTGCACGCGGTGGCGTCGCTGGTCCGCCACCTGACGTCCCGCCGCCACCGCAAGATCGGCTTGATCTCGGGCGACGAGGGCCTGGAGGTCAGCCGCGAACGCGTCCGCGGCTACCGGCTGGGGCTGGAGCAGGCGGGTCTGCGGTTCAACCGCGAGCTGGTGGAGTGCGGGCTGTCGACGTCGGGCGGCGCGGCCCGCGCGACGGCGAAGCTCCTCGACGGCTGGCCGTCCCCGACGGCGCTGGTGGTGGCGGACGAGTCGATGCTGGTGGGCGTCCAGTACGAGGCCCACCGCCGCGGCATCCACATCGGCTCGGAGCTGGCGGTGGTGGGGTATGGCGACATGGACTGGGCACGCCGGGTGAGCCCGGCGGTGACGACGCTGGCCCAGCCGGTCGCCGACCTCGGGCGGCGGGCGGTGCAGCTGCTGTTGTCCCGGATGGCGGACCCGGACCGACCTCCGGAGTCGGTCCACTTGACCCCGAAGTTCCTGCACGGCGCCTCCTGCGGCTGCTGACGCTCGTGAGTGAATAACAGTGTTAGAACACTGTTATTCACTCACGACAGCGTTGCCGCCGCCTCCAGGAGCATCCAGCCGCCCACTTGGACCGACATGTCCCGTTCCGGGGCGTCCTCCGGTAACGGCCACGGGGCCGGGCGGTCCCAGAACGCGCTGAACACCGGCCCCTCCGGCGTGGCGGCCGCGCCGGACCAGCAGGCGTCCGCGGAGCGGAGGACCAGCGATCGGGCGACGTCTGCCTCGGGGCCGGGGAGAGACCGCGCCGCCAGCGCCAGGTACCGCGCCAGGATCGCCGCGAACAACCCGCCGTCGCCACCACCCTGGCCGCGGATGACGCCGCCCGGTGCGCAATGGGAAGCCACCGCGCGCACCGTCCGGGCCGCGTTGTCCACTTCGGACAGTTCCAGGCATGCGCCGAGGTACACCCCTTGGCAATACGTGTAAATGTGCTTCACCAGCTCGCCGGTGTCCGCCCGGATCCCGTCCCACACCAGTCCGGTCTCCGGATCGACCAAAGTGGACGTCAGCCACGCGGTCATCTCCCGCGCGCGCTGGAGGTTTCCCGACCGGGCGTGGAAGATCGCCGCCGGGCCGTTGGCCGGGACGTTCTTGAAGTCGTCGCCGCGGCGCCACCAGATTCCGCCGCCCGCCGCGGCCGTCCAGCCCGACAGCAGCTGCGTGTCGATCGCCGCCACCGCCGGGCCGACGTCGATGCCCAGCGGCGAAACCCGTTGCAGCGCAAGGCCCAGCCACGCGATGTCGTCGTAGTAGTCGTTGGTCCAGCGGCCGAAGTTGCGCAACCGCACCGACCGCACGAACGACCGGATCAAGGCCAGCCGGGAAGGAGAAGGCGCGCGCAACTGCGCGTCGACGAGCGTGTCCAGCAGGTGCGCCTGCCACCAGTAGTTCCAGTGCCAGTGCAGCCGCTGGCCGGGCGACGCGGGCCAGCCACTGCGGCCCAGTACCGTGCCGGGCAGCGCCCACACCCGGCGCAGGTGCCGCGAGGTCACCGCGCGTTCGGCGGCCGAAACGTCCATGTCGCAATCGTGCCTTGCCCTTCGACATACCGCTCGGTATGTTCGGTTGCCATGACGACGGCCCACGTGACCTGCCCGCTGTGCGAGGCGACCTGCGGCCTCGAGGTCACCCTCGACGAGAACCAGCAGGTCACGCGCGTCAAAGGCGACGAGAAGGACGTCTTCTCGAAGGGGTACATCTGCCCGAAGGGCGCGTCGCTCGGCGCCCTGCACCACGACCCCGACCGGCTGGCCGCGCCGCTGCTCAAGCGCGACGGCGAGTTCGTCGAGGTCAGCTGGCAGGAGGCCTACGACGAGATCGACCGGCGCCTCCCGCCGATCCTCGAGCAGCACGGCCGCGACGCCGTCGCCGTGTACGCGGGCAACCCCGGCGTGCACAACATCGCGCTGACGCTCTACGGCCGCGTGCTCTACAAAGCGTTGGGCACCAAGAACTTCTACAGCGCCACGTCGGTCGACCAGATGCCGAAGCACTTCTCCGCCGGCGCCATGTTCGGCGACCCGCTCGCCATCCCGGTGCCCGACCTCGACCGCACGAAACACCTGCTGATCCTCGGCGCCAACCCGCTCGTCTCGAACGGCAGCCTGATGACCGCGCCGGACATCCGCGGCCGCCTGCGCGGGATCCGGAACCGCGGCGGCAAGATCGTCGTCGTCGACCCGCGGCGCACCCGCACCGCCGCGTTCGCCGACGAGCACCACGCCATCCGGCCCGGCACCGACGCCCTGCTGCTGTTCGCCCTGCTCAACGTCCTGTTCGCGGAGAACCTCGTCCAGCCGGGACGCCTGGAAGCGCACCTCAACGGCCTCGACGACGTCCGCGAGCTGGCCCGGCCGTTCACCCCGGAAGCCGTCGCCCCGCGCACCGGGATCGACGCGGCCGCGATCCGCCGGATGGCCCGCGAGCTGACCGCGGACAACGCCGTGGTCTACGGCCGGATCGGCACGACGACGCAGGCGTTCGGCACCGTCGCGAGCTGGCTCGTCGACGTCCTCAACGTGCTCACCGGAAACCTCGACGAGCCGGGCGGCGCGATGTTCCCGCTGGCCGCGTGCCAGCCGACCGGGAACCGGCGGCCGTTCGCCGTCGGGCGGTGGCGCAGCCGCGTGCGCGGCTACCCCGAGGTCGTCGGCGAACTGCCGGTCGCGACGCTCGCCGACGAGATCGAAACCCCGGGCGACGGCCAGGTCCGCGCGCTCATCACGGTCAGCGGCAACCCGTGCCTGAGCACGCCCAACGCCGGACGGCTGGCCGCGGCGCTCGAGCGCCTCGACTTCATGATCTCGGTCGACGTCTACCTCAACGAGACGTCGCGCCAGGCCGACGTCATCCTGCCCGGCCCGTCGCCGCTCGAACGCCCGCACTTCGACCTGGCCTTCTACCAGCTCTCGGTGCGCAACGTCGCCAACTGGACGCCGGCGACGCTGCCGACCGAGCTGCCGCAGGAGTGGGAGACGATGCTGCGGCTCACCGGCATCGTCACCGGTCAGGGCCCCGAGGCGGACGTCGCCGCGCTCGACGACTTCGTCGCCGCCGAGACCGCGCGGCGCAACGGGCTGGCGGTCACCGGGGACCGGACCGGGCCCGCCCGGCTCGTCGACCTGCTGCTGCGCGCCGGGCCGTACGACGTCACGCTCGCCGACCTCGAAGCCGCGCCGCACGGGATGGACTTCGGGCCGCTCAAGCCGCGAATTCCCGAGGTGCTGTGCACGGCGTCCGGCCGCATCGAGCTGGCCCCCGAGCCGATCGTCGCCGACGTCCCGAGGCTGTGCGCCGAGCTGGAGCGCCCGCTCGACGACGGCCTCGTGCTGATCGGACGGCGGCACCTCAGCTCGAACAACTCGTGGATGCACAACCTCGAGCCGCTGATCCGCGGCGGCAACCGGTGCACGGTTTTGGTGCACCCCGAAGACGCGTCGCGGCTCGGCCTGACCGACGGCGCGCTCGCGTCGGTGACTTCCCGCGCGGGCAAGCTGGAGGTCCCGGTCGAGGTGACCGACGAGGTCCGGCCGGGCGTGGTGAGCATCCCGCACGGCTGGGGCCACGACGTCGACGGCTCGCGGACGCGGGTCGCGCGCGCGAACCCCGGCGTCAACTCGAACCTGGTCGCCGACGAAACCCTGCTGGACGTGCCGTCCGGGACGTCGGTGCTGAACGGCATCCCGGTCGAGGTCGCCCCGGTGTGAGCTACCAGGCCTGGGTCAGGTCGGCGTGCTGCCGGATCCAGGCGTGCATGACGATCCCCGCCGCGACGCCCGCGTTGATCGACCGGGTCGTGCCGAACTGAGCGATCGACACCACCAGCGACGCCGCTTCCTGCGCCTGCGCCGACAACCCCGGCCCTTCCTGGCCGAACAGCAGCACGCAGTCGCGCGGGATGTCGGCCGTCTCGACCGGCTGGGAGCCGGGCGTGTTGTCGACGGCGACGACCCGCAGGCCCCGCTCGGCCGCGAACGCCACCAGGCCGGAGACGTCGTCGTGGTGGCGAAGGTGCTGGTAGCGGTCGGTCACCATGGCCCCGCGCCGGTTCCAGCGGCGGCGGCCGACGATGTGGACCTCGGCCGCGGCGAAGGCGTTCGCCGTGCGGACCACGGTGCCGATGTTGTGGTCGTGCTGGAAGTTCTCGATGGCGACGTGGAACGGGTGCCGCCGGGCGTCCACATCGGACACGATGGCCTCGCGGCGCCAGTACCGGTAGGCGTCGACGACGTTGCGGCGGTCGCCGTCCCGCAGCAGCTCCGGGTCGTACCGCTCGTCGGTCGGCCAGTCACCCGGCCACGGCCCGACGCCGACCTCTTCGCGGCTCACCCACTCGGTGGGTCCGACGTCGTGCGATGCGCTCACCCGTCGATTGTCGCCTAGCCGAGGTGGGCGGCGTGCGCGTGGGCGTCGCCGCTGTGGTCGCGGTGGCGCCAGCGCTGGTACGCGCCGACGTACGAGAGCACCAGCAGGGCCAGCGCGAAGACCGCGATCACCGGCAGGAACGAGCGCGGGAAGAGCGTGTCGTAGAAGTAGTAGGCGTTGAAGCCGCCGGGCAGGTCACCGAGGCCCTGCTGGTGGCGGAAGTAGTTCTCGAGGGCGGTCAGCGGGCACGGGATCGGCGTGATGTTGACGAGCACGCCCCAGATCGCGAAGAAGATGTGGACGAAGACGACCTTCGGCCAGCGCCACGCCAGGAACCCGCCGAGCCCGATGAAGAGCAGGGCGAGAATGTGCAGCATCACCGTCACGTCGGCCAGGAACTTCGCCATCACCCGCCCCCTTCACCGTCCCCCTACCAGCGACTTTACTCCGCGGAACGGATCAGGCCGCCTCCTCGGATGCCCAGCGGTGTGATGTTTAACCCACCGGAGCAGCGCGTTCACCTGGGCGGTGACGGGGGCGTCACGCCGGGTGGGAATTCCGGCGGGCGCTTGGCGGGGTACCGGGTGGGTGCCTCGCGTGGGTATTCGTTCGGTTTCTCCCGGTCGGGCTTCGTCCAGTCCGGGTCCGGTTCCGGCGGCTCGTCCATGGTTCAGACGGTACGCCGACCCCCGGTCTTCGTGGTCAGCCGAAGTTCCAGCCGGACGGGCAGGTCGTCGACCTCGAGGGCCTGCTTGAGCCGCGGCAGCGCGTGCTCGGCGATCCGCGGCCGGACGTCCCGGTCGGCGGTGACGACGAGGGACAGCTCGGGCGCCTCCCGCGGCCCGCTGAGCCAGGCTTTCGCGGCCCGGACGCCGTCGTAGCCCTCGATGTCGGCGGCGATGGGAGCGGCGACGGCGGCCGAGTCGAGCACGAGGGAGCCGTCGGCGTGGTCCGTGCGCCAGGCGACGGTCTTCGGCCGCCGGAACGCCTGCGCGGCCAGCCACCGGAGGCAGAGCAGCCCGAGAACCACGGAGGCGGCGATCGCCACCCAGAACACCCAGGTGGGCGGGGGTGCGGCGCCGGGAACGAGCGGCGCGGCCGGGTCGAGCAGGCGGAGCTTGCCGAAGTGAGTGGCGAGCGCGAACCCGCCCGCGGCGAGCAGGAGGAAGCCGATGAGGGCGAGGAGGGTCCGGTTGAGGGCGGCGGGCCGGTTCATCGCGCACCGCCCAGCCCCGCCGGTCCCAAGCGCCCCAACGTGGCCTTCGGTGCGTCTGACGCACCGAAGGCCACCTTGGGTGCGTCAGACGCAACCAAGGCCACATTGGGGCGCTTTGGGCCGTTCATCGCGCTCCTCCTCGTACCCGGACCCGCACCGCGGGCACCTTCGCCAGTCCCACCTGCTCCAGCTTCCACGAAACCGCCGTCCCCACCGCCTCGGCGAGGCCGTCCGTGTTCGTCCGGTTCGTCCGCACCTTCACCCTCACCTTCCGCCGCCGGAGCTTCACCGCCGTCGCCGCGACCCCGTCCACCCCCGCCGCTTCTGAGCGCAGCGAGGTCCGCAACCCGTGGCGGGTCGTGCCCGCCTCGACGCCCGGTACCGGCGACAGCGCCAGCACCACCGGCCGCCCCCGTGACACCGCCGCCGCCAGGAGCGCGAGACCCGTCAGAACCGCTGCCCCGCCCCCGACGAGCACGGGCAGTTCGTTCCACGTCGTCTCGTGCACCCGGCTCGCGACCGCCTCGAACGACAGCACCGGACGCTCGCCCAGCAGCCGCTGGACCAGCGCCGTCGCCACCAGCGCGCACGCCGCCAGCACCACCAGCGCCGTCAGCACCGCCGGGACGCTCCGCCGCGGCCGCCTCACCGGACTCGCCGCCTCGGCTCCGCCGGCCGGGACAGCGCGATCGTGATGTCCACGCGCCTCGTCGTCAGCCCCGTCAGCTCGGCCGTCCGGCCGAGCAGGTGCGCCCGGACCCGCTCGGCCGTCGCCTCGATCGGGGCCGGGTACGCCACCGGCAGCCGAACGTCCACAGTGGTCGCTTCACCGTCCACAGTGGCCTCGGCGGTGACGTCCCCGGCCACGCCGTCGACCTCGCGGGCGGCGCGCGCGGCGATCCGCCGCACCGCCCGCGGGGCCACCGTCGTCACTCCGCGTTCCACGGCTACCTCCGCTCGCGCGCGGCGCCCACGAGGGCCGACAGGTCGAGCTTGCCGTCGAGCCAGCGCCCGGCCAGCAGGCCGAGCCCGCCCAGCACGAGCACCGCCACGAAGACACCGAACCCGCCGAACCCCGCCGCGAACCCCAGTGCCAGTCCGTACAGCAGGCCGAGAAGGGTCGCGTTCACGTCACTGCACCCGGTCCGAGACCGCGGACTCGTCGTCGTCACCCGGGATGTGGACGTCGGTGACGTTGATGTTCACCTCGACGACCTCCAGCCCGGTCATCTGCTCGATCGCGGTGATCACGTTGCGGCGCACCGCCCGCGCGAGGTCCGCGATCGCGACGCCGTACTCGACGAGCAGCTGCAGGTCGACCGCCGCCTGCTTCTCGCCGACCTCGACCGACACGCCCTGGCCGACGCTGGCGGACGCGCCCGGGATGCGGTCGCGGATCGCGCTCAGCGCGCGGGCCGCGCCGCCGCCGAGGTCGTGCACGCCGGTCACTTCGCGGGCGGCCAGCCCGGCGATCTTCTGGACCACCGTGTCGGCGATGGTGGTCGTGCCCTGCTTGGTGACGAGGGCGGTCTCGGTGGTGGCCACCGTGTTCTTCTCGGCCGTCGCGGTCATCGCGTTCCTCCCTGGATGTCCTGTGCCTCAAGGCTTTTCGCCTTGTTCGTAGGTAAGGACCCGGGAGGAGGGAGATCGTCACTTACCCGTTCGTGTGACGTGGGTCTCCGGCGAACGCCGCGCCGTCGAGGTCGGTGACGACCAGCCGCAGCCGGGCTTCCGCCCACTCCGTGCCCGCCAGCACCGGGCGCACGGCCTCGGCCGCCCGGTCCAGCAGCGGCGGGATCGGCAGCCGCGTCGCGATCAGGCGGACCTGGACGACCTCCGCCGAGAGGTCGACGGCCATGCCGTCCCAGTCCACCGGCAGCCACGTCGTTTCGGGCGACACCGGCGTCGCCGGGCGGAGGCCGTCGATCTCCTTGAGGGCGCCGACGATCCGCTCGACGGCTTCGGCCGCGGTCACCGGGGCGCCGGCTCGATGTCCATGATGGACACCGAGACCTCGTCGACGACCAGGCCGGTCTGCTCGCTGACGAACCGCGTCACCGAGCGCTGGACCGCGCGGCCCACCGCCGCCGCCTGGTCGGCCGCGGCCGTCACCAGGTCGACGTGCACCGTCACCCGGCCGTCCGCGGTGCGCACCCGGACGCCGTCCGCCGGCGCCGGGTCGAGGCCCTTCCAGCGCTGGCGGGCCGCGCGCGTCCACGCCGTCACCAGGCCGCGCAGGCCCGGTTCGAGGCGCACCACACCCGGCGTGGCGATCGCCGCCCGCGCCGCCACGCTGGCGATCACCGGATCGGCGACGACGTAATCAACGCTCATTCCCCTGGCTCCCCATACACGTCGTCCACGAGCAGATCGAGCTTCGCCAGCGTCAGGCCCACCCGAGCCGCGGCCGCCGCGGTCACCCGCTCCCGCACCTTCGCCAACGCTTCACCGCCGTCGACGTTCCGCAGGCTCACCGCGAGGGTGAGTTCGACTTCGACGACGCCTTCGCCGTCCGCGCGGAGCCGGCAGCGCCGGGCCCGGACGCCGTCCACGGTGTCCGCCGCGTACCGCAGGACCGCCGCCACCGCCTGCTCGCTGATCTCGACGAGCCCGGGTTCCGGGGTCGGCAGCGGCACCATCGAGCCGCGCCGCACCTCGGCCCGCACCGCCGACATGATCCGGCCGAACAGGTCCGGCGACGGCGCGTCGTCCTCGGCCACCAGTTCCGCGGTGACCTCGCGCAGGGCCAGCAGGCTCTCGCGCGCGGCGCGGCAGTGCGGGCAGGTCAGCTCGTGCTCGTCGGCCAGCCCGGCGCCGACCGCGTCGAGCCGCTCCCACACCTGCTCGACACCGCGTTCGCAGGGCAGCTCGTAGTCCGTCATCGCCATGGCTTCATCACCTCCGCCAGCTGTGCCCTGGCACGCGCGATCCGGCCGCGGACCGCGGTCGCGTTCGCGCCGACCACTTCGCCGATCTCTTCGTAGGACCGGCCGTGCACCTCGCGCAACAGCCAGCACGCTCTCTGCTCGGGCGTGAGCTCCGCCAGCGCCGCGTTCAACGCCGCGAGCTGCCCGCTGACCTGCGCGGCCCGCTCCGGCTGCAGATCGGCCCGCGGCGACTCGGCCGCGTCGAGGTCGACGTCGGCCTGGGGCCGCCGCGCGCGGATCGCGTTGAGGCAGCGGTTCGTGGTGGCCCGGTAGAGCCAGCCGACGAACGCCGCGTCCTCGCCGAGCTGGTCCAGCTTGCGCCAGGCGTTGAGGAACACCTCCTGCACGACGTCTTCGGCGTCGCCGCGGTGGGCGAGCATCTTCACCGCGAGCCGGAACATCGGGCCCTGGTAGCGCAGCACGAGCTGCTCGTAGGCCCGGACGTCGCCGTCCCGCGCGCGCCCGACGAGGGTCGCGTCGTCGAGCGGCGTACCGGGCTCCGCGCTGGTCGTCGTCACGGCACCTCCTCAGGGGGAGGACACGGGAGCGCGGAAAACGTCACGGGGTGATTGTCGGTGACCTGGGTCACCGGGGCGAATCAGTCCAGGCCGAGGTCGTCCTTGCCGAGGATGTAGCGGTACTCGAGGCCTTCCTTCTCGATGGCCTCGCGCGCGCCGGTGTCGCGGTCGACCACCGTCACGACGCCGACGACGTTCGCGCCCGCTTCGCGCAGGGCCTCGACCGCCGTCAGGACGCTGCCGCCCGTCGTGGACGTGTCCTCGACCGCCAGCACTCGCTGGCCGCGGACCTCCATGCCCTCGATGCGGCGCTGCATGCCGTGTTCCTTCACGGCCTTCCGGACGACGAACGCGTCCAGCACCACGCCGTCGGACGCCGCCGAGTGCAGCATCGCCAGCGCCACCGGGTCGGCGCCGAGCGTGAGGCCGCCCGCCGCCACGTAGTCCCAGTCCGCCGTCAGCTGGCGCAGGAGCTTGCCGATCAGCGGCGCGGCCGCGTGGTGCAGCGTCGCCCGCCGGAGGTCGATGTAGTAGTCGGCTTCCTTGCCGGAGGCCAGGGTCACTTTTCCGTGCACCACGGAAAGATCGGTGACCAGCCTGGCCAGTTCGAGTTTCGCCGCTTGATCCAACCCGGGGTTCGCCACGGCCGTGAGTCTTACACACGGCCGTCCTCACTCCCCGATCGATGTGGCGTCCACCGCACGGCCCCGGGTCGCCGCCCAGGCCGGGACGAGGATCGCGCCCAGCGAGAGCACCACGGCCAGCGCGAGCACCACCAGGTAGACCGCCAGTGGCCCGGACGGGAGCAGCGATCCGGTCACCACGAGGCAGAACGGCACGATCGCGCCCGCCGCGACGACCGTCCCGAGCAGCACCGCGATCGCCGCGATCAGGCCGCCCTCGATGCCCGCCATCCGCAGCACCTGGCCGCGGGTGAACCCGCTCAGGCGCTGCAGCCCGAACTCGCGCCGCCGCCGGGCGGTCGCCATCACCAGCGTGTTCACCACCGAAATCACCGTGTACGCGATGATCATGCCGACGAGCAGGTAGTTGACCCACGCGCCGATCTCGTTGCCCTTCGCGTGCGCCGCGATCAGCGTGTCGCGATCCCCGACCGACACCGGCGACCCGGCCGTCGCCTCGCGGAGGCGGGCGGTCAACGTCGCCGTGTCGACGCCTTCGGCCGCACGCACCAGCAGCTGCGGTGCCAGCCCGAGCGTCGTGTGCGGGGCCAGCAGCCCGGCGGGCAGCACGAGCCGTTCGAACCCGGGGCGCTGGTGCTCGACGGCGGTCACCCGCACGTCCACCGGCGTCCCGTCGCCCAGCCGCAGGGACAGCGTGTCGCCGACGCGGCGGTCCAGGGTGTCCGGCACGACGACGGCGGTCCCGGACAGCTCGCTGACCCCGAGCGCGGGCCAGCCGTCGTCCGCCTGCCCCGAGTCGAACGGCTTCTCGATGAACACCGTGCTCGTGACGTACTCCGAAGCGCCGGCGACACCCGGGACCGCGCTGACCCGCGCCAGCACCGACGGGTCCAGCCCGCCCAGCCCGGCGACGACCGCGTCCGCGCGCAGGTCCTCGGTGAACGCCTGGTTCGAGACGGCTTCCTGGGTCGTCTGCAGGTAGATGTTGGCGGTCGCGATGCCGACCGCGAGCATGATCGGGGTGACCGCGCCCGCCGTCCGGACCGCGCCGACGCGGGTGTTGCGCAGCGCGATCCGGCCGTTGACGCCGGTGATCGCCTGCACCGGCCAGCGCAGCAGCATCGCCGTCACCTTGGTCACGCCGGGGCTGATCGCCGCGACCCCGAACGCCCACAGCATCACCGCCGGACCCGCCGTGCTGGCCGCGACCGGGCCGGTCATCACGGCGACCGTGACGATCCCCAGCGCGGTGCCGCCCGCGAAGCACAGGATCGCGGTGACCAGCCGGATCGGCGTCAGCCAGCGCCGCTCGACGGCGGCTTCTGCGAGCGCCTCGGTCGGGCGGACCCTGGAAGCCCGTCGTCCGGCGACGAAGGACGCGGCCACGACGGCGAGCAGCGACGCGCCCGCGGCGACCGTCGCGGGAAGCCAGCCCTGCTCGAACCGCAGCACGTCGGGGACGACGTGGTTCGCCGCGAGCTGGCCGAACAGCCAGTTCCCGAGCACCGGGCCGAGCGCGACCGCCGCGCCGACGGCCAGCAGCCCGACGACGAGCGCCTCGCCGAGGACCATCCGCCGCAGCTGGCGCGGGGTCGTGCCGATCGCCCGCAGCAAGGCGAGTTCACGCTGGCGCTGCTGGGTCGACAGGGTGAGCGTGCCCGCGACGACGAACACCATGACCATCGCCGACAGCCCGCCGGACACCGCGGCCAGCACGACCAGGTCCTCGCCGCTCTTGCCGACCTCGGGGAACTCGAAGACACCACGCTCGACGCCGGTCGCCACGACCCCGGCGTCCCCGACGGCCGCCGTCACCGCGGCGACGTCCCCGCCGAAAACGCCGATGGTGTCGAACTTCCCGGGGTGACCGGACAACCGCGAAGCGTCCGAAGCCGCGAAGAACAGCGCGGAGTCCCGCATGGCCTGCGGTGCCTCGGCGACTCCCGAGACGCGGTACTCGCCGATCACGCCGTGCGCCGCGACGGGCACGGTCGCCCCGATCCCGATCCCCAGCCCGGCGTCCACGACGACTTCGCCCGGCTTCGGCGGCTGCCCGCTGAGCGCATACGGCGTCAGCACGGCGGAATCCCACGCGTGCCCGAAGGCGCTCGCCGCACCGACCTGAGCCGGGAAGCTGACCTCGCCGACGACGTCCGTGACGCCGGGGACCGCGCGCAGGCGATCGGCCAGCGCCGCGTCGAGCCGGACGCGCTCGGGCAGCGTCGCGTGCTCGAACTTCTGCTTCTCGTCCGGGTCGCGGGTCGCCGGGTCCTCCTCCGGCAGGGCGAGCGCCTGCTGCCCGCCGACGACGATCGGCGCCGCGGCCAGCCGCTGCACCGGCGTCTCCGACCGGATGCCCGTCTCCATCAGGCCACCGCACGCCGAGACGATCAACGCGCCGAAGAACACGGCGACGAACGTCGCCAGGAAGCCGCCCTTGCGCAGGCGGAGGGTCCGGAGCGCGAGCTTGAACATCAGGCCGCCACCCGGCCCCACGCACCCAGGTGGGTCATCCGCTCGGCGACGGCTTCCGCGGTCGGGTGGACCAGGCGTCCGGCGATCCGGCCGTCGGCCAGGAACACGACCTGGTCGGCGTAGGACGCGGCGACCGGGTCGTGCGTCACCATGATCACCGTCTGGCCGGACACCCGGACGGAATCGCGCAGCAGGCCGAGCACGTCGGCGGCGGTGCGGGTGTCGAGGGCGCCGGTCGGCTCGTCGGCGAACAGCACGGCGGGGTCGGTGACCAGCGCCCGAGCGATCGCGACGCGCTGCTGCTGCCCGCCGGAGAGCTGGCCGGGCAGGTGCTTGCGGCGCCCGTCGAGCCCGACGTGCGCGAGGATCCGCGCCACGAGCCGCTTGTCCGGGCGCTTGCCCGCCAGCTGCAGCGGCAGCACGACGTTCTGCTCGACCGTCAACGCCGGGAGCAGGTTGAACGCCTGGAAGACGAAGCCGACGCGGTCGCGCCGCAGCTTCGTCAGGTAGGTCTCGTTCTTGCCGTCGAGGTCCTGGCCGTCGAGCACGACGCGGCCCGACGTAGGCCGGTCGAGGCCCGCCGCGCAGTGCAGGAACGTGCTCTTGCCCGACCCGGACGGGCCCATCACCGCCGTGAACCCGCCACGCGGGAAGGAGATCGAAACCCCGTCCAGCGCGACCACGCCGCCGTACTCCTTGCGCACGGCCTCGAGCCGCACCGCCTCAGTCGTCATGGGGAAAACGCTAGGGAGACGGCGCCCCGATCACCCTGGTGCGCGCGTGCGTCTTCGGGGTGGGGACAGCCCTACTGCGTCACTTTCGTAGGGAAAGTTGCGCTTTCAGGTGCGGCCCTTGCCGCCGAAGCCGCCGCTGATCCGGCGCAGCACGGCGCGGGGCAGCAGCCCGCCGATCGCGACGACGGCCTTGTACTGGAAGCTCGGCACGGAGATCACCTTGCCGCGGCGGAGGTCCGCGAGCGCTTCGTCAACCACCTGTTCGACACCCAGCCAGGCGATTTTCGGGCCGGGTTTGCCGATGCCCGCCCGTTCGTGGAACTCGGTCGCGGTGAACCCGGGGCACAGCGCCATCATCCGGACGCCCTTGGGCAGCGACGCGGCGATGCCTTCGGTGAACGACGTGACCCAGTTCTTGCTGGCCGTGTACGTCGAACCGCGGCCGCTGAAGAAGCCCGCGACGCTGCTGACCTGGATGATTTCGCCGTGACCGCGCTCGATCATGCCCGGCAGGACGGCGCGCGTCAGCCGCAGCACGGCGGTCACGTTGACGTCGAGCTGGCGCTGCAGGGCGTCCGGCGGGATGGTCCAGAAGTCGCCGTTCAGCCCGAACCCGGCGTTGTTCACCAGCAGGTCGACCGGTCCGGCGGCGAGCCGCTCCTCGACCGCCCTCCGTCCGTCCACTTCGGACAGATCGGCGGGCAGCACCTCGACCGCGACACCGTGCTTTTCCCGCAGCTCAGCGGCATACGCCTCGAGCCTGGCGGCGTCCCTGGCCACGAGCACCAGGTCGTACTTCTCGGCGGCGAGCTTGCGCGCGAACTGCGCGCCGATGCCCGCGGTGGCTCCGGTGATCACAGCGGTGGTGGTCATGTGAGTGAACCATACCCGCTGGTCAGGACCTCCGGGTGCAGCCGAACCGCCCCCGGGCTATCGTCCGCGCATGGGTAAGCACAGCAGGCGCAAAAGCGGCTACCTGCCCAAGGTCGCCGCCGGCGCGGCGCCCGTCGCCCTCCTCTTCGCGGCCCCCGCGACGGCGCTCGCGACCCCGTCCGAAATCACCCTGCCGCTCGACCACCGGCACGACGGCACGCTCCAGCGCGACCTCACGACGGCGGGCCAGGACGGGACCACCGTCGTGCGCGAGACCCTGACCGCGACCCGCCACGACTTCCTCGCCAAGGAGGTCGCCGGGGCCGTCGTCGTCAACGACGTCTCGGAGTCCGCGACCACCCGGCGCGAGACGTGGCAGACCCCGGCCTCCGCGGCCGAGCAGGAGACCGAGGCGGTGGCCAGGGGGAGCCGGCACAGCCTGCGCCTCGGCGACGTCGCCGCGACGACGGCCAACAACCAGCGGCTCGCCCACGGTGCCGCGCGGGACCTCACGCTGTCACCCGGCGTGGCCGGGTCGGTCGAGCGCCGGGTCGGACTCGGTGAGGGCACCAGCCACGGTGTGTGGCTGGCGGACGACGTCGACGTGCTGAGCCAGAACGCCGAGCAAGTCGACACCGGCCTGCGCGGCACGTTCACCGGCGACCTCGACGGCGCGCTGTCGGTCCGCCGGTCGTCCGGGCAGGCCGTCGACCTCGGGCCGGTCGGTGGCCTCGGGACGACGTCCGAGCAGCACGCGAGCGGCCAGTTCGCCGGCGTCCTCGACGTCGGGCAGAAGCACGAAGTGGGTGGTCAGCTGGGCCCGGCCTCGGGGTGGGCGACGACGACCGAGTCGCTCGGCCCGGCCGGACCGGCGGGCTCGATCCGCGGCGACCTCGGCGTCGACCACGTGGTCCACGCCGAAGCCGGCACGACGTCGGTGCGCGGCACCCTCGACCGGTCGGCCTCGCTGAGCGTGCTCGACCAGCGGCTGCTCGGCCTCTAGCTCGGCGAACCCGGCGGGTCCGCCGGCGGCTGCTGGACCGGCGTCCCGGCGGCCGGGGTGGGCGGGTTGCCGCCCGGGATCGGCGCGCTCGCCTGGTGGCGGCCCGCGTCGTAGTCCTCGTCGAACGGGTCGACGATGTCCGCGATCTCGCCCAGGTCCCGCAGCAGCCGCTCGAGCCGCGACGGCCCGGCGGTCGGGACGACGCTGGCGAGCACCCATTCGTTCTCGAGCCAGGCCACGCCGACGTCGCCGCCGAGCTGGTCCGCGGCGTCCACGAGCTCCTGGGTGATGACGACCCGGGCGCCGTCCGCGTCGTCGGCGAAGGCGTAGCGCGAGCCGATCGGGCCGAGCATCTCGGGCATGTCGGCGCGCTGGAACGGCACGCTGGACAGCCACATCTCGATCGGGATCCGGTGCTTCTTGTTGCAGCGCACGGCGACGACGACCGCGGGGATCTGGCCCTCGGACTCGATGTCGAAGATGAACACCGGGCGGCGGCCGTCGGAGGTGAAGGTCGAGCCCGCGACGACGTTCACGGCGGCGTCCGCGCCGAAGTAGCCGATCGCCCCGCCGGACCACTGCTGCGGCAGCCGTTCGTCCTCCTCGACGAACTGCCAGCCGCGCAACTGCGCCCAGCGCATCCGTTCGCGGTTGCGCGAGCCCTCCTTGGCCCGGTCGGCCGCGAGCAAGCCGAGCCCCGCGACCAGCGCGACGGCGGCGATGACGAACCAGATCCACGCCGGAATACCCACGACCGCCAGGGTATCGCCTGCTACGCCGAAGAGATGATCGCCGGTCCCCGTGTCGCCGCGCCCGTTCGGACCATTTCCGCGAGCAAGTCGACAAATCTCCACTATGGACGCGCCCGCTCGTGAGTGTTTAGGGCGGTTCTAACCGCCCTAAACACTCACGACGGGTCAGGCGCGGGTGACCGTCAGCGAGTCGCCGGCCTCCAGCGCCGGGATGTCGACGCGCACCGTGTCGCCGTCGCGGATCTCGCCGGACAGCAGCTCCTTCGCCAGCTTGTCGCCGATCGCCGACTGGACCAGCCGCCGCAGCGGGCGGGCGCCGTAGATCGGGTCGAAGCCGTTGAGGGCGAGCCACTCGCGGGCGCCGTCGGTGACGTCCAGGTGGAGCCGCCGCTGCGCCAGCCGCTTGGCCAGCCGCGCGACCTGGATGTCCACAATGGACGTCAGCTGCTCGGTGCCGAGCGAGTGGAACACGACGATGTCGTCGAGCCGGTTCAGGAACTCCGGCTTGAACTGCCGCTGCACCACCTGCAGCACCGCGTCCCGGCGCTGCCGCTCGTCGAGCGACGGGTCGGCGATGGCCTGCGAGCCGAGGTTCGACGTCAGGATCAGGATGGTGTTGCGGAAGTCCACCGTCCGGCCCTGGCCGTCGGTCAGCCGCCCGTCGTCGAGGACCTGCAGCAGCACGTCGAAGACGTCCGGGTGGGCCTTCTCGACCTCGTCGAGCAGCACCACCGAGTACGGGCGCCGCCGGACGGCCTCGGTGAGCTGGCCGCCCTGGTCGTAGCCGACGTAGCCCGGCGGGGCACCGACCAGGCGGGCCACCGAGTGCTTCTCGGCGTACTCGCTCATGTCGATGCGCTGCATCGCGCGCTCGTCGTCGAACAGGAACTCCGCCAGCGCCTTGGCCAGCTCGGTCTTGCCGACGCCGGTCGGGCCGAGGAACAGGAACGAGCCGGTCGGGCGGTCGGGGTCGGCGACGCCGGCCCGGCTGCGGCGCACCGCGTCCGAGACGACCTGCACGGCCTCCTGCTGCCCGATGACGCGCCGGGTCAGCTCGTCCTCCATCCGGAGCAGCTTGCCCGTCTCGCCCTCCAGCAGGCGACCGGCCGGGATGCCGGTCCACGCGCTCACGACGTCGGCGACGTCGTCCGCGCCGACCTCCTCCTTGAGCATGACGTTCTGCTGGCTGGCCTCGTTCGCCGCGGTGGCCGCCTCGAACTCCTTCTCCAGCGCGGGGATCCGGCCGTAACGCAGCTCGGCGGCCTTGCCGAGGTCGCCGTCGCGCTCGGCGCGCTCCGACTCGCCGCGCAGCTGCTCGAGCTGCTCCTTGAGCTCGCGGACGCGCTCGATGGAACCCTTCTCGTTCTGCCAGCGCGCGGTCAACGCGGTCAGCGTCTCGCGCTTCTCGGCCAGCTCGGCACGCAGGGCGGCGAGGCGCTCCTTCGACGCGGAGTCCTCCTCCTTCTCGAGCGCCATCTCCTCGATTTCCATGCGGCGCACGGCGCGCTCGACTTCGTCGATCTCCACCGGCCGCGAGTCGATCTCCATGCGCAGCTTGGACGCGGCCTCGTCGACCAGGTCGATGGCCTTGTCCGGCAGGAAGCGCGCGGTGATGTAGCGGTCGGACAGCGTCGCGGCCGCCACCAGCGCGGCGTCCGTGATCCGGACACCGTGGTGGACCTCGTAGCGCTCCTTCAGCCCGCGCAGGATCGCGATGGTGTCCTCCGGCGACGGCTCGCCGACGAGCACCTGCTGGAAGCGCCGCTCCAGGGCGGCGTCCTTCTCGATGTGCTGGCGGTACTCGTCGAGCGTGGTCGCGCCGACCATCCGCAGCTCGCCGCGGGCGAGCATCGGCTTGATCATGTTGCCCGCGTCCATCGCGCCCTCACCGGTCGCGCCGGCGCCGACGATCGTGTGCAGCTCGTCGATGAAGGTGATGACCTCGCCCGCGGAGTCGGTGATCTCCTTGAGCACGGCCTTCAGCCGCTCCTCGAACTCACCGCGGAACTTCGCGCCGGCCACCATCGACCCGAGGTCGAGGGCGACGACGCGCTTGCCGCGCAGCGACTCGGGCACGTCACCGGCCACGATGCGCTGGGCGAGGCCTTCGACGATGGCCGTCTTGCCGACGCCCGGCTCGCCGATCAGGACCGGGTTGTTCTTCGTGCGCCGCGACAGCACCTGCACGACGCGGCGGATCTCGGTGTCGCGGCCGATGACCGGGTCGAGCTCACCGGCGCGGGCGCGCTGGGTCAGGTCGACGCCGTACTTCTCGAGCGCCTTGAACGTGCTCTCCGGGTCCGGGCTGGTGATCCGGGCCGAGCCGCGGACCTTGGCGAACGCCTCCTGCAGCGCGTCCGGCGTCGCGCCGTGGCGCTTGAGCAGGTCAGCGACCTGCCCGCCCTCCGTGGCGAGCCCGACGAGCAGGTGCTCGGTCGAGACGTACTCGTCGCCCAGCTCGGTGGCGAGCTTCTGGGCGCGGGTCAGCGACTTGACGGCGAAGGTGTCGAACTGCGGGCTCGACACGGTCGCGCCGGTCGCCGACGGCAGGGCCGCGATGAGCGGCTCCAGCTCCTTGTGCACCACCTCCGGGTCGGCCCCGACCGCGGTCAGCAGCGGCGCGGTCAGCCCCTCACCCTGCGCCAGCAGGGCGCCCAGCAGGTGGGCCGCCGACACGTGCGGGTTGCCGGCCATCGTGGCCGCCTGCGCCGCCGACGAGATCGCCTGCTGGGTCTTCGTGGTCGGGTTGAAAGCGTCCATCCCTCACCTCATGCTCGGTACTTCAAAAGTCCAGGTGACAGGCCTGACAATGGCCCGTCACTATCCCTAACGCACGAAAACTTGAGTCTGTTCCGCTCAACTCTGACCGGGGGCGACAGCGCTCGCCGGCAGCCGCGGTCCCAGTGTGCCGAGCCCGGCCACGGCGAGGGCCGCGCAGGCCCCGACCAGCACCCAGGGTAACCAGTCCGCCACCGAGAACAACGCGACCACCGCGGGCGCGATCACCTGCGCCACGGTGAACGCGTACTGGTACGCGGCGAGATAACGGCCGCGGGCCACCGGAGGTGCCGCGGCTTCGGCGAGCGCCCCCGAACGCGGGCCGAAGACCAGGTCGCCCGCGGCGAACACGAGCGTCGACACCAGCAGGTAGACCGCCTGCCAGCCGTCCGGCACGAGCAGCACGCCCAGGCTGACCAGGCACCACCCGGCGAACAACGCCGAGCCCGCCCGCATCGCGGCGATCCGGGTCAGCCGGGCGGTGAGCCGCAACGCCAGCGTGCCGCCGACGCTGGTCAGCACGGTCAGCAGGGCGAGGATCGCACCCGGCAGCCAGGCCGGGCCGTGCAGCCGGTCGAGCACGAACACCGGCGTCCCGATCAGGAAGAAGTCGAGCGAGAGCCCGAAGAGCCCGCTGAACAGGATCAACGCGAGGTAGGGCCGGTCGCGCAGCACCTTGACCGACCGTTCGCTCTGGTGCCGGTGCGGCCGCGCGAGCTGCACGAACAGCGCGAGGATCAGGGCCGCCACGAAGAACGTCGCGACGTCGGCGACGAGCGCGATCCGGTACCCGCCCGCACCGAGCCAGGTCAGCAGCGCGCCCGCCACGAGCGCACCGAGGCCGAAGCAGCCGGCCCGCACCATCCCCACCTCGGCGAACGGCCGATCCTTCGGGACGTCGCCCGCGACGTCGGCGATCAGGACGAACAGGGAGCTGTAGAACAGCTGCTGCCCGGTGGCGAGCAGGACCGCGGCGACGACCACCGGGCCCGCGCTGTCCGCGAGCAGGTACGCGCCCGCGCCGGCGGCCTGCAGGAGCTGGGCGCCGATCACGACGGCCCGCGGCCCGACGCGGTCCACAAGCCGCCCGGCCAGCGGCGGCACGACGAGGCCGCCGACGGTGCCGAGCGTGACGGCGGTGCCCGCCACGGCCAGCGGCACCCCGACCACCTGGGTCACGTAGACCAGTGCCAACGGGAGGAAGAGACCTGAGCCGAAGTTGTCGATCCCCAGCGCGCACAGCAGTGCGACCCGGCTACGCGTCACGTTCCGACGTTAACGCCGCCGAACACCGCGAAGTCAGGACCGAACGGAGATTTTCCGCGCCCCGAATGCCACTTCGAGTGGTCCCGGTGTCACTTGGTCGTGTCGGCGAGGCAGGCGGCGCTGCCCAGTGCGCGGCGGAGGTCGGTGTTCATCTCCGCGAGCCGCGCGGTGAGGTCGGTGACGCGCTCGTCGTCCCAGTCGCCGAGCGCCTGCTCCATGAACTCGAGGTAGTTGGCACGCCAGCGGGCGAGCTCGGCCCGCCCCTTCTCGGACACGCTGACCAGCGACGCCCGGCCGTCTTCGGGCGCGGGACGGCGGTCGACCAGCCCGGCGGCGGAGAGCTGCGAGATCTGCCTGCTGACCACCGACAGGTCGACGTACCGGCGTTTCGCCAGCTCGGACGGCCGCGCTTCGCCGTTCTTCGCGAGGTCCGACAGCAGCATCGCGGCCGCGGGGTGCAGCGCGGGCTGCTCCTGCCAGGCCTGCATGATCCAGGCGTGCTGGAGCTGCGAGGCCGTCTTCAGCTCGCGCATGAGCTCGACCCGGACGTCGTCGTCGGTGTCGTCGAAGCCCATCGGGACCTCCTGCCAGGGCCATTACTTGTGTAATACAAGTTTATTGGGGAACGCTTGCGCGGGCAAGGATCGGACCGGTGAGGTCGCCCACGCCGACGGCCGGGGTGATACACCCGGTCGGAGCAACAATGCGGGCAAAAGGCCGCCCGGCGGCTAACCTGCGGACGGGCCGCGCGCACGGCCCGTTCGAGTGACGTTGAGTGACGAGGTGGCAGCAGTGGCGAAGGACCCCGGAGGCGGTCCCCGACCCGTGAACAACCCGTCATGACCGCCGATTCCGTCAGCCCGCTCCCCAGGTCCTCGGCCCCGCGTGAAGCCCCCGCGGCGGTCACCGCGATGGTCCGGCTCATCCGGGACAGCTGGGCCAAGTCCGAGCCCTACATCGCGGAGATCTCGCAGTTCTTCTACGGGATGCTGTTCACCCTCGCGCCGACCACGCGCGACTTCTTCCCGATCAACATGGAGATCCAGCGCGGCAGGCTGGTGCGCGCGCTGGTGCACATCGTGCAGATGGTGGACCGGCCCGACGACCTCGCGCCGTTCCTGCAGCAGCTCGGCCGCGACCACCGCAAGTTCGGCGTCGTCCCGCGGCACTACGAAGCCGTCGGCACGGCGCTGCTCGCGTCGCTGAAGAACCACCTCGGCCGGGAGTGGACGCCCGAGGTCGAGCGGGCCTGGGCCGAGGCGTTCACCATCGCCGCGCGGGCCATGCAGGACGCCGCCGCGGCCGACCAGAACCCGCCGTCGTGGCAGGCCACCGTCGTCGAGCACCGGCGGCTGACCTGGGACCTCGCCCTGGTCCGGCTGCTGCCCGACCAGCCGGTGCCCTACCACCCCGGCCAGTACGTCAGCGTCGAAGTCCCGCAGCGGCCACGGCTGTGGCGCTACCTCTCGCCGGCCAACGCGCCGCGCGAGGACGGCGGCATCGAGTTCCACGTCCGCGCGATCGACGGCGGCTGGGTCTCGCGCGCCATCGTCAGCCACACCCAGCCCGGCGACGTCTGGCGGCTCGGCCCGCCACTCGGCCGGATGACGGTCGACCGCGAACGGTCACGAGGCGTCCTGATGGTCGCCGGCGGCACCGGCGTGGCGCCGCTGCGCTCGATCCTCGACCACCTCGCGCTGTGGGGCGAAAACCCGAAGACGCGCCTGTTCTACGGCGGGCCGAGCCGGGAAGACCTCTACGACCTCGAAGAACTGCGCGCGCTCGCGGCCATCAACCCCTGGCTGACCATCACGCCGGTGGTGGAGCGCGGCGGCGACGTCCCCGGGTTCGAGCAGGGCACGCTGGCCGAGGCGGTGACGCGGTACGGCGCCTGGCCGGAGCACGACATCCTGGTGTCCGGCTCGCCCGCGATGATCCGCGCGACGGTGTCGCGCATGCTCGTGGCGGGCAGCGCGCTCGACCAGATCCAGTACGACCCGTTCACGATCGACTAAACGGGGAAATCCGTTTCTTCGCAATTTCGCGAAGATCCTTTGTACGCTGCGCCAGATCGACTTGACCGCACGTGGTGGAAATTGCTCCGTTCGAGCGGAACGTGCGGGATCACGCGCATCTGCACGGGAATGCGCCTACAGTCGGGAACCCTCGGGGGCGGCACGTGACGGCGAAGCCGCATGCACGGTGTGAAAATCCTTTGCACGACTGGAGATTACCGTTCCCGATGAGTGCCGAATCCGTGAAGATCTCCGCGCTGCCCAAGACCGTTCCCGTTTCGGCAGTGGAAGGTCGCGAGCTGGCCCGGTTGATCCGTGAAAGTTTTGCCGCGGTCGAGCCGAAAGCCGACGAACTGGCGCAGTACTTCTACGGCGCGTTGTTCGTGGTCGCGCCCGATTGCCGGGACTTGTTCCCGGCCACCATGGCGAACCAGCGGAGCCGGTTGTTGCGCGCGCTCGTGTACGTGGTGCAGATGGTCGACCGGCCCGACGAGCTCGCGACGTTCCTCGGGCAGCTCGGCCGCGACCACCGCAAGTTCGCCGTCGTCTCCCGCCACTATGACGCGGTCGGCGTCGCGCTGCTGGCGGCGTTGAAACGGTTCCTCAAGGAGAAGTGGACCCCCGAGGTCGAGGCCGCGTGGACCACGGCGTACGGGCTCATCGCCAAGACCATGCGCGAGGCGGCCCAGACCGAGACGGGTCCGGCGTCGTGGGCGGCGACGGTGCTGGAGCACCGCAAGCTCTCCCGCGACGTCGCCCTGGTCAGGGTGCGCACCGACGGGCTGCTGCCGTACCGGGCCGGCGGCTACGTCAGCGTCGAGGTGCCCCAGCGGCCCCGGCTGTGGCGGTACCTTTCGCCGGCCAACGCGCCCCGCGGCGACGGGCAGCTGGTGTTCCACGTGCGCGCGGTGCCCGGCGGCTGGGTGAGCGGCAGCATCGTCAACCACACCCGGCCGGGCGACGTCTGGCGCCTCGGCCCGTCGATGGGCGTGCTCAACGTCCGGCCGACGACCACGAAGCGGCGGCTGCTGATGATCGGCGGCGGCACCGGGATCACGCCGTTGCTGGCCATCCTCGACGACCTGGCGCGCTGGAAGCGGAATCCGCCGGTGCACCTGTTCTTCGGCGGCCGAAGACCGGAGGACCTGTACGCGCTGGACGACCTGCGGCGGCTCGCGGCGACGTCGAAGTGGCTGACGGTCACCCCGGTCACCGAGGAGGGCGCGCTGGCCGGCGGCGACCGCGGCACGCTCGCGCACGCGGTGACCCAGCGCGGCACCTGGGACGACCACGACGTCCTCGTATCCGGGTCGCCACCGATGATCCAGGCGACCATCGCGAAGCTGCTCGCCGCCGGGTTCGAGCTGGACCGCATCGCCTACGACCCGTTCACGCTGGACTGAGGAACTCTCAGCGCACCGGACGCACCGGCCGGAATCTCGCTATCTTCACCGATATGGAGATGACTATTCCGGTTTCGGACGGCACGATCGGCGGCTACCTGGCGGAGCCCGCCGGCGACGGACCGCACCCCGGCGTGGTGCTCATCCACGACGCGTTCGGGCTCAGCCAGGACACGAAGACCATCACCGACCGCTTCGCCGCCGAGGGCTACCTCGCGCTGAGCCCGGACCTGTATTCGCGCGGCGGCATGCGGCGGTGCCTGCGTCAGGTGTTCTCGGACATGTTCGCCCACCGCGGCCGCGCGTTCGACGACATCGAGGCGTCGCGCGCGTTGCTGGCCGACCGCCCGGACTGCACGGGCCGGATCGGCATCGCCGGGTTCTGCATGGGCGGCGGCTTCGCGCTCGTGGCGGCGTCGCGCGGGTTCGACGCGTCCGCGCCGTACTACGGGCAGCTGCCGAAGAACCTGTCCGTGCTCGACGACGCGTGCCCGGTGGTCGCGAGCTTCGGCAAGAAGGACTTCTCGTTGCGCGGCGCCGCGGCGAAGCTCGAGACGGCGCTCACCGAGCGCGACATCCCGCACGACGTCAAGGAGTACCCGGGCGCCAGCCACGGGTTCGCCAACAAGATCGAGGTCGCGGCGCCGGTGAACCTGCTGCTCAAGGTCGTCGGGTTCACCTACCACCACGAGGCGTCGGAGGACGCGTGGCGCCGGGTGACGTCGTTCTTCGGCGAACACCTGCAGCAACCGGCCCGACCTTCGCACTGAGCCGAGTGGGGCAGCGTTTTCGCCGAACGGCTGTACTTCGTTGACCGTTGTGCCCGATTCGCCTTATGGTCTAGACCACATCTTCCCCGGATGTGCTCGTTCGCCCTCCCTCCGGAACAACGCTGTTCCCCCTCGAGGAGCCGAAATGACCTGGAAAAGAACGCTCTTCGCGGCCGCTGCCGGTGCGCTGTTGGCGCCGGTGCTGGTCGTCGTCCTCCCCGCCACCACCGCGAGCGCCCACGGTTACATCTCGGACCCGCCCAGCCGCCAGGCCAACTGCGCGGCCGGGAAAGTCCCGAACTGCGGCGACATCGTGTACGAACCCCAGAGCGTCGAAGGGCCCAAGGGCCTGCGCAGCTGCGACGGCGGGAATTCCCGTTTCTCGCAGCTGTCCGACGAGTCGAAGCCGTGGCCCGCCAAGTCCGTCGGCACCACGGTGACGTTCAACTGGGTGTTCACCGCCCGGCACGCGACGTCGAACTACGAGTACTACATCGGCGGCACGCGCGTCGCGAACATCCCGGGCAACAACCAGCAGCCCCCGTCGACGGTGTCGCACCAGGTGAACCTGGCCGGCTATTCGGGCCGGGTGAAGGTGCTCGCGATCTGGAACATCTCCGACACGGCCAACGCGTTCTACAGCTGCGTGGACCTCCAGATCGGCGGCGGCACCCCACCGCCGACGACGACCACCCCGCCCCCAACCACAACGCGGCCGCCCACGACGACCCCGCCGCCGACGACCCAGCCGCCATCGGGCGGAACGTGGTCGGCGGGCACGGCGTACAAGGCGGGCGACATCGTGACGTACGGCGGCGCGACGTACCGCTGCCTCCAGCCGCACACCGCGATCGCGGGCTGGGAGCCGCCGAACACCCCGGCGCTGTGGCAGCGTCAGTGAAGGTGCTCTTGGCCGTCGTCGCGCTGCTGCTGACGGGTTGCAGCGCGACGGCGGCCCCACCCACCCACAACGCGGCCGACGTGATGTTCCTGCAGATGCTGATCCCCCAGAACCAGCAGGGCATCGACATCGTCCGCTTGGCGGCGGGCCGCCCGCTGCCCGCGCCGCTCAAGGAGCTGGCGGCGGCGATCGAGGTGACGCAGCGGACCGAGATCGAAGACATGAAGAACTGGCTCCGGGCGTGGAACGAGCCCGAAACGATGAGCACGGACCCCCACGCGCACGCGGGCCACGGCGGAATGAGGACGACGGCCCCGGACGTGGTGGGCGCACTCCGCACGGTCCCGGACGGCTCGTTCACACGCCAGTTCCTGGACGTGCTGACGGGCCAGCAGCAAGGAGCGGTGGAGCTGGCCCAGACGGAGAACGGCCCGGGCGGCGGAATCAACGCCCAGGCCCGCGACCTGGCCCGAAGGGTGATCGACTCCCGCTCGGCCGAGGTGAAGGAGTTGTTGAACACCAAGGCATGACGTCCCCCGCGGCGCGGGCCGCGGACAGCCAGGAGGGGCTGCCCGCGGCTTGGCGTCGGGCGGAGTTGGCCGGGCCCGCTAGCGATTCTCGCCGCCCAGCGCGGGCGCCCTGCAAGCCCGGCTCCCACCGCCCGGTCGGACCTCGCAGGCCTTGGTCATCGTGACCAGTGAGCGATTCCCGCCGTCCCAGCGGCCCTCGCCGCCGCGGCCTGCCCCCTCTGATGCGCGAAGGCCTCCCCGGGTGCCCGGGGAGGCCTTCGTCGTCGGCGTGGTCAGCGGCGCTTGGGGCGCCAGACCACCATCGCCGTCTGCTGGTTGAGCGGCACCAGGTCGCGGCGGTAGGACGCGTGCGCCGCCGCCGCGGCGTGTTCCGCCGCCGCGTACGCCGCGGCCAGTTCCTCCGTCAGCTCCGTTATCCGGGACCGCAGCGCGTCGACCTGGTTCTCCAGCTCGATGATGCGCTTGATGCCCGCCAGGTTGACACCGTCCTCTTGGGACAGTCGCTGGACCTCGCGCAGCAGCGCGATGTCCCGCATCGAGTAGCGCCGTCCGCCGCCGGCCGTGCGGCCCGGCGACACCAGACCCTGCCGGTCGTACGTGCGCAACGTCTGCGCGTGCATCCCCGCGAGCTGGGCCGCCACCGAGATGACGAACACCGGGGTCTCTTCGTCGCCCCCCTGGGGCATCCCGCCGAACATCCCACTCACCTACCTTGGAGCAGCTCGGTGATCTCCGGCCGGGGGTCGTGCCCGGCCATCGCCTCGGCGTACGCCTGCAGTGCCTCGCGCGCCTTGTCGTCCAGTTTGGCGGGAATCGCCGCCTGGAGGGTGACGAGCAGGTCACCTTGCGAACCGTCGCGCTTGGCGATGCCCTTGCCGCGCACGCGCAGCACCCGCCCGCTCGCGGTGCCCGGCGGCACCTTGAGCGAGACCTTGCCCTCGAGCGTCGGCACCGTGATCGTGGTGCCGAGCGCCAGCTCGGTGAAGTCCACCGGCACGGTGATCGTCAGGTCGAGCCCCTTGCGGCCGAACAGCGCGTGCGGCGCCACGTGCACCCGCACGTAGAGGTCGCCCGCCTGCGCGCCGCCCCGGCCCGGCTCGCCCTGGCCGGCCAGCCGGATGCGCTGGTCGTCGTCGACGCCCGGCGGGATCCGGACGGTCAGCGTGCGCGTCCGCGTGCTGACGCCTTCGCCGCCGCACTCCGGGCACGGGTCGTCGATGATCGTCCCGCGGCCGCGGCAGTCGCGGCACGGCTCGGAGAACGCGAACGCGCCTTGGCTGCGGCTGACCAGGCCCGACCCGGAACAGGTCGGGCAGGTCCGCGGCGACGTGCCGGGACGGGCGCCGTTGCCGCCGCACGTCCCACAGGTCGCCGGGCTCGACAACCGCAGCGGCAGGGTCGCGCCCTTGACCGCCTCGGTGAAGTCGATCCGGACGTCGGTCTCGACGTCGGCTCCGCGCTGCGGCCGGTTGGCCGTCGCGCCCGCCGACGCTCGGCCGCGGCCGAAGATGCCGCCCAGGATGTCGCCCAGCCCGCCGAAGCCGCCCTGCTGACCGGCGCCGGCCTGGCCGAAGATGTCGCCCATGTCGAAGCCGCCGGTGCCGCCGCCGCCGGGGAAGTTGAACCCACCCCCGCCGCCGAACAGCCGCCGCGCCTCGTCGTACTCCTTGCGCTTGCTCGCGTCGGAGAGCACGCCGTAGGCCTCGGAGACCGCCTTGAACTTCTGCTCCGCCTGCGCGTTGCCGGCGTTCGCGTCCGGGTGGTTCTCCTTGGCCAGCTTCCGGTAGGCCTTCTTGATTTCGTCCGCCGTGGCGTCGGAGGAGACGCCCAGTTCACGGTAGAAGTCCTTACCGATCCATTCCCGTGCACTCATCGGGCGTCTCCTCCTCCCACTTGAACCGCCTTATTGCTGTTGTTCATCGACTCCGCCGTCGAGTGGCAGCTCGCCACCGACGGACGGGTCCACCGGGGCCGCACCGGGCTCGTGGTCGGTCACGCCGACCAGCGCCGCCCGCAGTACGCGGTCCCCGAAGCGGTAGCCGCGGCGCATGACCACGGTGACCGTCGGGCCCGCCACGTCCGGCGAGGTGTTGTGCTGCACGGCTTCGTGCACGCTCGGGTCGAAGGGCTCGCCCTCGGCGCCGAACGACTCGAGGCCGGCCCGCTGGAGACCGCTGATCAGCTTGTCACCGACCGCCTTGAACGCCCCGGTGAGGTCACCGTGCTGCTCGGCCCGCTCGAGGTCGTCGAGCAGCGGCAGCAGGTCGTTCACCACCGTCGCCTTCGCACCGAGGACGACGGCCTCCCGGTCACGCTCGACGCGCTTGCGGTAGTTGGCGTACTCCGCCTGCAGGCGCTGGAGGTCGGCGGTGCGCTCGGCCAGCTCCTTCTCCACGTCGGAGACCACGGTCACCGACTCGTCCACAATGGACTCGCCGAGCGAGGGGCCCGCGTGTTCCACGGGCACCTCGTCGGGCTCCGGGGCGGCGTGGGCCGGACCGGGCGGGCGGACCTGCCCGGTCTGGGGGTCCACCCGCCGCCGATCCCGCACGACCACCGGCTCCTCGGGGCCGCGGCCCTGGTTCTCGGATGCGTCGTAGCTATGGGTCACTTCTTCTCGTCCTCTTCGACGATCTCGGCGTCCACCACGTCATCGGCCTTGGCCTGGCCGCCGGCCGCACCGGCGTCACCGGCCGCACCAGCGCCCGGGGCACCCTCGGCGCCCGCCGCACCGGCGTTCGCGTTGGCGTACAGCGCGCTGCCCAGCTCCTGCGAAGCGGTGTTCAGCTTCTCGATCGACTCGCGGATCTTGGTCGAGTCGGTGCCCTTCAGCGCCTCGTTGGCCTCGTCGATCGCGGTCTTGACCTTGCCCTTGAGGTCCTCGGGCAGCTTGTCGTCGTTGTCCTTGACGAACTTCTCGGTCTGGTAGACCAGCGTCTCGGCCTGGTTGCGGGTCTCCGCCTCCTCGCGGCGCTTCTTGTCCTCCTCGGCGTGCGCCTCGGCGTCCTTGACCATGCGCTCGATGTCGTCCTTCGGCAGCGCGGAGCCACCGGTGATCGTCATCGACTGCTCCTTGTTCGTGCCCAGGTCCTTCGCGGTCACGTGCACGATGCCGTTGGCGTCGATGTCGAAGGTGACCTCGATCTGCGGCACGCCACGCGGGGCGGGCGGGAGACCGGTCAGCTCGAACATGCCGAGCTTCTTGTTGTGCGCGGCGATCTCGCGCTCACCCTGGAACACCTGGATCTGCACCGACGGCTGGTTGTCGTCCGCGGTGGAGAAGATCTCCGAGCGCTTGGTCGGGATCGTGGTGTTGCGCTCGATGAGCTTGGTGAAGACGCCACCCTTGGTCTCGATGCCCAGCGACAGCGGGGTCACGTCGAGCAGCAGGACGTCCTTGACCTCGCCCTTCAGCACACCGGCCTGCAGCGCGGCGCCGACGGCGACGACCTCGTCCGGATTCACGCCCTTGTTCGGCTCGCGGCCACCGGTCAGCTCCTTGACCAGCTCGGCGACGGCCGGCATGCGGGTGGAACCACCGACGAGCACGACGTGGTCGATGTCGCCGACGGAGATGTTCGCGTCCCGGATGACGTTGTTGAACGGCGCCTTGGTCCGGTCGAGCAGGTCCGAGGTGATCTTCTGGAACTCGGCGCGCGAGAGCGTCTCGTCGAGGAACAGCGGGTTCTTGTCCGCGTCCACGGTGATGTACGGCAGGTTGATGCTGGCCGAGTTCGAGCTGGACAGCTCGATCTTCGCCTTCTCCGCCGCCTCGCGGATGCGCTGCAGCGCCATCTTGTCCTTGGTCAGGTCGATGCCGTTCGTCGCCTTGAACTTGTCGACCAGCCACTTGACGATGCGCTCGTCCCAGTCGTCACCACCGAGGTGGTTGTCACCGGAGGTCGCGCGGACCTCGACGACGCCCTCGCCGATCTCCAGCAGCGAGACGTCGAAGGTGCCACCACCGAGGTCGAAGACCAGGATGGTCTGCTCCTTCTCGCCCTTGTCCAGGCCGTACGCCAGCGCGGCGGCGGTCGGCTCGTTGACGATGCGGAGCACGTTCAGGCCGGCGATCTGCCCGGCCTCCTTGGTGGCCTGCCGCTGCGCGTCCTCGAAGTACGCCGGGACGGTGATCACCGCGTCGGTGATGGTCTCGCCCAGGTACGCCTCGGCGTCGCGCTTGAGCTTCATCAGCACCCGGGCGCTGATCTCCTGCGACGTGTAGTTCTTGCCGTCGATCTCGGTCTTCCAGTCGGTGCCGATGTGCCGCTTCACGGACCGGATGGTCCGGTCGACGTTCGTCACGGCCTGGTTCTTCGCCGGCTGACCGGTCAGCACTTCACCGTTCTTGGCGAAAGCGACGATCGACGGGGTGGTCCGGGAGCCTTCCGAGTTGGCGATGACCGTCGGCTCGCCGCCCTCAAGGACGGCGACGACCGAGTTGGTCGTGCCGAGGTCGATGCCGACCGCTCGCGCCATGGTGCTTTCCTCCTGTGTAAGCCTGCTATGTTCGTGACCTGCACGTTCGTTCCCGCCTTGAGCGGGCCCGTGGCAAGTTTAGTCCGGCCTTCGCGCGCCTCGTCAAGCCGGACTTGAGTCGACTGCGCTCAACCTTCGTACCCAGCCTAACGAGCGGATTCGGGTTCTTGTTCCCGGGCCTGGAGTGGGTGGGCGATCGGGTTGGTGTGACGCCGCTCACCCGGCCGGTGACCTCGGTGGATGGGGTCGGTGGCCGGGCTTGGCGAGGCCGGGTGCCGGGGGTTGGACCCGGCTCGGGCCTGTGTTGGCGGTGCCGCTGCGGCTTGGCTGGGCCGGGCTTCCGCGGCCGAGCCGCCGAGCTCGGGGCCGCCGCCCGGCCAGGGGCCCGGGCGCCGGGGGTGGACCCGGCTCGGGCCGACCCCGCGGCTTCGCCGCGCGGGGTGCGACCTAGCCACCGGTCCTCCCGCGGCCGGACCCAGCCGCCGTTCTCCCGTGGCCGCCGGGCGGGTCACCAGCGTCAAGGCCACCGGGCGCGCTCGTTGGCTCTGCCAGGTCGCGGCTCCGCAGGCCCTCACCGGCACACCGCCCCGCGTCCCGGCGGCACCCCGCTCACCAAGTACTCCACCTCCGCCGCACGGGCGCATGCCGAGTTGAACAGCCCCGTGTGGCCGTCGTCCGTTCGAATCAGCAGTGCCGCTCCCTCGATGCTCGACGCCAGCCCGCGCGCCCAGGCCAGCGGCGTTGCCGGGTCGTGTGCGCCGCCCACCACCAGGATCGGCGGGGCTCCCTTCACCGGGTGCTGCTGGGGTGGGTTCTTCGGCGGGATCGGCCAGCCCGTGCAGCCGCTCGTGAAGTCCCAGTACTCCGAATACCGCCAGCTGTGTGGCGCCACCACGCGCAGCAGCCCGGCCATCGCGCCCATGTCCGCCGGTCCGGTGAACGGTGACGGGAAGTCGTGGCAGCCGATCGCCCGGTATGCCCCGTAGATCGGGGACTGGAACTGGTTCCGACCCGTCAGCTTCGCCGCGTCCGGGAACTCGCCGCCCGCCGCGGCCAGTGCCTTGCCCAGCGTTGGCCACTCCTCGCGGATGTACAAGTGGTTGTAGACGCCCGCCGAGATCTCGTCGGCCGTCGCGGGGCGCTTGAGGTCGCTCGACCACACCGCTCCGTGGGCCGCTCGGGACACCACGTCGTCGTAGAACGCCAGGACGTCCTCGCCGCGCAACGCGCAGTCGGCCGACCCGCGGCACCAGTCCGCGAACCGGACCAGTGCGTCTTCCGTCGCCGCCGCCTCTTCGAGGATCGCCTGGCGCAACGGGCGGGCGTGGTCGACCGCGCCGTCCAGGACCATCGTGCGCACCCGGTCCGGGTGCTTCGACGCGTAGACCGCCCCCAGCTCCGTGCCGTACGACAGGCCCAGCCACGAGATCTTCGGCTCGCCCAGCGCCGCGCGGATCGTCTCGATGTCCTCGGCCGCGCTCTGCGTGTCCGCGTTCTCCAGCAGCGGTCCCGTGCGGGCCAGGCACTCCTCGCCCACCTTCCGGTTGTGCGCCACCAGCGCGTCGTACTCCGTCCGGGTCGCCGGGAACCGGTTCAGCGCCGGGTCCCACAACCCCTCGCCGCACGTGATGCGCGGGGTGCTGAACCAGTCGCCGCGCGGGTCGAAGCCCACGATGTCGAACCGCTGCCGCAGCCGCGCGAGGTCCGGGGACGCCAGCCCGCCGAACTGGACGAACCCGACGCCGGAGCCGCCCGGACCGCCCGGGTTCACCAGCAGCGAGCCGATCCGGTGCGCCGGGTCGAGCGCGGGCAGCCGCGCCAGCGCCAACTGCGCCGACCCCAGCTCCGGCCGGGCGCGGTCGATCGGGACCTCGACCGTCGAACACTCCGCCGTCGGCTCCTGTGTTGTGGCGCATGGCCGCCACGAGAGCGAAGAAGCCTCCGCGACGGCCGGTACCGCCGCCGCGACCACGACCGCCGCCACGAGCGCGACGATCCCGCGTATCCCCATGATGTGGTTCCTCCCCCTGCACGCCGTCCTTCGGCGTGCTTCCTTCCTAACAGCGACCACCGACAACTCAGGAGCGGCGAGTAGTCCAGGAAGTGAAGAAGAAATCCGAATCCCCTTGCGACACAACGACTTCCGCCGGAGTGCTCGTCCAGGAGATCACTCGATAGTGGGAATCCGCGGCGACCGGCACCCCCTGAGCCGGCGCCGCGGGTTCCTCCCCCCGCGTGAAGCCCACGACGCCGAACATCGCGACGGCTCCCAGCAACGCGGCGGCGAGCACCCGCCGTTCGATCTTGCCCATCGGAAAAATGCCCCCGTAGTAAGGAAAAGGTCAGGCCGCGCGGACCGTGACGCTGCCGCTTTCGGTGGTGAGGTCGAGCGTGTGCGGCGCGGAGCCGTCGGTCGGGACGTCGATGTCGCGGTGCCCGCTGTCGCTGTCGCCGATCACGCGGTACGGCCCGCCCGGCACGGCCACCTCGACGCTGCCGCTGTCCGCCTTGATCTTCACGTTGTTCGCCTGCGTCAAGGAAAAGTCGACGCTCCCGCTCGACGACGTCACGTCGACCGGGCCGCGGACGTCGTTGCCCTTGATGCTGCCCGAGTCGGCGTGCAGCTGGACCTCGCCGACGTCACGCAGGTCGATGCCGCCGCTCTCCAGCCGCAGCTTCACCAGGCCGGGCACGTCTTCGACGCGGGCGTGGCCGGAGTCCGCGCGGACGTCCACGCTGGCCACGCCGGCGATGTCCAGCCCGCCGGAGTCGACCTGGCCGGTGACCGGCACCCCCGCCGGCACGACGACGTCGAAGTCGACCGAGCAGTTGTTCCCGCAGTCGCCGAGCACCAGCTGGTCGCCCTCGACGCGGTAGAAGGTGTCACCGGGCTTGCTGCGCCAGTGGTAGTCGACCTTCTGGTGCACCGACGACGGCCCCGAGCCGGTGCGGATCTTCACCGACCCCGAGTCACCCTCCAGCTTCACGCTGCGGATGGTTTCCGAAAGGGTGTTCGTGTTCTCGAAGTCCGATCCCCAGCCCCAGCCGAACGCGGTCGCCAGGCCGACGCCGATCAGGACGATGCCACCCAGAGCCAGAAGCGGGCGCGCCATGGTCGTTGGTCCCCTCAGTGTTGTTTCCTCTGCGTGAAGAACGTTATGACCGAGTGGGAACCCAGTACATGGGGGTAACCCCCCGAAGAACCCTGAGATCCGTCCCTGACACGCGCGGCCGGACCAGGGGGCCTAACCTGGCGCAAGACTCCAGTTCCATGATCAGGAGGATCCATGCCGCAAGCACCCGGCCCGTACGAATCCCTGCCCGACGTGCCGTCGTTCACCGTGCGCAGCGACGACGTCGCCGACGGCGAAACCCTGGCCACGCCCCACCTCTCCGGCATCTTCGGCGCCGGCGGCGAGGACCGTTCGCCGCACCTCGCGTGGGAGGGCTTCCCGGCGGAGACGAAGAGCTTCGCGGTCACCTGCTACGACCCGGACGCCCCGACCGGCAGCGGGTTCTGGCACTGGGCCGTGTTCAACATCCCGGCGTCGGTGACGGAGCTGGCGTCCGGCGCGGGCGACGGCTCCGGCCTGCCCGAGGGCGCGGTGACGCTGAAGGGCGACGGCGGGGTCAAGCAGTTCCTCGGCGCCGCGCCCCCGCCCGGGCACGGCCCGCACCGGTACTACTTCGCGGTGCACGCCCTGGACCTCGACAAGCTCGAGGTCGACGAGGACGCGACCCCGGCGTTCCTCGGCTTCAACATGTTCGGCCACACGCTGGCCCGCGCCGTGATCACACCGGTGTACGAGAACAAGGGCTGACCGCTTCAACGGCCCGGCACCGGTGCGAACCGGTGCCGGGCCTTTTGTCACCGTGACCCATTCGTAGTCGATTGCCCTGTTCAGCCGGGTTACAGTCCTGCTCCGAGGCTTGCGGCGCCGAAGCCTCTTGGGGGAAGGATTCGACGTCGATGAGCGGGTTCATCGCCGCGGCCACGGGTTTTCCGGCCGTGCTCTTCAGCTTCCTGCTGGTCGTCGTGATCGGCTACTGGCTGCTGGCCCTGCTCGGCGCCGTCGACCTGGACCACCACGGCGGGCTCGGTGACGGACTGTTCGCCGGCTTCGGCGGCGTTCCCCTGGCCATCCCGCTCTCGCTGCTCACCGCGTTCAGCTGGTTCCTCAGCCTCGCCGGAACGGTGGTTCTCCAGGCCGTCCACCCGGCCACGCCGGTGCGGGTGCTCCTCGGCGTCGCCGTCCTGCTGGTCGCCCTGGTCCTCGGCGCGCTCGCCACCCGGGTGCTCGTGGTGCCGTTGCGCCGGCTCTTCTCCGTGACCGAGCCGACGCGGGCGGACTTCGTGGGCCGGGCCTGCGTCATCCGCACGTCGACCGTGACGCACGACTTCGGCCAGGCCGAGGTCACCGCCGCCGACGGCTCGTCGGCGATCGTCCAAGTCCGGATGGCCGGCGAAGGCAACCTCCACGCGGGCAGCCGCGTGGTCATCCACGACTACGACTCCGAGGGCGAGTTCTTCTGGGTCAGCCCGCTGGAACTCGAAGCAGAAAAGGACTGAGCTGGAATGGATGCCATCGGCGTGGGGGCCGGCGTCGTGATCGCCGTCGTCGTCCTGATCGTTCTCGTGCTGCTGTTCGTCGTGAGCCGGCTGTTCCGCAAGGTGCCGCAGGGCAAGGCTCTGATCATCTCCAAGGTGCGCCGGGTCGACGTCACCTTCACCGGTGCCATCGTGCTGCCCGTGCTGCACAAGGCCGAGGTCATGGACATCTCGGTGAAGACGATCGACATCGCCCGCACCGGTCAGGAAGGCCTGATCTGCCGCGACAACATCCGCGCCGACATCCGGATCTCGTTCTTCGTGCGCGTCAACAAGACCGCCGAGGACGTCGTGAAGGTCGCGCAGGCGATCGGCACCGAACGCGCGAGCGACCAGGGAACCCTGCAGGAGCTGTTCAACGCCAAGTTCTCCGAGGCGCTGAAGACCGTGGGCAAGCAGCTCGACTTCGTCGACCTCTACACCCAGCGCAACGAGTTCCGCGACCAGATCATCCGCGTCATCGGCACCGACCTGAACGGCTACAGCCTCGAAGACGCCGCGATCGACTACCTCGAGCAGACCCCGATGGCGTCGCTCGACGCGGCGAACATCCTGGACGCGCAGGGCATCCGCAAGATCACCGAGCTGACGGCGATCGAGCACGTGCGCACCAACGAGTTCCGCCGCAACGAGGAGAAGGAGATCACCCGCCAGGACGTCGACGCCCGCGAGGCGATCCTCGAACTGGAGCGGCGGCAGACCGACGCGGAGATCAAGCAGCGCCGCGAGGTCGAGACCATGCGGGCGCGCGAAGAGGCCGAGATCGCCAAGGTGCAGGCCGAAGAGCGGCTCAAGGCGCAGGCCGCGCAGTTGCGCACGGACGAGCAGCTCGGCATCCAGCAGCAGAACCAGCAGCGCGAGATCGAGGTCGCGGGCAAGAACCGCGAGCGCGTCATCGCCATCGAGTCCGAGCGGATCGAGAAGGACCGCCTGCTCGAGGTGATCGGCCGCGAGCGCGAGACCGAGCTGTCCCGGATCGCGAAGGACAAGGAGCTCGAAGCCGAGAAGCGGTCGATCGCCGAGGTGGTCCGCGAGCGGATCGCCGTCGAGAAGACCGTGGCCGAGCAGGAGGAGAACATCAAGAAGCTGCGCGTGCTCGAAGAGGCGCAGCGCACGCGTGAGGCGCTCGTCATCCGGGCCGAGGCCGAGGCGCAGGAGAACCTGGTCAAGGACATCAAGGCCGCCGAGGCCGCGGAACAGGCCGCCAAGCACAAGGCCCGCGAAGAGCTGGTCCTCGCCGAGGCGCGCCAGCAGGCCGCCGAGCTGGACACGCGGGCCAAGATCCGGCTGGCGGAGGGGATCCAGGCCGAGGAGGCCGCCGCGGGGCTGGCCGCCGCCCAGGTCAAGGAACGCGACGCCGTCGCGCTGGAGAAGGTCGGCCGCGCCGAGGCGATCGTCGAGCGCGAGAAGGCGACCGTGGTCGCCGATGCCCTGCGCGACAAGCTGAAGGGTGAAGCCGAGGGCCTCACCGAGAAGGCCGCCGCGATGGCCGCGCTGGACAACGCGAGCCGGGAGCACGAGGAGTACCGGCTGCGGCTGGACGCCGAGAAGGAGATCCGGCTGGCCGCGCTCGACGTGCAGCGGGACGTCGCCGAGGCACAGGCGGTCGTGCTCAGTGCCGGGCTGGAGAAGGCGGACATCGACATCGTCGGCGGGGAGACGGCGTTCTTCGACCGGATCGTCGGCTCGATCGGCCTCGGCAAGAGCGTGGACGGCTTCGTGCAGCACTCCGACGTCGTCCAGTCGCTCGCGCGGCCCTACCTCGACGGCTCGGCCAGCTTCACCGACGACCTCACCAAGATCCTCGGCGCGGTCAGCACCGAGGACGTGAAGAACCTGACGCTGTCGGCCTTCCTGGCGCAGCAGCTGCAGACGGGCGGCCCGGACAGCGACAAGCTGCGTGAGCTGATGCTCACCGCGCAGCGGCTCGGCCTCGCCGAGACGTCGGTGGCCACCCTCGTGCCCGCGAAGCAGTGACCGCGGCCGGACCCGAGCTGGACGCGGGCACCTACGAGGTGCTCCGCGCCCGGCTGGCCGCGCAGGCGGCGGAGCTGGCGAAGCGCGCGGACGAGCTGAACGCGCGGCGGCTGGAGGTCTTCGGCGGCGCGCAGCTCGCGCTGGTCGGCACCGAGCGCATCCGCACCGCGAACAACTGCGTGCCGCGGGACATCGTCGCGGTCGGCGGGCGGATGTTGTTCGGCTACAACGTCTTCATCGGGCTCAAGCCCGAGACGGCGGTCGACGACGTCTTCTCCCTGCAGCGCTTCAGCCACGACGAAGACGCGTTCCGGTTCGACGACGTGAGCGCCGACGAGCTGCCCGAGCTGCTGCGGGACGAGCAGTTCGAGCGGGACTTCGGCGAGCTGTACCGGTACTACCGGCAGGCCCGGCTGCTGCAGCTGCGACGGCTGGACGGCAAGCTGCTCGCGGTGTTCCAGACCGGCCCGCGCACCGAGGACATCCGGGTGCTGCGGTGGACCGTCGCGGCCGACGGCGCGGTGTCCTACCTGGACAACCGCGGCGAGCGCGACCACGTCTTCCCACCCTCGCACGATTTCGAGTGGGTCGAGACCACCCGCGAGGACCACGTCCTCGGCCGGCACCCGCACATCTCGATCGAGAACGAGGTGTTCGTCGAGACCGTCGGCGGCACGCTGACGATCAAGGTCGAAAACAACACCGAGACCGGGGAGGGCGTCTACGCCGAGCCCGTCGACGAGCCGTTGCAGAGCCTCGCGGACGCCGAAGTCTCGTACGCGCGGATCGGCCCGCTGATCCTGCTGCGCATGCTGCCGTACAAGGAGACCGACTACCGCTACCTGGTCTTCAACACGCGCACGCGGGACGTCGCGCGGCTCGACGGCATCGGGCAGGCGTGCCAGCGGCTGCCGGAGGACCACGGCATCATCTTCCCCGGCGGCTACTACCTCGACACCGGCGTCGGCAAGACGTTCGACACGACGGTGGACGACCTCGAGTTCGAGCGCGTGATCCGCTCGCCCAACGGCGAGGACGTGCTGTACGTCTTCCACGCGCGGGCCGAGGGACGCACGCTCCTGCTGCCGTACAACGTGATCCGCAAGGAGGTCGCGACCCCGATCCCGTGCCACGGCTATTCGCTGTTCGACGACGGCACGATGATCCTGTTCCGCGCGTTGTCCGGCGAACCGAGCCGGGTGCACCCGATGCAGGTGTGGCGGACGCCGTTCCAGTCGGACACCTACGCGGCGGCCCAGCCGGCCGGCACCGGGCCGCTGGAGCGGATCGGGAACGCCGACCTCGTCCGCGGGATCTCCGACTGCCTGTCGATCACCCGGATGGCCGGCGAGATGGCGCCGTCGGCGGCGGTGTTCGAAGCGCTGATCGCCGCGTGTGCCCGGGTCTTCGACCACTACCACTGGCTCGGTGAGCCCGAGCTGGGTGACCTGCGCGGACCGCTGACCGACGTCCGGGTGACCGCCGAGCAGGTGCTGGACGAGTTCGAGACGGTCACCTCGCTCACCGCGCAGGCGGCCGAAGCCGTCGACACCGCGGCGGCCGACACCGCGTCGCTCGTGCGGCGGGTGCGGGGCGAGGCGCTGAACGCGGCGGACGCGTGGGTGCGCCGCCTCGCCGAGCTGCACCGGGCCCGCGGGCACCTGGTGACCGTGCGCGAGCTGCGCTACGCCGACACCGCCCGGGTGGACGCGCTGGTCGGCGAGCTGGACACGACGTTCTCCGAGACCGCCCAGCGGGCGGTGCGGTTCCTGCAGGGCGAGGACGCGTTCACCGGCTACCACGCCGAAGTGACCGCGTTGATCACCGCGGCGGGCGCGATCACGACGGTCGCCGAGGCGGCGCCGGTCACCGAGCGGCTCGACGAGCAGTCCGCCGGCCTCGCGGTCCTCACCGAAGTCGTCGGCGGGCTCGACATCGCCGACGCCGTGGTGCGCACCAAGATCCTCGAGCGCGTCGGCGAGGTGACCGGCGCGGTCAACCGCGCCAGGGCCACGCTCGACGCGCGCCGCCGGGAGCTGCTCGAAGCCGAGGGCCGGGCCGAGTTCGCCGCCGAGTTCGCGCTGCTCGCCCAGGCCGTGACGGGCGGGCTCGCGGTCGCGGACACCCCGGAGCGCTGTGACGAGCAGCTGGGCCGGCTGCTGCTGCAGCTGGAGAACCTCGAGTCGCGGTTCGGGGAGTTCGACGACTTCCTGACCGCGCTCGGGGAGAAGCGCACCGACGTCTACGAGGCCTTCTCCTCCCGCAAGCAGGCGTTGCTCGACGAGCGGGCGCGCCGGGCGGACCGGCTGGCGGGCTCGGCCGAGCGGATCCTCGGCAGCGTGACGCGCCGGGTCGGCTCGCTCGCGTCCGTCGACGAGATCAACACCTACTTCGCGGCCGATCCGATGGTCGCGAAGCTGCGCAATGTCGTCGAGGAGCTGCGGGAACTGGGCGACCAGGTCCGCGCCGAAGAGCTCGAAGGCCGGGTGAAGGCCGCTCGCCAGGAGGCCGGCCGGGCCCTGCGCGACCGGCTGGACCTCTACGGCGAAGGCGGCGAGACGATCCGCCTCGGCCGCCACACCTTCGCCGTCAACACGCAGGACATCGACCTGACGCTCGTACCGCACGACGGCTCGATGCAGTTCGCGATCACCGGCACCGACTACCGGGCGCCGGTGCGCGACGAGGCGTTCGAGGCGACGCGGCCGTACTGGGACCAGCTGCTCGTGTCGGAGTCGCCGGAGGTGTACCGGGCCGAGTACCTGGCGACGTCGATCCTCGCCGAACGGCCGGCCGCGGAGCTGGTCGAAGCCGACCTGCTCGACGTCGTGCGCGAGACCGCCGCGGGCCGGTACGACGAGGGGTATGCGCGCGGCGTGCACGACCACGACGCGGCCGCGATCCTGGCGGCCCTGCTGCGCCTGCGGTCCGCGGCCGGGCTGCTGCGGTTCCCGTCCGCGGCGCGGGCGGCCGCCCAGGTGTTCTGGGCCTACGGCGCCGGCGAGCGGGAGAAGGCCGTCTGGACGACGCGGGCCGCGTCGCTCGCGCGGGTCCGGGACGCGTTCGGTCCCCCGCCGGCGATGGCCGAGCTGGCGCGTGAGCTGACGGACGCCATGCGGGCGTTCTTCGACACCGCTGGGCTGGCGCTCGAAACCGAGTTCGCCGGGGAGTACCTGGTCGAAGAGCTGGCTGTGGCCCCGGCCGGCTTCGTCGCGAGTGCCGGCGCGCGGGCCGTGCTCGACAAGTTCCGGCTCGACCGGCGCAGCTTCACCGAGGACCTGGGTGCCCTCGACGACCTCGCGGACCGCCACCAGCTCGTGGAGGCCTGGCTGCGGTCGTTCGCCGAGGCAAGCGGCCTGCCCGCCGACGACCTCCCGGAAGCCGTCGCGATCGAGCTGTGCGATCTCCCGCGCCACGACTCGTCGGCGACGCTGGTGGCCACGGTGGACGGCCTGCTCGGCGCGCACCCGCGGATCACCGGCCGGGCGCTGACGCTGCGGCTCGACGAGACGCTGGCCCGGACCCACCGCTTCCGCCGGGACCGCGTGCCGGGGTTCCGCGCCTACCAGCGGCAGCGCAACGCGCTCGTGGCCGCCGAACGTGAACGGCTGCGGCTGGCGGAGTACCGGCCGAAGGTGATGAGCGCGTTCGTGCGCAACCGCCTGCTGGACGAGGTGTACCTGCCGCTGATCGGCGACAACCTGGCCAAGCAGCTCGGCGCGACCGGGGACGCCAAGCGCACCGACCAGTCCGGCCTGCTGCTGCTCATCTCGCCGCCGGGCTACGGCAAGACGACGCTCATGGAGTACGTCGCCAGCCGCCTCGGGCTGGTCTTCGTGAAGGTCAACGGGCCGGCGCTCGGTCACGGCGTCACGTCGGTGGACCCGGCCGACGCACCGGACGCGACCGCGCGCCAGGAGGTCGAGAAGATCTCGTTCGCGCTGGAGCAGGGCAACAACGTGCTGCTGTACCTCGACGACATCCAGCACACGTCGCCGGAGCTGCTGCAGAAGTTCATCTCGCTGTGCGACGCGCAGCGGCGGATGGAAGGCGTGTGGGAGGGCCGGACGCGGACCTACGACCTGCGCGGCAAGCGGTTCGCGGTGTGCATGGCCGGGAACCCGTACACCGAGCAGGGCAAGCGGTTCCGCATCCCGGACATGCTCGCCAACCGCGCGGACGTGTGGAACCTCGGGGACGTGCTGTCCGGCAAGGAAGAGCTGTTCGCACTGAGCTACATCGAGAACGCGCTGACCGCGAACCCCGTGCTGGCACCGCTCGCCGCGCGCGAGCGGTCCGATGTGGACGCGCTGGTCCGGATGGCGGGCGGGGACGGTTCGGTGCGCGCCGACCAGCTGGGGCACGCCTATTCGGCGATCGAGCTGGAGCAGGTCCTGTCCGTGCTCCGGAAGCTCCTGCGGCTGCAGCGGATCGTGCTGGCCAACAACCAGGCGTACATCGCTTCGGCGGCGCAGGCGGACGCTTCCCGCACCGAACCGCCGTTCCAGCTGCAGGGTTCGTACCGGAACATGACCAAGCTCGCCGAGCGGATCGTGCCCGCGATGAACGACGCGGAGCTCGAAGCCCTGGTCGACGACCACTACGCCGGTGAGGCGCAGACGCTGACCTCGGGCGCGGAAGCGAACCTGCTGAAGCTGGCCGAGCTGCGGGGACGGCTGTCGCCGGAGCAGGCGCGGCGGTGGTCCGAGGTGAAAGCCGCGTTCCTGCGAGCCCAGGCCCTCGGCGGGGACGACGAGGACCCGATGAGCCGTGCGGTCGGTGCCGTGGGGCTGCTGGCCGACCGGGTGGGAGCGGTCGAGTCGGCCATCGAGCGGGCGGCGGGACGGCTGGCGTCTGGAATACCAGACTGAATCGCGATCACGGGTCTAGGCCACGGCGTCGAAGACGCGGTTAATACCTCCAACGCACGATTTCTGGAGGTCCCGTGGCGGCAGCCCTCGAACGCAGGTCCATCGACCCGGTCCCGGAAGCCGAACGGCACGGCCACCCGCGCAGCCTCTTCACGCTCTGGTTCGCGGCGAACATGCAGATCACGTCGGCGGTCACCGGCGCGCTGACCGTGCTCGTCGGCGTCCACCCGCTGTGGGCGCTGGTCGCGGTGCTGGGCGGGAACGTCCTCGGCGGGGTCCCGATGGCGCTGCACGCCGCGCAGGGGCCGAAGCTCGGCATCCCGCAGATGATCCAGTCGCGCGCGCAGTTCGGCGTCTACGGCGCGATCCTGCCGCTCGTCCTCGTCGTCGTGATGTACCTCGGGTACTTCGCCAGCGGCAACGTCCTGGGCGGACAGGCCGTCGCGGAGATCACCGGGCTGCCGACCGACGCCGCGATCTGCGTGTACGCCGCCCTTTCCGCGCTGATCGCCATCGTCGGCTACCGGCTGATCCACCGGTTCGGGTGGATCGCGTCGGCGCTCAGCGTGGTCGTCTTCGTCTACCTGACGGTCCGCCTGGTCGGCGGGCACGACCTCGGGGCAGTGCTCCAGGCGCCGTCGCTCGACTTCCCGAAGTTCCTCCTGGCCCTCTCGCTGACGGCGTCGTGGCAGCTCACCTTCGGCCCGTACGTCGCCGACACCTCGCGCTACCTGCCCTCGACGACGTCGGTGCGGGCGACGTTCTGGTGGACCTACGGCGGCACGGTCCTCGGCGCGACCTGGGCGATGTCGTTCGGCGCGCTCGCGTACGCCGTCGCCGGGAAGGCGTTCAAGGGCCACGAAGTCGCGTACGTCGTCGGGCTCGGCGGCGAGGCACTGCTCATCCCGCTGCTGTTCGCCATCGCGCTCGGCAAGTTCACCGTGAACGTGCTGAACATCTACGGCGGCTACATGACGGTCGCGACCGCACTCACCGCGTTCAGCCGCAAAGCCGCGCTCTCGCAGGGCGCGCGCGTCGGGTACATCGCCGTCGTCGGCGTGCTCGGCGGGGTGATCGCGGTGCTCGGGCGCGGGGAGTTCCTCGGGAACTTCATCCTGTTCCTGGACTTCCTGCTGTACTTCCTGACGCCGTGGAGCTCGATCAACCTCGTCGACTTCTACCTGGTGCGCAAGGAGTCTTACGACCTCGAAGCGATGTACGACCCGAACGGCCGCTACGGGCGCTGGGCCGCGCCGGCGCTCATCGCGTACTTCGTCGGGATCGCCGTGCAGATCCCGTTTTCGAACGTCGAAGGCATCTTCGTCGGCCCGATGGCGCCGCTACTGGGCGGCGCCGACGTCTCGTGGCTGATCGGCCTCGCCGTGCCGGGCGCGATCTACTACAAGCTGACTCAGCGCAAGGACTCCTTGTTGACGCCTTCGCGCTCGAGGTAGCGGCCCTTGGTGTGCTCGCCGAAGCCGAACTGCCGGTAGAGCCCGTGCGCGTCGGCGGTGTGCAGCATCCAGCGGAAGCCCGCGCCGGGCCCGTTGTCGATCATCTCCCGCACGAGCTCCTTGCCGAGGCCGGTGCCGCGGGCGGAGTCGACGACGAAGACGTCGGCCAGGTACGCGGACCCGACGCCGTCCGAGAAGGCCCGCGCGAAGCCGACCTGCTCGCCGCCGCGGTAGGCGCCGACGACCCGCCACGAGCCGTCGACCGCGGCTTCGACCTGCTCGCGCGTGCGCCAGCGGCCCCAGTAGGCCTCGGTGGAGAGGAACTTCCACACCACGTCGAGGTCCAGCCGCGTCCGGTCGTCGTCCAGCTCGTACTCACCGAAAGTCCGCATGATCCGAAACTAAGCCCGGCGTCAACGCGGTTTCAGCAGGTAGTCCACGACGGGACGCAGCTCTTCCGCCGACGGCGGCTCGTCGTCGATCAGGCCCTGGATGAGCAGCCCGTCGATGCCCGCGAGGAAGACCCGGAACGCCACTTCGTCGTCGTGGCGGACCATCGACGTCAGGACGTCGAGCCAGCGCCGCGCGGCCGGGCGCAGCTCGGGCTTGCGCGCCGCCAGGAGGTACAGCTCGTACTCGGCCATCGTGCGGCCGCGACGCGGCCCGAGCGCCTCGGCGAGCAGGGCCGCGACCTCTTCGGCGCCGCGTGAGCCGCGCGAACGGGCCCGGTCGATCATCCAGTAGACCTCGGTGGCCATGTCGCGGGCGCACGAGATGAGCGTCGCGACCAGCAGGTCGTCCAGTGACGAGAAGTGATAGGTCGTGGACGTCGTCGGAACGCCCGCCTCGGCCGCGACGGTCCGGTGCGTCACACCCGCGACGCCGTCGCGCTCGATGATCCGCAGCGTGGCCTCGATGAGTTCGGTGCGCCGCTTCTCGCCGCGCGCCTTCCGGCCGTCGACTTGGAGCTTCACCATAGGGTGAAAACTACCTGAACGATCGTCCCGAAACAAAGAGCGACGTACACCACATCGGTGGGACTTAAGGCCACTCAACGGGTTACTCATCAGTAAGAAGCATTAGTCTGCCGGCTACCACCACGAATCATCCGGACGAAAGGCACCCGAACGATGGGCGCTCTACAACTGACGCTGGGCGGCATCGCCGTCGTCCTCGGCGTCGTCGCCTGGGGGATGTTCGCCGCGACGATCGCGCGTTTCGTGCGCGTCATCCGTCTCGGGCAGCCCGACTCGACGCGCAACGGCCCGTTCATGCCCCGCATGAAGACGCTGATCAAGGAGTTCGCCGCGCACACGCGGATGAACCGCAAGCGCAGCGTCGGGCCCGCGCACTGGCTGGTGATGTGGGGCTTCCTGCTCGGCTCGCTCGCCCTGTTCGAGGCCTACGGCGAGGTCTTCGTCCCGACGTGGGGCTGGCCGATCCTCGACGACTTCCCGCCGTTCCAGCTGCTCATGGAGCTGCTCGGGCTCGGCACGATCGTCGGCATCCTGGTGCTGATGGCGATCCGCCAGCGCAACCACCCGCGTCGCGCCGACCGCCAGAGCCGCTTCCAGGGCTCGAACTTCAAGTGGGCGTACTTCATCGAGGCCGTCGTGCTCATCGAGGGCATCGGCATCATCGGCGTCCGCGCCGCGAAGGCCGCGCTCGGCGCGCACGAGACGCCGACCTGGGCCGCCTTCGTCTCCAACCCGCTCGGCGAACTGCTCCCGGCCAGCCCGAACCTGGTGACGGTGTTCGCGTTCGTCAAGCTGATGAGCGCCACGGTGTGGCTGATCGTCGTCGCCCGCACGATGACCATGGGCATTGCGTGGCACCGGTTCAGCGCGTTCTTCAACATCTACTTCAAGCGCGAGGCCGACGGCGGCGTCGCCCTCGGCGCACTCAAGCCGATGATGAGCGGCGGCAAGGTCCTCGACCTCGAAGAAGCCGACCCGGACGAGGACACCTTCGGCGTCGGCAAGATCGAGGACTTCAGCTGGAAGGGCTGGCTGGACTTCTCGACGTGCACCGAGTGCGGCCGCTGCCAGGAGCAGTGCCCCGCGTGGAACACGGGCAAGCCGCTGTCGCCGAAGCTGGTCATCACGCAGCTGCGTGACCACGCCTACGCGAAGGCGCCGTACCTGCTGGCGGGCGGCAAGCGCGACATGGCGGGCGACGAGGTCGGTTTGTCCGGGGACAACATGTACGCCGGGATCGATGTCCTCGCGATCGCCGAGTCCCAGAAGGCCCTGGTCGGCGACGACGGCGGCGTCATCGATCCCGACGTCCTGTGGTCCTGCACCAGCTGCGGCGCCTGCGTCGAGCAGTGCCCGGTCGACATCGAGCACGTCGACCACATCGTCGACATGCGCCGCTACCAGGTGATGATCGAGTCGTCGTTCCCCAGCGAGCTGAACGGCATGTTCAAGAACCTGGAGAACAAGGGCAACCCGTGGGGCCAGAACGCCAAGGACCGGCTGGCCTGGACCGAGGACCTGGACTTCGAGGTCCCGGTGTTCGACGGGGACCTCGGCGACGCCGAGTACCTGTTCTGGGTCGGCTGCGCCGGCGCGTTCGAGGACCGCGCGAAGAAGACGACGCGCGCGGTCGCCGAGCTGCTGCACATGGCGGGCGTCAAGTACACCGTGCTGGGCTCGGAGGAGTCCTGCACCGGTGACCCGGCTCGCCGCGCGGGCAACGAGTTCCTGTTCCAGATGCTGGCCCAGCAGAACGTCGAGGTGCTGAACTCGGTGTTCGAGGGACGTGAGCGCAAGGCCCGCAAGGTCGTCGTGACCTGCGCGCACTGCTTCAACACCCTCGCCAACGAGTACCCGGAGCTGGGCGGCCAGTTCGACGTCGTGCACCACACGCAGCTGCTGAACCGCCTGGTGCGCGAGAAGCAGCTGGTGCCGGTGGCGCCGGTCGCGGAGGACGTCACCTACCACGACCCGTGCTACCTCGGCCGCCACAACAAGGTGTACGAGGCGCCGCGCGAGCTGGTCGGCGCGACCGGCGCGCAGCTGCGCGAGATGCCGCGGCACGGCGACAAGTCGATGTGCTGCGGCGCCGGCGGCGCGCGGATGTGGATGGAAGAGAAGATCGGCAAGCGGATCAACGTCGAGCGCGTCGACGAGGCGCTCGGCACCGCGCCGTCGAAGATCGCGACCGGCTGCCCGTTCTGCAAGGTGATGCTGAACGACGGCCTGACCGCGCGCCAGAGCGACGGCACCGCGAGCGAGAAGGTCGAGATCGTCGACGTCGCGCAGATGCTGCTCGAGTCGGTCAAGCGGAAGCCGGAGCCGAAGCCGGTGCCCCTCGGGGCGCCGTCGCTCTCGGAGGAGTAAGGCACTTCGCGAATGGGCCCGGCCGGGACTTCCCGGCCGGGCCCATTCTTATTCGGTAACCGATTCACTACCAGTCGTCACAGGTCCACTAGCTGGGATTTTGTCACGGTAATCGTTTTCCCGAAGATTGTTCATGATAGTCACCGAAATGGCCCATCAAGCCAATCACAAACATGCTCCTGAACTCTGGACAACGGGCGTATCCTGACGTTTCCTCGCCGCCGCCGATGCCAGCGAGGGCACCTTTGACGATCACGGAAACGGGGGCGGCACGGATGGGCGACGACCGGCTGACGACGACCGGGCGGCACGCTCTCCGCACCATCCCGGACGACATCGAAGACCGGCTCGCCGAGCCCGCGCCCGTCAACCGCGACCCCGTGCCCGCCCAGCGGACGCTCGTGCGCCCGTACGTCCTCACCCGCGGCCGCACGCAGTCGCGGCGCCACCTGGCGATCGAGGCGCTGGTCTCGACGCGGGCCGGCGCGCACTGGAACGGCGCCCGGCTCACCGGCGAGTTCCGCTCGGTGCGCACGCTCTGCCACCAGCCGCGTTCGGTAGCCGAGGTCGCGGCCACGCTCAGCGTCCCGCTCGGCGTCGTCCGGGTGCTCCTCGACGACATGGCCGAGCAGGGCCTGGTCACCATCCACGACACCCGCGTGAGCACCGAGGGCCGTCCGGCGCTCGCGCTCATGGAGCGCGTGCTGCACGGCCTGCGCCGCCTCTGACCATTACGCTCACCAAGGTGAGCGAGGAAAACTCCGGTGGCGAAAGCACCCTGACCGTCCTGCTCGCCGGCGGGGTGAACCTGGCGATCGCGGTGATGAAGCTGATCGCCGGCATCATCAGCGGCTCGGGGGCGATGCTGTCCGAAGCCGCGCACTCGGTGGCCGACACGATCACCGAAGTCCTGCTGCTCACGGCGCTGAAGCGCTCGTCGCGGCCCGCCGACCGCATGCACCCCTTCGGCTACGGCAAGGAACGGTACTTCTGGTCCTTGCTCGCCGCCGTCTCGATCTTCGCGTCGGGCTCGATGTTCGCGCTCTACGAAGGCGTCTCGACGGTGCTCGGCCACGGCGAAGCGCAGAGCACGTCGCTGCTCAGCTACATCGTGCTGGCCGTGGCGTTCCTGCTCGAAGGCACCTCGTGGCTGCAGGCCGTGCGCCAGGTCGTCCGCGAGTCGAAGGCCGAGAACCGGTCGATGTGGACCTACCTGCGGCTCATCGACGACCCGACGCCGAAGACCGTGCTGTTCGAGGACTCCGCGGCGCTGCTGGGCCTGCTGCTCGCGTTCGGCGGCATCGGGCTGCACCAGCTCACCGGCTCGGAGGTCTGGGACGGCGTCGCGTCGATCGCCATCGGCCTGCTGCTCGCCTGCGTCGCGTACCTGCTCGGCCGGACCAACCGCGGCCTGCTCATCGGGCGCCAGGCCGACCCGCAGCTCGTCCGCGGCGTCCGCGACCACCTGTCCGGCGCGCCGGAGATCGAGGCCGTCGTCGACCTGCAGACCATGCTGATGGGCACTGATCAGGTACTGGTCTGCGCCCGCGTGGACTTCGACGACTCACTGGGCGCGGGCGACGTCGAACACGCCTGCGTCCGGCTCGCGGCCGAGCTGACGGAGTCGTTCCACGACGTCACCGAGGTGTTCATCGAGCCCGTGCCGCGGACCGATCCCGAGCTGCGGGCGACCGTGCTGGCGCGCTACGGCGACATCGCCGAGCGGTGGAACAGCCAAGCTCAGTAGCCGAAATCTTGAACCCAGTACCAGCCCTTGGTGGTGACGCCGACGCCGATCTTGGTCAGCGAGCAATTCAGGATGTTGGCGCGGTGACCGGCTGAGTTCATCCACGCGTCCATGACCTGCGCCGCGGACGTCTGCCCCTTCGCGATGTTCTCCGCGCCCGGCTTCGAGTAACCGGCGTTCTTGATGCGCTGGTCGAACGTGGTGCCGTCGGGGCTGGTGTGGGAGAAGAAGTTCTCGGCCGACATCTGTTCGCTGTAGTCCTGCGCGGCCGTCGTGAGGTGCGATTCCTCGGTCAGCGGCTTGCAGCCGACGTTCGCGCGTTCCTCGTTGACGAGGGTGATGACCTGGGCGGCGGTCGAAGGGGCGACCCGGGTGGTGGCCTTGGTGCTCGGCGGCGGCGCGGCTGCCGACGTGGTCGGCTGGGGCGTCGCGGACGTCTCGGTCGGGGTCGGCGCCGCGCTCGAGGTCGTCGGGGGCGCTTCGGTCGGGCTCTGCGGTGCGCTCGTGGTCGGAACCCGGCCACCGGCCAGGTCGGTGCCGCTGCCGCCGCCGGAGCCCGCGGGTGCGTCGGGGAGGACCAGCGCCGCGGCGCCGAGCTCGGCGGTGTTTCCTTCCGCGGTGGCCATCCAGGTGCCGGCCGCGGCGGAAAAGACGCCGAGCAGCACACTGAGTGACACCATCACCACGCGAGCACGTTCACCAATGGGGGACACGGCGCGAGAACGTATCACGGAACGATTACAGCGAGAACCCTACGAACGCACTGGTCACATTTACCTCGGCGCGGTTTCGGTGACAGGTACGAATTCCGCGGCAATCGGACGCTAGCGCGTTACTCCATTCAGCCGCTTCGGACGACGAAGGTGGCTTCGCCGGACGCGGTCACGGGGCGGCCGGTCGGATCCTGCGCGGTGACGGTCGCCTTGCTGGTGAAGCCTTCCTTGCCCGCGACCGTCGTGCAGGTGTAGGTGATTTCGGCGTCCGCGGCCAGGTTCGCGGCGGTGTGCGCGCACGACGGCGTGTGATCGTCCACGACGGACACCGCGGTGAGCGGAGCGTCCCCGGTGTTCTTGACCAGCAGGGAAAAGGTGACGGTGTCGCCCGGCCGGACTTCGTACGGCGCCGCGTCCTTCATCACGGCGATTTCGGGGTGGACGACGTCGACTTTCGCATCGCCGGTCGCTTGCACGGGGCGACCGGTCGGGTCGATTCCCGTTACGTCGGCGGGGTCGGTGAAATCGTCGTCGGGGGCCTTGCGGGTGCAGGTGTAGGTCTGCGTGGCCTGCGGGGCGAGGCTGCCGAACTTCTTCGCGCAGGCGTCTTCGTCCACAATGGATAGTTCGGTCAGCGGGACGTCACCCGTGTTGGTGACGGTGATGGTGAACGTGACGTCGTCACCGATGCGGACGGTCGCGGGTTTCGGGTCCTTCGTCAGCTTGACGGCCGGGTGGATGACGTCGACCGTCGCGGAGGTTTCGGCGGTGACCGGCGGGCCGATCGGGGGCGTGGCGGTGGCTTTCGCGGTGCTGACGACGTCGTCCGCGGGGGCGGTGGTGGCACAGTCGTACTTCTGGGCGGCGCCGGGTTCGAGCTTGTCGAACTTCTTGGCGCAGGCGGGTTCGCCGGTGACGGCGATCGCAGTGAGCGGGACGTCACCGGTGTTGGTGACGGTGATCGTGAAGGGCACGGTGTCGCCCTGGCGGAAGGGGCCGTGGGTGGACGCGGTGATCGCCAGCGCGGGGTGCTGGACGGTGTATGAAGCGTCGTCGGTGGCGCTGACCTGGCGTTTTGTCGGGTCGGTTCCGGTCGCGGTGGTCGAGGTCGCGAAATTGTCGGTGCCCGCGGTTACCGTGCAGGAGTGGCGCTGGAGGGCGCCGGGAGGGAGGGTGCCGATGGTCTGAGCGCACGCCGGAGTGCGACTGTCCGCAATGGACACATCGGTCAGCGGAACATCACCGGCGTTGGTGACGGCGATGGTGAACGTCACGGTGTCGCCTGCCCGGACCTGCGCGGGAGTGGCGTCGTTCGTGACGGTGAGCGCGGGGTGGATGACATCGACGGGGGCTTCGGCCTTGGCGGTCACGGGACGGTTCGTGGCGTCAACGGCGGTGATTGTGGCAACGGCGGCGAAGTCGGTGTCACCGGCGACTTGGGTGCAGCGGTAGGTCTGCGTGGCCTGCGGCTCGAGCGGGCCCAGCGACTTGGCGCAGGCCGGTGCGCCTTGATCGGCTACGGAGGCGTCCTGTAGCCGGGTGTCGCCGGTGTTGGTGACGGTGATCGTCGAGGTGACGGTGTCCCCGGCGCGAACGGTGGCGGGCTCGACGGTCCGGCTGATCGCGACGGCCGGATGGATGACATCGACGTGCGCGGTGGCTTCGCCGGAGACGGCGGGGCCAACGGGTGGAGTGCCGGTGACCTTGACGGCGACGGTGGTGTCGTCGGCGGGCGCGGTGGTGGTGCAGCCGAAGTCTTTGGTGGCGCCGGGTTCGAGGGGGCCGTCGAGCGTTTGGGTGCAGCCGGTGGCTCGCGCCTGCGGGCCGGACCGCGCTCGTGGAGTGCTGCCCTGCGCGCCCGCGGGTTCGCGGCCGGTCGGCTGCGCGGCCGGAGACTGCGTGTCCGTGACCCGCAAGCCGGTCAGCGGCACGTCGCCGGTGTTGCGGATCGTGATCCGCACCGGCACCGCGTCGCCCTCGCGGAACGGGCCTCCCTTGACCTCCGCCGTCACCGCGACCGCCGGGTGCTGCACCGCGAACGTTGCCTCCGCGGCCGCCGTCACCGGGCGGTTCGTCGGGTCCGTGCCCGTCGCCGATGGCCGGTTCGTGAGGCCCGCCGGGCCCGCGATCGTCGTGCACGTCCGGGTCTGCGTCGCCCGCGGCTCGAGCGTGCCGAGCGGCTTCGCGCATCCCGGCACCTGCTCGTCGGCGAGCTGGACGGCTGTGAGCGGCACGTCGCCCGTGTTGGTCACGGTGACCGTCCAGGTCACCGTGTCGCCTTCGCGGACCTGGGCCGGTTCCGCGCGCGCCGCGATCGCCAGTGCCGGGTGGATCACGTCGACCACCGCGTCGTCGGTCACCTTCACCGTGCGGCCGAGCTGGTCCTTGCCCTCGGCGGCCGCTGTGTTGGTGAAGTCGTCCGGTGGGGCCGGTGCCGTGCACGTGTACGTCTGCCTGCCCCGCGGCGGCAGCGCGCCGATCGCCTTGGCGCACGCCGGGGTGCGGTCGTCGGTCACCGCGACTTCCGTCAACGGTGCGTCGCCCGCGTTGGTGACCGTGATCGTGTACGTGATCGGGTCGCCCGCGCGCACGACACCCGGTGCGGCGTCCTTCGCCAAGGTCAGCGCCGGGGTGATCACTGTGACGGTCGCGGACGCCGTGGCCGTCACCGGCTGCCCGGCCAGGTCGGTGCCGGTGGCTGTCACGTGCGACGTCGTCGTCGTGGACGGGTTCGCCGTGCACGTGTACGTCTGCGTCGCGCCCGCGGCCAGGCTGTCGAACGCGCGCGAGCATGACGTCGTCGTGTCGTCGGTGACCTTGACCGGCGCGAGCGAGCTGTCGCCGCTGTTGCGCACCGCGACCGTCCACGTGACGGCGTCGCCCGCGTGGATCACCGGCGGCTCGGCGGTCTTCGTGACCTCGATGGCGGGCGCGATCGTCGGCGCGGGAGCGTCCGCGGTGGCCGTGACCTGCTTGCCGAGCTCGTCGGTCGCGGTGGCGTTCGCGGTGTTGACGCCGTCGGCGATCGGCGCCTTCGCCGTACACGTCGCCGTCCGGCTTTCGCCGGGGGCCAGTGCTCCCGCGAGCGCGCACGACGGCGTCTTCGGGTCGGTCACCCGCAGGTCGCGGAGCCCGGTGTCGCCGGTGTTCGTGACCTTGATCGTGAACGTCGCGGTCTCACCGGCGCGGTAGGCGGGCCGGTCGGCCGACTTCGTCATGCCCAGCGCCGGGTGCAGGACGTCGACGCGGGCGGACGCCTCGCCGTCGACCGGGTCGCCGAGCGACGTCGTGCCGGTCGCCTTCGCGGTGTTCGTGAAGTCGTCCGCCGGGGCGGGGCCGGTGCAGGTGAACGTCACCGTCTGGCCCGGCGCGAGCGTGCCGAGCGGCCGGGCGCACGCCGGGATGACGTCGTCGGTGACCTGCACGCCGGACACCGGGACGCTGCCCGGGTTGGCGACCGCGGCGGCGAACGTGACCGGCTCACCGGCGTGGGTCTTCGGCTGCGTCGCCCGCAGCGCGACGTGGAGTTCCGGCACCGGCACCGAGAAAGTGAGGTTCTGCGCGAGAAAGGCGTCGCCGCTGGTGACGAAGGTGAGCTTCGCGCTCGTCGCGCCCGCGGGAACGTTGTCGACGTTGAACGACTTCGCATCCACGCTGAAGTTGTTCTTCACGCCCGGCGCCGCGGCGTTGTCCGCGTTCGCGACGAAGAAGTTCGACGTCCCGCCGGTCGCGGGCTCGGCGGCCGGGGTGCCGTCGACGAGGAACTGGTCGCCGGAGTCGCCCCAGTCACCGTCGTACGCGGTGACGCCGATGTGCGCGTCCGCCGCCGCGGCGCGGAAACCCGCGATCGTCGTTTCCGTCGGCGGGGCACCGGTGTCCTGCCGGACGTGCCCGTCGTCCACGACGATCTTGCGCTTGTTCGGCGCGAAGTCGGGGTTGCGCTCCGGATAGGCGTAGACCAGCGCGATCGACCAGCCGCCGGCGCAGTCGAAACCCTTGGGCGCCCACACGTTCCCGACCGTCAGCTCGAGCGGCGCCCCGGTCGGCGCGCCGGCGAACTGGCTGGTCACGTCCGCGTGCGCCGAGTAGTAGGGGCCGTCTTCGGCGAACGCCGTCGGCGCGACGTCGACGGATTTCGCGCTGCCGACCGAAAGCCGGACGTGCTGGCCGGCGGGCGTGCCGGGCGGAGGAACCGAGGGAACGCCTTCGCGAGGGCCGCACGTCCGGGCAGCGGTGTTGCCCGCCCAGTTCAGCCGGGCGAAGACGATCTTCGCGCCCGGCGGAACGGTCACCGACGCGCTCGCCGAGTCGAACGTGCCCGGGTCGGCGTCGACGTCGGCCCACTGCATGAAGAAGTCGTCGTTGGCCAGGGTGTCCTTGCGGTCCGCGGTGTTCGCGCACGCCGCGGGCGTGGCCACCGCACCGCCGGACGGCGCGTGGTCGGCCGCGACCGGGCAGCGCAGGACGCCGTTACCCGCGTACAGGAAGTCTCCGTAGACGACGTCGTCGTAGCCGACCGCGAACGGCGGCGCGGCGGCCGCGCCCGCCGACGGCACCAGCGCCGAGGCCAGGAAGACCAGTGCCAGCACGAGAACCAGGCGAAGCGGTCTTTCGGGCAACGGCACTCCTCGCCACCTCCGGGGCCGAGACGACCTTGGGAGCGTGGCACGAGAGCGGCCTTCGCGCGCCTAAACTCACCCGTCCGTGGCGCCGGTCAGCTTCACCGTCGACTCGTGGGTCAGCGCCGTGGCCGCCTCGACGAAGCCGATCACCGTGCGGAGCTCGTCGTCGGTGTAGCGGTCGCACAGCTCGTGCATGCCCCGGACGAGGTGGTCCCACAGGTGCAGGCCGCTTTCGATGGCCTTCATCTGGAGTGTGACGAGGACCCGGCGCCGGTCATCGGGGTGCGGCTCGCGGTGGACGATGCCCTTCCGCTCGAGCCGGTCGACCATCGCGGTCACGGACGCGGGCGTGAGGCCGGACAGCCGTGCGAGCTCCTTCGGCGTCTGCGAACCGAAGCGCGCCAGGTAGTCCAGCACCTTGCTCTCGACCGCGGACAGCCCCCGCGTCTCCGAGATCGCCGTGTGGAACATGACCGTCTCCGTCGACAGCTCCCGCGACCTGAGCAGGACTTTCTCGACCAGTTGCGCTCGCTCGCTTGACACGTCGACCAGCCTAGCCCACTCTTTAGTTCGACAGAACGAATTAGTTTCTAAGAGATTCGAGAGGATGAACGACATGACACGGGCACTGATCATCGGGGCCGGCATCGCGGGCACGATCACAGCCATCGCGCTGCACGAAGCCGGGCACGAGCCCCTGCTGTTCGAGGCGTACGACCGCGGCGCCGAAGGCGTCGGCGCATTCCTGACGCTGGCGGTGAACGGCCTCGACGCGCTGCTCCCGCTCGGCCTGAAAGACGTGGTCAAGAGCGCGGGCTTCGACTCGCCGAGGATGTCGATCGGCCTCGGCGACGGCACCCGGTTGGCCGAGTTCCCGTTGGGCGGCGCGCTCGCGGACGGCACGGTGAGCCAGACCGTCCTGCGCTCCGACCTGTACGTCGCCCTTCGCGACGAAGCGGCCCGGCGCGGCATCCACGCCGAGTACGGCAAACGCCTGATCGGCGCGAGCCAGACGTCATCGCAAGTCAGAGCCGAATTCTCGGACGGCTCCCACGAAATCGGCGACCTCCTGATCGGTGCCGACGGCCTGCGTTCGCGCGTCCGCACGATCCTGGACCCGGACGCGCCGTCGCCGCGGTACGTGCCGCTGCTCAACACGGGCGGGTTCGCCGAAGGGCTGTCGCTCGAAGACGAGCCCGGCGTGCTGAACATGGTGTTCGGCAAGCGGGTGTTCTTCTGCCACGTCGTCAGCCCGGACGGCCGCGTCTGGTGGTTCGCGAACCCGGCCCGCAAGACCGAGCCGACGGCGTCCGAGCTGGCGACACTCGCCGGGGAGAAGCTGCGCGCCGAGCTCTTGCACCTCGTGGCCCGCGACCGGACGCCCGCCGCGGAGATCATCCGAGCCACCCGCGAGCTCTATCCGGCGTGGCCGACGTACGACTTCCCGACGGTCCCGGTCTGGCACCGCGGCCGCATGGTGATCATCGGCGACGCGGCGCACGCGACGTCACCGGCGGCGGGCCAGGGCGCGTCGATGGCCATCGAAGACGCCGTCACGCTGGGCAAATGCCTTCGTGACGTGCCGGACGTCGAGCGCGCACTGGCCGTCTACGAGGGGCTGCGGCGCGAGCGCGTCGAAGCCGTCGTCGCGGCGGGCAAGCGCAACGGCGACGACAAGGTGATCGGCCCGGTCGGGCGCGTGGTCCGCGACTTCTTCATCAAGCGGGCGTTCGCGAAGCCGTTCGACGAGGACCCGAACGCCTTCATGTGGAACCACCACATCGACTGGGCCGAGAAGGTCGCCGCCTAGCGCCAGGTGTCGACCCGGTGGAAGTTCTTGTACGCCCGGCTCGGGGTCGGGCCGCGTTGCCCCTGGTAGCGGGACCCGGCCTCGCTCGAGCCGTACGGGTGCTCGGCCGCGCTCGACAGGCGGAAGATGCACAGCTGGCCGATCTTCATGCCCGGCCAGAGCGTGATCGGCAGGTTGGCGACGTTCGACAGCTCCAGGGTGATGTGCCCGGAGAAGCCGGGGTCGATGAACCCGGCGGTCGAGTGGGTGAGCAGTCCGAGGCGCCCGAGGGAGGACTTGCCCTCGAGGCGGCCGGCGAGGTCGTCGGCCAGGGTGACCAGCTCGAACGTCGAGCCGAGGACGAACTCGCCGGGGTGCAGCACGAAGGGCTCGTCGCCCTCCTTCTCGACCAGCGAGGTCAGCTCGTCCTGCTGCAGCTGCGGGTCGATGTGGGTGTACTTGCTGTTGTCGAAGACGCGGAAGAACCGGTCGAGCCGGACGTCGATGCTGGACGGCTGGACCATGCCGGCATCGAAGGGGTCGATGCCGAGCCGGGCGGCGTCGAGTCTTTGCGGAGGTCACGGTCACTGAGCAGCACGGCCCGAAGCCTAACGGGTGGGTTCAGGCGACCCGCATGTGCTGCGCGTACGACGTGTCAGGGGCGAAGACCTTCTCGAGCCGCTTCACGTACCCGCGGCGCCCGGCGCGTCCGAGCCGTTCCTGCAGCGCGGTGGCCCCGGGGATGAACCGCCGCACGGTCTCGGCGGCGAAGTTGACCCCCGCGACGGCGACGATCGCGGCCTGCGCGACCGGGTCGTTCGGCAGGCCGAGGAAGTCGGCGTTGGTCTTCCCGAGTACGAGCCTGCTGATCGAGGAGTGCACGGCGACGGAGACGTGCGAGAGCACCTTCCCGACGGCGCCGCGCCCTTCGCCGACGGCGGCGTTGGCCTCGACCAGGGCCTTGGCGAGCCGCTTCGAGTCGTCGTCCGGGATGAACTCGGTGGCGGCGAGCAGCCAGAGCAGGCGCCAGGCGTCCTCCTCACCGGCGGGGAGCAGCTCGTCGTCGACGCCCATGAGCCAGCCGATGTACCGCCAGAGGTGCAGGATGTCGCCGCGCTCGCGGGCGGAGTAGCGGAGGCCGAGCAGCTGCGTCCCGAAGACGTAGACGAGGGAGAAGAGCAGCAGGGTCCCGGCGGTCTGCACCTGGTTGACGGGCCGGTCCCAGGCGGCGTAGTCCCAGTCGTCCCGCCGGTTCATCGCGGCGCGCACGTGGGCGTGCACGAGCCGGACCCGCAACGCGGAGGCGTAGCCCTTGCCGCCGTGCGCGAGGGCACCGGGGGTGGTGACGTCGATCCACCAGGTGGCGGTCTCGACGAGCCGCCGCGGCGCCTTGTACTCGATCTCCCCGGTCCCGACCAGGGCTTTCGTGGCGCGGGAGGCGAGGTAGCCGCCCATGAGCGACATGTCACCGAGCGGGAAGAGGCCCAGCAACCCGGCCCGGGTGATGGCCCGCGCCCCGCGGTCGAGCCGCTCGTCGTCGACCCAGTAGGGCTTGGCGTTCACCTGCTCGAAGAAGGCTTGAAGCGGCCCCGGCGCGGCGACGCCGGTGTTCAGGGCTTGTTCGAAGAGCTCGCGCCCCCGGCCTTTCGGCTGCTGCGCCATCCAGGCGACGACGTCGTCCGCGAGCTGGTCCTGGACCTGCGCGAACTCCCGGAGCCGGGCGACCTGCCGCTCGTCACCCCGGATGTCACCCTCGATGAAGAGGCGTTGGGCCAGCCGGAATCCGCCTTGCCGGAACAGCTCGGGCTCGTCCATGAGCGCTCACCTCCGAAGTCGACAACAAGTGTTGTCACTTGAGGCGCGGACGTCAAGGAGGAGGGGTCTGGACAAGGGGATCACGCCGCCGTGTATGCTGACGACGCACTGCGGATGTAGTTCAATGGTAGAACATCAGCTTCCCAAGCTGAATACGCGGGTTCGATTCCCGTCATCCGCTCTCACCGAAACCCCGGGCATTTCGCCCGGGGTTTTCGTTATTCCATTCTGTTGCGCAAATGCGCCAAGTGCGGCGCCGGAAGTCCCGTTTCCTCCGCACGGGCCAAAGCCCCGAGAGCCGACGGCGAACCCAAGCGGTGCAACAACTCCGCCCGCGACGCGTGCCACCACGGGTAATCCGCCAGCCCCGGCAACGCGTCCACCAACGCCAGTCCCGCGGCCGGGCCGTCGCGTTCTGCCACCGCCGCCGCTCGGTTCAGACGGACCACCGGGGTGTCCTGGACCGTCAACAGCACGTCGTACCAGGAAATCACCGCGTCCCAGTTCGTCTCCGCGTACGTCGGGGCCAGGTCGTGGCAGGCCGCGATCGCCGCCTGGACCACGTACGGGTTCGGCTTCGACGGGGTGCGGCGCAGGCCGCGGCCGACCAGCTCGACGCCCTCCTTGATCAGCGCGAAGTCCCACCGCGAACGGTCCTGCTCGGCCAGCAGCACCGGCAACCCCGACGAGAACCGGGCCGCGCGGCGGGCGTCCTGCAGCAGCACCAACGCCAGCAACCCCAGCGCTGTCGGCTCATCCGGCATCAGCGAAACCAGCAACCGGGCCAGGCGGACTCCCTCGGACAGCAGCGAGTCACGGCCCGTGTAGCCCTCGTTGAAGATCAGGTACACCGTCGACGCCACCCCGGCCAGCCGCGCGGGCAGTTCCTCCGCCGACGGCACCCGGTACGGGATCCGTGCCTGGGCGATCTTCTGCTTCGCGCGCGTCAGGCGCTTCGCCATCGTCGCCTCGGGGACCAGCAGGCCGCGGGCGACCTCCGCGGTCGACAAACCGCCCAAGGTCCGGAGCGCCAAGGCGACTTGGGCGTCCAGCGACAACGCCGGGTGGCAGCACGTGAACACCAGGCGCAGCAGGTCGTCGCGGACGGAGACCGGGTCCGGGTGCGGGTGCGGGTCGACCGCCGGCATCGCGTCCGCCTCCTTCCCGAGCCTCTTCGCCTCGCGGCGGACCACGTCCACGGCGCGGCGGCGGGCCGCCACCAGCAGCCAGCCACGCGGGTTGTCCGGGACGCCGTCGCGCGGCCACGTCTCCAACGCGCGCACGACGGCGTCCTGGACCGCGTCCTCGGCCAGGTCGACGCTGCCGGTGACGCGGACCAGCGTGGCCAGTACCCGGGTGCCCTCGTCCCGGACCAGCCGCGCGACCGCGTCCCCGGCGCCGGTCACTTGCCGAAGTCGACGACCGGCCGGACCTCGATCGCGCCGTCCCACGCGCCCGGGATGCGCGACGCGACCTTGACGGCTTCGTCGAGGTCGGCGCACTCCAGCAGGTAGAAGCCGGTCAGCGCTTCCTTCGTCTCCGCGTACGGGCCGTCGGTGGTGACGACGTCGCCGCCCTTGCCGCCGGTGACGCGGACCGTGGTCGCGGTCGCCGTCGGGTACAGCGCCGCGCCGCCGCGGATGACCGCGTGCGCGCCCGCGCCGAACTCGTCGTAGTCCTTCATCATGTCCGCCGCTTCGGGCTGCGTCGGGTCGACGTCGGAGGCGTAGATGATCGCGGCGTACTTGGGCATGGCTGCTCCTCACAGGTCCCGGCCGGCGCCGATCGCCGGCTCTCACTGTAAGGACGAACGGCTCCGGCGTCCCGAGGACAACCGCGCCGAAACTTTTCTCAGCCTTCGACGAGCTCCCACTCGGAGTCCGGCGTCGCGCGGTCGTACACCTGGCCGGGCGCGGCCTTCAGCACCGTGCGGACGTCCGGGTACAGGTTCGCGACGTGCTCCAGCTCCAAGCCCTCGACCTCGAAGTCCTCCGCCTCGGGGACCTCGAAGCCGACGAACAGCCAGGTGCCGTCCTGCTCGCGGACGACCTGCCGGACCGCGCGCACCGGCTGCTCGGGGCCGGTCGGGATTTCGGTGAGGCCGCTGCTGATCTGCGCTTCGTCGTCCGGGGAGCCTTCGAACTCCCACGCCGCGCGCCGCTGGGTGAGCAGCCGGATGTCCTCGTCTTCGTCGTCGGAGCCGGTCACCGACGACAGCAGCCACGTGCGGCGCTCGGGATCCCAGTCGGCGGCCATGCCCGTCGGCAGGTCCTTCAGCGCGGCCAGCTGCGGCAGCAGCTCGACGGCCTCGCGCAGCGACATCTTCCGGAAGCTTTCGCGGTTGACCAGCACGTCGTCGGACAGCTCGGTGCCGTCGCTGATGAACCAGTCGTCCTCGTCGTCCAGGACCACGAACCCCAGCGAGTCGGGGTCGGAAACCAGCGCGTACGCGATGATGACCGGCGCTTCCGGGTCCTGGCGCAGCGGCCATGCGGTCGACATGCGCCATATCCCACCATCGGGTCAACCCGCGGCGGGAGCCGGGGTCACCGCTCGAATAATTCATCGAGCGTTGATATTATCCGCCGATGGTGCTCCCCAAGCGGGTCGCCCGCTTCAACCGCGTGGCGACCAACCAGGTCCTGAAGCACATCGCCGGCTGGGCCCCCGGCTTCGCCATGGTCGTCCACAAGGGACGGAAGTCCGGCCGCGAGTTCCGCACGCCGGTCAACGTCTTCCGCCGGCCGGACGGCTTCGTCGTCGCGCTGACCTACGGGCCGGACGCCGACTGGGTCAAGAACGTGCTGGCCGCCGACGGCTGCACGCTCGTCAGCCGCGGGAAAAACATCGAGGTGCGCGGCGCCGAGCTCGTGCATGATGAGTCGCGGCAGGCCATGCCGGTACCGATCCGGCAGGCGCTCGGCCTGCTGAACGTCCACGACTTCCTGCTGCTCAAGCGGGAGTAGGGAGAGCGATGCTGCTCCAGGGGGAGCTCGTCCGGCTGCGCGCGCTCGAGCCGGAGGACGCGGAGAAGCTCTACGAATGGGTGCACGACCCCGAGGTCGGGCGCTGGATGACCAACGGCCACCCGCGGTCGCTCGCGCAGCTGCGCAAGCGCGCCGAGGAACGCCCGGTCAACACCTACGACTCGGTCGTCCTCGGGATCGAAGCCCGTGGCCAGCGGCTCATCGGCGTCGTCGACCTGCGCGACGCCGAGCCCGAGATCGGCGAGGCCGAGCTCGACATCTACATCGGCGACCCCGAGTTCCGCAACGGCGGCGGCTACGGCACCGAGGCGCTGCGCCTGATGTGCCGCTACGGCTTCAACAACATGCGGCTGCACCAGATCACGCTGTGGGTGGTCGCGGAGAACGAGGTCGCGCGGCACGTCTACCGCAAGGTCGGGTTCGTCGAGGAGGGCCGCCACCGCGAGGCCTTCGTCGCGCAGGACGGAACGCGCCACGACATGATCCTGATGAGCATGCTCAAGGGCGAGCTGAAGTGGTGAGCCGCTTCGGCGCCTTCCGCCGCCACGCCTCTTCGAGCAGCTCACGCAGCTGACCGACGTCGACGCGCTCGAGGTCGACGATGATCGAGCCGTGGCCGTCGTAGTGCGGGGTCGTGAAGAAGGCCGCGTCGCCGGAGTCCAGCAACGCGGCCTTCTCGTCGAGGCCGCACATCACCACCAGGCCACCCTCGGCCTCGGTGCGCAGCCGCGCGAACCCCTTGCCCGCCACCTTCAGCGCGGGCGTGCGGTACCAGGTCGACGCCTCGACCTCCGGTAACCCGGAGGCCAGGCGCACGACGTCTTCCCAGGTCGTCATGGGTCCATTGTCGACCCGGCGTCTTGCAAAAACGGGAACTACGGCAGGCGGGTGATCCGGTCCGCCGCGGGCGGGGCCAGGTTCGGGTGGGCGCCCAGGTACGCGATGAACGCGTCCAGGTCGACCGGCCCGCCCGCCAGGTCCGTGCCCTTCGTGAACTCGGTGAAGCCGTCCCCGCCGGCGGCGAGGAAGTTGTTCACCGACACGCGGTACGACGCGGCCGGGTCGACCGGCGTGCCGTTGATCGTGATGTTCGAGATCCGCGAGCCCTGCGGCGCGGACGCCGAGTAGCTGTAGTGCAGCGAGCTCGAGATCTGCAGGATGCGCGTGGTCGTGCCCTGCCACTGCTGCTCCAGCACGTTCTTCAGGTTCGCGCCGGTCAGCGTGATGGTCTGCATGATGTTCGCGAACGGCTGGACGGTGAACGCCTCGCCGTAGGTGACCACGCCGTCGCCCTCGCCGTTCGCCGAGGACTTGTACGTCAGGTCGGCGCGGATGCCACCCGGGTTGGTGATCGCGACGACCGCGTTGTTCGACTGCGTGCCCGCGAGCTGCGCGTCGGCGATGACGTCGCCGAGCGAGGACTCACCGGCCGCGTTGCCCGCCGCCGGCAGGTCCGCGGTGATGGTGCCGACCTGCTTGTTCGCGATCGGCGCGGCCTTCGTCTTGGCGTCGGCGACCAGCGCGGCCACGGCCGGGTCCGGCGTCACCGTGCGCGTGACGATCTCGTTGTGCGCCTTGGTCTGCGCCCGCACGACGTCGCGCGTCTTCAGGTCGATCTTCAGGTCCACCACGGACAGCAGGCGGCCGAACGACGAGCCCTGGATGACCGTGCGCGGCTGACCCGCCGGGTCGTTGATGACGCAGTTGTACTGCTGATGGCTGTGGCCGGTGAAGATCGCGTCGACCTTCGGGGTCACCGCCTTCGCGATGGCGGTGGCCGGGCCGGGCAGCGTCTTGCAGTCGTTCGGGCCGGTCGCCTCGGTGTTGTCGCCCTGGTGCAGCAGCACGACCTGGGACTTGACGCCGAAGAAGTCGAGCAGGTTCGCGGTGCGGTTGATCGCCTCGACCTCGTCCCCGAACTTCAGGCCCTTGATGGCCTCCGGCGTGACGACGGTCGGCAGGTCCTTCAGCGTGGCGCCGATGACGCCGATCGGGACCCCGCCGGAGAACTTCACGGTGAACGGCAACAACGCGGGCAGGCCGTTGGTGAAGTACACATTGGACCCGAGGAACGGGAAGTCCGCACCCTCGAACGTCTTCTCGAACTGGCAACCGTCGGTCGGGTGGCAGCCGCCGGACTGCATGCGCCGCAGTTCCTGGTACCCCTCGTCGAACTCGTGGTTGCCGACGACGGACGCGCTCACGCCGAGCTGGTTGAGGAAGTCGATGGTCGGCTCGTCGTGGAACAGCGCCGAGATCACCGGCGACGCGCCGACGTTGTCCCCGGCGGAGAAGAGGAGCGAGTTGCGCACCTGCGAACGCAGCTCCTTCACGTGCGTCGCCAGGTACGCGGCGCCGCCGGCGTCCACAGTGGTCCCGTCGGACTGCGTCACGCGACCGCTCGAACCGGACGGCGGCTCGAGGTTGCCGTGGAAGTCGTTGAACGTGATGATCCGGACGTCGGTGGTGGGGTCCGGACGCTGCCCGGCGAACGCGGGGGCGGTGGTCACCGCCGTCGTCGCCAGTGCGGCCGCGGCGCACACCGCGAGCCGGGTTGAAAGCCTCATGCGTGTTCTTCCTCCAGTTCGCGCCCAAGGTCCCCGAACGGGCGCACGGCGGAGGATTCTGCCTCGCGGACGAGTCAGCTGCCAGGGGCAAAAGACGGACGTGAACCGAATGTCACCTAACGGCTGCCGTCGAGCAGCACCCGCGCGACGAGCGCCGGGTCGTCGTTCATCGGCACGTGCCCGCAGCCGGGCAGCAGCCGGAACGTCCCGTCCGGCGCGACCTTCCGCAGGTCGGCCACGCGAGGCCGGGCGAGGATCCGGTCGTGCTCGGCCCACGCGATGGTCACCGGGACGCCGGTGACCGGGCCGGTGAACCGGAAGCCGCCGCGCGACTCGGCGGCGGTGGGCTCGAAGCCCGGCGCGGTCGCGAGCGCGTGGGCGTCCTCGACGACGTCGTCCACGGTCTGCAGGGCGGGCTTGCCGACGATCATCCCGGTCAGCGCCTTGCGCCCGGCGGCCGTCGCGGCGAGGCGGCGCACGACGTGCGGCGGCGTGCGCTGGGCGAGCGCGCGGTGCGCCTTGAGCATGGAGACGGCGTAGATCTTCTGGGTCCGGTTCCACAGCCCGGCCGGCGACAACGCCGTGACGCTGCGGACGAGCCCGGCCTGGCCGAGGGCCAGCGACAGCAGGCCGCCGAGCGAGTTGCCGGCGACGTGCGGCCGGTCGATCCCGAGATCGGTGAAGAGCTCCTTGAACATCACCAGCGCGGGCTCGATGCCGTAGCCGCGCGACGGCTCGGGCGACTCGCCGAAGCCGGGCAGGTCGACGGCGATGACGTCGCGGTGCGGCGTGAGCAGCGGCAACACCGGCGTCCACGCCTGGCGCCGGTGACCGATGCCGTGGATGAGCACCAGCGGCTCACCGGTGCCCGCGCGGTCGTAGACGACATCGTCCATTACCCGAGAGTAACAGTTACTCCCCGTCTGGGAGAATCCGCTTTCCGGTGTCGGCCGACCGCTGGACGGCGTCGAGCACCCGGTGCACCCGCAGGGCGTGCGCGAAGTCCGGCAGGTCGCCCTTGAGGTGCCGCGCGTAGGCGTGCGCGACGTTGTAAGACGGCTCGGCGCTGCGCCCAGCGAGCTGCGGCAGCTCGTAGCGCGCGGGCACGGTGAGCCGTTCGAGGGTGCCGGTCCGGCTGCCGCGCAGGGTCAGCTTCGCGATCCAGAACAGCGGATCCGCGGCGTTGACGACCAGGGTGCCTTCGGTGCCGTTGATCTCCCAGTGGAAGTCGGTCGCGGGCGACGTCCCACCGCGCAGGTGCAGCGACGCGACGGCGCCGCCGGTCAGGACCCCGGTGACGGCGATCTGGTCCGGCGCGGTCATCGCGACGGACTCGCCGCTGACCTCGTCCCGCACCCGCGACCGGACGGTCGCCATCGTCGCCGACAGCTCGGTGAAGCGGCCGAGAACCATGTCGAGCGCGTCGACGGTGTGCGCGAACGGGATGGTGAGCATGGTCGCGCCACCTTCGGGGTGCAGCTGGTAGTCGCGCCCGGCCCGCACGGACGGCCCCCAGTTCGCGCCCGAGGCGATCAGCGACGTCGACAGCACGCGGCCGACATAGCCGTCCTTGATGAGGTCACGCAGGTAGCGCAACGCGGGCGCCGACCGGCCTTGAAGGCCGACGGCGGTCTTGGTGCCCGCGGCGGCCGCGGTCAGCGCTTCGCTTTCGGCGAGGCTGACGCCGAGCGGCCACTCGCTCAGCACCTGCTTGCCCGCGGCCAGCGCGGGCTCGATCAGCGCCCGGTGCTCACTCACCTTCACGGCGACGACGACCAGGTCCACCTCGGGGTGCCGCGCGAGCTCACCCGCGTCGCCGAAGGTCAGCGGCACGCCGTACTTCTCCCCGGCCACCCGCGCCGACTCGGCGCTGCTCCCGCTCAGCGCGCGGAGCTCGTAGCCGTCCACCGCGGCCAGCGCGGGCACGTGCGCGGTGGCGGCCCAGCCGCCGTTCGCGCTGAGCCCGACGATGCCGACCCGGACCGGAGCCATGAGCGTTCCTTTCGTTGCCCTGCACAAGACTTCGACGTGCCGAGCGTCGTGGTCATTCCCGGGTCGGCGCAAGGCGCATCCGGTTACGCCTGCCCTTCCCGGCGATGATTTCCGACTCACCGGTGTGGACGAACCCGAGCCGCTCGTAGACCCGCCGGGCGCGGTCGTTCCCGTCGAAGACGTGCAGGCCGATGGCTTCGGCGCCCGATTCCGCCGCCGCGCCCCGCACGGCGTCGACGAGCCGCGCGGCCAGCCCGCGACCCCGCGCCTGTGGCGCAACCCACATCGAGAAGAGGAGCCATTCCGGCTCACCGGGCAGGCCGCAGACGAGCCCGACGGCGTCGTCCCCGTCGAACGCGGCGAACCAGGCGCGTTCCCGAAGCCACGCCCGCCACTCCTCGTCCGGCTTCGCGCCTTCGACGGCGACGAGCGAGCCGAAGTTCTCCGAGGTGTCCGCGAGCGCGCGAAGCCGGATTTCGCGCAGCACGGGGACGTCGTCGGGGGTCAACCGTCGCACGTGGACCATGTGCGCAGGTTCGCACGCGCGGCGGCTACGTAACACCTGTTAACGCGAGCGCGATAGGCGAACGATCGGCGACTGGGGGAAACATGGGCATCGAGGTCGTACTCGTGGTGCTGGCTGTCGTCGTCCTGCTGATCGGCGGGACCGTGTTCAGCGCCTGGCGAGCCGAGCGGTCCGAGGACAACGAGGACGACTGACCGATCGGCCCGCCCGGGGATCGGCCAAGTGGCCGAGGGGGCGCCCGCCGGTCCGGCTCTTCGACCGAAGCCGCACCCGGGTCAAGATCCATAACGTCGGTGGCATGACGAACGCACAGGTCACCGCCCTGCAGTACGGGTTCATCGCCTTCCTCGCGCTGTGGACGGTCGTGCTCGTCCCGCAGCTCATCACGCAGCTCGCCCGCCACGGCGAACTCCGGCTGCGGAGCATCGCCAGCACGGCGGCGGTGCTGCTCTACGGCTGCATGACCCTCGCGGTCGTCTTCCTGCCGCTGCCCGGGCCGGGCACCCGGCGGCTGAGCCAGACCGTGCAGCTGCACCCGTTCCAGTGGATCACCGACATCCACACGGAGATGCTCAAGCACGGGTCACAGTGGTTCATGACGCAGACGTTCCAGCAGGCGTGCCTGAACGTCCTGCTGTTCGTGCCGCTCGGGGTGTTCGCCCGGATGCTGTGGCGCCGCGGCCTGATCGGCACGACGCTGATCGGCTTCACGGCCTCGTTTTTGATCGAGTTCACCCAGGTCACGGCCAACTTCGGCACGGCGCCGTACGTCTACCGCATCTTCGACGTCGACGACCTCATGAACAACACGTTCGGCGCGGGCGTCGGCTGGGTGTTCGGCGCGCTGCTGCTGGCCCTCCTGCGTTCACCGGTCCACGTGCAGCCGGCTCGGCGCGAGCGGGTCCACCTCGCCCAGACGCGCTAACCGAGCTTTCCGCTGCAGGGCCGCCCGCTTGGCGGCCCGCCGGTCTTCGAGAACGACAACCAACGCGGCGACGGCGACAACCAGCGCGACGAGCCCGAGGACGATCGGAAGCTGCACGAAATCCTCCTCGGTACGGCGCTGTGCGGGAGATCACACAGGGTACGCAGGTCCGTGGCAGGTTCGCTACCCCCCGCGACGGGCTCGGGCGGCGAACCAGGACCGGTCAGCGGAAAGCCAGCCGTCGAAGATCAGGTCGTTCGAGGTCAGGACGTCGTCGAGGATCAGGCGGCGGCAGGTGAATTCTTGGGTCCACCGCCGTCCGCGGGCCGAATACCGCACGGTCGCCGACAGCAGATCCCCGTCCCGGACGACGTCGGCCAGTTCGACCGCCACCTCACCGAGCTGTCCGCCTTGGCCGGACGCGGCGGAATCGAACCACTCCGGCGGGTGCCACTCGACGACGAGCCGCCCGCCGGGCGCGAGGTGACGCCGCGCGGCGGCGAGCATCGCCCGGCGGTCGGGGTCTCGCGCGGTGTTGATCAGATGGCTGCCGAGCAGGACGGCGTCGAACGTCCGGCCGAGGTCCAGTTCCTCGATCCGCGCGCACACGGTCTCGGCGCGCACGTGCGCCAGCATCGCGGGCGAATCGTCCACGGCGACGACGTCGTGGCCCAGGTCCAGCAGCGGGTGCGTGACCCGGCCGGTGCCGCAGCCCAGCTCGAGGATCGACGCTCCTGGCGGGACGGCGGCGTGCACGATCTCCGGCTCCCCGGCGGGCGGCAGGAGCAGGTAGACCTCGACGGAACAACCGTCCGCGGTGACCTCCATGCTCCGAGCGTGCCGGAAACTGAACAGGTGAGCACCCGACCCACCAAGGACCAACTGGCCGCCGCGCACAACAAGACCATCGAGGACGTCATCGCTCCCGACCTCGACGTTCTCTTCTGCGGCATCAACCCCGGCCTCTACTCCGGCGCGCTCGGCCAGCACTTCGCCCGCCCCGGCAACCGTTTCTGGCCCGCCCTCCACGCCGGTGGCTTCACCCCGCGCCTCTACAAACCCAGCGAACAGGAAGACCTGCTCAAGCTCGGCCTGGGCATCACGAACGTCGTCCCCAGAACCACCGCCCGAGCCGACGAACTCACCGACGACGAACTACGCGAAGGCGGCAAACGGCTGGCCGCGAAGGTGCTCGAGTACCACCCGCGATGGCTGGCGGTCGTCGGGATCACCGCGTACCGCACCGCGTTCGGATTTCCGAAGGCCCAAGTCGGCCCTCAAGAACACAAGATCGGCGAGACCCGCGTCTGGGTCCTGCCGAACCCGAGCGGACTCAACGCCCACTGGACGCCAACCGCGCTCGGGCAGGAGTTCGCGAAGCTGCGAGCCGCATCCCGGAGTCGTCGAAATCGTTGAACAGACTGTGGGCCACCCTCAGTAGCGCCGAATGCCCCATCCGGTCTCCGCAGGCCCGGCCGAGCCGCAGCACCATGACCGTTTTCTACCCAGAGTTTGCTGTGACCGCCGGGTTGGGCCATGAGGGGGAATTGGCGTCATGAGCTGCGCAATCGCGACTCGTACCAAGCAGGAGGAGTCACTTTTGGCCGGTCCCGGCAGGGGGGACCGGGTGGTGCCGGACACGCGAACCGAGGGGACGCGCCCGGCGTCCCAAGAGCGACGGCGCAGAGACGGAGGCCCGCGATGCACGGCATCGAGCCCACCCGCAGGCCCGCGGGGCCGATCGGACCCGGCGGGCGCAGTCTCGGCGTGGCGGTCGTCGATCCGGTCCCGATCTACCGCGACGGCCTCGCCGCGCTCGTCCACCGCAGCCAGGGGCTGCACTGGGCCGGGCAGGCGGCCAGTCATCACGCCGCCTTGCAGCTGTGCGAGCAGGTCAAGCCGGACGTCGTCGTGCTCGACTCGGCGCTCGACCCGAACTGCCACCTGACGAAGCTGCTGAACGCGGGCGACCCGGCGCTGATCCTGGTCACGCTCATCCGTGACGCGAATCGCACGCAGCAGTACCTCGCCGCCGCGATCGCCGCCGGCGCGCACGCGATCGTGCCCCGGTCAATCGATTCGCGACGGCTCGCCGAAGCGATCCGGCGAGCCCACACCGAGCGCCGCTACATCGATCCCGCGCTCGCCGCGCTGACCGCCCGGCCGAAGCGGGCGACGGTGCCGAAGGGCGACCTCGCCCACGACAGCCCGCCAGCGCCGCGCGGCGCGATGCCGCTGTCCAGGCGCGAATACCAGGTGCTGCAGCTCGTCGCCGAAGGGCTCGAGAACTCGGCGATCGCGAAGCTGCTGTTCCTGTCCGTGGAGACCGTCCGGACGCACGTGAAGAGCATCCTGCGCAAGCTTTCCGCACGGGACCGGACGCACGCGGTGACGATCGCCTTCCGCGGCGGGATCCTGGTCGCCAGGGCCGAGGACGGCCACGTCCCGGTGACGGCCGACACAACGGCGATCCCGGGCCACCGCTGAGCCTCTTCCCCAGCGAGAACGCCACTTACGCGTGGATTTCCGATACTCGGAAGTGCGGATCCGCTTGCTCCAGTTACCCGCAGGTAATATCCTGAAGTTACCGGCGAGTAAGGCGAACATGTGCCCGGCCGGGGAGCCGAACACATTGGAGTGACGACATGGGCCACTACAAGAGCAACGTCCGAGACCTGGAGTTCAACCTCTTCGAGGTACTCGGCGTGCAGGAGCGCCTCGGCAAGGGCGTGCTCGCCGAATCCGACGAGGAAACCGCGCGTGGCGTGCTGTCCGAGCTGAACAAGCTGGCCGTCGGCCCGCTCGCCGACTCCTACGCCGACGCCGACCGCAACCCGCCGGTCTACGACCCGAAGACGTTCAGCGTCACCATCCCCGAGTCGTTCAAGAAGAGCTACCGCCAGCTCATGGAGGGCGAGTGGTGGCGCCTCGGCCTCACCAACGACCTCGGCGGCTTCGGTCTGCCCCCGACCGTGCAGTGGGCCGCGTCCGAGCTCATCCTCGGCGCCAACGCCCCGCTGTTCATGTACATGGCGGGCCCGAACTTCGCGATGATCGTCGACAAGAACGGCACCGAAGAGCAGAAGCGCTGGGCCCGGCTCATGATCGACAAGGGCTGGGGCGCCACCATGGTGCTCACCGAGCCGGACGCCGGTTCGGACGTCGGCGCCGGCCGCACCAAGGCCACCAAGCAGGAGGACGGCTCCTGGCACATCGATGGCGTGAAGCGGTTCATCACCTCGGCCGAGAACGACATGGTCGAGAACATCATGCACCTGGTGCTGGCCCGTCCCGAGGGTCCCGGCATCGAGACCAAGCCGGGCACCAAGGGCCTGTCGCTGTTCCTCGTGCCGAAGTTCCACTTCGACAGCGAGACCGGTGAGCTGGGCGAGCGCAACGGCGCCTACGTCACCAACGTCGAGCACAAGATGGGCATCAAGGCCTCGACGACGTGCGAGCTGACCTTCGGCCAGCACGGCACCCCGGCCAAGGGCTGGCTGCTCGGCGAGGTGCACGACGGCATCGCGCAGATGTTCCAGGTCATCGAGTACGCCCGGATGATGGTCGGCACGAAGGCCATCGCGACGCTGTCGACGGGTTACCTCAACGCGCTCGAGTACGCCAAGGAGCGCGTCCAGGGCGCCGACCTGCCGAACATGCTGAACAAGACCGCGCCGCGCGTCACCATCACGCACCACCCGGACGTCCGCCGCTCGCTGATGCTCCAGAAGGCCTACGCCGAGGGCCTCCGCGCGGTCTACCTGTACACGGCGTCGTTCCAGGACCAGCTGTGGACCGGCGAGGGCGACCAGAAGGTCGCGCACGGCGTGAACGACCTGCTGCTGCCGATCGTCAAGGGCGTCGGCTCCGAGCGCGCCACCGAGCAGCTCGTGCAGTCGCTGCAGACGCTCGGCGGGTCCGGCTTCCTGCAGGACTACCCGATCGAGCAGTACATCCGCGACGCCAAGATCGACTCGCTGTACGAGGGCACCACGGCGATCCAGTCCCTGGACTTCTTCTTCCGCAAGATCGTCCGCGACAAGGGCCAGTCGCTGGCCTTCGTGGCCGGCGAGATCACGAAGTTCATCGAGTCCGAGGCGGGCAACGGCCGGCTCAAGAACGAGCGCGCGCTGCTCAAGCAGGCCCTCGAGGACACCCAGGGCATGCTGGGCTCGCTGATCGGCTACCTGACCGCGTCGCAGGAGGACCCGCAGAGCATCAACAAGGTCGGCCAGCACACGGTCCGCCTGCTGATGTCGGTCGGCGACCTGCTCATCGGCTGGCAGCTGCTCAAGCACGCCGAGGTCGCCATCGGCAAGCTCGACGCGGGCGCGTCCGCCAAGGACAAGCCGTTCTACGAGGGCAAGATCGCCGTGGCCTCGTTCTTCGCGAAGCAGGTACTGCCGGAGCTGACCGCCCGCCGCGCCATCGTGGAGGCCGCCGACAACGCGCTCATGGAGCTGGACGAAGCCGCTTTCTGATAGGTCACGAAACGGGCTCTCCCCACCCGGGGAGGGCCCGTTTCGCGTTTCAGGGCCGCCCGGGGCGGGCATTCCGCTCACCGAGTCCGACGGACCCGAGTGGCCGGGTTCGCGGATCCTTGAGAGGAGAAGCGATGACTGTAGGCGGCATCATCAGCGCCATCGTCGTCGGGCTGATCATCGGCGTGCTGGGCCGGCTGGTCGCCCCCGGTAAACAGAGCATCCCGATCTGGCTGACGATCCTGATCGGTATCGTCGCCGCCTTCATCGGCACGGCCATCGCCCGCGGCATCGGCTACGCCGACACCGACGGCATCGACTGGCTGGAGATCCTGACCCAGGTCGTCCTGGCCGCCATCGGTGTCAGCATCGCCGCCGGCGCCTACGGACGCCGCGGCATAACGAGGTAGCTGCCTCAACCAGGCCGATCCGGTCCGGTTCGCTGTCGGGGGCGAACCGGGCCGGATCTTTTTCGCCCTCACCCCATCGGGGGTTCGGGCGGGCGGGCCGGCCGGATCGGTGTCACGGTGGCGCTTATTGGCCGATCCGAGGAGGCAGCCGTGCTCGGCGGACTTTGGGGCATCATCTCGACGATCATCGTGGGCCTGATCCTGGGCGTGCTCGGCAGGCTGTTCGCGCCGGGCGACCAGAAGATCCCGATCTGGCTGACCATCGTCGTCGGCATCGTGGCCGCGTTCATCGGCAACTGGCTGGCCGGCGTCTTCGGCGTCCGGCACACGTCCGGGATCGACTGGATCCGGCACATCTTCCAGGTCGTCGCGGCCGTCGTCGGCGTCATCGCGGCGTCGGCGATCTACGCCAAGATCAAGGGCGGCAGCCGCACTACCGCCTGAGCGCCAGGCCTGCGCCGCCGAGCAGCAGCACGGCGGCGCAGGTCATCGCCGTGGTGAGGGCGGTCGCCGACGACGTCACGGCCAGTGTCAGGAACAGGCTGCCGAACGTCGCCACGCCGACGACCTGGCCCAGCTGCAACGTCGTGGTCAGCAGTCCGCTGACGTCCGCCGCGCGCTCGAGCGGGACGTGCGTGAGCGCGTTGACCATCAGCGAGCCGAACGCGGGTCCCATCGACAGGCCGAACAGCACGAGCGCCGCGAAGAACAGCGGCCCGCCGTCGCGACCGAGCCCGAGCAGCGCGTAGGCGATCGCGGACCCCACGTACCCGATCGGCGTCAGCCAAGCGTGCACGCGCTGGGGCAGCCGGTTCCAGAAGAACCCGCACAGGCCGAAGACGACGCCGCCCGGCGCCATCGCCAGACCGGCGGCCATCGCCGTCTTGCCGAGACCCGACTGCAGGTGCAGCGCCACGCAGAAGAGGAACCCGCCGTAGGACGCGACGCCCGCCGCGAGCGTGGCCAGACCGGGCGCGACACCACGGATCTTGAGCACGGCCAGGTCGACGAGCGGGTCCGGCACCCGGCGTTCCACGACCACGAACAGCACGGCGAGCAGCCCGCCCGCGGCGATCGAGGCGAACGTCCACGCGGGCCAGCCGAGCTCGTGCCCGAGAACCAGCGGCAGCACGACGAGCACGACCGCCGCCACGGCGATCGCGAGCCCGGCGAGGTCGAGGCGCCGTCCGGCCTTCGCCACGCCACCCGGCACCAGCTTGACGGCGAGCACCGCCACGAGGACGCCGATCGGGACGTTCACCAGGAAGATCGGCCGCCAGCCCGTCCCGAACAGGTCCGCGCCGACGAGCACCCCGCCGAGCACCTGCCCGGCGACGAACGCGACCGAGATGACGGCGGTGTACGCGCTGAGCGCCTTCGCCCGCGCGGCGCCGGTGAACCGCGCCTGGATGAGGCTGATGACCTGCGGCATCATCAACGCGGCCCCGGCGCCCTGGGCGATCCGCGCGACGATCAGCGTCGTGGGGTTCGGGGCGAGCCCGCACAGCAGCGAGCAGACGGTGAAGGCGACTGTGCCGGTGATGAACAGCCTGCGGCGGCCGTACAGCTCGCCGAGGCGGGCGCCCGTGATCAAGAGCATCGCGTAACCCACGGTGTAGCCGGAGACGACGAGCTGCAGCGCGGCGCCGGACGTGTTCAGGTCGCCGCGGATGTCGGTCATGGCGACGTTCACGACGGTGACGTCGAGCAGCGCCATGAACTGGCCGAGCAGCAGGACGGCCAGCATGAACCACGGCCGCCGGTCCGGCCGGGCTTCCCGGTCCGTGGCCGGGGCAGGGGTGGTCAGAGTCATGGCTCCGACCTTGGGTCTCTTCGGTTTTCGGCGGAGAGAGCCTGGTAGTGCTGGTGCTGGGAGTACCTCCTTCGCCGAAAAATGTCGTACCCCTCGGGCACCATGTCCGCATGACCCAGGTCCACGCGAACCGCCGAGAGGAACTCGGCCTGTTCCTCAAGGCGTGCCGGGCGCGGATCGGCCCGGAAGAGGTCGGGCTCGCGCCCGGTCCCCGCCGTCGGCTGAGCGGGCTGCGGCGGGAGGAGGTCGCGCTGCTCGCCGGGGTCGGCGTCACCTGGTACACGTGGCTGGAGCAGGGCCGGCCGATCAACGCGAGCGCGCAGGTGCTCGACGCCGTGGCCCGCACGCTGCGGATGGACCACCCCGAGCGGGAGCACCTGTACCGGCTGGCGGAGCTGACGCCGTCGCGGCTGCCGTCGTCGGTCGAGGAGGTGCCGGACGCGGTGCGCGAGGTGCTGCGCGCGCTGGATCCGCTGCCCGCCACGGTGGTCAACGGCCGGTTCGACGTGCTGGCGTCGAACGCGGCGCAGGAGGAGCTGTTCTGGGAGTGGCACAGCATGCCCTGCCTGCACAAGAACCTGCTGTGGTGCTGCGTGACCGAGCCGAACGCGCGGCAGTTCCTGCTGAACTACGACGAGGAGGTCCCGCACATGGTCGCCAGGATGCGGGCCGAGTACGGCAGGCACCTCGGCGACGCGGCGTGGGAGGAGGACATCCGGCGGCTTTCGGCGCTGAGCCCGGAGTTCACCGAGCTGTGGGCGCGGCACGAGGTCGCCGAACCGCGCGCACGATTGCGGCGGCTGCACCACCCGCGGGCGGGCCGGATGAACTTCCGGCTCACCGAGCTGGCCGTTTCGGAGGTGCCGGGGCTGCGGATCCAGGTGTCCACTCCGGACGATCCCGCCACCTGGGCCCTGCTGCCTTCGACGCGGCGGTCGTCATGACGTCCATCGAGCTGAGTGGCCAGGGTCTGACGTCGGTGCCTTCGCTGCCTGGCGACGTCACGCACCTGGATCTCTACAAGAACGAACTCACGGCGGTGCCCGCGTCGCTGTGGTCGTTGACCGAGCTGCGGGTGCTCAACCTGGCGGCGAACCGGCTGACCTCCCTGCCGCCGGGGATTTCGGCGCTGACGTCGTTGCACACGCTCGACTTGGGGCACAACGAGTTCGACTCGCTGCCGGACGAGCTGGGTGACCTCGCCGGCCTCACCGAGTACCTGTACGTCAGCGACAACCGGCTGACGGAGTTCCCTCCGGCGTGGTGCCGGTTGGGGCGGTTGCGGTACTTGGGGTGCACGGACAACCGGATCACGGCGTTGCCCGCCGACCTTTCGGGTTTCGCGTCGCTGCGCGAGCTCCGGTTGTACCGCAACGGGTTGACCGCGCTGCCGGAGTCGATCGGTGCGCTCGGCGCGTTGCGGGAGCTGCACTTGCGGGGCAACGCGCTCACTGCGCTGCCGCCGTCGATCGGCTTGCTGAGTGAGCTGCGCCAGCTCGACCTGCGGGAGAACGCGTTGGAGACACTGCCCGCGTCGGTGGCTCAGCTGTCCAAACTGGACAAGCTGGACCTGCGGTGGAACAAGCACTTCCGGGAGCCGTCGTGGTTGCGCGAGTTCGAGGAGGCGGGGTGCATGGTCCTTCGCTGACAACTCAACACAGGATGGTCGGGCGAGGCCCGTACGTCGCGGTGTGCGATGTCCGGCGCACCTCGGCGCCGCTCGCGACGTCGTAGAGGACGCGAGTGTCGGTCACGCTGAAGCCGGGTGACCCGATCGACGGCTGGCACGGCCCGGAGCCACCGGACCCGAACTGGACCGGCGGGGCGGCGCCGGGGGTTTGGGCGCTGGTCTGGCCCTCGACGCGGTAGTGGCGGGTGCCCCAGATCCGCACGGTGACGGAGTCACCGGAAACGGTGGCCTGGATGGCGATCCCGGTCGGCGAGTCGTTGGTCAGCTTCAGCTTCGACGGGGCTGCCGTCGGCGTTGACGGCCTTGGCGTCGCGGCCGGCGGGGTAGCGGTCGAGGTAGTGGTCGTGCTCGAGGTGGCCGCCGTCGGTGAGGCCGGCGAGGTAGCCCGCGTTGTACAAAGTGGACGCGAGCTGCGAGACGCCGCCGCCGACCACGGTGGCGCCGGTGCCGTCTTCGTCGACCGGGGCGGGCACGTAGCCGTTGTCGGTCGTGCGCGGGCCGGAGCGGCCGCCGAGGCTGAAGGTCTCGCCGGGTTTGACGATGGTGCCCGAGACGCGGTCGGCGAGCGTCCGGTTGTTCGTCGCGGCCGGTCCGGCGAGGCCCCCGGTGGTGAACTCGCCGACGACCTCCTTGATGCCGAGCGCCCCGGCGGCTTCGGTCGTCACGGCGGGCTTCGAGGCGTTGTAGACGACGGGCAGGTCGCGGCCGTCGGTCTTCTTGAGGACGTCGATGAGCGGCAGGAAGGTCTTCTCCCAGTCGACCTTCCTGGCGTCTTCGGAGGGTTGGACGGCGGGCTGGTCGCCGGTGAAGACGACTTGGGCGTCCTTGCCGTCGGTCTCGGTGCTGGCGAGCTCGTCCTTGAGCGCGGCCTGCAGCTTGCCTTGGTCGATCCGGACCTCGACGGCCCCGCCTTCGACGGCGGCGAACTGGAACGAGGCGGCGATGGCGACGGGCTTGAGCGGAACGTCCTTGCCCTGTCCGTGCACCAGAACGGGCTTGGCGACGGCGGGCGCGACGATCTGCTGAAGCGCGGCCTGCACCCCGGCGGCGGTGGCTTTCACGGGCGTGATGGCCATGGCGAGCTTGACGCCGCCGGGGTCCAGCCAGTGGTCGGTGACGGCGTGGACGGCCGCGTCGACGTCGGTGAGCTGCTGGCCTTGGCGGGGCAGGACGGGGTAGGGGGTGACACCGCCGTCGCTGCCCGCGACGGGCACGAAGCCGACCGCGCCTTCGGTGGCCGGGTGGTCGAGCTTGCCCGCGGCCAGCTCACGCAGGGCCTGGGAGACCTGCTGGGTGTCGGTCCGCGTGGCGACGCCGACTTCGCGGCTGGTGAAGAAGGACATGATCCGCGTGATCGGACTGAGCGGCTGGTGCCCGGCGAGGCCGAGGGTGCCGGGCCAGTCGAGCCCGAGCCCGGAGCGCGCCGGGACGAGCTGGGCTTGGACATCACCGCCGTGGACGACGACGGGCCGGGTGAGCCGGGGTTCGAGTTCGTGCCGCAGCTTGGCTTCGGCCTCGGCATGGGTGAGGCCACCGACCTCGACACCGGCGACGGTCACCCCGCGCGGAACATCCCCGGCGCTGGCGATGAGGTCGATGGCGTAGAGGATGACGAAGAGCCCGAGCGCGATGCCGATGGCCATCATGGTGCGCGCGACACCCCGGCGCATGCGCTTGGCGGGCGTTTCCGGCGCCGGGGGCGGAGCGGGAGTTTCGAGCAGCTCACCGAGGAGGTCATCGGCGAAGAGATCGGTGGGAGCGGAGTCGGCGGGCGCGGGCGGCGGTTCAGGATCGGCGGCGGGCCAGAGCGGCGGCTCGGGGTCGATTGCGGACTCGGCCGCAGCAGGCGGCTCCTCGGCCGCCGCGCCATCCGCGGGCGCGAGCGGCACGCCGGGCTGCGGCTCCTGCGCCGGGTCTGCAGGCTCGGCCGCGGACTCCTCCGGCGCTTCGGCATCAAACCCGACCGGCGGCTCGGCGGCGAGGTCGCGCCGGTCGGCGGGCTCGTCCGCCTTGTCGTCTGCCACGCGCCGTCCTCCGCGGGTTCTCTACAGGTAGAGCCCCGTTCCGTGCTCCGTGCGCTCCGTTGCCACCGCGTGGATGTCGCGCTCGCGCATCACCAGGTGCCCCTCGCCCTGGATCTCGACCTCGAGCTGGTCCTCCGGGTTGAAGAGCACACGGTCGCCCGTCTTGACGTTGCGCACGCTGTTGCCGACGCCCAGTACATCACCCCAGGCGAGCCTGCGCGCGACCTGCGCCGTCGCGGGGATCACGATGCCGCCGCTGCTGCGGCGCTCGCCCTCTTCCGGGGACAGCCGCACGAGCACCCGGTCGTGCAGCATCTGGATCTCGAGTTTCGGCCCGTCAGACACGGCGTGCATGTTACCCGTCGGTCCGCGGCGCACCCGCCATGACCAGGCTCAGCTCCCGCGCCCCGCCCGGCTCGAGCCGCACCGGGACGCCCCAGTCCTGGCGGGTGATCCGGCACGCCGGGTGCTCGCCGCCGTCGTCGCAGCTCGCGGCCTGGGCCACGACCTGCAGCACACCTTCCGTCACGCCCGGCGCGAGGCGGATCTTGCGCTTCAGGTCCGTGCCGGTGCCGACGCCGTCGACCAGCAGCGACGGCGGCGACGCGCTGATCTCCAGCCGCGTCGACGGGCCGAACCGGTCGTCCAGCTTCTCGCCCGGCGGCGCCGTGAACACCACGGAAAAGTCGATCTCGCCCGGCGCCAGCACGGTCGGCGGGCGGCGGACCGCGTGCGCGTCGCCGGTGACGACCTCCGGCTCGGCCGACGGCAGCGGGCCGACCCGGTTGCCCGCCGACTCGACGACCAGCAGGTCGCCCTCGTGCAGCAGCAGCCCCTGCGGTTCGGCGAGGCCCGTCGCGATCGTCGTCACTTCGCGGGTGAAGACGTCGAAACGGCGGACGGCGCCGTTGTAGGTGTCCGCGATCGCGATCTTGTCGCCCGGCAGCACGGCCAGGCCGAGCGGGTGCTGCAGCAGCGCCTCGTCGGCCGGGCCGTCGGTGTGGCCGAAGGAAAAGAGGTCGACGCCGATCGCCGTGTGGACGGTGAACGACTCGCCGTCGGGCTCGATCCAGCGCAGCGCCGACGTCTCCGCGTCGGCGAGCCACAGCTTGTCGCCGTCCACGGCGAGGCCGGACGTCTGCGCGAAGAACGCTTCGGTGACGTCGCCGTCCCGGAGGCCTTCGACGGTCGTCCCGGCGAAGCAGCGGATGGTGCCGGACACCGGGTCGAACACGCTCAGCGTGTGGTTGCCCGCCATCGCGACGACGATCCCGCCGGCCGGGCCGTACCAGGCGACGTCCCACGGGCTCGTCAGGTCGACCTCGACGCCCTTGCCGGAGTCCGGGCCGCTGCGCCACTGCGCGCCGGTGCCCGCGACGGTGGTCACGTCGCCGGTGATGAGGTCGAGGCCGCGCAGCCGGTGGCCGGCGGTGTCGGCGACGACGGCGTGGTAGCCGGCGCGCTCGGCGACGTCGTACGGCAACAGCGCGATGCCCGACGGCTCGGCGAAGGTCGCGACGTCGAAAGGCCCGTCCTGACCGCCGCGCTCGCCGCTGCCGAAGCGGCGGATGACCGTTTCACCGTCCGAGGCGAACTCGACGATCGCGTGGTGCCCGGTGTCGGCGACGAGGATGCGTCCCTCGGCGGTGGCGACGGCCTTGCTCGGGAAGCGCAGCTCGCTCTGCTGCTCCTCGACCGGCACGTACGGGCTGCCGCCGCGGCGGAGCGTCCCCTTCGCTTCGTGCTTCGTGACGAGGTCGGCGATGACGCGGCGAAGCGCCTCTTCGTGCCCTTCGCCTGCGGCGACGTGCACGACGTAGCCCTCGGGGTCGACGACCACGAGCGTCGGCCACGCGCGCACGGCGTACTGCGACCACAGCTCCATCTTCGGGTCGTTGACCACCGGGTGGTGCACCTCGTACCGGCGCACCGCGGCCTCGATGGACGCGCGCTCGCCCTCGTGCAGAAACTTCGGCGAGTGGACGCCGATCGTGACCAGCACGTCCGCGAACTCGGCTTCCAGCGGGCGCAGCTCGTCGAGGACGTGGAGGCAGTTGATGCAGCCGCTGGTCCAGAAGTCCAGCAGGACGATCCGCCCCCGCAGCTCGGCGAGGGTGAGCGGGCGGCCGCCGGTGTTCAGCCAGACGTCGCCGCGCAGCTCGGGGGCGCGCACGCGGCTCTGCGGTCGTGGGGAAGTCACGGCAAGAGTGAACTACACGCGATCACGCTGTGTTCCACGGCTCAGCCGATGAGAGAACAAACTCACCCCGCGGGGGTCCCCCAGGTCGGCACGAAAAAGGACGCGCGGGCGGGTGAGCCGCCGCTTAGGCTCGGGTCATGACCCCCGTCCAGCCGGCCGGCGCCCTCACCTTGGAGGAGGCGCGGCACCTGCAGGAGAACCTCCGGGAACCCGTGCGTCCCGGGTTGAGCGAAGCCGAGCTCGACGACGTCGAGCGCCGGTTCGGGTTCCGCTTCGCCGCGGACCACCGGACGTTCCTGGCCGCCGGCGTGCCCATCGGCGACCGCTGGCCGGACTGGCGCTGCGGCAACTCCGAGCAGCTGCGCAAACGTTTGGCATGGCCGGTCGACGGGGTGCTGTACGACATCGAGCACAACGGTTTCTGGCTGCCCGACTGGGGCACGCGGCCGGTCGGCCCGGAGGACGCGGTGCGCGAGGCGCGCCGGCGGCTGGCCGACGTGCCGCAACTGGTGCCGGTGTGCGGCCACCGCTACCTGCCGGGCCTCCCGGGCACGGCGGGCTACCCCGTGCTGTCGGTGTACCAGACGGACATCATCGTGTACGGCTGTGACCTGCGCGATTACCTGAACCGCGAGTTCGCGACGGGCGGCATCAGCACGGCCCCGCCGGACGGGCCGCGCTACATCCCGTTCTGGTCCCGCTTCATCGACTAGCTTCGACGGCCCGCTTCAGCCGGGCGAGGGTGGTCGCGATGTTGGCGGCGTTGGCCTCGTCGCGGTTCCAGACCCCGGTGACGGTCGAGGTCGGCACCCGGAACCACGCGGGCCGCCGTTCCCACATGCTTTCGACGACGACGCAGCCGTCCCCGGCGGGCTCGAAGTCGTACTGCCAGCGCGAGACGGGCAGGCCCGCCACCGAGGTCACCTCGAAGCCGAACCGCCGCCCGGGCTCGGCGTCGGTGATCGTGGAGAGGGTGCTCCAGCGCCGGAAGCCCCGCCGGTTGCGGCCTTTGAACTTCGCGCCGACGGCGGGCCCGGACGCCCCGCCGACCCGGCCTGTGGACGCCTTTCGGGTGATGTGGACAAGTCGACCCCGCGCGGCCTTCAGGGCCGGCTTCGTCGCCTGCCGCCGATAGACTGGACTGGGGACGCCCCCCGGGAAGGGAGGGGGCTGGCTGGGGAGTCCGGCCGGGGCAATAGGCGGATCTGGGGCTGTATTGCATCAGCGCTAGAAAGCGCGATAAGTCCTTAGCTCTCCCGCCGCAGCATGCGGCTGACGCCCGCCGCCACCGTTGTCGCCAGGATCCAGCCCGATGCCGTGAAGCCCGCCGCTACCCAGTTGTCCGGGCCATGCATGTACCAGCGCGACTTGTTGCCGAAGTCGACGATCGGGACCAGCAGGTCCGCCGTGTAGATCACCGGGTTCCACTGCAGCCCCGTGTCCTGCTGGTTCACCACGCACCTCGGCCCGCTCGCGATGTAGCGGCCCGTCTTGTCGTTGACGCAGTCGTCCGAGCCCAGGCCGAACCACAGGCTGCCCAGCACCAGCAGCGTGAACAGCCAGCCCAACGCTCGCACCGGGCGGTACCCGTAGCCGACCATCGACCGCTGCAGCCAGCTCCACAGCCGCACTCCGGGGCCGAAGAACTTGAACCCGCGGGCCAGCGCCTCGTAGCGGAACTGCTGTTTGCGCAACGCCACCGTCGACGCGTGCTCTTCGTTTCCCGCCGCGCGCAGCATGTGCGCCAGCTGGTCGTACGGGCCTGGCCGGTAGCCGCGCATCGCCTTGCGCAGCAGTTCTATTCGATGATCCAGCGCTTTGTCGTCGTCGAGGGGGATGCCCTTGCCCAGTGCGTCGTAGCGGAAGTCCTCCAGCTCGATGCCTTCGGACGCCGCCCAGAACGCTTCGTTGTCGGTCAGCGTTCCGCAGTGCGCCCGGCGCAGCACCACGCGGCCCGCCGGGGGGACGCTCGGTGTCAGCGTGAACTCGTCCGCCGCGACGTCGCCCGCGTCGAGCGCCACCACGAACGGGGGCAACGAGCCCAGCTGCGACCCACGCAGGTCCACGCGCCGGGCGACCTGAGCGCCGTCGAGGTTGACGCCGCCCTCCGCGACGAACGGGCGGCCGTTGTTGTCGCGCAACGTCAAGTCCCGGCCGACCCGGCCCGTGCGGACGTCGAGCGAAAAACTGCTCGTCGTGCGGCGGCCCGGGTCCGTGAGGCGCGTTCCGGCCAGGTTGATGCTGCCGCCGACCTCCACGCCCTGCAGGCGCAGCGTGCCGTGGATCGTCGCGTCCGTCAGCTGGAAGTTGCCCGCGATCTTCGACCGCCGCGCCGAGAACACGTCGCGGCCGGGGTGGCGGAACATCGAGTTCCACGCCAGGAAGTTGCCGCCCACCGTCACATCCGCCAGGCGCAGCTGGCCCGCCGGGACGCGCAGGCTCGTCGCCTCGATGTCGCCGCCCACCTCGGTTCCGTCCAGGTGCAGCGCGCGGTCGTAGTACGGCTGGGACTTGCCACGCTCGACCCGCAACTCCGCGCCGGCCAAGCGCAGTGAGCCGCCGATTCGCGCGTTGACCATGCGCAACGTGCCCAGCGCCTGGAGGCCGTCGGACAGCTCGACGTTCCCGTCGACGCGCATCCGGTCGGCGACCAGCGCGGGCCGCGGGTCGATGTACGGGTCGTTCGACTTCCACGCGTCGATCGCGATCGGACCCTGCTGCGAGACCGTCAGCTTCGCCTCGCGAAGGCTGATGTCGCTGTCCACCGACGCACTCGGCAGGTACATGATCCCGGTGGCGGAGAAGCGTTTGCGCTGGCTGGCCGGGCCGTAGTTGTCGACTTCGCAGAGCAGGCTGCCGCCGATGTGCAGGCCGTTGCCGTTCAGCGCGAAGCCGTCCGGGTTGTTCAGCGTGGCGCCGGAGAAGTTGACGTTACCGCCGGTCCGCAGCCCGGGCAGCCGGACTTCGCCGTTCGCGACCATCCGGTACGCCAGCAACGCGCCGGTCAGCACGAGCCGGTCCGCCTGGATCGCCTTGCCGTGCGGGTGCGAGATCACCGTGCGCGTGAGCACCATCGATCCCTCGATCACCGCGTCGGTCAGGTTGACCGCGGCGTTCGGCATCCCGCGTTCGCGGTCGTCGCCGCGCTGGACGGTCGTCTCCTCGATCTCGCGGTCGGCGCCGTCGACCTGGACGACGCTGCGGATCAGCCGGACGTCGTTGCGGCTGCGCATGTTGCGGGCCTTGAGCCCGGGCAGCCAGCACTTGCGGAAGACGAGCCCCAGCAGGTTCGCCTCGCGCACGTCCGGCGGCTGCTCGAACCGGCACCGCTCGAACCGGAAGAGGTACTTGAGGTCCGCGGCCCGCAGGTCCAGCGTCCCGGTGATGTAGGCGTCCTCGACGTAGACGATCGGGGCGTTCGTGGCCTGCCGGCGCCAGCGCAGCAATCCGCCGTCGCCGGGTTTCAGCAGGTCGGACGCCTTGACTTCGTAGTGGCGGTCGGGGATGCCCGCGAAGGGGTCGAGGGGTGGCAGCGCGCTTTCGGTCGTCACGGACTGCCCCTCCCTCTCCCTCCTTCAAACTAGCGAACGCGAACGGATTTCGTCAGGCGTTCGGGTTGAGAACCCGGGCGAGGAACGATTTCGTGCGGTCTTCCCGCGGATTCCCGATGACCTGGTCGGGCGGCCCTTCTTCGACGACGACGCCGCCGTCCATGAACAGGACCTTGTCCGCCACTTCGCGCGCGAACTGCATCTCGTGCGTGACGACGACCATCGTCATGCCGTCCTTCGCGAGCTGCTTCATCACGCCCAGCACGTCGCCGACGAGCTCCGGGTCCAGCGCGGACGTCGGCTCGTCGAACAGCATCAGCTTCGGTTTCATCGCCAGCGCCCGCGCGATGGCGACGCGCTGCTGCTGCCCGCCGGACAGCTGCGCCGGGTAGTTCTTCGCCTTGTCGCCGAGGCCGACGCGGTCCAGCAGCTCGAGCGCGCGCTGGCGCACCTGGGCCTTCGGCTCGCGGCGGACCTGGATCGGCGCCTCCATCACGTTTTCCAGCGCGGTCATGTGCGGGAACAGGTTGAACCGCTGGAACACCATGCCGATGTCCTTGCGCTGGAACGCGACCTCCTTCTCGCGCAGCTCGTGCAGCTTGTCGCCGCGCTCCTTGTAGCCGACGAGCACGCCGTCGACGTAGAGCCGGCCGGCGTCGATCTTCTCGAGGTGGTTGATGCAGCGCAGGAGGGTCGACTTGCCCGAGCCGGACGGCCCGATCAGGCAGAGCACCTCCCGCTCGTGCACCTCGAGGTCGATGCCCTTGAGGACGTCGACGCTGCCGAAGCTCTTGCAGATCTTCTGCGCGGACACCACGGGGGTCATGTGACGTTCCCTCCACCCCGGCTGAACATCCGCGACGCCCAGCCCTGCCGCTGGACCACGTCCCGCGACGTCCCGCGCGAGAAGCGCTTCTCGATCTGGATCTGGACCAGGGTCAGCACCGAGGTCATGAACAGGTACCAGGCCGCGGCCGTGATGAGCAGCGGCACGGTCTTGTAGTTCTGCGCGTAGATGGTCTGCACGGCGACCATCAGCTCGTAGTACCCGATGGCCACGACCAGCGACGTCGTCTTCAGCATGGAGATGGTCTCGTTGCCGGTCGGCGGGATGATCACCCGCATCGCCTGCGGCAGGATGATCCGCCGCAGGGTCTTCGTCCGGCTCATGCCGAGCGCGCTCGCCGCCTCCAGCTGGCCGGAGTCGACCGACTGGATGCCACCCCGGACGATCTCGGCCATGTACGCGGCTTCGTTGAGGCCGAGGCCCAGCAGCGACGCGGTGAACTGCGTGATCAGCTGGTTGGTGTCCCAGCTGACGAACTCCGGCCCGAACGGGATGCCCAGGCCGAGGCGCGGGTAGGCCAGCGCCAGGAAGTTCCAGATCACCAGCTGCGTGATCAGCGGCGTGCCGCGGAACAGCCAGATGTAGATGGCCGCCGCGCCCGAGGTCAGCGGGTTGGGCGACAGCCGCATCACGGCCAGCAGGATCCCGCCGACGATGCCGATCAGCATCGCGATCACGGTCAGGATCAGGGTGTTCTGCAGGCCGCGCAGCACCCGGGCGTCGAAGAGGTAGTCCCCGACGACCGGCCACTGCAGGGCGTCGTTCGTGATCACGCTGCGGATCACGATGAACGCCAGGAACAGGATGATCACGCCGGCGACCCAGCGCCCGTAGTGGCGCACCGGGACGGCCTTGATGCGCTCGGCGTCGATCGGCGCCTCGGTCGGAGGCGCTTCGGAGGAACTCACGAACTACGTCCTTAGCCTCAGGAAGCCGGGTTGATCTCCGACTTGGTGACCGCGCCGGCGGCGTTCAGGCCCCACTTGTCCAGGATCTTCTTGTACGCGCCGCTGTCGATCAGCTTCTGGATCGCGCCCTGGATCGCCTTGCCGTAGTCACCGCTGTTCTTCGGCAGCACGATGCCGTACGGCGCCGTGTCGTAGGGCGCGCCGACCGATTCCAGCTGCCCGTTGGTCTGCTTGACCGCGTAGTCGATGACCGGGGAGTCGGCCAGCTCGCCCTGCACGCGCTTGGCGGTGAGGGCCAGGTTGACGTCGGTCTGGGCCTGCAGCTGGGTGACCTCGATGGCGGGCTTGCCCGCGCTGGTGCAGGCGGCGTTCTTCTTGTCGAGGTCCTCGACCTGGGTGGTGCCCTTCTGCACGGCGACCTTCTTGCCGCACAGGTCGTCGACCTTCAGGCCGTCCGGGTTGCCCTTCAGCACGGCCAGCGAGGTGCCCGCGCTGTAGTAGGAGATCATGTCGACCGACTGCAGGCGCTCGGCGTTGATGCTGAACGACGACATCGCCAGCTCGTACTTCTTGGCGCCGATGCCGGGGATGATGCCGTCGAAGGCGGCGTTCTGGAAGTCCATCTGCAGGCCGAGCACCTGGCCGATGGCGGTGCCGAGGTCGACGTCGAACCCGGCGGGCTTGCCGCCGTCGACGAACTCGTTCGGCGGGTAGCTCTGGTCCTGGCCGACCGCGATCTTGCCGTCGGCCTTGACGTCGGCCGGCACCAGCGCGGCGAGCGCGTCGTCCTTGGCGACCGTGCCCACGTCACCCGATCCAGCGCCCGGCGCGGCCGAGCTGCTGGGGGCGACGTCGCCCGCGCCACTTCCTCCCGCACCACAGGCCACGGTCAGGCCGACCAGGGCAAACGCCGGCAGCAGGGCGAGCGCCTTGAGCTGGGTTCCTCGGGCCACGTCGTCACTCCTCGTAGTTCTCAGTTCGTGAGAGCACGCATATTGCCACTCATCCATACCAAAGCACAGCACCGTGAAGTTACGGCGATGTTTAGCTCGGCGCGCGTCGGCACGGCGGGTATCGCGTCAGGTGACGAGCGTGAGTAAGGATGTCGACCATGAACGCGACCCCGCCCCGGCTGCCCCCGTCCGGTCGACGTGCGCGGAAGGCGACGACCCGCCGGATCACGCGGCCGGGTGCCCGGTTCGAGGGGTACCTCTCGCCGGAGCGGCCGCACGCCGGCGCCTACGACGAGATGTTCGCCGCCGACGGCACGGTCCGCGGCCCGTACCGGGCGCTGTACGAGTCGATCGCCGCGCTCGACGCGCACGACCTGAACTCGCGGTCGCAGGCGCTGGACCGGGCGATGGTCGACCAGGGGATCACGTTCTCGCTGTCCGGGCAGGAGCGGCCGTTCCCGCTGGACCTGGTGCCGCGGGTGATCCAGGCGGCCGAGTGGACGAAGCTCGAGCGCGGCGTGGCCCAGCGCGTCCGGGCGCTCGAGGCGTTCCTCGCCGACATCTACGGCGACCGGCAGATCCTGCGCGACGGCGTGCTGCCGCGCCGGCTGATCACCTCGTGCGAGCACTTCCAGCGGGAGGCGTTCGGCATCAACCCGCCGAACGGCGTGCGCATCCACGTGTCCGGGGTGGACCTGGTGCGCGACGAGGAGGGGACGTTCCGGGTGCTGGAGGACAACCTCCGCAACCCGTCCGGGGTGTCGTACGTGATGGAGAACCGGCGCACGATGGCGCGGGTGTTCCCGGACCTGTTCGCCCAGCACCGGGTGCGCCCGGTCGGCGACTACGCGTCGCACCTGCTGCGTGCCCTGCGCGCGGCGGCCGCGGCGAACGTCGCCGACCCGATGGTCGTCGTGCTCACGCCGGGCGTCTACAACTCGGCGTACTTCGAGCACTCGCTGCTGGCCCGGCTGATGGGCGTGGAGCTGGTCGAGGGCCGGGACATGTTCTGCCGCGACAACGTCGTCTACCTGCGCACGACCGAGGGCGAGCGCCAGGTCGACGTCATCTACCGGCGCATCGACGACGAGTTCCTCGATCCCGTGCACTACCGGCCGGACTCCGTGCTCGGCGTCGCCGGGGTGCTCAACGCGGCGCGCGCGGGCAACGTCGTCGTCGCGAACGCCATCGGCAACGGCGTCGGCGACGACAAGCTCGTCTACACCTACGTACCCGAGATGGTGAAGTACTACCTGAACGAGAAGCCGCTGCTGCCCAACGTCGACACCTTCCGGTGCTGGCTGCCGGACGAGTTCGACCACGTCATGGCGCACCTCGACGAGCTCGTCGTGAAGCCGGTCGAGGGTTCCGGCGGCTACGGGATCGTCTTCGGGCCCGAGGCGTCGAAGAAGGAGCTCGACACGCTGCGGCGCAAGGTGCGCGCGAACCGGCGCGGCTGGATCGCGCAGCCGGTGGTCCAGCTGTCGACGGTGCCGGCCAAGGTGGACGACCGGCTCGCGCCGCGGCACGTCGACCTGCGACCCTTCGCGGTCAACGACGGCAAGGAGATCTTCGTGCTGCCCGGCGGGCTGACGCGGGTGGCGCTGCCGGAGGGCAGCCTGGTCGTGAACTCGTCGCAGGGCGGCGGGTCGAAGGACACGTGGGTGCTCGCGTCGCGGGCGTCCACCGTCGAACGCGAGCTGGAGCAGCCCGCGCTCGGCGCGATGTCCACTGTGGACGGCATGGTCGCCGAGCAGGGACCCGAGCTGTCGACGTCGCAGCAGCAACAGCAGCAACAGCAGAACTAGGGAGGTTCGAATGCTGGCACGCAACGCGGAGTCGCTGTACTGGATCGGCCGGTACGTCGAACGCGCCGACGACACCTCCCGCATCCTCAACGTCTCGGTCCACCAGCTGCTGGAGGACGCGACGGTCGACCCGGACCACGCGAGCCGCCAGCTGCTGGCGGTCCTGGGCATCGACACCCCCGACGGGGAGGCGCTCGACGTCTGGAAGCTGACGGAGCTGGTGGCGTACGCGAAGGACAACCCGGCTTCGATCGTCGGCTCGATCAACTCGGCGCGCGAAAACACGCGGGGTGCGCGCGAAGTCGTCTCGACCGAGCTGTGGGAATGCCTGAACGCGACGTGGAACGCGGTGCCCGACCGCCAGCGGTACGCGCGGCGCGCGGGCCCGCACGCGTTCCTGTCCTTTGTGGAGGAGCGCGCGGCGATGTTCGCGGGGTTGGCCGACTCGACGATGTCGCGCGACGACGGCTGGCTGTTCATGGTGCTGGGCCGCTCGATCGAACGCGCGGACATGGTGGTGCGGCTGCTCCTTTCGCGGGTCGCGGACCGCGCGTCGTCGCCGGGCTGGATCACGGTGCTGCGCTCGGCCGGCGCGCAGGACACCTACCTGCGGACGTATCGGGGCGCGCTGGACGCCGGGCGCGTCGTGCAGTTCCTGTTGCGGGACACGCTGTTCCCGCGGTCGGTGTTCCACGCGCTGCGCCAGGCGGAGGAGTGCCTGCAACGGCTCGACCCGGGCGGCGGCTCGCGCAGCAACGAGAAGTCGGAGGCCCTGCGCCAGCTCGGCCGCGCCCGCAGCGAGCTGGAGTTCCTGCGCCCGGCGGACCTGCTGACCGACCTGCCGCGGCGGCTCGGCGCGTTGCAGACGACGATCAAGGAGATCGGCGAAGCGGTGTCGGTGCAGTACTTCAGCACGTCGCCGTGGGTGGCGTGGAGCGGTGCGGAGGTTTCGCTGTGACGTGGCAGCTGCGGGTGGCCCACCGCACGGGGTACCGGTACGCGACACCGGCGACGCAGTCGTACAACGAGGCGCGCCTGACCCCGCGTTCGGACCGCCGCCAGACGACGGTGGCAACACGCATCGAGACGACCCCGGCGACCCGCGCGTACCGGTACACGGACTACTGGGGCACGGTGGTGACGTCGTTCGACCTCCACGCACCGCACACGGAGTTCACGGTCTTGGCGACGTCGGTGGTCGAGACGGCGGACGAGGCCGAGCCGATCCGCACGGCGTCGTGGAAGGACTTGCGGTCCGAGACAGTCATCGACCACCGCACGGAGTACCTGACGCCGACGCCGTACACACCGCGCGACGTCACGTTGGCGCGCGAGGCCCGCTCGTTGCGGCGCGGGCTCGACCCGGCGGACGCGGTGCTGGCCGTGTGCGAGTGGGTGCACCAGCAGCTCAAGTACCAGCCGGGGACCACCGGCGTTCATTCCACGGCGACTGATGCGTGGAAGGCGCGCGAAGGCGTTTGCCAGGACTTCGCGCACGTGACGCTGGTGATGCTGCGTGCGATCGGTGTTCCTGCGCGGTACGTGTCCGGGTATCTGCACACCAAGCCGGACGCGAAGCTCGGCGAGGTGGTCGAGGGCGAGTCCCACGCTTGGGTCGACGTCTGGACCGGCGGGTGGTGGGCTTACGACCCGACGAACGCGATCCCCGTCGGGCCGCGGCACGTTTGGGTGGCGATGGGGCGGGATTATGCCGATGTCGCGCCGTTGAAGGGGATCTTCACCGGGGGTGGGCAGTCCACATTGGACGTCTCGGTTCACCTGACCCGGCTGGCCTGAGCATCAGCTCGCGTGGGGAACGCCGCTCCGCTCGTCGAGCAGGGCCCGGAGGTGGTCGATCGTCGCGCGGACGTCGTTCTCCCACTGCTGCGCCCGCTCGTCCCCGGCCCGCGCCGCGTCGAGCTGGGCGAGCACCCAGGTCCGGATCAAGGCGGTCGGTTGCACGCCACGGTCGGCGGCGAGCCGTCGCAGCTCCTCGATGCGATCGACCGGGATCCGCACGCTGTAGACCGCGGTCGGGCTCTTCGACGGCTCCCGGTGCGGCACCCAATCGACTTCGGCGTCCGGATCGGCTTCGGCAGCCTCCGCGATCCGGCCGAGCAGTTCCTTGTCCGTCATCACCGCACCTCCCGCAGTCCTCGATACACCTGCCGTGTCGCCCCATGCCGGTCGAGTGACCGACCACCCGGATCGACTCACCCGTCCGCGACGAAGGGTCGCGGCCGATCAGCCGACGAGGATCGAACACGGCCTCCACCGCGTGCTCCGGCTCGATGTCCAGTGCGCCCGGGTAACGCAGTGACCGCCGGAGGTGCAGCGGATCGGGTACGTGCACCTCCTCGAACGGCAGGCGTTCCAGCGGGATGCCGTCGTACAGTTCGCCTTCCACGCGAGAACGTATTACAGCGTATTACGTTTACTCGATCGGGGCAATCCCACCGTTCTTCAGAACACGAAAGTCCCACCCGCCGCCTCTGCGACCTCCACGCCGAGGGCGGCCGCGGGGGTGTACGCCCCGGGCTTGCCCTCGCCGCGGGCCAAGCGCGCCGCAGTCTCGGCCGCGACCGCGTTGGTGAAGTCCATGCCGTCGCCCGCGCGCAGCCAGCCCTCCCGTGTCGTTCCGTCCGGCCAGGTGACGACCGCGTGGCCCCACGAGTGCGTGCGTGGGCGCGGGGCCGCCTTCGCCCGGACTCCCGCCAGCCGCTGGATCGCGAAACAGCGGATGGCCGGGACCGACAGCACCTTCCCGAGTAGGGGCAGGACCGCCCGGACCACGGGTGAGGTGGGCGCGAGTCCCGAATTCACCACGACGGACGGTGCGCCGCTCGCCCGCTGAGCAGCCACCAGCTCACCCGAGGGCACGCCCGCGGACTTCGCTGTCTCGCCGTCGGGGAGGGTCAGCGTCCGCGAGTCCGCGCCGAGCCGCGCGGGGACCAGGCGGCCGCCCTCGTAGCGGCGGCCGCCCGTGGTCAGGACGTCGATGATGCTCGCCGCCAACGCCATCCCCGCCCGTCCTTCCTCGATGGCAACCGACGACAGCGCGTCGACCCGCACCTCACGAGGCGTCGGACGGCCTTCGCACAGCCTGGCCACCACCGCCTCCGTCGCCAGGACGCCGAACCCCGCCCCGGTCACGAACGTGCTTCCTCCCGCCAGCGCCTCTTCGTGCAGGTCCAGCAGCCGCGGGACGGCGACCAGGTCTGCCGCCAAGTCGACATAGTGCCCGCCCGGCAGGCACGCCCGCGCGATCGTCGCCGCCGTCGTGGCGTACGAGCCGATCGTGTTGACGACCACCGCCGGGCGCCCGCGGTGGATCTCGGCCGCTATCGCCTCGACGCCGTCCGCGACGACGTACTTCGTGCCGGTCGCCGCGAGGCGTTCGCGGTCGCGGCCGACCAGGACGACCGGCAACCCCCGGGCCACCAGCTCGGCCGTGATCCCGCGACCCGTCCGGCCCAGCGCGCCCAGCACCCAGATCTCCATGCCTTCCTCCAGTGATGTCTCAGTGTGTCATCACTGACGCTAGCACGTGACGACACACTGAGACATCGCCAAGTAGGCTGGGACCGTGGCCAGATGGGATCCCGGAACCGCGGACCGGCTGCGCAAAGCCGCGCTGGAGCTGTACGCCGAGCACGGGTACGACGCCGTCACCGTGACGCAGATCGCCGAGCGCGCCGGGATCACCCGCCGCTCGTACTTCCGCTACTTCCCCGACAAGCGCGAAGTCCTCTTCGCCGGTTCCGAGCAGCTTCCCGCCGCCGTCGCCGAAGCCCTCGCCAACGCCGATGACGCCGGTTCTCCGCTGCGCACGGCCCTCGTCGCGCTCACGGACATCGGCACGCGCATCACGCGGCTCGTCGACCCGTCGCCCGAACGCCGGGCCGTGATCGCTTCGAGCGCCGAACTCCGCGAACGCGAACGCAGCAAGGCGGCCGGGATCACGACGGCGATCCGCGAGGGACTCGAACGCCGGGGCACCGCGCCCGAGCTGGCAAAACCGGCCGCGCAGGCCGCCACGAACATCTTCGGCAACGCCTTCGACCGGTGGATCGACTCCGGCGGCGCCCAGGACTTCCCGGCCTGCCTCGACGCGGCCGCGACGGCGTTCCGGGAGGCCTGCGGCTGAAGGGGACGTTCATCTCACCAGACGCGCTGAAGGGGACTTTCCTCGCATCCGATGCCAGGAAAGTCCCCTTCAGCCCAGGCGGGTCAGCCGCGGGCGTGCGCGTCCAGGATGTGCGCGACGGCCTCGGTGACCTGCTGCGCGTAGTCCAGGTGCAGCCACTCGTCCGGCACGTGGATGTTCGAGTCGGGCCCGACCGCGCCGGTGACCAGGAACTGCGCCTCCGGGTACTTCCGCGAGAGCAGGCCCATGAACGGGATCGAGCCGCCCATGCCGGTCGCGCGGTGCGGGCGGCCGAACACCTCGTCGCTGACCGTGCGCAGGGCCGTCGTCAGCCACGGCGCCTCGGTCGGCGCGTTCCAGCCGTTCTCCGCCTGCGGCGCGCCGAGGGTGACCTTCGCGCCGTACGGGACGTCGGTGGTCAGCGCCTTCTTCACGGCTTCGAGCGCCTTCTCGGCGTCGGCCGTCGGCGGGAGGCGGAAGCTCAGCGTCAACGTCGTGCTCTCGCGCAGGACGTTCCCGGCGTCGGCGGGCTTCGGGAAGCCGTCGGCGCCGATCACCGACAGCGTCGGGCGCCACGCGTTGTTGAGCATCAGCTCCAGCGCGTCTTCCGTCATCACGCGCCCGCCTTCGACCAGCGGGAACGCCTTCGAGAGCGCCTCGGGGAAGTCCTGCGAGACGGCCTCTAGCTCGGCCAGCCGGTCCGCCGGGACGTCGACCTTCAGCTCGTCCAGCAGCAGTTCGCCGGTCGCGCTGTCCTCGAGCCGTTCGATCAGGTGCCGCAGGATCCGGAACGAGCTGGCGACGACGCCGGACGCGACGCCGGAGTGCTGCGCCGAGCCGAGCAGCTGCACCGTGACGTCGAGGTGCAGCATCCCGCGCAGGCTCGTGACCAGCCACAACCGTTCGTAGTCGCTGCCGCCGGCGTCGAGGCAGACCACCAGCGAGACGTCGCCGATGCGGTCGGCCAGGTGCTCGACGTAGGCGGGCAGGTCGGGGCTGCCGGACTCTTCGCCGGTCTCCAGCAGCAGCACGACGCGGGCGTGCTCGCCGCCGGCCGCGTGGACGGCTTCGATCGCCGTCGTCGCCGCGTAGCCGGAGTAGCCGTCGTCGACGGACCCGCGGCCGTAGAGGCGGCCGTCGCGGATCACCGGGGTCCACGGGCCGAGGCCTTCGGACCAGCCGCCGACCGGGGGCTGCTTGTCGAGGTGGCCGTACATCAGAACGGTGCCCTTGTCCGCCGCGCCCGGGGTCGCCGGGACGTCGACGAGCAGCAAGGGGGTCCGGCCTTCGAGCCGCACGACTTCGAGGGTCGCGCCGGGCAGCTCGCGCCCGGCGATCCACTCGCGGACGTGGTCGACGGCGGCGTCGAGGTGGCCGCTCTTCGCCCACTCGGCGTCGAAGGCCGGCGACAGGGCGGGGATCGCCACCAAACCGGACAAACTCGGGGTGACGTCGTTGATCCAGGCGGAAACGACGGATTCACGGACGGATTTCTGCTCCACGAGCCCATCGTGCCACGCAGCCGACGGCGTGCGTCACATCACAAGGTCGCCTACCCGTCGTGAGTGTTCAGGGCGGTTCTAACCGCCCTGAACACTCACGACCCTGGTGAGCGCTGCGACCGGCGACCGACCCTCGCAGGTCCGATGCTCGGGCTTCCTAACGTTTCCCCTGTTCAGGGCCCCTTTCTCAGCAACAAATCAGCATCCGTGACTCACCAAAGCGCGGGCCTTCGTGCCAGGATGTCCGCGTGAACCGTCAACGCCGACGGTGACTGAGCGCTTCGGAGACCCGATGCGCTGGTCCCCGCCGGTGCAGTCGCTGTGGTCGCCACAAGCGGCCGCCAGAGGCACCGACACCAAGGAGTACAGCGCATGCCGTCCGAACAGTGGACGCACCCGGAGCCTGGAGACGGCCCGGCCGCGGTCGCGGCCCAGCCCTCCCCCGAACAGGTGATCGCCGGATTGCGAGCAACCAGCGAAGGTGGCGCTGAGCTGACTCAGCTGCTCACCCCCGAGGGCGAACGGGTCCCCTCGCCCCAGTTCGACAAGTACGTCGAGGACATCGACGCCGAAGCGCTGCGCGGGTTGTACCGCGACATGGTGCTGGTGCGGCGGGCCGACCGCGAAGCGAACGCCATGCAGCGCCAGGGCCAGCTCGGCATCTGGGTCCCGCTGCTCGGCCAGGAAGCCGCGCAGATCGGCTCGGGCCGCGCCCTGAAGCCTAACGACATGGCGTTCCCCAGCTACCGCGAGCACGGCGTCGCGTACGCGCGCGGGGTCGACATGAAGGACCTGCTGGGCATCTTCCGGTGCACCGACCACAGCGGCTGGGACTACCAGCGCCACGGCTTCCACCCGTACACCATCGTGATCGGCAACCAGGTGCTCAACGCCGCCGGCTACGCGATGGGCCAGAAGTTCGAGGGCAAGGTCGGCGACGACGACGGCGAAGCGACGATCTGCTACTTCGGTGACGGCGCGACCTCGCAGGGCGACGTCCACGAAGGATTCGTCTGGGCCGCCGTCTACGACGCGCCGCTCGTCTTCTTCTGCCAGAACAACCAGTGGGCGATCTCCGAGCCGACCGAGCGCCAGTCGCGCCTGCCGCTGTACCAGCGCGCCCGCGGCTACGGCTTCCCCGGCATCCGCGTCGACGGCAATGACGTCCTCGCCTGCCTCGCGGTGTCCCGCTGGGCGCTCGACGAGTGCCGCCACGGCAACGGGCCCGTCCTGATCGAGGCGTTCACCTACCGGATGGACGCGCACACGACGACCGACGACCCCACCCGCTACCGGCTCTCCGACGAGCTGGAGGAGTGGAAGCTCAAGGACCCGATCGAGCGCGTCCGCGCGTTCCTCGCCCGCGGTGGCTACGCCGACCAGGCGTACTTCGACAGCGTCCAGGCCGACGCCGACGCGTTCGCCGCCGACCTGCGCGAGTACACGTTCAACATGCCGGAGCCGCCGCCGGACCGGATCTTTTCGAACGTCTACGCCGAGGGTAATCCCGTGTTGGAGGCGCAGCGCGAAGAGTTCCTGTCCTACCTCGACGGCTTCGTATCGGCGGGTGAGCACTGATGAGCGACATCCAGAAACTCACCATCGGCAAGGCGCTCAACCTCGGCCTGCGCCGCGCGATGGAAGAGGACCCGAAGGTCCTGATCATGGGCGAGGACGTCGGCAAGCTCGGCGGCGTCTTCCGGATCACCGACGGCCTGCAGAAGGACTTCGGCGAGCAGCGCGTGCTGGACACGCCGCTCGCGGAGTCCGGCATCATCGGCACCGCGGTCGGCCTGGCCGTGCGCGGGTTCCGGCCGGTGTGTGAAATCCAGTTCGAGGGCTTCATCTTCCCCGGCTTCGACCAGATCTCGTCGCAGCTGGCGAAACTGCACTACCGGACGCAGGGCAAGATCAAGATGCCGGTCGTGATCCGCGTGCCGTTCGGCGGCGGGATCGGCGCGGTCGAGCACCACTCGGAGTCGCCGGAGTCGCTGTTCGCGCACATCCCCGGCCTCAAGGTCGTGTCGATCTCGAACGCCGCCGACGCCTACTGGGGCATCCAGCAGGCGGTCAAGTCCGACGACCCGGTGCTGTTCTTCGAGCCGAAGCGGCTGTACCACTCGGGTGCGCTGCGCGCGGAGATCGACACGGACGCCTCGGCGCCGCAGGTGTTCTCCTCGCAGGTCGTGCGCGAAGGCACGACGGCGACGGTCGTCGCGTACGGCCCGTCGGTGAAGGTCGCGCTCGACGCGGCCGCCGCGGCCGAGGACGAGGGCCACTCGCTGGAGGTCATCGACCTGCGCACGCTCTCGCCGCTGGACCTCGGCCCGGTGTTCGAGTCGGTGCGCAAGACCGGACGGCTGATCGCGCTGTCGGAGGCGCCGTCCGAGTCGTCGCTGACGTCGGAGATCGCCGCGCGCGTCCAGCAGGAGTGCTTCTACTCGCTGGAAGCCCCCGTCCTCCGGGTGACCGGGTTCGACACGCCGTACCCGCCGGCCAAGCTCGAGGAGCACTACCTCCCCGACCTGGACCGGGTGCTGCACGCCGTCGACCGCTCGCTCGCCTGGTAAGGGGGATCTCCGCGCAATGCCTACGTACAAGCAATTCCCCTTGGCCGACACGGCGGAGGGGCTGACCGAAGCCGACATCCTGTCCTGGCACGTGAAGCCGGGCGACACGGTGGCGGTCAACCAGATCGTGGTCGAGATCGAGACCGCGAAGGCCGCTGTCGAGCTACCGATCCCGTGGGCCGGAGTGGTCACGGAGCTGCACGTCGAGCCGGGGCAGACGGTGGAGGTCGGCACGCCGATCCTCACCATCGACGTCGACCCGGACGGCGCCGCGGCGCCCGCTCCCGCCGCCACGCCCGCGCCTGCTTCCTCGGCTCCCGCCGAGGAAGAGGAGATGAAGCCGCTGGTCGGCTACGGCTCCAAGGCCGTCGTCACGCAGCGGCGGGCCCGGAAGGGCGCGGCTCCGGCTCCCGCTCCGGCCGCCGCTGTCGCCGCTCCTCCGGCTCCTGCTCCGGCTCCGGCCGCCCCGCGTGGTGGGTACGTCCCGCTGGCGAAGCCGCCGGTGCGGAAGCTGGCGAAGGACCTCGGCGTCGATCTGCACGCGCTCACCGGAACCGCGGACGGCGGCGTCATCACGCGTGAAGACGTCGAGCGCGCCGCCAACGGGACCCCGGTCGCCGCGCCCACTGTGGACAGTGGCACGCGCGAGCGGCGCGTGCCGATCAAGGGCGTCCGCAAGATGACCGCGGCGGCGATGGTGCAGAGCGCGTACACCGCTCCGCACGTCACGGAGTTCCTGACCATCGACGTCACGCCGATGATGGAGTTCCGCGAGAAGCTGAAGAAGTCGCGGGAGTTCGCCGGGATCAAGGTGACGCCGCTGACGTTCGCGGCGAAGGCCGTGTGCCTGGCGGCGAAGCGCACCCCGGACATCAACGCCGTCTGGGACGAAGAGGCGCAGGAGATCGTCTACAAGGACTACGTGCACCTCGGGATCGCCGCGGCGACGCCGCGCGGGCTGATCGTGCCGAAGATCCGCGACGCCGACTCGATGTCGCTGAAGGAGCTGGCGGAGTCGCTGACGCAGCTCACGGAGACGGCCCGGGCGGGCAAGACGACCCCGGCCGACATGGCCAACGGCACCTTCACGATCAGCAACATCGGGGTGTTCGGCATCGACACGGGCACGCCGATCATCAACCCGGGCGAGTCGGCGATCCTGGCCCTCGGCTCGATCCGCGACACGCCGTGGGTGGTGGACGGCGAGCTGCGGGTCCGCAAGGTGATGCAGCTGTCGCTGAGCTTCGACCACCGGGTGATCGACGGCCAGCAGGGTTCGGAGTTCCTGGCCGACGTCGGCGCCCTCCTGGCCGACCCGGCGATGGCGATGACGTACTGAGTTTTGCCAGGTGAGGGCCGCTTTCGGGCGGCCCTCACTTTTACCCGCTTGACGGAGTGAGTGCTCACTCCGCACACTGGACGGCATGACACCAGCACCCGAAACCCGGCGGAGAGCGCCGGGCATGAGCGTCGAAGCCCGGCGCGCCATGATCGTGCACGCGGTGCTGCCGCTCCTCATGGAGCACGGCGCGAACGTGACCACGAGTCAGATCGCCCGCGCCGCCGGCATCGGCGAGGGCACCATCTTCCGCGCGTTCAAGGACAAGGACGAGCTGTTCGACGCCTGCACGGCCGAGGCACTGCGGCCCGACCACGTGCTCGACGCGATCGCCGAAATCCCGATCGACCAGCCGCTGGAAGACCGGCTCGTCGAGGCCGCCGAGGCGCTCGGCGCGCACCTCGAGCGGATGGGGGCGCTGATGGGCGCCCTGCACGCGTCCGGCAGGCACAAGCACCGCGGCGACCCCGAGCAGCGCCTGAAGGATCAGCGCGGCACCTGGAAGGGCGGCCGCCGCGAGTCGATGGCGGCCATGCGCGGGGCGATCGTCGAGCTGTTCGTCCCCGAGAAGGACCGGCTGCGCCTGCCGCCCGAGCAGCTGGCGGCGCTCTTCCTCACGATGCTGTTCGGCGGACGGCGGCTCGCGCCGGACGTCGACGCGCCGACCACGCGCCAGGTGGTCGACGTCTTCCTGCACGGCGCCGTGGAGGCCGGATGATCCCGGGCGGTGGGGGCGGCATGGAGTTCATGCTGGCCCGGCGCGGGCGGCGGCGGCACGCCGTCACGGTGCCCGAAAGCGGGCTCACGGGACCGGTCGACATCCCCGAGCCGAAGCAGGACGACCAGCCCAAAGACCTGCGCTCGCGGCTGAAGCGCGCGAAGACGTCCGTCGCCGGGACGGTCCGCGGCCTGCCGAAGGTCGTGAAGCTGACGTGGCAGGCCAGCCCGGTCCTGACGATCCTGTTGGCCCTGATCACGCTGTTGTCGGGGCTCTTGCCGACGGTGACCGCGTACGTCGCGAAGCTGCTGCTGGACTCGGTCGTCGCGGCGATCCAGGGCAAGGGGACGACCGGCGACATCGTGAACGTCGCGCTGTTCCAGTTCGGCGTGCTCGCGGCGACGGCGATCAGCAGCGCGTTGACGTCGATCGCGCAGTCGCTGCTGCAGGAACGCATGACGCTGACGATCCGCCACCAGGTGATGGCGCACGCGAGTGAGCTGCACCTGGCGTACTTCGAGGGTTCGACGTCGTACGACATGCTGCGCCAGGCGGCGCAGGAGGCCCCGACGCGCCCGCTGTCGATGATGAACTCGGCGTTGGGCCTGGTGCGGACGCTGATCACGTTCGGCAGCATGATCGCGCTGCTCGTCGCGATCAGCCCGCTGCTGGCGCTGGTCGCGCTGGTGGCACCGATCCCGGCGTTCATCTCGCAGTCGAAGTACGGCTCGCGCGCGTTCTGGCTGACGTTCCTGATGTCGCCGATCAAGCGGCGGATGGACTATCTGTCCTCTTTGGTCACGACGGACACGTACGCCAAGGAGACGAAGCTGTTCGGGCTGGGCCCGTACTTCGTCGACCGGTTCCGGCGGCTGGGCACCGTGTCCTACGAGCGGCAGCGGAAGCTGACGATCAACCGCAACATCAGCTCGACGTCTTGGGGGCTGCTGAGCACGTTCGCGGGGTCGGCGATCGCGCTGTACATCGCGCTGCAGGCGGTCGGTGGCCGGCTCACGCTCGGCGACCTGGCGCTGTACACGGCCGCGGCGACGTCGGTGCAGACGTCCGTGTCGGGGCTGTTCACGGCGTTCTCGGGGATGTACGAGAACAACCTGTACCTGGACACGTTGTACCGGTTCCTGGGCACGAAGCCGGAGATCACGGCACCCGCGTCGCCACGCGCGTTCCCGTCCACGGTGGAGGGACACATCGAGTTCGACGCGGTGACGTTCAGCTACCCGGGCTCGGACGAGCCCGCGCTGGACAACGTCAGCTTCGAGATTCGCCCCGGCGAGACGGTGGCGGTGGTGGGCCGCAACGGAGCGGGCAAGTCGACGCTGTTCAAGCTCCTGTGCCGGTTGTACGACCCGACAGGCGGCCGCATCCGCCTCGACGGCGTCGACATCCGCGAGTACGACCCGGTGGAGCTGCGGAAGCGGATCAGCGCGATGTTCCAGGACTACGTGACGTACCAGGGAACGGCGGCGGAGAACATCGGCTTGGGCGACCTGTCCCGCCTGGAGGACCGGCCGCACATCGAGAATTCGGCCCGCCGAGCGGGCGCGGACGAGCGCATCGAGCGGCTGCCACAGGGCTACGACAGCCCGTTGGGAAGGTGGTTCGACCAGGGCGTTTCGCTGTCCGGCGGCGAGTGGCAGAAGATCGCTTTGGCGCGGGCGTTCCAGCGCGAGGCACCGATCTTGATACTGGACGAGCCGACATCGGCGTTGGACGCGCAGGCCGAGCACGACCTGTTCTCGCGGCTGCGCTCATTGTCCGAAGGCCGGACGACGTTGTACATCTCGCACCGGTTCTCGACCGTGCGGCAGGCCGAGCGGATCCTGTTGCTGGACCATGGGAAGGTCGCCGAGTACGGGACGCACGAGGAGCTGATGGCCGCGAAGGCCGGGTACGCGGAGCTGTTCACGCTGCAGGCTCAGGCGTACCTGGACGAGGTGCCCGGCTAAGCAGCGAGGTGCCGCCGCGCAGCTCGTTGCCCGGCCACTGCACTTCCTCGGCCGGACCGGCGACGGTCACGGTGTCGAGCACGCAATCCGCGAGCTTGACGCCGTGCCCGCCCCGGCTCAGGTCGATCCGGCACCGTTCGAACCGGCAGTTCTCCACGAGCACCGGCACCAGGGAAGACGGCTGGTCGTCGAGACCGATCGAGAGGTCGAGCTCGAGGTCGGCGAAGTCGCACCGGTCGAACACCAGCCGGCCGAAGGCGAAGTCCAGGTTCGAGAAGTCGACCCGGGGCGCCGCGAACCGGCAGCGGAAGAAGGCCACCGACGAGGACTGCAGGTATCCGTCGGCGAAGTCCACCTTGTCGCCGGTGAACTCGGCGCCGACGAACTCGGCTTTGCCGCCGGTGACGGTCATGCCGCCAAAGGTCGTTTCGGCCGCGGAGAACCGGGTGCCGTGAAAGCTCAGCTTCCCGAACTCGGCGCCGGCGAACGAAGCGATCCCACCGACGAACTCCGCGCCGTCGAACAGGACCTCACCGCTGAATTCGCGGCGCGCGAAGTCGGCGTTCTCGATCGTCACGCCGGTGAAGTCGAAGTCGAGCGCGGACCAGGACAGTTTCCCGCTCCGGCGGGTGCGGTCGCGGATCACGCGCAGGATCGCCTCTCGCACTTCGGCCTCACCGTCGGCTTCGCGGGTGATCCGGAGGTAGCCGCACAGGACGTCGACGCAGACCTGGCGCTTGTCGGCCCAGTCGTCGGCCAGGCCGGCCATCGCGTAGACGCCGGCGAGCCGGACGGCGGCGTTGTCGTTGGCGAGCTGCTCGGCCGCGCTGCCGAACCGTTCGTTGAACTTCTGGACCGCTTCGCGTTCGGCGCGCTGAACGGCCAGGTCATGCTCGTCTTCGGCGACCCGCTGCTTCCGGTAGTTCACGGCGAGCAGCACGACACCACCGAACCCGGCGACGACGGAGAGGGCGATCTTCAGCAGGTCGAGCACCTGGGAGACGTCGAACTGCCCGGCACTCGGCAGCCGCGGCCAGCCGAGGAACCAGAGCAGGCCACCCCCGGCCACCCCGGCGACGAGCAGGGCGACGACGAGCCAGCCGAGGACCGAGGCGACCATGCCGCGCCGCTTCGCCGTCCGCTGCGGAAGGGTCCAGGTGACCCCGGGAAACCCCCGCCGACGCCGCCCTCGCGTGACGATCAGCAGGGCTAAGACCAGGCACAACGCGATGAGCAGCCAGCGGAGCCAGTCGGACACGAGGGGTGAGACTAGCCGGTGCACCGAGGGCACGGGAGCAAATCGGACAGGTCGTTCGTTGTGCGGGTATGGCTGTCGCGTTCCTGCTTTACGTCTTCGCCGAGATCGCCGCGATCTGGGCGGTCGGTTCGGCGGTCGGCGTGCTCGGCACGCTGGGCCTCCTGCTGGCCGGCGCGTTCCTGGGGTCTTGGCTCGCCCGTCGCGAGGGCGGCAAGGCGATGCGGGCGTTCCTCTCGGCGGCCCGGGCCGGGCAGCCCGCGGAGAAGGAACTCACCGACGGGATGCTCGTCGGCCTTGGTGGGGTGTTGATCCTCGTGCCGGGGTTCGTCAGTGACGTCCTCGGGTTGCTGCTGATGCTGCCGCCGTCGCGGGCTGTGGTTCGTCGGTGGTGGTTGAAGCGGGTGGAGAAGCGAGCAATTCGGTTCGCCAACCAGCGTCGCGGGCCGGTGATGGTGGTGGACAGCGAGGTCGTCTCTTCGGACGAGCCTCAGCGGCGGGACCAGCCGACGGTGATCGAGGGACGCGTCATCGAGGGCTGAGCGGTTCACCTAGGCCGGGGCCACAATGAGCGCGTGGAGCGTCTGAAAACCACGTCCGCCGTGAGCCTCCGGATGAGCAAGCAGAAGTCTCGGAACACCGGGATCGAGATGGCCCTGCGCCAAGTCCTCCACCGCGCCGGGTTCCGCTACCGGGTGCACCGCAGGCCGATCAAAGGCGTGCGACGCGAGGCCGACCTGGTCTTCGGACCGGCCCGTGTGGCGGTCTTCGTGGACGGCTGCTTTTGGCACGGCTGTCCGGAGCACGCCACCTGGCCCAAGAACAACGCGGACTTCTGGCGGGACAAGATCGAAACGAACCGCAAACGCGACGCCGACACCGACGCCCGGCTTCAGGAGGCGGGCTGGCTTCCGCTCCGGATCTGGGAGCACGAGACCGTCGACGTGGCTGCGGACCGGGTCATCACCGCTGTCCGCGAACGCCGCTGACTAATCGCTCGTCGGCTTGGGGATGTCGAAGTAGCTGGAGAACCGCACCGCCGGGGCGTACTCGCCCTTCACCTTCACCCGGCCCGTCACGAACATCGCCGCCACCGCCGCATTGCCCGTTGCCATGCGGATGAAGTCGTCCACCGACAACGTGATCGTTGTGTCCGGGCTGCGGGACAGGTCTGCCGAGGAAACGCACACGCCGTCCTCGATCACCGTCTGGAAACGGTCGTAGCCGTCCTCTCCGCTTCCTTCCGAAAAGCGCCAAGAAACCACGAAGTCCACGTGACGCGCCCGGTGCGGCACGAAATGCTCGGACATTCGGCGGAATATCTCGTCCAAGAACACCGCGCGCAACTCGGGGTGCTCCGCGATCGCCTTCAGCTGCTCGCGGGACGCCCGGCGCACCACGTCCACCAGCACGTCCGTCGACAGGGAGCTCAGCTCGATGCCCGCTCCCGCTTCGCCGAGCATGTGCAGGGTTTCCAGTACCTGGATGAACTGCGCCGGCGTCAGGTTGCCGATGACGAGCTTCTCCGCGAACGCGTTCACCACGTGGGTGCCGCGGACACTTCGGGGCCGGGAAAGGCGCCACTTCGCTTTTCGGGGCACACCGACGGACTATACGGGGTGCGGGAGGTCGAAGTAGCCGATCAAGCCCGCCGCGAACGCCAAATCACCCTTGACCTTGATTCTTCCCGTGACGAACAACACCGCCGGCGTGGCCTGGTGGGTGATCAACCGGAAGAAGTCCGCCGGGGCGATGGTGATCGTGACTCGCGGTGCCGCGTGCATCTCGCGGCTCACCGTGCACGATCCGTGGGAGATCACCGTCTCGTAGCGGTCGTAGCCGCCTTCGCCGATTCCGCCCGACAGGCGCCAGTGGACCACCGCGTGCAGGTCGCGGGCCCGGTCCGGCCGGATGTGCGCGCCCATGCGGGCGAAGATCTCGTCCAGTACCCGCTCGCGCAGGGGCCGCTCCGCGACGACGCTCTCCAGTTGGGCGCGCGATGCCGACGACACCAGGGACGCGAACCGTGCCGGGTCAACCTTGCTCAGGTCGAACGCCGGGGCGCGCGTGGCCAGCGTGAGCAGTGCCTTCAAGAAGCGGCGGAAGTCGTCCTTGCCGAGGTCGCGGGGGCTCACCGCGTCCGCGAGCGCGTTGACGTCGAGGGCGTGTGCCTCGGGGCTGAGCGGGTCGAGGCGCTCCAGCGCGTCGAGCAGCGCCGCCCCACGGAGGTCCGCGACCTGATCGGCGCTGGTCATCCCGGCGTTGTCGGCCATGGTCACCTTCTCTCCAGTTACTCAAGCGTAAGGCTACCCGCCAGTAGGTAAGGCGGCAAGCGTGCCGAAATCACCCTGCCGTGGTGGCGCCCGGTACCGTCTCCGGGCAGCAACAGGGAGGTCCAGCGTGTCAGAGGATGATCAGCGCCCGCCCGAGCGGGCCCGGCGGCTTCCGCGCGCCGTGCGCGAGCGGCAGATCCTGGACGCCGCCGTCCAGGTCTTCTCGCGCCACGGCTACCACGCGGCCTCGATGGACGAGATCTCCGACGTCGCCGGCGTCTCGAAGCCGATGATCTACACCTACCTCGGCTCGAAAGAAGACCTCTTCGGCGCCTGCATCCGCCGCGAGGCGACGCGGCTGCTCGAGGCCATCCAGGCCGGCGTGCAGCCCGACCTCCCGCCCGACATGCAGCTCTGGCACGGGCTCCGGTCCTTCTACCGCTTCGTCGCCGAGTACCGCGAGTCGTGGACGGTGCTGCACCGCCAGGCCCTCACCGTCGGCGGGGCGTTCGCCGCGGAGATCACCGACATGCGGGCGCGCGCGATCCAGCTCGTCGCCGCCCTCGTCGTGTCCGCCGGGACCCGCAAGGGCGTCGGCGAGCAGGCCGAGTTCTCCGGCGAAGGCCTGGCCGCGTCGCTGGTCGGGGCGGCCGAGTCGCTGGCCGACTGGGCCCTCGACCACCCCGACATCTCCGACGGCGTCCTCGCCTCCTGGCTGATGAACCTCGTCTGGCTCGGCTTCAACGACCTCATCGAGGGCGAGGTCTGGAAGCCGTCAGAGTGAGCTGATCGTCCCCTCGAGGTGGGGCTTCGGCTTGGACGCGTGCCACAGCTCGAAGGCCCAGCCGTCGCCGTCGGCCCACGACGTGAACGCCGCCTTGCCCGGCAGGAGCACCGGCTGCTTGAACTTCACGTCCACGGTGAACGCCTCCGGGAGCCGCCCTTCGAACGCCGCCAGCGCGTGGGCCTTCGTCCACATGCCGTGCGCGATCGCCTGCGGGAAGCCGAACAAGCGCGCCGTCAGCGCGTGCAGGTGGATCGGGTTGCGGTCGCCGGACACCTCCGCGTACCGGCGCCCGATGTCGCCCGGGACGCGCCAGATCGCGTCCGGCTTCGGCGGCGCGAGCTGCTCTCGCCGCGAAGGGGCCCCCGAGCCGGAGCCGCGACGCAGGTACGTGCTGACGTCCGTCCACACCGTCTCGTCGCCGACCTGGGCTTCGCTCACGACGTCGAACTGACGGCCCTTTTCGTGCGGGCGCAGGTTCTCCGCGCGCACCCGGACCGTCAGCGCCTCGCCGAGGCGCAACGCGCGGTGCTGGGTGATCCGGTTCGCCACGTGCACCATGCCGAGCAGCGGGAACGGGAAGCCCGGCTCGGTCATCAACGCCATCTGCAGCGGGAACGCCAGCATGTGCGGGTAGGTCGCGGGCAGCTCGTCGCTCAGCCGGAAGCCGCACACCGTGTTGTACGCGGCGAGGTGCGCCGGGTCGACGGTGACGCCCGTGCGCACCAGCTCCGTGTCCGGCAGCGCGCCACCGGACGGCTTGTGCAGCACGCCGCCGAGCAGCGCCTTCGGGTACAAAGTGGACAGACTGGGCGTGCTGTCCAGTTCGCGGATCGCCATCGTCACGCTCCCAGCAGGGCCTGGCCGCAGACGCGGACCACGTTGCCGTTCACCGCGGCCGACGCCGGGTTCGCGTACCAGGCGATCGTCTCGGCGACATCGACTGGCAGCCCGCCCTGGCCGAGGCTGGACAGCCGCCGCCCGGCTTCGCGGATGAACAGCGGGACCGCGGCCGTCATCTTGGTCTCGATGAACCCGGGCGCGACGGCGTTGATCGTGCCGCCGTACGCCGCGAGCTGCGGCGCGCCGACGTTCACCATGCCGATCACGCCCGCCTTCGAGGTCGCGTAGTTCGTCTGGCCGACGTTGCCCGCGATGCCCGCGATCGACGAGACGCCGATGATCCGGCCGTTCTCGTTCAACACGCGATCGGCGAGCAGCTTGTCGTTCACGGCGAGCTGCGAGGCGAGGTTCACCGCGATCACGGAGTCCCACGCGCTCTCGCTCATGTTGCCCAGCGTCTTGTCGCGGGTAATCCCGGCGTTGTGGACAACGACGTCGACGCCGCCGTGACGCTCCTTCAGGTACTCCGCGAGCTTCGCGGGCGCGCTCGGCGAAGTGATGTCGAGCTGCAGCGCGGACCCGTTGATCTTGTTGGCCACCTTCGACAGGTCACCGCCCTGGGCCGGGATGTCGAGGGCGACGACGTGGGCGCCGTCGCGGGCCAGCACCTCGGCGATCGCCGCGCCGATGCCGCGGGACGCGCCGGTGACCAGCGCGACCTTCCCTTCGAGGGGCTTCTCCCAGTTCGACGGCGCGGTCGCCGTCTTGCCTTCGGTGCCGATCCGGATCACCTGCGCGTCGACGAACGCCGACTTCGCCGAGAGCAGGAAGCGCACCGTCGACTCCGTCGCCTCTTCGGCGCCGTCGGCGACGTACACGAGCTGGGCGGTCGCGCCGCGCTTCAGCTCCTTGCCCACCGAACGCACGAAGCCCTCGAGCGCGCGCTGCGCGATCCGCTCGCGGCCCTCGACCTGCTCGGGCGGGGTGCCGAAGACGACGACCCGGCCGGACGGGCCGACGCTGCGGATCACCGGGTGGAAGAAGTCGTAGACCTCGCGCAGGCGGGCGGGGTCGGTGATGCCCGTGGCGTCGAAGACCAGGGCGGCGTGGCGGTCCGCGGCCGAGGTGACGACCTCGATGCCGGCGTCGGCCATCTGGTCCCGAAGGGTCTTCTCGAGCCGTCCACCAGGCGCGGCGCCGAGAAGTGCGGGACCCTCGAGGGCGGGTTGCCCGGGCTTGTACCGGCGCAGCGTGGCGGGATTGGGCAGGCCGAGCTTCGGCACCACGAACTTCCCCAGCGGGGTTTTCGTGAACTGCTGGTACCTGTCAGCCATCGGTTGCCTCCCGTGCAGTCTGCGTCACGTCGCAGTCTAACCTACTCCCGAGTAGGTTACAGTGTGAGAGACACGACCAGAGAGGTGGAGACATGCCCCCCAGGAAAACGCCCTCCGTGCGCAAGGTCGCCATCATCGGGGGCAACCGGATCCCCTTCGCGCGGTCGAACGGTCCGTACGCGAAGGCGTCGAACCAGGACATGTTCACCGCCGCGCTCGACGGCCTGGTCAGCCGGTTCTCGCTGCAGGGAGAGGTGATCGGCGAGGTCGCCGCGGGCGCCGTGCTCAAGCACTCGAAGGACTTCAACCTGGCCCGCGAGAGCGTGCTGGGCAGCAAGCTTTCGCCCGCCACCCCCGCGGCCGACGTCCAGATGGCGTGCGGCACCGGCCTGCAGGCCATCATCAACGTCGCCAACAAGATCGCGCTCGGTCAGATCGACTCGGCCATCGCCGGCGGCGTCGACACCACGAGCGACGCGCCGCTGGCCGTCAACGAGGACCTGCGGCAGATCCTCATCCAGCTCAACGCCGCGAAGTCGCTCGGCGACCGGCTCAAGCTCGTCGCGAAGATCCGGCCGGGACACATCGTGCCGGCGATCCCGCGCAACGAGGAGCCGCGCACCGGCCTCTCGATGGGCGAGCACGCGGCGCTCACCGCGAAGGTCTGGGAGATCACCCGCGAGGCGCAGGACGAGCTGGCCGCCGCCAGCCACCAGCACCTCGCCGCCGCCTACGAGCGCGGGTTCTTCGACGACCTCGTGACGCCGTTCCTCAAGCTCACGCGCGACCAGAACCTGCGGCCGGACTCGACCGCGGAGAAGCTCGCCAAGCTCAAGCCGGCCTTCGGCGGCCCCGACGGCACGATGACGGCGGGCAACTCGACGCCGCTGACCGACGGCGCGTCGACGGTCCTGCTCGCCACCGACGAGTGGGCGAAGGCGCACAAGCTGCCGGTGCTGGCGTACCTGACGTTCTCGCAGACCGCGGCCGTCGACTACGTCCACGGCGACGAGGGCCTGCTGATGGCGCCCGCGTACGCCGTGCCGCGGATGCTCGCGCGGGCTGGGCTTTCACTGCAGGACTTCGACTTCTACGAGATCCACGAGGCGTTCGCCTCGCAGGTGCTGGCCACGCTCAAAGCGTGGGAGGACCCGGCGTTCGCCAAGGAGAAGCTGGAGCTGGACGCGCCGCTCGGCGCGATCGACCGCTCGAAGCTGAACGTCAACGGCTCGTCGCTGGCGGCCGGGCACCCGTTCGCCGCGACCGGCGGCCGGATCGTCGCGACGCTGGCGAAGCTGCTGCACGAGAAGGGGTCCGGCCGCGGCCTGATCTCGATCTGCGCGGCGGGCGGCCAGGGCGTCACCGCGATCCTGGAGAAGTAACTTTCGTACCGAAAGTGCCGCCTCGGGGTCCCCGGGGCGGCACTTTCGGTATGAAAGTGGCGGTTAGTGGGGGAGAGCCTTCTCGGCGCGCCTCGCGAGCTTCTTCGCGCGCTTCTCGGCCTTGCGCCCCAGCTTCTCGGCGGTGTGGCCGACGTCCTTCGCGGCGTGCCGCGCGCGCCAGGCCGCCGACGGCTTCCCGGCCGTGTCGCTGACCGCGAGCAGCAGGCCACCGGCCACGCTCGCGTTCTTGAAGAACTGGATCTGCTGCTGCTGGCGCTCGCCCGGGTCCTTGATGGTCCAGAAGCTGTGCGCGGCGAGCGTCGTCGGCACGAGGCTGCCGAGCAGGAGCCCGGCCGCGAGCCGCGGCGCCTTGCCGGCCGCGAGCGCGAGCCCGGCGCCGATCTTCACGGCGGCGTCGATGCGGATGATCGTCACCGGGTCGCGCGGGACCTGCTCCGGGACGACGTCGCCGACCTTGTCGAACGCGCTGTTGAGAAAGGGCTCCGCCGCCTTCGCGTGCCCTTCGGCCTGCCTCAGCGCATTGATCCCGCCGGTCACGAAGATCGTGGCGAGCAGGGGACGTGCCACTCGACGGAGTATCACGGTCGTTGCCTTCCTCGTACGGGCCGCTGCCTGGTCGAACCTAGCGCTTGGATGCCCGCTCCGCCGCCGCTCGAACCCTCATCGGGGTTTCTCCGCGAATATTGTGATTTCTCTAGAGAGAACTAGAGAACGTTAGCGCTTGACCTTGACGTTGCGTCAACTTCTATGGTCGAAGCCATGGAGTGGTCGATCCAGGACATCGCCCGCTCGGCCGGGACGACGAGCCGGACGCTGCGCCACTACGGCGCGGTCGGCCTGCTCGAGCCCAGCCGGATCGGCAGCAACGGCTACCGCTACTACGACGAGCAGGCGCTCGTCCGGCTGCAGCGGATCCTGTTGCTGCGCGAGCTCGGCCTCGGGCTCCCGGCCATCGCGGAGGTGCTCGACGGGCAGCGCGACAGCGCGGCCGCGCTCGAAACCCACCTGGAGCTGCTCGAACAGGAGCGGCAGCGGATCGGACGGCAGATCGAGTCGGTCCGGACCACGTTGCGGAAACTGAAGGGAGGTGAACGACTGATGGCAGAAGAAGTCTTCGACGGCTTCGACCACACTCAGTACGAAGAGGAGGTCACGCGCCGCTGGGGCGCGGAGGCGTACCGGCGGGGTGACCAGTGGTGGAGCTCGCTGTCGGCCGAGGAGAAGAAGGCCCACCAGCAGGAGCAGGCGGACATCGCGGCGGCGTTCGGCGCAGCCCACGCTTCCGGATTGGCGCCGGACGCCGACGAGGTCCAGGCGATCGCGCGGCGGCTGCACGAGTGGCTGCGACCGGCGGTTTCGTCCGTGTCCGCGGGGTACTTCGCGGGGCTCGGGCAGCTTTACGTGGACGATCCGCGCTACGGGTTCGAGGGTCCGGGGGCGGAGTTCGTGCGGGATGCGATGAAGATCTACGCCGAACGGAACCTCAGCGACTAGAGCCTGTTTTGATGTGCTGACCAGCGGAGTTTCTGGCCGGCGTTGTGGGTGCGGCGTGTCTTGGATCAAATAGACGAGGTCTCCGGTAGACCGATCAACGACCAAGCTGATCAAGAACACCGGAGACCTCGTGCCCAGCGTAGCGGCGGCGGGGCGAGCCGATCTGACTGACGCGCAGTGGGCGATCCTGGAACCGCTGCTGCCCGTCGGTAAGAAGCCCGGCCGCCCGCCACTGTGGAGTAAACGCCAGCTCCTGGACGGCATCCGCTGGCGGGTCCGTGTCGGCTCGCCGTGGCGTGACGTCCCACCCGAGTATGGCTGCTGGCAAACCGTCTATGGCTTGTTCCGGCGCTGGCAGCGCGCCGGTGTGTGGGCGCTGATCCTGGCCGGGTTGCAGACCCGGGCCGACGCCGCCGGGCTGATCACCTGGGACGTGAGCGTGGATTCCACGATCAACCGGGCGCACCAGCACGCAGCAGGTGCCCGCATCGAGTGTGACCTGCAGAAAGAACCGCCAGGCGGTATCGGCGAGCCCGAACCAGCCGACCACGCGCTGGGCCGGTCGCGGGGAGGCTGGACGACCAAGCTGCACCTGGCCACCGAGCAAGGCCAGAAACCACTGTCGTTGCTGGTGACCGCCGGTCAACGCGGTGACTCGCCGCAGTTCGAGGCGGTGCTGGCAAGGGTCCGGGTCGCCCGGATTGGTGGTGGGCGAGCCCGGACCCGGCCGGATCGTGTCCTGGCGGACAAGGCCTACAGTTCCCGCGCCAACCGGGCCTATCTGCGGCGGCGCGGGATCGCGTGCACGATTCCCCAGCCTTCTGATCAGGTCCGGCATCGCCGCAACCGCGGCCGGGCCGGTGGGCGACCACCAGCATTTGACCCAGAGATCTACAAGCAACGGCATGCGGTCGAGTGCGGCATCAACCGGCTCAAACGCAACCGGGCGGTGGCCACACGGTTCGACAAACTCGCAGTCCGCTACGAGGCAACCGTCCACATCGCGGCGATCAACGAGTGGCTACGACATTGAAACAGGCTCTAGTGCTACGTCGTAGTGCGCGCTGGGGGTAGGGACGAGCAGGGCTGCAGACCTGTTCGTCTCTATGTACGGCCATCCGGTCGAACCTCGGCGACACGCGCTAGCCGTCTATGGCGGAATATCGGGCCCGCGCTAGATACGTCGATAGCGTGGCAGAGTGGACCCCATCCGCAACCCCTTCGCGCCGGGCGCCGGGCAACGGCCGCCTGAGCTGGCTGGGCGTGAGCGTGAGCTCAAGGCCTTCGAAGTGGTGCTGGAGCGTGTTGCGCGGGGGAGACCCGAACGCAGTCTCGTCCTCACCGGGCTTCGGGGGGTCGGTAAGACCGTGCTCCTCGGGGAGCTGCGGGCGATGGCCGTGCGGCACAAGTGGGGTGCCGGGAAGATCGAAGCGCGGCCCGACGCCGAACTGCGGCGGCCACTGTCCGCCGCGCTGCACCGGGCCATCCGGGACCTCGCCGTGCGGCACCGGGCTCCCGATCGGGTCGAAGAGGTGCTCGGGGTGCTCAAGGCCTTCGCGCTGCGGGCCAACAAGCCCGACGCCAAGCTCCGCGACCGGTGGCAGCCGGGCATCGACGTGCCCGCCGCGCAAGGGCGGGCCGACTCCGGGGACATCGAGATCGACCTCGTCGAACTCTTCACCGACGTCGCCGAGCTCGCCGCGGACGTCGGGACCGGCGTCGCGCTGCTCATCGACGAGATCCAGGACCTGCAGCCCGACGACGTCTCCGCGCTCTGCGCCGCCTGTCATGAGCTCTCGCAGTCCGGGGCGCCGCTCGTCGTCGTCGGCGCCGGGCTGCCGCACGTGCCCGCCGTGCTCTCGGCGTCGAAGTCCTACTCCGAGCGGCTCTTCCGGTACGCGCGGATCGACCGGCTCGACCGCGAGGACGCCGACTACGCCGTGATGGCACCCATCGAACGCGAGGACGCCGGCATCGAACCCGAAGCCCTCGACGCCCTCTTCGACGCCTCCGGTGGCTACCCCTACTTCATCCAGGCCTACGGCAAGGCGGCCTGGGACGCGGCGCCGTCCGACCCGATCACCGTCAAGGACGTCCAGGTCGCCGCGCCCGAAGCCGAGGCCGAGCTCGCCGTCGGGTTCTTCGGCTCGCGCTACGACCGGGCGACGCCCGCCGAGCGCGAGTACCTGCTCGCGATGGCCGAGCTGACCCAGGGCCGCGACGAGCCCGCAGGCACCGCCGACGTCGCCGTCTTCCTCGGGCGGAAGCCGTCTTCGCTGTCGCCCGCCCGCGACAGCCTGATGAAGAAGGGCCTCGTCTACTCCGCCGAGCGGGGGCAGATCGCCTTCACCGTGCCGCACTTCGGCCACTACCTGCTCGGCCGCGACTGATCCCTATCCGCGTTACTAAGGCTCTCTAGCTCACGGGCTAGAGAGCCTTATACATCTATAGCGGGTTGCCTCGTCGTGACCGCCACCACCTTAGCCTCTCCGGCCCATACCCAAATCTGCCGATGATTCATCGGCAAGTGCGCCACGTCACCGGATATTCGTTGGCATCCTTGTGAAAAAAGGTGCATACTAGAAGCACAAGCCACCGAGACCCTCCGAAGGGGATGCAGAAACCGATGAACAACATCGCCGCCAAGCTCCGTGCCCGTCGCGCCGAGGCTCGCACTCGCCGGGCGCTGAACCGGGCGATCGACACCGCCGCCACCGCGACGGTCCGTCAGGAACTCATCGCGATCGCGCAGGCTCGCTCGGGCTACATGCGCTGATCTCTCACCCCGTGGCGGTCGCCCATTCGAGTGACCTATGCCACATAGTGCTCATGGTGTAACGCGACGCGAAGTGGCGTCGATACCCCTTACGACCCCGTGATGCTGGCGGACCCCCGACCTGGCAGCATCGCGGGGTTTCCCATGTTCAGGGGCACTCCGAAATGACTTGCGGCCGCCGAGCCGTCGCGTAATCTTTGACTTCGTCAACGAACTTGTTGAGGTGGTCAATGAACGACGCACAGCTCGCCGACCGCGTCGCCGCGGTCCGCGCCTTCAACCGGCTCTACACGGGCGTCATCGGCGTCCTCGACGAAGGCCCGCCCGACGCCGAGTACTCGCTGCCCGAAGCCCGGGTCCTCTTCGAACTGGCCCACCAGGACCCGATGCCGGTCACCGACCTGCGCAAACGTCTCGACCTCGACGCCGGGTACGCCAGCAGGCTGCTCGCCCGCCTCGAGTCACGCGGGCTCATCGCGCGGGAACGGTCCGACGAGGACGCCCGCCGCCAGCTCGTGCGGCCGACGGCGGCGGGCCGGGACGCGTTCGCCGTGCTCAACCGGCGCTCCACCGAACAGATCGGCGGGCTGCTGAGCCGCTTCGCCGACGATGACCAGGAGCGGCTGCTCGCCGCGATGCGCACGATCGGCGACCTCGTCGGCGAACGCCGCCGGAACCCCGCCCTCGTGCTCCGCCCGCCACGACCGGGTGACCTCGGTTGGGTGGTGGAACGGCACGGCACGCTCTACGCCCGCGAGTACGGCTTCGGCCCCCGGTTCGAGGGGCTCGTCGCCCGGATCGTCGCCGACTTCGCCGACGAACACGACGACCCGAAGCAGGCGTTCTGGATCGCCGAGCTCGACGGCGAGCGCGTCGGCGGCATCGCGTGCACGCGCGGTCCGGCGGAAGACACCGCGAAGCTGCGGCTGTTGCTGCTCGAGCCGTCCGCGCGCGGCCACGGCGTCGGTAGGCGGCTGGTCACCGAGTGCGTGGAGTTCGCGAAGGCGCACGGCTACCGCGCGATGGAGCTGTCGACGGTCTCGATCCTGACGGCGGCGCGCTCGATCTACCGCGCGGCCGGGTTCGAGCTCGTCGCCGAGGAGGACTTCGACGACTGGGGTCCGAAGCTGACCGATGAGACCTGGCGCCTCGAGTTCTAACGCGGCACGCGGCCGAGCAGGTAGAACTCCGGGTTCGGCCGCAACGCCGTCAGGTGGGCGAGGCGGTTCGACATCGCGAACAACGCCGTGATCGCGCCGACGTCCCAGATCTCGTCGTCGGTGAGGCCGGCGTTGCGCGCGGCTTCAAGGTCGCCTTCGCCGAACAACGCGGAGTCCTGGGCGAGCGCCAAAGCGAGGTCGACGATCGCCCGGCCGCGCTCGTCCAGCTCCACCTGCCACGGGTTGCTCGACACGCGGTCGGCCAGCTCGGGGTCCTTCGCGCGGATGCGCAGGATGGCCCCGTGCGCGACGACGCAGTAGGTGCAGTGGTTGGCGCCGGACGTGGCGACGACGACCAGCTCGCGCTCGGCCTTGGTGAGTCCGTCGGGGCGTTCCATCAGCGCGTCGTGGTAGTCGAGGAACGCCCGCAGCTCGGCGGGGCGGTGGCCGAGGGCGCGGAAGATGTTCGGCACGAAGCCGGACTTCTCGGCGATCGCGCCGACGCGCTCGCGGAGGTCGTCGGGCAGGTCTTCGAGTTCCACCACCGGGAACCGGCTCACGTCGCTCATACCCCGCACGCTAGTCGTGGTTGGCTGGGTTCGTGACGGACTACGTCGACGGGTACTGCGAACGCGTCGCGCCCGGGCTCTGGGGTGAGCCGCTCAACGATCTCAGCAACCTCGCGTTCCTCGTCGCCGCCGTGCTGGTTTGGCGGCTGGCCAAGGAGGATCGGACCGGGCGGCTGCTCGCCGTGCTGATCGGATTGGTCTTCGTGGCGAGCAGCGTCTTCCACCTGATCGCGACGCGGTGGGCGGGCGCCGCGGACTCGGGGGCCATTCTCGCCTTCGTGCTGGTGTACGCCGTGGTGTTCGTGCGGACGTACTGGAGCAGGCGGTGGGCTTGGGTGGCCGCGCCGGGGTTTCTCGCGCTGACCGTGGTCACCGCGTTGCTGGGCGGCGGGCTTTACCTCTCCGCCTTGATCGGGCTGGGCGCCTTCGCCGCGGTGCTTGCCTTCCAGCGCGACTCCGCCTGGACGCACTTCGCCGTCGCGGGGGCGGTTTTCGCGCTCTCGCTGAGCTTGCGCACGCTCGACCGGGACGTATGCGCATACGTCCCGGTCGGCACGCACTTCCTCTGGCACCTGCTCAACGGCGTGGTGCTCTACCTCGTTTCGCGGGCGATCATCCGTCCTCAGTGGACTTAGTGGACGCCGATCGGGCGCAGGTCCTTGTCGTGCTCGTCGGCGTGGTAGTCCTCGGCGTTGGTGTCGTCCGTGCCGTTGAACACCTTCAGCTGCCGCGCGATCACCGTGACGATCGCGGCGACCACCAGGTTGGCGATCAGGGCGACGAAACCGACGTAGATCTGGACCTGGGAACCCGCGAACGGGTGCCAGCCGAAGATCGACATGTTGCCCAGCGCCAGCGCCGAGCCACCGAAGTGGAGCTTGCCGTTGGCCGGGTTGGGGATGCCGTACAGCATGATCAGGCCCCAGCCGATGCCGACGACCCAGCCCGCGATCAGGCCCCAGCGGTGGAACCAGCGCGTGTACAGCGCGAGCGCCACGGCCGGGAGCGTCTGCAGGATCAGGACGCCGCCGATCAGCTGCAGGTCGATCGAGAACTGCGGGTCGATCAGGATGATCACGGCCACCGCGCCGAGCTTCACGACCAGCGAAGCCAGCTTCGCCTGCTTCGCTTCTTCCTGCGGAGTCGCGTTCTTGCGGATGTACTCCTTGTAGATGTTGCGCGTCCACAGGTTGGCCGCGGCGATCGACATGATCGCGGCGGGCACCAGCGCGCCGATGCCGATCGCGGCGAACGCGATGCCCGCGAACCACGACGAGAACTGGTTGTCGAACAGCACCGGGACGATCGTGTTGCCGTCCGCCTTGCCGGTCGCCGCGTTCGTCAGCGGCTTGACTCCAGCGGTGATCGCCACGTAACCCAGCAGCGCCAGCAGGCCCAGCACCAGCGAGTACGCCGGCAGCGCGACCATGTTCCGCTTGATGACGTTGCGGCCGCGCGAAGCCAGCACGCTGGTCAGCGAGTGCGGGTACAGGAACAGCGCGAGCGCCGAACCCAGTGCCAGCGTCGCGTACTGCAGCTGGTTGTTGGCGGTCAGCAGGATCGAGCCGGACGGCTTGCCCGTCGTCGGGCTCGGCGTGCCGAGCTTCTTCGCCGCCGCGTCGAAGATGTGCGACCAGCCGCCCAGCTTCGAGGGCAGGTAGATGATCGCCACCAGGATCACGAGGTAGATCAGGATGTCCTTGACGAACGCGATCAGCGCGGGCGCCCGCAGGCCGGACTGGTAGGTGTAGAACGCCAGGATCACGAAGGCGACCAGCAACGGCAGGTGCCCGACGATGCCGGAGCCGTTGATGCCCATCGTCCGCAGCACGGCTTCGAGGCCGACCAGCTGCAGCGCGATGTACGGCATGGTCGCGACGATGCCGGTGATCGCCACCAGCAGCGCCAGGATCGGCGAACCGAAGCGGCCGCGCACGAAGTCGGCCGGGGTGACGTAACCGCGCACCCGCGAGACCGACCACATCCGCAGCGCCGGCAGCAGCACGATCGGGTAGACGACGATCGTGTACGGCAGCGCGTAGAGGCCGAGCGCGCCGGCGCTGAAGACCAACGCGGGCACCGCCACGAACGTGTACGCCGTGTAGAGGTCACCGCCGAGCAGGAACCAGGTGATCCACGAACCGAACTTGCGGCCGCCGAGACCCCATTCGTCCAGGTGGTCCAGCGTGCTGCCGCGCTGCCAGCGCGACGCCATGAAGCCGAGGACGGTGACCAGCGCGAACAGGATCGTGAAGATGATCAGTTCGGGCCACTGCAGGTTGCTCATCGAGCGTCCCCCTCGTCCAGGTCTTCGACGCTCAGCTTGTCCGGGGCGTCACCGGTCGGCTTGTCCCGCGTCATCAGGTAGACGATCCAGGTGCTGAGCACCCCGACCGCCACCATGAGGAACTGGAACCAGTAGAAGAACGGCATCCCGAACAGCCGCGGACCGTCCATGTTGAACAGTGGCGTGACCAGGACCAGCAGCGGGACGATCAGGAGCAGGTTCCACGGGCTGAACTGGAACCCGCGCACCTTTCCGTCGTGCTTCGCAGTCGACATCGGACCTCACCTAACACTCCTGTAACCGACCGCCTGACCTTAAGACCTCGGTGACAGCCAGTCACGTCTGTCCGATATCGATTTGATCGCCGGGACCGCCGATGCCGACCAACGTCGGTTGCCCTGCCCCCACCGGCCCTATATCAATAGCCGGTCTCCGCACGTGAAAAGCCAATAAGGGGGCAACCGTATGACACGACTCCGCTACGCGGTGGTGATCCCGGCGATCGCCGGCACCCTGCTGGCCGGGTTCACGCCTGCTTTCGCGGGCCAGGAGGTCGCGGCGGGCAAGCTGCCGTTGAACTCCACCAACATCCCGCCGCAGTACGCGAACCAGAAACTCGACTGGCACAAGTGCGCCGTTCCCGCCGAGCTGCCGACGGCTCCGCCCGCGGGCGCCGAGGACATGGAGTGCGCGACCTACAAGACGCCGCGCAACTGGTACCAGGCGAACGCCCAGATCGACCTGACCATCGCGGTCAGCCGCCTGAAGGCGACCAAGGACGCCACCGCCAGCGTCGTCACCAACCCCGGTGGCCCCGGCGCGCCCGGCCGCAACTTCCCGGCCCGCCTGCGCAACCAGCCGAAGCTGCGCGAGCACCAGGAGATCGTCGGGTTCGACCCGCGCGGCACCGGCAAGAGCACGAACATCACCTGCGGTGGCGCCATCGGCACCGGCTCGGACCTCGACCCGCGTGACCGCAGCAAGCAGAACCTGAACCTGATCCTCCAGGCGACGAAGTACGCGGCGCTGTCCTGCCAGCAGAAGTCCGGCGAGCTCGGCCCGCTGATCAACACCGACCAGACGGTCAAGGACATCGACCTGCTGCGCGTGCTGCTCGGCCGCGACAAGATCAACTGGGTCGGCTACTCGGCGGGCACCTGGATGGGCGCGCATTACGCGCAGGCGTACCCGGCGCGCACCGGCCGGTTCGTCCTCGACTCGGCCACCGAGTTCACCACGACGTGGCAGAAGTCGTTCGACTGGCAGCCGCTCGGCTTCGAGCGCCGCTGGCGGCAGGACTTCCTCCCGTGGATGGCGAAATACGACAACCTCTACCACTTCGGCACCAGCGGCGAGGCGGCCCGCCAGACCTACGAGCAGGTCCGCTACGCCCTGACCCAGGGCGCGGTCACCCTGCCCGACGGCTCGACCGTCTCGGCCAACGGGCTGGACTCGTTCATCGCCTCGAGCATCTACTCGAAGCGCGCGTTCCCGTCGCTGGCCGACTACCTGGTCAGCGTCCGCACGCTGACCCAGGGCACCGCTTCGGCGCAGGCCAAGACGTCGGCCGCGCAGAAGGTCAAGGCCGCCGACAAGAGCACCGAGACCTCCGGCGCGCAGCCGCTGATGGTCCCGACCGACGGTGACGCCTACGACGCGTCGTTCTGGACGATCCCCTGCAACGAGGGTCCGTGGACCGGCAGCACCGCCAGCGCGATCAAGCAGTCGCAGAAGCTGATCGACCAGCAGCTGCCCCTGCTCGGCGCGGGCTGGTTCATCCAGCCGTGCCTGTTCTGGAAGAAGCCGCCGTCCCCGCTGCCCGTCCTGGACGGCAAGGGTGTCCCGCCGGTGCTGATCGTCGAGTCCGAGCACGACCCGGCGACGCCGATCGAGGGCGCGCGGCGCGCGCACAAGGCGTTCGCGGGTTCGCGGATGCTGACGATCACCGGCGAGGGTGACCACGGCATCTACGCCGGCGGCAACGCGGGTGTGGACAAGGTCGTGGAGGCCTACCTGGTCGACGGCGTCGTGCCGAACGACCAGAGCCTGCCCGGCATGCCACTTCCGGTGCCCGCGGGCGCCTGAAGGCACTAGATGTGGTGGGGCCCCGCCGGACTTCGGTCCGGCGGGGCCTTTTCCACACCTGTGCACAGAGTTGTCCACAGGCAGTGGACAACTCGGGTGGTATTAGAATCACGGTCATGGTGCGGGTACCGCTGACGGATGAAGAGCGCGAACGAGGCGAACGCCTCGGCCAGGCCCTGCGCGTGGCGCGGGCCGGGCGGAGCATGGTCGACGTCGCCACCGAGGCGGGGATCTCCGTCGAGACGCTCCGGAAGATCGAGACCGGGCGCATTCCGACGCCCGCGTTCTTCACGGTCGCGGCCATCGCCGACGCCGTCGGGCTGCCGCTCGAGGAGCTGCGGGCGGCCGTCGCGCCGGCCGCGTCACCACCGCTTTCCGCGGCGAGCTAGGCCGGGCGCAGCTGCTGCAGGATGTGCTCGCGGTCGTTGAGGAACGCGCAGGCGGGTACCGGCAGGTCGTAGCTGTTGAGCAGCTTCTCGAAGTCGGAGAACTCGTCGGCCGAGAAGTCGAAGCCCACCTTCACCGCGTGGGCGGCCAAGACGTCCGCCAGCTCCTCCCACTCGCCGGACCACAGCAGGGTCCGGTAGTGCGTGTAGTCCTCCGGGGACAGGCGGTCGGCTAGGTGGGTCAGGATGCTGTCGCCGAAGAAGCTGATCCGGCTCTCCTTGACGTCGGCCACCGTCGGGTTCGCCGGGTCGCGGGCCGTGTCGGGGTTGCGGACCACGCCGGGGCCCGCCACCGGGTAGGCCGTGTGGACGTGGCCGTTCTCCTCGACCAGGACGATCAGGTGCACGTTGAACCGCTCGCCCGCACACCGCCAGCGGCCGTTCTGCTGCTGCCGCCGGGCTTCGCTGGGGTCGTTCGCGACGTCCTTGACCACGGAGATGATGTGCTCGTTCGTCCAGCCTGCCGGGAACTCGCTGGTGCCCCTGCGCCCGACTCCCGGTGCGTGTCCGCCTCCCACGGGCTGCTCCCTTCGTCGGAACGAGACTAGGTCAAATGCCGGAGGAGAGCACCACGATGCCGAAAACGAGCAGGTCCAGCCCGCGGAAGAGCTGCCGGACGAGGTTCGCGGGCATCGGGCCCATCGGGGTGTCCACGAACGCCGGGTTGCCGTAGTCCACCGCGCGGCGGGTGACCGTGCGGAGGATCGAGAGCACCGCCAGCGGCACGGCGAGCCACGCCGTCGCGGCGAACGACGTCCCGGCCGCCTCCGCGACGCCGAAGAGCAGCGCCGCCCACCCCAGGCCGACGACGGCCAGGACCAGGCCGTGCGTCAGCACCAGCTCGCGGTTCGGTGAGCCGAGCCAGCGGCGACGTCCCGGGTTGCGCCACAGCTCACCGAGCCCGGCGCCGAACGGTGTCAACGCGACGTACGCGCCGATGCCGGTCAGGACCGCGCCCGGCGCCGTCGGCATCGCGAGGTGCGCGGCGACCACCGCGAACGCCACCAGTGCCGCCGCGCCCGCGTACCGCGACCGGCCGAGCGTGCCCGCCACGGCCAGGCGCAGCGACGTCGGGCGGCGCAGCGAAAGCCGTCCGATCGGGGCCGACGGCGGGAGCAGCATCATCGGGTCGAGGAACGTGACGGCGACCGAGCGCAGCACCCGGCCGTCCCACCCGGCGAGCAGCGTCGCCCGGCCCGCGCGCGACACCGGCTCGCCGCCGAACGCCAGCGGCACGGCCGCCACCAGCACACCCGCGGCGACGAACTGCACGATCACCGGGCCGAGCCCGAACGCGGCGATCGCCAGCCCCGCCACCGCGAGCGCCAGCGGCCCGGCCGTGTCGAACCAGAGCGACGTCCGCCTCGCCGTGACGAACGCCGTCACGCCGGTCGCGGCCACCACGGCGACGGCCGCGCGCCACTGGTCGAGCCCCGCGCCGCCCACCGCCAGCAGCAACGCGGCCAGGTAGCCGGTCACCGCCAGGACGCCGGTCCACGCGCCGAGCAGCCGCAGCGTGACGACGCGGCCGCGGTCGACCGGGGCGAAGTCGAGCCACGTCAGCTCCGCCGGTTCGACCCAGGCGAAGCCGCGGCGCAGCAGGCCGCGCCAGCCGACCGCGCAGCACAGCGTCAGCAGCCCGAGCACGGCCGGGAAGTCCACATGGGACGAGCCGTAGAGCGCCGGTCGCCAGCCATCGACGTGGAAGAACGCGGTGAACAGGAACCCGAAGCCGAACAGGGAGACGAACGACGCCGTGTCGCCGCTGAAGATCCCGCCGAACCGCTTGCGGCCGGGGATCCGCATCCGGCGTGGAGCCAGGGTCACCACAGCTCGAGCGTGCTGTCGGCGGCTTCGAGCAGCGGCGGGTGGTGGGTGGCGACGACGACCGCCGCCCCGGCCGCCGTCGACCGGGCGATCAGCTCGACCAGCCACTCCTTGCCCGCCGTGTCGAGGGCGCGCTCGGGCTCGTCGAGCAGCAGGAGCCGGTGCGGCCGCGCGGTGACGCCGAGCAGCAGCAGGCGACGGCGCTGCCCCGCCGAGAAGTGCCCGGCCGTCACGCGCATGCGTTCGCCGAGGCCCGCGTCGCGCAGCAGCTCCTGGTGGTCGCCGAGGTCGGCGCCGAACGAGCCGGACAGCAGTTCGAGGTGCTGCAACGGCGTCAGCTCGGCGAAGAAGTCGGAGTCGTCGAACAGCACCGACACCTTGCGGCGGAACTCGACGTCCCGCTCGTCCGGCAGCTTGCCGTCGACGAGCACGCGGCCCCGCTGCGGCTTCTGCATGCCGTAAAAGCAGCGCATCAGGGTCGACTTGCCGACGCCGTTCGGCCCGACGATCGCGGCGCACTCGCCGGGGTCGACGGAGAAGTCCAGGTCGTCGAACAGCCAGTGCTCGCCCGCCCGGACGCCGAGGCCGCGCGCGTCGATCATCGGAGGTGTTCGAGCACCGGGGCGAACTGCTCCATGTTGTGCTCCAGGACGGTGTAGTACGTCAGGCCGAACCGCTCGCGGTGCGCGTGGAGCTGCTCGGCGACCTCGGCGGGCGAGCCGACCAGCGCGGTCGGGACCTCGGCGAGCTGGTCGACGCTCAGCACGCCCTGCGTCCGCTTCGCCAGCTCCTCGAGCGCACCCGCGCGATCTTCGGTGATGTGCACGAAGTGGCAGAGCAGGTTGAACTCGGCGTCGCGGTCGCCGAGCTTCGAGCGGACGAACTTCACGCGCTCTTCGATGTCCTCGGCGCTCGCCGGGACGAGGGTGGCGCCGTCCGGCGTCTTGGCCGTGCCGGTGAAGCCGATGATGTCGGCGTGCCGGGCGGCCAGGGTCAGGATGCGGTCGCCGCGGCCGGCGAGCAGCAGCGGTGGGCCTTCGGGCCGCGTCGGCGCGGGCTTATGCTCGGGGTCGGCGTACAGCCGCTCGAGCTCGGCGATCGTCCGCTCGAGGTGGTCGACGCGCTCCCGAGCGGACGGGAACGGCATCCCGGCCGCCTCGAACTCCGCCTTGACGTACCCCGCGCCGAGGCCCAGCTCCAGACGGCCGCCGGTGAACTGGTCGGTGCCCGTGACGTCGCGGGCGAGCAGCACCGGGTTGTAGAACGGCGTGTTCAGCACGAAGGTGTTCAGCTTGACGTGCGAGGTGACCTCGCCGGCGAGCACGAGCGCCGGGAACGGCGGTGCCATGCCGAGGTGGTCGGCCGCGGACAGGACGTCGTACCCGAGGTCCTCGGCCTTGCGGCACTTCTCGACCCAGGCGGCCCGGGTGTCCGGCACGACCATGTTGACACCGAAGCGGAAATCCCCAGTCATGCCGACCACCGTACTCAGTGGAGCTTTTCGATCACCGGGGCAAGGTTGGCCAGGTCGTCTTCGAGCACGGTGAAGTAGCTGACGCCGAGGGTTTCGCGGGTGCGCAGCAGCTGCTCGGCCGCGGCTTCCGCCGAACCGGCGACGACGGTGGCCAGCGAGCCGAGTTCCTCGACGTCGAGGTGCGGCACGAGCTGGTGGGCCGCGTCGAGGGCCGCCCGCCGGTCATCGGTGATCCGGACGAAGTGGACCATCAGGTTCAGCTCGGCGTCCCGGCCGTCGAGCACCCGCTTGACGAAGCCGGCGCGCTCGGCCAGCGCGGCGGGACCGGCCAGGGCCAGCCGCCCCTCGGCCGCGCCGGGGGCCGTGCCGGTGAGGGCGATGGTGTCGGCGTGCGCGGCGGCGAAGGTCAGCATCCGGTCGCCGCGGCCGCCGAGTAGCAGCGGTGGCCGCGGGCGGCCGGTGAACGCGCGCTCGACCTCGGTGACCAGGTCCGCGACCCGCCCGAACCGCTGCCCCGGCGTGCCCCAGTCGACCCCCGCGGCTTCGAACTCCGCGCGGACGTACCCCGCGCCGATCCCGATCTCCACGCGGCCGCCGGTGAACTCGTCGAGGGCGACGAGGTCGCGGGTCAGCAGCACGGGGTTGTGGAAGCTCGCGTTGAGGACGTAGGTGTTCAGCCGGACCCGCTCGGTGGCCTCGGCGGCGAGGAGCAGCGCGGGCACCGGCGCGGCCCGCCCGAGGTGGTCGACCACGCCGACGACGTCGTAACCGAGGTCCTCGGCCCGGCGGCACTTCGCCACCCACTCTTCCCGTGAGCCGGGCACGTACAACGCCACGCCGAAGCGAAACGGTCTCATGGCCGCGAAACTACCTGGAAATGGAAGAAGGAGACGCCTCCCGGATGCGGCCGGGAGGCGTCCCCTTCTGTCTCAGGGACTAGCTGAGGCGCTGGGCCAGCGCGTCGAGCTCGTCACGCAGCGACGTCGGAACCTTGTCGCCGATCTTCTCGAACCACTCCTGGATCAGCGGCAGCTCCTCGCGCCACTCCTCGGGCTTGACGTCGAGCGCGGCCTGGATGTCCTCGATCGGCTCGGTGAGGCCCTCGGTGTCGAGGTCCTCCGCCTTCGGCACGAAGCCGATCGGCGTCTCGGTCGCGTTGCCGCGGCCCTCGACGCGCTCGACGACCCACTTCAGGATGCGCGAGTTCTCGCCGAAGCCCGGCCACAGGAACCGGCCGTCGTCGCCGCGGCGGAACCAGTTGACGTAGAAGATCTTCGGCAGCTTGTTCGCGTCGGCGTTCTTGCCGAGGTTCAGCCAGTGCTTGAAGTAGTCACCGGCGTGGTAGCCGAGGAACGGCAGCATCGCCATCGGGTCGCGGCGGACGTTGCCGACCGCGCCGGCCGCCGCGGCGGTGGTCTCCGACGACATCGTCGCGCCCATGAAGACGCCGTGCTGCCAGTCGCGGGCCTCGTTCACCAGCGGCACCGTGGTCTTGCGGCGGCCGCCGAACAGGATCGCCGAGATCGGCACGCCCTTCGGGTCGTCCCACTCCGGCGCGAGGATCGGGCACTGCGACATCGGGGTGCAGTAGCGCGAGTTCGGGTGGGCCGCCTTCTCCTCGGAGTCCGGCGTCCAGTCCTGGTGCTTCCACGAGGTGGCGTGGGCGGGCTTGTTCTCCATGCCCTCCCACCAGATGTCGCCGTCGTCGGTCAGGGCGACGTTCGTGAAGACCGTGTTGCCCTTCTCGATCGTGCGCATCGCGTTCGGGTTGGTGTGCCAGTCGGTGCCCGGCGCGACGCCGAAGAAGCCGAACTCGGGGTTCACCGCGTACAGGCGGCCGTCCTCACCGAAGCGCATCCAGGCGATGTCGTCGCCCAGGGTCTCGGCGCGCCAGCCCGGGATGGTCGGCTGCAGCATGGCGAGGTTGGTCTTGCCGCAGGCGCTCGGGAACGCGGCCGCGACGTAGTGGACCTTGTCCTCGGGCGAGATCAGCTTGAGGATCAGCATGTGCTCGGCGAGCCAGCCCTCGTCGCGCGCCATCACCGAGGCGATGCGCAGCGAGTAGCACTTCTTGCCCAGCAACGAGTTTCCGCCGTAACCCGAACCGTAGCTCCAGATCGCGCGCTCTTCGGGGAAGTGCGAAATGTACTTCGTTTCGTTGCAGGGCCAGGAAACGTCCTTCTGGCCCGGCTCGAGCGGCGCGCCGACCGAGTGCAGCGCGGGCACGAATTCACGCTCGGTGCCATCGGGCGCGATGAACTTGTCGAGGGCCGCCTTGCCGGCGCGGGTCATCACGCGCATGGAAGCGACAACGTAGGCGAAATCGGTGATTTCGATACCCAGCTTGGGGTTCTCGTCCCCGAGCGGGCCCATGCAGAAGGGGATGACGTACATCGTCCGGCCGCGCATCGAGCCGCGGAACAGCTCGGTCATCGTGGCCTTCATCTCGGCCGGGTCCATCCAGTTGTTGGTCGGACCGGCGTCCTCTTCGCGCTCGGAACAGATGAAGGTCCGGTCCTCGACGCGGGCGACGTCGTTGGGGTCGGAAGTGGCCCAGAAGGAGTTCGGCTTCGACTTGAGCTGCACGAACGTGCCCGCGTCGACCAGCTCCTGGTTGATCCGGGCGGCTTCTTCGTCAGACCCGTCGACCCACACCACACGGTCCGGGGTGGTCAGCTCGGCGACCTCCCGGACGAAGGACAGCACGCCACTGTGCGTCGTCGGCGCGGTGTCCAGTCCGGGGATGGCGACTGCGGTCATCTCTACTCCTGACTTCCGACGACAAAAGAGCCCACACCGGAACGACCGTGTTCCGGAGCGGGCCTCATTGCCGGCGACCGAATGGCTTCGCACACCGGCTTGGCGAACCGGTGTGCGGTGTTTGGGATTCCCTGAGAGTAGCCGCATGACCGGCAGGTAACCGAGAGCTGGCGTGTAGGTTCTCTCACAAGAACGATAAGGGAATCGATTCAGTAGTCACCGGATCGGTGTATTCGGCGGAAATCTTCCGGTGGGCGGGGTCACACCCGTGACCAGGTCGTTTTCATTGAAGACATGAAGAAAGCCCGAGGCTGCGGCCCCGAGCTTTCAAACTATGACGTGGGTCACTTCAGTTCGGCGAAATCCACTGCCCCGTGCCGGAGTCGATGCGCGCGACGCCTTCGAGCGTCTGCGTGCCGGCGCCGCCCCATTCAGCGTCGCCCGCCGGGTCGCCCTCGCTCCCGGAGTCCATCAGTCCACTCGAGACTTCGGTCCACTGGCCCGGCCCGGAGTGCTCGAACGTCGTGGTCGTGCCGTCCGCTTCGGTCTGCACCGCGATGTCCGCTTCGCCGTCGCCGTCCTTGTCGGTGAAGGCGATGGTGCCGCCGCTCTTCGTCTCGACGATCGCGGTGTCGTTGTGGCCGTCGTGGTCGGTGTCGATGGTCGCGACGCCGGCGTCGACCTCGCCGTCGGGCAGGTCGGCGTGGATGTGGCCGCCGGAGCCGTCGTCGCGGCCGCCGGTGTCGGAGTCGTCGTGGCCGCCGGAGCCGTCCGCCTCGACCCACTGGCCGCTGGCCTCGTCGTAGACGGCCTGCTCGACGACGTGCCCGGTCTCGTCCAGCACGGCGTACTGGTCGGCTTCGCCGTCGTGGTTCGAGTCGATGAAGGCCTGGGCCGTGCCGTCGTCGTGTTCGATGATGGCGGTGTCGTTGACGCCGTCCTCGTTCACGTCGTAGTTGACCTCGGCCTGGTACTCCTGACCGTCGACGTGGACGGTCATCGCGTCCGGGCTGCTCGCGTCGGTGTCGCTGCCGCCACTCTCGTCGACCCACATGGGACTTCCCCCTTTTGCACCGGGTAACGCCGTCTCTGACCTGCTGTCGGAGGGTATGACTCACCGTATGCCGGTTCGGTTCCACGGCACAACCGGACCACCCGGCTGGTCAGGCGGTCTTGTCCCGGAGCGCGCGGATCCGGGTCAGGAAGGCCTCGGCGCGGTCCCGGCCGTCGCTGACCTCCTTGAGCCGCTTCGACACGATCGCGATCTTCTTGGCCCGCTCCTGCGCGCCCATCTTGATCGTCTTGTCGACTTCCTTCAGCTCGGCCTCGATGGCGTCGATGCGGCGGCCGAGCGCCTCGTCCAGCGCCATCGACAGCTGCTGCTCGGCCTCGATGAGCTGCTCGGCGACCAGCTGGTCGAGCGTCGAACGGGCGTCCGCGATGGCCTCGACCAGCCACTGCTTCATGTGCTGCTTGTCAGCCGCGTGCTTGCGCGTGCGGGCCATCCACCAGCCGGCGCCGAGACCGATGATGATCGTCGCGGGCAGCACGACCGGGTTGAGGATCGCGACGCCGGCCAGCGGCAACGCGGCGACCTTGCCCGCGCCGACGCCGCCGGAGATGCCCATGAAGACGAGCAGCTTGTCCTCGGCCGTCGGCGGCTTCTTGTCCGGCGGCCGCAGCACCACCGGCGGGCCGCCCGCCCGGGCGAACTGGGCGCGGATGACGTCGAGCTCTTCGGGCGAGAACAGCTCGGACAGCGAGACGTTGGTGACCTGGTTCAGCCGCTGCGAGAGCAGCATCGAGATCCGCTGCGACGTCGTCTGCAGCGCGATGTCGACCTGCTGCGGCAACGCGGCCAGCTCGTCGCGCTTGGCGGCGTCGATCAGCTGGCGGAAGTGGGTCTGCGCGTCCCGCATCTGCCTGCTGCTCTCGTGCCCGACCTCGACGCGGGTGCGCTGCACCTCGCCGCGCAGCTTCAGCTGCCAGCCGCGGGTCGACGTCCGGCGCTCGGCCTGCAGCTGGTCACGGCGTTCGCGCAGCTGCTCGGCCTCGGCCTCGCCCGCCGACAGGGCCCGGCTTTCGGCCTGCAGCTTCGCCTTGAGTTCGCCGAGCGCGCTGGACAGCGCACGCAGCGTGTTCGCCTCGCCGAGCATCGCCGACCGGCCGACGAGCAGCTCCTGCAGGGCCATCTGCACCGCGGCGACGCCGGACTTCTCGCGCAGCATCGCGGCCATCTGCTCGTTGGGCGCCTTCGCCGCCGTCTCGAACATCCGCGCCGACACCGGGTGGAACACCGCGTCGGCGAACCGGGGCGCGTGCTCGCGCAGCAACTGGCGGTCGGCCTCCATGACCTCGCGCCAGCCGCGGAACATGTCCACCTTGGTCAGCGCGAACACGACGGTCTCGACGCGCTCGCCGACGTCACGCAGGAACTGCAGCTCGGTCGAGGTGAACGGCGCCGAAGCGTCGACGACGAACAGCAGCGCGGTCGCGCCCGCCGCCGCCTCCTTGGCCAGCTCGCCGTGCATCGAATCGAGCCCGCCGACGCCGGGCGTGTCGACCAGCGAAAGGCGTTCGAGCAGCGGCACCGGCCCGGTGACCTCGACGTACCGCGGCGGGATCTGGCCCGGCGGCAGCTCGTGCGCGGCCGACACCCAGTTGATCAGCTGGCCGAGGTCGATCGGCACCGGCGCGAGCTGGCCGGGGTAGCAGGCCTGCGCGCCCCACGCGTCGGCGTGGTCGAAGACGAGGTAGGTCGCGGTCGCGACGTCGGCGTCCACAGGGGACAGTCCCGGCCGCGCGAGCAGCGCGTTGACCAGCGAACTCTTCCCGCGGTTCGTCTCGCCGACGACCACGACGGCGGGCTTCTTCGGCCGCGCCTTCCGGATGTCCTCGACCCACTTGGCGGCGTCGGGGTCGGCGTCGCGGACGACGGTCAGCAGCTGGTCTCGCGCCGCCGCGACCTGCGCGGGCAGGCTCGGCGCGGTGGGTGCGCTCACGGGGTCTTCTTCGCGTAGACGGTGACGACCGGGGCGCGGAGCAGGCGGTCGTGGTCGGCGAAGCCGGTGACCTCGGTTTCCGCGACGACGCCGTCGAGCGCCGGGTCGTCGGTCGGGACTGCGCCGCCTGCTTCGTGGCGGGCCGGGTCGAAGCGCTCGCCGTCGGGCCGCAGGGCCCGGACGCCGATCGCGGCGAGGCCTTCTTCGAGGCGTTCGACCACGCCGCCGCTGCGGGCCCTGTCCAGTGCGTACAAGCACATCTGGATCAGCGCCTGGCGGTCCGCCAGTGCCCGCTCGAGATCGCTGACCTGCTGCTGCAAGGGGTGCACATCGGTGTCCGACGCGGCGGCGCCGCGGTCGGTTCCGTCCTTGCGAAACCACGCCATGCGCACAGTCTGGCGGACTCAGCCGCCCGCCGGGTGCGAAACCGGGCGAAGGAACCGGATCAGGATCGTCCGGAGGATCGCCTGTTCGGCGGGCAGATCGAGGTCGGGGTCGAGGCTGGCCCGCGAGATCATCGCGTCGACCAGCCCGGCGACCCAGCCCGCCGCCGCGCGCGGGGTGACGCCGGGGTCGATCTGCCCGGCGTCCGCGGCCCGCTCGACCAGCACGGCCAGGCCGTCGCGCAGCGCGCCGTCGTTGCGCTTGATCAGCTCGGCGAACTCGTCGTCGCGGGCGGCCTGCGCGGCGGCCTCGAGGACGAGCCGGACGACGGCGGGGTGCGCGACCTGGCCCGCCAGCTCGGCGGTGACGTCGAGCAGCGCGGCCAGCGGGTCGTCCGCTTTCGCCGCGGCTTCGAGGCGTTCGGCCGTCTCGACGGCGTCGTCGGTGAAGATCGCCGTGAACACCGCGCGCTTGTTCGGGAAGTAGTGGAACAGGCTGCCGGAGCTGATGCCCGCGGCGCGGCAGATGTCCGCGGTCGTCGTCCGCTCGAAGCCCTTCTCGGCGAAGCACCCGGCCGCGGCGTCGACGATGGCGCGGCGCTTGGCCGCGTGTTTCGCGGGATCGACGGTCCTCATCGTTCGACGGGCGGTTCGTCCCGCCAGGGGTAGCCGTGCTCGGCGAACGCGGGCGCCAACTCACGGCCCGGGAGGTCCGTCTTCTCGCGGGCGATCTCGCGGCCGTCGGTCGTGCGCAGGACGAGTTCCTTGCCGTCGAGGTAGACGGCTTCGAGGTCGGCCTCGATGCGGCGCGTCTTGTCGCCGCGCACCAGCGTGACGCGGGTCGGCGACACCGTGACGACCAGGCGTTCGTGCGCCCAGATCACGGCGAACACCAGGCCGAGGACCAGCCCGCCGGCGACCGCGGCGAGCGTCGCCCACGGCTGGGGCAGCTTCGTGAGCACCTTGAACACGCCCTGGAACGGGAACGCGGGCAGGTCGCCGACCCAAGCGGCGATCGCCCACACGCCCACGCCCAGCGCACCCCCGGCGAGGGGACAGCCGATCCAGGACGCGGTGCGCAGCCACGACGGCTCGTCGACGGTCGTCTCCATGCGGTCCATTATTAGACCGCGTGCTCGGTTTATGAAAGCCGGGGGTCAGACCAGCTCGTCGATCACCTCGCGCAGCACGGCCTCGAGGCCCGGACCGTCCTCGGCGAGCCGGGACGAGACGAGCAGCTGGTCTTCGGCCGTACGCAGCCAAATCGATCCGGCGACGGAGATCTCGATGACGTTCAGCCGGAAGGGGTACGCCCGGCGCCCCAGCCGGACCTCGGCCTCGCGCACCAGCTGACCGAGCCGCTCCCCGGCGACGATCTGGCGCCGGTAGAAGCCGGGCGCCCACGGCGTTCCGTCCGCGGGCACGCCCGCGCCGCGCAGGGCGGGGCCACGGGCGTTGGCGAAGTGGCGCGCCGCGACGGGCGCGAAAAAGTCGACGGCCTTGCGCATCGCCGACTCCGGCGCGAGCGCGGGCCTGCCGTAGCGGTTGCGCGGGCTGCGCGGGTCGGGGTCTTCACGGTTGCGGAGGAAGGCGAGCAGGTCGACCCACCAGTCGGCCCACTGCGCCTGGACGGCCGCGCGGTCGATCTCGGCCGGGACGTGCACCGGGACCTGCGGCTCCACGGGCGGCAGCACCTGTCCTTCGGACACGGACAGGGCGAGGGCGTCACGGATGTACAGCGCGACGTCGATCTCGGTCTCGCTGCTCCAGCCCGCTCGCCAGGATGTCGTGTTTTCTAGGCGCACGTTTTCACAGTACGCGGGAAAGCTCGTGGTCAGAGCAAAGTCGGCAAGCCGGGACAAGTCAGCTTTGCGGTTCGCGGATCTGCTGCCAGATCAAGAAGTACGCGCGGTGCACGACGTGCGCGACGCGGCTCTGCGCGGGCGTCGCCCCGAAGGACGCGAACGACCGCCACCAGCCCGCACGCTCGAGCGCGTGCGCGGCCAGCTCCTGGCGCGGCGCGCCGGGTTTGCCGAGCTGGGCGCCGATGTCGGCGTTGCTGCCCACGCGCAGCACCTCTTCCGACAGGTCCTCGGGCATGTCGACCGCGCCGGACGCCACCAGCGTCAGCGCTTCGAGCAGCCGCAGCTGGTGGGCCTCGGGCTTGGCGAGCAGCACCTCGATGGCGTCGTGGACGCGCTGGCGCTCGGCCGGGTCGGCCGACGCGTGCGCGAGCGCGGTGACCGAGGCCAGCGCCGCGGCCGCCTTGATGCCATCGGCGCGGGCTGCGAACACGATCGACAGCCGCTGGCGCACGGCTTCGAGGCCGGACGCGTCGAGCAGCGACCGCCGCAGCGCGCCCGCCGTGATCTCCGGTTCCTGGCGGATGGCCTCGACGGCGTGCGAGATGCCGAACAGGTCGAGCTTCTCCAGCAACCGCAGCCGCGTCCCCGACGGGACGTCGCACTCCCAGCTGGTGAAGATGTCGGCCGAGATCAGCATGGTCTGCAGGATGTCGTCGTCGAGCGCGGCGAGCTGCCGCAGCGCCTCGGCGTCGGCCGAGGTGAAGCCGCCGGACTCGGCGGACTCGGCGATCAGCCCGATCACCGGCAGGACGTCGGCGACGCGCGGCTTCAACGTGCTCGCCTGTTTCTCGGCGAGGATCGTCGCGGCCTTCCAGACGTCGCCGTCCGCGCCGTCGACCGACTCCGGCGCGATGGTGTCGGCCTTGTTGAGCACGGCGATCGCGTTGACCGGCCCGGCTTCGCGGCTCGCGGTGGCCGCGGTGAACGCGGCGAGGGCCTGCTGGTCGTCCGCGCGCACGCCCTGCGTCACGACGTAGAGCACGGCTTCGGCGCCGGCGACGGCGTTGCGCGAAGTGTCGTCGAGCTCGTCCGAGCCCTCTTCGTCGTCCTCGTCCTTGCGGTGTTTCGCGGCGCCCAGGAGCTGCTCGGTGCGGGACACCGAAGCGGCGTCGAGCGAGCCGAGGCCGGGGGTGTCGATCACCGTCATGCCCTGGAGGACGGCGTTGGTCAGGTACGCCTCGATGTGCGACACCTGCTCGATGTCGACGCCCAGCTCAGCGGGGATCATCCCGTCGGCGGCGAAGGGGAGCACCTGCTTGCGGCCGTCGGTGAAGACGATCTCGACGCGGTCGACCGTGCCGTACTGGAACCGCGTCACCAGCCGCGTGCACTCGCCGATGTCCGTCGGCGCGACCCGGCGCCCGATCAGCGCGTTGACCAGCGTCGACTTCCCCGACTTGATCCGGCCCGCGACGGCCACCTGCAGCGGCGCGCCGAGCCGGCGCAGCACCTCCGCGAACCCGGCCGCGGTGCGCGCGGACACCTGCGACTGCAGGCGGTGACACAGGTTGGCCACCGACATCGACAGCGGACCCGCGAGCCGGCCCTGCTCCGGTGACGTCACGGCCCCCAGTCCTCCCCGTCGTAGGCGACAACCCCCGGTGAATCGTGCCATGTCCCTCATCCGCAGGTCGCACCGAAGGTGGTACCGGCGACCGACGCGGCGCGGCGGGCCCGGGACCTAGTGTTGTGTGGTGCGACGGCTGAGCCTCTGGATGCGTGCCCACCCCATGGCGGGCGACTCGGTGCTCGCCGTCCTGCTCGGCCTGTTCGACCTGCTGCTGTTCGCCGCCGACGGGCTGGCCGAGCTGCCGGAACTGCCGCCCTGGTACGTCGCGCTGCCGGTGAACATCGCGATGGTGGCGCCGCTGGTGTTCCGGCGGAAGTCGCCGCTGTGGTCGGCGTACGTCGTGCTGGTGATCAGCATCGTGCACGCGACCCTGATGCTCGGCATCGCCAGCATCGCGGGGCTCGCGATGAGCATCTACTCGGTGGTCGTCTACGCCGGGCGGCGGCAGGGACTGGTGTTCGTCGGCGCGGTGATCGTCGCCTCGGCCGTGCAGCTCGCCTTCGACCCGACGGACGAACTGCTCATCTCAGCGCTGTTCCTGGCGTTCGGCATCGCCCTGTGCTGGACCCTCGGCGAGTTCGTCGGGGCCCGGCGCGCCTACGACGTGGAAGTGGAGGCCCGGTTGCACCTGCTCGAGACCGAACGGGACCAGGCCACCCGGATCGCGGTGGCCGAGGAGCGCGGCCGGATCGCGCGCGAGCTGCACGACGTCGTCGCGCACGCGGTGAGCGTGATGGTCGTGCAGGCCGACGGCGCGTCGTATGCGCTCCAGAGCAACCCCGAGCTCGCCCAACGGGCCCTGCAAACGATTTCCGAGACCGGCCGCGGCGCCCTGGGAGAGTTGCGGCGGCTGCTGGACGTGCTGCGCAGCGACGACGCCGACGGCGAACCGCGGGTGCCGCAGCCGGACGCGCACGCGCTGGCCGACCTCGCCGAGCGGATGCGCGCGGCCGGGGTGCCGGTGGAACTGGAGCTGGGCGAACTCGGCGAGCTGCCCGCCGGGGTTTCGCTCGGCGTGTATCGGATCGTGCAGGAGTCGTTGACGAACACGCTCAAGCACGCGGGCCGCGGCGCGACGGCGTCGGTGCGGGTGCACCGCACCGGCGACCTGGTGGAGGTGCTGGTGTCGGACGACGGCGCGGGCCGCGTCCCGCAGCTGGCCGGTCCCGGGCCGGGGCGGTTGCCGGGCGGGAACGGGCTGATCGGCATGCGCGAACGCGCGCACGTCTACGGCGGAACGTTGGAAGTGGGCCCGGCTCCGGGCAGTGGGTGGCAGGTCCGCGCGGCACTGCCGGTTAGGTTGGACAAGTGATCCGGGTGGTGGTCGTCGACGACCAGGAACTGATGCGCGTCGGGTTCCGCATGGTGCTGGGCGCGCAGGCCGACATCGACGTGGTCGGCGAGGCGGGCGACGGCGCGCAGGCCATCGAGCTGGCTTCGCGACTGCGGCCGGACGTCGTGTTGATGGACGTCCGGATGCCGGTGCTCGACGGGGTGGAAGCGACCAAGCGGATCGTCGCGGCGGGCACCGCGCGCGTGCTGGTGATGACGACGTTCGACCTCGACGAGTACGTCTACGCGGCGCTGCAGGGCGGAGCGAGCGGGTTCCTGCTCAAGGACACCCAGCCCGACCACCTCGTGTCGGCGTTGCGGGCGGTCGCCTCGGGGGACGCGGTGGTCTCGCCGTCGGTGACCCGGCGGCTGCTCGACCGGTTCGTCGGTACCGGTGGCGCACCGATGCGGGACACCGCCGAGCTGGACGTGCTCACCGACCGCGAGCGTGAGGTGCTCGTGCTGATCGCGAAGGGCATGTCGAACCTGGAGATCGCCGAGGCGTTGTTCCTGTCGGAGGCGACGGTGAAGACGCACGTCGGGCGGATCCTGGCGAAGCTGGACCTGCGAGACCGGGTGCAGGCCGTGGTGCTGGCCTACGAAACCGGTCTCGCCCGCCCCGGCCTCGCTTAGCGGAAGTCGTCCGGTGGGGTGGTTGCCGGGTCCTTGCCCGCGTGGCGGACTTCCGTGAGCCAGCGGCCGAAGTCCGGGCGGTCTCCGTCGATGTCCGTGTAGTCGTACTCCTTCATCAACGTCCACGACGCCAGCGTTTGGCCGGCGAAGCGGGACACCGAGGGGTCCTGGGCCAGTGCCGCGACGCCGCGGGCCAGCAGGTACGGCGTCTCGGAAATCTTGAAGTCGACCGGCGCGAGCTTGCCCACCGCGTCTCGCCAGTTCTCCTCCGTGACCTCGAAGTGGTCCAGCATCGACTCCGAGCGCAGAAAGCCCGGCGTGACCGCCAACCCGACGCAGTCGTTCTTCTTCAGCTCTGCCCCCAATGCCCGGCCGAGTGCGCGGATGCCGCACTTGGCCAAGTAGTACGGCAGGCCCGCGCCGACGTAGTCGTCGTTGTCGCCGTCGGTCACCTCCAGCACCAGGCCGCGGCGGGCCACCACCAGCGGCAGCAGCTTGTGCAACGCGATCAGGTGCGTGTCCAGCGCATTGTGCGTCAGGTTCAGCGCGTCTTCCAGCGGCGTCTCCCAGAACGGCGCGTCGAAGTGGAAGTACATGTCGCCGCCCCAGACGTCGTCGACGAGGATGTCGATTCCGTCCACTTCGGACTCGATGCGCGCCTTCAGTGCGTCCACATCGGACTCCGACCGGAAGTCGCAGCGGACGACCACGGCCTTGCCGCCCGCCGCCTCCACCAGTTCGCCCGTCTCTTCGATCGTCTCCGGGCGCTTCATCGGCGACGTCGTTTCGCGCGTCGTGCGGCCGGTGACGTACACCGTCGCGCCCGCGCGGCCCAGCTCCACCGCGATCGCCCGGCCACAGCCCCTCGTCGCCCCGGTGACCACCGCGACCTTGCCCCGCAAACTCATGGTTCCTCCCGTCCCCGCCACGCGGACAGCACCGCGTCGACGTCCTCCGCCAGCCGGTCGGCCAGCCGCCCGTGCGGCCGGATCGACCAGTCGATCGACACCCCGTTGATCACGTCCAGCACGACCCGGGCCGCTCGCGGCACGCCCGGCGCGTGCGGCAACGCCGAAGCCGCCGCCCGCACCAGCCGTCGCAGTTCTTCCTCGACCGCCGTGAAGTGCTCGCCCAGCAGCGACCGCAGCACCGGGTCGCCGATGTCCACGCCGAGCTGGCCCAGGTGGTTCGCCGCCTCTTCGGCGTCGCCGAGCACCGCGTAGACCGAAACCGCCGCGGCGCGCAGGCCGTCGACCGGGTCGTCCGCCCGCTCGGCGCACTCCCGCATCTGCTCGACCGCCCGCCGCGTTGCCCGCCGGCTCATCGCCTGCAGCAGGCCGCTCTTCGAGCCGAACCGCTGCGCGACCGTGCCGACCGAAACCCCGGCCTCGGCAGCCACCTGCGCGAGCGTGAAACCGGGGCCGCAGCGGCCGATCACGGTCTCCGCCGCACCCAGCAGCCGCTCGTCGGTGATGCTCCTCGGCCGGGCCACCTCATTATTGAACCACAGTTCATTAATGACGTCGAATCAGAACCTTGTTCTGGTTAGGACGGCGCCACGGACCGCAGCTCGCCCACCTGCGGCGACGGTCGCGCCGGCCGACGGCTGAACAAGGTTCTCAGGGTCGCCTCAGGGTCATCACGGATCGCGCATCGGCCGAAGAGCCAGCAAGGTACTACTCAGGTAGGGGGAGCGGTTCGGCCTCCAGGGTGACGCGCGAACCACCCCCGACCCGCGACGATGAACGCGTCGTAAGCGAGGGGCGGAAGAGGAGCAGCCATGATCGAGGCAACCGGCCTCACCAAACGGTACGGAAAGACGCTGGCGGTGAACAACCTGTCGTTCTCCGTGTCCGCGGGTCAGGTCACCGGCTTCCTCGGCCCCAACGGGGCTGGCAAGTCCACCACCATGCGCATGATCCTGGGCCTGGACAACCCGACGAGCGGCCAGGTCACCATCGGGGGCAAGAAGTACCACGACCTCAAGGAGCCGCTGCGGACCGTCGGCGCCCTGCTCGACGCGAAGTGGGTGCACCCCAACCGCTCGGCGCGCGCCCATCTGCTGTGGATGGCGAAGTCCAACCGCATCCCGGCCGCCCGCGTCGACGAGGTCCTCGAGGTCGTCGGCCTGACGAGCGTCGCGAACAAACGCGCCGGCGGGTTCTCGCTCGGCATGTCGCAGCGGCTCGGCATCGCGGCCGCCCTGCTCGGCGACCCCGAGGTGCTGCTCTTCGACGAGCCGGTGAACGGCCTCGACCCCGAAGGCATCCTCTGGATCCGGAAGTTCATGCACCGCCTGGCCGACGAAGGCCGCACCGTTTTCGTGTCGAGCCACCTGCTTTCGGAGATGGCGCTGACCGCGAGCAACCTCGTCGTCATCGGCCGCGGCCAGCTCATCTCGCAGTCCTCGACGCAGGACTTCGTCGCCCGCGCCGCGGAGAACACGGTCAAGGTCCGCTCGCCGCAGCTGCCCGAGCTGCGCGACGCCCTGCAGCGCGCCAGCGCCGGCGTGACCGGCGACGAGACCGCTCTCGTGGTGTCCGGAATGGACAGCGACAAGATCGGCGAGATCGCCGCCGCCAACCGGATCGTGCTGCACGAGCTGAGCCCGCAGACCGGCTCGCTGGAGCAGGCCTTCATGCAGATCACCGGCGACTCCGTCGAGTACCACACCGGGCTCGACGCCGAGGCGCAGCACGTGCTCGAGTCCGCCAAGTAACCGGGGAAACCAAGACCATGAACCTGCTCGCAGTCGAACGCATCAAGCTGTTCAGCACGCGCTCGCCGTGGTGGTGCGCGCTCATCACCCTGGCCCTGGCCATCGGCTTCGCCGCCATCGTCGCCGGCGCGACGCCGTCCGACGCCCAGCTCACGCTGCCCGCCACCCAGTTCGGCGGCTCCCAGTTCGGCATCGCCGTCGTCATGGTGCTCGCCGCGCTCGCGGTGACCACCGAATACCGCTTCAACACCATCCGCACGACGTTCCAGGCGGTGCCGCACCGCTCGCCGGCGCTGGTCGCCAAGGCCATCGTCGTCGCGCTGGTCGCGCTCGTGCTCGGCGAGCTCGCCGCGTTCGGCGCGCTGGGCCTCGGCATGCTCATGCGGCCGGACGACGGCCTCGGCCTGCACACCTCGCAGGACTGGATGAACGTCGCCGGGCTCGGGCCGGTGTTCGCCATCAGCGCCGTGCTCGCGGTCGCCCTCGGGATCCTCATCCGCCACAGCGCCGGCGCCATCGCGCTGCTGCTCATCTACTACTTGGCCGTGGAGGAGCTGGTGCAGCTGATCCCGAAGATCGGTGCGCACATCCACGAATGGCTGCCGTTCAACGTGGCGAACAAGTTCCTCCGCGGTTCGGCGGTCGTGGACGGCCCGGCGCCGTCGGATTCGCCGCTGAGCCCTGGCTGGGCCCTGGCCTACTTCGCGGGGGTCGCCGTCGTGTTCCTGCTCGTCGCGCTCGGGGTCGCGAAGAAGCGGGACGCCTGAAAGGGGAAAAGGGGAGAACACCGGGTCCGGGTCGCGCTGTCGGGGGGCGACCCGGATCCGGTGTTTCGCAGTAGGCTCCCGGTGACGGGACGGGGGAGCGATGATCGAAGCCACCGCGCTGACCAAGAGGTACGGCGCCACCACCGCGGTCGACGAGCTGACCTTCACCGCGCACGCGGGACGCGTCACCGGCTTCCTCGGCCCGAACGGGGCGGGCAAGTCCACGACCATGCGGCTGGTCCTCGGCCTCGACACCCCCGACGCGGGCACGGTGCACGTCGACGGCGTCCCGTACCGGCAGCTGAAAGATCCACTTCGGACGGTCGGCGCGATGCTGGACGCCACCTGGCGCCACCCCGGCCGCAGCGGGCGCGACCACCTCCGCTGGCTGGCCGCCACCAACGGCATCCCCGACAAGCGCGTCGAAGAGGTGCTGACGCTCGTCGGGCTGACGAGCGTCGCGAAGACGCGGGTCCTGCAGTACTCGCTCGGCATGCAGCAGCGGCTGGGGATCGCCGCCGCGTTGCTGGGCGACCCGCGCGTGCTGCTGTTCGACGAGCCGGTGAACGGCCTCGACCCCGAGGGCATGGCCTGGATCCGGCAGCTGCTGCACGCGCTGGCCGCCGAGGGCCGGACGGTCTTCGTCTCCAGCCACCTGCTGCCCGAGATGGCGCAGACCGCGCAGGACCTCGTCGTGATCGGCCGGGGACGGCTGATCTACCAGGGCACCATGGCCGACTTCATCGCGAAGACGGCCGAACACGGCGTGCGTGTCCGGACCCCGCACGCCGACCAGCTGCGGGCCGCGCTCGCCGGGCAAGCCGAGTTCACCGAGGCCGACGGCGCCTTCGTGGTGTCCGGGCTGGACAGCGACCGGATCGGGCAGCTCGCCTTCGACGCCGGCGCGACCCTGCACGAGCTGAGCCCGATCACCGGGTCGCTCGAGCAGGCCTACCTCGACCTCACCCGCGAGGCCGTCGAATTCCCGGCCGCGTCCGTCTCGGAGGCAGCTCGATGACCACGACGACGAACCTCCTGCGCGCCGAGCGCATCAAGCTGTTCAGCACCCGGGCGCCGTGGTGGTGCCTCGGCATCGCCGTCGTCGCGCCGCTCGGCTTCACCGCGCTGTTCTTCGCGCTGGCCGGGCCGGAGATCCCGGCGACCGTCGGCAACACCCAGCTGGCGAGCGGCAACGGCCGGACCGTGCTGCTCGTGCTGGCCGTGCTCGCGACGGCGTCGGAGTTCAACTGGGGCACCATGCGGCTGACGTTCCAGGCGGTGCCGGCCCGGGTGCCCGCGCTGGTGGCGAAGGCGGTGATCGTCTGCGTGGTCGGTGCCGTGCTCGGGCTGGTCGTCGGCTTCGGCTCGTGGGGGCTCGCGGCGCTCGTGCAGCCGGACGCCGACCTCGCGCTGCACACCGCCGCGGACTGGCGCGCGGTTCTCGGGCAGAGCCTGACCTTCCTCGTCACCGCGCTCATCGGCGTCGGCGTCGCGCTGCTCCTGCGCAGTGTCGCCTTCGCGCTGACCGTGGTGCTCGTCTGGACGCAGGTGCTCGAGGGCGTGATCGTCTTCATCCCCGGCATCGGCAAGCACATCTACCAGTGGATGCCGTTCCACGCCGCCGACGAGTTCGCCGGGGCGGGCGGGTTCGCGGCGGGCCCGCTGCAGCTGCCGTCGGCCCCGCTCGGGCCGTGGGGCTACCTCGGTTACTTCGCGGCGATCGGCGTTGCACTGTTCGTGGCCGGGGTGTTCGGCACGGCACGGCGCGACGCCTGAGCGTGACCGCGGTCGCATTACCGCAAAAATCCGTGTTAAGAAAAGATGAAGTGGCTGTGGCTTCTCTCACAGCGACCGGACATAATGCTGTGACCAGGCAATATTCGTAAGAGAGCGCACCGGACCCGTCTCAGCTCCCCTGGAGGTGATCCTTGACGGTGGACACCGGTCAAGAATTGGGCAGCACCATTCCCCGAGCTCGCGTCGAAGACGACGCTCCCCGGCTCGAACCGATGTTGGACCTCGAATGGTCGCGGGCGATCGAGCTTCCCGCAGGCCGCGATGACCGCGACGACGCCGGCGGAACTCCGCCGGGCGTGGGTGCACCGCGCACCCGAAGACGGTGTCCTGGCCCTGTTCCGCGCCTCGGCCGGGATGGCGGGGCCGATCCCCGCGCCGTGGTGGCTGCGGGCGGTGGCGGACGGGAAACTCGATTCGCGGGAACAGGGTTTCCGCGTCGAAGATCGGATCGCACAACTGCTCGGCAGGCGCCCGGGCTGGGAATTCGTCCCGTGGGCCGCGGACGGCGAATCCGGGTACTGGGAGTTCATGCCGTCCGAACGCGGGAAATCGGGCCACGCGATTCCCACGACGGTGATGAACACCGACCGGCACCCCGGCTGGATCGACGTCCTCCCGGCGCACAGCGGGCGGACGCCGGACCCGATCCCGGTCGCCGGACTGGCGGGCTTGCGATCTCGTCTCGGGGAGTTCGAAGCGGTTCGTTAACCTCGCTGCGTGGAACAAGAGGACGGACGTCGGCTGCGCAGCGTGGTCAGTTACGTCAAGCGCGGTGGCCGGATGACCGTCGGGCAGCAGCGGGCGTGGGAAGAGCACTGGCCGCGGCTGGGCCGCACGGTCGGCGAGCTGCCCGCGGGACCGCTGGACTTCACCGAGTGGTTCGGCCGCGAAGCGCCGGTGATGCTGGAGATCGGCTCCGGCATGGGCGAAACGACGTCGCAGCTGGCCGCCGCGGCGCCGGAGCTGAACTACGTCGCGGTCGAGGTCTACGACCCCGGCCTCGGCCAGCTGATGCTGCGCGCCGAAAAGCTCGGCGTCGAGAACCTGCGGCTGCTGCATGGCGACGCCGTCGTGCTGCTGACCGAGCACGTCGAGCCGGACTCGCTGCACGGCGTCCGGCTGTTCTTCCCCGACCCGTGGCCGAAGAAGAAGCACCACAAGCGGCGGATCGTGTCGCCGTCGTTCGCCAAGCTCGTGGCGTCGCGGCTCGCGCCCGGCGGCACCTTCCACATGGCGACCGACTGGGAGAACTACGCCGAGCAGATGATGGAGGTCTGCTCGGCCGAGCCCGCGTTGAAGAACCGGTACGACGGCTGGGCGCCCCGGCCCGAATGGCGTCCGGTGACGAAGTTCGAGCAGCGTGCCGACGTCGAAGGCCGCGTCTCGCACGACCTCATCTTCGAAAAGCAGTCGTGAGTGCGTAACAGTGTTAGAACACTGTTACGCACTCACGACCTCCCTCTGTACCCCCGTTGCTCGCCCCTCCCCCGACAGAGGGGCGAACGTCCTATTCGTCGGCCAGCGGTTCGGCCTGGACCCGCTTCAGCGCGGGCGTGCAGACCGACGCGCCGAGCAGGGCCACCCCGATGCCCAGCACGACCGGCGCCAGCAGCCACGGGCTGAGCACGATGCCCCGCTCGTCGACCATGCTGAACAACCCAACACCGACGAGCACCCCGACGATTCCCGCGCCGATGGTGGCGACCAGCGCGGGCAGCGCGGCCTCCATCCGCAGCGCCCGGGCCAGCACCCGCACCGGCGTGCCGGCGGCCATCAGCGCCCCGAAGGTGCGGCGGCGGTCCATCACCGAGCCCGCGGTCGCGACCGCGGCACTGCAGCCCGCCAGGATCCCGGCGGCGACCAGCCCGATCACCGTGACGCGGCGCAGGTCGCCGAGCTCGGTCTGCTGGTTGACCAGGTACTGGTCCCGGCTGCCGACCTCCGCGCCCGCGGCCGGCGCGGCCAGCGCCGTGCGGACGATCTCGCGGTTGGCGTCGGTCGTCGGCGCGACGACGGTGACGTACTTCGGCGTGAAGCCGTCCGGCAGCGCGGCCGGGTCGACGATCCAGGTGCTGGACAGGTTCGAGTCGGGCAGGTTGACGGCTTCCGTCCGCGTCCCCGACTTGACGGCGAGGGCCTGCCCTTCCCACTCGGCGGTCACCTTGTACTGCGCCAGGTCGAGCGCCGACTCGCCGATGACGGCGGGTCCGCCCGTGCAGTTCTCCGCGGTCAGCCCGAACCGGGTCAGCTTGACGGCGTCGGCGCAGGGCATGACCAGTGCGCGGTGGCCGGTGCGATCCCGGCCCCCGCCCTGGACGAGGTAGACCTCGCCGACCGCGACGGCCTTCTCGGCCTGCCCGTACTTCCGCAGGGACCCGTTGGCCTGGTCGACGATCTTGCCCGCGTGCTGGGCGTCGGTGTCGACGTAGAGCACGGAGTCCTGGAAGGACCGCCCGCCGCCGGCCATCGACTCGAACGTCGGCAGCAGCGTCAGCGCCATCGACCCGGCGAACACCGCGAGCACGATCCCGGCGGAGGCGCGGTAGGCGCCCTTCGGGTCGTCCCGCAGGCGACGGCCGGCGAGCAGCGCGGACGGGCGCCGCCAAATCCGGACGAACGTGCCGCCGACCGCCGAGGTCACCCATGGCCCGACTATCGCGGCCGAGCCGACCAGCAGGAACAGGCCCGCCATGACCAGGCCGATGCCCCCGGCCTCTTTCGACGTCGACACGGCGACGAGGAAGAACAGCCCGGCCGCGGGCAGCGCGAGCAGGCGCCACCAGCGCAGCGGCTTCTTCGTGTGGCCGCCGGTGGCGAACAGCGGGTTCTTGAGCACGCGCCGCAGACCGAGGATCCCGGCCAGCACCACGAGCACCGGGATGGCCACGACGATGAACACCGTCAGGCCGATCGGCAGCGCGAAGTCGGACGCGAGCCAGGTGCCGCCCGCCCACGGCACGAACGACGCGAGGCCGTGCAGCGCCGGGCTGATCAGCAGGCCGAGCAGGGCGCCGATGCCCGCGGACAACGTCGTCTCGGCGGCCACCATGTTCGTGACCTGCCCCGGCGTCGCGCCGGCCAGCCGGATCGCGGCCAGCCGCCGTTCCCGCCGGGCCGCGGTCAGCCGCGCCGACGACGCGACCAGCACCAGGCTCGGCACCAGCAGCACGATGATGCCGACCCAGGACAGCAGCATGAGCAGGCCGTCCGGGCTCGCCTTCCCGCTCGGGAAGCTCGTCAGCGGGTAGGAGTTCTCGGGCATCGCGTCGGCGGTGTGCCCGGTGAGCGCGACGAGCTGTTCCGGGAACCGCAGGCCGTCCTCGCCGATGGCGCCGACCGGCTTGCCGAAGCGGTCGGCGAGGTGATCGGCCGGGTTGGCCTGCAGCAGCCGGCCCAGCGCGGGCGACACGACGGTCTCACCCGGCCCCGGCACCTGCGGCACCCCCGGCGGCAGCGCGATCGAGCCAGGCGTCGCCCCGCCGGTCAGCGCGACGTCGACGCGGATGATCTCCTTGCCGTCGAAGTAGTCCTTCGAGGAGTTGAGCAGCAGCTTGGCGGGGCCGTCGGTACGGCTGCTGTAGAGCTGCTCGCCCTGCCAGAGCGCACGCTGCTCGCGGTTCTGCGTGGCGAACGGCAGCGTCGCCAGCAGCAGCACCAGCCCGGTCGCGACGGCCACCCCGATCGCGGTGAGGATCGCCGACGTCCGGGTCCGGCGGTCGACCCTCAGCACCCGCAGGGCGATCTGGAGCGAGTTCATGCCGCGAGCCTCGTCGCGATCAGGCCGTCGCGGATCGAGACGGTCTTCGGCATCGACTCGGCCAGCTCGCGGTCGTGGGTCACCACGATCACCGCCGCGCCCGTCTCGCGGGCGGCGCCGAGCAGGGCGTCCATCGTGTCGCGGCCGGTGCGCGTGTCGAGGGCGCCGGTCGGCTCGTCGGCGAAGATCACCTTCGGCCGGTGGGTCAGCGCCCGCGCGATCGCGACGCGCTGGGCCTCGCCGCCGGACAGCTCACCGGGACGGCGCTTCTCCTTGCCGGCCAGGCCGAGCCGCGAAAGCCACTGGCGGCCGGCGTCGATGGCCTCCTTGCGGCCGAGCCCGGCCAGCAGCGACGGCAGCGCGACGTTCTCCTCGGCGGTCAGCTCCGCGACCAGCATCCCCGACTGGAAGACGAACCCGAACTCGGTGCGGCGCAGCTCGCTGCGCTTCTTTTCGCTGAGCTGGTCGATCCGCTGCCCGGCCAGGAAGATCTGCCCGTCGTCGGCGCGGAGGATGCCGGCCAGGACGTGCAGCAGCGACGTCTTGCCCGAGCCGGACGGCCCGACGATGGCGACGGCGTCCCCCGGCTGGATGTCGATGTCGATGCCGGCGAGGGCGTACTGCGCGCCGTAGCGCTTCACCAGCCCGCGGCCGGACAGCACCGGGCCGTTGGTCCACTGTGGAGTCTCCACGAGGTCTCTCCCTGTCGGTTCGGATCTTGCTGCGATGAGCTTCGCCGAGATCAGGGGGTGTCCACTTCGGGCAGACGGCCAGTCACGCGCGCACCCGCATCGGCCGATCGGCCGAGGGAGCGCGAGCCACTCGGCCAAGGTGCGAACGCGCGCGGATCCTCTAACGTCACGTTGTGACCGCCGCGCCTCCGCCGAAGACGCTCTACACCCGCGCCGCCGCCCTCGTGCGGCGCATCGGGGTGCCTTCGGCCGTCCTGTACGCCGCCCTGCTGTTCGACGTCGTCTACACGACGCAGGCGGCGCTCGACGACAACGGCCCGCGGTTCGTCGACTTCGGGCTGCTGCCCGGCTTCTTCGCGATCGTCGCCTGCGCGGTGTGGGCGCAGAAGCGGGCCGCGGTCGCGGGCGTCGCCGGGGGCGGCGTGCTGGTGTTCTCCACCCTCTTCATCCACGCGTTCCACATCCCGCCCTACTCCAGCGTGCTGCCGAAGGTGCCCATCACGGAGGTCGTGGCCGGGGTGCTGATGGTCTACTACGTGACCCGCCGGGCGCGGGCGGGCGTGGCGTTCTGCGTGGACAGCTTCCTGGTCGTCGCCGGGCTCGTCGCCGTGTTCGGCCGGTACGCCGGGGTCAGCGAGATCGACAGCGGCACGGGGTCGCAGGCCCTGCTGTTCGGCCTGCTGCTGCTCGCCGGCGCGGTCGCCCCCGCCATCACGGCCCGCGACCGCAGCCCGCGGGGCCGGCCGCGGACCCGCAAGCTGCGCCGGGTGAACGAGCTGGCGATGGGCCAGTGGCCGTTGATGGGCCTGCTCGGGTTCGCGCTGCTCTTCGAGTTCGGCTACACGTACGCGAGCAACGCGCGCGGCTTCCCGATCCTGTTCTGCTCGCTCGTCGCGGCCTTCATCTCGGTGCTCTCGCCGCGGCGGCCGGCGGACGCGGTCCTCGGCATCGCCGGGATCATGCTGGTCTCCACGGTCGTCACGCCGTTCCTGCACCTGCGCTACGACTACCCGATGCCGGGCGGCGTGCCGTTCGTGCAGATCGTCGCCGCGATGGGCGTGGTGGTGAACCTGACGCGCGCCCGCGGGCTGAGCTCGTCGTGGCCGCGGGTCGCGGTGCTCTCGAGCGTCGTCGCGCTCGCGGCGATCCTCAATTCGAACGGGCCGCGGGGCCTGCAGACCGACCCGCAGAACCTTTCCCTCCTGGCCTTCGCCGCGGCGCTGCTGCTCGGCATCTCGATCGCCGTCGGCCTGATGCTGCGGTCGCGGGACTCCGAGCGCACCACCGTCGTCCAGTCGGCGGTGGCCGACGCGCAGACCGCCGAGCGGATGGCACTGGCCCGCGAGTTGCACGACGTCGTCGCGCACCACGTCACCGGGATCGTCGTGCAGGCGCAGGCCGCGCGGATGATGGCCGAGCAGAAGCCGGAGGTCGCGGTCGAGGCGATGGCCCGGATCGAGAACGCGGGTGTCGAGGCGCTCGCGGCGATGCGGCGGCTGGTCCGCTCGATGCGCGGTGACGCGCCCGCCGGGTCGAGCGAGTTCAGTGAGCAGGCGACCACCGACCTCGGCGCCGACCTGCGGAAGCTCGTCGAGGGCGCCAACCACGGCGTGCCGACGTCGATGCACCTCGACCTGCCGCCGGACCTGCCGCACGAGGTCGGCCGCTCGGCGTTGCGACTGGTCCAGGAGTCGCTGACGAACGTCGGCAAGCACGCGTCCGGCGCGACCGAGGCGTTCGTCGTCGCCGAGGTGGCGGGCGGCGAACTGCACCTGCGGGTGACGGACAACGGACGCGAGACGGCGCACCGGCCGGCCGGCGGGTCGGGCGGTTACGGTCTGGTCGGCATGCGCGAACGCGTCGCGTTGCTCAAGGGCCGGCTGTCGGCCGGGCGCGGCCCGGACGGGGGCTGGCGGGTCGAAGCGTGGCTGCCGCTGGCCGCCGGGGAAGGGGACGAGTGATCCGGGTACTGATCGCCGACGACCAGGAGATGGTGCGGATGGGTTTCCGCATGATCCTGGACGCCCAGGACGACATCGAGGTCGTCGCCGACGTCGCGGACGGCGTCTCGGCGGTGTCGAAGGCCCGCGAGCTGCGCCCGGACGTCTGCCTGCTCGACATCCGCATGCCCGGCCTCGACGGCCTCGAGGTCACGCGGCAGCTGGCCGGCCCGGACGTGACCGACCCGCTGAAGGTCGTCGTGGTCACGACGTTCGACCTCGACGAGTACGTCCACACGGCGTTGCGCAACGGCGCGTCCGGCTTCCTGCTGAAGGACGCGGGCCCGGCGCTGCTGATCGAGGCGGTCCGCGCGGCCGACCGCGGCGACGCGCTGGTGTCCCCGCAGATCACCGTCCGGCTGCTCAAGCACTTCGACGGCGGCGCGGTGAAGTCGCAGGCGGCCCCGCCGTCGGAGCCGCTGACCGCGCGGGAGCTGGACGTGGTCAAGGCGGCCGCGCGCGGGCTGACGAACACCGAGATCGGGGCGGAGCTGTACCTGTCGCTGTCCACGGTGAAGACGCACCTGGCGTCGGTGCAGGGCAAGATCGGCGCGCGGAACCGGGTGGAAATCGCCGCGTGGGCGTGGCGGAGTGGAGTCGTTTCCTAGTCCGTGTCCCGACGCCACACGATCAGCAACGTCGCCATCAGCACGAAGACGAGGCCGACGAGGACCGCCGACACCCACGTCGGCCAGTGCAGCGACATCCCGGTCAAGGCGACACCGACTGCCGCCAGGATCGACATGCCGACGACGATCGCCGCCGCGCACGCGTAAGCGATGCGGCCTCCGGCGTCACCCGCGTCGACCTCTCCTTCCGCCTCCCCCGACAGCGGGCCGAGTGCGATCTTGAGGCGACCTCTGACCTTGACGCGCTCGACGCGCACCTCGGCACGCTCCGAAGGGTTCGGATCAGATTTGGACAGGTCCGTCTCGATCGCCTCGTCCACCGATCTCCCTCACCTTCCCTGACCGATGCTGGCGGAGCACCGGCGGCGGTCCCTCGTTGTTGGCCGACACCGTACCACCGATGCGGTGAACTGATGACCAAAGCGTGTACAGACAGTAATAGAAGATCAATACATATGTCGCGAGGCAGGCGTGAGCCGTCAGCTTTTTGTCAACTCTGGCAACCGTGATCCGCCACCGACGCCCCAGTCGACCCCCGCCGGCGATGACAACGTGGTCAGCGCCGCGCCAGCCTCCCACGGCTAGCGTCATCCAAAATGGACCTTGTAGCGTTTTGCCACCCACGAACGTTCAATTGTTAAAAGCTGGGCAGCGGACCACTCGACCACCTGGTTCACCGGATCTAGAGGACCCGTGACTACATACAGCTACCCATGGGTAGGATGGTGCAGTAACACGCATGTCAGATACATCTCTTGTGCATGCTTTAACTTGACAACGGCCAAGCGCGACCCGGATGATGGGAAACAACCTGGAGGGGCGGGACCTCTGGGTGGCGCACTTGTCCGCCGAGCGTCGCTTCTGACGAGCAGCAACTGCGGTGACGCAGCTGAGCTCGGCGAAGTGCTTCGAGGCCGGCCGTTGGGGGCTCCGGTCTCGCATACGAAAGGACGGTTGTCGTGACACCGAAAAGTGGGGCGCTGACGAACGAACTCGGTGAATCGAAAACCGTTCCCGGAAAACCTCCGCCCCGGGGCGGAGGTGGCGGAGGTGGCGGCCTGGAGCGGGTGACCGTGAACCTGGTACCCCGCGCATCGAGAGCACTCGACCGGATCGTCGAACTCACCGGGGACTCGAAGACCGACACGATAAACCGGGCCCTCCAGGTGTACGCCGTCCTGGAGGAAGCAGTGAGCAAAGGCGGGGAGCTGGTGATCCGGCACAGCTCGGGAGATCAGGAAGTGATCCGATTCGTCTGACTCGGACGAGGACCGTGAGCTGACGCGGCGGTGCGTAGTATCCAGAGATGCAACGCCGTTTCCACGCCCCTGTCGTTCTCCCCGCCGACCCGTCCTGTTCGCTTCTCCGTGACGCGGTCGTCGACGTCGACGCCGATGGGCGCATTTCCCACTGCGGACCGGCGGCCACCGCCCCCGAGTCCGCCGCACCGGTCACCACCCTGACCGGCATCCTGCTGCCCGGCCTGGTCAACACGCACGCGCACAGCCCGATGACGCTGCTGCGCGGCATGGGCGGCGACCTGCCGCTGTTGCCGTGGCTCAACGAGATCATCTGGCCGGCGGAGGCGAAGCTGCGGCCGGAGGACGTCCGCACCGGCATGCTGCTCGGCTCGGTCGAGATGCTGCGCCACGGCGTCACGACCAGCGCCGAGATGTACTTCGAAGGCGAGCAGCTGGTCGACGCCGTGCTCACGACGGGCGGCCGCGTGCTGGTGGCACCGCCGGTGATGGAGCTGCCGGGCCTCGACTGGCGAGCTCAGCTGGCGGCGATCGAGCGCTGGATCGACACGGACGGCCTCCGCTTCGGCCACGGCGACCGCGTCGAGCTGGGCTACGGGCCGCACTCGGCTTACATGCTCTCTTCGGAAGCGCTGCGCGCGACGGCGGAGTCGGCTCAGGCTCGCGGCGCGCTGGTGCAGATCCACGTCGCCGAGGCGGCGGCCGAGGACACGGCTGTTCGCGAGGCGCACGGCTCAGTGCCTGCTTTGCTTCAGAAGCTCGGCATGCTCGACGGGCGGGTTTTGGCGGCGCACGCCATTCACCTGTCGGATGCTGACATCGCTTTGTTCGCGGCCCACGGGGTCGGGATGGCGCACTGCCCTGGGTCGAACGCGAAGCTCGCTTCGGGGATCGCGCGGGTCGCGGACCTGCGGGCGGCGGGGGTCGCGGTTGGTCTCGGGACTGACGGTCCGGCTTCCAACGACGACATCGACCTGTGGGAAGAGTTGCAGCTCGCCGCTATGTTCGCGCGGCTGGCCACCGGGGACTCGACCGTGCTGACCGCGGCGGATGTGTTCCTGCTGGCCACCCGGGGTGGGGCTGCTGCGTTGGGCCGGGACGACATCGGGGCGCTCGAGCCGGGTCGCTGGGCCGACCTGGTGCACGTCGACCTCGACGACCCTGCGTTCGCCTGCGGCTTGGACGTGCCGGATGTGCAGCTGCTGTCCAACCTCGTGTGGGCGGCTGGGTCGCGGCGGGTTCGGGATGTGTGGGTCGCCGGGGAGCAGGTTGTCGCCGACGGCGAGTCCGTGAAGGTGGACCGCGCCAAGGTTCAGGCCGGGGTGGCTGAGACGTCGGCCCGGCTGCGGGCCTGATCCACAGGTCCGCGCCGATGTGGACAACTCCGCGCGGGAAGCCTTGGTGCGCCGGAGTTGTCGGCCACCGCCGATAGACTGGGCACGGGGCAGCCCCCCAGGGAAGGGCGGGGCCCCGGCCTGGTCAGCGTGGGCGGAGGATGACCTCCGTCGGGTGGGCGTCCGGGGTGGCTGACACCGCCGTCACCACCGCGGTCGCCACCGAGTCCGCCTTCAGCAGGTGCGAGGTGTCGTACTCGCGGCCCTCGCCCGCGAAGATCTCCTGCTGCATCTCCGTGTCCGTGCGGCCCGGGTAGACCGTGGTCACCCTGATCTGCGGCTCCTCCTCGCGCAGGGCGTCGGCGAACGCGCGGACCGCGAACTTGCTCGCCGCGTACGGGGACCAGCCCGGGCGGGCGTTCAACCCCGCTCCCGAGTTGATCACCACCACGTGGCCGCGGGCCGCGCGCAACGCCGGGAGCAGCAGGCGGGTCAGCTCGACCACCGCCAGCGTGTTGACCTCGAAGTTGTCCCGCCAAGCCGACGCCGACGCGTCCTCGACGCGGCCGAGGCGCGCGACGCCCGCCGAGTGGACCAGGACGTCGAGCGAATCGATCCCGGCCACGGCCTCGGCGAGCGACTCCGCGTTCGTCAGCTCGACCGGCCACGGCTTCGCTCCCGGCAGCTCCGCCGCCAGCGCGCCCAGCGCGTCCGCGTCCCGGCCGCCGAGGAGCAGGCGGTGGGCCGGGGCCAGCTGGTGGGCGACCGCCTTGCCGATTCCGCGGGAGGCGCCGGTCACGAGGGCGAGGGGAAGATCCGTCATGCCCCCACCGTAGCTACGCGAAGCCGACGTCGACCGTGCGGTCGTCGCGGTGGTCCGGGCCCAGCGGGCGCGGGTCCGCGCAGCCCGTCGCCGGGTCGGCGTCGGAGTCGCGCGCGTCGTCGCCCGCGTCCTTCGCCGTCGGTTTGCGGCCCTCCGCCGTGAAGCACACCTGGTAGGTGCCGTCCTCGAGGCCGGTGAACGCGTACGCGCCGTCCGGGCCGGTGACGACGCTCGCCACCTCGCCGCCGTTCTTCAGCACCGCCTTCACCCCGGCCAGGCCCGGCTCGCCCGCGTCCTGCAGGCCGTTGCCGTCCGTGTCGGTCCAGGCGAAGTCGCCGATCCGGTTCGTCGGCGGGGCCAGGCCGATGTCCACCGTGAAGTTCTCGCGGTCCGGGCCGCCCAGCGTGCGCGGTGCCGTGCAGCCGTCCGGGTCCGCGTCGGAATCGCGGTCGTCGGCGCCCGCGTCCTTGCGCGTCACCGTGAACTCGCCCGGGACGGCGAAGCACACCTGGTAGGTGCCGTCCTTCAGCTTCTCGAAGCCGTAGTGGCCCTTTTCGTCCGTGGTCGCGGTGCCGACCGTGCCGCCCGCGCCGTCCTTCAGGGTCACCTTGACGCCCGCGACGCCCGGCTCGTCCGGGTCCTGCAGCCCGTCGCGGTTGCGGTCGTTCCAGGCGAAGTCGCCGAGCTTCGCGATCGACGGCGGCGGCACGACGGTGATCGTCGCCGACGCCGTCTTGTCGCCCAGCGTGCCGCCCGGGTACTGGACCCCGGTTACCTTCGCCGTGTTGACGTGCCCCGTGTCGGCCACCGTGAGGTCCGGGTGGTCGCAGGTCAGCTGCCGGTTCGCGCCCGCCGCCAGCGCGAACGGCTCGAACGGCGCCGCGCACCACGGGTCCTGCACCGTGATCCCGGTCAGGTCCTGCGTGCCTTCGTTCGCCACCGTGATCCGGTAGTGCGCGGTCTCGCCCGCGGTCACGGTCGCGAACGGGCCCCACGCGCCGGTCGCCGGGTTCTGCACTTCCTTCTTCACCGAATACGCCGCGAGGCGCAGGTCGACGCAGTCCCAGCGCAGCCGCTCGGAGCTCGTGGTGGCGAAGAACTTCACCGTGGTCGCCTTGGCCGACGCCGTCGCCGCCGGGAAGTCCTGCTTCGCGAGGTGCCCGTCGCCCGCGTTGTGGTCGGCGACCAGCTTCGTCTCCTGCACCTGGGCGCCGGTCGCGTCGAAGAACCGCAGGCCGGTCGCCGGACCGCTGCCCGGGGCGTGCGAGGCCGTCGACACGCTCAGCGTGTACACGCCGCCGGGCACGAACTTCTCGGTCTGGTACGCCGTGCTGGCCTTGCCGTCCGGCGTCTGGATCACCGCCGAGCGCTGGCCGTCGACCGCGTACGCCTGCTCTGTCAGCAGCTTGGGCTGTTTCGCCGCCGGCGTCCCGGGCGGGACCGGCGCGGCCGGGGTGAAGACGTAGCCGTCGGGGGCGCCGTTGCGCGCCGTCTCCTCGACGCTCGGGTTCGCCGCGATCCCGCCGCACGCCGGGGGCGGGTCCGCGGCGGCCGCGGGTACGACCGTCCCCGAGAACGCCACCACCGCCACTGCCACCACGCGCGTCGAACGGACCATGCCTCGACTATGGCGCGGGGCGAGGGCCCGCACCGGGCGAGAACCGTCCACTTAAGAGTGAACCTCGGCCGGTGCGGGCCGCGTGCGTCAGCGCTCGCCGATGCGGCCGGGCAGCCCGAAGCGGCCCTTCTTCCACACCGAGACGATCGACGGCCGCGGCTGCGCGGTGCCGCCGTCGGGCCAGTGCGACGTCGGGTTCGCCGAGCTCGTCGCGTTCTCACCCGGGTGCTGCACCGCGACGAGCACCACGTTGTCGGTCACCACCGGGCCGCACGTCTCGGCGCCGACCGGCACCGAGAGGAACTGCTTGACGTGCCCGCGCTCCGGCCCGGTCACCGGCACCGAGAACAGCCCGTCGTTCGCGCCGAGCGCGTTGCCGTCGGTGGAGATCCACAGGTTGCCGTGCCGGTCGAAGGCCACGTTGTCCGGGCAGGAGATCGGGCTGACCTGGCTCTTGTCGAAGCCGCCGAAGTAGGTGTCGGCCGCGGTGGGGTCACCGCAGACGAGCAGCAGCCGCCAGGAGAACTTCGTCGACGCCGCGTCGCCGCGGGCCTCCTCCCACTCCAGGACGTGCCCGTTCTTGTTGCCGTTGCGCGGGTTCACCTCGTCGACGCCGGCCTTGCCGGCCGCGCCGCGGTCGGTGTTGTTGGTCAGCGCCGCGTAGATCCGGCCGTTGACCGGGTTCGGCTCGATGTCCTCCGGGCGGTCCATCTTCGTGGCGGCCACCTTGTCCGCGGCCTGGCGCGTGAAGACGTAGACCTCCTCGGCGGTGAAGCCGTCCACAAAGGACTTGTCGCCGCTGGCCAGCGGGATCCACTCGCCGGTGCCGTCGAACTCGCCGTCGGCGGGCAGCGTGCCCGTGCCGTCGATCTCCGCGGCCGGGCTGTCGCCGGTGAAGCGGGCGACGTACAGGGTGCCGTCGTCGAGCAGCGCCATGTTGTGGCGACGCGCGTGCGCGCTGTTGCCCGGCTTGTACTTGCCCTTCGAGACGTACTTGTAGATGTACTCGAAGCGGCTGTCGTCCCCGGAGTAGACGGCGACGTGGCCGTCGGCGGTGATCTTGACGTTCGCGGCCTCGTGCTTGAACCGGCCGAGCGCGGTGTGCTTGACCGGCGTCGACGTCGGGTCGTTCGGGTCGATCTCGACGACCCAGCCGAAGCGGTTCGGCTCGTTGGGCTCCTGCGAGACGTCCCAGCGCTTGTCGAACCGCTCCCACTTGCGGGTGCTGGCACCGGTGCCGACCGTGTAGCGCTTGAGCCGCGCCGCGACGACCGGGTCGGTGACCTTGTCGGAGTTGGCGAAGTACTGGTCGAAGTTCTCTTCGCCGGACAGGACCGTGCCCCACGGCGTCACGCCGCCGGAGCAGTTGTTCTGCGTGCCGCGGACCTTGCGCCCGGACGGGTCGGCCGACGTCTTCAGGTACTTCGAACCGGCGGCCGGGCCGCGGACCTCGAAGATCGTGTCGAGCGTGATCCGGCGGCCGTAGCGGCTCGGGACCACCTCGAGGCCGCCGCGCACCGGGTCGCGGCGGGTCAGCAGCACCGAAAGGCCGTGCGCGGCCCAGGCGATCTTGACCTGCTCCTCGGTCGGGTTCGCCGGGTCGTACTGGTCGGCCGGGAACATGTGGACCTCGGTCGTGTACTCGTGGTTGACCACGAGCAGGTTCGTCAGGCCCAGCGGATCCTGCGGGATCAGGCCGACGAAGTCGTTGTTGTAGCCGAACTGCTTGGCCTGCGCCGCCGCGGTCTGCCTGGTGAAGTCGAACTTCGGCGCGCCCGCGACGACCGGGTCGCCCCAGCGGACGACGACGCGCTGGGCGTAGCCGTCGGGGATGCTGACGGCGTCGAGCTTGTTCGGCGGGACGGCGTCGAAGTCGGTGCCGGGCACGGGACGCGACGGCCGGGGCTTCTGGAGCGGCGAGGCCGCGGCGGTACCGGAGAGCGCGGCGAACCCGCCCGCGGCGGCGGCCATCACGGCGCCCGCCTTGAACACCCGGCGGCGGGAGATGTCCTTGACGACGTCGCCGAAGTACTCGTTCCCGGACTCGTTCGCCTCGGGGTGGGCGCACGCGTTGCCGCAGCGGTACTCGCAGGTGATCGGGGAACGGCCGCCCGGATGAGCGGGGAACAGCGGGAGCAGGCGGTCGAGCACAGCGCCTCCATGGTGGGGATTCGGGAACGGACCGAACCTAAGCGCCGAAAACCAGCCTTTCCGGACTTCTGGGTGAACAACGGGTGTACAGCCGACAGCCCCGGGACGCGGGTCCCGGGGCTGTCACCGTGGGTGCGGAGGTCAGAACTCTTCGCCGACGAGCGCCGCTTCCTTCGGCACCGTGTGCGGGTCGGCTTTCTTCTCCCGCAGGGAAAGCAGGCCACCGGCGACGACGCACAACACGGCCGAGGCGACGAACGGCGCCTGCGGCGAGCCGAACCACTCGGCCACGTGCCCGACGAGCGTCGCGGCGACGGCGCCGCCCAGCCAGCGGCAGAAGTTGTAGCCCGCGCTGGCGACCGGACGCGGCGCGTCGCTGATCGACATCGCGGTGCCGGTGAACAACGTGTTCAGCAGCCCGGAAACCAGGCCGGAGACGATGATCCCGGCGACCAGCACCGGCTTGCTCGGCACGGCGAGCACCAGCATCAGCACGGCGTAGCCGAAGACGGCGGCCGCGGCCGCGTGCCGCTCGCCGAGCTTGGCGGCCAGCCGCGGCGCGAGGGCGACGCCGGCGACCGCGACGCACAGGCCCCAGCCGCAGAAGACCAGGCCGACGGCGATCGCGTTCCAGCCGAGGACGAACGGCGACCAGGCCAGCACCGCGAAGAACGCGGCGGTGTACAGCGCCGAGGCGACGGAGGTCCGCAGCAGGCCGGTGTGCTTGAGCGCGCGCAGCGGGTCGAGCAGCTTGATCGGCGCCCGCTTCTCGTGCTTGTCGCTCTTGAGGAAGACCGCGCACAGCACGAGCGCGCCGGCCATCAGGATCGCGGTGCCGAGGAACGGGCCGCGCCACGAGATGCTGCCGAGCAGCGCACCCAGCAGCGGGCCGACCGACAGGCCGACACCGAGGGCGGCTTCGTAGAGCAGGATCGCGCCCGCCTGGCCGCCGGTCGCGGCGCCGACGATCACCGAAAGCGCGGTCGCGATGAAGAACGCATTGCCGAGGCCCCAGACCGCGCGCAGCCCGACGAGTTGCTCGATCGAGCCCGCGGCCGCGCACAACGCGGTGGCGGCGACGATCAGCGTCAGCCCGACCAGCACGGTGCGCTTGGCCCCGAAGCGGGCGCTCGCCGCCCCGGTGACCAGCATCGCGATCACCTGGACGCCGAGGTAGGACGAGAAGAGCAGGGTGACCTGCGACGGCGTCGCGTTCAGGCCCTTGGCGATCGAGAGCAGGATCGGGTCGACCAGGCCGATGCCCATGAAGGCGATGACCGCGGCGAACGCGGTGATCCACACCTGCTTGGGCTGGCCCTTGACGGCGTCCAGCAGGCTCGAGTGGTGCTCAGCGCTCATCGCTGATCAGTTCCTCCTTCTTGGTGTCGACAAGCAATTTGGCGAGAGCCGGGAGGGCGGCTTCGATCGCGGCGCGGTCGGCGTCGTCCATGGCGATGAGCCGCTCGCGGAGGAACTCCTCCCGGGCGGCCACCGTCTCGGCGTAGAAGCGGCGGCCCTCGTCGGTGACGCGCACGAGCACCGCGCGGCGGTCGGCGGGGTCGGGCGTGCGGATGGCGAGGCCGAGCCGTTCGAGCCGGCTGACGACGTCGGTCATCGACGGCAGCTTGACCTGCTCGAACTCGGCCAGCGCGCTCATCCGGCGCGGCCCGCCGTTGACCAGCTCGCTCAGCACCGAGCCCTGGGTGAGGGTGAGGTTCAGCTGCGGGGTCTGGCGGCGCACCTGGTGGTACAACCGGAAGACCAGCGGCCGGAGCCGGTGGGCGAGGTCGGTGATCGCGGAAGTCACTTAGCTATGCTAACAAAATTTAGTAAGGGTGACTAAGTAACTCGGCTCACAGGTTAGGCTCTGGGGCATGGACGCGGTGATCTTCGACCTCGACGGTGTACTCGTCGACTCCGAACGCATCTGGGACGAGGTGCGGCGCGCGGTCGTCGCCGAGCACGGCGGGACCTGGCGCGAGGAAGCGACCCGGGCCCAGCAGGGGATGAGCACCCCCGAATGGGCCCGCTACCTGGTGGAGGAGCTGGGCGCACGGACGACCCCGGCCGAGATCGCGACGCTGGTGGTCAAGCGGATGGCGGCGCGGTACGCCGCCGAGCCGCCGCTGATCCCGGGCGCCGTGGACGTCGTGCGACAGGTGTCGGCGAAGTGGCCGGTGGCGATCGCCAGCTCGTCGCCGGTGATCCTGATCAAGGGCTTCCTCGACGTGACCGGCCTGCCGGTGGGCGCGGCGGTGTCGTCCGAGCAGGTCGGGGCCGGGAAACCGGCGCCGGACGTCTACCTGCGGGCGGCCGAGCTGCTGGGCGTCGCACCCGAGAACTGCGCGGCCGTCGAGGACTCGACGAACGGGCTGCGGGCGGCGCTGGCGGCGAAGATGACCGTCTACGCGGTGCCCAACCCGCACTTCCCGCCGGACCCCGAGGTGCTGAAGCAGGCCACGGTGACGGTCGAGAAGATCACCGACTTGCCGGGTGCGCTTCCTGGGCTGGGCTGATCTCGAACCGGACCGGCGGCGAACCGGGCTCGAAGTCGGCGAGGAACAGCCGCCACGCACCCAGCGGGCCGACCGGCCGGGCCTGCGTCAGGTCACCCGCGGCGTCGTAGAGGCGCAGCACCTGCACGGCCGGGCCGACCAGGAAGACCGCCTTGCCCGCGGGCAGCGGGCCGCCGTTCTTGCCGACGTACCCGGCGCGCACGGGGTCTCCCGAGACGGGGACGCACGAGGGCGATTCGATGCCGAAGTTCGACTGCGGCCCGCCGTGGGTCGCGCCCTTCGGCAACGCCTCGACGCAGAGCACGCCCTTTCCCGTGCTGTCGGTGGCTTCGACGGCGTACGAGGTCCACGTGTCGGTCTGCCCCACGAAGTCGGTGAGCGCCTTCGGCTCACCGTTGTGGCTCACGTTCGGCGAGATCAGCGGCTTGGCGATGACCAGCTCCTGGCCCGGCTTCGCGGGCATCACCGGCTCGGGTGCCGTGTTCACCTTGGTCGCCACCAGCACGCTGGTCAGCACGACCAGCACGGCGGCCAGCGGGGCGCCCCACACCGCCACCTTGCGACGCCGCGGTGGGCGCCGCTGGCGCCGCTGCTGCTCGGCCCACGCCGCGTCGAGGTTCGGCGTGACCGACCCGGCCTGGTCGCGCAGTGCTTCGGCCAGCTTGCGTTCGAGGTCGGTCATCGCTCACCTCCCAGGTCGTCCCCCAAGTGCTTGCGCAGGTTCTCCATCGCGTGGTGGGTCGTCGCCTTGACCGTGCCCGGCGAGATGCCGAGCGTCTCGGCGATACCCGCCGTGCTCAGGTCCAGCCAGTACCGCAGCACGAGGACCTCGCGCTGCCGTCCGGACAGCTTCTCGAGCACCCCGCGCAGGCGCTGGTGCTCCCAGTTGGCCACCGCTCTGACCTCGGCCGACAGCTCGTCCGGCGGCCGGTCCTGCGGGGTCCGCCGGACCACCCGCAGGTGCCGCGTCCGCGACCGCGACATGTTCACCACGGTCGTGCGCAGGTAGCCGACGACCCGGGTGTGGTCGGCCAGGGTGTCCCACCGCTGGTGGAGCTTGACGAAGGCCTCCTGCGCGACGTTCTCCGCGTCGTCCGCGCCGAGCAGGTGGGCCAGCCGCGTCATCTGGCCGAAGTACTCCCGGAACAGGTCGTGGAACGTCGGCGTGCCCAGGTCCCCCGGCACGCTTTCGCCCACGCTCGCACTCACACCTCGCCAACGCCCACCCCGCCCCACCGGTTTAGTGGAGCATGAGAAGAAGGCCGCCACCAGCGGTGACGGCCTTCTTCTCAGCGGAGGATCAGCGCTCGACCTCGCCGCGGATGAACTTCTCCACGGCGTCGCGGGCCGTCGCGTCGTCGTACTGCTCCGGCGGCGACTTCATGAAGTAGGAGGACGCCGACAGGATCGGGCCGCCGATGCCGCGGTCCTTCGCGATCTTCGCCGCGCGGACGGCGTCGATGATGATGCCCGCCGAGTTCGGCGAGTCCCACACCTCGAGCTTGTACTCCAGGTTCAGCGGCACGTCGCCGAACGCGCGGCCCTCGAGCCGGACGTAGGCCCACTTGCGGTCGTCGAGCCACTGCACGTAGTCCGACGGTCCGATGTGGACGTTGCCCTTGCCGAGCTCGCGGTCGACCTGCGACGTCACGGACTGGGTCTTGGAGATCTTCTTCGACTCGAGCCGCTCGAGCTCCTTCATGTTCAGGAAGTCCATGTTCCCGCCCACGTTGAGCTGCATCGTCCGGTCGAGCTGGACGCCGCGGTCCTCGAACAGCTTCGCCAGCACGCGGTGCGTGATGGTGGCGCCGACCTGGGACTTGATGTCGTCGCCGACGATCGGGACGCCCGCGTCCTCGAACTTCTTGGCCCACTCGGGGTCGGAGGCGATGAACACCGGCAGCGCGTTGACGAACGCCACGCCGGCGTCGATCGCGGCCTGCGCGTAGAACTTGTCGGCCACCTCGGAGCCCACCGGCAGGTACGACACGAGCACGTCGGCCTGCGCCTCGCGCAGCGCGGCGACGACGTCGACCGGGGTCTCGTCGGACTCCTCGATCGTCTCGCGGTAGAAGCGGCCCAGCCCGTCGTGGGTGTGGCCGCGCTGGACGGTGACGCCGAGCGGCGGCACGTCGGCGATCTTGATGGTGTTGTTCTCGGAGGCGAAGATCGCCTCGGACAGGTCGCGGCTGACCTTCTTGGCGTCCACGTCGAACGCGGCGACGAACTCGATGTCGCGGACGTGGTAGCCGCCGAAGTCGACGTGCATCAGACCGGGGACGCGGGTGGCCGGGTCCGCGTCGCGGTAGTACTGGACACCCTGGACCAGCGACGCCGCGCAGTTGCCGACGCCCACGATGGCCACCCGTACGCGGCGGTTCTCGCCCATGGGGTTTTCTCCTTCATCCGTGTCTGTTCAGTAGGTCTGGCGCCGCGACGCTGCGGCCCGGGCCGCGCGGGTCAGGTCTCCGGACCCTGCCGCTCGGCTTGTTCGTGCGCGATCAGCTCGTTGAGCCAGCGCACCTCCCGCTCGCTGGTCTCCAGCCCCAGCCGGTGCAGCTCGCGGGTGTAGCGATCGATCTTCTCCTCGGCCCTGGCCAGCGCCGCGCGCAAACCTTCGCGGCGTTCCTCCACGCGGCGGCGGCGGCCCTCGAGGATCCGCATCCGCACGTCGGCCGGGGTCCGCGAGAAGAACGCCAAGTGGACGCCGAAACCTTCGTCGTCCCAGGTCTGCGGCCCGGCGTCGCCGAGCAGCTCCCCGAAGCGCTCCTTGCCCTCCGCGGTGAGCTTGTAGACCCGCCGTCCGCGCCGCGACCAGGCCCGGTCGTCGGCTTCGTCCAGCTCCTCGACCAGGTACCCGGCCCGCAGCAGCTTCCGCAGGGTCGGGTACAGCGAGCCGTACGAGAACGTCCGGAACGTGCCGAGCGTCTCGTGCAGCCGCTTGCGCAGCACGTACCCGTGCATGGGCGCTTCGTGCAGAAGACCGAGGATCGCGAACTCCAGCACACCGCACCCCCTTTCGGGAACAAACCGAGACGACCGGCGTTGCTCCGAACGGACCGCCTCGATCCAACCTACTCAGCCACTATATCGCGCCGATACATCGAAGTGGCGAAGCCAACAAGCCACCTCACCGAAATTTCCCCGGCTCCGCCCCGGGCCGGGGCTCCGCCACCCGGACCCCCCTTGCCAGAGTGGGCGAAATTCACCGGAGAGTTATCGAACGTCCGGCGTGTCCCCGCCGGTCGGCGGCCTGGTCGCGCTAGGGGGCGTGGACCACACAGCAAGAGCCCGTACTCTGTCCTGGTGATTAACCAGCGGCAGGTCGTGGACTACGCGTTGCAGCGCCGTGCGCTGCTCGCCGAAGTCCGCTCCGGACGCGTCGGCACCTTCGAGGCCTGCGACGCCAGTCCGTACCTGCTGCGGGCGGCGAAGTTCCACGGCCGGGCCGGTGACCAGCCCTGCCCGATCTGCCGCCAGGAGCCGCTGACCCTGGTGTCCTGGGTCTACGGTGACGAACTCAAGCACGTCGCGGGCTCGGCGAGGACCCCCGAAGAGCTGGCCAGGATGGCCGGCCTGTTCGTCGAGTTCACCGTGTACGACGTCGAAGTGTGCCGGTCGTGCCACTGGAACCACCTGGTCCGGTCGTACGTCCTCGGCACGGGGGAACGTGCCGACGGTCCGCGAAGGACCGCAGGCCCGTGAGCTGGAACACAACCGCTGAAGAGCGCAGAACGGCGCGGCACCGGGCGCCGGTCTGGGAGGCCCATTCGTGAACGACGACCGCAACCGCTCCTGGCCCGGCCAGGAGCCAGATGCACCTCGCCGTGCCCAGTCAGGCCCGTGGCCGGGGGAAGACCCCGGACCGGCGTGGCCCGGCGAAGAAGCCCCCCGCCGCCCCCAGCGAGGCACCCCGCCGCGGGGCAACCCGCGCGGCGGGGCGCCCGAGTGGCCCGCCGGCGACGAAGGCGGCCCGCAGTGGCCGGGTGAAGAGCCGCCCCGGCGTCCGCAGCAGCCGCGCCAGGGCATGCCGGCCCGCCGCCCGGTCCCGCCGCCACCGGGACAGCGTCCGCAGCAGGGCCCGCCCGGGTCGCCGCCGCAGGGCTTCCGCCAGCCGCCGCCGGGCCGCCGTCCGGTGCCGCCGCCGGAGCGCGAACCGGACCTGATCACCCACCACGCCCACAACGGCACCGAAGACTCGTACGACCCGTACGACGACGGCTACGACGACGCGCGCTTCAACGAGTTCGCCGACGACGTCGAGCCCCAGCCCGAGCTGGACGAAGACGGCAAGCGGGTCCTGACACCCGCCCAGCGCAAGCGGCGCAAGTGGAAGATCGTCCGCCGGGTCGCCTACGCCTGCGTCGGGCTGTTCTTCGTGGTGCCGGCGATCGCGTTCGTCATCACCTACTTCCTGGTCGACGTGCCGACGCCGGAGAGCATCAAGTCGCTGCAGAACCAGCCGGTCACCTACTACGACGCCAGCGGCCAGGTGATGGGCCGCGAGCTGCCGCCGGGCGGTGACCGCCAGCTGCTCAAGCCGGGCGAGGTGCCCGAGGTCATCAAGCACGCGGTGTACGCGGCGGAGGACGCGACGTTCGAGACGAACTCGGGCTTCGACGTCACCGGCATCCTGCGCGCGGTGTGGAACCAGGTCTCCGGCGGCCAGGGCGGTGGTTCGACCATCTCCCAGCAGTACATCAAGAAGGCCACCGAAAACGACGCCCCGACCCTGACCCGCAAGTGGACCGAGCTGGCCAAGTCGTTCAAGATGAACAACCAGCAGTCCAAGGAGGAGATCATCACCTCCTACCTGAACATCGTCTACTTCGGACGCGGGGCGAACGGCATCCAGGCGGCCGCGAAGGCCTACTTCAACAAGGACGCCAAGGACCTCAACGCCTCCGAGGCGGCGCTGCTGGCCGGCCTGATCCAGGGCCCGAGCCGCTCGGAAAACCAGGCGTACGCGCAGAAGCGCTGGACGTACGTGCTCGACCAGATGGTCGCCAACAAGTGGCTGCGCCAGGACGAGCGCGCGACCTTCCAGTTCCCGACGCCGATCCCGAAGAACGCCAACAAGGAGGAGAACTCCGGCAAGCTCACCTACCAGCTCCAGGAGCGGATCAAGGACGAGCTGGCGGCGAAGGGCTACGACGAGAACAAGCTGTTCTCGACCGGCGCCAAGATCTACACGACGATCGACCCGGCCGCGCAGGCCGCCGCGGAACAGGCCTCCCAGGAAGGCATGAAGGGCCAGACCGACGAGAACCTGCTCAACGCGCTGGTCGCGGTCAACCCGAAGACCGGCGGCGTGATCGCCTACTACGGCGGGCCGGAGATCGTGAAGGACGCCAACGGCAAGGACGCGATCGGCCAGGACCGGGCGAACCAGGCGCGCAACCCGGGTTCGTCGGTGAAGGCGTTCGACCTCACGGCGTTCCTCAAGATGGGCAAGGGCCTCGGCGAGACGTTCGACGGCTCGAACAACCGGGTGCTCGGCGGCCGCACGGTCCGGAACGCGGGTGACAGCGCCAGCTGCGGCAAGGAGTGCACCGTCGCCAAGGCGATGGAGATCTCGGCGAACACCGTGTTCTACGACATGGTCCTGAACGTGACGAAGCCGTCGCGGGTCGCGGAAGCGGCGAAGGAAGCCGGGGTCAAGGTCGCGCCGGAGGGCAAGAGCGTCCTCTACACCGACGACAACAACATCTCGCTCGGTGGTGGTGGCACGGCCGTGACGCCGGAGGACATGGCGGCCGCGTACGCGTCGTTCGCCAGCGGCGGCACCTACCACGAGCAGCACTTCGTCTCGAAGCTGACGAACGCGCAGGACGAGGTGGAGTTCGACGAGAACAACATCAAGACCAACCCCGCGTTCGACGACGACGCGTCGAAGAGCCAGCAGATCGCGGGCAACGTCACCGAGGCGCTGAAGCCGGTCATCCCGCACTCGAACCTGAAGTGCCCGACCGGCCACGAGTGCGCCGGCAAGACCGGTACGCAGCAGTACACGGCGAAGGACGACGACCCCGCGTCGTACAAGGACCGCAACGCGCAGACGTGGATGGTGGGCTACACCCCGTCGGTGTCGGCCGCGGTCTGGGTCGGCGGCGACGGCAACAAGCCGCTGCACGACGCGCGGAACCGGCCGATCTTCGGTGCCACCATCGCCGGTCCGACGTGGCAGAACTTCATGAACCTCTACCTCAAGGGCAAACCGGCGGAGAAGTTCGACAAGGTCCAGCCGATCGGCAAGGACGTCAACGACGTGACGACGACGCAGTCGAAGCCGTCGGACACGCCGACCACGACGACGACGCCGACCACCCCGGAGACCACGGACAGCACCGAGCCGTCGGACACCGAGACGACCACGTCGAGGTCGCGGCCCCGGCCGACGATCCCGGGCACGACGTTCGACCCCGGCACGGGCAACACGTTCGGCGGAGGTGGTGGTGGCGGAGTCGCCGCCCCACCGGGTTCCGGACCCGGGTAGCCGTGCTCAGGGCCTTCCGCCACCCGGCGGAGGGCCCTGATCATTTCGGCAACCCACCGGGGCGCCGCGCGTCTCTTCCAAGAGGGGGTGGCGGTCGTCGCTGCCCTGCGCACACTGGAGGACTGCCCCGTGCCCGACGATCGATCCCGCTCCTGGCCAGGCCAGGGTCCCGATCCGCGCCGTCGCGCACCCCAGGGGCCGCCCGGCCAGGGCCGCCCGCAGCAGCCGTGGCAGCGGCAGCCGCACCAGCCGCAGCAGCCGCGCGGGTACCGGCCCGAGCCGCCGCCGATGAGCGGCGGTCCGGAGTTGATGACGCACCACGCGTACGAGGAGCCCGAGGGCTATGACGACGTCGAGCCCGAAGAGACCGGCGGCAAACGCGCCCTCACCCCGGCGCAGCGGAAGAAGCGGCGCTGGAAGATCATCCGCCGGGTCGCCTACGCCTTCGTCGGCGTGTTCTTCGTGCTGCCCGCCATCGCGTTCGTCATCACGTACTTCCTGGTCGACGTGCCCTCGCCGACCGAGGTCGCGCAGAACCAGAGCCAGGCCGTCACCTACCTCTTCGCCGACGGCTCGCCGATGGGCAAGGACGTCCCGCGCGGCGGCAACCGGGTGCTGCTGTCCCCGGAGCAGATCCCCGACGTCATGAAGCACGCGGCGATCGCGACCGAGGACGACTCGTTCGAGACGAACTCCGGCTTCGACGTCGGCGGCCTGTTGCGCGCGGTCTACAACCAGGCGACCGGCGGCACCGGCGGTGGTTCGACGATCTCCCAGCAGTACATCAAGAAGGCCACCGACAACGACGCGCCCACGCTGACGCGCAAGTGGACCGAGCTGGCCAAGTCCTTCAAGATGAACCAGACGTACGAGAAGAAGGACATCATCACCGCGTACCTGAACATCATCTACTTCGGGCGCGGGGCGTACGGGGTCGGCGCGGCGTCGCAGGCCTTCTTCCACAAGGAAGCCAAGGACCTCACCTTCTCGGAAGCCGCGCTGCTCGCCGGGCTGATCCAGCAGCCGGGCCGCTCGGAGAACGACAAGGTCGCGCACGACCGCTGGAACACCGCGCTCGACCGGATGGTGAAGAACAACTACATCACCGCGGCCGACCGCGCGGCGGCCCAGTTCCCGACGCCGATCCCCCTGGAGGACAGCAAGCAGCAGGCCGGCGCACCGCCCGCGTTCGTCATCCAGCAGGTCAAGGACGAGCTGGCCGCGCACGACATCCCGGAGGACCGCTACTACTCCGGCGGCTTCGTGGTGCAGACGACGATCGACCCGAAGGCGCAGCAGGCCGCCGAACAGGCCGCCACCGAAGCGCTCGAAAACCAGGTGGACGACAACCTGCTCGACGCGCTCGTCGCCGTCGACCCGAAGACCGGCGGCGTGCTCGCCTACTACGGCGGCAAGCCGATCGTGAAGGGCCCGAACGGTGAGGACCAGGCCGGGCGCGACTGGGCGGACACCCCGCAGAACCCGGGTTCGTCGATGAAGCCGTTCGACCTGACGGCCCTGCTCAAGAAGGGCGAAGGGCTCGACAAGACCTACGACGGCTCGAACAACCGGACCTTCGACGGCCGCGTCGTGCGCAACGCCGGCCCGGGCAGCTCCTGCTCGCAGCAGTGCACGGTCGCCGAAGCGATGATGCGCTCGGCGAACACGGTGTTCTACGACATGGTCCTCAACGACACCAAGCAGGGCCCGGTCAAGGAAGCCGCCAAGGAGGCCGGCGTCAAGGTCAAGGAGGACGGCGGCCAGTCGATCGTCTCGACCAAGGACAACAACATCTCCCTCGGCGGTGGCGAAACCCAGATCACGCCGCTGGACATGGCCTCGGCGTACGCGACCTTCGCGGCCAACGGCGAGCAGCGCGACCGGCACTTCGTGCAGAAGGTGACCAACGCGCAGAACGAGGTCGCGTACGAGGCCACGACCGACGCGAAGCCAGCGTTCGACAGCGACGCGGACAAGAGTCGCCAGATCGCCGGGAACGTCACCGAAGCGCTGAAGCCGGTCATCGGGTTCTCGCACCTGAAGTGCCCGAACGGCCACGAGTGCGCGGGCAAGACGGGGACGCAGCAGCACACGAAGGTCGCGGGCGAGCCGGCGTGGGCGGCGAACGCGAACTCGCAGACGTGGATGGTCGGGTACACGCCGTCGGTCTCGGTCGCGGCCTGGGTCGGCGGCGACGGCAACAAGCCGCTGCACGGCAAGAACAACTCGCCGATCTACGGCTCGACGATCGCCGGCCCGATGTGGCAGAAGTTCCTGTCGCTGTACCTGACCGGCAAGCCGGGCGAGAAGTTCGACAAGGTCGAGCGCATCGGCGGTGAGGTCGCACCGCCGCCGTCGACCGAGGTCGTGACGACGTCGGAGTCGACGCCGACGGAGGAGAACCCCGGCAACGACGGCGGTGACCACCCCGGCCGCGGCCACGAGAGCGAGACCCCGTCGTCGTCTTCGTCGAAGCACACGAAGCCGTCGACGACCTCGAAGGAGACGCCGACCGGCAGCCAGGACCCGCCGAGGTAGCCGTCCCGGGTGAACCACGGCGGGCCGCGGTCCGTGTTCCGCTGCAGAGGGACTGCGCCCGCAGCCACCGTGGTTCACCGGAGGACGGCCCGTGGACACCGACCGCACCCGCACCGAGCCGCCGACCGTGCCGATCCTGACGCGGCCCGCGCGGCCACGGCGACCGGTGCGCGCGGAGGACCAGCGCCGTCGCCGGTGGCGCCGGGTTCGCCGGGTTTGCTACGTCGCGTTCGGCCTGTTCTTCATCGTCCCCGGCATCGCCTTCCTGATCACCTACTTCGCCGTCGACGTCCCCTCGCCGGAGACCGTCGCGCAGGCGCAGGGCCAGGCCGTGACCTACCTGTTCGCCGACGGCACCGAGATGGGCAAGGACGTGCCGACCGGCGGCAACCGGCAGATCCTCGCGGCGAACCAGATCCCGGACGTCGTCAAGAAAGCCGTGATCGCCACCGAGGACGCGTCGTTCGAGACGAACTCCGGCTTCGACGTCGGCGGCATCCTCCGCGCGGCCTACAACCAGGTCACCGGCGGTTCCGGCGGCGGCTCGACGATTTCCCAGCAGTACATCAAGAACGCCTCCGGCGACGACGACCCGACGTTGAGCCGCAAGTGGGTCGAGGCTCGCGAAGGCGTTCAAGATGAACCAGACCTACGAGAAGGCGGACATCATCACCGCCTACCTCAACATCATCTACTTCGGCCGCGGCGCCTACGGGATCCAAGCCGCCGCGCAGGCGTACTTCGGCGAAGACGTCGGCGAGCTCGACTCCTCGCAGGCCGCGTTGCTGGCCGGGCTGATCCAGCAGCCGGGCCGCTCGGAGAACACGGCCGTCGCGATGAGCCGGTGGACCACCGCGCTGGACCGGATGCTGAAGAACGGCTACCTGACCCCGGCCCAGCGCGCCGCGGCCAAGTTCCCGACGCCGATCCCGCTGCGGGAAAGCAAGCAGGCCGGTGCGCTGAACCCGTTCATCAAGAAGCAGGTCAAGGCCGAGCTGGCCGCGCAGGGCATCGACGAAAAGCAGTACTACTCGGGCGGGTTCCAGGTGTTCACCACCATCGACCCGCAAGCACAGCAGGCGGCCGAAAAAGCCGTGACCGAGGGCATGGCCGAGCAGACCGACGACCGGATCCTCGACGCGCTCGTCGCCGTCGACCCGAAGTCCGGCGGCGTGCTCGCGTACTACGGTGGCGACGCGATCGTGAAGGGCCCGAACGGCGAAGACCAGGCCGGGCGCGACTGGGCCGACGAGCCGCACAACCCCGGGTCGTCGATGAAGCCGTTCGACCTCGCGGCGTTCCTCAAGCTCGGCCGCGGCCTCGACGCGCGGTTCGACGGCACGTCACCGCGCACGTTCCCCGGCGTCGACCTGCCGATCCGCAACGCCGGGGACAGCAGCAGCTGCTCCGAGCAGTGCACCGTCGCCGAAGCGATGCAGCGGTCCACGAACACCGTCTTCTACGACATGGTGCTCAACGTGACGAAGCCGTCCGGGGTGGCGGAAGCCGCGCAGGAAGCAGGCATCCGCACCGCGGAGAACGGCGGCCGCAGCAAGCTCTTCACCGGCGACAACAACATCTCCATCGGCGGGGGCGGCACCCAGATCACCGCGGCGGACATGGCGTCGGCGTACGCGACGTTCGCGGCGGGCGGCGTCCAGCGCGACCGCCACTTCGTGCAGAAGGTGACCAACGCGAACGGCGAAACCGCCTACGAAGCCAAGATCCGCTCCTCCGACGCCTTCGCGGACAACGACTCCGCGAAGAGCGCCCAGATCGCGGGCAACGTGACCGCCGCCCTCGCGCCGGTGATCCCGTTCTCCCGGCTGACCTGCCCGGCGGGCCACGAATGCGCGGGCAAGACCGGGACCCAGCAGCACACCCCGCAGAACGACGAACCCGCGTCGGCGGCGAACGCGAACTCGCAGACGTGGATGGTGGGCTACACACCTTCGGTGTCGGCGGCGGTCTGGGTGGGCGGCGACGGCGACAAGGCGTTGCGCGGCCCGGACGGCGCCCCGCTGTTCGGCTCGACGCTCGCCGGGCCCATCTGGAACCGGTTCATGCAGCTGTACCTGACGGGCAAACCGGCGGAACGCTTCGACCGCGTCGCCGCGATCAGCGCACCGCAGGACCGCGTGCAAGTCCAGCAGCCGCAACAGCAACCGCGGAACCCCGGGCAGTTCGGCAACGGCGGTAACCGGCAGCAGCTCGACCAGTTCCGCCAGTTCCAGCAGCGGCTGCAGGAGCTGCGGGACCAGCAGCGCGGCCGGAGGAGGCCGTGACCTCGGAGCTGGGGGTCACCGAGGTCACGGCCGGTCAGAGGGTGACCACCGTGCCGTCGACGCCGGAGCGGTGCGCGGCTTCGATCACCCGCAGGGCCTCGACCGAGGACGCGGGATCGACCGGGAAGTCGCCTTCGCCGCGCAGCGCGTCGCGCACCTGCGCGTAGAACTGCTCGTAGCGGCCGGTTTCGGTGGGCACGGTCTTGACGTCGTTGCCGACGCCGATCTTCCCGGCGTCCGACGCGGGCTCCACGCCCCAGCCGTCGTCTCCGGGGCGCAGGCCCGCCTTGATCTGCGGTTCCTGCACGTCGAGGCCGAACTTGGTGAAGGTCGCGCGGTCGCCGAGCACCCGGAACCGCGGGTTCTGCGTGCCCGCGAGCGCGGACGCCCACAGGTGCGACCGGACGCCGTTCGCGTGGTGCAGAGCGACGAAGACGTCGTCGTCGACCTGGACACCGGCCCGGCGGCGGTCGACCTCCGCGTAGACCCGCGTGACCGGGCCGAACAGCTGCAGCGCCTGGTCGACGATGTGCGCGCCGAGGTCGTAGAGCAGCCCGCCGGCCTCGGCCGGGTCGCCGAACTCGCGCCAGTTGTCCTTGGGCTTGGGCACCCAGCGGTCGTAGCGGGACTCGAAGCGGAAGACGTCGCCGAGGCGCCCGGACTCGAGGACCTTCCGCACGGTCAGGAAGTCCGAGTCGAGCCGCCGGTTCTGGAAGACGGTGAGGCCGACACCGGCCGCCTTCGCCGCGTCGACGATCCGCGCGGCCTCGGCGGCGGTGGGCGCGAACGGCTTGTCGACGACCACCGGCAGCCCGGCCTCGATCGCCCGCAGCGCGAGCGGCACGTGCGTGCGGTTCGGCGTGCTCACCACGACGAGGTCGAGCTCGCCCGCGTGCGCGAAGAACGCGTCGGCGTCGGGCACGACGACCGCGTCCGGGTGGTCGAGACGCGCCTGGGCGGCGTTGCTCGACGTCGTGAGCACGGCGGGCACCAGCCCGGGAGTCGCCGCCACCAGCGGGGCGTGGAACACGCGACCGCCGATGCCGTACCCGAGGATGCCCACGCGCAAGTCAGCCATGCGGCCCATTAAACAACACTGTTGCTTAATTGGCCAGGCGTGCGAAGATCCTGGCCATGGCGGACACCGGGGTGAACCTGCGCGACGTGCGCCAGCACAACCGCGCCCTGCTGCTCACGCACATCCTGCGCGCGGGCGGCCTCAGCCGCGTCGAGCTCGCCGAGCGCACCGGGCTCACCCAGCAGGCCGTCTCCAAGATCGTGCCCGAACTCCTCGACGCCGGCCTGCTGGACGAACAGCGCCAGCCCTCGTCGGGCGTGGGCAAGCCCCGGACCCGGCTGACCATCCGGCCCGGCGCCCGGCACGCGCTCGGCGCGCGCCTCGACCGCGACGAGTACCGCGTCCTGCGCACCAACCTCATCGGCGAGGTCGAGGAGACCGCGGGCGGGCCGCTCCCCGCCGGGTTCACGCCCGAGCAGGCCGTCGAAGCCATCGGCGCCACCGCGCTCGAGCTCGCCGACGGCTTCGACGTGCTCGGCCTCGGCCTCGGCGCGGTCGGGCCGCTGGACCACCACGCCGGCCTGGTCCGCGACGCGACCAACATGCCGGGCTGGCACGACGTCCCCCTGCGCGACCTGCTCGAAAAGCGCACCGGCCTGCCCGTGACGCTCGACAAGAACACGAACTCCGCGGCGTTCGCGCAGCTGTGGCCGCACGGCGAGCCGACGGCGACCGCGGTGGTGCTGGTCGGCACCGGAATAGGTGTCGGCCTGCTCATCGACGGGCGCCTCTACCGCGGCCCCCGGACCAACGCGGGTGAGTTCGGGCACACCACGATCGCCTTCGACGGCCCGCGCTGCGCCTGCGGGCGACGCGGCTGCGTCGAGATCATGGCCAAGCGCGCCCCCGACACGCGGACCGCCGCCGGCTTCCTCGGCATCGGCCTCGCCGACCTCGTCCAGGTGCTCGACCTGGAGCGGATCGTGCTGGCCGGGCGCGCGGTGCGGGACGAACCGGGCGCCTACCGCGACGCCGTCGCGGCCCGCCTCGAGGAGCTGCTGCCGCTGCCGCACTGGCAGCGCATCGAGGTCGTCGAGGACGCCTTCGGGGAGGAGATCGTCACGCGCGGCGCCGCCGCCGAGGTCCTGGCCTCGTACTACGCGAATCCGGCATGATCACCGGCTTCACCGCCGCGAACTCCGATCACCGATACCATCCGCCTCGTGCCAGACGAGACCACGCGCGAGCCGGACCCCGGCCCCGTGACGCTGACGCACGCGGAACGCGTCGTCCCGAGCTGGAACGAGCCCCTCGCGGCGGCGGTCACCAGACCGCTCGGCGGCCCGCTCGGTGAGCACGCGGCGGTCGGCAGGCACTGGTTCTGGTCGCCCCAGCGCGTCGGCCTGCTGCTGGCCACCCTCGCCCTGATGCTCTGCTGGTTCGGCAAGGCCTCCTGCATCCAGCAGTACCAGGACTCCAGCGGCGCCACCCAGCTCGACTGGCGAGCGGGCCGCCCGTTCGTCGCCATGTGCTACTCCGACATCGTGCCGCTCTACAGCTCCGAGCGGCTCGACCGGCCGAGCACCTTCCCGTACTACACGTCGTGGAAGGAGAACTCGCAGACCGCGGAGAACAACACCCGCTACATGGAGTACCCGGTGTTCACCGGCCTCTTCCAGTGGGCGAACGCGAAGCTCGCGGCGGGCTGGTACCACGTCGCCGAGGCGGGCTGGCTGCCCGGCGGGCTCCCGGTGGCCATCTACTTCGACCTGACGGCGTTGTTCCTCGCGATGGCCTGGCTGGTCACCGTGTGGGCGACCGGGCGGACGGTCAAACGCCGTCCGTGGGACATGCTGCTGGTGGCGGCCTCACCGCTGGTGCTGGTGCACGCGTTCACCAACTTCGACGCGATCGCGACCGCGTTCACCGCGACCGGCCTGCTCGCCTGGGCCCGCAAGCGGCCGCTGCTGGCCGGGCTCCTGCTCGGCCTCGGCGCGACGGCCAAGCTCTACCCGCTGTTCCTGCTCGGCGTGCTGTTCGTGCTGTGCCTGCGCGCCGGGAAGCTCACGCCGTTCTGGAAGACCGCGGCCGCCACGGTGCTGACGTGGGTGGTGGTGAACGCGCCGTTCATCCTCACCGCGACCCGCGGCTGGTGGGAGTTCTTCCGGATGAGCACGCTGCGGCCGATGGACCCGGACTCGCTCTACAACGTCATCTCCTACACCACCGGCTGGGCCGGGTTCGACGGCGTGCTGCAGCAGAACCAGACACCGACGTACCTCAACATCGTGGTGGCGGTGCTGTTCCTCGGCTGCTGCGCGGGCATCGCGTACATCGCGCTCGCCGCCCCCCGACGCCCGCGCGTCGGGCAGCTCGCGTTCCTCGTCGTCGCCGCGTTCCTGCTGACGAACAAGGTGTGGAGCCCGCAGTACTCGCTGTGGCTGGTGCCGCTGGCCGTGCTGGCCATCCCGCGCTGGCGGCTGCTGCTGGGCTGGATGCTGATCGACGCGCTGGTCTGGGTGCCGCGGATGTTCTACTACCTCGGCGTCGACCACAAGGGCCTGCCCGAGGGCTGGTTCCTCGGCACGGTCGTGGTCCGCGACCTGGCCGTCGCCGCGCTGTGCGTGCTGGTGGTCCGGGAGATCTACCGCCCGGCGACGGACCTGGTCCGGGCGGCGGGCGACGACGACCCGGCGGGCGGCTTCCTCGACGGCGCCCGGGACGTGATCGTCCCGAACGCCGTCCGGCACCGCCGCAAGGCCGCCGCGGTCTAACCGAGCTGTTCGCGCAGGTAGGCGATGTCGCCGGCCTGCCCGTCGGGCGGGGTCTCGACGACGACCGGGGCACCCGCCTCGCGCGCGACGGCGACCAGGACCTCGGGATCGATCGTGCCTTCGCCCTTGACGACGTTCGCGTGCCGGTCCCGCGTCGAGCCGAACTCGTCGCGGGAGTTGTTGAGGTGCACCAGGTCGATCCGGCCGGTGATCGCCTTGACCTTCTCGACGGCGGTCGAGAGGTCCCAGCCCGCGGCGAACGCGTGGCAGGTGTCCAGGCAGAACCCGGCGCCGAACTCGCCGACCTTGTCCCACAGCCGCGCGATGACGTCGAGGTCGCGGGTGATCGCGTTCTCGCCGCCGGCGGTGTTCTCGATCAGGATCGGGACCTTGAAGCCGCCCTTCTCCTGCTCGCGCTCGAACAGCTTGCGCCAGTTGTCGATCCCGACCTCGACGTCGTCGTTGTCGCCGACGTGCCCGCCGTGCACGATCAGCCCCTTCGCGCCGACCGCGGCCGCGCCGTCGGCGTGCTGCGTGACGTTCTTGCGGGACGGGATCCGGATCCGGTTGTTCAGCGAAGCCACGTTGATCAGGTACGGCGAGTGGATGAACACCTCGACCGGGTCCGCCAGGATGGCCTCGCCCTGCGGGTGCGGCTTCGGGGCCTTCCAGCCCTGCGGGTCGGAGAGGAAGAACTGGACGACGTCGGCTTTGCGCTCGGCGACCGCGGTCAACGGGTCGTCGTCACGGACATGGGCGCCAATCAGCATGCCCAGCACGCTACTCCGGTGCTTCTTCGCCCTGCGGCCCCAGTTCGTGACGCTCGTGGAGTACCGTGAGCGCGTTCCGTGATCCAGATTTGGTCCGACTGCCGGAGGGCATCGATGGGGAAGCACGTCGCCCGGATCACCGCACTGGGGTTCACCTTCGCCGCCGCGGCCACGCTCGCGGCGCCGGGCCTGGCGACCGCCGAACCCAGCCCGACCCTCGGCGGGGACTGCGCGACAACCCTGCAGAACGGCCAGGTCCGCGACGCGAAAACCGGTCTCGTGCTGGACGCGGGCGCCCCGCTCAACACCCCGGACCGGCTGACCGTCGGCCTCGACTCGAGCGCGAAGAACACGGACGGCTCGGCGCCCCTGCTGACCCTGCCGGTCGGTGACACCGTGCGGGCCCTCGGCGTCGGCGACGTGCCGGTGGTCGGCGACGCCGCGACGAACGCCGTGTGCCCGGTCGCGCAGGGCACTGTCAACGCTGTCGGAAACACGACACAGGGCATCCTCGAAGACGTCGGCGCCCCGCCGCTGCCGCTCCCGCCGAACCCGAACCCCCCGGCGCCGAACCCGCCGGCCCCGACGCCGCCCGCACCGAACCCGCCCGGCGGGAGCACCGGCCCGGTCGTCACCGGCCCCGGCGGCGCGGGCCTGCCGGGCGACGCGATCTCGGGCATCTTCACCAACGCCGCCCTGCTGCCGGGCAGCCTGGTGCAGGCCCCAGTGATCGCGCAGGTGATCCCCGGCCAGCAGGTCCCGACGGTCGACGCCGAGAAGTCCGGCACCGCGGAAGCCCTGCCGGGTGTCACCCCGCCGGCGAAGCTGCCGATGCTGCTCGCGGTGCTGGCGCTGGCGATCGTCGCGGCGGCACTCGTCCGGGCGTGGATCCGCCGTTCCCCGGCCTGATTTCACGGTCGGTGATCTCCGCTTCCACTCGAATGCCGGACATTTCTGAGCGAGCGGGCGTCACCGTGCTGCCTTAACGTCGTTGTCCTGGGGAGAGGCGACGAGACAAAGGGGCGGCGAGCATGCGGGATCGGACACGGAGGGCAACGGCGGTCGGTGCGACGGCGTTCGTCCTCGCCGGTTCGGCCGTGCTCGGCATGCCCGGCACGGCCTCGGCCGAGACCAAGACGGTGCCGTGCGGCGGCACCGTGTCCGCCAAGCCCGGCGACACGATCCAGGCCACGACGCCGCTGCTCGGCCTCCCGCTCAACCTCGGTGTCGTCACCGAAGGCACGAAGGTGCTGACCGGGACGATCAACGCCGTGCTGGGCACGCTCTGCAAGGTCACCGTGAACGTGGTGAACACCGTGGTCTCGCCGGTGCCCGTGGTCGGCGCGCCCGCGGCGAGCGCGATCAACCAGGGCGTCGAGAGCGTGACCAGCGGCGCCCAGAGCCTGACCGGCGGTGGCCAGCAGTCGTCGCCGCAGCCGGGCACCGGCGGCAGCCCGCAGCAGCCGCCGTCCGGCGGCACCGGGGGCTCGCCGCAGCAGGGCGGCACCCCCGCCTCGGGCGGCACGGGGATCCCGGAGGCGAACAGCCCGCTGCTGCCCGGGTTCTCGAGCAGCCCCGCGTTCGGCGGCTACCCGTTCACCCTCGGCACGGGCTACGCGCCGATGCGCGACTACAGCGGCATCCCGTTCGCGACGGCCGGGCTGTTCACGCCGTCGCCCGCGATCCGCTACGGCAGCCAGATCCCGGGGTACGCGCCGCAGTACGGCCTCACGAGCCCGGACGAGAACGGGTCGGGCGGCTCTGGCATCCAGACGGCGGGACGGGCCGAAGCGCTACCGTCCGCATCCAACGGCTTCACGGACGGGTCGAATCTGCCGCTGTTGATCGCGGTTCTGGCACTCTCCGGAGTCAGCGCGGGCCTCGTCCGCACCTGGGTGCTCCGCCGAATGGCCGCTGGGAATTGACCCGACTGCCGAGTATCTTTCGCGTATTCCCTTCGTTGATCCTGTTGCCTGGAACGACGCCCCCGTAACCCCTGGAGGAAAGCTCGTGCGGAAGACCCTGACCGTCACCGCCATCGCCGCGTTCATCGCTGGCGGAGCATTCCTCTCCTCGGGCACCGCGTCGGCGAGCCAGCAGGTGGTATCGAACAGCTGCACGGGCTCGGTCACCGGCCAGATGGGCGACCAGGTGGCGATCGACGGGGCTTCGGTCAAGACCCTCGTCACGAACGGCGCGAACAACGCCGGGACCCTCGCGGTCGGCAGCTGGGCGGGCGACTCCATCGCCAAGATCCACGCCATCCCGGTCGGCCAGGTGCCGACCGCCGCGGGCGGCGAGGCCACCGGCGCGGCCATCGGCAAGGCGGTCCGCACCGCGCTGGCCAACTCCGGCACGTGGGGGCTCGGCTTCGACTGGAACAAGACCCTGAACAGCGTGGAGACCACGGTCGCCAAGGCCTGCGGCCTCACGCTGCTCGCCAGCAACTACGTCGCCCCGAGCACCCCGGGCCAGCCGGGCGCCAACCCCGGCACGCCGCAGGGCGGCACCGGGACCGTCCCGGGCGGCACGACCGGCAACCTCTCGAACCTGAACCCCGGCACCACCGGCGGTACGGGCGGCAGCGCGCCGATGCGCGACTACAGCGGCATCCCCACGGCGACCGCGGGCACGGCCGTCGCCCCCGGTATTCGCTACCCGGCGAACGGCACCCTCCCCGGCGACGCCTCCGCGCCGCAGGCCGGCCAGGGCGACCAGAGCGGACAGGGCGCGAACATCCGCGACGCGGGCAACGCGCAGGCGCTGGCCTCGAACGGCGCGTCGAGCGACGTGCAGCTGCCGATGCTGCTCGCGGTGATCGTGCTCGCCGGCGTCACCGCCGGGCTGGTCCGCACCTGGGTCCTGCGCCGCGCGAGCTGACCCCCGGCGTCCGGTCCCGCCGGTACCCCCAGGTAGCCTTACCTGGACAAACCCTCCTGCCACGGACAGTCCGTGGCCGCGAGCCCATAGGAGGTGAGTGGTTGTGTCACGCCATTACGAGGTAATGGTCATCCTGGACCCCACGCTCGACGAGCGCACGGTCGCCCCCACGCTGGACAACTTCCTCAACGTGATCCGCACTTCGGGCGGTTCCGTGGAGAAGGTCGACGTCTGGGGCCGTCGTCGCCTCTCGTACGAGATCAAGAAGCACGCCGAGGGCATCTACGCGCTGCTCGACCTGAACTCCTCGGCCGACGCGGTCGAGGAGGCTCGACCGGCAGCTGTCGCTGCAGGAGACCGTGCTCCGCACCAAGGTCATGCGTCGCGAGGTCAAGCGCGCCGCGGCCAAGCCCGCTGCCGCCAAGGCCTGAGCCCGAGGGGAACCCCGATGGCTGGAGACACCGTCATCACGGTGGTCGGCAACCTGACGTCCGACCCGGAACTGCGCTTCACCCCGTCCGGTGCGGCGGTCGCGAACTTCACCGTCGCGTCCACCCCGCGCACCCTCGACCGGCAGTCCGGCGAGTGGAAGGACGGCGAGGCGCTGTTCCTGCGCTGCAACATCTGGCGGCAGGCGGCGGAGAACGTCGCCGAGTCCCTGACCCGCGGCGCCCGCGTCGTCGTGCAGGGCCGCCTGAAGCAGCGCTCGTTCGAGACGAAGGAAGGCGAGAAGCGCACCGTCGTCGAGCTCGAGGTCGACGAGATCGGGCCCTCGCTGCGCTACGCCACGGCCAAGGTCAACAAGGTCAGTCGCGGTGGCGGCGGCGGTGACTTCGGCGGCGGCGGTGGCGGCGGCAACCGCGGTGGCGGTGGCGGCATGCCGGCCGACGACCCGTGGGGCTCGGCCCCGCCCGCCGGTGGCGGCGGTGGCGGCTTCAGCGACGAGCCCCCGTTCTGATCTCGTACACATCCACACAGATTTGACTTTCCAGGAGTAACCAGTGGCCAAGCCACCCATCCGCAAGCCCAAGAAGAAGGTCTGCGTGTTCTGCAAGGCCGAGAAGAAGGGCCGCCCGGAACTGATCGACTACAAGGACACCAACCTGCTGCGGAAGTACATCTCCGACCGCGGCAAGATCCGTGCCCGTCGCGTCACCGGCAACTGCAGCCAGCACCAGCGTGACATCGCCATCGCGGTCAAGAACTCCCGCGAGATGGCGCTGCTGCCCTACACCTCGACCGCGCGCTAAGGGAGGGCACTGACATGGCGAAGATCATCCTCACCACGGACGTGGCCAACCTGGGCGGCCCCGGCGACATCGTCGAGGTCAAGGACGGCTACGCACGCAACTACCTGCTCCCGCGGGGCTACGCGATCGTGGCCTCCAAGGGCGCGGAGAAGAACGTGCGCACCATCCAGCGCGCGCAGGAGAGCCGTCGCATCCGCGACCTCGACCACGCCAAGGAGATCAAGGCGACGCTGGAGGGCCTCGGCGCCATCCAGCTCACCGGCAAGGCGGCCGAGGGCTCCAAGAAGCTCTTCGGTTCGATCACCGCCGGCGAGATCGTCGACGCGATCAAGGCGGCCGGTGGCCCGCTGCTCGACAAGCGCGTCATCGAGCTGCGCGACCACATCAAGACCGTCGGCAAGCACTCGGTCGGCGCCCGGCTGCACCCGGACGTGAAGGTCGACGTGCGGCTCGAGGTCAAGGCCGCGCAGTAAGGCAGTACGTCGTGGAAGGCGGGTCGTCCCTGGTGGGCGGCCCGCCTTCACGCTTTTCGGGGAACCTCGGACACACTTGCGGCGTCGGAGGACAATAGGAGCGGACGTGGAAGGGGATGGGGTACTTCAGATGGCCAACGAGGTGAGCATGTCCGCGCCGGCCAACAGCGGCGGCGGGGGAGCGGGCGGCGGCGGCTTCACGTTCGACGCCGACAAGATCGACGCCATCATCAAGAAGTGGCAGGACCTCCAAGCCGACCTCAAGCGCGACTACGACGACGCCAACCTGATGGCGAACGTCAAGGCGCCCGGCAAGGAGTTCGCCAGCGGCGACTGGGAGAAGCTCGCGAACCCGTCCGGCAAGGCGTTCCTCGAGCAGAACAAGAAGATGCAGGAGTACGTCAAGAACTACATCGACGCGCTCACCGCGGCCAAGCAGAAGATCACCACCAAGGAGTCGGACACGCAGGCCGACCTTTCGAAGACGGGGAACCAGGCCACGTGAACCGACGACTCCTCGCCGTCCCGGCCGTGGCTTTCGCCGTGCTCGCCGTCGTGGGCTGCACCGGCAAGACCGGCGGCACGCCCAACCCGGCGCCGACTTCGGCCGAGACCAGCAGCAGCGACTCGAGCGGCGGTGGCGGCGGTTCCGCGCCGAAGGTGCCGAGCCCGCTGAACACCGCGTCGATCACCTCGGACGCCTGCGCGACGCTGTCGGCGTCCGCGCGCGCCACCCTCGGCCTCGGCGAAGGCACGCCGCGGACCACGTCGAACGGCCCGAGCTGCACGTTCCAGGAGGCCGACGACCCCGGCAACCAGATCGACGTGACCACGGTGACGGCGAACAAGAACGGCCTCAGCGACGTCTACGACACGAAGGGCAACGACGCCTACTTCGAAGAGACGCAGATCAGCGGCTACCCCGGCGTGTACGCGGCCGCGCTCGACGACCGCTCCAGCGGCAAGTGCGGCCTGTTCGTCGGCGTGACCGACGAGCTCTCGGTCAACATCCTGGCGCAGTACGACCACGGCGCCGGCGCGTCCGACCCCTGCCCGGTGGTGGCGAAGTTCGGCGAGGCGATGATCCAGACCTTGAAGGAGGGCTGAGATGCTGGAACTGGTGCTGCTCGGCGGGTTCGCCGCGTACAACATGGCGACCACGCATTCGGACGACCACACGTCGGTGCAGGGCGATCGCAAGATCGACTGCTACGACATCTGGGAGAAGATCACCACCGGACCCGGCACCGGCTCCATCCAGAACGGGCAGGCGGCGGCGAGCAGGCTGCGGGGCGCCTACTCGGAGCGGCTCACCACCATCGACACGCTGGCCAAGGAGATGGACGCGGCCTGGACCGGCGGCGGCGGCGAGGCGGCGCAGAACGCCGAGCGCACCCGCTGCGGGTGTGGATGGAGGACTCGAACACCAAGCTCACCGACTCCGACAAGTACCTCGGCGAGCAGAACACCGCGTTCACCACGGTGCACGCGCAGGTCCAGGAGGTCCCGAAGGACCCGCCGAAGAACAACCTGCTCAACGCGATGACGCCGTGGACGACCGACACCGACCGGGCGATCCGCGACTACAACACCAAGGGCCAGGCCAACGTCGACGCCTTCAACACCTACTACAAGGCGAGCAACGACAACGGCCAGAAGATGCCGACCTACTCCGCGCTCGAAGGGCAGCAGGAGAACGTCAGCGTCGACCCCGGCAAGAACGGCAAGAAGAAGCCGGGCGACGACGGCAAGAACGGCACCGGCGACGGCGATGGGAACGGCAACGGCAACGGCACCGGGTCCACGCCCGGCGTGAACATGCCCGGCCCCGGCGGCGTCCCGTCCTTCCCCGGCCAGCCGAACGTCCCGCCCGGTGGCAGCTTCGACCCGGGCAAGCCGCCCGGCTTCGACCCCACCAAACCCCCCGGGTTCGACCCGACGAAGCCCCCGGGCTTCGACCCGTCGATCCCGCCCGGTGGCACGTACACGCCGCCGAGGTTCGACGACGGCACGCACTCGTCGGGCTGGACGCCGCCGAAGATCCCGGGCGCCGGCGGCTTCGGCCCCGGCGGCTCGGGTGGCGCGGGCGACTTCTCGATCCCCGGTGGCGGCGGCGGTTTCGGCCCCGGCGGGTCGGGCGGGATCGGCGACCCGACGGCGGGCTTCGGCCCGGGCGGCGCGGGCTTCGGGCCCGGCGGCTCGACCGGCGCGGCCGTGCCGGGTGGCGCGGCCGGGGCCGGCCGCGGCGGCGTGGGTGCCGGCGGCGGCGCGATGGGTGCGGGCGGCGCGGGCGCCGGGCGCACCGGTGCCACCGGGATGGGTGGCATGGGCGGCATGGGCCACGGCGCCCGCGGCCAGGGCGGCGGCGACGAGGAACGGACGTCGAAGTACCTGCTCGGCGACGACCCGAACGAGATCTTCGGGACCGACGAGCTGACCGCGCCGCCGGTCATCGGCGAGTAGCGCACGCGGGAGCGCCGGGCGCGTGCCAAGATGGGCGCGCCCGGCTCTTCGGTGTTCACCGGGCTCACCAAGCTGATTTTCCTAGGGGGAAGTGCGGTGCTGGACAGGCAGGTCACCATCTCGACCGGCACCCTGATCAACCTGATCCGGCGCCGGGGCGGCGAGCCGCACACCGTGCTGTCGGAGAAACCGACCTGGTACAGCGAAGAGGCCCAGCGCGCCGAGGACGAGCGGGTCAACGCCGAGCTCGCCAAGGCCGGGCTGTTCGGCCCGCGCGGCATGCACCCGGGGTTCGTCGCGACGGTCGAGGCGATCGCCCGGCCGCAGCTGGAGTACTACGGCTGGATCGACGGCGGGTTCCAGGGCAAGCCGGTGAGCTACCGGCTGCTGGCCGGCAGCGCCGGCGGCGAGGCGTTCGTGCTGGCCAAGCACGAGGAGCTGGACGTCGTAGTGCTCGAGTCCACCCGGCCGGGCGAGCTGCTCGACGACTTCCTCGGCCAGATCCCGAAGCTGGCCCCCGGCCGCGGGACGCCGCTCGCGGTGCCGAAGAGCCAGATCGAGGGAACCGCGCGCAACGACGAAGGCGCGTTCGCCGTGCTCCGCAACGACCGCCCGGCCGAGGGTTCGCAGGAGGTCGAGGAGATCCGCCGCATCCTCGCGCTACGCCGAATGGGGAGCGGCAGCCTGTACGTCGCGGCCCGCAGCCGGACCGGCTCGTGGCAGCGGATCGAACGCCCGGTGAACTACATCGATACCTCGGAAGGCCGGTGGCTGACCGAAGAGGTTCCGGGGCGCGGGGAGAACCGGATCGCCTTCACCCCGGCCGACCAGCGCGTTCTCGCTGACCGGTTACGCAGCGCACAGAGCCGGCTCACCGCGGCCTGATCGCCGCGCCCGTCAGCCCACCGGGTGGCGCCTCTACCCTCCGTAGCATTCATCCACAGGTCGCGTGGGCCAATGGGCCCGAGCTGGTCCACGACACGCCGAACGACGGACTTTCCGCGACACGCCGAACGAGTTTCAGGGAAGTTCTCCACACCTTGTTCACAGGTCCTGACCTGCGGATTTACCAAAGGCGATCACGCTTGTCCCCAACTTGTCCACAGCTGTCGCGGCACCTGTGACTGGTTACCCCCATTCATCCCCAGGTTGTCCACAGAAGGGTCCCCATCCTGAATTGCCATCGGCCTTCCGGGGGATCTAGCGTGCCCGCTCGGGCCTGTACTCACGGTGGCGCCCCGCGTGTCTGCGACAGCCGCGCGGCGTTCTCACCGATCATCGGGAGGACGGGTCCGGGACGGAAGAGCACGGGCCGGGCCGCGTGCTTCGAGAGCGAAGATCCGGCATACTCGAACGAGTGTTCGACATGATGAGGAGGTGTCCGGAGCGGTGGCGCTGACCGACGACCGCGGTCCGATGTACGCGGAGTCCGACCCGGGTCCCAGCGACCCCGGTGGCGGCTCCGGCGGCGGGTTCGACCGCCAGCCACCGCAGGACATCGCGGCCGAGCAGTCCGTGCTCGGCGGCATGCTGCTGTCCAAGGACGCCGTCGCCGACGTCATCGAAGCGCTCGGCCCCGACGACTTCTACCGGCCCGCCCACCAGGCCATCTACGACTGCATCCTCGACCTCTACGGCCGCGGCGAGCCCGCCGACCCGATCACGGTGTCGGCCGAGCTGGAGCGGCGCGGGGAGCTGGGCCGCGTCGGCGGCGCCCCCTACCTGCACACGCTGATCGCGACGGTGCCGACGGCGGCGAACGCGGGCTACTACGCGGAGATCGTTGCGGAGAAGGCGGTGCTGCGCCGGCTCGTCGAGGCGGGCACCCGGATCGTGCAGTACGGCTACGGCGCGGCCGCGGCCGACGGCGCGAACATCGACGAGGTCGTCGACCGCGCGCAGGCCGCGATCTATGACGTCACCGAGCGCCGGACCAGCGAGGACTACGTCGCGCTGGAAGAGCTGCTGCAGCCGACGATGGACGAGATCGACGCGATCGCCTCGCGCGGCGGCCAGTCCCAGGGCATCCCGACCGGGTTCACCGACTTCGACGAGCTGACCAACGGGCTGCACCCGGGCCAGATGATCATCGTCGCCGCGCGCCCCGGTGTCGGCAAGTCGACACTGGGGCTGGACTTCGCTCGGTCGGCGTCGATCCGGCACGGCCTGACCAGCGTCATCTTCTCGCTGGAAATGAGCCGGACCGAGATCGTCATGCGCATGCTCTCGGCCGAGGCCAAGATCCGCCTCGCCGACATGCGCGGCGGCAAGATGTCCGACGACGACTGGACGCGGCTGGCCCGCCGGATGAGCGAGGTCTCCGAGGCACCGCTGTTCGTCGACGACTCGCCGAACATGACGATGATGGAGATCCGCGCGAAGGCGCGCCGGTTGAAGCAGCGCAACGACCTGAAGCTCGTCGTTCTCGACTACCTCCAGCTGATGACGTCCGGCAAGCGCGTCGAGTCGCGGCAGCAGGAAGTCTCGGAGTTCTCGCGGCAGATGAAGCTGCTGGCGAAGGAGATCGAGGTCCCGGTGATCGCGATCAGCCAGCTGAACCGTGGTCCGGAACAGCGCACGGACAAGCGCCCGATGCTGTCCGACCTGCGTGAGTCCGGCTCACTGGAGCAGGACGCCGACCTCGTCATCCTGGTCAACCGCCCGGACGCCTGGGAGCGCGACGACCCGCGCGCGGGTGAGGCGGACCTGATCATCGCGAAGCACCGCGCCGGCCCGACGGCGACGATCACCGTCGCGCACCAGCTGCACTACAGCCGCTTCGTCGACCTCTCGCACGACTAGCCGAGAGCGCCGTACCCGCGGACGAAGGCCGTGAGGAGCCTGCCGAAGTTCTCGCGGTCCTCCTCCGGCCAGTCCGCCATGGCCTCGGCGAACACCGAGCGGCGAAAGGCGTGCATCTCCTCCAGGTGCGCCTGACCGGCTTCGGTCGGCACGAGCACGGCCCGTCGTCCGTCGCGCTGGTCGGCTTCGCGGCGCAGCAGACCCTGCTCGACCGCGCGCGCCACGAGGCGGCTGGCGCGCGGCTGGTCGACGCCCATCGCCGCGCTCAACGCGGTCACCGTGCTGGCCTCGCCGCGGTCGGCGAGTTCCTCGACGACGTCGAGCAGCTCGTGCACCGGGTCGTGCGCGCCGCGGCCGCGGGCCTTGCCGATCCGGCTCAATGCCCGCCGCTGCTGGCTGCGGCGGATCGCGATCATCCCGCGCTCGACCTCGGCCACCGCGTCCGTCATGGTTGCTCCACCTCCGAACTACATGTACTTTTACATGTAGTTGTTCATCGACATCTCCGGAGCACTCATGAAACCCCTCGGCTGGTGGCTTCGCCACCTCCACGAGCTTCTCGAATCCTCCATGGGCCGGGTCCTCGACGCGGAGTCGCTGACCCGGCGGCATTGGCAGGTACTCAACACGATCGCCCTCGGCGCCCGCACGCCGGAGGAGATCGACTCGGCCATGGCGCCGTTCGTCGCCGCGGAGGGGTCGATGACCCCGAAGGTGGCCGACTTGCGCGAGCGCGGCTGGGTCGCCGGAAACGGTGAGCTCACCGACTCCGGCCGGGAGGCACACGCGCGCGTCGAGGAGCGCGTCAAAGCCTTCCGCGCGTCGGCGATCGACGGCATCAGCGACGACGACTACCGCACGACGATCCGCACCCTGGAACGCTGCGCGGCGAACCTCGAAGCCGCCTGAGGAATATCCCGAGGCGAGGCGACGTAGAACTCTAGTAGTTGAACTTTCAAGCACTGGAGCCGTCGATGTCCGCCACCCCGGTCCTCTACCTCAGCCACGGCGCCCCGCCGCTCGCCGACGACGCCACGTGGACCCGCCAGCTCGCCGCCTGGTCCGCCGACCTCCCGAAGCCCCGCGCGATCCTGGTGGTCTCGGCGCACTGGGAAGAGGCGCCGCTGACCATCGGGGCCACGACGACCGTGCCGCTCGTCTACGACTTCTGGGGTTTCCCCGACCGCTACTACGAGGTGAAGTACGCGTCGCCGGGTGCGCCGGAGCTGGCGGAGAAGGTGCGGAAGCTCCTCCGCTCGACCGACACGCCGGTGCACGACGCGCCGGAACGCGGGCTCGACCACGGCGCCTACGTGCCGCTCGTCGAGATGTACCCGGACGCCGACATCCCGGTGCTGCAGATCTCGATGCCCTCGCTCGACCCGCGGGAGCTGTTCGACCTCGGCCGCAAGCTCGCGCCGCTGCGCGACGAAGGCGTGCTGATCATCGGCAGCGGCTTCTTCACCCACAACCTCAGCGGCATGGCCCGCGCCACCGACGGCACCCCGCCGTCGTGGTCGGCCGAGTTCGACCACTGGGGCGACGAGGTCCTGCGCAGCGGCGACGTCGACACGCTGCTCGACTTCCGCCACAAGGCCCCGGCCGCGACCCTCGCGCACCCGCGGATCGAGCACTTCGCCCCGCTGTTCGTCTCCCTCGGCGCCAGTTCGGCGGAAGGCCGCACGGTGATCGACGGGTTCTGGCACGGCCTGGCGAAGCGGTCCTTGCAGTTTTCCTGAAGACGCGAACGAGCCCCAGGAGCCGGTCTGGCTCCTGGGGCTCGTCGTCTCCAGGGAAGGAGAGCTTTTTCGACGTCCGCGCTCGCGGGGTGGGGGCGCTCCGTGCGAGGTCGCCCTCGCGGCGCGTGGAGCGCCCGCCCGCGGCAGCGGGGACTGGGGCCGGGCGGGCTCTGGCTGAACCCGCCCGGCGTCACCGAACTACTTGCGCTTGACCAGGCCCAGCAGCTTCGCGAGGAAGCCGGTGGAGTCCAGGCCCGACATCGCCGGGACCTGCGCGGCCGGGGCCGCGCTGTCCAGCACCGGCAGCTTGGCGTTCACCGGCAGGGCCGGGGTCGCCGGGAGCGCGGTCGGCAGCGCCGGGACGCCACCCAGGGCGGGCAGCGCCGGCAGCGCGACGGGCAGGCCACCGGTCGGCAGGTCGGCACGCTCGCCCGGCAGGGCGGGCAGGGCCGGGGTGGCCGGCAGCGCGATCGGCAGGCCGGCGGTCGGCAGGTCCGCACGCTCGGTGCCGTGGCCGGGCAGGGCCCCGCCCAGCGCCGACAGGCCGGTCACGGCGGGCAGCGCCGCGGTGTTCGGCAGGGTCGGCTTCGGCAGCGCCGGGGTGCCGGGCAGGCCCGCCGGGGTCGGCAGGTGGCCCAGCTGCGACAGACCCGCGAGCGGGCTGGTCACCGGGGGCACGTCGGCGCGCTCGGCACCGATCGGGGCGGCCGTCGGCAGCGCGGTCGGCAGCGCGGGCAGGCCCTCGGTGGGCAGCCCGGACGTCGGCAGGCCACTGGCGAGCCCGGTCAGCGACGGCAGCTCGTCGGCCGCCATCTCCGAACCGTCGACCGGGAACGCGATGGCGTCCTCGGCCTCGTCGATGCTCGTCATGTCGGTGGCTTCGGCGGTGGCGACCCCGAGCAGCTCGAGGGGCACCCCGAAGATCTGCACCGGCAGCGCGAACGCGTGGTAGAAGTTGTAGCCCGACAGGCTGGACCCGTCGCCGGCGGTGGTGGCTTCGCCGCCGTTCTCCGTGGTCAGCGTGTTGTCGCCGACGGCGTGCGCGACGCCGCCCACGGTCACCGCGTCGCCGAACAGCTGCGCGATCGCGGTCACCGGCAGGTCGAGGATGTTGCCGGAGATCGCTCCGTCGAGGCCCGACGTGGTGTCGTCGCCCGCGTTCTCGACCGAGGTCATGCTGACGCCGGTGCCGGTCGCGACACCCGCCGCGCTGACCGCGTCACCGAAGACCTGCACCACCGGCAGCGCGTCCGCGCCGACGATGTTGCCGGCCACGGCGCCTTCGTCACCGTTGGTGGTGGCGTCGCCGCCCGCCTCCGACGTGGTGTCGTTGGTGCCCTTGCCGTGGCCCAGCGCCGCACCCGCGACGCCGTCGCTGAACACCTGCGCGACCCCGGCGACCGGAGCCTTCACGATGTTGCCCGTCAGCGCACCGGCCTGCCCGTCGGTGGTGGCGTCGCCGCCGGCCGAGGAGTCGGTGATGTTGTCGTTCTCACCGGTGCCGATGCCGCCGAGGGCGGCGCCGCTGCCGGCGGCCAGCACCGGCAGGGAGACCGGGGCCTCGATGATGTTGCCGGCACCCGCACCCGCCGGGCCGTCGGCCGAGACGTCGCCGCCCGCGTTGGACGTCGTGTCGGTCGAGCCCTTGCCGTGGCCCTGGCCGATGAACGCGCCACCGATGTTGGCGACCTGCACCGGCAGCGACGCCGGCACGGTGCCCAGGTTCGAGCTCAGGAAGCCGTTGTCGTCGTGGGTGCTGCCACCGCCGCCGCCCGAGACGACCTTGGTCTCGTCGGCCGAGCCGGAGCCCTGGCCGATGAAGGAGCCGCCGACGCCGAAGACCTCGGCGGGCACGCCGACCGGCACCTGGACGACGTTGCCCGAGCCGGAGGAGTTGTTGCCCTGCGTGCCGTCGTACGCCCCGGCGGTGACCGTCTTGTCCTCGGTCGCCGTGCCGGAGGCGTTGCCGATGTGGCTGCCGCCGATGCCGAAGACCTCGGGCGCGCCCGCGGCCTGCGTGTTGACGATGTTGCCGCCGATGACGGACTCGTTGCCCTTGGTGTAGCTGCCGTTGCCGGCGTTGGCGTCGGTCGTGTTGTCGTGCGCGGCGTTCGCCTGGCCGATGTAGGTGCCACCGATGCCGAAGGCTTCGACCGGCAGCGCCACCGACGGGTTGATCACGTTGCCCGCGCCGGCCGACTTGTCGCCCGCCGTCTGGACGAAGCCGCCCGAGTCGACGGTGCTGGAGGAGCTGCCGGGCTCGGGGGCGCCGGCGGTCGCGTTGCCGATCCAGGAACCGGCGACACCCGCGACGTTGGCGATCGGGGACAGCGAGACCGCGCCCGCGTTCCCGCCGAGGAACGAGCCGTTGCCGCTCGTCTCTTCGTAGGTCGGGATGCCGAGGCTGCCCTCGCGGGTGTCCCCGGCGGTGGCGTCGGCCGAGTTGGTGCACGAGCCGGCGTGCGACAGCGAGCCCCACACGGCGCCCGAGTTGCAGTTGAACTTGACCGGCAGGGCGACCGGCGCGCCGACCACGTTGCCCGAGCCGGCGCTGTCGTTGCCGGAGGTGAACAGCGAGCCGCCGGAGGTGGCGACCGTGTCGGCGTTGTAGCCGTGGCTCTGCCCGTTGCCGAGCAGGTACGAAGCGGCGTTGCCGGTCACCTGGACCGGGGTGGCGAACTGGCCCGCCACGATGTTGCCGGAGAGGGCCGAGCCGTCGCCGTCGGTGTCGACGTTCCCGGTCTCGGTGGTGCTCTGGCTGGCCGATCCGCCGGTCACCCGGCCGGTGCCGCCCGCGACGCCGCCGCCGTTGCCGGCGATCTGGACCGGGAGCGCCCAGTCGAGGGCGACCGCGTTGCCCGCGAGGCTGGAGCCGTCGCCGGTCGTCGCGATGTCCTGGTTGTGGTCCCAGGTCTGGGTGTGGTCGCCACCCTGGACGTTCGCGTCGCCGATCACGCCGATCGCGTTGTCCACGATCTGGATCGGGACGACGACGTCGCCGGTGACCTTGTTGCCCTTGAGGTTGTTGTGCCCCGGGGTGAACGCGCCGGCGCCGTCGGCCTTGGTGGCACCGCCGAGGGTGCTCTGGCTGATCGGGCTCGCGTCGTCGAGCTGCTTGGCGGCCTCGTTCGCCGCGTTGGTGACCGGCTTGGTGCTCAGCTCCGTCTGCCCGGCGGGCAGGTCCAGCTGGCCGAAGGGGGTGCCGACCGCGTTGTTGGCTTCCTGGATCGGAACCGTGACGTTCAGGTCGAGCGGCGAGGCAGGGGTGTCGGGGTTGACGTTCTCGTCAGCCGAGGCGATGCCGGTACCCAGCATCAGCAACCCACCCGTGACAAGTGCGGTCTGGAGTCCGCGCTTTGCCCACGTCTGCATGGGGTTTTTCTCCTTTATTTCGGGTTCCCTTGCGGGCTTATGGGGGTGCGTCGAATGCACCGAGGGGGAAAGGAACTTCTTGCGGGCGCGACAATGCGCACCGCCGTGTCACGGGAAATTCGCGGACGCAGGAGCCGTCAGATGAAGACGGACTTGGGCGCGTCAGCGACCCGTGAAGGGAGGTGTTCAGTCAGGAGTGACGCCGGGCTGCTCGCCCGGGGTGCGCACAGAGTTGCGCAGGCCGGCGCGGCTCATCGCCGCGACGGCGGTGTCGACGGCTTCGGTCGTCCAGAACGGGACGCCGAAGTTGAGGCCGTCGAGGTGTCCACCGGGGGCCGTGGTGCCACCCGGGGCGGTGGGGACGGACGGCGCGATCGGAAGCTGCGCCGGGGTCAGCGGGGACGGCAGGTCACGGTGCCCGTCGCGGGAGTGGCCCGCGGCACCGGTGCCGTCTTCGAGGTGGGAGTTCTTCGCCAGCGCGAGCGCGGCTCGCACGGAGTCGGGGAGCTGGACCGTCGTCACGGCGACCCCGTCGGTCGCCTGGCCGACGCCGGTGGTCACCGGCTCCTGCTCGACCGGGGCGAGGCCCGGGAAGCTCGGGGAGCGGGACCAGGTCGCCGTGGCCGGCCGGGTCGAGCAGCTGCCACACCTGGCGGCCGAAGTCCTGCGCCGGCGCCGGGGTGACGGTCTCTTCGAGGACCTGGCGGGTGTCCGCCGGCTTGCGGACGACGTGCTCGACCGCGCCGAGGGTGCGCTCCGCCGGGCTCAGCACCGCGTCGTCGGCGAGGTCGGACACCGAGTCGCTGACGCGGTCGGAGACCTCGTGCTCGAGGGTGCGGGCGTCGGCGTGGCACGGGCGCTGCGGCTCGCTCCACGTCGTCGCGTCCTGGTGGCAGTTCGCCGCTTCGGCGAGGCCGCCCGCGACGTCACCGGCGAGGTTGGCCGTGCCGTGGTTGACGTCGCCGAGGCTGCCGGCGGTGGCGTCGGTGACCGGGGTGACGGAGGAGGTGCCGACCTCGACGGTGTCCGCGGAGGCGGTGGCACCGGAGACGAGCCACGCGGCGGCGGTGCCGGCGACGGCCCCGCCCAGCACGAGCAGCGCACGCGACACGAGACGGCGCGAGCGCTTGGCGCCCTGCCCCTCGTTCGTCGCGGTGATCGCCACTCGTTGTCTCCTCGTGCTTGGTTCGTGATCAATCCGGCCGATTGCCGTTGCGGAAGCGACCTAACCAAACCCGCGCCGCGCCGCGCACCCTCGACACGACTTGATGCCCCCATCGTGTGAAGAACACATCGTGTAGTCCGATCTGACGATGGGTGATCGGCCCAGGCAGTCCCCAGTGCCGGACGCGGCCGCCGGAAAGCGGCCGAATCGGGCGGCGTTGCCAGTACGGTGAGCGCGTGAGCCACGCGCGACGCGAAGACCCGTTCCTGCCGGAGCACGAGGACATCACCGGGCTGATCCCCCGGGGGCTGCGCATCAGCGCGGCTCTCGCGTGGCGGTTCATCGTGGTGATCGCCGCGCTGTACGCGGTGGTGTGGGTGATCGGCTACCTGTCCGTCGTCATCATCCCGCTGTCCATCGCCCTGCTGCTGTCCGCGCTGCTCGCGCCGGCCGTCCAGAAGCTGGTGGCGGTGAAGTTCCCGCGCGGGCTGGCGACGGCGATCGTGCTGATCGCCGGGCTGGCCGTGCTGGGCGGGCTGCTGACGTTCGTCGTCACGCAGTTCTCCTCCGGCCTGCCCCAGCTGCAGAAGCAGCTCAACGACAGCCTCGACCAGATCAAGAACTGGCTCGTCTACGGTGCGCCGCACCTGCGCCAGGAGCAGATCCAGGACTTCATCAACCAGGCGATCAGCTTCATCCAGAACAACCAGGCGTCGATCACGACGACCGCGCTCACCACGGCGAGCACGGTCGGCGAGATCCTCACCGGCTTCCTGCTGACGCTGTTCATCACGATCTTCTTCCTCAGCGGCGGCGAGACCATCTGGTCGTTCCTCGTCCGCGCGGTGCCCGGCCGGGTCCGCAACCGCGTCGACGTCGCCGGGCGCCGCGGGTTCGCGTCGCTGGTCAGCTACGTGCGGGCGACCGCGGCGGTGGCCGTGGTGGACGCCGTCGGCATCGGCATCGGGCTGTGGATCATGGGTGTGCCGCTGGTGATCCCGCTGGCGACGCTGGTGTTCCTCGGCGCGTTCATCCCGATCATCGGTGCCGTCATCACCGGCGGTGTCGCCGTGCTGATCGCGCTGGTGACGAACGGCTTCATCGGCGCGGTGATCGTGCTGGCCATCGTGATCGGCGTGATGCAGCTGGAGAGCCACGTCCTGCAGCCGCTGCTGCTGGGCCGCGCGGTGAAGCTGCACCCGCTGGCCGTGGTGCTGGCCATCACCGCCGGCCTGGTGGCGGCCGGGATCGCCGGCGCGCTGCTGGCGGTGCCGCTGCTGGCCGTGCTGAACGCCGGTGTCCGGTCACTGCTGCACGAGACCAACCCGGACCCGGGTGAGGTGAACGTCCTCAAGGACCAGGCCGCGCAGCCGAACGACGCCGAGCCGGGCACGCCGAAGGCGGAAGTGCCGACGCGCGGCGAAGAGGAATGACCGCCGCGCGGACCCCCGATCCGATCACGCCGATGTGGCGGGGCGTGATCGCGTTCCGCGTGCTCACGTGGGCGTTCGCCTGCGGCACGGTGATCGTCCAAAGTGGTCACTACCAGCGCGAATGGCTGGCGTGGGCGATCCTCGGCGTGATGGCCCTGTGGTCGGTGGTCAGCAGCTTCCTCTACCTGCGCGAGCGGACGCGGCCGCCGTCGCTGGTCGTCTTCGACCTCGTCATCACCACCGCGCTGCTGCTGACCTCGCCGTGGGTGCTCAGCGACGCGCAGTTCGCGCTGAACGTCCCGCTGATCACCACGGTGTGGGCGGCGGTGCCACCGGTCGCGGCGGGCGCACGGTTCGGCGCGAGCGGTGGCGTGCTCGCCGGGCTGGTCGTCGGCGTGGCGACCGGTCTCGCGCGCGAGAAGTTCGACCTCGACGTCGCCCGCGACGGCGTCCTGCTGGCCGCCGCCGGGCTGCTCGTCGGCATGGCCGCGACGATGGGCCGCCGGTCCGCGGCGCGGCTGGAGCAGGCGCTGCGGAAGGAAGCGGCGACGGCCGAGCGGGAGCGACTGGCGCGGTCGATCCACGACAGCGTGCTGCAGGTGCTCGCGCGCGTGCGCAAGCGCGGCAACGAAGTCGGCGGCGAGGCGGCCGAGCTGGCGCGGCTGGCCGGTGAGCAGGAGATCGCGCTGCGCTCGCTGGTGACGACCGAGCCGGTGAAGCCGAACGACAGCGGCACGACGAGCCTGCGCGCGGCGTTGCAGCTGCTCGCGACGTCGTCGGTGCAGGTGTCGACCCCGGCGGACGACGTCGAGCTGCCGGCGCACGTCACCGACGAACTGGTCGCCGTCACCCGCGAAGCGCTCTCGAACGTCGAGAAGCACGCGGGACCCGGCGCGCACGCCTGGGTCCTGCTGGAAGACCTCGGCGACGAGGTCGTGGTGAGCATCCGCGACGACGGGCCGGGCATCCCGGACGGCGTTCTCGAGCGGGCGGCGGCGGACGGGCACCTCGGCGTGGTGGAATCCATCCGGGGGAGGGTCCGCGACCTCGGCGGGAGCGCGGCCCTCGACACCGGGCCCGGCCGGGGCACGGAGTGGGAGGTCAGGGTGCCGAGCACGAGGGGTGCGAGATGAGCGACGAGCCGCGGATTTCGGTGATGGTGGTCGACGACCACCCGATCTGGCGCGACGGGGTGGCCCGCGACCTGACCGAGCACGGCTTCGACGTGCGAGCGACCGCGCCGGACGCCGACGCGGCGCTGCGCATCGCGCGGACCGTCCAGCCGGACGTCGTGCTGATGGACCTGAACCTGGGCAGCACCTCCGGCGTCGACGCGACCCGCGAGATCACCGCGGCGCTGCCGTCGACGAAGGTGCTGGTGCTGTCCGCGAGCGGCGAGCACAAGGACGTCCTGGAGGCGGTGAAGGCCGGCGCGTCCGGCTACCTGGTCAAGTCGGCGTCCGCGGCCGAGCTGGTCGACGCGGTGCACCGGACGGCGGCGGGCGACCCGGTGTTCACCGCGGGCCTGGCCGGGCTAGTGCTCGGCGAGTACCGGCGGATGGCCGACGCGCCCGCCGAGGGCGCCGAGCCGCCGCGGCTGACCGAGCGCGAAACCGACGTCCTGCGCCTGGTCGCGAAGGGACTGACCGCGCGGCAGATCGCCGAGCGGCTGGTGCTGTCGCACCGCACAGTGGAGAACCACGTGCAGTCGACGCTGCGGAAGCTGCAGCTGCACAACCGCGTCGAGCTGGCCCGGTACGCGATCGAGCACGGCCTCGACGAGGAGTGACCCTCACGGGATGACGGCGATCCCGGACCAGTCGCTCGTCGGCAGAGCCGCTGTGCCGAGCCGCCACTTCGGTTCACCGGGGTGCCAGGCGGCGAGAACGCCGTCGGCCAGCACGAGATCGCCCGCCTCCGACCAGTCGAGGCCGCCGCCGCGCTTGAGGTGTTCGGTGCTGAACGGCATGCCCGCGGCGTGTTGCCAGGTCAGCGTGTCCGGGCGGAGCAGCCAGATGTCCCGGGTCTGGGTGCTGGTGCCGCGGTAGGCGGGGTCGGCGAAGTCGACGGCCCAGACGCCGCCGTCCCGCGACGGCACGACCGCGGGCGTCCGGCCGAGGGCCGGTCTGCTCAGCTGCTTCCGGTCGCCGGAGCGCAGGTCGACGAGGGTGAGGTCGGTCAGGCCGTCGAGCAGCATCCGGTCGTCCGCCACGGCGAGGATGCGCGGCTCCTGCCGGACCGTGCGGCCGGTCTCCGGCTCGATCAGCGCGTCGGTCGACTCGGCGGCGCCGGAGTTGATGGTGATCAGCAGGCCGTGCGCGGTCTCGGCGCGCACCTGGGTGCGGCAGCTGGCGGGCTGCCCTTGGCCGAACTCCCCACCGGAGAGCGAGACGTGCTGCAAGCGGCAGGCATCGGGCGCGTCCTGCCGGATCAGCCAGACGCTGTCGCCGTCGACACCAGGCGCGACCGACCACGCGCGGCCGAGCGAACGCGGCGGGCTCGACGGTCCCGTGTAGACGAGGGTTTCGAACGGTTCGGTGCTGTGCGTGTAAGGCGGGTAGACCGTGAAGACAGCGTGCTTCCCGACCCGCACGACGCTGAGCCCGATGTCGCCCGTGGGATAGCCGGGCGGGGTGGCGGCGGGCCCGGTGTCGGCGTCGAAGAGGGTGGGGCCGGCGGTGGGGAGCAGGGCTGTCACGCCGATCCCGCCGGTCGCGCGGACCCCGTCGAGGCCTTCCGGCGGGCTCCACGGGGTCGTCGACACGGGCGTGGTCGTGGGCGACGGCGGCGCTTCGGCGGTGCACCCCGCGAGCAGGAGCAAGGCCGCGCCGGCGACGGCACCGCGGAATACGGGTCCGTTCAGGGTTTTCCCCCGATCTCCCTGGTGAAATCCGGTTCTACCATCGTGGGCATGGGCGAGGAAGAGACCACGACGGCGATACCGGTTCCCGAGACCAAGCCGTTGAGCGAGCGCGATCTCCGGGTGTCCGACGACGAGCGCGAGCACGTCGTCGGGGTGCTCCAGAAGGCGATCGGCCGCGGCATGATCGACCTCGACGAGTTCACCGAGCGCACCGACCGCGCGCTGGCGTCCCGGACCCGCGGCGAGCTGAACGCGGTGCTGGCCGACCTCGCCGGCCTTTACCACCCGGCCGCCGCCGTCGCCGCTGCTCCGGCGTACGCGCCGCCGATCGGCTACGCGCCCGGACGGCGTTTCGAGCTCAACGCGAAGTACTCGTCCCTCGTGCGGAGCGGCCCGTGGGTCGTCCCGCCGGAGATGGTGGTGCGCAACAAGTACGGGTCCACGAAGCTCGACTTCACCGAGGCCCAGGTGCAGTCGCCGGTGGTGCACATCGAGCTGGACGCCAAGTGGGGTTCGGTCGAGGTGATCATCCCGGAGCACGCGGCGGTCGACGTCAACTCGATCACCGACGTCAAGTTCGGCGCGCTGGAGGACAAGACGCGCAGCAACGGGCGGATGGGCAACCCGCGGTTCGTGCTGACGGGGCGCGTCCACGGCGGTTCGCTGGTCATCCGGCACCCCCGGCGGGGGTTGTTCGGCTAGCCGGGGCCCCTCTGCCCCCGGCGTCAAGAAGGCCTCCCCACCCAGGCATCGGGTGGGGAGGCCTTCGCCGCGTTCAGGCGGTCCGCAGGTTCTTGCCGACGAACCAGACGAGCGCGGCGAACGCGACGGCGGCGAGCCCGGCGACGACGTGCAGGCCATCGGGGAGGCCGTGCGCGCGGACGACGGCGTTGCCCAGGGTCCCGACGGTGGCGAGGCCGAGCGAGTAGCCGAACTCGTTGACGGTCTGGGCGAGCGCGGAGGCGGCTCCGGCCTTGCGCGGCGGAACGGACCCGACGACGAGATCGGTACCCAGCGCGACCATCGGGCCGACACCCAGCGACGTCACGGCGAACCCGAGCGCGGGCCAGACGGGCCCGGCGGCGGGATCGACGAAGGCGAGCACGGCCATCCCGGTGGCGGCGACGGCGACCCCGCCCGCGATCAAGGCGCTCGGGCGGAAGCGGCGAGCGAGCACGGGAGCGGCGAGGAAGCTGACGGTCGAGGCGGCCATCCCGGGCAGCAGCCCCAGAGCCGCACCGACGGGCGAGAGCCGCTGGGTGAGCTGCAGGAACTGCGCGACGAACAGCATGGTGGTGCCGCCGAGCATGCTGAAGAGCAGCATCCCGCCGAGCGTGGTCCGGAACGCCTTGCCGGCGAACAGGCTGAGGTCGAGCAGCGGGTCGTCGAGGGTCCGCTGCCGCTTGACGAAGAAGTAACCCACGACGAGACCGGTGAGGAGGGCGGCGACGGGGACGGCGTGGACGCCTTCGCGGGCGAGCTCCTTGACGCCGTAGACGGCGGGCAGGATCGCGGCCAGGGAGAGGGCGACGCTCGGGAGATCGAGGCGCCCGGCGGACTCGTCGCGGTACTCCGGCAGCAGCTTCGGGCCGATGACCAGCAGCAGGACCATGGCCGGGACACCGAGCAGGAAGACCGAACCCCACCAGAAGTGTTCAAGGAGCACCCCGCCGACAACGGGGCCGACGATCGCGCCGACGGAGAAGCAGCCGGCCCAGATCCCGATGGCCTCGGCGCGTTGCCGCGGGTTGGTGAACATGGTGCCGATGAGCGAGAGGGTGGAGGGAGCCAGGGTGGCCCCGGCGATCCCGAGCGCGGCCCGGGCGGCGATGAGCATCCCGGCGCTGGTCGAGAAGGCGGCGACGAGCGAGGCGACCCCGAAGGCGGCGGCCCCGAGCAGGAGGAGCTTCCGCCGCCCGATCCGGTCGCCGAGCGTCCCCATGGTGACCATGAACCCGGCGACCATGAAGCCGTAGGTGTCCATGATCCACAGCTGTTCGGTGCCATCGGCGTGCAACCCGGCGGCGAGCTTCGGCAGGGCGAGAACGAGGACGAAGACGTCGAGCGAGACGAGCAGGGTGGGCAGGGCGAGCACGGCCAGCCCGACCCACTCCCGTCGTCCGGCCCGGGCGGTCAGTTCCGGGGCTGTCGCGGTGACGGTCATGGCGGGTCCCTCTCGGCTCGGTGGTTTCGGTCTTCACCACTTCGTCGAGCGAGGCTGGGCTGGATCGACAACCCGGAGGCGGATTTTTCGGGGGCGCCGTGAAGGCCACCGCTGGAGGGTGGCCTTCACGGGCCCAGCGACAGGTTGTCCACACCCCTCGTGCATTGGGGACAACTCCGTGCGTCCAGGTTCGCACAGAACGGCACTGTCGGTAATGGCCGATAGACTGAAAGTGGGGGGCGCCCCTGCGGGTGCGGCGAGATTTCGCGCCGCGGCGGCTCGCCAGGCCGCGCAGCTCGCGCGACCAGCCCGCTACGGCGCGACCAGCACGGCCCACGCAGCTGGCCTGGTCAGCGCGCAGCCCGCCGGAACCGCGCGGCTGCCGTGCGCGACCAGGCCCCATCCACGCGGCCACCCCAGCCCACGCGGCTGGCTTGGTCCGCGCAACCAGCCCTAATCCACGCGGCCAACCCGGCCCACGGGGGCTGGCCCAGCCCCCGTCAGCTACGGGTTCGCTCCTACTGCCGCAAGCCGCGCCCCGCGAGCTGTGTCCGGCACACCCGGGCGACCACGACCAGCCGCGCGTCGATCAGGGGCGAGCCGCAGCGCGGGCCGCTGCCGGGTCCGAAGTCGCCAGGGCCGCTTCCGCCAAGGCCTCGCACTCCGCGAGCGTCGCGGACGCCAGGCTCGCGCCCACCGTCCGGATCGCCGGGGCGTTCATCGAGAGACTCGTCAGCCCCAGGCCCGCCAGGACCAGCGCCAGCCGCGGGTCGGCCGCCGCTTCGCCGCACACGCCCGCCGGTTTGCCCGTGGCCTTCGCCGCGTCGCCGATCAGCTTGAGCAGGCGCAGGAGGGCCGGCTGCCACGGGTCGTTGAGCTTCGCGACCGCGCCCAGCTGGCGATCCGCCGCGAACGTGTACTGCGCCAGGTCGTTCGTGCCGACCGAGACGAAGTCGACGACGTCGAGGATCTCGCGGGCGCTCAGCGCCGCGGCCGGGATCTCGATCATCACGCCCGCCCTGGCGATGCCCGCCGCGCGGACGCGGTCGGCGAACCAGGCCGCTTCCTCGACCGTCGCGACCATCGGGGCCATCACCGACACCTCGGCGCCGGAGTCCTCTGCCGCGCCCGCGATGGCTTCGAGCTGGCGGTCCAGCACCTCCGGGCGGTCGAACGCGACACGCAGCCCGCGGACGCCGAGCGCCGGGTTCGGCTCGGCTTCCGGCGAGAGGAACGCCAGGGGCTTGTCGGCGCCCGCGTCCAGCGTCCGCACGATCACCGGCTTGCCGCGGAACGGCGAAAGCACCGCGGTGTACGCGGCGCGCTGGTCGGCCACCGACGGCTCGTCGGAGGCGTCCAGGTAGCAGAACTCGGTGCGGAACAGGCCGACGCCTTCGGCGCCCGCGTCGGCCGCGGCCTGGGCGTCGGCCGGGGAGCCGACGTTGCCGTAGACCTTCACGCGGTGGCCGTCGGCCGTCGCGCCCGTGCCGTTCCACTCGGCCAGCTGCGCGACCGTCGCCGTGATGACCGGTGCCGACGGGTCCGCGACCTCGACCGTGCCCGTGTCGCCGTCGACCGCAAGCGCTTGCGCGTCCAGCGCCAGCAGTCCGCGCACCGCGACGACGGCCGGGATGCCGAGCGCGCGCGCCAGAATCGCCGTGTGGCTGGTCGGGCCGCCCTCTTCGGTGACGAGCGCGAGAACCTTCGCCGGGTCGAGGCCAGCCGTGTCGGCCGGCGCGAGGTCGCGGGCGACCAGCACGCTCGGCGACGCCAGCTCGGGCACCCCCGGCGGCGCGATGCCGAGCAGCTCGGCGATCAGCCGGTCGCGCACGTCGCGGACGTCGCGGACGCGTTCCGCCATGTACCCGCCCGCGGCGGCCAGGGCCTCGGCGAAGCCCTCGGCGGCCTGGTAGACGGCGCGCGCCGCGGGCAGCCCCTGCGTCTTGACCAGCTGTTCGGCCTGCGCGGCGAGCGCCGGGTCGGCGGCCATCGCGGCGGTCGTGATCAGGATCGTCGCGGCTTCGCCGGACGCGGTCTCGGCCTGCTTCTCCAGCCGCGCGGCGACGGCTTCGGCGGCGGGGGCGATCCGCGCGGCCTCGGCGGCCGGATCGGCCGGGGCGGGGGTGGCGGCGGGCTCGCCGAGCGGCTCCGCGACGCGGACGACGGGACCACGGGCGCGGCCGGGGCTGACGGCGACCCCGGACAGAGACTCAGACGACATGGTCTAGACCATAGCTCAAGTGGGCCGGGATATCTCGTGGTGGCGGGCACAACCCGCGTCGCGTGACCTGTTCGAGCACGGGCCGGACCTCCTCACGCCACCAGGCTGCCAGCATACGGCCGAATCGCCGGGTCAGAGACTGATCATTCTCCCAGCTCAGCCGCGGTCGGGTAGGACGGCTGCGCACCGTGCCGCGTCACGCTGAAAGCCGCGACGCGCACCGCGCGCTTGGCGGCGGTCACGAGGTCGGCGCCCTCGGCGAGCGACGCGGCGAGGGCGCCCGCGAAGCCGTCCCCGGCTCCCGTCGTGTCCACGGCCTCGACCTTCGGCGACGCCACCTCGGTGACACCTTCGGCCTCGACGACGACGGCGCCATCGGCACCGAGGGTCACGACGGCGGCCCGCGGCCCGAGGGCCAGGAGCTGCCGGAAGTCGGCACCCGGCCCGGTCAGCCAGGCGGCCTCGTGTTCGTTGACCAGCAGGACGTCGAGCTTGGCGAGCGTCTCGGCGGAGAGCTTCGCGGCGGGCGACAGGTTCAGCAGCACCTTGACGCCCTCCTCGGCGGCGCGCGCGACGGCGTGTTCGACGGTCGGCAGCGGCACCTCGAGCGAGACGACCATGACCTGCACCCCGTCGAAGACGGCGTCGACGTCGCCGGGCGTCAGGCTCGAGTTGGCGCCGGGCGAGACGAGGATGGCGTTTTCGCCGTCCGGGGTGACGGTGATGTAGGCGATGCCGGTGGGCCGTTCGCTGGTCCGCACCAGCCCGGTGTCGACACCGGCGGCGCGCAGGGAGTCGAGCAGCAGGCGGCCATAAGGATCGTCGCCGACGGCCCCGAGCAGTGCGACATCGGCCCCGAGCCGCCCGGCCGCGACGGCCGTGTTGGCCCCCTTGCCGCCCGGCGAGAGCACGGTGTCGCCGCCGAGCACGGTCTCACCGCCACCGGGCCGCCGATCCACCGCGACGACGAGGTCGGCATTGGCGGATCCCACAACGAGGACGTCGGAGTTCATCCCCGCACTGTGCCACGAAAGCGGTCCGGGCCAGGTCATCACGGGCGCGGAAGGGGAAAGTGAAGGTTTTTGTAACTTATCCGGGGCTGAGTGCGACAATCATGCGAGCAGCGGATACCCGTCACTCGATCGGGGGATGCAAGTCCCTCAGCCGTCACTTCGCGGACCGGTCCCGCTCTCCAGGTGCGTCACCACGGCAACGTGATGACGTTGCCCCAACCGGCGCGAGCCGGGCAGGGCATCGGGTCGCCGGCGCCGATCACGTAGCCCCCCGAGTGATCGGCGTCGGCGGCGCCCAGGCCACACCGCCGGGAAGCACCTCGCGGATGTGCTCGTCGAACTCCCGCGCGGCCGTCGCGCTCAACGCGCGGGGAAACCGGTACCAGCCGTCGGCTTGCCGCAGCGGGTGCAGGTCCGGACGGTCGAGCGGGAAACCGTCGCTCGCCGGGCGGAACTCGACGAGCCGCGCCGGTGTCCTCAGCTCGGCGATCTCCGGCCAGGCGACCTCGATCCGCCGGTAACGCGACACCCAGCGGATGCCGGCGGCCGACAGCTCCAGGGTGACGCGGAACTTCCGGGAACGGCTCTGCCGCTCGGCGATCTCCAACCAGGTCGCGCCGGCGAAAACAACGGCGAACACGACCAGGCACGCGGTCCGGATCCCGTTGCGCGGCCCGAATTCGATCGCCGCGCCCAGGCCCAGCTCGACCATGAGGGCGCACAGCCGGCCCCACCGGAGCAGCGCCCGGTTCCACGCGTTGACGTGGATCGTGACGGATCCGGTCGCTTCGAGGGGTGGCGGCATCCACGAGGGCACCGCATCCCTGACCGGCGATGGCGGCCGCATGAGAACCGGCGCCTCGACGACGCGATCGACCGTCGCGCCGATGTGCCGCGCCAGCACTTCGCGCACTCGGGGTGCCTCCCGGTCGTACAGCCCGATCCCCGCCACCAGGAAGTCACCGCCGCCGATGCGGACCAGGCTCCGGTGGCGGCTTTCGAACCCGTCCCGAGCCGGGCTGAGCACGACCTGGTGGCCTTCGCTCTTCCGCGGGCTCTCGACGACCGACGCGGCGCGGAGCTCGTCCCACCGCACGGTCCAGACGACGCGGCCGATCACCCGGGAGATCCCCGCCGGGTCGAGGACCAGCTCGTCGCGGACCGGCCTGCGCACCGACCGCCGGACGAGGTTCAGCCCGAGCAGGCCGAACCCCCCGCCGAAGACCCAGCCCGCGACTCGCGGGCTCTCCTGGGTCGCGGCCAGGGCCATCCACAGGAACCCGGACGCCACGACGAGCAGCACCACGGCGAGGATCCAGGGCCGCCCCGCGGTCCGCGAAACCACGATCCGGCCGCCCGCCGGCTCGGTCATTCGATCGAACCCGAGATCCGCCGCGCTCCTGGGCTGTCGAACACCGGCGGCTGGACGGTCGTCTCCTTGTCCGACGACTCGTCTTCGTCTTCGCCCGCCCACTCGTCCAGCCCTTCGGCCTTCTTCTTCCGGGACTCCTTGCGCCACTCCTTCTTGGCGTCCTCCTTGAGGTCCTTGCCGAAGTCCTCCCCGAACTTCTCGCCGAACTCCTCGCGGACGTCGTTCCGGAACTCCTCGCCGATGTCCTTGAGGTTCTCGCCGATCGACTTGTCCGACGAGACGATGTCCTTCCACTGCTTCCGATCAGGGCGTTCGTCGCGGACCTTCTCGAGGAACGTGCGCGTGTCGCGAGGTTCGTCCTTGATCAGCCCGCCGACCTTCTTCAGCGGTCCGGGCAGGCTCTCCGCTCCGCGCTTCAAGGCGCCCTTGACACGCCGGAAAATGTCACTGATGCGGTGGAACAGCTCCTGCGCCTTCTTGAAGGCCGTCAGCAGCTTCTTGATCCACTCCATGCACTTGCTGCCGGTCTTGACGGCTTCCGCGGTGCCCTCGGTGGCCATGCCCGCCGGCAGGGCGGGGCCCGGGTACCGGCAGGCGATGCTGATGAGCTTGCCGACGCACTCCGAAATCAGGTCACGCACGATCGAGCGCACGACACTCAAGATCGTCTTGCAGATGTCGACCAGCTTCGCGATCGCGTTGGCTCCGGTCGCCACGCCCGCGTACGTCGCCGCGCGATCTTCGGCGAAGGCGCGGTAGGCGTCCGCCGAGGCGCCTTCCCAGGCCGCGCTGTCCCGCTTCACGGTGTCCTGGAGGTCGGTGCTGATCTTCTCCAGTTCTTTGCCGACGTTCTCCCAGGTGCCGACCATGTTCTCCAGCGCCGTCTGGTCACCCGTGAGCCAATCGAGCGGCTCGCGCAGCCAGGGGAAGAACTCCATCGCCCAGCCGACGGCCGCGGAGGCGAGGGTGCCGATCGGGTCGGCGACGAGCTCCGCGAGGCCACCCGCGCCGAACGCGGCGTTCAGCAGGCCTTCGGTCCAGTTGCCGTCGGCGACGGCGGTGCCGGCGTCCCAGAAGTCCTGGAAGAGCCCGGCGCCTTCGAGGGCACTGCGGTCGTCCGCCGCGTCCGTTTTGATCAACGGGTTTTCGGCCACGGCTCAGTCCTCCACCTTGAAGAGGTCCTTGAACTCCGCCTCGTCGGCTTCCTTCATCTGCTGCCAGAGCTGGATCCGGGCCGAGTGGTCGAACGACGACGTCGACGCCGATTCGATCGCGATCTCCGCCACCTGCTGGGCGATCGCGCAGATCGCCGCGAGCGGGATGCCCAGCAAGCCGAACGCCTCGGGGTGCTCGGTCGCGCGAGCGGCTTCCTTGCACCGGTCGATCCGGTCGGTGATCGCCTCGATGTTCTCGCGGTGTTTCCGCAGCTCCTGCGGATCGACCGCGAAGCCGGGGCCGCCTGGTCCGGCCATGGTCGCCTCCCTCGTCCGCGCTTCAGCGCAGGTAATCGCCGTCGCTGAAGTAGTCGTCGTCGTGTCCGGTGTCGGACGACGGGCGCGGCGCGCGCGGTGGTTCCGGCGGCTTCGGCGCCGGAGGCCGCTGCCGCTCCTCCTCGGGTACGAACCGATCGTCGTCGCCCGGTGGCACGGGCGGTGCGGCGAACCCTTCCGGCTTCGGTGCGGGGAACGCCTGCTCGAGACGGCTGACCAGCTGGTTCATCACTTCGGGCCCGACCGGGTCGGTGACCTCGGCCCGCATCGCCGCGGCCAGCTTGCTCTGAGCGGCCTTGACCGTGCGCAGGATTTCCTCGGCGAGGTCGGGCTTGTCCCGCACGCCCATGCCGATCTCCAGGCCGACGAGGTTGCCCGCGTGATCGACCTTGACGCCGATCTGGCCGTCCTTGCTGCGCTCGGAGACCGAGACCGCCTCGATCTCGCTGACCATCAGCTCGGCTTTGCGCCGGGACTCCGCCATCCGGTCTTCGAAGTCGGCGATCAGCTGCTCCGGGTTCGACACGCGAACCTCCCCTGTTCACGTCAGTAGCCGTACGGCGACCGAGTGTGGCACACCGGTCCGACAGTTTCGGCGCGTTCCGGTTTTCCCCACCCGTCCGGGCGGCCAACCTGGTGTTCGCGCTGGTCAGTGGCTCGTAGCGTCACTTTCCATGAACATCTCCGACTGGAAGCGGACGATCCACGCCGCGCTCGCACTGCCCGCGTACTTGGCCGGTCCGAAGGCGCGGACCCGGCTGGCGCGGCGGTGGCTGGGCGCCGAAGCGAAACCGGGCGGCTTCCCGGCCGCGGTCGCGGCTTTCCCGGTCGCCTTGCTGGTCTGGTACCTCGTGGCGCGGATCGCGACGTTCGGGTTCTTCTGGACCGAAGCCGGTGCCGCCGGTTCATGGGGCGGGCCTTCGCTGCTCGGCGCGTGGGTCGTGCACTTCTTCGTGGCCCTCGGCATGGCCGTGATGGCCATGTGGGTGCTGCGGCCGCTGACCCGGTGGCAGGTGCGAACGTCTGACCTGGTCAATTCTTCGCACGGGCGGTAACCGGTGGGGTATTGTCCGTGACGCACGAGGGGAGATCGAACGCGAGGGGAGCGCGGGTTCGGTGGGGTTGTTCGGCGACATGCTCGACGCGGCCAAGCACGTCGGGTCGGAGATCGCGCACGCGGTCCAGTCGGGTGGTGAGGGGCTCGGCAAGGTCCTGAGCGGCGCGGGTATCGGCCTGCTCGCGGGCGGGCTGCCCGGTGCGGTCGCGGGGGCCTACGTCGGCTCGCAGACCGGCAGCGGTGCGGCGAACCCGCAGACCGCCGGGTTGTCACCCGGCCAGCTGGTCCAGGCGGTGATGAGCGGACCCGGCACGGGGTCGCTGCAGAAGGTGCACCAGGCGGGTGTCGATCAGTCGGCTTACCAGCGCCAGCTCGAGCAGGGCACGCGTGAGCTGACGGCCGGGCTCGAATCCGCGTGGACCGGCGGCGCGTCGGACGCGGCCCGCGAGCGGCTCCAGCCGTTGACGGCGTCGGCGGCCTCGGCGTCCACGACGCTGGACCGCAACTCGACGCTGGCCCAGACGCAGATCGACCAGTTCCACCAGATGAAGAACTCGCTGCACCCGGACGTCACCGACCAGCCGCCGACGCGCAGCGCCTGGGACGTCGCGACGCCGTGGGACACCGACACCGAAGACCAGATCAACCAGTACAACCAGAAGGCCCAGGAGAACGTCGAGCGGTACAACGCGTATTCGCAGCAGTCGACTTCGAACACCGCGGCCCGCACCATCGACTACGGCCAGCTTCGCGAGTACACCGGCGGCGACTTCACGGTGCAGGACCCGAAGAAGCCCGTCGACCCACCGTCGCCCAGGAGGAGGACGACCGGAGGAGACGACGACCGGGCGATCGGCGGGCAGGTCCAGCCGCCGCCGTCGGTCCACCCGCCGGGCGGGCAGCAGCCGCCGCCTCCCGGCCAGGTCGTTCCGCCGGGCTCGACCACGTACCCGCCGGGATCGGACGACAGCGTCCGCGCGCAGGGCTACGTGCCGCCGTCGACGCAGTTCCCGCCGGGTTACCAGCCGCCAGGGACGGGACCGGGCACCGGGTTCGGTCCCGGCTCGGGTCCCGGAGGTGGGTTCGGCCCCGGCTTCGGACCGGGGTTCGGCCCCGGTGGCGGCGGCTTCGGACCCGGTTCGTCGTCGGGTGCGGGCACCGGCGCGGGCGGCGGCTCGGGCGCGGGCGCCCGCGGCCCGGGCGCGGCCACCGGAGCCGGGGTTCCGGGCGAAGGACGTCCCGGCGTGGCCGGCGGTGCTCGCGGCGGCGCGGCGGGCAAGCCGGGGTCACCGGGGATGGGCGGCATGGGCCACGGCGCCAAGGGCGGCAAGGGCGAGGAGGACGCGGAGCACCAGCGCGCGTCGTACCTGATGGAAGCGGACCCGGAGAGCATCTTCGGCGGGACCGACGAGCGGACGGTGCCGCCGGTGATCGGGCTGTGATCTTCCTGCCCAAGGCCGCGTTGCTCACCGCGTGGGAGTGGGAACGGCACGGCCCGCCGCCGGCGGTCCTCGGCGCGGACAACCTCTGGCTCGGCGACGAGACCCGCAAGCGGCTCGAAGAGAAGGTCCTCGACGTCCTCACCTCGCTCCGGCTCGCGGCGGGCGGCACGTTGACGCGCGAGTTCCGCGACGTCCTGCGCGTCCTGGCGAAGGGCGCCCACCAGTTCACGGCGTGGCTGGGCGACATCGACGCGGACGAGTCGGGCACGGTGCTGATCTCCGCGACCGGCCCGGAGGCGTTTCGCCTGATCCGGAAGGACGACACGGTCCGGATCGACGTCGTGGAGCCGTCGCGGCTCGCGGAGTCCCTGGTGGACGTGCTGCCGCCGGTGCCGCCGGCCCGGATCGAGGCGGTGTCGATCCCGGAGGCGCGGTTCTCGGGCCGGGCGGTGGAGGATTCCTACGACCTCGACGACCCGACTGTCGACCGGGGACGTGACCCGCTGCCCTGGGCGCGACAGTTGATGGCGGCTCGGCGGACCGGGCTGCACCAGTGCTACGCCGTGAATCGCGGGGTGCGCAGCGCGCCGATCACCGCGGTGGACGTCGCCGGAACCGGGCGGGTGCTGACGTATGTGTTTCCGGGGCGGGAGCGGATGGTCAGCTTCCAACCGGGGACCCGGGGTGCGCTGACCGACGTGCTGTACGCGACCCTGAACGGGTTAGGGGGAGGGCGATGACGGATCCAGGAAGCGCGATCTTCAGCGGCGTCGGCTTCTGGGCGACCGATATGCCTAGTGGGGCGTCGCGGCCCGCCGGTGGGCAGGGATTCGCGATGAGCAGCTCGGAGATGCGGGCGATGCTCAAGAAGGCCGAGGACCAGCTCAACACCGTCAGCGAGCAGATTCGTGAAGCCGACATCCTCAGCCGGGCGAATCCGCCGGCGGAAGAGCCGGTCAGCCAAGCGGCGGTGAACGGTCCGAACGGCATCAACGAGACTGGTCGCTATTACCAAGGCCATCTGCAGTACCAACTCGATTACTACACGGAGCTGACTCGCCGGATGAGGCAAGCACTCGGCATCACGGAGGCGGCAGATCACCAGGCCGCGGATTCGACGAAGAAGATCAAGGGGTCGCTGGAATGATCCGACGGATTTTCGCCACGACGGCCGCCGCGATCACCGGGATGGCGGTGCTGGCTTCCTGCACAGGTGAACGCCAGACTCCCGGGACGGCCACCCCCGCTCCGTCGAGCAGTGCGGAACTGCCGAACAGTGGCGCGCCGAAGGTGGACAACCCTCTGCCGGCGAAGGTGCTGGAGGGGAGTCCGTGCGATTCGGCGCTGACCGAGGAGCAGCTGACGGACTACCTCGGACAACCCGGCGCCGCCAAACCCAAGGACTCTGAACTGGGTCCGATGTGCGACTGGGCCAGCACCTCGGGAAGCGGCGCCGGAATCCTGGTCGCTTACGAGACGAAGACCAGGCAAGGGCTCAGCCTCACCTACCGGGTCGAAAAGCCGAAGGCCAGCCGCTGGGTCGACGACCTGTCGCCGGTCCAGGGTTACCCGGCCGTCGGCTATGTCGACGTGGGTGCCAGTGGCCAACGCAGCTGCGTGATCGTCGTCGGCGTAGCGGACGACTTGGCCTATTCGATCTCTTTGGTCCTGGGCAGTGATTCGGGTAAGGACGCCTGCCAGCTCGGGCGGGGCGTGGCCGACACCGTGTTGACGAACCTCAAGGCGCGGGCCTGAGCTGCACCTTTTCGTTACGGCGGAGATCGCGTTAATGCAAGATTTGTCGTAGTAAGCACCTAGACTGTTCGGATGAGCCACCCCACGCGGAGGGGTCGCGCGCGTGCGGCTACCGAACAGGACATCCGGCGGACCGCCCGGAAGCTGCTCGTCGAGCAGGGGCCCGAGGCGGTCACCCTGCGTGCCATCGCTCGGGAGCTGGGGATCACCGCGCCCGCTCTCTACCGGTACTACGAGTCGCGGGACGATCTCGTCGAGAACCTGCGGCTGGATGTCTGTGCCGATCTGGCCGATGAGCTCGCCGAGGACATCGCCGATCTGCCTGATGACGGGATGCTGCAGCTCTTCGCCATCTGCAAGGGCTTCCGGCGGTGGGCGCTCACCCACACGAAGGAATTCACGCTCGTCTTCGCCTCCCCGACCGGGGGCGTGGGCTCGACGGCGGGGAGTGCGCTGAGCCGGGTTGATGAACCCTTCGGGCGGATCTTCCTGGCCGCCGCTGGGCGGGTGCTTGCCCGGACCGACATCGTCTTGCCCTCCGCCAGCCGTGTGCCCGATGAGCTGCGGGACGACTTGAAGACCTTCCAAGAGTCGCTGGTCACGGTGCTTGCTGAGTCGGAGCAAGACGTTCCCGTCGAGAAGATCGACCTCGGCGTGACGTACCTGATGATCCAGTTCTGGGCCCGGCTCTACGGGCACGTCACGCTCGAGGTCTTCGGCAACTACCCCATCCCGATGTCCAAGCCCGACGTCCTCTTCGAGGCCATGCTCATCGACCTGGCTCGGGAAATCGGGCTCGACCGCAGCTAGGCCGCGTGCCCGCCGTCCACCGACAGCACCGCCGCCGTCACGTACTCGGCGCCCGGTGATGCCAGGTACGACACCGCCGACGCCACCTCGGACGGCCTCCCGTAGCGGTCGAACGCTGTCAGCGCCGCCTGGTCCGCCGCGTACGGGCCGTCCGCCGGGTTCATGTCCGTGTCCGTCGGGCCCGGGTGGACCAGGTTGACCGTGATGCCGCGCGGTCCCAGCTCGCGCGCCAGCGCCTTCGTCAGGCCGACCATCGCCCCCTTGCTCGTCGCGTACAGCGCCATGCCCGGGCCCGGGACTCGGTCCGTCACGCAGCTGCCGATCGTGATCACTCGGCCGCCGTCGGCCAACACCCCCGCCGCGGCTTGCGTTGTCGCGAACACGCCTCGGACGTTCACCGCCAGCACTCGGTCGACGTCTTCCAACGAAGTTTCGTCGAACGCGCCCACGAAGCCGACGCCCGCGTTGTTCACCAGCACGTCGAGCCGGCCGAACTCCGCCACCGCTGCCGAAACGGCGGCCGAGACCGCGGCTGCGTCCGCCGAATCCGCCTGGATCGCCAGCGCGCGGCGGCCGAGGCCCTTGATCTTGTCGACCACCTCGGCCGCCCGCGCGGCGTTGTTCACGTACGTCAGCGCGACGTCCGCGCCGTCCTCGGCGAGCCGCAGTGCCGTGGCCGCGCCGATTCCGCGGCTGCCGCCCGTCACCAGTGCCACCTTGCCGTCGAGGGTCATCCCCGGTTCTCCTTCGATCGAGCGGTTTTCGTTGACCGCTCAATCAAATCGGGAGAACCGGGGAATCACCGGCGGCTTTCCGACAGCGCGCTACAGGACGATGTTGACCAGCCGGCCCGGGACCACGATCACCTTGCGCGGTGCGCCGCCGCCGACCATCGCCGCGACCTTCTCGTCCGCCAGCGCCGCCGCCTGGACCTCGTCCGACGACGCCGACGCCGCGACCGTCACCCGGGAGCGGACCTTGCCGTTGACCTGGATCGGGTACTCGACCGAGTCCTCCACCAGGTACTTCTCGTCCACCACCGGGAACGGGCCCTGCACCAGCGAGTCCGCGTGGCCCATCCGGTGCCACAGCTCCTCGGCCATGTGCGGGGCCAGCGGCGCCAGCATCAGCACCAGCGGCTCGGCCAGCTCACGCGGCGTCGACGCGGCCGCGCCGTACACCTTCGTGAGGTGGTTGTTCAGCTCGATCAGCTTCGCGCCCGCCGTGTTGAACCGCATCTCCGCGTAGTCCTCGCGGACGCCCGCGATGGTCTTGTGCAGCACCTTGCGGTCCGCCTCGGAAGCGTCCTCAGTGGACACTCGCAGCTCGCCGGTGTTCTCGTCGACGACCAGGCGCCACAGCCGCTGCAGGAACCGGTGCGCGCCCACGACGTCCTTGGTCGCCCACGGGCGCGACATGGCCAGCGGGCCCATCGCCATCTCGTAGAACCGGAACGTGTCGGCGCCGTAGTTCTCGGCCATCTCGTCCGGCGTCACGACGTTCTTCAGGCTCTTGCCCATCTTGCCGTACTCCTGGGTGACTTCCTCACCGTTGTAGAAGTACTTGCCGTCGCGCTCCTCGACCTGCTCGGCCGGGACGTAGACGCCGCGCGAGTCCGTGTACGCGTACGCCTCGATGTAGCCCTGGTTGAACAGCTTCCGGTACGGCTCCTTGGACGTCACGTGCCCCAGGTCGAACAGCACCTTGTGCCAGAACCGCGAGTACAGCAGGTGCAGCACCGCGTGCTCGACGCCGCCGACGTACAGGTCGACGCCGCCGGTGTCGTCCACGCCGTGCTCGGCGTGCCGCGGGCCCATCCAGTACTGCTCGTTCTCCGGCGCGCAGAACGTCTCCGAGTTGGTCGGGTCCAGGTAGCGCAGCTGGTACCAGCAGGAACCCGCCCAGTTCGGCATCGTGTTGATGTCGCGGCGGTACTTCTTCGGGCCGTCACCCAGGTCCAGCTCGACCTCGACCCAGTCCGTCGCACGCGCCAGCGGCGACGACGGCGTCGAGTCGCGGTCCTCCGGGTCGAACGTCACCGGCGAGTAGTCGGCGACCTCGGGCAGCTCGATCGGCAGCATCGACTCGGGGACGGCATGCACTTCACCGTTCTCGTCGTAGACCACCGGGAACGGCTCGCCCCAGTAACGCTGGCGCGAGAACAGCCAGTCGCGCAGCTTGTACTGGACGGTCCCGGTCCCGGCGCCCTTCTCGGCCAGCCAGTCGATGATCGTCTTCTTGGCCTCGGCCACGTCCATGCCGTCCAGGAAGCCCGAGTTGATCGCCGGGCCGTCACCCGTGTACGCCTTGCCGTCGAAGCCTTCGGACGGCTGCACGGTCCGGATGATCTCCAGCCCGAACTTCTCGGCGAACTCCCAGTCGCGGACGTCCTGACCGGGGACGGCCATGATCGCGCCGGTGCCGTAGCCCATCAGCACGTAGTCGGCGACGAAGATCGGGATCTGCTTGTCGTTGACCGGGTTCGTCGCGTACGCACCGGTGAAGACGCCGGTCTTCTCCTTGTTCTCCTGCCGGTCCAGCTCGGACTTCCGCGACGCCGCGACGCGGTACTCCTTGATGGCCTCGGCGGGCGTCGCCGCGCCACCGGTCCAGCGGGAATCGACGTCCTCAGGCCAGGCCGAAGTGACCAGCTTGTCGACCAGCGGGTGCTCCGGCGCCAGCACCATGTAGGTGGCGCCGAACAGGGTGTCCGGCCGGGTCGTGAAGACCTCGATGCCGTCGTCGCCGGACTTGAAGGTGACGCGGGCGCCGTGCGAGCGGCCGATCCAGTTCCGCTGCATGGACTTGACCTTCTCCGGCCAGTCCAGCAGGTCCAGGTCGTCGACCAGCCGGTCGGCGTACGCGGTGATCCGCATCATCCACTGCCGCAGGTTGCGGCGGAAGACGGGGAAGTTGCCGCGTTCGCTGCGGCCGTCGGCGGTGACCTCTTCGTTCGACAGCACCGTGCCCAGACCCGGGCACCAGTTGACCGGCGCTTCGGAGATGTACACCAGCCGGTGGTCGTCGATCACCTTCTTCCGCTCGGCCGCGCTCAGGGCCGCCCAGTCCTTGTTGCCGGGCACCTCGCGCGAGCCGTCGGCGAAGGCGGCTTCCAGCTCGGCGATCGGGCGCGCCTTGCCCGCCTCGGTGTCGTACCAGCTGTTGAAGATCTGCAGGAAGATCCACTGCGTCCAGCGGTAGTACTCGGGGTCGATCGTGGAGATGCGACGGCGTTCGTCGTGGCCCAGGCCCAGGCGCCGGATCTGGCGCAGGTAGGTCCGGATGTTCTCCTCGGTCGTCTTCCGCGGGTGCTGCCCGGTCTGGACGGCGTACTGCTCGGCCGGCAGGCCGAACGCGTCGAAGCCCATCGTGTGCAGCACGTTGCGCCCGATCATCCGGTGGTACCGGGCGAAGACGTCGGTGCTGATGAAGCCCAGCGGATGCCCGACGTGCAGGCCGGAGCCCGACGGGTACGGGAACATGTCCTGGACGAACAGCTTGTCGCTGGGCACCGGCTGCCCCTCGACGGCGAGCGGCCCGACGGGGTTGGGCGCGTGGAAGGTGCCCTGGTCGGCCCAGTGGTCCTGCCAGCGCTGCTCGATCTGACCCGCCAGCGCCGCCGTGTAGCGGTGCGCGGGGACGTCGGTCCCGGTCGCCTCAGTCATGCCGTCTTCCTTCGTGTCGAGCCGCTCCAGAAACAACTCGACCCCTCAGCCACCAGGGCATGAGGGGTCGCCGCGCCGGCCGGGCGGGCCCGGTCAGCGCGGCAGGCTAAGGAGCAGCCGAGCCGTGTTCACACCTTCATCGTAACTTGCTGGTCAAAGCCGTTCGGAGGGGACCGCCAGTGCGACGAACTGGGTGACCTGGGTCGCGGAGAAGTTGTTGTCGCTGACGATGATCAAGCTGCGCTCCCCGTTCGGCAGCTTCGGACCCCACGTCATGCCCTCGATGTTGTCCACAGTGGACAGGCCGAGGTCGGCGGCGTCGAACAGCAGGCGCTTTTTCACCGGCTTCACGTGCTTCGCGTCACCCAGCGACTTCACGTTCAGGACGTTCGTCGCACCCTTCGTGTCGATCTCGTAGACGCGCACCTTGTTGCCGACGCCGGTGCTGAACGACCGCTCCATCATCAGGAACTTCGTCGGATCGGCCTGGTCGACGGCCAGCATCGAGGAGACGCCGGTGGTGGCGAACGCCGTCGGCGGCACGGGCGCGGCGAAGAGCGGCTCCTGCGGGTAGGCGTACTGCGCCAGGACCGGGCCGGACCGCGCCTGAAGGGTGATCCGCGACAGCGCGCCGGACGTCGTCGTCGGCTCGGGGCCGTCCTGCAGGAGCGGGCCCTCGACCTCGCTGGCCAGCAGCGAGCCGAACCCGGCGAACGTGATGCCCTCGAGCACCAGGTTCTGGCGCGGACCCGCCGTCGGCGTCATCTTCTCGTTCGCGGGGATCGGCAGGTCACGGACGTATTCGCCGTCGCGGCGCGCCTCCCGGATCGACGGGTCGATGAGCGTCGTCGCCGTCCGCTCGCCCTCCTGCGACCAGTAGTAGTCGCCGGTCCACGGGTCGACGCGCAGCTCTTCGGGGTCGATCGTCTGCTCGTTCTGCGGCTTGCTCGGGTCGTTCTGCGCCAGCGGCGGGTACGGCGTGCCGTCCGGGCGCAGGAGCGGCTTCGTGCCGGTGAAGGTGACGTCGCCGACGCCGTCGGCCGTGACCGGGAAGGTCGCCGTGTAGAACCGGGCCGGGTTGATCGCCGACCGGTCGTCGCAGATCAGGGCGTACCCGCCGGTCCGCGGGTCGTAGTCGATGCTGGACAGGCCGCCGACCGTCGTGCCCTGGAACGGCAGGGCGTTCGGGACGATCTTCTCGCCGAGCAGCCGGATCGGCCGCTGGTGACTCACGGCGGCTTCCGCCGGGGCCGCCGCGGCGAGAATTCCCCCGATCAGGGCAGCGGTCAGGACGGTGGGCAGTACACGCGGTGACATGGCCTGTAGCACAGTCGATCAGGGTATCCGGCAGGTTGCCGGGACGTCACGCTTATCCTTGACCCCGTGTTCGCTATCGCGCTGGTTCCGATCGTGCTGGGTCTGTTCGTCGGCTTTGGTGGGTTCCTCGGTTTCCGCGAGCGCTTGACGCGCGAAGGCGGGACCGGCGTGCGCACCCAAGCGGCGTTGCGCAGCGAAGAAGCTTTCAAGCTCGCCAACCGCGTCGCGGGGCTGCCGACCATGGCCGGGGGTGCGATCTCCGTGCTCGCCGGGCTGGCCGGGCTCGCGATGCCGACGACCGGCGGGCTGGTCTCCGCCGCGCTCGCGGGCGTGCTCGCCATGCTGCTGCTGGTCATGGGCGGCGGCGTGCTCGGCAACCGCGCCGCGCTGACCGTTCCGGCCCCGGCTCCGGCGGCGCCCGCCGGGTGCAGCGGCTGCGCGTGCGGCGCCGGCGGCTGCGGCGTCTTCAAGAAGGAAGACGCCTAGTTCCTTTGCAGGTCGCCCGGGTGGGTGGCCAGCAGCGCCAGCGGGACGCCCTGGCGGCGCAGCACCTGGCTCCACAGGTCTCCGTTCGGCGACGCCAGGATGTCGCTCGGCAGCGCGGGCACGATGACCCAGTCCTCACGCTCGATCTCGCCCGCGAGCTGCCCCGAGTCCCAGCCCGCGTACCCGGCGAACACGCGCACACCGCGGACCTTCGGCACCAGCACCTCGGGATCGGTGTCCAGGTCGACCAGCGCGACCGGCCCGCGGACGGCGATCACGCCCGGCACACTCGCCGCCGTCTCGCCGGTGCGCAGCGCGGCCAGGCACAGCGCCGTCTTCTTCTCGACGGGCCCGCCGACGAACACGGCCTGCGGCTCGGCGACGTGCCCACCCCAGTTCGGCAGCACGTCGTGCACGGCGACGTCGCTCGGCCGGTTCAGGACCACGCCGAGCGTGCCCTCCTCGCGGTGGTCGATGACGAACACCACGGTCCGGCGGAAGTTGGGGTCGACCATCGTGGGGGCGGCGACCAGGAGGGTTCCCGGTTCAACCTCGGCGTCCGCAGGCACGCGACCCATGATCCCACCCCCGGCCCGGCGAATTACTTCGGCTCGGGAACAATCGCCCCAAGAGCCTCGTTTGAAACAGTGGTCGGCGCACTCCGTGTCCCCCGGGCTCACTGAAGAACCGCCTTTGTGGAATACCGTCCGGCTGGAGCCACACTGCGCATAGCCGCCGAGAGGCGACCTTAGTGCGTCGGCCACCTATTACCCTGGCCCTGTGACGATCAGCGCCCGCGTGGCGACACCGCGGAAGGGTCCACGGGAGCTGCTCAAGGACCCCGACTTCCGGCGTCTGCTCTTCACGCGCTTCGCGGCCAGCTGGGGCGACGGCGTCTTCCGCGCCGGGCTCGCCGGTGCGGTGCTGTTCAACCCCGAGCGCGCCGCCGATCCACTCGCCATCGCGGGTGGGTTCGCCGCGCTGCTGCTGCCGTACTCGGTGGTCGGGCCGTTCGCCGGGGCGCTGCTGGACCGCTGGGACCGCCGTCGCGTGCTCATCTTCGCGAACCTCCTGCGCGGGCTGGCCATCGTCGCCGCGTCCGCCGCCGTCGGCTTCGGGTTCGGCGGGCTCGGCCTGTTCTCGCTGGCACTGGCCGCGGAAGGCATCTCACGCTTCATCGGCTCGGGCCTCTCGGCGTCGCTGCCGCACGTCGTCCCCGAAGAGAGCGTCGTGACGGCGAACGCCTTCTCCACGACGCTCGGCTCAGTGGTCGCGGTCATCGGCGGCGGCTGCGCGATCGGCCTGCGGGCGCTCTTCGGCGGCAACGACGTCGGATCGGCTGAGACCACGGCGTTCGCCGTCCTCGGCACGCTGGTCTCGGCGCTGATCGCGCGCGGCTTCGCCCGTGGCGTGCTCGGGCCGTCGGTGGTCGACGAGCCGACGAACCCCGTGCTGGCCGTCGCCCGCGGACTGGCCGACGGCGCGCGCCACGCGTGGCGCGCCCCCAGCGTCACGGCCGGGTTCATCGCGCTGTTCGCGCACCGGGCGTCGTTCGGGGTGTCGCTGCTGGTCACCGTGCTGATGATGCGGAACTACTTCACCGACCACGGCCTCTTCCGCGCCGGACTGCCCGGGCTCGGGCAGATGGCCGCGCTCGCCGGCACGGGCCTGTTGCTGGCCGGACTGCTGACGGCGCGGCTGGTCCGCGTCTTCGGCAGGCTGCGCGCGGTGCTCGGCGCGCTGCTGCTCGCCGCGGTCGCGCAGGCCGCGCTGGGGCTGCCCATGGTGCTGCCGCTGGCGCTGCTCGCGTCGTTCCTGATCACCGGGGCCGGGCAGGTGCTCAAGCTCTGCGTCGACTCGTCGATCCAGCTCGACGTCGCCGACGAAGCCCGCGGCCGGGTATTCGCGTTGTACGACACACTGTTCAACATCACGCAGGTCGCGGCGGTTTCGCTGGCCGCGCTGGTCGTCCCGGACGACGGCCGCGCGCCGGGCCTGCTCATCGCCGCGACCGTCTGCTACCTCGTCGGCGGAGCCGGGTACGTGCTCGCCCGCCGCCGCGCGATTCGCTGAGGCAAACACCCGAACCGGTCACCGGGATTGCTCCATTGGCATTAGGGTGACGGCAAGTCATTAGTAGGTTCGAGGGACACCGGGGGCACCTGTGACCACCGCGGGCGACGACCGTGCACGGCTCGAAGCACGCAATGCCGCGATGAAGGACCAGATGGACACCCTCCTGGAGAACTTCGAGCGGCAGACGGCGCAGCTGCGTGACGCCCAGGCCGCGGCGGCGGAGACGTCGGCTCAGGTGAGCTCGCCCGACGGACTGGTCCGCGCCACCATCGACGCCGGCGGCAGCCTCGCGAAGCTCGAGTTCGCGCCGAACACGTTCGAGCGCACGACGCCCGCGCAGCTCGCGACCACCGTCCAGACGCTGGTGCGTCAAGGATCGTTGCAGGTCAAGCAGAAGATCGCGGACCTGATGGCGCCGATCACCGAAGGCCTGCCGGACCTCGCCGACCTGGTCGAGGGCGCGCCGTCGCTGGCCGGGCTGGTGCCGAAGATCCCCGAGTTCGTCGAAGAAGAAGCCCCGGCACCCCGTCCCGAATCGTTCGAGGACGGCGGATCGATCCTGCGCAACGAGCAGGCGCCCCCGATGCCCGCGCCGAAGCCGGCCCCCAAGCGCGTCCGCCCGCCGCGGTCCGACGAGGACGAGGAGCCGCCGTCGTCCTGGATGACGAGGGGCGACTGATGCCGGAGGGGGGTTCCGGCTTCACCGCGGAGCCGGACGCGGTGCTGCGCGCGTCGAACGGCCTGATCACGGCCGCGGACGGCCTCGACAGCGCGCTGAAGACGTTGCAGGGTGCGCTCGACGCGCAGGGCGAGTGCTGGGGCGACGACGACTCCGGCAAGGAGTTCGCGAAGGACTACGTGCCCGGCTCGCAGGGCGCCGTCGAAGGGTTCACCAACCTCGTGCAGGGGCTGCGCGGCCTGCAGCAGAACGTCGCCAAGTCGATGAAGGCACTGTCCGGCGCCGACGAAGACGTGACGTCCCAGCTCAGCAAGGGGCAATGACGCGTGGGTATGGAGATGCCCGACGCGGTCAAGTGGCTGCTGCCGATCGTCGTCGGGGAGAGCTGGCCCGAGGGCGACGAGACCAAGCTGAGGGCCCTCCGGGACGCGTGGCATCAGGCGGCATCGGCGATCGCACCAGCCACGGAAGCGGGCAACCAGGCGGCATCGGGCATCCGCGACAACTGGACGGGCGACGGCGCGGACGCGTTCGTCGAGCAGTGGAAGAAGTTCGTCGACGGCGACGAGGCGTACTTCAAACAGCTGGCCGACGCGACTAAGGCGTTGGGTGATTCGTGCGACCAGACGGCTTTGGACGTCGAGTACACGAAGTACATGATCATCATCTCGCTGATCGTGCTGGCGGCCCAGATAGCGGCGATGATCGCGGCGGCGGCGGTGACGTTCGGCGGCTCGACGGCGGGGATCGCGCCCGCTCAGATGGCCACGCGGATGACCGTGCAGATGCTGTTCCGGCAGCTGCTCGAGAAGCTCGCGCAGCAGGGGTTCAAGCAGGTCGCGAAGGAGCTGCTGGAGAAGCTGCTCAAGCAGGGGCTCAAGAAGATCGGCATGGAGGTCCTCAAGAACGAGGCCATCAACCTGGGGATGGACGCCGGGATCCAGGGCCTGCAGATGGCCAAGGGGGACCGGCAGAGCTGGGACTGGTCGAAGACCTCCGATGCGGCTGTTTCCGGTGCGGTTGGTGGGGTCGTTGGGGCGGCTTCGGGGTCTATTGGGCGGGGGGCTACGGAGGGGCTTTCGCATTCTGCCGGTGGGCAGGTTGCCGATGCTGCTCTTCGGGCTGGGACTCGGGGGGCTGTTGAGGGGGTTGCTCAGACCGTTGGGCAGGCTGCTGTTACCGGGGATCTTGGGTCTTTGACTCCGGAGCAGCTGCTCATGGGGGCTTCCAGCGGGGCTGTTGGTGGGGCCGTTGGGGGTGCTAAGGAGCAGCTGCACTCTGTTCATGAGGCGAACATTCCTGGGGGTTCTGGCTCTGACTCGGGTGGCTCTGGGGAGTCGCGGAGTTCTCGGGATTCTGACGCTGGGGATTCCGGCCGGTCGGGGCGGCGGGAGGAGTCGAGTTCGGGTTCGGAACCGGAGTCGCGGTCTAGCTCGGAACCCGAGTCGCGGAGCGAAGAAACCCGGTCGAAGCTCGGAAGCCGAGTCACGACGCGAGCCCGAGTCGCGGGGCGAAGAGCCGCGGTCGACTTCTGAACCGGAGTCTCGGGGCGAGGAGCCCCGGTCCACCTCCGAACCGGAGTCACGGGGCGAGGAACCCCGGTCCACTTCGGAACCCGAATCGCGGGGCGAAGAACCCCGGTCCACCTCCGAACCGGAGTCACGGGGCGAGGAACCCCGGTCCACTTCGGAACCCGAATCGCGGGGCGAAGAACCCCGGTCCACCTCCGAACCGGAGTCACGGGGCGAGGAACCCCGGTCCACTTCGGAACCCGAATCGCGGGGCGAAGAACCCCGGTCCACCTCCGAACCGGAGTCACGGGGCGAGGAACCCCGGTCCACTTCGGAACCCGAGTCACGGGGCGAAGAACAACGGTCCACCTCCGAACCGGAGTCGCGAGGCGAGGAACCGCGGCACGAGCCCGAGTCGCGAGGCGATGAGCCGGAGTCGCCGCGGGCGGCCTCCGAGCCGGAAGTTCGGCGGGAGGCGGACAGCACCCCAGCCCCCGAGCGGCAGTCGGTGGAGGCGCGTGCGGATGAGCCGTCGGCGCGGCAGTCCGCCGAGCCGTCGAGGGGTGCGGATCAGCCGCAGGCCACGGGTGAGGCGCCGCGGCCGGGCCCGCAGGCAGAGCGTCCGGAGGCTGTCGCGCAGCAGGCTCCGCAGAGCCAGCCGACGGGTGGGTCGCCGCAGGGCGGCTACGGCATGGCCCCGCCGCCGGGTTTCGGTGCGGAGCCGGGGAGGCCTGGCGTTGGACGTTCGCAAGACAGCGTCGGGGCGGCTGGGTTCACCGGTGGGTCGAGCCAGCCGTTCGCTGCGGATGCTGCGTTCCAGAATGGTCCGTCGCCGCAGACGGCGCCTCCGCCCGGGGGATTCGCGCCACCTCCGGTGGGTGGGATGGCGAACGGTGGTGGCCCGGGGCCGCGGCCTGGCGGGGGACAGCCGTCGCATGAGCAGCCGCGACAGGATCCGCGGCGGATGTTGCAGCAGCCGCCCGTGGGTGGGCAGCCGCCGGTTCGACCGGGCGGTCAGCGTCCGTCGCCGCAGGGTGGGCAGCCGCCGGTTCGGCCTGGTGGACCGGGGCAGCCGCCGATGCCGCCGGGTGGGGTGCCGCACGGGCAATCTGGTGGGCCTTCGCCTGCGACGCATGGTGGGCAGCAAGGTTGGCAAGCTGGTGCGCCGCACCCGGGTGGGCAACCGCGCTTGCCGCACGGTGGGCAGGCGCCCGGGTGGGCGGGGGATCCGCGGGCTGGTGGGCAGCCGCCTGTCTCGCAGGGTGGGCAGGCTCCCGTTCGGCCGGGTGAGCAACGGCCCGGCGGGCCGCCGCAAGGTGGGCAACCTCCACAGGGCGCGCCGCACCCGCAAGGCGGACAGCTCCCGCAAGGCGGGCAGCCGCCGCAGGGCGGGCAGCACCCACAGGGTGGACTGCCTCCGCAAGGCGCGTCGCATCCGCAGGGCGGGCGGCCTCCGCTAGGCGGTCAGCTGCCGCAGGGAGCGCCGCATCCGCAGGCCTGGCAGCACCCGCAAGCTGGGCCTCCTCCGCAAGGTGGGCTACCACCGCAGGGTGCGCCGCACCCACAGGGTGGACAGCAAGGTGGGCAGCCCCCGCAGGCGGCGCATCCGCCGCAAGGGGTGCCACATCCGCAGGGTGGACTTCATCCGAATGATCCGCGCCGGATGCCGCCAGGGCGGGGTTCCATGCCTCCGCCGCATCCGGCCGTGGGTGGGCGTCCTGCTGGGTATCCGAACCAGCCGCGGGGTCCGCAGGGGCCTGGGCCGCACCCTGGTGGACGGCCGCCCATGCCGCCTCCGCCTGGTGGGCGGCCTCCTTTGCCGCCGTCGCGGCCGGGTGGGCACTCTCCTGTTCCGCCGCCGCGGTTTGGGCCGCCGCAGGAGCAGCTTCCTCGCGGACCCCATGGGCGGCCCGGGGATCCGCGGGTGCCTTACGAACCTCCGGCTCCGCGGCCGTCCGAACCGACTCCTCAGGAGCGGCCTGCGCCCGCGCAACCGCGCCCAAGCGAGTCGCCGACTGCGGAACAACCCCTCGCGCGCGACCATGCACCCGGTGCTGCGCGGCTCGACGAGCACACGCCCGGCCGCGAGCAGAGTCGCGCGGGGGAGCCTTCCGCTGAGCAGGCCGACGGGCAGCGGTCTGCCGAGCCGCACGCGCCGGTGCGCGAGACGACCGCCGCCGAGGAGGGGCGCACGCCCGGGGAGGAAGCCGAACAGACTCCTGCCGAGGAACACCGCCCCGAGCAGGAAACGACACAACACGAGACGTCCGGTGACGAACACCCGGACCACCAAACTGACGACGCTTCCCTCCCCGAGACGCCGCACGAGCCCTACCTGACCGACACCGCCTTCCGCACCGAAGACCCCGCCGGGGTCAGGCGGATCGAGGACACCTTCATGGACTCCGGGCGGCGGAGCCTCGAGACCGGCGAATGGCGCCACGAACAAGTCCGCCGCGAGGCGCTCGCCAAGCGCGACGAGTTCCACCCCGGCATGTCCGACGCCGGGGCCTTCGCCGTCCACGCCTACACGCGCTACGAGATGGTCGGGCCGCTCAACCGCGCCCTTCGCCTGGGTGGCCCCGAACTCGTCGATCTCGCTCCGCAAGCCGGTGCGCTCGTCTCCGGTCTCAATGAGCTGCCGCCGCACACCGGGACCGTTTCGCGGCGCGTTGACTTCCAGGGCGATCCCGCGCGGCTGCAGGCCTTCCTCGGCCGCTTCCACGAGGGCGCGCACATCACCGAACCCTCCTTCCTCAGCTCGTCGAAGGTCGATGCGGACCACCCGCGCAGCACCTTCCCCGGCGAGGTCGAGATGCGGATCCAGTCCAAGACCGGCCGGGACGTCGAGTCCATGGCCAGCATCGGGAACGAGCGCGAGGTCCTCTTCAAGGCCGGTTCGCAGTTCGCCGTCACCGGGGTCGAGATGGGGCCTGGTCACCCCGAGCACCCGCAGCACAAAAAGGGCGAACCGCAGTGGATCGTGCACGCCGAAGAAGTCACTCCCGGGGATCCGCGGCATCTCGGTGACGCCGAGGCGCGGCAGGCCGTCGAAGACCGCCGGGCTCAGGAACGTGCTGACGAAGAACGCTTCCAGCGCGAAGCCGACGAAGAGCTCGAGCGCTTCTACGCCGAACACCCGCACCTCAAGCCCACCGGCGACATGTCCAAGCTGCTCGGCTTCGACCCCGAGGACGCGCCGCCCGCACCCGAGCGGCGGGTTCCGGCCACCGGTGAGCCAGAGGGTGGCTGGTCCCAGCTCGCCGAGCCGCTGACGCCGGGTGGCACCCCCGTGCTGCACGCCGGTTCTGTCGAGACGCCTCAGCAGCACGCCCGGCTCGTGCGGGACGCCGTTCCCGAACTCGGCGCCGTCAACACCCGCAACCACTACGGCCCCGACGCTCTCGAGAACGGCTACCGGACCAACGCCGCCGAATCCATGGTCGCCTTCGAACGGCGGATGAACGGTGAGGACGTCGTTGCCGGGCCCGCGCAGGGAGAACAACTCAGTGGGCCGTGGAGCAGCCGGGGCAGCTTCGACGACGTCGCTCGCGGCCTCGGGGAACGTCCCGTCGGCGCGCACTCCGCCGTCGCATTCGAGCACCTCGGGGAGTCGCGGCTGGTCGCCGGGGTGCACACCGAACACGGCATCGTCTTCGCCGATCCCGTCACCGGGCGGCTCGCCGAACTGCCGCCCGACGCCACCGGCATCCGGGAGATGCCGCTCGGGCACCACGAGCCGCCGAGCATCGCCGATCGGCTCGGACCGACGCCCGAACGCGTGCCGCACGACGAGGGCTTCCTCTTCGACGACGAGCACCGCGGCACGTCCGCTGACCACGAGAGCATCCGCCGCGCCGTCGGGGACGAGGGCATCTACCAGGAGATCCACGACCGCGCGCTCGCCCGCCGCGACGCCGCCCACCTTCCGCTCAGCGACGAAGGCGCCGTCGCCGTGCACGGCTACACCCGCGGCGAGTACGCCTACGACGTCAACGAGGCCCTGCGCCGCGGTCCCGGCCACCCCGGCTTCGACCTCGCGCAGGAGAACACCCGCGCGATCATGGACGGGCTCAACCAGGTCCCGCGCCAGTCCGGGGAGGCCCTCCGCGGCATCGACGTCGGCGGCGACCCGCGGCTGGCCGAACTGGTCGCCGGGCCGTACGAGCCCGGCGCGGTCGTCGTCGAGCCCGCCTTCTCCAGTGCCTCCATCAAGACCGGCGAGCTCTCGACGTCGAAGTTCGGCGACGACGTCGAGCTGCACATCCGCTCCGACAACCTCCGCGACATCTCGAAGCTCGCCGAGAACCCGGGCGAGCGCGAATCCCTCTCGCCGCCCGGGACGCAGCTGCTGGTCCACGAGCGACGTCTCGAGCTCACGCCCGACGGCCGCCGCAAGTGGGTCATCGTCGCCGAGGAGATCGGGCCCGGCCACCCGCGCTACCTCGACCCCGAGACCGCTCAGCAAAAGATGGCCGAGCGGCGCGCCGAGAACGACCACAACGCGGCCGAGTTCGCGCGGCGCAAGCAAGCCTCGCTGATGGAACGGCTCGGCGGCCTGACCGAGCCGGAACACGTCACGCCCTCGCCGGAGCCGCCGACCGTCCACGACGCCGTCGACACGCCCGCCGAGCCGCTGCCCGTGCCTGAACCGGGTCCGGATTACTCGCGGCTCGCGCGTTCGACGAACCCGCCCGCCGAGCCGGCCATCCACGCCGGCGGGACGACGCCGAGCGAGCGCGCGGCCTACGTCCAAGACCGGCACCCGCACCTGCGCGACGTCAACCCGGGCTTCCACCGGCCGGGCGCCCTCGAGAACGGCTACATGTCGAACTGCACGCGCGGGCCCGAGGCCTACCTGGACCGGCTGCGTGGCGGCGACATGACGGCCGAGCCGATCCTGCTGCACGAGATGGGCACCCGCGGCACGCTCGAGCACCTCGAAGGCCGCTTCGGCGAGTCCTTCTCCGGCCGGGGCAGCTACGACGACGTCATCCGCGAGATGCGCGAGAAGCCGCTGGACCACCACGCCGTGGTCGCGGTGAAGTACGAAGGCCCGAACGGTGTCGAGTACGGGCACGTCGCGATGGTCGTGCACACCCGTGACGGCGTCGCGTTCATCGACCCGCAGTCCGGCGACCTGATGCACCTGCCGCAGCCGCCGAAGGACATCAAGCTGATGCACGTCGGCACGCCGGACGAGGTGCGCGTCGGCACCGACCACACCACGGCCGAGACGCACGGCGGTTACGGCAGTGCGCCGCACGCCCGCCTCGACGAGCTTCTCGCGCAGCCGCGCGTGGCCGAGGCGCTCGACGGCGCCACCACCGACCTCGTCGTCAAGGACCACGAGGGCAACCCGCAGAACCTCGGCCCGATCGGCGAGTTCATCCGGACGCGGCTGGCCGAGCACCCGGAACTGGTCGACCTGCTCCACGACCCGGCCAACGAGTTCCTGACGCGGTCGCTGCTGCGGAAGCCGGAGACCATCGCCAGCCTGCTGGTGCACGACGAGGCCATCCCGATCCTCACCGACGCCGTGCACGAGGTGCACCACCCCGCCCCGGACGCCGAACCGGTGGCACCGCACCCGGACCCGACTCCGCTCACCCCGGAGCAGGCCGAAACCTCGCGGGACGTGCTCGACCAGGCCGAGGACCATCCGGACGCACACCGCGCGCAGGCCCCGTTCGACCCGAGCAAACTCGGGGACGAGGCGTACACGCGCGAGTACCTCGCCGAGCGCTACCGCGAAGCCGCGCGGGCCGATCTCAAGCTGAAGGAGATCCTGCCGCCGCTGGCCGAGGAAACCGGCGGCCACGCGGGGTTCCGGCCCGGACCGAAGTCCGAAGGCCGGGCGATGGACAAGATCAACACCAACTACGACGGCGACGCGTCCCGGCTGGTCGATCTCGCGGGCGCGATGATCCAGTTCGACCGTGTGCAGGACGCGTACGCCGCGTTGGCGCGGATCGCGGCCCACCCGGAGCTGGAGATCGTCGACTTCGACGACCGCTTCGCGAACCCCGCTCCGGCGGGTTACCGCGACCTCCAGATGAGCGTGCGCATCGACGGGCACGTCGCCGAACTGCGCCTCCATCTGAAGGCGCTGGACGACGTGTCGGCGTACGAGCACTCGCTGTACGAGGTCCGCCGTGACCTCAAGGCGCTCGCGAAAGCCGAGGGTCGTGCCTACACCGCCGAGGAAAAGGCCCTGATCGACGGGCTGGTCAAGCGCGAACGAGAGCTGTTCTGGGACGCGCTGCAGGGGAGTCTCTAATGGTCCAGACGCCGGCGTACTTCGAGTACTTCGCCCACAGCTACGTGGTGGACAGCACGCCCGACGGCGGGTTGACCGGGCGCATCCTGAACTGGAAAACCGGGGCGTTCGACGAAGACCCGGAACACGTCACCGACGTCCTCTTCGACCACGGCCCGGACATCCGGAGCCTCGACCGTGAGCGGTTCATCCGCCGGACCGAGGAACAACGGCAGCGTTACCTCCGCGGCGACGGGCCGATCTTCGCGCTCTACCAGACGATCGACGCGCTCTGGGACACGGCGAAGGAGGAGAACCGCCGGATCACCAAGGAGGAACGCGCCTTGATCGACTCTCTTTATCGGCGCACCTTCCGGATGTGGGAGGACGAGTTCGCCCGCCGCGCCGCCGGGGAGCCGCCGACCTTCACGTTCACCTCGGTGCTGGCGCGATGATTCACGTGGAACATCGCCTTTCGCCGGACGACCAGCGCACCCTCTTGGTGCAGCTGGGAAAGCTCGTGCGCGAACACCGCGCCGACGCCGCGCGGCCCGCCGTCGTCGACTTCCGGCAGGTCGGCGCGCACGCCGAGATCGACGGCCACAACGCGGCGACGCCGGACGCCGTCGCCGAGCAGTTCTCCGAGCTGCGGCAAGGGATGTACACCGACGGCCGCGGCACCTGGCTGCAGGCGCGGTTCACGCTCAACCCCGACGGCACGTTCGACTTCGACTTCGCGCTCGACGACGATCCCGTGTGGACGGACCCACCGCCGTCGACGGCCTACCCCGAGGAGCTCGCCGCGTTCCCGCGCGCCGACGAGCACATCCCGGACTGGTGGCGGCTGCGCGCGCAGCTGCCGCTGGGGGTGGTGTTCCGGCACGCCGAGGTCGGCGACCTGGACGTCGAACGGCCGCCGCTGACCGACACCGAGGCGCCGCTCGTGCTGCAGTACCTCGAGCGCGAGGCCGTCGTGCACGAAGAGGACGACGAGCGGTTCCACACCGACGGCACCTGGATCTGGTCCGAAGCCGTGCCGCTGCTGCTGGCCAAGCACGGCGTGCCGCCGGAGCCGGACCTCGTCGCGCACATCCGCCGCAACCACTTCCAGCCGCCGTACGTCGAGCCGCTGGTCCGGCGGACCGCCGAGGCCGATCTGCTGGGCAAGCCGCGGCCGAAGCCGAGCCGCGCCGACGTGAAGAAGACCGGCGGTGACGTCGTCGCGGAGCTGGAGACCACGCCGGACCCGAAGCTCGGCGACGACGAGCTGCTGATCGTGCTGGTGCAGCGGCTCGGCGAGCACGGGGTGTGGCCGGAGGCCTACCGCGTCGGCGAGCGCGCGGACGGCACGTGGTGCCTCAACTTCACGCCCGACGGCTGGGAGGTCGCCGCCTACGCCGGCGGGAAACCGCGGTCGCCGAAGTACTTCGAGCGGCTCGAAGACGCGGCCCAGCAGCTGCTCGGCGCGCTGCTGCTGCACCCGGCGCGGATGACCGCGGGCCACGAAACGCCGTTGGAGACCGCGCGCGAGCTGGCCGACTGGCCGGTCCACCCGGCCCCGGGTGAGCCTCCCCTCACCCTGCTCCGCAACAAGCGCATCACGCGGCTGGTGGCGGGTACGGTCGTTCTGCGCTTCGGCGAGGAACCCGGCAACCTCGTCCACCACGGGGAGGTACGGTTCGCCACGACGTCGCTGCCGCTCGAACGCGAGCGGGTGCGGCGGAGCTACCGGCTGAGACGCCCCTTGCACGTGATCACCGGCATCACGGTTCCATGGGCGAACCTGCCGGGTGGCGCGGTGGCCTTCGTGCTGCCGAAGACGATCGCCGAGCACGAGTCCGACGGAAGCCTGGAGAGGATCGAGTAGGTGGAAGCGGCGGAAGCGATTGCCAAGGTCGGTCAGTGGCTGCGCGCGGTGCACGGCCCGGACGTCTCCGGTCCCGCCGGGCTCCGGGTGGACACCGAGAAGGTGCTGCGCATCCCCGAGGGCTGGTCGGTGCCCTACAACACCATCGCGTTCCTCGACGAGGGGCGGCCGGAGAAGGAGATCTTCCCGCCGCCGTCAGTCGTCGTGCGCGAGCCGGACGGCGAGCTGCGCCAGGCACATCCGCACCCGGGTGGGCTGTCTGTGCCGGTGGCGTTCCCCGGCCAGGAGAACTGGCGCGAGGTCGTCGACCCCGAGTACGTGAAGGCCGGGCTCGGCGAGCTGGGCGTGCCGCTGCAGGCCGTCGCGGGCTGGGTGAAGGTCGACGCCGAGGGCAACCAGACCGGCGAAGAGCGCGAGAACCCCGAGTACAAGGCAGGGCCGATCCGCCGCGGCTACCCGAAGCCCGAGAACACCCTCGAGACGCTGCTGTCGTTCGCCAGCGTCGGCTGGCTGACCCGCGAGCTGCTGCTCATCGGGCTGATCCGGTGCGAGGTGTTCGTCCCGCTCGACCTGGAGACCGGCAAGACCGACCGGTTCTACTTCGCCGAGGAGCGCAACGAGCTCAAGGTGTTCAGCTCGACCCGGCACCTGCCCTCGCGGGAGCACGGCTGGTGGAAGGTCGACGTCGCGACGCTGGCCGAGTTCGAGCACCCGCCGAACCTGGTGATCAACGGCGGCCCGACGACCATCGAGGACGTCTCCAGCGGCGAGCTCGCCGAGATCGTCAAGCGGTTCCCGCGGCACGAGCCGCGCATCGACGTGCACGGCCGCTGCCCGGAGGCTGAGGAGGACCTGATCCGCGTCGCCGCCGACACCGCGGCCCGGATGGGACTGCCGGATCCGGTCAAGCCGCCGCTGGTCGCGGCCGAGAAGGCCCGGCGCCGCGGCTTCGAGCTGACCGCCGAGGAGTGCGCGAAGACCGTGCTCGGCGAGTCGTGGCTGAAGCGCATGACCATGCCCGAACCGCCGCGCAGCAAGCCCAACGACCTGCGCGCGAACGGCCTGGCCCCGGCCTACGACAACGCCGGGCGCACGGTGCCGCGGCTGGACACCTTCGGCAAGTACTTCGAGCGCGACCTCGACGGCTTCCGCTACGGCTGGCAGCGCGTCACGGGCGCGTACGTCGGCTTCGCGCTCGGGGAGGCCCTCGGCGCGGCCGTCGACCGGATGATGCTGCACGACATCCACGCGAAGTTCGGCATCGACGGCGTCACCGACCTGGTCCAGGCGTTCGACCAGCCGGGCCGGATCGGCTCGCTGACGCAGCGGCTGCTGTTCTACACCGAGGCGGCCATCCGCAGCCCGCACCGCGAGCAGCCGGAGTCGCGCGAGGCCGAGCTGCTCTTCCCCGGCGTCGTCCGCGGGGCGCTGCAGCGCTGGTTGCGCACGCAGGGCGCGCCGATGGAGCACGCCGACGGCTGGCTCGTGCAGGTCCCGGACCTGCACGCCCGCCGCGACGCCGACGACGTCGAGCTCAACGCCTACCACCAGCTCGCGACCGAAGCCGCGGGCGCGCCGCCGATGACCGGCCCGGCCGCGCTGATCCCGGCGTTGCCCGCCGCGCTGACCATGGCCGGTCCCGGCAGCGGGCTGAGCGGCGGCGCGCGCCAGGCGGTGCGCGACCTCGCGGGTGTCACGCACCCGACCGAACCCGACCTGGCCGCCGCGACCTACCTGACCTGGCTGTTCGAGCAGGCGCTCACCAAGGACGCGTTCAGCTTCCCGATCTGGAACCTCAGCCGCGAGGTGCTCAACCCGGACAGCGAGTACCAGCAGGGTCCGGAGTGGACGGCGATCAAGGACATGGTCGCCGAGTCGGTGCCGTTCTTCGGCGAGCACGGGCTGCCCGACCTGCGGATGCCCGAGCTGATCGGCGACGGCAAGACCACGCTGTCGGTGATGGGACGCGCCTTCGCCGCGTTGTCCGGCTTCGAGAACTACCCGGAGCAGGCGCTGCTGCGCGCCGTCAACCACTCCGGCCGCAGCGCGCTCACCGGCGCGCTGGCCGGCGCCCTGCTCGGCGCGCGCACCGGGATCCCGGGGCTGCCGCAGAAGTGGGTCGACCAGCTGGAGCTGCGCTACCTGGTCGAGAACGTCGCGTCGGACGCCTACTGGCACTTCGACCGGCACTCGGCGCTGAGCGCGCTCGGCGACCAGTGGATCGAGCGCTACCCGCGGCATTAGCGCGAGGATGAGGAGAATGACAGAAGCGGAAGCCGACGGCTTCGTCGAGTGGCGCCCCGACGTCGACCCCGAGTTCGACGAGAAGGCGTTCCCCGACCTCGGCATCCCGGTGCGCGCCATCCGCGGCTGGGCGCAGTACACGCTGTTCGGCGAGCCGACCGGCCCGCGCCGGGTCAACGAGCGCTACACCCCGGGCCCGGTGTGGAGCGGCTTCCCGGTGCCGACGACCGACGCCGAGAAGCTGCTGAACTACCTGGGCGCGAACTGGATCAGCCGCGCCGAGTTCGCCCGCGCGCTGTTGAACTGCGAAGTGCTGGTGCCGACGCCGGACGGCGAGCCGCTGCTGCGGCCGGTGCCCGGGTCGTCCGGACGCGAGGTGATCGCCTACAGCTCGTCGGCGAAGGTACCCGGCCGGTACCCGCGCCGGTGGCGCGTGACGGTCCGCGAGCTCCTGGCGGACCGGCCGTCGACCGGGCTGACGCTGGACCCCGGTACCGGGCTGGTCCGCAGCCTGACCGCCGCCGAACTGGCCGACGTCGAGCCCGGCGAGCGGCGGCCCAAGGTCGACGAGCCCGCGCCGGAAGCCGGGCCGGAGGTCGCCGACGCACTCCCGGGGCTGGTCGAGGAGTTCGGCATCGAGCCGCCGGACCTCCTCGAAAGGCACCTGCGGTACGCCGTCGACCACGCGCGCGACCACCACTTCGAGCTGACGCCGGAGGAGTGCGTCCGGTACCTGCGCGGGTTCGCCTGGCAGTACCGCAACGGCGTCCGGCGGCGGGCGGGCCAGGACCCCGAATGGCCCGCCGACCTGGCCGCCAACGGCTTGATCGCGCACGTCGACGAGGACGCGCGCCCGCGGCCGGTGCCGTGGACGTACGGGAAGTTCTCCGCCTTCGGCACGCCGGCCGCGCGTTTCGCGTTGCACCGGATCGTCGGCGCGTACGTCGGCTTCGCCATCGGTGACGCGCTGGGCGGCGGTGCCGACCCGGCCGGCCCGCTGCCGATGGGCGGGCTGACGCGGCACCTGCTGTTCCACACCGACATCGTGCTGCGCGGCCTGCCGCCGGTGCCGACCGGCGAGGTGCCGTCGCCGCTGCCCGATCCGGACCCGGTCGGCTGGCTCGCGGTCGCCACGCGGCACGCCGGGTTCGCCCCCGACGACCCCTCGGCGTTGCTCGCCACGGCGTTGGCCGCGACTCCGGCCAGTGCGGTCGCCGTCGACGGCGTCGACGCTGACCAGTACGCGAAGGACGTCGCGCGCGAGCTGGCCGGCGGTGCCGTCGCCGAGGGCGTCGACCTGCTGATCGCGCTGTTCCAGGCCCTGCTCACCCGGGACGCGTTCGCGCTGCCGGTGCACCTGCGGCTGCGGGAGATCGGCGGCGAACTCGCGACGCGGGTGCTGGCGTTGCGCGAAGACCGCGACGCCGACGACGTGAAGCAGCTCGAATCCCTCGGCGAGCGGGCGGTGCTGAGCCGGGCGCTGTTCGCCGCGGCCAAGCGCGGCCACGACCCCGAAGCGGCCATCACGCTCGCCGCGCGGTCCGGCCCGGTCGCGGGTGCCGTCGCGGGCGCGCTCGTCGGCGCCCGGGTCGGCGTGCCCGGCCTGCCCTGGGTCTCGGTGCTGCCCGACCTCGGGCTCCTCGAGGACGTCGCGAGCGACGTCTTCTGGTACTTCAACCGCAACGGCCTCCAGACGGAGACCGCGGAGCACGCCCGCTGGGAGCGCCGGTACCCGAGCGGCCGCTTCACGCCGAAGCCGAAGGGACCCGACATGCGCTCGCGACTACGCGGCAGCCTGCTGGCTGGGGCGATCGGCGACGCGCTCGGCGCGAAGACGGAGTTCGACTCGATCGACCGGATCCGCGAGATCGCCGGGCCGGACGGCATCACCGACTTCATCCCCGCGTACGGCGGCGTCGGCCGGATCACCGACGACACGCAGATGACGCTCTTCACGCTCGAAGCGCTGATCCGCGCGCACGCCCAGCGGCGGCGCACGGGTTCGGCCGACGTCGTGCACTCGCTGCAGCTGGCCTACCAGCGCTGGCTGCACACGCAGGGCGTCGCCTGGGACCGGGCGCGCGGGCCGCAGTCGACCGTCGAAGCGCCGGACGGCTGGCTGATCACGCACCAGGAGTTGTTCAGCCGTCGCGCGCCGGGACTGACCTGCTTCGGCGAGCTGGAGGCGTACGGCCGCTCAGGCGTCCGGGGCACGATCGAGCGTCCGGTGAACAACTCGAAGGGCTGCGGCGGGGTCATGCGGGCCGCGCCGATCGCGCTGTGGTCCGACGACCTCGCCGAGGTCTTCCGGCTCGGCGCCGAGAGCGCGGCGCTGACCCACGGTCACCCGAGCGGGTATTTGTCGTCGGGGTGTTTCGCCGTGGTCGTCCACGAGCTGCTGCACGGAAAACCGCTGCTCGAGGCGGTCGCGACCGCGCGGGCCGAGCTGGTCAAGCACCCGGGACACGAAGAGCAGAGCGACGCGCTCGACGCGGCTCTCGCGCTCGCGCGGCAGGGACCGCCGACGCCGGAAAAGCTCGAATCCTTGGGGCAGGGCAACGTCGGCGAGACCGCGTTGTCGATGTCGGTGTACGTCGCTTTGGCCACGACCGACGCCGACTCGGCGCTGCTCGCGGCGGTCAACCACAGCGGGGACAGCGACTCGACCGGCTCGGTCTGCGGCAACCTCGTCGGCGCGATGTACGGCGAGGAAGCCCTGCGGGGCGGCTGGCTGGACCAGCTCGAGCTCCGCGACGTCATCGTCGGCCTGGCGGACGACGCGCTCACCGAGTTCGGTCCGGATGCGCCGGACGACGACCGGTGGTTCGCTCGCTACCCGGTCGACTAAGTTTCCGGTGTCACTGGGGTCAGGGGAGGACAAACGTGCGTTACCGGGTAGAGGTGGCCGAACGCCCGGACGGCCTGTACGCGACGTGGGGCGAGGGGACGTTCCGCGCGCAGCGATCGACCACGGACGGCACCGTGCTGCTGTCCGTGCTGCCGGAGGAAGAGGCACCGGAGGGCTTCGACAAGGAGTACGAAGGCCGTCCGGCGAAGGTCGTGCCGGCGAGCGAGGTGCCGTCGACGTTCACGCTGCGCACCTTCGCCGAGTACGACGACGAGGTCTACGAGGTCGCGCCGGGCACGCGACCCGAGCTGACCTTGCGCTGGGTCCGCGACGACGCCGTCCGCGCGGCGCAGCTGGGCCTGACCGACTTCTCGGTCACGGTGCCGGCGAAGCAGCTCACGGCGTTGTGGCAGACGCGGCTGGACTTCACGGAGACGCCGGAGGCGCGGCCGCAGCCGGGCACCGGCGACCAGAACGCGCTGCTGCGCGCGATCGGCCGGACGTTGCTGCACACGGTGCCGGGCGGCTGGGCGCGGGTCGGCGCGCAGTTCCGGCAGGTCGGCGACTACTCCGAGATCGAGCTGCGCGCGGTCGGCGACGAGGACGGCCCGGTTTCGGTGTCGCTCCCGGCGGTGCCGCGGCTCGGCGGGCTCTTCGCCCGGCTGCGGGCGGCGATGTACGAGCCCGAGGCGGGCACCTGGTTCCAGGGCACGTTCACCCTCGACGCGCAGTCGCAGTTCGACTTCGACTTCGACGCCGACCGCGAGCCGGACTGGCGGGTGCCGCCGAACGACGGCGGCCGCCCGTCGACCGCCGCCTACGAGCTGGAGCTGGCGACCTTCCCGCGGAAGTCGAAGCAGCTGCCCGCGTGGCTGACCGCGAAGGCCGGGCTCCCGCTCGACGTCGTGTTCCGGCACGCGCGGCCCGCCGACTCGCACACCGAGGGCGAGCGCCCGGTGGTCAACCGGCCGCCGGTGCCGCCGGACCAGGTCCGCGGCGTGCTCGACTACCTGTTCCGGGCCCCGGTCGCGCTGCACCGGCCCGCGCCGCTGCCGGACATCTTCGGCGCGCCGGGCGCGAAGCCGGACGTGCCGAACGCGTTCCACACCGACGGCACCTGGATCTGGCCCGCCGCCGTGCCGCACTACCTGCGCAAGTACGGGGTGCCGCCGGAGCCGGAGCTGGTCGAGCACATCCGCGCGGCCGGGTTCCGCCCGCCGTTCGTCGGGGAGCTCGTCCGCGCGACGGCGGAGGCGGAGGTCCTCGGCCAGCCGCGGCCCGCGCAGACGACCGCCGACCTGCCGGACGAGCGCGCGCTCACCCGCGTCGCCCGCGGTGAGCCGGTGCGGAACCTGAAGGGCGCGGAGACGCTGGAGCTGCTCCAGCAGCGGCTCGCCGAGCACGGCGTGCCGCCCGCGGCCTACCGGATCGGGGCGAACGAGGTCCCCGCCGAGGGTGTCTGGACGCTTCGCCGGGCCGAGAACGGCTGGGAGGTCTCGCGGCCGCCGTCCGACGAGCCGGTCGCGTTCGGCTCGCTCGGCGACGCGGCCCGGTTCCTGCTCGGCGTGCTGCTGATGCTGCCGCCGCGGCCGGCGGAGGAGTCCGACCAGCCCGCCGACTGGCCGATCCTGCCGATGCGCGGCGAACCGCCGTTGAACTTCTACCGCGGCAAGCGCCTGATCGTGCTGGCTCCGGGCACGACGGTCGTCCGGTTCGGCAACGAGACCGGCAACCTGGTGCACGCCGAGGGGACGCGGTTCGCGGAGACGTCGCTGGCGTTCGAGCGCGAGCGCGAAATGCGGCTCTACCGGGTGCAGCGCACGCTGCGGGTGCTGACCGGCGTGACGGCGCCGTGGAGCGGGATGCCGGGCGGCGGCGTCGCCTACCTGCTGCCGCGGCCGCTCGCCCAGCACCTCGAAACGGGCTCGCTCAGCAGGCAGTGACCAGGACGGCGGGCGACCACCAGTAGTCGGCGAGCGGTTCGACGTCGACCTGCGTGAAGCCCGCCGTCTTCAGCTGCCCGGCCCAGACGGCGGCCGGGTGCTCCCAGTTCGTCCGCTCCCGCCCGGAGACGATCCCGAGCAGGACGGGCAGCAGGAATCCCTGCGCGACCAGGGAAGCGTCTTCGCCGTACTCGGCGAGCCCACGCTCGTAGCGCGCGACGAGCGAGCGAAGGTGTTCGACTGAGCCTTCGGTGAACTCGGGGACGTCGAACTCGGCGAGCACCAGCGTCCCGGTGCGCGGCTGCAGCGCGCGCAAGACGTCCGCGCGCTGCTCCGGCTCGATCGACTGCAGGGCGAACGTCGACTGCGTGAAGTCCCAGCCGAGGTCGTCGCGGGCGAGGAACTCCTGCGCGGTGGCCTGCCAGCAGGTCGCGGACGGCACGCGTTCGCGGACGCCGTCGAGCAGGGCGGCCGACGGTTCGACGAGGTCGATCCGCGTCGGCGTGTGCGCGGCCCGCTCCAGCGCGGGCACCACCGCGAGACCGTCGCCGCAGCCCAGGTCGAGCAGCGATTCCGGCTTCGAGGTGTCGTAGCGGGCGGCGAGCGCGTCGCTCAGCTTTTCGTAGAGCTCGACGTTGCCGCCGCCGCGGATGAACGCCGTGAACGCGCTCGGCTGGTCGTAGACGGCGGCCGAACTTTCCCCGGCGAGGTGGATCCGCAGTTCGTCGGCCAGCGGGGACCCGGCCCGGCGGGCCAGCTCGACGGCCCGGTCGCGGTCACCGGACCGGTGCGCGGCGAGGGCGTCGGCGAGCAGCTCGATCGAAGTCATGATCCGGGGATATCAGAAGGGCACCCACAACGTCACCCGCGTGCCGCCGCCGGGCAGGCCCGACTCGACCAGCGACGTGCCGCCGACCTCGGCCAGCCGCGCGGTGATCGACTCGCTGATGCCGAACCCGGCCGGCCGCTCGGCCTGGTCGAAGCCGCTGCCGTGGTCGCGGGTGATCACCGCGATCCCGCCGTCGCGTTCCTCGACGCGCACCACGACCCGGTCGGTGCCCGAGTGCTTCATCGTGTTCCGCAGCGCCTCGCGCACAGCGTCGCGGATGGCGATCTGCCGGACCTCCGACAGCGTGTCGTCGTCCAGTTCGGCCACCACGAGCTGGGCGCGCAGGCCGTCGCGCGCCATCTCGGCGGCCAGCGCGGCGAGCTTCTCGCCCAGCGGCCGGGCGCCGTCCTCGGCCCGCTCCGACTTCGCCGTCTCGATCGTGTGCCGGATCTCCATCGCCTGCGCCCGCGCGAGCCGCTGGATCTCGACCAGCCGCTCTTCGGCGTTGGACGTGCTGGTCAGTGCCATCGCTTCGAGGGTCTGCAGCACGGTGTCGTGCAACATCCGATGCTGTTGCGCGCGCTCGGCCAGCCGCCCGTTGCGGGTGCCGTAGGCCAGGGCCAGCCGGGTGCCGAGCCCGGTCAGCACCAGCGCGGCGGTGGCCAGGAACAGCTCGGCGAGCAGCGCCGAGTACGTCGAGAACGCGGCGGAGACGTGGAACCGACCGGTGTTCAGCCAGTTCGCCAGCATCCGCAGCGGGAAGCTCGCCAGCCCGAACACCAGCCCGGTGGGCACGCCGAGCGCGAGCGTCAGCAGCCCGGCCTCGCCGAAGAGGTGGACGCTGCTGACCGCGAGCGCGTCGAAGTACACCTCCGGCGGCACGGTCAGCGCGAGGACCAGCGGCGAGAGCACGGTGAAGACCAGGTCGACGGCCAGCAGCTTCCCCGCGTCCCGGCCGCGGTAGGGCGCCGAGCGGAACATCCAGCGGAAGCCGATCACGTTCAGCGCGACCGACAGCAGGCTGAACACCCCGACCGGCAGCAACCCGGTCGAGCCGTGCTGGAACGCGAAGACGCCGAACTGGCCCGGCACGGCCAGCAGCCGGTAGGCGAGCGGGATGAGCACGACGTACCGGGTGGCGCGCAGCAGCAGGCCGTCGCGACGGCTCGGGTCGATCGGCCCGGCCATCTTCGCGATCCGCTTCAGCGCGTGGATCGGGGTCGGGTCGCCGATCTCGTCCGCCAGCTCGCTGGTCGCCGTCGCGATCGCGGGTGCACCCTGCCGCAGCAACGCCACGAAGAAGCTGCCCGGTTTCGGCGGACCGGGCGCTTCAGTGGACATCGGCCGGACAACCCCCTGGTCACGTCGGTGAACCGAGGTTGGGAGTATCACCGATCCGCGGCCGCCAGGTCCAGCTTTCCCCGGAATTCACCGCGAGTTCGTCAGGAATTCCCGATGCCCTGCTCGGCCGCCCACTTCTTCAGCTCGGCCACGGCGTCGTCGTGCTCCAGCGGACCGCGGTCGAGGCGCAGCTCCTTGAGGAACTTCCACGCCTTGCCGACGTCCGGTCCTGGCTTGAGGCCGAGCAGCTCCATGATCTGCTCGCCGTTGAGGTCCGGCCGGACGCGGTCGAGGTCCTCCTTGGCCTTGAGGGCGGCGATGCGGGCCTCGAGGTCGTCGTAGGTCGCCTGCAGCGCGGCGGCCTTGCGGCGGTTGCGCGTGGTGCAGTCGGCGCGGACCAGCTTGTGCAGCCGGGTCAGCAGGTGGCCGGCGTCGGTGACGTACCGGCGGACCGCCGAGTCCGTCCACTCGCCCTTGCCGTAGCCGTGGAACCGCAGGTGGAGGAACACGAGCTGGGAGACGTCGTCGACGATCTCCTTCGAGAACTTCAGCGCCCGCAAACGCTTGCGGGCCATCCGCGCGCCGACCACCTCGTGGTGGTGGAAGCTCACCCCGCCGCCCGGCTGGAACTCCCGCGTCGCGGGCTTGCCGACGTCGTGCAGCAGCGCCGCCAGCCGCAGGATGAGATCCGGCTCCGACGTCGGCTCGTGCGACTTCTCCAGCTCGATCGCCTGCGCCAGCACGGTCAGCGAGTGCTGGTAGACGTCCTTGTGCTGGTGGTGTTCGTCGATCGCGAGCCGCATCCCGGGCACCTCGGGCAGCACCCGGTCGGCGAGCCCGGTGTCGACCAGCAGCTCCAGCCCCGGCCGCGGGTCGGCCGCGAGCAGCAGCTTCGACAGCTCGGCCTGGACGCGCTCGGCGGTGATCCGGTCGATCTCACCCGCCATCGACGCCATCGCGTCGACCACCCGCGGCGCGGCGGTGAAGCCCAGCTGCGCGGCGAACCGCGCGGCCCGCAGCATCCGCAACGGGTCGTCGGCGAACGACTCCTGCGGCGTCGCCGGCGTGTCGAGGGCCTTCTCCCGCAGCGCGCTCAAGCCGTCGTGCGGGTCGATGAACGTCTTCGACGCCAGCTCGACGGCCATCGCGTTGACCGTGAAGTCGCGGCGCAGGAGGTCGCCCTCGATGCTGTCGCCGAAGGTGACCTCGGGGTTGCGGCCGACGCGGTCGTAGCTGTCCGCGCGGAACGTCGTGATCTCGAGCTGCATGCCCTTCTTCGTCACGCCGACAGTGCCGAACGCGATCCCGACGTCCCAGACCGCGTCGCCCCACTCGCTGACGATCTTCAGCACCCGGTCCGGGCGCGCGTCCGTGGTGAAGTCCAGGTCACCGGAGCGCCGGCCGAGCAGCGCGTCGCGCACGCTCCCGCCGACGAGGTACAGGCGGTGCCCGGCCCGGGCGAACCTTTCGGCCAGCTCGTCCGCCAGGGGGAGAGCCGCATCAGCTCGACCACCGCGTTCTCCTTGGCGACCACGTCGTTCACGAAAAACCCACTACGCATCGGGTGCGATTACTACAGGCACCACCGGACAGGACACGGAGAGCCAGCCTACCGGGGCAACCGTTTGCTCTAGCATCGCAGCATGTCTGGATCAGCCGGCCGCCCCGGCGCCTCGAAGCCGCGGAGGCGGCGCAGGCGTCAGCGCGGCAGGCGCCTGACCACGGTCGACGAAACGTCGGCCGGTGGCCTCGTGGTGGACCCGGCGCGCGAACAGGCGGTGCTGATCGGCCGGCTCGACCGGCACGGCAGACTGCTGTGGTCGCTGCCCAAGGGCCACATCGAGGACGGTGAAACTGTGGAACAGACGGCCGTGCGCGAGGTGAAGGAGGAAACCGGCATCTCCGCGCGGGTGCTGCGCCCACTGGGGACCATCGACTACTGGTTCGTGGCGGAGAAGCGGCGGATCCACAAGACCGTGCACCACTTCCTGCTCGAAGCGCTCGGCGGCGAGCTGTCCGACGAGGACGTCGAGGTCACCGAGGTGGCCTGGGTCCCGCTGGCCGAGCTGGAGTCCAAACTCGCCTACTCCGACGAGCGCAAGCTCGTCCGGAAGGCCAAGGAACTTTTCGCGCGCCCGGACGTCCACGGACGAGACGAGCACGCCCCTGAGGGAGCCCCCGAGTGAAGCGGTTCGCCGCAGCCTTCCTTTCCGTCCTCTTCCTGGCCGTCCCCGCCCTCGCCGGAGCGACGGTGGCCCAGGCGGAGGAGGGCGCCCGCCTCCGCGTCGACCTGGCCGAGCTCAACCCGCGCGTGATCACCGGCTCGACGACGACGCTGACCGTGTCCGGCACGGTGACCAACACCGGCGACCGGAAGGTCACCCGGCCCCAGGTGCGGCTGCAGGTCGGGGAGCGGCAGACGACCTCGCGCGGGATCAACGACGTGCTCTCGGGCGCCGTCATCAAGGATGCCCCGCTGACCGAGTTCACGTCGGTCGCGGACGTGCTGGAGCCGGGGCAGAGCGCGCCGCTGAACATCACGGTGAACCTGACCGGGTCGAAGGCCGGGCTGTTCGGCCGCCCCGGCGTCTACCCGCTGCTGGTGAACGTCAACGGCACGCCGGAGTTCGGCGGGCCCGCGCGGCTGGGCGCGGTGAGCATGCTGATGCCGGTGCTGGCCGGGCCGGGCAAGACCGCCGGGCACTCGTCGGCGGGCGCGCCGAGCATGACGTTGCTGTGGCCGATGACCAGCAGCGTCCCGCAGGTCTACACGGCGCCGTACGGCCAGCCGCTGGTGCTGCGCGACGACCGCCTCGCCGACGAGATCGGCCCCGACGGCCGACTGAACGCACTGGTCACGGCGGCGACGACGGCCGTGCGCAGCGACCCGAACCTGGCGAAGTCGATGTGCTTCGCGCTCGACCCGGACCTGCTGGCGACGGTCAACTCGATGACCCTCGGCTACCAGGTGCACACCGACGGCGGGAACGTCCAGGGCAAGGGCGTCGAGACGGCGAAGACGTGGCTCGCGTCGCTCAAGTCGCTGCTGGTCGGCCGGTGCGTGGTGGCGCTGCCGTTCGCCGACGCCGACCTGAACACGGTCGCGCGGATCCGCCCCGGCGACTCGATCCTGGTGGCCCAGGCGGCCGCGGCGGCGGCCACGATCCAGCAGGTGGCGGGGGTGACGCCGCAGACCGGCGTGCTCTGGCCGGACGGCACGCTCAACGAGACGGTGCTCACCGCGCTGACCCAGGCGGGCGTCCGCACGGTGCTGACCGACGCGGGCAAGCTCGCCCCGGCCGCGGCCGGCGGCGGGGTCACGGTGCAGGGCAGCACGGTCCGGGCGCAGCCGACGGACTCGCTGATCTCCGCCGCGATGAACGGCGTCCCGAGCGTGCCGGACTCGGTCACCGTGCCCGCGACCACCGAGCGGGCGATCTCGAGCCAGAACGGGCTGGGCGCCCTCGCCTTCCGCGCGGGCCTCGGCCAGCCCGCCGGCCAGGACCGGCCGGACCACCTGCTGGTCGCCCCGCCGCGGCGCTGGGACGCGCCGGCCGCCGAGCTGACGGCGTACCTGCAGCAGGTCGGCGACTTCCTCAACGCGGGCGTGGTCACGGCCTCGTCGCTGCCGTCGCTGCTGGCGGCCGACCCGGCGGCCTCGGGCGCGGTCGGCGACAGCGGCCAGGACCCGAACGCGAACATCGACCCGGCGGTCGTCTCGACGCTGTCGGTCCTCGACGACCAGGCCACCGGGCTGGCGTCGTCGATGCGGCTCGACCCCACCAAACGGGTGAAACCGGAAGACGTCGTCGCCCCGGTCCGGCTGGCCGAGCTGCGCGGCGCGTCGGCGGGCTGGCGCGGCCTGCCATCGGACGCGGCGACCACGAACGCGCAGGCCGAGATCGCGGCGATCAGCTCGCGGGTGAGCGTCTCGCAGCCGCAGCAGACGATCGCGCTGGCGTCCGGCAACTCGCCGTTGCCGGTGTACGTGGTGAACGACCTGCCGGTCGCGATCAACGCGCGGTTCACCCTCAACAACAACACGGGTCTCCGTTCGGACAGCGCGAAGGACTGGTACTTCCCGGCGGGCGGCGGCAAGAACTACTTCCTCCCGGTCGAGGCGCTGCGGGCCGGCCGGTTCAGCGTCGATGTGTCGTTGCGCACGCCGAGCGATACCCCGCTCGGGTCATCCGCGCGCTTCGAACTGACGTCGACGGAGTACGGCGCGATCACCATCATCGCGACCGTCGCCGCAGGTGTGGCCCTGCTTCTGCTCGCTTCCCGGCGCATCTACCGACGGGTGAAGGACGCGCGAGCGGGCCGCGACGTCGTGGACTGATCCGTCGGCCTTCGAGTGTTCCGGGCCGTTCCCGATTACCCTTGGTCCGCACGTACGCGGCACCGGGCCGCGACGCCGGACCGAGCACCGAGGATTGGGCACGCGTTGGAGAGAGAGCCGGGCTTACCACCCGAGCGTGCGAGTCGTCCTCGGCGCGAAGGCGCCCCGCCCCCGCAACGGGGTGACGGACCCCCGCCGGCCCGCCGCCAGCAGCCGCCGCCTCCACCCCAGGAGCGCGGCCGCCGCCAGCCGCCCCGCAACGGCCACACGCGCCAGATGCCCGCGCCGGAAGAGGTGCACGACCAGCGCCCGCGGCGCGAGGAGCCACCGCCCCGGCGCCCGATGCGCGACGGACGGCCGGTGCGCGACGACGCCCGGGTTCGTGACCAACGCCCCCCGCGCGATGACGTACCGCCGCGGGATGGCCGCCCACCTCGCGACGACCTGCCGCCACGCGACGGGCGCCTCCCTCGCGACGGTCGCCCGGTCCGCGACGAGGGCTGGCCCGTCCACGACGAAGCCCCGGTCCGCGACGGCCGCCCGCCCCGGCGGGTCCCGCCGCCGCAAGGCCCGCCCCCGGGACCCGCGGGTCCGCCGCCGCAAGGTCCCCCGTCGCAAGGTGCGCCCCTGCAAGGTCCGCCTCCGCAGGGCCCGCCGCCCCGGGCCGGGCAGCCTCCGCGCGCCGGAGGGCCAGCGCCGACGCGCGTCCAGCCCGTGCCACCGCCGCCCGGTCCGCCCGGTCCGCCGTCGGTCCAGGGCCGTCTGCCGCAGCCCGCTCCTCCGCCCGTCCCGCCGCCGTCGACCCCGCCGCCGGGTATCCCGGCTCCCGGTACGCCGCCGCCCGGCACCCCGGTGCCGCCGCGGGGACGCGGGGCACGGCGGCCGGCGCCGGTCCGGCCGTGGCAGGAGGAAGCCCAGCGCCCGCCGGACCCCGAAGCCACGCGGTTCATCCCGCGCACCGCCGGGGTCCCGATGAACTCGCGGTGGCCGGTCGCCGACCCGGACGTCATGCGCCCGTACGACGCGCTGGCCACCCAGGTCATGCCGGCCCTCAAGGGGCCGCTGGTCAAGCCGAAGCCCGGCGAAGAGGCGCCGGAAGCTCCGGCGAAGGCGCCGTCGCTGGCGAAGGCGTCCGGCCGGATGGCGATCGCGTCACTGATCAGCCGGATCACCGGCTTCCTGTGGAAGCTGCTGCTGGTCGCCGCGATCGGGCAGGGCATCGCGAACGACTCGTTCAACGTCGCGAACACGATGCCGAACATCATCTTCGAGCTGCTGATGGGTGGCGTGCTCGCCAGCGTGGTGGTGCCGCTGCTGGTGCGCTCGCAGGACGACCCCGACGGCGGCACCGCCTACACCCAGCGCCTCATCACGGTGGCGTTCTCGCTGCTGCTGGTCGGCACGGTGGTGGCGGTGATCGCGGCCCCGGCGTTCACGAGTCTTTATGTCGACTCGTCCGGCAAGGCGAGTCCCGACCTGACCACGGCGTTCGCCTACCTGCTGCTGCCCGAGATCTTCTTCTACGGCGTGTTCGCGCTGCTCTCGGCCGTGCTGAACGCCAAGCAGATCTTCGGCCCGACGGCGTGGGCGCCGGTGATCAACAACCTGGTCGTCATCTTCACGATCCTGGTCGTCTGGATCATGCCGGGCGACATCAACACCGAGCAGGTATCGATCACCGACCCGAAGGTGCTGACGCTGGGCATCGGCGTCACCGGCGGCATCGTCGCCCAGGCCCTGCTCCTGGTGCCGCCGCTGCTGCGGTCCGGCTTCCGGTTCAAGTGGCGCTGGGGCATCGACAAGCAGATGAAGGAGTTCGGCGGGCTCGCCCTCTGGATCCTCGGCTACGTCGCGGTGAGCCAGATCGGGTACACGATCAACACGCGTGTACTGACCAGCGGTTCACCCGGTGGGGTTACCGCGTACAGCAACGCCTGGCTGCTCTTCCAGCTGCCGTACGGCGTCATCGGCGTCTCGCTGCTGACGGCGATCATGCCGAGGATGAGCCGCGCGGCGGCCGACGGCGATCACAAGAAGCTGATCGGTGACCTCTCCTACGCCTCGCGCATGTCGACGGTGATGCTCGTCCCGATCTCGGCGGTGATGACCGTGGTCGGCGGCTCGATCGGCATCGCGCTGTTCACCTTCGGCAAGGGCACGATCGACACCGCCGAGCGCCTCGGCGACGCCCTCGCCATCTCGGCGTTCGCGCTGCTGCCGTACGCGCTGGTGATGCTGCAGATGCGCGTCTTCTACGCGATGAAGGACGCGCGCACGCCGACGTTGATCATGATCGTGATGACGCTGGTCAAGGTGCCGCTGCTGTACTTGTGCCCGGTGCTGCTGTCGCCGGACAACGTCGTGCTCGGCGTGATGATGGTCAACGCGCTGACGTTCGTCGTCGGCGCGATCCTCGGCCAGGTGTGGCTCTGGGTGACGCTGGGCAACCTGCGCAGCAAGCGCGTGATCGGCGTGATCCTCTTCACGGTCGTCGCGAGCGGGCTCGGCGTGGGCGCGGCCTGGGTGGCCGGCCAGATCGTGCCGGACTCGTTCGGGCCCACCCTCGGGGCCTGGGTCAAACTCTTCCTGCAGGGCATCGTCGGCATCGCCGTCTCGTTCGGCGTGCTGATGGCGCTGAAGGTCGAGGAGCTGAAGCCGGCCACTTCGAGGTTCACCCGGTTGATCAAGCGCGGGTAACGATTCCGGTACGGAAGGCGACGACTCCCGCGTCGTATTCTGGGTACCCTCGACGACGGGGATCGAGCGGGAGCGAGTGAGGGTGGACACGAGGCGGAGCGAACAGGCGGGGGGTGCGAACCACGTGGGCAAGGCCCAGGTCGGATCGCTGGCCCCCGGGCGTGTGGTCGGCGACGGCCGCTACCGCCTCCTCGCGCAGTTCGGCGTGGACGAGCGGGGCGACGCGCACCTTTGGCGTGCCCGTGACGGGCAGCTGAAGCGCGACGTCGCGCTGACGCTGCTGGTCGGCGACCCGGCCGACCCGGAAGCCGCGCGGCTGGCCCGCCGGACGCTCGAACGCGCCACGCACGCCTCCAAGTTCGGTCACGGCGGCGTCGCCCGCGTGCTCGACGTCCTCGCGCTCGGCAGCGGCATCACCTCCAGTGAAGGCCTGCTCGGCGTCGTCGTCGCGGAGTGGACCAAGGGCAGTGACCTGGTCGACCTCGTCGCGCAGCGGCCGGTGGCGCCCGCCGCGGCCGCGCGGATGGTGCAGGCGCTGGCCGAAGCCGTCGAACAGGCCCACCAGAACGGGCTCGTCCTCGGGCTCGACCACCCGCAGCGGCTCCGCCTGACGCCGAACGGCGCGCTGAAGCTCGCGTTCCCCGGCCCGCTTCCCGAAGCGACGCTGCGCGACGACGTCAAGGCGCTCGGCGCGGTGCTTTACCTGCTCCTGACCGGCCGGTGGGCGCTGCCGGGCGGCCCGCCGGCGATCCCGCCGGCGCCGACCACGCCGCAGGGCCGGATCGTCCCGCCGCGCCAGCTCGTTCCGACGGTCCCGGCCGACCTGTCGTCGCTGGCCGTCCGCACGATCGAGGACGGCGGCAACGGCGGCATCCGCACCAGCGCGGCCATCCTCCGCGTGCTCGACCAGGTGGCCGAGGAAGAGGAACGCACCCAGCTGATCAAGGCCGTCGGCGGCGATCCGGCCGAGGCCGAGGGCACGGTCTGGACGACGAAGAAGCCGGTCAAGGACGTCGCCCGGCGGCGCAAGCTCGCACTGGGCGTCACCGTGCTGGTGGTCGCGACCGTCGTCATCCTCGCCTGGGGCGGGCTGATGCTGATCAACGTCTTCCAGGGCGACTCGAAGGCGAGCGGGCCGACGATCAACGTCGCCGCGCCGCCCGCCTCGAGCCAGTCCGCCGGGCAGCCGTCCTCGTCGTCGGCGCCGGCCCCGCCGCCGTCGCCGACCGTCGGCGCCCCGGTGAAGCCGCAGGCCGTGGCCGTCTACAACCCCGAAGGCAAGGGCGACAACACCGCGCGAGCGAAGTACGCGACCGACGGCAAGCCCGAGACGCAGTGGCGCACCGAGCAGTACAAGCAGCAGTTCCCGGCCATCAAGCCGGGCGTCGGGCTGGTCGTCACGTTCAAGGACCCGATCAACCTCAGTCAGGTCAAGGTGGCCGGGGGGACGCCGGGCACCAAGGTCGAGATCCGCTCGGCGACGGAGAAGAACCCCGACCTGGCCGACACGAAGGTGGTCGGCAACGGCGACCTGAAGGACGGCGAGACGACGATCGCGCTGGCCCAGCCGACGCAGGGCGAGTACTTCATCGTCTGGATCACCCAGCTGGGTGGCGCCGACGGGGAGTTCCAGACCGAAATCGCCGACCTGACCTTCCTGCCTGCGGGGTGACGCACCCGACAGGGTCAGTAGGCTCTGCCGGGTGACAGCTGCAGCTCCCACGGATGCGGATCTGATAGCGGCTCACGCCGCGGGGGACCCCCATGCGTTCAGCGAACTCGTCCAGCGACATCGCGACCGCATGTGGGCGGTCGCGCTGCGCACGGTCCGCGACCCGGAGGAGGCCGCCGACGCGTTGCAGGACGCGTTCATCTCGGCGTTCCGGGCGGCCGACAAGTTCCGGGCGGAGTCGCAGGTCACGACGTGGCTGCACCGGATCGTGGTGAACGCCTGCCTCGACCGGATCCGCCGCCGCCAGGCCCGGCCGACGGTGCCGCTGCCGGAGACCGGCTTCAACGAGCCCGCCACCCCGCGCGACTCGATGGCCGAGCGCGAGACGAGCCTGCTCGTGCGCGAGGCCCTCGACCAGCTGCCCGAGGAGCAGCGCGCGCCGATCGTGCTCGTCGACGTCGAGGGGTACTCCGTCGCCGAGACCGCGAAGATGCTCGGCATCGCCGAAGGCACGGTCAAGAGCCGGTGCGCGCGGGGCCGCGGAAAACTCGCGAAGGTTCTCGGGCACCTGCGGAACCCCGATGCGATTGCGAACGTCCCAACTCACGAAAGCAAACGGGCCGGGCGCCAGCCGGGTAGCGGGGAGGGACGATGACGGACGAAAGCCGGGGGATCGGGGGGACCGTCGGTCCGCCCTGGTCTGTCGACGTGCTCGCCGACCTCCACGCCGGCGTGCTGGACGACGCCCAAGCCGCCGAGCTGTGGCCGGTCGTCAACGCCGACCCGGAGGCCAGGGCGATCCTGGACGCTCTCGACGCGACGCAGGCCGACCTGGCCTCGCTCGCCGACGCGCCCGCGCCGCCGATGCCCGCGGAGTTCGCGGCCCGGCTGGACGCGGCGCTGGCCGCCGAAGCAGCGGCCCGCTTTCCGGCGGCGACCCAGCCTGATCGAACGCAGCCGAGTGCACCGCAGGGCGCCCAGGTGGTGGACCTCGCGGCGGCCCGGCGGCGCCGGAACAAGCGGCTCGGCTGGGCCGCCGGAGTCCTGACCGCGGCCGCGGCGGCGGTCGTCGCGGTGACGGTCGCGATCCCGAGCACGACGCAGCAGAACGGCACGCCGAACGTGGCGGCTCCCGCGCCGTCGGGCCCGACGGTGGGCAGTGACGGCAGCGGCGCGCAGGCCCTGATCGGCAAGGCGGTCGGCGTCCGCGACTTCGGCCCACTGCAGAACGAGGACCGGCTCGACGCGTGCATCGCCGCCGCCGGGCTCGACCCGAAGGTGCGGCCCGAGGGCATCCGCCCGGTCAACGTCGACGGCAAGGCCGGGGTGATGATCATCCTGACCACCGGCAAGCTCGCGCAGTTCCGCCTGGTGGCCTTCGGTGCGGACTGCGGACCCGGGAATCCGGCGGTGCTGTTCGACAAGGTCGTCGGGGAGAAGTAGCGGCTGTCACCCCTGGGAACATGGCCACCTACGATCGTGTTGAGCCTGGTACACGGGTCACTACGAGCGGAGGTCACGGGTGGCTGCCGAGGAAATCAGGAACCTGATCATCGTCGGGTCGGGTCCTGCCGGATACACCGCTGCCGTCTACGCGGCGCGGGCCCAGCTGGAACCGCTGGTGTTCGAGGGCACGCAGTTCGGCGGCGCGCTGATGACGACGACCGAGGTCGAGAACTACCCCGGGTTCCGTGACGGCATCATGGGTCCGGACCTGATGGAGGAGATGCGCAAGCAGGCCGAGCGTTTCGGTGCCGAGCTGCGCTCCGAGGACGTCGAGTCGCTGGAGCTGACCGGGGACGTCAAGTACGTCAACGCGAACGGCAAGCGCTACGCCGCCCGCGCCGTCATCCTCGCCATGGGTGCCGCGGCGCGGTACCTGAACGTGCCGGGTGAGCAGGAGCTCCTCGGCCGCGGCGTCTCCGCCTGTGCGACCTGCGACGGCTTCTTCTTCCGCGACCACGACATCGTGGTCGCCGGTGGTGGCGACTCCGCGATGGAGGAAGCGACCTTCCTGACGAAGTTCGCGAAGTCCGTCACCGTCGTGCACCGGCGCGACGAGTTCCGCGCGTCCAAGATCATGCTCGAACGCGCCCGCGCGAACGAGAAGATCAAGTGGAAGCTGAACTCGCAGATCACCGGGGTGCTCGGCGACGGCAAGGTCGAAGGCCTGAAGCTGAAGGACACGAAGGACGGCTCCGAGTCGACGCTGGACGTGTCGGGCTTCTTCGTCGCGATCGGCCACGACCCGCGCAGCCAGCTGGTGAAGGGGCAGGTCGACCTGGACGAGGACGGCTACGTCGTCACGAAGGGCAAGACCTCCTTCACGAACCTCGACGGCGTCTTCGCGGCCGGCGACCTGGTGGACCGCACCTACCGGCAGGCGATCACCGCCGCGGGTTCCGGGTGCAGTGCCGCGATCGACGCGGAACGATGGCTGGCGGAGCACGGCGAATCGGACGCGCACGAGGCGGCCGAGCTCGTCGGCGGCGGCTACGGCGCGGGCACCAACTGACTTTCCGGCGTACAACCACCTGAAGGAGAAACCATGGCCAACACCGTGAAGGTGACCGACAAGACGTTCGTCGACGAGGTCCTGACCAGCGAAAAGCCGGTCCTGGTCGACTTCTGGGCCACCTGGTGCGGCCCGTGCAAGATGGTCGCCCCCGTCCTCGAGGAGATCGCGGCGGAGAACGGCGAGAAGCTGACCATCGCCAAGCTCGACATCGACGAGAACCCGAACACGGCGCGTGACTACCAGGTGATGTCGATCCCGACGCTGATCCTGTTCCAGGGCGGCAAGCCGGTGAAGCAGATCGTGGGTGCCAAGCCGAAGGCCGCGCTGCTGTCGGACCTGGCCGACGTTCTCTGAGCTTGACCAACCCGGTGGACCCGGGGCCTGCGGGAACCCTCTCGCGGACCCCGGGTCTTCTTCGTTCGGGGGAATGTGACCGATGTGGGTGAATGGAGCGTGACGAGGGCCACCGTGGGTACTCCACTATCGGGCCCTTGACGCACCTACCGGGCCTGCGCTGTCACCGAGAGTTGGCAAGGCACAATAGAGGACCTGGGCCCGCCCCAGCGAAGGTTTTCTTGCCACGCACCGAGCCCCCGAGTCGGTGCCTTAGGAAAGAGCGAGGAGTGCATGCGGGTACTCCGCCGCGGTGACGCCGGTCCGGACGTCGCCGAGATCAGGTCCATCCTGGCCGGGATGGACCTGCTCCCGCCGGTCACCGGTACCGACGACTACGGCACGTTCGACGTCGCCGTCGAGCACGCCGTCCGTGCCTTCCAGCAGCGCCGTGGGCTGATGACCGATGGGGTCGTGGGCCCGGCGACGTTCCAGGCCCTCAAGGGCGCCAGCTACCACCTGGGCAGCCGTCCGCTGTCCTACATGATCGCCTCCCCGGTGCACGGCGACGACGTCTTCACGCTCCAGGAGCGGCTGACCGAGCTGGGCTTCGACGCCGGCCGCCCCGACGGCTACTTCGGCCCCCAGACCGAGCGCGCCCTCAAGACGTTCCAGCGCGACATGCGCCTGACGCCGGACGGCATGTGCGGCCCGGCGACCATCCGCGAGCTGCACCGCCTGTCCTCCCCGCGCGCCCGCGGCGGCCGTCCCGTGTTCCTGCGCGAGCAGGAGCAGGTGCGCCAGGCCGGGCCGCGGCTGCGCGGCAAGCGCATCGTGATCGACCCCGGCCACGGCGGTGACGACCTGGGTGTCGTCGCCGGTGGCCTGCGCGAGGCGGACATCGCCTGGGACCTGGCGCGCCGCCTGGAAGGCCGGATGAAGGCCACGGGCATGGAGGCGCTGATCTCCCGCGGCCCGAACCACAGCCCGACCGAGCTGGAGCGCGCGCGTTTCGCGAACGACGCGGGCGCGGACCTGTTCCTGTCCCTGCACAGCGACGGCAACCGCTCGCCGCGGGCCCAGGGCATCGCGAGCTTCCACTTCGGCACCGGGAATGGCACGACGTCGACGGTGGGTGAGCTCCTCGCGGGCTTCATCCAGCGCGAGGTCGCGGCCCGCACGGGCATGCTGGACTGCCGCACCCACTACAAGACGTGGGAGATCTTCACGCGCACCCGCTGCCCCGCGGTCCGCGTCGAGATCGGCTACCTGACGAACCCGGACGACGCCCGCAAGCTCGGCGACCCGGCGTTCCGCGACATCGTCGCGGAGGGCATCCTGATCGCCGTCAAGCGGCTGTACCTCCTCGGCGAGGGCGACCAGCCGACGGGAACGTTCACGTTCGCCGACGTCCTGGCGCACGAGCTCGCGAAGGCCGAATAGGGCCGACCACAACCCCTAGCGGCTCACCTTCACCTGCCCCACCACACCTGGGGACGCGCGCGTGCCGTCCCCAGGTTCAAGGGCAGTTCTCCACAGCTTGTCCACCGCCCCTATCAGCGCTCTGTGGATAACTCGGCACTTCTTCCACAGTTGTGCACACGGGCATTTCGGGCACGCTCATGCCCTGGCGCAAGCGTTTGCGGAGGGGTCAGGCGCGGCCGAGGCTGGGCTCGGCCGTGGTGATCGTCACCTGGCCGAGCAGGCGTTCCAGCGCCGCCTCGACGTCTTCCTTCCAGGTGATCGCCGAGCGCAGCTCCAGGCGCAGGCGCGGCCACTTCTGGTGGGGTCGGACGGTCTTGAACCCGACGCTCTGCAGGAACCCCGCGGGCAGCACGCAGCTGTGCCCGCCGTCCGGGTCCTGCTCTTCGGGCTTCGCGTCGCCGAACGCCTCGATCGCGCGCACCCCGCGTTTGGTGAGGTCCTTCGCGACGGCCTGCACCAGCATCCGGCCGAGCCCGCCACCGCGGAACTCGGGGAGCACCTGGAACGCCGTCAGCAGCACGGCGTCGGCGCTCGGCGGGGACGTCGGGAAGGCCAGCGCGCGCGGGACGGCGTTCGGCGGGGCGTACAGCACGAACCCGACCGGCAGCGTGTCGCTGTAGACGATGCGGCCGCAGGAACCCCACTCGAGCAGCACGCTCGAGACCCAGGCTTCCTTCTCGACCTCGGTCGCGCCGAACTCCTCGGCCTGGTGCTTGAGGTGCGGGGCGAGCTCCCAGTACACGCACCGGCGGCAGCTCTTCGGCAGGTGCTCCAGGTTGTCCAGTGTGACGCCCACGACGCGACGCGACACCCGCGACCTCCCTGACCTGCGCTCCCGACCGGCCGCCCGGCCGTCAAGCCGCGCGAAACCACAGCACGAACACGGGGGCCACGGTCGAGGATAGGCCGATGTGACGAGCGCCGAAAGCCCAGGGGGTCCGGATGGGTGCCCGGTTACACTCGAAGGAATCTGCCAACCGAGCCCCGGGTGAATCGTCGATGACCGAGAACCGCCCCAGTAAGCCGCACAGCGGCCGCCAGAACCTCGACCCGCATCTCGAGCGGTACGCCGCGCGCACCGCCGGGATGACCGCCTCCGAGATCCGGGCGCTGTTCGCGGTGGCCAGCCGGCCGGAGGTGGTTTCGCTGGCGGGCGGCATGCCGAACCTGGCGGCGCTCCCGCTCGACACGCTGTCGGCGCAGGTCGCGGAGATCATCGCGGAAGACGGCCTCGTCGCACTGCAGTACGGCTCGGCGCACGGTGTCCCGGTGCTGCGCGAGCAGATCTGCGAAATCATGGCCCTGGAAGGCATCAAGGCGCACCCGGACGACGTCGTGGTGACCGTCGGCTCGCAGATGGGCCTGGACATGGTCACGCGGCTGTTCTGCGACCCGGGTGACGTCGTGATCGCCGAAGGCCCCTCGTACGTCGGCGCGCTGGGCTCGTTCGCCGCGTACCAGGCGCAGGTCGTGCACGTGGCCATGGACGACAACGGCCTCGTCCCCGAGCTGCTGCGCGAGGCGCTCGCGCAGACGGAGAAGGCGGGCCGCCGGGTCAAGTTCCTCTACACGATCCCGAACTTCCACAACCCGGCCGGCGTCACGCTGGCCGTGGAGCGCCGCGCGGAGATCCTCGAGATCTGCCGCGAACACGGCGTGCTCGTCGTCGAAGACAACCCGTACGGGTTGCTCGGCTTCGACGGCCAGACGTACCCGGCGCTGCGCTCGACCGACCCCGACAACGTCGTGTACCTCGGGTCGTTCTCCAAGACGTTCGCCTCCGGCCTGCGCGTCGGCTGGGTGCTCGCGCCGCACGCCGTGCGCGAAAAGCTCGTGCTGGCCGCGGAATCGGCGACGCTGTGCCCGCCGACCTTCAACCAGATGATCGTGTCGCGCTACCTGGCCACGCACGACTGGAAGGGCCAGATCAAGAAGTTCCGCGAGAACTACCGCGACCGGCGTGACGCGATGTTGTCCGCGCTCGACCAGTACCTGCCGCCGGGCTGCTCGTGGACCAAGCCGGACGGCGGGTTCTACGTCTGGGTGACGGTGCCGGAAGGCGTCGACACGAAGGCGATGCTGCCGCGCGCGGTGACCGCGCGGGTGGCGTACGCGTCCGGAACCGGCTTCTACGCCGACGGTTTCGGCAGCCGCCAGATGCGGCTGTCCTACTGCTACCCGACGCCGGAGCGGATCCGCGAGGGCGTGCGGCGGCTGGCCGCGGTGCTGGAGTCCGAAATGGACCTCGCCCGCACCTTCGGTAACGTGAGCACGCGCCAGATCCAAGGACCGCAGACGCCGTATCCGGACACGGTCTGATTTTCTTTGTCACTAAGGAGTTTCCACGGTGGTCGACCGTACCGTTGCCGTGCTCGCCGGCGGGCTTTCGCACGAACGCGACGTCTCGCTGAGGTCCGGGCGACGGCTCTCCGCGGCGCTCAAGTCCGAAGGCCTCGGCATCGAGGAGTGGGACACCGACGCGGGTCTGCTGGAGCGGCTGCGCACGCAGCGGCCGGACGCGGTGGTCGTCGCCCTGCACGGTGGCGAGGGCGAAAACGGTTCGGTGCAAACGGTTCTGGAGATGCTGGACGTGCCGTTCGTCGGCACCGGCTCCCAGGGCTGCCGCCGCGCGTGGGACAAGCCGACCGCGAAGGCGTTGCTGCAGAACGCCGGGTTCGTCACGCCGGGCTGGGTGGTGCTGCCGCACAGCACGTTCCGCGAGCTCGGCGCCCAGGCGGTGCTCGACGCGATGGTGGAGCGCCTCGGCCTCCCGCTGATCCTCAAGCCGGACCAGGGCGGCTCGGCGCTCGGCACCCAGGTGGTCCGCGAAGCGGCGGAACTGCCCGCGGCGATGGTCGGCTGCTTCGCGTACGGCGACACGGTCCTGGCTGAGCGGTTCGTGGACGGAGTCGAGGTGGCCGTGACGGTCATCGAGGGCGAGAACGGGCCCGAGGCCCTGCCGGCGGTCGAAATCGTGCCGGAGAGCGGCGTGTACGACTACACGGCCCGCTACACGGCCGGCCTGACGGACTTCTTCACCCCGGCCCGCCTCGACGACGCCGCGGCCAAGGCGGTGGCGGAGCTGGCGGTCGCCGCGCACCGCGTGCTCGGGCTGCGGGACATCTCCCGCACCGACGCGGTCGTGACGCCGGACGGCACGGTGCACTTCCTCGAGGTGAACCCGTCGCCGGGCCTCACCGAGACGTCGACGGTGCCGATGGCGATCGAGGCGGCGGGCAAGTCGCTCGGCGCGGTGTTCGCCGACCTGATCGCGCGCGCGATCTCCCGCTAGGCCAAGCCGAAGTGGCCGGCCACCGTGTCGGCCACGGCTTCGGCGTCCGCAGAGCCGTCGATCTCCAGCACTCGGATGCCCAGCCGGCGTGCGCGACGAACGGCGTCCTCGGCGAGCAGGCGGTCTCGCGCGATGCGGTTCCGCTGAGCCCGCACGGGGTCGCTGACGTTCGGCGTGAACTTCGCGGCGCGCGGCAAGGTGCTCAGCTGGTGCTGCCGGAACTCCTCGGTCGGCACCATCACCACCATCCGGCGCGGAGAGTCGAGCAGTGGTGCGACGAACTCGGGTCGCAACCCCCAGCCCTCCGCGATGATCGGCCGGCCGGAGACGAGCGCGCGCAAGTCGTCGAGGGCCCACTCGAACCGCAACGCGAAAACCTCGCGCGCCGCGGCCGCCATCTCCTCCGGAGTCGAGCGCACCCACAGCCGTTCCGGATCACGCGCGGGCCCGCCGCGGGCGATCAAGCGATCGTTGTGAGCGCGCGCGTCGTGGAAGTCGTAGTGGTACGCCGTCAGCCCGTGCCGGATGGCGAGCAGCCGGGCGACGGTCGACTTCCCCGCCCACTGCGCACCGCCGATCCAGAGCGCGCGACCGAGCGAACCGGTCGGATCCCACACTTCTTCCCCCGTTGCTCAGCGTCGCGGCGGAGTGATCCCTCCGCAATCATCACCGTGACGAAACACCCCGGGGTGATCCCTAATCGGAATCCGGTGTCCGATTTGCCTCGTTCGCGTCGATGATCGCGACGATCCGCTCGAGGTCGTCGACCGAGCCGAACTCGAGTACGATCCGCCCCTTCCGGCGGCCGAGGTCGACCTTCACGCGGGTGTCGAAGCGGTCCGAAAGCCGGTTCGCGAGTTCCTGCAACCCGGGCGCCTGGATCGGCTTGCGCGGCGCGGGCTTCGGCTTGGCCGGCTTCTCACTCTTCTTGAGCGTGACGGCTTCCTCGGTCGCCCGGACCGACATGCCTTCCGCGACGATCCGCGCGGCGAGCTCTTCCTGGCTTTCGGCGTCCTCCAGCGACAGCAACGCACGCGCGTGCCCGGCCGACAGGACGCCCGCCGCGACCCGGCGCTGCACCGGCAGGGGGAGCTTGAGGAGCCGGATCGTGTTGGTGATGACCGGACGGCTGCGGCCGATCCGGCTCGCCAGCTCCTCGTGCGTGACGGCGAACTCGTCGAGCAGCTGCTGGTACGCCGCCGCCTCTTCGAGTGGGTTCAGCTGGACGCGGTGGATGTTCTCCAGGAGCGCGTCGCGCAGCATCGACTCGTCGGCGGTCTGCCGGACGATCGCCGGGATCGCCTCGAGCTCCGCCTGCTGCGACGCGCGCAGGCGCCGCTCGCCCATGACGAGCTCGTACTCGTCGTTGCCGAGCTCGCGGACGACGATGGGCTGCATGAGCCCGAACTCGCGGATGGAGTGTTCGAGTTCGGCGAGCGCGTCTTCGTCGAAGACCTGGCGCGGCTGCTTCGGGTTCGGCTTGATCGAGCTGACCGGGATCTCGCGGTAGACCGCGCCGGCGACCTCGCCGCTGTGCTGCTTCGCCTGACCGTTCGCCGCGAACCAGCCCTTGTCCTCGGCCGTCTTCTTGTCCGCGGGTCCGTCACCGGGCGCGGGCAGGGGCCCGCCGGCGGCGGGCCCGGTCGGGATCAGGGCGGCGAGGCCGCGCCCCAGCCCTCCTCGGCGCTCGGTCATGTCGAACTACCCCTTTCCAACTTGGCACCGCGCTCGGCGATCTCCTTCGCCGCGTCGACGTAGCTCATCGCACCGCGCGAACCCGGATCGTAAGCGAGGACGGTCTGGCCGTACCCCGGCGCCTCGGACACCTTCACGCTGCGGGGGATGACGGTCTTCAGGACCGTGTCGCCGAAGTGGTTGCGCACCTCGTTCGTCACCTGGTCGGCCAGCTTGGTCCGGCCGTCGTACATGGTGAGGAGGATCGTCGAGACGTGCAGTTCGCGGTTGAGGTGCTGCTGCACGAGCTCGATGTTGCTCAGCAGCTGCCCGAGACCTTCGAGCGCGTAGTACTCGCACTGGATCGGGATGAGCACCTCCTGCGCGGCGACCATCGCGTTGACGGTGAGGAGGCCGAGCGAGGGCGGGCAGTCGATGAAGACGTAGTCGACGCCGATCTCGTTGAGGATCTCCGAGGAGATGGCCTCCTTGAGCCGGGACTCGCGGGACGCCATCGAGACGAGCTCGATCTCCGCACCGGCGAGGTCGATCGTCGCGGGGACGCAGAAGAGGTTGGGGGACTGCTCGGTGGGCTGCGCCGCGTCCGCGAGCGTCACCTCGCCGATGAGCACCTCGTAGATCGAGGGCGTCCCGGACCGGTGGTCGACGTCGAGCGCGGTGCTCGCGTTGCCCTGCGGGTCGAGGTCGACGACGAGCGTCTTGAGCCCGTGGACGGCGAGCGCGGCGGCGAGGTTGACCGTGCTGGTGGTCTTCCCGACGCCGCCCTTCTGGTTGGCGACGGTCAGCACCCGACGGCGGCCGGGCCGGGGGAGCTCGCCCTCCTTGGGGTGCAGCAGACGCGCGGCGCGAGCGGCTTCTTCGGCGATCGGGGTCCAGCCCACGTCGGGGGTGGTCTCCGTGGAGTCGGACGGCGGGGGATTCACCGGTCTCGACACCTCCTCCATGTAGACGTCTGGTCGGTGGTCGAGTCGCGTCGTTTCACGTGGAACATCGCGGCCCGTTAGCGCTTCTTGCTCCGTGCCCTGGGCTTGGTCGCGGCCGGCAGGCGACGGATCTTCACAACCGTGCTGGGGACCTCTAGTACTGCGGCACCACACTCGACGATCAGTGGATCGGCCCCGCCGGCCTTCTTGATGGCGGCGCCGTCCCGATCGATCTCGTCCGCCGCGCTGGCGCCCTTGAGGGCGACCAGGAAGCCGTCGGGACGGACGAGCGGGAGACACCAGTCCGCGAGCCGGGCGAGCGGGGCGACCGCGCGAGCGGTGACGATGTCGGCGCCACCGAGCTGCTCACGCACAGGCCGCTCCTCCGCGCGTCCACGGACGATGGTGATCGGGAGTTCCAGCTTCTCGGCCACCTCGGCCAGCCAGTCCACCCGGCGGGCCATCGGTTCGAGCAAGACGATATCGAGGTCCGGTCGCGCGATCGCGAGCGGTACTCCCGGAAGCCCCGCGCCGGACCCGACGTCGACGACGCGGGCGCCTTCGGGCATCTGCTCTCCGATGACGGCCGAGTTGAGGACGTGCCGCTCCCACAGCCGCTCGACCTCCCGCGGCCCGATCAGCCCGCGCTCCACGCCGTGACGTTCCAGGAGTTCGACATACCCAGCGGCTTGGTCGACGTGCTCTCCGAACACCCGCTTCGCCGCCTGCTCCAAGCTCACTCCGTCTACTCCTCGTCCGCCGGTTTCACGTGAAACCGCGCTCGTTCGATTGTCCCCGATGAACCGGAGAAGACGAGCCGACAGTCCGAAGATGTGGACAACTCCACTCGCCCGGTCGCGCTCGCCGCCGGTTCCACGTGAAACATCACGCGTGTAATTCGCCCGACCCAGCCGCGCCGCACACAAAGAAGCGGCCCCACCCGAACCAGTCGGATGGGGCCGCTCTCCAAGCAACCAGGGCTCAGGACTCCGGGAAGATGACCACCCGGCGCTTGGGGTCCTCGCCCTCGCTCTCGCTGGTGACCCCGGCGACCGTCGCCACCGCGTCGTGGACCACCTTGCGCTCGAACGGGCTCATCGGCTGCAGGCGCACCCGCTCGCCGCTCTGGAGGACCGACTCCGCCGTCGACCGGCCGAGCTCCTTCAGCTCCTCACGGCGGTCCGCGCGCCAGCCCGCGATGTCCAGCATCAGGCGGCTCCGCGAACCCGTCTCCTGCTGGACCGCCAGGCGGGTCAGCTCCTGCAGCGCTTCCAGCACCGTGCCGCGGGGGCCGACGAGCTTCTCGAGGTCCTCGCCGCCGTCGATGCTCACGATCGCGCGGCCCGCCTCCACGTCCAGGTCGATGTCACCGTCGTAGTCGAGCAGGTCGAGCAGGCGCTCGAGGTAGTCGCCGGCGATGTCACCCTCCCGCACGAGGATGTCGTCGTCGCCTCCCGCCTTCTGCTCCACCACTGTGTCCGCAGAAGCGGCCGTCGCCGGGGTCACGTCGTCCTGATCGGCTTCGATCGTGTCGATCGTCTCCGACATCATTCGTCTCCTCTCCGAACCGGTCGCGCCTCAGCGGCGCTTCCGGCCCGACTTCCTGGTCGAGTCTTTGAGAAGGCCCGGCACGCCCGTGCCGTTGTCCTTCGAACCGTTCTGGCCGTTCGTGTCGGCCGGGGCCTTGTCGCCGTCACCGGACGCGGTGGCGGGGGTGGTCTGCGCGAAGCCGTGCGCCGAGCCGGCCTTCGTGACCTTCTTCTGGCCACCGGTCTGCGCGGGCTGGTTCTTCTTCTGCTGGACCGGCTTCTGGCCGACCTTCGGCGCGGTCGGCTTCTGACCCGGCTTCGGGCCGAGCGACGCGCGCTTCTCCGCGGCCTCCGCCTTGCGGGCCGCCTCTTCCTTGTCGATCTTCGTGTAGACGAGGCGCTGCTGCATCAGGGTCCAGCCGTTGTTCGCCAGCCAGTAGAAGAGGAGGCCGAGCGGGAACAGGGCACCGAAGACGAGGACACCGAGCGGGAAGATGTACATCGTCAGCTTGTTCATGATCGCGGTCTGCGGGGTGGCCGACGCGGCGTTCTGCCGGGCCACCGAGTGGCGCGCGGTGAGGTGCGTGGCGATCGACGCGACGATCATCAGAGGCAGCGCGACCGGGAGCACGCCCCAGTGGAAGCCGACGTTCGTGGCCCCGCCGCTGACGACGCCGACACCGTTGTAGACAGCCTCACCGAGGTTGACGCCGAAGAGCTTCGCGTTGACGTACGACTCGACGTCGTGCTGGCTGAAGAAGTAGTTCTCGGTCTTCGGCCCGCCACCGGGCGGCGGCATCGTGAACGCGCGCAGGACGTGGTTCAGGCCGATGAAGACCGGGATCTGAAGCAGCATCGGCAGGCAGCTGCCCAGCGGGTTGACGCCGTGCTCCTTCTGGAGCTTCTGCATCTCCGCGGCCTGGCGCTGCCGGTCGTTCGCGTACTTCTTCTGGATCTTCTTCATTTCCGGCGCGAAGTCCTGCATCTTCTTCATCGACCGGACCTGGTTCACGAACGGCTTGAACATGATGCCGCGGACCGTGAACGTCAGGAAGATGATGCCGAGGATCCAGGCGACCGCGGTCGATTCCCCGAAGACGAACCCGAAGACCTTGTGCCAACACCAGAGGATGAAGGACACGGGGTAGTAGATGAAGTCGAGCACTGAGCTACTCCTCGATCGGTGTTTCAGGTCCGCGGTGGCGCCACGAGAACTTCTCGGGCACGGGGTCACGGCCGGGCGGGGTCCACGGGCCGCAGCGCAGCAGCCGGCGCAGCGCGAGGTAGGAGCCGCGGCCGGCACCGTGCCGGGTCAGGGCTTCGACTGCGTACGCGCTGCAGCTCGGGTAGAACCGGCAAGCCGGGGGGAGGAAGGGCGAAATCGCCTTGCGGTAGAGCTTGATGGGGAGCAACAGGACCCAGGCGACGGGGCCGGGCCGCGGGGGCTCGGCAGCGTCGTCGTGGACGTGCGCGTGTGCTGAGTCGTGCTCGGGGGTGGCTCGCATGCCGGTCACACCGCTGATCCGTGGTCGGGGGCCGCGTCCGCGGGACGCGTCGGGCGGGGGACATCCCCGGCCGGACGGCGCGACGACAGAAGCCCCAGCCTGCGGAGCGCGGCGTCGAGATCGGCTCCGAGCTCGGCGCTGGACGCGGACGCGGACGGCGGCAATGCCCGTACGACCAACGCACTGCCGGCGGGCAGGGTTCCGAGGCGGGCCGAAACGAGGTGACGCAGGCGCCGGGTGACGCGGTGGCGGACCACCGAGTTGCCGACGGCCTTGCTCACCACAAAACCCGCCCTGGCCGCCGGCACCGTGCCATCGAACTGCACAGTGTCGGCGGCCCCGGACGGGTCCGTGGTCAGCGCGTGGACGACGAGGCGACGCCTGCCTGCCCTGGACCCGCGACGGAGAACCACGCGGAAGTCCTCACTCCGCCGCAGACGTGCGGCAGCCGGCAGCACGGCGCGCCCCGACGAGCGGATCAGGCGGACAGCGCGGCGCGGCCCTTGCGACGGCGGGCCGCCAGGATGGCCCGGCCGGCGCGGGTCCGCATGCGCAGGCGGAACCCGTGGGTCTTCGCGCGGCGGCGGTTGTTCGGCTGGAAGGTGCGCTTACCCTTGCTCACTGCTTCTCCTGTGTGTCGCGTCGGGCGGGAAGAATCTCTTCCCCCACCTGGCGTGTCGTGCGGGCGCACGGCAGTCTCTGGTGTCTCCTACCAACGTGTGGCCTCGTCACGACGAGCGACGACAACGTGGGCGCGCGAAACGCACCCGTCGCATACGGGAGACCTTACGAGGGTACGCACCCCCGTCGGGCGGCCGGTAAGCACCCCCTCGGCCACGGTCCGCGACCGGCTCCGGGGGCCGGGATCCTCACCGCCGCGGCACCGAATGGCAACACGCCGTACACCGTGAAATGCTGGCGGCCCAGGATGCCTTGTGGCAGCGGGCGGGGCTTGTTAGCGTGCCTCTCTCGGGTCACCGGTCGAGGTGCACGAGTATCCGGGTGGTGGAGTGCCCACCGGCGTACGACGAGCCCGCAGGTGGCGTCGCCGCGGGTCGCCGTACATTAGTGCACAGCTGTGGACAACTATGTGGATATTCGCTGTGCCGGTGCGCACGTGGGTCCGCCGGGAGTGCCGGACCGCGTGACCAGGGGCGTTCGGCCGTCCACGCCGACGAGGGGAGGGGAGCCAGACAGGTGTCGGAGCACCAGCACAATCTGGGCGTCATCTGGGAACAGGTGGTACGCGAACTGTCCGACGGGACCCTGTCCCCCCAGCAGCGCGCCTGGATGCGGGTGACGCGCCCGATCGGCCTGCTCGACGGCACCGCCCTCCTGGCGGCCCCCAGCGATTTCGCGAAGGAAGCGATCGAACGCGGTCTGCGCGGCGCGATCACCGACGCGCTGTCCCGGCGGCTCGGCCGCGCCATCTCGCTCGCGGTGAAGGTGGACAGCGCCGAGGCCGTCGCCCCGGCGCCCGCGCCCCGCTACGCGCCGTCACCCGGCCGGGTGGAAAACGGCGCGAGCCCCGAGCCCGCTCCGCCGCTGCCGGGCAACGGCGCGCCGATGATGCCGCCGCCGCGTCCCGAGCCCGCCCAGCCGATGCCCCCGATGCCGCCGCACCAGTCCGTCGCGGCGAAGCCGGACGACGGAGACGACACCGACGAAGAAGTGGACGAGGAAGGCGAGGCGCTCGCCGCCGTCCACGAGATCTGGCCGACGTTCTCCGGGCAGCCGATCGCCGGCCAGCCCTACACCGCGCCGGCGCAGCCGCAGACGTCGAAGACGAAGCTGAACGAGAAGTACACCTTCGACACCTTCGTCATCGGTGCGTCGAACCGCTTCGCGCACGCCGCCGCGGTCGCCGTCGCCGAAGCGCCGGCCCGCGCGTACAACCCGCTCTTCATCTGGGGTGAGTCCGGGCTCGGCAAGACGCACCTGCTGCACGCGGTCGGCCACTACGCGCAACGGCTGTTCCCCGGCATGCGCGTCCGGTACGTCTCGACCGAAGAGTTCACGAACGACTTCATCAACTCGCTGCGCGACGACCGCAAGGTCGCCTTCCAGCGGCGCTACCGCGACATCGACATCCTGCTCGTCGACGACATCCAGTTCCTGGAAGGCAAAGAAGGTACGCAGGAAGAGTTCTTCCACACCTTCAACACCCTCCACAACGCGAACAAGCAGATCGTCGTCAGCTCCGACCGCCCGCCGAAGCGCCTCGAAACGCTGGAAGACCGGCTGCGGACGCGGTTCGAGTGGGGCCTGATCACCGACATCCAGCCGCCCGAGCTGGAGACGCGCATCGCGATCCTCCGGAAGAAGGCGGCGCAGGACAGGCTGGCGGTGCCGGGTGAGGTCCTGGAGTTCATCGCTTCGCGCGTCGAGGCGAACATCCGGGAAGCTCGAGGGCGCGCTCATCCGCGTCACGGCCTTCGCGTCGCTGAACCAGCAGCCGGTCGACGTCGGCCTCGCCGAGATCGTGCTGCGGGACCTGATCCCGGATTCGCACGCGCCGGAGATCACCGCGCCGACCATCATGGGCGTCACGGCGGAGTTCTTCGACGTGACGCTCGACGACCTGTGCGGCCCCGGCAAGACGAAGGCGCTCGCCACGGCCCGCCAGATCGCGATGTACCTCTGCCGCGAGCTGACCGACATGTCGCTGCCGAAGATCGGGCAGACGTTCGGCGGCCGCGACCACACGACCGTCATGCACGCGGACAAGAAGATCCGCAAGGAGATGGCCGAGCGCCGGCGCATCTACGACCAGGTGCAGGAGCTGACGTCGCGCATAAAGCAGCGCGCTCGCCAGTAGCACATCCCTTATCCCGCAACGACTTCGGGGCGTCCGCTCAATGTGGACGCCCCTTAGTCGTCTTTGGAGTGTCCGAAGCACGCGTACGCGCGCGAAGCAGCGAAGGCGCGTACGCACGCTTCGCCAAACTCGCGGAAATTGTTTGTACACAAGGAAGTTTCCCCATGGTGTGGGCGGATTGCCCACAGTGCCAACGGATCTCCCAGCAGCGACGACGCCGAAACCGTCCACATCCCGCCCACAGGTGATCCACAGGGAATCCACACCCTTGTCCACGCTGATTCCACAGGTTGCCCACATTGTGTGCACAGGACGGGCCGATCACTCGGTAGGGCGATTCGGAGGCCTCCGCGCACCCCCAGACCCTGGGGACGGAACGCCCCACACCTGGGGACAACCGTGGGGACAACTGGGGACAGCTGTGGACGAATCGGGGGTCGCCCGAAACCATCCACGGACGCCCCGATCTGCCCACAGGTCCGCCACCACGGTTACCCACATGCCCGCGAGCGCTCCGACCTGCGCGAACGAGCTCGATCCACACAATCCACACCGCTTACTACTGCTACTGCCTTTAGATCTCTTCTAAGAGAGAACAAAACAAAAACAGGCGGAGGACGAAGTTGGGGACAGCCGCGAGATCGTGTCGGCAAGTCGACAAAGTCAAGGGGAGGCCGAGGTGACGGCGGCCCCCGCGACGGCCTAACGTGGACGCCTGCACCTGGTCCGTGCTCCGGCCGCTGATCGCGGAGGGCGGACCGGCCGGAGGGGGCAGCCGGTCACTGTCCCGCGAGAACGAGGCCTGGCCCGAGCCGGCAGCGCTCGGTCGTCGAAAGGATGCGCGCATGAAGATCCGCGTCGAGCGTGACGGGCTCGCCGACGCCGTCGCGTGGGTGGCCAGAAGCCTCCCCTCCCGGCCTCCCGTGCCGGTCCTCGGCGGTGTCCTCCTCGACGCCGGTTCGGACGGCGACACCGACGCGCTGACGGTCTCCGGTTTCGACTACGAGGTCTCCGCCACGGTCGGCGTCCCGGCGACGATCGCCGACGGCGGCCGCCTGCTGGTGTCCGGGCGCCTGCTCGCCGACATCACCAAGGCGCTGCCCGCGCAGCCGGTCGAGATCTCCGTCGACGGCGCGCGCGCCACCATCACGTGCGGCAGCGCGCGCTTCTCCCTGCCGACCATGCCGGTCGAGGACTACCCGCAGCTGCCGTCCCAGCCCGCCTTCGCGGGCGAGCTCGCGGGCGACGCGTTCGGCCAGGCCGTCACCCAGGTCGTCGTCGCCGCCGGCAAGGACGACACGCTGCCGATGCTGACCGGCATGCGGCTCGAGATCTCCGGCAGCTCGCTGACCCTGGTCGCGACGGACCGCTTCCGGCTCGCCATGCGCGAGTTCACCTGGCAGCCCGCCGAGGGCCTGGCCGACGCCGCGGTGCTCGTCCCGGCGCGCACGCTCGCCGAAGCCGCGAAGACGCTCGGCGCGAGCGGCGCCACGATCCGCCTCGCGCTCGCCAGCGGCGAGGGCCTGCTCGGCCTGTCCGGTTCCGGGCGCTACACGACGACCCGGCTGCTCGACGCGGAGTTCCCGCCGTACCGCCAGTTGCTGCCCGCGTCGCACACCTCACGCGCGGTCATCGACGTGTCCGCTCTCACCGAGAGCATCAAGCGCGTTTCACTGGTCGCGGAGCGGGGGACTCAGGTACGACTGGAGTTCGGGGACAACACGCTGCGGTTGTCCGCGGGCGGCGACGACGAGGGAAGCGCCGAAGAAGAGCTTCAGGTCGAGTACGAAGGTGAGCCGGTGACGATCGCGTTCAACCCGGGTTACCTCGTCGACGGCCTCGGCGCGCTCCACAGCGACCGGGCGGAGCTGACGTTCACCACGCCGAACCGCCCCGCGCTCATCAAGCCCGCCGACGCCGAGGGCAACGTCGTCCCCGGCTACCTGTACCTCCTGATGCCGGTCCGCCTGCCGGGCTGACCCGCAACTTTTCGTTAGCACGTAAGGGGATCTCATGGTTCAGCTCGGTCTGATCGGCCTGGGCAAGATGGGCTTCAACATGCGTGAGCGGCTGCGTGCGGCCGGTCACGAGGTGGTCGGCTACGACCGCAACCCGGACGTCACCGACACGACTTCGCTCGAAGACCTCGTGTCCAAACTGGACGCCCCGCGGATCGTGTGGATCATGGTGCCCGCTGGCGAGCCGACCCGGCAGACCGTCACCGAGCTGAGCAACCTCCTCGCCGAGGGCGACATGGTGATCGACGGTGGCAACTCGAAGTACACCGACGACAAGCTGAACGCCGATCTGCTGGCGGCCAAGAACATCGGCTACCTCGACTGCGGCGTGTCCGGTGGCGTGTGGGGCAAGGACAACGGCTACGGCCTGATGGTCGGTGGTGCGGCCGCCGACGTCGAGAAGGCGATGCCGATCTTCGACGCGCTGCGCCCGGAAGGCCCGCGCGAAGAAGGCTTCTCGCACGCCGGCGACGTCGGCGCGGGGCACTACGCGAAGATGATCCACAACGGCATCGAGTACGGCATGATGCAGGCCTTCGCCGAAGGCTTCGAGCTGCTCGAGGCCGCGAAGGTCGTCAAGGACGTGCCCGCGGTGATCAAGGGCTGGCAGCGCGGCACGGTCGTCCGGTCCTGGCTGCTCGACCTGCTCGTACGCGCGCTCGACGAAGACCCGGAGCTGGACGACCTCGAGGGCTACGTCGAGGATTCCGGCGAGGGCCGGTGGACGCTGGAAGAGGCGATCAACAACGCGGTGCCGGCGCCGGTCATCTCGGCCGCGCTGTTCGCGCGGTTCGCCTCGCGCCAGGAGCACTCGGCCGCGATGCGCGCGGTCGCCGCGCTGCGCAACCAGTTCGGCGGGCACGCCGTGAAGAAGGTCGGCGGGTAGAGGATTCCTGGTGTATCTGCGTCACCTGCAGGTCACCGACTTCCGCTCCTGGCCGCAGGCCGATCTCGCGCTGGAACCGGGGCCGACCGTGCTGGTCGGCCAGAACGGTCGCGGCAAGACCAACCTGCTCGAAGCGATCGGGTACGTCGCGACGCTGGGCTCGCACCGCGTCGCGACGGACGCGCCGCTGATCCGGCACGGCTGCGAGCGCGCGTTGGTGCGCGTCGCGGTGGTCAACGACGACCGCGAGCTGACCGTCGAGCTCGAGATCACCGCCGGGCGCGCGAACCGCGCCCGGGTCAACCGCGGTGCGGTCGGCAGGCCGCGGGACGTGCTCGGGATCCTGCGCACGGTGCTGTTCTCCCCGGAGGACCTGGCGCTCGTGCGCGGCGATCCGGGTGAGCGACGCCGGTTCCTCGACGAGCTGCTGGTGCTGCGCGCGCCGCGGTACGCCGGGGTCCGGGCGGACTACGAGAAGGTGCTGAAGCAGCGCAACGCTCTGCTGAAGACGGCCGGGAAACGGCGTACGGGCCGCGAAGACCCGTACGCGCTCTCGACGCTCGAAGTCTGGGACGACCACCTCGCGGTGGCGGGCGCGGAGCTGCTGGCCGCGCGCCTGAACCTGGTCGCGGACCTCGCGCCGTACGCGGCTTCGGCGTACATGGGAGTCGCGCCGGACTCACGCCCGGCGAAGATCTCCTACCGGTCTTCGCTGGGTGACGCGCTACCGGAGACGTACGGCGTACCGGATGGCGAGCGGGCGCAACCCGAAGTCCTCAAAGACGTCTTACTCAAGGCGCTCGGTGAAGCCCGGAAGGCCGAGCTCGAGCGCGGGATCAGCCTGGTCGGCCCGCACCGGGACGAGCTGGAGCTGATCCTGGGCCAGGCGCCGGCCAAGGGCTACGCGAGCCACGGGGAGTCGTGGTCGTTCGCGCTGGCCCTGCGGCTCGGCAGCTACGAGCTGCTGCGCGGGGAAGCCGGCGAGCCAGTGCTGCTGCTCGACGACGTGTTCGCCGAGCTGGACCGCAAGCGCCGGGCCCGGCTGGCCGAGGTGGCCGCGAGCGCCGAACAGGTGCTGGTGACCGCGGCGGTCGACGAAGACGTGCCGGGGGAGCTGACCGGGAGCCGGTTCGTGGTGGCGGATGGGGAGATCACGCGTGGCTGAACCCGCCGGTCGAGCACCGCGTGTGACGGGCGACACAAATCGCACCCGATCTGGGGACAAACCTGTGGACAGTGTGGATAACACGGTGAATGAGTTATCGCCCCGCGTGACCGTGCGGCCGGATGGGTGGCGCAAAATGCCCAAGGACGACGCCAAAACCGCCACCGGTACTGAGCGTGACGGTGACGCTGGGCCGAACGAGCCGCCGACCACGGGACGCGACCTCGCGCACGCCGCGCTCGAGGCCGCGAAAGCCAAGGCCAAGGAGCGGGGCGCCCCGCCGGGACGACGACGGCCGTCGATCGGCGGCGGCCAGAACCCGCGGCGTCGTCGCTGGTCAGGGCCCGGCGCGGACGCGCGTGACCCGCAGCCGCTCGGCCGGCTCGTCTCCCGGCTGGTCGCCGACCGCGGCTGGAACGAGAGCGTCTCCGGCGCCCGCGTCTTCGCGCAGTGGGGGCGGCTGGTCGGCGAAGACGTCGCCGAACACGCCCAGCCGGTCGCCCTGAAGGACGGCGAGCTCACCGTCCGCGCCAGCTCCACGGCGTGGGCGACTCAGCTGCGGTTGCTGCAGGGAAAGCTGCTGGCCAAGATCGCGGCGGGGGTCGGCAACGGCGTCGTCAAGCGCATGCGGATCCAGGGTCCGACCGCCCCGAGCTGGCGGAAAGGGCCCCGGCACGTGCCGGGGCGCGGCCCGCGTGACACGTACGGCTGACCCGGGTTGCGCGATGCTCGGTTGAATGCCCCGAGAACGCATCCAGACCTCCTGAAATACGTCAAGACTCGGCTCGGACCGATTTCGTCCGTCTGTGACGCGCTCAGGGGTGTCCTTGCCGCATGCCAGCGGACGCGGCCAAGTACACTGGGAGGGAGCGAGCGTCCGCTCGGGCGAGACGAGGAGAAACAACGCCGGTGACCGAGAACAAGAGCGAGTACAACGCGTCGTCGATCACGGTGCTCGAAGGCCTCGAAGCGGTCCGCAAGCGCCCCGGCATGTACATCGGTTCCACCGGTGAACGCGGGCTGCACCACCTCGTCCAGGAGGTCGTCGACAACTCCGTCGACGAGGCCATGGCCGGGCACGCCACCAAGGTCGAGGTTACCCTCCTCGCCGACGGCGGGGTCCGCGTCGTGGACGACGGCCGCGGCATCCCGGTCGACATGCACCCCAAGGAGCAGAAGCCGACCCTCGAGGTCGTGCTCACCGTGCTGCACGCGGGCGGCAAGTTCGACAGCGACTCCTACGCGGTGTCCGGCGGCCTGCACGGCGTCGGCGTCTCGGTGGTGAACGCGCTGTCGACGAAACTGCTCGCCGAGGTCAAGTACGGCGGCCGCAGCTGGCGCCAGGAGTACACCGACCAGGTGCCCGGCCCGCTCGAGGACCTCGGCCCGGCGTCGGAGACCGGCACCACGATCACCTTCTGGGCCGACAAGAACATCTTCGAGACCACGACGTACAACTTCGAGACCATCTCGCGCCGCCTCCAGGAGATGGCGTTCCTCAACAAGGGGCTGACGCTGTCCCTGCGCGACGAGCGCGTCGCCGACGAGGAGACCGAAGAGGACGCCGAGGGCAAGGTCGCGCGGGTCAAGGAGAAGACCTACTGCTACCCGGGCGGGCTCGAGGACTTCGTCAAGCACATCAACGGCAGCAAGGACCCGATCCACCCCAGCGTCATCTCCTTCGACGCCAAGGGCACCGGCCTCGAGGTCGAGGTCGCGATGCAGTGGAACACCGGGTTCACGCCGTCGGTCTACACGTTCGCCAACACGATCAACACCCACGAGGGCGGCACCCACGAAGAGGGCTTCCGCGCCGCGCTGACCCGCGTCGTCAACGCGTACGCGCGCGACAAGAAGCTGCTCAAGGAGAAGGACGCCAACCTGACCGGTGACGACGTGCGCGAGGGGCTCGCCGCGATCGTCTCGATCAAGCTGTCCGAGCCGCAGTTCGAGGGCCAGACCAAGACCAAGCTGGGCAACAGCGAGGCCAAGACGTTCGTGCAGCAGACGTCGAACGAGTGGCTGGCGGACTGGTTCGAGCGCAACCCCACCGAGGCGAAGACGATCATCAACAAGTCGATCTCCTCGGCGCAGGCCCGGATGGCCGCGCGCAAGGCGCGTGACCTGGTCCGCCGCAAGGGCGCGCTGGAGATCGGCGGCCTGCCCGGCAAGCTCAAGGACTGCCGCTCGACCAACCCGTCGGAGTGCGAGCTCTACATCGTCGAGGGTGACTCCGCCGGCGGCTCGGCCAAGGAGGGCCGGGACTCGATGTACCAGGCGATCCTGCCGATCCGCGGCAAGATCATCAACGTCGAGAAGGCCCGCATCGACCGCGTCCTCAAGAACACCGAGGTCCAGTCGCTGATCACCGCGCTGGGCACCGGCATCCACGACGAGTTCGACATCCAGAAGCTGCGCTACCACAAGATCGTGCTGATGGCCGACGCCGACGTCGACGGCCAGCACATCACCACGCTGCTGCTCACCCTGCTGTTCCGGTTCATGGCGCCGCTGATCGAGCACGGCCACGTCTTCCTGTCGCGGCCGCCGCTGTACAAGATCAAGTGGCCGCGCTCCGAGCCGGAGTACGCGTACTCCGACCGCGAGCGCGACGCCGTCATCCAGGCGGGTGTCGAGGCCGGCAAGAAGCTGCCCAAGGACGACGCGATCCAGCGCTACAAGGGTCTCGGCGAGATGAACGCCGAAGAGCTGTGGGAGACCACGATGGACCCGGCGAACCGGCTGCTGGGCCAGGTCACGATGGACGACGCCGCCCAGGCCGACGAGCTGTTCTCGGTCCTGATGGGCGAGGACGTCGAGGCCCGCCGGTCGTTCATCACGCGCAACGCCAAGGACGTGCGCTTCCTGGACGTGTAGGCGTCCCCCTCCCGTCCGACACCCCGCACCTGAGAAGGACCCATGACGGAAACCTTGCCGCCGGCTCCGGACCACGACCGGATCGAACCGGTCGACATCCAGCAGGAGATGCAGCGCTCCTACATCGACTACGCGATGAGCGTGATCGTGTCGCGGGCGCTGCCGGACGTGCGCGACGGCCTCAAGCCGGTGGCGCGCCGCATCCTGTACTCGATGTTCGACTCCGGCTTCCGGCCGGACCGCGGGTACAACAAGTGCTCCCGCGTCGTCGGCGACGTCATGGGCAACTACCACCCGCACGGCGACTCGGCGATCTACGACGCGCTCGTGCGGCTCGCCCAGCCGTGGTCGCTGCGCTACCCGCTGATCGACGGCCAGGGCAACTTCGGCTCGTCGGGCAACGACCCCGCGGCCGCCATGCGGTACACGGAGTCCCGGCTCGCGCCGCTGGCCATGCAGATGCTGGCCGACATCGAAGAAGACACCGTCGATTTCTCCGACAACTACGACGGCCGCACGCAGGAGCCCGACGTCCTGCCGTCGCGGTTCCCGAACCTGCTGGTCAACGGCGGTTCCGGGATCGCGGTCGGGATGGCGACCAACATCCCGCCGCACAACCTGCGCGAGGTCTCCGACGGCGTCGTCTGGGCGCTGGAGAACCCGGACGCGACCGACGACGAGCTGCTGGCCGCGCTCCTGGTCCGCATCAAGGGCCCGGACTTCCCGACCAAGGCGATGATCCTCGGCACGTCCGGCATCGAGGACGCCTACCGCACCGGCCGCGGCTCGATCCGGATGCGCGCGGTCGTCGAGGTCGAAGAGGACGCGAAGGGCCGCACGATCCTGGTCGTGTCCGAGCTGCCCTACCAGGTCAACCCGGACAACCTGGTCGAGAACATCGCGAACCTGGTCCGCGACGGCAAGCTCACCGGCATCGCCGACATCGCCGACGAGTCCAACAGCCGCTCCGGCATGCGGATCGTCGTCACGATCAAGCGGGACGCGGTCGCGAAGGTCGTGCTGAACAACCTGTTCAAGCACACCCAGCTACAGCAGAACTTCGGCGTCAACATGCTGGCGCTGGTCGACGGCGTGCCGCGCACGCTGCGGCTCGACCAGATCATCCGGCACTACGTGAAGCACCAGATCGAGGTCATCGTCCGGCGGACCAAGTTCCGCCTGAAGAAGGCCGAGGAACGGGCCCACATCCTGCGTGGGTACGTCAAGGCCCTCGACATGCTCGACGAGGTCATCGCCCTCATCCGGCGGTCGCCCTCGGCGGACGAGGCCCGGCCGGCCCTGATGGAGCTGCTGGACGTCGACGAGATCCAGGCGACCGCGATCCTCGACATGCAGCTGCGGCGCCTCGCCGCCCTCGAGCGCCAGCGGATCATCGACCAGCTGGCCGAGATCGAGCTCGAGATCGCCGACCTGAAGGACATCCTCGACAAGCCGGAGCGGCAGCGCGCGCTGATCCGCGACGAGCTGATGGCGATCGTCGAGAAGTACGGCGACGACCGGCGCACGAAGATCATCGGCTTCAGCGGCGACGTCACCGACGAAGAGCTCATCGCCGTCGAGGACGTCGTCGTCACCATCACCCGCACGGGGTACGCCAAGCGGACGAAAACGGATCTGTACCGCTCGCAGAAGCGCGGCGGCAAGGGCGTGCAGGGCGCGACGCTGAAGCAGGACGACATCGTCCAGCACTTCTTCGTCTGCTCGACGCACGACTGGATCCTGTTCTTCACGAACAAGGGCCGCGTCTACCGGACCAAGGCGTACGAGCTGCCCGAGGCCAACCGCAACGCGCGCGGCCAGCACGTGGCGAACCTCATGGCCTTCCAGCCGGACGAGCAGATCGCCCAGGTCATCGAGATCAAGAACTACGAGGTCGCGCCGTACCTGGTGCTCGCCACCAAGCGCGGCCTGGTGAAGAAGACCAAGCTCACCGACTTCGACTCGAACCGCTCGGGTGGCCTGATCGCGATCAACCTGCGCGAGGGCGACGAGCTGGTCGGCGCGGTGCTGGCGGGGTCCGAGGACGACCTGCTGCTGGTGTCGGCGGAGGGCCAGTCGATCCGCTTCCACGCGACCGACGAGGCGTTGCGGCCGATGGGCCGCCCCACCTCCGGCGTGATGGGCATGCGCTTCAACGACGGCGACGAGCTGCTCGGCATCAGCGTCGTCAAGGAGGGCAAGTTCCTGCTGGTCGCGACCGACGGCGGGTACTCGAAGCGCACCCCGATCGAGGACTACCCGGTGCAGGGCCGCGGCGGCAAGGGTGTGCTCACCATTCAGCACGACCGCAAACGTGGCAGGCTGGTGGGTGCGCTCATCGTCGACGCCGAGGACGAGCTGTACGCGATCACCTCGAGCGGCGGCGTGATCCGCACCCCGGCGGGCGACGTGCGCAAGGCAGGACGGCAGACGAAGGGGGTCCGGCTGATGAACCTCGGCGAAGGCACCACTCTTCTCGCTGTCGCACGCAACGCGGACGAGCCCTCGGACGTCGCCAATGGTGACGCTCCCGAAGCACCTGAAGCGGGTGACGAAACGACGGCGCCGCCGGAGCAGTAAGTTCAGCTACGGACGGCGACCCCACGGCACGGGTAAGGACTGACTCTTCGTGACACCATCCGAGAATCCCGAGGCAGCGGGTTCGAACGGGACTCCGGCGAGCCCGCCCTGGCAGCGGGTCGGCAAGGACGGCGACTCCGAAGCGACGGTCGGGATCGCCACGGACGAGTCGCTCTACAAAGCCGACCCGGCGTCGGGCGAGACGCAGCCCGTCTCGCCCGAGCAACGCCCGGTGGTGACCGGAAGCGCGGCCCCCCGCCTGTTCGGCGGGGGCGGCGACGCCGAGCCGACCGCGGCGGCTGTCCCGTCGGCATCGTCGCAGCGAGCCCGCCCGAGCGCCCTGAGGCGCCCGGGCCGCGGCCCGCGCCGCGCGTCGCTGCAGGTGAAGCGGTTCGACCCGTGGTCGGTCCTCAAGCTGTCCCTGGTGCTGGGCGTGGCGATGTTCTTCGTCTGGCTGGTGGCGGTCGGTGTCCTGTACACGGTCCTCGACGGCATGGGCGTCTGGGACAAGCTGAACGGCACGTACTCGTCCCTGGTCGGCGGCGAAGGCGCGAACGCGTCGGCGGAACCGCTGATCAGCGCGGGCCGCGTGTTCGGCATCGCGGCCATCCTCGGGGCGATCAACATCGTCCTGGTGTCGGCCTTGGCCACGGTCAGCGCGTTCATCTACAACGTGTCGGCGGACCTCGCGGGCGGCCTCGAGGTCACGCTGTCGGAGCGAGAGTAACCCGGTTGCAGGGCCCCTTCGGGGGTCCTGTAAAGTTCTCCTCGTTCAAGGGCCTATAGCTCAGGCGGTTAGAGCGCTTCGCTGATAACGAAGAGGTCCCAGGTTCAAGTCCTGGTAGGCCCACGCACAAGAACAACCCCCGTGACCAGCAAGTTCACGGGGGTTGTGTCGTTTGTGGACTATGGAATTTTGGGCCGGATCTGAGCCGTAGGCAGCGAAAAGGCAGCATGGCCCGGCGCTACACGGCCGCGAGCACTCCGCCGCCGTCGTCGTCCGAGTCGCCGTCCAAGGCGCTGAGGATGGCGTCGTGGTCCTCGGTCTTGCGCACGTAGAACTTGAGCGTCGTGGTGACGTTCTCGTGCCCCATGACGCGCTGGAGCTTGTTCACCGGGACGCCGTCGTCGGCCAGCCAGGTGCCGTAGCTGTGACGCAGGTCGTGGAAGGTGAGCCCGCCGAACTGGTTGCGGGCGATCTCGGTCACGGCGTCCCGCTCGCGCTCCCAGACGGTCGTGTGGGCGTCCCCGGCCCGGCCGGTCCAGGTGGCCTCGAACCGGTCGCCGTTGTGCTCCAGGTGCCCGAGCAGGCCAGCGCGGACGAGTGTCGGCCGCCAGATCCGGGCGCGGAAGAGGGTGCGCCGCAGCGCGCCACCGGCCTCGTTGGTGAACAGCATCCGGGCCGGTCCCTCCACCGGGTAGCGCTCGAGGTGGGCTCGGATCTCGCTCACCACCCACGCCGGCAGGGGCACGGTCCGACGCCCGGCCCGGGACTTCGGGTAGGGCTTGAACGAGGTCGACCCGGCCACCTCGATCACGGTCCGGATGACCTGGAGGTTCCCGGCGTCGAGGTCGACGGCGTCCATGCACAGGGCGATGACCTCGCCCCAGCGCAGGCCGGAGAAGGCGGCCGTGGCCACCAGTGCCCGGTACCGGTCCGGCGTGGCGGGCAGGATCATGTCCCGCACCTCACGCTGGGTGGCGATCTTGTCGTCGGTGTCGTGGACGCGGCGGCGCGGGACCTTCACGTCGTCGGCCGGGTTGTGCCCGATCAGGCGGTTCCGGACGGCGGAGCGCAGGACGCCCGAGGTCAGCCGCTTGCACTCGGCAACGGTCGACCGGGCGAGCGTCGTCCTGGTCAGCTCGGTGACCCACGCCTGGACCGACAGGTGGTCGATCTTGCCGAGCTGCCAGCCGCCCCACTTCGGCAGGACGTGCGTGCGCATGATCGAGGTGTCCCGGGCAACCGTGGTCGCCTCGTTGTTCCACGACTCCATCCAGGCTCGCGCGTGGTCCCCGAAGAGGGTCCGGCCGGCATGGGGCGAGACGTAGACGCCCCCGGACTTGGACGTCTCCGCCTGAGCAAGGAAGGTCAGCGCCTCCCTCTTGGTCGCGAAGGTCTTCGAGCGCTGCTTGCCGGAAGGCTCGCGCCAGAACGCCTTCCACTTCCCCGAGTCGCTGCGGTTGACGAAGCCCATCAGGCGCCCACCTCGACCATCTCGTCGAGCCAGGCGGCGAAGCGCTTGCGGGAGATCACCCAGCGGCGACCGACCCGGAACGCGGGGATCGTGCCGTCCTTGACGTACTGGTAGGTGACGCCCCGGGACAGGTTGAGCAGGTAGGCGACCTCCAGCACGGTGTACGTGGCCTTGTGCGGGTCGATCACCGGGGCGTCCCCGACGAACGGCGCGTCACCGTGGCGCTCCACGTGGAGCTGGTCGGCGGACGCGTCGGTGGTGGCGTAGCGCGGCAGGCGGATCAAGTGCCCGTTCATGGTTTTCCCTTTCGTAACAACGGTTTCCGGTGACACGGGTGTGTCAGCCGGGGGAGTCGTCCTGGCCGTCCAGGCGACGTCTGGCGAGATGAAGCTCCGCGAACACCGCAGCGAGACGGCGCTCAGCGTCGTTGAGGTAGCCGATACCGGTCATCGACCAGTCGTTGACCACGGTCAGGACCTCGTCGTCGGCGATCCCGAGGGCCTCGCGCTGCTCGTCCAGGCGGTACTCCGCCCGGGTCCGGCGGATCTCGCCGAAGGTGGTGGAGTAGCGGCGGGACTTGGTCAGGAAGTGGCCCCGGAACCCGAGCATGTGCGCCCACTTCCGCAGGTTCAGCTCCTCGAACTCCGCCAGCCCACCGAGCCGCCACGCGGTCCGCATGAGCTGCTTGTGGTGCTCGGTCACGGGAAGCTGTTCGATGTGCTCCGCCGAGCGGATGCGGTAGTCGCTGCCCTCGGTGAGGCGGGTGCCCTTGGTGGCGTACTTGGCGACGTAGCCCGCGACGCGCCGGTCGTGCCAGCCGCCGTCGGACTCCTCCGAGGTGCCTTCGGACGTGGCGATCGGTTCGACGTCGACCTGCTCACCCCACGTCAGGGGCAGGACGCCCACGGCCGGGGACTCCGGGGTCCGGACGACGACGGACGCAGCGGCGGCCTGCATCACGGCCGTGAGGACGTCCTCGGTCACGGCGGCCGGCGGGCGCGGTCCCTCGGGTCCGTCCGGGCCGTCGATGCGGACGACGGCGTGGAAGTGGATGAGCCCGCGGCGCTGGTACTCCGCCACCTTCGCGTAGGACAGGCGCATCACGTCGCGCAGCTCACCGGCGCGGATGCCGAGGGCGCGGGCGAGCTTGCGGCCGACGGCGATGGTGAAGCGGCGCCACAGCTCCCCGGCGTGGGCCTGCCACAGCACCGAGCCCACGTAGTCGTAGGTGGACGGGTCGACGGCGGTGCCGAGGGCGTCGTCGTACTGGGAGTGCAGCTCACCGCAGGAGCAGCGGCGCACGCGTCCATTGCGGACGGGTCGCGAGTGGACCTTCCCGAACGACGGCGCGGTCAGCGTCGCCAGCACGCGCAGGTGACCGGTGACGGTCTCGGGGACGCCCTTGCCCCCGGCCATGCCCGCGCGGATCAGGTGGAACGTGTCGTGCGCGTAGTGGGCGGAACAGGACTCGCACACCGCAGCACGGCGGTTCTTGCACGGGACGAACACAGAGCCGGACAGCTCGGACACGATCTTGCCGGAGGAGTCGACCACAGTGGACGACCCGGCCATCCGGACCGGCTTCGCGCAGCCCCGAGCGGCCTGGACCTTCGACGCCCAGGTGTCGAAGCTGGCGCGGGCGAGGACGTGCGCCATGCCCGGGTCCAGGGTGCCGGACTCGGTGAAGGCGGCCGCGATCTCGCGCAAGCCGTGCGGAGCAGCCACCATCAGCCGATCACCTCGATGATCTCCTCGGGGACCTCACGCGGGGCCATCAGCGCGGCCGGTACCACCACGACGGAGGAGCCGTCAGCGCGGACGTCTTCGCAGCGCACGGCCCCAGGGATCGGGTACTCGTCATCCACCCCGGTGAAGTCGAACGCCTCATCGTCGGCCACGAGGATGTTCCACTCGCCGGGCTCCAGGGCGAGCGCGCCGGTCACGATGTCGGCCGCGTAGCCGGGCAGCTCAGCGAAGGTCGACCGGGCGTAGGTCCGCTCGGTGATCGGGTTGACGTCGGCGAAGGTGAACGTCACCAGCGACTCGGCGGCGGACATCAGGCAGCCACCCCCGCGCTTTGACGCTTAAGTGTCAACGACCCGGCACCGGGCCAACCCGCGCAGGTGGACCGGCGGGCGCCCCACACGACCGGCGGGAACACGGTGTGCACGCCGTCCAGGCAGGGCAGTTCGAGGACTTCCCCGCGCTCCACGAGGGCGTTCCAGCGCTCCGGCGACACGCCCATGTTCAGGATCAGGTCCTGGACCAGCTCGGGAAGGTCGACGAACCGCAGATCGCAGAACCGGCGGCCGGTCTCCGTGTCCACGTCGGACAGCCGGAACCGCTCGCCAGGCAGGCGGCGAACCTGGGCGCAGTGGCGTTCCTGCTGGGCCACGACCATGTCGGAGTAGGAGCCGAACCGGCCCTCGCCCCGGCAGGTGCGGCAGGCGATGCCGGAGCCGGGCGTGAGCGTGCCCATGCCGGAGCACGACCAGCACGGCGTCCACGCGATCACGGGTGCCTGGACGTGCGGCTGCCCGCAGCGGGAGCAGTCGAAGGTGAGCACGTCACCGAGCTGCATGGCCGCTGCTTTGTCGATCAACGCTGACATCGAGAACCCTCCCTGACCAGCCCGTCCTGTCCTTAATCAAGCTACGTGATACTCAAGTACGTGTCTAGTACTTAAGTACGGATCAGTACCGCTGAATTTTGATGAGGACGTCTGACCTGCGGAAACGCCAGCCAGTCATCCGTACTTAAATCCGGATGGAGTACTATCAGTGCGGGACTACGACAGCGAGGAGCCCGCCATGTACGCACTGGTTGTGCGGTTCGACCTGAAGGACGACGCGAGCGCCGCTGGCTTCGACCAGTTGGTCAAGGAGACCGGCGAGGGGATCGCCAGGGACGAACCCGGCACGCTCGTCTACGCCACGCATCGGGTAGACGGCTCACCGCTGGCGCGCGTCTTCTACGAGGTGTACCGGGATCGAGAAGCCTTCGAGGAGCACGAACGCCAGCCCCACACGCTTCGCTTCCTGGCGGAGCGAGACCAGTTCATCGCAGCAACGCGAGTCGAGTTCCTCGCGCCTGCCACCTCGAAGGGACTCCCCGCCGATGGCTGAGGAGGACGTAGAACTCGGCCGGAAGATCGCGTTCTACAGAGGACGGCGGGGCTTGTCGCAGCGGGAGTTTGCTCCCCTGATCGACCGCTCAGAAGCTTGGTTGTCGCAGGTTGAACGAGGCGTACGTGCCGCGAAGAGCCTCGACGTGCTGGAGCGTATCGCGCGCGTCCTTGACGTGCCTCTGGCTGAGCTTGCACCGACAGCCCCGGCGGCAGCGGCGACCGAACGACCGGCGAACGCGGTGCCGCTCCGACTCCTCCTGAGTGCGAACTTCGCCCTTCGCGCCGTACTGGGGAAGCAGCCACAACCGGACCTCGATGCCCTCCGCAGTGACACAGACCAGGTCTGGGTACTCGCGCACGAATCGCGGTACGAGGAGCTTGTTGGCCTCCTGGAGACGCTCCTACCGCGACTCGAAGCGGCGGCAGGCAGTGACGACGCGTCCGAGGTGTTCGCGCTCCTCGCACGGAGCTACCACGCCTGCGCTGCTGCCCTCGCGAAGCTGCAGCAGTTCGACGCCGCGTGGGTTGCGGCTGACCGGGCAATATCTGATGCCGGCCGGGCTGGTGATCCGCTGCTCATGGCAGAGGGAGCCTTCCGGCTGACCCTCGTGTTCCAGGGGGCGCGGCAGCTCGATCAAGCTGAGCACACCGCCACTACAGCGAGCGTGGCTCTGGAAGGGCTTGTGGAGCAAGGGATCCCGGAGGCGCTGAGCGTCTATGGCGCACTCACCCTGCAGCGAGCCGTCATCGCAGCGCGGACCGAGAGGGCGGAGGAGGCTTGGCAGCACCTGAGCCGTGCGCGCGAGATCGCCTCAAGGCTGGGTGAGGACCGGAACGACTATCACACCGAGTTCGGTCCGACGAACGTCGCGCTACACGAGGTGGCCGTAGCGGTTGACCTGGGGGACGCGGGTGAAGCTGTACGGCGAGCCGCCACGATCGACGCGTCCAGGCTCTCTCACGAGCGGCGAGGCAGGTTGTTGATCGACGTGGCGCGGGCATGGACACAGCGCCGCAACGTCGAGCGAGCCCTTGCGGCACTTGAGGATGCGGAGCAGATCGCACCCGAGCAGGTCTACCGTCACCGGCTCGTGCACACCATGGTCCGCGATCTTGTCCGGATGGAGTCCGACGTGCCGCCAGCGCTTGAGGACTTCGCGCGTCGAGCTGGAGTGGCCCTCGCCGGTCGGTGACGGTGAGGTCTGTGGTGGTGAGAACTTTCTCTACAGGATCAAGGCGGCCCCTGCGGGGCCGCGCCGCTTCGGGCGGATCGCGCGGGGCCCGCCTCCGGCACCCACGCGACCGCCCGGCGGCGGGACCGAAGGCCGCTTATCCGGGAGCGCGTCACTGCTCCTCCACCAGGCGCAGCGCGCCTAGCATGGCCGGATGACGTTCTACACCGCGTGGACCCAGGCGGGGCGGCCGCCGCAGACAGGCGGTCGTCAGCGACCGATCAGTCCCGATTTCCCCGGTGGACCACTGCATGCGATCACCGCCGAGAGCCTTGCCGCCTACGGACGGGGCGAGCCGGTTCACACGCTCTGCGGATTCAGGGTTCTTCGGACGCAGGGCTTGGAGTGGCCGCCTTCTCTCGGAGGCGATCGGTGCCGAACCTGCACGACCAAGATCGACGACTTCAGCAGAAACCATGCGCTTGACTGAGGACAGGGCACTGTCCTCGCCGGACGGGCAGGTCTCCGAGATGGCCGGCGGGGGAGCACCGGTCACGTCCGTGACTGGCCTGTCGCCATCTCGTCGACCTCCCGGAGGGCTATCGCACCGCGTCAAGGGGGCGACTCGCAGGGGTACGCTCAGCCAGGCGGAAGGTGCCCCCTTGACCCGGCACGATCGGGCGTTGCCAGGTCGACGAGATGGCGAAGAGGCCACCCACTTGCAGGGGGGAGATCAGGCAGCGGAGAGGCAGCGAACGCAACGTCACTCGCCGATCTTCCATGATCCGCAAAAGCACATCACCGCAGCTCAGGGGCACTGAACGGCACGACCCGGCAGTCTGGATCATCACTGATAACGAAGAGGTCCCAGGTTCAAGTCCTGGTAGGCCCACGCAGGTCAAAGCCCGGTTCACCGTGTTGGTGGACCGGGCTTCTTGCTACCTGCCTGACTACCCGCCATGTGCCAGCAGGCTCGTCTTGTCGGGCGATGGCGCGAGCTGCGGTTCACCTACGAGCGTCACTTGGGTGCAGCGTCTGGGGAGGCCTGCTGGCGCACCAGTTCGTCCGCGTCCAGTGTGAAGAACTCTGGCGGAAGGTTGATCCGCGTATCTTTGTCGATAAGCACAGCGGCGAGGTTAGTGCCTTCCAGTTTTGCAAGCTCGACGTTTGCGCCTCTGAGGTCGGCCCGAGTGAGATCCGCGCCGGTGAGGTCTGCGCCTTGGAGATTCGCCCGGCTGAGGTTCGCGTGGGTGAGGTCAGTCTCACAAAGCGATGCTCCAGTGAGTTCTGCATCGCTGAGGTTTGCATGCGTGAGGTCCGCCCCATCGAGTACCACGGAACGCAACTTGGCATCGCGGAGATCTGCATGCCCGAAAGTTGAGTAGGAGAGATTCGACTTCAGGAAGTTCGCGTCAGCAAGCCTTGCATGCGTGAAGTCCGCAGCTACGAGCTTCGAGAGGGTGAGGTCGGCGCCGGCCATGTTCGCGTGAGTGAGGTCGATGATGATGGCGACGTCATCCCAGAAGGTTGGGCTCGTTGAGGGTAGCTCGCGATGCCGATGAAGGATGCGCTGCGCGGTAATGCGTACTTGAGCTTCTTGGACTCGGTCTTCGTAGCGGTCAAGTTGGTCGGGACTCGCGTCTTCAGGCGGCTCCGCCGGAACCGTATAGCGCATCCGCAGGTATGCACAGATGACGTTGGGTCTGCCCAGGGTTCGGTTAACACCTCACCTGTGAGGCTCCGGCCTCGCCTGGAAGGATGTCACCGTGCCCAAGCCCTACCCCCGCGAGTTCCGCGACGACGTGATCGCCGTCGCCCGCCGCGGCGAAGCCCCGTTGAAGCAGGTCGCGAAGGACTTCGGAATCTCCGAGTCGTGCCTGGCCAACTGGCTGCGCGCCGCCGACGTCGAGGACGGCACCCGGCCCGGCGTGACTCGCGATGAGTCCACCGAGCTACGGGAACTGCGCAAACGCAACCGCCTGCTGGAGCAGGAGAACGAGGTCCTGCGCAAAGCGGCGGCCTACCTGGCCCAAGGCAATCTGCCGGGAAAATAGTCTTCCCGCTCGTCCGTGAACTGGCCGCGGCCGGCGCCCCGATCAGGGTGTCGGTCGCGGTGACGTGCAGGGTGCTGGGCATCTCCCGGCAGGCCTACTACCAATGGTGTGCAGCGCCGGTCTCGCAGCGGGACTACGACGACGCGCACCTGATCAACGCCGCGCTCGAGATCCACGCCGACGATCCGGCCGACGGGTACCGGTTCATCGCCGACGAACTCGCCCGCCGGGGCTTCACCGCCTCGGAGAACCGGGTGTGGCGGATTTGCTCCATGCAGCAGATCTTCTCTTCGCACGCCAAGAAGAAAGGCCGTTCCCACAAGGCGGGGCCACCGGTGCACGACGACCTGGTCCGCCGGGACTTCACCGCCACCGCACCGAATACCAAGTGGCTCACCGACATCACCGAACATTCCACCGGTGAGGGCAAGCTGTATTTGTGTGCGGTCAAAGACTGCTACTCCAACAAGATCGTCGGATACTCCATCGACTCGCACATGCGGGCCTCACTCGCCGTCAGCGCGCTGCGCAACGCGATCGCCCTGCGTGACCCGGCCGGAACCGTCGTCCACTCCGACCGCGGCGCCCAATTCCGGTCGGCAGCCTACCGGCGTCTGCTGCGCAGCCACAGGCTGACCGGGTCGATGGGGCGGGTCGGGGCCTGTGGTGACAACGCCGCGATGGAATCATTCTTCTCGTTGCTGCAAAAGAACGTTCTCGATACCCGGCGATGGCGGACCCGGGAAGAACTCCGGTTGGCGATCGTGTCCTGGATCGAGACGAAGTACCACCGCAAACGCCGCCAACGCGCCCTGGGCAAGCTCACCCCGGTCGAGTTTGAGACCATCTACACGACCGCAGCAGCGGCCTGAGAAGTAGTCAGCTCCGGTGTCAACCGAACCCTGGGCAGACCCGTTCTCCATAGAGAGACAGTCGTCGCAGGTTGACTCACCGCTACATCTCAACTGCGGACGACGAGCAAGCCCCGCTGAAGATCGGTTCTCCGTAGACGGACGAAGAGAGGGAGATTCGCGATTCGGTCTCCCACTTACGTGCCGGCGAAGATGCTGTCCATCGCCTCGGCGCCGTGTTAGATCACTCTGCGAGCGGTGACGTGAGTCACCACTCGCACGGTACCGGGTCGGTCGCTGCGAGGTAAGGGAATGCACGCAAGCGAGGTAGTCACTCTTAGTCAGAGTGGTAGTTGCAGCCTGACGAGCCGCCTGACAATCAGGCTGCATCACCAAGTACCTCGCAGGACGTCTGCGGACGTTCGAGTCCCAGATCAACGGCATGCGCCTTGATCGCGAACGGGTGGTCTTGGCCTGATAACGAAGAGGTCCCAGGTTCAAGTCCTGGTAGGCCCACTCCGAACCAAAAACCCGGCTCACTCGGTGAGCCGGGTTTTGTGCTTTTCCTGGCTGGCCGCCCAAGACGCCAGCAGGGCCAGACCGTCCGCGGCCGCAGTGCCCGCGGGTGCGGTGTAGACGGTCAGGAGCAGGCCGGGTTCGGCGGGCAGCTCCATCGACTCGACGTCCAGGTCGAGCCGTCCCACCACCGGGTGGTGCATCCGTTTGCGTCCGGACCGGTGGAGCCGGACGTCCTGGGATGCCCACCGTCGCCGGAAGAGTTCGCTGCGGGTGGACAGCTCGCCGACCAGGGCGATCAGGTCCTCGTCGTGCGGGTCGCGCCCGGCTTCCATGCGCAGCTTCGCGGCCACGTCGCGGGCGATCCGGTCGTAGTCGACGAAGAACGCCTTTGCCGCTTCGGGATCCAGGTACACGAACCGCGCGGTGTTCGCCGGGCGTCGCGGGTCGGCCAGCACCGGTGAATACAGCGCGCGGGCGAGCTGGTTCACGGCCAGGACGTCGTAACGGCCGTTGCAAATCCACGCCGGGGCATCCGTGATGGCGTCGAGCACCTGCTGGAGTGCCGGACGCACCGTCGCGGCGGGCCGACGGCGACGTGGACCGCCGGACCGCCGCGCCAGGTGGTACAGGTGAGCGCGCTCGGCCTCGTCGAGTTGCAGGGCGGAGGCCAACGCGTCGAGCACCCCGTCGGAAGCGCCGGTGAGGCTTCCGCGTTCCATGCGCACGTAGTAGTCGACCGACACCCCGGCCAGCAGCGCCACCTCTTCGCGACGCAGACCCTTGACCCGGCGGTTGCCGCCGTAGGCGGGCAGTCCGGCCTACTCGGGCGTGATCCGCGCGCGACGGGAGCTCAGGAATTCCTTGATCTCAGCGCGCGGATCGATCTTGGCCACCTCCGTCACGGTAGTCCTCGCGCCGACGCTCAGGTACCCGTCGCGGTCGTGGCGATGCCGCCGTCGACCGGGATGACCGTGCCCGTGAGGTACGCCCCAGCCCGGCTGGCGAGGAACACCGCGATCCCCGCCATGTCGTCGTCGCGGCCGAGGCGGCGCAGCGGGGCCTTCGCCGCGATCTGCTCGCCGACGGCGTCGAGCGTGGCCGCCATCATCCGCGACGGGAACGGTCCCGGGGCCACCGCGTTCACCGTGACGTGCTGCGGGCCCAGTTCCCGGGCCAGCACCCGGGTGAGCTGGTGGAGTCCCGCTTTGCTGCTGGCGTACGAGTAGTTCGGCGACTCGGCGACGTGGATGGCGGCGATGCTGCCGATGTTGACGATCCGCGCGGGATCATCGGCCGTGCCCGCCTTGCGGAGTGCCGGAAGCAGCGCCTGCACCAGCCAGAACGGCGACTTGAGGTTGAGGTCGACCACCGCGTCCCACGCCTCGGCCGGGAACGTCTCCAGCGGCTCGCGCCACATCGCTCCCGCGTTGTTGACGAGGATGTCCAGGCGTTCCGAGTCGGCCTGGATGAGCTCGGCGAGGCGCTGGCACTCGTCGTACCTGGACAGGTCGGCGGGGATGGCTTGAACGTCGCCGAATTCGGACAGGTGACGCTGTGCCTCCGCGCACGCGTCCGCGTCGCGGGAGCTGACGACGACGCGGGCGCCCGCCTGCAGGAGGCCGCGCGCGATCATCGTCCCGATGCCCCGGGTGCCGCCGGTGACAAGTGCGTGTTTTCCACTCAGATCGAAAAGTTCCGGGTGCGTGGTGAAGTGGTTGTGCGCCATTCGAACAACGTGACAGGTGCCCTGGACGTCGGGGAGACCCTGGCGATCCAGGTACCGCGAGGGCCACCTTGCCGCCGGATACAGGTCAGCCCTGCCGGGAAGAGAATGAACCGGCAGGGCTGAGATGTCGCGGTCGGCGCGCGCCACGGTCGCCTCTCGGCGAGTGGCTCATCGCGGCTCCAGCCGGGCGGTATTCCGCGAAGGCAGTGGTTGCGGCCCGGGGGACACGGTGGGCACGTCGACCACTCACTTCAACAGGACCGCCCAGGCTGGTATTTCCCCGTACGTGTGACGTGCGTTACCTGCGGAATCGTGGTTCCACGTGGAACCACCGCGCCCGACGGCGTCCCGTGGCGGTGCAGTAACATCACGGGGTAAGGGAAGCAAGCTGAGAAGGGGGCTTCGGTGAAGAAGCTGCTGGCACTCGCGGTCATCGCGGGCGGCGTCCTGTTCGTCGTGAAGCGCAACAAGGCGGCCAAGGCCGAAGCCGACCTCTGGCGTGAGGCGACCGCGCCGGTCCCCTCCAGCAACGGCACCACCCCGGCCAAGCCGGCGGGCGCGTCCCACAACTGATCTTCCGGCGGGTGGTGCGCCACCCGCTTCCGGGGCTGTAGCTCAATTGGTAGAGCACCGCCTTTGCAAGGCGGGGGTCAGGGGTTCGATTCCCCTCAGCTCCACAAGCGAAAACCCTCTCGTCCGAGAGGGTTTTTTCGTGTCAGGGCCCGTGTCAGTCCGGGGTCAGGTCCGTGTCAGGACCGACCTCGAAAGTCATGCCCATGACAGACGCAGCGATCACGGCCGCCGGCTTGCGGAAGGCCTACCAGGACAAGGTCGTGCTCGACGGCATCGACCTCGACGTGCCCACCGGCACCATCTTCTCCCTGCTCGGCCCGAACGGAGCCGGCAAGACCACCACCGTCAACGTCCTCACCACCCTGCTCAAGGCCGACGGCGGCACCGTGCGCGTCGCCGGGCACGACGTCGCCACCCAGGCCAAGGCCGTCCGGTCGGCGATCGGGGTCACCGGGCAGTTCGCGGCCGTCGACGAGCTGCTCACCGGGCAGGAAAACCTGCAGCTCATGGTCGACCTCAGCCCCGGTTCGCCGAAGAACACCGTCCACGACCTGCTCGAGCGCTTCGAGCTCACCGAGGCGGCGCGCAAGCCCGCGTCGACCTACTCCGGCGGTATGCGCCGGAAGCTCGACCTGGCCATGACGCTCGTCGGCGACCCGCGGATCATCTTCCTCGACGAGCCGACGACCGGCCTGGACCCGCGCAGCCGCCGGACGATGTGGACCATCATCCGCGAGCTCGTCGCCGACGGCGCCACCATCTTCCTCACCACCCAGTACCTCGAAGAGGCCGACCAGCTCGCCGACCGCATCGCCGTGCTCGACCGCGGCCGGCTGGTCGCCGAAGGCACGCCCGACGAGCTCAAGCGCCTGATCCCCGGCACGCACGTCCGGCTGCGGTTCGCCGCCGCCGCCGAACTCGACGCCGCCGTCCGGGTGCTGCCCGGCTCCACGCGGGACGACGAAGCCCTGACCCTGCGCGTTCCCGGCGACGGCGGGACGAAGTCGTTGCGCGCCCTGCTCGACCGGCTCGACGAATACGCGATCAGCGCCGAAGAGCTCTCCGTCCACACCCCCGACCTCGATGACGTTTTCCTCGCCCTGACGGGCCACGACACGGAAGCAGCCGCGAAATGAACCACTCACTCGTCATGGTGCGCCGCAACTTCAAGCACATCGCGCGCAACCCGACCTCGGTGTTCAACGCCGTCCTCATGCCCATCGTGATCATGCTGATGTTCGTCTACATGCTCGGCGACGCGTTCGACGTCGGCGTCGATTACGTCGACTACGCGACACCCGGCCTGATGCTGCTGGCCGTCTGCTATGGCCTGGGCGCCACCGCGACGTCGGTGAACTCCGACATGACCAAGGGCATCATCAACCGGTTCAAGGTCATGGACGTTTCCCGCGGCGCGGTGCTGACCGGGCACGTCGTCGCCAGCGTGCTGACCAACCTGGTCGCCATCGCCGCGCTCGTCGGCGTCGCTTTCCTGCTCGGGTTCAGCCCGTCGGCGAGCTTCCTCGGCTGGCTCGGCGTGTTCGGCATCGTCGTGCTGCTCGCCGTCGCGGCCGGCTGGCTCACCATCGCCCTCGGCCTCGCGGCGAAGTCGCCGGAGACGGCGGGGCTCGCCTCGGTGCCGCTGGTCATGCTGCCGTTCTTCAGCAGCGCGATCGCGCCCGCCGACAAGATGGGTCCCGGCCTGCGCGAGTTCGCGGAGTACCAGCCGTTTACGCCGATCATCGAGACCGTGCGTGGCCTGCTCAACGGAACGCCGTCCGCCGGGTACGCGATGGCCGCTGTCGGCTGGTGCGTCGGCATCGCGCTGGTCGGGTACCTGTGGGCGCGGTCGACCTTCAAGAAGCGAGCGTGACCGCGGCGAGTTCGCGCCAGTCCGCTTCCGCCCCGTCCCGCGTGGCCTCGGTGAACCCCGTGTCGCCGAGGCCGCGCCGTGCGGCTTGCTCGATCCGGGCCTCGTCCGGGAGGGACCGATCCGGCAGGCCGCGCACGGCCGTGCTCGCCGCGAGCAGTCGCGCGGCTTGCGCGTACTGCTCCTGACGCAGAGCCAGGTCCGCGACGCCGACGAGCACCCGCGCGATCAGCGGCGCGTTCACCGATTCCGCCACCGCGCGGAAGGCTTCGGCGCGGTGCTCGCGTGCTTCTCCCAGGTCTTCGGCGAGGTAGCCGAGCAGGTCGTGCTCCACGGCTTGGGTGTAGGACTCGCCGCGCTGCACCGCGCGGGCGTGGGCGATCTGCTGGTGCGCCTGCTCCGGGTCGCCCTGGCGGCGGGCGAGTTCCGCCTTCGCCAGTGCCAGCTCGGCCAGCGCGTCGGGCCAGACGATCCGGTCCGCGCAGCGCTGCGCCTCTGCCATCGCGGCCGAGCTCGCCCGGGCGTCGCCGGAGAGCCAGTACGCCTGGGCCTGCCCCGCGCGGATGCGCAGCACGTCCTCGATGGTTCCTACCTCGGTGACGGCGTCGGCTGCCTGCTCGTAGTGCAGGCACGCGCGGTCGAACTCGCCCCGCACCGCGAGCCGGTCGGCCAGCGCGGTCAGCGCCGACGAGATGCCCCAGCGTTCGCCCAGCTCCTGGAACTCGGCGAGCGCGGTCTCGATGTCTTCGTCGGCTTGACGTTCGTCGCGGCCGAGCATGATCCGCATCCGGCCGAGCGTCAGCCGGGCCTGCGCGCGCGTCCACGGGTCTTCGTCGTCGAGCAGCTCTTCGAACGCGGGCAGGAATTCGGCCGGTTCCCGCAGCATCCGCTCCAGCGGCGCGACGAACCCCAGCGCCGGGTGGCGGTGCGGGATCCGCCTGCTGATCGCGTAGGCCTGGTGGATCCAGTCCTCCGCCTGGAACTGGTCAGCCTGGCCTGCGGTGATGAAGTACGCGGCGAACGCGTACGCCGTGGCCCGGACTTCGTCGGGGACTTCGCCTTCGGTGCTCGCGGCCGCGGTGGTCAGCTCGGTGCCTTCGGCGCGGTGCCCGCCGAGCAGCCAGTACCAGCCCGCGGCTGCCGCGAGCCGCATCGCGCCGTGCGCTTCGCCCGCCGCCAGCGCGCCCCGCATCGCGGCCGCGATGTTGTCGTGCTCGGCCTCGAGTTTCGCGAGCCACGGCAGCTGGTCGGCTCGGCGGAGGTGCGGCTCGGCCGCCTCCGCGAGTTCGGTGAAGTACGCCAGGTGCGCGTGGCGGGCGACGTCCACTTCGCCCGCTTCGGCGAGCCGCTGCTCGGCGTACTCCTTGATCGTGCCGAGCATCCGGTACCGCGGCGCCTCTTCGTCGCCGGTGACCACCAAAGACTTTTCGGTCAGCGCGGTGAGCAGCTCGAGCACTTCCCACGCCTCGACGCCGTCGTCCGCGCAAACCCGCTCGGCCGCTTCGATGCTCGCGCCGCCGGAGAACACCGAAAGCCGGCGCAGCACCACGCGTTCGGCGTCGCTGAGCAATTCCCAGCTCCAGTCGATGACCGCGCGCAGCGTCCGGTGGCGCGGCAACGCGGTGCGGCTGCCGCCGGTCAGCAGGCGGAAGCGGTCGTCGAGTCGGTGCGCGAGCTGGTCGAGCGACATCGTGCGCAGCCGGGCGGCGGCGAGCTCGATGGCCAGCGGCATCCCGTCCAGCGCGCGGCAGATGCGAGCCATGGTCGCCGATGTGCCGTCGTCGGCCGCGAGGTCCTTGCGCACCGCGCTCGCCCGGTCCCGCAGCAGCCGGACCGCCGGGGACGACTCGATTTCCGCGGACGTCGCGGACTCCGCGGGCAGGACCAGCGGCGCGACCGCCCACAGCGCCTCACCGGTGATGCCGAGCGGCTCGCGGCTCGTCGCGAGGATCCGCAGCCGACGGCACTCGCCGAGCACCCGGTGCGCGAACGCCGCCGCGGACTCGATCACGTGCTCGCAGTTGTCGAGGATCAGCAACGCTTCCCGGTCGCGGACGGCGGCGATGACCCGGTCGGTCGGCTCCGCGTCGGGGACGTCGCCGAGCAGCGCGTCACGCAGGCTGAGGGCGGCGAGCGTCGCCTGGGCGACGTCCCCACCGGCGCCGATGGCCGCCAGTTCGACCAGCCAGACGCCGTCCGGCAGGTCGCCGAGCAACCCCCGCGCGGTTTCCGTGGCCAGCCTGGTCTTCCCCGAGCCGCCCGGCCCGATCAGCGTGGTGAGCCGGTGCCCGCCGACGAGCTCGCGGACCTCGGCGACGTCGGATTCCTTGCCGACGTAGCTGGTCAGCTCGGCGCGCAGGTTGGTCTTCCGCGGCTCTTCGCGCCGCCCGAGTTCACCCCGCAGCAGGGCGACGTGCAGTTCGGACAGTTCAGGTGAAGGGTCGACGCCCAGCGCGTCGGCGAGTTCTTCCCGCGTGCGCTGGTAAACGAGCAGGGCTTCGTTGTCGCGGCCGCCCGCGGCGAGGGCCCGCATCAAGGCCGCGACGAGCCGTTCCCGCATCGGGTTCGCGGCGACGAGGTCGGTCAGCTCGGTGACCAGTTTGGCGCCGTGGCCGAGCCGGATCTCCGCGTCGTACCGGTCTTCCAAGGCCGTCAGGCGCAGCCCTTCGAGCCGCGTGACGGCGGCGTCGAAGGCTTCGCTCTCCTGCAGGCCGACGTCCTGCATGGCCGCACCACGCCACAACGCCAGCGCCTCGCGCAGCCGCCGCGGATCTTCATCGTCGCGGGCTTGGCCGAGGAGGCGTTCGAACCGCACGGCGTCGACAGCGTCGGGGTCGACGCGCAGCCGGTAGCCGTCCGGCTGGCCCTCGACCACGCCGTCGGGCAGCGCTTTCCGCAGCCGGGAAACCAAGCGCTGCAACGCGTTCGCCGCGTCGGCCGGCGGCTGCTCGCCCCAGATCCAGTCGACCAGCGTCGCCTTCGGGACCACGCGGCCCGGGTCGAGCGCGAGGGCGACCAGCAGGCCGCGCAGACGGGCGCCCGGCACGTCGGCGGGGACGCCGTCATCCGTGCGAGCTTCGAACGGTCCGAGCATCCCGATCTGCACGCGGCGATTTTGCCACGGGCGCGCCGCGCGCATACCCGCCTTGGCCGATGTCAGAGCCGTGTCAGGCGCGTGTCAGGTCTCCCGGCGACCGTGAACGCAGCGAACCACCACGAAAGGACATCCGATGAGCCAGACGGCCGCCATCCCGAACGGTCTCCCGATGCACCGCGACGCGGGCCCGTTCGACCCGCCGCGCGAGATCTCCCGGCTGCGCGAGTCCCGGCCGGTCAGCCCGCTGGTCTTCCCCGACGGGCACGAAGGCTGGCTCGTCACGGGCTACGAAGCGGTCCGCCAGATGATGGCCGACATACGGTTCAGCTCGCGGTTCGACCTCGGTGTCGTCCACGTGCCGTACGAGACGGGCATGCCCGCCGCGACCGAGCCGTCCCCGCAGATGCCCGGCTTGTTCATCTCGATGGACCCGCCGGACCACGGCCGGATGCGCAAGCGCCTGACGGCCGCGTTCACGGTGAAGCGCATGAAGCAGCTCGAAGAGCACATCGCCGACATCGTCGAGCGGCAGCTGGACCACCTGGCGAGCCTGACCGCGCCGGCCGACCTGGTGAAGGAGTTCGCGCTGCCGGTGCCGTCGCTGGTGATCTGCGAGCTGCTCGGCGTCCCATACGAGGACCGGGACACCTTTCAGGCCAACTCCGCCCAGTTCATGGTCCGCGACCAGACGCTGGAGGAGAAGATGGCCGCGATCGGCGCGCTGACCGGCTACCTCGCCCAGCTGGTGATGAGCAAGCGCGCCGAGCCGGGCGAGGACATCCTGTCCGACCTGGCGCGCCACGAGGACCTGACGATCGAGGAGCTGACCGGCGCCGCCTTCCTGCTGCTGCTCGCGGGCCACGAGACGACCGCGAACATGCTGTCGCTGGGCACCTTCGCGCTGCTGGAGCACCCCGAACAGCTCGCCGAGCTGCGCGCGAACCCGGAGCTGATGCCCGGCGCCGTCGAGGAGCTCCTGCGCTACCTGTCCGTCGCGGACATCTTTTTCCGCTACGCCACCGAAGACCTCGAACTCGGCGGCGAGACGATCCCGAAGGGCTCGACGGTCGTCGTGTCCCTGCTGGCCGCCAACCGCGACCCGCAGCGCTTCGAGAACCCGGACGAGCTGGACATCCACCGCAACGCGCGCGGGTTGCTGTCCTTCGGCCACGGCGTCCACCAGTGCCTCGGCCAGCAGCTAGCCCGCATCGAGATGCGCGCGGGCTTCGAGGGCCTGCTGCGCCGCTTCCCGACGCTGGCGCTCGCCGTCCCCGCCGAGGAGGTGCGGCTGCGGACGGACATGAACATCTACGGGGTGCACGAGCTGCCGGTCACCTGGACGGCTTGAGCGGGCTGGCCGGTGCTCAGCGCAGGAAGCTGAGCACCGCGTCCCGGCCCGCGTGCCCGCGCTCGCGGTTCTGGATCGAGTGCGACTCGCCCGGGACGATCACCAGCTGACCGCGCGGCGCCTGGGCCGCTTCCTCCCGCGCCCACTCCAACGGCGTCGACAGATCGCGGTCGCCGTTGAGCAGCAGCACCGGGACGTCCGGCAACGGCCCGGCCGGGTTCGAGCCGGGCCGTTCCGCGGGCCACGGCAGGCAGCTCTGGATGAATCCTTGCTGCGTCGCCACTTCCGTGGTGTACGGCCAAGTCGCCGAAGGCGGCAACGCACGCGCGGCCAAGGACAACAGCGGCTGCCGCAACGCGACCGGCGTCGCCGCGGAGCCCCACGGGAAGCGCTGGTCCGCGCACAGGGTCGCCGCGTGGAGGCCGGCGCTGAACGACGCCGGGTCGTCGCCGCCGGACTTGTACGCCTCCAGCAGTTCGTCCAACCGCGACGGTGCGCCGGAGCGGGCCGCGTGCACCGCGCCGATCACGTCGCCCGCTTCGGGATTGCGGTAGGTGGGATCGACGAACTCGTACGTCACGATCAGGTCGAAGATCTTCACGCCGTCCGCAGTGCCGCGATTCCGGACCACCCACGCCAGGTCCTCGGCCGGGTCGTAGCCGCACGCCGGGGCCACCGCGCACGCCGCGCGCAGCACGCGGGCCTCCGCCGTCAGCCCGGTCAGGTACAGCGATGCCGATGCCGTCGCGTGGTGCGGCAGCACCGAGTCCAGCACCACCTTGCTGACGTGGCCCGGGTGCGCGATCGCGTACCGCGCCGCCGTGAACGAGCCGTACGAGACGCCGTCGACCACCATCTTCGGCACGCCCAGCGCCTGGCGGAGCTGGTCGAAGTCCGCGACCGTCTGGTCGGTCGAATACAGCGGTGCCGTCTCGCCGAGGATGCCCGCGCACTCCTTCACCGCTTCGGGCGTCGGCGTCGCGATGTCCGAACTGCCCATCTGCGCCTGCAGGCCGGGGCACTTCAACGCGCCCTGTGGCCCGGTCCCGCGCTGGTCGAGCATGACGAACCGGTAGTCCTTCGCGACCTCCGGCAGCCGTTGCGTCGCGATCCGCGTGATGGACCCGACGCCGCCCTGGCCGGGGCCGCCGGTCAGGAACAGCAGCACGCCCTTGGGCGCGGTCACGTTGTCGGCGGTCGCGACGGCGAGGTCGAGCGTGCCCGGCAGCCGGCCCGTGTGGTCGAACGGGACGGTCAGCGTCGAGCACGTGAAACCCGGTTGGCCCGGGCACGGGTGCGGATCCGTCAGCTTCGGTCGTCCCCCAGGACGCGCGTCGGCCGCGGCCACACCCCCGAGTGCGGCGGTCAGCGCCAGGACCAGCCCGGCGGTCAGGATCTTCGAGCGCATGACTGCATCATGCGCACAGCCGCCCGCGCCCGGCATACCCCCGATCAGGGCTTCACGCAGGAGATCTTCGCGCGCACCGGGCCCGTCGGAGTGGCTTCGCCCGCCGTGTTCGGTGAGTTGTCGCGGCGGTTGCCGTCGGACTGCGTGACGCAGAGACGGCCGTCCGGCAGCAGGACCGGGCTGGTCGGGAACTCCAGCGGTCCGCCGTTGCGCAGCTTCGTCGTCGCGTCGGCCAGGTTGCGGAAGTACTCGATGACGCGGCCGTCGCGGCGGGCCAGGACGATCGCGTTGCGCTCGTTGACCGCCGTCCAGACGTTGCCCGCGCGGTCGAGGACGATCCCGTCGGCGCCCTCGAGGTACGGGTGCTGCACGTCGACCGCGTCCAGGCACAGGGTGTTCGCCGGGAACGCGACGTCGCAGCCGGTCGACGCGCGCGGGCGGCCCGAGCGGTCCATCGGCACGCGCCAGAGCGCGCCGCGTGCGGTGTCGGCGATCAGGAGGGTGCCGTCGGCGGTGAACGCCAAGCCGTTCGCCACGATGTGCTGCGAACCCGCGGTGTCCGCCGCGGTACGCCCGTTCGGCGTGATCGTGACCGTGCCGGGCGGCAGGCCGCGCACGTCCCGGCCGATCCCGCCGACGCCGTTGACCGCGTTGACGTCGCTGACCATCGGCTGCACGCGGAACGCCTCGGCCGCGACGCCGTCCGCGCCGGCTCGCCACACGCGGCCCTGTCCGGTGCCGCCGTCGGAGATCCACAGCGCGCCGTCGCGGTCGAACGCGAGTCCGTTCGCGCCGGGGACACCGCGGGTGAACACCGTCGCGGACGGCGGGTTCGCCGCGTCCGGCACGAACGACACGACGGTCTCGCCGTTCGCGACGTACAGGCGGCCGTCGCGGTCGAACGCCAGCCCGGCGGGGTTGCACGGACCCGGGATCGTGCCGACGACCGCCGCCGGACCACCGGAAGCCGCGACGCGGTAGACGGGACAGGGATCGGCCCCGCGCGCCGGTGAGTAGAGGTTGCCGCGGCCGTCGGTCGTCAGACCCTCCAAGCCGAGCGGTGCGGCGAACACCGTCTCGAAGACGGCCGGGTGCTGCGACGGCGACACTTCCCCCGCGGAGGCACCGGAAAGCAGTCCGGCGGACAACGCGGCGGTGGCGGTCAGGACGACGGCTCGGCGCATCAGGGCCTCCCGATTTGTCGGGTTTCCTGCCTACGCCGCCGCACCGGGCCCGTCAAGGCCAGAGGCGCTCGCGGACCCAGCCGCCGTCGGTCTTGCGGTACCGCAGCCGCACGTGGCGGCGGTCGTGGCTGGCCTGCCAGAACTCGACTTCGTCCGGGTCGACCAGGTACCGCGTCCACGTCTCCGGGGCCACGCCGGGGTTTTCTTCGACCCACCGCTCGGCTTCCGCGGCCGCCGCGTCGAGGTCGGCCGGGTCGTGCAGCACCTGCGACTGGTGCCCGATGAACGCCTCGACGCGCGACGCCGGCGGCCGGGCCAGGAAGTCTTCGGCCGACACCTCGGGTGCGGCGGGGGAGACCGGACCGCGCAGCCGCACCTGGCGGCCGCGTCCCGGCCAGAAGAACGTCAGCGCCGCACGCGGATCTTTGCGCAGCTGCAGGCCTTTCGGGCTTTCGGAGCTGGTCGCGACCGCCCAGCCGCCGGGGCCGACGTCCTTGAGGATCACCACGCGCGCGTCGGGCGCGCCATCGGCGTCCACAGTGGACAGCGTGACGGCGTGCGGCGCCAACACGTGCTCGCCCGCTTCGGTCAGCCACTCCAGGAAGAGCGCCCGCGGGTCCGCCGGCGCCGTTGCCGGCGTGAACACGGGAAGTTCTTCGGGGAAGGACGGCCAGCCGCGCAACGCCACCATGTCAGTAACCGTACGGCCCCTGCTGCGGCGGGTGGCCCGGCGGTGGGTAGACCGGTGGCTGCGGGCCCGCCGGGCCGACGAACGGCGGCGGCGGCACTTGCGGCGCAGGCTGTTGCTGCTGCCAGCCCGGCGGCGGCTGCTGCCCCTGGGGCGGGAGCTGCTGCTGTTGCTGGGCCTGCTGCCACTGCACCTGCTGGTACACCTCGGCGGGCTGCGGGAAGCAGTACGTCAGCTTGGCGTTCACCGAGCCCTGCACCGCGGCGCCCCAGAACTTCCCGCCGACGAACGCGTACATCTGCCCGGCCGACAGGTCGACCGCGACCATCCGCGTCTCGCCGCCGAACTGGTTGCTCGACTTCGCGGACGCGGCCTGCGCGGCGTCCGGGTACACGCGCTGGCCGACGAGCCCGGCGATGACGACCGAGGCCGCCGTCCAGCCCATCGTGCCGATCAAGTTGGCGCGCGCGTGCTGCGTGGCGCGGCCGGTGAAGTCGTACAACGCGGCGGCGCTGACCTCGGGCACGGCCGCGGCGATGACGCAGTAGTTCATCGTCGACATCAGCACGGACTCGGTGAACAGCCCGACGACGGCCGTCGCGGGGCCGATCTGCACGGAGTTCAGCCGGCCGCCGGATCGCTGGATCCGTTCGGCGACCGCGCCGAGGTACTGCTCGGGGGTGAGCACGCCGGGACCTCCCTCACTGAGACGGCCATCGTCGCACGCGGAGCCGTCTCGCCGTCGTCAGCCAGCGGTTTTCACACACGCTTCATGGTTGACTGTCCGCGCTATGCGACGACTCGTACTTCTCGCGCCCGCCGTGGCCCTGCTGGCCGGCTGCGCGCCCACCATCGTGGCCGGCACCGCGACCCCCAGCCCGCCGTCCGCGTCCACGGCCGCGGGCGGCGAGCTGCCACCGGACCCCCAGCCGGGGGCGACCGAGGACTGCCCGTACCTCGACAAGGAGTTCGTGGCCGAGTCGAACGGCCAGCACGTGTCGAAGGTGCGCGTGTCGGCCGACCAGCCGCACCCGGCGTGCTTCTTCTACCGCCCCGACGGCAAGGTCCAGCTCACCGTGCGTGTCTACGTCGGGGACGCGAAGACGGCGACGGCGCTGGTCAACAAGGCGGCGCCGGTCGACACGTCGAACCCGGCCAGCGACCCGAGTGGCTGGAAGGGGGGCTACCAGTCGACCGATGACGGGGCCGTCTACGCGGTCGCGAAGGGGACCGCGGCGGTCATCGCGACCACCAACCAGAAACAGAGCGTGAAGGCACGCACAGTGGTCAAGAAGGCTATCGCTGCCCTGAAGCTCTAGGTAGCGGGCTCCACACGGGTGAGTGATGTTGATCTTGTATTACCCTGTGCGTCACGCGCAGGCTTCGTGGACTCGCGCACCGCAGCCATCGGGGGATCCCCACCCCGGGGCCGGGCACAAAATCTGCAACGCAAAGGACAAGATTCGTGGCTGACACCCTCAAGGACATCCTGCTCGACTCCAGCCGTCGTCCGGCTGTCGTGAGCGACTTCGAAGGCCTCGTCGACGCCGAGGTCTCGGACAAGGGCGGCGTTTCGGGTGCCGTCGTCAAGACCGGCTTCGCCGCGGTCAAGAAGATCAAGCCGGGCATCATCCCGTCGGCCGTCGACACGCTGCTGCCCGACTTCGCCACCGCGCTCGAGCCGTTCTACGGCGACTACCGCGCCAAGGGCGGCAACGACTTCGGTGCCTACCTGTCCAGCCGCTCGGACGAGGCTTCCGACGCGCTGCTGAGCGTCACCGACTCCCGCGCGGAGCGCAGCAGCCGCGACAGCATCAAGAAGGTCTACTCGAAGCTGCGCCCGAACGGCAAGAAGAACGTCGAGGAGGCCCTGCCCCGCCTCGGCCAGCTGATCGACAAGCACGCCGCGAACGCCTGATCGCACGCAGCACTGAAGAGGCCCCTCGGGTGCACGCCCGAGGGGCCTCTTCCTGTGCGGCTCAGTTCTTCTTCTCGGCGGGCGCCGGGGACGGCGCCTTGCCGTTCGCCTGCGGGCTCGGCTTCGCCGCTTCGGCGGGCTTCGGCGCGGGCGGGGTGGCCTTCGGCGGCGCGGGCGCGACCGGCGGCTCCTGCTTGGACCGGAGCGCGTAGGCGGCGCCGGCGCCGACCACGAGCAGGCCGACCAGCCACGGCCACTTGCGCCGGGAGCGCGTGCCCTTCGCGGCGGCCTTGGCCTCGACGACGGCGGCGTAGAAGTCCTTCTTCGCCGCCTTGAAGTCCTTCTTGCCGCGGCGCTTCGACTCGCCGGCCGCCTTCGCGGCCTTGATGGCGGCCTTCTTCGCCTTGCGGCCCGGCTTGCGCAGCTCGGAGAGCCGGGCGAGGGCCTCCTTGCGGGCGGCCTTCGAGCTCTTCTTCAGCTCCTTGCGGGTCAGCTCCGTCTTCTTCGCCAGCTGCTTCTGCACGCGGCGGCCGGACTTGGTCCCTTCGGAGACCAGCTTGTCGGCGGCGTCGACGGCCTGGGCTGTCGCCCGGGACATGGCCTTCACCTCATCAATCGTTTTGACACTGCTCTGTTGCCCGTAACCTATCGTGCCCTTTTTCGCGCGGCTTCGCTCCGTCTTCCTGCGTGAGTACCCGGTTACTCACCCCGCAAAGCCCCCGGAACCCCCAAAAGCCTGAACGGATGGCACGATGATGAGCGTGAAAGCTACGCTGCACACCAACCAGGGTGACATCCACCTGAACCTGCTCCCGGACCACGCGCCGAAGACGGTCGCGAACTTCGTCGGGCTCGCGGAGGGCACCAAGGAGTACACCCAGCCGAACGCGGCGGGCACGAACTCCGGCCCGTTCTACGACGGTTCGATCTTCCACCGGGTCATCGACGGCTTCATGATCCAGGGTGGCGACCCGACCGGCACCGGCCGCGGCGGCCCCGGCTACAAGTTCGGCGACGAGTTCCACCCGGAGCTGCAGTTCAGCAAGCCGTACCTGCTGGCCATGGCGAACGCCGGGCCGGGTACCAACGGCTCGCAGTTCTTCATCACCGTCGCGCCGACCACCCACCTGAACTTCCGGCACACGATCTTCGGCGAGGTGGCCGACCAGGAGTCGCGCAACGTCGTCGACGCCATCGCGCGCACGTCGACGGGTCCGGCGGACCGTCCGCTGGCCGACGTCGTCATCGAGAAGATCACCATCGAGCACTGACGGTCTCTCCGCGTGGGTTTCGGTAGGTTGGTTCCATCGTGAACCAACCGCCGAACCCCGCCGCCGAACAAGCCGCGCTCCCCGGGTGCTGGTGGCACCCGAACCGCCCGACCGGGCTGAGCTGTTCCCGGTGCGGGCGTCCGGCGTGCCCGGACTGCCTCCGCGAAGCCCCCGTCGGCTTCCAGTGCACCGACTGCGTGCACAGCGGCGGCCAGCGGCAACGCCGTCAGCACCGCGGGTACCAGGAGGCCGGGTTCGGCCAGCGCACCGTCTTCGGCGCGCGCCTGTCGCAGTCGGTGCTCGTCACCCAGGCCATCCTCGCGGTGAACGTCCTGGTCTACCTGTTCACCGTGCTGCAGGCGAAGAGCCTCAACGACAACGACCTGTCGTCGGCCTTCCAGTACGGCGCCCTCTACGGCGACGCGACCATGGGCCACGGCGAGTGGTGGCGCGTCCTGACCAACGGGTTCCTGCACTACGGGCCGATCCACATCGCGGTCAACATGTTCTCGCTGTGGATGATGGGCCGGTCGCTGGAACAGGTCTGCGGCCGCGGCCGTTACCTCGCGCTCTACTTCGTCTCGATGCTTGGCGCGTCCACGGCGGTGCTGTTGTTCGGCGACCCCCGCGGCTTCCCCGGCACGGCGGGCGCGTCCGGCGCGCTGTTCGGCCTGATGGGCGCCTACGCGGTCACCGTGCTGAAGCTGCGGCTGAACCCCACCGGCCTGATCATCACGCTCGCCCTGAACGCCTTCATCACCTTCGGCATCCCGGGCATCTCGATCTTCGGGCACCTCGGCGGCCTGGTGACCGGCGCGCTGATCACCGTCGCGCTGCTCTACGCCCCGCAGGTCAAGCAGGCGCAGTGGCAGGCGATCGGCATCGGGATCATCGTCGTCGCGCTGCTCGGCCTGCTGGTCTATCGCGGCGCGCAGGCCGCGCCCGCGACCTGCGAATTCGTCCAGTACCGCGTCGGCCTGTACTACACCTGCGGCTAGCTCCGCGCGCGCAGCGTGCTGAGGACGTCCAAGACGTCGCGCGGGTCTTCGCCCAGGTCGAGCCAGCCGAAGACGTAGAGCTCGTCCTCGTGCTCGACCTCGAGGGTGACGCCGTCGCGGCCGAATCGCCTGGTGGTGCGCAGCCGCGTGCGGGTCTGCGGCCAGGGCAGCCGGTGCGAGCCGCCGAGCGTGCGGGCCACCAGGCCCTCGGCGTCGGCGGCCAGGCGTGGCCGGACGAGCGTCGCGTGGGCGGCGAACGCCCCGACGGCCACCGCCGCCAGCGCGAACAGCACCAAGCCGCCGCGGTCGCCGGTCAGCGCGTCGGCCACCACGCCGACCAGCAGCAACGCCGTGACCGCCCAGGCCGATACCACAACGGCCGACCGCGGCGCCCAGGAGGTGGGGTAGTTATCCACAGGGGTTATCCACACTGGGGATGAGTCACACCGGTGTAATTCGGCGTCAAGCCGCCATTCGGAGTAATAATCAGCGCCAGCGCATAGTCATGAGCAGACCCGCGATCATCAGCGCGAACCCGCCGGCGAAGTTCCAGTTGCCCAGGTCGGCCATCCAGGAGATCTTGTCCCCGGCGATGTAGTTCACCAGCAGCCAGACCAGGCCGAGGAGCATCAACCCGAACATCGGGATCTTCCAGGCCAGGCCGGTGGGACCGGCGGCACGCACCTTCACCGGCGTGCGCCGGTCGGCAGGCGGGGTGTAAGCGGTCTTCTTGCGGACCTTGGACTTGGGCATCGTCAGTTTCCTCGCGGTGCTGTTCGGGCTCGTCTGGTGGCGATGTCCCGCTCGGGGTGCGCAACCAGCGCCACGTGCACACGTTAACGTAAATGACCGCAGGAAAGCAGCGGCCGGGAGTGGTCGGATTTCCCGTACCGTGACGTCGGGGTCACCCGGTGAACCTTATTCAGCCGTCGGCCGGCGCAAGGGTCACCGCAGGTGGCCACGTGCGGTCCGTGGCGCCGTCCTAACCAGAATAAGGTTCAGTGTTCGACGCGGCTTGAGAGGAGCTTGCGTGGCTACGCGCGAAGGACCGGATGACGACCGGCGCAGACAGCCCGGACAACGGCCGATGCCCCCGCGGCGCACACCCCCGACACCTCCGCGCGGCCAGCTGCCGCCCCGCCGTCCCCAGGGCCAGCCGCCGCGACGTCCGCAAGGCCCGCCGCCGCGTCGCTACACCAGCCCGCCCCCGCCGCCCGGTGCGAACGAGGAGACCGTCGTTTTCGCCCCCGTCGGGAAGGGCGGCACCGCGACCAAGGAGAAGCCCGGTCCCGCGCCGCTCGGCAAGGGCGGTGTCGCCATCCGGACCGCCGGCGAAATCCTGATCACGCTGGGCCTGGTCGTCCTGCTGTTCATGGTCTACGAGCTGTACGTGACCGACCTGTTCTCGGCGGGCAAGCAGTCCGAGGCGAGCGACCAGCTCGACGGCGAGTGGGCGCACGACCGCACGCTGCACCCCGAGCTCGTCGACGGCAAGGCGTTCGCCCGCATCCACATCCCGAGCTTCGGCGTCGACTACAACTTCACGATCCAGGAGGGCACCGACGAGGCCGCCCTCGAAGTCGGCCCCGGCCACTACAAGGGCACGGCGCTGCCCGGCGAGCCCGGCAACTTCGCCGTCGCCGGCCACCGCGTCGGCAAGGGTGCCCCGTTCAACGACCTGGACAACCTCTCCTCCTGTGACCAGATCGTGATCGAGACCTCGACCGACTTCTACATCTACAAGGTCCTGCCCTACGACGACGAGATCGAGAACTGGGCGGGCGGCAAGGGCGCCGACCCGAAGTGCAAGGGCGTCTCGACCCTGCGCGACGCGAACGCCGAAGACGGCGGCGCGTACAGCGAGACGTTCGGCCGCAAGGTCGTCCTGCCGAGCCAGGGCACGGCGGTGAACCCGGTCCCGTACAAGGACGCCGAGGTGCTCCCGAAGGCCCAGCAGGCGGCCCTGCTGACGCTCACGACGTGCCACCCGCAGTTCTCCGCCCGCGAGCGGCTCATCATCACGTCGGTGCTGACCCAGCAGGTGCCGAAGAACCAGGTCAAGGACTACGGCGACCTGCTCTCGAAGATCGGGGAGGCCTGATGTACGCCTGGATCTGGCGGAAGCTCCCCGGCCCGTTCGCGGCGAAGCTGACGATCGCGGTCGTGCTGGTGCTCGGCGTCGTCGCGCTGCTGATGTTCGTGGTGTTCCCCTGGCTGGAGCCGCGGCTGTGGTTCAACGAGGTCGCGGTCAACTGAGGTTCGGCGTCTTCCTGGTCAGCGGTCGCTTCCCCGGCCAGGCGGACGGCGACGTCCTCCGCCGGTCGGTCCGCGCCGCCGAGCTGGCCGAAGAGGCCGGCTTCGACGACGTCTGGTTCGCCGAGCACCACTTCATGCCCTACGGCGTGTGCCCGTCGGCGATCACGCTGGCCGGGCACGTGCTCGGCCGGACGTCGCGGATCGGCGTCGGCACGGCGGTGAGCGTCCTGTCGACGACGCACCCCGTCGCGCTGGCGGAGCAGTGGTCGATGCTCGACGCCGTGTCCGGCGGACGGCTGCGGCTCGGCGTCGGGCGCGGCGGCCCGTGGCAGGACCTCGAGGTCTTCGGCACCGGGCTGGCCCGCTACGAGCACGGCTTCGAGGAGACGCTCGACGTCTTCCTGCGCGCGACCACCGGCCGCGTCGAGGCGAGGGGAAGGCACTTCGGCTTCCGGGAGGTCCCGGTGGTGCCGACGCCCGAACGTCGGCCGGATGTCGTGGTCGCGTGTGGCGGGCCGAAGTCGGACGCCGTCCGGCAAGCCGCCGCGCGAAATCTGCCGCTGCTGCTCGGCCTGCACGCCGACGACGAGGAGAAAGCGGCGACCATCGCGGCCTACGGGAAACCCGCGGACCACGTCTCGACCGTGCTCTGCCAGGTGGGCGACGCCGACGTCGTCCGGCGAGCGCTCCCGGCGTGGCTGAAGGACGGGCTCGGCGCGCACGTCACGGTCGACGGGCGGCCCGGCCCCACCCGGGATCCGGGGGAGTACACCGAACGGCTCTGCGAGATTCACCCGGTCGGCGACGCGGCGCACTGCGTCCGGACCCTGGAAACGAGCCTCCGGCGCACCGGCGTCTCCCACGTGCTGATGCTCGTGGAAGCGTCGGGTACGCCGGAGGGCACGTTCGAAAACATCGCGCGGATCGGCACCGAGGTGCTGCCCGCGCTGCGGGCTAGCAGTCCCGCAGCTCCGGGCTCTGGTTGAGCAGCTGGCCGCGCGGCGAGACGAACGCGCGGTAGCGGTCACCGTCCACTTCGGACGTCTTGAAGACGGCGACGCGGTGGCAGTTCTGGAAGGCCAGCTTGACGCCGAAGTGGCGCTCGAGGCCGCCGCGGATCGCGTCCGAGGCCAGCGCCCGCAGCAGCTGCCCGCGGGCGGCCTCGCTCGGCGGTGGCGTCTCGTTGTCGGCGAACCCGTCCGCCGCGCCCCCGGCGTCGGCGATGACGCCGGTGATGACCTCCCAGGCGTACGGCAGGGATTCCTTGACGCAGGTGACGAACTCGGCGTCGGTGACCTCCCCGCGCTCGGCCTTCTCCAGCAGCGCGGGTGACACGTCCAGGGACATCGAACCTCCAGTTTGAGCAGGGCCACCCTCTTGGCTACCTGCCGGGTGGCCCGGCCACAAGAGAAAACGATGATCATCACCACTTTGGCGGATCACTCCCAGCGGAAGAGTTTCGCCGCCAGCGCCGTGCCGATCACGGCGAACGCGGCCAAAACCACCAGCTGAAGGGGCTGCACGCCGGTGCCGACCCAGGCGTCCTGCAGCGGCTGCGAGCCCGGCGGCACGTAGTCGCCGATCCGGCGGACGACCTCCGGCAGCAGCGGTCGCGGCAGGTAGACGCCGCCGAAGAACATGATCGGCAGGAACGCGACCATCGCGACCCCGGTGGCGGCCTTCGACGTCCGGGCGACGGCGGCCGCGATCAGGCCCAGCGCGAAGGTCGAGACCACGCCGAGCAGCAGCGTCGCGGCGAACGACAGCGGGTGCTTCGGCATCGGGACGTCGTAGACGGCGTTGGCCAGCCCGAGCACGAGCGCGATGCCCGCCAGCGAGACGACGACGTGGATCAGCAGCTGCGCGCCCAGCAGGTTCGCCGGGTGCACCGGCGTCGTCGCGAGCCGCCGCAGCACGCCCTGCTCGCGGTAGGTGGCGACGGCCGCCGGGATCGACTGCAGGGCCAGCATCGCGAGGCTGACGACGATCAGCGACGGCACCCACGCGTCGATGAACCGGTAGCCGCCCGCCGCGTCGCTAGGCTTCGTCATGCCCGGGATCGCCCCGATCGCAAGCAGCAGGACCGACGGCAGCAGGATGCCCGCGACCGCCATGAACGGCGAACGGAGGAAGAGCTTCGTTTCGGTGGCGGTGATCTTGGCGAAGGTGTTCACAGTGCGCTCCTGGTCAGCGAGACGAACGCGTCGTCCAAAGTGGACGCGTTGGCGGATCGGCGGAGTTCGGCCGGGGTGCCGGTGGCGACCACGCGCCCGGCGTCGAAGATCGCGACGCGGTCGCAGAGCCGCTCGGCCTCGTCCATGAAGTGGGTGACGAGCAGGACCGTGACGCCGGTAGCGCGCACGCCCTCGACGAGCCGCCACGTTTCGCGGCGGGCGTGCGGGTCGAGGCCGGTGGTCAGCTCGTCGAGGATGGCCAGATCGGGCTGGCCCACCAAGGCGAGCGCGATCGACACGCGCTGCTTCTGGCCGCCGGAGAGCTTCCCGAAGGCGCTGCGGGCGTGGTCGCGCAGGTCGAGCTGGTCGAGCAGGACGTCGATGTCCGCGGGGTCCGGGTAGAAGGAGGCGAACAGCTCCAGCGCCTCGCGCACCCGCAGCTTCGCGGGCAGCGCGCTCTCCTGGAGCTGGACGCCGACGCGGCGGGTGAGCGCCGCGCGGTCGGTCGCGGGGTCGAGGCCGAGCACGGAGATCGTGCCGCCGTCGGCGCGGCGGAGGCCCTGGAGGCATTCGACGGTGGTGGTCTTCCCGGCGCCGTTCGTGCCGAGGATGCCGAAGATTTCGCCGCGCTCGACGGTGAACGAAACGCCGTCGACCGCGACCCGGGTGCCGTAGCGCTTGCGGAGGTCGGTGACTTCGATGAGTGGCATGGCTTCGAAACTACGAAGCGGCGCCCGCTCGCGTAATGACGCTGAATCCCCAGCTCAAGTAGGGTTTTGCTGACGCGGGGGTGGGGCTGGGCCCACCCCGTTCGGGGAGCTTCGGGCAGTGCGCGGCCGCCGGTCGTCCGGCGAAGATCTCGGGGGAAGGAGGTGCCGGATGACGTACCTGCGGGCACTGGGCCGGGCGCTGGCGCTGGCCGCGTTCGCGTTGCTCAGCTGGTTCGACGTCTTGGTCGAGCTGGTCGCGTTCGCGCTGCTGTGCGGCGGGCTGGTCTTCTTCCTCGGACCCGCCGTCGAATGGGCGCGCGGCCGGTCGGCGCGGGCGCGCGTGCTGGCCGCGCGCTGGTGCGACGTCGAAATCGCGGCGCCGTACCAGCCCGAGCCGCCGGAGCCGGTGCGCGAGCGCGACGGCTGGTACCGCGACGGCAACACGCTCTACAAGCGGGCGTTCTGGATCCGCTGGCAGCGCCGGCTCACCTGGGCGCTGGAAGACCCGGCGGCGGAACGCGAATTCGGCTGGCAGCTGGTGAACCCGCTGGTGACGCTGCTGCTGCCGGTCGCCGTGCTGCTCGGCGGCCCGTCGGTGCTGCGCGGCTACGGCCGGTGGACGCGCTGGTTCCTCGGCCCGCGCCCGCCGGTCGACGAGAGCCGCAAGCGGTGGCTGCACCGGCACCTCGAATCGCTCGGCCACCAGCTCGGCATCCTCGCGCTTTCGGTGGTGCAGTTCGTCTTTTCGGTGTGGCAGCTGGTCGTCATCGTCGGTGCCGTGCCGGTCGCGGCCCCGGTCGTGCTGTGGAGCCGGACGATCACGGACACTCTGCGCCGCGAGGTCGGCAACTGGACGGGCGTGCGGATCGCGCGGCCGTACCTGCCGCCACCTGGGTTGCCGGTGCCTCGGCCAGACGGGCTCTACCAGGTCGGCAAGCAGCTGTACGAAGAGCCGTTCTGGCCGGTGCAGCAGGCCCGCACGCGGTGGGTCCTGCGCGACCGGGCCACCTGGCGCGACCTGGCGGGCGGCGGCCTGATCCCGCTGGTGTCGCTGGCTTTGGTGCTGCCGACGGTCGCGTTGCTGGGCTGGGGTCTCGTCGGCGTGCTGACGCTGTGGGTGTGGCGGCCGTTCGTGTCGTCGCCGGTCGAGTGGCTCTTCCTGCCGTCGGTGTCGACGCACCTCGGTGCGCTCGCGCAGACGCCGCTGATCCTGGCGATGTTCGTTGCGGGCTTGGCGCCGACGCCGTGGCTGGCCCGCCAGCAGGCCCGGTTCGCCCGCGTGTGGCTGGGGCCGACGGAGTCGTCGCGGCTCGCCCAGCGCGTCGAGCGGCTGAAGCAGACCCGCACGGACGTCACGGTGACGCAGGCGGCGGAGCTGCGCCGGATCGAACGCGACCTGCACGACGGCATCCAGTCGCGGCTGGTCGCGATGGGGATGAAGCTCGGCGCGGTCGAGGCGCTGGTGGACACGGACCCGGCGGCGGCGAAACGGCTCGCGGCCGAGCTGCGGGCGGCGTCGTCGGAGGCGCTCACCGAGCTGCGGGTGCTGATCCGCGGCATCCACCCGCCGGTGCTGTCCGAGCGCGGGCTGCTGGACGCCGTGCGCGCGATGGCGCTGGACAGCCCGCTGAAGACGCAGGTCACCGGCTCGCTGCCGGGGCGCGTCGAGGAACCGGTGGAGGCGTGCGCGTACTTCGCGGTGTCGGAACTGCTGGGCAACGCGGCCAAGCACGGCGCGCGGCGAGCGTCGATCGAACTCTCCTTCGCCGACGACCTCCTGACGGCGACGGTGTCCGACGACGGCCCGGGCGGCGCGAACCCGGCCGGCGGGTCGGGGCTGCGCGGGATCGAGCGCAGGCTGGGCGGGTTCGACGGTAAGTTGACGCTGACCAGCCCGATCGGCGGCCCGACGAAGGCGACCCTGGAGATCCCGTGTCAGCTCGACTCCCCACCACCGCCGTCGTCGCCGAAGACCAGTACCTCCTCCGAGACGGCTTGACGCACCTGCTGGCGGCGCACGGGTTCGACGTCGTCGCGGCGGTCGGCAGCGGCCCGGAACTGGCTGCCGCGTTGCGCACGCTGCGGCCCGACGTGTCCATTGTGGACGTCCGAATGCCGCCGACGCACACGGACGAGGGACTGCAGGTCGCACTGGCGGCCCGCCGCGAAACACCGGGGCTGCCGATCCTGGTGCTGTCCCAGCACGTCGAGCAGCTGTACGCGCGCGAGCTGCTGGCCGACGGCACCGGCGCGATCGGCTACCTGCTCAAGGACCGGGTGTTCAACGCGGAGCAGTTCATCGACGCGGTCCGCCGGGTCGCCGCGGGCGGCACGGTGATGGATCCCGAGGTGATCGCGAAACTGGTGGCGGGCAACGCTTCCGACCCGCTGTCGGCGTTGACGCCTCGCGAGCGCGAAGTGCTGTCGCTGATGGCGGAGGGCTGCTCGAACGCGGCGATCGCGTCCCGGCTGCACTTCAGCGAAGGCGCGGTCGGCAAGCACACGGCGAACATCTTCGCGAAGCTGGACATCACCGCTTCGGACGACACGAACCGCCGTGTGCTGGCCGTACTCGCTTATCTCGGTGCGGCTTAGCCGCGCGAGACCCGGGTCATCTCGTCGCGCTCCACGACCTTGATCCGCTCGCGTCCCGCGGCCGAACCCAGCGCCTTCTCGTGGGCGTCGAGGCGACCCCAGCCTTCCCACGTCGTGAACGGGATCCCGCGCGCGGCCAGGAACTCGAGGATCGCATCCGGCGACGCGTACTTCGGCGGGGTGAGCGTCTCGGCGTCGGCCAGCAGGCTCGCGATCGTCTCCGCCGCGTCGCCCTTCGTGTGGCCGATGAGCCCGACCGGGCCGCGCTTGATCCACCCGGTCACGTACACCCCGGGCAGCTGGTTCTCGTCGAGGTCGAGCACGCGGCCCGCCTCGTTCGGCACCACCCCGGCGGCGTGGTCGAACGGGATCTCCGCCAGGTGCGAGGACAGGTAGCCCACCGCGCGGTACACCGCCTGGACGTCCCAGTCGTGGAACTCGCCGGTGCCGCGAACGGTGCCGTCGCCGGTCAGCTCGGTCCGCTCGGTGCGCAGGCCGGTCACCCGGCCGTCTTCGCCCAGGACCTCCGACGGCGAGTGGAAGAAGTGCAGGTGGAGCCGCTTCGGGCGGGTGCCCTGGTCGCGGATCGCCCACTCCTGCAACGTCTTCACGACCATGTCGATCTGCTTCGACGCCCGCAGCGCCGCGACGCTGCCCTCGTCGAACTCGATGTCCTCGGGGTACACGATGACCTCGACGTTCGGCGAGTGGTCGAAGCTCGCGCAGCTCCAACGGCGTGAACTTGGCCTGCGCCGGCCCGCGGCGGCCGAACACGTGCACGTCGGTCACCGGGCTGGACTTCAGCCCCTGGTAGACGTTGTCCGGGATGTCCGTCGTCAGCAGCTCGTCCGCCGTCTTCGCCAGGATGCGGGCCACGTCGAGCGCGACGTTCCCGACGCCGAGGACCGCGACCGAGGTGGCGGTCAGCGGCCACTCGCGCGGCACGTCCGGGTGGCCGTCGTACCAGGACACGAAGTCCGCGGCGCCGTAGCTGCCGTCCAGGTCGATGCCCGGGATGTCGAGCGCGCGGTCGGCGGACGCGCCCGTCGAGAAGATCACCGCGTCGTAGAACTCGCGCAGCTCGTCGAGCTTGATGTCGGTGCCGTAGTCGATGTTGCCCAGCAGCCGGATGTTCGGCTTCGCCAGCACCTTCTCGAGCGCCGTCACGATGCCCTTGATGCGCGGGTGGTCGGGCGCGACGCCGTAGCGGATCAGCCCGAACGGCGCGGGCATGCGCTCGAACAGGTCAATCGTGACGTCGGCGTCGGACTTGTCCAGGATGTCGGCGGCGTAGATGCCGGCAGGACCAGCGCCCACCACGGCCACGCGAAGAGATCGGCTCACACCCTCCACGGTAAGTTAGGCTCACCTAACCAGAAATGTGATTTGGCGTACGGTCCACCAGGTGGGAGCCGGTAAGCTCGGCCCCATGCGCGTTCTCGTCGTCGACAACTACGACAGCTTCGTCTACAACCTGGTCCAGTACCTGGCCCAGCTCGGCGCCGACTGCACGGTCTGGCGCAATGACGTCGTGGACCTCGACCGCGTGCCCGAGTTCGACGCCGTGCTCGTCTCGCCCGGCCCCGGCACCCCCGAACGCGCTGGTCAGAGCATGGACGTCATCCGCAAGTGCGCCGAGACGCGCACCCCGATGCTCGGCGTCTGCCTCGGCCACCAGGCACTGGGCGTCGTCTACGGCGCGACCGTCGACCGCGCGCCCGAGCTGCTGCACGGCAAGACGAGCCAGGTGCGCCACACCGGCGCCGGCGTCCTCAAGGACCTCCCCGAGGAGTTCACGGCCACCCGGTACCACTCCCTGACCGTCCTGCCGGAGACCATTCCGGAAGAGGTCTTCGAGGTCACCGGCCGCACCGAGTCCGGCATCGTGATGGGCATGCGCCACCGCGAGCTGCCGCTGGAAGGCGTCCAGTTCCACCCCGAGTCGGTGCTCACCGAAGGCGGCCACCGGATGCTGGCGAACTGGCTGGCCGCGGCGGGCCACCCGGTGGACCCGGCCCGCGTCGACGAGCTGGAGCGGGCGACCAAGGCACTGCAGAAGGCCGCTGTTGCGTGATCCGGCTGGCGGGGGTCGGCAAGCGGTACGGGCGTGGTGACTTCGTCCTCCGCGACGTCGACCTGAGCGTCGAGCCCGGGCACGTCGTCGGCGTCCTCGGCAGCAACGGCTCCGGCAAGTCGACGCTGCTGCGGATCATGGCCGGCGTCTCGCAGCCGACCACCGGCACCGTCGCCGGCACCCCGCGCATCGGCTACCTCCCGGACCGCTTCCCGGCGGGCCAGCGCATGGGAGCCCGCGCGTACCTGCGGCACATGGCGCGCATCCGCGGGCTGACCGACCTTTCGGTGATCGACCCGCTGCTCGAGCGGCTCGCGCTGGTCGGCGGCCCGACCGCGCCGCTGCGGACGTTGTCCAAGGGCAACGCGCAGAAAGTGGGGCTGGCGCAGGCCGTCATGGTGCGGCCCGATCTGCTGATCCTCGACGAGCCGTGGTCCGGCCTCGACGTCGGGACGCACGCGATCCTCGGCGAGCTCGTCGCCGAGACGCGGGCGCGCGGGGCGAGCGTCGTGTTCACCGACCACCGGCCGCAGGTGGTGCACGACCACGCCGACGTCGTCCACCTGATGAACGATGGACAGCTGACGGCCGAAAGCGCCGAGCCGACCACGCGGATCGTCCTGCGCGGCCGCAGCACCGACTGGGCGGACGAGCCCGGCGTGCGGCACGCGGTCGTCGAAGGCGCGCACGTGGTGCTCACCGTCGAGGTCGCCAGCGTGGACGCGGTTCTGCTGCGGGCGTTGAAGGACGGCTGGTCCGTGAGGGAGGTGGCGCCGTGCTCGCCCTGACGCGCTACTACCTGGCGCTGCTCGGCCATTCGCAGCGGTACCTCCCGGCGTTGCTGGCGTACCTCGCGCTGTGCGTGATCCTCTACGCCGACCCGAACTCGCCGCCGCTGCCCCTGTTCGGCGTGAGTGCGGGCGGTTTGCTCGTCGTGTCGTGCTGGCTGACGATCGCGCTGCTCGACATCGAGGACCCGGTGCAGCGCCTGGTGACGTTGAGCCACGCCCGCCAGTGGCGACGGATGATCACCGGGGCGATCTGCACCGTGCTGGTCTGTTCGGCCGTGCTGACGGTGATCACCGAGGCGTGGTCGGCGCTCAAGTCGTTGAAGGTCCAACCCGCGGCGCTGGGCATCGGCCTGCTCGCCCACCTCGCGTGCGCGCTGGTGGGGATCGCGATCGCGCTGCCGTGCTCGCGGCTGCTGGTGCACCGGATCGGCTGGACGGTGCTCGCCGCCGTGGTCGCCCTGATCGTCGTGCTGCTGGCGAAGATCCCGCTGGTCCACCCGCTGCTGCACGCGCTGACCGACGACGAACCGGTCGGCGGCCCGCTGGCGCTGGCGCTCGTGACGTCCGTGATCGTGCTGGCCGCGAGCTACTTCGCCGTGTCGGGACTCGTGCGCCGTCGCTCCTGACTGCAATTTGCAGAATTCAATTCCCGTACCGGCCTTCCAGCGAGACCGTCCGGCCGACTAAGGTTCGGGTCTCTCCGGTTCCGGGCGAAGGGAGAACGGGTGACGGCTGGGATCGTCGCGATCACCGTGCCAGACTCCGACGGCGAGCTCCCGAGCTCGCCGCCTGGCTGCGCGGAGAAGACGAACTCCGCGGCCGCGTCCAGCTTTTCGACGCCGTCGTCGTCGGCGTCACCAGCAACTCCGCCGGCGTCTTCTGCCGCTCGCTCTTCGCGTGGCTGCGGCGGTGCCGCGAAGCCCGCGTTTCCCTCAAGGTCAAGCGCTCGGGCGCGGCCGAGGAACTCGAACTCCACTGCGGTGCCGCCAGTGACGCCGACCAAGTGCTCGGCGCCGTCCGGGGATTCCTCGACAAAGCCTGAACAAACGAAGAGGCCCGCACGGCGAACCGTGCGGGCCTCTCTCGGTCAACTCCGGGGATCAGCCCCCGCCGGGGGTCGACGTCGTCGGGAACAGGCCGCCTTCCGACACGCCCACCGTGATCTTCTGGTCGTTGTCGATCTCGGTGCCGGGCGAGACGCTCTGCTTGGTGACCGTGCCCTCCGGCTCCCGGCTGAGCTTGTCGGACTGCTGGTTGAGGGTGCCCTTCCAGCCCATGCTCTCCATCTTCGACTGCGCCTCGTCGACCGTCATGCCGACCAGGTTCGGCATCTGGATCTTGGTGTCCTGGGGGCCCGTCGACACCGTCAGCGTGACCGTCTCACCCACCGCCAGCTGGCCGCCGTTGGGGTTCTGGGTGATTACCGTGTCCTTCGGGACCGTGTCGGACGCCTGCTCGACCTTCTTCGTCTTGAAGCCCGCCGCGCGCAGCGACGAGTCGGCCTGCGAGTACGGCTTGCCGGTGAAGTCGGTGACCGTCTTGAGTTCCTTGGACTTGGCCACCGTGATCTTCACGCTGCTGCCCTGGTCGACGTCCGTGTCGGCGGCCGGGGTCTGGTTCTGCACCAGGCCCGCCTGGTTCGGGTCGTTGACCTCGATCTCGTCGACGGTCGGGTCCAGCGTCAGCTTCGCGTCCTTCAACAGCTGCTCGGCTTGGTCGCGCGTCTTGCCCTTGAGGTCCGGCACCTTGGCCTTGCCCGGGGCGACCCCGACGTACAGCGTGATCTTCGTGTTGGTCGCGACCTGCACCCCGACCGACGGGTCGATCTTGATGACCCGGTTGATGTCGTCCTGGGTGCACGACGGGCTGCCGTCGGTCGGCTGAACGCCGCACGTCACGTTCTTCGGCTCGACCGTGCCGTTGAAGCCCTTGCTGATCAACGTCTCCCGGGCCTGCGGCACCGTCTGGTGCACCACGTCGGGGATCGCCACCAGGTTCGTGTCGTTGCTCTTGAACGCGTTGGACAGCCACATGATCAGCAGCACCGCGCCCAGCACGAACAACGCGCCCAGCACGGCGAGCAGCGTGCGACGGCGGCGCTTCGCGCGCGGGTCTTCGTCGTCCGGTGCGTCGTACTCCTCGTAGCGCTGCGGCTGGCGCCGGTCGGCGTTCATCACCTGCGTGCGCTCGTCCTCGGACATCACCATCGGCGCCGCCGGGCGCTGGCCGGACAGGGTGCGCACCAGGTCCGAGCGCATCTCGGCCGCCGACTGGTAGCGGTTCGCCGGGCCCTTGGCCAGCGCCTTCAGCACGACCGCGTCCAGCTCCGGCGCCACCGCCGGGTTCACCGACGACGGCGGGTTCGGGTCCTCCCGGACGTGCTGGTAGGCCACCGCGACCGGGGAATCACCCGTGAACGGCGGCTCGCCGGTGATCAGCTCGTACAGCACGCACCCGGCGGCGTAGACGTCCGACCGCGCGTCGACCGACTCGCCGCGGGCCTGCTCCGGCGACAGGTACTGCGCCGTGCCGATCACCGCGGCCGTCTGGGTCATCGCGGACTGGCCGTCGTGCATCGCGCGCGCGATGCCGAAGTCCATCACCTTGACCGCGCCGTTCTTCGTGATCATCACGTTGGCCGGCTTGACGTCGCGGTGCACGATGCCGTGGCGGTGCGAGAAGTCCAGCGCCGCGCAGACGTCGGCCATGACCTCCATGGCCCGCTTCTGCGACATCGGGCCTTCGGTCTTGACGATGTCGCGCAGCGTCCGGCCTTCGACGTACTCCATGACGATGTACGGCAGCGGCCCGAACTCGGTGTTGGCCTCACCCGTGTCGTAGACCGCGACGATCGCCGGGTGGTTCAGCGCGGCGGCGTTCTGCGCCTCGCGGCGGAAGCGCTCCTGGAACTGCGGGTCCCTGGCGAGGTCGGCACGGAGGATCTTGATCGCGACTTCCCGGCCGAGGCGCACGTCGTGGCCGTGATGGACCTCGGACATGCCTCCGTAGCCGAGCGTCTCGCCCAGCTCGTACCGGTTGGAGAGCAGTCTGGGTGTGCTCATCTCTGGGTGCCGTTCCATTCCGTCCAAGGTGCGGTCATGATGCCTTGCTGGCCATCGTCGGTCGTGCCGGGAGTGTCCGCCGGGTAGGCGCTCGACGCGGGCGGTTCCTCGGTGGGCGGCTGTCTGCCCGGGACCACCTGGCTCGACGTCTGGCCGGTGTGCGGTGGCGACCCGGAGCTGCCGAGCATCTTCGCCACCAGCACGATGGCCGCCACCAGGACAACGAGCAGGATCGCCGCGAGCAGCGCCCACCAGCCCCACTGGGACTTCTTCCTGGCCGCCGGCGCCATGACCGGGCGCATCGCGGGCCGGGACTGCGGGCCGATGGCGACCATCGGGTTCACCGCCGGAGAGGGCGGGCCGCCCGGCATCTGCTGCTGGGGCGGCAGCTGCTGCGGCACGGGTTGCTGGGGTGGCTGCTGCTGCGGCTGCTGTCCGGTCGCGTACGCGGCGTTGACCAGCCCGGACGGCGTCGGCAGCGGCATCCCGGCGCGGACCGCGGCGACGGCGTTCGCGAACTCGCCGCCGTTGTTGTAGCGCTGCCGCGGGTCCTTCACCAGCGTCGCCTCGATCACCGCGCGCGCGGCGGGCGGGACGTCCGGCGGCAGCGGCGGCGGGATGTCGCGGATGTGCATCATCGCGACCGTGACGGCGTTCTCCGACAGGAACGGCCGGTGCCCGGCCAGGCATTCGTAGCCGCACACGGCCAGCGAGTAGACGTCGGACGCCGGCTCGGCCGGGTGCCCGAGCGCCTGCTCCGGCGCGATGTAGTGCGCGGTGCCCATGACCATGCCGGACCGGGTGACCGGCGCCGCGTCGGCCGCCTTGGCGACGCCGAAGTCGGTGATCTTCACCTGGCCCGCCGACGTCACCAGGATGTTGCCCGGCTTGACGTCGCGGTGGACCAGACCTTGCTCGTGCGCGGCCTGCAGGGCGTTGCCCGCCTGCTCCAGCATGTCGAGCGTGAACTCCGCCGACAGCCGCCCGTGCTTGGCCAGCAGGCCGGCCAGCGGGTCGCCGTCGACGAGCTCCATCACCAGGTACGCGATCGACAGGTCGCCGTCGAAGATGGTCTCGCCGTAGTCGTGCACCGCGGCGATGCCGGGGTGGTTGAGGGACGCCGTCATCCGCGCTTCGGTGCGGAAGCGGTGGAGGAATTCGGCGTCGCCGGAGAGTTCGGCCTTGAGGATCTTGACGGCCACGGTCCGGTCCAGCCGGGTGTCGCTGGCCTGCCAGACCTCGCCCATCCCGCCGACGGCGATCCGGTTCGTCAGCTTGTACCGCTCGGCCAGCAGCTGACCCGAGGACAGCATGCGCTATCCACCCCCGAGCTTGGCGTTGATCGCCGCGCGGCCGATGTCCGCCGCGACCGTGCCGCCGGTGGCCGCGAGCCCGCGGTTGCCGCCGTCCTCGACGATCACGGCGACCGCGATCTGCGGGTCGTTCGCCGGGGCGAAGGCGGTGTACCAGGCGTGCGGGGCGGTGTTCTTGGAGTCCGTGCCGTGCTCGGCGGTGCCGGTCTTCGACGCGATCTGGATGTCGGCGCGCTTGCCGCCGCCCTTGGTGAAGCCCTCGGAAGCGATCATCATGTCCTTGAGGATCGCGGCGTTCGACGACGACAGCGCCGGGGTGCCGGTGAGTTCGGTGGGGCTGTAGTCCTCGATGGTCGACAGGTCCGGCGCCAGCACCGACTGCACCAGCTGCGGCTTCATCGCCATGCCGCCGTTGGCCACGGTGGCCGCGAGCAGGCAGTCCTGCAGAGGGGTCAGGCGGACGTCGCGCTGGCCGATGCCGCTTTGGTAGAGCGCGCCCTGCGAGTCGAGCGGGCCGACGGTCGACGCGGCGACCTTCATCGGCACGGTCAGGTCGGTCTGCCCGATGCCGAAGTTCGCCGCCGTCTTCTTCATCTTGTCCGCGCCGAGTGCGCCGGCGAACTGCGCGAAGGGCACGTTGCAGGAGTGCGCGAGCGCGTCCTTGAACGTCGTGCCCGGGCAGGCCGCGCCGGCGTAGTTCTCCAGCGTGACGCTGGTGCCGGGGAGCTTCGTGTTCGGCGCCGGGTCGACCGGGGTGTCCGGGCCCTTGCCGTCCTCGAGCACGGCGGCCGCGGTGACCAGCTTGAACGTCGAGCCCGGCGGGTAGGTCTCCGAGATCGCCCGGTTCAGCATGGGCTTCTTCGGGTCCTTGATGTTCGCGTTCCAGGCGTCGGTCTGCGCCTTCGACGTGTGCGAAGCCAGCTGGTTCGGGTCGTACGACGGGGTCGAGACCATCGCGAGGATCCGGCCGGTCTTGGGCTCCATCGCGACGACGGCGCCGGTGTAGCCCTTCTGCGTCATCAGGTCGTACGCGGCCTTCTGCACGGCCGGGTCGATGGTGAGCCGGACGTTGCCGCCGCTCGGGTCGCGGCCGGTGACCATGTCCGACAGCCGCCGCACGAACAGCCGCGGGTCGGAGCCGTTGAGGACGTCGTCCTCGGCGCGCTCGAGGCCGCCCGCGCCGTAGTTGATCGAGTAGTAGCCGGTGACCGGCGCGTACATCGCGCCGTCGGCGTAGGTCCGCGTGTACTTGTACTTGTCGTTCGACGGCACGACGTTGGCCAGCACCTCGCCGCCGGGCGCGACGATCTTGCCGCGCTGGCGGGCGAACTCGTCGTAGAGCACGCGGGCGTTGCGCGAGTCGGTGCGGTAGTCGTCGGCCTTCACCACCTGGATGTAGGTGGCGTTCGCCAGCAGCAGGACGATCATGACGAGCATCGCCATGCCGACCTTGCGGAGCGGGGTGTTCATGCCTGTGCGCCCCCGTCCGCCGGCGGGCGCTGCACGAGCACGGTGTGCGCTTCCGCGATCGGCGCCTGCGGCTGCTGCTGCGGCTTGGGCCGGGCGGCTGGCCGGCGGGCGGCGTCGGAGATCCGGAGCAGCAGCGCGACCAGGATGTAGTTCGCCAGCAGCGACGAACCACCCTTGGACAGGAACGGGGCGGTGATACCGGTCTCCGGGATGAGTTTCGTGACCCCGCCGACGACGACGAAGATCTGCATGACCATGGTGAACGCGAGCCCGCCGCCGAGCAGCTTGCCGAACGTGTCGCGCACCGCGAGGGCGCTGCGCATGCCGCGCATGGCGACCAGCAAGTACAGCATCAGGACGGCGGCCAGCCCGATGAAGCCGAGCTCCTCGCCGATGGCCGCGGTGATGAAGTCGGTGGCCGCCTCCGGCACCATGTCCGGGCGGCCCGCGCCGAGCCCGGTGCCGCCGACGCCGCCGGTGCCGAGCCCGAACAGGCCCTGCGCGAGCTGGTAGCCGCCGCCGGCCTGGTCGTAGGTGGCCAGCGGGTCCAGCCAGTTCGCGACGCGCTGCTGGACGTGGGTGAAGAGGTTGTACGCGATCACGCAGCCGACGGCGAAGAAGCTCAGCCCCAGCACGACCCAGATGGCCCGCTCGGTCGCGACGTACAGCATCACCAGGATGACGCTGAAGAACAGCAGCGACGTGCCGAGGTCCTTCTCGAACACGAGGATGCCGATGCAGACGAACGCGGCGATCAGGATCGGCCCGAGGTCGCGGGCGCGCGGCAGCTCGACGCCGACGAGCTTCTTGCCCGCCACCATGAACAGGTCCCGCTTCGACACCAGGAACGAAGCGAAGAAGATCATCAGCAGGATCTTCGCGAACTCGCCGGGCTGGATGGAGAAGAACGGGAGCTTCAGCCACACCTTGGCGCCGTTGACCTCGGACAGGCTCGACGGCAGCAGCGCGGGCAGGGCCAGCGCGACGATCCCGACCAGGCCGGCGGTGTAGCCGTAGCGGGTCAGCGTGCGGTGGTCGTTGACGACGATCAGCACGACGACGAACAGGGCCAGCGAGACGACCGTGAACAGCACCTGCTTGGTGACGTCCGGGGTGAAGTCCTTGCCGTTCTGGGCGGCCCGCTCGGCCAGCGCCAGGTCGATCCGGTGGATCATCACCAGGCCGATGCCGTTGAGCAGCGCGACGCAGGGGAGCAGCACCGGATCCGCGTACGGCGCCCACTTGCGGACGGCGAGGTGCGCGGCGGTCAGCACGCCGAGGTAGGCCAGCCCGAGCCAGAGGATCGACGCCGTGAGCTCCTGCTCCTGGTTCGCCTCGACCAGCACCAGCGCGATGGTGACGATGAACGCGGCGAAGCCCAGCAGCACCAGCTCGGTGTTGCGGCGGGTCGGGACCTCGCGCGGCGGGTTCGTCTGGAACTGGGCGGCGAGGGGTTCGGCGGAACGCGCGACGGGCTGGCCCATCAGTTACCGCCTCCCGTCGTCGGTGCCGTCGAACTCGGCGTCGAGCAGTCCCTCCCCGCTGGCTGGTTCGCCGACGACGGAGCAGTGGAACCCGCCGGCGCCGACGGGGTCGTCGTCGGCGAGACCGGGTTGGTCGGCGTCGGCGAGGTCTGGCCGCCCGCCGGCGCGCAGTTGTTCAAGCGCTTGTGCAGCTGCAGAAAGTCGTCGATGTACTTCCGGGCGTCGTCCAGGCTGTCCTTCTTGACGCCGTTCTGCACCGCGAGCCGCGCGTCCTCCTGGAGCTGGCTGACCCGCAGCTTGTCCGTGCACACCTGGTTGGGCGGGCAGGAGCCCTGCTCGTAGGTGTGCAAGTCGATGCCGAGGATGCTGCCGGGGACGCCGCGGTAGATCACGACCTCCTCGTCCGCTCCCTCGCCGACATAGTACTGACTCAGCACGAAGTACCGGGTCGCGATGGCGGCCGCGGCGAGCACCACGAGGACCACCAGCGCCCCGGCCAGCCAGCGGAACCGCTTCCGGCGCTTGGCCTTCGGGTCTTCGGTCGGCTGCGGCAGCTCGGGACGCGGTTGTGGCGGCGGCTGGGTGAGCGCCCTGGCCCGCGCCGCGGGGGAGTCGCCCTGGTGCCGTTCGTCGCTGCCGTCGCCGGCGGCGCCGCCCACGATGGGCGCGTCCTCGCCGAAGTCGACGTCGACGACGTCGGCGATGATCACCGTGACGTTGTCGGTGCCGCCGCCCTTGAGCGCCAGCTCGATCATCCGGTCCGCGCACTGCTGGGGGTCCGGGATCTGCACGGCTTCGGCGAGCGTCTCGTCGCTGACCATGCCGGACAGGCCGTCCGAGCAGATCAGGTACCGGTCGCCGGAACGCGCTTCGCGCACGGTCAGGCTCGGCTCGACCTCGTGCCCGGTGAGCGCTTTGAGCAGCAGCGACCGCTGCGGGTGGACCGCCGCCTCTTCCGGCGTGATCCGGCCCTGCTCGAGGAGTTCGTTGACGAAGCTGTCGTCGCGCGTGATCTGCGCGAACTGCCCGCCGCGCAGCAGGTACGCGCGCGAGTCGCCGACGTGCACCAGCCCGAGGCGGTTGCCGGCGAACAGGACGGCGGTGAGCGTGGTGCCCATGCCGTCGAGGTCCGGGTCCTGCGAGACGAGCTCGGCGATCGCCGCGTTGCCGTTCGCCACGGCCTCCCGCAGCTGCGCGAGCAGGTCGTCGCCCGGCTCGTCGTCGTCGAGCGGGGCGAGCGAGGCGATGACCACCTTGCTGGCCACTTCGCCCGCCGCGTGGCCACCCATACCGTCGGCGAGCGCGAGCAGGCGAGGGCCGGCGTACACGGAGTCCTGGTTGCTCGAACGCACCAGGCCCCGGTCGCTGCGGGCTGCGTAGCGGAGGACGAGAGTCATGGGCGAAGCTCGATCACCGTCTTGCCGATCCGGATGGGGACTCCGAGCGGGACCCGGAGGGGTGCAGTGACCTTAGCCCGGTCGAGGTAGGTCCCGTTCGTCGAGCCCAGATCTTCCACGTACCAGTCCTCACCGCGCTGGGCGATCCGGGCGTGCCGGGTCGACGCGTAGTCGTCGTCGAGCACCAGCGTGGAGTCGTCGGCGCGGCCGATCAGGATCGGCCGGCCGTCCAGCGCGATGCGCGTCCCCGCCAGCGCCCCGTGGGTCACGAGCAGCTGTTGCGGGGACTTGCTGTTGCGCGGCTTCTTCTCCTTCTTGCGCCCGAAGGTCGGCACCTGGACGCGCATGCCCGACGCCGCGTAGAGGTCCGAGCGGACGACTCTGAGCGCGGCGAACACGAAGAGCCAGAGCAGCACGAGGAAGCCCACCCTGGTGAGTTGTACGACCAGCTCTGGCACTTGGTGTGTCCGCTCCCGACTCGTCCGCGCAGCCGCGACGCGGGTACGCCGCGGTCCCCCCGCACGTCAATTCTGCGGGAACAGTATTCCGTGCCCGGAGTCAGCCCTGTGTACGGAACACGAGGGACGAATGCCCCACCCGGATGACGTCGCCGTCGGCGAGCTGCCAGGTCTGGACCGGGGTGCCGTTCACGGTCGTGCCGTTGGTTGACCCGATGTCGGCGAGCGTCGCGCTCTGGCCGTCCCAGGTGATCTCGAGGTGGCGGCGCGAGACGCCGGTGTCGGGCAGGCGGAAGTCGGCGTCCTGGCCGCGGCCCACGACGTTCCCGCCCTGCTTCAGCGAGTACGTGCGGTTCGAGCCGTCGTCGAGCTGAAGGCTCGCCGCGAGCTGACGCCCCGGCGCGGGCTGGCCGTAGCCGCCGGCCTGCTGCGCGTACGGGTCACCGGCCGGCTGGCCGTACGCCTGCTGCTGGCCGTACTGGTCGTAGCCGCCGCCGGCCTGCTGCTGGCCGTACTGGTCGTACCCGCCCTGCTGCGCGTAGCCGCCCTGGTCGTAGCCACCGCCCTGCGGCTGGCCGTAGCCCTGGTCGTAGCCGCCGCCCTGGGGCTGCGCGTAGCCGCCCTGGTCGTAGCCACCGCCCTGCGGTTGACCGTAGCCCTGGTCGTAGCCGCCGCCCTGGGGCTGCGCGTACCCGCCCTGGTCGTAGCCACCCTGCTGCTGCCCGTACTGGTCGTAGCCGCCACCCGGCTGCTGCTGCCCGTACTGGTCGTAACCGCCCTGCTGGCCGTAACCCTGGTCGTACCCGGGCTGCTGGCCACCCTGCTGTCCGTAGCCGTACTGGCCCTGCTGGCCGTACGGGTCACCCTGGTCGTATTGGCCGTAGCCGGGGGGCTGGCTCATTGCTGGGTCTCCTGCGTTGCTGGGTCGTGCCGACCGCGGTGAACCGGCGCCTGAGGGGCGGGCGTCGGGATCGACGGACGAACGGGTCTTGAACTGTCCAGTATGCAGCGCCTCGTTGCGCTCGAGTGATACGACGACGTCACCATAGGTGTCCAGGCCTTCGGCGGCGAGGTGTTCCGCCACCGCCTTGGCCAGCACCTGGGTGACCCGCTGCTCGTCACCGGCCATGCGCTCGTGGTCAGCCGCCCCCAAGGACACGATGTAGTGATTCGGGGCGAGCTGCCGACCGCCTGCCAGCTCACGAACGTTCTCCTCACTCTCCCGCTCGAGGGCGATCGCCACTTCCTGCGTGACGACGTTGCCACCGAACATGCGCGCGAAAGTGTTCCCCACCAGGTTCTCGAGGCGTCTGTCGAAACGCTCGGCGCGGCCCACCGGGGAAAACCTCCTCACACGTGTGCTTCCGCACCGATCCTATCCGGGTAGGCGAGCCCGGACACGGCCCCCGGTGAAACCCGCGAAAACCACCTGCTAGTCTTCTCATCGCTGCCGCAAGGAAGCACTCGGGCGAGTGGCGGAATGGCAGACGCGCACGGTTCAGGTCCGTGTGTCCGAAAGGACGTGAGGGTTCAACTCCCTCCTCGCCCACTCGAAAAGGGCCCCGGCTGGTTGCCGGGGCCCTTTTTCGTGCGCTGACCAGGTCGTGGGCTTTCTCACCCGAGGCTGTTCGCCCTGGGCGAAGTTACGCCGTGTGGGTGGCGATCCAGTCGGCGATCACGTCCGCCCGGCTCGTCGTCTCGATGCCCGCGTGGGGGCAGCCCGGCCCCGTCGCCTCCACCGCCACCAGCTCGCCGTCCGCGAAATACGGTGCTCCCGAGTCGTACGTGCACGCGCTCGTCGTGATCTCCGGGGCCGCGCCGCGGACGCCGAGGGTGGTCTGGTCCACCTTCGCGACCGTCACCGTGCCCTGCTGCATGCGGGTCGCCGGGGCCGGGTTGGTGCCCGTGAGGCTGCCCCAGCCCGCCAGGGTCAGCTGGCGGCCCACCTTCGGCACCGCGCGGCTCACCTCGAGCGGGGTCACCGTGCTCACCGGGGTGTCGAGGCGGACCAGCGCGACGTCGTTCTCCTTCGCCTGGAGGACCTCGGTCGCCTTGCGGGCCACGCCCGATTCCGTCGCCTCGTCGACCAGGCCGAGCGTCACCGTCGTCGGGTACGGCACCTTGCCGGACACGCGGGTGCGGTGCGCGTCGTGGAAGCAGTGGCCCGTCGTCAGGACCCAGCCGGGCGCGACCAGCGTGCCGGTGCAGTAACTGCCGTACGTGGAGCCGTCCGGGCGCGGGATCTTCGTCATCGCGAGCTTCGCCACGAACCCGAACTGCCCCGGTGGGACGTCGGAGCCGTGCGCGACGGCTGGTGCGGCCAGCGCGGCCGGGGCGGTGGTGATGGTCAGGACAGCGGCGGCGAGCAGGGCGCGCAGGCGCATCTTTCCCCTTCGTCGGATGGATGATCGACGTTCGAGGCTATGGCCGCGGCCGCGTGCGGGGTATTCCCTGGCCGGGCGTCACCCGGGTGACGCCCGGCCGGTGGGTCAGGAGATGTGCGCGGCGATCCAGTCCGCGACGACGTCCACGCGCGCGGTCGTCTCGGCCTGGTCGTGGGGGCAGTCCGGGCCGTCGCTCTCGACCGAGACGATGCGGCCGCCCTTGCCGGAGGGCACGAAGTACGGCGCGCCCGAGTCGTACGTGCACGCGCTCGTGGTCGACGTCGGGGCGAAGCCCTTGACCCCCACGTACTGCGGGTCGACCGTCGCGACCTTCATCTGCCCCTGCTGGAGATTCGTGCCCGGGGTCGGGTCGACCGAGGTGAGGCTGCCCCAGCCGGCGAGCGTCACCTTCTGGCCCACGACCGGGGTCCGGCGGTTCAGCGTCAGCGGCTCGATGCCGAAGACCGGCTTGTCCAGCTGCGCGATCGCGATGTCGTTGCTCGGCGACTGGTACACCGTCACGACGTTGCGGGTGACCCCCGGCTGGTCCACGGTCGTCGTGCCGAGCAGCACCGACGTCGGGTACGGCACCGGGCCGGACACCGGGTTGCGGGCGGCGTCGTGGAAGCAGTGGCCCGCCGTGATGATCCACTTCTTGGCGATCAGGGAACCCGAGCAGGCGCTGTTGTACTTCGTGCCGTCGGGGCGCGGGATGTCGGTCATGGTCAGCTTCGCGGCGAACTTGAACGTCCCTTGTGGAACGTCGGAACCGTTGGCCACGGCCGATGCCGGGGCGGCGGTGACCACGGCCGCGGCGAGCGCGAAGAAAACGGTGGAAAGCAAAGCGCGAGTGCGCATTCGGAAGTCCCCCAGTGCGGGTCGGCGGTGGCGGACTTCCCGCCACCGCCGGACAACCTAGTTCACGCCGACCAGGTCGACGACGAAGATCAGGGTTTCACCGGGCTTGATCACGCCGCCCGCGCCGCGGTCGCCGTAGGCCAGGTGCGGCGGGATGACGAGCTTGCGGCGGCCGCCGATCTTCATGCCCGCGACGCCCTGGTCCCAGCCGGAGATGACCTGGCCGGCGCCGAGGCCGAACCGCAGCGGCTCGCCGCGGTTCCAGGACGCGTCGAACTCCTCGCCGGTCGAGTGCGAGACGCCGACGTAGTGCACGGTGACGGCCTTGCCGGGCGTGGCCTCCGCGCCGTCACCGACCGTGATGTCGGTGATCTCGAGTTCGGCCGGCGGGGGTCCGTCCGGGCGGTCGATCTGGGGCTTTTCCAAGGTCATGGGGGCCACCGTACCCACGCGTGACCGGCTGCGCCGAACGGACTACGTCCAAGGAGGGAAAAACGCGAAAAGTCTTCACACTTGTCCTACTGCTCGGTAGCGTGCGCTTCGTCACTCTTCTGGACGGAGGGGAGCCCGGCATGCGACGAGGCATCCGCGCCCTGACCCTGACGGCACTGGGGGCCCTCGTGGCCGGGCTCACCCAGGTCGCCGCCACCGCGCCGGCCGCGCAGGCGGCCGTGTCGCCCGACGACTACTGCGGCGGGCAGTGCGGTGACATCCTGCCGCCCGGCGAAAACGGCAACGCCACCCTCGCCGACATCCTGGCGCACAAGGTGCTCGGGACCCGCCCGGCGCACGCGTCCGACCAGCTGGGCAAGTACGCCTCGCTGGCCGGCGGCTACAAGTCGCTGACGACGAGCACGATCAACCAGTACTTCAACGACTCCTCCTTCGGCGTCCCCGCCGACCAGGTCGCGAGCACGACGAAGCCGCGTTCCGACGTGACGATCGTGCGGGACAAGGCCCTCGGTGTCCCGCACATCACCGGCACCACCCGCGCCGGCACCGAGTTCGGCGCCGGGTACGCGGCCGCGCAGGACCGGCTGTGGCTGATGGACGTCCTGCGCCACGCCGCGCGCGGGCAGGTCACCCCGTTCGCCGGGGGCGCGGAAGCCAACCGCGAACTCGAGCAGCAGTTCTTCTCGAACGCGCCGTACACCGAAGCCGAGCTGCAGCAGCAGATCGACAAGGTCGCGAGCAGCGGCCCGCGGGGCGCGCAGGGCCTCGCCGACGCGCAGGCCTACGTCGACGGCATCAACAAGTACATCACCGACTCGCACAGCGGCCGGTACTTCCCCGGCGAGTACGTGCTGACCGGGCACATCGACTCGATCACCAACGCCGGCACGATCGACCCGTTCAAGCTGACCGACCTGGTCGCACTCGCCTCGCTGGTCGGCGCCGAGTTCGGCGCGGGCGGCGGCGGCGAGGTGCAGAACGCCATCGCGAAGCTCGCGATGCAGGAGAAGTACGGCGTCGTGCAGGGCGAGAAGGTGTGGCAGAGCCTGCGCTCGGAGGACGACCCCGAGACGACCAAGACGCTGCACGACGGCCAGACCTTCCCGTACGGCAAGACGCCGGCGAACGCGGTCGGCCGCGCCATGCCGGACAAGGGCTCGGTTTCGCCGCAGCAGCTGGTGTTCGACAAGACCGGCTCGGCTTCGACCGCAACGCCGTCCACTGTGGACGTCGCCGCGCCCGCCGAGCAGGAGCCCGCGCGAGGGATGTTCGAGAACGGCGTGCTGCCGGCGAACATGCTGAGCGAGAAGCACGGCATGTCCAACGCGCTGCTCGTCTCCGGCGCCAAGACCGCCAGCGGCCACCCGGTCGCCGTGTTCGGCCCGCAGACCGGGTACTTCGCCCCGCAGCTGCTGCTGTTGCAGGAGCTGCAGGGGCCGGGCATCAGCGCGCGCGGCGCGGCCTTCGCGGGCCTGAGCATGTACGTGCTGCTCGGCCGCGGCCAGGACTACTCGTGGAGCGCGACGACGTCGGCGCAGGACATCATCGACACCTACGCGCTGCAGCTGTGCGACCCGAGCGGTGCCGCGCCGACGAAGGACTCGAACTACTACACCTACCAGGGCCAGTGCGTCCCGATGGACACCGTGGAGGTCAAGAACGCCTGGAAGCCCACGGTCGCCGACGGCACCGCGGCGGGCTCGTACACGTTGCGCAGCTACCGGACGAAGTACGGGCCGGTGCAGAGCCGGGCTACCGTCGGCGGCAAGCCGGTGGCGTACGCGGCCCTGCGCTCGACCTACTTCCACGAGGTCGACTCGCTGATCGGCTTCCAGGAGCTGAACGACCCCGGCTTCGTCAAGTCCGCGCAGGACTTCCAGCGGGCGGCGCAGGACATCAACTACACGTTCAACTGGTTCTACGCCGACTCCAAGGACATCGCCTACTACAACTCGGGCGCGAACCCCGCCCGGCAGTCCGATGTGGACCCGAACATGCCGGTGTGGGGCGACCAGGGGCACGACTGGACCGGCTGGAACCCGGCCGGGAACCAGGCGACCTACACGCCGCCGTCGCAGCACCCGCAGTCGATCAACCAGGACTACTACGTCAGCTGGAACAACGCGCAGGCCAACGGCTACGCGGCCGCGGGCGCGGACAAGTCGGCCGTGCACCGCGTCGACCTGCTCGACTCGCGCGTGAAGAAGCTGATCTCCAGCGGTACCAAGGTCACCCGGGTCAACCTGACCCAGGCCATGGAGGAGGCCGCGCTGGCCGACCTGCGTGCCGAGCGCGTGCTGCCGCTGCTGCTGCAGGTGCTCGACAAGGCACCGACCACCGGCGCGGCCGCGGACGCCGAAGCGAAGCTCAAGACGTGGCTTTCGCACGGGCAGCAGCGCACGGAGACTTCGCCGGGCAGCAAGGCGTACGCCGATGCCGACGCGATCCGCATCTTCGACGCCTGGTGGCCGCTGCTCGTCCAGGCCGAGTTCAAGCCGGGCATGGGTGACGCCGCCTACACCGCGATGACCGGTGTGCTGGGCATCAACGAAAGCCCGTCCGGCTGGCAGAACGGCAACGGGCAGCACACCGGCCAGCCGCACAAGGGTTCGTCGTTCCAGTTCGGCTGGTGGGGCTACGTCAGCAAGGACATCCGGCAGGTGCTCGGCCAGCCGGTGGCGGGCCCGCTCGGCCAGACGTTCTGCGGCGGCGGCGACGTCACCGCGTGCCGCCAGGCGCTCGTCGACTCGCTGACCACCGCCGCGGGCCAGGCCGCGAACACCGTCTACCCCGGTGACGCGAACTGCTCCGCGGGTGACCAGTGGTGCGCCGACACGATCATCCACAACCCGCTCGGCGGCATCACGCAGGACAAGATCAGCTGGCAGAACCGCCCGACGTTCCAGCAGGTCGTCGAGTACGCCGCGCACCGCGGCGACAACATCGCCAACCTGTCGGCGGGGAAGACGGTCAGCGCCACCAGCGCCGAGACCGGCTTCTACAACTCGCCGGCGTCGAACGCGATCGACGGCAACGCCTCGACCCGCTGGGCCAGCGACTGGAGCGACGACCAGGCGATCACCGTCGACCTCGGTTCGGTGCAGCAGGTCAGCCGGGTGGTGCTGAGCTGGGAAGCCGCGTACGGGAAGAGCTACCGGATCCAGCTCTCGCCGGACGCCGTGCACTGGACGGACGCGGCGTCGGTCACCGACGGCGACGGCGGGCAGGACAACGTCGCCTTCGCCCCGACGTCGGCGAGGTTCGTGAAGCTGCAGGGCGTCCAGCGCGGCACGAAGTACGGCTACTCGCTCTACGAGTTCGAGGTGTACGCGCACTGAGCCCGGCCGGGCCGCCCGTGGACGCGCGGGCGGCCCGGCCACCCCCTTCGGGCCGCGGGTTACCGTGAGCGCATGGACGACTGGACGCCCCGCACGAAGGCCATCGCCACCGGCCGGCCGCACGGCCCCGGCGAGCCGCTGAACACGCCGCTCGTCGCCACCAGCACCTACCAGGCCGGTGGCGATTTCGTGTACGCGCGCGGAGACGGGACGCCCACCTGGCACGCGCTGGAAGAGGCCGTCGGCGCGCTGGAAGGCGGGCACGCGACGGCGTTCGCGTCCGGCGTAGCGACCCTGTCCGCCGTGCTGGACCTGCTGCCGGTCGGGTCGCGGGTCGCCGTGCCGACGTTCAGCTACGCCGTGACACGCGGGGTACTCGCCCACGCGCAGAAGCTCGGCAAGCTCGCCGTCACCGAGCTCGAGCCGACCGACACCGCGGCCTGGGTCGCCGAAGCCGCGACGTCGGATCTGGTCTGGCTGGAGTCGCCGACCAACCCGACGCTCGACGTGATGGACATCGAGACCATCGCCGCCGCCGCGCGCGGCCGGGTCGTCGTCGACAACACCTTCGCGACGCCGTTGCAGCAGCGGCCGCTCGAGCTCGGCGCCGACGTCGTCGTGCACAGCGCGACCAAGCTGATCGGCGGGCACAGCGACCTGCTGCTCGGCGTCACGATCGCCAAGGACCCGGCCGTCGCGGAGGAGCTGCGCGGCGCGCGGACCCGCGTCGGCTCGACGCCCGGCGCGCTCGAGGCGTGGCTCGCGCTGCGCGGCCTGCGGACCATGCCGGTGCGGCTGGCCGAGCAGTCCCGCACCGCCGCGCTGCTGGTCGAGCGCCTGCGCGAGCACCCCGCGGTGACCCGCGTCCGGTACCCCGGCTTCGGCATGATGGTCGCCTTCGACCTGGCCGACGCCGAGACGGCCGACCGGTTCTGCGCGTCGGTCCGGCTCATCGTGTCGGCGACCAGCCTCGGCGGTGTCGAGAGCCTGGTCGAGCGGCGGGCGTGGCTGGCGGGCGAAGAGCGCGTCCCGCCGGGCCTGGTCCGGTTCAGCGTCGGGCTCGAGGACCCCGAGGACCTGTGGCGTGACCTGGCATCCGCGCTAGGGGAGTAACGCGGACGGGTGACACCTCGATAGTCCGGCCATCGCAGGTCACCGCCGTAGGGAGTTCGTCGTGGGTAGAGCGCTGAGCCGGGTCGCCGGGGTCGTTTTCGCGGGTGCGCTGGCCACCTTCGCCGCCACACCCGCCGCGTTGGCCCAGACGGACCCGACCACGGCGCCGTCGTCGACCGAGACCAGCACGTCCGAAACCACCACGACGACCACGACCACGTCGGAAGCACCGGCTTCGGAGACCACGACTCCGTCCACTCCGGTCACGACCACCGGCACCAGCACCCCGGCCCCGGCCCCGCAGAACCGGGACCTCAAGACGACCGACAGCCCGGAATCGACCACGACGGCCGCCGACGACAGCGAACCGCCGAAGGACGACTACGTGGACGCCGTCGGGCACGGCTTCGTCGGGCTCGGCGGTGAAGGCGTCCTGGTCGTCGCGTGCGCGTCGGGCAAGGTCGGCGACGTCTACACCCAGAACCTCAGCGTGACGGCGGGCCCGGACCAGGACGAGTCCGACGGCCGGTACTGGAACTACACGGTCAGCGTCGTGACGCCGCCGACCGAGGCGACCGGCCGCTTCGCCTTCTTCTGCGACGGCGTCGAGCACATCGGGCTCATCGACTTCGAGCAGGAGCAGCCGCCGACGTCGTCGAGCAGCACGCCGACCAGCACGAGTGCCGCGTCGAGCACCGCCCCACTGACCACCGCGACGTCGGCCCCCGCCGGTAACAACGCCCCGAAGGCCCAGGTCAAGGTCGCGCCGCGGGGCGGGGTCGAGACCGGCTTCGGCGGTACCGCCGGATGACCGCCCGCCGGGTGGGCGCGGTCGTCGCCGCGCTCGCCCTCGTGCTGGCCGGCTGCGCCACCGCCGAACCGCAGGCCGCCCCGCCCGCCAAGCCCGTGCCGTCTTCGGTGCCGGTCAGCGTGCCGTTCAAGGGCCTGCGGCCGACGTCGGTGAAGATCCCGAAGATCGGCGCGGAGTCCAGCCTCCTCGCGGTCGCGGTCAAGACCGACGGCTCGATCTCCGTCCCGTCGGTGCACACGCCGATGCAGGCCGCTTGGTACAAGCTCTCGCCGGTGCCCGGTGACGTCGGCCCGGCGATCGTGCTCGGGCACGTCGACGGCGACAAGAAGCCCGGCATCTTCTACAAGCTCAAGGACCTCGTGCCCGGCGACGAAGTCGACATCGACCGCAGCGACGGCCGGAAGCTGAAGTTCGTCGTCGACCGCGTCACGCAGGTCCCGAAGGACACGTTCCCGCGCGAAGCCGTCTACGGGAACAGCGACAAGCCTGAGCTGCGGCTGATCACCTGCGGTGGCGCGTTCGACCACGCCGAGCACAGCTACCAGGACAACATCGTCGTCTACGCGAACCTAGCCGACGCCTGATCCCGGGTAAGGAAAGGATTTCGGCGCGGCGGCAGCAGGATCGACCCAGCGCCGCAGCCCGGCGTCGCAAGCCGCGTAACCCCAGTTGATCAGCTGGTCCTGCACCCGCTCCGGCAGCTTCGTCAGCCGCGTCTTCGTCTCGGCCAGCCGCCGGGTCAGCGCGGCGGGCGCGGGCAAGGCGTCCGGCAGTTCGAAGTTCTCGATGTCGCTGTAGGTCGCCCAGTACGCGCCGCCGAACTGCTTGTCCTGGTACGCCTTCAGCAGCGAACCGGTGCGCAGCTCGCGGACCTGGTTGTCCATCACGGTCAGCACGCGGAACATCTGCATCGGCCAGTTGTGCCGCGGGTTCGTCTCGTGTCGCATCTTCTTGCCCGCGTCGCTGACCAGCACGACCGCGCGCTGGTTCTCGATCGGGTCGAGGCCGAGGTTGTCGTACACGCCCGCGTCGCTGAGCACGATCTTGCGCGTCGGTTCGTGCGGGTCCGGGATGACGACCGGCGAGAGCATCGGCGGGAACGCCGAAGACGCGGCCACCGCCGTCGCGAGCGGCACCCGCCCGTGCGGGCCGGGCTGCCGGAAGAACCACCACAGCGAGCCGTCCTGCAGGCTGGTCGCGGTGAACACGAAGTTCGGCCCGGCCGGGTCGAGGTCGGCGAGGCAGCAGTCGCCGAAGAGGTGCTTCGCGTAGCGGCGCGCGAGCTCTTCGCCCGCGCTGCGGCCGGGGATGACCATCGCCTTGAGCGTCACCGGGACGTCGAGGTGCGTGCGGGCCAGTTTCCGCAGCGGCTGCACGATTTCCTTGCCGAAGTTCTCCGCGACGCCGTCGTCGCCGAAGTACAGCTTGTGCCACGCGTGCGCGAGCACTCCCGCGGCGATCGAACCGCCGGAAACGCTGGAGACGGTGGTGAGTTTCGGCAGCCAGCCCAATTCGTTGAGCCGCCAGAGCGCGCCGGCGTGGAAGAGCATCGCGCGGTAGCCGCCGCCCGAGAGCGCGAGCCCGACGCCGTCCCGTTCCGCCGCTTCCACCCGGCCGAGTTTACGGCCGCAGCAACGGGGTGAGGAGCGCTCGTCGCTCGGCGGGGACGTATTCGGCGTAGTTGTCGTACAGCGCCTGTTTGGCCAGCTGGGCCGCGCCGGTGCCGTCGGCCGCGCGGATCGCGTCGAGCACTTCGGCGTGGTGCGCGAGCCACGCGCGCATCAACGAAGTCCGGTTGCTCGCGTGCTCGAGCTTGTCCTCGATCAGTTCCAGCACCACCCCGCGCACGACTTCTTCGCTGACCACCAGCAGCGGATTGCGCGAGATGCGCGCGATCACTTCGTGGAAAGCGACGTCCGCGCGGCTGAACTCGGCGTAACCGTGCGAAACGCCTTCGCGCATCGACTCCAATGCCGCGTCGAGGCCGGTCAGATCGTCGTCGGTGCGCAGCTGCGCGGCCAGCAGGTGCGCCGAGCCGTCGAGGATCATCCGGAACTGCAGGAGCTCGGCGAGCCCGACGTGGTTCGCCCGGGCGAGCCGGTGCATGGACCGGTGCAACGCGGCGGGCGACGCGGCCAGTACCTCGGGCCCGCGCGGGTCGCCGGGGCGCGACCGGATCATTTCGGCGGCCTGCAGCACGCGCAGGGCTTCCCGGATGGTCGAGCGGCCGACGCCGAACTGCGTCATCAGCTCGCGCTCGCTGGGCAGGCGTTCGCCCGGCTTGAGCTCGCCGCTGATCACGGCGTGCTCGATCTGCTCGACGACCCGCTCGTACGCGCGGACCGGAGCCACCGGTTCGAACCGCATCCCTTGACCTTCTCGTCCCCGCAATGTCAGGCTACTGGTCAGACCAGTGTACTTACCTGGAGGCTGGATGAAAGCCCGGATTCCCGCGTTGGCGGCGGCGCTGCTGCTCGCGATCACGGGGTGTTCGGCCGGCTCGTCGGCCAGCGTTTCCGCTGGTCCGGACACGCTTTCCGTCGGCTTCACGGCGGAGCCCGCGAACTTCGACTTCACCAAGACCGACGGCGCCGCGATCCCGCAGGCGCTGCTCTACAACGTCTACGAAGGCCTGGTGCGGCTCGACGCGCAGGGCCGGGTCGTGCCGCTGCTCGCGCAGTCGTGGACGATCAGCCCGGACCGCAAGACCTACGACTTCAAGCTCCGCGACGGCGTGAAGTTCAGCAACGGCGCGCCCTTCACCGCCGAGGACGTCAAGTTCTCGCTGATGCGCGTCAAAACCGACTGGACGATCTCGATCAAGTCCACGATGGACGTCGTCGACCACGTCGACGTCGTGGCGCCGGACCACGCTCGGGTCGTGCTGTCGAAGCCGTCGAACGGCTGGCTGTTCAGCCTGACCAGCCGTCTCGGCGCGATGTTCAGCCCGACCGGCGTCGCCGATCTGGCGAACAAGCCGATCGGCACCGGGCCGTACGTCGTGGCGGCGCGCAAACGCGGCGACTCCGTGGTGCTCAAGGCGAATCCCGCGTACTGGGGCCGGAAACCGGCGTACACGACGGTCGTCCTCAAGTACATCAAGGACCCGACCGCGTTGAACAACGCGTTGTCCAGCAACGGGATCGACGTCATCTCGGCGATCACCGCGCCGGACTCGATCCCGCAGTTCCAGGCCGACGACCGGTTCCAAGTCATCCAAGGCACGTCGAACAGCGAGGTCACCCTCGCCATGAACAACGCGCGGCCGCCGTTCAACGACGTGCGCGTGCGGCAGGCGATGATGTACGCGATCGACCGGAAGGCGTTGCTGGACACGGCGTGGGCGGGGCGCGGCACGCTGATCGGCAGCATGGTTCCGCCGACCGATCCCTGGTACGAGGACCTTTCGAACGTCTACCCGTTCGACCCGGCCAAGGCGAAGGCGTTGCTGACGGAGGCGGGGGCGACGAACCTGAACCTGCGGATGCGGATCCCGAACCTGCCGTACGCGGTGTCGGCCGCGCAGGTCGTGCAGTCGCAACTGGCCGACATCGGCGTGCGGACCACGATCGAGCCCCTCGACTTCCCGGCGGTGTGGCTGAAGCAGGTGTTCACCGACCACGACTACGACCTGTCGATCATCCAGCACGTCGAAGCCCGCGACATCACGACGTTCGGGAAACCCAAGTACTACTGGGGTTACGACAGCAAGCGCGTCCAGCAGCTGCTCGCCGAGGCCGACAGCGGGACGCCGGAGCAGCAGGTCGCCGACATGAAGCAGGTGGCGCGGCAGCTCAACACCGACGCCGCCGCGGACTGGCTCTTCCTGTTCCCCAACGTGATCGTCGCGAAGGCGAAAGTCGGCGGGTTCGTGCAGAACCAGGTCAGCGAGTCCTTCGACCTCACCGGGCTGGCGCCACGATGACCGCCAAGGTGCTGCGCCGGGTGGCGATCTTCGTGGTCAGCGTGCTGGTCGCGTCGATCGTGGTGTTCCTGTTCATGGCCGTGCTGCCGGGCGATCCGGCGCAGGTCGCGCTCGGCGTCAACGCGACGCCGGAGCTGCTCGCGAAGACGCGCGCGGAGTTCGGCATCGACCGTCCGCTCGTCACGCAGTACTTCGACTGGATCGGCGGCGTGCTGCACGGCGACTTCGGCCGCTCGTACGTCACGCGCGAAGCGATCGGCCCGCAGCTGCTCGACCGCCTCGGCGTCACGCTCTGGCTGGTCGGGGCGGGAATGCTGGTGGCGCTGGTGATCGCGATCCCCGCCGGCACGTTCGCCGCGGTGAAGCACCGGAAGGCGTCCGGCGCGGGCGTTTCCGGGCTGTCGCAGATCGGTGTCGCGATCCCCGCGTTCCTCGCTGGGATCATCCTGGTGCAGATCTTCGCGGTGCAGCTGCGCTGGCTGCCGTCGGGCGGGTGGACGCCACCCGACCAGGACTTCGGCGAGTTCTTCCGCGGGCTCGTCCTGCCCGCGCTGTCGCTCGGCCTGGTGCAGGGCGCGGTGCTCACGCGATATGTGCGTTCGGCGGTGCTGGACACGCTCGGCCAGGACTACCTGCGCACCGCGCGGTCGAAAGGCTTGCGTCCTGGGCAGGCGTTGGTGCGCCACGGCTTGCGCAACGCGTCGGTCCCGGTGGTCACCGTGCTCGGGCTGCAGCTGGCGACGCTGCTGATCGGCGCGGTCGTCGTCGAGCGCGTGTTCGTGCTGCCGGGGCTGGGCTCGATGCTGCTCGACGCCGTCGGGTCCCGCGATCTGCTGACCGTGCAGGGCATCGTGCTCGTGCTGGTGGTCGGCGTGCTGCTGGTCAACTTCGTCGTCGACGTCCTCTACACCGTGCTCGACCCGCGATTGCGAGGTTCGTGATGCGCAATCTCGTCCTGGGCGGGGTGCTCGTCGGCCTGGTCGTGGTGGCCGCGCTGCTGTCGTTCCTGTGGACGCCGTTCGACCCGGTGAAGGTCGACGCGACGCACCGGCTGCTCGGCTTCGGCGCGTCCCACTGGTTCGGCACCGACAAGTTCGGCCGGGACGTGCTCAGCCAGATCATGGTCGGCGCGCGGACCACGCTGTACGTCGGTGTCGTCGCGGTCGGGATCGCCGCGGTGATCGGCACGCCGCTCGGCATCCTCGCCGGGATGTCGCCGCGCTGGCTCGGCGAGTTCGTCATGCGGGTCAACGACCTCGTGCTCGCGTTCCCCGCGCTGCTGCTGGCGATCATGTTCGGCGCGGTGTTCGGCGCCGACACGCTCACCGCGATGGTCGCGATCGGCATCGCCACCATCCCGTCGTTCGCGCGGATCGCCCGCTCCGGGACGCTGCAGGTGATGAGCACGGAGTTCGTGCTCGCCGCGCGCGCCGGCGGCCGGTCGCGGCTGACCATCGCCGTGCGGCACGTGCTGCCGAACATCTCCGGCCTGCTGATCGTGCAGGCGTCGGTGTCGTTCGCGATCGCCGTGCTGGCCGAAGCGGCGTTGTCGTTCCTCGGCTTCGGCACGCGGCCGCCGACGCCGTCGTGGGGCCGGATGCTGCAGGAGTCCCAGGAGCTGCTGACCGTGCACCCGCGGCTGGCGTTGGTGCCGGGCATCGCGATCGCCGTGGCCGTGCTGGGGTTCAACCTTCTCGGCGACGGCCTGCGCGACCGCCTCGACCCACGATTGGCGGCCCGCGTATGACGCTCTCGGTGCGTGGCCTCAGCGTTTCGTCCCTGGTCCGCGACGTCTCCTTCGACATCGGGCCCGGCGAGCGCGTCGGCCTGATCGGCGAGTCCGGGTCCGGCAAGTCGCTGACGGCACTGTCGATCATGGGCCTGCTGCCGGAAGAACTCCGCGCGTCCGGTTCGATCCGGCTGGGTGACCGCGAACTGCTCGGAATGTCCGAAAAGTACCTCTCCCAGCTGCGCGGCGACGAGCTGGCGATGGTGTTCCAGGAGCCGATGACGGCGTTGAACCCGGCCATGCGCGTCGGCCGCCAGGTCACCGAGCCCGGCCGGATCCACGGCCGCCGCCACCGCGCCGAGGACCTGCTCGCTTCCGTCGGGCTGGCGGGCACGGCCCGCGCGTACCCGCACCAGCTGTCGGGCGGACAACGCCAGCGCGTGGTCCTCGCGATGGCCTTGGCGAACGAGCCATCGCTGCTGATCTGCGACGAGCCGACCACGGCCCTCGACGTCACGGTCCAAGCCCAGATCCTCTCGCTCATCAAGACGGCACTTTCACGTGAAAGTGCCCTCCTGTTCATCACGCACGACCTCGCGGTGGTCGCTTCGGTGTGCGAGCGCGTGCTGGTGATGCTCGACGGCGAGATCGTCGAAGCGGGCCCGACGCGTGAAGTGCTGACGTCGCCTTCGCACGACTACACGCGGAAGCTCCTGGCCGCCTCGGACCTGGAGGCCCGGCGATGATCATCGAAGTCCGAGAACTCGAACGCCGCTACGCCCGCCGGGACGTCCACGCCCTGCGCGGCGTCAGCTTCGACGTCGAAGCGGGGCAGCGGTTCGGCATCGTCGGCGAGTCCGGCTCGGGCAAGTCGACGCTGGTCCGGCTGCTGGCCGCGCTCGACAAGCCGACCGCGGGCACCGTGTCGTTCCAGGGTCGACGTATCGACAACCTGCCCGAACGCAAGCTGGGGTTCCTGCGCTCGGAGCTGCAGATCGTCTTCCAGGACCCGATGGGCTCGCTCGACCCGCGGATGCGCGTGCTCGACATCGTGTCCGAGCCGCTCGGCCGCCGCGAGCCGGACCGCGTCGCCGAGCTGCTCGCCGCCGTCGGCCTGCCGTCCGACGCCGCGCAGCGCTACCCGCACCAGTTCTCCGGCGGCCAGCGCCAGCGGATCTCGATCGCCCGCGCGCTCGCGCCGAACCCGAGCGTCCTCATCGCCGACGAGCCGGTCAGCGCCCTCGACGTCTCCGTCCGAGGGCAGATCCTCGACCTGCTCGCGTCCTTGGTGGACCAGTTCGCGCTGACCCTGATCTTCGTGTCGCACGACCTCGGCGTCGTCCGGCACGTCTGCGACCGCGTCGCGGTGATGCGCCGCGGCGAGATCGTCGAGCTCGGCGACGTCGATCAGGTCTACGACGCGCCGCGGCACGAGTACACCCGGGAACTGCTGGCCGCCGCACCCAACCTGCGCGCGGAGCTGGCCCGGTTGAGCGGAGGTGACGATGGCTGAGTACCCGGACGGCCTGCCGGTCGGCGCGGGCTGGGTGTCCACTGTGGATGTCGCGGAAATCGTTTTCCCCTACGACGGGAGTGTCATCGGCACCGCGCCGATCGGGACTCCCGAGCTGGCTACGCGCGCTGTGGACGAAGCTGTCGCCGTCGCGCGCGAAGTGGCTTCGCTGCCTTCGCGGACTCGTCGTGCCTTGTTGAAAGACGTCGCCGCCGCTCTGTCGGCTCGGCGCTCCGAATTCGAAGACCTGCTCGTGCTGGAGACCGGCAAGCCGCTCGTCGACTGTCGCGTCGAGGTCGCGCGCACGATCGTCACGTGGGAAGCTGCCGCCGAAGAGGTGTCGCGGCTGCACGGCGAGACCGTGCCGCTGGACTTGCTCCCCTCGGGTGACGGCCTGGTCGGGTTCTGGAAGCGGAAGCCGATCGGCGTCGTCGTCGGCATCGCGGGCTTCAACTACCCGCTGCTGCTGGCGTCGCACAAGATCGCGCCCGCCATCGCCGCGGGCTGCCCGGTGATCGTGAAGCCCGCGCCGCAGACGCCGTTGGCCACGCTCTGGCTGGTCCACCTCGTCCGGTCGCTCGCGCCGGTTCCCGCCATGGTCCAGCTGGTCACCGGCGACGCCGCGGTCGGCGCGGCCCTGACGACCGACCGCCGGATCGGCGCGGTGTCCTTCACCGGCTCGGCCGCGGTCGGCCACCGCATCGCGCGGGACGCGGCCCCGACGAAGACGTTGCTGGAGCTGGGTTCGAACGCGGCGCTCGTCGTCGCCGACGACGCTGATCTCGAAGCGGCCGTGGACGCCGTGCTGCGCGGCGGCTTCTACGCGTCCGGGCAGGCGTGCATCTCGGTGCAGCGGGTGCTGGTCGTCGCATCGGTGGCCGAGGAGTTCACCGAACGGCTGCTGGCCCGGCTCGACGAGGTCGTCGTCGGCGATCCGCGTGACGAGAAGACACGGGTGTCCGCGCTGATCGACCCCGCCTCCACCGAGCGCGTCGCCGCGTGGATCGAGAAGTCCGGCGCTCGCCGGGTCGGCGGCGGTGTCGAGGGCACCGTGCTGCGGCCGACGGTCCTCCTCGACGTCCCGGACGGCGTCGAGGCCTGGGACGAGGAGATCTTCGGTCCGGTCGTCTGCGTGCGCACAGTGTCCGATGTGGACGAAGCGTTCGCCGCGGTCAACGCGTCCCGCTACGGGCTCCACGCCAGCGTCTACAGCCGGTCGCTGAACACGGCGTTCCGCGCGCTCGACGAACTCGAAGTCGGCGGCGTCGTCGTCAACGAGGTGCCCGGCTTCCGCTCGGACACCATGCCCTACGGCGGCGTGAAGGACTCCGGCATCGGCCGCGAAGGACCGCGGTTCGCCGTCGAAGAGCTGACCGTGACGAGGATGGCGGTGCTGCGCCCGTGACCTACGAGAACCTGTTCCGCCTGGACGGCCGCCGCGCCGTGGTGCTCGGCGCGGGCGGCATCGGCCGCGAAGCCGCGCGAGCCTTGGCCGCGCACGGCGCCGACGTGGTCTGCGCGGACCGCGACCTCGAAGCCGCGCGCGAGGCGGGCGTGGGGGAGCCGTACGAGATCGACCTGCTGGAACCCGACGCCGTCGAGCGCGCCGCGGTGGAGCTGGGCGACGTCGACGTCGTCGTGCTCACTGCCGCGATGAACGTGCGCAAGCGGCTGGTCGACTACACCCGCGAGGAGTTCGACCGCGTCGTCACGCTCAACCTGGGCGCGACCTTCGAAGTCGTGCGGGCGTTCGGTGGCCGGATGGCCGCGCGCGGGCGCGGCAGCATCATCGGGTTCTCGTCGATCCGCGGCACGACCGTCGAGCCGGGCCAAGGGCCGTACGCGGCCACGAAAGCCGGGCTCGTCCAGCTGTTCCGCACGGCCGCGGCGGAGTTCGGCCCGGCCGGGGTACGGGTCAACGCGATCGCGCCCGGCGTCGTCGAAACGCCGTTGACCGCGCAGATCAAGGCCAACCCGGAGTGGTACGACGCGTACGCGATGAAGAGCGCGTTGGGGCGGTGGGCGCGTCCGGACGAGCTGGCCGGAGCCGTCGTGTACCTCGCTTCGGACGCTTCGACGTTCGTGACCGGCTCCGTGCTGGCGGTGGACGGCGGCTGGACCGCCGTCGACGGCCGCTTTCTTCCGCCCGCTTAGTGAGGAGGGGCTTTGACCGAGCTACCCGACCTGACCGCCGTCGACCTCGTCGCGCAGTACCGCGCGAAGACGCTCTCGCCGGTCGAGGTGACCGAAGCGGTGTTGGCGCGCATCGAAGCGCGAGAGCCGGAGTTGCACGCGTTGTACGCGTACGACCCTTCGGGGGCTCTCGATGACGCGAAGGCGTCCGAAGCTCGCTGGGCGTCCGGCGAACCGCTGGGCCCGATCGACGGCGTCCCGCTGACGCTGAAGGAGAACATCGCCACGCGCGGCACGCCGGTCCCACTGGGCACGGCGGCGACCGCGCTGGTCCCGGCCGCGGAGGACGCCCCGGCGGCGGCGCGGGTCCGCGAGTCCGGCGGCGTGCTGCTGGCCAAGACGACCATGCCGGACTACGGGATGCTGACGTCCGGCCTCTCGAGCTTCCACACGACGGCCCGCAACCCCTGGAAGCCGTCGGCGACCCCGGGTGGCTCGAGCGCGGGCGCGGGCGCGGCGGCCGCGGCGGGCTACGGGCCGCTGCACGTGGGCACCGACATCGGCGGCTCGATCCGGCTGCCCGCGGGCTGGTGCGGCCTGGTCGGGCTGAAGCCGAGCTTCGGCCGCGTGCCGGTCGACCCGCCGTTCCTCGGCCGCGTCGCCGGGCCGATGACGCGCACGGTTGCCGACACGGCGTTGCTGATGAGCGTGCTCTCGCGGCCCGACGCGCGTGACCACCTGAGCCTGCCCCCGGTCGACCTGCCGTGGTCTTCTTTGGATTCTTCGCTGACCGGCTTGCGCGTCGGCCTGCACCTCGACTCCGGCCCCGGCCTCCCGGTCGACCCGGTGACGCTCGACGCCGTCACCGCGGCGGCGCGGGTGTTCGAGAGCGCGGGCGCGGTGGTCGAGCCGGTCGGGCCGTTCCTGACCCGCGAAATGCTGAACGGCCTGGACGTCTTCTGGCGCACCCGAGCCTGGTCGGACATGTCGGCGTTGCCCGCCGACCGGCGCGCGAAGGTCCTGCCGTACATCGCGGACTGGGCCGCGGGCGGCGCGGACGTGTCCGGAGTGGACGTTTACCGCGGCTTCGCCCAGATCGACGCGATCAGCGTCGCGGCCTTGCGCGCGACCTCGGCGTTCGACGTCGTGCTGTCCCCGACGTGCCCGGTCGCGGCCCCACCGGCGGAGTGGGCGTCGCCGACGAACGACCCGGCGCGGCCGTTCGAGCACATCGCGTTCACGGTGCCGTACAACATGTCCGGCCAGCCGTCGGTGTCGCTGAACTGCGGGTACACCGACGACGGCCGCCCGATCGGCCTCCAGCTCACCGGCCGCCGCTTCGACGACGTCGGCGTCCTCCGGACGGCCGCGGCGTACGAACGCCTTCGCGGGCCGCAGCGCCCCTGGCCGATCGGATAGGGAAGAAGTTCCGCTCCTCCGGCGAAGTGGTGGTGAAGCTGTCGCCGACGGGAAGGGAACCCATGACCGAGGCAGCCCCGGTGAACGGCATCGAGCGGTTCACCGAGGTGCACGACCGCCACTTCGCCGAGATCTACCGCTACGTCGCCGGCCGCCTCGGCGCGCAGGTCGCCGAGGACGTCGCCGCCGAGACGTTCCTGGTGGCCTTCGACCGCCGCGAGACGTTCGACCCCGCCCGCGGCGAGCTGCGCGCCTGGCTGTTCGGCATCGCGACGAACCTGGTGTCAAGACACCGCCGCAAGGAAGCCCGCCACTACCGCGCGCTCTCCCGGCTCGAACCGCCCCGGCCCGCCGATGGCCACGAAAACCGCGTCGTCGTGGCCGGGCAGCTGGGGAAAGCGCTGGCCCGGCTCACTTCGGGCGAGCGTGACGTCCTGCTGCTGGTCGCCCTCGCCGACCTCGGCTACGCGGAAGTCGCCGAAGCGCTCGGCATCTCCCCGGGCACGGTCGGCTCCCGGCTGACGCGCGCCCGCAAGAAACTCGCTCCCGTTCTCGCCCCGGAGGCCACCGATGACTGACCTCGAGACGCTGCGCACGGCCCTGCTCCCGGACGAACCCGCCCAGGACGTCGTCGACCGCAGCCGTCACCGCCTCCAGAACCGGATGCTCGGCGCCCGACGGCGTCGGGCGCGCCCGTTCGTCGTCGGCGCCGGTCTGGTGGCGGCCGCGGCAGCCGTCGTGGTGGCGACCCTGCCCGCGACTCCGGCGCCGCCGCCTCCGCGGGCCGTGGCACCAGCCGAAACCGGCCCGGCGGTCCTCCTCGCGGCCGCCAGGGTCGCCGAGCGAGCCCAGGTCGGCACCGGCAAGTACTGGCACTCGACGACGAAGGTGGGCAAGGAGACCTGGGAGTACTGGACCACCACCGACGGGCAGGAGTGGTACCGCGGCGCGAACACCCACGGCAAGGCCGAGCCGACGCCGCGCCCGAGGCCCTATCGCTTGACCGGCACCGAAGTCACGCTCAGCCAGATCCTCGCGCTCCCGACCGAGCCGTCGGCACTCCGGAACTGGCTGGAGAACGGCCTGAAAACCCTGCCGGAAAGTGAGCGGGGCACCGCGGTCCTCCAGTCGCTGATCACGCTGGTCTCGACCGTGCCGTCACCCCCGGCGGTCCGGGCCGCGGCGTTCCGCGCGATCGCCGCGGACCCGGGCGTGCACGCCCTCGACGACCGGACGGTCGAACTCCCGGGCGGCGGCCGTCTCGTCGTCGACCCGGCGACCGGCGAGGTGGACAGCTCATCGGTGTTCCTCGGCGCGGACGGCAAACCGGCCACGAACGCGAACGGCGACACGTACGCGGTCAGTGCCGAGTGGACGGACGACCTGCCGACGTGACCTCAGCCCTTGACGGCTTCGGCCAGCGCCAGCACGCGCCGCGCGTTGTCGACGTGCAGGTTCTCGATCATGCGACCGTCCACCGTGACCACGCCGCGGCCTTCCTTCTGCGCTTCCTCGAAGGCCTCGATGATCCGCCGCGAGCGGTCGATCTCTTCCTCGGACGGCGCGAAGATCCGGTTGCACGGCTCGACCTGCGCCGGGTGGATCAGCGTCTTCCCGTCGAAGCCGTACTGCCGTCCCTGCTCGCACTCGGCCTCGAAGCCCTCGAGGTCCTTCACGTCGTTGTAGACGCCGTCGAGGATCGCCTTGCCGGTCGCGCGCGCGGCCAGCAGGCACAGGGAAAGCCCGCCCAGCAGCGGCCCGCGGCCCGGGACGAACTCCGCGTGCAGTTCCTTGGCCAGGTCGTTCGTGCCCATCACCAGCACGGTCAGCCGCTCGGACGCCGCCGCGATCTCCTCGGCGTGCAGCATCGCGACCGGCGTCTCGACCATCGCCCAGATCTTCGTGTGGTCCGGGGCGCCGCCGAGTTCGAGCGCGCGCTCGATGTTGTGCACCTCGGCCGCCGAGTTCACCTTCGGCACGACCACCGCGGCCGGGCCCGCCGACGCCGCGGCGCGCAGGTCGGCGTCGTGCCACTCGGTGTCCAGGCCGTTGACCCGGATGGTCACTTCCCGCGAGCCGTAGTCGCCCGAAGAAGCAGCCGCGCAGACGCGTTCCCGCGCGGCTTCCTTCGCATCGGGAGCGACGGCGTCCTCGAGGTCGAGGATCAGCGCGTCCGCCGGGATGGTCTTGGCCTTCTCCAACGCGCGTTCGTTCGCGCCGGGCATGTAGAGAACAGAGCGTCTCGGCTTCAGCTCGGTCATCCGAGGGCCTCCTTGGTGGCGGCGTCGTAGGCGGCCGCGAGTTCGGGGTCGTCCGCCGCGAGGGCGTCGGCCAGTTCGGCGACCACGCGGCACTGCTTCACCGACGCGTCGTCCTGCATCTTCCCGTCGATCATCACCGCGCCCGTGCCGTCGCCCATCTCGGCGATCACCCGGCGCGCCCAGGCCACATCGGACGGCGAAGGCGAGAACACCTTCTTCGCGATGTCGATCTGCACCGGGTGCAGGCTCCACGCGCCGACGCAGCCGAGCAGGAACGCGTTGCGGAACTGGTCCTCGCACGCGACGACGTCGCGGATGTCCCCGAACGGCCCGTAGTACGGCAGGATCCCGTGCATCGCGCAGGCGTCGACCATCCGCGCGACCGTGTAGTGCCACAGGTCCTGCTGATAGGTCGTCCGGCCTTCGGTGAGGTCGTCGCCGACCGGGTCGGTCCGCACCAGGTAGCCGGGGTGGCCGCCGCCGACGCGGGTCGTCTTCATCCGGCGGCTCGCGGCCAGGTCGGCCGGGCCGAGCGAGATGCCCTGCATGCGCGGGCTCGCGCCGGCGATCTCCTCCACATTGGCCACACCGCTCGCCGTCTCGAGGATCGCGTGCACCAGCAACGGCTTCGTCAGGCCCGCGCGCGCTTCGAGCTGGGCCAGCAGCCGGTCGACGTAGTGGATGTCCTGCGCGCCCTCGACCTTCGGCACCATGATCACGTCGAGCTTGTCGCCGATCTCGGTGACCAGGGTGATCAGGTCGTCGAGCACCCACGGCGAGTCGAGGCTGTTGACGCGCGTCCACAGCTGCGTCTTGCCGAAGTCGTTCGCCTTGGCGATCGCGACGAGCCCGGCGCGCGCGGCCTCCTTGCGGTCGGCCCGGACGGCGTCCTCGAGGTTGCCGAGCAGGACGTCGACCTTCTTCGCGATGTCCGGCACCTTCGCGGCCATCTTCTCGTTGCCGGGGTCGAAGAAGTGGATCATCCGGGACGGCGTCACCGGGATCTCCCGCACGGGAGCGGGCGCGCCCAGGGCGAGCGGGGCGAAGAAGTCCTTCGGGGAGCGCATAGGTCCTCCACGGCGACGACTAAGTGACTGATCGGTAACTTTAGTCGCGGGGCCGCGTCACCGCTGCGGCGTAGCTCACCGCCGTGTGGGTGACGGCGGACAACCGCAGCTCAGCGGCCCACGTCCACTGTGGATTTTCCCGGGGTTGCGCCGAATGGGCTAGTCGAGGCGAGGGATCCGATCCTGCCGCGGGTAGTCGGCCGCGGGCGGACGGTAATGCCACTCACCTCGCTCTCACTCGGTTGGCCGCACCGTTCGACCGAAGTCGGATGACCGCCTACCGACCGGTCATCGACCGCTGGGCGCCGCCGATCGCAGCCACTCGCACTACCCGGCGACTCCGCGCCGCCGCGCTGTTAGACAAGTCATGTGCCGGTTTTCCCCGGTCACGGTGCAGTGCAGGTTTGAAGGAGGCGGACTCGTGGCGGCTACACCTCAGAACACCGAGCGCTCGACGGTCGCCGGTGGCGCGAAGCGCAGCCGGTCGATGCCGAGCCGCGTGGTGCCGCCGATCGAGCTCCCCGCGGGCGTCGACGAACTCGCCACCGCCGCCGCGGCCCAGCTGGGCTGGAACGGCGTAGTCCTGCCTGAGATCACGATCCTGGGCCGCAAGGTCTGCGTGGTCGCCAAGCTCCGCACCGACGTGCACGCCGAACGCATCGCGATGGGTGCCGGCCCGGTGGCCGACCGCGCCACCGTCGACACCTGGACCTGGCCGGAGCTGGCCGGAACCGCCCCCGCCCCGGCCGCCGAGATCGTCGGCGTCCTGGCCGTCGCGCGCCACTGGCGCACCGCGATGGCCTCCGCGGTTCCGTTCGCCCGCTACGGCGAGGCCGCGATGGTGCTCCCGTCGCCGACCGTCCTCACCGAGGACTACGTCGGCAACTGCCTCCCGCGGGCCCGCGCGTACGGCCTCGCCGTCGTGACGGCCGACCCGAACGCCGTCGTCGACCTCGACCTCGAGGGCCGCACCGAGCGCGTCGTGCTCGCCGAGGACCCGGTTTCCCGCCTGGTCAACGAGCTGGTCTACGACCACCTCCTGCGCACCGCAGAGGCACCCGCTTCGCACTAAGGTCGGCTCCATGCGAGTCGTCATTGCTGGTGGACACGGTCAGATCGCGCTGCGGCTGGAGCGGCTGCTCGCCGCGCGCGGTGATGAAGCGGTAGGCATCATCCGGAACCCCGCCCACGCGGCGGACCTCGAAGCCGCCGGCGCCCAGGCCGTGGTGCTGGACCTGGAGAACTCCGATGTGGACGCCGTCGCCGACGTCCTGAAGGGCGCGGACGCCGCGGTGTTCTCCGCCGGCGCGGGCCCGGGCAGCGGCACCGCCCGCAAGGACACTGTGGACCGAGGCGCGGCGGCGCTCTTCGCCGAAGCGGCCGAGCGCGCCGGTGTCCGGCGGCACGTCCAGGTCGGGTCCATGGGCGCCGACAACCCGGAGAACCCCGACGTCACCGAGGAGTTCCGCGCCTACCTGCGTGCCAAGCGCGCGGCCGAAGACGACCTCAAGGCCCGCGACCTCGACTGGACGATCCTCCGGCCGGGGCAGCTGACCGACGACCCCGGCACCGGCCTGGTCCTGCTGGCCGAGAAGACCGGCCGCGGCCCCGTCCCACGTGACGACGTCGCCGCCGTGCTCGTCGGCCTGCTCGAGACGCCCGCTTCGAGCCGCCGCACCCTGGAGCTGATCTCCGGTGAGGCCGCCATCGGCGAAGCGATCTCCGCGCTGTGATCACTCAAGCTTCCAGAGAAATCGCCGTCTTCAGCGGCAGTGCCCACCCCGAGCTGGCCGAAGAGATCTGCGAGCACCTCGGCGTCCCGCTGCAGCCGGCCGAGATCCGGCGGTTCGCCAACGACTGCCTCGAGGTGCAGCTGCAGGCCAACTGCCGCGAGCGAGACGTCTTCATCATCCAGCCGCTGGTCAAGCCGGTGCAGGAACACCTCGTCGAGCTGCTCCTGATGCTCGACGCGGCGCGCGGCGCTTCGGCGTCGCGGATCACCGCCGTGATGCCGCACTACTCGTACGCGCGCTCGGACAAGAAGGACGCGCCGCGCATCTCCCTCGGCGGCCGCCTGGTCGCCGACCTGCTGGTGACCGCGGGCGCGAGCCGCGTGCTCGCGATGACGCTGCACTCGCCGCAGGTCCACGGCTTCTTCAGCGTCCCGGTCGACCACCTGCACGCCCTGCAGGAGCTGGCCAAGCACTTCCGGCAGTACGACCTTTCGCGCGCGACCGTCGTCTCGCCGGATCTGGGCAACGCGAAGGAGGCGTCGCACTTCGCGCGCCTGCTCGGCGTCCAGGTCGCGGCCGGGGCGAAGGAACGCTTCCCCGACGACCGCGTCCAGATCACCTCGGTGATCGGCGAGATCACCGGCCGCGACGTGATCGTCCTCGACGACGAGATCGCCAAGGGCAGCACGGTGCTGGAGCTGCTGGACAGGCTGGCTGAGCTGAAGCCGCGCTCGATCCGCGTCGCGTGCACGCACGGGCTGTTCGCGGCGAAGGCCATCGAGCGCATCGGCAGCCGTCCCGAGGTGCTCGAGATCGTCTGCACGAACACCGTGCCGGTGCCGGAAGAAGAGCGCACGGAGAAGCTGAAGATCCTGTCGATCGCGCCGGCGCTGGCCGAAGCGATCCGCCGGATCCACAACGGCGAATCGGTGTCCGCGCTGTTCTAAGCCGGGCCGAGCACCCGGTCCAGGTAGGTGTTGCTGAAGACGCCGTTGGGGTCGGTTTCCTTGCGCACGCGCAGGAAGTCGTCGAAGTGCGGGTAGCGGGAGCGGAGGACGCCGGCGTCGAGGTCGTGCATCTTGCCCCAGTGCGGGCGGCCGCCGACGGCGCCGGCGATCTTCTCGAACGCGCCGAAGTACTCGCGGTAGGGCATGCCGACGAACTGGTGGATGGCGATGTAGGCGGAGTCGCGCCCCTGCGCGGTCGACAGCCAGATGTCGTCGGCCGCGGCGACGCGGACCTCGACCGGGAACATCACCGGGTCCTTCAGCTTCGGCACCACGGCGCGTAGTTCGGCGAGCACGTCGAGCACTGATTCACGTGGAACAGCGTATTCCGTTTCGGTGAAGCGGACATTGCGCGCCGTGACGAAGACGCGGTGCGAGACGTCGCTGTACTCACGCGCGCTCAGGACGTTCGACGCGAAGCTGCCGAGCGACGGCACGAGCCGCGGCATCAGGCGGCCGGTCCGGCAGAGCCCGCCGAAGGCGACGTTCTCCATGATCTGGTAGTCCACGAACTCGCGGACCTTGCTCAACGGCTGCGCGGTATCGCACCGGTTGTTGCGCTTGACCAGGGCGTTCTTGCCGTAGGGGAACCAGTAGAACTCGAAGTGCTCGTTCTCGTCGGCGAAGTCGTGGAAGCCCTCGAGCACCTGCTCCAGCGGCTCCGGCCGTTCCTGCGCGCGCAGGACGAACGAGGGCTCGCACCGCAGCGTCACGGTCGTGATGACGCCGAGCGCGCCGAGGCCGACGCGAGCGGCGGCGAAGAGGTCGGGACGTTTGTCGGCCGAGCAGGTGACGACCGAGCCGTCGGCCAGGACGAGCTCGAGCGCGGCGATCTGCGTGGCGATGCCGCCGAGCTTCGCGCCGGTGCCGTGGGTGCCGGTGGAAATCGCGCCGGCGATGGTCTGTGCGTCGATGTCACCGAGGTTGGTCATGGCCAGCCCGAGCGCATCGAGAGCGGCGTTGAGCTGCCGGATCGTCGTGCCCGAGCGGATGGTGACGAGCCCGGTTTCGAGGTCGGCCTGCTCGATGCCGGTCCAGTGCCGCAGGTCGAGCGCATCGGAGTCGGCGGCGGCGATGGCCGTAAAGGAATGCCCGCTGCCCCAAGGCCGCAGGGTCCGCCCGGCGGCGGCGACGCCTTCGACGGCCGCCGCGATCTCCGCCGCGCTGCGGGGTTGGTGAACGTGCTGCGGCGAGGCGGACGCCGTGCCCGCCCAGTTGGTCCACCGGGTCATGCGCGCACCCTTCATTCCGTCGAGTGCCCGAAACAGTAAGTGAATAGTATTCGCGTTTCAAGCCTTCGTGTCGTACTTTAGACCTCGTGACCAGTGCGACGGTGTACGACTTGGCGACCAAGGACCTCGATCCGCCCTTGGCCGTGGTCGACTTGGCGGCGTTCGACGCGAACGCCGAAGACCTCCGGCGCCGAGCCGCGGGCAAGCCGATCCGGGTGGTCAGCAAGTCGGTGCGCTGCCGGGCGCTGCTGGAGCGGGTGCTCGCGATGCCGGGCTTCGAGGGCTTGATGTGCTACTCGCTGGCGGAGGCGGTCTGGCACGTCGAGCAGGGCACAACGGACGACATCGTTGTCGCCTACCCGACGGCCGACCACGAGGCCCTCCGCCGCCTGGCGGCGTCGGACGAGGCCCGCGCGTCGATCGCGATCATGGTCGACTCGCCCGAGCACCTGGACCTGGTCGACGCGGCGCTGGGCCACAACCACCCGGAGATCCGGGTGTGCCTGGAGCTGGACGCGTCGTGGCGCCCGCTGCCGGGAGTCCACGTCGGCACGCGCAGGTCCCCGGTGTTCACCCCGAAGCAGGCGGCGGCGTTCGCGCGCAAGATCGTCTCCCGCCCGGGCTTCCGCCTGGTGGGCGTGATGGCGTACGAGGGCCAGATCGCGGGCTTGGGCGACGCGGCGGGAGCGCGCCTGAACCGCCTGGTGGTGGGCTGGATGCAACGCCGTTCGGCGGCCGAGCTGAACCGCCGTCGCGGCGAAGCGGTCCGAGCGGTCCAGGAGGTGACGCCGCTGGAGTTCGTGAACGGCGGCGGCACGGGAAGCATCGAGTCGACGGGCGCGGACGCGGTGGTCACGGAGATCGCGGCGGGCTCGGGCCTGATCGGCCCCACGCTGTTCGACGGGTACACGCGCTTCAAGCCCCGCCCGGCGGCGTTGTTCGCGTTGCCGGTGGTCCGCCGTCCGACGCGCAACATCGCAACGCTCTTTTCCGGCGGCTACATCGCTTCCGGCCCGGCGGGTGCTTCCCGTGTGCCGCAGCCTTACCTGCCTCAGGGCCTGAAGTTGCTGGGTTTCGAGGGCGCGGGCGAGGTCCAGACGCCGGTGACGGGCCGAGCGGCCCGAAACCTGAAGCTCGGCGACCGGGTGTGGCTGCGCCACGCGAAGGCGGGCGAGCTGGCGGAGCGGTTCACGCACTACCACCTCGTGCAGGGCGACCAGGTGGAGCGAACAGTGCCCACCTACCGCGGGGAGCACCAGAACTTCGGCTGACGCTAGAGGCCTTCGTGCGCCTTGCGCCGAGCGAGGTAGGCAGGCCAGTCGGCCCGCGCGGCGATCACGTCGTCGATCGAGAGCTTGACGACCGCGCACCCGCTGAGCGAGCAAGCCCGCGGGTAGCTGGCGTCGATCAGGGAGATGCCACCGATCTCGTCACCGTCGTCGATGTAGGTGCAGAGGACGGGGTGGAACGAGCAGTCTTCGTAGATATCGCCCGGCTGGAATTGCCCGGCGCGGTCTTCGTCCGGCACATCGGCCACCGTACGGCCTCCGTCCCATGGCCCTGTGGATGCAAGCCACATCGGGAGCGGTAGTGGGTGCCGTTGCGGGCGGCGGCAGTGGGAGGCCGATGCCGGACGACCCTGCTGCAATTGCGGAGGACGGCGTCAGCGGCTGCGGTGCCGGGGACGGCGCGGTCTGCTCACCCATGCGGGGCGCGGGAACTTTGCCGATCGCGGCGAGTTTGCGGCGGCCGACCTGGGCAATCCGCAGCGCGAGTGGATCTCTGGCGCGGTCCCGGTCCAGCACATCGGCCACCGCGCGCGCAGCCCGCCCTTCCCTGGGGGAACCCCCGCTTCCAGTCTATCGGCGCCCACCGACAACCCAGCCCCAAAACCGGAGTTGTCCACAGCTGTGCATACCTGTGGACAACTCCTGTGGACAGCTAGTCCCCGAACCGGGCCGCGAGATACCCCTTAACGACGTACTTGGCCTCGGCGACGATCTTCTCGTCCCCGCTGGGCTCCCGCCGGAACGCCAGCTTCAGCAGCGCGTCAGCCACCTCGTTGGCGATCGTGATCGCGAACCGCAGGTCCTCGACCGGCCGATCGACCTGAGCCGACAGCAGATCCGTCAGCGAGTCGACGATGACCGCGTTGTTGTCGCGTGTCTCGTCCAACAACTGGCGGTCGATGATGTCGCCGAAGTGGACCTTGGAGAATCCCGGGACCGTCCGGTGCATCTCGAGGTAGATGTCGAGGATCGAGTCGACGACGTCCCACCAGTGCTCGGGCCCGAGCTGCTTCAGCCGCTCGTTCACCGCCGCCACGAACCTCTCCAGGTTGCGGGCGGTAAGCGCTTGCACGACCGCTCGCTTGTCGGGGAAGAACTGGTACAGGGACCCGACCGCCACTCCTGCGCGCTTGGCGATCAACGTCGTCGTCAAGGCGTCGTAGCCCAGTTCGTCGATCAGTGCCGCGCTCGCGTCGAGCATCTGCTCGACCCGCTTCGCGCTGCGCTGCTGAACCGGCTGACGGCGCAAGGGGGTGGCTTCTGCCGGCACCTTCGCGGCCTGGATGTCGGACACGGCGCTCCTCCTCGTCTGATCTGGGACTTTATCGTGCCGACGGGGTTCCCCACGGACGAGTGAAGACCTAGTATATGAGAACTTTTCATGTTCACCCGTACGGGTGGCCTGACGAAGGGGTCAGCAGCCGGTGCAGAACCCGATCTTCCCGCCCGACTTCCTCTGGGGTGTCTCGACCTCGGCGTTCCAGATCGAAGGCGCCACCCGCGAAGGTGGGCGCGGACCGTCCATCTGGGACACGTTCACCGCGACCGAGGGCAAGATCGCCCGCGGTGAACAAGCAAACGTAGCCGCCGACCACTACCACCGCTACCCCGAAGACATCGCGCTGATGGCCGAACTCGGCGTCGGCGCCTACCGGATGTCCATCGCCTGGCCGCGCATCCAGCCCGACGGCACCGGTGCACCCAACGCCGAAGGGCTCGGCTTCTACGACAAGCTCATCGACGCCGTGTGCGAAGCCGGCATCGCGCCCGCCGTCACGCTCTACCACTGGGACACCCCGCAGGCGGTCGAAGACGCGGGCGGCTGGCTCTCCCGGGACACCGCTGAGCGTTTCGCCGAGTACGCCCGCATCCTCGGCGAGCGCTTCGCCGATCGGGTGAAACTGTGGATTCCGCTCAACGAGCCCATGGTCATGTCCATCTTCGGCTACGGGATCGGTGAGTACGCGCCCGGCCGGATGCTGCTGCTCGACGCCATCCCCACCGCGCACCACCAGAACCTCGCGCACGGCCTCGCCGTCCAGGCCCTCCGCGCCGCCGGGGCGACGAACATCGGCACGGCCAACAACCACTCGCCGATCTGGCCCGCTGACGAGAGCGACCAGGAAGCCGCCGAATGGCTGGACGCGCTGCTCAACCGGCTCTTCGCCGATCCCGTGCTGCTCGGCAGCTACCCCGAGCAGCTCCACGCGCACCTCCCGGCCGGGTTCGCCGACGACCTGCCGACCATCGCGCAACCCCTCGATTTCTACGGCATCAACTACTACGAGCCGCAGGGGGTCGCGAAGCCGAGCCCGGGCAACCCGCTGCCCTTCGACCTTCGCCCGATCGAGGGTTATCCGATGACCACGAACGATTCGCCGATCGTTCCGCACGCCCTGCGCGAGCTGCTGCTCGACTTCCACCGCCGCTACCTGGACAAGCTGCCGCCGATCCAGATCACCGAGAACGGCTGCAGCTTCGCCGACGTCGTCGCCGAGGACGGGGGCGTGCACGATCCCGAACGCATCGACTTCCTGCACAGCCACCTGGTCGCGCTGCGCGAGGCGATGGACGCCGGTGTCGACGTCCGGGGCTACTTCTGCTGGTCCCTGATGGACAATTTCGAATGGTCCAAGGGTTATGCGCCGCGCTTCGGCCTGGTGCACGTCGACTACGAGACCCTGCGGCGGACGCCGAAGGACTCGTTCCACTGGTACCGGAAGCTGGTGCGGAATGAGTGAATCGACCCGAGTCCTCCCGGAGGCGCTCGCCGAGCCCGTCGTGCGCGTGCGGCCCGGCTGGATGAGCCTGCTGTTCTTCGCGAACATCGCGCTCTGGCTGGGGATCTACGCGCCGATCCAGGTGCTGCTGCCGCAGCAGGCCGAGCTGCTCGACCAGGTGAACAAGGAGTTCGTGCTCGGACTGGTGATGGGGGTCGGCGCCGTCGTGGCTCTGGTCGTCAACCCGGCCGTCGGGCTGCTGTCGGACCGGACCTGCTCGCGCTTCGGCCGCCGTCACCCGTGGACGGTGATCGGTGCGGCGGTCGCCGCCGTCGGGCTGCTCGTGCTGGCCTTCGCGCCGGACGTCGCGCTGATGATCGTCGGCTGGTGCCTCGTTCAGGCCGGCCTCAACGGCATGCTCGCGACGCTCATGTCCGCGATCGCCGACCGCGTGCCGGTCGGGCAGCGGGCGCAGGTCGGCGGGCTCGTCGGCATCGCGCAGATGCTCGGCACCGTGCTGGGCGCGCTCGTGGTCGTCGTGATGCTCGGCATCGCCGGACTGCCGCTGGCTTACGCCGTTTGCGCCGGGATCGTCGTGGTCGGCGCCGCGTTCTTCGTGCTCCGGACGCCGGACGCGCGCCTGCCGGTCGAATTCCGGCCGTCGTCCCAGGCCGGCGAGGTCCTGCGCAACCTGTGGGTGTCGCCGCGGCGGTTCCCGGACTTCGCGTGGGCGTGGTCGTGCCATTTCATGATCAACCTCGGCAACGCGTTCGGGACGCTCTACCTGCTGTTCTTCCTCAAGGACGCGGTGCACTACCCGGATCCGGACACCGGGCTGCTCATCATGATGGCGCTCTACGGCGTCGCGCTCGTGATCGGCGCCGTCCTCGCCGGGCACTTCTCGGACAAGTCCGGACGGCGTAAGCCGTACGTCCTCGCGGCCTCCGGCGTGATGGCGTTGGCCGCTTTGCTGCTGGTGCTCTGGCAGAGCTGGCCGGTCGCGCTCGCCGCGTCGCCGCTGCTGGGCGTCGGCTTCGGTGCGTACATGGCTGTCGCGCTCGCGATGCTGACTCAGGTGCTCCCGACGGCGCAGGACCGCGCCAAGGACCTCGGGGTCATCAACATCGCGAACTCGCTGCCGCAGGTGGTCGCGCCGCTGCTGACGCCGCTGGTGCTCGCCTACCTGGGTGGTTATCCGGGGCTCTTCGCCGCGTCAGCCGTCGCGACGCTGCTCGCGGCCGTGCTGGTGCTCCGCGTGAAGGCGGTTCGCTGAACGAAGGTGGAACCGCGGGCCGGTGCCGGTCGGGGGAGGGGAGTGCAACGGCACCGGCCCGCGGAATTCGAGGGCCGCTCTGAGGCGGGCCGCCGCGCGGGTCGACCCTTGATCCACGCTGCGTTTGATGATCAATCTAGCGGGGGATTACCGCCTGGGCTAGGCCTGACGGCGAATTTTTTCGATTAATCGCGGTGGGGACCGGGATGGCCGGGAACTGGTTCGCACTGCTCGGGGGTGCGGGCGAAACAGTCCCCGGCCGGGGCGAGAGCAGGCGCGGGTCCGATGGGGCGATCGGTCGGCCGCGCTCGCCGGCTCAGTGGGTCAGGCCGTGACCGCTCGGCGCGGGTTCACCAGCGCGTGGCGCCCGGTGGTCTCGGCCGGGGACGGCGCCGGGACCGGGTGGCCCTGCGCGGGAACCGGGCTCTTGCGGCGGCCCTGCAGCCGCCGGTCCGCCGACGCCTGCTGCTGCTGCGGGGCCAGCCCGCCCGCCACCAGGTGTTCGTGCGCGACCTGCCAGACGGAGCACGGCGCCTTGCAGCGGTGCCACCGGGTCGAGCAGGTGGGGCAGTCGCCGCGTTCGTCGGGCTCGTGCATCTTCAGCATCGCGCGCCACGCCTCCGTCAAGCGGGGCAGTTCGGAGCGCGCGACCGAGACGAGCGACTGGGCGTCGGCGCGGTTCGCCAGGTCGGTCAGCATGTCGAGGCGCTCCCAGACCGCGTTGCGGAGGACCTGCCCGAGTACCTGATCCATCGTCAGCTCACCGTCACCTTTCCGCCATCTTGGCGGCTTCGTTGAGCGCGGCGCGCAGCTGGCCGAGCTGGCCGGACGTCAGCCGCGCGGTCTCACCGGGAGGCGAGACCAGTACCACCTGGTTGTCTTCGACGAACACCGTCACCGCGCGCTCGCGGCTGATGAGGTCGCCGCACTGCACGCGCCACACCAGCTGACCGCCCTCGTAGTGGCGGACGCTCGCGGTGCGGGGGTCCACCGCGGCGGCGGGGGTGACGGGGCGGACGGCGGAGACGGGAGAGACCGTCGCGACCGCCGGCCGCACGGCGCGGGTGGCCGTGCCGGCATGTCCCCCTGCGAACGAGTCCACGAACTCCACGCCTCTCTCCGCTCTGTCGTCTCTCTTCGGAGTGGCTCCGAAGATGCCTTCTGCAACATCGCCTTTGTGACTGTGCTGCGGTTTTCGTAGCTCTCCGTGATCGCTGCCGGTGTCCGGGCGGTGACGGAGATCTGACAACTACAGTGAGGTGAAACCGGGTGCGATAGAAGGTCGAAATGGCGTCATAGCGGTGACCGGACCGGGTTCCACGGTAAGCGGTCAACGGACTTCGCCCGGACCGATCAGGGCGCCAGTTCGGCAGTTCACACGGTTTCGCAGGTTTGCCTACGCTGTTTCACAGACGCCCGACCGGACAGTGGAGGGGGCGCGATGGACGCCAGTAACGGTGGCAGTGCCGACGCCAGGCAGGGCCACGCGGTTCCCGCTGACGCGTGGGAGCAGCCCGAGATGAGAGCTGCGCTCGCGACGCGCGAGATCAGCGCCGTTTACCGGCTCCTGCGCAAGCACGGTGTCTCGCAGCGCCAGATCGCCGCGATGACCGGCCAGTCCCAGTCCGAGGTGTCGGAGATCCTCAAGGGTCGCCAGGTCATGGCCTACGACGTGCTCACGAGGATCGCCGATGGCCTGGGCGTTCCCCGTGGATACATGGGCCTCGCCTACGACGAGGCCACGGCGATACGGGTCGTCGGCTCCGCCGACGGCCAGCAGGCTGAGGAGGACGAGTCCGTGAAGCGACGGAGGTTCCTCGCGCACGCCGCCCAGGTCACGATGGGTGCGGCGGTGTTCGGTCCGGAATCGGGCACGTGGTCGGCCGGACCGGCGCGGACGCCGGCTCCCGGGCGCATCGGCATGACCGACGTGCGCCAGGTGGAGGCCGCGACGCGCGCGCTCCGGGCGCTGGACTACCAGTACGGCGGCGGGTTCTGCCGCGACGCCGTCGTGGCGCAGCTGTCCTGGGGACAGCAGATGCTCGAAGCGCACGGCACCGACATCGTGAAGAACCGCCTGTACGTGGCGCTGGCCGACCTCCACTCGCTGGCCGGCTGGACGTCCTTCGACACCGGCCTGATGGACTCCGCCCGCGGCCACTTCGCGAACGCGCTCGACCTGGCCAAGCAGGGCGAAAACCACCCGCTCGTCGCCAACGTGCTCTACCGCATGGGCCGCGTCTACCTGCACCAGGACGCCCCGAACGACGCGCTGAAGCTGTTCCAGCTCGGCCAGATCGCCGCCCAGGAAAGCGGTTCCGAGCTGGCCGTCTCGGTGCTGTGCGCGAACGAGGCCTGGGCCTACGCGATGATGGGCAACGAAGAGCAGGCCGTGAAGCTGCTCGGCCGGAGCAAGGACGAGTTCGAGCGCGCCAACCTGGCCGAGGCCGAGTCCTGGGTGAAGTTCTTCACCGAGACCGACGTCTACGCCATGGTCGGCACCGTCCACACGGTCCTCGCGCAGAAGAACGCCGAGCACACGAAGTACGCGATCCCCGCCCTGACCAGGGCGGTCGAGTCCTACGACGACGAAATGGCCCGCTCCAAGACGTTCATGCTGAGCGCGCTGGCCACCAACCACCTGCTGGACGGCGACCTCGACCACGGCGCCAAGGTCGGCGGCAAGGCCATCGACTGCGCCGAGGGCATCAAGTCCGAGCGGGTCAAGGACCGCATGCGGCCGCTGCAGGACGAGGCCGAGCGCCGCCGGAACAACGCCGACGCCCGTGACCTCGCCGATCGCCTCAACGCTTTCTACGCCGCCTGACGTCGACGGCGCCGGCACGATCTTGGACGGCCGGTTCACCGCGGGGAAGTTGCGCGGTGTGCTGGCCGAGACCTGCTCGCTGCTGGGCCTCGACCCGGCGGGCGCGCGGCTGCTGCGGTTCACCAACAACGCGGTGTACGCGCTGGTCACCGCGCCTTTCGTGATCCGCATCGTCGGCTCGACGCAGCTGCGGCACCGGGTCGGCACGGTCGTGCGCGTGGCCCGGCACTTCGAGCGCCACGGCGTCCCCGCGATCCGGCTCCTCGACGGCGTCGAGCAGCCGCTGGACGTGGCCGGGCACCTGGTGACCGTGTGGCACCAGGTGCCGAGCATCGGCCGGCCGGCGACCTCCGCCGACCTGGCCCGCCTCCTGCGCCAGGTGCACGCGCTGCCCGCGCCGGACGGCCTCGCCGAGTGGGCGCCGTTCGCCGCGGTGCGGGCCAGAGTTTCCGATGCCGAGGAGATCACCGCCGCCGACCGCGCGTTCCTGCTCGACCGCTGCGCCGAGCTCGAGGCGGCGCTGGCCGAGCTGGAGTTTCCGCTGCCCAGGGGCCTGGTCCACGGCGACGCGTACCCCGGCAACGTCATCCCGGGCCCGGACGGACCGGTGCTCTGCGACTTCGATTCGTCGTGCGTCGGCCCGCCGGAATGGGACCTGACGCCGCTGGCGGTCGGGCGCGACCGGTTCGGTGACCCGCCGGTGCGGTACCGGACGTTCGCCGCCGCGTACGGCTTCGACGTCACGTCGTGGCCGGGATTCGCCGTGCTGCGGGCGGTCCGGGAGCTGAAGCTGACGACGAGCGTGCTGCCGATCCTGCGCAGCCGGCCGCAGGTGCGGCCCGAGCTCTACCGGCGGCTGGACGATCTCCGGAAAGGCCGGACGGACACGCGCTGGACGCGTTACCGTTGAGCCAAGTCTGTCACTTGATGTGACCGGCGCCACAATCTGCACGTGCATTCGCCGACTGCAAATGACCGTTCGTCGCTTCCGGAATGCGGTCAGCTCTGGGTAGAAAGTTCGGCTCGACGGGTCACCCCCAATGGATCACCAGTCATCCCAATGCGCAACTTGCAGCTACCCGCCGTGTCCGACCTGCGGTGATGCGGTTCAGGAAGCGACGACCGGCGCCCGCGTCAACACGACCGCGAAGCCGAACGCCAGCCCCATGACGGTCAGCTCGAGCGTCGCCCACGCGGCGAGCGCGGTCCGGTTGTGCCGGACGATCTGCGGCATCAACCGGAAGCGGGTGTATGCGCCGAGCAGCGCGATGGCGCCGGTGCACACCAGCTTCAGGAGGAACAGCTGCCCGTACGGCGTCGTGAAGATCGCCGCCCAGAACCCGATGGTCGGGTTGAGCGAGATCTCGACGAGGCCGTTGAACAGCCCGGTCGCCGCGGAGAGGACCAGGCAGAGCGTCGCGAGCTTGGAGAACCGGGGCAGCGCATGCGCCAGCAGCGTCCGGTTCGCGACGAGGAGCACGGTCATCGCGCCGAGGCCGCCGGTCCAGGCGACCGCGCTCATGACGTGCAGCTCCATCGAGATCATCGTGTAGTCGTGGTAGTTCCAGTTCGACGCGTGCCCGGTGACCGGCAGCGGCAGCAGCGCGAACAGGCCGAGCCCGACGCGGACCTCGGCGGGCACCTTCTCGCCGAAGCGCAGGGCCAGCGCGCCGATCCCGGCGTGCCCGAGGGCGAGCGCGGCGACGATGACGAGCGCCTTGCCCGCGCCGACGTTCGCGATGTAGCTGCCGATGTCCCCGGCGGAGAGCGTTGTCGAGCCCGGCTTGTACTCCGCGGTCTGCAGGATGAGCGCGACCACCGCGGCGGTGGCCCAGACGAGCGCGGCCGCGACGCCGGCCGGGCGGGCCAGCCGCATGATCGGCTCGGTGAGCTTGGGCCGGTCGTACCCGACGAGGACCGACAGCAGCGCGAGCCCGATCGTCGTCACCGCGGCCAGGTCGAGCAGGACCCGGACGATCGGGATGCCGGCCGAGACCACCGCGCTGGGTTCCACCACACCCGGCACCGGGGTGGTGGACATGAGCGCGACGCCGATGAGGGCGCCGAGCAGGCCCGCCGTGACGACGCAGAGCAGCGTCGAATAGCGGGGTTTCGCGGTGGTCTCGGCTTGGGACATCGCCTTACTTCTTCTCCTCGGCGGCGCCGCCGCCCGAACGCAGGGCCACGGTCAGCCCGATGGCCAGCAGCACGACCGCGCCGGCGATCCAGACCCAGATCGGCACCCCGCTCGACGGCGTCGACGCCGCCTGCGAGGAGCTGCCCGGCGACTTCGCCGCGTCGACGGTCGCCGGCGTGCCGGTGCCCGCCGTCGTCAGGGTGAAGGTGAGCTCACCGGTGACCGGGTGGCCGTCGGCGGAGAGCACGCGGTACCCGACCGTGTACTTCCCGGCCGGGCCGAGCGGCCGCAGCGGCGCGCTGATGACGTTGTTGACCACGCTGATCGGTCCCTCGGCCCACTGGCCGCCGCCGGGTCCGGTCACCGCGATCTGGTTGACGTCCGCGCCCTGCACGTACTGGTCGAACGTCAGGCTGATCTTCGCCGGGCCGGCGGCGACGGACGAGCCGTTCGCCGGGTCCGAGGAGATCAGCACGTTGTGCGCGAGCGCCGGGGTGGCCGTGCCCAGCAGGGCCACCCCGGTCAGTGCCAGCGCGACGAGCGCCTTGCGCATCTAGTCGTTGCCTCCCGACTTGGCCGTGGCCTTGCGGGCCCGGATGGTCGCGCCGGCTCCGACGCCGAGGCCGATGGCGCCGACGAGCAGGCCGGCCCCGCCGAGCCAGCGGGCCGTGCTGTCTGACGTGGTGGTCGCTGTCGCGGCGGCGTCCCCGGTCGTCGACGCCGTCCCCGCCATACTGCCGTGCGCGTCGCCGTCCTCGGCCTTCGCGGCCAGCTTGACGACCGGCGCCGGGTGCTCCGGCTCCTCGCCGCCCGGCGGCGTCGGCTGGTTCCAGTCGACGACCTTGCCGTCGCTGTAGGTCTGGTGTGCCGGGAACTCGATCTGGTCCACAGTGGACGGCAGCGGGCCGAAGCTGACCTGGAACTCCTGGAAGTCGGTGCCCTTCGAGCTCGTTGCCCGGCTGCGCGGTCCACGTCACCGCCGTGACGGCTTCGGTGATCTGGGTGCCGTTGTCCTTGGTGATCGGGGTGGGCAGCTTCGACTTCGTCACCTCGGCGGTCCAGCCGGGCAGCGGCTTGGTCCGCAGGCTGCCGATGCCGTAGTCGCCCTTGATGTCGACGACGACCTTGGTGGTGGCGGCGTTCGCCTCCTCGTTCGGCACGCGGAACCAGATCGCGGTGTAGCCGCCCTTGGTGGGCTGGGCGCCGTAGACGTTGGCGGTCACGTGCGCGGAGGCGACGCCGGCGCCGAGGAGTCCGGCGACCCCGACCGTGGCGGCGAGGAAACCGGCGCGCTTGAAGACGTGCTGGGACATGGGTTCACTCCTGATGAACTCAAGAAGGGGCAGCGGACTGGTTGTCCGCTGGTTCGGGGATGAGCTGGGTTCAGGAGTGGCTGGGCGGGCCGCGTCGCCCGCGGATCCGGCGCAGGTCGACGCCGACGAGGTGAGCGGGCCCGTCGACGCGGGCCGGGATGGGCGCGGGGGCCGCGGCCGGGACCGGCAGCGGGGTGAGCAGCCGCGGCAGGATCGCGCGCAGCACGGCCAGCACCGTGAGCAGCGTCGAGTCCGCGCGGGCGAGCAGGAGCGCGGTCAGCACGGTCGCGACGGCGTGCGCGGTGATCATGCCGAGGCCCGTGCTGTCCGCCGTCGCGTACATGTCGTGGTGGCCGGCGAGCGTGGTGAGCAGCAGGTGCATCACGAGCTGTGCGGCACCCAGCAGGGTGATCGTGGCGACCGCGCCGCGTGCCTTGCGGGCGAGCGCCGTCGCGGTCCAGCCGAACAGGGCGGTGAGCAGCACGGTCATCGCCGGGTCGGGCAGGCCGCCGTCGGCGAGGCGGTGCGCGGTGACGGACAGCGTCGCCGCGCTCACGGCCAGCAACACGCCGCGCGTAGCACCCAGCACGGCGGGTCGCCGTGCCGAAGTGCGCATGGCGAGCAGCCTAAGCGACGCGCCGCAGGGTGATCGTGTGATCCCGGCAAGTGAGCACACGATGAGTACACGGCCACCGAGCGGGATCGGTTCAGCGTTGTTGTTGCCGATCACCGCCGGATGCGGAACGGTGGTCGAAACCACGAGGCCGGATCCGGAGGTTTGGCTTCCACGCACGGTGGGTACTGAGCCGTCGGTCAGGAGCTAGCCCGTTCGGGTGAGTCTCGACGGACGCGGGCGGGAGTGCGGACACGGATGAATCTCTTCGAGTACATCTCGGACCGGGCGAGCAAGTTGTGGCTGGAGGCCTACCTCCACACCAGCATGGTGGTGCAGTGCACGATCCTCGCCGCGATCCTCGGCGTTCTGATCGGCGTGGCGGTCTACCGCAGCCCGATCGGTTCGGCGGTGGCCACGGCGCTGGCCAGCACGATCCTGACGGTCCCGTCGTTCGCCCTCCTGGGGCTGCTGATCCCGATCTCCGGGCTCGGGCCGACGACGGCCGTCATCGCGCTGGTGCTGTACGGCCTGCTGCCGATCGTCCGGAACACCATCGTCGGGCTCGACGGCGTCGACCCGGCCGTCGTCGACGCCGCCCGCGGCATCGGGATGAGCCGCTTCGGCGTGCTCACCCGCGTCGAGCTGCGGCTGGCGTGGCCGGCGATCCTCACCGGCATGCGCGTCGCGACGCAGATGCTGATGGGCATCGCGGTGATCGCCGCCTACGCGAAGGGCCCGGGCTTCGGTGCCGAGGTCTTCTCCGGGCTCACGAACGCGGGGAGCACGAACTCCCTGAACCAAGCCGTCACCGGAACGGTCGGGGTCGTCATCCTCGCGCTGATCCTCGACGGCATCTACGTCCTGATCAAGCGCTTCACCATCTCTAGGGGTGTCCGTGGCTGAGAACGAGGAAGTCTCCGGCGTCGAAATCGAGCTGGAGCACGTGACCAAGCGGTACCCCGGCACCCGCGAGCCGGCCGTGAACGACTTCTCGATGGTCGTGCCCGCCGGCAAGATCGTGGTCTTCGTCGGCCCGTCCGGCTGCGGCAAGACCACGACCATGCGGATGATCAACCGGCTGGTGCAGCCGACGTCCGGCCGGATCACGATCGGCGGCGAGGACGCGCTGAAGCTCGAGGTCGACACCCTGCGCCGCCGGATCGGCTACGCGATCCAGCAGGCCGGGCTGTTCCCGCACTTCACCGTCGCGCAGAACATCGGTGTCGTGCCCGGTTTGCTCGGCTGGGACAAGAAGAAGGTCAACGACCGGGTCGAGGAGATGATGGACCTGGTCGGGCTCGACCCGGCCGACTTCCGCGACCGCTTCCCGCGCCAGCTTTCGGGCGGCCAGCAGCAGCGCGTCGGCGTCGCGCGGGCGCTCGCCGCGGACCCGCCGGTGCTGTTGATGGACGAGCCGTTCGGCGCGGTCGACCCGATCACCCGCGGCAACCTGCAGGACGAGCTGCTGCGCCTGCAGAGCGAGCTGAAGAAGACGATCGTGTTCGTCACGCACGACTTCGACGAGGCCGTGAAGCTCGGCGACAAGATCGCGGTGCTCGGCAACCAGTCGACGATCCTGCAGTACGACACGCCCGAGGCGATCCTGGCGAACCCGGCGGACGACACGGTCGCGGGCTTCGTCGGCGCGGGCGCGTCGCTGAAGCAGCTGACGCTGCTGCGGGTGCGCGACGTCGAACTGCAGCAGGACGCGCTGACCGTGACCGTCGACGAGACACCCGCGTCGGTGCGGGAGAAGCTCGAGCAGTCCCGTCGGCACTTCGCGCTCGTGCTGGACGCGCGCCGCCGTCCCACCCGGTGGGTGCACGCGCGCGAGCTCACCTCGGCGACGTCGCTGGCGAACCTCGGCAAGCCGCTGCGCGACGTCGTCAGCTTGCAGTCGACGCTGCAGGACGCGCTCGAGGCGATGCTCGCCGAGGGCGGCTCGGTGCCGGTGACCGGCGCGCGCGGCGAGTACGCGGGCACCATCCAGCTGGACACCGTGATCGCGACCATCCAGCAGCTGCGCGAAGAGCACACGAACGGCGAAGAGGTGTCGGCGTGACGGCCGCCGTCGACACCGGGTTCAGCACTGAGTCCGGCTCCAAACGCGCGGAACGCGTCCGGCTCTTCGCGCAGCCGGTCGCGGTGCTGGTGATCGTCGCCGTCACGCTGGTCTCGGTGTTCTCCAGCGGGCTGACCGCGACGGAGAAGGAGACGCTCAACGCGTCTTCGCTGCTCACGGCGTTGTGGGACCACGTGCTGATGACGCTCGTGGTCACCGCGATCGTCGTGCTGGTCGCGGTACCCCTCGGGGTGATCGTGACGCGGCCGTGGGCTCGTTTCCTCGCGCCGATCTTCCTGGCGATCGCGAACATCGGCCAGGCCGCGCCCGCGCTGGGCGTGCTGGTGCTGTGGTTCATCGTCACCGGCGCGACGGGCGGGATCTGGGTGGCGGCGCTGCCGCTGGCGTTCTACTCGCTGCTGCCGGTGCTGCGGAACACGATGGTCGGCATCCAGCAGGTCGACCCGGCGCTGATCGACGCGGGCCGCGGCATCGGGATGTCGGCGGGCGCGGTGCTGTGGCGCGTCGAGCTTCCCGCTGGCCGTCCCGCTGATCCTGGCCGGCCTGCGCACGTCGCTGGTGCTGGCGGTGGGCACGGCGACGTTCGGCATGTTCGTCAACGCGGGCGGGTTCGGGCTGTTGATCGACACCGGCTACAAGCTGAACCTGACCTCGGTGCTGGTCACCGGCTCGGTGCTGGCGGTCGCGCTGGCGCTGCTGGTGGACTGGCTGGGCGCGGTCGCCGAACAGTACTTCGGACCGAAGGGGCTGCGATGAAACTCCGGCGACTGGCCCTCGTGGCGCTGCTGGGCGTGACGCTTTCGTCGTGCGGCCTGACGGTGAACCAGGCGGTGCCCTACGACATCCGGCCGGGCTCGATCCAGCCGATCCCGTCGCTGCAGGGGCTGAAGGTGACGGTGGGGTCCAAGGACTTCACCGAGAACATCATCCTGGCGTACATGGCCGAGATGGCCCTGACGGCGGCGGGCGCGGACGTCGTCGACCTGTCGGACATCAAGGGCTCCAACTCGTCGCGGCAGGCGCTGCTGTCCGGGCAGACGGACGTCACGTGGGAGTACACCGGCACGGGCTGGATCAACTACCAGGGCAACGAGCTCCCGGTCCCGGGTGGCGAAAAGGCCCAGTACGAGGCGACGGCGAAGGCGGACGAGGAGAAGTTCGGCGTCACGTGGCTGAACTATTCGCCGCTGAACGACCAGTACGCGTTCGCGGTGACCGAGGCGTACGGCGCGAAGAACAACCTGAAGACGACGTCCGACCTGGCGGCGTTCATCAAGAAGCAGCCGGACCAGGGAGTGTTCTGCCTGGAGACGGAGTTCACCAGCCGCCAGGACGGCTTCCCGGCGGCGGTCAAGGCGTACGGCTTCCAGAACCCGACGGTGAAGAACTTCGGCATCGGCACGATCTATTCGGCGGTGGCGAGCGGAACCTGCCCGGTCGGCGAGGTGTTCACCACGGACGGCCGCATCTCGGGCCTCAACCTGAGGGTGCTGGAGGACGACAAGAAAGCGTTCCCCCAGTACAACGCGGTGGCGACGCTGCGCACGGAGTTCATCAAGGCCCACCCGGACCTGCGCGGCCCGCTGGAGACGGTGAGCGCGGCGATCACGAACGAGCAGATGGTCGAGCTGTGCAAGCAGGTCGACGTCGACGGCCAGGACGCGGGCAAGGTAGCCCACGACTGGATGGTCAAGAAGGGCTTCATCAAGTAGACCGAGGGCCGAGCTTTCACGTGAAAGCTCGGCCCCAGGTCGGAGCTTTCACGTGAAAGCTGGTCAGATCCCCAGGCGGTGCAGCAGCTGGCCTTCGAGCCGCTCGAGCTTCCCCGGCCACCGCCCGGTGCGCTGACTTCCGCCGCGCCGCGGGCATCCGCTCCGCGGCCCGAACAGTCGCCGACAGCTGCTCCAGCGTCCCCAGCGCGTCCTTGACGAAGTCCTGGTCCGCCTTCGACGCCTTCTCCGACTTCTGCAGGTCGCGGCATCCGTCGGCCAGCCCGGCGATCCGCGCGTGCAGCGCCGCGCCGCGGCCGGTGTACTCGCCCAGCTTGTCGACCGAGACCCCGAGCTTGCGCGCCTGGTAGCGGTCGTACGCCTCCCGCGCCGCGCCCGCCGCGCGGACCGCGAACGGTGCCACCACCGGGATCACGGCCGGGCCGAGCACCTTGGCCACCGCGACCGCGTTCTTCGCCCTCTTAGGGGTGAACCTGGCTTCACCCTCGACCTTGGCCTTGCGCGCCATGGCACCTCCTGCGACGTGTCGACGTCGAACTTACTGGTCGCCCGGGTGGCGGGCATGTCGGCTCGGCGGTGGGAATCTAGAGTGATCTCCATGCAGGGTGAGGTGGTACTCGACGCGGGCGCGGTCAGCCGCTGTCGTCGTCGTGTGCACCTGGAGCACGATCCGGCGATGCGCGAGGTACCGCTTTCCCCGCCGGACCCCACCGCGCAGCAGCGGATCGCCGACGCCACCGCGCACCGCGAGGACATCGTCACGCGGCTCATGGCGGCGAACCCCGGCCACTGGGCGAAGATCGATCGCGACCTGCCCGCCCACGAACGCGTCGAGCTGACCGAGCAGGCCTTCGCCGCCGAAGCGCAGTACATCTGGGGTGCGCTCTTCCCGGTCGACCAGGCCGGGCACCGCCGCGGCGGCATCGACCTGCTGGTGCGCACCGGCCGTGGCTACGTCCCGGTGCTCGTGGTGCGCCATCGCATCACCGACCGCGGCACCGGCGCCATCGTCACCGAGATGACCGACCTCGACCCGGCGCACCGCAAGGCCGACGACGGCCGCAAGGTCCGTTCGCAGCCGCGCGACCAGCTGCGGCTCGTGCACATCCGCCGCATGCTGCAGACGCTCGGGCAGGCCGACGAAAGCCTCACCGTCGGCGGCGTGATCGGCCTCGACGCCGACGTCGTCGTCTGGCACGACCTCGCGGCCGGCACCTGGCCGGGCGGGCGCAGCGCCCTGACCGAGTACCAGGCCCGCTTCGCCGACCGGCTGGCCATCGCCACCGCGGCCGCGAACGGCGAGGAGCCGCTGGCCGAGCCGTCGCGCGTGCTGGAGTGCCGCCGCTGCCCGTGGTGGCCGACGTGCGAAGCGGTGCTCACCGAAACCCGCGACGTCAGCCTCGTGGTGCGCGGCGAGGACGCGATGGAGCTGCGCCGCGCCGGCGTGTCCACTGTGGACAAGCTGGCCGCGCTCGACCCGACGGGCGAGCCGCCCGCGGTGAACTGGACCGGCGTCACGTTCCCGGACGCGGTCGTTCTCGCGCGCGCCTGGCTGGCCGACCTGACGCTGGTGCGCCGCGTCGAGGCGGTCGAGGTGCCCCGCGCCGACGTCGAGGTCGACGTCGACATGGAGAGTTTCGGCGACGCCGGCGCGTACCTCTGGGGCTGCCTGCTCACCGGCGCCGACATCGGGCTCGAGCCCGGCTACCGCGCCTTCGCGACGTGGGACCCGCTGCCCACCGACGACGAAGCCCGCTCGTTCGCCGAGTTCTGGGCGTGGCTCACCGACGTCCGCAAGCGCACCGAAGCGGCCGGGCTGACGTTCCGCGCCTACTGCTACAACGCGCTCGCCGAGAACCGCTGGCTCTTCGGTTCGGTCGAGCGCTTCGGCGACCACCCGGGCATTCCGGCCAAGAAGGACATCCAGTCCTTTGTGGACTCGGCCGAGTGGGTCGACCTCTTCCGCAGCGTCACCGACCAGTTCCTGTGCTCCCACGGCAAGGGGCTGAAGGTGATCGCGCCGGTCGCCGGGTTCTCCTGGCGCGACCCCGAGGCGGGCGGCGAGGCGTCGATGCGCTGGTACCGCGACGCCGTGGGCATAGACGGCGAAGTCCCGGACGACGCCCAGCGCGAGCGGCTGCTTCGCTACAACGAGGACGACGTCCTGGCGACGCGGGCGCTGCGCGAGTGGATCAGCGCGCGGGCGCAGGCTGAAGTCCCGTACATGTTCGATCTCTGAGTAGTTCATTTCCTAAGACACTTGCCAGCTGACGCGTCTTCGCGCATACTCGTCTGCGAGTACTCGTAGACGAGGAGTCGAGATGAAGCGGCGCAAGGTCGGCAACCTCCTCGGGCTGGCCGTGCTGTCCGTCGTGCAGGAACGCCCCGCGCACCCGTACGAAATGGCGTCCGTGCTCAAGCAGCGCGGCAAGGACGCGGACCTGCCGATCAAGTGGGGTTCGCTGTACACCGTCGTCGCGAACCTCGAAAAGCACGGCTTCCTGGAGGCGGTGGAGAGCGTCAAGGACGGCGGGCGGCCCGAGCGGACCGTCTACCGGATCACCGAAGCCGGGCGTGCGGAGTTCGAGGACTGGGTCCGCGAGCTCGTCGGCACGCTCGACCGGGAGCCGCCGCGGTTCAAGTCCGGGCTGTCGATGATCGGCGTGCTGGGCCCGGACCAGGCGATCGTCCAGCTGCGGAGCCGGCTCGCGGCGCTCAGCGAACGCGTCGAGGCGCTGCGGGCGAGCCTGGACCAGCTGCGGCCCGTGCTGCCGCGGCTGTTCCTGGTGGAGGTCGAGTACGACCTCGCGATGACGGAGGCCGAAGCGCGCTGGGCGCGGGCCTTCCTGGAAGAGCTGACCAGCGGCGCCCTGCCCGGCATCGAGGCGTGGCGGCGCTACCACGAAACCGGCGAATTCCCGGACGACCTGGGGGAGTTCGTGGAGAGGTAGGAACCGATGGAGACGACCCGCAAGCACAAGGTGCCCGAGATGGAGGGCTTCCAGGCCCGCTGGTACGCCAAGAACCGCGGCACCGAGGCCCAGCTCGCGCAGTACCGGCGGCAGGCGGCCGAGGTGACGGCCGGGCTGCCCGACGGCGCGGAGATCCTGGAGGTGGCGCCCGGCCCCGGCTTCTTCGCCGTCGAGCTGGCGAAGCGCGGCTACCGCGTCACCGGGCTCGACATCAGCCACACGATGGTGGAGATCGCCCGGGAGAACGGGGCCGGGCTCGAGATCGACTTCCGGCAGGGCGACATCACGCACGCGCCGTTCGCGGCCGAGTCGTTCGACTTCCTGATCTGCCAGGCCGCGTTCAAGAACTTCCGGCAGCCGGTGGCCGCGCTGAACGAGATGCACCGGGTGCTGCGGCCGGGCGGGTTCGCGGTGATCCAGGACCTCAACCACGAGGCCACGGCCGCGGACATCGAGCGCGAGGTCGCCGGGATGAACCTCGGCGCGATCAGCGGCTTCACCGTGCGGCAGACCCTGGCGTGGCTGCGCCGCCGCGCGTTCACGCCCGCGCAGTTCGAGGAGCTGGCCGTCGAGAGCGCGTTCGGCGGCTGCTCGGTCACCACCGACGGCGTCGGCCTGGAAGTCCGCCTCACCCGCTGACCCGGGCAGGGCGGCACTTTCACGTGAAAGTGCCGCCCTCGGGCGTCAGCGCGGGGCCATGCGCAGGGAGCCGTCCATGCGGACGACCTCGCCGTTCAGGTAGTCGTGGTCGATGAGCGACAGCGCGAGCTGCGCGTACTCGTCCGGCCGCGCGAGGCGCTTCGGGAACGGGACGCCGGCGGCGAGCGACGCGCGGAAGTCGTCGCTGACCGTCGCGAGCATCGGGGTGTCGACGATGCCCGGCGCGATGGTCAGCACGCGGATGCCGTGCGAGGCCAGATCGCGCGCGGCGGGCAGCGTCATGCCGACGACGCCGCCCTTGGACGACGAGTAGGCGACCTGCCCGATCTGGCCGTCGAACGCGGCGATCGACGCGGTGTTGATGATGACGCCGCGGGCGTCGTCCTCGAGCGGTTCGGTCTTCGCGATGGCCTCGGCGGCGATCGTCAGCACGTTGAACGTGCCGACCAGGTTGATCTGGACGACCTTCGCGTACAGCGCGAGGTCGTGGCGGCCCTTCTTGGACAGGATCCGCGCGGACGGTCCGATGCCGGCGCAGTTCACCACGGTCCGCAGCGGCACGCCGGACCCGGAAGCGGTGGCGACGGCGGCCTCGACCTGCTCGACGTCGGTCACGTCGGCCTCGACGTAGGTGATGCCGTCGAGCTGCTCGGCCTTCTCGATGGACGGCGCCAGGTCGAGCGCGAACACCCGCGCGCCCTTGGCCGCGAGGGCCTTCGCCGTCGCGCCGCCGAGGCCGGACGCGCCCCCGGTGACGAGCGCCGCGGTGTCGGTGATCTGCATCTTGCGGTTCCCTTCGCTGCTCCGATTCCGGACCCAGGTTAACGCTCGTTCGCACGGCCGATTTGTGTGCTCTCTCACCGCGCGCAAACTGCCGTTAACGCACCGCCGCGGTGTCGTGTGGAGTACTCACCCGTGTCCGGTTCCGTTAGCGCGGTCGTCAACTCCGGCTGTCACCTTCAGCACCATGACGCCAGCTCGGATCGTGGTGGTAGGAACGGGTTACGTCGGGTTGACCACAGGGGCCTGCCTGGCCAGTCTGGGTCATTACGTCACTTGCGTGGACGTCGATCGCGCGAAGGTGTCGCGGCTGGCGGCGGGCCGCGTCGACATCCTCGAACCGGGGCTGGCCGACCTGGTGACGCGCGGGCTCGCGGCCGGTCGGCTGCGGTTCGTCGTCGGCGCCCGGGAGGCGGTCCGCGCCGCGGAAGGCGTCTTCCTCTGCGTGCCGACGCCGATGGGCGCGGGCGGCTCCGCGGACCTGCGCGCGGTCGAGGCGGTGACCGCCGAGATCGGCGACGTCCTGCCCGCCGGGTGCGCGCTGATCACCAAGTCGACCGTGCCCGTCGGCACGTCGAAGCGGATCCAGGAGATGCTCGGCCGCGCCGACGTGCCGGTCGTGTCGAACCCCGAGTTCCTCCGCGAAGGCACCGCGGTCGCGGACTTCCTGGGGCCGGACCGGATCGTCGTCGGCTCCGACGACCGCGCCGCCGCGCGCTGGGTGGGCGAGCTGTACGCCGAACTGGACGCGCCGGTCGTCGTCGCCGACGCGGCCAGCGCCGAGCTCGTGAAGTACGCCGCGAACTGCTACCTCGCGCTGAAGCTGTCCTACGTCAACTCGATCGCCGAGCTGTGCGAGCGGCTCGGCGCCGACATCGACCTCGTCACCGAGGGCATGGGCCACGACCGCCGGATCGGCCGGACGTTCCTCAAGCCCGGCCCTGGCTGGGGCGGCTCGTGCCTGCCGAAGGACACGAGCGCGCTGGTCAAGGTCGCCGAGTCGGTGAACTACGACTTCCGCATGCTGACCTCGGCGATCGACGAGAACATCGCCCAGCGCGACCGGATCGTCGCGAAGATCGCCGGCGCGGTCGGCGGCACGCTGGCCGGCGCGCGGATCGGCGTGCTCGGCCTGGCCTTCAAGGCGGGCACGAACGACCTGCGCGACTCGCCCGCGCTGGCCGTGTCGTCGGTGCTGTGCGCGCTGGGCGCCGAGCTGGTCGCCTACGACCCGGCGGTCGACGGCGAGATCGACGGGATGACCGTGGTCGACGACGCCTACCAGGTCGCGAAGGACGCGGACGCCGTCGTCGTGCTCACCGAATGGGCCGAGTTCAAAGACCTCGACTGGGCCGCGATGGCCGAGCTGATGGAGGGCATCGACGTCGTCGACACGCGCAACCTGCTGGACCCGCGGGCGATCGTCGACGCCGGGCTGTCCTGGCAGGGCGTCGGACGGCCACGGGTGAGCGCGCGAATCAAGGTTTCCTGACGGCTTGATCTTGGTTAGGGTGATCGGCACGGCATCGCGTGTCGGTCACCGGCTGGGTGAGGCATGGAGGTGGCGGGAGTGCCCGTGGAGGCATTTCAACCGTGTCAGTTTCCGTTGAGTTGAACCATTTGATCATTCCGTCCCGGAACAACCGGGAATCCGCCGAATTCCTGGCGAACCTGCTCGGCCTCGAAGTCGGGCAGGAGTGGGGTCCGTTCATCCCGGTCGAGACGCGCAACGGCGTCCGCCTGGACTTCGCGACCGTCCCCGAAGAGGACCTGCGCCTGCAGCACTACTGCTTCCTGGTCCCGGAGGACGATTTCGACGCCGTGTTCGCGCGGCTCGTCGAAACGGGTGTGACCTACCACGCCGACCCGATGGGCAAGCAGGTCGGCGAAATCAACCACAACCACGGCGGCCGTGGTGTCTACTTCCTCGATCCCGGCGGGAACGGGATGGAGATCATCACGCAGCCGTACGAGCCGGAGCGGAAGCGTCCGTCGTCCTGGTAGAAGTTCCTTAGCAATGCGTACTATCGGGGACATGTTCACGACGCGGCCGGAGCTGGCCGGCACCTTCGGGATGGTGGCATCGACGCACTGGCTGGCTTCGGCCACCGGGATGGCGGTGCTGGAGGACGGCGGCAACGCGTTCGACGCGGCGGTCGCGGCCGGGTTCGTCCTGCAGGTCGCCGAGCCGCACCTGTGCGGGCCGGCGGGCCAGGTACCCGGCCTCTTCGTGACGGCGGACGACCCGACCCCGCGGGCGCTGGCCGCGCAAGGCCCGTCGCCCGCGGGGGCCACGCCCGAGCACTTCGCGTCGCTGGGCCTGGACCTGATCCCGGGCAGCGGCCTGCTCCCGGCGACGGTCCCGGGTGCCTGGGAAGGCTGGCTGTTGCTCCTGCGCGACTACGGCACGAAGTCCCTGCGCTCGGTGCTGTCGTACGCGATCGGGTACGCCCGCAACGGCGTCCCGCTGGTGTCGCGAGTCGGCGACACGATCCGCGCGGTCTCCGAATTGTTCACGGAGCACTGGCCGACGTCGGCGGCGTTGTGGATGCCGGACGGCAAACCGGCGTCGGGCCTGCACCGGAACCCGGCGCTGGCGGACACGTGGGAGCGGCTGCTGCGCGAGGCGGAAGCCGTTTCGGGTCGCGAAGCGCAGATCGACGCCGGACGTCGTGCCTGGTCACAGGGTTTCGTCGCGGAGGAGATCGAGAAGTTCAGCCGCACGGCGTTCCGCGACGACTCCGGCCGCGATCACGCGGGCTTGCTGACGGGCGACGACCTGGCGTCGTGGGAGGCGTCGTACGAGGAACCGGCGTCCGTGGACGTCGGCGACTGGCGCCTGGTCAAGATGGGCGGCTGGACCCAGGGCCCGGCCCTGCTCCAGCAGGCGCTGCTGCTGCACGGCTTCCGCGACGAACTGTCCTATGTGGATGGAGTGCCGACGGAGCGCACGGTGCACCTGGCGGCCGAGGCGGCGAAGCTGGCGTTCGCGGACCGCGAGGCGTGGTACGGCGACACGGACGTCCCGCTGGACGTGCTGCTTTCCGCGGAGTACACGGATTCGCGGCGGGCGCTGATCACGGACACGGCGTCGCCCGAACTGCGCCCGGGGGACGCGCGCGGCCCCGCGCGGCTCCCGGCGATCCTGGACTCCCTGAAGGGAGTGCGAGCCGAGGGCGGCGCGACGGGCGAGCCGACGGTCGGCCCCCAGGGCCAGACCCGAGGCGACACGGTGCACCTGGACGTCGTCGACGCGGCGGGCAACCTGGTGTCGCTGACCCCATCGGGCGGCTGGCTGCAGTCGAGCCCGACGATCCCGTCGCTCGGGTTCTGCCTGGACTCGCGCGGCCAGATGTTCTGGTTGGAACAGGGACTGCCGAACTCGTTGGCGCCGCGCAAGCGGCCGCGGATCACGCTGTCGCCGTCACTGGCACTGCGCGACGGGGTCCCGACGCTGGCCTTCGGAACTCCGGGTGGGGATCAGCAGGACCAGTGGCAGCTGTGCTTCTGGCTCGCGCACGTCTACGGCGGGCTGAACCTCCAGGAGTCGATCGACTCACCGGCTTGGCACACGACGGCGTTCCCGAGTTCGTTCTACCCGCGCTCGTGGAACCCGCGCGAGCTGGTGGTGGAGTCGCGCCTGGGCACGTCCACTTTGGACGCCCTGCGCGCCCGCGGCCACGAGGTCGTGGACGCGGGCGATTGGGCATTGGGCCGCTTGTCAGCGGTCTCCCGCACGGAAGGGCTGCTGCGGGCGGCGGCCAACGCGCGCGGCATGCAGGGCTACGCAGCGGGCCGGTAAGCGTCGTGAGTGTTTAGGGCGGTTAGAACCGCCCTGAACACTCACGACTCCGCCAGCGAGGACCAGCCGCCGCCCTCGGCGAGCAGTGTCCGCACGCCCAAGGCGTGGTCGGCGAAGCAGGCCAGGTCCCGGTGCAGCAGCTCCGCACGCTCTTCATCGAGCGGGCGGTTGTCGTCCTGCCACAACTTCCAGGTCCAGCTCGCGGCGAGGTACATCGACCGCAGCAGCCCGGCGACCTCGGCATCGGCCGACCCGCCCGCGGCCAGGTACTCGGCGAGGATGAGATCGCACGCGCCGACCAGCTCGCGCAGGCCGCGCACCGCTTCGTCCGGGCTGCCGTCCCACCCCGGCCGGGGCCACGCCGACGAGCCGAGCTTCGAGCCACAACCGCCAGCCCGCGGTCAGCTCGTCGTGGTCACGCGGCACCCATTGCCCGGCCATGCCTTCGAGTGTGCGCCCGAAGACGCGGCCCGGCGGATGGGATTCCTCACGCCCCGGGGCGCTCCCAGAGCCAGAACTCGATGCCCTGGTTGTCCGTGCAGTCCGCCGTCGTCCCGTACGGGTGGTGCTCGACCTCGCCCGCCTGGCCGCCCTGCTCGCGGACCCGCGTCAACGCCGCGTCGAGGTTGTCCACCGCGTACATCAGCTTCCAGCCCACCTGACGGTCGCCGCCCCACAGGCCGCCTTCGAGACCCGGGCCGGAGAAGCTCCACGCGTCCGGCACCGAACCCGGCGAGAACTGCCAGCCCAGCACCGCGCCGTAGAACCGCTTCGCCGCCTCGTCCTCCGGGACCTGGAACGTGAAGTACATGGCCTCGCCGTGCCGGGCGGGCTTCGGGCCCGCCGAACGCGCCGGAGCCTGGGAGACCAGCCAGCGCTGGCCGAACGGGTCGCGGAACGAGCCGCCCCGCCCGTACGGCGAGTCGGTCACCTCACGGATCAGCGTCGCGCCGCGGTCGAGCGCGCGGGCCACGCTCGCGTCGACGTCCGGGACCTCGACCCGCACCGACGCGCCGCCCTCGTGCGGGGCGACGTGCCCGATTTCCGGGTGCTCCTCGGCGAGCATCAGCACGGCGTCGCCGATGGCCAGCTCCGCGTGCCCGATGCGGCCGTCGTCCATGACGATCGGGTCGCCGCGGCGGGTCGCGCCGAACACCTCGACGTAGAAGTCGAGCGCGGCGCGGGCGTCGGATACGGCCAGATAGGGCGTCAGCGAGCGCAGTTCGGCCTGGCCGGCCGGTGCTTCTGAAGTGGTGGTCATGTCGGCTCCGTTCAAGATCAAGCGACGCAGGTTGTCGCGCAGTTCGGCGACGAAGTCCGGGTCCGGCCGGACCCGCTCGGAGGGGCGGCGAAGCGCGTCGAAAGGCTCAGGCATCGCGACCCTCCTTCTCCTCGTAGGCACGCCGGAACGCGGCACGGGCCCGCACGAGCAACGCCTCCGTGGCGTGCACGCTGCGCCCCAGGTGGCCGGCGACTTCGGGCACGCCGAGGCCGTCTACGTACCGCAGGGTCAGGGCCGCGCGGTGGTGCGCGCCGAGGGATTCGAGCACCTGTCTCGCGCGCAGGGCGTCGAGCTGCTCGTCCCACGGGTCCTCGACGTCCGGTTCACTGTCGTGCACCAGCCGCAGCCCGCGTTCCTCACGTTCTTTGCGCCGCCAGTGGTCGGCGAGCTTGTGCCGGGCGACGCCGATCAGCCACCCGGTGCTCACTGGAGGTGCGTACTCCTTGCGACAGGCGGCGACCGCCCCGAGGAACGTCTCGGACGTGAGCTCCTCGGCGACCGTGCGGTCACCACACCGGGACAGCAGGTACCCGTAGACCTCCGGCAGCGCGGTCTCGTAGAGCCCGAGCAACGCGAAGGCCGGGTCCGGCTGTACCCGAGGTTCCGTCACACCCTCATCGTCGTCCGGCGCGCGGTTTCTCCGACGGGTGAACCCGGGATTTTTTCGGCGGCCAGTTCACCCGGACGGTGACGACGTGGTCCCGCCGCCCGGGAAAGAGCCGGTAGACGCTGACGACGAAGGTCCCGGGACGGGCCCGCTTGCGGAAGAGGTAGTCGTACGCGCAGGCGGTGCCGTACCGGACGGTCCACCCCTCGTACCGGTCACTGCGGTGCTCGAGGACGAACCCCATGTCGTCGACGAGCTCGGTGTACTCGTGCACCCTGCCGTCGTCGACCTCACGCCGGTACTCGAGCTCGTGGGGATAGCCGTACGCGTCCATGGCCCGCAGGTTCGCGTTCCGACCCCAAGAGCGGACCGTCCGAAGCGGGAATCCCGGCGCCGGAAACCCGCCCGTGCGATCGCCGTACCCCCCTCACGCCCTGGGGTCCGGCAACCGCCGCGCGGTAATCGCCACCACTGCGGCCAGCAACGCCACCGCCCCGATCACCACCGCGAACGCGTCCCGGCTCCCCAACGACCCGGAAAGCGCCGCGTACAAGCTCCCCAGCGTCGCCACGCCGAAAGCCAGCGACGTCTGCTGGTTCGTCGTCATCACGCCGGACCCGACCCCGGCCAGGTCCGTCGGCACGTGCGACAGCACGATCCGGAACAACGTGGTCATCGCCAGTGCGTTCCCCACCCCGATCGCCACCATCGACGGCGCCAGATCGAGGATCGTCAGGTGCGGCCAGGCCGACAGCGTCGTGCACAGCAGCGCCACCATCCCGGCCACCACGATCAGCCCGCCGACCGGCACGACCTTCTGCCCGTACCGCGCCACCAACCGGCTGCTCAGCATCGACACGGTGAAGTACGCGACGGCCATCGGCGTCAACGCCCCACCGGCGCCGAGCGGCCCGAAGTGCAGCCCTTCCTGCAACGTCATCGCGAAGACGAACATGAACGACCCGAACGCGGCGAAGAACGGGACAGCCACCATCAGCCCGCGCCGCACGCTGGGCAGCCGCATCACGGACGGCGGTAGCAGCGGTGTTCCGCCCAGTCGCTCCAGACGGCGCTCGACGTGCACGAAGGCCGCGGCCGCGAACGGCGACACGATCAGCAACGCGATCGTCCACGCGGGCCAGCCCAAGGCACGGCCTTCCATCAGCGGCACCAGGAACGACAGCAGGGTCACGGCCAGCAGCGTCGTCCCGAGCCGGTCGACGCCGAGTGGGTTGTGCGCCCGGCTCTCCGGCAGGCGGCGGGCCAGCACCAGCACCACCAGCCCGATCGGGACGTTCACCAGGAAGATGGGCCGCCAGCCCGTGCCCCACAGATCAGCGGCCACCAGCGCGCCGCCGAGCAGCTGGCCGACCACCGTCGAGAGGCCGCCCGTAGCACCGTAGAGACCGAGTGCGCGTGAGCGAGCTTCGCCCGACGTCGTCGCCTGGATGATCGAAAGCACCTGCGGCAGCAGCAACGCCGACGCCGCCCCCTGCGCGGCGCGGGCCACCACCAGCGTTGCCGCCGTCGGGGCGATTCCGCAGGCCAAGGACGTCAGCGTGAACAGCCACAGCCCGGCGAAGAACAGCCGCCGCCTGCCGAACGAGTCGCCGAGGCGGCCGCCCACCACCAGGAGCACCGCGTACGCGATGCCGTACGCCGCCACCACCAGTTCCAGCGTGGCCGTCGAGGCGTGGAGGTCGGCGTCGATCGTCGGGAGGGCGACGTTGACGATGAAGAAGTCGATGATCGGCAGCGCCGCCCCCAGCAGCACCGTGACCAGGCCGGCGGGGGTCAGTCCCGGCCGGGCCGGGGCGCCGAGGGTGGTCGGCGCGTCTTGAGTCGTGGTCATGACTACCACGATCAGCGTCCGCGGAACCTGGTACCAGTTGCCGTTTATCCAGGTATCGCCACTACCTGGTACCAGGTTCGAACGCGTGGCATCCTGGCACCATGACCACCGCCGTCGCTTCCGAACTCCGCCGTCAGGAGCTGGCGAGGTTCCTGCGCAGCCGCCGGGAACGCATCACGCCCGAGCAGGTCGGCCTGCCCCTCGTCGGCCGGCGGCGGACACCCGGCCTGCGCCGCGAAGAGGTCGCGCAGCTCGCCGGGGTCGGGGTCACCTGGTACACGTGGCTCGAGCAGGGCCGCGACATCAACGCGTCCGAGCAGGTCCTGCAGGCGATCGCCCGCACCCTGCGGCTCGACCCGCACGAGCACACCCACCTCTTCCGCCTCGCCGGCGCGCCCGAACCCGACCGCGAGCGGGACTGCCAGGTCATCACCCCCGCCATGGAGCTGATGCTCAAAAAGCTGGAGCCGTACCCGGTCGCCGTGCGCAACGCCCGCTGCGACCTGCTCGCCTACAACCGCGGCTACACCTGGCTGATGGGCGACGTCGACGCCATCCCGTTCGAGGACCGCAACACCCTCGTCCAGTGCCTGCTCAACCCGGACTGGCGCGAGCGGATGCTCGACTGGGACACGAACATCCCGCGGGTCATCGCGTCCTTCCGCGCGGCGATGGCCGAGCACGTCGCCGAGCCCGCGTGGAAGAACCTCGTCAAACGCCTGAAGGCCGAGTCGCCGCTGTTCGCCGAACTCTGGCCGCAGCACGACGTCAACTCCGAACCGATCCGCACCAAGCGGTACCTGCACCCGGACGTCGGGCTGCTGCGGTTCAACTTCACCTACCTCTACTACGGCCGCCGCTCGGAGATCACCGTGTCGACCTACACCCCGGCCGACGAGGAGACGGCGGCGAAGCTGCCGCTCATGTTCGACTGACTACCGCACCCGACGTACGCGGGAAGTCGCTTCGAGACGGACGCGGTGCGGCCTCGCGACCGGTAGTTTTCGCGGCATGAAGTGGTCGCCGTGGGTGGGACGCGTGGTGCGCACCGTCGTCGTCCTCGGGTTCGTGCTCGGGGCGACGAGCGCTTCGTCGCGCTGGCAGCCCGGCTCGGCGCCGCTCACCCCGCCCGGTGTCGCGTGGCTGGCCGCGACCGTGCTGACCCTGCTGGTCGTGCACCGCTTCCCGCTCACCGTCTTCCTCGCCACGACGGCGTCCGCGTTCGGCTACTACGCCTCCGGGCTGCCCGGCGGGCCGGTCATCGTCGTCCCGACCGTCGCGTTGTTCCTGCTCACCCGGCAACGCGGCCCGCTCACCGCCGGGATCACCGGGTCCGCCGCGCTCGCCGTTCTCTACCTCGGCCACGTCGTGACGTCGGGGTCGTTCGCGCTGGAGTTCGGCGCCGGGTTCCTCGTCGTGTGGCTGGTCGCGGTGATCGGGGTCGGCACCGCCGTCCGGTACCAGCTCGACGCGCTCGCCGCCCGCCGCGAGCAGGCCGACGAGCACCGCCACCGGCTCGCCGAGCAGGAACGGCTGCGCATCGCCCGCGAGGTCCACGACGTCGTCGCGCACAGCCTCGCGATGATCAACGTCCAGGCCGGCGTCGCCGCGCACGTCGCCGACCGGCGGCCGGAGCAGGCAAAAGAGGCGCTGCTGAACATCAAGGCGGCCAGCGCGTCCGCGCTCAAGGACCTGCGCGCCACCCTCGCCGTGCTGCGCTCGGGCGAGGACAAGGCGCCCGCGCCGAGCCTGGCCCAGGCCGCCGAGCTGCTGGCACACGCGCGCGACGCCGGGCTCACGGTCGACGTCCACGGCGAGCCCGGTGACCTGCCCGCGCCCGTCGACGCCGCCGCCTACCGGATCCTGCAGGAGTCGCTGACCAACGTCGTCCGGCACGCCGACCAGCCGGACCACGTCGACGTCCGGTTCGAACGGCGGAACGGCACCTTCACGATGCGGGTGCGCGACGACGGCCGCGGCACCAGCCAGCCGACCCCCGGCCACGGGCTGCGGGGGATGGGCGAGCGCGCCACCGCGCTCGGCGGGCGGTGCACCGCCGGGCCGGTCGACGGCGGTTTCGAAGTGTGCGTCGAGCTACCGATCGAGGGGGAAGCATGATCCGCGTCCTGCTGGCCGACGACCAGGTCCTGGTCCGCGCCGGGTTCCGCGTGCTGCTGGAGACCGAGGACGGCTTCGAGGTGTGCGGCGAGGCGGGCAACGGCGAGGAGGCCGTCGCGCTGGCCGTCGAGCACCAGCCGGACATCGTCGTGATGGACGTCCGGATGCCCGGCGTCGACGGCCTCGAAGCGACCCGCCGGATCACCGCGAACCCCGACCTCGCGGGCACGAAGGTACTGGTCTTGACCACTTTCGACGTCGACGAGTACGTCTACGAAGCCCTGCGTTCCGGCGCCAGCGGGTTCCTGCTCAAGGACACCGAGCCGGTTGAGCTGCTGCGCGCGCTGCGGGTCGTCGCGAGCGGGGAGGCGCTGCTGGCGCCGACCGTCACCCGCAGGCTGATCCAGGAGTTCGTCGGCCGCCCGGAGAACCGGCGCATCGACACCGCCGCCGTCCGCGAGATCACCGACCGCGAGCGCGAGGTGCTGGCGCTGGTCGCGGGTGGGATGTCGAACGACGAGATCGCCGCGCACCTGGTGATCTCGACCGCGACGGCACGCACCCACGTCAGCCGGATCATGACGAAGATCGGCGCCCGCGACCGGGCGCAGCTGGTGGTGCTGGCCTACGAATCCGGGTTGGTCACGCCGCGTCGCCCCGCCTGACCCGGCGCACCACGCGGACCGCGCGCACCAGGAACACCACGGCGAGGACGCTGACCAGGCAGATCCAGATCACGGCGCCTCCTCTCCCGGCCGATGCTCTGCTCAGAAGGCGTCCGGGAGTGGGATGGCGTTCATCGACACGGCGGATGTCACACCTTCGGGGTAACCGCCGGGACTCTCCACAAAGGCCGGATCTTCCGCTACGTTGCGGACCAAGCACAAATCGTCATCTCACAGGTCGGCCCTCCGTGCCAGACTGATGCCCCGAACGGTGGATGGGGGTCCAAGAATGAGCTGGCAGGAAGATCTGCGCCGACTCGACGCGGACCTGGCAGCCGGGCGGATCGAGCCGGCCGCGCACCGGAAGCAGCGCGACGAGCTCCTTGCCGCCGCGTCCGGGGCCACCGTGCCCTCGCCGGTCCCTTCGCCGCTGCGCCGTCCGGGCAACCGCTCGTGGCAGAGCGCCAACCCCGCCTTCACCCCGCCCGTCGATCCGACGCCGACCCCGCGGCCGATGCCGAAGCAGCCGACGCCGGAGGAGCGGCCGTGGATGCGCACCCGGCCGGCCGGTTCGGTGCCCGCGCCGAGCGGGATCCCCGCCATCCCCGACCACATGACGACCGCGCCGAGCCCGGCCGACATCGTCCCGACGCGCTACCTGCGGGTCGAAGGCACCAACCTGCACTCGACCACGCCGAGCCGCTTCCCGCCGGTGGCCCCGGAATCCGCGCCGCCGCCGGAACCGGACCTCGGGGGCAAGCACCGCGGCGGGGCAGAACCCGGGCAGGGCCGCCCGACCTGGCTGTTCGTGACGCTCGGCGTCGTGCTGGTGCTCATCCTGATCGTCGGCGGCACGTACTGGCTGGGCACGCGGACCGACGAGCCGTCCGACGCCGCGTTGCCGCCGGTCCCGACGACGTCGCTGCCGTCGAACGGCGTCACCGACCCGTCGCTCTCGCTCGAGCAGCGCCTGCCGGCGTTGCCCGGCAAGCCGAACACCGCCAACTCGACGATGTCGATCGACAAGGCGCTCGAAGCCAAGGTGATCACCGAGGCCGACGCGGCGCAGATCCGCGCGGGCAACGCCAAGGAGATCATCTTCCGCGCGTCGGCCGACCCGGCGAAGCCCCGCGACGGCAACCTGATGATGGTGATCCCGACGTTGTCGGTCTTCGACGCCAAGCACCTGGCGGCCGCGCTGCGGCAGAACCTCTCCGGGGCGCAGCTGGCCGCGACCCGGCTCGGGCCCACCGAGAACGATCTGATGTACACCCAGCGCGGCACCGACGGCTGGGTCGGCATCCTCTGGTACTCCTCCGGGGCGGTGGTCGTCGGCATCGGCGTGTCCCAGGCGGGTACCAGCGATTCGGCCGCGTTGCGGGTCCGGCTCGAGGCGATCCGGGACAGCGTGACGGCCGTCCTGCCGCCGGGCTGAGGAGCTCGGGTGACAAGCCGACCCGAGGGTCGGCCGGAGCACCCAGAAGTGCACAATGTGCATGTCATTTGAACAGGCGAGGCCGTGTCGGCCGGCCGCTGGCCGATCGACCAGACTGGAATAAGGGGGCTCCTGGTGTCGTGGCAGGAGGAGCTGCGTCGGCTGGACGAGGAGCTCGCGGCCGGGCAGCTGTCGGCGGACGAGTACCGCACCCGACGTGACCAGGTGCTTTCGTCCGCGGTGGGGGTGCAGGACCAGCAGCCGCCGCAGGCGCCGTCGCCGAACGCCGACGCGACCCAGGTGATCGCCCCGGTGAGCCCGCCGGGCGGGATCCCGCAGACGCAGCCGAACCAGGGCGGCGACGCCGAGCGCACGCAGGCCGTTTCGTGGCAGGCGCAGCAGCAGGCCCGCCCCGGTGACCCCAACGCGACCGCGTACGTCCCGCCCGCTCAGCAGCAGCAGCCGTTCTCGCCCCCGGGCGGGTTCGCGCCGCCGCCGCAGCAGCCGGGCGCCGACGACAACCCCGAGCGCACCCAGGTCGTCCGCAACACCGGCGAGTACCAGCCGAACTACCAGGGCTACTCGCAGCAGGCGCCGCCCGCGCAGCCGGGCTGGAACCAGGTGCCGCCCGGCGCCGCCGTCCCGCCGTGGGGGGCCGAGGACGCCGGCGCGCCGCACGACCCCAACGACCTGAGCTGGATGCGCCAGGGTCCGGAGTCCTACTTCGAGACCAAGAGCGGCTCCGGCAAGAAGAAGGTGATCAGCATCGTCGCGGCGGTGCTGGTCGTGCTGCTCGCCGGCTTCGCCATCTGGTGGTTCGGCCTGCGCGGTGACTCGGGCCAGGTCGCCCAGCAGACGACGGGGAACAACCCGACGTCGGCCGCGCCGAGCACCACCCCGCCGCCGCCGAGCGTCGCGCCGACCCGCGTGCCGCCGATGCCGGGCAAGGCCAGCGAGAAGAACGGCACGATGAGCGTCGACGACGCCGTGTCGAAGGAGTTCCTGAACGCCGCCGAGGCCGCCTCGATCAAGGCCGCGGGTTCCGCGTACGTCACCTGCCAGGCGTCCAGCAACACCCCGTTCGACTACTCGGTGCTGCTGGTGAACACCAAGAGCGTCGCGGACGCGACCAAGCTGGCGCAGTCGCTGAAGCCGGCCGCCGACACGGGCCTCCAGCCGGTCGCCGACCACGCCGGGCTGCCGAACTCGGTCACCGTCTACAAGGCCGTCCTCTCCGACCACACCACCTACCGCGCGGTGTACGTCTCGGGTGCGGCGGTGCTGCGGGTCGACGTCAACCAGGCGCCGGCCACCGACACGGCCGTGACCAAGGAGTTCGAGGGCGTCATGAAGGCGATGCTGGAGAACGTTCCGAACTCGTGACCGGACTCCAGGTGCCGACACCGCTGCGGTCCCGGGCGAACCCGGACGAGTACGGCTGCACGGTGCTGTCCACCGGCGTCTCGGACTACGCCGACGGCGCCGAGGACCTGGTCACCGCGCTGCTGGAGAACGCGCAGGACCGCGGGTCGCTCAGCGACGAGCTGACCCTGGCCGCGCGGACCTGGCCGGAGCGCTACCACCTGGACCACGGCCGCGCGAACGTGCTGCGCACTCTGGCCCTGCCGCCGGACGCCGCGGTGCTCGAGATCGGCTGCGGCACCGGCGCGATCACCAGCCACCTGGCCGAACGCTGTCGCTATGTCGACGCGGTCGAGCCCGTGGCGAGCCGGGCGCGGGGCGCGCGGGCCCGGACCCGCGACCTCGGCGACGTCGAGGTGTTCGTCGGCGGCATCGAGGACGTGCCGGAGGTCCCGGCCTACGACGTCGTGGTCGTCATCGGGGTGCTGGAGTACGTCGGCTCAGGCTCCGACGACGACGAGGTCTACACCAGCTTCCTGCGTGCCGCGCACGCCCGGCTCCGGCCCGGTGGCCAGCTGGTGCTGGCGATCGAAAACCAGCTCGGCGTCAAATACCTGTGCGGTGCTGCGGAAGACCACACCGGGCGCGCGTGGGACGGCGTCACCGGCTACCCCGACGGCGGCGTCGCCCGGACGTTCTCCCGCAAGCGGCTCCTCGGTCTCGTGGACCGCGCCGGGTTCGGCGGCACGACCGTGCTCGGCGCTTTCCCGGACTACAAGCTGACCCGCGCGCTGCTCTCCGACGAGCTGATCGCGGCGAGCCCGCGCCTGGCGACCCAGCTGCCCGCGTTCCCCAGCCCGGACTGGGCGGGCGACGCGGACCGCGTCGCCGACGAGGAGCGCGTGTGGGCCGAGCTGGTCGACGCCGGACTGGCCGCGCAGCACAGCAACTCTTTCCTCGTCCTGGCGGCGAAAGACGGCGAGCCGAGGCTGTGGCCGGACACCGTGCTCGCGTCGTTCTTCAGCACGGACCGCGCCGCCGACTTCTGCACGCAGTCGGTCGTCGAGCGGGGTGACCACGGCCTGCGCGTCCGCCGGACCCCGCTGGCCGCGCACCCCGGCGCGGCGCACGGCGTCCGCGTCGTGTCCACAGTGGACGACGTGGTCGACGCGCCGACCGTGCTGGACCTCGCCCAGCGGCACCCGGAACGGCTCACGGAGCTGCTCGGCCGCTGGCGTGACCTCGTCGTCGCGCGGGCCGAAGACCTCGGCCCGCGGCTGTGGGACCTGACGCCGCAGAACCTGCTCGTGACGCCGTCGGGGCTCGTCCCCATCGACCTCGAATGGTCGGTCGACGGCTGCACGGCCGACGACGTCCTCGCCCGCGGGATCCTGATCACTGCCGACGAACTCGCCCGCGGCGGCCGGGTGCCCGGACCCACCGTCGGCGACATCGTGCGGGACCTTTGTGGACGCCTCGGCCTCGACGAATCCGCGGTCCTCGACGTCGCCACGGCGGAGGCGCGGTTCCAGGTCATCCGGCAGGCGGGCCGCTGCGACCCGGCCTACCTCGCGGACCGGACCGAAGAGCTGACGCGGGCGTGGACGGTCCGGCTCGCCGAACCGTCCGCCGGCTGACCGCTCAGGCCCGCATCGACTCCGGCAGCATCCGCCGCATCGCGCGCCGCGTCGGCTCCTCGAAGAACCGGTGCAGGATGTGCGCGATCACGACCGTCAGCGCGAGGAAGCCGAGCACGATCAGCCGGTACTCCCAGCTCGTCGGCATGTCGGTGAGGTGCAGCTTGGTCTGGATGACGTGCCGCATGACGTCGATGCACAGCCAGTGGATCAGGTACAGCGCGAACGAGATCTTGCCGCCCCAGATCAGCAGTTTCGTGCGCAGCAGCCACGCCATGGGCTCACGGTTGCTGATCGCCAGTGAGCCGATCAGCAGCAGGAACAACGGGACGACGACGACGGTCTCGGCCGAGCCCCACATCAGGTGGCCGTTGATCCGCCAGTCCAGGCCCATGTTGTAGCGGGGGAACGGGTCGTAGCGCTGCACCAGGAAGATCACCGCGACGATCACGACGAACACGACGGTCGGCCGCAGGAACCACGGCAGCCGCGCGGCGCGGCCGTACCGCATCACGATCAACGCCGTGAACGCGCCGCCGAAGAACTCCGTCAGCACGCGCAGCGGGATCATCCCCGGCACCAGCGCGTTGTTGAACAGCAGCAGGTCGCTGCCGTCCTCCATGGTCACGCCGATCGCGACGATCGGGAACACGGAAACGAGCGCGCACAGGACGAGCGAGCGGACGCGCACGGTCCGCAGCATCTTCGCCAGCACCGCGATCGCGACGCTGAACACCAGGTACGCCAGCCATTCCGCGCTCAGCGACCAGTCCACCGGGTTCCACTGGTCCGGTTCGATGAACCAGCCTTGGATCAGCAGCACGTGCTCCAGGAACCGAGCCGGGCTGGCCGCGAGCTGGATGCTCGCGTCGTTGTTCGCCTGCAGCGAGTACGCGCGGTAGAGCGCCCAGCCGAGCAGCACCAGGAACATCACCGGCCAGATCCGGCTCAGCCGCAGCCAGAGGAAGCCGAGCGCCTTGCGCGGCGTCCACGGCTCGGTCATCCGGTGCAGGTGCGTGTAGGTCATGATGAAGCCGCTGAGCACGAAGAACAGGTCGACGCCGAGGTGCCCGGCGTCGAACAGCGGCGCGAGCCGGCCGAGGAACGGGAACGACGAGACCAGCTCCGGCCGGAAGTGGAAGGCCAGCACCCAGAGCGCCGCGAGCGCGCGGACCCCGGTCAGCGCCGGGATGAACGACGGCAGCGGCCCGCTTTCCTGGGTGGCGGGCGTGGCCGGTTCCTCGTGCGGCGCCGGGCGGGGGCGTGCTCCGGCGTGATCGCCGGGAGCACGTCCGTGGTCTCGGTTCTGTCCATGTCCTACCGTTTCGCGTTCGTCACGGCCCAGGCGCGCTGGGGATCCAGGTCGACCGGCCGGGCGGGCGGGTCGGGCACCACACGGGACAGCAGGACCTGCTGCACCAGCTCCGTGCGGTCGCCCCGGTCGGCGACCTCGAGCCAGAAGCCGTGGTGTTCCAGTCCCTCCGACCACGGGTCTTCCGGCCAGCCGCCGATCTCCTCGAGCACGGTCCGCCGCACCAGGTAGCCGCTGCCCAGGTACGGCAGCCTGGCCAGCCGCCGCGCCTCCGGGGGCAGGGCACCCACCAAGCCGAGCTGGACGTCCGCGACCGGGCAGTGCGCCACGTCCGCGCCCGCCCGGACCGCGGCCAGCAGCCGTGCCACGAGGTGCTGCGAGCATCGCATACCCGCGTCGAGCACCAGGACCAGGTCGGCGCGAGACTCCGCGAGGAGCCGGTTGTACCCGTGGCCCGCGCCGCGGGGGATCGGGTGCTGGAGCACGTCGTACGGCTTCGGCCCGGACGGCTCGGCGGTCCCGTCCTGGCAGACGAGGACGCGGCCGGGGAGCGTGGTCCCGCGAGCGAGGTCGTCGACCAGCGCCGCGACGCCGGGGTCGCCGATCCGCCGCACGATCAGCACGTCGAGGTCGTCGGCGCGCGGGCCGCCGCTCGGCGCGAGCGGCAGTTCGGCGGGGGTCTGGACCACGCCGTCGGTGCGTCGCGCGGTCTCGGCGCGTTCCACGGTGAGCCGCGCCGCGAGCCGCCGGTCCGGGCCGGGTTCGGCGCCGAGGGACTCCTCGCCGCGGAACCGCGGGTCCCAGCTCGGGGTGTCGACGGCCAGTGGGCCCTCGGTCGCGGCGACGACGGCGCGCGTCGGCACCGGCCGGTCCGAGCGCGCCGGTGCCGGGTGCCGTTCGGCGAGATCCGCCGCCAGCTCCAGCAACGCACGGGCCGACGGGCCCATGTCCAGCTCTTCGCGGACGAACCGGTAGGTCTCGGTGCGGATCGAGCGCTCCAGCTCGCCGTCGCGCAGCAGCGCCGCGGTCGCCGCGCCGACGACGGTCTCCCTGGCCACCACCAGGTGCTGCCCGGCGGTGAACGGCGCGAGATCGCGGCTGGGTTCCGTGACGACGACGCAGCCGTTGCAAGCCGCTTCCAGCACCCGCACCCACTCCAGCGCCTTCGACGCCTCGCGGTGCAGGTTGAGCAGCACGCGGCTGCGCGCCAGGTGCTCGTGCTTGGCCCGGCCCATCAGGAAGTCCGGCCGCGGCTTGACCATCGGCTCGTGCGGCGGGGTCAGCAGCCGCACCTCGAGCCCGTCCAGGTCGCGGGCCGCGCGGGCGAGCAACGCCGAGCGCCGGTGTTCGGCCGTGCCGAGGTAGGTGACGTCGATGGCGCGCGGGCTGTCCGGATCACCACCCCACCGGTCCCACAGCGGCGTGTAGCCGAGCTGGAAGCGGCGGACGTCGTGGCCGCGGCGCACCAGCTCTTCGGTGGAGTCGGCGTTGATGTCGACCGCGCCGCCGAACCGGGGCAGCAAGCTCGCACTGGTGTCGAAGGTGCGCGTGCCCGGGTGCTCGACGCAGAACGCGATCGTCCGGCGCAGCTGGTCCGGGCGCGGCCGCTGGTTCTCCGGCAGCACCACCAGGTACTCGTGCGGGACGACGACGAACACCGTGTCGTCGTCGTCCTCGGGCAGCGGTCCCACGTGGGTCTCGGCCCGGCCGCCCGCCGACCGCACGGCGTCCGCGACGACCTCGAAGAGCTCTTCCATGAAGGCGCTGCCGCCCGGCGCGGACGCCAGGACCAGCCGTGGTCCGGTCACGGTCAGCGGGTCTTCCGGCGGACCGTGCGCAGCGGGGCGGTGACCCGCCAGCTGATGGTCTGCCGGTGCGCCTCGAGCTCGCGCGTCAGCTCGGCCACCCGCAGGCGCAGCTGCTCGGCCTCGCGGTGGTCGTGCTCGGCGACCTCGGGCAGGTCGGCGCCGTGCAGGGCGAGCTCGGCCTGCAGCAGGTCCATCCGCAGCTGGTCGCGCTCGGTCCGGGTGCGTTCCAGCTCCTGGCGCGCGAGGTCGCGGTCGCGGCGCAGCGCGTCCAGCTCGACCCGGGCTTCGGAGGCCTCGTCGACCTGGCGGCGCAGCTCGTCGTTCGCCCGCGCGTCCTCGACGAGCCGTTCCTGCACGCGCAGGGCTTCCCGCAGGTCCGCGTCGGCGCCGCGGAGCCTGCCGAGCAGCCGCTCGCGCTCGGCCATCAGCACCGAGCGCTCGGCGCGCAGCTGCAGCAGTTCGGCCCGCACGGACGCCGGCACGGCGTACTCGACCGGTTCGTCGTTCTTCGGGCCTTCTTCGGCGCTCATGCGTCTCGTTCCTCGGTACCGGTGCCTCGCGCGAGGCCTTTCAGGATGGTGGAGAACTCCTGCCCGTAGTGGGCGGAGTCCAGGAAGGCGCCGACGCCGGCCAGCGCCCGCTCGGCGATCCGCTCGCGGGCCGCGGGCGGGGTGTCCAGCGCCCGCAGCAGGCCGACGGTGAGCGCGTTGAGGTCGTTGGGCACGAAGAGCCAGCCGCTCTCGCCGTCGCTGACGATCTCGCGCGTGCCGAAGACGTCGGCGGCCACGACCGGCACCCGGAACGCCATCGCCTCGAGGATCGACCGCGGCAGCGACTCGATGTCGGAGCTGTTGACGAACAGGTCGGCCGCGCGCAGCCACGGCCGCGGGTCGCGGCAGATCGGCACCAGGCTGACCGAGCCGGTGAGCCCGGCCGCCTCGACGTAGTCCCGCAGCGCGTCGCAGTACGGTGACTCGTGCGTCCCGACGATCACCAGGTGCGCGTCCGGGTGCGTGGTCCGGACCTGTTCGAAGGCCAGCAGCAGCGGCGCCTGGCCCTTGCGCGGCTCGCTGACGCCGACGTTGAGCAGCACCGTCGCCCGCTCGGGCAAGCCCAGCTCGCGCCGGACGTCTTCCTTCGAGTCGTGTAGCGCCTGCCGCACCGGGACCGGGTCGATGCCGTACCGGACGGTGACGCACCGCCGCGGCTGCGACCACGGCAGGAACATCTCGCGCGTGGCGTCGGCGACGAACAGCAGCGCGTCGGCCTTGGCCAGGCAGTGCTCCCAGCGGTCGCGCACCAGCGGGTCGAGGCCGTCCATGCCCCAGTTCAGGTAGGCGAAGTCCTCGAGGCTGAAGCTCTCGTGCACCACCCACGCCACCGGCAGGCCCGCGCGCATCGCCGCATCGACTCCGGCGAACATGCCGAGCGTGTTCACCAGCACGACCCCGGCGCCGCTCGCGGTGGCCAGCATCGCCAGCTCGCCGACGTACGCGGTGTAGGTGACGGCGTCCTGCACGCGGTGGTGGCCGGTGACGTGCACGGTGACGCCCAGCTCTTCCAGCTCGCCGCGCAGCGGGCCGTCCTCGGGGGAGACCAGCGTGACCTTGTGGCCGTGCGGGCCCGCGAGGTGGCGCAGCAGCTCGCTGAGCCAGAACTGGCCGCCGCCGACGCGCAGGCTGTGCGTCACGACCAGGACGTGGTCGGTGTCGACGGCCGCTTTGACGCGCGCCAGCAGGTCCTCGGTGAACGCCGACGCACGCGCGACGGCTTCGGCGTCGCGCCGGTCGACCGGGCGCCGCCGCAGCGTCGCGTACCGGACCGGAGAGTTCCACTCGCGGCCGTCGCGGGTCCAGGCCCGCACCCGGAACGTCACCTTCCGGCGCTCACCCGGCGCCATCGGCAGCGGCACGCGGGCCTCGTAACCGCTCAGCCCAGCCTGCCGGACCTCGCCGGGCAACGCGCTGGTGACGTCCGGCCGGGGCAGCATGAGCCGCGCGCGCTGCGGGGCCGCGCCGTCGACCTCCACCTCGACCCGGCTGGGCAGCTTGCCGTCGAGCAGCAGCCAGCCCGAGACGACCATCAGGTCACCGGTCAGGTCGGCGTCCGCGGCCGGGAAGTCGATCTCGCCCAGCGGCGACGGCATCCGGTGCCCGCTCGGCGGCTGCACGGTGACGCGGACGAGCTCGGTGCCGTCCGGCGCGGTGACGGTCGCCTCGACGCCAGCGAGGTGGTCTCCGTCGGCTTCCGCCCGCCACACCCACGTCGGCCAGTCCGCCGGCACCCCGGGCACGGCCGTGCCGCCGCGCTCCCAGTGCACCGTGGCGACCTGCCCGCCGAGCCGGACGGTGCTGCCGTCGGGCCCGCTCGGCGAGACCAGCCAGCCGCCGACCGACACCCGGCCCGCCGTCACCGAGGCACTGCCGGCGTCCACGCCGGCCAGCCACGGCAGATCCCGCACGCTCATCCGATTCCTTCGTCCATGCGCCGTGGGGCGCTCATCGCCTGGGGTGCGCCGCGAGCTGCTCGCTCAGCGTCTTCACCACGGCCGGGGCCAGGATAGGGCTTTGCCCGCCGATCAGGTTGCGTTCCGCGATTTCGAGGACGACGACGTCGCTGCCGGCCAGCTTCGCCGCGGCCGCGGCGGTGTTCTGCTGGACGTAGTCGGAGTGCATGATCGTCATGTCCGTGAACGCGGCCGCGAGGTACATGTTCGCGAAGCCGGTGAACGAGTCCCCGATCATCGCCACCTTGTCGCCGACCGTGCCGACGCCCGGCGTCCCGCGCAGCTCGATCGGGACGGTGTTCGGCTGCCCGAAGAAGGTGCGGGTCTTGTCGGCGCCGCCGTCCGGCGCCAGGCTCTCCAGCTCGGCGGGCTCGCTGCCGGAACGGCCGATCAGCGGCGGCAGGTCCGTGAGCTTGTCGAACGTCTCCTTCGGCGCGGTCCGCCAGGTGTTCGTCACGCCCGGCTTCAGGTCCTCGGCCAGCGCCCGGACCATGGTCAATCCGCCGTGGAACTGCCAGTGCGTGTCCTGCTTGAAGTAGATCGGCGCGCCGCGCCGCTGCGACTCGGCCAGCAGCGGGCCGCGCAGGTCCAGGTAGCCGACCTCGGTGTTCAGCCGCTGCCACATCAGCCGGGCCGCGACCGGCGCGCAGTCCTTGCCGGCGTAGGAATCCGGCAGGAACTGCGGGAAGATATCCGACTTGTCCGGCGGCACGATGAGCACGAGCCGCCGTCCCGACGCCTCGACCGTGCGGCGCAGCCCGATCAGCTCGTCGATCACCGTGGCGGCCGGGATGATCGGGTTGCACTTGGCGTACATGTCGTTGCCGAGGTACAGCCAGCCGTCGCGGCCTTCGACCACGGGCGGGTACGCGCTGTTCGTCTGGCCCTGCGTCGTGCCGGTGTCCGGGCGGGCGGGCGGCTGCTGGTTCGGCACCGGGCCGACCGCGGGCCCGGTGGGCTGGCCGCCGAGTGCCGGCGGCTCGCCGAAGACCCCGCGGCTGATCGCGTCCTCGGCCTCCACCGCGGCCTGGCGGCCGGGCAGGTGGTCGGTGGCCCACTGGCTGAGCCCGCTGAAGAAGCCCCAGCCGTCGGAGAGGCTCGGGAAGTCGTGGAGCTTGCGGTTTTCGAACGGCTCCGGCGGGCCGAAGAGGCCGAGCGACACCACCGGCGTCAGGAAGAAGACGACCGCGCAGATGAGTGCGACCTGCTGGCGGCCGTGGCGCGGCCGGTACATCGAGTGGTCCTTGGGCAGCCAGGCCTCGTGGACCGAAAGGGGCTTGACCGGCTTCTCCGGCTTCCCGCCTTTCACCTGCACCGACACTCCCTCACCATAGCCGACCCCCGGTTGGTGCCCGGTTGTCGGCGACCGTCACCCGTCAAGCCCCCGAAAACTGTCGTACATATGTTCTAAAATGGGCGTTGTCCAGGGGAGATGCCACCCGCGTCCGCGGGAGGCGTGATGGAGGAAGGCAGGGCCATGGCCTACATCACCCTGCCCACGTTCGTGGGCTACAGCGCGAGTAACGGACCGTCGCGGTCGTCGTTCGTCCGGCGGCAGCGCCGGCTGTACGAGGACCCGGCGCGAGCCGCGTTCAACTACTACCGGCGGGCGGCCAACGCCGTGCGGTCCGGGCGGGCGGCGGGGCAGGACGCGACCGCGTTGCGCGCGCTGGTCAACGCCGCCGACGACCGGACGAAACCGCACTACGCGGCGATCGCCGACGGCTGGCTGCGCTACCTCGGCCGCAAGTCGCCGCGGCTGGTCGAGGTCGGGCGCGGCCGGTGCCGGATCGGCGAGCTCGAGATCGGCGTCAGCCCGCAGATCGGGCTGCGCAAGAGCGACGGCCGCCGGTACGCGACCTGGCTCTACTTCAAGGAGGAACCCCTGACGAAGGACTCCGCGCAGCTCGCGCTGTGGGTGCTCGAGCAGGCGATGCCGGACGTCCTGCCGGGCGGGCACGCGCTGGTGGTCGACGTCCGCCGGGCGAAGGAGTTCCAGTTGTCGGCGCGCGACCGCGAACGGCTGCGGCCCTGGGCCCGCAGCGAGGCCTCGGCGTTCCTGACGCTCTGGGACGCCGCCTGAGCCGGGGAGGCGCCGGGTCCGCCCGGCGCCTCCCTTAGCATCGCCTCCGAGCGTTCAGGGGGGCGACGATGAGACTGGTCGCGGGGCGGTACGCGATCTCGGCCGAGCTGGGCCGGGGCGGCATGGGCGTCGTCTGGCGCGCCGAAGACCGGGTGCTCGGGCGGCCGGTCGCGCTCGAGGAGACTCGCCACCCCGCCGGGCACCAACCTCGAACGCGTCATGCGCGAGGCCCGCACCGCCGGCCGGCTCAACGACCCCGGCGTCGTCACGGTCTACGACGTCGTCAGCGAGCACGGTGCCACGTTCATCGTGATGGAGCTGGTGGTCGCGCCGACGCTCGCCGACGTCGTCGGGCGTGAGGGGCCGCTGGCGAACGACCGCGTCGCCGCGCTCGGCCTGCAGGTGCTCGGTGCCCTGGAAAGCGCGCACGCGGCGGGCATCGTGCACCGGGACGTCAAGCCCAGCAACATCATGGTGCTGCCCGGCGACCGCGTGAAGCTCGCCGACTTCGGCATCGCGCGGGCGATGGACGACCCGGGGCTGACGCAGACCGGCGGCGTCATGGGCTCGCCCGGCTACATGGCCCCCGAGCTGTTCGCCGGAGCCGGGCCGTCGCCCGCGTCGGACCTGTGGTCCCTCGGCGCGACGCTGTTCCACGCCGCCGAAGGGCGCGCGCCGTTCCAGCGCACCACCACGGCCGCGACCCTGCACGCGATCATGTACGACCAGCCGGTGTTCGAGCACTGCCGCGGCCCGCTCGCCGACGCCGTCCGCGGGCTGCTCACGCAGTCCACTTCGGACCGTCTCGGCGCCTCGGGAGTCCGGCGGCTGCTGGAAACCGCGCGCACCGCGATCACGGATTCGCCGACGCAGGCGGTGGACCCGGCCGAGCTGCCGACGATCGTCTTCGAGCCAGTGACGGCTCGGGTGGCCCCGCCGTCACCGACCACAGTGGACTGGGATCCGCCGCGGAAGAAGCGGCGCCTCCCGCTGGTGCTGACCGGGGTGGCGGTGGCCGTCGTCGCCGCGCTGGGCGCGATCTTCCTCCTCAAGCCGGACAGCACCACGCCGGTCGCCGCGGGTTCGCCCGGCGGCGCGGCGGGTCCGGCGCCGACCACGTCCGCCTCGTCCGGCACCACGACGTCGGCGAGCCCGACGTCTTCGGCGAGCGCGTCCTCGGTTCCGCCGTCCGCGAGCGTCCCGGTGCTGCCCGGCGCGAGCACGGTCATCCCGCCCAGCGCGCCCGCGAGCGGCGAACCCGCGAAACCGAAACCGACGATGGTGCCGCTGACCCGCTACCACCACCCGGACGGCCCGCACTTCAGCGCCACCAAGAAGATCGGCCCGCCGGCGGGCTTCACCAAGGAGGGCGTGTTCGGCTCGCTCGTCGCGACGGCCGAGCCCGGCACGCGGAAGTTCTACGCCTGCAAGGTGAAGAACCAGAACGACTGGTTCACCTCGACCGACCAGTCCGGCAAGTGTGAAGGCCAGGAGCCGATCGGCCTGCTCGGCTACGCGTACGCGCAACCGCCGACGTGGGCGTCGGCGCGGGCGATCTACCGCTGCAACGCGGGCGCGAGCCACTTCGACTCGCTCGACGCGGGCTGCGAAGGCAAAACCAAGGAGTTCCTGATGGGCTACCTCGTCTTCTGAAGCAGCACCTCGGCCACCAGCTCGGGCCGCGTGACGAACGGGTGGTGCGCCACGGACAGCTCGACGACATCGGTGGCGCGCTCGGCTTGGGCCCGCTGCTTCTCCGGCGGCGTCGCCAGGTCTTCGCCGCAGACGACGTAGGTCGACGGCACCTCCCGCCACGCCGCTTTCGTCGTCGGCTGACCGAAAACGGCTTCGTTCTGCGCGGTGAGCCGTTTCGCGGCGGCGGAATACGTGGCGTCGTCGAAGTCCTGCGCGAACAGCGGCCGGACGAGGTCCTCCCGGACGCTCGCGGTCCCGTCGCCGTGGCTGACGTGCCACGGCGGCGGCTCACCGGTCCCGAAGCCCGCGAGGGCCTCGCCGACGTCGGGCAAGAACGACGTCACGTAGACGAGCCGGTGGACCGCGGGGTGGTTCCCGGCTTCGGAAATGACGACGCCGCCGTAGGAGTGCCCGACGAGCAGCGCGGGCTCGTCGGAGGCGTCGAGCACCGCGCGGACAGCCGCGGCGTCGTCGCGGAGATCACCGCGCGGCTCGGCCTCGCAGCTCGGCAGCACGACGGCTGAGCTGCGCAGACCGTGGCCGTCGAGCACCTCGGCCGTCGGCCGCCACCACCAATTGCCATCTCGGACGAACGCGCCGTGGACGAAGAGAACCCGCATGGTGACAACCTGGCAGACTCCACCCGGTCGAGTGACACAGTTCGCGGCGAGCGGACGAGGACTGGACAAACCGGAGGGCGAACACGAAGCTTTCGCGTGTTCTACCGTGCGTGGCCAACTTCGAGGTCGAAACAGTGAATGCTGCCTGGGAAGCCGTCTCCCGCGTCGCCGACGAGCCCGCCTGGTACTGGGTGTACGACAAGCTGGCGTTCTGGCCGAGCACCTACGCCCACGCCTGGCCGGGGTTCCGCGAGCCCGCGCCGTCGCGGACGTGGGACCTTTCGCCCGGTGACCTGGACCGCGCGTCGGCCGAGTTCCGCCTCGGCCCGTACGCCGTCGAGGAGCACCAGGTCGCGGCGATCGCGCTGGCGGCGTTCCGCGAGGTCTGCGGTCCGGACGACTGGCTGTGGGCGCTGCACTGGCAGCACCAGTCCTACCGCGTCCGCCCGCACCTGATGACCGAGGGCGCCCGCTGGCCGGTGCCGGTGTTCCCGCGCGCGGACTACCACCTGTTCCTGGCCTCGGACTTCTCGTTCGGCACGCTCGGGCACCCGTGGGAGCGCACGTTGTGCGTGTTCGGCGAGAAGCTGGTGCCGGCGTTCGAGCGCCTCGGCGAAGGGGTGCTGAAGAACGTCCTGCGCCGTGACGGGAAGCCGTCCGCACTGGCCCGCTGAGCTCGCGGTTGATCTCTTGCTACCGTTTCGCGGGTGTTCGAATATCACGGCTGGGTGACCATCCAGGCGACCACGAGCGGCGACGACGACGCGGCTCTGCTGGAGCGCCTGGTCGACCGCGTGCACCGCGCGATCCGCGACGCCGGTGACTTCGACCTGGTCGACCTCCGCTGGAGCGCGGGGATGCCGATGCTCCACTTCGGCGGTTTCGACAAGCACGGCGGCCGCCTCGGCCCCGAGCTCCTGAACTTGTTCACGAGGGCGGGCGAGCTGGCCCCAGGCTCCTACGGCCTGCTGTACGTGTGGGACGACCAGGACACCGAGCACGACAACGAGTTCCGGGTGTACCGAATGGCCCGAGGCCAGGTAACAGAGCGCGAAGACCCCCACCTGACCCCAGTAGCGCCGACAATCTTGGACGTCTACGAGCTTTAGCCCCTACACCCCCCGGGCGGGTGACCACGCTGGAAGGCGACATGAGGCACCGTGGGGGTCCGGGGGCTCGGGCCCCCGGGTGAAATGGCGAAGGGGCCGAGGTCGACGTTTTCCGTCGACACACGACCCCTGACCCTGAGCGGATGACGGGATTCGAACCCGCGACCCTCACCTTGGCAAGGTGATGCGCTACCAGCTGCGCTACATCCGCACTGCCTTGCTGTTGAGAAGCACTCTATACCCACCCGAATCCGCTCCGATGAGCGGGTCCCCCCATGCCCTGACCCGGTGCTTCGGTGTCACAGCTGGCGTACAAGGGGTGACGACGGCTGTTTCCCTCCGTATGGTGTCCCCATTCGACCGAATGGGGAGACCTTCGGGGAGGAGGTGCCGGGCCGGATGACCGAGCTGGGCACGGTGCCGCCACCAGCGGCCTCGGAATCCGACGAGCAGGCACTGCTGCAACGACTGCGAAACGGTGAGGACGCCGCCTTCGGGGAGCTGTTCGAGCTGCACGCGGCCGCGGTGCGGAGACTCGCGCAGAGCCTGGCCGCCGACCGGTCCGAGGCCGAGGACATCACCGCGGAGACCTTCTTCCGCGTCCTGCAGGCCCTCCGCCGGGGTGCCGGCCCCCGCGACTACGTCCGCGCCTACCTCCTGACCGTCGCCCGCCGGGTTTCGTGGGAGTGGCACGGCGCTCGGCGGGACGTCCCGGTCTCCGACGACGAGCTGACCTTCCGCGCCGGTGCGGGGGCCGACACGCACGCCCGCACCGCCGAGCACACGCTGATCACCACCGCGTTCACCAGCTTGCCCGAGCGCTGGCGGACCGTGCTGTGGCAGACCGAGGTCGAGGGTGAGCAGCCCGCGATGGTCGCCACCCACTTCGGGTTGAGCGCGAACGCCACGGCGGCCCTGGCCCGCCGTGCCCGTCAGGGCCTGCGTGCCGCGTACTTGCAGGCACACCTTTCGGTGAACCGGGGGCCGGACTCGTGCCGCGCCGTCGTCGAGAAGCTCGGCGGGTTCACCGCGGGCAGCGTGACCGGCGCCGAGGCCGAGCGGATCAAGGCGCACCTGCACGGCTGCTCGTCGTGCCGTGCCACCCAGGACGAGCTGCGCGACGTCTGTTCGTCGCTGCGCGCCCACGCCGGGGTGCTGGTGCTGCTGGTGCCCGCCGCCGGTGCGGTCGCGGGCGGCAGCGGGGTCCTGGCCGGGCTCGGTGCGACCGTCAAGGGTGTCCTGGTCGGCTCGAAGGTCAAGATCGGACTGGCGCTGGCGTCGACGGCGGCCGTCGGCGCGGTCGGCGTGGCCGCCGGTCCGGTGCTGTTCGGCTCGGCGCCCGTGCAGGACGTCGGCCTCACCGGCGGCGCGCCCGAGCTGGTCGTCGTGCCGCCGAGCGAAACGCACCACCAGCCACCGCCGCAGCCGCAGCACGACCAGCAGATCGGCGTCGGCGTCCTCAACGGCCGCGGCACCGGCGCCACCGTCGCGGTCAAGCCGCGGACCGCCGTGAACCGCCAGCTGGGCGCGCACGAGGTGCCGAGCGTGCCGGGCGGCGACGTCCCGGCCGGGGACCCCGGTACCGCCGGCGGCGACGGCGGGCTCGCCCCGCGCGACGACGTCACGTCGTCGACGTTCAGCGCGCCCGACCAGTCCTCGACGTCGCCGCGGCTCGACAGCGAGACGACGAGCCCGCAGATGACGATGACCGAGTCCCGCGACTCGACCGAGAGCGCCGACGCGCCCGAGCTGTCGCCGGACGAGACGACAACCCTTTCGAAGCACCCCGCGCCGACCGACGAGGGCACCGAAACCACGGAGCCGTCGACGACGGTGACGCCGACGTCGGGGAAACCGTGCCCCAGCAGCACGTCCGAAGTCACCGATTCGGGCGAACCAACCGATTCGACCGCGACCACCTCGTCGGGTTCCTGATCTGCGGTGATCATCTCCGGCGGGCGGGATGTCCGATTCCTCCCTCGCGCGGGCCGGGCCGCGCACGGTACCGTTGTGCTGCTCACCCTGCGGGCGGCCTGGGAGGCAACTGAATGAACCGGCTGGTGCGCGGCGAAGACGGCCGCGACTGGGTGGTCCGTGCCCAGATGGAATGGCGTGCGCCGGCCACGGCCGACGACTTCGAGCACGACGTCGCCGGCAGCTACGGCCCCGGCATCGCGATGATCGTCGTGACGGCCCTGCTGGCCGTGATCCTCGTCGTGTGGACGCCGGACCAGGTCAACGTCCCGGCGTGGGTGTTGCTGGCGTTGCTGCTCGTGGTGCTGTTTTTCCCGCTGCGGTGGATCCTGCGCCGTCCGTGGACGGTGGTCGCGGAGACCGAGGGCGACGTGACCGGCGACCGGCCGTCCGAGCGCTGGGTCGGCACGATCCGCGGCATGTTCACCGTGCAGGGCGAGGTCAAGAAGATCTCGAAGACGATCCAGCGGCATTCGCTGCCGGACTTCGACGGGCCGCTGCACCCGGTCGAGTAGGGCACACTGGGGCCATGCCCGAGTTACCCGAGGTCGAAGCGCTGGCCCACTACCTGCGCGAACACGCGGTGGGGCAGACGATCTTCCGCATCGATGTCGCATCGCTGAGCGTCCTGAAGACGGCGACCCCGCCGTGGACGGACCTGCACGGCCGCGAGATCACCGCCGCGACCCGTTACGGCAAGCACCTCGACGTCGTCGCCGGTGACCTGCACCTGGTGATCCACCTGGCCCGCGCGGGCTGGCTGCGGTGGTCGGACGGCCTGGCCGCGGCGCCGCTCAAGCCGGGCAAGGGCCCGATCTCGCTGCGCGTGCACCTGGAGTCGGCGACCGGGCCGGGCTTCGACCTCACCGAGGCGGGCACGAAGAAGGGCCTCGCGGTGTGGATCGTGAAGGACCCGCAGGAGATCGCGAGCGTCGCGCGGCTCGGGCCGGACGCGCTCAGCCTGGACGCCGCGCAGCTGCGGAACCTGTTCGCGGGCAAGAACACCCGGCTGAAGTGGGCCCTCACCGACCAGTCGCTGATCGCCGGGATCGGCAACGCCTACTCCGACGAGATCATGCACCGGGCGAAGCTCTCGCCGTACGCGACGATCGGCAAGCTCGACGAAGGCGCGCTGGAGACGCTGGCCGAGGCGATCCACGAGATCGAGTCCGACGCCGTCGAGCGCTCGGTGGGCCAGAAGGCGGCGCGGCTCAAGGGGGAGAAGCGCTCGGGCCTGCGGGTGCACGCGCGCACCGGCCTGCCGTGCCCGGTCTGCGGCGACACGATCCGCGAGATCTCCTTCGCCGACAAGTCGTTCCAGTACTGCCCGACCTGCCAGACCGGCGGGAAGCCGCTCGCCGACCGCCGGATGTCCCGCCTGCTGAAGTAGTCAGCAGAACGCGGCGACCAAAGGCGCGTCCGCTCGCGACGGCAGCGGCGGCCGGTGCTCGGCGTCGGCCTTGACGTCGAAGACGGTCGCGACCAGCGTGAGCTGCCGCCGCCCGTCGGTGACCGACATGCTGACGTAGCCGGGGCCCGCGCCGGTGCCGCCCCAGACGGTCCGGCCGCAGGGGAGTTCGACCTTCTCGACGCCGAGCCCCTGCCCGATGAGCTGGGCCTGGAAGCTCCGGGGGCAGCAGCCGTCCGGCGAAGAGCGCCCGGTGGAAGGTGGCGAGGTCGTCGACCGTGGACACCATCGCGCCCGCCGTCCAGTCGTAGGACGGGCTGATGGTGGTCCAGTCGACGCGAGCGAGGTCGTACCCGTGCAGGTGCGGCCCGGTGAGGCGCGGCGAGGTCAGCGGGAACGACGTGTGCACCAGCCCCAGTGGCCGCAGGACCCGCGCGGCGACCTCGCGCCGGACGTCGTGGCCGGTCACCGCCTCGACCAGCTTGCCGAGCACGAGGTAGCCGGTGTTCGAGTACTCGTAGCGGCCGGGCGCGGACGGCGGCTTCCGCAACGCCATCCGGATCACCTCGTCCGGCGTGTAGACGTACCCGCGGTCCCCGGCGAAGTACGGCGCGAACAGCTCGGCGTCGGCCGGGTCGTGGATCCCGCTGGTGTGCCCGAGCAGCTGCCGCGGCGTGACCGCCGGGACGCCCGGGACCGCGACCGGCGCGTCCAGCGACAGCCGTCCTTCCGCCGCGAGCTGCAGCACGACCACGGCCACGAACCCCTTCGTGTTGCTCGCGATCCGCCACCGCTGCCCGGCGCGCGCGGGCTCGCCGGTGCGGACGTCGGCGACGCCCGCCGCGTAGCGCGAGACCCGGTCGCCGTCGCGGTGGTAGGCCACCGCGGCCGGGAACCCGCCCCGGGTGACGAGCGTGGTCACGGCGTCACGCACCGGATTCCCCCGTTCGGCGGCACGTGCTGCGCCGCCCGCCGCCGTCGCCGCGATCGACACCGCGAGCGCGCCCGCGACAACCCCCCGAAACCGCATTCTTCCTGCCCCTTTCCCCGGAAGCGGTGGAACAGGACGAGCCTCGCGCGTGTTGCGGACAGTGACCATGAGGGCAGCCACCCGACTCTGGGTAGGGTCACCCCAACCCTCGGTCAGCACAGTTGGACAGAAAGTGGGATCAGGCCTTGCACCCGGTTGGTCGAGCGCAGAGCATGGACGCCGTGTCCGGGTTTCCGCTTGCGCAGATCGTTCCGTGGGGTCTCGTGGTGCTGCTCGGCATCGTGGTGATCGTGCTGCTCGTGAAACAGCGCAAGCCGGCCAGCGTGGTGGAGGACGCCATGCTGCAGGCCGTCCACCGGATGTCGAAGGCGGCGCCGAACCTCCGCTCCGGCCTCGACGAGGACGCCGCCGACAAGATCACCACCCAGCTGCTGCAGATGCTCGACTGCGTCGCCGTCGGCATCACCGACAGCGAGGGCACGCTGCTGTCCTGGGACGGCGAGGCGAACGAGCACTACGTCGACCTCGTCGACGCGATCGGCGCGGCCATCCGCAAGCACCGCCGCGAGGTCGTCGCGCACGACCGGATGCCGTGCAACCACCGCGGCACCTGCCGGATGAAGACCGCGGTCATCGTGCCGCTGCTGGTCGAGGGCGAGACCGAGGCGGCGCTGATCGTCGTCGGCCGCACCCGCGGGCGGCTGGTGCAGATGGCCGACGCCGTCGCCCAGTTCGTCTGCACCCAGTTCGAGCTGGCGCGGCTCGACGAGTCCAAGCACCAGCTCCAGCAGGCCGAGATCAAGGCACTGCGCGCGCAGATCTCACCGCACTTCGTCTACAACGCGCTCAACACGATCTCCGCGCTGATCCGCACGGACCCCGAAGAGGCGCGAGAGCTGCTTCAGGACTTCGCCGACTTCACGCGCTACTCCTTCCGGACGTCCGGCATGTTCACCTCGCTCGCCGAGGAGCTGCGCAACATCGACCGCTATCTGACCATCGAGAACGCCCGCTTCGGCGGCCGCCTCGAGGTGCGGATGAAGATCGCGCCCGAGGTGCTCAGCGTCGTCGTGCCGTTCCTGATCATCCAGCCGCTGGTGGAGAACGCGGTCAAGCACGGGCTGGCCAGCAAGCCCAGCGGCGGCTGCGTCACGGTGATCGCGCAGGACCACGGCACCGAGGCGCTGATCAGCGTCGAGGACGACGGCATCGGCATGGACCCGCGGCGGCTCAAGGACGTCAAGAACGCGCACAGCACGGGTGCGCACGTCGGGCTCGGCAACATCAGCCAGCGCATGCAGCAGGTGTTCGGCAGCGACTACGCGGTGATGGTCGAGACCGCGCCCGGCGCCGGGATGAAGGTGACGCTGCGGGTGCCGAAGTTCGTCCCCGGCGTGCGGCCGAACATGCCGGACTACAGCGCCGAGGCCGAGGCCGACGTGCCGGCCCAGGGCGGCCCGGCCCAGCTGAACGGCGCCGAGGTGAACGGCGTCAACGGCACCCGTTCCGGCATCCTCCCCATGAGCTGAATCCCGCTAGCCTGGCTGCATGAGCGTTACGGACAAGCTGGCTTCGCGGATCCCGGTGCTCGCCGACCGGGTCGAGCGCAAGGACGTCGTGGCGGTGGTGAAGCTGCACGGCGTGATCACGCCGTCGCCGTCGCCGCTGGCCAGGGGCGCGATCAACCTCGCCGCCGTCGAGACGGCGCTGACCAGGGCGTTCGGCCACGATCGGCTGAAGGCGGTCGCCCTGCTGGTGAACTCGCCCGGCGGCGCGCCGACGCAGTCCGGGCTGGTCGCCGAGCGGATCCGCCAGCTGGCCGACGAGAAGAACGTGCCGGTGCTGGCGTTCTGCGAGGACGTCGCCGCTTCGGGCGGCTACTGGCTGGCCTGCGCGGCCGACGAGATCTACGCCCACCGGACGTCGATGGTCGGTTCGATCGGCGTGATCAGCGGCGGCTTCGGGTTCACCGGGCTTTTGGAGCGCTTCGGCATCGAGCGGCGGCTGCACACGGCGGGCGCGAACAAGTCGCGGCTCGACCCGTTCTCGCCGGAGAAGCCCGAAGACGTCGAGTGGCTGAAGAAGATGCACACCCAGCTCCACGAGCTGTTCGTGAACTGGGTGAAGGAGCGCCGCGGCGACCGGCTGACGGACACCGAGGACCTGTTCACCGGCGACGTCTGGCTGGGCGCGAAGGCGGTCGAAGCTCGGCCTGGTCGACGGCCTCGGCAGCCTCCGGCAGATCATCACCGAGCGCTACCCGGACGCGGAGATCTCGGTGGCCGAGCCGAAGAAGCCGCTGCTGGCCCGCCTCGGCATCGGTGCCCCGGCCGCCGCGTCGGCCCTGCTGGACGCGGTGACGCAGAAGGCCGCGTGGTCCCGCTTCGGCCTCTGACCCGGTGTCCGGTTTGAGTACTTCCGGGCAGACTTTGTGACCTGAGTCACCCTGCCTCGGTAACGCCTCTGGCTTCGCGCGCGGGGCATCGGTTCTCCTTGTCCACGGGCTTTGTTGCGATCGGCAACAAATCCGGACGACAAGGAGGTCGTACCCGATGCCCCGCTCCCGAAGATCCCTCACCCTCGGCGCCCTGGCCGCCACCGCGCTCATCGCCGTCCCGCTGACCGTCCCCGCCGCCGCGTCGATCCCGCCACCCGAATCCGGCTGGACCACCGTCTTCGCCGATGACTTCACCGGCGGCTCCGGCTCGCTGCCCTCGAGCGCGAACTGGCTCATCGACACCGGTCACAGCTACCCCGGCGGCCCCGCCAACTGGGGCACCGGCGAGATCCAGAACTACACGTCCAGCACCGCCAACCTCGCCCAGGACGGTGCCGGCAACCTCCGCATCACGCCGTTGCGCGACGGCGCGGGCAACTGGACGTCGGCGCGGATCGAAACCCAGCGCACCGACTTCAAGCCGCCGTCGGGCGGGGTCATGCGGATCGAAAGCCGGATCCAGATGCCGAACGTCACCGGGGCCGCCGCGCTCGGCTACTGGCCCGCGTTCTGGGCGCTCGGCGGCCCGTACCGCGGCAACTGGTGGAACTGGCCCGCCATCGGCGAGTTCGACATCATGGAGAACGTCAACGGGATCAACTCCGTCTGGGGCGTCCTGCACTGCGGCGTCAACCCCGGCGGCCCGTGCAACGAGACGACCGGGCTCCCGGCCAACCGCGCCTGCCCCGGCAGCACGTGCCAGTCGGCCTTCCACACCTACCGCTTCGAATGGGACGCGAGCACCAGCCCGCAGGTGTTCCGCTGGTTCGTCGACGGCCAGCAGTTCCACTCGGTCAGCCAGAACCAGGTCGACGCGACGACCTGGGCGAACATGACCACCCACCAGGGCTACTTCGTCCTGCTGAACGTCGCGATCGGCGGCGCGTTCCCCAACAACAACTCCGGCACCACGACGCCGGGGCCGGGGATCGTGCCGGGCCGCCCGATGGTCGTCGACTACGTCACGGTCAGCACCCGCGGTGGCGGCACCACACCGCCGACCACCACGACTCCACCCAGCGGTGGGACCAGCGCGTACAGCACCATCCAGGCCGAGTCCTTCAGCCAGCAGTCCGGGCTGATCACCGAGGCCACGACGGACAGCGGAGGCGGCCAGAACATCGGTGCGCTCGCCAACGGCGACTGGGCGCTCTACCCGAACGTCGACTTCGGCAGTAGCGCCGCGACGAACTTCCAGGCCAGGGTCGCGTCCGGGGCGGCGTCCGGCGTGAGCGGGCTCGTCGAAGTGCGGCTCGACAGCCGGTCCAACGCGCCGATCGGCAGCTTCGCCCTCGGCAACACGGGCGGCTGGCAGAGCTGGCGGACCGTCCCGGCGAACATCAGCGCGGTCACCGGCGTGCACAACGTCTACCTGACGTTCACGAGCGGCCAGCCAGCCGACTTCGTGAACCTCAACTGGTTCACCTTCGTGCATTGAGGCAAGGGCCCGCGGCTCTTGGCCGCGGGTTCTCCCACATCAGGCAGACGGGGGCTGGACATTGCACTCGGCAATGGGCAGGATGCGTTTCACTGTGAGTGCTCACGATGACACCCGGAAGCTCGTGGTCCTGGCCGTGGACGACGAGCCGAACGGGCTTGACGAACTCGTCCACTGCCTGCGCAACAGCCCGCACGTGGCGAAGGTGTTCCCGGCGATCGACGCCTCCGAGGCGCTGCGGTTGCTGTCCACCGACGACCCGCGGCTGCGCGAGCGCAAGGACCGCGGCCTGCCGATCGTCGACGCCGTGTTCGCCGACATCGACATGCCCGGCCTGTCCGGGATGGAGATGTCCCGGGTCTTCGCCGCGTTGCGGCCCTCGCCCGCGCTCGTGTTCGTCACCGGGCACGCCGAAGAGGCGGTCAACGCCTTCGACCTCGGCGCGCTCGACTACGTGCTCAAGCCGTACCAGCAGGACCGCCTCGACCGCGCCATCTCGCGCGTGCTGGACAAGCTGGCCGCCGCCGCGGTGCCGCCGCCCGGAGCCATGGGCGGCGAGCCGGTGAAGAACGACGACGAGGTCATCCCCGTCGAGCTGGCCGGCACCACCAAGCTCATCCCGCGCTCCTCGGTCCGCTGGGTCGAGGCGCAGGGCGACTACGCGCGGCTGTTCACCACCGAAGGCAGCCACCTGGTGCGCATCCCGCTGGCCCAGCTCGAAGAGCGCTGGGAGAAGGCCGGGTTCGTCCGGATCCACCGCTCGTTCCTGGTCGCGTTGCCGCTGATCACCGAGCTGCGCATGGGCCAGGGCGGCTACCAGGTCGTGATCGGCAACGAAGAGAAGGTGCTGCCGGTGAGCCGGCGGCACACCCGCGCGCTGAAGGACCGGCTGGTCGGTTCGGGCCGGAACGGCTGACTGCGGACCGGTCATGACCGACGACTTCTACGAGCGCCGCCCGAACGGCGTGCGCGAGCCCGATCCGACGCTCGGCCGACGGCCCCGCCAGCGGCCGCTGCCGCAGCCGGGTGAGCGGGCCGTCGTCGAGTCGCTGCCGCCCGCGCCGGACAACGAGCCGCCGCCGAAGCCGGAGCACCACGCGAAACCCAAGCGGGAGCGAGTGATCCTCGCCGACCCGCGCCGCGGCGCCGGCACCCTGCGCGCCCGCGTCGAGCTGGAAGAGCAGACCAGCTGGGGAAAGCTGCTCGTCAAGGACCACCTGGTGAAGGTGCAGCTGCGGACGGCGTTGCTGCTCTCGCTGCTCGTCGTCGTGGTGTTCGGTTCGCTGCCGGCGCTGTTCTACCTGGTTCCCGGGTTCTCCCGGTTGAGCGTGGTCGGCATCCCGGTGGCGTGGCTGATCCTCGGCGTGCTGCCGTTCCCGTTCCTGTTCGGCGTCGGGATCTGGTACAACCGGCTCGCCGAACGCAACGAACGCGCGTTCGTGGACATGATCGAAAACTAGTTTCGCACCCGCTCGTGCGAGGATTCCTCCGTGCAGCTGAACCCGTGGGCCCTGACCGGCATCGTGCTGGTCGCCGTGGTGACGTTCTTCCTCGGTCACCGCTCCTCGCGTTCGGCCACGAGCACGCACGACTTCCTGGTCGCGCGGCGCACGGTGCGCTCGCGCCGCAACGCCGCGGCGATTTCCGGTGAGTACCTTTCGGCGGCGTCGTTCCTCGGCATCGCCGGGATCGTGCTCAAGGACGGCGCCGACGCGCTGTGGTTCCCGATCGGTTTCACCGCGGGTTACCTCGCCCTGATGCTGTTCGTCGCGGCGCCGCTGCGGCGGTCCGGCGCGTACACGCTGCCCGACTTCGTCGAGATGCGGCTCGGGTCGAAGGGCCTGCGCCGGTTCTCCACGGCGTTCGTCGTGTTCATCGGGATCCTCTACATGGTCCCGCAGCTGCAGGGCGCCGGGCTGACACTGGCGACGATCCTGCCGGTGCCGGTGTGGGCGGGCGCGATCGCGGTGATGGTCGTGGTGGCGTTCAACGTGATCGCGGGCGGCATGCGCGCGATCACCGTGGTGCAGGCGTTCCAGTACTGGCTCAAGCTGTTCGCGATCGCGGTGCCTGCCTTCGTGCTGTGCCTGGTCTTCTTCGCCGGCGGCGGGCCGGACGGCTTCCGCCCGCTGGGCGCGCCCGCGCCGCCGGTGTTCACCACCGACACCACTGTGGACGTCCAGACCGACGTCACCCTGCACGTCACTTCGGACACCTACCTCTGGGCGTACGGCCGCACCGACAACGGCCCAGCCGGCGGCCCGACGCACTGGACGCCGCTGGCGCCGCACACCGTGGCCGAAGGCACGAAGCTGAAGTTCCTGGCCGGCACGCCGGTCCCGGCGGTCAGCGACGCGATCGCGGACAACGCGAACTGGCTGCACCCGGGCTCGGGCAGCCTCACCGACCTGCTGCAGACGTACTCGCTGATGTTCGCGACGTTCCTCGGCACCATGGGCCTGCCGCACGTGCTGGTCCGCTTCTACACCAACCCCGACGGCAAGGCCGCGCGCCGCACCACCGTGCACGTCCTGCTGCTGCTCGGCCTCTTCTACCTCTTCCCGACGCTGCTGGGCGCGCTGTCCCGGATGTACGTGCCGGAGCTGCTGGTCACCGGCAAGACGGACGCGGCGATCCTGCGGTTGCCCACGGCGATCCTGCCGGGCGTCGGCGGCCAGATCCTCGGCGCGGTCACCGCGGCGGGCGCGTTCGCCGCGTTCCTCTCCAGCACGTCCGGGCTGCTGGTGAGCGTCGCCGGGGTGGTGTCGACCGACCTGCTGCCCGGCCGGGTGCGGGACTTCCGCGTCGCGACCGGGCTGGTCGCGCTGTTCCCGATCGCGCTGGCCGTCCTGCTGCGGCCGGAGGACATCTCGCTGTCGATCGGCCTGACGTTCGCGCTCGCCGCGTCGACGTTCAGCCCGTTGCTGGTGCTGGGCATCTGGTGGCGCAAGCTGTCCTGGCCGGGTGCGCTGGCCGGGATGTTCGTCGGCGGCGGGCTGGTGCTGGCCGCGCTGGTGGTCAACGTCGTGAGCGGCTACACCGGCGGCTGGGCACCCTGGTTCGTCAACCAGCCCGCGCTGATCACCGTGCCGGTCGCCTTCGTGACGACCTACGTCGTCAGCCGCCTCACCGGGTACGGGCGCCCGGACCACGTCCACGACATCATGCTGCGGCTGCACGCGCCCGATCCGCTCGGGTTCATGCGGGACAGGGCGGTCGCGCGGTTCGGGCAGGCCGAGGAAAAGACCCGGATCGCCGGCCGCGGCCGGCACCGCAAGTGATCCACTGACAGCCAGTCAGAAATTCTTACCCGATCGAGTGAGTTTCGGTCTGCTATCCGGACATCGTGCGCGAATCTCTTAGTGGGTTTCTACTTAAGGTCAAGCGCCCGATTGGGGGCTTACCAACTACACCGTTAACTCTTTACGGTCCGTTGGCTTCAAACAGTACGGCCAGTACGCGAACGGGAAGGTGGAGATCCGCTGTGAGCAGCACCGAACAAGACGTCGGTGGCGCGGAGCCGCGAACCGACTGGGAGAAGATCCAGGGGAGTCCCGAATTCACCGACCTGCGGCGCAGGCTGCGGGTCTTCGTGTTCCCGATGACCGCGCTGTTCCTGCTCTGGTATCTGCTGTACGTGCTCCTCGCCGACTACGCGCACGGATTCATGAGCACGAAGCTGTTCGGCAACATCACCGTCGGCCTGGTGTTCGGGCTCCTGCAGTTCGTGTCGACGTTCGTCATCACCGGGCTGTACGTCCGCTACGCCAACCGGAAGCTCGACCCGGTCGCCGACGGGATCCGCGCGAAGATCGAAGGGGAGCCCGGCAAATGAACGTCGCCGCGGGCGTGGAAGGCAGCAACTCCACCCTCAACATCATCATCTTCCTGGTCTTCGTCGCGATCACGCTGGTGATCGTGTTCCGGGCCAGCCGCAACACGAAGACGGCGTCGGACTACTACGCCGCCGGCCGCGCGTTCACCGGCCCGCAGAACGGCATCGCGATTTCCGGTGACTACCTTTCCGCGGCGTCGTTCCTCGGCATCGCCGGCGCGATCGCCATCAACGGCTACGACGGCTTCCTCTATTCGATCGGCTTCCTCGTCGCGTGGCTCGTCGCGCTGCTCTTGGTGGCGGAACTGCTGCGCAACACCGGCAAGTTCACGATGGGCGACGTGCTGGCGTTCCGGATGAAGCAGACGCCGGTGCGCGCGGCGGCCGCGATTTCCACGCTGGCCGTGTCGTTCTTCTACCTGCTGGCGCAGATGGCGGGCGCGGGTGGCCTGGTCAACCTGCTGCTGGGTATCGAAGGCGAGGCCGGGCAGGACATCGTGATCGCCGTCGTCGGCGTGATCATGATCCTGTACGTGCTGATCGGCGGCATGAAGGGCACCACGTGGGTGCAGATCATCAAGGCGGCGCTGCTGATCGTCGGCGCGTTCGCGATGACGCTGTGGGTGCTCGGCAAGTACGGCTTCAACCTCTCCAGCCTGTTCCAGGCCGCCGTCGACAAGGGCGGCAAGGGCGGCGCGGCGCTGCTCGACCCGGGCAAGCAGTACGGCAAGACAGGCACGACGAAGCTCGACTTCCTGTCGCTGGGCATCGCGCTGGTCCTCGGCACGGCGGGCCTGCCGCACGTCCTGATGCGCTTCTACACGGTGCCGACCGCGCGCGACGCGCGTCGCTCGGTGGTCTGGGCCATCGTGCTGATCGGCGTGTTCTACCTGTTCACGCTGGTGCTCGGCTACGGCGCGGGCGCGCTCGTCGGCCCGGACAAGATCTCGAAGGCCCCCGGCACGACGAACTCCGCCGCGCCGCTGCTGGCATTGGAGCTGGGCGGTCCGGTGCTGCTCGGGTTCATCTCCGCGGTCGCGTTCGCGACGATCCTCGCGGTGGTCGCCGGGCTGACGATCACGGCGTCGGCGTCGTTCGCGCACGACGTCTACGCGAGCGTGCTCAAGAAGGGTCAGGTCTCCACAGGCGGCGAGGTCCGCGTCGCCCGGATCACGGCGCTGGTCATCGGCGCGCTGGCCATCGCGGGCGGCATCCTGGCGAAGAGCCAGAACGTCGCGTTCCTGGTGGCGCTGGCCTTCGCGGTGGCGGCGTCGGCGAACCTGCCGACGATCCTCTACTCGCTGTTCTGGAAGCGGTTCAACACCCAGGGCGCGCTGTGGTCGATCTACGGCGGCCTGGTCGTCACGATCGTGCTGATCGTCTTCTCGCCCGCGGTTTCGGGCAAGCCGGTGGACGCCAAGACGGGCAAGAGCGCGTCGATGATCCAGGGCGTCGACTTTCACTGGTTCCCGCTCGACAACCCGGGCCTGGTCTCGATCCCGGCGGCGTTCCTGCTCGGCTGGCTCGGCACGGTCCTGTCGAAGGAGCGGAACACGAAGAAGTACGCCGAGATGGAGGTCCGCGCGCTGACCGGCGCCGGTGCCGAGAAGGCGGTAGTGCACTGACCGCTTTGCGGGGGCGTTGACCTCACGCGCGGGCAACGCCCCCGCATGGCAGCATGGAGACCGTGGTGAGCCCTGCTGAACTGCCGACCGCCGAGGTCCGCGACCTGCCCAAGGACGGCCTCGTGCTGCTCGACGTCCGCGAAGACGACGAGTGGGCCGCCGGCCACGCGCCCGGCGCCGTGCACATCCCGATGGGGGAGCTGCCCGCCCGCGTCGGCGAACTGACCGACCTGCCCGACGACCAGCCGATCCACGTGATCTGCCGCAGCGGCGGCCGGTCCGCGCGGGCGGCCGCGTGGCTCAACCAGAGCGGCTGGGACGCGGTGAACGTCGCCGGCGGCATGGGCGCGTGGCAGCGCGAAGGCCGTCCGATGGTCAGCGAACACCCCGGCGTCGAACCCGAAGTGATCTAGCCTTGCAGCCGGGTCCGCCTCCCCCACCCGGGTACTGGCCGCGCCAGACCCCGCCGCCGACCGCCCAGCAGCTGCAGGGCCGGATGCTGGCCGCGCGACCGGAGCCGTACCCGTACCACCACCGTCCGGTGCACCGGCCGAGGCTGCGCTGGGTGGCGACCCCGCCGCCCGGCGCGTGGCCGCGCCGCCGGGTGGTCGCGCCCGAGCGGTACCTCGGGCCGCCGGCGTACCCGGTGCCGCCGCGCTGGGGCTTCCCGAACCTGGTCTGGCGCCGTCCGACGTCGGTGCCCGGCACCGCGTCCGACGAGGTCCGCCCGATCGACCGCGTCCCGGTGCTCAGCCGCAGCGTGATCCTCGTGCTCTTCGGCTTCGCCGCGCTCGCCGTGGTCGCCGCCGTCGCGGAGATCTGGCGGTACGTGCTGCTCGTCCAAGGCCGCGACTCCGCGCTGGCCCGCTCGGTGGTGGCGTTCTCCGACGGCTTCGTGCTCACCGCGGGCCTGCTGGCGTCGATCCTCGCGCTGCTGCCCGCCGGGTTGTCGCTGTGGTGGCTGCTGGTCGCCCGCCAGGCGGCGGCGGACGTGTCGGGCGACGACCCGCCGCGGCCCGTGTGGCAGGTCCTCGTCGGCGTGCTCGTGCCGGTGGCGAACCTGCCGATGGCGCTGTCGATCGTCGGCGAGCTGGAGCACGCGGTGCTGGGCCGCCCGCGCGACGTCCGGCCGAAGCCGTCCCGCCAGGTCGTCGTGTGGTGGGGCGCCTGGCTGCTGAACTGGATCCTGCTGGGGGTGTCGATCGTCTGGCGCTTCCGCGACGACGTGCAGTCGATGGCCGACAGCGTCGTCCTGGTCGCGTTGACCGATCTCTCGGCGGCGGGGCTGGCCGTGGTGACCGCCCTGGTCGTGCGGCGGTTCTCGGCGTTGCTGGCGCCTTCGGACGCCCGGGCCGTGCGCTCGATGCGCGTGCTCAAGGTGGCCGGTGCGCCCGAGCCGGAGCTGCGCCCGTCCCGTCCGGCCGGCGCGGCCCGCTAGTACCGGCCGAAGACCGGTTCGAGCTGGTCGAAGGCCTGTTCCGCGACGGGCCACAGCGCGTCGGCGATCCCCTGCTCGCCCTCGATGGTCCGGTTGAAGACCTCCTCGAACAGCACCCGCAGCACGGTCGCGACGTGCGCGGCGGCGAGCACCGGCGGCACCCCTTCCGCGGGGTGGCGGGCGACCAGCAGGTCGATGAGCGTCGACTCGCGCTCGCGGTGCATCTCGTGCAGGGCGTTCGTCAGGACCGGGCTCTCCCTGATCATCAGCGCGAAGGCCGGGCCCGAGAAGCCGACGATCGCCTGCTGGGCGCCCAGCGCTTCGAAGTAGAGCTCGCGCGTGTCGTGGAAGAAGCTGTCGCGGATCAGCGACGCCGGCCACGAGACGAAGTCCGCGCGGATGTCGAAGACGAGGTCTTCCTTGCGCGGGAAGTGGTTCGTCACGGTCATCTTGGCGACCCGCGCCGCGCTGGCGATGTCGGCGATCGTCACGTCCTCGAAGCCGTTCCGGATGAACAGGCGCGTGGCGACGTCGGAGATGTTGCGCCTGGTCTCGTGCTTCTTCTGGGCACGGAGTCCCTCGCTCATGCCATCACCCTACTGGGTCGAACCCAAGTTTGTGCTTGACCCATTGAGTGTGTTGAACCTAATCTGAGGTTCGACCTAATCAACTGGGGGCGAGATGACAACGGCGGTGGCCCGGCCCGACGCCGCACTGTGGCGGCTCGGCGGCGTCCTGATCATGGGCGCGGTGCTGTCGATCCTGGACGCGACGATCGTGACCGTCGGGATCGACGCGATCGCCCGTGACCTGGGCAGTTCGCTGACCACGGTGCAATGGGTGGCGAGCGCGTACCTGCTGGCGGCCTCGGCGGCGATCCCGTTGTCGGGCTGGCTGACCGACCGGTTCGGCGGCCGCGCGGTGTGGCTGACGGCGGTGGCGATCTTCACGGCGGGCACGCTGCTGTGCGGCTTCGCGTGGTCGGCACCTGCGTTGATCGCGTTCCGGGTGCTCCACGGCCTGGGCGGCGGGTTGATGCAGCCGGTCGGCCAGGCGGTGTTCGCGCAGGAGGCGGGCCCGGCGCTGGGCCGGATGATCGGCGTGATCACCCTGCCGGCAACGGTGGCCCCGGTACTGGGCCCGCTGCTGGGCGGTGCGCTGGTGGCGGACTTCGGGTGGCGCTGGATGTTCTTCGGGATCGTCCCGCTGGGCGTGGCGACGTTCTGCTTCGCCCGCCGCCTCCTGCCAGCTCCTGTTCCGGACGGCGCGCGCGAACCACTGGACATCCGCGGGATCCTGCTGCTTTCGCCAGGGCTGGGCGCGTTCGTGTACGGCCTGGCCGAGGGCGTGGTGATCGCCTGGGTCGCCGGGGCCGCGTTGCTGCTGGCGTACGGCGTCCACGCGGCCCGGACACCGTCGGCGGTGCTGGACCTGAAGCTGTTCCGGGACAAGGGGTTCGCGGTGGCGAGCGCGAGCACGTTCCTGCTGGGCGCGTCGCTGTACAGCTCGATGCTGGTGCTGCCGCTGTACTACCAGCAGGTCGAGCAGGCGAGCGCGTTGCAGGCTGGCCTGTTGCTGGCACCCCAAGCCCTCGGTTCGGCGGCGGTCCTGCTGGCGGGTGGTCGGCTCCTGGCCCGGTTCGGCCCGCGCCGCATGATGCTGGCGGGGATCGGCCTGTCGATGCTGGGCACACTGGCGTTCACCCAGCTCGGCGCGGCCCCTGGAGGCGTGGTCTTGACGCTGTCACTGCTGATTCGCGGCGCAGGCCTGGGCGCGGCGACCACGCCGGGCATGACCACGCTCTACGGTTCCCTGGAGCGGTCCCGCATCCCGCGGGCGGCAAGCGCGTTCAACGTGATCAACCGGATAGGCGGCTCACTGGGCACGGCGCTGCTGGCCGCGGTCCTCCACCACGAACTCACGGACACAGCGGCACCCACGGCTTTCGGCACGACGTTCACGTGGGCACTTCTCCTGTCCGCCCTGACTCTGGTTCCCGCAGCTTTCTTCCCCCGTAGGAGCACCCGATGAAGTACCGCCTGCTGAGCGTCCACGCCCACCCCGACGACGAGTCCAGCAAGGGAGCGGCCACGTTGGCCCGCTACGCGACCGAGGGCGTGGAGGTCTTGGTGGCCACATGCACGGGCGGCGAACGCGGCGACGTCCTGAACCCGGCGTTGGACACCCCGGAGACCCACGCGAACCTCCCAGCGATCCGCCGCCGCGAAATGGCGGCGGCGGCGGAGATCCTGGGCGTGCACCACCGTTTCCTCGGCATGGTCGACTCCGGCTTGCCGGGCGAAGGCGACCCCCTGCCGGAGGGCAGCTTCGCGACGCTGCCGTTGACCGAAGCGGCGTCCCCGTTGGTGGCCCTGATCCGCGAGTTCCGCCCCCAGGTGGTGATCACGTACGACGAAACGGGCGGCTACCCCCACCCGGACCACATCCGAACCCACGAGGTGACGCTGGAAGCGTTCACGGCCGCGGCCGACCCATCCCGCTACCCGGGCACGGGCAAGCCGTGGCGCCCACAGAAGCTGTACTACCAAGCGGCGCTGAGCAGGGCCTGGTTCCAAACCCTGCACGACGCAACCCTGGCGGCGGGCCTGGAGTCCGGAATGGGCGAGGTCCTCACGGAGTTGCCACCCGAAGACCAGCTGAAGGTGACAACACGGATCCGGTGCGAGGAATACTTCCCCACGCGCGACCGCGCGTTATTGGCCCACGCATCCCAGGTGGACCCGGCCCACCCGTTCTTCGCCTACTCACGCGAGATCGAACGGGAGGTCTGGCCATACGAGGACTACCACCTCGCCCACCCGACACCAGGCCCAGCTCTCGAGGACGATCTGTTCACCGGAGTAACCCCATGAGCCCGCAGCCCGCGGACAACAAACGCGCCCGCCGCCGAGGGCTTCAGCCAGCCACGGCCCGGCAGCCGCCCTGCCCAGCGCTCAGCGAGCGCGGGCTGGGATAGTCATCCGGACAAGTCCGCCCAGCGCGGCGGCGATCCGCTCGGCGGGCTCCCCGCCAAGCCTCGCGGGCGGCGAGCCGCGGGTGTCCCGTGGAGCCGCAACCCCTGCGGCCCACCAAGGCGGTCCGCGTCCTTCCCCAAGCCGCGGCCCGCACCTCAGGCGGTGACCCGAAGCTCCCGCAGCCCCCGAATCACAAACTCGGGCCGCCGCCGAGGACGCTCCGCCAGCCGCAGCCCCGGCAACTTCTCCGCCAAGGCACCAAGAGCAGCGGCGATCTCAACCCGAGCAAGAGGAGCCCCCACGCAGTAGTGAATCCCCAGCCCGAACCCGAGATGAGCATTGGGCGTCCGCCCGATGTCCAGCCGATCCGGCTCGTCGAAAACCTTCGGATCCCGCGCAGCAGCCCCCAGCAATGCCCCGATCTTCTGCCCCCGCGAAACGACATACCCACCGATCGTCACGTCCTCGGTGGCCGTCCGCTCGAAGAGCTGCAGCGGAGCGTCGAACCGGATCAGCTCCTCCACACAAGAATCCAGAAGGGACGGTGAGGCCAGCAGTCGCTCCCACTCCGCCCGATGCGTGAGCAGCGCGAAGATGCCGTTGCCGAGCACGTTCACGGTCGCCTCATGGCCGGCCATCAGCAGCAGCACCGCGGTCGCCACCAGCTCGTCCGGCGTCAGCTCGCTCCGCAAAAGGTCGCTGATGATGTCGTCACCCGGCGACGAAGCCCGCGATGCAGCCACTGAACGCACGTACGCGACGAACTCCTCGGCAGCGCGCTCGGCAGCGTCGCGACCTTCCTCGGAAAGGCCGTACTCGTACATCTTCACGATCGCGTTGGACAGCTCGACCATCCGCGGGCCGTCGGACCCGGGCACCCCCAGCAACTCGGCGATGACGGCGACCGGCAGCGGTTGGGCCAGGTGCTCGAGCAGGTCGGCACTGCCGTCGGCGGCGATGGCGGCCGCCAGCGAGTCGACCATCGACGCCGCCAGCGAACCGACCATCGGGCGCAGCCGCTGGACGTGGCCGCGGCCGAACGCTCCCGCGATCAAGCGGCGCAGGCGCGTGTGGGCCGGTGGCTCGTTCTCCAGCAGCGAGTTGCGGTGCAGCAGGTTGAACGACGCGAACCGCTCGAGCGGCTGGGCGTCCTGCCAGATCCGGCCCAGCCCACGGTGACGCAGCACCGCCGACGACGCCGCGTGCGACACCGCGACGGCGAGGCCGAGGCCTTCGTGGAAGTGGACTTCGCCTTGCTCACGAAGGGCGGCGAAGGCCGGGTACGGGTCAGCGAGGAACGCGGGATCGCGGGGGTCGAACACGTCGCGAGACTAACCCTTCGATAGCGTCTCAAGCCGAGCCAGAGGAGGCAGCAGTGGGCAAGGGCGCGCGCAAGAAGGGTCCCAAGCAGGCGTCGGACCGCAAGCCGAAGGTGCGCGACGTCTTCGTCGGCCAGCCGTTCGAAGGCCTGGCCGCGGAGCCTGAGCTGATCGCGCTGCGCGAGTTCGTCCCGTCCGCGACGGCCAAGCTGACCCTCGCCGACGGCGGGGACGTCACCCTCGGCACCGTGCTGCCGATGGCCGCGGCCGCGTTCGTCCGCTCGGACGGCGAACGCTACCTCGGCCTGCAGGTGCAGACGCGCTCCTCCGACATCAGCCGGGACCTCGGCCGCTCGCTGAAGTGGCTGCTCGACGCCAAGGAGGGCGACGTCCTCGCGGTGCCGGACACGACCACGCCGCCGTCGGCCGATGAGCACGCCCGGCTGCAGGACCTGCTGGCCCCCGGTGCCGAGCTCGACGTCACCCTGCACCAGGACTTCGGCTGGTGGCTGCCCGAGGACGCCGACGCCACCGGGGACGTCGCCGTGTCACTCGAGCGCGCCAACGCCGCCATCATGCCGACCGAGCGGCTCGGCTCGGGCGCCTACTGGGTCCTCGCCGGCGAGAAGGCCCACCTGCGCTGGGTCCGCCCGGAGCCCGAGAACCTGCTGCTGCAGGCGCTGGCCCGGCTGTCCGCGGCCGGGGAGCTCGGCCTCGGCGAGGGCTCGCGCTACGCGGGCTCGTTCCGGGCGCACGGCCTCCTCGTGCCGGTGTGGGACCTCGACACCGAGGCCCACGCCCGCGAGTGGGCCGACGCGAAGGACGCCCTCGGCGCCCGCCTGGAAACCGCCCTCAAGTCGCTCGACGACGAGCCGCTGAACGCCACCGAACGGCGCGCGCGGGACGGGCTCATCGGCCGTCAGCTCACCCTGCGCTGAGCCTCGTCGGAAAGCACCGGACCGCCGGTTTGTCCCGGCGGCTGGAAACCGCTCGATGAGCGTTCAACCAGGTACTTTGTGGCGCACGAGACACCGCCGCCGGATCGCGGCGGTGGGACGATTCTCGGCGTGATACTCCACATCTGCGGGGCGGCCGACTGGGCCGAAGTGGGCGAAGACGGCGCGTACCGGCCGCCCTCCCTGGACGACGTCGGGTTCATCCACTGCTCCGACTTCGGCACGGCGCACCTGCCTGCCAACGCGCTCTACCGGGGCCGCACCGACCTGGTGCTGCTCGAGATCGACCCGGCGAAGGTCGGCGTGCCCGTCCGCTGGGAGGACGGCGCGCCGCCGCACCCGGCCGGTGTCTGGTTCCCGCACGTGTACGGCCCGATCCCGCGTTCGGCGGTCGTCGGGGTGCACCCGTTCACCGAGACGGGAGACGGCGGCTTCCGGCTGCCCGACTCCCTCGCCCACCGCTGACGTGGGCAGATCAGTGCCCGGCCGGGTCTCCGCGAACTCGGCCGGGAACGCGGGCAACCTGAGGGGGCTGTGATGCGTGTTGGGGGAGAAAGCGACTCGGCTTCCGGCTACCCGACCCCGATGGGAGGCGATACGGTGACCGCTGCGGCACCCGTCTTCACCGGGGCAGAACCCTGGGTGACCAGCGCAGGCCGAGGGAGGGCCGCGACCTTGCCGGCTGAGCTGGCCGACTTCGGCGACTTCGTGCGGGCCACCCTGCCCGGGCTGCTGCGGTACGGCCACGCCCTCACCGGCAACCCGCACGACGCCGCCGACCTGGTGCAGACCGTGCTGGAGAAGATCGGTTCGCGCTGGTCCCACGTGCACGACAAGACCGGCGACCCGCTCGCGTACGTCCGCCGGTCGATGGCGAACGCGCACGTCAGCCGGTGGCGCCGCACGCGCCGCGAGAACCTGGTCGCCGACCTGCCGGACACCAGCCCGCACGTGCCCGCCGACCCGTTCGAGCACGAGCCGCTGTGGCGCGCGTTACGAACGTTGCCGCCGAGGCAACGCGCCGTGATGGTGCTGCGTTACTACGAAGGTCTCTCGGAAGCGGAGATCGCCGGTGCCCTCGGCGTCACGCAGGGCACCGTCAAGAGCCAGGCCAGCAAGGCGATCGCGTCGCTGCGGACGAAACTGACCGCGGCCGACCTCGATGGCGAAGGGAGTGACGCGGGTTGAACATCTCCGAGGAAGAACTGGAGCAGCGCCTGCGCAAGCTGTTCGCCGACGAGCGGCTCGACTTGCCGCCGCCGCCGGACGCGGGCACGGCCATCGTCGCCGGCGCGCGACGGCGGCACCGCCGTCGCCGCGTCGTGCAGGCCGTTTCCGGCGTCGCGGCCGCCGTGGTCGCCGTCGCGGGTGGGTTGACCATGGTCCGGCTCCACACCGAGGACGGCACCGCGGTGATGTCCGCCGACGGCTCCGGGCTCAGCGTCAAGCCGCCGGAGAACCTCACCCCCGGCAGGCCACCCCAGCCGTCGACCCCCGGGCCGACCGGCACCCAGGACATCCAGGTTTCCTCGCCCCCGGCCGCACCGCCGCCGACTTCCGGCAGGCCGTCGTCCTCCCGGCAGTCGTCGACGCTGCCGCGGGTGACGAGCGGCCCGCTGCTCGCCGCGGACGGCTTCGGCAGGCTCAAGCTCGGCATGACCGCGGCCGAGGTGGCCGCCCAGTCCGTCACCCTCAGCGAAACCCAGGCCGGCGAGGCGTGCAGCGTCTACACAGTCGCGGGCAGCGGCGTCCCCGACTCGGCGACCGTCGTCATTTCGAAGGCGGTCGGGCTGACTGTCGTCACCCCGGACGCGCTGGCGCACACCGCCGAGGGCATCGGCGGCGGGTCCACGAAGGCCGAGGTGCTGGCCGCCTACCCCGCCGCGAAGGACGAGCCGGGCGGCTTGGTCGCGCCCGTCGGCGCCGCCGAATACCACTTCCGGCTCGACGAGAGCGGGGTCGTCGGGACGAGCCTGATGAGCGTCGACCAGGACTGCGCGGGCTGAGCCCGGCGCGAAACGCGAAAACCCGGGCTGTCCACAGGGGGAGAGCCCGGGTTTTCGCCCTCGTGGTGGGAAGTCAGAGCGCCCCGCCCGCCACCGGCGGCATCTGCGAGTCGGTTCCGCCGTCGCCGACGGACTCGCGGTGCAGGTGGTTCTCGACCTCGAACAGGTTGCCGTTCGCGCGCTTGACGACGTTCAGCAGCGTGTTCATCTGGGAGATCTCTTCGACCTGCTCCTTGAGGAACCACTGCGTGAACTGCTCGCTGATGTAGTCCTCTTCGGCCCGGGCCGCCTTGGCCAGCGCGGAGATGTCGGCGGCGACCTCCTTCTCCTGCTCGAGCGCGAGCTCGATCGAGCTCGGTGACGCTGGAGAAGTCGTTGCGCACCTCGCCGGTGCCGGGGATCTCGACGTGGTGGTCGCGGTCGAGCATGTACTGCACGAGCGCCATCGCGTGGTTGCGCTCTTCGACGGACTGCTTGTAGAAGTGCTTCGCCAGCTGCGGCAGGTCCTCGGCGTCGAACCACACCGCGAGCGCGATGTACTGCTGGGACGCGTTGAACTCGTTGTGGATCTGCGCCTGCAGCAGTTCGAAGAACTTCGAGCGCGGTTCTTTCTTCTTGGTGAGGGCCATGCGAACCAGAATAGGTCAAGATTGGCGGAAAGACCACTTGGGACTGGTGATCTCCCCCCTATTAGGCTTACCATTCCTAAAGAAGACGAACCTTATTTAAGTAAGCCTTCCCTAAATTGTCGCGCACATTTAGGGAAGGCTTACTTCGTTTATCGCAACGGTTCGCGGCGGATCGGGCACGACATGCAACGCGGTCCGCCGCGGCCCGAGCCCAGTTCGGAGCCCGCGATCGGCAGCACCTCGATGCCGGCCGCCTCCAGGCGTTCGTTCGTCTCGACGTTCCGCTCGTACCCGACGACCACGCCGGGCGCCAGGGCGAGGGTGTTGTTCCCGTCGTCCCACTGCTCGCGCTCGGCCGTCACGGGGTCGAGCCCGGTGTCGATGACCCGCAGCCGGTCGATTTCCATCGCCTCGGCCGCGGCCACCAGGAACGGCGCCGGCCCGGCCACCTTGACGCCGCCGTCGCCGGTCGGGCGCAGCGTGAACGCCGTCAGCGAGTCGCGCGCCAGCGGGTACATCACCACCGCGTCGGCGTCGACCATCGTGCACACGGTGTCCAGGTGCATGGTCGCGCGGGACTGCTCGATGGGCACCGCCAGCACGGTGTGCGCGATGCCGTCGGCGAACACCGACCGCGCGAGCGACTCCGCGCCCGCCGCCGTCGTCCGCTCGCCGACGCCGATGGCGAGCACGCCCGGCGCCAGCAGCATCACGTCGCCGCCTTCGATCGGCGCCGAGTGCGCGCCGTACGCGCGGGCCGCGTGCCGGAACTGCGGGTGGTAGGCGTAGATCAGGTCGAGCACCGCCGTTTCGCGGCGCCGTGCGGGCATGTTCAGCGACGAAACCGCCACCCGGTCGCCGATCCACACCGACGAGTCGCGGGTGAACAGCAGGTTCGGCAGCGGGTCGACGGCGAAGTCGTGCGGGTGGTTCATCATCCGCACCAGCGACGCGCCCTCGGCGGACGGCAGCTCCTCGAACGTCATCCCGGCCATCAGCACCTCGGCGAGCCCGGCCGCGTCGACGCCGGACAGGTGCGACCGCAGCGAGTCGGCGAGGTCGCCGCCGAGCCGCCGGTCGTCGACCGCCGCGTGCACGCCCGCCGCGTGGGCGCGGTCGTCCTCCAGCGCCGTCCGGAGCGCGTCGGCGAGCAGCAGGACGTCGACGCCGCGGCTGCGCAGCACCTCGGCGAACGCGTCGTGCTCGGCCTGGGCCCGGTCGACCCACGGGATCGAGTCGAACAGGAGCTGGTCGTTGTTGCGGGGCGTCAGCCTTTTGAGCTCGTTGCCGGGCCGGTGCAGCAGCACCGCGCGCAGGGGTCCGACTTCGCTGTCCACCCGGGGAGGTGTCGTTTCGTCGATCACCCAGCGAGCGTACTCAGGGCAACCAGGAAACGTGACCTTTGAGCAGCGAGTATCCGACGAAAGACACGAAGTCGAACAGCGTGTGCGCGGCGACCAGCGGCCACAGCCGGTTGGTCTTCTGCCACAGCCGCCCGAACACCAGTCCCATGACGAAGTTGCCGACGAACCCGCCGAAGCCCTGGTACAGGTGGTAGGACCCGCGCAGCACGGCGGCGCCGAACACGGCGGTGTTCTCCCGGACGCCGAGCTGCCGCAGCCGCGTCAGCAGGTAGCCGATGACGAGGACCTCTTCGGCGAAGGCGTTGCCGAACGCCGAGAGCGTCAGCGAAATCGGCCGCCACCACGTATCGCCCAAAGTGGACGGTTGCACCGCCAGGCTGAAGCCGAGGTGGTAGGAGACGAAGTACAGGGCCAGGCCGGGAATCCCGATCAGCGCGGCGAGCACGACGGTCAGCAGGGTGTCCCGCCCCGGCGCCCGCTTGTCCAGCCCGACCTGGGTGATCTTGATGCCCGCGCGCCACAGCAGGTACAGCCCGAGCGCGCCCCAGCCGACCAGCTGCGCCGCCGACAACAGCTGCTTGAGCAGGTCGATCAGGCTCGCCGCGGCCTGCGGCACGTTGAGCTGCGTCTGCTGCTGCGCGAGCGGCACCGGCTGCAGCAGCGAGTCCACAAGGGACAGCAGGCTGCGCACGCCGGACATCCCGAGCGTGATCCCGAAGACGATCAGCAGCTCGAGCTTGACCGCCCGGCGCTCGCGCGGGTCCTCGATCACGCCGGGGAACTCCGGGCGGGCCGGGGCCAGCCACGATCGCGCGGTGAACGTCATGACCGCACGCTACCTTCGGGGTATGCCGAGGAGCATCGCCACCAACGAAACCGTCGACCGGTCCGAACTCGTCGAGTTCCTGTCCACCCGCCACCGCGCGATCCTGCTGACCACGAAGGCCGACGGCGGCCCGCAGCTGTCGCCGGTGACCTGCGGCGTCGACTCGGCGGGCAGGCTGGTCGTCTCGACCTACCCGAAGCGCGCCAAGGTCGTGAACATCAAGCGGAACGCCCAGGTGTCCGCCTGTGTCCTCTCGGACGAGTGGAACGACCAGTGGGTGCAGGTCAACGGCACCGCCGAGGTGCTCGACATCCCGGATTCGGTCGAGCCGCTCGTGGAGTACTTCCGCAGCATTTCCGGCGAACACCCGGACTGGGACGAATACCGCGAAGCCATGGTCAAGCAGGGCAAGAGCCTGATCCGGGTCACCATCGAGAGCTGGGGCCCGATCGCGAAGGGCGGCTTCCCCGCCGAACTAGCCTGACGCGCCCCGCAGGAACGGGCAGCCGACCAGCCGCCGCAGCTCCATCGCGAGCTGCGGCGGGCTGTCGACGGACTTCGAGAACGCCAGCCGCACGTCGTGGTCGCCCGCCTCGGACTCGACGCGCAGCCGCAGCCCGAACCGGTCGAGCCCGAGCGGGCGGATCCGGCCGCCGCGCAGCTCGGCGGGCAGGTGCTTGGCCAGCTGCTCGACGACGTCGGAGTGGTCGCTCTCCAGGTGCCGCAGCCATTGGGCCTCGTAGTCGTGGAACGGGTCGGGCGGCGCCGCGCTGAACATGTGCGGGCGCAGCGAGTGCGTGCCTTCGGCGTCGGCGAGCACGAGCGACGCGGGGGTGAGCCGCAGCAGCGTGACGCCGTGGCCGACGTCGAGGAGCCGTTCGTCCGGCCGCGACTCGGCGATCGCCACCGCCCGCGCGCGGGCCGAAACCGGCGAGAGCGGCCGCAGCCAGCCGGTGATCCAAAGGAGCCCGCGGATCGGCTCGCGCAGGGCGACCGGCGCCTGGTCGGCGAGTTCGACCATCACGGCCAGCTCGCCGCGCTGGGTCTGCTTGGCCGCGTGGACCATCGGGTGGTCGTCGGGCAGCAGCACGCTGACGCTGCCGCTGTGGTGCACGTGGTGCAGGACCGGGACGACGCGCTCGCTGTCGAGGCCCGTGCGTTCGCGGGTGGGCAGCAACGACGCGGGGCCGCCCCGGGTCGCGATCGTCTTGGCGCGCTCGGCGGGGTTCGGCGCCGGCGGGCGGCGGATGGATGCGGGTGCCTCGGTCACGGCTCACCTCCTACTTAGGTGAGCCTAACCTGAATCCGACGGCGTGGGTAGTCGCTCGTTTGCGGTGCGGGTCACGTGGCGCTCCGCTGAACGGAGCACCGGGTAACGCGGGTGTGCAATCCGTCGAAAAGGCGAGTGACACAGCCGACACGGTGGGGGCCCAGCGTGCAGATCGTCCCGGTACCCGAACGCGTGCCCGCGTTCGAGCTCGACCCCGCGATGCCGTCCGGCGCGCTGCCGATCTTCGGCGAGTACCTCGACCGGATCGGCCGCGGTGCGGGGGACCGGCGGGCGCTGACCTGGTTGTTCCTGGCGTTCGGGATCGCCCAGTGCGTCACCGGCGCGGGGGTCGCCCTGCCGCTCGGCACGCTCGCGTTGGCCGGGGCGATCGAGGTGTGGTGGTTCTGCCACGCGTACGCCAGGGTGCCCGAGACGCGGCTGAAGCGGGAAGCGTTCCGGCAGGTGGACATCGCCGCCGACGGGCTGGTCGCGGCCGGGCGGACGGTCGGGGTGCGCCTGCCGGACGGCCGGTGGCTGCGCCTCCGGCTCGACGAGGCGTACCGGTTGCTGGTGGCCGGGCACCGCCGGGTGTGGCTGCTGGGCCGGGGTCCCAAGGTGTTCGTCGGCTTCTCCGGCGTGGTGCGCGTCCGCCGGGCCCGGATCCACGACGCGCCGCCGTCCGGTGCCGTGGCGGTGGCCGCGCCGGCCTGGTCCGGTTCGCCGCGGCTCGATCCCGTGCTGAGCGCGCACCGCCGCCAGATCGCTCGCGAGCTGCGCGCGACGGCGGCGTTCCTGCTGGTCCTGGCCGGTTTCGCGCTGTGGGTCCGGCTCGAGTTCCCGGCCGTGGGGTGGGTCGCCTTGCCGTTCGCGGCGGGCGCGCTGCTGAGCGCGCTGGCGGCCGTGCTGCGCTCGTTCGCCCACGGCCGCCCGCTGCCGGCCGAGCACTGGACCGAGCTGCGGGCGGTGCTGGACGGCCCGGTCCGGATGAGCCGCCGCGGCGGCGCGGCCCGGGTGAGCGGCCTGACGATGCTGGCCGACGGAACGGTGGTCGGCTTCCGCCTCCCGAAAGCGGACCCGTCGATGGCGGCGAACATCGCGGCGACGGGCCGCCTGTGGATCGCGGGCGTCCCGAAGCCGGGCGCGGCGAAGACGGGCGTGCCGGGCTACCCGGTGCTCGGCACGGTCTGGCTGGGCTGAGCCCAGCTCGGCCGCCACGCGTTCGCCGCAGGCTCGGCCCGGCCCAGGTACGTCCGCAACGCGGTCAGCGCCGGGTGCGCGTTGTCCCGGCGCCAGACCAGCGAGTGCGGGTACACCGGCATCGGGTTGACGATCGGCACGAGCCTGAGGTCGTGCCCGGGCGGCCACAGCACGCGGCTCCCCGCGCCGACGAGGGTCGCCACGTCGGCCGATTCCGCGACGGTGTCCAGCACGACCTCGGTGCCGAAGTTCGGCCCGGCGGCGTCGATCGACAGACCGAACGCGGCCGCGAACTCGGCGTAGTACGCGCCCCACTCGGTCCCGGGCACGACGCCGGGCATCCAGAGCCGGTGCCCGTCCAGCTCCGGCCAGCGGGTGCGCGGGTCCGCACAGCAGCTGGATCGGCTCGTCGGCCACCCCACCGCGCCGCGAGGTCTCCGGGCAGCTCGACGACCGCGCGGAAGGACGCGTCGACCGAGCCGTCCCGGAGCGCGGACGTGTCGAAGAGGGTCACGCCTTCCAGCGCGATGTCCGGGTGGGCCTCGTGAAACCCGCACAGCCGAGCGGCGGGACCCAGCCGCCTGCCGATGACGTCGACCCGACAAACGTGTCTGCGCGAGGGCACTGAGGCAACGGTCGGTGTTCCAGCGGTCGCGAGTGAGTCCGGAGGCCTCCCGCCGACACAGGCGGCCCCCGCCGCTCCCAGGGGGGCGTCCCCGTGCCCAGTCTATCGGCGAGGTACGACCTGAACCGCGGAAAGCCGCCCGAGCGCCGGAGCTGTCCACATTCGCCGCCGCATGTGGACAACCGCGTGTCGTGATACGCCGACTTGTACTCGGTTGCCCGCGCCGCCGTTCCCGGCTTGGATCTCCGACGTGATGCGCGGGCGGTCGCTGGGGCCGCGGTTCAGGTGGCTCTGGTCGGCTTACGCCGTGAGCGCGTTCGGCACGTGGCTCGGCTTCGGAGCCTTCCCGATGCTGGCGATCCTCGTCCTGCACACCGGTCCCGCCGCGGTCTCCGCGCTGGCCGCCGTCGGGCCCGCCGTCGGGGCGCTCGTCGCCGTTCCGCTCGGGCCGTGGGTCGACCGCCGCCGGAAGCGGCCCGTCATGATCGGCATGGACCTCGTGCGGTTCGCCGCCCTGGTCAGCGTGCCCGCCTGCTACGCCCTCGGCCTGCTGAGCTTCGCGCAGCTCATCGTCGTCTCGGTGGTCGTCGCCGCGGCGGACATCACCTTCACCTCGGCCAGCGGTGCCTTCCTGAAAGGCCTGGTGCCGCCCGAAGACCTGCTCGTCGCGAACGGCCGGTTCGAGTCCACGAACTGGACCGCCACCGCGCTCGGCCCGCCGCTCGGCGGGGCCGCGTTCGCCCTGCTCGGACCGGTGACGTCGGTGGTCGCCAACGCCGTCAGCTTCCTGCTTTCCGCGCTCGGCATCCGCGCCATCGGCGGCGGCGAACCGCGCCCGCGAACGACCAACCGGCTGCGCGCGGGTGACCTCGCCGACGGCTGGCGCTTCCTGCTCGCCCACCGCGGCCTGCGGCCCCTGCTCTTCAACGCCATGGTGTTCAACGGCCTGGTCATGGCGACCGAGCCGGTGCTCGCCGTGCTGATGCTCAATCACCTCGGGTTCACGCCGTGGCAGTACGGGCTCGCGTTCGCCGTCCCGTGCCTCGGCGGGCTCGCGGGTTCGCGGCTGACCCCGCGGCTCGTGCGCCGCTTCGGACGTCACCCCGTCCTGCTGACCTCTGGCGCACTGCGCGCGTGCTGGCTGCTCGCCTTGGCCTTCCTGCCGGGCGGCACCGGCGGCCTGGCCTACGTCATGGTCGTCGAACTCGGCTTGATCGTCTGCTGCAGCGTCTTCAACCCCGTGCTCGCCACCTACCGGCTCGAGCAGCTCCCGGCGGACCGCGTCGCGCGGACGCTGTCGGCCTGGTCGGTCAGTACCAAGGCGTCCATCGCGGCGACGACCGCCGTCTGGGGTGTGCTCGCCGGGCTGACCGGGCCGCGCGTCGCGCTCGGCGTCGCGGGCGTGCTCGTGCTGGCGACGCCGTTGCTGCTGCCCCGGCGCGACCGGACGCCTACCCCAGCGACTTCCGCGTCGCCTGCTCCGTCTCGATGACGCCCTGCCGGATGCCCTCGAGCTGGTCGCTCAGCTCCCGCACCGCGCCGGTGTCGACCGCGACGTCCGTGGTGGCCGCCGTCAGCTCGGCGACGCGCGCCACCAGGCTGTCCAGCCCGAGTGCGCCGGACTGCAGTTGCGCCAGCAGCTTGTCGCGCGCGCCGGTCAGCCGGGCGTGGACGTCCGCCTGAGCCTGCACCGCCGTCAGCGCCTGCTCGAGGTCGCCGCGCACCTCCTCGCGTGCCGAAGCCAGCGACTGCTCCAGCCGCCGCCGTTCCCGCGTGACGGCGTCGAGGTCGACGCGGGACAACGCCTTCCCGGTCGCCGACGCGCGCCCTGCCAGGCGTCGCAACGTCGACAGCGTCTCCTGGACCACGGGTTCCATGTCCGCGACGCGGTCGGCGAGCGGGCCCGAGTCGAGGGAGTCGCTCAGCGAAACGAACCCGTCGGCCGCGCTTTCGGCGCGCCGCAGCCAGGTGTCCTCGGCCGATCCGGGCGCGACGTCGAGCACGCGCGCCTCACGCTGTTGCGGTTCCTTCTCGCGGGTCAGGGCCGCGACGCCCGCTCGTGCCGTCAGCACCGCCACGCCGATCAGCAGGGCGACGAGCACCGGCAGCTGCACGGCCCACGCGACGCCCGCCGACGTGGCGGCCAGCAGCAGCCCCCACGGTTCGGCGAGCTCACGGGCGAACTTCATGTCAGAAATTCGAGATCACGGAGGTGAACACCTGGTTGATCGAGTCCGGTTTGGACGAATCGTACTCCGATCCTTCGGTCGCTTCGGCGATCTGCTTCAGCACGTTCTGGTCGGCGTCCGAGCCGTAGGCGATGGTGAACAGCCGGACCGTCTCCGCGTTGCCCTCCGGCCGCAGCTGCGGCACCAGGTGGTCGAGGTCGATGCCGCCGGAGTCCTCGTTGCGGCCGTCGGTGAGCACGACGACCGCGTTGATCGCCGACGGGTCGAGGTGGGCGTTCATGTACTCGTAGGCGGCCAGCGCCGAGTCGTACAGCCCGGTGCCCGACTGCGGTGTCAGCCCGCTCAACCGCATCGCGAGGGTCTCCTTGCCGTTGTTGCCGAGCGGCTGCACCGGCAGCAGCTCCTGGTAGTCCTTGTCGCCGTCGAGCCGGGTCGAGAACTGCCAGAGCCCGACCTGGTCGCGCGGCACGAACTGGCCCAGCGAATCGATCGCCGCCTGCTTCGCCAGGTCGATCTTGCTCTTGCCGGTGCCCTTGACCTCGTCGCCCATCGAACCGGAGACGTCCACGACGAGCAGCACGTTCGCCTTCTTGCGCAGCTCGGTCCACGACGCCAGCAGCTTCGACAGCACCGTCGGCGACGGCGGTTGCAGGAAGCTGATCTTCGCGTCCGGCTGGACGCCGTTGGCCGTGGTCACCTGCGGGCCCGGCTTGCCGTCGAACGAGCGGAAGCCGAGCGCGGCGAACTTCGCCTGCGTCTCTTCGCCGCGCAGGTAGCCGAGGAAGTCGGCGGCGATCTGCTTGCGCGTCTGGTCGGCCCAGTTCAGCGTGACGAACGGGTGGTCGGAGTTCAGCGTCCCGTCGCCCGGGTAGATCGCCACCAGCGGCACCTTCGGCGGCGCGTGCTGGCCGACCTTCGCCGGGTCGTTCGTCGGATTGCCCTGGTTGTAGCCGATCAGCGAGTTCTCCTCGACGGTGACCGCCGAGATGTACGACAGCGCGGCGCCCTTGTCGTCGGCCTTCTGCAGGTTGGTCAGGAAGGTGAGCGTGGTGTCGCCGTAGTGCACGATCGCCTGCTCGATGTTCGTGACGAACTGCTTGGCCTCGGGCTTCTCGAGCGCGGCCGCCGTCAGGTCGGACGATGTGCCGGTGGCGGCGTAGAAGCCGCCGATCGTGGCGTTCAGGCCGGACGTCGAGATGTTCGGGTTCGTCTTGCCGAGGCGGAACTTGCCCCACTCCGGGTGGCCGTACTTCGCCCAGCCCGCCGGGTCGGTGGCCAGCGCCGCGAGGTCCTTCCAGCCGATCGCCTTGCCCGGCCAGCCGAGCGCCTCGGCCATCGGCTTCGGCATCGCGACGACCAGCGGCGAGTTCGCGATCGACTGGGTGTCGCCGTCGGGCACGACCGACCCGGTGTCGCCCTTGGCGTTGACGCGCAGCAGGTTGACCCAGCCGCTCGCGGCCGGCGTCCAGACGTCCGGACGCGGCCCGTCGGTGGCTTCGTTCCAGCCGTTCGCCAGCGCCTGCATCGCGACGCCCGACGATTTCGACTTCACGACGACGTCGACGCAATGGCCGGCGACAGTCCGTCCGGAGTAGGCCTTCGCCGCCTCTTGGACGATTCCCACCTTTTCCGGGGAGGACGCGACGGTGAGCGCGACCGCGTCCGAGCCGGTGCATTTCGGCTGGTCGGCGTCGTCGCTCGAGCCACTGGTCCAGGCCCGGATCCCGATGATCAGGCCGACGGCGACCACGATCGCGGCCAGGAAGGGGAGAATCCTTCTCTTTCGCCGCGCTGGCTGGGAATTGATCATCGAACCCTCCCCGTTCCGCCGGAAATTCCCATTATCCGGCAACGGAACGGAGAGGGGACGGTATTTTGACTATCCCTTAGGGCCGCGGCGCGACCACGTCCACGCGTAACCGGGGTCCTCGGACGCGTCGGCGGCTTCGCCCAGCTCCAGCGGCGCGAACGTGTCGACCATGACCGCGGTCTCGTCGAAGAACTCCGCGCCGATCGACGCCTCCGCCGCGCCCGGCTGCGGACCGTGCGTGAAGCCCGACGGGTGCAGCGAGAGCGAGCCGATCCCGATCCCCGAGCCCTTTCGGGCTTCGTAGTTGCCGCGCACGTAGAACATCAGCTCGTCCGAGTCGACGTTCGCGTGGTTGTACGGCACCGGGATCGAGTCCTCGTGGTAGTCGACCTTCCGCGGGCAGAAGGAGCACACGACGAAGTTCGGGCCCTCGAACGTCTGGTGCACGGGCGGCGGCTGGTGCACGCGACCGGTGATGGGCTCGAAGTCGTCGATGTTGAACACCCACGGGTAGAGGCAGCCGTCCCAGCCGACGACGTCGAACGGGTGGGTGGCGTAGGTGTAGCGGGTCAGCCCGGCGCGGTGCCGCACGAGCACCTCGACGTCCTCGCCGTCCTCCAGCAGCGGCTCGGCGGGCCCGCGGATGTCGCGCTCGCAGTACGGCGAGTGCTCCAGGAACTGGCCCTTCGCCGACAGGTAGCGCTTCGGTGGGCCGATGTGGCCGCGCGCCTCCAGCGTGAAGAGGCTGACCTCGCCGTGCGGGACGACGCGGTAGGTGCACGACGTCGGGATCACGACGTAGTCGCCGTCGCCGACCTCGAGGCGGCCGTAGATGGTCTCGAAGGTCGCCGAGCCGCCGTGGACGTAGAACAACTCGTCACCGGCCGCGTTGCGGTAGAGCGGGCTGGGCGCGGTGGCGGTGACGAACCCGATGGTCACGTCGTTGTTGCCGAACAGCCGCCGCCGGTCGGTGACGGCGTCGGCCTCGCCGCCGAACTTGAGGTCCCGCGTCTGGAACGCCCGCGGCTTGAGCGGGTGGTTCGGGGTGAGCGAGCCGCGGTCCTCCGTGACGGCGACCGCGTCGACGATCGCCGTCGGCAGGCCGCGGTGGTAGAGGAGCGCGGAGTCGGCCGAGAAGCCCTCGACACCCATCAGCTCCTCGGCGTAGAGCCCGCCGTCCGGCTTGCGGAACGCGGTGTGCCGCTTGTGCGGGATCTCGCCTACTTGCCGGTAGTAAGGCATCGACGTCCCCTTCAGACGTGTCCGCTGTGCGAACGATTTTGTCCTCATGTCGTACGCTACTAGCGTGTCAGTCGTGTCAAGCGCTGTGGAACTCACGCCCCCCGGCCCCCGTGGAATTCCTCCCCTGTTCGCGAGGCTCGTCGACGACTCGGCGCTCTTCCCTCCGGGCGATGCCGCCATGCCCGAAGCCCTGCGCGCGCACTTCGCGAGCCGGGAGTCCGAACACGCCGGTGTCCTGGGGGTTTTCCTCTGCCAGGCGTCCCGGCTGCCGGAGCTGATCACCGAGCTGATCAAGATCAAGCCGAAGCAGCCGCTGCCGCTTTCGCTGATCATCGACACCGGTCTCGGCGGCGTCCCGAAGGCGATTTCGATCGTCGAGTCGCGCAGCGAGCTGCTCGCGCTGCGGATGGTCGAGATGCCGGCGCCGTCGGACGTCGACGAGGTCTGGCTGGAGCGCGTCTCGGAGTTCGTCCCCGAGGACGTCATCCGCGTGGTCGAGCCGCGGCGCGGCGTCGGCTGGCTCGACGGCGTCCGCAAGGTGATCGAGCACGGCAGCTGGCCGAAGATCCGTTGCGGCGGCCAGGCGGGCGAGAACTTCCCGAGCGTCGACGAGGTGGCCGACTTCCTCGCCGTGGTCAGCGGGTCGACCGGGGCCTCGTTCAAGGCGACGAACAGCCTGCACCGCGCGGTCCGGCACACCGACCCGGACACCGGGTTCGTGCACCACGGCTTCCTGAACCTGCTCGTGGCGTCCGCGCGCAGCCTCTCCGGCGGCGACGTCCGCGCGGCGTTGGAGTCGACCGACGCCCAGGCGCTGGCCGACGAAGCCCGCGCGCTGTCCGAGCCGGCGGCGAAGGCCGTGCGCGCGCTCTTCGCGTCGTACGCGGCGGCGTCGTTCGACGAGCCGGTCGCCGACATGGGCGAACTCGGCTTGCTGTGACCAGCCGGGAGGGGTCGCTGACGCTCGACCGCGGCCTGGCGCTGCTGCAGGCCGTGGCCGACGCCGGTGGCGACGCGGCGACCATCTCCGAGCTGGCGGTGGCCATCGGGGCCAGCCGCGCGGCCGTCTACCGGCTCCTCGTGCCGCTGCAGGAACGCGGGCTGGTCTGGCGCGACGGCACCAAGGTCCGCCTCGGCGTCGGCCTGCTCCGGCTGGCCGGGCAGGTGCTCCCGCAGCTGCGGGACGCGGCCGGCCCGGTGCTGCGCGAACTGGCCGAGAAGGTCGGCGCGACCGCGCACCTGTCGGTCGCGCAGGGGGAGCAAGCGCTTGCGGTGGCCGTCGTCGAGCCGTCGTGGACCAACTTCCACGTCGCCTACCGCGTCGGGAGCAGGCACTCGCTGACCGCGGGCGCGGCGGGCAAGGCGATGACGCTGCGCCCGGGCGGCGACGGCTGGGTGACGTCGACCGGCGAGCTGGAGGCGGGCGCGTCCGGCGTCGCGGCGCCGGTGCGTGGCGTGCCGGGGCTGCGGGCGAGCGTCGGCGTCGTGTCGCTGGAGCCGCTGAAGGCCGCCGAGGTCGGACCACAGGTCGTGGCGGCCGCCGTCCGGCTGGCCGACATCCTGAAGACGGACGGTTAGCGCAGCGGCTTGACCATCGTCAGCAGCAGGGCGACATCGACGGTGAACAGCAGGCGCTCGAACAGGCCGAGCGTCAGCGTGAAGACGAATCCGCCGAGCACCACGCCGACGCTGACGAAGCTCGCTGTGGCCAGCCGCCGGATCGTCGTCCGCCGCGGCTCCCACGGGCAGCGCTCGCGGCCCTTCTTCGTCAGCACGAACGCGGCCGCGGGCAACGCGACGAACGCTGTCAGGGCGGCGATGTTGTGCACCTGTCCGGCCAGCGAACGCGCCTGCCCGTCCGGGTCGACCGGCACCAGCCCGCACACCAGCAGCCCGGCCGACCACACGCCGAGCAGCACGCAGACGGCCGTGGTCCCCGGCCGGTGGGCCTTCGCGATGCCCGCGAGCAGCGCGACCGAGCCGAGCGAGAGCGCCAGGCACATCACGCTGAACAGCGGCGCGGCCGAGGCCGACCCGAGCTTGCCGTAGACGTACTCCGACAGCGTCTGCCAGATCGGACTGACCTGGCCGGAGAGGCGCAGGTGCAGGTCGATCGAGATGGCGACCGCGAGGCCGATGCCGCCGAGCGCGATCCGGCCGTGCAGCGGCGAGACGGCGTGCGTCGCCTTCGAGTTCACCTGGTGCTCTCCCTTTCGTTCCCGAAAGGTTACCGGGCGAACCTGTGAAAGAGCGGTCAGAAGGCCAGCTGGAGCAGGGCGAACCCGGCGAACCCGGCGAAGGCGAACCCGGCGCAGCGCTGGATCAGCTTCGGCCGGATCCGGCTGCGGAGCTTCGCACCGATAAACACCGCGAGCCCGGCGACCACGACGAGCGCGGAGAAGGCGCCGACGCCGACGGCGACGGGGTTGCCGATGCGGGCGGCGAGGCTCGCCGTCGCGAGCTGGGAGGCGTCACCCCACTCGGCGGCGAAGAGCACGCCGAAGGACGTCATCGCGGAGCGCATGAAGGACAGTGGCGAGGGCCCGGAGCGTGAAGCGTCTTCACCAGCTTCGTCGGCTTCGCTGAATCCCTCGCGAAGGAGCATGAAAGAGCCGAGGCCGAACATCGCGGCGACGACGAGCGAAAGGACGACGTCCGGCAACAGCGTCAACACGCTGCCGAACGCGACCGCGATGACGCATTGCACGGCGAACGCGACGCACACCCCGGCGAAAACCGGCCAGCCGCGGAAACGGGTGGTCAGCACCAGGGTCGCGACCAGCGTCTTGTCCGGCAGCTCCACGGCGAGGACCAGGCCGAACGCGCTGATCAACGCCACCATCGCGGCAGTCATGAGTATTTCTTCGCCCCTTTCACTGCAACGATAAAGGGGCGATTCAGAACGCCGCAAGCTGATGGCTTCCGCGAAATTGCCCGATCGGCGGCCATGAATTTGGCATCCCGGCCAGGCGCACAATTTTTTTCGGCGCACCGAATTTTCGGTTGTGGCCTGGGGTAGGTTGACGACCATGGGGTCAGAGGCGCGTGCTGCGCAGGTCGAAGAGGTCATCCGGCGGCTGGAAGCCCACTACGTCTTCCCGGACGTCGCGAGGAAGCTCACAGAGGTGCTTCGCCAACGTCTCGGCGAAGGCGCGTACGCGGGAGTCGAGGACGCCGAATTCGCGACGCTCGTCACAGCCGACCTGCAGTCGGTGAACGGCGACAAGCACCTCCGGCTGCGTCACCACGTCGACCCGGTGGCCGAGGACGGCGACCACGAGCACGCCTCCGAGGACTTCCGGCAGGCGGCCGAGCTGGAGAACTTCGGGATCGCGTCGGTGCGGCGCCTGCCGGGCAACGTCGGCTACCTCGACACGACGCTGCTCTACCCGCTGGACCTCGCGGCGTCCGCGATCGCGGCGGCGATGACGCTGGTCGCGTCCGCCGACGCGCTGCTGCTCGACGTCCGGCGCAACCGCGGCGGCACCCCGGACACGAGCGCGTTCCTGCAGACCTACCTCCACGACGAGCGGGTCCACTACCTCGACATCTACGAGCGCGAGGGCGACCGCACGACCCAGATGTGGACGCTGCCGTACGTCCCGGGCGCGCGCTTCGGCGGCACCAAGCCGATCTGGGTGCTCACCGGTCCGGCGACGTTCTCCGGCGGCGAGGACCTCGCGTTCTCCCTCCAGCAGCACGGCCGCGCGAAGACGGTCGGCGAGCCCACCCGCGGCGGCGCCCACCCGCGTGAGCAGTACAAAGTGGACACCCACCTCGACGTGACGGTGTCGATCGCGCGCTCGCTGCACCCGGAGACGGGGGAGAACTGGGAGGGCACCGGCGTCCGGCCGGACGTGCCGGTGGCCGCGGACAAGGCGTTCGACACGGCGTACGCGCTGGCGCTCGAGCACGTCCTCGGGCTGGGTGCCGACGGGCCGCGACGCGACGTCGCCGAGGAAGCGCGGGAGGCGCTCACCCGGCTGTAGTTCACCCGGGACGTTGGTCCTGGGCACAACGGGACCACTTGAACTGGTCCGGCTCCCGGCACCGGAGCACGCTGGATGACGTGGAGGTACTGGAGCTAGCGCGGTGGCAGTTCGGCATCACCACCGTCTACCACTTCCTGATGGTCCCGCTGACCATCGGGCTGTCGATCCTGGTCGCGGCGATGCAGACCCGCTGGGTCCGCACCGGCGATCCGCGGCACCTGAAGATGACGAAGTTCTGGGGCAAAGTCCTGCTGGTCAACTTCGCGATGGGCGTGGTGACCGGGATCGTGCAGGAGTTCCAGTTCGGGATGAACTGGAGCGCGTACTCCCGCTTCGTCGGCGACGTCTTCGGCGCGCCGCTGGCGATGGAAGGGCTCGTCGCGTTCTTCGTCGAGTCGACGTTCCTCGGCCTCTGGATCTTCGGCTGGGACCGGCTGCCGAAGAAGGTGCACCTGGCGTGCGCGTGGGCGTTTTCGCTGGCCACGATGGCGTCGGCGTACTTCATCCTGGCGGCGAACTCGTGGATGCAGCACCCGGTGGGCGTGACGTTCGAGAACGGCAAGCCGACCATGAACTCGATCTGGGCGGTGCTGACGAACAACACCGCCCTGGCGGCGATCCCGCACACGCTGGCGGGCGCGTTCTCGGTGGCGGCGGCGTTCCTGGTGGGCGTCGCGGGCTGGCACCTCTGGCGGCGGCGGTCGAACCAGGACGTCTGGCGTTCGTCGCTGCGCCTCGGCGGCTGGGTCGGCATCGCGGCCTTCGCGGTCCTCGCGATCACGGGTGACGCCCAGGGCAAGCTGATGTTCGAGCAGCAGCCGATGAAGATGGCGTCCGCGGAAGCGTTGTGCCACACGGAGAAACCGGCGAGCTTCTCGATCATCGCGATCGGCGACGTGTCCGGGGCCAACTGCGAGGACGTGAAGACGTTCAACGTGCCGGCGCTCCTGTCGTTCCTGGCGCACAACGACTTCTCGACCGAGGTCAAGGGCGTGGAGAACCTGGTGTCGGAGTACCAGGCCAAGTACGGCACGAACTACCCGGACGACCCGGACCTGGGTTCCCTGGCGGGCAAGCCGATCGACTACGTGCCCAACTTGCCGGTGACGTACTGGGGCTTCCGCATGATGATCGGCTTCGGCGCGGTCTCGGCGGGCATCGGCCTGCTGGCCCTGTGGCTGACCCGCCGCGACCGGATCCCGGAAGGCCGCTGGTTCCCCCTGCTGGTCCTCGGCGGAATCGCGACACCGTTCCTGGGCAACAGCGCGGGCTGGATCTTCACGGAGATGGGCCGCCAGCCATTCGTGGTCGCCCCCAACCCGACGGGCGTAGATGGGGTCTGGATGTTCACGGCCCAGGCGGTCTCCCGCCTGACCACGGGCGAGGTGTGGACCTCGCTGATAGCGCTGACGACGGTGTACGCGGCCCTCGGAGTGGTGGAGCTGTACCTGATGCGCAAGTACATCCGCGGCGGCGTAGAGGCAGTGATGCCCCCGGAGAAGAAGGACTCCGACAAGACCGACGGCGACACGCTCGCCTTCGCGTACTGAGGAGCGGAAATGACAACCCTGCAGCTCAGCGGCTGTGCAGCAGCCCAAGACTCCCGTAAAGCAGCCCCCACCCTTCCCGGGGGGCGACCCCGAACCCAGCGTATCGGCTTGGTCACTCTCGCGGGTTACCCACAGCAAATCTGTGGACAACTCGACCCGTTGTGGATAACTCACGGCGATCGGGCCCGCGACGGCGTCAACCGTCGGCCCGCTGTGGTAGGTGCGCGATGAGCCTCGAAGTCGTCTGGTTCGTCGTCATCGCCTTCTTCTGGCTCGGCTACCTCTTCCTCGAAGGCTTCGACTTCGGCGTCGGCATGCTGCTGCCCGTCCTCGCCGAGGACAACACCGAGCGCCGCGTCATGGTCAACACCATCGGGCCCGTCTGGGACGGCAACGAAGTCTGGCTGATCGTCGCCGGCGGGGCGATGTTCGCCGCCTTCCCCGGCTGGTACGCCAGCCTCTTCTCCGCCGCTTACCTGCCGCTGCTGCTCGTGCTGCTCGCCCTCATCGGCCGCGGCGTCGCCTTCGAGTACCGCGGCAAGGTCGACTCCGACCGCTGGCGGCGCACCTGGGACCGCGTCATCGCGCTCGGCTCGTGGATCCCGCCGCTGGGCGTCGGGCTCATCCTCGCCACCACCGTCCTCGGCCTCCCGCTGGACGCCGAAGGCAACCGCGTCGGCTCCGCGTTCGCCGCCTTCCGGTGGGACACCCTGCTCGGCGCGGTCGCGATCGTCGCCTTCTCACTCACCCACGGCGCCGCCTTCCTCGCCCTGAAAACCAGCGGTGACCTGCGGGAACGTGCCCGGAGCCTGGCCGTCAGGCTGCTGCCGGTCGCGATGCTGCCGATCGTCGCGTTCCTCACGGTCGTCCAGTGGCGCGAAGGCACGTTGTGGACACTGCTCTCGTTTGGGATCAGTGCTCTCGCCGCCGTCGTCGCGTGGCTGCGGCTGCGGGCCGGTCGTGAGGGACAGGCCTTCGCCGCGCTCGGCGTCGTCATCGCCGGGGCCGCCGTCACGATGTTCGGCGCGCTCTTCCCGGCCGTGCTGCCCTCGACGCTCGACGCCGCCAACACGCTGACCGTCGAAGGCGCCGCGTCGAGCCCGTACACGCTCACCGTGATGACGTGGGTCGCCGCCTTCGGCGCGCCCGCCGTGCTGATCTACCAGGGCTGGACGTACTGGGTGTTCCGCAAGCGCATCGGCACCCAGCACATCCCGGCGGTCCACGCACCATGACCAAGCTTCCCGGACGCGCTCCCCTTTCCGCCTCGGAGTCCACAGTGGACTCGGCGCGGCCGGGAAAGGGCCCGCTCGGCGCATTGCCGGCCCTCGTGCCGGCCGTGCGCCGAGCGCTGGCCCTGGTGGGTTTCCTGTCGTTCCTCCACGCCGCCGCGCTGGTGGCACAGGCGTTCCTGCTCGCCGACGTCCTCGCGACGATCGTCGGAGCAGGCACCGGGGGACGCACCGCCCAGCTGGCCGCGCTGCTCGCGCTCGTCGCGACGCGCGCGTTGACCGGCTGGGCGGTGCGCACGGTCTCCGCCCGAGCCGCGGCGACCGCGCAACGCGAGTTGCGCGCGCGAGCCGTCGACCACGCGCTGCGCCTCGGCCCCGAGTGGATCGCGCAGCGCGGCCACGGCGAGCTGACGGCGTTGACGACCCGCGGCCTCGACGCGCTCGACGCGTACTTCCGCGAGTACCTGCCCGCCCTGGTGACGGCGGCCGTCGTGCCGCTCGGCGCCGGGGCGGCGATCCTGTTCGCGGACTGGCCGTCCGGCGTGATCGTCGCGCTGACGGTGCCGCTGCTCCCGATCTTCGCGATCCTCGTCGGCAAGTACACGGCCGGGCGCGTCGCGGGCGCGACCGACGCGACGCACCGGATGTCCGAACGGCTCCTCGAACTCGTCCGCGTCCTTCCGGTGCTGACGGCGTTCCGCCGCGCCATGGCCCAGGCCGGGACGGTCCGAGTGCTGTCCGAGCGCCACCGCCGCGCGACGCTCAAGACGTTGAAGGTCGCCTTCTCTTCGGCGTTCGTGCTCGAACTGATCGCGACGCTGTCGGTCGCGCTCGTCGCGGTGGTCATCGGCGTCCGGCTGGTCGGCGGGAGCCTGCCGCTGGCCATCGGGCTCGGCGTCCTGATCCTGGCGCCCGAGTGCTACCAGCCGCTGCGCGCGGTCGGCGCCGCGTTCCACGCCAGCGAGGACGGTGTCGAGGCGGTCCGGCGCGTCGCCGACCTGCTGGCGACGCCCGTTCGCGAGACCGGAACCGCGCCTGTCGAGCGCGGCGAGGTGAAGGTGTCGTCGCTGCGCGTCGCGCGTCGCGGCGGGTTCGCGCCCGATGGCGAGACGTTCACGGTCCGCCCGGGCGAGACGGTCTGGCTCCGCGCCCCGAGCGGAGGCGGCAAGTCGACAACGCTCGCGGCGCTGCTCGGGTTCGTCCCGGCCGCCGACGGCGCCATCACGGTCGGCACGACGAACCTCGCCGACGCCGACCTGACGCGGTGGCGCGAGCAGGTCGCGTGGGTGCCGCAGTCGCCGGTGTTCACGGGCGGCACGGTCCGCGAGGAAGTCGGCTCCGACGCGTTCCTCGCCGAACTCGGCCTGACGGGACTCGCGGACCGCCCGGTTTCGAAGCTTTCGCTGGGACAACGCCAACGCGTCGCCGTCGCCCGGGCGCTGCGCCGAACCCAGGACGGCGCCTGGCTGCTCCTCCTCGACGAGCCGACGGCCCACCTCGACGAAGCCAATGCGCGCCTGGTTCTCGACGCGGTCCAGCGCGCGGTCGACACCGGCGCCGCGGCGATCATCGCGGCCCACCAGCGTACGGCGGCAGTCGATATGTCGACAGACGTCTCCGCGGCGCCCACGCTGTCCACAGAGGACACCGCGCGCCCGCCGCTGGGGTGGCGCTCGATCCTCGACGGTCGCCTGTTCGGCGGCGCCGTCCTGGGCGCGGTGGCGTTGCTGGCCGGGGTGGCGCTGACCGCGACGTCGGGCTGGCTGATCGCCAAGGCGTCCCAGCAGCCGCCGATCCTGACGCTAACGGTCGCGGTGGTCGGCGTCCGCGCGTTCGGGCTCGGCCGCGCGGGGCTCAGGTACGTCGAACGGCTGGTCACGCACGACGCGGCGTTCCGCATCGCGGGCCGCCTCCGGGTGCGGCTGTGGAATTCGCTGGTCCGGCTCGGGCCCGCTCGGGGGTTGCGCGCGGGGGAGGGGCAACGGCGCCTGGCCGCGGACGTCGACACGGTGCGCGACCTGCTGCCGAGGGTGGTTTCGCCACCGCTGGTGGTCGCGTTGGTCGCGGCCGGGGCGATCGCCGTGCAGACGTGGGTGCTGCCCGCGGCCGGGTTGGCGCTCGCGGTGGTCGTCGCGCTCGGGTTGTGCGCGCCGTGGGTGGCGTTGCGCGCCGAACGCCGAGCGACGTCGGCGCTGGCCGACGGCCGCCGCGAAGTGGCAGCCCGAGTACTGGTGCTCTTCGAGGCGGCGGCCGAGCTGCTGGCGTACGGAACAGCGCGCGACCACCGCCGAGCCCTGACCGACGCCGACACGCGGCTGGTGGCGCAGGCGCGTCGCCAGGCGTTCGGCGTGGGCGCGGCGGAGGCACTGGTGACGCTGGTGTGCGGAGCGGGCGCGGTGGTCAGCACGGCCCTGGCCGCGACGGCCGTCGCCGACGGACGGCTCGACCCGGTGCTGGCGCCCCTGTTGGCCCTGGTGCCGCTGGCGTTGGCGGAGGTCCTCGCGCTGCTGCCGCCGGTGGCGCAGCACTGGGACACGCTGCAGCGGGCGCGTCGCCGATTGGCCGACGTGCCGGAGCAGCCCTCGCGCACCCCGGGCACCGAGGTGGAGCTGCGAGGCGCGGACCTCGGCTGGCCGGACGGACCGGTGGTCCTCCACGACGTCGACCTCGAGCTCCGCCCGGGCACGTACGCGGCCGTCGTGGGGCCGAGCGGCGCGGGCAAGTCGACGCTCGTCGCCGCGCTCCTGGGCTTCCTCGCGCCCCGGCGTGGCGAGGTCACGGTCCCGGACGGGATCGCGTGGGCGCCGCAGGAGCCGATGCTCGCCGCCACGACGGTCGCCGAGAACCTCCGCCTCGCCCGGCCGACGGCGACCGAGGACGAGCTGCGCGAGGCCCTGCGGCAGGCCGCCCTGGACGACGTCGAGCCGTCGACGCTGCTCGGCAGCGGCGGCAGCGGGCTGTCCGGTGGGCAGGCTCAGCGTGTCGCGCTGGCGCGTGCGCTGCTCGGGGCGCCGTCGGCGGGTCTCGTGCTGCTCGACGAGCCGACCGCGCACCTCGACGAACCGACGGCGCGGGAGGTGCGCGCGCACCTGCGTGACGCGTTGGCGGGCCGGACGGTGGTGCACGTGACCCACCGGGCCGACGAGGCCGAGGGCGCGGACGTGGTGCTCGAAGTCCGCGACGGCCGGGTCGTGACGCGGGTGCCGGTGGCGTGATCGATTCCCACGACGTCGCTGTCGTGCCGCCGCCGCGCCGCGCGATAATGACGGAACTCATGGATCCGACGCTTGCCGCGCGGGCACTGTCCGCCGCCACCGAGATCACGAGCACCGCCCTGTCCGGCGACGACCCGGGAGCGGTGCTGGACACGGTCGTCGCCAGGGCGGCCGAACTCGCGGACGCCGACCTGGGCTTGGCGATGGTGAGCACGGACGACGGTCGCGTGGTGGTCGAGGCAGCGCATTACGCCACGGCTCACCCCGCCGCGGACGAGCCCGCCGAAACGGGCGACCCGGCGACGGCGCTCGGCAACGCGAGCGAAGGCCGCGGTGGACCGGCCTCGGCCGACGCGCGCGCTGGGGAAGGCGCGGGCTCGGCCTCGGCTGATGCGAGCGCGGGCCCTGGCGAACCGGTCTCGGCCGACGCAGGCGCGGGCTCGGCATCGGCCGACGCGCCCGCGGATCGCGGCGGACTGGCGTCCGCCGCCGCGAGCGGCGGGCCGGGCGTGGGCTCGTCCGCCGCCGATCCGGGTGCGGGCCCTGGCGGACCGGCCTCCGCCGATCTCTCCCTGCGTGGCCTTGCCCTTCCCGCCGACTCCGCTGCCGGGCGGGTCGCTCGGGGTGGGGAGCCCGTGGCCAGCGAGGACTTCACCGTCGATCCGCGGACCGCGCCCTACGTTCCCGCCGAACTCCAGGGCTATGGCCCCTTCGCCGCCGCGCCGTTCGGGTCCGGGGGGCGTGTTCTCGGCGCGCTCACCGTCTACCGGAAGCGGGGCCGCGAGCCCTTCTCCGCCGGGACCGTCGAGATGCTCGTCGCCTTTGCCGCGCAAGCCGGGGTTGTCCTCGCACTCGCCGAGGGTGCCAATGCCCGGCACCGCGTCGCCCTCTACGAAGAGCGCGAGCGCATTGCCCGTGAGCTCCACGACGTCATCGTCCAGCGCCTCTACGGTGCCGGCATGCAGCTCGACCGCGTCCGGCGCAACATGCGCAAGCGGTTCGCCCAAGCCGACGGGGCTCGGCTGTCCGACGCCATCGACCAGCTCGACCAGACCATCGAGGAGATCCGGGGCACCGTGCGCGCGCTGCGGTCACCGGAACCTCGCCACGACACCGGCACGCCCACCGACCTCGCCGAGTCGGCGCGCGGCGAGGTCCGCATCGCCGGCGAGCTGCTCGGGTACCCGCCGACCCTGGAGCTGTCCGGCGAATTCGCCGACATCCCCGCGGAACGGGCCGACCACATCCGGGCCGCCCTGCGCGAAGCACTGTCCAATGTGGTCAGACACTCCGGTGCCAGCGAAACCCGCGTGACGCTGACCAGGGACTCCCGGGGCGTGAAACTCCGGGTCCGGGACAACGGATCCGGCGTCCCCCAAGGCGTCGCCACCCGCGGTCTGCGTCATCTCGCCGAACGCGCGGACGCCGCGGGCGGGAAGTTCTTCCTGAACTCCTCACCCAGTCTCGGCACGCTCGTCGCGTTCGACCTGCCACTCGACTGATTCGACTCGGCCTCACCCTTCTCGGGTCATCCAAGCCTCCCTTCCTCGCCCTCGAGAAAGATCTTACCGGCTCATCGAACATATATTCGACTCACCTTCGGGTGAATGTCGCCCCGGGAAATGGCCGATGAGCATGGCGGACCGTGACGAGCGGTGAAAAGGACGCAGCGAACGGCGGCTTGCGGACGTGCCGAATGCGCAGGGTTACTTCTCGCGGCGCGCGATCCAGGCGGCCGCCTGCGTCCGGCGCTGCATGCCGAGCTTCGCCAGCACGGACGTGACGTAGTTCTTGACCGTCTTCTCCGCGAGGAACAGCCGCTCGGCGATCTCGCGGTTCGACAGGCCCTGGCCGATCAGCTCGAGCACGTCCCGCTCGCGCTCGGTCAGCGCCGCCAGCTCGTCCGTCGGCGGGTGCCGCATCTTGTCCAGCACCCGCGCGGTGCTCACCGGGTCCAGCAGCGACCGCCCGGCCGCGACCTCGCGCACCGCGTTCACCACGTCCTGCCCGCGCACCTGCTTCAACAGGTACCCCGCGGCGCCGGCCATGATCGCGCCGACCATCGCCTCTTCGTCGTCGAACGCCGTCAGCATCAGGCAGGCCGGCGGGTTCGGCTTGGACCGCAGCTCGCGGCACAGCGTGATGCCGTCGCCGTCGCCGAGGCGGACGTCGACCACCGCGACCTCCGGCTCGACGTGCATCGCCACCGCCAGCGCCTCTTCGACGCTGCTCGCCTCGGCGACGACCTCGATGTCCGGCTCGTCGCCGAGGAGGTCGCGCAGCCCGCGGCGGACCAGTTCGTGGTCGTCGACGAGCAGTACCTGGATCGGCATACCACGAGGTTACGGGGTGTGTGGACGGCGTGCGGCGGCCCGTCGGCACCGTCACACCCGGTGTCGGCGGGCAATTACCTCGAACGTGTCGAACAAAATGCGTAACATCCCGACTGGTACGTATTACCGGTGCGCGATTCCCCAGGTCGACATGGAAATGGGGAAGAATCACGAAACCTGCCGGATTTCGTCAGATGCTGGCATTTCCCGAATTCTCGAATGGGGCGTAACAGGCACCGGATGGTCGCGATAGTCACCACGCAATCGCCCCGATTCCCTCCGAAAGGAATTCCGTTGTCCCTGATTCGTCGTGCCCTGACCACGGCCGCCGCGGTCGCCGGGCTCGCCCTCCTCGGCCCCGTCCCCTTCGCCTCCGCGCAGCTCGCCGTCCCCGTCGCCGGTGACCTGAACTGCAAGGACTTCAAGTACCAGGAGGAGGCGCAGGCGGTCCTCGACGCGACACCGGGAGACCCGAACAACCTCGACGAGGACCACGACGGCAAGGCGTGCGAATCGCTGCCCCCGCGTCCCCGGCAGAGCACCACCCCGACGTCCGAAAAACCGGCCACCACCACGCAACCGGCTCCGAAGTCCAGCACGAAGAAACCCGCGACGGGCGGCCAGGTGAAGGTGAAGCCGGTCGGCGGCGTGGCCACCGGCGGGGGCGAGCCGGACACCGACGTCCCCGGCTTCCTGGTGCTCAGCGGCACGCTGCTCGCCGCGGCGGTGTCCGGCGGCATGGTGGTCTACCTGCGCCGGCGCCCGAGTTGAGGCACCCGCGCCGGTGGCCGGCCGTCACGGCGGTCGCCGCCGCGTTCGGCGCGGTACTGGCCGTGGTCCTCGTCCTCGTCCTGGCCCCGAAGGCGCCCGAGCAGATCGCGCCGCCGAGCCCGGCCACCACGAGCACCCCGAGCACCACGAGCACCGCGGCGGAGACCACCGGCGGCCTCCCGGCGGCGGAACCGGCGTCGCTGAGCATCCCGGCGATCGGCGTGCACGCCGAGACCATCCAGGACCTCGGGCTGACGTCGAGCGGCGAGCTGGAGGTCCCGGGTGACGCCACGACGGTCGGCTGGTTCACCGGCGCGCCGTCGCCGGGGGAGCCCGGTCCGGCGGTGCTGGCCGCGCACGTCGACTACAAGCACGTGCCCGGCGCCTTCTCCCGGTTGAAGGAGCTGCGCCCGGGCGAGCAGGCCAGGATCGGCCGCGGCGACGGCCGGACGGTGGTCTTCACGGTCTACCGCGTCGACCGCTACGCGAAGGCCGAATTCCCGACGGACCAGGTGTACGGCGACACCCCCGGGCCCGAGCTGCGGCTCATCACCTGCGGCGGCGCGTTCGACCGGGCGAGCGGCAACTACCTCGACAACGTCGTCGCCTACGCGCGGCTCACCGGCGTCGAGGTCTAGTCCAGGTCGATCCGGGCCAGCTCGAGCCTGCGGTAGGCGCGGTCGTCGAGCGACCAGACGTCCAGGACGTCGCCGTCGAGCTCCCGGGTACGCGATCACGAGTTGGGTGGGCTCGCCGCCGTCCGCCCGGTACCGGACGTCCGCCGGGATCCCGGCCTCGAGCTGCAGGCAGAGTTGCTGCTGCTTCGGCGTGAGGCGGCCCGCGTACCGGTCGCTCATCGCGCGGGCGAGCTGCCCGCGGCGCAGGCCCGGACCGCTCGCCGGAGCGGCCAGCAGGCGTTCGGCGTGGTCGAGGGGGCCGGGCGGCTGCTCGCCGGGTTCGCGGTCACGCACGACGACCTTCGGCTCCACCCGCTCGCGGGCGGGCAGGACGATGCTGCCGTCGCCCGCGTGGTGCGTGGGCGCGTATCCCGCTTCGCGCAACGCTTCGAGCGTGCCGGTCGCGTCCACAGTGGACGTCAGGACGGTTGGTGCCACCGAGCGCAGGCCGAGTTTCGCGAGTTTGCGGTGCGCGGCGAGTTCGGCGAGGACGGCCGGTTCGCCGACGACGACGCTCGCGACGTCGAGCACCCGCGCCTCGCCGTGGCGCCGTGCGACGTCGTTGACCAGGTACACGAGCGGCTGCGGCAGGTCGCCCGCGGCGATCGCCGTCAGCTCGTCGAGCAGTTCCTCGGCGGTCGCGCCCTGGTCGAACGCCCGCCGGACGCTCGCGGGCGAGAACCGCCAGCTGGTCGCCGTGCCCTGGGCTTCCCGGTCGGCGACGCGGTCGAGCGCCGCGGCGAGCCGCGCGTCGGGTGAGCCGGGCACGATCGCCGTCAGGTCGGTGCCGAACAGCGCCGTCGTGCGCGCGCGGGACACCAGTTCGTCGGTGACCTCGATGAGGTCGCCTTCGTCGAGCAACGCGCGTCCGGCCGCGGTGACGGCGCCGTGGGCGAAGACGCCGAGGAGTTCGCCGTCGTTCAAGGCCTCACGGACGTGTTCGGGGAAGTCTTCGGCGGGCAACATCGGCGCGTGCCACGCGGCGAGCTCGGTCAACGCGGCGACGTCGGCGATCGCGTCGCCCGGGTCGAGCCGGGCCAGCAGCCGCACGAGTGCCTTGCGCACCAGCGCCGGGACGTCGGTCTCGAACTCCAGCGGCTCCGGGTCCCACCAGGTCGACAGCAGCAGGCGGTACAGCAGCGCGGGCGCGGGCCGCGCGACGTCGGGGTTCGGCGCGAGCGTGGGCGGCGGCGCCTTCTGCCCGCGGCGCGGCGCGGGTGGCTCGTCGGCCAGCAGCAGCCCGGCCTGCGCGGTGAGGTCGATGGCCAGGGCGATCTCCTCGGGCGTGCCCTTGGTCTCCTTCGCGATCTTCTTGATCAGGCGCGCGCCGATCGTGCCGTCCTTGAGCAGCGGAAACGGCTCCGCGGCGGCCAGCTCGAGGATCGCCGAAACCCGATCGAGCAGCCGCAACGCGGCGGCCGACGACAGCGCCTCCGCCGCCTCGGCCCCCGTGTGCGTGACGGAGAACTCCGGCTCGGCGGGGGTGAAGGGCAGCTGGTGGTCCGAGCCGCGCAGGGCCAGCGACACCTCGATCGGCATGGCCACGGTGCCGTAGAAGGTCTGGACGAGGAAGCCGTGGTCGAACGCCCAGCCCGCCGGGGCCACGCCGTGGACCTCGGGCACGCCGTCGGCCATGTCCTGCACCAGCTTGCGGGCGTCCGCCGGCGCCGTGGCGAAGAGCTCGCGGACGCGGTCGGCGTCGCGGAAGAAGTGCACCAGCGCGAGCAGGAGCTCCGGTTTCCGCCCGGTTTGCGGCAGGCCGAGCGATCGCGCGAGCCGCGCCAGCGCGCTCGTGCCGAGGTCGCCGAGCAGCGCCGCGACGGGCCTGCCGAGGCCTTCGGCTTGGAAGTCGGTGCGGTGCAGCGGTTCGGGCAGGACGAGGCCGTCCCGTTCGCGCCACAGGATCGCCCGCTCGGCGAGTTCGTCCACAAAGGATTCGACGGCGGTCGTGCCGAGCAGCCGCGAGACCTCGGCGACCGGCGTCGGCCGCCGCCCGAGCGCGTGGCAGAGCTGGACGGCGCGCAGGACCTGCACCTGCGGCAGGGACAGCCTGAGCAGGGCTTCGTCGAGCGACCGCGCCGAACCGAGCCGCGCCGCGAGGTCGTCGAGGCGGCGGGGCCACGGTTCTTCGAGCACGTCCGGGCGGTGGGCCAGTACCTTCGCCAGCTCTTCCCGGTCTAGGTTCGCGAGCCGGCCGAGCAGGTCGGTCGTCATGGCGCCAGGCTAGATCACCGTTCGCAGGCCACTCCGTCGCCGTCGCGGTCGAGCGCGGACCGGTAGCCGGGCTCACCGCGGTACAGCGGCGCGGCACCGGCGGCCTTCGCGGCCGAGCAGTTCGCGTAGTACGCGCTGTGGTCGGGTTCCGGAGCTTCCTCGGTGGTCTCCACGGGCGGCGGCGCCGGAGCGGCCTTGGTGGCGGGTGCCGCCGGAGCCGGTGTGGGTGTCGACGTCGGGGTGGGAGTCGGCGCGGGGGCGTCGATGGTCCCGTTGCACGGCGGGCCCCACAGCCCGCTGGCGGCCTGCTTCGCCGCGGCTTCCGCGGCGGCGAGCGCGGGCGATGCGGCATTCGCCGCGTACTTGAGATAACCCTTTTGGATCGCGAGAGCCGCGTAGTCCTGACCGTCGGCCAGCGTCACGGGGATGCCTTGCGCCGTTTCCACGCCCAATGTGATCATTTTTCCGGAAAGGGTGGTGGTGGCCCAGCCCAGCGATTCCGTCGCGTAGCACCCGCTGTTGACCACCGGCGCGACGACACCGAGCACGTGGACCGTCTTGCTGGGTCCGTCGCTGCCCTGGGCAATGAGGGTCGCACCGTCGGTGACGGTGCCGACGGTGTAGCTGACGACGACCGGCTTCGTGCTGGTCGTGGGGGTGGCCGGAGACGGCGGGGGCGCGGCGGCGGGCGTCGTCGGCTCCGGTGCCTTCCCGAAGATCGCGCCCAGCACGAACAGGACCGCGAAGGCGGCCAAGACGATCTTCAGCCAGTTCGGAAAGCGCTTCATGCCGGGTTTCCTCGTTCCTCGACGCGGTGTGCCGAGGAGGTACTCGGGAAATCTCCCGCCGTTGTTACGCACGAGCCCGTGATCGACCACCAGTCGTTATCCGGCGGAATGTTGCCGTCACGATCGCGTCACGAACCATCCGCGCGCGCCGAAAAGGTGTCACAACGCCGCACCGGAAAACGACCCTGGCGGCGTGATCGAATCCCTCCCGCTGCGCGGCGCCGGTGGCCACCCCGCGCGGAACGTCGAGTTCACCGCACTGGAGATCCGGACGACCGGCCTGCGGCCGGGCGCCGTCGTCGAGCTCGCCGCCGTGCGGGTCCGCGCCGACGGCACGGTCATCGGTGAGCTGTCGACGCTGGTCGACCCCGGTCCCGGCGTACCGCCCGGCCCGGCCGTGGTGCACGGCCTCACGCGCGGCGACGTCGACGGCGCCCCTTCGTTCGGTGCGGTGCTGGGTTCGCTGCTGAACTTCTGCCGCGGCAGTGTCGTCGTGGTGCACCACCTGCCGCACACCAGCGCTTTCCTCGGCCACGAGGTCGCCCGGCTCGGCGCCCGGGTCCCGGTGCTGCCCGGCGTCGACACCCTGGCCGCCGCACGGATGGCCGTCCGGCTGCCGAACTACCGGCTCGCCACCGTGGCCCACGCGCTCGGCGTGACGACGCGGCCGGGGCAGCCGGCGTTGTCCGGTGCGCGGACCGTCGCTCAGCTGGCCGTCAGCCTGTTCGGACGGCACGGGTTCACTTTCGCCGCCCCACCGGTGCTTCCGGAGCTGCCCCGGTTCGCCGCGGGCCCGCTGCGCCCGCGTGCCGACGCCACGGTGGCCGAACCGGGCTGGATGGCGGAGGCGGTCGAACGGGTGACCTCGATGGACACCGACCCCTACCTGGACCTCCTCGCGGGCGTCGTCGCCGATCGGCACGTGTCGCGCGAGGAGGTGTCGGCCTTGGCCGCGTTGGCGGCCGAAGCGAGCTGGCCGGTGGAGCGGGTGCGTGCGGTCCACGAGCAGTTCGTCGCCGCGCTGCGGGAGATCGCGGAACGGGACGGCGTGGTGACCGACGCGGAGGCACGCGAACTGCGGCAGGTGGCGACCGCGCTCGGGGTCGCGGAAACGGGGTCGCCGCGGCCCGTGGCGAGCGGGAAGCCGACGCGGGTGCTAGTCCTCGGCACCAGCGTCGCGGCGGACCAGCTGCGTGCCCGCGTCCTCGCCGAGGGCGTCCAGCTGGCGAAGAAGCTGACGGCGAGCGTCACGCACCTCGCCGCGGACGCGACCGTGCCCGCGAACGAACCCCGGCTCACCCGCGCCGCCGAGCTGGGCGCCGAGCTGCTCGACGTCCGCACCGCGCCGGTCGCGCTCGGCTTCGAGCCCCCGCCCGCGCGACCGGCCACGGCCACGGCCGCGCCGGAGCGCCGGGCGCGCGTGGTCGGCGGGCGAGTCCTGATGGGCGTCGGGCTGGTGCTGATGTTCATCGTCGTCGTCGCGATGTTCGGCGGTTCGTCGCTCGCGGCGGGGATTTTCCTCGCCGTGCTCGGGGTCGGTGCGCTGCTCGGCGGGTGGTGGATCGCCGAGCCCGCCGCGCGATAGCGTCGAGGCTGTGCCGAGACTGATCCACCTGAACGGGCCGTCCGGGATCGGGAAGTCCACCATCGCTCAGCTCTACGCCGGACGGCGGCCCGGGGTGCTCAACCTCGACACCGATCGCGTCGTCTGTCTCATCGGTGGTTGGCGCGACACCTTCTTCGAGACCTTCAAGGCCGCGGACCGGGCACGACGTCGTCATGCCGCAGCTCGCCGCTCGCCACTCGCGTTCGGGACATCGCGCCCTTCGAGGCCGCCGCTGCCGACTGTGGGGCCGAATACCGGGAAATCCTGCTCACCGCGGACAAACCGGTCGCCGTCACCCGGTGGGCCGCGCGCAGCGACGCCGTGAGCGAAGGCGTCGACGACGTTCTGCGGGATCGCGGGGGTGCTGCCGTCGTCGAGCGGATTCACGACCAGCTCCTCGTCGTCCACACCGATGGGCGCTCGCCCGAGGAGACCTATGACGCCCTCGTGCGTGTTCTCTGACCCCCGTCCGGTTCACTGGTGACCATGGCGGTGATTCCGGAGCTCGCGCTGCGGCAGATCGAACGGTGGTGCGCGCAGCACGTCCCCGAGCACCTCAAAGACCAGGTGCGGGTCGAGTGCCGGACGCGCGGGCGCGCCGTCACCATCTTCGAACGCCGCGCCGCCGGGGATGGCTGGAGTGAACAGAAGATCGCTCAGCTGCGGCTCGACGACTTCGGTATCTGGTCCGTCCTGTGGGCCGACCGCAACGGGCAGTGGCTGAGCTACCCCGACGCGCCCGTCGCCAGCACGCCGCCCGCCCTGCTCGCCGAGATCGACCGGAATCCCGACGGCGTCTTCTGGGGCTAAGCCGGCGGGAACCGCTTCTCGTTGCGGTCGATCTTCGCGTGCGCCGCGGCCGCCAGGTCCACGCCGAGGCGGTCCGCCAGCTGCAGCAAATACAGCGTGACGTCCGCGATCTCGTCGAGCACCTTCGCCTCCAACGCCGGGTCCTCGCGCCACGCGTCCGACTCCTCCGGCGTCAGCCACTGGAACAGCGACGTCAGCTCGCCCACTTCGCCGGACAACGCCATCGTGAGGTTCTTCGGGGTGTGGTACGGCTCCCAGGAGCGGGCCGCCGCGAAGTCGCGGAGGCGCTGCGTTACGTCTTCGAAGGTCACTCGACGATTGTCCCCGGTGGTCACGGTGCGCTAACGGCCGTATGGCGGACTGGCGTTGACCGGTGAATCTCTCACTCAATAGGTTGAACTTCGTCGGGATGCTTGCGGGGCCCAAGGCTGGGAAAGGAACGTCTTGAAGTACCTGCGATCCGTCCGCGGCCGCATGCTCTGCATCGCGTTCGTCCCCGGCGGCGCGCTCGTCCTCGTGGCCTTCGTCATCGCGTTCTTCCTGGTGCAGCAAGCGGTTCGGACCAGCGACCTGGCGATGGAGACCGCCGGGGCCGCCGACCGGACGGCGCGTGCCGTCGTCGCCCTGCAGGGCCAGCGCGGGGACGCGATGGCCGACCCCCTCCGCCGGACCGAGGCCTATGCGACCTTCACCCAGCGGATCGACACCGCCATCGCCGGCCTGCGCGACTACGCCCGCCGCGCCCCGGACGCCGAGTCCGGCTACCAGCAGATGACCGCCGTCGAGCTGCTTTCCGTCGCCGAAGGCATGTACCGCGCCGATTCCCTCGCGCTCGCGGGCCTCGACGGGGTGACGCGGCGGACCTTCGCCGCCGCCGTGGCCGCCTACCGGGCCGAACTCGCCCGCGTCGCGCCGCAGCTCACCGAGAGTGGCCGGACCGCGTATGAGTCCCTCACCCGCAGCGCCGACTGGAGCAGGCTGGCCGCCGCCGAGGACGCGCTCGCCGCCGCCGAACCGCTGCCCGTTCCCGAGTCCACCTGGCGCAGCGCCGCCTACACCGTCTCCGACCAGCTCGGCAGGCTGTACTCGCAGCAGAACCAGTACGCCGTGCAGCTCACCCTCGACGACGGCCGCCGGACGCTCGCCGGTGCCATCGCCGCCGGTACCGCTCTGCTGCTGTTCGCCGGGCTCCTGCTCGTCGTCGTGCGGCGGCTCGTGGCGCGGGTGCCCGTCCCGGTCGTCCCGATCATGGTGCCGACGGTCCGCGCCGCCATCCCGCGTCCCCGACACGCACGGTCACGACGGCCGCGGACGCCGGAGCCGTGGCCGCTGAAAGCCGTGTTCGACGACTTGCGGCGCTCATGAGCACGTCACCGAAAGTCACGGATTACTCCGAAAAGAGCACGCGGTTGGCCCACACGCGCCGCCGCCGTGGTCGGGCAGACTGGTGCGCGTGAGTCCCCACTCGGATCTTCGCCCCTACCTGCGCACTTTGGACGCGGAGACGCTGGCGGACCTGCTGCACGCCCAGGCCGAGCGTGACCCTGAGTTGCGGCATTCGCTCGAACTGCGCGCCGCCACCCAATCCGGTGACGTCAGCGAGGCGCACCGGCTGCTGGACACCGCGGTGACCGACGGGAACGTCGAGTACGCCGCGAAGATCGGCGCCGTCCTCGACACGCTGCAGCGGATGCTCGACGCCGGCAGCCCGGCCGACCTGGCCCCGCTGGCCCGCCGGACGGTCGACGACATCAGCGAAACGCTGGAGCAGTCCGGTGACCACGCCGGCGACCTCGGCGACCGGCTCGAACGGGCCGTGGAGCTGTACGCCCGCGCGTGCGCCGCGCGGCCGCCGGACCCGGAGAAGCTGGCCGACTGGATCGTCGAGGTCGAGTTCGACGGCCCCGGCTGGCCGGTCATCGACCTCGCCGAGTTCGCGACGGCGCTGGGCGAGCCCGGCCTCAAGCGGATCAAGTCCACTGTGGACGACGTGCTCGCGGTGAGCGGACCCGGCCACCGCCGTGACGTGGCCGAACGGCTGCAGGAGCAGCTGGCCGAGGTGCTCGGCGACGTCGACGGGCTGGTCGCGATCCTCTCGGCGAAGCCGCCGCGCCGCGACGTCAGCCTCAAGATCGTCCGGGTACTGCGGGCCGCGGGGCGGCACAGCGAGGCCATCGCGCACGCCGCCCGCGCGCTCACCCACGACAAGAACCCGCCGCCGGTGCCCGAGGCGGACGACGAAACCTCCCGCCGGCGCAAGGAGTTCGACGCCGAGCCGGGCCGCGAGACGTACGCCGCGCTGCGCGAAGCCGCGACAGCCGACGGGAAGTGGACCGTGCACCGGCGGGAAGCGCTGGCCCGGCTGCGTGAGCTGGCCGCGGAAAGCGCCGAGCACGCCGACGCGCTGGCCCGCGTCCTGCTCGACGACGGCCGTCCGGACGAGGCCTGGCGGGCTTGTGTCCGGTTCGGGGCATCGCCGGAACTCAAGCTGGAACTGGCCGAGCAGCGCGCGACGGACCACCCGGCCGAGACGATCCCGGTCTTCCGCGAGCACGTCGAAGAGCTCATCGAGCGCAAGGACCCGCAGGCGTACCAGGAAGCCGCCAAACGGCTGAAGGTGTTGCGCTCCTTGCACAAACGCGCCGAGACGCCGGACGAATTCACCGCTTACCTCGCCGCGCTGGTGGAAACCCACCGCCGGAAAACCCGCCTCATCACGGAAATCCGGACCGCGCGGATCGCGTTGCCCAAAGCCGTAACCTCCCCGCGCACACCTCGTTGACCCGGGTGAACCGGTGTGCACGTGCACCGGGACACCGCGAGCCCGCCAAGGCGGTAGCGCCGCTCTGGCCAGCGACGTCGCGGTGGCCCTGTTCCGCCGTCCGGCTCGGCGCCTCCCCGTCGAGCACGCGGCGGGACCCGCGCCAGGGCCACCGCGACCGGCTGGGGAGCCCGATGGAAACATTGACCGCATGAGCCCGGTGAGTCGCGCCCGCAAGAAGGCACCGCAGCCCGTCACCCACAGCGTGACCGGCCTGTTCAAGGACGTCCTGAACGACTTCTCGGCGCTGGGCGCCGACCCCGCGCCGGTCGACGTCGAGCTGCTCGCCTCCGAGGTGCTCGGCCAGTTCCACGACGTGCCCGTCGAGGACGGCGAAGAACCGCTCGGCCTCGAGCTGATCGGCTTCGCGCAGCGCAAGATCACGCCGGGGGCGGCGGCCCTGCTCGCCGCGCTGAAGGTCGTCGCCGAGACCGACGTCGAGCGCAAGGCCGCCGACGCCGGGCTGCAGGTCGTCCTCGGCCGCGGCATCCCCGAGCCGACCTGGGCCGCCGGGCTGGGGCAGGTCGCCGCGGGCGAGTGCTGGCGGACCGGCGACGTCTACGGCGACGAGTCGTCGCTGCTCTGCGTCTTCTCCCACGGTGACCAGCTGCACGGCTTGCTCGCGTTGCTCGACTTCACCGAGGGCGGCCGGGTGCGGGACCTCGTCGTGATCGAGCAGCCGGGGGAGGTCCTCGCCGAGATGCGGCAGCAGGCCGACGCCGACCCGGAGCTGGTCGTGCTGGAGGCTGTCGACCCCGCCGAGGCGCACCGGCTGATCGCCGACGGCCTCGCCGCGACCGATCACCTCGAGGACGCCGACGTCAGCGAGGACTACGCGCGCTTCCACGCCGTCGCGCTCACCTGGTGCCGCGCGCTGCCGGAACCCGCGCTCGTGCCCGAGGTGGCCGCCTGGTCCGACGACGAGCGGGCCGCCGTAGTCGAGCAGTTCGTCGCGGCGAGCGGGGAAGACGACGACGCCGCCCGCGCGATCGGCGGCCTGCTGCTGGAGCACGGGCTGCGGACCGACCCGGGCAACCCGCTGCGCATCGGGCCGGAGAAGGTCGCCCGGTTCCTCGAGGGCCTGCTGGGCGAGGAGTACGAACTCGACGCCGACCACGAGGACGCCGTCGAGCCGGTCGTGCTGGCCTGGGTGCAGTGGACGGCGGAGCGGGCCGGGCTGACCGAGACCGCCGTCGCCGCGCTCGACGAGGCCGTCGCCGACTACCTCAGCGAATACACCGACGGAGACGACGACTCCCCGCTCGAGCGCTACTTCAGCGGTGTCGGCGACCTCGCGCCGAGCGAGCTGGCGGACGCGCTGGAGCGCCGGATGTTCGCGGTGCCGTCGCTGACCACCGAAATCGACGACGAAGAGGTCGACCTCGACCCCACCGACCCCGAGCAGCGCCGCGCGCTCGTCATCGCCGAAGCCGACGAAGACGAGGAAGAGGAGCGGCTGGTGCTGCGGGCGACGATCGTCGACCAGCTGTGGGACGACGAGCCCGCCGAGGCGTGGCAGGCCGTCCAGCGGCTGCAGGAGGGCGAGCTCGACCGCGGCGAAATCTTCGAGCAGCTGATCGACGCGCTGGAAAGCAGCCTGCTGGAATCGGAAACGCTCGAATACGACGCCGACGCCTACCTGGAGGCGCTCGCCGAGCTCGGCTGAGTCAGGGGAGCGGCCCCGCGGGCTCGACCGGCTTGGTCTTCTGGCGGCGTTCCTGGAGCTTGTCGTCGAAGTCGACGACGAACGTCCCGGCAGCCATGGCGATCAGCAGGGCCAGACCGAGCACCGCACCGACCCACGTCAGGATCATCGCGAACATCGTGGGCCTCCTCCCCAGCTCAGAGTCGTTTTCGGTCTCCTTCAGGGTCGCTTTCACACGCCTGCGGGGGTATCGGCCAACCGGTTACGGCTGACCGGGCCGCCTCGGCCGATCGGCCGGTTTCCGGCGCGGAGAGTCGCCAGGGGACGACGAATCGTGGCCGCGCCTTCGCTCAGCGTGCGAAGGCGCGGCATGTGGGTGACGAGGCGCGTGACCGTCTCATCGAGCGGGTCAGAGCTTGCGCAGGCGGACCCGGTTGATGGTGTGGTCGGCGTCCTTGCGGAGCACCAGCGTCGCGCGCGGCCGGGTCGGCTTGATGTTCTCCATCAGGTTCGGCTCGTTGATCGAGCGCCACAGGTGCCGCGCCTCGGCGCGGGCCTCGTCGTCGGGCAGGCCGGCGAAGTGGTGGAAGTGCGACGCCGGATCCGCGAACGCCGTGTGCCGCAGCTCCAGGAACCGCTCGATGTACCAGCGCTGGATGTCGTCGGTGTGCGCATCGACGTAGATCGAGAAGTCGAAGAGGTCGGACACCATCAGCCGCGGGCCCGGCTGCAGCACGTTCAGGCCCTCGAGGATGAGGATGTCCGGCTGCTGCACGACCTGCTCCTGGCCGGGCAGGATGTCGTAGGCCAGGTGCGAGTACACCGGCGCGGTGACGCGCTCGGCGCCCGACTTCACCTCGGTGACGAACCGCAGCAGGGCGCGGCGGTCGTAGCTCTCGGGGAAGCCCTTGCGGTGCATGATCCCGCGGCGCATCAGCTCGGCGCGCGGGTACAGGAACCCGTCCGTGGTGACCAGGTCGACGCGGGGGTGGTCGGGCCAGCGGGCGAGCAGCGTCCGCAGGATGCGGGCGGTGGTCGACTTGCCGACCGCCACGCTCCCGGCGATCCCGATGACGTAGGGCACCTTGGTGCCGCGCGAGTCGTCGCCGAGGAACGTCGTGGTCGCCTCGTAGAGCCGCTGGCGCGCGGCGACCTGGAGGTTGATCAGGCGGGAGAGCGGGAGGTAGACGTCGGCCACCTCGGCCAGGTCGACCTGCTCGCCGAGCCCGCGCAGCCGCAGCAGCTCCGCCGCGGTCAGCGGCAACGGCGTCGAACTGCGCAGTTCTTTCCATTGTTCCCGGTGCAGCTCGACATACGGGCTGAGTTCGCGGACCCGGGTCATCGCACACTCCTCCGGCCGTCGCCTGCACTGGCGGACGTTCACCTGCCGGATCAACGGTAGGGCTTACGGCGGGTGAACGCGCTGTGATGTAGTCCACCCCCTATCAGGGCTTGATCACCGCGCGTGACGGAAGACCTCGTCCCAGGCCGCCGCGACCTGCCGCGCGCACGTCGCCGGGTCGACGCCGCCGACGCCGGTGCCCAGGCCCGGCATCGCGATCGTGTCGACGGCGGCGCGCACCGGACCGTGGTCGAGTTCGCCGTCGCGCCACTTCAGGAACACCGCGCGCGCCGCGAGGTAGGGGTGCACGGTGTCGGCGGGCAGCCGCTCGCCGGGCTCCCGCATCGTCGGCGCGCTGATCAGCCAGGCCGGCTCGGCTTCGCCGGTCGGCACCACCACGGCCTCGCCGATCGGCAGCTCACCGCCGTGAAACGCCAGGACAGCACTGCGGACGCTCTGCTCCACGCCGGGGAACGCCCGCGCGTAGACGGCGTCGATGCCGCCGCGCATCCAGCCGTAGGAGTTGGCCGGGCTGACCACGGCCTGCGCGACGACGTCGAGCACCGAACCGCGGTGCACCCGGACCCGGCCCGCGAGCTTTTCCGCGGCGGTCGTCCAGGCGGCGGCGAGGGGTTCATCGACGGCGCACAGCACCAGCTCCGGGGTGCGGGAGGAGGCCGGCGGGTGTGCGCCCTCACGGCCGGTGTGCGTGCCCGAGTCGGCGGTCACGCACCCAAGCATCGCAAAAAACGCCACCCGGCGTAACCGGTCGCGGTACCGGCTGTCCGAGTGAAAGTCGCCACGGCCCGGCCCCGTAGCCTGGGTCCTGTGTCACGGATCGCATACTTCGGCCCCCAGGGGACGTTCACCGAACAGGCCGCGCGGGTCCTCGCCGGCGGCGAAGAGCTGGTTCCGGCCGAGACCGTCCGGCTGGCGATGACGGCCGTCCGCGAGGGCGAGGCGGACGCCGCCTGCGTCCCCATCGAGAACTCCGTCGAAGGCGTCGTCCCCGCGACGCTCGACGCGCTCAGCGAGTCGACGCCGCTGGTCGCCGTCGCCGAGGCCATCCTGCCGGTCCGGTTCAGCGTGCTGACCCGGCCGGGGAACACCGAGATCCGGACCGTCGCGAGCCACCCGCACGCGCTCGCCCAGGTCCGCGAGTGGCTCGAGGCGAACCTGCCGGACGCGCACCCGGTGGCGTCGTCCTCGACGTCGGCGGCCGCGGTCGGCGTGCTGCAGGGCGACTTCGACGCGGCCGTGTGCGCGCCCGTCGCCGTCGAGCACTACGACCTCGAGGTGCTGGCCACCGAGGTCGCCGACGTCACCGACGCGGCGACGCGGTTCCTGCTGGTCCGGCCGCCGGGCGAGCTGCCCGCCCCGACCGGCGCCGACCGGACGTCGGTGGTCGCCGCGGCCGCGAACCGCACTGGCACGCTCGCCGAGCTGCTCACCGAGCTGGCCACCCGCGGCATCAACCTGACCCGGCTCGACGCCCGGCCGACGCGGAACAACTTCGGCGAGTACCGCTTCTTCATCGACTTCGAGGGGCACGTGGCCGAGCCGCGGATCCTCGACGCGCTGACCGCGTTGCGCCGCCAGTGCCGCGCCCTGCGGTTCCTCGGCTCGCACCCGCGCGCCGACGGCACCCGCACCACGGTCGAACCCGGCTTCGGCAACGACGACTTCGTGGAAGCGGCCGTGTGGGCCGACGCGGTGCGCAAGGGGGACCTGGCGTGAGGCTGCTGCTGATCCGCCACGGGCAGACCGAAGGGAACGTCCGCGGCGCGCTCGACACCGCCCTGCCCGGACCGCCGCTCACCGAGCTCGGCCGGTCGCAGGCCGAGGCGCTCGCGGCGCGGCTGGCCGGCGAGCCGATCGTCGCGGTCTACGCGTCGCGGGCGACCCGGGCCCAGCAGACGGCGGCCCCGCTGGCGGCGCGGTTCGCCTTCGACGTGCAGGTCGTCGACGGCGTCCACGAAGTCGTCGCCGGTGACCTGGAAGGGGCGACCGACCACGAGTCGATCCGCACCTACATGGAGGTCGTGCGGCGCTGGACGCTCGGCGAGCTGACGGCGTCGCTGCCCGGCGGCGAGAGCGGCACCAGCGTGCGCACCCGGATGCTCGACGCCGTCGCCGACCTGCGCGCCAAGCACGAGCAGGCCGACCCGGACGGCGTGGTCGCCCTGGTCAGCCACGGCGGCGCGATCCGGCTCGGCGCCGAGTGGCTGGCGCCGAACGTCCACCCGGACGTCGCGAACGCGGCCCTGATCCCGAACACCGGCCTGGTGGAGCTGGACGCGCGCCCGAACGGGGAATGGCACTGCCTGACCTGGGGCGATACACCGTTGTAAAGATCCCGAAAGTGTGATCCCGTCACGTTTAAGACACGTTTGGTGGGGAATTAACGGAACGACCCAACCTGCCGGAGATCCGCACGTCTACCCAGTAGCACCACACCAGGGAGGCGATTGAAATGGTTCGGACGAAGCTCTTGCGGTTGTTCCCGGTCGTCGCGGCTTCGGCGGGCGTCCTCGCGCTTTCCGCCTGCGGGGGCGGTACGACCCCCGTGGCCAGCAGCTCGACGCCGTCGACCTCGGATTCGCCGACGTCCAGCACCGCGACCACGGCCACGTCGGAGCCGAGCACGTCGACGGTCGCCACCTCACCCGCCGGCCAGCCCGCGGACAACGGGCTCTGCAAGGCCGGCGACGTCAAGCTCGCGCTCGGCCAGGGCGACGCCGGGGCGGGCTCGCGGTTCCGGCCGCTGCTCATCACCAACTCCAGCTCGCACCCGTGCACCATCCAGGGGTTCCCCGGCGTGTCCTATGTGGCCGGTGCGGACGGGCACCAGGTCGGGAAGGACGCCTTCCGCGAAGGCACCAAGGGCAACCCCGTCAAGCTGAACCCCGGCCAGACCGCGGCCGCCGACATCCAGTTCGTCAACGTGCAGAACTTCGACCCGAACACCTGCCAGCCGACCGCGGTGAAGGGCCTGCGGATCTACCTGCCGCAGGAGACCGCGTCGAACTTCGTGCCCGCCGAGGGCACCGGCTGCGCGAGCACGAAGATCCCGGGCAACCAGCTCGCCGTGAAGACCGTCCACCCGGCCTAGAGGCGGCCGCAGATCTCCTGGGCCTGGACCAGGTGCCGCTGGCCGGAGATGTCGTTGAAGTGCAGGCTCAACACCATCCGGCTGACGCCGTCGATGTGGTCGGCCAGTGGCTGGTAGTTGGCGTTCACCTGGGCGGCCGCCGCGGACAGCTCGCGCGCGGCCGTCATCCGGTGCAGCCGTTCCGAGGTGAGGCCGGGCGTCAGCGACGGCTGCGCGTCCCGGCTCGTGTCGGGCAGCTCGCCGACCCGGTCGAGCGCCTGGCACGCCGCGAGGGCGTCGTCGAGCGCGCCCGCGTGCACGCCGGACAACCCCCACAGCAGACCCAGCACACCGCCGCCGAGCAGGAACCCCGCCACGGCGCACAGCACCAGCATCCGGCGGGACTGCGGCGGTGCCGCGACGACCTCCTCCGACTCGGCTGAGGGCTCGTCGAAGTCCGGATCGGCGTCGGTGCCGGTGTCCACGGTGCGCATGAATGCCTCCCACCACGGGCGTGATGAGATATTTCAGCTCACATTCACGGATCCTGGTGCAGGAGAGCCGCGGCTGAGTCCGATTTGTCATCGAGCGAGAACCGCCGCAACGCGAAGTACGCGAACACGGAGATCATCAGCATCGCGATTCCGGACACCGCGAACGTCCGCGCCGCCGTGCCGAGCGCCTCGGTCAGCACCCCGCCGAGCAGCGCGCCGACCGGGATCGCACCCCAGACGACCGTGCGCCACACCCCGAGCACCCGCCCGAGCAGCTCGCCCGGCACCAGCGTGTGCCGCGCGGTCGCGAGCACGACGTTCACCGCGACGACGGCGGCCGCGAACAGGCCGAACAGCGCGGCCCCGGCGACCGGCGAGCGGACCAGGCCCATCCCGCCGAACCCCGCGGCGCAGACCAGGACCCCGCCGACCAGCACCACGCGGCGGCTCGTCGCCCGCACCAGCCGCGGCGTGCCGGCCGCGCCGAGCAGCCCGCCGATCCCGCCGACGAACGCGAAGAAACCGAACTTCGCCTCGGACAGCCGGAGGTCTTCGAGCGCGTACAGCACCAGCTGCGCCTGCGCGAGCTCGCTGACCAGGCTCAGCAGGCCGGCGACGGCGACCAGCCGCAGCAGGAGCGCGTGGCCGCGCAGCCACCGCAGGCCGTCGGCGAGCTCGGAACGCAGTTTCGCCCGCTGAACCGGGATTTCGGCCTTCGCGCGGTAAGTGCCCGCGAGGCCGAGCAGCACCGCGGCCGCGATCGCGAATCCCGCGGAGTTGAGAACAAACGGAAAGGCGGCGAAAAGCGCGAATGTCAAACTGCCGATCGGCCCGCCGAGGAATGTCTGGCCGACGATTTCGCACGCCTGCAGCTTGCTGTTGGCCGCGTCGAGCGAGCCGTCGCCGACAACCGCCGGGATCAGCGCGTTGGCCGCGCTGTCCGCGATCGTCTCGGCCGTCCCGATCACCAGCGCGGTCAGGTAGACCAGCCAGATCGTCATGCCGCCGGTCGCGACCAGCACCGCCAGCGCGGCGACGGCGGCCGCGCGGGCGGTATTCGCGACGATCATCGCGCGCCGCCGGTCGATCCGGTCGACCAGCGCGCCGGCGACCGCGGCGAACAGCAGCCACGGCAGGAACTGCGTCGCGGACAGCCCGGCGATGAGCACCGGGTCCCTCGTCAACGTTGTCGCCAGCAACGGCAGGGCCACCTTGCCGATGCCGTCCCCCAGGTGGGACGCCGCACTCGACGTCAGCAGCCACCTGAGTCTTCGGGTCTGGTCCATCCCGGCCCCCCACCACGTATCGCACTCGCCCCATGACCTCGCGTAACAGGATAAGGGGACGAACGGACCGCCGTGGTCACGTTGTCGATACTGGTGCGCTCAACCCCAGCCGAGCTCGTGCAGCCGGGCGTCGTCGATGCCGAAGTGGTGCCCCAGTTCGTGCACGACGGTGATGAGGACCTCTTCGACGACCTCGTCTTCGTCCTCGCACATCGCGAGGATCGGCTGCCGGTAGATCGAGATCCGGTCCGGCAGCACCCCGCCGTACGACGACGTCCGCTCGGTCAGCGCGATGCCGTGGTAGAGCCCGAGGATGTCCGGCGCCTCGTCGTTGAACTCCTCGACGAGCACGACGACGTTGTCCATCGCGCGCGCGAACTCCGGCGGCACCTCGTCCAAAGCCTCCGAGACCAGTTCTTCGAACCGCTCCCGGCTCATCTCGACGGGCATCAGCCGTTCTGCTTCGTCGACGGCGGGGCGCTGGTGGCCGGGCCGCCGCCACCGTCCGACGGCGGGCCGCCGTCCTGGGGCTGGCCGCCGTCGGGGCCCGCCGGGGCGACCTTGATGCTGCCGGTCACCGCCTGCAGGCCGCTCTTGTCCGCCAGCAGCGCCGCGACCTTGCAGTTGACCTTGGTCGAACCCGCGTCCCAGCTCTCCTGCTCCCGCAGGTCCCAGGTCAGGATCAGTTTCTTGGCGTCGAGGTCCGCGCCGCCGGTGTAGTCCGCGGCCGCCTTGTTGCACTCGGTGTCGAGCCAGGCCTTCTGGTTGTCCTGCGACGGGTAGCCCTCGGTGAACTTCGTCTTGAGGTCGAGGGTCGCGACGATCTCGTAGGAGTGCGGCTTCGCGCAGTCGATCGGGTCGCCGACGCCCTTGCCCTGCAGCGCCAGGCACGTGCCGGGCTCGAAGACCAGCGACTGGTCCTGCTCCTTCGCCGGCCCGGTCGTCGGCAGCAGCTTGCCGCCGGGGCCCGCCCACTGCAGGCCGCAGCGCAGCTGGCGGTCGCCGTCCTCCCACTGCGACGGCGTCGGGCGCAGCAGGTTCGTCGTCAGCTTGCCGTAGGGGTCGAGGTTGTGGCCGAGGTACGGCTTCACGTCCGCGGTGCACTTCTGCTGCGCGATCTGCTGCCACTGGTCCAGCGTCGGCACCGGCGCGCCCGCCGGGAACTGGGCGCCGATGTCCACCAGCGCGGTCACCTCGAACAGATGCGGCTGGGTGCAGACGACCTTCCGCGCGTCACTCGCGTCCGGGTTGTCCCAGGTCAGGCAGCTGCCGGGCGGTGAATGGAACGCCTCCTGCGCGGCCTCGGACAGCTTGCCGGCGCCGCCGCCGGACCCGCCCGTGATGCCGTCGCTCCACGAGAACACGACGCTGAGCGCGAGCGCGATGAGCGCGCCCGCGAAGATCCCGCCCATCACGACGCGGGTGCGCAGCGTCTGCGTGGCGGTGGGGAACCGATCGGCGCTGGGAGACATCGCAGTCCATGATGCCCGCGCCGCGCGAGACGTGCGCGGTCCGGGTGGTTAGGGTGGTCACGGTTTCGCGGTGGCCGGTGATTACGGAGCGCACATGACGCAGGACAACAATACTGGGGACCAGCCGCCCCCCGAGCCGCCGCAGCGCGGCTCGATGAGGTTCCAGGACTCGAACACCCGGCCCCGGCAGCCGTCGGTCGCCGAACAGCGGGCCCGCCAGCAGGCGCTGGCCCAGCAGGAACGCGACGAGGAGCTCGCCCGCCAGGCCGACGCCAAGGCGGCCACGCGGCGCAAGATCCTCATCGGCAGCGGGGTCACGGTCGGGCTCGTCGGCCTGGTCGCGACGTTCTACACGGTCGCGAAGCCGACCAACGTCACGGCCGTCTGCACCGACGCCGGCGGCGTCGTCCAGAACGACGACTACTGCGACGACAACTACGTCACCAGCCACGGCGGCTACCACAGCGGCGGCTTCCTGTTCCTGCCGATCCCGGGCGGCGGCTACAACAGCTACCGCTACAACTACGGCGGCACCGGCGTCATCGGGCAGCGCGTGTCCGGCGGTTCGTACGACCCGCCGTCGGCGCGCACGAACGTCACGACGAAGTCCGGCAAGTCCGTCCAGCGCGGCGGGTTCGGGATCAGCGGCAAGAGCGGCAGCGGCGGCAGCGGCAAGAGCGGGGGATCGTAGGTGTACCGGGACCGGCGTGAGCCGCGGCGCGACTGGCAGCGGATCGTCGAAGAGCAGGGGCTCGTCTACGGCACGCCGGCCCGCGACAGTAGCGGCCGGGTGCGGCCGTACTGGGACGAGTCCGTGCACTACGTCTTCGACATGGACGAGGTCCTCTCGCTCGAGGCGGACGTCGAGCTGCTCCACTCGATGTGCCTGGAGGCCGTCGACAACGTCGTGACGACCGAGGGCTACCAGCGCTTCGGCATCCCCGAGTGGGTCTGGCCGCACATCGCCGAGTCGTGGAAGCGGCAGGACCCGCACGTCTACGGCCGGTTCGACCTGCGCTACGACGGCAAGTCGCCGGCCAAGCTGCTCGAGTACAACGCGGACACGCCGACCACGCTGCTGGAGGCGTCGCTGCTGCAGTGGCACTGGAAGACCGACGTCTTCCCGGACGACGACCAGTGGAACTCGATCCACGAGAAGCTCGTCGAGCGCTGGTCCCAGCTGCGGGACAAGCTGCCGTCGAACGAGCTGCACTTCACCTGGTCGGCGGCCGACCCGACCGGCGAGGACAACGTCACCACGGCGTACCTGCAGGAGACCGCGGCCGAGGCCGGGCTCGACACCGTGGGACTGGCGATCGAGGAGATCGGCTGGGACCCGGTGCTCAAGCGGTTCGTCGACCTCGAAGAGTCGCGGATGGCGAGCGTGCTGAAGCTGTACCCGTGGGAGTGGGTGGTCGACGAGGAGTTCGGCCGCCACGCCGTCGAGTCGCTGCCGCGGACGCTGTGGATCGAGCCGCTCTGGAAGATGATCCTCTCCAACAAGACGCTCCTGGCGATCCTGTGGGAGAACTACCCGGGCCACCCGAACCTGCTGCCCGCGTTCGCCGACGACCCCGGCCTGCTCACCGAATACGTCCGCAAGCCGAAGCTGGGCCGTGAGGGCGCGAACGTCCAGATCGTCGCGACCGGCTACGAGACCCAGACCGAAGGCGTCTACGGCGCCGAAGGCTTCGTCTACCAGGCGTTCGACCCGCTGCCCGAGTTCGACGGCTACCGGCCGGCGCTCGGTGCCTGGATCGTCGGGGACAGCTCCGCCGGCCTGGGCATCCGGGAGACCGGCGGCCTGGTCACCGACGACGGTGCGGCATTTGTCCCACATCGCATCCCCGAGCCGTGATACAACACCGTCGCTGATCAGCCCTTTCTCCTGGGAGACAATTCGTGAACACGACCCTTGCGCTGTCCGACACGTTCGGCTCCGACCTCGTGCGGGGGATCGGTGCGATCCTGCTGTACGGCGTCGTCGGCCTGCTGCTGATGTTCGCCGGCTTCTACGCGATCGACTGGACCACGCCGGGCAAGCTGTCGAAGCTCGTGACGAAGGGCCTGCCGAACGCGGTGATCGTGACCGCGTCCGGGATGCTCTCGATGGCGTTCATCGTCGTCGTGGCGATCTTCAACTCGGCGAGCGACCTGACCGAGGGCCTGATCACGTCGCTGGTCTATGGCCTGCTCGGGATCGTCGTCCAGGTCATCGCGGTCCGGCTGCTGGAGTGGGCGACCCGCATCGACGTGGCGTCGACCATCGAGAGCGAGAAGTTCGCCCCGGTGAGCATCGTCGTCGCGGCGGCGCACCTCGGCCTGGGCCTCGTGGTGGCGGTCGGCATCTCCTGACGTCGTGGGCCGATCGGGCATGATCGTGGCCGCGTACGGCCGTTCGCACTAGCGTGGGGTTCGTGCGCCTGCTGAGGACACCGGACGACCGGTTCACGGACCTGCCCGACTTCCCCTTCGAGCCGAAGTACGTCGAGCTCGACGACCCGCACGGCGGCGTGATCAGAGTCGGTTACGTGGAGGCGGGCCCGGCCGACGGCCCGGTCGTCCTCCTGCTGCACGGCGAACCGAGCTGGTCGTACCTGTACCGGAAGATGCTCCCGGTCCTGGCGGCGGCGGGCTTGCGCGCGATCGCCCCGGACCTGGTCGGCTTCGGCCGGTCGGACAAGCCGGGCGACCTGACGGACCACACGTACGCGCGGCATGTGGAGTGGATGCGCGGCTTCGCGTTCGACGCGCTGGACCTGCACGACGTGACCCTGGTCGGCCAGGACTGGGGCGGCTTGATCGGCCTGCGCCTGGTCGCCGAGAACCCGTCGCGGTTCTCGGGTGTGGTCGCCGCGAACACGGGCCTGCCGACGGGGGACATCGACATGCCCGCTGTGTGGCATTCGTTCCGGGAGGCTGTGCAGAAGGCTCCGGTGCTGGATATCGCGCGGTTCGTCCAGTCTGGTTGCCAGACTTCTCTGTCGGAGGCTGAGCGGGCTGCTTACGATGCGCCGTTCCCGAACGAGATGTACAAGGCCGGTCCTCGGGCTATGCCGGGTCTGGTCCCTTATCGGCCGGACGATCCCGCGTCGTCAGCCAACCGGGACGCGTGGAAGACGTTGACCGAGCTGGAGATCCCGTTCCTGGTGGCTTTCTCCGATGGCGACCCGATCACTGGTGGCATGGGGCCGATTCTCAAGCGCTCGATGAAGGGCGCTCAGGGGCTGGAGCATCCGGTGATCGCCGGGGCCGGACACTTCCTTCAGGAGGACAAGGGCGAGGAGCTGGCCCAGCACGTGGTTCGCTTCATGCGGGACTAGCCGGCGGTCGGTCCCGTTCTCTTGTCGTTACGTTCAAAGACAAAGAATGTCCTCGCCGGACGGGCAGGCTCCGGGATGGCCTCCGCTTTCCTCTCGCCTTTTCGAGGGGGTCGCTGGGTGGTCATCCCGTCGCCTGATTGAGGCCTATCACTTTGAGCCAGGCCCGCAAGGTTGCGTACTTCGGCTGCGGTTGACGAGGTAGTTGCGGGCCTGGCTCAAAGTGATTTTTTCGGCCTCAGGCGACGGGATGACCACCCAGCTTCTTCTGGTTCACAGCGCCGCGTGCGTTGCCGCCAGTGAGTCGACCAGGATGTCCAGACCCTCCTGGGCTTCCTCGGCGGTCAACGTCATCGGCGGGCCGAGGCGCAGGACGTTGCCGTGCAGGCCGCCCTTGCCGATCAGGAGGCCGCGCTTCTTCGTCTCCTCCAGCATCCGGGCCGCCGCCGGGACGTTCGGCTCGGTGGTGCCCGGCTTGATCAGCTCGACGCCGATCATCAGGCCCTTGCCTCGCACCTCGGCGACGATCGGGCTGTCCGAAGCCCGCAGCCCGGAAATCAGCTGCGCGCCCCGGGCCGCACAGTTGGCCTGCAGGTCGTGGTCCTTGATGTAGTCCAGCACCGCCGTTGCCCCGGCCATCGATACCGGGTTGCCGCCGAACGTCGAGAACGACTGGGCCTGGAAGCAGTCCAGCACGTCTCCGCGCGCGACCACGCCGCCCACCGCCAGGCCGTTCCCGAGCCCCTTCGCGAACGTCATCATGTCCGGCGTCACGCCATGGGCCTCGATGCCCCAGAAGTGCTCGCCCGTGCGGCCCCAGCCGGTCTGGACCTCGTCCGAGATGAACAGCACCCCGTACGAATCCAGTACTTCCTTCATCGCCCGGAACAGCCCGTCCGGCGGGAGGCTGAACCCGCCGACCCCCTGGATCGGCTCCGCGATGAGGCACGCCACGTCGCCCGCCGTCGCCGTGTCCAGGACGTCCACCAGGTCCGCCACGCACGCCTTGATGTACTCCGCGTCCGGAAGATCCCGGAACGGGCTGCGGTACCGGTAGCCGCCGTGGACGTAGTTGACCTTCACCGGGCTCAGGGCCGATGCCGACCAGCCTCGGTTGCCCGTGATCGCCACCGTTCCGAACGAGCGCCCGTGGTAGCTGTTGCGCATCGCCAGCACCTGGTTGCTGCGCCGGTACTGCGTCGCCAGCATCAACGCCGTGTCGTTGGCCTCGCTGCCCGAGTTCGTGAAGAACACCTTCGCGTCCGGGATGCCCGACAGCTTCGCGATCCGCTCGGCCAGCTCCACCTGCGAGCGGATCAAGTACAACGTCGACGTGTGCAGGATGCCCGTGTCGAGCTGCTTGCGGACCGCGTCGCCGATCTCCGCGACGTCGTAGCCCATCGAGTTCGTCAGCACCCCGGCGAAGAAGTCGAGGTAGGTGCGCCCCTGGGAGTCCGTCATGCGCCGGTCGTGGGCGTGCACGATCTCGATCGGCTCTTCGTAGAGCAGGGACATCCAGGACGGCATGACAGCGCGGTGCCGGGCGAGCAGCTCGTCGGTCATCGGGGCGCCTCCTCAAGGTTTCCCTGGAGTATGAGGACGCCGTGAACAGCGCTTCAACGATCAGACTGTCGGGATAACCCAGTAGGGACGCACAGTCTGTACGGACTACCCTCTGACCCGTGATTGACCCCAGGACTCTGCGCGAAGACCCGGAAGCCGTGCGCGCGTCGCAGCGCGCCCGTGGTGAAGACGAGGGAGTGGTCGACAAGCTGCTCTCCCTCGACTCCCGGCGCCGGTCTTCGATCGCGGCCGCCGACAAGCTGCGCAACGAGCAGAAGCTCCTGGGCAAGCAGATCCCGAAGGCGCCGCCGGAGGAGAAGCAGCAGCTGCTGGCCACCGCCAAGGAGCTCGCCGCGCAGGTCAAGGCCGCCGAGGCCGAGCAGAACACCGCTTCCGAAGAGTTCGACACGCTCTTCCGCACCCTGCCGAACCTCGTGCACCCGGACGCCCCGGTCGGCGGCGAGGACGACTTCACCGTGCTCAAGCACGTCGGCGAGCCGACGAAGTTCGACTTCACCCCGCGCGACCACCTCGAGCTGCTCGAAGCCCTCGGCGGCGTCGACATGGAACGCGGCGCCAAGGTGTCGGGCTCGCGGTTCTACTTCCTCACCGGGATCGGCGCGCAGCTGCAGCTCGGCCTGCTGAACATGGCCATCGCGCAGGCGCTCGAGAACGGCTTCACGCCGATGATCACGCCGTCGCTGGTGCGCCCCGAGGTCATGGCCGGCACCGGCTTCCTCGGCTCGCACTCGAGCGAGATCTACCACCTCGAGGAAGACGACCTGTACCTCGTCGGGACGTCGGAGGTGCCGCTCGCCGGCTTCCATTCCGACGAGATCCTCGACCTCAACGACGGCTCGAAGCGCTACGCGGGCTGGTCGTCGTGCTACCGGCGCGAGGCCGGGTCGTACGGCAAGGACACCCGCGGCATCATCCGCGTCCACCAGTTCGACAAGGTGGAGATGTTCGTCTACGCCAAGCCCGGCGAGGCCGAGGCGGAGCACGCCAAGCTGCTCGGCTGGGAAGAGCAGATGCTCGCCAAGATCGAGGTGCCCTACCGGGTCATCGACACCGCGACCGGCGACCTCGGCACGTCCGCGCACCGCAAGTTCGACTGCGAGGCGTGGATCCCGACCCAGGACACCTACCGCGAGCTGACCTCGACGTCCAACTGCACGACGTTCCAGGCCCGCCGCCTCTCGATCCGCTACCGCGACGAGAACGGCAAGCCGCAGATCGCCGCGACGCTCAACGGCACGCTGGCCACCACCCGGTGGATCGTCGCGATCGTCGAGAACCACCAGCAGGAGGACGGCTCGGTGCGCGTGCCCGAGGCGCTGCGGCCGTTCGTCGGCGGCAAGGAAGTCCTCACGCCTCGCTGAATCGGGCGGATCCCCGGTGCTCCGCCGTTCGTCCAAATGAGGCTTGTTCTGCCGTCGCCCGGCGCAAGGTAACTGCTGGTCAGTTCGCCGCGCGCTGCGTTGCGCCGGTCTAACCAGAACAAGCCTCAAGTAGTGTCCGGGCCGAACGGGAGGATCAATGCGCATGAAGTGGCAGGCCGCGGCGGCACTGGCGGCGGCGACCGTGGTGACCGGTTGCACGGTCACCGTCGGCGGGTCGGCGTCGCCGGTGCCGGGGCAGGGGCCGGTCGTCACCACCGTCGACGCCTGCACGCTGCTCGACCAGAACCAGGTCGACGCGCTCGGCTACGAGTCGCCGGGCCGCTCGGTGCCGGAGGACAAGGAGCGGCTCCAGCCGCCGATGTGCCTCTGGAACTCGAAGGACGACGTCGAGCCGTCGGCCGTCCTCAACATCGGGCTCGCCAGCGGGATCGACTTCAACGAGTACATCGCCGGTGCCGTCGCGAAGTCCTCGCCGCAGCAGATCGCCGGGTTCAGCTGGACGCAGTACGCCTCGATCCTGCCCGACGACTGCACGTTCTACGCGCTGCTCGGAGACGACTCGTTCGCCTACGTCGGCGTCTCCACCACCAGCCTCGACAAGTCCTGTGAGCTGGCGAAACAGGCGATCCCGCAGGCCGCCGCGCACCTGCCGGGCGGGCAGGACGCGCCGCCGATCACGCCGTCGACGTCGGCGAAGCCGGAGCCGGGCGGGCCGCTGCTGTCGGCCGACCCGTGCGCGATGCTGAAGCCGGAGCAGGTGGCGCAGCTGAAGAACATCTCGCCGACCGGCGAGAAGGACAACTCTTCCTCGGTGCCGAACGCGTCCTACTGCCTGTGGGACGACACCGACGGCGACGACGGCCAGAAGGCGTTCGAGGTCTGGTTCGGCCCGAGCACGCCGGCGGCCAAGTGGCCGGGCGTGAACGGCGTCGCGCCGGCCGAGACCGTCGACGTCGGCGGCAAAAAGTGGGGCGTCTACCCGAACATGGGTGGCCTGCGGGTGACGTGCGGCGCGGTCCTGCCGATCACCGAGACGTCGTCCGTGCAGGTGGTCAGCGGGTTCATCGGCGACGACACCAAGACGTGCGACCTGGTCAAGCAGGGCCTGCCGCTGGTGACGCCGAACCTGCCGTCCTAGCCTTCCGCCACCTGGTCGGCGATGTGGCGCGCGATCTCCAGCGCGCTCGTCGCGGCCGGTGACGGCGCGTTCAGGACGTGCACCTGGTCGCGCGCGGTCTCGATGAGGAAGTCGTCGACGAGGGAGCCGTCGCGGCGCATCGCCTGGGCCCGCACGCCCGAGCCGTGGCGGACGATGTCGTCCTCGGTGACAGCCGGGACGAGCCGGGCGAGGCTCGCGGCGAACCGCTTCTTCGAGAACGAGCGCCGGACCTCGTCGAGCCCGGTCGGGAACGCGTACTTCTTCGCCAGCCGCCAGATGCCGGGGAAGGCCGCCACTTCGGCGACGTCCTTCGCGGAGAAGTCGCCCCAGCCGTAACCCTCGCGGCGCAACGCGAGCACGGCGTTGGGTCCGGCGTGGACACTGCCGTCGAGCATCCGCGTGAGGTGCACGCCGAGGAACGGCAGCGTCGGGTCCGGCACCGGGTAGATCAGGCCCTTGACCAGGCCGCGGCGTTCGGGCTTGAGCTCGTAGTACTCGCCGCGGAACGGCACGATCTTCGCCGACGGCGTCAGCCCGGCCAGCCGCGCGACGCGGTCGGAGTGCAGGCCCGCGCAGTTCACCAGCGCGTCCGCGCGGACGACGTCGTCGCCGGTGGCCACCTCGACGCCGCCGTTGGCGCCGGCGCGGATCGCCAGCGCGGGGCTGTTCAGCCGGAGGTCGACGCCGGCTTCGTCGAGCAGCCGGACGAGCGCGGCGCAGACGCCGGGGAAGTCGATGATCCCGGTGGATTCGACGCGCAGGGCGGCGACGCAGGCGACCTCGGGCTCGTACTCGCGCGCTTCGGCGGGGGTGATCTTCTTCGCCGGGACGCCGTTGGCTTCGGCGCGCTCGGCGAGCGTGTTCAGCGCCGGGATCTCCTTCTCGTCGGTGGCGACGACGAGCTTCCCGCACACCTCGACCGGCACGCCGTACTGGCGCGCGAAGTCCACGATGGACCGGTTGCCCGCCACCGACATCCGCGCCTTGAACGAGCCGGGCTTGTAGTAGAGCCCGGCGTGGACGACGTTCGAGTTGTGCCCGGTCTGGTGGGCGGCCCAGCGGGATTCCTTCTCCAGCACCGTGACGTCCAGCCCGCGCCTGGTCAGCTCCCAGGCCACGGCCAGACCGACGATCCCGCCCCCGACGACTACGACGTTGCGCACGATCGACCAGGCTACGCGAGCGGGGAAGGGCCAGGTGAGGCGGTCAGTCCGCCAGCCCGGCCGTGGTCAGCGCCTTCTGCGTGTTCATCGCCAGCCCGGTCGCGTAGGCCCGCTCGAAACCGTCCGCGCCCAAGGACTCCCGCACGCGGGCCCGCACCGACGAGACGTCCGGGTCGCCCGCGATCGACGTCCCCCGCACGCCCGCCGCCGCGCCCAGCAGCGTGGCCGCCTGGCCCGGCGGCACGACCCCGGCCAAGCCCTCGAGGGCGAACGCCACGACGTCACCCGCGTGCCACTGCCGTCCGGTCAGCAAGGCCGAGCGGTGCAGCCCGGCCGCCTCCTCGGGCCGTCCTTCGGCCACGGCCAGCCAGCCCAGCGAGATCAGCGCCATCGCGCGGACGGTCTCCGCCGCGAACGAGCCGCCCGGGCACTTCGTCAGGGCCCGCTCGCACCACTCGCGGGCGGTGTCGAGGTCACCGGACAGGCGCGCGAGGTTCGCCAAGCCGACGTCCGCCGCCGCGCGCGTCTCCGGCATCCCCGTGCGGCGGGCCGTCGCCGCCGCCAGCTCGTAGTCCGCGCGGGCCCCCGCCCGGTCGCCCGAGAGCAGGCGCGTCCACGCGCGGCGGCAGATCAGGTCCGCCGCGTCGTCCGTCGCGCCGAGCTCGTGCATCAGGGCCAGTGCCTCGTCCATCAACGGGACGGCGGCGTCGTGCTCACCGCGCCAGGTCAGCAGCTGCGACAGGTGGTCCAGGGCCATCGACAGGCCCCACCGCTCGCCGAGCGCGCGGAACTGCGCCGCACCCTCGCGCAGGCCTTCCTCGGCGCCGGCCAGGTCGCCGGTCATCATCGCCCGCAGGCCCATGCCGGTCGGCAGGAGCGCCCAGCCCCAGGCGTCACCGGCCGCCAGCAGGCCCTCGCCGCGGCCGAGCAGCTCGTCGTCGTCGCCGGGCGGGCCCACGACGACGCCGAGCAGCATCACCAGCATCGGGTTCCGCGGCGACCAGTCGCCGTCCACCGCGTACCGCCGGACCAGCGGCAGGTACTGCTCCAGCGACTCGTGCGGCGACCCCGCCAGCGCGCCGAGCACGCACACCAGGAACTCCTCGACGTACTCCTCGCGCAGCTCCGGCGTCGTCCGCGAGACGACGGCCAGCGAAAGCCCGGCGCCTTCGAACCGGCGCCCGCGCATCCACCAGTACATCGCCAGCAGCGGCACCAGCCGCAGGGCGAGCGCGACGTCGTGGTCGGTCGCCCAGCGCAACGCGGCCAGGACGTTGTCGTACTCGGCGTCGATCCGGGCCAGCCAGTCCAGCTGGTCCGCGGTGCGCAGCATCGGGTCGGCTTCCTCGGCGAACCGCAGGAAGTACTCGGCGTGCGCGCGGTGGAACCGCTCGGTCTCGCCCGCCTCCGCGAGCTTCTCCGCGCCGAACGCGCGGATCGTCTCCAGCATCCGGAACCGGCCGCCGGCCGCCTCGACCAGCGACTTGTCCGCCAGTTCGAGCAGCAGGTCCGGGTCCGCGCCGCAGACCTCGGCCGCCGCGGCGAGCGTCACGCCGCCCGGGAAGACCGCCAGGCGGCGGGCCAGCTCGCGTTCGTCCTCGCCGAGCAGGTCCCAGCTCCACTCGACGACGCCGCGCAGCGAGCGGTGCCGCTCCTCGGCCGTCCGGCTGCCGCGGGCGAGCAGCCGGAACCGGTCGTCGAGCCGGACCGCGATCTCGCCGACGGCCAGGCTCCGGACGCGGGCCGCGGCCAGCTCCAGCGCCAGCGGCAGGCCGTCGAGGGCGGCGCAGAGGTGCTGGACGTCGCCGACCGTGTCGTCGTCGAGGACGAACGCGGGGTCGCTCGCGGCCGCCCGGTCGGCGAACAGCCGGACGGCTGGGTACGCCGAGGCCTCCGCGGCGGGCGTCCCCGGCGGTGGGACAGCCAGCCGCGGCACCGGCGCCAGCTGCTCGCCGGTGATGCCGAGCGGCTCGCGGCTGGTGGCCAGCACCCGCAGGCCGGGGCACGCGGCGAGCAGCCGCGCGACCAGCCGGGCCGCGACGTCGACGACGTGCTCGCAGTTGTCGAGCACGAGCAGCACCGAGCGGTCGCGCAACGCCGAGATCAGCCGCTCGGCCGGGTCCTGAGGGCCGCCGCGCGAGCCTTCGCGCAGGCCGAGCGCGGCCAGCACCGCACCCGCGATCCCGTCGCCGCCGTGCGGCGCCAGCTCGACGAACGCGACGTCCCCGGCCGCGGTGGCGGCTTCGACGGCCAGCCGCGTCTTGCCGGTGCCGCCCGGCCCGGTGAGCGTGACGAGCCTGCCGCGTTCCAGCAGGTCGGCCACCTGCCGCAGCTCGGCGTCGCGGCCGACGAAGCTGGTCAGCTGCGCGGGCGGCGCGGAGAGCACGGGCTTCTCACCCTCACCGCGGAGCACGGCGAGGTGGGCTTCGGCCAGCTCCGGGCCGGGGTCGGCGCCCAGCTCGTCGGCCAGGACGCGGCGGGCGTCTTCGAACGCGGCGAGCGCGTCAGCCGGCCGGTCCGCGGCCGCCAGCGCGCGGACCAGCTGCGCACGCGGCCGTTCCCGCAGTGGCTGCGCGGCGACCGTCTCGCGCAGCTCGTCGAGGACGTCCCCGGCCTGCCCGAGGGCCAGCCGGGCCTCGACGTGGTCGTCCACGGCGTCCGCGCGCAGCTCCTCGAGCCGGGCGGCCCGGGCGGCGAAGTCCGGCAGGTCGGCGAACGCGGGCCCGCGCCACAACGCCAGAGCGTCGCCGAGCACTCGCGCCGCCTTCGCGTGCTCGCCGTTCTTCAGGAGCGCGCGGCCTTCACGCGCGAGCCGCTCGAACGCGAGAACGTCCACTTCGTCCGGTTCGACGACCAGCCGGTACCCGGCCGCGGTGAACTCGACCGGTGCCAGGTCCTTCAACGCCGTCCGCAACCGCGACACCTGCGACTGCAGCGCGTTGGCCGCGCCGTCGGGTGGGTACTCGCCGTACATGCCGTCGATGAGCCGCTCGGCCGGGACGAACCGCCCGGCCTCCAGCGCGAGCAGCGCCAGCAAGGCCCGTGACCGCGGGCCGCCCACCGCCACCTGCCCGCCGTCCGGGTGCCACGCGGCGACGGCCCCCAGCACCCCGAATCGCATGGGCCCAGCCTAGAACTTCCGCCGACCTGGGAAAGTTTCACTCGAAAGTGGACTACGGCGTGGGCCTGTGAAGGAGCTGCGCGGGCGTCTATACACTTCGGCGGGTCCCCACGCAATGGGAGAGGTATGTCCGACAGCATCGCCCTTGGCCAGCCGACCGTCGGTGAGGAAGAGCTCGCCGCCGTCGCCGAGGTCTTCCGGTCCGGCTGGCTGGCCGGTGCCGGCCCGGCGTGCCGGCGTTTCGAAGAGCGGTTCGCCAAGGTGACCGGCACCGCGCACGCGCTGACCACCGCGAACTGCGGCTCGGCGCTCTTCCTCGGCCTCAAGGTGCTGGGGGTGCGGCCCGGCGACGAGGTGATCGTCGGCGACTACACGTTCCCGGCCACCGGCCACGCAGTCGTGCAGGCCGGCGCGAAGCCGGTGTTCGCCGACATCCGCCCGGACGTCTTCAGCGCCGACCCGGCCCACGTCGAGGCCCTGATCACACCGAAGACGGTCGGCATCCTCGCCGTCGACGTCGCGGGCCAGCCCGGCGACTTCGACGAGTACCGGGCGATCGCCGACAAGCACGGCCTCTGGCTGTTCGAGGACGCCGCCTGCGCCGCGGGCGCGACGTACCGGACGCGCCCGGCGGGCAGCCTCGCCGACCTCGCCGCGTTCTCCTTCCACGGCCGCAAGGGCATCACCGCCGGTGAGGGCGGCGCGCTGGTCTCCGACCGCGAGGACCTCATCGCGCACGCCCGCAAGCTGCACACCTACGGCATCGAGCCGGCGATCAGCCGCGAAGGCTCGAACACGCTGCCGATCCCGGAGTTCCACGAGCTCGGCTACAACTTCCGGCTCTCGGACATCCAGGCCGCGATCATGAACGTCCAGCTCGACCGCCTGCCGGACCTGCTCTCGGCCCGCCGGTCGGTCGCGAAGCGCTACCACGAGGCCTTCGCCGACGTCGACGCGCTGACCGTGCCGGTCGAGCTGCCCGACCGCGAGCACCCGTGGCAGGCCTACCTGCTCACGGTCGCGCCGGAGGTCAGCCGCGACACGCTCGCGCTGCGCATCCGTGAACAGGGCGTCCAGTGCAACTTCGGCACGTACGCCTCGCACCTGCAGCCGATCTACGGCCCGCAGGCGCCCCTGCCCGTCTCGGCCGACGCGTTCGCGCGTCAGCTGGCCATCCCGATGCACGCCAACCTCACCGACGCGGAAGTGACGCGCGTCGGCGAGGTCGTGCGCGAAGCCGTGCTGTCCCTGTCCTGAAAGTGCCGACCGAGGAGAAATTGGTGTCCGACAAGAAGGTGCTGTTCACCGGGGGCGGCGGGTTCATCGCCGCGCACGTCATCCCGCTGCTGATCGAGGGTGGCTACACGGTCCGGATCTTCGACAACATGACGCGCGGCGACCGGGCCCGCGTCAACGAGTTCGTCGCGACCGGCAAGGTCGAGCTCGTCGAGAAGGACGTCCGCTACGGCGGCGCGGTCCGCGAGGCGATGCGCGGCTGCACGCACGTCATCCACTTCGCGACGGTGTCGATCAACAAGTCGATCGCCGACCCGCACGAGTCGATCGACATCAACATGACCGGCAACCACAACGTCTTCGCCGCGGCCGCGGACGAGGGCGTCGAGCGCCTGGTGTTCGCCTCGACCGCGTCGGTCTACGGCGACCCGAAGCGGCTGCCGATGCACGAGGACGACGAGCTGAAGCCGCTCACGCCGTACTGCATCTCGAAGCGCGCGGGCGAGGACCTGCTCGGCTTCTACGAGCGCACCAAGGGCCTGTCCTGGAACGCGCTGCGGTTCTTCAACGTGTACGGCCCGGGCCAGAAGATCGAGGCCTACTACACGTCGGTGATCAACCACTTCATCCAGCGCCTGCGCGCCGGCCAGCCGCCGGTGATCGACGGCCGCGGCGACCAGTCGATGGACTTCGTGCACGTCACCGACCTCGCGCGGGCCGTCGTCGCGGCGCTCGAGTCGGAGCAGGCGAACCTGCCGATCAACATCGGCACCGGCATCGACACGTCGATCGCCGCGCTGGCGAAGATCCTCATCGAGGCCGTCGGCGTCGACGTCGAGCCGCTGTTCAACGAGCGTGACGTGCTGGTTTCGCGCCGGGCCGCGGACATCACCCGTGCCCGCGAGGTGCTGGGCTGGGAGCCGCAGATCACCGTCGAAGACGGGATGCGGCAGCTGGTCCGGGAAAGCGAGTGAGTGCCACCGCGGGGCCGGCCCGGGGACGTGCGATGCGCATCGCGGTGGTGAACAACTTCTTCCCGCCCCGCGTGGGCGGGAGCGCGCACATGTCGGCGTCGCTGGCGGCGCAGTTCGTGAAGGCCGGGCACGAGGTCCTGGCCATCACGGCCGCCTACGGCGAGGCCCCGGCCGAGGAGGAGCGCGACGGTTACCGCGTCGTGCGCCTCCCGGCGGTGAAGATGCCGCAGGTCGGCCTGTCGATCGACTTCGACATGAGCTTCGCGTCGCTGCGTCCGGGCAACTGGCGGCGGCTGTGGAAGCTGCTGGACGAGTTCAAGCCGGACGCGGTGCACCTGCACGGCCAGTTCTTCGACCTGTCGTGGCTGGCCGGCATCTACGCGCGGCGGCACCGCGTCCCGGTGCTCCTCACCATCCACACGCTGCTGATCAGCGACAACAAGCTGTACGGCGGCGTGTTCCGGATGCTCGACGCGCTGCTCGTGAAGCCGATCCTGAAGTACATCAAGCCGCGGTACGTCATCCTCGACAAGCTCGGCGTCGACTACTGCGTCGAGCGCTACGGCACGAGCGACGCGAACTCGGAGTACTTCCCGATCGCGGTCGACACGGGGCACTTCGAGAAGCCGGTGACGAAGGACGTCCGCGCGGAGCACGAGATCGGGGACGCGCCGCTGATCGTGTCGCTCGGGCACGTGATCCCGCTGCGCAACCGGCTGCCGCTGATCGAGGCCCTGCCGGCCATCCTCGACAAGCACCCGGGCGTCCGGGTGGTCGTCGTCGGCCGCGTGTACCACGACGCGTTCCTCAAGCGCGCCGCGGAACTGGGCGTCTCGGACGCGCTGGTGGTCACGGGCGCGGTGCCGAAGGCGGACGTCCCGGCGTACTTCGCGGCGGCGGACATCGTGACGCACGACCTCAACGGCGGCTGCGGCACGGCGTCTCTCGAGGCGATGCTCTCGGGCACGGCGACGATCGCGTCGGTCACCGAGGACAACTACCCGGGCATCGAGCTGCGCAACGGCGAGAACGTGCTGCTGGTCCGGCCGGACGACTCGGAATCCGTGGCGCGCACGGTGATCGAGCTGCTCGACGACCCGGAGCGCCGGGCCCTGATCGCGCAGCGCGAGAGCGAGATGGTGCGGGCGAACTTCGGCCTCGACGTCGTCGCCGAGGAGCACCTGCGCACGTTCGAGAAACTGGTGTCGGAAGCCGATGTTCTTCGATGACGAGCGCAGCCACCGGCTGCGCCCGCAGATCCTGACCGAGCTCGTCTCGCAGTACATGAACGACGCCGAGCGCGCGCAGTTCTACGGGCTGCCGTCGACGTGCCGCGTGCGCGAGCGGGTCAAGATCATCAGTCCCGAGAACTTGAAGATGGGCGACCACTGCTGGATCGGTGAGGGAGCGGCCCTCGACGCCAGCGGTGGCCTCGAGATCGGTGAGCACACCAGCATCGGCCTGAACACGCTGATCTTCACGCACTCGAGCTGGCTCGCGAACATGACGCTGCAGAACCACTCGGGCAGCGACCTGATCGAGCGCAAGCCGGTCAAGATCGGCAAGGGCTGCTTCATCGGCGGCCTGGTGGTGATCATGGCGGGCGTGACGATCGGCGACTTCGCCACGGTGCAGCCGAATTCTGTGGTGGCGAAGGACGTCCCGCCGCGGACGTTGGTGGCAGGCAACCCCGCGCGCGTGTTCCAGAAGTACGACGAGGAGTACATCCAGTCCGAAGTGGACCGGGTGCGCGCGGAGAACGCGCGGAGGCGTGCGATCGCCGAAGAACGCGGTGGCGACGTGTCCGGCTGGGGCGCCCCGTCGGGAGACTTCTCGGAGTAGCGTTGCCGGGTGCTCGACGCCACTGGGGAAGAAACCGCTTCGGGACGCCCTGACGACCGGCTGCCGTCCGTGTTGCGCTTCGCGACGGAACTCGTCGCCTGGGTGGCGACGCCCTGGGCGCTGGCCGGGGTGTCCTGGCTGCTGGCGGCCCTCTCGGTGGTGGTCCTGATCGGCCTGCCGACGTGCTTCGCCACCCCGGGCGACAAGGCCAAGGTGGTGGTCGCGGTGCCGGGGTGGGTCACGATCCTGCTGGTGCTGCTGCAGCTGGTCGCCGCGGTCGTCAGCTCGTGGTTCGCCTGGCCCACGTGGGCGGCGGTCGCCGTGACCGCGCTCGCCGCCGCCACGGTGGTCACCGAGCGCCGACGGTGGCGGTGGCTCGCCGGTCGCCGGTAGGGCTTCCCGGTACCGAAGTGGATGACGGCAGCGCCGACGCCGGACGCCGGCGCCGCCGTCGTGGAACCGCCCGATCGACCGGGGTCATCCGGCGGTGAAGTCTGGCGCACGGAGGCGCACGCAGGACAATTTAGTCCTCGGTGACCGAGTGCGAGATATCGATTACACAACGTTCGACCAGGCAACCCTTCCGCGACCTCACCCGTCGCAAGAGCAGAACACTTCGGGCTGGAGAGCCCCATCAGGCGACTACTCCGAGGAGTGGCTACCCGGCAGACTGGCGTGGGAAGATGACGTCCAGTTACTGACGGCGAGGAGAGGCGATGAGTGTCATGGAGTGGCCTCACCACCTCCTGTCCCTCGAAGACTGGATCGACCTGCCGGAAACCCCGGAGCACCAGGTCGAAGTGGTCGAAGGGGTTCTCGTCGTGGCGCCGCGTCCGTTGCCGTTCCACCAGAGCGCTGTTACCCGGCTGAGCTACTTGATCAACGAACAGCTCCCGGATGAGCTCTGGGCGTTGAGCGAGGTCGAGGTGGTCGTCGCCGAGGCTCCGCTGACGGTCCGGGCACCCGATGTCGTGGTGGCGCCGACCGACTTGGTGGAGACGAACCCGGCGCGGATGGCGGCCCGTGAGGCGCGGCTCGTCATCGAGGTGCTGTCCGAAGGCAGCAAGCGCACCGACCGGGTCATGAAGCACTCCGAGTACGCCGAAGCCGGGATCGAGCACTACTGGATCGTCGACCTCGACCCGCCGGTCAGCCTGATCACCTACCGGCTCGTCGAGGAGGACTACGAGGACTTCGGCGAGTTCTCCGGAGTGGCTGAACTCGAGTTCGCGGGCTCCGGCCTCGTCATCGACCTGGACGCCTTGACCACCCGGCGGGCGCAACGGCCCTAGAGCCGCTCGGCCAGCAGCTTCCCGAGCGCGGTGTAGGCAGCTTCGGTGCCGTCGGTTTCAAGAGCAGGTAGGCGGTCCGCAGCTGGCCGTGGCTGTGCTTGGCGAGCGCCACCAGGACTCCGCTGAGCTCGCCGGTCAGCTCGCAGTGCATCGCGCCTTCGCCGACTCCGGGCATCGTCACCGGGTCTTTGCAGTCCTTCTTCGCCGCCGCCAGGAACTTGGCCACCGTCCGGGAGTCCGTGGCGACGAAGAGGTAGCCCAGCTGCCCGGCGCCGTATTGGCAGACGTAAGCCTTGCCGGCCCCGGTCTCGGTCGGCGCCGTTTCCTTGGAGCCGCCGCTGAGCCCCCTGCCGAGGCTCTGAATGATCTCGGCGTCGCTCAGGAACGGGCAGGCCTCCTTCAGCGTCGCCGGTGAGGCGGCCGGGGTGAAGGTCGGTTTCGGCTTCGGCTTGCTCACCGACGTCGATGACGGCGCCGACGTCGTCGCCGGGGCCGCCGCCGTCGTAGAGCCGTTCGAACACGCTGCGACGCCGGTCAGCAGGCATGCGGCGGCGATGAGTACCCCCAAGTTGCGCACGTCAACAACCTAGCTCCCCGTCACGGCCGGTGGATTTCGGTTACGCAACGTTCACGAGGCAACCTTTCCGCGGCCCACCCGTCGCTGGGTAGGGACCGAGGGGGTGACGCATGGCGCGGGGCGACGAGGAGTTCGCGGACTTCGTGCGCGCGTCCTCGGCGAGGCTCACCCACGCCGCGTACCTGCTCACCGGCGACCGCCACCAGGCCGAGGACGCCGCCCAGACCGCTTTCACCCGGACCTACGCCGCCTGGTCACGGGTCCGGCACAAGGACGCCTACGGCTACGCGCGCACCGTCTTGGTGAACCACGTCATCGACGGCTGGCGGCGGCCGATCCGCGAGTACGCCACCGAGACCGTGCCCGAGGGGCCGGACCGGCACGACGTCGACAAGGCCGTCACCCAGCGCGCGTGGCTCACCGCCGTCCTCAAGACGCTCACCGACCGCGAACGCGCCGTCGTCGTGCTGCGCCACTTCTTCGACCTGCCCGAAGCCGATGTCGCCCGTGAGCTCGGGGTTTCGCTCGGTACCGTGAAGAGCACGAACTCGCGGGCCCTGGCCAAGCTGCGGGTCGAAGCCGCCGCCGAGGAGACCCTGATCGGAGGGAGCGGGCGATGAACGACCTCGACGACTTCCGCGCCGCTCTCCGGCAGCCGCCCGATGAGCCCTTCGCCGAGCCCGACCTGGCCAAGATCATGGCCGATGGCACCCGCATCCGACGTCGCCGCCGCGTCCTCACCAGCGCCGCCGGGGTTGCCGCCGCGGCCGCCGTCGTGCTCGTCGTCGTCTTCGCCGTCCAGTTGCGGCAGCCCGCGCCCGCTCCCGTCGCGCAGCCGCCGTCGCCCGCCTCCGTGACACCGACGACCGGCGCGACGACCGGCGCGACGACCGGCGCCACGCCCGCCGAGCGGCCGATCGGGGACGTCGTCGGGACCGGGATCCACACCCGCCGGGGCGAGATCGTCTTCTTCGCGCGGGCCGTCGAGCTGCCCGAACTGCCGGACACCCACTTCGGCCTGGTCGCCGGGTTCCGCTCCGGCCAGGCGCTGCAGTCCGTGCTGATGACGAACGAGGTCCGCGGCTCCGACCGGTCGTTCGGCTTCCACGCCACCGACGGCGGCGAGCTTCTCCGGCGACGAGGTCATCCCCGTCTTCGGCTACTTCGCCGGCCCCGCCGCTCGCATCACCACCACCGTCCACGGCCAGACCGTCGAGGCCAGCACGGCGAAGTGGACCGAGGACCCGAACGTGGTCATCTTCTGGTTCGACCGCGCCGCCGTCCCGAACTCCGCCGTCCTGACGCCCCTGATCGCCTACGACGCGGCCGGGAAGCGGCTCACCAAGTAGGCGGTACCCACCGGCACACGGCGGGCGTAAGAAACCCACCGTGACCTCCAGACGCGCGTTCCTCACCGCTTCGGCCGCGCTCGGCGCGGCTTCCTCGGCCGCTTTTGGGGGGTTCCGGGTGGCGAAGCCCCCGGCCCGGGGCGAAGCCCCGGATGGCACAGCCGGTGTCCCCGCGGGCGCCGCCGAGCTGGGGGACCGCGGGCCCGGCGGCCCGGTCCGGCCGCAGCGTCCCGACGCCGAACTGCGCTCGCTGCTGCGGCAGGTCGACGAGCGGCGCGTCGAGGCGACCGTGCGGCGGCTGGCCGCGTTCGGCACCCGGCACACGCTCTCCGCCCAGGACGACCCCGTGCGCGGCATCGGTGCCGCGCGCGACTGGCTCTTCGCGCAGTTCCAGCAGGTCGCGGCCGCGTCCGGGGGACGGCTGAGCGTCGAGCTGCAGTCGTACGTCCAGCCGCCCGCCGACCGGATCCCGGTGCCGACGACGATCACCAACGTCGTCGCGACGCTGCACGGCTCCACCGATCCGGGCCGCGTCTACGTCGTCTCCGGGCACTACGACTCGCGCTGCTCGGACGTCATGGACTTCACCAGCGACGCGCCGGGCGCGGACGACGACGCGTCGGGGGTCGCCGTCTCCCTGGAGCTGGCGCGGGCGCTCTCGACCCGGCAACCGGCCGCGACGATCGTCTTCGCCGCCGTCGCGGGCGAGGAGCAGGGCCTCTACGGCTCGCGGCACATGGCCCAGCTGTTCAAGGCGGCGGGCACCGACGTCCAGGCGATGTTCACCAACGACATCGTCGGCGCCAGCCGCGCCGACGACGGCACGCGGGACCCGGGGACGATCCGCCTCTTCGCCGAGGGCGTCCCGACCGCGGAAACCCCGGCCGAGGCGAACCTGCGCCGCAGCATCGGCGGCGAGAACGACTCGCCGCCGCGGCAGCTGGCCCGGTTCGTCAAGTCGGTGGCGGAGAACGACGCGACCGGCATGGCGGTCCGGGTGATCTACCGGCGCGACCGCTACCTGCGCGGCGGCGACCACATCGGCTTCCTCGAACAGGGCTACCCGGCGGCGCGGTTCACCGAGCCCGCCGAGAACTTCGCCCACCAGCACCAGAACGTCCGCGTCGAAAACGGTGTCCAGTACGGCGACCTGCCCGAGTTCTGCGACTTCCCGTTCATCGCCCGCGTCGCGCGGGTCAACGGCGCCGCGCTGTGGTCACTCGCCACCGCGCCGGGCACGCCGGAGGGCGTCAAGATCCGCACCGCGGCGCTGACGAACGACTCCGAACTGCTCTGGACCGCCACGCCGGGCGCGGTGAGCTACGAGGTCCTCTGGCGCGAGACGACGGCCCCGGACTGGACGCACGCCATCGACGTCGGCCCCGCGCTGACCGCGAAAGTCGACCTGTCGAAGGACAACGTCTTCTTCGGCGTCCGCGCGGTGGGCCCCGGCGGACACCGGAGCCCGGCCGCGTTCCCGGCGCCGGTCAGCTAGGCCGCGGCCTGCGTCAGGACCTGCTCGACGACGTGGTGCGACGGCAGGATCAGGTCGCGCTCGGTGGCGGCGTCGACCTTGCCCTCCAGCAGGTCGCAGAAGCGGTCCAGCTGCGTCGCGAGCGGCTCGCGGGCGGTGACCAGCTCGGGGATCTCGATCACCGTCTGCTGGCGGTAGCCGAGGCCGTCCGGGGTGACGGAGTCGTGCGACACGTGCCGGTAGATCGTGACGTCGCGGCGCAGCAGGTCGATCTCGATCAGCCGGTCGAGCTTCCGACACGACCAGCGAGCGAACCTTCTTCTGGCCCAGCCGCGAGGCCGACACCGTGGCCAGGCCGCTCGGGAACGACAGCACCGTCTCGATGGTGTCCTCGGCGCCCTCGACCGACTGCGGGTGGAAGTAGCCCGCGCCGGACGTCACGCGCGCCGGCGTCGTCCCGCCGAAGAACTGGATCGCCAGGTCGACGTCGTGGACCAGCAGGTCCCACGCGACGCCGGTCTTGATCCGCGGCGCGTACGGGCCGTGGCGGCGTGCCATCAGGTGCACCGGCTCCTGGACCAGCGCCAGCGCCGTCATGACCGCCGGGTTGTAGCGCTCCAGCAGCCCGCACATCAGCGGGACGTCCTTCTTCGCCGACAGCGCGACGATCTCCTGCGACAGCTCGAAGCTGTTGCACACCGGCTTTTCCACGAGCATCGGCTTGCCCTGGCCGAGGATCTCCTGCGCCAGCTCGTAGTGCGCCTCGGTGGCCGAGGCCAGCACCACTGCGTCCACATCGGACAGTGAGCCGATCTCCGGTGTCCACTTCGTTTCGTACCGCTCGGCGACGGCCGTGCCCGCTTCCTCGCGCGGATCGATCACGCGGACCAGGTCCACGCGGTCGTTGCCGGCGAGCACGCGGGCGTGGAGGGAACCCATGTTCCCGGTCCCGACAAGAGCGATCCGATGCGTCATGCGCCCAGTACCTCGCGAACGGTTTCGATGATGGTGTCCAGGTCGGACTCGGTCAGGTGCGGGTGCACCGGCAGCGAAAGCGCCTGTTCGGCGACCGCCTTCGCCACGGGGAAGTCTTCGACGCGGGCGCCGGGGATCAGGTCGTGCCCCGCGTAGCACTCGTAGTCGAAGACGATCTTGGGGTAGTAGATGCCGTTGCCGATGCCGCGCTCGGTGAGCGCCGCGGCCAGCTCGTCGCGCGAGAGGAACGCGTGCGGCCCGACCAGCACGGTGTACTGGTGCCACACGTGCTCGCGGCCCGGCAGCACCTTCGGCACCTCGAGGCCCGGCGTGCCCGCGAGACCCTCCGAGAGCCGCTTCGCGTTGGCCTGGCGGGCGGCGGTCAGCTGGTCGAGCTTCGCCAGCTGCGGAATGCCGACGGCTGCGTGCAGGTCGGTCATCCGGTAGTTGTGCCCGGCGACCTCGTACTGGTAGCGGGCACGCATGCCCTGGTTGCGCAGCACGCGCAGCTTGTCGGCCAGCGCGTCGTCGTCGGTGGTGATGACGCCGCCCTCGGCGGTCGTGATGTTCTTCGTCGCGTACAGCGAGAAGCAGCCGATGCCGAACGAGCCGGCCTGCTTGCCCTCGAACGACGCGCCGACGGCCTGCGCGGAGTCCTCGATGACCTGGAGGCCGTGCTCGGCGGCGAGCGGGGCGAGCTTGCCCATGTCCGCCGTCTGGCCGTACAGGTGCACCGGCATGAGGACCTTCGTGCGGTCCGTCACGGCCTTCGCCACGGCGTCGGGGTCGATCGCGAAGTCGTCGCGCCGGATGTCGGCGAACCGGACGGTCGCGCCCGCCTCGAGGATCGCGTTCAGCGTCGCCACGAAGGTGAACGGCGAGGTGATGACCTCGTCACCCGGCTTCAGGTCGAGGACCTGCAGGGCGGCGACCAGCGCGGTCGTCCCGTTGTTGACCGCGATCGCGTGCTTCGTCCCGGAGACCGCCGCGAAGGCGTCTTCGAAGCGCTTGACCATCGGTCCCTGTGCGATGGCGCCGGAACGCAGGACCTCGACGACGAGGTCCTCCGCGTCGCGGACGTCGACCACGGTGATGGGGATCATGGGCAGTCTCTCTCGGCAGGCGATTTCGGCGCGTCCGGTACAGTGGGCCGCCGGTTCTGCGCCCGGCCGCCCTGCATGAACGCGGGCCACACGTTACCGGGCGCGGTAGCACGCCCAGTACCCAGCCGCCGACGAACGGATACCCGCCCGTGGCCAACCGCATCCACCCGACCGCTGTGCTCGGCGAAGGCGTCGAACTCGGCGACGACAACGTGATCGGGCCCTTCGCCGTGATCGTCGGGCCGACGAGGATCGGGAACGGCAACTGGATCGGCCCGCACGTGACGATCGGCACGCCCGGCGAGGACCGCGGCCGCCCCCACCCGGACGCCTGGACCACCGCGCCGGTGGGTGACCCGGATCACGACGGCCATGGCGTCGTCATCGGCAGCCGCAACCGCATCCGCGAGTACGTGAGCGTCCACCAAGGGACCTGGCGGACGACGACGGTCGGCAGCGACGGCTACTTCCTGCGCGGCTCCCACGTCGCCCACGACTGCCTGGTCGGCGACGCCGTGACGATCGCCTCCAACGCCGTCACCGGCGGCCACTGCCACATCTGGGACGGCGCCAACCTCGGCATGGGCGCGATCCTGCACCAGAAGGTCGTGATCGGCCCCGGCGCGATGATCGGGATGGGCTCGGCCGTCCGCCGCGAGATCGGCGCGTTCACCATCGCCGTCGGCAACCCCGCCCGCGTCACGGGCGTCAACGTGGTGGGCCTGTCGCGTCGTGGTCTGGACGAGGCGACGATCGAGGCGCTCGGGCCGTGGCTGAAGGGCAAGGCGGGGCTCCCGGACGTCACGCTGCCCGAAGACCTCTCTACCTTGGTCAAGGCGTGGGACGCTCGCCCGCGCGAGGAACACTAGGAGCTGTGAACATGTCGGAAGTCGCCCCCAAGCTGCGCGAGGTCTTCGTCGAAGCGCTGGACCTCGACGGTGACGTGGACGTCGAGAACCTGAAGTACCGCGACATCGAGGCGTGGGACTCGGTCGGCCACATGGCGCTGGTCGCGGCCATCGAGGACGAGTTCGACGTCGAGTTCGACACCGACCAGGTGATCGACATGTCGAGCTTCAAGGTCGCCGTCGACATGGTGACCGAGCTGCAGTCGAAGAATGACTGATCTGACCGGTCGCGTCGCGCTCGTCACCGGCGGGACGCGGGGGATCGGCCTGGCCACCGTGCGCGCGCTCGTCGATGCGGGCGCGACGGTGGTGCTCACCGGCCGCGACGAGTCCCGCGCCAAGGAGGCCGCCGCTTCGGCGGGCGCCGCAGCCGGGCTCGCCCTCGACGTCACCGACGCGAAGGCGGTGTCTTCGCTGGTCAGGAGCGTCGCGAAGGAGCACGGGAAGCTCGACGTCGTCGTCGCGAACGCCGGGATCATGGAGGACGCGCTCCTCGGCATGATCAAGGAAGACGTCGTCGACACGACGCTGAGCACGAACGTCGCCGGCACGCTGCACACCGTCCAGGCCGCGGCCCGGGCGATGATGCGGAAGAAGACCGGCGCGATCGTCGTCCTCGCCTCGATCGTCGGCGAGTACGGAAGCGCTGGTCAGACGGTGTACGCGGCGTCGAAGGCGGCGGTGGCGAACATCGCGAAGTCGGCGGCGAAGGAGCTCGGCCGGTCCGGCATCCGGGTCAACGCGGTCGCGCCGGGCGTGATCGAGACCGACCTGACCGCGGGCCTCTCCGAGGACGCGAAGGCGGAGAACACCGGCAAGACGCCGCTCGGGCGCCTTGGCCGGGCGGAAGACGTGGCGAACGCGATCCGGTTCCTGGTGAGTGATGAGGCGTCCTTCATCACCGGACAGGTGCTGGGCGTCGACGGAGGCTTGGTGCTGTGACGTTGCTGGGTGCGGGAGCTCGGCTGGTGGATGTGGCCGGGGGCCGCACGCTGGCCGGCGCGGAACTGTCGGCCGAGGTCGGCCGCTCGATGGACGCGCTGGCGGCGCTGCCCGCCGGCGTCGTGTTCGCCCGGATGTCGGTCGACCTGCCGAGCGTGCTGACCTACCTCGGCGCGTTCGAGTCCGGGCGGGCGATCGCGTTGATCGACCCGGCGCTGGACGCCGACGTGCTGGCCGGGCTGGTCGCGCGCTTCCGCCCGGCGGCCGTGCTGGCCGCCTCGGGCGACGCGCCCGAGGGCTACACCACGCGGGGCGCGGACTGGGTCCGCGACTCCGCCGAGGGCGTCCAGCCGCACCCGGACCTGGCGGTGTTGCTGCCGACCAGCGGCTCGACCGGCAACCCGAAGCTCGTCCGGCTCTCGCGGCAGGCGATCCTGGCCAACGCCGACGCCATCGCGCAGGTGCTGCACATCGACGCCGACGAGGTCGCGCCCACCTGCCTCCCGTTGCACTACAGCTACGGCCTGTCGGTGCTGAACTCGCACCTGGTGCGGGACGCGACGGTCGTGATCGAGCCGTCCGGCGTCCTCGGCCGTGGCTTCTGGGACGCGGTGAACACGTACGGCGTCACGTCCCTTTCGGGCGTTCCGTACCACTACGAAATGCTGCGGCGGCTCAAGTTCGACCCCGCGAAGTACCCGACGCTGCGCACGCTGACGCAGGCCGGCGGGAAGCTGCGCGACGAGCTGGTCGCCGAGTTCAACGAGAAGATGCTCGCCGTCGGCGGCCGGATGTACGTCATGTACGGCCAGACCGAGGCGTCGCCGCGGATGACGACCGTGCCCGCGGAAAAGCTGGCCGAAAAGCTCGGTTCCGCCGGGCCGGCGCTGCCGGGCGGGAAGTTCGCCGTCCGTCGCGACGACGGGTCGGAGACCACGCACCCGAAAATCGTCGGTGAGGTCGTCTACCGTGGGCCCAATGTGATGATGGGCTACGCGGACGACGAGTCCGGGCTGGCCAAGGGTGACGAATACGGCGGGGTGCTGGCCACCGGCGATCTGGGGTACCTGGACGAAGACGGGTACTTGTTCATCACCGGGCGGCTCAAGCGCATCGGCAAGGTGTTCGGCAACCGCGTCAGCCTCGACGACCTCGAGCACGCCGTGCGCACGGCGGCGGTCGGGATCGACGTGGTGGCGGCGGTGCCCGCCGGCGACAAGGTCGTGCTGTTCGCCGAGGGTGCCGACAAGGACATCTGCAAGGACGCGTCGCGGGCGCTCGCCGAGCGCCTGCACCTGCACGCCAGCGGGTTCGACGTGCGCCCGATCGACACCGTGCCGCTGCTGGCCAGCGGCAAGATCGACTACCGGTCACTGGAGGCGAAGGTATGAGTGTGTTCACTCGGTCGCAGGCCGACCGGGAAGCCTTGCTGCTGCCCGAACTCACCTCGCTGACGGCCCACCACCGGGCGAACTCCGAGGGCTACGACCGGATCCTGTCGTCGCTGGGCATCGCGCCCGACGCGTCCTTCGCCACGATCTCGGACCTGCCCTGGCTGCCGGTGCGGATGTTCAAGACGCACGACCTCAAGTCCGTCCCGGACAGCGAGGTGTTCAAGACGCTGACGTCGTCGGGCACCACCGGCGCCGGCGCGTCGCGGATCTACCTCGACAAGGAGGCGGCGGGCGCGCAGACCAAGCAGCTCGGCGCGACCCTGCAGGAGGTCCTCGGCGGCGAACGGCTGCCGATGCTGATGGTCGACACGATCGGCATCATCAAGAACCGCCGGTCGTTCTCCGCGCGCGGCGCGGGCGTGCTCGGCATGGCGAACTTCGGCCGCAAGCACACGTACGTGCTCGACGAGAACGACAAGCCGGACGTCGAGGCGGTCAAGAAGTTCCTCGCGGAGTACGGCGACAAGCCGTTCCTGATCTTCGGCTTCACGTTCATGGTGTGGCTGTACCTGTACGAGGTCGCGCGGGACAACAACCTCGACCTCTCGAACGGCATCCTCATCCACAGCGGCGGCTGGAAGAAGCTGATCGACCGCGCGGTCGACAACACCGAGTTCCGGCGGCGGTTCAAAGAGGACACCGGCCTGACCCGGATCCACAACTACTACGGGATGATCGAGCAGATCGGCACCGTGTTCCTCGAGGGCCCGTCCGGCAACTCGCTGTACTGCCCGGACTTCGCCGACGTCGTGATCCGGAACCCGGAGACGTGGGAAGAGCAGCCGGTCGGCGAGCCGGGCGTGATCGAGGTCGTCTCGACGCTGCCGACGTCGTACCCGGGCCACGTCCTGCTGACCGAAGACCTAGGTGTCTACAACGGCATCGACGACGGCGACTGGCCGGGCAAGCACTTCTCCGTGCTCGGTCGCCTGCCGAAGGCCGAGGCCCGCGGGTGCTCGGACACGTTCTCGGGAGCGGCCGCGTGACTTCCCTGACCCAGCGTTTCCCGGCTGCTGCTCCGGTCTCCGTGACCGACCTGGTCGACGAGCTTCGCGCTTCGCCGCCGGGAGGGCGGCTGCGCGTCGGCGACCCGCGGATCGTCGAGTTCGTCACGAAGTTCGCCCGCAAGCTGCTGGCCCCGGCCACCGCGCGCCGGTTCCCGGAGCTGGCGTCACTCGGCTTCTTCCTGCGCAAGGGCGAAATCGCCAAGGCCCTGTCCACACTGGACACTTCAGGCAACGCGCTGCGGTTCCCGCGCGGGCTGGTGTTCCACGTGCCCCCGGCGAACGTCGACACGATCTTCGTCTACTCGTGGGCGCTGTCCGCGCTGGCGGGCAACCACAACGTCGTGCGGGTGTCGTCGCGCTCGGCCGGGGCCGCCGAGGCGGTGCTGGAGGCGCTGAACGCCGCGCTGTCCGAAGTGGACCCCTCGGTGGCGGACGTCATCCGGGCCACCCAGCGGATGGTGACCTACGACCGCAGCGACGAGGTGAGCGGCGCGTTGTCGCTGGCCGCGGACCTGCGCGTCATCTGGGGCGGCGACGGTTCGGTCGCGGCGCTGCGCAGGTACCCGCTGGCGCCGCACGCGCGTGACCTGACGTTCCCGGACCGCTCGTCGTTCGCGGTCGCCTCGGTGGCGGGCTGGCAGCGGGCGGCCGAAGAGGAGCGTCGCGCGGCCGCCGAGGGCTTCTACAACGACTCGTACTGGTTCGACCAGGCCGCCTGCTCGTCGCCGCGCGCGGTGTTCTGGGTCGGCGAGGAGGCGAGTGCCCAGGCCGCTGGCCAGGAGTTCCGCACGCTGCTGGCGTCGGTGCTGGAGACCAAGCAGCACGTCACCGAGCCCGCGATGGCGGTCCAAAAGCGCGTGTCGGCGTACGGCGCGGCGGTCGACGGGCTGGTCAAGGAAATCGCGTTCCAGGGCAACGGCCTGGCGACGCTCGAACTGGCCGACCCGGCGGTGCTGCCGCGCGAATGGCTCGGCGCGGGCACGTTCGCGAACGCCCGAGTGTCCACTTTGTCCGATCTAGTGCCCATCGTCCTGCGCAAGGACCAGACCGTCAGCCAATTCGGCTTCACGGCGGAAGAACTGACAGCGTTCGCCCACGAGCTCGCGGGCCGCGGCGTCGACCGGATCGTGCCGTTCGGCTCGGCCCTGACGTTCTCGGCGGTGTGGGACGGTTACGATCTGCTGGCCGAGTTCAGCCGCCTGGTCACGGTGCAGGCCTGAGGAGACGTGTCGATGACGACAGTTGAGGAACTACCGGCCGCGGGTAAGCAGCCGAAGTCCACCAAGGCGAAGATCCTCGACGTCGTCAGGTGGGTCGCGATCCTCCTGGTCATCGGCTTCGCGGCGAAGCAGCTGGCCTCCAACTGGGGCGAGTTCTGGCACACCCTGCGCGACGTGGCGTGGCAGTCGTCGCTGCTGAGCCTGCTGGCCCTGGTCGCGGCGATCATGGTGTCCACGTGGGGCTGGCAGGTCATGGTCGACGACCTGGGCAAGCCGATCGGCTACGCCCGCGGCGCGCAGATCTGCCTGGTCGGCTCACTCGGCAAGTACGTGCCGGGTTCGGTGTGGGCGTACCTGCTGCAGATGGAGCTGGGCCGCAAAGCGGGCCTGGCGAGGGCCCGCATCTTCACCGGCTCCCTGATCCAGCTCGGCGTGGGCGTGGTGTCGGCGCTGGTGGTGTCGCTGCTGGCGGCCCCGGCGGTGTTCAGCAACAGCCCGCGCGCGATGTGGCTGTTCGTGCTCATCCCGGTCGGCCTGGCGATGCTGCACCCGAAGATCCTGACGTGGGGCACGTCCCTGGTGCTGAAGATCCTCCGCCGCCCGCCGCTGGCCCACCCGCTGGGCTGGAAGGTGGTCGGCAAGGTCTTCGGCGCGTCGACGGTGGCGTGGTGCCTCCAGGGCATCCACCTGTGGCTGCTGGCGAACTCGGTGGGCGCGCCCGGCTTCAGCGGCTTCGTGTTGTGCGTGGGCGCGATGGCGGTGGCGATGACGGTGGGCACGTTCGCGTTCATCCTCCCGAGCGGGGTGGGTGTCCGCGAGGTGGCCCAGGTGGCGGTCCTGACGGCGAGCGGCCTGACGGTCGGCCAGGCGACGGCGTTCGCGGTGGCCTCCCGGGTGATGTTCACGGTGGCGGACCTGTTGACGGCGGGCGCGGCCGCGGTGGCGGCCCGGTCAACCCGTTCGGTGCCGACGCCCGCCTGACCACCAGACCGCTCGGAACGCGCTCGCAGCCGCGGCCGCCCGTTGTCCACCGGTTGTCCACAGGCCTTATGCACCTGTGGACAACCGCCTCAGGAGACCAGGCGGTAGATCACCGCGTCCGAGTTGCGGTACTCCTCCTTGAGGAACGGCTCCCCGGCGAGTCCGACCAGTCCCGGCTGGTAGGGCGGCTTCCCCGGCTCGGTCGACGGCTTCCCCAGGATCACCCAGTGGATGTTCAGCCGCTGGACGGCCGCGCGGACCGCCGGGTTCGTCTCGTAGTCCTTGAACTTCTCGGCCAGCAGGATCGCGTCCGAGGGCGGCCACGTCTCGTCGAAGTGCCCGGCCACCGACCGAACGCCCGACAGCGCGAACGTCCACGCCGTCCCGTCGAAGCGGTCGTTCATCGCCCAGTCGCCCGGCTTGGCCAGCTTGCCCAGCTCCACCATCGCCGCCTCTTCACCCGGCGTCACGCGCAGCTTCGACGGATCCGCCGCCTGGTAACCCGTGTACACGCGGTCGCCGTTCGAGCGGAAGTACAACCCGTTCGTCAGCACCACGAACCCGAGCAGCACCACCACCGCCACGGCCACCGCGGGCAGCCGGCGGCCGCGGACCGACGGCAGCTTGTCGCGCAGCCACGCCTGCGTCGACGCCAACCCGTGCGCCGCCAGCACGCACAGCGGGATCGCCGCCATCGCGAAGAACCGGTACGGGTCGTCCCACCACGGGCGGGAAAGCGCCATCACCAACGGCGCGTTCGACGACGCCACCGCGATGTACGCCAGGCCCGTCACCGCCGCCGTCAGGCCGATCCAGCGCAACGCCCCGGCGCGCGCGAAGAACACGATGCCCAGGAACAACGCGACCGACAGCCACACCTGCGGATGCGCCTCGTAGTGCTGGAATCCCAGCAACGCGCCCAACGCCGTCGTCGCGCGCCACTCGCTCGGCCAGCCGTAGTACGGGACGTTGCCCGTCGCGAGCCCCAACGCGCCGAACAACTGCAGCCACGCCACCAGCAGCGACACCACCGCGATCGGCAGCAGCGCCAGCAGATCCCGGCCGATCCGGCGCCACTGCGTGATCCAGCGCTGGACCAGAACCGGCCCGGCGAACAGGATCCCGCCGAACAACGTCGACGAATGGATGCACAGCAACCCCACCGCGGCCAGCAGCAGCACGAAACCCGTGTCGAACGCGACGCGCTCCAGGTACCGGTGCAACGCCACCGCCGCCAACGGCGTCAGCGTCACCCCCAGCGCGAACGGCAGCAGCGGCCCGCGGTCCATCGACTCGTACACGCCCACCACCGGCGCCACCGCGGTCAGCGCCGCCGCACCCGCGAACACCGCGCGGCCGCGGAACACGCGGACCAGCGTCACCAGCGACAACGCCAGCAATCCCGGCAGCAGCACGGTGTTCGCGTCGAGCGTCTCCGGGATCGACGCCCCGCTCAGCAGGTACGTCACCGCCGCCAGCAGGTGGTAGGCGTTGGGATAGAACACCGGGGTCGCGTCGCCCCACCAGTTCACGTTGCTCGTGCCGAACAGGCTGCCGTCGCCGGTGTCGGCGATGTAGCGCACCGCGTTGCCGTGGTACACCGCGTCGAACCCCTGCGGCAGCGCGCCGATGTGGCCCAGCCCGCGCAGGGTCGCGTAGAAACCGACCGCCGCCGCGAGGATCAGGCACGCCACCACGGCCAGGTGACCGCGGCGGTCCCACAAACCCGGTTCCGGCTCGACCGGACGGCGGCGCACGGTCAGTTTCCGGACACCGAAAGCGATCGCGGCGAACACGACGGTGGAAATGGCGTAGGTCCACGGGGTGAACGACAGCCCGATCGCCGCCGTCCACGGCCCGGTGAGCCCGCCGATGGCGTAGCTCAGCAACGGCGCGAGGCCCGCGAGGGCCCAGCCGCGCAAGCCCACGGCGAGGCCGGTCAGCAGGCCTGGAACGGCGATGACGACAATGGCAACGCAGACGGAGAGCACGCTGGAGACTAAGCCGAAGAGGAACCGGCCGGTTCTCCGGGGTGACGTCCGAAGGGGACAATTCGCGGACATCTGTTCGCGATACCCAAACGGGTTATATTGACCAGTGCGTTTCCCTGCTTGACTGGCGCCGGCGGAGCGATCTTCTCGAGGGGGCCGGGTGGTCTACGCGGTCGTGGTGGCGTGGCTCGTGCTCGCCGCGATCGTCGTGCTCACCTGGGGGCGCCTCGACACCGATCGCGGCTGGCGCGCGTTCGTCCTCGCCCTCACCCTCGGGCTTTCCCTGCTCCACCAGCTCCTCTTCGCGACCGTCACCGAAGACGCGCTCGTGACGTTCCGGTACGCGCGCAACATCGCCGACGGCAACGGCCCGGTGTTCAACCCCGGTGAACGCGTCGAGGGCTACACGAACTTCCTGTGGCTGGTGCTGATCGCGCTGCCGCGCGCCGCGTTCGGCGCGGACGTCGAAACCGCCGCCGTCGTGTTCGGGGTCGTCGCCGCGCTCGGCTGCGTGCTGCTCTCCTTCTTCCTGGTCAACCGGATCGTCGCGCGGGCCGACGCCGAGCCGCGGCCCGCGATCGGCGTCGCCGCCGCGGTGCTGACCGCGAGCGCGGGCGGCCTCGCCGTGTACGGGGCTTCGGGTTCCGAAGTGCCGCTGTTCGTTCTGCTCGTCCTCGCCGTCGCCTATTCGCTCGCCGCGCGCCGCCCGGTGGTCGCCGGGGTGCTCGTCGCGTTCGCCGTCATGACCAGTCCCGAAGGGCTGGTGGTGGCCGTGCTGGGCGGGCTGTGGCTGGCCGGCGCCGCGCTCAAGAAGCAGCACAGCTGGTGGGCGTCCGTCGGGTACGTGCTGGGGGCGCTCGTGTTCCTGGTGCCCCGGCTGGCCTGGCGGTGGACGTTCTACCAGCACTTCCTCCCCGCGCCGCTGGCCGCGAAACTCGGTGGCCCGCTCGGCTCGCAGGTCGCCGAGGGCTGGCCGTACCTGTCCGGGTTCGCCTTGGCCCACCAGGGTTTCCTGCTGCTCGGCCTGGTCGCCGCGGTCGCGTTGCTGCTGCGCCGCACCGGCGGCGCCGCGCTCGAAGCCCGTGCACTGATCTGGCTGCTCTTCGCGACGGCCGTGGGGCTCGCCGCCGTCGCCGTCTTCGCCGGAGGTGACCCCGGTCCGTCGTGGCGGCTGCTCGCGCCGGTGCCGCCGCTGCTCGCCGTCGCGGGCGTCGCGACCTACGGCGTGCTCACCGCGGACCTCGAAGAGAAACCGTCGCCGCGGCCGAGGGCGTGGCCCGCGGCGACGCGGCTGGTGCCGGTGACCGCCTGCGGGCTCGCCGGGATCGCGGTACTCGTCTCGGTGTTCAGCCCCGAAATGCTCGACCGCGTCCGCGACTGGCGCGCGCATGGCACCGAGCTCGCCGAGATCGGCGGCTGGCTCGGCGAATACCTGCCGGCGGGCTCGGTCGTCAGCGGGGCCGCCCCGGGCGCGCTCGCGGCCCACGGCGGGCAGCTGCTCGTCATCGACGTCTTCGGCCGCACCGACGACCACATCGCCCGCGACGGCCGGCACGACGGCGGCGTCGCCACGGACTATGACTACGTCGTCAACGACCGGCGGCCGATCGTCGCCGTGCCGACCGACGGCGGTTACGCCGACCGCCAGCGCTGCGCGATCGACCCGGTGTACGCGGGCCAGTACGAAGTCGCGACGTTCCGCCGCGTCGGGACGCCGTACTGGGTCGCCGTGTACCCGCGCGCCGAGCTGGCGACGTCCGTTGTCCAAGACCTCGACCAGGGTCCGGATTTCCGCTACGTACCATGCCCAACGTGAAGCTCGAAGTCCCGAAGAAGCAGCTGAACGCCGAGGCGGTGCTCGGCATCGGTGTTTTCGGGACCGCGCTCGCGTTGTTCGTGCTGCGGTTCCTGGTCCCGCGTCCGGTCGCGATGTCCAACAACGGCGACGGCGCCCGCGTGCTGTGCGGCGCCGGCATCACCTGGCAGGGCGGGCCGGAGCCGTTCATCCACCTCGCCTACACCGTCGAGCCCGGCGCGGCGCCGTGCCGTCCGACGTACCTGCTGACGCAGAGCTGGCTCGCGGAGCTGGCCGTCAAGATCGGCCGCGTGCTCGGTCTGCACACCACGCTCAGCCTGGTCGTGCTGGGCCTGGTGAGCAGCGTCATCGCCGCGGCCGCGGTGACGGCGATCGTGCTCGGCCTGCCGTACCGGCGCCGGGCGCGGCTCGCGGTGGCGGCCGGGCTGCTGCTGGTCGTCGCCGATTCGGCGTTCTTCGGGTACTTCGCCTCGGTGCTCGGCGAGGGCACCGCGTTCCTCGGCCTGCTGCTGGCCGTCGGCGGGCTGCTGCTGACCGCGCGCGAGGGCCGCTGGAGCTACGCGGGGATGGCCGTGACGCTCGCCGGCGGCGTCCTGGCGGTCAACGCCAAGGTCCAGACCTTGACCATTCTGCCGATCCTCGTGCTCGCGATCCTGCTCGTCCGGCCGGGCACGCTGCGGGGCGTGCGGCGGTGGGCGTCGGCGGTGCTGGTCATCGGTGCCCTCGGCGCCATCTCGCTGTGGGCGCAGCAGAGCGTCGAACCGGCCATCGCGCCCGACGGCACGGTCGCCGCCCGGCCCGGCGACGACTCCCGTGAAGTCAACATGTTCAACTCGATCTTCCTGAACATCGTCGACGGGAAGCACGATACGCAGGCCGACCTCGCCGACCTCGGGCTGCCGCCGTCGTTCGCGCAGTACGCGGGCAACGGCTGGTGGCACCCGCACCCGGCGACGGCCGACCCGCTCTACCCCCAGTACCGGCACCTGATGAGCCGCCGGAACGTCATCGGGTACTTCGCGACGCACCCCGGCCGGACGCTCGAAGTCCTCAACCGCGCCGCGACCGACCAGCTGACCGCCCGGCCGGACTACCTCGGCAGCTTCGACCAGTCCGCCGGCTTCGCGCCGCACGCGCAGGAGTACCGGGTGCCGGTGGTGTCCTGGCTGACCGGGCTGATCAGCCCGCTCGGCCTGTTCGCGCTGGTCCCGATCTGGCTGTTCGTGCTGGTCAGGGCCTGGCTGCAGCGGCGGAACGCGCTGGGCGTCGTGCTCGCGTTCCTGTTCGCGGTCTCGGTGTCGCAGTTCGGCACCGCCGCGCTCGGCGACGGCATCGAGGGCACCAAGCACCAGTCGGTGGCCTTGTTCGCGATCCTGGTGGCCGTGGTGCTGGCCATCCCGGTCCGGCGGCGGGACGACGTTCAGCCGGTGTGAGTTTCGCCCGGTTTGTGTTCTCCCTCGCTGAACCACCGCCGCGAACCTACGGTCCCGTAACCTTGCCGGATGGCTGACCTGGTTTACCCGCCCGTGATCGCGGCGGCCCGGACGATGTTCCGGGTACTCGACAACCGCATCCGGGTCGAGGGCGCGGAGCACATCCCGCGCCGCGGCGGCGCGGTCATCGCGTGCAACCACATCAGCTACCTCGACTTCATCTTCTGCGGCCTCGGCGCGCGCCCGGCCAAGCGGCTGACGCGGTTCATGGCGAAGAAGGAGATCTTCGACAACCGGATCGCCGGCCCGCTGATGCGCGGGATGCACCACATCTCCGTCGACCGCTCCGCCGGGCTGGCCTCCTACCGCGAGGCGCTCGCGAAGCTGCAGGACGGCGAGGTCGTCGGCGTCTTCCCGGAAGCCACGATCAGCCAGTCGTTCACCGTCAAGGAGATCAAGTCGGGCGCGATCCGGATGGGCGCGGCGGCCCACGTCCCGGTCGTCCCGATGGCGCTGTGGGGCACGCAGCGGCTCTGGACGAAGGGCCGTCCGAAGGACCTGACCCGGCGGCACGTGCCGATCTCGATCCTCATCGGCGAGCCGATGCACCCGGCCAAGGGCGACGACTGGGACGTCGTCACGAAGGAGCTGCGGACCCGGATGAGCGCGCTGCTCGACCGCGCCCAGGCCGAGTACCCCGACCAGCCCGCGTCGGACGAGGAACGCTGGTGGCTGCCCGCCCACCTCGGCGGGACGGCACCGACCCCGGCCGAAGCGGCCGAGCTCGACCGGGGTTAGAACCAGCGCTCGAGCACCTGCGCGACGCCGTCGTCCCCGGCCGGGCCGGTGACCTCGTCGGCCACCGCCAGCACCGCCCGGTGCCCGTTCTCCATCGCGACGCCGTGGCCGGCCCAGCGCAGCATCTCGACGTCGTTGGGCATGTCCCCGAACGCGATCACCTGCTCGGGCGCCACGTCCAGCCGCTCGGCGACGTCGGCGAGGCCGGTCGCCTTCGTGATCCCGTGCGCGGACAGCTCCACCAGCCCGCCCGACGAGGAGTAGGTGACGTCGACGTCGCGGTCGAACAGCGCGTTCACCGCGTCGGCCATCTCGTCGGACGACATGCCGCGGTGGCTGACCAGCAGCTTGATCGCCGGGTGCCCGAGCACCTCGGCCCGCGGACCGGTGCGGCCTTCGCCGTCGCCCCACGGGTTGTGGTAGTCCGGCTCGATCACGAAGTTGCGCATGTCGTGGTCGGCGCCCGTGCCGACCCGCTCGGCCGCCAACCGGCAGCCCGGCAGGGCCTTGTCGAGCGCGTGCGCGATGTCGTGGAGCAGCTCCGGCTGGAGCAGGCCGTGCACCGCGACGACCTCCTCGCGGCCGCAGTCGTAGAGGACCGCGCCGTTCGCGCACACGGCGTACCCGGTCAGCTCGAGCGGCTTCGCCACGGGCGCGATCCAGCGCGGCGGCCTGCCGCTGGCCAGCACGAACGGGACCCCCGCGTCGATCGCCCGGCGGACGGTCGCGATGGTGCGGGCGGTCAGGGATTCGGAGGGGCCGAGCAGGGTGCCGTCGACGTCCGACGCGATCAACAGGGGTCTCTCCACCCCACCATTGTCCCTGACACGTTCGGGGGAGGCGTTCCCCGTCCGTGCGACTGTCGGTGGTTGCCAGTACGGTCCGGCAGTGTGCGAGTAGGCATCGTCATTCTTCCGGAAGATCGTTGGTGGGCCGCCGAGCCGAAGTGGCGGGCCGCCGAGGAGTACGGCTTCGACCACGCGTGGACGTACGACCACCTGGGCTGGAGAAACCTGGTCGACGGCCCGTGGTTCTCCGCGGTCCCGACCCTGACGGCGGCGGCGATGGTGACGTCCCGCATCCGGCTCGGCACGTTCGTGGCGTCCCCGGTCGCCCGGCACCCGGTGCCGTTCATGCGCGAGCTGACCACCCTCGACGACATCTCCGACGGCCGGTTCGTCCTCGGCGTCGGCGCGGGCGTCGACCACCTGCACTACGACGGCGCGGTGCTCGGCGCGCCGGAGCTCACGGCGAAGCAGCGCGCGGACCGCTTCACCGAGTTCGTCGAGGCGCTCGACGGGCTGCTCATGACCGACAAGTTCGACTTCGACGGCGAGTACTACCGGGCCCGCGGGGCCCGCAACCTGCCGGGCACGGTCCAGCGGCCGCGGCTGCCGTTCGTGGTGGCCGCGAACGGCCCGCGCACGATGACGCTGGCCGCGCGCTTCGGCGCGGGCTGGGTGACCACGGGCAAGGGCGGCGCGACCACCGACGAGTGGTGGCGCGGCATCGCGGAGCTGGTCGAGGTCTTCGACCAGCGGCTGGACGCGGCCGGGCGCGAGCGCGCGAGCATCCAGCGGCACCTGAGCCTGGACGCGGCGCCGGTGTTCTCGCTGAGCAGCGTGGAGGCGTTCCGCGACGCCGTCGGCCGGGCCAAGGAGCTGGGCTTCACCGACGTCATCTCGCATTGGCCGAGGTCGTCGACGCCGTACGAGGGCCGCGAAGCCGTCCTGGAGCAGGTCGCGAGCGACGTCCTGCCGGAGCTGCGTTAGGCCGAACGGGTGACATCGGGCGGCTCGGGAAACCGATTGCCGCGTCTCGGGCGTCCTTCTTCGCAGACGTCAGAGATCACCCGGGGGTCGGGAGCCCTCGTGGCCGCGGAAGGGGCGCCGCGGCCACGAGGGCGTTTTCTTTACTTCACGATCCGGTAGATCACGGCGCCCGGGTTCCGGTACACCTGCGTGACGAAGTCGTGGCCGTCCAGGTGCCGCAGGCCCGGCGCGATCGGGGTGTCGCGGCGGATCGTGCCGCTGCCGACCAGCACGTAGTGCACGTTCAACCGCCGCGTCGCCGCCCGGACCTCGGGGTCGCTGTCGTAGTCCCCGAAGTGCATCGCCAGGTAGACGGCGTCGCGCGGGGCGACGCCGGCGTCGTAGTGGCCGGCGACCGGGTGCACGCCGGTCAGGGCGTACATCCAGGCCGTGCCGTCGAGGCGGTCGTTGAGCACCCTCTGGTCGGCCGGGATGCCGAGCTCGCCGAGCCGTTCCATCGCGTCGATCTCGTCGGCGCTGACCGGCGGGACGACCTCGCCGGGCAGGCCGTTGTAGTACAGCAGCGAGACCGTCTTGGCGTTGGCCGCGCGGTAGAACCCGCCGGTCAGCACGCCCATCGCGACGACCAGCAGCACCGCCGACGCCAGTCCGACGCGGCCGGTCAGCCACGGCCGCGCCCGCACCCAGGCACGTCCGCTCGCGACCTTCGCCAGCCACCGCTGGGCTTCGCTCATGCCGTGCGCGGCGAGCAGGCACATCGGGATCGCGGCCAGCGCCATCAGCCGGAACCGGTCGTTCCACCAGGGGCGGGACAGGCTGATCACCCAGTGCTCGCCGCCGAAGCACGCGACGACCACGAACAGCGCGGACAGCCCGAGCGCCGAGAGCACCACCCAGCGCATCCGCCGCAGCGCCGCCAGCGTGAACACGCCGATCACGAGGAACACCGTCAGCCAGATCTGCGGCACCGGCAGCACCTGCTTGAACGTCGCCAGCATGGCGAGCGCCTTCCAAACCGGCATGTGCGAGCCCCAGGCGTGGTACGGGTACGACCCGGACGTGAAGGTGATCGCGCCGAGGATCATCGGCGCGGCCAGCACGCCCGCGACGGCCATCACCGGCAGCATCCGCAGGACGTCACCGCCGACGACCCGCCAGGCGGGCCGGCCCTCGGGAACGCCGTCGACGCGGCGGCCGCGCACCGCCCGGTACCAGCGCTGCACGACCAGCGGGAACGCGAACAGCAGCGCCCCGAACAGGGCGCTGGAGTGCGCGGCCAGCAGGCCGGTCGCGCTCAGCGCCAGCACCGCGCCGGTGTCGACGCCCGGCCGCACGACGAACCGCTGCAACGCGACCACGGCCAGCGGCGTCAGCACGATCCCCAGCGCGAACGGCAGCAGCCCGCTCGACACCGACTCGTACGCCCCGGTCGTCGCGCCACCCGCGACCAGCGCGACGCTGCCCGCGAACACCGCGCGCCCGCCCAGCTGGCGCACCAGCGCGACCATGGCCAGCGCGAACAGCCCGGCGATCGGCATCGTGACGGCGTTCAGCGTGACCGGCACCGACGTCCCGGACAGCTCGTAGACCAGCGCGCCGACCAGGTGGTAGGCGTTCGGGTAGAAGGAGCCGCCGGGGTACCAGTTGATGGTGCCCATGCCGGTCAGCGAGCCGTCGCCGGTCTCGGCGATGTAGCGGATGCCGTTCGCGTGGAAGACGGTGTCCCAGCGCTGGAACACCGCGGTCGTCCCGCCGCGGCCGGTGACCACGACGGCGATCGACACGGCGGTGGCGGCCGCGACGCAGGCCAGCACGGCCAGGTGCGCGCGACGCGTCCACGGCGTCGGCGGCTCCTCGGCACCCGGGTTCAGCCAGCCGCGCGCGATCGCCAGCCGGCGCAGGCCGTACAGCACGGCGGCGAGCAGCAGCGTGAGCGCGGCGACGCTGAGCGGGCCGTACGGCACGTGCGCGATGGCCAGCCACGGCCCGGCCAGGCCGGTCACGGCGTAGCTGAGCAGCGGCGCGAGCCCGGCCAGGGCCCAGCCGCGCAGGCCGGCGGCCCACCCGACGACCCCGCCGGGGACCGCCAGCACGGCCAGATACGTCGCTACCGCGCCGAAGTAGCTCCAGAAGTCCTCGGGTGCAGGCACTGCTTTCCAGGTGTGTCGTAGGCCGAAATGTGATAGTCGGGTGCGGGCCGGGTTCGCGACCTGCGTACCCTCGACGCCCGTGAGCGCGCACACGAACCCCGCACAGATTACTGAAGCCGATTTCGCAGGTTACGACCTCGTCGTCGTCGGGTCCGGTTTCTTCGGCCTGACCGTCGCCGAGCGAGCCGCGGCCGAGCTGGGCAAGAAGGTCCTCGTCCTCGAGCGGCGCGGCCACATCGGCGGCAACGCCTACTCGGAGCCGGACCCGGAGACCGGGATCGAGGTGCACAAGTACGGCGCGCACCTGTTCCACACCTCGAACAAGCGCGTCTGGGAGTACGTGAACCGGTTCACCGAGTTCACGAACTACCAGCACCGCGTGTTCGCGCGGGTCAAGGACCAGGTCTACTCGTTCCCGATGAACCTGGGCCTGATCAACCAGTTCTTCGGCAAGTCGCACACGCCGGACGAGGCCCGCGAGCTGATCGCCAAGCAGGCGTCGGAGTTCGAGACGTCCGCCGCGCAGAACCTCGAGGAGAAGGCGATCTCGCTGATCGGCCGTCCCCTCTACGAGGCGTTCATCAAGGGCTACACCGCGAAGCAGTGGGAGAACGACCCCAAGAACCTGGGCGAGAACATCATCACCCGCCTGCCGGTCCGCTACAACTTCGACAACCGGTACTTCAACGACACCTACGAGGGCCTGCCGGTCAACGGCTACACCGCGTGGCTCGAGAAGATGGCCGAGCACGAGAACATCGAGATCCGGCTGAACGTCGACTACTTCGACGTCCGCGAGCACATCCCGGCGGGCACCCCGACCGTCTACACGGGTCCGCTGGACCGCTACTTCAACTACTCGGCGGGCCGGTTCACCTGGCGCACCGTCGACTTCGAGTCCGAGGTCGCGCCGACCGGCGACTTCCAGGGCACCTCGGTCGTCAACTACAACGACCAGGAAGTCCCCTACACCCGGATCATCGAGTTCCGCCACTTCCACCCGGAGCGGGACTACCCGAAGGACAAGACGGTCATCTTCCGCGAGTACTCCCGCTTCGCGGGCGAGGAAGACGAGCCGTACTACCCGATCAACACGCCGGACAACCGCGAGAAGCTCGAGGCCTACCGCGAGCTGGCCAAGGTCGAGGCGCGCGAGAAGAACGTCCTGTTCGGCGGCCGGCTGGGCACGTACAAGTACCTCGACATGCACATGGCCATCGGCTCGGCGCTGTCGGCGTTCGACAACAAGATCGCCCCGCACCTGACCGACGGCGCGCCGCTCGACGGGTCCCTCGATGCTTGAGAAGGGGCAGCCGACCGGCGAGGTCGCGGTCCTGGCGAAGGCGCAGGGCTTTCTGAAGAGTGAAGCTTCGGTGAAAGCCGCGCGCGGCATGTCGCACTTCGGCGAGCACGCGCTGGGCTGGTTCGGCCTGGGCCTTCTCGGCGCCGTGGTCGACAAGAAGCGGCGCAAGGACTGGCTGATCGCGTCGGCCGGTGTCGTGGGCGCGCACGCCGCGTCGATCGCGGTGAAACGCGTGGTCAGGCGGCCGCGACCGGACCATCCGAGCGTCGAGGTACTGGTCGGGACGCCGAGCAAGCTGAGCTTCCCGTCGTCGCACGCGACGTCCACGACGGCGGCGGCGGTGCTCTACTCCGGATTGACCGGGCGTAACCTGGTCCCCGCCCTGGTACCGCCGATGCTGGCCTCGAGGCTCGTGCTCGGCGTTCACTATCCGACAGACGTTCTGGCCGGTGCAGCTCTCGGGGGGCTCGTCGGTGGTCTGATACGACGGAAGCTGAAGAAGAATCCATGAGCGAAACGACCGAGCAGCGCAACAGCGACGAAGCGGCCGTGACCCCGGAGACCCCGGTGACGGTTTCCCGCGGCCCGTTCGGCCTGGTCGGCGGCGTCATCAAGACGGCGCGGCCGCGGCAGTGGGTGAAGAACGTCCTGGTCTTCGCGGCCCCGTTCTTCGCGTTCTCGAAGTCGACGGATCGCACCGGTCTCCTGATCGACGCGATCATCGCCTTCGTGGCCTTCTCCCTGACGGCGAGCTCGGTCTACCTGATCAACGACGCGATCGACGTCGAGGCCGACCGGGCCCACCCGACCAAGCGGAACCGCCCGATCGCGGCCGGCATCGTGCCGGTCCCGGTCGCGTACGGGGCCGCGGTCGTGTTCTTCCTGGCCGGCCTCGCCGTGTCGTTCGCGGCGAGCTGGCAGCTCGCCGTCGTGCTGGGTGTCTACGAAGCCGTCCAGCTCGGCTACTGCTTCGGCCTGAAGCACCAGCCGGTGGTCGACCTGGCGATCGTCGGCTCCGGCTTCCTGATGCGCTCGATCGCGGGTGGCGTCGCGGGCGGCATCGCGCTGTCCCAGTGGTTCCTGCTGGTCACGGCGTTCGGTTCGCTGTTCATGGTGGCGGGCAAGCGCTACGCGGAGATCATGCTGTTCGAGCGGACGGGCGCGAAGATCCGCTCGTCGCTGAAGAAGTACTCGGCGAGCTACCTGCGGTTCGTCTGGGCGACGTCGGCGGCGATCCTGATCATGTCGTACTGCCTGTGGGCGTTCGAGATCCGCCAGACCGAGCACAACTCGGTGTGGGCGCTCATCTCGATGGTCCCGTTCCTGGTGGCGGTGCTGAGGTACGCCGTCGACGTCGACGGCGGCATCGCGGGCGAGCCCGAAGAGATCGCGCTCAAGGACCGCATCCTGCAGGTCCTCGGCGCGACCTGGGTGATCACGCTGTTCCTCGCGTTCTACCTGTGACGTCTCATGGCGGATCGACAGGTTCGTTTCAGCTGACGCACAGCTGAGCGGCGCACCCTGAGGTGGTGGGGGCGGGCAGTGCGCCCGTCCCCGTGACATCGGGAGCGACCATGAACGACCAGCCGCGCGAGGAGAAGGCCCAGGCTCCGGAGGGGGCCGAGCAGCCGACCGTCGAGCAGCCCACGGGCCCGGGCGGGCCGGAGAAGCCCGCCGCCGCGGGCGACCAGACAGCCGTGCTGGGCCAGCAGCCCGCCGCCGCGCAGGGCGCTGGCGAGCCCGGAGCAGCCGCGGCCGATCAGACCGCGGCCCACAGCCAACAGCCGCCAGCCGCCGCACAAGGCGCGCCCGATCCCGCGGCCCACGGCCAGCAGCCGCCGCCCGGCGCGCCCGGCCAAGCTCCGCCCACCCCGCAGCTCTCCCAACCAGGCCCCGGCCAGCCCTACGGCGCCTGGGGTGCGCCCCAACCACCCCGGCAGCCCGGCGGCTTCCGGCGTTTCGTCGGCCACCGCGCGACTCAGCTCGTCGGCGTCGGCGTGCTCGGCCTGCTGGTCGGCGGCGGCATCGTCGGCGGGATCGCCGCCGCGACCCACCACGGCCCCCGCGACGGCCGCCCGGGTATCCACCGCCAGTACAACGGACCCCAGCAAGGCGACAACGACCGCGGCTTCGGCCACCGAGGCGGCGGCAATTCCGGCAACTCCGGCAACTCGGGCGGCGGTATCTGAGCGGGGCCTGTGGTCTGAGCCACCCGTACCCCGCTCAGATCACGGAAGCATCACGGGCGAGGTACGGTGTCCGGGATGCGAAGCGCCTCCGCAGAACTCTCCGAGGCCGCCGGTGCGCTGCCGGCGGCCCTGCCCATCACCCGTTCGTGGGCCCTCCCGGCGGGTGCCGCGGCGGCCTCCGCTCTCGTGTTCGCCCTGGTCAGCAGCCATCTCATCGATGACACCTACATCACGCTGTCCTACGCGAAGAACCTCGCCTTCCACGGCCACTGGGGTCTGATCGAGCAGGGGACGGCGAACACCGCGACGTCGCCGCTGAACGTGCTGGCCCTCGGCGCGATCACCTTCATCGTCCGCGACGCCGTCCTGGCCGCCGGGATCGTCTTCGTCGTCGCGCAAGTTCTCCTCGTGCTGGGCCTGCGGCGGCTCGGGGAGCGCACCGGCCTGCCCGCGGCCTTCGCGCCCCTGACGTTCGCGTTGCTGCTGGTGAACCCGCTGCTGCTGTCGTCGATCGGGCTGGAGGTCGCCCTCGGCGCGACCGGCGTCGTCTGGACGCTCGTCTACGCGGGGGAGCGCAAGGCGGGCCGTCTCGGTGTGGTGATCGGGCTGCTCGCCCTCGTCCGGATCGACCTGCTGCTGATCGCCGCCGTGCTGTTCGCGGCCCGCCGCGAGTTCTGGGTCGGCATCTGGCGGACCGTCTTCGCCGCGCTCGCCGTGACGCTGCCGTGGTTCGGGTTCAGCTGGGTCGTGCTCGGCTCGGCCGTGCCGGACACGCTCGTCATCAAGATCAGCCAGCAGTCGTGGGGTCCGTTCAGCTTCACCAACGGCCCGCTCCTGTACTGGCGCAACTTCCCGGCCGCGGCCGCGTTGTCGTTCCTGCCGCTGGTGCTCGCCGGGCTGGTGGGCGTGGGCTGGGTCGTCCAGTACCGCCGCGGCTGCGAGACTGCCCGCCGCCTGACGCCGTTCGCGGCGCTCGCCGTCGCGGGTGCGCTGCACTACCTGGCCTACAGCCGCCTCGGCGTGCCGCCGTACCACTGGTACTACGCGCCGAGCATCATCGGCGCGACGATCTTCCTCGCCGCCTGCGCGTCAGCCGTGCCCGAACGCGTGCGACGCGGGACGTGGACGCTGGCGGGCGCGGTGCTCGCGGCGAGCGTCGCCGTGTACGCGCTGCCCGGCCTTCCGCGTCAGTTCGCGCCGATCACCAGCAACCACGCCTCGACGACGGAGTACCGCGAGATCGGCCAGGAGCTGGCGACGATCGCGCACGGCCGCAAGGTCGAGACGGCGGGCGAAGTCGGCGCGCTGGCGTACGCGTGCGACTGCGAGCTGGTCGACGAGTTCACCGACCGCGGCGCGGTCGACCCGGCGATCACCGAGACGAAGCGCCGCAGCGGCGACGTCGGCCGCGCGTTGCTGGAAGCCAACTTCCACAACTTCGACCACAGCGTCGCCCCGATCAGCCCGGACCTCGTCCTGGAGACGACGCGCCGCACGCCCCCGCCGACCGCGTTGGCGAGCTGGCACATCGACTCACCGTGGATGGGCGCCCAGAACCTGTACCTGATGCCCGCCCACGCCGCCGGCGGCTGACGTCAGGTCCGCACCGCGGCGGTGGCCAGCCGCCGTCGCGTGAGCTTCGCGCCGAGCACCAGGCTGCCGACGGTCAGCACGGTGTCGAGGAACGGCACGACGTCGACCGGGAGGGTGAACGCCATGACGACCACGGCGCAGCCCAGCAGCACGCCGCCGACGCCCCACCAGAGCGTCACCGCGCGCCACTCCCGCCGGAAGCGTTCGTCGGCGGCCCACCGCGCGTCGAGGTCATCGGCGCGTCCGGGCTGCAGCGTCCGGATCGCCCGGAACAGGAACGGCCGCCGCCCGACGACCAGGCTCCCGAGCATCAGCCCGCCGAGCACCAGCCCGACCCAGGCACTGCGGACCAGCATCAGCCGCGCGTCACCGGAGATGAGCGCCACCGCGCCGTTGACCAGCAGCACGGCCAGCACGAACGCGCTGACCGGGTCGATCCGGCGCTGCCGGGCCAGCACGTAGCCGGACCGCAGCACGGGCGGCAGCGCGCTGATCAGCAGCGCCCACAGCGCGTCGACGTCGAAGGAGCGCAGGACGTAGTACAGGCCCACCGGGAGGGCGACGTCGCGGAGCAGCATCGTCAGCCCACCGCGGTCGCTCGTCGTGTTCACCATGGTGACAGTCTGTGGTGACGACTGTGGTGGCACATCGGCGTGCGGACCGGGCCCGGTTGGACTTCCGGGTCAACCCGGGGGTGGAGACTCAGATGGGCAGCTTGCGGAAGATCGGCCGCGGGACGTGCCGCAGCGCCGACATCACCAGGCGGAACTGCGCCGGCGCCCACACGAGGTCCTTGCCCGCGCGAGCGGCCGCGACGGCCGTCTGGGCGACCTGCTCGGCCGTCTGCGCCAGGGGAGCGTCCTTCAGCCCCTCGGTCATCTTCGTCTTGACGTGCCCCGGCCGGACGACGGTCACCTTCACGCCGAAGGGCGCGAGCGCCTCGCCGAGACCCAGGTAGAAGCCGTCGAACCCGGCCTTGGTCGAGCCGTAGAGGAAGTTGGACCGGCGGACGCGCTCACCCGCCACCGACGACAGCGCGATCACCGTGCCGTGGCCCTGGACCTTGAGCTTCTCCGACAGCGCCACGCCCACCGACACCGCGGCGGTGTAGTTCACCGTGGCCAGCTCGACGGCCTTCGCGTGGTCCTGCCAGACTTCTTCCGGGTCACCGAGCAGGCCGAACGCCACGACCGCGACGTCGATGTCGCCGCCCTCGAACGCTTTGGCCAGCACGGCCGGGTGCGCCGCCGTGTCCTTCGCGTCGAAGTCCACAGTGGACACCTCGGCGCCCTTGTCCTTCAGGCGCTGCGCGGCCGCGTCCAGCCGCGGCGACGGGCGCGCCGCGAGCACGACCCGCAGCGGCTTCTCCGCCAGGTACTGCTCGGCGATCGCCAGCGCGATGTCGGACGTGCCGCCGAGCAGCAGCAGGGACTGGGGGTTGCCAACCGCGTCGATCACAGTGCGAGCCTCCGGCTCATGTCAGAGGCGAAAACGCCATCGGGGTCAACGGAAGCGCGGATCTTGCGCCATTCTTCGAGCCGCGGGTACATCTTCGCGAACGTCTCCGCCGACGTCCGGGAGTCCTTCGCGGTGTACAGCCGGCCGCCGGCTTCGAGCACGGCGTCGTCCAGCTCCAGGCAGAACCGGCTCAGGCCGCGCTTGATCGGGAAGTCGACGCTGAGCATCCAGCCCGGCGACGGCCACGACATCGGTGCTGGGTTCGCGTCGCCCATGCGCTTGAACACGTTGAGGAACGAGTAGTGGCCCGAGGTCGCGATCCGCCGGCAGATGGCCTTGAGCTGGTCCTCCGCGCCGAACGGCACCGAGAACTGGTACTGCAGGAAACCCTTGGAGCCGTAGGCGCGGTTCCACTCGCTCAGCATGTCGAGCGGGTGGTAGAACTGCGTCAGGTTCTGGATCTTGCCGCGCGCGCCCTTCTTGGGCACGGTCTTCTGCCACAGCTCGTTGATCAGCCCGAAGGTGAGCTTGTTGCCCAGGCCGTTCGGGAAGACGTCCGGCAGGGTCGCCAGCTGCGGCGCGTCGAACTTCAGCGGCTCGGCCCGCAGCTTCGGCGGCAGCTCGTCCAGCTTGGCGAGCGAGCCGCGCGAGAACGTCGCCCGGCCGAGGCGGTGGTCCGACGAGATCAGGTCCGGCACCGACATCGAGTAGTCGTAGGTCAGGTCCGAGCCGTCGGTGAACAGGCCGAGCGTCTCGTCGAGGTTCGACGTGCGGTCGGCGTCCACGATGAAGTACGCGGTCTCGGTCTTCTTCATCCGGATCTTCGCCCGGACGATGATCCCGGTCAGCCCGATGCCCGCGACGGTCGCCCAGAACAGCTCCGATTCAGGGCCCTCCGGGGTGAGCGTGCGCACCTGGCCGTCCGCGGTCAGCAGGTCCATCGACACGACGTGGTTGCCGAAGCTGCCCGCGCTGTGGTGGTTCTTGCCGTGGATGTCGTTGGCGATCGCGCCGCCGATCGTCACCTGGCGGGTGCCCGGCAGCACCGGGACCCACAGGCCGTACGGCAGCGCCTCGCGCATCAGCTTGTCGAGGCTGACGCCGGCGTCGAGGTCCACGAGACCCGAGTCCGGGTCGATCGAGTGGATCCGGTCGAGCGCGGTCATGTCGACGACCAGGCCGCCCGCGTTCTGCGCCGGGTCGCCGTAGGACCGGCCGAGGCCCCGCGCGATGACGCCGCGCTCGCCCGCCTGGCGCACGGCCTTGGCGATGGCCTCGACGTCCGGCGTGCTCAGGACGTCGGCGACGGTCGGCGCGGTGCGTCCCCAGCCGGAAAGCGTGCGACGCTGTGTCTCGGGGGATTGGGTCACTCGACCAGGGTAGCCACGCCGAAACACGCCCGGAACGTGACCCTGAAGTGCTCGTCTCTACACTTTGCGCATCAAGGCACAAGCGCCCGCGCGGGTGACCATGACTCAGGCAACGAGGTAAAGCAGTGGTGGCGACCGATCCGCAAGCCGACGTAGCGGCTGCGCAGTCCTCCCCGGGACTGCTGGGCCAGCTCATCCGCTTCGCCCTGATCGGGGGCTTTTGCGCCCTGGTCGACCTGGGCACGTACACCCTGCTGACGCAGGTGGCCGGGATGGCCACTTCACCGTGGGTCGACGTCGCTCGCGCTATCAGTTTCATCGTGGGCACGACCACGGCGTTCTTCCTGAACCGGAAGTTCACCTTCGCCGGCGGGCGCCGCGACGGGAAGGCGCAGATCGGCTCGTTCGTCCTGCTCTACACCGTGACGTTCTTCGTCGCGGTCGGGGTGAACCAGCTGATGCTGCAGCTGCTGCCGGAATCGGCGTGGCAGCACACACTGTGCTGGGCGGTGTCGCAGGCCACCGCCACGGTGATCAATTTCGTGATGCTCAAGTGGGTCGTGTTCCGCGAGCCGTCGACCAAGGAGAACTGAGGATTTAAATGCCCGGTAAAACAGCTACCCCGGCGCCGACCGCCGGCGCGGCCGCCGAGACGCGGTTCACCGAGCACACTCCGCAGGGCCGTCTGACGGCGCAGCGCGGCCTCTTCGCCGGCCCGGCGCCGATCGTCAGCAAGGACCTGTACGCGGAGCTCGAGTGGGGCTCGGCCGTGCGGGAACGTGCGGCGATCGCGCTCGAGCCCGCCTCCAAGGTGTCGGGCAACACGTACTTCGGCCGCTTCCCGGCCAGCTACTGGCAGCGCTGGACGACGGTGACCGAGGTCTCGGTCGAGGCCGTCGTCACCGGCACCGGGCTGCTGTCGATGGGTGCCTCGGACGTCGAGGGCGAGCCGCGCGTGGTGGCCGCCGAGCAGGTCGCCGACGCCAAGCAGGCCAAGGTCACGCTGACCTCGAAGCTGGACAAGTTCTACGACGGCGGCGCGCTCTGGCTCGACCTCGAGACCGAGGGCGGCCAGACGCTGCGCGTCGAGCAGGTCCGCTGGACGGTCGAGGCGCCGGAGAAGATCCGCCCGACCGCGGTGACCATCTGCACGATGAACCGCGCCGACGACTGCCTGAAGAACCTGCAGGCCCTCGCCGCGGACGTGTCGTCGCTGGAGACCCTGGACGCGATCTACGTCGCCGACCAGGGCACCGACCTCGTCGAGTCCCGTGACGGCTTCGAGCAGGTCGCCAAGGACCTCGCCGACAAGCTCCACTACATCAAGCAGCCGAACCTCGGCGGCGCAGGCGGCTTCACCCGCGGCCTCTACGAGGTGGCCGGGCACACCGCGACCGAGCACGCGAACGTCCTGTTCATGGACGACGATGTCCTGCTCGAGCCGGACCTGGTGATCCGGATGACGGCGTTCTCGAACCGCGCGGCCAACCCGATCATCGTCGGCGGCCAGATGCTCAACCTGTTCCACCCGAACCAGCTGCACGTCGGCGCGGAGTACGCCCGGCTCAACACGCTCGAGCCCGGCCAGCCGGTCGAGCACTCGCTCTCGACGGCCGACCTGCTCGGCGTCGACGAGGAGACGCTGAAGCCGAACCGCCAGGAGCGGCGTCTCGACGCCGGCTACAACGGCTGGTGGTCCTGCCTGATCCCCTACGAGGTGGTCCAGGCCACGGGCTACCCGATGCCGTTCTTCTTCCAGTGGGACGACGCGGAGTACTCCTACCGCGCCCGCGCGCACGGCTTCCCGACCGTCACCCTGCCGGGTGCGGGCGTGTGGCACGCGGACTTCCACATGAAGGACTGGGACGAGTGGCACCGGTACTTCAACCTGCGCAACTCGATCATCACCGCGGCGCTGCACTCGCCGTTCAACCTGAACCTGCTTTCGCGGGTGCTGCTCGCGCAGCTGGTGCGTTACCTGCTGGGCATGCAGTACGGCCTGTCGGCGACCCTGATCAAGGCCGTCGAGGACTTCCTGAAGGGCCCGGAAGTCCTGCGTGACGGCGGTGTCGAGGCGATGCAGGAGATCCGCCGCATCCGCGACGCGTACCCCGAGACCAAGCGCTACAAGGCGACCGACGTCCCGGGCATCGCGTCCAACGACATCGGCATCATCAACAGCGCGCCGCGGCCCAGCATGCAGCGCCTGGTGCTGATCAAACGGATCCTCGACCGGGTGCTCGGCCGCAGCCGCTTCGGGCTCGGCGCCGTCCCGATCGACGAGGCGCACTGGTGGCACATCGCCCTGTTCGACAAGGCGGTCGTCACCGACGCGAACCAGGAAGGCGTGCGCGTCCGGTCCTACGACCGGGTGAAGATGTTCGCGCTGGCCAAGCAGGGCGCGAAGGTGATCCAGCGGCTGCGCAAGGAAGGCGCGGCGGTGCAGGAGCAGTACAAGCGCGCCATGCCGGAGCTCACCTCGCGGGAGAACTGGAAGCGCCTCTACAAGCTCTGATCGAGGTTGCTCGCGAAGGCCGTCCCACGGTGGTGGGGCGGCCTTCCGCGCGTCAGGAGTGCATGCCGAACACCGTGCTCTTCCGCGTGAGGTCGTCGACGTAGGCGGCGGCGACGTGGGCGAAGTTGACCGCGACCACCTTGTCGTCCTTGGTGGTCACCGTCTCGACCGCGCCGGTCTTCAGCAGGTGCGCGAGCTTGCCCGCCACCTTCTCGGATTCGTCGGTCGTCAGCGCGAACAGCAGCGGCTCGCCGCCGGTCGCGAGGTGCAGCACGAGTGCGGGTTTCGGGTCAGCCATGCGTCCATCGGACCAGCGGTGATCTTCGCCCGGCAAGCGAGTTCGCTGAGGGCGCAGCATCCGGCTGCGGGCGGTGCGGGCCGTGGACTACCGTTTTCCCGAAGGCCGGAAGAACCCCGGGGGAAGAAGCGATGCCGCACTCGTTCTCGCTGTCGCTGGCGGCGGTGGACATCCTGCTCGAACAGCTCGGGCTGGGCCGCGCGCCGACGCCGTTCGAGGTCCCGCACGTCGGCACCACCGTCGAGCAGCGCGCGATGATCCGCGACGCCGTCATCCGGGACCTCACCGGCCGCGGGCTGTGGAACCGCGGCCGCCTCGACGCCGACGCCGAACTGGCACTGGCCACCTTCGTCCGCGGCGGCGTGGTGATCAACGCGGCCGCCGAGCTGGGCGACCGGCACCTGTTCGCGCGCGTGGCCTCCGACGGCCAGTTCGCGGTGCTCGCCCGCCAGGACGACAACCTCATCGTCTTCGAGGAGGTCCGCCCGACGGGCATCGTGCCGGCGATCGTCGACCTGCTCCCGCTCACCCCGGCCGCGCCGGGCCAGTCGGTCACCATCTCGCGGCCCGCGCCGCAGCCGCGTCACCAGCGCCGCGACGACGCGTACGACCCCTTCGCGGGTGTCAGCGGCCCGCGCTCGCAGAGCGGCGCCGGCGGCCCGCAGGTCCGGATGATCGAGCGCGTCTTCCAGGAGCCGAAGAAGCGAGTGGGGCAGTTCACGGCCCAGACCCGCGGCGGCACGTTCCCGCCGCTGGCCTGGTTCGACACCCCGAGCGGCCGCTGGCTGATGTCGTCCCGCGCGGCCGCCGACGGCCAGCGCTGGATCACCTACGCCCCGGCCGACAACGCCCGTCTCGCCCAGCAGCTGTACGCCCAGCTCGAAGGCCAGTTCTGAGCGTCGGGAACCAGCCGCGCCCGCGTCGCGTCCGAGGTGAAGATCCGTGAACGGCGGTTGCGCAGGGTGCCCGGCTAGTAGACTCCCGGGTGCACACGCACGGGCGAAGCGATTCGGGGTGGAACAGCGATGCAAATGGCTGACGGCGGGGGCGGCGGCTCGTTCGCGGACGTGATCAGCCCATTCTCATCGGCCGCCATGGGCGCCGCGGTCCAGAGCGTCTCCGCGGAGACGCAGAAGCTGATCGCGGCCGCGAAGAGCGGCGGTTTCAAGATCACGCCGGAGGGCGTCAAGCCCATCCGCGACGCGCTGACCGAGCTGGTCAACGACCTCACGAACCTCAGCTACAACACGATGATGCTGGACCAAGCTCCCCAGCTCGGTAATCACCCGTACGGGCACGCCGTCGCCAAGCACGACCAGAAGAGCGCTTCGGAGGCCGAAGGGTCCGCGACCCAGGTGCTCGAGAAGCTCAAGGTGGTCGCGCAGCAGGCGGACGAAGCGCTCGCCAGGGCCGCGGGCCTGTACAAGGAAACCGAGAACCAAGCGTTCTCCTCGCTCCAGACCAAGCAGGCCTGAGGTATGTCGAAACTTCTCGTTCGTGTTGTTCTCCCGCTCGTGGCCGGTGGCGCCCTGCTGGCCGGGTGCACCAGCACCCAAGGGGGGACAGCGTCGCCCGTGCAGTCGCCTTCGGCGAGTGCGCCGGAGACCTCGGAGAACTCGTCCTCCTCGGGGGGTGGCGGGACCCAGTCGATCACCGATCCGTGCACGCTCATCGAGCCGGGTGACCTCAGCAGCTACGGCGAGTTCAACCCGCCGCGGAACCAGACGGTCGGCGGCGCGCGCACCTGCAACTACCAGAAGAAGATCGCCTCGGCGAGCGACAAGTCGATGGTGATCGGTGCGAACATCCGCGACACCGCCTCGGTCGACCAGGTCAACGACACCGGCGGCGGCGTGGTCGACAAGGACATCAACGGCCGCAAGGCGAAGGAAGCATCCGGCGGCGCCTCCGTCGCGGGGTGCACGGTCGCCCTGCCGGTGGGCGACTCCTCGCGGGTGGACGTGGCCGTGATCGGCGTCGGCACGGCGGACGAGGCCTGCCAGATCGCCGAGGCGGTCGCGAAGTCCGCCGTCGAACCGCGGTTGCCGAAGGAATAGGGGATCCTCATGACGACGCGCCAGAGCCCGCCGCCGAAGACGCCGGACAAGACGCCCCAGGAAGTCCAGGACATGGCGCCCGCCGAGCGCGACGCCTACCTCCAGCAGAAGGCCGAAGAGGGCGTCGACCCCGGCAACTGGCTGTTCGGTGCGGTCCAGCAGTGGATGGCCCAGGCAAAGGCGAAGAACCAGTCCCAGGAACTGGGGGACAAGAACGTCGCCGAGGCCACGAAGGGCCGCGACGTCCAGTACGTCCAGGGCCTGACCGCGCCGAACGCGGACTACAAGGGCAACGACCACACACAGCTCAAGGCGTACCTCGACAGCAACCTGAACGTCGACCAGGTCTCCGAGGTGTCCACCGCGTACCACGAAGTCCACAAGGTCTTCGACAAGTTCGCCACGTCGATGAACACCGCGGTGAACGCCTCCAAGGGCACCTGGGAAGGCAGCGCCGCCGAGAACGCGCAGCAGTACTTCACCAGCCTGAGCAAGTGGTCCGACGCGAACTCGCAGAACGCGAAGCTCGCCTCGGAGACCATCTACGACCAGGGCCAGGCCGCCGCGACGGCGAAGAACTCCATGCCCGCGCCGATCCCGTTCAGCTGGAAGGACGAGTTCAGCAACTGGGCGACGTCGAACCCGTTCAACCTGGCCGACAACGTCGACAAGTCCATCCAGAAGCAGAAGGACAGCCAGGAAGCGCACGACCAGGCCGCGAGCGTCATGTCGACGTACGACAAGAGCCTCTACGAGGCCGCGTCGAAGCAGCCCGCCTTCGCGCCGCCGCCCAGCTTCAGCACCGGGGCGGCTCCGGTGACCACAACGGCACCGGGGAAAACAACGGCATCAACAACCCCTCCAGCGTGACCATGCCCGGGCCCGGCTCGGTCAACACGCCCGGCGGCACGAACAACTTCGTGCCCGGCACCACCGGCACGCCGCAGTTCTCCGGGCCCGGCTCGACCACCGGGTCGGGGTTCGTGCCCTCCGGGACGACGACGCCGTCCGGCTTCACGCCGAGCTTCGATCCCGTCCGGCTCGCCGGTCAACCCGAACCAGAACCTCGGCGGCATGCCGCCGATGAGCCCGATGCCGATGGGCGGCATGAACTTCGGCGGCGACGAGCCGTACAACTCCAAGGTCGGCGGGGGCGGCGGCCGCGGCGGGGGCGGCGGCTTCGGGCCCGGTGGCTCCGGCAACGCGACCGGTGCGGGCTCCGCGTCGGGTGCGGCCCGGCCGGGTGGCATCGGTGCGGCCGAGGCGGCCGCCGGGCGCGGGATGGGCGGGCTCGGTGCCGGCAGCGCGTCCGGCCGTGGTGGCATGGGCGCGGGCGGCGGCATGGGCCGCGGCCAGAAGGGCGAGGGCGACGAGGACACGGAGCACTCGCGGCCGACGTACCTGGTCGAGGGTGACCCCGACGAGGTTTTCGGCACGGACATGCGCACCGCGCCGCCGGTGATCGGCGAATAACGGACAAATGCGAAACGGCCCCGGGGAATCGGGGCCGTTTCGCATTTGCGCTGGTCGGGGAACCAGTAGCCTTCGCCGCACGTCGGAGACCGCGGAGGCGACGATGACCCCTGAGGAATGGCTGGCGAACTTCGAATCGAAGATCGCCGACGTGCGTGAGAAAGCGGAGCAGTTCCGCGTGGGCCTCGAGGCCTCCGGGACGACCGTCGCGTCTCCCGACGGCTCGATCCGCGTCGGCGTCGCGCCCAATGGCTCGCTCACGGACCTGCAGCTCGCCGACTCGGCGCTGACGGGCAAGTCCGGCGCCAAGCTCGCCGAGGAGATCCTGAAGCTCGCCCGCAAGGCGCAGCGCGGTGCCGCGGTGAACGTCGCCGCCGCGTTCGCGCCGCTCGGCGGCGACTCCGAGGCGATGCACATGGTCACCGGGTACGTGCCGCCGGAGGAGCCCGAGGAGCCGCCCGCCCCCGAGCCGGTCCGGGAACGCCAGCTCTGGCAGCACGAGGAGGCGGAAACCCCGCCGCCACCGCCACCCCGTCCGTCGAGGCCGGCGCGGCCGCCGCGCGACGACGATGACGACGACTTCGGCGACACCACCTTCCTGCGCCGCGACTGAGGGGGACCACGACCATGACCACCGCCACTTCCGGCGCCGGGATCGTCGACACCTACGCCGGGCTCGTCGACTCGATCAAGGCCGACTCCGAGTCGGAGGGTGAACACGTCCTCGGCGTCGCGGTCTCCGCGGCCGGCGCGGTCGTCGACACCGTCGGCGCCGCGATCGACCCGCTCGGGGCCATCCTCAACGCGGGCGTCGGCTGGCTGCTGGAGCACGTGAGCTTCCTTCGCGAGCCGCTCGACGCGCTGCTCGGCAACCCCGACGAGATCAACGCGAACGTCGACCAGCTCAAGTCCGCCGCCGCCGAGATGCACACGCTGGCCCAGGAGCACCGCGAAGACCTGCGCAGCGTCGCCGAATGGACCGGCCAGGCCGCCGACGCCTACCGCGACAGCCTCACGAAGATGGCCGAGGAGCTGGAGTCGCTCGGCAAGACGCTCGACGGGACCGCGGCCGTCGCGGGCATCTCCGGCATGCTCGTCTGCACGCTGCGCGGCATCGTGTTCGGGCTGATCTCGTCGGTGATCGCCGAGCTGATCCGCGACGCGCTGATCGCGGCGGCCTCGGCGGTGTGCACGTTCGGCGGGTCGATCGCGGCGTTCTGCGGGGTGGCGTCGGCCCGCGCCGCGGCGACGGCGTCGAAGATCGCGGGCAAGATCAGCAAGCTCCTGGAGGGTTTCGCCCGCCAGGGCGGCCGCCTGGCGAAGCTGATGGAGGCGATGGAGAAGCTGACCAAGGGCCTCGACCGGTTCTCCACGGTCGGCGGCCTCGCGATGGGTGCCTACCAGGCCGCGAAGCCGTACGAGACGGCGGAGGCGTGACATGGCGACCCACCACACGACGCACACGAGCACCCCGCACCACACGAGCACGCCCCACCACGTCGACACGTCGCCGACGCACCACGAGACGCCGAGCCCGCACCCCACCGAGCCGCGCCCGGCGCACGAACCGCACGCGAGCACCGGCGGTGGCGGCCACGGCAGCGGGTACGCGCTGCACACGGAGTCCCTCGGCACGATGGAGGGCCACCTCGGCCGCACGAGGGACAAGGTCCACGCGGTCGGCCAGACGGTGGCCGGGGCGAACTTCGGCGCCCAGTCGATGGGCGTGGTCGGCGCGGGCATGACGGGCACGCTCAACGGAACGGTCTCGGCGGCCAAGGAGCACGTCGCCCGCGCGGGCAAGGCGGTCGAGGACGCGGGAGCACGCACGAAGGCGGTGCGAGAGCACTACCAGACGACGGAAGCGAACAACGCGGCCACGATCGCGTCGGCGGCCAAGCCGGTCGACGCCCCTCCGACGAAGACGGCCGGTGGCGGCAACAACCCGCCGCCGGGTGGAGGTGGCGGCGGCAACCCACCGCCGGACAACTTCACCATGCCACCGTCGCCGGGTGGCGGCGGTGGGATGCGCAACAACCAGGGCCACCACGCGACGACGGCCGAGCTGGAGGGCCAGTACACCCGCCAGTCGATGCAGACGCGCCCGACATCGACGGACAACCAGATCCGCGACGCGGCGGGCAGGCTGGGCTACGACCCGGACCAGCACCTGGCGATGACCCTCAAGCCGACGGACCAGCTGACCCCGGCCCAGCGCGCGGAGATCGTGGCGGTCCGCAACGAGCTGAAGGCCAACCCGGGCGAGATCATGACGAAGGTCGTGAAGCCGGAAATGGCCGAAGCGACGCTGCAGAACAAGACCAGCTACGACGAGGTGAGCAGCGGCGACACCAAGAAATTCGATCCGGGGCAGGTCGGCGGATCCGTGGCGCGCGGCAGCGACACCGCCCAGTACGGAACGCCGGGCGAATTCCGGGACAAGCTCGCGCTGGACGACAAGGGCGCTGGGTGGACACCGATCGAAGACGGTGCGCCGCACGCGTACCAGCTCAGATATCCGGGTGACCCGAACTCGATGGAGATCAGTTATGGGGGAACGGATGCCCGGACCGCCCACGAAATGCAGGTTCTCTCCGGCCAGCCGGCGCCGCGTCCGTGGGACCCGCCGTTCCTCGGAACGGGTTACACCGGCGGCGGGGTGCCGGAGTGGATCCAGACGCGCGCCGACTACGGTGGCCGGGCCGAGATGTACCTCGTCCACGCGGACGGGACGGAGTCCCTGGCCGGGGTGTACCTGCCGGATCGGGGTTGGTTCGACGTACGTGGCCGAGGAGGCTCCAGTGCCGGAACGCCGTAGGATTTCGCCTGCCGAGTACGCGGTGTACCAAGGTGAGGTCCACCGCGCTGCCAGCCGGGTGCCTGCCAGCGTGCAGCTCTACCGCGACGGCACGCCTTGGGAGCTGGTGCCGATCACGGCCCTCGACGAGTGGTACACCGTCCGCACGTACGGCACCTTCCTCGAGCACGAGTTCGAGATCTACCACGAAGAAGACGGCACGTACTTCATCGGAGTGGTCGGGCAGGGCGACGGGCACTGGCTCGCCGAAACCTGGGCCAAGCCGGAGGAGCACCCCGAGGTGCGGTTCCAGCGGATGGACCGGTTCACCTTCGAGGCCACGGTGCCGAAGCACATGGTCACCGACATCCACGAGGTCCGCATCGACAGCCTCGGTCCCTGGCGGGAACGGCAGGAGAACCGATGAGTACTGACGCTCCCGCCGGTCTCCTCGGCAGTACGATCGTGCAGCTGCCGGTCAAACCGGGCCTGGTCGGCCTCTACCTCGGCAACGTCATCGTCCCGGGTCGCTTCGAGCCGCACCGCGTCCAGGGGTTCGCCGGGCGCCTCGAGGACGTCGTCGAGCTGGACACCGCCGCCATGGTCCGGAACTACGGCCTCGCCAAGATCCCCGGCTGGGGCCCGCTCGACGAGCTGTACCTGCTCCGGTTCACCGCCGGGCACACGTTCCCCTTCCGCACCTCCTACGGCGCCTCCGACCGGGAGATCGCCGCCGAACTGGGCGTCACGCGCGTCCTCCCGCCGCCGTTCCTCGGGACCGGCTACTTCCCCGGCGTCGACCACCCGCTACCGGAATACGTCCTGCAGCTGATCGAAATCCCCGCGGGCGCGGAACTCTGGGTTCGCCGCAACGACAACACTGAAGAGCGGCTCGGCCAGTACCACAGCCGGAAGGTCGGCTGGCTCCCCGAGCAGAAGGACGCGTTCGGCGAAGCGACGTTCTTCCCGCCGCCCGTGCCACTGCCGCCGTTGGTGCGCCGCGGCTACACCGCCCGCTACCGCGGTGGCGATTTCGACGCCGAGTTCGCCGGGCCCGGCCGGGTTGTGCTGCACCCGCTTCCCGGTGCGCCCGCGCCCGCCGACTTCGGGGAGACCTACGGCTTCCGGATGAAGGCCGTCGACCAGGTCGAACTCGACGAACTCACCTTCGTGCGGACGCTGTGCCGGTGGCGCGGCGGGACCTTCGAACTCCTCGGCCGGACGCGGGACTCCGCCGACCTGCACCTGGTCGACGAGGACTACCTCACCGCGCGCGACCTCGGACTGACCGAAGTGGACTACCGCGTCTGGCGGCAGACCGTGCCCGCCGCCGAGCTCGCCGACGTCCGGACCGAGTCCGTGCCGGTGCCGCTCGAAGGGCAGTTTCAGTAGCGGTAGAACTTCTCCGCGCGGCCCTGGCGGACCAGTTTCAGCCACTGCAGGAACGCCTTCGGGTCGCGCTTGACGCCGACGAAGTACAGTCCGAACCGGACGATCTCCAGCGCGCCGATCTTGCGCATTCCCGGCTGCGACAACAGGTAGCCGCGGTTGCGGTAGGTGTAGTAGCGCTTGACCTCGTTCTCCGGGTCCTGCGCGTGGAACTTGCCGCCCAGCATCGGCTTGAACTCGTCCGAACCGTCCGGGTGCAGGTACTTCGCCTTCAGCGACGTGCCGAACGGCAGCCCCGAACGCACCAGCCGCCGGTGCAGCTCGACCTCGTCGCCGCGGAAGAACAGGCGCAGGTCCGGCACGCCGACGACGTCCAAAGTGGACGCGCGGAAGAGCGCGCCGTTCATCAGGGACGCGATGCCGGGCAGGAAGTCGACGCCCAGCTCGGACTGCGACCGCTTCCACGTCAGGCCGCGGCGCAGCGGGAACGCCAGCTTCTCCGGCGCGTCGATGTTCGACACCACCGGCGAAACCTCGGCCAGGTCCCGCTTTTCCGCCTCCGCCAGCAGGGTCGCCAGCACGTTCTCGTCGGCCGGACGGCCATCGTCGTCGGCCAGCCAGACCCAGTCCGCGCCCAGCGACAGCGCGTGCAGCATGCCGAGCGCGAACCCGCCCGCCCCGCCGAGGTTGCGGTGGGACGGCAGGTACGTGTGCGGCAGCGGGTAGTTCTCGACGACTTCGCGGGCCGAGTCGTCCGGCCCGTTGTCGACCACGACGAGGTGGTCGACCGGCCGGGTCTGGGCCGCGATGACCTTCAGCGAGTCCGCCAGCAGCTCGCGCCGGTGCCGCGTGACGACCACGCCGACGACCGCGCCGTCGGGCAGCTGCCGGGTCTCGCTGGCCATCATTCCCCGCCGTTCGTCGTCGCCACCGGCTCGATGCCGAAGCGCTCCAGGGTTTCCTTGCTCATGTTCTCGAAGGGGTCGCGGCCCTTGTACGACGTCAAGACGTCCCGCAGCGAACCCTGTTGCTTCAGGTGGCCTTCGTCCATCCAGATGGCCGAGTCGCACAGCTCGAACAGGAACTCGTCCGAGTGGCTGGCGAACACCAGGATGCCGGAGCGCTTCACCAGGTCCTTGAGGCGGTCGCGCGCCTTGTTGAGGAACGCCGCGTCGACCGCGCCGATGCCCTCGTCGAGGATCAGGATCTCGGGGTCGATCGAGGTGACGACGCCCAGCGCGAGCCGCACGCGCATACCCGTCGAGTACGTCCGCAGCGGCATCTGCAGGTAGTCGCCGAGCTCGGTGAACTCGGCGATGTCGTCGACGCGCTTCTCCATCTCCTTGGCCGTCATCCCGAGGAAGAGGCCGCGGATGATGATGTTCTCCTCGCCGGAGATCTCCGGGTCCATGCCGATGCCGAGGTCGAAGACCGGCGCGATCTTGCCCTGGATCCGCGCGGACCCGCGGGTCGGCTCGTAGATCCCGGCGAGCAGCCGCAGCAGCGTCGACTTGCCGGCGCCGTTGTGCCCGACGAGCCCGACCCGGTCGCCTTCGCGGAGGTTCAGGGTCACGTCGTGCAGGGCTTCGATGATCGGCACCTTCGTGTCGGTGCCGATCTTGCCGCCGACCTTGCCGAGGACCCGCTTCTTCATCGACCGGGTCTTCGCGTCGAAGATCGGGAAGTCGACGAAGGCGTTGTGAACGTCAATGGAAACCATGTGTCACACCCAATAGGAGACGCGGGCACGGTAGTTGCGCATCGCGACGAGCGCGAGCGCCCACCCGACGACGGTGATGGCGCCGACGACGATCCAGTTCTCCGGGGAGAAGTCCTGGCCGAGCAACGGCGCGCGGATCACCTGCATGAAGTGGTAGAGCGGGTTCGCCTTGACGATCGGCAGGATCCACGAGATCCCCGACCGCTGCCCGCCGGCGAGCAGCTGGTCGACCGGCCAGACGATCGGCGTGCCGTAGAACAGCAGCTGGATCAGGGAGTTGACCACCTGCGGGATGTCGCGGAAGCGGGTCGAGATGATGCCGAACAGCAGCGTCACCCAGCCGGCGTTCAGGGCCAGCAGGATGAAGCCGGGGATCGCCAGCAGGATGGTCCAGCTCAGACCCGGGTGGCAGATGCCGTCGGGCACGCACACGCCGTTGCTCACCGAGTACGGCTTGCTGAGCGCGTTGAAGAAGATGATCAGCACCGCGACGTAGACGATCATGTTGTGCGCCAGCAGCAGCGTCTGCCGCCAGACCGTCCGCAGCACGTACACGCTCAGCGGCGCCGGGAGCTGCTTGATCAGCCCCTCGTTCGCGATGAACGTCTCCATGCCTTCGGAGAGGCAGCCGCTGATGAAGCCCCAGATGATGAAGCCGGTGGAGATGTAGGGCAGGAACACCTCGACGGGCACCTTGAACAGCTGCGAGTACAGCAGCCCGAGCCCGAGCGCGATGACGGCCTGGCTGATCGTGATCCAGAACGGCCCGATCACCGAGCGGCGGTAGCGCTGCTTGATGTCCTGCCAGCCCAGGTGACCCCAGAAGCTCGCGGGCGCGGAAACCGGCCTTGATGTCGGCGAAGGCACGCGCGAACGTCTTGCTGTCCGACGTCGGCGGTGCCGAGGTCGTCACGGGTGAGTCCGCGGCCTGAACCGTGCTGGTGGCATGCACGTGGACGAGGGTACCGATGGGGTGCGCGCCGCCCGGGCCACCCCGGCTGTGTGGTAGAGCTTTAGGGCCGATACGCGGCGGGGTGTGCCCTTCGTGCTGGTACTTTCTCCGCTTATGACTGCTGCTCTCGGCGCGGCGAGCCTGATGGTCAACCTGCTCGCGGCCTACGCCGACCGGCCGGACCCCCGCTCGGTGGCCGTCGTCGGAAACCAGCCGCTCCCGCCCGACCCCCAGCGCGCCAAGGCCGTCGACGCCTGTGACCTGGTCATCCGGGTCAACGGCTTCGTCGTCGACAAGCCCGGCGAGGAGATCGTCGGCCGCCGGACGCACGTGGTGGTGTTCAACCGGGCGATCCGGGCGACGCCGTACGTCTTCCAGGACTACCGCAAGCGCCTCTACCTGCTGGTCGAGCCCGGCCGGATGCACTGGGAGCCGGAGGACCTGCCGGGCTGGTGGCCCGCCGACCTCGGCGCGGTCCCGGTGTCGAACCGCGAGGTCGTGCTGCCGCTGTCGGACGCCCTGGGCCTGCCGACGCGCGACGAGCCGACGTGGTCGACCACCGGCACGCTGGCGGCCTGGATCGCGCGGACGTCGTTCCCGACGGCGCAGCTCGTGCTCACCGGGTTCTCGTTCATCGACAACCCGGACCAGACGTCGTGGGAGCACGCCGCCGGCGACTCCTGCATCGTCGGCCCGGAGCACCAGATCGCCGCCGAAGGGCGGCTGCTGGACTCCTGGACCAAGACCGGCGACACCACCCTCCTGCGCTGAACGCGCGTCCCCACCCCACGTTAGGAACCCCATGGCAGTGCAGAAACTCGGCAGAGGGCTGATCGACCGGATCGCCCGGCTCATCGACTTCCGCGTCGACGAGCGCACCCGCGACCTGGCGGCCCGCGTCAACGACCTCGAGCACGCCACCGCCGACCACCGGCGGCGGCTGGACAACGCCGAGCACGGCCTCGAGCACGCCCGCGGCGACCTCCGCTGGACGCGCGCCGAGCTCGACCGGCTGATCCCGCACGTGGCCGCGCAGGAAGGCCGCCTGGAGACGCTGCGCGAGTCGATGGCGCTGGTGCCGAAGGCCGATTCGGCGGAGATGGCCGAGGCCCGCACGCTGATCGAGGAGATCCAGCGGCAGCACGCGCAGATCCGGGTCCGGCTCGCCGGCATCTCCCGCTACGAAGACCGGCTGCGGCGGCTCGAGGACTCGATCAGCGTCCCGGCAGGCGAATGACCGCCGTTCTGCGCGAAGCGGACGAAACCGACCTGGACCGGATCCGCCGGTGGCGCAACCACCCGGCGGTCCGGCAGGTGAGCTTCACCACCCACGAGATCGGTGCCGACGAGCACCGCGCGTGGTTCTCCAAAGCACTCGCCGACCCGACCCGGCGGGTGCTGGTCTACCTGCACGAAGGCACCCCGGCCGGGGTCGTGCTGTTCAGCGACATCGACCCCGGCGCCGGAAGCGCCGAATGGGGCTTCTACCTCGACAACGAGGGCTTGGGCCGGAACCTGCTCGCCGCCTGGCTGCGGCTCGAGCAGGCGGCCGTCGACTACGCCTTCGACGAGCTCGGCCTCCAGGTCGTCGGTGGCGCGACCCTGGCCGACAACCGCCAAGTGCTGCAGCTGCACAAGCGGTTCGGCTTCACCGAGGCACGCAGGTATGTTCGGGACGTCGACGGCGTGCCCCGCGAAGTGGTCTGGACCGAGCTGCGGGCCGCCGACCGCCGTCCCGGAAGGAAGCGATAGCCCGATGACGACCAGCGAGGTGCGCATCGGCGCCCACGTCGTCTCACCCGAGCAGCCGCCGTTCGTCATCGCCGAGATGTCCGGCAACCACAACGGCGACCTCGGCCGCGCGCTGGAGATCGTCGACGCGATCGCCGAGTCCGGCGCGCAGGCGGTCAAGCTGCAGACCTACCGGCCCGACACGATCACCATCGACGTCGACACCCCGGCGTTCCGCATCGGCGACACCCACGAGCTGTGGGGCGGCGAAAACCTGTACAAGCTGTACGAAAAGGCGCACACGCCGTGGGAGTGGCACGAACCGCTCTTCGAGCGCGCCCGCTCGCGCGGCCTGGAGATCTTCTCGAGCCCGTTCGACCCGACCGCGGTCGAGCTGCTGGAGTCGCTCGGCGCGCCGGCGTACAAGATCGCGTCGTCGGAGATCGTCGACCTGCCGCTGGTCGAGCTGTGCGCGCGGACCGGCAAGCCGCTGGTCATCTCCACCGGCATGGCGAACGTCGCGGAGATCGACGCCGCCGTCCGCACCGCGCGGGAGGCGGGCAACGACCAGCTGATCGTGCTCGGCTGCACCGCGAGCTACCCGGCGTCGCCCCGCGAGAGCAACCTGCGCGGCCTGCCGCTGCTGGCCGGGCTGACGCAGACGCTCGTCGGCCTGTCCGACCACACGCCGGGCATCGGCGCGCCGGTCGCGGCCGTCGCGCTGGGCGCGGTGGCGATCGAGAAGCACGTGACGCTCTCCCGCGGCGACGGCGGCGTCGACTCGGACTTCTCGCTCGAACCGGCCGAGCTGGCCGCGCTCGTCACCGAGACGCACCGCGCCTGGGAAGCCCTGGGCGAGCCGGTGCTCGGCCCGCGGGCCAGCGAGGCCGAGGGGCTGCGGTTCCGGCGCTCGCTCTACGTCGTCGAGGACGTCCGCGCGGGCGACCTCGTGACGCCGGAGAACGTCCGCTCGATCCGGCCCGCGGGCGGGCTCGCCCCGGCCGAGATCACGGCCGTGCTGGGGCGCACCTTCCGCGTCGACGCCGCGAAGGGCACGCCCCTGACCTGGGACCTGGTCTAGAAGAACGCGCGCACGGTGTCGACCACACGGTCGACGTCGGCGTCGGTCATGGCCGGGAACAGCGGCAGCGACAGCTCCTGCTCGTAGTACGCCTCGGCGTTCGGGCAGAGGCCGCGCCGGTAGCCGAGGTCCTCGAACACCGGGTGCCAGTAGGCCGGGATGTAGTTGACCTGGACGCCGATGCCGACGCCGCGCAGGTGGTCGAACAACGCGCGGCGACGGCCTTCCAGGACGCGCAGCGGGTAGAGGTGCCACACCGGGTCGGCGCCCGCGCGGCTCGGCGGCGTCGCCACGCCGTCGAGGTCGGCGAGGGCCGCGTTGTACCGCTCGTGGATCTCGGCGCGGCGCTTCTTGAACTCCGCGAGCCGGGTGAGCTGGCTGCTGCCGAGCGCGCAGAGGACGTCGGGCAGGCGGTAGTTCAGGCCGAACTCGTGGACTTCCTGGTGCCAGCCGCCTTCGTCCGGGTACCGCTGCTCGGCGCGGTCGCGGACCAGGCCGTGGTTGCGGAACTTCCGCGCCCGGTCCAGGAGGTGCTCGTCGGGCGTGACGACGGCGCCGCCTTCGGCTGTCGTGAGGTTCTTCGTCGGGAAGAACGAGAACGTCGTCAGGTCGGCGATCGAGCCCACCGGACGGCCGTGCCACGAGCCGCCGACGGAGTGCGCCGCGTCCTCCAGCAGCAGCGCGCCCGCGTCGTGGGCGATTTCGCCGAGCTTGTCCAGCTCGGCGGGGTGCCCGGCGTAGTCGACGGCGGCGACGACCTTCGTCCGCTCGCTCACCGCGGCTCGCGCGGCCTCGACGTCCAGGTTGCCGGTGTCCGCCTCGACGTCGGCGAAAACCACCTTCGCGCCGTGCAGTGCGGCCGCGGCGGCCGTCGCCACGAACGTCATCGGCGAGGCGACGACCTCGTCGCCCGGCTTGATCGCAGCGGCCGCGTACGCGACGTGCAGGGCCGCGGTGCCCGAGGTGACGGCGACGGCCGGAGTCCCGCCGGTGTGCGCCGCGAGGTCCGACTCGAACCGCTGGACCGCGGGCCCGGTCGTCAGCCAGTCCCCGCGCAGCACGCCGACGACGGCCTCGATGTCCTCGTCGCTGATCGACTGGCGGCCGTAGGGGAGGAAGTCAGGCATACTGCTCGACCAGTTCGCGCAGCTCGTCCGGGTTCAGCCACAGGTCGTTCGTGTCCGAGCGGTAGGCGAAGCCCTCCGGCATCGGCGTGCCGTCGGCGGGCGGCTCGTACCCCCAGCCCGCCAGGTGCGGCTGGACGACGTAGCGGTCCTCGAGCTTGACCGTCCGGCGCGCGTCGTCGGGGGCGATCATCTCCTCGTGCAGCTTCTCACCGGGGCGGATGCCGACCTCGTGCATGTCGCTGCCCGGCGCGATCGCCTGCGCCAGGTCGACCAGCCGCATGCTCGGGATCCGCGGCACGTACAGCTCGCCGCCGTGCATCTGGTCGAAGGAGTCGACGACGAACCGCACGGCCTGGGGGAGCGTGATCCAGAAGCGGGTCATCTCCTTGTGCGTGATCGGCAGCGACTCGCCCTGCTCGGCCAGCTTGCGGAAGAACGGGATCACGCTGCCGCGCGAGCCCATCACGTTGCCGTAGCGGACCACGGAAAAGCGCGTCACGTGCGCGGCCGCGTAGTGGTTGCCGCTGATGAACATCCGGTCGGCGCACAGCTTGGTGGCGCCGTAGAGGTTGATCGGGCTGGACGCCTTGTCCGTCGACAGCGCGACGACCTTCTTGACGCCGGTGTCGATCGCCGCCTCGATCACGTTCTGCGAGCCCATGACGTTGGTCTGGACGAATTCGAACGGGTTGTACTCACCGGTGTCCACCTGCTTGAGCGCGGCGGCGTGCACGACGTAGTCGACGCCGTGCATGGCGCGCTCGAGCCGGCGCCGGTCGCGGATGTCGCCGATGAACCAGCGCAGCCGCGGGTCGTCGCCGAACAGCTGGCGCGTCTCGTACTGCTTCAGCTCGTCGCGGGAGAGCACGACCAGGCGGCTCGGGTTCAGCTCGGCCAGCGCGTGGGCGATGAACGCCTTGCCGAAGGAACCGGTCCCGCCGGTGAGCAGGATGCTGGAGCCATCCAGCTCGGACATCGTTGACCTCCGCGTTTCGGGTGGGTTGCCGTCGGCCATCATGTCACCCATGCGTGGAGCGCCCGTTGTCAACGCCGTCATCCAGGCCCGGTCGTCGTCGACGAGGCTGCCCGGCAAGGTGCTGCGCCCGCTGGCCGGCCGCAGCGTGCTGGGCTGGGTGGTCCGGGCCGCGGCGGCCGCTCCTGGCGTCGACCAGGTCATCGTCGCGACTTCTTCGGACCCTTCGGACGACGCCGTCGCCCTGGAGGCCACCCGCTGCGGCGCCGCGGTGGTCCGCGGCCCGCTCGACGACGTCCTCGGCCGGTTCGCGGTGGCGTTGCGCGAGCACCCCGCGGACGCCGTGATCAGGCTCACCGCGGACTGCCCGTTACTGGATCCGGCCCTGATCGGCCAGCTCGCGACGCTGTGGCGCGCCCAGCCGACGCTGGACTACCTGAGCACGACGCTGGTCCGGACGCTGCCGCGCGGCTTCGACGCCGAGCTGGTGCGCGCCGACGTGCTGGCCGAGCAGGTCGCCTCGGCGACCGGCGCGGACCGCGAGCACGTGACATCGGGCATCTATTCGCAGCCCTTGCGGTACTCCTGCACCGGGGTCGTGGTGAGCCCGCCCGCGGACGACCTGCGCGTCACGCTCGACACGGCCGAGGACTGGGAGCTGCTGACCGCGATCGCGGCCGAGCTGGGCGACCGCGTCGGCGACTGGCGGGCGGTGGTCGCGCTGCTGCGGTCGCGGCCCGACCTGGTGGCGCTGAACGCGCGCGTCGAGCAGAAGAAGGTCGGCAAGTGAGGGTGCTGCTGCGCGCGGACGCGTCGGCGGCCATCGGCGCCGGGCACGTCGCGCGGATGGTTGCGTACGCCGAGCGGGCGGTGGCCCGGGGCTGGGAGGTGGCTTTCTCCGGCGGCGTCGAGAACGCGGAGTGGCTCGCGGCGCAGTTCGACGAGCTGGGCGTTTCGCGCGTGCCCTTCGACCCCGAGGGGTTCGACGCGGTCATCGTCGACCACTACGGCCTCGGCGACCTGCGCAAGGAGGTCAACGCGGCCGGAGCGCTGCTGGTCTCGATCGAGGACGACGTGTTCGGCCGCCGTCCCGCCGACATCGTCGTGGACTCGGGGTTCGCGCCCGCCCCGCGGCCGGACGACGGCTCGGACCTCCTGCTCCGAGGGATCGCGTACGCGCCGCTTCGGGACGTTGTGCGGCGTACGCGTCGGAAGCCTTCTGGGCCTCCAACGCACGTCACGGTCGTCCTCGGCGGCGGCGCGGAGTGGGCGACGACAGTGGGGTTGCTGCTTCGCGCGCTTCGCGACACGGAGCTGCCCTTCGTGGCGGACGCCTTCGTGCGCGGAGAGCCTTCGCTGCCTTCGCTCCTGCCAGGCCAGACGATCCGCCTGTCGCCGCCGAGCCCGGCGCTGCTGGACGTCATGGCGACGACGGACGTCGCGGTGAGCGCGTCGGGGGTGACGTTCGTGGAGCTGTGCTGCCTCGGCGTCCCGACGGCGGCGGTGCAGCTGGTGGACAACCAGGAGACGGGCTACCGCGCGGCCCTGGACCTGGGGTTGGCGGTAGGGCTCGGCCACGCGGACACCCTCGACCTCACGTCGGTGACGTCGACCTTGCGAGCCTTGCTTTCCGACGCCGACCTCCGCGGCTCGCTCTCGGCCACCGCGTCGTCCACAGTGGACGGACTCGGCGTCGACCGGGTGCTCGATCAGCTGGAATCGCGGACCGGATCTGTCCGCGATTCTCCCTATCGTTGAGGTATGACGCCCACACCGTTCCGCATCGAAGTCCCGCAAGCCGACCTCGACGACCTTCGCGCGCGCCTCGCCAACACCCGCTGGCCGGACCAGCCCGCCGACGCGGGGTGGCGGCTCGGCGCGCCCGTCGACTACGTCCGCGAGCTGGCCGAGTACTGGCGGACGGGCTTCGACTGGCGGGCGCAGGAGGAGCGGATCAACGCGTTCCCGCAGTTCACGACGTCGATCGACGGCACGAAGGTGCACTTCCTGCACGTGGTGTCGCCCGAGCCGGACGCGACGCCGGTGCTGCTGACGCACGGCTGGCCGGGCTCGGTCGTGGAGTTCCTGGACGTGATCGGGCCGCTGACGGACCCCAGCGCGTACGGCGGCGACCCGGCGGACGCGCTGACGGTGGTGGTCCCGTCGATCCCGGGCTACGGCTTCTCGGGCCCGACGCCGACGCCGGACTGGGGCCCGGACCGGATGGCGCGCGTGTTCGCGGCGCTGATGACGGAGCTGGGCTACGAGCGGTTCGGCGCCCACGGCGGCGACTGGGGCGCGATCATCTCGCGTGAGCTGGCGGTCCAGTTCCCCGAGCGGCTGCTCGGGATCCACGTGACGATGCTGGCGTCGGCGGTGGTCCGCACGCCCGCCGACCTCGAGGGGCTTTCGGACCAGGAGCGGGGGCGCCGGTCGTTGGAGAAGGGCCAGGCGTTCGCGGCGTCGGGCACGGGCTACGCGATGATCCAGGCGACGAAGCCGCAGACGCTGGCGTACGGCCTGCACGACTCACCGGCCGGCCAGCTGGCGTGGATCGCGGAGAAGTTCCGGTCGTTCTCGAACACGTCGGCCGACCTCATCGACCGCGACGACCTGCTGGCCGACGTGTCGATCTACTGGTTCACGGAGACGGCGAACTCGTCGGCCCGCCTGTACGCGGCGTTGACCGGCGGCTGGGGAGCCCCGCCGCCGCGCAACGACGTCCCGACGGGGGTGGCGGTGTTCCCGGACGACATCGGGCTGCCGATCCGGGAGCTGGCCGAGCGGACGGACCGGATCGTGCAGTGGACGGAGTTCCCGCGGGGCGGGCACTTCCCGGCGCTGGAGGAACCGGACGCCTTGATCGGCGACATCCGGAAGTTCTTCCGGGAGCTGTAGTTGTCCACAGGGGTTGTCCACATGCCCTCCGGTCTGTGGACAACCCCGCGGCAACGTCTCAGAGGTACTGGCCGGTCCCCGAAATCCCGGGCCCGTGGTCATGCCCGTGCCCGGCGGCCCCGGAAGGGCCGGCGGGCAGCCCGCGCCGCATTTGTTCGAGCTGGACCCGGGCCGCCATCTGCTGGGCGAACAGCGCCGTCTGGATTCCGCTGAACAGGCCCTCGAGCCAGCCCACCAGCTGTGCCTGGGCGATCCGCAGCTCCGCGTCGGAAGGCGTCGAATCATCGGTGAACGGGCGGACCAGCCGCTCCAGCTCGTCCTGCAGCTCCGGGGCCAGCGAAGCCGCGAGCTCCTTCACCGACGTCTGGTGGATCTCCCGGACCCGGTTCCGCGAGGCGTCGTCGAGCGGGGCCGCCCGGACCTCCTCCAGCAGCTGCTTGATCATCGTGCCGATCCGCATCACCTTCGCCGGCTCTTCGACGAGGTCGCCGACCGACTCGGAGTTCTCCTCCGTCGGCAGCTTGGCCGCGCCCACCGGGGTTCCGTCCGGCCCGACGACCACCACGTGGGGTGAAGATTCGTGGCCGGGGTCACCCGCTGTGCCCGATTCCCCAAAGTTCGGCTCGGTCATGTGCTCCATCCTGGCTCGCGTTCGCCACGCTCCGCGACACCCGAGGGGTGTCCGTCTCCGAGCGTAGCGGCTCCGCGGGTTCCCGGTGCCTCTCCACCCAACCCCGGACGCGCGGCGAAACCGCACGTCCGTACGGTGTCCCCATGGCGTTCGACGTCGCTCGTATCCGTGGGCTCTTTCCCGCGCTGGGTGACGGCTGGATTCACTTCGACGGCGCCGCCGGAATGCTGGTACCGGAACAGGTCGCTTCGGCCGTTTCCACGGCGATGCGCGCCCCGGTGTCCGGGCCGGGCGGAGCGTTTCCGGCCTCACAGCGCGCGGAAAGCATCGTGACCGCGGCCCGCCGGGCCGTGGCCGACCTGGTCGGGGCCGACCCGGCCGCCGTCGTGCTCGGGCCCAGCGCGCCCGTGCTGCTGCGCCGCCTCTGCGACGCGCTCGCCGAGCGCTGGACGATAGGCGACGAAGTCGTCGTGTCCCGGCTCGACGAACAGGCCAACCTCGCGCCGTGGCAGCGGGCCGCGAAACGCGTCGGGGCTGTCGTGCGCTGGGGCGAGATCGACATTGAAACGTGCGAACTGCCCGCGTGGCAGTACGAGCAGCTCGTTTCGGCGCGCACCAAGGCCGTCGCCGTCACGCTCGCGTCCGGGTCCGTCGGGACCCGGCCGGACGTGCCGACCATCATCGAGTTCGCCAAGCGGGTCGGTGCGCTCGTCGTCGTCGACGCCACCTACGCCGCGCCGTTCCTGCCGCTGGACATCAACGCGCTCGGCGCCGACGTCATGGTCGTGTCCGCGCAGGCGTGGGGCGGGCCTTCGGTCGGCGCGCTCGTCTTCCGGGACCCCGAGCTGATCGACCGGATCCCGTCGGTCTCCCTCGACCCGATGGCGCGCGGGGCCGCCCGGCTCGAGCTCGGCCCGCACGCCTACCCGCTGCTGGCCGGGCTGATCGCGTCGATCGACTACCTCGCCGGTCTCGACGACGCCGCCAGCGGGTCGCGCCGCGAACGGCTCGTCACCTCGCTCGGCTCGGCGAAGTCCTACCACGCCGGGCTGCTCGCCCAGCTGTCGACGGAACTGCTGTCGCTGCGGCACATCATGGTCATCGGCAACGCCATGCGCCGCATTCCCGCGCTCGCCTTCGCCGTCGCGGGCAAGAAGGCGCCCGAAGTCGCCGAGTACCTGGCTTCGCAGGGGTTGTGCGCCTTCGCCGACGACGGGACAGCGGGCGTCTTCGCCTCACTCGGCGTCGGAGAAGTGGGCGGCGCCGTGCGGATCGGGCTCGCCCACTACTCCAACGTCTTCGAGATCAACCAGCTCGTGCGCGTCCTCGAAGAACTCCGCTAAGACTTCGCGGCCAGCAGGATCTTCCCGAACACCGAGCCTTCGTGCATGGCCCGGTGCGCGGACGCGGCTTCGGCCATCGGCACGACCTGCCCGATGATCGGCTTGACCGAGCCCTGCTCGACCAGCGGCCACAGGCGCTCGCGGACGTCGGCGACGATCGCCGCCTTCTGGTCCAGCGGGCGGAAGCGCAGGCCGGCCGCGAACACCGAAGCCCGCTTGCCGAGCAGCGCGCCGACGTTCAGCTCGCCCTTGACGCCGCCCTGCATGCCGATGATCACCAGGCGCCCGTCCGGCTGCAGCGCGTCGACGTTGCGCTTCAGGTACGACGCGCCCATGTTGTCGAGGATGACGTTCGCGCCGCCGGTCTCCTTCTTGAGGACCTCGACGAAGTCTTCTTCCTTGTAGTTGATCGTGAGGTCGGCGCCGAGCTGGCGGCAGCTTTCGAGCCGGTCCGCCGAGCCCGCGGTGACCGCGACCGTCGCGCCGAGCGCCTTGCCGACCTGGATCGCGTGCGTGCCGATGCCGCCCGCGCCGCCGTGGACCAGCAGCACCTCGCCCTCGGCGAGCTTCGCGTGCATCACGACGTTCGCCCACACCGTGCACGCCACCTCGGGCAGGCCGGCCGCGGCGAGCAGCTCGACCTCGCCCGGCACCGGCAGCAGCTGCCCGGCCGGGACGACGACCTTCTCCGCGTAGCCGCCGCCCGCGAGCAGCGCGCAGACCTCGTCACCGACGGTCCAGCCTTCGACGCCTTCGCCGAGTTCGGCGATCGTGCCGGAGCACTCCAAGCCGAGGACGTCGCTGGCGCCGGGCGGGGGCGGGTAGTTGCCCTGCCGCTGCAGGAGGTCCGCCCGGTTCACCGCGCTCGCCGCGACGTCCAGCAGCACCTCGCCGGGGCCGGGGCGCGGATCCGCGACCTCCGTCCACTCGAGAACGTCCGGGTCACCTGGTTCACGGATGGTGATCGCGTACATGTGTCGACTGTATACCGGCGGGTGAAGGTCCCGCCGAATGACGCATTGACGGGCTTCGCATTCGGAACAAAGGTGAGCAACCATGTCACTCTTCCGAAAGAGAACCCTCCCGCCGGTGGCCATCGCCGCCTGCGCGACGCTGGCGCTCGGACTGACCCCGGCCGCCGCGGCGAACACGGTCCCCGACGGTCCCGCCCTCGCGAAACAACTCGTCAAGAAGGTCGACGCCAACGGCGTCAACCGGCACCTGATCGCCCTCCAGCGCATCGCCGACACCAACGGCGGCACGCGGGCGGCGAGCACCGACGGCCACGCGAAGTCCGCCGAGTACATCGCGACGAAGCTCGAAGCGGCCGGCTTCCAGGTGACCCGCCAGGAGTTCCCGTTCACCTATTCGGAAACCCTGGCCGAGAAGCTGACCGCGGGCGGCGCCGACGTCCCGGTGATCGCCATGGAGTACACCGTTTCGACGCCGGTCGGCGGCATCACCGCGCCGCTGTCCGTGGTCGCGGTCGACGACACCAGCGGCTGCGAGGCCACCGACTACACCGCGGACGTCGCGGGCAAGATCGCGCTGATCAAGCGCGGCGGCTGCTCGTTCGCGCAGAAGCAGCAGACGGCCGCGGCCGCGGGGGCGGTCGGCGCCATCGTCTACAACAACACCGACGGCGACCTGAACGGGACGCTCGGCGGCCCGGAGAACGCGAAGATCCCGACCGGGGGCGTGACGGCGGCCGCGGGGGCGCAGCTGGCCACGCTCGGCGGGCAGAACGTGACGCTGGAGCTGCGGACTTTCCAGGAAGCGCGGACCAGCTACAACGTCATCGCCGAGACCAAGACCGGGCGCAAGGACAACGTCGTGATGCTCGGGGCGCACCTCGACAGCGTCCCGGCGGGCCCCGGCATCAACGACAACGGCACCGGCTCGGCCGCGCTGCTCGAGACGGCGCTGCAGCTGGGGAGCAGCCCGAAGGTCAACAACGGCGTCCGCTTCGGCTTCTGGAGCGCGGAGGAGTTCGGCCTGATCGGCTCGACCTTCTACGTCGACCAGCTGAGCTTCGACCAGCAGCTCGACATCGCGCTGTACCTGAACTTCGACATGATCGGCTCGCCGAACGCCGGCTACTTCGCCTACGACGGCGACAACTCCGACGGCGTCGGCGCGGGCGCGGGCCCGTACGGCTCGGCGCAGATCGAGAAGACGTTCGTGGACTTCATGCAGGCCGCGAAGGGCGTTTCGGTCGAGGGCACGGACTTCACCGGCCGCTCGGACTACGGCGAGTTCATCGCCGTCGGCATCCCGGCCGGCGGCCTGGACACCGGCGCCGAGGTGCTGAAGACCGAGGCGCAGGCGGCGAAGTGGGGCGGCACGGCCGGCATCGCGTTCGACCCGTGCTACCACCAGGCCTGCGACAACCTGGGCAACGTCGACCGCGTCGCGCTCGACCGCAACGCGGACGGCGTCGCCTGGGCCCTCGGCGTCTACGCGACGAGCACCGAGAGCATCAACGGCGTCAAGCCCGGCCAGGCCGCGGCGAAGTCGCTGACCGCGCAGAAGCGCTCGGCCCAGCGGTCCCTCACCACGCACGCCGTGGCGGGCGACCCGCACGCGCTGACCGCCTGAACGAGCTGAAGGGGACGTTCCTGGCATCTGATGCGAGGAACGTCCCCTTCACCGCGTCTGATGAGACGAAAGTCCCCTTCAGCCCAGGTTGTTGGTGCCGAAGGTGTCGCAGCGGGCCGGTTCGCCGGTCTGGAAGCCGGTGGTGAACCACTTCTTGCGCTGCGCGGACGTGCCGTGGGTGAACTTCGAGCGGTCGACCTGGCCGCCGCCGAGCTTCTCCTGGATGTAGTCGTCGCCGATGCGGGACGCGGTGTCCAGCGCCGACGCGACGTCGTCCTGGGTGACGTCGGTGATCAGCGGCTTGCCGCTCTCGGTCGGCGTCGTCGAGGCGTGGTTGGCCCAGACGCCCGCGTAGCAGTCGGCCTGCAGCTCGAGGCGCACCGAGCCGGACGTCGGGCCGGTACCCGTGCCCTTGCGCGAGGTGCCGAGCAGGTTCTGCACGTGGTGGCCGTATTCGTGGGCGAGGACGTACGCCTCGGTGAACAGGCCGCCCTGCGCGCCGAAGCGGGTCTTCAGCTCTTCGAAGAACGACAGGTCGATGTAGACCTCGGAGTCGGCCGGGCAGTAGAACGGGCCGGTGTCGGAGGTGGCGCTGCCGCAGCCGGTGCGCACGCCGCCGTTGAAGAAGTTCGTCGGCGCCTTCCGGTAGGTCGAGCCGGAGCGCGCGAACTGCTGCGTCCAGTAGTCCTGGACGGAGTTGACGATCGCGACGATGGCGCAGTCGTGGTTCTTGTTCGCGTCCGCGCCCGTCTTGCACTCGCTCGCGAGCTTCGAGTTGTCGACCTGCTGGCCGGACCCGACGCCGCCGAGCCCGCCGCCGAGCGCGCTCCCGCTGCCACCGCCGAGGCTGACCCCGCCGAGCTGGGACAGCACGAAGTAGATGATCAGGCCCACCACACCGAGCCCGCCACCGCCGAGCGCCACGCGGCCGCCGATGCCGCCGCCACCACCGCTACCGCGCAGGTCCTGGACCTCGGAGGCGTCCAGGCCGGCGTCGTCGTCGAACCTCACGCGCAGATGGTATCCGGCTACGCGGCGATCAACCGTCCGGACACGAGCCTGGGTGCGGCCATCGCGCTGTCGGCCGCACCCAGGCTTTGTACCGAGGTTGTGTCTTTGTCCGAGCGGTTGGCCGCTTCCGGGCCGGCGTTCAGGCGCTGTGGTCACGGCTGCCGAGGCCGTGACGCGATCCAGGCCCGATCGACGCCGTATGCGTGAACGCATGGAAGCCCGCGCTCATGAAGCTGTTCACGGTGAGGATTGTTCTGCCGTCGGCCGGCGCATGACTTCTCGACTCGCCTCGCGTCAGTGCGCGGGGCACGCCGGCCTAACCAAAACAACCCTCAATCACGACCGACCCGGTAGATGTCCGTTCCGGTCGCGGGGACGCAGCTGGCGGTCAACCGCGAAAATCACCCTCCACGCAACCACCTGACCTTCCCTGGCGGGGAGCCGGGCCGGCACGTCGCCGTCGTCGCGCCGCATACCCTGGCCGACCATCCACCGACAAGCAGAATGCGCCTTTTCCGGCCGAGTCTCAACCTTTTCGTAACCCCACCTTCGGGCGATGTTGCGACACCATTTCGCGCCCGCCGCCGGATCGGACTCGGACCGCGCGATCCCTTGATCAACGTTCTACGCTGCCTTATGACCGAGGAGCGGCCTGTGCGTTGGTTGAACGAAGCCGAGATGGCGGCGTGGCGCTCCTACATCGTGGCGACCCTCCGGCTGCGGCAGCGGCTGCACCGCGAGCTGGCCGACCGGCACGACGTGTCCCTGACCGACTACGAAGTCCTCGTGTGCCTGGAGTTCCAGCCCGAGCAGCGGATGCGGATGTCGGAGCTGGCGGTGCTGATGGGCTCGACGAAGAGCAGGCTGTCGCACCAGGTCGGGCGGCTCGAGGAGGCGGGACTGGTCCGGCGCGTGCGCGACCCGGAGGACAAGCGCGGCGTCATCACCGAGCTGACCCCCGAAGGCAAAGCCCTGCTGGAGACGGCGGCGCCGACGCACGTGGAGGGCGTCCGCGAGCACCTCATCGACCTGCTGAGCCCGCAGGAGCAGGCGACGATCGCCGCCGCGTTCGAGCGGGTGCTGGACCACCTGACGAAGGTCGAGGGCTGAGCCCGGGCGCGGCCGCGCCCGGGGCCCTCAGTGCGGTAGCGGTGGGATTCGAACCCACGGAGAGGTTGCCCCCTCGCATGTTTTCAAGACATGTTCCTTCGGCCGCTCGGACACGCTACCCCTGCCCACGAGGGTAGCCGACGGACCTCGCGGGCAACCCGGGCCGGGTCGGCCGGTCTCGACGAACGCGATGTCGGAAACCCGCCAGCACGCTCCCGGTCGGTCGAGCGAACATCCGCTCATGATCGCTGAACCGCAGGGGATCCGTATCCGGCATCGCGGGCAGGAACCCCAGGTCCATCCCACCGCCTACGTCGCTCCGACGGCCACGCTGGTCGGCGATGTCCGCTTGGGGCCGAGGGCGCGGGTGATGTACGGTGCCGTGCTCGATGCCGGCGGGTCTCGGATCGAGGCCGGGGAGGCGGCGGTGATCTGCGAAAACGCGGTGCTGCGCGGGTCCGCGGTCGCCGGCGATCAGTCGGTGCTCGTCGGCGACCACGTCTTCGTGGGGCCGCAGGCCACACTGCTGGGCTGCGAGGTCGGCAGGTGCGTCTACGTGGCGACCGCGGCGACGGTTCTGCAGTGCGCGCGGTTGGGGGCCGGCTCGGTTGTCGCCGTCGGCGCGCTCGTCCATGCGCGCACTGTTCTGCCGGACGAGTACTTCGTGCCGCCGCACACCGTGGCCCTTGACGCGCCGGTGCGGTTGCTGGCCCCCGGCGACCCGGGCTTGGCCGAGGCCGTCAGCCGGGTGGGCTTCGCCCAGGTGGCGTTCGGTGTGGACGCGGAGTGGACCGACCGGATCAGCCGGTACGAGCAGATCGCGGAGGTGCGCGTCGCCGAGTTCGGCACGCACGCGGACGATGAGGTGCTTGCCTGACGCGGCCCTAGGTCCAGCTCAACGTGAGCGCCGCGCCCTGTGCGCGGCCCGCTTCGGCCGCCGGGGTGCGGACCGATGGGTCGAGCGGGTTCTCGCCGATCGCCGCCACCGACGCCTCGTCCGGGGTGACCAGGGCGACCTCCGCGCCCGCCGCGCGCAGGTCGTCGAGCACCTCGGGCAACGGTTTCTCCATGGGCAGCGGGCCGTCGACGCCCAGTGGCGCGAGCACCGTGACCCGCGTGCAGCCGCTCGCGTAGTCCGCGTTCTCGGCCGAGCGGACGCCGCCGTCGACGTAGCGCCTGCCGCCGATCGTCACCGCCGGCCAGACGCCCGGGACCGCGCAGCTCGCGGCCACCGCGTCGACCAGGGACACCCCGGACGCGCGGTCGAACTTGCGCGGCTCGCCGGTCTCCGCGTCCACCGCCACGATCACCAGGCGCTGCTCCGGCCAGTCGTGCGACGGCAGCCGGGCCTCGATCACCGCGCGGCGGTCCACTTCGGACACCGTCTCGGCCGCCAGCGCGAGCTTGCCGACCGCGCGCCGGACCTCCGCGGGGTCGGCCGAGCCGGTGACCGCGCCGCCGAAGTCGGCGGCGAACTTCTCGAAGTCGATGTTCGCCGGGATCTCGGCGGTCTGCCGCGCCGGATCGGCTTGCCGCGCGAAGAGCTCGTCGAGCGGCACCCCGCTCGTCACCTGCGCGGCGACGACCGAGCCCGCCGACGTCCCGACGAGCAGGTCCGCGCCCGTCAGGTCCTGGCCGTGCTCGGCCAGCCCCGCGAGCAGCCCCGTCGTCCACGCGATCCCGGCGACCCCGCCGCCACCCAAAACCAATGCCTGTCCGCCCATGCGGGCAGCCTAGCGACGGGGTCCGACAGTTTTACGGGCGCTTGAGCGCCTGCGCCGCGATCCGCGCCCGGACCTCGGGGCGGCGCAGCGGCGGCACGGTGGCCGGCGGCTGACGGCGTTCGGGCAGCTGCTCCAGCAGCCGCGTGGTGATCTCCGCGATCTCGGCGACCGCGGCTTCGAACGGCTCGCGCGTGGCGTCCGACAGCGACTGCACGCCGGTCACCTTGCGGACGTACTGGCGGGCCGCGGCCTCGATCTCCTCGCCCGTCGCGGCCGGCTGGAGCCCCCGGAGGGTGGTGATGTTTCGGCACATGCCGCCCAGGGTACGACTCTTCGGACGTCCCGATCACACGGTCGGGTAGGCCCGGCCGAACCTCGTTGACGCCCGAACCGCGGCTTGGGCAATGTCGGGGAAGTGCCTCTCAGACCGCGTCCCTTCCGCTCCGCCCGCCCCGAACCCGGCATCCTCGAAGAAGAACCCCCGGAAACCCCGATCCCGGAACAGGCCTGGCCGCGCGTGCGGGCCGACGAGCTGGTCACCCTCGTGGCACACGTCTTCGCCGCGCACGGCCTCCCGGAAGCCCGCGCGCGCATCGCGGCGGAGGCGCTCTGCCACGGCGACCTGACCGGTTCGCCCGAGACCGGCGTCGCCGAGCTGACCCGGATCCACTTGCCCCTGTTGAAGAACGGGCTCGTCGTGCCGCACGCCGAGCCGTTGATGATCGCCGACCGCGGGGCCGCCGCGTTGATCGACTACCGCCGCGGACCCGGGCTGTGGGCCGTCGGCGACGCGATGGACCGCGCGGTGACGCGGGCCGGCCGCTTCGGCGTCGGCCTGGTTTCGATGCGCGGGGTCGGGCCGTTCGGCCGCGCCGGGCACCACGCCGCGCGGGCGCTGCCGCACGCGATGATCGGGCTGGTGCTCGCCGCGGGCGGCGAACCCGGCAGGCCGATGAACCCGCTGGGCATGGCCGCGCCGGGTGGCGCGTACCCGGAGTTCGTCTTCGACATGGACCAGCCCGGTCCGGACGCGGCGGGGCTGACGCTGCTGGTGGAGGTCCTCGCCGGCGTGCTCTCCGGCGTCGCCGACCACGAGCACGACACGGGGCTGCTGGTGCTGGCGATCGCCCCGACGACGTTGCGCAGCGCGGACGGCTTCTACCGCGCGGCGAGCGCGTTGTTCGGCAGCATGCTCGGCTGGGAGGGCGGTACGCCGATCCGCTACCCGGGCTGGCGCGAGGCCCAGCACCTGGAGCAGTGCCGGGCGCTGGGCGTGCCGCTGGCCGGGCCGGTGCGGCGGGAGCTGGACGCGCTGGCCGCGTCGCTCGGCCTGCCGCCGCTCACCAGCGTCGGCTAGCGGACCAGGACGACCCGCCCGCGGTCCTTGCCGACCGCCACGACGTCGCCGTCGGTCAGCTGGCGGCCGCGGCGGGTCTCCACCTCGCCGTTGACCTCGACCTCCTCCGCGTCGATCAGGTCCTTCGCGTGGGAGCCGTCTTCGGCGAGGCCCGCCAGCTTGAGGAACTGGCCGAGGCGGATCGGTTCGCCGGTGATCGGGACGTCGACGGGATCAGTCATACCCGCATCATGCCCGGGCGGTCGTCTGCCGGTAGAGGGCCTGGACGTCCGTGTCGAAGTAGCTCGAGTACGACGTGTCCGGGTCGTCGCCGCCGTACTCGTAGCCGCCGATGACGCCGATGACCGTGCCGAGCTTGGTCTTCGGGTCCTGGCCGGTGACCCACGGGCCGCCGCTGGTGCCGGTCGGGAAGCCCGCGCAGTCCACCTTCAGCTGGTAGGTGTCCTGCCTGCTCGTGGTGTTCTGGCAGACCGCGGGCTCCTCGGCGTCGTCCGGATAGCCGGTCAGGGTGATGGCCTGCTCGAAGTCGCTGCCCGTGGCCAGGGTGTTCGCGCCGACCAGGCTCTCCAGGGACGCCTTCGCGCCCGCCTGGTGCGCGGTCGCGAAGCCGACGTCGAGGTCCGGGTCCGACGACTCGCTCCAGCCGGGCGCGACGAGCTCGTCGGACACCGTCCAGAAGCCGAACGGCGCGACGCCGTCGTGGTAGCCGGGCGCGAACGTGACGCCGGTGAGGTAGCCGCCGCCCTCGCCGTCGTGGATGCAGTGGGCCGCGGTCAGCAGGACGTCACCCTGCTGGCTGTGCACGACGCTGGCCGTGCAGTAGTGCGCGCCTTCGATGAACAGCGCGCCGACGGCGGGGCTGGACACCGCTGGCAGGTCGGGCGTCGCGGCCGGGACGGCCTCCGCGGTGACCGGCGTCGTCGCGTCCGCGAGCCGCGCCGGGCGGGTGGCGACGAATACGACGAAAGCCGCGCCGAGCAGCAGGATCACGGCGACGCTGAGCAGGACGGCTGGCCGCCGCACGCGCATCGCCTCCTCGTCCGCCCTCGGTCGCCCGGCTCCGACCAGATCACCATAAGACGTCGGACCGACACAACGAGCGCACCCACAGCAAGCTCACAGCCGCTAGTATCCGTAACTCCGGAGTAACACCCTAGGGCGGGAGAAGCGATGAAGCGGTTCGCGGACAAGGTCGTGGTGGTCACCGGGGCGGGGTCGGGCATCGGCCGGGCGCTCTCGTGCGAGTTCGCGCGACGCGGTGCGCGGGTCGTCCTCTCCGACGTCGACACCGCGAACGCGGCGGAGACGGCCAAGCTCGCCGGTGACAACGCCCGCGCCTACACCCTCGACGTCGCCGACCGGGCCGCCGTCCTCGCCCACGCCGAAGAGGTCGCGGAGGAGTTCGGGCGCGTCAACGTCGTCGTGAACAACGCGGGCGTCGCGCTCGGCGCGACCGTCGAGGAAATGACGTTCGAGGACTACGACTGGCTGATGGGGATCAACCTCGGCGGCGTCGTGAACGGGACGAAGGCGTTCCTGCCGCACCTGATCGCCTCCGGCGACGGGCACGTCGTCAACATCTCCAGCGTGTTCGGGTTCGTCGGCGTGCCGACGCAGAGCGCGTACAACGCGGCGAAGTTCGCGGTCCGCGGGTTCACCGAAGCCCTGCGCGAAGAAATGCTGATCGCGCGGCACCCGGTCGCGGTGAGCTGCGTGCACCCCGGTGGGATCAAAACCAACATCGTGCGCAACGCGCGAAGCCTCGCCGACGACCAGGGGGTGGCCGCGAAGAGCTTCGAACGGATCGCGAAGACCACCCCGGAGCAGGCGGCGCGGACGATCCTGCGTGGCATCGAACGGAAGTCGGCGCGGATCCTCATCGGGCCGGACGCCTACGTCATCGACGCCATTCCGCGCGTGCTGGGCTCGGCCTACCAGCGGCCGCTGGCCGTGCTGGCCCGGATGGGGTTGAAGCGGATGGAAAGCTGACCTTGCGACGTTCGGGCGAAGCCGCTGGCCCCGAACCACGGCGTTGGGACACTCTGGACGGCCTTGTGCGTCACTCAATGGAGTTGCGTTTCTGACAGCACCGTCCGAAATGGTCCAGAATGCGTGGGGTCCGCGAGCCCCGTACCGGAGGTCCCCGATGCTTCGCACCGCACAGCGCAGTGCGACCCGTCCGTCCAGCGACCGCACCGCGGTGGAACTGCTGGACCGCACCGGCATCGTGGCGGCGAGCCTGCCCCGGCGCCGCCGCACGGGTGACGACGCGGACCCGCCCGCCGAGCCGATCTACACCCGGCCGCCGGTGTGCGACCAGGACCTGCGCCCGAAGTCGGTGGTGATCCGGCGGCGGGCGCGCACGTGGCTCGGCAGCGGGGCCGCGGTGCTGCTCGTCGCGGTCGGCTGGCTGGGCGGCGGGATGCTCTCCGGCGGCCTGTTCGCGCCCGCCCCGGCCGACGACGTGGCGCAGCTGGACGCGCGCCCCGCCGTCGCGGTCGAGACGCCGGCCCCGCCCCCGCAGGCCCCGGTGGCCGTCCCGGCCCCGACGACGGTGTACGTGCCGGTGCCGGAAAAGCCGAAACAGGTTCAGGTGCAGGCGAAACCGCAGCCGAAGAAGAAAAAGGCGGCGGACGACGAGGCGGACGCGCGCGCGGACCTGCCCTCGCCGACACCGACGTCGACCAACCCGGTCCAGGCCTGGGTGAACGTCGCGGAAAGCATGATGCAGCAGTACGACTACCGCGCGGAGACGACGACGATCCGGCGCTGAGTCAGGCGCCGCTCCAGACGTACTCGTGCTCGGGGCGCCCGGTGGCGCCGTAGCGCAGCCGCATCCGGACCGTGCCCGACTCCGCCAGCGCCGTGAGGTACCGCTGCGCCGTCGCCCGCGCCATGCCCAGCTCCCCGGCGACCTCCGCGGCCGACAGCGGGCGGCCCGCCGTGCGCAGCTGCTCCGAGACGAGCCGGGCCGTCGCCGTCGACTGACCCTTCGGCGCCGACGTGCGGTCCTGGTCGTGCAGCACCCGGTACGCGCGGTCCACGTCGTCCTGGGCCAGCGCACGGTCTTCGGTGAGGAGGCCGCGGAACCGCGCGTACGCCGTCAGGCGTTCCGCGAGCTGGCGCGTGGTGAACGGCTTGATGAGGTAGTTCAGCGCGCCCGCCCGGATCGCCGCGGCCACCGACGCGCTGTCGGTCGCCGCGGACAGCACGATCGTGTCCGTCTGCAGCTCGGGCAGCACCGCGAGGCCGGACTCGTCGGGCAGGTAGACGTCGAGCAGGATCAGGTCCGGGGAGAAGCTCGCGGACGCGGGCGCGCGCCTCGGCCGCGGTGTGCGCGGTGCCGACCACCGCGAAACCCTCGACCTCCTCGACGAAGCCGGCGTGCACCCCGGCGACGCGGAAGTCGTCGTCCACGATCAGCGTGCGGATCATCCGTCCTCCGTGAGCATTCCGGGCAGTTTCGCGACGAACAGGGCCCCGGTCTCGCCTTCGCCGGGGTCGGCCAGCCAGACGTCACCGCCGCGGGCGCGGGCCGCTTGGCGGGCGAGGGCCAGGCCGAGCCCGTGCCCGGGCGAGATCTTCGTCGACACGCCTTCGTCGAACAACGTCTGCCGCAGGTCTTCCGGCACGCCCGGGCCACTGTCCACAACGGACACGTGCAGGGTGTCGCCCTCGGCGAGCAGGCCGACCTCGACGGTGGCCGGGCGCCGCGGGCCCATGCGAGCGGCGTGCAGGGCGTTGTCGACGAGGTTGCCGATCACGGTGTTCGCGGCGATCGGGTCGGTCACGGTCGTCGGCACCCAGGTGTCGTCGGCGAGCTTGAGTGTGAGGCCCTTTTCCTGCGCCTGCTCGGTTTTCGCGACCAGCAGCGCCTGGAGGTACGGGTCGGCGACCGCGTCGCCCAGCTCGCTCGGCCGAACCGACGTCGAGTCCGTCAGCGTCTGCAGATACTCGACGGCTTCGGTGTGGTGGCCGAGCTGGAGCAGCCCGTAGAGCGTGTGCAGCCGGTTGGCGAACTCGTGCCGCTGCGCGCGGAGGCCGTCGGACAGCGCGCGGATGCCGTCCAGCTCGCGGGTGAGCGTGTCGAGGTCGGTGCGGTCGCGGAAGGTCAGCACGGTGCCGATCGGCCGGTCGTCGAGCCGGACGGCCCGCGAATTGATGACCAGCACGCGGTTTCCGGCCACCGCGAGGAGGTTGTCGACCGGACGTCCCTCGGCGACGGCCTTGTGCAGGCGAGGCGACAGCTTCAGCTCAGCCATTGACGCGCCGATCGGGAGTTCGGTGCCGAGCAGGCGTTCGGCCTCGTCGTTGCGCACCGAGACGCGGTTGCTCTCGTCCACCGCGAGCACGCCTTCGCCGATCCCGTGCAGCACGGCTTCGCGTTCGTAGAGCAGCTCGGTGAGTTCGTGCGGTTCGAGGCCGTGCGTGACGCGCCGCAGCCGCCGGTTCAACAGCGCCGAGGCGCCCGCGCCGAGCAAGAGCGCGCCGCCCGCGAACAGCAGCGTGATCGTCAGCAGGCGGTTGAAAGCGCCGGTCGGATCGGCCACGTCGAAGCCGACGCTCACCTCGCCGACCACCCGCCCGTGGTCCGGCGTCCAGATCGGCGTCTTGCTGCGGACGGACAGGCCGAGCGTGCCGCTCTGCACGGCGCTGACGTCGTCTTCTCCGGCGAGTGCGCGGTCGGGCGAGGTGCTGACACGCTGCCCGATCAGGCTTTCCGTCGGGTGCGCGAGCCGGATGCCCCGGTCGTCGGTGATCACTACGAACAGGGCGTCGTTCCGCGCGGTGACGGCCAGCGCCCGCTCCTCGAGGGCGCCGCCGGGGATCTTCGCGGTGGCGTTCGCGACGACCACCGGGTCCACCGCCACCGACTTCGCGATGGCCAGGGCCCGCTCCCCGTACTGGTTGGTGAGCGTTCGTGACAGGAGCGCGCTGACGAGCGCGACGCCGATCCCGACGACGAGGAAGACCACGCCGATCTGCAGCAGCAGCACCTGCCTGCTGAACCGCATGCGCGGGAAGAGCGCCCACTTTGGCATGGCTGGAGACCATACCCCCTGGTCAGCGCCGTGCGCTAAATGAGCAAAACATGCATAACGAGCACTTGCCACGCAGAACGTCGACAAGCTTCACGCGGGCCCCACGCGTACTTAACGTCCCTTCCCAACGTGAGCCCCACCACGTGACGAAGGAGTCACCTCCCCATGGTTCCCCCACTGATCGAACTCACCGGAGCCACCAAACGGTTCCCGAGCGGGTCCGGTTCCGTGCACACGGCCGTCCGCGATCTGACCATGACCGTGCAGCCCGGCGAGTTCGTCGCCGTCGTCGGCCCGACGGGCTGCGGCAAGTCGACGACGCTCTCGCTGGTCTCGGGCCTGCAGCCGCCGTCCGCCGGCCGGGTGCGGGTGAACGGCGAGGACGTGAAGTCCATTCCGGACGGTGTCGGCTACATGTTCCAGAACGACGCCGTGATGCCGTGGCGCTCAGTGCTGGACAACGTCGCTTCCGGGCCGCGGTTCCGCGGGGTGCCGAAGGCGGAGGCCCGCGCGCAGGCCGTCGACTGGATCGCCCGCGTCGGGCTCGCCGGGTTCGAGAAGTACTACCCGCACCAGCTCTCCGGCGGCATGCGCAAGCGCGTCGCCCTGGCCCAGACCCTGGTCACCAAGCCGAAGATCATGCTGATGGACGAGCCGTTCTCGGCGCTGGACGTCCAGACGCGGGCGCTGATGCAGGACGAGCTGCTGCGGCTGTGGTCCGGTTCGGGCGCCGCGGTGATCTTCGTGACGCACGACCTCGACGAGGCGATCGCGCTGGCGGACAAGGTCGTCGTGCTGACGACGTCGCCCGCGACCGTGAAGGACGTCTTCGAGATCCCGCTGGAGCGGCCGCGGAAGGTCGAGGACCTGCGGCTGACCGAGGAGTTCCGCAAGCTCTACGCCGACATCTGGGAATCACTGCGCAGCGAGGTCGACAAGGCCCGTGAGAAGGGAGCGAGCAATGTCGCTTGAGACCCCGGCGGCCCCGGCCGCTTCCCTGCCGGTGCTGGAAACCGAGCAGGACATCCTCACGAAGGCCAAGCGGGCGTCGTCGCGGCGCAGGCGCAACACGTGGCTGCTGCGGCTGGCGCTGGTGGTCGTCTGGCTCGGCAGCTGGGAGCTGACCGCGACCTACTGGATCGACCCGTTCTTCTACTCGAAGCCCTCGCGCATCTGGGAGCGGCTGAGCGAGTGGATCACCAGCGGCACCGACTTCGGTTCGCTCTGGTACCAGCTGTGGGTCACGGTCGAGGAGGCCTTGGTCGGCTTCGCCATCGGCGCGGTGGCCGGTGTCATCCTCGGTGTCGTCCTCGGCCGCAGCCAGTACCTGGCCGACGTGCTCGCGCCGTTCATCAAGGCCGCCAACGCCGTGCCGCGCATCGTGCTCGCGTCGCTGTTCGTGATCTGGTTCGGCCTCGGCCTGGCGTCGAAGGTCGCCACCGTCGTCGTGCTGGTGTTCTTCGTGGTGTTCTTCAACGCCTTCACCGGCGCCCGCGAGGTGGACCGCAACCTGATCGACAACGCGCGCATCCTCGGCGCGGGCCGGATGCAGGTGATGAAGTCGATCGTGCTGCCGAGCGCGACGTCGTGGATCCTCTCCTCGCTGCACACCGCGTTCGGCTTCGCGCTGATCGGCGCGGTCGTCGGCGAGTACGCCGGGTCCAAGGCGGGCATCGGCTTCCTCATCTCGAACGCGCAGGGCACGTTCGACTCCGCGGGCATTTACGCCGCGATGATCATCATCACCGTCGTCGCCCTGTTCGCCGAGTGGGGCATCGGAAACCTCGAAAACCGGCTTCTCCGGTGGCGGCCCTCGATGTCCGCCACCAGTGACAAGACTGCCATCTGAAAGGGAACGAATCGATGAGGATTCGACGCATCGCCGGCGCGCTCGCCGCGCTGACCGTGGTGGCGGCCGCGACCACCGCCTGCCAGGACTCCCGCGTCGCCGCGACGGGCGAGGGCGGCAAGCCGAAGGTCACGATCATGGTCGGGGGTCTGGAAAAGGTCATCTACCTGCCCGCCATGCTCACCCAGCAGCTCGGGAACTTCGCCGCGCAGGGCATCGACGTCGAGCTGCAGAGCGAGCAGTCGGGCGCCAACGCCGAAACCGCGCTCGTCGCGGGGCAGGTACAGGGCGTGGTCGGGTTCTACGACCACACGATCGACCTGCAGGCCAAGGACCAGTGCATCAAGAGCGTGGTCCAGCTGGCCAACATCCCGGGTGAAGCCGAGGTCGTCGGCACCAAGCACGCCGACCAGATCAAGAGTTCGGCGGACTTCAAGGGCAAAAAGCTGGGCGTGACGTCGCTCGGTTCGTCCACCGACTTCCTCACGAAGGCGCTGGCGGCCAAGGCGGGCGTCGGGGCCGACCAGTACACGCCGGTCAAGGTCGGCGCCGGGCAGACGTTCATCGCCAGCCTGGACAACGGCGGCATCGACGGCGGCATGACGACCGACCCGACGATCGCGCAGCTGACCAACACGGGCAAGGCGAAGGTGCTCTACGACCTGCGGACGCCCGAGGGCACGAAGGCCGCGCTGGGCGGGCTGTACCCGGCGTCGTCGCTGTACATGAGCTGCGACTTCGTGGACCGGAACAAGGACGCCGTGCAGAAGCTGGCCAACGCCTTCGTGGCCACGCTGAAGTGGATCGACCAGCACAGCCCGGAGGAGATCGCGGCGAAGATGCCGCCGTCCTACAGCGGCGGTGACAAGGCGCTGTACGTCAAGTCCATCAAGGACAGCATCGGCATGTTCAACGGCGACGGCAAGATGGACGCCGACGGCGCGAAGAACGTCCTCGAGGTGCTTTCCAGCTTCTCGAAGAACGTGCAGCCGAAGAAGGCCTCGATCGACCTGTCGAAGACGTACACGACGGAATTCGTCGACGCGGCCGCGAAGCAGGGCTAGCAGCCCCGCTCACCTGACCGGGCGGTTGGTGAGCGAAATGGACCCGTAAAGGCCTCTTTCCCCCGCGGAGGCCTTTACGGGTCTTTCCGGACAATGGGAAGACCATTCGAAAGTGCTGTCCGCGTCCACACGGGCCGCCGCGGGCTTGGCTGTTTCCGGCACCGCGCACGCGTCCGGTGTACTCGGCCTGGTACGAGATGTACCCGGCCGCGCCGGTGTACTACAACGTGTCGGTCAGCGCGGGCGACCACATCACCGCGACCGTGACCCGCACGGCCACGAACACCTACCGCCTGGACCTGTCCGACACCACCAAGGGCTGGTCCAAGTCCACCACGAAGTCGCTGACGTCGAAGCACGCGTCGGCGGAAGCCATCATCGAGTCGCCGACCGACTCCTACCCGAGCATTTCGGGTGGGATCACCGTCCGCGCTGAACGCCGACGACCGCGGCAGCTACACGTGGATCCCGGGCGCGATCGGCTCGGACGGGCAGAGCTTCACGATTTCGCGGCACTGAGTCACTTCAGGCCACCGACCGCCCACGCGACGACCATCAGGGCGAGCACCAGCGAGATGGCGGCCTGCAGCATCATCGTCATCTTGGCCCAGATCCGCAGGGGCATGACGTCGGTGGGGCTGAAGGCGGCCGCGTTGGTGAACGAGAAGTACAGGTAGTCCAAGTAGGACGGTTCCCAGTCCCGGTGCGCCAGGTCCGGGTCGGCCATCTGCGGGAACTGCAGGTCGGGGAAAACGGCCCGGCCCGCGGCGCGGCGGCCGGGACCACCCCGGTCGAACTCCCAGTACCAGAGCGAGAAGACGACGACGTTCGTCCAGTAGACGACCCCGCCGGTGACGAGCACGGCCCCGGCGCGGTCGCCGATGGTGCCGGTCCCGATGCCGTAGACCAGGGTCGCCGCCGACCAGCCGTTCACGACGGTGACGAGCCCGACGATGAGCAGCGAGATGCCCCGCTCGACGGCGCTGAACTGTGTCATCCGGCCCGGGTTGACCAGCAGCAGGGCCACGACGAGCAGCACGGAGACGCCGGGCAGCAGCCACCACGGGTGCAGCGCCATGTCGTCGGGCAGGGCGACCTGCAGCACGAGCGTGGTGACGACGACGCCCATCGCGGGCCAGCGCGTCTCCCCGGAGGTCCGCCGGCGCCAGGCGGGAAGTGCCTCTTCTGTCACGCGCTCAAGGTAGGACGCCGCCGCGCGGCTAGCCAGCCGGTGCCGTCGTCACTTCGCCCGGGAGCTTGCGAGCCACGTCCGTCCTCGACCGCGCGCCCAGCTTCCGCAGCACCTTCGCCACGTGCTGCTCGACCGTGCGGGGCGAGAGGAACAGCCCGTCGGCGATCTCGCGGTTCGTCCGGCCCTCCGCCAGCATCCTCGCCACTTCACGCTCCCGCGGCGACAGCTCACTCCCGTAGCCCCGCCGCCCGCGTTGCGAAGGTGCCCACGCGCCGTGCTCCCGCAGCTGGTGACGGCACCGCCCCGCATCCCGGGTGGCGCCCAGCTGCTCGTACGCCTCGGCCGCCGACGTCAGCTCCTCGACGGCGTCGCGGTTGCCCGCCGCGAGCCGGCACAACGCCGCCCGCTCGCGCGTGCCCGTCGCCGGGTAGGGCATCGGCAAGGCCGCGTAGCCCGCCGCCGCCTCGTCGAACAACGTCGCCGCGGCCAGGTGCTTGCCCCGCGCTTCGAGCAGCACCGCGCGTCCGGCCACCAAAGCCGCCGCGGCCACCGGTGCGTCGCGGCCCTCGATCCCGCGGGCGAACGCCTCCACGACGCTGTCGGCCTCCGGCCAGCGTCCGGCCCGTGCGTACGCCTGTGCCGCCGCCGGGACCAGGGCCGCCGCCCAGATCCAGACGCCCTTGCGCCCGGCCGCGGCCACCGCCGTGTCGGCCACCGCGCACGCGCCCTCGACGTCGTCCGTCGCCAGCAGCACCGAGATCAGCACCCCGGCCGCCGAGAGCACCACCGGGATCGGGCCGCGGTCCGGCGCGTGCACGCTCGCCGCTTTCAGGTGCCGTTGCGCCGCCGCGAACTCGCCGCGCACCGCCGCCAGCCCGCCCAGCACCAGCGACGACTCCATGACGATCGGGCCCAGCTCCGGGTAGCTGTCGCGCAGCTGCTCGGCCGCTTCCGCGAGCCCGGACCAGCGCCCGCGCACCCAGTCCAGCCGGACGCGGGTGCCCTGGATCAGGCCGATCGCGTACAACGCGCCCGCGTCGGTCGCGCGCCGGACGCCTTCGGTCACCAGCCGGTCCGCGCGGTCGAGGTGGCCCGCCCACGACTGGCCGTCGGCGAGGTTGCACCACAGCCGGGCCAGCTGGACGCGCTCGGCGACCGTGCCGACCGTGTCGGAAAGCGCTTCGAACTCCGCCCACGCCGACCCGTCGCCGACGTGCGACGCGGCCGCGATGCGGTCCACGGTCAGCGCGAGCCGCAGCTCGGGGTCGTCGAGCCGGTCGTACACCTCGCCCGCGCGGGCGCGCCAGGTTTCGTGCCACGACAACGGCGTCAGCCCGTCGATCGGCTGCGCGAGCAGGGTGATCCCGCGCGCGGCGAGATCCGGGCGGTCGGTGAGCTCGCCGACCGCGCGCTCGACCTCGAGGCGGCCGCGGCCGAGCCCGCCGATGGTCCGGACCTGCAGCATGCCGAGGCTCAGCCGGATCGAGCCGCGGACCGACGGCGGCAGCGTCACCTCTTCGAGGACGCGTTGCAGCGTGCCGATGACGTCCGGGCGGAAGCCGCGCAGCGCGACCTGGCTCAGCTTGCCCGCCACGCGCCCGATGTCCGCCTGCGCCGGTCCGGGTTCGGCGAGCACGGACTGCAGGAGGTCGATCGCGCGGGACGTCTCGCCGCGGGTGATCGCCTCGTCGGCGGCCGCCTCGGCGTAGTGGCGCCACTGGTCGACGCGCCCGGCCGCGCGCGAGTGCCGGGCCAGCAGCGTGAGCGGCGGCGACGGCCGCGCGGCGAGCACGCGGATCGCCTGCGCGTGCAGCAACGCGCGCTCGGGCCCGCTCACCGTGTCGTAGACCGCCTTGCGCGCCAACGGGTGCCGGAAGCCGTACTTGCCGTCGCCGACTTCGCCGAGCACCCCGCCGGACAGCGCGGCGAGCAACGCCGTGCGGAGGGTGTCGTCGGTGAGCCCGGCCAGCTCGCCCAGCACGGCGGCTTCGGCGCCGACGCCGAGCACCGCGGCCGCGCCCGCGAGCCGGACGGCCTGCTCGGGCAGCGCGGCCAGCCGTTCGGTGACGGCTTCCCGCAGCAGCACCGGCACTTCGAGGTTCTCCAGCAACCGGTCGGAAAGGACTTCGCCGACCGGGAGCCGTTCGGCCGCTTCCTTCAGCGCCCGCAGCGTTTCCTCGACCACGAACGGGATCCCGGCGGTGCACTCGTGCAGCTTCGCCGCGAACTCGTCGGTGACGCGGGGCAGTTCGAGGATTTCGACGGCGAGCCGCCGCACCGCGGGGACGTCGAGCGCGCCGAGCGCGACGCGGGCGGAGTGGACGGCCGGGTCGGTGCGGAAGGGGGCACCCAGTGGCCCGGGACGCACGTCGGTGGCGGACCGGTAGGTGGCGACCACCGCCAGCTCCGGCGGCATCGACCCGGCCAGGAACCGCATGAGGTCGCGGGTGTCCTCGTCGGCCCACTGGAGGTCGTCGACCAGCACGAGCGTCGGCCCGCACGCCACCAGCAGTTCCCGCACCGCGCGGAAGACGCGGTGGCGCTCGGCGACCGGGTCGGCCAGTGGTTCGGGACGCGGGGGAAGCGCTTCCGCGAGTTCCGGCAGCAACGGCCGCAGCACGCCGGCGACCGGGCTGAGCGGCCCGAGCCGCGCGTCGCCGACCCCGCGAAGCGCTTCCAAGACGGGCCCGTAGGGGAACGGTTCCCGCAGCGGCTGGCAGGCCCCGGTGAGCACGCGGCCGTCCGCGAACTCCTTGCGCCGCCCGATCTCCGCGAGCAGCCGGGTGCGGCCCATGCCGGGTTCGCCCTCGATGAGCACGGCGGCCGGGCGCCGCTTGAGCACGTCGACGATCGCGTCGAGCTCGGTGTCGCGGCCGGTCAGCCGGGCGGGTCCCGACCGGACGCTCACCGTGGTGGGGCGGGGAGCCGTGAGCCACATACGACCTCCTCGACGCGCACCGGGGTTGTGCGCGGAGCCTAAGCAGGGCTCGACGCTCCGTAAACCATTAACGGAATAGGTGGTCGGTACGGCCGTCACACGTCCGCCTACCGGCTGTCACCGGTTTGCCACGGGATTCGCCGGTCCTGGGTCACAGCGCGTACGAAACCACGGCGATGACCCCGTTCCGGCCGGGCATCACGCGTTCCGGGGGAGGCGGTTGCTACTGAAAGTAGTTCACGGAAACCCTACTTAAGGACCTGTCCGACCGGGTGACGTTGCGCCGCGGGGAGCCCTTGGAGCAGGGGATTCGTCCGGAGTGAATGCGTATACCCATTCGCCGGGCGCCCGGATTGCACCGTAACGCCCACTGCGGGGACCCTCACCCGGGGGAGTACCACTGCGTGGCCGGTGCAGAGCCGCGCGTAACCACCTAGGGAGAAGCATGAAGATCGCCAGACTTCTCGGTGCCGCTGCCGCGACCGTGATGGCGACGGGCGCGCTCGCCGCGACCGCCGTCCCCGCGTCGGGCCAGGACCTGCTGAACCCGGACATCGTGCCCGCGATGCAGCGCGACCTCGGCCTGAGCCACGACCAGGTGCTGTCGCGGCTGAAGAGCGAAGAAGTCGCGAACAAGGTCACCGAAGCCGTGAGCGCGACGCTCGGCGCCGCCTACGGTGGCGCGACCTACAACGCCGCCACGGGCAAGGCGCACATCCAGACCACCGACGCCGCGCTCGTCGGCAAGATCCGCGAAGCGGGCGCGGAAGCGGAAGTCGTGAAGTTCAGCGCCCGCCAGCTCGACTCCACTGTGGACAGGTTCAAGGCCCTCGACGCCTCGGCTCCGTACGCGATCACCGGCTGGGGCGTGGACTCCGCCACCAACCGCGTCACCCTTTCCGTGCTGCAGGGCCAGCGCGCCGCGGCTGACGCGTTCCTCGCGCAGTCCGGTGTGGACAAGTCGTCGGTCACGATCCTCGACGCGACCTCGAAGCCCACGCTGCACGCCAACATCCGCGGCGGTGACGCCTACTACATCGGCGGCTCGTCGCGCTGCTCGGTCGGTTTCGCGACCACGACCGGCTTCGTGACCGCCGGCCACTGCGGCGCGCTGACCGGCGGCGGCTCGCTGACCGGGTCGAACGGCGCCTCGCTCGGCAGCTGGATCACCTACCGCTTCCCGGGTGTCGACTACGCCGCGGTCCGGACCAACAGCAACTGGACCCCGGTCGCGCAGATGAACAACGGGACCGCGGTGCGCGGGCAGTCGAACGCGGCGACCGGCTCGTCGGTCTGCAAGGCCGGCTCGACCACCGGCTGGACCTGCGGCACCATCGGCGCCAAGAACCAGAGCGTCCGCTACGCCGAGGGCACGGTCAACGGCATGACCGCGACCAACGTCCGCTCGGCGGCCGGTGACTCCGGCGGCGGCTTCATCGCCGGCAACTACGCGCAGGGCGTCCTGTCCGGCGGCAACACCAGCGTGACGTACTTCTACCCGATCGCCGGCGCGCTGTCGGGCACCGGCACCACCCTGAAGACCAGCTGATCCCAGAAACAGCGAAAGGGCGGGTTTCGAGTGCCTCCAGCGCACTCGAAACCCGCCCTTCGTCCTCGCCGCGGGATTGGGAGGTTCAGGGGTCAGACGTTGCTGATCTCCTCGATCAGCCCGTCGACGTCGAAGTGCGCGCTCTCTTCGCCGAGCGGCACCAGTTCGTAGGACGCTTCGAGGAACGTGCGGACGTCCTCGACCTCGAAGCTCGAACGACGCGTAGCCGTCCGGTGACTCGATTTCCAGGGTCAGGAAGTCTTCGTCGTCGGACAGGTCCGGGCGGATCCGGACGTCGCCGAGGCCGGCCGGCTCGTCGAGCCCGGACACGAGCAGGTCACGGGCGAAGGTCCACTCGATCCACCGGCCGCGCTCGGTCCGGAAGGAAACGGTGACCGCGAAGGGTTCGTGCGCGTGGTAGGAGAGGCGCGAGAGAACGGGCGTGGTGCTCTCGTTCAGCACCACGAACTGGCTCTGGTGTACGGCGTCGGTGTGCACGGCCCCTCCTGGAGTCTCGGGTGGTTCGCGCGGCGCGAACTGTTCGGCAAGGAGATGACCAGGGGCTTCCGCCATGACGGAGAAACTCTCACGTTCACTTGATCGGTTGCATCCGTCCATTGTGGTGTAACGCCGGGCACATACCCCTTGCGCTCACGCGACGACGGATGGTGACGGCGCTACGGCCCCAGCGGCAGGTTGAGCCCGACCTTGACCCGGTCCATGGCCACGCTGGTGGTGAAGTGCCGGACGTTCGGGTTGTCGAAGAACATCCGCCGGGTGAAGGCCTCGAAGCCCGCCATGTCGGGGCACGTCACGATCAGCACGAAGTCCGCGTTGCCGGTGACGTAGTAGCACTGCTGCACGCAGTCGTCGGCGAGGACCTGGCGGCGGAACGCGTCCAGGACCGCGAGGTTCTCCCGCTCCATCTCGACCATGACCACGAACGTCATGCTCAGCCCGAGCGCGTCCGGCGAGAGCACCGCGACCTCGCGCTCGATGACGCCCGCCTCGCGCAGCCGCTTGATCCGCCGTTGCACCGCCGCAGCCGAGAGGCCGACCTTCGCGCCGATCGTCTCGGCGATGGTCCGGGCGTCCTCCTGGAGGCAGGCGAGGATGGCGATGTCCAGCTGGTCGAGGTCGGGAGTCTGCACCTCAGCAGGCTAACGGGCACCCCCGACAATCCGCCTCCGATCACTCATCCGTGACGCCGCTCACTACTCCGTTCGAAGCGAAGATGAAACAACTTTCTGAGTGAGCTGGAACACAACTGACCGGTCTACCAGGGGGTAGCCCATACAAGTGGAAGACCAGCCGGTCGCCCGCCAACCCGCCGGCGTGGGGAGGCTTTCCCGTGCCCGCACCTGCCGCCGTGCTGACCGGAATCGGTTCGTGGCTGCCGACGAAAGTCCTGGGCAACCACGAGATCGCCGCCCGGCTCGACACCACGGACGAGTGGATCCGGACCCGCACCGGGATCCGCGAGCGCCGCGTCGCCGGGCCCGGCGAGTCCACTGTGGACCTCGCGGTCGAGGCGGGCCGGGAAGCGCTGGGCGGTGGCGGCGCCGACGTCGTCGTCCTCGCCACCTCCACCCCCGACCAGCCCTGCCCGGCCAGCGCGCCGCAGGTCGCCGCCCGGCTCGGGCTCGGTACGGCCGCGGCCTTCGACGTCAATGCCGTCTGCAGCGGCTTCGTCTACGCGCTGGCCACCGGCGCCGGGTTCATCGCGGGTGGCATGGCCGAGCGCGTGCTCGTGATCGGCGCCGACACCTTCACCACGCTCATCGACCCGGACGACCGCACGACCGTCCCGATCTTCGGCGACGGCGCGGGCGCGGTCCTGCTGCGGGCCGGGAGCGCCGACGAGCCCGGCGCGTTCGGGCCGTTCGACCTGCACAGCGAGGGCGACCACGCCGACCTGCTGTGGGTCGAGGCGGGCGGCGCCCGGAAGCGGCTGTCCGACACCCCGGCCGACCGGTTCCTCGCGATGCAGGGCACCGCGGTGTTCCGGCACGCCTGCGCGCGGATGGCGGAGTCGTCCCGGACTGTGCTTGATCGCGCGGGCTGGATGGTCGGCGACGTCGACCGCTTCGTCGGCCACCAGGCGAACATCCGGATCCTCCAGGCGACGGCGAAGCAGCTCGGCATGCCCGCCGACGCCGTCGTCGCCAACATCGACCGGGTCGGCAACACCAGCGCCGCGTCCATCCCGCTCGCGCTGGCCGACGCCCGTGCCGACGGCACCCTCGCGCCCGGCCACCGCGTCCTGCTCAGCGCGTTCGGCGCGGGCCTGACCTGGGGGTCGACGGTGCTGCGCTGGCCGGACCTGGGTCAGCCGTCCTGAGGTTCCGGGCCGGTCGTCCAAGTCGGCGTCGCCTCCTGGCGGCCGCGCAGCTCCAGCTCGCCGAGCTTCTCCCAGTGCGCGGCCTCGCTCGGCAGTGCCGCCGAGACGACGGCGTCGCTCGCGAGGATGCGTGACGGCGTCGCCTTCGCCAGCTCGGTCAGCCGCGCGGCCTCGTTGACCGCGTCGCCGATCACCGTGTACTCGAGGCGGCTGCTGGAGCCGAGCTGCCCGGCGAACACCGGCCCGCTGGAGACGCCGATGCCGAGGTCGAGCTCGCCGGTCTCGCGCACGGCGTCCCGGATGGCCCGGGCCGCGGAAAGAGCGGCGGTCGGCGCGTCCGCGAGCCGCGTCGGTGCGCCGAAGATGCACAACGCGGCGTCGCCCTGGAACTTGTTGACCAGCCCGCCGCGCGCGTTGACCGCGGAGACGACCGCGGCGAACAGCCGGTTGAGCTTGCCGACCAGCTCCTCCGGCGGGGTGCGGTAGGCCAGCGCCGTCGAGTCGACGACGTCGACGAACAACGCCGTCACCTCGCGGACGTCGCCGGAGAGCGAGGCGCCGTACTCGAGGGCGTGCCGGGCGACGTCGGCGCCGACGTGCCTGCCGAAGAGGTCCCGCATCCGCGCCTGCTCCCGCAGGCCGGCGGCGAGCTGGTTCACCGATGTCTGGAGCAGGCCGATCTCGCTGGAGTCGTCGACGTCGACGCTGACACCGGTGTTGCCGCGCGCGATCTCGTCGAGCGCGACGCGCAGCCGGTGCAGCGGCGCCGCGACCGCCCTGGCCAGCAACGCCGTGCCGATCGCGCCGACGCCGAGGCCGATCACCGACAGCATGATGAGGCTCGCCGTGTGGTTGCCGGAGCCGAGGTCGGGCGGGGTGGCGATGAGCAGGACGCCGACGAACGGGACGCCGCTGGCCAGCGCCCAGGTGACGACGAGCCGGGTCAGGACGGTCACCGGCAGCGAGCCACGCGGCGGGAGCACCTCGAGAGCGATGGTCATGACCGGCCGCGCGACCCATTCGGCGGCGAGGTAGGTGAGGCCGACGGTGGTCAGCCCGCCGAGCCCGATGACGGTCGCCATGCCGACGGCGTCGTCGACCGAGCCGAGCACCCCGGCGAGCACGCTCAGGACGGCCGTGCCGATGAGCCAGAGCGTGCCGCTGACCACGGCCATGTCGACGGGCAGCCGCAGCGCCCGCCGTGCCTCGCTTTCCGACGGCGGCCGCCCGAGCACGAACCAGATGGCGGTGCGCCGCTGCAGCCACGCCGTCCACAGTGTCCCGACGAGCAGCGAGAGAGCGACGATCCCGGCGGCGGTCAGCCCGAGCACCCAGCCCCGGTCGCCGACGTCGTTCGGCAGCCCCTGCAGCACGAGCAACAGGGCGACCACGCCGGACCCGGCGACGCTGGAGCCGACCCCCAGCCCGGCGAAGCCCAGGCTGGTGCGCAACACCACCCGGAAGTTCCCCACGGCGATCCTGCGCACGCTGGTGATCGTACGGCCGAAAACCCGTGGCCACCGCCGGTGCCCGGTCGTTACCGTGCGGATCATGGACCCACTCGGCCAGGACGAGATCCGGGCGTCCTTCGTGAACTGCACGCGCGGCGAGGCCAAGGGCGTCACGCTGCCCGCCCGGCCCGAAGAGATCCCGTGGGAGCGGCGGGAATTCCTCGGCTGGCGCGACCCGAAGGCGCCGTCGCGCGCGTACCTCGTGCTGCCGTACGGCGGGGAGGTGGTCGGGCTCGCGCTGCGCGGCGCCCCGGCGCCGAAGTCGCGGCTGCGCAGCAACGTCTGCGGCTTCTGCACCACGACCCACGGGCTCGCCGACATCACCCTGTTCTCCGGCAAGCGCGCCGGGAAGCTCGGCCGCGAGGGCAACACGCTCGGCATCTACGCGTGCGGGAACCTCGCGTGCTGCCAGTACGTCCGCGGGGAGCTGAAGTCCGACGTGCCCCAGCCGTACGAGACGCTCACGCTCGAGGAACGCGTCGCGCGCCTGGAGGAGAAGCTGCACAAGTTCGTGGCGCGCGTGCTGGAGTCCCGCTAGAAGCGGTACCGCACGAGGCGAGCCATCCGCGCGAGCGGCGGCACGTACTTCAGCAACCGGAGCTGGAACCGCGTGACGGGCCGCAGCCGGGCCGCGACCTCCGGCGTCGACCAGTGCGCGGCGTCCAAAGAGGACACCAGGTCGAGGCCGTAGCGCTCCAGCTCGTGCGGGTCGTCGATGCCCCAGTGCAGCGTCGCCTTCGCGCGCCGGACCGGGGTGTTCAGCTTCTGCGCCTTGATGCCCAGCTTGCTGAAGACGTCGCAGATCAGCTCGCCGGACGGGAACTTCGCGACCAGCCGGCGCACGAGCTCGGTGCCGTCCTCCGCGGTCAGGTACATCGTCAGCCCTTCGGCGACGACCAGCGCCGGACGGTCCGACGGCACCTGGTCGAGCCAGCCGAAGTCGGTCACGGACGAGCCGAGGTTCGTGTGGTTCGGCGCGTCTCCGTACAGCTTTTCGCGCAGCTCGACGACCTCGGGGTAGTCGACGTCGTACCAGTGGACGGTGTCCGGCGGGGCGAGGCGCTGGAACCGGGTGTCCAGGCCGCAGCCGAGGTGCAGCACGATCGCGTCGGGGTGCCGGGCCAGGTACTCGGCGGCCCAGTCGTCGATCGGCTTCGCGCGGAGGGTGACGCTCGCGGCGGAATCGCGGTTGATGCCGAGCTTGGCGAAGTCGTAGTCGATCTGCCGGACGGCGTCGTCGGCGGCCTTGTCGCCGAGGATCGGGGCGGCACTGCGGTAGTCGAGCGCGCGGCCGTACAGGGTGGCCAGGTTGGTGGCCTTCTCTTCGGTGAAGCGCACCTTCTCCATCACGACCCCCAAAACTTTCACAATGTTGTGAAAAGTCTAGCGCTCCTCGGGGTGCGCGGCGAAGTCGTGCGCGTAGGTCTTGGCGTCCACCAGGTGCTTGAGGGTCAGCTCCCGCGCGGCGGCCGGATCGGACCGGCGGATGGCGTCCAGGATGGCCCGGTGGTCGTCGACGGCCTTGCGGATCTGCCCGGGCAGCTTCAAAGCGGCCCGCCGTTCCTCGCCGACGAGGGCGAGCACGGACCGCAGCAGCCCGGCGACGTCGTCGTTGCCGGCGTTCTGCGCGATGACCCGGTGGAACTCGGCATCGGTGGCGATGACCCGCAGCATGTCCCCGTCCTCGGCGGCTCGCGCCATCTCGGCGACGTTGTCCTCGAGCCGGCTGACGGTCTTGGGGGTGGCGTGCCGGGCCAGCCGGTCGGCCAGCGTCGGCTCGACGGTCGCGCGCAGGTCGAAGAGCTTCTCGACGAGCTGGTCGTGCTCGGTGAACCAGGTGTGCAGCGGCTGTTCTTCCTGCTCACGCACGTAGGTCCCGGAACCGGCGCGGATCTGGACGTACCCGATGGAGTCGAGCACGCGCAGGGCCTGCCGAAGCGACCCGCGGCTGATGCCGAGGTCCTCGCACAGAACGCGTTCGGCGGGCAGCCTGCTGCCGGGCGGCAGCTCGCCGGAGTCGATCCGCGCCCGCAGCCGGTCGACCGTCGCGCTCCAGACCTGCTCGGTGTCCACACCGCCCATCCTCTCAGCTACATCGTCAATCCCGGGTCGGTGTCGACCCAGCGGTGGTCCGTCGCGCACAGCAGCCGGCCTCCTTCAGGTCAGCTGCGGCTTCTTACGCGCCGACCGCCCGCGCCGCTGCACCGCGGCTTCGCGATCTTGCCGGAATCGTCGGTGGTGGCTGTCATGATCAGGCCATGACGGCGAAGTTCAAGGACCTGGCCCTCGACGCGACCGACCACCAGGCCCTGGCGGACTGGTGGTGCCGGGCGCTGGGCTACGTCCGCCGCGACTCCCTGACCGGTGACGAGCGCCCGGACGACTGGCCGGTCCCGATCGTCGACCCGGCCGGAGAGGGGCCACTGATCTGGCTCAACCCGGTCCCGGAGCCGAAGACCGTCAAGAACCGGATGCACCTGGACGTCTTCGGTGACCGGGCGGAGCTCCTGGCGCTCGGAGCGACGTTGCTCCGCGAGCGCGGCGGCGACACCGAGTGGGACGTCATGGCCGACCCGGAGGGGAACGAGTTCTGCGTCTTCACCCCGCGGTGAGTGTCTGGCCTGCCACATCTGAGCCGTCCACGTCGCGGCGCCCGGCCGCCGATGCTTAGGCTCCGCACGTGAGTGCTTCATGACGTGGTGGCACGCGGTGATCGTGGTGATCGCCGGGATCTGGGCGGGCACCATCAACGCCGTCGTCGGGTCGGGGACCCTCGTGACCTTCCCCGTTCTCGTCGCGCTCGGCTATCCGCCGGTGACCGCGACGACGTCCAACGCGATCGGGCTCGCTCCCGGCACCCTCAGCGGGGCCTGGGGGTACCGGCACGAGCTCAAGGGCTACTGGCCGCAGACCGCGAAGTTCGCCGTCGCGTCCTTCCTCGGGGCCATCGGCGGCACCGTCCTGCTGCTCTCGCTGCCGAAGGACGCCTTCGAAGCCGTCGTGCCCGTGCTCGTCGGGCTGGCCGTCGTCCTCGTGATCGTGCAGCCGCGGGTGTCGAAGTGGGTCGCCGAGCGCCGCGAGCAGAACGGCACCGAGCACAAGCCCGGGCCGCTGCTGATGTTCTTCATCTTCCTCATCGGCGTCTACGGCGGGTACTTCACCGCCGCGCAGGGCGTCATGCTCATGGCCGTCATGGGGATGCTGCTGAGCGAGCCGCTGCAGAAGCTCAACGGCGTGAAGAACGTGCTCGCCGCCGTCGTCAACGTCGTCGCCGGGGTCATCTACGCCTTCGTGGCGCCGATCAGCTGGCCCGTCGTCCTCTGGCTGGCCGTCGGCTCCACCGCCGGCGGCTTCCTCGGCGCGAAGATCGGCCGGAAGCTGCCGCCGGCGGTGCTGCGCGGCGTCATCGTGGTGATCGGCGTCGCCGCCGTCATCGAGCTGGTGGTCAAGCAGTTCGCGGACTGAACTCGCGCGCCGCGGCGAGGAACAGGTCGTTCTCCTCGCGGGTGCCGATCGTCACGCGGACGCCGTCGCCGGCGAACGGGCGCACCACCAGCTTGCGGTCCAGCGCGTGCTCGGCGAACGGCACGGCCTGGTCCCCGAGCGGCAGCCAGACGAAGTTCGCCTGCGTCTCCGGCACCTGGTAACCCGCCGCGATCAGCTCGTCGCGGACCCGGCCGCGTTCGGCGACGATCTCCTTGCAGCGCTCCAGCAGCTCGTCCGCCGCGTCGAGCGACGCCAGCGCCGCGACCTGGGCCAGCATGTTCACCGAGAAGGCGACGTACACCTGGCGAAGCGCGTCCGCGATCGCCTCGGGCGCGACGGCGTAACCGACGCGAAGCCCCGCGAGGCCGTACGCCTTCGAGAACGTGCGAAGCACCATGACGTTGGGGCGCGTGCGGGTGTACTCGACGCCGTCGGGCACCTCGGGATCGGTGACGAACTCCTTGTACGCCTCGTCCAGCACGACCAGCACGTGCTCGGGCACCGCCGCCAGGAACCGCTCCAGCTCGGCGCGGCGCACGGCCGTCCCGGTCGGGTTGTTCGGGTTGCAGACGAACACCACGCGCGTGCGGTCGGTGATCGCCGCCAGCATCGCGTCGAGGTCGAGGCTCCTGGCCCTCGGTGATCGGGACCTTCACCGAGACAGCGTTCGCGACCTGCGTGACGATCGGGTACGCCTCGAACGAGCGCCAGCCGAAGATGACCTCGTCGCCGGGCGCGCACACCGCCTGGATCGTCTGCTGGCAGAGGGAAACCGAGCCGCAGCCGATGGCGACGTGCGCCACCGGCACGTCCAGCTCGCGCGCCAGCCGCTCGCGCAGGGCCTGCGAGCCGGTGTCGGGGTAGCGGTTGATGCCGGCCGCGGCCTCGGCGATCGCCGCCGCGACGCTCGGCAGCGCGCCGCCGGGCACCTCGTTGCTCGCCAGCTTGATCGCGCCTTCGATCGTCCGGCCGGGGACGTATTTCGGCAACGATTCGAGATCGGCACGCGGGGACACGGACGGCATCTTCGGCGCTCCTGGAAATCGACGGGACGACCCGGCCACCGTATCTTTTCCGCCCGCCGCCCCGCGACTCCCTTCAGGCGGTATGTGCCGGGCCGAGGTGCCACTATGGGTTCCTCCCGTTCACCTCCAAGTGATTGAGTGACGCCATGACGTCGACCAGCACCGTGGACTACCAGCGCACCGACGGCCGCGCCCTGCGCCTGACCTTCTCGGAGCCCGAAGGCGCGCTACGCGGCGGTTTGGTCGTGCTGCACGAGGCGGACGGGGTCACCGACGGCGTGAAGCTGCTGCTCGCGAGCCTCGCCACCGAGGGCTGGCTCACCGTGACCCCGCACCTCGAGAACGCCCGCCTGACGCAGCAGGACCTGCTCGACGCGACGGACATCACACTCGCCTGGCTCGTCGAGCGCGGCGTCCAGGCCGACCTGCTCGGGGTGATGGGCTTCGACCTGGGCGGCACCGCGGCTCTCGTCGTCGCCTCGCACCGCAAGCTGGGCGCCGCGGTCAGCGTCGGCGGCCAGCAGGCCGTCGAGCTGCCCGCGCTGGTCGAGATCGCCGGGCGGGTCACCAGCCCGTGGCTCGGCATGTACGGCGACGCGGGTGACGAGGCGGGCGGCGCCGAGGTCGAGCGGCTGCGCGACGCGGCGGCGTCGGCGAAGGTCGCCACCAACGTCGTCCACTACCCGGGCGCGAACCACCGCTTCGACGCCGACCCCGGCGCGGCGGCCGAGGCGTGGCAGCGAACCCTGAACTGGTTCGACGCGCACCTGCGGTAGGCGGGATTACCCTCGTGACGTGACGCACACCGCCGACGCCCCCGAAGTGCTCTGGCGCCCTGAGCCGAGCCACGTTGCCGACACCAAGATCGAAGCCTTCCGCCAGTGGCTGCGCGCCGAGCGCGGCGTCGAGGTGGACGACTACCGCGCGCTGCACGAGTTCTCGGTCGAACGCGGCCCGGACTTCTGGGCGGCGGTCGCGGACTTCCTCGGCGTCCGCTGGCACGACCGGCCGGGCGAGGTGCTCTCCGGCGAGATGCCGAACGCCGTCTGGTTCGAGGGCGGCACGTTGAACTACGCGGAGCACGCGCTGACCCCCGGCGTCGCGGGCGCCACGAAGGGCGACGACGAGACCGCGGTGATCTTCCACCGCGAAGACGGCTTCGCGGACCACCTGACGTACGGCGAGCTCCGGGCGCAGGTCGCCGCCGCGCGGGCGGCGTTGCTCGAGCTGGGCGTCGGCAAGGGCGACCGGGTGGCCGCGCTGGCGCCGAACTGCCCGCAGACCCTGGTCGCGTTCCTCGCCGCGGCGAGCATCGGGGCGATCTGGTCGTCGTGCTCGCCGGACTTCGGCGTCCGCGCGATCGCCGACCGCTTCGTGCAGATCGAGCCGAAGGTGCTCTTCGCCGTCAACGCCTACGCGTACAACGGCCGCCAGTTCGACATCCGGGGAACCATCACCGACCTGCAGCGGAAGCTGTCCTCGCTGGCGGCGACCGTGCTCGTCCAGTACGTCGGCGAAGGCCGGATGGACGGCACGCTCGACTGGGCCGGGCTGCTCGCGGAGCACGAGGGCGCGCAGCTCCTGTTCGAGCCGGTCGAGTTCGCGCACCCGCTGTGGGTGCTCTACTCGTCGGGGACCACCGGCCTGCCGAAGGGCATCGTGCACGGCCACGGCGGCATCACCGTGGAACACCTCAAGGCCCTCGCGCTGCAGACCGACCTCGGGCCCGGCGACCGGTTCTTCTGGTTCAGCACCACCGGCTGGATGATGTGGAACTTCCTCATCTCCGGCCTGCTCGTCGGCACGACGATCGTGCTCTACGACGGCAGCCCCGGCTACCCGGACCTCAACGCGCTCTGGCACCTGGCCGAGCAGCACCGCGTCACGTACTTCGGGACGTCGGCGCCGTTCATCCAGAGCTGCCTGAAGGCAGGCATCAAGCCCGCCGAGCGCTACGACCTCACGGCGTTGCGCGCGCTCGGCTCGACCGGGGCGCCGCTGAGCGTCGAGGGTTTCCGGTGGATCGTGAACGAGGTCGGGAAGGGCGTCCAGATCTGCTCGGTGTCCGGCGGCACCGACCTGTGCGCGGCGTTCGTCGCGTCGGCCCCGGACGTCCCGGTGTGGCTCGGCGAGCTGTCCTGCCCCGCGCTGGGCGCCGCGGTGAACGCGTTCGACGAGGCGGGCAACGCCGTCGTCGAAGAGGTCGGCGAGCTGGTGATCACGAAGCCGATGCCGTCGATGCCGGTGTTCTTCTGGAACGACCCGGACGGCTCGCGCCTGCGTGAGGCGTACTTCGAGATGTACCCCGGGTTGTGGCGCCACGGCGACTGGATCCGGATCACCAGCCGCGGCTCGGCGGTGATCTACGGCCGCAGCGACTCGACGCTCAACCGCGGCGGCGTCCGGATGGGTACGGCGGAGTTCTACCGGGTCGTCGAGGGCTACGACGAGATCGCGGACTCGCTGGTCGTGGACACCTCGGCGGCCGGGAACGAGGACGGTCAGCTGATCTGCTTCGTGGTGCTCGCCGACGGCGTCCGGCTCGAAGACGTCGAGCCGGCGCTGCGGAAGGAGCTCCGTAGCGCGCTGTCACCGCGGCATGTACCCGATCGGTTCGTCGTGGTTTCGGAGATTCCCCGGACGCTGAACGGTAAAAAGTGTGAGGTACCGGTGAAGAAGATCCTCGCCGGGGTGGCTCCCGACCGGGCCGTCAGCCGCGACGCGCTGGCGAACCCGGCGGCGTTGACACCGTTCGTGGAGCTCGCCGGGGGATAGAGGGGAAGCATGATCGTCCGCAACGGGTTGTACGGGTGGTGACGGGGACACGCGCGCAGATCACCTGGCAGGTGGCGGGGGCCACCACCGTGGGGGTGATCACCTGGGTGACCCGGCTGGCCGGACTGATGACGCTGGTGTCGGTCCTGGTGCCCGCCGGGCGGCGCAACCTGCGCGGCCACCTGTCGGAGTGGCTGGAGCTGCCGCAGGAGGCGACCGTCGCGGCGGCGACCGTGGCGCTGGTCACCGGTGTGCTGCTGGTGCTGCTGGCCGCGGGACTGCGCCGTCGCAAGCGCCGGGCCTGGCAGCTGGCGGTCGGCGCGACGGTGCTGCTCACGGTGTCGCACCTGGGGTTGAAGCACGTCTTCGGCGCCGGCCTGGTGTCGGTGGTGCTGCTGGTGGGCCTGATCGCGAACCGGCGGTTCTTCGTCGCGAAGCCGGACCCGGTGGTCGGGCGCTGGCGCGCGGTACGCGTGTTCCTGCAGCTGGCGCTGGCCGGGTTCGTGATCAACGTCATCCTGCTGTCGGTGGCTTCGCGCGCCGTCCTGGAGCCGATGAGCTTCGCCGACCGGCTGGCGGAGTCCGCGCTCGCGCTCGTCGGCGTCAGCGGGCCCGCGGTCTTCCACCAGATGTGGCTGGAGGACATGACCGCGGCGGTCGGCCTGCTGTTCGGCCTCGCCGCGGTGCTCGTTTCGGCGTACTTCCTGCTGCGCTCGGCCGAGCCGGCGCCGCGGCTGACCGACGACGAGGTCGACCGCCTGCGCAAGCTGCTGGACGAGCACGGCGAGCGGGACTCGCTGGGGTATTTCGCGCTGCGCCGCGACAAGTTCGCGGTGTTCTCGAAGACGGGCAAGGCGGCAGTCACCTACCGCGTCATCGCCGGGGTCGCGCTGTGCTCGGCCGACCCGCTGGGCGACCACGAGGCGTGGCCGGGCGCGATCGAGGAGTACCTGGAGGTCTGCCGCCGAAACGGCTGGGTCCCGGCGGCGATGGGCGTGTCCGAGCTGGGCGCGACGGTCTGGGCCCGGTTCGGCCTGGAGGTGCTGGAGATCGGCGACGAAGCCGTGGTCGACACGGCCGGGTTCACGCTGGAGGGCCGCATCATGCGCGGCGTCCGCCAGGCCGCGGCCCGCACCAAGCGGGCGGGCTACAAGGTCCTGGTGCGCCGCTCGGAGGACCTGCGCCCGGGCGAGCTGGCCGAGCTGGAGGCACTGGCCGCGAACTGGCGCGGCACGGACACCGAGCGCGGGTTTTCGATGGCGCTCGGCCGCATGGGCGACCCGGGTTCGGTCCTGGTGACGGCCGAACAGGGCGGCCGCGTCCGCGGAGTGCTCCAGTTCGTCCCGTGGGGTTCGCGGGGGCTGTCCCTGGACGTCATGCGGCGCGACCGAGCGGCCGACAACGGCGTCAACGAGCTGATGATCTCGGAGCTCCTCCTGGCGGCGGCCCGCCACGGGATTTCGCAGGTGTCGCTGAACTTCGCGGCGTTCCGCGCGTTGATGGAACAGGGGCAGCGCATCGGCGCGGGCCCGGTGGCCAAGTCGGCGGCGAAGGTTCTGCACTTCTTTTCGCGGTGGATCCAGATCGAGACGCTGTACAAGTTCAACGCCAAGTTCCAGCCGCGCTGGGTACCCCGGTACCTGGTTTACCCGGGCGTCCGCGAGTTACCCCGGGTGGGCATCGCGACGTTCGAGGCGGAGGGCCTCGGCGGACGCTCTCCACGCCTGCTCAGGCTGCTGCGACGCGCCTGAGGGGGGTGCCGTTCGGGGGTGATCGGGGGGTGTGTAACCTATCTGAGCAGTGGTCGTTGGGCCCAGGAGGCTTCGCCTAGTCTGGTCTATGGCGCCGCACTGCTAATGCGGTTGGGGGTAACCCCCCCTCCCGGGTTCAAATCCCGGAGCCTCCGCTGGTGCCCGGTTCGCCGGGTGCTAGGTTAGAGAACAACTGAACACGCGCCCGTAGCTCAGCTGGATAGAGCATCTGACTACGGATCAGAAGGTCAGGGGTTCGAATCCCTTCGGGCGCACGTCTGGTTGAGACAGCAGTACCGAGAAGCCCCGCCGGAAACGGCGGGGCTTCTCGCTGTCCTACGGTGCTCTCATGGACTCGCGGTGCAAGCACGACCTGCCGGAAGGCCAGTGCGCCGATTGCCTGCCGCCGCCACCCGGGGTGCGTCCCCACGGCTACCGCACCCGCGGTGGTTCGGCCTACCACAACGACCCGACGTGCGACTGGCTCCGGCGCGGCCAGCGCTTCGCCGCCGCCCGTGGCCGCGAGACGCACGAGGCGGTGCCGGTCGCGTGGGCGAGTGTCCGTCCGGGAACGCTGGAGCCGTGCGAGTACTGCTGCGACCCGGCGTGGTCGGCTCGCCGCCTGCCGGCCGTGGCCCCGGCGTCGGCACCCAAGCCGTGCCTCGTCCGTGACGGCGACCAGTGGTACCCGGGCCACCTCTCGTGGGAAGCGGCGCCCCGCGAAGACGGCTTGTGGTGGGCGAAGGTTCGGTACCGGCGGGACGGACAGGAACTGACCGCGGTCCGCAACCAGCACGCCGTGCGGCCGAGGGAATGAGCTTTCCGTAACTGGACTGGACCAGTGAACGGGCCCGGTTCGCCGGTGCCCGGCACTCTCCGTGGTCTCTCTTCCGTAATTGGTCTGGACCACGTAGTGTCTTCGCAAACGGCGCGAAACACCTGGTCCCCGCCTGCGGTGTGCGCCGTCCCGTACTGGCTCAAGGGAGAGCAATGTCCAGAAAGAGATGGCACCTCCTCGGTCTGTTCACCGCGGTCGGCGCGCTCGCGGTCGGCCTCGTCACCGTGCCGGCCAGCGCCGCCGGTGGCGTCAGCGCCAGCTTCACGAAGGGCTCCGACTGGGGCACGGGTTACGAAGGCAAGTACACGATCAACAACGGCTCAGGCTCGACGCTCGCCGCCTGGACGGTCGAGTTCGACCTCCCGTCCGGCGCGAAGATCTCGTCCCTGTGGGACGGCAGCTACACCGCGTCCGGCCAGCACGTCACCGTCAAGAACACCTGGAACGGCAACGTCGGCAACGGCTCGACCGCGAGCTTCGGCTTCAACGTCGCCTACTCCGGCACCTACTCCGCGCCCGCGAACTGCAAGCTGAACGGCGGCTCCTGCGACGCCGGCGGCGGGACTCCGACGACGACGCCGACCACGCCGACCACCATCCCGACCACGCCCACCACCCCGCCGACGACCACCACGCCGCCGCAGACCGGCAGCATGAAGAACGTCGGCTACTTCGTGCAGTGGGGCGTCTACGGGCGCAACTACCATGTCAAGAACATCGAGACTTCGGGCTCGGCCAGCAAGCTGACCCACATCAACTACGCCTTCGGCAACGTCACGAACGGCCAGTGCTCGGCGAACGACGACCCGTACGCCGACTACCAGAAGACCTACGACGCCGCGGGCAGCGTCGACGGCGTCGCCGACACCTGGGACCAGCCGGTCGCGGGCAACTTCAACCAGCTGCGCAAGCTGAAGAAGCTGCACCCGGGCCTCAAGGTGATCTGGTCGTTCGGCGGCTGGACCTACTCCGGCGGCTTCGGGCAGGCGTCGCAGAACGCCGCCGCGTTCGCGCAGTCCTGCTACAACCTGCTGAAGGACCCGCGCTGGGCGGACATCTGGGACGGCATCGACATCGACTGGGAGTACCCCAACGCGTGCGGCCTTTCCTGTGACACCAGCGGTGCCGCGGCCTACAAGAACCTGATGTCCGCGCTGCGGGCGAAGTTCGGCTCGTCGTTCCTGATCACCTCGGCCATCTCCGCCGACGGCAGCAACGGCGGCAAGCTCGACGTCGCCGACTACGCGGGCGCCGCGCCGTACGTCGACTGGTTCAACGTCATGACCTACGACTACTTCGGCGCCTGGGCCGCGCAGGGCCCGACGGCTCCGCACTCGCCGCTCACGTCGTACTCCGGCATCCCGACCGCCGGGTTCTACTCCGACGCCGCGATCCAGAAGCTGAAGAGCAAGGGCGTCCCGTCGAGCAAGCTGTTGCTGGGCATCGGTTTCTACGGCCGCGGCTGGACCGGCGTCTCGCAGAGCACCCCGGGCGGCACCGCGACCGGGCCGGCACCCGGCACGTACGAGCAGGGCATCGAGGACTACAAGGTCCTGAAGAACAGCTGCCCGTCGACCGGCACGATCGCCGGCACCGCGTACGCCAAGTGCGGCAGCAACTGGTGGAGCTACGACACCCCGGCGACCATCGGCGGGAAGATGTCCTACGCCAAGCAGCAGGGTCTCGGCGGCGCCTTCTTCTGGGAGCTGACCGGCGACACCACGGGCGGCGAGCTCATCACCGCGATGAAGAACGGCCTGTCATGAGGCGCCGGTGGTTGCCCGCACTCGGGCTGGCGGCCGCGGCCGCCACGATCGGCGCGATGTTCGTGATCGCCCCGGCGAACGCGGCGGGCGGCGTGTCCGCGACCTTCTCGAAGGGCTCCGACTGGGGCACCGGGTACGAAGGCAAGTACACGATCGCCAACGGCTCGGGCTCGACGCTGCCGTCGTGGACGGTGGAGTTCGACCTGCCGAGCGGCGCGAAGATCTCGTCGCTGTGGGACGGCAGCTACACGGCGTCCGGCCAGCACGTCACGGTGAAGAACACGTGGAACGGCAACGTCGCCAACGGCGGTAGCGCCAGCTTCGGCTTCAACGTGGCGTACTCCGGCTCGTACGTCGCGCCGTCGAACTGCAAGCTGAACGGGGGTTCCTGCTCCGCCGGGGGCACACCCCCCACGTCCACGACGCCTCCTACGACGACGACCCCGCCGACGACGACCACACCGCCCCCGCCGGGTGGCCGTGGTGCGCCGTACCTGTACATGGGCTGGGGCAGCCCGCCGAACCCGCAGACGGTGATGAACGCGACCGGGATCAAGTGGTTCACCATGGCGTTCATCAACGCCAGCGGTGGCTGCAACCCGGCGTGGGACAGCAGCCGTCCGCTCTCGGGCAGCGCGGACGCGAACGCGATCGCGCAGATCAAGGCGGCGGGCGGCCAGGTCGTCCCGTCGTTCGGCGGCTGGAGTGGCAACAAGCTCGGGCCGAACTGCTCGACGCCGGCGGCATTGGCCGGTGCCTACCAGCAGGTGATCAACGCGTACGGGCTGAAGGCGATCGACATCGACATCGAGAACTCCGACGAGTTCGAGAACGAGGCCGTGCAGGACCGGATCCTGGGCGCGCTGAAGATCGTCAAGCAGAACAACCCGGGGATCCAGACGATCCTGACGTTCGGCACGTCGACGACCGGCCCCAACTACTACGGCAACCGGCTCATCGACCAGTCGAAGGCCCTGGGCGCGAACGTGGACGTGTACACGATCATGCCGTTCGACTTCGGCGGCGGCGCGAACATGTACAACAGCACGGTCAGCGCGGCGAACGGCCTGCGGGACAAGCTCAAGTCGACGTTCGGCTGGAGCGACGCCACGGCGTACGCGCACCTGGGCATCTCGGGCATGAACGGGCTGTCCGACCAGCAGGAGCTGACGGACCTGTCGACGTGGACCCAGATCACGAACTGGGCCAAGTCGAACAAGATCGCCCGCCTGGCGTTCTGGTCGGTCAACCGCGACCGGGGCTGCCCCGGCGGCGGCGTCCAGTCGGCGTGCAGCGGTATCGCCCAGAACGACTGGGACTTCACGAAGGTGACGGCGGGCTTCTGACGTCGTCGTGAAAGCGGCCTCCTTGCCGGCTCCCCGGGCCGGCAAGGAGGCCGTTCGCGTATCAGGTGGCTCGCGGGATGGCGGGGAAGATCCTCGCGGCAGCGGACACGCCCCTGCTCCTACGAGGCCGATCGGCTCGTGGTCTCGGTCTACCAGCACACCGAAGCAGCATGGTTGCTCAGCGTCGTCCTGGGGTTCGGATCGGCAGAAGCGCGTTGGGTGACCCGTTCGCCGACGGTTTCCGCACCGAAACCCGGAAGCTGGTACCGGGCGGGTGCCTGAAGGTGGCGCAGCGCGAACGCGCCGGCGAGACGTACCTCGTCGCCTGGATGGGGTCGTCGAACTGGATGTGCTCGGCCCTGCCGCGGGGGCTACCGGGTGCCTAGTGCCCGACGAAGAAGTGCCACCCGACCCACCACCAGGCCAGCACGAACGCGATCCGCGCGCTGCGCCGCCGCATCACCACGGCCAGCACGCTCGTCAGCTTCGGGATCCGCTTCGGCCACACGTGGCTCGCCACGCCCAGCGCGATCGCCGCGAGGACGATCAGTCCGAACCCCAGCTCCGTCACGACCCGGGTGCTCACGACCGCCTCGCCGTCGCCGCCGCGCGCAGCATCGCCAAGCCCGCCGCCAGCCAGCCCGTGATGGCCAGTGCCTGGACGATGCGGCTGGTCAGGAGCGGGTCGACCAGGTCGCTCATCGTCGGGTGCGTCAGCGACAGCCCGCCCGCCGCCTGTTCGTACACGAAGGACAGCAACTCCCACGCGCACCACGCCAGCGCCACCGCCGACCACAGCCACGCCCGGCGCGGCACCGGGCGGTCGACGGGCAGCGACGGGTCGCGCCACTCGGCGAACAGGGCCACCAGCCCGATCGCCGAGATCGCGACCGCCACCGGCACGCTGTCGCGGCCGAAGGCCAGCACCAGCAATCCCGCCGCGACGACCGCGAACCCCGGCACGTGGAACGGCTCCCCGAGCTCGGCCTCGGTCGGGCGCGGCCGTTCGGTGACCAGGAGCAGCAGCGTGACGGCCAGGAAGATCAGCGCGTCCGCCGGCGCGCCCCGGATCCAGTGCGCGACCGCCGCGAGCGTGAGGGCGACGACCGGCAGGTCGAACGTGACCGAACGAGTGGGGAAGCCGAGAGCCATGGCCAGCTCCTTAGCGACAGGTCCTTGTCATTGCTAACAAAAAACGCCGCGTCCGGCCAGCGGTTTCCGCCCTCAGAGCGTCTTGACGGCGTCCCCGATCGCCTCGTCGAGGATCGACAGCCCCAGCGACAGCTCTTCCTCGGTCGCGGTCAACGGCGGCGCGATCCGGAAGACCCCGCCCATCCCGGGCAGCTGCACGATGTTCATGTGCAGCCCCAGCTCGAGGCAGCGCCGGGTGACGTGCGCACCCAGCTCGTCGGAGCTGCGCTTGGTTTCGCGGTCGACGACCAGCTCCAGCCCGGCCAGCAGCCCGCGGCCCCGGATGTCGCCGACGACGTCGTGCCGCCCGGCGATCGCCTCGAGCCCGCGTCGGAGGAAGCCGCCCAGGTCGCGGGCTCGTTCGTCGAGGCGGTCGCGCGTCAGCACGTCCAGCACGGTGTTGCCGACCGCCGCGGGCAGCGGGTCCGCGACGTGCGTGGTGAAGAACAGGAACCCGCGCTCGTGCGCCTCCTGCTCGATCTCGGCGCTGGTCAGCACCGCGGCCAGCGGCAAGCCGGCGCCGAGGGTCTTGGACAGCGTGAGGATGTCGGGGACGACACCGTCGCGCTCGAAGGCGTACCAGTTCCCGGTGCGGCAGAGCCCGGTTTGCGCCTCGTCGAGGATGAGCAGCATGCCGCGTTCCCGGCACTTTTCCCGCAGCGCGGCGAAGTAGCCGGGCGGCGGCTCGATGATGCCGCCGGAGCTGAGGATCGGCTCGACGATGCAGGCGGCGAGGCTCCCGACGGACTGCGCGTCGATCATCTCGAAACCGAAGTCGAGCTGGTGGCGCCAGTCGAGCTGGCCGTCGGCGTCGGTGAAGTCGGGCCGGTAGGCGTTCGGCGCCGGAATGGCGAAGTTGCCGGGCGCGGCGGGTCCGTAGCCCTTGCGGCCGGCGCTGTAGGTCGCGCTCGCGGCGGCCTGCGTCATGCCGTGCCAGGACCGGGCGAACGAGACGATCTCGTGCTTGCCGGTGACGAGCTTGGCCATCCGGATGGCGGCCTCGTTCGACTCGGCCCCGGTGGTGAGCAGCAGCGCCTTCTCGAGCGGCGCGGGCAGGGACCCGGCGAGGCGGCGAGCGAGGTCGACGACCGGGCGGCTCAGCATGCCGCTGAAGAGGTGGTCGAGCCTGGCCGCTTGTTCTTGAACGGTCGCGACGATCTCCGGGTGCGAGTGCCCGAGGATGGCGCTCATCTGACCGGAGGTGAAGTCGAGGATCCGGCGGCCGTCTTCGGTGAAGACGAAGCTGCCTTCGGCGCGGTCGATGATCTCGCGGGTGAAGGCGCCGCCGTAGCGCACGAGGTGCCGGTCGGCGTCGGCCCAGAAGGAGGTGGACGAGTCGGAAGCGAGCGTCGGAGCAGCCATGGCTTCGACGGTAAGTCCCGATCGAGCGACACGTCCATCTCACGATTCTGTCTTTCGTGTTCGGTTCCGCCGAACAAGAATGGGCGGATGCTGAACCCGTGGCGCCTGCGGCTGCTGAGCAGGCTCGACACGCTGGGGACGGTCCGCGCGGTGGCGCAGGACGCGAACCTGAGCGCGTCGAGCGTGTCGCAGCAGCTGGCCGTGCTCGAAGCGGAAACCCGCACCCAGCTGCTGGAACGCACGGGCCGAAGGGTCCGCCTGACCCCGGCGGGCCTGATGCTGGCGCGACGAGCGCGGGCGATCCTCGACCACATGGACACGGTCGAGGCGGAGCTGCGCAGCCTCGGCGAGGAGCCGGTGGGCCTGGTCCGCTTGGGCGCGTTCCAGAGCGCGATCCACACGATGGCGGTCCCGGCGGTGACCAGCCTGGCGACGGCGTACCCGCACCTGGAGGTCGAGCTTCCTGGAGCTGGAGCCGCACGAGAGCATCCCGTCCCTGCGCGGCGGCGACGCGGACGTGATCATCACGACGACGGACTTCGTCGAGCTGCCGCTGGGCCGGGACCTGGACATCGTCCCGCTGGCCACGGACCCGATCGTCCTGGTGACGGCCCCGGACGCACCCCGCGGCCCGGCGGTGTTGTCGGCGTACGCGGACGAGCCGTGGGCGCTGGACATGCCGCAGTCGTACATGGCGAACCTGACGCTGCGGCTGTGCCGCGAGTCGGGCTTCGAGCCGCGGGTGGTGTGCCGGTTCAGCAACTACTTGATGACGCTGCAGCACGTGGAGGCGGGGCTGTCGATCGCGTTGCTGCCGGGGTTGGCGGTGGATAGGCGGTATCGCGTGGCGACGCGGGAGTTGTCGACACCGGTGACACGCACGATCGCGGCGGTGGTGCGCCGGGGGACACCGAGGAGAGCGGGGGTCAACGTGGTCCTCGACGCCCTGCGGCAGCAGCCGGACCTCCCCGCGTTGGCCGAGTGGGCGGGGGACTGATCAGTCTACTTTGGACAGCTCGCCGACGGAGGCGCTCGACGGCAGCCGTGGGGTGGCTCCCCAGGCGAGGTCGATCACCGCCCGAACCGCGCCCGGCACAGCCGCCTCAACCTCCGGAGACAACCCGATCCCGCCCTCGACACACGCCGGTTCGCAGCACACCAGCAGCACCCGCCCAGCGTCGCCGCCCAGAAGACGCAACAGACGGACCACCGCGTCACGGGGCATGTCGTGCGTATCGATCGCCGCCGGGCTCAGGTCCTCCGTGTCCGCCTCCGTCAGCGACAACGTTCCCGGGGGACGTCCGTGCGGGGTCGCGTCCAGCAGGATCGTCGTGTCGTAGCCGCCCAGCAGGTCGTATGCCAGGTGGGCCGTCGCGATGTCGTAATCCGCTATCTGGACCCATGGCGGCAGGTCCGCCCGCTCCAGCTCCTTGAGGACTTCCACTCCGAAACCGTCATCGCGCAGGAAGACGTTGCCGATCCCCGCGACCAGGACTCGTGGCCTCATTGCGCAACCTCCTGGGGTGCGCCTTCAGGCTAGAACTGTGAGGCAGGACACACAATAGATCAGAAGCGGTGCTCGCGGTCGTCCTGCAGGTGCTCCGCCTGGGCCAGCCACCGCTCCGCCTCGTTGGCCGCTCCTCGGGAGCGCAGCATGCGGGCCAAGCTCAGCATCCCCTGGATGTCGCCCGTCTCCGCCGCGCTGCGGAACCACTGCTCCGCCTGCGCGAAGTCCTCGCGGTGCTCGGCCAGGTGGCCGAGGTTCGTCAACGCCGGGATGCTGCCGTGCTCGGCCGCCTTGCGGTACCAGGCCGCCGCCTCGCCTTCGTCTCCCCGGTTGCGGGCCAGGACGCCCAAGTTCGTCATCGCCGCCGGGTCGCCCTTCTCCGCCGCGTCGAGGTACCAGCTCTCCGCCTCCTCGAGGTCGCCGCGGCGGTGCAGCAGCAGGCCCAGCCTGGTGATCGCCTCGACGTTGCCGCCCGTCGCCGCCTGGCGGTACCACGACTCCGCGTCCGCCGGCCTGCCCAGGCGCTCCGCCTGCCTGCCCAGCTGGCACGCCGCCGCCAGGTCGCCCGCCAGCACCGCCGAGCGCCACCAGCGCGACGCCTCCGCCGTCTGACCCCGGTCGCGCAGCACGATGCCCAGGTCGATCATCGCGCCCGTCACCCCGGCTTCGGCCGCCTGCCGCAGCCAGGACTCCGCCTCCTCGCCGCGGCCCTGCTCGCGCAGCAGGTGGCCGAGCGCCGCGATCGACGGCAGGTCGCCCGTGCGGGCCGCCTCGCCGTACCAGTGCTGGGCGTCTTCGCGCTTGCCGCGCCGCTCGTACGACTTGGCCAGGCTCAGCATCCCGTGCGGCTCGCCCGCCAGCGCCGCCTCGTGGTACCAGCGCTCGGCCTCGTCCAGCGCGCCGCGCTCGGCCAGCAGGTGCGCCAACGCCGTCATCGAGACGCGGTCGCCGCCCATCGCCGCCTTGCGGTACCAGGACTCGGCCTCGGCGAGCTCGCCGCGCTCGCGCATCGCCGAGCCCATCCTGGCCATGGCGACGACGTTGCCGCCCTCGGCGGCTTTGCGCTGGAAAAACTCGTCGAACTTCTTGAGCCGACCGGGCATCGGCTGCTCCCTCCGGCTGGGTCCTGCTCCGGTAGTCGCAGTAGATCGGCTTGATGTGACATCCCTCGCCGTGGGTGGGCGAGATCACATTCGCGCCAGGTCGTCGTGTCGGCGCGGTTGTCCCGGGCCGGCAGAGGCGACACTACGCCGCGCGCACCCGCAGGTGAGAGGAGAAAATCTTGGCGGCCCGCGGTTTTCGGCTCAGCGTGACGCAGCGGACCCTGTTGGTAGTCGCCGTCCTCGCGGTGGCGCTCTTCGGCTACTGGGTGACGAGCCGGGTGCCGGCGCCACCCCGCCGCCGTCGTCGGCTCCGGTCCCGGTCAGAGCGGCCGACGCGCAGAAGCAGCTCGGCGAGCTGACTGTCGCCGCGCGGACCTCCATGGACGGCTATTCGCGCGAGAAGTTCCCGCACTGGGACAGCCAGGGCTCCGGCTGCGACACCCGCGAGGTCGTGCTCAAGCGCGACGGCAAGGACGTCAAGACCGACAAGGACTGCAAGGCGACGTCCGGCACGTGGACCAGCATCTACGACGGCGAGACCTGGACCAAGGCGACCGACCTCGACATCGACCACATGGTCCCGCTCGGCCAGGCCTGGGCGAGCGGCGCGAAGACGTGGACGACCGAGAAGCGCGAGCAGTTCGCGAACGACCTCACCCGGCCGCAGCTGTTCGCCGTCACCGACAACGTCAACCAGCAGAAGAGCGACAAGGCCCCGGACCAGTGGAAGCCGCCGCTGGTGTCCTTCTGGTGCACCTACGCGACCGACTGGATCGTCGTGAAGCACTACTACGGCCTCACCGTCACCGAAGGCGAGAAAACCGCCTTGACGGACATGCTCCGCCGCTGCTGAGCTGGCCCGCATGACGACGTTCGCGCTGATCCACGGGGGCGGCGGCAGCGGCTGGGACTTCCATCTGCTGGTGCCGGAGCTGCGCGCCCGCGGCCACGACGCCGTCGCGCCCGATCTGCCGATCACCGACCCGGCGGCCGGGCTGACCGAGTTCACCGACACGGTGCTGGCCGCGCTCGGCGACGCCGAGGACGTCGCCGTCGTCGGCCACTCCTACGGCGGGTTCACCGCGTCGCTGGTCGCGGCGAAGCTGCGGGCGCGGCTGCTCGTCTACCTGGCCGGGATGATCCCGGCGCCGGGGGAGCCGCCCGGCCAGTGGTGGGGCAACACCGGGTTCGCCTCGCCCGAGGGGCTGAGCGAGACCGAGCAGTTCTTCAACGGCGTCTCGGCCGAGCTGGCCGCGGAATGCCAGGCGCACGGGCGCGAGCAGGCCAGCAAGGAGTGGGACGAGCCGTGGCCCCTCGAAGCCCATCCGGACGTGCCGACGCGCGTCCTGCTCTGCCGCGACGACCGGTTCTTCCCGCCGGACTTCCAGCGGCGCGTCGCCCGCGAGCGCCTCGGTGCCGAACCGGACGAGATCGACGGGCCGCACTGCGTGACGCTGAGCCATCCGGCGCAGCTGGCCGACCGCCTGGTGAGCTACCTGTAACCGGGCGCCTGCGCCGTTCGGGTACCGGAAAACCTTAGAGGTCTAGACCTATTGACGGAGTGGTCCAGGCCATTTAACGTCCTGTCCAGCGGCGAACCCGCACCTCCCCACCGCGTCACCTCCACCCCGGTCCCCACCATGGAGGTTTCCCGTCATGCGCCTCGCCAGGGTCCTCGCGCTGGTGGCGTTCGCCGCCAGTCTCCTGATCGCCCCGGCCGCGTCCGCGGCCACTTTGCCCGCCTGCCAGCACTTCTACCCCGGTCCGATTCCGGACCGGCCGGTCACCGGCGGGAGCGGCCCCGGCACGCTCGTCGGCGCGTACGACGTCAGCAACCGCCTGCCCGCGCCCGGCTCGGTCAGCGGCGGGCTCGGCGCCGACGGCCGCGTGACCTTCACCTTCGCCCGCGTCGCCGGAGCGAAGGCGTATCGCGCGTTCCGCAACGGCCAAGCCCTGCAGTGGATCAGCGACTGGGGCCAGCCGACGCTCACGGTGACCGACGCGAGCCCGTGCGCGAACGCGAACTACCAGCTCTACGCGATGACGGCCGAGGACAACTCGCCGGGCTCGCTCGGCCAGATCTCGACGGCCTACCGGCTCGACGGCGCCGACCGGCTCGCGCCCTACCGCATCCCGGCCGGGACGACGCTGAACTACCGCGTGACGTCCTACAACGACGTCGCCCAGACCGCGCTCGGCTACAACGCGGGGCCGGGCATCTGCGCGGTCGACGCCCGGAACATCCCGTGGGGCACCAGGTTCTCGGTGCCCGGCTACGGCGAGTGCTACGCCGCGGACATCGGCAGCTGGATCAAGGACGACATCGTCGACGTCTGGCTCCCCGGAGCCCAGGCCGACGCCTGGGGCATCCAGGGGCTCACCCTCACCGTTCGCTAGCCCACCGGTCGAGGTGCAGCACTTCTTCCAACGGCTGCCGCTTCGCGGGCTTGAACGTGTCGCCGGTGTAGAACGCCGTCGGGATCAGCGCCGCCTGGTGCACGTTGTCCGGCAGGCCCAGCACGTCCGCCGCTTCCTTCTCGTACTTCAGGTGCAGCGTCGTCCACGCCGTGCCCAGCGTCACCGAGCGCGCGGCGAGCATGTAGCTCCACACCGCGGGCAGCAGCGACGCCCACAGCCCGGCCTGGTTGCCCGCCGGCAGCTCCGCCGACGCCGTCTCCAGGCACGGCACGACCAGCACCGGCACGTCGCCCATCCGGTCGGCCAGATACGCGACGCTGTCGCCGACGCGCCTCTGCACCTGCGCCCGCTCGGGGTCGTCGGCGAACAGCTTGCCCGCCGCCCGGTCGGACGCGAGGTACTCGTGGCACGCCCGGCTGTAGATCCGCCCGAGCGCCGCGCGCTGCTCCGCGTCCGTGACCACCAGCCAGTGCCACTTCTGCGTGTTCGAGCCGCTCGGTGCCTGCAGGGCCACCTGCACGCAGTGCTTCACCAGGTCGAGCGGCACGTGCCGGTCGAAGTCGAGGCGCTTGCGGACGGTCCGGGTCGTGGTCAGCAGCTCTTCGGGCGTCATCATGGCGGGCCTACCAGCGGTCGTGGACGAGCGGGCGGACGAGGTCGTCGTAGGTCTCGCGGACGCCGGCCAGCGCCTCTTCGGACAGCGGCGGCAGCGCGGCCGCCGCGGAGTTCGCCGTGGCCTGGGCCGCGTTGCGGGCGCCCGGGATCACCGTGCTCACGCCGGGCTGGTCGATGATCCACCGCAGCGCGAACTGCGCCAGCGTCTGGCCGGCGGGCACCAGCCCGCGCAGCCGCGAGACCGCCTCCAAACCGACCTCGTACGGCACGCCCGAGAACGTCTCGCCGACGTCGAACGCCTCGCCGTGGCGGTTGAAGTTCCGGTGGTCGTTGGCCGCGAACGTCGTCTCGGCGGTGTAGCGGCCGGACAGCAGGCCCGAGGCCAGCGGCACCCGCGCGATGATCCCGGCGCCCGCCTCCGCCGCCGCGGGCAGCACGCGCTCCAGCGGCTTGAGCCGCAGGCAGTTCAGGATGATCTGGACGGAAGCGACGTTCGGCCGCGCCAACGCCGTCAACGCCTCTTCGCAGGTCTCGACGCTGACGCCATAGGCCTTGATCCGGCCCTCCGCGACCATCTCGTCGAGCGCGTCGTAGACGGCGTCGGACGAGTACACCGGCGTCGGCGGGCAGTGCAGCTGGACCAGGTCGAGCGTGTCGACGCCGAGGTTGCGGCGCGAGCGGTCGTTCCACTCGCGGAAGTTCGCGGCGACGTAGTTCTCCGGCACCTGCTCGACGCGCCGGCCCATCTTGGTCGCCACGAACACGTCGCCGCGCTCGGCGAGGAACCGCCCGACCAGCCGCTCGCTGCGGCCGTCGCCGTAGACGTCGGCGGTGTCGAAGAAGGTGACACCGTTGTCGGCGGCCGCGTGCAGCACCCCGAGTGCGTCGTTCTCGTCGACCTCGCCCCAGTCCGCGCCGAGCTGCCAGCAGCCGAGCCCGACCACGGACACCTCGCGGCCCAGCCGGGTGATCTTCCGGTTCTCCATGCCGCGATCCAAGCACAAGTCCCCGCCTATGATTCGCCGTCATGGCCATGACATCGGGTCCGGACGGGCTGGGGACCCGGATGCGGCACGTCCTCGAGGTGCTCGACGGCGACGTCGCGAAGTTCCTCGCCGACATCGGCCTCGACGGCTACCGCCCGCGGTACTCGGGGGTGGTGCGGGCGCTGCTCGCGCGCGGCCCCCTGGCCATCCGCGACCTCGCCGCGGAGGTGGGCGTGACGCACTCCGCGGCCAGCCAGACCGTCGCGCAGATGAACCGGGCGGGCTTCGTCGCCCTCGAACCCGGCGCCGACGCGCGGCAGCGGATCGTCTCGCTCACGGCGAAGACGCGCGAGCTGCTCCCGTTGATCGAGGCGGAGTGGACGGCGACGACCGAGGCGTCGGAGGCGCTGGAAGCCGAGCTGCCGTACCCGCTGCGCGGCGTGCTGGACGCGATCGCCGAGGCGCTCGAACGCAAGCCCTTCCGGCAGCGGATCGCCGAGACGGCGGCCGCGCGGGAGCTGCTGGACCCCTGATCAGGCGAGGCGGAAGACCGCCCAGACGAACTTGCCGCCCGGGCAGCGCTCGAACCCCCAGTCCTCCGACAGCGCCTGGACCAGCACGAGCCCGCGGCTGCGGGCCTCCGTGGGCGACGGCGCCCGCAGCTCGGGCAGCATCCGGCCGGTGTCGTACACCCGCAGGGTCAGCCGCCCGTCGTCGTAGGCCAGTTCCATTCGCTGGGGCCGCTCACCGTGCTCGAAGGCGTTCGTGACCAGCTCCGACGTCGCCAGCAGGACGTCGTCCACCTGGGCTTCGGCCACTCCGAGACCCAGCAGCGCCGAGCGCACCGCGTGGCGCGCCAACGCCGGGGCCGTGACGTCGGCCGGGAGGAGCAGGGTCACCGGAGCGGACGTCGTCGCCGCGTGCTGCGGCATCTTCGACGTCGTCATCGGGGCCCCCTCTCCCAAGTGAGTCCGGTACCGTCCGCGAAGTACCCAAGCGGGTGAGCGGCTAATCAGGTGCCGTCGGCGAGCTCGGATTCGTCCAGGCCCGAACGCAACTTCTTCAAGGTCGCGGCCAGCAACCGCGACACCTGCATCTGGGAGACCCCGACGCGGCGTGCGATGTCCGACTGGCTCATCCCCGAGCCGAACCGCAGCGCGACGATCTTGCGTTCCCGCTCCGGCAGGCTCTCCAGCATCGGCCGCAGCGCCTCCCGCAGCTCGGCCTGGCCCAGCTCGGCGTCCGGCGCCCCGAAGCGCGTGTGCGCCGCGTTCTCCAGCAGGTGGTCCAGCGAGGCGCCGTAGCGGCCCTGACCGGCGCGCAGACCCTCGTAGACGTCCTCCACGGGCACGCCCAGCCGCGCGGCGATCTCACTCGGCCGGGGAGCGCGCGAAAGCTGGACGGTGAGCTCCTCGCGCGCGGCGGAGATGTTCGCGTTCAGCTCCTTGAGCCGCCGCGGCACCCGCACCGACCAGCTGTTGTCCCGGAAGTGGTGGCGCAGCTCGCCCGAGATCGTCGGCACCGCGAAGGCCAGGAAGTCGGTGCCCTGGTCCGGGTCGAACCGGTCGACGGCGTGGATCAGCCCGACCGTGGCGATCTGGACCAGGTCCTCCATCGCCTCGTCGCGGTTGCGGAACTTGCGGGCCAGGTTGCGCGCCAGCTCCAGGTGCGCGCGCACCAGCGTGTCCCGGATGCGTTCCCGCTCCGGGGAGTCCGCCGGCAACCCGGCGAGGTGGGTGAACAGCGCACCGACGTCCAGTTCGTCCCCGCTGTCCCCGGCGGGATCGGTCACGAGCTCGCCGCCTGGCTCTCCCGGACGAGGTCGACGCGGGACAGGTAGTGGCCGTCCTCGGGCGTCACGGTGCGCTGCGCCGACGTCGCGAGCGCGGTCAGCAGCTGCCACGAAAGGCCGGAGTCGTCCTCGTGGTCCGGGGTGTCCGAAAGCACCGAAACGGAGACCTCGATGCGCGGCCCGTTCCACGAGAAGACGCAGGTCAGCTTGCCGTCCGCGCTGGCGGGGAGCAGCAGCGAGCAGGCTTCGTCCACCGCCATCCGGAGGTCCTCGACGGCGTCGAGGTCGAAGTCCTGGCGCATCGCGATGTCGGCCACGATGGTCCGCAGCGTGGGCACGACGTGCGGGATCGCGGCCGTCCGCACCTCGATGACCTGCGCGCCTTCCGGGACGAGCGGGGCGTTGTCCTCCACGTTTGTTCCTTTCTCCGGCTCGCGGTCGGCGGGTGGCGGTGTCCCCTCCACGCCCGGTCAGCGAGATGCCCGTGGGGTGAGCAAACCAAACCCGGGTTTGATCCGCCGCACCGGCGGGCATGTAGCGGTCGACATGCTGATCCTGGGAAAGGCAGGGACGACATGGCTGACGTGAGCCGGCTGCCCAACGTGGTTGCTGAAGAGTGGGAATGGCAGCTGCGCGGTTCGTGCCGGGGTGCGGACAGCAGCCTTTTCTTCCACACGGACAACGAGCGGGGTTCGGCGCGGGAGCGGCGCGAGTCGCGGGCCAAGGCCATCTGCCAGACGTGCCCGGTGCTGGCGCAGTGCCGCGAGCACGCGATGACCGTGCAGGAGCCGTACGGCATCTGGGGTGGCCTCGGGGAGATCGAACGGCGGCAGCTGTTCCTGCGACAGCGCCGGGCGGCGCGAAAGGCGATGAGTGCGCACTGACCAGGCAGGATCCGATCGCACGTGAACAGTCCGCGCGAAAGGGCGGCGGCCGTGGCGGGCTCGGCCGTCTCCTGGGTTAGGGTTGGCCCCGGAGTTGCCTTGACCGTGTCCCGGAGTTGTGGAAGGCACGGTGACACGGATGCCGCTTGAGACATCAGGCGCGTACCCGGCGCAGGAGCAGCGCCTGACGAGGAGAAACTGCATGCCCGCAGCCGACCAGAACGCCACCCCGCCCGGGTTCGGCATCACGCTGGACACCGACGCGACGGAGCCCCGGGTGGTGGTCACCGGCGAGCTCGATCTGCTGACCAGCCCGCAGCTGCAGGAGGCCCTGGCGGGGCTGATCGCGGACAAGCGGGCGCAGCGGGTCGTGGCCGATCTGACCGGGGTGACCTTCTTCGATTCCTCCGCGCTGAACGTGGTGCTCCGCGCACAACGCCAGGCCGGCGAGCAGGACGTCGAGCTCGAGGTCGTGCCCAGCCCCGCGGTGAGCCGGGTGATCGAACTCACCGGCGTCGCCGAGCACCTGAGCGTGTCGGAGGACCCCCAAGCCTGACCGCCCGCTACGGTCCTGCGGACTGGTTCCGCGGATCCTGGGGGCGGCACGATGATGGGGCGGACGCATGCCCTGACCGGCTGGTGCGCGGGCCTCGCGCTGGCGCCCGCGGTCGGGGTGGGGTCGGTGCACCAGGCGGTGGTCTTCGCGGCCACGACGGCGGGGTTCGCCCTGCTGCCCGACCTGGACCACCCGGGCGCGAGTGCGTCCCGCCTCCTCGGCTGGCTGACGGGCGCGTTGTCGTGGGTGCTGCGCCGCGTTTCGGCGGCGTTCTACGCGCTGACGAAGGGCCCGCGCGACGAGAAGGTGACGGGCAAGCACCGCCACCTGTCCCACACGGTCCTGTTCGCGGCGGGCCTGGGCGCGCTGACGTCGTGGGGGACCACGGCTGGCGGTCCCTGGGCGGTCGTCGGCGTGGTGATCTTCGGGTTGATGCTGGCCGAGGGTGCGCTGGGCGACTGGCTGCTGCCGGTGAGCGGCGCGGCGGTGGCCTGGTGGTTCTTCACGGCCCCGCCCGACCGGACGGGTGAGCTGGCGGCCATTTCCGGCTGGCTCGGCATCGCCGTCGCGGCGGGGTGTTTCGTGCACTGCCTCGGGGACGCGCTGACCGAGGCCGGGTGCCCGTTCCTGTTCCCGGTCCCGATCGCGGGCGAGACGTGGTACGAGCTGCGGCCGCCCAAGCCGTTGCGCTTCCGCACCGGCAAGAAGGTCGAGAAGCGGTTGATCTTCCCCGTGTTCGCGTTGCTCGGCGTGCTGCTGGTGCCGGGGGTGTGGGGGTACGCGGTGAGCACGTTCGACCGCTTGTTCATCCCGCCGACGAGCCAGCAGGCGACAACGCCTTGATCCGCGCGGCCGCCGCGGCGGTGTCGGTGTAGTCGCGGGAATGCTTGATCAGGCCGTTCTCGACCGTCACGACCATCACGTAGGACACGACGAGCGGTTCTCCCCGCAGCTCCTGGTGCAGGTCGAACTCCGCCACGAGCACGGCGGGATCGGAAGTTTCGTGCACGACGACGTTCTCCGCGCGGACGACCTGCCGGACCTGGGCGGCCGCGTGGAACCGGCGGCGCAGCTCCTCGCGGCCCTTCGTCAGCCGGGGCACTCCCGGCAGGGTGAACGGCATTTCGATGGTGACGTCTTCGGCGTAGAGGTCGGCGAGGTCGTCCCAGCGGTTTTCCACCGAGGCGGCGAGAAAGGCGTCGAACACGGGCCGGGCGGCGTGGGGCATCGGAATTCTCCTGGAAGACTGGGCGTTGAATCGGAACGGTGCACCCGCTTAGGACGATACGGAGCGAGCGTTCCGGTTGTCAACGAGGAGACGAACATGGAGAAGATGCGCGCGGACGCGCGGCGGAACCGGGCGAAGGTCCTGGCCGCCGCCGAGGAGGCGTTCGCCGCCGACGGGCTGGCCGTGCCCCTCGATGACATCGCGCGGCTCGCCGGCGTCGGCGCGGGCACCGTCTACCGGCACTTCCCCAGCAAGGAAGCGCTCTTCCAGGCCGTCGTCCTCGAGCGCATCCAGCAGTTCGCCGAGGAGGCCCGCGCGCTCGCGGCCGCCGAGGATCCCGGGGCCGTCTTCGTCGACTACTTCGTGCGCGTCATCAAGCAGGCCTCGCTCAACCGCGCCATCTGCGACGCCCTCGCCGAGTCGAGCGGGCACGCCTTCAAGGCCGGGGCGGGCGAGGAGTTCCGGGCCGCGTTCGCCGAACTGCTCGCCCGGGCCCAAGCCGCCGGCGCCATCCGCCGCGACATCGACGGCGACGACCTGCGGGCGCTGATCGTCGGCTGCCTCGCCGCCGAGCGGTACGAGCCCGGGAGCCGTCACCTGGTCCGGGTCGTCGTCGACGGGCTCAAGGCGTCGCCTGCCTGACGTGCTCCCAGCATGAGCACCGCCGAGGCCAGGACCCCGGCCGCCGCGATGTGCAGGGTCACCCGCATCCCGAACGCGCTCGCCAGCACGCCACCCATCAGGCTGCCGAGCGGAGCCGCGCCGTAGATGAACGTCTGGGAGATCGAGTTGACCCGGCCCAGCAGCTCCGGCGGCGCGAGCGTCTGCTGGAACCCGAGGCCGAAGACGCTCAGCACGATCACGCTGTAGCTGGTGAAGAACCCGGCGACGACGTAGCAGGCGAGCGCCCAGCCGCGTCCGGTGAACGGGTACAGCTGGTACGCCAGGCCGAACAGCACCGCCGAACCCCAGAGAGCCCGCGCCTGCCCGAGCCGCTCGCCGAGCCGCCGCGCGGTGAGCCCCGCCGCCAGCGCGCCGGTCAGGGACGCCGTGCCGAGCAGGCCGATCGCCCACGGCGAAAGCCCGACGTCGCGGCTGAGGAAGACGACCACGATCGCCAGGTGGGCCGACTGGAAGAAGCTCGACACGCCCCCGTGCGCGCTGATCGCCAGGAGCACTCGGTTGCCGCGGACCACCCGCAGGCCTTCGGCGATCTCACGCAGCAGCCGCCGCTCCCGGGCGGCCGGGCGCACGTCCGGCGTCTCTATCCGGCGCAGCCAGAGCGCCGACCACAGGTAGCTGACGGCGTCGACCGCCAGCGCCGCGGCGTTGCCCAGCCCCTGGACGATCAGCCCGGCGACACCGGGACCCGCGACCGCCGCCATCGAGCGGTTCGTTTGCAGCCGCGCGTTGGCGTCCGGCAGGTCTTCGCGGGAGACCAGCCGCGGCACGTACGTCTGGTGCGCGATGTCGAAGAACACGCCCAGCAGCCCGACCCCGAGGACGACGGCCAGCAGGTGCGGCAGGCCCAGCACGCCGAGCAGCGCGGCCACCGGGATCGACGCGATCAGCAGCGCGCGCCCGAGGTCCGCGGCGATCAGCACCGGACGGTGGCGCACCCGGTCGCACCACGCGCCGACCTGCAGGCCGAGCACCAGGTAGGGCAGGTATTCCGCGGTCCGGAGCAGCGACACCTCGAAGACCGACGCGCCGAGTGTGGTCACCGCGAGCAGCGGCACCGCCAGCACGTCGATGCGGCTGCCGAGCTGGCTGGCGAGGTCGGCCAGCCAGAGGCGGCGGAAGTCGCGGTTCCCCAGAGCCCCCATGACCCCAAGGTGACACGTGCGCGGGGCGGGCGCAATAAAGTTGAGCCGATAAGACTCAAGGTGCACGGACTGTAACAAGAGTTAAGATCAACGCGAGTTAGTCCTCGAACCTGCGCTCCGCGTGGCGAGGGGGTGCCCGGATGAGTGGCCGACCGACCTGGGGTTCCGCCGCCGTGACCGGGTTGGCGGGCTTCGCCACGGGATTGCTGGTGGCCGCGCTGCTCATCGCCGGCCGCAACACCCCGCGGCCCGCCGAAGTCACCGCGCCGCCGTCCACCAGCGCGACGCGCGCGGAGCCGGTCACGGTGACCGCACCCGTGCCGACCCCGCCGACGGTGACCGCGGTCGAGACGTCCCCGCCGACCACGACCACCCGCGTCGTCGAGGTCACCGTGACCACGTCGCCGACGTCCACCACGCCGACCTCGACGTCCACGCTGCTGCCGTTGACCAGCAGCTGGCGCGACTGACCTAACCGACGTCGCGGCGTCGCCAGCCGACCAGCCCCGCGACCAACGCGACGACCGCGACCGCCGAGAGCCAGACGAGCGGGGTTGCCGTGAACTCCTGGCCCGGCAGCTTCGGTGGGTGCTGGAACGGCGAGACGTCCAGCACCGCCTGCGGCAGGTTCACGACCGGGCCGAACAGGCTCAGCAGCAGCGCCAGCGCGCCGACCGCCCAGGCCGCCGCGGAAAAGCCCGGCAGCAGCCCGAAGATCGTCACCGCCAGCGCGACCACCACCCACGCCGCCGGCAGCTGCACCGCCATTCCGGCGAGCGCGTCGCCGATCGAGCCGCCGACGTCGCCCGTGCGCAACCCGTTGGCCAGTCCCATGAACACGCCGCCGACCAGCAGCAGCAATGCCGTGCCGAAGAACGCGAACAGCAGGTGCCCGCCCGCCCAGCGCAGCTTGCCGACGCTCGTCGCCAGCACCGGCTCGAGCCGGATCGCCGTCTCCTCACTCCGCATCCGCAGCGCCGCCTGGATCCCGTACAGCGACGCGACCATCGCGAACATCCCCGCCATCGCGGCCAGGAACGCCTGCGTCAGCGCGTGGCTGCCGCCGAGTCGTTCGAAGATCTGCTGCGCCTGCGGGCTCGAGCCGACCAGGTCGCCGATGCCGCTGGCGATCGAGCCGAACACCGCGCCGACGACCGCCGTGCCGATCGTCCAGCCGAGGAGCGGCCCGCGGTGCAGGCGCCAGGCCAGTGCCAACGGCGACCGCAGGCTCGCCGCCGCCCGTGCCGGGCCCGGTCGCGGCGGGAGGATGCCGACCCCGACGTCGCGGCGGGGCAGCAGCCAGTACCCGGCCGCGCCGACGACCAGCGTGAACGCGACTGGCAGGAGCAGCACCCACCAGCGTTCCCCGGAGAACGGCCGGACCTGCTGCACCCAGCCGATCGGCGAGAGCCACGACAGCCAGCGAGCGTCCACAGTGGAGTCTCCGGCGCCGCGCAGCAGGAACGCCGCGCCCACGACGGCGGTGCCGATCCCGTTGGCCGTGCGGGAGTATTCGGCGAGCTGGACGGCGACCGCCGCGACGGCCGTGAACACCAAGCCCGCCAACGCTTCCGCCGCGCCGAAGGCCACCGACCCGGCGGTGGGCAGCCCGGCGCCGATCATGGTGACCGCCTGGATCAGCCCGATCAGCACACTCGCTCCGGCGGCCACGAACATCGACGCCGTCAGCGCCGCGTACCGGCCGACGACCGCGGACGCGAGCAGCTCCGCGCGGCCGGTGTCCTCCTCGGCGCGGGTGTGCCGGGTGACGGTGAAGACCACCATCAGCCCGGTGAGCAGCGCGAGGAACCCGCACATGCGCCAGGCGATGAACCCGCCCGCGGTGGTCAGGTCGAACGGCGGCCCGTAGAGCAGCGCGTAGGACGGGTTCGTGTTCGCGCCCGCCTGCAGGGCCAGCCGGTCGGCGACCGTCGGGTAGAACTGGTCGAACGTCTTGACCGTGCTGGCCGGGACGATGCTGAGCAGCACGATCCAGATCGGCAGCACGACTCGGTCGCGGCGCAGCGCGAGCCGGGTGAGGTGCCAGGTGCCCGCGAGTTCGTGCGCGGGCGCGACCTCGGCTTCGGCGCGCGAAAGGGTCGCGGTCATTTCGCGCTCGCCTCGGTCGTGTAGTGCCGCAGGAACAGCTCTTCCAGCGTCGGCGGCTGGCTGACCAGGCTCCGGACGCCGACCTCGGTCAGCTGGCGCAGGGCCTCGTCGAGCGAGCGCGTTTCGACGTCGAACCGGACGCGGTTGCCCTCGACCTTGAGGTCGTGGATGTTGGCCAGCTTCGTCAGGCCGTTCGGCGGCCCGGCGAGCTCGGCGGTGATCGACGTCCGGGTCAGGTGGCGCAGCTCGGCGAGTGTGCCGGACTCGACGGTCTTGCCGTTGCGGATGATGCTGACCTTGTCGCACAGGGCCTCGACCTCGGCGAGGATGTGGCTGGACAGCAGCACCGTGCGGCCCTGCTCGCGCTCCTCCTGGATGGCGTACTGGAACGTCGCCTCCATCAGCGGGTCGAGCCCGGACGTCGGCTCGTCGAGGATCAGCAGGTCGACGCGGGACGCGAGCGCGGCGACGATGGCGACCTTCTGCCGGTTGCCCTTGGAGTACGTGCGCCCCTTCTTCTTCGGGTCGAGGTCGAACCGCTCGATGAGCTCGGCGCGGCGCTTCTCGTCGAGGCCGCCGCGCAACCGCCCGAGCAGGTCGATGACCTCGCCGCCGGAGAGGTTGGGCCACAGGTTGACGTCGCCGGGCACGTAGGCCAGGCGGCGGTGCAGGCTCGCGGCGTCCTTCCAGGGGTCGCCGCCGAGCAGCCGGACGTCCCCCGAGTCCGCGTGGAGCAGGCCGAGCAGGACCCGGACGGTGGTCGACTTGCCTGCCCCGTTGGGGCCGAGGAAGCCGTGCACCTCCCCAGCGGGTACCTGCAGGTCGAGGCCGTCGAGGGCCTTCGTCCGGCCGAACGACTTGTGCAGGTCGATGACCGAAATGGCGTTTTCCATGGTTCGGAAGCTACACTTGGTTCACGAAGTTGTGAAGTTAAGAAAATGTCTAGATTGAGTGATCTTGGGGGACGGGTACGGGAGGATGGGCCGATGACGACGCCTGACACGAAGAGAGACGAAGACGCCGTCCGCCGTTACGTCGAGAGCCTCGGGCTCGTGCTCTCGCAGATCGGGATGCAGCGCATGTCCGCGCGGGTGTTCGCCGCGCTGATGACCACCGACGAAGGCCGCCTGACCGCGGCCGACCTGGCCTCGCAGCTGTCGGTCAGCCCGGCCGCCGTCTCCGGCGCGGTGCGCTACCTCGAACAGATCGGCCTGGTCGCCAAGGAGCGCGAGCCCGGCGAGCGCCGCGACCACTACCGCCTCTACGACGACCTCTGGTACGCCACCTTCCTGAAGCGCGACCGCATGATCAACATGTGGCGCGACGCGGCCGAGAACGGCATCGAAGCGCTCGGCGAGGACACGCCGTCGGGCAAGCGGCTCGCGGAGATGCGGGACTTCCTGTCGTTCATGCTCGAAGAGCTCAACGGCATGTACGAGCGCTGGCACAAGCTCCGCGAGGAGAAGCACGCCTAAAGCGCGGCGAGCAGGGTGTCCGCGAGCCGGTCGGCGAGGTCGGCCGGCTCGCTCTCTTCGAACGTCGCCAGGAACGCCTGCTGGAAGCACGCGCCGAGCAGCAGGGCCGCCGCCGCTTCGACGTCGGTGCCCGCGTCGACCCGGCCGAGCGCCTGCTCGGCACGCAGGTACTTCGCGACGCCGTCGAGCAGCCCACGCGGGCCGTGGCCGCCGAGGCGCTCGCGGTGGGAGCGCAGCAGCTCCCGGGACGAGAACACCGACACCGCGATCGGGAACCCTTCGAGGTAGAAGGCCAGGCCGAGCCGGGCGACGCGGACGACGTTGTCCCGCAACGGCGCGCGTCCCGGGTCGGCGGTCAGCTCGCCCAGTACCGCGCCCAACGCGGGCAGCTCCTCGCCCATCACGCTGAGGAAGAGGTCGGTCTTGTCGCGGAAGTGCTTGTAGAGCATCGCCTCCGAGTAACCCGCCGTCTTCGCGATGACCTTGGTGGTCGCGTGCGCGTAGCCCTGCTCGCGCATCACCTTCGCGGCCGCGGCGACGATCTCTTCGCGGCTTCCCATGGCGGCTCCCTGAGTGCGTTCTCAGCCTGGTTAGTGAACACTCACCCTACCTGGTGAGTGTTCACTAACCGAGGAGGAACCACCATGAAGATCACGGTTCTGGGGGCGACCGGCGGGGTCGGCACCGAGGTCGTCAAGCAGGCGGGCGAACGCGGCTGGCAGGTCACGGCCGTGGTCCGCGACCCGGCCCGGCTGCACGTCCCGGCCGACGTCGTCGTCGCGGGCCTGCACGAGCAGGACAAGCTGACCGCTGCCATCGAAGGCCGCGACGCCGTCATCTCCGCGCTGGGTTCGCGCGAGCGCAAGCCGACCACGGTCTGCGTCGACGGCGCTCGCGCGGCGATCGCGGCCGGGGCCAAGCGCCTGCTGGTGGTCAGCGCCAGCGGGCTGGACGCCGACGGCGACGGCGTCTTCACCCGCGCGCTGGTCAAGCCGCTGCTCAACGCAGTCCTCAAGCACGGCTACGCGGACATGCGCGCGATAGAAGCCCTGGTCATGGCGGCCGATCTCGATTGGACGGTGGTCCGGCCGCCGATGCTGCTCAACGGCTCACGCACCGGTGCCGTCAAGAACCGCCTCGACGGCAACGTCCGCGGCAGCTACACGATCCGGCGCGCCGACGTCGCCGCGTACCTGCTCGACGCCGTGGCGGATCCCACGCTGATCAGGACGAAAGTCTCGATCGCGCACGGATAGCGTCGAGGCATGGTGCTCCTCGCGCAGGCTGTCTACGTCAAGCGGACGACCCCGCGGCTCCCCGGCGCCGCGGGACCCACCGAAGGCCTGGTCCCCGGTGACGGCGAGCCGATCCGCCTGGCCGTCCTCGGCGAATCCACAGTGGACGGCGTCGGCGCGCGCACGCACGAGGAAGCGCTCACCGGCTGCCTCGCTCGCGAGCTGGCCCGCGATGGCCGGGCCGTGCGCTGGCAGGCGGTCGGCCGCACCGGCGCCAACGCGCGGACGGTCCGGGCCGAGCTGGTCCCGCTCGTCGACCCGGCCGACGTCGTCGTGGTCGCCCTCGGCGTCAACGACACCATCGAGCTGCGAACCGCCCCGGCCTACCGCCGCGACCTGCTGGCGCTCGTCGTCGAGCTGCGACGGCGGCTCGGCCCGGTCGACGTCGTCCTGGCCGGGGTCCCGCCGATGTCCCGCTTCCCGGCGCTGCCGCGGCCGCTGCGGGACGTGCTCGCGGCCCGCTCGACCGCGCTCGACGCCGCGGCCGCCGCCGTCGCCCGTGTCCCCGGCGTGCGGCACGTCCCGATGGACCCGGCCCTGCTCGACCCGGCGGCGTTCGCGTCCGACCGCTTCCACCCGGGCCCGGCGGGTTATGCGCGGTGGGCACAAACGCTTGCGCCGCACTGTGCGTGATCAACCACCCGCTGTCCGTCGATCTTCAAAAAAGTTCGGCCGTTCGTGTATCTGGCGGCGGCCCCATTGCGTCCTGTGGAGCAGCCAGCACGAAGAACGCGACAGGGGGTGTCGGGTTCGAAGGAAACGCGGTGGCCGGGAGCCGAGGGGGCTTCCGGACACCGTCGGCCGGGTGCCTTTCGGGGGAGGGGACATCCGGCGGGGTCCGTTGGGGAGCGGGCCCTTGAGGGAGGGGAGTATCGGCCGGCGCGGGTCCACCCGCCCGCGTCGGCCGGTACCTCCCGCAGCGATGTGACCGACGAGCGCGACCGACGAAGTAAGTGACCTTGATGTATCCGAGATCCACCTGCACGCTCCTTCCCCCCGAAGGACCCGCGATACTGCCATTGCCGACTCGAAGACTCTTCCGAAGAGGGGCAGCTACGGTGACCGACGTGCAAACCACAGAGGTGGACCCGCCTTGGGAGGGCCTGACCGGCGCCGAGCTGCACGCCGCCTGCATGCGGGCCGCCCGTGCGGGCGACCGCCGGGCGATGGACCGCCTCGTCGCGGAGCTGACCCCGCTCGTCTGGCACGTCGCCAGGGCCAACGGCCTCGACCGCTCGGTCGCCGAGGACGTGGTCCAGACCGTCTGGCTCGCGCTGTTCAGCCAGCTCGGCAAGCTCCGCGACCCCAAAGCCCTCGCCGCCTGGCTGATCACCACCACCCGCCGCGAGGCCACCCACCCCTTCGGCCGCCGCATGCAGCCCGTGCCGCTGAGCGACGAAGTCGCCGAATCCATGCCGAGCACCCAACCGGCACCCGAAGACGAAGCCGTCCGCGCCGACCGCGACCGCCGGGTCTGGCGCGCCTTCGTCCGGCTGCCCCACCGCTGTCAGGAACTGCTCCGGCTGACCGTCCTCGCGGGCCGCGCGGAGTACCAGCTCGTCGCCGAGGCGCTGCGCATGCCACGCGGCAGCGTCGGCCCGACCAGGGGGCGCTGCCTCGACCAGATGCGCGATCTCCTCGCCAGTGAAGGGGGAAGCCGATGAACGACCTCGGGGCGCCTGGAGAGGCCTTCTCCGACGAGCGGATCCTGGCCGACGTCGGCCGCTTCCTCGACGAGCTGGACCCGCCACCGGACGACCTGGTGCAGCGGGTCCAGTTCGCGCTCGCCCTGGAAGACCTCGACGTCGAGGTCGCCCGGTGGGAGCGGATGGACAACCTGGCCGGCGTGCGCGGCGGCGGCACCGGGACGATCACGTTCACCGTCAGCGACCTGACCGTGATGATCAACCTGACCAAGATGGGCAAGCTGCACCGCATCGACGGCTGGCTGGTGCCCGCCGGGCAGTACGGCGTCGAGGTGCGCGTCGCCGAGCACGGCACGAAGTCCACGACCGCCGACGAAGGCGGCCGGTTCGTGCTCGACAACGTGCCGCGCGGGACGACGCAGATCCTCGTGCACCTCGGGGACGTCTCGTGCCGCCGGACGATCGTGACGCCGACGGTGGTGCTCTAACCCAGGAAGTCGGCCAGGGGGACGGGGGTCAGCCCGTCCTTCTTCGCCTGCTCGACGAACGCCGTGTAGTCCTCTCTGAAGGTCTTGCGGAAGTGCATGAGCACGATGTCGCCGGGCTTGAGCTTGTCGCCGGCCTGGAACTGGACGTGCCCGTCGTTGACCGCGGCCGTCCACAGCACCGCGACACGCATTCCGCACGCGGCCGCCGCGCGCAGCGTGTTCTGGTCGTAGTTGCCGAACGGCGGCCGGAACAGTGACGGCCGGACGCCGAGGCTCTGCTGGAAGTCGTCGGCGTCGGCGCAGATCTCCTGGCGCTGGAACTCGAACGGCTTGCCCTTGAGGTTCGGGTGGTCGACCGTGTGGTCGCCCAGCGTCGCGCCGGTCGCGTCGAGGATCTGCTTGAAGTAGGCCTCGTGGCCCTTCACGTACTTCTCGTTCAGGAACAGCACCGGGTGGGTGCCGTTCTGCTGCATCAGCTTGAGCGCGTCCGGGTCCTTGACCGCGCCGTCGTCCATGGTGAGGAAGACGTACGGCTTGTCGGTGGTGATCCGGCGGACCACGGGGACCTGGCCGTTTTCGATCGCGGGCGCTTTCTGCTGGACCGTGCCGAACGGGTAGGGCGCCGACGTCTTCGGGCCGGGCCCGGCGCCGGGTGCCGGGTTGGGCTGGCTGGTGCCGGGTGGCCGCTGGTCCGGCACGCTCGCCGAACACGCGGTCAACGCCAAGGCCGTCGCGACGACCACCGCTGCGATGCGCTTCATCCACGCCCCCTCTCGGAACTACCCGATCGGGTGACGTGGGGGCGGCGCGCGGAGTTGACCCGGTGTGGCCGGGGCCACCCCGGTCAGCGCCCGGTTTCGGCCGCGCGGGTCCCGCCGGGCTGAAGGGGACCTTGCTGTCATCTGATGCGCTGAAGGGGACTTTCCTCGCATCACATGAGAGGAAAGTCCCCTTCAGCCCGCCGTAGGCCGCCCGGTTTCGGCCGCCTTGACGAGCTTGCCCGAGAACAGCCGGATCACCGCGCGCAGCCCGGCGGCCAGCGCGGGGCCGCTGCCCTTGACCGGCTCGGTGAACGACCCGGTCCACCGCAGGTGCGTGCCGCCGTCGGCGGTCGGGGTGAGGAGTACCTCGGCGCGGTAGTCCTTGATCGGGTTGGCGCCGAAGAACGTGTAGACGTGCTTGCGGCCGGGCTCGTACTCGACCGTCTCCTCGCGGATCAGCACCGGCCACAGCCCGACCTCGCGCACCGCGCCGACGCCGGGGCCCGGACGCTTCCAGCGGGCCTGGACGATGAGTGGCTTTCCCCACTCCGCCCAGCGCGGGCCCTCGGCTTCGCGGGCGAACAACGCCTCCGGCGGTGCCGTGCTCGTGCGGTTGACCTCGAAGGAGAACTTGCGGCCCACCGGAACCTCCCGCGTTGTTGACAGGTTGATAATTAATCGTCTCGGGCAGCGTAGGTCAAGATGGGGGCGTGAGCACGCCGCGCCCCGACCTCGCCGCGCCGCACTGGCTGGTCCAGCTCCTGCGCAGCAAGCCGGTGCCCGTGCCGTGGAACATGGTCGCCCGCGCGGTCGTCGCGCTGGCCGTGCCGCTCGCGGTGGCGTACGCGGCCGGTGACATCGCCGTCGGCGCCCTCATCTCGACCGGTGCCCTGCCCGCCGTGCTGTCCGAATCGGCCGGGCCCTACCGCTACCGCGCCCGGCGCCTCGGCGGCGCGACGCTCGCCGCGACCTGCGGCTACCTCATCGGGCTGCTCACCGGCGGCGTCCCGGCGCTGTCGGTGCCCGCGGTGATCCTGGTCGCCGCGGTGTCCGCGCTGATCAGCGCGGCCGGGAGCAACGCCTCGGTCGCCGGGTTGCAGATGTTCGTCTTCGCCGTGCTCGGCACCGGGCAGCACGCGACCGGCGTCCGCGTCGAAGTGCTCTTCGGCTTCTTCTGCATCGGGGCCGCCTGGAGCTTCCTGGTCGCCCTCGCCAGCTGGACGTTCCGGGCGACCAGTCCCGAACGCACCGCCGTCGCGCACGTCTACGTCGAGCTGGCCGCGATGCTGTCGGCGACCGACGAGGCCGTCTCGCGGGTCGCCCGCCACCGGCTGACCACGGCCATGAACACCGCCTACGACCAGCTGCTCACCGCGCGCTCGTGGCTCTCCGGCCGCGACGCCGCCTACCGGCAGCTGCTCAACCTGCTGTCGGCGACGACGCCCGCGGTCGAGGCGTCGGTGGCGATGGTCAACGCCGGCCGCCGCACGCCGCCGGAGGTCATCGACCACTTCGTCGCGCTGTCGGCGTCGGTGCTGGCCAGCCAGCCGCTGCCGGAACCGCCGCCGATGCCGCCCGAGGACACCGACCCGGTGCTCACCGCGCTCTACGCGGGCCTGGTCCGGATCGGCAAGGGCGACGACCGCAAGCGCCGCGAGCCGACGCCGTGGTACCGCCGCCTCCGCACGTGGGCCGGTTCGCTCGCGTCCGGCCCGCTGACGTGGATCGCCGCGCTGCGGCTGACCCTGTGCGTCGCGATCGCCGAGGTCGTCGGCCTGCTTGTGCCGCTGGAACGGTCGTACTGGATCACCCTGACCGTCGGCATCGTGCTCAAGCCCGACTTCGGTTCGGTCTTCGGCCGCGCGGTGCTGCGCGGCATCGGCACGGTGGTCGGCGTCGGCATCGGCGCCGTGGTGCTCGCCGCCGGCGGGCGCGGCTGGGTGCTGGTCGCGCTGATCGCGATCTTCGCCGGCGGGGTCGCGGTCGGGAAGGTGCGCAACTACGGCGTCCTCAGCGCGTTCGTGACGCCGTTGATCATCCTGCAGATGGACCTGGCCAACACCGGCAGCTGGAACGTCGTGGTGGCGCGGCTGATCGACACCGCGCTCGGCTGCGTGATCGTGCTCGTCTTCGGCTACCTGCTGTGGCCTGGCAGCCGTCGCCCGCAGGTCGGCGGGCGGCTGGCCGACGGGCTGGACGCGGTCGCGAAGTACGTCTCGTGCGCGCTGGTCGAGGCGTCCGGCGGGGAGGCCCGGCTGGCGCGGTCGCGGGCCCGCCGCGGGGCCTACCGGGCGCTAGCCGACCTGCGGACGGCGTTCCAGCAGGTCGTCGTGGAGCCGTCGGCGAACGGCCGCCAAGCCGTGGCGTGGTGGCCGGTGATCGCCGCGCAGGAACGCGTCGCCGACGCCGTCACCGAGGTGGGCGTGACGATCGGGCGGGGTGTGCCGCCGCCGGACCCCGGCGACGTCGAGCTGCTCACCGCCGCTTTGGGTGAACTCGCGTCGGCGGTGCGGGAGCAGCGCGAGCCGCGCTCGATGCCCCTGCCCGACTCGGACCGCCTGTCCGGAGTGGTGGACCAGCTGGAGTCGGCGTTCGACGCCGTCCGCGGCCCCGACCTGGTCGAACGACGGCCGTTGCGGCTGGTCCGGCGGTTCCTGCCCTACCACAGGCGCACGTGAGGATCGTGCTGTTCAATTGCCGCATGGGAATCGACTTCGACGCGTTGAAGGGCAAGGCCGAAGAGGCCCTGCGTGAGCACAACGACAAGATCGAGGAGGGCCTGGACAAGGCGGCGGACTTCGCCAAGTCCAAGTTCTCGGGCCACGACTCGCAGATCGACACCGGCGTCGAGAAGGCCAAGGACTTCCTCAACAAGTTCGACGACACGCCGGACAACCCGCGGTAGCTACTGGACCTCGCCGGTCGCGATCCCGTCGGCGAGCCCGGTGATCCGGCCGCCGCGCTCGCCGAGCGCGATCAGGCCCTGCCGGGCGTCCGGCGCGGACAGGCTGATCCGCACCCCCGCGCGTTCGACGTCGAGGCTGGCCGCGAGGGCCTGCGCGCCCTCGTGGCCCGCGTTGATCGTGGCCGCCAGCCCGCCGGTCGACGCCAGCGAGCCGCGGGCCGCGCCGAGCCGCCCGAGCGCCTCGTCGACGATCGGCAGCAGCGCGTCCCGGTTGCCTTCGGTCATCGCGCGGACGAGCTGCGGGTTCGAGCCCGCGACGCGCGTGCCGTCGCGGTAGGACCCGGCGGCCAGCGACATGGCGAGCGGGCCGCCTTCGGCGCCGATCGTGGCCAGGATCGCCGCGAACAGGTGCGGCAGGTGCGAAATCCGCGCGACGGCTTCGTCGTGGGATTCGGCGGGCAGTGGGACGACGTGCGCCCCGATGTCGAGCGCCAGCTGCGCGACCTCGGCCCAGGCGTCGAGGTCGGTGTCCTCCTCGACCCCGGCCACCCAGGCCGCGCCCTGGAACAGCGACGCGGAACCGGCGAGCCAGCCGGACTTCGACGTCCCCGCCATCGGGTGCCCGCCGACGAACCGCGTGTACGGCACGCGACGGCGGACGGCGTCCAGCACGGGCGCTTTCACGCTGGTCACGTCGGTGAGCAGGCAGTGCGACGCGTGCTGGTTGACCAGCCGCAGCAGGTCTTCGACGGCCGGGAGCGGGACGGCCAGCACGACCATCGCGTCCGCGGCGTGCGCCCGGTGCAGGGCCGCCTCGACGTCGGTGGTGACGTCGAACCCCGCTCTGCTGGCGGCGTCGGCGTCCACTTCGGACACCGCGGCGCCCCACGTCGTGCGGCCGTTCGCGGCCGCCGCGCGCAGCAGCGACCCGCCGATCAGCCCGAGCCCGATCACGCATACGTCTCGCACGGGCCCCATCCTGCCAGTGCGGGACACATCTGTGGCTACAGCGCGGCGGCGAGCCTCGTGCCCTGGTCGATGGCGCGTTTCGCGTCGAGTTCGGCGGCGACGTCGGCCCCGCCGATCAAGTGCACCGGCAGCCCGGCGGCGCGAAGATCGTCGGCGAGGTCCCGCACGGGCTCCTGACCGGCGCAGACGACGACGGTGTCGACCTCGAGCACTCGCGGGGTGCCGTCGACGGTGATGTGCAGGCCGTCGTCGTCGATCCGCTCGTAGGTGACGCCGGGGAGCTGCTCGACGCGCTTGGCCTTGAGCGCGGCGCGGTGCACCCAGCCGGACGTCTTGCCGAGCCCGGCCCCGATCCCGGACTTCTTGCGCTGCAGCAGGTACACCTGCCGCGGCGACGGCTCGGGCTTCGGCGTCGCGAGGCCGCCCGCCGCCTGTTCCGGGTCGGTGACACCCCATTCGGCCATCCACGCGTCGAGGTCGAGCGCGGGCGAATCGGTGTGCGTGAGGAACTCGCTGACGTCTACGCCGATGCCACCGGCGCCGATGACGGCGACCCGCTCGCCGACCGGCTTCCCGTGCTTCACGACGTCGACGTACGAAAGCACCTTCGGGTGCTCGATCCCGGGCAGCGACGGCACGCGCGGCGCGACGCCGGTGGCCAGCACGACCTCGTCGAAGCCCGTCAGCTCGCCCGCGGCGACGCGGGTGCCGAGGTGCACCTTCACGCCGGTGACTTCGAGCCGCCGCTGGTAGTAGCGGATCGTCTCGGCGAACTCCTCCTTGCCGGGGATCTTCCGCGCGATGCCGAACTGGCCGCCGATTTCGTCGTCGGCTTCGAACAGTTCGACGTCGTGGCCGCGTTCGGCGAGCGCGGTCGCGGCCGCCAGCCCGGCGGGACCCGCGCCGACGACGGCGACGTGCTTCGACCGCCGCGTCGGCGCGAGCGTCAGCGTCGTCTCGTGACCCGCGCGCGGGTTGACCATGCACGACACGAGCTTGCGCTTGAAGGCGTGGTCGAGGCAGGCCTGGTTGCAGGCGATGCAGGTGTTGATCTCGTCCTCGCGCCCGGTCTCGGCCTTGCGGATCCACTCGGGGTCGGCGAGGAACGGTCGCGCCATCGACACGAGGTCGGCGTCGCCGCTGCGCAAGGCTTCCTCGGCGACCTGCGGCATGTTGATCCGGTTCGAGGTGACGACCGGGATGCCGACGTGCGGCTTGAGCTTCCCGGTCACCCACGTGAAAGCGGCGCGCGGCACCGACGTGACGATCGTCGGCACGCGGGCCTCGTGCCAGCCGATGCCGGTGTTGATGATGGTCGCCCCGGCGGCTTCGACCTCCTTCGCGAGCGCGACGACGTCGTCCCAGCGCTGGCCACCGGGGACGAGGTCGAGCATGGAGAGCCGGTAGATGATGATGAAGTCGGCGCCGACCTTTTCCCGCGTGCGCTTGACGATCTCGACGGCGAACCGGCGGCGCTTCTCGGGCGTGCCGCCCCAGGCGTCGGTGCGCTTGTTGGTGCGCTCGGCCAGGAACTGGTTGATCAGGTAGCCCTCGGAGCCCATGATCTCGACGCCGTCGTAGCCCGCTTCGCGTGCGAGAGCGGCGCAGTCGGCGAAGGCGTTGATCTGCTGACGCACGCCGTAGCCGGTCAGCGCGCGGGGCCGGAACGGGTTGATCGGCGCCTTGATGCTTGACGCGGACACGCTCAGCGGGTGGTAGGCGTACCGGCCCGCGTGCAGGACCTGCAGGGCGATCTTGCCGCCCGCGTCGTGCACCGGCGCGGTCAGCTGCCGGTGCCGGCGCGCCTCGGCGGACGTCGTCAGCTTCGACGCGAGCGGCAGCAGCCAACCGGTGCGGTTGGGCGCGAACCCGCCGGTGACGATCAGGCCGACGCCGCCGCGAGCGCGTTCCGCGTAGTACTCGGCGAGTTCCGGGAAGTGCGCCGCCTTGTCCTCGAGGCCGGTGTGCATCGACCCCATGAGCACGCGGTTGCGCAGGGTCGTGAAGCCGAGGTCGAGCGGCGACAGCAGGTTCGGGTACGGGGTCATCAGGCGTCCTTGGTGTGGTGGAGGGCGGCGAGGACTTCGTCGAACCACTCGACCTGGCCCTCTTCGACGCGGATGCCGCCACGCAGGACCAGGTACTGGTGCAGGTGCTGCCCGCTCAGCGCGGCCGGAGCGGGGAAGTCGCGCTTCTCGATCTGGCGGTAGACGTCGAGGCGTTCGGCGTGCTTCGCGCGGTGCCGCCGGATCTCCTCGGCCACGGCGTGCGGGTCGCCGAAGGTCGCGCCGCGGATCTTCACGGCGAGTTCGACCGGCCCGGCGCCCGGATCGGGTTCGGCGAGCCAGCGGACCAGTTCGGCGCGGCCGTCGTCGCTGACCGTGTAGACCTTCTTGTCCGGCCGCCCGGACTGCGCGACGACGTCGACGGCCACCCAGCCCGCCTCTTCCATCCGCTTCAGCACGCGGTAGATCTGCTGGTGGGTGGCGCTCCAGAACAACCCGATCGACTTCTCGAACCGGCGCGTCAGCTCGTAGCCCGAACCGGCGCGCTCGGACAGCGAGACGAGGATCGCGTGCTCCAGTGCCATGGTGGCACTGTCCTATGCAACGAGTTGCAGTGCAACGAGGCGCGCATCACTTCACCCCGTCAGGGGGATAAATCGGGTCGACTTCGCGCGCGAAAAGACCAGGATGGAAAGGGTGCACCCGGTACTCGAACTCATCTCCGAACGGATGGCGGCGGGCAGTGTCCCGGGAGAACGCACCGACGGCAGGCGCCTCGCGCTGGCCATCGAAGGCGGCAGCAGTCGCGGCACCTACTCCAGCGGCATGGTCCTCGCGCTCGACGAACTGGGCGTCACCCCGGCGTTCGACGCCGTCTACGGCTCGTCGGCGGGTGCGCTGAACGGCGCCTGGCTGCTCTGCGGCCGCTCGTCGACCGGCGTCCGCACGTGGTGGAACCCGGTGGTCATGCGCCGGATCATCAACCCGCTGCACACCCTGCGCGGCCGCGCGGTGATCGACCTCGAGTACCTCGTCCACCAGGTGTATTCGGTGCTGGAGCCGATGGACTTCCCGGCGATCCTGGCCAACCCGGTGACCTTCCACCCGCTGGCCACCGACGCCGACACGGGGGAGTCGACCGACCTGCACCCTTTTCTGTCCGATGTGGACGCGATCAAGGTGGCGCTCGCGGCGTCGTCGTGCATGCCGGTGCTGGCGGGGCCGCCGATCCCGATGGCGGGCCGCCGGTTCGTCGACGCGGGCGTCGCCGAGCCGATCCCGTACCGGACGGCCCTGGCACAGGACGCGACCGACGTGCTCGTGCTGCGCACCCGCCGCGCCGACGAGCTGCCGCTGCCACCCCCGCGCGTCCACGACGTCGTCGTCCCGCGGTTCCTGCGCCGCCAAGCCCCGGGCGCGATCCCCGCGTGGCGCGACACCTACCGCCGCGACGTCGAGGACGAGGAAGTCCTCGCGACCGACCCGCGCATCCTCAGCATCCGCCCGCCCGCGGGGTCGCCGGACGTGCAGGTGCTGGAGCGCGATCCCGAGGTGCTGCGCAAGGCCGTCGAACTCGGCAAGAGTGCGGTCCTCGACGTGCTGGAAGGCCTGCGCGAAGCGTCGTGACCCGCGCTCACGCGGGCGAAAGCGCGTCCCGGTAGGCGTTCACGGCCTCGGTCAGCCGGTCCAGCTCGCCGCGCATCCGGGCGAGCCCGGCGTCGTCCAGGCCCATCGCGTCACCGATGACGTCCGGGACGTTCACGGCCTTCTCGCGCAACGCCTTCCCGGCGGCGGTGAGGCTGACCCGCACCGAGCGCTCGTCGTCGGCCTGCCGGTTCCGCTCCACGAGCCCGGTCGCGGCGAGCCGCTTGAGCAGCGGCGACAGCGTGCCGGAGTCGAGGTTCAGCTCGGCGCCGAGCTCCTTGACCAGGCGGTCGTCGCGCTCCCACAGCGCCAGCATCACGAGGTACTGGGGGTAGGTGAGGTCGAGTTCCGCCAGGACGACCCGGTACAGGGACGTCACCGCGCGCGACGCCGAGTACAGGCCGAAGCAGAGCTGGTCGTCCAGTCGCAGGGAAGCCATGGCGTCCTCCTCTCTCGTAACACTCCATGCTCCCGGACGTTCTTGAGCGCCGCAACTTAAGTGCGCTACATCTCATTGGACGTCATTCAGTTGTGCACAACTCAGTTGCGAGCTACCTTCATGGCATCAGCTCGCACCGAGGAGGACGACATGACCGCCAACCCGCACAACCTGGCCCTCGAACCGGCCGCGCAGGCGTTCGCCGAGGCCACCGACCAGCCGCCGTACCTGTTCCAGCTGCCACCGGCCGAAGGGCGCAAGGCCGTCGACGGCGTCCAGGACGGCGACGTCGCCATGGCTCCCGCCGAGATCGAGGTGCTCAACGTCCCGGGCGGCCCGAACGGTGAAGTCGAGACGCGGATCGTCCGGCCCGCCGGCGTCGAGGGTCCGCTGCCGGTGATCGTCTACATCCACGGCGCCGGCTGGGTGTTCGGCGACTTCCACACCCACGAGCGCCTGGTGCGCGAGCTCGCCGCCGGTGTCGGCGCGGCCGTCGTCTTCCCCGAGTACAGCCGCTCGCCCGAGGCCCGCTACCCGGTCGCCATCGAGGAGAACTACGCGGTCGCGAAGTGGGTTGCGGCGAACGGCGCGTCGAAAGGTCTGGACACCTCGCGCATCGCGATCGCGGGCGACTCCGTCGGCGGGAACATGACCGCGGCCCTGACCCTGTTGGCCAAGCAGCGCGGCGACGTCACCTTCAAGCAGCAGGTGCTCTTCTACCCGGTCACCGACGCGAACTTCGACACCGCTTCGTACGAGCAGTTCGCCGAGGGCTACTTCCTCGGCCGCGAAGGCATGAAGTGGTTCTGGGACCAGTACACGACCGACGCCGCCCAGCGCGCCGAGATCACCGCGTCCCCGCTGCGCGCGTCCCTCGACGAGCTCGCCGGGCTGCCTCCGGCCCTCGTGATCACCGGTGAGGCGGACGTGCTTCGCGACGAAGGCGAGGCGTACGCGGCGAAGCTGCGTCAGGCCGGGGTGCCCGTCACGGCCGTCCGGTACCAGGGCATCATCCACGACTTCGTGATGGTGAACGCGCTTCGCGAAACCCACGCCGCCGAGGCCGCGATCACCCAGGCGATCACCGTGCTTTCCCGCGCTTTCGCGAAATAACTGAGAAATCGCTGAGTGAGTCCCACGTTGCGGCCCTATGACAGAACTCACAGGGCCGCAACGTGGACGGGCCTTCAAACGTGATATATGTGCGAGTCCCGGCCGGATCCGGGCGCGCGTTTTCCGCCCGCCCGGAAGGACCACTCCCATGCACCTGAGCAGCATCCGGCTCGATTCGCCGGTCACCATGATCGTCGTGGTCGTGCTGACGCTGCTCGCGATCATCGCGGTCCCGTGGTTCTGGGACCGCTGGCAGCGCAAGCGGTTGTGGCGCAGCGCCACGATCCTGCTCGCCGTCGTGCTCCTGGTCCTCACCACCGGACTGGCCGGCAACCTGATCGGCGGTTTCTTCCCGACGCTCGGTTCGCTGCTCGGCACCGGCGTCTATTCCGCGCCGGGAACCGACGCCGAAGCCGCGCAAAACGGCGAGGACCTCGAAAAGCTGCGCGACACCGGGATAGCGCACGCCCGGGACGGAAAAGGCACCGTCGTCCACATGAAGGTGTCCGGGCGGCGCACCAAGCTCACCCGCGACGTCACTGTCTACCTGCCGCCGCAGTACTTCGACGCGGCGTACAAGGAACTGCGGTTCCCGGCGGTCGAATGGATCCCGAACTACCCGTCCGGGCCCGAAGTCTTCACCAGCGGCTACCACCTGCCGGAGCAGCTCGACGCGGCGATCGCGAAGATGGTCCTGCCGCCGACGGTCGTGATCGTGCCCGACCCGACCGGCGTGCCGAAGGTCGGCCACGACACCGAGTGCGTCGACGAGGTCAACGGCACCGCGAACGACACCTACCTGACGGCGGACCTGCGCGACTGGGCCCTGCGGAAGCTCGGCGTCTCGCCGAACCGGCGGGCGTGGACGATCGCGGGCTGGTCGTCCGGCGGGTACTGCGCGATGAACCTGGTGACCCGGCACCCGCAGTGGTACGGCCAGGCGGTCAGCGTCAGCGGCTACGACAAGGCCCAGGTCGACGCGGAGACCGAAGACCTGTTCCGCGGGCGCCAGGACATCAACGACGCCAACAACGTCCGCGTGAACGTGCGCCTCCACCCGTCGCCGGTCGACATCCTGGCGATCTCGGGGGACAAGGAGAACTACGAGAGCTTCGCGATCGACCAGATCCGCGCGGCGGCCCGGCCGCCGATCCAGTTCTCGTCATGGCGGATCCCGGACGCCGGCCACAACATGAACACCTTCAAGTCCCAGATCCCCGACGTCCTGGCCTGGATCGGCGCTCACACGGCGGGCCCGGCCCCGGCGGGACGGCAGGTCGAGACCACCGGCGGCGTGCTGCCGTGGCCGCTGCCGCGCTCGGGCGCGCACGGCGCGTTGGCCGACACGGACCAGTAGCGCGTCAGCCGAGCAGCGCCTCCACGACCGCCGTCACGCGCTTCGACCCGGTCGCGTAGTCGACCGAGCTGGGGTGCTCGGTCAGCACGACCACGATGTCGTCGCCGACCACGCCCGAGGTGTGCAGCATCCGCGTCGGGCGGCAGCACGACCAGCCCTGCTTGACCGCCCACGGCTGCTTGCCCGCGGCGTCCGGGATGCCGAAGTACTGCCGGAAGCCGTCGGAACCCCGTTCGGTGGCGTTCTTCAGGGCGTCGAGCACGGCTTCGGGCGCCTTGGCGAGGATGTACTGGTAGATCTTCACGACGTCGGCCGCGGTGATCCGCGTGTCGCCCCAGCGGCCGGGATCCGCGGGCGGGCGCGTACCGGTGAGGCCCAGTTTCGCGGCCCAGCGCGTGACGATCGCCGGTCCGCCGTAGGTGGACCAGAACTGGCTCGCGAGGTCGTCGTCGCTGCGGGAGAGCATCCGCTGCACCTGCGCGGTGGGCCCGCCCCGGTCGAGGACGCTGAGCGCGATGAGCAGCTTCACCAGCGACGCCGAGGTGTAGCCGCGGTCGGCGTGCACGGAGACGGTCGCCGCACCACGCTGGCGGTCGAACACCACGGCGCTGACGTGCCCGCCGGGCACCAGCTTGTCCAGCGTTTCGGCGTCCACACCGGACACCTTCACCGGCGTCTGCGTTTTCGTCGGGGTTTCCGACGGCGTCGGCGTCGGCGTCGCGCTCGAGGTCGGCGTCGCCGACGTCGCCAACACGGTCGGCACGGCTTCGCTGAGCGCGGCCGGTCGGGCCGGCGGCCCGGCCGTGGCGTGACTCGCCGTGACCACCACCGCGCCGATCGCCCCCAGGCACAGCCCCACCAGGAAGATGCCGCTCAGCTTGCGCATGACCCGGATTGCCGGGAGCGCGTCCCGGCGTTCCCCGGATCGGGTGACTTTGTGGGATAGCTCTCGGACCGGGCCCGAAACCGCAACGCCCGCGGGTGCTGCGGGCAAGCACCGTCGTTTCGCTCCCCGTGTTCGCGGGGTACCCGTGAGCGGTGACGGTCGTCACCACCCGCTGTGGGAAGGACTGGAGTCATGGTTCACGCGAAAGGCGCACGCATCCGGGTCCACGGCCTGCAGCCGGCGCAGGTGCTGGCCGGTCTGGCCGGGATCGCGTTCCTCGTCGTCGGCATCATCGGGCTCACCAGGACCGGTTTCGGCAACTTCGCCGGCCACCACGACGTGGGCTTCTGGCGGTTCTCCGCCAACCCGCTCATGAGCATCGTCCGCGTCGTGACCGGGGTCGTCGGCCTGCTGCTGGCGTTCGGTTCGGGCCGCGCGAGGACGTTCGGCTGGCTGCTGTTCATCGGCTACGGCCTGCTGTTCGTGTGGGGCCTGATGATCGACGGGCTCATCGCGACCAACCCGTTCGCCAACGCCGGCAACCCGATGGACCTCGGGCCCGCCGACACGTGGCTGCACCTCGGCGTCGCCGCGCTCGGCCTGCTGATCGCCGTGCTGCCGGCCCGCCGCACCATCCACGTGCCCGAGGACGAGACGGTCGACGAGCCGACCGTCGTCGAGCAGCGCACGGACACCGACCGCGTGGCCGAGGAGCCGCGCCGCCGGTCGTTCCTGCGTCGTGACCACAAGGGGCGAGGCCCGGAGGTCACTCGTGAAGAGCGTCCGCCGGGCCTCGCCCACTAGGAGTTCGGGGGTGGCTCAGTAGGTGGTGCCACCGGAGGAGTTGCTGCTCCCGGCGCCGCTGTCAGCCGGAGCCTGGTTGGCGGCGGTGCTGGGAGTGGTCCCGACCTTGCAGCCGTTGGGCTCGATGACGAACCAGGTGCCGTTGACGCCCATGCCGTTCGCGTCGCCCGGCTTCAGGTCCTTGGCGAAGGTGTAGACCGGCCAGCCGCCGATGGTGACCTGCTCGGTGCCGTCCGCGCGCTTGATGCTGCCGAGCAGCTTCGAATCGATGCCCTGCAGTTCGACCTTGCCGTTGTTGGACAGGACGGCGGGCCACGTCTTGGCGCAGTCGCCGTTGCAGGCGGACGTCTTGGCCTTCTTGGTGTCCTTCGTGAACAGGTAGAGCGTCATGCCGTTCTGGTCGACGATCGCGTCGCCGAGGCCGTCGATCTTGCTGGCGCTGAGCTTGACCGCGCCGGCTTCGGCCGCGGCCTGCCCGGCCTTCCCGCCCTTGGCGTTGGCGGCGTACCAGGCCCCGCCGACGCCCTGACCGGTCGCGTCGCCGGGCTTGGTGTCCTTGGCGTAGCGGTAGAGCGCCCACCCGCCGACGGTGATCTGCTCGGTGCCGTCCGAGCGCGTCACCTTCCCGACGAGGTTCTTGTCGACGCCCTGCACCTGCACGTCCCCGGTGGCCAGCGCGGGCGGCCAGGCCTTGGCGCAGTCACCGTCGCAATTGGACTTCGGCGGCTTGGCGGTGTCCTTGTCGAACCGGTAGAGGGTCATGCCGTTCTGGTCGGTGATGACCTGCCCGACGTTCGCGACGTCTGCGACGACGAGTTTCGACTCGTTCGACGCGGGGGCGGCGTTGCCGACCTGCCCGTTGGAGAGCTGACCGCCGCCGGTGCCCCCGGCCGCCGCGGGGGCGATGACCGGCTGAGCGGTTTCGGCACCCGAGCAAGCGGTGAGCACTGCCAGCCCGGCTGCCGCCGCGGCGACGGAGACGGCGATGCGCGTGCGAAGCATGGAAGTTCTCCTTGTGTCCGTTGGGGTTCCCGCCGCTCGGTGCGGCTGCCTGATACCCACTACACGGACCCCCGCCGGGGGCGGTTCAACGGAGTTTCAGTCGAGTAGCGCCCGATCGACCAGCACCCCGGCCGCACCGGTGTACGCGGCGGGATCGAGCAGCTCATCCAGGGCGGCGGGGGTGAGGACCGCGGTGACGGCGTCGACCTCGTCGAGCACGTCCCGCAGCGGCCGGTCTTCCCGCACGGCCCGTTTCGACGCCTCGCCGAGCAGCTCCTTCGCGGTGGCCTTCCCGAGCAGTGGTGTGAGCACGGCGGAGAGCCGTTCGGAGACGATCAGCCCGTGCGTCGAGTCGAGGTTGGCCCGCATCCGGCCGGGATCGGCGGTGAGGCCGCGCGCCAGCTCGGCGGCGGTGTGCGCGGCCCCGCCGGTCAGCCGCAGGCACTCGCGGATGAGCTGCCACTCGGCGTGCCAGACCCCGGCGGACCGTTCGTCTTCGGTAAGCATCGACTGCGTGACCCCGGCGGCCAGCACGGGCACCTGCAGCGCGGCGGACCGGATGAGCGTCGCGAGCACGGGGTTCCGCTTGTGCGGCATGGCGGAGGAGCCACCCCGCCCATCGGCGGCGGGCTCGGCGACTTCGCCGAGCTCGGTCCGGGTGAGGGTTTCGACGTCGACGGCCAGCTTCCCGAGCGCCCCGGCGGTGAAGGCGAGCGCGGCGGCGAGGTCGGCGACCGGGGTGCGCACTCCGTGCCACGGCAGGGTGGTCGCGGCCAGCCCGGTTTCCTCGGCGAACGCGGCGGTCAGCCGTTCGGCGTAGGTGGCATCGCCGCCACCGGCGAGCCGGTCGTACTCGACGTAGGCGGCCAGGGTCCCGGCGGCACCCCCGAGCGAGACGGGCAGGCGCACGCGCCGCACGCGGACGGCGGCGTCCAGCACGAGCTGCCGCCAGCCTGCGGCTTTGAGCCCGAAGGTGGTCGGCACGGCGTGCGCGGTGAGCGTCCGTCCGGCCATGGTGGTGTCCCGGTGGGCGCGAGCGAGCTCGGCGAGGGCATCGGCGGTGGCGTCGAGGTCGTCGAGGAGCGGCCGCAGCGTCCGATCGGCGACGAGCATCATGGCGGTATCGAAGATGTCCTGGCTGGTGGAGCCCCGGTGCACGTACTCGGCAGCGGTGTCATCGACGGCCGCCATCAAGGCCTTGACCAGCCCGACGACCGGGTTCGCGGTCGCCCGAGACTCCCGAGCCAGCTCGACGACGTCGATCCGGGCGGAGCCAGCGGCCTTGGTGATGGCGTCGGCGGCTTCGGGCGGCACGGTGCCGAGCCGGGCCTGCGCCCGGGCGAGCGCGGCCTCGGCGTCGAGCATGGCCTGCAGCCACGCTTCGTCGCTGGTCGCGGCCTCGGCCGGAGTACCAGCCCGAACGGGCGAAAGAAGCCCACAGTCAGGGTCGACGGTCATGGCGTCAGCATCGCACGTCCTCATTCACCGGTCGCACCGTCGATCCGTTCGCGGACGAGGTCGGCTTGGCCGATGTGCCGCGCGTACTCGCCGATCATCCGCAGCATGAGCCACCGCAGCGTGAAGGGTTCCCCAGTGCTGATCCGGGTGCCGGTCTGGTCCATCGAGGCGCCGGCGACGATCTCCCGGGCGCGCGCGCATTCGGCGTGCCACAAGGAGAAGGCCTCGCCGACGTCGCCGTCGAGGGAGTCGAAGTCCTGCTCGGGGTCGTCGTCGGAGTAGTAGAGGTTGGGGAGGTCCTCGCCGGCGAACTGGATCCGGAACCACCACCGTTCGACACCGGTGAGGTGCCGGAGCAGCCCGTGGAGGGAGAGCGTCGAGGGCGGCACGGAGCGTTCGGACAGCTGCGAAGGGGTCAGGCCTTCGCATTTCAGTTCGAAGGTGCGCCGGTAGTACTCGAGGCTCTCGGTGAGGGCTTGGTGCTCATCGGCGACCAGAGCCGGATCGGCCCGGGCCCCGGTGAGACGGGCCGGCACGGTCGCGGGGGCGGTGTGTTCGGTCATGCGCGGAGGGTGCCACGGGGGTACGACAGTTTCAGAGCCTGAAGACGTCCTCATGGCTTCGCCGCCGCACGACTTCGGCGGTTTCCTCAAGGGTCTGGCCGGAGGTGTCGACGACGTGCGGTTCGAGTTCACCGAGCGAGGCGAAGGCACGATGCATCCCGACGAGGGGCTCAACCTCGGTGAGCTCGTGTCCGGCCCGCGCGGTCCCGCGGGCGAGGGTGACCTCGAGGCTGGGCCGCAGCACGAGGTAGAAGAGATCGAGCTGGTCGCGCTTGGCAGCGTCCCGGAAGGGGGCGAGAGCCCAGGGCCCGACAACGCCATCGAGCACGACGTCGTAGCCCCCGCGGGCATAGCCACAGGCGGCCTCGGCGATGACACCGAGAACGACATCGTTCTGCCGAGCGGCCTCGGGCAGGTAGGGAGCGACCAACCCGGTCCGGATCGAGACGTAGAAGCTGTCGGTGTGCAGGTGAACGGTGGGGCGAGGCGCGTCCTCGGCGACGAGCCGGGCAACGGAGGACTTCCCGGCACCGGGCGGCCCGGTGAGGATCAGCAGAGAACCAGCTTCGGTGGGCATGCGGGCATGATGGCGAGTCGCCGGGTGCAGAACCAGTCTTGACCTCCCGGGCGCCGTCAGCCGGACCCGGTGTGCGGGAGGGTGCGGGGGCCCTGGCTAAACTGGGAGCGCGGGCCGTTAGCTCAATTGGTAGAGCTGCGGACTTTTAATCCGTAGGTTCTGGGTTCGAGCCCCAGGCGGCCCACCAAGATCGACATAGACGGTGACCTGCAGGTCTCCGACCGTGACTGTGATCGTCGGCGATGAGTTGATGATCTTGAGTGTGCTCGTGGTGTGCTCGGTGTGAGCTCACGGCCGGGGCTCGAACCCTCCTGGTGGTGGCGCCGTGTTGACGGTGCGGTCACGGAAGGAGGGCGGCGTGTTGTCTGGCGTCTACAAGCGGTGTGGTTGCCGGGACCGGGCTACGGGTCGACAACTCGGAGCCAGGTGCCCAAGCCTGCGGCAACGGGGCCACGGGAGCTGGTCGTTTTGCCTGGATCTGCCGAGTGGGTCGGGACGGAAGCGGCGTCAGGTCCGGCGTGGTGGTTTCGCGACGCAGCAGGCGGCGTGGGAGGCGCGGGAGTTCCTGCGGAATCCCAGCGACGTCGAACAGGCTGCTGAGATCGTCACGGTCGGGGAGTGGCTGCGGTGGTGGGTCGATCACCTGGAGGACCTGCGGGAGTCGACAGTCCGCGGTTACCGCTCGCATGTCCGCCTGTATCTGATCCCGAAGCTGGGCGAGCGCCGGCTGCGGGACTTGACATCGGTCCAGGTCCAAGCGGCGTTCACATCCATCGCCCGGTGCCGCGCAGCGGCCGGGCATCCGCTGGCGCGGGGCACCCTGAAGCGGGTTCATGCCACGTTGCGAGCCGCGCTGAACTACGCCGCGAGCCTGGGTGTGATCGAGGGCAATCCGGCCCGGATGATCAGGCTGCCGCCGGGCCGCAGGCCGCATGCGGTGGTGTGGACGGCGCCGAGGCTGGCGTGGTGGCGCAGGACGGGAACGCGGCCTGCGGTCGCGGTGTGGACCGTCGGACAGACCGCGCAGTTCCTGTCCTGGCTGCGTCAGACAGGGGAGCCGCTGTATCCGTTGTTTCACCTGGCGGCCATGCTCGGCTTGCGCCGGGGCGAGCTGGCCGGGCTGCAGTGGGGCGACATCGACGTCGCCGCGCAGGTGCTGGTCGTGTCACGCCAGGTGCGCCGCGAACCCGGCGGACGCCTGGCGGTCGTCCGGCCGAAGAGCGAGGCCAGCAACCGGGTCGTCGCGCTGGATCAGGTGAGCCTGGCGGTGCTGCGCCGGCTGCGGGAGGAGCGGATCGCGGCAGGCGGCAGCGTCGAACCGGCCACGTTCCTGTTTCCAGGCTACGGGGACCGGTCCGTGGACCCGGACCGGCTCACCAAGCTGTTCCGCCAGCTCAATACCGCCTCGGGACTGCCGCCGGTGCGGTTGCACGATCTGCGCCACGGTGCGGCGAGCCTGGCGCTGGCGGCCGGCAATGACCTCAAGTTCGTCCAGGCGTTGCTCGGGCACGCGAGCATCGTGCTGACCGCGGACACCTACACCAGCGTTCTGGACGAGCACGCGCACCGCGGCGCGCGGGCCACGGCCGAGCTAATCCTGGCCACCGAGAAACGGCTGGCTCGGCGGCTCCGCCGGCCGGTCCGGCAAAGGCGCCGGGATACCGCCCGAGCACGCGGTCCACGGCAGGTCGCGGCACCAGCCCGTCGCAGCACGGCCGCTGGTCATCGTGCGCCGACGTTCACGACGAGATCGCCGGCTACCACGGCCAATGAGACTGCTGGCCCCGGCTGTGTCACCAGAGGATCTCGGCAGGAAAGTCAGGAACGTCGATTATCAGCCGACGCAATCCGCACCAGGCGGTGAGGCGGGAGGCAGATAGCGCGGCGTGACGGTGTGCGCAGGGAACGCGGTCTGCGCGGGTGCCCAGTGGTGCGTGGGCCTCACGCCCGCGGTCGAAGCCGCGGGCGCCAGCGGCGATCGGAGGTGGCTCAGAAGTGGGCGAAGTCGCCGACGAAGTTGGCGCGGGCGCCGAATCCGTTAGTGAACCAGGCTGTCGTGCCGGCGTCGTCGCCTGCCGAGATGATCCCTTCGGCCCCGACCCCGTCGGCCGGGTGCCCGTAGAACACGGGCCGCCGCTGTCGCCGTCCTGATCCAGCATCGACGCGGCCTGCGTTTCGGTCTCGTTGCACATGTTCAGCTCGTAGGAGGCGCCGGTCTCGGGCCAGATGCCGTCCAGGAGCAGGCAATCGTCCGGAACGACGACAGCGCCGCCGCACCGGGTGCCGCTGAACGAACCGTTGAAGCACACGATCTGTCCTTCGTAGGGGTTCGCGGAGTAGGTCACCTGGGCCGTCTGGTATGTCCCGGAGGTGTTCTCCCACATGAGCGGGTAGTAGTTTCCGGGGTTCGACATCAGCATCGCGTCGACGCCGTTCTCGCGGAAGGCCGAGACGTACTCGTTTTCCATGCTGCCGGTGTAGTAGATCGTGTTGTCCGACGTGAAGTAGTAGCCTTGGTTGTAGTTGGTTCCGGTCGGTCCGCAGTGACCGGCCGAGGCCATCTCGATTCCGGAACCGGTGTCCGACGGGAAGGCGGCGGTGCATTCGTCGACGTATGTGCCATCGGCGCGGTTGATGGTGCGGACCATCCGATCGCCGGCGATGTAAGGCAACGAGTCGAGCAGGGGTGGTCCGGCCTCCGCTGCGGCCGCGCTCTTCGCACCGCGGGCCGCGACGGTGGGTGAGGCGACCTTCACTGTCTTCGGCGCGGCGGGAACCTTGCGGAGCGAGTCGCGGGCATGCGCGCGGCTGCTTTGCTCGATCTCGACGCTGTCGCCGAACAATCGCGCGGCGTCGTCTTTGATCTTCGGTTACCCGGGACAGCTGAACGAGGACCTTGTTCGTGCTGGGGCGTATGCCCCAGGAGACCAGAAGTCCCTTGATGTCGGTGGCCCAGGGCTGCGCGGTCGTGATCCTGGACTTCACGGTCTCGAGTTCCGCTGTGCTGTGCGTAACGTTCGTGAGCTGCACCCTGCTCGCCGCTACGGTGGGACCGGATGTCATCGATTGGGTGGCCGGGGACTCCGCGAGCGCGGCGAGGGCGGAGGAGGCTGTCGCCGGAACAGTCGGGACGTGGACCGTGCCGGTCCCGTCGGCATACGGACCGCCGAACTGATCCGGTCGCGCTTCGACATACTTTACACCTATTGAATCGAAGTGTGCACCGTGAACGGTTGATCAGAGGATGCAGCGTTGGCGTATTGTGTAGTTCCGCACATCATCGACGAAACTATCGTGCAGACTAAAAGAGCGTGAGTCTCATTCGTCTCATGCGTGCACTTCTGTAAATTTTCAATTGTCTTATCGGTGATTTTATTCCGCGAGTTGGTTGGCATCACGCAGCTCCGGCTGCGCCTTATGGCAGTTAGGGATCTGTTGGCGTATTCACCGCGGTTCGGCCGGCAAGCGGGCCGGAAAGGTCAACCATGTGCTTGCCGGTCAGGGAATGAAGGTTCCGCGCTCGACGCGGCGGCAGCCGGCGAGCCCATACCGTCAAGTAAACGTGGTGATCGTCCTCGGAGAGATGCTGCTGGGTGCGCGCGTGGCGGGAAACTGGGGGCAAGATGCGCGTCTTCTGCCGCAGGGCGGTAACGCTGCGATCAGCTCGTCCGCTCGGACTTTTCGTGTCGGATGGAGTTGCGATGCTGAGCAGAGGTTGCCGGGATCAGCTTCGCCAGGCGTGCCCTGTCGCGGGTGCGGGTTGTGCGCGATGTAGAGCACCGATGCTGGTCTGGACCGTGGAGCCTTACGGCTGGGCGGAACAAGACCGGACCGATTTGATGACCTTGGCGAGCATGCCGCCCACCACGCCTGCCGCTGCGTGTCAACGGTCGGATGGATCTTTGACTGTCCGCCGACAGCTGCGCCGAGGAACAGCGTGGCCAGTGCCAAGGACGCCCCTATTCCAGCCATGTCAGCGCCCTCGGCCACGTGCCGCTGACGAGGGTGTGGAGCACCGGACGGAGGTGAGTACCGACGTCGTCGGCAGCGTCCCGGTGGGCAGCTACGCCGCGCCGAGCACGGCGTTCATCAGCGTGCTCGTGCCCCGGCTGAACTCGCCGATCACGGCCAGCCAGAGTCGCTCCTCGGCCAGCCGGATCAAGAGCTCACGGGCCTGCTGTTCCCGCTCCTGGTCACCCCGTGCCCACGTGACATGGGGCGCGGTGCGGACGAGGTCTGCCAGCTCCAGCTGAAGGTACTGATACCGCCGCAGGCCCGGTCACGGGTTCGTGGTGGCGAGGCGGGGTGTGAAGAAATCGGTCAGCCGGGCGCAACCGGAGCTGAGTTCGACCCACGGGCCGAGCAGCGTGAGGACTGCCACCGCGGCGGTCGGGAACCTGGCCCGCACCCGGTCGAGGGCGTACCCACCGGCCGGACTGGCCAGGTGGAGTGCGATGTCGCGCAGGCCCGGGTCGTGGCCGACCAGTAGCGGCCGGACGATCCGGTCCGGGATCCCGTGGACAACTTGCAGCACGGCGTCGAGACCGGAGGTGTAGAGCCGGTCGTCGTAGGAGATCGGCGGCGAGGCGCCCAGTCCGCTCTCGGCCAGCTGCCACGTCTCGTAGGCTCGTCGGGCGGTGGAGCAGAAGACGTGGTCCGGAACGTGTCCGGTGTCGCGGAGCCGGCGACCGGCCTGCGGTGCGTCCCGGCGGCCACGCGGCGCCAGCGGCCGCTCATGGTCGGGGAGATCGGGCCACGCGGATTTCGCGTGCCGGAGAAGGATGAGCTGTCTCGTCACCATCGCGCCTGCCTCAGTCCCGGGTGAGCTTGCGGTGGATGGCCCGGTGGGGGCGGGCAGCCTCGGGGCCGAGGCGGTCGATCTTATTGCGTTCGTAGCTGGCGTAGTTGCCTTCGAACCGGAACCAGTGGGCCGTGTCGTCGTGGGTGCCTCCCCAGGCGAGGATAGGGGTGGCGACGCGGTCGAGGAACCAACGGTCGTGGGCGGTGACCACTACGCAGGCGGGAAAGTCGAGGATCGCGTTCTCCGGTGAGCCGAGCGCTTCGACGTCCAGAACGTTGGTCAGCTCGTCGAGGAGCAGCACGTTACCGCCCTGCTTGAGAGTGGGGGCGAGATTCAAGCGGTTGCGTTCCCCGCCGGAGAAGAGCCTGGTGGGCTTCTGTTGGTCGGGTCCCTTGAAGCCCGTCGTTGGAGCTGACCGACGCCGGTCGTGCGGCGGTGCGGCGCTGGCAGGCCGGTAACACCGAGATCCTGACGGCCGCGAGGGAGCGGCTGCACCCGGCATGGCAGCACCTGATCGCCGCGGCGCTCCCGGCGCTCGAGGAGCTGGTCGATGCGATCGACGCCTGCGCCGAGGACCCCTCGACCGCGGCGGCCGGGTAGCGATGGAGACAACCGATCGTGACCAGGCTGCCGCGGCGCTTCGGCGGTGCTGGTTGACCACGGCGCTGGCGGTCGCGGCCGTCGCCATCCTTATCGGCTTGCGGCGGGCTCGGCGGGTCGGCGACGGCCATAGCCAGGACCAGAACGGCTTGGCTGTGGTGTCGCTGCTGCTGATCGTGCCCGCCATGGTCGTGCTCGGCGGCTTCCTGGTCACCCGCTGACCCGAGGACCCTGGTGGAGAGCTCAGGCACCGGAGCCCGCGGCGACGACGCGGTCGTGCACGTGGATGTCCAGCGACAGCGTCTGCGCCGGATCACGGTCTTGGACGGCCCGCGCGACAGGGGCTAGATTCAGCCGAACGGCGGATGGGATGGACAGTGAGTACCACCGAACCGGACAACAACGAGGACGCTGCCGTCCCCGGCGAAGGCGCTGACGACGGTGACGTGGATGATGCCGATGACGCGCTGTCCCGGCTGCACGAGCGCATCATGCGCCACCAGGCGGACGTCAACGCCCACCTCGACCGCCTCAATACCGGCCTTCGCCGTGCACCGCGTTCCGACCGGGGAGATCACCCGCCGGTCTGAGGGACGGTCACACCTGAAGCAGCCGCGGGAATCCGGAGTGGCGAAGTTTTCGCCTAGGGTGCTGTCAACGCAGGCCGATTGTCCAGGTCGGACCACGTTTGGTCGCATTTCAGGTGGCGGGTCGGCGATGCTGCGTTAGGGTGCTGTTACCAGGCTGGCGACAATGACGGCTTTGCCGTGGATCAAGGACGGCATGGTGAGTACTCTCGCGGATTCGCCGGATCCGGACCCTGTCCTGCCCTCGACCGGCATCGAGGTCGGCGACGTGATCGAGGGGACGGTGACCGTCCGCGCCCACGGGCCGCTGGATCCGGACGAGTTCGACGGCGCGCTGACCCGCGCGGCCGGCACCGGCGCCACGACAGTGCTGCTGGACCTGGCCGGTGTCGACCGGTGCAGCATGGAAGCAGTTGCCGTCCTGCTGCGGTTCGCTCGCGTCTCCGGTCTGACACCGCAGCTCGTGCCCTCACCGGTGGTGCGGCACCGACTCAAGCTGCTGGGCCTGCATCATCTTCTTCCGCCCTCGACAGTGCCGGGCGACGGCCGCTGAGGCCCATTCCTCGGCCAAACCCGCGCAGCCGAAGACGAAAGCTCAATCCCGCCGCGCGGAGTGCATGGCGACAGCGGCCGCGGGCGTGAGCAGACAAGCTGAACGGCTGCCGACGCCGTCGGTGAGCGTGCACACACCACAGACGACTGGCCGTTGCGGCAAGCCTCGCCCGTAGGCAGGAATATGAGCCTGCGAGCCGGCAGCGTCAGCCGAGGATGTGCCGTGTGAGGTGAATGGCGTCCTGGCCGACGTAGCCGATCGGCGCCGAGCCGGTGGTCAGTTGATGGTGAGGGTGGTGTCGTCGAGGACGAAAGAGGTTTGCTTGGTGTAGTCCTCGGTTCCGGTGAATTTCACGGTGATGGTTTGGCCACTGAAGGCGGAGAGGTTGATGGTGTGCTGGGTGTAGCCGGTGGTGGCGTCGGTGTTGGAATAGGTCGCGGGGGTGGCGAGCACGGTCCCGGAGCTGGTGAGGATCTGGACGGTGAAGGTGTCGTAGGCGCCGGTGGTGGGTTCGGCGGTGTCGATGTGCAGCCAGTAGCCGAGGCTGTAGGCGGCGCAGCCGGTCGGCAGGGTGACCTGCTGGGCGAGGGTGTCGGTGTGGGTGGCACCGTAGCCGCCCAGCCAGGCGTCGTAGCTGCCGGTGCGTGGGGGTTCGCTTGAGCTGTTGCTGATCACGCCGGAGCTGGTCGACCACGGCGTCGCCGTCCCGGTTTCAAAGCCGGGGTCGCCCAGCAACTGCTGCGCGGTGCACCCGCCGCTTGCGGGTGCGATGGTCCAGCTGAAGGTCGTGGATCCGGACGGACCGGTCGAGTCGGTGGCGGTCACCGTGACCGAACTCGTGCCGGCGGTGGTCGGCGTGCCGGAGATCAGTCCGGTCGCGGTGTTGATCGACAGTCCGGCCGGTAGGCCGGTGGCGGTGTAGGCGAGGCTGCCGCCGGCGGTGTCGGTGGCGGAGATCTGCAGGCCGGCCGGTTGCCCGGCGGTGCCGGTCTGGTTGCCGGGGTTGCTCACGGACACGCTGCCGCCGCCACTGCCGAACTGGATGTCAAGGACGGCGTGCAGTTCGATGCCGTTGGGGGCGACGCCGGTCTGGCCGTGCAGGAAGTCGAAGAACCCGACGCCGGTGACCGTCACAGGCACGTTCGCTGTCTGGAAGCTGCCGGTCGGGGTGTATTTCGCGTTGACCTCCGCGCGAGCTTTCTGGATGCTCGTCAGCAGTGCACTGGACGAGCCCACGCAGGCCGGGTCGGGTACCTCGACGATCATTGTGTGCCCGGAGCCGTCGGCCAGCACCAGGTGGTAGTCGGAGTCGGACTCCAGCTTGTATTTGGTCAGTGTGGCTTGTAGCCGGTACACGGTGGTCTCGGTGGGCTGGATGCGGTTGTTGGCCGGCAGGGTGGATGGCTTCGCCAGCCCGGTCAACGCCGCGATCGTCGTCGGTGTGGTGGACTGCAGGGTGATCTTGGCGGCGTCGGCGTCGGTGCCGGTCTTGACCGACCAGCGCTCCACCCCGCAGCTCGCGGCGGTCGCGGCCGGCTGGGGAATCAGGACTTCGTGTTCGACGCCGTCGGTCTGTTCCGAGTCTCCGGAAGCGGAGCCGATCGGCGCCGTGAACGACAGACAGGCCAGGCCTGCGGCCAGGACTGCCGCGATGCGGACGAGTTTTCCACGCTGCATGGGGACTCCCGGGAGAAGACGACGATCAGGCGACGCGGATCGAAACCGTTGACCAGAGGAATCGGGAGAATGTGGACACAAGCGACAATGGGTGGCCGACTGGTCGCGTGGCAGTCTGCCCCGGTTCGGAATCGGGGCATACCGCGACGAGATGAACGACCGATGACACTTTCATCGAGCGGGCTTGCTTTGCGTGCCGAGACAAGGCTAATCGCCGAATCAGTTGTCCATTGTGGAAGAAGTTAGCGGATGGTCAACGAGTCACCCGCTCGGCTCAGGCTGTTCGTTCTGGACCGGTACAGTGGCCTGCCCTCGGCTGGGGAGTGAGAGTCGGCGCCGTGAGGTGACCCGTTTTGACAGACAATTGCTCGCCACGCTCGGCCGCCGATAAACGCCAAGTCCTCAGGAGTCAGTCATGATCGGACAGGCCGTGTCCGGTGCAGGTCACGGGACCGGTCCTCGAGCACCCATCTGGAGGCGTTCCGGGCCGTCCTGATGCCGGGAAGCGGACATCCGAGCTCGGCGGCGTGGCTTTGCCACGCTGGGCGGCAGGACGCGTCCGGTGGACGCCTCTTGCTTCGATATGGGCCCCAGGGCCGGCACTGCGGCTGTCGTCTTCCGAGGCAAGAACGAAAGCCGATTAGCTCGCCGCAGCGTGGTGCAGAGGGTGATGTCGCACTCGGGTGGGGCTCTGATGTCCGCGTCGGCGCTCAGGGGAACGGTGGCTGCGTCGCGGGCGCCGTTGCCGACGGCGAGGGCAGCGCGGCCGTGGCGGACGCGCTGTTGAGCCATGCGACGGGGACACCTGCGCTCAGGCGCGTACGGCGTCGGGTCGTCGTTCATGGCGGCGTAGTGCACTGGTTTGGGTCCGTCGCGGTCACGGTCGGCAACGCACCTGCCCCATTTCTTCCGTTTTTGGTAAAAGGGCACCACGTTGTGTCCAGAGGTCACCCGTGAACACCGGTTCCGGCGGTCTGGGCGCGGAGCACGGCCAGCGCGGCGACGCCGAGGACCGCAGCCAGGCCGAGGAAGCCGGCGCCGAGGGTGGCCGCGGCAGCGATCGTACCGACCAGCAGCGGGCCGCCGGCGTCGCCTAATTCGCGGCCGACTTCGGCCGCGCCCATGGTCTGCCCGAGCCGTTCAGGCGGCGTGATCGCGGCCAGGTGCGCGAACCCGAGCGGGGTCGCCAGACCAACCCCGGTGCCGATGGCCACTGTCGCTATCAGCACTCCGGCGACTCCGGGAACCACTGCGGCCAGCGCCGCTCCGGCCGCGGCCAGGGCGAGCCCGCCGGCCATGCCGACGCCGTCACGCAGCCCTCCGGCGTCGCGGGCGCGGCCTGACCACGGCTGCACCAGCGCCGAGCACAGTGCCAGCAGTGACACCGCCGCGCCGGTCACCAGCGGGGTCAGGCCGGCGGCGGCTCCGGTTATTGGCAGGAACCCCACCCCGACCGCCAGTGCCGCGGTCGTCGCGGCTAGCGCCGCGGTCGGGCGCAGAAAGGCCGGCGCGCTCAGACGGCGAGCGAGATCCAGCGCGGTCTGGCGCGCGCGTGGCAACGGGGGCGCCGCGGGCACGACCATCGCGACCCAGGCGGCGACCGCCAGGGCGAGCACGGCGAGGGTGGCGAACAACAGTGAGAATCCGCCGAGGGTGACCAGGGCACCGCCGAGCAGTGGGCCGGCGGTGTAGCCGACGCTCTTCCACGCGCCGTACCCGCCGAACGCGCGACCTTGTCGCTTCGGCGGGGACAGCCGCGCGACGAGGGCTCCGGCGGCGGGAGAGAACGCCGCGGCGGCGGCGCCCTGGCCCAGCCGGGCCAGTCCGACCGCGGTCGGGTTTCCGGCGAGCACGAACGCGGCAGACGCCGCGGTGAACGCGAGCAGCCCGCCCAGCAGTACCGGGCGGGGCCCGATCCGGTCGGCCAGTGACCCGAACACCGGCTTGAGAACCACCTCGGCACCGTCGTAGACGGCCAGCAGCAACCCCAAGGTCAGCAGAGAGACGTGCTCGCCGCCGGTGTAGGCGCCGAGACTGGCGGCGATGCTGTGCGCGCCGAACGCAGTCACGAACCCCGCCGCGTACAGCGGCCGCAGGACGGAGGTGGAGGTGGGCTCGGGGGACTCGGTGCTCACCCGCGGGGGTCCTCTTCCCGGCGTCGGTGCCGCAGCGCGTGCCGGACGGTCAGCACGGCCGGCATCAGGCCCATCGCGAGCACCACGGAGAGCTGGTAGCGGTGGATCTGCTCGTAGACGGCGGTGATGTGGATGCCGGCCAGGTCGCCGAGCCCGGCCCGGACGCCGACCCACAGTGCGGCGCCGAGGGTGTTGAACGCGAGGAACCGCCGCCGCGGCATTCGTGTGATGCCGACGATGATCCCGTTGGCCTGGCGCACCCCTTCGACGAACCGGGGGAGGACCACGACCTTGCCGCCGTGGCGGACGAAGAACCGTTCGCGGTGCCAAGCCACCGTTCGGTCAGGAAGACACGCCGGCCGAACCGCGTTGCCAACCGCCGGCCGCCGAAGTGCCCGATCGCGTAGCCGGTGTCGTCGCCGGCGACGACCACCGCCGCGATGGTGAGGTATCCCGCGCCGACGTAGACCGCGGCGGCGATCAGCACCGTCTCACCGGGTGCCGGGACACTGGATTCCTCCAGCAGGATCAGCCCAGCGACGCCCACAGCGCCGCCGCCATCCGAACCGGGTTCTCCTGGCGGCGCGCCGACCACCGCCCGGCGAGGCAGGGCGGCGAACACCAGCAGGCCGCAGGCGGCGTAGGCCGACACGATCGAATGCAGCCACGGCGTCGCGCGGGCGAAGTCGTTGATTTCGAACACAGCTGGTGTCGACGTTCATGACCTCGGCTCACATCTGGTGCAGGGCCTGGAAAACGAGCTCGGTGTATTCGGTGAGCCGATCGGCGCAGTGCTTGAGCCGCACCTCGGCTTCGGCGGCCGCGGGCGCGCCGAACACATCGCGGACCTTCAGCTCCCGATGCCACCGCCGTAGCCGCTCCAGGCTCTGCTCCTCTTCTTCCAGCTCGGCCATGGTGAACTTCTCGACGCGGATCTCCTTGTCGATCTCGGCGTCGAACTTGCCGCAGTCGGCCAGGAACTCCCGCCACTCGTCGTCGCGCTCGGCGGTGAACATTTCCTCCAGCCGGGCACCGTCGCGCTCGCTGCGTCCGGCCGCGTCGAGCACCACCACCTCGCCCTCGCCGCGTTCGGCGAGCTCGGCCACCCGGTCGATGCCGTCGGCGAACCCGGCCACGTCCGGCACCGCCCAGATACCCTGTCCCAGCGACAACGCGCCGATCCGGCGCAGCTCCCGCCACACCGCGACCCGGTGCCGCGACGGCACCGCCGGAACCTTCACCACCAGCACCTGCCACCGGCCCGACCGATACGTCACGGTCTTCAATGTAGCAGGTGTTACAGCAAACATTGTGCTCGTCTCATGGGTGGAAGTGCGCACCCGTCGCCATCGGCTCAGAGGCCCGCGGCTATGCGCACCGGTCACCGTCCGCCGAGCCGGCCCGGCGGTGCTTTCCGGTCACCTGATTTCCGAACGCGAGGACGCGGCGTCGGCCAGGGAGCAACCCGACGCCACTGCGCCTAGGGCGCTTTCTGCCACCTTCTAGTCAATTGCCTGATTTATGTCGATGTGATTGTCCGGTCGCCGCTTCGGGTTCACCGAATGTTGGGGCGTCCAGGGCTGGCCTGCGCGGAAAGCATCGGCAAGTATTTCGGGGTCCGTGAATGGGGTGCGGTGGGCCGCACGCAAAGGTGATGGAGGACCGTGGTGGGAACGACCAGACGCGGGAACCTGCGCAGCCGGTGGCTCGGTGTGCTCGTCGGGGCACTGTCGGTGGCCGTGTTCGTGGTGTCGGCGGGTCCGGCGTCGGCCGACCGGGGTGATGGACATTCGTTCCATCCGCCGAAGATCGGTCACGTGTGGACGTTCATGCTGGAGAACAAGTCGTTCGAGGCGACGTTCACCGGGTTGAACCAGAACGACTACCTGTGGAAGACGCTGCCCAGCTATGGGCTGCTGCTGCGGCAGTACTACGGCACCGGGCACTTCAGCCTGGACAACTACATCAGCGCGGTGTCCGGGCAGGGGCCGGCGCCGGACAACCAGGCTGACTGCCCGCAGTACAAGGACGTCCAGCCCGGTTTCCCGGCGGCCGACGGTCAGGTCTACGCCCCGACCGGCTGTGTGTACCCGACGTCGGTGCCGACGCTGTTCAACCAGCTCGACGCCGCGCATGTGTCCTGGAAGACCTACCTGCAGGACGAGGGCAACACCCCTACGCGCGAGGATGTCTACCACTGCGGTATCCCGGGCAACCCGGCCGGCAACGGCGTGCCCGACCCGGGCGGGGCCACCGCGGTGGATCAGTACGTGCCCAAGCACAGCCCGGTGGCGTGGTTCCACTCGGTGATCGACAACCCGGCCGACTGCCGCAACGTCGTCCCGCTGGCCGGGCTGCCCGCCACCGGCGGCCACCCGGCGCTCAGCGGGTTGGAACAAGACCTCAAGCAGGAGTCGACGACACCGGCGTTCTCCTGGATCTCCCCGAACAACTGCAGCGACGCCCACGACGCGACCTGCAAGGGCGACAACCTGACCGGAGACCCGAACAACCACCAGGGCGGGCTGTTCGCGGCGGACGTGTTCCTCAAGAAGTACATCCCGATGATCATGGCCTCGCCGGCGTTCCAGCACGACGGGGAAATCCAGATCCTGTTCGACGAGGGATTCCCGCCCTACAAGATGTACGGCAACTCCATCGCCGACTTCAGCGGCAACGCCGACCCGAGCCTGAACACCTCGACCGACACCGCGCAGTCGGTGGTGGCCTGCTGCAACGAGCTGCCCGGCCCGAACACCACCCAGCCCGGCTTCCAGGCGTTCGGCCAGGACACCACCCCCGGCGGCGGCATCACCGGCGCGGTGTTCATCTCCCGGTTCATCCAGCCCGGCTCGATTACCGACCAGCCCTACAACCACTACAGCTGGCTGCGCAGCACGGAAGACCTGTTCGGGATCCACCGCGGCGGCACCGACGGACAGGGACACCTCGGTTACGCCGCGGCCGACGGGCTGCGCCCCTTCGGCAACGACGTCTACAACAACGCTGGTGGCCACGCCAGGCCGAAGGTCAGCGTCGGTGACCAGCGCGCGATCTACCCGGCCACCGCCGGTGGCGTCGACCAGATGACCCAGCCGCGCTACGAACGGATCGGGGGCCGCTGACCCGTGCGGCCCACCCGCTTCCGGCTGCGCGTCGCCGTGCTCGTCCTCGTGGCGAGCGCGGCGCCGCTCTCGGCCTGTACCGCCGGCTCCACCGGCCCCGCCCAAGGCTCGTCCGCCTCCGATGTGGTCAGCCGGCTTGGTCCGGTTCCGATCCCCACGGCCGCGGAAGGCGCGCCGGCGCCGGTCACCGCCTCGCCCGGACATCCGCAACTGCTGGCCATGGGCGCTCCGGTCCAGGTAAGCCTTCCCGCCGGCGTCTCGGCGCTGCTGGTCGCCTCGGGCCCGGCTGTGGAGCCGCCACCCGGCGGAGCGAAACCCGACAGCAGGGCCACCGGGACGATCACTCTGACCGCCTCCGCCGCCGCCGGCACGCTGACAGTCGCGGCCCATGACCTGCAGTGCCGCGACGAGACCGGAACCGCGGTCGCGCTGTCGGTCGTCGGAAAGGACACTGTGACGGCCACCCCGGGACACCCGGGGACGCTGACCCTCACCGGCACCTTCCACAGCGGGGGCGCCCAGATCAACTGGCAGCAGAACGGCCACGTGCTGGCGATGTGGGATTTCGCCGTCGAGATCGACTGACCCAGGCGTGTCTGGCCGGGCCCGGGGTCGGCCGCTCGTCACAGCGCCAGACCCGGACAGGCGTCCCTAGCTCGCCTGCCCCGGCCCAGCTGTCGAGTCGTTCGCTCACCCCGTTCAGATCCGTGAGCAGCTGGTCGAGTTGTCGTGCGTGTGCGTCGAGCAGGGCGGCCTGGCGGGCCAGACGACGGCGCAACTGCTGCAGTTCGTCACCGGGCTCACCGGGCGAAGCCGCATCGGCGTCGTGGTGCATCACCGATCTCCCCGCTGCGCACTTGCCGGGTTCGGACTTGCTGAAAAACCGGAGGAGGCCGGACCGACTCTGGCATCGCGACGAGGTCGTTGATCAGCTCGTGGGCGCCCGTCCGGTCATGCGCCCATGCCGAGGGAGATCTGCACGACGACCAGCACGAGCCAGGCCACGATGAACAGCAGGACCCAGAACCACGGCCGGGACAGCTCAGAGCCAACGGTTTCGCTTGAAGACCCGGTAGAGGACGAAGCACACGCCGAGGATGACGGACATGACGACGGGATAGCCGAGCTTCCAGTGCAGTTCGGGCAGGTAGTCGAAATTCATGCCGTAGATGCCGACCCCCATGGTCGGCACCGCGATGACCGCCGCCCACGCGGTGATCTTGCGCATGTCGCTGTTCTGCCGCAGTGACACTTTGGCCAGGGTGGCATCCACCAGGGTGGTCAGCAGCTCGTCGAAGTTCGCCACCCGCTCGGTGACCGTGCGCAGGTGGTCGTCGACGTCCCGGAAGTACGACCGGACTTCTGCGGGCACCAGGGACGTCTGGCCTTTCGGCGAGGCGCTGCAGGGGTGTGGCCAGGGGCGTGACAGCGCGGCGCAGCTCCAGGAGCTCGCGTTTCATCAGGTACATGTGTTCGGCACCGGTCGGGCTGTTCGGGGCGAAGACGACCGTCTCGACCTCGTCGATGTCGCGTTCGAAGGTTTCGCTGACGTCCAGGTACTGGTCTACGACCCGGTCGCTGATCGCGTGCAGCACGGCGGCCGGGCCGGCGTTGAGGCGGTCGGGTTCCTCTTCCAGTTCTCGGCGCAGGCCCCGCAGGCCGGAGTGGTCACCGTGACGGACGGTGAGAATGAACCGGTGGTCGGAGACTGGTGCGCGACGCAAAGGACGGTTTTGAGCACCATGAACAGCACGTCACCGTAGCGTTCAAGCTTGGGGCGCTGGTGAGCGTGCACGGCGTCCTCGACCGCCAGTTCGTGCAACCCGAAGGTCTCGGCGATGCCCTCGATCTGCTCGGCGGCGGGTTCGAACAGCCCGATCCAGCCGAACCCGTCGCCGCGCCGGCGGACCTCGGCGATCGCTTCGGTGTCCGACCACCGGCCCGGCAGCCGCCGCCCGGCGACATAGACGCCGCAGTCGACCATGTAGGCCGAGACAGGAACAGGGATCGGCTGTTGAGGAGAGTGCCGGGACGCTGGCTCGCGTGGCGGTCGGATCGGCATCTCACCTCCAGGGGCACCTGAGAACCAGCCTGGCACATTGGTGTCCGTGGAATCCGGTTGGGCGCTTTCCGGGCGTTTCCAGCGTGGACTGGCCAGGCGGTATGGCCGCGACACCGGGGTCAGCCGCGAGGCCTGCTCTAGGCTCGGGTGATGCGTCGATTCCTGCTGGACTCCCGGGGCGTCCTCCGCCCGGCCGTCATGGTTATCGCGGTGCTTGTGGTCGTGGGCGTGGTGCTCGGACTGGCCAGCCTGGGCGGCTGGGCGGGCATGGCCGGGATCCTGCTCGTGCTCGGCGCGTGCCTGCTCGTCATGGTCCGCTTCGGATGACGCCGGGGCTGCCCGAAGACCGGCTGGGTGAGCGAGCCGGCTGGGCCAGGCGCCGGGGTTCTCGGCCAAGCAGGACGCTGCGTCGTTCGGTCATCGCGGTGCTCGGTGCCGTGACAGGGTTGGCTGTCCTCGTGTTGCGCTCGACCCTGATGCCGCCCCGTCGATCTGCGAATGCAGGAGCGGGAAGACTGGCAGCGGAACCGTCGTCTCGGCGGTCACGCCCACGCTTGACCGGGGATCGTTGACGCTCATGAGCGGCGTTGCGGTGTGATGCCGCGGCGGGTGTCTCCCGGGAGCGGGCGGACGCGTTGGAGGTCGCGGCGGCTGGTCGAGTGCAGCTGCCAGGGGACGCTGGTGACCATCACGCCGGGTTCGAACAGCAGCCGGCCCTTCAGCCGCAGTGAGCTCTGGTTGTGGAGGATGTTCTCCCACCAGCGGCCGACGACGTATTCGGGGATGTAGACGCACACGACGTCGCGGGGGCCGGCGCGACGAAGGTTCTTGACGTAGGCCACCACGGGCCGGGTGATCTCGCGGTAGGGGGACTCGAGCACCTTGAGCGGGATCTTCATGTCCCGCTGCTCCCACTGCCGTTGCAGGGCCCGGGTGTCGGCGTCGTCGACGTTCACGGTGATGGCGGCCAGGGTGTCGGGGCGGGTGGCGCGGGCGAACGCGATCGCCCGCTGGCTGGGCTTGTGCAAGGTGGACACCAGTACGACGGCGTGGACGCGGCTGGGCAGCAGCTCGCTCTCGTCGTCGGCCTGGAGTTCTTCGCGGACGTGGCTGTAGTGGCGGTGGATCGCTCGCATCATCACCCACAGCACCGGGATCGCGATGACGACCAGGTAGGCGCCGTGGGTGAACTTCGTGATCAGGACGACGACCAGGACGATCGCGGTGAGCGCGGCGCCGAGGGCGTTGATCAGCCGGGAGCGCTGGATCGACCGGCGCTGCCGGGCTTCGGTCGCGGTGGCCAGCTCGCGGTTCCAGTGCCGGACCATGCCCGCCTGGCAGAGCGTGAACGAGGTGAAGACGCCGAGGATGTAGAGCTGGATCAGCCGGGTCGTCGAGCCGTCGAAGGCGAAGATCAGGATCCCGGCGACCAGGGCGAGGGCGATGATGCCGTTGGAGAACGCGAGCCGGTCGCCGCGGGTGTGCAGCTGCCGGGGCAGGAAGCGGTCCTGGGCGAGGATGGAGGCCAGCAGCGGGAACCCGTTGAACGCGGTGTTGGCCGCGAGGATGAGGATCAGCGCGGTGGTGGCCTGCAGGAAGTAGAACATGACCGCGTGGTCGCCGCCGAAGACGGCCGCGGCGATCTGGCTGATCACGGTCCGCTGCGGGTCGCTGTCGCAGTTGCCGCGGAAGCCGGTGAGGTCGCAGGTGTTCTCGGCGATCTTGACCCGGGCGATCATCGCGAGCGCGGTGATGCCGCCGAACATGACGACGGCGATGGCGCCCATCGCGGTCATCGTGCGGGCGGCGTTGGCGCTCTTGGGTTTGCGGAAGGCGGGGACGCCGTTGGAGATGGCCTCGACACCGGTGAGGGCGGTGCAGCCGGAGGAGAAGGACCGCAACAGCAGGAAGACCAGCGCCAGTCCGGTCAGCCCGACCTGCTCGGGCCGGATGTCGTAGCCGGCGCTCTCGGCGACCGGGGCGTGCCCGGCGGCCAGCTGCCCGAACCCGAGCACGATCATCAGCATGACCCCGCCGATGAACAGGTAGGTCGGGATCGCGAACGTGCGCCCGGACTCCCGGATGCCGCGCAGGTTCATCGCCGTCAGCAGCACGATGAACCCGATGTCGAGGCCGATGCGGTAGTCGTTGAGCTGGGGGACGGCGGAGATGATGTTGTCGACGCCGGAGGCGACCGAGACCGCGACGGTCATGATGTAGTCGACCATCAGCGCCCCGGCCACGACGAGCCCGGCGGAGCTGCCCAGGTTCTTCGACGCCACTTCGTACGAGCCGCCGCCACTGGGGTAGGCCCGCACGACCTGCCGGTAGGACACGACCACGACGGTCAGCAGCACCGCGACGGCCAGGCCGATCCACGGCGCCAGCGTGAGGTAGGCCAGGCCGCCGATACTGAGGATGAGCAGGATCTCCTGCGTCGCGTAGGCGACCGAGGACAGCGGGTCACTGGCGAAGATGGGCAGGGCGAGCCACTTGGGCAGCAGGGTCTCGCCGAGGGTGTCGCTGCGGAACGGCCGGCCGAGTACCAGCCGTTTGAGCGATGAGGTGGGTGCCGGCACGTACGGAAGCGTCTCCCGGGCACGCCCGGTGTCGCATATGGAAAACATCAAGATCCGAGGTGCGGCGTAGGGATTTCGTCAAGGAACGCCGGGGCGCTCGTCAGGGTTGCGTCAACGCCCGCCGCGCGGGAGCCGTGGCCGTCTAGTGTCGGCCGCCAACTGATCTCCGCGGGAGCTGACATGGCCGACGACGTGGTCGCATGGCTGTCCGATGTGGTCGGTCGCCCTGGTGCCGTCGAGGTGGTCGAGGCTCTCGCCGATGGCGCGAAGTCACACATCGCGCTGTGTGCAGCCGTGCCCCTGGCGAAGCGGAAACTGGAACGCGTGCTGCGGACACTGGCAGCTGAAGGGGTGCTCGTCCGGTGCGACGAGCCAGGGACCTGGGATCTGTGGCCGGGACGTACGACCCGTTACGCGTTGACCGCCTCCGGCCGAGAACTCGTCGCCGTTTTGTCTGATTTGGACGTATGGGTCGCGATTTACGAGAGGTACCTCGACGGCCGGTGCGACGGTGATCACCGGCGCATCAGGCGGACGTGGAGATAGCCTGGTGCGGCGTCAGGGAGGCGTCGACACCGCAATGGCCCGGTCCAGCGCGACCGCCGCCTCGGCGATGTGACGATCTTCTTGATGAACCCGGAAGTCGCCGAGAAGGCCGACCGGCACTGGCTGTCGGTGGTCGGCGGCCTGGGCGCCGTCCTGGACGCGATGACGTCGGCGGCGTATGGCCCCGAAGCCATCGTCATCGTGCTGGCCGTGGCTGGCAGCGCCGGGCTCGGCTTCACGGTGACGGTGACGCTGGGCATCGCGCTGCTGGTCGGCGTCCTGACGTTGTCCTACCGGCAGGTGATCGCCGCGTTCCCGGACGGCGGCGGTGCGTACGGCGTCAGCCGGGGTGGCTGCGCTGACGTCGGCGTTCCCCGAGTTGCCGCCCTACACGCTCTGGCTGTGACTCGGCGTGCTGGCGCTGGTCACCGGGGTGAACCTGCGCGGGAGCGCCGAAAGCGCCAGCGTGTTCATCGCGCCCACCGTCATCTTCGCCGGCGCGATCCACACCGTCGTCGCGGCCGGCCTGCCGCGGACGGAACCGCGGTCGCGACGATCACGCCTGGGCATGTCCGGCGCCTGCAGTCCATCGGGATTCTGCTGCTGCTCAAGGCTTCGCAAACGGCCGTGCCGCGCTGGTGTCGAGTCGATCGCCAACGCGGTCCCGTCGTTCCGCAAGCCGCGGGTCCGGCGGACCCAGCGGTCCGAGATCGCCCTGGGCGCGCTGCTCGCGGTCATGCTCCTGGTATCGCGACGCTGATCGAGAAGTTATCGATCCACCCGGTCGACGGCGTGACCGTGCTGTCCCAGGTCACCACGGCGTCGCTGGGCGACGGCTTCGGGTTCCGTGCCGTGCAGTTCTCGACGGTGGTGCTGCTCGTGCTGGCGGCGAACACGTCGTTCGGCGGCCTCCCGGTGCTCGCGCAGCTGCTCGCCAAGCACAACAACCCGCCGCACGTGTTCGCGCTGCGGGCCGAACGCCAGGTCTACCGCTGCGGCGTCGACTTCCTCGCCAGCTCGTCGGCGCTGCTGCTCATCGCGTCCGACCGCGACCTGAACACGCTGGTGCCGCTGTTCGCGATCGGCGACCGCCTCGAACTCGGCCGGACGCCGGCGCCGCCCCGGACGGACCGGGTCGCTGGTGGTCGTCCCGGTGCACCCGGTCTCCCGCCTCAGCCGGGACGCGCTGGCATCCGGACGTGCCGCTGGTGCAGCTGCACGACGAGCGGCGCCGGATCGGCGAGCCGCTGGTCGAGCACCTGCACGGGGTGGGGGACCGGCACGTGTTCGTGCTGATCGCCGAGGCCGAGCCGGCACATTGGTGGCTGCGCGTGCTGCAGAACCAGCGTGGTGCGGTGCCGGCCCGGGCGCTGCGGCGCGACTCGGACGCGGTGGTCTGCCGGACGCGGTTCCGCCTGAGCCGCGGGAAACACCGGTCGGTTAACGGGAGCCCAGGACGACGCCGTCCCGGGTTCTGTCACGCGTCGGGCGTGGGGAACAGGCCCTGCGCCGCGTGGATGCAGTCGAGGATGTCCTGGGCGAGCTGGTCGGCGGGGCGTTGGGTCGCTGCCGGGGTGAGGCGCAGGTCGCGGACGTGCCCGTCGAGGCTCACCACGACGGCGATCGCGCCGTCGTGGCTGCTGTGGCTGACACGGACGTTGCCGGTCGTGGGCCGGGGAATGCTTTCGGTGGAACGGATGTCGGGGTCGGCTGCCAAGGGAACTCCCGGGTGTGGCGTCCGGCTCGGGTGCCGGATCCGTGATCGGTCAAGGGTGGCCCCGGCGCCGCGGTCGATGCCAGTCGTTCACGACGGCGATTCCCAGTTGTGACCATGTCCGCTGTGGACGTCGAGCGGCCCCACGAGGATCCGACGTTGACGGACGCCGGGTTGTTCCTGATGTTTCGTGACGCCGCTCACTCCGGGGCGCCCTACGTGATTGTCAAACCGGACGAGTTTCGGCGTCCTCGACGTGGGCAGGCCTGGGACAGCCGGCCTCCTGCCGCTCGCCCTGGCCGTGGTGTACCGGCCGCTGGGTGACTACATGGCCAAGGTCTTCACCAGCACGAAGCACTGGCGGCTGGAGAAGGCCGTCGACAAGATCGTGCGGGTCGACCCGGGCACCGAACAGCACTGGAAAACCCACGCCTCCGGTGTGCTCGGCTTCTCGTTCCTGTTCGCGATCGTGCTCGTCGCGCTGGGCACGGTGCAGAGCCTGAAGTCCGGTGTCGCGGTCACGAACATCGACGGCTCGAGCAGCACTACCGCGCTCGCGCCGTCGGCGGCCAGGGGGCCATCGAGGAGCTCGGCGCCAACGTCGGCGGCATCTGCAACGCCAACTCCGCGCATCCCTCCGAGAACCCTAGCTACGTCCTGCTGTCGGTGATGGGTGCGCTGTGGTCCGGCGTGCTCGCCCTCATGTGTGGTGGGCCGAGACGCACCCGAACGGCCCGGGGCGTGGCGCTCGGCCGCGATGCTCACGTACCGCTCGGGCGAGTCCTCGGAGCGGAACACGTCATAGGAAAGACAACCCGATTCTTCACGGCACGCGGCAGCGAACTCCCGCAGGACCTGGCCGAACTCCACGGCGTTCTCCGGGCTGCACGACACATCGGCAACCACAAGCACGTGCGAATCCATGTCCAACACCCCTATGTCCAACGTGCCTGGGGCTGGACGTAGGGGCCTCGTACCCGAGCAGTCCGTGCAGACCGCTCACTCTGCGGGTGATTTACCGACCCCGGACGTTGGCCGGTGCGGCGTCAACCGGCTGCGCAGGACTGGCTCGGGGTCGCCGGTCCTGCGCAGGGCGGGGCCGTCAGGCGACGAAGGGTTCTACAGCTCGATCGTGGTCCCCATCACGACCGTGCGGTCGACCGGCAGCCGGAACGCGGCCGCCTGGGAGGCGGCGTTGTGCGCCAGCCCGATGAACAGCCGTTTCTGCCACCGGGGCATGCCGCCGGGCGGCCCCTGCTCGATGGTGACCTTGGACAGGAAGTAGAACGCGTTGTCCAGGTCGGTCTCGAGTTCGGTGGTGAGCATGAACGCGTCGCGCAGCGCCGCGGGGATGTTCGCGTCGTCGTGGAAGCCGAACCGGACCGACAGGTGCACGATGCCGTCGTGGGCGTGGGACAGGGAGTCGACGGCGAGGCGCTCGTTACGGGACACGTGCGGCACGTTTTCGAAGACCACGGAGACGATCACGACGTGTTCGTGCACGACGCCGTTGAACTCGGCGTTGGCGCGTAATGCCAGGGGCACGGTCTCTTTCGTCGGGTGCGGGAACACCGCGGTGCCCGGCACCCGCGTGGGCGGGTCGTCGCGCAGCCGGTCGACGAAGTCCGACAGCCGGCCTTCGGTTTCGGTGCGCCGGGCGGTGACGAGGCGGCGCCCGCGCTGCCACACCAGCATGGTCGTGACGGCCACCCCGCCCAGCAGCAGCGGCAGCCAGCCGCCGTGCACGACCTTGGTCAGGTTGGCGGCGAAGAAGGTCAGCTCGACGCCCCCGAAGACCACGGCCACCAGCACCAGCCGCCACCACGGCCACTGCCACACAGCGCCGGCCAGGATCAGGAACAGTGCGGTGGTCAGCAGCAGCGTGCCGGTCACGGCCACCCCGTAGGCGGTGGCCAGCGAAGCCGAGGAGCCGAATGTGACCATCAGGACGAGCACAGCGCCCATCAGCAGCCAGTTCACCCCGGGCACGTAGATCTGACCGCTCTCCTGTGCCGAGGTGTGCCGGACCGTCAGGTGCGGCAGGAAGCCCAGCCGCATCGCCTGCCGGGTCACCGAGAACGCGCCGGAGATGACCGCCTGGGACGCGATCACGGTGGCGAAGGTCGCCAGCACGACCATCGGGATCTGCGCCCAGCTCGGGACGAGCAGGTAGAACGGGTTGCGCACGGCGTCAGGCTGTCCCAGGATCAGGGCTCCCTGGCCGAGGTAGTTCAGCGTCAGCGCGGGGAACACGACGGCGAACCAGGCCCGCCGGATCGGCGGGCGGCCGAAGTGCCCCATGTCGGCGTACAGCGCCTCGGCGCCGGTGATGGCCAGCACCACGGCGCCCATCGCGATGAACGCGACGAACGGGTGCTCGAACACGAAGCCGACGCCATAGGTGGGTAAGAGGCTCCGCAAGATCGCCGGGCGCTGGAGGATGTGCGGCAGGCCGAGCACCGCCAATGTCAGGAACCACAGCAGCATCACGGGGCCGAACAGCCGGCCCACCCGGTGGGTGCCGAACCGCTGCGCGAGGAACAGCACGATGAGGATGACCGCGGCGATGGGCAGGATGGCGTCGCGGATGCTGGAGGCGACGACGTCGATGCCCTCGACCGCGGACAGCACGGAGATGGCGGGTGTGATGACGCTGTCGCCGAAGAACAGCGACGCGCCCACCACCCCCAGCAGCGTCGCCAGCCCGGCCAGCCGGGCCCGGCCGGGGACCCGCCGCCGGATGAGCGCGGCCAGCGCCAGGATGCCGCCCTCGCCGTCGTTGTCGGCGCGCATGACGAAGAGCACGTACTTCACCGACACGACGAGCAGGATCGACCAGAAGACCAGCGACAGCACGCCGTAGACGTCGCCGGGCACCGGCCGCACCGCGCCGTTGTCGATCGAGAACACGGTTTGCAGCGCGTACAGCGGGCTGGTGCCGATGTCCCCGAACACCACCCCGAGCGCCCCCAGGGCCAGCGTCACCGCCGCTGGCTGCGGAGGGCGCCCGGTGTCGCGCGGGGACGGCTTGGTTTCGTTCTGCTCAGAGCTCACTCCGGTCAGTGTGCCCGCCCTGGCCACCGGGACCGCGCAGAACCCGCCGCGGGACACCGTGAGGCTGTGGCGTGGCATCGGTGTTCGGGTCGGCTGTGCCGTAGGTTGCCGACGATCCTGGGGAGTGCCCGGGGATCGGGTCCGGCGTCTGCCCGCCGGGAGTCCGCGGCGACGGCGAGCCATCCTGAATCGTCGTCAAGAGGCCGCGGGCAGGACGGAGGTCGCCGTGCGAGAAATCACCACTGCGATCGCCGCCGGGGTTCTGATCGCTGCCGTGGCCGGCTGCTCGTCGCCGTCCGCGGCACCGCCACGGCTCTCGCCGTCGATCCCGGCGATCCCCTGGACCTGGCTGCCTTCAGTGCGGCTCGGCGTCACCGGCGGGGACCTGCTACAACAACGATGGGCAGTTGCCCAGTGGTGACTCGTTCCAGGAGTGCGACGTCTACCCGCGGGCGTGCGGGGCGTACCGGGACGCCTACCGGATCGTGGTCGACCTGAACACCGGCGAGGTCTGGTACTCGCCCGACCGCTACAGCGACTTCTATCACCTGTAACAGTTCTGGTCCGCGCCGCCTTCCGGGAGGACGGCGGCGCGGACCTGTTTCCGGCAGCCCATCTCGGAACGTCCTGAGAGGACGCTGAGAGTGCGACCACCCTGTCGAAGCGTGAAGCGCCGGGAGGGCGGGTATGCGTTGTTCCGTCCGGACCGACGTCGGAAGGAGTGATCATGGGTTCCTTGGTCGGGTTGCTGGTTGTCTGGGTGGCTCTGGTGGTGCTCGGAATGGTGGTCAAGGGGCTTTTTTGGCTGGTCATCGTGGGAGCCGTCCTGTTCGTCGCGACGGGCGTGGCCGGTATCGTCAAACGCGGCGCCCTGAACGCCCGCCGCTGAGCCAGGGGCGCGGGAGTATCCATTGCCGACGGGCAACCTGGATCGCCGGCCGCTACGCGCCGAGGCGTGGCCACGTGGACGGCCGCCGGGACATACCCCGCTCCACGTGCACGCGCGCGCGTGCACGAGGAGCACTCCTGCTAGGACGATTCCTGATCCGTAGAGACCAGTCCCTCCGCGGTACGAGGTGCGGGACGAGATCGTCGGCAGCCATGCCGGGTGCGTGGGTGTGGTCCGATGGGTGACTATGGTGATCAGCTTCGGGTGCGGGCTGTTCGCGGTGGTGCTGGCGGCGCACATCGTCTTGGTGCTCGCCGAAGCCAACCCGCGCAACGGCTTCGTGTCGTTCATCGGCAGCTGGGCACCCGGTGTGTCCCTCGGGTTGCGAGATCTTTTCACACTGGGAAGCGACAAGATCGCGATCCCGCTCAATGACGGGACCGCGGCCATTCTGTGGCTTCTGATCGCCGTACGGTGGACTGAGCGGCTTGGCGCGGCTCCAGCACATCGATCGGGGCACGTAAGGCCCCGGGCGGCGACGTCTCTTTGGCCCTACGCGGGTCCCAGCGGTGACCGCTCGCTACGATCGGGCGTATTCGTCCCCCCGGCGCTGGTGGCGCACATGCGGACGAGGATCTGCTCTGTGGTCAACGGCGTGAACTTTCGGCCGTGGTAGCCCTCGCGCCACCAGTAGCGCTCGTCGGTGCCCACTGGGTGTGGATTCGCCGCCGGCGCTTTCGCTCTAGCCGCGGCCACGCCGGCGGTGTGCGCGTCGATGTTCTTCTGGTGCAGCCGCAACCACTCGGCCCGTTGTGTTGGTTCTGGTAGCTCGCCTTGCATGCTTCACCCACCTTACCCGTCTACGCAGGACACCACACGTACTTCCCCGGCGTCGCGGTTGAGGAGTCCTGCCTCCCTCACCTTGGGGGCGATGTTCGCCTGAATGGCCTAGCCGCAAGTGTCGGGTTTGCGGTGCGGGCCGGCGTGGCCGCTGCCACCCGTCCGGGTTCAGCGGCAATGTGCTGAACGTTGAGATGACGGCGTGTATGGGGGTGCGGCGGTCAGTGGCGCAGCGGCTATGTCATTGGTGACGAGGCCGAAACGAGCAGCAGAACTGCAGGCCAAGGCCGAGCAAGCAGTCGAGAGGGGTGCTGGCTACGGGCGGCGGAAGCCGGAAGGCGGCGCAGAAGCAAGCGCGAGCGGCTTGAAGCAGGCCGGGGCGAAGGTCAAGGACGGAGGCGAAGGACGTCGTCGAAAAGAGCCAGCTGTGCGGTCGCAGGGCACCTGGGGAGGCGGCCGCGGTCCCGGGATGCCTGCGGACAGAGCGGGGTACCCGGGGCGCAGCGTTCGACAGCGATGTGGCAGAGGTGAGCGCGGGCCGTCCGCAAGAACTGCCCAGGCCTCGTGATCGGTGTTCTTCGTTTGGTGTGCTGCTCGCTCGCTGCGGCGGGTGCCGCGCAGGGTTACGATTCCCTCAGCGGGAGCGCGCTCACGGCAACCCAGGACCCCGGTGGCCGAATACCTACGACTCGTCCATCGGGGAGCCGCTGATGAACACCGTCCGAGATTCGACGAAACCGGTCGGCACACGAGAGTTCGCCCGACGGGCTGCCGCAGCCTGGATTCGCGCAGCGGACGCCGGCCTCATCGACGCCGCCGAGCTCGTCTGGTTGTTGACCCACGTGCCCGCCGATTCGCCCCGGTCCGCACCACGACCGGACGGCCGGGCCGGCGCCGGAGCGCACCGATGACGCCCCAACGCCGCACCCGGCCGGCCCCGGCGGCTCGAACCGACACCGCGCCGGCCTGGGGCTCAGCCGACGCCGACCTGCCGGGGCGGATGCTGACGCTGGTCTACCGGGTCGCCCGGCAAACCGGCCTTTCCCGGCGACCGAGCGTCGCGCTGTGCCGGCGCCTGCTCTGCGCGCAGCCGGGAGTGAATCAGGCGTGTCCGGGCCTGGACACGCCGGTGGGGAGGGCCGCCGAGCGGCGGGTGCGGGCGCGGATCCTGATCGCGTTGCGGGCCGAGCTGGAGCAGCGGATCGACCGGGCGCGCTTGGAGGCGGCGCTGCGCGACGCGACCCTGCTCGACGAAGTGACGCTGCTGCCGCCCCGTCAGCGCGCCGCGCTGTGGTCGGTCGCCGTGGACCACTGCGCGGTCACCGAGCTGGCTGCTCGCACCGGATGGAGCCCCCTGCAGATCGCGCGGCTCCTGCGAGCAGCAATGAGGACGGTGTCCTCGGCCGCCAACCTGCCCAGGCGGGAAACAGGCGCGACGGCCGGTCGCGTCTGATCTGGACCGGGCGACGATCAGAGCGTCATCGACAGCCCGGCCGACGCGCTGCCCTCGGCTGATGTGGCATCCACATCTGCGAAGCCACGGCACTCGGCATCTGCAAAAGTTTCGTCCTGGCGGACGCGGGCGGTGGTAAACCACGCAGGTGGAGCTCACCGAGCGAACGCACGTCCGCTGAGTTGGCCCGTCGCGCGGTGAACGCGGTTCATTAGTCGTTCCGACGAGCGGTGCCATGAGTTCGGCCGCCGAAGTCCGGGATTGGCCTGACTACGGCGTAGGTTAGCCCACGCCGAAGCCGAACAGCAGGATTGGCGTGCCCGAAGGAATCTTGCCGCGCTCGAACAGCTTCGACAGGGCCAGCGGGATACTCGCACTCGAGGTGTTGCCCGATTCGGTCACGTTGGTCGCGATCACCGCGCCTTCGGCGCCGATCTTGCGGGCGAGCGCGTCGATGATCCGCACGTTGGCCTGGTGCGTCACGAGCCCTGCGAGCTCCGCCGGGTCGACACCGGCTCGAGCACACGCGTTCCGCGCGATCGGTGCCAGTTCGGTCGTGGCCCAGCGGAAGACCGCCGGCCCCTCCTGGCGGAACATCGCGGGCAGGTCGTGCGGACCTGCCGTCTCGAGCGTGATGCATCCGCCTTTGCCCGGGTTCGATCCCCAAACGACCGGCCCGATCCCGCCGGCAGACTCGGCGGCTTCGACGACCGCGGCGCCGGCTCCGTCGCCGAAGATCACGCAGGTGGAGCGGTCGGTCCAGTCCAGGAAGTCGCTCATCTTGTCGACACCGACCACGATCGCGCGGTGGCTTGCGCCGGCGCGGATGGCGTGGTCGGCGGTGGCCAGGGCGTAGGAGAATCCGGCGCACGCGGCGTTGAGGTCGAACACCGCGGGCGCGGCGATCCCGAGCCGCTCGGCGACGCGCGCGGCGATGCTGGGCTTCCGGTCGAACGCTGTGCAGGTCGCGACGATCACCAGGTCGATGCCCGTGGCTGACCGGCCGGCGTTGCTCAACGCCGGCCGCCGCGGCGGCCGCCATGTCGGTTACCGAATCGCCCGGCGCGGCCAGCCGCCTGGTCCTGACGCCGACTCGCTCCGTGATCCACGCGTCCGAGATACCCAGGGAAGCGGCGAGGTCGTCGTTGGTCACGGCCCGGGCTGGCTGGTAATGGCCGAAGGACACGGCTCTGGAGCCGGGTTGCCGGTCGGTCATGGCGCTTCCCCTCGCGGCGTCCGGGCTCACGTCGTGCCGGCATTTTGCGCTTGCGGCGGCGAACCCGGGATCGTGTGCCGCCGGTCGGACGGTCACGAGGTGACTCGCAGTGGCGGCGGCATCGGTTTGCGCCCGACGGCGCGGCGTCGGCCCGCGGACGTCAGGTGGCTTCCATGTCCACACTCGCCGGACTGCCGGGAGGCCGCTGGGCTACCAACGGCGTCGTCGTGAGAGGAGTCTGTTCAGCGGGCGCTGGATCGAGGACGAAGCGGGTCAACGCGGTGCGTGGATCGATTCCGCGAAGCTGGTTGAGTTCCCGCAGGGGTTTGCGCAACTGCTCGAACTCGGGCCCGACCTCGTCGTTGATCTGCTGCTGCATCGCGCCGAGGGCTTTTTGGCCTTCACCACGGCTGTGCCGAGGGCTTGTCGGTGTCGACACCGGCCAGCGCGGTCGGTGCGGTGTCCCTCGTCGGGCCGGCCCGGTGCCCGCCGTCGTGTTCACGGCGTCTGTAGCCGTTCGAGATGGGCGGGCGGCGCGTCGGGCGAGGCCGGCGGAAGACAGGCACACGACCGGACGGTACGGCTCGCCGCCTGGGTCAGGGCGATGTCCGCCGTTCCGTCGTGGCTCCTCACCCGAAGGTGGCAGACGCGCCGCCGGATCCGGCGCGCGGCCCGGCGGACGATCATGAGAACGTCGTCACTGGTCAGCGCGGACTCGGAAACGTCCAGCAGCACGACACCGGAACTCAGCTCACAGGCCTCGGCGAGGTGATCGACTAACACTGCGCTGTGCGGGGCGGTCATCCCGCAGGCCCGCTGCACAATGGCCCCGTCGGCCACCAGTACGCCGACGCGCGGTCCCGCGGCTGCGCTCATCAGGCCTCCCGGGTCGCCGCTGAACGAGGGTAGTAAGCGGGTACCACCGTGCCGGTCCGCGTACACGTCGGATAGGACCGTCTGCGTGGTGCCGTTCCGGACTGGCTGCTCCGGAATTGTTCAGCGAGCCGTCACCCGCGCGCCGGCGGCGGGACGGCGCCGCCAGCGGACCTCCCCGCCCGCAGGGTCGGCGTGCCATGTCTCGGCAGACGAATCGGTTTCCCAGCCGGGTAGCAGAGTCCCGGTCAGGACCCGGCCCCGTGCTACCCGGCCGAAGAGTGACAGGTCGTCGGCCTCCGCGTTCTGGCGCCCCCAGGACGGGATGGGCGTGGCCGGAAGTCTCTGCTCGATCCAGGCCTTCGCCGATTCCTCCGTGGCATGCTCGGATTCCAGTATGTGAGAAATCGAGTCACCGTGGCCGAGAGCCAGCCCGATCGATGCCCGCCACCGGATCTGACCGGCCGGCCGCCGGCACCATCCGAGCACGTCTCTCATGACTGCCAGGATTGCCGAGGAGTACCCCTGTCCGCTATCCCACGTTCGCATGGATTTCTCTGCTCACCCCTCCAGCGGCGGGGGTTTCGGGCCGAAAGACCCTGGGCATCCCGAATCGGCATACAAAAGGAGAACGGCAGGTCACGCGTTCCTGTGTGCACCGGCCGTGGCGCCGGAGCAGGACCACACGGGCGGTCGCGTGCGGAGACCAAGTCGATCCGCGCAGAGCCCGATCGCCCCTGCCCGGGGTGACCCGACCGCGATGGCGGCAAGGTCGTCACCCGTCATCGGCACTGGCGGTCGGGTCACCCTCCCTGCGTCGGCGGATACCGACGGTTTCCGTTTCCCGTCGAAATTGCGCACCTTGGTGGAAGTGAATCAGTTTCGGTAATGGCCGCGACTCTGGCCACAGTCACGTCGTGGGTCGTCCGAAACGGGCAAGCGCCCTTGGGCGGTGACCGACCATCCGGGGCCGCGCGGACACGGCAGTTGCGCCCGGAGCCGGCCGAGCCGGTGCGGGACCGCTGGCGGGCCAGGCGTTTCCTGGCCGATGTCTTTTCCGGGCTCACGGCCGAACGGGCAGGTGCTCCCCCCGCCGGCCGGGCGCCCGCGGATCGAGGTCGCCGACGCGGATGCCGAGCCGGCGCGGCCTTGGCCGGCACCCGAACACCGGGGCAGGGGCCTTGGCGCTCGTCGGCACGCCGGTCGGGGGACTGTTCGGACGCGCAAGCGGCAAGACGGTGTGGATGGAAGTCGCTTTCCGAGTCGCGGCGACCCGCTACCGAGAGTTCCGCTCATCGGGCATCGGTGGCGTCGATGAGGTCTGGGCGACCACTCGGACCTTGGTGTTGGTGCCCTGGGAGAGCGCGACGAGGATCCCGAACGCTTCCCCCGGAGCCACACCGACGCTGGCCCATCGGAATTCCCTTGAATCAGGTAAGGCGCGGAACACCGGATCTTCGCCACCCGCGGCCGGCAGCGGGTGTACAGCGGTCATGACCTGGGTCACCTCCGTCGAGGACATCAGGTCGTGGCGGTCCACCGGGTTCCGAGGCGGGAACCGGTCGCGGTAGCGCCCTCATCTTGGCTCCAACCCGCCCTCCCCGCCGATCTGCTCGAGGCGACCCGTGTCGTCTCGTACGGCCGTCCGGCGGTTGACAGCGGTGGCGACCGGGTAGGCCGCGGGGTGGCCGGTGCCGCGGTCTCCGTGGTGGCCGGTGGTGATGGGGTGAAGGTTCAGCAGCGCAGCATTCGCGCTCTCCGGCGGCAGGCCGGGCGTCCGGCGTCGCGGCCTGCCGTCCCGGGCGTCGTGATGCCGGTGACGGGTTGGTCTCCGACCCTGGGTCTCCGGCTCGAGGACTCGCGGCGCCCAGCGCGGTGAAGGAGAACTGGCGGTGGATGGACAGCGGCGGCAGCGGCTGTGGCGGGCCATCGCCGAGCGGGCCGGGACTTCCGAGCGCGTCGGCTTGGCCCAGGCCGTGTGCGCGGCGCCCGTCGAGGTGCTCGACGCGGTGGACGCGGCGCTGTTCACGTTGCGGGCCGGAGACCGGGTCCAGGAGGTGCTGGGCGCCAGCGACCAATGGGCCGCCCGGCTGGCGGAGCTGCAGTACACCGTGGGCGAGGGGCCCGGTGTGGAGGCCTTCACCACGGGCCGTCCGGTGGCGGTGCCGGTGATGGGCGCCGAGCAGCAGCGGTGGCCGGGATTCACCGAGGTGGCCATGGCCACCGATGTCGGTGCGGCGTTCGCGGTGCCGCTGCAGGTCGGCGTGGTCCGGTTGGGCACGCTGGTGTTCTTCCGGCGCCGGCCGGGGGCGCTGTCGGCGGCGCTCGTGTTGTGCTCACCGCGAACGCCCGCCGGCGCGGACGTTCCCCGTACGAGATCGCCCGCGCCGTCACCGACGGCACTCTCGATCCGGTGGAACTCGCGGCCGAAGCCTGATCAGTCCAGGTCGGGGTCGGTCCGCGACCGCGCCAGGGCGTTGACGGCGTCGGCCAGCTGTGCTGCCTCGGCGTCCTGGCCGGCTTCATGGCCGTGCTCGGCGAGGTGTCGCCGTGATCGCGGATGGGACGTCGTCGAGCGACGTCGAGGATGCCGAGCCGATCGCGACATTGCCGTCTTTCGGACATCACTCCGTTGCGTGCGTGGGTGGGCTCCGTCGCTCACGAACAATCTGGTTCACCGGAATCGGTGACATGCCCGTCCCTGTGGGGTCCGGCTACGAACCCCTTGCTGTCCACGATGGATCCGCTCCCGGCGCCGCGGGTGGGACCGTCCCCGCCGCGGCGCCCGGGAAAACGCCCGCTGCAGGGCGGCCGCCACGACCAGCGAGCGCCAGGAGACCCCGGCCGCGACGCGGAGCCCGTACGGCACCGGCGAAGGTTCGGGGTCGCGCATCGGATCGGCGCACCGTGGCGGGGTGGAGTCCGTGGCGGTCATGAAGGTCCTGCTCCTGGCGATGTCCGGCCGGGGTGAGAGCGGGTCTGGGCGCTGTTCACGGAGCATACCGCCGGGTGGACCTCGCGCGGTCCGGTCCGCAGCCGGCCCCCGGGAGCTGAACGTCCTGAATGGGCTCGCCGCTGGCCATCGCCTCGATGGGCGAGTACTGGCACAACTGCCACCACGCCGACCCCACCGGCGCCCGCCACGGCGTCCGCCGCGGCCAGCTCGACATGTCCGCCCGCCTGATCTGGCTGCTCGAGAAGCTCGGCTGGGCCACCGACGTGCGCTGGCCCCGGCCCGAACACCTGGCACGCAAGCTCAACCCCGGCTACACCGCGGCCCCCCGCGGGTTCGGCAAGCTGGAGCGCGGTCTGCTCACCGAAACACCGGCACGGCAGCAGCCTGGCGACGGGAGCCGGTCGTGACCGCCGTTCGCGACGAGGTCCGCCTGCAGCTGAAACCGGCGGCCGGCGGCGGATACGTCGACGGAGCGTGGTGGCCGCGCTCCGCGACGCCGGCGTCGAGTTCCCCGACGTGCTCGCGGCGGCGCGCGACCGGGTGGGCGAGGTCGAGCGGATCAGCTACCCGCTGGGCGACGGCTGGGAGATCGCCCACCGCAAGCTCGTGGTGGACGGCCGCCTCGTCCGGTTGGAAGGGTTCCACTCCATGCAGGCGGACACCCTCGCGCTCATCGGCACGCAGCAGCGGCGCCTGACCCTGCTCGTCGTGGCTCCCGACACCCCGCACGACACCGCCACCACCGCTCTCAAGACCTCCGCGGAGCCGGACAACACGGCAAGTCCCGAGGACATCCTCGCCGCGCGCAGCGGGTGGCCGGCGACGATCCCGCTCCGCCCCTGACCACACGAAATAGCGATGTCCAATACTCTCTTCGCCGTTTCGAAGCTCACTCCAACGGCCGATGGGCGCCGAGAGGCGAGCGGTTACGGTTCTCCGTGGTGACCGGAATTCAGGTCATCGCTTGTTCAGGGGAGGATCTGCCGCCTAGCCGGGAACGGCCCAGACGGTCTCACTCGCTCCCACGTGCGGAAGACGGGGCTAGTCGCAATGCCGTGTAGCTTAATTTGGCAATGAAAATCGTCATTGTTATGCGAGTGTCCTGACCAGCGACAACTGGTTTCAGGGGCTGTCGAACTGCAGCCCCTGAATCGTCGGCTCGACATCGAGAAACCGCAGGTCAGAGCACTTTCTTCATTTTAAGCTACGTGGCATTGGGGCTAGTCGGCGCGGGGTGTTGCTGGGCGGTGGGCGGAGCGGGTCGGTTTCTGCCATTCGTTTTGTCGGTGCGGGTTTTCCGGGGCCGAACCACGGGCGCCGTGCACACAGCGAGCGCGCAGGATGCGCACCGCCCGGTTCCACGTCGAGTCCCCTGCTCGCCGAGCGCTGCCCGGCCATCCCGCGGGATATGCTGACCGCGATCCTGGCCAGGTCGTCGTCCGGGCGCGGCCATTTCTGAAACCGCCTCAAATCATGTCTAGATTTCATTTTCCTCATTGGCACGCGCAAGTGCTTGACCCCTATGGGACGACAAGAGGAAGTACTGCGAATGTCATACCGGCTGATTTCGGTGGCCCTTCTCACGCTGACGGCCAACTGTGTCCGTGTCGCCATCCGAGGCTGCCGCCGGCGGGAGCCTCATGCTGTACCGGAAACAAATTTCAGCGGGTCGCTGGCGGTCCTGCAGTACGCGTCCTGCGCCGGCCCCACCGCCGGCCGACGACCAGATCGGCTCCTTCGGCAACTCACTGCCCACGGATTGCCAGATGGTACTGTGACGGTGGCCTGGAGGAGACGCTGTCCTGACCCGCGTGGTCTGCTGGCCCGGGACATCGCCGGCGTGGGTCATCGCGCCTCAGAACCGTCGGCGCCAGGTCTGCCGGCGTGGTGTGTCTGTCCCGTCATTGCGCCGTCGCTTCGGCGCTTCGGTCATGATCGAAACCACCGGTTCCACGTCTTCGACGTGTTCCCGGCGCCGTGGCGAAGGGTTCGCTCGCTCGGGCATCAACTCCGGTTCCGGCTGGGCCAGCACCTCCTCGGCTCCACGGAGGAACCGCTCGGCCTGCTCGGCACGCTCGGGCTCGGGTGTCCTTTCCCACGTCCGCAGCATCGTTCCCGTGGAGGGCACGAACCGTTCTGCATACGCGGCACCGGCGACGGCGTTGAGTGCGGTCGACCGGCCGCGGAGGACCTCCCGCGCGCATTCCGCCAGCACCGGGTCCTGGTGCTTGGTCAGTTCGATGAGCATGCGTCGGCGCAGGGTTTGACGTTGGGCGTCGGTCAGCCGCGAGTTCATGGTGTCAGTTCCCCGGAAGGTCGGTTGGCAGCTTCGGCGGGTCCCCCGCCACTTTGATCGTGTCGAGGATGGCCGCGGCCTTGTCGACGAAGTCTTTGATCGCGTCCATCGACCCGACGACCTCGGCGACGATTTCGACGACGCGTGCGACGTAGAAGCCGGCCACGCTCGCGCCGGCGAAGGCGCCGATGACGGTCTCGGCGGTGATCGCGCCGATCGCGCCCGCGAGGATCGCGTCCACTACGGCGTCGACCAGGCAGGTCAGCTGGCCTTCGATCACCCCGAACGACTCTTTGACGGCGGTGACGATGTCGCCGTAGAGCTTGGCGTACTCGCCGAGGCTGTCCGGTATTTGCTTCATCGCCTTGGCGCCGAGCACGAACTTCTCCTCGGCGGCGTCGGCCGCGTTGCCGCGCCACGCGGTCGGCGTGTCCGCCGCTGAGCGGTGCATGTTGTCCCCGGCGGCGTCGAAGAACAGGCCTAGGTTCGTCCACACCTCGGCGCATTTGGCGAACAGGCCCCACTTGCCGGCGAACAACGCGGTCGCCTCGTCGAAGACGTCCCGGTGAGCGATGTCGCGAGAGGCGTCCCGGATGTAGGCGCTCGGGCTGAACGCGTCGTTCTTCCAGTCGAACGACCAGTCCTGGTCGCCGGTCATGGGTATCTCCGGCGGCGCCAGCGCGTTGGTCGGTTCGTTGACGTCGGTGAAGGCGTGCCAGCTCACTCCTTTCAGCAAGCCCTTGTCGTGGTCGTAGGACAGCCCCTGGAGATTGGCAGGGTCACCTGCGCCACGGATCTTGGCGTCCTCGGCCGCGAGGGTGTCTCGGTTCTGGCTTTCCGTCTGCTCGTAGTGCTGTTCGGCGTGGCCGACGGCCGTTGAGCACGCCTTGGTGAACTTCTCGAAGGCTGCGACCGCGTGTAGCACGTTGTCGCGCGCCTTCTGGTGCGGACCGATCAGGTACATGATCAGGCCCTGGTCACCCGCGCTCAGGTCGGTATGCCCATCGACGTACTTCTTCGCCGCACCAAAGTCATCGTCGAGCCGGTCGAGTTGTGCCTTCAGAGCCGTCATGCCCGGGCCGTCGTAGAAGAAACCGGCCATCTGCGTCCTCCCCATGGGTAGTGATAACCGGACAGACCGTAGGCGGCACCAATTACATGACGGTTACAGCAGCCAGGACCTCCCGCGCCATCACGTCTGCGAGCGTGCGGCCCCACTTGCCCAGTGCACACTGACAGCCGCACGGGCCCGCTCGGCAGCGGCATCGATCTCTCGGCACGCTGGTAGTTCGTTTGGTGTTATGGCGTCGGCGCCGCTGGCCCACGCGAACGAGAACCGAAGCGGCCCGCAACGCGAGTTCCGACGGTACGCCCTCCTTCGGCACGACTGACCGGACTCAGGAGCCACAATGAATCTCGCTTCCCGGAACTTGCCGTTGAGCCACCGCAGAAGTCCGGAGGCGCGATCAGCGGTCGTACAGCACCACGAGCACTCTGTCGACCCGTTCGGTGTCATTGACGAGCACCCCGAAGTGCGGTTGGTCGACAGAAATCCTTCTGGTGAGCCTCACCAGGTCATCGGAGTCGTGCACGCACACCACGCCCGATCGGAGGGGAAGCACCCCGTCGAAACATTCCACCAAGCCGTCGGCGAACTTTTCCGGAATTTCGTCGACGAAGACATCGACGCGCACCGGCCCGTCGACGTGCGGCCGCACTGCAACGAACAGCGAGTCGTCGTCGAAATGCGTTCGCTCGCTCGCCGCGTCCCACGACTCGTGCACAGCTTGACTCGCCGCATCTTCTACGATCAGAAGCCCATGTTGGAAGAAGGCCACGATGCTGCCGGCGTAGACCTCTGCCGGGAAATCATCGAATGTTGGATTTTCAGAAGTCATAATGCCCAGTTCCGAGTTGCCGCACGGTTCCACCCTGCTGTCTCATACAGGGAACACACTGAGGATACGCGGTGTATTGAGCGTCAGGCCCGGCGAGCCCAAGGGGCGGCTGGTGGTCGCGGACCCAGTTCGCCGCTCCGGATGCGGCTGCACCGCAGGTGTGACAGCCGTACTTGTTCCCCGCCTCGTTGACCAGTTCTTGCACTCCGGGTGCGTCGATGTTCCCTTTGACCAGTGCGACGCCTTCCCTCGCCCACGGACCCGCTCCCATCGTCAGCTGGCAGACGCTTGCCTCATCGACTTTGTATACCCGCCCCAGACGGGAGAACGGCGCGGTGAGCAAGCGGTCGAGGGTCGTCAGATCCGCAGGACTGGTGAGACGGGCTCGGGGACCGGCGAGGCGGCTGAACATCCGCCATGCGATGGTGCCACCGGCACCCACTGAGGCTGACACGATCACGTATCGCGTCGCCATTCCGCCGCAGTTGGAAGAAGCGGTTGCTCCCTCACTGTAACGAAAGGTGCAGGCCGCCGCCTCGCCGGGCATGAGGAAGAACAGCGCGAGGATGCCCGCGAGCACGACGAGGCATGGGAAGACGATGCGGGAGCTCATGGCGACACCTCGAACGAGGCGGCCGCGGCAGTGGCAGCGGGCCGCGGCCGCTGGAGACCGGGGTGCTGTTTGAGATGTGCGACGCGACGACGAAGGGTCGCGACGGAGCGGGAACCGTCGCGCGCGAACCCGGTGTGTTGTAAGCCCAGATCGATTTGCACGTCGTGCAAGTGTCCGATGTACCGGTATGCACGCAAACCGCCTCGGTATCGGAACGCCGCGCCTCGCATCGCCGTCCGGCGGCGTGGTGACAGCAGGATCGGAATCTCTTCGGCGGTGACCGCGATGTCCGCGGCCGCAGATTCGGCGGCGAGCCCGGTCGCGAGTGCTGCGGCCTGGTCGCGCAGCGCTCGCTTCACCAGCAGTAGGTACATCAGCACGAACGGGCCTTGCAGCAGAACCAGTTCCAGCGGCTGGAGCACCAGGACGTCGACCGCGGAACTGACGTCGAGCCATTCCGGCAGCCGACCGCTGAACGCGAACAGGAGGGAGTCGGTGGCGAAGTGCCCGCAGATCGCGGTGATCAAGCCCGCGCCGATCGCGAGTCGTCGCGCATTCGGGGCGGCAAGCCGGCTCGCGATCCCGAACCCGGCCCCGACGATCGCCGAGAACGCGGTGTGCGCGGCCATGAGGCCGACTCCTTGCCGGATCCAGAACTGATAGAAGGCATCGCCGGTCATGTACTCGACGCTTTCGAGAAGATTGAAGCCCAGCCCCACGGCCATGCCGAGGACGGCCCCGGACAACACACCGTCCCACCACCGGCGGCACAGCAAGAACACCGCGGCAAGCACTACGCCCTTGCCGAGCTCCTCGAAGATCCCCGCGTCGAGGGCCAGACCGGAGTTGGTCAGTTGCTTGGCCGCGAGGACCTCGTGCAGAAACGTCCCGTCGCGCAGTCGTGCCAGGTCGGGGTGCGCCGTCATGCCGGCCACCTTCGGCCACACGAGGTAGGCCTGGGAGTAGTCGACGTACAGCGAGTTCATGGAGCCACCGAAACCGCAGCCGAGCAACGGCCCACCCGCAAACGCGGCGAGCAGCACCGGGACCGGCAGCCGACGGAACCGCTGCAGACGGTGCACACCCCACAACGCGACCAGCGTCGGGGGAAGGCAGGCCAGCACGAGAGGGAAGAAACGGACGAGATCGATCACCGGATCGATGACGAACGGGACGACGAGGACGCCGGCGATCACCACCTGCCCGCGCTCGAGCCGCTGTCGCCGCGTTGCCGGGTCGGCGACCGAGGCACAGCGCACTGCCGTTACCGCGCCCAGTCCGAGCGCCGCCGCCCAGCTCGCGACGGCGCCCCAGAACGGGATGTACGTCTCGGTCGGGGCACCGGGGTAGAAGAGGCCTGGAGTCAGACCGCCGCTGTCCGGCTTGGCGACCTCGAGAACGATCGCGCCCGCGTAGAGCGAGCTCAACAGCAAGGCCAACATGAGCAGCCGAGCCGCTGTGGTTCGTGGGACGGTGACCGGACGACGGGAGGGGTGCGCGACGGTCGTGGTCATCGATGCTCCTGGGTGAGACCGGTCGGCAGGCCCGGCGGGAGTTCCGTCGGAAAGCCCGGTGGCAGGTCCGTGGGGAACCCGGGTGGCAGGGCCGTCGGGAGGCCCGATGACACCGGGGGAAGTCCAGTCGGGGCCGGCTGTGTGGACGGCCGTCCGGTCGGCGTGGGGGCGTCCGGCCGTTCCGGGACACCGGGCAAATTCGGCAGCTGGGTGTCGGCCGCCGGCGGCGAGCACGCGGCCAGGACGCCGAACGCGCCGAACAGCAGGCCGGTCGCGGCACACCAGAGGAGGAGACGCAGCTGGGGCGGACGCGGGTGAACCGGTGGCCGGACGAACTCGACATGCGGTGCACCGGACCGCTGCGGCACGACACGGATCGGCTCCGTCGGTGGTTCGAGCCGCGACGGCGTTCTTTGCGGGCCGGCTCCCAGAGCGCGCCGGGTCCGCGGCAGCAGGACGAGCACGAGAGTCGTCACCGCGGGCAGGAAGACGCAATACCCGACGACGAGCGCGACCCCCGCGTCGCCGTTCACCGCGAAGGCGTTGACCAGCCAAGCCAGTACCCAGGCGAGTCCCGCGACGCTGCCGGCCACCGCCAGCGGCCGGCCGGCCGGCTTCCGGTGGAACAACGCGACCGCACCGGCCACCGCGAGGACGAGCTGCGTGGCCGCGCAGCAGACCAGAATCGCGGCGACCAGGACAGCCGTCCAGTTCGAGTTCACAGCCGGGCGCCGGACCTGGATCAGCAACTGCAGCAGCGCCGCGGCCATCAGCAGGGCGGCGCCCAGCGCGCTGATCAGAGCGGTGATCGCGGCGGCGATCGCGGTTCCGGCGGGCCGGGTTCCGGCGGGCCGGGTTCCGGTGGGCGTCATTTCGCCGCCAGCAGGTCGGTCCGGCTAATCTGCGGCGGGGTCGTCCAGCTGATCGGATGGTCGTGGCCGGTTTCGTCGTGATAGGCCCCGGCGGGGTGGACAACCATGGTCGCGGTGGTGAGCGACAGTGGGACGTCGTAGACCAGCGTGCCGCCGGCGCCGTTGTCGGAGAAGACTCGGGCCGGCGCGGCCTCTCCTTCCGGGGTTTGCACGCCGACGCTGCGCGTCAGGTCCCACCGGAAGTCCATGGTGATCGCACACGGCGGCGGCATGTCCTTGATCGAGTCGTAGTCGGGCAGCGTGACCGGGGCCAGGGCGGAGATGTAGGAGATCGGCAGCCAGCCCCGGCCCGGCCGGGCCCAGCCGAGGCCCGGGCCCCACGGCTCCACGGCGGTCTCGCCGAGGCCGAAGGTCATCAGCATCGTGGTCGCCTGGCGGCAGCCGCCGACCGCGGTCTTGCCGGACCCGCTGTAGTCGTTGCGTTGCCAGGTGAGCGCGTGCTTCGGGTAGTAGCCGGGGATTGCGTCGGCGCCGCGTCGGCCGGTGCGCAGGTCCAGTGACTGGGTGCGGCCTTCGTCGGTCACCTGCAGGGTTGCGGTATGTCCTTTCGGAACACTGACGACGAGTCCGCCTGTCTCGAGCTCGGCGAGGCGGACTGGGTGGGCGGCCCCGTCGCGGACGACCTGCGCGGTGACGCCCTCCGCGGATCCGTCGGATGACGCCGGGTTGGTGGCGCTGAGACGGAGGAACTCCTGGCCGTCGGCCGCCCGGTAGTCGATGCCCGAAGTCGTGGAGATCTCCAAGGTGCCGAAGCCGATGGCGAAGTGCGGTCCGGCCAGGTACGCGGCGCCTGCGGGGAAGTCCTGAGAGCCGGAAGCTCGCTGCGTAGACGTCCGAGCCGATGAAACCGGCCGGTTTCGCGGGAAGGTACGACGGCTCGTCCGCGCGGTCGCCTACCAAGGCGAACAGCACGACCGGGACGACGCCGAGGAACACGACCCCGGCCCCGCCGAAACCCAGCCACAGCCAGAGCCCCCGGCGCCGTCGACGCTCCGCTGAAACAGCGTCCTCCCGGTCGTGCATTCCCCGTGCCCCCTCTCGCCTCGGCCGCCCGTACCCTCGCGGTCCGAAAGTTAGGCATCGGCGATTACAACCGGCTTACACCGGGGCAGCCGCGTTGCGGGCGGCCGCGGCGACGATCGGGGAGCGCGCGAAGGCCCGCGCCACCGAGCGCAGCCAGGCGGTTTCGGCGGCCAGGCCGTCCTCGTGCGCGCCACGGCCGGGACCGGCCGGTTCGGTGGCCACACGTCCGTCCGCCTTCGCGGCGATCCCGGACACGATCGCGGCGGCCTCGACCGCGGCGCCGGCTTCGGCAGGCGGCAGCCCGGCTCGTCGCGCGGCCTGGAGGGCTTCGTCGGTCACGCGGCGCTCGACGTACGGGCGCAGTGCCAGCTGGCCGTCCCGGATTTCGATCACCTGGCGGTAGAGCAGGAGCCCGATGTCGCGTGGCCACCGCGAGCGGGCAGCGGCGGCATCCGCGGGCAGGAGCCGGAACTCCGGCCCGGCCTCCTGCAGTGCCAGCCACAGCGGGCGCAACCGGCGGTAGGAGCGGTAGTCGGCCGGCCAGTGGACCGCGTCGACGAGCATCGGTCCCCACAGCGGGATGGTCACCCCGATCAGCAGCAAGGTCTCGGTGACCAGTTCGAGCCCGGACGTCACCGCGTCGATGGAGGCAGTCACGGCCGGATCGAGGAGCCCGGTGACGAGGAGGACTGTTTGGCAGAGCAGGAAAGCGAGCCCCGCCGCGCCACCGGCGGCGATGACGCGCAGGCCCACTCGGAGGAACGGCCGGCCGGTCCGCCGCGAATATCGAACGCCGAGCCGCCAGGCGGGGATCAGGACGTTCGCGATGTAGGCGATGTAGACGGCGACGTAGACCGGTGCCCGCTGACCGGGTTGCGGTGGGAACAGCAGGAACAGCGCGGCCGCGGCGGCGAGCGCGGCCGCCAGGCTCGCGTAGCACCGCAGACCCCGGTTGCCCACCTCGGGCCGGGCACGGTCGACGTGCACGAGGAACAGCCGTCCCGCGCATGCGGCGATCATGGCGCCGGCGTCGCTGAGCGTGGCGCCGAAGTGCACCACGCCCGTCGCCCGGTCGACGGGGTCGGAGAACAGCTGGGCGACCGTGGCGAGCAGCAGCCCGGCGAGAATGACGCACACGGCGCGGCGCAACGGGTCCCGGCGGTCGCTCAGCATCGCGTAGATCCGCTGGGTCAGCCCGATCAGCAACACCACCGCGATCACGACGAAGGGTGGGGACAGTTGTGTCACAGGCCGGCCTCCAGCCGGCGAAGCGCGCCGGGCTCGGGCCGTGGCCCGGTTCGCGACGTCCGGCCCTGGCGGTACGCGGACTGCAGGATCATCGACGCGAGCAGTTCGGCCTCCTGCTCTTGTTCGCTGGAGTACGAGTCCCGGCCGAGGGCGCGTACCACGACGTCGGGGGCCAGGTGTGGGAACAAGCGGCGGGCTTGCTCGGCGCCGAGTGCGCCGGCGCCGGTGTGCCCGCAGAGCAGATGACTGATCTCGTGCACGATGATGTGTTCCTGGTGCACCGCGGTGGTCGTCGCCTCGTAGACGATGTAGTCCGAGTGCTGCGTAGCGACGCAAAGCCCGCGCGGCCCGTCGTCGGGCATCGCCAGGCCGATCAGCACGAGCGGCCGCCCCCGGTCGCGGCCGACGCGCTCGCCGAACGCCGTCACGTCGAAGGGCTGTGGGAAGCTCGAGGCGCGCGAGATGGGTCCGGCACCGCGCTGTCAGCTCCGAGAAGTCCACGTCCGCTCCCCATCCCCTTGGTGCGGTCTCAATCAATTGTCCTGATACGGCGACAGGCCCTCGAGCTCGCGGACCCGGGCGATCATGTCGGTGAGGGCGTCGAGGCTCTTGGCCGAAAGTCCCGAAGCGCGCAAGGCGACGTCTCGCACCCCGGCATCCTGCATGGCGGTCAGCAGCGCGAGTTCCGCTTCCACTTCGATGGTGGTCGAGTCGTCGAAGAAGTAGGCGGGTGGTACCCCGAAGAAGGTCGCCAGCGCGTTGAGGTGCTTGAACGTCGGGTTGTCCCGCTGCCCGGTGCGCAGATACCACAGGTAGGACGACGACACCGAAACGCCCTGGTCACGCGCGATGGCCGCGGAGACCTCGTCGTTGCTGTACTCCCGCGCGTCGGGCTTGCGGACACTGCGGAACAGGTAGTCGACCTTCTCGGCAAGCGTCCGGGAGCGTCGCGGTTCGCCATCCGCCGGCACCGGCATCTCCTTGACTGTGGTGGCTGGTCACCATGACGTCTTCACATATGTTGACATCCGCCACCCTGCGCTGTCTACCATGGGTATCCACTGTGGTGGAGACCGGGAACACGGTATCCATGCCAGTGAACACGCGTCGTGGGGCGGGGACGGGATGAAGCCTGAGGTGCTGGTGCTGGGCACGGTCGGGGTCCGCTGTGGAGGACACGTGCACCACCCGTCTTCCGGGCTGTCCCGCGCGCTGCTCGCACTGCTGGCGGAGGCCGGCTCAGCAGGCGTCACAGCGGAGCGGCTCGGGGACACGGTGTGGGGCGAACTCGTCTCGGCGTCAGCGCTCACAGTTGCGATGCATCGCCTGCGTCGCTGGCTGCGGGGCGTGGCCGGCACAGGGTTACAAGTCGAGCGGACCCCGGTCGGCTACGCGCTGCGGCCCGGTGCGGCCACCGACGTCGCGCGGTTCCGCGCGACCGTCGCCGGCGCCGCGTTGCTGGAGCCACGAGAGAAGGCTGCGACGCTCGGCGACGCGGTCGCGCTGTGGCGCGGGACGCCGCTGGTCGACGTCCCGGCCGAACGCGCCGATCCGGCGCTGCTCGCCCAACTGGTGCGAGAGTTGCGCGATGCCACCGTCGCGCGCGGAACAGCTCTGCTGGAGGCCGGTGAGCCGGCGGCCGCTGCCGAGGCCCTCGAACCCGGAGCACGGCAGCACCTTCTGGACGAACCCCTGCACGCCGCGTGGATCGTGGCGCTGGCCGGTGCAGGACGGCAAGCCGAGGCGATCGCCGCGTTCCAGGCGATCCGCGGCCGGCTCCGGGAGGAATGCGGCGTCGACCCGGGGCGCGAGCTGACCGCCGCGCTGACCCGGGCCCGGCGGACGCCGCCGTCACCTCGCCCGGCCGCACCCGCCCAGTTGCCATTCGACGCCGCCGGATTCACCGGCAGGCAGCGGGAACTGACCGCGCTCACAGCGGCTGCGCGCACTCACCGCGCAGTCGTGGTCACCGGCATGGGCGGGGTCGGCAAGACCGCGCTCGCGGTCCACTGGGCCCACCACGGGGCGTCGCGTTTCCCGGACGGGCAGCTGTACGCGGATCTACGGGGTTACGCAGCCGAGGCGCCGATGCGTCCCGTCGACGTCCTGCGTGGTTTCCTTGTGGCGTTGGGTGTGCCGCGGGACCGGCTGCCCACCGACCTGGACGAGGCTGCGGCCCAGTACCGCTCGTTCCTGGGCGGGCGCCGGGTGCTGGTCGTGCTCGACAACGCCGCCGACGCCGACCAGGCGCGACCACTGCTGCCGGGCGGGCCCGGCTGCCTGGTGCTGGTCACCGGACGCGACGGCCTCGACGGGCTGGTCGCCGTGGACGGCGCGGCACGGCTCGGCCTGGACGTACTGGACGAAGCGTCGGCAGCGGCGTTGCTGCGCTGGTCGATCGGCGACGCGCGGGCGGACCGGGAACCCGACGCCGTGCGAGCGCTGGCCCGGGCGTGCGGGTTCCTGCCGCTCGCGTTGCGCGTCGCGGCGCTGCGGCTGACGGTGTCCGGGACGCTTTCGGTGGCGGCCTACACCGCCCGGCTGTGGCGCAACGGCCGCCTGGCCGAACTCGCGGTCGTCGGTGATCCACGGGCGGACCTTGGAGCCGTCTTCGACCATTCCTACCGGCGGCTGCCCGAGCCGGCCCGGCGCCTGTTCCGGTTGCTGGGCCAGGAAACCGGTCCCGACATCACCGTGGAAAGGACCGCGGCACTCGTCGGCCTCGACCCGGTTGCCGCGCAACGGGAGATCGACCGGCTGATGTCGGCGCACCTCCTCGTGTCACCCGCCGCGGGCCGCTACGCCCTGCACGAACTGGTCCGCGAGCACGCCCGAAGCGGACGGCATATCGACGCGGCCGCCCGGGCCTAACCGCCGGGACGCGGGGAAAGGGCGGCCCGCAGCTGCTCCAACGCCGCCACCAGAACAGCCGCCACCACGGTCGCGACCAGCGACCACACGAAGTGCGCCCAGTTCTGCCCGAGCCCGTTGACCAGGCTGAACACCAGGTTCCCGCCCGCTAGTACCAGGATGAAGCGCAGGATGGTCGAGGCGAACCGCACCCCCGAGGGTTCCCGCCGGCGCAACCGGGCGGCCCCGACGAGGGTGATGGCACCGAACCCGACGCCGATCAGGGCCATGATCAGGTCGGGCGCGGCCATGCTCCGGTCCGCGCTCGTCACCGAGGCGATCCCCGAGTACAGACCGAACCCGACGAACACGACGCCGAGCGTCGCGCAGCCGATCCAAGCGATTCGGGTGGCTCGCTCGAGCCGGCGCGCGTCCGGTGGTGGTGGCTGTGCAGTCATGCCCCGACACTCGCAGCCGGCGGTTGCGACGCACCTACACCCGATCGATGGTGTGTAATCGCGCAGTAAGCCCACTCGCGCACGATGCCGCCGCCATGCCGTCCTCGACCTCCACTGACGAACCCGCCGGCTCCGGCGCCACGGACGACTCGCTGCGGTGGGTCGTGACCGCCGATCCGAACCAGTTGGCCCGGTTGCGCGCGCAGCTCGTGACCTGGGCCACGGGAACCGGGTTGGACGCTGAGCAGGTGCAGGACCTGCAACTGGCCGCCTACGAGGCCATGGCGAACGTTGCCGAGCACGCTTACCTCGGCACAACTGGCATTCTGGAACTGCATGCCCGCAGCCGTGGCGACCGGGTCATCGTCACCGTCGCCGACCATGGCCGTTGGCAACCCGCGCCGCGTCCGGGTTTGCTGCACGGGCGCGGCCTGCCCTTGATCCGCGCCCTCGCCGAGCAGACGGTCATCGAGACCGGTGACGGCACCACCGTCACCATGACCTGGATCCGGCGCCCGTAACGGGATGGCTGCGGTGTCCGAGCATCGCGGGGCACCTGACGTCCCGGAGTGCTCGGGGCCCGGGATGTGCGGATGCGGCCGATCGGTGAGTTCGCTGTGCGCGAACACCCCGACTCTTTCGCCCGTGGTGAGGCAGCTCACGAGCGTGTGACCCATGCGCAAGGCGAATCGCAGCGTGAACGGGCGTGCGTCGGCGGGGTGATCGCTTCCGCAAGACAGGATGACGGTGCCGGCACGTTCCGTGCTTAGCCGGGTTGGTGCTCCGCCTGTGCTGATTCGATCGTGCTGTGCAGGTCGGTCATCGAGTCCAGGGACGTCACCGCGGACCAGGCTGTCGTGCCGAAGAGCAGTGCGGCGGCGAGCAGTGCCGCCGGAAGCCTGCGGCGCTGCGTCGTCAGCAGCGCGGTGACGCGGCGTGGGACCGGGCCTCCGGTGGCGGCGAGGGCGAACCCCGGCCGGGAGTGCCCGGCGAGTGCGGCCTTCGCGACGGAGTGGGCGACCACTGTGCGGTCGCCCACGTGCCGGGCGGCAGCTTCGTCGGCCCAACGCTCGAGCGAGAACCGGGCGGCCGCGCACAGCGGGCGCAGCAGCGGGTTCAGCGTGGCGGCCAGGGTGACCGCGACGAGGAAATGGTGGTGACGCAGGCGAAGGTGGGCGCGTTCGTGGGCGAGCAGGGCCGTGCGTTCGCGCGGCGAAAGCGCGCTGAGCATGCCGGTGGAAACCGCGATCCGGCCACCACGGCCGGGTGCGGCGAACGCCACCGGCTCGGCGCCGGGCAGGATCACCACGCCCGGTTCGCGGCTGTGCTCGTCGAGTTCCCGGGTCAGCGCGCGGATCCAGCGCGTGTAGCCGAGCGCCGTGCGGACGAAGGTGACGGCGAGTCCGGCCAGCAGGACTCCGCAGCCGATCGAGACCGGGATGTTGATGGGGTCCTGGCCTCGCAGCACTTGGGGCGACCAGTGTCCGGCGCGGGCGACGGCCGGGATGAGCGTCATTCCGCCGAAGGCTTGCAGCGCCAGGGTGAGGGTGCTGCCGGCAGCGAGTACGAGGCAGCCTGCGGTCAGCAGCCAACTCGCTTCACGAGGTGCGAGCTTGGGCGCGACGGAGCGCGCCAACGGCCAAGCGGCCAGCGGCAGCAACAGCGGGACCCAGACGTCGAACTCCACGGTTCAGTCCTTGGCGCCGGGCTTGCCCAGCAGCTTGCGGAGTTCTCGTTCGTCCGACATGGACAGATTCGAGACGAAGCGAGCGAGCACGCTCGTGCGGTCGGGCTCGTTGTCGAGCACCTTGGTCATCTGGCGTGCCGCCAGCCCGGCTTCGTCTTCGACGGCGTGGTAGCGGAATGACCGGCCCTGTTTCTCGCGAGCGGCGACGCCCTTGTCGTACAGGCGCGAGAGGATCGTCACGACGGTGGTGTAGGCGAGGTCTCCTTCGAGCCGGTCCTGGACCTCTGCCGGGGCGAGGGGATCTTCCGCCTCCCACAAGATCGTCAGGACTTCGGCCTCCAGCGCGCCAGGCGCTCGTCGCGGTCCTTCGGCTCGCTGCATCCTCATGGCCGCATTCTACAGAAGTGTCGAAGCGCGAGGCGTGAGTCCGGCCAGGGGAGGTGCCTGGTCGAGGAGGCGGCCCGGCAGGACGCCGCGGCGTCGGCAGTCTTCGAGGATCGAGGGGAGCGCACCGAGGGTTGCCCGCCAGGCGCCGTTGCCGGTGGTGACGTCGCTGTCGTGCAGCAGGATGGTGCCGCCCTCGCCGAGGTTCTTCATGACCTTGCGGTGGATGGACGTGGGGGTGCAGCCCTCGGTCCAGTCGAAGCCCCACGTGCTCCAGAGCACCGGTGTGAGTGCGAGGCGCTTCGCCGACAGCAGCGCCGCCGTGCTGAAGACGCCATAGGGCGGCCGGAACCAGCGGGGCCGGATCCCGGTGAGGGTCTCGACGAGGTTGCAACAGCCGAGCAGTTCGTGGTGCGTGCGGGCCGGTGTCTTGCGCAGGAGGCATCTGTGGTCCCAGCCGTGGACGCCGATCTCGTGCCCGGCGTCGGCGATGGCCTTCGTCAGCCACGGCGCGCGCAGGGCTTGGTCGCCGAGCAGGAAGAAGGTGGCCTTGACGCCGAGGCGGTCGAGTGTTCGAAGGAACTGTGGTGTCGATGTCGGTGAGGGTCCGTCGTCGAAGGTCAGTGCGACCCGGCCGGGAGCGCCGATCCCGGCCAGCCGGGGCAGGAAGGTGCGGCGGGGACCCGGCAGAAATGTCGCTGCAGGTGCGACGTGGGCGAGTGCGGCCAGCGTGGCGAGTCCGGCCGTCGTCTTCACGCGAGATCCAAAAGCTTCTCGAGCAGCGGTACGGGGTCTTCGGCGGGCTGAGCGCTCGCGGGCGGGCGGTCACTGGAGGCGAGCGCGGCGGGCAGGTCGGCGAGGTCGTGGACCCACCGGGCGAGGCCGAGCCGGTCCAGGACGGCCGCGTTCGCGCGCCCGTGGCCAGGCAGGCAGCGGTAGGTGAGCACGGGCAGTCCGGCCGCGAGCGCTTCCGAACTGGTCAAGCCGCCGGCGTTCTGGACGACGATGTCGACTGCTCGCATCAGGCCGGGCATGTCGTCGACCCAGCCGAAGACGTGCGCCAGGCCCTCGGCGCGCAGCCGGTCGCGCAGTGCGGTGTTGCTGCCGCAGGCGACCACGGGCGTCGCCACCCCGGACCGGGCGACGTCGTGCGCGGTCCGCTGGACCTGCCCGACACCCCAGGAGCCTGCGGTGACTAGCGCCAGCCGTCCGGCCGGCGGTAGCCCGAATGTGCGCCGGGCTTCGAGGCGCTCGTGGGGGGCCGCTGGTCGGAAAGCGGTGGCGACCAGCGGGGCCGCGACCACGGCGGCGGTGGCGCCGTGGCTGCGGGCCTGCTGCTGGGCGAGGTGGTTGGGAGCGATGTGGAGGTCGGCTGCGCCGGCGACGCAGATGCGGTGCACCGCGGGGTCGGTCAGGTAGGTCGCCAAGGGTGCGGTGAGCGCGCCTCGGACACGGAGGTGCGCGAGCGCGTGGGTCGCGAGCGGGTAGGTGGAGACGGCCAGGTCGGTCCGGTCGCCGAGTGCCCGGCGGAGCCTGCCGCAGGCCATGGTGGCTGCTCGGCTGGTCAGTCCGGCTGCGGCGCCGCCGTCGAGGGCGCGCAGCGTCCATTCCCAGCTGCGCGGGGCCGTCTGCAGCTGCCGCCGGTACAGGCGGCACAGGCGGCTGCCCAGGGCCGGCGGCAGGAGGTCCAGGAAGTCGAGGACCTCGACGTCGTGGGCGCTCAGCCGGTTCGCCAGCTCGTACGCGGCGCGGTCGTGCCCGGCGCCGAACCGAGCCGAAACGATCACGATGCGCGACACGTGCCCTCCTCTGCTCCGGTTTCCTCGCTCAAGTTCTACATGGCTGTAGATTAACGAGTGGCAAGAAGAATCGGCCGCGGCGGAAAGTTCTCTTCGAAGCTGCATCTACACTGAAGTAGAACTTCTAAAGGATTGTAGATGTACGGCGGAAGGGGCAAGCTCTCGTGGACGGCGGAGCGATTGACGGCAACTGGTATCTGGCGGTGCTGGGTTTCGCCCGCGAAACCCCGTGGTTGCACGGGTTCATGGCGATCTACACCAACGCGAGCCTGGTCGTGCTCGCGCTCATGGCCGTGGGGACCTGGTGGCGGATGCGGGGACGTGACGCGAGCCGCATGGCTGCCGCGTTGTGGGTGCCGGCCGCCGTTGTGGTGGCCTACGGTGTGAGCAACGTCGTGAAGGTGCTCGTGCAGGAGCCGCGACCGTGCATCCGGTACCCGGCCGTGCCGACGTTGGCCAGCTGCGACTACGCCACGGACTACTCGTTCCCGAGCAACCACGTGACGCTGGCTGTCGCCGCCGCCGTCGCCCTGCTGCTGGCTGTGCGGCGCAGCGGATTGATCGCGTTGGGACTCGCGCTGCTGGTTGCTTGTTCGCGTGTCTACCTGGGGGCGCACTACCCGCACGACGTGCTGGCGGGCGCGGTTCTCGGCGCCTTGGTCGCGTGCTTGGGCCTGCTGCTGCGCCGGCCGATGACCGCGCTCGTCGGCCACCTGCGAACCGGTGGGCTGCGGCCCCTGGTCGGGGCCGGTGCGGAAGACCGGCCCGCGGCCGGGGTCCGGGACCGCGGCGTCGATGCTCGGCACTGACACCGACGAAAGGACGAATCCATGCGGCCGTACCGTCTGCTCGCGGCCGCCTGCTCACTGGCGCTGGCCACGGGCTGCTCGTCGGTGACGGGAGCTGGCGCGCCCGCGACGTCGACGGCCCCGGTCGCTCCCGTCACGAGCTCGTCGGCCCGATCCGGCGTGGTCAACCCCGACCCGGCGAAGTTCGCACCGCAGGTGATCGCCCGGGCCCATGAAGTAGGCGTCGACCCGCAACTGGTGCTGGCCATCCTCTACAACGAGAACTACAAGCCGCACGACCCGCAGCTCGAGCGCGCCTGGCAGAACCTCAAGCCGGACGCCGCGTTCGGGGTGGCGAACATGCACCGTGGGACGTTCGACCAGACCCGCCGCGGCCGACCGTTCGCGACCCGGCAGTGGCAGGACCTGCCCGATGACCCGGACCTCGCCATCCAGGCCGAAGCCTGGTACCTGCACGATCTCGCCGCCCAGCTGCCCGCGAAACACATCGGGCAGTACACCGCCGACGAGTTGCTCGCCCTGGGCTACAACACCGGGCCCGGGAACATGAAGGCGTTCGCCCGGGGTACGAAGCCCGGCGCGCAGGCCCGAACCTACCTGGCCGACCTGCGCGCCAACTGGGCGAAAGCGGGCGTGGCGGTGGGAAAGCCGTACCGGAGTGCTCAGCCGAGGGCGGCGAGCAACGCGGTGAGAGCGTCTTTTTCGCCGGCCTGATCCGGGTTCGCCGCCCGGAGTTCGCGCAGGACCTTGTCGATCTTGCCGTCGATCTTCGTCCACTCGGCCTTGTCCTTGGGCTTCAGCCGGGCTTCGGCGTTGTCCCACTGGATCTCGAGGTCGTCGACGCGGCTCGTCGCACCCGGTTGATTGCCGCTGTCGAGCAGGTTCAAGGTGTCCTGGCTGATGCCGCGGAACGCCGACAGGTCACCGAGCGGCGACATGTGGACCGGCACCGGCTGCGCCGGGCCGCCGCCGGGCACGGGCCGCAGGGCGACCGGTACCTGCGTCGAGGTGTCGTCCTGCAGCGCCGCGGTACGCAGCGTGTACCCCACACCTCCCGCGATGAGGATGACTGCGAGGAACACGACCGTCTGCCACGTTCCACCCCGAACTGGTTCGTCGACGGGTGCGTGGGCGTCGCCGGGGATGACGTCGGCCTTCGTGGCCGACAGGTACACCACGGTGACGGCGATCGCCGCGACGAAGATCAGGCTGGTCACTGTCGCGCCCAATCCCAGCCCACCCTGCCCCGATGGCTGGGAGAGGTAGTCGCCCAGCGACGCGCCGAGCGGCCGGGTGAGGACGTAGATGAACCAGAAGGCGAGCACCGGGTGCAGCCCGAATCGCCAGGCGAACGCGGTGACGGCCACCAGCGCGACGACGATCGCGCCGGTGACGAGGTAGCCCAGTCCCAGCACCTCGGCCATGAGGTCGCCGGTCGCCGTGCCGAGAGCGAAGGTGAACAGAATAGCGAGCCAGTAGAACGTCTCTCGCCGGCGGGTGACGATCGAGTGGATGGACAGCGTCTTCTCGGAGGCGTACCAGACGGCGAAGGTCACGGCCAGCAAGACACCGAACACGATCGTGCTTGCCTCCAGTGGCAGCCCGGCGTTGTCGGTCAGATTGTCGGTGACCAGGGTGCCGAACACGCTCACGATCGCGACGGTCAGCCAGTACAACCCGGCGACGTAGCGGGTCGCGCGAAACTGGAACACCAGCGCGACGGCCAGGAGCACGCCGGTGACGATCGACACCCCGGTCAGCCCGAAGCCCAGGTCGACGTTGAGGAAGTCGGCGGCCGTCTCACCGACCGTGGTGCACAGCACCTTGATGAGCCAGAAGTAGAGCGTGACTTCCGGAACCTTGTTCAGGAGCGTACGGCTGGGCACGGGGACCCGTACTGAGGTCATGGGCTCGCAATCTCGGTTGGTTCGCAGGGCACGGTTCCGGGGGCCGGTTCGCCGGCCGTCCACAAGGGTCGGTTGCCGGGTACGACACCGCGCACCGTAACGAGGTCCGGGTTCGCGACGGGTCAGAGCGAAGTGAACGAACGGCAAAGGCCAGGTCACCCGAACGAGTGTCCTCAGCCCGCAGTGGCTGGAACAATGGCGGTCATGAGAATGCTGCGGGCTCTCGCGCTGGTGGTGTGGCCCATCAGCTGGTACCTGATCTGGAAGGAGATCTTTCAGCGGAAGCACATGACGAAGACCCTGCGATTCCGTGCGCCTGTGTCGCCATCGGGAGAGGTCGTGACCCCGAGGCCGGGCGTTCCGGTGATCTGTCTCCGCGCGGTGGCTGTCTTGTCGCCGATCGTGTGTGTCCTCGGATTCGCCGTCGACACGTGGCGTAGCCGCGGTCAGGCGGGCCGTACCAGGCCAACGTCGTAGGCCGGTACGACGGCTTGGAGCCGGTCGCGCAGCTTCGCCCACAGCACCGGCGTCCGGGTCGGGACGGCGGAGAAGGTCGCGCGGATCATCCCGGGTCCGTACTCGCCGGAGACGATGAGCACGCCCAGAACGCCGATCACCAGCTGCGCCAGGACGTAGCCGCGGATGCTGACGTCCGTGGGATCGAAGTGCGCCTTGGCCTGCGGGCGCATGACCGGCCAGCGGCTCGCGTCGGCGGCCGAGAAGACCCAGCCGAGGGCGATCATGCCGACCACGGTCACGGCGACCGCCAGCGGCGACGAGCGGACCGTGCGGAACTTCAGCCACTCCGAACGCAGGACCCGGATCGGGGTGACGTTGAGGTCGTTCGGCAGGGGCACCCCGGGCGACGGTGCGCCGCCGGTGGTGGCGGGGGCGGTGGTGGTCGTCATGACGCGGGCCTTTCCTGCGCTGCCGGGGTGACGCGGTACTCGAGCGCGTCGTCGGTGAGTTCCATGAACGCTTCCTCCAGGGATGCCTGGACCGGCGTGAGCTCTTCGAGCGGGATGGCTTCGCGGCAGGCGATCCGGCCGACTTCGGCGCCGTCGAGCCCGCTGACCTCGAGCAGCTCCGGCGCCAGGCTGGTGACGCCGACCCCGGGCCCCGTGAGCAGGTCACGCAGCCGCGTGGCCTCCGGGGTGCGCACGCGCACGACCCGGCTCGACGCGCGCCGGATGAACTCCTCGACCGAGGTGTCGGCGATCAGCTTGCCCTTGCCGATCACGATCAGGTGCTCGGCGGTCAGGGCCATCTCGCTCATCATGTGCGAGGAGACGAACACGGTGCGGCCCTCGGAAGCCAGGCCGCGCAGCAGGTTCCTGATCCACAGGATGCCCTGCGGGTCGAGCCCGTTGACCGGCTCGTCGAGCACCAGGGTCGCCGGATCGCCGAGCAGGGCAGCGGCGACGCCGAGGCGCTGGCCCATGCCGAGGGAGAATCCGCCGACGCGCTTGCGGGCGACGTCGGCCAGCCCGACGAGCTCGATCACCTCGTCGACGCGCCGGCGCGGAATGCCGGTGCTCAGCGCGAGGGCGAGCAGATGGTTGTAGGCGGAACGTCCGGTGTGGACGGCTTTGGCCTCCAGCAGTGCACCGACTTCGTGCAGCGGTGCGGGATGCCGCTTGTACGGCTTGCCGTTGACGGTCACCGAGCCGGACGTCGGCGCGTCCAGACCCATGATCATCCGGATGGTGGTGGACTTCCCCGCGCCGTTCGGGCCGAGGAACCCGGTCACCACACCGGGTTTCACCGTGAACGTGAGGTCGTCCACGGCCGTCTTCCCGCCGTAGCGTTTCGACACCGCGCGTGCTTCGATCATGGGCGTTTCGTCCTCTCCGGAAGTCAGTGGCCGGACCCTATGGCCGCACAGTGCCTGGGGCGACCGTCTCACGGCGAGCGAGCTCGGTTGAATTTCTACACGGAAGTAGTTTATGATGTCGAGGGTAGGCGCGGTGCGCGCCCGCTTTTGTTATGCCCCAACAACGGTCTACAGTGGACTCGACGAGCACCGGTGTTCATCCGGTGTTCGCGCCGAGGTCTCCTCGCGGCCGGATCGATGGCGTGGGATTCCGGGGACGCCCCGCCTGGGGCGTGCCGAGGAGGAAACCTTGTCCAGGAACCGGATCCGCATCCCTGCCGCGCTCGCCGCGCTGGGCCTGCTCGCCGCCGTCCCCGTCGCGTCGGCGTCGGACGGGTACCCCGGTACCCGTCACGTCCTGCTCATCTCCGTCGACGGCCTCCACCAGGCCGACCTGGCCACCTACGCCACCCAGCACCCGCGCTCGGCCATGGCGGGTTTACTAACCCGGGGCACGGCGTACAGCGGCGCGCGCACCCCGGTGCCGTCCGACTCGTTTCCCGGCCTCATCGGGCAGCTCACCGGCGGCGACCCGGCCGCGACCGGCATCTACTACGACGCCACCTACAACCACCGCCTGCTCCCCGCCGGCACGACCTCCTGCGCTGGTAAGACGCCTGGCGCTCAGGTCGACCTCACCGAGGACCTCGACCGCGACCAGAGCCGGCTCGACGCCGGGCAGGGCCTCTCCGGGCTGCCCGGGTCCGTACTGGGCATGACCGGTGACCCGCGGCCCCTGCTGAACCCGGCCGGGCTGCCGGTCGATCCGCGCACCTGCCGGCCGGTTCAGCCGCACGAGTACCTGAAGGTGAACACCGTCTTCGAGGTGGCCAGGCAGGCTGGGCTGCGGACAGCGTGGTCGGACAAGCACCCGGCCTATGAGATCCTCAACGGCCCGTCCGGCGCAGGTGTGCAGGACCTGTTCACCCCGGAAATCGCCAGCACCGGCCCCGCTGGCACCGGTGACTGGACCACCGACAACGCCGCCACCCGGCAGTACGACGGCTACAAGGCGCAGGCCGTGCTGAACGAGATCGACGGATTCGACCACAGCGGCACACGCCGCGCCGGAGTTCCGGCGGTCTTCGGGCTCAACTTCCAATCCGTGTCCACCGCACAGAAGCTGCCGAAGTCGGGCGGGCAGACCGGCGGTTACCTGCCCGGTGGCACCGAGCCGGGACCGGTGCTGACTTCGGCTCTGGATTTCGTGGACGGCCGGATCGGCGCGTTCGTCGCCGAGCTGCGCCGGCGGCACCTCGACCGCGAGACGACGATCATCCTTTCGGCCAAGCACGGCCAGTCGCCGACCGACCCGGGCGCGCTCACCCGGATCGACGACGGCAAGCTGCTCGCCGGGCTCAACGCGGCCTGGCAGGCTCGCCACCCCGGCGCCGGGGAGCTGGTCGCCCAGTCGACCGACGACGACGCGATGCTGCTGTGGCTGACCGACCGTTCGCCGGCCGCGACGAACTTCGCGAAGCAATACCTGCTCGCGCAGAACGGAACGGGCACCGACAGTTCCGGCGCGCCCAAGGCGTTCACCAACTCCGGCCTGAAGACGGTGTACGCGGGCGCCGACGCGGCCCGGTACTTCGGCGTGCGGCCCGGTGACGACCGGGTCCCGGACCTGTTCGGAATCACCCAGTACGGCGTCGTCTACACCGGCGGCACGAAGAAGATCGCCGAACACGGCGGTGTCGCGGCGGACGACCGCGCCGTCCCGCTCGTGGTGAGCGGCCCGGACCGCGAAGCGCGCACGGTCGCCGCGCCGGTGGCGACAACGCAGATCGCGCCGACGATCCTGCGCCTGCTCGGCCTCGACCCCCAGGCGCTACAGGCGGTCCGCGAAGAAGGGACCCAGGTGCTGCCTGACTCGCACTGATGGTCGGGGGTGTGCGTCGACGGTCCGTCGACGCACACCCCGGGCGAGGCCGTCGTCAGCCGACCTTCTGGATCTTCGCGTTGCGGATGAGCTGCTTGCCCGGCTCGTGGATCTTGGCGAACGCCGAGTTGTTCAGCAGCGCACAGCTGCCGGACGTCGCGGTCACAGGCACCGTGACGGACTTCCCGTTGTCCAGGTTCGTGACCTTCAGCATGGTGCCGAGGGCGAACTGGTTGCTGGACGCCGCGGGCGAACCCGCGTCACCGGAAAGGGTGACGGTCGAGCCGGAGCAGACGATGTCCCCGGCCGCCGCCGCGTCCTGGCTGCCGGCGGCTTGGGGATCCGTGGCCTGGGCGCCGCTCGTCTGGGCACCGTCGGCGGCCGCCGACGCGACGCAGCCGGCCGCGGCGGCCGCCGCCTGGTCCGCGGCCTGCTGAGCGCCGTTGTCCTTGGCCTTCGCCTTGTTCTTGGCCTTCTTCTTCTGGTCGGCCGCCCCGTTCTGGGCGGTGGCCATGCCTTGCTGGGCGGCGTCTGCATTGGGGTCGGCCTGCGCGACGCAGGCGAGGATCGCCGCGCAGTCCTGGGCGGCGCTCGCGTCCGGCGGCACCGACTCCTGCTGGGCCTGCGCGTTCGGGTCGGCCGTCGCGTCTTGGCCGGCCATCCCGTTCTGGGAAACACCGTTCTGGTCGGTGGCCTGGTTCTGACTTCCCATGCCCTGCAGGCCGCTCATGCCGTTCTGCATGCTGCTCTGGTTGCCCATGCTGTTCTGGCCGGTTGCCCCGGCCGCACCGGTCATCGCGTCCTGCTGGGCGATGCCGCTGGTGTCCGCAGCCGTGGCTTCCTGGGCCACGCACTTCTGGACGACCGCGCAAGCCTGATCCGCTGCCGCGGCCTGGTCCGCCGCGCCCTGCTGATCGGCTGTGTCGTTCTGGGCGGCCATCCCCTTTTGGGCTGCGTCGTTCTGGCCGGTTGCCTGGGATTGACCCGCCATGTCGTGTTGCCCGGCCATGCCCTTATGGGCGGTGCCCTTCTTGGGCGTGGCTCCGTTCTGTGTGCTTTCCTGGGACGCAGTGTCCTGTTGGGCCATGCCGTTCTTGCCGGCCGTACCACCCTGACCCGCCATGCCCTTTTGGTCGGCCATCACGTTGCCGTCGGCCGCGCCGGCGACGGCCGCGCAGTCGACCGCTGCCATGTTCGCCGCGACCTTGCCCTGGCAGCCCGCATTCTGCCGCCGCTGCTGGAGCTGGTCGACCACCGCCGTCCGGTTGGCGATCCGGCCGGCGGACTGCGCGTCCGGCGTCGCCTGCTGGCTCGCGATGAAGCCGAGGTTGTTCTGCAGCGCAGTGTCCAGACCAGTGCAGCTCTCCGTCGCCGCGTTGCTCGCCGGACTGCTGAGGGCGATCGCCGTCGCGGTCGCCCCCGCGACTCCCAGCAGAGCGACGAGTCCGATCGTCGCCGGTTTGCGGTGTCTTCCGGCAGTACGCAAGTGGGGCATCAGCCCCTCCTCTCAGGTCGCCACCTCACCACGGCACACGGCGGACATCCCCGAGCGGTTCACATAAATTCACGACGTCATCAACAAAGTCTACAGTGGACTAGAAGCGCGCGCGAACAGCTGCCGGACGATCATCGGCCGGTCACGCGTTCCTGCCAAACCGATGGTTATCGCGAGGTTAGCGTGCGCCTAATGCCTATTTCGCGACGACCTCCGCCACCCTGCTCAGCGGCTCGGAGAGCGCGTCCACCGCGGAGGCGAACTGCTTGATCTGGTCCGGGGTCAGCTCGGTATAGAGCTTGAAGGCTCCGCCGGTGCGCTGAGCGTCCAGCAGCTTCTGCACGTCGGCGAACCTGCTGTCGAGTCCGGACACCAACGCGGGATCCCGCTCGACCAAGATGGGCCGCAGGGCTTGAACGGCCCCCTTGGAGCCATCGACGTTGGCCTGGAAGTCGGTGAGGTCGGTGTGGGAAAAGTTTTCCTCCTCGCCGGTGATCTTCTTCGTGGCGACTTCGTCCAGCAGGCTCTTGGCGCCGTTGGCCAAATCGAGCGCGGTCAGCGGCAACGCGGTCGCCTTTCGGCCGAGCGTGGTGACGTCGGCGACGAGCTGGTCGGCAATCGCGGCCGAGTCGGGTTGCAGGCCGGTGACCCACAGGTCCTTCTCCAAGCGGTGGAAGCCGGTGAACTTCCGGCCCGGCTGAAGGTCCGCTTCGCGCGCGTCGATGGCGGGGTCGAGATCGCCGAACTTGGCTGCGACCGGCTCGATCCGTTCGTAGTGGATCCGGGCCAGGGTGTACTGGGCCTTGGCGCCGTTCACGTCCTTCGCCCTGATCGCCTCGGCGAACTTCTTCGTCTCGTCGGTGAAAGCACCGGTTTGGCTGGCGAGGTAGCGTGCGTAGCTGCGAGCGGCTTCGGTCAGCTGGGCGTTCGCGCCGGTGCCCTTTCCTGTGCTGCCAGTGACGGTGAAGGGGCTGCGGATGCCGGCGCCGGCCATACCGGGCTTGCACGCTGCCTGGTAGGTCCCTGCCTCGGCTACCTCCACGATCAGGCGCCGGGTCAGGCCGGGTGCGATGTTCTCCAGCTCGCCCATGATCCGGTCACCCGGTCCGTAGAGGTAGAACTCGGTGACCTTCGTGCCCTGGTTGGCGATCTGGAAGGTGATGTTCCCGGCCGGTGCGGTGTTCGCCGAGACCTGGCAGGCGTTGTCCGAGGCCGTGACGGCGATCGAGGCGCCAGCCGCACCGGCTGTGGTGGCCGCGGGCTGGGCGTCGCACGCTGACATCAGCGCGAGCGCGCACAGCCCGGCAGCGGTCCGCAAAGCGGTCGACATGTCACTCCTTCGAATCGGCCGCGGCCGGCGAGGCGGCGGCCGCGGCGTGGTCCCTCGACCGGGTCGGACGCAGGAACAGCGGCAGGACGACGGCGACGTAGGCCACCCAGGCGATCGCCTGCAGCGCCGTGGTCTGCTGGGAATAGTTGAAGATGCCCTTGAGGAGGGTGCCGTACCACGAGGTTTCCGGCAGCACTCCGGACGCGTCGAAGGCGAGGGTGGACAGGCCGGGCAGGAAGGCGCCCTCCTGCAGGTCGTGCAGACCGTAGCCGAGCACCCCCGCGGCCACGAATACCAGCAGCATTCCGGTGATTTTGAAGAATTTGCCCAGGTCGAACCTGAGCGCGCCACGGTAGAGCAGCCAGGCCAGCGCCACCGCGATGAGAATCCCCGCGGTGAAGCCGAGCAACGGCAGGGCGGTCTTTCCTTGAGCGGTCTGCACCGAGGCGTAGAAGAAGACCGACGTCTCCAGCCCTTCCCGGCCGACGGACAGGAACGACACCAGCGCGATGGCCAGGGGGCCGAGCTGGAGCGCGTTCTCCATCTTCCCCTTCAGCTCGGCGGAGATGTGGCGGGCGGCCGTGCGCATCCAGAAGATCATCGCGGTCACGAACGCGACGGCCACGATGGACAGCACGCCGCCGACCAGCTCCTGGTGTTCGAAGGTCAGGTGCGCCGTGGTGTAGGTCAGGATCGCGCCCACGGCGACCGAGAGCAGCACGGCCGAGGCCACCCCGGGCCACACCCAGCGCAGCGCCGCGCGCCGTCCGGTCTTGACCAGGAAGGCCACGAGAATGCTGACGACCAGCGCGGCCTCGAGTCCTTCCCGCAGGCCGATCAAGAGGCTGGAGAACAACAACGCGCGGCTCCTTTGGCGATCCGGTGACTCGCTGACCACGCCAGCATTAGGTAAGGCTCACTTCAGATCCAGCTCCCGCGTGAGAGTTAGCCAAACTTTAGTAACGGACAAATCAGCCGGAGAGACGTGCGTCACCGGTTCGGCGGGATGGCGCGGACGCCAAGGTAAGGATGTTCCAGCGCCGGGCAAGAGCGCGGCTAACGGCCCTGCGCCGGTCCGTCCGGCGAGCTCACCATGGAGTCATGAGGGCTTCGAGGAGGTCGGGCGCCGCGTCGCGAAAGCTGCGGCTGGTCAAGCCGCTCTTCCGCCGGGCCGCGCGGGCCTCGGATCAACTGGAGGCGGCGATCGTCGTGGTCGTCGCGCTGCTGGCGATCGCGTCGGTCGCCGTCGTCGGCACGCTCTCTGTTGCCGACTACGGCCGAATGGAATCCGCGGTCGCCACGCAGGTGCATTCGCGGCGTCTGGTGATCGCCGATGTCCATCCGGGTAGTCCCGTACACGTCGCCGCGGGCGGTGGGTCGAGGGGGCCGAGTCTGACGGCGGTCGCAGCGACGTGGAGTACGCCGAGTGGTCACCTCCAGCGCGGTGTTGTGGAGGTCGCGACGGGGTCGGCTCTTCCACGTCACGTCCAGATCTGGACCGACCAGTCGGGTCGGCAGGTCGCCCCGCCGTTGACCGGCGTGGAGGTGTTCATCACCGCGGTGCTGGGCGGTGTTCTGTGGGAGTCGATAGCGCTGGTCGCACTGGGTGGTTGCTACCTGCTCGGTCGCCGCATCCTGGACAGACGCCGGGCGCAGCAGTGGGAACGCGCCTGGTCGCGCTGGCGGGGCGCGCCGACGCCGTGAGCAGACGGGCAGGTGGCGAGAAAAAACGACATACGTGTAGAACTATTACATAGCTGTCGTAGAGTTGCCTGGAAGGCGGACCGGCCGATGAATCCGTTGAGCGCGACGTCATGGTTGTCGAGTCTCGGCACCGCAGGGGTGTTCCTCGTCCTGTTCGCCGAGACCGGCCTGCTGATCGGGTTCTTCCTCCCCGGTGACTCACTCCTGTTCACCGCGGGCTTGTTCTGCACGACCAGTGCCACGGCAGCCGTCCACCTGTCGCTGCCGGCGGTCCTGATCGCCGCCGTCGCCGGGGCGCTGCTGGGCGCGCAGACCGGCTTCCTCATCGGCCGCCGCGGCGGCCGCGCACTCCTGGCCAAAACTCGCAACAAGCACCTGCACCGCGGGCTGACCCGAGCCGAGGAGCTTTTCGGCCGCTACGGCCACGCCAAAGCCATCGTCCTCGCGCGGTTCGTACCCGTCGTGCGGACCGTCTTGAACCCGCTCGCCGGGATTCTCGCTGTGCCCGGCCGCACTTTCGCGATCTGGCAGGTACTCGGCGGCCTTCTCTGGTCGGTCGGGGTGACCTTGGCGGGCTACGTCCTGGGCTCCAGCATTCCCGGTATCGACCAGTACCTGCTGCCCATCATCGCTCTCGTCGTGATCGTGTCGTTGATTCCGCTGGCGCTCGAATTCCTGCGTGACCGCAAGCGGCGCGCCGGAACCGGTGGCCGTTCTTAACTGTTCGCTAGCAATGCGATGCACTGGCTCGAACCACGGCGTCGTTACCGTCGGATATGGTCGATGTAGCGAGCAGAACCGGAAACCCGCGCCTCTCCCGTCCGCCGGTCAAGCGCCGTCGAAAGCGCTTGCGCCACCGCGTACTCGTCGCCCTCGCACTGTTGCTGATTTATCCATCGGTCACCTACGTCCAGGCGCTCACGGCCCCGGGAGCGGCGACCTTCGCCGCGCGGACCGCCGACTGGGCCCGTCAGATGGGTGCCGGACCGGTCGTGAACGCGCTCGAGAACTGGTACTACACCAGGCATCCTCCGGCGAATGGCGCGCCGAGCGCGGGTTCCCTGCCCGTGGCACGTCCGGTGGCTGCCCCGAATCGCGCGAACGCGCCCGCACCGCTGGCGACCCTTCCCGGCGCTCTGCCCGGAGAAGGAGTGTGGGTGCCCGGTGCCCGTATGGCGGGTGGTCAGCCGGCGGACTACACGACGTTCCTCCGTCCCGATCCCGCCCACGCGAGTGTGGTGGCCGCGGTGGCGGCGTTCGACCAGAAATGGACCGGTACCCACCTCATCGCCGGTACGAAGGAACCCGGCGGTACCTGGCCGGAGCAGGCGCAGGTCCCCGACGCGATGCGTCCGTCTCTGCTGGCCACGTTCAACTCGGGGTTCAAGTTCCGCGACACCCCGGGCGGCTTCTACGCCGACGGCCGGTACGGGAAGCCGCTCAAGGACGGAATGGCCTCGCTGGTCATCGACAAGTCCGGGGTCGCGACAGTCGCCCTCTGGGGCCGGGACGCCCACATGACCCCGGACGTCGCCGCCGTGCGCCAGAACCTCGAGCTGATCGTCGACGCCGGCCGGCCGGTCCCGGGGTTGGCCGGCAATCCGGCCGGGCAGTGGGGGAGTGCGAAGAACCAGTTCCAGTTCACCTGGCGCTCCGCGGCCGGGGTGGACGCCCACGGCAGGCTGATCTACGTGGCCGGTAACCAGCTCACGCTGACGGCCTTGGCGAACGCCCTCGCCACAGCGGGCGCGGTCCGGGGCATGGAGCTGGACATCCACGGCGGAATGGTGAGCGCCAACCTCTTCCGGCCCGACATCGCCGGTTCGTCGCCGACGACGGTGCTGCCGGACATGCCCACCGCGGCGGACCGCTACCTGTCCGCCGACCAACGCGACTTCTTCGCGGTTACCGCGCGCACCGGAGCAGTGCACGCACCGGCAGCGAGGTAAGGCTTCCGGTCAGCGGACCGACGGCAGCAGCAGAGTGAACGTGGTCGGGGACGTCCGGCCAAGCTGCAGCCGTCCTCCCTCCGCCTCCGCCAAGTCACGGGCCAGCGCCAGGCCGATACCGGAGCCGCCCGAGCCGCTGTGCCCGCGGGTGAACATGTCCGGCGGATCGCCGGCAATGTGTCCTTCGTCGGCGACGTCCATGGCGAACGCTTCACCGCTGTCGCGGGTCGTGACCGTCACCGACCCACGACCGTGGATGGCGGCGTTGTCGAGCAGCACGCCGAGGACCTGCCGCACCGCCGCTTCGGCGGCCTTCGGCTTGCTGATCGCCTGACTGACGACCTCCAGGCGCCGGCCCTGGCCGGCAAGCAGGTCGCGCCACCCCGCCACGACGTCGCGCAGCAGCGCATCCGGCTCGATCACGCCACGGTTTTCCGGTGGCCGGCTGGCCAGCGACACCAGGTCGTCGATCGTCGTCTCCATCCGGTCCGCTGTCACGATGGCGGCCTCCACCGCCGCCTCCAGGTCCTGCCCCGGCGGGTCGAGCGCGGATTCCAGTTGCAGCCGCAACCCCGCCAACGGCGTACGCAGCTGGTGCGACGCGTCCGCTGCGAGCGCGCGCTGGCGGTCGAGGACGTCGCCGATCCGGACCGCAGCCCGGTCGAGGGCCTCGGCGAGCTGGTCGATCTCGCCGATGCCGCTGACCGGGGCGCGGACGGTGAAGTCACCACCGCCCAGCCGCGCGGCCGCGGCCGACAGCTGCTCCAACGGGCGGGCCACGCGCGCGGCAAGCCGTCCGGCCAGCAACCAGGTCACGGCGACGGCGGCCACCGCCAGTCCCGCCATCACCAGCCAGGAGAGCGCGACCTTCTGGTACCACTCCGTGTGCGGGGTCGAGGCACGCACAATGCCCTGCAGTACCGAGTCGTGCAGGATCGGCACAGCGACCACCATGTCGGCACCGACGTCTCCGGTCGCCACGTCGCCGCCGCGAGCTTGCTGCACGACGGCGTCGCCGGCTGCCGGGCCGCTCCCGGTCAGGAGGGTTCCTCCGGGCGTGTACAGGCCGGTCGTGTCCTCTTCGGAGCCCGGAAACTGCGGCAGCGTGCTGTGCATGAGGACGTCGTCGGCGATCGAGAGGGCCGCGGCATCGGCGGCGCGCTCCAGCTCCGTCCGCTCGTCCTGCGCGAAGTAGCTCGCGGCGCCCACCGCCAGCGGTGCCCCGAACAGGCTGATGGCCAGGAGGGCGGCGGCGACGGCCAGCAGAATGATGCGTCTGCGCATGGCGACAGTCTGCCCGCGGAAAGCCCATAATCGCCAAAGAGGCCATCTCGTCGGCCGACGAAGGTTAGCTCGTGGTTAGCAAATGCCTCTAACGGGTTAACTGACGATCTCTGTGGGGCAGGGAAGAATCAGAGTGCACTTCGGTGAGGTCGAAGTCGGTAGAATTCCATCATGGCGGCAGTCCTCCTCGTCGAAGACGATGAAACCATCGGCAGTCTGCTGGAGTCCGCGCTCCGGATGCACGACTACGACGTGATGTGGTCGCGCACCGGTAGCGAGGGGCTGCGCCGCATGACGATCGACGAATACGACGTGGTTCTCCTCGACCTGGGGCTGCCGGATCTTGACGGCATCGAAGTCTGCCGGCGCGCGCGGGCGATCACACCCCATGCCTTGATCATCATGACGACCGCGCGCACGCAGGAAATGGACGTCGTCATCGGGCTGGAGGTCGGAGCGGACGACTACTTGACGAAGCCGCTGCGGCTGCGCGAACTCCTCGCCCGATTGCACGCGCACCTGCGTCGGGGGAACTCCTCGAACGTCGCGCCGCTGAGTATCGGCGAACTCGTGGTTCAGGTCGCCGCCCGGCGAGTGACCCTGGCAGGCGAGGAGCTTTCGTTGCGACCGAAGGAGTTCGATCTGCTGCATCGCCTGGCCAAGGAGCCCGGTGCGGCCGTCAGCCGGGACACCCTGATGGCCGACGTCTGGGACACGCACTGGCGAGGCTCGACCAAGACGCTCGACGTCCACATCGTGACGCTCCGCCGGAAACTCGCCGCGGCCGCCACCGGCGGAACGGCCACGCCGACGATCACGACCGTGCGCGGTTTCGGCTACCGTCTGGAAGTCCCCGCCCAGTGACAGCACACGGTCGACGTTCTTGCAGCGCGTTAACTCGGCCATAGCCGATGGCGAACACTGCTTCTTATAGCTTGACGTCGGCGATGGTGGAAAGTCGATGCGATTCGAGGACCTATGATGACTGCTCCCGTGTCGTCGGGAGACCCCGCCAATGGCGAGGGCCATCTGCGCGAGATCCGCTGCTCGGACGACGAGCGAGAGCAGACCCGGCTGCACTTGGCCGAAGCCGCGGGCGAAGGGCGCATCACGGTCGACGAGGCCGAGGCACGCCTGACCCAGGTCGCCGCGGCTCGTTTCCGCTCCGAACTCCACGACGTCACCGCGGATCTCCCGCCGCATCCCACACGGACATCGAACGCCGCCGGGTGGCTCCCCGTCCTCGCGTTGGCGAGACGGCAGCTGGGCGCTGACGCCGCCGCGCTTGTCGGCCGAGGCGAGAAGGCGGTCAGCGCACGTCGTCGGCTCGCGCTCGTCATCGCCGCGCTGACGATCGTCGTGGTTCTCGCCGCGCTGTTCGTGGCAGCATTCCACGGCATCGGCGAAGACGGCTTCGAACATCACGAATTCGGTCGAGGCTGACCCGCTGCCACCCGATCCGCTACCGTCTCTCAGTCGTCGTCCAGATCTGACAGGCACCCGGGCCTCCCCCACCCGGGTGCCTGTCTTCCCTTGTGAAGGAATGCACCCTTGAGCGTGATCGACGTCGGGCAATCCGTCATCCTCGGCATCGTGGAGGGATTGACCGAATTCCTGCCGGTCTCGTCGACCGGCCACCTGAAAATAGCCGAGGGATTACTCGGCGTTCCGGTGGCCGACCAGTCGGTGGTCGCGTTCACCGCGGTGATCCAGGTCGGCGCCATCGCCGCGGTCCTCGTGTACTTCTTCCGGGACATCGCGCGGTTCGTCGGGGCCTGGGGCCGGGGAATTGTCCACCCGGCAGCCCGGCACGAGCACGACTACAAGTTCGCCTGGTGGGTCATTCTCGCCACCTTGCCGATCGTGGCCGCGGGCCTGCTGTTCCAGTCCCTGGTCAAAGGTCCGCTGGCCTCACTGTGGGTTGTGGCAGCGTCCTTGGTCGTCGGCAGCGCGATCATGTGGGCCGCCGACCACTTCGGCACCGGCAAACGCGCCGAAGCCGACGTCACGCTCCCCGACGCGATGCTCGTGGGAGCATCGCAGATCCTCGCTCTCCTGTTCCCGGGATTCTCTCGATCCGGCGCCACGATCTCCACCGGCCTGCTGCGCGGACTGGACCGCGTCGCGGCGACGAGGCTGTCGTTCTTCCTGTCGATTCCGGCACTGACCGGTGCCGGGATCTACGAACTGAAGGATGCAGTAGGAGGCACCCTCGACATCGTGCCCCTGCTCGTCGGAACCGTCGTGTCGTTCGTCGTGGCTTACGCGACCATCGCGTGGTTTTTGAAGTTCGTGGCGGCACACACTTTCGCGACTTTCGTCGTCTATCGGGTCGTCGTCGGTGTCGTCCTGCTGGGACTGCTGGGAACCGGTGTGCTGCCCGCCTGAGCCGCTCGGAAGTGGTCTATGCCGCTTGGACGATGCTGGTTTGGGCGGGCAGGTCGAGGAGGGTCCGGTAGTGCGTCTCGAACGTCGCCAGCGCGCGTTCGATGTCATGCCGGGCGACGATCGCCCGGGATGCCTGCCCCATCCGGGCTCGCGCGTCCGGATCTGCCGCCAGCTCGGCCAGCCATCGGGAGATGGCGGTGATGGCGCCCGGCTCGAAGAGATAGCCGTTGGTGCCGTGGTGCACGAGATGGGGAAGGGCGAGGGCGTCGGCGGCGACGACGGGCAGGCCGGCGGCCATCGCCTCCATCGTGGCGAGGCTCTGCAACTCGGCCGTGCCGGGCATGCAGAATACGTCGGCCTCGGCGTACCTGCGAACGAGCTCGGCGTCGGAGACGAATCCGTGGAACGCCACGCGCGTCGCGATCCCCAGCTCGCGGGCGAGTGCCTCGAGTTCGTCGCGGCGGGTGCCGTCGCCGACGAGATCGGCTCGGACGTGAGGCAGCGGGGCGAGCGCGCGCAACAGCTGGTCGACGTTCTTCTCCGCGTCCAGCCGGCCGACGAACAACACGGACATCGTCGGACCGGCCGGCCGGACGGCGGACGCCGGGTAGTGGGCGAGATCGATCCCACAGGAAACAACCTGCACCGGCCGGTCGAACCCGATGCCGGCGAGCACCTCGGCCGCACTCGGAGTGGGAGTGGTGACGATGCGGGCGTCGCGGTAGACCCGCAGCAGGTCCCGCCACGCCCAGCGGGCGATCGCGTCCCTGACCCGCCGGGGGAACGGGGTGTAGCCGAGCAAGTTATCCGGCATGAAGTGGTTGGTGGCCATACCGGGGACCCCGCGTTCGGCAGCTGCCTCGAGCAGGGCACGGCCGACGCCGAAGTGGGCTTGGACGTGGACGACGTCCGGGCGCAGCCGCTCCAGCAGCGGCGCTACGTCCTTGAGCGCGCCGCCGGGGGTGCAAAACCGGTAGTCGCGGTGGAAGGGGACGGCCCGGGAACGGATCCGGTGCACGGTGTAGCCGTCGCGCTGCTCGGTGCGCGCAGGTCCGTCGGCGGACGGACAGACGACGTGGACGTCATGGCTCCGAGCGGCGAGACCGCGAGCGAATCGTTCGGCGAAGAACGACGCGCCGTTGATGTTGGGCGGGAAGGTGTCGGCGCCGATCAGGACGCGAAGGCCGGACGGGTGCTCGGGCACGGGGTTCTCCTCGGCTCGGGAATGGGTGTGCGGGACGGCGCCGGCGAGCACGCGCACCCCGGCGAGAGCGATCAGGACGGCGATGGCCGCGGGAAGCGCGGTGGCGTGGGTGAGCTTCGGGGCTTCGCCGTAGGCGAGGGCGGCGACGGCGACAGCCGTCAACGGGTCGAGGACGGTGGTGGTGCCGACAACCACGGCGGCCGGCCCGGCGGCGTAGGCGCGATGCAGGACCACCCCGCCGGCGCCGAGCAGGAGCAGAGCTTGAACTCCGAGCAGGACAGCGGTGCCGAGGGCCTGCGACGCGGCGGCGTGCACCACGGCCGAGCCGAGCCCGAAGAGGACGGCCGCCGAGGCGGCGAGCCCGGCGCAGCTCGCCCGGACGAACCAAACGCCCGCCGCAACCACGAGCCCGACCACGACCACCGACTCGGCCGCTCCGGTGGAGATCGACGTGGCCGCAGCGGCGAACGCCGCAAGCGTCACGAAACCGGTGACGCCTGCCACGACGAGCACGACAGCGCCGAGCACCCGGCGGTTCACCACACGCCGGGCGAAAAAGACGGTCAAGACGAGGCTGAACACCCCGAGCGGCTGAACCACCGGAAGCGGCGCCAGGGACAGCGCGAGGACGTGCAGCAAGCTTCCACCGATGGCCAGCGATGTGCCCGCCCACCATCCGCGCGAACGCACGAGCCCGGCCATCGCCCGCAATCCCGGAACGCGCAGTTCGGCGACTTCAGCGTGCTGCCGGATGGCAGCCGCCGCAAACAGGGCCGCGGCGAGCAGCGCGCAGATCACGGCGAGTGCGATCATCGGACGGCCCGCCGCAGCACGCCGGCCGTCGTGGCGATGATGACGAACTCGGCCAGGAGCGCGATGCGTTCCAGCAGCCCGATCGGGAGCCAGTCCACGACTTGGGACGTGCCGAACGCCGCCGCCGTCACCACTCCGGCGATCGCACCGCGTCGAAGCGTCGACGCCGCGGCGAGCCATCGGCGTTCGGCGCGCAGCCGCGTACTGAGTGTCCAGGCGGCCAGCGGCAGGCTGGTGAACAGGATCGCGCCGCCGGCCCGGTGGATCTGCCCGGACAGCGTCGGATCCTCCGCACTGACGTTGCTCCGGAACAGCAGGACGACGACCAGCCCGGCTGCCCAGAGCACGAAGAGCGTGATCGTCAGTGGCGTCCGCGGCAACGCGGCGAGGTGGGCCGCGACGGCGAGCGCCCCGGCCGCGGCGAGCAGCAGCAGCACCGCCGCCGCGAACAAGAACCGGCCGCCGCGGTGCCAGGCGTAGTCGCTGACCGGATCACGCAGCGGGTCGACGTTGCCGGCGTACCCGAGCGACAACCCGGCGACGATCGCTTGGGCCGCAGCAGCCATCACCAGCGTCACCGTCGCCAGTGGACTGGAGGAGAAGGCGGCTCGTGGAGTCACCTCTCAAACGGTGCTGGCCGTCCATGAGAATTCCATGAAGATCGCGCGCGGTTTCCCTAAGAAGCGGCCAGCGGCAGGACGAGATCGAAGCGGGCGCCGCCGGTCTCCGCCCGGCCGGCCTCGGCACGACCGGCGTGCTGAGCGAGCACCTGCTCGACGATCGCCAAGCCCAGGCCGGAGCCGGGAAGCGCCCGGGCGGCGTCGGCGCGATAGAACCGCTCGAACACATGGGGCACGTCCGCGTCGGGGATGCCCGGCCCCTCGTCGTCGACGCGAACTCGTACAGACCCCGAGGCCACGGACATCGACACCCGCACCGTCCCTCCGGACGGGGACCACTTCGCGGCGTTGTCGAGTACGTTCAACACGGCCCGTTCGACCGCTATGGGACGGGCGACGACGTCCGCAGCGGTCAGTTCGGCGTCGAAGGACACCTTCGGCCACCGCGACCGCGCGCGTTCCACGGCGGAACCGACGACGTCGGCCAGCGCCAGGCGTTCCGCCGCTTCGCTCGGCCGTTCCCCGGTGGACAGGTCGACCAGCTCGCCGAACAGCGTGGTCAGCTCGGTCGTCTGGGTGTCGAGGTCGGCCAGCAGCCGGGAACGATCCTCGACGGACAGCTGCCGTTGCGGGTTCGCCTCCGCGTGGATCAAGAGCTGCAATGTTGTTGCGCAGGCTGGTCAAGGGGGTACGGAGCTCGTGGCCGGCGTCCTGCACCAGCCGTCGCTGCTCGTCGCGAGATCGGCCCAGCGCGCTCAGCATCGCGTTGAACGCCGTGGCCAGCCTGCCGATTTCCCCGCCGGCCGTGACATCGATGGCTGCCGACAGTTCCTGCGTCCGGGCGATGTCCTCGGCCGCGGCGGTCAGATCGTCGACCGGCCGCAGGGCCGACCGGGCGATCGCCCGGCCCACCAGCGCCGCGCCGAGCACCCCGGCCAGGGAAACAACGAGTAGCCAGAATCCCAAGCGGCCCAAGGTGTCCTCGACACTCTCGGAATCCTGGGCGACCTGGACAGCACCGCCGCCGGCGCGCCGGGCCGTCCACACGCGGTACCGATCCCCGTCGATCCGGCGCACGTCGGAGGCGCGGCTGACCGATCCGGTCGCCACCGGTTCGTCCACAGGTGACACGGGGATGAGCGGTTTCGCACCCGCGGTGCCGGTCACGACACCGGCGGAGGAGAGGAACTGCACGGTCAACCCGCCGTCGCGGCCGGGACCGGGCCCGCGGTTTTCGGTCGAGCGAAGGGTGGCCAGTGCTTCGGCGGGCGACGAAGTCGTCGCGGCCAGCTGAGCGTCGGACTGCAGGCGGGCATCGAACTGGTCGTAGAGGTCTGCCCGGGTGATGCTCCAGGAGATCGCCGACACCGCCACCACGGTGACCGCGACGGCGGCGGCCACGAGCATGCCGAGCCGGGTCCGCAGCGACAGCGTCTTCCAGCGGGGCCGTTTCACAGGGGTTCCTCGCGTAGCACGTAGCCGACGCCGCGCACGGTGTGCAGCAGCCGGGGTTCGCCCTCGGCTTCCAATTTGCGGCGCAGGTAACTGACGTACACGTCGAGCCCGTTGGACGCGGTCCCGAAATCGTAGCCCCAGACGTGCTCGAACATCACCGTCCGGGTCAGCACGATCCGCGGGTTGCGCAGGAAGGTTTCGAGCATCGCGAACTCGGTGCGGGTCAGGTGCAGCGGACGGGTGCCGCGGAAGACCTCCCGGGTCGTGGGGTCCAGGGTCACGTCCGCGAACTGCAAGGCCGTGGGGGCAGCCGGTGCGGCCGGGGACTGGTATTCGGTCCGGCGCAGCAACGCGCGCACGCGGGCCAGCAGCTCCTGCAAGGCGAACGGTTTGACCAGGTAATCGTCGGCGCCGGCGTCGAGCCCGGCGACCCGGTCGGTCACCGCGGTCCGCGCGGTCAGCATGAGGATCGGCACCGTGTTGCCTTCGGCTCGCAGCAGCCGGCAGACTTCCAGGCCGCCGAGCAGCGGCATCGTGACGTCGAGCAGGACCCCGTCGGGTTCTTCGCTTCGGACAAGGGCCAGCCCGGCTGCTCCGTCGCCGGCGATGGAGACGGTGTAGCCCTCGAACCGCAGGGTCCGCGACAGCGAGTCCTGCACAGCTGTCTCGTCGTCGACGATGACCAAGTGCACTCGGTGTCCCTTCGTCCGATGATAGATGACTCAGGGTAATTGTAGTCGAGCGTGCGGTTTGATCGGCCAACTCTCATCCAACCTTAACGTTCGACCGTGCATGAGTCCGATTTCCGCGGCTAGCCTCGGAGGAAGTGGTTTCCCGATACGAAAGAGGACAGGATGAGCGAGAACGCGCCCGGCTCGACATTGCCCGCGGATTCGGTGACGGGAATCCGCTGTTCGGATGCGGAACGTGAACAGGTCCGGGCCAGCCTCTACACCGCGGCCGGTGAACGCCGGCTCACCATGGACGAGGTCGAAGAGCGACTGGGACGGCTCGAAGAAGTCCGCTTCCGGCACGAACTCACCGCCGTGACCGCCGATTTGCCCGCCACGGAAGCGAAAGACGCCGAAGGCTGGCGTTCGATCATCATCGCAGCCGGTCGCGCGCTCGCCGCGGACCTCGCCGTGCTGCTCGGGCGCGCTCCCGGGCCGGCACCGGGTCGCCGGCGGGTGCTGATCGGCATCGTCGTCCTTATCGGGCTCTTGGCCGCCGCGGCCCTCGTCGTGGGTGCGGTGCATGGATTCGGGGCCGACGGGTTCGAATCGCACGGGATGGACGCCGTCGAGCACGGTCACGGCTGATGCGTCGCCAGGACCGGTGCCTTCCGGTGTGCGGATGAGCTGAGCTTCCCGGCCGCGACGAACTGCACGGTCACCAGGATCGAGACGGCTTCCGCGGCCAGCAGCCCGATCAGCACCAGCACCTGCGTCAGACCGGCCTGGATCGGCCCGGCCCCGCCCAGCAGCACGCCGACGTAGGCGCCCGGCAGCGTCACCAGGCCGACCGTGCGGGTCTGGTCCAGCGCCGGGATCAGCGCGTGCCCGGCCGACGGGCGGCAGATCTCCAGCGCGGCCGGGCGCGGCATGAATCCCAAGGCGAGCGCGGCTTCGTACTCGCCGTGGCGGGCTTTCAGCTCGTCGAGCGCCCGGCGCGCGGCCTGCGACGTCGCGGTCATCGCGCCGCCGATGACGATGCCGGCGATCGGCACGACGGCGATCGGCTTCAACGGGACAACGCCGGCGCCGAGGACCAGCGCCAGCACCGGTGCGACGCCGGCCCCGATGGCCAGCGCCGTCCACGGCAGGTTCGCCCAGCGGCCGGCGCGGCGCGCCGAGGTCACCGCGGCGATGGCGAACATCAGCAGCACGAACAGGCCGGTCAGCGGCGCCGAGCGCAGCACGGCGGTGATCACGAACGACACGAGGGCCAGCTGCGCGACCGCCCGGACGGCGGCGACCAGCACGTCCCGCCCCCGCCCGAGCCCGCCGGCCTGGACGACCGCGGTGCCGGCGACGGCGAGCAGGACCAGCACCGCCACCAGGGCGGGCCCGAAGGTGATCGTGGCGTTTCCCATTCCGGCGATTCTGCCGTACTTCCCGGACAATACCGGCTGATCGCCGCGGCACTGTCCTCACCGGACTCCCGATGCTCACAGATCGCGGAGTTCCTCCACAGCGGGACGGGTGGAGGCGCGGGCACTGGTCAGGGCGGCGACCACCAACGCGGCCGCCACCGCCGCGACGGTCGCGGCCAGGTAGGTCCACGGCACGGCGATCGTCGCCGGTGGAGGGTCGAACACACCCGTCAGGACCGTTACGAGCATCTGGGAGAGCCCCCAGGCGATGAGGGCGCCGCCGAGCAGACCGCCGGCGATGAGGACCAGCCCTTCACCGAGGACGAGGCCACGCAGCTGCCGCCGTCGCGCACCGAGCACGGCCATGATCGCCAGGCTCCGGCGTCGTTCGGCCAATCCGACCGCCAGCACGATCCCGCCGGCGCCGGCGGCGATGAGCACCGCGAACGTCAGTTCCAGGCGGGTGAGGCCGTGCAGGTTGACCGAGGTCAGGCTCGAGCCGACGTGGGAGCGGGTCTGCGTGATCTCGGTGACCGTCGCGGTGGTTCCCAGCCGCGTACGCAGGGCGCCGGCGACACCGGGTTGGTTGCGGCCTCCGGTGTCGACGAGGAACGCGCCGACGGCGTCGGAGCCCGTGGTCTGCGCGATGTAGGCGGCGTTGGCGACGAAGAAGCTGTCCTTGGGTGCGGTGGGGAACTCCTTGACGATCCCGCCGTAGCGGAAGGGCACGGTGCGCAGGGCGTGGGTGCGGGCGTCCTGGACCCGGAGGTTGATCGGGTCGCCGGGGTTGAGCTGGAAGTCCTTGACCGTTTCGGCGCTGACCAGGATGGTGTCGGGCCGGCGCTCGAGGGTGGCCATGAGGTCGGCTGCGGTGCCGCCCTGAAAGTAGGAGTCCTGCAGCGCGGTGACCTGCCTGATGGTGTCGGGGCGGACACCGTAGAGGTCTTGCAGGTCGGCTCCGACGTAGGCGAACCGGTGCTGGAGGGGCTCGACGTGCTGTACCCCGGCGACGTTCTGCAGCTGGGCCGCCGCGGCGGGGGAGACCTGGGCGGCGGGCGGTTCGATGACGGTGACGTCGGCGCCGTTGGTGAGCTGGGCGTCGGCTTCGGCCTGCTGTTCGTATGTGCTGTTGAACACCGCGGTCGACGCCGCGAACGACAGCGCCAGTGCGAGCAGGACGATGGCGCGGGCCAGCGGCCGGCGGTGCCGCGCGATCCCGGCCGCGCCCGGCCGGGCCAGCCGCCCGGCCAAGGGCTGCAGCAGCCGGCGTAGCGGAGCCCGGCCGTGCCGGAGCGCGAGGGTGGTCAGCCGCCAGAGCAACGCCGCCGCCCCGAGCCACAGCAGCGCCGGACCGAGGAAAGCCCAGTAGGACACCGAGATGGTCGGCACCCCTTCGGGCGCGAGCACCAGGGAGTAGCCGTTGCCGCTGGAGGCCCAGAACACGATGAGCGCCGCTACCAGGAGCAGGACGTCCAGGCCCGCCTTCGCCCACCAGGGCGAGCCGTGGGTGCCGATCACCTGGCGGGCCTGGGAGACGGTCTGCCGGCGCAGCCCGCTGACTGCCGGGACCAGGACGGTGACGGTCGTGATCAGCAGCCCGGCGGCGAAGGCGATCGCGTACCACCACACCGCGGCCGTCGTGCTGAGTCCTTCCGGCGCGGGACCGAAGGCCAGCCGCCCGGTCACCGCGGCGATGACGAGCCCGGTCACCCCGCCGGCTCCGGCGACGACCGCGGCTTCGGTGACGGCGATCCCGACGACGGCTCGCGGGGTGTGGCCACGCGTGCGCAGGAGAGCCTGTTCGGCTCGACGCCGGTCGCTGCCGGCTGCGACGAGCGCACTGGTCAGCAGGGCGGCGAGGACGACTCCGGGCAGGCCGAGGAACAGGAACAGCATCTGCGCGTAGGCGGCGTCGCCGCGGGCGGCGTCGAGCGCGGCACCGACGTTGTTGCCCACCAGGGCGCCGCCGGTGACCTGGGCCTCGAAGTTGTGGGCGGCGGCGACTTCGGCCTGGTACGCCGTCGCCGGATCGTGGGCGGTGGGTGCGGTCCGGGCGACGTGGAACTGGGTCACCACGGCCGGCGTACCGGGACCGGCGTGGCCGACCAGTGCGGCAAAGGCGGTCTCCGGCAGGAGCAGGACGTTGTCCGGTGGCGCGGACGGCTGTGTCCCAGCGGGAGCGCCGACCTTCTGGAAGAGCGAGTCGGCCTGCGGCAAGTCGACGACACCGGCGACGGTGACCGGCTGCGGCGCGGCGCCGGCGAGCCCGATCGCGACCTGGTCGCCGGGACCGACGTGGAGGTTCGACGCGGTCTGCTGGGCGATGAGCACGCCGTCGGGGGAGCCGCTCAGCTGCCGGATCTGGTCCGGGAACGTGGTCGCGTAGCCGGACGGGAGGCCGAGGACGACACCCGGGCCGGTGGTCTGGGTGGTGCCGCCCGTGGTGGCGAGCAGCCCGCTGGTGCGTTCGACGTGGACCGTGCTGACCGCCCTGGTCCCGGGAACGTTCTGCAGGCCCTGCAAGACCGCATTGGGGTCGCCGCCGGGCTGGACCTCGACCTGCCAGTCCACGGCGACTGATCGCAGCGCGCGTGCGGTCATCGTGGCCTGCGAGGCGGCCAGGAACGAGCCGAGGGCGGCGATCAAGGCGACGGCAAGCGCGATACCGGAAGCGGTGGCCAGCAGACGCCCCGCGCGCCGCCGGAAGAGGCCGCCGAGCCAGAGGCCGATCATGACGGCACCGCCGGGGCGATGGTGGTGTGCAGCCGGCCCTCGTGCATGGTCCACCGGGTTTCCAGACGTTCGATGACGGCTTTGTCGTGGGTGGTCACGACGAGCGCCGCCGCCAGGTGGTCGGTCGCGTCCAGCAGCGCGTCCAGCAGCCGCTGCCCGGCGGCGCGATCGAGCTGGCCGGTGGGCTCGTCGGCGAGCAGGAGCCGCGGCCGCTGGGCCAGCACCCGGGCGACGGCGACCCGCTGGGCTTGACCACCGGAGATCTCCTCGGGCAGCTTGCCGGCCAGCTGGTCGATGCCGAGGAGAGCGAGCGCCTCGGCGACGCGCTGGGCCCGGTCCGGCTCGGCGACCCCGGCGATGACGAGGGGGAGGGCGGTGTTCTCGCTGACGTCCAGTGCCGGGATCAGGCTCGGGCTCTGGAAGACCACGCCGATGTCTTGGGCACGCTCGTCGCCTGAGCCGAGCGCGGGCCACGAGACGGTGCCGCGCGTCGGGCGCTCGAGCCCGGCCATGAGGTGCAGGAGGGTCGACTTGCCGGAGCCGGACGGCCCGGCGATGGCGATCCGCGCACCGCTGCCGACGATGCAGCTGCTGCCGTGGACGGCAACGACCGCGGCCGGGCCGGTGCCGTACGTGCGGGCGACGTCATCGCAGACGACCAGAGATTCCGGGTTCATGCGGCCACCACTCCGTCCTGGATCGTGAGCACGCGGTCGGCGATCGCGACGACCTCGGCGCTGTGGGTCACGACCAGCAGCCCGGTGCCCTGCCGGGCGTAGTCGCGAAGCAGGTCGAGGACCTCTTGCTCGGTGTTTCCGTCGAGCTCACCGGTCGGTTCGTCGGCGAGCAGGACGTCCGGGTTGTTGGCCAGCGCGACGGCCAAGCCGGCGCGGGCCAGCTCGCCGCCGGACAACTGGGCCGGCGTGGCCCGGCCACGCCGGCCGAGACCGACCTCCTCCAGCAGCTCGCTCGGCGAGGGCCGGAAAACGCTGCTCCGCCACGCTCGACGAGCCAGCTCGATGTTGGCGCGCACGTCGAGGTGCGGGAGCAGGTTGCGGGACTGCAGCAGAACGCCGATCCGGTGCGCGCGGATCTTCGCACGGACGGCTTCGGGTCGGTGGCTGATCCGTTCACCGGCGACCTCGACGCTGCCGCCCGCCGGCTCGTCCAGGCCGGCCAGGCAGGCCAGCAGCGTCGACTTCCCCGATCCCGATGGCCCGACGACGGCGACGGTTTCGCCCCTGGCGACGGTCAGCGAAACTCCGCGCAGGGCAGGTGTTTCGTCGTCGCCGGTGCGGAAGAACCGGTACAGCTCGCGAGCTTGCAGCGCGGGTGCTGACCAGTCGTGGACGAACCCGGTCATCATGACCAGGCCAGGGAGTCGGTGACGGTTCGCCACGGGTCGACGTTGTCCGCGTTGGTCGGGCCGGACAGCGTCAGATCGACCCGGATTCCGGCGTGGAAGAAGCTGTAGCGCTCGAACGCGTCACGGATGACCTTTCCGGTGACCGGGTTCGGTGCCGAGTCTCCCTGATAGGTCAGCAGGATCGCCGTGCCGGCGGGCCGGGACACCGTCGACAGCCGGCCCAGCGCGAAGCTCGGGGTCTTCGCCTGCAGCGCCGGAATGTCGGTCGAGGTGACCGACGACGCGGTCGGTGCAGCGCCGGTGTGCGACGCGGCCACCTGGACCTGGTTGAGCTTGTCCGTGAACGTCGTCGTGGAACCCGCGGTGGACGATGCCCACCCTTCGGGAATTTTCACGGTGAAACCACCACCTGGCGGGCCGAAGGGCACGAAGGCCTGGTTGTCCGGGATATCGCCGGCCGGATTGGTTTCCGTTGCCGTGGTGCCACCGGCCGGACTGCCACTCGGTGCCGGGCTCGGACTCGGCGCCGAATTGCCGCCGCAGGCCGTGAGAACCGACGCCGCGACCGCCGCGATGGCTATGCGAGCCGTGATGGCTGTGGACATGACATCCTCCTGCACTGCCGTTTCCTCGGACGCTAGTGACCGGTTCACCAGCGGGGTGCTCGCGAAAGGTTCAAGAAAGGCAAAGCCCGTCCGCGATGGGTGCGGCTACTTGCGTCCGCGGGAGGTGCTGTCCCGGGCCGATCCGGCAACCCCGGCACTGCCGGCATTCGTTTCCCGTTCGTCGAGCCGCTGCAACACCAGGGCACCGGAGAGCCACGACGTGGCGAACGCCAAGCTGCCGAGCACGTCCGTGGGCCAGTGCACTCCGAGGTAGACGCGCGTCCACGCGATCAGCAACGCGTAACCGGCGGCGATCGGCCAGACGAGCCACCGCACAGCGGAGGCGAACCGGCGGACGACGAGCCAGGCGATGAGCCCGGCGGCCAGGGCGGCGTCGGAGGTGTGTCCGGAGGGAAAGGACAAGCCACCGGCCTGAACGGCCCAGTCCGCCGAGGGCGGTCGTGGCCGAGCGATCAGCTCGGAGACGGCGAAGCGGCACAATACAGCGGACAACATCAGCGTGACGACGAGAACGGCTCGGATGAGCCGCGTCCGGACTGCTCCCGGCGTGAGGGCCGCTGCGGCCACGAACACCACAGGGGCAGTGATACCCGACAACGCCGTCGAGGTGATTGCCGTGGCTACGGAAATGAGCGCCGTGGCGCGGTGCGACACGAGCCACGAGTGGACGCCCAGGTCGAACCCGGCAGCCCAGGGGAATGCGTCGCTCGCTGACGCCAGAAGGGCAAGAAAAGCCAGTGCCGCGAAAACGGCGGCCACAAAAGGACCTCGGACACTTCGGCCGACGGTCCGTTCCGCCGGCGATTGGGCGGCCATTTGGCCACGCTATGGCTGGGGCGAACAACATTCGGTTAGCTCTGCGCTAAGCCGCCTTAACCATTCATGTGCGCGGCGCGGTGTGCTGTGACGATGCTGAGAATCGTGCCGGTCGGCAGTTTTCGGGGTTTAGGCTGGTGTAGGTGAGGCCGGATGTCTGCATTCGCCGATGGGTGGCGCGGGCCGGTGTTCGACGGTGGAGCAGCATCATCGCCATCGGCGTTCTCGCCCTGGGCTTGGTGACCGCGGGTGTTGTCGTGCTCGGGCTGCTGAACCGTTCCCTCGTCTCGGGAATCACCGACACGGCTCGGGCCAAGGCGCAGAACGTGGCCGCGCAGCTGGTCGCCGGGGGGATGGCGGTGGGCCCGGTCCTCACGGCCACTCCGGGGGAGGCGACCGCCTTGCAGGTGCTCGACGCGGCCGGTCAGGTGGTGGGGGCGAGCGCCGACCTGACAGGCGATCCGCCGATCCTGGCGGCTTCTCCGCCACCTGGTGGCGAAGTGGTCGCGACGGTGCCGTTGCCGCTGGGGCAGAACAACGCCGACTACCGCGTGGTCGCCGTTCGCGCGCACGGCTACACGGTCGTCGCGGCCCAGTCGCTGGAGGCCGCGCGGGCGGCCATCACCCAGCTGGCCGTGCTGCTGGTGATCACTCTGGTTCCACTGCTGGCCGTGGCCTGGCTGGCGGTGCACCTGGCATTGCGGGCTGCGCTGCGCCCGGTGGAGGTGATGCGACGTACCGTCGCCGACATCTCGACGGCGGACCTCACCGCCCGGGTGCCACTGCCGCCGGCACAGGACGAGATCCATCGGCTGGCGACCACGCTCAACGCGATGCTCGGACGGCTGTCATCGGCGCAGATGGCGCAGCGCCGGTTCGTGGCCGATGCCGGCCACGAGCTGCGATCTCCGCTGTCCACCGTCACCGCGACGCTGGACCTCGCGGCACGTCACCCCGAGCAGACCAGCCTGGCCGAGGTGGTCGACACCGCGGGCGCGGAACTCGGCAGGCTGCGTGAACTGGTGGACGATCTGCTGGTGCTCGCGCGCACCGACGACAGCAGCGACATGCCACCGATCACCGACGTCGACCTGGACGACGTGATCCGGGCCGAGGCCGCGCGGCTGCGGTCGACCACCCGGATGGCGGTCGATGTCCGGGCGCAGCCCGCAAGAACCCGGGGCAGTCCGGCCCAGGTGGCCCGCGCCGTCCGGAACCTGGTCGACAACGCTGCTGAGCACGCCGAAGCCGCTGTGTCGCTGAGCTGCCGTCGCGAGGACGAATGCGTAGCCGTGGTGGAGATCCTCGACGACGGCCCGGGCGTCCCCGCGGCCGACCGGGTGCGCATCTTCGGCCGGTTCGTGCGCCTGGAGGCCGAACGACCCCGCCACGCGGGCAGCACTGGACTCGGCCTGGCGATCGTCGCGGGGATCGCCGCCCGCCACGGTGGGAAGGCGGCGTGCGTCGAACCGCCGCGCGGTCATCGGGGTGCCTGTTTCCGGCTCACGTTCCCGGCCGTGTCGGCTGGGCCCGTCGGCGGGGCGCTTCCCCGGTACGCGAGCGTCCCGCGGGGCCAACCTGAGCACGGAAGGTGACGGACATGCGTGTTCTGCTCGTGGAGGACGAACCCCGGCTGGCCGACGCCGTACGCCGGAACCTGGTGGCCGACGGCTTCGCGGTGGACGTCGCGGCGACCGGGCCGGACGGGCTGTGGGCCGCGCGGGAACGCCCCTACGACGTCATGGTGCTGGACATCATGCTGCCGGGGCTTTCGGGCTACCGAGTGATCGAGGCGCTGCGCGCGGAGGGGAACTGGGTGCCGGTCCTGATGCTGACCGCGAAGGACGGGGAATACGACGAGGCCGACGCGTTCGACCTCGGGGCCGATGACTACCTGACCAAGCCCTTCTCATTCGTCGTACTGCTGGCCCGGCTGCGTGCGCTCCTTCGCCGCGGTGCCCCCGAACGCCCCAGCGTGCTCGAACTGGGTGACCTGGCGCTGGACCCGGCGCGGCGGACGGTGCGGCGCGCGGGCACCGTGATCAGGCTGACTCCTCGCGAATTCAGCTTGCTGGAGTTCTTCCTGCGCCGCGCCGGCGAAGCGCTGACCAAAGCCGAGATCCTGGCCCACGTCTGGGACGCGCAGTTCGACGGCGACGAGAACGTCGTGGAGGTCTACGTCGGCTACCTCCGGCGCAAGATCGACGTCCCGTTCGGCCGCGAGACCATCGAGACCATCCGTGGTGTCGGCTACCGGCTGAGGAACGACGCCGGACGATGACCCGCTCGTCTCTCAGGTTCGTTCAGGGTCTGGCCAGCACCCGTGTGCCAGCGTGGAGGTGTCGGTCCCGCTCGGGGATCCGACGTCCCGGCACCAGGAGGAAAACATGAGACGACGCACGCGCATCGCCGCGGTCGTGGGCGGTGCGGCAGCCCTGCTGGCCGCCACGCTCGGCACGGCCGCGGCCACGGCCGCTCCCAGCCCGTCGGCACCCGCGTCCGTGCCCGCACCGGCGGCCGGCGTCCAGGAAGGCGATCAAGCCGCGCCGGACCGGCCGGGCGCACCGGAAACGGAGAAGGCCGGCGAAGCGACCGGGGTGGAGCAGGAGCCGGCGACCGAAGCCGACGGCCCGGGTGGCCACCAGGATCCCGCCGGCAACGTCGATCACCAGTTCCAGGGCGAGGAGTAAGTCCGGCTCGCGGGAAGCCGGCCGGGGCAGGCGGGGAACTCACCCGTCTGCCCCGGCCGGCCGGGGTGGGGGTGCCGTGTCCGGCGTTCGATCAACCGTGGGCCGCTGACGCCGCGCGTCGCGACGAGCGGCCGGGTATCCCGACCAGCCGGCGAAAGTCGTTCCACGACTGTCGTCGGTGATATCGAGCCAGCCGTTGCCGCCTCAGGTCGGTCAATCCGACGAGCTCGACCGGGGACAGTGGGCGGCCGATGACCCAGCTCAAGAGGAGATCCGCGAGTTCCGGATTGCGGGCGAGCACCGGGCCGTGCAGGTAGGTGCCGATGACACGGCCTTGCACGATGCCGTCGAAGCCGGTGCCGTTGCCGACGCCCCGGATGACGCGGCCGAGCGGTCGCGCCGCAGGGCCCAGCTCGGTGTGTCCCTGGTGATTCTCGAATCCGGTCAGCGGTTCGCTGAGCGGGCCTGGTTCGGGCTGGGTGATGACTTCGCCGATCGCGCGGTGCGTCGCCGCTGTGGTGACGAGATCGAGCAGACCGGCACCGGGCCGGGGCCTGCCGTAGTCCACTGTGAACTGTTGTCCGAGCAACTGGAGGCCGGCGCACACCGCGAGCACCGGGGCACCGCGGTCGACGGCGCGGAGCAGGCCGGGCTGCCGGGTCAGGGCATCGGCGGCCAGCGTCTGGGCGGAGTCTTCACCGCCACCCAGGAGATAGACGTCCAGTGAGGCAGGAATGGCGGTGCCCAGGGGGAGGGCGACGACCGCCGCCGGGATGTCCCGCCACGCCAGGCGGCGATGCAGCACTTCGGCGTTGCCGCAGTCGCCGTAGGTGCCGAGGAGATCCGGTAGCAACAGGCCGATGCGAACGACGGATTCACCGGCCATGCGAAAGCCTCGCTGTCACGTCGCGAAACGCCGTGTAGTTGGCCACGAGGTCGACTGGTCCCGGCGGTAGGCGAGTGATTGCCTCGAGTGGGTCCGGCTCGATCCAATGGGCGACTTCGCCGTAGCTCAGCCGTACCGAGAGGTCCATCAGCCGCTCGCCGGAGACGACGACCCGGCGGCCACGCAGGCCCTCGAAGGTCACGTCCCACAGCCAGGAAAGGTCGGCTCCGTCGGCCTCGCGCGCGTTGACGGCGAGTACCGCCGGGGCGGCATCGGACCCGAGGATGCGCAGGGTTTCGGCCCAGCCGGCCGGGTTCTTGGCCAACAGGACTCGCACTGTGTGCTCGCCGTAGGTGGCGAGGCGATAGCGGCCGTCGACCTCGCTGACCGCTCCGGCGGCCGCGGCGGCCGCGGCCGCCGGGACACCCAGCGAGGCGGCGGCGGCCGTGGCGAACGCGAGATTGCCCCTGTTCACCTCCCCGGGCAACGACGTGGCCAGAGGCACCCGGAGCCCGCCCGTGTGCGTCAGGTCCCCGCCCCGTTCGACGGTCCACCGCGGTTCCGGGCGCGCGAAGCCACAGAAGCAGGACCAGCGGCCAACGGTTTCGCGTATCGCGCTGCCGCACCGGGGGCAGGTAGCGCCGTCGCCTCGCCACGTCGTACCCGGTGATATCCACACCGGCATCGCGGCACCCCATGCCGCCGACGTCACCAAGACATCGTCGCAGTTGGCCAGCACGACTGTCGACGAGCACCGCGCGAGCGCGGCTCGCAGCACGCTCTCGGACCGGCGTACTTCGCCGGTGCGATCCAGCTGGTCCCGGCTGAGGTTGAGCAGCACCACCATGGCGGGGGTGACTTCGGCCAGCACCGCGGGCAGATGGCCTTCGTCGACCTCGAGCACGGCGCACGGCGCGTCCGGCGCGGCCGCGAGGGCCGCGACCAGACCGTCCGGCATGTTCGCCCCGCTGTCGTTGCACGCGACGGCGGCCAGCACGTTCATCGCACGAGCCAGCATGCAGGTGGTGGTCGTCTTCCCGTTCGTGCCGGTGACCAGCACCACGACCCTGTCGCGACACAGATCGGCGAGTGCGGTCGGCTGGAGGGCGAGAATGACCCGGCCGCCGATGATGGCGCCGCGGCCCAGTCCGGCTGCACGGGAGCCGCGGGCCGCGAGCCCGCCCAGTCTGACGGCCAGCGCCGTCCTGACGGGCAGGGTGGGCCGGGCGCGAAGAGCTGACGAACCGGTCATGCTCGTGAGAGTAGGAATGTCCGGGTGGAAGGCCACCTAACACCGGGTTAGCGCCCCGCAAAACTGCTCGATTCACTCAACTGAGGGACACGCGTCATCGCCGGAGATCACCGGGCATATTCCGGCAGCCGCTGACGTCGTTTCTGCCACGAGGTGTAGAGAATCAACGCGGCCAAGGTCGAGGACAGCAACAGGGACGCACCGGCGGTGCCGTAGCCCATGCCGCCGTCGGTGACCGGCTTGCTGACGAAGTCCCCGGCCGAGGCACCGAGTGGCCGGGTCAGGACGAAGGCGATCCAGAACAGCAACGTCCGCGAAACGCGAGTCGTCTTCATCGCCACCACGGCCAGCACGAGCACACCGCTGATGAGGAGCGCGGTCGCGCCGAAGCCGAGGCCGGAGTCGTCGGCGAGGAAGTCGCCGAGCGAAGTGCCGAGGGTGTTGGAGAACAGGATCGCCGTCCAATACAGGAGCTCGCCGGAGAACGTGTCGATCTTCCGCACGTCGAACGACTGCCCGCTGGCCTTCCAGATGACGAACACGGTGCCGAGTGCGCTGATCAGGACCAGCGCGCCGGTGGCGTAGCCGAGTCCGGCGGTGCGGTTCATGAAGTCCGACATGGTGGTGCCGGCGGTACTGGTGGACAGGATGACCGTCCAGTAGAGCAGCGGATGGAAGCTCTTCACGGCCAGCTGCGTGACGAGACTCGCGAGGAACAACACGATGAGGACGATCGAACTGACGAGGTAACCCACCTGCAGCGTTTGGGCAAGCAGGTCGCCGGCCGTCTCGCCCAAGGTCGTGGCCGCGATCTTCATGACCCAGAAGACCACCGTGATCTCAGGAAGCTTGGTGTTCATGATCGCCATTGAAGCGGGCCACGCACCTCTGCCGGCTGTCCGTCAGCCCATCTGATGAACACCTCGTCAGAATATTTTTGCCGAACCTTAACCGTACTCCGGAACGTTTTCCGGCGCCGAAGTCGAATTGCGCTCAGCGGAGACAAAACGGACGAGTGCCGGGCCGCGATTCACCGTCTCTTCTCCGTCGAGTGGTATCGGTGTTCGGGCCGGCCGGCGGTGCCGTAGTTGAGGGAAAGATCGATGAGGTCTCGGCGGACGAGGTCGGCGAGGTAGCGTTGCGCGGTCGCCCGGCTGATGCCGAGCCGTTCGGCGACCCCCGTGGCCGGCAGTGGTTCGGCCGATTCGCGCACCGTGCTGAGGACCTGGGCCATCGTGGTCGGCAGGCGCCGGTCGCCGGCGCGGTTCGCGGGACCACGCAGCAGGCCGTAGAGCGCGTCGACGGTCTCTTGGCTGGCGACCTCGGCTTCGCTCAGCCCGTCCCGCAGCCGCCGGTAGGCGGTCAGCTCTTCGCGCAGCTGCGCGAAGCCGAACGGCTTCACCAGGTAGTACACCGCGCCGAGGCGGATCGCTCGGCGCACGCTGTCGATGTCGCGAGCCGCGGTGATCACGATGAAGTCGGGTTGGCCGGCGCCACGCAGCCCGCTGATGAGATCCAGGCCGTTGCCGTCGGGCAGGTAGAGATCGAGCAGCAGCAAGTCGGGCTGTACGGTCCGCACCATCGCCCGTGCCTCGGCGAGTGAATGAGCTTCGCCGACGGGGACGAAGGGGTCGATCCGGCGGATGCTCGACGAGTGCGCCTTCGCGATCCGGTAGTCGTCGTCGACGATCAACGTCCTGATCACGTCCGCACCACCGGCCGGGCGGCGGGCAGGCACGTGGTAAAGGAGCCGCCGGGCCCAGGCGCGCAGGTGATCGTCCCGCCCAGCCGGGTCACCAACCGGTGCACGAGAGCGAGCCCGAGCCCGCGGCGGACCCCGGCACGTGTCGGTTTCGTGGTGTAGCCGTCGGTGAACACGCGGTCGGTGTCGTCGGCGGCCACCCCTGGACCGGTGTCGGTGACCTCGATCGTGATGACGTCGGCGTCGTCCCGGAGCCGTACGGTGATCTGCCGCGGCGCTGGGCTCTCGGCCACGGCGTCCAGGGCGTTGTCGACGAGGTTGCCGACGATCGTCAGGAGCGCGCGTGGGTCGGGGCCGGGGTTCTCCAGCCGGGAGTCCCCTGCCACGGTGAGGAGAATGTCCCGCTCGGCGGCGATGGTGATCTTGGCGAGCAGCAGCGCGGCCAGCGCGGCGGGGGTGATCTGGGCTCGCAGCTGTTCCGCCTGACCGGTGCTGGTCGTCGTGAGCTCGTCCAGGTAGGACATCGCCTCTTCGTGCTCGCCCATGCCGACGAGCACCGACAGCACGTGCAGCCGGTTCGAAAACTCGTGCTGCTGGGCGCGCAGCGCGTCGGTCAGCCCGGTGACGCTGTCGAGTTCGCGCAGCAGGCCTTCCAGCTCGGTGCGGTCTCGCAAGGTCACCACGGAACCGACGTCCCGCCCGCCGAGCCGGACCGGCATCCGGTTGACCACCAGCAGGAACTCGTCGGTCAGCACGACCTGGTCGGCTCCGGCGTCGGTGCCGGCCAGCACGTCGCGCAACCGGCCGTCGGGCAGCAGGTCGTCGAGGGTGACACCGATCGTGGCGTGCCGGAGCTCCAGCAGCCGCCTGGCCTCGTCGTTGATCACGCTGAGCCGCCCGTGCGGGTCGAAGGCGACGACTCCCTCACGGATTCCGTGCAGCATCGCCTCCCGTTCCTGCAGCAACCCGGCCAGGTCGTCGAGTTCGAGGCCGAAGGTCATGCGCTTGAGCCGGCGCGCCAGGAACAGCGATACCACCACGCCGACCGCGAGCGCGCCGCCGGTGTAGAGCGCCAGCAGCGGGATCTCCGACCACAGCCGGCGTGACACCGTGCTTTCCAGGATTCCGACGGAGACCGCGCCGAGCAGTGTGCCGTCGGCGGCGCGCAGGGGGGCCTTGCCGTTGGCGGACGGACCGAGGCTGCCCTGGTCGATGCCGACGTGGGTCTGCCCGTCCAGCGCGCTCGCCGGGTTGTCGAGGAGCTGTCCGATGAGCGCGGGATTGGGGTGGGAGTGGCGGACCCCGGCGCGGTCGACCACCACCACGTAGGCGGCGTCGTCGGCGGCGCGGACCCGCTCGGCCAGCCGGGCCACTTCGTGGCCGGGGTCGCCGGCGGCGAGCGCGGTGCGGATGCCTTCGTCGGCGGCGACGGACTGGGCGATCGCGAGCGCTTGGCGCTCGGTGTCCTCGTCGAGGAAGCGGCCGCTGACCCGGGTGTAGAGACCGAAACCGAGGCCCATCGTGACGACCAGGATGACGAGCACGTACGTCAGGATCAGAGACGACAGCGTGTGGGGTCGGCGCACCGCGGTTCCTCTCCGTGACCCCCGTTGGACCAGGTGAGTGTCCCTCATCGGACCCGTTCGCTCCAGGCGTGGACCGAGCAGAACGAGCAGAACCTGCACTTTCGCTGTTTATCCGGCAAAGCAGCACAAGGCTGTCGAGGCCGGCTGTCGCTGCCTAGCGTGACCGGTCATCCATGAAGGAGTGATCGATGACCAGCTCACCACCCGCGATCGTGCTGCGGGACGTCACCAAGCGGTTCGCGACTCCGGCCGGCGACGACTACACCGCGCTGCGGGACCTCGACCTGGAGATCGGCGCCGGGGAGTTCTGCGCCGTGGTCGGGCCGACCGGCTGCGGCAAGTCGACCACGCTGACCCTGATCTCCGGTCTCGAAGGCGTTACCGAGGGGCAGGTTCTGGTGGACGGCGCGCCGGTCACCGGTATCGGCGACGGGATCGGGTTCGTGTTCCAGAACGACGCGGTGCTGCCGTGGAAGAGCGTGCTGGCGAACGTGGCCGCCGGACCGCTGTTCCACGGTGTGTCCAAGAAGGACGCCCATGCGCGGGCCCGGGACTGGCTGCGCCGCGTCGGGTTGTCCGGCTTCGAGGACCGCTATCCCCACCAGCTTTCCGGTGGCATGCGCAAGCGGGTCGCGCTGGCCCAGAGCCTGATCAACGAGCCGCGCATTCTGCTGATGGACGAGCCGTTTTCCGCGCTGGACGTGCAGACCCGCTCGATCATGTCCGACGAGCTGCTCGCGCTGTGGGAGCTGACGCGGCCGTCGGTCGTGTTCGTCACCCACGACCTGGAAGAAGCGATCGCGCTCGCCGACAAGGTCGTCGTGCTGACCGCCGGGCCGGCCACGGTCAAGGCGGTGTTCCCGGTTGACCTGCCACGGCCGCGCACCGTGCAGGAGATCCGCTTCGACGCGCATTTCGTCGAGGCTCTACCAGCGGATCTGGGAGTCCCTGCGCGACGAGGTCCAGCTGGCCTACCAGCGGCAGACGAGCGCGGCATGACCACCGCCGAGAGGGACACGATGAACATCGCCGAACCGATCGTGAAGAACACGGTGACCAACGCCAGGAAGGCCGCCGCTACCCGGCGCCGCTGGTTCGTCTACTCCGCCAGGCTCGCCGTCGCCGTCATCGTGGTCGGCGGCTGGCAGCTCGCGGCCGGGGCCGGGATCGTCGACCCGTTCTTCTTCGGCCAGCCCAGCCAGGTGGTCGCCCAGATCGTCGACTGGGCCCAGCACGGCACCTCCGTCGGTCCGTTGTGGACCCAGGCGTGGGTCACCCTGGAAGAAGCCATCCTCGGCTTCGTGATCGGTGTCGTGTTCGGCATCGTGCTCGGCATCGCCCTGGGGCGGATCCGAGTTCTCGCGGACATCTTCGGCCCCTACATCAAGATCATGAACTCGATCCCGCGGATCGTGCTCGGCTCGATCTTCGTGGTGTGGCTGGGTCTCGGCCTGAGCTCGAAGGTCATGCTGGCCGTGGTCCTGGTGTTCTTCGCGGTGTTCTTCAACGCCTTCCAGGGCGCCCGCGAGGTCGACCGCAACCTCATCGCCAACGTGCGGATCCTGGGCGCCTCGCGCGGTCAGGTCACGCGTCAGGTGGTGCTGCCCTCGGCGGTCACCTGGATCATCGCGAGCATGCACGTCAGCTTCGGCTTCGCGCTGATCGGCGCGATCGTCGGGGAGTTCCTCGGCGCGGACCAGGGGCTGGGCCTGCTGATCCGGCAGGCCCAAGGCACCTTCAACCCCAACGGCGTCTTCGCGGCCATGCTGATCATCGCCGTCGTGGCACTGATCGCCGAAGGACTCATCACCCTCCTGGAAAACCGCCTGCTGTCCTGGCGGCCCCCGGCGCTGTCCACCGACGCGGCCGGACTCTGAATCTCCGAAACCCCGCTGTGAACGAAGGAGTTCCCCTCATGGTGTCCCGAAAACTGCTCGCCCTCTCGGCGGGCGCCGCGCTCGCGGTGTCCCTGACCGCGTGCGGCAGCTCGCCCGGCTCCACCAGCAACGCCCAGGGCCAGCCCGTCGTGACGATCATGGTCGGCGGCCTGGACAAGCAGATCTACCTGCCCGCGATGCTCGCCCAGCAACTCGGCTACTACCAGCAGCAAGGCCTCGAAGTCCACCTCGAGGACGAACCGGCCGGGGTCAACGCCGAAAACGACATGATCGCCGGCAAGATCGACGGCGTGGTCGGCTTCTACGACCACAACATCGACCTGCAGGGCAAGGGCAAGGCCACCGAAGCGGTGGTGCAGATGCTGCAGGTGCCCGGCGAAGTGGAGCTGTGCCGGTCCGACGTCGCAGGCCAGATCAAGTCACCGGCCGATTGGAAGGGCCGCAGCCTCGGGGTGACCGACATCGGCTCGTCCACCGACTTCCTCACCCGCTACCTCGCCGTCCGCAACGGCGTTCCGGTCGACCAGATCCACGAGAGCGGCGTCCAGGCCGGCAACACGTTCATCGCCGCCATGCAGCACAAGAACATCGACTGCGGCATGACGACCGAACCCACGGTCTCCGCCTTGCTGAACAGCGGCCAGGCGAAGATCCTCCTCGACACGCGCACCGCCGACGGCGCTCGCGCCGCTCTCGGCGGCGTCTACCCGGCGTCATCGCTGTACATGAGCACCGACTACGTCACCAAGCACGCCGACATCGTGCAGAAGCTCGCCAACGCCTACGTCGAGACCATGCACTGGATCAGCACCCACACACCCGAAGAGATCGCCGACAAGATGCCGGCCGACTACTACAAGGGCGTCGGCAAGGCCGCCTACGTTGCCGCGCTGAAGAGCGAGAAGGGCATCTACACCACCGATGGCCTGATGCCCGCGGACGGCCCGCAGACGGTGCTCAACGTGCTTTCCGCCTTCAACCCCGACGTCAAGGGGCACACGATCGACCTGGCCAAGACCTACACCAACGACTTCGCAGCGAAGGCCAACCAGACCCTCAAGTGACACGCGTTCGGCCCGTGCGCGCTTGGTGACGAGCACGCACGGGCCACGGTCACGAACGGCCTCGGGACACCTGCTTCGTCGCAACTGGAACGAAAGGGGCGCAGGCCCGGGCCGGCAATATCCTGAGAACGGTCCCGTTTCCTTTACCCAGGCAACACTTCCTCGGGGGCAGATTCGCGTTTCTGCGCTGCAGGCAGTCGGCCGGGGCACCCGCTCTTTGCGGCGGACAGGTGCCGTCAGCGGGTGGGCAGGGTGGCCGGCGCGACGATGGCGGTGACAGCGATGGCCGCGGCGATGACCAGGACGAGGTAGGCGAAGCCGCGGCGGATGGTCCGGACGGGTAGCCGCCGGGCCAGCCGGCCACCGGCCAGCGCGGTCAGGACGGCGGCGGCGCCGAAGACGCCGGTGGTGGTCCAATCGAGGGGCGCGCCGGCGTGGGCGGCGAGCCCGGCGGCGGAGTTGAGCACGATGATGACCAGCGACGTGGCGACCGCTTCGCCGGCGTCCAGACCGAGCAGCAGAGTCAGGGCGGGCACGATGAGGAACCCGCCGCCCACGCCGAACAGCCCGGTCAGCAGCCCGACGATGAGCCCGGCGGCGAGGGCCTTGGGCAGGCACGCCCGCCAGTCGACCCGGCCGCCGCTGGTCCGGCACGCCGCTCCACCGGTGCCGGTGGGTTCGCGGAGCATCCGGACGGCGACCACGGCCATCAGGACGGCGAACCCGAGCAGCAGGAACCGCGGCGGCACCAGACGCCCCAGAGCCGTCCCCGCGAAGGCGGCGGGAACACCGGCGGCGCCGAAGACCAGCGCGACCGGCCAGCGCACAGTGCCGGCCCGCAGCCGCGGGATCACCGCCGCGGCCGAGGATACGCCGACGATCAGCAAGGAGGCCGGGATCGCGGAGGCGAGTGGCTGCCCGGCGGCGTAGACGAGAGCGGGCACGGCCAGGATCGACCCGCCCGCGCCGAGCAGTCCGAGCGCGAACCCGATCAGCAGCCCGGCCAGGGCGGCGGCCACCAGCATCGGTCAGGCCGCCATGGGGACGCCGGCGTCGGCGGCGTCGGCGAAGGCGTCGTCGACCAGCACCACCGCGCGGCCCGCGCGGGCGAGCAAGGATGCCGCGGCGGCGGCGCGGTAGCCGCTGCCGCAGTGCACCCACACCGGGCCAGCGGGCACCTCGTCGAGCCGGTGCGGGAGCTCGGGCAGCGGGATGTGCACGGCGCCCCGCACGTGGGAGTCGCGCCACTCGTGGGCCAGCCGCACATCGAGCACCACGGTCGGGGCGGGCAGGTGGTCGGCGTGGCCGTGCCGCAGGGCGTGGGCGAGGTCGGTGAACGACGCGGTCACCATGGTGGTGACCTGCTCGTGGCGGCCACCGGCCCACTGGGCGGGGTCGCCGGTGGCCGCGGCGGCGGGCCGGTCGATGCCGATGCGCGCGAGTTCCCGCTGCGCCTGGGTGACCTGCTCAGGGGTGTCGCCGAGCAGGGTGATCGGCGCGCCCCAGTCGATGAGCCAGCCCAGCCACGTGGCCATCGGCCCGTCCAGTCCGAGGCTGATCGTGCCGGCCAGGTGCGAGTGCACGAAGGCTTTGCGGGAGCGCAGGTCGACGACCCATTCCTGGGCGTCGACCCGGCGCCGCAGCTCGGCGGGGTCGGCGGTGCGGACGGGGGTGAGGTCGATCGGGCCGGGTCCGGCGGTGTTGCGCGCACCCATGTGGGCGTAGTAGGCGGGGTAGGCGTCCAGGCCGGCGAGGGTCTGTTCGACGAACTCGGCCTCGGCCAGGGTCAGGGCCGGGTTGAGCTGCTTCTCCCGGCCGATGGTGGAGGCGTCCCCGTCGGCCTGGGTGGCCGAGCAGAAGCTGCCGAACCCGTGGGTGGGCCACACGTTCGCCCCGTCCGGCAGCAGCTGTGCCAGCCGCTGCGCGGAGGTCCGCTGCCGGCGGGCCAGTTCGTGCGCGTGGTCCTGGCCGAGCAGGTCCGTGCGGCCGGTGGTGCCCAGCAGCAGCGAGCCGCCGGTGAAGACCCCCTCGGGCCCGGTGGGACCGTCGAGGAGGTAGGAGAGGTGGTGGAAGGTGTGGCCCGGCGTCGCGACCGGCCGGATCCGCATCCGCGCCGACACTTCCAGCACGTCCCCGTCGTGCAGCGGCACCCGGTCGTAGGGCACCTCGTCGGCCGCGGCGATCCCGTAGCGGGCGCCGGTCAGCCGGGCCAGCTGCAGCCCGCCGGAGACGTAGTCGTTGTGCACGTGGGTTTCCAGTACCCACTCGATCCGCACGCCCAGCCGGCCTGCCAGGGCGACGATCCGGTCGATGTCGCGCTGCGGATCCACCACGACGGCGGACTCGCCGTCGTGGGCGAGGTAGCTGCGGTCTCCCAGTGACGATGTCTCGATCACCTGCACGTCCAGCATGTGCTGTCTCCTTCCCGCGCGAGTGCGGTTACTGCCTCAGTTGGTTCCGGTTCGTACGGGCCGGCCACCGCGCTGCCAGCCGGCGGTGCCGCCGGCCACCGACACCGCTGCCACGTCGAGGGCATCCAGCGCCTGCGCCGCGCGCAGGCTGCGCGCCCCGGACTGGCAGATCAGCCACACCCGCTGCCCGGCCCACTCCCGGCCCGCGTCAGGGATCTGCTCCAGCGGCACGTTGACCGCCCCGGGGACATGCCCTTCGGCGAACTCACCTGGCGTGCGCACGTCCACCAGCCGCGCACCCTCCGCCAGCGCCCGCTCCAGTTCCTCGATTGTCGCTTCCCGCACTGCCACGTCGTACCTCCACACTCATCAGGTACCCCCGGGGGTATCCATGAAACACACGTCGGCGCTGGAATTTCTGCGCCGACGTGGTCAGGCCAGAGCCAGGAACAGTTTCTCCAGCTCTGCCTCGGTCATCGGGGGCTCCTCGCCCCGGTCGCGGGCGGCCTGGCAGTGCCGCATCCCGCTGGCCACGATCTTGAACCCGGCCCGGTCCAGCGCCCGCGACACCGCCGCCAGCTGGGTCAGCACCGTGGCGCAGTCGTCGCCGGTCTCGATCATGCCGATCACCGCGGCCAACTGCCCCTGCGCCCGGCGCAATCGCACCAGCGCGTCACCCACCAGTTCGGGTGTCATCTCCATGTCCCACCTCCGCAGCCTTCAACATACCCCGGGGGGTAGCAATTCCGCGGCCTCGCTCAGCTGTGTCCGGCATCGCGGGCAGGAACGGGTCAGTCCCGGCCGAGCAGCCTGCGAAACATGCGGGCCACGGCGCCGGGCTCGGACGGGCGTGCGCACCGCCGCGAGGCCGGCACACCGGCAAGCACCTGCTCCACGTGCTGGCCGCACCCGGCGTAGGTGGCTTTCCCGCAACGCGAACACGTCACACGACGACACATCCGTGGATCTCCTTCACTCGACGACCTGTCACTGTCAAGGTACCCCCGGGGGTATGCAGGTGTCAGTGTCTGCGGCGTAAACCACATCCTCGAAACACGGGGAGCCTGCCGCTGGAAGGACGGTGCTGTCACCATCGTCCGAAACTCCGCAACACCCAGGCTTGCCGGTGGGTCGAGAATGTGGCCTCGGCAGACGCTGCGACCGGCGCGATCACCGTCAGCCGTCGTTCACCGCCTGCAACGCGGTACGCAAGCGCCGCCCGGCTTCGTCAGCGATCGGCTGCAGCCGGGCATCGCCCGGCACGCTGACCATCACCTGCGGGTCCAGCGCCTCCACCACCGTCGACCCGCCCTCGGTGCGCACCACGACGTTGCACGGCAACAACAACCCGATCCGCCGATCCACGCCCAGCGCCTGATGCGCCAGCTGGGGGTTGCACGCCCCCAAGATCAAGTAAGGCTCGCTCTCCTCGCCGAGCTTCGCCCGCAGCGTCGCTTGCACGTCGATCTCGGTCAGCACGCCGAACCCCTGCTGGGCCAGGGCCGCCCGTACCCGCTCGACCGTTTCGCCCATCGGCGCTGCCGATCGAACAGCGAAGCCATACTCCATCGCCGATCACCTCTTTCGTCGTCTTTCGACCACCGGATACACCCGGGGGTATCCGGGGTGGCCGGGTCCAAACCTGTCTTGATCGACCTGCGTGGAGCAAGCATCGGCCGGAAATGCGCGGCGATTCCGGAGCCGACCTGACAGTCGTAGACTCAGTGCGAGGGACGCGGCGCGGCGGCGGTGAACTGCCCTTGCCAGCTGGCTTGGGCACCGGAGTCGCCGATGCGGTAGATGTCGTAGCAGGCCGCACCGGCGGCCACGACCGCGAGCACCGCGATCACGACGGTCACCGCCTTCGAGGCAGGAGCGAGGAACGTCCGGCGGGGCGTGGTGACCCGGCTGGTGACGACGGTCCAGCCTGAGTCGTGTCCGGCTGCCGGTTGCGTGGCGGAGAGGCCGATCGACAGGCTTTCGCGGCGCCGCCACCAGATCACCGAAGCCAGCACGGCCACGGGGATCGCCACCCACAGCGCGGTGTCGCCGAGTTCGGTGTGCGTGCGGACCAGGGGGCTGGGTGCGACACGGCGTTCGAGCCATTCGCCCGCGTCCGTCGTGATCGGCACCAGAACCACGACGAGCAGCGACAGCAGGGCGTTCGGTCCGGCCAGCTTGCGGCGTGCCGCGGGCCATACCGCGCTCAGCACCAGGAGCAAGGCGGCGAGCGGCAGCAGCACGACGATGGCGTGCACGAGCAGGACGTGGGCGGGCAGGCCGTTCAGGGTGGTCATGAAGTCCTTCACAGTGTCGGGTCTCAGGAGGCTCGGAGGACGGCGAACGCCTGGTAGTCCGGCGCCCGCGCGCGGATCCAGCGTTCGACGTCGCCGCCGCGGGCGATCGCGGCAGTGGCGTAGACGTCGGCCCACAGCAGCGTGGGACCGGCGACCGTCACCGACCGGATGGCGGTCGGGTGGCCGCCGGTGCGCGGGTCGACGATGTGGGCGCCGCCGGCCGCGGTGCCGGACGTCGCGAGACCACCGGTCCGCAGCTCGCGGACGGAGAGCAGCCGCGTCCGGTCACGCGGGTCTTCGATCCCCACGCGCCAGGCGGTCGCGCCGGGCCGGACCACGGCCGCGATGTCGCCGCCGGCGTTGAGGTAGTGGTCGTAGGGCCCGAGCCGGGCCAACTGCTCGACGGCGTTTTCCACCGCCCAGCCCTTGACGAGCCCGGACGGGTCGAAGCCGCCGGGGAGCCAGGCGTCGAACCAACCGTCGCTCCGTTCTCGGGCCCGCTCACACAGCCGGACGACCTCGCTCACCCACGGATGCCACTGCTCCGGGGGCAGCACGTGGCGCCGGATACGGCTGATCTGGCTGCCGGGGCGGTAGGTGCTGAACAGCCGGTCGACCGCACGCAGGTGCGTGAACACGGCGGCCACGGCCGGCTCCACGGCCGGGTCGGTGCGGACGCCGTCGGCCCGGATGTGGAGGCTGACCGGCATGCCCATGATCGGGTGGGTCCACGACCGGCGTTCCGGCGCCGGGGCGGTCACCGGTGCGCCGCGTCGATCGCGGACTGAAGGGACTGCTGGTAGCCCTCGGAGGTGTAGGTGGCGCCGCTGACGGTGTCGACCTGGGCGCTCTGCGCCCGGATGGTCTCGTCGACGAGGACCGGGACGGCGGCGGAGTTGATGCGGACGTCCCGGCTGCTTTCCTGCGGGACCTGCAGGACCTGGGCCGCCGTGATCCGGCCACCGGCCACGGTGATCCGGACCTGGACGGGGCCGTAGCGGGTGTCCACCGCGTCCCCGGTGTAGGTGCCGTCCCCACCGGACGTGCCGACTGTCGGGGCCGGCGCGGGTGCGGCCGGCGGAGTGGTCGGCCCGCCGAGCGGTCGCGGTGCGCCGATGCGCTGGCTCGGCAACGCTGCCGGGGCCGGGTCCGTGCTGGTGCGGTAGCTGAACAGCAGCACCACGACGGAGATGGTCGCGGCAGCGGTGACGACGATTCTGCGCATGGCGGCTTTCCTTCCCTACCAGCCGAACCGTTCGGAGTGGATGTGCGATCGCGGTACTCCGGCGCCACGGGCGGAGGCGATCACCGCTTCGGTCCAGGCGTCCGGTCCGCAGACGTAGACGTCGTGCTCGGCGATGTCGGGCACGAGGTACTGCAGGATCGTCTCGCCGGCCGCCGCTCCGTACTGTGCGGGCAGCCAGGACACCCGGCCTCGGCCCCGCCGCCCCAGCAGATAGTGCACCCGGATGCCGCGGCGCGCGGCGAGCGCGTCGAGCTCGTGGCGGAACAGCAGCTGGCCTTCGTTCCTTGCCCGGTACAGCAGCACGGCTTCGCCGGGCCGGTAGGGCAGAGCTTCCAGCAGCGCACGCAACGGCGTGATGCCGACCCCCGAGGCGACCATCGTCACCTTTCGTCCACTTCGGACGGACTCGGTCAGCCTGCCGTAGGGACCCTCGAACAGGACCCGCGTTCCGGCGGGCACGGTCGCCAGCCTTCGGCTGCCGTCGCCGAGGTCCTTCGCCGTGATGCGCAGCCGTGTGCCGTCGGGAGCCGCGGACAAGGAGAACGGGTTGCCGCGTGTCCAGCCGGTGCCGTGCAGGAAGCGCCAGAGGAAGAACTGGCCGGCGGCCACGGGCAGCCGGTCGAGGCGGCGGCCGCGGAGGTGGATCGACACGACTCCACGGGCTTCGGGCACCACCCGCTCGACGACGAGCCGGTGCCGCAGGTTCAGCCACACCGGCATCCCGAGGCGGAACACCAGGATCGCGGCGGCCGCGGTGGCGTAGGCGCTCCACCAGAACACCGTCGCGGCCGTCGAACTCGTGAAGTCGGCGCCTGTCCACAGCTGATGAGGCAGCGCGAGTCCGGCGCCCAGGTAGGCATAGAGGTGCAGCAGGTGCCAGGATTCGTAGCGCAATCTGCGGCGCGCGGCCCGGACAGAGGTGATCGCCACCATGACCAGCGCCGCCGTTCCGGCTGTCGCCAGGAGCATGCCAGGGTCGGTGGTGACCAGATCCCAGGCCTCGGAGACCAACCCGGAGCGGTCGGTGACGGCGTAGCCCACGGTGATCAGCACGACGTGGGTCCCCATCAGGGTAATGGACGTGAACCCCGCCAGCCGGTGGCGGCGGGCCAGTTCGTCCTGTCCGTAGCTGCGCTCGACCCACGGAATCCGTGCCATCAGCAGAACCTGGAGCAAGAGCAGGTCCGCCGACAGCAACCCGGCCAGGCGACCCGCCGAAGTCAAGAACCCGGAAACGGAGCCCAGATTCTGGAGGCCACGGCCCGCCACCCACAGAGCGACGACGAACAACAGACTCAGCCACGCGGTCAGCCCCGAGGCATCCCGCCACCACCCCCGCACCGGGTGCGCCCGGCGCGGCACCGGGTACCGGCCCGGCCGACGGGCCATGAGAGGGGTGGTGGACATCGTGCTCCCGGGTCGGTGATCCTTCTGGATCCCACCTTTCCCGAGCGCGGTTAGGCCTCGACGTGATCGTGGTGAGAGTTCGGTAAGAGCCGGTCCGTGCCGATGGTGAACCCGACCACTGCGCCTCCGCCGCCCCGCGCCCCGGCGAACACCGTGCCGTCGTGGGCCAGCGCCACCTCCCGCACGATCGCCAGGCCGAGCCCGGAACCGGGAAGGCCCCGCGCCGCGTCTGCGCGGTGGAAGCGGTCGAAGACGTGGTCCACGTCCGCCTCGTCGATCCCGGGACCGCGGTCTCGTACTTCGATCCGGCCCCCGTGGACCACGACGTCGATCGGGTCGCCGCTGCCACCGTCGAACTTGACCGCGTTTTCCAGAAGGTTCGAGATGGCGCGTTCCAGGCTTTTCGGTCGGCCGCGCACCGTTGTGGCGTCGGCTTCGAGCCGGATGACGCGTCCGGAGCGGCGCCTGACCCGATCGGCGGCTCGTTCCGCGACGGTGGCCAGCCCCACCGGCCTGGCTTCCTCCGCTTCGTGGCGGTGGGTGGCGAGTTCGACGAGTTCGTCGATCAGGTGGGTCAGCTCCCGTGCCTCGCCGTCGACGTCGTCGAGCAGCCGTGCCCGCGCAGATGGAGTCAGCTCGGCGAAGCGCCGTAGCACGCTGGCGTTGGTGCGCAGGCTGGTGAGCGGGGTTCTCAGCTCGTGTGCGGCGTCCTGGACCAGGCGCTCCTGGTCGTCGCGGGCGTCGGCCAGCCGAGTCAGCATCCGGTCGAACGACGTGGCGAGCCGCCCCACCTCGTCCCGGCCGCCGGCCGCCACCGTCACTTCTGGCAGGCCGCCACCGCTGACCTGCTCGGTCACCTTCGTGAGGCGCACGAGCCGCCGCGTGATCCGGCGGGCGATCAGCCAGCCCGCCACCGCGGCGGCGGCCAGTACGAGCGCGCTGACCATGGCGACGCGCGTCGCAAGCTCGGCGAGCACGTGGCGGGTTTCGTCCACGTCGATACCGAGCTGGATCGCTCCGCGACCGGAGCCCAACGCGACGGTGATCACCCGGTAGTCGTCCGGTGCCACCGCGCGGTCCTCGTAGCGGTAGCGACCCGGAGAGCCGGCCGCGGCGAGGGCCCGGTCGGCGTCGTCGACGTCGAGCCGGACCGGGCGGCCGCCGATCGGCCGGACCGACCCGTCCGGGGCGATCGCCTGCGCGACCATGGGCTGGGCCTCGTCGTGGTCGTTGTCGTGCGGGCCGCTGGTGAACGGGTTCGGCGCGAGCACCTGGGTGGCCCCGGCCACGAGCTCGGCCGAAGTCGTCAGCAGCGAGCGGTCGAGGCTCGCCGTCGATCCGGGTGGAGGCCGTCTGGTAGCTGAACACGCCGACCAGTACCGCGGCCGCCGCGCCGACGCCGGCGAAGGCGATCGCCAGCTTGCTCCGGAGGTTCATGCGGACCGCACCGAGTAGCCCACCCCGCGCACCGTGTGGATGAGGTCTGTCGCGCCGGCCTGCTCGAGCTTGCGGCGCAGGTAGCCGATGTAGACGGCGAGGTTCTTGGAGTCCGAGCCGAACTCATAGCCCCAGATCCGCTGGTAGATGGTGGCGCGGTCGAGCACGAGCCCCTCGTTGCGCACGAGCAGCTCCAGCAGATCGAATTCGGTTTTCGACAAGGTGATCTCGGCGTCGCGCCACCACACCCGCCGGCCCCCGGGGTCGACGGCCAGCGCACCGAGGCGCAGCATCCGTGAGTTCGCCGGGCCGGCTTCGGCCGACGTGCGGCGCAAGAGCGCGCGCAGGCGGGCCAGCAGTTCGTCCAGCTCGAAGGGCTTCGGCAGGTAATCGTCGGCCCCGGCGTCCAGACCGGCCACCCGATCGGGCGTCTCGACCCGGGCGGTGAGCATCAGGATCGGGGTGCGGTCGCCCTCGGCGCGCAGCACGCGGCAGACGCCGAGGCCGTCGACACCGGGCATCATGACGTCGATGACCAGCACATCGAATTCGGCGCGACGGGCGGTCGCGAGGGCAGCCACACCGTCGTCGACCTCAGTGACCTGATACCCCTCGAGCTCGAGGGCCCGGACGAGGGACTCGCGGATCGCGCGATCGTCATCAGCGAGCAGGACACGGTGCGGCATCCCGCCATCATGCCCTCGCACTGTGGCGGTTGCCGCCGACCGGTGCGCCGGCGGCAAGCTGACGGACGCGGGCGTAGATCAAGCTCGGCTTGCTTGTGGGCTCGACGTAGCCGCAGCGGCAGCTGGCACCGGCATGCCGGGCCAGGGCACCAGTCGCGTCCACTCGCCGAGCGCCTTGGCGAAGCCGTCGTCGTCGGCGGGCTCCAGGACGGCAACGACGTCAACCGTGTGATTGGTGCGGTGTACATGCTTGATCGTCATCGGAGCCGTCGGGCGCTCGTCGTGGGAGCCGCCATGCCCGGAGGGCACCATCACGTAGAAGACGTCGTTGTGCGTCACCGATTCGCTCCGGGGCACGACGAGGTGCGCGCACAGCTCGGGGTCAAGCTCCGCTGTGGCGCGGCCACCGAACTTCTGGCAGGCCGCCACCAGCTGCTCGATGCGAGTCAGCCGGTCGCGTGCGGCCCACCGGTCTACCAGGACGAGCTCGCTTCCCCACGCCCGGACCATCCATCCGGCAGCGCCTTCCGGCAGCGGGCCGAGCTGGCCGTTGTGCAGCGTGCGCGTCACCTCGAGCGCCTGCCATGCGCGGGACGCGTCCGTCGCCGGGTCTTGCTGGGCGGGGAAGGCCCGGAGCATTTCGGCTCGGCCGGCGGCGTCGGTGGCCAGTTCGTCGGCGACGGTCAGCCGTTGAGCCCTGGTCAGGTGGTTCAGTACATCCGGCAGGTAGAGCATGACTTCGGCGACGTCGACGAAGCTCCACTGGTCGTGGTGGCGGTAACCGTCTCCGGACAGGTCGATCCGCGGGATCGCGGCGTCGTGGCCGCGGAGGTGGTCGATGAGTTCGGCGATGCCGGCTTCGATGACGGGGTAGGTGTCGAGCCACGGTGCGGCGTCCCATGCGCCTTCGGACACGTGGGTGAGGTAGACGGCGAGGTCGCGGGCCAGGTCGCCGTTGTCGAGGGTCGTGACTTTCACGGTGTGGTCGTTGTAGACGCCGGCCCACGTGGCGAGCACGGTGAAGCGGGGGCCGGAGGACAGAATGCTGTAGCTGGTCAAGGGCGTCTCCTGAACGCGTGGACCACCGACGGTGCGCAGGACTCGGCGCGGCACTGTCAGCGAGCAAAGGAAGAGGTCCGGGAGCCCCGCGGCACGACCGCCAAGCCAGTCCGTGGCCGATAGTGTGGCTCAGCCGACGACCGCGGTGTCTGGGCGATTTCTTCGGCGTTCCGGCGTGCGGGGCAGCGTGGCGTCCCCCGAACGCCTCAGAAGGGCCAGCGGCCGGCGAACCGCTCCGCGAGCCGGGCGTCGAGACCGCCGATGCGTCCGGCGGGGACAATGGCCAGCAGCAGGAGCGGAAACAGGTCTTCGGCGGGGTATTCCCACAGGTAGCCGCCGGTGTGCCAGAGCATGATCCAGATGGGGCCGATGAGCAGCAGCCCGCCGACGGCCGCGAGCCGGGTGGCGATGCCGAGGATCAGGCCCACGCCGACGGCGAGTTCGGCGGCGGTCAGGAAGGCCCCGAAGAAGCCCCAGTTCGGCAGCACGAAGCCGTGGTAGAAATCCGCCAACGGCGCGATTCCGGTCTTTCCGGACGCGCCGGTTGCGATCGTGCGGGCGGCGTCCTTGGTGATCAGGTTGAAGGAGAAGAAGCCGAGGTCGAAGGTGCCGACCTCGAACAGCTTCGCCAGCCCGTTGGACAGCCAGACCAGCCCGGTGAAGATCCGCAGCGCGCACATCGCCCGCGCGAAACCACGAGCCGGGTCCTTCAGCGCCACGTCGCCGCGCTCCTCTCATTGGTGCCGCCAGGCTAAGCCCATCCGGGCCCGTTGGCCGGATTCCGTCAGGCTTTCGTAAGCACGATCAAGCCGGGATCAGCGCGCCCGCGACCGCACCGACGACGGCGAGTGCACTGTGGACACCGTTGTCGATGCCTTTCTCGAAGTCGTCGCCGTCGACGGCCATCGCGTTGGTCACGTGGGCCAGGCATACCACGGTCCGGCCGCGGGCTTGGGCGTAGGCGTAGAGCGCGGCCGCTTCCATCTCCACGCAGAGGACGCCGTGGCCGCGGGCGGTGTCGATCGCGGTTGCCGTTTCCCGGTAGGGCGCGTCGGTGGTCCACGATGGTCCGGTCAGGACCGGTTCGGGTGTGGTGTCGAATGCGCCGGTGAGCTTGTCCGCCGTTGTCGGGTCCAGGTGGCTCCAGCGGCCGGGTGGCAGGTAGTGCAGGCTGGTTCCCTCGTCGCGCAGGGCGTCGGTGATGAGCACGAAACACGGCGTGCGCGGCAGTTCGGCGATCTGTCCGGCCGAGGTCACGCTCACGACGAGGTCGGCGCCGGAGGCGGCGAGCTGCTCGGCCACCAGCACGGCGAACGGCGCGCCGACGGCCATGCCGACCACGCCCAGTTCCAGGCCGTTGACCTCGGTGGTCCACATTTCGGTGTGGTAGCAGGCCCAGCCCGGGTGGCGCGACCCGCGTCCGGTCGTGGCGAGGTGACGGACGATGTCGCCGTCCGGGTCAAGGACCGCCACCCGCGGCACCGGCACCGACGGCAGCCCGCGCTGGCGGCGCGCCTCCCGCAGCAGGTTCTCCGGCTCGAACACCGACTGGGCTTGGTAGTCCTTGCCGTGGGCCAGCGGGACGTCCTCGAAGCTCATGATGAGATTCCACCACCGATCCGCTGAAGGTTGGTCGCCTGCTCGTCAGCGGGCGGCATCGGCGACCGCGGCAGCGATGAGGTCGATGTCGGTGTCGGTGCTCCAGCGCCCGAGCGACAGCCGCAACGCGGCGAGGGCGCGCGCGGGTTCGATGCCCATGGCTGTGAGCACGGGTGAGGGGCTGTGGACACCGCTGTGGCAGGCGGATCCGGTGGACGCGGCGAACGCGGTGACGGTGGCGAGCAGGTCGTGGGCGCGGACGCCGTCGACGCTGATGTTGAGGGTGTTCGGGAGCCGGGCCTTGTCGGGCCCGTTGAGGTGCACCCGCCCGGGCAGCGCGTGGTCGAGCCGCTGGTGCAGGCGATCGCGCAGGCCGGCCAGCCGGTCGGGTTCGCCGTGGTCGAGGTCGTCGGCGGCGAGGGCCGCGGCGACGCCGAGGGCGACAGCGAGGGCGGTGTGCTCGGTGCCGGCCCGCAGGCCGCGCTCCTGGCCGCCGCCGTAGATCAGCGGCTCCAGCTCGACACCGTCGCGGACGTAGAGGGCGCCGACCCCCTTGGGGGCATACAGCTTGTGCCCGACCACGGTCAGCAGATCCACACCCCACCCGGCGACGTCGACGGGGATCTTCCCGGCGGCCTGGGCGGCGTCGGTGTGCATCAGCGCCCCACGCTCGTGGGCCATGGCCGCGATCTCCGCGATCGGTTGCAGAGCACCGGTTTCGTTGTTCGCGGCCATGATCGACACCAGTGCAGTGTCCTCATCGAGCGCGGCGGCCACGTCGGCCGGGTCGACGAGCCCGTCTCGGTCGACCGGCAGGACCGTGACCCGGGCTCCGCGCAGGCGCTGCAGCGCGCGGGCGCCTTCCAGGACAGCGGGGTGTTCGGTGGCCTGGGTGATGATGTGCGGGCGTCCGGTGGCGGCGAGGGCGGCGCCGCGCAGGGCGAGCAGGTCGGCTTCGGAGCCGGAGCCGGTGAACACGATCTCGCCGGGGCGGGCGCCGATCAGCGCGGCGACCTGGGCGCGGGCCTCGGTCAGCGCCGCCCGCGGGATGTCGGCGTAAGGGTGGGCGCTGGAGGGGTTGCCGAAGTGGTGGGTCAGGTGCGGCAGCATCGCTTCGGCGACGCGGGGGTCGACCGGGGTGGTGGCGTTGTAGTCGGCGTAGACCGGGCCGTGGGCCAGCGCGGGATGCGGGGGCGCGCTCACGCGGTGGCCGTCACGTCGACGGGCAGTTCGGCGACGCGCCATTCGAGCATGCCGTCGTTGAGCCGGATCGCGCGGCGGCCGTGCTCGGTCAGGGTGCGTACCGCGTCGTAGGCGAAGACGCAGTACTCGCCGCGGCAGTACACGACGATCTCGAGGTCCTCGGGCAGCTCGCCGATGCGCTCGGCCAGCTCGTCGACAGGGATGCTGATCGCGCCGGGGATGTGGCCAGCCGCGTATTCCTCGGCCGGGCGCACGTCGAGGATGACGACGTCGCCCGCGGCGGCACGCGCCTGCAGCTCGGCCCGGTCGATTTCCGTGGCGCTGTCGCTGCCGAGGTAGTCCTGCAGCGCCGGGGTGACAGCGGCCTGGTGGGTTTCGGCGACCTTCAGCAGCAGCGACAGCAGCTGGGCGACGTCGTCCCCGGCCAAGCGGTAGTGGATGCGGGTGCCGTCCCGGCGGGCGGTGACGAAACCCGCCTGCTTGAGCGTCTGCAGGTGCGCCGAGGCGGTCGTCAGGTTCAGCCCGGCCGCCCGCGCGAGCGCATCGACCGATCGCTCGCCCTGGGCGAGCAGGTCGAGCAGCTCCAGTCGCTTGCCGCTGGCCAGTGCTTTGCCGCTGAGAGCGAACGCGCCGTAGAGCGCCGCTTTGCGGTCGGCGCGGGTGTCCATCATGTACTCCTCCATAAATCCATGGATTATTGTAGCTTAGGTTCAGGCCGCATCGCACCCGAGCACGAGGAGGAGCCGTGGGCTTCGCCGAGGACCACCTGATCCCGCTGGTCGACGAAGGGCTCGGCAACAGCGCCTACCTCGTCGACCTGGGCGACGGCCGCGCACTGGCCATGGACGTCAGCCGCGACCTGCGCGCCGTGCGCCGCGCGGCCGCCCGCCGCGGGCTGAGCGTCGCCTTCGCCGCCGACACCCACCTGCACGCCGACTTCCTCTCCGGCGCCGTCCAGCTCGGCCACGACGACGGCGCCACGGTGCTGGCCTCCGCCGCCGGCCACCGCGCGTTCCCGCACACGCCGCTGGCCGACGACGAGGAGATCGAGCTCGGCGGGCTGACGCTGCGGGCCCTGGCCACCCCGGGACACACCGACGAGCACCTGTCCTACCTGCTGCTCGACGGCGCCCGGGAGCTGGGCGTGTTCACCGGCGGGTCGTTGATCGTCGGCTCGGCGGCCCGCACCGACCTGCTCGGCCCGGACCGCACCGACGAGCTCGCCCGCGCCCAGTACCGATCGCTGCGGCGGCTCACGACGCTGCCCGATGCCACGCCGGTGTGGCCCACCCACGGCACGGGCTCGTTCTGCTCCGCGCCGAGCGGCAGCGAGCGGACCACCACCATCGGCGCGGAGAAAGCCGCCAACCCGTTGCTGGCCGCCCCGGATGAAGACACCTTCGCCCGGCGGCTGATCGCCCAGCTCGGCTCCTACCCCGCCTACTTCGACCGGCTCGGGGAGATCAACCGCCGCGGCCCGCAGGTGCTGACCGGCGCACCGACCGTCCCGCCGCTGACCGCCGCCGAGGTCCGGCGGCTGCTCGGCTCCGGCGCGCAGGTCGTCGACACCCGGCCCGCCGCCGCGTTCGCCGCCGGGCACATCCCCGCCAGCGTGTCGATCCCGCTGCGGGATCAGTTCGCCAGCTGGCTGGGCTGGCTGCTGCCCGAGGACCAGCCCCTGGTCTTCGTCGCCGCCGGCGAGCACGATCTCGCCGAGATCGCCTGGCAGGCCTACAAGATCGGTTACGAACGCATCGCCGGGCACCTGGTCGGCGGTATGGAAGCCTGGCTCGCCGACGGGGGCCACCAGACCACCACCGAGTTCCTCCGCCCGGCCGGTGTCCATGGACGCCGCTACCTCGATGTGCGCCAGAGCGCCGAATTCGCCGCCGGGCACGTTCCCGGCTCCGTCCACATCGAACTCGGCGCTCTCGCCGCGCACGCCGCCGAGACGCCGGCGGGCGCGGTTCTGGCCTGTGGCCACGGTGAACGCGCGATGACCGCCGCCAGCCTGCTGGAACGCGCGGGCCGCACCGACGTCGCCGTCCTCGACGGCGGCCCGGGCGACTACGCCGCCGCACACGGGCAGCACCTCATCGAGGGCACCGGAGGTTCGGCGTCGTGACCGGTACCCCGGCGCCTGCGGGCGAGCGCCCGGTTCATCTCGGCCTGCGGGAGAACTGGCTGCAGTTCACCCTGCTGGTCGTCGTCAACGCCTGTGTCGGCGGGCTGGTCGGGCTGGAGCGCACCACGGTGCCGTTGATCGGGTCGGAGACCTTCGGCCTGGCCAGCGATCTGGCCGTGTTCTCGTTCATCATCGCCTTCGGCCTGACCAAGGCGATGACGAACCTGGCCGCGGGAGCGTTGACCGCCCGCTTCCACCGGCGGCAGCTGCTGATCGCCGGGTGGCTGTTCGGTGTGCCGGTGCCGTTCGCGCTGGCGTGGGCGCCGTCGTGGGGCTGGATCGTGGCCGCCAACGTGCTGCTGGGCCTCAACCAGGGCCTGACCTGGTCGATGACGGTCAACATGAAGATCGACCTGGTCGGCCCGGCCCGGCGTGGCCTGGCCACCGGCCTCAACGAGGCCGCCGGGTACTGCGCGGTCGGCGGGGTCGCCCTGCTCACCGGCTACCTCGGTACCTCCTACGGGCTGCGGCCGGTGCCCGAGCTGATCGGCGTCGTCTTCGTCGCCGCCGGCCTGGGCCTGTCCCTAATCGTGCGGGACACCGCCGCGCACGTCGCGCTGGAACTGTCCCGTCACCCCCGACCGGCCCCGGGCGAGGCCACCGGGCTGGCCGCCACGTTCGCGCGGACCAGCTGGCGCGACCGGTCGCTGCGCGGCGCCAGCCAGGCCGGGCTGGTCAACAACCTCAACGACGGTCTCACCTGGGGCGTGTTCCCGCTGCTGTTCACCCAGCACGGCCTCGGCCTCGCCGCGGTCGGCCTGATCAAGGGCCTCTACCCGCTGCTGTGGGGGCTCGGGCAAATCCCCACCGGGCACCTCGCCGACCGGCTCGGCCGCAAACCCCTCATCGTGACCGGCATGCTCGTCCAAGCCGTCGCGTTCGTCCTCGCCCTCGTCCTGCTGGAGAACCCGCTGCTCGCGGGGGTCGTCTCCGCGGTCGTGCTCGGCCTGGGTACGGCCATGGTCTATCCGGCGCTCATCGCGGCCATTTCCGATCACGCGCACCCGAGCTGGCGCGCCAATGCCCTGGGCACGTACCGGTTCTGGCGCGACGCCGGCTACGCCGTCGGCGCCCTGCTGGCCGGCATCCTCGCCGACACCCTCGGCCTCACCACGACGGTGGTCGCGGCCGCGGTCCTCACTGCCGCGTCCGGGCTGCTGGCCGCCCGCTGGATCACCCCGCGGCAGGACGTTTGACCGCGGCGACGCGCTCGACGGTGCCGAGCTTGAGTCGCTCGGCCCGGGTCACCTCGAACCCGGCCTCCTCCAGCAGCGGCAGCGGGCGGCGGGTCTGGTAGTCGCCGAGCATCCGGACGGTGACCTTCTCCAGCAGCCGCTGCCCGAGGCGCAGCACCGCGTGGTGGCTGCCGATGTGATCCAGCAGCAACAACTTGCCGTCCGGGCGCAGGATGCGGTGCATCTCGGCGAGCGCGGCCCGCTCGTCCGGGACGCCGCACAGGCCGAGCGTGCAGACCGCCGTGTCGAACGACGCGTCCGGAAAGGGCAACGCCTGCGCGTCACCCTCCCGCAGCTCGACCTCGAGTCCGAGCTCGGCAGCGCGGGCACGGGCCAGGTCCAGCATGGCCGGGCTCAGGTCGACGCCGGTCAGCCGGATACCGGCCGGGTAGTGCGCGAAGTTGCGGCCGGTGCCGACCGCAACCTCCACGACATCTCCGGTGGCTTGCGCGCACACCCATTCGCGGCCCCCGGCGAACTGCAGCCGTTCCATCACCCCGATGTCGCGGTCGTACCGCGGCGCGTACCGGTCCCAGCGCCGACGCAGCTCGGCGTCGTCAAGATCAGCCATCGCATCTCCCCATATGATGAAGTGGCTTCACTATGTACTATCTACACGGATCAGGGAAGAGGGGTGGCATGGGAGCGGATCCGGTCCAGGCGTTCGACAAGGCTTTCGAGCTGGCGGCGCGGCTGGCCGAGGCGATGCGCGTCGCGTTGGCCGACCGCGGCCTCACCACCAGTCGCGCGGAGGTCATCTACATGCTCGCCCGCGACGGCGACCTGGTGCAGCGCGCCTTGGCCGACGCCTTGAACTGCACGCCGCGTCATGTCACCGGCCTGGTCGATCAGCTCGAAGGAGCCGGCCTCGTCGAGCGGCGCCCGCATCCCCGGGACCGGCGCGCGATCTCGGTGGCGCTGACCGACGACGGCGCCGCCACCGCGCGGTGGATGACCGAGAGCCGGCACGGCGCCGCGCGGGCGATCCTCGGCGACGTCCCGCGAGCCGATCTCACCGCGTTCGTCCGCGTCGCGGACCGCATCCTCGCCACCGTCACCCCTGCCGCGCCGTGAGCGGCCACGACGTCGCGATCGTCGGCGGCGGGCAGGCCGGGCTCGCACTCGGGCACGAGCTGGCCGCGACCGGGCTCGACTTCGTCATCCTCGACGCGGGCGAGGCCGTCGGGCACGTGTGGCGGGACCGCTGGGCCTCGCTGCGGCTGTTCACCCCCGCCCGCTACGCCGCCCTCCCGGGCCTGCCGTTCCCCGCCGCCCCCGACAGCTACCCGGGCAAGGATCAGGTCGCGGACTACCTCGCCACCTATGCGGCCACCTTCGATCTTCCCGTCCGGACCGGGCTCTCCGTCGCGACGCTGACCCGACGCGGTGACGGCTTCGCCCTCGCCACTCCCGGCGGCCCGGTCCGGGCACGCCAAGTCGTGGTCGCAACCGGCCCGTTCCAGCAGCCGACGATCCCCGCCTGCTCGGCCGATTTCGCCCCGGAGGTGCTCCAGCAGCACAGCAGCGACTACCGCGACCCAGCCCCGTTCGCTGGCAGACGGGTCTTGGTCGTCGGCGGCGGAAACTCCGGCTTCCAGATCGCCGCCGAACTGGCCGCCCACCCCGCCACCGGGCCGGTCGCGCTGGCGATCGGGACCCGCAACGCCTGTGTCCCGCAACGGATTCTCGGCCGTGACCTGTTCTGGTGGCAAACCCGCACCGGCCTGATCACCGCACCCACCACCTCGCGCCGCGGCCGGTGGATGCGACGCGGCGAGGGCACCGTGATCGGCCACACCCGCAGGTCGCTGCGCCGGTGCGGCATCAGTTTCCGGGTACGGCTGCGGCACGCGCACGGCCGCACGGCCGTCTTCGCCGACGGGACGTCCGCCGAGATCGACGCGGTCGTGTGGGCGACCGGGTTCCGCCAGAACCACAGCTGGATCCGGATCCCGGAGGCCGTGTGCGGCGGCCGGCTGTGTCACCGCGGCGGAGTCACCTCGACCGATGGCCTGTACGTCCTCGGCCTGCCCTGGCAACGCACGGCGGGCTCGGCCCTGCTCGGTTTCGTCGGCCGCGACGCAGCCCAGCTGGCCCGGCACATGTTCGAACACGAACGCCGCTGAGCCGGACGCCGGCGGGATGAGTTCCGGGAAGCGTGAGCTGCCTGGCGAGTTACGGTCAGCCTGTTCGTCATCCTCTTCGGCGGAACTCCCCGGGGGACCATTCCCGGACACGTGACAACGGTCGTCGGTGTACTCGTCGGCCGCTGATCCACCGACCGGCGCCGGCGGCACCACCGTCGTCAGCCGAAGCGGATCATGGCCAGCAGACATGCACCCAGGACGAATACGATCCCGGCCATACCCGCCCAGCCACCGAGGCTGGCCAATCCGAGCACCACGCCCACGACCACGAGGACCGCGAGAAGCATGGCGGCCGGCCGGAGGGTGCCCTGGGAGTCCAGCAGTAATCGCCGCATCGCCCGAGACTAGAGCAGGCCTCGCCCTCGCCCATCGACGGGCGTTGGACACGAGCAGCCGAGAGCGGACGGGCGAACCCGGCTTGGTCGCCACCATCGAAGCTGAGGACGCCTTCGAGCATCTCGGCTGGACAGCTGGTTCTTTACCCGCAACGTGGGCACATGACCGTCTTCCGACGCCGGAACCACCCCGCCGACGCTCGTTGCCCGGAGGGACGACGGCCTGCCGGCCAGGTCCCTGGCGGAGTAACGACCCGCATCCCGGCACCGACTTCCACACAGGCTCGCCCGCGGTCATCGCCGCGCGGTGCCCCGCGATACAGGGAAGAGGCACACGGTGCGGACGTGTCCGTATTGCGCGGAACAGGTGCAAGACCTCGCCGTGCTGTGCCGGTGGTGCAGCAAGCCGATCCCGCACCACACCGCCGCGCAACAACCGGCCTCACCAACGGCAGCGAACCCGGCACCACCGTGGGCGCGCCTCGGCCTGCTCCTGGGCGGCCTGCTGGTCGCGGCGTCACCGTGGCTGCCGTGGCTCACCGTCGTGCTGATCGGCGACCTGACCTTGGCTCAACTTTCCACCATCGCATCGGCTCCCGCCGTGCCCATCATGCTTGTCGTCACCGGGATCGCGGCCGTGGCGTGCGGCGCGCTGATCCGGATGCCGACGGCGGCGCGGGTGAGCGCGGTGGTCTTCGGCGGGTTCACGGTTCTGCTGGTCGGTCTGCTGCTGATCCAGGAGTTCGAGGTAGTGGCGCAAGTCGCGCCGCTCGCCGAGGTCGCGTTCGGACCGTGGGTCGCGCTGGCCGGCTCACTGGCGGCTTTTCTCGGTGCCGCGATGCCCGCACCGCCGCCGCGACTGTCCTCGCCGAGCGCCCGTTCGAGCTACTCGCCCGGCCAGGTCCGGTACGTGGTTCCCGTCGCGCTCGTCCTGGGAGCGGCGGTGGCTCTGCCCCTGGCCGGAGTAGCTGCCGGAGGATGGCAGTCGCACGTGCGGGAGCTCTCGGCCGCGGCCCCGCCGACGACATCGGCCGCCACCAAGCACCAGCCGGAACCGGTGCCTGAACCGACTCGAGAGCCTGCCCCGACGCCATCGGCGAGCCCGCAACTTCTGCCTATCGCCTCCGCCGCGCCCACGCCTGTCCAGTCGCCGGATCCCGGCGCCCCGGGCGAGGTGTACGTCGGGAACTTGGACAGCGCTGACTCATTGATCGCCGCTCGCGGCTACACGCCCAACACCGCACCCGATTGGTCGGACGGCAGGGGCCTGCACGTGATCACGGCTACCGCGACCGGATCAGCCGACGGGTACGACCAAAGAGCCTTTTTCTTCTACGACAACTACTACCTTGGCACCGACGCGAAACTCCCCAGCGCGACGATCACCGAAGCGTGGTCCACGGGCGACACCATCGCTCTGAACTACCAGCTGTACGAACCCGACGACCCCGCTTGCTGCCCGACGGCAGGCTCGGCGACAGTGCGTTTCCACTGGTTCGGCCACAACCTCCAGCCACTCGACCCCATCCCACCCGCCGACCCGAACAGCCGGATCGGCCGACGCTGAACTACCGCGGCACGAACTCGAGATCTGCCCCAGTTCCTCTAGCGTGGCCGGCAAAGGCCGCAACAGGAATTCCAGGCGCCTTGAGGCCGGTCAATGCTGTACAGGCGAAGCGGAGAGCGGGTCCGCAAGATGATCTTCAGTCTCGCCCACAACACCACCCGCACGCGCGCCGTGCGTCACCCATGCAGTGGCAGCTCGTCAGCGAAATAGGTGAGCACGTCTGGCTTGGCGCGGACGAGCGGTGTCAGTGCCGCGGTCCAGTCGTCGAATCGAAGGATCCGGGCGATCAACCGCTCTGCTCGTTTCTGTTCGGCTTGCAGAGCGAGGACGGCGAGGAGTGCCGCTCGCTGCGCCGGCAGGGCGATTGTGGTGGCGAACTCCTCGGCGCGGCCCCGGCTGCCATCGATCGTGACGGTCTGCACGAAGTGTGTCGTCGCGCGTGTCCGCGCGGATACGTCGGGGATGGCGGCGATGAATGCTTCTGTCTCGACGGCCAGTGTTCGGGCCTTGTCGGCATCGCCGGATTGCGCGATCGCTCGGATGAGAACGACAGCCGCGCGGACGCGGTCCACCGGATCGGCGATCGTTCGCACCAGCTCGCCCGCGCGGTCGACGTCGCCGATGCCGGCAAGGACGTCCGTCAGCCGTGCCGTGAGAAGCCCTCTGCGTTCGAGGTCATCCAGCTCGAGAGTGAGGGCTTCGGCGCGGCTGGCGAGTTCGCGGGCGCGTTGCGGTTCGGCCGCGTCGCTCGCGGCGGCCGCGGCCAGACTGATCGCGGTGTCAGCCACGTTGTGTGCAGTAGTGGCGATTCGGGCGAGCGACTCGGCACGATCCCGATAACCGTGTCGAGCGAATTCCCCAACCAGCGCTACAACGGCCCGTTCCTGCACCTCGGGCTCAGGCTCCGCTGCGACCATCTGTTCCGCCTGGGCCACAAGGGTATCGGCTCGGGTTCGGTCGCCGATGGTCATCGCCGCGGTGATCATCCAGGTAACCGGACCAACCCTGTCTGCGGTTCCAGTGATCGTTGCGACAATTTCCTCGGTGCGGTCGAGCAGTTTTCCAGCGAGGACGAGGTTGCCGTTTTCTGCGATGCGCTGGGCGCTGAAGAGCATCACTTGCGCACGGAGTGTGGGAGAACCGATCTTCTCGATGAGCGCAGTCGCCCTGGCCGGATCGTGTACCGCCACCTCGTCGAGGCCGGCGCCGACGAGGTCGTCATAGTTGAAGTCCGGGCAGGAGCGGATGAGGGCCTCGGCACGGTCGAGGTCCCCAACGTGAAGCAACGCTTTGACCACGTTGCGAATCGCGCTTCTGCGCGTTTGCGCGTCCGCGAGGCCCAAGGCGAGCCTGCTCGCTTGGTCGAGAACGTTTGTGGCCCGGTTCCTGTCCCCTGCGTCGGTCAGCGCATTTGCCAGAGCCGTCGCCTTGTCGACTGTGCTTCTTCGGTTGGCCAGGCCGCGAGTCACCGTCTCCGCGCGATCGCCCAGCTCTCGCGCACGGCCGGAGTTGCCGGCAGCGATCTCGGCCATCGCCAGCAAACAGAACACGCGCGCCTGATGTCCGGCGTCCTCGATTCGCTCCGTCAGGGCGGAGGCTTGGTCGAGTCGGCCGATCCCGAGCAGTGTTTCTGCCAACCTGGCGGTCAGGCTGCCAATGGTGGGCACTGGGAAGAGCTGGATTCCGCCGTCCTCGATCGGGTCCGGCAGAGCCCACAACATAGCCTCCGCCTGGCCAGCGAGGCGGCCGACACGATCCCCCTCCGCGATTGTGATCAGCCCGATCACGGCTTCGATCTGGAACTGTGGCATCGGGATGGCCTGGACGAGAATGTCGGCGTGGTCGGGGTCCCCGGCCTTGGCCGCCGCCAGTGCCAGGTCGACCATCCCGACCGACCGGAAGTAGTGGCTGTCGATCGTGGGGAGGATCTGTTGGGCCTGGTCGATGAGGACTTGAGCACGCGCGGGCCCTGCAGCTGCGATGGCTTGTGTCAGCTCGGTCAGCGAGTCGAACGGCTCGTTGCGAAGAGTAAACTTTTTGGTGAGTGACTTGCCGCGTTCGACGAGCTGGTCGCACCGCTCGATCTCGCCGACATCGAGCATGGCCGATGCGAGCGGGAAGGCCGTGGACGCCTCTACATAAGGGTTGTCGGAGTTGGCGCGGACGATGTCATCGGCTCGATGCGCGAATGTGCGAGCCGTGTCCAGATCGCCGACTGTCGAGAGCGCTCTCGACACGGCGATCGTCGCCAGTGCCGCCCGGGCCGGATCGGGGATGGCCCCCAGAAGCGCCTCGGCTCGCGGCAGGTGGCCGAGGGCTGCCCAGACAGCCGGGAGGCCGGGGGATGTGTCGGTGTTGCGTTCGGACAGTTCGCCGCGGTGGACTGCGGTACTGGCCAGTGCGGCCAGATCGGGTCGGTCGGCGCGGAGCAGTAGGTCCTGCAGGGAGGTGATCTCGTTGAGGGCGGCGGTGTCGCCGCCGGAGACGGCGCGCATCCGGTCGTGGCGCACCCGGTCGGTGGTGCACGCCAGCGCGCGGGAAACGTCGCCGGTCGTGATCAGCATGTGTGCGTAACCGCGCAGCAGGTACTCCGGGGTGTCGGCCGGCCAGTCCCGCTCGCGGTAGCGAGCCGCCCACTCGTGCAGCCGCTGCCGGTATTCGATGAGCTGGTCCTCGGTGAAATCCTCGATCGCCGTGTCGTGCAGCTTCTCGTGGCCGAGCACGTACAACTCGGATTCGGCACCGATGGGCCAGCCTCCGGCGCGCCGCACGAAAGAACGCCCCGCGACAGTGGTCAGCAGTCGCTCCACCCGCCGCCTCGACCACCCCATCAGCTCGGCGAAATCCGCGCCCGTCAGCCCGTCCCGGGCCGCGACGACCAAGCCGACCAGATCTCGCCCTGGGCCGCCGAGCAGCCGGTCCAGCTCGCGCTCCATCGCGTCCTGGACCACCTTCGCGGCGGGAGACGCCGCGAGTGGCCGCACGACGGCCGGGTCACGCAACGGATGATCGTCGGGAACATCGCCGGGAATCGTGGGATGCGGCCGGCTCGACACGATCACCCGCACACCGGCCGGCGGCCGGTAAGGCAGGAGGGCGGCGATGCTGTGCGCGTCCGGTCCGGAATTGGCCGCGCGGTCCTCGTCGAGGCCATCGACGAGCAGCACCAGCCGCTCCCCACGTTCGGCACACAAGTCAGCGGCCTCGGCGAGCATGCCCAGCAGGTGAGCGTCCCGGGTGGACTCGGTGAGCAGCGGAGGAAGTGGTTCTTCCAGCAGCGCCGCGAGTTGCTCGATCACGTTGTCGCAGAATGCCGCCCGGTCGTCCTGGCTGGCCAAGCGCGCCGTGATGAAGAACGACACGACGCGCACCCCCGGCGGAGGGTGCAGCACGAACCACGACATGAGCGCCGACTTGCCCGACCACGCGCCCGCGCACCACCACATGTACGGTTCGGCCACATCCGGTTCCGTGCAGAAGTCGGCGAGTGCCTGCAGCTCGTCGGCGCGGTCCACCAGCGTCGGTGGGGCGATGCGGAGCACGCTCTCCCGATAGTGCGTCGTGACGACGGGGACCATCGTCACGTCTCCATTGATGATCCCCGAGTTCGCCAGACCACTGCCCGCTGCGGTCGCGGAGCCCGTTTTGGACGCGGTCATCTGCTGCGGCTGAGCAGGTGCCCCCGGTGGATGTCGTCGTCGCACCCGAATCAGTCCCGGACGACCCCGCTCGTCGCGTCGCCGCCACGAGTCGCGTCTGCCGCACCGGTGCGCCTGGCCGCCAAGGACCCGTCGGCCTGGCCTCGGACCCGTATCCCGCTGGTTGCGATGCCGGACCCACCGGAGACGGCGTCACCCGTGCGTTCGGCTCGAACCACGGTGGATGCATTCGACGCGGACCGCTTCGATGGCAGCGCCGCCCACACCGCGATGCCGACGGCGGCGACGGCCCCCAACGCCGATGCCATGGTCGCCACTCTGTTGGCCACGTCCCATTGCACCACCGCGAACACGGCGCCCATTCCCGCCACCACCACGCAAGTCGCCAGCAGCGCCCACCGTCGGTTGCTCATACCGTCCTTATCGCTCGACGACAGCGCATTGTGACAAGAAGAGGGCGGGCCGACGGATTTCCAGGTCGTCATCGTCACCCGACCGCGGTCGGTGACGATGACGGTCACCCGGGCATCGTCGCGTCGGGCGCTCAGGTGCAGGATGCTCGGGGCGCCGGCGTAGGCGTGGACGGCGACGTTGGCCATCGCCTCGTACACCGCCGGCACGAGGTCGTGCACCCGGCCCGTCGCCAGGCCGGCGCGGGCTGCCCACTCGGCGAGCTGGCGCCGTACCCGCTCCAGCACCTGCGGGGATGCCGTGAGTTCCGGAAGGTACAGATCCTCGACCTGGGTGGCCTCCGGACGTCCGGAGGCCACGTCGGAGAGGCGTCGGGGGCATCAGCCATCGCGTGGGCCTTTCTTCATCGAACGCGTCGGGTGCCCCGAGGCCGGATAGTCCATGGCCACCGGCAGGCGCAGGCAGCTCATCGGGGGCGATAAGGGCGTTCTCGAGCGAGCTGAAGACCGACAGCAGGTGGTGCAGCCCGGTCGGCGTGATCGACCGTTGCGCGGCTTCACCGGCCACGACACGTACTTCCGTGCCGTCCCCCTTCTGCTGGTCGGCATCGACCAAGACCGAGAGTCCGGCAGAGGAGAAGAACGTCACCGACGTCAGGTCGATGATCAGGACGGGCGGACTGTCCTTCATCGCTGCGGTCACCGCGTCGGCCAGCTGGCCCGCGGTCAGCAGGTCCACCTCGCCGCCGACGGCGAGCACAAGCGCGCCGTCGACGTGCCGGCTGGACAGCGGCAACGTGGTGGAGGACTCGACCGGACAGCCACCGACCTCAGGCTCGGGGAACGTCGTCCGCACATCATTCCTGAGGAGCAGCAGAGGACCAACGCTTCAGGCCCGGAATACCTTGAGTACGACTACGTCGCGGACGTGACGGCTGGACAGGCAGCGTCGTACGGGGCGGCGGGCCACCGATTGATTTCGGCAAGTTGAATTGGCCCCGGTTCGGCACTCTGAACTGGCCCCGGCGGCTGGGTTGCGGGATCGGTCGGCATCTTGATGTGGCCCCACCTGCCCTTGTCGGCGGCGGGTCGGCACTCTGATTTGGCCCCACCTCGTTCGGGTGTTTCTGCTGGTCGCGGACTGGCCCGCTGGTGACGATGGCGTGGTGAGCGAGCGTGAGCCCGGCCCGGTGGTGACGCTGGTGTGGGCGCTGGACGAGGTGTTCATCGGGTTCGCGGGCCGACCCGGTCGCGGTGGTCCGCCGTGAGCTGGAGGACGCCTGCGAGACGTGGGACTGCCGGGTTGGACGAGGACGCGTTGGACGTGTTCGCGGCCGAGAACGCCGCCGGTGAGCGGGTCGAGATTGACGCGGGAACGATCCGCGTCCCGTCGGCCGGATCGGTCGAGGTGGACTGGCGCGACGCCCCGTTCTGACCGGTGTGGTCAGCTGGCTCGGTTGGTGCGCCGGCGTTTGGTGGTGCGCAGCCGGAACGACTCGGTGCCGGTCTCGATGATCGACGCATCGAACGTGAGCCGGTCGACGATCGCGGCGCAGAGTCGCGGATCGGTGAAGGTGCGAGCCCACTCGCTGAACGCGGAGTTGCTCGCGATCGCGATGCTCGAGCGTTCTTCCCGCTCGGTGAACACCTGAAACAGCAGCTCCGCGCCGCGCCGGTCCAGCTCGAGATAGCCGAGCTCATCGAGGCAAAGGAGGTCAACGCGGCCGTAGCGGGCGATGGTCTTGGACAGGTGCTTGTCGTCGGCTGCCTCGACGAGCTCGTTGACCAGCGCGGCGGCGGTGACGTAGCGGACCTTGAACCCGGCCTCCGCGGCGGCGGTGCCCAGCCCGATCAGCAGGTGGGACTTGCCGGTGCCGGAGTCCCCGATCAGGCAGACCGGCTGCCCGGCGCGGATCCAGGCGCCCTTGGCGAGGGTGTGCACGAGTGCGGGCGGGACGTTCGGGTTGGCGGCGAAGTCGAAGTCCTCGATGCGTTTCGTGCGCGGGAAACCGGCCTGCTTGACCAGGCGGGCCTTGCGGCGGACCTCGCGGTCCTCGCACTCGATGAACAGCAGCTCCGACAGGAAACTCTTGTAGGTGGCCTGCTGGCGGGCCGCGGCGGCGGCCTGATCGCCGAACCGGTCGCGGATGGTGGGCAGGCGCAGGATCCGGCAGGCCTGCTCGATGGCGGCGTCGGCGGCTTCCTCGGCGATCTGGTCCCGGCCGCGGGCGGTGGTGCGGGTCATGACGCGTTCCCCTTCTTCGGAGTGTTGTGCAGCAGCTGGTCGTAGGCGGCGACCGAGGGTGCGGGGCGGGAGTCCGCCGGCAGGTCGGGATCGCGGCGACGTTCGGGCAGGGACACGACTTTGCTGCGGCTGCGCCGAGGCTGCAGCGGTTCCTCCGTGGCGCTGGGTTCGCCGGCCGCGGCGGCGTGTTTGCGGGCCTCGATCGCCACCACATCGGGCGAGACCGACCCGGCCTCGAGGGTGACGCGGATCCCGGCGATCACGTGCGCGTGGCGCATGCGCCGGTGCAGCAGCAGAACTTCGATCAGCAGCCGGGTGCCGGCCTGGTCGCCGTGCTTGGCTCGCGCGGCGGCCCAGAACGCGTCGTGGGTGGCGGTGAACCAGCCCTTCTGCCGCGCGTGGACCAGCGCGGTCGCCCCGCGCAGCGCGCCCGGTTTGCCGGCCAGGACCTCCAGGTAGTGATCGAGCACGAGGTGCTGCCCGCCCTTGGTGGTCACCCGGGGGTGCCGGGCGACCTCCTCGGATCCGTGCAGCACCACCAGTTCCTCCGCGTCGAGCTTCGCCCGGACCGTCTGCCCGATCAGCCGCGCCGGGACCGAGTAGAGCGCCTGGCGGACGGTGATCCGTGCGTAGCGGTCGACCCGCGGAGTCGTCGTCAGCGCGATGTCGAACTCATCCACCGGCAACGGCGCCAGCAGCGGCGCCTCAAGAGCGAAGTTCTGCCCGATCGTGGCTGTGCGCTGGTCGATGTGGCGGGCGTCCTCCGCACGGTCCGCCGCGGCGAGCCGGTCGTTGATGCCGGCCAGCCCCGAGATATCCGGGATCTTCGGGACAGGGACGAACCAGCGGCGCCGGAACCGGCCACCCTCGCCCTCGACACCGCCTTTCTCGTGGGCGCCTTCTTTGCCTGGCATGCAATAGAAACTCGTGAGCCCGTAGGCGGACTTGAACAGCACCCACTTGTCGGTCTCCAGTCGTGAGCGGCCGAAGCAGACCCGGCGGACCGCGGAAGACAGGTTGTCGTAACGGATCTCCCCGGCCGGGACACCGCCCAGTTCGGTGAACGCGGCGACATGCCCGGCGAAGAACGCCTCCTGTCCCTGCGACGAGTAGACGCGGTGAATTGCCTTGCCAGAGAACGACATTCGCAGCGTGAAGAGGAAGCACTTGGTGTCGACACCGCCGACGTTGACCCAGACCTCGGCGAAGTCGACCTCGGCGTCCTGTCCCGGAAGGTGTGTCTGCGGAACAAACCCGTCCATCACACTCGCCCGATTCCTGGCTTCCAGCACGATCTCCGGACGGCGGCGGGCGACGTACTTCGACACCGTGCGGTACGCGATCGTCGCGTCGTGCTCGTCGACCAGCCGCTCCCAGATCCGGTGCGCGGTATGCCGCTGCTTGCGCGGCGCGTCCAGATCCGCCCGCAACATCCCGTCCATCGCCTCACGCAACGGACCCGTCACCGGCGACGACCGCGCCGGGGTCTTCCGCAGCGGTGGCACCGCCGGCCCCAGGGCCTGGCGCACCGTCCGGCGATGCACCCCGTGCCGCTCAGCCAGCGCCCGGACCGACAGGCCTTCCACCCGGGCATCCCGCCGGATCAGCGCGAACAACTCCACCCTGGACACCATCCCGGCTCCCACGCGGACGGCCCCTCACCGGCACTGTCCACCCAGGACCCTCAACTCGACCCACCGACTCGCACGTCACGAGCAGGAATTCGCCCGATCGGTGGGGCCCGCTAACGGTGCCGAACCGGGGCCAGATCACGATGCCACGGCCAACCGATGGCCGCCCGCTGGGCATCGAACCGGCGCCCGACGCCCGGCCGATCGTCTGTGACGCCGCAGCGGCCGCTCAGGTATCGACGCAGCGCACCGGCGAAAACGCACCGACGTGGCAGGGTTCGCACCATGAACCCCGCCGAGACACCATCCGACCCGACCGCCGCCGGCGCGCCGAACACGCCGTCCCATCCTGGCGAGCTGACGGGAATCACGCGTGGCCACGATCCGCTGGCACGGCAGTTTCCCGTCGTCGCACTGGTCACTTCGGTCGGCGGCCTGGACGCTCTCACCCACGTGCTCGCCCCCGCTGCCCGCCGATCTCCCGGCCGCGGTCGTCATCGCCCAGCACTTGGCTCCCGACCGCGCCAGCCACCTCACCGAGATCCTGGCCAAACGGACCGCTCTGCGGGTTCGCGAAGCCCGCAACGACGACGAACTGACTCCCGGGACCGTGCTGCTCGCCACCCTCGCCGTCACCTGCGGCTCGCGCGCCCTGGCCGTTGTCCTCACCGGGCACGGCAGAGACGCCCAGGCGGGAATCCGCGCCATCCGTCATTGCGGCGGCACCGTTTTCGCCCAAGACCACGCCACCTCCGCCGACTTCGGTATGCCGGGCGCCGCCATCGCCACTGGCCTCGTCGACGACGTCCTCAGCCTCCCCGATATCGCCGCCGCCATCCGTGCCCACGTCGAACGACACGTCGACGGGAGCACCGAAGATTGCTGAGGCGAAACGACGACAACCGTCGCCTCGTGAACAGAACGCCCCAGGCCGAGGCGCTGCCGGCGGTGTGACCGACGAGCTGCCCAGCCAGCTCGTCGAGTTCGCGCCGGTCGACTACCCCGAACCGGTCGCCGGTTGCGGTTTTCTCTGGGGCTGCTCGACCAGCATCAAGGTCACATCGGCACCGATAGGGAGAATCGCCATGGCGAGCCTGTGTCGTAGTCGAAACCCTCGCGGCCGCGCAGGGCAGCGCAGCCGCCCAGCGGTAAATCACCTCAGCGCCGAGCGTTACGCTGACCCTTTCCGCCGTCGGCCCGGACCTCGCCGCGAAACGTTCGACATCCGGAGGCGCACGGTGACGTTCACGGCAAGCACCCACAGAACGCCACGCTCGGTCGTACGGCTGCATGTACGGGGCCGGGGGTGTGCGCTGGCGAGGCTGCCACGCTGACGGCACTGATCATCGACACGGTTGCCATGGAGCTGCCCACCACACTCCTGATCGACCTTCGTCATGTCACCGCCCTCGATTTCGCCGGCCTGCGGGCCCTGCTTGCCGGCTACCGCGCCGCGGTCGACCACGGCACCTCCTACCACCTCCTGCACGCCGAAGGCCCGGCCCGCGACCTCCTGCAGGCCACCGGCACCCTGGACATGCTCGCCGACAGCGACGATCTCGGCGCACTGATGCTGGCCGTGCTCACGCAGCCAAGCACGGACCGGTCGGCCTGATCTCCGGAGACGACATCCGGACCCGCGAGTGTGGGGGTCTCGGTTGGCTCTCGAGTGCCTTCGGAGCTCGTCGGCGCCGACTTCGATCGGCCTGGTGCCGAGACGCACCCGCTGCGGCGCCGCCGCGACGGTGAAGGTGCGCGTCACTTCGACCAAGGTCAGTCCTCTCGCCGATGTCAGCAGCCACCGCACTCGGTGAATAGCCGCTGAGTACCCGAATAGGAGAAGCCACCCATCCGGGCCGCGCGGGATCGGTCGGTGCCGGGTCGGCTATGAGGAGGCGAGGAGCCCGGCGCCGAGGACGAGGACCGGGACGATGACCAGCGCGGCGCCGAGCAGCGCTGTCGCCGGCGGGAGATCGCTGCGGGCACCGGGGCCAGCTCGGCGTATCCGGGCAGCGCGCCGTCCACCGACCCAGGCGAGGGCGACGGCTGCCACGACCTCGAGCCCGCCCGCGACCTCGAGGTAGCCGGCGAGGGCGCCGCGGGCGAGCGCGAGCATGAGCACGCCGGTCAGGGCAGCTGTGGCCGCAGTGCTCAGCCAGGACCGCCACACGCTCGAGGCGGCCTGTTCGCGTTCGGTGGAGTCCATGCCGCCCTACCGTCCGGCTCGTGGGGCTTCGGCGAGGTCGTCGATGGAGCCGACCAGTTCGCGCAGCGCGGGCAGCGCGGCGGTGAGCAGGTGCTGCCAGGCCGGGTGCAGGTTGGCCACGGCCGTCTCGACGATCGCGGTGTTGGTGGCCTGCCAGCGGCGCACGGCGTCGCGGCCGGCACCGGTGAGTTCCAGGGCGACCGTGCGCCGGTCGTCGTTGCCACTGGTGCGGGTGAGCAGGTCCTTCGCCTGCAACCCGTTGGCCATGGTGGTGACCGTGTTCGGCGCGAGCTTGAGCAGCTGGGCCAGCCGACTCGGCCGGGCGCCGGGGTTCTCGGCCAGGCAGGACAGCAGTTCCAGCTGCGCCACCGACAAGGTGGTCGCGGGGTCGGCGTTGCGGGCCGCGCGGCGCATCGCCCGGCGCAGCCGCGCGACGACCTCGGCCAGCGCAACGCCGGAGTCAGGCTCGGGCATCGGCACCCGCCGGCCCGCCGCGCCCAGTGGACAGGCCGGTCACCGCGGCAACGGCACCGCCGGCGGCGAGCGCCGACAGCGCCAGCGGAACACCGGCGCCGCTGCCCGCGTGCAGGCACAAGGTCACCAGCGCGACACCGAGCGCGGTGCCCAGTCCCCGGGCCATGTTCACCAAGCCTCCTCCGGTCGCCGACATCGTCGCCGGGATGGCCGCCATGATGGACGAGTTGTTCGCCGGGATGAACACTCCCAGCCCCAGTCCGACCAGGAACAGCGACACGCCGGTCAACCCGGCCGAGCCCCCCGCGGCGAGCACCGCGAGGCAGCCCGCCGCGCTTATCGCCGCGCCGGTCACCGACCGTCCCCGGGGCCCGAACGATGCAGGGAGTATCCGCTCGGCCGCGAGGGCGGCGACCGCGAATCCGGCGGGCAGGCTGGTCAGCACCAGCCCGGCTATGCCGTGGTCGCCCAGCACCTGCGGCAGCAACGTCAGCGGACCGAATAGCACCAGGTAACCGCACAGCGCCCCGGCCAGGCCCCACGACACCGCCGGCGGGCGCAGCACACTCAACCGCACGATCGGGTTGCTCGCGCGGCGTTCCCGCCAGGCGAATCCGAGGGCGGCGAGCACGCCCAGCACCGTCAGCGCGGGGATCGACCACGCCGGGAGACCCAACCCCGACAAGCCTGACAGGGCGAGCAGGATCGCGGTGGAGGTGGTGGCCAGCAACGCGACGCCCGCGCCGTCGAACCGGCGGCCCAGCGGGCTGCGTTCCCGCGTCCGCGGCAGCAGGAACCGGCCGGCAACCAGGCCGAGGATGCCGACGGGAACGTTGACCAGGAACACCCAGCGCCAGCCGACCGTACCGACCAGCAGACCACCGACGGCCGGCCCGAGCGCCAGCCCGAGAGCCTGGGCGGCGGCCTGGACACCCAGCGCCGCGCGGGCCTTCGCCTTCGGCACGCTGGTGACCACCAGGGCGACGCTGTTGGCCTGCAGCATCGCCGCCCCGACTGCCTGCAGGATCCGGAATCCGACCAGCATGCCGAGGGTGGGCGCCAGCCCGCAGGCGACCGACGCGGCGGTGAACACCGCGAACCCGTAGCCGTAGGTCAGCTTGCGGCCGACCGCGTCCGCGATCCGCCCCACCGCCGCGAGCAGACCGACCAGGGTCAGCAGATACGCCAGCGACACCCACTGCACGGCCGCCAGCGGGGCGCCGAACTCGCGTTGCAGTGCCGGGAAGGTCAGCGTCACGATGCTGGCGTCGAGCTGCCCCATGAACGCGCCAAAACACACCGCGCCCACCGCGAACCACCCCGCGTTCGGGTGCTCGCGCACCACCCGTGGCCGCGCCCGCTCGGTCAGCATCGCCATCCGATCACCTCACCACTCATCAAATCATTCTAGGACAGAACAACTAGTCGGCGATGCATGAAGTCGGCCACATCCGCAACCCTGTCCAACTTGCGAGAATTCGCCGGTCCCGCTGTGGTGATGCGGCTGCGAAGCGGGTAGCCGCCTCGACGTTTAGTTCGGACATCGAGGTAACTAGCTCGTGGTCGCCATCGTCGCGAGGAAGCGGGCAGCGATGTATGTGGCCTCATTGCCGAGCCCCTCACCGGCCGTATGGCACCTGGGACCGATCCCGATCCGGGCCTACGCGCTGTGCATCATCGCGGAGATCCTGGTCGCGTTGCCCGTCGCGGAGCTTGACGGGTCGGAGCTGTGCCAGACCTGCCGCGTTCGGCATGGGCGCGGGCTTGCAGACTGTGGGGGTGTCCGATGAACAGCCCAGCACGGTCGCCGAGCCGGCCGGGATCCCTCAGTCCTGGCTGGTTCTGATCTACCGTGTTCCGCCCGAGCCGAGCAGGTTGCGTGCCGCGGTGTGGCGTCGGCTGAAGGGGCTGGGAGCAATTTACCTGCAGAACTCGGCCGCCGCGTTGCCGGCTGGGGCCGCGGCGGAACGGGCGCTGCGCAAGCTGCGTCACGAGATCGTCGAAATGGGCGGGACGGGCGTGTTGCTCTCGAGTGTGGCGCTGGCCGGCGGGCCGGACGTGGTCGCTGCCTTCCAGGCCGCGCGGGACGACGAGTACGAGGAGATCATCGACAAGTGCCGGGATTTCCTCGCCGAGATCGACAAGGAGACCGCGGCCGAGCACTACACCTACGCGGAACTCGAGGAGAACGAGGAAGACCTGGTCAAGCTGCGGAACTGGTTCGCCAAGATCTCCGAGCGGGATGTGCTCGACGCTCCTGGCCGTCCGGCGACGGTGCAGGCGCTCGAACGGTGCGAGAAGGCGCTCGAGACCTACGCGGCGACGGTGTACGCCAGGGACGCCGACGGGCACTGAGCCTGTGTCAGCGGGTTGAGCGGGCGCGCCACAGGCTCCAAGGCAAAACGACGACCACCACGGCAGGCAGGACCCACCAGGCGGGTACGCCCGCGTGGGCGAGCCCGTAGGTCGCCGCGAGCGCGAGCACCACCGCGAGCGCGACGCGCCAGTCGTCGCCGACGACGAAGTCGTACCAGAACGCTCCGAAAGCCCGCAGCCGCGCGATCACGTCGGCTTCACCTCCTGGTCCGGTGCCACAACGGCGTCTGTGCGCCTGGCCGGGCGGCGCAGCAGCACCACCAGCCCCAGCGCGAACAGGGCGACGGCAGGTGCGATGACCGGCAGCGCCGCGTCCGAACCGGGCCAGTCGGCACCGGCGCCTTCGCTGCCCCAGAAGATCCCGAACGTGGTCAGCATGACGCCGACGACGAACTTCAGGGTGTTTTCCGGGACTCGTGCCAGGGGTGCTTTGGCGGCGATGCCAGCCGCGGCGACCACGACCACGGCGCAGCCCGCGGCGAGCGCCGCCAAGGGCACGTTGTGCTCGTTGCTGCCGAAGGTCACCACGATGAACGCGACTTCCAGGCCTTCCAGCAGCACACCTTTGAACGACAATGTGAACGCGTACCAGTCGGTGACCATGCCGCGCGTCTGGGCCGGTGCGGTTCGTGCGGCGGTCAGCTCGGCTTGGAAGATCGCGGCTTCGTCGTGACGTGCCTTGAGGCCGCCGGCGCGCAGGATCGCCTTCCGCAGCCACTGCAGCCCGAAGATCAACAGCAGGCAGCCGACGACGAGACGCAGCGCGGCGAGCGGAACCACCGTCAAGGCCGGGCCGAGAACCGCGACGATCGCGGTCAGTGCCACCAGCGCCGTCCCCAGCCCGAAGCCGGTCGATCGCCAATCGCGGGCCGTGCCCGCGGCCAGCACGATCGTCAACGCCTCGACGGCCTCGACCACGCAGGCCAGAAATACTGCCAGGAACAACGCGCTGCTGGTCACGACACCTCCTTCGCGGACATCAACAGCTGCTCGGATCGCCTGAAATCTAACAGCTGTTAGTCTGTCATCCTAACGGCCGGCGCGGCGCGAGCAAAGAGCGCGGCGGTGATCAGCGCCTGCCGCAGGGTGTCACGACGGGTCCCGCGGTCGTCTGGCTCGCTTGCCGCGCAGGACCTCCATCAGGACGTCCTCGGCCCGCCGGTAGCGCAGCGAGTCCACCCACAACCGGTAGGTGACCGGCCCGTCATCGCCCGCGAACGGCAGGTGACGCAGTTGCGCCACATACGCGGCGATGCGCGCGTCGGCCAGGGCGAGCAGGACCCGGGAAAGCTCGTCGTCGGTGAGGTGGGTCAGCTCCGCCCAGGCGGTGGCGTCGATGCCGTTGCCGAATCCGTGCGGGGGCAGCCAGTACATCAGGCCGCGACGGCCGTGGGCCGGATCGGGAACCGCGGGTGATGCGGTCATCGGCCGCCCTCCTCCGGCGAGGGTCCCATGGGTGGGGCCGCCCTGTCGCGGTCGGCGTGGTCACCGTCGTGTCCCGCGTCGGTGGTCCGCCGCGCGGTGGAGGCGTCCAGCTGCCGGGCGACGTCGGCGCGGAGGGCGTCGAGGCGGGTTGCGGACGGTCCGAGGCCGTCGAGCCGGCGCCGCATCGCCTCCGTGCGGGGATCGGGGTTGAGCGAAAACGCGAGCTGCAGCGCGCTGCGCACCAGCCACTGGTGGTAGTGCAGCAGCCGGTCGATCTCGTCGGCCGTCCCGCGCAGCGCGCCCTCTGCCGGGATGTCGCGTAGCTCGGTGCGCAGCTGCTGGTAGGCGGTGACCAGCTCGCCGCACGTCCGGCCGACGTGACCGGGCACGTCGCCGGGTGCCCCGCACGCACGGACCGCGCCGTCGGCCACCGGAGCCAGCTCGGCCGCCCGATCGAGTACCGGCAGGAGCAGGTTCAGCTGCACGCCGGTCGGCGGCCGCGCCGCACGGTGCCACCACCGCCGCCAGAGGCTCCGCACGGTCATGGCGCGCGGCCTTGGCGGTGAGCGCGGCCCAGCAGCCGGTGAGCCTGCCGGACATCGACGATCTCGACGGGACGCAGATCGGGCAGCGGTTGTCCGACTGTCCACAAGGGACCATCGATGACGTTCGGGCCGGTGGAGCCGTGGCAGGTCGCGGTGTCGGCCATCGTGCTCACCGGCCCGGTGTGCTGCGTGCGTCGGCGGGGATGCCGTAGGGGAGGCCCGCGCAGGCGGTGTCGATCATCATCAACCGGTTGTACTTTGCCACCCGCTCGCCGCGCGCGGGCGCGCCGGCCTTGAGCTGACCGCAGCCGGTGCCGACGGCGAGGTCGGCGATGAAGTCGTCGCACGTCTCGCCGGAGCGGTGCGAGATCATCTGCCGGTAGCCGCGGTCCCGGCAGACTCGGATGGCCGCCAGGGTTTCGGTGACGGTGCCGATCTGGTTCGGCTTGATCAGGGCGGCGTTGGCGATGCCCGCGTCGGCTCCCCGGGCGATCAGCGCGGGGTTGGTGACGAAGTTGTCGTCGCCGACCAGCTGGACGTGTTCGCCGAGTTCGTCGGTGATCTCCTGCCAGCCGGCGTCGTCGTCCTCGGCCATCCCGTCTTCGATGCTCCAGATCGGGAAGTCCCGCACCATCTCCACGTACCGCTGCACCAGCTCGGTTGCGCTGTGCCGATGCCCGCCGACGACGTAACTGCCGTCCGGCTGGCAAAACTGGGACGCCGCGGGGTCCAACGCGATCGCCACCGCATCGAGCCCCGCAGGGTAACCAGCCTCCTCGATCGCGCGCACGAGCAGCCGCAGCACGTCCTCCGGCTGGGTGAACTCGGGGGCGAAGCCGCCTTCGTCGCCGAGCCCCACGGAGTGGCCGGCGTCGGTGAGCAGGCCGCGCAGCGCACGGTAGATCTCGGCGCCGGCGCGGATGGCGTCGCCCATGCTGCGCGCACCCAGCGGGGCGATCATGAACTCCTGGAACGCGAGGGCGGTGCGAGCGTGGACGCCGCCGTTGAGCACGTTGAAATGCGGGACCGGCAGCCGCGCGGTTGCCCCGGAGACTCGCAGCCAGGTCCACAGCGGCAGTTCGTCGGCGTCGGCGAGCAGCCGCGCCACCGCCATCGACACGCCGATGACGGCGTTCGCCCCGAGGCGGGACAGGTTTGGCGTGCCGTCGAGGTCCCGCATCGCCGAGTCCACACCGGACAGTTCGTGCCACGGCCGCCCGCACAGCAGCTCGCGCAGCTCGCCGTTGACCGAACCGATCGCCGTCAGGACACCGGCTCCGCCGTACCGGGCGGAATCGTCATCGCGAAGCTCGTGCGCCTCGTGACGGCCGGTGGATGCCCCGGACGGCACCGACGCGGTGGCGTGACGGGCACCGCGGGACACGGTGACCGCGAGGGTGGGACGTCCGCGGGAGTCGAGGATCTCGTGGGCGCGCAGGTCGGTGAACTGGACAGTGGTCATGACGCTCTCCTGCCGGGTTCGTCGGGAAGATGCGTGTGATGCGACCGGTGTCCCGCCGGAACAGCGGGCTCACGGAGCCGGGAGCCGGGAGCCGGGAGGCACGGAGGGACTTGGGAGTGCCCTGAGCTGCGGGTGCTGCATGCGACATCACTCCCTGACGTCGTCGCCAGGGACCGTCAGCGGTGTCTCCGCGCTTGAGGTGAGCCCCATCACCTTCCCGCGATTGTGCCACGCCGCCGCCCGTGGCGCGATCGGCCTGCGGTGGCGCCCCGGCGCGGTATCCTGGATGAAGGCGATGAAGCTCGCCTCAACCGCCGACCCTCGGCTGATGGCTTCTACCCCTCGTGGTGGAAGCAGGTGAGCTGGTGCTGCCCTTTCAAAGCATCCTGTTCGACCGGCCCGGCGTCGATGTCGGCGGCGGCGAGCCGGACTACTTCGGCGATCTGAACCTCGACCAGGTCGTGAACGCCGTCCTGGCCGGTCGCGAGGAGTACGACCTCGCGCCGCTGTACTACACCCCGCTCCACGACGTCGCCACGGTCTCCTACCGGCACGAGGTCCTGGGTGATCTCGGGCAGGACCCGATCCGCGACCCGATCGAAGAGTTCACCCGGCAGCTGCGGCGGATGCGTGAGCGGCTCAAGGCCGGGGATGGCTCCCGCTACCCACGCCAGCGACAACGATGGTTCCTCGACGCGGTCGGCGGGTACTGCGATGCCGTCGCGGCCCTGCACGAGCGGCTGGCGCAGGCCGAACCCGCTTCGCGCGGCCTGCGGGGGTTGCGGGACCACCTCGGCGGCTACCTCGCCTCCGCCGCGTACCGGACGCTGGTCGCCGAGACCCGGGCGCTGCGGGAGCGGCTGGCCGAGGTCAAGTACCGGCTGCACGTCCGGGGCCCGCGGATCACGGTGAGCCGCTACGAGGGCGACCGCGACTACAGCACCGACGTCGAGAAGACGTTCGCCCGGTTCCAGCAGGGCGGGGTCAAGGCCTACCTGCTCACCTTCCCCGATCGCGCGGGGATGAACCACGTCGAAGCCCAGGTGCTTGACCAGGTCGCACGGCTGTACCCCGGCACCTTCCGCGCCCTCGCCGGCTACACCGTCCGCCACCGGGACTACCTCGACCCGGTGATCGGCCGGTTCGACCGCGAAGTCCAGTTCTATCTCGCCTTCCTGGCCCACGTGCGCCGGCTCACCGCGGCCGGGTTGGACTTCTGCCGGCCGGACGTGACGGCTGACCCTGCCGAATTCGGCGCCGACGACGCGTTCGATCTGGCCTTGGCCGCGAAGCTGCACACCGACGGCGCCACAGTGGTGCGCAACGGCTTCCGCCTGACGAGTCCGGAGCGGATCCTCGTGGTCACCGGCCCGAACCAGGGTGGGAAGACGACGTTCGCGCGGATGGTCGGCCAGCTGGTCCACCTGGCCGCGCTCGGCCTGCCGGTCCCGGCCCGCCGCGCCCGGTTGTTCCTGCCCGACCGGGTGTTCAGCCATTTCGAACGGGAGGAGAACCTCGCGACGCTGCGGGGCAAACTCGACGACGAACTGGTGCGGATCCACGACATCCTGACGCGGGCGACCGAACGCAGTGTCATCGTGATGAACGAGAGTTTCGCCTCGACCACGCTGCACGACGCGTTGTTCATCGGCACGCACGTGGTGCGGCGGATCGCCGGCATCGGCGCGATCGCGGTGTACGTGACCTTCGTCGACGAGCTGGCATCCCTGGACGAGGCGTGCGTGAGCTTGGTCGGGTCCGTCGACCCCCACGACCCGGCCGGGCGGACCTACCGGCTCACCCGCCGCCCCGCGGACGGCCTGGCCTACGCCGCGGCGCTCGCGAACAAGTACGGCCTGTCGTATGAGTCGCTGAGGAGGCGCATCCACCGATGAAGGTCTTCCTCCTGCACCGCGGCACCGATGTCGACCTCGACGCGCCGCCACCACCGAACGAACGAAATCTCATCGCCGACCTCGACCTGGACACGCTGCTCGACGCGATGGCCGCCGGCGACGAGTTGCTCCGCGACGTCGCCCGCAAGGTCCTGCTCGCCGGCCTGACCGATCCCGACGCGATCGTCTACCGCCAGCGCGTCCTCGCCGACTGCCTCGCCCAGCCCGCCGTCGTCCGCCGGATGTACGCCATCGCGATCGACGCCCTGCAGACGGGGCGGAAAGTGTGGCTGGGCATCCTGTTGCGCGACGCCCCGGAGCACATCCTCCGCCGCGCCGTGCAGATGCTGGAATTCCTGGTCGAGAACCTCCACCAGCTGCGGCGGCTCGCCGAAGAGCACGCCGCGGACTTCCGGTCGGAAGGCTTCACCCGCTTCTTCGGCATGCTCGGCGACGAACTCGACGGCGACTACTTCGCCACCATCGACGAGCACCTCAGGACCCTCCGGCTTCCCGACGGGGTCCTGATGAGCGCCGAGCTCGGCACGGGCAACAAGGGCACCCGCTACGTCCTGCACCGCACGCCGCGACGCACCTGGTGGGAACGGGTCACCGGCCGCGGCAGCGCCGGGTACATCGTCCGGATCCCGCCGCGCGACGAAGCCGGATTCCGTGCACTGGGCGACCTGGCCGACCGCGGCGTCAACGTCGTGGCGAACGCGCTGGCTCAGGCCACCGACCACGTCCAGAGCTTCTTCCGGGTGCTGCGGGCCGAGCTCGGGTTTCTCCTGGGGTGCCTGAACCTGCACGAACGTCTCACCGCCCATGGCGAGCCGGTCTGCCTGCCCGACCCGCACCCGGCCGATGCGCGCGTGCTGTCGGCGCGCGGGCTCTACGACCCTTGCCTGTCGCTGCGCCTGGGCCGGCGCACCGTCGGCAACGACGTCGACGCCGACGGCCGTGACCTGGTCATGATCACCGGCGCGAACCAGGGCGGCAAGTCGACCTTCCTGCGTAGCGCGGGAGTGGCGCAGCTGATGCTGCAGAGCGGGATGTTCGGGTGCGCCGAGTCGTTGCGCGCCAGTGTGTGCGCCGGGGTGTTCACGCATTTCAAACGCGAGGAGGACACCAGCATGACCCGGGGCAAGCTGGCGGAGGAACTCGCCCGGATGAGCGACATCGCCGACACGATCACCCCGGGCTCGCTGTTGCTGTGCAACGAATCCTTCGCTTCGACCAACGAACGGGAAGGCGCCGAGATCGCCCGTCAGGTCGTGCGCGCCCTGACCGAGTCCGGGATGCGGATCCTCTTCGTCACCCACCTCTACGACCTCGCGCACAGCTGCTACCGCGACCGGCGCGACGACACGCTGTTCCTCCGCGCCGAGCGCGGCCCCGACGGGGTCCGCACCTTCCGCCTCGGCGCCGCAGAACCACTGCCGACCAGCTACGGCGAAGACTCCTGCCGCCGGATCTTCGCCGCGGCGGGCCCGCGCGGCGAAGGCGGGTGATCCACGATGAGCGAGGGCGGGGGAAGATCCGCGGTGTCCGAACGGGTGCCGGAGCGGATCCACCGGCGGACACCGCCCCGCGGTGGTGCGGGTGGCACGGGCGGCGACCTGCCCGGGCGAGACATCGGTGGGGTGCGCTGGTCAGCGGTAGCGCCGGAGATACCAGCCGATCGCGGCGGGCACGACCGCGGTGATCAGCGCGCCCAGGATGATCGGGCCGGGCCGGCCCAGCTGCACGCCCACCACCATGATCACCAGGCCGGTGGACAGCAGGATGACCAGGCCCGCGACCCCGGCGACCAGCGCTGAGGCTGGGACGTGGCGGAACTCGGCGAAGCGGCGGGCGAGCCGCGGTGCTTCGGCGGTGAGCTGCCGGTCGATTTCGTCCAGCTTGCGTTGTTCGTAGTCGTGCAGGGCCATCGCGCACCGCCCGTGCCGGTTGTCGCTATACGTCGTAGTACAACGCGAATTCGTAGGGGTGCGGCCGGACCCGCAACGGGTCGATCTCGTGTTCGCGTTTGAAGTCGACCCAGGTGTCGATCACGTCCGGGGTGAAGACCCCGCCCTGGAGGAGGAACTCGTGGTCGGCCTCGAGCCGGTCGATGACCGCATCGAGGGACGCGGGCACCTGCGCGACGTCGCGGGCTTCCTCCGCGGGCAGCTCGTAGAGGTCCTTGTCGATCGGGGCGGCGGGTTCGATCTTGTTGCGGATACCGTCGAGCCCGGCCATCAGCATCGCGGCGAAGGCGAGGTAGGGGTTGCCCGAGGAGTCGGGGCAGCGGAACTCGATGCGTTTGGCCTTCGGGTTGCTGCCCGTGATCGGGATGCGGACGCAGGCGGACCGGTTGCGCTGGGAGTACACCAGGTTGACCGGGGCTTCGTAGCCGGGGACGAGGCGGTGGTAGGAGTTGACGGTGGGGTTGGTGAAGGCCAGCAGGCTGGGGGCGTGGTGCAGGATGCCGCCGACGTAGTGGCGTCCGGTGTCGGACAGCCCGCCGTAGCCGGTCTCGTCGTAGAACAGGGGTCCGTTGCCGTCCCAGAGGGACTGGTGGCAGTGCATGCCGGAGCCGTTGTCGCCGAAGAGGGGTTTGGGCATGAAGGTGGCGGTTTTCCCGGCGGCCCAGGCGGTGTTCTTGACGATGTACTTGAACAGCTGCAGGTCGTCGGCGGCGTGTAGCAGGGTGTTGAACGTGTAGTTGACCTCGGCCTGGCCGCCGCTGCCGACCTCGTGGTGGGCCTTCTCGACGTCGATGCCGACACCGGGTTGCGCACGATGTCGTCGCGCAGGTCGGCGAAGTGGTCGCGCGGCGGGACCGGGAAGTAGCCGGCCTTGTAGGGAGTCTTGTAACCCTGGTTCCCGCCGGGTTCGTCGGCGCCGGTGTTCCACCAGCCCTCGATCGAGTCGACTTCGTGGAACGCGCCGTTCTCGGCGGAGTCGAAGCGGACCGAGTCGAAGATGTAGAACTCCGCCTCCGGGCCGAAGTAGGCCCGGTCGGCGATGCCCGATTCGGTGATGTACTGCTCGGCCTTGCGGGCGATGTTGCGGGGATCGCGGCTGTAGGCCTCGCGGGTGACCGGGTCGTGCACGAAACAGTTCAGGGCGAGGGTCTTGTGGGTGCGGAACGGGGCGACGCGGGCGGTGGCCGGGTCGGGCAGCAGCAGCATGTCCGACTCGTGAATGGACTGGAACCCGCGCACCGACGACCCGTCGAACGCGAGACCGTCGTCGAAGGCGCCGGCGTCGAAGGAGGCGGCGGGCATGGTGAAGTGCTGCATCACGCCGGGCAGGTCGCAGAACTGGACGTCGATCACCTCGACGTCCTGCTCGGCGATGAAGCCCAGGATCTCGTCGGCGGTGGTGAACATCTCACCTGGCTCCTTTGCTCGATCGGTGGTGGTGCCCCGGGGTTCAGGACACCAGGACGGCGCCGAGGGCGACGCCGGCGGTGGCGGCACCGAATCCGGACACGACATGGGTGAGGGCGGGTATGAGCGTGTGCCGGGCCATGCCTTGGCGGACGAGGCTGGTGGTGGCGCTGCCGAACACGCAGTAGGTCAGCAGGGCGGCGGACAAGCCGATGCCGGCGGTGAACAGCGGGCTGTCGGGGTGGACACCGATGAGGACCGCGCCGGTGAGGCCGCCCAGGAGGAAGCCGCCGCCGACGCCGGCGGCGATCGGCCACCAGCGCGGCGCCGGCCGCTCGGCGGGCCGGACGGGATCGATGGTGCTGCGCAGCGTGAGGCCCAGCAGACCGCCGAGAAGCATGACCAGAGTCGCCACCCGCGTGCTCCTACCTGTGTGATCGCAGGGATCATCGGATCAGGTAGGGACTGTTGTCGGCCGTGGCCGCGGTTCGGGTCCGGCGAGCCCCACCGCCGGGCGCAGATGCACTGTGGCGCAGCTTACTGCATGTCGGGAACAGCTTCGGGCAGAGCGGCGAACCGGTAACCCCCGGCGTGGCGGGTGGCCAGCGCGGCCGCGCAGCCGGGGCAGGCGAGCTGCCGGGTTTCGGTCGTCGCGGCGTCGGCGGAGGAGAAGACGGCATGGTGCTCGACCGGGTGGACGCCGACGCGGACGCAGCCGCGGCAGACCGCCGCGCCGCAGGTGGTGCAGACCGCTACGGCGGGTACGGCGCATTCGAAGCACAGCATCGGTTTCTCCTTCGTTCGTAGGTCAGGTGAGGATCAGCACGAGGGCGAGGACGGTGAGGAAGGCGATGAGCATGTAGCCGACGTAGGCGTCCAGCCGCCCGTTCTGCAGCCGTTTCGCCGTCCGCACGAGGCTGCCCAGCGGGCGCAGCAGCGGCCGGTAGAGGAACCGCTCGACGGCCTCGACGACGTCGGAGGTGTAGCCGAGGTGGGCGCCCGCGGCGTCGCGTCGCGGGTCGTCGTCCCGGCCACCGGTCTGCCGCTCGACGGTGCGCAGCTCGGCGCGGGTGAGCAGGATGTTGGCCAGCACCTTGCGGGTGGGGTTGGTGAAGGCGAAGGGTTTGTACTGGTTTTCCCCGGCCACGCCGCCGGTGGCCGACCGCCACGCGGGCACGCGGCGCACGGCGAACATGCGGTGGCGGGCGAAGGCGAAGCACAGCAGGGTGGCGGCGCCGAACAGCAACGGCAGCATGACCGCCAGCCAGGACGGCGACAGGATCGAGAACCCCGGATACACCGGTTGCAGGACCCACGGCTCCTTCACCGCCGAAGCGGTCACCGCCCGCGGGACCACGTCCTGGAGACCGGCGGCGAGGAACCGGACCTCCAGAGGTGCCACGGCCGCGACGACGAGACAGCCGGCGCCGAGGACGACGATCGCGGCCTTCCCGGGCAGACCGATGTCCCGCGCGAGCTCTTCTTCGTGCGCGCCGCGCGGGCCGAGCACGGTGAGTCCGACGATGCGCACGAACGCGACAGCGGCGAACCCGGCGGTCAGCGCGACCAGGGCCCCGGTGACCGCCAGCGGCAGGGTGTAGCCGAGCGCGCCGAGGCGGAACTGCTGCATCAGCGATTCCAGCAGGAACCATTCGGACACGAATCCCGCGGTGAGCGGGAGACCGGCGAGGGTGAGCGCCCCCACCGCGAGCCCGGTGCCGGAGAACCTCAGCCGATGTCCGACCCCGCGCAGCTCGTCAAGCTCGGTGGTGCCGGTGGCGTCCTCGATGCCCGCGGTCGCGGTGAACAGCAGCGACTTGGCGAGGGCGTGCGCGATCAGTTGCAGGGTGGCCGCCAGCAATCCGACCGCGACCAGCGACGTCATGCCGGTCGCGGCGCCGACCAGCGCGACGGCGTAGCCGACGGTGATCAGGCCGGCGTTCTCGACACTGGAGTAGGCCACCACCTCGGTCAGGTCGGTCTGCACGCTGGCGTGGGCGATGCCCAGCAGCGCGGTCGCGCCGCCGAGCAGCAGCACCACGACGGCCAACCAGGGGGGTGGCTGGTGCAGCAGGTCCAGGGTGCGCCAGAGGCCGTAGAAGCCGACGTTGACCGCGACCCCGGCCATGATCGCGCGCAGCGGCCCGGGGGCGGCCCGGTAGCCCCGGGGCATCCACACGTGCACCGGGACAAGCCCGACCTTGACGGCGAACCCGAGCACGAGCAGCGCGTAGGCCGCGTCGCGCACACCGGTGTGCGGCAGCGCCGCGAACCCGGGCAGGGCGAAGCTCCCGGTCTGGGCGGCCGGCAGCAGGAACCCGATCAGCAGCGCGGCGCCACTGATCTTGCCCATCACCACGGTGATGATCGCCGGCGTGCGGCGGCGATCGTCGCGGCGGTGCGCGGTCAGCAGGTAGAACGCGACGGTCAGCGACTCCCAGGCGAACAGGAACACGAACACGTGATCGGCGGTGACCACGACCGCGACCGAGGCCAGCGTCAGGGCGTAGGCGCAGCCGAGCCCGCGGGCCGTGACGCGGCGCGGCCGGACGGCCCACGCCGCGCAGGCCAGCGACACCGGAATCGCGACCCCGAAGCTGGCCACGAGGAACAGCGCCGAGAGCCGGTCGACGGTGAGGTGGGCCGCGCCGAAGCCGAGGAACGCGTCCAGGCTCACCCGGATCGGCGTCCCGGCCAGGCCCGCACTTCCGGCGACGGTGAGCAGCACCGACGCGGCAGTGCCGAGCAGATACGGCACCGGCCGGGCCCAGGTGTGGCGGACCCCGAGCACGAGATCGCTCAGCAACGCGATGCCCAGCAGCCCGAGCGCGGTCAGCAGGACGTCGGTCATGGCGCTCGCTCCGTCCCGGGCAGCCGGCCGGTGGCCAGCAGGATCGCGTGCAGCAGGCTGAACGGGCTGGGCGGCGAGCCGGGAACCCACACGTCCACCGGCACCTGTTCGCCGATCCCGCCCGCGCCGGCGTAGGACGGGCAGACCAGCCCGCCGCTGATCGCGTCGGTGCCCGCGGCGATCACCACCAGCGGCCGCGGCAGGGCCTGCAGAGTGCGGGCCAGCGGGGCCGCCATCCCGTGGGTTCCGACGCCGGTCACCAGGAGGATGTCGGCGTGGCGCGGGCTGGCGGTGAAGAAGATCCCCAGCCGGTGCACGTCGTAGACCGGGTTCAGCAGCGCCAGGACCTCCCATTCCTCGGACCCGTCTGATCCGGCGTCGACGTGTCTGATGTGGACGGACCGGCGCAGCGCCTTGGTGCGCAGCGAAAGCCGGTGGCGGAGGGCGCGTAGTTCCCCGTCGGTCTCGGGCAGCTCAGGCACGACCAGCGCCCGCCGCGTGAGCCGGGCAGTGGCGCCGGCGGTCTGCCAGGTGAACGTGTCGGGCCGTGCCGCCACGCAGGCGCCGCAGCCGATGCAGCGGCCCTGGTCCAGCCGCGGCGCGCCGTGCTCTTCGCTGATCGCGCCGGTCGGGCACAGCGCGTCGAGCCCGGGCTCCCATCGTGCGCCCTGCCGGGGCTGGGCGAGGGAGCGGACGCCGGTCTCGGCGTAGTCGTCGGGACGGCGCGGGTAGCCGGTGGTGACGACTCCGTCGCGCAGGCCGCGGAACACCCAGGGCATCTACATCACCACCCCGGCGATCGACAGTCCGAAACTGGCTTCGATGAAGGGAAAGTCGGTGAGGATGTCGCCGTGGAACGTGTGCGAGAACGCCGCAAGGTTGTGGAACGACGCCGAACGCGGCGCGCAGCGGCGCAGTCTGCCGGCGGCGTCGGTGCGGATCAGGTAGAGCACCTCGCCTTGGGGTGCTTCGGCCCACCCGACGCTCTGCCCGGTCCCCGGCTCGACCGGCACGCGGGGCACGTCGTCGCCGGTGTCGGCGAGCAGGTCGAGGACTTGGCGCAGCAGGTCGAACGACTCGGCGACCTCGTCCCAGCGCACCCGCAGCCGCGCCATCGCGTCCCCGTCGGCGTACCGGCGGTCAGGCTGCCTGCTCAGTTTCGGATAGGCGTCGTAGGGGCGCTGCCAGCGGGCGTCGTCCGTGCTGCCGGACGCCCGCCCGACGGGCCCGAGCAGACCCCAGGCGCTCGCGAAGTCCTCTGCCAGCGGCCCCGTGTCGCGCAGCCGGTCCAGGAACGACGCCGTCTGCATCAGCGCGGCCGCGTCGGCGGTGATGGCATGGCCGAGCGTCTCGAGCCGGACGCGGATCTCCCCGGCCGCCAGCAGCGGTAACGCGCGCACTCCCCCGGGAACGACCACGCCACGGCCGAACCGGTTGCCGCACAGGGCGGACACCAGCCGCAGCACGCACTCCTTGTGCCGGCCGAACCGCGCCACCGCCACCGCGAGACCGGCCGCGTCGGCGAGCTTGAGGGCGACGTCAAGATGGTTCGCGACCCGCTCCAGCTCCGCGTGCAGCACCCGGACCAGCTGCGCCGACAGCGGCGGCTGCGCCCCGGCGAGTTCTTCGACGGCGTGGCAGAACGCGAGCGCGTGGGCGACCGAGGCGATCCCTTCGACCCGCTCGGCCAGCAGCACGCCCTGCTCGGGGTGCATGCCCTCGAAGCGGACTTCGAGGCCGCGGTGCTTGAAGTGGGGCCGCACGTTGACGTGCGGGATGTCCTCGCCGGGTGATTCCACGACGTACTCGACCGACTCGAACACCCCGGAGCGCACGGGGCCGTGCGGGATGCTGAACATGCCGGTGCCCATCACGTGCCTGTGCAAGGCTCGCTCGTCGGGTTCGACGTGGCTGGGGTGGAAGCTCGCGCCGGGGCTGGGCAGCGGCTCGCCGTCGTCGGGATGCGGCAGCACGAGCGAGTCGAGGCGGGGGTGACCGTCGGGGATCAGCCCGAACAGGTCGTGCAGCTTGCGTTCGTACCAGAACGCGCCCGGGACGTCCGCAGTCAGGCACGGGTATCGCGTGGTGCCCGGGGGCAGGGTCACGTCCAGGGTGTCGATGCCGCCTTGCTCGGCGAGCAGGACGTGCAGGGTGATCCCCTCGGTGATGTCGCCGTCACCGGCCAGGCCGGCGAACCGCGCGCCGGTGTCCCAGCGGGTGAGCAGCCGCGCCCAGAGGCTCATGTGCCACCTCCCAGCTCGGTGACTCCGCGGGCAAGGAGGTTGGCGAAATCGGCGGGCGGGTGGATGCCCAGGACGAGCAGCACGGCGAACCCGGCCAGCATCGGCGCGACCATCCACCCGCTCGGTTCGCCGCGGACCGGGGCGTCGGCGCCGGGAACGAACAGCATCCGCGTGGTGGCCACCGACAAGCCGAGGAACGCGATGGTCACCAGCACCACGAGCACGACGGTGACGGTGTTGTGCGCCGCGCCGAGGCCGCCGGCGACGATCTGGAACTCGCTGCGGAACAGCCCGAACGGCGGCATCGCCGACAAGGCAAGGATTGCCAGCAGGAACAGCGGTGCCGTCCACGGCAGGGTGGTCAGACCGGAGCGGATGGTGGCGACGTCTTTCGTGCCGTACTTGCGCACCAACACCCCGGCGCCGAAGAACGCGTTGCCTTTCGCGGCGGCGTGGGCGATCACGTGCAGCAGGACCCCGGCGATCGCCGGCGGCGCGCCGAGCCCGATGCCGATCGCGAGGATGCCCATGTGCTCGACGCTGGAGTATGCCAAGAGCCGTTTGAGGTCCCGCTGCTCCAGCAGGTACAGCGCCGCCAGCAGCAGCGACAGCACGCCGAAGACCAGCAGCACGGTGCGCGGGAAGCTCGGCCCGAGGGTCGCGGCGGCGACCTGGTAGTAGCGCAGCAGGGCGTAGAAGCTCACCGCCAGCAGCGAACCGGACAGCATTGCCGACACCGGCGTCGGCGCCTCGGAATGCGCGTCCGGCAGCCAGGTGTGCACCGGGAACAGCCCCACCTTCGTGCCGAAGCCGACCACCGCGAGGACGTACGCCAGCTGCACCGCGGTGTGCGGCAGCGCCGCACCGGTGGCCAGCAGCGGCGCGAACGCCAGGTCGTAGGACCCACCGAGCACAGTGGAGCCCGCGTAGTACATGACGATCGTGGCCAGCAGCCCGATCCCGAGCCCCGCCGAGGCGAGCAGCACGTACTTCCAGGCCGCTTCGGCGGCGCGGTCGGTGTTGTCCAGGGCCACCAGCAGGGCCGAGACGACGGTGGTGATCTCGACCGCGATCCACAGCAGCGCGAGCCCGTCCATCAGCGGGGCGCACATCATCGACCAGGCGAACAGGTTCAACCCGAGGTAGAACCGCAGCGCGTACCGGCCGGCTCCGACTGTGTCCTTTTCGGACCCGAGGTAGCCGATGGAGTAGACCGCGGCCGCCGCGTACAGGAACGTGGTGGCGAGCAGGAACACCACCGACACCGCGTCCGCGCGCAGGAATCCGAACCGGGCCGGCCCGTGCACCACCGCCGGCACCAGGGAGATCGCCAGGGCCAGGCTGGTGATGCCGGTGAGCACGCTCAGCCCGCCGGTGACCCGGGTCCGTCCGGCGAACGCGGCCAACGCGGGGACCAGCGGCATGGTGGTCAGCAGAACCAGCACGACCGGCATCGTTACCCCCGCAACCTGGTCAGGTGGCTGGTCGAGAGCGACTCCGACCGCTGGTGGTGGACCTTCATCAGCACCCCGAACACCACGACCGCGACCAGCAGGTCGAACAGGAACGCCACCTCGAGGATCAACGGCATCCCGGCGGCCACGACGAGGCTGGCCAGGGACACCCCGTTTTCCAGGGAGAAGAACCCGATGGCCTGGGACACCACGTCCCGGCGGACGATCATCAGCACGAACGCCACCAGGATCACCGCGATCGACAGCGCGAGCGCGGTCTCGGGCAGCGCCGGGCTGGTGACGTGGAACCGGCCGGTGGCGAAGAACCCGAACGCGGCCACGCCGACCGCGAGCAGGACTTCGCTGGCCACGCCGAGCGACCCGCTCCCGGCGATCTCGCTACCGGCGGTCCGCAGCATCCGCAGCACCAGCCAGGGCACCACGATCACCTTCAACGCCAACGACAACGCCGCCAGCACGTACAGCTCAGGCACGTCGCGGCCGATCGCAACGACGACGGCGAGCACCGAGACCAGCAACGACTGTGCCGCGTAGACGCGGACCTGCGCGCGCAGCAACGCCGTGCGCAGCATCGCGAACTCCGTCAGCAGCACCAGGACCGCGAGCCCGTTGGCGACGCCGGCGTAGACGCCGGGAGGAGCGACCGCGGGCGATTGCGCGAGGGCGATCATCAGCCGCCTCCGAAGTAGAGGGTGAACACGGCCAGCACCGCGAGCAGGAACGCCGCCGCGACGAACTCGGTGATCTTGAACAGGCGCAGCTTCGCGAACGAGTTGTCGATCACGGCGATCACGACGCCCAGCAGCACGCATTTCCCCAGCAGGGCCAGGATCGCCAGCCCGACTGCGCCGACCCCGGCGCTCGGCGCGAGGCCCCACGGGGCGATGAAGACGTTGAGCAGGATGGTGAACAGGATCAGCTGCTTCATCGCCGAACCCCAGCGCAGCATCGCCAGATAGGGGCCGGAGTGCTCGAACGAGCGGGCTTCCTCGATCATGCCGAACTCGTTCGTGCCGGTGTGGGTCTCCACGGGGATCCGGCCGGTCTCGGACAGGATCACCAGCAGCAGCGCGGCCGCGGCGAGCAGGTGCGCGGGCCGCACAATCTGCTCCGCGGACGAGCGGACCGTCTCCGCCAGCGCGTAGGGCAGGTCGGTGCCGGTGACCAGCGCGACGGTGAACACGACGAACAGCACGACCGGCTCAGTGATCGCGCCGAACGTCTTCGTCCGGCTGGCCCCCATCTGCGCGTACGGCGACCCGGTTTCCGCCGCCGCGACCGCGATCAGGAAGCTCGCCAGCGCCAGCACGAACCCGCCGCCGACGATGTCGCCCATATAGCCCAGCGGCAGGGGAAAGGTCGTCAGGACCGGGATCAGCAGCGGCACGGTCAGGTAGCAGGCCATCGCCCCCAGCGGTGCGGCCAGGAACACCCATGTCGCCCCCTGCGGCGCGAGGGTCTCCTTCCGGAACAGCTTGCCCAGGTCGCAGTAGGGCTGCAGGACCCGTGGTCCGCGCCGGCCCTGCAGCCGCGCCTCGATCCGGGCGATCACGCCGGAGATCCCCGGTGCCGCGACCAGGACGGTCAGCACCTGCAGCAGCTGCACGACGGGAATCGGCACGAGCGCGGTCATGACGGCACCGCCATCCGACCATGTCGGACGGCATGTACAGCAGGATGATGACCGGGGACTGCGGAGTCCTCGTCCGGTGCGACGCTCACGAGCGGGACCTCCTCTACCGGCCTGCCAGCGTGCGAACACGAAGGTGGTGCGGTAGAGGCCATCAGCGGACCGAACGTCCGCGGTTAAGGCGAGCCCCATCGCCTGTGATCACCCAGTGTGGAGCTTCCACGGTCGTTGTGCAACCCCCTGGCGGGCGCGACACCCTATCGGTGCTTGACCCCGCCACGGGGCGGCGGATGTACTGGACGTGGTGATGGATCCCGCCGGGGCCGCCGGCCCGAACCGCCTCGCCACGAGGCTGATGGTTCCTGGTCTCACACGTTGCCACGACCCCGTGACCAGGAGGACCCAGTGAAGAGTTCCGGGCGGGCACTCCGGTTGTCGATCTTCATCGGTGAGAGCGATCATTGGCACCACAAGCCGCTGTACGCCGAGATCGTGCACCGCGCCCACAAGGCCGGCCTGGCCGGCGCCACGGTGATCCGCGGCGTCGAAGGCTACGGCGCGGCCTCGCGGATCCACACCACGCACCTGTTCCGGCTGTCGGAGGACCTGCCGCTGCTGATCATCATCGCCGACGCCGAGGAGCGCATCCGCGGATTCCTGCCGCAACTGGACGAACTCGACCTCAGCGGCCTGGTCGCCCTCGACGAGGTCGAGACCATCCACTACACCCAGCCCGAGCGCAAGCACGCCCACTGGTGGTCCACCTCGAGCTGACTCCTCGCCGGCCGCCGGCCCGGCGGGTCCGCAAAGCGCTCGTCGCAAGCGGGGAGAGCACCATCCACGCCGCGGCGTAGCCGCGCGACGAGCGCGGGCTCCGCAGTCTCCGCCGGGCCGATCCCCGCACCCGCCAGGGCAAACGCCGCGACGTCCGCGACGCGGCGGTGACGATCGCGAGTGAACCTGCGCACAGCCTGCCGGGTCCCGACCAGCGCCTCGGCTATGGTGAATCGATGCGGCGGTGGGGCTCGCCGCTCCGGGAATCTCCGGAAGAACCGTGGTGTCGCCACCGCCAACAGTCCCTACTTGACCAGAATCGTCGTGGGTTCAAGTAGGAGGCGTGTGTGAGCAGCGAGATCAAGGTGGCCGAACCGATCGACCCGGACGTCGATCTGCGGACGCCGGCTCAGCGCCGCGAGCTGGTCCGCTCGCACGGTCCGGTCCTCGCGGTCATCTCCCTCGGCGGAGGTGTCGGAGCGATCGCCCGCTACGGCCTCGCACAACTGCTCCCGACCCAGCCCGGCCGGTTCCCGTGGGGCACGTTCGTGACCAACGTCGCGGGCTGCTTCCTCATCGGCGTCCTGATGGTGCTGATCACCGAAGTCTGGTCCGCGCACCGCCTCGTGCGCCCGTTCCTGGGCGTCGGATTCCTCGGCGGCTTCACCACCTTCTCCACCTACGCGCTGGAAACCCGCGGCCTGCTGCAACCCGGCACCGTCGGTCTTGCCTTCGGCTACCTCGTCGGCACCCTGATCTGCGCGATGCTCGCGGTCATCGCGGGCGTCTGGCTCACCCGGACGGTGACCGGCTCCGTTCGTGACCCGGAGAAGGTGGCTTGACATGCAGCTGACCGGACACGCTCTGCGCCTGTCGATCTTCCTCGGCGAGGACGACACCTGGCACCACAAGCCGCTGCACCACGAGATCGTCGAACGCGCCCGCGAAGCCGGACTCGCTGGCGCCACCGTGCTGCGCGGCTGCGAAGGCTACGGCAGTTCCTCGGCGATCCACACCACCCGGATCCTCAGCCTCACCGAAGGCCTGCCCATCGTGGTGATCATCATCGACGCCGAAGACCGCGTCCGAGCGTTCCTGCCCGAGCTCGAAGAGCTCGTCGGCGAAGGCACCGTCCTGATCGACGAGGTCGAAGTACTCCGCTACGAAGGAAAAACCCAGTCATGACGCTCGCCCTCGTGTTCGTCGGCGCCATGATCGGCGCCCCGCTGCGCTACCTCACCGACCGGACCGTCCAGAACCGCCACGACAGCCTCTTCCCCTGGGGCACCTTCAGCGTCAACCTCGCCGGCTGCCTCGTCCTCGGCGGCCTCGCCGGCGCGGGCCTCGCCGTGCCCGCACCGCTGCTCGCGCTGATCGGTACCGGGTTCTGCGGCGCCCTCACCACATACAGCACCTTCAGCTACGAAACCCTCCGGCTGGTCGAGCAGAAAACCTACTTCTACGCCGCCATGAACGTGATCACCAGCGTCGTCGCCGGCCTCGGCGCCACCTTGCTCGGCTCCACCACCGTTCACGCACTCGTGGGCTGACCCCGGCTCGACGCAGCCGGTACCGAGACCTGATCACCGGGCAGGTCGTCTCTTCGGCGCGGCCGGGATCACTGACGCGGTTCGGCCTGCGGACGACCGGTGGCCGCGGGGGCCCGGTCGGACTGCGTGAACGTGTAACAGGGCCACGATCACGAAGGATGTGTCCAGCGCGCGCGAGGAGCCTGCCCGGCTCCCACCATAATCCGGGAAGACCGGGCAGCCTGGTGGTCTCGCAGGGGGCGAACGTCCACGCGGGCGCGGAGTTCGGCATCGACGCCGCGATGGCCGGGAAGATGGGGTCGGCCAAGTCGCTGGAAGCGATGGAACGGCCGTACCCGGAGCTGCGCAAGCGCGGGCTGCGGGTACTGTCCGGCGGCGACTACGGGTACCCAACAACGGCGGAACCAGGGGGTCAGTATTCAGCCGGAACCGACAAGGCGACCTGCATAAGCGGAGGCGGCACAGCCGGTGACGATCAGTAACAGGCAGCGGGGAAGCTTGAGTGCGGTGCTCGGCGCGGTCGCGAATCCACGTGCGCCCTTTCGAAAGATCAATAGGATCCGGCTCGGCCATCCTCGTGCCAGGGGAATTGGCCCAGCTTCGGGGTGCGAACGCAGGGATTGGCCCGGCTGGGTGACCGCGCGTCGGGAAGAAGCCTGTGGGTGCGCGGGCGGGGTGATTGGGAAGAAATGGCGACCGACTCGATACTCGGACCGGGCGAGGGACGTGAGAGGCATGCTGCGCCGGTAGCCGGCCGCGTTGTGATGACTATCACGGCGGCGCCGGACGGCCGGTTGTGGGTTTCGTTGACGGTGCAGATGCCCAGCAGGTGGCAGCCAGGATCAGTGCGGCATGTGACGTGCTGACCCGGGCGTTGGCCGACCGTGGCGACGACAGCTGACGTCCTCGATGGCCGCTGAGGGGCGTCGGCCGATGCGTGCCGGGGAGGGGCACTGCCGGGGCCGTGGTCATGGCGTACGTCCGGCCCTCCCTTGCCGGCGGGTGCCGGGTGCCGGCAAGGTCGAAGCGACTTCGGGCGGGGGAGCCCTTCCTGCACGCGGGCGCTGTTATCCCGTCCTACGGGCGCCAGCGCTGCGGCGAAGCGTCTCGCGACCTCCGGACCGCTCTCCAACGAGAGTGACCTGCCCGCCGCGCGAGAGCGTTATTCTGGCGCCAGGTGATTGCGGTACGCACTCTCATGCCTGCCAAGCCGGGCTTGATCGCAGCGTTTGTCGCACAAGTGTCCGTCGTTGTTGGCGCTCAAGGCGCGATAAACGCTGCGAGATGGCGTATACTTTGCTGTATGGAGATGGGGCCAGCGTTCGAGCTGCTCGGCGCCTACACCGCGGACCAGTGGGGCATGGTGACGTCCCGCCAGGCAAAGAGCCTCGGCGTGGACGCCTCCACGCTGCACCGTCTTGAGACTGCCGGGTACCTCGACCGGGTCCGGCACGGCGTGTACGCGGCCACGAGTGCCACCGTCACCCCAGCGAGGGAGGCACAAGCAGCGTGGCTGGCGCTGAACCCGGCGGTACAAGCCTGGGCCCGGCCACCGCTGGACCCCAACGGTGGCGTGCTGTCCCACCAGTCCGCGGCTGGGCTCCACGGGCTGGGAGAGCTGGTCGACGACCGGATCTGCTTCACCACGCCCCGGCGGCGCACGAGCCGCGACCCGGACTTGTGGTTCAAGCGCGCCGAACTCGCTGACGACGACGTCATGGTGATCGACGGACTGCCGGTCACCACACCGCTACGCACGGTCTGTGACCTGCTTGACCAGCACATCGACGGCAGTCACATCGCCACGATCATCCGTCAGGCTGTCCTGGTCAACCAGGTCGGTCTCGACGTTCTCGCCGAGCGCATCGGCTCCTACGCGCTGCGCTACGGGGTCCGCCGGCCGGGAGACGGCGCGGCGCTGCTGGAGCACCTGCTCGCCGAGATCGGCACGAGCACCGCCGAACTCGCTCGCCGGCCCGCACCGGCCTCCGCCGACCCGGGCGCGGCGTTGAGCGCCTTGCTGGCCGCACATCCCGAGATCGCGATGTCCTCGACTGCGCGGGTCGCGAAGCTCGTCGCGGATGCCGGGATCGTGCCGCCGAACACCATCGTCTCCGGCCTATCCCCGGATCTGCTGGCCATGCTTGCCCAGGTGACATCCATCATGTCAGCCGTCAGCGACAAAATCGGGCCCATCGCGCGGCTGCTGAGCGACACGGGCACGCCGATCGCGACTCTGGTGAACGGATTGCCGCCGGACCTGCTGCCTGCCGTCGCCCAGATGCTGAAGGACCGCGACGCCGGTGACCGCCGCAAGCAGATCGGTGCCAGTGCGAACGAGGCGAGCACGATAGGCGACGATGAGGCACATGCCAGCCCCGCAGCGTCCGCGCACCCCGAGAAGCTACTTGGACTCCCAGAAGGGCAAGGCGCGGAACGCGGCGAAGAAGACGAACCGTAGTCACGGTGAGCTGCTGCAGCTGCACTTCTACCGGCGGCTGATCGCCCGCGTCTTCCACGCCGATCACGGCACCTGGATGCTCAAGGGCGGTCAGGCGCTGCTCGTACGCTGGCCGAGCGCTCGCTACTCCACGGACATCGACCTGCTCGGCAACCAGGACACCACCGACACTGCGGTCGACGAGCTGATCGCCGCGGCCGCGCTGCGGCTGGACGACGAAATCTGGTTCGCCCACCGCAGAACCTTCGACCAAACCCACGTCGAGCGCCCGACCCGCAAGGTCACCTTCATGACGATGTTCGAGGAGGCGCCACTGGGCTACGAGGTCAACGTCGACATCGTCGTGGCCGGTCACCACCCCCGCGGCACCGTCACCACCACCGCGCTCGAGCCGGCCTTCCCGACCGACTGCGGGCCGTGGCCGCAAACCCGGGTATTTCCGGTGGAAGACCACGTCGCGGAGAAGATCTGCGCGATGTACGAGCTACATCAAGTCCGCCGAACTTCCTCCACTCGGGCAAAAGACCTCGTCGATCTGGTGCTCATTGCGCTGAAGACCGATATCGAGGGCGCGCGGATGCACCGCATCCTGGCTGACGAAGTCGAACGCCGCCGTGCTAGGCACATGGTCGTGGACCTGCCCGGCACCTTTCGAGTGCCGAACCGGGCCTGGGCGGGCCTCTACCGGGAAGCCGCGCAGAAGGCCCTGGATCTGCCTCAAGAAATGCGGACCCTGGGCGGGGTGGAGGCGTTCGCCGATGCCTTTCTCACCCCTCTGATGCAACTGACGCCTCCGCCCGGCTCATGGCGCCCGAATGAGCGGATCTGGCGCTGACCAGGTGGCCTCCGCGCGCCCGACACGCCTCGGCGTGAACCCAGCGGTACCACAGGTCAGCCGAGAAACGGCGGCCAGCCGGGCCGGGGAAGTTCCCCCCGGAAGCTGGCCAGCAACCAGAGGCCCGAGACGCGGCGGGCGACCAGCGGCCACTGCAGCTCGGGCGGCTCTTCTGTGCGCACCTGCTTCAGCTCTTGGCCGTCCACGGTCATCGGCGTGACCGAGCTGGTGTCGTACTCGATCAGCAGTACACCTTCGTGCTCGATGTCGATGGGCCGCGGCCGCGTGCTGTGCGCCAGATGCTTTCCGCGGACGTCGTCGAAGCTGTCGAGGCTGGCCGTGGCGTAGGCGTTCCAGAGCGCGTGGCTGGTGTCGATCGCTGCGAGCTCGGCTGCGAGCTCATCCCGGATCGTATCGGGGATATCGAGTGCCTTGAGGTGTTGCGCCTGGACGATGAAGTGCTGGGCAGTGGCCAGCCTCAGCTCCGGTGTCGACGCTCCCATCGCCAGTGCCCAGTCACGGTGATTGAGGACGACGTCCACCCAGGCGCAGACGAATTCCGTGGCCGTTCCCTCTCCGCGGCTGGCGGCGATCTCCGCCGCGCTCTGCCCATCGCCGGTCATGAGCTGGCCACTGGCGACCGGCTGTCACGAGTCTCCGGAGCGAACCTGTTGTTCATGGAGCCGAGTGTGACAGCAGACATCGACATTTCCTCGTACCCCGTTTCGTCGCACCTGCGTGTCATGGTCGGAGACACCCCACGTCGCTGCTTCATCCGGTTGAACCCCCGCTCCATTGTGTTGCGCTACTGGTAGATCCCCGTGTCGAAGGCCAGTGGCTGGCCGAGCCCTTGGCCGTGCGCGCGGCGATCTGGTCACGCCGTTCGGGGATCGTGTGCTTGATCCGGTGCCGGCGTAGTTTCCGCCGGGTCGAGGGACGGGCCGACTCTGAGGGGCCGTGACCGCCGAATCCTGCGAACCGCGCTTGAGCGTGGCTGCCGACGGCGCAGGAGCAGTGCCGCCCCAACTACCGCCAGTACCAGCAGATGGCCGTCTTCCGCGCCCGGTCGGGTTGATGGCCTGGCAGGGTCACCGGAAGATTTCAACGGGAAGCTCGGGAGCTTCGAGTGCGAGGCTGATTGCCGAGATGGCTTGGGCGACGGCCACGGCGGCGTGGGCTGTAGGCAGGTCGTCGAGGGTTCCGGACGGGACGTCGCCGTCTGTTGTCGCGGATTTGAGTAACGCTCCTCCTGGATCTGGGCAATGTGGCTGTTGGCCGAGGAGTTCGGGCTGGCGCCGCAGGACCTGGAGGGTGCGGTTCCACCAGGTGGTGATTTCGTTGCGGAGGGCGGGTTCGTCGCGGGGGTCGGTGCTGCGCAGGGCGGGTAGGTCGGCGGCGAAGCTTCCGGCGATGGTGGGGTCGAGGGCGGCTGCGGCGGTGAGGATGTAGGTGCGCAGGCGCCGTATGGCCCGGTTGTCGTCGTCGGTGGATAGCAGGACGCAGGCTGTGGTGGCGGGGTCGAGGAACAGTTCGCGGGCGACCCGGGCCGGTGTGTCGGGGGTGGCCGCCGCGGCCGCCGTGATCAATAGCAGGAGCTCACGGGCCAGCCGGAGCCGGCGGCTGGTGCCGCCCGATCTGGGCAGTAGTTGTTCGAGAGCGTGGTGGAGATCGTTGTACGGGTCACCGTCAACATCGTCATCGTCCACGCGGAGTGCTTCGATGGCCCGCAGCGGGGGCAGCAGGAGGTCCGCGGCCTTGTTCTGCTTCGTTGTGCCGGATGCCGTCGCGATGGCGTCGGCGCCCAAGATGATCAGGGCGTCGTGGGCGACGTGATGCAGCGGCCCGGAAGTGACCTCGGTGTCGGACAAGGCCGACTCGACTTCGTCGGAGGTCGCGTCGTCGAGCAGGTCGGGATGCAGCAGCGCGGCGCGGACGAGCACGTGCGCGTCGGCTGCGGCGGCGAGCTCCTCGTCATCGTCTTCGGCGGCGACGGTGAGGCGTTCGTCGTCGAGTTCGGCGAGGACGCCGACGGCGGGGCTGAGGTCGTCGCATTCCAGGTCGGCGAGCCAGAGCCACGGCGAGGGGGCCTGGTCGGTGAGGTCGTGGGTCAGGGTCGCCAGGACCCGCAGTCCCGCCCACAGCAGTGCCCGCAGCTGCTCGCGGCTGCGCCGTTCGTCGGCCTCGTCGTCGAGGTCGCCGGTGCGGCGGTTCCATTGCAGGTCGTGGTGTTCCATGAAGCCTTCGACGAGGACGTGGCCGCGCATCCGGTCGTCGCCGTAGTCGAGGGCCGGATGGTCGATCTCCGCGCGCACCGCCTCCAGCAGCTGCTGCGCCAAGGCGGAATCCCCGCCACCGTGACCGGTCAACGGCCGCCGGGCGCCGGACGTGGCCTCGTGGCGGCCGACGGCGATCAGCAGCGTGCCGAGCCTACCCCCGACTTCACGGCCCCACGGGTGTTGTGTGACGGCACCGGCGACGAGGTCGGCGGCATCGACTGCTTCGGGGGTGTGGCGGCTTTCGCCGGTGGGGTCGTGCAGGTCGCGTATGGCGCCGGCGATCAGGAACTGGGCGGCCATCTCGAGCAGGTCGTGGCGTAGGTGTTCCGCGACCGGGAACCTCGGGCTGTCGTCGCGCAGTGACGGTAGCCAGTCACCGTCGGCGTCCGGTGCGGTCAGTTTGACGGCGCGGAGGGATTCGGTTGTCCAGCCCAGGAGGGCGGGTGCTGCGTCGGCGAGGTGGCGGCCGAGGCTGGCGCCGATGGTCGTGGCGACCTCGAGTACGTCGGTGTCGACGGCGAGACCGATCACGGCGCCGTCGCGATAGCCCACCACCCGCATATCGAGAAGGCCGGCACCACCGGGTTCGTCATCGTCGGCAACGGCAGGGTCGTCTTCGTCCTCGAGCCACGGGACAGCGGGTACCTCCCAGCCCGCTCCCAGCAGGTCGGCGACCAGCCCCGGCAGTTGCGCCGCGGCGGCCGCGTCGGTGATCGGTTCCGGTGCGGTCATCTCCAGCCACACGGCGTACGGCACGCCCTCACCCCTCCACCCACGGGTTACCTGACCGGTGCCAGCTTAGGGCGAGCCGCAGGTCGCTTGCTCCCGTTGTCTGTCCGGGCTGGGTTCCGGTGGCGTCCCCTGGAGGAGGCGTGCGGCGTGCGGGAGCTGAACTCCGCGGAAGTCGCCGAGGCCGTGCGTGCGGCCGCGCAGCGGGTCGCCGAGATCGCCAGCGCGCAGGCTACCGCGTGACCGCGGGAACGCGGTGCCGGCCGAAGTGATCACCGCGCCCGCTACAGGCCGGGGGCCGCCGCGGTCGCGATCCAGCACCCGGCCGGGATCGGCATGGAAGCCCGGCACAGTGTGCTCAAGCGGGCCGCCGAGGCCAACGGCTTTGAGGCAACCGGCCCCGAATCGGGAGACGATGATGGCGCTGCGGCAACTGGACACACCTGAGGTGCGGTGGCAGACGATAGGCTGAGAGGGCAGGGAAGGGTTTCCTGTTATGAAGCCGTCCATGCAAGCGGGGAGATGCCGATGTTGGAGAAACTTTCGGCGGCTGCGCACCGCGCGCTGGCCGAGGCAGCAAAGCAGGCGACCGACATGTCGGCCGAGCGCATCAGCCCTGCCCACCTCCTGATCGGTTTGGCGATGGACAGTCACAGCGCTGCTGGCTCTGAGCTGGCTGGGGCGGGCATCAACAGCGACGTCGTGCGCGACGCTATCCGAACAGTAACTCCCGTGACAGTTGCGAAATCGGCAGGACATCGTCCGATGTCGTCGGACTTACTGAGTTTGCTTGAGGAAGCCGTCCGGATCAGTGCCGCTGATGGCTACGGGTGCGCGACGACGGCCGACCTCCTTCGCGCAGCCATCGCTGATGACGGGGGACCGACGCGACGGTTGCTCACTCAAGCGGGCCTATCAGAGGTGGAATTGTTGAGGATTCGGCGCAATATTGCCGATCACCGTGGACAGCGGGCCGAGTACGAACGTGCCGAGTCGGCAGAGGCAATCTCGATCGAAATCCTCAGTTCATCGCCAGGAACTGGCAATGATTCCTCGGCGACTATTGGGAGGGAAAGCCTGGCTCGGATCAGTTCCACTATCGCAGCACCTCGACGTGACCGACGTGACAAATAGCGAAATGTCGAGACGGAGCCGGTCCACTCTGCGGCACCGGCCGACTCCGCCTCGTCATGCTTGATTACCGCTAGTTGAGAGGTGGAACCACGGCCCTCTCCGAGTAGGCGTAGCACTGGATCTCCCGCGGATCCAGGATCACGCAGTTGCCCGACACCGGCGTCGGCCAATACCAGCCCTCGGGGAGCGGCAAGTCCACGTAATGGTAAATCTGGTAGGCGCCGGAGCAGTTGAGATCTCCAGCGCACGGGTAGTAACCGACCGATCCGATCGCGGTGCAGGGATCGACTGCCGGGTAGTCACACTGGGCCAAGTTGCCTTCGGCTCGCTCTTCACTGTCGACGAAGAGTTTCGCGATGTCGGACAGGTAGTCCATGTTTTGACCAGGGGCAGTGGTCGTGCAAATGACGGAAGAGCTGTACGACGCCTCCGTAGTGACCAGAGCATGATCCTGGTACAACGCGCTGACGTTTCCGCTGACCTGACTGAAGTCGCAGCCACCCAGTGGCGGCGTTGTGAACGGCGCGGCGACCTGGCCGGTTTTCGCGTTGACCGCCTTGATCTGTGAAAGCTGAGCCACGCTGGATTTGTCGAGTTTGAGTTCGTAGGTGACAACGGTCTGCTGCGAACCCGCATGGGCGATCCCAGTACCGGAAATTCCCAGTAGAAGACAGGCGCCCATAACAGCGAGCGCTCTTCGGACCGTGTTTCTCATGCCTGCCTCTCCCTGTCGCCAAGGCATTTTTGGCGCGACCAGACGGCGCAGGAAATCTGAGAAACCCTCAAATTCGTGCCCGGAGGCGCCTCCCTACGCATCCTGGCTTCGATCACGGTCGCCGCCCCTGGCAAACTACCCCAATCGGGTGAGTCTGTTGGACACTAACGGTACATATGAGTGGTGAGGCGTCACTTTTCGGTCGACTCAATGGGTGGGGAGTGCGACTGGCATGGCCGTGCCGAAACCTGCGGACCTGGCCGAAGTGGTCGTGCGACGCCTACCGCCGCCAGCCCGGCGGGCTGGGTGACGTCGCTGAAGATGTGGACGAGCTTGCCGTCCTGGGTGACCGCGACGCTGCGGCCGTTTTCGTTGGCGGCGAAGACCCGGCCGTTGGGCGCGCGAGTGGCGTCGTGTGGCGACATGCCGGTGGTGACCTCATCCGGTGATGCGTCGCCTGCCGGGATGACGGGTGGCTGCTCGACCGGTGCCGGGCGCGACGGTCGACCTCGGCGTTGGTCCCGGCCACCTGACCGGTTCGTCGGTGCCGGGGTGGCCAGCCACTCGATCCGCAGACCCTGCAGCTGGGCGGCTATCGTGTAGTCGAGGGCGATCATTCGGTTCCTGGAGGTACTTTTCGGAGCAGCCAGTTCTGGGCGCATGGTGCGGGCTGGCATGTCTGGCACGGACGTCGATATGGGCTCGTCGTTGCCACTCGTCGGCCTCGGATGACTCTCTGATTGTCCGGACACCTCAGGTCGAGAAGTCCGGACAAGTCGGAAGCTCATGGGTTAGTCGCCGCGCGCCGCTTCGATCCGTTTGAACAAGGTCGTGGTGAGGAGTTGTGTCTGTGTTCCCCACGCTGCGGCGAACGCCCGCCATCGGTCGGGCGAATCACCGCAGATTTCGGCGACTTTCGCCGCGAGCCGCGGCCCGTACACGGGATGGCGCTCGAGCTCGCGCACAGGCATGCGCCAAGCGAGGTCGTCGGTCATGTGGGCGGAGCTGAGGGCGTGAGCGACGATTGCGTCCCGCTCTCGGCCTCGATCGCGGAGGAGGTCGGCAAGCGCCGCCACCGGGTCTGCCATCGCCGAGAGTTCCTCGTCCGTCGGCAGGTTTTCCGTGGTCGGCGCCGGCCGGGCTGCGGAGACCGTACGCGATTGCCGAGCGGTGAGCACCTCTGCGCACAGACGACGTGCGCGGCTGCGGGCGGGCAGTGACTCCTCGATGTCACGGAGGTGATCGTCCGATAGGTGCTCGAACAGGCGACGGAGCTGCGAGGTCGATGCCGCGGGGTTTGCCACGATCGCGTCGACGAGCTGATAGTGCGAGACCTGCTGTCGTGGTCGGGCGTCTACGGCGGCGGTCACCAAGGCATCGACGCACGCGGAACGGGTGGTCGCGCGGGCGACCACGACGAGGTCGGCCCATTCGCCCGCGTGGGCGATCCGCACCGGATCCCATCCGCCGGCGATCATGTCGGCGATCACGTCGCCCACCTCGTCTCGCGCGAGCTGCGTGAGTCGTGGAAACCGCTTCAGATAAGCGAGCACATCAGTGGCCTCCGCGGTCTTCAATTCCGGCAGGCACTGAAGTAGTTCGGTGTCGGTGAGTTCGTCGGCGGCGAGAAACGCGCGCCTGATCCGTGAACCCAGTTCGGGGTGGGACAGCAGTTCCTCGCGCCGATCGGACGGCTGCTCGGCGATCAGGTCTCTGAGCAGCATCTCCGGGGTGTGCCGATCCCGCCAGCCTGGGACTTCGGACGGGGGTTCCGGCGGCTGCGAACCGAGCACCACGTCGAGGATGGTCGCGGCGAGTTGCGTTTTCGTCTGAGCGGGCCAGTTCTTGGCATCCCACCAAAGCTTCGCGGCGTCGTCGTAGGACAGTGTGGCGACCTCGCGCATGGCTGTCTGCGAGATCTCGGGCCGCTGTAGCGCGGCTCCGAGAACGCTTGCCTTGGCGGGAAACCGGTTCAGCAGTTCGAGAGCCTCCGCGGCAGTGCAGCAGTCGGCAGCGACGAGATCCGCGGCGTCCCACGACTCCACACCGGCCAGCAGTCTCTGCCGCGTCTCGTTGTCGAGGTCCGTCCGAGCGAGCAGCGGCTTGATCCCCCGCGAGGATATCCACTGAGCGGCTTTGTCGACGAGTTGCCGCTTTCCTTCTTCCGGCAGCCCCGGCAACGCGGCCAGGCGTCCCCACAGACCTTGCGACTCGGCGGAGGACCAGCCGGTACCCAAGGAAGGTTCAGGGTGCTCGTTCGCCGTCACGGCGGGAGCCACCCTCCGGCGTGGGAGACCGACAGCGAGTCTGGCCGCCGGCAGGTCGTCGACGACGAAGAGATCCTGGCTCCACTCACCTGGCCAAGCCACGATCAGCAGGTCACTCTCTTCGGCGGCACCGAGCATCGCGCGCTTCGCGGCGTCAGTCTTGGCCTGGGTGACCAAGCCGTCCGCGCCTATTCGTAACAGTGTCACCGTCCCGGCCATCCACGGCAAGGACTCCACCGAACTCGTCACCCTCAGGCACACGTCGAAAACGATCTTTCCCCTCATCCGCACCAGCATAGGCGTCGACCTGCTCGCATACATCGCTGCCGCTATGAAAGCCGGTGAGCTCTTGGCGCTGACACTGCTGCAGGTCCGGACGCCGTGTGCTGGCCAGCGCTGCCGACGACGGCTTGATCCTTCTTGCCGGCGAGAACAGCGTCGTTGTCGGGTAGATCTCGTCGACGACGCAACGCCCGACCAGGCCCGGCGTTGCGCTCACCGTCAGTAGGAGGTGGGCGGCAAGGGGGCGACCCGGGCAACACACAGCGGGTCGTCCGGCGGACCGGCGCTCGGGTCGGCCGTGCCGCCGGTGGGGCCGCTGGCGCTGGTCATGGCGGGAGCCTGGCCGCAGCCCCCGCCCTCGCCCGTTGTCGCGTAGGCGACGCTCGCGCCGGCGAGCAGTCCGGCGAGGACCACACCGCCCGCGATCGTTGCCTTCAACCGCTTCTTCGGCATTTCGCAATTCCCCCCCCAGCGGAATTCCTACACGCCGGGACGTGCTCGTCCGGCTGTGTCCCATTCAGCCGGACCGGGGATTTCGCGGCGTTGGGCAATGTTCTCCGCTTCGGTAAAGGCAACGGTGACGGTCAGGCCGCCGCCGGGGTTAAGCCGCGCGGAGACCGTGCCGCCGTGCGCGTCGGTGACCGCGCGGATGATCGCCATGCCGATCCCGTGGCCGCCGCGGGTACGGGGCGCGGCCCGGACGAACGGCTTGAACAGTTCCCCGATCAGCTCGTCGGGAACCGGGGGCCGGTGTTGGACACGGTCGGCGTCGGATGGCCGGGGTCGTGGGCTACCCGGACCTGGACGTGTCCGCCGGGCTCGTTGTGCCGAATGGCGTTGTGCAGCAAATTGACGGCGAGCCGGCCGGGGAGCGTGGGGTCGCCGTCCACGAGCACCGGCACACAATCGACCTCGACCATCACGCCTTGCTCCGCGGCTTCGGCCTGGGTCTCCTGAACGGCCTTCGCTGCGACATCGGCGAGGTCGACGGGAATAGCCTCGCCGATGCAGACCGCTTCGGTATTGTTTGTCCGTTGACGTTCGCGAAGCGGCGACGGTGCCGAAGGGCCGATCCAGGTGAGCGGTCCGGACAGGGCGAAGTGGGTCATGGGCACAGTTTCCCTGGTGGGTCCGGTGGTCAGTGGCGGCTGGTTCGGCCAGTGACTCCGGTGCGGTCATCTCCAGCCACGGCGTACAGCACGCCCTCACCTCGCCCCACCCACGGGTACTCCGACCGGTGCCAGTTTAGGACGAGAGCCGCATGTCGTCCCGCTGTCTTACCCCCTGGCGCCGGATTTGTGTTTGCGGCCCAGGTGGGTTCGCCGGACTGGACGCCGCCGTCCGGAGCGAGGGCAGGTGGCGTCGTGGAGGAGGCGGGCGGTGGCTTCGGCGGCGTGGTGGGCGAGGTCTGGCAGGACAGCGGCGTAGGTGTCGGCGGTCAGCGTGATGCTGGAGTGGCCGAGCAGGGCTTGGACGGTGCGCAGGTCGTTGCCTGCGGCGAGGGAGAGGCTGGCGGCTCCGTGGCGGAGGTCGTGCAGCCGTACCGGCGGAAGCCCTGATGCGGTGTTGAGCCGACGGAAGATGACAGTCAGGAAGTCCGGCCGCAACGGAGCACCGGAGTGGTCGGGGAAGAGAAACCCGACCGGTTCACTGCTGCCTGGGTGGGTGGCCAGCCATTCGATCCGTAGACCCTGCAGCAGCGCGGCTGTCGTGTGGTCCAGGGCGATCACCCGGTTGCTGGAGGCGCTTTTCGGCGCCGCGAGCTTCCAGGTGCTTGCCGACCTGACGGACTTGACGGGCCACGGTGACCGTTCTCGCCCGCAGGTCGACATCGGCCCACTGCAACCCGGCCACTTCGCCGCGCCGCAGCCCGAGCAGCGCGACGAGGTGGAACAACACGTACAGCGGATGCTCGCTCCGGCGGAGCCAGGCAAGGAACTCAGCGGTCTGGGCAGCGGTCCAGACCGCGACCGCCGACCGTATCCCGCCCGCCTGCCACAGCGCGATCCGGGTCGCGGTCCACACCACCGGATGGGGCTTCGACCTGGACGGCAGCTCCACGAAGCGCGCCGGGTTCGAAGCCAGCAGACCCCGACGGACCGCGGCGTTGAGCGCGACGCGCAGGGTGGCCTGGATACGCTGTAGCGTCGCCACCGACAACGGCCGGCCGGTGGCCGCGTGCGTGCGGATCAGGGAGGTAAACATCGCCTGCACCCGGGCCGGGGTCAGCTCGGTGACCCGTTCCCGCCCCAGGTTCGGTATGAGGTGGCGCCGGGCGTGCATGGCGTAGCTGCGCATCGTGGACGGCGCGAGGTTCTCCCGGCTTTCCAGCCACAACCGCAACCACTGCGCCACCGTTGTCGCCGAGCCCGAAGTGCCGTCCAGGGTGGCGGGTTTGCTCAAGAAGTCCCGCGCCGCGCCTGCTGCTTTCCGTGAGGCGAAGCCACCGCGGCGCAGCTGCCGTCGCCTGCCGTTTTTCCCTGGCGGTATCTCCAGCCGGAAATACCAGCTCCCATGCCCCCGCGCCGCCAGTTGCGGGCACCGGCTCCCCGACCTGCGACCCGTCACGGGGTCGTGACACCCGCATCGTTTGAACAATCCATCATCTGATGTCATGGCCATGCACCTCATTCACAACGAAACCCGTGACCACTGCTGCGTCATAGGCGGGCGAAGTGGCGGTGTACTGCCGTGAACACGGCGAATCGCCACCGGACTTGATCGTGAACCCGTGTCCGGCGAGTGTCCACAGAAGAAGGCCTATTCGTTACAGGGCAGCGTGACGATGGGCGGAATTTGGCAGTGTGGCATTGACCTCGGTCGCTGCCGTGATCGTAGACCACAAAGGACAGATATGCGGTGGCGTCGAATGCTCAGCTGGGACGAGATGCGATCTCCAGTCACGAGCTTCGACCTGGCGCGGCCTGTGGCGATAACGGCGATGACCCCGGCGGCGTCCGAGGTGGGGTCATTTCTGAGTGATCTTGCCGTGTTCGGCGGGCGCGGGCTTGGCTGCGTGTTCAAGACTTGATGATGATCTTAAGGTGTCAGCCCGGCGAGACTCGGGAAGAGTTCATTGCTCGTGTGGTGCGGTCCGCGCCGCCGCTCTCTGATGCCGCGATGTCCGAGATTCGACGTCTCCTGCCACCGGTCCGGGCCGATCATGGCCAGGTCGGTCCGGTCCGCCGGGAGAAGTCGTGACGCCGGAGCAGCGATCCATGGCGGCACGCGTTGCCAGCTACACGCGATGGGCGTATTGCGACGACCGGACCGCCGCAACCGCGCCAGCTCGACGTGGTTTCGACGACCGGTGGACGAGGCAGGTCGATCCGGGCGGTGTGTTACCGCACGACGAGCGGATGAAGCGGGCGGAGGCGTTGCGGAGGGCGCACTTTGTGCGGTTGGCGCTCCTGTCTTCGCAAGCACGCGCTCGCAAGCGCAGCACTTCATGACCCTGCAGCCGAAGCGGCGGTCAATGAGGCTGGGAGTAAGGGTGGGTCGCGAGAGGCTGGCGGGCGTGGTCGGACAGCTGCCGGCTGTGAGCTTCAACGCCACCCTTGGGTTGCTGTCGCTCGCGATCAGCGGTGCACAACACGGCGCCTTCGGATGATTGACGGTGGGTCCGCAATGACCCAGAATCATGGGTAGTGCGTCTCCGATGGGGCTCCGTTGCCGAAGTAGAGCCTGACACTGGGCGACACTCCGCGACACTGAAAAACGGTGAAGATGTCGGCTGACCTGCATTTATTGGCACAAGGCGGCATTCGGTGACACTCGCCGACATTGGTTTCCCGTAGACTTTTAATCCGTAGGTTCTGGGTTCGAGCCCCAGGCGGCCCACTCAAACTCCCTGGTCAGCGGCCAGTCTCGAGCACACCCGAGTTCCCGGTCCGCGATGCAACGGTTTGCCGCCTCCCTCTCGTATGTACCTGCGAGAGGGGTGGTCGTGGCCGATCGGTGGGAGTTCAGTCAGCTCGTTCGCGAACGCGCCGTCGTCTGGCGCCGCGAAGCTTTCCTGATGTGCGGTGACTGGTCGCTGGCCGAAGACCTGGTCCAGACGGCCTTGCTGCGGATGTACGTCCGCCGCCACCGGCTCGACCCAGCTGGGATCGACGCCTACGCCCGACGGGTGATCTCGCGGTTGGCCATCGACGAGACTCGTCGGCCGTACCGCCGCGCCGAACTGCGGAACGCGCTGCCGGACACACCGGTCGACGACCCCGAGGCCGCCGCGGCCTTGGACGTTCGCACGGCCCTGCAGAAGGTGCCGCCGAAGCAGCGAGCCGTGCTGGTCCTGCGGTTCTTCAGCGATCTCACCAACGCCGAAGCCGCCAAAGTGCTCCGAATATCCGAAGGGACCGTCAAGTCTCAAGCCGCCCGCGGCCTCGCCACCCTTCGGCAGCTTCTCGGCGAGAACACCGAGCCCATCGAGGGGAGCGTCCGATGACGAACGAGAAGGACCTCCTGGTCCAAGCCCTGGGCACCGACGAACCACCCCTGACCCTCGACTTCAACGCCATCGAGGCCAAAGGCCGAGCGCGGCGCAGTGCCGTCGCGACAGCCGCCGTCGTCTCGGGAGTCGGCGTGATCACCAGCGGAGTCGTCCTGGGGCTTGGTTCGGCCGGAGACCCGGGCGTCCCCACCGAGCGGGAGATCGCCTATTGCTACCGAACAGCCGACATCACCAGCGACTCGCCGAACCAGCACATCCCGGTCGGCATCGGCGGCCACGGCGGGCGCGGCGACGTCACCGTCGACATCATGCAGATCTGCGCCGACAGCTGGCGATCCAACGTGTACGGCTTCCAGCCACCCGAAGCCGACCACATCCCCCCGCTCGTCGCGTGCGTCCTCACCGACGACGCCGTCAACGCGACCGCAGGAGCCATCGGAGTTTTCCCCGGAGATTCCGGTACGTGCGCCGCACTGGGGCTCGCTAGGGTGACGCCATGGACAGGTGGCTGATCGTGCTCCGGCACGCCAAGTCGGACTGGTCGGACGACCTCCCCGACCGCGAACGCCCCCTCGCCCCGCGCGGCATCCGCGACGCCCCCAAGCTCGGCCACTGGCTCACCGACCACGGCCACGTCCCCGACCTGGTCGTCTGCTCCACCGCGACCCGCACCCGCGAAACCTGGCAGCGCGTCAGCGAAGCCCTCCCGGCCAAGCCACCGGTCGAGTACGACGACGACCTCTACGGCGGCGACGTCGACGAGTTCCTCAAAGCCGCCCACCGCACGCCGTCCGAAGTGAAAACACTGGCTCTCGTCGGGCACGAGCCCGGCGTCAGCGACTTCACCCTCCATCTCGCCGGGCACGGGCACGACACCCGCGAGGTCCAGGCCAAGTTCCCGACCGGAGCCGCCGCCCTCCTCGCCGTCAACAGCGACTGGGGTCAGCTCAGCGAGGCAAGGCTCGTGGCCTTCTTCCGACCCCGGGACGCCTGAAAGATCGCACGTTCGTACCACGCGCGCCGCACCCCTCGAATGGGAATGTGGACGCGTGGGAGGGCTCATCGGAGCGCGTGCGCTCCGCACCGAAGATCTCCGGCTGCTGACCGGGCGCGCTCGCTTCGTCGACGACGTCGCACTGCCGCGGATGCTCGAAGCCGCCGTTTTGCGCTGTCCGTTGCCGCACGCGCGGATCACATCCATCGATCTCCGCGCCGCCGCCGCGTTGCCCGGGGTCGCCGTCGTTCTCACCGGCGCCGAGGTCAAGGCCGCCGTGCATGCCCCGCAGCCCGTGGTCTGGCGCAACGTTCCCGACATGCGGCTCACCGATGCCTACCCGCTCGCCGTCGACCGCGTCCGCTATCCCGGGCAGGGCGTCGCCGTCGTCGCCGCGAGCGACCGGGCCATCGCCGAAGACGCCCTCGAACTCATCGACGTCCAGTACGAGGAACTCCCCGCCGTCAGCACGCTCGAACAGGCGACGGCCGAAAGCGCCCCTCGCCTCTACGACGACTGGCCGGACAACGTCTGCGCCCGCACGACCGTCGCCGCCGGGGATGTCGATTCCGCCTTCGCCGACGCCGACGTCGTGCTCGCCGAGTCCTTCCGCTTCGCGCGACAGATGGGGACACCCCTCGAGACGCGCGGTGTCGTCGCGACCTGGGACCCGTTCACCGGCCAGCTCGACGTCTGGCTCGCCACGCAGGCGCCGAACCTGGCCCGTGAGCTGCTCGGCGAGGTCCTCGGCCTGCCCGTCGCGAAATCCGCGTGCGGACGCCGGACGTCGGTGGCGGCTTTGGCAACAAGTTCGACTTCTACGGCGAAGAAGTCCTGGCCGCGCTGCTTTCGCGACGTGCGGGGCGGCCGGTAAAGCTGATCGAAGACCGCGTCGAGAGTTTCGTCGCCAACGTCCATTCGCGCGAGCAGAAGATCGACGTCGAGTACGCCGCGAAGGCCGACGGCACGATCACCGGCGTGCGGGGCACCGTCCACGGCGTGCTCGGCGGCGAGCTCGGGACGATCGCCTTCGGTCCCTGCTTCACCACGGCGGCGCTCATCACCGGGCCATACGCGATCCCCGCCGTGCGGATGGACGTCGTCGCCGTTGTCACCAACCGGACGCCGTACGGCTCCTACCGCGGCTGGGGTCTGCCGAAGGCGAACTTCGTACAGGAGCGGATGGTCGAGCTGCTCGCCGCGAAGCTCGGCCTGGACGCGCATGCCGTGCGGCGCAAGAACTTCGTGCCGCCCGAGGCGTTCCCGTACCAGAGCCCGGTGTTCGTCTTCGACAGCGGACGCTACGAGGAATGCCTCGACCTGTGCCTGAAATCCGTCGAGCAGGCGGGCTGGGCCGAGCGCGTCGCCGAGGCGAGGGCGCGCGGCGCCTGCGTGGGCATCGGGTACTCGTTCCACAACGAGCTCACCGCCTTCGGCCCGAGCCGGATCGTGAACTTGAGCGGGCTGCAGCATTCGGGGTTCGACGAAGAGGTCGTGCGGATCGACGCCACCGGGCACGTGACCGTCCACACCGGACAGTCGGCGATGGGGCAGGGCATCCACACCGCGCTGGCGCAGGTGGCGGCCGACGCGCTCGGCGTGCCGCTCGAGCACGTCACGGTCGTCTCCGGCGACACGGATTCCTGCCCCTACACCGGGTACGGCACCGGCGCGAGCCGCGCGGCGGCCGTCGGCGGGGCCGCCGTGCTGACCGCCGCGACTCGGCTCAAGGCGAAGGTGCTGCGGATCGCCGCCAACATCCTCGAGGCCTCGCCGGACGACCTCGTCGTCGAGGACGGCCGGATCTCCGTCGCCGGCGTCCCGGACCGCTCCATCGGCATGGACCAGGTCGGCGACGCGGCGTACCGGCGACTGCAGGGCTTCCTGCCCGAAGACGAGACGCCGACGCTGGAGGAGACCGAGGTCTACGACCCGGCCAACGTCGCGACGGCGTTCGGCTGCACGGCCGTGCTCGCCGAAGTCGACCCCGAGACGGGCGTGGTGACGCTGCTCGGCTACCTCATCGCGCACGACTGCGGCACGGTGATCAACCCGCTGATCGTCGACGGCCAGCTGCACGGCGGCGCGGCCCAGGCCGTCGGCGGCGCGCTCTACGAAGAACTCACCTTCGACGACGGCGGGCGGATGCTGACCAGGACGTTCCGCGACTACCTGCTCCCGACGGCGACCGAGGTGCCGCCGTTCACGCTCGCGCACATGAGCACGCCTGCCGACCACATCCCCGGCGGTTTCAAGGGCATGGGCGAGGCCGGGGTGATCGGCGGCGGCGCGGCGATCGCGCACGCCGTCGAGGACGCGTTGCGCGACTACGACGTCAAGATCACGGCGTTGCCGATCACGCCGCCGAACCTCCTGGCCGCGATCAAGCGCGGGAGCGCGCGGTGAAGGCGGCGGCGTTCGACTACGTCCGCGCGGATTCGGTGGGCGACGCGATCGACGCGCTGGCCGCCGACGGCGCGCGGGTGCTCGCCGGTGGGCAGAGCCTGGTGCCGCTGCTGAACATGCGGCTCGCGCGGCCGTCGCTGCTCGTCGACGTCAACGGGCTCGACGACCTCGCGTACATCCGCCGAACCGACGACGTCGTCGAGATCGGGGCGCTCACGCGGCAACGCGCCGTCGAGACGTCGGAGGTGGTGCGGCGCGATCTGCCCCTGCTCGCGCAGGCGTTGCGGCACGTCGGGCACGTCACGACCCGCAACCGCGGCACGCTCGGCGGCAGCCTCGCGCACGCCGATCCGGCGGCTGAGCTGCCCGCCGTCGCGCTCGCTCTCGACGCGGAACTCGTCGTCCGCGGGCCGTCCGGGGACCGTGCCGTGCGTGCGCTCGACTTCTTCGAGAGTCCATTCAGGACAGTGCTGACGTCGGGGGAGTTGCTGGTCGCGGTCCGTGTCCCGGTGCAGCGCGGTGCCTGCGCCATCGAAGAACTTTCCCGGCGCAGCAAGGATCTTCCGCTCGTCGCCGTGTTCGTCACGTTCGAACCCGCGGACGGCCGAATCCGCATCGCCGTCGCGGGCGCCGGGCCGACGCCGATCCGGGCGCGCGCGGCCGAGGAGCTGCTCGCGGGCCGGACGCTCACCGACGACGTCATCACCGAAGCCGCGCGGGAGATCGCGGCGGCCGCGGATCCGCCGTCCGACCTGCACGCCCCCGCCGACTACCGTCGCGACATGGCCGCGGTGCTCGGACGGCGGGCCCTGACGAAGGCGGTCCGATGAAGGTCACCCTGACGGTCAACGGCCAGGTCTGCGCCGCCGAGTGCGAACCGCGGCGCACGCTGGCCGATTTCCTGCGACACGACCTGGGCTTCACCGGCGTGCACGTCGGCTGCGAACACGGCGTGTGCGGCGCCTGCACGATCACGTTCGACGGCGCGACCGCGCGGGCGTGCTGCCTGCTCGCCGTGCAGGCGGACGGCGCCGAGGTCACCACGGTCGAGGGCCTGGCGGCCGACGGCGAGCTGAGCGCGCTGCAGCAGGCGTTCCGCGACCAGCACGGCCTGCAGTGCGGCTTCTGCACGCCCGGCGTGCTGGCGACCGCGGCCGAGCTGCTCGCGACCAACCCGGACCCGAGCGAAGCCGAGATCCGCGAAGCGCTCGCCGGGAACCTCTGCCGGTGCACGGGCTACCAGTTCATCGTCGACGCCGTCCGAGCTGCCGCCGCGTCGAAGCAGACCTGACCGCAAGGGCATTGCCTAGGTGATGTTCACATGCGTACTCTCCATTCACTCACAGGTCTGATGTTCATATTTGTGAATGGAGCGGACATGGTTTTCCGCCACACCGTCGTGGCCGCGCTCGCCGCGCTCGGCCTCGCCACGTCGTTCGCCGCCCCGGCGCAGGCCGCGCCGCGGCCGTCCGGCTGCAGCGTCCCGGTCATCGGGCCGATCTGCGCGCCCGACACCGCCGTTCTCGACGGCGGCCAGCTGCTCCGGACGAAGTTCGCCGCGCTCGTCGGCGAAAAGACGTCCCGCACGGCGTTGAACAAGCTCCTGGCCGCGGCGAAGAGCGACCTCACCGCTGGGCCGTGGAGTGTCACGGCGAAAGAACAGGTCCCACCCAGCGGGGACAAGCACGACTACCTCAGCCTCGCGCCCTACTGGTGGCCGACGACCCAGCCGACCGCGGAAAACCCGTGGGGCTGCCCGTTCGTCCAGAAGGACGGCCAGCGCAACCCGATCGTCGACGAGATCACCGACCACGCCTACCGCGGCGAGGCGTTCGCCGCGATCTACCGGCTCGCGCTGGCCTGGTACTACACCGGCGACGCGCGGTACGCCCAGCGCGCGGCGCTCGACCTGCGCACGTGGTTCCTCGACGCCGAAACGAAGATGAACCCGAACCTCGACTACGCGCAGGGAATTCCCTGCAAGGTCGACGGGCGCGGCATCGGCATCATCGAGTTCTCCTACACGCTGACCCAGGTCGTCGACGCCACCGCGATCCTCGCCGTCGGCGCGCCCGGCTGGACGAAGGCCGACCAGGCGGGCATGACCGGCTGGTACACGCAGTTCCTGACCTGGTTGCGCACCAGCAAGAACGGCACCGACGAAGCCGCGGCGCAGAACAACCACGGCAGCTTCTACGACATGCTCGCCGCCGCGCTCGCGCTCGGCACCGGGCAGCGGGACCTGGCCAAGACGATCGCCGCGGACGCCGGTCCGAAGCGGATCGCGGCGCAGATCCAGCCGGACGGCTACCAGCCCCAAGAAGCGAGCCGGACCCGCAGCTGGCACTACTCCAACTTCAACCTCGTCGCGCTCACGCGGCTCGCACAGATCGGCGAGCACGTCGGCGTCGACCTGTGGCACTACACCGCACCCAGCGGCGCGACGCTGTTCAAGGCAGTCGACTTCGTGATCCCGGGCGCGACGCGAGGTCAGTCCGCGTGGCCGTACCCGGAGATGGACTTCCGGCCGTACGCGGCCCTGGACGTCCTGCACGCGGCGGCGGACGCGGGCGACCAGGCCGCGCGGACGGCGTTGCCGCTGGTGCCGGTCCAGCCAGGCGGCGACCTCTACCCGGTGCGGCCCGCCGCCGAACAGCTCGACGACATTTCGACGTCCTGACGGCGGAAAAGGGCCCGGCCTGCGCGGCCGGGCCCTTTTCCCGGGGATCAGACCCCGGCGACCTGCGAAATCCAGCTGCGGTACCGCGTGATGTTCGTGTAGGCGGTGTTGTTCACGCGGTCACTGGTCGACGCGACGCCGACCTGGCGCCCGGAAGCGAACATCGGGCCGCCCGAGTCGCCGCCGGCGGTGATGCCGTTGACGCGGTTCGCGCACACCGCGACGCCGCCGGTGTAGTCGCTGCAGCTGATCGAGTTCACCCGGACCGTCGCGACCTTCAGGTACCGCGACTGGCAGTTGATCTCGGAGCCGCACTGGCTGGTCGCGCCCCAGCCGTAGACCGAGACGTTCTGGCCGACCGAGACGTCACCGACGCTGCCGAGCGGCGAGTACGCCGCGTTGACCGAGGTCGTGAGCCGGACGATCGCCAGGTCGGCCGCGCCGGGGTACCTCGTGATGCTGGCGCCGGTGGCCATCGTCCCGCCGCTGGTCTGGTCCAGGCTGCCGATGCGGAAGGTATAGGTGCCGGAGCTGCTGACGCAGTGCTTGGCGGTGAGGATGTACTGCGGCGCGATGATCGTCGCGGTGCAGTTCTGCTGGCCGTTGACGAACAGCCGCGCCGCCCACGGACCGCTCGTGGCGGTGCTGCCGCCGATGATCGACGGCTGGGCCTGCGGGGTGCTCTCGGCGGCCGCGGGGCCGGCGAGGCCGACGACGGCCAACGCGGCGCTCGCGGCGAGCAGGACGAACTTGCCGAATTTCACGCTGACTCCTTTTCACGCGGAGAACCGCGTGGGGAAAGCCGGTGGGGACCGAACACCGAAAGTGTCCGAGTTCGCGGGGAATGTCCGGAACCGACGAAAGTCCGGTCGGATCCGTATTTATTTCCGCGGACGGGCTACGTGCAGTTCCCGTACTGTTCCGCGCTCAACCCACGGGTGGAGACGTACCCGACGGGATCAAACCCGGGCTTGAGGACTCCGGCGTCGCGCCGCCCTAGCGTTTTTGCCATGACGCGGAAGGCCGAGCGGGTCGCGGTGGGTGTGGTGCTGGCCGTTGCGGCGGTGCTGTGGGGGTGGGCGCTCGGTGGCCGGGCGCTGCAGCCGTACTACGTCGCCGCCGTGCATTCGATGACCCGCGACGTCACGGCGTTCTTCTTCGCGGGCTTCGACCCGGCGGGCGTCGTCACGGTCGACAAGCCGCCGCTCGCGTTCTGGGCGCAGGCGCTCGGCGTCGTCGTGTTCGGGTTCCACCCGTGGGCGATCGCGCTGGTGCAGGTCATCGAGGGCGTGGCCGCGGTGTTCGTGCTGCACCGGGTGGTGCGGCGCTGGGCGGGGCCGCGGGCCGCGTTGCTCGCCGCGGCGCTGTTCGCGCTGACGCCGATCACCGCGGCCATCAACCGCGACAACCTCCCGGACACGCTGCTGGTGCTCCTGCTGCTGCTCGCGGCGTACTGCGTCACCCGCGCCGACGGCGGCGGCCGGTGGCTGGTGTGGGCCGGGGTGTTCGTCGGCCTGGGCTTCCTGACGAAGATGCTCGCCGCGTGGATCGTGCTGCCGGGGTTGGCGCTGGCCGCGTTCGTGGTGATGCCCGGTTCGCGCGGGCGTCGGGTCGCCTGGGTCGGCCTGGCGGGAGTGGTGACGGTGGCCGTGTCGCTGGCGTGGCCGGTCGCGGTCAGCCTGTGGCCGGGGGCGAAGCCGTTCGTCGGCAGCACCACGGACGGCTCGGTGTGGCAGCTCGCCTTCGGCTACAACGGCTTGACGCGGCTGGTCGGCGGCAGCGGCGGCTACGGCGCGGCCGTCGGCACGGCGCTCGGCGGCGGACCGGGGCCGTTGCGGCTGTTCGACGCCGAGGTCGGCGGGCAGATCGCCTGGCTGCTGCCACTCGCGCTGGTCTCGCTGGTCGTGGCCGCGTTCCGCGCACGCGGCGCTGCGCCGGGGGTGAAGGCGGGCTGGGTGTTGTGGGGTGGCTGGCTCGTCGCGGGAGTCGCGGTGTTCTCGTTCACCGGCGGCATCTTCCATGCGTACTACACCGCCGAACTGGCCCCGGCGATCGCCGCACTCGCCGCGAACGGCCTGGTCACGGCCTCGACGTGGCCCCACGCCCGGCTCGTGCTGCCCGCCGCGGTGGCGGGGACGGCCGTGTTCGCGTACGTCCTGCTCGACCGGACGCCGGACTGGCTGCCGTGGCTGCGGTACACCGTGCTCGTCCTGGCGCTGCTCACCGTCGTCGCGGCTTCGCTGCGGGCTTCACGCGTCGCGGTCGTGACGGGGTTGGCTGCCGTCCTGGCCGGGCCCGCGGCCTTCGCCGTCGACACGGCCGCGCGGCCGGTCAGCGTGCTGGAGACCGCCGACCCGGGTGCCGGGCCGCCGTCGACGTCCGCGATCCGGCACGTCGTCGGGATCAGCACGGGCTCGGGGGCCGAGGCCGGGTACGTCCGGTTCATCGAGAGCTCGTACCAGCTGAGCCCCGGCCAGCGGGAGGTCCTCGCGTACGCGCAGGCCCAAGCGCCGTCGGCGGGCGTCGTCCTGGCGGTCGAGGGCGGGACGTACGGCGCGGACCCGTTCGTCTTGAACACCGATGCTCGCGTCGCCCCGCTCGGCGGCTACCTCGGCTTCGACCCGGCGCCGTCCGCCGCGGACCTCCCGGGCTGGGTGGCGGCCGGGAAGCTGCGGTTCGTGCTGCTGCCGCGGGTGTTCCTCGAGATCGGCCGCGCGTCGGGCCGCGCGTCCGCGATCCCGGCGGCGGACGCGGGGGAGCTGCCCCGCCGGGTCGCGTGGGAGGCGAAGCACTGCCGCCCGGTGCCGCCCGCGCGGATCGGCCCGGACGCCGCCAGCGTCGGCGTGCTGTTCGACTGCGTCAGGCCGTGACTTTCGCGGGCGCGGTCCGGCGCAGCCAGTACAGCCCGACGACCGGCAGCACCAGCGGGATGAACAAGTAGCCCTCGCCGTAGACCGACCAGACGGTCGGGTGCCGGAACGCGGCGGCGTCGACCAGGCTCAGCGTGCCGATGGTCAGCACGCCCAGCAGCTCGATCGAGCAGGCCACGAGGGCCACGCGCCACCAGGCGTCGCCGCGCTTGGCGAGCGCGACCGTCGCGACGATGTAGACGACCGCGGCGAACGCCGAGAGCAGGTAGGCGAGCGGGGCTTCGTGGAACTTTGTGCCGATCTGGACGCCCGCCCGCGACGTCGCGGCCAGCGCGAAGATCGCGTACACGGCGACGAGCACCCGTCCGGGGCCGGAGGCCGTCCTACGCTGTTGCTCCACTCCACACCTCGTTCAGTCGCAGCACCATCACCGGGATGGCCAGGCAGGCGATGCCGAGCACGACGGTGCTCGACCGGCTCCGCTCGGCCAGCGCCCAGGCGGCGCCGACCGGCAGCACGACCAGGCAGCCGATCAGGTAGGCCAGGTACGTCGCCAGGCTCCCGGGGCGATCGCCGCCGGCGAGCAGCACGATCCCGATCACCAGCTGGGCGACCAGCAGCAGTTCGAGGACCGCGAGCGCGATCAGGAGCGGGTTGTCCGGCAGCCGGTTGCGGGCCGACTGCACGAAGCTCCACAGCGCGACGAGCGTGGCCGCCACGGCGACCGTCACGGCGAATCCGAAGATCACCCGTTCCTCCTTCCGGTCCGCCGGCCGCCAACTTACTCCGTGGTACCGGCGGACCCGTCGGCCGAGGTCCCGCGGGCGTGGCGCGGGCCACCCAGGCTGTTCCACAATGGACAAATCAAGGTCACGCGACGCGGGGGTATTGGGAAAATTGATCACCAGGTCGTGTTGATGGCGTTCTGCCAATTCGGTGGATTAATCCGCTGAACCCTTGTGTGGACCAGCAGGAATACCGTAGAAACCTTCGCGTTACACCCCGACAGGGTGGTTGGCGGATCACGCCGGAATCACGCTGGGTCCTCCTACCGCTCGGTAAGTGCCCTTTCTGCCTACCTCGGATAGCCCAGTTGAACCCCCGGGTTGGCGGATTGGCCCGGGACCGTTCGGCGTGGGGAAATATTCCCGTCCCGGAACCGAGGTGTCCCGGGGGATCGCACGGAGGGGTATCTTCGATGGACCTGCGCTACGAAGCATTTTGCTTCGCCGACCCGTTGTTCTACGACGAACAACGGGAAATCGGTGCGCCGGTCGACGATTTCGCCCAGGCGCTCCCGGCGCCGGCGTCGGGCTGGGTCACCGCCGAGCGCGGGGTCTGGCGCGTGCTGCACCCCGAAGCCCGCGAACTCCCCGGCCAGGGTTGGAAAATCCACGTTTCCGCTGGCTTGGACAACGCCCGCCGCGTGCTCGTGCAGGTGCACGAGTACTGTATCGAGAACTCGATCTCCTACAAGCACCTCCGCTCGGTGCTCACCCTGCTCGCGCGGAATTCCAAATACGCACCCCGCGACGGCAGCGCCAAGCTGGTGACGATTTACCCGGCCGACGACAACGAGCTGGCGCGGGTTCTCGAAGACCTGTCGGCGCGCCTCGAGGGCGAGCACGGCGCATATATCCTCAGCGACTTGCGATACGGCGACGGACCACTCTACGTCCGTTACGGAGGATTCGCCGAACGGTGGGTCGAGCACGACGGCAACCGCGTCCTCGCGATCCGCAAGCCCGACGGCAGGCTGGTGCCGGACAAGCGGGAACCGACGTTCTCGGTGCCCGACTGGGTGAAGATTCCGGCGTGTTTGCAGGGCAGCATCGCCGCGCGCAAGGCCGGCGACCCAGCCCAGTTCCCCTACCAGGTGAAGAGTTCGCTCCACTTCTCGAACGGCGGCGGCGTCTACCTCGCCGACCCCAAGGCGGGCGGCGAGCAGGTCGTCCTCAAGGAGGCCCGCCCGTACGCCGGCCTGGACAAGGCGCGGATCGACGCCGTCGAGCGCCTCCGCCGCGAGCACGAGGTCCTCGATCGGCTGGCCGACGTCCCCGGCGTGCCGAAGGTCTTCGAGCGCTTCACCGTCTGGGAGCACCACTACCTGGCCATGGAGTACATGCCGGGCAACTCGCTGGGCAACTGGCTGGCCCGCAACTACCCGCTGACCAGGCGCGGCACGACGGACGCCGACCTCGCGGACTACGCGAAGCGCGCGTTGGAAATCGTCGCCAAGGTCGAGCGGACGATCGAGGAGATCCACGCCCGCGGCATCGTCTTCGGCGACCTGCACCCCCTGAACATCCTGATCGACGAAGACGACGACGGCCGCATCTCCCTGATCGACTTCGAGATGGCGTTCGACGTCGAGTCCGGCGACCGCCCGGCACTGGGCGCGCCCGGCTTCCGCGCCCCGGCCGACCGCGCCGGCTTCGAGATCGACGAGCACGCCGTCGCCGCGCTCCGGCTGTGGCTGTTCCTGCCGCTTTCGCAGCTGACGGAGCTTCGCCCCCGCGAAGCTGCGCGGCATCGCCGACTTCGTCGAACGCCGGTTCGCGCTGCCCCGCGGCTACGCGGACGCCGCAGTCGCGGTGCTGGCCCCGCGTGCCGTTCCCGCGGAGCCGGCACCGGTCCACACCGAGCTCGACCAGGACGAACCCGACTGGCCGCTGGTCCGCAAGCAGATCGCCGAGGCGATCCTCGCGAGCGCGACCCCCGAGCGCCAGGACCGGCTGTTCCCCGGCGACATCGAGCAGTTCCGGGTCGGCGGCGCCTGCTTCGGCGTCGGTGCCGCGGGCGTGCTGCACGCCCTCGACATCACCGGCGCCGGCCGGTTCCCCGAGCACGAGCGCTGGCTGATCGACTCGGTCCGCCGTGAACCGCCGACCCGCCCCGGCTTCTACGACGGCAGCTACGGCATCGCCTACGTGCTGGAGAACTTCGGTCACCACGACGAGGCGACCAAGCTTCTGACGTCGTCCGCGCGGCTCGTCGAGCAGACGACGGACCACGCGCTCGAGGGCGGCCTGGCCGGCATCGGCCTGACCATGCTCCACTTCGCGGCGGCCCGCCAGGACAACGAGTTCGGCCGCCAGGCGCTGACCACGGCCGTCCGGCTGGCCGAGGCACTGGAGACGGCCGCCCCGCCGGGCAACTTCGCCCGCGCCGGCCTGCTGTCCGGCTGGTCTGGCCCGGCGCTGTTGTTCATCCGGCTCTTCGAGCGCACCGGCGAGCCCGCGTGGCTGTCGTTCGCCGACCAGGCCCTGAGCCGCGACCTCGAAGAGTGCGTCGAGGCCGACGACGGTTCCCTCCAGGTCCGCGACGGCGCGGCCCGCACGTTGCCTTACGCAGGCATCGGCAGCGCCGGGATCCTCCTGGTCGCCGAGCAGCTGGCCCGCCACCGCCCCGAGGCGGAGGCTTGCGCGAGCCTCCCCGGCCTGCGCGAATCGTGCCGCGGCGAGTTCGTCATCCACCCCGGCCTGCTCTACGGCCGGTGCGGGCTGGCGGTGGCGCTGGGCATGAACCCGGACCCGGAGCCCCCGATCCGCGCGGCGATCGACCTCCACCTGGCCCGGCTGGCCTGGTACGCGGTGCCGTTCAAGGGCGGCCTCGCCTTCCCCGGCAACCAGCTGCTGCGCCTGTCGATGGACCTCAAGACCGGCAGCGCGGGGATCCTCCTCGCCCTCGCCGCCCTGCAGGACGGAAAGGAGGTGCTGCCCTTCCTGGGCGGCACGCCGTCCCCACAGACCTCCGGTCGCTAGGACCGGCGGACACGAAGAACAACCGGAAAGGAACCCCCGATGGAACTCGTTCTGGAGCTGCAGGCCATGGAGACCCCCGAGGTGCTCGACGGCGGCCACGGTGGCGGTGGCGGCGGCACGTCGAACCTGAGCCTGCTCGCTTCCTGCGCCGACAGCACCGTCAGCCTGCTGACCTGCCACTGACCTGGTGGATCGACGGCAAGTAGTGCCGAGGTGAACGGTGCGGGAGCGGCACAGGCCAAGTGCGCCGCTCCCGCGCCTTCATTCTCGCCCGGTACCGCCCCGGCGGCACCTCGTCCGAAGGAGTGAGATGCGCGGCCCCGCCGATCGGCTGCTGGCCCGGGTGGCCGGTCTCGATCGCCCCCGACTGGCCGCCGTCGTCCTCACCGCGCTGGTCGCCACCGCGGCCGGCCTGCTCCTTCCCGGCGCGCTCGCGGCCGCGGTGGACACCGTGGTCGCGGGCCGCCCGAGCTGGCGCGAAGTCTCCTGGCTCCTGCTGGTCGGTGGCGCGGAGATCGCCGCCGACGTCATCGGCGGCATCCTGACCACCCGCGTGGCCGCGACCGCGTCCGCGTGGCTGCGCCGCACCCTCTCCGACAAGCTCTTCCGCCTGGGCACCCGGTCTCGCTTCGCCGAGGGCGACGCGATCAGCCGCCTCACCGGCGACTGCACCGGCGCCGGCGGCATCGTCACGATCGTCGTCCAGTGCGGGTCGATGCTGATCATCTCCACCGGCGCCGTCGTGCTCCTGGCTCTCCTGGACTGGCGGCTGGCGCTGGTCTTCCTCGGCAGCATCCCGTTCGCCCTGCTGCTCGCCCGCAGCCACCTGCGCCGCACGGCCGACGACGTCCTCACCTACCAGCGCGTTTCCGGCGAACTGGCGGCCAGGATGGTCGACGCGGTCGCCGGCCTCCGCACGATCGCCGCGTCCGGCACGGCCGACCGCGAGGCCGAGCGCGTCCTGCGCCCGTTGCCGAAGCTGACGCTCGCCGGGCAGAGCCTCTGGCGCACCCAGGCCCGCATGGTCTGGCGCGCCGGGCTCCTGACCCCGGCGGTCGAGCTGTCCGTGCTGGCCGCGGCCGGCTTCGGCGTGCTGGCGGGCCGCCTCAGCGTCGGCGACGTCGTCGCCACGCTCGGCTACGTCGCCCTCGCCCTCGGTCTCGTCACCCAGATCCCGCTGCTCACCATGCTCTCCCGGGCCCGCGGCTGCGCCGAACGGATCGTCGAGGTCCTCGACGAGCCCGAACCCGTGCCCGGCAAGCTGCCGCTCCTGCCGGGCGACGGCACCGTGGACCTCCAGCACGTCGGGGTCGCGGGTGCGCTCGCGGAGATCGACCTGCGCATCGACGGCGGCACCTTCGTGGCGGTGGTCGGCCGGTCGGGCGCGGGGAAGTCCGCGCTGGCCGGCGTGCTCGGCGGGCTCATCCCACCCGACGAGGGCCAGGTCCTGCTCGACGGCCGTCCGCTCCAGCGCATTCGCCCCGAGGAGCTGCGGGCGGTGGTCGGCTACGCGTTCGAACGGCCCGCACTGCTCGGCGCCACGGTCGCCGACGCGGTCGGCTACGGCTCGTGGGCCGGCGAGTCCGCCATCCGCGGCGCATGCCGGACCGCGCAGGTCGACGAGGTCGTCGTCCGCCTGCCCGACGGCTACCGCACCCCGCTGACCGAGACACCCCTTTCGGGCGGCGAGGCCCAGCGCCTCGGACTGGCCCGCGCGATCGTGCACAACCCGCGCGTCCTGATCTTCGACGACGCCACCGCCAGCCTCGACACGGTCACCGAGGCCGCGGTCGAGCGCGCCCTGGCCGGGGCGATGCCCGGCCGCACGCGCGTCGTCGTGACCCACCGCGCGGGCACCGCCGCCCGGGCGGACCTCGTCGTCTGGCTCGAGGACGGCCGCATCCGCGCCGTGGCCCCGCATGCCGCCCTCTGGCGGGAGCCGGGCTACCGGGGCGTCTTCACGGAGGACGACCAGTGAGCCTGCGCCGGTTGTACTGGTCCGCACTCGCCGGTCAGTGGCGCGGCGGTGTCGTCCTGCTCGCGTGCTCGGTGCTCGAAGGCCTGCCTGCTTTCTTCTCGGGACGGTTGGTCGAGCTGTCCGTGGACCGTGGCTTCTCGGTCGGCGACCCGGCGGCCGGACTCGGCTGGCTGGCCCTGTTCGGCCTGGCCGCCGTGCTCGGCGCGTTCGGCGCGCGGATGGTGTGGCACCAGCTCGGCAAGGTGGTCGAGCCCCTGCGCGACGCCCTCGTGACGGCCGTCGTCCGTGGCGTGCTGCACGACGAGTCGCCGCCGCGCAACCAGCCGGACTCCAGTGGCGTCGCCCGGATCACCCAGCACGTCGAGGTGGTCCGCGACGCGACCGCCGGCCTGCTGGTGCAGGCCCGCGGAATGCTGGTGACCACGGCGTCCGCCCTCGCCGGGCTCGTGACCGTCGCCGGCGCCCTGGTGGTGCCGGTCGCGGTGCCCGTGATCGGTGCGCTGGTCGCCTTCGTCTGCCTCCTTCCGTCGCTGGCTCGCCGCCAGCGCGCGCAGGCGCTGGCCGACGAGCACACGGCCGCGACCATCGGCGCGTCCCTGGCCGGGATGCGCGACGTCGTCGCGTGCGGTGCCGAGCCGGTCGCCGCCCTGGCGATGTACGACGCGGTCGACGCCCAGGCGACCGCCGCCATCCGCGTCGCGCGGTCGAGCGCTCTTCGCTCGCTGGTGATCTCGCTCGGCGGGTTCGTCCCGCTGCTGCTGGCCCTGGCCATGGCGCCGGGGCTGGTGGCCCGGGGTGAGCTGACCGCGGGGGCGGCCCTGGGCGCGCTCGTCTACCTGGCCACGACGATGCAGCCCGCCCTCCGCGGCCTCGCGGCCACGGCGGGCACGGTCGTCCTGCGCCTGCTGGTCGCTCTCCGCCGGCTGGCGGAGACGGCCGAGCTGCCCGTCGTTTCCGATGGGACGGCGACCCCGCGAAGCACCGACGTCCAGGTCCGCGGCCTGACGTTCGGCTGGGGTGCCGCGGCCGAGCCCGTGGTCCGTGAACTGGACCTGGGGTTGCGGCCGGGGGAGCACCTCGCCGTCGTCGGGCCGAGTGGCATCGGCAAGTCGACATTGGCCGGCCTGCTGACCGGGATGCTCACGCCACAGGAGGGCCGGGTGCTGCTGGGCGGTGTCCCGGTCCGGGACGTGCCCGCGGCGCTCCGGCACCGGCTCGTGGCGCTGATCCCGCAGGAGGCTTACGTCTTCGCGGGCACCGTACGGGACAACGTGGGCTTGTTCGCCCCGTCCGCCTCGGACGATGCGCTGGTGGTCGCCGCGGATGCGGTGGGCGCGGGCGCGTTGCTACGTCGCCTGGGCGGCCTCGACGCCGAGATCGGTCACGGCGGCGAAGGCATCTCCGCGGGCGAAGCCCAGCTGCTCGCTTTGGCGAGGGTGTACGCCAGTTCGGCGGAGTTCGTGATCCTGGATGAAGCTACCTCCCATCTCGACCCGGTGTCGGAAGCCCGCGCGGAGCGGGCCTTCGCCGCGCGGGGTGGTGTGCTGGTGGTGATCGCGCACCGGCTTTCCTCGGCCCTGCGCGCGGATCGCGTGCTGGTCATGGACGGCCGCGAGACCGCCTTGGGCACTCACACCGAGCTGCTGGCCAGGTCGGCGCGGTACGCGGAGCTGCATGCAGGCCTGGGCGGCTCCGGTGGCTGGGGCCCCAGCCACCGGAGCCGGTCCGGAGGCGGACGCGGACGGGGAACCGGCCGGTACCGTCGTCAAGTCGCCTGTGGACAGTGGTGCGGGCGTCGCCGGGGCGTCTGCCGGCGACGGACCCGCACCTTCGTCCGGGCTGCCCGCGCGCAATGGCTTCGCGACCGTTGCCGGGAGCGTCGCCGGGCCGCCCGTCGGCAGTGGCCTCACCGCCGGCGGGACGCTTTCCGCCGACGGTGAGGCGAGCGCTGACGGGCCGCCTGCAGTCGGTGGTCGCGCTCCCGCCGGCGGGGCGCCTTCCGGCGACGGTCCCGCGACCACCTCCAGTCCGGGCGTGGACAGCGGTTCCGCGAGCGCCGCCGGGGCGCCTTCCGATGACGGGTCCGCAACCACTGCCGGGCCACCCGCCCACCTCGGTGCCTCCGCGACCGGATCGACGCCTAGAGCCTGTTTCAATGTCGTAGCCACTCGTTGATCGCCGCGATGTGGACGGTTGCCTCGTAGCGGACTGCGAGTTTGTCGAACCGTGTGGCCACCGCCCGGTTGCGTTTGAGCCGGTTGATGCCGCACTCGACCGCATGCCGTTGCTTGTAGATCTCTGGGTCAAATGCTGGTGGTCGCCCACCGGCCCGGCCGCGGTTGCGGCGATGCCGGACCTGATCAGAAGGCTGGGGAATCGTGCACGCGATCCCGCGCCGCCGCAGATAGGCCCGGTTGGCGCGGGAACTGTAGGCCTTGTCCGCCAGGACACGATCCGGCCGGGTCCGGGCTCGCCCACCACCAATCCGGGCGACCCGGACCCTTGCCAGCACCGCCTCGAACTGCGGCGAGTCACCGCGTTGACCGGCGGTCACCAGCAACGACAGTGGTTTCTGGCCTTGCTCGGTGGCCAGGTGCAGCTTGGTCGTCCAGCCTCCCCGCGACCGGCCCAGCGCGTGGTCGGCTGGTTCGGGCTCGCCGATACCGCCTGGCGGTTCTTTCTGCAGGTCACACTCGATGCGGGCACCTGCTGCGTGCTGGTGCGCCCGGTTGATCGTGGAATCCACGCTCACGTCCCAGGTGATCAGCCCGGCGGCGTCGGCCCGGGTCTGCAACCCGGCCAGGATCAGCGCCCACACACCGGCGCGCTGCCAGCGCCGGAACAAGCCATAGACGGTTTGCCAGCAGCCATACTCGGGTGGGACGTCACGCCACGGCGAGCCGACACGGACCCGCCAGCGGATGCCGTCCAGGAGCTGGCGTTTACTCCACAGTGGCGGGCGGCCGGGCTTCTTACCGACGGGCAGCAGCGGTTCCAGGATCGCCCACTGCGCGTCAGTCAGATCGGCTCGCCCCGCCGCCGCTACGCTGGGCACGAGGTCTCCGGTGTTCTTGATCAGCTTGGTCGTTGATCGGTCTACCGGAGACCTCGTCTATTTGATCCAAGACACGCCGCACCCACAACGCCGGCCAGAAACTCCGCTGGTCAGCACATCAAAACAGGCTCTAGGTCGCCATCCGTGCCTCGAGCTGCCGGGGTGAGCTGATCGCCCATCCACTGTGGACTGATTTGCTGCCCTTCCACGGTATCGCCGTCGAAGGGCTTGGGAAGACCTCGTCACGAATCTGTGGACAACTCGCCGATCGCCGAGCCGGCTGTGGACAACTCGGGCCGCTCGGCCGGTTTTGTCGGCGCGCGGGTGCATGATCGGAAGCACGGCAAAGACGCAGCACCGATCAGAGAGGAGGAACCCGCAGCCGACGCACCTCAGCCGGGTTGGAGGGCTTCCAAAGCCTCGCGCAGTTTCCCGGAGACCGGGGTCGGCCGTCGCGTTTCGCGGTCCACGAAGACGTGCACGAAGTGCCCTTCGGCGACCAGGGACTCGTCGGCGGCGTACATCCCGATCTCGTAGCGGACGCTGGACTTCCCGAGGTGCGCCACCCGCAACCCCACCCGCAGCGAACCAGGAAAGGAAACCGATGCGTGGTAGCCGCAGTGCGACTCGACGCACAGCCCGATCACCGCCCCGGCCTCGATGTCGAGGCCGCCCTGTTCGATCAGCCAGGTGTTGATCACCGTGTCCATCAGGGAGTAGTGCACGACGTTGTTGACGTGCCCGTAGACGTCGTTGTCCTTCCAGCGCAACGGAACCGTCTGCCAGTGCGGATACCCGTTCACCACAGGGACACCGACTCGCGCAGGATGTCCGAAAGGTCGTCAGCGGACGCCTCGCGCGGTGCGGTGGCCAGCAACCGCTGCTGCTTCAGCGTTCCTTCGACGAGCGAGTCCACATCGGACTCGCTGTAGCCGACGGCGCCGATGCCGTCCGGGATGCCGATCCTCCGCATCAGGTCGATCAGCACGGCCGGCAGGTGGTCGGCGAAGTCGCCGGGCCACTCGAAGTCGGGCGCCAGCAGGCGCGCGACGCGCAGGTGGCGGTCCGGTGCCGCGTCGAAGGTGAAGCGGAACGCGGCGGGCGCGGTCAGCGAAACGGCCATGCCGTGGGGCACCATGGGCTCTTCGCCCGGGTACCCCTCCGGGTGGAAGTCCCTGACCTGCCCGGCGATCGGGTACGCGTTCGCGTGCGGGATGTGCACGCCGGCGTTGCCGAACCCGAGTCCGGCGAACGTCGCGGCCAAGGCCATGGCTTCGCGGGCCTTGAGGTCGGAACCGTCGCGCACCGCGGCGGGCAGTGCCCAGGACAGCAGCCGCAGCGACTGCTCGGCGAACATGTCGGCCAGCGGGTTCGAGCCGCAGTACGGCACGCGCTGTTCCGGGCGCTTGCGCTCGAACTCCGTGTACGGCTTGGCCGTGTAGCTCTCGGCGGCGTGGCACAGGATGTCCATGCCGCTGGCGGCGGTCACGCCGGCCGGCTGGCTGACCGTCAGCCGCGGGTCGACGACCGCGAGGGTCGGGCGCAGCCGGAGGTGGCTGATCCCGCTCTTGACGCGAAGGGACAGCACGTCCAGCACGCAGACCGTGGTGCTCTCCGAACCGGTGCCCGTGGTGGTGGGAACCGCGACCAGCGGCTTCAGCGGGCGGTCCGGTGCGCGGCCGCCGCCGACCGGCGCGTTGACGTAATCCATCAGCTCGCCGTCGTTGCTGGTCAGCAGGTTCGCGGCTTTGGCGGTGTCGATGGCAGACCCGCCGCCGACCGCCACGAAGGCGTCGTACGGACCGGTTCCGCGGGCGAAGTCAACCGCCTTCTGCATGCTGACATCGGTGGGCTCGACGTGTACGCCATCGAAGATCTCGGTCTCGATGCCGTAGCCCGCGATGCCGTCGGCGATGCGGCGGGGCCAGCCGGTCGCGGCCACCTGCGGGTCGGTCACGACCAGCACGCGGTGCGCGCCGTACTGCGTGAGGTCGTAACCGATCTCGTCGCTGGCTCCGGTGCCGTACTTCAACGCCGGTGCGCCATAAGTAAAAACGGTTTCATGTTCGGTCGCGGCCAAGACTGCGGTCCTCGCTCCCTTGATCGGCTGACAGTCGGTCAAAGCGGACATTCGGCCTATCCTTGCCGGGTTTCGGCGAAGATCACTTGACTGCACTGAACGGTGCCCGCCTAAGCTCTCCTCATTAGATACCAACTGGGAGCGACCGTCGCCCAGACGGCCGTGCGGATCCTGACCGAGGCGCGTGTCCGCCGCGTGTACGCGGTGGTCGGTGAGTCCTTCCTGGAACTGCTCGACGCCCTGCAGCGCGAGCGGGAGATCACGCTGGTCTCGGCGCGGCACGACGCGGGCGCGGCGTTCATGGCGGAGGCGGAGGGCAAGCTCACCGAACGTCCCGCCGTGCTGCTCGCCAGCCGGGGGCCGAGCGCGGCGAGCCTGGCGATCGGCGTCCAGACGGCCTACCAGGACGAGACGCCGATGGTCGTGCTGCTGGAGACGCCGGCGATCGAGCCGGTGCCGTCTTCGTCCGGCGAGCTGCCGACGTCGGACCTGACGGCCATGTTCGAGTCGATCGCCAAGTCGACATTGCGGGTGACCGATCCGGACGGGCTGCCCGGGCTGCTCGCGCACGCGCTGACGACGTCGCAGGAAGGGCGGCCGGGGCCGGTCGTGCTCGGCGTGCCCTGCGACGTCTGGGGCATGCCCTACGACGCGGCGAAGCCGATGGCGCGGGTGCGGCCGCCGGCTTCCGGGACGCTGGGCCGTTCGGCGGACGCCGTGGCGCAGCTGGTGGACGAGGCGAAGTACCCCGTCGTGATCGTCGGGGGCCGGGCGCGGTCGGCGCGCGACGAGCTGATCGCGGTCGCCGACGAGCTCGCACTGCCCGTCTACAACGCCTTCCGGCGGCAGGACGCCTTCCCGGAGAACCACGCGCGGTACGCCGGTCACCTCGGGCTCGGCATCCCGGCCCGGCAGCTGGACGCGCTCGAGCGCGCCGACCTGGTGCTCGCGCTCGGCACCCAGCTCGACGAGGTGACGACGCAGGCCTACCGCTACCCGACGCCCCAGCAGACGCTGGTCATGGTCGGCACCGGCATCGACGTCAGCCCGAAGCGGCGGGGGCTGACTTTCCGCGTCGACTCCGAGGTCGAGCCGTTCCTACGGGAGCTGCGCGAGGTCGCCTCACCGCGGACGCGGCGGGCTTCGGCGGCGAACGCGGCCGTCCACACCTTCATGACGCCGCCCGACACCAGCGGGAACACGCGGGTGCACCCCGTCGACGTCGTGCGGGCCCTGCGGAAACTCGCGCCCGAAGACACCATCGTGACCAGTGACGCGGGTAACTTCGCGCAGTTCATGCACCGCTACTGGTGCTTCACGGCCCCGCGCAGCCAGCTGGGCCCGAGCAATGCCGCTATGGGGTACGCCGTGCCGGCCGCCGTGGCGGCGAAACTGGCCGAGCCGCGGCGGACCGTGGTAGCCATGGTGGGGGACGCCGGGACGTTGATGACCGGCCAGGAGATCGAAACGGCCGTCCGGTACCGGGCGCCGGTGATGGTGGTGGTGTTCCAGAACGGCGTGCACGGCGCGCTCGCCATGCACCAGGCGCGGACGTACGGCCGGCTGTCCGGGGTGTCGATCCCGTTGACCGACTTCGCTTCCTGGGCGCGCGGGCTGGGCGCGGCCGGGTACACGGTGGACGATCGGGAAGAGCTCGAACCGATCATCGCCAGCGCGCTCGTGCGGCAGCGGCCGTGCGTCATCGACGTGCGCACCGATCCCGACGTCGTTACTCCGGACGTGCGGCTTTCGGCCCTGCTCGGGCAGGCGCGCCCGCAACCTCCCGCCCAGTAAGGGTTTTGGTTCGGTAAACCCGGGAATGTCGTGTGGTAGCACGGCGTTGGCTCAGCTATCCTGGCGGTGTTCCGGTGGTGGTTCGCCACTGAGCCTTCCCGGCCGGGTCCCGGCGGGAAACTACCGGTTTCTGTCGGTGCCGCGTGGCACCATCACGGTCATGACCCGCGCCGAAGCGGGCAGGGAACGAGGGGAGTTTCGACGTGACCGATCACCAGCACGCACCCGACCCAGCGCGGAAGTCCTCCGGCGTCGTACCGGTGCTGTTCAGCGCCAGCGCCGAGGCCCACGACGACGCCGTGGTCGCCGCGGACCGCGACGCGACCTGGCGTTCGCCGTTCGCGACGGAGGGGCTTCGCCCGGCGAGTGGCGAATAGCTCACCCCTCCCGGGTGAAGACGGCTTGTCCGCCCTGCTCAGGGTGTGCTTTACTAGCCTAGGTCTTGATTTTTGTGTTCGTGTTGAGTCACGCTCGCAGGAATTCAGCGGGCGTAGTGTCTCCTCGCCGAGGAAGCAAACCGTCCGGGTGTTGACCCGGGTCGCCGAAGTGGCTTCCTGTTTTGGTGTTACACATGGAGATTTTTAATGACTCAGGGCACTGTGAAGTGGTTCAACTCCGAGAAGGGGTTCGGCTTCATCACCCCCGACAACGGTGGCGGCGACGTCTTCGTTCACTACAGCGAGATCCAGGGTAACGGCTTCCGTACCCTCGAGGAGAACGCTCGCGTCGAGTTCGAGATCGGCCAGGGCCAGAAGGGCCCGCAGGCCACGTCGGTCACCGTGATCTGACTTTGATCTTGGAAAAGGGCCGCCACCCGTTCGGGGTGGCGGCCCTTTTCGTATGCTCCGCGGCATGATCGAGCACGGTTACACCGTCTCCGGGATGAGCTGCGGGCACTGCGCCCAGTCGGTCACCGAAGAAATCACGGCGCTGCCCGGAGTGGCCGAAGTGGACGTCGACGTCGCGGCCGGCCGGGTCGTCGTGCGTGCCGAGACGGCGCTGGCCGAGGACGACGTGCGGGCTGCCGTCGAAGAGGCGGGTTTCACCTACGCGGGCACCGCCAGTCTCGTTCCGTAGTTTCTCCAGGTTGGACAGTCCACTGGAGATCATCCGCACACTGCAACGCCCTGCAACCCTTCCGTTCGGCCGAACGGCGGAGTCTCCTGTTCCCCTGGGGACTACCAGGAGGTCAGGTTGGGTGAAACGGTGGCGGGGATCGTCGCGAATCCGGCTTCGGGGCGGGACATCCGCCGGCTGGTCGCGCAAGCTTCGGTGTTCCCCACCGCGGAGAAGGCGAACATGGTCCAGCGGCTGCTGGCGGCGTTCGCCGTGGCGGGGCTCGACCGTGCTCTCGTGTCGACCGATCTCGGCGGCATCTCCGCCGCGGTCCTGCGTTCGCTCGGCCGGGGCGGGACCTGGCCGAAGGTCGACTTCTGCGACGACGACCCGATCACCGGCACCGCCGCCGACACGACGAACGCCGTCCGGCGGATGGTCGAGGCCGGGGCCGGGGTCATCGTCGTCCTCGGTGGGGACGGCACCGCGCGCGTGGCCGCCGCGGCCTGCGAAGACGTGCCGATCCTCGCGCTCTCGACCGGGACCAACAACGCCTTTCCGCAGATGCGGGAGGCGACCGTCGCCGGGCTGGCCGCCGGGCTCATCGCGACCGGGCAGATCGATCCCGACCTCGTCACCCACCGCGTCAGCGTGCTCGAAGTCGTCACGAAGGCTCGGCGGGAGATCGCGCTCGTCGACGTCTGCGTGACGCTGAGCAGGCACATCGGGGCGCGGGCGCTGTGGGACCCCGCCTCGCTCACCGAGCTGTACTGCACCTTCGCCGAGCCGGACGGCATCGGCCTGTCCAGCGTGCCCGGCCAGCTCTGCCCGAGCCCGCGGTCGAGCCCGGACGGCGTCGCGCTGCAGCTCGGGCCCGTCGGGGAGACGCCGTACGTCGTGCACGCGCCGATCGCGCCCGGGCTCGTCCGGCCCGTCGGCGTCCGGGGGTGGGGCGTCCTCAAACCCGGGATGCGCGTCGAGCTCGCCGCGGCCGGCGGTGTCATCGCGCTCGACGGCGAGCGTGAGCTCGAGCTGAAGACCGGGGAGAGCGCGTTCGTCGAGCTCAAACCGGACGGGCCGTGGTGCGTCGACGTCCGCGCGGCGATGGCGGAGGCGGCGCGGAAAGGGCTGTTGCGCACGGAAACCGATCCGGGGAAGGGGCGGCGGAGATGACGGACACCCTGCGGGAGGCGTATCGCGTGATGCGCACCATCCGCACCTTCGAAGAACGCGTCCACCGGGAGTTCGCGACCGGCGAAACGGCCGGTGACGAGGCTTCCGCCACCGGTGTCTGCCTGCACCTCGACCACCGCGACGCGATCGTCACCCACCGCGGCCACGGTCCGTGCATCGCCAAGGGCGTCGACGTCAAGGCCATGGTGGCCGAGGTCTACGGCCGCACGGCCGGCTCCTGCCACGGCAACGGCGGCTCGATGCACGGCGAGAGCGGAGTCGGCGGGGGTCCGCCGCTCATCTGCGGGACCGCGCTCGCGGCCAAGCAGCAGAACACCGGCGGTGTGGGCGTCGCCTTCTTCGGCGACGGCACCGGCAACCTGGGGACGACCCTGGAGGCGCTGAACCTCGCTTCCGCGTGGAACCTCCCCGCGATCTTCGTCGCGGAGAACAACGGCTACGCCGATGTGACGTCCAGCTCCTGGTCGGTCGCCTCGGACAACATCGCCGACCGGGCCGCCGGGTTCGGGGTTCCCGGGGTGATCGTCGACGGCCTGGACTTCTTCGCCGTCCACGAAGCCGCCGGTGAGGCGGTCCGGCGCGCCCGTGCGGGCGGCGGGCCGACGCTGATCGAGGTCAAGTTCACGCACTTCGCGGACGGGCTCGACTGCCTCGAGTGGTTCCGCGCCCGCGTCATCGAACGCGGTGACCTGGCCGGGCGGGTCTTCGACGACATCGACGCCGAAGTCGCGAAGCTCATCGACGACTCCGTGGCCGCGGCGAAGACCGAACCCGGCTCGGACTGACGGGAACCGGCATGGTCCGCACGATCAGCTACCGCGAAGCGATCACCGAAGCGCTGACGCAGGAGATGGCCCGGGACACGTCGATCCTGCTCATGGGCGCCGACGTCACCCGGCGACTCCCCAAGTTCCCGGGCCGGGTGCTGGACACGCCGACCTCCGAAGCGACCGTCGTCGGCGCGGCGATCGGGGCGGCCGCCTGCGGGCAACGGCCTGTCGCGGAGCTGACGTCGGGTGGCTGCTTCGACCAGATCTTCACCCAAGGAGCCAAGCCGCGGTCGTTGTTCGGCCGCGCCGCGCGGACGCCCGTGGTGATCCGCTGCCGGTACCCCGTCTTCACGCACGTGCCCGGGTTGACGGTCGTCGTGCCGTCGAGCCCGTACGAGGCGAAAGGCCTGCTCATCCAGTCGATCCGGGACGACGCCCCGGTGATCTTCTGCGAGCACGAGGCGCTCTACGAGACCCGCGGCGACGTGCCGCGTGACAGCTACACGATCCCGTTCGGCCAGGCGCACGTCGTCCGCGAGGGCGACGACGTCACGATCGTCGCCTTCGGGCGCATGGTCGCCGTGGCGGTCGAGGCGGGGGACGAGCTGCGCGCGTCCGGGGTCGCGGCCGAGATCATCGACCCGCGCACCACCAGCCCGCTCGACACCGGGACGATCCTGCGGAGCGTCGAGAAGACCGGACGGCTGGTCGTCGTCGACGAAGCTTCGCCGCGCGGCAACCTCGCCGCGGACGTCTCCGCGCTCGTCGCGCACGAGGCGTTCGGGTCGCTGCGGGCGCCGATCGAGATGGTGACGTCGTCGTTCGACGCTTTCGAAGACCTCCCGGACGCGCAGAAAGTCCGCAACGCCGCGAAAACCGCTGTGGCCTATCGGCGGTGACCCGAGGTGGCGAGATCGTCACCACCTTCCGATCACCGGACCGAAAAGGCAGACTCTCAGGGGGTAGAGCGCAAGGAGCGGCGGTTGGGGCAGCGAGACCTCGAGGCGGCGTTGCCGGCCGGGGTGGATCCCCGGCGGCACGCCCGTGTCCTCGCGCAAGTGCACGAAGCCGCGCTGGCCGGAAAGGCGCTGCCCAGGCGCCCGCGCTCGGTCATCGGCGCGTCCTGGCAACGGATGCGCCGCCTCGGCATGGACCCCGACAGCCGGGCCGCCGCGCCCGTCCTGAACGTCGAAGAGCTCGAAGCACGCCGTCGCAGCAGCGGACTCGCCGAAGCTCTGCCGGCCCTGCGCGGCGGCCTGATCAGCCTCGCCGAACAGGCCGCGCACATCATGGTGATCGTCGACGCCGACGGCAAAGTGCTCTGGCGGGACGGCAGCGCCGCGGTCCGGCGGCGCGCCGACGGGCTCGGGTTCGTCGAAGGCGTCGACTGGCAGGAGGAGGCCGTCGGCACCAACGCGATCGGCACCGCGCTCGTCACCCGCCGCCCGGTGCAGGTGTACTCGGCCGAGCACTACGTCCGCTCGCAGCACTCCTGGACGTGCGCCGCCGCGCCGCTGCACGACCCGCGCGACGGCAGGCTGCTCGGCGTCGTCGATCTCTCCGGCCCGGCCTCGACCGTCCACGCGACGACGTTGGCCCTGGTCGACGCCGTCACGCGGCTCGCCGAATCCCAGCTACGGACCGCTCACCTCACCGAGCTCGAACGCCTTCGCGGCTTCGCCGTCCCCGTGCTCGCGAAGGTCGGCGGGCGCGCGGTCGTGGCCGACGAGCACGGCTGGGTCGCCGCGGCCGCCGGGCTCGCGCCGGTCGACCGGATCGCGTTGCCCGCCGGCCTCAAACCCGGCGGCGTGTGGCTGCCCGCCTACGGCAACTGCGCCGTCGAGCCGGTGCCGGGTGGCTGGCTGATCCGGCTCGTCGAGAACGAGGCCGCGCCGCCCACCCGCGTCGTCCTCGACGTCCGGTCGCCGCGCGAGCCCGAGCTGACCGTGACCGGCGCCGCCGGGACGTGGACGCACCGGCTCAGCCCACGCCACGCCGAGATGCTGTACGTGCTGGCGAAGCACCGCGACGGCCGTTCGGCGTCCGAACTCTCCTCGGACCTCTTCGGCGACGCGAACCGCACGGTGACCGTCCGCGCGGAGATGTCCCGGCTGCGCCGCCACTTCGGCGGCATCCTCGGCGCGAAGCCGTACCGCTTCGCCGACGACGTCGAGGTGGTCGTCCGGCAGCCGCCAACACCCGAAGCGGTGCTGCCGCACTCGCTCGCCCCGGCGATCCGCGGCTGAGGGGGCGGCTTGCCGAAACGGCCTTCGCTGCCGGACACGATCGCGCCGACCTGGCTCGTCGTGCAGCTGCTCGGCACGCTCTTCGTCGCGGGGACGCTGCTGACCGCGCGCGAACCCGCTGCGTGGATCTGGACCTGCTATGGCGTCGCGAGCGCGTGCTGGCTCGGCTTCGTCGCCCTCGCCTCCCGCCGGCCGAAGACGGCGGCCGCGCTGCTCGCCGCGTCGGCCACGCTGCCGGCGGCGATCGTCGGCTGGGCGGGGGACTCGTCGGCGATAATCCTGTCCGTCATCGCGCTCGGGCGGCTCGCGACGCTCACCACCGTCAGCGTCGGCGCGATCCTCGGCATCGGCCTGCTCGACATCGCGCTCGCGGTCGCGTCGCACCTGCTCGCCGGGCATTCGCTCGGCGAAGCCCTCGCCGACCCCGGCGTGATGCTGCTGCTCGTGCTGATCGGGCTCAACCGCCGCCAGTACGAGGTCCAGGCCACCCAAGCCGAGGCCCTGCTCGAACAGACGCGGGTCGCGCAGGCCGAGCACGCGCGCGCCGCCGCGCTCGACGAGCGCACGCGCATCGCCCGGGAGATCCACGACGTCCTCGCGCATTCCCTTGGCGCACTGGGTGTCCAGCTCGAACTCGCCGAAGCACTGCTCGCCGAACGGTCCGATGTGGACGGTGCGCTGACGTCGATCCGGCGGTCGCGGCGGCTCGCCGCGGACGGGCTCGTCGAGGCGCGCAACGCCGTCACCGCGCTGCGCCGGGACGTGCTGCCGCTGGCCGACGCGCTCGCGTCGGCCGCCGCCACGCACGCCCGCGACCACCGCGTCACGGTCGACTTCGACACGGACGGCGAGCCGAGGCCGCTGCCGTCCGCCGTGGTCGTCGCGCTGGTCGGCATCGCCCGCGAAGCGCTGACGAACGCGGGGAAGCACGCGCCGGGCGAGGACATCCGCGTGCGGCTGAGCTACGAACCCGGCGCGGTGAAGCTCGACGTCCGCAATGCGCGAACTGAATTCACTCGGACAGGTGAAGGTTTCGGACTGGCCGGGATGCGCGAGCGGCTCGCCCTCGCCGGTGGCACGCTGACCTCGGGCCCGGAAGACGGCCACTGGCGCGTGCTCGCGGAGGTGCGGAGTTGATCAGGGTGGTCGTGGCCGACGACCAGCAGGTGGTGCGCGAAGGGCTGGTCGCCCTGCTCGGCCTGTTCGACGACGTCGACGTCGTCGGCGAAGCGGGCAACGGCCTCGAAGCCGTCGAGGCGGTCGACACCCACCCGGCCGACGTCGTGCTGATGGACCTGCGGATGCCGCGGCTCGACGGCGTCGAGGCCACCCGCCGGATCCGCCGCGACCACCCGGGCACCGCCGTCGTCGTCCTGACGACGTACGCCGACGACGCGTCGATCGCGGACGCCCTGCGTGCCGGCGCCCGCGGCTACCTGACCAAGAACGCCGGGCGCGCCGAGATCGCCGCCGCGCTCCGGTCGGCGGCCGCCGGGCACGCGATCTTCGCCGCCGAAGTCTCCGACCGGCTCGTCGAAGCGCTCGCCGCGCCGAAGCGCGCACCCGAGCGCCCGGCCGGGCTGACCGCCCGCGAAGCCGAGGTCCTCGGCCTGGTCGCGCGCGGGCTGACCAACCCGGAGATCGCCACCGAGCTGTACATCGGCGAAGCCACCGTCAAAACCCACATCAACAACTCGTTCGCGAAGATCGGCGCGCGGCACCGCGCCGAGGCCGTCAGATACGCGTTGACGCACTGCCTCTGAGATCACGTGCTGATGACGGCGGGCGGTGCCGGTGGCTGCGCGCACCGCGACTCGGCTACCTTCTGCGAGGATGCTTCATGGGGAGGAATCGGGGATGACCAGCACAGCGACGGCCCCGGGTCCCAAGGCGCCCGCGCCGGGACCCCCGCCGCCGTCGCCACCGGAGCACCGCGACCGCGCCGGGGGCCGTAGCGGCCTGCTCGGGCTGCTGGACCTGCCGGGCCAGGGGGTGCGCGCGATCGTCCGGTCCGCCGCGACGACCCCGGGCCGGCTCACCGTGATCGCCGTCGGGCTGGTGCTGCTGGCGCTCGTCGCCGGCCTGGTCGCGACGCTCTCGGTGCAGGACCGCGACGACACGATCTCCGGCGTCATCGACCACCGCGAGCCCCTCGCCGCGGCGGCGCAGCAGGTCTACCGCTCGCTCTCGGACGCCGACGCGACCGCGGCGAGCGCGTTCCTCTCGATCGGCACCGAACCGCCGGAGCTGCGTCAGCGCTACGAACGTGACATCGCCGAAGCGGGCGCCGCGCTCGCGAAGGCGGCCTCGGACGCTGCCGACGTCGCCGACGCCGCCGCGCCGGTCGACATGCTCAACCAGCAGCTGCCCGTCTACACCGGGCTCGTCGAGACCGCGCGGGCGAACAACCGGCTCGGCTACCCGGTCGGCGCGTCCTACCTGCGCGAGGCCTCCGAGCTGATGCGGGCGAAGATCCTGCCCGCCGCGCAGGACCTCTACCGCGTCGACACCGAACGGCTCATCGAAGAGCAGGACAGCGCGACCGGCTTCCCGTGGCTCGCCACGATCCTGGTCGTCGCCCTGCTGGCCGCGCTCATCGCCGCGCAGGTCTACCTCACGCGGCGCACCAACCGGCTGCTCAACGTCGGGCTCGTCGTCGCGACGGCCGCCGTCGTGGTTTCCCTGCTGTGGGGCGCCGTCGCGCTGATCGTGCAGGGCAGCCTGGTCGGCAGCGGCCAGGACGACGGCTCGCACCGCGTCGACGTGCTCGTCCGCGCGCGGATCGCCGCGCTGCAGGCCCGCGCCGACGAAACGCTGACGCTGGTCGCCCGCGGCGACGGCGCGGCGTACGAGAAGGACTTCGGCACCAACGCGGCCCAGCTCGTCGGCCCGGACGGCCAGGGCGGCCTGCTCGGCGAAGCCCGCGGCCTGATCCAGGAGGGCGAAGGCGCCGCGAAGGTCGCCGACGCGACGAAGGCCGCGAGCGAGTGGATCAAGTCGCACACCCAGGTACGCGCCCTGGACGACTCCGGGCAGTACCAGGAGGCCGTCGACTTCGCCGTGCTGGAGGACAAGCCCGACGGCTCGGCGCCGGCGTTCCGGCGCGTCGACGACAGCCTCCAGGCCGCGATCGACGTCGGCAGGCAGGAGTTCCTCGACGACACCCACAACGGCGACCTCGCCTTGACGCTGCTGGCGCCCGGCCTCGCCGTGCTCGCGGTCGTCGCCGCCGCGGGTGTCACCATGGGGATCCGGGAACGACTGAGGGAGTACCGGTGAGCAGGCGGGGGAACACGGTCCGGGCGGGTGTGCTGGCGGTCGTCGCGCTGCTGGCGGCGTCCTGCGGCAGTCCCGGGAAACCGGTCGACCCGGCGCCGGTCAGCAACGCGGCCTGGCCGCAGCCCGCGCACGTCGGCGGCCCGGACGCGACCGCCGGCGGCGGCGCCGACACCAGCTGCAACCCGCTGGCCAGCCTCGCGCCGAACGGCACGAGCATCCCCGACGGCTCGACGATGGCGGAGATCAAGAAGCGCGGCAAGCTGGTCGCCGGCGTCGACCAGACCACCTACCTGTTCGGCTTCCGCAACCCCACCTCGGGCAACCTCGAGGGCTTCGACATCGACATGGTCAACGAGGTCGCCAAGGCGATCTTCGGCTCGTCGGAGGGGCGCGTGCAGTTCCGCGCGATCCCGTCGTCGCAACGCGAGGAAGTGCTGAAGAAGCACCAGGTGGACATCGTGGCCCGGACCTACAGCATCACCTGCGCGCGCAAGAAGGACGTCCAGTTCTCCTCCGTGTACTACAAGGCGGGCCAGCGGATCCTGGTCGCGAAGGAGTCGAAGGCGACCAAGCTCGCCGACCTGAGCGGCAAGAAGATCTGCGCGACGAAGAAGTCGACGTCGCTGGCGAAGATCGCGACGGACCCGGCGAAGCCGATCCCCGTTTCGGTCGACAACTGGTCGGACTGCCTGGTGATGCTCCAGCAGGGGCAGGTCGAAGCCGTCTCGACCGACGACACCATCCTCGCCGGCATGGCCGCGCAGGACCCGACGCTGCAGGTCGTCGGCGACCAGTTCACCGAGGAGAACTACGGCATCGGCGTGCCGAAGGACCACGAAGACATGGTCCGGTACGTCAACGCCGTGCTCGAGAACATCCGCAACGGCGGCGCCTGGCAGAACAGCTACCGCCGCTGGGTGGAGCCGTCGCTGGGGCCGGCCTCGCCGCCGTCGCCGCAGTACCAGTGAGCCGGTCGCGACTAGGATCGATCCCCGCACGTCGCCGGGGATCTGGGAGGTAGCAGTGTCGGAGGAGCCGCGCCGTCCTCGGCACGCCGCGCCGGACGACGAGCCGCAGCAGGCCACGCCGAGCTGGCAGCCGCCGCCACCGGTGCGGTGGGAGACGCCGGAGCCGTCGATCTCCGGCCGCCTCGACGACGGTGCGCCGTCGGGCGGGGAAGAGACCGTCATCCACGCGCCCGTACGCCGCCCGCCGACGCCGCCGCGCGGCCAGCCCGCCCCCGCGCGCGGGCCGATCCCGGGCGCGGAAGACCCGACGCGCCCGCCGGGCAGCATCAACCCCGTCCTGCCGCCGGTCCAGCCGACGCAGGCGGTCGCGCCGCCGACGCAGGCCGTGCGGCCGGACCCGGACGCGCCGCAGCCGACGAGCGTGCTCGCCGCGCCCGCGCCGGAAACCCAGAGCATCATGCCGCCGGCGCCGCGCCCCGATTCCGGCCCCGGCACGCCGTTGCCCGACCCGGGCACCGAAAGCGTGCTGCCCGAACGCACCAGCGAAGGCCGCCACACCGGAACCGGCACCGGCACGGGGACCGGCAGCGGTTCGGGCTCCGGGCCCGGCGCGTTCCCCGGCACTTCGCGGCGGACGTCGTCCCGGACGTCGCGGTCCCGCCGCGGCCGCCTCGGCGCCGGGCTGGTCGAGGTGCCGCCGGTGCCCGCGCGCGACCCCGCGTCGGCCGTGCTCACGAACCCCGTGGTGTCCGAGGAAAAGCGGTTCTGCGGCAGCTGCGGCGCGAAGGTCGGCCGCGGCAAGGACGGCCAACCCGGTGCGGCGGAAGGGAAGTGCGACAACTGCGGCGCGCCGTTCTCGTTCCTGCCGAAGCTGCAGCCGCACGAGCTCGTCGGCGGCCAGTACGAAGTGCTCGGCGCGCTCGCGTACGGAGGTCTCGGCTGGATCTACCTGGCGCAGGACCACAACGTCAGCGACCGCTGGGTCGTCCTCAAAGGACTGATCGACACCGGTGACGCGACCGCGATGGCGGCCGCGGCCAACGAACAGCGGTTCCTCGCCGAGGTCGAGCACCCCAACATCGTCAAGATCCACAACTTCGTGCAGCACCCGGACGCCCGCAGCGGGACGACGGTCGGCTACATCGTCATGGAGTACGTCGGCGGGCAGTCGCTGCGGCAGCTCGCCCTGGCGCACCACCGCGAAAGCCGCCGCCCGGAGCCGCTGCCGATCGGGCAGGTCATCGCGTACGGGCTGGAGATCCTGCCCGCCCTCGGCTACCTGCACAGCCAGGGCCTGCTCTACTGCGACCTCAAGCCGGACAACGTCATCCAGACCAACGAGCAGCTCAAGCTGATCGACCTGGGCGCGGTCCGCCGGATGGACGACTACGAGAGCCCGCTGTTCTTCACCACCGGCTACAGCGCGCCGGAACTGGCGAAGCAGGGCGCGTCGGTGGCGTCGGACCTGTTCACCGTCGGGCGCACGCTCGCGGTGCTGAGCTTCGAGTTCACCGGCTACACCACCAAGTTCAAGACGACGCTGCCCGGCCCGGACGCCGTCCCGTTGTTCGCGCTCTTCGGTTCCTACTACCGGTTCCTGCGGCGCGCGACGCACGCCGACCCGGACCGGCGGTTCCTCTCCGCCGAGGAGATGGCCGACCAGCTGACCGGCGTGCTGCGCGAGATCATGGCGCTCGGCACCGGCAAGCCGCGGCCCGGCGCGTCCACCGTGTTCGGCCCCGAGAGCCGCACGTTCGGCGTGCACCTGGTGGTGCCCGAAGCCGGCCAGAGCGTGTCACTGCCCGGTGCCGACGAAGTCGTCGCGGGCCTGCCGATCCCGCAGGTCGACACCGACGACCCGGCGGCGGGCGTGCTCGCCACCACAACCGCGCTCGACCCGCGGGGGGCCATCGAGGCACTCGCCGGCGCGCCGCGGGAGTCCATCGAGGTGCGGCTGCGGATCGTGCGCGCCCGCATCGAGCTCGGCGAGCTGGCCGAAGCGCAGCGGCAGCTGCAGGCCGCGCAGTACCTGGCGATCAAGAACGGCTTCCCGCACGACTGGCGGATCGACTGGTACCGCGGCCTGATCGAGCTCGCGGGCGGCCGCTCCCGCGTCGCGCACGTCGCGTTCGAAGCCGTGTACGACGACCTGCCCGGCGAGATCGCGCCGAAGCTCGCGCTCGGCGTCAGCGCCGAAGGCGTCGGGGACTACTTCGCCGCCGCGCGGTTCTACGAGCTCGTCTGGCGGACCGACCGCACGTACGTCAGCGCCGCCTTCGGCCTCGCCCGCGTCTACCTGGCGCAGGGCGCGCGCTCCAGCGCGGTCGAAGTGCTCGAGACGGTGCCGCCGTCCTCGACCCACTACGTCGACGCCCAGGTCGCGGCCATCAAGATCAAGACGACGGCGACCAAGGCCAACGGCCGCGAGACCCCGGTCACCGAGCACGACCTGCTCGACGCGTCGGCCCGGCTCGAGCGGCTCCGCCTCGACGTCGAGCGCCAGACGCGGCTCACCGCCGGCGTCCTCGAAGCCGCTTTCGAGTGGCTTCGCGGGCCGAACCCGGGCCGTCCGACGCCGGGCGCGCGCGTGCTCGGGTGTTCGCTGGAAGAGCGTGAGCTGCGGTTCGGGCTGGAGCGCTGCTACCGGGCCCTGGCGCGGCTGGCGACCACGGTCGAACAGCGCGTCGAGCTGGTCGACCGGGCCAACGCCATCCGCCCCCGCACCCTCACCTGACCGCTCGTGAGTGTTTAGGGCGGTTCTAACCGCCCTAAACACTCACGAGGCGGCGGCGCGGGATCAGGGGTTGATCTCCCAGTCGCCGCGCTGACGCTGGTTCTTCTCGTGCTGCGCGGCGAGCTTCTCCAGCGCCTGCGGGTCACCGTGGGTGCTGAAGTGCTCGAACCCGACCACGACGAACAGGGCGCGGGCGCTCACCGCGATCGGGCCGTCCGCGGCGTCGAGCCGCCCGTCCGCGCTGACGTAGATCTTGCGGCCCGCGATGCCGTCGAGCCGGGTCTCGATGAACAGCGTCGTGCCGACCGGCACCGGGCGCCGGAAGTCCGTCTCGAGCTTGCCGGTCACCGCCGGACGGCGCATCAGGTTGCCGACCGCCGAGCCGAGCGCCTCGTCGAACGCGCAGGCCAGCAGGCCCCCGTGGGCCAGGCCAGGCGCGCCCTGGTGCGCCGCGGTCACGGTGAACCGCGAGTGCACGACCTGGCCTTCGCCGACCGTCGAGCGCAGGTGCAGGCCCGCGTCGGCCTCGTCACCGCAGCCGAAGCACTCGGCGAAGTGCACCCCGAGCTCGGTGCCCGGCGCGGGCGCCTTGGGGTGCGGCTCGGCCGGCTCCACCGGGACCGGCGGCCAGGGTTGAGAAACACGACTCATGCGCTGACGTTAACTCGCCGGTAGACACGGTCCGCGCCCGACCCGCGCGGTATGCGAGCAACGTATACCTCTCAGTAGCCGGAAAGTTCCCCACCGTAGAAAAATTTCGGCTCAGACTGCCGACCCGCGAGACCCGGTTAAGACTGGGCTGATGAGCTCGAACGGCCCGATGGGCACTGTACGGAGGAGGTCGTCGCCGGCATGAGCGAAGCAGCTACGACGGGCAAGCCGTCAGTGGACGAGAGAACCGTCAAGCGCGCTGTGTGGGCGTCCGCCATGGGGAACGCCACCGAGTGGTACGACTACGGCGTCTTCACCTCGGGGGCGATCGCCGCCAGCATCGGCAGCCTGTTCTTCCCCGGCGAAGGCAACGCGGTCCTGAAGTCACTGGCCCTGCTCGCGGTCGGCTTCATCGTCCGGCCGTTCGGCGGGGCGTTCTTCGGCCCGCTGGGCGACAAGATCGGCCGCAAGCGCGTCCTCGCCATCACGATCCTGCTGATGTCCGGCTGCACGTTCCTGGTCGGCGTCCTGCCGACGTACGCCGGCAGCTACAGCATGGGCATCGCGGCCCCGATCGCGATCCTGCTGCTGCGGATCATCCAGGGCTTCTCCACCGGCGGCGAGTACGGCGGCGCGGCGACGTTCATCGCCGAGTACTCGCCGACGAAGCGCCGTGGCTTCTTCGGCAGCTTCCTCGAGCTCGGCACGCTGGGCGGGTACGTCCTCGGCAACCTCGTGGTGCTGTCGGTGACGCTGTCCATGTCGGCCGACCAGGTCGACGCGTGGGGCTGGCGGATCCCGTTCTTCGTCGCGCTGCCGCTCGGCCTGATCGGGCTCTACCTGCGGAACAAGCTCGAGGACACCCCCGAGTTCCGCCGGATGGAAGCCGCGGGCGAGGCACCGCAGAAGGCGCCGCTCAAGGAGATCTTCGTCCGCAACTGGCGGATGATCCTCAACCTGATCGGCATCGTGCTGCTGCTGAACGTCGCGGACTACCTGCTGCTGACGACGATGCCGACGTACTTCACGGACACGCTGAAGATCAACGACAACACGTCGACGCTGATCATCATCGCCGTCGAGGTCATCCAGATGGCGATCATCATCCCGCTCGGGGCGCTGTCCGACCGGATCGGCCGGAAACCGCTGCTGCTCACCGCGGCCATCGGGTTCCTGGTGCTCAGCTGGCCCAGCCTGAAGCTGATGCAGTCCGGCAGCATCCTGTGGCTGTTCGTCGGGTTCCTGGTCGTGGCGATCCTGCTCGTCTTCATCCTCGCGGTGATCGGCTCGACGTTCCCGGCGATGTTCCCGACGCGGGTGCGCTACGGCTCGTTCGCGATCGGCTACAACATCTCGACGTCGCTGTTCGGCGGCACCGCCGGGGTCGTCGTGACCGCGCTGATCAAGAGCACCGGCAACGAGGACTGGCCGGCGTACTACCTGATGGCGGCGGCACTGATCGCGATCATCCCGATCATCAAGATCCCGGAGACGTCGCAGGTGCCGATGGACCAGATCGAAACCGAGGACAGCGGCAGCAAGCTGGCTTCCGCGACCGCTCAGCGCTGAGCGGCCGCCCGATAGACGTGTGCCCCGTCCGGATCACCGGGCGGGGCACACGTGCGCGCTGAGGTCAGTTCGCGTCGCTCCGAGGAGTGAAGCGCTTGCGGGACCAAGCGGCGAGCGCACCCGCGACCACGACAGCGATTCCGGTTTCGACGATCAGTGCGGCGAGCACCATGTGCTTCCTCCTCGGTTTCTCGGGCCGGACCGCGTCCGGCTGAGCAGTTCCTGCGGTGTCCGATCGGAACACCACCCGGCATATCGCCACGACCGGGCCGGGTATTTCGTCAGGAACCCACTTCGGAGCGGTGATCTGTACCACGTCGCTGACCTGCGGAAACGCTAACGGCTCGTGGTGGTCTCCGGCGTCGGCGGCGCCGAGTTCTCCGTCGGGCCGACGGAAGGCCGCGACGTGGTCGACGGCGCCCGTGGCACCGACCGGCTCGCCGTCGGCGGCAGCGGAGCCGACCGCGGCGAGCGCCCCGCCGACGTGCGTTCCGGCTCGGCCGCGGGTGGCGCGACCGACGTCGCCGGGACCTCCTCCGGCGTCGGCGCGGGGGAGGTGGTGCCGAGCGTGGACAACCCCGGGTCGGCGGGCTGCACCGGGTCCGGCGGCCCCACGCGGTGACCGGCGAGGAAACCGGCCACCGCGAGGATCACCGCCGTCGCGGCCGAAGTGCCCGCGACGGCGAAGCGCTTGCGCCGTCGCCGGACCCGGCCGCCGCGCTCGATCACGTCGGCGGCTTCGAGGCGCATCGGCGGCTGCGCGCCACCGGCCGCGCCGGTCAGGAACGCGCGGACGTCGTCTTCGGGGTCCATGTTCGTCACCTCCTCTCCGTGGACGCGCTGAAGGTCAGCGCACCGTAGTGCGGGCCGAGCCGGGCGCGCAGCGTCGCCAGGCCGCGGGAGGCCTGGCTCTTCACCGTGCCGGTGCTGCAGCCGAGCGCCTTCGCCGTCTCCTCGACGCTCAGGTCCTCGAAGTACCGCAGCACCAGCACGGCGCGCTGCTTGGGGGCCAAGACGGCCAACGCCTGCCGGACCAGAGCGTCCTGGTCGCTCGCGGCCGGTTCCGCCGGCAGCTCCGGCGGGGTGTCGGTGAGCCGCTCCCGTTTCCACCTGCTGCGCCGGTGCTCGGCGAGGAACGTGCGCAGCACGACCTTGCGGGCGTAGGCGTCCAAGGCGTCGTGGCGCGACAGCCTCGGCCAGGCGAGGTACAGCTTGAGCAGCGCGGCCTGCGTCAGGTCTTCGGCCTGGTGCCAGTCGCCGCAGAGCAGGAAGGCGGTGGACCGCAGGCTGTGCGCGCGCTCGCCGAAGTACCGGGCGAACTCGCCGTCCCACGGCGAGCCCGGCCCGGTCGACGGACGGGAGCGGGAGATCACCTGGCTACCGGGACACCCCGACGGCCGGCAGGTGCAGGTCACCGGTCGGGCCGGCGGGCACGGCGCGGGGGACGCGCTGCGGCCGCGCGGGCCGCGTCGTCTCCCGCGGCGCGGGAGCGGCGGTCGGCGGCAGCGGAGCGCGGGTGACGGTCGGGACCGCGGACGGCGCCTCGGAGGGCCGCGCGGTGGTCGGCGGCGCGGGCTGCGACTGGTCGGCCAGCGCGATACCACCGGTCAGGGCGCCACCGGCGAGCACGAGCGCGCCGAGGGTCAGGGCGATGCGGATGCGCAAGACAGCTCCTCTTCTCGCGGGCGCGGCCGGGATCGCCGCGCCTCTGCCCCTAGTCATGCGGTGGGTGATCACCGGGGTTGCATCGAATTTCCCGCCGGCCCCGAAAGCGTTCGCGCGGTGAAACCGCGAACGGCCGGGAAGCCCAGTGGACTTCCCGGCCGCCCGGTGTTCCTCGGTGGTCTTCGACGACGGCGTCAGCCCGCCAGGGCCGACAGCTTCTGCCAGCTCGCCCAGTCGTAGGTCCAGTCGCTGTAGTCGCCGTCCTTGGCCGTCAGCGTCTGGGTGCTGCCGGTGATCTCCACCGGGTCGCCGACCAGGACGCCGTCGTAGTACTCCTTCGCCCGCGCCGGGGACAGGTTCAGGCAGCCGTGCGAGATGTTCTTCTTGCCCTGTGCCCAAACCGACGCCGCGAGGCCGTGGATGAACTCGCCGTTGTTGGAGATCCGCACCGCCCACGGCACGTTGACGTCCGTGTAGTTGTAGCGCGGGTTGCTCATCGAGTACGTCGCGTGCTTCGACATCACCACGTGCACGCCGCTGTGCGTCACGCGGCCCGGGTCGGAGTCGAGGCCGTAGCTCACCGGGTAGTCGGCGATCTGCTGGCCGTCGCGGATGACCTGCATCGTGTGCTGCGTGGTGTTGCCCTTGACGATCTGCGAACGGCCGATGGTGAAGCTCGCCGAGACGTCCTGCTTGCCGTACACGCCGTCACCGATCTTGACGCCGTAGATCTTGGCGTTGACCTTCACCTGCGTGTTGGGCTTGAAGTACTCCTTCGGCCGCCAGTGCACCGAAGTGTCGCCGTTCAGCCACGCCCAGGAGCCTTCGGTCTTCGGCGTCGTCTCGACCGACAGCGCCTTCTCGACCGACGCCTTGTCCGTGACGCGGCTCGGGAACGTCAGCGCGATCGGCATCGCGATGCCGTACGTCTGGCCGTCGCCGACGTTCAGGCTGGCCGACATCTGCCGCTTCGGCTTGACCGTGGTGAACGCGCCGCCGATGGGCACGTTCTTGCCGTCGGCGCCCTGCGCCTGGCCGGACCACGTGTACGTCTTGCCGTAGCCGAGCTGCTCGGTGGTGCTCCAGCTCTTCTTGTCGGCCGACGTCTGGCCCTGGACCTGCTTGCCGTCCGGGTTGGTCAGCGTGACGGACAGGATCGTGCCGTCGGCGACCTGGACCCCGACGGGCTCGCCGGGCGGCACGTCCTGCGCGCCGGCGGCCGGCGTCACCGTCAGCTTCGCGGGCTGGGCGGTCTGCGCCGGCGGCTGCGTCGGGCCCCCGCCCGACGTCCCGCTCGCCGACACCGTCGGTTCACTGCTGCACGCCCCCAGCGTGAGTACCGCGACCAACCCCAAAACCACAGCCGCGCCCCGGCGCCGCGTGGAAGTCCTGACCGTCACACCCATTCCCCTTTGCCCCTTTGGTGCTTCCCCTCTCCGAGACGTCCCGCGGACCGGCAACGTTGAGCACGCGCCGAGTGACTAAGGTCACAGTCGTCCACGGGGGCTTTAACGGAGGGGGCACAACCGACTCCGAGCCGTATCCGGTGATCACGGTGTCGCTGTGCTGCGCAAGACTATCCGGTGGGTCTGACAGAACGTGGCCCGGAGCCCTACGACGTTCCGGTGACCTTGGTGCGCACAGCCGGTTTTCGCCTCGATCACGGGGTTCAACTTTGGCCAGATCCCGGTAGTCTGCTCTCAGGCCGTCGTTTTGCGTGTTCGTGGCTTCACACTCGCGGAACTTCTGACGCGAGCCATGGAGCCGACACGCTCTTGACTCGTCTCGTTGGAACCGCCCGGGACGGTCGGGGTGCCGCTTCGGTGGCATTCGAAGCGGATCTGTGTAACGAGGAGTACAGCGGTGGCGCAAGGCACTGTGAAGTGGTTCAACGCGGAGAAGGGCTTCGGCTTCATCGCGCAGGACGGCGGCGAAGGCGACGTGTTCGTGCACTACTCGGAGATCGAGGGCCGCGGATTCCGCACCCTCGAGGAGAACCAGCGAGTGGAGTTCGAGGTGGGCCAGGGCCAGAAGGGCCCGCAGGCCCAGAAGGTCCGCGCGATCTGAGACAGGCCCTCTGCGTGTCTTAAGGCCTGAGCGAAGGGCCCCCGGCGATCACTCGCCGGGGGCCCTTTCTCGTGGTTCGGGTCAGCTGGTTCGGGTCAGCGGCGCCCGAGGGCCGGCGCGTCGAAGGCGTCGGCGGGGAAGTGGAACTCGTCGGTGAGGTCGCCGAGGTCGCCGGCCTGCTGCCGCTGGTCCTGCAGCGACGAGGCCTGGCCTTCCCAGTTGAGCCGCTCGAGGATCCATTCCTGGGCGAGGGCCTGGGGCGAGATCTCCCGCTCGGCGGCGATGTCCTTGAGCTGCTGGTTGGCGATGAGGCTCATCCGCAGCTGGATGACCTGGGCCTCGCCGAAGCGCTTGCCGGAGCCAGTGCTCTCGTTGTCGGCATCGGGCGCGAGGGCGGCGAGGTAGGAGGTGAGTTCCTTGTCCTCGACAACGCCATCGTCCGCAGGCTTCGCGGCACCACGATGACGTCCGGAGGACGCGGCTTTGAGGTTCGTCCGGCTGCTGAGGCGGCCAAGGGAGGGAAGAGGCACGAGGGCCACGATAACGGTTAGGTCTCGCAGCACAAACCACTGTGAGCCACAACACGCAGAGAAAGTTCCCCATTCAGAGCAACCCCCACCCACAAGGAGCAGTCCTATCGAGACGCACTGCAATGCCCCACTAACGCAACGAGTCGATCACGCCGGAGGCGCAGCGCTCGAGCTGGGAGCGCCGGGTGCGGCGGCGAAGACCGGACCGCGCCTGGGTGGAGTGGAAGGCGGCACCGGAGGGCTGGGGTCGACTTGGGGGTCGCCGCCGGAGATTGGGTGGCGCAGGGGCGGCACTGGGGGCCGGGGCGCGCTGGGAGACAGCGACGGCGCCGGAGAGCCAAGGGCGCGCAGCGCCCGAAGGCGGGGGTAACGCTGGAACGGGCACCGAGGGGACGGGACCACGCTGGAAGCCGAGCGGACGGCACCGTGGGGGTCCGGGGGCTCGGCCCCCGGGCAATACGCCGAAATGAATCGGGGCACCGCAGGGCGAAGCCCGAGGAGCCCCGAGAAATGGAGGACCCCCGCGCCAGGGGGAGGAACGCGGGGGTCGGAGGGGATCTCCACAGGCGCTGACCGGGGGTGTGTCAGCACTTCGATTGTTGCACGAGTTTCCGGGCTGGGCGAGTGGAGAGCGGGAAATTTCCTCGTGGGGTGTCACTTTGCGCGGGGGTGACGTTCGTTCGGGTGGTGTCGTTCTCCGAGGTTGCCGATTGCGCTGCGTTGAGCGGAGCGTGGCCTCAGGTTCACTCTCCGGGGGGCTGTGTGTGGCGGCCGCTGCTGGTTAGCCTCGCGGCCAAGTTGTTGTGAGCCGTGTGGAGGGGCTATGAGCGGGTCTGTTGAAGTGCGGCAGTTCCTCCTTCGGTACGAAGGTGCCGATGGGGGGAGTGCTCAGTTCGCCGGGGGGTTGCCGGCGCAGCGGAGCGGTGCGGCCGATGCGCAGCGGGTGTCGGACGATCAGGTCCGGCGGGCTCGGCTGGCGGTGGCGCATGGTGCGCTGGGGGTCGAGGACTGTGTCCAGTTGCTGGAGATGCTGGGTCTGAACCTGGATGAGGACGGGCAGGCGCCGGTCCAGCGGTGAGCGTGTGGGGGCTGGGGGGTCCGGTGGGTGCCGCCGGACCTGTCCGGTGATGTTTGTGCAGGTTGTCGCCGTTTCCGGCAAGTAATTGGCAGGGCTTGGCGCCTTCCTTGACGCTCGTTTCGTAACAGTGTTACGGTTGGCGGGTCGAAAGGGGACGGGCATGACGACGATCGAGGGCGCGGCCGGACTGGCCAACCGGATCCGGCCGGTGGTGCAGGTGCTGGGCGGGCGGTTCATGACCTCGCCGGAGCTGGCGGAGGTCGAGGCCGAGGTGGGGCTGCCGCCGCGCTCGCTGTACGTGCGGGGGCGCTCGGCCGTGCTCGGGGACGTCCCGCCGAAGGTGGCCGCGGAGCTGTTCGGGATCTTCCCGCACTGGCTGTTCGACTTCGTCCTGCCGCCCGCGACGGCCGCCCTCGACGCGCCCGCCGCCGTCCGGGCCTACGCGGAGTCATCGGCTCGCTGGTCCCGTGTCCACCTTTCGGCCGTACCGGAGCCTGGCCGCCTGGCGGACCTGCTCTTCCGCGTGGTCGACGCCGCGGACGCCAGCGGGCTGGCGCTGTTCGCCGGCTGGAAGGACGCCTCGCGTCCCGAGGGAGACGTCGAGCGGCTCGGGTTCGCGTTGATGGTGTTCCGGGAGCTGCGCGGCGGCCTGCACTTCGCGGCATTGCGGACGGTGGGCCTGTCGGTGCCCGAGGCGGTGATCGTGGACCCGGAGGGCGGCCGCGCACGGTTGCTGCGTACGGCGTGGCCGGAGGAGGCGGCGGACGAGCTCGTCGCGGCGGCCGCGCGCAAGCCGGACTTGCGCGAGCGGTGGCACCGCGCGGAGGCCCTGACCGACGACCGGGTCGACGAGCTGCTGGCGTCCGAGTTGGCGGACTTGGAGCGCGTCGAGCTCGAACACCGCCTGGCCGAGCTGTTTGCGCAGGTGGAGACGTCGCGCGGGGCTTAAGGAACCCCCTGTGCAAAGCGGTGGCGGCGTGCCCTATGCTTGTAATCGCTCCCGGGGGGACCTGAGAGCGCGGTCGGTCGGTCACCCGAAACCGGCCGGGCTCCCATCGTCCAGCGGCCTAGGACTCCGCCCTTTCAAGGCGGCAACGCGGGTTCGAATCCCGTTGGGAGTACGCAGTACTGTAGTAGATGCAAGGCCCTGTGGCGCAGTTGGTTAGCGCGTCGCCCTGTCACGGCGAAGGTCGCGGGTTCGAGTCCCGTCAGGGTCGCAAGATCGTTCGGCTCCTTGCCGGCGTTCCCGGCCAGGTAGCTCAGTTGGTACGAGCGTCCGCCTGAAAAGCGGAAGGTCGCCGGTTCGACCCCGGCCCTGGCCACTTTTCACCCCTGACCTGCGGAAATATCCGCCGGTCGGGGGTTTCTTCGTTTGCACAGTGCTCAGTGACACTCCGCTTGGAGGATCTGAGTATGCAGTTACCCCACGACTGGGCGTCCCTGATCAAGGACTGGGAGAGGGCGCTCAAGGCCGAGAACAAGTCCGATCGGACCATCGGCATCTACACCACCGCGGCCCGCGACTTCGGTCTCTGGGTCAACCGCGAGGACGACATCGCGCCCGACGAGGCCGGCACTCATGAGGTCCGCGACTTCGTTGCTCACCTCATCGAGAGGACGTCTCCCGGCAACGCGAACACCAACTACCGAGCCCTACAGCAGTGGTTCAAGTTCTTGATCATCGAGGACGAGATCGAGACGAGCCCGATGGTGAACATGAAGCCGCCATACGTGCCCGAGAAGCCGGTGCCGATCGTGCCGGACGACATGCTCAAGCGCGTATTGGAATCGTGCAAGGGCAAGGACTTCCAGTCGCGCCGCGACACGGCCCTCATCCGGATCTTCTTCGACACCGGTGCTCGCTTGTCGGAGATCGCGAATCTCACGCTTGACGACATCGACTTCAACGTCGACGCCGTCCGGGTCGTGGGCAAGGGCAGCAAAGAGCGCGTGGTGCCGTTCAGCCCGAACACGGGCACGGCGTTGTCGCGTTATCTCCGTGCGAGGAAGTCGCACAAGCTGTCTGAGCACGAGCGGGTTTGGCTCGGCATCAAGAACCGCGGCCCGATGACGCCGAATGGCATCGGGCAGATGCTTCGTCGGCGCGGTCGCGAGGTCGGTGTCGAGGCGGAGATGGGTCGGCACCTGCACGCACACCTCGGCCGACACGCTGCCTCGCACCACTGGCAGGCCAACGGCGGTTCCGAGAGCGACCTCATGCTCGTGATGGGCTGGACTTCGCCGCAGATGCCGAAGCGGTACGGCAAGAGCGCAGCAGTCGAGCGCGCCCACGCGTCGGCCCGGAAACTGCGGCTTGGTGATCGGTTCTAGTAGGTGACACGGGGTGCGCTGTGCTGGTGATCATGAGCGGATCGAAGATGACACCAGCGCAGCGCACCCTACGAGCCAAGCTCGCCGCACACGCGTCATGGGCAAATACGGCGAACCGAGCGGCCAGGACGGAAGCGGCACGCAAGGCGTCGCACGACCGATTCGAGCGACAGGTCGACCCGGACGGAACCTTGCCGCCCGACGAGCGTCGGCAGCGCGCCGAGTCGGCGCGAAAAGCGCACTACACAGCGATGGCCTACCGAAGCGCACAAGCTCGTCGCCGGCCCTCCTTGCCAAAGGATTAGGGCCGCGCAAGTTCGACGACGGCGGCATCTGGCGCCAGAGCTGCGCCGACGGCCTGTGGATGACACGCGGGCATTGCTGTGGGTACACATGTGGATAACTGACCCGTTCGTGTGGATAGTTACCGCTGTGGAGTGAATCCGCTGGTCAGAGGGTCATGCGGGCGCTAGAGCACGGCAAGAGTCGACATGTGGACTGGCGAGGGGTGTGTGCGCGGGAGACTGCCGTCGCACTCATGTTCTAGAATCCCAAAAGACCCCAGGGGTAGCTGACCTGGAAAAGGGCCAACCCCTAGGGCCTCGGGTGTTGCTGGCACTTCACCCTAACGCGGTCTGTGTAACGAACACAGGCTCATCAACCCTAAGTGTGGCCCCGGTCACAGTGCTGCCTGCATTAGGCGGGTAGCTCGAACCGGGAAGGTGGGCCCGATGGCCTACGTAACTCTGCCGACTTTCGTCGGCTTCACCACCAGATCGGGTCCGAAGCGGGCTACGTTCGCTCAGAACGCGCGTCGGCTCTACGAGAACCCCGAGAAGGGCGCGTTCGACTTCTACCTTCGGGCGGTCAACGCGATTCGTGCTGGCCGGGCGAAGGACGCCGATGAGACGGCTATGGCGTCCTTGGTAGACCAGGCCAACATCAAGTCGCGGGCGCACTTCGCCGCCGTTTCCGAGGGATGGCTCGCCTACCTCGGTCGCCGACGTCCTGAACTTGTCGACGTCGGTCGCAGTCGGTGGGGATATGGCGCCTTCGAGATCGGCATCAGCCCTCACCTGGCCATCAAGCGCGGCGGTCAGGTGTACGTGGTTTGGCTCTACCTCAAGGCCGAGCCGCTCAACCAGGACGGTGCCAACGCGGCTCTCTGGCTCATGAACGAGGTCATGGACGACCTCGCTCCTGGCGCCAAGCCGATGGTCATCGATGTCCGGCGGTCGAAGGAGTACCACCTCTCCGAACGCGACCGCCTCCGCATCGGACGGTGGGTTCGGAGCGAAGCGTCTTCGTTCCTGACCCTCTGGGACGCGGCAGCGTAAAGGGGCTGGCTGTGATGGGGCTGTGCTCCATCACAGCCAGCGTCGCGCAAGCGGCCCCCGCGTGATCTGTGTGCACCACGCGCCTTCCAGTTTTGAAGCGCCGTAGCATCTGCCTACGTGGCTATGGAACCCAACGGGCAAGAGCTGACGCGCTGGAAGATCCACGGCGAGCGACTCGTCGACGACACGCGTCGCGACCGCGTAAGCATCGCCTCGGTTGAACTGCCCGACGGCGTGAAGTTCGAGCAATGGGTGTTCCGCATCCGCCCGGCCGCGATGATGGCCGTCCTCGACGATCAAGACCGCGTGCTCATGCTGTGGCGGCACCGCTTCATCATCGACCGGTGGGTGTGGGAGCTGCCCGGCGGTTACGTCAACCCGGACGAAGACCCTGCGGTGACTGCCGCGCGCGAGGTCGAGGAAGAGACCGGCTGGCGTCCGCTCGACGTCGAGCCGCTCGGTTCGCTGCAACCCATCATCGGCAGTGCGGACGCCGAGAACCGGCTGTACGTGGCTCGACGGTCCGAGTACATCGGCGAGCCCGCGGATATCAACGAGGCCGAGCGGGTCGCGTGGATTCCTCTCGACACGGTCCGGGACCGGATATTGAAGGGCGAGATTGTCGGTGCAGCATCGCAGGTCGCGCTACTGCACATCCTCGCCTTCTACCGCTGAGCCCTACGCCGGCGTGGGAACGCCAACGGCGCTCATCTGCGCGTAGACGGAGCGCACTCGGCCGTCGGTCCGGTGGGGAGCAAGGCGCCGGCCAACGTCGGCGAGGTAGGCGCCGCCCCTGATCGACCGAACGTTCTCGCTCATCCGCACTGCCTTCGCTGCCTCGGCGCACGCTTCCTCAACGCGGCCTTGGTCAGCCAGGATCGACGAGAGAAGTGCGGTGTTGAACAACCGGCCGCGGTCGTACCCGTCGCTCATGGTGAGCGACCGACGGGCGAACTGCTCAGCTTCCGCGAGGTGACCGAGGTCGCGGAAGGTGTGCGCGAACTTGGCCGACAAGTAGGCGTTGTCGAAGTAGCTCAGCCAAGCCGGCCCGGAGCCAGGCACGAACCGCTCGAAAGCCCGTTCGGCCTCACCGAGCGCCGCGAAGCACGCCCCGGTGTTGCCCTTGAGCGCCTGGCCGTGAGCCTCCAACACAGCCGCCTCGGCTTGCAGCGCGACCAGGCCGGAACGCTTCGCCGTTCGCCTGGACGCGAGCGCCATGTCGACCGCGACGTCGCGGGACCGGTTGAACGCCGCGTGGTGCGACATGGCGGCGAGCATCTCGGCCTCGAGCGCATCGTCGCCGGCGTCCTGCGACAGCTTCAACGCGTCGCGCAAGTGCCGTTGCCCGTCCGCTGCGTTACCGACGTCGTAAGCACTCCACCCTGCGACCTGGTGTAGCTCAGCGGCTGCGGCGAACAGCTCGTTTCGAGCGGCTGTCGTTCTGCTGGTGTCGTTCAGCATCGGCGTCACGCTCGAGGTCAAGTAGCTGGTGATCGTGGTCGTTCCGCGACTGTGTCCGCCACCGAATCGGTTGTCGAGCTGGCGGAACGTCTCCGTCATGTGTCGGACGATCTCGGCGTCGGTGCTTCTGGGCTTTGCCGATCCAGCCGCGGCCGCCGGGGGCGAGCCGAGCAGGGACGCGCCAATTGCTGTGATGCCTACGCTTGCGGTCTTGAAGAACTGTCGCCGTTGCACGTCATCGAGGCTAACCGCGACTGTCGGCTCGGCCGATTCTTCGGGCGTATGGGAAACGCTGAACCAGAGCAGCGAGCGCGGCACGTGCAGAGCCGTTGCCCAACGCTCGAGCTTCTCGAGATCGCTCGGACGCCTGGCGTCGGGTGCCTCGAGGCGGCTCACCTGCGCTTGCGTGAGGCCGAGCCACAGGCCGAGCGCGGCCTGTGAGACGTGGGGCTTGTGTTCTTGACGGTAGGCCGCGAAGAACCAGCCGAAGTGACGCGCCTTGAGCGCGGTGCGGATGCTGTCGGCTTCCCAGAACGGTTCAGGCTGGGGCTGCGCTACATGGGAGATCAGCCGACGAGTGCAGGAGCCGCAGTAGTCGCTTACGCGGTCGCGAGCCAGTCGTGCGCTGCACGCTTCACACGTTCGCGCTGCTCTCCGCACCGTGGTCACCCCTCGTTCATCGTCCAACGCGCAGTGTATGTGACTCGGCACGCTATGTCACAGATTCCATGCGGGGCATGTATGGAATCCGGCGTTAAGGCGCTGTACCTGCCGGATCTCATGCGCCGTTGTCGTTTTCTGCGGACCGTCTACGGCGGACGCTCAGTGCATGTACGAGGTAGCTCACGGTAACAACGCCACGTCGCAGCGGGTGACGAGCCCGACTGTCGGGTTTCGCTCATGAGCGCCGGCGAGGTTGCCGTGCGCGCGGTGATCGGTGCTGTTGCCGGTGCTGCGGTGGTCGCTGCCTTGGTTCCGTACCTGCGCCACGTCCGCCGAGACCGTGCTCGCTTCCTTGACGAGCAGCAGTCGACGAAGCCACGCAACGGCCGAAAGCCGGAAGGCATGTCCGGCGATCCCCTCGAATTCGTGGCGGGTGCGGGGAGTGTGCCCCCCGGCCTCTCGCATCCGCCACGTTCCAACGCTGCGACCGCACGCCGGAAGGTTGCCAACACTGGCGAGGTCTTCGCTCGAGCGGCGGCGTCTATTCCCGAACGTAATCGCGTGATCGTGTGGCGCGAACTCACCGAAGAGAGTCGACCATTCCGCATCGCTTACCGTTGGGCGACAAGCTTCGGCAAGCTGTTCACGCTTGGCATGTTGTTTTTTGCGGGTTCCGTGGTTGCTCTCTTTGGTGACTATTCGCCTTTCTTTCTGTTCGCAACATTGACGGTTAGCGCGATCCTCGTGGGGCTTCCGGCGGTCAAGCTGCATCGTATCGCGTGGCAGGCGCTCAACCTGTCGGCCGGCGTGTACGTGGTCGCACTTAAAGGAGAAGATCATGTGGACGAGTGAAGACGCGCTCAAGGAACTGGTCTCCCGCAAATTCCGTGCTATTCAGCTCGCGGGTTCTCCCGGGCAGCCCGAAATGATGTTGTTCTCGCGAGGGTGGGAAGAGCCCTTTATGGACGAGGTGATAGTCAGAGCCGAAGACGACGCGACGGCGTGTAGGCGCCGTCTCGTGGATGGCGTCGACTTGCTCGAACGCAAAGACTACGTCTGGTACACCGACGGTTCGGTCGTCGAGGTTGTCGACGAGTTGATCTTTCATCTTCCGCACCCGGCCAACCCGAAGGCGCCAAAGCTTGTGATCCCCACGCCGGGCACACTTTGGCTCCCGCCTGGCGCTCGAACCGAAGTTCACGCATAGCGTTCGTCGTTCTCTGACTGTGGGGTGTTCAATGTCTTCCGTTACGATCGTCGGCGCCGTATTCGTTGTTGCGCTCGCGGTTTGTGCCGTGTTGTTCCTGCGATGCTTCGCTTTTGCCTCGAGTTCCGGTCGGCACGCCCTCGGTGTTCTGCGTGAGGATCAGGTATGTCCGATTGAAAGTCCTGAGTTGGGCGAAGTGGTTCTTGCTCCGGTTGGGCCGGAAATAGTCGACGATTACGGTGTCGGGTTGAGCGTAGATGACGACTACCCATCCGACTTCATTGGCGCGAGGCCGTACCTCGAGGAGTACTGGCGTACGTCGGGTCGGCACCTGGTCGACCAGACAATAGAATTTGCGGCCTTCGCGTGGGCCGACACGGACGACGAATACGAAAGCGTCAGCGGCCAACTCGAGTTGGTCGCGTGACACGCACGCATCGTCAAGTCGAGCGAGCGCCGCCCGCGCGAGAATGCCGGGAACCAACGCGAGAAGGGCCGAACGTGCGGCAACCGAACATGATGCTTGACCACCCCGGATGGCTGCGTGGCGACGATGGGCGCGCTCGGCGCGTGCTCCGGTCGGCCGGCTCGGTGTGGTCGGTGATCTGCACGCCGGTCCCCGCTGGCGGGCACCTGGTCGACCTTGTCCGGCTCGCCGGTGACACGGACGTCGCGCCGGTCGTCGACACCGTCGACCCGCGAACGTTGGCGGGCGACGCGGTCGTGTGCGAGCCGCTGCGGGCCGATGGTCCCGTCGCGCGCGTGCGAACCTCGGACGTATGGGAAGCGCTCGGTACTGCGGTCACCCGCCAAGTGATCAAGGCCGCGACCGCACGCGAGAACTACCGCCGGTTCTGCGAAACCTACGGCGAGCGGTACGACACCGCGGCCGGCCCGGCGTGGTTGTTCCCCTCGCCCGAGACTGTGCTCGCCCTGTCCGACACCGAGTTCGACGTGCTGCGGATGAAGTTCTTCCGCGGCGGCTTGCGCTCGGCCGCCGAGGCGAGCCTCAAGGCGGCCGACGACTGGGCAGGCATGACGGGCGAGCAGCTCGTCGCCGCGGTGCAGAGCGTTCGCCGGATCGGCCCTTGGACGGCCGGCGCCACAGTCGCCGACGTCACCAACGACTACAGCCTCTATCCCTTCGCCGACCTCGCCGTGCGCACCTGGGCGGGCAAGCTCGCCCCTTCGGTCGACTGGCCGAAACCCGAACCTGAGTTCGGGCGGGTGTGGCAAGCGATGGCCGGCGGGCAGTTGTCCGAGTGGACGCTGCTCACCCTCGCTTGGGGAGTTCGACATGCAACCGGAGTTGCCCTCTGACCTGATCGCCGGCGCCGACCTCCGCCGCGAGATCGACATCCTGTTCGTCAACGCGCCATTGCGCGACTACGACGAGCGCCCGCGGGTGAACGACTTCACGTTGCCGGTGCTCGGCATGGCCTACATCGCCACTTACGCGGCCGCACAGGGGTTCAACGTCGGCGTGCTCGACGCCGAGGCGCACGGGCTCGGCATCGAGCAGACTGCCCGCCTGGTGAACGCGGCCGCGCCGCGGTGGGTCGGGTTCAACCTGCTAGCCCCGACGTACGAGATCAGCGCCCGGATTGCCGAGCGGCTCGACCGCGACATCATGCTCATGCTCGGCGGGCACCAGGCGAAAGCCATGCCGACCGAGATCCTGCTCGACCAGCGGATGAGCCAGTGCGAAGCCCTGGTGATCGGCGAAGGTGAGACGCGAGTCGCTGCCTTGCTAGACGACCACAAGCGGCGGACCGAACTGCCCGGGGTGATGTGGCTCGACCCGATCATGCGCGAGCCGGTCACCGGCGGAATCGGGAAGAACGGGCATCACCTGGTGCCGGACATCAATGCGTTGCCGTTCGTCGACCGCGGCTACCTCACGCAAGACCCGCACCGGGACAACGGACGCCTTGAGGCGAACATGGTCGGCGCCCGCGGCTGTCCCTACGACTGCTCGTTCTGTGGCGCCGCGGTCTCGGCGAACCCGGATATCACCATCCGCACCCGCGAGCCGCACAACATCCTCAACGAGATGTACGACCTTCGCGGAACCGGCGTGAACGCGTTCCGGTTCGTCGACGACCTGTTCCTCGGCGCCGCGCGCATCATCAAGACGATGATGAACGCCTTCACCGCGGACCACGTCGGCGACTGGGCGAAGTGGGACGCAACGGGCCGAATCAACGTGTTGAACCGCATGAGTGACGACATGCTCGACACCCTCGCTGTGAACGGGCTGCGTGAGGTCGCGCTCGGTGTCGAGTCCGGCAACGCGCGGATGCTCGAGCGGATCGACAAGCGCATCACTCCGGACATGGCGCGCTCGGTGGTGGAGCGGCTCACCATGCGCGGAATCAACGTCAAGGGCTATTTCATCCTCGGGTTTCCGACCGAGACGCGGACCGAGATCGACGACACGGTGCGGCTGGTTCACGACCTGTGGGACCTCACCGACAACCAGCCGGGCCGGTTCCGCGCCTCGGCGTTCGAGTACCGCCCATACCCAGGTACGCCCGACTGGGGCGAGTTGATGAAGTCCGGGAAGTACGCGCCCGAGCAACTGCTCAACTACAGCGCCGTTGACCTCACCTCCGACGGCATCGACGAGTCGATGCGCGAGCGCGACGAGTTCAATTTCTCCGTCAACATCCAGTTGAGCGAGGCGCCCATCGACTACATCCGCCGCAACCTCGTCACGCTCTCCCGTGCGCAGTACGACCGGAAGGCGGCGGCGTGACCACCACTCACCGCGGGGCGTTCGTCACCCTCGACGGACCGGCCGGCGTCGGCAAAACCACGACAACCCAACTGGTGCGCGAGTACCTCGGCAAGCGCGGGTACAAGGTGCACGCCACGACCGAACCGTCGCACGGTGTTCTCGGCAACACAGCCCGGCACGGTACCGACACCTACCGCGGGCACACGCTCGCGTGCCTGGTCGCTGCCGACCGATATCACCACCTCGAGACCGAGGTGCGCCCCCGTGTGCAAGAGGGGCACATCGTCGTGTGCGACCGCTACGTCGCCTCGTCCTACGTGCTGCAACGCATGGACGGCGTCCCGCTCATATTCGTGGAGGCGATCAACGCGGCCGCCGACCGACCCGACCTCGCCGTCATCTTGCAGGCGCCGCCGGCCGTGACTGCGGCACGGGTCGCCGCTCGTGGTGCTCACGACCGATTCCACGCAGGCGAGGAAAGCAGCAAGCGCGAGAGCGCGCTGTACGAAGACGCTGCTAAGCGGCTCGCGCAGTGGCGGTACCCGGTCGTTGCCGTCGACACCGGGGAGGCTTCGCCGGTTGACGTCGCGACGTACCTCACCGACCGAATCGCCGACTTGGTAGAGGGTCCGGCCGCCGAGGCAGCGACGGCGTAGCCTGCCTGCGAGCCCGCCGGCGCGGGCGGGCTCGCAGGTTCGACACCGCTACCTCGTGAGGATCTCGCCGGATGCCCGACGGCCAACACACCATCATTGACGTGCACGTCTTGCTCGTCCGTGGTGACGAGCTGCTACTCATCCGGCGCCGAGGCGACTACGGCGGTGGCATGTGGCACTTGCCGTCGGGCAAGCTCGACGCCGGCGAATCGCTGCCGGCCGCCGCAGCGCGCGAAGCAGCCGAAGAGGTCGGCGTGCTCGTCGACCCGGCGGACCTGCGCCACGTGCACACGGTGCACGTCGCGAACTCCGGACCAGTGCCGCGGCTCGGCGTGTTCTTCGAGGCTCGCCGATGGTCCGGGGAGCCGCACAACCGCGAGCCCGACAAGTGTTCGGCCGTCGAGTGGTTCCCGCTCGACAACCTGCCTGACGAAGTGATCCCGTACCCGCTCGCCGGCATCCGCGCCTACCGCAACGGCGATTCGTTCGGCTTGCTCGGCTGGGCCGACCAGCCGCGGCCTGTGCTCGCCTGATCGGCTGCTCAGCGCAGCGAGCCCCAGAACTTCTGATTTGCCCTGGTCCACACGGCATCGTTCAGGTTGAGCGAGAGCGGCAACGGCGCGACCTGCCCGGACCGGTACACGCTGTACGGGGTTTCGTTGAGCAGCGCGGACGCGCCGGCGCCGGTGGTCGGCGTGGTCGAGGCGAGTCTCGGCGCGGTGCCGCTGCCGGTGGTGAGTCCGGCGAACGCGACGGCGTCGCCGCGGTTGACGGCGACCGTGCCGAGGTTGACCGGCTTCATGCCGGCGGTGGCTATCCAGCTCAGCCCGGACACAGTGACTTTCCGGTCGAGGCTGGACACGTTCGGGCCGACGTAGACGCCGAAGTCAAACCCGGTGAGCCCGGTGTGCACGGCGTAGACGCAGAACTTCGCCAATGTCGCGGCGAGCGAGCGCGACGCGATGGTCGCCCACACGGTCAGGTAACCGGGCGAGAGGGTCTCGCCCCAGATGGCATCGGCGCGCCGAAGCGTCGAGACCTGGTCGCCGTAGAGCGTGGTGTCGGTCGCCTGCGCTTCGGCGGTAGGAAACTGCCCCATGGTGGCGACGTCGACCCCGTCGACCGGGGCCGGTCCCCGGTACTCGAGTGCGCCGGCCACTACCCGACCACCACCACGCGGTAGGTACCGGCGCCGCCGAACGACAGCGCGACGTTGTCGGCGTCGGTGAGGTCCACGCCGGTGAGCACGAGCGCCGGCGTGGTGGTGCTGATGTCGTAGACCGAGACGTCGACGAACTGATTTCCGAGCCCGTGCCGGATGGTGATGGGACCGGCCGCGGTCGGGGTGACGTCGGCGATGACCTTGCGGGCGACGACGGCGGTGTCGATGGCGACGGCATCCGCGGTGACGACGATGCCGGGGCCGGCGCCGACGGCAATCGTGTCCGCGCCGACGGCGAGCAGGCCGGCGCCGGCGAGGGTGAAGCCGTCCGACCCGGTGCCGTAGACGGCCCACGTCTGCCCGGTCACTCCGGGCGAGATGCTGCCGTTGGTAGTGAGCAGGTAGAGCCGGTCGCCGTTGGTGGCGCCTTCCTCGACGGCGACGACGGCGCCACCGCGTAGGTCTCCGGGGCTGTCGGCGTCTGTGGTGCGCGCCCACGCGCCCGCCTTGGCGAGGTAGATGCCGTTCTCGATGGGGTCGGCCTGCGCCTTGACGAGCACCCGGTCGTCGGCGTTGGGGGTGATGCCGTCGACGGCGGCGAGCCCGGTGCGGGTGATCGGTCCGGTGGTGGCCAGGCGCACGGCGGCTTTGAACGAGACGCCGGCGGCCGCGGCGGCTACGGCGTCTTGGAGTTGCCCGTACGTGGCGAGGTCGCCGGCGGCCGAGCCCGGGGCGGCGTTGGTGATGCGCTGGGCGCCGGCATTGACGGGCGCGGTCGGTGCGGCGAACTCGTCGAGCCGGTAGCCGGTGACGGTCGCGCGTAGGTCGGACACGGTCGAGGCCGGCTGGTTGCCGGTGTGGTTGGCGCGGGCAGTCGGGTCGATCCAGTTGCCGGCGGCGTCGCGGATCTTCAACCGGCCGTTGTGGTAGATGACCTGCGCCTCGGCGCCGGCGGGCAGGCTGGCGACCTTGTGCGCGACCAGGTTGCGGGCTTCGTTGAGCCCATGGTCGGTGTGGGTGCCGAACTTCAAGTCGGCCATGGTCGGGACGCTCCTAGCTCAGGTAGGCCACGCCGGAGCACGGCGCGGAAAACTCGATGCGGACGTGTCCGGCGGCCGGGTAGGTGACCACGCCGAGCAGCGGCTCGCCGGTGGACTCGATGACGTGCACGCCGGCGGGGATGAACGAGAGCGGATGGAAGATGTTCCAGACCGCGGCGGCGATGGTCTGCTCGTGGCGATGGCCGAACTCGAGGACGTTGCCCGGCTCGCCGGGCGGTGCGGTGTCGACGGGGGCGCCGATGGCGAGCCAGTCGAGCGCGACCGGTGGGCCGGCTTCGGGCTCAAGGGCTGTCACGGGTCACCCCCCGAGACATGCGCACCGTGCCCTCGACGATCCGGGCGACACGGCCGGTGGGATCGATGAGCAGCACGTCGAAGACGCCGGCGAGCCACGACCAAGCGCGCGAGGTAGCCGCGGTCACCGTGAGTGTGACCCGCGAGTCCGCAGTGCTGGCGTTGCCGGCCGCGGTCGACCACTCGTGCAGCACGTCGCCGGCGTCGATCCGCTCTCGGACCTGCGCGCGCACCGTCCACCCGGAAAGGTCGAGCGGCCGGCCACCCGAGGTGACCGGCCACGCTCGACCCCACTCGGCGCCCTTCTCGATCACGACGTCGTCGTGCAGGGTGGGCACGGGTTACTCCTGCGGGTAGGTGGGTGGACGGGTCGAGCCGAGCAGGAACCGCGCGAGCCAGTTCGGCACTCGCGGCTCGAGCCAGCGCAAACCGGCGTAGACGGCGCCGAGCACGATCGGCACGGCGGCCGTCTGGCCGAGCCCGTTCGCCGGCTCGAGCAGCCACGCGGGCAGACCGAGCGCGACCAGGTACGCGACGCCGGCAGACCAGAGCCCGGGAACGACGGTGCGCACCCACGACGTGACGCGGTCCGAGCGCAGCCACGTGGCGAGCCGCTCGCCGAGCTGGTGCTGCGGGGTGGGTTCGGTCATGGTCACTTCGCCTTCTGCGGGAACGAGTAGCCAAGGCGACCGTTGGTGACGTTGCCGGCGGCATCGCGCGAGCGGTACCGAAGCGCAATGCCCTCGATGCCGCTGGGCACCTGCCAGTAGTTGCGCTGCCGGTCGGCGAGCCGGCCGCCCGTCGGCGCGGTGCCGGTCAGACCCACGAGCTTGAGCCCGCTGCCGATGGTGACGACTTCGTACTCGACTTCACCCCATGCGGCAAAGAGCGTGAACCAGGCGTCGCCGACCACGGTCGAGTTGGCGTTGCTCTCGAACGGGAGCGCAACGTAGTTCCAGTCGGCCGAGTGGGGCAGGGACACAGGGATGGCAGGCATATCGACCTCTTTCTCTGAATGGGACGGGGAACCGAGCAAGGCGGCGAACTGTTCGCGAGTGCCGTCGAAGGCGTTCGCGTCGACTGGTGCGTGTCCGGCGACGGTGGCCGAGCTGGTGAACTGGAGCAGCGGCGCGGACAATCCGCCGTAGCCGAGCCAGAAACGGCCCGGGATGCGCTGGTAAATCTGGGCCGGGGTGCCGCCGTTGTAGTCCAGGTAACGGGAACTCCACAGCGGAGGCAGCCCGTCGAGCGCGGGCGCGCCCCAGGTCTGCCAGTACCAGCGGGGAAGGTAGATCAGGGGCGAGCGGTAGCCGGCGGCGAGCACCTTGCCGTACAGCTCACGCACCAGCGCCAGAGACGGCGCGCTGACTACCTTGCCGTTCTGCTTGATGGATTCGACGTCGAGAATCAGCGGGACGTCTTTCGGGACCACGCGGGCGATGTTGGCGAGCTGCGCCGCGGCCGAGGAATCGCTACGTACGAAGTGGTAGGCGGCCACGATCAGGCCGGCGTCACGGCCGGCGGCGAGATTGCGGTCGAACTGCGGGTCGCGCCACGTGTTGCCCTCAGTGGCCTTGAAAATCGCGTAGGCGATGCCCTCACGGGCGGCGCGCGCGAGGTCGAAAGAGCCGCCCTGGTGGCGGCTGATGTCGATGCCCCAGAGCATCGGATCACCTCTTTTCGTTTGCTGGCTTGGTGTTCGGGGTGTCGGCGACGGCGTTCTCGACGCGGTCGATTGCGTCGCGCAGGCTCGCGCCGGAGTTGGGGCGTAGTTCGTGCTCGACGCGGTCGACGCGCTCGACCAGGTCGCGGACGTCATCGCGAGTGGCAGCGCCGTCGGTTTCGATGGCGGATATGCGTTCCATGACGCCGGGGCGTGCAGGGACGCCGTCGCGTTCGGGCTCGCCGAACCAGTCGTCGGCGAAGTGCACGAGCCGCCGCAGACCGCGGCCGGCGTTGCGGGCCGCAGTCCAAATGCGACGGATGATCAGATAAGCGGCCACAGCGACACCCGCCGTCCCGGCGATGTCGAGCGCCGTCAGGTCGGCGAGATTCACGGGGGCGGTTTCCTTGCTGTGTCAGGGTATGAAGACATGGCCGCGGGTCGCGGCCGACGGAGTGGGACGGGTCAGAGGAAGTAGCAGCCGAGCACTTGACAGGCCAGGACGCCGGTGCCGGTGGCCGAGGCGGTCACCTCGACTTGGACCCAATCGCGGCCGACGAACTCGGCGACGCTGTAGCGGCCTTGCCGGGCGACGACGGCGCCGGCGTTGACGTTCCACGCACCGACTTCGGTGCCGTCGAGCTTGAGTCGATAGGTGGTGTTCGGCTGGTTCACCGCCCAACCCCAGATGCCATCGATGCTCATCCATGCGTGCGAGACCGTCGCGCGGCCTTCCCATAGCGTGGTTTCACCGGTGAGCTGTTGGGTGGAAATGCTCCAGTAGCCCACTTCGCCGATGCCGGGGTCGTTCGAGAAGGTGTGTGGAATGAACTGCGGGTAGAGCACGACGGGCAGCCAGGGGCGCGCGAGGCCGACGCCGGTCTCGGCGCTGTCGGAGACGATGATGCGGCCCGACGAGTCGGTCATCGCCCAGTAGTCGCGGCCCCACTGCGCCGCGCCCGCAGTGAACATGAGGGTTGCGCCGCCTTCACGGCGGAGCACAAACCGTTGCTTGCCTTCGGAATCCGGGCCAATGTAGAGGATTCCGACGCCGTCGGAGTCGGTCATTCTGATGTAGCTGTCGTCGGCGAGGGTCAAACCACCGCGGGTGATGATGGCCGAGGACAGGCCGACCTTTTTACGGACGGCGGCTAGTTCGCGTTCCAGGGCGATGACGCGGTCGATGATGTTGGAAGGCTGGTTGACCTGCATTAGGCGGCGTCCTCGATGAGCGGGCTCATGGTGATGGTGACTGTTTCGGCGGCTTCGCTCGGCGCGTACTGCGCGTCGACAATCCGCATGGGGGTGTCCAGGCCGCGGCGGATGAACTCGTCGCGGATGACGACCCGGACGTCGTCGCCGGTGTCCCACTCCCCCACGTAGGGCGCGGTGTTCCCGCGGACGGTGAGCGTGGGCAGGGCGACGGGCAGCCGGGCGACGAGCTGGTCGGCGTCGGCGTGGCCTTGCAGCGTGTCGGCGTCGGAAACGCTGGTGTAGCCCTGTTCGGACTCGAGCAACGGCCAATGCTGCGTGTACTTGTCGACGTCCTCGGCGACGGCGATCGGGGTTCCCTCGGCCATGCCGTCGCCGCTGGCGAAGGTGCGGGTTGCCATGCGAGTTGCGTCCGAGGGCCACGTGTAGTTGACGATGTTGCCGCCGGTCTCCCACACGTGCGCGGTCCCGGCCTGGCCGAGCCGGGGCGTGCCTACGCGCATGAGTCGGCGGATGCGGCCGCCGGTTCCGGGTGCGACGCCGAACATGATGTCGGGGCCGTTGATCACTGCGGCGAGTTGCCGCAGAGCTTCGCCGACCGAGGTCAACTCGTGTCCGGTGTAAGTGCGGTCGCGGTAGATGAACGATTGCGAGTCGTCGAACTCGATGCCGATATCGCCGCCGGCGTGCGTCTGCGCGAGCTGCACCAGCGCGCGGGCGATGTCGTTTTGCTCGACGTCGTTCGCTGCCATCTTCAAGCCGGCGACGTGGTCCAGCGGGAGCGGCGCGGCCGGCAGGATCGGGAGCACCTTGCGGTGATCGAAATAGCTCCACCAGTCCGCGCCGGCCACCTCGACCTTGTGCGAGCCGCTGTCGTACTTGCGGGTCCAGATCAGTCCGCCCCACATGGGCCGGTCGTCGCGCATCACGTAGAGCGCGCGGCGGGCCGGCATGGTCAGCTCGTACGGGTCGCGGCGCGTGCTCGAAGGATGCCGGGTCAGATCCCAGGTACCGGAGAACTTCCCGGAGTCGTTCAACGGTTTGTTGTACTTGACGCCGGTGAGCGGCAGTTCGTCGAGCACGCGGCCGCTGCGCAGGTCGGCGACCAAGTAGGCGTAGGTAGGCAGCCGCATCACGGACCCCGCCACACCGCGGTAAACCCGCTGATCAGGTCACCGGCGGATTCCTTGGTGACCGCGCTCGGCGCGCCCGAGTAGCCGTAGCACCGGATTTGCGCGCCCTTGTCGAGCCACCTCGAGGTAGAGGCCGAGATGTTGTTGCCGCCACCGGCAACGCTGTCCTTGGCGAACAGGTTGCCCGCGGAGGAGCCGCCGATCATGGCGTACTTGTCGGTGCTCACGATGGTGTACCGCAGGTTCAGGGAGAGATCCCACCACCCGGGTTCGCCGATGGTGAACACCCCGCCGGCGAGCGTGATGCCGACCGGTGGCCGGTTGACCTGCGGGAAGGCGAGCAGAGCCGGAGTGTTCGAGGTCGGCTGGTTGGTGGTAATGGTCCAGTCGCCGCCAGGCGTCGCGCCGCTCACGAGCGCGGCGTACAGCCACTTCTCGCCGTTCCAGCGGTAGAGCCCGCCTGTGCCGGCGAGGACGACAAGTTGCCCCGGGTACGGGTCGGTGATGTCGGCGAGCGCGGCCGCGGTCACCTGCCCGCGCACCCGCCACGCGGCACCGTCGTAAACCTCGGTCCAACCCTTGTCGAGCCGGTAGACCTGCTGCCCCGCGTAGGCAGCGACCGCGTTGCGCTCGGCGAGGTTGCCCACTGGAAGCAAGCCGCCGAGGGCGACCGTCCACCCGGGCGGTAGCGGGTCGATCATGGCGTCGGTGACCTTGTCCGCGCCGGCGGTCACCCGGACCCGGCCGAGGGTGAACCAGTCGCGCGAGCCGTCGACGACGGGGTCGCCCGGCGTCGCCGAGGCGGTCCCGCGCACGAGCCGAACCTCGAACTTCGTCGCGGTGTCGAGGTAGAACTCGTCGGACTGCTGTGCGATCACCAGGTCGTGACGGTCGTTGGCCGGGTCTGCCGGTACGGCGAGTACGTCGAGCGTCTTCGGGCTGTCCAGCGACACCAGGTACGAGCCGATGCCGCGCGAGGCGCGGATGCTGCCTTGGAACGGCTCGACCACGATCGAGCCGCTTGCCGTGCCGGCTGCGTGCACACGGCCCGGGGTGCCGGGTCCGGGTCGGATACCGTCGCGCGCGGTGACCCCACTCGGCCCGGGAATGAGTAGCGCGGACACCGCGACCCGGGCATCTTCGGTGGTGATCAGTGGCGCGGTGTCAGAACCGACGGCCCACGAATTCCTTTCAGGCATAGGAAAACCTCCGTCTCACATCGCGGTGTTGTGCACGGTCACCGACAGGCGCGAGTCGGAACTCGTTGCGGCAGAAGCAAAAACGGCTTGTACTTCGCGGTCGGGTGGGAAGCTGAACCACCCGCGGGTGAACAGGCGGTCGGAGGCCGAGACGTTGCTGCCGACGAACAACACGGTTCGGGCGAGCGTGTCGACCTCGACGACTTGGCCGGCCGGGATGATCCAGTCGGGATCGAACTCGAGGGCTTGCCCCGTGTCGCGCCGGGTGATGGAGGGGCCGCGGACCGGGCCGGCGATGCGCCAGACCGGCCACGCCTCGGCCGTGCCGGTGTTGGTCCAGGTGATGACTCCGCCGCGGGCGGCCGCGCCGAACGGCATCGGGAACCGCACCGGGAAGGCGAGTCCGCCGGAGCCCACCGCGCCGAGCGTGGTCGAGGCGGTGTAGCCGGGCAGCTCGAGCAACCGCGGATCGGTGGCGACCCACTGCACCGCGCCGGCGACGTAGCCGGCGTCGTAGGCGAGCCCGGTCGGCACCGACCGGCGAGTGCACCGGGCGAGTGCCTGCCAGGTCCGGCCGGCGAGCCGGATTACGAGCGGTTCCTCGTCGGGGTTCTCCGTCGGCGTGGTGGCCGCGCGCAGCAGCTCGACGGCGGCCGCGTACTGCTCGCGCGTGGCGCGCCGCGCCGAGATCACGAACGAGTAGGTGATCGTGCGCGACTGCGCGAGCAACTGCCCGGGGAACGCGCCGTGTTGTCCGGGCCGGTCGACGTCGCCGCCGCGCATCTGTGGCAGGTCGAGCCATCCCTCGAGGGCGCGCCATCCGTACGCCGTGCCGGCGCCGAGCAGGATGCCGCGCCACTCGAGTTGTCCGTCGCGGGTGATCAGGTCTCCGGCAGCCACTACCCACCCCCGCGGCTCAACCAGTCCAGCTCGCCGGCGATGTCGGCCGGCGACTGCGCCGGCGTCGCGTGGAACTGGTCAATGTGCACGGTGGGTCGGCTCGCGGTTGCCGCGTAGGCGCCGGCCGCGCCACCGGTGCCGGCGTTCGGCGCTCCGGCGAATGCGAGCGCCGGCGTGGTCAGGCCGGCCGCCATCGTGTCCGACACGCGCGTCGCGAGATCGGACGCCGAGCGCAGCGCGACGCCGGCCGCCTTGTCGATACCGCCGGCCAGGCCGGGCGGAATCCACCGGCCGATTCCGGCGAACACCGTCGACGGCGAGTTGATCCCCAAAATGTCTTTTGCCCATCCCGGGAGCAAGTCGCCGAAGAACCCGAGCACCTTGTTTTTGAGCCAGCTCGCCGCATTCTGAATCCCGTTCCACAAACCGGTGAGCAAGTCGCGTCCCGCGTTCAGGAGAAGCGAGCCGAAATTGCCGAGTCCGTCGAGTACGCGCCCCGGCAGGCCGCGTAGCCAGTTGACCAGCTCGGCCGCCTTGCCGATCGCAGCCCGCGTTAGATCTCCGAACCAGGCGGCCACTTTCCCCGGCAGGGAGCCGAGCCAGGCGACCGCGTCAAGGACCCAGTTCACCGCGGTACGGACACCGGCAACGATGGTGTCCCAATGCTTGATGATCAGCCCGGGAAGTGACCAGTTCAAGAACAGATTGACGATGAAGTCGACCGCGCCGGAAATGAAATTTCCGATCCAATCGAGCGCGGCGCCAATCGCGTTCTTGATCGTGTCCCAATTCGAGATGATCAATACGGCGAGAAGCGCGACGGCCGTTGCGATCAAAATAAACGGGTTGGTCATCATCGCTACCCGCAAGGCGTTAAAAACCGTTGTCACTGAGCGAAAAGCGGTCGAGAGGCCACCGATAAGCGTCGTGAGCGGACCGGCGGCCACGGCGACGGTGGCAAACCCGATCGCCAGGGGGCCGAGCCACGTCATGTTGTCGGACAGGAAACCGGCGAGCATCGCCAGAAGCGGGCCGGCGACCTGGAGTGCGGCGGCGAGAACGGTGCCGATCTGGCGCGCGAGCGTGGCCAGACCGGGAGCCAGGGCGACGACGGCGGGCTCGAGCGACGTCACGGCCGAGGCCAGTCCGCCGGCCAAGCTCTGCGCGACCGCGGCGACCACTGGGGCCAGGGCGGCGAGCATGCTGCCCAGCGGCGCGACGGCGGGTGCCAGGGACGCGAGCGCGGCGCCGAGCTGCGGGCCGAGGGTGGCTAGCGCCGGGCCGACGTCGGAGACCAGAACGCGCCCGATCTCGGCGAACACCGGGGCCAGGCCGCGGCCGGCCGCGGCGATGCCGCCGAAGACCTGTTGTAGCAGGGTGGCGCCCTGCGCGGAGGTGAGGAAGTCCCGCACGGCGCCGGTTGCCTGCACGAGCACGTCGAGGGTCGACGCGCCGTTCGTCGACATCGCCGAGAAGACGGCCGAGATGATGCCGCCGACGTTGCCGGCGAGCTGGCCGAGCTGCTGTAGCGCATTGAGTCCGTTGCGCATCCACGCCTCGAGCTGCCCGGACTCGCGCGCCGCGGCGATGAACGCGGCGAACCGCTCGGCGGCCGAGCCGGCACCGGTGGTGAGGTCGGCGAACACAGTCGAGCCGACGGCCGCGACGTCGCGGAAGACCTGCGCGAGTGGCTGCGTGACCTCGGCCAGGTTCGACACCGCGGTCGAGCTGTTGTCGAAGATCGTCGCCACGTCGCGCCCGGTCTGCGCTTCGCGCAGGAACGCGGCCAGGCCGGCGGCGCCGACGCCGAAACTCGAGGCGACGTCGGTCATACCGCGCTTGAGAATCGGGAGGTACTGCGCGCCGAGCTGGCGCACCACGTCGCCCCATCTCGGAGAACAGCTCTTGCTGTACCGAGCGTTTGACCGCGTCCCACGCCGGCGCCAAGTCGCGCACGGCGTTCGCCGTGTCGCGCGCGGCGGGGGCGAGTTTCGCGGTGGCCTCGGCGAACTTCGCCGGATCGTCAATCGCCTTCAAGGCGTCGCCGAACCCGGACAACCCGACCTTGAGCGACGCGAGCGCGGCACCGCCGGCGACCGCGGCACCGGGCAGGATCAGCAGCGCGCCCGAGGCGGTGACGATGCCGCCGCCGAGGGCACCGAGCGCGCCACCGGCAAGGTTCGCGGCACCGGCGAGCGCGCCGACCCTGAGCGCGCTCGCGCCCGCGGAGAGCGCCAGGTCGCGCGCGGACTTGCCCGCGCGCATGAGCGCGTTGTCGTAGACGTCGGTGTCACGTGCTGCGGCGGCGAACCGGGCGCGGGCCTGCGCGAGCTTGCCGGCGACGCCCTTGTCGTCGATCCGGAGGTAACCGACAAGCTCGCCGATGGTGAGCGCCACGGGGACCACCCCCGTACCGCTATTCAGTTATGGGTGGAAAAGTGTTCTACAAGTGCAAGCGAGGTCTAGCTATTTAGAGTTGGCCGCCGCGTGGGCAGACTTCTCTATACTTCGAAATCTTCTAGCTCTTTCTTTGGCGGATTCCATGTTCCGCTTGCGTAGTCGATGAGTCGCTGGATTCGATCGGGAGGCCAGGGGTCGAATTCCTGGTCGGACTTCCATCCACACGAAGAGCATTCGTCGTAGAGGAAGGTGCCGAATTTTCCCTCGTGCTCTACGAGTCCGCTGCTCTCTTCGGCTAATTGGTATGAGTCGCAATTCGGGCAACGCTGCTCGTCGGGATTCTCGACGCGAATTCGAAGCAAGGTAAAGATCTTCAAGATTTGCTGTGTAGCCTCAAGCACTATCTCGGCGTCGCTCTCGGTGGCGTCGACGTAATGCTGAAGCCACACGGTCATATCCCAAGTTTTTTCTGCGAGCGTTTTCATGTACGAACGGAGCTTGCTCTTTTTTGTCAGGCTCCTGGAGAAGATCTCAAACCATTGTTTGGCGCTTGCGTCTTTGGGGCGCTCTTCGGGTTGTTGTACCCAGTCGGCGTCCGTGTAGTCGCGGACCAACGCTAGAAGTACTTCACGGCAGCGTATGCCGACGGCCTGAAAATCTTCTGCTTCCTCTGCGGTGGCCATCGCCTCGACGGCTCCAATGTATCGCCGCCATGACCTGCCGACATGCTCGGTTTGCTCTTCGTTTGGCTGTACTTTGAATTGTTCTTGGAGAACGATGTTGAGGCCGATATGGTATGTAAAAACTTGATCAAGACTCTTGAAGTCATTTTGTGAGTAAAGATTCGTCATGTCAGTGATGACCCACCAGCGCTGACCGCTGGACATCCACACGTCGTAGAGGTCGTGAGTCCGCCCGGCTAACCGCCGACGGCCCACCTTCTGTACTAACGTGACTTCATCCTGCGACTCTCGCGGTGTCTGAGATGCGACGTACTCGCGGATATCGCGTTCTTCACGCTCGGTCATCGAGGTCATCGACAGATTGTTGCATCTACCAGGGGTTGTTCTGTCAGGCTCGGTCACTCTCGGGGTACAGCGCGCGACGTAGCCGGCTCGCGTCGGTGGAGAACAAGCCGGCGATGCGGATGCGCAGCCAGCGCCACGAGCGGGCGCGCAGCAAGCCGGGCACCTCGAGGTCGAGCCCGTAGACCTCGTGCAGGTCTAGCTCGACGAGCGACCAGCGCGCGAAGATGTCCGACCAGCGCGGGCCGTCGCCGGCGCCGCCTTCCGTGTCCGGGTCGTACCACTCCCGGATGCCCGTTGCGGGGTCGATCGGGCCGCCGCGCGACGGCTCGCCCGATTCCCCGCCGAGGCTTCCGGGCGGCCGCCGGCGTTCCAGTACGCCTCGGCGGCCTCCGGGCTCTGCGTGTGGTGCAGAAACGCAGTCATGCCGGCGACCTTGAACCGCGGCCACGCGACACCGTCGGCGACCATCTCGTCATAGGCCGTGCCGAGCGACTTGCGGTACATGTCGATTTCCTGCGCGTCCGACAGCAGCTCGCCGCCCGGTTCCGGCACCGACAGATCGCCGGCGTCGGGGTCGTCCTCGTGTGCCTTGACCGCGGCCGCCACGCCGAACATCCAGTCGTGAAGCCGCTGCAACCTCAGACCGGTCTCGGCGTCGACCGGCGGAACGGCGTAGACCTTGCCGCCGATGGGCAGCTCGAGCCCGCCGTCGAGCAGCTCGTCGAGATCCCGATACGCCATCACTTACCCACGCTCATCGATGCGACCGAGGCACCGCCGGCCGGTTGCGTGGTCACGGGATTGGCGACCTCGAGCGGCTCGCCTTGGCCCAGCAACGTGAAGTTGAACGGCTCGAGGTCGGTCGTCTCGCCGCCCTTGGTGAACTCGGACACCTGCGCGTAGCCCTCGGACGCGTCCGGCGAGCCGTCTCGGCGGTACCACCGCACATGCACGTCGGCCGAGAAGCCGACCTTGCGCGCGGCCTTGCGGATGAACTCCTGCCCGGGGTCGGGGGTGTAGACGGTCGCCGCGGTGTCGCGCTTGCGCTTGCCCTCGGCCTCGACCTTCCATTTCCGCTGCGTGATGACGTCCGCGCCCCACCCGGGCGCGTCGTTGGTCGAGTCGTCCTCGGTGTTGTCGTCGGTGCTCTCCGAGAAGTTCGACAGGCCGCGAACCGGCGTCCACTGCGGAGTAGTGGCGCCGCTCGCGGCCGTGTCGACGTCGAGCGCCCAATCGCTGGCGAGCATGGAACGTAAGGCCATAGAAACTCCAATTGACTAAGGGTATGGGATGCCGAGATCCATTCGCATTCGCGCAAGCATCTTCATGTTTGCGGCGGACATCTTCGAAATCTCGTCGCTCAGGTCGGCGTCGGGATTTCTTGCGCTCATGTACTCGTCCACGCTTTTTTGAAAGAACTCTGAATAGACGTTGACGGCCGAAGCGTACGCGTCATACACGTCCTTTGGTGCCATGAGTCTAAGTCTGGGGCGAAATTTCTTGATTTTGTCGCTGTTCTTGGCGAATTTCTCAATCGAGGTCATAGTGTCCTCGTGTGGGTAAACTTTACTGTCGATCTTCAAGCTAAGGTTTGAGTTCTTCTGAAATAGGTTGATTAGTTCGACGTAGATCTCAACCTTTATATCCCGCCAGATGGCGGCGCGCCTGAAGGCTTCTTCTTGTAAAACCTTGTTCTTGTCGCGCCAGCCGTTAATGACTTGCCCGAGAAGGACTCCGACTAAGCCGATGGCTCCGACAATAATGGGAACCCAAATCGGGACTTGTGACGTCTGCATGGGGATATACCGTAACCAGCTCGGTTCACGGCCGGTACTTGGTCGGGTGGTGTGCCCGAATCCGGTAGGTGTCGGTGTGCACGTAGCGGCCGTTCTGGTCGGTGCCGCTGGGGTTCGAGGTCTCGCGGGTGACCAGGTGGACGCCGAGCCCGAGCTGGTGCTCGCCGGCGCCGGCGAGCGCGTCGAATGCGGCGTCGACGAGGTCGAACAGGTCGCGCGGGTCCTGGTCGGCGGAGCGGAAGCGGATGCGCAGGCCGTACTCGGCGTCGGCGTCGGTGTCGTGGGTGAGGGGGTAGAGCAGCAGGGCGAGCGCGCGCGGCGGGTCGGCGGGCAGGCCGCCGAACACGATGCCGGTTTCGTTGGCCGCGTAGCCGGCGTCGGCCCGGTAGGTTCCGACGCCGGCCGCGGCGAGGTGGCGGGCGATGAGGTCGCCCAGCTCGACGACAAACCTCATGAGCGGGTGGCCTTGCGGATCTGCGCGGCGATGATCTGCCGGGCGACGTCGATCTCGTCATCGAGTGCGGTCTCGAGGTACTTCGCTTCGCCGTCTTCGTGGTGCCAGGTGGTCTCTTCGTGCTGGCGCACGGCGTACTCGGTGTCGAACGAGACGGCGCCGGTGAGTCCGTCGGTGGTCGCCGTGCCGGTGTTGCGGAGCGCGCCGGTGTCTTTGGGCGCCCGATTTACGGCGACGCTGCGGACGTGCTCGGCGGCGAGCTTGACGCCCTTCTCGGCACTGCGGGTGAAGTCCTCGAGGACGTGATCGCCTTGCCAGTGAAACTCGGTCTTGAGCCGCACGGCGGGTACCTCCTTTACGTGAGGGTGATCTCGAGGTGCGCCGGCGCGCTGGGGTGGTCGAACGTGCTCGCGGTGATCACGGTCGCCGTGCGTTCGGCCGGCGCACCGGGCCACACGGTGACCTCGGAGCCGGCCGGTACTGCGGGGCCGGGCCTGGTGATCACGGTCGTTTCGCTGATGGTCTCGGCGCCATCGGTTGCGCGGACCAGGCGCCGGCGGTCCTCGACGTAGGCGCGGCGGACGGTGAACGGTCGGCCGAAGGTCGGGCCGTACGCGCCGGTGCCGGTGTAGGGCTTGATGGTCACGGTGTGCGGGAGCAGGAATGCGGGCATGGTCAGCGCCACCGGGCGACCTCCTGCTCGACCGGGCCGTCGCCGAGCAAGCCGGCCGCGGTGAGTATCTGCATGGCCTCGGGTGACAGCCGGGCGGCTTGCGCACCGCTCGGTGTGCCGGCGGCCGCGGTGGTCGCTCGGGTGAGGTTCACGGACCCGATGCCGGCGGAGGTGAATCGGGCGGCTGCGCCGGAGTCGTCGCCGGTGTCTTCCCACCACGCGACGGTGGCGCACGTGGCGTCGCGTACCGCCGCGCGCACGTCCGGGTCGGCCGGGTAGCCGGCCGGGTCGGTGAGGTAGACCGCGGTGACGAGCAGCCAGTCGACGAGCTGTGACGCGCGGGCGAGCTGCCGAGTGATGCCCTCGGGTGGGGTGGTGAGGTCGAGCCAGTTCGCGTAGTCCTCGGCGGTCGCATACGTGCGTGCCACGGCGACCCCCTCTCGTTCGGTGGAAGCCGCGGCCGGCGCCCGGTCGGGGGCACGGGTGCCGGCCGCGGCGGCTACTTCGCCGGCGTGCGGCGGCTGGTGCGCTTCGTCCCTTCCAGCTCGGCCGGAGCGTTCGCGGCCGGCGTCTCGTCGGCGGGCGCGGTGTCGGCCGGCGGGTCGTCGACGGCCGGCTCGGCGGGTTCGACATCGTCCTCGACCGGCGTCACGGTGTAGCCGTGCCGCTGGAAGTAGGCGACCGCGTTCTCGTCGTCGGTCTCGCCGCGGCCGGCGGCAAACCGGACTCCGGCGACGGTGCCCGTGTAGTCGGCGACCGGGGTTTCGATGATGTGTCGTGGCATCACTGCACCTTGATGTTGCGGAAGACGGCGGCCGCTTTCGTGGCCTTGAGCGCGACGGCGACCGGGCCGGCTTCACCTCGCCCTTCTTGACCGCGCCGGCGACGGTGAAGTCGGGCAGCCAGCTCTCGACGAGCTGCGTGCCGACGGTCGCGACCCCGTGGAAGCCGTCGAGCCCCACGCGGTAGGCGTAGAGGTCGGTGAGCCCGGTCGCTGCGGTGCCGCCGACGGTCCGGCCGAGAATCGGCACGATCGGGTTGTTGGTGCCGGCCTTCGCGCCGGCGTCGACGAGCAGCACCCCGCCGTAGGTCTCGCGGACCACCGGCCGGCCGTTGACGCCGATCAGCCCCTCGACCGGGTCGCGGGTGTACATGCCGGCGCGGCGCGCGGCCGCCCGAACTCGAGCAAGCGACTTCGCGTTTCCGATGACCACCGACGGAGCGCCGTCGAGCAGCGAGAGGAACTCGTCGACGGCGTCGAGCGCCTTGTGCTCGGCGCGCGCGTTGGTGTCGAAGTCGGTCCAGTCGGTGACCTGACCGGCGCGAAACTCCGTGGTAGAGCCCACGAGCGCCTTGTCGAGCCCGTCGAAACCGTTGCTCTCGACAGCGGTGTCGCCGTTGATCACCGCATCCTGAAACCGGGTGTTCGCGGCCTTGATCTTCTGCGACATGTTGAGCGACACCGCGGCGGACGCGGCCGGGCCGACCTTCGCGATAACCCGGTCGACCTCGAACGCGCCACCGAGCACGGCCAGGTTGACCGAAAACGGTGCGGTGGTGACGTTTTGCGGCGCGTACTCGGAGTTGAGCGCGCGGAAATCCGCGGTCGGCTGCGTGATCAGCCGGCGGTACCCGTAGGTGAGCGTTGCGCCCCCACCGGAGGGGTTGACGACGTCATCGAAGATCAGCGAGTCGAGGATCGCCGACTCTTTCCGGAACTCGTCGATCACGGCCGGGTCGTAGTCGGTCTGTGCGTTGTTCTTGGCCTCGGCCAAGGTCACGGGCATGGAACTCTCCTAGATGCTTAGTTGCCGTAGTGGCGGGAAATGGCGTCCGTGAGCGACTTCGCAGCGGGCTTCTCGCCGGACCCGCCGGCGTGCTGCCCGCTGCTGCGCGGCGGCACCTGGCCGGCGGCGCGCAACTTCGGGTTGCCGGTCACGGCCTTGGTGATCGCCGCGCCGACCTTGTCGGCGAAGTCGGCCGCGGTGGGGTCGAGCTGCTCGACCGCCGAGAGGAACGCGCGCGAGTCGACCAGCGCGGCCGGGTCGGCGCCGAGCGGGCCGGCGGACTTGAACACGGCCAGCTCGACCGCGGCGGCGCGGGCGCGCTGCTGCTCGGCGGTGACCTGCTCGGCGAGCTTGGCTGGGTCTGCCTTGTCGTCGTCGCCGGCGACCAGGCCGAGGGCCTTGCCGATGTCCTGCGCGAGCTGCTGCAGCGCCTCGTCGGCCGCCTTCGTCTTCGCGTTCGTGCGGTCCGCGGCGTTCTCGGTGCGCAGCTCGCGCACCATCTTCGCCAGCGTCGCCGGGTCCAGCGCGGCGAGATCGTCCGCACCCGGCTCGGTCGGCGCCGGTGCGCTCGGCTGACCGGCGGCCGGCGGCTGCTCCCCGGTCGCGGGGTTGCTGGTGGTGCCCGGCTCGCCGGGTGTGCCGGTCGGTTCGCCGGCCGGGGTGATGGGTGCGGACACGGTTGCCTCCTGGGCGGTCGTGAGGTGGGAAAACTTGGCACCTGGCCAAGACAGAAACCTTGTCTCGATTCTTGACAAGGTTTGCGGAGAGCTTTAACGTTGTCTCGTTCCAAGACGACGTTTTGAGGGGATCGCGATGCAGGCACTTTTCGAGGTCGCGCCGCTGCTCGAGGCCGAAGCGCTGCGCAAGCACATCGCCGACCAGGTCCCCGGGCAGGTCGACATCTGGGAAGCGTGCGCCGAGGTCGCTGCCGAGCGCGCCGTCGTCGCCCCGGAGCCGTTTGCGTGGCCGGAGCCCGTCGGTGCTCTGCCGCTGTACGTGCGCGACGAGCTATTCGGCGGAGTGGTGCTCTCGTGAGCACTGTTCGCTACCTCGGCATGAACGGTCTGGCCGAGCGCCTCGGCGTCACGCGCCACGCTGTCGACAAGTGGCGTCGTCGTTATCCGGCAGACTCGGCGCACCCTTTCCCCGAACCTGACGTCGAAATCGACGGCGGGGTGCCGGGTTGGTTGCCGGAACGGCTGCCGGAGATCGAGCTATGGCGCGAGGGGATGCCGGGGCGCGGCGCTGGTGGCGGCCGGCCCACGCTGCGACCCGCGGATGAGCCCGGAACCCCTACGCGCCCGGCGTTGGAAGAATGGGAGCGAGACCTACTCGACGGCGGACCGGGCAGCGATTAGCCGATCAGAGGTCGGGCAAGTCGTGCTCAGCGGCGTAGGCGGCTTGCCCGTTCTGATAGGCCGTTCGCCACACGCGCGCGAGCGTGAGCGGCCCGCGCTCGGCGTTCGCTCGGTGAGCGCGCTCGGCTGGTGTCCGTGGGCCGAGCCACTCGGGCGTATGCGTTGGTGCGTAAGGGTTTGGCGTCGGTGGCGCGAGTCCGTAGCCGGCCGCGTAGCCCTGTTCGCGGGCGGCACGGACCTGCTCGGCGGTTATTGCAGCCACGACTCACCCCCGGTGCGGAACCGTTCGCCGTTGCCGCCGCCGAGCTGCTCGGCGACGAATTGGTCGAACGTGACCCTACCGTTTTCGTCCCACCACTGCTTTAGCTCGTCGGACGCCCAACGGCGGGCGTAGTTTTCGTTCTGCCGCCACAGGTTCCGCGGGTCCAGTCCGGCGCGTTGGCCTTCCGGCGTGAGGAGGAATCCGTTGGTTGCAGCCTCTGCGGCGAAGTAGTCGCGTTCGAGGCGGTCGGCGTAGGCGGCGCGGGCGAGTTCGTCGAACCCGCGGCCGCGGTAGCCCTCGCGCCGAAGTCGGGCGATGGCGTCCTCGCGGCGCATCTTCTCGACGTCTTTGTCGAACACCTCGGCGTACGCCTGTTCGTAGTCGAGACCGGTCTCGACGAGCCGGTCGACCTCGGCCCACTTCTCGGCGTCTGGGTCGTCGGCGACCGCGTCGGCGTACTGCTGGTCGGCTTCGCGCCGGTCCAGCTCGGCGAGCACCGCGGCGACCGCGTCCTCGTCGTCGCCGACTTCGGCGAGCCGGTCGCCGAGCTGCTCGTCGGACAGCTCCCGCAGGTCGACGGGCGCGGCCGGCGGCGCGATACGCCGTTCGATCTCGTCGCGTACTGCCTGGTGCGTCCGGCTGACCTGACCGGGCTTGCCGAGCAGTTCGGCGCGCTCGGCGAAAACCCGGTCGGCGACGGCGAGTTCGTCGTCGCTCAGCTCGGCCGGCGTGCGCTGCTGCGCGGCGAGCGCGTCGGCGACGGCGTTGTCGGCCGCGGCCTTCTCCGCGGCGAGCCGTTCAGCCTCGCGCCGGCGGGCCTGCTCGGCGGCGATGGCGTCGAGCAGGTTCTGCTCGGCGCTGCCCTCGGCAACCTGGTCGGCGAGCTGGTCGCGCCGGCGCTCGGCGGCCCGGAGGTCGCTGTGTCCGAGGTTGACTTGCTCTCGGTAGCGCTTGCGGTTGAGCCCGGTCCGCTTCACATGTTCGCGGATCTCGGTTTGCGTCTCGCGCACCCGGCGCTCGGCGGCCTGGCGCTCGTCGTCTGTGAGCGCGGCCGCGGCCTTGCGCTTGTTCTGGCGCACCTTGCGCTCGAGCGCGCGCAGGTCTTCGCGGTCCTGCTCGGCCTTGGCGTCGTGCTCGCGGATCTCGTCGAGCTTGGTCACCCCGGGCAGGTAGGGCACGAACTGATGCCGACAGTTCGGGTGCATGAGCCCCTCGAGCCGCGCCTGCTCGACGGTGGCCGCGACGTCGACGGTGACCGTCTCGTCGGTGAGGGTGTGCTCGACCTGGCGCTCGCCGGCCGGGCCGGACAGCGCCAACACCCGCCCTTCCCAGCGGGTACAGAGCCGGCAGGCATGGCGCGAGCGGGTGATCGTGACCAGCTCGACGCCGGCGGAAGCCATGCGAGCGAGGTGCCCGTCGTTCCACGCGCGCCCGGTCGCGGTGCGCACGGCCATCTCGACGTAGCTCGCGAGATTCCAGTCGCGGCCGGCGCGGTCAACGAACCCGGTCACGCCTTGGGCGGCGAGCCGGTCCCACGCGGCGCGCTGCGCCGAGTGGATCGTGCCGGTACCGAGCAACTGATCGGGCGCCGCGGCGGCGACCGCCGTTTGATAGGCGTCCTGCTGCCAGCGCAAGACGCGCAGCGGCAGAGCCTCGAGTCGGCTGGTGAGGTTCGCGGCGAGGATGGCGGCCGCCTGCATCCCGGGCACTACGCCGGCGAGCTGCTCGAGCTGCTCGGACGACAGCGCGCCGAGTTCGGCGAGCTGCGCGAGCCCTTGCTCGGCGCCGGCCTGCCACGCGGCGAACACGGAATCGGCGGCCGCCTGGCCTGCCTGCCCGGTGACCTGCGTAGCGATCCGCTCGGCGGCGAGCCGAAGCTCACGCGCCGCGGCGGCCTTCTGCGCGGCCCACTCGGGTAAGTCCTGACCGGCGCGGACGCGGCGGGCGATGTCGCCGAGCAACCGCGCCTCGGCCTGCGTGTACAGGGCGAGAATGTCCGCGGCGAGCTGCTCGACGACGTCGGCCGGATCAACTCCGGGCGGGGGTTCCCACGTCATCGGCGGCCCCCTCAACCTCGTCGTCGCCGAGTGCCGGCGAGTCGGGGAACTGGTCGGGCCCGCGGAACGTCGCCGGATCGGGCACGGTCCGGCCGGACTCGGCGAGGATGGCGGCGACCTCGTCCCGCACTTGGTCGTCGTGCCAATCGGGGTGAACCATCCGCACCCGCACGTCGGTCGAGGCGGCCTCGGCCGCGCCGAGTGCCTGCACCGTGCGCGCGAGTGCTTCGGGGTCCGGTTGCGTCCGGTCGGGAAACTCGACCTTCGGCAGGTCGGACACAATCGCCGTGCCACCGAAGACGGCTCGGTCGATCTCGACCAGCGCGGCGGAGACGTGCGCGAGCCCGGAGGCCCAGTAACGGGCCTTCTTGTCGCGGGTCCGGTTCGACAGCTTCTCGCGGGCGGTGACCTCGGTCGCGGTGATCGACGCGTCGCCGTCGTTGTCGCCGAGGGTGGCCAGTGAGTAGCCGGCGGCGCGGAGCGCGGTCCGGGTGATGTCCTCGGCGGTGTCGCGGTGCTCGGCTACCCGGATGGCGAATTGGTGCGCGGAGACGGTGAGGGTGTCCGAGCCGCCTCGCGACAGCGCGTTCAACTCGGTGTAGACCTCGCGGTCTTCGTCAAAGCTCGCCCCACGGCCGGCGCCGTTGTCCTGCAAGTACCCGGTGGGCACCAGTAGCCGCGCCTTGGCGATCCGAACGTCGCGCATCCAACTCGTGTAGACCTCGTCGAGCGCGTCGAAGAGACCTTCGACCCCGTCGAAGTCCGACCGGCCCAGCGGCGCGAGCTGCGGCGTGCCGCGCCACACCCGGTTAGGGCGGACGTTGGGCACGTACGCGGCGGCGAGCCGGTCGGTGCCGGTGGCGATGCTGCCCTCGGCGTCGACCAGCGGCGCCGCCCACTCGGTCACCGGGTCCTCGGTGAGCGGCACGGCTCGACCGAGTTCTGTGTCGGTGCCGACGTGCAACGCGTGCACGATCCGCCCTGGTTCATAGCGCTCAAGGTGGCGCCACACGGCCGGCCCGTCGACGCGCACCCGCGTGTAGAAGGTGACCGCGGCCAGTTCGCCCCAACGCCATTCGGGCACCGCAGCGTCGGCGTGGACGGCGTCAAGCATGGCGTGCTCGGCCACGTCGGCATCCCAGACCACGCGCAGGTAGGCGCCGCCGAGCGCCGAGGCGATCTCGGCCGCCTCGAGCAACCGCGAGTGCATCGCCGGCGAGTTGAGCGCGAGGTCGAGCCGAGCCTGCGCCGCGGTGTCGTCGACGACGATGCGCGGCGGTTCGGAGAACAGGAGGTCGGCCGCCGCGGTCGCGATGTCCGCGGCGAGCGGCACATGCAACCGCTGTCGGGTCTGACCAATCGGGACCGGGCGGCCCCAGAAGAACCGGGCGAGCCCGCCCACCAGGCCGCCGCGGAAGGTCGAGGGCCGGAGCCGAGGTGTAACAGCGCGCCGGCGTTCACCGGTGTAGATCTCGACGAGCCGCTCGGGATCACCGGTGTACCAGGCATCCCACTCGCGCATACGCGCGAGCGCGTCGTCGAACGGCGGGGGAGGCCACGAAGACGGCATGACACACCCCCTTTCACCGGAGCAGGGAGAAACGTGGGATTCATCAAGCAGGCCAAGGCGGACAACATCGCCAAGGAGGCGCACGACGCGTTCGCGGCCGGCCGGTACTTCTTCGCCGCTCGGCTGAACTGGCCGGCGACGCACCACTATTTGTCTGGCGAGGTCGCCGACTGGTCCATGCAGATTGAGGCGATCGAGCGCGCCGGTTGGGTTCTGTCCGAGTGGGCGGTCGGCCAGGACAAGCAAGGCAGACCGGAGGCGTACCCGGTGTTCAAGCGGCGGCGAGAGCAGGCCGCCAGAGCGCCTCAGTAGTCGTCACGGCGTAGCGGCCGCCGTCGAGCGAGTGATCAGCGATCTTGATCGGCTTGTCCTCGCCGGCGGCGGTCGCTTTGTCGTCCCACGAGTAGCCGGGTACCTCGGCGATGAAGCCGCGGCACCGGTCGGCGACGCGCAACCGGTCCTCGGCGAGCAGGCTCGACACGGTCCGGATGCCGTAGGCGACGTCGTTGTCGGCGGCTTGGGTGAGCACGCCGTCGGACTGAAGTTGCACCCGGAACGACGCGGCGGCCGGGTCGACGACCACGAACTCGGGCCGGCCCTGCTGGCGCGGGTGGTGCTCGAGGTCGAGCCACTCGCGCAGGCCGGCGGCGAGCTGGGAGTCGGTGAGCCGGGTCCGTGCGTGCGCCGGGTCGTGGCGCCACTCGTCGACCAGGTACAGCCGGCCGTCGGTGCCGAGGCCGAGCAGCAGCGCCGCGGTTGCGTTCGTGGTGCCGTAGTCGACGCCTGCGGCGAGCAGCCGCCGCAGGTCGGGCAGCTCGGCCCACGGTACGACGTGCCGGTCGGGGTCCCACATGTCGAACACGGCGCCTTCGGCGGCGACCCATTCGCCGAGGATGAACCGACGGAACCACAAGCCGGTGTACTCACGGCGGATGCTCGCCCGGTACTCGGCGGACAACGAGGGGTTGTCGTCGAGGGTGAACGCGAACGAGCGCCAGTCGGGTAGCTCGGCGAGCCGGTCGAGGTAGTCGTGTTTCAGCCAGTGCGCGGGGTTGTCGGGGTTGGTGGTGCCGAACAGTTGCGCGCCCGGAGCCGACATGCGGCCTAGTAGCTGCTTGAAGAACTCGCGGGCCACGACGGTGACCTCGTCGACGTACGCGCCGGCGCACGTGAGCCCGCGCAGGACTTTCTCGGCCTTGCTGTCGGAGGCGCCGAGCACGAACACCTGCCGGCCGAGAATCCAGCCGGACGGGGCGCCCGCGGTGTAGCGGACATGGTCGGCGACTGCGCCGAACAGGGTCGGGTCTTGCAGCGGCGCGAAGACGTTGCGTGCGACCGAGTCGCGGGTGCGGCCGACAACGACGAGTTGTCCGCCGCGGGGCGCGTGCGCGACGTAGATCAACCAGCGCAACAAGCTCGCGATCGTCTTTCCGCTACGAATTGCGCCCGACCAAATGTTAACCCGAGCGCTTGAGTGGTGGAGTGACGCGATTTGTGGTTCGGACAGGGGCAGGTGGGCCAATGGTGGTCCTTTCCGCCCATCTTCTCTCCCGTCACGTCAGCCCTTGATAGGTTGGGGACATGGGTGGAGCGAATCAGGTTGCTTGGGCGAGTCTCGTTGTGGCCGCGTTGTCGTTCGTGATTGCAGCATGTTCGCTGCTGTGGCAAATCTTGTCATGGATTAATTCGGGTGCGCGGCTGCGCGTTAGAATTGAAGGAATCGGCGAAGATGCCGCAAACCCAAACTATCCAGATCTAGTGTCCAAGACTATGCGCGTAATGGTTCTCAATAAGGGTCGGCAGGCTGCCACGGTGCACGACGCCTCTATTCGCGTCCCGCATTTCGTCGTTTGGCGGTCCATCGCCTGGCCGTTGGAGATCTCTTTGCTGTTGGCGCGTCCGGCCCGGCGCCATACGGAGTGGGTCGTCCGAGAAAAATTGAGATCTAGAGGTGAGGTAAAGACGCCGATTCGCGTGGAACCGGGTGACGAGGTAGAAGTTTTTTCGATAGCGACAAGCAAAATAAATTTTGAGTTTCTCGAAACTGTGCGGCGGCGACACCTTCGTGCTTGGGTTCGGTCAGGGAATCGCTGGTTCAGCGGCAAGTACGAAGTGACTCCCGAATCTATTCGAGACTTCGACGAATCGGTTCCGGAGGACTAATTGCAACGACGCCTAACGCCTCGGCGAGCCCACCGAGCATCGACCGAGCGCCCTCGGCGCCGGTGTCGGCGTCGACCTGCTCGAGCTTGGCCGCGGCACCGAGATGCGTCGACATCGCCGAGGCGAGCGCCTTCTCGTCCGGTGCTGGCACGTGGTCGAGCACCTTGGACTCAATGCCGTTGATCGTGGTCGCGGTGAAGGTGTACCGGTCGGCCTCGAGGCGGCCGAGGATGCGCTCGGCACGGCCGTAGAGCCGGCCGACGATGTCGGTGCGGCGGGCGCGGTTGTCGACCTGGCGCGCGTGGGTCGCGGCGGCAGTGGCCGAGCGGTCGAAGGACAGGCCGAGCGCGCGGGCGATGCCGGTCACCGTGGACGGCGAGCGGTTGATCTCCCGGGCGATGTCGTTGCGGGTCTTGCCCTCGGCGTGCAGCTCGCGCACGCGCTCCCGGTCGGCGTCGGTGATTAGATTGCGCGGCAAGGTGGTCACCTCGCCCCCGGGCAGCAGACAGCCCCGGACCGAGGGGGAGGGTAGTCCGGGGCCGTCAGATCGTGGTGCGGGTACAGCTCACCCGCTGCTAATCGCCAGTTTAAGCACAACTGGCCGGTTCGCGGGTTACACGCTTTCGCGCGGGGGTGACGAGCGCAAGGTCGATGACGTCGCCGACGCGGTACCGCGGTCGGCCGTGTTCGTCGGGCTCGCGTTTGTCGAGCTTGCCGACGCGCGCCCACGTGCGCAGCGTGTTCGCCGACAGTTCGCGGCCGAGCAGTTTCGGCAACGCGCGGGCGATCTCCGCCGCGGTCGCCTCGACGTCGCGGGCGGCGTCGAGCAGCTTCTCGCGCCGGGCCTCGACGTCGTGGTGCATTCCGCACTCGCGACAGGCGACGACGGCCCGGTCGGGGCGGGCGTAGAGGTCGGCCGAGCAGTCCGGGCACGGCCCGCAGTACACGCGCGCCGGCGGGAGATCGACGGCCCGGCGGACCTGCTCGACGGCGTCGCCGATCTCGTCGACTAGCGCGCCGCCGGCCGGGTGGTACTCGACCCACGACGGGTGTCGACGCAGCCACGCGGCCATTTCGTGCACGGTGTCGTCGAGGTCGAGCGGTTCCAGCTCTGCGACGGTGAGCGGCGTACCGTCCGGTGCGGTCTCGCCGGTCGGTACCGGCTGGCGTAAGCCGTGTGTCTCCCACAGGTCCCGCACCCACGTCGAGAGCACGTTGTGCACGACGTCGCGGACCTCGGCGGCGCCGACGTTGAACGGCAGCCCGGTCTCGGCCGGCCGAGAGCCGACCCGCGGCGGCCCGGTGTTAGCGAGCCGGGCGACGGTGTCCTCGAGGTAGTCGACCAGCTCGGCGACGTCGACCAGGTCGGACCGGAGCCGGCCGAGGCACGACGGGCAAACCGTGCCGCCGGTGGTGGCATTGGCGCAGAACGGGGCGGCGCACGTGTTGATCATGTGCTCGAGCCTCGAGTTAGCGGTGTCACCTACTGGGCTCACCACCTGGCCACCCAGTCCCCTGGAAAGAGACAAAAATCACGAGAGATTTGGTGTTTCTTTCCAGTCAAGTCCTGGTATGAACCATTCTAAACGCGCGCGTGCGCGCGCCCGCGCGCGATGTCCCCCGACTTCACGACGGTTTGCACGAAGTCAATCGAGGGCTCTTTAATGGCGACGGTCGAGCGTTTCGCAGCTTTCACAGCACAGGGAGGTGCTTCGACGCTCCCGCGCAGAATGGTTCCTTCGATATCCGAAGGGCTGCGCGAGGACGAGGAAGGATGCGATGCGCGACCGACCTGGGATGCCTCCCGAAAGGCCACGGCGCGACCTGCCCGACTTGCTTGATGGGTGGGCGTTGGGGGTGGATGCGGTCGGCTGGACGGCTGACACCCTCGGCATGAGCGGCCTCGCCACTTGGACAAGGCCGCTCGCCGGGACTCTCCGCTTGGCTGCTAGGACGCTACGCGGGCGGAGGTAGCCCATTTTGGTGGCCGGGTCGGTGGTGTTCACTGCACCGCCGGCTCGGCTGCCTCTTTTCGTAAGTGGCAAGCCACTTACGAACGGGGTAAAGGCTACACGAACTATCAAAACCGTCCTGCACTTCGCGAGCTGCGAAAACGCACGGCAGTGCCGTCACGCGGCCGCGCCGAGCGGCTCGTCGAGTTCGGCCTCGGCGGGGATCGGGAGGCCGGGCAGCGCTAGCACGTACTGACCGGCACCGGCCCACGTGCGGCCGCACCGGACTGGCTCGGCGAGCACGTATGCGCGCGGCACCGTGCCGCGCTTGCGCGCCCGTAGACGGGCACGGCGCTCGCGTTCGTATTCGGCGTGCGCCGCGGTGCACGCCGCACAGCGGCACCGGTGTTTCGCGTACCGGGCGTTCGTGCCGTGCGCCGGCCGAACCGTCGGGGCAGGGTGTCCGCTCTGCTCGGCGACCGCGGCCCGCTCGTCGGCGTCGAGCCCTCCCCAGATCCCCCACGCTTCCCCGGAGGTGAGCGCCTCGGCGAGGCACAGCTCGCGAACCGGGCACTCGGCGCACACAGCGCGGCACTGGTCGATCTGCTCGTCGGCCGGGTCGATGAAATCGAGGTCGAGGCGCCCGCGGCACGTTGCGCGCTCGCGCCACGACGGCCCGCGGGTCACTGCGGCGCCTTGTCGCTCAGCAGTGGCGCGGCGAGCATGGCCTCGGCGAGCCGACGAAGCCGGTAGGGCAGCAACCCCGTACCCGGTTGCCGCGCGAGCCCCGCGAGCGCAATGCCGAGCCGGCGGCCGAGGTTGCCCTCGACGACGGCCGGCCCGCGCTCGCCGGCCTGGCGCAGCAACGCGGCGAACTGGTCGAGCGCCGACGAGTCGACCGTCACGGGTCCGTGGTGGTCTGCACCGGAAGCGTCCGCCGAGCCGGCGTCGACGCGCGCGTGCGCGCGGAGGCGCCGGCGACCGGTCGCGTGTGTGGTCTCGTCGTGGTTGTTCATCGGTTCCCCCTGGTGGTCAACGTGTGGACGCAAGGGCGTCGGCGAGCCGGGCGTCGTGCGCGGGCTGCTTGGTGAGCGGCTTGCCACCGGGACCGGTGCACGGTGAGCCCGGTCGGGCTTTGCACCAGGTGCACGCCACAGCAAGGTAGGCGCGTCGGGCCTCGACTTCCGCCTCGGCGTACTCGGGATCGACTCCGCGGGTAATGGCGAGCGCTGCGGCAACCCGGGCGATCCCGTCTCGAATGGCGCGCAGGTTCGGCGGGCGCTCGATGGCACGGGCTCGCAACTGGGCGTTGTGCTCGCGCTCGGCGGCGTCGCGACGGATCGTTCGCCAGTACTCGACGATGTCGGCCGGCATGACGGTCTCGTCGTTGTGCCGGTAGTGCGCACGGACCGCGGCGCCGGCGACGTCGGCCGGGACGTCGTCGAGGATGCCGACCCACATCGTGAGCACGTCCGGATCGGGGTGTGGCACCTTCGGGTCGACGGCCGAGGCGGCGCCGAGCAGGGTCGCGACTTCGGCTCGGTTCATGCGCGCATCCCCTCGGCGAGCTGCTCGACGGGCTCGGCGTCGACGGGCGCGGGCTCGGCCGCGAGCGCGAGCCATCCCCGAACTTTTTCGCCTCGAGCGCTGCGGACCGGCGGACGCGCGGGCGGTCGCTCGGCGCGCCGGGTGGCCTTGACCGCGTCGTCGTACAGGTGCGGCAGCAGACCGGGCCGAGCGTCGGGGCGGCGGTCCCATTCGTCGAGCGCGACACGCAACGGAACCAGCGCACCACCGTTGCGCAAAATGCCGTCGGCCTGCTTGGCGAGAGCGCGAATCGTCGCCGGCCGGTAGGCGGCGCCGGTCTGGTCGCGCCACGAGGTCACCAGCCGGTAGGCATCGGGCCGAGACGCGGTCGCCGAGAGTTCCGCCGCGGTGGTGGTGCCTCGCGTGCGGGGGCGCGCGTGACGGCCTGGTTCCGTAGTTCGGTTCAGTAGTTCCGGTTCACCTTGGGGTGTCGCTGTGACACCCGCGTGGGGTGTCTGTCCGACACTCCGGGGGTGTCGTTCTGACACGGGGGGAGTGTCGTTCTGACACTCGGGGGTGTCGGTGTGTCCCTCCCCCTGGGGTGTCGGTGTGGCACCGTCGCTAGACCGGTTGAGCATGAGGCGGTACTCGCTGGACGTGTCGGCACCGGTGCCTCGCTGGCGTCGAGTGCGGGCGATGAGCCGCCGCTCGACGAGGGTGTCGAGCCCGCGCTGCACGGTTCGGCGCGACGCCTCGGTTTCACGCTCGAGCGTGGTAAGTGACGTCGTGGCGTAGCCGTCGCGGTTGGCGTGCTCGGCCAGGGCGTAGAGCACGAGTTTCGGCATGGGGCCGCCGACCTGTTGCTCGGCGGCCCAACGCAGGGCTTGAACGCTCATCAGGCCCCCGCTGCGGCGTACTCGTCGGCAATCATGAAGAAATCCACGTCGAGCAGTTCGGCGACCTGGTCGAGGGTGTCGCCGCGCCGGCGAGCGATTCGGACGACCTCGAACACATCGCGCGGGTGCAGCTCGTCGTACGTGCGTCGGCCGTTGAGCGCGGCCTCGACGGCGAGCGCGTCGAGCTTGCGTACGGGCGCGGCCGCGGTCCTGGTGCTGGGAAATTCGATGATCACGGTTCCCCCTGGGGTGGTGCAGCGGCGGACGCGGGCGCGCTTCACCGCGCCCGCCACTGGTCGGTGACGTGCTGCTGTTGCTGTGTTGACTCGAAACGCTAAGGAAGAAGTTGGGCGTGAAGTGACAACAAAGTGACAAGAAACCGCTCTACGACAGCGTTTCCACGACCGGCCCGCGAGCAATCCACACCCGGTTACGGCTCGCGCGACGACTTCGCCGGCGGCTGCGGTACTCCCCGCACGGCACGATCAGCCGACGCGCGGCCCACGTGCCGAGCACGGACGGAAGGACGTTCGGCGAGTGCGGCTCGACGTCCTTGGGAACGGCCTTGCGGACGTCCTCGGCGGTGAACGGGCGACCTTCGCGGACCAGCTCGGCGAGCGCGGCCTCGGCTGCGGCCCGGTAGTCGCGGTTTACGGCGACCGCGGCGGCGAGGTTGGCCTCTTGGCCGTCGTGCCGGTCGGCGAACCCTAGGGCGAGCTGGTCGGCCACGGCTTGGACCCCTCCCACGATCGCGACCGGATCTCGCGAGCCCACTCGGCCAGGTCGGCGAGTAGCTCGCGGTGTCCGGACATGTCGTAGACCCGCTGCCCCGGCGTGCGGCCGGCGACTACCGGGCACATCGGACACTCCGGGCAGCACGGCGAGCAGTCGGTCGGCTCGTCGGCGATCACCTTGAGCCCCTTCGCGCTGGTCGCGGTCATCACTCACCGTCCGCGGTGTCTGCCGGCGCTGCCGGCCAGTCGTCGACGACTTCGGCGTCGACGACGTCCTCGGCGGTGGGCAGGGTGACCGGCACGGCCGGCGGCGTCTCGGGCGGCGGGCCGTCGGGCTGCCAGACGCGCTCGGCGCTGGTCGGCACCCACTTTGCGAGCTGGTGCGCGGCCGACTTGAGCCACATCGCCTTGGGGTTCCACTGCCACGGCGAGAACGGCGAGTCGGCGCCCTCGGCCTTGGACAGAATGACGGCGATGTCGTCGGCGGAGAGCACCGAGACGTTGCTCGTTGCCCCGTCGCGCATCTTCGCGTAGGCGTAGACGAGCACCAGGTCGCCGCGGTCGGCGCGCCAGTTGATCTCGTGCACCGGTCGGTCGTGCTCGCCCGGGTTGTAGGCGAAGGTGTCGTGTTCGCGCACCACTTCGACCTTGACCGAGGACACCGCGCCGGCCCGGTACATGAGTTCGACCTCGCCTTGATACCCGGTGATGCCGAGGACCTCGGGACCGCGCTTGGTTTTGCGCGGGACTAGGTAGTACTGCTCCGTGCCTGGCTCGAGCCCCTTGCGCGCGGCATCGAGAAGTGCGACGAGCAACGACGTCGGGTTCTTCTCCGCGGCGTGCGCGAGCTGCGGACTCCGGCGCAGGGCACCGGTAGCGATGCGCAGCCAGGTCTCGGGCTTGATGTGGCTAGGAAGCACGGTCGCGAAGTCCGTGCGGTACTTGCGCACGAGCGCGGCCGGTGAGCTGTCCCGCTGCTGCGCGACGGCCGACGTGACGGTCTGAGTGGTCATGCTGCGGCGCTCACCTTCTGCGGTGTCGAACGGATGGGAGATGGGCGCAGCGACGGCGGCGAGTCGCCGGTGCCCGGTACGCGGATGGCGATCGACTCGCCGGCGACTACGGCGCGCCGGCCGGAGCCGAGCGCGTCGAGCACGTCGGCGGCCGCGCGACGCTTGGCGTCCTCGGCGGCCTTGTGCTCGGCGACTGCGGCCCGATACCGCTCGGCCAGCGTCGGGGCGATCTCGACCTCGACGTCGTCAATGAGCGGGTGCAGCGCGCGCACGGTGCGGTAGGTCGCGGTGTGCTCGTCGATGTCCGGGCGTTCATCGCGTTCGAGGGTGTCGAGGAATTCGCGGGCGGCGTCGCGGAGCACGGAAACCTCGGCGATGTTCCAGTCGACGACGTACTCGCGGTAGTCCGAGCCGGAGATCAACACGGCGATGTGCGCGCGGGACAGGCCGAGTGTGTCGAGCTGCCATAGGGCTTGTGTCCGGTAGTAGATCGGCACCTCGTCGGTACCCGGCTCGCCCCACTCGTCGGCGTTGTGCGCGGTCTTCACCTCGAGCAGTGCGCGCTCGGTGAGCGTGGACAGCAGCCGATCGGGCGTCGCCACCTGCCACCGACGCGCCCGACTGGCCCAGGTGCCGGACCGGCGCACGCGGTACTCAGGGTGCGCCGCGGCGAACGCGCGGGCGATAGGGTCCTCGAGCCAGCGACCCCACCGCATGACGTCGTTGTCATCTGCCGGACCGGTGTTGCCCTTCTTTCGGTGCCACAGCGAGAAACGCGATTCCCACGGCGAGAGGCCGAGAACCGCGGCCACCTCGGAACCGCCGAGCGCGGACGCGCGGGCGGCAAGCCATTCGGCCGAGCCCGGCTCGAACGTGCCCACGCGGACAGCGGCGGCGCTCATCCGGCCACCCCGGCGCACTCGGGCGTCGAGGCGATGTCGCCACCGGTTACCTCGAACACCACGTCGAACGGGATGTCAAGCCCCTTGATCGTTGCGGCGATGAACTCGTTTCCGGGCCACTGCTCGCCGTCGAGTACGCGCCCGACGGTGGACTGACTGACGCCGAGACACTTCGCGAGCGCGTACCGCGACCGCAGCCCCTTCGCAGTGGCAATCTTGCTAAGCGCATCCGGTCGGATGCGGACGTGCGATGTCACTAAACGTTCCCCTCCTGCTTCCGCGTGTGGAAGATCTCGAACCCCCGCGGAAGATCGACCATACGGGCAGGTGGAAAGGACTTTCAACGCTTCCGTGTACGCAAGTATGCGAATGACCGACTTGCGGCGGGTGTCGATACTTCCGTCTGCGGAAGTAGGATGGCGCTATGAGTGACGGGCAGTGGTGGACGTACCTGCAAGCGCAGCTCGAGCAACGCGGATGGAAGCCGGCGCACCTCGCGCGCGCCGCTGGCGTGTCCGAGAGTCGGATATCCGATTGGCGAAAGCGCGGGTCGCCGCCCACGATCCCGAACGCGCGAGCCGTCGCCGAGGCGCTCGGCGAGCCTCTCGTGCCGCTGCTCGCCGGCGCTGGATTGCTTAAGGCGAACGAGGCCCGGCAGAGCCTCGCGGCCTACTCGGTGCGCGAGCTGCTCGACGAGATCGACACGCGGTTCGGCGAGCTGACCTCGAGAGTTCCCGACGCGAACGTGAAACATCCCACGTTTGACCGAGGTAACTCTCTACAGCTCGTCGCCGACAGCCCAGGTACGGAACCGATGAGAGTTCAACAAGAACGCGAGTGGCTCAGCGAGGCCGAACGGCCCGACGAACCCGGCCCGGACACCGGCGCCTGACTTCCCACCGCCCGCGTGTTGGGGAGGAACACGCATGGAATGGGGCCGTGCCTATGACCCGTACCGGCACGCCGAGGTGCTCGGCGCCGAGGTCGTCGTGTCGGCTGCCGTCGCCGGATGGGGCGACTACCGCGGCGGTCGGATTCGGATTCACCCGCTCTTGAATCAGGCCGAAGCGCGGTGCACTGTCGCGCACGAAATCGTCCACCATGAGCGACGTGATGACGTGCTCGGCTACTGCGGCGTGTACTGGCTCGACACCCGTCTCGAGCGACGTGTGCACGCGGCCGCGTCGCGTCGGCTGATCGTGGTCACCGAACTGGCCGACGCCCTGCGGTGGTCCGACGAGCCCGACGAGGTAGCCGAGGCACTCGTCGTTGACGTTCGTACGCTCTGCCTTCGGGTGGTCGACCTGTCCCGGCGCGAATTCGACGAGCTGCACAAGCGGCTCGGCACGTGGGAGCGTCGAGCCCTCGACGACGTCCGCCGCTCTGCGGCGCGGCGGCTACGATCGTCCCGGCGAGCTGGCTAGCAAGATCGTTTAGCGAGCGTACAACTTTGGGGGTTGCGCTTGCTGATAACCTGCAATCCCGCAGGTGAGCACAGCGCTCGGAGAGCTACACCTGAAAAGCGGAAGGTCGCCGGTTCGACCCCGGCCCTGGCCACCGGAACGAAAACCGCCCTGATCCGTCAGGGCGGTTTTTTCGTCGGTGCGGCCCGGCATGCTGTCCGCGTGAACCTCTGGGACGCGGAAGCCGACACCTTCGACGACGAACCCGACCACGGCCTTCGAGACCCGGCCGTCCGGCAAGCCTGGGCCGACCTGCTTCTCCCGCTGATGCCGCCCGCTCCGGCCGCCGTCGTCGATCTCGGGTGCGGGACCGGCAGCCTCTCCCTCCTCCTCGCCGAAGCCGGGCACGACGTCTGTGGCGTCGACCTCTCCAGCCGCATGCTCGACGTCGCCCGGCGGAAAGCCGTCCACGTCGACTTTCGGCTGGGGGATGCCGCCGATCCGCCCTGTCCGCCCGGAACTTACGACGTCGTTCTCGTGCGGCATGTCCTCTGGGCCATGCCCGATCCCGGAGCCGCCGTCGGGCGGTGGGTGCGGTTGCTCAAGCCCGGTGGGCGGCTCGTCCTCGTCGAGGGGCGCTGGTTCACCGGTGCCGGGCTCACCCGTGACGCATGCCGGGCCCTCGTCCGCATGCACCGCCAAGAGGCCGATGTCCGGGTGCTCGACGATCCCGCCTTGTGGGGCAAGGAAATCGACGACGAGCGGTACCTCCTCCTCAGCCGACGTTGACCTTGCCCTCGCGGTGACGTGAGCGAGACCATCGGACGATGACCGGGGTGATCGCCGAACCGCACCGGCACGCCCGCTATGACGGCCTGGAAATCGGCGGGGTCCGCGTCGACACCGGCGAGTTCGTGCACGTCGCGATCGGCGCCGCCCCGCATCCGCGGGCTGACCAGCCTGCCCGTTAGGCCGAACGAGTGAACCACGCGCGGCCGTGTCCGGACGGCGAAACCCGCGCCGACCCCCGGGCATGAAATTCCTCCTGACGCTCCACATGAACCCGGCCCTCTGGGCCACCCTCACCGACGACCAGAAGAACGCGGTCTACGAAGGCCACGGCGCCTTCATCAAGCTGATCACCGAGTCCGGCGAGATGGTCGAGACCAAGGCGCTCGCCGAACCCGGCGACACCAAGACCGTCCGCGTCGAGAACGGCGTCGCGCGGACCACCAACGGCGGCTTCGTCGAGTCCGAAGCCTTCCTCTGCGGCTACTACGTCGTCGACGTCGAGAGCGAGGCTCGGGCCGTCGAGCTGGCCGCGAAGATCCCCGACGCGCAGTACACCGCCGTCGAGGTGCGGAAGGTCGTGCACGAGGGTTGACCTCGATCAAGGTCGAGGGTGCACGCTGAACCCATGACCGATGAATGGGGCATCGACGCGCTCGACCTCGACGCGTACCTGGCGCGGACCGGGCAACCACGGCGCGAACCGTCCGAAGAAGCGCTCCGCGACCTCATGCGGGCCCACGTCCAGGCGATCCCGTTCGAGAACGTCGACGTCGTTCTCGGGCAGCACCAAGGGATTTCGCTCGACGTCGTGAGCGCGAAGCTCGTCGGGCGGCGGCGCGGCGGCTACTGCTACGAGCAGAACGGCCTCTTCGCCGCCGTCCTCGAGCGGCTCGGCTACCGCGTGCACCGGCTCGCCGCGCGCGTCCAGCCGCGGCGGCCCGGGCCCGCCACGCACATGACCGTCGTCGCCGAAGCCGACGGGCAGCGGTTCCTCGCCGATGTCGGCTACGGGGCCGGGATCCTCGATCCGCTGCCGCTCGTCGACGGCGCGGTCGTCGACCAGGCCGGGTGGCCGCAGAGGCTGAAGCACCACGACGGCTGGTGGACCCTGCAGAAAGACGGCGAGGACATCCTCGAGTTCCGGCTCGACGGGATGCACCCCATCGACTTCGAGGTCTACCACCACTACACCTCGACGCACCCGAAGTCGCCGTTCACCGGACAACTGGTGATCATGACGCTCGAACCCGGCGTCAGCCGCAAGCTGCTCGGGCGGGAACTCACCGTCGAAAAACCCGATGGCAGCAAGGAAACCACCACGGTCGTACCCGAAGAGCTCGACGCCACCCTCAAGGACCTCGGCATCGAACTGACCCCGGACGAACTCGGCCGGCTCCTGACCGTCTACTGAGGACCGAACAGCTCGGCCGCCGCCACCGGGCGGCCGAGGTGGTAGCCCTGCGCCTGGTCGCATCCCAATGACCGCAACAGGTCTGCCTGTTCCGCGGATTCGACGCCCTCGGCGATCACCGTCAGGTCCACCGCGTGGGCCATCGCGATGATGCTCGTGACGATCGCCTCCGCGTCGTGCGATTCGGCGATCCCGGTGATGAACGAGCGGTCGATCTTCAGCGTGTCCAACGTCAACCGCCGCAGCTGCGCCAGCGACGAATATCCCGTGCCGAAATCGTCGATCGCCAGCAGGACACCCAGTGAGCGCAGGGAAGCGAGCACTTCCGCGGCCGCTTCCTGGTCGCGCATCAAAGCGCTTTCCGTGACCTCCAGGCACAACGCGCTCGCGGGCAGCCCGGTGCTCGCCAGCGCGTCCTGGACCGCGGGCACCAGGTGCGGGTCGTCGAGCTGCCGGGCCGAGAGATTGACCTTGAGCGTCAGGTCGAGACCGGCGGCGCGCCGGGTGGCGAGCTCGCGGGTCGTCGCGCGGAGCATCTCCTTGCCGATCACGTTGATCAGGTCGCTCTCCTCGGCCAGCGGGATGAACTCCGCCGGCGAGATCGGGCCGTGGCGGGGGTGCGTCCAGCGCAGCAGCGCCTCGACCGCCACCATCTCGCCGGTCCGCAGGTCGACCACCGGCTGGTAGGCGGGCCAGAGCTGGCCGTCCTGCACCGCGTCGCGCAGGTCCTGCTCCATCCGCAGCCGCCGCTGCATGCGCTCGCGCAGGCCGACGTCGAAGAAGTGGTGCCGGCCGCGCCCGAGCGCCTTCGCCTGGTACATCGCGACGTCCGCGTCGCGCAGCAGGTCCTCGGCGCTGCGGCGGTCGGCCGCGCCGACGAGCACGACGCCGATGCTCGCGTCGAGGTGCAGCTGCCTGCCCAGCACGCCGATCGGCTCGGCCAGCGCGGCGCGCAGGTGCTCGGCCAGCGCGCGCACCTCGCCCGGTTCGGTCACCTCGCCGGTGACGACGACGAATTCGTCGCCGCCGAGCCGCCCGACCAGGTCGTCGCGGCCCGAGCAGCGGCGCAGGCGCTCGCCGACGATCCGCAGCACCTGGTCGCCGACGGGGTGCCCGAGCGAGTCGTTGATGACCTTGAACTTGTCCAGGTCGAGGAACAGCACGGTGACCGCGCCGCGGTCGTGCGCGTCGAGCCTGCTCAGCACCAGCGTGCGGTTCGCCAGCCGGGTGAGCGGGTCGTGGGTGGCGTCGTGCGCCAGCCGCGCGCTGATCGCGCGGGTCTCGGTGATGTCGGTGAACGACGTCACGACGGCCATCGCCGCCGGGTCTTCGGGGTCGAGCAGCCGTGCAGCTCAGAGACACCCAGACGTCGCGGCCGTCCGGCCGGCGCAGCCGTACGACCAGGCCGTTGTGCGTGACGCCGGTCCGCCGCGTCTGCACCGACGGCATCTCGTCGGGCGGGATCCACCGCCCGGACTCGGTGAACAGCACCAGCGTGTGGCACGGGACGCCGAGCAGGTCGGCTTCGGCGACGCCGAGTATCCGGCAGGCCGCCGGGTTCGCTGCCTCGATGAGCCCGTTCGCACCCATCACCAGGACGCCTTCGTCGAGGGACGCGACGACCGTGCGGTAGTTCTGCTCGGCCCGGCGGCGCGCGGTTTCGTCCGCGCAGACCAGCACGTAGCCGTCGTTCATTTCAGCTGCCGAGACGCGGACGGCCAGCGGCGCGCCGTCCCGCCGCCGGTGCACCGCCTCCGCGACGCCGCCGCCGCGCCGGATGGCCGGCAGGTCGAGCGGCGCGCCGACCAGCTCGCTCGCCCGCCGCCCGATGGCTTCGGCCGCGCTCCACCCGTAGACGGCTTCGGCGGCCGGGTTCCAGCTGGTCACGACGCCTTCGCCGGTGGTGGCGATGAGAGCGTCGCTGACGTGCGACACGAGCGCGGCCTGGTAGCGGAGGGCGTCGGCGGCGGCCTTCTTCGCCGTGATGTCGCGCATGACGACCTGGTACGCGGGCCGGCCGGCGAGGCGGACCGTCACCGTCTCGACCGCGAACTTGCTGCCGTCCAGGCGCGACATCAGCGCTTCGACCGGCTCGGTCGCCTGGCCCGGCTCGGTCAGCCGCGTGAGCTCCTCGACGACCGCGGGCAGCGAGTCCGCGGCGACGAAATCGGTGAACCGGCGGCCGACGACCTCGTCGGCGCACCGCGCGGCGAACGTGTCGAGGGCCGCGCGGTTGGCGTAGACGAGGACGCCGTCTTCGTGGACGCAGATCGCGTCGGGACTCAGCTCGACCAGCTCGGCGAGGGAGTCTGCCTCCATGCGCGTCCGTCCCCCATGCTGCTGCTTCTCGGCTGTGGCCCGTCGATTACACCACCGACTCCGGCGCCTGCCTACCCGCCGGAATCCGGGTCCGGCCTGCGGATGCGCGACGCAGCCGCGGCCCCCAGAACAGCAACCCGAAGTGCGCGGCGACCGCGTGGCCGAGCAGGGTGACGACCGAGTCGAGGCTCGCCGGGGCGTCCGCGAGCCAGATCGCCGCGATGAACGCCTCCACCGCGGCCAGCGCGCCGAGCCGCGCCCGGCCGCGCAGCAGGAACAGCAGCGCGCCCGCGGTGGTGAAGAAGCCGTAGCTGACGCCGATGTCGAGCCAGCGCCCGGCCGAGCCCGGCAGCACGTGGGTGCTGATCAGGGCCATCACCGGCAGTTCGGTGACGAGCGTGGCGAGCACGTGCCCGGAGAAGAACACGGTCGCCGCCCGGCGGGCGCCGAACCGGCGTTCCAGCGGCGCGACGGCGATCGCGAAGATCACGACGTAGGCGAGCCAGCCTTCGTCCGAGAGCCACAACGCGCTGGTCAGCAGGGAGGTCAGCGGCCGCCGCCACAGGTTGTGGGCGTCGGTGCTCGAGAGCTGGAGCAGCTTGGCGCTCACCGCCGGGTCGGCGAACTTGAGCAGCAAGGTCGTCCCGAGGAGCAGGACGAGGTAACCGAAAGTGAAGGGGGTGGATTTCGGATTCGGGACGAACCGGACGAAATACCCCGATCCGGGCGGATGCGGGACGGCGACCCCGGGGATCGGCTGTCCCGCTTTCCGCAGCATGGGCTGAGCTTCGCCGGTCATGCTGGGAGTATCACGAGACTCAGCTTAGAAGACGCTGTGACTGTCACCCACGGTCAGATCTCGCGCCGTGTGAGGAATTTTTGCCGATACCTCACCCATTCGGGTGCTTTGTGCGGTAAAAATACGGCCACGATGTCGGCCGAAAGGCCTCTCGGGAAGGTCTGTCGGGGTGAACGACGAGGTATCGGTAGCCGAGCTGCTCGTACGCGAGGGCTGGGGCGACCGTTCGGAGCCGGGCCAGTCGCGGTGGCGGGTGGTCGCGGTGATGCTCGCCGTCGTGCTGGGCTGCGGAGCCGCCGCGGTGCTCGTCGCCCTCGGGGGCGGCAAGGGCACGCAGGACGCGTCCCCGGTCGACCAGATCCAGGTCATCCCGTTCCCCCAGCGCACCACCGGGCTGGGCGGCGCGGACCAGGCCACGGACTCGCCGTCCGACGGCGGCGTCGGCGGCGGCACCGGCGGCGACGTCGAAACGAAGTCCGGCGAGCCGCGCGCCACGGTCACCGAGGTGCCGGGCACGGACCCGACCGAGCCCACCACCACCGACAGCGCGTCGCCGACGACGACATCGACGACCGGCGCCCCGGGGACCACGGTCACCACGACGACCAACCCCGGCGGCCACGTGCCGCCGCCCACGACGACCCCGGCCCCGCCCCGGCCGTCGTGCTTGCTGATCATCTGCTGGTAGCGAGCCGCTCGGCGACGTCGCTGAAGTCGCTCGTGTTCCAGCGTTCCGGCCGCATCACGATGGCGATGTTGTTCCCGTGGGCGTCGTCCATCGCGTCCGTGTAAGCCGCACTCGCCTCCGGTGGCAGGTAGCGGGCCGCCATCGCTTGTCGTTCCTCCTTGGTCATCGGCCACGAGTCCACTACCGGTCCTTCGACCGAGACGTACTTGTAGGCGCCGTCCTGCTGCTGGACGCACAGCGCGAACCGGCCCGCCGCCTCGATCAGCCGGGTCTTGCGCAGGCCGGGCGACGTCATGACGAGGACGTCGCCGCCCGGCTCGTAGCGGTACCAGATCGGCGTGGTCAGCGGCGCGCGGCCGGGTTCGGCGGCGACGCTCAGCACGCCGACGCGCGGTTCGGCGAGGAAGGCTTCGCGCTCTTCCTTGGTCATCTTGCGGGCCATCCCCAGTCTCCTTAAGGCCATTTGATTTGCTTTAACGGTAGCCGCAGGGGCAACGCAAAAGCAAGTGGATTCGCCTTAAGATGTGCTGATGACCCGACCCGGTGGCCGCAGCGCGCGTGTCCGCGACGCGGTGCACGAAGCCGTCGTCGAGCTGCTCGCGGCGGGCGAGATCGACGCCGCCATCCCGAAGATCGCCGAGCGCGCGGGCGTGAACCCGACCAGCGTCTACCGGCGCTGGGGCACCCGCGACCACCTCATCCTCGACGCGGCCGTGACGCGCCTGCGCGCGACGTCGCCGATCCCGGACACCGGCTCCCTGCGCGGCGACCTGCTCGGCTGGGCCGAAGGCGTCGAAGCCTCGATGCGCGACCGGCACGGCCAGATCCTGCTGCGCGCGCTCGTGGCGACCCTGGCCCCCGGCGAGGAACCCCTCGAATACCTCCGGGCCCGCGGCGACGACCTGCAGGCGATGATCGACGCGGCCGCGTCGCGGGGCGAGCCGGTGCCGTCGGTGGACGACGTGCTCGACTACGTCCTGGCGCCGCTGTACCTGCGCGTGCTGTTCCGGCGTCCGGTCGAGCCGGGCACGGGTGCCCAGCTCGTCGAACGGCTGCTCACGGCGCTTCCAGCAGATCCGGCTCCCGACGTCCGCCGAGGTGGTTGAACAGCAGGTTCAGTGTGAACGCCAGCACCGCCGCCACCGTGATCGAACTGCCGCAGATCGTCTGCAGCCACGCCGGGAAGTGCTGGAAGATCTTGGGCGCGAACGCCGGCAGCAGGCCGACACCGAGCGCGACCGCCACGATGAACGTGTTGTGGTTGCCCGAAAACTCCACCTTGCGGAGGTTCTGCGCGCCCACCGCGGCGACCATCGCGAACATCACCACCGCGACTCCGCCGACCACCGGCTGGGGGATCGCCGCGATGAACGCGCCGATCTTCGGGACCAGGCCCATCAGCACCAGGATCCCGCCCGTCACCGCGACCACCCAGCGGCTGCGGACCCCCGTCATCCGGACCAGGCCGACGTTCTGCGCGAACGCCGTGTCGGGGAAGGAGTTCATCACGCCGCCCAGCACCGCCGAGAAACCGTCGGTCGCCAAGCCACGCGCGAGGTCGGAGTCCGTCGGCGGGCGGCCGGTGATCTCGCCGACCGCGATCATGTCGGCCGTCGACTCGGTGAACGTCACCAGCATCACCACGCACATCGACAGCACCGCGGCGACCGGGAACGTCGGCGCCCCGAAGTGGAACGGCGACGCGAGCCCGAACCAGCTCGCCGCGCCCAGGCCGTCCCAGTGCACCAGCCCCATCGGGATCGCGATCACCAGCCCGATCGCCAGCGCCAGCAGCGGCCCGATCTGGTTCGCGAACCCGCGCAGCACCCGCGTGAACAGGACCAGCAGCGCCAGCACGCCGAACGCGAGCAAGATGTGCGACAGCGCCGCGTAGTCCGGCGCGGTCGGGTCGTTGCCCGCGATCAGGCCCGCGCCCGGGCCGAGCAGCGAGACGCCGATGACCAGCAACAGCGTCCCCGTGACCAGCGGCGGGAAGAACCGGATCAGCTTCGCGAACGGCTTCGCGATGAGCAGCCCGAACACACCGGAAGCCAGCATCGCGCCGTACACCGCCGGCAGCCCGTACTGCGACGCGATCAGGATCATCGGGTTGACGACGCTGAACGTCGCGCCCGCCACCACCGGCAGCCGGATGCCCAGCAGCTTCCCGATGCCGACCGCCTGGATCACCGTCGCGATGCCCGCGACCAGCAGGTCGGCGTTGACCAGCAGCCCGATCGTCGCCGGGTCCAGCTTCAGCGCGCTGCCGACGATCAGCGGCACCGCGACCGAACCGGCGTACATGATCGACATGTGCTGCAAGCCGAGCAGCGCGAGCCGGCCGGCCGGCAGGCCCTCGTCGACCGGGTGTTTCGTCATGCCACAGCCCCTTTCCGCGGGGACAGCCAACGCGGTGCGCGTGACGGTAGCAAGTCCCGGGCGTGATGATCTCGTTTCCGGGTGCGGCGGATCGGTCCCGGATGTGTGACCATCGGTGCATGACTTCGGGCGGTACTTCCCAGGTGGGCCCGCCGTTCCGCGCCGATCACGTCGGGAGCCTCCTTCGGCCCCCGGTACTCCGTGACGCGCGGCGGCGGCACGAAAGCGGTGAGATCGGCGCGGAGCAGCTCCGCGCGGTCGAGGACGACGCGATCCGTGACGTGATCAAGATGCAGAAGGCGGCCGGGCTGAGCTCGGCGACCGACGGCGAGTTCCGGCGGGCCTCCTGGCACATGGACTTCATCTACGCGCTCGGCGGGGTCTCGAAGAGCGACCAGCGCCTGCACGTCAAGTTCCACAACCTGGCCGGCGACCTCGAGTTCAGCCCGCCGGGCCTGCAGGTCGACGGCAAGGTGCGGCTCGACGAGCCGATCTTCGCCGACCACTTCCGGTTCCTCCAGTCCCATGTGGACCCGGGCGTGACGCCGAAGCTGACCATCCCGTCGCCGAGCATGGTCTACTACCGCGGCGGCCGGGCCGCGGTCAGCGAGAGCGTTTACCCGGACCTCGAGGAGTTCTTCGCCGACCTCAGCGCGGCCTACAAAGACCAGGTCACCGCGGTGCACGGCCTGGGCTGCCGGTACCTGCAGCTCGACGACACGAGCCTCGCCTACCTCAACGACCCGGCGCAGCGGGAGCTCGTCGCGCGGATGGGCGGCGACCCGGACACCCAGCATCTGCGCAACATCGCGACGATGAACGCCGCGCTCGAAGGGCGTCCCGAAGACCTCACCGTGACGACCCACCTGTGCCGCGGCAACTTCCGGTCCTCGTGGGCGGCGGAAGGCAGCTACGAGTTCGTCGCGGAAGCGCTGTTCGGGGAGCTGGCCGTCGACGGGTTCTTCCTCGAGTACGACGACGAACGCTCCGGCGGCTTCGAGCCCCTGCGGTTCGTGCCGAAGGACAAGAAGGTCGTGCTCGGCCTGGTCACCACCAAGCGGCCCGAACTGGAGGACCCGGACGTCCTGGTGCGGCGGATCGAAGAGGCTTCGCAGTACGTCGACGTCGACCGGCTCTGCCTCTCGCCGCAGTGCGGGTTCTCCTCGACCGAGGAGGGCAACGACCTCACCGCGGACGACCAGCTGCGGAAGCTGGAGCTGATCGTGGCCACGGCCGACCGGGTCTGGGGCAGCCACTGATGATCACGTGCGTCGTCGACTACGTCATCGACCCCGCCAAGCTCGCCGACTTCGAACGCTTCGCCGCCGCGTGGATGCGGCTGGTGCAGCGCGAAGGCGGGATCCACCACGGCTACTTCCTGCCGTCGGAGGGCGCGAGTGACGAAGCCAGGGCGCTGTTCAGCTTCGAAAGCCTCGCCGCCTACGAGCGGTACCGGGAGCTGTTCGGCGTGGACCCGGACTTCATCGAGGCGGACAAGATCCGCGACGAGAGCGGGTGCGTGGTGCGGTACCGGCGGACGTTCATGCGCCCGCTGCTGCCTGGTGACGACGAAGAACCGTGAGACACAGCGCGAAGCGGCCGCCGTCGGTCGTGGACCGCGTCCTCGACCTGCTGGGCGCGTTCACGGCCGAGCGGCCGCGGCTGACCCTTTCCGAACTGAGCCGCCGCGTCGGGCTCCCGCTGTCGACCACCCACCGGCTGGCCGGCGAGCTGACCCGGCGCGGCGCGCTCATGCGCGACGAAGCGGGCGTCTACCGCGTCGGGTTGTGGCTGTGGGAAGTCGCTTCGCTCGCCCCGCACGGCGCGGAGCTGCGGGAAAGCGCGATGCCGTTCCTCGAGGACCTCTACGAGGCCACGCACCAGAACGTGCAGCTGGCGGTCCTCGACGGACCCGAGGTCGTCTACGTCGAGCGCATCTCCGGCCGCGGCGCGGTCAACGTGCTGACGCGGGTGGGCGGGCGTCTTCCGGCGCATGCGACTGGCGTCGGGCAGGTGCTGCTCGCGCACGCCCCGGCCGAGGTCCAGGAGGAAGTCCTCGCCGGGCCGCTCAAGACGTTCACGCCGAAGACGATCGGCTCGTCCGAGCAGCTGCGGCGGGTGCTGGCCGACGTCCGCCGCACGGGCTACGCGATCAGCGACGGCCAGATCGAGCTGATCTCCCTTTCGGTAGCCGCCCCGGTCTACGACGCGAGCGACGAAGTGGCCGCGGCGATCTCCGTGGTCGTCCCGGCCGAGGGCACGGACCCGCGGACGCTAGTCCCGGCGGTCCGGGCCGCGGCCCGGGGGATCTCGCGCGTGCTCGGGGCGCCGCGCGCCCTGAGGTCGGCAGGCGGCCGCGAGTAAGGCCCGCCCCGGCTTGTCGTGAGTGTTTAGGGCGGTTCTAACCGCCCTAAACACTCACGACCGGGCCTGCTCGACGAGGCGGGGCGGTTGTGATCGGATGGCAGGCATGGGTGCACAGAACACGGTTCTCGTCGTCGGGGCGGGGCAGAGCGGGTTCCAGGCCGTCGCGTCCCTGCGGGACCGCGGCTTCGACGGCCGGGTCGTGCTGGTCGGGGACGAGCCGGGCGCGCCGTACCAGCGGCCGCCCCTGTCGAAGGCCTACCTGGCCGGGACCGCCGGGCTGGAGCAGCTGCACCTGCGGGGCGAGGACTTCTTCGCGGAGAAGGACATCGAGCTGGTCGCCGGACGCGTCGCCGGAATCGACCGGGCCGCCGCGAAGGTGCGGCTCGAAGACGGCCGCGAGCTGGCCTACGACCACCTGGTCCTCGCGACCGGTGCCCGCAACCGGACGCTGCCCGTGCCCGGCGCGGACCTGCCGGGCGTGCTGGCCCTGCGCACCCGCGACGACGCCGACAAACTGCGCGAATCCCTCGCCGCCGCCCAGGACGTCGTCGTGGTCGGCGGCGGGTTCATCGGTCTCGAGTTCGCTTCGCACGCCGGACGCCCGGTGACCATCGTCGAGGCCCAGGACCGGCTCCTCAGCCGCGTCGCGACGCCGGAGATCTCCGCGTACTTCGCCGCCCTGCACCGCGAAGCCGGGCACACGGTCCTGCTCGGCCAAGGCGTCTCGGCGCTGCACGGCGACGACCGGGTGCGGGAGGTCGAGCTGTCCGACGGCTCCCGGCTGCCCGCCGACCTGGTCGTGGTCGCCGTCGGCGTCGTGCCCGAGACGACGCTCGCCGCCTCCGCCGGGCTGCCGGTCGACAACGGCGTCGTCGTCGACGCCCACCTGCGCACCGAGGACCCGAAGATCTTCGCCATCGGCGACTGCGCGAACTTCCCGTGCGTGCAGGCCGGGGCCGCGACGCGGCTGGAGTCCGTGCAGAACGCCGTCGACCAGGCCCGGTGCGTGGCCGCGGCGATCACCGGCACCCCCGAGCCGTACGCGAGCCTGCCGTGGTTCTGGACCGACCAGTCGGGCGCGAAGCTGCAGATCGCCGGGATCCTGTCCGGCGCCGACAAGACGGTGGTCGCGGGCGACCCGGCCGCGGGCAAGTTCTCCGTGCTGTCCTTCCGCGACGACGTCCTCATCGCCGTCGAGTCGGTGAACCGGCCCGCCGACCACATCGCCGCGCGGCGGCTGTTCACCGCCGACCCGCGGCCCGCGTACGCCGACCTCGAAGCCAGCGACTTCGACCTCAAGGCGCACCTGAAGGCGCGGGCCGCGTGATGCGCACCCAGGTCGCGGTGATCGGCGCCGGCCCGGCCGGGCTGCTGCTGTCGTTCCTGCTGCACGAGGCCGGGATCGATTGTGTCGTGCTGGAAGCACGCAGCCGCGAGTACGTCCGGCAGCGCGTGCGGGCCGGGGTGTGCGAGCAGCCGACCGTCGAGCTGCTGACGTCGCTGGGGCTCGGGGACCGGCTGGCCGCCGAGGGGATGCCGCACGAGGGCCTGTCGCTGCGGTTCGACCGCGCCGACCACCGGATCGCGCTGACCGAGCTGACCGGGCGGCGCATCACGGTGTACGGGCAGCAGGAGATCGTCAAAGACCTCATCGACGCGCACGAGGCACGCGGGTACCCGATCTCCTTCGAGGTCTCCGACGTCGTCTTGTCCGATATGGACAGCGAGGCGCCGCGGGTCCTCTACCGCGACAGCGACGGCAACGCGCAGACCATCGACTGTGCCGCCATCGCGGGCTGCGACGGTTTCCACGGGATCTGCCGTCCGTCCATTCCGGACAGTGAGCTCACGGTGTACGAGCGCGAATACCCCTTCGCCTGGCTCGGGGTGCTCGCGCGGACGCCGCCGTCGCACCACGAACTGATCTACGTCCACCACGAGCGCGGGTTCGCGCTGCACAGCATGCGCACGCCGGAGATCACGCGGCTCTACCTCCAGGTCGACCCCAGCGAAGACGTCGCCGACTGGTCCGACGACCGGATCTGGGCCGAGCTGACGGCGCGGCTGGAGGTCGAGGGCGACTTCACGCTGCGGGAAGGGCCGATCCTCGACAAGGGCGTCACGCCGATGCGCAGCTTCGTCGCCGAACCCCTGCGCCACGGCCGGTTGTTCCTGGCGGGCGACGCCGCGCACATCGTGCCGCCGACCGGTGCGAAGGGCATGAACCTGGCGATCGCCGACGTCCGCGTGCTGTCGCGGGCGCTGGAAGCGTTGCTGCGCGGCGACGAATCGCTCGCTCAGTCCTATTCGGACACTTGCCTGCGGCGGGTGTGGCGCGCGGAGCACTTCTCGTGGTTCATGACGACGATGCTGCACACCGACCCGCACGCGGACGGCTTCGCGCGGCAGCTGCAACTGTCGCAGCTGCGCTACACGACGTCGTCGCGGGCGGCGGCGACCAGCCTGGCCGAAAACTACGTCGGACTGCCGTTCGCCTGAGATCGTCAACTCAAGGTTGACGACCGAATGGCGTCAACCTACAGTTGACGCATGACCTTACCGACCAACATCAAGCTCGACGACCTGATCAGCGCCATCAAGAGCAACAACGAAAAGGACGCCCTCGCCCAGCTGACCGACGCCGTCTACGTGGGCCAGCACCTCGGCGAGGTCGCCGACCACCTGATCGGCCACTTCGTCGACCAGGCCCGGCGGTCCGGGGCGTCGTGGACCGACATCGGCGCCAGCATGGGTGTCACGAAACAGGCCGCCCAGAAGCGGTTCGTGCCGAAGGTGGACCCCGGCGGCGACCCGGCCGGGACGATCGAGCGCGTCTACGGCCGCTACACCGACCGCGCGCGGCACGTCCTGGTCGAGGCGCAGAGGGCGGCCGTCGAGCACGCCAGCCCGGAGATCGACACCGTGCACATCGTGCTGGGCCTGCTGACCGAGCCCGCGGCGCTGGCGGCCGGGGCGATCCTGGCCCAGGGCGTGCAGCTCGACGCCGTCCGCGAAGCCGCCGAAGCCCGGCTGCCCGAGCCGGTCGACCCGGCTCCGAACGTGGTCCCGTTCTCGGGGGCCGCCAAGAAGACCCTCGAGCTGACCATGCGCGAGGGCCTGCGGCTCGGGCACAACTACATCGGCACCGAACACATGCTGCTGGCCCTGCTGGAACAGCGCGAGGGCAGCGGGTTCGAGGTGCTCGACGGCCTCGGCGTCAAGAAGGACAAAGCCGAGGCGAAGATCCAGGAGGTGCTGGCGGAAATCCTCGCCGCGCGAGGCCAGTGAAACTTCTCCTGGCGGCGGCAGTGCTCGCGCTGCTGCTGGTGACGCTGCTCTGACCGGGCAGGACCAGGGGGTCTTCCCGGTCAGAGCAGCGACTGATCAGGCGTCGGACTCGGGGCGGCCTTCGGCGGCCCAAGCCGTGTGGAACGAACCTTCGCGGTCGACCCGGCGGTACGTGTGCGCACCGAAGAAGTCCCGCTGGCCCTGCACCAAAGCCGCCGGGAGGCGGTCGGCGCGGAGGCCGTCGTAGTACGCCAGGGCCGTCGAGAAGCCCGGCGTCGGGATGCCGAGCTTGACCGCCGTCGAGATCACCGAACGCCACGAGTCCTGCGCGTCCTCGACCGCCTTGCGGAAGCCGCCCGACGTCAGCAACGTCGGCAGCGCGGGCTCGTCGGCGTAGGCCGCGGTGATGTCGTTGAGGAACTTCGCGCGGATGATGCAGCCGCCGCGCCAGATCGAGGCGACCTTGCCGAGGTCGATGTCCCAGCCGTACTCCGTCGCACCGGCCTGGATCTGGTTGAAGCCCTGCGCGTACGCGACCACCTTCGACGCGTACAGCGCCTGCTCGACGTCGTCGGCGAAGCGCTCGAGCGACGAACCCGACAGCGGCGCCGCCGAAGGACCGCCGAGGCCACGCGCCGCCGCGCGCAGCGACTTCGACCCGGACAGCGAACGCGCGAAGACCGCTTCGGCGATCCCGGAGATCGGGACACCCAGGTCGAGGCCGATCTGCACGGTCCAGCGGCCGGTGCCCTTCTGCTCGGCGGCGTCCTCGACGACGTCGACGAACGGCTTGCCCGACGACTTGTCGACGTGCGCGAGCACGTCGGCGGTGATCTCGATCAGGTAGGAGTCGAGCCGCCCGGTGTTCCACGTGCGGAACACGTCGGCGATCTCGGCGGGGGAGTAGCCGCCCGCGTGCCGCAGCAGGTCGAACGACTCCGCGATCAGCTGCATGTCGGCGTACTCGATGCCGTTGTGGACCATCTTCACGAAGTGGCCCGCGCCGTCCGCGCCGATGTGCGTGCAGCACGGCTCGCCGTCGACCTTCGCCGAGATGTCCTCGAACAGCGGGCCGAGCGACTCGTACGACTCCTTCGAGCCGCCGGGCATGATGCTCGGCCCGTGCAGCGCGCCTTCCTCGCCGCCGGAGACGCCGCTGCCGACGAAGTGCAGCCCACGCTCTCGCAGCGCCTTTTCGCGGCGGCGCGTGTCGGCGAAGTGCGCGTTGCCGGCGTCGATGATCACGTCGCCCTCTTCGAGCAGCGGCGCGAACTCCTCGATGACGGCGTCCGTCGGGGCGCCCGCCTTGACCATGATCACGACCTGCCGCGGCCGCTCCAGCGCGTTGACGAACTCCTGCGCGGAGTACGCGGGGATGAAGTCACCCTCGTCGCCGAACTGCTCCACCAGCGCGCGGGTCCGCTCCTCGGACCGGTTGTGCAGGGCCACCGTGTGCCCGTGCCGGGCCAGGTTGCGGGCCAGGTTGCGGCCCATGACCGCCAGGCCGGTGACCCCGATGCTCGCCTTCTTGCTCATCCGAATCCTTCCGAAGAACTCTCTCGATTCAGACCCTAGTCCGATCGACGCCTCATGGGAGGCCACGGAGGAGCAGCTCACTCAGTTCAGGAGAAGCAGCGGATGGGTCCCTTGTTGAAGGCGAGCATGTCCGTGATCGCGGCCACCATGTCGATCTGCGCGCCCCACTCGGCGCCGTCCAGCTCGGCATAGGCGCGGTGCAGGTTCCCCGGCAGCCGCTCTTGCTCGGTCAGCGAGGCGAACTCGCCGAGGTCCGTCTCCTTGGCCAGCTCCAGCGGCGACAGCCCGGCGGCCTTCCCGCGTTCCGCGGTCTTCTGGACGAACGCCAGGTAGTCGTCCACTTTGTCCACGACGTCCAGTCCGCACGGGCCGCCGTGCCCGGGCAGGATCACCTCCGGCTCCAGCTCCCGGATCACGTCCAGCCCGGCGCGCCACCCGGCCACCGAGCCCATCAGCGCGAACGGGCTGCCGCCGTGGAACACCAGGTCACCGGCGTAGAGCACGCGCTGCTCCGGCAGCCAGACGAGGACGTCGTTGGTCGTGTGGGCCGCGTGGCCGGGGTGGATCAGCTGGATCTCGACGTCCCCGGCGTAGACGGTCAGCCGGTCGTCGAACACGATCTCCGGCGGCCGCGGCCGCAGCTCGCCCCAGTCGCTGCCGACGAACACGCCCTCGTAGGTCTGGATGCCCTCGGCGACCAGCAGCTCCCGCGTCTTGCGGTGGCCGATCACGGCCGCGCCCTCGACGAGGTAGTTGCCGTTGGTGTGGTCACCGTGGTGGTGGGTGTTCACCAGCGTCGTCACCGGGCTGCCGGTGGTCGCCTGGACGGCCTCGAGCAGCGCGCGCGTGCGGCGCTCGGTCGAGCAGGTGTCGATCAGCACGGTGTGGTCGCCGGCGTCGACGACACCGCAGTTGTTGATGTACCAGGAGCCGTCCGGCTGGACGTACGCGTGGGCCGGACCAGCCAAGCGGGTGACAGCGGCGGCGGCGGGTGAACGATCGGTCACGGCGACCACTATGCCCCAGTCCGCCGTCCGCCGGTTGGCCGAAAGGTCACGAATCCGCTGGTCCAGGCGAGTGAAGACACAGGTGACTGGCAATCCGCGACATTTCCTGGAACGCTGCGCGATGTCATCATCGAGATCCGCAAGGTGAAGCACTAACCTGGGTGGGTTCGATAGTTCGCGTGCGACGGCGGCCGGTGGCCGTCGTCGCTTGGTAGTGGTCCGGGAGAGCAGGGCGATGGCCAGCACCGTCACCTCGCGCCGGAAGCAGCTCGGCAACGACTCCGGCATGCCCGCACCGCGGCGCGGATGACACAGCAGCAGGTCGCCGAGGTTCTCGGCTGCACCCAGGGCAAGGTCAACAAGATCGAGTCCGGTGCCGTCGGGGTGAAGCTCGGGGATGTGCGATCGATGCTGAACGCGTTCGGGATCAACGGCGAAGAGGCCGACACGCTGATGAACCTGGCGCGCGCCGCCGCCGGGCAGCGCGGGCACTGGTCCGGCTACCGCTCGGTGGTGCCGCACTGGTTCCGCACCTTCACGGACCTGGAGCCCGCGGCCGCGGAGATCCTCACCTGGCACGGTGAGCGCATCCCCGGCCCGCTGCAGTCCGAGCACTACATGCTCAAGCAGTTCACCGAGGCCGGCGCGACGGACGTGACGTCGCTGGTGCGCAACCGCCTCGACCGCAAGGCGGTGTTCGAGCAGCAGCAGCCGCCGTACTACCGGTTCATCATCAGCGAGGGCGCGCTGCGCCGGGCGCCCGGCGGGTTCGCGCCCGCGGTGATGCTCGACCAGGTCGAGCACCTGCTGTCGCTGGAGAAGCACCCGCGGGTCTACGTGCACGTGCTGCCGTTCGGCGCGCGGCTGGCCGCGGTGCCCAACGACTTCACGATCATGCGCTTCCCGGACCGCACGCGGGACTTCGTCTACATCGAGCACTCCGCCGGTGGTCTGTACCTCGACGACGTGAAGGACTTCAACATCTTCGTCGACTCGTGGGACCGCCTGCGCGGGGCCGCGCTGGAGCGCCAGGAGACCCGGCAGTTCCTCAAGGAGCTCGCGGAGGGTTACCGCGCCCAGATGCAGCAGATCCAATAGGGCGAACGGCCCCTGAACTATCCCGCGTGGTGAACAACTTTCGGTAGAGTGAGCGGGCTTTGCTCGTTTCCACCCCGGAAGTGCCGCCCGAAGGGGACATCGTGGACCCCGACTTCCTCCCCGATGCCGTCGACCTCGACCGGCCGAACGTGGCGAGGATCTACGACTGGGCGCTCGGCGGCACGGCGAACTGGGCCGTCGACCGGCAGTACGGCGAGCAGGCGGTGCAGGCGTTCCCGCTGGCGAAGACCCTGGCCCGGAGCAACCGCGACTTCCTCGGCCGGGCCGTCCGCTACTGCCTCGGCCTCGGGATCCGGCAGTTCCTCGACCTCGGCTCGGGCATCCCGACCGCGGGCAACGTGCACGAGGTCGCCGACGAGTACGCGGACGACACCCGCTGCGTGTACGTCGACAACGAACCGGTGGCGGTCGCGCACGGCCGGATCCTGCTCGAGGAGGAGGGCGACCCCGGCCGTCACGCGGTGCTGCACGCCGACCTCCGCGACGCGGGCGAAGTCTGGGAAGCCGCGTTGGCCACGGGCGTGCTCAACCCCGACGAGCCGATCTGCCTGCTGAGCGTGGCGGTGCTGCACTTCCTGCCGGACGTCACGGGCGTCCGCGAAGCGATCCGCGACTACCGGACGTTGCTGGCACCGGGTTCGGCGTACGTCCTTTCGCACGCGACGGAATCCGGCGTCGAAGGCGAGGAGCTGGAGCAGATCCGGCGGCTGGTGAAGCTGTCCGAGCGGTCGAGTTCGCCCGCGGTGTCCCGGTCGCTCGACGAGATCGCCGAGTTCTTCGGTAACTTCGAGGTGGTCGAGCCGGGAATCGTGCCTGTGGGAAAGTGGCGTCCCGAGCCCGGCGCCGCCACGGTCCCCCTCGCGAGCGTGGTCGGCGGTGTCGGCCGCAAGCCTGGAGGACGGATATGACGACGCAGGACCCCGAGGCCCCCGAAGGCGTCGACCTCGAGCGGCCCAACGCGGCCCGCATCTACGACTGGTTCCTGGGCGGCACCGCCAACTGGGCGATCGACCGCCAGTTCGGCGAGCAGGCCGTGAAGACGTTCCCGATGATCAAGACGGTGGCCAGGGTCGGCCGCGACTTCCTCGGCCGCGGCGTGCGCTACCTGGCGCGCAACGGCATCGACCAGTTCCTCGACCTGGGATCGGGGGTCCCGACGGTCGGCAACGTCCACGAGGTCGCGGTGGCGGTGAACCCGGACGCGCGGTGCGTGTACGTCGACAACGAGCCGGTGGCGGTCGCGCATTCGCAGGTGCTGCTGGAGAAGGAGGGGGTGGCGGACCGCCACGCGGTGCTGCTCGGCGACCTCCGCGACCCGGCGGACATCTGGAAGCGCGCGCTCGACACGGGCGTCCTGGACCCGGACCGCCCGATCGGCCTGATCATGGTCGGCGTGCTCTACTTCCTGGGCCCGGAGGAGCCGGTGGCCCAGACGATCCAGAAGTACCTGTCGCTGCTGCCCTCGGGCTCGTACTTCCTGTCATCCCACCTGACGAGCGACGGCCTGGAGGCGATGGCCGACTCGGCGAGCCGCGAGTCGATCATGGCGCAGTACAACCGGTCGAGCACCCCGCTGCACTTGCGCAGCCGAGCGGAGTTCACGACGTTCTTCGAGGGCTTGGAGTTGGTGGAGCCGGGCATCGTGTACTTGCCGGAGTGGCACCCGGAGGAGATCGAGTCGAAGGCGACGAAGAAGGTCGCGAACGACCCGTCGTTCGTCGGTCACCTGTGCGGCCTGGGCCGCAAGCCGTGACGGCGGCCGCCTACGACGCGATCGCGGACCAGTACGCGGAGTTCGCGCGCGAGATCTGGGACGAGTACCCGCTGGACCGAGCGGCGTGGACGGCGTTCGCGGACTCGGTGCGCGGCCGAGGCCCGGTGGCGGACCTGGGCTGCGGGCCCGGACACCTGACGGCGCACCTGAACAACCTGGGCCTCGACGTGTTCGGCGTGGACCTGTCCCCGGCGATGATCACCCTGGCCAGGCAGGCACACCCGAACCTGAGGTTCGAGGTCGGCTCAATGGCGGCCCTGGACATCCCCGACGCCTCGCTGGCCGGAATCCTGACGTGGTACTCGACGATCCACACGCCACCGGAAGAGCTACCGGAGTACTTCGCGGAGTTCACCCGGACGTTGGCCCCAGGCGGTCACGTTCTGTTGGGCTGCTTCGAGGCGGAGAAGGACGAAGTGACAACGTTCGACCACAAGGTCACGAAGGCCTACCGGTGGCCCCTTGACGAACTGAAGGCAATGGCAGCGGCAGCAGGCCTGCGAGAAGTAGGACGAATCCACCGCGAAGCGGGGGAGAACGAGCGCCCATTCCGCCAGGGCCGCCTGCTCCTACGAAAGTAAACCGAGCTTCCGGGGAAAGAACCTAGGCGCGCGAAGAGAGATGCCCCCGAAGAAGCGGGCCGAGGTCAATGGAGGCTTCAAGAGGCCGAGTGGGCCGAACCCCATCGGAGGAGTACCGCCGAAGAGGAAGATCCTGATCAGTGGCCCAGGTGGTGGTCTTCCGAAGCGGAGCCTGAATAAGACTGAACCCGAATCGATCCCGAAGCTCGTGCCCGATTCCCCGCCGACCACGGGGCTCATCTTCTTCACGCCGGAACAGCGAGTTCAAACGAACGGCCACGGTCTACACCCCCAGCTCTCGGCTCAGCCGAGGTCCGAAGAACTCGACCACGCCCGGCGGCGCGTTGTCCTCGACGACGATCACGCTGATCTCCCCCATGAGGCCTGCGGTGGGTAGGTTGATCGGTCTCCGGCACGTGCTCGGCGTCGATCCGTAACCGCCCGTCGCATGCAGGCAGTCGTTCACCGACACCGGCGCCCCGGCCGATGCGATTAATCCTACTCCTGGAATAATCTTCATGTCGAGGCCGGAGCTAGTTGATCACCCGCTTGGCCCTGCTGCCTACTCCATTGAGACACTGAGTAGCCGGGAGCGGGTACCTTCGACCCAGTCACGGCCGCGCCCCCCATCGATCCTCGGAGGTACGACCCATGGCGGATTATCCGTCGTTCGCGGATTACGATCCGAACACGGCCGTGTCCCTGTTCGAAGAGGCCGCCTGGGAGAAGTCGTTCGCCAGTGAGCCCAACGGCGGCAGCTGCGTGGAGGTCAACCTCGGCTCCGAGGGCATGGTCGGCGTCCGTGACACCAAGCTCGCGACCAGCCCCGTCTTCGTGTTCGACACCGCCGAGTGGGAGGCGTTCCTGACCGCCGTGAAGGCCGGGCAGTTCGACCTGCCCGCCTGATCCCTCCTCCGCGTGGGTGACCATGATCACCCACCCGTGTCCCGCCGCCTCCGAAGAAATGGTGAAGGCCCCCTTCCCCGTCCTCTGCGGTGAAGGAGGCCTTCACGGCGGCGCGGATACGCCCGGCCGTCGAATGTGGGGGGAATCTCACCCGATTGCCGGAAGCTCCCCACCACGCAGTCGGCTGCGCGTCCGGCGCCAGGCCACCACGACGAGCACCACGAGCCCGATCAGCGGCAGCGTGCTGATCGCCCAGCTGACGCCCATCGGCGGCCCCGGCTGTTCCAGCACCGGCAGGGCTTTCAGCTCGCCGGTGCCGGACCCGGCCGGGCCGTTGACGGTGAACCGGAACGTCCACTCGCCGGGCCGCGGCATCGACCGGACGTCCAGGCCCCAGACGTCGCGCTTGCGCGGGTGCCGGACCAGCGGCTGCTTCCGGTTCTGGCCGCCCTCCGGGTTGATCATGGTGAGGGTGCCGGACTTGCCCTCGATCCCGCCGTCGGGGATGAAGGTGAAGTCCAGCGACTGCATGGCTTTCAGCGGCCAGGTGCTGAACCCGACCGTCAGCCCGTACGGGCCGGCCTGCACCCGCTCGGTGTGCACGATGTTCACCGGCTCGTAGGCGTTCGCCGGCGCCGCGGTGGCGAACAGCAACCCGGCGACGGCGGCCAAGGCGAGCACAAACCGGCTTTTGGGGGTTCCGGGTGGCGGAGCCCCCGGCCGGGGCGGAGCCCCGGGCGACAGAGTCTTACGCATCAGCGGTTTCCCCCCTCTTCGCGGGCGCCAGCAGGCACAGCATCCCGCCGAACCGCCACCCGGCGAACCCGCCGAGCAGCCCCAGCGCCGCGCTGAGCACGACGGTCGTCGTCAGGTACCAGGCGGGCGGCAGGTGCGCGCCCGTGTAGAGCAGCGTCCGCTGCACCGGCAGGCTCAGCCCGAGCAGCAGCCCGGCGATCCCGCCCGCGACCACGGACACCCGGCCCGCGCGCCACCCCCGGCGTCGCCCGGCGAAGTAGACCAGCTCCATCACCGCCGCCACCGGCAGCAACGCCATCGGCGTCAGCGACGGCATTTCCGGCACGCCCGAGATCGCGTCCCGCAGCGGCAGGCCGACCATGTCCGCGTAAGCCGTCGCGGCCCACGGCGAGAACCACCAGAACACCGCCTGCACCGCCGCGACCATCGCCGCGACGCCGACCGCGCCGCCGGGCCGCCGCAGGAAGCCCGCGCCGACCGCGACCAGCAGGACCGCCATCATCGACGTCCCGATCGAGACGGCGTCGGCGTAGTCGTCCGGCACCTGCTGCAACCCGAGCGCCAGCACCGGCGCGAAGGTGAGCAGCACGGTCAGCGACGCCAGCGTGCCCAGCCGTCCCCAGCGGTGCTCCCTCGCCGCGGCGAACACCGCGGTCGTGCCGATCAGCGACACGGTGATCGCCAGCAGCAGCCCGATGTGGGGCGGCGAGTCGATGACCGCGTCGAAGCCGTACAGCCCGTGCCACCACTGGTCCCACAGGCCGTACAGCAGGAACGTCGCCGCGCCGACCCCCGAGACCAGGTAGCCCAGCGGCGCGGCGAACGTCCGGCCGAAGACGTTGACCACGCGCCCGCCGACCCGCGGGTCGACCGGACGGCCCGCGCGCCGCGCCGCCGTCGTCAGCAGCACGACGGCGAGGCTCGCCAGGCCGACGACCGCGCTGCCCGCGTACAGGAACAGGTGCGGCAGCGTGAAGAACGTGTCCGGCCCGACGTCGCTGTGCCACTGGATGTCCCAGGTCAGCCCGACCAGCGACAGCAGTGAGCCCCCGAGCACGACGTTCGCGGGCAGCAACCCCGTCCGCGCTTGTTTCGCCACCGACGTCGTGCGGACGCCGGATGCGGTGAGATCCATTCCCCCTCCTTCACTTGACCAACAACGGGAATACGACTTGGGCGGGCCCGCCCGGTCCGCGCAGTGACACGGTGATCTCCCACTGCCCGGCCATCGGCAGCCCGACGTCGGCGGCGCGGAAGCGGCCGGGGCCGTCCGGTCCGGCGACGACCGGGGCGAACGCGTGTCCCATCTGTGCCATCACCGGCGCGACCGTGACCGCGTCGGGCGCGGGCCCGGTGACGGCGACCGCGAACGTGTTGCCGCCGATGCGCGGCTCGTCCGCGGAGAACTGGACGGTGTACGGGCCGGACACCGCTTGCTGCGTACTGGGTTTCGCGTCGCGCGGCCACAGCAGCCAGGCCGCGCCGGCCACGACGGCCAAGGCGACGACGGCGATCAGCAACGTCGGGCGTCTCATCGGCCTGCTCCTGTCGTCGGGACGTCCACCACGGCGGGGACGGTGAGCACGCGGTAGCCGCGTTCGGCCTGCAGCCAGATCCGGTACCGGCCGGGTGCGGCGAAGGTGTAGGTGAAACTGACGTCCGGGCCGTACGCGGCGACGGTCTCGTCGGGGCGGTCGGCCTGGCCCGCGACCGGCGGCGTCATCGCGTGGACGTGCGCCCAGGTCGGTGCCTTCGCGGCGCTTTCCCCGACGGGCCCGTCGATCGGCCCGGCGATGATGAGGTGGCCCAGCATGCCCAGCCACGGCTGGAGGTCCTGCGCCGGGAAGTGCGCGGTGATCGTCGTCGGCGACCCCGGGCTGATCGTGAGGTCCACCGGGGTGCCGTCGACCGTCCGGGGTCCGGCGCCGGGTGGCTCGGGTGCGGGTTGTGCCGCGCCGTCGAGGTCCACAGTGGACCGGGCCAGCTGGACCCCGCCGCCGCGCCGGACGAGTTCCGCGGCGACGGCGTACGTGCCCTTTTCCGGGTCGGCGACGCGGACGCGGTAGTCGCCGGGGCCGACGCGCCCCGGGTGCAGGTGACTCATCCGCCCGGACGGCGAGACGAGCACCAGGTGCACGAGGGCGTTGTCGTGGACGAGCAGGTCGTCGACCGGGCGGCCGGTGGCGCCGTCGGTGAGGCTCAGTCTCAGTCCGCCGCCTTCGGCGTGGACGGCCAGATTCACCGGCGGCCGCGAGTAATCCACTGTGGACAGCTGCGCGTTCGCGTACGGGTCGGTGACGTTGTCGAACGTCGGGTCGAGCTGGCTGCCGGGCGCGGGCGGCGGGGGAGTGCTCGCCGACAGCAGCGCGCCGGTGACCGCGACGGCGATCGCCGCGACCGCGCCACCCGCCGGGACCAGCGCGAACGCCGTCCGCCGCGCCCGGACCCCGACGAGCAGCGCGAGCAGCAGGAACACGCCCGCGGCGACGAACCCGCCGTAGGTCGCCTTCTCCCACGGCGGCACCACGCGGGCGGGCACGATGAACGGGATCGTCGCGGCCGGTCCGGTGCCGTCGCTCACCGACAGCTCCCACGGGCCCGGCTTGTCGACGCGGAGATTTCCCGGGTACGCACCCGGCTCGGCGCCGAGGACGACGTCGGCCCGCGCGCTCGTGACGCCGTCGGCCGCGACGGCCAGGTGCAACGTGCCGGGCGCGGTGCCCTCGTGCGTCACGACGTCGACCCGCAGCGGCGACGGCGTCGTGTCGACCCGGCGGATGATCACGGTCAGCTCGCGCGCGCCGAGCGTCTGCGCGACTTGGACGTCGGTGCCGGACGGCGCGCCGTCGGCGTGCGCGATCCCGCCGCCTGCCGCGATCCCCAGCACGGCCAGCAGCATGAGTAACGCCAGTCTTGGTTTGGTCCCCATCGTGGGTCCGAACCTAGCGACGTCGGCGGGTGGCGGGCGTCACGGCGGCGAGGGAACCGCGGTCCCCAGATCGGGGGACCGGCGGCCCCGGGTGACTCAGGGGCGCAGGAACTCCCGCAGGCGGGCGACGACTTCGCCCGGCTGTTCCTCGGGCAGGAAGTGGCCGCACTCGGCGAGCGGCCCGCCGGTGACGTCGTGGGCGTACTCGCGCCAGATCTCCAGCGTCGGGAGGGTGCCGAGCAGGCCGTTCGCGCCCCAGAGCGCGAGGACCGGCTGGGTGAGGCGCTTCCCGGCTTCGTAGTCGGCGTCGTCGAGTTCGGCGTCGTCGGGGAAGGAGGCGCGGTAGTCGTCGAAGCCCGCCCGGAGGGCGCCCGGCTGGGAGAAGGCTTCGACGTACACGGCTTGCGCTTCGGCGTCGAAGCGTTGGTAGGACCACTGTTCGAAGAAGTAGCCGAGGTAGGCGGCGACGTTCTGGCCCGCGAGGAGTTCCGGCAGGTCGGGCTGGAGGTGGAAGAGCCAGTGCCAGTAGGCCTTCGCGATACCGGTGTCGAGGCGTTGCCACATCGCGCGGGTCGGGGCGATGTCGAGCACGGCCAGGCGGTCGACCTGGTCCGGGCGGTCGAGGGCCCAGCGGTGGGCGACGCGGCCGCCGCGGTCGTGCCCGGCGACGGCGACGGTTTCGAAGCCGAGGTGGTCGGCGAGCGCGGCGACGTCGGCGGCCATCGTGCGCTTGTCGTAGCCGGACTTCGGCTTGTCGGTGCGGCCGTAGCCGCGCAGGTCGGGGGCGACGACGGTGTGCGTCTCGGCGAGGGCGTCGACGACCTGGTGCCAGCAGTGCGACGTCTGCGGCCAGCCGTGCAGGAGGAACAGCGGCGGGCCGTCGCCCGCCCGGAGGTAGTGCATCCGGATGCCGTTGACCGTGGCGGTGCGTTCTAACCGGTTCATGGGGTTAGACGGTAGCGCTGCTTCTAACTGTCTTCAAGGGTTAGAGTGGGGGAATGGAGTGGGTCTTCGACGGCGGACGGCCGTGCCTCGACCTGGTCAACACGACGCGCAACCGGCACGCCGAGCCGGTCGAGCTGCTGACCGGACCGGAGGCGCTGGCGGAGTGGCTGGAGCTGGCGGGGTTCACGACGGGCCGGGTCCCGGTGACGGCGGGCAACGTCCTGGCGGCGAAGGCGCTGCGGGAGGCGATCGACCGGGTGCTGCTGCCGCCGGAGGAGCCGGAGAAGATGGACGTCGAGCTGGTGAACAACGCGGCCGCCTCGGCTCCGGCGCCGCCTCCGCGGCTGGTGCTGTCCGAGGGCGGGTTGCGGCGCGAAGTCCCGGCGCCGAAGGACCCGGTGGCGACGGCTTTCGCGGCCCTGGCGGCGGACGCGATCGACCTGGCGACGGGCGACGCGGCGGTCCGGGTGTGCGCGGCGGACGACTGCGGGCTGCGGTTCTGCGACGCGTCCCCGCGGCGGAATCGCCAGTGGTGCTCAATGGCCCGCTGCGGCAACCGCGCCAAGGCCCGCGCCCACTACGCCCGAGTCAGTGGTCGCCAAGATGTCGTGAGTGGCAATTCGGGTTAGAACCCTAATCGCCACTCACGACATCTCGCCGCCGGAGCCGGGGCCGTTGCCGCGGATCAGGAGGCGGTAGGCCCTCGGGTGGGCGCGGAACCAGACGTTGAGCTTGCCTATCCAGCGCATGTGGGCCGTTCGCAGGCCGGGCGGGATCGGGGTTGCCATGAGGCGTACCGCGCGGGCGAAACGCTCGAACCGCCGCTCGTCGCGGTCCGTCCACTTCAGACCGAGGCGAGAGCGGAAGGCGGGTGGCAACGTGGCCCGGATCAGGAACATCTGGCCCCGCGCCTGGAGGTCCCGGAGGGGACGCCAGCAAGCGTCCGGCAGCCACGAATACGGCTTCGGGACCGTCCGGATCGTCTCGAACAACGTCTCGATCGTCGGGTTCCCCGCGAATCCGTCCACCATCTCGTCGTAGTACCGCGAGAATGCCGCCCAGTCCGGTGGCAAGTCCCGCTCACGCACGCCGAGCATCCGCCCGACGTCGCACAGCTGCGCGTAGTACTCGTCCAATTCGGACTGAGTCGGCGAAATCCCGAAGAACCGTTGCGCGTCAATGGGAACCTTCACCAGGGTCGCGTGCACCCAGGCGTAGGCAGCGGGATCAAGCGCGCTGTAACGGCGGCCGTCCGCGACACCCGTGAAAGTCCGGTGCAACGACCGCAACCGCGAGGCCTCCACCCGCGCGCCGGAAACCCCGCCGTACACGTAGATCGACAGCGACGCCCCCGTCCGCATCAAGCGCGTCCACGGGTCCGTCGTGTAGTCCGAATGGTCCCGCACCCCCGCCGCGACGACCGGGTGCGCCACCTGCAGCACCAGCACCTGCCCGGCCAAGAGCACGTCGCGGAAGTCGCCGAAGTACTTCCACGCCGCCGTTCCCCGCTCGATCGGCGGGGCCATCACGCCCCGCGCAGCAGCATCATCAGAGGCTCGGCCACCGGCGTGTCGGTCTCGCCCGTCGCCAGCCGTCGCAGCTGCAACCCGGCGATCAACGCCACCACCGGCCCGGCCAGCCGCCGCGGGTCCGGGACGCCCAGCGCCTCCAAGATCGTCACGGCCAGCTCGTCGTACGCCGCGAAACACCGCGCGGACGCCTCCTGCAGCTCCGGGTCGCGGGCCGACTGCAGGTACAGCTCGTGCGCGCCCAGTTCGTCCGCGCCGAACGGAAGCTGCGCGATCACCTGCTCGACCACCGATGCCGCCTGCTCGACGCTCAAGCCCTCCGCGCGGTAGCCGTCGACGATCGCGCCCAGCTTCGCCGTCTCCTCCTCGACGAACAGCAGCATCGCCTCGCGCAGCAACGCCGTCTGGCTGGGGAAGTGGTAGGTCAACGTGCCGAGCGAAACCCCGGCCGCGGCGACGATCCGGCGGTTCGTCAGCCCGCCGACGCCGTGCTCGCCGACGACGCTCAGGGCGCCGCGCAGGATGGCTTCCCGGGTGCTTACCAGCTTGTCTCGGGATGCCGCTCCGGCCACCGTTCGACCTCTTCCAGTTGCGCGGCGAGGGAAATCAGCCGCTCCTCGGCGTGCGACGGGCCGAGCAGCTGGGCCCCGAGCGGGAGCCCGCCGCCGGTGAGCCCGGCCGGGACGTTGACCCCCGGCCAGCCCAGCACGTTCCACGGCCAAGCGTACGGGCACGCGGCGATCATGGCCTGGTCGGTCTCCCAGCCGGACAGCCCGTCGAACGTGCCGATCGGCGGCGGCGGGGTCGCCGTGGTCGGGGTCAGCAGGACGTCGACGCGGCCGAACACCGAGCCGATCCGCCGGTGCAGTCCGGGTTCGAGCGCGCGGGCCAGCCGCAGGGCGGGCCCGGCCAGCAGGCGGCCGTGGCCGGCGTTGCTGCGGGTGCGCGGGTCGAGCCCGGCGCGGTCGGGCACGCGCAACGCCCAGTCGCGGACGCCGGAGAGCGAGCGCGGCAGGAACGTCAGGCCGATCAGCCCGTAGTCCGGCTCCACCTCGACGATCTCGTGGCCCAGCCCGGCGAGCGACTCGGCCAGGCGGCGCACGGCCGTCTCGACGACCGGGTCGAGCCGGGTTTTCGTGGCGGTGAACGGGATCCGCGTCGACAGCCCGATCCGCAGCCGTCCAGGTTCGCGGGTGGCGGCGGTCCGGAACGTACTGCCGGTGGCGGCGGTGACGTCGAGCAGCAGCGCGGCGTCCTCGACCGTCCGGGCGAGCGGGCCGAGCACGGTGAGGCCGTGGAACAGCTCGCCGCCGGTCGGGATCCGGCCGCGCTGGGTCTTGATGCCGACGAGCCCGGTCCACGCGGCCGGGATCCGCACCGACCCGGCGCCGTCGGACCCGAGCGCGGCCGCGATGACCCCCGACGCCACCGCGGCCGCGCTCCCGCCCGAAGAACCCCCTGGCGTGTGGTCCGTGCTCCACGGGTTGCGCGTCGCGCCGAAGGCCGGGCCCTCGGTGAACGGCCACTGGCCCAGTTCGGGGGTGTTCGTCTTGCCGATGATCACCGCGCCGGCTTCGCGCAGCAGGGCGACGGCGGGCGCGTCGGCCGTCGCGCACGGGAACTCGCCGGCGCAGCCGAACGCCGTGGGCAGGCCGGTGAGGTCGACGTCGTCCTTGATCGCGACCGGCACGCCGAGCAGCGGCGCGCGGTCACCCGCTTGCAGACGCCGGTCCGCTTCCGCGGCTTCGGCGCGCGCGTCGTCGTCGCGCAGGTGGCGGAAGGCGTTGAGGGTCGGCTGGCTGGCGTGCGCCCGGTCGAGCGCGGCGGCGGTCAGCTCGGCTGAGGTGACGGCGCCCGCGGCGAGCAGCGCGGCCTGCGCGGCGAGGCCGGTGAAGTCGAGCCCGGTAGCGGGCACGGCAGCCTCCGATCTCTCGTTCGTTCGAACGAACGTTACCGGACAGCCGCCGCTCCGGCCACTCCCCAGCGCCCCAATGTGGCCTTCGGTGCGTCAGACGCACCGAAGGCCGCCTTGGGTGCGTCTGACGCAACCAAGGCCACATTGGGGCGCTCTAGAGTGGCCGGGAGAGCCGAGCCTGGAGGGCCGATGACGTTCGACTTCGCCGGATTCCCCACCGCCGCGCTGGCCGCGGTCCCCCGCGTCGACCTCGGTGGCTGGCCGACGCCGCTGCACGCGGCCCCGCGGCTCGGCGAAGCCCTCGGCTTGCCGAACCTGCTGCTCAAGCGCGACGACGTCCACCCGCTCGGCGCGGGCGGCAACAAGCTCCGCAAGCTCGAGTACCACCTCGGCGCGGCGAAGGACGCCGACACGGTGATCACCTTCGGCGCCCTCCAGACCAACCACGGCAGGCAGACCGCCGCCGCGTGCGCGCGGCTCGGCCTGCGCTGCGAACTCGTCCTCACCGCCAAGGTCCCGCGCGACGGTGACGCCTACGAACGCGGCGGCAACATCCCGCTCGACAAGCTCTTCGGCGCGCACGTCCACGTCTGCGCCGACGGCGAAGAAACCGGCCGCACGTACGACCGACTCGTCGCCGAAGCCGCGCAGGACGGCCGGAAGGTCGCCACGATCCCGGTCGGCGGCTCGAACGACCTCGGCGCCCTCGGGTACGTCCGCGCCACCCACGAACTCGCGACGCAGCTGGCCGAACGCGGGATCGACCGCGCTCGGCTCGTCGTCCCGCACGCCAGCGGCGGCACCGCGGCCGGGGTCGCGCTGGCCGCCGGGCTGCTAGGCGGCCTCGACGTCGACATCGCCTGCGTCAGCCACCCGCTCGACGAAGCCCGGGAGAACCTGCGCGAGCTGACGTCCGGAGCCGCGAAGCTGCTGGGTGTGGAACCGCCGTCGCTCGACCACGTCCGGATGAGCGACTCGACCCTCGGCCCCGGCTACGGCATCCCGACCGACGCCGTCTGGAGCGCGCTACGCCTCTTCGGGAGCCGCGAGGGGGTCGTGCTCGACCCGGTCTACAGCGGCAAGGTGGCCGCCGCGCTGGTCGAATGGGCGGGGGACGGCCGCTTCGCCGCGGACGAGCACGTGGTGTTCCTGCACACCGGCGGGATGCCCGGCCTGTACGGCTACGCGCCCGAATTCGCGGCGGCCGTCGGCGGCTGACTCGACCCGCGTCGCGACTCGCAGCAGCGTGCCCAGCAGCACGACGTCGGCGAGCAGCAGCAGCCGCTGCATGACGCCGATGGGGAACGCGTCGGAGATCTCCGCGAACGGCTCGACTCCGGCCTCACTGAGCCGCACGAAGAGAAAACTCGTCGCGAAGAGCGCGAACGCCGCTGCCGTCAGGCGCAGTGAACGCACGACGAGGACGCGCTCCGGGCGGCCCCGCAACGGTTCCAGCAGCGAGATCGCCGCGCCGGGCAGGCTGAGGAACGCGACCAGGCACGAGTAGAGGTGGATTTCGCCGCTGACCGGGTCCGGCGCCTCCGGGTAGCTCGCCGGGAACACCGCGGCCGCGGCCATCCCGAGCGACCACAACGCGAGCAGCAGCCGTGTCGTCCGCGAGAGCGGCACCCCGGCGACGTGCAGCGCGCCGAGCACCGCCAGCGACCCGATGGCCAGCGAAAGCACGCTCGCGGCGAGCATCCCGTCGCCGCGGTCGGTCACGGTGTAGCTCGACAACGTGTCGTACACCGGGTCGTGCGAGCTGATGATGTGCAGCACCACGGCGGTGAACAAACCCCAGCCGATCGCCCCGACCGCCACGAGCCGCCACGGTCTCGTGCGCTTCCCCTGCTCGATCCCCATGCCGTCCAGGGTCTCGGGAAACGCGCGGCGCGAGATCAGGGAAGACCCTGAATAACCCCCGAATCGAAGTCGACGAGGACCAGGGCCTGGTCGTCGTGGCGCTTCGGCCGGGGCCAGCGGGCGCCGTCGGGGTCCTGTTTCTCCGCGGTGCGGACGGCGTCGAGGACCGCGTCCGGCCCGTCGGCGCGGGTGATCGCCAGCACCTCGCGCCAGTCGAACAGTTCGTACTGGTCGACGCCGATGGACACGCCGTCGCTGGCGAGCAGGACGGCCTCGACGTCGGCTCTTCGCCAGCTGCGCCGGACCGAGTGGGCCGCCGCGCCCGGGTCGGCTTCGGCGACCCAGAACCCGTCGTGGGCGTTCCGTCTTCGGCGGACGTCGGCGCCGGTCTGGAGCATCCCGCGCCGCCGCAGCCGGGCGAGCCGGTCGTCGGAGACGACGTCGACGCCGAACGCGCCGAACCCGACCACCGGGCTGTCGGCCAGCACCAGCGCGTCGACGCGGTCGTCGAGCCAGCGCACGGCCGCGACGGTGCTCGACGGCGACTCCTGCGGCCGCAGCTCGTGTTCGCTGGTCACGGCGGCGATCGCGCTGGTCAGGACGTCGGCCAGGTCGGCGGCCGGTGCCGCGCGGAGGTCGGTGGTGAGGCGCCGCGCGAGGCGTTCGGCGTACCAGCCGCCCGGCGGCTGCGAGGGGTCCGACGACGTGGCGCCGTCGAGGACCACCACCGCGTTGTCCAGCACGACGACGTGGTCTTCGGAGGGGCGTGGGTGGCCGTCGGCGCCCACCCCGGCCCGCTCGGCGATCGCGATCTCGGGCATCACCCGACTCTACGTCGTGTCAACTCAGGTTGACATGGACCGAATGTCAACGTAGGTTGACAGGCATGACGGAAGCGACGGATTTGGCCGCCCGGGCCGGTGATCGCGATCCCCGGGTGGGACTGCGCGCGGTCGCCGCGCTCCGGCGGTTGCTAGAACAACTGGAGGCCGTGCAGGTCCGCAGCGCGCGGGTGCACGGCTGGTCGTGGCAGGAAATCGCCGCCGAGCTGGGGGTCAGCCGGCAGGCCGTGCACAAGAAGTACGGGAGGCATTGATGTTCGAAAGGTTCACGGCGGACGCGCGGCTGGCCGTCGTCGAGGCGCAGATCGTGGCGCGGGAGTCCGGGTCGGTGGAGATCGGGCCCGCGCACCTGCTGGCCGGGCTGGTGAAGACCGGTGGCGGGGTGCTCGCCGAGCTGGGCGTCCCGGCCGACGAGATCGCCGAGGAGCTGGCGCGGACCCGGCGCCGCGGCGGGGTCAGCGACGCCGACGCCGAGGCGCTCACCGAGTTCGGCATCGACGTCGAGCAGATCGTCGAGCGCGTCGAGCAGACGCACGGGGCCGGCGCGCTGGCCGGACGGCTGGGCCCGGCCAAGCGCGGGCACATCCCGTTCACCACGCAGTCGAAGAAGACGCTGGAGCTGAGCCTCAAGGAAGCCGTCCGGCTGGGGGACAAGCACCTCGGACAGGAGCACATCCTGCTGGCCCTGGCGCAGCAGCGCGGCACCGACGAGGTCCTCACCCGGCACGGCGCCGATCTCGCGACGCTGCGCCAGGTCGTCCAGCGGCGGAAAGCCGGTTAGTGCACGGGCTCGGGCTCCTCGCGCTCCGGTTCGCGCCACACGACCAGCGGCAGCAGCGCCTGCGTGAGCGGCCCGATCGCGAGGGCGTAGAGCACCGTGCCCGCCCCGACGGTGCCGCCGAGCAGGAAGCCCGCGGCGACCACGGTGATCTCGATGCCCGTGCGCACCAGCCGGACCGACCAGCCGGTGCGCGCGGCCAGCCCGGTCATCAGGCCGTCGCGGGCGCCGGGACCGAGCCGGGCGCCGACGTAGGTGGCGGTCGCGAAGCCGTTGAGGGCGACGCCGCCGACGAGCAACGCGATCTGCCAGCCGAGGTCGTGCTGGTCGGGGAGCACCGCGCGGACCAGGTCGACGGTCACCGAGATGACCACGACGTTCGCGACCGTGCCGATCCCGGGCCGCTGGCGCAGCGGGATCCACAGCAGGAGGACGGCCACCGAGACGACGCCGGTGACGGTGCCGAAGGTTAGCCCGGTGTGCTTCATGATCCCTTCGGCGAGCACGCCCCAGGGTTCGAGGCCCAGGTGGGCGCGGGTGAGCATGGCGACGCTGGTGCCGTAGAGGGCGAGGCCCACGAGCAGCTGGACACTGCGCCGGGCGGGGTCGCGGGAGATCCGGACGGGCCGGAGATCGATCTGAGCCACGGTTTCACTATCGGGGGTAAGTGGCCTTGTAAACCATAGCCAATTCCAGGATATTGGCCTGATGGAATCGATGATCCCGCTGGGTGGACGCATCTCTGGCCCGCGACTGGCTGCCATGCTGGGGTCGTGGCGGCAAGGGGGCTCCCGGCAGGGCGCGGCCGACCTGGCCGCCGCCATCGAGCTGCAGGTGCTGGACGGCCAGCTCCCGCTCGGCACCCGGCTGCCCGCCGAACGGGAGCTGGCCGAGGCGCTCGGCGCGAGTCGCACGCTGATCGGGGCCGCGCTGGACCGGTTGCGGGAGAACGGATTCGTCGCGAGCCGCCGCGGCGCCGGGTCGTGGATCGCCGCGCCGGGCCGCGGCCGCGAACCGCTCGTCCCGGCGGGCGACGACCTGATCGACTTCGCGCACGCGTCGCCCGCGGCCATCCCCGGCATGGCCGCGGCGGTCGACGCGGCCCGCGGGCGGCTCGCCGACTACCTGGGCGAACACGGGTACGCCGAGCGCGGCCTGCTCGTGCTGCGGGAGGCGATCGCGCGGCGGTACACCGAGCGCGGGCTGCCGACGACGGCCGCGCAGGTGATGGTGACCAACGGCGCGCACCACGCGTTCGTGCTGGTCCTGCGGATGCTGGCCGGGCCGGGCGACCGCGTGCTGGTCGAGCAGCCGACGTACCCGAACGCGTCGGAGGCGATCCGCGCCGCGCACGCGATCCCGGTGCCGGTGGCGCTCGACCCGGCCGGTGCCCGCAGCTGGGACATCGCCGGGATCGACGCGGCGCTGCGCCAGGCGTCACCGCGGCTGGCGTACCTGGTGGTCGACTTCCAGAACCCGACCGGCCTGCGCCTGGACGCCGAAGGCCGCGAACGGCTCGGCGCCGTGCTCGCGCGGGCCAGGACGCCGGTGGTCGTCGACGAGACGCTCGTCGAGCTCGACCTCGAAGGCGACCCGCTCGACGGGCCGCCGCCGCTGGCCGCGTTCGCCGGCGACCTGGCGATCTGCGTCGGGTCGGCGTCGAAGTCGCACTGGGGCGGGCTGCGGCTCGGCTGGATCCGCGCGTCGGAGGACCTGCTGGGCCGCCTGGTTTCGGCGCGGTACGCGGTGGACCTGGGGTCGCCGGTGTTCGAGCAGGTGGTGTTCGCCGAGTTGCTCGGCGAGGAGGGCTGGGCGGCGATGGCGCGTCGCCGCGAGGAGTTCCGCGGCTACCGCGACGCGCTGGCGGGCGCGGTGAAGTGGCACCTGCCGGACTGGACGTTCACGCCGCCGAAGGGCGGGCTGTCGTTGTGGTGCCGCATGCCGGAGCCGGTGAGCTCCCGGCTGGCGGTGGCGGCGGCGAGCCACGGCGTGCAGGTGGCGCCGGGCTCGCGGTTCGGCGTCCACGGCGGCATGGAGCGCTGGATACGGCTGCCGTTCGCGTTGCCGCCGGAGAAGATCCACGAGGCGGTCCGGCGGCTGAGCGTCGCCGCGGCGTCGGTCCAGGGCACCCCGGCCTCGCTGGACGCCCCCATCGCATAGAACGAACCGGTGCGCTGGATGCGAGCCTGCTCCCAGGGATGGGCGGCGTTCATGTGCATCCAGCGCACCGGTTCGTTGTTCCACACACCCCGCGACGGGACGTGACTCCGTCGCGAGGACCGCGGCTTCCCGGCACCGCCCCTCGACGTGCCGGGAAGCCGGCGGCTCAGGTGCGCTCGCGGTACTGCGAGACCTCGCTCGGCGCGGTGAGCGAGGACTCCCGGAGCGCGCCCGGTGTGGGTCCCGGCGCCACGGGGGCAGCGCGGCGCCGGGACCGGGATCCGACCCGGCCGGGCGCGGTCGGCCGGTCGGAAAGACTGTGGTTTCGCATGGGTTTCAGCCCCTGGGGTACGGCGGACGCGCGAAGGCGTCACGACACGTGAAGAGTCACGGATTCGCGTACTGGAGCAGGGGAGTTGATCTTGGTTTGGACGCAGTTCTCCCCGGCTGCCCGGTGCGGGGTCAGTCGGGAGAGGTGGTGGGCAGGGCGGCTTCCCTGCCCGCGCCGTCGACATCGTGGTCGCGGCTGGCGCCGATGAGCTTCAGCTGAGTGGTGGTGACGTCATCGGTGTGGACGGCGAAGGGGTGCCGGGCACCACCGGGGCCGTCGTGACCGGGGGTCGCGGTGGTGGCGGGCGCGCTCGGGGCGGTGGTGCCGCCGGGCAGGCCGGGGGTGGAGTCGCCGCCGCCGTCGCGGGCGTGGACGCCGGAGTCGCGCGGGGTGTCCTGCTGCTTCACGACCGGCGCCTGCGGCTTCGGGGTGAGGTGGACGAGCGCGAAGCGGGGGGTTTGCGGTGGCGTCGTGGTCTCCGCTGTCGCCGCGGGGGCGATCTCGACGGTGACGGTTTCGGGGGTGGCGGTCGTCGCGGGGACGGTCACGGTCACGCTGCCCGAGGACGAGCCGCCGAGGATCGGGTTCAGGATGTCGTCGATCGGGAGCAGGACGGGGGCGTCCGGGTTGCTCGCGGGCGGCTGCGTCAGGGGGGCCAGGACCGTGTGGGAGAGCGTGTCCGTGACCACGCCGACTGTGCTGGTGACTGTGTTCAGGGTGCCGCCGACCACGTTCAGGACTCCGCCGACCAAGCCGCCCAGGAGGCCGCCGCCGGAGGTTGTGGTGGTCTTCGTGGGCTCTTCGGTGCTGGTCGCGGTGTCGGCGGAGGTGGTCTCGCCGGTCGCGGGTTCCGTGGTTGCGGGCTGGGTGGCCTCGGTGGGCGTGCTCGCGGGCTCGCTGGTTTCGGGCTTTGTGGTGGCCGGTTCGGTGGTCGCGGTGTCGGCGGGCTCGGTGGCGCCGGTCGCGGTGTCGGCGGGCTTGGTGTCGTTCGCTGGCGTTTCGCCGGTCGCGGTGTCGCCGGTGGTCGTTTCGGTGGCGTCGCTGGTGGCGGAGTCCTCGGTCGACGTGCTGTCGGCGGTCGCCTGGGTGCACCGGGCAGCGCCGGTTTCGCGGTGACTGCTGGCGCGGTGGTGGTGGCCGAAGGCGGCCCGGCCGTGCTCCACAGTGGACACCGAGGAGTGCTGGCAGGCGGCGGTCTCCGCGGCCGAGGCGGTGTGGCCGGACAGCGCACCGGTGAGCAGCCAGCCCGCGAGGGTCAGCCCTCCGGCGACGAGGATCTTGGCGGCGGGCCGAGCCAGCGGAGACGCCCACGGCTTGGGCGAGCGCCCGCGCGCGGCGCCGCCGCGCGGCATGGCTTCCCGGGCGGGCCCCGTCGAGCGCTCGAGTGCGGCGGTGCCGCGCGCCGACAAGGCCGCCTCGCCGAGCCCCGCCGGGCGCCCAAGTGCGGCGACCTCGCGTGCCGACAAGGCGTCCAGCGCGGGCCCCGTCGCGCGCACGCGCGCGTGCGAAGGCTGGTTTTCACCCGCTGTGAGCGGCGGGCGTGCCGGGGCGCCGCGGCGCGCGTTCGCCGTGCTGCTCACCGCCACCACCACCGTCCGCGCCTGAGGCTCTCGCGATGCACGCTCGAGTCTGTTCTTGCTGGGGTCTTTCTCCGGCCAGGTCGCAGTTCCCCCGGGGCTGCACTCTTTCTAGCACCGCTCGGGAGTCTTTCATCTCTCCCGCGTTCGATCCAGCCCGTAAGGCGGAACGGCCCTACCGCACAAGGTATCTGCGGCCGACGAGTTGATCACTCTCAGTGCCGTTCGGGTGGTTGCCTGCGACCATTCGGACGAGTGCTGCAATTTGCACGTTTCGCCGCTGACCTGATGTTTCCCGGATCCGCGTGGCGTTGAGTGTCGAATCGGTGGCGGTGGGTGCTCGTCGCCACATTTCTGCCGGTCGACCGGGACCGCGCCCGGCAGGTGGGACGACCACGCCCATGACCGCCCCGAAACGGCTGCGGTGCGTGATCAATTCCCCGTGGACCCCGTCGCCGGGGATGCCGAAGTGGTCGCGGAGCGTGACCCCCTCGTGGAGCACGTGGGTTACTCCAGGGAGGCTGACTGCCGCAGGCGCGGGCCGTCGGGGACGGAACCAGGTCGTCAGACCAGTTTGCGCAAACGGGTGATGCCCTCGTCGATGACCTCGTTGCGTTTGCAGAACGCGAAACGCAGCAGGTGTTTCCACTCGTCCGGGTGATCGGTGAACACCTTCACGGGCACCGCCGCGACCCCGACGCGTGCGGGCAGCTCCCACGCCAGGTCGGCGGCGTCCGTGAACCCCAGCGGCCGGACGTCGACGCAGACGAAGTACGTGCCCGCCGTCCGGCGGACCGCGAACCCGGCCTCCGCGAGACCCGCCGACAGCCGGTCGCGCTTCTCCCGCAGCGAGTCGCGCAGGCCGTCGACCCAGGGCAGCTCGTGGTCGAGCGCGTGCGCCACCGCCGGCTGCAGCGGCCCGCCCGACACGAACGTGATGAACTGCTTCGCCGCCTTCACCGCCGCGACCAGCTCCGGTGTCGAACAGACCCAGCCGATCTTCCAGCCCGTGCAGTTGAACGACTTGCCCGCGCTCGAAATGCTCACCGTCCGCGGCCGCATGCCGGGCAGCGTCACCAGCGGGATGTGTTCCGCGTCGTCGAACACCAGGTGTTCGTAGACCTCGTCGCAGATCGCGATCAGGTCGTGCTCGACGCACAGCGCCGCGAGCGCCTCCAGCTCGGCGCGGGTGAACACCGTGCCGGTCGGGTTGTGCGGCGAATTGACCAGGATCGCCCTGGTCCGCGGGGTGACCGCGGCGCGCAGGCCGTCGACGTCGAGGCCGAACCGGCCGTCCGGGCCTTCGACGAGCCCGACCACCCGGCGCTCGGCGCCCGCCATCGCGACCGCCGCCGCGTACGAGTCGTAGTACGGCTCGATGACGATCACCTCGTCGCCCGCCTCGGTCAGCGCGATGAGCGTCGCCGTGATGGCCTCCGTCGCGCCCGCGGTGACGAGGATCTCCGTGTCCGGGTCGTACTCGGTGCCGTAGCGCAGCCGGTGCCGCGCGATCGCCGCCCGCAGCTCGGGCCTGCCCGGCCCCGGCGGGTACTGGTTGGCGCCGCCGAACAGCGCGTTCTTCGCGGCGTCGAGCATGCCGGCCGGGCCGTCGGTGTCCGGGAAGCCCTGGCCGAGGTTGACGGCGTCGTGCTGGACCGCGAGCGCCGTCATCTCGGCGAAGATGGTCGAGGTAAACGGGCGGAGGCGGGGGACGAGAGCAGGTTCGCGCACGATCAGCCATCCTCACGGACAATGGCGATGTGGAGCAACTGACCCCCGCCAAGGTGACGCCCGCCGACCCGCCGGGCGGCCCCGCCGGTGAAGAGGAAAAGCGGCGCGCGCTGCGGAAGATGAAGCTCGTCGCGCTGTCGTTCCTGCTCGGCGCCACGATCGTGTTCCTGCTGACGAGCTGGGCGCAGTCGGCCGGCTGGCCGGGCTGGGTGGGCTACGTCCGCGCCGCGGCCGAAGCGGGCATGGTCGGCGCGCTGGCCGACTGGTTCGCCGTCACGGCCCTGTTCCGCCACCCGCTCGGGCTGAAGATCCCGCACACGGCGATCATCCCGAACAAGAAGGACGCGCTGGGCAACAGCCTCGGCGACTTCGTCGGGTCGAACTTCCTGTCCGAGGAGGTCGTGCGCGACAAGCTCAAGCGCGTCGAGCTCGCCCGCCGGCTGGGTGGCTGGCTGGCGGAGCCGGAAAACGCCGAGCGCGTGACGTCTGAGCTGGCGACGATGGTCCGCGCCGCGGTTCGCGTTCTTCGCGACGAGGACATCCAGGCGATCATGGAGCAGGCGGTCGCGCGGCGGATCATCGACAAGCCGTGGGGGCCGCCGCTGGGCAAGATCCTCCAGGGCGTCTTCGCCGACGGCGCGCACCACAAGCTGGTGGACCTGATGTGCGACCGCGCGTACGAATGGGTCCGCGACAACCACACGACGATGCTGCGCGTGGTGTCGGACCGGGCGCCGAGCTGGTCGCCGAAGTTCGTCGACGAGATGCTCGCGGACAAGGTGTACGGCGAGGTGCTGTCGTTCGCGTGGGCGGTGAAGACGGACGTCAACCACCCGATGCGGCTCGCGCTGGACAAGTTCCTCGGCGAGTTCGCCCAGGACCTGCAGACCGACCCGGACGTGATGGCCCGCGCCGAGCAGGTGAAGGGCCAGATCGTGCACCACGAGGAGGTCCAGCGCCTGATCGGCTCGGCGTGGAGCACGGCGAAGGAGATGCTGCTCAACGCGGCCGAGGACCCGTCGAGCGAGCTGCGCCGCCGCGTGCGGCTGGGTCTGGTGTCGCTGGGAACGCGCTTGGTTTCCGACGACCAGCTGCGCGCGAAGGCCGACGGATGGGTCGAGGGCGCGGCGGCTTACCTGGTGAAGAACTACTCGCGCGAGATCACGACGATCATCACCGACACGGTCGAGCGGTGGGATGCCGAGGAGACTTCGCGGAAGATCGAGCTTCAGGTGGGGCGGGACCTGCAGTTCATCCGGATCAACGGCACGGTCGTGGGTGCCTTGGCCGGGTTGGTCATCTATGCCGTCGCGGAGCTGTTGTTCTGAGGGCTTTGGCCTATACCACACCTGGGGGAGTCTCAAACCAGTTGTCCACAGGAAGCTGAGTTATCCCCCGGGTTATCCACAGGTTTTCACGGTGATGGCCTAATGGATGTCCACAACGTGTGGGGGTGAGGGCGGGTCGGGTGTGGATATGTGGGGGGTTGGGGGTTGGTTGTCCACAGGCTTTCGCGGGTGTGCCGCTCGGATGAGGGGTGCGGCGGGTGGGCTTGGGTGTCGCGAATGGGTCATTGGGGGCGTTGGGGGTCGCGAATGAGTCATTCGCGACCCTCCCTCGGGCGGCAGGGCGGCAGGGCGGCAGGGCGGCAGGGCGGCAGGGCGGCAGAGCGGCCGGGCGGTAGGGCACGGCGGGCGCGGTGCGGCGGGGCCGGTGAGGCGGCGGGGTGCGTGGGCGCGGCTACCGGTGTCTTGAATGAGTCATTCAGGGCGTGGGAGGTCCTGAATGACTCATTCAAGACGCTGGGGCGGCGCGGGGTCAGTGTGGGTGGGGTGAGGCTGGGTCAGCCCGCCGCCGCGCGGGCTCGCCAGCCCCTTGCCTTTTCGCGGTTGCCGCACACCCTCATTGAGCACCACGTTCGCGATCTGTTGCGGGACTCGTCGTAGAACGCCCACAAGCACGTGTCCGCCGGGCAGATCTTCAACCTGATCCAATCCCCTCGGACCACCAGCCTCGCGCACGCCGCGAACACCGCTCCCACCACGTCGTCCGCCACCAGGGCCGGGCCCTCCGATGTCAGCGAAATCCGGGTGCCCACGTCGAGGCTTCCTCCCGGCAGTCTCGGGTCACCTATTGCCGCCCGCAGTGCGTCGCGGGCCGCTCGGGCCTCCGAGGCCGGGTTTGGGTTCAGCTCGTGCCTTGCCGCCCACTCTCGCCAGCGCCCGGGATCTTCGAGCAGGTCAGTGCCCTCTTCGACGTTGACCGTGTTGAGGAACTCCACGACGAGGGACGCGTCGGTGTGCACCGAACCAGTGTACGGCGGCCGGTGGTTGCCCCCTCGTGCGCTAACCCACATAATGCCTTCACTGGTTACTCACGATCGAAGGGAGCGACGATGAGTGCGGTACCGACGCTGGGTGTGGTGGCCCTCGACTGCCCCGACCCGGTGGCGCTAGCCGAGTTCTACCGGGCGGTGCTCGACTGGGACGCGCCCGAAGTCGCCGAGGACGGCCACTGGGTCACCCTGCGCGACCCGCGCGGTGGCGCCGGGATCGCCTTCCAGCGGGTACCCGACTACCGGCCCCCCGCTTGGCCGTCGGCGGAAAACCCGCAGCAGATGCACCTCGACCTCAACGTCACCGACATGGAAGCCGCGCACGAGCGCGTGCTCGGCATCGGCGCCAAACTGCTGGACGACGCGCCGAAGGGCTTCCGCGTCTACGCCGATCCCGTCGGCCACCCGTTCTGCCTCTGCGCCTCCTGACGCGTTTATGCGTAGGCTCTGATGTGTGATTTGTCCGAAGTGTCAGAACCAGATGCGGACTGTGGACAAGAACGGCGTCCACATCGACCAGTGCGACGGCTGCCGGGGGATCTTCCTGGACCGCGGTGAGCTCGAGGCCATCGTCGGCGCGGAAAGCTCCTTCTACGGCCAGCAGCCCCCGCCCTACCAGGGCGGTCCGGCGCCGACGGCGCACTACGGCCGTCCCGACTCGCCGCGGCCCTACCGGGGTGGCTACCCGGACTCGCCGAAGGGGTACCGCGGTGGTTACGCGGACTCGCCGCGGCCGCACCGCGGTGGCTACTCCGATTCGCCGCGGCCCTACGGCCACGGTCACCGCAAGCGCAGCTTCCTCGAGAACCTCTTCGACTGAGGTGGGGCTCGACCTGCGGATCTGCCCGTCGTGCGGCGACCGGGCCGACCGCCCGGTCGTCGACGGCAGCACCCTCGAGTGCGCGCGGTGCGGCCACCGGTGGCCGTTCCGGAAACTGCCGCTCTTCGCGCTGACCGGCCCGAGCGGCGCCGGGAAGTCGACGCTCGGGCCGCTGCTCGCGGCCCGGTTCGGCGGCGACGTCGTCGTGCTGGAACAAGACGTCCTCTGGACGGGCGCCCTGCGCGACGACGTCCCGGCGTTCCGGGCCGCCTGGCTCCGGATGGCGGCGATGCTGCACCAGAACGGCCGCCCGGTCGTGCTGTGCGGCACCGTCGCCCCACCGGAGTTCGAACCGCTGCCCGAACGCGCCTTCTTCAGTGACATCCACTACCTCGCGCTGGTCGGCTCGCCCGAGTCGCTGCGACGGCGGCTGCGCGCCCGCCCCGCCTGGCGCGAGTGGGACGAGGCGCGGATCGAGGAGATGCTCGAGTTCACCGAGTGGCTCCGGAAGTCGGCGGACGAGCTGGGCGTCGAACTCTTCGACACGACGGACGTCTCGGCCGAGACCGCGGCCGACCACGCCGAGAAGTGGATCCGGGCCCGGTTGCCCTAGGCGAGCGGCCAGGTCCGGCCGTCGGGGGCGTCGAGCCAGAACTCCTGACCCTGCTCGGTCACTGTCACGCCGAAGCGGTCGCGCTCCGGCTTGCCCAGCTCGCACCACTCGACGTACGCGGCTTCGGCGAGCTCCCACAGCGCGCGCGGGCCGCCCTGGGCGACCTCGTCCGCGCCGCCGCGCTTGCGGTGGCGGACCCACGAGCCGTCCGGGTGCACCAGCGCGACGCTCGGCGCTTCGTCGTCGGCGCCGTCGCGGACCGCGCGGACGCCCGGCAACGCCAACCCCGCGAAGAACTCGAACTGCTTGCGCGGCTGCAGGACCGTCGACATCGGCAGCCGCGTCTGCTCCCAGTCGTCGCGCGACGGCATCGGCAGCGGGCCCGTCTCCGGCAGCCGGTGCGCGCGCAGCGGCATGAACCGGCCGTCGCGCGCCAGGACGCGGCCCCGGCCCGTGCCGTCCTCGCCCGCGACGAGCCGGACCAGGCCCGCGCCGATCGGGCGGTTCAACGTCGTCACGATCAGGCCGCCCGGTTTCGTCTGCGCCAGCCAGGCCGGCGGGATCGACGACACCGACGCCGTGCACAGCACCCGGTCGAACAACGTGCCGGCCGGGAAGCCGAGCGCGCCGTCGCCCACCGCGCACGAAGGCCGGTAGCCCGCCACGGCCAGCCGTTCGCGCGCCTGCGCGACGATCACCGGGTCGATGTCCACTGTGGACACCTGGCCCGCGCCGCAGCGGTGGCTCAGCAGCGCCGCGTTGTACCCGGTGCCGGTGCCGATCTCGAGCACGCGCTGCCCGTCGCGCACCCGCAGCTCCTCGAGCATGATCGCCATGATCGACGGCATGCTCGACGAGCTCGTCGGCGTCCCCGCCACCGGGCCCGTGCGCCGGGCGAGCTCCCAACGCTCCGGGTCGTCGTCCAGCTGCGTCACCAGGACGTCGCGGGAGTACACCGTCTCCAGCCAGCCCGGGTCATCGCGGTCGACGGCCGCCCACAGTCCGCCCGCCGGCGCGAAGAACCGCGGCAGGAAGACGTGGCGGGGGACGGCGCGGAAAGCGGCCACCCACTCCGGGGCGTGCAGGACGTCCTCGTCGAGCAGCTGCTCGACGAGCCGCCGCCGGAGCCGGGCCGAGCGCGTCATGCGACCACGTTAGCGGTGAGCACCACCACACCCGATAGTTGCAAGCAGGGTGCTTGCAATTGCTAGCACTCGCGCGTACCGTCGAAAGTGTCGCGAGGAGGTGACCGGATGGCAGAAACCGGTGGGACCCAGCCCGGATCCGGCAGTCCCATGGAGAAGGTCGCGGACATCGCTTCCGACATCGGCGAGTACATCCGCCAGCAGCGCAACACCGCGAAGATCTCGTTGCGCCAGCTGTCGAAGCTCGCCGGCGTGTCCAACCCGTACCTGAGCCAGATCGAGCGCGGGGTCCGCAAACCCAGCGCGGAGATCCTGCAGCAGATCGCCAAGGGCCTGCGCATTTCAGCCGAAGCGCTGTACGTGCAGGCCGGGATCCTCGATCTGCCGACGGGTGGTCCGGTGGGCGACGCGATTCGCGCCGACGCCGAGCTGACCGAACGGCAGAAGCAGGTCCTGCTCGACGTCTACGAGTCCTTCCGCCGGGAGAACGCCGCGGCACGGCCGGCCGCCGAGTCCGCTCCCACCACAGACACCCCAGAGACCACTCCAGCCGCGAACACCAAGGAGTCAGCATGACCACCCCCAAGAGCGAAGACGTCAAGAAGGCCGTCAACTCCGCCATCGACCAGGTCCGCACCCCGCTGCTCGCCGCGCTCGGCGCCGGCAACCTGGCCGGCCAGGCCGTCAGCGACGCCGTGGCGAAGGCCAAGGAGAACGTGACCAAGGGCAGCGAGACCGCCCGCAAGAACCTGCAGGAGCTGCCGACCGACGTCGAGAGCCTCCGCGAGAAGCTGGACCCGGCCGAGCTGCGCAAGGTCATCGACGAGTACACCGAGGCCGCGCTCAAGCTGTACAACAAGCTGGCCGAGTCGGGCGAGCAGGCGTGGGACAAGATCGCCGCGCAGCCGCAGGTCAAGAAGGCCATCGAGCAGCTCGAGGAGGCCCTGACCACCGCGCAGGGCCAGGTCGAGGGCGTCACCACCGAGGTGCGCGAGCGCGTCGACGGCGTGCTGGCCAACTTCACCAAGCGCACCCGCTCGGTCGGCGAGAAGACCGCCCGCAAGGTGACCGAGGTCGCCGGCGACGCCGCCGACGCCATCGAGGACCTGGGTGACGACGTCGCCCACGAGACCCGTTCCGCGAGCCGCAAGGTCGCGAACAAGACGGCCCCGAAGACGGCCGCGCCGGCCCGCCGGACGACCACCAGCGCCGCCGCGAAGAAGCCGGCCGCGCCGAAGGCCGACAAGTAAAAACGCCGTGAACACCCCGCCCCGCCGCCGGACCTCCGGTGGCGGGGCCGGGGTCGTTCGGGCGGTTTGCCGTAAGCTGTCGTCGTGCTGGTTGCCTACTGGATCCTCCAAGTCATCCACTGGGGCAGCGCGCTGGTCGGGCTCTTCGCCTTCGTGCACGCGCTGCTTCAGCGTGCCGACGCCTACTCCGCCGCCGATCGCAAGACCAAGCCGATCTGGATGCTGATCACCGGTGGCGCGACGCTCGCCATGGCGTTGTTCGACGTGATGGGGCCGGGGATGATCTTCTGGGTGCCCGCCATGGCCGCGGTCCTCGTCTACATCGTGGACGTGCGCCCCAAGCTCATCGAGGTGCAGCGCGGCGGCTCCAGCTGGTAGTTAGGCTGGCGGGGTGACCTGGACGATCGCAGGGAGCCTCACCGTCGTTCCCGCCCCCACGCGTACTGACCTCCTCGCCGAGCCCGTCGCCAAGGCGCTGGCCGCGCTCGCCGACCCGGATGCCGTCGGCGTCACGGAGATCGACCCGTCGCTGGCCGACACCGCCGCCTTCTGCGAGGCCTACGGCTCGCCGCTCGAAGCCTCCGCGAACTGCGTTGTCGTCGCCGGCAAGCGCGCCGGTGAAGTCCGCTTCGCGGCCGCGCTCGTGCTCGCGACCACCCGCGCCGACGTCAACGGCGTCATCAAGCGCCGCCTCGACGTCCGCAAGGCGTCGTTCGCGCCGATGGACGAAGCCGTCGCCCTGACCGGGATGGAGTACGGCGGCATCACGCCCGTCGGCCTGCCCGCCGAGTGGCCCGTCCTGATCGACAAGCGCGTCGCGGACGCGCCCGAACTCGTCATCGGCAGCGGGATCCGCGGCAGCAAGCTGCTGATCTCCGGCACCGCGCTGGCCGCGCTGCCCGGGGCCGAGGTCATCGAGGACCTCGCCCGGTGACGTCCGTCTGGCTCCGGTACCTGACCGGTGCCGACATCGACTCGCTCGGCATCACCGAAGCGGACATCGTCGGCGCGGTCGAGGACGTGCTCGCCGACCACGGCCGCGGCCAGGTCGTCTTCGAGCCGCGAACCCACCTCGTGCCGGACAACGGCGGCAAAGGCCACTTCAACATCCTTCGCGGCCACCTGTCCGCGAAGCAGGTCAGTGGCGTGAAGGTCGTCGGTGACTTCGTGGGGAACTTCGAACAGGGCCTCCCTTCCGAAATGGCGTTGATCCTGCTGCTGGACCCGGACACGGGCATGCCGCGGGCCATAGTCGACGGCACGATGATCACCGAGGCCCGCACCGGCGCGATGACCGCCGTCGGCGCGAAGTACCTGGCGCGCCCGGACTCCCGGGTGCTCGGGCACATCGGTGCCCGCGGTACCGCCTGGTGGAACGTCGTGCTCCTCGACTCGTTGTTCGACTTCGCCGAAATCCGCGTGACCAGCAAGCGTCCGGAGTCGCGCGAAGAGTTCGGCAGGCGCCTTTCGGAACGGCTCGGCAAGGACGTCCGCGTCTGCGCCACGGCCGAGGAGACCCTGGACGGCGCCGACATCCAGGTCGAGGCCTCCCGGCTGGTCGAACCCGAAGCGCTGGTGCGCCGCGAGTTCCTCCGGCCGGGCACCTTCCTGGTGCCCTACGGCACGATCAGCGCACTGGAGCTCACGCTGCTCGACGACATCGACAAGGTCGTGGTCGACGACTGGCGCGAATCCCAGTCCGGCAACCCGCGGTTCGGCGCCCTGCGCCCCCAGCTCAACGCCGGCCTCCTCACCGCGGACCGGGTCCACGCCGAGATCGGCGACGTCGTGGCCGGGAAGAAGCCCGGCCGCGAGTCCGACGCCGAACGGATCCTGTTCTGGCACCGCGGACTGTCCACAACGGACATCGCGGTGGCGACCATGATCCTCGCCCGTGCCGAGGCTTCCGGCGTCGGCACCATGCTGCCCTACCGATGATCATCACCGGTAGTGGGTTCGCCGACGGTGAACGGCTGGTTTTGGCCAAACCGCTGGTAGAAGCCCTGAAGCGACGCCGGGAAGCGGCCGGAATACTCCTTTCGCGGCCCGAAAAACCGGTCTACGGGGTCACCACCGGCATGGGACGGCTCGCCGGCGTCGCCCTCGACGCGCGGCAACAGGCCGAGCACCAACGGAACCTGCTGATCGGCCGCGCGGTCGGCGGGCCGCCGTGGCTGCCGCCCGAAGACGTCCGCGCGCTGCTCCTCGCCCGGCTGGACGACTTCCTGCAGCCGTGGTCGGCCGTGAGCCCGGAGCTGGTGCAGTTCCTCGTCGACCGGCTCAACGACGGGTTCACGCCCGCCGTCCCGCGCACCGGGCTCGGCAGCTCGGGCGAGATCATCCCGCTGTCGCACGCTTTCCAGACGTTCCTCGGGATCGGCACGGTCCTCGAAGACGGCGTCGAGATCCCCGCGGCCGAGGCGCTGGCGAAGCGTGGCGTCGAGCCGTACGTGCTCGGGCCCAAAGAAGGTGCTTCGCTGCTTCAGGGTTCTCCGCTGGCCGTAATGCACTCGCAGCGCGGCGAGACCGAAGCCCGGCGGCTCATCGACCTGCAGACGCTCACCGAGGCCATGGCGATCGACGTCCTCGGCGCGCCCCGCGAGGCGTTGTCGCCGGTCATGGCCGGTGGCGACGAGCAGTTGCGGCGGATCCTGGCCGCGGTGAACGAACTGGTGGGTGCGGGGCCGGTGCGGGCGGACGTCGTGCAGGCGCCCCTTTCGGTACGGGTCGCGCCGCGCGCCCTCGCGCACGCCGCCCGCGTCACCGACGACCTGAGCGAGACGGTGCGGCGCTGGCGGACGATGCCGGGCGACTCACCGTCGTTCATCGAGGGCGAGTTCGTCCCGGGCACGGCGTACCACGCGATCGACCTCGGCCTGCGGATGGACGCCGTGACAGCGGCTTTGGTGCACCTCGGCGAGATTTCCGTGCAGCGCCAGCACCGGCTGCTCGACGAGCGGTTCAGCGGCCTCCCGGCCCAGCTCACGAGCGACCCCGGGCCGCGCGCGGGGTTGGTGCCGTTGCACAAGAGGGCGGTCGGCGAGTTGCACGCGTTGCGACGGCTCGCCGCGCCCGCGACGCTCGGCTCGATCGACACCTCGGCCGGCCAGGAGGACGTGCAGGCGTTCGCGTGGGCGGCGGGGGAGCAGCTGCGGGCGGCCGCTTCGCACCTCTTCGCGATCACGGCGTGCGAGCTGGTCACCGGGTCGCAGGCGCGGCACCTCGCGCCGGACGGCGCACCCGGGCTGGACGCGGCTTACGAGTGGGTCCGGACGGTCGTTCCGCCGGTCGAGGAGGACCGGCCGCTCGGTCCCGAAGTCGAGCGCCTGATCACCGCGTGCCGCACCGGAAAGACGGCGTGGACCTCGGCCTGATCGGGCGGGCGGCCGCGATGTTCGCGGTGACGAACGTCGACGACCTCGTGCTGCTCGCCGTCTTCTTCGGGCGGGCCGCCGGGCGGCGGGGTGCGCTGGACGTCGTCGCCGGGCAGTTCCTCGGCTTCGCCGCCATCCTCGGCGTTTCCGTCGCCGGGGCGCTCGGCGCCGGGCTGCTGCCCGACGGGCTCGTCCGGTGGCTCGGCGTGCTGCCCGTGCTGCTCGGGATCCGCGCGGCCTGGCAGGCGTGGCACGCCGACGACGGCGAACCCGCGCCCGCGGCCGGGGTCCTCGGGATCGCGGTGGTCTGCTTCGCCAACGGCGGTGACAACGTCGGCGTCTACGTGCCCGCCTTCGCCGCGACCGGGCCCGGCGGGCTCGCGGGTTACGTCGTGGTGTTCCTGGTGGGCGTGGCCGTGTGGTGTGCGGCCGGACGGTTCCTCGCCACCCGCCCCGGCGTCGCCCGGGTGCTCGCGCGGTGGGGGCACGTCGTGCTGCCCGTGGTGCTCGTCGCGCTCGGGGTGCTGATCCTCGTCGGCGCGTTCTAGCGGGCGATTTCGCCGATGTGGCGCCAGGTTTCGGGTGACACGGTCAGCGTGCCGGACGTCGGGGCCTTCGAGTCGCGGACCGCCACCGTGCCGGGGAGGAAAGCGACCTCGACGCAGTTTCCCTGCGCACCCTCGCCGGAGCTGTAGCTGCTCTTGTACCAGGAAAGGTCGGACACGGTTCGCCTCCCGTCAGGTCTCGGCGATCACCTGCCGGATCAGCCGGATCGAATCCGGTTCGTCGAGCGCGAGATCGGCGAGGTGTCGGAAGACCAGCCTAGCAACGTTCACGTCCTTGGCTTTCTCGAACTGGAGCGAGCCGAAACCGTGCTCGATGTAGGCGATGTCCGGCTCCCGCAGCCGGGGATAGCTGAGAATGGTGAAGCTGCCGTTGCGCCCGGAGTGGAACCCGTGGTTGATCGGCACGACCTGCACCGTGACGTTGGGCAGCTCCGCGCGCTCGATGATCTGCTCGAGCTGGGCGCACTGCTCGTGCGGGACCAGGTCGGGGCGCCGGAGGACGGACTCGTCGATGATCGCGTGGAACTTGAGGGGCGGATCGTCATCGGTGAGGCGGGCCTGGCGGCGCAGGCGGACCGCGATCTCGTTCTCCAACCGGCGAGGTGACAACGGTTCCCGCGCACCGGCGAACGCGGCGCGCATCCCGGCTTCGGTCTGGAGCAGGCCCGGAACGATGCCGAACTCGTACACGCGGACCTCGTCAGCGTCGGCTTCGAGCGAGATGTAACTCATGTCGTCGAGGCCGTACGCGTGCCACCAACCCTTCTCGAACGCCCGGTCGTACTGGCGGACCCAGTCGTCGTAGTCCGAGACGATCACGCCGTAGCGGTCGAGGAGAGCCACGAAACCGTTGTAGTCGGGGAGATATCCCAGCTCGATGCGGCTCATCTTGTTCTTGTTGAACCGCATCGGCGCACCGGCTTCGACTTGCGTGAGTCCGGCGTTCTCGCGCAGGCGGCGAAGCTTGTTGGCGAGCAGGCGCTTGCGTGCGTTGGGCTTGGGCCGATCCATGCACAGATCGTAAGATGTGACTGCGCAGGGTGAGATTCCTACGCTTCCCGCCGGGCCGACTGCAAGGCCAGGCCGCGCGGCGTCGCCAAACGGGTGATCAGCGCGAAGGCGCCGTCGCAGAGCAACGCCAGCACCACGGCCGCGAGGCCGCCCGCGAAGATCTCGCCGTAACCCTGTGCGCCCAACGCGAAGCCGTCGACGATGTAGCGTCCCAAACCGCCGCCGTCGTTGACGATCGCGCCGATCGCGACCGTCGCGATCAGCTGGAGGAACGACACCCGCGCGCCCGCCAGGATCACCGGGGACGCCAGCGGCAGCTCGAGCCGCAGCATGATCTGCCACTCGCGGTAACCCGTGCCGCGGGCCGCGTCGATGGTGTCCTGCTCCAGGGACACCACTCCCGCGTACGTGTTGGTGAACAGCGGTGGCATCGCCAAGGCCACCAACGCCAGCAGCAACGGCCAGAACGTCGTGTCCAGCTCCCAGCGGCTGGCCAGGAACCAGAACAGGATGATCAGGCCGAAGCTCGGGATCGCGCGGCCGATGTTCACCGCGCTGCTCGCGAGGAACGCGCCCCGGCGGTAGTGGGCGAGCCACAACGCCGCCGGGATCGTCAGGACGGCCGCGATCACCAACGCCAGCAAGGAAAACCTGAGGTGCTCGACGGTCCGGTACGGGATGCCCGCCTTGTCCGTCCAGCTCCAGCGGTTCGGGTCCGCGAGCCACGCGTTCAGCTGGTCGAGGAAGCTCATCGCGCCCGCACCTTCCGCGCCCACGGCGCCAGCAGGCGCTCGCTGAGCCACAGCAACAGATCCACGACCACGGCCAGCGCGACCGACAGCACCACGCCGACGATGATCTCGGTCGGGTTGGGCGTCGCCGTCTGGATGCCCGCGCGGATGAAGTAGCCGAGGCCGCCGAGGCCGAGCATCGACGTCACGGTGACCAGGCCGATCGTCGTCACCGCGGCGACGCGCAGCCCGGCGATCACCACCGGCAGCGCCAGCGGGGAGCTCGATCTGCCAGAGCAGCCGCGTCCGCGTGTAGCCCATGCCGACGGCGGCTTCGCGGACCTCGTTCGGCACCTGGTCGACGCCGGTGACGATGTTGCGCACCAGGATCAGCAGCGTGTACGTCGCGAGCGGGATCATCGCGGTGAGGAACGTCAGCCCGAAGAACGGCACCAGCACCGCGAACGCGCCGAGGCTCGGGATCACGTACAGCGCGCCGGCCGCGCTCAGGATGAACCCGTACGACCAGCGGAACCGCAGCGAAAGCACCGCGAGGCCGATCGAGACGACCAGTCCGACGCCGAGCGCGGCGGCCGTCAGCGAGACGTGCTCGCCGAGGCGCTGGACGATGTCGTCGGCGTTCCGGTCCACCCACTTCCACTGGAAGATCGGGAGCCCGCTGTCGGCGGCCAGCGGGGTCACCGCGGTCACGTGCACCGGCCGACCCTACCCCGATCGGGCGGTCAAATTCCGCAGGCTGGGAATTCTGGACCGTTTGTCCCAGCATGTGGATTCTTGTCGGGGGTCGGAGCTAGGGTCCTCTCTCGTCTGTTCGAGTGACGAAGGAGTGGGGATTCGTGCGCTGGTTCCGGAACGCGTCCGTGGTGGCGGTGGCCGTCGCGGCGACGCTCGGCTTGGCCGCCTGTGGTGGTGGCAGCGACAGCGGTGACAAACCCGCCGCGCAGAGCAAAGGTGGGGCGCCGATCGTCGTCGCGTCCTTCAACTTCACCGACAGCCAGATCCTCGCCGAGATCTACGCCCAGGCGCTGGAGGCCAAGGGCTACCCGGTGACCCGGAAGCTGAACCTCGGCTCGCGGGAGCTGATCTACCCGTCGCTCAAGTCCGGTGAGCTGCAGTTCATCCCGGAGTACCAGGGCGCGGCGATCACCACCGGCTTCGGCAAGGAGGCGGGCAAGACCGCGCAGGAGGAGCACGAGCAGCTGGCGAAGCTGTTCGAGCCCAGCGGCGTCGCCCTGCTGAACTTCGCCGCGGCCGAGGACAAGAACACCTACATCATCAAGTCCGACCTGGCCAAGGAAAAGGGCATCGCGTCGATCAGCGACCTGAAGAAGCTCGACAAGGTCGTCATGGCGGGCCCGCCGGAGTGCGAGAAGCGGCTCCCGTGCTTCCTCGGCTTCAAGGACGTCTACAAGCTGACGAACGCGACCTTCCAGACCGTCCAGGAAGCCGGGCCGCGCGTCGAGCAGCTCAAGTCCGGTGCGGTCACGGTGATCCCGGTCGACTCGGTCAGCCCGCTGACCGGCGACCCGAACTACACCGTGCTCAAGGACGACCTGAACATCGTGCCGACCGAGAACGTCGTGCCCGCGGTGAACAAGAAGGTCCTCGACGAGCGCGGGGCCGACTTCGCCAACGCCGTCAACGCGGTGAGCGCGAAGCTGACCACCGACATCATGCGCGACCTGAACAAGCGCGTGGACTCCGACGGCGAGAAGGCCGCGGACGTCGCGAAGGACTGGCTGGCCCAGGCCGGGCTCTGAGCTACGCGGTCCCGCTGACGACCCAGGCCCGGGCCGTCAGCGGGATCGAGCCGTCCGGGTTGGTGGGGAGCCTGCTGCGCAGCAGCTCGCGGATCTGGTCGCGGCGGGGCTCCGGCACCGTCGCCAAGTAGGCCGGGGCCGGGCCTTGCGCGCCGAGGAACGGCTGCCAGTAGTCGTCGAAGCCGGTGAACACCGTCGGGATCTTCACCTCGCCGACGGACACGCCGGAGAAGCCCGCCTCCGTCCACAAGCGACCCAGCGGCTCGGGGCGGCACAGCGTGAACCGGCGGCCCTCGTCCAGCTCGGCGACCTTGGCCGGGTCCAGCTCGGCGGCCGCGTCCCAGAAGCGGCGGATCAGCTCCATGCCTTCGGCGAGGTCCCAGACGTAGGCCGCGGCCAGGCCGCGCGTCACCCGCGCGATCTCCGAGGCGGCCTTCGCCGGGTCGGGCACGAAGTTCAGGACCAGGCCGGAAACCACGACGTCGAAGTCGTCGTCCGGGAAGGGCAGCTCACGCGCGTCGGCGAGGGAGAACGACGCCCGCGGGTCTGTGACGCTCTCGCGGGCCGTCTTCAGGAATCCCTCGGACGGGTCGACGCCGACGACCTCCGCCGGGTCGGCCGCCGCCAGCACCGCCGACGTCAGCGCGCCGGTGCCGCAGCCGACGTCGAGCCAGCGGCGGCTCGCCGGGACGTCCAGCTGCCGGACGAACGTCGCCGCGACCCGGCGGCTCCACCGCCCGATGTAGGCCTCGTACGCGTCGCCCGCTTGCCACATGCGTGGAGTACAGCACAAAAACCGCTGGTCAGCTGTTGGCGAGATCACCCGTCGCGGCGTCACCCGCCGACGTCGCGCGCCGCAGGAACCCGGCGATCAGCGCCAGCTCCTCCTCGCTGTAGTCCGCGCACAGCTCGTCCAGCTTCGCGTTCATGCCCTGGTAGAGCCGGAACAGCTCGGCGGTGCGGCCGGGGACCGCGCGGACCGCGACCGCGCGCCGGTCGGCCGCCTCGGGGTCGCGTTCGCGGACGATCCAGCCGCCCTTCTGCAGCCGGTCGAGGATGCCGGTCATCGTCGCCGGGTGCAGGCCCGCGCGGCGGGCGAGCGCGCTCGGGCTCAGCGGACCGTGCCTGCCGATCAGCTCGAGGCAGTCGAGGTCGACGTCCTTGAGCGCCACGTGGGCGCTGACCTGGTGGTTCAGCAGTGAAAGCTGGTTGCGTAGTTCGCGCAGCGACGCCTTGAGCGCCACGGTCGCGCGCCGGCGGCGGGCGGCGTCCGAGGGGGAACTCACGGGCGTCAGCCTAACGCGGTGCATCGCCTCCCGGCCCGGAGTGGAATCGTGGACCACGATCGTCACCTCGGGAGAAGGAGTGAAATGGGAAAGGTCACGGCCACCGCGGAGCGCACCATCGACGCCCCGGCGGACAAGGTCCGCGCGCTCGTCGCCGACTACGCCGAAACGCGCCCGAAGCTGCTCACCGAGCACTACCGCGACTACGAGGTCACCGAAGGCGGGGTCGGCGCCGGGACCAAGGCGGGCTGGAAGCTGCAGGCGACGTCGAAGCGCGTCCGGGACGTGGCGGCGACCGTCACCGAACCCCGGCCGGGTGTCCTGGTCGAGACGGACGCGAACTCCAGCATGGTCACCACCTGGACGGTCGCCGAGGCCGGCGACAAGAGCCTCGTGCGGATCGAGACGTCGTGGGACGGGGCCGGTGGCATCGGCGGCTTCTTCGAGAAGACCTTCGCGCCCGGTGGGCTCAAGAAGATCTACGACGGGGTGCTCGGGAAGCTCGCCGAAATTGTGTGAGCGACGCGAAGCGTCTCCGTTGAGGGTGGTGGTGGGGAGGAAGGTTGGAGGTGTAGCGCGTCACAATCGGAATGTGCGCCCCGGTTAGCTGGTTGACCCGAGAGAAATCCGGGGCGCCTGCCCCGCTTCGAGAGAGTTGAGGAGTTCGACGGTGACCGCAGCGACCGAAATCAGGCTGGCCTCCCGCCCGGAAGGGGTGCCGACGCACGAGAACTTCGAGATCGTCGACACCGAGATCCCCGCCCCCGGTGAGGGCCAGATCCTGGTGCGCAACCTGATCATGAGCGTCGACCCGGCGATGCGCGGCCGCATGCGCGACGTCAAGTCGTACGCGCCGCCGTTCCAGGTCGGCGAGGTCATGTCCGGCGGCGCCGTCGGCGAGGTCGTCGAGTCCCATGTGGACGACGTCAAGCCCGGCGACCACGTGCTGCACCAGGCGGGCTGGCGCACCCACGCCGTGCTCGACGCCAAGCGGTACGTCAAGGTCGACGCCTCCGCCGCGCCGCTGTCGACGTACCTCGGCGTCCTCGGCATGCCCGGCCTCACCGCGTACGCGGGCCTGCTGGAGTCGGCCGAGTTCAAGCCGGGCGACACGGTGTTCGTCTCCGGCGCGGCCGGCGCCGTCGGCTCGCTCGTCGGGCAGCTCGCGAAGCTGAAGGGCGCCAAGCGCGTCATCGGCTCGGCGGGCTCGGCGGAGAAGGTCCGCCACCTGATCGACGACCTCGGCTTCGACGCGGCCTTCAACTACAAGGACGGCCCGGTCGCCGAGCAGCTGCACCAGGCGGCCCCGGAAGGCATCGACGTCTACTTCGACAACGTCGGCGGCGAACACCTCGAAGCCGCGATCGACGCGATCAACCTGCACGGCCGGATCGCCGTCTGCGGCATGATCTCGCAGTACAACGCGACCGAGCCGACGCCGGCGCCGCGCAACCTCGCGCAGATCATCGCCAAGCGGATCACCATCCGCGGCCTGCTGGTGCTCGACCACTGGGGCCTGCAGCAGCAGTTCGTCACCGAGGTCGCGCCGCTGGTGAACTCGGGCGAGATCAAGTACACCGAGACGTTCGTCGACGGCATCCGCAACGCGCCGGACGCCTTCATCGGCCTGCTCTCCGGGGCCAACACCGGCAAGATGCTGGTCCGGATCGCGGACTAGAGCAGCTCGGCCAGCTCCGGCAGGGCCGAGATCGTGTAGGTCGGCTCGGGCGAACCGGGCAGCGGGCGGACGCCGGGCCGGGCGAACAACGCCGTCCGCAGCCCGGCCGCCTGCGCGCCCGCGATGTCCCAGTCGTGGGCCGCGATCATCACCGCGTCGCCGGGCTCGACGCCGTAGGCCTCCAGGACCTGGCGGTACGGCTCGGGTGCGGGCTTGAGCCGGCCCACCTGCTCGGCCGAGAAGATCCGGTCGAAGAGCTTGGCCAGCCCCGAGTTCGTCAGCTGCGCCTCGGCCGTCGCCAGCGGCGAGTTCGTCAGCGCGACGACGTCGTGGCCCGCTTCGCGCAGCTTGGTCAGGCCCTCCTCGACGTCCGGGTGGGCCGGGAGCGAACGCAAGCCTTCGCCGACCTTCGCGAGGTCGATCTCGCGGCCGTGCCGCGCGGCGATCTCGGTGGCGGCCTGGCCGGCGATGCCCGCGAAGTCGCGGTAGCCGCCGGACGCGGTGACCGTCAGGGCCGTGTGGATGACCAGGCCGAACCATTCGCGCCGGAAGCTCGGGACCGCCGATCGTGGCGTCCAGCCCGGCGACGTCGAGCAGGGTCTCGTTGACGTCGAACACGCACAGCATGCGGATCTCCGGAGGTTCGAAGGTTATCGTACCTCGTCGAAGGTACGACAGTTGCCGTACCATGTCCAGCATGCCCGGTGAACTGCCGATCCCGGAGATGGCCGACGTCGACCTCGGCACCGTCCTGTCCGCCCTCGCCGATCCGCACCGCCGCGCCGTGGTGCTGGAGCTCGTGGGCGGCGACGGTGCCGAGCGCGCCTGCTCCTCCTTCCCGCTGCCGATCGCGAAGTCGACGAGGACGCACCACTGGCGCGTGCTGCGCGAAGCCGGGCTGGTCCGGCAGCGCGACGCGGGCAACGGCACGTTCGTGCGGCTCCGGCGCGACGAGTTCGACGCCCGCTTCCCGGGCCTGCTCGACGTCGTCGCCGGGATCAGTACTGGGTGTGCAACGCCCGCTCGTTGAGGTTCGCGTCCAGCTCCGCCGCCGACATCGGCAGCGCCATCTGGTCGCGCAGGATCGTGCCCATCGTCGGCAGGCTCGCCCGCTCCGGCCAGGTCGCCGGGTCCCACAGCGAAGACCGCAGGAACGCCTTCGCGCAATGCATGTACAGCTCGCGGACCTCGACGACCACGGCGAGCTGCGGCCGCTTGCCGCGCACGACGAGCCGGTCGAAGTAGGGCGCGTCCGACACCAGGTGGGCGCGGCCGTTCACGCGGAGCGTCTCGTTCATGCCCGGCACCAGGAACAGCAACCCCGCGTGCGGGTTGTCGACGATGTTGCGGAAGCTGTCGATCAGCTTGTTGCCCGGCCGGTCCGCCAGCACCAGCGTCCGGTCGTCGAGGACCAGCACCGAACCCGCCGGGTCGCCCCGCGGCGAGACGTCGCAGCTGCCGTCCGGTGCCGACGTCGCCAGCAGCACGAACGGTGAGTGCGCGATCAGCGTGCGCGCGTGCTCGTCGATGTGGTCGATGATCTTCTTCTGCGTCCGCTCGGCCGCTTCGCCGACCAGTTCACGCAGGGCTTCGTGCGAGTCGATGATCCCCATGGGGCCAAGCTAGCGCGCGGCACCGACAGTTCGGCCGCGAATGGCGACCCGGGCGGCCTCGGCCGACTTCGCCACGACCAGGTCCACCGAATAGCCGTGCTTCACGAAGACGCCGTCGAGCTGGAACGTGCCGTAGCCGTGCGCCTGGGTGAACAGCTGCTCCATCAGCTCCAGCCCGGTCGCCGGGTCCGGCGCGACGACCAGGCAGCGCAACAGGAACTCGTCGGTCAGCCGCCGGGTCTGTTCGTGCAGCTCGGTGTGCTCCGGGCCGTGGAGGCCGTCGGCGTAGAGGACGTTCATCCCGGCCCGCCGCTCGATCACGTACCGCGTGTAGGCGCCCGCGGCCGCGGCCAGCGCGTCGACCGGGTCTTCGTGCGCGCCCGCCGCCTCGGTGACGCGGTCGGCGAGCTGGCAGGCGATGTGGCAGGCGACCTCGGCCAGCAGGCTCTCCCGCGTCGCGAAGTGCCGGTACGGCGCGCCGGGGCTGACGTTCGCCCGCTTCGCCACCTTCGCGACGGAGAAGCCGCCGAGACCCTGCTCGGCGATCAGGTCCAACGAGACGCGCACGAGCTCGCCGCGGAGGTCGCCGTGGTGGTACTTGCCGCCCATGACCTGGATCACATCTCTCGTTCGAAATATGTAAGAGGGCTCTTACGTAGACGATGTAAGAGGCCTCTTACGAGGCAACGGTACTTGAAGTTGGAGGGTTCCATGAGCACCACCACGCACGCCATCGCCGTTCCGGCGCCGGGCGCGCCGCTGGCGCCGACCACGATCGAGCGCCGTGACCTGCGTCCGGACGACGTGCTGATCGACATCGCCTACGCCGGTATCTGCCACAGCGACATCCACCAGGCCAAGGAGGACTGGGGCCAGGCGATCTTCCCGATGGTCCCGGGCCACGAGATCGCCGGCGTCGTCGCCGCGGTCGGGTCCGACGTGACGAAGTACCGGGTCGGCGACCGCGTCGGCGTCGGCTGCATGGTCGACTCCTGCGGCGAGTGCGAGTACTGCCTGGCCGGCACCGAGCAGTTCTGCGTCAAGGGCAACGTCCAGACCTACAACGGCGTCGGCTTCGACGGCGAGAACACCTACGGCGGCTACAGCAACCAGATCGTCGTGAAGGACGCCTTCGTCTGCCGCATCCCCGAGGGCATCGACCTCGACGTCGCCGCGCCGCTGCTGTGCGCGGGCATCACCACCTACTCGCCGCTGCACCACTGGGGTGCGGGCCCCGGCAAGAAGGTCGCCGTGATCGGCCTCGGCGGGCTCGGCCACATGGCCGTCAAGATCGCCGCCGCGATGGGCGCCGAGGTGACCGTGCTGAGCCAGAGCCTCAAGAAGCAGGAGGACGGGCTCAAGCTCGGCGCGTCGGAGTACTACGCGACCAGCGACGAGGCGACGTTCGACGTCCTGAAGGGCAAGTTCGACATCATCCTCAACACCGTGTCGGCCAAGCTGCCGGTGGACGCCTACCTCGGCCTGCTGCGCGTCGGCGGCGCGATGGTGAACGTCGGCGCGCCCGGCGAACCGCTGTCCTACAACGCCTTCTCGCTGCTGGGCGGCAACAAGGTGCTGGCCGGGTCGATGATCGGCGGCATCGCCGAGACCCAGGAGATGCTGGACTTCTGCGCGAAGCACGGCATCGGCGCCGAGATCGAGACGATCTCGGCCGACAAGGTCAACGAGGCGTACGAGCGCGTCGAGAACTCCGACGTCCGCTACCGCTTCGTCATCGACGCGTCCACCATCGGCGCGTGACCGCTCGTGAGTGTTTAGGGCGGTTCTAACCGCCCTAAACACTCACGACGGCGGTCAGAACACCACGGTGCGGTTGCCGTGCACCAGGACCCGGTTCTCCAGGTGCCAGCGGAGGCCGCGGGCGAGCGTCACCTTTTCGATGTCGCGGCCCTTGCGGACCATGTCCTCGACCGAGTCGCCGTGGTCGACCCGGATGACGTCCTGCTCGATGATCGGGCCCGCGTCGAGGTCCGCCGTCACGTAGTGGCAGGTCGCGCCGACCAGCTTCACCCCGCGCGTGTGCGCCTGGTGGTACGGCTTCGCGCCGATGAACGACGGCAGGAAGCTGTGGTGGATGTTGATCGCGCGGCCGGCCCACTCGCGGCACAGGTCGGCGGGCAGGATCTGCATGAACCGGGCGAGCACCACCGCGTGCGGGTCGTGCTCGTCGACCAGCTTCCGGACGTGCTCGAACGCCTCGGCCTTGCCGTCGGCCGGGAACGGCACGTGGTGGAACGGGATGCCGTGGGCGCGGGTGATGTCGGCGAGGCTGTCGTGGTTGCCGATCACGGCGGCGATGTCGACGTCCAGCTCGCCGGACGCGACGCGGCCGAGCAGGTCGTACAGGCAGTGCCCCGCCTTCGAGACCAGGACCACCGCGCGACGCCGCTCACCGGTGTCGCTGACCTGCCAGCTCGAGTCGGCGGACAGGTCCGCGGCCACCTCACCAAAGCGGGCCCGCAGCTCGGCGGCGTCGAACGGCAGCGAGTCGGCGCGGACGACCTGGCGGGTGAAGAACCAGCCCGTGTCCGGGTCGGTGTGGTAGGCCGCCTCGACGATCCAGCCGCCGTGCTCGGCGAGGAACCCGGAGATCCGGGCGATGATGCCGGTGCGGTCGGGGCAGCCGAAGGTGATGACGTAGCGGCGTTCGGGAGCGGTCACGCCGAGCATTGTCCCCCGCGCTGGTCAGGGCGCCGCGAGCGGTGCGAGGAGAGCCGGGTCGCCCTTGACGGACGCAGCGTTCGGGCGGCCCCACAACGCGCGGTAGACGTCGTCGGGGTCGCCGCTCAGCTCGACGTCCGGCGTGCCCGGCTCGCCGACGCGCGCGTGCTCGCCGGGCGTCAGGTAGAGGGCCCAGGTGCGCCCGGCGGTCGTCAGGTGGACCGTGGTCGTCACGGGGTAGCGGGGTGAGCGGCGCGGGACGAGGAACGTCGCGTACTCGTCGATGCCGTCGAGGGTGAACTCGGGGGAGAGCCGCGTGTCCGGGACCGGGTCGAGCGCGGACTCCGCGTCGAGCCGGTGCACCGCGGCCTCGTGGGCCATCCGGCGCCGCCAGTCGCCGACCGTGATCTCGAAGCCGGGGAACGGCGACCGCGCGGGCGTTTCCGGCCGCTGACCCAGGGCTTCACGCGCGGCCAGGCGCTGGCCGTCCCACCAGCCGAGCAGGTCGTCCCAGTCCTCCGGCGGAGTCGGGTTCGGCTCCCGGTTCATCGCCGTGGCGACGGCGAAAGCGTGCACCCAGGCCAGGTGCCGCACCAGGTCATGAACAGTCCACTTCGGACAGTTCCGGACCGGCGCCGCCGGGCCCGCCGCCAGCGCCGCCCGCTTCAGCGCGTCGGTGTGGACGTCGACGGCCTCGAGGTGATCCATCCGCCGACCGTAGCGCGCGCAGCCTGAGCCGCCGTCCAGACTCGATCGCGCCGACCAGGCCCAGCCCGAGGCCGAAGGACAGCAGCAGGCCCTTGCCCGGCTCGTCCGCGAAGGTCGCCCCGCCGGCCAGGCCGATCAGCACGCTGTACACCGCCCAGATCGCCGCCCCGACGGCGTCGAGCGGCACGAACCGGCGCAGCGGGTAGCCGAGGCTGCCGTTCGCGAGCGCGCTCGCGACCCGCCCGCCCGGCAGGTACCGCGCGGCGATGATCAGCAGGCCGCCGTTGCGCCGCACCTGGTCGCGGGCCCACGCGTAGCGACGTCGCCCGTCCGGCCCGCGCTGCAGCCACGCGATCGCCCGCGGCCCGGCGGACCGGCCGACGGCGTACCCGAGGCAGTCACCCGCCCACGCCCCGCCGGCCGCGACGGCGGCGAGCAGCACGAGCGTCCCGGGATCGGGCCCGAGCAGCACGGCGACGGTGACGACGGTCGTCTCGCTGGGCATGAACGGCAGCAGCGCGTCCAGCCCGGAGACGGCGAAGACGAGCACCCACAGCCACGGCGAGCCGAGCGTGCCGCGCAGCAGCTCGGTGACCTGCGCCAGGAGTTCCACGGCTCAATGGTGATCACCCCAGGTCACTCCGAGGTGACCGAGCGGGGGTGCCCCGGTGAACAAGCGCCCCAATGTGGCCTTGGTTGCGTCTGACGCACCCAAGGCGGCCTTCGTTGCGTCTGACGCACCGAAGGCCACATTGGGGTTGTTTCATCCTGGTTGTGGCTGGTCGGGGCGCTGGGTGGTGGGTGGTTGTCTGTGGTGGCAAGGGAGTGGGGTCGGGACCCGGCGTGGCGGCCCTGGAGACGGGTGAAGCCCTCGGCAAGATCGAGATGTGAGTCAACAACCCGCCGAGGGCTTCGAGCCCATTTCCTACCAGGTTGTCCTTCCGCTCTCGCAGTCGACCCTGCAGATGCTGGCCGGGCTGATCCGCACCCATCGGCGTCGGCTGCGTTCGCGCTGGCGCAAAGCCGGTCCCGCCGACCAGGCACTCGTGGTGCTCGCCGTGCTGCGTGACGACCAGCGCTTGGCTCACCTCGGCGGCGGTATGGGCGTATCGGCGTCCACGGTGCGGCGATGGGTGCTGGAAGCGATCACCCTGCTCGCCGCCCGCGCCACCCGCCTGAACCGGGTCTTGCGTCGCCAGGCCGCCCGGGGTGCGGAGGTGGTGCTGGTGGACGGCACCCTGATCCGGACCCGCCGCCGCACCGGAAAAGCGAACCGGGCCAACTACAACGGCAAACACAAACACCACGGGCTGGTCGTGCTCGCCTTGACCGACGAAAACGGCCGGTTGCTGTGGGTGTCGGCGGCGTTGCCGGGCAAGACCGCCGACATCACCGCCGCTCGCCGGTTACGGATCCGGGAACGCCTGCACACCTATGGCTTGTCCCCGGCCGGGGACAAGGGCTTCCACGGCTGGCACAAAGACGTCCGCGACAGCTCAGCCTGCGACACCTGCGGCGGAGCATGTGAACACGTCGTGCTCACTCCCTACAAGGCCGAGACCCGGCGGCCGTTGAGCAAGGCCCAGAAGCAGGCGAACGCCGTGTTCGCGGCGATGCGGTGCGCGGTGGAGGGCGGCTTCGCCGCCCTCAAGGCCTGGCGGATCCTGGGCAAGCTCCGCCTCGACACCCGCCACGCCACCACATTGCTGCGGGCTCTGCTCGTGCTGACCCAGCACGAGCAGAGCATCCGCGACGCCGCCCGGCCAGACCCGGCCTGAGCATTACCACACACCACCAACCCGACCTGACCAGCACAAACCACGATGAAACAACCCCATTGGGGCGCTTCAGGCTGGGGCGACCGACTCCCACGGGACCGTCAGCTCGCCCAGGCGGATGCGGGACGGCGGGCCCAGTACCGGCCAGCCGCGCGCGATCAGCAGCCGGACCGTCTCCAGCCACCGCGACCTGACCCCGAACGCCTGGTGCGGCGCGGCCGTCGCCCAGCAGGAGTCGAGCAAGGAGAGCAGCTCGTGGACCCGCTCGCCCGGGACGTTCCGGTGGATCAACGCCTTCGGCAGCCGCTCGGCGACCGTCGAGGGACGGTCCAACCCCGCCAGGCGCATCGAGAGCGTCAGCGAGACCGGCCCGGACGCCGAGACCAGCACCCACGACGACAGCCGTCCGATCTCGTCGCACGTGCCCTCGACCAGCAGCCCGCCCGGGGTCATCGAAGCCAGCACCAGCGCCCACGCGCCCGCGACCTCGTCCTCCGCGTACTGCCGGAGCACGTTGAACGCCCGCACCAGCACCGGCCGCGCCCCGGCCAGCTCGAACCCGCCGCGGCGGAACTCCAGCAGCGGCGGCGACGCGGCCGACTGCGCCACGGCCACCCGCTCCGGATCCAGCTCGAGGCCCAGCACCCGGACGTCCGGCCGGACGCGGCGCACCCAGCGGGCCAGCTCGACCGTCGTCACCGGGGAAGCCCCGTACCCGAGGTCGACCACCAGCGGGTCGGGGGCCGACCGCAGCAGCCCGGACGTCACCGGCGCCGACGCGATCCAGCGGTCGACCCGGCGCAGGCGGTTCGGGTTGGTCGTGCCGCGGGTCGGCGCGCCGACCGGGGTCAGTTTGCTTCGGTGAGCCACTTCGCGGTGAATTCGGCCTCGCGCTCGAGCAGCTTGGTGACCTGCTCGGCGATCACGTTCTCCAGCTTCCCGCCGAACAGCGGGATCCGGACCGTCACCTCGCCGCTGGTCCGCAGCACGGTCTTGCCGCCCGCGTCGCCCAGCGCCGTCCGCGCGACGATCTCGCCGGGGACCCCGCCGACCGCGACCGTCGCGTCGCCCTGGTGGCCGGTGCCGTCCTTGCTCGGCCGCCACGTCTGCGTCCGCGACACCATCAGGTCGCCCTTGTGCAGCGTCCGCACCGCCTGCGGCAGCTTGTCCGCGCTGATGCCCTGCCGCAGCTCGAACCGGACGCCGTCGGCCGTGGGGGTGTACGAAACCAGCTCCGCGCCGTGCCCGCCGAGGCGCTCCAGGCGCGCCCGCAGCGCGTCCTCGCCGGACACCGCGGCGTAGACGGCGGCGACGTCGGCGGAGAACTCAGCGCGGTGCTCGATCCGGGATCCCATGGGCCGGACAGTACCGTCAGACGCGTGAACACCGCCCGAACTCCCGCTCTCCCGAAGCTCTCCGCGTACACCACGCTGCGCCTCGGCGGCCCGGCCCGCCGGTTCGTCAGCGCCGTGACCAGCGAAGACCTCATCGCGGCCGTCGGCGAGGCGGACGCGGCGGGCGAGCCGGTGCTGCTGCTCGGCGGCGGCTCCAACCTGGTCGTCGGCGACGCGGGGTTCGACGGCACGCTCGTCGAGGTCGCGACCACCGGCTGGCACCGCGACGGCGACGTCGTCGAGGTCCAGGCCGGCCAGAACTGGGACGCCTTCGTCGCCGCGCTCGTCGAGGCCGGGCTGGGCGGGCTCGAATGCCTCTCCGGCATCCCGGGCAGCGTCGGGGCGACGCCGATCCAGAACGTCGGCGCGTACGGCTGCGAAGTCGCGGAGTCCCTGGTCAGCGTCGACCTCTACGACCGCCGGACGCGCGAAGTGCGCACGCTCAAGGCCGATGAGCTCGGCTTCGCCTACCGCACCAGCGTCCTCAAGGGCACGGATACCGGCGTCGTCCTTTCGGTCCGCTTCGAGATCCGCGAAGACGGCCTCTCCGCGCCCATCCGCTACGCCGAGCTGGCGCGCACGCTCGGCGTCGAGATCGGGGTTCGGGTCCCGGCCGCCGACGCGCGCGAAGCGGTGCTGAAGCTGCGTCGCGGCAAGGGCATGGTGCTCGACCCCGACGACCACGACACGTGGAGCGCGGGCTCCTTCTTCACCAACCCGATCGTCCCGGCGGCCGAGGCCGACGCGGTCCTGGACCGGATCACCGAGGCCGTCGGCTCGCAGGTGCCGCAGTACCCGGCCGACGGCGGCGTCAAGCTGTCCGCGGCCTGGCTGATCGAGCGCGCGGGCTTCGCGAAGGGGTACCCCGGGCCGGGGAACCGCGTCTCCCTGTCGACCAAGCACACCCTCGCGCTGACCAACCGCGGCGACGCGACCACCGAAGACCTGCTGGCGCTGGCCCGCGAGGTCCGCGACGGCGTGCACGAGCGCTTCGGCGTCCGGCTGCACCCCGAGCCGCTGCTGATCAACTGCGTGATTTGAGCCGAACCGGGCAACCTGGACGTGTCCAGGACGTCTTTGTCGACAAAGGCTGCGGTACCTGATCGGATGGTCTTTACCTTTCGCCGGGTAACGTCGGCCGGGCCACCAGCGCTAAAGGCGTGTGCCCGCTGGTCGGCGGGGGAACTCGGGAGGTTTCGGTGATCGAACGGCGCATGGTCTTCAAGGCCGCACTCGCGGCCGGGGCCGCACTGGTCGCCGCGGCGTGTTCGAGCACGAACGACGGCACCGCGCTGCCCACCGGCGCGGCCGGCGCGGACGGCGAAGGCGCCCAGCCCGTGGCGAAGATCACGGCCGAGCCCGCGGCCGACGCCAAGGACGTCCCCGTGCTCAAGCCGGTCGTGATCAAGGTCGCCGACGGCAAGCTCACCGAGTGCAAGGTCACCGCCGAGGGCGGCAAGGACGTCAAGGGCGACACCGCGCCCGACGGCCTCACCTGGACCAGCTCCGAGCCGCTCGGCTACGGCAAGACCTACACCTACGCGGCCAAGGCCACCGGCACCGACGGCAAGCCGGTCGAGTTCACCGGCAAGTTCACCACCCTCAGCCCGGCCAAGCAGGTCCGCGCGACGCTCAACCCGGCCGACAACCAGGTCGTCGGCGTCGCGATGCCGATCAGCGTCAAGTTCGCGTCGCCGGTCAAGAACCGCGCGGCCGTCGAGAAGGCCCTGACGGTGAAGACGGACAAGGACATCGAAGGCGCGTGGGGCTGGCTGTCCGACAGCCAGGTCGACTACCGGCCGAAGGAGTACTGGCCGCAGAACATCACCGTCAACGTCGAGGCGAAGCTGTACGGCGTCGACCTCGGCGGCGGCGCGTACGGCAAGGCCGACGTCACCACGAAGTTCAAGATCGGCCGCAACCAGGTGGTCAAGGTCAACACCCCGGACCACCAGATGCGCGTCTACCGCAACGGTTCCCAGGTCAAGAGCTACCCGTGCGCGAACGGGCTGGACGCCGAGGTCGACCGCAACACGCCCAACGGCACCTACATGATCATGAGCAAGGAGCCGTCGGCGATCTTCGACAACGCCCGCTACGGCTACACCAACGTCAACAAGAAGTGGGCCTGCCGGTTCTCCAACCACGGCGAGTTCATCCACGAGAACCAGGACAACGCGGCCAACATCGGGAAGACCAACAACTCCCACGGCTGCGTCAACCTCCTCGAGGCCGACGCCAAGGACTTCTTCGACTCGGCGATGGTCGGCGACCCGGTCGAGATCACCGGCTCGAAGCTCGGCCCGCCGATGGCCTCCGACGTCAAGGACTGGAACTACAGCTGGGCGGCCTGGCAAGGGCTGGGAGCGAAGTAGACCGTGCGCACCGAAGTCGCCGGGCACGGCGGGGTGCGGCTCGGCCTGCGGGTCGAGGGCGCCGAAGACGGTAGGCCGATCGTGTTCGTGCACGGCTGGGCGCAGTCGGCGGCCTGCTGGGCGGCGCAGCTCGCCGACCCCGCCCTGACCGAGCGGTTCCGGCTGGTCGCGGTCGACCTGCGCGGCCACGGCACCTCCGACGTCCCGGAATCGGGCTACGACGACCCGCGCGTCTGGGCCGACGACCTCGCCGCCGTGCTCGACTTCGCCGGACCCGGCGCGATCGTCGTCGCCTGGTCCTACGGCGGCCTCGTCGTCACCGACCACCTCCGGGTGCACGGCACCGCACGGCTGGGCGGGCTGGTGCTCGTCGGCGCCATCACCGAGATCGGCCGCGACCGGCCCGGCGGCCGCGTCGGCCCGCTCATGCGCGAGCACATGCGGGCGATGCTTTCGGACGATCCGGACATCGCGGTCCCCGCGCTCACCGCGTTCAGCCGCGGCATGACCGCCGAACCGCTGCCCGGCGCCCGGACCCAGGCCCTGCTCGGAGCTTCTCTCAGCGTGCCGCCTTCGGTCCGGTCGGCGTTGTTCCGCCGGGACGTCGGCAGCGAAGATGTGCTGGCCGGGATCGACAAACCGGTCCTCGTCGCGCACGGAACGGCCGACCGCGTGATCGAGCCGTCGGCGGCCGAACACGCGCTCGGGAAGATTCCGGGTGCCATCGGGCGTTGGTTCGTTGACGGAGGGCATGCGCCCTTCGCCGAGTCCGCGGACGAGTTCGACGCGGTGCTGCGGCAGTTCGCCGAGGAAAGCTGACGTACGCGGGAGATGTGACCAGGTGACCAGCTCCACCCGGAGGTTCCGTGCTGCGCCGCGCCGGATCGCGGTGCTCTCCGTCCACACGTCCCCACTGGAGCAGCCGGGCACCGGCGACGCGGGCGGGATGAACGTCTACGTCTGCCAGACGGCGAAGGAGCTGGCCCGCCGCGGCGTCGAGGTCGAGGTGTTCACCCGCGCCACCGCGTCCGACCAGCCGCCGGTCGCCGAGCTGGCGCCCGGCGTGACCGTCCGGCACGTGCAGGCCGGGCCGTTCGAGCCGCTGGCCCGCGACGAGCTCCCCGGCCAGCTGTGCGCGTTCACCTCCGGCGTGCTGCGCACCGAGGCGTTCCACGAGCCCGGCCACTACGACCTCATCCACTCGCACTACTGGCTGTCGGGCCAGGTCGGCTGGCTCGCCCGCGACCGCTGGTCCGTGCCGCTCGTGCACACCGCGCACACCCTGGCGAAGGTGAAGAACGCCGCGCTCGCCGAGGGCGACAAGCCCGAGCCGCGCACCCGCGTGATCGGCGAGGAGCAGGTCGTTGCCGAAGCCGACAAATTGGTCGCCAACACCGCCGTCGAGGCTCGCCAGCTCATCGAGCTCTACGACGCCGAGCCGCACGCGGTGCACGCCGTGCCGCCGGGCGTCGACCTCGAACGCTTCACGCCGGGCTCGAAGACGATCGCGCGGGCCGGGCTCGGCCTGGCGGAAGACGACGTCGTGCTCGCCTTCGCCGGCCGCATCCAGCCGCTCAAGGCGCCGGACGTGCTGCTGCACGCGGCCGCGGCCCTGCTGCGCCGCCGTCCCGAGCTGGCTCCCCGGCTGGTCGTGCTGGTCGTCGGCGGGCCGTCGGGCACCGGGCTGGAGCAGCCGCAGGCCCTGCGCGAGCTGGCCGGGTCGCTCGGCATCGAGCCGCAGGTGCGGTTCCTGCCGCCGCAGCCGGGCGAGTCGCTCGCGAAGATCTTCCGCGCCGCCGACGTCGTCGCGGTGCCCAGCTACAACGAGTCGTTCGGCCTGGTCGCCCTGGAGGCCCAGGCCTGCGGGACGCCGGTGGTCGCGGCCGAGGTCGGCGGGCTGCCGGTGGCCGTGCCGCACGGCGTCTCCGGCCTGCTGGTGCCCGGCCACGGCGCCGAGGAGTGGGCCGACGCGCTTGCCGCCGTCGCCCTGCGCCCCGACCGGCGCGCCGAGCTCGGCGCCAACGCCGTCGTGCACGCCCAGCGGTTCTCCTGGCGCCGCACGACGGACGCGCTCCTGGACATCTATGCTCAGGCGACCGGCGCGTTCCGGCGCGCACTCGAACTGCGCGCGGAGGTGGCGGTGTGAGCCTGGACGAGCTGATCCAGTCTACTTTGGACTCGGCGGAGCTGAAGTACGACAAGCGCGGTCCGGGCAAGTACTTCGTCACCCTCCCGGGGACCAAGAAGCTGCAGACCAACGCGTGGCTCGTCGACGGCGACCACGCGTTCTCCGTGGAAGCCTTCGTCTGCCGCCGTCCCGACGAGTCCCATGAGGACGTTTACCGCTTCCTGTTGCAGCGCAACGCGAAGCTCTACGGCGTGCACTACACAGTGGACAGTCTCGGCGACATCTACCTGGTCGGCCGGTTCGGTAAGGAGACGATGTCCGCCGACGAGCTCGACAAGGTGCTCGGCCAGGTCCTCGAAGCCGCCGACGGCGACTTCAACACGCTCCTGGAGATCGGCTTCGCCACGTCGATCAAGCGCGAGTGGGACTGGCGCGTCTCCCGCGGTGAATCCTTGGCGAACCTCCAGGCGTTCAAGCACCTCGTCGCGCCCGAGAAGCCGCACCAACCGGGCTTGACCGAGTCGTGACGAAAGCCGTGCAACGGCACTGAACCGGACATCCGTCTCACCGCCAGTCGAAACTGGAGGGAGAAGCAGGATGCGGACTCGATGGAGAGCGGCGCTCGCGATCGCGGGGGTGGCGTTCGTGCTGGCCGGGTGCTCGGCGGCGGAGAACGGAGCGTCCACGGCGGACAGCGCGGGCCCGGCACGCGTGCCCGCCGCCCCGCAGCAGGGCACCGGCGGCACCGGCAAGACCGAGAAGGGCGCTTCGGTGACGCCCCCGCAGGCCGGGGCCACCGACCGGAAGCTCTCGCGCAGCGCGCGGCTGGAACTGACGGCCACCAAGGTCACCGACGTCGTCGCGCAGGCCCGCGGGATCGCGCAGGGCGCGGGCGGCTACACCGGCCAGGAGAGCACGGGCGAGGAGTACGCGACGCTGTCGCTGGCGGTGCCCGCCGACAAGCTCGACGGCGTGCTCGACCAGCTCTCGCACCTGGGCGCGAGCCTGGTGAAGCGGGAGCTGAACACCCAGGACGTCACCGAGCAGGTCGTCGACGTCGAAGCGCGGCTGCAGACGCAGCGGGCGTCGGTGGAGCGGATCCGCGCGTTGCTGGCGAAGGCGACTTCGGTTTCGGAGATCGCTTCGGTGGAGAGCGAGCTGACGAGCCGCGAGTCGGCGCTGGAGTCGCTGGAGCAGCAGCGGAACTCGCTGGCGGGCAGCGTCGCCATGGCGACCGTGGCGATGAGCATCCGGAACGTGGCCGCGCCGCCGCCCCCGGCCGAGGACCACAGCGGGTTCCTGGGCGGTCTGGCCGGCGGCTGGGACGCGTTCCTCGTCTTCGGCGGCGGGCTGCTGACGGTGCTCGGCGCGGTGCTGCCGTTCATGCTGGTCATCGGCCCGCTGGGCTGGCTGGCGTGGTGGCTCGTGCGGCGCCGCCGCGGCGTGAAGCCGGAGCCGACCGAGGTGTGAAGCGGGCTCGCCGGGTGTCGCGAATGACTCATTCGCGACCTCGGTGGTCCCGAATGAGTCATTCGCGACGCTTTGCCGGGGCGCGTGGAGGTGCGGGGGTGCGGCGGGCAGGCGGGACGGCTCGAGGGAGGGGGGAGTCGCGATCTCGAGCCGCCCCGCTGAAGTTCCCGCCGATCAGGACCCGGTGACGAGGGGGATGCCAACGGGGCCGGCGGGCCGCGGCTCGGCAGGGGGAGACGAGCCGCGGTCGAAGCCCGAAACCGGCCGGGGAGTGCGTGGAATCCGACCGCTCGGGATGTAGTCAACCTGTCAGATCTCGACCTGTAATCACAAGACTACTCACTAGTCCGTTCGAGTGAATTTGCCGCTGAGCGATAACGGTGCGCAGTCCGTCACCGGAAATTTGCGCGTTGTTGGCACCTGGACTTGTCGAAGGGTGAGGTGTTACCCGCAGGTAACACACTCTCGGTAGGTCGAGGTCACCGGCGGGCCCGCTGGTCCGCTCTGGCAGGCTGTCAGCCATGGCCGAGATTGGGACGTTGGTGCTGCTGCGGCACGGGCAGAGCACGTGGAACGCGGAAAACCTGTTCACCGGCTGGGTGGACGTGCCCCTGTCCGAACAGGGCGAGGGCGAAGCCCGCCAGGGCGGGCAGCTGCTGGCCGACGCCGGGCTGCTCCCGGACGTCGTGCACACCTCGCTGCTGCGCCGCGCGATCTCCACCGCGAACATCGCGCTGGACGCCGCCGACCGGCACTGGATCCCGGTCAAGCGCGACTGGCGCCTCAACGAGCGCCACTACGGCGCGCTGCAGGGCAAGAACAAGAAGCAGACCCTCGACGAGTTCGGCGAGGAGCAGTTCATGCTCTGGCGCCGCTCGTACGACACCCCGCCGCCGGAGATCGACCCCAAGGACGAGTGGAGCCAGGCCGGCGACGCCCGCTACGCGAACCTGGGTGACAAGGCGCCGCTGACCGAGTGCCTCAAGGACGTCGTCGAGCGGCTGCTGCCGTACTGGGAGTCCGAGATCGTGCCGGACCTGCGCGCGGGCAAGACCGTCCTGGTCGCCGCGCACGGCAACTCGCTGCGCGCGCTCGTCAAGCACCTCGACGGCATTTCCGACGCCGACATCGCGGGCCTCAACATCCCGACCGGCATCCCGCTGCGCTACGACCTCACGGCCGACCTCAAGCCGGTCAAGGCCGGTGGCGAGTACCTCGACCCCGAGGCCGCCAAGGAAGCCGCCGCCGCGGTCGCCAACCAGGGCCGCTGACCCGTCTGCCGCCGAAGGCCACCATCAGGCCCTGATGGTGGCCTTCAGCGCGTTCAGGAGGCGGTGACCGTGCGGACCGCCGTCGCCTTCCACGTGGGGCCGACGCGGGTGAGGTCCAGTTCCGTCGTGAACGGGCGGGTCGTGGTGCCCGTGGGGCCGGTCACCTGGAGGGTCGTGAAGAACAGCACCGTCGCCTTGCCGCCCGTGAGGGCCGTGACTCCGGCCATGGGGTTCGGGCCCAGGGCCACCTTCGTGCCGCTGCGGCGGATCGCGTCGACATACGTGGCCTTCTTCGCCCGGTAGTCGCTCAGCAGCGGATCCGCGGTGACGGCCTCCGCCCGCGCGTACGAGCCGTCCGGGTCGGCGCTGTCGGTCGTGAAGAGACCCGCGGCGACCGCCCCCGCGCCCGCCACCGCGGAGTCGCGCAGGCCCGCCGGGGTGCCGTCGTCCGGGTGCGGTGCCGGTGGCGGCTGCGCCGGGTTGACCGCGATGTCGGAGATCCGCCAGCGGCCGCCGTCCTCGAGCGCGGTGAACGCGGCCGTCGCCAAGCCCTTCGACGTCCCGCTGGCCTGGTCCAGCACCGCCAGCTCGCGGATCCGGCCACCGCTCAACTCCAGCGCCGCCGCGCGCACCACCCGCGTCGTCAGGTGCACCGGCTGCGGGCTCTTCCTGACCTGCTCGAACAACGCCGTGAGCTGGTCCTTCGCCGCTCCCGTCACGTGCGCAGCGACGGCCTGGTCGAACCCGGCCGGGTTCGCCGAGTCGTAGCTGAACACCGCCTCGGCCGCGGCCCCGACGGCGGCGAGCGCGGCCGCCGTCCCGGGCACGTTGACCAGCGCGAGGTTGCCCGTCAGCGGCTGAGCCGTGCCCGAGACCGCGGTGGAGCACGCCGACGTCGTCAGGACGAGCGCCAGCAGCGCTCGCCTCACAGCAGCCCGGCTTCGCGGGCCCGCGCCCCGGCCTGGAACCGGGACGACGCGCCGAGGACCTCCATCAGCTCCGCCACCCTCCGCCGGTAGGTCCGCAGACCGACGCCGAGGGCGCGCGCCGCCGCCTCGTCCTTGCAGCCCGACGCGAGCTGCTCGAGGATCTCCCGCGCGCCCAGCTCGGTGAACCGGGCCTTGTAGGACTCGAGGTCGGTGGCGCCGTGCCAGGCCGCCTCGAACAGCGACCGGATGCCCTGGACCAGCTCCGGGCTGCTGATCACGGTGTAGCCGCGGACGCCGCCGACGCGGTCGCCGGCCACGATCGCGATCCGGCGGTCGAGCAGGATCGTCTCGTTGACCTCCCGCTCGGTGATCCGGATCCGCGCGCCGTGCGTGGTCATGAACCGCAGGTGCTCGGCCAGCGCGGGGTCGAACAGCACCCCGGGCAGGTAGATCTTGCGCACGGTCATCCCGCGCACCGACTGCTCGCGCTCGGGCGCCGTCGGGTGCGCCACCGACCACGTGTGCAGGTCCCGTGCCGCGCACGAAATCTCCGTCGCCGCCTCGAACAGGTGCGCCGTCCGCTCGAACAGCTCGGCCTCGCCGCGCACCATGACGACATCCGTCACCTTCTCCACGCATTCCAGTCTGGCAGCAAACTGCCAAAACCGGTGGTCGCGAGCGCGCGCCGGAAGGCTGGAGGCATGACACGGAACCTCCCCGCCGCCGCGGCGGGCACCTGGAAGCTCGGCTCGTTCGAGGTCAACCGGCTCGGGTTCGGCGCCATGCGCCTGATGTCCACTTCGGACGGTGGCATCCGCGACCGCGAGACGTCGATCGCCGTGCTCCGCCGCGCCGTCGAGCTCGGCGTGAACCACATCGACACCGCCGCGTTCTACTTCGCCGGGCCGCGCCTGGCGAACGAGCTGATCAACCGCGCCCTGGCGCCCTACGACGACCTGGTGATCACCACCAAGATCGGGGCGGGCCGCGACTTCGAAGGCAACTTCTACTTCGCGCGCCCCGAACAGCTGCGCGCGCAGGTCGAGGAGAACCTGCGCCAGCTGGGCGTCGACCACCTCGACGTCGTCAACTACCGGATCGGCCAGAACCTCGACCGCGGCACCGGCTCGATCGCCGACGGCTTCGGCGCCCTCGCCGAGCTGCGCGAAGCCGGGCTGATCCGCGAGCTGGGCATCTCCAACATCGGCCCCGGGCACCTCACCGAGGCACTGGCCATCGCGCCGGTCGTCTGCGTCCAGAACCAGTACGGCCTCTCCGCGCGGCGCGAAGACGACGCGCTGGTCCGGCGGTGCGCCGAAGAGGGTGTCGCGTTCGTGCCCTTCTTCGCCGTCGCGAGCGGGACGGGCGAGGACGCGCGCGTCGCGGAGGTCGCCCGGCGCCACGACGCCACCCCGGCCCAGGTGCGGCTCGCGTGGACCCTCCACCAGGGCCCGAACGTGCTCGCCATCCCGGGCACCGGCGATCTTTCGCACCTCGAGCAGAACGTCGCCGCGGCGGCGCTGGAGCTGTCCGAGGACGATCTGGAAACCCTCGACGGGAACGGGTGAATTCACCCGGAATGTCTCGCCGGGGAATCGATCGGGTGAACGCCGCCTGAAGCCCCGGCGAACATGTCCTCCCCAGGTGTCGCGGTGCTCACGACAAGGCGGACAACGCTAGGCCGAAGGGCCACTTCTCCGCTTACGATCGGCCTGTGACCACGCCTGTTTCACTCGCACTGGCCATCGGCGCCCTGGTGGCCGGTGCGGTGGTCGGGTACCTCATCGCGCGGGCGCGGACCCGCCGCGAAGAGGCCCGGCCGCCGGGCCCGACCGTCGCCGAGCTCCTCGAACGGCTGGTCCGGTCGTCGCACAACGGCGTCGTCGTGCTCAACAAGTTCGGCGACATGGTCCTCCACAACCCGCGTGCCTACGAGCTGGGCCTGGTCAAGGTCAACCAGGCCGACGCGCGCGCCCGCAAGGCCGCCGAGCAGGTCGTCGAGACCGACGAACCGGTGGAGATCGACCTCTCGCCGCTCGAAGCGCGCGGGCGTCAGCCGGAGGCGGTGCTCGGCCAGGTCCGGCCGCTCGGCGACGGCTTCACCGTCGTCGAGGCCGTCGACCACTCCGAAGCCATCCGGCTGGAAGCCGTGCGCCGCGACTTCGTCGCCAACGTCAGCCACGAGCTCAAGACCCCGGTCGGCGCGATCGCGCTGCTCACCGAGGCCGTGCTCGACGCCGCCGAGGACGTCGACGAGGTCCGCCGCTTCGGCGGCAAGATCCTGCGCGAGTCGACGCGCCTCGGCCGGCTCGTCACCGAGCTGATCGCCCTTTCCCGGCTGCAGGGCGCCGAACGGCTGCCCGACCTCAACGTCGTCGAGGTGGACGCGGTCGTCCGCGAGGCGCTCGGCCGCACGACCCTCTCGGCCGAGTCGGCCGACATCCGGATCACCACCGACAACCCCAGCGGGCTGCTCATCGAAGGCGACCGCACGCTGCTGGTCACCGCGCTGTCGAACCTGCTGGAGAACGCGGTCAACTACTCGCCGGCGGGCAGCCCGGTGTCGATCTCCCGGCGGCTGGCCGACGGGATGGTCGAGATCGCCGTCACCGACCGCGGCATCGGCATCGCCGAGGACGAGCAGCAGCGCGTGTTCGAGCGCTTCTACCGCGCCGACAAGGCCCGCTCGCGCGCCACCGGCGGCACCGGACTCGGCCTGGCGATCGTCAAGCACGTCGCGGCCAACCACGGCGGCTCGGTCGGGCTGTGGAGCCGTCCCGGCACCGGCTCGACGTTCACCCTGCGCATCCCCGCGCACGTCCGCCCCGACCCGGCCGGCGAGCCGGCGAAGGCGGCCAAGACCTCGCCGGCACCACGGCAGGAGAAGACCCCCGAGCGCACCCCCAAGCTCGTGGTTACCGGGCAGGAAAGCCCAGATCATGGAGGAAACCTGTGACCAGGGTTCTCATCGTCGAGGACGAGGAGTCGTTCGCCGACCCCCTCGCCTTCCTGCTGCGCAAGGAAGGGTTCACCGCGGCCGTCGCCGGTACCGGCCAGGCCGCGCTGGAGGAGTTCGACCGCAACGGCGCCGACATCGTGCTGCTCGACCTGATGCTGCCCGGGATGAGCGGCACCGACGTCTGCAAGCAGCTGCGCCAGCGCTCGGCCGTGCCGGTGATCATGGTGACCGCGCGCGACAGCGAGATCGACAAGGTCGTCGGCCTGGAGCTGGGCGCGGACGACTACGTGACGAAGCCGTACTCGGCGCGTGAGCTGATCGCGCGGGTGCGGGCGGTGCTGCGCCGCGGCGGCGAGCCGGGCGCGGACGGCGAGCTGGCCCCGCTGGTGCTCTCGGCCGGGCCGGTCCGGATGGACGTCGAGCGGCACGTCGTCACGGTGGACGGCGCCGAGGTGTCGCTGCCGCTCAAGGAGTTCGATTTGCTCGAGTACCTGCTCCGCAACGTCGGCCGGGTGCTGACGCGCGGGCAGCTCATCGACCGGGTGTGGGGCGCGGACTACGTCGGCGACACGAAGACCCTCGACGTCCACGTGAAGCGGCTTCGGTCGAAGATCGAGCCGGACCCGGGCTCACCCCGCCACCTGGTGACGGTCCGCGGCCTGGGCTACAAGTTCGAGACGTAAGCCCCGTTCAACCGTCACTTTCGTAGGGAAAGTGACACGGAGAACGCGCCTCCGGATCACTTTCCCTACGAAAGTGACGCCCGTGGCCGAGCCGAGTGTTGTTGGTTACATGTTCGAGACCTGCCGCTGAGCCCGGTACCCTGGACCCCCGTGCGCCTAGGGGTACTCGACGTCGGTTCCAACACCGTCCACCTGCTCGTGGTCGACGCCCACCGTGGCGCCCACCCGACGCCGATGCATTCCGAAAAGTCCGTGCTGCGCCTGGCCGAGCAGATCACCCCCGGCGGCGAGCTGAGCAAAGCGGGCGCCGACGAGCTGGTCACCGCCGTCGAGTCCGCGAAGGACGCCGCCGCCCGCCTCGGCTGCGAAGAGCTGATGGCCTTCGCCACATCCGCGGTCCGCGAAGCGAAGAACTCCGCCAAGGTGCTCGCCCGCGTCGCCGACAAAACCGGCGTCGACCTGCAGGTCCTCTCCGGCGTCGACGAAGCCCGGCTGACCTTCCTGGCCGTCCGCCGCTGGTACGGCTGGTCCGCGGGCCAGCTGCTCGTCCTCGACATCGGCGGCGGCTCGCTCGAGATCGCCATGGGCCGCGACGAAGAGCCTGTGCTGGCCGAATCGCTGCCGCTGGGCGCCGGCCGCACCACCCGCACCCGCTTCAGGCACGACCCGCCGACGCGCTCGGAGCTCGTCGCGACGTCGGCGTGGCTCGACGACCAGCTCACCGAGCTCGCGCGGAAGGTCACCAAATGGGGTGAACCCGATCGTGTCGTCGCCACGTCGAAGACGTTCCGGTCGCTCGCCCGGCTGACCGGCGCCGCCCCCTCGGCCGCGGGCCCGCGCGTGCGACGTACGCTCACCGACACCGCATTGCGCCAGCTCCTGGCCTTCATCTCGCGGATGCCGTCGGCCGATCTCGCGCAGCTCGAAGGCGTCAGCTCGAGCCGGTCGCACCAGCTGGTGGCGGGCGCGCTCGTCGCGCAGGCCACCATGCGGGCGCTCGGTTTGCCGGAACTCGAGATCTGCCCGTGGGCTCTGCGAGAGGGTGTCATCCTGCGGCGGCTGGACCATTCCAACGGCGCGGATGAGACTGGAGCCGCCCTCGTGGCGCGCTTCGGCGCACAGGAGGACCGGTGAAAGCACGCGGCTGGACTTCGCCCGCGGAACACGGGCACGGTGGAGAGGTGACGGACATGCAGAGGTCGGTGCACAGCGCGCGCTGCGCCGCCGGGATGCCGTCGGGCGCCTCCCCGCGAGGTGCCGAGGAACCGGAGCGCGCAGGGGATTACCAGGTATGACGGACCAGACCGGAGGCGACCAGCCGCAGAAGACCGTGGCTGAGCTGCTCGCCCAGCACGGTGCCCAGGTCGACGGCAGCCGCCGGCGTCGCCGTCGCGCGGCCGAGGACGACGACGAACCCGGCACCCCCGAAGCCACCGGCGCGACCGGGTCTCACCGGCGCCCCGGCGTCGGCGACACCGGCCCGCAGGCGATCATCGACCGGGTCGCGTCCGAGGGCACCCCGCCCCCGCCGGCACGGCCCACCGGACGCCGCCGCGCCGAACCGCCGTCCCCGCCGCCGCCCGCGCCCCGCGCGGTCCCGCAGGACTCCCAGCCGCTGCCGCGGCCGGTCCCGCCGCCACCCCCGGCCCGGCCCGCGCCGCAGGAGTCGGGCCAGTACCCGAGGCCGCCCCAGGAGTCGGGCCAGTTCGCCCGGCCGCCGCAGGAGTCCGGCCAGTTCGCGCGCCCGCAGGAGTCGGCGCCGCTGCCCGTGCCGCCCCGCGCGCCGCGCCGCCAGCCGCCGCCCCCGCCGCAGCCGTCGCAGCAGCTGCCGACCCCGCCGCCGCCCGCGGCGGAGGAGACCCGCGGGGCCGTCCCGCCGGTCCGGCGACGTCCGCCGCCCCCGCCCCAGCCGTCGCAGCAGCTCCCGGTGCCGCCGCCGCAGCCGTCCCAGCAACTGCCGACGCCGCCGCCCGCCGGCCCGCTCTCGGCGCGTCTGGACGGCCTGAACGGCACCCCCGACGCCGACGTCGACGGCCCGCCGGGGCCGATGGCCAGCGGGACGTTCGCGACCCCGCCCGCCGCGCCCGGCCGCCCGCGTCGCGCTCCCGGCCGCGGTCCGCAGCCCAAGCCGGAGGCGCACACCGAGCAGTTCTCGGCCGTCGGCGACGAGGAGCCGCCCGCGCCGCCGATGCCGAAGGCCGAGGTGCCGCCGCCGTCGTCGCCCGCGGGGCTGGCGAACTGGCGCAAGCGGCGCCAGAAGGAGCAGATGGAGGACACCGAGATCGGCGTCATGCCGGTGGTGCCCACCGAAACCCCGGACACCGGCTACCCCGAGGACGACTTCGAGCCCGACGACTTCGCCCCGGAGGGCAGCGGCTACCAGGCCGCCTACGACGCGGGCCCGCCGACCGGCGCGTACCCGCCGCCGATGCCGTTCGCGCCCGGCGACCGCGCCTCGCGCGCGCCGATCCCGGACGACCTCGAGCCCTACGAGCGCGAGTTCACCGACGGCTACCCGTCGGACGGCCCGGACTTCGAGCAGGACGACTACGGCTACGAGCAGGGCGAAGGCTACGAAGACGACGAGTACGACGACGTGCCGGAGCCGGTCGCGGAACCCGCGGCCGCGGCGTCACCCGGCAAGGCGTGGCTCGCGCTGGCCGGGCAGCTCGCGATGGGCGTCGTCGGCGGCGCGGCCGTCTGGCTCGGCTTCAACTGGCTGTGGGTGAACATCCCGGCCGCCGCGCTGGTCGCCGCGTTGCTGGTGGTCGTCGCGCTGGTCTGGATCGTCCGGAAGATCCGCCGGGCCGAGGACCTGCAGACGACGGTGCTCGCGGTGCTCGTCGGCCTGGTGGTGACGGTCTCGCCCGCCGCGTTGCTGCTCGTCGGCCGCTGACGTGTGCTGAAGGGGACTTTGCTCGCATCAGATGCGAGCAAAGTCCCCTTCAGCGCGTCCGGTGCCACCAAGGTCCCCTTCACGAGGCAGGATGGCGCGCGTGACAGACGAGCAGCCCGTCCCCGTCGGCCTCAGCACGGCGTCCGTCTGGCCGCTGCGCGCGGGCGCGGCCTTCGAGCTGGCCGCCGAGCTCGGCTACGACGGCGTCGAGGTGATGGTCTGGGCCGACCCGGTCAGCCAGGACGTCACGGCGCTGCGACGGTGGTCGCGGCGCACCGGCGTGCCCGTGCTGTCGATCCACTCGCCGTCGCTGCTGATCACCCAGCGGGTCTGGTCGCCGGACCCGGTGGTGCGGCTGCGGATGTCCGTCGACGCCGCGCTCGAGCTCGGCGCGCGCACCGTCGTGGTGCACCCGCCGTTCCGCTGGCAGCGCCGCTACGGCGACGCGTTCGGTGATCTCGTCGACGAGCTGGAGGCGTCCAGCGGCATCGAAATAGCGGTCGAGAACATGTTCAAGGTCCGGCCGCCGGGCGGTTCCCGCAATTCCCGCGTGTCCGCGTTCCGGCCGTCGATCGACCCGACGGACGTCGGTTTCCGGCACTACACGCTCGATCTGTCCCACACAGCGGCAGCCGCGATGGACGCGCTGGCGCTCGCGCAGCGGATGGGCGAAGGCCTCACGCACGTCCATCTGGCGGACGGCACCGGCGTCCCGAAGGACGAACACCTGGTACCCGGACGCGGCGGCCAGCCGTGTGCCGAGGTGCTCGAGAAGCTGGTCAGCAGCGGTTTCGGCGGCCAGATCGTGCTGGAGATCAACACGCGGCACGCCGTCACGCCCGCCCAGCGCGTCCGCGACCTGGCCGAGGCACTGCTGTTCGCGCGGTTCCACCTCGGGCAGTGAGTGCGCACGTTCCGACAGGACACGACTACTCCCGACTCCATTTCCGCCGGTCCAACACGTAAAGTTCCGACTGTGAACCCGTTGCGCTCGTTGCTCGTCCCCTTTCCGGATTCGGCCATCGGCACGGAACGTTCGTGAGCGGAACGGACGGCACCGCCCTGTCCTTCGACACGGCGAGTGCGGCGCGGTCGCTGGGGGACGGCACCTTCACCGCGGTGCTGCGTGCGGAGTGGGCCATCGGCTCGCACCCGCACGGGGGTTTCCTGCTGGCCCTGCTGGCCAAGGCGGCGATCGCCGCCCTGCACGAGCGCGGTGAGCCGCACGCGGAGCCCCTGGTGGTCAGCGCGGAGTTCCTGCACGCGCCGGCGTTGGGCCCGGTGCTGCTGCGCACGGACGTCCGCAAGGTCGGCCGCCGCGCGACGGTGGTCGAGGTCAGGCTGGAGCAGCGCGGCCGAAGCTGCGTCGAGGCCCGCGTGACGACGGGGCGGCTGCCGATGCGGCGCCCGGAGTGGACGGACGTGCCGTCGATGCCCGCCGAGCCCCCACCGGGAGCGCTGGCGATGGCGGAGAGCACGGAGGGGCCGTTCAACTTGGCGAAGGGGTGCGAGGTCCGCCTCGACCCGGCGACGGCGGGCTACCTGGCGGGACGCACGGGAGAGCCGCCCCGGATGCGGCTGTGGGTCCGGCCGCGGCACAGCCTGGTGGATCCGTACTTCACGCTGCTGGCCTCGGACGTGAACCCGCCGGTGGTGATGAACCTCGGCCGCATCGGCTGGGCCCCGACGGTCCAGCTGACGGCGCTGCTGCGGACCCGCCCGGCACCGGGGTGGCTGCGGGTGGTGGTGGAGTCGAGGTCGGTGAACGAGTCGTGGTTCGACTCGGACGCCACGGTGATCGACGCCCAGGGGCGGCTGGTGTGCCAGGCCCGCCAGCTCGGCCTGGCCCCGGCTCCCGGCGGCTGAGGCGGGCTGAAGGGCCCTTTCCTGGCATGTGGTGAGCGGAAGGGCCCCTTCAGGGCATGAGATGAGATGAAGGTCCCCTTCAGCCCGGGCGGCTGGGGGTGGGTGCGCGCCTCGGCTCCGGCCGAGCCCCGGGGGCGGCGGGGCGGCCGAGCGGCGCGCGGGCGATCGGCGGGCTGAGGGTGGTGCGCGTGTCTGGCGGCCGCTCGGCTCGCGTGGCACGGGCGGCTGGGCGGCGGCCCGGCGGGCGTCCTGAATGACTCATTCAGGGCGTGGGAGGTCCTGAATGACTCATTCAAGACCTCGCCCCGGCCCCGCACAGCCAAAACGCGTTTGGCACGCTTGTCGCCATGACGGTCATCGCGGTGCTGGGTGCGGGGAAGATCGGCGAGGCGTTGCTCTCGGGGCTGCTGCACGGCGGCCACGAGCCGGGCGACCTGCTCTTCACCGAGCGGTACCCGGCGCGCGTCGAAGAACTCACCACGCGCTACGGCATCCGCGGCGTCGAGGTCGAGGAAGCCGCCAAGCAGGCCGACGTCCTCGTCGTCGCCGTCAAGCCGCAGGACATCGAGCCCGTTCTCGACGAACTCGCGCCGCTGCTCGGGCCCTCCTCGCTCGTCGTCTCGCTCTGCGCCGGCCTGCCCACCTCGCTCTACGAACGGCGCCTCGCCGAGGGCGTTCCCGTCGTGCGGGTCATGCCGAACACGCCGATGCTCGTCAACGAAGCCATGAGCGCCATCTCCGCCGGCCGGTACGCCACCGCCGAGCACCTCGCCGTCGTGCGGGACCTGCTCTCGCACGTCGGCAAGGTCGTCGAGGTTCCCGAAGGCCAGCAGGACGCCGTCACCGCGCTCTCCGGTTCCGGGCCCGCCTACTTCTTCTACCTGGTCGAGGCCATGATCGACGCCGGGATCCTGCTCGGGCTGCCGCGGGCGCTCGCCGGGCAGCTGATCATCCAGTCGGCCGTCGGCGCGGCGAAGATGCTCAACGAGTCCGACGAGCACCCCGTGCTGCTGCGCGAGGCCGTCACCTCGCCCGCCGGGACCACCATCAACGCCATCCGCGAGCTGGAAAAGCACGGCGTCCGCGCCGCTCTGCTCGCCGCCATCGAGGCCGCGAAGGACCGGTCCGTCGAGCTCGGCAAGGCTCACGAAGAGGACTGATCCCGGGGCCGCCAGCCCGCGGCCCACGCGTCGAGCCGCACGAGCGTCTCGAACAACGAACGCCCCTGGTCGGTGAGGGCGTACCCCGCTGTGTGGTCGACCAGGTCCGCCTCGCCCAGCTCGCGCAGCCGCGTGCTCAGCACGCTCGACGAGACGCCGTCGCAGCGCTGCTGCAGCTCCCGGAACGTCGGCTTCGCGCCGTCGCGCAGCTCCCAGAGGATCCGCAACGCCCAGCGGCGGCCCAGCAGGTCGAGCAGCGCCATGATCGGGCGGCCGGTCGCCGAACCGCGGACGGGACGGCCGGGCAGAGGGGTCATCGTGCTTTCCTTTCCGAAGCGCCGATGTTAGCGTGCCCGGTATGCCTCTGAAATCGAAGCAGCCGCGCATCGCTCCGCTCGAGCCGCCGTTCGACGTCGAGGCCGCCGCCGCGCTCGACCAGCTCGGGCCGCCCATCCAGCTGTTCCGCGTCTGGGCGCGACGGCCCGATCTCGCCCACGGCGTCGCGAGCTGGGGCCGCTACTACTTCTCGCGCCGCTCGGCGCTGAGCGTCCGGCAGCGTGAGCTGGTCATCGACCGGACGACCGCGCTCTGCGGCGCGGACTACGAGTGGGGCGTGCACGTCGCCACCTTCGCGGAGAAAGCCGGGCTCGACGCCGCGCAGATCCGGTCGCTGGCCGGTGGGAATCCCACCGACGCGTGCTGGGACCCGGCGGACCGGGCCCTGCTGGCGGCCGTCGACGAGCTGCACGCCACCTGTGACCTCGGCGACGCGACCTGGGCGGACCTCGTCGCCGCCGTCGGGGAGGACGGCGCCCTCGACGTCCTGCTGGTCAGCGGCTGGTACCACGCCATCTCGTTCACCGTCCGGGCGCTGCGGCTGCCGCCGGAACCCGGCGCCGCGCGCCTGAATTCGCCGTAATGGGCGATTCCGGTGGTCTTGCACGCGCGGGCGCGCGTGCGTTAGCACTGGTAGGGGCCCATCTCGGTGACAGGCGTCGCATTAGTCCCACCAGTCCCGCTACTCTCGATAGAGCACGTGCGTGTCGATACCACAGGTGGGGAAGCCTCGTGGCGCGACACGTGTCGAAGGACGCGGTAAACATGTCGCCGAACAAGAAGGAGGAGCTGCCCGCAGTCGGGCAGGTCCAGTTCCTGACGGTCGCCGAGGTGGCCACGCTGATGCGGGTCTCCAAGATGACCGTCTACCGTCTCGTGCACTCGGGTGAGCTGCCCGCCGTCAGGGTCGGGAAGTCCTTCCGGGTGCCGGAAAAAGCAGTGCACGAGTACCTCCAGGGCGCTTACTACGACGTGGGGTGAACCCCGTCGCGGCCGGCGGCACGTCGCCTTACGGCGTGCCCGCCGACCGGCCCGCACCGGGTGCCGGGTAACCTGGAAAACCGCTCGTGCCTGTGCGCTCCACCCGTTGGACGCTGCGCCGGGCAGCGTGACCGACGACGACCTAAGGAGCGCCCATGGGCTCTGTGATCAAGAAGCGCCGCAAGCGCATGTCGAAGAAGAAGCACCGCAAGCTGCTGCGCCGCACGCGAGTGCAGCGTCGCAAGGCCGGCAAGTAAGCCCAGCCGAGCGTAGCCGTGGCCCGTCCAGTCTCTGGGCGGGCCACGTCCATGTGGTGGACCGGTTCCCCCCGTTCGAGTGAGGTCTTCGTCGCATTCCGGGGGAATGGCGGTTAATAGCACGTAAGACACCCCTGAGCTACCACTGAAGAGCGGTAACATCTCAAGGGCGTCCGCGCGATGCTTCCAGCGAGTGCAGGCCCGCGCACTTCGGGTGATCGTCCACCCCCACCACGCCCTACGCCTCAGGGAGTCGCATGCCGTCGAACATCGTGCTCGTCACCGGAGTCGCCGGGGAACTGGGCGGGAAGCTCCTCGCCCGGCTGGGCAACAACCCCGACTTCGAGCGGGTCATCGGTGTCGACACGGTCGCCCCGGACAAGACGGTGCTGCAGCGCATGGGCCACGCGGAGTTCGTGCGCGCGGACATCCGGAACCCGTTGATCGCCAAGGTGATCAGCACGGCCAAAGTGGACACCGTGGTGCACGCGTCGTGCACCGCGCACCCGGCCGGGCCGGGCCGCCGCACCGCGATCAAGGAAGTCAACGTCATCGGCACCATGCGGCTGCTGGCCGCCTGCCAGCGCTCGCCGCTGGTCCGCAAGCTGGTGGTGAAGTCGACGGCGGCCGTCTACGGCGCCGGCGCCCGCTCGCAGGCGGTGTTCACCGAGGACTCCGAGCTGATCCCGACGTCGAGCAGCGGGTACGCGAAGGACGCCGTCGAGATGGAGGGCTACGTCCGCGGCCTGGTGCGCCGCCGCCCCGACATCACCACGACGCTGTTCCGCTTCGCCAACATCATCGGCCCGTCGACCGACACCGTCCTTTCGCGCTACTTCGCGCTGCCAGTCGTACCAACGGTCTTCGGCTACGACGCCCGCATCCAGCTGCTGCATTCGTCGGACGCGCTGGCGGTGCTGGAACGCGCGGCCCTGGACGACAAACCCGGCGTGTTCAACGTCGGTTCGGAGGGGGTACTCACCCTCTCGCAGGCGATCCGGCGAGCGGGCCGGGTCGAGCTGCCGATGCCGCGGAGCGTGGTGCCGTCGGTCGGCAAGGTCCTGCGCGGGGCCCGCGTGGTCGACTTCTCCGCCGACCAGGTCCGGCTGCTGAACTTCGGCCGGGTCGTCGACATCACCAAGCTGAAGAACGAGTTCGGGTACACCCCGCGGTGGACCACGCGCGAGGCGTTCGACGACTACATCGTCGGGCGCGGCTTGAGGCCGGTCCTCGACGGCGGCAAGCTGGCGGGCTTGGCCGGGAAAGTTCTCGTCGCGGCCGCGACGGGACAGAGCCGGTGACCGCATCTTTCGGGGGGCCGGGTGGCGGAGCCCCCGGCTCGGAGCGGAGCTCCGGTTGTCGCAGACCGCACGACTTGAACGACTTCGAAAGCGAGGCGGGAACGGTGGGCGGTGCCGAGGCGCAGGTCATCCCCCTGCACGGACCGGGCCGGGAAAAGCCGGAAGCGCTGGAGGCCGAACGCGACCTCCGTGAGCAGGAAGCGGCGGCACGGGAGGACGCGCCGGTCGTCGCCTTCCCCGGCGCGGACCGGGTGGCGCAAGCGCCCGAAGTGCTCTCCGACGCCGCCCGCTCGGCGCTCGGCTTCCTCCGCGACCGCCTGACCGGCGACTACACCGTCGACGAGTTCGGCTTCGACGCCGAGCTGACCGACGCGGTGTTCCTGCCGCCGCTGCGCGCGCTGTACAAGAAGTGGTTCCGCGTGGACACCTTCGGCGTCGAGAACCTCCCGTTGTCGGGCGGCGCGCTGCTGGTGTCCAACCACTCGGGCACGGTGCCGCTGGACTCGCTGATGACGGCGGTCGCGGTGCACGACGAAACCGGCGGCCGCCACCTGCGCGGCCTCGGCGCCGACCTGGTGTTCCAGCTGCCGCTGGTGGGCTCGTTCGCCCGCAAGTCCGGGCAGACGCTGGCCTGCAACGCGGACGCGGAACGCCTGCTGCGCGACGGCCAGCTGGTCGGCGTGTGGCCGGAGGGCTTCAAGGGCGTCGGCAAGCCGTTCTCGTCCCGGTACAAGCTGCAGCGCTTCGGCCGCGGCGGCTTCGTGTCGGCGGCGGTCCGCGCGGGCGTGCCGATCATCCCGGTGTCGGTCATCGGCGCCGAGGAGATCTACCCGAAGCTCGGCGACATCAAGCTGCTGGCCCGGATGTTCGGGCTGCCGTACTTCCCGGTGACGCCGTTCTTCCCGCACTTCGGCCTGCTGGGCGCGATCCCGCTGCCGACGAAGTGGAGCATCGAGTTCGGCGAGCCGATCCGCACGGACGAGTTCGAGCCGGACGCCGTCGAGGACCCGATGCTCGTCTTCCAGCTGACCGACCAGGTGCGCGAGTCGATCCAGCAGACGTTGTACCGGCGCCTTTCCCAGCGGAAGTCCGTCTTCCGCGGCTGACGCTCGTGAGTGTTTAGGGCGGTTCTAACCGCCCTAAACACTCACGACAACGTGCGCCCAGGTCAGCGGCGGCGGTAGGCCATTCCGGCCGCCACCGCGCCTGCCAACGCTCCGGCGCCCAGCACCGACGGCACGCCGATCTTCGCCGCCTTGCGGCCCGTTCGGAAGTCGCGGATCTCCCAGCCGCGCGCGCGGGCGACGTCGCGCAGGCCGCCGTCCGGGTTCACCGCCACCGCCGTGCCCACCGCCGACAGCATCGGGATGTCGTTGGCCGAGTCCGAATACGCCGTGCAGCGCTTGAGGTTCAGGCCCTCACGCGACGCCAGCGCACGCACCGCGTGGGCCTTCGCGCGGCCGTGCAGCAGGTCGCCGACCAGGCGGCCCGTGTACACGCCGTCGCGGGTCTCGGCCACCGTGCCGAGCGCTCCGGTGAGGCCGAGGCGGCGCGAGATGATCGCCGCCAGCTCGATCGGGGTTGCCGTCACCAGCCAGACGCGCTGGCCGGCGTCCAGGTGCATCTGGGCCAGCGCGCGCGTGCCGCTCCAGATCTTGTCCGCCATCAGCTCGTCGTAGATCTCTTCGCTGATCGACGTCAGCTCCGCCACCGTGCGGCCGGCCACAAAGGACAGTGCGCGCTCGCGGTGGGTCTTGATGTCTTCCTTGTTCTCGCGGCCGCCGAGCCGGAACTTGATCTGGCCCCAGACGAACCCGGCCAGGTCGGACGACGTGAAGAACTTCCGCGCGGCGAGTCCGCGGGCGAAGTAGAAGATCGACGCGCCCATCATCATCGTGTTGTCGACGTCGAAGAACGCGGCCGCCGTCAGGTCCGGCGGGGCCGGCGGCGCGGGGGGTTCGGAGAGGGCGTGGGCGGCCTCGGCCGACGCCTCGCCCGCGAGCGTGGCGAGCCGTTCCAGCTCCTGACTCTTATCCCTGCCACGCCAAGCTGACACGCACACCGCCTCCAGGTCTGCCCATGTCCCGGTCCTTCGCACAGGGTAGCGAGCCGCCCACCGCGCCGTCGCAGGTGTGGCCCGGACCTCAGCCGATCACGATCGGGGGCAGGCCCGGCAGCAGCGGCGGCAGGGAAACCAGTGGCGGCGGCGGGGATGTGGTCGTCGTCACCGGCGGTCGCGGCGTCGTCGTCGCCCCGCCGAACACCGGCGGTGGCGTGACGCCGCCCGTCGGCGCCGGGATGCCCGGGGTCGCCGCCGCGTCCGACGGCGGCAGCTGCGTCCCCGTCGGCGTCGGCGCGGTGCTCTCGGCCGAAGACGGCGCCGTCGGCTCCGACGTCGGGACGCTGCCGGCGGACGGCGTCGGCCGCTGCGTGCACGCACCGGTCGCGGGCAGCGGGCCCAGATCGTCGAACGCGCCGGTGGTGATCTCGTAGCAGCTCATCCGCGCGGCCAGCCCATCCGCGCGATCCTGCACCTTGCCGAGCAGCTCGCGCACGTGGCCGAACACGGTCGACGCGTCGGCCGGGAGGGGCTGCGAAGCCAGCCGCGCCGCCTGGTTCCGCGCCCACAGGCGGACGTCCGAGAGCTCCTGCGCGCCGCCGCCGTCGCTGGTCGCCACGGCCGCCAGCTGGGCGACGCCGGCCCGCAGGTCGGCGGCGAAGTCGTCGTAGGCGGTGCGGTAGTCGGCCTCGCTCGCGCCTTGGGCGGCCAGCTCGCCGAGCTCGGTGATCCGGTTCGTGGCGAACTCGAGGTGCTTGCGCGCCTTCGCCTCGTCGCCGAAGGTCAGGCCAAGCGCCGTGGACTCCCCGGCACGCTTCACGCCGTACAGCGCGTCACCGGGCAACGCGTTCCGGGACAGCACGAGCGTCAGCCCGGACAGCATGAGGACGAGGAACAACGCGGCGGCCACCAGGTCGGCGGTCCGCGGCCGCCACCTCCGACGCGGGGTGGTGGCCGCCGCCGTCTCCAGGCGGCCCGCGATCTCCGCGCGGATCCGCTGCCGCGTCTCCAGGTCCGGGGCCCCGGCCGCGCCGAGCTCGCGCAGGGCGCCGACGAGAGCCAGCTCGTCGGCGAACTCGCCGTCCCGCCGCGTGGGGGACGGCTCCAGGGCACGCGCGAACCGCTCGATCTCGGCTCGCTCACGCGCAAACCTCACTGCGCTGCTCCATCCAGGGCCCAGGCCGGTCCTGACACCGGTCTGGCAGGAGTAACGATCCAGAAGCCGTCAGGGTTACCGGTTTCGGTCGACGGGCAGAAAAGTTCGCGGGATCAGCGCAATCCGGTCGGCAGAAGTTGTGCCAAACGGCGTACCGCGCGGTGCTGCAACGCCTTGATCGCGCCTTCGTTGCGGTTCATGATCTCGGCCGTCTCCGCCACCGACAGGCCCTGCAGGAACCGCAGGACGATGCACTCCCGCTGGTCGTCGCCCAGCTCGGCGACGCACCGCAGCAGCTCGGTGCGGGTCGCGCGGCTGATCGCCTCCTGCTCGGGACCGGCCTGCACGGCCGCGCCGACGCTGAACGGCGCCGAACCCGGCTCGGTCACCTCGTCGGTCACGACCTCGAGGCGGAACCGGCTCGACTTCACGTGGTCGAGCACCAGGTTGCGGGCGATGGTGACGAACCAGGCGCCGACGTCACGCCCCTGGTAGCTCACCGACGTGATCCGGCGCAGCGCGCGCAGGAACGTCTCGCTGGTGACGTCCTCGGCGAGGTCGCGGTCGCCGAGGCGGAAGAGCACGTACCGGTAGACGACGTCGACGTAGCGGTCGTAGAGCCGGCCGAACGCGGACGAGTCGCCGTCCTGGGCGGCGCGCACCAGGTCCCAGGCCTCGGCCTTGGCCGCCTCGGCCCGTTCCTCGTCGGCGGACTGCCTGCTCAGCGGCACGGCGGACGACCGGCCGAAGACGCGCTCGGCGAACATGAAGACGGGCCCGCGGCTCACGGTGGTCGGCACGGTCATCGGGCGGCACCTCCGGCGGCGGCTCTGACCCAGTGGGCCACGGTACCCCCGGAACCCGGACGAGCAGGGGCCTGCCGGCTCGCGTGCCCCACGACCCCGTGGGCAGGCAAGTTCGTCACGGCGACTCCCTCTCTCCGGCCGCGGTGGTGATCAACACCACCCCGCGACGCAGTGCAGCATACGTGTAGTTACCGCGAAGTAGGTAGTGGCTCCGGGGTTGCGAAGGAGCGACGCTCGCGGTCAGCACCCATGACGTCGCTCCGAATGACAGACTTGCAACGGTTTTGGCCGGGCGAGGAGAGGTGGGTCGCGGGTGAGTGCCGGAGACGGGACGCAGTCGGGGGTCGGCGGGCTGCTCACACGGGCCGCGGCGACGTGGCCGGACCACCCCGCCGTGCGCGAGACCGGGAGCGGGCGCGGCCTCACCTTCGCCCGGCTCGACGCCGCCGCCCAGGCCCAGGCCAGGCGCCTCGCGGACGCCGGTGTCGAACCCGGCGACCGGGTCGCGCTGCGGCTGCCGACGTCGGTGGACTTCGTGGTCGCCTTCTTCGGCGCGCTGAAGGCCGGCGCGATCGTCGTGCCGATGTCGCCGCAGGCGCCCGGACCCGAGCTGGAGAAGCTCCTCGCGCACAGCGGTGCCAAGGTTGTCATCGAACGCGTCGCCGACACCGAGCTGCCGGACGGCGTGAGCGGCCTCACGCCGGAACCCGACCCGGATGGAGTAGTCGAATTCGTCGACGCGGGCCGCGCGGGCGAGGACATCGCCGTCGTCTCCTACACCTCGGGCACCACCGGCCCGCCGCGCGGCGTGATGCTGTCGCACCGCGCGCTGCTGGCGAACCTGGAGCAGCTCAGCGGCGTCGAGGGCGTGCTCGAGCACGACGACCGCGTGCTCATCACCATCCCGCTCTTCCACGTCTACGGCCTCGGGCCCGGCCTGCTGCAGGCCATCGCCGTCGGCGCGACCGCGATCCTGTCCGAGCGCTTCGAGGCGCAGCGCACGCTCGACGAATGCGCCGAACACGGCGTCACCTCGATCACCGGCGTCCCGACGATGTACGCCGAGTTCGCCGCGCTCGGCGCCGAGGAGCTGCGGCAGGGGCTGGCCACCGTCCGGAAGATGACGTCCGGGGCCGCGCCGCTGCACCCGAAGGTGCTGACCGCCATCCGCGAGGCCTCCGGCCTGGACGTCTACGAGGGCTACGGCCTCACCGAATGCGCCCCGGTGGTGACGTCGACGCTGGTCACCGGCTACCCGAAGCCGGGCTCGGTCGGGCGGCCGCTGCCCGGGATCGAGCTGCGGCTGGTCGACAGCGACGGCACCGACCAGGCCGTCCCGCTCGACCCGGACGACGTCGACGACGTCTTCGAGGCCGAAGGCGAGACCGGGCTCGTGTCGATCCGCGGCGCCAACCTCTTCTCCGGCTACTGGCCCGACGGTGCCCACGGTCCCGACGACGAGGGCTGGTTCCGCACCGGCGACGTCGGCTACCTCGACACCGACGGCGACCTGCACCTGGTCGACCGGGCCAACGACCTGATCATCGTCAACGGCTTCAACGTCTTCCCGCACGAGGTGGAGGAGGTCATCGGGCAGCTGCCGGAGGTGGCCGAGGCCGCCGTCGTCGGCGTGGTCGACGAGCGCAGCGGCGAAGCGGTGAAGGCGTTCGTCGTGCCCGCGGCCGGGGCGGCGCTGTCCGAACAGCAGGTCGTCGACCACTGCGCGGCCCACCTGGCCGGGTACAAGGTGCCGCACCTGGTCGAGTTCGCCGAGTCGCTGCCGCACTCGGCCACCGGGAAGCTGCGCCGCCTGCGGCTGCGGTAGGAAGGCTGAGATATGAAGGACGTCATGGCGCACGAAGTGACGGTCATGGGCCGCGAGGGCTGCCACCTCTGCGAGGTCGCGGAGGCCGACGTCGCCCGGATCTGCGGCGAACTCGGCGTCGCGTGGAAGACCGAGGACGTCGACACGGACCCGGAGTGGCGCGCCGAGTACGGCGACCGCGTGCCGGTGATCCTGGTCGACGGCGCCGAGCACGGGTACTGGCGGGTGGAGGAGGACCGGCTGCGGCGGGCGCTGGCCTGAGCCGTAACACGTCCGTAAGCCCGATCCGGCAGCCGCTTCGCGTTCGCGCTCCGAAGATGGAGACGTGACCACCACGTTGCAGGACGCGCCACCGCGCCGCCTTTCGCTGCCGGTAGCGACGCTGATCGGGCTCCTCGCGCTCGCCGCGGCGCTGGGCGTCGGGCACCTCGTCGCGGGGTTCGTCGGGTACACGGCCTCGCCGTTCATCGCGGTGGCCAACTACGTCATCGACCACAGCCCGACCGGCATCGTGAAGTGGGCCGAGCGGACGCTGGGCACCTGGGACAAGCCGGTGCTCAAGATCGGGCTGGCCGTCGTGCTGGTGCTGCTCGCCCTGCTGGCCGGGCAGCTCTCGCGCCGGACGCCGCGGGCCGGGCAGATCCTCGTGTTCGTGCTCGGCGCGGCCGGGGTGGCCGCGGTCTACGCACGCAGCGACCTCGGCCAGGTCTCCCTGCTGGCGCCGGTCGCGGCCCTGGTCGCGGGGCTCACGGTGTTCACGCTCCTGCACCGGATGGCGCTGCCGCCGGAGGAGGTGCACGACCGCGGCTTCGACCGGCGGAAGTTCCTGCAGGCTTCGGTGGGGGTGGCCGCGGGGTCGGGGGTCGCCGCCGTCGTCGGGCAGTTCGCCGGGACCAGCACGAACGCCGAGGACTCGCGGGCCGCCGTCGGGGCGCTCGTCCCGGCGCGGACCGCGCCGCCGCTGCCCGCGGACGCCGACTTCGCGAAGCTCGGCTCGCCGCCGTTCATCACGCCGAACCCGGACTTCTACCGCATCGACACCGCGCTGGTCGTGCCGCAGATCCGCACCGAGGACTGGAGCCTCCGCGTGCACGGGATGGTCGACCGCGAGGTGAGCTTCTCCTACGCCGACATCCGCGACCGGCCGCTGGTCGAGCGGCGGGTGACGCTCACGTGCGTGTCCAACGAGGTCGGCGGGCCGCTGATTTCGAACGCGACCTGGCTCGGCGTCGACCTCGTCGACCTGCTCGACGAAGCCGGGGTGCAGGCGGGCGCCGAGCAGATGTTCGCCACCAGCGTCGACGGCTGGACGTGCGGCACCCCGGCGAACGTCGCGCTCGACCCCCAGCGCGGCGCGATGCTGGCGATCGGCATGAACGGCGAGCCGCTGCCGGTCGAGCACGGCTTCCCGGCGCGGATCGTCATCCCCGGCCTGTACGGCTATGTGTCGGCGACGAAGTGGGTCGAGTCGCTGGAGTTCACCAAGTGGGACGCGCGGCAGGCGTACTGGCTCAGCCGCGGCTGGGCCGAGCAGGCGCCGATCAAGACCGAGTCCCGGATCGACACGCCGAGCGGCTTCGCGCGCGTGAGCGCGGGCAAGGTCCGGCTGGCCGGGACGGCGTGGGCGCAGCACACCGGCATCGCGAAGGTCGAGGTCCGGCTGGACCAGGGCGCGTGGCAACCGGCGACGCTCTCGGCCGAGGTGAGCAAGGACACCTGGCGGATGTGGTGGATCGAGCTGGACGTGCCGAAGGGGACGCACCAGGCGTCCGTCCGGGCGACCGACCAGGACGGCTACACGCAGACGGAGAACCGCGCCGACCCGGTCCCGGACGGCGCGACCGGCTGGCACTCGGTGACCCTCGACGCGAGCTGACCCGCTCGGCCCCAAGCGCCCCAAGGCGGCCTTGGTTGCGTCTGACGCACCGAAGGCCGCCTTGGTTGCGTCTGACGCACCGAAGGCCACATTGGGGCGCTTGGGGCGAGTTAACGCGGAAGTGCCTGGCGGGCAAGGATTCTGACACCGCGTCATGATCGTGCGCGGCCTGGAACCGCCTCCGACCAGTGACTTTGTGCGCGCGTTCACAAGTGGTCTACCGTAGGGCCATCGCCCCCGGGCGGTCCGCCATCGAACCGGACCTCGGGCCCTGGGTCAAGACACAGTTCGGACCGGCCGTGGCGATGGCCGCCGGGTGCACAGCGGGCAGGAGACGACGGGCGTGGTGACACAGCGGGGGAGGCGCGACGGAGCGGACTCCCCGGGCCGGGTGCCACGACGGCCCCGCCGTCAAGCCGCCCCGGACGCCGACAACGCGCCCACCGCCGAGATGCCGGCAGTCCCGGCCGAGCGCACCGGGGATGCCCCCGAGGCCGTCCGGGCGAAGCAGATCCCCGAAGCCGCCGTCGCGCGGCTCGCCGTCTACCTCCGCGTGCTGTCCGGAATGTCCGAACAGGGCGCGACGACCGTTTCGAGCGAAGAACTCTCGCAAGCCGCGGGCGTCAATTCCGCGAAATTGCGCAAAGACCTCTCTTACCTCGGCTCGTACGGCACGCGTGGGGTCGGCTACGAAGTCGGCGTCCTGGTCAGCCAGATCGAGCGCATCCTCGGCCTCACCCGGCAGCACAAAGTGGCCGTGGTCGGCATCGGCAACCTCGGCCACGCGCTGGCCAACTACGGCGGCTTCCCGGGCCGCGGGTTCCCGGTCGAAGCCCTGTTCGACCTGGACCCCGACCTGATCGGGGTGCCGGTCGGCGGGCTCCCGGTGTCGCACATGGACGACATCCCCCGGGTGTGCGCCGAGCGCGGCATCTCCATCGGCGTCATCGCCACCCCGCCCACCGCCGCGCAATCGGTGTGTGACCGCCTGGTCGCGGGCGGTGTCCAGTGCATCCTCAACTTCGCCCCGGTCGTGTTGCAGGTTCCTGCTCACATCGAGGTCCGCAAAGTGGATTTGGCCGTGGAGCTGCAGATACTCTCGTTCCATGTGGCCCGCCGCGCGGACGACGCCGGCAATCAGGGCAATTCCGGATTACCCGGCACGGGCCTGCCGTCCGAGAATGGCCACGGCGGGCGGAACGGGTCGGGTCCGGACGGCGGACGGGAAATGGTGGTGCGCTCATGAGCGTGTTGGCGGTCGGTCTTTCGCACCGGAGTGCGGAGCTGAGCACGCTGGAGCGCGTCGCGGTCCCCGCGCCCGAGGTCGGCAAGCTGCTGCACGAGCTGCAGCAGGCCGAGCACGTCAATGAGGTCATGCTCGTCTCGACGTGCAACCGCATCGAGGTCTACGCGGTCGTCGAGACCTTCCACGGCGGCCTCAACGACGTCACCGACGTCCTGTCCCGCCAGGCCGGGATGGAACCCGCCGAGCTCTACGACAGCCTGTACGTGCACTACGCCGGGGCGGCCGTCGAGCACCTGTTCTCGGTCACCTCGGGCCTGGACTCGATGGTCGTCGGCGAGACGCAGATCCTCGGCCAGGTCCGGTCCGCCTACGCCACCGCGCGCGAGGTGGGCACCGTCGGCCGCACGCTGCACGAGCTGATCCAGACCACGCTGCGCGTCGGCAAGCGCGTGCACAGCGAGACGGGCCTCGACCAGCTCGGCGCGTCGGTCGTCTCCGAGGCGCTCGCCGCGGCCGGGGACGTCGCCGGCAAGCACGCCGTCATCGTCGGTGCCGGTTCGATGGGCGCGCTGAGCGCGTCGCAGCTGCGCAAGGCCGGGATCGGCGAGATCACCGTCGCCAACCGCACCGACGCCCGCGCCCGCCGCCTCGCCGCGAACGTCACCGAGCAGGGCGTGCCCGCCCGCGCGATCCCGCTGTCCGGGGTCGCCGAAGCGGTGCGCGACGCCGACATCGTGATCTGCTGCACCGGCGCGCAGGACGCCGTCTTCGGCCCGGCCCACGTGCTGCCGCGCGGCGGACGTGCCCTGGTCGTCTGCGACCTCGGCCTGCCCCGCGACGTCGACCCGGCGGTCGGCGAGCTGGCCGACGTCCGCGTCGTCGACCTGGCCACCATCCAGCGCCGCATGCGCGAGGCAGGGACCCCGACCACCGAGCGCCAGACGGCCAAGGCGACCGGGATCGTCCTCGACGAGGTCCGCGACTACCTCGCCGGGCAGCGCAGCGCCGAGGTGACGCCGACCGTGACCGCGCTGCGCCGCCGCGCGGCCGAGGTCGTCGACGCCGAGCTGCTGCGGCTGGACAACCGCCTGCCCGAGCTGGACGGCGCGGTCCGCGAAGAGGTCGGCCGCACGGTCCGCCGGGTGGTCGACAAGCTGCTGCACGCGCCGACGGTGCGGGTCAAGCAGCTGGCCGCCGAGACGGCCGACACCGACTACGCGAACGCGTTGCGAGAACTGTTCTGCCTCGACCCGCAGGCACCCGCCGCGGTGGCGAGCCCGAAGCCCCCACCAGAGAAGAAGTAGCAGTGACCAGAGTCATTCGCATGGGTACGCGCGGTTCGAAGCTCGCGCTGACCCAGACCGGGACCGTGGCCGACGCCCTGCGCGCCACCGGCGTCGAGGTCGAGATCGTCAAGGTGACCACGCCCGGCGACAAGTCGCTGGCCCCGATCGCGACGATCGGTGTCGGCGTGTTCACCTCCGCGCTGCGGGAAGCCTTGCTGCGCAACGAGGTCGACGTCATCGTCCACTCCTACAAGGACCTGCCGACGGCGCCGGAGCCGGGCATCACGCTCGCCGCCGTGCCCCCGCGCGAGGACCCGCGTGACGCGCTGATCGCGCGCGACGGGCTCACGCTGGGCGAGCTGCCGCCGGGCTCGACGGTGGGCACCGGCTCGGCCCGGCGCACCGCGCAGCTGCGCGCGCTGGGTCTCGGTTTGGAAATCGTGCCGATTCGCGGCAATATCGACACCCGCATGCGCAAGGTGACCGACGGCGAGCTCGATGCCGTGGTCCTGGCGCGTGCCGGACTGGCCAGGGTCGGCCTGGTCGAGGCGATCACCGAGACCCTCGACCCGATCCAGCTGCTGCCCGCGCCCGCCCAGGGCGCGCTGGCGGTGGAGTGCCGGTCCGCCGACGTGGACCTCGAGCAGCTGCTCGCATCCACTTTGGACGACGAGGGCACGCGGGCCGCGGTGACGGCCGAGCGAGCCCTGCTGGCCGCGCTCGAGGCGGGGTGCAGCGCGCCGGTGGGCGCGCTCGCCGAGATCGTCGAAGATCTCGACGCCGACGGCAAGGTCGTCGAACGGATCTCGCTGCGCGGCACCGCCGCGGCCGAAGGCGAGAACGGCGCGGTGGACATGGTCCGGGCCTCCGCGCTGGCCGACAAGGACCAGGCCGCCCAGCTGGGCAAGGACCTGGCCGCCGAGCTGCTGGACCTCGGAGCCGGAGCCCTCTCCGGACCCGCGCAGTAGCGCTCTCGCGAGCGCTTCTCAAGACGTAGGAGACCCTGCGGCTGTGCGATCCCGCACGGCCGCCGCAAGAGGAGAAACGCACAGATGACCCCCGCGCGAAAGACCACCGGGCGCGTAGCGTTCGTGGGCTCCGGCCCCGGCGACGCCGGCCTGCTCACGGTCCGTGCCCAGGAGCTGCTGACCAAGGCCGAGGTCGTGGTGACCGACCCCGACGTCCCGCAGGCGGTGCTGGCCATGGCCGCCGAAGGCGCCGAGGTCCGGCCCGCCGTCGGCGAGGCCGCCGAGGTCGCCAAGGACCTCACCGCCGAGGCCAAGGCCGGCCGGCTCGTGCTGCGCCTGGTCGCGGGCGACCCGCTGACCACCCCGGCCGTGGTGGCCGAGGTCCAGGCGGTCGCGCGCACGAGCGCCGTGTTCGACGTCATCCCGGGCGTGTCCCCGGGCGCGGCCGTCCCGGCGTACGCGGGGGTCGCCCTGGGCGGCACGCACACCGAGGTCGACGTCCGCGGCGAGGTCGACTGGGCGGCGCTGGCCGCCGCGCCCGGCCCGCTGGTGCTGCACGCGACGTCGGCGCACCTCGCCGAGGCGGCGGGCGCGCTGACCAGCAACGGCGTCCCGGCGTCGACCCCGGTCGCGGTGACCGCGAACGGCACGATCAACACCCAGCGCACGCTGGACACCACCCTCGAGAAGGTCGCCAACGACGCGGGCGAGCTCGTCGGGCCGCTGATCGTCACGATCGGCCAGGCCGCCGGGCACCGCTCGAAGCTGTCGTGGTGGGAGTCGCGCGCGCTGTACGGCTGGAAGGTCCTGGTGCCGCGCACCAAGGAGCAGGCGGGCGAGATGGCCGAGCGCCTGCGTGGCCACGGCGCGACGTCGCACGAGGTGCCGACGATCTCGGTCGAGCCGCCCCGCAGCCCGGCGCAGATGGAGCGTTCGGTCAAGGGCCTGGTCGACGGCCGCTACCAGTGGATCGTCTTCACCTCCACCAACGCGGTCCGCGCGGTGTGGGAGAAGTTCGAGGAGTTCGGCCTGGACGCCCGCGCGTTCTCCGGCGTGAAGATCGCCTGCGTCGGCGAGTCGACCGCGGCGAAGGTGCGTTCGTTCGGCATCATCCCGGAGCTGGTCCCCTCCGGTGAGCAGTCTTCGGAAGGCCTGCTGGCCGAGTTCCCGCCGTACGACGACGTGCTCGACCCGGTCGACCGCGTGCTGCTGCCGCGGGCGGACATCGCCACCGAGACCCTGTCGGCGGGCCTGCGCGAGCGCGGCTGGGAGATCGACGACGTGACGGCGTACCGGACCGTCCGGGCCGCCCCGCCGCCCGCCGAGACCCGCGAGATGATCAAGACCGGCGGCTTCGACGCGGTCTGCTTCACCTCGTCCTCGACCGTGCGGAACCTGGTCGGCATCGCGGGCAAGCCGCACACCCGCACGCTGGTGGCGTGCATCGGCCCGAAGACGGCCGAGACCGCGGTCGAGTTCGGGCTGCGGGTGGACGTCCAGCCGGAGAAGGCGGACGTGCCGCACCTGGTGGACGCGCTGGCCGAGCACGCCGCCCGGCTTCGTGCTGAGGGCGCGCTGCCGCCGCCGCGCAAGGCGAAGCGGGCTCGCCGCTCCTGAAGTACTGCGTGACGAAGGCCGCCCCGGTTCGCCGGGGCGGCCTTCGCTCGTTTCAGCGGGGGTTGTCCTTGCGCCACTTCAGGTAGTCGGCCACCGAGGCCGGGACGTCGAACTCGGGCTTGAAGCCCGTGTCCTCCGTGAGCCGCGAGATGTCCAGGTACGGGCCGTTCGCGCCGCCCGGCTGGAGGGTCACACCCAGCGCCGAAGCGAACTCGCCGTACGTGAACGGGCGGCCGCTCGACACGTTGTAGACCTCGTGGTTCAGCGTCGGGACCGTGGTCAGCAGGGCGATCGCGCGGCCCGCGTCCGGGGCGTAGCAGACGTCGCCGCCGTCATCGGCGTGCATGGGCGAGGTTCCCGTGTTGACCAGCGAGGGGATCGGGCAGAACGGCGACCGCGGATCCACCAGCGGGCCCCAGATCGTGCCGATCCGCAGCACCACCGGCTGAACGCCGCTGCCCGCCAGGCCGTGCGTCGTCAGCGGCTCGACCGCCTTCTTGTACGCGATGATCAGGTGCGGCAGAGACGCCGTCGGCAGCGCGAGGTCTTCGGTCCACGGAACCTCGGGACGGCCGATGTACACACCCAGACTGCTCGCGACGGCGAACCGCCGGACACCCCAGGCGCGGGCCGCGTCGAGGGCGTTGAGCAACCCCGCGGTGTCCGTGCGGAAGAACTCGACCGGGTCCTCGCCCGGGATGCTGCCCGCGAGGTGGACGATGTCGCTGATTTCGTGACGCGCGCCGAGCGCCAGGAACGCGTCGCGGTCGGTGACGTCGAGCTGTTCGACCGTGACCCGCCCCTCGAGGAACGACGGGACCTCGACCCGCCGGTGGGCGGTGACGACGACGTCGTGGCCAAGATCGAGCAGGGCGCGGGCGGTGTGGGCGCCGATCATGCCGAGCCCGCCGGTGACGAGGATCATCGCGCCAGGCTAGGCACCCCGAACCGGGGGTTCTTGAACGAATCGCGCAGGAACGGCAGGTAGGACGCCGAGTGGTCGTGGCCGCACGCGCACTCCTCGACGCTGCCGCCGAGCAGCTCCCGCGGGGTCAACCCGGTCAGCCGGAGGCACTCCCGGCCGAGGTGGGCCTGGTCGGCGTACCCGGCGTCGGCGGCGAGCCCGGCCGCGCTCCCGGCGCCCGCCTGGGCCAGCGCGAGGAACCCCTGGAACCGCAGCGTCCGCTGGAGGACCTTCGGCGCGACGCCCACCGCGCGCAGGCAACGGCGGCGCAGCTGGCTGGGGGAGAGCGCGAGGTGGCCGGCGACGGTGTCGATGTCGACCGGCCGCCACGGCATCAGCAGCCGCACTGCTTCGGCCACCAGCGGATCCACCGCCGTCACCCGCAGCCGGGCCTGGAGAACCTCGAGGGCGCGCTCCGGGGCCTCGGCCATCGCGTGGGCCAGGTGGTCGTCCCCGAGGTCGACGTGCTGGTCGACCAGCTCGTCGAGGGGCACCGGCAGCGGGGGCGCGGCCCCCGGGTGGAACCGGACGCCGACGAGGGTCGTGCGAGCCGGGATGACCTCGAGCCGGGCCGACGTCAGCGGGCCCAGCAACCGGGGGCGGCCGCCGAGCGGGAAGTGCAGCTCGACGCCGCCGGTCGGCAGGTGCCGCTGGACGTACGGCTCGTCACCGGTGCGCTGGAGCCAGACCGTCCGCACGAAGGGCGCCAGCCGCGGTGCGGGCAGGCGTTCGACGTACTCGGTCACCCCCGTACCGAATCGTCCGCGCGGACCCCGCGTCAAGCACCCTTGCGGAACCCCGGCGATCAGGGCGGGAGTAACTTGGTAAGGGTGTTCCCCGAGCATCGTCCCCGCAGGCTCCGCACCACCCCGGCCATGCGCAGGCTGGTGGGTGAGACGACGCTGCGGCCACGCCAGCTGATCCTCCCGATGTTCGTCGGCGAAGGCCTCGACGCGCCGCGGCCGATCTCGAGCATGCCGGGCGTCGTGCAGCACACCCGGGACACGCTGCGGAAGGCCGCCGTCGACGCGGTCAACGCCGGTGTCGGCGGGCTCATGCTGTTCGGCATCCCGAAGACCCGGGACGCCGAGGGCTCCGGCGCGGTCGACGAGCACGGCATCCTCAACGTCGCCCTGCGCGACCTCCGCCACGAGCTCGGCGACGCGACCGTGCTGATGGCCGACACCTGCCTCGACGAGTTCACCGACCACGGCCACTGCGGCGTCCTCGACGCCGACGGCGCGGTCGACAACGACGCCACCCTGCGCATCTACGCCGAGATGGCGGTCGCGCAGGCCGAAGCCGGGGCGCACGTGCTCGGGCCGTCCGGGATGATGGACGGCCAGGTCGGCGTCATCCGGCGCGCGCTCGACGAGGCCGGGCACCGCGACAAGGCGATCCTCGCGTACTCGGCGAAGTACGCCAGCGCGTTCTACGGCCCCTTCCGCGAGGCCGTCGACTCGCAGCTGAAGGGCGACCGCAAGACCTACCAGCAGGACACCGGCAACGCGCGTGAGGCGCTGCGCGAGATCGAGCTGGACCTCGCCGAGGGCGCGGACATGATCATGGTCAAGCCCGCGCTGTCCTATTTGGACGTCATCAAGGCGGCGGCGGACATCTCGCCGGTGCCGGTGGCGGCGTACAACATCTCGGGCGAGTACGCGATGGTCGAAGCCGCCGCGGCGAACGGCTGGCTGGACCGCGAGCGGACCGTCCTCGAGGTGCTGACGTCGATCCGCCGCGCGGGCGCCGACCTGATCCTCACCTACTGGGCCGCCGAAGCCGCCGCCTGGCTGGACTGACGTACTAGAGTCCTCGCGTGGACGACAAAGAGCGCCTGACCGACGACGAGCGACGCAAGCGCGGCGGGGCACCGGACCCGGTGCTGCCGGGCGAGCAGGCGCCGAAGGTGACGCCGCCGCGTCCGGTGGCCGTGTCGTTCTGGCTGTGGGTGGCGGGCGGAGTCGTGCTGATCCTCGGCTACGTCCAGCTGCTGACCAGCAAGTCGGCGATCATCGACCAGATCGTCAAGCAGACGACCGACCCGAAGTACACGCCGCAGATCATCGCGGACGGCGTCACGTCGCGGCTCTGGTACATGCTGTTCGGCTCGGTCATCTTCGTGCTGTTGTTCCTGCTGTTCGCGTACAAGGCCCGCGAAGGCACCCGCTCGGCCCGGACGGTGCTCACGGTCCTGCCGATCGTGATGCTGCTGCTGATCTTCGTGATCGCGCCGATCATCAACTACCTGACGCTGGTCGCGGTGCTGCTGTTCGTCATCGCGCTGGTGCTGCTGTACCTGCCGTCGGTGGCGGGTTACTTCCCGAAGGCCGGCCGCAAGCCGTGAGCGAACGGCTCTACGCCGAGTCGGGCGTGAGCTGGGGCGCCGTCGTGTGGGGCCCGGTGTTCGCGCTGCTCGGCGCGCTGGCGGAGCTCGCGACGGGCGGTCCGGTGCACGTGGTGGGCTGGCTGGCGGTCGGGTTCGGGCTGTGCCTGATCACGGTGCCGTGGGTGTACGCGCGGCGGCGGTTCCTCTCGCTGGAGGTCACGACGGCGGAGCTGCGGCAGGGGCGGGAGAAGGTCCCGGCCGCGCAGGTGTCGTCGGTGACGGACGTCGGTGCGCCGGTGGGCGCGCGCGTGCTGGGCGGCGGGTGGTCGGTGCCGCGCAAGTACGACTCCCTGCCGGTGAAGCTCGCCGACGGCACGGTGGTGCTGGCGTGGGCGAAGGACGTCGAGGCCCTGCGTGACGCGCTCGACCGGCTCGTCCGGGTGACCGGCGGCCCGGCGGACGAGACTCCGGCTCCCGACTCGCGCGAAGGTCGTGAATGAGTCATTCAGGACCTCCGAAGACCTGAATGAGTCATTCAAGACGCCGCTGCGGCACGCTCCTCGGCAACGCAAGCCCGGCCCGGCCGGCGGCGGGCTGAAGGGTCCTTTGCTCCCGTCAGATGCGAGGAAAGCGCCCTTCAGCGCATCAGATGCGATGAACGTCCCCTTCAGCACGGCCTGAATGAGTCATTCAAGACGTCGTCCGGGCGCGTGGTGGCCCGGCATGAGAAAATCTCCCGCGTGATCGACCTTCCGCAGCCCACCGGGGCCGAGCTTGGCCACCGGAAGAACCCGGCCCGCGCGCTCGGCTGCACAAGCCGTGGCGGACGCTGGTCGCCGTCGTGGAGGTCGTGCTCGCCGTTGCCGCCGGGTGGGGCGCCTACGCCTGCTGGCACAACTCCGTCGCCACCGTCGTGACCCGCACCGATGACGGTGCCGTGCTCGAGTCGCACCGCTACTTCGGTGGGCTGCTCGCCGCCGCCATCGGGCTCGGCACGCTCGCCGCGATCCTGCTGGTCGACGCGGTGCGTCAGGTCGCGCTCGCGGTGCGTGCCCGGCACCGCGAACCCAAAGCCTGATACACAGCTCGCGCACAGCCAACCAACAGTCAATTGCTAAGCGGCGGCACCAAAGTTGCCGCATGACGCGCGTGCGTGCCGCGAAGGCATGGGTGATCAACGGTGCTCTGGTCGTACTGCTGGCCGGGGCGGGTTTCGGGATATACCAGGCGTTCAGCCCCGAACCGAACACGGCGCAGGCACAGACGCGCAGCACGCCGGTCCGGCGCGCGACGGTCACCGAGACCATCTCCGCGGCCGGGACCCTCGCCAGCAGCTACACCGGCGCGGCGAACTTCGCGACGGCCGGCAAGGTCACCTCGATCGACGTCAAGGTCGGTGACGTGGTCAGCGCCGGGCAGAAGCTCGCCACCATCGACAGCACCCAGGCGGCGAAGCAGCTTCAGGTCGCGAAGGCGAACCTCGCGGTGGCGCAGGACAACCTCGACACCGCCGAAGACGCCGAGGATGCTCCGGCCACCGGGCAGAACAGCTCCGCCGCGAACAGCGTCACATCGGCGCAGGCGAAGCTCGACCAGGCCGAGCTGGACGTCCAGACCGCGCAGCAAGCCCTCGACAACACGACGCTCTACGCGCCCGGCGCGGGCACCGTCACCGCGATCAACGGCAGCGTCGGCCAGCAGTCCTCCAGCGGCTCGGCGAGCAGCGGCAGCGGCTCCCAGTCCAGCAGCGGCAGCGGAGGCCAGGGGCAGGGCTCGTCGAGCAGCGCCGCCGCGTCGAGCAGCAGCAGCTCCAGCAGCGGCTTCATCACCATCACGAACCTGACCGGCCTGGTGGTCGACACCTCCGTCGCCGAGATCGACGTCAGCAAGGTCAAGGCGGGCCAGAAGGCCACCGTCACGCTCAACGCGCTGCCGGACAAGCCGATCCAGGCCACCGTCTCCAGCGTCAACCTGACCCCGACGACCAGCGGCAGCGTCGTCTCCTACGGCGCCCAGCTGGCCCTGGCCGACCCGCCGGACGGGCTGCGGCCCGGCCAATCGGCGAGCGTCGTGATCACCGTCGCCACGGCCGAAAACGCGTTGAGCGTGCCCGCCGCGGCCGTGCAGACCGTCGGCAGCACCAACGTCGTCACCGTGCAGGAGAACGGCCAGAACGTCACCCGCCAGGTGCAGGTCGGCCTGCGCGACGAGTCGACCGTGCAGATCACCTCCGGGCTCACCGAGGGCGAGAACGTCGTGCTCACCGCGACGGCCGCGACCAGCGGCACGGGCACCGGCCGCACCGGCACCGGGACCGGCGGGTTCCCGGGCGGCGGCACCGGCGGCTTCCCCGGCGGCGGCCAGCGCGGTACCGGCGCCGGCGGCGGTTTCGGCGGGCGCGGGTGAACCCGGTGATCGCGGTCTCCGGACTGCGCAAGACCTACGGCGAGGGCGAAACGGCGGTGCACGCGCTGCGCGGCGTCGACCTCACGGTGTGGCCCGGCGAGTACGTCGCCATCATGGGCGCCTCGGGTTCGGGCAAGTCGACGCTGCTGAACATGCTCGGCTGCCTCGACGTCCCGACGTCCGGCCAGTACCTCCTGGACGGCTTCGGCGTCGGCAAGCTCAACGAACGGCAACTGGCGTTGCTGCGCAACCGGAAGATCGGGTTCGTCTTCCAGTCGTTCAACCTCGTGCGCCGGACGTCCGCGCTGTCCAATGTGGAACTCCCGTTAGTCTACAGTGGACTCCGGCGCGCGGAACGCCGTCGGCGCGCCCTCGCCGCGCTCGAGATGGTCGGCCTGTCCGACCGGGCCAAGCACCTGCCCAGCGAGCTTCTCCGGCGGGCAGATCCAGCGCGTCGCCGTGGCGCGGGCGCTGGTCACCGGGCCGGCGATGCTGCTGGCCGACGAGCCGACCGGCAACCTCGACCGGCGCAGCACCGAGGACGTCCTCGGCGTGTTCGACCGGCTCAACCGGCTCGGCCGCACCATCGTCGTCATCACGCACGAGGACGAGGTCGCCGAGCACGCGCACCGCGTCGTCCGCGTCGACGACGGCCGCATCGTGTCCGACGAAGTGACCCGCGCGGTGGGGGCGGTCTCGTGAACCTGCTCGAAATCCTGCGCTTCGCCGTGCGCGGGCTCACCGCGAACAAGCTGCGCTCGGCGCTCACCACGCTCGGCATCACCATCGGCGTCGCCGCGGTGATCCTGCTGGTCGCGGTCGGCAACGGCGCGTCGGCGGCCATCGCGGCCAGCATCCAGGGCCTCGGCACCAACGTCGTCAACGTCTCCCCGGCGCGCGGCGGCGGGCAGGGCGCCTCGGCGCGGCCGCTGACCGTTCAGGACGCGCACGCGCTCGTCGACCCGGTCGGCGCGCCCGACGTCAAGGCCGCCTCCCCGGTGGTCAACACGACGGCGACCGCGACCTACGGGCAGACGTCGTACGACATCCCCAGCGTCGCGGGCACCGAACCGGCGTACTTCACCACGACCAACCGCGAACTCGCCCAAGGCCAGCTGTTCACCGGCGAAGACGTCACGGCCGCGCGCAAGGTCGTCGTCCTCGGCCCGACGACGGCGGAGTCGATCTTCGGCACCGCCGACCCGGTCGGGAAGAACGTGCTGCTGAACAGCATCCAGTTCACCGTGATCGGGGTGCTGCAGGCCAAGGGCAGCACCGGCCTGCAGAACGCCGACGACGTCGCCATCGCGCCGATTTCGGCCGTCCAGAACTCACTCGCCGGCTACGGCACCCTCAGCCAGATCGCCGTCCAGGCCGCCAGCGCCGACTCCGTCTCGCTGGCCCAGGCGGAGATCACCGCGATCCTCAACGCGCGGCACGGCATCCGGCTCGGCGGCACCGCCGACTACCAGATCCAGAACTCCGAGCAGCTGCTCGCCACCCGGACGTCGGCGACCGAGACGTTCACCGTGCTGCTGGCCGCGGTCGCGGCGATCTCCCTGCTCGTCGGCGGGATCGGCGTCACCAACATCATGCTCGTCACGGTGACCGAGCGGATCCGCGAGATCGGCATCCGCAAGGCCATCGGCGCGCCGCGCTCGGCCATCCTCGGCCAGTTCCTCGCCGAAGCGACCATGCTCAGCCTGTTCGGCGGGCTGCTCGGCGTCGCGATCGGCCTGATCGGCAGCCGGTTCACCATCTCCGGGATCAAGCCCGTGGTGGTGCCGTCGTCGATCCTGCTCGCCTTCGCGGTATCCGCCCTGATCGGGCTGTTCTTCGGCAGCTTCCCGGCGAACCGGGCCGCCAAGCTGCGGCCGATCGACGCCCTGCGTCACGAATAAGGAGTCTTCGTGTCTTCGTCAACCACTCCGATGAACGCGGAAGAGATCGTCGCCAGCCTGGCGGTCGACGGTGATCTCAACGCCGAAATGCGCCGGGCCGCGAAGCCGTTTTCCCGCACGACGCTGGTGCTCGCCGGGCTCGTCGTGCTCGCGGTCGCCTTCGGTGGCGGCGCCTGGACGCACGCCGCGTTCGGCTCCTCGTCCTCGTCGACGCCCACCCGCCCGTCCGGCACGCAGGCGGGCACCCAAGGCGGGCAGCAGCAGGGCGGCGGGTTCCGCGGCGCGGGCGGGCGGGGCACCACCGGCACGGTCGACCACGTCGACGGCACCACCGTGTACGTGAAAACCGCGCAGGGCACCGAGGTCAAGGTGTCCACATCGGACTCCACCACGGTCGGCGTGACCCAGCAGGGCAAGCTCTCGGACCTCAAGCCGGGCGCGACCGTCGTCGTCCAGGGCCAATCCGGCGAGGACGGCACGGTGACCGCGCAGGCCATCACCCAGCAGGCCGCCCGCTAGGCGAGCGCGATGATCGCGGCGTTGAGGGCGGTCGCGTAGAGGATCCACGCGAGGTAGGGGACCTGCAGCGCGGCGGCGAGCTTCGACCGGCGGCCGAACAGCACGATCGTCACGACCACGACGACGTCCAGCAGCAGGATGTCGGCCAGCGCGAGCCGGGCGGCGCCGCCCTCGAAGAACAATGGCGTCCAGAGCAGGTTGAACAGCAGGCCGACGCCGTACGCGGCGAACCCGCGCGTCTCGCCGTCGGTGCGCCAGTAGAGCCAGCCGGACAGCGCGAGCAGGGCGTACAAAACCGTCCACACCGGACCGAACAGGCCCGCGGGCGGCGCCCACGACGGCAGCTCCAGGCGGGCGTAGACGTCTCGGGCGGACGTCGCGGCCAGCGCGCCGACGACGGCCACCACGGCGACGACCCCGAAGAAACCGGCCAGCACCAGCCACGGGTTGCGCTGCGAGACGCGTTCGGTCACCGGCTGTTCCCCTCCCGGGCGGCTGCCCGCCATCTTAAGCGCGTTTGCCACACTGGAGCCGTGAGCACTGGAACCGAGCAGTCCAAGGCGTGGTTCGACCGCGCGAAGACAGCGATCCCGGGCGGGGTCAACTCGCCGGTCCGGGCGTTCAACTCCGTCGGCGGCACGCCGCGGTTCATGGTCCGCGGCGAGGGCCCGCACCTGTGGGACGCCGACGGCAACCGCTACGTCGACCTGGTCTCCTCCTGGGGCCCGATGATCCTGGGCCACGCGCACCCGGCGGTCGTCGAGGCGGCCCGCGCGGCGGCGACGTCCGGGCTGTCGTTCGGCACGCCGACCATCGGCGAGGTCGAGCTGGCCGAGGAGATCATCGGCCGGGTCGAGCCCGTCGAGCGGGTCCGGCTGGTCAACTCCGGCACCGAGGCCACGATGAGCGCGATCCGGCTGGCCCGCGGGTTCACCGGCCGGTCGAAGATCGTGAAGTTCGCCGGGTGTTACCACGGTCACGTCGACGCGCTGCTCGCCCAGGCCGGCTCCGGCGTCGCGACGCTCGGGCTGCCGACGTCGCCGGGCGTCACCGGCGCGCAGGCCGCGGACACGCTGGTGCTGCCCTACAACGACCTCGACGCCGTCCGGAAGTCCTTTGTGGACAACCCGGGCGAGATCGCCGCGGTGATCACCGAGGCCGCGGCCGGGAACATGGGCGCGGTCGCGCCGGACCCCGGGTTCAACGCGGCCCTGCGTGACCTGGCCCACGAGCACGGCGCGCTGCTCATCATGGACGAGGTGATGACCGGCTTCCGCGTCTCGCGCGCGGGCTGGTTCGGCCTGGAAGGCGTCGCGGGCGACCTGTACACGTTCGGCAAGGTGATGTCGGGCGGGCTCCCGGCGGCGGCGTTCGGCGGCCGCGCCGACGTGATGGCCAAGCTCGCCCCGGGCGGGCCGGTCTACCAGGCCGGGACGCTGTCGGGGAACCCCGTCGCGGTGGCCACGGGCCTCGCGACGCTGCGCGCGGCCGACGACGCCGTGTACGCGGCTCTCGACGCGAACGCGAAGCGTCTCGGCTCGCTCTTCGACGCGGCGCTGAGCGAAGCGGGGGTTGCGCACAACGTCCAGTACGCGGGCAACCTGGTGAGCGTGTTCTTCGGCGAGAAGCAGGTACGCGACTACGCAGGCGCGCAGGCGTCCGAGACGTGGCGGTTCCCGCCGTTCTTCCACGCGTTGCTCGACGGAGGCGTGTACGCGCCCCCCAGCGCGTACGAGGCCTGGTTCGTCAACGCGGCGATGGACGACGAAGCGTTCTCGGTGATCGAAGCGGCCCTGCCGGCGGCGGCGCGCGCGGCGGCTGGAGCCGTCCAGTGAACACTGTCGTCCACCTGCTGCGGCACGGCGAAGTGCACAACCCCGACAAGATCCTCTACGGCCGCCTGCCCGGCTACAAGCTCTCCGAGCGCGGGCAGCGTCAGGCGCTGACGGTCGCCGAAGCGGTCGCGGGCCACGACCTCGTGCACGTCGTCGCGTCGCCGCTGCAGCGCGCGCAGGAGACGGCGGGCCCGATCGCGGCGGCGCACCGGCTCGACATCGCGACCGACGAGGGCCTGATCGAGGCGGCCAACCAGTTCGAGGGCCTGCACGTGGCGGTCGGCGACGGCGCGCTGCGGGAGCCCAAGCACTGGCCGAAGCTGGTGAACCCGTTCAAGCCGTCGTGGGGCGAGCCGTACCTCGAGATCGCGCACCGGATGCTGGGCGCGGTCCACCGGGCCCGCGAGGCGGCGGTCGGGCACGAGGCGCTCTGCGTGTCGCACCAGCTGCCGATCTGGACGTTGCGGCGGTTCCTCGAGGGCAAGCGCCTGTGGCACGACCCGCGACGTCGCCAGTGCTCGCTGGCGTCCCTGACGTCGCTGGTCTTCGACGGCGACGAGCTGCGGGAGATCGTCTACAGCGAGCCCGCGGGCACGACGGACCCGAAGGTGACCGGGGCATGAAGCGCTTGGTGCTCGGGGTCGTCGCGGTGCTGGCGCTGGCGGGGTGCAGCGCGGGCAAGGACGCGGTTGTCCAGGGGAGCAGCTTCAGCTTCGTGTCCCCGGGCGGCAAGGTCGACATCACGTACGACGTCGCCCAGCGCCAGACGGCCCCGGTCCTGGCGGGCGACGACCTGATGAACGAGGGCAAGCAGCTGTCGCTGGCCGACTTCCCGGGCAAGGTCGTGGTGCTCAACCTGTGGGGCCAGTGGTGCGGGCCGTGCCGCACGGAGGCACCGGAGATGGAGTCGCTGGCCAAGCAGGGAGTCCAGGTGGTGGGCATCGACGTCCGCGACCCGGCGCGCGAAGTGGCCCAGGACTTCGTCCGCGACCGGGAGCTGACGTACCCGTCGATCTACGACCCGGACGGCCGGGTGCTGCTCAAGCTGACGGGCTACCCGCGCAACATCATCCCGTCGACGATCGTGCTGGACAAACAGCACCGGGTGGCGGCGGTGTTCCTGCGGCCGGTGCTGGCCCAGGACCTGACACCGGTGGTCCAGCGGCTCAACGCGGAAGCCTGACGGCTCGGCCCAAGCGCCCCAATGTGGCCTTCGGTGCGTGAGACGCAACCAAGGCGGCCTTCGGTGCTCCTCCCATGCCCCCGCCACCACCCTCGACGGAGGCGCTGCGCGCCGCAGTGCTATTTCAACGCAACCAAGGCCACATTGGGGCGCTCTGGGCAGTCCGGACGACCGGGACCAAGGTCCTGAACTGCTGTGACCGAGGTCCTGTGAACCGGCCCCGGAGTTCTCACCAGGACCTCACTGCCTACCCTCAACGGGGTGAACTCCGTTACCGAGCTGGCGATCTCCGGACCGCTGCTGCTCGCCGCGGGCGTCGCGCTGCTGGCCGGCACCATCTCCTTCGCCTCGCCCTGCGTGGTGCCGCTCGTGCCGGGGTACCTCGCGTACCTCGCCGCGCTCGTCGGCGCGGATGCCCCCGCCGTCAGCGCGGACGAAGCGCGCAAGAAGGGCCGGTGGGCCGTTCTCGGCGCCGCCCTGCTCTTCGTGCTCGGGTTCACCGTCGTCTTCGTCGCCACCCTCGGGACCCTCGTCTGGCTGGCCGACACCCTCGTCCTCAACCAGGACCTCCTCCAGCGCGTCGGCGGCGTCCTCACCATCGCCATGGCCCTGGTCTTCCTCGGCTGGATCCCCGGCCTGCAGCGCGAGGTCCGCTCGCACCGCGTCCCGGGCGGTGGGGTCTGGGGCGCGCCGCTGCTCGGGGCCGTCTTCGGGCTCGGCTGGACGCCCTGCATCGGCCCGACGCTCTCCGCCGTCACCACCCTGGCCAGCGCCACCGGCGGGGCCGAAGCCCGCGGGTACCTGCTGATCGCCGTCTACTGCCTCGGCCTCGGGCTGCCGTTCCTGCTCATCGCGCTCGGCGCCCGCTGGGCCGTGCGCGCCACCGACTGGGTGCGCCGGCACGGCCGCCAGGTGCAGGTCTTCGGCGGGGTGCTGCTGATGGCCGTCGGCATCCTGCTGGTCACCGGCGTGTGGGGAGATCTGATGGGCTGGCTCCGCAACGAGCTCGCGGGCGACCTGAGGCTGCCGCTGTGACGACGACCGAAGCGCCCCCCAAGGCCCCGCACAACAAGCCCGCGAGGCGCACCCTCGCCTTCCTCCGCAACACCTGGCGCGGCCTGACGTCGATGCGCACCGCGCTCGTCCTGCTCTTCCTGCTCGCGCTGGCCGCCCTGCCCGGAGCGCTCCTGCCGCAGCGGAAGCTCAACGCCCCCAAGGTCGACGAGTACATCGCCGCCCACGGCTGGTGGGGGACCCTGCTCGACAAGCTCGAGTTCTACGACGTCTACTCGAGCATCTGGTTCTCGGCCATCTACCTGCTGCTGATGATCTCGCTCGTCGGCTGCCTCACCCCGCGCAGCTTCGAGTACGTCAAGGCCATGCGCGCCAAGCCCGTGCTGACCCCGCGCAACCTCGCCCGCATGCCGCACTACCGGCTCGGGCGCGGCAAGGCCGACGTCTCCGCCGAGATCGCCGCCGTCCACAAGCACCTGTCGGGTTGGCGCCGGGTCGAGCGCGAAGAGGCCGACGGCGTCCGCACGATCTCCGCCGAACGCGGGTTCCTGCGCGAGACCGGCAACCTCGTCTTCCACTTCAGCATGCTCGGCCTGATCGTGTTCTTCGCGCTGGGCAAGATGTTCGGCTACGAAGGCCAGGTCATCGTGCAGGCCGACGGCAGCACCTTCTGCAACTCCGGCATCTACAACTACGACTCCTTCAACGCGGGCCTGCGCGTCGACGGCACCGACCTCGACCCGTTCTGCGTGAAGATCAACGACTTCACCGCTCGCTACACCGAGTCCGGCCAGCCCGACTACTACCACTCGAACATCGAGTACCAGTCCGGCGAGGACCTCGAGACGAACACCTGGCGCCCGTACGGCCTCGAGGTCAACTCGCCGCTGCGCACCGCAGGCGACCGCGTCTACCTGCTCGGGCAGGGCTACTCGCCGAAGTTCACCGTCACCTTCCCGGACGGCACCCAGCGCACCCAGAACACCCAGTGGCGCACCGTCGACCCCGGCACGATGCTCGCCGAGGGCGCGACGAAGTTCGACCAGCCCGGCATCACCGACGAGGTGCAGCGGCGGACCCGCCAGCTCGCCATCACCGGTCTCTTCGCGCCGACGGCGTTCCTGCACGGCAACGTCCTGACGTCGTCGGCGCCGGAGCTGAACGACCCCGCCGTCGCCGTCGACATCCTGCGCGGCGACCTCGGCCTCGACGCCGGGCGCGGCCAGTCCGTGTTCGAGGTCGACCAGTCGCTCATCGACGACGGGCGGCTGAAGAAGGTCGCCCGCGAGAACCTGAAGGTCGGGCAGGAGATCAAGCTCGACGACGGCACGAAGATCCGTTTCGACGGCGTCGGGCACTGGGTTTCCCTGCAGGTCTCCCACGACCCGACGCAGGGCTTCGTGCTCGGCTTCGCCATCGCGATGTTCCTCGGCCTCGGCGCGTCCTTGCTGGTCAAGCGCCGCCGGCTGTGGGTGCGGGTGAAGCCGGGGACCGAGGACCACCCGGGTACCGTGATCGAGGTCGCCGGGCTGGCCCGCACCGACCAGGCCGGCTACGGCGAAGAGTTCCACCGGATCAGCGAACGCCTGATCAGTGGTCAGAAAGGCTGAGGCATGCCGATCGACGAGACGCTGTCGCAGTACAGCGACTGGCTCTACACCACCGCCGCGGCGATCTACGTCGTCGCGCTGATGATGACGCTGATCGAGCAGGGCTTCGGCGCGAAGGGCCGGCTCGCCATGGAGCGGGCGAAGCGGCGTTCGCGCGAGCTCGTCGGCGCCGGCGGGCCGCCCATCGAGGAGGTCCAGACCGCGCAGCGCGAGGTCGGCCGCCCCGAGCGGATCGGCCGGATGGGCGCGGCGCTGCTCGTGCTCGGCGCGCTGCTGCAGCTGTCGGCGATCGTGCTGCGCGGGCTCGCCGTGCACCGCGCGCCGTGGGGCAACATGTACGAGTACGGCATGGCGGTCACCTTCATCACGGTGGTCACCTGGCTGATCGTGATGTACAAGTTCCCGGTCCGGCACCTCACCGGCTTCCTGCTGCTGCCCGTCGTGATCCTGATGTTCATCAACGGCACGCTGCTGTACACGATCGCGGCGCCGGTGCAGCCCGCGCTGCAGTCGTACTGGCTGGTCATCCACGTCTCGGCGGCGATCATCGGCTCCGGCGTCTTCCTGGTGCCGGGCGTGGCGAGCGTGCTCTACCTGTTCCGCGCCGCGTACGAGAAGGACGAGACGAAGTTCGCGCGCTTCGCGTCGAAGCTGCCCGCGGCCGACGTCCTCGACCGGATCGCCTACCGGACCACCATCTTCGCCTTCCCGGTGTTCACCTTCGGCGTGCTGTGCGGCGCCGTCTGGGCCGAGTCGGCGTGGGGCCGGTTCTGGGGCTGGGACCCCAAGGAGACCGTCGCGTTCATCGCCTGGGTGGTCTACGCCGCCTACCTGCACTCGCGGGCGACCGCGGGCTGGCGCGGGGCACGGGCCGCGGCCATCAACATCGTCGGGTTCGCCGCGATCATCTTCAACCTGTTCTTCGTGAACCTCGTCACGGCGGGCTTGCACTCCTACGCCGGGGTGGGCTGAGCAACCCGCGGGCGCGCCGACTACCGTCGTCCTCAGGGGGAGCGATGTCGGGCGGAGTGCGCGGAGGTTTACACCGGTGACCGGACCCAGCGAAGAATCGGCTCCTGGCCACCCCGAACAGGCTGAACCGGCCGCTGCCCCGCAGCAGCAGCCGGAGGGGGCGGCCGGGTTGTTCGCCGACGACCGGACGGACTCGCACCCGCACCCGGAGACGTCGGGGGCCTACGACGTGCAGCCGACGCAGGCGGTCCCGCCGCCGAACCCGGCCGTGTCGGGCCCGCACCAGGTGCCGAACCCGGCCGTTTCGGGGCCGCACCAGGTGCCGAACCCGGCCGTTTCGGGGCCGCACCAGGTGCCGAACCCGGCCGTTTCGGGGCCGCACCAGGTGCCGAATCCCGCGGTCTCGGGGCCGCACCAGGTGCCCAACCCGGCCGCGCCGCAGTACGGCTACGACCAGAACCTCCCGCCGCTGCAGCCGCAGTACGGCGACCCGGCGCAGCAGTACGCCGCCGCGCAGGCCCAGTACCCGCAGCAGCAGCCCTCGGGCCTGCCGCAGCCGCAGAGCGGCGGGCGGCACGCGGCGCAGCAGCAGCCGGGCCACGGCCACGAGCTGTCGACCGCGCACCTGGTCAAGCAGGTCAAGCGGCCCCCGCAGTCCGGCTGGCGCAAGGCGCTCTACGTCGGCAGCGGCAAGCTGATCAACCCGGGCGAAAGCCCGGCCGACACGCAGCGCCGCGACCTCATCGCGCGCGTCAACCAGCCGCTGCGCGGGTGCTACAAGATCGCGATGCTGTCGCTGAAGGGCGGCGTCGGCAAGACCACGGTGACGACGACGCTGGGCTCGACGTTCGCCTCCCTGCGCGGCGACCGCGTGGTGGCCGTGGACGCGAACCCGGACCGCGGCACGCTGTCGCAGAAGATCCCGCTGGAGACCACGGCGACGGTCCGCCACCTCCTGCGCGACGCGGCCCGCATCACGCGCTACAGCGACGTCCGGTCGTACACGTCCCAGGGCTCCAGCCGGCTGGAAATCCTGGCGAGCGAGCAGGATCCGGCCGTTTCCGAGGCCTTCTCCGAGGACGACTACCGCCGCACGGTCAACCTGCTGGAGCACTTCTACAACATCGTGCTCACCGACTGCGGGACCGGGCTGATGCACTCGGCGATGAAGGGCGTCCTGGACGTCGCGGACGCGCTGGTGGTGGTCTCGTCCGGCTCGGTCGACGGCGCCCGCAGCGCGTCGGCGACGCTCGACTGGCTCGAGGCCCACGGCTACGGCGAGCTGGTCAAGCGCTCGGTCGCGGTGATCAACTCGGTCCGCCCCAAGGGCGGTTCGGTCGACCTCGACAAGCTCTCGGCGCACTTCGGCGCGAAGGTCCGGGCGGTCTGCAAGGTGCCGTTCGACCCGCACCTCGAGGAGGGCGCGGAGATCGAGCTGGACCGCCTGTCCGGCGACACGCGCCTGGCGCTGCTGGACCTGGCGGCCACGGTCGCCGACGGCTTCGCCACCCCGCTCTCCCAGGGCTACCGCTGACCGCTCGTGAGTGGTTAGGGCGGTTAGAACCGCCCTAAACACTCACGAGGGCCGCGGCGAAAGGTAAAGGGGCGCCCGAGGCGTGGGCGGCCCACCGCGGTTCGGGGCGCGAAGGGTTTACCCGGGCTTTGGCCCGGGCCGCGGCGGGCGGCGAGGCGGGCCGTTGCGGCTCGGGGTGGGAAAGCTCACCCCGCGGACCCGGTTCGGCGTCGCGAGCTGGCCAGATCAGGGCGCTCCCGGCAGGCTCAGCCGTCTTCGTCCCGGCGCTTGCGCTGCTGTTCGGCCAGCTGGCGCAGGAAGTCGGGGTCGTCGTCCGGGGCGATCGGGGCGCGGCGCGGGGCCGAGGTGACCCCGACCCGCTGACCGGCGAACGACCGCCACAGGAGCAGGGCGACGACCAGCGCGCCGACCGCCGCGAGCAGAGCGAGCATGCCGGATCCTTCCGTGTGGGTCCCACGAGGTTAACCGCTCCGGCCGGGTTTCGGCCCGAACCCGGTGTCCCGGGTGACCCCCGGAACACGAAAGAGCCGCGCGGGACGGTAGTACGCGTCGTTTACCACACGGCTCCGGGACGCTGGTGGTTCGGCCAAACCCCGCGGCGGTCGGAGGTCTTGAATGACTCATTCAAGACCTCCGGCACCCTGAATGAATCATTCAAGGCGCCGCGGGAACACGAAAGGGCCGCGCGGGACGGGGTGGTTCCCCGTACCCGGCACGGCCCCGGTGCCCGGGTGGTTCAGGCCTTGCGCGCCGGTTCGCTGGCGTCCGTGGTCAGCTCCGCGAGGAGCTCGTTCACCTCGGACTCCCGGAACCGCCGGTGCCCGCCGGGGGTCCGGATCGAGCCGATCCGGCCCGCGGTGGCCCACCGGGTCACGGTCTTCGGGTCCACCCGGAACAGCGCCGCCACCTCGCCAGGGGTGAGCAGGCGTCCGCCCATCGTCGCGGTCATTTTCCGCCTCCTTAACGACCTCACTGCTATACCGGAGGCGTCCGGGCCCTTCTGGCCCGTCGCGCCGGGGTAGCCAACGCGGCAATCGTTGCACTTCACCCGTCGGGTACTCGAACGGTTGTCCAAGAGTAAAGAGCCCTTAAAGGTCAAAACGGACAGTTTGCTTACGGTGTGCAACTATCCTGAGGACGACTTGACGTGCCCGGATGTCATTCCTCCGGGTCACCGGCCGCGAGACGTGCTCTCAATGGGGGATTGTCCAACCGCATAGAGTGATCCCGTGGATCAGTTGGACCGGAAGATCATCGCGGCGTTGCGCATCAACGGACGGGCCACCTACGCCGATCTCGGGCGGGCCGTCGGCCTGTCCGCGTCATCGGTGCACGAACGGGTGGGCAAGCTGGAAGCCGCCGGCGTGATCACCGGCTACCACGCGGTCGTCGATCCGAGCTCGGTCGGGCTCGGCGTCACCGCCCTCGTCAGCATCCACCCGACCGACACCGCCACGGAGGACGACGTCGCCGACGCGCTCGCCGAGCTCGACGAGGTCGAGAGCTGCTACGCGGTGGCGGGCGACGAGGCGTTCGTCGTCAAGGTGCGCGTGTCGACCGTCGACGAGCTGGAACGCACCCTCGGCAGGCTCCGGCGCATCCCCGGCGTCGGGCGGACGAACACCACCGTCGTGCTCTCGACCCGCTTCGAGGGCCGTCCGAACAACGCGGGCCTGCAGAAGGACCGCGCGGGCGGGGCGTAGCCTGCGTTGGTGTGAGCGACGAGAAGCCCCCGCAGCTGGCCCGTGACCTGACGCTGTACCTGCTGGCGCGGTTCCTGCTGGTCGCGGTGATCGCGTGGGTGCTGTCCCTGGTCGGCGTGCCGCTGCTGGTCGCCCTGCTCATCGGCCTGGTCGTCGGCCTGCCGCTGGGTCTGCTGCTGTTCCGCTCCCTCAACGCCCGCGTCACGGCCGGCCTGGCCAAGCGCAACGAAAAGCGCGCCCGTGCCCGTGCCCAGCTGCGCGCGCAGCTGCGCGGGGACACCCCGGGCACCCCCGAATGAGCACGCACGCCCGCAGCTGGGTCCGCGAGGCCGTCCGGATCATCGAGGCCGACGCCAACCGCAGCGCCGACACCCACCTGCACGTCTTCCCCCTGCCCCCGGAGTGGGGCATCGACCTGTACCTCAAGGACGAGTCCGTCCACCCGACCGGCTCCCTCAAGCACCGGCTGGCCCGGTCGCTGTTCCTGTACGGGCTGGTCAACGGCCAGATCGGGCCGGACACGGTGCTCGTCGAGGCCTCCAGCGGGTCGACGGCGGTGTCCGAGGCCTACTTCGCGCGCATGCTCGGGCTGCGGTTCATCACCGTCGTGCCGCGGAAGACGTCGAAGGAGAAGATCGCGCTCATCGAGTTCTACGGCGGTGAGTGCCACTACGTCGACGAAGCCCCGGCGATGTACCCGGAGGCGGAGCGGCTCGCGGCCGAGTGCGGCGGCCACTACCTCGACCAGTTCACCTACGCCGAGCGCGCGACGGACTGGCGCGGCAACAACAACATCGCCGAGTCGGTGTTCGCGCAGATGCGTTCGGAGCGCCACCCGGTGCCGACGTGGATCGTCGTCGGCGCGGGCACGGGCGGGACGAGCGCGACGTTCGGCCGGTACGTCCGCTACAAGCGGCACACGACGAAGATCTGCGTGGTCGACCCGGAGAACTCGTCGTTCTACGGCGCCTGGGAGACGGGCGCGCTCGACTACGCGACGGGCATGCCGTCGCGGATCGAAGGCATCGGGCGCCCGCGGTGCGAGCCGTCGTTCGTGCCGGGGGTCATCGACGAGATGTTCCGGATCCCCGACGCGGGCTCCCTGGCGGCGATCCGGCTGCTGCGCGAGCGCACGGGGCACTGGGCGGGCGGCTCGACGGGCACGAACCTCTACGGCGCGTTCCGGCTGATTTCCCGCATGGTCGAGGACGGCCAGGCGGGCAGCGTGGTGACGCTCCTGTGCGACGGCGGCGAGCGCTACGCGCACACCTACTACGACGACGAGTGGGTCGCCCAGCAGGGCCTGGACCTGGCGCCGCACACGGCGTTGTTCGAGGAGTTCCTGACGACCGGGAAGTTCCCCGAGGCCTGACTAAGCTCACCCGGTGACCGATTCGGGGTTCGTCGAAGTGCGGGGCGTCGGCCGCGAGCGCAACGTCGGCTGGCGCGTGCTCAGCGGGCTGCTCGTCGCGGTCGGCCCGGTGGTGGCGGCGCTGGCGGACGGGACGTCGCAGCTCGTGCTCGGCGGCGTGCTGGCGATCGTCCTGGTGCCGACCGGCGTCGGGCTGTGGCGCGGGACGACCCGCGCGAAACGGCGGCTGCTGCGGCTCGACGAGGTCGGCTTGCCCGCGACGGCCGCGATCCTCACGGCCGCTAACTGCGTCTAGGCCCGAGCGCCCCAAGGCGGCCTTGGTTGCTCCTCCCATGCCCCCACCACCGCCCTCAACGGAGGCGCTTCGCGCCGCAGTGCCTATTCAGCGCACCGAAGGCCGCCTGGGTGCGTCAGACGCACCGAAGGCCACATTGGGGCGCTTGGGACCCGGCCTAGACGCTCAGTGCGACCGCCGACAGGACCGCCCAGGCCAGCATCGCCAGCCCGGTGTCCCGCAGCGCCGGGATCAGCGCCCGGCCCTGCGCGCCGCCGCCGACCGCGCGGACCGACTTCAGCAGCAACGGTGCCGTCACCAGCGTGATCAGCACCCACGGCTGGAAGATCCCCAGCACCACGCTCAGCACGTACGGCACCGTCACCAGCGCCAGGTAAAGCCGCCGAGTTCCGCCGTCACCTAGGCGGGTCGCCAGGGTTCGCTTGCCCGACTCGATGTCCGTCGGGATGTCGCGCAGGTTGTTGGCCGTCAGCACCGCCGTCGAAAACGAGCCGACCGCCACCGCGCACGCCAGCCCGGCCCAGCTCACCCGGCCCGCCTGGACGTACACCGTGCCGAGCACGCCCGCCAGGCCGAAGAACACGAACACCGCGATCTCGCCGAACCCGTAGTAGCCGTACGGCCGCGTCCCGCCCGTGTAGAACCACGCGCCGAGGATGCACAGCGCGCCCATCACCAGCAGCCACCAGTGCCCGCTGGCCGCCACCAGGACCAGCCCCAGGACCCCGGCCAAGCCCAGCGCGACCAGCGCCGCCGCCAGCACGGCCTTCGGCGCCGCGACGCCCGAGCCGACCAGCCGCAGCGGGCCGACGCGGTTTTCGTCCGTGCCGCGGATTCCGTCGGAGTAGTCGTTCGCGTAGTTGACCCCGACGATCAGCGAGAGGGACACCAGCAACGCCAGCAGGGACCGCCACCACGAGAACGCGTCCAGCGCGATCGTCGCGCCGACGCCCGCCACCACCGGCGCCACCGCGTTCGGCAGCGTCCGCGGCCGGGCCCCCTCGATCCACTCGCTCAAGCTCGCCATGGCGCCATTCAACGCCATGGTGATCACCCGCGAACGCGAACCCGGGAAGTCAGTCCGACGTCGGCAGCTGCCAGGTCAGCGTGCCGCTGTTGGGCTCGCCGGCGGGCGGGTCGGCCAGCGCGGCGCCCGCGGGGAAGAGGAGCCCCAGGGTGACGGCGGTGCCGACCAGGGCGGTTCTGATCAAGCGCGTCATGGTGAGTAGCCAAGCGGGCGCACCCCGTAAATGTCAACGGCGAGCCGCCATTCAGCCGCGCGGACCCGCCGCCAACCGGGCCTTCACCGCCGCCCTGTCGATCTTGCCCGGCCCGCGAAGCGGCAGCTCAGCGCCGTATTCGATGCGCTTCGGGGTGGCCGCCGGGCCCAGCTCCGCGCGGACCGCCGCCCGCAGGTCACCGTGCTCACCCACCGGGACGACCAGTGCCACCACGGCCTCGCCCCACTCCGGGTCCGGCAGCCCGACGACGCACGCGTCGCGCACGCCCGGCTGCGCGCACAGCACGCGCTCGACCGCGTTCGCGGACACCTTCACGCCGCCGGTGTTGATCATGTCGTCGGCCCGGCCGAGCACCTCGATCCGGCCGTCGGGGTGGCGGACGCCACGGTCGGACGTGGTGAACCAGCCGCCGTCGAACGACTCCGCCGTCAGGTCCGGCCGCCGCCGGTAGCCGTGGGCGAGGACGTCTCCGGCGATGCGGATCCGGTCGCCGGAGACGTCGACGCGGACGCCGTCCAGCGGGAAGCCGTCGTAGACGCAGCCGCTCGCCGTCTCGCTCATCCCGTACGCGGGCACGATCCGCACTCCCGCGTCGGCGGCGCGCTCCCGCAACGCCGGTGACGTCGCCGCCGCGCCGACCACGATCGCGTCGAACGTCTTCGCCGCGGCCAGCCCGGCGCCGCCGTCGTCGAGCAGGCGGACCAGCTGGGTCGGCACCAGCGCGGTGTACCGCGGCCCGCCGCTCAGCCGCGCGGCCGCGGCGGCGAAGTCGTCCGGCCGGAAGCCGGTGCCGGTCAGGAACACCGGCTCGGTGCCCGCGAGCAGCGACCGGACCAGCACCTGCAGCCCGCCGATGTAGTGCGCCGGGGTGGCCAGGAGCCAGTGCCCGGGCCCGCCGAGACGGGTGTGCGTGGCCTCGGCGGACGCGGTCAGCGCGCGGGCCGACAGCAGGACGCCCTTGGGCGCGCCGGTCGAACCGGACGTGGCGATGACCACGGCCGTGCCCGGCTCGGCGGGCTCGTCCGGGGCCATCGCATCGCGCAGCGCGGGGTCGGTGAACGGCAGGACGGCCGGGCCGCCGCCCAGCGCGTCCGCGACGGCGCGCCGCAAGACCTCGAGGGCCTCAGGCGAGCCGTCGAGGGGGACCGGGAGCAGCTCAGTAGTAATAGGGGACGTCCTTGAAGTCGGGGTCGCGCTTCTGGAGGAACGCGTCGCGGCCTTCGACGGCCTCGTCCTGCATGTAGGCCAACCGGGTGGTTTCGCCGGCGAACAGCTGCTGGCCGACCAGGCCGTCGTCGGTGAGGTTGAACGCGTACTTGAGCATCCGCTGCGCCGTCGGCGACTTGCGGGTGATCTCCCACGCCCAGGTCAGCGCCTCTTTCTCGAGGTCGGCGTGTGGCACGACCGCGTTGACCGCGCCCATCTGGTGCATCTGCTCGGCGGAGTACTCCCGGCCGAGGAAGAAGATCTCGCGGGCGAACTTCTGGCCGACCATCTTCGCCAGGTAGGCCGAGCCGTAGCCGCCGTCGAACGAGCCGACGTCGGCGTCGGTCTGCTTGAACTTCGCGTGCTCGGCCGAGGCCAGCGTGAGATCGCACACCACGTGCAGGGAGTGCCCGCCGCCCGCGGCCCAGCCCGGCACGACCGCGATCACGGGTTTCGGCATGAACCGGATGAGCCGTTGGACCTCGAGGATGTGCAGCCGGCCGGCCCGCGCGGGGTCCACCGTGTCGGAGGTCTCGCCGCTCGCGTACTGATAGCCGGAGCGTCCGCGAATACGCTGGTCACCACCGGAGCAGAACGCCCACCCGCCGTCCTTGGGCGAGGGGCCGTTGCCGGTGAGCAGGACGCAGCCGACGTCCGAGCTCATCCGGGCGTGGTCCAGCGCCCGGTAGAGGCTCGTCGACGGTGTGCGGCCGGAAGGCGTTGCGGACCTCCGGACGGTCGAACGCGATGCGCACGACGCGTTTGCCGCCCCGGCTCTCGGCGGAGCGGTGGTAGGTGATGTCGGTGAAGGCGAAACCTTCGACCTCGGTCCACGCGGCGGGGTCGAACAGCTCGGAAACTCGGGCGTCATCCACGTTTGGGAGAATAGGACCTGTGGACACATCTGATCTCGATGGATGCGAGGCCTGCCGGTGAACCCTTCCACCGCGCAGGCCAGGGTCATCGTCGACGAACTCGTCCGCAACACCGTTTCGCACGTCGTCCTCTGCCCGGGCTCCCGCAACGCGCCGCTGTCGATCGCGCTGTATGACGCGGCGGCCGCGGGCAAGCTCCAGCTGCACGTCCGCATCGACGAGCGCGGCGCCGCCTTCCTCGCGCTCGGCATCGCCGCGCGCACCGGCCGCCCGGTGGCCGTGCTCTGCACGTCCGGCACCGCGGCCGCGAACTTCCACCCGGCGGTCCTCGAAGCCGACCGCGCCGGGGTCCCGCTGATCGTCATGACCGCCGACCGGCCGCCCGAGCTGCGCGCGGCCGGGGCGTCGCAGGTCATCGACCAGCACCAGCTCTACGGCGACGCCGTCCGCTACTTCGACGAGCTCGCCGTCGCCGAGCGGCGGGCCGGCCAGAACTCGTACTGGCGCAGCCAGATCTGCCGCGCCTGGAACGCCGCGTACGGCGAGTGGCGCTGCGGGCCGGTGCACCTGAACATCCCGTTCCGCGAGCCGCTCGTCCCGGACCTCGACGACGACGGCGAGTGGTACGAATCGCTCGACGGCCGTCCCGACGGCTCCCGCTGGACCGAGCTGCCGGACTTCGGCGCGCTGCCGTCGTTCGTGGTGCCTTCGGCGCGCCACGGCCTGGTCATCGCGTGCGACACCGGCGTCCAGGCGGCCAGCGAGTGGGCCGAGCAGCACGGCTGGCCGGTCGTGTCGGAGACCGGCGGCCTCGGGCTGTCGGGCGGCACGGCGATCTCGTCCGGCGCGTGGCTGCTGGGCGTCGAGGAGTTCATCTCGCGGCACAAGCCGGAGCAGGTGCTCTGCCTCGGCCGCCCGACGGTGTTCCGGCAGATCCAGAAGGTGCTTTCGGACGCCTCGGTCGAGGTCCTGCTGGTCCGGCCGGACTCGGACTGGCCCGCGCCCGCGCACAACGTCCGGCAGGTCGGGCAGTGGTTCGACGAGCCGACCAAGCCCGCCGACCCGGAGTGGCTGGCCAGCTGGCGGCGTGCCGACGAAGCGGCGTCCGGGGCGGTGTCCTCGGTGCTGGCCGACGAGCCGTGGCCGTCGGGACTGCGGCTGGCGTCGGAGCTGGTGGACGCGCTGCCGCCGGACTCGCTGCTGGTCGTGGGCTCGTCCAATCCGACTCGCGACGTCGCGCTCGCGGGCCGCCTGCGCCCGGACGTCCTCGTGCACCGCAACCGCGGCGTCGCGGGTATCGACGGCACGGTCTCGACGGCGATCGGCGCCGCGTACGTCCACCGCGGGCCGTCGTACGCGCTCCTGGGCGACCTGACGTTCCTGCACGACGCGTCCGGCCTGCTCACCGGGCCCGCCGAGCAGCGCCCCGACCTGACGATCGTGGTGCTCAACGACGACGGCGGCGGCATCTTCTCGCTGCTGGAGCAGGGCGCGCCCGAGCACGCGGCGAGCTTCGAGCGCGTCTTCGGCACCCCGCACGGCGCCGACCTGGGCGCGCTGTGCGCGGGTTACCGGGTGCCGCACGTCGTGGCCGAGACGCTGACGGAGTTCCGGGCGGCGTTGCGGCCCGCGCCGGGGCTGCGCGTCGTCGAGGTGCGCGTCGACCGGTCGCGGCACCGTGACCTGCACGCGCGGCTGCGGGCCGCCGTGTCCGCGGCGGTTTCCCCGGCCTGAGTCAACCGGTTTCCGGACCTGGTCCCAGTAGGCAAGAACCTTCCTTCGCCGGTACCTGGCACCTCCTTGGCTGGCTACGTTCGAGCGCGCTGATCCTCACCCGTTGGAGGGATTCGAATGCGTGCAAGAACTCGCACCGGCCTCGGTGTGCTCGCGGCCGGGGTCGCCTCGGTGCTGCTCGCCGGTACCGCCAGTGCGGCCCCCACGCCCGGTGCGCCCGGCGTCGGTGATTCGTACTACCCGAACGCCGGCAACGGCGGCACGGACGTGCTGCACTACGACATCCGCCTGACCTACCAGCCCGCGACGGACGTGCTCGCCGGGACGACGACGCTCCTGCTCACCGCGACGCAGGACCTCTCGCGGTTCGACCTCGACTTCGCGCTCAAGGCGTCGAGCGTGCGCGTGAACAACCGCCCGGCGGCGTTCACGAACCAGACCGGCAACGGCGAGCTCGTCGTCACCCCGGCGCAGCCGCTGCTCAAGGGCCAGACCGCGACCGTCGTCGTCGCGTACTCGGACACGCCTTCGACCGAGACGGTGGACGGCATCAACGCGTGGAAGAAGGGCTCCTTCGGCGCGCTCGGCATCGACGAGCCGCAGAAGCTCGGCGTGGTGGTTCCCGGCCAACGACCACCCGACCGACAAGGCGACCTACGACGTCTCCATCGAGGCGCCGGACGACAACGCGGCCATCTCCAACGGGACCTTGGTGCGCAAGACGAAGAGCCGCGCGGGCTGGACGCGCTGGCAGTGGCGGAGCACGCACCCGCAGGCGACGTACCTGACGTCGTTCATCGTCGGCAAGTACGAGGTCGTGGAGTCGACGACGCCCGACGGCAAGCCGTTCATCACGGCGTACGGCGCCGACCTCGGCGACTCGCTGTACGCGGCGAAGGCGAGCGTCGAGCGGACGCCGGAGATCGACGAGTTCCTGGCGTCCCAGTTCGGGCCGTACCCGTTCGAAGCCGAGGGCGGCGTCGTGACGAGCGGAATCGGCTTCTCCCTGGAGAACCAGACCCGCCCGACGTACGGGGCGCGCAACTTCCGCGCGGGCTCGAACACGACCCTGATCGCGCACGAGAACGCCCACCAGTGGTTCGGCGACGACGTGTCGCTCGGCCGCTGGAGCGACATCTGGCTGAACGAGGGCTTCGCGTCGTACGCGGAGTGGCTGTGGTCGGAGCACGAGGGCGAGGGCACGGTCGCCGAGCTGGCGCAGTACACGTACGACTCGAACCCGGCCGACGGCGACCTGTGGAAGGTCGTCCCGGCCGACCCGGGCGCGGAGAACCAGTTCGACAACGCGGTCTACGACCGGGGCGCGCTGACGCTCCAGGCGTTGCGGACCGCCGTCGGCGACGACGCGTTCTTCACCATCCTGAAGACGTGGCAGGCCCAGAAGGGCGGGTCGCACGGACGGATCCTCGAGTTCATCGCGCTGGCGGAGAAGATCTCGGGCAAGCCGCTGCACGACCTGTTCCAGACGTGGCTGTACACGGCGGGCAAGCCGTCCGTGGGCCCGAACGGGGTGGCCTCGTTCGTGGCTCGCGCGGCTTCGGTGAAGCCGCGGTCGTACGACCAGATCCAGGAGAACCACCGGATTCTCGCCGCCGGACACGCGGGCTGACCGGGACCGCTACGCTCGCGGCGTGAGCACGAGAGGTGAGCGGGCGAGGCGCGTCGGGTGGTGGACCACCCTCGGCGTCGCCTCGCTCCTCACCGTGATGTGCGTGTGCCTGCTGTTCGCGGCGATCCGCAACGACGGCGCGATCTCGGCCCAAATGGGCACGGCGACGGCGACGGTGGATTCGGTGGCGTTCGACCGCACGATCATCCACTTCGAGACCCCGGACGGAATCGTCCACAGCCCGGCGAACGGAGTCCTGTACCCGGACGGCCTGGCGGCGGGCCAGCTGGTCCGCATCGAGTACGACGCGACGGACCCGGAGCTGGCGCGGGTGGCGGGCCGCTCGGCGACGTTGACGCTGCTGCCGCTGGGGAGCTTCATCGTGTTCACGTGGCTGGTGGCCGGGCCTTTGCTGTGGTGGATCCGGCGGCAGAACAAGCGCACGAAGGTCCCGGCCTGAGCTGAAGGGGACGTTCATCGCATCTGATGCGATGAAAGCGCCCTTCAGCTCATGAGATGCCAGGAAAGTCCCCTTCAGCCCGCGTGGGCCGTCTCCTGCCACCAGCCCAGGACCTCGTCCGCCACGCCCGGGGCCGCCACCAGCAGCCCGTCCGTCGGCAACGCCGTGTCCTCCCCATGCCGGTCCAGCACCACCGCGCCCGCCTCGATGGCCATCGCCACCGACCCCGCCACGTCCCACTCGTGGTAGCTGTGCAGCACCGCCGCGGCCGCGTGGCCCAGCGCCACCTGCGCGATCGACAACGCCGCCGACCCCAGCACCCGGACCCCTGTGTGCGCCGCCGCCGCGCGCTCGATGAAGCCGCCCATTCCCGGCCACGGGCCGCGCCTCGCGAACTCCGTGCAGACCAGCGCTCCCGCCGTCACGCAGCGGTCCGCCAGCTTGACCGGCTTGCCGTTGGCCCGCGCCCCCCGGCCGCGCGCCGCCGCGTAGATCTGGGCTCGGTACGGGTCGGCGACCACCCCCACCACCGGTCCCGCGACGTCCACCAACGCCAGGCTGTACGCGCACCACGGCACCCCGGCCACGTAGTTCGCCGTGCCGTCGACCGAATCCACCACCCAGCGGTACTCCGCGACGTCCGCGCCGTGGTCCGCGCCGAACTCGTGGCCCACCACCGGGATGCCGGGGAACTCAGCGGTCAGCACGCGGCGCGTGTGCCGCTCGAGGATGCGGTCGGTGTCGGTGACCCAGTCGAACGGCGAGTCCAGCGTCGACGGGTGGGCGCCGCGGCCGGCGGTCGCGGTGATCACGTCGGTGGCGTCGTTGGCCAGCCGCCCGGCCACTTCGAGCGCCCTCGACAGCAGGCCGGGCTCGACGGGCCGCGGCGGCCGGGAGGACAAGAGGGTCATGCCTGCTTAGTCTGGGCCCCGCTGGTTTACGGGACACGACCTTGAGATGACATGTCGTAGCCGATCTGTTCCGGAAGCGTTGGCCGCCGCGTCACACGAGCGCCAGTATCGGGTGCGATCGTCCAAGACGTGCGAGTCGCCATAGTCACCGAAAGTTTCCTGCCCCAGGTGAACGGCGTGACCAACTCCGTCCTCCGGGTCGTCGAGCACCTGCGCGAACGCGCCCACGACGTGCTGATCATCGCCCCCGGTCCCGGCCCGGACTCCTACCGCGGCGCCCCCGTGGTCCGGATCCCCGCGCTCGACGTCCCCGGGGTCAGCTCCCTCCCGATCGGCCTGCCCACGCGCACGGTGCTGACCGCGCTCACCGCGTTCGGCCCGGACGTCGTGCACCTCGCGTCGCCGTTCGTCGTCGGCGCGCGCGGGCTCGCCGCCGCGCGGAGACTGCGCGTCCCGTCGATCGCCGTCTACCAGACCGACATCGCCGGGTTCGCCGCCGCGTACGGCTTCGGCATCGGCGCGCGGGCCGCGTGGCGCTGGGTGCGGCGGCTGCACTCGCGCGCCGACCGGACCCTCGCCCCCTCCAGCGACTCCGTCGAGCAGCTGGAGCTGCACGGCGTCCCGCGCGTGCACCGGTGGGCCCGCGGCGTCGACATCGACCGGTTCTCCCCGGAGCACGCCGACGCACGCCTGCGCGCCGAGCTCGCGCCGAACGGCGAGCTGCTCGTCGGGTTCGTCGGGCGGCTCGCCCCGGAGAAGGAGGTCGACCGGCTGGCCGCGCTCGCCGGACGGCCGGGCATCCGCGTGGTCGTCGTCGGCGACGGCCCCGAACTGCCCGCGCTTCGCGAGCAGCTGCCGGACGCGGCTTTCCTCGGCGCGAAGTACGGCGACGAGCTGTCGGCGGCGTACGCGAGCTTCGACCTCTTCGTCCACACGGGCCCGCACGAGACGTTTTGCCAGGCGGTGCAGGAGGCGATGGCGTCCGGCCTGCCGGTGCTCGCGCCGGACGCGGGCGGCCCGAAGGACCTCGTCCTGCCCGGCCGCACCGGCTACCTGCTGCCCGCCGACCGCGACGGCTACGCAGCGGCGCTCGTGGAGAAGGTCGACGCGCTGCGCGATCCCGCACTGCGGGCGCGACTGGGCGAGAAGGCGCGGAAGGTCGTGCTGGGCCGCACCTGGCCCGCCGTCTGCCGGGAACTGATGGGGCACTACGAAGCCGTGCGGGGCCGGGCCGCCCGCGCGGCCTGACCATGCACATCGTCCAGCTCGCCAACTTCTACGGGCCGCGCTCGGGCGGGCTGCGCACGGCACTGCACCACCTCGGCGCGGGCTACGTCGCGAGCGGGCACGAGGTGACGCTCGTCGTGCCCGGCACGCGCTACGCCGAAGAAGTCCTGTCGACCGGCGTGCGCCGATTTTCCTTACCGGCACCCAAAATCCCGGGAACCGGCGGCTACCGGGCCGTCGACCCGCACCGCGTCCGCGCGGTGCTGCGCAGACTCGAACCCGACCGGCTGGAGGTGTCGGACCGGCTGACGCTGCGCGGGATGGGCGGCTGGGCGCGGCGCCACGGCGTCCCCAGCACGGTCATCTCCCACGAGCGCCTCGACCGCCTGCTCGAGCAGTTCCTGCTGCCGGAACCGGTCGCGCGCCGCGTCGCCGACGCCGCGAACCGCCGGATGGCGGCGAACTACGACACGGTCGTCTGCACGACGGCGTTCGCCCGCGCGGAGTTCGACCGGATCGCGGCGCCGAACGTCCGCCGCGTGCCACTCGGCGTCGACCTCGCGACGTTCCGGCCCGCCATGCGCGACGACGGCTGGCGCACCGACCTCGCCGGGGGAGCCGACGCCCTGCTCGTCCACTGTGGACGTCTGTCGCCCGAGAAACACGTTGAGCGCAGTGTGGACACGGTCGCCTCGCTGACCGAGGCGGGCGCGAAGGTGCGGCTGGTCGTGGCGGGCGACGGGCCGCGACGGCGCGCTCTCGAGCGCCGGGCGCGCGGCCTGCCGGTGACGTTCCTGGGGTTCCTGTCGGGCCGCGGCGACGTCGCGCGGCTGCTGGCGAGCGCGGACGTGTCGCTCGCGCCGGGGCCGCACGAGACGTTCGGGCTCGCCGCTCTCGAAGCCCTCGCCTCGGGTACTCCCGTGGTGGTGTCGGCGTCGTCGGCGCTGCGGGAGATCGTGCGGCCGGGGTGCGGGGCGGCCGTGGACGACCACGCGCCCGCGTTCGCCTCCGCAGTGACGAACCTCCTGGAGAGTCCCGAGGACCTGCGCCGCGCGGCGGCCCGGGCGCGGGCGGAGGAGTTCACCTGGCCGCGCGCGGTCGCCGGGATGCTGGCCACCTTCCGCTGACCCGTCGTGAGTGTTTAGGGCTGTTAGAACCGCCCTAAACACTCACGACAGGCGACCACCTGCGTAGCCGGGGTGCACGCCGGGCTGGAGGCCTTGCTCGTCGGCGATCTTGGTCAGCAGTTCGCGCAGGACGCCGCGTTCGTCGTTCGACAGCGCCGCCGTCAGCGCGCGCTCGTGGGCCACCGCCTCGATGGCGATGCGGCTCATCAGCTCGCGGCCGTCGTCGGTCAGCTGCAACGCGTAAAGGCGGCGGTCCTCGGGGTTGCGGTGGCGCTCGAGCACGCCGCGCTTCTCCAGGCCGTCCACCAGCGCGACCAGGCGGGTCGGCTGGGTGCCGAGCTGGGCCGCGATCGCCTGCTGGCTCTGGCCCGGCCGCGTCGCCACCAGCCGCAGGAGGCCGACCTGCGCCGGGGTGAGGTCCAGCTCGCCGATCCGCTCGGCGAACCGCTGGGCCGCGTGGGCGCCGACCTGGGCGAGGAGGAACGCGGAGCCGAAACCGTTCATGGTCAGAACCATAGCCGTTGACAATCGATTACGCGAGTGTAATCGTTTATGGCATGAAACGAATCGCGATCACCGCCTACGGACTGCTGACCATCGCCGGGGGAGTCCTCGGCGCCACCGGGACGCGGCCGGACTCGTCCGCCGCCGAAGTCACCGCCTACTACGCCACCCACCAGGGGCTCGTCCAGCTGCTGGCGCTCGTCGTCTTCGGCGCCGGGCTGTCGCTGGCGGCGTGGACCGCCGTCGCGAGACCGCCGTCGCTCGGCTACGCGGGCGGTCTGCTCGCCTCGGGCAGCCTGCTGCTGAGCGGTCTCGCCACCTGGACGGCCGTGCAGAACACCGACCTCGCCCGTCCGTTGACCTCGCTGGCGTTCGCGGCAGGGGCCTTCGGGTTCACCGTGCCGCTCGCGTTGCTGATCGCGGCGGCAGCCCCGACGACACCCAAGTGGCTGGAGATCACCGGCTACGTGATTGCCGCGCTGGCCGGGCTTTCGGCCTTCAGCATGCTGACCGACGTGCTGTACCCGCTGATCCCGGTCGGGCGCTTCGGCGGGCTGATCTGGTTGGTCCTGGCGACCTTCGTCAAACCACGGGACTACCCGGACCCCGCCCCGCCGCCACCCTCAATGGACGGGCTTCGCCCGGCTGTTTAGATTCGAGCCATGTCACGCGCAAGCCTGGACAAGGACCCGCACGAAGTCGCCGCGATGTTCGACGGCGTCGCGTCCGGGTACGACCGGGCGAACTCGTTCATGACCTTCGGTTTCGACCGGCGCTGGCGGACCACCACCGCCCGCGTGCTCGACGCCCGCCGCGGCGAGAAGGTCCTGGACCTCGCCGCCGGCACCGGGGTGTCCACCGTCGAGTACGCCCGCGGTGGCGCCTGGTGCCTGGCCGCGGACTTCTCGTTCGGCATGCTCCGCGCCGGGCTGCACCGCAACGTCCCGATGGTCGCGGCGGACGCGCTGAACCTGCCGTTCGCCGACGAGAGCTTCGACGCCGTGACGATCTCGCTGGCGCTGCGGAACTTCGTCGACACCAAGGCCGCGCTCACCGAGATCGCCCGCGTGGTCAAGCCGGGCGGGCGGCTGGTGATCTGCGAGGTCTCGACACCGCCGTTCGCGCCCATCCGGTTCATCCACCGCCGGTTCATGCTCAAGCTGCTGACCTGGGTCGGCAGCCGCACGTCGTCGAACCCCGAGGCCTACCAGTACCTGGCCGAATCCATGCTCACCTGGCCGGACCAGCGGACGCTCGGCGAGATCATCGCGAGCGCGGGCTGGACCGACGTCGAGTGGTTGAACCTCACATTCGGCGTCGTGGCGATCCACCGAGCCCGCAAGCCTGAATAAACTCGCGCCTATGACGCGACGCACCGCAGATCAAGACGCCGAGGTCATTGTCGTCGGCGCCGGACCAGCTGGGTCCACCGTGGCCACGTACTTGGCGCGCGCGGGCGTCGACGTCCTGCTGCTGGAGAAGACCGAATTCCCCCGCGAGAAGGTCTGCGGCGACGGCCTCACGCCACGCGGCGTCAAGCAGCTGATCGACCTGGGCATCGACACCAGCGAGGACGCGGGCTGGGTGCACAGCCGCGGCCTGCGGATCCTCACCGGCGACCTGACGCTCGAGCTGGACTGGCCGGACCTCACGAGCTACCCGCCCTACGGCGTTTCCCGCACCCGCCACGACTTCGACGACCTCCTCGCGAAGCTCGCCGTGAAGGCGGGTGCGCGGCTGTACGAGCGCACCACGGTCACCGGCGCGACCACCAGCCCGGCCGGGCGCGTGGTCGGCGTCGAGGCGAAGGTCGGCCCGGAGAAGACGCCGGTGCACTACCGCGCGCCGCTCGTCCTGGCCTGCGACGGCGTCTCCGCGCGGCTCGCGCTGAGCGTCGGCATCCAGAAGAACGAGAAGCGTCCGATGGGCGTCGCCGTGCGCCAGTACTACAAGAGCCCGCGCCATGACGACCCGTTCATCGAGGGCCACCTCGAGCTGTGGGACCGCTCCGACCCGCGCGACCCGAAGCTGCTGCCGGGCTACGGCTGGGCGTTCCCGCTCGGCGACGGCACGGTGAACGTCGGCCTCGGCATGCTCTCGACGTCGGCGTCGTTCCGGAACACCGACTACCGCGCGCTGCTGCGCCAGTGGCTCGACGGGACGCCGGAGGAGTGGGGCTACCGCGAGGAGAACGCGATCGGCAAGGTCGGCGGCGCCGGTCTCCCGATGGGCTTCAACCGCACTCCGCACTACCGCGACGGCCTCCTGCTGCTCGGCGACGCGGGCGGCATGGTCAGCCCGTTCAACGGCGAGGGCATCTCGGCCGCGATGGAGTCCGCGCAGATCGCCGCGGAGGTCGTCGTGCAGGCGCTGGCGCGGCGTGAAGGGCCTTCGCGCGAGCGTGCCTTGGAGGCCTACCCGCGCGCGGTCGGCGAGCTGATGGGCGGCTACTACGCGCTCGGCAACGTCTTCGCGAAGATCATCGGCAAGCCGAAGATCATGCACGCGTGCACCAAGTACGGCCTGCGCATCAACAAGCTGTTGCCGCTGGTCTACAAGGGCCTGTCGGGCTGCTACGACGCCAAGGGTGGCGACGGCGTCGACCGCCTGATCTCGGCCCTCGCCAAGGCGACGCCGAGCCCGCGCTGACGCGCGCGCGGACACACGAGTGGCCTAGCAAGTTGGCCGTGCGGTCAGTGGGATAGCTCACACGCCGACGTCCCAAATGTCCGGCCGTCAAGCGATCTTGAACGGTCTTCGCGCAGGTCGCGCGCGGGCCGTCATCGACCTGTGACAACGATGGCGGGAAAAGTTAGGCGACCCTTATAACACGGGGCCCTAGGGACAAGAGTGTGAGTCGCGTCCTAGACTCCCCCCATGCTTTGTGAATCCCTTCACATCCACGACGAGTGGCTTGTGAACTATTTCACAAGCAGCCACGGGCCGTAAGGAGACCCTGACCCTCGGCGGTGTGACCCAGGTCCCTTAGGGTGCCGACGAGGCCAAGCGGTTCCCACCACAAGCACAACCGCATCGGCGCGGAAAGGATGGCGAAGACCCGTGCTGACGTTGCTGACCCGAACCGACACGGTGCAGCTGGCGCAAGAAGCCCCCAGCCTGAAGCCCTACCTGCCCATCGTGATCTTGTTCGTCCTGGCGCTCGCTTTCGCCACGCTGTCGGTCCTGCTGGGCCCGCTCGTCGGCCCGAGCCGGTACAACAAGGCCAAGCTCGCCGCCTACGAGTGCGGCATCGAACCGTCCCCGCAGCCGCTCGTCGGCGCCGGGCGGATGCCGGTGGCCTACTACATCACCGCGATGCTGTTCATCCTGTTCGACATCGAGATGGTCTTCCTCTACCCGTTCGCCGTGCAGGCGAACGCGCTGGGCACGTTCGGCCTGGTGGAGATCCTGCTGTTCATCGCGACGGTCGGCTTCGCGTACGCCTACGTGTGGCGGCGCGGCGGCCTGGATTGGAACTAGACCCATGGGCCTCGAAGAGAAACTCCCCAACGGCATCCTGCTGGCCAGCCTCGAAGGTCTCGTCAACTGGGCGCGGAAGAACTCGATGTGGCCGGCCACCTTCGGGCTCGCCTGCTGCGCGATCGAGATGATGACCGTCGGCGGTTCCCGCTACGACATCGCCCGCTTCGGCATGGAGCGCTTCAGCGCGACGCCGCGGCAGGCCGACCTGATGATCGTCGCCGGGCGCGTCACGCAGAAGATGGCCCCGGTCCTGCGCCAGATCTACGACCAGATGGCCGAGCCCAAGTGGGTGCTCGCCATGGGCGTCTGCGCCTCCTCCGGCGGCATGTTCAACAACTACGCCGTGGTCCAGGGCGTCGACCACATCGTGCCGGTCGACATGTACCTGCCCGGCTGCCCGCCGCGGCCGGAGATGCTGCTGGACGCGATCCTCAAGCTGCACGCCAAGATCCAGGACGAGCCGATCAACGCCCGCCGCGCCGCCATCCGCGCCGCCAGCGGGGCCCGCACCGAGCTCGTCGCGTCGTCGATCAAGTACGCGAAGAAGTAAACGATGACTGAAACTCCTGAGACCGGCGGCGAGCAGTCCAGCGCCGACCGTCCCGAAGGCGGCCTCGAGCCCCAGGGCACCCGCCCCGCCGAACCGGTCGTCACGGGCCGCGAACGCCAGGGCATGTTCGGCGTCCACGGCACCGGCGACACCTCCGGCTACGGCGGCGTCCGGCTCCCGGCCTACAGCCCCGCGCCCGCCGAGCGCCCGTACGGTGGCTGGTTCGACCAGTTCGCCGACGAGTTCTACGCGGCGCTGGCGGAGAACAAGATCCCCGCCGAGTCGATCCTGCAGACGACGGTCGACCGCGGCGAGATCACCTTCTACGTCGCCCGCGAGCAGCTGCCCGCGATCGCGAAGGTGCTGCGCGACGACGGCGGGCTCCGCTTCGAGCTGCTGTCCTCGGTGTCCGGTGTGGACTACGGCGTCGACGTCCCGCAGCGGCTGCACGCGGTCTACCACTTCACGTCGCTGACCTACCGGCGCCGGATCCGCCTCGAGGTCACCCTCGACGTCGAGGACGCGCACGTGCCCTCGCTGGTCGGGATCTACCCGACCGCGGACTGGCAGGAGCGCGAGGCCTGGGACATGTTCGGCATCGTCTTCGACGGCCACCCGGCTCTGACCCGCATCCTCATGCCGGACGACTGGGACGGCCACCCCCAGCGCAAGGACTACCCGCTCGGCGGGATCCCGGTCGAATACAAGGGCGCGGAGATCCCGCCGCCGGACCAGCGGAGGTCGTACTCGTGAGCACCGAGAACCTTTCCGACGTCACCACCGGGACGGACACGAGCGCCGAAGGCTCCGACAGCGTCGAATACGCCGATTCCCGCGACACCACCGAAGGCCGCGTCTACACGGTCTCCGGCGGCGACTGGGACGACGTCATCGCCGACGCCCAGCACGACGAGCGCATGGTCATCAACATGGGCCCGCAGCACCCGTCGACGCACGGCGTGCTCCGGCTCGTGCTGGAGATGGAGGGCGAGACCGTCACGCAGCTGCGGTCGGTCATCGGCTACCTGCACACCGGCATCGAGAAGAACTGCGAGTACCGGACCTGGACCCAGGGCGTCACGTTCGTGACGCGCATGGACTACCTGGCCCCGCTCTCGACGGAGATGGCGTACTGCCTCGGCGTCGAGAAGCTGCTGCAGATCGAGGCCCCACGCCGCGCTCAGCTGCTGCGCGTGATGCTGCTGGAGATCAACCGCATCGGCTCGCACCTGGTCTACATCGCCACCGGCGGCATGGAGCTCGGCGCCACCACGGCGATGACGCTCGGCTTCCGCGAGCGCGAAGAGGTGCTGCACCTGCTGGAGCACCTGACCGGCCTGCGGATGAACCACGCGTTCATCCGCCCCGGCGGCCTCGCGCAGGACATGCCGGCGGACTACCACGAGAAGGTCACCGAATTCATCAAGACGATGAAGAAGCGCCTTCCGTTGTACGACAAGCTCTTCACCGGTCAGCCGATCTGGCGCAACCGGCTCAAGGGCGTGGGCTACCTGCCGGTCGACGCGTGCCTCGCGCTCGGCGTCACCGGCCCGGTGCTGCGGTCCGCCGGCCTGCCGTGGGACCTGCGCAAGACCGAGCCGTACTCCTGCTACGACGAGTTCGACTTCGACGTGCCCGTGGACAACGGCGCCGACTGCTGGTCGCGCTACCTGATCCGGGTGCACGAGATGCACGAGAGCCTCAAGATCATCGAGCAGTGCCTCGAGAAGCTCGAGCCGGGCCCGGTCATGGTCGAGGACAAGAAGATCGCCTGGCCGGCGCAGCTGTCCATCGGCAGCGACGGCATGGGCAACTCCCTCGAGCACGTCAAGAAGATCATGGGCCAGTCGATGGAGTCCCTGATCCACCACTTCAAGCTGGTCACCGAGGGCTTCAAGGTGCCGGCCGGGCAGGTCTACACCTCGGTCGAGTCGCCGCGCGGCGAGCTGGGCGCGCACCTGGTCTCCGACGGCGGCACCCGGCCGTTGCGGGTCCACGTGCGCGAACCGAGCTTCGTGAACCTGCAGTCGATGCCCGCAATGGCCGAAGGCGGCCTGGTCGCGGACGTGATCGCCGCGATCGCCTCGATCGACCCCGTCATGGGGGGAGTGGACCGATGACCACAGCAGTTCCCGAGCCGGGACCCCACGACGCCGCGACGACGTACGCCGCGGCCGGGCCCGACACCGACGTCGTCGCCATCGCGCCGGACCCCGAGGTCGCAGCCGGCATCATCACGGAGACGCCCCTCGAGGACATCTTCGACGCCGACATCCACGCCAAGGCGCAGGAGCTGATCGCGCGCTACCCGATGTCGCGTTCGGCGCTGCTGCCGATGCTGCACCTCGTGCAGTCCGTGCAGGGCTACGTCAGCCAGGAAGGCATCGCGTTCTGCGCGAAGCAGCTCGACCTGTCCGACGCCGAGGTCAGCGCGGTCGCGACGTTCTACACCATGTACAAGCGCAAGCCGTGCGGCGAGCACCTCGTGAGCGTCTGCACCAACACGCTGTGCGCGGCCATGGGCGGCGACGCGATCTACAAGCGGCTCCAGACGCACCTCGGCTCCGAAGCGGAACCGCTGGGGCACAACGAAACCGCGGGCACGCCGAACGAGCCGGGCTCGATCACCCTCGAGCACGCCGAGTGCCTCGCGGCCTGCGACCTCGCGCCGGTCATCCAGGTCAACTACGAGTACTTCGACAACCAGACCGAGGACAAGGCCGTCGCGCTGGTCGACGCGTTGCAGGCGGGCAAGAAGCCGGCCCCGACGCGCGGTGCCCCGCTGACGAACTTCAAGGGCGCCGAGCTGCAGCTCGCCGGGTTCTTCCCGGAGGACGAAGCGGCCTACCGCCGGGACGTCGACGGCCCGTCGCAGGCCGTCGAGACGCTGCGGGGCGCGCAGCTCGCGCAGGAGCGCGGCTGGGTCGCCCCGGTCGCCCAGGATGTCCCGCTTCCTGAAGTGGAGAAGAAGTAATGGCCGATCCCATTACCCCGGTCCTCACGAAGCGCTGGCTGTCGCCGAACTCCTGGACGATCGGCCAGTACGAGGCCCTCGAGGGCTACACCGCGATCCGCAAGGCACTCGCCGGGACGCCGGAGCAGCTCGTCCAGCTGATCAAGGACTCCGGACTGCGCGGCCGCGGCGGCGCGGGCTTCCCGGCGGGCATCAAGTGGTCGTTCATGCCGCCGAACTTCGACAAGCCGCACTACCTGGTCATCAACGCCGACGAGGGCGAGCCGGGGACCTGCAAGGACATCCCGCTGATGATGGCGGACCCGCACTCGCTCATCGAGGGCTGCATCATCGCCTCGTACGCGATGCGGTCCAACCACTGCTTCATCTACGTCCGCGGCGAGGCGCTGCACTGCATCCGCCGCCTCAACGCGGCCGTGCGCGAAGCCGAAGCGGCGGGCTACCTGGGCGAGAACATCCTCGGCTCCGGCTTCGACCTCAAGATCACCGTCCACGCGGGCGCGGGCGCGTACATCTGCGGCGAGGAGACGGCGTTGCTCGACTCCCTCGAGGGACGTCGTGGCCAGCCGAGGCTCAAGCCGCCGTTCCCGGCCGCCGCGGGTCTTTACGCCGCGCCGACCACGGTCAACAACGTCGAGACCATCGCGAGCGCGCCGTTCATCGTCAACGGCGGGTCGAGCTGGTTCCGCGAGATGGGCCGCGAGAAGTCGCCCGGCCCGAAGATCTACTCGATCTCCGGCCACGTCGAGAAGCCCGGTCAGTACGAGTGCCCGCTCGGCACCACGCTGCGCGAGCTGCTGGACATGGCGGGCGGCATGAAGGACGGCATCCCGCTCAAGTTCTGGACCCCGGGCGGCTCGTCCACCCCGATGTTCACCGCCGAGCACCTCGACGTTCCCCTGGACTTCGAAGGCGCGGCGGAAGCCGGGTCGATGCTGGGCACCACCGCCGTCCAGGTCTTCAACGAGACCGTGTCGGTGCCGTGGGCCGTGATGAAGTGGACCCAGTTCTACGAGCACGAGTCCTGCGGCAAGTGCACGCCGTGCCGCGAAGGCACGTACTGGCTGGCGCAGATCCTCGAGCGCATGGTCGAGGGACACGGCACCGAGGAGGACATCGACACCCTCCTCGACGTCTGCGACAACATCCTCGGCCGGTCGTTCTGCGCCCTCGGCGACGGCGCGGTGTCGCCGATCCAGAGCGGTATCAAGTACTTCCGCGAGGAATTCCTCGCTCTCTGTGAGAGCAACAAGCGCGAACTGGTGGGAGCGCAGGCATGACGATCGCCCCCGACAAGCCCGAGACCACCGAGACGCCGGTCCCCGAGGGCCACGTCAAGCTGGTCATCGACGGCGAAGAGGTCATCGCCCCCAAGGGCGAGCTCCTCATCCGCACGGCCGAACGCCTCGGCACGGTCATCCCGCGGTTCTGCGACCACCCGCTCCTCGACCCGGCCGGCGCCTGCCGCCAGTGCCTCGTCGAGGTCGAGATGGGCGGCCGGCCGATGCCGAAGCCGCAGGCGTCCTGCACGATGACCGTCGCCGACGGCATGGTCGTCAAGACGCAGCTGACGTCGCCGGTCGCGGACAAGGCCCAGCAGGGTGTGATGGAGCTGCTGCTCATCAACCACCCCCTGGACTGCCCGATCTGCGACAAGGGCGGCGAGTGCCCGCTGCAGAACCAGGCGATGGCGCACGGGCGTCCGGAGTCGCGGTTCGTCGACACCAAGCGGACGTTCCCGAAGCCGCTGCCGATCTCGACGCAGGTGCTGCTGGACCGCGAACGCTGCGTGCTCTGCCAGCGCTGCACCCGGTTCTCCCGCGAGATCGCCGGCGACCCGTTCATCGAGCTCCTCGAACGCGGCGCCCACCAGCAGATCGGCACCGCGGAGACGGCGGACGTCCTGGACCTGGCGTCCCGGACGACGTCCGGCCAGCCGTTCCAGTCCTACTTCTCCGGCAACGTGATCCAGATCTGCCCGGTCGGGGCCCTGACGAGCGCGGCCTACCGTTTCCGGTCGCGGCCGTTCGACCTGGTGTCCTCGCCGAGCGTCTGCGAGCACTGCTCGTCCGGCTGCGCCGAGCGCACCGACTTCCGGCGCGGCAAGGTCCAGCGCAAGCTGGCCGGCGACGACCCGGAAGTCAACGAGGAGTGGCTCTGCGACAAGGGCCGGTTCGCCTTCCGCTACACGACGGCCGAGGACCGCATCCGCCGTCCGCTGGTCCGGAACAAGACGACCGGTGAGCTGGAAGAGGCCTCCTGGACCGACGCGTTGCGCGTCGCCGCGGCCGGGCTGGCCGAGGCCCGCTCGAACGGCGGCGTCGGGGTTCTGCCGGGTGGCCGGCTGACCGTCGAGGACGCCTACGCGTACTCGAAGTTCGCCCGCGTCGCTTTGCAGACCAACGACGTCGACTTCCGCGCCCGGCCGCACTCGGCCGAGGAGCTGGCGTTCCTGACCTCGCACGTCGTGGGCGTGACGCCGGAGTCGGGCGTGACCTTCCGCGAGATCGAGAAGGCCCGCACGGTCCTGTGCGTCGCCTTCGAGCCCGAGGACGAAGCCCCGATCGTGTTCCTGCGGCTGCGCAAGGCGGCCCGCAAGAACCGCACCCGGGTCGTCCACTTGGGACAGTGGACGACGTCGTCGGTGCGCAAGACGTTCGGCGAGCTGCTCGCCTGCGTCCCCGGCCAGGAGGCCGCGGCCGTCGAAGGCATCGCCAAGCACGCGCCGGACCTCGACGAGGCCCTGAGCGGCGAAGGCGCCGTCGTCCTGGTCGGCGAGCGCGCCGCCCAGGTGCCCGGCCTCTTCTCGGCGCTGCACGACCTGGTCGAGCGCACCGGCGTCCGGCTCGCGTGGATCCCGCGCCGCGCCGGTGACCGGGGCGCGCTGGAGACCGGCTGCGTGCCGACGCTCCTGCCGGGTGGCCGCCGCGTGGGCGACGACGCCGCGCGCGTCGCCGTCGAAAACGCCTGGGGCGTCCCGGTTCCGGCCACGCCCGGCCGCGACGTGACGGAGATCCTGCAGGCCGCGTCCAGCCAGGAGCTGGGCGGTCTGGTCGTCGGCGGCGTCGACCCGTTCGACCTGCCGGACCCGGACCTCGCGCTGCGCGCGCTGGACAACGCCGGGTTCGTCGTCAGCCTCGAACTCCGCCACAGCGCGGTGACCGAGCGCGCGGACGTCGTGCTCCCGGTGGCCGCGTCCGACGAGAAGGCGGGCAGCTACCTCAACTGGGAGGGCCGCACCCGCCCGTTCGACGTCACCCTCGAAGGCACCGGCGCCCTGCCGGACTGCCGGGTGCTCGACACCCTCGCCGTCGAGATGGACGCCGACCTGTTCACGCAGACGCCCGCGGCTTCGCGCGGCGACTTCGAGAAGCTCGGCCCGGCCTCGGCGCTGCGCTGGGGTCCCGTCGAAGCGGCGACCGGCGGCGCCACCAAGGCCCCGGGTGACGGCCAGGCGGTCCTCTCGACCTGGCGCCAGCTCATCGACAACGGGTCCCTGCAGGACGGCGAGCCGCACCTGAAGGGCACTCAGCGCACGCCGGTCGCGCGGCTGTCCGCGAAGACCGCGGAAGGGCTGGGCGTCACCGTCAAGGTGAGCACCGAACGCGGCGCGATCACGCTGCCGGTGGAGATCGCGGACCTGCCCGACGGCGTCGTGTGGCTGCCGGGCAACTCCGACGGCTCCGCCGTGTTCAAGACGCTCGGCGCCGGGCACGGCGCCGTCGTGAACCTCGCTGGGGGTGAGCAATGATCCCGCTGCTGACGCAGGTGACCGACGTTCCGGTGGGCAGTGTGCCGGACGCGGCGACGCGGGCGGCGCTGCTGGCGGACGACCCGTTGTGGCTGATCCTGATCAAGTGCGTGGTCATCCTGCTGATCGGGCCCATCCTGACGATCTTCCTGATCGTCTGGGAGCGCAAGGCGGTCGGCCGGATGCAGAACCGGCCCGGCCCCAACCGGGTCGGCCCGGGCGGCTACCTGCAGTCCCTGGCGGACGCGCTCAAGCTGCCGTTCAAGGAACAGATCATCCCGGACACCGCCGACCGCAAGGTGTACTTCCTCGCGCCGGTGCTGTCCGCGGTCCCCGCGCTGATCGCGCTGTCGGCCATCCCGTTCGGCCCGGTGGTCTCGATCTTCGGCGAGCGGACCGTGCTGCAGCTGCTCGACCTGCCGGTCAGCGCGCTGGTGATCCTGGCCTGCTCCTCGATCGGCGTGTACGGCATCGTGCTCGCCGGCTGGTCGTCGGGCTCGCCGTACCCGCTGCTCGGCGGCATGCGCAGCGCGGCGCAGGTGATCTCCTACGAGATCGCGATGGGCCTGTCGATCGTCGCGGTGATCCTGCAGGCCGGGTCGCTGAACCTGGCCGACATCGTCGGCGCGCAGCACAAGGTGTGGTTCCTCTACCTGGTGCCGAGCTTCGTGATCTACCTGATCTCGATGGTCGGCGAGACCAACCGCGCCCCGTTCGACCTCCCGGAGGCCGAGTCGGAGCTGGTCGGCGGCTTCCACACCGAGTACAGCTCGATGAAGTTCGCGATGTTCTTCCTCGCCGAGTACGTCAACATGGTGATCGTCTCGGCGTTCGCGACCACGCTGTTCCTCGGCGGCTGGATGGCGCCGTGGCCGCTGTCGCTCATCGGGAACAACGTCCTCAACACCGGCTGGTGGCCGCTGCTGTGGTTCTTCGCGAAGATGTTCATCCTGCTCTTCGGGTTCATCTGGCTGCGCGGCACGCTGCCCCGCCTGCGCTACGACCAGTTCATGCGCCTGGGCTGGAAGGTCCTGGTCCCGCTGAACCTGGTGTGGATCGTCATGGTGACCTTCGCGAAGGTCATCGCCTGGAACACCGCGTCGATCATCATCGCCGCCGTCGCCATCTTCATCGTCGTCGCGCTCTTCTTCTACGTCCGCGCCGCGGGCCGCGAGGAAGAGAGCGAGTCGATCCCGGTGACCGGTGGCGGTTTCCCGGTCCCGCCGCTGGACCTCAAGGTCCCGCAGACCACCCCGCGTCAGAAGGCCCTGGCCAAGGCCGAGGCGAAGGCGGCCCGCCGCAAGCCGGCGGCCGTCGGTACCGCAAAGGAAGGAGCGCAAGATGGGGTTTCTTGATCCCGTCAAGGGCTTCGGCGTCACCTTCGGGATGATGTTCAAGAAGGTCGCCACCGAGGAGTACCCGGAGGCCGGCGCGCCCGCCGCCCCGCGTTACCACGGCCGGCACCAGCTGAACCGCCACCCGGACGGCCTCGAGAAGTGCGTCGGCTGCGAGCTGTGCGCGTGGGCGTGCCCGGCGGACGCGATCTTCGTCGAGGGCGGTGACAACACCGAGGAGGCCCGGTACTCGCCGGGCGAGCGGTACGGCGCGGACTACCAGATCAACTACCTGCGCTGCATCGGCTGCGGCCTCTGCATCGAGGCGTGCCCGACCCGGTCGCTGACGATGATCAACTTCTACGAGCTGGCCGACGACGACCGCCAGCGGCTGATCTACACGAAGGAGGACCTGCTCGCCCCGCTGCTGCCCGGCATGGAGCAGCCGCCGCACCCGATGCGGCTCGGCGACAACGAGCAGGACTACTACGTGAACGGCCCCGAACTGGCTCGTGGGGAGGCTCCGAAGTGATCACCGCACTTCTGGCCCAGGCCCCGACCGGCGCGGCCGCGGGCGTCACCACTGGCGAGGCGATCGCGTTCTGGATCCTCGGCCCGCTCTCGCTGCTCGGCGCGCTCGGCATGATCTTCTCCCGCAACGCCGTCCACTCGGCGCTGTGGCTGGTCCTGACGATGCTGAGCCTGGGCGCGCTGTACATGATCCAGTCGGCGCCGTTCCTGGGCTTCACGCAGATCATCGTCTACACCGGCGCGATCATGATGCTGTTCCTGTTCGTGCTGATGCTGGTCGGCCGGGAAAGCTCGGACTCGGTCGTCGAAGTCCTCCGTGGACAGCGGCTCGCCGCCACCGTCCTCGGCATCGGGATGGCCGCGCTGCTGGCCACCGGCATCTACCGGGCGCTGGAGAACGTCACCCCGGCGACCCCGCTCGACTCGACGACGTCGGCGGGCGGCGGCCCCAAGGGCCTCGGCAAGCTGATCTTCACCGACTACCTGTTCCCGTTCGAGCTGACGTCGGCGCTGCTCATCACCGCCGCGATCGGCGCGATGGTGCTGGCCTTCACCGACCGGCACGCCAAGGGCGGGAAGCTGTCGCAGCGGGAGCTCGTGCTGCTGCGCTTCCGCGGCGAGCACGACCGGCCGTCGCCGCTGCCCGGCCCGGGTGTGTTCGCCACCGCCAACTCGGTGGCCACCCCGGCGCTGCTGCCGGACGGTTCGGTCGCCCCCGAGTCGCTGTCGGCGATCATCGAGTCGACCTCGGCGATCGAGCTGGCGAAGGAACGCAAGCTCGTCGCCGACGACGTCGAGCACCCGGACGCGCACGCGCTGGTCGGTTCCGAAGGCGCTTCGGAAGGGGAGAAGGAATGACCCCGACGTACTACCTGCTGCTGTCGGCGCTGCTGTTCGCGCTCGGCGCGGTCGGCGTGCTGGTGCGGCGCAACGCGATCGTCGTGTTCATGTGCATCGAGCTGATGCTCAACGCGGTGAACCTGTCGCTGGTCACCTTCGCCCGGATCAACGGCGGGCTCGACGGCCAGGTCATGGCGTTCTTCGTCATGGTCGTCGCGGCCGCCGAGGTCGTGGTCGGCCTGGCGATCATCATGGCCATCTTCCGCACCCGGCGCTCGGCCTCGGTCGACGACACCAACCTGCTGAAGTACTAGGAGACCCCCGAGTGACCGCATCATCGTGGCTGCTGGTGGCCCTCCCCGGTCTCGGCGCCCTGATCCTCCTGCTGGCAGGGAAGCGCGCGAAGGCCTGGGGGCATCTGCTCGGCTGTGCCACCGTCACCCTGGCATTCATCTACGGCGTCATCCTGTTCTTCACCGCCGACACGTCGTCCACTGTGGACACCAAGGTGTACTCGTGGATCCCGGTCGGCGCGCTGCAGATCGACTTCGGGCTCCGGATCGACGCGCTGTCGCTGACGTTCGTGCTGCTCATCACCGGCGTCGGCATGCTGATCCACTACTACTCGATCGGCTACATGGCCGACGACGAGGGCCGGTACCGCTTCTTCGCGTACCTCAACCTCTTCGTCGCCTCGATGCTGGTCCTGGTGCTGGGCAACAGCTTCGTGACGCTGTACCTCGGCTGGGAAGGCGTGGGTCTCGCCTCGTACCTGCTCATCGGCTGGTACCAGGGCCGCCCGTCCGCCGCGACCGCGGCGAAGAAGGCGTTCCTGATGAACCGCGTCGGCGACGTCGGGCTGGCGCTGGCGATCTTCATCATGTTCAAGTACGCGGGCTCGACCGGCTACGCCGAGGTCTTCAAGGCGGTCGGCGACGGCAAGTTCTCGACGGGCGCGATCACCGCGATGGCGATCCTGCTCCTGCTGGGTGCCTGCGGTAAGTCCGGCCAGTTCCCGCTGCAGGCCTGGCTGCCGGACGCGATGGAGGGCCCGACCCCGGTGTCGGCCCTGATCCACGCGGCGACGATGGTGACCGCGGGCGTCTACCTGGTGGCCCGCTCCAAGGACATCTTCAACGCCACCGAAGACGGCCGCCTGATCGTCACGCTGGTCGGCACGGTGACGCTCCTGCTCGGGTGCATCATTGGCTGCGCGTACGACGACATCAAGAAGGTCCTCGCGTACTCCACGGTCAGCCAGATCGGCTACATGATGCTGGCGGTCGGCCTCGGGCCCATCGCGTACGCGCTGGGCATCATGCACCTGGTCGCGCACGGCTTCTTCAAGGCCGGGCTGTTCCTCGGGGCCGGGTCGGTCATGCACGCCATGAACGACGAGGTCGACATGCGGAAGTTCGGCGGCCTGCGCAAGCACATGCCGATCACCTTCGTCACCTTCGGCCTCGGCTACCTGGCTCTGATCGGCATCCCGCCGCTGTCGGGCTTCTTCACGAAGGACGCGATCATCGAAGCGGCGTTCGGCCAGGGCGGCTGGCGCGGCTGGGTGATGGGCGGCGCGGCGCTGCTCGGCGCCGGGCTCACCGCGTTCTACATGACCCGCCTGATGGTGATGACGTTCTTCGGCAAGGAGCGCTGGAAGGACCTCAAGAGCGCCGACGGCCGCGACTTCCACCCGCACGAGTCGAAGTCGGTCATGTGGATCCCGATGGCGGTCCTGGCGGTCGGCTCGGTCGGCGCCGGTGCGTTCTTCGCGCTGGGCCACCGCTTCAGCGACTGGCTGACCCCGTCGGTCGGCGAGCTGGAGGAAGCGCACCACTCGCCGTTGAGCGCCGGGGTGATCTCCGCCGCGGCGATCGTGTTCTCCGTGCTGGGCGTGCTGATCGCGTACCTGATCTTCCGGCGTGACGTGCCGGTCGAGCAGCCGCAGCGGGTCTCGTTCGTCACCCGCGCCGCGCGCAAGGACCTCTACGGCAACGCCCTCAACGAGACGCTGGTCGCCCGCCCGGGCACCTGGCTCTCGCGGGCGCTGGTGTACGTCGACAACCGCGGCGTCGACGGCGCGGTCAACGGCCTCGCCGCCGGGCTCGGCGGCGGCTCCGGCCGGCTGAGGCGGCTGCAGACCGGGTTCGTCCGGTCCTACGCGCTGTCGATGCTGGGCGGCACGTTCCTGCTTCTGGCGGCTCTCCTGCTGGTGAGGTTCTCCTGATGACCTGGTTGCTCATCCTCATCCTGGTGCCGCTCGCCGGCTCCCTGGTGCTGGCGTTCCTCAAGGGGAACGACCGCGCCGCGGTGCTGGCCGCCCTGGGCTTCTCGATCCTCGAGTTCCTGCTCGTGATCCCGTTCTGGATCGGCTACGACGCATCCGGGCCGCGCCTGCAGATGACGTCGAGCTTCGACTGGATCCCCAGCTTCGGCGTGCACATCGCGTTCGGCACCGACGGCATCTCGCTGATCATGATCGCGGTGATCGCGCTGCTGGTGCCGATCGTCGTCGGCGGGCTCGGCACGCTGGACAAGCTGCCGCCGGGCCGCAGCGCGGGCGGGTTCCTGTCGCTGATCCTGCTGCAGGAGGCGCTCACGATCGGCGTGTTCGCCGCGACCGACGTCTTCCTGTTCTACGTGCTGTTCGAGATCATGCTGATCCCGATGTACTTCCTGATCGGCGGCTACGGCGGCGCGAACCGGCAGTACGCGGCGGTGAAGTTCTTCCTCTACTCGTTCCTCGGCGGCCTGATCATGCTGGCGTCGGCGATCGGGGCGTACTCGCTGGCGTCGGACAAGCTCGGCAAGGGCACGTTCGACTGGGCCACGCTGGTGACGGTGGTGCGGGATGCGCCGCTGTCCACGCAGATCTGGCTGTTCCTCGGGTTCTTCCTGGCCTTCGCGATCAAGGCGCCGCTGGTGCCGTTCCACACCTGGCTGCCGGACGCGGCGGGGGAGGCGCCGATCGGCGTCGCCGTCCTGCTGGTCGGCGTGCTGGACAAGGTCGGCACGTTCGGGTTCCTGCGCTACTGCCTGCCGATGTTCCCGGAGGCGAGCAAGACCCTGGCGCCGCTGGTGCTGGTGCTCTCGGTGGTCGGTGTCCTTTACGGCTCGATCCTCGCGGCCGGTCAGCGGGACATGAAGCGGTTCATCGCCTACGTGTCCATCGCGCACTTCGGCTTCATCTCGCTCGGCATCTTCGCGTTCAACGAGCAGGCGATGGTCGGCTCGGCGACGTACATGCTCAACCACAGCCTGGCGACCGGCATGCTGATCGTGGTGATCGGCCTGGTCGTCGCGCGCGGCGGGTCGACGCGGATCTCCGACTACGGCGGCATGGCGAAGGTGACGCCGTTGCTGGCGGGCATGTTCCTCCTCGCCGGCCTGTCGACGCTTTCGCTGCCGGGCACCAACTCGTTCGTCTCCGAGTTCCTGGTGCTGCTGGGGTCCTTTGTGGACCAGCCGGTCTACACGATCCTCGCCACGGTGGGCATGGTCCTGGCCGCGGCGTACGTCCTGTGGCTCTACCAGCGCGTGATGCAGGGCCCGGTCCGCGGTGACGCTCTCGTGGGCGTCGGCGGGGGCCCGGGCACGGCGATCGCGCCGGAACTGGGCGCGAAGAAGGCGATCCGCGACCTCAACGGCCGGGAGATCGCGATCCTGGCGCCGCTGGTCGTGCTGATCCTCGTCCTCGGCTTCTACCCGAAGCCGGTGCTCGACACAGTCACCCCGACGGTGCAGCAGACGCTGTCCGCGGTTCAGGGAGGCAAGTAACCGTGCTCGACATCCTCCTGACGCAGGCGGAGCCGCCGATCGCGACGCCGTCGGTGGACTACCCGGCGGTGCTGCCGGTGCTGATCGTCTTCGGCGCGGCGTGCGTGAGCGTGCTGGTCGAGGCGTTCTTCCCGAAGGGGTCGCGGTTCCGCTCGCAGGTCGTGCTGAGCCTGCTGGCGATCGTCGGCGCGGGCGTCGCCCTGATCGTGTACGCGACCGGCTCGGCGCCGGCGGGCGGCGTGACGACGTTCAGCCGCTCGATCTCGATCGACCGCCCGGCGCTGTTCCTCTGGGGCACGCTGCTGGCGCTGGCGCTCGGCGCGGTGTTGCTGATCTCGGACCGCGTGGTCGAGCCGGGCGGCGCGCTGGTGGCGCAGGCGGGCATCCGCCCGGGCACGGTCCAGGACCGCGCCCAGACGGCGACGGTGATGCAGACCGAGGTGTTCCCGCTGACGCTGTTCGCGCTCGGCGGCATGATGGCGTTCTGCGCGGCGAACGACCTGCTGACGATGTTCATCGCGCTGGAAGTGCTGTCGTTGCCGCTGTACCTGATGTGCGGCCTCGCGCGTCGCCGTCGCCTGCTCTCACAGGAAGCGGCGGTCAAGTACTTCCTGCTGGGCGCGTTCTCCTCGGCGTTCTTCCTGTACGGGCTGGCGCTGCTGTACGGCTACGCGAACTCGGTGAAGCTGGGCGACATCGCGGCCGCGGCGGCGGGGTCGGACCGGTCCGACACGCTGCTGTTCGCCGGGCTCGGTCTGCTGGTGGTCGGCCTGCTGTTCAAGGGTTCGGTGGGCCCGTTCCACACGTGGACCCCGGACGTGTACCAGGGAGCCCCGACACCCGTGACGGCGTTCATGGCGGCGTGCACGAAGGTGGCGGCGTTCGGCGGCATCCTGCGGGTGCTGTCGGTGGCGTTCGAGTCGACGTCGTGGCAGTGGCGCGGCGTCCTGTGGGGCGTGGCGATCATTTCGATGGTGGTCGGCGCGGTGCTGGGCCTGACCCAGACGGACGTCAAGCGCATGATCGCGTACTCGTCGATCGCGCACGCGGGCTTCCTGCTGATCGGCGCGATCGCGATGACCAAGGACGGGTTGTCGAGCACGCTGTTCTACCTGCTGGCGTACGGGTTCACGACGCTGGCGGCGTTCGGCGTGATCAGCCTGGTCCGCGACTCGTCGGGCGAGGCGACGCACTTGTCGGCGTGGGCGGGTCTGGCGAAACGCTCGCCGTTGCTCGCGGGTGTCTTCACGTTCCTGCTGCTGGCGCTGGCCGGTATCCCGTTGACGTCGGGCTTCGTCGGCAAGTTCGTCGTGTTCTCGGCGGCGCTGTCGGACGGAATGGCCCCGCTGGTGGTGGTCGCGCTGGTGTTCAGCGCGGTGGCGGCGTTCTTCTACCTGCGCGTGATCGTCCTGATGTACTTCTCGGAGCCGGCGGCGGACGGGCCGTCGGTCTCGGTCCCGGGCTTCGGCACGGGAACGGCGATCTTCCTGGGCACGGCGGTGACGCTGGTGCTGGGCCTGGTCCCGGCGTTCGCGCTGAGCTGGGCCGGTGCGGGCGGGTTCGCCTTCTGAGGTAGTGCTTCCGGGCCGCCACCCCTGTTCGGGGGTGGCGGCCGTTCTTATTTGAGTTTCCCGCTCAGCTGCCGCGGTTCGCCGGGCAGGATGGAGATGTAGCCGTCGGCGAGGGCGAAGCCGACGCGCCCGGCGTCGAGATCGAGGTAGTTGAGGGTCTTGTCATCGGCGTAGAGCTGGCCGACGCCGTAGTAGGGCTGCTGGAAGAGGGCGTCCAGCTCCTGGGCCTCGCGGCTGCGGGCGGGGGCGTCGTCGAAGATGTCGCTGGTTTCCTGGGTGTCTTTGAAGTCTTCTTGGGGGAGCGAGAAGGGTTTGATGCTCGCCGGGGCGCAGGCCGGGAGCTTCGCGACGAGGGCGTCGGCGGGGTGGACGTCGGGGGAGACGCCCTCGAGTTCGACCCGATCCCCGCGGCAGACGAGACTGACGGTCGTTCGGCCTTTGCTCGCTACGAGCACGCCGATCTGCCCGGTCGTGTCGCGGGCGTAGGCGAAGAGCTCCCGGGCCGGGTTGTCGATGAGCCGCAGGATTTCTTCGAATTCGGGGGTGAAGCCGTCGCCTTGGGTGAAGCCGTAGGGGCTGAGTTCCTCGAAGGCTTCCCGGTTGACGGCGGCCTTGGCGGACGGCGGGATGTAGCGGAGGCCGCCCGCCAGGACGGGGTGCGGGTCGCCGCAGCCGGTGGTGCGCATGGCGGTGAGCAGGGTGTTCAGTGAGAATTCGGCGTTGATCACTTCTTGGTCCGGGTTTCGCCGATCACCGGGGGCATGGGCTTTTCGGGGAAGCCGCCGAAGGTTTCGTCCGGGTCGGGGTTCTGGAGGTAGGGGGACTTCTTCTTTTCCCGGTCTTCTTCCTTGCCGCGGCCGCCCATCGGGCCACCGGCCATGGGCATGCCGTTGGCGCCTCGGGGGCCCGTTGTGGTGCCTCGGGGGCCGGTGGGGAGGCGTTCCTCCGGGAGGCGGGCTCCCGTCGCTCCGCCGGGGCCGCGCGTGCCTTGGCCGGTTCCTGGCCCGTACCCGCCTGTTCCTGCGCCTGTTCCTGCGCCTGCGCCGGGCCGGTATCCGGTTCCCGTTCCTGTGCCGCCGCCGGGTCGGTACCCGCCACCTGCGCCTGGTCCGAAGTCGCCTCCGCCGGGGCCGGGGCCGGGGCCGAAGGGGAGGTAAGCGTTGTTGCCACCGAGGTTGCTGATCGGTTGCCCGGTGGGCCCGAACTGGTAGCCCCCTTGGGCGGCGGGCGGCATCACGGGCTGGGGGACGTAGCTGTTGGCGTGGGTGGTGTCGGAGCCCGTGTTGCCGGGTTGCTGGAACTGGTTCTGGAACTGGTTCTGGGTTTGGTTCTGCGTCTGGTTTTGGGTTTGATTTTGGTGTTGGCCGGGGACCTGGCTCGGGACCTGGTTCTGTCCGGGTTGGACGGTCTGCCGGTTCTGCTGGGCGGGAACCTCGGGCTGCCGCGGGTTCCGGGCCCATTCGCCGGTGTCGGTGGTCCCGCTGGTCTTGGTGTCGGCCATGGAGATGGGTGAACCGGAGTCGGCGAGCTGCGCGTATTGGGCAGGCATCTGCCCGCCATTGGTGCTGCTGGCGGAATGGTAGGCGGTGAAGGCGTCGATGTTGGCCTGGCTGTCGGTTTGCCAGCTGGTGACTTTGGTGTTGTAGGAACCCCAGCCATCACCGGAGAGAACATGAGCGACATCGGCAGCGGTCAGTTCGGGAGGCTGAGGAGCAACGGGCTTGACGGAGTTCTTGGCGGTACCAAAGGCATCCATCTGGGAGGAAACGGCAGCCCGAGCGGTCTCAAGATGAACAGCATCATCAGCGGCCGCTTGCACCAGGGGGAGAGTGGCGTCGGAGGCCGCCTCCCCGGCGCGGCCCTGCCAGCCGGACATGGTCTTGGCCCGGAGAGCGTTGATGCGTTGAGCCCGCTCGATCATCCGAGTGGTCAACTGCCCGGCAGCCTCTTGGGCGGTACTGAGCGATTGAGTACCTTTTCCGCCAGTGATCTGCTCGTAGATCTCAGCGGCGGTAAGCGGTCCTTCGGTAACCACTACTTCACCTCACGAAGATTGCCCAGCACGGACGCCGCGACACCACGTGCTGCCTCGCAGGGGTCCGTCTTGCCGACGTTCTGTTCAGACTGCGTGACACCGATATCCACAGTCTGCTGATCGCTTGTGCCGACAGCGATCTGGCAGGTACCCCGCGAAGCTCGGTCATCAGCCAAGCCATAGGCCACGACCGGATAGCCATCCACGGGACTCAGCGGCATGAAGAATGGATACTTGACGTCCTTGGCCGCGTAGAGACTGGTCAATCCACGGTCATCCACATCGGTGAAGATCACGAGCACGCCGGCCTGGGTGACCTCGGGTGGATGAATGCTGCAACTCGGGCCTGCCGGCGCGTTCAAATCCGTCTTGGGCGTCACGCCGGGCCCCAGGAGACCGGTGATCTGATCAGCCGTCAGCGCATCGCAGGGCGCCGACTTGAAGTGGGTGACGTCGATCGGCGATTCGACCTTCGGGACGCCAGGGCCCGGCAGGCCGGTTGCCGAACCCGATGTCGTGGGCTGGTCGCTGGTGGGACTCGACGGCGACGGGGTTCCGCCGTTGGTGGTCGTGCATGCGCTGAGGAGGAGCACAGCCGCGCCGATCGGAATGAGGGTGCGCCGCATCAGAGACTGCCTCCGGTCCGCTTCATTTCAGTTGTGTGGACGTCCTCGGCGTTGGCGTACTTGCCCAATGCGGTCTTGAACTTCTCCGCCATCGCCCGGCAGTACTGTTCGCGCGCCAGCAACGTTTCGTGCAAGGCATCCGCCGAAGCCTTGATCTGTTCGGCGTTGCCCGCACTGGCGTATTCGAGGCCAGGCCCCTCGACGCGTTGCATGGCGGTGGCGCTGATCAGGTCGTCTTGGAACTCGTTCGCCAGGTCGTTCCACTCGTGCATCAAGGCACGAAGCGTCGCCTCGTCGTACTCGAAGCCCGCTCCAGCCCCGCTCTCGCCCCCATAGGACCCTGTCCTCGGTGTCACCGGCTGTTGCGGTGCCCGGTGTGTCCCCGGGTCGTACACCGGTGGCTGCCCGTCAGGCATCGCTCATCGCCGTGGTCGTCATCAGCTCTCCCCTAGCCTCGCAGTGTGCTCCAACCCGGGCACCCTGCGTATCCGACGGCTCGCAGACTACCAGGGTTCCCACCTGCCCGGACCAGGGAGAACGAGGGCCGCGGCCGTCCTCTCGACGGGTCCCCGGCCGCGGCCCTCCACCCCCTACGGCGTCGGGCTACACGACGTGTGGCCCAGGACCACCTTGCCCGTGATGCCCGATGCCGGGAGGAAGTCGATGCGCAGCATCGTCAGGCCGATGCTGCCGTCGCCCGGGAGGTTCTGGATGTTGAACACCGCGTTCGCCAGCACCGTTCCGTTGGACTTCTTGATCGGCGACACGTAACCCACCGGGACCGGGCTCGGCGGGTTCGGGATGCCCGACATCCCTCCGTAGCTCCAGTTCGCGTTCGTCTGCGTCTGCGTCGCCGTGCACTTCACCGTGAACGTCGACAGCTTCACCCGCGGCCCACCGACGCTCACCAGTGCCGACAGCTCGAAGTTCTTGCCCGTCGCCGTGGAGGTCGTCGACGTCGCGTCCGTGTTCGGGTCCGTCACCGTCGTCGTGCAGGACGATGTCCCGCCGCCGAACGTGATGCCCGTCTTCGTCACCACCTGGGCCGTCGCGCTCGTCGGGCCCTCCACCGAACAGTGGCCCTGCGTCGGGACCTTGATCGTCGTGCCGTTCTTCGTGAACTCGGCCGAACCGATGTTCGCCACGCCCGGCTGCGGCTCGGCCTGGGCCGGCGCCGCGGCCGCGGTGAGTCCGGCAACCAGCAGTGCTCCGGCGAGCGCGGCCCGCCTCGCGATCGTGTTGCGCATTTCGCGTCCTCCTTGCCGAACGGTCTTCCTCAGCTGAATATCCGCTCGCCGGAGACGCCCGTTGCGCCCGAAACCGCTGATCACCCCTTCGTGGATCATGAACCACCCGTTGGATAATCCGTTCGGTATCCGGATTCGAGTCGGTATGTCGACTCGTATGCAGGCCACGCGCGAAAAGCTGCTCGACGCCGCCGCCGGGGGCACCCTCACCTACAGTCACCACCTCGGCGGCTTCAGCTTCCGCGTGTCCGCCGAGGTCACCGCTCGTGACGCGGCCAAGCGGCAGGCACCCGACCAGGCCGAGCCGATGGCCATGGAACCGCTGGAGCGCGCGGCGCCGGTGAGTGTCATGTTCGTCACCGTTTCCGCTGGACAGCGGGTAAACGACAGCGCGGGGTAGCCACTACGCTCAAGGGACAACCCGACCGGTGCACGAGTAGAAGCGGAGCCGACGTGTCTGTGCCTTCCCCAGCCCCCGGGGCGGGATCCCTCCCCGCTGCGCCGGGCGGCGCCCTCGAGGACCTGCGCGCCTCCGTCGGCCTGCGGATCGCCGACGAGACCCTGCTGCGCGCCATCGCCGGCGGGCTGGCCGACGTCGAAAAGCTGCTGCGCGAGGTCGTCCGCAGCGACGTCCAAGCCGTCAACGACGCCGCGTTGCACCTGGTCGAAGCCGGTGGCAAACGCTTCCGTCCGCTGTTCACCCTGCTCGCCGCGCAGTTCGGGCCGAAGCAGGACGACCACGTCGTCATCGCCGCCGCCGCGGTCGAGCTGGTGCACCTCGCCACGCTCTACCACGACGACGTCATGGACGAGGCGGACATGCGGCGCGGCGCCGAGAGCGTCAACGCGCGCTGGGACAACACCATCGCCATCCTCACCGGCGACTTCCTCTTCGCCCACGCCTCGCGCCTGGTCGCCGACCTCGGCACGGACGCCGCGCGGATCATCGCCGAGACCTTCGGCGAGCTCGTCACCGGCCAGATGCGGGAGACCGTCGGCCCCGGACCGGGTGACGACGCCGTCGCGCACTACCTCACCGTGATCGCGCAGAAGACCGGCTCGCTGATCGCCACCTCCGGCCGCTTCGGCGGGATGATGTCCGGCGCCGCCGAGGAGCACATCGACGCGCTGCGCCGCTTCGGCGACATCATCGGCACCGCGTTCCAGATCTCCGACGACATCATCGACATCGCCTCGCCGTCCGCCGAGCTCGGCAAGGCGCAGGGCACCGACCTGCGCGAAGGCGTCCGGACGCTGCCCATGCTCTACGCGCTGGCCGACCCCGCGACGGACCCGCGGCTGGTCGAGCTGCTCTCCGGCCCGATCGCCGACGACGCCCTCGTCCAGGAGGCGCTGGAGCTGCTGCGCGCGAGTAGTGGACTCGAACGCGCGCGCGTCACCCTTTCCGACTACGCTCAGCGCGCGCGAGCCGAGCTCACCGCGCTGCCCGCGTCACCCGCCCGGGACGCGTGCGAGTCGGTCGCCGACTACCTGGTCGCGCGCACGCACTAAACAGGGGCAGGAAAGAGATGTCCATATTCGGACAGGTTTGGCTGTGGAGCCTGGCGGCGTTCTTCGTCGGGGCTCTCCTCACCTGGCTGGTCCTGGTGCTGCCGCTCCGCAAGAGCGTCCGCAAGCTGGAGAGCGCGCTGGCGCAGGCCCACGCCGACGCCGCGCGCACCCCGGCCAACGCCGCCGGACTGGGCACGCCGGGCACCGAGGTGTTCGCGCGGCCCGAGCCGGAGCCCGCGTTCAGCCGGCCCGAGCCGGAGCCCAGCCGTCAGGAGACGTCCTACCCGGGCACGCTGGTCGCCGCGCCGCCGATGAGCCGCGACGGCGTCCACGACGACATCGACGCGGACTTCGCCGAGCTCGACTCGCAGGTCCCGTCGTCGCTGCGGCCGGACCCGGACGAGGCCTTCCGGCCGGAGCCCGAGCCCGAGGCCGACGACCCGTACCGGTCCGCGGCGACGCAGTACCTGACGCCGGTCGCCGAGCCGGAGCCCGAGCCCGAGGACCCGTACCGCTCGGCGGCGACGGAGTACCTCACCGCGGACGGCGAAGCCGAGCCCGAGCCCGCCACCCCGGCGCTTTCGCGGCTCGAGCAGCAGCTCGACCCGGAACCCGCGGGTTCGGGTTCGCTGTTCCAGCCGCCCGCCGAGCCGCACGCGCCCGCGCCGGATTGGTTCGACCACGAGCCGCGGCCGGAGCGGTCGCCGTTCGAGGAGCCGGTGGAGCGCACGCGCTACCTCGGCGAGCACGCCGGTTCGGCGCGCGACGAGGAGCCCGAAGAGGCCGAGGCGCCCCAGTACGCGTTCGGTGGCGACGAAGCGGCCGACGGCGAGCTGGACGTGCCGCCGGAGACCCCGGCCGAGGCGACGCAGGTGCTGCCGAAGCGGCAGCCGCGCGAGTCGACGGTGCGCGGCGGGTTCGACGCGCCGCAGCCGATCCAGCCGTCGATGCGCACGGTCGAGCGGCGCGAGCCCGAGCTGTCCGGCGCGCACAGCGGTTCGCTGTTCGAGCCGTCGGTGCAGCCGAACCAGACGGCCGTCTCGGCCCCCGAGCCGCCCCCCGCGCGGCAGACGACCGGGGACGCCGTCCCGCCGGGCCCGTTCGGCCCCGGCTCGGCGATGCCGCGCCCCGGCGGCGGGGCGCCGAGCGACGGCTTCGCGGTGAAGGCCAGCGTCACGGCGTTGCGGTACTGCACCGAGGATTCCGCGCAGTTCCCGAAGATGGTGGCCGAGGTGTGGTTCCGGACCGCCGAGGACGCCGAGCGGGTCGGGTTCCGCCCGCTCACCTGAGTTCGCCCGCGCGCGGCGTCCACATCGGACACGGGCGCGCCGGGCCCGGAATGCGCTGAAGGCCACCATCAAGTGCTTGATGGTGGCCTTCAGCGGCTTCAGAACCTAGGCGACGGTCCAGGTGTCCTTGCCGCGCAGGAGGCCCTGCAGGTCCGGCTTGCGGGCTTCGCGGGCCTGCGCGACCTGGGCGCGCGCGCCGTCGTCGTACGTCGGGCGCTCGACCTGGCGGAGGATGCCCGTCGGGACGTGGTTGAGGTTCTGGTCGCCCAAGCGGGACAACGCGAACGCGTACGACGTGTCGGCGATCGACGGGTCGTGCACCACCACGTTGTCCTCGCCGATGTCGGCGACCTTCGCGACGTCCAGACCACCCCAGTCGCCGCGCTTGACGCCGAACTCCTGGTTCGGGCCGAAGCGGATCGGCTCGCCCGCGCGCAGCGGGATCAGGCGCGTCGCGGCTTCGTCGGCGTCCTTGAGGACGTCGAACGCGCCGTCGTTGAAGATCGGACAGTTCTGGTAGATCTCCACCAGCGCCGACCCGCGGTGCTGCGCCGCCGCCTGCAGGACCTCGGTGAGACCCTTGCGGTCGGAGTCGAGCGCACGGCCCACGAAGGACGCTTCGGCGCCGATCGCCAGCGACAGCGGGTTGAACGGCGTGTCCACCGACCCCATCGGCGTCGACTTGGTGACCATGCCCTGGCCGGACGTCGGCGAGTACTGGCCCTTGGTCAGCCCGTAGATCCGGTTGTTGAACAGCAGGATCTTGATGTTCACGTTGCGGCGCAACGCGTGGATCAGGTGGTTGCCGCCGATGGACAGCGCGTCGCCGTCACCGGTGACGACCCACACCGACAGGTCCTCGCGCGTGGTGGCCAGGCCGGTCGCGATCGACGGCGCGCGGCCGTGGATCGAGTGCATGCCGTAGGTGTTCAGGTAGTACGGGAACCGCGACGAGCAGCCGATGCCCGAGATGAACACGATGTTCTCGCGCTTGAGGCCGAGCGTCGGCAGGAACGACTGGACCGCGTTGAGCACGACGTAGTCGCCGCAGCCGGGGCACCAGCGGACTTCCTGGTCGGACTTGTAGTCCTTGGCCTTCTGCGGCTCTTCGGTCGTCGGCACGAGGTCCAGGCCGCCGATGGTGGGAAGCCCGATGTCGATCGCGGTCATTTCGCCGCCTCCGTCGTAACGCCGGTGATGATCTCCGAGAACAGGTTCTGCAGCTCTTCGGCCTTGAACGCCATCCCGGCGACCTTGGTGTGCGAGTGGACGTCCACCAGGTACTTCGCCCGCAGCAGCAGGGAAAGCTGGCCCAGGTTCATCTCCGGCACCACGACCTTGTCGTAGCTGCGCAGGATGTCGCCGAGGTTGGCCGGGAACGGGTTGAGGTGCCGCAGGTGCGCCTGCGCGATCGGCATGCCGAGCTTGCGCACCCGGCGGCAGGCCGCGCCGATCGGGCCGAACGAGCTGCCCCAGCCGAGCGCGAGCACGCGGGCCTTGCCGCCGCTCGGGTCGTCGACCACGAGGTCGGGGACGTCGATGCCGTCGATCTTCGCCTGCCGCAGCCGGACCATCTTGTCGTGGTTGGCCGGGTCGTAGGAGATGTGGCCGGTCTTGTCGGCCTTCTCCAGCCCGCCGATGCGGTGCTGCAGGCCGGGCGTGCCGGGGATCGCCCAGGCGCGGGCGAGGGTCTCGGGGTCGCGGACGTACGGCCAGAACTCGCCGCTGTCGTTGTCCGAGTTGGGCTCGGCCGCGAACTCGACGCTCAGGTCGGGCAGCGTCTCGACGTCCGGGATCAGCCACGGCTCGGAGCCGTTGGCGATCGCGCCGTCCGAGAGCAGCAGCACCGGCGTGCGGTACTTCAGCGCGATGCGGGTCGCCTCGATCGCCGCGTCGAAGCAGTCGGCGGGCGACAGCGGCGCGATCACCGGCACCGGCGACTCGCCGTTGCGGCCGAACATCGCCTGCAGCAGGTCGGCCTGCTCGGTCTTGGTCGGCAGGCCGGTCGACGGGCCGCCGCGCTGGACGTCGATGACGACCAGCGGCAGCTCCACCATCACGCCGAGGCCGACGGCTTCGGACTTCAGCGCGACACCGGGGCCGGAGGTCGAGGTGACGCCGAGCGCGCCGCCGTAGGACGCGCCGAGCGCGGCGCCGATACCCGCGATCTCGTCCTCGGCCTGGAAGGTGATGATGCCGAAGTTCTTGTGCTTCGACAGCTCGTGGAGGATGTCCGACGCCGGGGTGATCGGGTACGTACCGAGCAGGATCTGCAGGCCCGAGCGCTGCCCGGCGGCGACGATCCCGTACGCCAGCGCGGTGTTGCCGGTGATCTGCCGGTAGGTGCCCTGCGCCAGCTTGGCCGGGGCGACCTCGAACGTCGTCGCGAACGACTCGGTCGTCTCGCCGTAGTTCCAGCCTGCGCGGAAGGCGAGGATGTTCGCCTCGGCGATGTCGGGCTTCTTCGCGAACTTCTCGCGCAGGAACCGCTCGGTGCCTTCGGTCGGCCGGTGGTACATCCAGGACAGCAGCCCGAGCGCGAACATGTTCTTGCAGCGCTCGGCGTCCTTCTTGCCGAGGCCGGTGTCGGCCAGCGCGCCCTGGGTCAGCGTCGACATGGCGACGCGGTGCACCTGGTACGCCTCGAGCGTGTCGTCCTCGAGGGGGTCGGTGGCGTAGCCGACCTTGGTCAGGTTCCGCTTGATGAACTCGTCGGTGTTGAGGATGATCGTCCCGCCGTGCGGGACGTCGCTCAGGTTCGCCTTGAGGGCGGCCGGGTTCATCGCGACCAGGACGTCCGGCCGGTCGCCCGGCGTGAGGATGTCGTAGTCGGCGAAGTGCACCTGGAAGCTCGAGACGCCGGGGATGGTGCCCTGCGGCGCGCGGATCTCGGCGGGGAAGTTCGGCATCGTCGACAAGTCGTTGCCGAACGCGGCGGCTTCGGAGGTGAAGCGGTCGCCGGTCAGCTGCATGCCGTCACCCGAGTCGCCGGCGAACCGGATGACGACCCGGTCCAGCTTGCTGACCTCGGTCGGCCTGGTCGCGGCGAGCGAGCCGTGACCAGCGCCGTTGCCGTTCGCACTCGTGCTCGTGCTCATGGGTCAGGGATTCCCTCTCTCCCGACGTTGCGGCCTGATCGCCCGCCCGGTTTTTCGTGACAGGCGGATCACCAGGCCCTACCACGAGGTTAGCTCGCGCTCGGGGACCATGTTCCCGCGCGTCCCGGCAGCGAGACGACCTCATAACTGCGCTGCGGGCCTCTGTGCTGGTCCGGCAAATACCTGTAACCGATGGTAACGGGTATCTCGGCTGTTCCGCTGTGACGCGCATCTCGTGGACGCCGAAGTCCAGCTGGTGGGATCCCTGGTGGGACCGGGTTCGGGTGCGCGGCTCGGCTGGATCCGGCGGGTGCGGGGGAAGGCCGGGACGTGGTGGTTCCGGCTGCTCGGAGTGGCTGGCTGGCGCCTTGCGCGGTGCGGGTCGCGGCCGCGGCGCCCGGCCGCGGTGCCCGGCTGGTGGGATCGGTGCGACCCGAGACTCCGGTCAGCCGCGGGACCGGATCCGCGCCTGCATCGCGGCCAGCCGCTCGGCGAACTCGGGCGAGGCCAGCGACGCCAGCTGCGGCTCGATCTCGACGTCGACGGCGTCCGCGTGCTTACCCAGGGCGGCGGTAGTCCGGAGGCTGCGCTTGGTGGCGAGCAGGGCTTCCCGCGGGGCGGCGACGGCCGGAGCCGCGAGCTCGCGGGCCGCGGCGAGGAGGTCGCCCTCCACCACCCGCAGCGCCAGTCCGGCGCGGACCGCCGCTTCGGCGTCGAGCGGCTGCCCGAACAACGTCATCGCGGCGGCCTGCTGCGGCCCGGCCAGCCGTTGCGTCATCCACGTCATGCCGCCGCCCGGGTGGAGGCCCAGCTCGAGGAAGCGGGCGACGAACTTCGCGCGCGGCCCGGCCAGCCGGACGTCGGCGGCGAGGGCCAGGTTCAGGCCCGCGCCGACCGCCGCGCCGCCGACCGCCGCGATCGTCGGCAGCGTGCAGCGGGCCACCGCCAGGAAGCCTTCGTAGATCGCGCGTAAGCCGCGCTCGTCGGCCTGGCCCAGCGCGGAGAGGTCGGCACCCGCGCAGAACGCGGGCGGCGTGCCGGTGACGACGACCGCGTGCACCGACTCGTCGCGCTCCGCGGCTTCGACGGCGGCGGCGAGCTGGGCGGAGAGGTCGAGGGTGAGCGCGTTGCGGCTGCCGGGCGCGTCGACGGTCAGGACGGCGATGCCGCCGGAGTGCTCGCTGACGATGCTGTCGGTCATCGGGTCAGGGTATTAGTGAGGTATGGGGGAACTGCTGGTGGTGCTCGTCGGCAACCTGCTCACGATGATCGACATGACCGAGCTGTTCGGCGCCCGCCGTCGCCGGGCCAGGGCCGCCGCTGCCGCGCGCGGCGAGCGGGTTTCGGTGCCGTGCGTGCTGCGCTCCGAAGAGCTGACCGACGGCCGTGAGCGCCGCGGCTGGATCGCCGTCGGCGAAGGCCCGGCCACCTGGCGGACTCCCGGCGGGGAGCCGGTGGCGTTCGACCCGGGCGAGCTGACCATGCAGGCGGTCGACCGGCAGGCGGTGACCTTTCACGCGGCGGGCGGCCGGACCGAGTTGCGGCTGCACCCGGACGAGGCGTCGCTGGTGCTGCGCGCGTGCGGGTCGTGAGTGTTTAGGGCGGTTCTAACCGCCCTAAACACTCACGACGGGTCACTCCTCTGGCGTCGGGGGGCGTTCCAGCAGGCGGGAGAGGACCACTGTCGACACCGTCCGGTCCACGATCTCCAGTCCGCGCAGCCGCTCCAACGCCGTCTCCAGGTGGTGGATGTCGGCCGCCCGCAGGTGCACGATCGCGTCCGCCGCCCCCGACACCGTGTACGCCGCCACCACCTCCGGCAGGGGCTCCAAGCGCGCGCGGATGCGGGCCGGGGTGATGTTTCCCTGGCACGTGACCTCGACGAACGCCTCCGTGCCCCAGCCCAGCGCCTCCGGGTCGACCACCGCCGTGAAGCCGCGCAGGATGCCCGTTTCCAGCAGCCGGTCCACCCTCCGCTTCACCGCCGGGGCGGACAGGCCGACCACCTTGCCGATCTCCGCGTAGCTGCTGCGCGCGTTCGCCACGAGACACGAAACGATTCGCTGGTCGATGGTGTTCACACGCAACATTTAGCACAGATATGCGCAGCGAACAGCGATTGATTGCGATATTAGGCGCCCCTTACCCTGCAGTCATGCAGGCGATGCGCGTACCGACCACCCGTCGATACCTGATGTGTCCCCCGCGTCACTTCGCGGTGGACTACGTGATCAACCCCTGGATGGACCCGACCCAGCCGGTCAGCGCCGACGTCGCGATGGCGCAGTGGACCGAGCTGCGCGACACCTACCGCCGCCTCGGCCACACCGTCGAGGAGATCGAGCCCCAGCCCGGCCTGCCCGACATGGTCTTCGCCGCCAACTCCGGCACCGTCGTCGACGGCCGCGTCCTCGGCTCGCGGTTCCGCGCGCCGCAGCGGGCCGCCGAGGCCGAGCACTTCCGCCGCTGGTTCGTCGAGCACGGCTACCGCGACATCACCATGCCGGAGAAGATCAACGAGGCCGAGGGCGACTTCGCCTGGACCGGCACCGTGCTGCTGGCCGGCACCGGCTTCCGCACCGACCCCGCCGCGCACGCCGAGGCGCAGGAAGTCCTCGGCGTCCCGGTCGTCTCGCTGAACCTCGTCGACCCGCGCTACTACCACCTCGACACGGCGCTGTTCGTGCTCGCCGAGGCGACGGACACGACCCGCGCGCAGATCGTCTACTACCCGGAGGCCTTCTCCGCGGGCTCGCGGCGCGTGCTGCAGCGGCTGTTCCCGGACGCCGTGCAAGCGACGCGCGAGGACGCCGAGTGCTTCGGCCTCAACGGCGTGTCCGACGGCCGCAACGTCGTGCTGCCCGTCGAGGCCACCCGACTGGGTGATGTGCTCGCCGCGCGGGGTTACGAGCCCGTCTACGTCGACATCTCCGAGCTGCGGAAAGCCGGCGGCGGACCCAAGTGCTGCACGCTGGAGATCCGCAAAGGATAAAAGTCGGCAAAAACCTGTAACTCACCCGTTTGCCAGTGCGATTAATCGAAGTAACAAATCGACTACTCGCGGTGGCAGGCGGTGGGAGTGGTGGCGGTCAACTTCGCCGTGCACGGCATCGGCCGTCCGGCTCGCCAGCTCGACCCCGGCGAGGACGAGCGCTGGGTGACCGTCGAGCAGTTCGAGCGCGTGCTCGACGCCGTCGGTGAACGGGACGACGTCCACCTCACCTTCGACGACGGCAACGAGTCCGACGTCGAGATCGCGCTGCCGAGGCTGGTCGACCGCGGGCTGACGGCCGAGTTCTTCCCGCTGGCCGGCCGCCTCGGGCAGCGCGGCTACCTCGACCGCGACGGCCTGCGCGAGCTCGTCCGCGCCGGGATGGAAATCGGTTCGCACGGCTGGGAACCCCGCGACTGGCGGCGGCTCGACGACCGCCACGCGCGCCGCGAGCTCAAGGACGCGCCCAAGCTGCTCGGCGACTTGTGCGGGCGCCCGGTGCGGCGGTTCTCGCTGCCGTTCGGCGCGTACGACCGGCGCGTGCTCGCGCGGCTGCGGCAGGCCGGCGCCACCCGCGTCTACACGAGCGACGGCGGCGGCGCCCAGCGCGACGGCTGGCTGCAGGCGCGCACCGAGCTCCGGCACGATCTCGACGACGAGTGGCTCGACGACGTCTTCGCGGCCGGGCCGCGGCGGGCCGCGCACTGGGTGAACCGCGTGTTCCGGCGCGCCGTCCGCTGACCGGGACACGGTTCCGCTCACCGGGCCGCGTTTTCGTCAACTCCGGGCGGTTACTGGGAAATTCCCCCACTTCCGGTCTTGTCCCCGCTCCCCGCGGGGTGCATCCTGGTGCCCCGCCGCCGTAAGGAAAGTTTCCTAACCAAAGGGAGCAACCAGGAATGCGGAAACTGATCCTGCTCGCGACGCTGGCGCTGGCCGCGGCCGCCCTGCCGTCCGCCGTCGCCTCGGCCGCCCCGAACCCGGCCGCACCCGCCACCGTCGAAGCCGGCCCGACCGCGGCCCAGCTGCTGGCGAAAACGAACAGCTGCAAGCAGATCTCGAACGGTAAGTACAAGACCGACGAAGACGTCTCGGGCAAGACGGTCGCCGTCTGCGACGCCAACGGGGCCGTGTTCTGGAAAGCCGACATGGACATCGACTGCGACGGCCAGCGCACCACCCAGTGCAACGAAAACACCGACTGCTGCTTCCAGGACGACACGGCCTTCCACCAGTCCGACGGCAAACCGCTCAACGCCGCGAAGCTGCCCTACATCGTCGTGCCGAGCTCCAGCAGCATCTGGAAGTACACCTCGTCCGGCCTGAAGGGCGGCGGCTCCTGCGCGGTGATCTACAACGGCAAGGTCGAGTACGCGGTCATCGGCGACACCGGCCCGTCGCAGATCATCGGTGAAGCCTCCTACGCGACAGCGAAGGACCTCGGCATCAACCCGGACCCGTCCAACGGCGGCACCGACTCGGGCGTGACCTACATCTGCTTCAAGAACTCGACCGTCTCGCCCATCGAGAACCACGGCAACGCCATCAGCAAGGGCGAAAGCCTGGCGACCACCTTCGTGAACAACAACTGACGTCCCGCGCGAGGGGGCCGATCCGTTCAAGACGGGCCGGCCCCTCACTGCTGTCCTGGAGAACATGAGCGAAGAACTGCGGAAACTGGCGAACATCGGCCCGGCGATGGCCCGCGACCTCGCCCGGCTCGGCATCACCGAACCCGCCCAGCTCGCCGGGCGCGACCCCGTCGAGCTCTACGAACGCCTCTGCGCGCTCGACGGGCACCGGCACGACCCCTGCGTGCTCGACACGTTCATGTCGGCCGTCGACCAGGCCGGCGGGGCGCCGCCGCGGCCGTGGTGGACCTACACCGCCGAACGGAAACGGCTTTCCGGGACCCGCTGACCGGAACCGCGCCGACCGCGTTGCTCACTCACTCCGCAAGATGCATTTGCGCTGGATCGAGACACAATTCTTACCCGGAAACGCTTGCGCCGACCTCGCGGTAACGATCCAGGGGCGCCCGCCGACCAAGGGATGGGTCGCGTGGGAAAAGCGGAGGTTTTGGCGTGAAGATCAGTGTCTTCGGACTCGGTTACGTCGGCTGTGTCTCCGCCGCGTGCCTGGCGGGGCAGGGACACCGGGTCGTCGGCGTGGACGTCAACCCGGTCAAGATCGACCTCATCGCGGCGGGCAAGGCCCCGGTGGTCGAGGAGCGGATCGGCGAGCTGACCGCCGAAGTCGTCGCGAGCGGCGCGCTGAGAGCCACGACCGACGTCGCGGAAGCGGTTGCGGACAGCGAGATTTCGCTCGTCTGCGTCGGCACGCCGTCGGCGCCGAACGGCAGCCTCTCCACCGCCTACCTCGAGCGCGTGGCGGAAGAAATCGGGGAAGCGCTCGCGAACAAGAGCGAGCGGCACACCGTCGTCTTCCGCAGCACCATGCTGCCCGGCACCTGCCTCGACCTGCTGGTCCCGATCCTGGAGAAGTCGTCGGGCCGCACGGCCGGGGTCGACTTCGGCGTCGCGGTGAACCCCGAGTTCCTGCGCGAAGGCACCAGCGTGCGCGACTTCTTCGACCCGCCGAAGACCGTGATCGGCGAGATCGACGAAGCGAGCGGGGACGCCGTGGCCGGGCTGTACGAGGGGCTGCCCGGCCCGGTCTTCCGCGTCCCGATCCCGGTCGCCGAGATGACGAAGTACGCCGACAACTCCTTCCACGGCCTCAAAATCGGCTTCGCGAACGAGCTCGGCGCGATCTGCCGCGCGCTCGGGCTCGACTCGCACCAGGTGATCGACGTCTTCCTCGCCGACACCAAGCTCAACATCAGCCCCGCCTACCTCAAACCCGGCTTCGCGTTCGGCGGCTCGTGCCTGCCGAAGGACCTGCGCGGGCTGGTCTACGCCGCGCACCGCGCCGACGTCAGCGTGCCGATCCTGTCGCACGTGCTCCCGTCCAACGCCGAGCACCTGCAGCGCGCGTTCGACCTGGTCGCGCGCACCGGCAAGCGCAAGGTCGGGCTGTTCGGGCTGTCGTTCAAGCCGGGCACCGACGACCTGCGCGAGTCGCCGCTGGTCGAGCTGGCCGAGAAGCTGCTCGGCAAGGGCTACGACCTCAAGATCCACGACGCCAACGTCAGCCTCTCCCGGCTGATGGGCGCCAACCGCGAGTACATCGAGGCGCGCCTGCCGCACCTCGGCCAGCTGCTCGCCGGGTCCATCGAAGAGGTGCTGGAGCACGCCGACGTCGTGCTCGTCGGCACCAAGGACCCGGACGTGCTGGCGGCCCTGCCGCACGGCGGCGACCGGGTGCTCGTCGACCTCGTCCGCCTGCCCGACGCCGCCGAGCGTCGCCTTGAAGAGGGATACGCCGGTCTTGCCTGGTAAAGCGCTCATCCTCGTCGAAAACCTGTCCGTCCCCTTCGACCGGCGGGTCTGGCAGGAGTCCACGACCCTGCGCGACGCCGGGTGGGAAGTCCACGTGATCTGCCCGCAGGGCACGAAACGCGACACCGAAGCCGAAGCCGTCGTCGACGGCGTGCACATCCACCGCTACCCGCTCAAGGCCGCGACCGGCGGGCCCGCGGGCTACCTGCAGGAGTACGGCAGCGCGCTGTGGCACACGCTGCGGCTGGCCCGCAAGGTCGGCCCGGTCGACGTCGTGCACGCCTGCAACCCGCCGGACCTGCTGTTCCTCGTCGCGAAGGTGCTCAAGCGCCAGGGCGCGAAGTTCATCTTCGACCAGCACGACCTGTGCCCCGAGCTGTACCTGTCGCGGTTCGACCGCGGGCAGGACCTGCTCTACCGCGGGGTCTGCGCGCTCGAGCGCGCCACCTACCGCGCCGCCGACGTCGTGATCTCGACCAACGAGAGCTACAAGGAGGTCGCCCGGATCCGCGGCGGCAAGAACCCGGACGACGTCTTCGTGGTGCGCAGCGCCCCGGTCGTCGAGCGCTTCCACGAGGTGCCCGCCGAGCCGGAGCTGAAGCGGGGCAAGCCGCACCTGCTGGCCTACCTCGGCGTGATGGGCCCGCAGGACGGCGTCGACTACGCCCTGCGCGCGCTCGCGAAGCTGCGGGACGAAGTCGGCCGCACCGACTGGCACGCGGTGTTCGTCGGCTCCGGCGACGCCTTCGACGACATGGTCGCCCTTTCGGCGAAGCTCGGGCTGGCCAACCAGGTCGAGTTCACCGGCCGCATCCCGGACGAGGACCTCGTCCGCTACCTGTCCACCGCCGACGTCTGCCTGTCGCCGGACCCGCTGAACCCGCTCAACGACGTCTCCACGATGAACAAGGTCATGGAGTACATGGCGATGAGCAAGCCGATCGTCTCGTTCGAGCTGCGGGAGGCGCGGGTGTCCGCGGGCGACGCCGCCGTCTACGCCCCGGCGAACGACGAGTCCGCGTTCGCCGAGCTGGTCTCCCAGCTGCTCGACGACCCGGAGGAACGCGTCCGGATGGGCAAGCTCGGGCAGGCGCGGGTCGCCGGGGCGCTCTCGTGGGAGAACTCGGCGAAGAACCTTGTCGCCGCGTATGAGCATGCTGTGAAGTGCTGATCGCCGTTCGGTCAAGAAGTCACCGGACGTGTAACCAATGCCCCCGTCCCGACGACGGATCGGATAACCGGCCGATCCGAGAAAGCCGTTCGGCGTACCTGTCTCAGGAATGGAGATCCGCCGTTGACTGACGACACGGTGCGCCTGGCCCTGATCGGGCAGGTCCTCCGCCGGCGCTGGCGGTTGCTGACCGTCCTCGCGGTCCTGGGCGCGCTTACCGGGTTCGGCGCTTCGGTGCTCTTCTCGCCCGGCTACCAGACGACGTCGAGCGTGCTGCTGCAAGGACCGCGCCAGGCCGACGAACTGCTCACCCAGGCCGAGGTCGCGACCAGCTCGGTCGTGCTCGACCGGGCCGCCGCGCAGCTGCCGTGGCACCCCACCGGCGCCGACCTGAAGAAGCAGGTCAGCACGTCCGCCGCGGACGGCAACGTCGTGACGATCACCGTCTCCGCCGACACCGCCGAGCACGCCCAGCAGCTGGCCGACCAGGTCGCGCAGCAGTACGTCAAGTACTCCGGGCAGCTGGCCACCAACTCGGGCGACGCCTCGGCGCAGCTCGCCGACGAACAACGCGAAGCCCTGCGCCAGCAGGTGCGGCAGGCCACCGAGAAGATCGCCGAACTGGCCAAGAACGTCGGCGGCGACCTCACCGTCGAAAGCGTCCAGGCCCGCACCCAGCTCGAAGGGCTGCGGACGGCGCTGGACCAGGCGATCAAGGCGCTCGGCGACGCCGACACCACCGCCAGCAGCCACAACGCGGTCGCCATGGGCAACGCGCCGCTGCCCACCGGCCGGGCCGCGCCGACGCCGGTGCACTTCGTCGCCGGCGGCGCCGTCCTGTTCCTGATCGCCGGGATCTTCGGCCACCTCGTGGCCTTCCGGCGGGACCGGCGGCTGCGGCACCAGGACGAAATCGGCTCGGCGCTCGGCACCCCGGTGCTCGCCCTCGTCGACGTCGAGCTGGCCGAGCCGGACCGGCAGGACGCGAAGGGCGTGCTCGCGCGCGTCCGGTGGCTGCTCGGGGCCGACCGGCCGTGGCTGCTGCCGCCGGTCGCGGCGCCGACCGGCGACGCCCAGCGCGACATCCGGTTCCGCCGCGTGCTCGACCACCTCGGCGCGGGCCCCCGCGGCGTGCTCCTGCTCGTGCCGGAAGACGACGCGAGCGCCGGGAAAGCCGCCGAGCGGCTCGCCGAAGTCGCGAAGCGCGCGGCCGTGCCGTCCCGGGTCTGCCGCGTTTCGCCCGAGCGGCCGCTCGTGCCCGACGGCCACGACGACGCCGTGGTCGTGGCCGGCCTCGGCACCCGGACCGCCTGGGAGCTCGTCGACCTCGCCGCGGCGTGCGGCGAGGCCGGGCGCGAGCTCGCCGGCGTGGTCGTGACCGCGCCCGTCCGGCCGTCCGGCCGCGAGCCTTCATCCACGGCCGGTGCGCCCGGCGAAGCCCTGGCAGGTCGACCGTGACGAATCCGAACAGCTCGTCCGCGCCCCTCATCGACCTGCACCGGCTGGTCGTCGCGATCCGCCGCCGGAAGCGCTTCTGGCTGGCCACCGCGCTGCTGGGTGTCGTCGGCGGCGCGCTGATCACGATGTTCCTGCCGCCGCCGCCCACCGCGGTGGTGACGGTGATGGTCACGCACGCGCAGGACTCACCGACCGACAGCGGGTCGCTGATCCGCACCGACGTCACCGTGCTCCAGACGACCCAGATCGCCGGTGAGGCGCTGAAGGCGATCGGCAGCGCGGAACGGCCCGAAGAGTTCACCAAGGAGTACTCGGGACTCGGGCTGAGCAACAACATCATGCAGATCACGGTCAAGGCGAAGACCGCCGAGGACGCCGTCGCGAAGGCGAAGGCTTTGGGCGACACCTTCATCGCCGACCACGTGAAGCGGGACAAGGCGGTGGCCGACGCGCAGGCCAAGGCCCTGCTCGACCAGCGCAAGAACGCCCAGGACGAGCTGAACACGGTCGACCAGCAGATCAGCGACGAGACGAAGAAGGGCCGCCAGGCCAACCCGAGCACCCTCGAGGGGCTCTACAGCCGCCGCGCCGCGTTGCAGTCGCAGGTCTCCGACTTCACCAACCGGGCCCAGCAGGCCGGGATCGGCGACCCGAAGGTGACCGCGGGCACGCAGGTCGTCGACGCGGCCCGGCTGCTCCCGAGCGGCAAGCTGAAGTCCGGCGCGCTGAACAGCGGCATCGGGCTCGGGCTCGGCCTGGCCCTCGGGCTGGCCTTCGTCGCGGTGGGCGCGATCTCGAAGGACAAGCCGGTGCTGCGCGGCGAGATCTCCGCCGAGCTCGGCGCCTCGGTGATCGCCCAGCTGCGGAGCCGGTTGCCGCTCCCGGCCCGGCTGTTCAAGAAGTCCCGCGCGACCGAGGAACGCAAGCGCGTCGCCACGACGCTGGTCCGCGCGATCAAGAAGGACCGCGCCCCGGTGTCGCTGCTGGAGCTCGGCGCCCCCGGGGTCGCGGCCGCGCTCGCCCTCGACATCGCCGGGGAACTGGCCGCCGACGGCAAGGCGAGCGTCGTCGACGACCTGCCGGGCGAGGACGTCCGGAAGCTGGCGGCCGCCACGCACAGCGACGTCGTCGTGCTCGGCGCCGGCGACCCCGGACCCGAGCCGGGCGAGCACCGCATCGGCGTGGGCACGGTCGCACCGGGCACGGCGTGGACCGACCTGGTGCACCTCGGCGCCGAGACCGTACTGGTCGTCAAGGCCGGGCACGCGAACACGCTGTGGCTGCACACCGTCGCCCGGCAGCTGGCCGACCAGGAGATCCCGGTCGTCGGCGTGGTGCTGGTCGACCCGGACCCGCGCGACAAGTCCGACGGCACGCTGTGGGACGGCCTGCACACGGCCCTGCGCGGCCGCGCCAAGCTGACGCCCGCGGTGCACCGCGTTCCGGTCGAGCACGAGGACCGCATCGACGAGCTGGTGGCCCGCGTCGCCGAGCGCGTCGGCGCGGCCGAGCACGTGACGCGCCGGTTCACGCCCGTCCGGCCGGTCGTCCCGCCAGCGCTGGCCAAGCCGAAGCCGCCCGAGCCCGGCACGGTGAGCATCCCCGGGCACCTCGACGCGCCGACGAAGAAGTTCGCCCCGGTCAAGCCGCAGAAGCGGCCCTCGCCGTTCAAGCGCGACCAGGGCGAACCCGCGCACAAGGGCGAGCTGGAAGCCGACTTGGAGCCCGAAAAGAGTGCTGTAACAACCGGGACTTCGTCCCGGGCCGGGGGCTCCGCCACCCGGACCCCCGAACAGAGCGCGGAAGTCTCCTGACCCGCGCCCAGACCTGAAGAGGGGACCCCACCCGAGATGTGCGGCATCGCAGGCACCTACCTCTGGCCGGACGGCGGGCCGCTCACCGACCGGCTGACCAAGACGCTGGCCCACCGCGGGCCGGACGGCTCCGGCCGCTACGAACACCGCGCCGGAGCGGGCGAAGTCCACTTGGGACACCGGCGCCTGTCGATCATCGACCTGTCCGAGACCGGCGCCCAGCCGATGGTGCTCGACGGCCTCGCGCTGAGCTACAACGGCGAGCTGTACAACGCGCCGGAACTACGGGCCGAACTCGAAGCCGCGGGCGTGCGCTTCCGCGGCACGTCCGACACCGAAGTGCTGCTGCAGGCGTGGCGGCGCTGGGGCACCGACTGCCTGCCGAAACTGCGCGGGATGTTCGCCTTCGCGATGTTCGAGGAAGGCACCGGCGAGCTGTTCCTGGTGCGCGACCAGCTGGGCATCAAGCCGCTGTTCTTCGTGCGCCGCAACGGCGGGGTCGCGTTCGCCTCCGAGCTGAAGGCGCTCGCCGGGGAGCTGGGCGGGTCGCTGCAGGTCGACAACGCCGCGTTGATCGCGTCGCTGCTCTACTACTGGGTGCCGGACAGCCGCTGCGCCTACCAGGGCGCGGAGAAGCTGCAGCCGGGCACCTGGCTGCGCTGCCGCCCGGACGGCCAGGTCGACCGCGGCCGGTTCTGGTCGCTGCGGGAAGTCGCCGAAGAAGGCGCGGCCTTCGACGGCGAGGTCGACCTGCACGAGGTGATCGCCGAGTCGACGGCCAAGCACCTGCTCTCCGACGTCCCGGTCGCGACGTTCCTTTCGGGCGGCCTGGACTCCAGCTACCTGACGGCGCTGGCCGCACGGTCGCAGCCCGGGATTTCGGCTTACACCATCGGGTTCCGCGCCGAGGACGCCAAGTTCGAGGCCATGCCCGACGACCTGAAGTACGCCCGGATCGTCGCCGAGCGGTTCGGCGTCGACCTGCACGAGATCGAGATCGCGCCGCAGGTGCTCGATCTGCTGCCGAAGATGACCTACCACCTCGACGAGCCGATCGGCGACCCGGCGGCGATCAACTCGTTCCTCATCTGCTCGGCCGCGCGCGAAGCCGGGGTCAAGGTGATGCTGTCGGGGATGGGGGCCGACGAGCTGTTCGCCGGGTACCGCAAGCACCTCGCGAACCTCATCGCCTTGCGCTACCACAAGGTGCCGGGCGCGGTGCGCAAGCCGGTCGAGTCCCTTGTGGACAGACTGCCGGTCGCGTCGGCCAAGCGCGGCTACCGGTCGGTGCGGTTCGCCAAGCGGTTCCTGTCGTTCGCGGGCCTGCCCGAGGAGACGGCGTTCCGGCGCAGCTACACGATGTACGACCGCGCGGAGCTGCTCGATCTGGTCAACCCGGACCTCGCGGCTTCCGTGGACGACGTCCTGACCGAGCACGCCGATACGTACAACGACCAGGCGCTCGACGACTTCGTCAACCGGATGTGCCTGGCCGACTCGCGGATGTTCCTGCCCGGGCTGAACCTGACCTACACCGACCGGTCGACGATGGCGGCGTCCACCGAGGTGCGGACGCCGTTCGTCGACGTCGAGGTCGTGCGCGCGGCGTTCAAGATCCCCGGGAACAAGAAGATCGTCGGCCGCGCCGGGAAGGTCGCGCTGAAGAACGCGGCGCTGAACATCCTGCCGAGCGAGATCGTGCACCGGCCGAAGGGCCTGTTCAGCGCGCCGCTGCGGGCCTGGATGAGCCGCGACCTGGCGCCGCTGGTGCGGGAAGTCGTCAACGACGGCGTGCTCGTTTCTTCCGGCTTCCTGCAGCGGGAAGCGTTGCAGCGCATGGTCGCCGAGGACGCCGCCGGTCAGGAAGACCGCGGCAAGCACCTCTGGCACGTCTTGACCCTTGAGTACTGGTACCGGAACGCGATGGCGGGAGCGAAGTGAAGCAGGTAGTCCAGAACTACAAGAGCGGTGAACTGGCACTGCTGGATGTCCCGGAGCCCGCCTGCAAGCCGGGTGGCGTGCTCGTGCGGACGGTGTACTCGCTGATCTCCACCGGCACCGAGATGATGAAGGTGTCCGAGGCGAGCATGTCCCTGGTGGGCAAGGCGAAGGCCCGGCCGGACCAGGTCGCGAAGGTGATGCAGAGCGTCGCCACGAACGGCCTGTCGGCGACCTACCGCAAGGTGACGTCCAAACTGGACTCCTACACCCCGCTCGGCTACTCGCTCTGCGGCATCGTCGAGCAGGTCGGCGCCGGAATCACCGACGTCGCGGTCGGCGACCTCGTCGCCTGCGCGGGCAACGAGCACGCCCTTCACTCCGAGCTGAACTGGGTGCCCAAGAACCTCTACACGCCGGTCCCGGCGGGCGTCGACCCGCGGCACGCGGCGTTCGGCACCGTCGGGTCCATCGCCATGCAGGGCGTCCGCCGCGGCGAGCCCCAGATCGGCGACGTCGCCTTGGTCATCGGGCTCGGCCTGATCGGGCAGCTCGTCGTGCAGCTGCTGACGTCGTCCGGCGTGCGCGTCGTCGGCGTCGACCCCGACCCGGACCGCTGCAAGCTCGCCGAAAGCCTCGGCGCGCTGACCTGCGCGCACCCGGCGTCCGGCATCGTCGACACCGCCGTGGCCGAGCTGACCCACGGCGCGGGTGTCGACCAGACCTACCTCGCCGCCGGCGGCAACACGAACGACCCGGTGGAGCTGGCCGCGAAGCTCTCGCGCGACCGCGGCCGCGTGATCGACATCGGCAAGTGCAAGCTCGACCTGCCGTGGAACGCCTACTACGAGAAGGAACTGGACGTCCGGTTCTCGCGCTCGTACGGGCCGGGCCGCTACGACCCGTCGTACGAACTGGAAGGCCGCGACTACCCGATCGGCCAGGTCCGCTGGACCGAGCGCCGCAACCTCGAGTGCGTCCTCGACCTCATCGCGCGCGACCGCCTCGACGTCGAGCCGCTGATCACGCACGTCTCGGACTTCGCCGACGCCGTTTCGACGTACAAGGCGCTCAACGAAGGCGAACTGAAGGCCGTCGCGGTGCTGTTCCGCTATCCGGAGGCGGTCGCGAAGACCGAACCGGTCGTGACGTCCGCGCGCGTGGCGCCGGTGACCCGCGCGGTCAAGGCGCTCCCGGCCGGGCAGCCGGTGCGCCTGGGCTTCATCGGCGCCGGGAACTACGCGTCGTCGATGCTGCTGCCGCACCTCGTCGAGCGTGACGACGTCCAGCTGAAGCACGTCGCCACGACGTCGGCGCTGTCCGGCGCCAACGCCCGGCGCAAGTTCGGCTTCACCGAGGCCTCGACCGACATCGACAACGTCCTCGGCGACGACTCGATCGACGCCGTGTTCGTCGTGACCCGGCACAGCTCGCACGCCGAGCTGACCCGCCGGGCCCTGCTCGCGGGCAAGACGGTGTTCGTCGAGAAGCCCCTCGCGCTGTCGCCCGAGGAACTGCAGAAGGTGCTCGACGCGATCGAGGAGTCCGGCAACGACCGCCTCCAGGTCGGCTTCAACCGCCGGTTCGCGCCGCTGCTGCACGAGGCCCGCGGCCAGTTCGGCCCGCGCGTCGGCCCGGCGACCGTCCGGTACCTGGTCAACGCGGGTCGCCTCGACCACGGCAGCTGGTACAACCAGACCGACACCGAGGGCTCCCGCTTCGCCGGGGAGGGCGGGCACTTCATCGACACGGTGAGCTGGCTGCTCGACGCCGACCCCGTCTCGGTCTACGCGACCGGCGACCTCCAGGTCACCCTCGGCTACCCGGACGGCTCGACCGCGGTCATCACCTACGCCGAGACCGGTTCCTCGGGCTTCCCGAAGGAAACCCTCGACCTCACCGCCGACGGCAAGGTCCTCAAGTTCGACGACTTCGTCCGCGCGTCGGTCTACTCGCGCAAGAAGTGGGCGAGCTCGCGGATCCCGAAGGGCCGCGACAAGGGCCAGGCCGCCGAGGTCGGCGCGTTCCTCGACGCCGTCCGCACGGGTGGGCCGATGCCGATCCCGATCGCATCGCTGGCCGCGACGACGCTGGCCACGCTCGCCGCGCAGACGAGCGTCGCGAACGCGGCGCCGGTGCGGATCGAGCTGCCCGTGAAGGCGGGTGCCCCCGCATGATGGGTCCCGGCTGGTACCTGCGCCGGCTCTCCCGGATGGGGCCGGTGGAGGTCGCCGGCCGCGTGCGGCACGCAGTCATCCAACAGCGGTGGCGATCGTCGCTCCCCGAGCCTCCCCTCTGGCCCCCACACCCGCACTTTCACGTGAAAGCTCCGCTTTGCGCCGCAAAGCGGCACTTTCCCTACGAAAGTGGCGCCTCGCCGGAGGCCGTCAAGCGGCTGCTGGGCACGGCCGACGAGCTGATGGCGGGCCGCGCCGAGTACTTCGGGGTGGTCCGCGAGGACCTCGTCGAGCCCGACTGGTTCCTCGACCCGAAGACCGGCCGCCGCGCGCCTGACGACGTCTACGCCTTCGACGTCCCGTACCGGTCGGAGGACACGGTCGGCGACATCAAGCAGATCTGGGAGCCGTCGCGTCACCAGCACCTCACCGTGCTCGCCGCGGCGTACGCCCTGACCGGCACCGACGCCTACGCCGAGCGCGTCGCCGCGCACCTGCGGTCGTGGTGGGCGGCGAACCCGCCGCTGCGCGGGCCGCACTGGGTGAGCGGCATCGAGCTGGGGATCCGGCTGCTGTCGTGGGTCTGGACCCGTCGCCTGCTCGACGGCTGGTCCGGCGTCGACGCGCTGTTCGAGGACAACCCGGACTTCCAGCTGCAGCTGTGGCACCACCAGAACTGGCTGTCGACGCTGCGCAGCCACGGCTCGTCGGCGAACAACCACGTCATCGCCGAGGACGCCGGGCTGCTGGCTTCGGCGTGCGCGTTCGGCTGGTTCCCGCAGTCGGAGCGCTGGCGGGCCGAGGCCATGCGGTCGCTCGACGTCCAGCTGGCCCGCAACACCTTCGAATCCGGGCTGAACGCCGAACTGGCGTCCGAGTACCACGGACTGGTGCTGGAGCTGGGCCTCGCCGCGGCGCTCGAAGCCGACGCGGCGGGCAAGCCGGTGCCCGAGCGCACGTGGGGCGTCCTGCTCCGGATGACCGACGCGTTGGCGTCCATTGTGGACAACCGGCTGCGGCCGCCGCGGCAGGGCGACGCCGACGACGGCTTCGGTCTCATCCTCGACGGCGGGGAAACCGACCGCTGGGCGTCGCTGCTGGCCACCGGCGAGGCGCTCTTCGGCCGCCGGGACTGGTGGCCGCCGGTCCCCGGCGAGGACGTCCGGACGCCGTTGTTCGCCGCGCTCGCGGTGCGGCTTCCGCGCGCGACCGGCGTCCGGCCCGACCGGCGTCCGGCGGAGCTGCGGGACGCGGGCATGACGATCCTGCGGTCCGGCAAGGTGTGGGCCCGCTGCGACGGCGGGCCGCACGGCTTCCTGTCGATCGCGGCGCACGCCCACGCCGACGCGCTGTCGGTCGAGGTGCGCCACGACGGCGTCGACATCCTCGCCGACCCCGGAACCTTCTGCTACCACGGTGAACCGAAGTGGCGGGCGTACTTCCGGTCCACGCTCGGCCACAACACCCTCCAACTGGGCGGCCGCGACCAGTCGGTGTCCGGCGGGCCGTTCCTCTGGACGCGGCACGCGGAGACGAAGGTCCTGGACGTCCAGCCGTCCCGCTGGGTCGCGGCCCACGACGGCTACGCGCCCGCGGTGCACCGCCGCACGGTGGACCTCGACGGCGACGAGCTGACGATCACCGACGAGGTGCTCCGCGCCGCGGGCACGGACGTCCGGCTCGCGTTCCACTTCGGACCGGCGGTGCACGTCGACCTCGACGGCGCCCAGGCCCGGCTCTCGTGGGACCGCGACGGCGAGCGCCGGACGGCCACGGTCGTCCTCCCGGGTTCGCTGACGTGGACCGCGCACCACGGCGAGACCGACCCCCCGCTCGGCTGGTACTCACCGGGGTTCGGCAGGCGCGAGCCCGCGACGTCGCTCATCGGCACGGGCACCTCGACGCCCACCGAGCCGTTGACCACGACCCTCACCTTCGAGTCATGACCACCCGGGCGACCACCAAGCGGCACTTTCACGTGAAAGCTGTGCTCGGGGTGCTGCTGCTCGTCGTCGGGGGGTGCTCGGCCGAGTCCGCGCCCGAGCCTGCTCCGACCGTTGCCGCCGTTTGCGGGCATGTGCCCGCCGGGCCGGCGACCGCGCCCGCCGGGGCCGTTGTCGTCGATCCCGCCGTGCGTGGCGACCTGCTCGTCAAGACCGAGGCCAGCCCGCCGGGCACCACCTTCTGGCTCGCGCCCGGCACGCACACCCTGGGCGACGGCGAATACGACCAGGTGGCCCCGAAGGACGGCGACCACTACATCGGCGCGCCCGGCGCGGTCGTCGACGGCAAGAAGGTCAACCGCTACGCCTTCACCGGCAAAGCGGGGAAGGTGACCGTCGAGCACCTTACGGTCACCGGGTTCGTCCCGCCCGACAACGAAGGCGCGGTCAACCACGACTCCGGTCCGGATTGGACGATCCAGGCCAACGACCTCAGCGGCAACTCGGGCGCGGCCGTCATGGCCGGGACCCGCCAAGTGCTCAAGGGCAACTGCCTGCGCGGCAACGGCCAGTACGGCCTCAACGGCTGCTGCGGCGACCTCGCCGGGCTCCTCGTCGAGGGCAACGAGTTCGTCGGCAACAACGCCGAGGACGTCGAGAAGAAGTACCCCGAAGGCTGCGGCTGCAGCGGCGCGATGAAGCTCTGGGCGGTCAACGGCGCCGACATCCGCGGGAACTGGATCCACGACAACCGCGGCCCCGGCATCTGGGCCGACACGAACAACAACGACTTCTTGATCGAGCACAACGTCATCGAAAACAACGACGACAACGCGATCTTCTACGAAACCAGCTACAACGCCGTCATCCGCGACAACGTGATCAAGGGCAACAACGTCGTCGCCGGGCGGAAGTACGTCGCCGAGGACGACAGTTTCCCGGTGGCCGCGATCTACATTTCCGAATCCGGCGGCGAACCCCGCGTCAAAGCCCGCACCGCGAAGATCGAAATCACCGGCAACACGCTGGAGAACAACTGGTCGGGCATCACGCTCTGGGAGAACGCGGACCGCTTCTGCAACAGCCCGGCCAACTCCTCGACCGGCGTCTGCACGCTGCTGCAGCCCGACGTCGCGAAGTGCGCGGCACCGGCCATCGCGACCGAGCCGCTGCGCACTGATTGCCGGTGGAAGACCCAGAACGTCGACATCCACGACAACCGGTTCGCCGTCGACCCCTCGGTGCTCGACTGCCGCGAGATGTGCGCCCGGATGGGGCTGCTGTCCAACTACGGGACGGTGCCGGAGTGGTCGCCGTACCAGGCCGAGGCCGTCGAGCGGGCCATCACCTTCCACCAGGGCAACCGCTGGCACGACAACCGCTACGCCGGGCCCTGGACGTTCGTGACCGAGGAAGCCAGCCGGGTCGTCGAGCAGGGCCGCTGGCAGGGCGTGCCCTACCAGCAGGACCAGGGCAGCACGTTCGAAGCCGGAGGCGGGTTCCGATGACCTACGGCAGGATCGCGACGGACGTGGCGCGCACCCCGCAGACCCTCCGGGTCATCCGGTTCGTGTGGGCCCTGCTGGTCTTCAACACGCTGGGCTCGCTCGGCGCGTCCGTGCTGCCGATCCCGCGCTCGGTGCTGCAGATGCTCACCATGTCCTCGGTCGGGTTCGCCTTCGTGCTCGCGCTGGCGGTCAACCCGCGGTTCAAGTTCCGGCCGAGCGCCTACCTGCTGCTGCTGACCCTGCTGCTCGTCGGCAGCCTGGCCAGCAGCGTGCGGCTGCAGTCCGGCTGGGGCGCGCTGTTCCGGTGCGCCCGGTTCGGCCTCTTCATCGGCACGCTCTGGCTGATCAGCCCGTGGATGGACAACGTGCTGCACTTCGTCAAGCACCACGTGCGGGTGCTGTGCGCGCTGCTGGCGTCCGTCGCGATCGGACTCGTCGTCGCACCCGGGATGGCGCTGGCCGAGATCAACGACGGACGCCTCTTCGGCGTGCTGTGGCCGCTCACGGCCACCCAGGTCGGGCAGTACGCGGCGATCGCGATCGGGCTCACCATCCTGCTGTGGCTGAACAAGCTCACCACCGGCCGGAGCGTCGCGCTCATCTGCGGCCCGGCGACGGTACTGCTCGTGCTGACCCACACGCGCACCGCGACCGCGGGCCTGGTGGCCGGCCTGGCGGTGGCCGGCCTGTCGATGCTGCTCACCAACGCGCGGGCCAGGAAGGTGCTGGCCTGGGCGATCGCGGTGGCGGTGGCCGGGGTGGTGCTGCTCGGCGCGTTCCTGCAGGCCTGGCTGCTGCGCGGGCAGGACAAGGAGAACTTCACCAACCTCACCGGCCGGGCGAAGGTGTGGGACCGCCTGCTGGACCTGCCGCGCACCTGGTACGAGCAGGCGTTCGGCACGGGGTTGTCCAACAAGTCCTTCGACGGCCTGCCGATCGACAACAGCTGGCTCGCCGTCTACCACGAACAGGGCTACATGGGCGTCGTGATCGTGGTGCTCTTCCTGCTGACGCTCGTGGTCGCCGCGATTTCCCGGCCGCCGTCACCGGCGCGGGCGTGCGCATTGTTCCTCATCAGTTACTGCCTGCTCGCGTCCTACACGGAAGCCGGACTCGGCGACGCTTCGCCGTATCTGCTCCACTTGGCGCTCGCTTCCTGGCTGCTCGCGGCGCCTTCGCCCGACCGCGACGCGTTGGTTTCCGTGCGCGCCGAGCACCCGAGCGGCGTGACGTAACGATGCCCCCGGCCAGGACGACCTCATTGTCGCGACACCCATTCTTCGAGCACCGGGCTGCCCCGGTTCCATCCTGCCGAAACGGAAAGGCGGTCGAACCGTGAGCCGACCAGGAGTGCTGCTCGATCGCGACGGCACGATCATCGTCGACACCGGGTACGTCGGCTCAGTCGACCGGGTCGAGTTCATCGACGGCGCGATCGAAGCCATCGCCGCGCTCAACCGCGCCGGGCTGCCCGTGGCCGTGGTGACCAACCAGGCCGGCGTCGCCCGCGGCTACTACGGCATCGAAGACGTCGAGCAGGTCCACAAGCACATGATCACCGAGCTCGCCCGGCACGGCGCGCACGTCGACCTGTGGCTGTTCTGCCCGTACCACACCGACGGGATCATCCCGGCGTTCGCGCGCCCCAGCGCCGACCGCAAGCCGGGCCCCGGCATGGCGCTGGCCGCCGCGCAGGCCCTCGACCTCGACCTGACCGCGTCGTGGGTGGTCGGCGACAGCCCGTCGGACGTCGGGCTCGCCGAAGCCGTCGGCGCCCGCGCCCTGCACGTCGGCCCGCCCAGCTCGGCCGTGCACGGCGTCGACACCTACCCTGACCTCGCGGCCGCCGTCCGCGTCATCCTCGGCAGCGAGGACCTCACCGCACCGCCCGGGCACACCACCGAAGCCGGGGTGCCGAAGTTCCCCTCGGCGCGGTTCCACCGGGCGGACTCCTACGGCGGCGCGTACGTCAACGAGATCACCCGCGCGTTCGGCACGGTCGACCTCGAGCAGATCAGCCGCGCGGCCAAGGTCCTGACCGCGGCCCACGACCGGGACGCGACGATCTTCGCCTGCGGCAACGGCGGCTCGGCCTCGATCGCCAACCACCTCCAGTGCGACCACCTCAAGGGCGTCCGCAACGGGACCGGGCTCACCACGCGGGTGCACAGCCTGTCCACCAACGTCGAGCTGTTCAGCGCCATCGCCAACGACCTCGGGTACGAGCAGGTCTTCGAGTACCAGCTGCAGTCCCAGGCCCGGCCCGGCGACGTCCTCATCGTCATCTCGTCGTCCGGCCGGTCGCCGAACATCGTGCGCGCGCTCGACTGGGCCGCCGCGCACGAGGTGCCGACGATCGCGTTCACCGGCTTCGAAGGCGGCCCGGCCCGCACCAAGGCGACGGTTTCGGTGCACGTCGACTCCGTCAACTACGGCGTGATCGAAGACGTCCACCAAGGCTGCATGCACCTGCTGGCCCAGTACGTCCGACAAGCGAGGATGACCCCCGATGCCGTTGTCACCCAGACGTTCTGACCGCATGCGCGTCGCGATCAACCTGCTGACGGACGACCCGTTCAACCCGTCGGGCGCGCACTGGTTCTGGACGCGGGTCATCCCGGAGATGGCCAAGCGGCTCGACGACGACGAGTCGTTCCACCTGCTGGTGAGCCCGAAGTCGAAGCCGACGCACCAGGGCTACGGCGACCGCGTCGAGTACATCACTTTCCCGTGGTCCAACGAAAAGCGGAACCTGCGGACGCTGTCGGAGCACCTCTTCTCGCCCGTGCGGCTGCCGCTCGGGCGCATCGACGTGCTGAACACGCTGATGGCCCCGATCGTGAAGTCGGCGCCCGGGCTGGTCGCGCACATCAAGACGTTGCACGCCTACACGACGCCCGACGCGATCTCGCGCGGCGCCCGGCTGTACCGGCAGTTCAGCTACCCGCGCACCGTGGAGAAGGCCGACGCCGTCATCCTCAACTCCGACAGCCTCGTCGAAGAAGCCAAGCGCTACCTGGACATCGACCCGGCGAAGATCCGGCTGATCCCGGAGGCCGTGGACCACGACCTGTTCAACCCGGGTGACCGGGACGAGGCGTTCAAGCACGTGGCGGACCGCTACGGCGTGCGCAAGCAGTTCGTGCTGTTCGTGTCTTCGCTGTGGCCGTACAAGAACTGCGAAGGCCTGATCCGCGCGTTCGCCGCGGCGAAGGCCGAACTCGGTGACCGCCAGCTGGTCGTGGTCGGGCCGGGCCGCGACACCGAATACGTCGGCAGCCTCAAGGCACTCGCCGACAGCCTCGGGATCGGGAACGACGTGCTGTGGGTCGGCGGGGTGCCGCTGGCCGAGACCGTGCACTTCTACCGGGCCGCGGACGTCTTCGTGTACCCGTCGCACAACGAGACGTTCGGCCTGCCGATCCTCGAAGCGATGGCCGCGGCCTGCCCGGTGGTGACGTCGAACGTCACCGCCATGCCGGAGACCGCGGGCGGCGCCGCGCTGCTGGCCGACCCGGCCGACGCCGACTCGATCGCCGACGCCATCGTCAAGGCCTGCGGGCCCGAGAACGAGCGCCTGCGCAAGGCCGGCCCCGAGCGGGCGGGCGAGTTCACCTGGGCGGCCACCGCGGAGAAAACCCTGGCCGTCTACCGCGAAGTACACGCACTCCGGAGTGGACGTTGAGAATCCTGGTCACCGGCGGCGCCGGGTTCATCGGCTCGCACACGTGCGACCGGCTCGTCGCGCTCGGGCACGAGGTCACCGTGCTGGACGCGCTCGTCTCGCCGGTCCACCGCGACGGCAAGCCGAACCACCTCACGCCCGGCGTCGACTTCTTCGAGGGCGACGTCCGCGACCGCGACCTCGTGCGCAACCTGCTGCGCCGCACCGACGCCGTCTACCACTTCGCTGCCTACCAGGACTACCTGCCGGACTTCGCGAAGTTCACCGACGTCAACGTGACGTCCACGGCGATGATCTACGAAATCATCGTCGCCGAGCAGCTCGACATCTCGCGCGTGGTCGTCGCCTCATCGCAGGCCGCGATGGGGGAGGGGCTCTACTGGTGTCCCGAGCACGGTGAGCAGACGCCCGGCATGCGCCCGGAGAGCCGCCTGAAGGTCGCCGACTGGGACGTCCGGTGCCCGGAATGCGACGGCGAGCTCACGATGCTGCCGACGCCGGAGCGCGTGTCGAACCCGCAGAACGCGTACGGGATGTCCAAGCACGGCGAGGAAGTCGTCGCGGTGAACCTCGGGCGCCGGTACGGGATCCCGACGGTGGCGTTGCGCTACAGCATCGTCCAGGGCCCGCGGCAGTCGGTGTACAACGCCTACTCCGGCGCCTGCCGGATCTTCAACCTGCACTACCTGCTCGGCAGCGCGCCGACGCTGTACGAAGACGGCCAGGCTATCCGCGACTACGTCAACATCCACGACGTCGTCGACGCGAATGTCCTGGTGCTGACCCACCCGCGCGCGGCGGGCCGCGTGTTCAACGTCGGCGGCGGCGAGGCCTACACCACCCAGCAGTTCTCCGCCGTCGTCCAGCGGCAGTACGGCTCTTCGGAGCCCGGCGTGGTCAGCGGCGAGTACCGCTTCGGCGACACGCGGCACATCCTCTCCGACATCGACGCGCTCAAGGAGGCTCGGCTGGAAGCCGCAGCGCTCGCCCGCCGAGTCCGTCGCCGAGTACGCCGAGTGGCTGCGGGACATGCCGGGCCTCGACGAGATCCTCAGCCAGGCCAACGCGAAGATGCGCTCGCTCGGCGTCGTCCGGAAGGCCGGCGGATGAAGGCGTTCCTGCTCGCCGCCGGGCTCGGCACGCGGCTGCGGCCGCTGACCGACCGGCTGCCGAAGTGCCTCGTGCCGGTCGGCGGCCGTCCGATGCTCGACATCTGGCTCGACGCGCTCGCCGAGGCGGGCGTCGACGAGGTGCTCGTCAACCTGCACCACCTGGCCCCGCTGGTCCGCGAGCACCTGGCGGACCGCCACGGTGGGCCCGTGGTGCACCTGGTCGAAGAGCGCGAGCTGCTGGGCAGCGCGGGCACGCTGGCCGCCAACCGCGAGTTCGTCGAGAACGAGGAGAGCTTCCTCGCCCTCAACGCGGACAACCTCACCGACTTCGACCTCCGGACGCTCATCGACGCGCACGCCGCCGGTGGCGCGGCGGCGACGCTCTCGGTGTTCCACGCGGACGAGCCGTCGCGGTGCGGGATCGTGACGGTCGACGGCGACGGCGTCGTCACCGCCTTCCTCGAGAAGCCCGAAAACCCGCCGAGCGACCTGGCGAACGCCGGGATGTACGCGTTCACCCCGGAAGTGCTCGACCTGATCGGCCCGCCGCCGCGGGACATCGGCTACCACCTGCTGCCCCGGCTGGTCGGCCGGGCGCGGACGGTCTCGATCGGCGACGCGTACTTCCTCGACATCGGCACGCCCGCGGCGCTCGCCAGCGCGCGGGACCACTGGGAGAGGCGAGCAGGATGATCATCACGCGCACCCCGCTGCGGATCGGCCTCGTCGGCGGCGGCACGGACCTGCCGGTGTACTACCGCGAACACGGCGGCCGCGTCCTCAACGCCGCGATCGACAAGTACATCTACGTCGTCGTGAAGCAGCGGTTCGACGACGAGATCTACGTGAACTACTCGAAGAAGGAGATCGTCTCGCGGGTCGAGGACCTCGAGCACGAGCTCGTCCGCGAGGCCATGCACATGACCGGCGTGCGCGGCGGCGTCGAGATCACCACGCTCGCGGACATCCCGTCGGCGGGCTCCGGCCTTGGTTCGTCCTCTTCGGTCACGGTCGGGCTGCTGCACGCGCTGTTCGCCTACCAGGGCCGCCAGGTGACGGCGAAGGAGCTGGCCGACCGGGCGTGCGCGATCGAGATCGACCGCTGCCGCAAGCCCATCGGCAAGCAGGACCAGTACGCGGCGGCCTACGGCGGCCTGTGCGACCTGCGCTTCGGGCCGGGCGACGACACCGAGGTCGAGCGGATCGAGCTGCCGCGCCGCCAGTGGCGTGAGCTGCAGGACGAGCTGATGCTCTTCTACACCGGCATCACCCGCAGCGCGAACACGATCCTCGGCGAGCAGACCGCCAACGTCGGCGACCGCCTGCCCCAGCTCAAACAGCTCGTCGACCTCGCGGGCGAAGCGGCCGACGGGCTGCGCGCGCTGGACGTGAGCGCGCTGGGCACGGCGTTGCGCAAGAGCTGGGACGCCAAGCGCGCGCTGGCGTCCGGGGTGTCGAACGCGCAGATCGACGAGGCCGTGGAAGCGGCGCTCGCGGCCGGGGCGTCCGGGGCCAAGGTGACCGGGGCCGGCGGTGGCGGCTTCCTGCTCGTGACGTGCCCGCTGGAGCACCAGCACGCGGTCCGCGAGCGGCTGTCCGGGATGAAGGAGCTGCCGATCCAGCTCGAACGGCAGGGGTCGCGCGTGATCTTCAACGTGCACCAGGACATTTGGAGCTGACCGGCGGCCGTGCGCCCGTATGATCGAACCGTGACGCGCACGGGTGACGCCCTCCCGGTCGTGCCCCGTGCGGCGCGGGTGCCGCTGTTCGTCCTCGCGGTGGCCGCCGCGGTGACGGCGGTGGTGCTGGGGATCCTGTTCCACGGGCACACCCTCGGCACGCCGCTGGACGAATCGGCCTACTCGGCTTTGAAGGGCAGCATCGAGCCGCCGGTCGCCTACGCCGTGGCGTGGGTGATCGGGTCGGTCGGCGACCCCGGCCCGGCCGCGGTGCTCGTTCTGCTGGTCGCGTTCTTGTTCCGCCGGGCCGGGCAGACCCGGTTCCTGGTCCTGGTCGTCGCGGGCCCGGTCGGCACCGGTGTGCTGACGACGGTGGCGAAGCCGATCGCGGGCCGGTTCATCAACGGCGACAACCTGTCCTACCCCAGCGGGCACACGGCGTTCGTGACGTCGATCGGCGTCGTCCTCGGGCTGTTCCTGGCCGCGCGGTGGCAGCTCGGCCGGTTCGCCGGGACCGCCGTGGTGCTGGCGCCCGCGTTGCTCTTCGCCGTGGCGATGGCGTGGTCGCAGGTTTCCGACCGGGTGCACTACCTCTCCGACACCTTCGGCGGCTTCTGCGTCGCGCTCGCCGTCGTCACCGCCACCGGGGCCATTGTGGACACTGTGCTCGAAAGGGTGAAACCCGGCCGCCGGCCATTTCCGCGGCCGTAGAGTTTTCCGCGTGACGGGGAAAAAGCTGTGGTCGCTGGTGGTGCTCGTGCTCGCCGCCGGGGTCGCCGCGGCGCCGTCCGCGTGGGCGGACACGGCCCGGATCTGCGGCAGTGACGCTCTGCTGGGGCCGTCGACGCCGCCGTCGGGCGCGGTCGTCGTCCCGGCCGGGTCCGCGACGGGCGTCGACTTCGCCGTCCCGGGAGCGACGTACTGGTTCGCGCCCGGCACGCACACGCTGACGCCGGGTGAGTACTCGCAGATCTCCCCGGCCGACGGCACGACGTTCGTCGGCGCGCCCGGCGCGGTCCTCGACGGCAAGCACGACAACCGGTACGCGTTCACCGGCCGCGCGAAGGACGTCACCATCCGGTACCTGACGGTCACCGGCTTCGCCGCCCCGCGTGACGAAGGTGTGGTCAACCACGACTCGGGGAACGGCTGGCTCGTCGAGCACAACACCCTGGCGGGCAACGACGGCGCGGCCCTGATGGCGGGCGCGGAGAACCGGATCACCGGGAACTGCCTGCGCGACAACGGCCAGTACGGCCTCAACGCGTACCAGGCGGGCAACGGCATCCGGGGGCTCGTGGTCGAGGGCAACGAGTTCACCGGCAACAACACGGCCGACTGGGAGACCAAGGTGCCGGGCTGCGGCTGCACGGGAGCGATGAAGTTCTGGGCGGTCGACGGCGCCGACGTGCGCGGCAACTGGGTCCACCACAACCACGGCCCGGGCATCTGGGCCGACACGAACGACAACGACTTCCTCATCGAGGACAACGTCATCGAGGCCAACGACGACGTCGGCATCTTCTACGAGATCTCGTACAACGCGACGATCCGCGGCAACGACCTGCGCGGCAACGGCTGGGTGGCGGGCCGCCGGGCGGTGGAGGCGGGCGACCCGTTCCCGGTGGGGGCGATCTACCTGTCCGAAGCGGGCGGCGAAGGGCGCATCCCGGCCCGGACGGCGAAGCTCGAAGTGACCGGCAACCGGCTGGAGAACAACTGGGACGGCATCGTGGCGTGGGCCAACGCGGACCGCTTCTGCAACTCCCCGGCGTCGACGACGTCCGACTGCACGCGGATCGTGGGTCCGTCGAACACGGCGTCTTGTGCACCGCCGGGGATCTCATCGGAGCCGTTGTACCGCGACTGTCGCTGGTGGACGTCCGAACTGGACATCCACGACAACGAGTTCACGTTCGACCCGGCGGCGGTCGGTGGCTGCCCGGTGCGGCGGTGCGGGCGGATGGGGCTGTTCGCGAACGTCGGCACGGTGCCGGAGTGGTCACCGTACAAAGGGGACGTGATCCAGCGCGACATCGTCCACACGGCGGGGAACCACTGGCACGCCAACCGGTACGCGGGGCCGTGGTGGTTCACGGTGGTCGACATGGCAACGGTGGTCCCGGCCGCGGAGTGGACCGGGCCGACGTACGGTCAGGACGCGGGGAGCACGTTCGCGCCCTGACCGCGGCGGTCGGGCGGGCCTGAAGCGCCCCAAGGCGGCCTTGGTTGCGTCTGACGCACCGAAGGCCGCCTTGGGTGCGTGTGACGCACCGAAGGCCACATTGGGGCGCTTGGGTCGGTCAGGCGAGGCGGCCGGATGACCGGCTTCACTGGTCGCCTGCCGCGCCCGACCGCGGCGGTCGGGTGGACCTCAAGCGCCCCAAGGCGGCCTTGGTTGCGTCTGGCGCACCGAAGGCCGCCTTGGGTGCGTGTGACGCACCGAAGGCCACATTGGGGCGCTTGGGGCGGTCAGGCGAAGCGGCGGAACACCGGCTTCACCGGCCGCCCGCCCATCCACGGTGTCGGATCCCCGGCGTCGAGGGCCTTCCGATACACGACACACGCCTGGGCCACCACGTCGACCGTCTTGTCGATGTCGGCCTCCGTCAGCGCCGCGCTCACCACGAACGATGGCCCCAGTACGCCGCCCGCGATCAGCTCGCGCAGGAACAGCGTGCGGTACTGCTGGGATGGCTCGCCGTGCTCGTCCAGCGTTGCGAACACCAGGTTGCTCGCCCGGCCGCGGACCACCACATGGTCGGCCACGCCGATGTCGGCAGCCACTTCGCGGACGCCGGCCGCCAGGCGGTCGCCGAGTGCGTGCAGGCGGCCGATCACGTCCTCGTCGCGGTAGACGTCCATCACCGCCATCGCCGCGGCCAGCGAATGCGTCTCCGCGCCGTGCGTCGTCGACAGCAGGAACACCCGCTCGCCGTCGCCGTGCAGGCCACCCAGCTCCATCAGCTCGCGCTTGCCCGCGAGCGCCGACACCGCGAAGCCGTTGCCGAGGGCCTTGCCGAACGTCGAGAGGTCCGGCGTGACGCCGTAGAGCCCCTGCGCGCCGTTGGCCGACCAGCGGAACCCCGTGATCATCTCGTCGAAGATCAGCACGACGCCGTGGCGGGTGGCCAGCGAGCGCAGGCCCGCCAGGTACCCCGGCGGCGGCTCCACCGCGGCGGCCGCCTCCAGGATCATGCACGCGATCTCGCCGTCGTGCCGCCGCAGCAGCTCTTCCGCGGCCGTCAGGTCGCCGTACGGGAACGACACCGTCGCTTCGGTCGTCTCGTCCGGGATGCCCGCGTTCATCGGGGTGGTGCCGATGAACCAGTCGTCCGTCGAGAAGAACGCGTGGTCGGCGCACTTGGCGACGAGCTTGCGGCCGGTCGCCGCGCGCGCGAGGCGGACCGCGGCCGTCGTCGCGTCCGAGCCGTTCTTGGTGAACTTCACCATGTCGGCGGTCGGCACGTTCTCCAGGAACCGCTCGGCCGCTTCGGCCTCGATGATCGACGGGCGGATGAAGTTGCTGCCCTTCTCCAGCTCGCCGCGGACCGCGTCCAGGACCCGCGGGTGCGCGTGGCCGAGGCTCACCGCTCTCAGCCCGGAGCCGTACTCGATGTAGTCGTTGCCGTCGACGTCCCAGACGTGGCCGCCGCGGCCGTGGGAGATGACCGGAGCCATCCCGGCGGGATACTGGTCCGAGCCCTTGGCGTAAGTGTGCGCACCACCCGGGATGACCCGGTGCAGCCGCTCGTTCGCCGTCGTGGAGCGGGGCAGGTTCGTTCCCATGTCCTGGCTCACCTCGTTGGTTTCAACGCCTCTCCGAGAGACGGCGCACGTTCGTCTCGGTCACTCACCATTGTGACGGAAATCGGCCAGGAAATGTCCAGTTCGGGGTCTTTGTACGAAATCGTGATGTCCTCGGAAGGATCATGTGCCCGGTCGATGCGGTAGGAAACGTCGGACGGATCCGTGAGCGACTGGAATCCGTGCGCGCAGCCCGCCGGGATGTACACCGAAACCTGCGCTTCCCCGGAAAGTTCGAACGTTTTGACGTTCCGGAACGTCGGCGAACCCGGCCGCAGGTCCACCACGACGTCGAAGATCGCGCCGTGCGAGCACCGCACCAGCTTCGCCTCGCCGTCCCCGCCGCGCAGGTGCATCCCGCGCACGACTCCCTTGCGGGACCGGGAAAGGCTGTCCTGCACGAAGCCGTCCGGGTCGATCCCGACCGACGCGACGACGTCGCGGTCGAAGGTCCGGCTGAAGAACCCGCGCTCGTCGGCGTGCGGCGTCGGTTCGAACAGGTACGCGCCCTCGATCTCGGGCACCGGAATGGCCTTCACGACGCGCCTCCGTCGATGACGAGCTTCGACAGCTCGGTGAACTGGTCGTCGACCCGGGCCGCCATCTCCTCGGCCCGCTTCCGCAGATTTCCGGTCACTTCTTCGCGGTTTTCCTCCAGGGTGCGGAAAAGCGCCACCAGCCGCTCGAAGTCGGGCTCGCGGGCCGACAGGCAGAACTCGCCGACGCCCATCGACGCCATCAGCACGTCGCTTTTGCGCGCGTACCCGAACGAAACCGTCGGTTTCGCGGACTTCAGCGCGCAGAGCACGTTGTGGTAGCGCGTGGCGACGACGGTGTCGACCGCCGCCATCTGGTGCATGAGGTCGCCCAGCGACGTCAGCGGCTCGGCGGTGACGTCGGCGTCCGGCCGGTGGGCGCGGGCGTCCGCGATGACTTCGCCGGGTACGTCGAGGTCGGCGACGTCGCCGATGAACAGCCGGACCGGTCGGCCCTCGTCCACCATCATCCGCACGAAGCGCTTGACCGTGGCGAGGTACTCCGCGTTGATCCGGTCCGCGCGGGCGCGGTCGTCGTTGTTGCCGTGGAACTCCATCAACCCGACGCCGACCGCGCCGGACGACGGCCGCTCCTCCGGCCCGGGCAGGGCGAAGGCGAGGTCCGGGAAGACGTGGTCGCCGCGGACGTCGACGCCCATCCGGCCCAGCGCTTCGCGGGAGTGTTCGTCGCGGAACGACCGGTAGTGCGCCAGCCGGGCCGCGCGGGAGACGACCCACCGGGTCCCGCGCTTCTTGACGTAGTCGGCCCCGACGCTGACGAGCGCGACCTTGGCGCCGGTCAGCCGGGCGGTGATGCCCAGCCAGAGCAGCGAGTACGGAAGTGCCCACGGCCGGATCGGCAGGGTCGCTTCGAGCACGCCCATGCCGGGCACGATGACGACGTCCTGCCGCCGCACCCACCGCCACGTGCGGACCGGATCCAGCAGCTTGCCGAGCACCTTGAGCGCCGCGGCCCGCACGCCGGTGGCGTCGCCGGCGTGCGGCTCGTACCACTGCAGGTGCGTCGCCGGCGCGTGGTAGCGCTCGGTCAGCTGCTCGGGGCCCATCGCGAGGAAGTCGAGCCGGACGTCGGGGTAGCGGCGGCGCACGTAGGCGACCACCGCCTCGAGCGAACCGTCGTTGCCGAGGTTGCCCGAGCCGAGGATGCCGAAGAACCCGATCCGCGTCACGCCAGCAGCCCGATCTTCCGCAGCGGCTTGCCGCCGAGCCACTCGGCCATGACGCCGTAGCAGTCCCGGCGCTCGGTCGCGGTGAGCGGCGCGTTCCGGATCGCGTTGAGGTATCCCGCCGCGAACTCGGCGTAGAGCCGGACCTTCGACTGGCCCGCGCGGCGCGGGTCGAGGTTGGTGCACACCTTCTGCACGGTGCCGAGGTTGTCCCCGCGGCCGGGGTGCTCCCGGCGGAAGAACATCACCTCGGGCACCTGGACGAACGTGCCGTGCAGCGAGAGTTCGCCGACGAGCTTGCGGCCGGCGTTGTGGTAGCTGTCGTGCGGCGCGATGCGGCGGAGCACGGACAGCCGGATCACGCCGTAGTAGTCGTCGCCGCCCTCGCCGAACATCAGGCTGCGGAACCGGCGCGCGGGGTCCGGCGAGTCCGTCTCGAGCCGGTAGTCGTAGTTCTCGAGGATCTCGCCCCGCTCGTCCACGATCGCCATGTAGGAGTGGGCGAGCACGGCTTCGGGGTGCTCGTCGAGCGCCTTGACGCAGGCCGCCAGCAGCCCGGGGGCGAACAGGTCGTCGTGGGCGGCCCACTTGAAGAGCTCGCCGCCCGCCGCGCGGACGAGGAAGTCGTGGTTGGGGGCGGCCCCGATGTTCTTCGGCTGGCGCACGTACCGGATCCGGTCGTCCTTCGCCGCGTACTTCTCGCAGATCTCCCGGGTGCCGTCGGTCGAGGCGTTGTCCGAGATGATCAGCTCGTAGTCGGTGTAGGTCTGCGCGAGCAGGTTGTCCAGGGCCTCGGCGAGGTAGTTCTCGCCGTTGTAGACCGGCAGCCCGATGCTCAGCCGTGGTGCGCTGGTCATGGTGTCCTCGTTTCCTGAGGGGTGCGGGTGTGGGCGCGGACGGCGAGGTGGAGCTGGCTCCACCAGACGAAGGCGGCGGTGAACGTGGCGGTGGCGACGCCCCAGCCCGAGCCGACCGCCCCGCCCAGCGCGGCACCGATCAGCCCGCCCGCGACGTAGAGCGCGGACGCGATCAGCTGGCAGCGCATGCTCCGCCGGGCCGCGCCGAGCGCGCGGAGGCCGGTCGCCGCGCCGCCGATGAAGCTGGCGTTGAACACCGAAAGCGTCGCCGGGATGATCATCGCCTTGGCGGTGTGCCAGACGTCGCCGAGGACGAACTCGCCGAGCCGGTCGTTCAGCACCAGCAGCAGCGCGGTGCCCCACAGCAACGCGGCGAAGGCCTGCGCGCCGCCGAGGTAGAGACCGAACCGCGGCAGCTTGCGCACGTCGCGCTTCACCACCCGCGCGGCCTCCGGCACGGCCACGAACGCGAGTCCCATGAGGACGGCGACGAACGGGCCGAGCAGCAGTTCGCCGCCGCGGACCGTGCCGACGGCGGCGACCCCGGCGATCGCGCCGAGGCCGTACATCCGGATCTGGGAGCCGCTGCTGTTGCTCACGTTCTCGACGAGGTACCGCGTCCCGAGGTCGCGGTGGTCCCGCAGCCACGCCTTGACGCCGATGAGGCTCGGCCGCAGCCGGGTCTGCGCGTAGCCGTAGACGGCGGCCACCGCGGCACCGCCGCCCCACGCCAGCAGGAACGTGACGACGGTGGGGTGCAGCTTCGCCAGCAGCATCGTGGGGATCATCGCGACGCCCCAGACGACGTCGTTCAGGAACGCCTTGCGGGGTTCCCCGGCGGCGAAGAACCCGAACCGCCAGCTGTCCTGCAGCAGCAGCGCGGGCAGGATGACGCCGAGGCCGATGAACGCGGAGCCGAAGGTGCCGCCGGTGGCGATCCCGAACACGACGCTGACGGCACCGGCGAGGAGGCCGACGACGAGCGCGGTCGCCGACGCCCGGGCGACGGCCGGGCGCCAGACGTCGACGTCGACGTGGCTGAACCGGACCATCAGCGGGTCGGTCGCCAGGCCGCGGGAGATGTTGATCAGCACGCCGTAGGTCACCCAGGCCAGGCTGAACAGGCCGAACGCGGTGACGCCCAGCTCGCGGGCGACGAAGACACCGATGGCGAAGTTGGTCAGGCTGGACACCGCCTGGTCGCCGAGGCCCCAGGAGAGCCGTCCGGCCATCGCCTTGAGGCCGGCGTGCTTGCGGCGGACCGCGCGGTGCTGCCCGGTGGTCATCGCGTCACTCCTTGACCAGGCCGGCGTCGCGCAGGGCGCGGGCGGCGACGTCGACGATGTCGAACGGCAGCCCGGCCCGCTCGGCGATGTCCAGCAGCGAGTGCTCGCCGTCGGACAGGTTGAGCACCCACAACATCGCCATCTGGGCCTGCTTGGCGTCGCTGCGGCCGCCGAGCGAGTCGTACAGCCCGCGCTTGCCGAGCTGCGGCTCGCCGTACGGGCTGAGGTTGACGTAGCGGCGGTTGCGGTCCAGGACGCCGAACGCGTCCTTCAGTGCGCCGAGCGTGTCCTCCATCGCCTGCGGGGAAACGAAACCCGGGTTGTCGGCGGAGGTGTGGTACTCGGGGTAGCCCGCGTACGGCGTGCGAGTCAGCGAGCCGACGCCGAGGTTGAAGCCCGGCGAGCAGTACTGGCGCTCGTCATAGCCATACGGCGAGAAGTCGACAACGCGGTGTTCGCGCGCCTTCAGCACGTGCTGCACCACGCGGTCGATCTCGGCGTCACCGCGGCGGGACTTCTTGTACGTCAACGGGCCCGGGTCGCCCGCGCACGCCAGGACCAGGCCGTGCTTGACCTTGCCGATGCGGTCGGAGTTGCGGGCGAGCCAGGTGATCGAGCCGATCGTGCCCGGCATGAACAGGAACCGGTAGGTGTAGTGCGGCTGCGTCTCGGCCAGTTGCTGGGCCAGGGAGATCGCGACCGCGATGCCCGCGAGGTTGTCGTTGGCCAGCGAGGGGTGGCAGACGTGGCAGGAGACGATGACCTCGTCGGTGACCCGGCCCGGCACGACGTGCTCGGCGTACGTCAGCGACCCGTCCGCCAGCGTCGAGTCGATGACGACGTCGTAGTCGCCGTCCGGCAGCGCGTCGAGCTTCTCCTGCGCGAGGCAGAACCCCCAGGCCGGGGCGTAGTAGCTGGTCCGGTAGGGCACCCACGACGGCTGCTCCGGCAGCGTGTGCAGGTGCTCCCGCAGCTCGCTCAGCGGCATCCGCCGCGACACCGGCACGCTGTACCCGACGACGTGCAGGTTCAGCTCCTGGAAGTCGATCACCCGCTCGCCGCCGGGCGTGGCGACGTAGGCGTCGCGGATGTTCCACTCCTGCGGGATGGTCCAGTCGAGCACCTGGGTGCCGGTCGGGACCTCGTGCCGCCGCAGGGAAACGTGCTCGCCGATGACGTCCAGGGTCTGCCGCACGCCGTCGCCGGTGATGCTGCGGCAGATCGGGTACAGCCGCTCGACCAGGGCGTGCAGCTCCGCCCCGGTCCGCAGCGGCGCGGGCGCCACTAACGCCGCCGCAGGGTGTCGTCGACGCGGCCGGCTTCGCCCTCGCTCTTCAGCCACGCCAGCCGGGTGAACAGCTGCTGGAACGACTCCCGCGTCAGCCCGAACTTGCGGTAGGCCTCGATGAGCTCGACGGCACCGTCCTTGACCGACCACTCGCAGGCGAAGCCCGGAACGGCGGTGCGGAAGCGCGAGAAGTCGACGCGGTAGGAGCGCGGGTCCGCGCCCGCCTCGCCGGTGATGTTCAGCGTCGAGCCCGGCACGGCCTCGACGACCTCCTGGGCGATCTCGGCGACGGTGACGTTGTTGTCCTCGGTGCCGATGTTGAACGCCTGGTTGTGCACGGCCTCCTTCGGCGCGGTCAGGGCGGCGGTGAACGCGCGCGCGATGTCCTGGGCGTGCACCAGCGGCCGCCACGGCGTGCCGTCCGACAGCACCAGCACCTCGCCGGACAGGTGCGCGTGCGCGGTCAGGTTGTTCAGCACGATGTCGCCGCGCAACCGGGGCGAGTAGCCGAACGCCGTCGCGTTGCGCATGTAGACCGGGGTGAAGTCGTCGTCGGCCAGCTCGTGGACGTCGGCCTCGACGCGCACCTTCGACTCCGCGTACGGCGTCACCGGCCGCAGCGGGGCGTCCTCGTCGACGAGGTTGTCGCCGCCGGCGCCGTACACCGAGCAGGTCGACGCGTAGATGTACCGCTTCACCCCCGCGTCCTTCGCCAGCTTCGCGAGCTTCACCGACGCGTGGTGGTTGATGTCGTAGGTCAGCTCCGGCGCGAGCGAGCCCAGCGGGTCGTTCGACAGCGCGGCCAGGTGGATCACGGCGTCGAAGCCCTCGACGTGCTTGGCTTCGACGTCACGCAGGTCGACGACGTGCCCGGCCGGGTCGGCCGGGGCGGGGCCGAGCAGGCAGTCCTCGAACAGCCCGGAGTCGAGGCCGACGACCTCGTGGCCGGCGGCGGCGAGCACCGGGGCCATCACCGTCCCCAGGTAGCCCTTGTGCCCCGTCAGCAACACCCGCATCGGATCAGCCCTTCAGGTCGAGAGTGAGTTTCTTGGCGAAGAACGCCTCGGCGTACTTCGTGGCCGCTTCGATCCCGCGGATGCGGGCCAGCCCGAGGAAGGCTTCGCGGTCGTACCAGGGCCGGTGCCGCTGCGACGCGTAGTGCGCCTGCAGCAGCCGGACCTTCTCCTCGGCGACGTCGTCGTCGAGCGGCTGGTAGACCGACGGGCTGCCGAGGTCGCCGTCCCACTTGACGATCTCGTAGCCCAGCGCGAGGTGGTCGCGGAACGCCGTCGGCACCAGCTTGGCGAGGCCGCGGTGGTCCTGGTGGGCGTCGTCGGTGCGCGGCGCCAGGATGAGGTCCGGGTCGGTCCGCCGCCGCAGTTCTTCGAGGGCGTTCTTGGCCTCTTCCCAGTGCGCCGGGAACCGCCCGTCCGGCAGCTTCAGCACGGTGACGTCGAGTTCGGCGCCCGGGCAGAACGCATTGAGGGCTGCCCGCTCCTCGTCCTCGCGCGGGGTGCCGCCGCCGGAGAGGACCAGCACGTCGACCTTCAGCCCCGGCCGGGAACCGCAGAGGGTGAGCAGGGTGCCGCCGGCGCCGATCGCGATGTCGTCGCAGTGCGCGCCGAGGGCGACGACCCCGCCGAGCCGTCCCGGCCGCAGCCCGATCACGCGATGCTCGCCGCGGCGCGCTCCCAGAGCGCCCAGGGCCGGTCGCCGTGGGTGTAGGCGTTGTCGAGCGCCGCGCGTTCCTTGACCGTGTCGGTCGGCTTCCAGAACCCGCGGTACGGGTAGGCCAGCAGGCGGCCGCGCTTGGCCAGCTCCGCACAGCCGTCGGCGACCAGGTCGCCGTTTTCCGGGATGTGGTCGAAGACTTCCTGCCGCAGCACGAAGTAGCCGCCGTTCTCCCACAGCGGCATTTCGCTCACCGCGGTGATCGACCCGACCATGCCGCCTTCGTCCATTTCGACGCAGTGGAACGACGACTGCGGCGGCACGACCATCATCGACGCGCCCGCGTCCGACTTCTCGAAGCGGTCGATCATCTCGGGCAGCGGCACGTCGGAAAGGACGTCGGCGTAGTTCGCGAGGAACATCTCGTCGCCGTCGAGGTGGTCGCGGACCCGGCGGAGGCGTTCCCCGATCGGCGACTCGATCCCGGTCTGCACGAACGTGATCGTCCAGTCCGCGATGTCGGTCGAGAGCAGCTCGGCCTTGCCGTTGCGGAGGACGAAGTCGTTCGAAATCGTTTCTTCGTAGGAGAGGAAGAAGTTCTTGATGTGCGCCGCGCCGTAGCCGAGGCACAGGATGAACTCGGTGTGGCCGAAATGCGCGTAGTAGCGCATGACGTGCCAGATCAACGGTCTCGGTCCGACCATCGCCATCGGCTTCGGGACGTCGTCGGCCGCGCCGTTGCGCATCCGCATCCCGTAGCCACCGCAGAAGAGCACGACCTTCACTGCGTCACCTCGACGATTTCCAGGCGCGGAATCGGGAAGACGAGCTTGCCGCCCCACGCACCCACGTAAGAAAGCTGTTCGGTCAGTTCCTCCCGGAGGTTCCACGGGAGGACGAGCACGTAGTCGGGCCGGTCGGCTTCGATGCGTTCCGGGGGCAGCACCGGGATCCGGGTGCCCGGGGTGAACCGGCCGTGCTTGTAGGGGTTGCGATCGACGGTGTAGCTCAGCAGGTCCGTCCGGATCCCGCAGTGGTTGAGCAGGGTGTTGCCCTTGCCCGGCGCGCCATAGCCGACGACGGTCTTGCCGTCACCCCGCGCCTCGATGAGGAACTTCAGCAGGTCCAGCCGCACGCGGGTGACGCGCTCGGCGAACTCGGTGTACCCGGACAGCTCGTGCAGCCCGGCGGCCTTTTCGCGCTCCAGCACGTCGGTCATCCGCTCGCTGGGCTCGCCCGCGACCTCGTCGGGACGCGCCCACAGCCGGATGGACCCACCGTGCGTCGGAAGGAGTTCGACGTCGACGACGGTCAGGCCGCCGGTGGCGAGGGCCCGGCGCGCGGATTCGACGGTGTAGTACTGGAAGTGCTCGTGGTAGATCGTGTCGTACTGGTTCTTCTCGATCAGCGTGAGCAGGTGCTGGACCTCGATGGAGACCCAGCCGTCGTCCGCGACGAGCGCCCGCAGGCCCTTGGTGAAGCCGAGGACGTCGGGGATGTGCGCGTAGACGTTGTTGGCGGCGACGAGATCGGCGGGGCCGTGCTCCTCGCGCACCTGGTTGCCGGTCTCCTCGGACAGGAAGGCGGTCAGGGTGGGGACGCCGGCGTCGCGCGCGGCCTGCCCGACGTTCACCGAAGGTTCCACGCCGAGACACCGGATGCCGCGGGAGACGACGTGCTTGAGCAGGTAACCGTCGTTGCTGGCGACCTCGACGACGAAGGACTTCTCACCGAGCCCGAGCCGGTCGACGGCGCCGTCGACGAAGCGCTTCGCGTGCTCGACCCAGGAGGTGGAAAAAGACGAGAAGTACGCGTACTCGGTGAAGGTGTCGTCGGGATCGATCAACGGCGGGATCTGGGCCAGCCAGCACTCGGTGCAGACCTTGAGGTGGAGCGGGAAGGTGGCCTCGGGCTCGTCGAGCTGCCCGGCGGTCAGGAACCGCTCACACGGCGGAGTCGCGCCGAGGTCCACGACGCTGGCCGTGTTTGTCGAACCGCAGAGTCGACATGTGGTCATCTACCAGGCTCCTTGGCTCGCCGTCGCGATATGCGTTAGACACGTCGAGCAGGGGCGGATCGCCGTTACAGAGACCCCGGGAGCCCGGGTTGACCGATTCGGAACCGCAACCTGGATCGTGAGATTGTGGCGAAGATCACGCTCGGTGCTCGTCCGGACCCGTAACGTCCACAGTGGACCAGGGCCCTAGGCTGGCCGGATGACTTCGGAGCCGAGACCCGGCGTGGGCGTGCTGCTGACGATCCGCTTCCTCACCGAGCTGGCGTTGCTGGGCGGCCTGGCCCTGGCGGGAACCCAGCTCGGCGCGGGAGTGGCGTTGTCGATCATCGACGCGGTCCTGCTCCCGGTGGCGGCGGCAGCGATCTGGGGGTTGTTCATCGCCCCGCGCGCCCGTCGGCGGCTGCCGGAACCGGGGCGGTTCCTGGTCGAGTTCGCGTTGTTCGCGGGCACCGGGGTGGTGCTGGCGCTGGTGGGCTGGGTCGTGGCCGGAGTGGCACTGGCGGTGATCGGCATCGGCGTCGCGGCCTTGACCAGGCGGTTCGCCAAGGACAGCTGACCGGCGCCAGCCAGGAGGCCGGCACCGGTCAGTGCCGGTCAGAACTTCGCGGCGGCCGGGATGACGTCCGTGCCGAACTTCTCCAGGATCTCCGGCTTGTGGACGTGCGGCACCATGCCCAGCGCGACCTGGATGCCCAGCCCGCTCAACCGCTCCAGCTCACCGAGCAGCTCGCCGGTCTTCTCGCCTTCCGAGCCGATGTCGAGGATGTGGTAGACGGTCTTGGTGATCGAGTCGTAGTCGCGCCCCTCGTTCTCGCAGTGCTGCTTCAGCACGTCGAGCTTGCGCTCCAGCTCCGGCCCGTTGAACAGGTTGCACTGATCGGCGTACTTGGCGACCAGCCGCAGGGTCTTCTTCTCCCCGCCGCCACCGATCAGGATCGGCGGCCGCGGCTTGGACAGGGCCTGGGGCACGTTGAGCAAGCGCGAAGCGTCGAAGTGCTTGCTCTTGAACGGCTCGTCGCCGTCCGCCCACATCTGCAGCACGTACTGGAGGTTCTCCTCCAGCAGCTCGAAGCGCTCGGCGACCGGCGGGAACGGGAAGCCGAGGCCACGGGACTCCTCCTCGTTCCAGCCCGCGCCGATGCCGAGGATCGCGCGGCCGCCCGACAGGACGTCCAGCGTCGTCACCGCCTTGGCCAGCAGGCCCGGGTGGCGGTAGAGCACGCCCGTCACCACCGTCAGGAGCTTCGCGCGCTCGGTGTGCGCCGCGATGAAACCGAGCGTCGTGTACGCCTCGAGCATGTCGTTTTCGACGGGGCCGACCCCGCCGATCTGGAAGAAGTGGTCCATCACCGCGATGGAGCCGAAGCCGGCCTGGTCGCCCGCGCGGACGACGGCGGCCAGGTCCGCGCCCAGCCGGGACGCGCCGTTCGGCCAGGTGAAGTCGGGGATCTGCAGTCCGAGTTCCATACCTTCCGACCGTATACCTGGAGTTACCCCAGCCGCGCCGTCAGAAATCGCGGACGATGGAAACCCTGCCGTGCAGCGGATCCGTGACGAACACCGTGCGGGTGCGCTGGTCGATCGCCACGTCGCCGGGGTTGACGCCCAGCGGCAGGTCGCCCGTCAGCGTCCCGGTCGCGCCGTCGACCCGGCTCAGCCCGTTCTGGCCGCCGTTCGTGTACACCGTGTTCGTGCCCTGGTGCACCGTCAGCGCCGAGGATTCGCTGCGCAGCAACACCGTCTTGCTCTCGGTGCGGGTCGCCGCGTCCACAATGGACATGTGGTGGATGCCGGAGTTCGCGACGTACACCGAGCCGCTCGCGGCGTGCACGGCGACCGCCGTCGGCCGCGCCCCCACCTTCACGCTCGCGACGAACCGGCCGCTGTCGATCGAGAACACCTCGACGGAGTCGGTGCCGGTGCTCGCGCAGTAGGCCAGCTTGCGCCCGGGGTCGACCGCGATGCCGGCGAGGCTCGGCTTCGGACCCGGCACCAGCGACGCCAGCGTGCAGCTGACGCCGTCGAGCACGGCGAGCGTGCCCGTGCCGCCGCTGGCCGCGTACACCCGGTTGGCCTCCTCGTCCACCGCCAGCGCCGAGGCGCCCGCCCCGGCGCCGATCACGCTCACCAGGTCGTGCGTGCGGCCGTCCAGCACCACGACGGTGCCCGCCGGCGGGTTGGCGACGTAGACCCGGTTGGCCTTCCCGTCGACCGCGACGTCACCCGGCTTGCCGCCGACGTCGACCACGGCCACGACGGCCGCGGTGCGCGGGTCCACGACCGAGACCGTGCCGGACTCCGGGTCCGCGACGTACGCGAAGCCGGTGACGGGATTCACCGCGACCCCGGCCGGGGCGCCGCCGACCTCGACCGACCGGACGTCCTCCGCGCGCGCGACCCCGGGCAGGGCCAGTGCCCCGGCACCCGCCGTCACCAGGGCGAACAGGGTCCGTCGGCGTATCGGGCGACCTCGCATCGGCGCCTCCGCTCGTGATCAACTCGCCACCCGAGCGTAACCCGCGCGAGGATCACGTGAAGGAACTTCGCGTCCCCCGATCGCGTTGTTTCCACTGGGTAACCCACCTGGAGAGCGGACGGAGGCGAGCGCGCGTGCACGGGCACCAGAACGGACTCAAGACGGCGATGCTGCTCGGTCTGCTGTCGGCGATCATCATCGCGATCAGCGGGCTCTTCGGCCGCGGCGCCCTGGTCATCGGCCTGGTCATCGCCCTCGGGATGAACGCGTTCGCCTACTTCAATTCGGACAAGCTGGCGCTGCGCGCGATGCGGGCCCGCCCGGTGTCGGAGGTCGAGCAGCCCGCGATGTACCGGATAGTGCGCGAGCTCGCCCAGGTCGCCCGCCAGCCGATGCCGCAGCTGTACATCAGCCCGACGGTCGCGCCGAACGCGTTCGCCACGGGCCGCAACCCGCGCCACGCCGCGGTCTGCTGCACCACGGGCATCCTCGACCTGCTCGACGAGCGCGAGCTGCGGGCGGTGCTAGGCCACGAGCTGTCCCACGTCTACAACCGCGACATCCTGATCTCCTGCGTGGCCGGCGCGCTGGCGAGCGTGATCAGCGTGCTGGCGAACATCGCACTGTTCTTCGGCGGCAACCGAGACAGCAATCCGCTGGTCAGCCTGCTGCTGGTGTTCGTCGGCCCGATAGCGGCGGCGGTCATCCGGATGGGCGTGAGCCGCTCACGGGAGTACCAGGCCGACGCGTCCGGAGCGGAGCTGACCGGCGACCCACTGGGCCTGGCCTCGGCATTGCGGAAGCTGGAGGCAGGGACAAGGGCGCGGCCGCTGGTCGCCGAGCCACAGCTGGTGTCGCAGTCGCACTTGATGATCGCGAACCCGTTCCGCCCGGGCGAGGGCCTCAGCAAGCTGTTCTCGACGCACCCCCCGATCGCCGACCGCATCGCGCGGCTTGAAGAGATGGCCCGCCGCCCGTTCTGACCCGTCCGGGTGACCCCGGATAAAGGAGCGGGGTGGTCATCCCGTCGCCTGAGGCCGTGTAAATCACTTTGAGCCAGGCCCGCAACTACCTGCTCACCGGCGCCGAAGTACGAAAGCTTGCGGGCCTGGCTCAAAGTGATAGGCCTCAATCAGGCGACGGGATGACCACCTCGCGGCCCCCTCGAGAACGCGAGTGAACTACGAGGCCCCGGCCATCCCGGAGCCTGCCCGTCCGGCGAGGACATTCTTTTGATCTTTGAACGTCCCGAAGAGGAGAACCGGGCCCGACATCCCCCACCCCTCCTCGCGGAGTGTTCAGCCGCCGGTTGACCTTGTCAAGGCGGGAAAGCGTGCCTTGACAAGCTCAACCGTCGACTGAAGTGCGGCGAGGACGAGGGGCGGGGGAGGTCTGGTGATCTCGTGCCTGGTTTGCGTTGCCGGCCGCCGGACTCCCGCCCTGGATTCGGGCCGCCTCCGGCGTCCCCCGACGTCTCCTCGGTGACCCGGAGCCCGAGCTTTCACGTGAAAGCTCGGGCTTCCCAGAACGTGGGAGGGGAAATCCGGCGTGGGGGCTGCGCGTTTCGATGGCATGGTCTCCGCACAGCTGCACCTGAGCGCCGCCATCGACGGGGCCGGGCATCACCCCGCCGCTTGGCGTGTCTCCGCGGTCGAGCCCGCCGCGCTGTTCACCTCCGGCCACTACCTCAGGCACGCGAAGCTCGCCGAAGCCGCGTCGCTGGACTTCGTCACCCTCGACGACTCCTTCGCGCTGCAGCCCGGTGGCGCCGATGTCGTCCGCGGACGCCTCGACGCCCTGCTCACGCTGGCCGCGATCGCACCCGTTACCCGCGGGATCGGCCTGGTCCCGACAGTCACCACCACGCACACCGAGCCGTTCCACGTCTCGACGTCGGTCGCCACGCTCGACTACGCCAGCCGCGGCCGTGCGGGCGTCCTGGTGAAGCCGTCCCTGTCCGATGCCGAGGCCGCCCACTTCGGCCGCCGCCCGGCGCCGTCGCCCGAGGACGCCGCGGCCGAGAACGCCGATGTCCTCGACGTCATCACCCGGCTGTGGGACAGCTGGGAGGACGACGCGATCATCCGCGATGCCGCCACCGGCCGGTTCATCGACCGTGACAAGCTGCACTACGTCGACTTCGAGGGCCGCTTCTTCAGCGTGAAAGGCCCTTCGATCACCCCGCGCCCGCCGCAGGGCCACCCCGTGACCTTCGCCTACGACGGCCCCGCCGACGTCCTGCTGACCGGCGAGCGCGTGCCCGGCGCCAAGGCGATCGAACCGATCACAGTCCTGCTGGCCCCGACCGAAGAGGCCGCCCACGAGCGCAAACGCGTCCTCGACGACCTGCACCCGTGGCAGCCGGAGGGTCGCAGCTTCGTCGGCACGCCGTCGCGGCTGGCCGAGGAGCTGCTCGGCGGTGACGTCGACGGCTACCTGATCCGGCCCGCCGTCTTGCCCGACGACCTGGCGCTCTTCACCGCGGAGACCGTCCCGGCCCTGCGCGCCGCGGGCGCGTTCCGGAGCGAGTACGCGGGGACCACGCTGCGCGAGCACCTCGGCCTCGGCGTCGCCGCCAACCAGTACCAGGGGGCCTGAGATGACCAAGCAGATCAAGCTCGCCGCGCACTTCCCGGGCGTCAACAACACGACCGTGTGGAGCGACCCGGCGTCCGGCAGCCAGATCGACTTCGCCTCGTTCGAGCACCTCGCCCGCACCGCCGAGCGCGGCAAGTTCGACTTCCTCTTCCTCGCCGAAGGCCTGCGGCTGCGCGAGCACGCCGGCAAGATCCTCGACTCCGACGTCGTCGGCCGCCCCAACACGACCACCGTGCTGGCCGCGCTGTCCGCCGTCACCACCCACCTCGGCCTGGCCGGGACGCTGTCGTCGACGTTCAACGAGCCCTATGAGGTGGCGCGGCAGGTGGCGAGCATCGACCACCTCTCCGGCGGGCGTGCGGCGTGGAACGTCGTGACGTCGCCGGACGCCTTCACCGGGCAGAACTTCCGGCGCGGCGGCTTCCTCAAACGCGAGGACCGCTACGCGCGCGCCGAGGAGTTCCTGGCGACCGTGCGGGAGCTGTGGGACAGCTGGCCGCCGGGAACCCTGGTGGGGGACAAGGAGAACGGCGTCTTCGCGCGCGACCCCGGTCACTTCGTCCACAATGGACCGCAGTTCGGCATCCACGGCGAATTCACGCTGCCGCGCACGCCGCAGGGCCAGCCGGTCGTCATCCAGGCCGGGGACTCCGACGAAGGCCGCGAGTTCGCTGCCAAGGCCGCCGACGTCATCTTCAGCAGGCACGGCACGCTCGAAGACGGCCAGGCGTTCTTCCACGACGTCAAGCGCCGCCTGGCCACCTACGGCCGCGAGTACGGCGAGCTGCTGATCATGCCGGCGGCGACGTTCGTCCTCGGCGACACCGACGCCGAAGCCGAGGAGCACGCGCGCGAAATCCGGCTCCAGCAGGTCCGCCCGGCCACCGCGATCCAGTTCCTCGAGCAGGTCTGGAGTCGCGACCTGTCGGACTACGACGTCGACGGGCCGCTGCCGGAGGTCGACCCCGACCCGGACGCCGAGCCGCTGACCTGGGGCCGCGTCCGCCACGAGAAGGACCTGCTGGAAACGGCGCGCAAGTGGCGGGCGATCGCGGAGGAGAAGAAGCTCTCCATCCGCGAGTTGGTGATCGAGGTCACCGCGCGCCAGCAGTTCGTCGGCACGCCGTCGACGGTCGCGGCGACGATCAACGAGTACGTCCAGTCCGACGCGGCCGACGGCTTCGTGCTGGTACCGCACCTGACCCCGACCGGGCTCGACGAGTTCGTCGAGAAAGTCGTGCCCCACCTGCAGGAACGCGGCGTCTTCCGGACCGAGTACGCGGGGCCGACGCTGCGCGACCAGCTGTTCTAGGCCGACGCTCCCGCCGCTACGGCGACTGCCTTCACGTAGTCGCCGTAGCCGGACTTCGCGAGCTTCGCGCCCAGCGCGTAGCACTCGTCGGCGTCGATGAAGCCCATGCGCAGCGCGATCTCCTCGAGGCAGGCGATGCGCACACCGGTGCGGTGCTCCAGCACCTGCACGAACTGCCCGGCCTCGAGCAGCGAGTCGTGCGTGCCGGTGTCGAGCCAGGCGAACCCGCGGCTGAGCTCGACCAGCGTCGCCCGGTCCTGCCGCAGGTAGGTGAGGTTGACATCGGTGATCTCGAGCTCGCCGCGCGCCGACGGCGTCAGCGTGCGGGCGATGTCGACGACCTGGTTGTCGTAGAAGTAGAGGCCGGTGATCGCCTTGTTCGAGCGCGGCTTCGCGGGCTTCTCCTCGATGGAGACGAGCTTGCCGTCCGCACCGACCTCGCCGACGCCGTAGCGCTCGGGGTCCTTGACCGGGTAGCCGAACAGGACGCAGCCGTCGAGCTCGCGCACGGCCTGCTGCAGGCGGCTGGAGAAGCCCTGGCCGTAGAAGATGTTGTCGCCGAGGACCAGGGCCACGTCGTCGTCGCCGATGAAGTCCGCGCCGATCACGAACGCTTCGGCGAGGCCGTTCGGGCTGGGCTGCTCGGCGTAGGAGAACGAGACGCCGAACTGGTCGCCGTTGCCCAGCAGCTTGCGGAAGTTCGGCAGGTCGGCCGGGGTGGAGATGATCAGGATCTCCCGGATCCCGGCCAGCATCAGCACCGAGATCGGGTAGTAGACCATCGGCTTGTCGTAGACGGGGAGCAGCTGCTTCGACACCGCCTGGGTGATCGGGTGCAGGCGCGTCCCGCTGCCTCCGGCCAGCACGATGCCCTTCATGGACTGCCTCCCTCTCCTCGGCCACGGCTGCGCCCCACCCTACGGGCTGGGCCGGCGGGCCCGATCGAGAAGCGCTAGAAGGCCGGGCCCTTGCCGAAGTAGGCCTTGCAGCCGTCGTTGTACTCGGTGGCGATCTCCAGCACGTTCTTGCCGTCGTCGACCGGCAGCAGCGTCGAGGAGTAGTTGGGGCAGAAGTTGTTGTGGATGCCGCTGATGTGCACGGGAGCCGGTAATTCGTACCAGTGGCCGCTGCCGAAGTTGTCGTTCGCGAGCAGCACCTGGCCGTTCTTCGGTTGCGGCTTGCCCTTCGCGTCGGTGTAGATCTGCCCGACCATGACGATCCGCACGCCGTTCGGGCCGCCGGGGAAGAGCGTGATCGTCTGGGCGTGCTGGAAGTAGTTGCCGTTGGCCGTGGTGACGCGGGTGCCGGGGTCGCCGGGGCTGCCCCAGTTGGCGCCGTCGGGGGAGATCTTGAAGTAGGGGTCGCAGTACCGGTCGCGGAAGTTGCAGATCTCGTAGGCGAAGTAGTAGCGGCCGTCGGGCAGCCGCCGGATGATCGGCATGCCGGGCCGCACGCGGTCGGGCGGGATGGCCATGGTGAGCTGCTTGGTGCCCCAGTTGACGCCGTCGGTCGAGGCGACCCGGTTGAGGACCTGCGCGTACTTGGGTGCCTGCGTCTCGTCGGCGTAGTGGAGCCAGAGGGTGCCCCCGGCGTCGACGGTGAACTCGGGCTCCCAGATGCCGTCGATGTTGTGCGACTTCGCGGCCTCGGCCAGGAAGGTCCACGCGCGACCGCCGTCCTTGCTGGCCCAGATCCGGATGCCGACGCGGCGTTGCGCACCGGCGTCCTGCCGGTAGGAGGCGGCCCAGAGCAGGGTGCCGGCCCGCAGCTTCCCGACCCGCTGGGGGAGTTCGTAGACGGTGCCGCAGCACATGCCGTAGCGGCCGTCGGGGTCGTGGATGGCGCCGATCTTGTGGAAGGTCTCGCCCTCGTCGGTGCTTTCCATCACGGGCGTGAACTTGCCACCGGAGTCTTCGCTGGTCAGGGTGGCGATGATCCGCCCGCGCCCGAAGATGGAGTGTTCGAGCCGGATGAGCCGGGCGTAGGAGCCGTAGCCGGGAACGAGCTGCTTGCGCTCAGCGGCGACGGCGGGCGTCAGGGTCGAACCGACCACGGTGAGCGACAGCACGAAGGCGAGCAAACGGCGCATCCTGACCCTCTCCACGCGGTGACGGCGCGATCACAACACGCGCCCGCGCCCGCGAGCGGCAGGCACGCGGCACCATCGCGCGTTCGAGGGGTTTCAAGAGCACGAAAGGGTGAGCCCTCACGCTCGGCAACGGTAACGCGCGGGCAAAGTGCGTCGAAAGATCACCAGAGGGCTCGTGGTGGCCCCGAGGGGGAGAGATGAAGATCCGGCTGGCGGGCGTGCTGGTCTTGGCGCTGGCGGCGGGCTGCGCACCGAGCACGGGGTACGGAACGATCGTGGGAGAGGCGCCACCCGCGCCGATGGCACCCACACCGTCGCCCGCCCCACCGGCGCCCCACGAGGTGCCGACGGAGACGCACACGGGCAAGGGCCCGGGCGGCTTCGAGGTGACGTGGCCGAAGGACCAGCTGGGGTTCTTCACGTTCGACTGCCCGAAGTGCGAGTCGAACGTGATCATCAGCACGGACGGAGGCGAGTTCGGCCTGGTCAACGCGATCGGCTCGTACAAGGGGACAACGTGGCTGAACACGTACCCGGACCAGCCGACGAAGAGGATCACGGTGGTGGCGGACGGCGCGTGGACGGCGACGATCGCGGACTACCGGAGCGTGCCGACGGCAGAGCCGGGTCAGGAGACGAAGGGCAAGGGAGACGCGGTGCTGCGCGTCCCGGCGGGGACGGCGTCGGTCAAGTTCACGGCGCGGAGCAAGGGGAACGTGGCGCTGTGGGTGATGACGGACGAGATGCGGGACCTGCTGGTGAACGAGATCGGCGACCAGGACCGGACGGTGCCGGTCGACGGCCCGGCGTACTTGAAGGTCGACGACTGGGAAGGGACGTGGACGGTGACGCCGTCCTGACCCTTGAGGTGATCGGGCCGGGTCCAGGGGGTGCGACCCTCGACCCGGCGCGATCGCCTCAAACCGTCACCGGTAGTTGGTGAACTGGAGAGCGATCTCGAAGTCCTTGCCCTTCAGCAGCGCGATGACTTCCTGAAGCTGGTCCTTCTTCTTCCCGGACACCCGCAGCTGATCGCCCTGGATCTGAGCCTGAACCCCCTTGGGTCCCTCGTCCCGGATGAACTTGGCGATCTGCTTGGCCTTGTCCGAGGCGATGCCCTGCAGGATCTTGCCCGAGATCTTGTAGCTCTTGCCCGACAGCGCGGGCTCACCGGCCTCGAAGGCCTTCAACGAGATGCTGCGCTTGATCAGCTTCTCCTTGAACACCTCGACGGCGGCCAGGGCGCGCTCCTCGGTCTCGGACTCGATCGTGATCGCCTCCTCGCCCGCCCAGCTGATCGTCGTGCCGGTGCCGCGGAAGTCGAACCGCGTGCCGAGCTCCTTGCCTGCCTGGTTGAGCGCGTTGTCCACCTCCTGGCGGTCGACCTTGCTCACGACGTCGAAAGAGGGATCCGCCACGTGTCCTCACACCTCGTACTCGCTTGTCAGGGGCACCCAGCCTAGCCCCCACCGGGGGACGGGTATCCCGGTTGACCCCCGTCAAGAGGCGCCGGGTAAGCTTCTCCCCGGCCGGTGAGACCGGCCTGGGCGGGTTACCCGAGTGGCCAAAGGGGACTGGCTGTAAACCAGTTGGCTTACGCCTACGGGGGTTCGAATCCCTCACCCGCCACCCCAGCGAAACGCCTCTCCGGCTCGCCCGGAGGGGCGTTTCGCGTTCCACGGCAGCTACTCGGAACGGCGCAAGGCGCGTTCGGCCCTTCGACGGCATTTCCCGGAATCGGTAACGACTCGCCGCCCCGGCCCGACCCACGCGGTGACCCCTGGGGAGGAACTCATGCCGGTTTCCGGGACGCTCGAACGCGACCCGCTCGCGCGGCACCAGCGTTCGCGCGTGGACGCCGTCGGCCAAGTGCTCCGGGACTGCCCTGGTGGCGCCCTGCTCGATGTCGGCTGCGGGCCCGGGACCATGGTGCGGCACCTGCTCGAGCACCGGCCCGGGGACTTCGCCCTCACCGGCTGCGACCGGTCCGCCGCGATGGTCGACGCCGCCCGGCTGCGGGCCGGGGACGCCTCCTTCTTCGTCGGAGACATCGAGGAACTGCCCTTCGCCGACGCCACTTTCGACGTCGCGCTCGCGATGGGCGTGCTCGACCACGTCGACGTCGTGCCCGCGCTGCGGGAGATCGTGCGGGTCGTGCGGCCCGGCGGGCGCACCGTCGTCACCATGCGGAACCCGCGCTGGCCCGCCCGGCGCGCCGGGGACTTCAGCCCGCGGTGGCTGCGCCACGAACTGTGGCGCGCCGGGCTGCAGCCCGAGGTCACCGCCTTCTACGACGCCGGGCCGCTCGGCCTGCGGCGAGCCGGGTACCTCGTCGGCGCGCGACGACTCTGACCATAACGGACCCGACCACAAAGGAACGGCCGGTTTCCCTTGGGGGAGAGGGAAACCGGCCGTCGGGTGGCGGCGTTCGGGGTTACGCCGCCTGGGAAACCGGCGTCGAAGCCGGGGTCAGGGCGAGGTCCAGGACCTCGCGGACGTTGGCCACCGCGTGCACGTCCAGCTCGGCCAGCACCTCGGCCGGGACGTCGTCGAGGTCCGGCTCGTTGCGCTGCGGGATGATCACCGTCTTCATCCCCGCGCGGTGCGCCGCCAGCAGCTTCTGCTTCACGCCGCCGATCGGCAGGACCCGCCCGGTCAGCGAGACCTCGCCGGTCATCGCGACGTCCGCGCGGACCACGCGGCCCGAGAGCAGCGACGCCAGCGCCGTCGTCATCGTGATGCCCGCCGACGGCCCGTCCTTCGGGACCGCGCCCGCCGGCACGTGCACGTGGATGCCGCGCTTGCGCAGGTCACCCACCGGCAGCTCCAGCTCCGCGCCGTGCGACCGCAGGTAGGACAGCGCGATCTGCACCGACTCCTTCATCACGTCGCCGAGCTGGCCGGTCAGCTGCAGCCCGGACGCGCCGGACTCCTCGTCGGCCAGGGACGCCTCGATGTAGAGGACGTCACCACCCGCGCCGGTCACCGCCAGGCCCGTCGCCACGCCCGGGGTCGCCGTGCGCTGCGTCGACGCCGGGAGCGACGACTCCGGGATGTGCCGCGGGCGGCCCAGGTAGTCCTGCAGGTCCGGGGCGTCCACCGTCACCGGCAGCGAAACCTCGTCCAGCGCCACCTTGGTCGCGATCTTGCGCAGCACCTTGGCGATCGTCCGGTTCGCGTCGCGCACGCCCGCCTCGCGGGTGTACTCGGCGGCGATCCGGCTGAAGGCCGTGTCGGTCAGCGTGACGTCACCGGCCGCCAGCCCGGCGCGCTCCAGCTCGCGGGGGAGCAGGTGGTCGCGGGCGATGGTGACCTTCTCGTGCTCGGTGTAGCCGTCCAGCGTGACGAGCTCCATGCGGTCCAGCAGCGGGCCGGGGATGGTCTCCAGCGCGTTGGCCGTCGCCAGGAACACGACGTCGGACAGGTCCAGCTCGACCTCGAGGTAGTGGTCGCGGAACGTGTGGTTCTGCTCCGGGTCCAGCACTTCGAGCAGCGCCGCGGTCGGGTCGCCGCGGTAGTCGGCGCCCACCTTGTCGATCTCGTCGAGCAGCACGACCGGGTTCATCGAGCCGGCTTCCTTGATGGCGCGGACGATCCGGCCGGGCAGCGCGCCGACGTAGGTGCGGCGGTGACCGCGGATCTCCGCCTCGTCGCGGATGCCGCCGAGGGCGACCCGGACGAACTTGCGGCCCATGGCCTTCGCGACGGACTCACCGAGCGACGTCTTGCCGACCCCGGGAGGACCGGCGAGGGCGAGCACGGCGCCGGAGCGGCGGCCGCCGACCGGGCCCAAGCCCGACTCGGCACGGCGCTTGCGCACGGCCAAGTACTCGATGATGCGTTCCTTGACGTCGTCGAGGCCCGCGTGGTCGGCGTCCAGAATGGCCCGCGCGGCCGCGATGTCGTAGACGTCCTCGGTGCGCTCGTTCCAGGGCAGCTCCAGGACGGTGTCCAGCCAGGTGCGGATCCAGCCGCCCTCGGGGGACTGCTCGGACGTGCGGTCCAGCTTGTCCACCTCGGCCAGCGCGGCCTTCTTCACGGCGTCGGGCAGTTCGGCGGCCTCGACGCGGGCGCGGTAGTCGTCGTCCTGCGCGGTGCCGTCGAGCTCGCCGAGCTCCTTGCGGATGGCCTCGAGCTGGCGGCGCAGCAGGAACTCCTTCTGCTGCTTCTCCATGCCCTCGGCGACGTCCTTGCGGATCGTGTCGGTGACCTCGAGCTCGGCGAGGTACTCCTTGCTCCACTCGAGCGACTTCTCCAGCCGCGCGGTGACGTCCAAAGTGGACAGCAGCTCGAGCTTCTGGTCGGTGCTCAGGTAGGGCGCGTTGCCGGACAGGTCGGCGATCGCGGAGGCGTCCTCGACCTGCTGGACGGCGTCGATCAGCTGCCAGCCGCCGCGCTGCTGGAGGATCGAGATGACGACGGCCTTGTACTCGGCCGCGAGCTTCGCGGTCTGGTCGTCGGTGGTTTCGGGGGCGTCCTCGGCGTGCACCCAGCGGGCGGCGCCGGGGCCGTCGGCGATCCGGCCGACGAGCGCGCGGCCGGTGCCGCGCAGCAGCACGGCGGCCTTCCCGCCGGGGACGCGGCCGATGCGCTCGACCGTGGCGACGGTGCCGTACTCGGCGTACTCGCCGTGGACGCGCGGGACGATCAGGACCTCGGCCTTGCTGGCGCCGGTCGAGCGGATGCCGGGGAAGGACGCCTGGCTCGGCGTCTTGGCCTGGGCGGACTCCACCGCTGCCCGAGTCTCGGTGTCGGTCAGGTCGAGCGGGACGACCATGCCCGGCAGCACGACGTCGTCATCGAGCGGGAGCACGGGCAGGAGGCGGGTGTCGGACATGTGCACTCCTCGTGTAGTTGAGTCTGCCTAGCTCAACTCTCCGATGGGTGCGTTTGTTTCCGATGGTGCGTTCGCCCACAGCGATCGGGAAAACCGCAGGTCAGCGGCCGGGTTTCTCCGCGATGCCGCACCAGGCGAACGGCCGGGCCTCGGCTTCCAGCGCGTTCAGCTTCCGGTCGGGCCGCCAGTCGGGCAGGTGCACGATGCCCGGTTCGAGCAGGTTCCAGTCGCCGAACAGCGGCAGGATCTCCTCGCGGTCGCGCAGCCACACCGGGTTGCTCGTCTTCCGGTACTGCTCGACGAACCAGCGCAGCCCCTCGAGCGCCTCGCCGTCGCCGTCGCCTTCGCTCATCTGGGAGATCGCCAGCCAGCTCCCCGGCGCGAGCGCGTCCCGGTACGTCTGCAGCAGGCCCTCGGGGTCGTCGTCCGGGCCGACGAAGTGCAGCACCGCCATCATCATCAGGCAGACCGGCTTCGAGAAGTCGATGAGCCGCTTCGTCTCTTCCGCGCGCAGCACGGCCTTCGCGTCGCGCATGTCCGCCTGGACGATGCCCGCCCAGTCCGTCGCCGCGCCCTCTTCGAGGATCAGCGTCGCGTGGGCGACCGCCACCGGCTCGTAGTCGACGTACACGACCGTCGCGTCGTGGTCGTCCGGGAGCTCGGCCTCGACGACCTCGTGCACGTTGCCCGCCGTCGGGACGCCGGAGCCGAGGTCGATGAACTGCCGGATGCCCGCCCGCAGCGCCGCCCGGACCGCGCGGTTCATAAACTCGCGGTTCTGCTTCGAGCCGGGCCGCACCAGCGGCCACTGCTGTTCCATGCGCCTGCCGAACTCGCGGTCCACGGCCCAGTTCTGGGTGCCGCCCAGGTACCAGTCGTAGATCCGGGCGGCGGACGGCTTTTCGGTGTCGACGCCCTCGGGCGCGCGCGGCGCGGAATCCCGCTGATCGGTCACTTCCCGGCTCCCCTCGCTCTGGCGAGGTCAGCCTATAAGGACAGCGCACCCGCGGTAATCCGCCAGTCGTTCAGCGGACGGCCGGGCGACGCTGCCAGTACGTCCACAGCGGGCGGTAGCCCTGGGCGTACCAGAACGGCGTCGACAGCGGGTTCGCCGCGGCGTGGTGCAGGAGGACGACGTCGGCGCCGTCTTCGTCCAGCACGTGGTGGGCGTGCGCGGCCAGCGCCGTGCCGACACCGGACGAGCGCGCCGCCGCCGCGACGGCCAGGGACGAGAGGTAGCCGACCCGCTCGGCCGCCACGCGGTCGCTGATCCAGCCGGTCTCGCCGGGGTGCTGGACGTTCACCATGCCGAGCGGACGGCCGTACAGCTCGGCGATCCACAACGGCGGCTCCGGCCGGTTCAGCTGCTCGGCCAGGTCCTTGGCCATGATGTCTTCGACGCCCTTGCGCAGGTTGACCGTGCCGTACTGGGCGTCGTAGGAGTGCAGCTCCAGGCCCAGCGCGACGGCGGTTTCGAGGTCGCCGGGCTCGGCGCGGCGGATCTTGACGCCGGGGGTGCCCCGCGGGCCGGCCGGGATCAGCCGCTCGGCGGGCCGCACCGCGATCACGCGCAGCGGCGCGAAGCCGTGGTGCAGCATTTCGCGCGCGCCGGCCGCGTCCCGGCTCGCCCGCGGCACGATCGCCGCGGTCTCGGTGTCGCCGCGCTCGGCGACCGCGCGCAGATGTTCATCCCATCGGGTGAGGAGGGCGTCGAGGGCGGCCGCCGGCTGGGGCCCGGCCAGCTGGAGGTCGAGCCGGTGCTCGGTCAGCGCGCGCCACGGCGCGTTCGGAGCGCCCTGGTCGACCTGGATGCGCGAGGCGAGGGCGGACGCGGCGGAGTCACCCGTCGCCACCTCCAGCACCACGGCGTTTTCGGCCGCCTCGAAGGGAGCTGAACCGGGGAGCAGGGAATCCACCGCCGCGAGCCGGGCCGCGTGTTCGGTGGCTATCACGTCGCTGTGCATGCGCACATTGAAGCGCTATCCGCGCCTCCGTGTGCGGCGGACCGCCATAGGTTCGGCCACCCGATGTTTCACCCCTTGGTCCACGCAGGTCAGCGCGTTCGAGGCATTGTTAACCCTGGGGTGATCTCCTACTGTCTCGAAAGGGACACGGGTACGCCCTACGGGGTACGGTATGGCCCTTGTCCACACCCGAAGTCACGGATCAGCACCGGTGGACAAGCCGGGAGGGAAGGTCGGATGCCGGACACCAACGCCCACGGCGACGCCGTCGCGCAGGCGCAGCCCGGGCCGCGAGCCGCTTCCGGGACACCTCCCCAGCCCGCCGCGTCCGCCGAGGCCCGCACCGACGAACGCCGGTTCCGCGCGTACACCTTCGCCGTTCTGAGCCTCGGCCTCGTCGCCGCCTTCGCGGTCGGCTCGTGGCTGCCGTTCCACTGGGACAGCAGGCTGCTGTGGATCGGGCCGGTGCTCGCGATCGCGTTCCTGCTCGCCGAGCAGCTCGGCATCAACGTCGACGTCCGCAGCGGCATCTCGTGGACCATCTCCTTCACCGAGATCCCGCTCGTCATCGGGTTCTTCATCGCGCCGTTCGAGGTCGTGCTGGCCGCGCACCTGGTCGCCGGTATCGGCACGCTGCTCGCGCGGAAGGTCGCCGGACGCGTCCTCTACAACGCGGGCGCGTTCCTGCTCGAGATCACCGGCGCCTTCGCGGTCGCCGGGCTGGTCAAGTACGCCGTCGGCGCCGGGGTCGGCGACAAGATCCCGTGGGTCGCCGCGCTGGCGGGCACCCTGACCGCGCCGCTGGTGAGCACGCTGCTCGCGCTGGCCGCGGTCCGCGTGCTGCGGCGCCGGATGCGGGTCAGCACCGCCGTCCGGCTCACCGCGCGGATCCTGGTCGTCGGGTTCGTCAACGCTTCGGTCGGCCTGTCCGGCTACCTCGTCATTTCGAACACGCCCAAGGCGTGGCCGCTGGTGCTCGCCGTGTTCCTCGGCCTGACCGCCCTCTACTGGGCCTACTCCGACCTGCTGCGCGAGCAGCGGGACATGGAGGCCCTCTCGGACGTCAGCCTGATGGTCGCGCGGTCGGGCCAGCAGGCCGCGGCGCGCCCGGCCAGCCGTGCGGACGAGCTCGTCGGCGGCGTCGACGTCCGCGAGTGGGCCACGATCGCCGAGCGCATCAAGGACCAGCTCGCCGCGGGCCGGGTCGTGCTGAGGCTGCGGCTGGAACCGAAGGACACCATGCGGGTCGTCGTCGCGGGCGAGGACCTGCCGCCCGCCGACCCCACCGCCGACGACCCGCTGCTGCGCCTGCCCGGCGCACACGTCCGGCACTTCCGGATCACCGAGGCCAACCCCGACGTCCGCGCGGCGCTGCTCGACCGCGGCGCGCAGGAGGCGCTCGTCGTGCCGCTGCGCAGCGCGAACCAGCTGCTCGGCGTCGTCGAGGCGCACGACCGGCTCTCGCGCTGGCGCGGGTTCGGCAAGTACGACGTCCAGCTGCTCGGCACGATGGCCAGCCACCTCGCGACGTCGCTGGACAACCGGCGGCTGCTCGCGACCCTGCGCCACGACGCCTACCACGACCCGCTCACCGGGCACCTCAACCGGCCGGGCTTCCGGCAGGTGGCGAAGGAACCGTTGCGGGACTTCCCGAACGCCGTGGTGCTGCGGATCGACCTCGACGTCTTCTCGACGGTCAGCGACGCGCTCGGCTACGCGTGGGCCGACCGGATGGTGATCGCCGCCGGCCGCCGCATCCGCGACGCGCTCGGCCCCGACGTCCCGCTCGCCCGGCTCGAAGGCGCGTCCTTCGCGGCGCTGCTCGTCGGCTGCCCGCCCGAGGACGCCCACCACGCCGCGGAACGGCTGCGCGAGGAGCTTTCCGCGCCGTACCCGGTGGACCGGCTCTCGGTCGAGGCGAACGCGATGATCGGCTACGCGACGACGTCCGCGGACGAACCCGGCGACGTCGTCGACATCGAAGGCCTGCTGCAGCGCGCGGACGTCGCCGTGCGCGCGACCAAGGGCGGCGAAGAGGTCCGCGGCTACGTGCCGAGCATGGGCCAGATCTTCCTGCGCCGCTTCCAGATGGTCACGCAGTTCCGGCAGTCGCTGGAGGACGGCCAGGTCAGCGTCCACTACCAGCCGAAGATCACCCTGCCGAACCGCCAGGTGCAGGGCGTCGAGGCGCTGGTCCGCTGGGTGCACCCGGAGTTCGGGCGCCTCGGCCCGGACGAGTTCGTCCCGGCCATCGAGGCGGCCGGCCTGATCGGCGTCCTGACGTCGTTCGTGCTCGGCGAAGCGCTCAAGCGCTGCCGCAAGTGGCTCGACGAGGGCCTGCGGATCTCGGTGGCGGTCAACCTGTCGGTGCGCAACCTGGCCGACGAGGACTTCCCGAACAAGGTGGCGCGCGAGCTGGAGCGCTTCGGCATCCCGCCGGAGCTGCTGACGTTCGAGCTGACCGAGTCCGGCGTGATGTCCGACCCGCAGAAGGCGCTGCCGATCCTGCGCGAGCTGCACTCGCTGGGCATCGTGCTCGCGGTCGACGACTTCGGCACGGGCTACTCGTCGCTGGCCTACCTGCGGCAGCTGCCGGTCGACCAGGTCAAGATCGACAAGAGCTTCGTCCTCGGCATGGGCACCGACCTCGGCGACCTCGCGGTGGTCCGGTCGATCGTCGAGCTGGGCCACTCGCTCGGGCTGACGGTCGTGGCCGAGGGCGTCGAGGAAGACGTCGCGCGCGACCAGCTCGAGGCGATGGGCTGTGACGTCGCCCAGGGCTACCTGATCTCGCGGCCGCTGCCCGAGGACCGCCTGGAGGCGTGGCTGCAGGCCCGCACGGCGCGCTCCCCGGGACGGCACTCCGAGACCGTCTTGACCCTGCTGACCTGAGGTTTTGCTCTTACGGGACCCCGGTTGCACGGGCGGGTGACAGGCCTTGCTAATCTTTCCCAGTCCTCGCGAGAGGCCAGGCCCCTTTAGCTCAGTCGGCAGAGCGTCTCCATGGTAAGGAGAAGGTCTACGGTTCGATTCCGTAAAGGGGCTCTCGACCTCAGCCGCGTCACGCCTGCGTGTCGCGGCTTGGGTCATGTAAGGGCGGTGTAGCTCAGTTGGCAGAGCAAGCGGCTCATAATCGCTGTGTCGCCGGTTCAAGTCCGGCCACCGCTACGCGGTAACGACGGGGCTGGCCCCCGGGACCTGAGAGAGAAGGAAACGCTGTGGCTGCCACCGACGTGCGACCCAAGATCACGCTGGCGTGCGAAGAGTGCAAGCACCGCAACTACATCACCAAGAAGAACCGGCGCAACAACCCGGATCGCCTGGAGATGAAGAAGTTCTGCCCGAACTGCGGTACGCACCGGACGCACAAGGAAACCCGCTGACGTAGCGCGTTCACCCCAGCTTTCGAAGCCCCGCCCCGGACCTCCGGGGCGGGGCTTCGCTGTTGATAGCCTCTGCGGGTGCCCTTGGACGAGTCGTTCACCGGGCGGGTGTACCCGCCGCAGACCAGCTACGAAGTGAGCCGGGAGAAGATCCGGGAGTTCGCCGACGCGATCGGCGACGACAACCCGGTCTACCGCGACCCCGAGGCCGCGAAAGCCGCCGGGCACCCGGACGTCATCGCGCCGCCGACGTTCATCACGATCGTCAACCTCGCCGCCATCAACGCGATCGTCACCGACCCGGAAGCTCGGGCTCGACTACTCGCGGATGGTCCACGGCGACCAGCAGTTCAGCTACAGCCGCCCGGTGCACGTCGGCGACAAGCTGCTGCTCACCACGCACATCGACAAGATCATGGCCCGGGCGGGCAACGACTTCATCAACCTGCGCGCGGAGATCGCCGACGGCGACGGCGCGCACATCGCGACCACGCGGGCGCAGCTCGTGGTCCGGGGGGAGGGCGCGTGAACGTCGGCGACGAACTGCCCACCATCGAGGTCCGGGTGACGCGTGACCAGCTCGTCCGCTACGCCGGGGCGTCGCTGGACTTCAACCCCATCCACTGGAACGAGGCGTTCGCGAAGGACGTCGGCCTCCCCGACGTCATCGCCCACGGCATGCTCACCATGGCGCTTGCCGGGCGGCTCGTCACCGACTGGCTCGGCGACCCCGGCCGCCTCGTCGACCTGAGCGCCCGCTTCACCCGGCCCGTGGTCGTGCCGAACACGCCGGAGGGCGCGCTGGTGGAGTTCAGCGGCAAGGTCGGCGCGGTCAACGACGACGGCACCGCGCGCATCGACCTGGTCGCCAAGTTCGACGGCAAGACCGTGCTAGGCAAGCCGCAGGCGCTCGTCCGGGTCTAAGGGAGCTTCAGCAGGGCCAGGACGGCGTCCGCCATGCCCCGCTCGCCGCGCGCGTTGGGGTGCAGCGGGGCGGCGGGCGACGACGGCAGCAGGCCCTCCACCCAGCGTTCCCCCGACGCCGCGCAGACGTCGTGGCCCTTGCCGGGCGTCGCGGTGTCGGCGTACCCGGCGCGGTGGGCCTCGGCCTGGTCTTCGAGCATCTTGTTCAGCTTGCCCAGCGCGTCGCGGAAGTAGGCGATGTCGCCGGCCCCGAACGGCAGGGTGGGCCAGCAGCCGTCGCCGTCGGGCAGCACCGTCGGGTAGCCGACGACGATGATCTTCGCCTTCGGCGCCTTCGCGTGGATGCGTTCCAGGACGTCGCCGACTTTCGGTGCGGTGGCGTCGATCCGCTCGGCGAGCTGGTCGCGTCCGTTCGCCGTCAGCCGGTCCTTGCACGGCGAAGCGGCGGGCTGGCTGGACGCGCAGGACGACGCCAGCGAGAGGAAGCCGACGTCGTTGCCGCCGATGCCGAGCGTCACCAGCGTCGTCTGCTCGGTCACCGCGTTGAGCTGGGGCGGGTTCGTGCCGTTCCCGGTCTTCTGCGCGGCGGTGAGGTGCCCGGTGGTCGCGCCGCCGCAGCTGACGTCGGCGAACTCCGCGGGCCTCAGCCGCGCCGAGACGAGGTGCGGGTAGTTGTCGTCCGAGCGCTCACACCCGGCCGGGGTCCCGGCCTGCTTCCCGGTGCGCGGCGACGACGTGTACGAGTCGCCGAGGGCGACGTAGCGGCCGGTGCCGCCGCCGGTGTCCGCGCCGTCCGGCGGCGCCGACGACGAGCCGTGCTGCCACTTGTAGTACCCGAAGGCCAAGAGCCCGAGCACGAGCACGACGACGACGCAGCCGGCCCCGCCGCTCTTCTTCGCCACACCTTCCGTTTCTACCGAAGGGCGGGCGCCGCCGACCTAGTCAATCCGGGTGACGTGCCGCGCGAGCAGGTCGTTGACCAGGCCCGCGGCGGTTTCCGGGTCGTCGACGCTCACCAGCACCGTCCGGCCGCTCTCCAGTGCCAGCGCCAGCGCGGGCCCGCCGCGCACCTTGTACGCGGTCGTGCCGGTCACCGGGTTGAAGCGCAGGCCGAGGCCGCCGTCGCGGAAGGTCGCCAGCTCGCGCGTGGTCGCCTCGCGGATGCGGCTCAGCGGGAGGTGCCGCCACGGGAAGCCGAAGAGGCCGAAGCGGATCGTCACGCCCTTGGCGTCGACGGTGGCCTTGAGGCGGTACGTCAGAGCCGTGACGACCACGCCGACCAGCGCGAACCAGATGACCGTCGGCCACGGGAGCCCGGCGGGCTGCAACGCGATCGCGAGGGGGACCAGCAGCAGCGCCCAGAGCATCGCCGGGTTCTCCGCCCGGCCCGACCAGAACGCGCGCTGCCCGGGCCGGAGCCCGACGCTCGGCCGGTCGCCGCGGGTTTCCGGGACCGGGGACGGCAGGCCGCCGAGGAACGCCGCCGCGGCGCCGAGGACGGCCGCACCCAGCAGGAAGAGCACGATGACGGCGCCGCCGCGCGCCGCGTGCCAGTCCGGGACGTCGAGGTTCGCCACGAGCACCGAAAGCAGCACGGCGGACGGCATCGCGGCGAACCCGGCACCGATCCCGATTGTCACGCGCGGCAGCGGCCGCCCGCGGCGCAGGGCGGTCAGCGCCGTCGTCGCGAGGAGCGCGATCACGGCCGCGCCGAGGGCCAGGCAGACGGAGACGAAGACGCCGAGCGCCGTCGAGCCGTTGGCGTCGCCGTTCCAGTGCGTGGCGAGCGGGTCGGGCAGGCGGTCCGCCCAGGTGTTCGCGAGGAGCGCGGCGACGGCGAGGGCGGCCCCCGGCAGCACGGCGGTCGCGGCCAGGACGCGGATGAGCTTGGTCATGAGTACTTCTCCTTGATCACCCCGGTGAGCTCGTCCAGGCCGACCCCCGCGCGCTTGGCCTCGTCGACGAGGTCGGCGACCAGCTCGGTGAGCCGCGCCCGCGACGGAGCCCCGCCGAGCACGACGGCACCACGACGTCGCCGCAGGTCGATGAGGCCTTCGTCGCGCAGCAGGGCGTAGGCCCGCAGGACGGTGTGGACGTTGATCTCGAGCGACGCCGCCAGCTCCCGGGCCGGCGGCAGCTGTTCCCCGCGCGCCGGGCTGCCCGCCGCGAGCGCGCGGCGGATCGAAGCCGCCACCTGCTCGAAGAGCGGGACGGTCGAGCCCGGGTCGATCCGCACCAACATAGTTCTAACTGTACTAGAACTAATTGGGTTTTGGGTGGGTGACCCCGGCCGAGGGAACGACGGTTGCGGGAGGCCGGGATCACGGCGAGGGTGGGCCCGTCCGGAGTCGTCTCGAGAAAGGCAGGAAGCGCCGTGGGCCTGAACCTGAACAAGCTCGTCGACAAGGCTTACGAGGACAAGACGATCAAGGAGCTGCTCGACGCCCCGCCGTCCGCGCTGGAGGGGCTCACGCCGAAGCACGACGAACTGCTCGCGGAACTGAAGATCAAGACCATCCGCGACCTGGCGAAGTGGAAGTACGCCGTGAAGGCGCAGGCGCTCGCTGCCCTCGCCGACGGCGAGAGCTGATCCGGAGCCCGGGGGCCGCGGGCGCGGTCCCCGGGTCAGCTCTCCGTGACCAGCCGCCCGGCCAGCTCGAGCGCGTGATCGACGTCCTTCGCGACGTAGTGCAGGTCGACGAGGACCTCGGAAATGCCCAGCTCACGAGCCACGTCCAGGCACGGCGGCACGTCGTGGACGGTCTCCACGGCCGTACCCGCGCGCGGGTTGATCCGCAGCACCCGCCGCAACGCGCCGGAGTCGCGCCCGGCCCGCTCGGCCGTCTCGAGCGCGACCGACCACAGACCGGTCAGGTACTCCTTCGGCATCCAGCCCGCGAGCCAGCCGTCGGCCCGCCGCCCGATCCGGGCCAGCGCCGGCGGCGAGAACCCGCCCAGCAACACCGGCGGCCTCGGGGTCTGCGCCGGGCGGAGGCCGACCGTCGAGGGAGCGATCCGCCACTGCGGGCCTTCGTGTGCCACCGGATCGCCGGTCCAGATCTCCTCGAGCGCGTCGAGCACCGCGTCGAGCCGCTTGCCCCGGCCGGCCCAGGGGACGCCGGTCGCGACGTACTCCTCGCGCAGCCAGCCCAGCCCCAGCCCGACGTCGAGACGGCCGCCGCTGGCGAGGTCGAGCGAGGTCAGCGCCCGTGCGAGCAGGACCGGGGAATAGACCGGGCCGGTCAGGGCGCTCATCCCCAGGCGGGCCGTGCGCGTCACGGCGGCGGCGGTCGCGAGCGTCGTGAACGGGTCCGCGAAGGTCTCGAACTCCTTGGGGTACGGGTGCTCCGGCGTCCCGCCGCCCGGGTAGAGGTCCGACGGCGCCAGCGGCGTCAGGACCCGGTCGCCGACCCAGAGCGACTCGTAGCCGAGGTCTTCCGCTGCCGTCGCGAAGCGCGCGACGGCGGCGGGGTCGGCGAGGGGACCGTACTGGGGGAGCGCCAGCCCGAGCCGGGTCCCGCGCACCGGTGAGCGGGACTCCGGGGTGGGCGTCATGGCGGACATCCTGGCATGATCAGGAGGTCGGCGGGGAGTTTTCCGCAGGCAGGCCGGGGTGCGGTGGCCGATCGGGGGGCGCGGTTGCGAGCTCTCGCGAGGCTTGCCGTAGACTTCGGGACTTGGAACGCACTACGGTCATCCCCGCCTGGATGGTGGGGATGATGGAATGCGTCCTCCGGGGCTCCGAGAGATCGGGGCTCCACAGGGGTGTAGCTCAATTGGCAGAGCAGCGGTCTCCAAAACCGCAGGTTGCAGGTTCAAGTCCTGTCACCCCTGCGTAACGGAACTGGTGGAGCGGAGGAGTGGTCGTGAGCGACAGCGACGCCAGCGGCGGCGAGCAGGAGCAGGACGGCGCCGGGCAGAAGCCCGAGAGCCCGTCCCGTCCCGTCACAGCCGCTGCCCGGCGTGAGCGCCGTGCGACCGCTCGTCCGGCGGGGAAGTCCGCGGCACGTGCGGACGACAAGACCCGCCCGGCCGGGAAGTCGGGGGAGAAGACCGCCCCCGACGCGAAGGGCGCCCCGACCCCGAAGCGGGACCAGAAGCCGAAGAAGGCCTCCGTGTTCGCGCGGCTGGTGCGTTTCATCCGCGAGGTCTGGGCGGAGCTGCGCAAGGTCATCTGGCCCAACCGGAAGCAGATGGTCACCTACACCGCGGTCGTGCTGGTCTTCGTGGTGTTCATGGTGGCTTTGGTGAGTGGCCTGGATCTCCTGTTCAAGTGGGGCATCGGCCACATCTTCGGCTGACGCGCCCCCGGCGCGCGCCGATGAGGGGCTCAGGTCCCGGCCTGGCCCCGGCAATGATCAACTGAGAGGACGGAACGTGACCTCCGACAACGGCACAACAGCCGGTCACGACCTGACCGAGCTTTCCGACGAGCAGGTGCACTCGGCACTCGGTGACGAGGAGTCCGAGCACCTGGAGCCCGTCGAGGTGCCCGACGAGGTCGACGAAGCCGCTTCCGCTGACGACGAAAGCACCGAAGAGGCCGCCTCCGCCGCGGCGGAGCCCGCCGCGGCGGACGACGACCCGGTCGCGGCGCTGCGCGCCGAGCTGCTCGCCGCGCCCGGCGAGTGGTACGTCGTGCACTCGTACGCGGGTTACGAGAACAAGGTGAAGACCAACCTCGAGACCCGGACCCAGACCCTGGACGTCGAGGACTACATCTTCCAGATCGAGGTCCCGACCGAAGAGGTCACCGAGATCAAGAACGGCCAGCGCAAGCAGGTGCAGCGCAAGGTGCTGCCCGGCTACATCCTGGTCCGGATGGACCTGAACGACGCCTCGTGGAGCGCGGTGCGCAACACGCCGGGCGTCACCGGGTTCGTCGGCGCCACCTCGCGGCCGTCGCCGCTGACCGTGGACGAGGTGCTCAAGTTCCTCGCCCCGAAGGTCGAGAGCGAAGCCCCGGCCAAGGCCAGCAAGGGCGAAGCCGCCGCCTCGGCGCCGCTCGGCGGCCCGGCCGTCGAGGTCGACTTCGAGGTCGGCGAGTCGGTCACGGTCATGGACGGCCCGTTCGCGACGCTGCCGGCGACGATCTCCGAGGTCAACGTCGACGGGCAGAAGCTGAAGGTCCTGGTGTCGATCTTCGGCCGGGAGACCCCGGTCGAGCTGTCGTTCAACCAGGTCTCCAAGATCTGACGGCCGGCCTCCCCGGCCGCAGTTCCCGCGTCCACGGCAGGTACGCGGGGAACGTAGTACAGGACAGGAAAAGAAATGCCACCCAAGAAGAAGAAGCTTGCGGCGATCATCAAGCTGCAGATCAAGGCGGGTGCGGCCAACCCCGCGCCGCCGGTCGGCCCGGCGCTGGGTCAGCACGGCGTCAACATCATGGAGTTCTGCAAGGCCTACAACGCCGCGACCGAGTCGCAGCGCGGGGACGTCGTCCCGGTCGAGATCTCCGTGTACGAAGACCGGTCGTTCGACTTCAAGCTGAAGACGCCGCCGGCCGCCAAGCTGCTGCTGAAGGCCGCGGGCGTGGAGAAGGGCTCCGGCGAGCCGCACAAGACCAAGGTCGCCAAGGTCACCTGGGACCAGGTCCGCGAGATCGCCAAGACCAAGGAGACCGACCTCAACGCGCACGACATCGACCAGGCCGCGAAGATCATCGCCGGTACTGCTCGCTCGATGGGCATCACGGTCGTCGACTGACGTTTTCGAAGCACCACGTGGGAGAGCCCGGGCGGCTCGTCACCACACTGATCCACAGAAGTAGTTAGGACAGAAGAATGCCCAAGCACAGCAAGGCTTACCGCCAGGCTGCGGAGCTCATCGACAAGGCGCGCCTGTACGCGCCGCTCGAGGCCGCGAAGCTGGCGAAGGAGACGTCCAAGACCAAGATGGACGCGACCGTCGAGGTCGCGATGCGTCTCGGTGTGGACCCCCGCAAGGCCGACCAGATGGTCCGCGGCACCGTGAACCTGCCGCACGGCACCGGTAAGACCGCCCGCGTCATCGTCTTCGCCGTCGGCGACAAGGCCGCCGAGGCCGAGGCCGCCGGCGCGGACGCGGTCGGCACCGACGAACTGATCGAGCGCATCCAGGGTGGCTGGCTCGACTTCGACGCCGCGATCGCGACGCCGGACCAGATGGCCAAGGTGGGCCGCATCGCCCGCATCCTCGGCCCGCGTGGCCTGATGCCGAACCCGAAGACCGGCACGGTGACCCCCGCGGTCGAGAAGGCCGTGAAGGACATCAAGGGCGGCAAGATCAACTTCCGCGTGGACAAGCAGGCCAACCTGCACCTGGTGATCGGCAAGGCTTCCTTCGACACGGAGAAGCTGGTCGAGAACTACGCGGCCGCGCTGGACGAGATCCTCCGCGCCAAGCCGTCGTCGGCGAAGGGCCGCTACCTGAAGAAGGTCACCTTCACCACGACGATGGGCCCGGGCATCCCGGTCGACCCGCTGCGGACCCGCAACCTCCTCGCCGAAGACGCGGCGGTCTGAGTCTGAGATCACCAGAAAGGGCGTCCCCGCTTGCTGCGGGGGCGCCCTTTCTTCGTGTCTCATGGACAGCATGCCGACTTTCGCGTCGTTCGACGGGCTCCGGTTGAACTACACGGTGTGGGAGGGCGACGGCGCCCACCGCCCGGTGCTGCTGCAGCACGGCTTCGCGGCGGACACGAACGCGAACTGGATCTCGACGGGCGTGGTGGCGGCCCTGCGGTCGGCCGGCTTCACGGTGATCTCGTTGGACGCGCGCGGCCACGGAAGGTCCGAGAAGCCGCACGACGAGTCCCGCTACACCGAGGACAACATGGCCCGAGACATCTCAGCCCTGCTCGACGAGCTGCGGCTGGACGAGGTGTCGTTGGTGGGCTACTCGATGGGAGCGATCATCGCCCTGGCCGCGACAGCGGTGGACAAGCGGATCCGCTGCCTGGCTACCGGCGGGGTCGGCTCGGGGATCGTCGACTTCGGCGGGGTCGACCTGCGGGTGGTGAAGCCCGCGGACATCGCTTCGGCGCTGTTGGCTGAGGATCCTTCGACGGTGCCGCCGTCAGGGGTGCCGTTCCGTCTGCTGGCCGACGCGGTCGGTGGTGATCGTCAGGCCTTGGCGGCGGTGGCGTTGGCGTCGCGCGAGGGTCACCTGGAGCTGTCGGCGATCGGGGTGCCGACGCTGGTGCTGGCGGGAGACCAGGACCTGCTGGCGGCGGAGCCGGAGAGGCTGGCGGCGGCGATCGCGGGGGCGCGGTTGGTGCGGATCCCGGGCGACCACATGACGGCGGTGATGTCACCGGCATTCTCGGAGGCGCTGGTCGCTTTCCTCAGCGCACCCCACCCGCGCTGACGGATCAGCGCGTCGTCGGCTGGGGTGGGCAGGCCGTCGGCTCGGGGGTGTGGCCGGTGATCAACCACTGACCCATCTCCACCTTCGTCAGGGCGAAGCTCCCCAACCGAGGGCCGCCCTGGATGTCGAACCAGCACGAATGGATCGTCACGGTGTCGCCGTACGGCATGCCGGAGATGTTGTGCACCGCGTAGATGTAGGTGTTCATGTCTTTGACCTGGGCGGACAGGGCTGGCACGGCCGTGGCGCAGTCGGCGTACCCGAGGTCCCGCGCGAATTGGGCCTGAGCTTGCTCGCTCATCGACAGGCAGACGCGGTCGATCTTGCTCTTCTCCGCGTCGGGTTTGCCGATCGAGTCGTAGATCGCGCGCACGGCCTGGAACGGGTCGGTCGGCAACGTCTGGTTCGTGTGGTACTTGCCCCCGCCGTGCTCCACGAAGGTCGACGTGTCTTCCCCCTTGTCGCTCGGGAAGAAGTGGTTGTACAGCCACGTCCCCGCCACGCCGAGGATGACGATCGCCAGCACCCAGGCGATGACCTTCCTGCCCAGCCACTTCGCCCACCGGGGCAGTCCCCGTCGGCCGCGTTCGGCCGGGACGAGCTGGTAGCCCGGTGGGATCACCGGCGGCTGGCCGCCCTGCTGGGCCACCGGCTGGACCGGCGGTGCCTGGACCATGCCCGCGTTCGGCGGCGGGGCCGGTTGGTTGCCCTGCTGGGACTGGGTGAACCTCAGGTAGTCCTGGAACTGCTGGAACTGCCTGAACTGCTCCAGCTCCGCCGGGTCGACCGGCGGCTGCGGGGCGGGCGTGTTCGAGCCCGCCGGTTCGATGTCCGAGCCCGGCTTTCCGTCATCGCGCTGCTCCGCCACGTGACCATGATGCCCTCCGGGCCGCGCGAAGGAACCCCCAGCCGCCCTAAACGCAGGTCAGGGCGGCCCCCGGGAGAAGCCCCGCCGGACCACCCGGTATAGTTCAGCACGGTTCTACCGAAGACCGCTGGTTTTCCCCGCCTCAACGGGGAACGAAGGTCCCGCATCACGCCGGGCGGCCCGCGCAGGAGGAACGAGGCAGGGCACCCACACGTGCCCATCAACGCCCCGCGCCGCTTGCGCGAGGGCGTTTCGTCGTTTCGGGGGCTCCTTCGAAGCCAGTGGAAACACTAGCCAAGAGAGGAGGCGACCATGGCGAAGCCCGACAAGGTGGCGGCCGTCGCCGAGATCGCGGAGAGCTTCCGCAACAGCTCGGCCACCGTCGTTACCCAGTACACCGGCCTCTCCGTGTCCCAGCTGTCCCAGCTGCGCCGCGCTCTCGGCACCAGTGCCAAGTACCGGGTCGCGAAGAACACCCTCGTCAAGCGTGCCGCCGAGGACGCTGGCGTCACCGGGCTCGAGGACCTGTTCGTCGGTGCCACCGCCATCGCCTTCGTCGAGGGTGAAGCGGTCGACGCCGCCAAGGCGCTTCGCGACTTCGCGAAGGACAACAACGCGCTTGTGATCAAGGGCGGCTACATGGACGGCAAAGCGCTGTCCGTGGACGAGATCAACCGGATCGCCGATCTCGACAGCCGTGAGGTCCTGCTCGCCAAGGCGGCGGGCGCGTTCAAGGCGAAGCTGTCCCAGGCCGCCGCGCTGTTCCAGGCGCCGGCGTCCCAGGTCGCCCGCCTGGCTGCCGCGCTGGAGGAGAAGCAGCGCAACGCCGCCGGTACCGAAGCAGCCGAAGCACCCGCCGAGAGCTGAACCACCCCCACCCCGAACGTCTAGTTCGTTTTTCTGAGAGGAAGCCATCATGGCGAAGCTGAGCACCGCCGAGCTGATCGACGCCTTCAAGGAGCTGACCCTCCTCGAGCTGTCCGAGTTCGTGAAGGAGTTCGAGGAGACCTTCGACGTCACCGCCGCCGCGCCGGTCGCCGTCGCCGCCGCTGCCGGCCCCGCGGGTGCCGCCCCGGCCGCCGCCGAGGAGCAGGACGAGTTCGACGTCGTCCTCGAGTCCGCCGGTGACAAGAAGATCCAGGTCATCAAGGTCGTCCGCGAGGTCGTCTCCGGTCTGGGCCTGAAGGAGGCCAAGGAGCTGGTCGAGGCCGCTCCCAAGGCCCTCCTGGAGAAGGTCGACAAGGAGGCCGCCGACGCCGCCAAGGAGAAGCTCGAGGCCGCCGGCGCCAAGATCACCATCAAGTGATCCCGGGCGCGTAAGCGCCTGTGCACCACCTCGTAAAGGGGCGGGCATCCACCCGGATGCCCGCCCCTTTCGTGTTGCACGACGGCCCGCCGCGGCGACTCCGGAAGGAGTAACCGGCTACGGAGGTCGTCGCATGAGGCAGGAGCACCTCGAACTGCTCGCCCAGGAACTGTCCGCCCGCAAGCCCCTGCTGACGCTCTCCGCGGCCGCCGTCGTCGCACCGGTCCTGTTCCTGCTGGTCGTCGCCGCTTTGACGCTGATCCCCTAGGACCGGTGTCCGATTGGCCCCGGGTCCCTAAATCGTGGGATCGGGGTTCCGGAGATCTGCGTCGATGCCCCGAATGGACTACCGTGCCTCCCGTTGCCGATCACGGCGGGGTGACGAAGGAACCAGGGCTGGCCAGAAAAGAAAACTGGTGAGTAACCTGTTCGCACTCAGCTCGTTGCACCTGGTTGACGCGGGTTCTTGGGCGCCACAGGCCCGCACCCGCCGCCGGCGTGGGGTGGCCTGGGTGTGGCAGCGGGCGCAATGACGCGGAACAGCTCCTGGAGGTGCGATGGGTGCCGAGGTGGTCATCGAAGGTCTGACCAAGTCCTTCGGTAAGCAGGCCATCTGGCGGGACGTCACGCTGACGCTGCCCCCGGGCGAAGTGTCGGCGATGCTCGGACCGTCCGGAACCGGCAAGTCCGTGTTCCTCAAGTCGATGATCGGGCTGCTCAAGCCCGACCGCGGCCGCTGCGTGATCAACGGGGTCGACATCGTCACCTGCTCCGAGCACAAGCTCTACGAGATCCGGAAGCTGTTCGGCGTCCTCTTCCAGGACGGCGCGCTGTTCGGGTCGATGAACCTTTACGACAACGTCGCCTTCCCGCTGCGCGAGCACACGAAGAAGTCCGAGACGGAAATCCGCCGGATCGTCCTCGAAAAGCTCGACATGACCGGTCTGAACGGCGCCGACAAGAAGCTCCCCGGCGAGATCTCCGGCGGTATGCGCAAGCGCGCCGGCCTCGCCCGCGCACTGGTGCTCGACCCGGAGATCATCCTGGTCGACGAGCCGGACTCCGGTCTCGACCCGGTTCGCACCACCTACATCTCGCAGCTGTTCCTGGACGTCAACGCGCAGATCGACGCGACGTTCCTGATCGTCACCCACAACATCAACCTGGCCCGCACGGTCCCGGACAACCTGGGCATGCTCTTCCGCAAGGAACTGGTCATGTTCGGCCCGCGCGAGGTGCTGCTGACCAGCGAGGAGCCGGTCGTCAAGCAGTTCCTCAACGGCAAGATGCAGGGCCCGATCGGCATGTCCGAGGAGAAGGACAGCGCCCAGATGGCCGCGGAGCAGGCGATGTTCGACGCCGGCCACCACGCGGGCGGGGTCGAGGACGTCTCCGGCGTGCCGCCGCAGATGCAGCCGACGCCGGGCGTGCCGACCCGGATGGGCGCGGTCCGCCGCAAGGACCGGGTCATGGAGATCATGCACCGGCTGCCGCCCGCCGCGCAGGAGAGCATCATCGCCTCGCTGTCGCCCGAGGAGCAGCGCCACTACGGCGTCCACCCGCGGCGCGTCGCCCAGGCCCAGCAGCAACAGCAGGTGCCGGCCGGCGCGCGTGACGGCGTCCCGAACCAGCACCACGGCCAGCTGCCCGCCGACCAGGTCGCGCGGATCCCCGGCGGCCAGCCGCCGAGACCCGGCACGCACCGCTTGCCACCGAACAACGGGCCAGGTGGCCGGTGCGCTCTCCCGCTTCACAGGCGAAGATCCCCGGGATCGGCATGCTCCGCGAAACCGGGAACCTGTTCGCCCTCGGCCTCGACATCGTTCGTGGCATCTTCCAGCGCCCGTTCCAGCTGCGGGAGTTCATCCAGCAGTCGTGGTTCATCGCGAGCGTGACCATCCTGCCGACGGCCCTGGTGGCCATCCCGTTCGGCGCGGTCATCTCGCTGCAGTTCGGTTCGCTCGCCCGCCAGCTGGGTGCGCAGTCCTACACCGGCGCGGGCTCCGTGCTCGCCACCGTGCAGCAGGCCAGCCCGCTGGTCACCGCGCTGCTGGTGGCGGGCGCGGGCGGCTCGGCCGTCTGCGCCGACATCGGCGCGCGGACCATCCGCGAAGAGATCGCCGCGATGGAGGTGCTCGGCGTCTCCGCGGTGCAGCGGCTGATCGTGCCGCGCACCCTCGCGATGATGCTGGTCGCGCTCCTGCTCAACGGCATGGTCAGCGTCATCGGCGTGCTCGGCGGCTACTTCTTCAACGTCGTGCTCCAGGGCGGGACGCCGGGTGCGTACCTGGCGAGCTTCTCGGCCCTCGCGCAGCTTCCCGACCTGTGGGTCGGTGAGATCAAGGCGCTGATCTTCGGGTTCATCGCCGCCGTCGTCGCGTCCTACCGGGGCCTGAACCCCTCCGGCGGCCCGAAGGGCGTCGGGGACGCGGTGAACCAGTCGGTGGTCATCACGTTCCTGCTGCTGTTCGTCGTGAACTTCGTGATCACCCTGATCTACCTGCAGATCGTGCCCGGAAAGCTGGACTAGCGCCATGACGTTCCTCCAGGGCGCCAAGCGCGTCGCCAACCGTCCTCTGCAGACGCTGGACACCCTCGGTGACCAGATGTCGTTCTACGGCCGGGCGCTGCTGTGGACGCCGCGGACGCTGCGCCGCTACACCAAAGAGGTCCTCCGGCTGCTCGCCGAGGTGAGCTTCGGGTCCGGTTCGCTCGCGGTCATCGGCGGCACGGTCGGCGTGATGGTCGGCCTGACGCTGTTCACCGGTGTCCTGGTCGGCCTGCAGGGCTATTCGGCGCTGAACTCGATCGGGACGTCGGCCTTCACGGGCTTCCTGACGGCGTTCTTCAACACCCGCGAGATCGCGCCGCTGGTCGCCGGGCTCGCGCTGTCCGCGACGGTCGGCGCCGGGTTCACCGCCCAGCTGGGCGCCATGCGGATCTCCGAGGAGATCGACGCGCTCGAGGTCATGGGCGTGCCGAGCCTGCCGTACCTGGTGACGACGCGGATCATCGCCGGGTTCGTCGCGGTCATCCCGCTCTACATCATCGGCCTGCTCAGCTCGTACCTCGCGTCCCGACTGGTCGTCATCTACATCTACAACCAGTCGGCCGGTACCTACGACCACTACTTCGACCTGTTCTTACCTCCGCAGGACGTGCTGTATTCGTTCATCAAGGTGCTGCTGTTCAGCGTCTTGATCATCCTGTCGCACTGCTACTTCGGTTACCGCGCGACCGGCGGCCCGGCCGGCGTCGGCGTCGCGGTCGGCAAGGCCGTGCGCCTGTCCATCGTCACGGTGTCGATCATGAACTTCTTCATCGGGTTCGCCATCTGGGGAACCGACGTCACGGTAAGGATCGCGGGATGAGGGTGCTCCGACGCAGGCTGCTCGGCCTGCTGCTCATCGCCGTGATGGTCGGCGGGGTGGCGCTGTCCATCGCGCTCTACGACAAGGCGTTCACGCCGGTCGTCACGGTGAAGCTGGAGGCCGACAAGATCGGCAACCAGCTGATCAAGCAGTCCGACGTGAAGGTGCGCGGGCTGATCGTCGGCTCGGTGCAGGACATCACGGCCACCGCGGACGGCGCCGAGCTGACGCTCGCCCTGAAGCCGGAGTCGGCGAAGCTGATCCCGGCGAACGTCTCGGCGCGGTTCCTGCCGAAGACGCTCTTCGGCGAGCGGTTCGTCTCACTGGAGATCCCGAAGGACCCGTCGTCGAAGACCCTGGCCAGCGGCGACGTCATCCCGCAGGACCGCACGTCCAGCGCGGTCGAGCTGGAACAGGCCTTCGCCCACCTGATGCCGGTGCTGCAGGCGGTGCAGCCGCAGAAGCTGTCGGCGACGCTCACCGCGATCTCCACCGCGCTCTCGGGCCGCGGCGACCAGCTCGGCGACACGCTGGCGCAGCTGGGCACCTACATCGGCGAGCTGAACCCGCACGAGCCGGAGCTGCAGCACAACCTCAAGGCGCTCGCGGAGTTCTCCGACCACCTCAAGGACGCCGCACCGGACCTGGTGCAGAGCCTCGACAACCTGAGTACGACGACCCGGACCGTGGTCGACGAGCGGCAGAACCTGGCCAACCTCTACGGCAGCCTGACCCAGGCCTCGGTGGACCTGCAGACGTTCCTGCAGAACAACAAGGACAACATCATCTCCCTCGCCGACACCGCCCGGCCGACGGCCGAGCTGCTGGCGAAGTACGCCCCGGAGTACCCCTGCGTGATCCGGCAGATGGCGAAGAACGTGCCGCTGATCGACCAGGCGCTGGGCAAGGGCACCAACCAGCCCGGCCTGCACGCGACGATCGAGATCATCGTGCCGCGCGGGCCCTACCAGGCCGGCAAGGAAGAGCCGCGGTTCGAGGACAAGCGCGGCCCGCGCTGCTACGACATGGAGAACCCGCCGGACCCGTTCCCGTCGCAGCCGCCGGACGGCCCGTTCAAGGACGGCACGCTGCACCAGGCCGCGCCGAAGACGGTCGGCGAGGGGCTCAACCCGGCGAAGTTCAAGGCCGACGCGGCCGGCGGCAACGGCTCCGGTGGCGGTGACCTCGCCTACTCGACGGCGGAACAGGGCTTCCTGGCCGACCTGCTGGGCCCGCAGCTCGGCATGAACTCGGCGGACGTCCCCAGCTGGAGCGCGCTGCTCGTCGGCCCGCTGTACCGGGGCGCGGAGGTGACGGTCAAGTGAGGGGCCTGCTCGCGCCGCTGATCAAGCTCGGCATCTTCGTGGTCGTCACCGTGCTGTTCACGACGATCCTCGGGATCAGCATCGCCAACATCAACACCACCAGCACCAAGGCCTACAAGGCGCGCTTCACCGACGCGACGCTGCTGCTGCCCAACGACGACGTCCGCATCGCCGGCGTCCGGGTCGGGCAGGTCAAGGACGTGCACATCGTCGACAAGCGCCAGGCCGAGGTCGAGTTCGAGGTCGACGCCGGCCGCGCGCTGCCGGCCGGGGTGACCGCGCAGATCAAGTTCCGCAACCTGGTCGGCCAGCGCTACGTCTCCCTCGGCGAGGGGGAGAACAGCGGTGGCAAGACGCTCGAGCCCGGCGGCACCATCCCGCTGGACCGGACGACGCCGGCGCTGGACCTGACCGAGCTGTTCAACGGCTTCAAGCCGCTGTTCACCGCGCTCAACCCGGACGACGTCAACAAGCTGTCCTACGAGGTCATCCAGGTCCTGCAGGGCGAGGGCGGCACCGTGGAGAGCCTGCTGTCGCACACCGCGTCGCTGGCCACCACGATCGCCGACAAGGACAAGGTGATCGGCGAGGTCATCGACAACCTCAACTCGGTGCTCGACACGGTCAACGCGCACACCCCGCAGCTCAACGACCTGATCGTGAAGCTGCAGCAGCTGGTGTCCGGGCTGGCCGCGGACCGCAAGCCGATCGGCGACGCCATCGAGAGCCTGGGCAACCTGGCCGAGACGACGTCCGGCCTGCTGGGCGAGGTCCGGGAGCCGCTGAAGAACGACATCAGCGCGCTCGGCACGCTCACCGAGCGGCTCAACCAGCACGAGCCGGAAGCTCGAGCACTTCATCCAGTTCCTGCCGACCAAGGTGAGCACGCTGACCCGCACCGCGGACTACGGCTCCTGGTTCAACTTCTACGCCTGCGAGTTCTCGGGGAGCGTCAGCTTGCCGCCACTGATCAACGACGTCGCGCTGCCCCTGCTGCCCGCGAACCGGGAGAGGTGCACGGGATGAAGTCCTTCCAGAAGCGCAACCCCGTCCCGATCGCGCTGGTCGGCATCGCCGTGCTGGCGCTGGGCTTCATCGCCGCGCTCAACTCCGACGACCTGCCGGTGATCGGCGGCGGCACCACCTACAGCGCCGAGTTCAGCGAGGCGTCCGGCCTGCAGAAGGACAACGACGTCCGGATCGCCGGCGTCAAGGTCGGCAAGGTCAGCGACATCGAGCTCGACGGCGCGTCGGTGAAGGTGTCGTTCAAGGTCAAGGACGCCTGGCTGGGTGACCGCACGAGCGCCGCGATCAAGATCAAGACGCTGCTCGGGCAGAAGTACCTGTCGCTGGACCCGCAGGGGGAGGGCGCCCTGAACCCGGGCTCCGCGATCCCGCGCGACCGCACGATGGCCCCCTACGACGTGCTCGACGCGTTCCGCGGGCTGTCCCAGACGGTCGACAACATCGACACCAAGCAGCTCGCGCAGAGCTTCGACACGATCTCGCAGACCTTCGCCAACACGCCGCAGGACGTGAAGGGCGCGCTGTCGGGGCTGTCGAAGCTCTCGGACACGATCGCCTCGCGCGACGAGCGGCTGTCGAACCTGCTGGCCAACACCCGCGAGGTGTCGCAGACGCTGGTCGACCGCGACGCCGAGGTGCAGAAGCTGCTGACCGACGGGAACAAGCTGCTCGACGAGCTGTCCAAGCGCGAGGACGCGATCACGGCGCTGCTCAACGGCTCCCGCGAGCTGGCGACGCAGCTGCAGGGCCTGATCGACGACAACGACAAGCAGCTCGACCCGGTGCTGACCCAGCTCGACCAGCTCACGTCGATGCTGCAGCGCAACCAGGACTCCCTGGCCGACGGCATCAAGAAGTTCGCGCCGTTCATCCGCGTCTTCACCAACACCATCGGCAACGGGCGCTGGTTCGACAACTACATCTGCGGCCTGCTGCTGCCCTCGATGGGCCCGATCAACGAAGAGGGGTGCTACACGAAATGAGTGACACCCGCTTCGGCCAGGCCCTCACCCGGGGCTTCACCATCGCGATCGTCCTCGCGCTCGTCGTCGCCGGCGGGATCTGGTGGACGCTCAAGGACGCCGGCCGCAACCACCTGACCGCCTACTTCGCCGGCGCCGTCGGCCTCTACGAGGGCAACAGCGTCCGGATGCTCGGCGTCGACATGGGCACGGTCACCAAGATCCAGCCCATGGGCAACCAGGTGAAGGTCGAGTTCGAGTACGACCGCTCGGTCGCCGTCCCGGCCGACGCCAAAGCGCTCATCGTGGCGCCGTCGCTGGTGTCGGACCGCTACATCCAGCTCGCCCCGGCCTACACCGGCGGCCCGCGCATCTCCGACGGCGCGGTCATCGGCCTCGACCGCACCGAGGTGCCGCTGGAGGTCGACCAGCTGGCGGCCAGCCTGGCCAAGGTCAGCGAGACCCTCGGCCCGAACGGCGCCAACAAGGAAGGGTCGCTGTCGAACCTGCTGAACACCGCGGCGGCCAACGTCGACGGCAACGGCCAGGCCCTGCACGACACGATCACCAAGCTCGGCCAAGCCGCGGGCACGCTGGCGGGCAACAAGGACGACCTGTTCTCCACCGTGCAGAACCTCGGCAAGTTCTCCCAGACGCTGGCCGACTCCGACAAGCAGGTCCGCAGCTTCGAGAGCCAGCTCGCCGACGTCTCCGGCTACCTGGCGTCCGAAAAGGACAACCTGGCCGCGACGGTGCAGCAGCTGGGCACCACGCTGACGTCGGTGCAGGCGTTCATCGACGCCAACCACGACCGGCTCAAGTCCAATGTGGACAAGCTGGCCGGGATCACGAAGGTGCTCGTCGACCAGCGCAGCTCGCTCGCCGAGATCCTCGACGTCGCCCCGGTCGGCCTGAGCAACCTGGTCAACACCTACAACGGCTCGTCCGGCACGCTCGACGCCCGGCCGAACCTCAACGAGCTGACCCAGCCGCCGCTGGTGATGATCTGCCGGCTGCTCAAGCAGGCCGGCACGAACAACATCCCCGACGTGCTCGGCAACGCCTGCGAAGGCATCGCCGGCGTGGTCGACAAGGCGATCCCGCTGCCGTCCGTGGCGCAGACCGTGCAGGCCCTGCAGTCCGGCCAGCTGCCGCCGCTCCCGCTGCCCGTCGCGGGCCAGCTTTACGGAGGTGGCCAGTGAAAAAGCTACTGACCGTCGGGGCACTCGCCACGGTGTCCGCGCTGACACTGTCCGGCTGCGCCTTCAACGGCATCTACGACCTGCCGCTGCCCGGTGGCGCCGACCTCGGCGACCACCCGTACACGGTGAACGTCGAGTTCCGGGACGTGCTCGACCTGACCCCGCAGGCCGGGGTGAAGGTCAACGAGGTGCCGATCGGCCGCGTCGAGAACGTCGGGCTCACCAAGGACGGCTGGCACGCGCTCGTCACGCTGAAGGTCAACGGCGACGTCAAGCTGCCCGCCAACGCGCTGGCCAACATCAAGCAGTCGAGCCTGCTCGGCGAGAAGTACGTCGAGCTGGCCTCGCCCGGCGACGACCAGGCCCAGGGCAAGCTCGCCGACAACGCGACGATCCCGCTGGCCAGGACCAACCGCAGCGTCGAGGTCGAAGAGCTGCTCGGCGCGCTGTCGCTGCTGCTCAACGGCGGTGGTGTCGACCAGCTCAACACCATCACCAAGGAGCTCAACAACGCCACGTCCGGCCGCGAGCCGGACATCAAGGCGCTGCTGGACAACGCGAACGAACTCGTCACGAACCTCGACAAGCAGTCGCAGAACATCACCCGGGCCATCGACGGGCTGAACCGGCTGTCCTCGACCCTGAACGACCAGAAGGACAAGCTGGCCGGCGCGGTCGACAACCTCGGCCCCGGCCTCGGCGTCCTGGAGCAGCAGCGCGGCCAGCTGGTCACGATGCTGCAGGCGCTGGACAACCTCTCCGGCGTCGCCACCGACACGGTGAACAAGTCGCAGAAGGACCTGGTCGCCGACCTCAAGGCGCTGACGCCGACGCTGCAGAAGCTCGGCGAGGCGGGCAACGACCTGCCGAAGGCGCTGGAGATCCTGCTGACGTTCCCGTTCAGCGACCAGGCCGTCAACGGCGTCAAGGGCGACTACTTCAACCTGTTCGCGAAGGTGGACCTGAACCTGAAGACCGTCGTCGAAAACCTGGGCCGCAGCCGGCAGAACCCGCTCGCCGGGCAGCTGCCGCTGCCGGGGCTGACCGGCGGGACCGAGGGCGCGTCCGGCAACCCGCCGCTGCCGATCCCCGGCGAAAGCGGGCAGCAGTCCGGACAGGCCCAGCCGGGCCTCGGCAATCTCTTCGGGCTCCTCTCGGGAGGTGCGGGCTGATGCTGGTACGCAAGACGAGGATCCAGCTGATCGCCTTCGCGGTCATTTCGGTCGTCGCGATCGTGTACGCGCTGATCCGGTTCGCCGGGCTCGGCAGCGTCTTCGGCAACGACGGCTACACGGTGAAGCTCGAGCTGAACGAGTCCGGCGGCATCTTCACCAACGCCGAGGTCACCTACCGCGGCTACAACATCGGCCGGGTCGGCGAGCTGCGGCTCACCCCGACCGGGCTGGAGGCGGACCTCAACATCGACCCGTCGGCGCCGCAGGTGCCCGCGGACCTCGACGCCGTCGTCGCCAACCGCTCGGCGGTCGGCGAGCAGTACGTCGACCTGCGGCCCAAGGCCGACCAGGGCCCGTACCTGGCGTCCGGCTCGGTCATCCCGGCGAGCAAGGCGACCACCCCGGTCAGCACCGAGCGGCTGATCGGCGACCTCGACTCGCTGGCCGCGTCGGTCCCGGTCGACTCGCTGCGCACGGTCGTCGACGAGTCCTACGACGCGTTCCGCGGCACCGGCGGCGACCTGCAGAAGCTGCTGGACACCGCGCGCAGCTTCACCACGACCGCGCAGGAGTACCTGCCGCAGACGATCCAGCTGCTCGACCAGGGCGGCAAGGTGCTGGACACGCAGAACGACCAGGCCGAGAACTTCGCGTCGTTCAGCAAGAGCCTCAACGAGCTCACCGGCACGCTGAAGAACTCCGACGGCGACCTGCGCAAGCTGATCGGCATCACGCCGCAGGTGGCCGCGCAGGTCAGCCAGGTGCTGAAGGAGTCGGGGCCGGGCCTCGGCGCGCTGACGGCGAACCTGCTCACCACGGCCAACCTGACCGTGACCCGGCTCGACGGGATCGAGCAGGGCCTGGTCACCTACCCGGCCCTGGCCGGCGCCGCGGGCAGTGTCGCCCCGGGTGACGGCACCGCCCACCTCGGCCTGGTGCTGAACCTCTTCAACCCGCCGTCCTGCACCAAGGGGTACCTGCCGTACTCGCAGTACCGGACCGGGAACAACCTGGCCCCGCGGCCCGCGGACGAGAACGCGTACTGTGCCGAACCGAAGGGCAGCCCGATCAACGTCCGCGGCGCGCAGAACGCCCCGTACGGCGGAGTGCCGGTGGCGCCGTCCGACTCCGACGTCGCGGAGAACAAGAACCGCCCGGCGGAGGAGCTGGCCGAGGAGCGGGATACCCGCGGCGTGCCCGGCATCGTCGGCAGCCCGGGTGTCAGCCTGAACAGCATGGGCGCGCTGCTCGGCCTGGCCTGACGTGGATTTGATGACCGTTACCTACCCTGGAGTGTTATGAGTTCGGACGAGCCGGCCGCCACCGCGGTCGAGGAGGTTCCCGAGCCGTCCGAGACGCCGTCGAAGGACTCCTCGCGGATCCTGGTGCTCGGCGCGGCCGCGCTGGCGCTCGCCGCGCTGATCGCCGCGGCGCTGTTCGGGATCCAGTGGTGGGCCGCCGCGGCCGACGACAACGCCGACCTGGCGGCCTCGCGCGAGGCCGTCGTCAAGGCGGGCACGAACGCGCTGAAGGCCTACACCGAGGTCGACTACAACGACCTCGACGGGTTCTTCGCCCGGCAGAAGTCGGTGTCGGACGACAAGATGGCGCAGCAGATCGACCAGTCGGCGCCGACGTTCCGCAAGGCGCTCGCCGACGCCAAGACGAAGGTCACCACGGACGTCCAGGACATCGCCGTCGAGGAGCTGGACGACCACGAAGGCAAGGCCAGCTTCCTCGCCGCGATCGCCACGACCGTCACCCAGGGCGACAAGAGCAGCGCGAAGCCGCTGCGCCTCGAGGTGTCGATGACCCGCGTCGGCGACGAATGGAAGCTGTCCGGCATCGACAGCGTCCCGCTCGTCGCGGCCGGCCAGTAGCTTCACCCGTAAGGAGCCCCGTAGTGCCCCCCTCCCGCCGCAGCAGCAGCACCCCGCCGTCGCGACGGCCCCGCGTGGCCGGTCTGCGCAAGCCGTCGACGGACGAGTCCGCCGCCGAGCGCACCGGCCAGCTCCCCGCGGTGCCGCCAGCGTCCGCGGAGCCGCGCAAGCCGCGGCCCCGGCCGGTGCCGCGCCCGATGCCGCGGCCGGTGGCCAAGCCCGCGCCGGAGGCGTTCGAGCCGAGCAGCGGGCAGATCGACACTTCGCCCGCGGAGGACACCGCGGTGTTCGCCGCGGTCGGCACCGAGGAAGAGCCGCAGGTCGACGCGCTGACCGGCGAGTCCGTCGACGAGGAGGAAGAGGCCCCGGCCCGGCCGGCCCCGCGGCGGAAGAAGCGGGACACCGGCATCGCGAAGCCGACGGAGGAGTCCGAGGTCGCGGTCGAGGACGAGCCGTCGTCGTCGGCCACGGCCGCGGGGTCCCGGGTGCAGAAGCCGTACCTGGTGGCGGGCGCGCTGGTGCTGGTTGCCCTGATCCTGGGCGGCCTGGCGTTCTGGTTCAAGTCGGAGGAGGTCAAGGTCTCCTCGGCGACGAGCAACACGGCGTTGCTGGACGTGGCGAAGACGGCGCAGGTCAAGGACGCCGTCTCGAAGGCGGCCGAGGCCCTGTTCTCGTACGACTTCAACAACATCAAGAAGACCGAGGACGCGGCGAACGACCTGCTCGCCAACGACGACGTCAAGAACAAGTACAACTCGCTGATGGGCGAGGTGAAGAGGCTGGCGCCCGAGCAGAAGATGATCGTGACGTGCAAGGTGACGCGCGCGGCGGTGATCATGCTGAACGGCGACCTGGCGAAGGTGATGGTCTTCGTGGACCAGACGTCGACCCGGACGGACACGAAGAAGACGACGGCGGGCACCGCCCAGCTCCACTTGAACGCCCAGCTCCAGGGCGACAAGTGGAAGATCACCGACATGGACACCTACAACGCACCGAAGGTCCCGGCGGCGTCTCCGGCGCCCTCCTCGGCCCCGGCATCGCCCTCGCCGTCGAAGTAGGTCCGCGGATCGGCGCTGGGTCGGCTGACGCCGGGCTGGTGGCCCGTGCGGCCGTTGGAGGCCGCCTGGGCGGCGCGAGGCGACCACGCCGGCTTGTGGCCCGGCGGAGCCCGGCCTTGCCGCGCGAGGCCGCCCTCTTGCGTGCCCCGGGACGCCGCCGTACGCGCCTGCCTTCGCCGAGCCGGCCGCCGTCAGCCGCAGGGCCTGATCCCGCGCCGGACCGGCCCGCGAGTCGCTCCTGGGCGGGCCCACCCGACGCGATGGTCCGTGCGAACTACTCGCCCGCGGGTCCAGTCGGACCGTGCCCGCGCTCGCCCGGCTGCAGCTGTCCCCGCGGACCCGGCCACCCGCCCGCGAGCCGCGTCCGACACGCCGAAATCCCGGAAGATCCCACTCGAAGCCGCGCGGCGAGTCGTGGCATGAAACACACCTCGGTGCGCCCCAAAACCCCAGGTCGCGGCCCCATTACTGGCGCTACCAGCCGGTAGCTGACAAGATATTCGGCCGCTCACGCTCCGCTGACCCTCTTCCACGCTGCGCCAACCGGCGGGACCCCCGTGTGGCATCTTGACTCTCGGCGCCGGTGGGTTCACGCTTACTCCCGAACGGCGAAACCGGCGGCCCTTGCGGGAGGGACAACCGGCTCGCCTGGAGGCATACCTGAAGACGTCGCGAGGCAGGCTGGGCCCCATCGGGAGCGCCCCCTGGACAGACCGCGCCGTTCGGGCTAGACTGCCTCTTTGCGCTGCCCTCTTTCAGGCTGCCCGGAGCCGGTAGTTAGGATAGTGGGCACACGGCACCCTTGACAGTCGCTGATAGCTGTTGCTATGGCGGCCGTCACCGCTCATTGTCCCCGGAAGGACGCATCTTGGCAGTCTCTCCCGCGAACCAGGCCACTGCTGCGACCACCTCGGCTGAATCTCGCTCGGAGTCCACGGGAATCCCCGGCGCGCCCAAGCGGGTTTCCTTCGCAAAGATTCGCGAACCCCTCAGCACTCCCAACCTGCTCGACGTCCAGATCCAGTCGTTCCAGTGGTTCACCGGGGACGAAGCGTGGTTCGAACGCCGTGTCGAAGAAGGTGAAGAAAACCCGGTCGGCGGCCTCGAAGAGGTCCTGAACGAGATCTCCCCGATCGAGGACTTCTCCGGTTCGATGTCCCTGTCCTTCTCCGCTCCGCGCTTCGACGAGGTCAAGGCCTCGATCGAGGAGTGCAAGGACAAGGACATGACGTACGCCGCGCCGCTGTTCGTCACGGCGGAGTTCGTCAACAACAACACGGGCGAGATCAAGAGCCAGACGGTCTTCCTGGGCGACTTCCCGGTGATGACCGACAAGGGCACGTTCATCATCAACGGCACCGAGCGTGTCGTCGTGTCCCAGCTGGTCCGCTCGCCGGGCGTCTACTACTCGAAGGACGTCGACAAGACGACCGACAAGGACGTCTTCAGCGTCCGCGTGATCCCGAGCCGCGGCGCGTGGCTCGAGTTCGACGTCGACAAGCGCGACACCGTCGGCGTCCGCATCGACCGCAAGCGCCGCCAGCCGGTCACCGTCCTGCTGAAGGCGCTCGGCTGGACCACCGAGGCGATCCGCGAGCGCTTCTCCTTCTCGGAGACGCTGCTGGCCACCCTCGAGAAGGACCACACCGCGGGCACCGACGAGGCGCTGCTCGACATCTACCGCAAGCTGCGCCCGGGCGAGCCGCCCACGAAGGAGAGCGCGCAGACCCTGCTGGAGAACCTGTTCTTCAAGGCGAAGCGCTACGACCTGGCCAAGGTCGGCCGGTACAAGGTCAACAAGAAGCTGGGCCTCGAGACGCCGTACGACACCGGGACGCTGACCGAAGAGGACATCGTCACCACCATCGAGTACCTGGTCCGGCTGCACGCCGGCGAGGACAAGATGACGGCGCAGAACGGCACCGAGATCCCGGTCGAGACCGACGACATCGACCACTTCGGCAACCGGCGCCTGCGCACGGTCGGCGAGCTGATCCAGAACCAGATCCGGGTCGGCCTCTCCCGCACCGAGCGCGTCGTGCGCGAGCGCATGACGACGCAGGACGTCGAGGCGATCACGCCGCAGACCCTGATCAACATCCGCCCGATCGGCGCGGCGATCAAGGAGTTCTTCGGCACCTCGCAGCTGTCGCAGTTCATGGACCAGAACAACCCGCTGTCGGGCCTGACGCACAAGCGGCGTCTGTCGGCTCTCGGCCCGGGTGGTCTGTCGCGTGAGCGCGCCGGCATGGAGGTCCGGGACGTCCACCCGTCGCACTACGGCCGCATGTGCCCGATCGAGACGCCGGAAGGCCCGAACATCGGCCTGATCGGCTCGCTCTGCTCGTACGCGCGGGTCAACCCGTTCGGCTTCATCGAGACGCCGTACCGCAAGGTCGTCGAGGGCCGGGTCACCGACCAGGTCGACTACCTGACCGCGGACGAAGAGGACCGGTACGTCAAGGCCCAGGCCAACGCGCCGATCTCGGACGACGGCACCTTCGTGGAAGACCGGGTCATGGCCCGCCGCAAGGGTGGCGAGGTCGAGCTGATCGACCCGCTCGACATCGACTACATGGACGTCTCGCCGCGGCAGATGGTCTCGGTCGCGACGGCGATGATCCCGTTCCTCGAGCACGACGACGCGAACCGCGCGCTGATGGGCGCGAACATGCAGCGCCAGGCCGTGCCGCTGCTGCGCAACCAGGCCCCGTACGTGGGCACGGGTGTGGAGCTGCGCGCCGCGGTCGACGCCGGTGACGTGCTCGTCGCCGAGCAGGCCGGTGTCGTCGAGGAGCTCTCGGCGGACCTGATCACGATCATGCACGACGACGGCACGCGGAAGAGCTACGGGCTGTACAAGTTCCGTCGCTCGAACCACGGCACCTGCTTCAACCACCGCCCGATCGTCAACGAGGGCGACCGGGTCGAGCAGGGGCAGGTCATCGCCGACGGCCCGTCCACCGAGAACGGTGAGATGGCGCTCGGCAAGAACCTGCTCGTCGCGGTCATGCCGTGGGAGGGCCACAACTACGAGGACGCGATCATCCTCTCCGAGCGCCTGGTGCAGGACGACGTGCTGACGTCGATCCACATCGAGGAGCACGAGATCGACGCCCGCGACACGAAGCTGGGCGCCGAGGAGATCACCCGGGACATCCCGAACGTCTCCGAGGAGGTGCTGGCCGACCTCGACGAGCGCGGCATCATCCGCATCGGTGCCGAGGTCCGCGACGGCGACATCCTGGTCGGCAAGGTCACGCCGAAGGGCGAGACCGAGCTGACCCCGGAGGAGCGCCTGCTCCGCGCGATCTTCGGCGAGAAGGCCCGCGAGGTCCGCGACACCTCCCTGAAGGTGCCGCACGGCGAGACCGGCAAGGTCATCGGCATCCGCGTGTTCTCGCGCGAGGACGACGACGAGCTGCCCCCGGGCGTCAACGAGCTGGTCCGCGTCTACGTGGCCCAGAAGCGCAAGATCCAGCCGGGCGACAAGCTCGCCGGCCGGCACGGGAACAAGGGTGTCATCGGCAAGATCCTGCCGGTCGAGGACATGCCGTTCATGGAGGACGGCACCCCGGTCGACATCATCCTGAACACCCACGGTGTGCCGCGACGGATGAACATCGGCCAGATCCTCGAGCTGCACCTGGGCTGGCTGGCGTCGCAGGGCTGGACGATCGAGGGCAACCCGGACTGGGCGAAGAACCTTTCGCCGGAGCTCTACGACGTCGCGCCCGGCACGAACACCGCCACCCCGGTGTTCGACGGCGCGAAGGAAGAGGAGCTCACCGGGCTGCTCGGGGCGACCAAGCCGAACCGCGACGGCGAGCGCATGGTCAAGGAGAACGGCAAGGCCACGCTGTTCGACGGCCGCTCCGGCGAGCCGTACCCGTACCCGGTCTCGGTCGGCTACATGTACATCCTGAAGCTGCACCACCTGGTCGACGACAAGATCCACGCCCGCTCCACCGGCCCGTACTCGATGATCACGCAGCAGCCGCTGGGTGGTAAGGCGCAGTTCGGTGGCCAGCGCTTCGGTGAGATGGAGTGCTGGGCGATGCAGGCGTACGGCGCCGCCTACACGCTGCAGGAGCTGCTGACGATCAAGTCGGACGACGTGGTCGGCCGCGTCAAGGTGTACGAGGCGATCGTCAAGGGGGAGAACATCCCCGAGCCGGGCATCCCGGAGTCGTTCAAGGTGCTCCTCGAGGAGGCTCCAGTCGCTGTGCCTCAACGTCGAGGTGCTCTCCAGCGACGGCGCGGCGATCGAGATGCGCGACTCCGACGACGAGGACCTCGAGCGCGCCGCGGCGAACCTCGGCATCAACCTGTCCCGCAACGAGTCGCCCTCGGTGGACGACGTCGTGCACTGATCCGGTGTCGAGCGGGGACCTGCCTCCCGTGGGTCCCCGCTCCACCGCCGACCCCTCTCTAGCCGATACAACCCCAAGGGGACTTAGACGTGCTGGACGTCAACTTCTTCGATGAGCTCCGCATTGGTCTCGCCACGGCCGACGACATCCGTCAGTGGTCGTACGGCGAGGTCAAGAAGCCGGAGACCATCAACTACCGGACGCTCAAGCCCGAGAAGGACGGCCTCTTCTGCGAGAAGATCTTCGGCCCGACCCGGGACTGGGAGTGCTACTGCGGCAAGTACAAGCGCGTCCGCTTCAAGGGCATCATCTGTGAGCGCTGCGGCGTCGAGGTGACCCGCGCCAAGGTGCGCCGCGAGCGGATGGGCCACATCGAGCTGGCCGCCCCGGTCACGCACATCTGGTACTTCAAGGGTGTTCCCTCGCGCCTCGGCTACCTGCTGGACCTGGCGCCGAAGGACCTCGAGAAGATCATCTACTTCGCGGCTTACGTCATCACCGGCGTGAACACGGAGCTGCGCCACAACGACCTGCCGACCCTCGAGAACGAGATCGGCGTCGAGCGCAAGAACCTCGAGACCAAGCGGGATGCCGACATCGAGGCCCGCGCGCAGAAGCTGGAAGCCGACCTGGCCGAGCTGGAGGCGGAGGGCGCCAAGTCCGACGTCCGCCGCAAGGTCAAGGAGGGCGGCGAGCGCGAGATGCGCCAGATCCGTGACCGCGCCGGTCGCGAGCTGGACCGTCTCGAGGAGGTCTGGACGACCTTCACCAAGCTCGACACCCGCCAGCTGATCGCCGACGAGCTGCTCTACCGTGAGCTCGTCGACCGCTACGGCGAGTACTTCACCGGCGGCATGGGCGCGGAGGCCATCCAGAAGCTGGCCACCGAGTTCGACGTCAACGCCGAGGCCGAGAGCCTGCGCGACACCATCCGCAACGGCAAGGGGCAGAAGAAGCTCCGCGCGCTGAAGCGGCTCAAGGTCGTCGCGGCCTTCCAGGCCACCGGCAACGACCCGCGCGGCATGGTGCTGGACGCCGTCCCGGTCATCCCGCCGGACCTGCGCCCGATGGTGCAGCTGGACGGTGGCCGCTTCGCGACGTCGGACCTGAACGACCTGTACCGCCGGGTCATCAACCGGAACAACCGCCTCAAGCGGCTGATCGACCTCGGCGCGCCCGAGATCATCGTCAACAACGAGAAGCGGATGCTGCAGGAGGCCGTCGACGCGCTGTTCGACAACGGCCGCCGCGGCCGTCCGGTCACCGGCCCGGGCAACCGGCCGCTGAAGTCGCTGTCCGACCTCCTCAAGGGCAAGCAGGGCCGGTTCCGCCAGAACCTGCTCGGCAAGCGCGTCGACTACTCGGGCCGTTCGGTCATCATCGTGGGTCCGCAGCTGAAGCTGCACCAGTGCGGTCTGCCGAAGGACATGGCGCTCGAGCTGTTCAAGCCGTTCGTCATGAAGCGGCTGGTCGACCTGAACCACGCGCAGAACATCAAGTCCGCCAAGCGGATGGTGGAGCGCTCGCGGCCGCAGGTGTGGGACGTGCTGGAAGAGGTCATCACCGGCCACCCGGTGATGCTGAACCGCGCGCCGACGCTGCACCGCCTCGGCATCCAGGCCTTCGAGCCGCAGCTGGTCGAGGGCAAGGCCATCCAGCTGCACCCGCTGGTCTGCGAGGCGTTCAACGCGGACTTCGACGGTGACCAGATGGCGGTGCACCTGCCGCTGTCGGCCGAGGCGCAGGCCGAGGCCCGGATCCTGATGCTGTCGGCGAACAACATCCTGTCGCCGGCGTCGGGCCGTCCGCTCGCCATGCCGCGACTGGACATGGTCACGGGTCTGTTCCACCTGACCCGCCTCACCGAGGACGCCGAGGGCGCGGGCAACGCGTACTCGTCGCCCGCCGAGGCGATCATGGCCTTCGACCGCAAGGCGCTGAGCCTGCACGCCCCGATCAAGATCCGCATCACCGACCGTCAGCCCGCCAAGGCCGACGAGCCGGCGCTGGCGGAGAAGGGCTGGGAGCCCGGCAAGCCGTGGCTGGCCGAGACCACCCTGGGCCGCGTGCTGTTCAACGACCTGCTGCCGGCGGACTACCCGTTCATCAACGAGCCGATGCCGAAGAAGCGGCAGGCCGCGATCGTCAACGACCTCGCGGAGCGGTACTCGATGACGCAGGTCGCGCAGACGCTGGACAAGCTCAAGGACGCCGGTTTCTACTGGGCGACCCGGTCGGGTGTCACCGTGGCGATCTCCGACGTCCTGGTGCCGAAGGGCAAGCAGGCCATCCTCGACGAGTACGAGGGCAAGGCCTCCCAGGTGGAGAAGCGCTACCAGCGTGGTCAGCTGTCGCACGCCGAGCGGAACAACGAGCTCGTCAAGGTGTGGACGCAGGCCACCGAAGAGGTCCACAAGATCATGGAGACGGCGCTGCCGGACGACAACCCGATCGCGATGATCGTGAAGTCCGGCGCGGCGGGCAACATGACGCAGGTCCGGTCGCTGGCCGGGATGCGTGGCCTGGTGTCGAACCCGAAGGGTGAGTACATCCCGCGTCCGATCAAGGCCAACTTCCGTGAGGGCCTGTCGGTGGCGGAGTACTTCATCGCGACGCACGGTGCCCGGAAGGGTCTGGCGGACACGGCGCTGCGGACCGCCGACTCGGGTTACCTGACCCGGCGTCTGGTGGACGTCTCGCAGGACGTCATCGTCCGCGAGATCGACTGCGGCACCACCCGCGGCATCATGATGCCGATCGGCGAGGACCTCGGCGACGGCCGCGTGCTGCGCGACCAGCACGTCGAGACCTCGGTGTACGCGCGGAACCTCGCGACGGACGCCGTGGACGCCAAGGGCAACGTCGTGCTGAACGCCGGCGACGACCTGGGCGACCCGGCCATCGAGAAGCTGCTCGGCAGCGGCATCTCGAAGGTCAAGGTCCGCTCGGTGCTGACCTGCGAGTCGGCCGTCGGTATCTGCGCGACCTGCTACGGCCGCTCGATGGCGACCGGTCAGCTCGTCGACGTCGGCGAGGCGGTGGGTATCGTCGCCGCCCAGTCGATCGGTGAGCCGGGTACGCAGCTGACGATGCGTACGTTCCACCAGGGTGGTGTGGCCGGTGACGACATCACGACCGGTCTGCCGCGTGTCCAGGAGCTGTTCGAGGCCCGCGTCCCGAAGGGCAAGGCGCCCATCGCCGACGTCGACGGCCGCGTGCGGATCGAGGAGAGCGAGCGGTTCTGGAAGATCACCCTCATCCCGGACGACGGGGGCGAGGAGATCGTCTTCGACAAGCTGTCCAAGCGGCAGCGGCTCGCGAACACCCCGAACGGCCCGCTGGGCGACGGTGACCACGTCCACGTCGGTCAGCAGCTGCTCGAGGGCACGCCGGACCCGCACGAGGTCCTGCGGGTCATGGGGCCGCGCGAGGCGCAGATGCACCTGGTGGACGAGGTCCAGAAGGTGTACCGGGCGCAGGGTGTGTCGATCCACGACAAGCACATCGAGGTCATCGTCCGGCAGATGCTGCGCCGGGTGACGATCATCGACTCCGGGGCCACGGACTTCCTGCCGGGCGAGCTGCCCGAGCGGACGAAGTTCGAGGCGACGAACCGCGCCGCGGTCGCCGAGGGCGGCGAGCCGGCTTCGGGTCGTCCGGTGCTGATGGGTATCACGAAGGCGTCGCTCACCACGGACTCGTGGCTGTCGGCGGCGTCGTTCCAGGAGACCACGCGAGTCCTGACCGACGCGGCGATCAACGGCCGCTCGGACAAGCTCGTCGGCCTCAAGGAGAACGTGATCATCGGTAAGCTGATCCCGGCCGGTACGGGCATCAACAAGTACCGCAACATCCAGGTGCAGCCGACCGAGGAGGCCCGGGTCGCGGCGTACGCGATCCCGTCCTACGACGACGGCTACTACACCCCGGACGTGTTCGGGACGGGCACCGGTGCCGCGGTGCCGCTGGACGACTACGACTTCGGCCGCGACTTCCGCTGACGAAGCTGTTCTCAGGAAAGGCCCTCGCCGGGTTTCCGGCGGGGGCCTTTCCCGTTTTGGCACCTCGATGACTATTAACTCCTGCAATTACCCGATAGAGTGACCCGGTTCACGCGGTTCGGGGGCTTTGCGCGTTTCCAACGGGTAATCAGGGGTGACTGTTCGTGAACAAATCCAGAGGCGCGAGATCTGTCGCGCGCACATTCGCGACCCTCGCGGCCGCGGCGGCGTTGACCAGCGTGTTCGCCGCGCCGGCGGGGGCGGAGGAGCCGACGTCGACGGCACCGTCCACGGTGGAAGCGCCGAGCAGCAGTTCGACCGCGCCGACGCCGACTTCTTCCGCGCCGGAGAGCAAACCCGCGGCCCAGCCGCAGGCCGAACCCGTGGAGCGGGCCCAGGTCGAAATCTCGGCCGTCTTCGACAAGGAGACCTACCAGACCGATGAGGACGTCCACTTCACCTTCAAGGTGACCAACGTCGGCTCGGCCACCGCGAAGGGCCTTACGGTCTGGCAGCGCTTCGACCAGCCGACTGATCTGAACGTCCCGTACGAGCCGGGCTGGGGCCCGCTCACGAGCGGCAACCCCGGGGTCGACCTCGAGCCCGGCAAGACGTTCGTGCTCCACGGCACCGGCAAGATCCGGGACATCGACCAGGACTCCACGGTCCTGCGGGGCGTCGTGTTCGACGCGACCAACTTCGGCGTCGGGGAGTTCACCGCCAAGGCGGCGGTCGCCAAGGTGGCCGGGCGCGCGACGGGCGTCGTGTACGGCGACAAGAACGGCGACGCCACGCTCGACGACGGCGAACAGCTTGCGGGGGCGAAGCTGACCTTGCGCTACGTCCACGGCGACAAGACCTACACGGCCACGAGCGACGCCGACGGGAAGTTCACCTTCGCCGACCTCCCGGCCGCCGAGTACTACCTCGGCGGCGAGGTCGTCAACGGCTGGCTGATCCCGTGGCAGACCATCCGGATCGGACCGGACTCGAAGGACCTGCTCGTCCGCGGGGCACCGCCGCTGAACGGCGCGCTCAAGGCGACGATGGCGTTCACCCAGGACAGCTACAAGGTCGGCGACCTCGCGCACGTCACCGTGACGCTGTCGAACTCGGGCAAGACCCCGCTCGTCGGCATCGTGGCCGCGTGCAACCGCATCGGCGACCCGCACCACCTGACCGGCCGCACCCCCGGCTGGGGTGACCTCGCGACGACCGGCGTGACGATCGCCCCGGGCGAGACGCGCACCTTCGACGTGACCGAGGCGGTGCCGGAGGCCGCGTTCAACCGCGGGTACGTCGTGGTCTCGTGCGACTTCGGGTACGACGAGGTCGACATCGAAAACCACGCGGACGCCGGTGACCAGGCGTGGGTGCCGGGTGCCAAGGCCACGATCATCGGCCGGGTGGTGCACGGTGAGCAGGGGCTCGCGGGCGTCAAGGCGGTGCTCGTGTCCGACCAGAAGTGCCCGGTCGTCGGCGAGCAGACGACCGACGCGAGCGGGACCTTCGAGTTCCACGACGTGGTGCCGGGCCCGAACTACGACATCTACCTCCTGCCGCCGTCGGGTTGGCGGATCAAGTACGACAACCCGACTTCGCCCGACGTCCGCGGCCCGGCGGACCAGCCCGCCCGGCTGTTCATCGAGGCCGAGGAGGGTGACGCGCCGCTGCCGACGGTGCCGGCCAACCCCGCCGACTGCACGCCCGGCGCGCCCACCTCGACCACCGGCGCGGCCGGTGGCACGGGCGGCGGCCAGAGCAGCGGCTCCGGCCTGGCCAGCACCGGTGTGGAGGCCCTCGGCCTCGGCGCGCTCGCGCTGACGGCCCTGGCGCTCGGCGGCGGCCTGGTCTTCACCGCCCGCCGTCGCAAGCGCGCGGCCTGACGAACACACGACAGCGCCCCTCGGTCCACTGTGGACCGAGGGGCGCTTTTCGCGTTTCAGCGGAGGCTGCGGCGGGACACCGGGAAGTCGAAGTAGGTGTCCGGGAAGGGCTCGCCGTTCAGCGTGTAGTGCCACCACTCTTCGGGCAGGTTGCGGAAACCCGCCGCGGCCATGGTGTTCTTCAGCAGGTCGCGGTTCTGGCGCGCGACCCCGGTGATCGCCGGGTTGTCCGTGTGCGCCAGCGGGTCGAAGCAGTCGAAGCCCGTGCCCATGTCGACCATGTTGTCGCCGAAGCGCTCGCCCTGCGGGGCGAAGCACGGCTTCAGCGGCTCGCTCGGGATGTAGGGCCGCTGCGGTCGCGGCGGGAGCTTGACGATCGTGAGGTCCATCGTGCTGCCGCGGCTGTGCCCGGACTTCTCGGCGATGTAGCCGTCGGCGAAGAGCCGGTCCTTGGCGACGTTCGGGTAGAACTCGGCCTTCATCTTCTCGTCGGCGAGGTCCTTCGCCCACCGCACGAAGTGGTCGACCGCCCGCTGCGGGCGGTAGCAGTCGTAGACCTTGAGCGTGTAGCCCTGCCGCAGCAGCCGCGCCTGGACGTTCCGCAGGCCTTCGGCGGCCGGCCGGGTCAGGATGCAGAGCGGCTGGCGGTAACCGTCGACGCGCTCGCCGACGAAGTTGTGGCGGGTGAAGTACCGGATGTCCTGCAGGATCGTCGGGGCGACGTCGGAGAGCGCGACGAACTCGCGCGGCGCGGTCGGCGTGGCCGCTTGGGCGGTTCCGGGGGCGACGAGGGCGGCCGCGGCCGCGAGGGCGACGGCGAAAGTCCGGAAGATCGGCATCCTTCTCGTCTATCAGGTGCGAACCGGGCGGACAGCCGCCTCCCGGGCAGCACTTCGGGTCACGACCAGCCTTCCGGCGTGCTCGCCCGGAGGAAGTCGTCCGACGGCGGCTGCACCGGCCTGCCCTCGTACTGCGTCGAGAGCACCACCGACGACCGCAGCTCGCCGTGCTTGCCCAGGCGTTCCAGCAGGCCCTCGAAGTGCTCCAGCGACGCCGCGCGGATCTTCAGCATCGTGCAGTGGTCGCCGGAGAGCCGGTGGATCTCGACGACCTCCGGGTAGTCCTCGGACTTCGACGTCTTCAGCAGGCAGCTGCTCAGCGCGCACCGCATCTCGACGAACGCCTGCAGCGGCTGGCCCGCCCGCCGCGCGTCGACCTGGGCGCGGTACCCCGTGATCACCCCGGTCTCCTCGAGCCGCCGCACCCGCTCGGCCACCGCGGGCGCCGAGAGGTTGATCCGGCGGCCGAGCTCCTTGAACGACAGCCTCCCGTCGGCCTGCAGCAGGTCCAGCAACCGCCAGTCGACGTCGTCCAGGGCCTTTTCCGAACGAAAGGTCATGGCCCCCATCTTCCTTCCGAAGCGCGGGCCGAGCGACCGAAATCCCGTTGATCGTCCCTTCGGCGCGCGGCCGGAAATCCCTAAAGTTCCTGGTCATGGGGACTTTGACGACCACCGGGCGGACCCGGTCGATGGGGGCGCTGTTCGCCGGCGTCGCGTTGCTCAACACGGCCACGGTCGGCCTGAGCACGGCGGCGACGCTGATCGTCGCCGCGGGCAGCGGGCCGGGCTGGAGCGGTTTGCCGAGCGTCGCGAGCGTGCTCGGCACCGCGGCCGGGGCGCTCGGCGCGGGGCTGCTGCTGCCCGCGCACGGCCGTCGCCGCGTGCTGGTTTCGGGCTACGGCGTCGCGGCGGCCGGCGCGCTGATCGCGTTCGCCGCCGCGCTGGCGACGTCGGTGGTGCCGCTGCTGCTCGGGATCCTGCTGGTCGGCATCGGCAACGGCGGGGCGCAGCTGTCGCGCTACCTCGCCGCGGACCTGTACCCGGAGGAACGCCGCGGCCGCGCGCTCTCGACGGTCGTCTGGGCCGGGACGGTCGGCGCGCTGGTCGGCCCGGCGCTGATGGCCCCGGCGGCCGACGTCGTGACGGCGCTGGGCTGGCCCTCGCTGTCCGGTCCGGTGGCGGTCGCGGTGCTGGCCACCGCCGGTGCGGCGCTGGCCGCGTCGCTGCTGCCGCGCGACGTCCCGCCGCCGCGGGAGCCGGTGGTCACCCCGGTCGTCGCGCCGGTGCGGTCGGCCGCCGTGGTGAAGCCGCTGGTCGCGATGGTCGCCGCGCAGCTCACGATGGTCGCGGTGATGACCATGACGCCGCTGCAGCTGGAGAGCCACGGGCACGGCCTCGACGTCGTCGGCTGGGTGCTGAGCGCGCACATGATCGGCATGTTCGCGCTGGCGCCGCTGTCCGGCTGGATCGCCGACCGCTGGGGCCCGCGCGTGACGGTCAACGCGGGCCTCGGCGTGCTGGCACTGTCGACGGCGACGGCGATCGCGGCCCCGACGGCGCACAGCTCCGGCCTGCCGGTGGCGTTGTTCCTGCTGGGGTACGGCTGGAACCTCGTGTTCGTCGGCGGCAGCGCGCAGCTGAGCCGCGACCTCGAGCCGCAGACGCGCAACCGGGTGCGGGGCTTCGTCGACGCGGTGGTGTGGTCGGCGTCCGCGCTCGCCGGGCTCGGCTCCGGGCAGCTGTTCGCCGGCGGCGGGTACGGCCTCGTCGCGGTCGTCGGCGGGGTGCTCGCGCTGCTCCCGCTGGCGTTGCTGGCCCCGCGGCGGACGTGACGGTTCAGGGCCGTCAGCCGAGGGGCTTGGCGAACCAGTGCTCGGCGAACTGTTCGTCGTTGAACGGCTCGACCTCGGCGTAGCCGACCTTCGCGTACAGCGCGCGGGCCTCGACGAGGTCGTGGCGGGTGTCGAGCCGCATCAGCCGGGAACCGAGCTTCCCGTGCGGCTTCTTCGGCGGCCGCCACCAGCGCGGGCGCGCCGCCCGTGCCGCGGTGCCCGGGCCGCACGAACACCTTGGTCAGCTCGCTGATCCCCGGCTCGACCACCCGGGTCCCGGCGCAGCCCGCGACCGCGCCGTCGACGTACCCGACGAGGAACGCCCCGGTGGGCGGCACCAGGTCCGTGCCCGGTTCTTCGGCCACGTAGTGCGTGAGCTCCGCTTCGGTGATCGGGCGACCGAAGTAGCGTGAAGCGACTTCGTCCATGTACTCGCGCATGATCGCGACGGCGTCCGGGTGCGCGACGTCGATCCGGGTGATCTTCCAGTCCACGTCCTCATCCTGGGGTCGCTGTCCAGCGAATTCCGCCGGCCCCGGGCACCATGGGAACCATGACGACCCTCACGAAGCGCCTCGCGGTGGTGGCCGTCCTCCTGGTCACCCTGGGCGCGGTCCTGCTGTCGATCGGCGCCATCGGCTTCCGGGCGACCTCCGACCAGCCCGACGCCAACATCGGCGCCGGCTTCGCTCTGCTGGCGGGCCCCTACATCGTGGGGCTGGGCCTGGTCTTCGCGCTGTCGGCGGGCCTGACGCACCTCACGACGCGGCGTCGCTGACGTCCCACAGCGCGGCCGGCAGGTGGTCGGCCAGGTCGGCGAGGTACTCGGCCTCGGCCACGACGTTCTGCCGCGTCGCGCAGCCCTGGCCCCACGTGCGGGCCGAGCCGTGCTCGACGACGACGTCACGCTGAGCGAACCGCGGGTGCGCGGCCAGCCAGCGGCTCAGCTCGGCCTCGAGCCCCGGGTCCGACGGCACCGCCACGCCCTTCCCGGCGGTGATCCGCAGCTGCGGCGACGGCGGCACGCGGACCTGGGTGACGTGGACGTCGCGGAAGTACGTGTGGTCGTCGAAGTGCCGGTACGGCTCCTGGCCGTCGACGGCGATCACCGGCCGGTCGCGGTGGCGGAACTCGACCCACGCCTTGTGGCCGCTTTCGACCAGCGGCCGCCCGGACGGGTGGAGCACGCCGAACGTCGGCGCCGGGTTCGCGTCACCGGCGACGCCGCTGTGGAACGCGCCGCCGCGCTCGGCCGCGAACGCCTTGAACCAGTGCTCCCGGCGCCCTTCGACGTACTTCGTGTGCGAGCGCCACCAGATCGCGGCCGCACCCGCGAAGATCGCCGCGATCAGGACCACCACCACGACCAGGAGCATCAGAAGTCCAGGTCCTCGCGCGTCTCTTCGTCGGACTGCTCGCGGCCCTTCTCGCCGGAGTCGCTCGCCTTCTTGGCGTTCTTGACGTGGCTGTTGAGCTTGCCGAGGTGGTCGTTCAGCGTCTTCGCCGGGTTGTCGCCCGGCTTGGCCGGGTTGAACGCGAAGACGCCCTTGGCCGCGGCCTCGCCGCCCTTCTTCGCGATCTCGGACAGGGCGTTCTTCCCGGCCCGCTTGCCGATCATCCCCTCGGCGCCCTTGAGCTTGTCGACCATGCTCTTGCCCGCGTTCGCTTCGGCGAGCTCCTTCAGCTTGCCCGCGGTCTTGCCTTCGGCGAACACCTTGCCCAGCTTGGTCGCGGCCAGCTTGGCCTTCATCTTCTGCAGCCAGGCGAGGATCTTCTGGAGCAGCTCGCGGACCTTCGACACCTTCTGCGTCGTCTTCGCGGTGGTCGTGCCGAGCTTGACCTCCGACGCCGTGCCCGCGGTGGCGACCGACGCCCCGCAGGTGGGCACCGCGGCCGCCAGCGCCGGGATCCAGATCATGATCAGCCAGGTGACCAGCTCGGTGAGGATCGCCTTGATGAGGTCCTCGATGAAGCTCATCAGCATGCTGCTCAGCTGCAGCATCTGCGCGAGGTCGCCCGACTTCGCGGAGACACCGCCGATGCCGTGGGCGAACTCGCCGAGCGACCGGCGCGCGGCGTCGCCGGCGTCACCCTTCCAGTCCGCCAGTGACGTGTCCGCGACCTCGGCGAAGTTCTTCGCCAGCTGGTCGAGACCGGTGGCGATGGCGGAGAAGTTGTCGGCGGCGATGCCGAGCGCCGGCCCGTCGCCGCTGACGAAGTGGATCGCGTCCTGGATCGGCTGGACCGCGCTGATCAGGAAGTTCAATCCCTGCCCGACGAGCCAGCCGAGCGGGTCGGTGGCGATGTCGGTGATCGTGCTGGCACTCGATTGGATGAAGCTGGTCGTGTCGGTCGCGATCGTGCCGAGGCCGAGCGCGATGTCGACGCCGTCGGGGTGCGGCGCGGTCGCCGCCTTGAACACCGAGGAGACGTCCTTGCCGACGGTCACCGCGCCGCCGACGAACGGCGTCGCCTTGACCGCGTTGTCGACGTTCACCCCGAGGACCGTGTTCGGGTCGTCGCTCTTCACGCTGACGCCGCTCGCGACGTCCTGGAACTCCGCCATCGTTCCCCCTACGGCTTCTTCGGGCCGTCGAGCAGGACCTCGACCTGGCCGAAGAAGGCTTTGTGGTCGTCCTCGGTGCCCTGGTAGACGCGCGCCGCGTCGGTGAACTTCTCCTGCGCCGACGCCAGGCCCTCGGCCATCGACCCCAGCAGGTCCCGCAGCTCGTGCAGGGTTTCGTCGTAGCCCCGCTTGGTGAACAGGCCCACCACGCCCCACGACTTGTCGCCGACGTCGGACTGCCCGACCTTCTCGGTGAACTTCGCGCCTTGGTCCCGGTACTTGCCGAGCACGCCGACGTAGTCGCGCAGGGCGTCCACGCGGACCTGGTAACCCTCGGGCATCAGTCCTCCTCGTCGAACAGGTTCCGCAGGAAGCGGTCGCCCGCGGACCCGCCGTTCGCGGGCGGGGCGGGCGGGGGCGGGGCGGCGTCGGCCTGGCGCAGCACGCGCTCCTCGGAGAAGTCCTCCGGCGGCGCGGGCGGCCGCCCCGGCTCTTCCGCCAGCTTCGACCGCAGTTCCTCGACGGTGGTTCCGAACGCCTCGGCCTGGGTCTCGAGGACCTGGTCGACCAGGCCCTGCTCGTCGCCCAGGTGCTCCTGGACGAGCACCGCCTGCCGCCGGGCCGCCTCGCCGACGGCCTCGCGCAGGGTGGCCATCAGGGTGGCCGACAGCGCCTGGGGGCCCTTGGCGAGCGCCGCGTCGGTGAATTTGACGTCGAGGACCGCGCCGCCCGGCCCGGTGACGACGGTCACGCCGCCGTCCGGCGAGGACGCGCTCGCCCGCAGCTCGGTCAGCTCCTGCCGCATCGCCCCGAGGCCGGCGAACCGGTCGTCGGCGTTCCGGATGCTCGACTGGAACCGCTCGAACTCGGCTACCAGCTGGTCGAACTCGGCGGACATGGTCCTGGTCCCTCCCGGTCGCGTGCCCTTCGCCACCCATCGTGGCCCCTCGGCGACGGTGTGACGCACGGAACGACCGATCCGATCCCGGTGCATCACCCGGTCGGGTAATGGGTAGGTTTCCGGCCGCAAGGGGAAGCAGGGGACAGCGCTAGGAGTGCGTGATGAGCAGCAGCGAAGGGGCCGAGCGGCCCGCCGAAGAACCGAAGTCGACCGGCAGCCACGCGGCGCCGGAAGGGGCGGGCGTGCACCCGCTCATCGACCTGTCGCGCGACCCGAACCCGGGCAAGCCGGACCACGCGAAGCCCGACGAGGACTGACGCGCCCGTCGTCGCGTCCGGTGCGGTGAAGGGCCCGTTCGTCTCGTCCGAGGCGAGCGAGTCGCCCTTCATCCCACGCCGGGTGCGCGGCTCGGCCGGGGAACATCCCCCAGGCCGGGGGTGTTGAAAAAGAGGTCACGTCCGCGGAAGCCGCGGCCGCGACCCGGGCGCGACCGGACTCCGGAACATCCCGCGGCCCCGGCGTGTTCAGAGGTAGGCTGGAGGTTCGCCGACCTTCAGACCCCCCGCCGCGCTCCGTCCGGACCCGGGCGGGTATCTTTGGAGACCGTGCCCGGCAGGCGTCGGGCCGCTCCGCGTGCCGTGCGCATGGGCGGGGTGCTCAGGCACCCGGTCACCGGCTTCGGCAGGTCGGGGTTCCGACGGAAAATCCCTCCGGGAAGCTACCGGTCGCGAGACCGTGACGCGGGCCGACACGCCCGACCGCGGGGGCCGGTGAAGACACGAAGAAGCAGATCACGACAGGAAGCTGGTCCATTGCCCACGATCCAGCAGCTGGTCCGCAAGGGCCGCCAGGACAAGGCTGCCAAGCAGAAGACCGCGGCCCTCAAGGGGAGCCCGCAGCGGCGTGGCGTGTGCACTCGCGTGTACACCACGACCCCCAAGAAGCCGAACTCGGCGCTGCGCAAGGTCGCGCGTGTGAAGCTGACCAGCGGCATCGAGGTCACCGCCTACATCCCCGGTGAGGGCCACAACCTGCAGGAGCACTCGATGGTGCTCGTGCGTGGTGGTCGTGTGAAGGACCTTCCGGGTGTCCGTTACAAGATCATCCGCGGTTCGCTCGACACGCAGGGTGTCAAGAACCGCAAGCAGGCGCGCAGCCGGTACGGCGCGAAGAAGGAGAAGAGCTAATGCCCCGCAAGGGTCCGGCCCCGAAGCGGCCGCTGATCTCCGACCCCGTCTACGCCTCCCCGCTGGTCACCCAGCTGGTGAACAAGGTGCTGAAGGACGGGAAGCGGTCCCTGGCCGAGCGCATCGTGTACGGCGCGCTCGAAGGCGCTCGCGAGAAGACGGGCACCGACCCGGTCGTCACGCTGAAGCGCGCCCTCGACAACGTGAAGCCCACCATCGAGGTGAAGAGCCGCCGCGTCGGTGGTGCCACCTACCAGGTGCCGATCGAGGTCAAGCCGGGTCGCTCGACGACCCTGGCGCTGCGCTGGCTGGTCTCCTTCTCGCAGGCCCGCCGCGAGAAGACGATGATCGAGCGCCTGCAGAACGAGCTCCTGGACGCGTCGAACGGCCTCGGGGCCTCCGTGAAGCGTCGCGAGGACACGCACAAGATGGCCGAGTCCAACCGGGCCTTCGCGCACTACCGCTGGTGATTTCCGCCCGGCATCAGATGCAAGCCATGCCGGGCCCCACGCTTGAGACAGGGGAACATTCTCGTGGCACGTGAAGTGCTGACCGACCTCAACAAGGTCCGCAACATCGGCATCATGGCGCACATCGACGCCGGCAAGACCACCACCACCGAGCGGATCCTGTTCTACACCGGGGTCAACTACAAGATCGGTGAAGTCCACGACGGCGCCGCCACCATGGACTGGATGGAGGAGGAGCAGAAGCGGGGTATCACCATCACCTCGGCTGCGACCACCACCTTCTGGAACGACTACCAGATCAACCTGATCGACACCCCCGGGCACGTCGACTTCACCGTCGAGGTGGAGCGCAACCTGCGGGTGCTCGACGGCGCGGTCGCCGTCTTCGACGGCAAGGAAGGCGTCGAGCCGCAGTCCGAGCAGGTCTGGCGGCAGGCGGACAAGTACGACGTCCCGCGCATCTGCTTCGTCAACAAGATGGACAAGCTGGGTGCGGACTTCTACTACACCCTGCGCACCATCGAGGAGCGCCTCGGTGTCAAGCCGCTGGCGATCCAGCTGCCGATCGGCGCCGAGAACGACTTCGAAGGCGTCATCGACCTGGTCCGCATGAAGGCGCTGACCTGGCGCGGCGAGGTCCAGAAGGGTGAGGACTACTCGGTCGAGGACATCCCCGCCGAGCTGGCCGACCGCGCCGCGGAGTACCGGGAGAAGCTGATCGAGGCCGTCGCCGAGACGGACGACTCCATGATGGAGAAGTTCCTCGAGGGCGAAGAGCTCTCCGAGGCCGAGATCAAGTCCGGCATCCGCAAGCTGGTCATCACCCGCGAGGCGTTCCCGGTCCTGGCCGGCTCCGCGTTCAAGAACAAGGGCGTGCAGCCCATGCTCGACGCGGTGATCGACTACCTGCCGTCGCCGCTGGACGTCCCGGCCGTCGAGGGCCTGCTGCCCGACGGCGAGACCCCGGTGACCCGCAAGGCGTCGGTCGACGAGCCGTTCGCCGCGCTCGCGTTCAAGATCGCCGCGCACCCGTTCTTCGGCAAGCTGACCTACATCCGGGTGTACTCGGGCAAGGTCGCCGCCGGGGCGCAGGTCATCAACGCGACCAAGGAGCGCAAGGAGCGCATCGGGAAGATCTTCCAGATGCACTCCAACAAGGAGAACCCGGTCGACGACGCCCAGGTCGGCCACATCTACGCGGTCATCGGGCTGAAGGACACCACCACGGGTGACACCCTGGCGGACCCGCAGAACCCGATCGTCCTCGAGTCGATGACCTTCCCGGAGCCCGTCATCCGGGTCGCGATCGAGCCGAAGACGAAGGCCGACCAGGAGAAGCTGTCCCTGGCGATCCAGAAGCTGGCCGAAGAGGACCCGACGTTCCAGGTCAAGCTGGACGAGGACACCGGCCAGACGATCATCGCGGGTATGGGCGAGCTGCACCTCGAGGTGCTGGTGAACCGGATGAAGTCCGACTACAAGGTCGAGGCGAACATCGGCAAGCCGCAGGTCGCCTACCGCGAGACGATCAAGAAGACGGTCGACAAGCTGGACTACGTCCACAAGAAGCAGACCGGTGGTTCCGGCCAGTTCGCGAAGGTCATCGTGAAGCTGGAGCCGCTCGAGCGCACCGACGGCGCGCTCTACGAGTTCGACAACAAGGTGACCGGTGGCCGCGTGCCGCGGGAGTACATCCCGTCGGTCGACGCGGGCGCGCAGGACGCGATGCAGTACGGCGTCCTGGCCGGCTACCCGCTCGTCGGGTTGAAGTTCACCCTGTTGGACGGTGCTTACCACGAGGTCGACTCTTCGGAGATGGCGTTCAAGATCGCCGGTTCCATGGCGATGAAGGAAGCCGCGAAGAAGGCCGGCCCGGTGATCCTGGAGCCGATGATGGCGGTCGAGGTGACCACGCCCGAGGACTACATGGGTGACGTCATCGGTGACCTCAACTCCCGCCGTGGTCAGATCCAGGCCATGGAGGAGCGGTCGGGCACCCGCGTCGTGAAGGCGCTGGTCCCGCTGTCGGAGATGTTCGGCTACGTCGGCGACCTCCGGTCCCGCACCCAGGGCCGGGCGAACTACTCCATGGTGTTCGACTCCTACGCCGAGGTTCCCGCGAACGTCGCGAAGGAAATCATCGCGAAGGCGACGGGGGAGTAAAGCCCCCCACCGCGCGCGGGCATTAAGGGACTCTCCTGAACGTCCGCTAGCACCGACGAAGGAACATTCACGGGGCGGCAGCCACGCCGCCCCGTGAGCACAAAGCGAAACCAGTCCAGGAGGACATTCCAGTGGCGAAGGCGAAGTTCGAGCGGAGCAAGCCGCACGTCAACATCGGGACCATCGGTCACGTCGACCACGGCAAGACCACGCTCACCGCGGCGATCACCAAGGTTCTGCACGACAAGTACCCGGACCTCAACGAGTCGCGTGCGTTCGACCAGATCGACAACGCGCCCGAAGAGAAGCAGCGCGGCATCACGATCAACATCTCGCACGTCGAGTACCAGACCGAGAAGCGTCACTACGCGCACGTCGACGCCCCCGGTCACGCGGACTACATCAAGAACATGATCACCGGTGCCGCCCAGATGGACGGCGCGATCCTGGTGGTCGCCGCGACCGACGGCCCGATGCCGCAGACCCGTGAGCACGTGCTGCTCGCCCGCCAGGTCGGCGTGCCCTACATCGTGGTCGCGCTGAACAAGGCCGACATGGTCGACGACGAGGAGATCCTCGAGCTCGTCGAGCTGGAGGTCCGCGAGCTGCTGTCCTCGCAGGAGTTCCCGGGCGACGACGCCCCCGTCGTGCGCGTCTCGGGCCTGAAGGCCCTCGAGGGCGACGAGAAGTGGGCCGAGGCCGTCCTCGAGCTGATGACCGCCGTCGACGACAACGTGCCGGACCCGGTGCGTGAGCTCGACAAGCCGTTCCTCATGCCGATCGAGGACGTCTTCACCATCACCGGCCGCGGCACCGTCGTGACCGGTCGTGTGGAGCGCGGCCAGGTCAACGTGAACGAAGAGGTCGAGATCGTGGGTATCCGCGAGAAGTCGACCAAGACCACCGTCACCGGTGTCGAGATGTTCCGCAAGCTGCTCGACTCGGGCCAGGCGGGCGACAACGTCGGCCTCCTGCTCCGCGGCATCAAGCGCGAGGACGTCGAGCGCGGCCAGGTCGTCGTGAAGCCGGGTACCACCACCCCGCACACCGACTTCGAGGGCCGGGTCTACATCCTGTCGAAGGACGAGGGTGGCCGTCACACCCCGTTCTTCAACAACTACCGCCCGCAGTTCTACTTCCGCACCACCGACGTGACCGGCGTCGTGACCCTCCCCGAGGGCACCGAGATGGTCATGCCGGGCGACAACACCGACATCTCGGTCCAGCTGATCCAGCCGGTCGCGATGGACGAGGGTCTGCGCTTCGCCATCCGCGAGGGTGGCCGGACCGTCGGCGCGGGCCAGGTCACCAAGATCAACAAGTGATTTCACGCCCCGCCCGGGGGTAATACACCCCCGGGTCAGGGGCGTCAAATCACGTGTGCGACACTATTCAGGTTGCTCGTCCTGGGGCGGCCGATCCCTGTCAGGGGTCCGGCCGCCTCGGTGCGAGTGGCCACGGTCCGCCGAGCTCTTCCTTCGGGTTGCAGGCGAGCGGGCAACGGCAGTGAGACGGTCAGCCGGCTCATAGCCTCCTCACGTTGAGGAAGACCAGGCAAGACGACGATCCCGCGGGATCCGTCTGTGCGTCGGGCGCGACACGCCCGACCGCGTGGACCGGGGACAGGGCCGTTGAACTGCGGAAACCCAGGCCCAGGGTGGAAACACCCGGCGGGGTTTGTGAGATAGCGGCACGAGACGACAAGGAACGAGCAGCCACCATGGCGGGACAGAAGATCCGCATCCGGCTCAAGGCCTACGACCACGAGGCGATCGACACCTCGGCGCGCAAGATCGTGGAGACGGTCACGCGCACCGGCGCCCGGGTCGTCGGGCCGGTGCCGCTGCCCACCGAGAAGAACGTTTACTGCGTCATCCGCTCGCCGCACAAGTACAAGGACTCGCGCGAGCACTTCGAGATGCGCACGCACAAGCGTCTGATCGACATCCTCGACCCGACGCCGAAGACGGTCGACGCGCTCATGCGCATCGACCTGCCGGCGAGCGTCGACGTCAACATCCAGTAAGCGTTGGGCGAGCGGCGGAGATAAGAGACTCATGTCTGACAGGCAAGTGAAGGGCATCCTGGGCACCAAGCTCGGCATGACCCAGGTCTTCGACGAGCAGAACCGGGTTGTCCCGGTCACCGTCGTGAAGGCCGGTCCGAACGTGGTCACCCAGGTTCGGACCCAGGAGAAGGACGGCTACAAGGCCGTGCAGCTGGCGTTCGGCGCGGTCGACCCGCGCAAGGTGAACAAGCCGCGCACGGGCCACTTCGACAAGGCGGGCGTGACGCCGCGCCGGTTCCTCGCCGAGCTGCGCACCACCGACGCCGAGACCTACGAGGTCGGCCAGGAGATCACCGCCGAGGTGTTCGCCGCCGGTGTCGAGGTCGACGTGACCGGGACCAGCAAGGGCAAGGGCTACGCGGGTGTCATGAAGCGCCACGGCTTCAAGGGCCAGGGCGCGAGCCACGGTGCCCAGGCCGTGCACCGCAAGCCGGGCTCGATCGGTGGCTGCGCCACCCCCGGCCGCGTCTTCAAGGGCCTGCGCATGGCGGGCCGGATGGGCAACGACCGGGTCACCACGCAGAACCTGACCGTGCACGCCGTGCGTGCCGACGACGGCCTGCTGCTGATCAAGGGCGCTGTGCCCGGTCCCAAGGGCGGCGTGCTGTTCGTTCGCAGCGCCGCGAAGGGTGGTAACTCCGAATGACAAGCGTCGAGCTGAAGACCCCGGCCGGTAAAGCCGACGGCACGGTCGATCTCCCCGAGGAGATCTTCGACGTGCAGGCCAATGTCGCGCTGATGCACCAGGTGGTGGTGGCCCAGCAGGCCGCCGCGCGCCAGGGCACGCACGACACGAAGACCCGCGGTGAGGTCTCCGGTGGCGGCAAGAAGCCGTACCGGCAGAAGGGCACCGGTCGTGCCCGCCAGGGTTCGACCCGCGCGCCGCAGTTCGCCGGCGGTGGCGTCGTCCACGGCCCCACGCCGCGTGACTACTCGCAGCGCACCCCGAAGAAGATGAAGGCCGCCGCCCTGCGTGGCGCCCTCTCCGACCGGGCCCGCGCCGGCCAGCTGCACGTCGTCACCGAGCTGGTGACCGGCGAGAAGCCGTCCACCAAGGCCGCCAAGACCGCCCTCGCCGCCGTCACGGCCGCGAAGCGCGTGCTCGTGGTGCTGCACCGGGACGACGAGCTGAGCTGGGTCTCCCTGCGGAACCTGCCCGAGGTGCACCTGCTCTGGGCCGACCAGCTCAACACCTACGACGTGCTGGTCAACGACGACGTCGTGTTCACCAAGGCCGCGTACGACGCGTTCGTCGCCGGCCCCGTCCGCGGCAAGGCCGTCAAGGCTTCCGCGCGGTCGGGCGAGGTCACGGAAGGGAGTGACGAGAAGTGAGTTCGGTCGCCATTCCGGACCCCCGCGACATCCTGCTCGCGCCGGTCATCTCCGAGAAGTCCTACGGGCTGCTCGAGGACCACAAGTACACGTTCATCGTCCGCCCGGACGCCAACAAGACCCAGATCAAGATCGCGGTCGAGAAGGTGTTCGGCGTCAAGGTGGTCAGCGTCAACACGGCCAACCGCCAGGGCAAGCGGAAGCGGACTCGCGCCGGCTTCGGCAAGCGCAAGGACACCAAGCGCGCCATCGTGACTCTTTCGCCCGAAAGCAAGGCGATCGAGATCTTCGGCGGACCCACCGCGTAAAGGACTGAGCTGACAATGGGCATCCGCAAGTACAAGCCGACGACCCCGGGTCGTCGCGGTTCGAGCGTCTCGGACTTCGCCGAGATCACCCGCTCCACCCCGGAGAAGTCGCTGCTGCGTCCGCTGAGCGGTTCGGGCGGTCGCAACTCGTCCGGCAAGATCACCACCCGGCACAAGGGTGGCGGCCACAAGCGCGCTTACCGCGTCATCGACTTCCGTCGCAATGACAAGGACGGCATCCCCGCCAAGGTCGCGCACATCGAGTACGACCCCAACCGGTCCGCTCGCATCGCGCTGCTGCACTACGCCGACGGCGAGAAGCGCTACATCATCGCGCCGGAGAAGCTGAAGCAGGGCGACACCGTCGAGAACGGCCCCCGGGCCGACATCAAGCCGGGCAACAACCTGCCGCTGCGCAACATCCCGGTCGGCACCGTGATCCACGCGATCGAGCTCCGCCCCGGCGGCGGCGCGAAGATGGCGCGGTCCGCGGGCGCGAAGGTGCAGCTCGTCGCCAAGGACGGGCCGTACGCCCAGCTGCGTCTCCCCTCGGGTGAGATCCGCAACGTGGACGTGCGCAACCGCGCCACGGTCGGCGAGGTCGGCAACTCCGAGCACGCCAACATCAACTGGGGCAAGGCCGGCCGCAACCGCTGGCGCGGCAAGCGCCCCACGGTCCGCGGTGTCGTCATGAACCCGGTCGACCACCCGCACGGTGGTGGTGAGGGCAAGACCTCCGGTGGTCGCCACCCGGTCAACCCGAACGGTAAGCCCGAGGGTCGTACGCGCCGGCGCAAGCCGTCCGACGCCCTCATCGTCCGCCGCCGGCGTACCGGCAAGAAGCGCTGAGCAGGGAGGTAGAAGCACATGCCACGCAGCCTTAAGAAGGGCCCGTTCGTGGACGACCACCTGCTCAAGAAGGTGGACGCGCTGAACGAATCGGGCAAGAAGACGGTCATCAAGACCTGGTCGCGCCGCTCGACGATCATCCCGGACTTCCTGGGTCACACGATCGCCGTGCACGACGGCCGCAAGCACGTCCCGGTGTTCGTCACCGAGGCCATGGTGGGTCACAAGCTGGGCGAGTTCGCCCCGACGCGGACCTTCAAGGGCCACATCAAGGACGACCGCAAGTCGCGCCGCCGCTGAGCGGGCACGAGAACAGACAAGGGAAGTAGCGATGAACGCCCAGAACGACGCGACGACCGAGGCCCTGCCTACGGCGTACGCGCGGGCTCGCTTCGTCCGGGACTCGCCGACCAAGGTGCGCCGGGTGATCGAGCTCATCAAGGGACGTAGCGCCGCCGACGCCTTGGCCGTGCTCCGGTTCGCCCCGCAGGCGGCCAGCGAGCCGGTCGCGAAGGTGCTCGCCAGCGCCGTGGCCAACGCCGAGAACAACCTTCAGCTGGACCCGGAGACGCTCTGGGTCAAGAACGCGTACGCCGACGAGGGCCCCACCCTCAAGCGCATCCGCCCGCGGGCCCAGGGCCGCGCGTACCGGATCCGCAAGCGGACCAGCCACATCACCGTCGAGGTGGAGTCGCGTCCGGCCGTCGCGCAGAAGGCTCAGAGCAAGAAGAAGGCAGGTGGCCGGTAGTGGGCCAGAAGATCAACCCGCACGGTTTCCGCCTGGGTATCACCACGGACTGGAAGTCGCGCTGGTACGCCGACAAGCAGTACGCGGAGTACGTGGCCGAGGACGTCAAGATCCGGAAGCTGCTCTCCACCGGCATGGAGCGCGCCGGTATCTCCAAGGTCGAGATCGAGCGCACCCGTGACCGCGTCCGCGTCGACATCCACACCGCCCGGCCGGGCATCGTCATCGGCCGCCGCGGCGCGGAGGCCGACCGGATCCGCGGCGCGCTGGAGAAGCTGACCAAGAAGCAGGTCCAGCTGAACATCCTCGAGGTCAAGAACCCCGAGGCCGACGCCCAGCTGGTCGCCCAGGCGGTCGCGGAGCAGCTCTCCAACCGCGTGGCGTTCCGCCGCGCGATGCGGAAGGCGATCCAGACCTCCATGCGCTCGCCGCAGGTCAAGGGCATCCGCGTGCAGTGCGGCGGTCGTCTCGGCGGTGCCGAGATGTCCCGCTCCGAGCACTACCGCGATGGCCGCGTCCCGCTGCACACGCTGCGCGCCGACATCGACTACGGCTTCTTCGAGGCCAAGACGACGTTCGGGCGCATCGGCGTGAAAGTGTGGATCTACAAGGGTGAGCTCGTCGGTGGCCTGAAGGCCCGCGAGGCCCGCGACGCCGCCGAGCGCGCGCCGCGTCGCGAGCGCAGCGACCGCCCGTCCCGCCCGCGTCGTTCCGGCGCGTCGGGCACGACGGCCACCTCGACCGAAGCCGGTCGCGCCGCCGCTGCCGCCACGACCGAGGCCCCGGCGGCTCCGGCCACCGAGACCGCAGAAAAGACGGAGGGCTGAGACGTGCTCATCCCGCGCAGGGTCAAGCACCGGAAGCAGCACTCCCCGAAGCGCCACGGCGCCGCCAAGGGTGGCACGAAGGTCAACTTCGGCGAGTACGGCATCCAGGCGCTTGAGCACAGCTACGTGACGAACCGGCAGATCGAGTCCGCTCGTATCGCCATGACCCGTCACATCAAGCGTGGCGGCAAGGTGTGGACGACCATCTACCCGGACCGCCCGCTGACCAAGAAGCCGGCCGAGACCCGGATGGGTTCCGGTAAGGGTTCGCCCGAGTGGTGGATCGCCAACGTGAAGCCGGGCCGCGTGATGTTCGAGATCTCGTTCCCGAACGAGGAGACGGCTCGCGAGGCGCTGCGCCGCGCGATCCACAAGCTGCCCATGAAGTGCCGCATCGTGACCCGTGAAGGTGGTGAGTTCTGATGGCGAAGGCAGGTGCCGCCCAGGCATCGGAGCTGCGTGAGCTCACCGCGGAAGAGCTCGTCCTGCGTCTCAAGGAGTACAAGGAGGAGCTCTTCAACCTCCGCTTCCAGATGGCGACCGGGCAGCTCGACAACAACCGCCGTCTGCGCACCGTCCGCACGGACATCGCGCGGATCTACACGGTCATGCGCGAGCGCGAACTCGGCCTGTCCGTTGCCCCCGACGCCGAGAGTGAAGGTGCCGCATGAGCGAGCCCACCACCGAGACGCCGGCCCGGAACGACCGCAAGGTCCGCGAGGGCTACGTCGTCTCGGACAAGATGAACAAGACGATCGTGGTCGAGCTCGAGGACCGCAAGAAGCACCCCCGCTACTCGAAGGTCGTCCGCACCACCTCCAAGGTGAAGGTGCACGACGAGAACAACGAGGCTGGCGTGGGCGACCGGGTCACCCTGATGGAGACCCGCCCGCTGTCGGCGACGAAGCGGTGGCGCCTGGTGCAGATCGTGGAGAAGGCCAAGTAAGCAGGGCTCTTTAAGAGTTCTTAGTTCCGCAAGGCTCGCTCGTCGGGCGAGAACCGGCGCGACATACAGGAGTTGACGTGATCCAGCAGGAGTCGCGGCTTCGGGTAGCCGACAACACGGGTGCGAAGGAAATCCTCTGCATCCGGGTTCTCGGTGGCTCCGGGCGGCGCTACGCCGGCATCGGCGACATCATCGTCGCCACCGTGAAGGACGCCATCCCGGCCGCCGGGGTGAAGAAGGGCGACGTCGTCAAGGCCGTCATCGTCCGCACGGTGAAGGAGCGTCGTCGTCCGGACGGTTCCTACATCCGGTTCGACGAGAACGCCGCCGTGCTCATCAAGAACGACAACGAGCCCCGCGGCACCCGCATCTTCGGCCCCGTGGGCCGCGAGCTGCGCGACCGAAAGTTCATGAAGATCATTTCGCTCGCGCCGGAGGTGCTGTGATGAAGGTGAAGAAGGGCGACACGGTCGTCGTCATCGCCGGCAAGGACAAGGGCGCCAAGGGCAAGGTCATCCAGGCCTACCCCGAGCGCGAGCGCGTGCTGGTCGAGGGCGTGAACCGGATCAAGAAGCACACGCGGATCAGCCAGACCCAGCGCGGCGCGCAGTCCGGCGGCATCGTCACGCAGGAGGCGCCCATCCACGTCTCGAACGTGATGGTCGTCGACTCGGACGGCAAGCCGTCCCGGGTGGGTTACCGCATCGGCGAGGACGGCAAGAAGGTCCGGATCTCGCGCCGGAACGGTAAGGACATCTGATGACCACCGCTGAGAAGACCTCTCCGCGCCTCAAGGTGCGGTACCGCGAGGAAATCAAGGGCCAGCTGCAGGCTGAGTTCTCCTTCGCCAACGTCCACCAGATCCCGGGCGTGACGAAGGTCGTCGTGAACATGGGCGTCGGCGACGCCGCCCGCGACAGCAAGCTGATCGAGGGCGCGGTCAAGGACCTCGCCCTGATCACGGGTCAGAAGCCCGAGGTCCGGAAGGCCCGCAAGTCCATCGCGCAGTTCAAGCTGCGCGAGGGCCAGCCGATCGGCGCGCGCGTCACGCTGCGCGGCGACCGGATGTGGGAGTTCCTCGACCGGCTGCTGACCATCGCGCTGCCGCGTATCCGCGACTTCCGCGGGCTTTCGCCGAAGCAGTTCGACGGTCACGGCAACTACACGTTCGGTCTCAACGAGCAGTCGATGTTCCACGAGATCGACCCCGACTCCATCGACCGCCCGCGCGGCATGGACGTCACCGTCGTCACGACCGCTACGAACGACGACGAGGGCCGGGCGCTGCTGCGCAAGCTCGGCTTCCCGTTCAAGGAGAACTGAGCCGATGGCCAAGAAAGCACTGGTCCACAAGGCCGCGAAGAAGCCGAAGTTCGCCGTGCGCGCCTACACCCGCTGCCAGCGGTGCGGCCGCCCGCACGCCGTGTTCCGCAAGTTCGGGCTCTGCCGGATCTGCCTTCGCGAGATGGCGCACGCGGGCGAGCTGCCCGGCGTCCGCAAGTCCAGCTGGTAAGAGCTTCTTTTTAACTCCCACTTCGCCACAGGCCCCGCCCGCTCCGGCGGGCGGGGAACCAGGGCGAGAAAGGTTGACAGGTCACCATGACGATGACCGACCCCATCGCAGACTTCTTGACGCGTCTGCGTAACGCGAACTCGGCGTACCACGACGAGGTCAAGCTCCCGCACTCGAAGCTCAAGGCGAACATCGCCGAGATCCTCAAGCGCGAGGGCTACATCGCGGGCTACCACGACGAGCCGGGCGAGAAGCACAAGAACCTCGTCGTCGAGCTCAAGTACGGCCCCAACCGCGAGCGGAGCATCGCCGGTCTCCGGCGCGTCTCCAAGCCCGGTCTGCGGGTCTACGCAAAATCGACCGAACTGCCGTCCGTGCTCGGCGGCCTGGGCATCGCGATCATCTCGACGTCCTCGGGCCTCCAGACCGACCGGCAGGCCAAGCGCAACAGCGTGGGCGGCGAAGTCCTCGCCTACGTCTGGTAAGGAAGGGGGCACAGACATGTCACGCATCGGAAAGCTGCCGGTCGCCGTCCCCTCCGGGGTCGAGGTGACCATCAACGGTCAGCACATCAGCGTCAAGGGCCCCAAGGGGACCCTGGAGCACACCGTCGCCGAGCCGATCACGGTCGAGCGCGACGACGACGGCACGCTGCTGGTCAAGCGCCCGGACGACGAGCGCACCAGCAAGGCCCTGCACGGCCTCACCCGCACCCTGGTGAACAACCTGGTCGTGGGTGTGACCGCGGGCTACGAGAAGAAGCTCGAGATCCACGGTGTCGGTTACCGCGTGCAGGCCAAGGGCTCGGACCTCGAGTTCGCCCTCGGCTACTCGCACCCGGTGAAGATCGAGGCCCCGGAAGGCATCACCTTCAAGGTGGAGAGCCCGACCCGGTTCTCGGTCTCCGGCATCGACAAGCAGAAGGTCGGCCAGATCTCGGCGGTCATCCGCCGGCTGCGGCGCCCGGACCCGTACAAGGGCAAGGGCCTGCGGTACGAGGGCGAGAAGATCCGCCGCAAGGTCGGAAAGACGGGTAAGTGATCATGAGCGACACGACTACGAAGCGCAAGCCGGTGGGCAAGGACATCTCGACCCGCCGCCGCGTCGCGAAGGCCCGTCGGCACTTCCGCCTCCGCAAGAAGGTCTCGGGCACGGACCAGCGTCCGCGCCTGGTCGTCAAGCGGTCCTCGCGGCACATCGCCGTGCAGGTCATCGACGACCTCGCCGGCCACACGCTGGCGTCGGCGTCCACCCTCGAGGCGGACGTCCGGGCGTTCGAAGGCGACAAGAAGGCCAAGGCCGCCAAGGTCGGGGCCCTCGTCGCCGAGCGCGCCAAGAACGCCGGGATCTCGGCTGTGGTGTTCGACCGTGGGGGCAACGCCTACCACGGCCGCATCGCCGCGCTCGCCGACGCCGCCCGTGAGGCGGGGTTGGAGTTCTGACGATGCAGAAGCTTGTTAACGGAAGGAAAGCCTGATGCCGGGACGTACACGGCAATTCGGCGGCGGCCAGGGTGGACCCGGCGGGCAGGGCGGCAACGACCGCGGTGACCGTCGCGACCGCCGCGACCGGCGCGACAGCGGCCGTGGCGGGGCGGCCCAGGACAAGACCCCGCACCTCGAGAAGGTCGTGACGATCAACCGCGTCGCCAAGGTCGTCAAGGGTGGTCGTCGCTTCAGCTTCACCGCCCTGGTGGTCGTCGGCGACGGCGACGGTCAGGTCGGCGTCGGCTACGGCAAGGCCAAGGAAGTTCCCGCGGCCATCGCCAAGGGCGTCGAGGAAGCGAAGAAGAACTTCTTCCGCGTTCCCCGCGTCGGCGGCACCATCCCGCACCCGATCCAGGGTGAGGAGGCCGCCGGTGTCGTGCTGCTCCGTCCGGCGTCCGCCGGTACCGGCGTCATCGCCGGTGGCCCGGTGCGCGCGGTGCTGGAGTGCGCGGGTGTCCACGACGTGCTGTCGAAGTCGCTCGGCTCCGACAACGCGATCAACATCGTGCACGCGACCGTGGCGGCCCTGAAGGGCCTGCAGCGTCCCGAAGAGGTCGCGGCCCGCCGCGGTCTCCCGCTCGAGGACGTCGCGCCGGCCCGGATGCTGCGCCAGCGCGCGGGCCAGGGGGTCTGACATGGCTCAGCTCAAGGTCACCCAGGTCAAGAGCAAGATCGGCACGAAGCACGCTCACCGCGAGTCGCTGCGCACCCTCGGGCTGCGCAAGATCCGCCAGAGCGTCGTGCGTGAAGACACCCCCCAGGTGCGCGGCCTGATCCACACCGTCCGCCACCTGGTGGAGGTCGAGGAGGTCCAGGCATGACGGCCATCAAGATCCACCACCTGCGTCCGGCTCCGGGCGCCAAGCGCGACAAGATCCGCGTGGGCCGTGGTGAGGGTTCGAAGGGCAAGACGGCCGGTCGCGGTACGAAGGGCACCAAGGCCCGGAAGAACGTGCCCGCCGGGTTCGAGGGTGGGCAGATGCCCATCCACATGCGGCTGCCGAAGCTGCGTGGCTTCAAGAACCGCTTCCGCACCGAGTACCAGCCGGTGAACGTGGGCGACATCGCCCGCGTCTTCCCGGACGGCGGCACCATCGGTGCCGAGGAGCTCGTCAAGAGCGGTCTGGTCCGCAAGGGCAAGCTGGTGAAGGTCCTCGGCAACGGCGACGTGAACGGCGTCAAGCTGGACGTCACCGCCGACGCGTTCTCCGGCTCCGCCAAGGAGAAGCTCGAAGCGGCCGGTGGCACCGCCACCACCAACTGAGTTGGTTCGATCGAAGGCCCGTCTGGTTCGCCAGGCGGGCCTTCGGCGTTCCCCGGGCCGATACTCCTTGCCGTGGCCGGGATCCGGACGGAGGATCGCCAGGTGGACAGACCTTCGCAGGACCCGCCTGACCCTTCGGCCGCGGAATCGCCGCTGAGCTTTCCGGTCGAGGCGCCGAGGCTCTCGGGTGTCGAGCCGGGCGGGGGAGCGCCGCCGGATTTCCCGGTGGAAGCGCCCCGGCCTGCGTCGCTGGAGTTTCCCGCCGAGGTCGCGCGACCGGGCGGGGGAGAGCCGCTGAGTTACCCGGTCGAGGCCGCCCTACCCGGGCCGACGTACCCAGCCGAGGTAGCCCCGCCCGCGCCGCTGGACTTCCCGGTGGAGGCGCCTCGGCCCGAGCCGCTGGCCTTCCCCGCCGAGGCGGCCCAGCCGACGCCGCCGACTTTCGCCGCGGGAGCGACCCAAGCCGCACCATCGGCCTTCCCACCGCCACCGCAAGGCGCCGAGCCACCCCAGCAGCTGCCGTTCCCGGTCGCCGAGATCCCAGGCGTCGTAGCGGTGCCGCAGCCGGTCGCCGCCAACCCCGAACCACCCGTCACCCCAGGCGAACCCGCCCCGAGCGGCCTCCTCCGCCTGGTCCCACCCCTCCTCGCCGCCGCGGCCGCGCTGATGGCCGCGCTCGGCGTCTTCCTCCCGCTCTTCCGGGTCGAGCAGCGCATGGGCCGCGGGCAGCGGTTCTTCCAGGCACCGCTGACCGTCACCGAGACCGCCTGGGGCACCCGGACCGACTTCCCCGGCCAGGAAGCCATCGACCAGGGCGGCCCGCCGGTCGGCATCCCGCTGATCGCCGCCGTCGTACTCCTCGTCGTCGCGGCCGTTCTCGCCTTCTCGCGGCCGGATCGGCCCCTCGGGCGGTGGCTGCTCGCCGCGGGGGCGTTCTTCACCGCCGGGGTCGTCTTCACCGTCGGGATGAGCGGGCTCGGGTGGTCCGCCATCGCCGACGCCGCCGAGTTCGAAGTCAGCACCGCCGCCGGGATGTGGCTGCTGATCGGGGCCACCGTGCTGGCCGCCGCCGCGGCGGTCGTCGCCGCCCTGCTGGTCAAGAACCGTGGCTGGGCCGATCCCGCGCTCGCCTACAGCGACACCCCGACGCCGCCGTCCGGGGTCGCGATAACCGTTCTGCCACCCGACGAGCCGCCGCTACCGTAGAGCCATGTCGTGGCTGCTGGTCTTCTTCGGGGCTTCCGTCCTCATCGCCCTTACGCCCGGCGCGAACAACCTGCTCGGCCTCCACCACGGCATGACGCACGGTGTTCGCCGCGGCCTCGCCGGGCTGGCCGGCCGGCTGGCCGCGTTCACCCTGTTGATCACCGCCGTCGCGGGCGGCCTGGGGCAGCTGCTCGCCGCCTCCGAGACCGCGCTCACGATCATCAAGTGGGCCGGTGCCGCCTACCTGCTCTACCTCGGCCTTCGCCTGCTGTGGTCGACGTTCCGGGGCGAAGCGGACGTCCCGGAGCCGGACACCGAACCGGCGTCCGCCTGGCGGGTGTCGCGCAAGGAGTTCGGCGTCGCGATCACCAACCCGAAGGCCATCCTCATCTTCACCGCCTTCGTCCCGCAGTTCATCGACGCAGGTCACGGGCCCTTCCCGGCGCAGATCGCGCTGCTCGGCGGGGTGTACCTGCTGGCCGAGTTCCTGGCCGGCTCCGTCTACGTCGGCGTCGGTGCCGCCGTGAAGACGATCAAGCTCACCCGGCGGGCGCGGCGCAACGTCGACCGCGGGACCGGGGTCGTCCTCGTCGGCCTCGCCGGGGTGCTCGCGACGTCGAACGCGTGATCCGGATCCGCCCCGACGGCGGGCGGATGTGTCAAGGATTACGGCCGACACGGCGAAGTGGATCAACCCGCCGGAGCAACCTTGGTACGGAAAACGCACACGGACTGCGGACACGCCCCGTGAAGCTGTTAGAGTCGGCGACACGCTTCGGGACGAGTGTGCCCCGAAGCGTTCCTGGCTTGCCTGCCAGTAGTGCTGTGTTCCCGCCGGCCCCCGTGCCGGCCAAGCCGATCGTCGGTTACGGACAGCCGACGACGCCGAGGAGGTCCCCCGCGTGCTCAGCGCCTTCCGCTCGGCTCTCGCGACGCCGGATCTACGCAAGAAGATCCTGTTCACGCTAGCCATCGTCGCGGTCTACCGGATCGGTGCGACCATTCCGGCGCCCGGGATCTCGTACGGTGCCGTCCAGGCATGCAGCTCCCAGGCGCAGCAGGAAGGCGTCTACCAGCTGCTGAACCTGTTCAGCGGCGGTGCGCTGCTGCAGCTGTCGCTCTTCTCGACCGGCATCATGCCGTACATCACGGCGAGCATCATCATCCAGCTGCTGACCGTGGTCATCCCGCGGTTCGAGGAGCTGAAGAAGGAAGGGCAGTCCGGCCAGGGCAAGCTGACCCAGTACACCCGGTACCTGACGATCGCGCTGGCGATCCTGCAGGCCACCGGCGTGGTCGCGCTCGCGGACCGCAAGCAGCTCTTCCCCGACTGCGACCAGTCGATCATCCCGGACAACAGCGTCTACTCGCTGGCCCTGATCGTCATCACCATGACCGCGGGCACCGCCGTCATGATGTGGCTGGGCGAGCTGATCACCGAGCGCGGTGTCGGCAACGGCATGTCCGTCCTGATCTTCCTGAACATCGCCGCGCGCATCCCGGTCGAGGGCGGGAACATCCTGTCCAACGGCGGCGGCATCGCGCTGACGATGATCTGCATCTTCGGGCTCGTGATCATCGCGAGCGTCATCTTCGTCGAGCAGGGGCAGCGCCGGATCCCGGTGCAGTACGCCAAGCGCATGATCGGCCGCCGGATGTACGGCGGCACGTCGACCTACCTGCCGATCAAGGTGAACCAGGCCGGCGTCATCCCGGTCATCTTCGCGTCGTCCCTGCTGTACCTGCCGGACCTGATCAGCCGCCTCGTCGGCGACCAGAACAGCAACTCCGGCTGGCAGGTGTTCATCAAGAACTACATCGTCAACCAGGGCAACTGGGTACACATCCTGCTGTACTTCGGCCTGATCATCTTCTTCACGTACTTCTACATCACGATCACGTTCAACGTGGACGAGCGTGCGGAAGAGATGAAGAAGTTCGGCGGGTTCATCCCGGGCATCCGCCCGGGCCGCCCGACCGCGGAGTACCTGAGCTTCGTGCTCGGCCGGATCACCCTGCCCGGCTCGCTGTACCTGGGCATCATCGCGATCCTCCCGAACTTCTTCCTGTCGGTGACCGGTAGCGGGAACAACCAGAACTTCCCGTTCGGTGGCACGGCTGTGCTGATCATGGTCGGTGTCGGCCTCGACACCGTGAAGCAGATCGAAAGCCAGCTGATGCAGCGCAACTACGAAGGGTTCTTGAAGTGACGCGGTTGGTTCTCGTGGGTCCGCCCGGCGCGGGCAAAGGTACGCAGGCGGTGGCGCTGTCCGAGCAGCTGCGCATCCCGCACATCTCCACGGGTGACCTGTTCCGCGCGCACGTCGGCCAGGAGACCCCGCTCGGCCAGGAGGCCAAGCGCTACCTGGACTCGGGCGAGCTCGTGCCCGACTCGGTGACGAACGAGATGGTCCGCGAGCGGCTCGCCGAGCCGGACGCGAAGGCCGGGTTCCTGCTCGACGGCTTCCCCCGCAACACCAAGCAGGCCGAGGTCCTCGGCGAGATCCTGGGTGACGCGGACGTCGCGCTCGACGCCGTGATCCAGCTGCAGGTGCCGGAGGACGTCGTCGTCGGGCGGCTCATGTCGCGCGGCCGCGCGGACGACACCGAAGAGGTCATCCGCCGCCGCCAGCAGATCTACGTCTCGGACACCGCGCCGCTGCTCGAGTACTACGCCGACATCCTGGTGACGGTCGACGGCGTCGGCAGCGTGGACGAGATCTCCGGCCGCGTGCTGAAAGCGCTGCGCGACCGCACGTGAATCTCGGAGGGTTGCGTGTTCTGCAAGTGCTCCGCCGCGGGCGCATGATCGAGGTCAAGACCCCCGGCGAGCTGGAGGCGATGCGGGCGGCGGGTCTCGTCGTGGCCCGCACGCTCGCGGCGGTCCGCGCCGCGGCGAAGCCCGGTGTCAGCACGGCCGAGCTCGACGAGCTGGCCGAGCAGACGATCCGGGACGCCGGCGCGGTGCCGTCGTTCAAGGGCTACCACGGCTTCCCGGCGTCGATCTGCGCGTCGGTGAACGAGCAGATCGTCCACGGCATCCCGGCGAAGACGCAGGTGCTGGCCGACGGCGACATCATCTCCGTCGACTGCGGCGCGATCCTCGAGGGCTGGCACGGCGACTCCGCCGTCACGCTGGCCATCGGCACGGTCTCCGACACCGACCTGGCGCTGTCCGCGGCGACCGAGGCGGCGATGTGGGCCGGCATCGAGGCGGTCAGCGCCGGCGGCCGGCTCACCGACATCTCCTACGCCGTGCAGTCGGCGGCCGAGCGCGCGGGCCGCGACGACGGCGTCGAGTACGGGATGATCGTCGAGTACGGCGGCCACGGCATCGGCCGCCAGATGCACATGGACCCGTTCCTGCCGAACGTCGGCAAGCCGGGCAAGGGCCCGCGGCTGAAGCCGGGCATGGCCCTGGCGATCGAGCCGATGCTGACCGGCGGCGGCGGGGAGACCCGCGAGCTGGACGACGGCTGGACGGTCGTCACGGCCGACGGCTCCCGCGCGGCCCACTGGGAGCACACCGTCGCCATCACCGAAGACGGTCCCTGGGTGCTGACTGCCGCCGAAGACGCCTGAGTCCTCCGGGGGGTCCGGGTGGCGGAGCCCCCGGCCCGGGGCGAAGCCCCGGATGTCACTGACCTGCGCGTTCACCCACAAGTAGTGATCGCCATCACGTCCACCTGCACGTCCCTTTAGCATGGTCACCCCCGGTTTGGGGGTCGCGACACGGGTTGCGTACACTGTCAAGTCGGCGCACTTATCGCGCCCGGATCCTGCGCGCTCGTGAATTCACGATCTTGGGAGCCGGGCACCAGTGTGCCACGCAACACCCGACCCAGCACTAGTGCTCGGATTGATCATGGTGTGGCGACAGACGCTGAAGACAACGGAAATGCGGAGGACATGGCGAAGAAAGACGGGGCCATCGAGGTCGAAGGCCGCGTAGTCGAGCCGCTCCCCAACGCGATGTTCCGCGTCGAGTTGGAGAACGGTCACAAGGTCCTGGCACACATCAGCGGCAAGATGCGGCAGCACTACATCCGCATCCTGCCGGAGGACAGGGTTGTCGTGGAGCTCTCGCCCTACGACCTCTCTCGTGGTCGCATCGTCTACCGCTACAAGTGATCACGAAGAGCAGCTACTAGGAGAGCAGAAGACGTGAAGGTCCAGCCGAGCGTCAAGAAGATCTGCGACAAGTGCAAGGTGATCCGCCGCCACGGCCGGATCATGGTGATCTGCGAGAACCTGCGGCACAAGCAGCGGCAGGGCTGATCGCCAAGCACTCGGCAGAGTGATTGACGGCTACACAACCTCCCCGTACCTGCCGGGCCACGCGAGTGGTCCGGTACACCCCCGGACTTCAGGCCGGGGCCGGGACACCCGAAGCGCAAGCCGAGGGCACGACACGCGAGTCGGTCCCGGAACCGGACGGGGAGCAGACCTGAAGAAACCTCAATGAAGGAGCAGAAGCGCCAATGGCACGACTCGCTGGCGTAGACCTTCCCCGCGAGAAGCGGGTGGAGATCGCGCTTACGTACATCTACGGCATCGGCCGTACCCGCTCGAAGCAGCTCATCGCGGCTGCCGAGATCAACGCGGACACCCGCGTCAAAGACCTCAGCGATGACGACCTCGCGAAGCTGCGTGCGTACATCGAAGAGAACTTCAAGGTCGAGGGTGACCTTCGCCGCGAGGTGAACGCCGACATCCGTCGCAAGATCGAGATCGGCACCTACCAGGGGCTGCGCTGGCGTCGTGGTCTGCCCGTCCGCGGACAGCGGACCAAGACCAACGCCCGCACCCGCAAGGGTCCGAAGAAGACGGTCGCCGGCAAGAAGAAGGCTGGCAAGAAGTGAGCGTCCAGGGCAAGAAGGTCGTGCAGATGGGTGGCGTTCACCGCCGCGGCTCGGCTTGTGTCTCGCCCAAGGCGCTCTACGCCCGCCCGATGGCGCTCCGCAACCTGTACACCGACGCCGGTTCGATCATCCGGCGCGGACAGGCCGAAGCGGTCGCCGCTCACCAAGAGAACGCGCGCTAACAGGAGATCCCTCAGAACATGCCACCGAAGTCTCGTACCGCGGCCGGGGCCAAGAAGGTCCGCCGCAAGGAAAAGAAGAATGTCGCGCACGGTCACGCGCACATCAAGAGCACCTTCAACAACACCATCGTCTCGATCACGGACCCGACCGGTGCCGTGATCGCGTGGGCGTCGAGTGGTCACGTGGGCTTCAAGGGCTCCCGTAAGTCCACCCCGTTCGCCGCGCAGATGGCCGCCGAGAACGCCGCCCGCAAGGCCGCCGAGCACGGCATGAAGAAGGTCGACGTCTTCGTGAAGGGCCCGGGTTCGGGCCGCGAGACGGCGATCCGCTCGCTGCAGGCGGCCGGCCTCGAGGTCGGCACCATCCAGGACGTGACCCCGCAGCCTCACAACGGCTGCCGCCCGCCCAAGCGGCGCCGGGTCTGAGGAACGGGGAGGAGTAAGAAGAAATGGCTCGTTACACCGGCCCCGCGACGCGTATTTCGCGTCGCCTCAAGGTTGACCTCATCGGCGGCGACCAGGCTTTCGAGCGTCGCCCCTACCCGCCGGGCCAGCACGGCCGCGGGCGCATCAAGGAGTCCGAGTACCTCCTGCAGTCGCAGGAGAAGCAGAAGGCTCGCTACACCTACGGCGTTCTCGAGCGTCAGTTCGTCCGGTACTACAAGGAAGCCGTCCGGCGTCCGGGCAAGACCGGTGAGAACCTGCTGCAGATCCTCGAGTCCCGCCTGGACAACGTGATCTACCGCGCCGGCATCGCCCGCACGCGCCGCCAGGCGCGCCAGCTGGTGAGCCACGGCCACTTCCTGGTCAACGGCCAGAAGGTGAACGTCCCGTCGTTCCAGGTCACCAAGTGGGACATCATCGACGTGCGGCCGAAGTCCATGGGCATGCTGCCGTTCGTCGCGGCGAAGGAGTCCTTCGGCGAGCGCCCGATCCCGGCGTGGCTGCAGGTCGTCCAGTCCAACCTCCGCGTGCTGGTCCACCAGCTGCCGGAGCGCGCGCAGATCGACGTTCCGGTCCAGGAACAGCTGATCGTCGAGCTCTACTCGAAGTAATCGAGTCACGGGCGGCGGCGCCCCCAGTGCGCCGCCGCCGCGCCATCCCTTCGACGTCATATGGCGGGCGTCGTCTGGAAAGGAAAACAAGGAATGCTGATTTCCCAGCGGCCGGCTCTCGGCGAAGAGACGGTCAACGAGACCCGCTCCCGGTTCACCATCGAACCGCTGGAGCCCGGCTTCGGCTACACGCTCGGCAACTCGCTGCGGCGCACGCTGCTGTCGTCCATCCCGGGCGCGGCCGTGACGAGCATCCGCATCGACGGCGTGCTGCACGAGTTCACCACCGTTCCCGGGGTGAAGGAAGACGTCACCGACATCATCCTGAACCTCAAGGAGCTCGTGGTGTCCTCGGAAGAGGACGAGCCGGTCACCATGTACCTGCGCAAGCAGGGCCCGGGTGAGGTCACGGCTGCCGACATCGTGCCGCCGGCCGGCGTCACCGTGCACAACCAGGACCTGCACATCGCGTCGCTGAACGGCAAGGGCAAGCTCGAGATCGAGCTCGTCGTCGAGCGCGGCCGCGGTTACGTTCCCGCCCTGCAGAACAAGCAGGCGGGCGCGGAGATCGGCCGGATCCCGGTCGACTCGATCTACTCGCCGGTCCTGAAGGTGACGTACAAGGTCGAGGCGACCCGTGTCGAGCAGCGCACCGACTTCGACAAGCTGATCCTGGACGTCGAGACCAAGCCGTCGATCACGCCGCGCGACGCGGTCGCGTCGGCCGGCAAGACGCTGGTGGAGCTGTTCGGTCTCGCCCGCGAGCTGAACGTCGACGCCGAGGGCATCGAGATCGGCCCGTCGCCGCAGGAGGCGGACACCATCGCCGCCTACGCGATGCCGATCGAGGACCTGGACCTCACCGTCCGGTCGTACAACTGCCTCAAGCGCGAGGGCATCCACACGGTGGGCGAGCTGGTCTCGCGCAGCGAGGCGGACCTGCTCGACATCCGCAACTTCGGCGCCAAGTCGATCGACGAGGTCAAGCTCAAGCTCGTCGGCCTCGGCCTCGCGCTGAAGGACAGCCCGCCCGGGTTCGACCCGACCGCGGCGGCCGCCAGCTACGACGGCGAAGGCTGGTCGGAGGGTGTCGGTGGGATCGCCGACGGCATTTCGGACGGCCACGACGATGGCCAGGACTACGCAGAGACCGAGCAGCTCTGAGGCCGTGTGCCTGGACGCTGTGAGCTGAACTAGGAGAACCAATGCCCACCCCTACCAAGGGAGCCCGGCTCGGCGGGTCGTCCGCGCACGAGCGGCTGATCCTGGCCAACTTGGCCACGCAGCTGTTCGAGCACGGCAAGATCACGACCACCGAGGCGAAGGCCCGCCGGGTCCGCCCGCTGGCCGAGAAGCTGATCACGAAGGCGAAGCGGGGCGACCTGCACAACCGTCGTCAGGTGCAGAAGGTCGTCCGTGACAAGGACGTCGTGCACAAGCTGTTCGCCGAGATCGGTCCGCACTTCGCGGAGCGTCCGGGCGGCTACACCCGGATCACCAAGACGATGGCGCGCAAGGGCGACAACGCCGCCATGGCCGTCATCGAGCTGGTGGCCGAGAAGACGGTGACTTCGGAAGCCGAGCGCGCTCGCAAGACGAAGTTCGCCAAGGACGAGAAGCCCGCCGCCGCCCCGGCTGCCGAGGAGACCACCGAGGCGCCCGCCGCCGAGGAGGCTCCCGCTGCCGAGGAGGCCAAGGCCGAGGAGACCACCGAGGCCCCCGCCTCGGAGGAGACCGACGCCGACGCCAAGAAGGACTGACGTCCTGACGGCCGCTTCGACACCGGACGAGCCCGCCACTCCCGCTGGGGAGGGCGGGCTCGTTCGTCTGCGCCTGGACGTCTCCTACGACGGCACGGACTTCTCGGGCTGGGCCCGCCAGCCGGGCCGCCGGACGGTCCAGGGGCTGCTGGAGGAGGCGCTGCGGAAGCAGCCGCCGGGTGCGTCGGTGCCGAAGTCCGTGGTGGTGGCGGGCCGCACGGACGCCGGGGTGCACGCGACGGGCCAGGTGGTGCACGTCGACGTCGTCCCGCTCGCGGAACCTTCGGGCCGGATCCCGGTGTCGCCCGAGGGCATCCCGGACCTGACGCGCATGGTGGGCCGCTGGAACCGCCTCCTGCCGGGGGACGTGCGCGTGCTCGGCGCCCGGGTGGCCCCGGATGGTTTCGACGCGCGGTTCTCGGCGATCCGCCGTCACTACCGCTACCGCGTCTCGGACGCGCCGTGGGGCGTGGACCCGTTGCGCCGCCACGACACGCTGGCGTGGAACCGTCCACTGTCGACGGACGCGATGAACGCCGCCGCGGCGGACCTGCTGGGCCTGCACGACTTCGCGGCGTACTGCAAGCAGCGCGAGACGGGCACGACGATCCGCGAACTGCAGCGCCTCGAGTGGGAGCGCGTGGACGAGCACCTGCTGGAGGTCCGGGTCTCGGCGGACGCGTTCTGCCACTCGATGGTCCGCAGCCTGGTGGGAGTCCTGCTGCTGGTGGGCGACGGCCGCCGCACGGACGAGTGGCCGTCGAAGGTGCTGGAGAGCGGCATCCGCGACAGCGCGGTCGCCCCGGCCCACGGCCTCACCCTGCTCGGCGTGGACTACCCGCCGGACGAGGAACTCGCGGCCCGCGCGGAACAGACCCGCAACGTCCGCACCGCGCCGTAACCGAAAGCGGGTGGCTCCCCGAGGGGAACCCCCCGCTTTCGCTTGTCCGAAGAGGACCTCAGTCGCCGCGGCGGACGGGGCCCAGGAGCTGCTGCTCCTTGCCGGTCGTGACCAGGCGCAGGGGGCGCCACAGGTTGCGGCCCAGCGCCACCACCTGGTCGTCCTTCAACGTCGTCAGCTGGCGCATCATCTGGGGCGGCAGGCGCCAGATGCGGGCCGCCAGCTCGGCCTGGCCGGCCGGGAGGCGCTGCATCAGGACCAGGTCCGCCGCGTTGGCCGTCGCGCCCGCCTGCGGGTGCAGGTACGGCAGGACGTACACCGTCGTCTGCCACGGCGAGCGGGGCGGGAACAGGTCCTGCGGTGTCGGGCCGCCGTCGGTGACCACCAGCAGCGGCGCGTCCTCCGACGGCCGCGGCAGCTCGACCGGTGAGAGGCGGCGGATCTGCACCAGCGGGGACGGGCGGCCGTCGCGGCTGCCCGCCGCGCGGGACAGCACCTGCCACTCCGTCGGGCGACCCGTCGCGACGACGACCCACGCGCCGACCGCCATCGCCCGCATCGCCACCTGGCGGGCCAGGTACAACCCACCCACCAGCACGATGCGCGTCGGCGTCGAGCGCAGCGCCGAGATCGTCAGCGGCTCGCCCTTGAGGCCCGAGCCGAGCACGATGCCGCCGCGGTCACCCGACGGGCTGATCGCGTCGAGCATCGCCGGGTCCACGGTGAACTCCGGGGCCACCCCCAGGTTCTGGCCCGCGTCACGCATCCGGGAACTCATGCCGTGCCTCCGATCGGCAGCGTCGCGGCGAACGCGGAAACCTGCAGCCCGCGCAGCGGCGTCAGGTCCACGCCGAGCCGCTCGGACAGCCCGTTGAGCCGCTGCTCGGCGGCGTCGAGCTCACGCGGGTTGCGCGCGCTCAGCCGGACCACGCCGCGCAGTCCGATCTTGCCTTCGTCGGACGCCGGGGAGATCGACATCGCCAGCGTCGCCGACAGCGCGCGGACGCTCGTCAGCGCGTCCAGGCTGCCGGTGATCTTGCCCTTCGGCCAGCCGGTGATCGCGTAGCTCGCGTGCCCGATGCCGGCCGCGGTCACGCCGGACCACCGCTCCTGCAACGTCACCTTCGTCGGCGAACCGGCGACGGCGGTGAGCTCGGCGGCCGAAATGCTCGCGCGCAGCAGCTCGTCCGGGTCCAGCGGGCGGGTCGGCACGCCCTGGGACTCCAGCGCGTTGCGCACCCGCGAGAGCGCGCCGATGAGGGCGCGGTGGGCGCCGACGACGCCGCCGCCGCGTTCCCGGATCGCCGCCGGGCAGCGCTTCGGGTCCAGCCGGATCGCCACCCACGTCGTGCGTCGCGCCGCCGCGGGCAGCGGGCCCAGCACCTCCATGTAGGAGGACAGGGCGGGCGAGTCCGACGGCAGCGCCGCGCTGCCCGGGTAGCAGTGCCAGATCATCTGGATGGAGTCGAGGACCACACCGCGGTCTTCGAGGCACGGCGCGAGCGCCGACAGCGGCAGGCTCGGCGCGCCACCCGCCTGGGTGATCAACGCCGGGGTCGGCTCGACGAGCAGCACCGCCGTCCAGGTGCCGTCGTTCCACGCGATCCCGACCTGCTGGCGCTCGTGGTCGACGCCGTGCGCCACCACGAGGTCCGGCACCGCGATGCGGAGCAGGTTCACGCGGGCGTCGTCCGGGCCGGTGACCGTGGTCTCCTCGGCGGCGAGCTCCTCGACGGTGCTCGGCGGCAGCGGGTTCGCGACGCGGTCGTGGGAACGGAAGGAGTAACGCATCGTCAGGCCGACCCACTGGGTGAACCAGCGGCCGCGCCAGCGCAGCAACGCGACGATGAGCGCGAAGCCGACGACGCCGACCCCGACCCACTTCAGCGACATGTCGATGGCCAGCAGCACGAGCCCGACCGCGAGGCCGACCTCGAGCACGACGAGGTTCGCCACGGGCAGCGGCCCGAGGGTCACGCCGCTGGTGCGCCGCCGGGAAGGAGGAGCCATCCGGACCGGCGCGGGGCCGGGCGGAGGAGCGGGCGGGCCGTCGGCACCTTCGGGTCCGGGGCCACCAGGTCCTCCCGGACCGCCAGGGCCGCCGGGGCCACCGGGACCGCCGGGCCCACCGGGTCCGCCCGGACCGCCGGGGCCGCCAGGTCCTCCCGGACCGGGGCCGCCGGGACCACGTCCGCCCGGACCGGGACCAGGGCCACCGGGACCACCCGGGCCGCCGGGACCAGGACCGCCGGGACCGCGCGGAGGAATACCGGGTCCTCCAGGACCGCCACCGGGTCCGCCGGGGCCTCCAGGACCGCCGGGGACGCCACCGGGACCTCCCGGGCCACCGGGTCTGCCCGGCCGCGGCGGCGGGCCCGGCGGACGGCCGGGCGGCGGGGGCCCGGGCGGGCCTGGCGGACGTGGAGGAGTGGTGACGGACATCCGCGCTTTCTCTTCCCCTCGTGGCTTGCTGCGTACCCGGAAAGCCGGGTCCCGGGGTGTCCGACACTAGCCGGAGTTGGTAGAAACCCCACACCAGACGGTCCCCGTACGGCTATCCTGCGGAACCGTACCGCGACGGGGAGAGCTGTAGGTCGAGAATGCCATCAACACCCACGACTAAGTCTCAGGTCCAGGCGTATCAGTTCGTCCTACGGCGGATGCAGTCCGCGCTGGTCCGGCGGGACGCCGTGATGCTCCACGACCCGATGCGCACCCACACGAGGGCCACGATCGTGGGGGTCGTGCTCGGGGCGCTCGGCATGATCGTGTTCGTCGTCTGGGGGCTGCTGAGCCCGAAGCCGTCCGTGCCGGAGGCCGGCAACATCGTGATCGGCGAGCAGTCCGGCACGGTCTACGTGGTGGCGGGCAACCCGAAGAAGCTGATCCCGACGTTCAACCTCGCGTCGGCGCGGCTTTTGCTGCTGGCGCAGTCGAAGCAGTCGAGCGCGGGTGCCGGCGGCACGGCGGCGGCCCCGCCCGCGCCCGCCGCGGCGAGCAGTGCGAGTGTGAAGAACCCCACGGTCGTTTCCGACGACCAGCTGGCGTCCATTCCGCGCGACAAACTCACCGGCATTCCGGACGGCCCGCAGCTGATCCCGACGGATTCGCAGCGGATTTCCCCCGATTGGGCGGTGTGCGACCAGGTCCAGCTCGACCCGTCGCTGCCGAACCCGGACATCGGCAAGACCAACACCTACGTCTTCGGCGGGGTCGCCCCGAGCAGCCTCGGCGCCGAACTGGGCGAGAACGAGGCGTTGCTGGCGACGGCCGAGAACGGCAAGACCTACCTGATCTACCGGCTGCCGAGCTCGCGGAACCGGCCGAACGCCAACACCGTGCGCGCCGAGATCGACGTCGCCAACCCGAACGACGCCGTCCGCACGGCGCTCGGGCTGCAGCAGCGGCCGCGGAAGATCACCCAGGGCCTGCTGAACGCGATCCCCGAGGTCCCGCCGCTGACGCCACCGCGGATCGCCGACGGACAGGCGCCCGCCGACTTCGACGGGCTGACCGTCGGCGACGTCTTCTCCACACAGCCGACCGGTGACCAGCCGAAGTACTGGGCCATCACCACGAACGGCATCCAGCAGGTTTCCCAGGCGGTCGCCGACGTCATCCGCGTCGCGAAGCACGGCAGTGCGAGCAAGCCGCGGCAGCTCGGCCTCGACAAGCTCGCCGGCGTGCGCGTGCTGCAGCCGAGCGACCCCGACTACATCCCGGTCGACGAGTTCCCGCGCGCGGTCCCGACGGTCCTCGACGCGACGAAGAACTCGTCGGTCGCCTGCCTCGGCTGGTCGCTGGTCGGCTCCGGCAATGACCAGGACGCGCACACCTCGGTGTTCGTCGACACGCAGCTGCCGGGCCAGAAGGCCACCGGCGACAAGTTCACCCCGATGACGGTGACCACGCCGGGCCCGAACCGCGTGCCGATCAACGGCTTCTACCTCAAGCCCGGGTTCGCCGCGGTGGTCCAGTCCGCCACCGGCAAGGACAGCTTCGGCAAGGGCGCCATCCAGCTGATCTCCGACCGGGGCGTGCGCTACAGCGTCCCGGACGCGCAGACCGCGGACGCGATCGGGCTGAACAACCGGCAGCCCGCGCCGGAGTCGATCATCGGGCTGCTGCCGACCGGCGCGTCGCTGAACACCCAGGACGTGTTGAAGCAGTTCGACTCGGTGCCGATCGACCCGAACGCCGGCACGTTCCCGACGCCGACGCAGCAGGCGGGGCCCTGACCGGAACCACCGGCCGGCCGCGGGCGTCACACGCTCGAAGGTCTTTTCGTGAGCGGAGGTGCCCGTGGCCGGCTTGAGGATGGACGGCGTCGTCGTCGCCGAGTACGCCAAGACGGCCGAGGGGGCCGCTGACGACTTGGACGCGGCGGCGGCGGAAGTCGGCGGCGAGGGGTTCTCCGCGGAGTCGTACGGCGCGCTGGGGGCCCAGATCGGGCTCGGTGAGTCGTACGGCCGGGCGGCCGGGGCGTTGCGGCGTCAGTTGACCGACGGCGCGGAGGCGCTGCGCTCGGCGGCGGAGGCCCTGCGGCAGGTCACGGTCCGCCACGGCGGGCAGGACGAAGAGGCCGCCGAGCTGATCAAGCGCGCCGGAAGGCTGGACGGATGATCGCCGAAAGCTCCACCGAGTCCATCCCGCACCCGCTGGCGAAGCAGGCCGCCGTGCCGGTCCCGCAGGGCGAGGACGTCATCACGGCGGCCGAGCCGTACCTGGGCTACCTCACGGACTTGTCACGGCAGCTCGGGGTGATCGACCCGGTCGAGACGTACTTCCGCCCGCTGATCGGCCGCTGGGCCGACCTCGGTGCGGAGGCGGACCGCCTCCGCCAGGCGGCCTCGGCGGCGGCCGAGGTGTCGGCCCGCCTCGAGGATCAGCTCGGCCGCCTCGACGCGGGCTGGGAAGGCCGCGACGCGGACTCGTTCGTCGCCTACATCCGCGAAATCGGCGCGGCGGGCGGGGATCTGCAGGAGGCGCTGAACGTCCTGGCGGGCGCGCTCGACGACATGGTGGAGACGGTCCGCGACGTCGTCGTCGACCTGGTCGGGGTGCTGGTGGACGCGGCCGAGCTGACGTCGGAGACGATGCTCCTCCCGACCGGCGGCACGCGCCGGGCCCGCGCCCAGCTGCAGGAGACGCAGGAGTCGGCGAAGGCCCTGTACGAGACGGCGCGCGACGTGATGGAGGCGTTCAACCGCCTGTGCGACGGCGTCGACGACCCGGACGCGGCGGCCACGAGCATCGAGATCAAGCACCGGTACCCGCAGGAGCGCTTCAAGCTGCACGACGGCGCGTTGAACGAGGCGGGCTCGGACGAGCAGGCCACGGCCGCTACCGGTGCTGCCGCCGAGGACGTGACAACGCCGTCTTCGGCCTCGGAACCGGCCGAGCCGAAGCACACGGACTCCGGGACACCGGACGACGGTCAGCCGGCGCCCCAGCAGGCTCCCGCCCCGCAGGAGCACCAGAACCAGGGGATGTCGGGCGTTCCGATGATGCCGATGATGGGCTTCGGGGCGTTCGGCATGGGCGGCGGCCAAGGTCGTCGGCCGTCGAAGTCGCGTCAGGTCGTGAAGCCGTCGGAACTGCTGGGCGAGCCGGGTTTGGTTGCCCCGCCCGTGATCGGCGAGGACGAGAAACCCGCGCCGCCACCGGAAAAGAAGCCGCCGGCACAGTGAAACCCCCGGCCCGCGGGCCGGGGGTTTCCCGTTGGCTCAGCGCCGGGTCGACGTGGTTTCGGCCGGGCGGGTGCGGCGGACCGTCCGCATCACGAAGACCGTGATCAGCAGGGCGACCACGCCACCGGCGGTCCCGGCCAGCGCGACGATCACCGGCGTCGAGCTGCGGTCGTTGGCGGGCGGGAGCTGGGCCATCTGCTGCGACGGCATCGGCGCCATGTTCCCGACTTCCGACGGCAGGATCTGCGTCAGCGCCGCGACCGGGTCGATGACCCCGGCGCCGACGAACTGGTCGCGCCCGCCCGGAGCGGCCGGGTGCTGAGCCGTCTCCTTGATCCGGTTGACGACCTGCTTCGCGCTGAGGTTCGGGTACTTCGCCCGGACCAGCGCGGCGAGACCCGCGACGTACGGCGCCGCGAAGCTGGTGCCCTGGATCTCGCTCGCCTTGTCGCCGCTTTCGAACGTCAGGTTCGCCAGGCCGCTGGACCCCTCGGCCGGGTCGAGCGAGATGATCTTCGTGCCGGGCGCCGCGACGCCGACCCAGGGGCCGTGCACGCTGAACGGCGCCACGCTGCCGGTCTTTTCCTCGATCGCGCCCACGGACAGCACGTCGTCGGCGAACCACGGCGGCGTGACGATCGTCTTCGGCCGCTTCACGTCCGGCTGGTCGTTCTGCGGGCACTTGTCCGTGACGTTGCCCGCAGCGGCGACGATCACGATGTCCTTCGAAGCCGCGTAGTGGATGGCCGCCTGCACCTGCTGCTCGCCCGCGGTGATCCCGCCGTCGGCCGTGCGGCAGTTGTCGACCGACATGTTGACGACCTTGATGTCGCCGCGGTCGGCGATCCGCACGAGGATCTCGGCCAGCGTCTTCAGGGTGCCCGCCGTGCCTTCCTTCTCGAGCTGGCGGCCACCGTTCGTCTGCCCGGGCGAGGTGTGGTCGCCTTCGCTGCTGCCCCCACCTCCGGAGCTGGGCGGCAGCTGCGTTTCCGACCCGGCGGGCGGGTTGGTGCTCGACGACGGCGTGCCGCCGGTGCTGCTGGCCGGCGGGGCCGCCGTTTCCTTGGCGGGCCCGTAGTTCTCGCTCAGCTGGCGGAAGGACACGATCGTCGCGTCGGGCGCGACGCCGACGAAGCCGACCTCGGGGTTGTCGGGCTTGGCCGCGATGATCCCGGCGACTTCGGTGCCGTGGCCGTCGCAGTCCTCAAGGCCCGGTTTCTGGCCGCGGGTCGTCCCGGCGACGTAGTCCCCGCCCGATTCGAGGCGGTTCTGGAACCACGGGTGGTTGGTGACGCCGGTGTCGATCACCGCGACCTTGATGCCGCCGCCCGCCGAACGGTCGGGGGTCGCGGCGCGGACGATGTCCTGCGCCTTCGAGATCTGCAGGTACTCCTGACCCCACGGCCGGTTCTTGATCTCGATGTTCTGACCGAGCGTGCTGCGCTGCACGCACCCCTTGGTCTGCGTGTAGTTCTTGTCGGGCTTGCCTTCGTCGGCGGGCCGCTTGCTTTCGTCGACCGGGGGCGGGGTCGCCCAGTAGCCGTCGGCCGGGGCGGTCTGCGCCCACGCGGGCAGGGCGGCGCCGAGCGGGGCCAGTACGCCGAGCAGGCCGGTCAGCAAAGCGGTGGTGGTGCGCCGGGCCGGGCCGAAACGCCGTCCTACAACCATCCGAGATTCACCCGATCCGGTCACTTGAAGTTCAGGTGCCGCAGGGTGGTGTAGAGATCCATCACACCCAGGGCGAGCGGGAGCACCGAGGCGATGCAGATGCCTTCGATGATCTCCACGGTGCGGCGCAGCGGCGGCGAGAAGCGCTGGTTCGGGAAGATCACGCCGACGACGAGCGCGCCCGCGGCGAGCAGGACCAGCACGCCGAAGACGTACAGGAGGCGGTTCTCGGCGCTGGCCGAGACGAGCCAGCCGATCCCGATCCCGGTCGCCGCGACGAGGCCCGTGGTCAGCAGGGCGATCGCCTGGCTGCCGTTGGCGTACGCGCGGGCGCGCAGGAGCAGCACGAGCGTCGCGACGACGCCGAGGATGATGCCGAACGCGCCGGGCGCGGTGGCGGCGATGATCGCGGAGATGGCGACGGTGGCGCCGCAGCCGATCATCAGGCCGGTCATGTAGTTGTGCGCCACCGCCGTGCGGCGCTCGATCGCGCGGTAGTCCGGGAAGCCGGAGTCTTCCTTGAGCTCTTCGGCGTTGCTCGGGACGTGCGGCAGCGGCAGCTTCGCCAGCCAGATCGTGGCGCGCGGCAGGAACGAGATGCAGGCGAGGGCGACCGCGACCGTGCCGGCCGCGATGCCGGCCGCCGGGTGCGCGACGAGCGTGCCGAAGAGGAAGGCCAGCGCGCCGAAGGTGCCCGCGGTGGCGGCGGCGATGAACGTCGTGATGCCCGCGCCGATCACCATGATGCAGACCGAGGCGACGATGATCACGAGGACCGCGCCGAGCAGCAGGTTCGCCCGCAGCGAGAGCCCGGGCACGATGTAGAAGCCGCTGACGAAGGCCAGCGGCAGCCCGCCGGCCGCGGCGATCAGCACCCCGGTCGCTTCGGCGTGGTAGGCCTTGGCGAGCGTCGCGCCGACCGCGACGCAGGCGATGGCACCGATGCCGCCGGCGATGGCGGCGCCGAGCGCGGAGCCGCCGTAGAAGGAGCCGCTCATGAACAGCGCGACGGCGGCGACGAACAGCGCCAGCCCGCCCGCGATGTGCCCGAAGCGGTTGGCCGTCTCCTTGGTCCACGGCCGGAAGCTGTCGGGCGAGGACTCGGCGATGGCGTCGACGACGTCGTCGTAGAGCGGCGGCGGCGGGTTCTCGTTGCGCTTGCGGAGCTGGAGCAGCTCACCGTCGACGACGCCGAGCGAGGCGAGCGTGCGGCTCGGGTCGAGCGGGGCGTCGCCGAGCTTGGCCAGCGCCCAGCCACCGTGCCGGGCCCCGCCGTCCGGCGAGGTCTCCTTGGCCATGTCCAGCAGCATCGGCAGCAGATCGGCCACCGCGACGTCGGCGGGCAGCGCCACGTCGATCCGCGTGGAGGGCGCGACGACCGTCACCCTGCTGAAAACTGTCGTGCCCGTAGCCACTGCACTGCCCCCGCTCGGTTGAGACTGCTCCCGGGGGAACTTATACCGAACCCCGGTGCCGACATCATCGAACGTCCGAAATTCACCGGCAACGGCAGGTCAGGTCACCGCCCGCCGGGTGGGCTGAAGGGGACGTTCGTCTCATCTGATGCGCTGAAGGGTCCTTTCCTGTCATGTGATGGGAGGAAAGGACCCTTCAGCCCACCGTCCGGGTGCGGGTCGGGGCCGAACCTGCGCGTTACTGTCGGTGGTGGGTCGTACACTCGGATCCGAGGGCAGGGGACCGGGCTCACGAGGGCGGTTCCGGCATCCGCCGGAATTCCGCCGCGGTGTTCGATAGGTTGTTCCGCGCACCTCGCGCACCAAAGCGGCGTCGAGTTTGAATGAGGGGTCCTTCGATGAGCACGCTGCAGTTCAAGAAGTCGCCGCGGCTGGCGGCACCTCGCCCGCCGGGCGGCGAGGTGCACCTCGAGCCGCCGCCCGAGGTGCCCCGGGTCATCCCCGGGAACATCGTCATGAAGGCCCTTCCGGTCGTCATGATCGTCGCGTCGCTCGGGATGATGGTCTTCATGTTCCAGGCCAGCAACCGGAACCCGATGATGATGGCCATGGGCGGCATGATGGTCGTCGGGACGCTGGGCATGATGGCCGGCGGCGGTGGCAAGGGCGGCGGTGCCAAGCGCGCCGAGATGGACGAAGATCGCAAGGACTACCTCCGCTACCTCGGCCAGATGCGCGACCGGGCCCGCGAGGCGATGGTCGACCAGCGCGCGGCGCTCGAGTGGGTGCACCCCGACCCCCAGTCCCTCTGGTCGCTGGCCGCCAGCCGCCGGATGTGGGAACGTCGCCAGAACGACCAGGACTTCCTGCACCTGCGCGTCGGGCGCAGCTCGCACCGCCTCGCGACGCGGCTGGTGCCGCCGCAGACCGGGCCGGTCGACGAGCTGGAGCCGATCGCCACCCTCGCGCTGCGCCGGTTCGTGCGTGCGCACTCGATCGTGCCGGACCTGCCGACCCAGATCACCCTCCGCGGGTTCGCCGCGGTGAGCATGCAGGGCGAGCGCTCGCTGACCCGCGGCCTCACCCGCGCCATGCTCGCGCAGCTGGTTTCCTTCCACAGCCCCGACGACGTGCTGATCGCGGTCGCCACCGCCGGTCGCGCGAAGGAGGAGTGGGAGTGGGCGAAGTGGCTGCCGCACGTCCAGCACCCGACGCTGTCCGACGGCATCGGCCAGCTCCGCATGATGGCCGGTTCGCTGGCCCAGATCGAGAACTGGCTCGACGAGGAACTCCGTGACCGGCAGCGGTTCTCCCGCAACGCCACCCCGGCGCCGGACCAGCCCCACGTCGTGATCATCATCGACGACGCCGAGGTGACCCGGGAAGAGCAGATCATCCTCGAAGAGGGTCTGGTCGGCGTCACCCTGATCGACCTGTCCGACTCGATCGGCAACCTGGCCGCCCGCCGCGGTCTGCGGCTGGTCGTGGAACCGGATCGTCTCGGTGCGCGCAGCGCCGGTGGCGTCGAGTGGTTCGGCCGCCCGGACACCCTCAGCGTGGTCGAGACCGAGTCGCTGGCCCGCCTGATCTCGCCCTACCGCGTCGGTGGCGCGGCCGGGCAGGACGTCGGCGACGAAGAGCCGCTGCTGTCCAACCCGTCGCTGCTGGAGCTGCTCGGCATTCCCGGTGACCCGATGACGTTCGATGTGCAGCAGGCCTGGCGTCCCCGCCCGATCCGCGACCGCTACCGGGTCCCGTTCGGCGTCGGCGAGTACGGGCAGCCGGTGGAGCTGGACATCAAGGAGGCCGCGGCCGAGGGCATGGGCCCGCATGGGCTGTGCATCGGCGCGACGGGTTCGGGTAAGTCGGAGTTCCTGCGCACCCTGGTCCTGGGCATGCTGGCCACCCACTCCTCCTCGACGCTCAACTTCGTGCTGGTCGACTTCAAGGGTGGTGCGACGTTCCTGGGCCTGGACAAGGCCCCGCACGTCTCCGCGGTGATCACCAACCTCGCCGACGAAGTCACCCTGGTCGACCGGATGAAGGACGCCCTGGCCGGGGAGATGAACCGCCGTCAGGAGGCGTTGAAGAACGGCGGTAACTTCAAGAACGTCTGGGAGTACGAGAAGGCCCGCGAGAACGGCGCCGACCTCGATCCGCTGCCCGCGTTGTTCATCGTGTGTGACGAGTTCTCGGAGTTGCTGGCGGCGAAGCCGGACTTCATCGATTTGTTCGTCGCGATCGGCCGGTTGGGCCGGTCGCTGCAGATGCACATGCTGCTGGCCTCCCAGCGGCTGGAGGAAGGCAAGCTGCGCGGTCTGGACTCGCACCTGTCCTACCGCATCGGCCTCAAAACCTTCTCCGCCGCCGAGTCCCGCGCCGCGATCGGCGTCCCGGACGCGTTCGAGCTGCCCTCGGTCCCCGGCGGCGGCTATCTGAAGTACGACACCTCGACGCTGGTGCGGTTCAAGGCGTCGTATGTGTCGGGGCCGTATCGGCCGGCGGGGATCAAGGCGGCGGGTCCGGCGGCGACGGTGGTGCGGGCGGACAAGCGTCCGCAGTTGTTCGTGCCGGATTTCATCGAGTTGCCCAAGGAACCCGAGCCGCAGCAGATCGAGGCCCCCACGCCGGAGGCGCCGCAGTCGGAGGAGGCGGTCGAACCGTCGGAGTTGGATGTGATCGTGTCGCGGCTGGTGGGGCAGGGCCCGCCCGCGCACGAGGTGTGGCTGCCGCCGTTGAAGGACCCCAACTCCCTCGACACCTTGTTGCCGAACCTCAACCCGACTGATGACCGGGGTTTGTCGCCGGTCGGGTTTTTCGGCAACGGCCGCCTGCAGGTGCCGTTGGGGATCATCGACCGGCCGTATGAGCAGCGCCGCGACCCGCTGTGGGCGGATTTCTCCGGCGCGGCCGGGCACGGGGTGATCGTGGGGGGTCCGCAGTCGGGGAAGTCGACGATGCTGCGGACGCTGATCATGTCGATGGCGTTGACCCACACTCCGGAGGAGGCGCAGTTCTACTGCCTGGACCTCGGTGGCGGCACCCTGGCCGGGCTCGCCGACCTCCCCCACGTCGGCGGGGTCGCGGTGGCGCGCCGCGAGCCGGACAAGGCCCGGCGGATCGTGGCCGAGCTGACCACCCTGCTCACGGAGCGGGAGGGCCGGTTCGGGGCGATGGGGATCGACTCGATGACCGAGTTCCGCAACCGCAAACGCCGTGGGGAGATCCGGGCGGAGCAGGACCCGTTCGGGGACGCGTTCCTGATCGTGGACAACTGGCGAGCCCTGCGGGATGACTTCGAGGAGCTGGAAACCACCATCACCCGCCTGGCGACGCAGGGTCTGTCCTATGGGGTGCACGTGGTGATCGCGGCGAACCGGTGGGCCGACATCCGCCCGGCGATCAAGGACATGCTCGGCACCCGCTTCGAGCTGCGGCTGGGTGATCCGACCGAGTCCGACATCGACCGCCGCGTCGCGGTCAACGTGCCTGCTGGGCGGCCGGGGCGGGGGTTGACGCGGGAGAAGCTGCACATGCTGGGCGGGTTGCCGCGCATCGACGGCTCGAGTGACCCGGAAACCATCGCCGCCGGGGTGGCGGACGCGGTGGGGAAGATCCGGGGGGCGTGGCGGGGGCGGGTGGCGCCGCAGGTGCGGCTGCTGCCGGAGATGATCACCTACGAGGAGGTCCTCAAGCTCGATGGCCAGCGGGAGTCGAAGCTGATCCCGATCGGGGTGAACGAGGAGGACCTGCAGCCGATCTACCTGGACTTCAACGCCGAGCCGCACTTCTACGCCTTCGCCGATGGGGAGTCGGGGAAGACGAACCTGCTGCGGCAGATCGCCCGCGGGATCTCCGAGCGCTACAGCGCCAAGGAGGCGTTGATTCTGCTGGTGGACTACCGGCGCACGATGCTCGGGTTCATCCAGGGTGATTCGCTGCTGGGGTATGCGGTGTCGGCGGCGCAGCTGGAAAGCATGGTCAGCGACGTGTTCAACTCGATGACCCGCCGGCTGCCGGGCCCGGACGTCACCCAGGAGCAGCTGAAGACCCGCTCGTGGTGGAAGGGCCCGGAGTTGTTCATCCTGGTCGACGACTACGACCTGGTCGCGACCTCGACCAACAACCCGCTGCGGAAGATCTCCGACTTCCTGCCCCAGGCCAAGGACGTCGGCCTGCACCTGGTCGTGGTCCGTCGTACCGGTGGCGCGTCGAAGGCGATGTATGACCCGATCATCGGGAAGCTGAAGGAAATCGCGGCGCCGGGCATGGTGATGAACGGCTCCCGCGACGAAGGCGCCCTGGTCGGCAACATCAAACCCTCGGCGATGCCGCCCGGGCGGGGCACCATGCTCACCCGCAAGTTCGGCAAACAGCTCATCCAGGTCTCGTGGATCAACCCCGACTGAGCACGGCAGCGGGACGCGCACCGGCGGAGGGTAGGTTTCTCCCCGAGGGCGCGTCCCGGTTGCCGGGCGCGGGGGAACGCGACGAACTCTGCGGGAGCTGCTGGTGACGGTCCGGGTTGCGGTGGACTTCGGGACATCGAGTACCTGTGTCGTCGCCTCGGTGAACGGGCGCGAGCCGCAGGTCGTGGTGATCGACGGCCAGCCGCTGATGTCCTCGGCGGTGTACGCGGCGGCGGACGGCACGCTGTTCGTCGGCCAGGAGGCCGAGCGGCAGGCGGCCGTCGACCCGTCGCGGTACGAGCCGAACCCGAAGCGGCGGATCGACGAAGGCGAGCTGCTGCTCGGCGAGAACGTCCTGCGCGTCACCGACGTCGTGCACGCGGTCCTCGGCCGCGCGGTCGCCGAGGCGCGCCGCCTGGCCGGTGAGGCCGAGATCGACCTGCTCGTGCTGACCCACCCGGCCGACTGGGGCGCCATCCGCACCCGGCTGCTGCGGCAGGCCGCCGGCGGGCTGGCCCGCGAGGTCGCGCTGGTGCCGGAGCCGGTCGCCGCGGCGGTCTACCACGCGGCGACGTTCGCGCCGCAGGACGTGACGAGCGACCGCACCGTCGAGTTCAGCGGCCGCCCCGGCGACGCGCTGGCCGTGCTGGACCTCGGTGGCGGCACGGTCGACGTCAGCGTCGTGCGGCGGCTGCCGCCGGACACCGCGCGGGACCGCGCCGGCCGCCCGCAGCGCGGTGGCTTCCAGGTGCTCGCCACCCGGGGCGACCCCGGGTTCGGCGGCGCGGACATCGACCAGGCGCTGCTGGAGCACGTCGGCTCGCTGGTTTCCGCGGCGGACCCGGACGCGTGGCGCCAGCTCGTCGAAGGGCGCGAGCTCGTCGACCGGCGATGTCGGCGGGTGCTGCGCCAGGACATCCGCGGCGCGAAGGAAACGCTGTCGCGGCACGCCTACACGGACGTGCCGATGCCGCCGCCGTTCGCCGACGCGCACGTCACCCGCGAAGACCTCGAGCGGCTGATCGCCGCGCCGCTGGGCCGCGCGGTGGAGCTGACGGTCGCGGCGATCGGTGACGCGGGCCTGCGGCCGAAGCAGCTCACCGCGATCTTCCTGGTCGGCGGGTCGAGCCGGATCCCGATGATCTCCCGGCTGGTGCACGAGCGCACCGGCGTGGTGCCGACCAGCCTCGACCAGCCCGAGACGGTCGTCGCGCGCGGTGCGCTGCGGGCCGTGCTCGTGGACCCCGACCGCACCGGCGCCCTCCCCGGCGAAGCGATGGCCCGCATGGGCGCGGTGCCCGGCGGTGCCCTCAACCCGGCGGCGCAGCGCACGGAGGTCGTCCGCCCCGGCGACGTCGCCCCGCGGCCCGCGCCGCCGCGTCCCGCACCCGGCGGGTTCCCGCCGAACGCGAACCGCCCGGCCCCGCCGCCGTCGCCGCCGCACGGGCAGCCCGCGGCGCGGCCGTGGACGCCGCCCGCCGGGCAGCCCGCCCAGTTCGGTGCCGCGCGCGCCGAAGGGGCCCCGGCCGAGCAGCCTGGCAAGAAGAAGAGCCGCGGGAAGCTCTGGGGCCTGGTCGGCGTCGCCGTGGTCGTCGTGGCCGCACTCGTCGTCGGCGGTGTGTTCCTCTTCGGCGACCCCGGCGGCCAGGCCGAGACCGGCCGGACGCTGGCGCAGTACGACTTCAAGTTCGTCTCGCCGGAAGACTGGGTGCAGACCGACGACCGGGTCGCCGACAAGCAGGTCGTCATCCACCCGCAGGATTCCCGGGACGGCAACGACCTCCTGGTCGCCCAGGAGTACGTCATGGACTACGACGCGACCGCCGAGCCGCAGAAGCTCGTCGACGAGCTCAAGCGCTACGCGGTGAGCGAGCCCGAGCGCTGGAGCGCGATCACGCCGAACCTGTCGTACGCGGGCAAGATGGTGATCGGCTACCACGAGCGCAAGCCGGACCGGCCCGACCTCCAGGTCGACTGGTACGTCCTGGCGAAGGGCCGGATCCGCGTCCACGTCGGCTGCCAGTACGCCACGCCGCAGCTGCGCGACCGGGTGAGCGCGGCGTGCGTGCAAGCCGTGCGCACGGTGGAAATCCTCGACTGAGAGGAGGGCACGCGGTGCCGTCCGAAGAATTCGATAGCGCCGCGGCGTCCTTCAAGCGGATCGGCCAGGACGCGGTGACGCACTCCCGGCGCGTCGCGGGGAACGCGCTCGCGCGCACGCGGCGCCACCACAGCGAAAACGTCGAGCTGCTCAAGCGCAGCGGCCGCGGCGCGAAGCCCGGCGATCCGACGCCCGGCACGCTCCGCGCCGCCGCGGAACGGTTCCGCCGCGCCCGCGGATTGGCCGTGCCGTCGGTTCCCGATCCCGCCGATCCGGTTCCTTCGCGTTCGCAATCTCCCGCGCGTCCCCCTCGATCGGGTGACGACGAGGAGGACTTTTCCCAGATGCGAATCATGAAACGGGACGGCTGAGTACCCCGAGGTGCTCGCTGTGCGTGTGCTAACCCCGCTGGTGGAGAACGCATTTTCGGGTGACGGATCGCCATGTCGGTGCCGTTTCGGAATACCCGCGGCGATCGGTTCCCCGGTGCGGCGTTAACGCAAGCAACTACTTGCGGGCAAAGCACGACAAGGGGGAACCGGACGTGGCAGTGTCTCCGTCGTAGGGCCGTACGAACGAACAAGACCTGGTACGGACGACCACACTTGAGAAGGGGGTTCCAGCATGGCTGGATTCCAGGGAACACCGCAGCAGTTCACCGAGGCCGAGGGTCGCGTGACCGAGGTCCGCTCGGGCATGGACAGCAACCTGGCCACGCTGCGCGACCGCATCGAGGCGACCCGCGCGGGCTGGCAGGGTGAGGCGCAGAAGGCGTTCGACCACGTCATGCAGCGCTTCGACGACGACGCCCGCCAGATGAACCAGGCGCTGCAGCGCATCGCCGACCTGCTCCGCGAAGCCGGTTCGAAGTACGAGCGCTCCGAGCAGCAGCAGCAGGAGACCATCGCGGCCCTGAACAAGGGCTTCGAGGCCCTCGGCTGAGTGTCACCCCTGAACTTTCTTTCCCACACCCAAAACTTCCACAGCACAGAAGGAGCACATCATGCCTGATGGCGCCGGCATTGTCGTCAATTACGCCACCATCCACGCGGCCGCCGAGGACTGCAACAGCACGGGCAACGAGCTGCAGCAGGCCTTCGACCGCCTGAAGGACGACCTCCGCCCGCTGGTCACCACCTGGACCGGTTCCGCGAAGGAGCAGTACGACCAGGCCCAGCGCACCTGGGACCAGAAGTTCGAGGACCTGAAGCAGGTTCTGGCGCAGATCGCCGCCGCCCTGCCGCAGATCGCCGACGGCTACCAGAGCACGGACAAGGCCGTCGAGGGCCTGTTCTGATCGGTTAGTCCCGGGAACCACGGCGGGCCCGCACTCCGGTGCGGGGCCCGCCGTTTTCCTTTGTGCGGCAAGGGATCGGACGGCGAGGTCGCGGGAGCTGGCCGCGCCGCACCGGGCCCGCGTCACGTCCAGCGGCGCACCGCCGCCGGGAACCTCAGTGGGGCGCGCCGACCTCGTACTCGGGCCGGTCGTTGAGCACCCGCACCGTGACCTTCTTGTCCTGGCCCGCGATCTTCACCGTGCAGTCGAAGGTCGTGCCGTTCTCGGCGGCTTCGTTCGCCGGGCACTGCGCGTCCTTCACGTCCGGCTCGCCGTAGCTCTCGTTGAGGACCTTGACCACACCGTCCTGAAGGGACTGTCGCTCGAGGACGTCCCCGCGGAACGCGCCGAGCAGCCACGCCGCGCCGCCGCCGATGACGAGCACCAGCACCGCCGTTCCCGCCACCAGCAACGGTTTCTTCGACTTCGGCTTCTTCTCCGGCTCCGCCGCGAACGCGCCGAGGCCGCCGTACTGCGTCGGCTGGAACCCGCCGCCGTACTGCTGCTGACCAGGCTGCGCGGGCCAACCGCCGCCCGGCGTTCCAGGCTGCTGCGGGGTGGGCTGCGACGGCGGCTGCCACGGCCCGCTCGGCTGCCCCTGCCACGGCCCGGAGAACGAGCCGGTCGTGCCGGGCTGGGCCTGGTTCCACTGGCCCGTGTACGAGCCCGTGACGGCGCCCTGGTCCGGGTTCTGCTGCCACTGCCCGGCGTGCGGGCCGGTCGCCTGCTGCTCGGGCTGCCCGGCGCCGGGCTGGTTGCCCTGCGGCTGCCACCACTGCGGCTGCCGCGGGTCGGGCGGCTGGGTCATCGGAGATCACCTCGGGTCGTGGTCACGCCTCAGCTGCCCTGCGCTTCGCCGAGCCGGCGGTAGAAGTCGTTCATCGCCGCCCGGTCGGGCAGCACCGTGATCTGCGACGCGTCCGGCAGCTTCGGCATGTCCTGCAGGCTCGCCTTGCCGGTGAACCGGAAGTCGTACTTGAGCTCCAGGTTGTGGCCGTCGCCGGAGAACTTGGCCTCCATCACGAACGAGACCAGGCTGCCGTCCGGGTTCAGCGTGATCGTGGTCGGCACCATGGCCTTCTTCAGCTCCGGCCCGACCTGGTCGACCAGGCTCTGCGGCAGGATCTCGACCTTGTTCTTGACGAAGATCCCGAACGGCACGTTGACCGTCAGCGCGGTCTTGCCGTCGCCGAGGCTCTTCGCCCCGCGCACCGCCCGCTTGTCGGCCTTGTAGGCGTCGACGGTCGAGTCCGACATCCGGCACGGCGTCAGCACCCCGCCCCAGACGCACGGCTGGACCAGGCCCGCCTCGGGTTTCGGCATCGACACCCAGGCCGTCGGCGAGACGCCCTTCTGGACGTAGACCGGGCCGAGGTAGGTGTACTCGACCGTGCCGTCCGCCGGCCAGTACGTGTCGATGATCTCGTCCGGGTTCTTCAGCGACCGGTGCCGCACGACCCGGTTCTCCGGGCTGCCCGTGCGCGCCGACGTCACGACGCTGTGGATCCACTTGTCGTCGAACTTGAAGTAGGCGTCCATCGAGTTGGTGACGTCGCGCGTGTCCGTGATGGCGTCGCCGAGCTTCTTGATCACCTGCTCGAACTTGCCGCCGACGTAGTCCGCGGCGTCGTCGCCCTTCGGCAGCGCGGTGCCCGCCTTGGCCTGGCCGCACGCGCTGACCAGGGCCAGCAGGGCGGCGAGGACGAAGATCGCCGCCGGTCGTTTCCTCATCGCCGTCCCCTGCTCGACTGTGTCCCCGGGTCCGCCCCATCCTCGCGTGTCGCGCTCGCGCGCGCAGGCACTTCGGGGGGAAAACCGGGTAGAGTCCCGGCTGCGCCCGGGCCGCCCGAAGCCTAGTATGGGCGCTTCCACCCACCCCCGATGCACGGGCGCGGTGGGCGTGGGGGTATCTTCATATGTCGTTGTGCGCTGCGGCGCGTAAGCGCTAGGCCCGCACAGAACCCACACGCAATGTTGACGACGAGGTAGACCCTTGCCCACGTACAGCCCCAAGCCCGGCGACGTCACTCGTGCCTGGCACGTGATCGACGCCGAGGATGTCGTGCTCGGAAGGCTGGCGACCGAGGTCGCCACGCTGCTGCGCGGCAAGCACAAGCCGACCTACGCCCCGCACGTGGACACCGGTGACTTCGTCATCATCGTCAACGCCGAGAAGGTCGCGCTCACCGGAAACAAGCGCGAGCAGAAGTTCGCGTACCGGCACAGCGGTTACCCGGGCGGTCTGCGGAAGCGCTCGTTCGGCGAGCTGCTGGACACCAAGCCCGAGCACCTTGTCGAGAAGGTCGTCAAGGGCATGCTGCCGAAGAACAAGCTCGGCCGCGCCCAGGCGAAGAAGCTGAAGGTGTACGCCGGCCCGCAGCACCCGCACGCCGCGCAGCAGCCGCAGGCGCGCGAGATCACCAAGATCGCGCAGGTCGCGCAGTGAGTGAGGAACAGTCTGTGACCAGCACCGAGACCGAGACCCCCGAGGTCGTTGAGGCCACCGAGGCGACCGAGACCGGCGCCGTGGCCACCAGCGAGACCCCCGCCGCGCCGCGCCCGTCGCGTGCCGCGGGCGGCAACGCCCAGACCGTCGGCCGCCGCAAGGAAGCCGTCGTCCGCGTGCGGGTCGTCCCGGGCACCGGTGAGTTCAAGCTCAACGGCCGCTCGCTCGAGGAGTACTTCCCGAACAAGGTGCACCAGCAGCTCATCCGCGAGCCGCTGGTCACGGTCGAGAAGCCGGACTCCTTCGACATCTTCGCCAACCTCCGCGGCGGCGGCGTCTCCGGCCAGGCCGGTGCGCTGCGCCTGGCGATCGCCCGCGCGCTCGTCGAGGTCGACGCGGACGACCGCCCGGCCCTCAAGAAGGCCGGCTTCCTCACCCGTGACGCCCGCGCCACGGAGCGGAAGAAGTACGGCCTCAAGAAGGCCCGCAAGGCCCCGCAGTACAGCAAGCGCTGATCGCGCCTCTGGCGCAACCCACCGGAGCGCCCATCCGTCCATCGGATGGGCGCTCCGGCGTTTTTCGGGGTATCCGTGTCGTTTCCGGTGGTCGGAGCGACATCCGGGGGTGGGGGACAGCGGTCCGTCAGGGTCGCTAGGTTGTCGTGGTGGTTGTCCAAGGAGGTCGATCGATGGCACGCCTGTTCGGTACCGACGGGGTACGTGGCCTGGCCAACGGCGAGTTGACGCCGGAGCTCGCGCTGGCGCTGGCGGCCAGCGCCGCCCGCGTGCTCGCCGCGCACGACCGCTCGCACCGGCCGGTCGCGGTCGTCGGCCGCGACCCGCGCGCCAGCGGCGAGATGCTGGAAGCCGCGGTCGTGGCGGGCCTCACGTCCGCCGGGGCCGACGTGCTGCGCGTCGGCGTCCTGCCGACGCCCGCCGTCGCGTACCTGGTCGGCTCGCTCGAGGCCGACCTGGGCGTGATGATCTCCGCGTCGCACAACCCGATGCCCGACAACGGCATCAAGCTCTTCGCCGCGGGCGGGCACAAGCTCCCCGACGGCATCGAGGACGAGATCGAGGCCGGCCTCGCGGACGGCAAGGTCCGCCCGACCGGTGCCGGCGTCGGCCGCGTCCACGACGTCGACGACGCCCTCGACCGCTACGCCACCCACCTACTCGGCGCGACGCCCCACTCGCTCGCCGGGCTGAAGGTCGTCGTCGACTGCGCGAACGGCGCGTCGTCGGCCGCCGCGCCCGAGGTCTACCGCCGGGCCGGTGCCGAGGTCGTCGCGCTGCACGCCGAGCCGGACGGCATCAACATCAACGAGCACTGCGGCTCGAACCACCCCGAGAAGCTCCGCGAAGCGGTCGTCGCGCACGGCGCCGACCTCGGCATCGCGCACGACGGCGACGCCGACCGCTGCGTGGCCGTCGACTCCGCGGGCGAGCTCGTGGACGGCGACCAGATCATGGCCGTGCTGGCGCTCGCGCTGGCCGAGTCCGGCGAGCTGACCAAGGACACCCTGGTCGCGACCGTGATGAGCAACCTCGGCCTGCACCTGGCGATGAAGGCGCACGGCATCCACGTCGTGACGACGGCGGTCGGCGACCGCTACGTCCTCGAGGAGCTCCGCGCGAGCGGCTTCGCCCTCGGCGGCGAGCAGTCCGGCCACGTGGTCCTGCCCGCGCACGCCACGACGGGCGACGGGCTGCTCACGGCGTTGCGCCTGATGAGCCGCATGGCCGAGACGGGCAAGTCCCTGGCGGACCTGGCGGCCGTGATGAACCGGCTGCCGCAGGTGCTGGTCAACGTCCCGGTCGCGGACAAGGCGGCGGTCGCCGACTCGTCCGAGGTCCGCGACGCCGTCGGCGAGGTCGAGGCCGAGCTGGGCGAGGAGGGCCGGGTGCTGCTGCGCCCGTCCGGCACCGAGCAGCTGGTCCGCGTCATGGTCGAGGCCCCGGCCCAGTCGACGGCCCAGGCCGCGGCCGACCGCCTGGCCGGTGTGGTCTCCGCGGTCTCGTAACCCCCGCTCACCCCGTCGTGAGTGTTTAGGGCGGTTCTAACCGCCCTAAACACTCACGACAACTTGCGCCGAGACCAGGCCGTGGAACACCGGGTGGGTCTTCCAGCGCACCTTCCGCACCTCGCAGCCGCTGTCCAGGTGCTTCGCCAACGCCGTGAGCGCGATCTCGCCCTCGGCCAGCGCGACTCCTGAGCCTGGGCACGCGTGGCGGCCCAGGCCGAACGGGAGGCCGTCGGTCAACGACACCGCCACCGGGCCGTCCGGGCCGAAGCGCAGGACGTACCGGGCCGGGCAGATCGCCGTCACCAGCTCGCGCACGCTCCGCGGCCCCGAAGTGGCCAGCTCCAGCCCCGCGCACGCGAGGAAGTTCAGCGAGTTCTCGTACGCCGCGTGCGCCAGCACCACGGGGTTGAACATCAGCTCGTCGTCGTCGAGCCGCCCGGCCGCGTGGGCCTCGCGCAACGCCGTCAGCCCGCCCGGCCCGGCCGGGGTCCGGCTGAGCTGCACAGCGAGCCGGAACGCCGCCGCCTGCCCGGCCCGGTCCGTGCCGCCGAAGACGTCGAGGTTCGCCGTCGTCGCCTCCAGGCGGTCCAGGAAGCCGTCGTCGAGGCCGACGCCGAGCACCGCGGACGCCACCGTGCCCGCCACCGGCCGCGCGAAGTCGCGCACCAGGTCGAACGACGACCCCAGCCCGCCGACCGCCGCTTCGATCGACGCGACCACGGCGTCGGGGAGCGGCTCCAGCCCGGCGATGATCTCCCGCAGCACGCCGCGCACCCGGGTGTGGCCGTCGCCGTCGCGCAGCAGGACGCTCGGCGAGCCGCCGCCGGGATCCGACGTCAGATCGGGGGACCGCAAGGCCCGCGCGCACGCGTCACGCCCGGATACCACGCCGATCCCGCGCTTCTCGAACTCCTCCATCGCGCCACCACGGTAGGGCAGGATGGGGCCGTGCCGCCCGCAGAAGTCCCGGAAGACGTCCTGACCACGCCGTTCACGGACTACCTGCTCCGCAACGCCGCCGCAGACCGGCCCGCGTTCACCTGCCGCACCTTCCCCGGGCCCACCGACCACACCCTGACCTGGCCGCAGGTGCTCGCGCGCGTCCGCGGCGTCGCGCGGGAGCTGCGGCGGCACACCCGGCCGGGTGACCGGGTGGCGATCGTCGCCCGCCAGGACCTCGGGTACGTCCTCGCGTTCCTCGGCACGCTCTACGCCGGGCTCGTCGCGGTGCCGCTGTCGGTCCCGACCGGCCGCACCCACCGCGCCCGCATCGAGGCCGCCTTCGCGGACGCGACGCCGTCGGTCTGCCTGGCCTCGAAGAACCTCGTGGAAAAGGTTCCGCACGACGTCGTGCTGGCCGTCGAGGACATCGAGCCCGACGACGCCGAGCCGCCCGGCGTCGTGGCGATGACCGATCCCGCGTACCTGCAGTACACCTCGGGCTCGACGCGCCGCCCGGCCGGTGCGGTGATCTCGCACCGCGCGCTGGTGGCCAGCTGCTGGCAGAGCACCCGGCCCTACCACGCCGACGCGTCGAGCCACCTCGCCGGCTGGGTGCCGTTCTTCCACGACATGGGCCTGATCCTGCTCATCGGCGTCCCGGTGTTCCTCGGCGCGCGGTCGGTGTTCTTCACGCCGATGGAGTTCGTGCGCGACCCGCTCCGCTGGCTCCGGCTGCTCGCCGACCACCCGCGCGCGATCACCGCCGCGCCGAACTTCGCCTTCGACCTGGCCGCCGAGGCCGCGGGAGACCTCGAAGACGTCGACCTTTCGCACGTCAACGCCGTCCTCAACGGCAGCGAACCGGTCCGCGCGGCGAGCGTCGAGGCCTTCGACCGGGCCTTCGCGCCGTTCGGGCTGCCGCGCGCGGCGCACAAGCCGTGTTACGGGCTGGCCGAGGCGACGGTGTTCGTCGCGAGCGCGGGCGACGAAGGCCCGACGGTGACCGCGTTCGACCGGGACGCCCTCCGCGCCGGCGTCGCGAAGCCCGCCGAGGGCGGCGAGGCGCTGGTGGCTTCCGGCCTGCCGTACGGCCAGCGAGTAGAGATTGTCGACAAAGAGACCGGCGCGGCCATGCCCGACGGCGAGGTCGGCGAGATCCGCGTGTCCGGGCCCAACGTCGCCGACGGCTACTGGGGTCACCCCGAGCGCGGGGACGTCTTCACCGCCGACGGCCTGCGCACCGGCGACCTCGGCTTCGTCCACGACGGCCTGCTGTACGTCGCGGGACGGCTCAAGGACCTGATCATCGTCGACGGCCGCAACCACTACCCGCAGGACATCGAGGCCACCGTCGAGGCCGCGCACCCGGCCGTCCGGGCGGGCCGGGTCGCCGCGTTCGCGGTGCGGGACGGGCGCGGCGAAGGCGTCGCGGTCGTCGCCGGGAGCGCGGCCACCGGCGACGACGTCGAGACAGCCGTGCGGCGGGCCGTCTCCGCGGGCCACGACCTGCCGCTGCGCGCCCTGTGGCTCGTCCCGCCGGGCGCGGTGCCGCGGACCTCCAGCGGCAAGGTGTCCCGCGCGGCCGCCCGCGACCGGTGGTGGGGAGAGAATGACGGCCATGGATGACCTCGCCGACGAGATCCGGAAGATCGTCTGCCGCGCCCTCGAACTGCCGCCGGAGCGGCTCACCGACACGACCCCGTTCGACGACATCGGCATGACGTCCCGGCAGCGCGTCCAGCTGCTCGCGCGGGTCGAGGTGGCCTACGGCGTGTCCGTCGACCTGGACGAGCTCGACCGGCTGGTGGACGTCCGCGGCGTCGCCGAAGTCATTTCCGAGGCGCTCGCCGCGCAGCACCCCACCGGGTGAGTGCACTTCCGCGAAGCCCGGGTCGGGCCCGCGGCCGAACGCTAGACTCTGTGTGCATCTGCGATGGCACCGAACGGCGTCCGCGCGCGTCTCAGTCGGGAAACCCGAGCCTGGGACTGTGGGATCGAAGGGGGCAGCGACCATGCCAAACGGTTATGAAGCGAGTTCGGAGGCGATGACGCGAGCGCAGATGCGCCTCGCGGACGTCGCGGACGACCCGGCCGCGGAAGCGAAGAAGGTCGCCCCGACCGAGCTGAAGAAAGAAGACATGGGACGCGTCCACGGGGACGGTTTCGACAAGTACAAGACCGGCATCGACGAGATCGGTGCCGGGCTCACCGGCCTCTCGAACGCCCTGATGAACCTGGGCAGCGGCATCGGGGCGGCCGGCTCCAAGTACACCGCGCAGGAAGCCGACGCCGGCGCGCAGGCGAAAGCGGCGGGGAGCAAGTAATGGCCGACTGGGCGGAAATCAAGAAGATCCTCGACGACCCGAACGTCTCCATGGAGACTAAATCGGAGTTGATGGAGGAGTACGACCGCAACACCATCAACTTCAACGACGAAGAAGAAGAGTACGCGAAGAAGTACGTCGAGAACTACTCCGACGGCGGCAACGACGGGTACCGGGTCTTCGAAAACGACGACACCGACGAGATCGTCGCCCGCGCGAAGGAGGAGTCGGCGGCCAAGGGCAAGGAACAGCAGGCCCAGACCGACCGCAAGAACCAGGCGAAGAAGAACCTCGACGGGATCGCCGCGCCGACGCTGGGGGCCGGCGCGAAGTCGTCCGACGAAATGCTCGACCAGGGCAACGTCGCGGTCGACTTCCTCGTGCAGTGGACCGACGAGATCTGGAACAAGATCAAGGGCGGGTCCGGCCACATCGACTCGCAGAAGGACCTCCGCGACAAGTTCCACGAGAACCGCGGGATCCAGTTCCAGAAGTTCCTCACCGAGGCCGACGACCTGACCAAGGCGCACAAGGTCGTCGAGGACACGCTCACCAAGAGCGACACCGAGCTTCCGGACCCTCTTCGGGGAGTGGAAGGGCAAGGGCGCCAACGCGGCCGAGATCAAGTACGACGAGATCATCAAGCCGCACGCCAAGGAGCTCTCGCAGCAGATCGACGGCGCGGCGAAGCTGATCCCGCAGACCGTCACGCACGTCTACGACGCCGTCAAGAAGAAGGTCGACGAGGTCCTCGGCCTGCACCGCACCACGATCGCCCAGGCCGACATCAACATGGCCAAGGACGTCCTCAAGATCGCCAACGGCGAGACCGAGGAGTTCGACGACTTCATGAAGGTCGCGGGCTGGATCGACGCGGTCAACGCGAAGAACGGCAACCAGTCGAACCTCGCCGAGCGCCTGCAGAACGACGACTGCGGCTTCAACGACGAGAACAAGGAGTACGGGCGCAACGTCTGCCGCTACTGGCGCGACGGTGCGTTCACCACCGAGTACCAGGGCCTGATCAACGCGTTCAACGGCTCCTGCAAGACCGCCAAGGACACGATCGACCAGCAGTGGGGCGCGCTCGAGCGCTTCATGGACGGCTACCGCAACCAGCTCACCGAGGGCAAGAACGACAGCAAGCCCGACGACGGCGGCGGCGACCCGGGCAAGACCGACACCGGCGGTGGTGGCAAGAAGGACACCGGCGGGGGCGGGGGCACCGGCGGCGGCACGGGTGGCGGCACCGGCGGGGGCGGCAGCACGACGCCGTCGGCGACCGAGCCGCCGAAGGCCGAGGAGCCCCCGAAGCCGGACGACGGCAAGAACCCGATCACCGGCAAGCCGCTGGAGATCAACCCGGAGACCGGCGAGCCGTACCCGATCGACCCGAAGACCGGCGAAGCCATCAAGGACATGGACGACACCGACACGGTGTCGGTCAAGAAGGGCGACAACACGATCACGATGTCCGAGCCCGACGCCCAGGGCAAGCAGGACATCTCGGTGGACGACGGCCACGGCAACAAGAAGGACTACCACCTCGACTGGGGTGACGACGACAAGGCCGAGGCGGGCAAGGACGGCAAGGACGCCAAGGGCGCCGACGGCGGCTTCGGGCCGCAGGGTTCGCAGCAGGGCGCGGTCAAGGAGGGGCAGCCCTCGGCCGACGGCACGTACAAGCCGGGCCCGGACGGCAAGATCCACATCCAGGACGGCAACCTCAAGATCACGGCCGAGCGGCCGGAGGGCCCGGACGGCCCGACGATCGTGACGGTCGACGACGGCAAGGGCGAGCCGACCACCTACACCCTCGACGAGAAGGACGACCCGAAGGCGGGCGACCTCAAGGCGGACGACAAGGGCACCGACGGCAACGGCTCGGCGATCAAGCACGACGCGGACGCCGAGTCGGCGCTGAAGAAGGACCCGTCGCCGGACAACCCCGACCCGGGCTTCACGCGCGGTTCGGGCGAGGGCGGCTTCGTCGCGGGCGGTGGTTCGGGCGAGGGCGGCTTCGTCGCCGGTGGCGGTTCCGGCGGAGGCGGCTTCGCCGCGCCGGGCGGGCAGGACTTCTCCGGTGACTTCGGCGGCGGTGGCGGGGGCGGCGTCGCGGCCGAGCCCGCGGTGGCCGCGGCCGACGCCGGTGTCTCGGGCGGCGGCGCCGGTGGCGACGCGACGTCGACGGCGGGGGCGAGCGACTTCGGGTCGGCCGTCACCGGCGGCGGGTCGGCGGACTTCGCCGGCGCGGTGTCCCTGGACCCGGGCGCCCAGTCCGGCGCGAGTGACGCGTCGGTCCCGATGTCCGACGGCGGCGGGCTCGGCGCGACCCCGGTCGACCCGGGCATGCACCAGGCCGCGGCGAACTCGTCGAGCGGCATGAGCGGGATGAGCGGCATGGGTGGCATGGGCATGATGGGCGGCATGGGCGGCGCGCCCGGCGGGGGCGGCGGCGACCAGCAGCGCGGGCCCAGCCAGTACCGCATCGAAGGCGGCGTCTTCGAGACGAGCGGCGCGAAGGGCCGGATCAGCGGCTCGCTGGACGACGAGGGTGACCGCTCGATCCGGTACGACCGGTGACGAGGGCTGAGGAGGGCCGATGAGCAGCGCCGAAGACCGGTACCGCGCGGCGGTGTCCACGATGGACGCCGCGGCGCGGGAGCAGGACGAGCAGCGGGGGCTGCGCGAACGCCGCGTCGCGGAGGCCGAGGCGCAGGCGCGTGACGGGCTGCGCCAGGAGCTCGGGGCCGCGCAGAAGTACGCCGAGCACATGGACGAGCTCAACAAGCGCAAGCAGAGCGCGGGAGGCTGGGCGACGGAGAAGACGCTGGCCGACAAGGGCCGCGAGTCGCTGATGGAGTTCGGCGTCCAGGACGAGGAGGCGGCCCCGGCGTTCTCGGGCTACGCGGCCCCGGCCGCGGCACCCCCGCGTCCCGAACCGGCCCCGGAACCACCCCCGGCGGCGGCCGCACCCGAGCCGCCCCGGCGTGGACGCCACGCGCGTCAGCCGGACGACGAGGACGACTTCTCCAGCACCAGCTGGCTGGTCTGAGTCTCTGAGCGACGGGCCCTCAGTGGGCGGGTTCTTCTTCCCGCTCGATGGGGGCCCGTTTGACGTCCGCCTCCAGCAGGGGCCGGTACTTGCCGGTGCCGGTGAGGTGGGTGAGGAAGAAAGCGGTGAACAGGGCCCGCGTGAGCTGCTGGGTCCCGCGGTGCGGCTTGCCGTGCATGACGAACTGGGTCCAGTGCTTGCCTTCGGTGACGCCGAGGTGGGTGGCCTTGCCGAGGGTGCGGAGCTGGACGTCGTCGCCGCCCCAGGCGTCGGCGATGGCCTCGGCGTGCGCGACCTTGGGCGCGACGAGGTCTTCTTCGGCGGCCAGGTGCAGCCCGGGAACGGTGACGGCCTTGGCGGATTCGGAGGCGGGCGGCAGCGTCTGCGCGGGGGAGACGGTGGCGACGGCCTTGATCCGCGGGTTTTCGGCCTGCGCGTCCTGCGCCGCGGCGAGCACGGCGGAGCCGCCACCGGTGGAGTGCCCGGCGAGGCCGAGCTTGGCGGGATCGACGCTGATGCCGTCCGGCCCGAGCCGCACGGTGGTGACGACGTCCAGGGTGGTCAGCAGATCGGCGGCGAGCAGCCGGTGCGACGGAAGAGGCCCCCGCTGGGTGGCCGGAGCGGCGGCGACGATGCCCCAGCTGGCGAGGTGGTGCAGCAGCTGCCGGTACCGCTCGGGGGGCTGCAGCCAGCCGTGCCCGAAGGCGACGGCGGGCAGCCCGAGCCCGGCGCGCGGCGTGTAGACGACGCCGGGCAGTCCGACCAGGGCGAGGTTGCCTCGGAGGACCTCGTGCGGGCCTGGGTGCGTCAACTCCGCGAGCAGCTGCTTCGGCTTGCTGGCCATGGCCGGAACCCTACTGTGCGCCGCCGTCGAGGGCTCGCCCGCCGCCCGGCGCGCCGCACACACCGGTCGCCGCGGCGCGAGGTGCCTGGCGAGCCGCAGCCGCCACTCTCTGCCGCGCGCCCCTGGCCCCAAGCGCCCCAATGTGGCCTTGGTTGCGTCTGACGCACCGAAGGCCGCCTTGGGTGCGTCTGACGCACCGAAGGCCACATTGGGGCGCTCCACCCGCCCGGTCCCGGCCCGTCTCGGCGCGAGTTGTCGTGAGTGTTTAGGGCGGTTAGAACCGCCCTAAACACTCACGAGCGCGCCGCCGCCTTAAGCCGTGTGACCGGTCGCCCGTATCCCGGCACCCGTGTGGGTGACACCGCATTGGTCCGGACCACCGCCCAGCTCATCTCCCCAGGTCAACGGGCCTTTCCGGACCCCGTCAGCACCTCGAACGTCCCTCGTTAGGCTGGTGCGCGTGTGTGGAATCGTGGGATACGTCGGGCACCGCCCGGCTCTGGACGTCGTCCTCGGCGGGCTCCGGCGCATGGAGTACCGCGGTTACGACTCGGCCGGGGTCGCGGTCCTCGACGGTGCCGGTGCCCTGACCGTCGAGCGCAAGGCGGGCCGCCTCGCCAACCTGGAAGCCGAGCTCGACAAGGTCGGCCGGGAGAACTTCGGCGGGACCGCCGGCATGGGGCACACCCGGTGGGCCACCCACGGCGCGCCCGTCGACCGGAACTCGCACCCGCACCGCGACTCCACCCAGCGCGTCGCCGTCGTGCACAACGGCATCATCGAGAACTTCGCCACCCTGCGCGCCGAGCTCGAGGCCGCCGGGGTCGAGATGGCCAGTGACACCGACAGCGAGACCGCCGCCCACCTCATCGCCCGCGCCTACGACGAGGGCGACACCAAGGGCGACTTCACCGCCAGCGTCGCCGCCGTGTGCCGTCGGCTCGAAGGGGCCTTCACCCTCGTCGTGACGCACGCCGACCACCCCGACACCATCGTCGCCGCGCGGCGGTCTTCGCCGCTGGTTGTCGGCGTTGGCGAGGGTGAACACTTCGTCGCCTCCGACGTCGCTGCCTTCATCGAGCACACCCGCGAGGCCGTCGAACTGGGTCAGGACCAGCTCGTCGTCATCTCGCGCGAGGGCTACGAGGTCACCGACTTCCACGGCGACGCCGCCCAGGCCAAGCCGTTCACCGTCGACTGGGACCTCTCCGCCGCCGAGAAGGGCGGCCACGAGTACTTCATGCTCAAGGAGATCGAGGAGCAGCCCGAGGCGCTGGCCAACACGCTGCGCGGGCACTTCGAGTCCGGCCGCATCATCCTCGACGAGCAGCGCATCTCCGACCAGGACCTGCGCGACGTCGACAAGGTCTTCGTCGTCGCCTGCGGGTCGGCCTACCACTCCGGCCTGGTCGCCAAGTACGCCATCGAGCACTGGACGCGGCTGCCCGTCGAGGTCGAGCTGGCCTCCGAGTTCCGCTACCGCGACCCGGTCCTGGACCGCGACACGCTCGTCGTCGCGGTGTCCCAGTCCGGCGAAACCGCGGACACGCTCGAAGCCGTCCGGCACGCGCGCGAGCAGAAGGCGCGCGTCCTCGCCGTCTGCAACACCAACGGCGCGCAGATCCCGCGCGAGTCCGACGCCGTCCTCTACACCCACGCCGGGCCCGAGATCGGCGTCGCCTCGACCAAGGCGTTCCTCGCCCAGATCGCCGCCAACTACCTCGTCGGCCTGGCGCTGGCGCAGGCGCGCGGCACGAAGTACCCGGACGAGGTCGCCCGCGAGTTCGCCGAGCTGGAGGCCATGCCCGCGGCCGTCCACAAGGTACTGTCCACTGTGGAGCAGACGCGTGACCTCGGCCGCCGGATCGCCGACTCGCGCGCCGTGCTGTTCCTCGGCCGCCACGTCGGGTTCCCGGTCGCCCTCGAAGGCGCGCTGAAGCTCAAGGAGCTCGCGTACATGCACGCCGAGGGCTTCGCCGCCGGCGAGCTCAAGCACGGCCCGATCGCGCTGATCGAAGAGGGCCTGCCGGTCGTCGTCGTGATGCCGTCGCCGAAGGGCCGCGCGGTGCTGCACTCGAAGCTCGTCTCGAACATCAGTGAGATCCAGGCGCGCGGCGCCCGCACGATCGTGATCGCCGAAGAGGGCGACGAGACCGTCCGGCCGTTCGCCGACGAGCTGCATCGAGGTCCCCGCCGTCCCGACGCTGCTGCAGCCGCTCGTCTCCACCGTGCCGCTGCAGGTGCTCGCCGCGGAGATCGCCCGCGCCCGCGGGTACGACGTCGACAAGCCGCGTAACCTGGCGAAGTCGGTCACTGTCGAGTAACCCGCGGGAGGCCCCGCCGTGCAGGGAATCTGGACCACGGAACGGATTCGCGAGGCGGAGGGGCGGCTGTTCGCCGTCACGCCCGAAGGCGAGCTGATGCGGCGGGCGTCCTTCGGGCTGGCCGTCCACCTGGCCGGCTTCCTCGAAGACCACACCGGCGGCGTCTTCGGCCGCCGGGTCGTGCTGCTCGTCGGCTCCGGCGACAACGGCGGTGACGCGCTGTGGGCCGGGGCCTTCCTGCGCCGTCGCGGGGTGGCCGTCACGGCGATCCTGCTCAAGCCCGAGAAAGCCCACGCCAAGGGCCTCGAGGCGCTGAAGCGCGCCGGGGGCCATGTGGTGTCCGGCGCGGACGGTCCACAGTGGATCGCCAAGGCCGACGTCGTCGTCGACGGCATCATCGGCATCTCCGGCAAGGGCGCGTTGCGGCCGGACGCCGCACGGCTCGTCGGGCTGGTCGAAGCCCCGATCGTCGCGGTCGACCTGCCCAGCGGCGTCGATCCGGACACCGGCGCGGTCGACGGCCCCGCGGTGAAGGCGGCCAAAACGGTCACGTTCGGCGCGCTCAAGCCGGTGCACGCGCTCGCGCCCGCCCACTGCGGCGAGGTCGTGCTGGTCGACATCGGCCTCGACCTGACCGACCCCGACCTGCGCCGGCTGGACATCGTCGACGTCGCCGCGGCCTGGCCGGTGCCGGGCCCGGAGGACGACAAGTACAGCCAGGGAGTGGTCGGCATCGCGGCGGGCTCGGCGACGTACCCGGGCGCGGCGGTGCTCGCCGCGGGCTCGGCGGTCCGCGCGACGGCCGGGATGGTCCGGTACGCGGGCCACGCGGCCGACGTCGTCCGGGCGCAGTGGCCGGAGATCATCGCGACGGGCACGGTCGCCGACGCGGGCCGCGTCCAGGCGTGGGCGGTCGGGCCGGGCATCGGCACCGGCTCGGAGGGCCGGGACGTCCTGCGGTACGTGCTCGGCCAGGGCGTCCCGGTCTGCGCGGACGCCGACGCGACGACGATCATCGCGAAGTCCCCGGACGTCCTCGACGCCCGTGATCCGGACACGCCGCTGGTCCTGACGCCGCACGCGGGCGAGTACGAGCGCCTGATGGGCCGCAAGCCGGGCGCGGACCGCGTGACGGCGGCGCGCGACGCGGCGAAGAAGTACGACGCCGTGGTGCTGCTCAAGGGCCACTGCACGGTGATCGCGGCCCCGGACGGCCGCGTCGCGGTCAACACCCCGCGCGGCGCGTGGCTGGCGACCGCGGGCTCGGGCGACGTGCTGTCGGGCCTGGTCGGCGCGCTCCTGGCGGCCGGGTTGGACCCCTGGCTGGCGGCGAGCATGGCCGCGCACGTCCACTCGCTGGCGGGCGCGATCGCGGCCCAGAACGCCCCGACCTCGGCGTCGGCGCTGGTCCACGCGATCCCGGAGGCCCTCAGGTCGATCCGGTCGCTAACGTCCTGAGAAGAGTTATCGAGTTCTCTGTTAACTCGGGGCGATAAATCTGGTAAGAATGCCGTGTGAGCGGCGGCACAGCACCCGGAGACCGGAAGACCCGGCCGTCCGACGCCGTCGTCGAACAGCGGCGGCAGGACATCCTCGACCACGTCATTGAGCACGGTGCGGTGCGCATCGACGACCTGACCGCCCGGTTCAAGGTCAGCCTGATGACCATCCACCGCGACCTCGACGACCTGGCCGAACGCCGGCTCCTGCGCAAGCTGCGCGGCAAGGTCGAGGCCTACCCGGCGCTCACCATCGAGACCGCCGCCCGCTTCCGCGACACGCTCCACCACGGCGAGAAGGAAGCCCTCGGCGAGGCGGCCGCGAAGCACGTCCAGCCGGGGCAGACCGTCTTCGTCGATGACTCCACCACGCTGCTGCCGCTGGTCAAGCGGCTGGCCGAGATCGACGCGCTCACCGTCGTCACGAACTCGCTGCACGCCGCCCGGCTGCTGGGCCCCAAGGTCGAGGTCGTCCTCGCCGGGGGTCGTTATAGCCACGAGTACGACTCCTGCGCCGGTCCCGAGGTGCTCAACCTGCTCGACTCCATCCGCGCCGACGTCTCGTTCGTGTCGGTCACGGCGGTGGCCGTCGGGCGGCTCTACCACCCCGACCGCGACTACGCCGAGCTGAAGAAGGCCGCGCTGAAGGTCGCGAACGAGAACGTCCTCGTCGTCGACCACTCGAAGTTCGGCCGCACCGCCACCTACGCGCACGGCGACGTCGGCGACTACGACCTGCTGATCACCGGGGAGACCACGCCCACCGAGGAGATCGAGGCCGCGCTCAACGCGGGGACCGCGATCGAGATCGTCGAACACGTCGAGGAGGGGCAGCCCTATGACAGCTGAGCTGGTGGCCGGCATCGATTCGTCCACGCAGTCGACCAAGGTCGTCGTGTGCGACGCCGAAACCGGCGAGATCGTCCGCACCGGCCGCGCGCCGCACCCGGAGGGCACCGAAGTCGACCCCGCCGCCTGGTGGGACGCCTTCAAGGAGGCCACGAAGGGCCTGCTCGACGACGTCAAGGCCATCGGCGTCGGCGGTCAGCAGCACGGCATGGTGACCCTCGACGAGCACGGCGACGTCGTCCGGCCCGCGCTGCTGTGGAACGACACCCGCTCCGCGCAGGCGGCGCTCGACCTGATCGACGAGCTGGGCGGGCCGTCGGTCTGGGCGAAGTCCGTCGGCTCGGTGCCGGTCGCGAGCTTCACCGTGACGAAGCTGCGCTGGCTGGCCGAGAACGAGCCGCAGCTCGCCGACCGCGTCGCTCGTGTGCTGCTCCCGCACGACTGGCTGACCTGGAAGCTCACCGGCGGCGACCCGGTCACCGACCGCGGCGACGCGTCCGGCACCGGCTACTTCTCGCCGTCCGACAACGCCTACCGCCTCGACGTCCTGGCCCACGCGTTCGGCGGCCGGACGCCGGAGCTGCCGACCGTGCTCGGCCCGGCCGAAGCCGCCGGGCAGACCCCGGACGGGATGCTCGTCTCGGCCGGGACCGGCGACAACATGGCCGCCGCGCTCGCGCTCGAACTCCAGCCCGGCGACGTCGTCGTGTCGCTCGGCACCAGCGGCACGGTGTTCGGCGTCGCGGAAACCGGCGCGGCGGACGCGTCCGGCGAGGTCGCCGGGTTCGCCGACGCCACCGGCCGCTTCCTGCCGCTGGCCTGCACGCTCAACGCCGCCCGCGTCCTCACCGCGACGGCGTCGATGCTCGGGGCGACGCTGAGCGAGTTCGACCGGCTCGCGCTGACCGCCGAACCCGGCTCCGGCGGCCTGACCTTCCTGCCCTACCTCGACGGCGAGCGCACCCCGAACCTGCCGGGCGCGACGGGCTCGTTGAGCGGCCTGACCCGGGACAACATGACCCCGCAGAACCTCGCGCGCAGCGCCGTCGAAGGCATGCTGTGCGGCCTGGCCGCCGGGCTCGACGCGGTGCGCGCGCACGGCCTCGACGTCGGCCGCGTGCTGCTGATCGGCGGCGGCGCGCAGTCGGCCGCCGTCCGCGCGGTGGCGCCGCTGGTGTTCGGCGTGCCCGTGCAGCTGCCCGAAGTCGCCGAGTACGTCGCCATCGGGGCGGCGCGCCAGGCGGCGTGGGCCTTGACGTCCAGTGCGGAACCCCCGTCCTGGCAAGGAAACCAGAAGCTCCGGCTCGAGCTGGACGAGCCGACCGAGGCGCAGCGCGCCGAGGGCCACCGGATCCAGCAGCGCCACCTCGAAGCCCGCGAAGCGGCGTATGGGGTCCGGCGGAATCTCGGAGAGGACTGACCGATGGCTTCCATCACCTACGACAAGGCGACCCGGCGCTACCCCGGCGCCGAGCGCCCCGCGGTCGACGCGCTGGACCTGGAGATCGCCGACGGCGAGTTCCTGGTGCTGGTCGGCCCGTCCGGCTGCGGCAAGTCGACCAGCCTGCGCATGCTCGCCGGCCTCGAGGACATCGACGAAGGCGCCGTCTGGATCGGCGACCGCGACGTCACGCAGCTGCCGCCGCGCTCCCGCGACATCGCGATGGTGTTCCAGAACTACGCGCTGTACCCGCACATGACGGTCGCGCAGAACATGGGCTTCGCGCTGAAGATCGCCGGGCGCCCCGCGTCCGAGATCAAGCAGAAGGTGCTCGACGCGGCGAAGCTGCTGGACATCGAGCAGTACCTCGACCGCAAGCCGAAGGCGCTCTCCGGCGGTCAGCGCCAGCGCGTCGCGATGGGCCGCGCGATCGTCCGCGAGCCGCAGGTCTTCCTGATGGACGAGCCGCTGTCGAACCTGGACGCGAAGCTGCGCGTGTCGACGCGCACGCAGATCGCCGCGCTGCAGCGGCGCCTGGGTGTCACGACGGTGTACGTCACGCACGACCAGGTCGAGGCCATGACGATGGGTGACCGCGTCGCGGTGCTGTCGGACGGTCTCCTGCAGCAGTGCGACACCCCGCGCGCGCTGTACGACCGGCCCGCAAACGCTTTCGTCGCGGGCTTCATCGGCTCGCCGGCGATGAACCTGGTGACGGCGAAGCTGACGGCGGACGGCGCCGAGCTGGGCGGCGGCAGCGTCCCGCTGACCCGCGAGGTCATCGCCGCGGCCGACGGCGACACGGTGACGCTCGGCTTCCGCCCCGAGTCGCTCGAGGTGGTCAGCGAGGGCGAGAACACGGTGCCGATCAAGGTGGACCTGGTCGAGGAGCTCGGCTCGGACGCGTACGTCTACGGCAAGCTCGCCGAGACGGACGCGGAGGGCACGAAGTCCAACGTGGTCGCCCGGGTCGACCCGCGCACGCCGCCCGCCATGGGCGACACGCTCCACCTGCGGATCCGGCCGGACGAGCTGCACGTGTTCTCCGCCACGTCCGGGGCTCGCCTGCCCTGATTTGGGTCGCGCGCCCGGGGTGGGGATGCTCACCCCGGGCGCGCGGCTGCCTTGGTGTGCGGGGTGCGGCCTGCACGCTGGCCTCGGGTCCGCTCGCGGTCAGGGCCCGCGAGGTGGGCACGCTCACCTCGGGTGCACGCCACCCCCACCCCCGCGCATGGGAAACTGGAGGGCGCCATGACCTCCAGTTTCCCGCGCGCCCAGGTGGACATCGACCTCGACGCGATCCGCCACAACCTCACCCTGCTGGGCGCCCGCGCGCCCGGCTCCGAGGTGATGGCCGTGGTCAAAGCCGATGCCTACGGCCACGGTGCGCTTCCCGTGGCGCGCGCCGCCGTCGAGGCCGGGGCGAGCTGGCTCGGTACCTGCTCGCTCGGCGAGGCCCTCGCCCTGCGCGAAGCCGGGATCAGCACCCGGCTGTTCAGCTGGCTGGACACCCCCGACGTCGACTTCGCGCCGGGCATCGAGGCCGACATCGACCTCGCCGCCAGCTCGCTGGGTGAGCTTCGCCGCATCGCCGATGCCGCGAAACCGGGTACCCCGGCTCGTGTGCACCTCAAAATCGACACCGGGCTCTCGCGCAACGGCTGCCCGCCCGCCCGCTGGGCCGAGCTGGTCGAAGCGGCGGCCGCCGAACCGCGCGTCGACGTCGTCGCCATCTGGTCCCACCTCGCCTGCGCGGACGAACCCGAACACCCCTCCGTCGACATGCAGGCCAAGCGCTTCGCCGAGGCCTACGACGCCGCCCGCGCCGCCGGGCTCGACCCGAAGCGGCACCTGGCCAACTCCGCCGCCCTGCTGACCCGGCCCGACCTGCACTTCGACCTCGTGCGCCCGGGCATCGCGATGTACGGCCTCAACCCCGTGCCGCAGCCGGAAGACCTGCGCCCGGCCATGACGTTCCGCTCGGCCGTCGCGCTGGTCAAGCGCATCGACGCCGGGGAATCCGTCTCCTACGGGCACACCTGGACCGCGCCGCGTGACACGAACCTCGCGCTCATCCCCGCCGGGTACGCCGACGGTGTGCCGCGCAGCCTGTCCGGGCGGATGGACGTCTACCTCGGCGGGCAGCGGCGGCCGGTCGCCGGGCGGGTCTGCATGGACCAGCTGGTCGTCGACTGCGGTGACTACGAGCCGTCCGTCGGGGACGAAGTCGTCCTCTTCGGCCAGGGGACGCGCGGCGAGCCGACGGCCCGGGAATGGGCCGACAAGCTGGGCACCATCGACTACGAGATCGTCACCTCGATGTACCGGCCGCGCGTCCGCCGCCGGTATCTGGGGGCGCGTTCGTGACACCTTCACGACGACTGCTGGCCATCGCCGGCGGGGTCGGGGCCGTGGCCACCGGGACCGCCGCCGCCATCGCCGTCGCCGCGCAGCAGCGGCGGCACAGTGAGGATCCGTACGTGGACGAGCCGCTGGGGGACCTGAAGCCCGACCGCACTTCGACGGTCGCGGCCGAGGACGGCACGCCGCTTTCGGTCGAGGAGATCGACCCGGAGGACGGCGGCGAACCGGAACTGACCGTCGTGGGCGTGCACGGCTTCGCGCTTTCCCGGCGCTGCTGGCACTTCCAACGTCGAGACCTCGCGAAGCTCAGCCTGCCGCGCGTGCGCCAGGTCTACTACGACCACCGCAGCCACGGCCTTTCCGGCGCGGCCACCGCGGAGACGTCGACCATCGAGCAGCTGGCCCGCGACCTCGACTGCGTGCTGCGGTCGGTGGTGCCGGACGGGCCCATCGTGCTGCTGGGGCACTCGATGGGCGGCATGGTGATCATGGAGCTGGCCGCCGAGTTCCCCGAGCTGTTCGAAGACCGCGTGTGCGGCGTCGCGTTCATCGCGACGGCGGCGGGTGAAGTCGGCGCACGCGGGTTGCCGCGTTCGCTGCTCTCGAAGTACAACCCGCTGACGCGCGCCGCCGGGGGTCTCGCCGGCTGGCAGCCCGGGCTGGTGGAGTTCGTGCGCGCGGCGGGCGGGCAGCTGACGCGCCAAGCCGTGCGACGGCTGGCGTTCGGCAGTCGCGACGTCGCGCCGCGGCTCGTCGACTTCATGCTCGAGATGCTCGAAGTGACGCCGGTGCGCGGGCTCGTGAACTTCGTCGACACGCTCGGCAGCCACAACCGCTACGCCGCGCTGGCCGGGCTGAAGCACGCGGAAGTGCTCGTCATCGGCGGCGATTCGGACCGGTTCACGCCGTTCGCGCACGCCGAGCGGATCGCGGCCGAGCTGCCCGACGCGGAGCTGGTGCGCGTCCGCGGCGCCGGCCACATGGTCCAGCTCGAGCAGCCCGAGCTGGTGAACAGCCATCTGATCGATCTCCTGCAGCGCTGTTCCGGTGTGGACGGCGAAACCTCGGCCCGGCGAAACTGGTGGTGGCAGCGTTGACAATGGTGTTCCCGACACCCGACGACACGATGGACTTCGGGCGCGCGCTCGGCCGCGTCCTGCGCGCGGGCGACCTGGTCCTCCTGGCCGGGCCGCTGGGCGCGGGTAAGACGACGCTGACCCGCGGCATCGCGGACGGCCTCGGCGTCGGCGGCCGCGTCAGCTCCCCGACGTTCGTCCTCGCGCGCGTCCACCCGGCGGGCGCTTCCGGCGTGCCCCTGGTGCACGTGGACGCGTACCGCCTGGGCGGCGACCTGTCCCAGCTGGACGACCTGGACCTGGACACGGACCTGGAGCGCTCGGCGATCGTGGTCGAGTGGGGCGAGGGCTCGGCGGAGCGCCTGTCGGACGACTACCTGGTGGTCCGGCTGGACCGCCGCGAGGACGACGTCCGCGAGGTGACCCTGGAACCGCACGGCTCCTGGGCCGACCGGGTGCCGGAGCTCGCCCAGACCTCGTGAGTGAGAAACAGTGGGTGGTTTCAAGCGGTCGTCGCAACAGGGTCCTGTGTGGACAGTAGCATCGCGAGGCGTTCGGCTGGGGTGTCCCAGCCGAGCGTCTTGCGCGGGCGGCCGTTGAGTTCGGCAGCGACTTTCGCCAGGTCAGTAGGGGTGTGTACCGACAGATCGGTGCCTGTGGGGAAGTACTGCCGCAGCAGCCCGTTGGTGTTCTCGTTCGACCCGCGCTGCCAGGGCGAGTGCGGATCACAGAAGTAGATCGCCATGTCGGTGGCCAGGGTGATGGTGGCGTGCTGGGCCATCTCGGTGCCCTGATCCCAGGCCAGCGACCGGCGCAGCTCCTGCGGCAACCCCCGGATGACGGTGATCATCGCCTCGGCGACCGCGGCGGCGTCTTTGCCGCCGGGCAGGTGCAGCAGCAGGCAGAACCGGGTGCTGCGCTCGACCAGGGTCCCGATCACCGAGCGGCCGTCCTTGCCGACGATCAGGTCGCCTTCCCAGTGCCCCGGGACGGCCCGGTCGGCGGCCTCGGCGGGCCGCTCGGAGATCGGGACCATCCCGGCGATCCTGCCCTGACGGGTCCGGCGCCCGTCGGAGGTGCGATGGGGCTTGCGGATCGCGCGTCCGGTGCGCAGGCACGCGGCCAGCTCCCGGCGCAGCGCACCGCGGCCTTGGACGTAGATGGCCTGGTAGATCGTTTCGTGGGTCACGTGCATCCTCGGCTGGTCGGGGAAGTCCCGTTTCAGCCTGGCAGCGATCTGCTCGGGCGACCACCGCGCGGTCAGGTCCTGCTGGACACGGTCGTGCAGGACCGGGTCGGTGGCCAGTTTCGCGGGTTTCGGTCGTTTCGCGCGGTGTTCGGCAATGTGCTGGGCGGTGCTGGCCCGATAGCGGCCACCACCGCCGGTGCTGTTGCGGTCCAGTTCCCGCCCGATGGTGGAGCGGTGGCGGCCCAGCCGCCGCGCGATCTCCGCCCGTGGCACGTCCTGGGCGTGCAGGACCATGATCTCCTCCCGCTCGGCCAGCGAGAGATAGCGGCTCGAGCAGGCTGTCGGCGCGTTGGTGATCACGCCTCCAGCCTGCTCGAACAGTCGTCTTCCGCTGGCCGGCGACACGCCCGCGGCCCTCGCGGCGTGTTCTACGGGCAGCCCTGCTCGGATCTGGTCCCAGAATGCCACCCGGACGTCGCGGGACAGCCACCGACGGCGATCGTTTTCGGTCATGGCAACACCTCTCAGGTCAGGTGTTGCAACGACCGCTAGAACCCAAGGTGTTCTAACCCTGTTTCTCACTCACGACCGCGCGGGCGACGCCCAGGTCCATCAGGTCCTGGGGGCGCAGGTGCAGCTGGTTCGCCAGCGCAGGGACCTCCGAAGCCGGACGCTTGAGGATCGCCGCCGCGGCTTCCGGGGATGTCACCGAGAAGTACGCGTCCGGCGCCACCCACGTCGAGTCCGCCGCCGCGAACGCCAGTGCGCCACCCGATCCGCCTTCGCCGATCACCAGCGTCGTCACCGGGACCGACGCCGTCGCCACCGCCTCGAACATCTCCGCGATCGCGCCGCCCGCGCCCGTCCGCTCCGCCTCCGCGTCGTTCGCCGCGCCCGGGGTGTCCACCAGCGTCAGCACCGGGATCCTCAGCCGGGACGCCAGTCGCACCAACCGGGCCGCCGTGCGGAAACCCGCGGGCGACGTCGGTGTGCCGCACTGGGCCGCGTACGCGATCGTCCGCCCGTCGCGCCAGCCGAAGCCGCACGCCACGCCGGGATCGACGCCGCCGCAACGGTCTCCGCTGATGTCCTCCCGCCAGCCGAAGTACGCGTCGAGGTACTCGGCCGCGCGGGCCCGCCGCGGTGAGCGCGCCGCCTGGACCGCTTCCCAGCCGGTCGCCGGCAAATCCGCCGGACGCAGCGCCGAAGGCGGCGGCGCGGCCGCGGACGACCGCGCGGTCAGCAAGCGCAGCCACCGTTCCAGCGCCGGGCCGAGCTGATCCGGCGCGACCAGCGCGTCGACCTGACCCCACTCGTACTTGGCCTCCGCGGTGTACGCCTCCGGCGAGCCCGACGGACGCACTCGCGAGCCCGCGAAGCCCACCTGCGCGTCCGGCAGCGCGAGGATGACGTCGGCACCCGCGCCGAGCGTCGCCCAGCCGCCGCCGGTCGTCGGGTCGCGCAGCACCGAGATCTGGGGGATGCCGGATGCCCGCGTCAACGCCGACGCCCGCGCCACCCGCTGCAGCTGCATCAACGCCCGCATGCCCTGCTGCATGCGGCTGCCGCCGGTGGAAATCAGCGACACCACCGGCAGCCGCGCGTCGCGGGCGTGGGCGAACGCCGCCTCGATGCGGTCGCCCGTGCGCTGCCCGAGCGAGCCGCCGAGGAACCCGAACTCGAACGCGATCAGCACGGCCTCGGTGTCGCCGATCTTCGCCGTCCCGCAGACGACCGACTCTTTCTCGCCGGTGCGCTCTTCCGCCGCCGCACGGGCTTCGCGGTAGCCCGGCCAGTCGATCGGCCCGTCGGCGGGCTCTTCGCGCAGCGGGGTGGGGAACTCCGTGAAGCCGTTCGCGAGCGCGCCGACGACCTCGCGCGCCGGCGGCCTAGGCACCGAGCGCCCGCTTCATGACCTTGCCCATGTCGTTGCGCGGCAACGCGTCCAGGTACCGGACGACCCGCGGCCGCTTGTGCGGCGCGAGCAGCCGGGCGACGTGGTCGGCCAGCTCGTCGGCCGCGGGCGGCTCACCCGAGGCCACGATCCACGCGACGATCCGCTCGCCCAGGTCGTCGTCCGGCTCGCCGGTGACGGCCGCCTCCGCGACGCCGGGGTGTTCGAGCAGTGCGTTCTCGATCTCGCCCGCGCCGATCTTGTAGCCGCCGCTCTTGATCAGGTCGGTCGCCTTGCGCCCGACGATCTTGACGTAGCCGTCGGCGTCGCGGGTCGCCATGTCGCCGGTGCGGAACCAGCCGTCGTCGAACGCCGCCGCCGTCGCGTCCGGGCGGTTGAGGTACTCGGTGAACAGGTTCGGGCCGCGCACCTGGATTTCGCCGACCGTCTCGACGTCGTCGATCACTTCGCCCGCTTCGCCGACCAGCCGGAGTTCGACGCCCCGCAGCGGGACGCCGACGGTGCCGGGCTTGCGCTCGCCGTCCGCGCGGACGCTCGTGTTCATCAGCGTCTCGGTCATCCCGTACCGCTCGACGACCTGCTGGCCGGTCGCCTGGGTGATCCGCTGGTGGTCGTGCACGGGCAGCGCCGCGGACCCGGACACGAGAAGCCTCGCTTTGCGAAGGGCGTCCGCCAGCGCCGTGTTCGTGCCGACCTCGCCCGCGATGCGGTGGTACATGGTCGGGACGCCGAACAGCATCGTCGCGCCATTCGAGAGCTCCCGCGCGACGCCCTCGGTGGAGAACCCGCCGAGGTGGCGCACGGAGCCGCCGCGCCGCAGCGGCCCGAGGATGCCGAGGATCAGGCCGTGCACGTGGAACAGCGGCAGCGCGTGCACGAGGACGTCGTCGCCGGTCCAGCCCCAGGCGTCTTCGAGGGCGTCGAGCGTCGTCGCGAGCGCGCGCCGGGGGAGGACGACGCCCTTGGGCGGGCCGGTCGTGCCCGAGGTGTAGACGATCAACGCGGGTGTCTCGGGGTCCGGTTCTTCCGCGAGCGGCCCGGCTTCCCCGGTCAGCGGGATGTCGCGGCGGGGGAGCGCCGCGAGGCCTTCGGGCAGCTCGACGCCGGGCTCGGCGAGCACCAGCTGCGGCTCGCTGTCGGCCAGGATATGCGTCAGCTCGCGCTCGCCGATCTTCGGGTTGAGCGGCACGGCCGGGACCCCCGCCAGCAGCGCGGCGACGACGGCGACGCTCGTGTGCACGGTCGGCGTCGCCCACACGGCGACGCGGCCGCGGGGCAGCTCGCGGGCGAGCCCGCCGGCGACCGCGGCGAGCTCGGCGTGGGTCAGGACGTGGTCGCCGAAGCGCAGGGCCTCGGAGGCGGAACCGTCGGCGAGGGTGGGGAACAACGGGGCGGGCACCGCGGGGACCTCCCAGAGTCGGACTCCATCCGCACGTTACCCTGCGGATCCGTCCCCTGCAGCGAGCCGTCGAAGGCGCTGGTCGTAGGCTGGGACACCGTGTTGGTACTGGCGATCGATACCTCGACCCCGGCGGTGACCGCGGGGGTCGTCGCGGTGGACGGAAGCGGCGTCGAGACGCGCGGGGAGCGCGTCACGGTCGACGCCCGCGCCCACGGCGAGCTGATCACCCCGCACGCGCTGGCCGCGGCCGAAGCCGCCGGCGTGACCCTCAAGGACCTCGACGCGATCGTCGTCGGCGTCGGCCCCGGGCCGTTCACCGGCCTGCGCGCCGGGATGGCCACCGCCGCCGCGCTCGGCCACGCCCTCGGCCTGCCCGTGTACCCGGTCTGCAGCCTCGACGCGCTGGCCGCCGACGTCGAGCCGGGCGAAGGCGCGTTCCTCGTGCTGACCGACGCCCGCCGCCGCGAGGTCTACTGGGCCGCCTACGACGCGGCCGGGCAGCGCACCGACGGCCCGCACGTCCAGCGCCCCGCCGACCTCGAGACCGACGTCAAGGTGGCGGCGGGCGACGGTGCCCTGCTGTACGCCGAGGCACTCGACGTCCGGCCGGTCGAGCCGCGCTTCCCGTCGCCGGCCGGGCTCGTCAAGGCCGCGCGGAACGCGTTGCTGGCGAAGGAAACGCCCGCGCCGCTGACGCCGTTGTACCTGCGCCGTCCCGACGCCGCGGAGCCCACGGCGCCGAAACGGGTGACCACGCCGTGAGACTCGAACCCTTGCGCCGCCGGGACATCGCCCGGTGCGTCGAGATCGAGAAGATCCTCTTCCCCGGCGACGACCCGTGGAGCGCCCGCGCGTTCCACTCGGAACTGGACGCGGGCAACTTCTACCTCGCCGCCCGCCCGGACGAGGGCGACGAGCTGCTCGGCTACGCCGGGCTGGCCGTCGTCGGGCGGCGCCGCGGCGAGTACGAGGCGACGGTGCACACGATCGGCGTCGCACCCGAGCACCAGGGCCAGGGCATCGGCAAGGCGCTGCTGCGGGCGCTGCTGGAGCGGGCCGACGAGGTCGAGGCACCGGTGTTCCTCGAGGTCCGCACGGACAACACGGCGGCTCTCGCGCTGTACGAGAGCCACGGCTTCGAACGGCTCGGCATCCGGAAGCGCTACTACCAGCCTTCCGGCGCCGACGCGTACACGATGGTGCGCCCCGCGCGGGCGCGAGACGAGGTGGCGGGCTGATGTCACGCATCATCATGGGCATCGAGAGCTCGTGCGACGAGACCGGCGTCGGCCTGGTCCGCCTGCACGACGACGGCACGGTGGAGCTGCTCGCCGACGAGGTCGCCTCGAGCGTCGAGCAGCACGCGCGCTTCGGCGGTGTCGTGCCCGAGGTCGCCAGCCGCGCGCACCTCGAGGCGATGGTCCCGACGACCACGCGGGCCTTCGAGAAGGCCGGGCTGGCACTGTCCGATGTGGACGCCATCGCGGTGACCGCCGGGCCGGGCCTGGCGGGCGCGCTGCTCGTCGGCGTCTCGGCGGCGAAGGCGTACGCGACAGCGCTGGACGTGCCGCTCTACGGCGTCAACCACCTGGCCGGGCACATCGCGGTGGACACGCTGCAGCACGGGCCGTTGCCGACGCCGTGCCTGGCGCTGCTGGTCTCGGGTGGGCACACGCAGCTGCTGCGCGTCGACGACATCGCGTCCGAGATCACCGAGCTGGGGTCCACAGTGGACGACGCGGCGGGCGAGGCGTACGACAAGGTCGCCCGCGTGCTCGGCCTGCCGTACCCGGGCGGCCCGCCGATCGACAAGGCCGCGAAGAACGGCGACCCGGCGGCGATCGCGTTCCCGCGCGGCATGACCGGCCCACGCGACGCGAAGAACGACTTTTCCTTCTCCGGCTTGAAGACCGCGGTCGCGCGCTGGGTCGAAAGCGCGGGGCGGCGCGGCGAGGAGATCCCGGTGGACGACGTCGCGGCGTCGTTCCAGGAAGCCGTCGCGGACGTGCTGACGATGAAGGCCGTTCGCGCGGCGAAGGAGCAGGGGATCGGCACCATCGTCATCTCGGGTGGCGTGGCGGCGAACTCGCGTTTGTCCGCGCTGGCCGCCGAACGCTGCGAGGCGGCGGGGATCGAGCTGCGCGTCCCGCGGCCGCGGCTGTGCACGGACAACGGCGCGATGATCGCGGCCCTGGGCGCGCACGTGGTGGCGGCCAAGCGCCCGACGGCCCCGCTGGACTTCAGCGCGAACCCGGCCCTCCCGGTGAACGTGGTCTCGCTGTCGTGAGTGTTTAGGGCGGTTAGAACCGCCCTAAACACTCACGACAAGTCTTGGGCTACGAAGCCGCAGCGTGCTTGTGCTGCTCGGCGCCCACGCCCAGCAGTTCCTCGATCGCGGCCACCGCCAACGCGGCCGCATTGCCTTCGCCGTACGGGTTTCCGACCTGTGCCGGACGCAGCTCGCCGCTCAGCAGCCGCGCCGCGGTGTCGGCGATGCGTGACGTGTCCGTGCCGACCAGCCACGCGCACCCGGCCTCGACGACCTCCGCGCGCTCGGTGACGTCGCGCAGCACCAGCACCGGCGTGCCGAACGTCGGGGCCTCCTCCTGGATGCCGCCCGAGTCCGTCAGCACCAGCGACGCCAGCCGCAGCGCGCGCACCAGGTCCGGGTACTCCAGCGGGTCCGTCACCGTCACCCGCGGCAGGCCGCCCAGCGCCGCTTCGACCTGGGCCCTGACCTGCGGGTTCGGGTGCGCCGGGAACAGCACCTGGACGTCCGGGTGCTCGGCGACGATCAGCTGCACCGCGGCGAGGGTCCGCTCCAGCGGCTCGCCCCACGACTCGCGGCGGTGCGACGTCACCAGCACCAGCCGCTCACCGGCTTCCGCGATTTCCATCTCCAGCAACGCCAGCGCCGTGTCGCGGGCGGGCAGGTCACGCGCCGCGATCTCCAGCACGGCGTCGACGACCGTGTTGCCCGTGACGGCGATCCGTTGCCGCGCAACGCCTTCCGAGCGCAACGCGGCGGCCGCGCCGAGCGTCGGCGCCAGGTGCAGGGCCGCCAGCCGCGACACCATCTGCCGCGCGCCCTCCTCGGGGAACGGCGCGGTGAGGTCGTGCGTGCGCAGCCCGGCTTCCAGGTGCACCACCGGGATGCCCAGCCAGAACGCGGCCAGGGCGCCCGCGAGCGTCGTCGTCGTGTCGCCCTGGACCACCAGCGCGGCCGGGGCGTGCCGGCGCAGGACGTCGTCGAGCGCGGGTAGCAGGCCCGCCACCAGCTCAGCCTGGCCGCCGGTGACCCGCGGCGGCACGTCCAGCCAGGCGTCCGCGACCAGGCCGAACGGCGCCAGCGCCTGCTCGACCATGCCCGCGTGCTGGCCGCTGTGGACCAGCACCGGCCGCAGCGCCGGGTGCGCCTCCATGGCCAGGGCGAGCGGCGCGAGCTTGAGCGCTTCCGGCCGCGTCCCGGCCAGCAACATCACATCCACCTCGCGGTGCCCCTTCTCCACATCGTCCAGTGTCCAGCAAATTTCCACCGAAAGGGACCGCCGGCGCGCGAGGGGCACACGCCGACGGCCCCCTCTCTCACTCCCGCGCCTGGGAGAGACGGCGGTTGCGGCGGTGGACGGCGATCAGCGCGACGGTCCCCAGCAGGACCAGCAGCACGCCGACGGCCAGCCACCACCCGATGTCGGCCCCGGTGGCGGCGAGGGTGCCCACCCCGCCGCCGGCCACGCCGACGCCGGCGCCCGGCATCTTGTACATCCCGGACCTCGCTCAGGCCTGGGTGGCGCGACGGCGGTAGATGCGCGTCCCGACCGGCACCGCGATGGCGCCGAGCAGGCCGAGCCCGATCCACAGGCCCGCGCCGGACGCCAGCGGCATCGGCGGCGCGGCCGGGCCGCAGTTCGCCTGCGACACGATGACGTCACCCGAGCCGAGCGCATTGAGGCCTTCGCCGAGCAGCTTCACGTGGACGGCGTTGACCGTGAGGCTGCCGTCGTTGTTCTTGATCTGCTCGTTCAGGATGATCGTCGCGACGTTGAGCTCGCCGAGCCCGACCTTGATCTGCGTGTTCGGGGCGGGGGTCGAGTCGACCGCGCCGACCTTGCCGAGGTCCGCGCCGACCAGCTTCGTGCTGCCCTCGACGCCCTTCTGCGTCGCCGTGCAGACCGCCTCGACGAGCTTGATGCCGACGTTCCCGAGCGCCGCCTTGAGCAGCGGCAGGCCGACGTCGGCGGTGCTCGCCTTCGCCGTGACCGCGCCGGAGTTGTCGTCGCGCTTGGCTTCGGTGTTGATCGCGCCGGCGGTGAGGACGCCGGGCAGGTCGACCTTCGCGAGGCTGTTGCTCGTCGGGCCCGCGGTGCTGGCGGCCGCGAACGGGCCCGCCTTCACCGCCTCCTTGCCGAGCAGCTTCACGTCGACCTTGACGCCGTACGCGGATCCGTCGCCGGGGGCCGCCGAGGCGGGGGCCGCGCCGGCGAGCACGACGCTCGCCACGACCGCGGCGAGCAGTCCGCCGCGGCGCACGAGGGAGCTCTTCATCAACTGGTCCTCCGAATTCGCTGTGTTTCCCGGGGTATCGCGTGACGGCGGCGCGGATCGAACCGGCTTGCCTCGACTCGGCACGCGAATCGACTATCGCCAAGACCGGCTCGAATAGCACATGAAATTTCCCGAATCACCGGATCGGGTAAGACCCGGCGCCGTTTCCGCAGGTCGTTTCGATATCACCCTGTTGGCCTAGCAAGTTTGCCGCGGAACGAGCCGAATGGGCGCTCAAACCACCCCTCCGGGTGGAACGGCGGGCCGCTCATGACTTACGCTCGCCGGGGGTCCGCAGCTTGATCGAAGAATCGACACCGAGAGGAACGTCGTGGCCGTAGCGAGCGCTCCGAACGCTGGGATGGCACGGTTTCCGCTGGTCGTGGCGCTGGGTGCGCTGGCGGCCGCGGGGGTCGTGGTGGTGGTGGCCGAGCGGTTCTACCGCGAACTGGAAGTGCGGCTGGCCGGCGCGATCCTCGACGTCATCACTACATCGGGTGTTTATGTCGCCGGTGATCGCGAGTCTGTTTACTTTGGGTTGAGCGGCGCTGCTCCGTTCGGGTTGAGAATGACGCCGGAATGTTCTTCGGCGTTTCTTTTGCTCCCCTTGCTCGTTGTGACCATGATCATGTTGTACTTCCGGCCCGCGAATGCGAAGCGGCTCTTCTTTTCGCTCGGCATTTCCGCACTCGTCGTCGTGCTGGTGAACCAGTTGCGCATTCTCACGATCGTCGGGCTGGTGCACGGGTTCGGCACCGACGAGGGCTACTACTGGGGCCACACGCTGCTCGGCTCGATGGTCAGCGTGTTCGGCGGCGCGGTCTCGATCGTCCTGTTCGTCTGGCTGGCCACCCGGAAGAAGAAGGCATGAGCGTCAAGGTCCTGCTGGCCATCACGCAGGCGTTCGCGCTCACGATGAGCGTGGCGTTCCTCGTCTACGTCGTGGTGATCGTGGTGCCGTACCTGCGCCGCAAGCCGGGCCCGGTGGGCGACCCGGCCGACTTCACGTGGCACTTCTTCGTGCCGTGCCGCGACGAGCAGGTGGTCATCCGCGACACGATCCGCTACCTGCGCACCACGTTCCGCAAGGCGCACGTCTGGGTCGTCGACGACGACTCGGAGGACCGCACCGCCCGCGTCGTCCGGATGCTGTGGCGGCGCCACGGCGGCTACGACCCGTACCTGCACCTGGTGCCGCGCGTGCGGCCCGAAGCCCGCACGGGCAAAGGCGACGCGCTCAACGCCGCCTACCGCGCCTTGAACGACTGGATGGGCCCGGACGCGGCGCGCGACGACGTCGTCGTGGTGGTCGTCGACGCCGACGGCCGTCCGGCGCCGAACTGCCTCGAGGTCTGCGCGGCCAGGCACCTCTTCGGCGACCCGGAGGTCGGCGCGGTGCAGCTCGACGTCTGGATGAGCAACGTCGAAACGCCGCCGCCGACGCGCAACCCGGTCGGCCGCTGGTTCGGCTTGAAGCTCGCGCAGCTGCAGGACCTGGAGTTCCGCACGGCGATCGCGGCGATCCAGACGTCCCGCGGGTTCACCGGCACGATCTCGATGGGCGGCAACGGCCAGTTCACGCGGCTCACCGCGCTCGACTCGATCGCGGGCGGCACCGAAGAGCCGTGGCGCGGCTCGCTGCTGGAGGACTTCGAGCTGGGCGTCCACCTGCTCACGGCGGGCTGGCGCACCGGGTTCACGCCGGATTCCCATGTGGCGCAGGAAGGTCTGTACAGCCTGCGGCGGTTCCTCGTGCAGCGGACGCGGTGGGGGCAGGGCACCATGCAGTGCGCCCGCTACCTGCGCCGGATCTGGGACTCACCGCACGTGACCACGCTCGGCGCGGCGGAGATGATGTACTACCTCGCCCAGCCGTGGCTGCAGCTGCTCGGCTCGCTGCTGTACCCGATCCCGTTCCTGCTGCTGGTGGTGAGCACGGCGGGCGACCCGGCGCAGATGTGGACGTGGTTCACCGAAGGCGCGTGGATCCTGTTCGCGATCTACGGCTCGTTCGGGCTGCTGCCGTTCCTCGTCTGGGGCCCGATCTACCAGCTGAAGTGCTTGCGCAGCAAGAACATCCTGCGCGGCATCGGGATGGGCTTCGCGTACGCGGCGTACATCTACACGTTCTACGTGACGTCGTGGCGCGCGCTGTTCCGGCTGGTGCGCGGCCGCAACGGCTGGGCGAAGACGCGCCGCAACACCGAACAGGCGACCGGGGCGAAGGTCGCGCTCGACGCGTGAGCGCGACCTCCGCCGGGCCGGGCTAGAACGCCGGGACGAGCCGGACGTCGTCCGCCTTGACGAACGCGATCCGGTGCCCGAACTGGATCTGGACGTACTTGAGCTTGCCCTTGACCACGACGTGGTCGGCCGCGTCGAACGTCACCGCGTAGTAGTACTCCGAGCCGACCGTCCCGGCCGAGGAGTACTTCTGGCCGGCGGAGAGGGTGTACGGCAGCGGCGTGATCGCCTGCACCGGCACGTTCGCCGGGTAGGCCTCGGGCTCGGGGTAGGCGCGCCCGAACACCGGCACCGTCGCGAGGCCGGGCTTCGGCGTCACGACCCAGCCGATCGCGGGCTTCGCGACGCGCGCGTTCTTCGGGTTGTGGAACCAGCCCTTCTGGCCGAGGTACCAGACGGCGGTCCAGTCACCACGCACCTCGGCGACGGCGTACTGCTGCCCGGTGGCGACCCGGCTGCCGACGTCCGAGACGTCCATGGTGGACGGCGACCCGTCGGTGTGCAGGCCGGCGTCCTTCAGCAGCGGCGAGGTCTCACTGGGCTCCGAGTGCAGCACGACCGCCTCCGAACCCCGCGGCGCGCACGGGGTTCCCGGGCTGTCGCAGCCGGTGAAGGCGGGCTGGTTCGTCGCGAAGTCCGGGTCGATCGTCACCAGCGACGAGCCGGGCAGGCCGAACCCGCCGAGCGGCGCGCCGAGCAGGTCGAAGTAGTGCGACCAGTCCCAGTACGGGCCCGGGTCCCAGTGCATGCCCTTGATGGTCGACGGGATCGTGCCCGGCACGTTGTCGTGGCCGATGATGTGCGCCCGGTCGAGCGGGATGCCGTACTTGCGCGCGAGGTAGCCGACGAGCTTCGCGCTCGAGCGGTACATCGCCTCGGTGTACCAGGTGCCCTTCGCGGCGAAGCCCTCGTGCTCGATGCCGATGGACTTCGCGTTGACGTACCAGTTGCCCGCGTGCCAGGCGACGTCCTTCGTCGGGACGTGCTGGGCGATCAGGCCGTCGTTCGAGCGGATCGTGTAGTGCCAGCTCACGTACGTCGGGTCCTGGGCGAGGTCCAGGACGTTGTCCCAGTAGCCCTCGGTGTCGTGGATGACGATGTGGTCGATCTTCTGGCTCTCCGGGCGGTTCGCCAGGTCGTGGTTTCCGTAGTCGTTGTCCGGGAAGCTCCTGGTACGGCGCCGGGACCGACTCGCAGGCCACTGTTTTCGGGCACTCGACGTTCGCCGGGTTCGTCTCGTGCTGCGGGGTGGTTACGTCCGGGGTTGCGGCCAGGGTGATCTGCTGGCCGTCGTCCGTTGTCCTCGTCACGCCCGTTTTGATCGTTGCGAAGACCTCGTCCGCGAACGTCTCGGCGGCTTCTCCGGTTGAGCCGCTGTAGCGCTCTACCGCTTCGTACCAGTCGCTCGTGTGGTACTTCGCCAGGAGGGCCGCTCCTCCTCGGATGTTCTGCGTGGGGTTCGTGCGGAGCGTGCTCGCGTCCGAGTTCAGGAGCTTGGCCGCTTCGTCGATCGTTTGGAGCGTCGGGGGTGGGGCTGGTGGTCCGGCCTGGGGATGGAGGGCTGGGCGGGCCTCGTCGCCTCGCGGGTCCTCCGTGCCTTCGTCGTGGTGGCTTGTCGCCACTCCCGCTTCGCGCAGGTCCGTCAGGTGCATCGGGCCGTAGCCCGCTGAGGTGCTCGGCGTTCCCGCGTTGAAGTCCCAGCGGGATTCGAGGTAGGAGACTCCCAGGAGGATGTTCTCCGGGACTCCGAACTCCTTGGCCGCGGCCTTGAAGTCCTGCTGCCGCTGGCTCGTCGTGTCGGCCTGGGCCGGTGCGGTGGCCAGGCCTGCTGCGATCGCGAGCGCCGCCGTGATGGTCGCGGTTCTCCGGAAGGGATGGGATGACATGGGCATAAACCCCCAGGGTTCTCGTGCCAGACGGTGAGAACCTAACCAGAAACTCACGCTCCGGGTAAGGGGTTGTTGCCGCGCCTCGTGCACCCTCGCCCCGGCTCTTCGGTGCCGACTGCTCGGCGCGGTGTGGGCGGACTCGTTGCGCGGCTGGCGGGCGTTCCGGCGAGCGGGCGATCGCCGCCGGTCAGGGCGCCTCTCCCTGCGTTTCACACGTCAGGGACCACCCTCCTTGCGAAGCTGGCACTCACCTGGCTAGAGTGCTAATTGCACGGCCCGACACGCCCCGGCACCCGCGACGGCGGGGGTGGTAGGACCGTAAGTCATCCTGCCAACGCTTTCGACGACCGTGGAGGTCAACCCGGTGAGCGTGAACATCAAGCCGCTCGAGGACAAGATCGTTGTCCAGACGAGCGAGGCCGAGGAGACGACCGCTTCCGGCCTCGTCATCCCCGACACCGCCAAGGAGAAGCCCCAGGAGGGCAAGGTTCTGGCCGTGGGCCCGGGCCGGATCGACGACAAGGGCAACCGCGTCCCGCTCGACGTTTCCGTCGGCGACGTCGTCATCTACTCCAAGTACGGCGGCACCGAGGTCAAGTACAACGGTGAGGACTACCTGATCCTGTCCGCCCGCGACGTGCTGGCCGTCATCAACTGACGTCCGCTCGCAGCGCATGACGCCCCGGGCCCCGCAGCAAGCCGGGGAGCGGGGCGTTCTTGCGTTCAGAGAAAGGTAAGCGGAACACGCCATGCCCAAGCAGATCAGTTTCGACGAGGACGCTCGTCGCGCGCTCGAGCGCGGGGTGAACAAGCTCGCCGACGCGGTCAAGGTCACCCTCGGCCCGCGTGGTCGCCACGTCGTGCTCGACAAGAAGTTCGGCGGCCCGACCATCACCCTCGACGGCGTGACCGTCGCCCGTGAGATCGAGCTCGACGACCCGTTCGAGAACCTCGGCGCGCAGCTCGCCAAGAGCGTCGCCACCAAGACCAACGACGTCGCCGGCGACGGCACCACCACCGCGACCGTGCTCGCGCAGTCGCTGGTGAAGGTCGGCCTGCGCAACGTCGCCGCCGGTGCGAACCCGACCTCGATCGGCCGTGGCATCGAAGCCGCCGCGGAGAAGGTCATCGAGGTCCTCAAGGCCAAGGCCACCCCGGTCAAGGGCCGCGAGAACATCGCCCAGGTCGGCACCGTGACCTCGCGTGACGCCAACATCGGCGCCCTGCTCGGCGAAGCCGTCGAGAAGGTCGGCGAGGACGGCGTCATCACCATCGAGGAGTCGTCGACCCTGGCGACCGAGCTGGTGATCACCGAGGGTGTCCAGTTCGACAAGGGCTTCCTCTCGGCGCACTTCGCGACCAACCCGGAGGAGCAGAAGGCGATCCTCGAGGACGCCTACGTCCTGCTGCACCGCGAGAAGATCTCGGCGCTGGCCGACCTGCTGCCGGTGCTGGAGAAGGTCGTCGAGGCCAAGAAGCCGCTGCTGATCATCGCCGAGGACGTCGACGGCGAGGCGCTGTCCACCCTCGTGGTGAACTCGCTGCGCAAGACGATCACCGCCGTCGCGGTCAAGGCGCCGTTCTTCGGCGACCGCCGCAAGGCGTTCCTGGACGACCTCGCGGTCGTCACCGGCGGCGAGGTCATCTCCGCGGAGATCGGCCGCAAGCTGTCCGACGTCGACCTCGGCGCGCTCGGCAAGGCCCGCCGGATCGTCGTCACCAAGGACGACACCACGATCGTCGACGGCGGCGGCACGGCCGACGCCATCGCCGGGCGGGTCGCGCAGATCCGCAAGGAGATCGAGACGACCGACTCCGACTGGGACCGCGAGAAGCTGCAGGAGCGGCTCGCGAAGCTCGGCGGCGGCGTCGCCGTCATCAAGGTCGGCGCGGCCACCGAGACCGAGCTGAACGAGCGCAAGCACCGCATCGAGGACGCCGTGGCTTCGACCAAGGCGGCCGTCGAGGAGGGCATCCTGCCCGGCGGTGGCTCGGCGCTGGTGCACGCGGTCAAGGAGCTCGAGGGCTTCCTCGGCCTCGAGGGCGACGAAGCGACCGGCGTCAAGATCGTGCGCGACGCCCTGACCGCCCCGCTGTTCTGGATCGCGACGAACGCGGGCCACGAGGGCGCGGTCATCGTCAACAAGGTGCAGGAGCAGAGCTGGGGGCAGGGCTTCAACGCCGCCACCGGCGAGCTCACCGACCTGCTGGCCGCCGGCATCGTCGACCCGGTCAAGGTGACCCGGTCCGCGGTGGCGAACGCCGCCTCCATCGCCCGGCTGGTGCTCACCACGGAGTCGTCCGTGGTCGAGAAGCCGGTCGAGGAGGAGCCCGCCGCGGCGGGCCACGGCCACTCGCACTGACGCTTCACCGAAAACGGGGCGGCACTTCGTGTGCCGCCCCGTTTCTTCGTTTCCCGGAAAGCACGGAGGGCGGCACCCCACCCGGTGCCGCCCTCCGATGTCTGTGGGCGCTCAGCCGCCGGACATGCTGAGCGCGCGTTTGTCGGCCTTGATGATGTGCTCGCGTTCGGACTCCGAGAGCCCGCCCCAGATGCCGTAGGGCTCGTGCACCGCCAGCGCGTGGCTGCGGCACATCTCCAAGACCGGGCAGCTCAGGCAGACGGCCTTGGCCCTGGCCTCCCGCCGTGCCCGCGCCGGGCCGCGCTCGCCGTCCGGGTGAAAGAAGGACGCGCTGTCCATCCCCCGGCACGACCCTTCGAGCTGCCAGTCCCACATGTCGGCGTTGGGTCCTGGGAGCCTGCGCGTGTCTGCCATCCTGACCGCCTCCGTCATTCGGTCGATGCCGCTAGCTGCTCTGCTGTGGTGCCGATACTCCATTCGGTGCAACGGCGGTAACGTTAGAAGCGCGCCAATAGTTGTTCAAGCGATTCGGTTCGATTCAGCCGTTAGGCATCCCCCGGATGTGTGAGCAGGGGTTTCGCCTCCGGTTGCCGACTCCGCTGAGTGCCTGGATATTGAGGCTCGTGGGAGCTGGGTCGGGCACCGAAGAACCCACCCTGCCGGTGGCCTCGGTCGCCCGCCGGCTCGGGGTCGCCCCGTCCACCCTCCGAACCTGGGACCGCCGCTACGGGCTCGGCCCGAGCCGGCACACCGACGGCCGCCACCGCCGCTACGGCAGCTCCGACATCGGCAGGCTCGAACTGATGCAGCGCGCGTTGCTGAGCGGCGCGTCGACCGCCGAAGCCGCGCGCTACGCCCTCGAGCAGATGCCGCGGTCCGGGCCGCCGCAGCCGGAGGAGCCCGAGGAGCCCCCGGAGGCCGAGGCCGCCGACGACGGCCACGAAGTCCGGTCCCGCCTGGCCCGCCGTCTGAGCACGGCCGCGCTCGCGATGGACGTCGGCGCGGTGCAGCGCATGCTCGCGGACACGATCGCCGAGCTCGGCGTGCTCCCGGCGTGGACGGGGGTGATCGAGCCGGTGCTGTCGGCGCTGGGCGCACGCTGGCGCGGTGCGAGCGCGGGCGCGGAGGTCGAGTACCTGCTGGCGGAGTGCGTGTTCGCGGCGCTGGTGCGCGCGACCCCGGTGCTCGACGAGCCCCGCAACACGCGCCCGGTGCTGCTCGGCTGCGTCCCGGAGGAACGGGACTCGATGCCGATGTACGCGCTGGCGGCGTCGCTGGCGGGACGGCGGATCGGCGCGCAGCTGTTCGGCGTGCCGCTGCCCGCGGAGGTCCTGGCGGTGGCGGTGCGCCGGAGCGCGCCGGCGGCGGTGGTGCTGTGGGCGCAGCGGCGCGGGGTGGCGGACACGCGGTTGTTCGCGCGCGTGTCGCGGGGACGGCAGCGGAGCAGGCTGTTCGCGTGCGGGCCGGGCTGGGACCCGGCGACGCTGCCGGACAAGGTCGAGCTGCTCACGGACCTGCCGGGCGCGGCGGACCGCATCGAGCACGTCCTGGTGGGCACGCGCCGGTAGGCGCCTCGGCGGATTCGATCATGGTTTCTGTCGGTGGGACCCGCTAGAAAGGTCGGGTGCACGAAGCCGCCCTCCGGGCCGCCGCCTTCGGGGGCGAGCCACTGCCCGACCCCGCGTCGACGCGGGGCGGCGACACCGCGCGCGAACGGCTCCTCGCGGCGATCGTGCTGGGCGCACAGGGCCGGTACGCGGCCGCGGCGGCCCTCCTGGATGTCCTCCGGCGCGACAGAGACCCGGTGACGGCCTCACTGGCCGCCAGCACGCTTGGGGCGCACCGTCGGCAGCTGGGCGGCCACCGGCAGGCCCGCGCACTGGACGGCGAGGCGTTCGCGAAGGTCGCGGACGGCGGCCAGGGCTCGGCGGAGGTAGGCCGGGCTTCGGCCGGTGCGGCCGCCGCGCTCGAGGGCGACGGTGAATCGGATCGCCTCGGTTCGGCCGCCATCGGCGACCCCAGTGGCCTCGACGCCGCCGGAGCCCTGTTCGGTTCGGCCACCACCGACCCCGACGGCCTCGACGCCGCCGGAGCCCGAGCCGACGCCCTGCTCGGCCTGGCCGCCGACAACCTCGCCCTCGGCCGCCTCACCGCCGCACGTCGCTTCGCCGCCCGCGCCTCCCGCGAGGACGCACGGTGGCGGGCCACCGTCCGGGGCGGCTGGGTCGGGGCCGAGATCGAGCTCGCCGCAGGTCACGGCGCCGCCGCTGTCCCGCATGCCGAACTCGCCTTCGAAACCGCCGTCGCGCGGGGCGCTCGGCGGCACGCCGTGAAATCCGGGATTGTGCTGGCCGTGGCCCTGCGGGCCGCCGGTGCTCCCGATCACCGGGAGATTTCGGACGCTCTTGTCGGAAAGGCGATGGCCACCGCGGAAGAATGCGAACTGCTTTCACTTTTGTGGCCGGCGGCACTCGTCGCCGCCGACCTGCGCCCAGGACACGCCGAGGAGTATCGATTCAGAGTGGCGGAGGTGTTGCACGCAGTGTTACGAAACGCAGATCCTTGCGGGAGGAGGGTTGCGGGGGAATCACCATGGGTCCCCGTCCCGGGTGGTTGAGCCGTCGGAATGGGGTGTTCCGGCATCCGGGCTAAGAAGTTTCAAAAAAAGCCACCGGATCGTGTCAAGGTTCGGGCTAAAGCGTCCGATAGGGGAAGTGGAATGTCACCCGGCTGCAGGAAGGAAACCCCGTGACGACGGTCTTGATCTGCGACGACCGACGCAGTGTCCGTGAAGGGCTCACCCGAGTGATGTCCGCGGTCCCTGGGGTCAGTCGCATCGACTGCGTAGCGCACGGTGACGAGCTGCTGGCCCGGTACTCCCGTCAGCCCGTCGACGTCGTGCTGGTCGGGACGCAGCGCGCGGTCCCGACGGGTGTCGAAGCCACCCGGCGGCTCGTCTCGGCCAACCCCCAGGCGAACGTCATCGTCTTCGGCGCCCCGGACGACGCCGGCAGCATCGCCGCCGCCATCGCCGGCGGTGCCCGCGGCTACCTCCGCTGGGACGCGTCCCGGCCGGAGCTGGTCGCCGCGCTGGCCCACACCCTCGCGAGCACCTCGGTGCCCGCGCCCCGTCAGCCGTCCGACCCGGGCGTCCAGCTGACCGAGCGCGAGCTTCAGGTGCTCCGCGGGATGAGCCAGGGCAAGAGCAACGGCCAGATCGGCCGCGAGCTGTACCTGTCCGAGGACACGGTCAAGACCCACGCCCGCCGGCTGTTCCGCAAGCTCGGCGTGCGCGACCGCGCGCAGGCCGTGGCCCACGGCTTCCGCCGCGGCCTGGTCAGCTGACCTGTCGCTCTCCCCGTTCCTGACACGGCCGGTTTACAGGTGACGACGGGCCAGGGCGCACTCCGCCCTGGCCCGTACCTGTGTGGTCCCCATCACACTCCGGCGCCCTCAGAGGCAGCCTCCGGGGCGGATCCCCGCCTCGAACCCCGTCTTCCCCGCGGATCTCGTACCCGCGACGCCGCTCGCTCGTTGAATGGGCGACCTCGATCGCGGACCCGCAGGGTAATCCGTATTTTCGCGGCTCACGTGGCCGCGGCGCGCCGGGGAACACCGCGCGCGCCGGCCCGGACCGGGCCGCAGGTACGGTAGCGGTCACCCGGCGCGTGGTGGAGGCGATCCACGAGCCGGACTCTTTGCACGCCTACACGTAACACTGGGACTGTTGTCTGCGATGGCCAATGTGGGGGATGGACTGGATGAGCCGGTCGCCGCTGCTGTCGAGGGAGATCCCCAGGCAGTGGAGCGGCTGCTGGCTGCTATCCGTCCGCTGGTAGTGCGGTATTGCCGCGCTCGGGTTGGCAGGCAGGAGCGATCGTTCGCTTCGGCGGACGATGTTGCGCAGGAGGTGTGTCTCGCGGTGCTAACGGCATTGCCCTCGTACCGCGACCAAGGCCGCCCATTTCTGGCGTTCGTCTACGGGATCGCTCAGCACAAGGTGGCCGACGCGCATCGCGCGGCCGCCCGCAACCGGGCCGAGCCGGTGGCCGAGATCCCCGACGAGATCGAGGGCGGGGTGGGCCCCGAGCAGCGGGCGCTGCAAGGTGAGCTGAACGAGCGGATGTCCCAGTTGTTGCAGGTGCTGCCGGACAAGCAGCGGGAGATCGTGGTGCTCCGCGTGGTCGTCGGCCTGTCGGCGGAGGAGACCGCGGACGCGGTCGGCTCCACGCCCGGCGCCGTCCGCGTCGCCCAGCACCGCGCCCTCGCGCGGCTGAGAAAGGTCCTGGCCGCGGAGGAGGTGATCTGAGTGACCGGTCACGAGAAGGGTTTCGAGCCGGAGGACGTCTTCGGCAGTGGCCTGTCGGCGTCGGAGGCGGAGTTCGCCGCCGACCTGTCGGCCGTGCAGGCCGACGACGCGCTGCTCGACGCGCTCGGCGGGTCCGACCCGGCGCTGGCCGACGGTCTCGGCGACCAGGAGCTCAACGCGTTGCTGGTGGCGTGGCGAAGAGACATCGACAGCGAGCCCTTGGCCGAACTGGTCGACGTCGACACCGCTGTGCGCACCGTGAACACCGCCGCTCTCGCGAAGCGGCATTCCGCGAGCGGACGCCGCCGCAGGCTGCTCGTCCCCGTCGCCGTCGCCGCCGCCGTGCTGGCGATCGCGTTCACCGGGACCGGGCTGGCCGCGCGCTCCGCGCAACCCGGCGACACCCTCTGGGGTCTCGCGAAGGTCCTCTACGCCGACCACACCCGCTCGGTCGAAGCCGCCGCGAACGCGAAGCTCGACCTCGAGAAGGCCAATCTCGCCATCGCCGGCGGCAACCTCGACGCCGCCCGCCAGGCCCTCCAGGACGCTCAGGCCGCGTTGTCGCAGGTCTCCGACGAGGACAACCGCGACCAGCTGATGGAGCAGCACCGGCAGCTCGCCGCGCAGCTGCAGAACCCGGAAGCGCCGGTGCAGGGCCCGACGCAGACCTCGGTGCCGCAGGTGCCGCCGGGCGCGTCGTCGACGCAGGTCCCGCCGGCCGGCTCGGCGACGTCGATCCCGGGCAGCGGCAGCGGCACCACCAGCCTGCCGGGCAGCGGGACGCCGACCCCGACGCCCCCGCCGCCGACCACCGAACCGCCGCCGCCGACCACCGAGCCGCCGCCGAGCACGACCGCCGCGAGCGGCAACGACCCGGGCACCAACACCGGGCGCAGCGAGGCGGGCGAAGGCCAGAGCGTCGGCGAAGGCCAGTAGGACTCAGGACACGGAAAAGCCCTGGTGAGCAAACTCACCAGGGCTTTTTCGCGGGTTCAGTAGGCGCTTTCGTTGGCCGTGACGCCGTCGGCGAAGCCGCGGCAGTAGTCCCAGCTCACGTAGTCGCCGGGGTTCGGGTCGTAGGCGGGCTCGTGCGGGCGCATCCGCCCGTCGGCGAGCAGCTGCTCGAGGCTGGCGCGCAGGAGGTGCCAGTCGTGGTAGTGCGGTTCGTCGCACTCACCGCAGTCCACGACGATCCCGCGCACCCCGCGGGGTTCGAGGAGGGCCTGGTAGACGGCCAGATCCGAAAGGTCGGCCAGCAGCTCGGTGCGTTCCTGGTCGCTGATCGGCTCGTCCAGCCGGTCCTCGTCGACGAGGAACGCCCGGGCCGGGTCGTCCGGGTCGTCCGCGAACGGGTCTGGAGGCAGGACATCATGCGCCACGGCCTGCACGGTACCGGGCGGTCCCCGCGGCTCGCCCACCACCCGGGGCGGGGCCACGCGGCGGATATCATGAGGAGAAGGCTCCGAGTCGCCACAGCGACCCCGCTCATCCCGCGCCAGGAAGGCCCTTCACCCGCTATGACCAGCGACGGCACCACCGCCCCCGTTCCGGCCAAGTTCGCCATGCTCGGCCTGACTTTCGACGACGTGCTGCTGCTGCCGGCCGAATCGGACGTCGTGCCCAGCACGGTCGACACGAGCACCCGGCTGAGCCGGAACATCACCCTCGGCATCCCGCTGGTCTCCGCCGCGATGGACACCGTCACCGAGGCGCGGATGGCGATCGCCATGGCCCGCCAGGGCGGCATCGGCGTGCTCCAGCGCAACCTCCCGATCGACGAGCAGGCCGCCGCGGTCGAGGTCGTCAAGCGCTCGGAGGCCGGCATGGTCACCGACCCGGTGACGTGTTCGCCGGACGCGACGCTGGCCGAGGTCGACGCCCTGTGCGCGAAGTTCCGCATCTCCGGCGTGCCGGTGACGGACGCGGCCGGGACGCTGGTGGGCATCATCACCAACCGCGACATGCGGTTCGAGGTCGACCACAGCCGCCCGGTGTCCGAGGTGATGACGAAGGCGCCGCTGGTCACCGCCCAGGTCGGCGTCTCCGCGGACGCGGCGCTCGGGCTGCTGCGCCGCCACAAGATCGAGAAGCTGCCGATCGTGGACGGCGCGGGCAAGCTCCGCGGCCTGATCACGGTCAAGGACTTCGTGAAGACCGAGCAGTACCCGAAGGCGACGAAGGACCCGGACGGCCGCCTCATCGTCGGCGCCGCGGTCGGCGTCGGCCCGGACGGGCACCAGCGCGCGATGGCGCTGGCCGACGCCGGGGTCGACGTCCTGATGGTCGACACCGCGCACGGCCACTCCCGCGCGGTCGTCGAGACGGTCTCGCTGCTGAAGAAGGAGCTGGGCGACGCCGTCGACATCGTCGGCGGCAACGTCGCGACGCGGGCGGGCGCGCAGGCGCTGGTCGACGCGGGCGCGGACGGCATCAAGGTCGGCGTCGGCCCGGGCTCGATCTGCACCACCCGGATCGTCGCGGGTGTCGGCGTCCCGCAGATCTCGGCGATCTACGAAGCCGACCTGGCCGCGCGCCCGGCGGGCATCCCGGTGATCGGCGACGGCGGCATCCAGTACTCGGGCGACATCGCGAAGGCCATCGCGGCCGGCGCGTCCACGGTGATGCTGGGCAGCCTGCTCGCCGGCACCGCCGAGTCGCCGGGCGACCTGATCCTGGTCAACGGCAAGCAGTTCAAGGTCTACCGCGGCATGGGCTCGCTGGGCGCGATGCAGTCCCGCGGCCAGGGCAAGTCCTACTCGAAGGACCGCTACGCCCAGGACGACGTGCTCAACGAGGACAAGCTGGTCCCCGAAGGCATCGAGGGCCGGATCCCGTTCCGCGGGCCGCTCGCGAACGTCGTGCACCAGCTGGTCGGCGGCCTGCGCGCGGGCATGGGCTACGCGGGTGCGGAGACCATCGCGCAGCTGCAGGAAGCGCAACTGGTCCGGATCACCGCGGCCGGGCTCAAGGAGAGCCACCCGCACGACATCACGATGACCGTCGAGGCGCCGAACTACACCACGCGTTAGTCCGCCCTTCCGGTCGTTCCGCCGCCTGGTCGTGGGCCGTGACACTCGGCCCATGACCAGGATGGCGATTTCCCGGCGGACGGTGGTGGCCGTGACCGCCGCGGCGGTGCTGGGGCTCGGCGGCGGCGTCGCCGCGTCGGCCGACACGTCGGCGACACCGGCGCAGGTCCAGTCGCCGGGGGAGATCTGGAAGCGCACGGAGCTGTTCTTCGGCACCGGCAAGCCCGACGGCACCGAGGTGACCGACGCGGAGTTCGCCGCGTTCACCGAGCGGGAGATCACCCCGGCGTTCCCGGACGGCTTCACGCGGCTCGACGGCAGCGGCCAGTGGCGCGGCGGATCCGGGACGATCGTGCGGGAGCACACGCACGTGATCGTGCTGCTGTACCCGTTCGCCGACCGGGACGCCGAACGCGAGATCGAACAGCTCCGCGGTGACTACGAAAAGCAGTTCCAGCAGGAATCCGTACTGCGTTCGGACTCCGTGGCGAAGGTCTCCTTCTGAGTTTCCGTGACCTAGCGTGCTTACGGTAATCGGTCTATCGCCTTGCGTGGCCATCGTGGTGTGCACTGAAGGGCATGACGGCCGGCCGCTTCGCGCGCGTGCTCCGCAAGGTGTTCTTCACGGCCGTCGCGGTGGTGTCCCTGCTGCTGGGCGGGATCGTGTGCCTGATGTGCCAGGCGCTCGCCGGCCGCGACGCGCCCACGTACCGCGTCGAGGGGCACGTGACGTCCCACGAACGGGGAGCGCTCCCGGTCGGCGGCGACGAGGAAGCGCTCAGCCACACGATCGGCGTCGACGCGGGGAGCGGGCACTATCGCGTCACGGCGGTCGGCCCCGGCCTCGACCTGCCCGCGGGCCAGCCGGTGGCGCTCGACATCTCGACGGCGGACGGCAGCATCGCCTACCTGCGCGCCGGCGGCGGGGTCGTCGACCTGCGGCCGGGAGTGGTGCGCCCGGTGCTGTCGATCGTGGCGGCACTGCTCGCGCTGGGCGCGGTGTACTTCGGCGCGGTGCGGCTGAACGTGTACCCGCCGGTGGCGACCTGGCTGGCCCTCGCGCTGGGCGCGGTGCTGGCCCCGGTGGCGGTGTTCGTGCGGGTGTGAGCCGGTCCCGAGCGCCCCAATGTGGCCTTCGGTGCGTGAGACGCAACCAAGGCGGCCTTCGGTGCGTCAGACGCAACCAAGGCCGCCTTGGGGTGCTGGCAAGCCGTCAACGGCGGGTCCGCGTGCTGGTCCCGGACCCCGTGCGCGGGTCACCCACGCGGACTAGCGACAATGGGGCACGGCAGATTGTCGTCGTCGGAGGAGGCTTCACGTGCGGGACCTGGTCGAGATCGGGATGGGCCGCACCGCGCGGCGGGCGTATGACCTCGACGACGTCGAGATCGTGCCGTCGCGGCGGACCCGGTCGTCTTCGGTGGTGTCCACCTCCTGGCAGATCGACGCCTACCGCTTCGACCTGCCGCTCGTCACGCACCCGACGGACGCGATCGTCTCGCCCGGCACCGCCGTCGCCGTCGGCGAGCTGGGCGGCCTGGGCGTGCTCAACGCCGAAGGCCTCTGGGCGCGGCACGCCAACGTCGAGGACGCCATCTTCCAGCTCGTCCGCGCGGCCGAGGACCTCGAAGACCCGACCGCGGTCGGCCGCGTGCTGCAGGAGCTGCACGCAGCGCCGATCCGGCTGGACCTGCTCAGCGAGGCCATCAAGACCGTTCGCGAATCCGGCGTCACCGTGGCCGCGCGCGTCAGCCCGCAGCACGCCGCCGAGCTGACCCCGGACCTGATCGCCGCCGGCGTCGAGATCCTCGTCGTGCAGGGCACGATCATCTCCGCCGAGCACGTCCAGCGCGACGCCGAGCCGCTGAACCTCAAGGAGTTCATCGGCCGCCTCGACGTCCCGGTGATCGCCGGCGGTGTCAGCGACTACCGCACCGCCATGCACCTCATGCGCACCGGCGCGGCCGGGGTCATCGTCGGCCACGGCTACACGCCGGGCGTCACCAGCACCGACCGCGTGCTCGGCATCGGTGTTCCGATGGCCACCGCGATCATCGACGCCGCGGCCGCCCGCCGCGACTACCTCGACGAGACCGGCGGCCGGTACGTGCACGTCCTGGCCGACGGCGGCATGACGGTGTCGGGCGACATCGCCAAGGCCATCGCGTGTGGCGCGGACGCCGTCATGCTCGGCTCACCGCTGGCCGCCGCGTCGGACGCGCCCGGCCAGGGCCTGTACTGGACGGCGGCGGCCGCGCACCCGTCGCTGCCGCGCTCGCGCGTGGCGGCCGGGCCGGACTACGCCGTCGACCTCAAGACCCTCCTGTTCGGGCCGTCGTCCGACGCGGAAGGCGTGGTGAACCTCTTCGGCGCGCTCCGCCGCGCCATGGCCAAGACGGGTTACTCGGACCTCAAGGAGTTCCAGCGGGTGGGCCTCACCGTCCGGCGGTGAGGTGCTCGAGGAACGCGGCGAACGCGGTCGCGGAGTAGACGAGGACGGGGCGGGGCGCCGGTTGCTTGGTGTCCCGCACGCCGACGACACCGGGTCCGGTGCCGATCTCGACGCAGGCGTTCTCTTCGAAGTGGCTGTGGCTCGACTTGCGCCACCCGGTGAGCGTTCGCAGGCTCATCGTGGTCTCCCCGAAATCGTGTCCCGCCCGCGGTGATTCGCCGACGCGGACATCGAGCACCTTGGTGAATACCCACCGCCGCGGTCGATCAAAGCGTCCAGAAGGGTGACTGGCCAGTAACTTACCTCTGGTCAGGACGCGAACCCCGGGTTACGCTCCAGGTGTGACTGCCAGTAACACCACCACCAGTGCGGGTGGCCTCGACTACGACGTCGTCGTGGTGGGGTCGGGGTTCGGCGGCAGCGTGGCGGCGCTGCGGCTCACCGAGAAGGGCTACCGGGTAGCCGTCGTCGAGGCGGGGCGGAGGTTCGCCGACGACGAGTTCGCCAAGACGTCGTGGGACCTCAAACGCTACCTGTGGGCGCCGCAGGTCGGCTGCTACGGCATCCAGCGCATCCACATGCTCAACGACGTCATGGTGCTCGCGGGCGCCGGCGTCGGCGGCGGGTCGCTCGTCTACGCGAACACGCTCTACCGGCCGCTGAAGCCGTTCTACGCCGACAAGCAGTGGTCGCACATCACCGACTGGGAGTCCGAGCTCGCGCCGCACTACGACCAGGCGAGCCGCATGCTCGGCGTCGTCACGAACCCGACGATCACGCCGTCGGACGTCGTGATGCGCGAGGTCGCGAAGGACATGGGCGTCGCCGACTCGTTCCACCCGACACCGGTCGGGGTCTACTTCGGCAAGCCGGGGGAGACGGTGAAGGACCCGTACTTCGGCGGCGCCGGGCCGGAGCGCGTCGGCTGCACCGAGTGCGGCTCCTGCATGACCGGCTGCCGCGTCGGCGCGAAGAACACGCTGGTCAAGAACTACCTGTACCTGGCGGAGAAGGACGGCGCGAAGGTCATCCCGCTGACCACGGTGACGTCGGTGAGGCCGATCGACGGCGGCTACGAGGTCTCACTCAAGAAGACCGGGACAACGTCGAAGAAGTTCCGGACGACGATCACGGCCGAGAAGGTCGTCTTCGCCGCCGGGACCTGGGGCACGCAGAACCTGCTGCACAAGATGAAGGACACCGGCACGCTGCCGAAGCTGTCGCGGCGGCTGGGCGAGCTGACCCGCACCAACTCCGAGGCCATCATCGGCGCGGCCCGCACCGAGGTCGACGAGAGTCGCAACTTCAGCCGCGGCGTCGCGATCACGTCGTCGATCCACCCGGACGAGAACACCCACATCGAGCCGGTCCGCTACGGCAAGGGCAGCAACGCGATGAGCCTGCTGCAGACGATCGCGACCGACGGCGCCTCGCCGGTGCCGCGCTGGCGGCAGGCCGTGAGCTTCATGGTCAAGCACCCCGTCCAGACGGCGAAGCTGCTCAACGGCTACCGCTGGTCCGAGCGCACGGTGATCCTGCTGGTGATGCAGAGCCTCGACAACTCGATCACGACGTACACCAAGCGCGGCCTGTTCGGGCGGCGCAAGTACACGTCGAAGCAGGGCCACGGCGAGCCGAACCCGAGCTTCATCCCGGCGGGGCACGAGGCGAACGAGCGCACGGCCGAGCACATCGGCGGCATCGCGGGCGGCACGTGGGGCGAGATCTTCGACATCCCGCTGACGGCCCACTTCATCGGCGGCGTCCCGATCGGCGCGACGGCCGAAGAGGGCGTCATCGACCCGTACCACCGGGTGTTCGGCTACCCGGGCCTGTCGGTGGTGGACGGCGCGGCGATCACGGCCAACCTCGGCGTGAACCCGTCCCTGACGATCACGGCGCAGGCCGAGCGGGCGTTCTCGTTCTGGCCGAACAAGGGCGAGCCGGACCAGCGGCCCGCGCAGGAGGCGTCGTACGTCCGGCTGGAGCCGGTGGCCCCGAAGAACCCGGCGGTCCCCGCGGCGGCCCCCGCGGCCCTTCGGCGGTCCTAAGATCGAGGCCGTGACGACGGCATCCGAGAAGGCGCACGCGCTGCTCGACGGGGTACGGAAGCTCGACGACGAATGGGCCAGGGCCATCGGTGCCCTCGGTGAGCCCGAACTGCGCGCGCCCAGCGCGTTGCCGGGCTGGTCGCGGGCGCACGTCCTCGCCCACCTCGCGCGCAACGCCGATGGCCTGCGCAACCTGCTGACCTGGGCGAACACCGGGGTCGAGACACCGATGTACCCCAGTCCCGAAGCCCGCGACGCCGACATCGAGGCCGGGGCCCAGCGCGGGGCCGCCGACATCCTCGCCGACTTCGTCGCCTCCGCCGGGCGGTTCGAGCAGTACGCCGCCGCCATGCCGGACGACGCCTGGGCGCGGGAAGCCCGCAACCGGCAGGGCCAGCCGGTCACCGGGGCCGTCATCGTGCGGATGCGGCTTTCCGAGCTGACCATCCACCTCGCCGACCTCGACCGCGGCTACGACCTCGACCGCGTGTGCGGCCTGCTCGGCCCGCTCACCGAGGACGTCGTGCAGCACGCGATCACCTCGCGTGCCGCGCACCTGCCCGCGCTTCGCCTGGCCGGTGGCGGGTTCGAGTGGACGATGGGTGCCGCGCCCGGCGAGACCGTCACCGGCACCGAAGGCGAGCTGCTGGCCTGGCTCAGCGGCCGCTCCGACGGGTCCGCGCTGAGCGGTTCCGTGCCGCGCATCCCGGCCTGGTCCTGAACGCCGCGCCGCCGGGTGCCGTGTCCACCTTGGGCGGGCGCGCCGACCTAGACTGGCCGGATCCGAGCGACCCACGGGCCGAGGGAGTCCGCTGTGGACAGTGAGCACCACCTGGCGCAACCACCCGGACGGCCGCACGTCCTCCACCACGTGGACAGAAGGACGTTCCTCCGGGTGGCGGGTGTGTCGGCCGTCGGTGCCGTCGCCGCCGCGTGCGGGCCGGGCAGTCCCTCGGCGCCCGCCGCTTCGACGAGCGCGCCCCCGGCGACGACGTCCGGGCCGCCCGCCACGCGGCTGCCCACGGGCCCGCCGAACTGGGACGACCTGCGCACCCAGCTGACCGGCGGCCTGCTGCGCCCGGGCGCCGACGGCTACGACGCGGCCAGCCACGCGTTCAATCCGCTCTTCGACACCAACAACCCGGTCGCCGTGGCGGCGACGGCGACCGTCCAGGACGTGCAGGCCTGCGTCAAGGCGGCCGCCGGGCGCGTGACCATCGCCGCCCGCAGCGGCGGCCACAGCTACGCCGGCTACTCGGTACCCGAGGGTGGCCTGGTCATCGACGTGGCCGCACTGAACAAAGTGGACATCCAGGGCGACAAGGCCGTGATCGGCGCGGGCGCGAAGCTCAAGGACGTCTACGCCGCGCTCGGCCGGGCCGGGCGCGCGCTGCCCGCCGGGTCCTGCCCGACCGTCGGGATCGCCGGGCTGACCCTCGGCGGCGGCATCGGCGTGCTCTCCCGCAAGTACGGCCTGACCTGCGACCACCTAGCTTCCGCGCAGGTCGTGACGGCCGACGGCACGGTGCTGACGGCGTCCGCGGACTCCGAGCCGGACCTGTTCTGGGCGCTGCGCGGCGGGGGCGGCGGCAACTTCGGCATCGTCACCGAGCTGACCTTCGACACCGACCCGGCCCCGAACCTGACGGTGTTCTCGCTGCACTTCCCGGCCGGGTCGGCCGCCGACGTGCTGACGGCGTGGCAGCAGTGGATCGCCGCGATGCCGCCGGAGCTGTGGGCGAACCTGGTGCTCTCGGGCGGCTCGCCGGTCCAGTGCCGCGTCGGCGGCTGCTACGTCGGCGGCGCGTCGGGGCTGAACACGCTGCTCAACAACCTGGTCACCAACACCGGTGCCCGGCCGACCCAGCGGACGGTGAAGAGCTTCGACTACCTCGGCGCCATGAACTACTTCTCCGGCAGCTCGGCGCGGCAGTCGTTCATCGCGTCCTCGCGGATCATCACCAGCCCGGTCGACGCCGCCAAAGTCGTCGCACTCGCCGACGGCAGGCCCGGCACGGACCTGCTCATCGACGGCCTCGGCGGCAAGGTCGCGGAACCGGCGAAGGACGCGACGGCGTTCTGGCACCGCGACGCGCTCGCGAGCGTCCAGGTCTACGCCCCGGCGACGCCGAAGAACCGCTCGAAGGTCGAGCAGTCCGTCGGCGACGTCGTCGCGGGCCTCGCCGCGGCGGGCGCGGGCGGCGGGTACGTCAACTACATCGACCCCGCCCTGCCCGACTGGAAGACCGCCTACTACGGCGACAACGCCAAGAGACTGCAGGAGGTCGGGAAGAAGTACGACCCCTTCAACGTCTTCCGGTTCGGGCAGAGCGTCCAGTCCTAGAGGTCGATGCCGGTGAAGACCGTGACGCGCTCCTCGGTCAGGTCGTGCATCGCGGCGAGGACGCCTTCGCGGCCGACGCCGGAGCCCTTCACGCCGCCGTAGGGCATCTGGTCGGCGCGGTAGGACGGGACGTCGCCGATGATCACGCCGCCGACCTCCAGCTCCGCCGACGCGTGGAACGCCAGCTGGACGTCGGTGGTGAAGACCCCGGCCTGCAGGCCGTACGCGGATTCGTCGACCGACCGGAACGCCTCGTCCACACCGTCCACAACGGACACCGCGAGCACCGGGCCGAAGATCTCCTCGGCCCACGCCTTCGTGTCCGGCGGGACGTCGGTGAGCAGGGTGGGGGCGACGGTCGCGCCGTCGCGGGTGCCGCCGGTGAGCACCTTCGCGCCCGCCGCGACGGCTTCGTCCACCCACGCGACGATCCGCTCGGCGGCGGCTTCGTCGACGACCGGGCCGACGTCGGTGTTGCGGTCGTACGGGTCGCCGGTCCGCTGCGCTTCGACGGCCTCGACCAATGCGGGGACGAACTCGTCGGCGATCGCGGCGTCCACGATCACCCGCTGCACCGCGATGCAGGACTGCCCGGCCTGGTAGTTGCCGAAGGTCGCGATGCGGTGCGCGGCGCCTTCGGGGTCGGGCCAGTCGCGCAGCACGACGGCCGCCGCGTTGCCGCCGAGCTCCAGCACGACGTGCTTGCGCGGCGCGGCGTCCTTGAGCGACCAGCCGACCGGGCCCGAGCCGGTGAACGACACGACGGGCAGCCGCGAATCGGCGACGAGCGCCTGCGTCTCCTCGTTTCCCAGTGGCAGCACGGAAAACGCGCCTTCCGGCAGGTCCGTCTCGGCCAGGAGCTCACCGAGGATCAGGGCCGACAACGGCGTCCGCGGCGCGGGCTTGACGATGATCGGCGCGCCGATCGCCAGCGACGGCGCCACCTTGTGCGCCACCAGGTTCAGCGGGAAGTTGAACGGCGCGATGCCGAGCACCGGCCCGCGCGGGACGCGGCGGGTCAGCGCCAGCCGCGCCTCGCCCGCCGGGTCGGTGTCGAGGCGCTGGACGTCGCCGGTGAACCGGCGCGCCTCCTCGGCGGCGATGCGGAACACCGACACCGCGCGCTTGACCTCGGCCTCGGCCCACTTGAGCGGCTTGCCGTTCTCGGCCGTGATCACCTCGGCGATCTCCTCGGCCCGCGCGGCGAGCCCGCGGGAGACGTGCTCGAGCGCGCCCGCGCGCACGTGCGCGGGGGTGCGGCGCAGCTCCTTGGCGACCGAGACGGCGGCGGTGACCGCGCGCTCGACCTGCTCCGGCCCGGGCACGGCGACCGTGGCGACCTCGCTGCCGTCGTACGGGTGGTGCACGACGAGGGTGGTGGCGCCCGGCTCGGGGCGGCCGGCGATCCAGGCGGGGCGCGGCTCGGGGGTGATCATGTCCATGCGTACCAACGTAATCCGGATGGGGGCGCGCCGGGCGACCCCCACCCGGACGGGTCACGGCTTGATGAGCACCTTCAGCGCTTCGCGGGCCGCCATCGCGCGGTAACCGTCCGGCACGCCCTCGACGTCGATGGTCCGGTCGAAGACACGACCCGGCTGGTACTTGCCGTCGAGGACGTCCGGCAGCAGCTCCGGGATGTAGTGCCGCGCCGGGGCGACGCCGCCGGTGACGGTGACGTTGCGGCGGAACACGCCCACGCCGACGGGCGCGTCTTCGTACTGCGGCAGGCCGACCCGGCTGACCGCGCCGCCCGCGCGGACGACGCCGACACCCATCTCGAACGCGCCGAGCGTGCCGACGCACTCGAGGACGGCGTGCGTTCCGCGGCCGTTCGTCAGCTCGCGCACCTTCTCGATGCCCTCCTCGCCGCGTTCGGCGACGACGTCGGTGGCGCCGAACTCGCGGCCGAGGTCGGTGCGCGCCTGGTGGCGTCCCATGAGGACGATCCGGTCGGCGCCCAGCCGCTTCGCCGCGAGCACGGCACAGAGGCCGACGGCGCCGTCGCCGATCACCGTGACGTTCTGCCCCGCGCGGACACCCGCCTTGACCGCCGCGTGGTGACCGGTCGAAAAGACGTCCGACAGCGTCAGCATCGAGGCGAGCAGGGCGTCGTCGTCGGTGTGCGGGAGCTTGACGAGGGTGCCGTCGGCCTGCGGCACGCGCACGGCCTCGCCCTGGCCGCCGTCGACGCCCTTCGCGCCCCAGCCGCCGCCGTGCAGACACGAAGTCTGCAGGCCTTCGCGGCAGAACTCGCAGGTGTTGTCGGACCAGACGAACGGCGCGACGGCGAGGTCGCCCTTCTTGAGCGTGGTGACGTCGGCGCCGGTCTCTTCGACGACCCCGAGGAACTCGTGCCCGATCCGGCGGCCGCGCTCGCTGGGCTGCATGCCGGCGTACGGCCAGAGGTCACTGCCGCAGATGCACGACCGCACGACCCGCAGCACGACGTCGGTCGGCTCGGCCAGTTTCGGGTCCGGCACCGTCTCGACCCGGACGTCGCCGGCGCCGTAGATGACTGTCGCTCGCATGCTGGGGCCTTCCCGTGGGGGTTCGTGACAAACGTCGGGGGTGCGACGGCGGTGGCGCGCCTAGATTTTCGGTCATGACCACGCGCCCCGCATCCCGCAACCCCTTCGCCGCACTGGCCACGCGGGCCCGCCGCCCGTACCTGACGGCCGCGGTGTTCGCGGTGACGCTGGCCTGCGGGATCGCGCAGCTGGTGCACCCGCCGCTGTACGACGCGGTGCACCGCGACGCCGCGCGGATCGACGCGGGCGAGTGGTACCGCCTGGTGACGGGCATGTTCTTCCAGGACGGCTGGGCGTTCGGCCTGGTCTCGAACCTGGTCTGGCTGGCGGTGTTCGGCACGCTCGCCGAGCGCGTGTTCGGCCGAGCCCGCTGGCTGCTGCTCTACTTCGGCTGCGGCCTCTTCGGGCAGGTCATGAGCTACCTCTGGCTGAACCCGGTCGGCGCGGGCAACTCGATGTGCGTCGCGGGCCTGATCGGCGCGCTCGCGGCGGTGGTGATGGTGGCTTCGCGGCGCTACGGCGTGGTGTTGCCGGTGCAGTTCCGGGTGCTGGCGTTCGCGGCACCGGTGCTGGCCGTGGCCGACACGCTGGCGCACGACAACCACGGCCTCCCGCTCCTGCTGGGCCTGGCCCTCACCTTGTGCAGTCTGCCGCGGCTTGTCGTGAGTGTTCAGGGCGGTTAGAACCGCCCTAAACACTCACGAGCGGTTGCGGTAGAGGTCGCGCAGCAGGAGGACCTCGGCGCAGTGGTGGATCATCTCGCGGTTGATGTGCAGCACCAGCGTCGCCATCGGGTATTCCGCGTACGGGCCCTCCGCTGGGCCGCACGGGCGCGCGAACGCTCCGTCGTCGAGGGTCCGCACGCCCGAGATCCACTGCGCGTAGAGGTCGTCGAGCTGCGCCATGGCCTCGTCGGCGGTGCCCGGGTAGGCGTAGGTCTCGTAGCCGATCGGCGCGCCGCCGAAGTGCGACCCGATCCGCGCGCCGAGGACGCCCACCAGGATGTGGCCGAGCCGCCAGGCGATCGTCGTGACCGGCGGCGGGGAGGGCTCCGGGTAGGCCCAGTCGATCGTGAACGGGCCGGTGCCCGGCTCGTCGTCGGACTTCCGCGGCCGCACGGTCCAGCAGCCCGCGACCGGCTCCCACAGGTACTCGTCGTCGGTGAGGCCCTCGAGCTTCGGGCGCGTGTGCACCTTCCAGTGGAAGTCGAGCTGGTCGGTCAGTTCCTTCGTCCAGTTCACAGCCATACCGGGCACCTAGGCCCGATCGCGGACAGCACCGGCCCTGAATCCCGGGTGACCGGGCCCACCTGGGACGATGGAGGGGAATCCCGCTTCTCGCCAGGAGGTCGCCAGGTGCCCAACCCCACCGGTCCGGTTCTCGTCGTGGACTTCGGGGCGCAGTACGCGCAGCTGATCGCCCGGCGCGTCCGCGAGGCGCAGATCTACTCGGAGGTCGTCCCGCACAGCGCGTCGACCGAGGAGATCCTCGCCAAGAACCCCGCGGCGATCATCCTTTCCGGCGGCCCGTCGAGCGTGTACGCCGAAGGCGCCCCGAGCATGGACCCGAAGCTCACCGAAGCGGGCGTGCCCATCTTCGGCATCTGCTACGGCCACCAGCTGCTGGCCAGCGCGCTCGGCGGCGTCGTCGAGCCGACCGGCGTCCGCGAGTTCGGCCGCACCGAGGTCCGGATCACCGGCGACGGCGGCGTCCTGCACGCGGGTCTGCCCGCGCACCAGCCCGCGTGGATGAGCCACAACGACAGCGTCACCAAGGCCCCGGAGGGCTCGGTCGTCACCGCGTCCTCCGACGGCGCCGAGGTCGCCGGCTTCGAAGACGTCGAGCGGCGCTTCGCCGGCGTCCAGTACCACCCGGAGGTCGCGCACTCGCCGCACGGCCAGGAGGTGCTGCGCCGGTTCCTGCACGACATCGCGGGCATCAAGCCGCAGTGGACGACGTCGTCGATCGTCGAGGACCAGGTCACCCGGATCCGCGAGCAGATCGGTGACGGCCGCGCGATCTGCGGCCTCTCCGGCGGTGTCGACTCCGCCGTCGCGGCCGCGCTGGTCCAGCGCGCCATCGGCGACCGGCTGACCTGCGTGTTCGTCGACCACGGCCTGCTGCGCGCGGGCGAGCGCACCCAGGTCGAGCGGGACTTCGTCGCCGCCACCGGCGTCAACCTGGTGACCGTCGACGCGCGTGAGCGGTTCCTCGACGCGCTCGCCGACGTCACCGACCCGGAGCAGAAGCGCAAGATCATCGGCCGCGAGTTCATCCGCGTGTTCGAGCAGGCCGAGCGCGACCTCAAGGCCGAGGGCGACTACCGCTTCCTCGTCCAGGGCACGCTCTACCCGGACGTCGTCGAGTCCGGCGGCGGCGAGGGCACGGCCAACATCAAGAGCCACCACAACGTCGGCGGCCTGCCGGACGACCTGCAGTTCGAGCTGGTCGAGCCGCTGCGGCTGCTGTTCAAGGACGAGGTCCGCCGCGTCGGCCTCGAGCTGGGGCTGCCCGAGACGATCGTGCACCGGCAGCCGTTCCCCGGCCCCGGCCTGGGCATCCGGATCATCGGCGCGGTCGACCAGGAGCGCCTCGACACCTTGCGCGCGGCCGACCTGATCGCCCGCGAGGAGCTGACGGCGGCCGGGCTGGACCGCGACATCTGGCAGTGCCCGGTGGTGCTGCTGGCCGACGTCCGCAGCGTCGGCGTCCAGGGCGACGGCCGGACCTACGGGCACCCGGTGGTGCTGCGGCCGGTGTCGTCGGAGGACGCGATGACCGCGGACTGGACGCGTCTGCCCTACGACGTCCTGGAGCGGATCTCCACCCGCATCACCAACGAGGTCGCGGAGGTCAACCGGGTCGTGCTGGATGTGACGTCCAAGCCGCCGGGCACCATCGAGTGGGAATAGGACTCGAGGCCCCGGCGTGGGATCCGGGGCCTCGAGAGTTCTTTTCGGTCAGCGGCGGCGCTTGCCGAACGACGCGCCGAGGAGCATCAGCCCCACGAACACCGCGCCGCCCGCGACCACCCAGCGGAAGTCGAACCGCGGGAGCCAGCTCGCGCCGTCGGAGAGGACGTAGGCCGACACGAGCAGCGTCGCGATCCCGACGATCAGGGTGAAGACGTCCAGGCCGCCGCGGCGGGCGGGCTGGGTGTCGGCCGGTTCGTCGTAGGCGTAAGGGTTGTGGTCAGTCACGCCGCACCTCCACGTTGCCCACACTGTTCGACACGTGCAGGGTGATCTTCTGGCCGCCGACGCCGTCGGTGCCGTAGTCGGTCCCGGCGAGCGCTTCCTGGCTGACGCCGTTGGTCTCGCGGTTGAAGCACGACGTCTCGCCCGCGCCGGTGCGGCAGTCGTAGGTGACGTCCGCGGTGTCCGGCACGATGACCGTGGTGTCGCCCGCGCCGTTCGACACGGTCGTCGTGATCGGCGCGCCGAGCGGCAGCTTGGTCAGGTCGAGGTCGATGTCGCCCGCCGCGTGCTGGTACAGCGGCTGCAGCTCGGTCACCGCGTGCGGCGTGGCCCGGAGGTCGCCGACGCCGCCGCGGACGTCGAAGTCCTTGAACGGCGCCGCCGTCAGGACCATCCCGGCGATCGCGAGGGGGATCGCGAGCCCGATCAGGCCGCGCCCGCCGCGGGCGAACGCCCCGGCGACCAGGCCGATCCCGACGACGCCGAGCACCAGGCCGATGATGTGCTGCGCGGAGAACCAGTCGGCCCCGTTGAGCGCGGCGAGCACCCCGCCACCAGCGGTCAGCACCGCGAGCGCGAACGTCGCCGAGCCGACCTTCGAGCGCGGACGTCGTCGCGGCGCCCCGTACGACGGCGGCGGCGTCGGCCCCGGCGGCTCTTGCACGGGCGGCACGTCGGGCAGGTCCCAGCCGGCCGGGTCGGCGGCGAGCGGGTCCCAGCCCTGCTTCGGTTCCGCGGTCGCGGTGTCGGTCATCGTGAAGGCTCCGTTCCCGGTGAAGGCCTCGGTCCGCGACCGCGCGGCGACCGGCGCGGGCCGGTTCTCGTGCCCGCGGCTGCGGTGCAGCAGGTAGAGGGCGGTGGTGATGAGGGCGAAGCCGATCAGGCCGCCGCCGTCGAACCACGTGCTGCTGAAGGTGCCCCCGGCGCTGACCACGGTGAGCACCGCCAGCACGACGGCGAAGGCGGGCGAGATCGACGACCGGCCGCGGCCGATGAGGCTTTCGAAGCCGGACACCTCGTCACTCTCGCCGGGCAGGAACAGCCAGGCCAGCAGGTAGAAGGTGAGGCCGAAGCCGCCGAAGACGGTCGCGACCACCAGCGCGATCCGCACGACGACCGGGTCGATCCCGTAGCGCCGCCCGATCCCGGCGGCGACGCCGGCGAGCTTCCGCCCGACGTGCGGCCGCCGCGGCCGGCTCGCCCAGAAGTCCTTCACGGTCTCCTCGAAGCCGTTCAACGGACCCGGCCGCGGAGCCCGGGTCTCACTCGCACCACTCATACCGAAGAGCATGCGGCACGCGCCGTCGCCGGACATCGGGGAAGGTCCCTGAGGTTTCCCGGAGACCGGCGCCGGACCCGGAATTGGATCAGGGGTTTCCCCGATGCCACCCCGCGCTCGCCCGTGTGACCATGGACGACGTGCAGGAGTCCCTCGACCACGTGTCCGCCGAATCGACGGTCCCGGCCACGACCGAAACCGCGCCCAAGATGTTCCGGCGCCGGTCCGGGCGGGCCATCGCCGGCGTCGCCGGTGGGCTCGCCGACCACCTCGGGGTGCCCGTCCTCTGGGTGCGGACCGCGTTCGCGCTGCTGGCCGCGCTGAACGGGGCCGGCCTGCTCGCCTACGGCCTGCTCTGGGTCTTCGTGCAGCAGCGGTCCGAAGAAACCTCGGCCGCGCCGACGTCGAAGGAACGGCAGCAGGCGTTCGGCCTCATCGCGCTCGGCGTCGGTCTCGCCGTCGCCTCCGGGACGCTCACCGGGTTCATCAGCGGCTGGGTCGCCGTGCCGCTCGCGGTCGCCATGCTCGGTCTCGCGGTCGTCTGGCGGGAGGCCGACGAGTCGCAGCGCCGCCGCTGGCGGGTCGGGGCCAAGGACGGCTTCGCGGGCGCGTTCCTCGGCGGGGGCGGCTGGTCGGCCGCGATCCGGATCGTCGCCGGCGTCGCGCTGGTGATCACCGGCATCACCGTCGTCGTGCTGCGCAGCGGCACCCTCGACCAGGTCCAGTTCGCGCTGATCGCGGTCCTCGCGACGCTGATCGGGGTCGCCGTCCTGACCATCCCGTTCTGGCTGCGGCTGGTCCGCGACCTCTCCGACGAGCGCAAGGCCCGCATCCGCACCGACGAACGCGCCGAGATCGCCGCCCACCTGCACGACTCCGTGCTGCAGACGCTCGCGCTCATCCAGAAGCAGAGCGAGCAGCCGCGCGAGGTCGCCCGGCTGGCCCGCAGCCAGGAACGCGAGCTGCGCGGCTGGCTCTACGGCCCCAACGGGTACGGCAAGCCCGCCGAGAAGGAAGAGGAAGCGACCGGCCAGCTGTCCGAGGCGCTGGCGACGGCGTGCGGCGAGGTCGAGGACACGTTCGCGATCTCGGTCGGCCAGGTCGTGGTCGGCGACGCCGAGCTCGACGACTCGCTGGTCGCGCTGGTCCAGGCCGCGCGCGAGGCGATCGTCAACGCCGCCAAGCACGCGGGTGTCGAAGAGGTCAGCGTCTACGCCGAGGTCGAGCCGACGTCGGTGACGGTGTTCGTCCGCGACCGCGGCAAGGGCTTCGACCCCGACCTCGTCCCGGACGACCGCCACGGCCTCGCCGACTCGATCCGCGGCCGGATGACCCGCCACGGCGGCACGTGCAAGGTCCGCACCGCGCCGGGCGAGGGCACCGAGGTGCAGCTCGCCATGCCGGTGAAAGCGGGCAAGGGAGCGGCGTGAGGCGGCTATGCTCGACGACGTGACGGATACCCAGCGCGAACCGGTCAAGGTGTTCCTCGTCGACGACCACGCGCTGTTCCGCGCGGGGGTCCGCACCGAGCTGGACTCGATCACCGACGAGGTGCGCGTGGTCGGCGAGGCCGGTTCGGTCGCCGAGGCGGTCGCCGGGATCGCGCGGACCAAGCCGCAGGTGGTGCTCCTCGACGTCCACATGCCCGACGGCGGCGGCGCCGAGGTCCTGCGCCGGGTGCGCCCGGAGCTGCCGGACGTCGTGTTCCTCGCGCTGTCGGTCTCCGACGCCGCCGAGGACGTCATCGCGGTCATCCGCGCCGGGGCCCGGGGTTACGTGACGAAGACGATCTCGTCGAAGGAACTGGTCCGCGCGGTGGTCCGCGTCGCGGATGGGGACGCCGTGTTCTCGCCTCGGCTGGCCGGGTTCGTCCTGGACGCCTTCGCCGACCGCCCGGGTTCGGCCCCGATCAACGACCCCGAGCTGGACCTGCTGACGCCCCGGGAGCGGGACGTCCTGCGCCTGCTCGCCCGCGGGTACGCGTACAAGGAGATCGCGTCCGAGCTGTTCATCTCGGTCAAGACGGTCGAGACGCACGTGTCCAGCGTCCTGCGGAAGACCCAGCTGTCGAACCGCTACGAGCTGTCCCGCTGGGCTTCCGACCGCCGCCTCGTCTGAGGTCAGTCCGCCAGGGGAGCGAGAGGCCGGGGCGCGCGCCCGGCGGTGTCGTCACCAAGCCCATCCGCCTGGTCACCGGGCACGTCCAGGGCCCCTCGCTCCGGCTTCTGGAGGCGGGTCAGCGCGACCCCGCCGAGCACGACGAGCATCCCCGCGATCACCCGCGGGCTGAGCTGCTCGCCGAGGAACACCGCGCCCAGCAGCACCGAAACCACCGGCAGCAGGTACCCGACGACCGACGCCGCGACCGCTCCTTCGCTGGCCAGCAGCTGGTAGTTGAGCGCGAAGGCGATGCCCGTCGACCCGATCCCGAGCACGAGCACGGCGAGCAGCGGCCCGGCGGAGACGTGCACCGGCGCGAACCCGCCCGCCGGGAGCGCCAGCACGAGCATCCCGCTGGCCAGCACCATCTGCCCGGCCGAAATGGCGTACGGCGAATCCCCGGTGCCGGACAGGTACTTGCCCTCGTAGACGAACGCGAAGCCGTAGCTCGCGGCCGCCGCGAGGCAGGCCAGCGCGCCCCAGCTCAGCAGCCCCGACGCCTGCCACGGCGCGAAGATCAGCAGGATGCCGCCGAGCCCCACCAACAGCCCCGCCAAGCGCGTGCCCGTCATCCGCGACGACGTCCCCATCATCGGCGCGGCGAGCAGCACCCACAGCGGCGTCGTCGAGTTCAGGACGCCGGTGATGCCCGAGTCGACCGTCGTCTCGCCGATCGCGAACAGCAGGAACGGCAACGCGTTGTGGAAGAACGCCGCCACCGCGAGGTGCCCCCACATCCGCCGCCCGCGCGGCAGGCGTGCCCGCGCCAGCCGGCACAGCAGCAGGAGCATGACCGCGCCGAGCACGAGCCGCGCCAGGACCAGCTGCACCGGCGAGAACATCCCCAGCCCCAGCTTGATCCAGAAGAAGCTCGACCCCCACATCAACGCCAGTGCGGCGATCCGCAGCAGCGTCTTCGTCTCGCCCACCCCAGTTCCTCCTTCGCCGATCAGCGCCAGCTTCGCCCGCCGAAGACGTAAGGACAAGCGAAAATAACTGCAGGGACAGTTAAGCCCAGCTGTACGATCGGGCCATGCTCGACGTCCGCCGCATGCAGGTCCTCCGCGCCGTCATCACCAGCGGGTCGATCACGGCCGCGGCCCGCAACCTGGGCTACACGCCGTCCGCGATCAGCCAGCAGCTGTCCGCGCTCGAACGCGAGGCCGGTACCGAACTGCTCGAACGCGTCGGCCGCGGCGTCCGGCCGACCGCGGCGGGCTCGCTGCTGTCCGAGCACGCCGAAACGCTGAGCGCCGAGCTCGCCAAGGCCGAAGCGGCGCTGACCGAGCTCAAGGAAGGCCGCATCGGCCGCGTCGCCATCCGCTACTTCGCGACGGCCGGCGCGTCCCTGGTGCCGCCCGCGATCGCGGCCGTCCGCCGCGAGCACCCCGGCGTCCGGCTCGACCTCAAGCTCGTCGAACCCGACGACCCGATGGTCGACGTCGAGGCTGGCCACGCCGACGTCGCGATCACCGTTTTCCCGCGCAAAACGCCGCCGGGCAAGGGGGTCGAGCTGGTGCACCTGCTGGACGACCCGTACCGGGCCGTGCTGCCGAAGACCCACCCGCTGGCCCGCAAGCGCGTGCTGGACCTGACGGAGTTCGCCGAGGAGCCCTGGGTCGGCGTCGACGGCATGCCCGGCATCTGCCGCGACATCCTCGACAACGCCTGCGCGTCGGCCGGGTTCGCGCCGAACGTCGTCGTCGAGTCCGAGGACTACCAGACGGCGCAGGGGTTCGTGGCCGCCGGCATCGGCGTCGGCTTGATCCCGGAGCTCGGCCTCGGCGCGCAGCACCCGGGCGTGGTCGTGCGCAAGATCCGCAACCCGGAGCCGGTCCGCGCGATCCACGCGGCGGTCGCGACCCGGGCCTGGGCACACCCGGCCGTCCGCACGTTCCTGGAAGCCATGCGCGCGGCCACCGCCAAGGTGGCTTAGACGAAGAACAGCTCCGAGACGAGGATGCCGACCAGCACCGCGGCGAGGATCGCGGCCACCGTGATCAGCGTCTTCTTCGACACCGGGAGGTTCCACTCCTCGGCCTGCTGCGGCCGGGGCGCGGGCGGCGGCGGCGCGTACTGCGTCGCCTGCGGCACCGGCGGGATCTGCTGCGTCGCGCCCGCCATCGGGTAGCCGGGCGGCGGCGTCACCGGGATCTGCTGCTGGAACTGCGGCCCCGACGGCGGCATCGGCGGCGCCACCGGCGGACGGCCGACCGGCATGGTCGGCATCGCCGGGGCCGTCGGCGGGATGAACGCCGTCTCGCGGCCTTCGGTGATCGCCTTCAGCGAGCGGACCGTGTCCGCCATCGTCGGGCGCGTCGTCGGGTCCGCGCGCAGCATCTTGCGCAGCGCCTCGGTGAGCACGCCCGCGTTGTGCGGCGGCCGCTCGGACGACTGCCCGTCGTCCCCGAACGGCGGAACGCCCTCGACCGCCGTGTACAGCGTTGCGCCGAGGGAGAAGACGTCGGCGGCCGGCGTCGGGGGCAGCCCGCGCGACACCTCGGGCGCCACGTACGCCGCGTGCGGCCCGCCGCCGCTGATGCCGATGTCGGTGAGCTTGACACCGCCGTCGTCGGCCAGCAGCACCGTGCCCGGCTCGAGCGTGCGGTGCACGAACCCGGCCGCGTGGATCGCGGCGAGCGCGTTGCCGAGCTGGATGCCCAGGTGCGCGGCCTGGTCGGGCGTGAGCCTGCCGTGCTCGGCGAGGAACGTCGCCATGCTGCGCGACGGGATGTACTCCATCACCAGCCAGACGTCCTGGCCGTCGGGCAGCACGTCGAACACCTTGATCGCGCACGGGTGCTCGATCCGGGCGGCGTCCTTGCCCTCCTGCATGGCCGCCGCGCGCGCCTGCTCGGCGCGGTCGCCGGCGCCGACCGGCAGGTACATCCGCTTCATCGCGACGGTGCGGAACAGCCGCGTGTCGAACGCCAGCCACACGATCCCCGCGCGGCCACGGCCGATCGGCTGGTCCAGCCGGAACCGGCCGCCGACGATGGTGCCTTCGGAACTCAAATCTGATCCTCGATCATCCGCCAGCCGGAGGCTGCGTGCTCGACGAGCTTGACGGGGGCTCACTGGTCGTCGGTGGCTCCGACGTCGTCGGCTTCGTCGTCGTCGTCTTGGGTGTCGTGGTCTCCGCCGGTTCAGTGTTCCGCGTTGTCGTCCGCTTCGCCGACGTGGTCGCTTCCTCCGTGGTGGAGGGCAGGTCGACCGTGGTGGTCGGCTCCTCGGTCGTCGACGGCAGCGACTCCGACGTCGCGGCGGGCGTCGGCTTGCTGCTCGACACCGGCGCGGCGGGCGCCTCCGGGTTGTTCGGGCTCAGCAGCCAGACGGCGAGCGCGACCAGGCCCACCACGACGATCCCGCCGATGATCGCCGGGCGCTTCCAGGCGCCGGGCTTCTCGTCGTCCTCGTCCGGGCCGGTCTGCGGGCGCCGCGGCGGGGGCGGCGGCTCGTCGTAGTCGTCGTACTGGTCGTCCGCGTACGGGTCCTGGCCGTGCGGCGGCACCGGCACGGCGCGGGTCGCGGCCAGCCCCGGCGGCACCCCGCCGGCGGCGTACTGGTCGTCCTCGCGGTAGTGGTCGTAGCCGTCGTAGTCGTCTTCCGGGTAGCCGGTGGCTTCCGGGTAGTCGTCTTCGTCGTAGTACGGCACGGCCTGCGTCGGGGCCGCGTCGCCGGCCAGCGTGCCCGAGTGACCCGCGGGGATCTCGTCGAACATCTGGGTCGCGTTGGGGTCGGCGACGGCGGCCGCGCCGAGGACGCCGGCGGACGGCGCCAGCATCGTGTCCTCCGCCGGGCCGCCGAGCGGGGTCTCGCCGCGGGCGACGGCGGCAAGCAGCTCTTCGCACTCCTCCGCGGTCGGCCGGTGCTGGACGTCCGGGTGCAGCAGCACGGCCAGGACGCTGGCCAGCGGCCCGGACTGGCGCGGCGGGATGATCTGGCCGGCCGCGACCGCGTGCAGCAGGCTCAGCGTGTTCTCGGACAGCCCGAACGGCGGCTGGCCTTCGCACGCCGCGTACAGCGTCGAGCCGAGGGAGAAGACGTCGGACTCCGGCCCGGGGTCGCCGCCGATGGCGACTTCGGGGGCCAGGTAGGCGGGGGTGCCGGCGATCATCCCGGTCTTGGTGACCGTGACGTCGTCCTTGGCGCGCGAGATGCCGAAGTCGGTGATCTTCACGGTGCCGTTGCCGGCGAGCAGGATGTTGCCCGGCTTGATGTCGCGGTGCACGATGCCGACCGCGTGCGCCTCGCGCAGCGCCGCGGCGACCTGGGCGCCGATGCGCGCCACCTCGGTCGGCGGCAGCGTGCGGCGTTCCTGCAGCACGGCGGCCAGGCTGGTGGAGTTGAGGTACTCCATGATCAGGCAGGGCTGGCCGTTGTCGTCGGTGACGACGTCGAAGACGGAGATCGCGTTCGGGTGGTGCAGACGGGCGGCGATCCGGCCCTCGCGCATCGTCCGCTGGCGGGCGTCCTCGGCGTCGTGCTCGTCCAGGTGCGGCTGGAGGAGCAGCTGCTTGATGGCGACCGTGCGGCCCAGGACCTCGTCGTGCGCCTGCCAGACGGCCCCCATCGCGCCCGTGCCGATCCGGCCGACGATGCGGTATCGACCGGCGACCAGCCGACCCTCGTCGTCGCTCACGCGACCTCCCTTTGGGCTCCGACTTCACCAGGGCGTGAGGATCCCCGCCTGGTGACGCGGCCACGAGCACGCCGCTTCGCTGGAGCGTATGCACCTGTCGTGGCCTGTGGGACGGCATTTCCGAGACCGGCCCGTGACAAGGCTAGGCGCTCACTCTGCGCACACGAATCCGGTACGGGCACTTGAACCACGGGTGAAGGGGTGATCGCCCAGGGCTACATGTACTGGGCCGAGACGAGCTCGGCTTCGGTGATCAACCCGCCGGTGTCGGCGACCCGGAACAGCTGGGTCACGCGCACCAGTGCGCCGTCCGGGCGGCGCAGGGTCGCGACCGCGAGGATCGAGCCGTCCGGCTTGATCTGCGTGTCGCCCTCCTGGACGTCGATGGCGTCCATCGAGCTCCAGGAGCGGACCAGCTCGCCGGCCGCGCCGTCGGCCAGCGCGGGGCTCAGCAGGGCCAGCGCGTCCGAGGAGTCCCGCGCGATGGTGGCGTAGAAGTTCTTGACCGCCGCGATCTTCCGGCTGGCGCTGCGCTCGTCGGCCGCCTGGTCCGGCACCGGCGTCTGCTCGCTCGGCGCGGCCTGGGGCTGCGGGCTGCCGCCGGTCGACTCCGAGGCCGACGGGGCGCCGCCCGAGTGCGTGCCCTGCGTGGCCGGGCCGCGCTGCTCGGGCGCGCCGCCACCGGCCTGGTGCTGCGGGACGGCGAGGCCGCCGAGCTCCGCGGCGCCGCTGAAGCCGGCCGGGGTGGACTGGCCGCCGTCGGAGACGGCGCGGTGGGAGCTGGTCAGCATCGGCGCGGCGACCACGGCACCGGCGACGAGCGCGCCCGCGGTGACGAGCCCGGCCAGCTTGGCGCGGCGCGCGAAGCGGCTCTCCGGCTCGTCGGCGTCACGGGACTGCTCCGGCTCACGGACGGGCTCCGGACGCGGCGGCAGGAACTTCTGCGGGTCGCGGAAGACCTGCTCGAGATAGTCGCGGTCGGCGTCGCCGACGCCGTCGAGAATCTCGGCCGGGATCACGTCCTCGACGCGGACGGCGTGGGGTCCCTCACGCCGCGTGCGCTGCCGATCAAGCACGAAAGTCCTCGCTCTGGGGTTCCGGGGACGGCCACTCCGCCGTTCGGCGGGTGCCCGTTGGTCCGGTCGGCCGACTCGTGGCCGGTTCCGGATCCGCTGTCGTCAGGTAACCCTGTGCGGACGGCGATCACCAGGTTCTGTCGCCGGAATGCCGTCGCGATACGACGAGCGGCAGCTTATGTCACCCACCCGGACCAGGGATAACCGCTCGGCGCACCGCACGTGCATCGGAACGGGCGACCCGCACGTGCAGGCCCGTCACCGACCGTCAGAGGTGATCTTGTCGCCGTCCCCGAACGTCAGCGTGCGTTCCTCCATCGTCTTCGTCCCGTCGGTGTGCGTGATCTCGACGGTGTTGACGGTGACGCCGCGCTGCTGGTCGATGGTGATCTTCTTGACCTCGAAGTAGGCGATGCCCGAGTACCGCTCGGCGAGCGCCTGCGGGCCCTGGTCGTGCAGCTCGCCGGTGGTCACCGAAGACGCCGTCGCAGGGTCCGTGGTGACGGTGTTGAAGAACTTCTCCGAGTTGTCGCCCATGGTCTGGGCGTCCGGCGGGAACGAGTACCACCAGGGCGCCTTGGCCCCGGTTTCGCGCTGGGCGGGTGTGACCGGCGGCTTCCGCGGCGGCCCGCTCGGGGTGCTCGCCCCGGTGGTGGACGGCGTCGCGGTGCTGTCGGTGGGCGCGGGGACGGAGCTGTCGACCGGACCGGCGCCCCCGCCGGGGGTGGCCGTCCCGGCGGCGTTTTCGGGACGGGACGCGGATTCCGGGCCCGGCGCGGAGCCGCCCTCGGAAGGCTGGGGCAGCTCGCTCGTCGGGTCGATGACCGTCGGCGCGCCCTGGTAACCCGGCCACGCGCCCTGCACGGCCTGGTCCATCGGCGGCTTCCCGACCAGGAACGACCCGGCGCAGAGCAGCCCGACGACCACGGCGCCGGACGCGCCGGTGGCGAACCAGGCGGCCTTCCGCCACGTCTTCGGCGGGGTCACCGACGCGGGCACCGAGCCGATGGTGAAGCCGCCGAGGCCGTCGATCGGGGGCGCGGCGTAGATGCGGACGTCGTCGTCGTCCGGTTCGACCGGGCGGGGTTCGGGCGTGGCAAGGGAAACGCGGGTGCGCCGGGCGGCCTGCTCGGCGCGGGACTCGGTGACGGGCGCGGTTTCGGCCTCGTCGAGCGGGAGGCTGCCGTGCGCGGCGGGGAAGAGCGGGGGTGCGGGCCGCCGGTCACGCGGCTGCGGCAGCGACGGCTGGGGGAGCGGGAGCAGGCCGGAGACGGGCGGGTCGACCGGCGGCGCGCCCACCGCGTGCCGCCGCACGGGGCGGTGCGGGGGCAGGGGCGGCGTCCAGCTCTCCGCGCCACCGAGCCGGTGCCGTCCGGGGTGCGCGGGCGCGGTGGCGCGTCCGGGGTACTCCGTGCCGTTGCTCATGTGGGCTCGACCACCCGGCCGTCCGGTCCTGACGCCGCCGGGCCCCGGGTCGACCCGATCGGAGCATCCTCACGCGCGGAATCTCGTTCGGAATTCTGTGCAGATGCACGAGCATGCGAGAATCGACGCGCAGGGTCGTCGCCCCCGCGCGTCTCCCGGGCACCGCCCGACCCAGACGCAAGGGTCCTCACGGCCCCAACATTAGGAGCATCCGGCGGAGAAAGTCGCCCCCAAACCTGCAAGTTGCAGAGGTTTCACTCGGTCGGGCGCGACCGAACGGGCGATGGTGACGCTGCGGAGTTTCCGCGCGGCGCCACCGGTCCGCGCCGCAGGCGTTCGGGGGATTTCCGGTGCCGGGACGGCATTCGGCGCGGGAGGTCCGGCGGAGGCCGCCGCCGTAAGCCACGGCCGCGGCGCGCGTTCGGAGCCGCCTGCGGAGTTTCGCCGCCTTGACGCCACGCGGCCGGGCGGCGGTCCAACGGCTCACCCGCCGCGAGCCACGCCCCGGCGCGCCGCTCAGCCTCCGGTGCGATACCGGTCCCGAGTCGACTGCAGGGCCTTCGTGGCCACCACACCACTGCCCGCCGCGACGATGATCGCGAAGACGTCGAGCGTCGGCCCGCCCGCGGTGAGCAGCCAGGCGAACAGCGACGCCGCGGTGGTCCCGCCCGCCACCGCCCAGCGGCTGCGGACGTACTGCGCGACCGGCGCGCCGCCGGCGCGCTTGCCCGCCGCGTTGTTGAGCAGCGCCAGATATCCCACATGGCCCAGCGCGGCCAGCACGCTCGCGAGCGCGACGATGACGGCGATGAGGTTCACGAGCCAGTCCATGGCTCCAGTCTGCCCGCACCCGGGCGCCCGGTGCCTCGGGGAATACCCCGAATTCAGCCGGACGTCACCGGCCGAGCCTGCCCCGCCCGAGGTTCAGCAGCGCCATGGCGAGCTGACGGCCGTCCGGGCCGAGCTCGCGGTAGCGGGCGAGCACGTCCATCTCGCGGTTGTAGACGATGCGCGTGCCGCCGGCGGCCATCCGGGCGGCCCCGATCGTCTTGGACACCTCGATCCGGCGTTTCACCAACCGGAGGATCTCCTTGTCCAGCCAGTCGATCTCCTGCCGGAGCGACGCGATGTCGTCGCCGGCGGGGGTGTGCTCGGCGGGCTGCCCGTCGGCGTTCGTCGCTTGTGCGTTCATCGGGACCTCTTTCTCGAAGCCCGGAGCCGGCCCCAGGGACGGCGACAGCCCCGGGTCCGTGGACTCCGGGGCTGGCGTGATGGCGGTTCGGGCACTACGCGATCACGGGAGCCGGAGTCCGGGTCCCGTAAAAAAATCGCTCTGCGTGGTGCCGCACGGGTTCAGTATGGCACAGCCGCGCGGGGGCGTTCCCGTGCCGCGCGCACCCGAGCATGAACGAAGACGCTCACGGTGAGCCAGAACAGCGGGAACGCGGGCCAGAAGAACCCGGCGCCCAGCACCGCCCAGCGCACGATCACCAGCACCGCGACGGCGACCGCCACGGCGAGGTGCAGGCGCAGCGCGGGGTGGCGGCGCAACGCCTCCCGCGTCAGCGGGAAGCCGGGCCGGGGCGGGTCCGGCCGCGGCAGGTCGGCGGTGAGCTCGGTCAGCTCGTCCGTGAACCGCGCGGCGTAGACGCGGGTGAGGCGCTCTTCGACCTCTTCGAGGGTGAGCCGGCCTTCGGAGCCGGCGGTCTGGACGGCGGTGGCGACGCGCTCGCGGTCGGCGTCGGCGGCCCGGATGCGGGCGGTGGGAGTGGTTTCCATGTCCGTCGATGCTCCGCGCGCCGCGCCCGTCGCGCGTCGGACGCCAGGCGACACCTCCGGCTACGCCCGGCGCGGTACCCGAGCGGGCCGAAGGGGACTTTCCTCTCGTCACATGCGAGGAAAGTCCCCTTCAGCGCGTCAGATGCGATGAACGTCCCCTTCAGCCCGCTCGGGACGCGCGCCCCCGGACTCTGCCGGGTCCGGACCCGCCCGGGGTAGCGTGGACAGACGATGGACACCCTCTTCGATCTCCCCGCCGAGACCCCCGTGCGCAAGCCCGCCACCGGCGGGCAGGCCGAGCTGCTCGACGACCTGAACCCCGCCCAGCGCGAAGCCGTCACCCACGCCGGTGGCCCGCTGCTGGTGGTGGCGGGCGCGGGATCGGGCAAGACCCGGGTGCTGACCCGCCGGATCGCCTACCTGCTCGGGCAACGCCGGGTGCACCCCGGCGAGATCATGGCGATCACCTTCACCAACAAGGCCGCCGCCGAGATGCGCGAGCGCGTCGCCGCGCTCGTCGGGCGCCGCGCGAACGCGATGTGGGTGTCCACGTTCCACTCGATGTGCGTGCGGATCCTGCGCCGCGAGGCGAAGACGCTCGACATGTCGTCGAACTTCTCCATCTACGACTCCGACGACACCAAGCGGCTCATCACGCTGGTGGCGCGCGACCTCGACATCGACCCGAAGCGGTACGCCGCGCGCACGCTCGCCGTGCACATCTCGAACCTCAAGAACGAGCTGACCGACCCGGAGACGGCGGCGGCGAACGCGGGCAACGACCTCGAACGCCGCGTCGCCGAGGTCTACGTCGAGTACCAGCGGCGGCTGTCCCTGGCCAACGCGTTCGACTTCGACGACCTCATCATGCGCACGGTCTCGCTGCTGCAGGCGTTCCCGGCGGTCGCCGAGTACTACCGGCGGCGGTTCCGCCACGTGCTGGTCGACGAGTACCAGGACACGAACCACGCGCAGTACACGCTGGTGCGCGAGCTGGCCGGGACGGCGCCGAACGAAGCGGGTGTCGAGCCGGCCGAGCTGTGCGTCGTCGGTGACGCGGACCAGTCGATCTACGCCTTCCGCGGCGCGACGATCCGCAACATCGAGGAGTTCGAGCGGGACTTCCCCAACGCGCACACCATCCTGCTGGAGCAGAACTACCGCTCCACGCAGACGATCCTGTCCGCGGCGAACGCCGTGATCGAGCGGAACCCGAACCGCCGCGCGAAGCGGCTGTGGACGGACTCGGGCGACGGCGAGAAGATCGTCGGCTACGTCGCGGACAACGACCACGACGAAGCCGCGTTCGTCGCGGGCGAGATCGACGCGCTGGCGGAGAAGGGCGAAGCCGACTACTCCGACGTCGCCGTCTTCTACCGCACCAACAACCAGTCCCGCGTCTTCGAAGAGATCTTCATCCGGCTCGGCCTGCCGTACAAGGTCGTCGGCGGCGTGCGGTTCTACGAGCGGCGCGAAGTCCGCGACATGATCGCGTACCTGCGCGTGCTGGCGAACCCAGAAGACACGGTCAGCCTGCGGCGCGTGCTGAACGTGCCCAAGCGCGGCATCGGCGACCGCGCCGAAGCCGTCGTGGCGACGCACGCCGAGCGCGAGCGGATCTCGTTCGCGCAAGCGCTCCGCGACGCCGTCGACGGGAAGCTGCCGCTGCTGAACCCGCGGTCGGTCAAGGCGATCGGCGGGTTCGTCGCGCTGCTCGACGAGCTGGGCGAGCTGGTCGCCTCCGGCGCCGAGGTGCACGACGTGCTGGAAGCCGTGCTGGAGAAGACCGGCTACCGCGTCGAGCTCGAGGAGTCCGACGACCCGCAGGACCACACGCGCGTGGAGAACCTCGACGAGCTCGTCACGGTGGCGCGGGAGTTCGCCGAGATCACCGCCGAGGTCGCCGCGGACGAGAACGCCGAACTGGTCGTGGAGGACGGCGTTCCGGCGCCCGGCTCGCTGCCCGCGTTCCTCGAGCGCGTGTCGCTGGTCGCGGACGCGGACTCGGTCCCTTCGCCCGACGGCGGCGAGGAAGGCGACGGCGGCGCGGGCGTGGTCACGCTGATGACCGTGCACACCGCGAAGGGCCTGGAGTACCCGGTGGTGTTCTGCACCGGCTGGGAGGACGGCGTCTTCCCGCACATGCGCGCGTTGGGCGATCCGACGGAGCTGGCCGAGGAACGGCGGCTCGCGTACGTCGCGATCACCCGGGCGCGCCAGCGGTTGTACGTCTCGCGCGCGATCACGCGCTCGGCGTGGGGCCAGCCGTCGATGAACCCGGCGTCGCGGTTCCTCGACGAGCTGCCGCCGGACCTCGTCGACTGGCGGCGGCTGGAGCCCTCGAGCGCTGGGTTCGGCTTCGGTTCCGGCTCGCGGGGCACACCGCGCGCGGCGACGACGTGGGGCGGCCGCCGGTCGTCTTCGCCGTCTTCGCCGGGCACGTCGTCGTTCGGGAAGGGCTGGAAGGACACGGTGGCGCTGAAGCTGGACGTCGGCGACCGGGTCAGCCACGACAAGTACGGCCTGGGCACGGTGATCTCGTGCGACGGCGTCGGCCCCCGCGCCACGGCGACGATCGACTTCGGCGCGGCCGGGAAGGTCCGCCTGATGCTCATCGGCAGCGTGCCGATGGTGAAGCTCTAACACCCGTCCGAGTGAACCCGGCGGCGATCTCCCCGATCGCCGCCGGAATCGTCGTACCCACCCGGTACAACTGACCCCGTACTCGAACAAGAGTTCGACGGAGGGGGTAGTGTGGTGTGGACGCGGTGCTGTTTGGCCTGCTGGCCGAAGGGGTACAGAAATACCTGCGAGGAGTCCTGGGGTCGACGGTTCCCGATCGGGGTCGGGAGCCTTCGGGGGCTTCAGGAATTTCTTCGCGTGCGGGAGCGGAGGCGTGCCGGCTGGCCGCCGCTTGGCGAGCGCTGCTCAGGCAGCACGAGCTCGGCGCGGACGGGCGATGTGTCACCTGCGGCCGGGGACGCCGCTGGACGACGCGTCGCCGCGCCGCGCGTGTCCGCTCCGCGGGGGGCGCCGTGTCCTGGGGGTGGGTGCCGGTGCGCCGGCCCGCGGAACTGTGCACGGTGTGGCAGGTCGCCGTCGCGTACTTCATCCGCCGCTTGCCGGGCGGGCAGCGGTAGCTGGTTGCGGGCGCTGAGCGGCTTTTGGGGGGCCTTGAAGAGGCTGAGGGTGGTTCCGGGTGCCCGCGGGGGTTCCGGGCGGCCTGAAGGGATTTCGGCTGCGGACCGCCGGGCGGCGGCCGGGCGCACCGGTGTCCCGGCCGGAGCGGTGAGCGTCGCGGCCGAGGGACGTCGTCGGCCCTCGGCGGCGGATCATGGCTCTACAGCGGGGTTTCCTGCGTTGGCCGTTGTGGACGGCCGTGGTGAATCGGTCGGAGCGGCAGGCTCAGATGACGACGCCGCGCGCGGCCAGCCAGGGCCGGGGGTCGATCTTCTTGGTGCCGTTCTGCCAGACCTCGAAGTGCAGGTGCGGGCCGGTGCTCTGGCCGCGGTTGCCGATCTCGGCGATCTGCTGGCCGCACTTGACCTTCTGGCCTTCCTTGACCGAGAAGGAGTTCATGTGGCCGTAGACCTGGATGGTGCCGTCGTCGAGCTGGATCCGCACCCAGAGGCCGAAGCCGCTGGCCGGCCCGGCGTCGATCACGGTGCCGTCGGAGGCGGCGTAGATCGGGGTGCCGATGGAGTTGGCGATGTCGATGCCGAGGTGGCTCGTGCCCCACCGGGCACCGAAGCCCGAGGTGAAGGTCCCGTGGGCCGGGAGGCAGGTCTTGGGGCGAGCGGCTTCTTCGGCGGCCTTGCGGGCGGCGTCGGCTTCGCGCTGCTCACGGGCCTGCGTGACGGAGGCGCTGTCGGAGAGCTTCGCGGCTTCGGCGGAGGCGTCGACGGCGTGGCCGGTCGGCAGGAGTTCCGGGGCGCCCCCGGAGCCCGCACCTCCCGCGGTCAGCGAGGCGCTGGCGTCCTGGCTGTTGGCCAGGGGGGTGACGGCGGCATCGGAGTCCGTGACCGACTTCAGGGTCTGTCCCGCGGCGGCGGCGGCGAACGCACCAGCCGCGACGGCGGCGACCACGACACGGCCGCGAAGGGCCGAAGAGGGCGGGGCGATGCGGTGCGCACCCCGGACACGGACGACCGCGCCTTCGAGCGCGTCCTTCAGTGCCGGGGAAGGAGCTTGGCCGCCGGGGGAGCGGTGTGAAGCCAAGACAGGGCCTTCCATCGTCGGGGAGCCGGGTCGAGGACTGCGGGCGGGGGAACCCGGTGAGCCAACCTCGGGGGCGGTTTGCTCGTCGTCCTACTTCGTGACCTGACTGTAATGGGGACCGGGGGACAGTAACGAAGGGGCACCGCTGTAGGCAAGATCTGCCCCGCGCGTCGGCCGAACGGGTGGTCAGCGGAGCGCGCTCACCTGTGGGAATTACGCAAAGTCAGACGGGGTTTACTGCATTGGTTGTGACTTGCCTTACAGCCCTTGCGGTCGGTCGAATGCTCTCCACGGCGTCGGCGGCGGTTGGGGCCGGAATAAGGGTTTGCCTGCGGATGTTCAAGCCTTTTCGACACGTCCGGCCGCTGTCCCGCGTTCTCGGGCGCGGATGTGGTGCTGCATCGAGGCGGCCGAAGTCGACCGTTCATCGACGCAAGTGAACCGCTCGTCGACTGGCGGCCCAAGATCCGGTTTAGGTGCCGGATTTGTCCCCTTGCGCCCCGCTCCGCACCCGACTAAGCGGCCGATCTCCCACGCGGCGCGATCGCATCCCCCGTGACCCGGCGCCACCCGGCTCTGACAAACGGACGCCCGGGAAGCTCGCGGGGTTGCTCGCCAACTCGAGTCTCATCCGGCCCTGGCTCGCTCGGCGCCCTCCGGCCCGCGCCGATGCGCCAGCCGGAGCCACCCCCGCTCGCCCGGCAGCCCCGGCCCGGCCCGGCCCGCTCGACAGCTCGCACGTCCGGGATCGGCCCACTCGCCCGCATCCGCTCAGCTGCCCGCACCCCAAAACCCCGGCCAGCCCGCGCGGCGACTCGTGCTCCCGGCACTCTCCGGCCGCCCGGCCGCCACCCGACTCGGCGACCCGCGCCCCAAACCCACCCCATCCACTCGGCGACTCGCGCCCCGCTGGCCCCTCCGCCCCGGCCCGAACTTGCTAGCGTCGCTGGCAATGCCCCCACGCTCAGAACCGCCCGGCCGGAGCACCCCCGCCACCCCGCCGGATCCCGACTCCGCCCGTCCCACCGGCAAGCGGATGCCCACGCCTGCACAAACCCCCTGGCTCGACGAAGACACGCAGTCCCGGCCGCTGACCGTCGCGATCGGACTGACCGCCGCAGGCGCCCTCGCGCTCACCGTCGCCGCGCTGGTCCCCGTCTCGCCCGACGCCGCTCCCGGCTTCACCAGCTGGCCCTGGCTGGCCCTCCTCTTCCTCGCCCCCGCGGTCGCCGCGATCGGGGCCGTCGCGGCGAAAAAGCCCGGCATCGGCGGCGGCATCGTCCTCGGCCTGGCCGCCCTCGCACCAGGTCGCCTCCTCCTCGACCTGCAGTTCGCCGTCAACGGCCCCCTCACCATCCGCCCCGAGCTCTACCTGCCCGACCGGTTCGTCGGCGGCTCGGCCGTCGGCGCCGGGTTCTGGCTGCTGGTCGCCGGGCACCTCCTCACCATCGCCGCCGGTGTCCTCGCCTGGCGGGCCCAGCCCCGCGACGAGCCCGAACGACGACGCTGGCGGCTGCTCGTCCCGCTCCTCGCCGTCACGGCGTCGGTCGGGCTGCTGACCGCTCCCGTCCACTCCGACAACGGCTTCCTCCTCGCCCGCTCCGCCTTCGAAGGACCCTGGCCCGCCCTCGGCGGCTACCTCCTGATCGCCGCCGCGCTGCCGCTCGCCGCCGCGCTCGCCCTCGCCGCCCCCTCCGAACGCACCGCTCGCGGGACCCTCCTCGGCCTCACCGCCGGGGCCTTCGCCGTCGCCGCTCCCGCGCTGCTGGCCGGGCTCTTCCGGGCCGACCTGCACGTCACCTGGGGACCCTGTCTCGTCCTCGTCGCGACGGCGCTCACCGCCGCCCTCGCCTTCACCCGGCTCGCCGAGAAACCGAAGACCGACGCCGAAGTGCGGGTGCCCGGCCTCTTCTGGTGGCGGCTCACCACCGGCCTGCTCGGCCTGGCCACCGCGGCCGCCGCGGTCGTCGGCACCTTCGCGCCGCAGGTCGCCGTCACCGCGCTCAACCCCGGGGCCGTGACGCCCGTCAGCGCCGCCGCCGAAAGTCCGGCCCGGTGGTTCCTGCTCGTCGCCGCCCTTCTGGTCGCCGTTCTCTCCCTCGGCACTCTCGTGCCGAAGACCGCCGCCGCGGCGCGGCCCGTGCTGGGGCTCGCCTGGGCCGGGATCGTTCTGGCCGGGACCGCCGTCCTGAACACCGCCCTCACCGCCACCCAGGCCGGCAACCTCGCCGGGTTCGGGGGCACCGCCGCGCCCGCCTTCGGCTACGACCTCGGTGCCGGCGCCGCCTGGACGTTCGCCGCCCTCGTGCTCGCCGCCCTGCTCGCGCTCGCCGTCGTCGGGACCGGCGTCGTCGAACGCGAAGACGCCGGGAACAGCACCGCCGACGGTGGCCTGCTCACCCCCGTCGTCGCCGGGGCCGTGCTGGCCGTCGCCGCCTTCGGGCTGCCCGTCTTCAGCGTTCCCGGTTACGTCGCCCCCGGGCTCTGGTCGAACTTCGACACGCCGTCGTGGGGGCTGCTCACCGCCGTCGTGGTCGTCGTCGGGGCCGCCGCGCTCGCGCTGCGGTCGCGGCCGAAGCCCGCCGCCGCCCTGCTCGCCGGTGCCGCTCTGCTCACCGGGCTGCACGCCGCGGAACTGCCGCTCGTCGGCGGCGCGCTCGGCGACGCGAGCCCGTCGACCGGGTTCTGGGTCGCGCTCGCCGCCGTCGCGGCGTTGCTCGTCGGCGCGGGCATGGCCGTCGCGGGCGGGCGCGACCAGTCGTGATCCGCGTGCTCGTCGTCGAGTTCACCCGGCCCGACGCGGCCGCCGTCGCGCTCGGCCGCTTCCTGCGCGACGAAGGCGTCGAGGTCGTCCACGCCGGACCCGTCGACACCGCCGAGCAGATCCTCCGCACCGCCGAACAGGAGGACCCGGACGCGGTCGTCGTCCTCGGTGCCGAGCCGCCGAGCCTGCCCGGCTTCCGGGTCTTCACGACCGCCGCCGAAGCCGCGGAATGGGCCTCCGGTGGGCGGTCTCACACCGCTGACGCACCGTCTGACCGCGCACGGTGACCGACTTCACCAGGTGCGGAGTCCCCTGCGTCTGCGCAGGTCGCTAACCTCGACTGGTCCGACAGCGCGGTCCGGCAACGGACCACCACAGTGGCGTGTCGTCAGGAGACTGGAGTAGTGGACCTCTACGAGTACCAGGCGAGGGATCTCTTCGCCGCCCACGGAGTACCGGTTCTGCCGGGTGCCGTGGCTAGCACCCCCGAAGAAGCCAAGGCCGCCGCCGAGCAGATCGGCAACCAGGTCGTCGTCAAGGCCCAGGTGAAGACCGGTGGCCGCGGCAAGGCGGGCGGCGTCAAGCTGGCCCAGACGCCGGACGAGGCGAAGGAGAAGGCGGAAGCCATCCTCGGCCTCGACATCAAGGGCCACATCACGCGCCGCGTGCTCGTGGCGGAAGCGTCGGACATCGCGTCCGAGTACTACTTCTCCTTCCTGCTGGACCGGGCGAACCGCACCTTCCTCGCCATGGCCTCCTCCGAAGGCGGCATGGAGATCGAGCAGCTCGCCGTCGAGCGCCCCGAAGCGCTCGCGAAGATCCCGGTCGACGCGATCGCCGGGGTCGACAAGGCGAAGGCGCTCGAGATCCTGAAGGCCGGCAACTTCCCGGCCGACATCATCGACGAGGCCGCCGACGTCGTCGTGAAGCTCTGGGAGACCTTCGTCTCCGAGGACGCCACGCTGGTCGAGGTCAACCCGCTGGTCCGCGACCCGCAGGACAAGATCATCGCCCTCGACGGCAAGGTCACCCTCGACGAGAACGCCTCCTTCCGCCAGCCGGGCCACGAGGCCCTGGTGGACAAGGAAGCCGAGAACCCGCTCGAGGCGAAGGCCAAGGCCAAGGACCTCAACTACGTCAAGCTCGACGGCGAGGTCGGCATCATCGGCAACGGCGCGGGCCTCGTGATGTCCACTTTGGACGTCGTGGCGTACGCGGGCGAGAAGCACGGCGGCGTGAAGCCGGCCAACTTCCTCGACATCGGCGGCGGCGCGTCGGCCGAGGTCATGGCGGCCGGCCTGGACGTCATCCTCAACGACACCGACGTGAAGAGCGTGTTCGTCAACGTCTTCGGCGGCATCACCGCGTGCGACGCGGTGGCCACCGGCATCGTCGAGGCCCTGAAGATCCTGGGCGACGAGGCCACCAAGCCGCTGGTCGTCCGCCTGGACGGCAACAACGTCGTCGAAGGCCGGAAGATCCTGGCCGACGCGAACCACCCGCTGGTCACCGTGGTGGACACAATGGACAACGCGGCCGACAAGGCTGCCGAGCTCGCCGCGGCAGGTGCGTGAGATGTCGATCTTCCTCAACGAGAACAGCAAGGTCATCGTCCAGGGGCTCACCGGCTCCGAGGGCATGAAGCACGCCACCAAGATGCTGAAGTCCGGCACGAACATCGTGGGCGGCGTCAACGCCCGCAAGGCCGGCCAGACCGTCACCATCGAGGGCAAGGACCTCACGGTCTTCGGCACCGTCGAAGAGGCGATCAAGGAGACCGGCGCCGACGTGTCGGTCATCTTCGTGCCGCCGAAGTTCGCCAAGGACGCGGTCGTCGAGGCGATCGACGCCGAGATCCCGCTCGCCGTGGTCATCACCGAGGGCATCCCGGTGCACGACTCCGCCTACTTCTGGGCGCACGCGGTCGCGAAGGGCAACAAGACCCGCATCATCGGCCCGAACTGCCCCGGCGTGATCAGCCCCGGCAAGTCGAACGCCGGCATCATCCCGGCCGACATCACCGGCCCCGGCAACATCGGCCTCGTGTCGAAGTCCGGCACGCTGACCTACCAGATGATGTACGAGCTGCGGGACATCGGCTTCTCGACCGCGGTCGGCATCGGCGGTGACCCCGTCATCGGGACCACCCACATCGACGCCCTCGCGGAGTTCGAGAAGGACCCCGAGACCAAGGTCATCGTGATGATCGGCGAGATCGGCGGCGACGCCGAAGAGCGCGCCGCGGCGTACATCAAGGAGAACGTGACCAAGCCGGTCGTCGGCTACGTCGCGGGCTTCACCGCGCCCGAGGGCAAGACCATGGGCCACGCGGGCGCCATCGTGTCGGGCTCCTCCGGCACGGCCGCCGCGAAGAAGGAGGCCCTCGAGGCCGCCGGCGTCAAGGTCGGCAAGACCCCGAGCGAGACCGCCGTGCTCGCGCGTGAGCTGTACAACAGCCTCGGCTGACAACAGCGCGTAATCGCAGGTGAGGCCGGGTACCGCACAGGTGCCCGGCCTTCCGCGTGTTTTCGGACGAAACCTCCCGAGGTATTCACGCGTCTGGTGGGCTGACGGCGCAGGAGTGCGCTAGCGTTCTGCGCACACAAGCCGCCTCGTCTTCCCCCTGGGTGCCCGCGCGCGCCCGGAGTGCCGGTCGAACCGACAGGAGTGCATCCGATGACCTTCCCCAGCGGCGGGCCCGGCTACCCCCAGCAGGGTGGCGGCCAGCAGCCCCCCGGACCCCCGTCCACCGGTGGGTTCCCGCAGCAGCAGCACGCGGCGCACCAGGCGCCGTCGGGTGCCGCGGGCCTGCCGCAGAACCTGCCGCTGCTGCTCGCCCTGGTGGTGGCGGTCCTCGCGCTCGTGCAGTACTTCCTGGGCTTCTCCGACAGCGGCGAGGTCGGCCTCGGCGGGACGTACCTGCTGGCCGGTGGTCTGCTCGCCGGGCTGCACGCGCTGCCGAAGGGCCCGAAGACGCTGCCGTTCGCGGCGCTGTTCAGCGTCCTCGGCGCGCTCGACGTCCTGGACACGCTGGTCGGGATGCAGACGACGCCCGGCATCGTCACGGTCATCCTGATCCTGGGGATCCTGCAGATGCTCGTCGCGGTCGGCGCGCTGCTGCTCGAGTACGACGTGATCAAGCCGCCGGCGCCGAAGCCCGCCGCGCCGCCCTACAGCGGCCAGTACGGTCAGCCCGGCCAGCAGCAACAGCAGTACGGCCAGCCCGGTCAGCAGTACGGCCAGCAGCAGCCGGGGCCGGTCGCCCAGACCGGGGAGCCGTCGGCGCCGTTCTCGCAGCCGGGCCAGTACGGCTCGCCGAACCCGCCGTCGACCACGCCGCCGCCGCAGGCCACGACGTACGCCCCGCAGCAGGGCCAGTTCTTCCAGCAGCCGCCGTCGGACAACCCGGGCACGCCGCCCGGTGGTTTCGGCAAGTCGAACTGACAAACACCCGCTGTGACGCTCCGCCGTCACAGCGGGTGTTTCATTTCCCCTTGTAGGCACCGAGGACGTCGGCCAGCGAGCCGCTCATGCGGATCCGGCCATCGTCCATCCACAGCGCGGTGGTGCACAGCTCGCGCAGCAGTTCGTCGGAGTGCGAGGCGAACACCAGCACGCCGGCGCGGCGGGCGAGGTCGACCAGCCGCTGCCGGGCCTTGGCGAGGAACGCCGCGTCGATCGCGCCGAGACCCTCGTCGAGGATGAGGATCTCGGGGTCGATCGTGGTCACCACGCCGAGCGCGAGCCGGACGCGCATGCCCGCGGAGTAGGTGCGCAGCGGCAGGTGCAGGTAGTCGCCGAGCTCGGTGAACTCCGCGATGTCGTCGACGCGCTGGGCCATCTGCCCGCGGCTCATGCCGAGGAACAGCCCGCGGATCAGGATGTTCTCGTGGCCGGAGACTTCGGGGTCGAGGCCGACGCCGAGGTCGAACACGGGCGCGATCCGGCCGACGACGCGCGCGCTGCCCCGGGTGGGCTCGTAGATGCCGGAGAGCAACCGCAGGAGCGTGGACTTCCCGGCGCCGTTGTGCCCGACGAGCCCGACGCGGTCGCCGTCGCCGAGGGACAGCGTGATGTCCCGCAGCGCCTCGATGACGGGGGTCTTCGCTTCGGTGCCGATCTTGCCGCCGACCTTGCCGAGCACCCGTTTCTTCAGCGAGCGCGTCTTGGCGTCGAAGATCGGGAAGTCCACGGAGGCGCCCCGGACCTCGATGCTCACCATGCCGTCGTCCCTCCCGATCGCCGAATGCGAACGGAGATTATCATTCGCACCTGACCGGGTAACGTGCCGCCGGTGAGCCAGCCATCCGCCGAGCCGGGCTTCCGGCCGCCGCAGCAAGCCCGCAGCCGCGAGTCCCTGCAGAAGGTCCTCGCCGCCGCGGAGCAGGTGCTGGCCGGTGGCATCGAGGAGTTCACCGTTGGCGCGGTCGCCGAGCGGGCGGGCCTGTCGGTGGGCGCGATCTACCGCCGGTTCGCGGGCAAGGACCAGCTGCTGTACGCCGTGAAGGACCAGTTGCTCGGCGAGCTGGAGGCCGCGGTGGGCGAGGCGCTCAGCGCGTCGGCGGCGGAACTGGACGAGGTCGTCGCCGCGTTCACCCGGGCGCTGGCCCGCACCTTCGCCGAGCACGACCGGATCTTCCCGGAGCTGCTCGACGCCCAGCGCGCCGACGGGCGCGACCGCGGTCTGGCGGCACTGGCCGCGATCCAGCGCGTGTTCGTCGACGCAGTCGGCCCCTGCCTCGCCGAAGTCCGCCGAGAAGACCGTGAGGAAGCCGTCCGGATGGCGGCCCGGACGATCATCGGCGCGTGCGTGCACCGGGCCGCGACCTGCCGGTTCTGGTCCGACGGCCGGTCGTGGTCGGCGTGGGCGGCCGAGGCGGCCGCGATGGCGCTCGCCTACCTGCGGTCACCCGGCGAATCGCGGCCACCCGACCGGGTGGGTTAGCTTCGCCACGGTGTCCGGCGGCGGCGTGGCTCACCCGGTCGGAGCAGCCCGGGTGTCAGGGTGCGGATCATGGACGTGCTCACCGACTCGCGCGAAGAGCCGGTGAGCGACCTCGAGCCCGCCGTCGAACTCTCCCGGGCGGCGCGGGTGCGGGTGTTGCTCGCCGCCGCCCTCGGCCCGCTGGTCACCGGCTACGCCGCCGTCGCGACCGTGCTGACCCTGGTCACCCTGACCGCCGACCGCGCCGTCTTCTCCGGTACCGGTGTGCTGCTCGCCGCCGGGCCCGGCTGGCTCGCCGCGCACCAGGTGCGCCTCGACCTCGGCGGCCACCCGATCGGGGTGCTGCCACTGCTGCCTACGCTGGGTGCGCTCGCACTGGCCGCGCGGACGGCGTCGGGTGCCGCCCAGCGCCTCGGCTGCCGCTCGCCCCGCGAAGCGCTGCCGGTGTTCGTCACGATCACCGGCGCGCACGCGGTGTTCGGCCTGGTCATCGCGCTCGGCGCGCAGGGTTCGCCGGTGTCGGCGAACCCGCTGCTCGCCTTCGTCGTCCCCGGGCTGCTGGCCGCCGTGGCAGCCGGGACGGGCATCGCGTGGTGCTGCGGGTTGCCGGACGTCGTCGCCGATCGCCTCGACCCTCTCGCGCTGCGCGGGGTCCGGGCCGGGGCGATGGCCTTCGCGGTGCTGGTGGCCTGCGGTGCCGCCGTCTTCACCGTCGCGACCGCGCTGTCCTGGAAGACCGTGGCCGATATCTACGAGCCCGCGTTCGGCACCAGCTTCGGGCTCTTCCTGCTGTCGCTGCTCTACCTGCCGAACGCCGTGGCGGCCGGGCTCTCGTTCGTCACCGGGCCCGGCTTCTCGATCGGCGACCTGAACGTCGGGATGTTCGGCTACCGCGGCGGCGCGGTGCCCGGCGTCCCGCTGCTCGGCGGGCTGCCCGAGCACCACTCGGCGTGGTGGCCGGCCCTGCTGGTGCTGCCCGCCGCGACCGGCGCGCTGGTCGGCTGGTCGCTGCGCAAGGTCGACGCCGACCCGGCGCAGCGCATCCGCACGGTCGCGGTTGCCGGGGTGGTCGTCGCGCTCGGCTGCGTCGTGCTGGGGACGCTCGCCGGCGGACGCCTGGGCGACGGCCCGTTCGACCCGGTGAGCGTGCCGGTCGGCGTCGCCTCGATCGTGGCGTTCTGCTGGGTGGTCATCCCGGGGTCGTTCGTCGCGTTCTTCACGGGTGAGCACGAGCCACCGGCACCGCCGCCCGAAGCGCTCGAAGAGAACGAAGCCTTCGAGGACGCCGACGACGTCGACGCGGAAGAAGCGGCCGAAGCGGTCGAGGAGATCGAAGCGTCCGAAGAGGACGAAGAAGAACAGCCCGGCGAAGAGCCCGACGACGACACCGAGCTTTCACGTGAAAGCTCCACCACCGAGGACGCGGAGCTTTCACGTGAAAGCTCCGCCGAGCCGGACGAAGCTGTGACCGGAGGCACCGAGACCTGCGGTGACGTCGAGCCGGACGAGGCCGACCGTTAGGGTTGTCGTGACCTGGTGAAGCGCCGTGCGCCCGGCTGCGCACCGCCCGCGGCAAGGAGCCCGCTCTGTCTCAACGGTTGGAGCTGCCCACCCCGGTGAAGCTCGTCGTGCTCGCGTCGGGCTCCGGCACCCTCCTGCAGTCGGTGCTCGACGCCACCGCGCGGTCCGGCTTCCCGGCCAAGGTCGTCGCCGTCGGCGCCGACCGCACCGGCATCGAGGCGCTGACCCGCGCCGAACGCGTGAGCATCCCGTCGTTCACCGTCCGCGTCGCCGACCATCCCGATCGCGCGGCCTGGGACAAGGCGCTGACCGAAGCCGTGGCGGCGTACCAGCCCGACCTCGTCGTCTCCGCGGGCTTCATGAAGATTCTCGGCGAGCAGTTCCTCAGCCGGTTCACGGTGATCAACACGCACCCGGCGCTGCTCCCGTCCTTCCCCGGGATGCACGCGGTGCGCGATGCGCTGGAGGCCGGGGTCAAGGTCACCGGCTCGACCGTGCACTTCGCGGACGCCGGGGTCGACACCGGGCCGATCATCGCCCAGGAAGCGGTCGTCGTGGAGCACGACGACACCGAAGACGTCCTGCACGAACGGATCAAGGCCGTCGAACGCAGGCTGCTGGTGGAAACGATCGAGCGACTCGGCCGCGGTGGCTGCACCGTGGACGGACGAAAGGTGACATTTCGTGAGCACTGACCTGGGACGGCGCCCGGTCCGCCGGGCGCTGATCGGCGTCTCGGACAAGGCGGGCCTCCTGGACCTCGCGACCGGCCTGCACGCGGCCGGCGTCGAGATCGTCTCCACCGGCGGCACGGCGAAGGTCATCGCCGACGCCGGGGTCCCGGTCACGCCGGTCGAAGAGGTCACCGGGTTCCCCGAGTCGCTCGACGGCCGCGTCAAGACGCTGCACCCGCGCGTCCACGCCGGCCTGCTGGCCGACCAGGGCAACCCCGACCACGTCGAGCAGCTGCGCAAGCTCGACATCGCGGCGTTCGACCTGCTGGTCGTGAACCTGTACCCGTTCGCGCAGACCGTCGCGTCCGGCGCGAGCCCCGAGGACTGCGTCGAGAACATCGACATCGGCGGCCCGGCGATGGTCCGCGCGGCGGCGAAGAACCACGGCAGTGTCGCGGTCGTCGTCGACCCGGCCCGCTACGAGTGGGTCCTGGAGCGCGTCGCCGACGGCGGCTTCGACTTCGAGGACCGCAAGCGGCTCGCGGCGCAGGCGTACGCGCACACGGCGGCGTACGACACGGCCGTCGCTTCCTGGTTCGCCAGCTCGTACGCGCCCGCGGACGACGCCGGGTTCCCGGACTTCCTCGGCGCCACCTGGGAACGCGCCGACGTCCTGCGCTACGGCGAGAACCCGCACCAGAAGGCCGCGCTGTACAAGAGCCAGAACCCGGGCCTGGCGCACGCCGAGCAGCTGCACGGCAAGGCCATGTCCTACAACAACTACGTCGACACCGACGCCGCCCGCCGCGCCGCGTTCGACTTCGCCGAGCCCGCCGTCGCGATCATCAAGCACGCCAACCCGTGCGGCATCGCGATCGGCGCGGACATCGCCGAGGCGCACCGCAAGGCCCACGCGTGCGACCCGGTTTCGGCCTACGGCGGCGTCATCGCGACGAACCGGCCGGTCAGCCGCGAGGCCGCGGAGCAGATCGCCGAGGTCTTCACCGAGGTCGTGCTGGCCCCGGACTTCGACGCCGAAGCGCTGGAAATCCTGCAGCGCAAGAAGAACATCCGGCTGCTGAAGCTGCCCGAGGCCCCGGCGTTCCCGGTCGAGTTCCGCCCGATCTCCGGCGGCGTGCTGCTGCAGACCGTCGACGCGATCGACGCGCCGGGCGACGACCCGGCGTCGTGGACGCTGGCCACCGGTAACCCCGCCGACGAGCAGACCCTGCGCGACCTCGAGTTCGCGTGGCGCTCGCTGCGCGCGGTCAAGTCGAACGCGATCCTGCTGGCGAGCGACGGCGCGACCGTCGGCGTCGGCATGGGCCAGGTCAACCGCGTCGACTCCTCGCGGCTCGCGGTCTCGCGGGCGGGGGACCGGGCCAAGGGCTCGGTGGGCGCGTCGGACGCGTTCTTCCCGTTCCCGGACGGCCTGGAGGTGCTGGTCGAGGCCGGTGTCCGGGCGATCGTGCAGCCCGGCGGCTCGGTCCGCGACCCCGAGGTGATCGCGGCCGCGGAGAAAGCCGGTGTCACGATGTACCTGACGGGGACGCGCCACTTCGCGCACTGACCCGCGCTTCGAGAGGGAGGGCTCGATGCAGCAGCCGCCGCAGTACGGCCAAGGTCAGCAGGGGTACCCGGGCTATCCGCAGCAGCCCGGGTACCCGCAGCAACCCGGCTATCCGCCGCCCGGCTACGGCGCGCCGATGCGGCCGCCGAAGAAGAAGCGGACCGGGTTGATCCTCGGCATCATCGGTGCCGTGGTCGTGCTGCTGGGCGCGGGCATCCCCCTCGGCATCTTCGCGAGCGACTACTTCGCGAGCACCGGCGAGGCGCCGTCGTCGTCGCCGGTGCCCGCCGAGTGCCAGATCTCGGCGCAGGTGCTGGAGAAGGCCGGGTTCCCGAGCTTCGTCCTGGGCGGTCAGGGCACCCAGGACGTGCCGGGACTCAAGCAGCAGGGCTGCAGCTGGAAACCGGGTCCGGACGAGAACGTCCGTGACGCCACCCTGCACGTCCAGATCACTAAGTACTCCGGGGAGAACGCGCGCGAGCAGGCGAACGACATGTTCCTGCCGACCAAGCCGGAGATCGCTCCGACGGACGTCAAGGGCATCGGCGACAAGGCGGCCCTCGTCCGGCTGGCCACGAAGAGCGCGTTCAGCGGGGCCGAACTGCACATCCTCAAGGGCACGACCGTCGTCCTGGTCGAGGTGACCGGCTGGGACAAGGGTTTCTTCTCGAACTCGCCGATGCCGCAGCAGGAATCCGACGACACCGTGAAGGCCGTCGGCGCGGAGATCGTCAAGAAGCTGGGGCGTTAAGGGCGGAAGAGCGCGTAGACCACTTCGTCGCGCCAAGTCCCGTCGCGCCAGGTGACTTCGCGCATCACGCCTTCGCGGTGGAACCCGGCTCGTTCCAGGGTCTTCTGCTCGGCGACGTTCTCGCCGTCGGTGAAGGCCTCGAGCCGGTGTGCGCGGGTGACGGCGAAGAGGTGCGCGACGAGCAGCCGGTGCGCGGCGAGGCCGATGCCGCGGCCGCGGTGCTCCGGCAGCAGCGTCAGCCCGATCTCGAAGCAGCCGCCCGCGGGCCCGCCGCGGTCGGCGGCCTCCCAGCTCGCCATCCCGGCGACGACGTCGTCCGCCGTTACGGCCACCGCGGAGTTTTCGGCGCCGAGGTAGCCGTCTTCGGCCCAACGGCGACGGCGCGCCTTCGGGTCGGCGAACCCGGTCCACTGGTGGACGCCGAGCACGGCCGGATCGGTGGCGAACCGGTCGAGGACGGGCAGGTCCTCCTCGCGGAAAGGCCGCAGGTCGACGGCGTTCACGCGGGCGCGGGAAGCGTCCGGCAGAGCGCGGCCGGGAACTTCGGTTCGGCCGCGCGGATGTCGGCGCACCCGGCCGTGGTGACCTTGGCGAACGACGCCCACCCCGCGTCGGTCCAGCGGAAGACGGCCCGCGACGGCGGATCGGTCTGGCGCACCAGCAGGTCCAGCACGAGCCAGTCGGGCGTGCAGGTGCGTGTGGTGCCCGGGCTTTCGGCACCCACAGCGGACACCGCGGCGCCGATCCACGCCGGGTCGCAGTGGTCCGCGGGCGGGGCGCAAGCGCCCTGGGGGCCGCAGTGGCCCCAGCCGGCCCCGAGCTTGTGCCACGCATCGGCGTTGGCGTTGAGGATCACCGTGCGGTCCGCGACCGGGCCGGACGCGGTCAGCCGCAGCTCCGCCGGCACCTTGTCCTGGCAGCCGCCCGCCGCGGGCCGCGTCGAGTAGACGACGTCGGCGCGGATGTCGGTCTTCGACTCCACGACCTGCTCGATCCGCGGCTCCCGGACGCACCCGGGGTCCTTGCCGGGCAGCGCGACCTGCACGAACAGGCTGGCGTCGTCGGGGCCGGGGCGGATCCCGGTGACGTCGGCGCGGAACGACCGCCACTCCGCGCCGATGGTCGTCGGGCCGGGGGCCGCGGCCGTCGCGCCGGGCACGCCGCCGCCCGCGGTGAGCACGACGGCGGCCACCGCGCCCGCCACGACCAGCGCGCCGGCGAGCCACAGGATCGGCCGTTTGGTCATCACAACCCCCAGAAGTCCACCGGGCAATCTAGCCCACCCCGTGGCGTCAGACGGGCGGACCGGGGTTTTCGCGATCTTTTTCCAGGTACACGGCGCCGCGGATGTGGCCGTCGACGTCGGGGGCGTCGGTGAGCCGGTAGCCCGCACGCTGGTACATCGCGATGTTGCGGGCGCTGCGGGCCCCGGTGAAGAGGACGAACTTCCGCGCCTCGGCGGGAGCTTGCGCTTCGGAGTGCGCGAGCAGGCGGCGGCCGAGCCCGCGCCCGGCGAGGTCGGGGGCGACCATCAGCCGGCCGATCTCCCAGCGGTCGCCGTCGAGCCGGGCGCGCACGGCGCCGACGAGCCGGTGCTCGTGCCGCAGGACCCACACCGCCCAGGTCTTCGTCCAGTCGCGGACGTCTTCGAGGGTTTCGTGCAGGGCGGGGATGTCGAGGGTGTCGTTGAGGACGGCCTCCTGGACCCAGCAGCAGCGTTGCAGGACGAGCAGTTCGGGGCAGTCCTCGGGGCGGATGTCGGTGAGCTCCACGCGGTCTGTCTAGCTGCGGTTTCGCGGCCGGGCAAGCGGTTTTGAACGGACCCTTGTGGGTGACTTGACAGGGTGGCCGGTTGACGGTTGACTGGGTTACGTCGAACACGTGTTCGACGTGGAACCGCCGCCTTCCCCGCGGCGAACCAGTGCTGTCGGTCGTGTTTTGGGAGAGGCGTGGCCGCCGGCCTAGTCCGTTGGTGGGGAGGTGCGTGCGGTGACCGCTGTGGTGGAGCCGCCGGTGGCCCGGCTGGCGGCCCTGCCCGGGGTGAGCACGGCGAGCCGGGTGGCGGCCCAAGCCGAGCGGGCCAGGGTGACGGGAAGGGTGCTCCCGGTCGCCCCGGCGCTGGCCGAGCTGCTGCCGGCCGCCGGGCTCCGCCGCGGAAGCACGGTGGCGGTCCACGGCGCGAGTTCGCTGTTGCTGGCGTTGCTGGCGGCGCCCACGGCGGCGGGTTCCTGGGCGGCGGTGGTCGGCATGCCCTCGCTGGGCCTGGCGGCGGCGGCCGAGTACGGAGTCGACCTCTCGAGGCTGGCGCTGGTCCCGCGTCCGGGAGCGGAGCTGCCGGGGGTGGTGGCGGCGTTGCTGGACGGAGTGGACGTGGTGGCGGTCCATTCGGAGACGGTGCAGGCAGCCGTGGCGCGGCGGTTGTCAGCCCGTGCTCGCCACCGCGGCGCGGTGCTGTTGGCGGCTGGGGCTTGGCCAGGCGCGGACGTCGAGTTGTCGTGCCGGGTATCGGCTTGGGAGGGACCGGAGAGCGGATACGGGCACCTGCGCGAGCGACGGGTGGAGGTCCGAGCGCACGGCCGCGGTTCGGCGGCTCGTCCGGTGTCGGCGGTGCTCGAGCTGCCGGGTGCTGGGGGCGTGGTGACTTCGGCGGGGGCTGCTCGGGGTCTCGGGCGGGAACTTCGCGAGGAGGCCACGGCGTGACGGCGTTCGTGGTCGCCTTCGGAGCGGCTTCCGCGCGGGTCCGGGCCTATGAGGGCGCGGGCCGTCGGGGTGCGCGCCGAGTCTTCGGGTCTGCGAGGTGCTCGGCTGTGGGTGTGTGCCGAGGTTTCGAGTCTGCGAGCTGCCCGGCCGGGGGTGTGCGCCGAGCCTTCGCGCCCGCAACCCGCCCGGGCGTGGGTGTGTGCCGAGGCTTCGAGTCTGCGAGCTGCCCGGCCGTGGGTGTGCGCCGAGTCTTCGTGCCCGCAACCCGGCCGGGCGTGGGTGTGTGCCGAGGTTTCGGGTCTGCGAGCCGCTCGGCCGGGGGTGTGCGCCGAGCCTTCGGGCCCGCAACCCGGCCCGGCGTGGGTATACGCCGAACCTTCGAGTCCGCGAGCCGCTCGGCCAGGGGTGTGCGCCGAGCCTCCGCGCCCGCAACCCGCCCGGCGCGGTGCGCGTGTTTTCCGGCCAAGGGCCCCGGCTGTCCTGCCGAGCCCGCGAACCGGCCTTCCGGGCGCGGGTCCCTCCACCACCTCGGTTCGGCGGTCGTGCGGGAGGCGGCATGACCGTCCCCGCCCAGCGCGGCACCTCGCCCACCCCCACCCGGATGCTCGTCCTCTGGTGCCCGGACTGGCCGGTGGTCGCCGCGGCGGCGGTCGGCGAGGTTGCCGTCACCCAGCCCGCCGCCGTCTTCTCCGCCAACCGCGTCGTCGCCTGCAACGCCCCCGCCCGGCGCGGTGGCGTGCGGCGCGGCATGCGGCGGCGGGAAGCGCAGTCGAACTGCCCCGAACTGGCCGTCTTCGCCGCCGACGATGGCCGGGACGCGCGGCTCTTCGAGGCCGTCGCGCGGGCTGTCGAAGCGCTCGTCGTCGGGGTCGAGGTCGTGCGGCCGGGGCTGGTCGCCGTGCCCGTCGCCGGGGCCGCCGGGTACTTCGGCGGTGAACACGCCCTCGTCGAGCGGCTCGTCGACGAAGTGTCCGCCGCGGCCGGCGTCGAATGCCAGGTCGGGGCCGCCGAAGGCCTCTTCGCCGCGACGCTCGCCGCGCGGCACGGCGCCTTCGTCGAACCCGGGCGCGTCGCCGAGTTCCTCGCTCCGCTGCCCATCACCGAACTCGACCAGCCCGGGTCCGACCGCGCCGAGCTCGTGGACCTGGTGCGCCGTCTCGGGTTGCGGACGCTCGGGGCCTTCGCTGCCCTCGACGAACGCGACGTCGTCACCCGGTTCGGCACCGCCGGGACGCTCGCCCACCGGCTCGCTCGAGGACTGTCCGAACGGCCACCCCTGCGCCGTCGCCCGCCGCCGGAGCTGACGCTCACCGAGGAGTTCGATCCCGTCGTCGAGCGGGTGGACGTCGCCGCCTTCCTCGCCAAGGGCCTCGCGACGCGGTTCTGCGCCGCGCTGGCCGGGCACGGCCTCGCCTGCACCCGGCTCGGCATCTACGCCGTCACCGAAGAGGGCGAACACCTCGGCCGCGTGTGGCGGTGCGCCGAACCGCTGACGCCCGCCGGGGTCGCCGACCGCGTGCGCTGGCAGTTCGAAGGCTGGTTGCGCGCGGCGCCGGGCGCTCGCCCGACGTCCGGCGTGGTGCGGCTGCGGCTCGAACCCGAGGAGACGGTCGAGGGCCGGTCGCTGCAGCTGGACCTGTGGCAGAACGGCCGTTCCGACGAAGACGACGAACGCGCCGCCCGGGCGTTCGTGCGGGTCCAGGGCCTGCTCGGGCCCGAGGGCGTGCTCACCCCGCTGCTCGACGGCGGCCGCGACCCGGCGGGCCGAGTGCGGCTGGTGCCGTGGGGTGACCCGCGCGAGCGCACGACGCCCGTCGACGCGACCTGGCCGGGCCGGCTCCCGGCCCCTTCCCCGGCGACGGTCCTCGACCGCCCGGTACCGGCGCAGATCTTCGACACCGAGGGCCGCCCGGTCGGCCTCACGACCCGCGACCAGCTGACGGCGCCGCCTCGCCGCCTGACCATCGCGGGTGGGACGCACCGCGAGGTCACCGGCTGGGCGGGGCCGTGGCCGCTGGCGGGCGACCGCCGGAACCCGGGCCCGCGACGCGCACGGCTGCAGCTGGTGCTCGCGGGCGAGGGGAACGACGACCCACCCGAGGCGGTGCTGGTGCACTGCGCGGGCACGGAAAATCCACTGTGGACGGTCGAGGGAGTGTACGACTGAGCATGGACGAGAACTACGCACGGCGCCTGCGCGACTGGCTGCGAGCCGCCCCCGGCGCGACCCCCCGACCGGCCGAGGAACGCGACTGGCTGCGCGAGATCCCGCCACCCCAGTCCGGCGCGGAGGAGAGGTGGTCGGTCCGCGGCCAGCTGCCGGAATTGCCGGACTCGGACGAAGAGCTTTGCCCGGTGATCGCCCTGCCGGTTCCGCGAACATCCGACGAGAACGGCTGTCGCATGAGCGACGCCGAGGCGAGGAGCCGCTGGAACCACCCGTCCAACTGGCACCGCCGCCGCCAAGCCGAAGCCGAGGCTCAAGCCGAAGCGGCAGCCGAGGCCCAGGAGCGCAGCCGCTGGAACCACCCGTCCAACGGCGACCGCCGACGCGAAGCCGCAACCGAAGCCCAGGAGCGCAGCCGTCGGAACCACCCGTCCGCCTGGCGCCCCGAAGACGAGCCCGGGAGCCGCTGAATGGGCTGGAACAACCCTCCCGTCCGCTGGAAGGACCTCGCCCGCACCCTCGCGGGTGGCGTCCCGCCCGGCGACCACGGCGACAGCCCCGCCTGGGGCCGCCGCCGCGAGACCTACCGCCGCCCCGATGACCTCCCCGCCCGCAGCTCCGACGATGGCGGCGAGGCCGTCCGCGTCCCCTACGCCGAGCTGCACTGCCACTCCAACTTCAGCTTCCTCGACGGCGCCAGCCACCCCGAGGAGCTCGTCGAGGAAGCCGCGCGCCTCCAGCTCGACGCCATCGCCCTCACCGACCACGACGGCATGTACGGCGTCGTGCGCTTCGCCGAGGCCGCGCGGGAACTCGGCGTCAACACCGTCTTCGGCACCGAACTCAGCTTCGGCCTGGCCACTCCGCAGAACGGCGTCGCCGACCCCGAAGGCGAGCACCTCCTGCTCCTCGCCCGCGGCGACCAGGGCTACCGCGCCCTCTGCCGGGCCATCACCGCCGGCCAGATCCACGAAAAGGCCGAAAAGGGGCGCCCGATCTACGACCTCGGTGCGGTCGCCGAGGAGGTCGCCGGGCAGTGCGTGGTGCTGACGGGCTGCCGCAAAGGCGCGGTGCGCTCGGCGCTCGTCACGCACGGCCCGGCGGCCGCCGCCGAGCAGCTGGAAATCCTCGTCGACCGCTTCGGCCACGACAACGTCTACGTCGAGCTGACCGACCACCGTCAGCCGCTCGACAGCACGCACAACGACCTCCTCACGCAACTCGCCGAGGACTTCGGCCTCCCGACCGTCGCCACCACCGCCGCGCACTACGCCCGTCCCGAACGCGCTCCGCTCGCCGACGCCCTCGCCGCCATCCGCGCGCGGCGCGGGATCGACGAGCTGGAAGGCTGGCTGCCCGCCGCCGGGACCGCCTTCCTCCGCAGCGGCGCCGAAATGGACGTCCTGTTCCGCCGCTACCCGGGCGCCGTGCGCCGAAGCGCCTTGCTGGGCATGGAATGCGCCTTCCCGCTCAAGCTGATCGCCCCCGAGCTGCCACCTTTCGACGTCCCCGACGGCCACACTGAGACGACCTACCTGCGCGAGCTCACCTGGGAAGGCGCGAAGGAGCGCTTCAAAGGCAAGCCGCACGAAGAAAAAGCGGCCGAACAGATCAAGCACGAGCTCGCCATCATCGAAGAGCTCGGTTTCCCGGGCTACTTCCTGATCGTCTGGGACATCGTCCGGTTCTGCCGCGAGAACGACATCCTCTGCCAGGGCCGCGGCTCGGCCGCGAACTCAGCCGTCTGCTACGCCCTCGGCATCACCAAGGTCGACTCCATCGCCTACGAGCTGCTCTTCGAACGCTTCCTCGCCCCGGACCGGGACGGCTACCCCGACATCGACCTCGACATCGAGTCCGACCGCCGCGAGGAGGCCATCCAGTACGTCTTCCGCAAGCACGGCCGCCTCCGCACCGCGCAGGTCGCGAACGTCATCACCTACCGCGCCCGGTCCGCGGTCCGCGACGCCGCGAAGGCCCTCGGCTACTCACCCGGCCAGCAGGACGCCTGGAGCAAGCAGATCGACCGCTGGGGTTCCTTGCGCAGCACCGAAAAGGACCACGACCACGACATCCCGGACGACGTCGTCCAGCTGGCTTTCGCGCTCGAGGACTTCCCGCGTCACCTCGGCATCCACTCCGGTGGCATGGTCATGTGCCGGGAGCCGGTGAGCCAGGTCGTGCCCGTCGAGTGGGCGCGGATGGCCGACCGCAGCGTGATCCAGTGGGAGAAGGAGGACTGCGCCGCCGCCGGGCTGGTCAAGTTCGACCTGCTCGGCCTGGGCATGCTCTCCGCGCTGCACTACATGATCGACCTGGTCGCCGAGCACAAGGGCGAGCACGTCGACCTCGCCGAACTGGACCTCGCCGACGAGAAGATCTACGACATGCTGTGCCGCGCCGACGCGATCGGCGTGTTCCAGGTCGAGAGCCGCGCCCAGCTCGCGACGCTGCCCCGGCTGAAACCGACCGAGTTCTACGACCTCGCCGTCGAGGTGGCGCTGATCCGGCCCGGCCCGATCCAGGGCGGCTCGGTGCACCCGTACATCCGCCGCAAGCAGGGCCGCGAGGAGTGGTCCTACGACCACCCGCTGCTGGAGAAGGCGCTGCACAAGACCAAGGGCGTGCCGCTGTTCCAGGAGCAGATGATGCAGATCGCGCTGGACGTCGCGAACTTCACCGCGGCGGAGGCCGATCAGCTGCGGCACGCGATGGGGTCGAAGCGCTCGGATCGGAAGATGGACCGGCTGCGGGAGCGGTTCCTCGCGGGCGCGGCCGCGAACGGCGTCGACGCGGAGCTCGCGCAGAAGATCTTCTTGAAGCTGAAGGCTTTCGCGAACTTCGGCTTCCCGGAGAGCCACGCGCTGAGCTTCGCGCACCTGGTGTTTTCCAGCGCCTACTTCAAGTACTACCACCCGGACGCGTTCCTGGCGGGCCTGCTGCGAGCGCAGCCGATGGGCTTCTACTCGCCGCAGTCGCTGGTCGCGGACGCGCGGCGGCACGGCGTCACCGTGCACGGCCCCGACATCAACCGGAGCCTGCCGCACGCGACTCTGGAGGCGGGCACCGGGAAGTTCCACGACGTGCGCACCGGGCTGAGCACCGTGCGGCGGATCGGCGAAGACGTCGCCAAGCGGATCGTGGCCGAACGGGAGGCGAACGGCGCGTACTCCGACATGGCCGACGTCGCCCGCCGCGTGCGGCTGACCACGCCGCAGATCGAGGCGCTGGCGACGGCCGGCGCGTTCGCCGGGTTCGGCGGCGACCGCCGCCAGGCGCTGTGGACCGCGGGCGCGGTCGCCGGGGAGCGGCCGGAGAAGCTGCCGGGCCTGGTCGGCGCGCAGGCGCCGGTGCTGCCCGGGATGGACGGCCTCGACATCGCGGCGGCGGACGTCTGGGCGACCGGGGTTTCGCCGGACAGCTACCCGACGGAGTTCATCCGCGACCGCCTCGACGACTCGGCGTCGTCCCGGCGAGCGGGCTGGCCGACCTCGAAGACGGCGCGCGCGTGCTGGTCGGCGGCGCGGTGACGCACCGCCAGCGCCCGGCGACGGCGGCCGGCGTCACCTTCCTGAACCTCGAAGACGAGACGGGGATGGTCAACGTGATCTGCACGCTCGGGCTGTGGCAGCGCTACCACCGCGTCGCCCGCGCCAGTTCGGCGCTGCTGATCCGCGGGGTGGTGGAGAAGGCCGACGGCGTGGTGAGCGTCCTCGCCGACCGCGTGGAGGCGCTGCCGATGCGGATCAAGGCGAAGTCGCGCGACTTCAGGTGAGGGGGCGCCGCACGATCGTGATGATCTCCGGGCTGTCACCGGTCACGGGCGTGCGGTCCCAGTAGCCGTACTGCTGCTCGACTTCCAGCCCGGCTGCCTCGATGAATCCGCGCAGCGACGGGACGTCGAGGAACCGCAACGTGCTTTCGCTGTACCGCGGCGCGTCCCAGTTCGGGCTCTCGAAGGTCGTCTTGAAGTGGACGTACCCGTTCTCGAACGGCCCGGCGTCGTTCCACGACCGCACGTCGCCGGTTTCCCAGACGTGCGCGGGAGTCCAGCGTTCCCAGGCGCGGGCGGCGGGGTTGCGCGTGTCGAACCCGAACCGGCCGCCGGGCTTCAGCGCGCGGCGGACCGCCGAGAACGCCGTCCGCAGCTCGTCGTCGGTGAGCAGGACCTGGAACGCGTGCCCGGTCATCACGGCGAAGTCGAACTCGCCGTCCCAGGCGGCGGTCGACAAATCGCCGAGCACCCACTCGACATCGTCGCGGCGACGGGCCTGGGCGAGCATGCCCTCAGCCGGGTCGAGGCCGACGAGCCGACCCGCGTGACCGGACTCCCGCGCCCAGTGCAGCAGCGAACCGGTGCCGCAGCCGACGTCGAGCACGGCGTCGGCGGCCATGATCATCGGGAAGTAGAAGGCGTAGTCGCCGCTGCTTTCGCGCGGGTTGAGGCCGTCGTACAGGGCGGCGAGTTCGTGGTCGGCGAAGGCGTGGTCGGGCACGGCGCTACCGTAGTGATCGGCGCGCGAAAGATCACGCGGTTTTCGGGGCCAGGCCGAGCAGTTCGGGGTGCGCGGCCAGCTCCCGCCAGTGCGCGCCGGGGTCGGGCAGCAACCGCCGCCGGTCGAGGTCCAGCAGGCCCGACACGGACGAGACGGTGGCCACGAGCGTGCCGTCCGGGGTGTGGAACTCCTGCGTCACCCGCGAGGTTTTGCCGGTACCCCAACGGAATTCGCAGCTGATCGAGACGTCGCCACCCGCCACCAGCTCGCGGTGGAACCGCACGGTCGTCTCCAGGTTGACCGGGCCGATCCGGCGCGCGGCCAGCGCGGCGAGGTCGATCCCGGCGGCCTGCACGCACGACCAGCGCGCGTGGTCGGCGTAGGCGAGGTAAGCGGGGCCGCGGACGTGGCCGTTGGCGTCGATGTCGTCACAGCGCACCGGGATGGTCACTCGGAACATGAGGCCGATCGTGGCGCGCGAGCGGGGCGGACGTCTGGAACTTTTCGGCCACCCGCACCAGCGCGGCGGGGGAGGAGCCGGACAACCGGCGGCAGTCGCGCCCGAGGTGGGACTGGTCGGCATACCCGAGTTCGGCGGCGACGCGGGCCAAGGACGTCCGTCGCGCGGCGAGGGGTTCGAGCAGGCGAAGGAACCGTTGGAACCGCCGGATCCGGTGCACTTGTTTCGGTCCGGCGCCGACGGCGTGGACGAGGTGCCGCCGCAACGCGCGTTCGCTGACGCCCACAGTGTCGGCGACGTCAGACGTCCGGGTCGCCGTGCCGAGCGCGTGGACCGCGGCCAGCACCCGCCGGTCGGGTGTCACCCGGCGCTGCGCGACGAGCGTTTCGAGAATCCCGCGCTGCGCCTCGGGATCCGCGGTGTGCGCGAGGACGTCTTCCGCGCGGCGGGCGGCGGCGCCCCAGAGGTCGCTCAGCCGGGTCGGGCCCGCGGGCAGCTCCGGCATCGACGTGCCGAGCACGGCGGCCGCGGCCCCACAGCGCAAGCGAAAACCGACGCGCAACGCGGCCGCCGGGACCCACAGGCGCACGGGCGCCCCGGCGGTGACGACGACGGCGAGCGCGTCGCCATCCCAGACGAGGTCGGCGCAGCCGTCCGGAAGCACCCGCAGCGGCCGCGCCCAGCCGGTGTCACCGTGCCAGCCGCAGGCGAGCACACCGGCGAGCGCGGGCGGCGGCGCGACCTCGCGGTACACCGACCGCGCCGCCACCGGCCGCAGGGGAACTCCCATGAGCCCAGTATGCAGCGGTCAGGAGCTGACCTATTTCGCTCCTAACCTCGGGGCCACACCGAACGAGGAGGAAACATGGTTCCCGACGGCTACACGACGGTCACCCCGTGGATCATCGGCCGCGACACCGCCGCCCTGATCGACTTCCTGAAGCGCGCCTTCGACGCCGAGGAGATCGGGCGGGTCGTCGGGGAGGACGGGAAGATCGGGCACGCCGAAGTCCGCATCGGCGACGCCGTCGTGATGGCCTTCGACGCCCGCGACGACTGGCCCGACACCCTCGCGTTCCTGCGGCTTTACATGCCGGACAGCGAAGAAACGCAGCGGCGCGCGATCGAAGCGGGCGCGACCGAGGTGACACGCCAGACGGTGTTGTTCTTCGGCGACCGCGTCGGCCGCGTGCGCGACCCGTTCGGCAACCTGTGGTGGATCCAGACCCGGCTGGAAAACCTGGACGAGGCCGAGATGGCCCGCCGCGCGCAGCTGCCCGAGTACGTCGAGGCGATGAACTACGTCCAGGGTGCCCTGCCCCGGTAGGCGATGTGGCACCCTGGGGCCGTGCTGGAGACCGGGGAGGACTACCGCGAAGCGGTGTTGTCGGGGCAGTGGTGGGAAAAGCGCCGGTTCAGCGGCTGCGACTTCACCGGCGCGGACTTGAGCGGGCTGCGGACCCGCGGCTGCACCTTCGACGACTGCGTGTTCAGCAAGGCCGACCTCACCCGCTCGCGGCACGACGCGTCGGCGTTCCGCTCCTGCACCTTCGACCGGACCGTGCTCGTCGACAGCCGGTGGACGGGGTGTTCGCTGCTCGGGACGTCCTTCGCCGAGAGCGGGTTCGCCGGGATCGCGATCACCGACTGCGATCTCTCGCTGGCGTCGCTCGCGAAGGCGCGGCTGCGGCGGCTCGGCCTCTCCGGGCTGCGGCTGCGGGAGGCCAACCTGACCGAGGCCGACCTCACCGGCGCCGATCTGCGCGGCAGCGACCTCACCGGCGCCCGGTTGCAGGGCGCGAAGCTCGAGGGCGCCGACCTGCGCGGCGCACGCCTTGACGCGAACGCTCTCGTCCAGGCCGACTTGCGGGGCGCCGAGGTCGACGTCGAAACCGCCATCGCCTTCGCCGCCGCGCACGGGCTCGTCATCCGCTGAAAACGCGAAGACCGGCGGCCGAAGCCACCGGTCTTCGCGGGGTGCACTCAGTCGATCGGCGGTTCGCCCGGGTCGAGCTTCGATCAGGTCGCCCTCGGCGAGCAGCTCCTCGATCGACGCCGGCAGCAGGTACGCCGACCCGCCGCCGGGCTGGTTGAACCACGGGATCGCGACGCCCGCGAGCGTCTCCAGCGGCCGCTGCACCCGGTAGACGTGGTACGGGCGGTTCACCCACTCCGGCACCAGCGAACGCTCGGCGAACGGCGTGCCCGCCGCGTACGTCAGGTTGCCGTTCGGGCCGCCGAAGCGGTCCAGCTCGCTGCCCGCGGGCAGCTCGCGCAGCTCCTTGCCGCGGAACAGCGTCAGCGGCGGCTCCCCGGCCAGCGGCGCGATCGGCCACTGCTGGTTGCCGCCACCCCCGCCGTTGACGGCGGGCCGCGCCGGCTCCTCACGCCGCGGCGGCGTGGGCGGTGCGGGCGGCGGGACCGGCGGGGCACCGGCGCCCGGCGGCACCGGGGCCAGCACGGTCGGCGCCGACGGCGGCTCCCGTCGCGGCGGTGCCGGGGCGACCGGCGGCGGACCGGCGGGCTGCTGCGCCAGCTGCTGCGGCCCCGGTCCGGCCGGGACCGGCGCGGGCGGGGCGGGCTGGCGCGGCGGGGCCGGCGGCTCGTCGTCTTCGAGGTCGCCGAGAGCGCCTCGGCGCTGGTGAACGCCGTCTGCTCCTGCGCGGGCACCGGGTCGGGCTTGCGGACGGGGTACGACCCGGTCGCCACCTCCGGCGACAGCGTCGCGACGACCCGCTGCGGGGCCGGTTCCGGCTCGGGTTCGGGCTCCGGCGCGGGCGGCGGCTCCTCGGCTGGCACGTGGCCTTCGGGGTTGAGCAGCAGCTTCCCGAGCATGAACGCGGCCGCGTCCTCGGCGTCGCCGAACACAGCGGGGTTGCTGAGCTTGCCGTCGTACCAGCCGACGCGCCAGCCGTCGTCGACCTGCTCGACGCTCCACCCGTGCTCGGCCGGTTCGCCCAGCTTGTAGCCGCTTTCCGGGATCTCGAGCTCGTCCAGCTTGGCCTGCAGCCCGGCGAGCACCGGGTGGTCGGGCTGCTGGCGGCGCAGGGCCCGGCGGCCCGGCCGCGGTGCCTCCGGCGGCTCCGCCTTGGCGGCGGGCTGCGGCGCCGGGGGCTCGGGCACCGGCAGCACGCCGGGCACCTCGGGCTGGGTGATCATGGTCGGCGGGCCCGGGTCGAACGCGGGCTGCTCCTCGCGCCGCGGCGGCTCGAAGGCGTGGGCGGGTTCGTCCTCGTGCTCGTCTTCGTGCGGCTGCTCGTACCCGGCGTGCGCGGGTTCGGGCTGGCGGCTCTGGAAGGCGGGCTCGTCCTGGTGCGGCGGCTCGTACCCGGCGTGCGCGGGCTCGGCTTGGCGGGACTGGAACGCGGGCTCGCCCTGCCGCCCCTGGAAAGCATCGTCCTGGTTCGGCGCCTCGTACCCGCCGTGGGCGGGCTCGGGCTCGCGCGCCTCGTAGCCACCCTGCCGGGACTGGAACGCGGGCTCGTCCTGGGGCCCGCCGCGCCCCGGTTCGCCCTGCCGGGCCGGGAAAGCTTCGTCCTGGGGCGGCTCGTAGCCACCCTGCCGCGATGGGAGTGCGGCCTCGTCCTGCGGCTGCTCGTACCCGGCGTGCGCGGGCTCGTCCCCACGCGCCGGTTCGGCCTGCTGGAAGCCCGGACCCTCGTCACGCGGCGGCTGGAACGCGGCGTGCGCCGCCTCCTCGTCGCGCCGGGGGAAGGGCTCGCCGTCGCGCGGGGTCTCTTCCTCGTGCCCGATCGGCTGGTCGGGCACGTATTCCGCGGTCTCTTCGAGGTCCGGGACGCGGCCCGGTTCCGGCGCCGAGCCGTTCGTGCCCGCGGCGTGCTCGGCCTGCTGGTCGTAGTCCTCCTCGCCGTACTGGTCGTCCTCGGCGAAGCGGTCGTCGAACTCCTGGTCGTCGTAGCCCTCTTCGGCGTACTCGGCCTCTTCGGCGTAGTCGTGCTCTTCGGCCGGGGCCTCCGGCTCGGCCGGGGCGTGCACCGACAGCGGCGACTCCACCGGCGCGGGCGGCTCCTGGTGCTGCGGCGGAACCGGCGGCGCGACGGGCGGCGCGGCAGCCGCCGCGGCCACCCCCGGCGGCGGACCGGCGGGCGCCTGAGGCGGCGGCACCTGCTGCTGGGGCGGCGGGCCCTGCGGCGGCGGCCCGGCCGGGCGCTGCTGCTGGGGCGGCGGCTGGTTCCCCCGGGTGAGGTACCCCGCCGCGGCCTGCAGCGTGGGCTCGTCGACCGGCGGCAGCTTGAACCCGACCGCGCGGACGTGCTCGACCAGGTCCGGTTCGGGCGAAACGCCGTACTTGCGCAGGTAGAAGTCGACGGCGGCGGGCCAGATCCACTGGCCGTCGCTGTGGAAGGCGACCGGGACGGTCGCCTCCGGCGTCGCGGCCAGCCGGTCGATGTCGTAGCCGCGCTCGGGCACCACCAGCGGCGCGTTCTCCAGGTACTCCAGCAGCCGGTCCTGCTCCTCGATCTCGAGGTCGGGCCGGTTGATGACGGGGCGGCCGGCGGGGCCGACGGTGTCGAAGATCCGGGCGATCCGGAAGTGCGGTCCAGGCTGCTCCGGGCCGAGCCCGGACATCCGCCGGATCAGCCATTCGGGGACGTTCTCCTCGGTGCGCGGGAACATCCGCAGCTCGTCCGAATAGGCCTGTGGCGGCGGCGCGAGGTTCCACACCGGCTCGTCGCGGTTGTATTCGAGGTTGTAGCTGGACGGGTGGTCGAGCTGGTAGCGCGCGTTGAACCACGTTCCGCGGCCGTCGCGGTACATGCCGCCGCGCAGCCTGCCGAAGAGCGTCGCGATGTCGTGGGTGGCGAGCCACTCGTGCACCGTGCCGTCCTCGGTGACGATCTCGCCGGTGAGCTCGTGGTACCTCCCGACGGCTCGGTACTCCGCGGTGACCTTGCGCCAGTCGCGCGGGGCGGCACGGAGCAGGGCAAGGCCGATCTGCTTGACCAGGGTGTCCTGCTCGGTCGCGTTCAGCTGCGTCGTCGGTTGTGCCACGGGGACATTTTGACTGTTCGCGCGCGCGTGTGCACCCCGCATGTGGGTTTTGCCGCTCGGTGACCCGGTGGCACACGGTCTGACCTCGCGTGATGCGACGTGCCGTAGATCACAGCTTGATCGCGGCCGTCGTCGCGAGTGGACCGTGCGGGTAGCGGCCACTCTACGGGCTGCGACCGCCCGAGCCTGGAAGCGACGCGCGGGGGTCGCTTTGCCAGAATGGGCCTCGTGACGGCGAAGATTCTCGACGGCAAGGCCACCAAGAACGCCATTTTCGCGGAGCTCGAACCGCGCGTCGCGGCCTTGGCCGCGAAGGGGGTGACGCCGGGCCTGGGCACCGTCCTGGTCGGCGACGACCCGGGGTCGCACTCGTACGTGCGGATGAAGCACGCCGACAGCGGCAAGATCGGCGTCAACTCGATCCGCCGCGACCTGCCGGCCGACATCTCGCAGGAGAAGCTCGAAGCCGTCATCGACGAGCTGAACGCCGACCCGGCCTGCCACGGCTACATCGTCCAGCTGCCGCTGCCGAAGCACCTCGACGCGAACCGCGTGCTCGAGCGCATCGACCCGGAGAAGGACGCCGACGGCCTCGCGCCGGTCAGCCTCGGGCGGCTCGTGCTCGGTCAGCGGGGCGCGCTCCCGTGCACGCCGTACGGGATCATCGAGCTGCTCAAGCGCCACGGCGTCGAGCTGAACGGCGCGCGGGTGACGGTCGTCGGCCGCGGCATCACGGTCGGCCGCACGCTGGGCCTGCTGCTGACGCGCCGCAGCGAGAACGCCACGGTGACCCTGTGCCACACCGGCACCCGCGACCTGGCCGCCGAGGTCCGCCGCGCCGACATCGTCGTCGCCGCCGCGGGCGTGCCCGGGATCATCACGCCGGACATGGTGGCGCCGGGCGCGGCCGTGCTCGACGTCGGTGTGTCCCACGTGGACGGCAAGCTCACCGGCGACGTCCACCCGGGAGTCGCCGAGGTGGCCGGCTGGATCTCGCCGAACCCCGGCGGCGTGGGGCCGATGACCCGGGCGATGCTGGTGAGCAACGTCGTCGAGGCGGCGGAACGCTCGGTCCAAGGCTGATGACCATGACGGAGGACCGGCGGGACATCGGCGACCGCCGGAGCCGGACGGCCCGGTTCACCCAGCTGCCGTTCGCGGCGGTGCTGCTGGTGGTGGCCGTGGCGGCGCTGCGGATCGTCCAGTACCACTGGCGGGAAGGCGCGGCGCTGATCGGCGCCGCGCTCCTCCTCGCCGCGGTGCTGCGGGCGGTGCTGCCGACGGCCAGGGCCGGGCTGCTGGCGATCCGCGGCAAGGCCGTGGACATCGTGACGTACACGGGCCTGGCGGCAGCGGTGCTGTACGTGGCCCTGACGATCATCGGCGGCCCGTTCGGCTCCTCCTGACGGCCAAAAGCGGCACTTTCACGTGAAAGTGCCGCTTTTGACAGTGACTGTCAGGATGCCAGGGCGAGCTCGCGTCGTTCGGCTTTCGCCTCGCGGTGGTCCAAAGTGCCCGAGACGATCGCCAGCGTCAGGCCGAACACCGCCAGCAGGGCGCCGACCCAGTTGGGGGCGACCAGGCCGAGCCCGCCCGCGATGACCAGCCCGCCGAGGTAGGCCCCGATCGAGTTGGCGATGTTGAACGCGGACTGGACGGCGGCCGACACCAGGGACGGTGTGCCGCCCGCCTTCTCCATGATCCGCGCCTGCATCATCGGGCCGATCATGAACCCGGCGACGCCGACGAAGAAGATCGTGATCGCCGCGCCCACCTTGCCCTGCGCGGTGATCGTGAAGATCCCCAGCACCGACGCCAGCGCCAGCAGCGCGATGTAGAGGCTCGGCATCAGCGCGCGGTCGGCCAGGCGGCCGCCGAGCAGGTTGCCGATCGTCATGCCGACGCCCGCCAGCGACAGCAGCAGCGTCACGTTCGACGGCGAGTAGCCGGCGACGTCGGTCAGCATCGGCGTGATGTAGGACAGGCAGGCGAACACGCCGCCGAGCCCGAACGTGACGATCGCCAGCGCCAGGTGCACCTGCGGCCGCTTGAACGCGCCGAGTTCGCCGCGCAGCGACGCCTCGGCCGGCTTGCCCTGGTGCGGGACGAGCTTCGCGATCGCCGCGATGGCGACCAGCCCGATCACCGCGACGACGCCGAAGGTGGCGCGCCAGCCGACCTGCTGGCCGAGCAGAGTGCCGAGCGGCACGCCGATGACGTTCGCCAGGGTCAGGCCGAGGAACATCATCGACACGGCCTTCGCGCGCTGGCCAGGGCCGACCAAACTGGACGCGACGACCGCACCGGCGCCGAAGAACGCGCCGTGGGGCAGGCCGGCGAGGAACCGGAACGCCACGCCGAACTCCTGGGTGGGCGACAGCGCGAAGAGGGCGTTGCCCAGCGTGAACAGGCCCATCATGGCCAGCAGCATGGTCTTGCGCGGCAGCCGGACGGCGACCGCGGTGAGCAGGGGCGCGCCGACGACGACGCCGAGGGCGTAGGCGGAGATGAGGTGGCCGGCGGTCGGGATGTCGACGCCGAAGTCGGCGGCCGCCTGGGGCAGCACGCCCATCATGACGAACTCGGTGGTCCCGATGCCGAAAGCTCCGATGGCGAGCGCGAGCAGCGCGACGGGCACGGCACTCCTTCCCAGTGGGTAAACGATTACTCGGCCGATCTCTGGATCGGTTCAGTACGGGGTCATAAAGAAAGACAGCCATGCGGCCCCAGCGCCGTGAGCTGTCCTACGCACAGTCCAACCGACGAAGGGGGTCGTTGTCATCCCGATTTCGGGTGACGATCCACACGGCTCATCGTGGCGCGGCCAGCACGCCGTCGAGCAGGCCGGGGAACAGAGCGTCGAGGTCGTTGCGGCGCAACGAGTTGAACCGCGTGGTGCCCTCCTGGCGGCCGGAGACGACGCCGGCTTGGCGCAGGATGCTCAGGTGGTGGGTGATTGTGGACTTCGTCACCGGGACGGTCAGTCCGCCGCACGCGATCTCGTGGTCCGCGGCCGCCAGTTGCCGGACGATCGCCAGGCGCACGGGGTCGGCCAGGGCGCGGAGCACGCCCTCGACGGTGATCTCGTCCCGGGTGGGGTGGACGAGCGGCGGCAGCGCGGCGGTCTTCGACATGGGTCCATTGTACGACGGCGGTCGAAATTGTCGGGGCCGCGTAGTACGGTGATAGTCGAACTACGACGTTCATCGAACCAATCCCTGCTTCGCTTGGGGGCTCCACCCATGTCCGCACCCTCGTCCTCGAGGATCTCGGTCCTCGCCTTCGGCGCCTTCGGCGTCGGGACCAGCGGCTACATCGTCGCCGGGCTGCTGCCCGCGCTGACCGGTGAGCTGCACGTCTCGGCCACCGCCGCGGCCCAGCTCGTCACGGCCTTCGCCATCGCGTACGCGGTCGGCTCGCCGCTGTTCGCCGCCGCGACCGGCGCCTGGGAACGCCGCACACTGCTGGTCGCCGCGCTCGCCGTGACCGGGGCTGGCAACCTCTTCGCCGCGCTCGCGCCCGGCTATGGCTCGCTGCTGGTGGCCAGGGTGGTGACCGCGGTCGGGGCCGCGGTGTTCACCCCGGCGGCCAGCGCGGTCGCGGCCGAGCTGACCGTCCCCGAACGCCGGGGCCGCGCGGTCGCGCTCGTGTTCGGCGGCCTCACGGTCGCACTGATCTTCGGCGTCCCGCTGGGCAGCCTGATCTCCCAGCACCTCGGCTACCGGACGGCGTTCGCGCTGGTCGCGGCGTTCTCGCTGGCCAGTGCGCTGGCCGTGCAGGTCGCACTGCCCCGCGTCGCCGCGCCGCCGCGGGTGAGCCTCGCCGAGCGGTTCGCCGCCGGCCGCGACCCGCGGGTGCTCGTCATGCTGGCCACGACGGTCCTCGCGTGCCTGGCCGCGTTCATGGTCTACACGTTCGTCTCGCCGCTGCTGGCCGCGACCGCGGGCGTGCACGGCACGACGGTCACGGTGCTGCTCTTCTGCTACGGCATCGGCGGCGCGGTCGGCAACTTCGCCGGCGGCCGCGCGGCGGACCGCTGGGGTTCACGCGCCCCGCTGCTCGTGGTGACGGCGGCGATCACCGTCGTGATGGCCCTGCTGCCGATCGCCACGGCGACGACGGTCGGCGCCGCGGTGACGCTGTTCGTGTGGGGCCTGGCGACGTGGTCGTTCAACCCGCCGGTGCAGCACCGGCTGATCGAGCTGTCGCCGGGCCACGCGGGTCTGGTGCTGTCGCTCAACGCGTCGGCGATCTACCTGGGCGTCGGCCTGTCCGGCGTGGTCGGCGGGGCGGTGCTGACGTCGGGCGGGCCGCTGCTGCTGCCCGAGGTCGCGGCCGCGCTCACCCTGGCCGCCCTGCTGCTGATGGGCGTCGCGTGGGGGCGGGTCCGCGAACCCCGCGAACAGGTCGCCGTCAGCTAGCTCGGGTCCCAAGCGCCCCAAGGCGGCCTTGGTTGCGTCTTACGCACCGAAGGCCGCCTTGGTTGCGTCTGACGCACCGAAGGCCACATTGGGGCGCTTGGGCTAGTCGGCGTGGGCTTGGACTTCGCAGTCGGGGCCCGGGTACACGAGGGCCTCGTGGCCGTCGGCGAACCGCACGAGGTAGGGCGGGGCGCCGTCGGGCCCGCGGACTTCGAGGATCTCGCCGCGCTGCTCGGCCGACCCGACCGTCCGGCCGTGCACCTGGATTTCGTCTCCTGCTGTGGCGTGCATGGGCTTCACCTCCGTGTCCAGGGTAGGAGCGGGCACGGCCTGTGAGAAGGTCGACGCGTGGTCGAGGTGGTGGAGACGGTCCGTGGCCGCGGCGGCGAGCTGGTGCTGCGCCGGGACGGCGAGGCGTTCGAAGTGATCGAGAACGGCGTTTTCCTGATGGACACGCGCAACGGCGAGTCCGAGCGGCTCCTGGTCACCGAGGCGCTGAGCGCGGGCGCCACCGTGCTGATCGGCGGCCTCGGCGTCGGGTTCTCCCTCCGCGCGGCGCTCGACGCGGGCGCGGCTTCGGTCGTCGTGGTGGAACGTGAACCGGCGGTGATCTCATGGAACCGTCACGGTCCACTTCGGACGGTCCATGCCGACGCGCTCGCCGACCCCCGCGTCCGGGTCGTGGAGGCCGACCTCGTGTCGTGGCTGGCGGAGACGTCCGAGCGGTTCGACGCGCTGTGCCTGGACATCGACAACGGTCCGGAATGGACGGTCACCGAAGGCAACGCGTCGCTCTACTCCGACGCCGGGCTCGCGCGCTTGGCGGACCTGCTGAACCCGGGCGGCGTGCTGGCGGTGTGGAGCGCCGGGGCGGCCCCGGCGTTCGCCGCCCGGCTGCGGGCGCGCTTCGCCGACGTCCGCGAGGTGCCGGTCGAGGTCCCGCGCGGCGAGCCGGACGTGCTGTGGTTCGCGCGCGGCTAGCGGCGGCGGAGAACGCGTCCTGGTGCGCCCTGGTCTGCGGCGGCGGCCGGTTCGGCCCGCGGGCCTGGACGAGCCCGCGCCGCACCCCGGAGTTCTACCCGGACGCGGTGACGCTGACCGCGGACGCCACGACCGCCGACGTCCTCCCGCTCATCGACGCCTCGGCCGGGTGTTCGGTGAAGGACAGCTTCGCGACCCTGGAGCTGCCGGGCTTCTCGGTCCTGTTCGAGGCGACGTGGATCGCGTGCGGGCCGGGAGTGCCGGAGGCGGGCTGGGAGCGCACGACCAGGCACGGCTTCCCGGTCGACGACGCGGTGGCGGTGCTGGCTCGCGGTGAAGACGTGGTCGTGGCCCACCGCGGCGAGGGAGTCGTGGGCTTGTCCAACTTCGCGGGCCCGGCGGCGAGCTGGCCGGGCGCGGTCGCGGCGGTGGCGGCGGCGTTCCCGGGTGTCCCGGTCGTCGGCTACGAACACGGCGCCGCGCTGGACATCGCGCTCGCGCACGGCGCCGAACCGCTCGGCCCGCTGCGCGTTTGGGTGCGTTAGTCCGCGGCGGCGGTGGCCTTGGCGGCCTTCTTGAAGGCGCGCACCTGGGCGAGGGTTTCGGCGTTGGTGACGTCGGCGATCGACCGCCGCGACCCGCGGTCGCCGTAGGCACCGGCCGCTTCGCGCCAGCCCTTCGGCGCCACCCCGCGCTGCTTGCCGAGCAGCGCCAGGAAGATCTTGGCTTTTTGCTCGCCGAAGCCGGGCAGGGCCTTCAGCCGCTTGAGGACGGTGGGGCCGTCGGGCTTCGGGCGGCCGTCGAGCCAGATGCCCTCGGTGCGGCCGTCGTAGTTCTCGATGATGTGCTGCGCGAGCGCGTGGACGCGGCGGGCCATCGAGCCGCCGTAGCGGTGGATGGCCGGCGGCACGACGCACAGCTCGACGAAGGTTTCGACATCGGTGGCGGCGATCTTCGCGATGTCGAAGCCGTCCATCCGGTCGGCGATCTTCCGCGGGCCGGCGAACGCGTGCTCCATGGGGTACTGCTGGTCCAGGAGCATCCCGACGAGCAGGGCGAACGGATCGTCGTTAAGCAGCTTGTCGGCCGCCGGGTCACCGGTGAGGTGCAGTTCGCGCAGCATGCCCGTCATCTTGACACAACGGCCCTCTTCCTACGTGCGCTCTTTCGCGGGGAGGTGGGCGACGACCAGCGCCGCCACCGCGATGAGGAAGTTCTGCAGGGCGGGCTGGAGGCCGTTCCACTTGTCCGACTGCCACATCTGGAACCACTCACCGCCGACGGCGAGGAAGCCGACGCCGAACAGCAGCACCCACATCACCCAGCCGAGGGTCGCCAGGCGCCGGGCCGTAGCGTCTTTCGCGCGGATCCACCCGGCCAGTGCGGCGAGCAGCACCAGCGCTGTCAGCACCTCCCACGCGATGATCACGACGTAGGCGGTGTTCTGCAGGCCGGGGCTGGTGATCGCGCGCCACATCATGTCCGGCGAGCGGAACGTCGTGTCCATCGCGAGCACGTGCTGGACGAACGCCTGGTTGGTGCCGAAGTCGGTGATGTTGCCGAACGCGATGAGCGTCATCTGGAGCGCGGTCATGGCGGTGAGGACGACGACCGCGAAGCGCAGGCCGCCGACCCTGGCGAGGAACCCCATGTCCGGATCGTAACGACGCCGTCACCGGGTTTTCGCGTAGCGCGACGGCGTCGTGCCCAGGTAGCGCTTGAAATGCCTCGTCAGGTGGGCCTGGTCGCTGAACCCGGCCGCGGCGGCGACGTCGGCGGCCGGGGCGCCGTCGAGCAGGAGCCGCCGTGCCCGGTCGACGCGGCGGCCCGTCAGGTAGCGGTGCGGGGGCAGCCCGAACTTCGCCCCGAAGCAGCGGACGAGGTACGCCGGGTGTGCGCCGAGCGTCGCGGCCGCTTCGGCCAGCGTCAGCGCCTCCGGCAGTCGGGCGTCCAGGAGGTCCCTCAGCTCGTCGGCGAGGCCGCGCTTCGGCTCGTGCGTCACCGGCCGGCCCAGGTGGACGCGCAGGCGGTCGGCCACCAGCACCAGCCTGCTCTCCGCCTCGAGCGCGTCGCCGGGCTCGGCCAGCGACTCGTGCAGCTGGTGGATCCGCGTGCGCAGCAGCCCGTCGGCCAGGCTCGGCCGGTCCACCGCCGCGCCGATCAGGTCCTCGCCGAGCACCGGCGTGTCCAGGTAGAGCACGCGCTTGCGGAAGCCGTGGCTGGTGGCGGCCCGTCCGTCGTGCGCGACGTTCGGCGGCAGCAGCGTCACCGCCGTTCCGAGCGCGCCGTGGTGGTGGCGGTCGAGGTCGTAGCGGATGACGCCGTCGTCGACGATCAGCAGGGTCCACGTGTCGTGCGTGTGCAGGGGGTAGGCGTGCGTGGTGAAGCGCGCGTGGAAGACCTCGGCGATCCCCGGGACCGCCGGCCGCCAAGCCGCGACGTCCGCCATGTCAAGAACGTACAAGACGCGCCGGTGGCCGCCGGGGGAGTCTTCGGGCATGAGTTCCTTCGACACGAAGATCGCCGTCCTGCTCCGCGACGACCTGGCGTCCTGGCAGCGGCTCAACGTGACGGCGTTCCTGGTCAGCGGCATCGCCCACGTGACGCCGGAGCTGATGGGCGAGCCCTACGCCGACGCCGACGGCACCGAGTACCTGCCGATGTTCGGCCAGCCGGTGATGGTCTTTTCCGGCACGGCGGACGTCCTGACCGCGGCGCACATCCGCGCGCTCGGCCGGGGTCTGCGGTTTTCGATCTTCACCGACGAGCTGTTCCACACCGGCAACGACGCCGACAACCGGGCCGCGGTCCGTGCGGTGCCGGGCGAGAAGCTGGCGCTGGCCGGGATGGCCGTGCACGGGCCGAAGAACGCCGTGGACAAGATCCTCAAGGGTGCGTCGCTGCACCGCTGAGCGGAAACCCCTGTCCGAAAACCACCGGCGTTGGCAGCATGATCGGCGAGGCCGCGCGAGGCGGCTCGGACTGGGGAGGTTCCGTGAAGTCACTTCTTCGTGCCGGTGTGGTGCTGTCGGCGGCGGCCGGGCTGGGTGTCGCGCTTGTCCCGGCCGCGTCGGCGGACCCGGTGCAGACCGTCGCGTACACCTCGGAAGACGGCGCCTGGCCGCTGGTTGGCAGCGCCCAGTACGCGGCTCCCGGCGACGAAATCGCCGTCTGGGAACGCGACGGCGTCCTGAAGATCGACGTCCAGTCGGGTCTGAAGGACCTGCGCGTCGAGCTGAGCGCCCCGGCCGGGGAAACCCTGCACACCGGGACCTACACCGGGGCCCGCTTCCGCGGACAGAGCGACCCGGCGCTGACGACTCCGGGGATCTTCGTCGTGAGCGGCAACTTCGGCTGCGGTGATCCCTACGCCGACTTCACGATCGACCGCCTCGACGCGGACGGCGTCGACGTCACCTTCGTCCAGCGCTGCGGGTCACCCGACGGCCCGGCGACCCGCGGTGAGGTCCACTTCCACGCCTGAGTCAGGGCGCCGTCGCGTGCACCACGAAGACGCTGCGGACCCGCTCGCCGTCGTTGAGGGTGAACGTCCGGGCCGACGCGTCGGCGAAGCCGTGCGCCAACGCCGCCGCCTCGGCTTCGTCGGTCGGGAACGTCAGGTCCTTCGGCACGAACTCGGCGAACGGGCCCGACGGCTTGAACCGCGTCCCGGAAACGACCGAGAACGCCAGCCGCCCGCCCGGCTTCAGCACGCGCAGCCAGTCGGCGAACGCGACGGCGCCCAGGAAGTGCAGTGAGGACGCGCAGAGCACGACGTCGGCCGAGTGGTCCTCGGCCGGCATCGGCACCGCGGGCCCGACCCGCCAGGTGATCCGCCGCTCGGGGTCGAGGTCCGCCTTGGCCTCGGCGCGCGCGATCATCGCCGGCGACAAGTCGACAGCGAGCACGCGGGCCGGCTTCAGCCGCAACGCCGCGTACGCCGCCCAGCCCGTTCCGGTGGCGACGTCGAGGACCAGGTCCGGGCCCGTCGGCAGAGGCTCGACCAGCGCGTCCGCGACGGCCCGGTGGAAGGTGTCTTCGTCGTAGTGCTCGGCCGTGCCGTCGAAGAAGGCGGCCCTGGTGTCGTGGTCCACGACCTCAACCTAGCCGGGCAGGCCAGGGGTTTTCAGCGGACGGCGCCCGGCGAAACCCAGGTCGGTGCGGTGGTACCAGCCCAGGTCGCGGTCGCCCTCGAGCCAGCACAGCAGCACGTCGGTGCCGTCGAGCTCGGCGGGGAAGTCGACCAGCAGCGGCGCGAACCCCTTGAGCTCGGCGCCGGTGCGCTGCACCGTCGTCATCAGGTCGTCAAGCCGGGCCTGGGCCGCCTTCCACTCGGGCAGCCCGCCCAGGTCGGTGGCCCGGCCGCCCGGTCGCAGCGACGCCGCGAGCTCGGCCGCGTCGGCCCGCACGCGCACGAGTTCGTCGAGGACCGGCCGCAGCCGCGCCAGTTCGTCACGTGCTTCCGCGACGGTGAACAGTCCCATCCGCCGATGATCCCACCGGCGCGGGTCACGCCTCGCGGCGCCGCCGGACCAGCGCGTTGGCCAGCCCGCTGCCGACGAGCAGGAACCCGACGCCGAGCAGTCCGCCGATGAAGAGGAAGTCCATGACGCCGTAGGCGATGTCGCTCTTCGGCATCAGGTTCACCAGCCGGAAGCCCCATTCGGGCATGGCCATCGCGGCGACGCCGGGCAGCACGCCGTAGAGCAGCCCGCCCAGGATCGGGCCGACGGCCGAGAGCGCCCCGAGCGCGGCGACGACCAGCAGCAGGATCGCGCCGCCCGCCAGCAGCGCGATGCCGAGCGGGTCGCGGTTCGTGCTGAGCGTCGCCTGGATCAGCTGCTGCTGACGCAGCCCGCCCCAGCTGAGGAGGCCGAGGGCGACCGGCGTGAGCACGAGCCCGCCGAGCGCGCTGACCACGTGCGCGCCGCCGCGGCGCGGCCGCTCGTCGAGCACGTCGGTGGTGTCTTCGTAGTCGTCGTAGTCCTCTTCGTAGTCGGCGTACCGATGGGTCGACATGGCCGTCACCTCCCGGATGATGAGTTCACGGGTGGCATCGTGCCTTGGTTCACCCGGAAGCGCGACGCTCGCTCGGCGAGCGGTCGGATCAGGTGACCGGCAGGCTGAGCGACCCTTCGACGTCGGTGCGCTCGACGTGGACGGTCCAGCAGCCGGGCGTGGCGAACCGGAAGCCGACGCCCCATTCGTCGCCGGGGTAGGCGAAGGTCGAGCCGCCGTGCTCCTCCGGCCCCCAGACGGGCTGGACGACTTCGGCGGCGGGGCCGGTCGCGAAGATCCGGATCGGCCCGGTGCCGGTGACCCGCCAGACGATCTTGTGCTCGTCGCCCGCCTTCAGCGGGACCTGCGCGAACACCAGGGCGACCGCGGTCCCGCCGCGCGACGAGCCCTGCAGGCCTTGACCGACCTGCTCCGGCGACGGCGGGTGGGCGCAGTCGGCGTAGGGCGCGAGCCGCGGCGGCCCGGACGGCGCCGCGGAGCACGCGGTCGCGAGCAGCGCGACGGCGGCGATCCCCCGGAAACCCACCTGACCAGCATGCCGCCCGCCCCGTGATCCCCGCCACAACCGGCGGGTGGAGACTTGATACCGACCACTACTGGAACCATCCAGCTCCGTCAAGCAGTACGCTTGTACCGCTACCGGCGAGACTTAAAGAAGAACGCGAAGATCCGCGGAAGGAGCACCGCTGCTCATGGCCAAGATCAAGGTCCAGGGCACCGTCGTCGAACTCGACGGCGATGAGATGACCCGCATCATCTGGCAGTTCATCAAGGACAAGCTGATCCACCCGTACCTGGACGTGAACCTGGACTACTACGACCTGGGCATCGAGGAGCGGGACCGCACCGACGACCAGGTGACCATCGACTCCGCGAACGCCATCAAGAAGCACGGCGTCGGCGTCAAGTGCGCCACGATCACCCCGGACGAGGCGCGGGTCGAGGAGTTCGGCCTCAAGAAGATGTGGCTGTCGCCCAACGGCACCATCCGCAACATCCTCGGCGGTGTCATCTTCCGCGAGCCGATCGTCATCCAGAACATCCCGCGGCTGGTCCCGGGCTGGACGAAGCCGATCATCATCGGCCGCCACGCGCACGGCGACCAGTACAAGGCCACCAACTTCAAGGTGCCCGGCCCCGGCACGCTGACCATCAGCTTCACCCCGGAGGACGGGTCGGAGCCGATGGAGTTCCAGGTCGCGAAGTTCCCCGAGGGCGGCGGCGTCGCGATGGGGATGTACAACTACCGCAAGTCGATCGAGGACTTCGCGCGCGCGTCGCTGCAGTACGGCCTCGACCGCGGGCTGCCGGTGTACATGTCGACCAAGAACACGATCCTCAAGGCCTACGACGGCCAGTTCAAGGACGTGTTCCAGGAGATCTTCGACGCCGAGTTCAAGGCCGACTTCGACGCCAAGGGCCTCACCTACGAGCACCGCCTGATCGACGACATGGTCGCGGCGGCGCTGAAGTGGGAGGGCGGCTACGTCTGGGCGTGCAAGAACTACGACGGTGACGTCCAGTCCGACACGGTCGCGCAGGGCTTCGGCTCGCTCGGCCTGATGACGTCGGTGCTGCGCACGCCGGACGGCAGGACGGTCGAGGCCGAGGCCGCGCACGGCACGGTCACCCGGCACTACCGCCAGCACCAGCAGGGCAAGCCGACCTCGACGAACCCGATCGCGTCGATCTACGCGTGGACGCGCGGCCTCGAGCACCGCGGCAAGCTGGACGGCAACTCGGAGCTGATCGGCTTCGCGAACAAGCTGGAGCAGGTCGTCATCGAGACCGTCGAGAGCGGCAAGATGACGAAGGACCTGGCGCTGCTCATCGGCAAGGACCAGCCGTGGCAGACGACCGAGGAGTTCCTCGCGACGCTGGACGACAACCTGGCGAAGAAGATCGCCCAGGGCTGAGTGGTTTAGTCGGAGCCCCCTTCCCGGTTCTCTTTCGCCGGGAGGGGGGCTTTCGTCTGGTTACGGACGGTCGTGGGCGGGTGACGTCGCTGGCGCCTCCGGGTGGTTGCGCTGTCCGGCGCTGTCGGTCCGGGTAAAGGATTGCCTACCCTTGGCGTGGGACGGGATTCGCGGCTGGAGGAAGGCGTCATGCTCGGGATGTCGAAGAAGACGCTGATCGTCGTCGGCGCCATCATCGCGGTCATCGTCATCTACGCGTTGAACACGGACAAGCAAGCGGCGGGAGCCTCGGCGACGGGCTGCAAGGTCACGGTGACGGCGGACGTCCTGAACGCCCGCGAGACAGCCGACGGCAACGCGAAGATCGTCGGCAAGTACTTGCGCGACGCCCAGTTCGACGCGTTGCCAGGGGTGCAGAACGGGTTCCGGAAGGTCGCCGACGACAAGTGGGTGGCTGCTGAGTACACGCAGCCCGTCGAGGGCTCGACCTGCTGATTCCGCCGCGCTGAGCCCGCTGGTCGCGGGTGTCGGCTCGCGGCCGTGGGCTAGTTCGTGTCCGAGGCCGGTTGCTTGCGCTCTGACCCCCGTCCGAGCGCAAGCCCACCGGAACCTCGTCTCCGCTCGGATCTCGCCTCGCGCTCCGACCCCCGTCCTCGCGCGTTCCCCCGGCTCGACCCGGCCGCCCGCACCATCCGGCGCCCGCGGAACTCCCCCTGGAGACCCCGCGGACCACCCCGTCGATCCGTGCCGCATTCAGTTGTCGCCCGTCCCCGGGACTCGGACCTCACCTCCGCCCACCAGCCGCCCTCCAACGCGACCAGTTCTAGCAGCAGGCACCGACAAAAACGGCATCCCCGCAGGTCAGAGCGCGATGGTGAGGTCTTCCGAGGCGACCAGAACCTCCCCGCCGAACCGCGCACCCGCCTCGGCGGCAGCCGCGGCACGATCAGTCCCCGGCCAGAAGTGGGTCAACATAAGCCGCCGGGCTCGGGCCTCCGCCGCCCACTGACCCGCCTCCGCCGCCGTCATCAAGTACCGAGGCGAAGGCGAAGGCGAGCGCAGCGTCGCCTCACAGATGAACAGATCCGCGTCCCGCCCGAGCTCGGCCAGCACCGGCGACGGCCCGGTGTCCCCGGTGTACGCCACGGTGAGCCCGGGCGCGGTGAGCCGCACCCCGAAGTTCGGCACGTGGTGCGGCAGCGGATACGCCGTGAGCCGGAACGGCCCGATCTCCGCCGGCTCCCCGAGGTCGTGCACCTCGAACAACTCGGTCGGGTGCGGCCGCGGCTCCATCGCCGCCAACCGCTCGACCGTCCCCGGTGTGCAGTGCAGCGGCAACCGCGGCTGCCCGTCCGTCTGGACCGTGTAGTGCCACGCTCGCCCGAGCGCGCTGACGTCCGCGCAGTGGTCCGGGTGCTCGTGCGTCACCACCACCGCGTCGGGCAGGCCGTACCCGAACAACCGCGACGCCGCCCCGTACCCGAGGTCGAGCACGACGCGGAAACCGTTGTGCTCCACCAGAAACCCGGCGCACGCGCGTCCCGACTCCGGCCACGCGCCGCAACTGCCGAGCACCGTGAGCCGATTCCCCATGCACGGCAGTCTGGCAGAGCGGACCCGGCCGGTACCGTGCACGTGTGCTGACTGTCTCCACCGTGAACGTCAACGGACTCCGCGCCGCCGCCAAGAAGGGCTTCGTCGAGTGGCTCGCCGCCACGAAGGCGGATGTCGTCGCCTGCCAGGAGGTGCGCGCCGAAGCCGGTCAGCTGCCCGCGGCCGTCATCGAGCCCGAGGGGTGGTTCGTCGTGCACGCCCCCTCGGCCGTGAAGGGGCGCAACGGCGTCGCCATCTACAGCCGCGAGGAACCCGAAGAAGTCCGGATCGGCTTCGGCGAGCCGGAGTTCGAAGACAGCGGCCGGTACCTCGAAGTCCACCTGGCCAAGGTCGTCGTGGCCAGCCTCTACCTGCCCAGCGGCGACGTCGGCACCGAACGCCAGGCCGAAAAAGAGCGCTTCATGGCCGCGTTCCTGCCCTACCTCGTCGAGCTGCGGGCGAAGGCCGCCGCGGCCGGACGGGAGGTCGTCGTGGTGGGGGACTGGAACATCGCCTACGACACCGTCGACCTCAAGAACTGGCGCGGCAACCGCAAGAACTCCGGCTTCCTGCCCGAGGAACGCGAGTGGCTCGGCCGCGTCTACACCGAGGCCGGCTACACCGACGTCCAGCGCCGCCTCGACCCCGAAGGCCCCGGCCCCTACACCTGGTGGTCCTACCGCGGCCAGGCCTTCGACAACGACTCCGGCTGGCGCATCGACTGCCAGCTCGCGACGCCCGGCCTCGCCGAGAAGGTCGTCGACGTCGTGGTCGAGCGCGCCGCCGCGTACGACCAGCGCTGGTCCGACCACGCGCCGGTCACCGCCACCTACGACATCTAGGCCGCACGGGCGGCGCGCCAGGCCGCACTGTCCACGAAGTGGTTGTCGAAGCGGTCCTGCGTCGCCAGGATCTCCGACGGAGACGCCTCGCCGCGCCGGATCCGGTCGATCATCCGGAAGTACTCGAAGAGCTCGACACCGGGCGTGAACACGATCAGCACGTCCGCGCCCGACCGTTCGGTCGCTCCGAACGCGTGATTCGTGTGCGGCGGCACGAACAGCATGTCACCCGTCCGGACCGTCACGATCTCATCGCCGTTCAGGACCTCGAGCTCGCCGTCGAGCATGAAGAACATCTCCGCCGACGACGTGTGGAAGTGCGGCGTCGCGCCGTCGCTCCCGCGGCCGAGCGTCGCGCGGTTGGTGCTCAGGTGCCCGTCGGTCTGGGAGACGTCGGCGAGCAGGGTCATCGTGTCGGGCGTCGAGCCGAGCTGCTCGGCCTCGTCGTGGCGTACCAGCAATGTCGTCATGCCCAAGATGGTTCCACGACTGATAGTTCGCTGTCAAACTATCTCGCGTCGAATAGTGCTGGCATCGAATAAGCTGCGTGGGTGACTGACGAAGACGCCGTCGACGAGGTCGTGGCGGCCTGGGGGCGCGAACGCCCCGACCTGGACCTGACCGCGATCGGGGTCGTCGGCCGGATGGGCAGGCTGGCGCTCGTGCTCGGCCCGGCCCAGGAGCGCGTGTTCGGCAAGTTCGGCCTGCAGCGCGGCGAGTTCGACGTCCTCGCCGCGCTCCGCCGCTCGGGCCCGCCGTACACGCTCATCCCGTCCGAGCTCTCGAAGACGCTGATGCTGAGCCGCGCCGGCATGACCAGCCGCCTCGACCGGCTGGAGAAGGCCGGGTTCGTCGAGCGCGCGCTCGACCCGAACGACCGCCGCAGCTTCCGCATCCGCTTGACGGACAAGGGTTTCGAGGCCGTCGATGCCGCGATGACCGAGCACACGGCGAACGTCTCCGAGTTGCTGGCCGGCCTTTCCGAGCAGGAGGTCGGCCTGCTCGACGACGTCCTGCGCAAGCTCCTGAACTGGCTCGATCCCCAGAGCTGAGCGCAAAAAGGGCCTCCCCGGCAGCCGGGGAGGCCCTTCTCGCCGCGCCCGGCTCTCAGCAGGACAGGTTGCCGCCCGTCGGGACCCCGAGGATCCCGGCGAACCGCGTGTACAGGTCGATCCGGCTCTGGACCTGGGCGGGGTTGCCGCCGTTGCACTCGATCGAGCCGTTGATGCTGCGGATGGTCTCGCCGAAGCCGCGCTGGTTGACCATCGCGTCGTGCGGCGTCATCGTGCCCGGCCCGCTCTGGGTGTTCCAGTACCAGAGGCCGGTCTTCCACGCGACAGCCGCGTCCCGCTCGACCAGGTACGGGTTGTTGAGCAGGTCGATGCCGAGGTTGTCACCGGCGGCCTTGTAGTTGAAGTTCCAGCTCAGCTGGATCGGCCCACGGCCGTAGTACGCGGCCTGGCCCGCCGGGCAGCCGTAGGGCTGGCTCGCGTCGCAGTAGTGCGGGTAGTTCGCGGTGTTCTGCTCGACGATGTAGACCAAGCCACCGGTTTCGTGGCTGACGTTCGCCAGAAACGCGGCGGCTTCCTGCTTCTTCACCGTGTCGTCGCCGGTGTTCGCGAAGCCCGGGTACGCCGAGAGTGCCGCCGTCAGGCCGCTGTAGGTGTAGAAGTCGTTGCGGCTGGGGAACATCTGGCCGAACTGCGCCTCACTGACCACAAAGGACGCATCGGCCGCGGCGGACGCGCTCGTGGCGGGCAGCACGACGGCGGCGGCCGCGGCGGCGAGCGCGCTCATCGCCACTCCGGCGCGCTTCAGGAACCGGGTCATCGGCATTCGGGTCTCCTCTTGATCACGCCGGTCGTGCGCGGTCCGACCGAGCCGAATGGGCTACTCCAAGAGGTATAGACCAATCACCAACGAGTGAAAAGTTTTCCAGATAAGACGACGCGATCGGAGCAGTCGCGACTGCGACGAATGGCAGAGCGTGAGCCCGACTTGGGGTAAACGGGTGATGACCACCCGGACACGGATCCGTCACGCTCTACTCTCGGTATGAGCGTTCCGTCCTGCGCAACACCCACCCGGGTGGTGGGTGTGAACCGTGGGGGTGCCCGGATCGTGTTCCCGGTTGGGCGCTACTCTCGGCCCCCGAGTCGATCAGCACCGCCAGGTCTTGACACGCTCGGTAGTTTTTTGACCAGTAGCACGCAGCGTCTCACTCGGATGGGTGAGCGTTTCGCTTCACTCGCGGGAGGCACTCCGGTGCGCAACCCAGGTCAAACCCTGATGCGGTCCACGCTGCGCGGGTTCCGCGCGGCCGCGGTGGTCGCGCTGGTCCCGAGCGGCCTGCTGGTGGCCGGCGGCGGGAGCGCGTTCGCCGACGTCGCGGTCGCGCAGGCCGACACGAACGCGGAGAGCTTCGGCGTGCTGGGCCCGGTCGGGCTGGTCGCGGTCGCGCTCGGCATCGTCGGCATGACACTGGGTGTGCTGCGCCAGCGCCGCAAGACGCGCGCGGCTGAGGTGGTCGCCGACGCCGCACCCGCCACGCCGGACGTGCCCGGCCCGGTCACGGCGATGGCCGAAGCCGTCCTCGCCGACCCCGACGCGACGCCGACGCGCCCGTTCCTGACGCAGCGACCGCACGCCTGAGGGCCCTCGGCGCCCGCCGCGCGTCGCGGCCTGAAAGAATCCTGACGTGTCCGAAGAGCAGACCGTCGCAGCAGAGCGCCGCCCGCGGGTCCTGTCCGGGATCCAGCCGACCGCCGACTCGTTCCACCTCGGCAACTACCTCGGCGCGCTGCGCCAGTGGGTGCGGATGCAGGACACGCACGAGACGTTCTACTGCGTGGTCGACCTGCACGCGATCACGGTCGAGCAGGACCCGAAGGTGCTGCGGCAGCGCACCCGCGTCTCGGCCGCGCAGCTGCTGGCCATCGGCATCGACCCGCAGCGCAGTGCCCTGTTCGTGCAGAGCCACGTGCCGGAGCACGCGCAGCTGAGCTGGGTGCTGGAGTGCCAGACCGGGTTCGGCGAGGCCGGCCGGATGACGCAGTTCAAGGACAAGTCCGCGAAGCAGGGTTCGGACCGCTCGAGCGTCGGGCTGTTCACGTACCCGATCCTGCAGGCGGCGGACATCCTGCTGTACCAGGCGGACGCGGTCCCGGTCGGCGAGGACCAGCGCCAGCACCTGGAGCTGACGCGCGACCTGGCGCAGCGGTTCAACAACCGGCTGGGCAAGACGTTCGTGGTGCCGGAGCCGTACATCATCAAGGACACGGCGAAGATTTACGACCTCCAGGACCCGACGAGCAAGATGAGCAAGTCGGCCTCGACGGCGAACGGCCTGATCGAGCTGCTGGAGGACCCGAAGCGCTCGGCGAAGAAGATCCGCTCGGCGGTCACCGACACCGGCCGCGAGGTCGTGTTCGACGCGGAGAACAAGGCGGGTGTTTCGAACCTGCTGACGATCTATTCGGCGCTGACGTCGCGGTCGATCGCCGACCTCGAGTCCGCGTACGAGGGCAAGGGCTACGGCGACCTGAAGAAGGACCTCGGCGAGGTGTTCGTCGAATGGGTGACGCCGATCCAGGACCGCGTGAAGTCCTATTTAGACGATGTGGCGGAGCTGGACAAGGTCCTCGCGGCGGGCGCCGAGCGGGCGCGCGAGGTGGCGTCGAAGACGCTGGCCAAGACGTACCAGCGGATCGGGTTCCTGCCCCCGGTCCGGTGAGGCTGGTCCTGCTCAACGGCCCGCCCGGGAGCGGCAAGACGACGTTGGCCCGGCGCTACGCGGAAGAGCACCCGCCGGCGTTGGCGCTGGACGTGGACCGCGTGCGGGCGATGATCGGCGGCTGGCGTTCGTCGCCGGGCCCGGCCGGGTTGCTGGCGCGGGACATCGCGGTCGCCGCGGCGCGGACGCACCTGCTCGCGGGTCACGACGTCGTGGTGCCGCAGCTGGTGGCTCGTCCGGGGCTCCCCGAACGGCTCGAGGCCCTGGCTGTCGAGTGCGGGGCGAGCTTTCGCGAGGTCGTGCTGCTGCCCGGGCGCGAGGAGGCGTTGCGGCGCTTCGCCGAGCGCGGCGCGTCGGAGGTCGAGACGGCCGGGCCGCTCACGGCGTCGCAGCTGGGGGAGGCCTACGACCGCGTGGCCGCCTTCGCGGCCGAGCGGCGGGTTGCTGTCGTGAGCGCGGGGTCGCTTGACGAGACCTACGGCGCGTTCGTCGCCTCCCTCATCTGACGCGCTCGCGTTGCGGGAGTCACGGGGCGTGGTTAGCGTTTCACAGTGGCGACTGAAGAGAAGGAAAAGCTCCTGCCGCGCCTGCGCAGGAAGTACCCGTGGCTGGATCACCTGATCCGCGCCAACGACGCCTTCACCGAGCGGTACGGCAACCACTATGCCGCCGCCATCACCTACTTCAGCGTGCTCTCCGTCTTCCCGCTCTTCATGGTCGCCTTCGCCGTGGTCGGGCTCGTCGTCAACCACGACCAGACGATCATCCACAAGATCACCGACGGCATCAACAACTCCGTCCCCGAGGGCCTCAAAGACCTCGTCAACGGCATCGTCAAGGGCGCGCTCGACTCCGGGGGCGGCATCGGGATCTTCGGTCTGCTCATCGCCCTCTACTCCGGCATCGGCTGGATGTCGAACCTCCGCGACGCCCTCACCGCGCAGTGGGGTCAGGAAAAGCAGTCGCAGCCGATCGTCAAGCAGACGCTCAAAGACCTCGTCGCCCTCGTCGGGCTCGGCGTCGCCCTCGTCGTCTCCTTCGCGCTCACCGCCGTCGGGGGCGGGATCGGGCAGTTCCTGCTCGAACTCGTCGGGCTCGAACACGCCACCTGGGCGATCGTGCTGCTCCGGGGCGCCACCATCGTGCTCGGCCTGGCCGCCAACACCCTCGTCTTCATCTGGGTCATCGCGCGGCTGCCGCGGGAGCGGGTCGCGCTGCGCAGCGCCGTCAAGGGCGCGATCGTCGCCGCCATCGGGTTCGTCGTGCTGCAGCAAGTCGGGTCGATCTACCTCGCCAGCGTCACCAAGTCGCCGTCGGCGGCGCTGTTCGGGCCGGTCATCGGTCTGCTCGTGTTCGCGAACCTCGTCTCGCGCTTCCTGCTGCTCATCACCGCCTGGACCGCGACGGCCAAGGAAAACGAACGCAAGGTCGTCCAGCCCCCGCCGCCGGTGCGGCTCGAGCAGCACGTCACCGTGCAGCGCGGGCCCGGCCTCGGTGCCGTCGCGGGCGCCTTCAGCGCCGGGGCCCTGCTCGCCTGGCTCGGGGGCCGCCGCCGGTCTTGACACCCGGCCGACCAGTAAAGAAACTGAACCGGTAAGAAAACTGAACCGGAGGGTTTCATGCTGGACGCCGCCCGCGAGTGCGCCGCGCTCGCCAAGACGCTCGCACCCGTCACCGAGCGGCAGCGCGCCCTGCCCGCCGAGCTCGTCGCGAAGCTGACCGACGCCCAGCTCCTGCGCAGCGGCGTCCCCGGCTATCTCGGCGGCCCCGAAGCGCCGCCCGCCCTCAGCCTCGAAACCGCCGAGACGGTCGCGCGCGGGGACGCGTCCGCGGGCTGGTGCGTCTCGATCGCTGTGACCAGCAGCCTGCTCTCGGCCTACACCCCGCGGAAGTGCGCCGAGGAGGTCTTCGGCGACCCGCGCACCGTCGCCGCCGGGGTCTGGGCGCCGCGCGGAACCGGCCAGAAGGTCGACGGCGGGTACGTCGTGTCCGGTCGGTGGGCCTTCTGCAGCGGCATCCCGCACTGCGACTGGCTCTTCGCGGGCTTCGTCCACGAAGGCGCGCTTTACGTCGCCGCGTTGCCGAAGGCCGAGATCGACGTGCTCGACACCTGGCACACCACCGGCCTGCGCGGCACCGGCAGCCACGACTGCGTCGCCGACGCGCTGTTCGTCCCCGAGCACCGCGTCTTCTCCGTGATGGGTGGTCCGCCGGAGGAAGCCGTTGCGCTGCACCGGTTTCCGCTCTTCGGCTTCTTCGCGCTGTCGGTCGCCGCGGCCGCGCTGGGCAATGCGCGCGGCGCGATCGACGACCTCGTCGAGCTGGCTTCGACCCGGAAGCCGCTGGGTTCCAGCCGCTCGCTGGCCGAGCGGTCGGCGACGCAGGCCGCCGTCGCGGAGGCCGAAGCCGCCCTGCGCGCCGCGCGGCTGCTCTTCTACACCAGCATCGACGACGCCTGGCAGGCCGCGCAGGGCACCGAACCCGTGCCGGACACGCTCAAGCTCGGCCTCCGGCTGGCCGCGACGCACGTGACGCGCACCGCCGCGAAGGTCGCTGAAAGCATGTACGACCTCGGCGGCGGCGCCGCGATCTACGAGACTTCGCCGTTGCAACGCCGGTTCCGCGACGCGCACACGGCGACCGCCCACTTCCAGGTCAACCCGGCCAGCTTCGAGCTGTCCGGCAAGCTCCTGCTGGGCGTCCCGGCCCGGACGGAGCAGCTGTGAACGACCTGCGGCACCGCTTCACGGCGGACTCGGTCGGCCGCGCCCTCGACCTGGTCGGCGAGCGGTGGAGCCTGCTCATCCTGCGCGAGGCGTTCTTCGGCGTGCGCCGCTACGGCGAGTTCGCGCGCCACCTGTCCATCCCGCGCCCGACGTTGTCCGCCCGGCTGAAGACGCTCGTCGACGCGGGCGTGCTCGACCGCGTCGACCCGGTGCCCGAGTACATGCTGACGCAGGCGGGACGCGACCTGTTCGGCGCGGTCGTCACGCTCATGCAGTGGGGCGACCGGTACCTCGCCGGGCCGGAGGGGCCGCCGATCCTGTTGCGGCACAACGACTGCGGCGAGGTCGCCGGGACGTTCGTGGCCTGCGGGCACTGCGGCGGCGCGATCACCACCGACAAGGTGACCCCGGAGCCCGGGCCGGGGTTCCGCTAGCTCGCGGCCTTCTTGCGCTGGTGGGCGACGGCGAACGCGCCGACGATGATCAGGAACACCACCAGCGTGATGATCCAGCCGGTGACGCCGAACGGGTCCTCCTTGGCGGCCGCCGCGGCCGAGGACGGCCCGCTGCTGCCGGTGCCGTCGGCGAGCACGGACCCGTCGGCGTCCGGCGCCGCCGGGGCCTGGTAGGTGATCTGGCCGACCGGCTCGGCGCGGTCGTCCTCGAGCGCGAAGCCGTAGTCGAGCAGCTTCGACGCCTGCTCGACGACCTTCGTCGGCTTCTGCTCGGCGCGCAGCATGACGACCGCGAGCCGCTTGCCCTTGCGCTGCGCCGCGCCGACGTAGGTGTGGCGGGCGTCGTCGGTGAAGCCCGTCTTGCCGCCGAGGAAGCCGGGGTAGACGCCGAGCAGCTTGTTGTCGTTGTAGACCGGGATGGCCGGTTTGCCGCCGGTCGGCGGGATCTCGAAGTTCTTCGTCGAGATGACCTTCGCGAACTCCGGCTGCTTCATCGCGTAGTGGAAGATCAGGCTCAGGTCGTAGGCCGACGTCGACATGCCGGGGCCGTCGAGACCCGACGGCGTCGCGGCGCGCGTGTCGAGCGCGCCGATCCGGGCCGCCATCGCGTTCATCTTCGCCACGGCCGAGTCGACCCCGCCGAGCACCGTGGCGAACGCGTGCGCGACGTCGTTGCCGGAGTGCATCAGCAGGCCGTGCAGCAGCTGGTCGACGGTGTAGCGGCCGCCCGCGACGATGCCGACGCAGGTGCACTCTTGCTCGGCGTCCTCCTTCGTCGCGACGACGACCTGCTGCGGGTCCAGCTGGGTGACGACGACGAGCGCGAGCAGCGTCTTGATCAGCGACGCGGGCCGCTGCCGCGCGTGCGGGTCCTTGGCCGCGATGACCGCGCCGGTGTCGAGGTCCTGCACCAGCCACGACGCCGCGGTGTTGCCGTCCGGCGGGTTGAGCGCGCCGTCCGGGGTGACCAGGCCGCACTCGGCCATCCGCGCGCCGCCGACGGGCACCGCGGGCACGGCCAGCGGCGCGGGGGCCTGCCGGCCCGGCGCGGGCTTCTCCGAGGTGTCGACGGGCGGCGGGGGAGCCTGGCGGTTCGCGCACTGACCCTGCTGCGGCGCGGCGGCCGCGAGGGCCGGCGTGCTCAGGGCCAGCAGCGCGGCGGCGAGCGTCGTCGTGAGGACCTTGAGCGACCGGGAAACAGCGGAGTGCACCCACGCAATCTAGCGCCGCGGCGCGCGTCGCATACTCAGGGGCATGCGCATTTCGCGAGGCACCTCGCTGTTCCTGCTGGCCTTCGGCGTGTGGTCGTGGATCATCTGGATCACGTTCGCCAAGAACCTGTGGGACAGCGACCGGTCCTGGACCCCCGACGGCTCGCCGACCGCGTACTTCATCGTGCACGCGGTGCTGACGGTGGTGTCGTTCGTGCTCGGCACGATCATCGGCGTGCTGGGGTGGCGCGGGGTGCGAACCTCTTCCTGACTTTGGTCGGTGGCGCGGTTTCCGGGGCCGGTTTAGGTTGACGCCACCGACTCTGGAGGTGGAATGTCCCGTTTACGCCGAATGGCGGCCCCGCTCGCGCTGGCCGTCGGGGGCGGCCTGTTCGCCGCGGCCCCGGCCGAGGCCGCACCGGTCACGTGCGACACGACGAGCACGCCGTACACGTACGTGGTGACGTACCAGCCGGGCACGGGCGCGGCGGCGGTCGACCGCGAGCTGGCGGCCAAGTGCGGCACGAAGGTGGCGTACTACCCGGAGATCGCCGTGGCGATCGCCAGCTCGCGCAACGCGGACTTCCAGCAGAAGATCGGCGTCTACCGGGCGTATTCGGGCGGCAAGGACGTGGCTTCCGCGGCTTCGGCGCGCTCTTCGCTGGGTGCCGTGCGGACGCTGGAGGACACGCGGACGTTCGCTGCTTCGGGTGACCTGTCCGCGCAGCAGTGGGACATGAAGGCGATCCACGCGCCGGAGGCGAACAAGATCTACCAGGGCAGCCGCGCGGTGACGGTCGGGGTCCTGGACTCGGGCATCGACGCGACGCACCCGGCCCTTCGCGCGGCGGTTTCTCCGGCGTCCTCGGCGGGCTGCGTCACGGGCGCGCCGGACCTCACGCCGGCGTCGTGGGCCCCGACGACGTCGGACCACGGAACGCACGTGGCGGGCACGATCGCGGGCAAAGACCCGGCGGCGGGTTTCACGGGCATCGCCCCGGGGGTGCGGCTGGCGTCGGTGAAGGTGGTGAACGACGACGGCTACATCTTCCCGGAGTCGGCGGTGTGCGGGTTCGTGTGGGCGGCCCGGCACGGGTTCCAGGTGACGAACAACAGCTACTACATCGACCCGGGGATGTTCTTCTGCTCGCGGGAGCCGGGCGACGCGGCGGCGTACGAAGCGGTGCGTCGCGCGATCGAGTTCTCGACGCGCCGCGGGGTCCTGAACGTGTCGGCGGCGGGCAACTCGGGCTTCGACACGACAACGCAGACGACGGACCCGAACCGGCCACACCCGGTGGACTCGTCGTGCGGCATCCTCCCGAAGGCGATCGACGGGGTGGTGACGGTGTCATCGGTGGGGTACGCGGGGACGAAGTCGTCGTTCAGCAACTACGGATCGATTTCGGTGACGGCGCCGGGTGGCGACTTCTCGCAGCTGCCGCCTGAGGGCGAGGGTCCATCGTGCCCGTTGTCGACAACGGTGTTCGGCGGGCAGTACGGGTCGAAGTGCGGAACGTCGATGGCGTCACCGCACGCGGCGGGGGTGGCGGCGCTGCTGGCATCGAAGTTCCGAGGAGCACCACCGTCGTTCATAGCGCGGCTGCTGGAGGGCGAGGCGGACGTGGTGAAGTGCGCATCGACGGAGACGGAGTGCACAGGCCCGGCGAAGAACAATTCGTACTACGGCCACGGCTTGGTGAACGCGCTGGACGCGGTGCGCTGAACCCAACAGAGGAGCTGGGTGGTCATCCCGTCGCCTGAGGCCGAAAAAATCACTTTGAGCCGGGCCCGCAACCCAGAGACCAAGGCGAGGAAGCATGCCAAGCTTGCGGGCCCGGCTCAAAGTGATAGGCCTCATTCAGGCGACGGGATGACCACCCAGCGGCCCACCTCTCAAAGGTGAGAGGACAGCGTGACGGGATGGCCATCCCAGAGCCTGCCCGTCCGGCGAGGACAATCTTTTGTTTTTGCCGCGGCAGATCTTTCCGCTGCGGCGGGGCGGGGGAGGTCTGGTGAGTTCGTTGTCGGCTTGCATTGCCGGCTGGCTGCTGCTTACTCGCATGACGAAAAGGCCCTCCGGCGAAGTCGCCGGAGGGCCTTTCGGGTGTTGCGGAAAATCAAACGCGCTTGAAGAGCAGCGCTCGCTTCACTTCCTGGATCGCCTTGGTCACCTGGATCCCTCGCGGACACGCGTCCGTGCAGTTGAACGTCGTCCGGCAGCGCCACACACCCTCGCCGTCGTTCAGGATGTCCAACCGCTCCTCCGACCCCTCGTCACGGGAGTCGAAGATGAACCGGTGCGCGTTGACGATCGCCGCCGGGCCGAAGTACGACCCGTCGTTCCAGTACACCGGGCACGAGGACGTGCAGCACGCGCACAGGATGCACTTCGTCGTGTCGTCGAAGCGGTCGCGGTCCGCCTGGGACTGGATCCGCTCGCGCGTCGGCTCATTCCCATACGTGATCAGGTACGGCTTGATCGCGCGGTACGCCTCGAAGAACGGGTCCATGTCGACGTACAGGTCCTTCAACGTCGTCAGGCCCTTGATCGGGGCGATCGTGATCACCGTCTTCTTGCCGCCCTTTTCCAGCAGGTCCTTCATCAGGACCTTGCAGGCCAGGCGGTTGATGCCGTTGATCTGCATCGCGTCGGACCCGCACACGCCGTGCGCGCACGAACGGCGGAACGAGAACGTCCCGTCGATGTAGTCCTTCACGTAGAACAGCAGGTTCAGCAGCCGGTCGGTGCGCTGCGCCGGGACGTCGTAGGACTCCCAGTGCGGCTCCGAATCCACTTCCGGGTTGAACCGGAGGATCTTCAGCGTGACCGTGATCGGCGTGTGCTCGTCAGACGGAGCGGCGGCCGGGTCAGCAGTAGCCGTAGTCATCAGTACTTCCGCTCCATCGGCTCGTAGCGGGTGAAGGTGACCGGCTTGTAGTCCAGCCGGATGTCGGACGACAGCCCCGTGCCCTGCTTGTAGGCCATGGTGTGCCGCATGAAGTTCGTGTCGTCGCGGTTCGGGTAGTCCTCGCGCGCGTGGCCGCCGCGGGACTCCTTGCGCGCCAGCGCGCCCACGACCAGGACCTCGGCCAGCTCCAGCAGGAAGCCCAGCTCGACGGCCTCGAGCAGGTCGGTGTTGTACCGCTTGCCCTTGTCCGCCACGGTGATCCGCTGGTACCGCTCCTTCAGCGCCTGGACGTCGGTCAGCGCCTGCTTCAGCGTGTCCTCAGTCCGGTACACCGACGCGTGCGAGTCCATCGTCTGCTGCATTTCCTTGCGGATGTCGGCGACGCGCTCGTCGCCGTGCTCCGACAGCAGGCCCGCGAGCTGCTCCTCGACCAGCTTGGTCGGGTTCTCCGGCAGCTCGACGTGCTCGTGCGCCAGCGCGTACTCCGCGGCCGCGATGCCGGCGCGGCGGCCGAACACGTTGATGTCCAGCAGCGAGTTCGTGCCCAGGCGGTTGGAACCGTGCACGGACACGCACGCGACCTCGCCCGCGGCGTACAGGCCCGGGATGACGTTTTCGTTGTCCCGCAACGCTTCGCCGTGCACGTTGGTCGGGATCCCGCCCATCACGTAGTGACACGTCGGGAACACCGGCACCGGCTCCTTCACCGGGTCGACGCCCAGGTAGGTGCGCGAGAACTCGGTGATGTCCGGCAGCTTGGTCTCGAGGACCTCGACCGGCAGGTGCGTGACGTCGAGGACGACGTAGTCCTTGTTCGGGCCGCAGCCGCGGCCCTGCAGCACTTCCTGCACCATCGAGCGCGCCACGATGTCGCGCGGCGCGAGGTCCTTGATGGTGGGGGCGTAGCGCTCCATGAACCGCTCGCCGGAGGCGTTGCGCAGGATCCCGCCCTCGCCGCGGACGGCTTCGGAGATCAGGATGCCCAGCCCGGCCAGACCGGTCGGGTGGAACTGGAAGAACTCCATGTCCTCCAGCGGCAGGCCCTTGCGGAAGATGATGCCGAGGCCGTCCCCGGTGAGGGTGTGCGCGTTCGACGTCGTCTTGAAGATCTTGCCCGCGCCGCCGGTGGCGAACACGATCGACTTCGCCTGGAAGACGTGCAGCTCGCCGGTGGCCAGCTCGTAGGCGACGACGCCCGACGCGATCGGGTTGCCGTTCTCGTCCTCGGACAGGATCAGGTCGAGCACGTAGAACTCGTTGAAGAACTCCGTGCCGTGCTTGACGCAGTTTTGGTACAGCGTCTGCAGGATCATGTGGCCGGTGCGGTCCGCGGCGTAGCAGGCGCGGCGCACCGCGGCCTTGCCGTGGTCACGCGTGTGCCCGCCGAAGCGGCGCTGGTCGATCTTGCCTTCGGGCGTCCGGTTGAACGGCAGGCCCATCTTCTCCAGGTCGAGCACCGCGTCGATGGCCTCCTTGGCCATGATCTCCGCGGCGTCCTGGTCGACGAGGTAGTCGCCGCCCTTGACCGTGTCGAAGGTGTGCCACTCCCAGTTGTCCTCTTCGACGTTCGCCAGCGCGGCGCACATGCCGCCCTGGGCCGCGCCGGTGTGGGACCGGGTCGGGTAGAGCTTGGTGAGGACCGCGGTGCGGGCGCGCTGGCCGGACTCGATGGCCGCGCGCATGCCGGCGCCGCCGGCGCCGACGATCACCACGTCGTACTTGTGGAACTGCATCGAAAAGTCTCCGTGGCTTCAGTTCGCGGGCATGTTCGGGTCGAAGGTGAAGATCACCATCGTGCCGACGGCCAGGATCAGCACCATCGAGACGTAGAGCAGGATCTTCAGCCAGAACCGCGTGCTGTCCTTGCGCGCGTAGTCGTCGATGATGGTGCGCAGGCCGTTGCCGCCGTGGATCTCGGCGAGCCAGAGCATGGCCAGGTCCCAGAACTGCCAGAACGGCGAGGCCCAGCGGCCGGCGACGAAGCCCCAGTTGATCCGGTGCACGCCGCCGTCGAGGATGTTCATGATCAGCAGGTGGCCGAGCACCAGGATGATCAGCGCTAGGCCGGAGATCCGCATGAACAGCCAGCTGTAGAGCTCGAAGTTGCTCCGGCGGGCGGCCGGGCGCTTCGGCGTGCGGGGGCTGGCGAGAGCGAGGTCGGCCATGTCAGTTACCCCCGAAGAGCGTTTCGACGGTGCGCTTCAGCATGAAGAAGGCACCGGGAACCATCACGACGACCCAGACCACGCCGATGACCCACAGCATCGCCTTCTGCAGCTTCGGGCCCTTCGACCAGAAGTCGACCAGCATGACGCGGATGCCGTTGAGCGCGTGGAAGAGGACCGCGCCGACCAGCCCGACCTCCAGGAGGTTCACGATCGGCGTCTTGTAGGTCTCGATGACCTGGTCGTAGGTGTTCGGCGACACGCGCACCAGCGCGGTGTCGAGCACGTGCACGAAGAGGAAGAAGAATGTGAGCACGCCGGTGATGCGGTGCAGGACCCAGGACCACATACCGGGGTCGCCCCGGTAGAAGGTCCCCTGCCGGCGTGAGGCACCCGCCCGATCGCTCGCGCCTGCCTCGGGGGCAGTGCTCGCCGTGGTGGACATCGGTGAACGGCCTCCAACGTCTGACTTGTGCCCGGGTGACCGGTGAGGTCCGCACTGATCGTCGCCGTCCACCTGGGACGGCTCCGGCGGCAATGCCGAGATCAAGGGTCATCGAGCCTGGATGAAAGGGATGCTAGACCCGCCCCCGACGGACGGCTCACCTCCGGGTTCCCCTCTGTGATGGACCAGACACCGGCGCGGGTGCGGGGTCACCCGGCGGTGTGGCGTGGCGCACTCGCGAGAGCGGTTTCCCGTGCGGCGCGTGGATAACCGCGCGACCTGCGACGGCTGGCTCGGGCTGTGGGCGGGGTCACAGGCAAGTGGTCCACTGTGGACGCGCGACGGGGGCGCCGCCCGGGCGGCGGACGCCTGATCGGGTGGCCACGTGACTGAACCGATCCGGAAGCGGCGGCGCGGGGAGTGTGGTGGCGGCCGGAGGCTCGCGGCGGGCGGCTGAGGTGCGGGGTTCGCTGGCTGGGCGGGGGCCGGGAGGTTCGGGCTCGCTCGGCGGCCCGGCGACTAGGCCGGGCGGCCGGGCGGCCAGGCGACGGGCGGCAGCGCGGTGGCGGCCCGGCAGTCTCGCGGCGGCGGCCCGGGCGCCGGTGTCCGGCTCGGCTGGCCGAACGCCGGAGTCCGCGGTGCGGCCCGGACCGCGGGCCTGGGGAGGCAAGCGCAGCCCGGGCTCGCCTGGCCCGTCGTGAGTGTTTAGGGCGGTTAGAACCGCCCTAAACACTCACGACTGCCGAGCCCAGCCATCGCGGCCAGCCCGGCCCGCTCGGCAACGCGAGTGGGGCCCGGAGCCCGCCGTCTCACAGAGTGATCGGGCTGGTCCACTCCTCGGTCAACGTGCCACACTCCGTGACAGCAAACGGCATTTCGGCCCTCCCCAACCCCCGCAACCCGCCGAAAGTAGCCCTCCGAGAGCGCGAAAATCACTCTGCGTACGCACCTGATCGCGCGCGCGACTCGTGAGTAAACGTTTGTGTTACGTAGCGTGCCGTTCCTATGGCGCATTCCTGTCCGCCGGGTACGGTCTGGCGGTCGACTCGGCAGTAGGGCCGGGTCGTGCCCTTGACCATCCGCTGGATCAGCGGGGAGGGAGACACACGTTGCGTCGCATGCGTGGAACCGCGCTGGCCGCCGCGGCCATGGCCGGGGTACTCGCCCTGGCCGGGTGCGCCAAGGACTCGGGCGGTGGCAGCACCAACAACACCGCGGCTTCGTCGGGTGGCTCGGACTGCGTCACCGCGCAGAAGCCGCCCGCCGCGCCGGCCGCGGCCAGCAGCTCGACCGCGGCCGGGGAGAAGGTCGACGGCAGCAAGCTGAAGATCGGCCTGGCCTTCGACGTCGGCGGGCGGGGTGACGCGTCCTTCAACGACGCCGCCGCCGCTGGTACCGACAAGGCGAAGAGCGAGCTCGGCGTCACGACGGTCAGCGAGAGCACCGCGTCCGCCAGCGAGGCCGAGTCGGCCAAGCAGCAGCGCCTCGACCAGATGGCCGCCTCGGGCCTGAATCCGATCATCGCCGTCGGTTTCGCCTACGCGAAGTCGGTCGAGGCCGTCGCCGGGAAGTACCCGAACACGAAGTTCGCGATCGTCGACGACGACTCGATCAAGCTGCCGAACGTGACGTCGCTGGTCTTCGCCGAGGAGCAGGGCTCGTTCCTGGCCGGCGTCGCCGCCGCGTACAAGAGCAAGAACTGCCACATCGGCTTCGTCGGCGGTGTCAACACCCCGCTGATCCAGAAGTTCGAGGCCGGCTTCCTGCAGGGCGCGAAGACCGTTTCGAACAAGATCAAGATCGAGGACGAGTACCTCACCCCGGCCGGCGACTTCTCCGGGTTCCAGGACCCGCCGAAGGGCAACGCCAAGGCCGCGGCCGAGATCGCCAAGGGCGCGGACGTGATCTACCACGCCGCCGGCGCCTCGGGTAAGGGTGTCTTCGACGCCGCCAAGGCGGGCAACGCGCTGGCCATCGGTGTCGACTCCGACCAGTACAACCAGAAGACCGTCGAGGCCGACAAGGACGTCATCATCACGTCCATGCTCAAGCGGGTCGACGTCGCGGTGTTCGACTACGTGCAGGCCGTCGCCAAGGGTGACCTGAGCGGCCTGCCGAAGCGGTTCGACCTCAAGGTCGACGGCGTCGGCTACGCCACCTCCGGCGGCAAGGTCGACGACATCAAGGACGTCCTGGACGGCTACAAGGCCCAGATCATCTCGGGCGCGATCACCGTTTCGGACAAGCCGCAGAAGTAACTCACCACGTGTCCGGGGCTCGGAGGAATTTTCCTCCGGGCCCCTCACGCGTTCCAGAGATATGGAATTCTCCCGCCCATGAGCACAGCCGAGGCCCCGGCCGAGGCCGTCCCCGACCGGGGCGCCCCCGCCGTCCAGCTGACCGGGATCACCAAGCGCTTTCCCGGCGTGGTGGCCAACTCCGACGTCAACCTCACCGTCGCCGCGGGCGAGGTGCACGCCATCTGTGGTGAGAACGGCGCCGGCAAGTCCACCCTGATGAAGATCCTCTACGGCATGCAGCCGCCGGACGAGGGCACCATCGCGATCAACGGCGAAGAGGTGAAGCTGCGCAACCCGCAGGACGCCATCCGCGCCGGCATCGGCATGGTGCACCAGCACTTCATGCTGGCCGACAACCTCACGGTCGGCGAGAACGTCTTCCTCGGCGCCGAGGCCCTGCACGGCATCGGCCGCGCCGCCCGGGCGCGGCTGGCCGAGCTCGCCGAGCGGACCGGCCTGCACGCCAAGCCGGAGACGCTGCTGGAAGAGCTCGGCGTCGCCGACCGCCAGCGCGTCGAGATCGTCAAGGTGCTCTACCGCGGGGCGAAGATCATCATCCTGGACGAGCCGACCGCGGTCCTCGTGCCGCAGGAGGTCGACGCGCTCTTCGCGACCGTCCGGGAGATGAAGGCCGACGGCTACACCTTCCTCTTCATCTCGCACAAGCTGGACGAGGTGCGCGCGATCGCCGACACCGTCACGGTGATCCGGCGTGGCACCACCGTCGGGACCGTCGACCCGAAGACGATCACCTCCCGCCAGCTCGCGGAGATGATGGTCGGCTCGGAGCTGCCCAGCCCGGAGACGCGCGAGTCCACGGTCACCGACCGGGACGTGCTGCGGCTGACCGGGCTGACCCTGGGCGCAGAGGGCTCCGACCGCAACGCGCTCGACGACATCTCCTTCACCGTGCACGCGGGCGAGGTGCTCGGCGTCGCCGGTGTCGAGGGCAACGGCCAGACCGAGCTGGTCGAGACGATCATGGGCATGCGTAAGCCGTCCGGCGGCACCATCGAGCTGGTCGACGCCGACGGCAAGGCGCGAGACATCACGAAGGCGGGCACGCTGGCGCGGCGCGAGGCCGGTATCGGCTACATCGCCGAGGACCGCACCCGGCACAGCCTGCTGCTCACGCAACCGTTGTGGGTCAACCGGATGCTCGGCTACCAGACCCGTGAACCGGTCTCGAAAGGACAGTTGCTCGACATCGCGGGCACGCGCGCGGACACCGAGCGGATCGTGCGCGAGTACGACGTCCGCACGCCGGGGATCGACGTCCCGGCCGCGGCGCTCTCGGGCGGCAACCAGCAGAAGCTGATCGTCGGGCGGGAACTCTCCGGCGAGCCGGTGCTGCTCATCGCGTCGCACCCCACGCGCGGCGTCGACGTCGGCGCGCAGGCGCTGATCTGGGAGAACATCCGCCAGGCCCGCGCCGCCGGGCTCGCCGTGCTGCTGATCTCCGCCGACCTCGACGAGCTGATCGGCCTGTCCGACACGATCCGGGTCATGCTGCGCGGGCGCCTCGTCAGCGAGGCCGACCCCGCCACCGTGACCCCGCAGGAACTGGGCTCCGCGATGACCGGCGCGGGAGAGGGTGACGAAGAATGACCTCCTGGCGCACGAAACTGCTGCCGCCGCTGCTGGCGATCGTGTTCGCCGTGCTGCTGTCGGCGATCGCGCTGATCATCTCCGGCGCCGATCCGCTGCAGGCCTACGGCACGATGATCGGCCAGATGTTCAAGGGCTCGACCGCGGTCGACACCGTGAACCTGGCGACGGTCTACTACCTGTCCGGCCTCGCGGTCGCCATCGGCTTCCAGATGAACCTCTTCAACATCGGTGTCGAAGGCCAGTACCGGTTCGCCGCCGTCGTCGCCGCGATCGCCGGTGGCGCCATGAAGCTGCCGCCGGTCATCCACGTCGTGGCGATCCTGGTGGTCGCGGTCGTCGCGGGCATGGCCTACGCGGCGATCCCGGCGGTCCTCAAGGTGACCCGCGGGGTCAGCGAGGTCATCTCGACGATCATGCTCAACGCGATCGTCGCCGGCATCATCGCCTTCCTCATCAACGCCGACCAGTTCGGCGTGCAGACCGGCAACAACATCGGCACCCGCGTGATCGAGCCGTCGGGCCGGATCCCGGGCATCCCGCTCGGCTCGGGCACGCTCTTCGGGTTCGTGTTCATCGCGGCGATCATCGGCGGTGCCTACTGGTTCATGCTGAACCGCACGCGGTTCGGCTTCGAGCTCAAGGCGTCCGGCGAGTCGACGACCGCCGCGGCCGCCGGCGGCGTCAACGCCAAGAAGATGACGCTCATCGCGATGCTGCTCTCCGGTGGCGTCGCCGGCCTGGTCGCCATGCCGGAGCTGCTCGGCCGCGACTTCAGCTACGGCATCACCGCGACGCAGATGTACGGCTTCACCGGCATCGCGGTCGCGCTGCTGGGCCGCAACCACCCCGGCGGCATCGCGCTCGGCGCGCTGCTGTGGGCCTTCCTCGACACCTCCGCGGTGTCGCTGGAGCAGATCAACGTGTCCAAGGAGATCGCGACGATCATGCAGGGCATCATCGTGCTGTCGGTCGTCGTGGCGTACGAGGTCGTGCGCCGGGCCGAGCTTCGCTCCCAGCAGCACCGGGTCGGGCGGGCACTGGCCGCCAACGGCCGCAAGGGTGCTTCGGTCTCCGAAGGGGGTGCGGTGTGATCACCGACGTCGCTCCCGAATCCGGCTCCACGATGCCGGTGCGGCGCAAGCGGGGCCGGGTGCCCGGCTGGCTGCGCGGCGTGATCTGGGCCGTGGTCGCCATCGCCGTCATCTCGACGGCGTCCTACTCGACCGGTGTCGCCGCGCTGACGTCGTCGAACACCGCGTCGACGGCGTTGCGCCTGGCGCTGCCGATCCTGCTGTGCGCCCTCGGTGGCCTCTGGGCCGAACGCGCGGGCGTGGTCAACATCGGCCTCGAGGGCATGATGATCCTCGGGACCTGGGGCGCCGCCTGGGGTTCGTTCTACGGCGGCGTGTGGGCCGGGCTGATCGCCGCGCTCGCGTTCGGCGCGCTCGGCGGCCTGCTGCACGCGGTGGCGACGGTGACGTTCAACGTCAACCACATCGTCTCCGGTGTCGCGATCAACCTGCTCGGCCTCGGCGTCACGAAGTACCTGGCGAACCTGATCTTCGCGCCGATCTCCGGCAACCCGCGGCAGTCGCCGGTGGTGCCGAAGTTCGACACGTACTCGGCGACGTTCCTCTCGGACTGGCTGGGCGACCTGGAGAAGGAGCAGCGGGTCGGCATCTCCGACGTCGCGGGCATCCTGCGCGGCCTGGTCACCGAGGTGGCGCCGCTGACGATGATCGCGATCGTCCTGGTGCCGGTGAGCTTCTGGGTGCTCTGGCGGACGCGCTTCGGCCTGCGGCTGCGGTCGTGCGGCGAGAACCCGGTGGCGGCCGAGTCGCTCGGCGTCAACGTCTACCTGCACAAGTACGTCGCCGTCGTCATCTCCGGTGCCTTCGCCGGGATGGGTGGCGCGTCGCTGGTGCTGCTGCGCGGCGGCGCGGACTACCTGGAGAACCAGACCAACGGCCGCGGGTACATCGGCCTCGCGGCGATGATCTTCGGCAACTGGCGGCCCGGCGGCCTGCTCGGCGGCGCGGCGCTGTTCGGCTACGCGGACGGTCTCCAGCTCGCCGGCGGTGGCGAAGCGGTGCTCGCGCTGCTGTACGGCGCGGTGATCCTGGTCGGCGTGATCGTCGTCGTCCAGCTGTTCCGCAAGCAGTGGATCGCGGCCGGGCTCGGCGTCGTCGGCGCGGGCGTGCTGTACGCGATCTACTGGTCGAACGACACGCTGCCGTCCGACCTGATCCCGTACACCGCGCACTTCGTGACGCTGATCGTGCTGGCGGTGGCTTCGCAGCGGCTGCGGCCGCCGAAGGCCGACGGCCAGCCGTACCGGCGAGGGGAAGACTGATGTCCACAGTGGACTGGGACGCGCTGCGTTCCCAAGCGATCGAAGCCGCTTCCCATGCGTACGCGCCTTATTCGGGTCTGCACGTCGGGGTCGCCGGGATCGTCGACGACGGCCGCGTGGTCACCGGGTGCAACGTCGAGAACGCCTCCTACGGGCTCGGGCTGTGCGCCGAGTGCACGATGGCCGGGCAGCTGCGGCTGTCCGGCGGGGGTCGCCTGGTCGCGGTGGCCTGCCGGTCCGGCGCCGGTGACCTGCTGATGCCGTGCGGGCGCTGCCGCCAGATCCTGTTCGAGCTGGGCGGATCCACGTGCCTGGTGGACACGCCCAGCGGCATCCTGCCGATGTCGGACGTGCTGCCGGACGCCTTCGGCCCGGACGACCTGCCGTGAGCGCGTTCGCGGCGGTCGACGTCATCCGCGCCAAGCGGGACGGCGGCCGGTTGTCCGACGAGCAGATCGACTGGGTCGTCGACGCCTACACCCGCGGTGAGGTCGCCGAAGAGCAGATGTCCGCGCTGGCCATGGCGATCTTCCTGAACGGGATGTCCGACGGCGAGATCTCCCGCTGGACGCACGCGATGATCGAGTCGGGGGAGCGGCTGTCGCTGGACGTCTCGCGCCCGACGGTCGACAAGCACTCGACGGGCGGCGTCGGCGACAAGATCACGCTGCCGCTCGCGCCGCTGGTCGCCGCGTGCGGCGCGGCCGTGCCGCAGCTGTCCGGGCGCGGGCTCGGGCACACCGGCGGCACGCTCGACAAGCTCGAGTCGATCCCGGGCTGGCGGGCGTCACTGTCCACTTCGGAGATCCAGGCCCAGCTCGAGGACGTCGGCGCGGTGGTCTGCGCGGCGACGTCCGGGCTGGCCCCGGCGGACAAGAAGCTCTACGCGCTGCGGGACGTCACGTCCACTGTGGAGTCGATCCCGCTGATCGCCAGCTCGATCATGAGCAAGAAGATCGCCGAGGGCGCGTCCGGGCTGGTGCTGGACGTGAAGTTCGGGTCCGGCGCGTTCATGAAGACGCTCGACCAGGCACGAGCGCTGGCGTCGACGCTGACCTCGATCGGCGTCGACCACGGCGTCCCGACGACGGCGTTGCTGACCGACATGAACACCCCGCTGGGGCGGGCGGTCGGGAACGCGGTCGAGGTCGCGGAGTCGGTCGAGGTGCTCCAGGGCGGCGGCCCGGCGGACGTCGTCGAGCTGACGCTCGCGCTGGCCCGCGAAATGCTGTCCCTGGCCGGTATTTCCGCCGATCCGGCCGCGGTGCTGGCTTCGGGCGAGGCCTACGAGGTCTGGTGCCGGATGATCGCCGCCCAGGGAGGAGACCCTTCCGCGCCGCTGCCGACGCCGTCGCACGTCCACGTCGTTCCGGCGCCCGCTTCGGGCGTGCTGGCGACCCTGGACGCGTACGCGGTCGGCGTCGCGGCCTGGCGGCTCGGCGCCGGACGGGCCCGCAAGGAGGACCCGGTCCAGGCCGCGGCGGGCGTGCTCTGCCTGGCCAAGCCCGGCGACGCCGTCACCGAGGGCGAGCCGCTGCTGGAGCTGCACACGGACACCCCGGACGCGGTCCCGGCCGCGCTGGCGGCGCTCGAAGGCGGGTTCGCGATCGCCGCGGAGGCACCCGCGCCGGGACCGATCGTCCGGGAGACCGTGCGCGGCTAGGACACCTGGATGGTGGCGGCGACCGGCTTGGCGCCGCCACCGCAGGAGCTGATCCAGGTGCCGGTGCTGTAGTAGAGCACGTAGCCGCTCGTCGCCAGGGTGACCTGACCAGCCGCGGGCAAGGTGACCTGACCGGTGCCGCCGGTCAGGCGGAACAGCCCACCGTTCTCGATGACGGGGTTCGTCATCCCGGTGGCGTCGACCCGGCCCGAGGCGGCGCCACCGAGTTCGAGGACGACGTAGCCGGTGTACCTCCCGGCGGGTTCGGTGCCGACCCACGTCGGCGAGACCTGCGTGAGGTCGGCGTGCACGGTGACGGGCTGCCCGGCGGTCGCCGTCGCCGGTGCGGTGACCGTGATGTCGAAGGTCTTGAACCCGGCGGGGCCGCCGAACGCACCGCACCCCCAGGTGACCGAGACGGTCCCGGCTTCGGCCGCGGCGGGGGCGACCAGCCCCAGCCCGGCGGCGGTGGCCACGGCGGCCAGGATCGTGCCTATTCTGCGTGCAGCCTTCATCGCGAGTTCCCCTCTTCGGCAGTGCGGACTCCGAGGGTCGCGAAGATCGCCGGCGGGGAGCGTCTCCCGAAATGCCGGAGTGGTCCGGTTAGCCGGGGCATGATCACCCGAACGAGTGAAGTCTTACGCATGAAGATGCCCCCGCCGGAGGTCCGACGGGGGCATCGCGGTGGAGCTGGGTTATTCGGTGGTCTCGTCCGCGGACTCGCCGGTCTTCGCCTTCGCGTCGACGGCCTTCGGTGCGCGGCCGTTGCGCGAGCTGCGGCGCGGCTGGCGCGGGGCCGGCGGCGGCGGGGAGATCTGCTGGACGGCCGGGCCGCCGCCGAGCATCAGCTCCGCGAACGTCGCCATCGCCTCGTCGAGCTGGCCGCCGATGCGGCGGACGCTCTCGTCGTTGCTCTTGCGGACCAGCGAGTCGACCGAGTCGGTGTCCGGCTGCTTCGCCAGGGTGCCCTCGACCTTGGCCAGGCCGCTCTTCACCGCGCCGTCGAGGTCGCCGAGGCTCGACAGGAAGCCGTCCTCCACCTTGTCGAGGCGGGAGGCCAGGTCGTCGAGGCGGGTGGTGACCGTCTCGAGCCGGGTGCCCAGGTTCTCCAGCCGGTCCGAGGCGTCGATCATCTCGCCGGTCTCGGTCAGCGCGGTCTTGAGCGCGTCGGTGTTCGCGCCGATCCGCTCCTGCGTCGAGCGGTCCAGCTCGGTGATCCGCTCGTTCGTCGTGCGGCTCAGCTCGTCGACCTTGTTCCGCAGCTCGTGGTCGGCGTGGTCGACGCGGTCGCGCAGTGCCGACTCGGCCTGCTCGATCCGCTCGCGGACCGGGCCGTGCACCGACTGCGGCAGCGACTCGAGCTTCGCGTCCTGCTTGTCGAGGTGGCTGCCGACCTCGTCGATCCGGCGGTGGATGTTCTGCAGCTTGTCCTCGAGCCCGTCCATCCGCCCGGCGACGCCCTCGAAGCGCGCGGCCATGCCGTCGAGGCGGCCGTCGAGCTGCGCGAACGGCTTGGCCAGCTTGTCGACGATGCTCTCGACCGCGCGGGTCAGCGCGGCGATCGCGTTGTCCTGCGCCTCGAGGCGGGACATCGCCTCGTCGAGGCGCTCGGCCAGCACGCCGACCTCGGTGCGGTCGGGGAGCTCGGACAGCCGCTTGCGGACCGCGCCCAGCGAGTCCACCGGCGCGAGGCGGGCGTAGATGTCGTCCAGCGCGTCGAAGATCTGCTGCTGCTCGCTCTCACGCACTTCGGCCGCGCGCACCAGCATGTTGCGCATCCGGTCGAAGGACGGGGCGGCAATGTGGTTGTCAGTGGTCACTGCTGTGTGTCCTTCGTCGGCGGGGAAATGGAGGGACGTGCCACGAAGCTTATCGATTGCAAAAATTGCTGTCTGTATGGCCCCCGTGAAGAGCCTATTGCGGAGGCTGCCCCCGGATGGCCGATTCGTCGCATGATCGTCAACGCTGAGGGTTAACCCGAGCCTGAGAGTTACGGCCATGTAGGGGAATGACACCGAGGTTACCGTTGGGGGATGCCTGACGAAAGCCCTGTTCTGACCGGCGAGACGCTCCGCCGGGCCCCCAAGGTGCTCCTGCACGACCACCTCGACGGCGGGCTGCGCCCGGCCACCGTCGCCGAGCTCGCCGACGCGACCGGGTACGCCGGCCTGCCCACGACCGACCCGGCCGAGCTGGGCAGCTGGTTCCGCCGGGCGGCCGACTCCGGCTCGCTCGTTTCCTACCTGGAGACCTTCGCGCACACCTGTGGAGTGATGCAGACGGAGGATGCCCTGGTCAGGGTCGCCGCGGAAGCGGTGGAAGACCTGGCGGCCGACGGCGTCGTCTACGCCGAGGTGCGCTACGCACCGGAGTTGTTCGTCGAACGCGGTCTGTCACTCGATGCGGTGGTCGAGGCCGTCCAAGCGGGGTTCACGGAGGGCACACGCCGGGTGGCCGCGAACGGCGGCAGCATCCGCGTCGCGACGTTGCTCTGCGCGATGCGCCAGCACGCCCGCGCCCTCGAGATCGCGAACCTGGCCGTCCGCTACCGCGACGCCGGCGTCGCGGGCTTCGACATCGCCGGGCCGGAGGACGGGTTCCCGCCGACCCGCAATCTCGACGCGTTCGAGTATTTGCGGCAGAACAATGCTCATTTCACCATTCATGCCGGGGAAGCGTTCGGTTTGCCGTCCATTTGGGAGGCGATTCAGCACTGCGGAGCCGAGCGACTCGGGCACGGCGTGCGGATCGTCGAGGACATCAAGACCGACGCGGACGGTACGGTCCACCTTGGACGGTTGGCCGCGTACGTCCGCGACCGCCGCATCCCGCTGGAGATCTGCCCGACGTCGAACGTCCAAACCGGCACGGTCGCCTCGATCGCCGAGCACCCCATCGGCCTGCTGGCGCGGCTGCGCTTCCGGGTGACGGTGAACACGGACAACCGGCTGATGAGCGGGTGCACGATGACCAGCGAATTCGCCGCGCTGCACGAGACCTTCGGCTATGGCCTCGACGACTTCCGCTGGTTCACGATCAACGCGATGAAATCCGCCTTCCTCGATTTCGACGCCCGGCTCGCGCTGATCGACGACGTCATCAAGCCCGGCTACGCCGCGCTGGCCTGACCTCCCCGCTCCGGACCGCAACTCGCTTGCGGTCCTTAGCCATGCCAACTATCGTTCACTATGTAGGAAATACTTCTCAGAATTTGAGACGGTGAGGACGATGGCGCAGGTCGCTGGCGATGCGGGTGAGCAGCTTTACGCGAGTTCACGGCGGTGGCTCATCCTCGCGCTCGGCCTCGCCGCGCAGACCGCGAGCTGCTCGTTCCTCTACGGCCTGCCGTTCCTGGTCCCAGCTATGCGAGCGGCCGAGGGACTGACCCTGGCCGAGGCGGGAACGGTCGTGGCGGCCCCGAGCATCGGGTTGTTGTTCACCCTGATCGTGTGGGGCGCGGCTGCGGACCGTTACGGAGAGCGTCTGATCATGGCGCTCGGACTGGGTGCCTCGGGGTTACTCCTGGTGTACGCCGGGGTGGGCACTCACCCGGTCGGCCTTCTCTTTGGAGTGTTCTTGGCTGCCGGAGCGTGCACGGCTTCGGTGAACGCGGCGAGCGGCCGCGTCGTGATGGGCTGGTTCGCGAAGTCCGAGCGCGGGGTGGCGATGGGGATCCGCCAGACGGCCCAGCCGCTGGGCGTGGGCGTCGCGGCGCTGGGGCTGCCGCCGCTGGCGGCGCACTTCGGGTTCCGCGCGGCGGTGCTGCTGCCGGCGGGGCTGGCGATCGTCGTCGCGCTGCTGGTGGCGTGGCTGGTGACGGACCCGCCGCGGCCGCCGCGGGTGGCGGGCGGGGTCAAGCCGCCGTCGCCGTACCGGCACGCGGCGCTGTGGCGGGTGCACGGGGCGAGCGCGTTGCTGGTGGTGCCGCAGTTCGCGGTGTCGGCGTTCGCGCCGGTGTACCTGGTGGCGGTCCAGCACTGGAGCCCGCTGGCGGCGGGCTGGTACCTGGCGGTGGTCCAGGTGCTGGGTGCGGCGGGGAGGCTGGGCTCGGGCTGGTGGTCGGACCGGGTGGGCAGCCGCCTCCGCCCGATGCGTCAGCTGGCGGTGCTGAGCTGCGTCGTGATGCTGCTGGTGGCGTTGGGCGACGCGTCCTGGCCGTGGCTGGTGCTGCTGGCACTGGCGTTGGCGGGAGTGATCACGGTGGCGGACAACGGGCTGGGCTTCACGGCCTCGGCCGAGCTGGCGGGCATCGCGTGGTCGGGCCGCGCGATGGGGACGCAGAACACGGGGCAGAACATCGCGGCATCCCTGACGCCGCCGTTGCTGGGGCTGGTGATCGGCGACAGCAGGTACGCGCTGGCGTTCTGCGTGGCGGCGGTGTTCCCGGCGCTGGCGGTACTGGTGGTCCCGGTCCGAGCGGAACGCGACCACGACTGAGGCCGGGCTTGCGGGGGCGGGTTCGGCCGCGTCTTGAATGACTCATTCACCTCCTCCGAGGACCTGAATGACTCATTCAAGACGCTCGCGCCGGCGGGCTACGGCAGCCGGACCGACCCGCACACGACGAAGGCCGCCTCCCCAACCCGCGGGGAGGCGGCCTTTGTGAGCCGAAAGATCAAGCCACCGTCAGGCGGTTCTCGAACGTCTCCACAAGCTTCCGCCAAGCGCTCTGCTCAGCGTCGAACGGCGCCGACGGCTCGAGGCGCGTCGGGTCCGGGCGCAGCACGAACGACACCAGCCAGCCCAGGCTTTCGTTGCCCGCCAGCGCCGTCTCGGCGGAGTCGTCGCCCGCCCACTCCGCCGCGTCCGTGATCAGCTCGACCGCCAGCTCCAGCTGCGTCGGGTCGATCGCCTCCGGGCCCTCCGCGATGTCCGCGTCCAGGCCCGTCAGCACGTACGTGTTCTCGGGGTCGACCTCGATCTCGAGCTCGCCCGCCGTCGCCTTCGCGAGGACCTCGTCCCACGTGGACACGTCCGCGAGGTCCGTGTCGGCCAGGTCCTTGCCGTCCGCCAGGGCGCGCGCCAGTGCCTTCTCCGACGTGAACACGTCGATCTCGCCCTCGCTGCCGAGGAACACCGGTGCGTCGTCGAGGTAGCAGCGCAGCGTGTAGTACTCCGCGCCGGACGTGATGATCTTGATCGGGTCGATGCCGACCTCGGCCCAGAAGCCGATCGGGCCCTCTTCTTCGTCGGAGTCGTCCTCGTCGTCGTCCGAGGAGATCGCCTCGAGGTCCTCTTCGCCCTCGGCGCCGGCCTCGGCCTCCGCGGACTCCTCGTGGAACGCCGCCAGCTCCTCGGCCGTCTGCTCCAGCACCTTCTCGTCGACGTCCGGCACCGTCACCAGGCCGTCGATCGCGTCCAGGACGCTGTCCCACTTCTGCGACACCGTCTCGGACAGGTCGTTCCACACCTGGACGCCGACGCTCCCGGTGAACGGGAGGGTGCCCTGGTCCAGCAGCGAGAAGCCCTCGGTCGAGTCGAGGATCTCGTGGACCTCTTCGAGGTCGCAGACGTCGGCGAGCGACCGCACGATGCCGACGATCTCGGCCAGCTCCGCGATGTGCCAGACGTCCGGCTCCTCGGCGACGAGCTCCGGGACGCCGACGAGGTCGTACGTGTGGTCCTCGTCCGGGATCAGCTCGGGCACGTTCAGCGACGGCACCGCGTCCCACGCCGGGTGGTCGAGCAGGTCGTGCCGCTCGGACGTGCGGACGAAAGCGGCCAGGTGAGCGGCGTCGGGGAAGGCGTACAGGTCGTCCTCGTCGCCGAGGAACGCTTCCCACTCCTCGCCGTCTTCCCGCCAGCGCGGGGCCCACAGGGTGACGACGTCGCCCTGCGGCAGCCCGAGTTCGATCGGGATGATGTCCTGTGCCATTCCTAAGCCCTCCGGAGTACCGCCCGTGTGCGCGCGACACCGTATCTCCCGGTCGAAGCGCGGTAACGCGAAGCCTACGGGTTTACCACGCGCGATGCGATCGCCCCTGCCGACTTTGCGACGAGCGGATGGCACGATGGACGTCTGATGACTCTTACAGACCTCCTGCCTGCGGATCCCGACCCCGACGCCCTGTTCGAAGCGTTCACGACCTGGACGGCCGACCGGGGCATCGAGCTGTACCCGGCGCAGGAGGAGGCGGTGATGGAGGTCGTCTCCGGATCGAACGTCATCCTCTCCACGCCGACGGGCTCCGGGAAGAGCCTCGTCGCCGTCGGCGCGCACTTCACCGCGCTGGCCCAGGGCCGCCGCAGCTACTACACCGCGCCCATCAAAGCCCTGGTCTCGGAGAAGTTCTTCCAGCTCATCGAGATCTTCGGCGCCGACAACGTCGGGATGATGACCGGTGACTCCAGCGTCAACCCGGACGCCCCGATCATCTGCTGCACGGCCGAAATCCTGGCGAACATCGCGTTGCGGTTCGGTGCCGACGCCCCGGTCGGGCAGGTCGTGGCCGACGAGTTCCACTTCTACTCCGAGCCCGACCGCGGCTGGGCGTGGCAGGTGCCGCTGCTGGAGCTGCCGAAGGCCCAGTTCGTCCTGATGTCGGCGACCCTGGGCGACGTGTCCTTCTTCGAGAAGGACCTCACCCGCCGCACCGGCAAGCCGACCGCCGTCGTCACGTCGGCGCAGCGCCCGGTGCCGCTGACCTTCCGGTACGCGCTCACGCCGCTGCACGAGACCATGTCCGAGCTGCTCAACGGCGGTCAGGCGCCCGTCTACGTCGTGCACTTCTCGCAGGCCGCGGCCATCGAGCGCGCGCAGACGCTGATGAGCATCAACGTCACGACGAAGGCCGAGAAGGAGGCCATCGCCGAGCTGATCGGCGACTTCCGGTTCTCCGCGGGCTTCGGCAAGACGCTCTCGCGGCTGGTGCGCCACGGCATCGGCGTCCACCACGCCGGGATGCTGCCGAAGTACCGCCGATTGGTCGAGACCTTGGCGCAGTCCGGGCTGCTCAAGGTGATCTGCGGGACCGACACCCTCGGCGTCGGCATCAACGTGCCGATCCGGACGGTCGTGTTCTCCGCGCTGACCAAGTACGACGGCGTCCGCCAGCGCCACCTCAAGGCGCGCGAGTTCCACCAGATCGCCGGCCGCGCCGGGCGAGCGGGCTACGACACCGACGGCTACGTGGTCGTGCAGGCGCCCGACCACGTCGTCGAGAACGCGAAGGCGCTGGAGAAGGCGGGCGACGACCCGAAGAAGAAAAAGAAGATCGTCCGGAAGAAGGCGCCCGAGGGCTTCGTCAACTGGACCGAGAGCACGTTCGAGCGGCTCATCGCGGCCGACCCCGAGCCGCTCACGTCCAGCTTCAAGGTGACGCACTCGATGCTGCTGAACGTGATCTCGCGGCCGGGCAACGCGTTCGACTCGATGCGGCACCTCCTCGAGGACAACCACGAGGACCGCGCGTCGCAGCGCAAGCTCATCCTGCGCGCCATCGCGATCTACCGCGCGCTGCTCGCCGCCGGGGTCGTCGAACGACTGTCCGAACCGGACGAGCAGGGCCGGATCATCCGGCTCACCGTCGACCTGCAGTTCGACTTCGCGCTCAACCAGCCGCTATCGCCGTTCGCGCTGGCCGCGGTCGAACTGCTGGACATGGAGTCGCCGTCGTACCCGCTCGACGTCGTGTCCGTGGTTGAATCCACTGTGGACGACCCGCGGCCGGTGCTGTCGCAGCAGCAGTTCAAGGCGCGCGGCGAGGCCGTGAACGCGATGAAGGCCGAGGGCATCGAGTACGACGAGCGGATGGAGCTGCTCGAGAACGTCACCTACCCGAAGCCGCTCGAAGAGCTGCTGCAGGCGGCGTTCCACAGCTACCGGCAGGGCCACCCGTGGGTCGCCGACTACGAGCTGTCGCCGAAGTCGGTCGTGCGCGACATGTACGAGCGCGCGATGAACTTCGTCGAGTACATCGGGTTCTACCAGCTCGCACGGTCGGAAGGGCTGGTGCTGCGCTACCTCGCGGACACCTACGACGCGCTGCGCCACACCGTGCCGGACGAGGCGAAGACCGAGGCGCTGCAGGACCTCATCGAGTGGCTCGGCGAGCTCGTCCGGCAGGTCGACTCGAGTCTGCTGGACGAGTGGGAGGCGCTGCGCCACCCGACCGAGGAAGGGCCGGTGTCGCACCGGCCGCCGGAGCTGCCGCCCGCGGTCACCCGCAACGAGCGCGCGTTCCGCGTCCTGGTGCGCAACGAGCTGTTCCGCCGGGTCGAGCTGTTCGCGCGGCGGGCGTGGTCGGTGCTCGGCGAGCTGGACGCGGCGTCCGGCTGGGACGCGGAGGCGTGGGAAGACGCGATCGAGGACTACTTCGAGGAGTACGACGCGCTCGGCACCGGCCCGGACGCGCGCGGCCCGGCGTTGCTGCTGATCGACCAGCAGCCGGACGTGTGGAAGGTGCGGCAGATCTTCGACGACCCGGCGGGCGACCACGACTGGGGCATCAGCGCGGAAGTCGACCTGGCCGAGTCCGACGAGGCCGGGGCCGCGGTGGTCCGGGTGACCGACGTCGGCCCGCTCACCGTTGCGGATTCCTGACCGGTCGGTCATCGTGACCCCATGGTGGCGACACTGGGGGAGCACCGCGTCGGCGACGTGCGCTGGACGATCGTCCGCGGTCCACGGGAAGCCGCTTTCCGGGAGCTGGGCGCGTACGCCGCCGAAGACATCCGGACCGTTGTGGACGGACTCCCGTCGTGGCCGGTCACGGCCCGGGCACGCCGGTCACCGGTGCTGTTCCGGGCGATCCAGTCGGCGTCCCAGGTCGAGCACCCGGACGCGTACGCCGAGCTGACGGCGCTGGCGGCGGGCGCGGGCGTGCCGTTCGACGACCTGCTGCTGGCCAACCTGCGCGGTGACTTGGGCACGGGCGACGGAACGGGCTGCACGGACCTGGCGCACGGCTCCCTGCTCGGCCACAACGAGGACGGCGCCCCGCTGTTCGACGGCATCGGAAGGCTGCTGACGCTGCTGATCGACGGCGAGCCCGGGGTGTGCGTCTGGTGGTACCCGGGGTTCGTGCCCGCCAACACGTTCACGGTGACGACGCACGGCCTGGTCTGGGGGATCGACAGCGTGAGCGTGGTGGCGCCGTCGCCGTGCGCCGGCCGGCACTTCCTGGCGCGCACGGCGCAGCGGGCGACGTCGGTCGCGGAAGCGGTTTCCGTGCTGCGGTCGCACGCGTCGGCGGGTGGGTTCGCGTACACGATGGGCCAGGTCGGCGTCCCGGGGGCGACGGTGGTCGAGAAGGCGGGGCACCAGACCGCGGTGACCACTGTGGGCAGTGGGTTTTCCTGGCACACCAACCACTTCCGACGGTTGTCGCCCTCTTTGGATTCGGCGTCGGAGGAGAGCTTGGCCCGCGCCGAGGTGTGCGCGCACTTGGCGCCGTCGAACCCGGACGCGCAGTGGCTGGTCTCGGCGTTGACCCTCGACGTTCGCCAGGACGCTGCCGGTGGTGATCCGCTGATGACGTTGAGCACGTTGGTGACGGATCTGGCCGACGGGACGGTGACGCTGGTCCCGCGCGGCGGCTCCCCGCTGCGAGCCCGGGCGGCCGATCTGGCTCTGGGCGACGTCGACGCAGTCACTGCGCTCAACGGCGCAATCTCCGTGGAGTAGCGGGAGGCGCGGGTTACCGTGGAGGGCTCCGGAGCCTGGGAGGGACCATGGGGAACGTGAAGCGCGTGCTGGCCGGAATCTTCGTCGCGGCCGCGGTGGTCGTGGGCATCGCACCGGCGGCATCGGCCGCATCGATGGTCGAGTACGCGCTCCTGGCGAGCCCGAACGCGACAGCCATCGAATACGGCCTCTGACCGCCTAGGCTGAAGGGGACTTTGCTGGCATCTGATGCGAGGAAAGTCCCCTTCAGCGCGTCTGGTGACCTGAAGGTCCCCTTCAGCCCGCCGGGGCCAGGATCGCCTGGGCGTCTTCGCCCGCGAACCACAGCCCGATGACGAACGCCGCCGTCGCCTCCAGCAGGGCCGCGCGGTTCAGGCCACCCGCCAGCACCGGCTTCGCCCCGACGTCCCGGACCAGCGTGCTCACCGCTTCCAGCGCCGCCGGGTCGTCGCCGCACAACGGGACCGACAGCGGGCGGCCCTCCCACGCCGGGGGCCGCAACTGCCAGACGTCCGTCGGAGCCAGGTTGAACGCCTTGACCACCTGGGCCTCCGTGGCGATCCGCGACGCCACCGGCGTGCCGGTCAGCTCCGGGTCGTTCGTGCAGTCCACCAGTACCTTCCCCGCCAGCGGGCCCGCCTGCGCGAGGACCTCGGCGATCGCCCCGGCCGGGACAGCCAGGAGCAGCACGTCCGCGAAGGCCGCCGTCTCGTGCCAGGTTCCGGTTGTCGCGCCCAGCCGCTCGGCCAGCGGGCCCGGGCCCGACCGGCCGCTCACCTTCAGCTCGTGACCCGCGCGCGCCCAGTGCGTGCCCAGCGCGTCCGCCATTCCGCCCGTGCCGAAAATCCCGATCCGCATGCTTCCTCCGGTGTGCTTGGCTGTACCAGCACGACGTTAGGAACCCGGGAAGGAACCGAACGGTAACCATGGACTTCCTCGCCGACTGCCGGACGCGGCTCGCGTTCGACCTGGTCGCCAACACGTGGAACCCGGTCGTCGTGTGGGCCTTGCGCGACGGCCCGCGTCGCCACGTCGACCTGCGGCGCGCGATCGGCGGGATCAGCGCCAAGGTGCTCACGGAAACCCTGCGGCGCCTGGAGTTCGACGGCCTCGTCGAGCGCCGCGAAGGCGCGTACGCGCTTACGACGCTGGGCTCGAGTTTGCTGGAACCGATCGAGGGCTTCGGGCGCTGGGCCGCTGAGCACGGCGACGACGTCCTCGCCGCTCAAACCCGAGCAGCACGATCAGCGTGACCAGCGACAACGCGGGCAACGGGTAGCCGAGCGCCAGACCGGCGGCGACGTCCACGACGGGTGCGCCGATCCCGGCGATGAACACCCACGTCGGCGCGGTCGGCGGCTTCGCGGCCGGGGACCACGGCGTCTTCCGCCACGGCTTCGCGATCGAAAGCCACGCCTGGAACGCCAACGCGCTCGCCATCAGCGACGCGCCCGCGATCTGCAGCCCGGCGACCGTCTGGGTGTCCGCGGCCCGGTGCAGCGCGGGGGAGAGCAGGAAGATCCCGGCGTAGAGCTGGACCAGCGTCAAGGCGAACTTCGTGAGCACCCACCAGTGCCGGAAGTAACCCCACGCCGTCGCGCCCGCGAGCAGCAAGCCGGTGAACGCGGAGACGTTCGCCATCGGGGCCAGCAGGACGGAGTCGAGGCGCTCGGCCATGGTCGGCGCGCCCGACGCCATGAGCACGACCAGCGCGAGGGCCTGGCTCATCCAAGCGACGGACGAAACGACGTGCAGCCAGACGACGGCCTGGCGCCAGCGAGGAGAGGTTTTCACGCCTTCAAGGCTCGTCGAGCAGCCGCGGCGGCACATCGGGCGCGACCCGGGTTTCGCCCCCGAGCCAGAGGGGCCGCACCTACACCCGCCGACGTACGAAACCGGCGGTCGCGTACTCCCCGGGTTGTCGTGAGTGTTTAGGGCGGTTAGAACCGCCCTAAACACTCACGACCGGTGAGGTGGGTTCTTCGCAGCCAGGGCCAGTAGGGGGACCGCCGCCGCCGCGTCCGTGATCAGCGTCGACACCATGCCCGAGCGCAGCACCGCGTCCACCGCCGCCGCCTTCGGACGGCTGTAGCCCAGGGCGATCACCTCCGGCACCGCCATCAGCTCCTCGTGACTGATCGCCAGCACATGGTGGGCCAACCCCGTCGACAAAGCGTTGCCGGACGCGTCGAACAACCGAGCCGCGACCTCCGCCGTCGCCCCGCGCGCCGCGATCGCCGCGCGCTCCGCCTCGTCCAGCGCGTCGTACACCGTCGACTCGCCCGGCTGCCACGCCCCGATGCTGACCACCGCCTTCGTCAGGTTGCGGAACTGGCCGAACGTCTCCGCGATGCCCGGCTGGCGCCGCAACGTCTCCGTCGTCCGCCGGTCCGGCAGCACCAGCGGCCCGAAGATCGGGTACGCGTCGCCACCCGACACCGACGTCACGCGGCTGACCGTCTCCACCGAGCGGCCGCGCATGTCCATCCCCGCCTGGACCCCGCACAGCTGGACGATCGGGCACCGCGGCAGCGCCCGGATCGCCTCCGTCATCGCGTTCACCGACCGCGCCCACGACAGCCCGATCACGTCCGACGGCGTCGCGATCTCCTCCAGCAGCCGGGCCGCCAGCGAGCCGATCTTGGCCCGCACGACCTCCTTCGGTTCGCGCTCGGTTGAGCGTTCGAGCACCAGCGCGCGCTTCAACCCGTACGCCGTGCGCACCTCGTCCGACAGCGCCAGGTCCACCGGCGCCGGCAGCGAGAACTCCACCCTGACCAGGCCGGACTCCATGGCCGTGTCGAGCATCCGCGCCACCTTGAACCGGCTGACGCCGAACTCGTCGGCGATCTCCAGCTTGGACCGTCCCTGCACGTAGAAGCGCCGGGCGACGGTGGCGAGCAGCAAAGCCTCCGAGAGCGAAGGCGGCTTCTTGGTCGCGCTCATATGAGCATAATAGCGCGAAATCCAGCCGAAAGGTTGACGTAACACCGACGTCAGACCTGTAATGCCTTCACATGTTCTCGACGCCATAGGTCACCGCTGCTCATATGAGCGCGAGAAAGGGGCAAGGCATGCGTGCCGCCATCGTCGACCGGCCCGGTGAGATCAGGGTCGGCGAGGTGCCCGATCCGAAACCCGGGGAACGCCAGGTCGTCGTCAAGGTCGGAGCGTGCGGGATCTGCGGCACCGACCTGCACATCGCGGACGGGCACTTCCCGCCCACCCCGTACCCCATCGTCCCCGGGCACGAGTTCGCCGGGGAGATCGTCGAGCTCGGCGCGGACGTGCCGGGCGAGTGGAAGGTCGGCGACCGCGTCGCCGTCGACCCGTCCCTGTTCTGCGGCTACTGCGGCCCGTGCCGCGCCGGCCACGGCAACCTCTGCGCGAACTGGGGCGCCACCGGCGACACCGTCAACGGCGCCTTCGCCGAGTACGTCGCCGTCCCGTCGTCCACCTGCTACCGCATGCCGGATTCGATGACCTGGGAGCAGGGTGCGCTGGTCGAGCCCGTTTCCTGCGCCGTGCACGGGGTGCGCCGCGTCGGCGTCGAAGCCGGAGAGCGCTTCCTCGTCGTCGGCGCCGGGACCATGGGCCTGATCATGCAGCAGCTGCTGCAGCGCTCCGGCGCGCAGGTCACGGTCGTGGATCGCAACGAAGCCCGGCTGCCGCGAGCAAAGAGCCTCGGCGCCGTCGCCACCGCGAAGGACGTCAGCGACCTGAACGGCGAGAAGTTCGACGTCGCCGTCGACGCCACCGGCGCTGCCCCGGCCATCGAAGCGGCCTTCGACTCGATCCGCCGCGGCGGACGCCTGCTCGTCTTCGGCGTCGCCCCGGCGGAAGCCCGGGTCGCGCTCTCGCCGTTCCGCATCTACAACGACGAGATCACCATCGTCGGCTCGATGGCCGTGCTGCACAGCTTCGGCGCCGCGCTCGACCTCGTCGCAAGCGGTGCGATCGACACGGATTCGCTGCTCACGGACACGCTGCCGCTCGAGCAGTACCCCGAGGCGCTGGCCAAGATGCGCAGCGGCTCGGGCCTCAAGGTGCAAGTACTCCCGGGAGGCGGCCGTGCGTAAGCTCCTCACCCTCTTCGCCGCGACGTCGCTGCTGGTCACCGGCTGCGCGGGCGCGGGATCGATCGGCCAGGGGAACAGCACGCTCGTCATCGCGATCGTGTCCAACCCGCAGATGAAGGACGCGATCTCCCTCGCGCCGGAGTTCGAGAAGGCCACCGGCATCAACCTGAAGTTCGTTTCCCTGCCGGAAAACCAGGCCCGCGCGAAGATCACGGCGTCGACCGCCACCGAGGGCGGCGAGTTCGACGTCGTCATGATCAGCAACTACGAAGCCCCGCAGTGGGCCGCCAACGGCTGGCTCGAGAACCTCGAACCGCACATGGCGTCGACCCCGGGCTACGACGAAGGCGACTTCATCCCCAGCATCAAGCAGTCACTGTCCTATCAGGACCAGATGTACGCGGTGCCGTTCTACGGCGAGTCGTCGTTCCTGGCCTACCGCAAGGACCTCTTCGACAAGGCCGGGCTCACCATGCCCGCCAAGCCGACGTGGCAGCAGATCGCCGACTTCGCCGCGAAGCTCGACGACAAGGCCGCGGGGGTCAGCGGGATCTGCCTGCGCGGCAAGCCCGGCTGGGGCGAGAGCCTCGCGCCGTTCACCACCGTGGCCAACACCTTCGGCGCCCAGTGGTTCGACAAGGACTGGAACGCCAAGCTGACGTCGCCGGAGTTCAAGGAAGCCGCGAACTTCTACGTCAACCTGATCCGCGAGCACGGCGAGGTCGGCGCCTCCAGCGCCGGGTTCTCCGAGTGCGGCACGCGCTACACCCAGGGCCAGGCCGCGATGTGGTACGACGCGACGGTCATGGCGGGCACCAACGAGGACCCCTCCAGCAGCAAGATCGTCGGCAAGTCCGGGTACGCGCCGGCGCCGGTCGTCAAGACCCAGGCCAGCGGCTGGCTCTACACCTGGGCGCTCGGCATCCCGAAGGTCGCCAAGGACAAGGACGCGGCCTGGAAGTTCATGGCCTGGATGACCGACAAGGCGTACGTGCAGAAGGTCGGCCAGACCTACGGCTGGAACCGCGTCCCGCCGGGCGTGCGACAGTCCACTTACGACATCCCCGAGTACACCAAGGCCGCCGCGGCCTACGCGAAGCCCACTTTGGACGGCATCGCGGACGCGAACCAGCAGAAGACGATGGCGAACCCGGTGCCCTACCCCGGCATCCAGTTCGTCGGCATCCCCGAGTTCCAGGACCTGGGCACCCGGGTGAGCCAGCAGCTGTCGGCGGCGATCGCCGGCCGCGAGTCCGTCGACGACGCCCTGAAGCAGTCCCAGGACTACGCCCAGACGGTGGGCGATTCCTACAAGGCGGTGCAGTGATGTCCACGCTCTCCGTATCCACCCCCACCTCCCAGACGCAGGCGAAGACCGAGGAGAAACGCGGCCTCAGCACCGCGGCGAAGCGGCGGCTGCCGCTGCTGCCCGCGCTGATCTTCGTCATCGCGGTGACGCAGCTGCCGTTCCTGCTCACCGTGTTCTACTCGTTCCAGTCGTGGAACCTGGTCCGGCCGGGTTCGCGGCACTTCGTCGGCCTCGACAACTACATCGACGTCTTCAGCGACACGACGTTCCTCATCGCGCTGCTCAACACGGTCGTGCTGACGGTGGTGTGCGTGCTCGTCGCGCTGCTGCTCGGCCTCGGCCTGGCGATCCTGCTCGACCGGAAGTTCTTCGGCCGCGGCGTCGTCCGGACGCTGCTGATCACGCCGTTCCTGATCCTCCCGGCGGCGGGTGCGCTGCTGTGGAAGACGACGATGTTCGACCCGACGTACGGGCTGCTGCACTTCGTCTTCGGCACCGACGTCGACTGGCTTTCGGAGTTCCCGCTGGCCGCGGTGATGGCGCAGATCGTGTGGCAGTGGACGCCGTTCATGATGCTGCTGATTCTGGCCGGGCTGCAGAGCCAGTCCAAAGAGGTCCTGGAAGCGGCCTCTGTGGACGGTGCCAGCCGCTGGCGGACGTTCGTCTCCATCACGCTGCCGCACCTGTCCCGGTTCCTGCAGCTGGCGACGCTGCTGGGCGCGATCTACATCGTGAACAGCTTCGACGCGATCTTCCTGATGACCCAGGGCGGGCCGGGCACGGCCAGCACGAACCTGCCGTACTACATCTACCAGCGCGCGTTCGAGGGCTTCGACGTCGGCCAGTCGTCGGCGATGGGCGTGATCGTGGTGATCCTGACGATGATCGTCGCGACCTTCGCGCTGCGCCTGATGTTCCGCACCTTCTCCGTGAGCGGAGGCGTGAAATGACCACGGTTTCGGTTCGCAAGCGGCAGTACGGCAAGGGGTCCCTGACCCTGGCGACCTGGGTGATCGCGATCCTGTTCGTCTTCCCCCTGCTGTGGATGATCCTCACGGCGTTCAAGCAGGAGGCCGACGCCTACACCGACCCGCCGAAGCTGCTGTTCACGCCGACGTTCGACCAGATCGGCAACGTCCTGAGCGGCGGGTTCCTGCCGTACCTGTCCAACTCGGCGTTCGTCACGATCATTTCGACGCTCCTGGTGCTGCTCTTCGGCGTCCCGGCGGCGTACGCGCTGTCGCTGGCGCCGGTGAAGGGCACGTCGAACGCGCTCGGGTTCTTCCTCTCGACGAAGATGCTGCCGATCGTCGCGGCGATCATCCCGCTGTACGTGATCTCGCAGAACACCGAGCTGCTGGACACGGTGTGGGCGCTGGTCATCCTGTACACGTCGATGAACCTGCCGCTGGCGATCTGGATGATGCGGTCGTTCTTCCTCGAGGTGCCGCACGAGATGATCGAGGCGGGCCGGATCGACGGCGCGAACCTGCCGACGCTGCTGCGCAAGATCATCATGCCGGTGGTCGCGCCCGGGATCGCGGCGACCGCGCTGATCTGCGTCATCTTCTCCTGGACCGAGTTTTTCTACGCGGTCAACCTGACGGCGGCGCGGGCCGGCACGGTGCCGGTGTTCCTCGTCGGGTTCATCACCAGTGAGGGCCTGTACTGGGCCCAGCTTTCCGCCGCCGCGCTGCTGGCCTCGCTGCCGGTGATGATCGTCGGCTGGATCGCGCAGAACCACCTCGTCCGGGGGCTGTCGATGGGAGCGGTGAAGTAGCCATGGCCGGAGTCGTTTACGAGCAGGCGTCGCGGATCTACCCGGGCGCGCAGTCGGTTCGCGCCGTCGACAAGTTCGACCTGGCGGTGCCGGACGGCGAGTTCCTGGTGCTGGTCGGGCCGTCGGGGTCGGGCAAGTCGACGGCGCTGCGGATGCTCGCGGGGCTGGAGGACATCGACGAGGGCGTCATCCGGATCGGCGACCGCGACGTCACGCACCTGCCGCCGAAGGACCGGGACATCGCGATGGTGTTCCAGTCGTACGCGCTCTACCCGCACATGACGGTGGCCGAGAACATGGGCTTCGCGTTGAAGCTGCGGGGCATGTCGTCGTCGGACATCTCGGCTCGGGTGGGCGAGGCGGCGGCGATGCTGGACCTGACCCGGTTCCTGGACCGCAAGCCGAAGGCGTTGTCGGGCGGGCAGCGGCAGCGCGTCGCGATGGGGCGGGCGATCGTGCGCGAGCCGAGCGTGTTCCTGATGGACGAGCCACTGTCCAATCTGGACGCGAAGCTGCGGGTGGAGACGCGCGCGAACATCGCGCAGCTGCAGCGGCGCCTCGGGACGACGACGATCTACGTCACGCACGACCAGGTCGAGGCGATGACGATGGGCGACCGGGTGGCGGTGCTGCGGGATGGCGTGCTGCAGCAGTGCGCGTCGCCGCGGGAGCTGTACGAGAACCCGACGAACTCGTTCGTGGCGGGCTTCATCGGGTCTCCGGCGATGAACCTGGCGACGCTGCCGTTGACGGAGGGCGGTGTCCAGCTGGGCGACGTCGTGCTGCCGCTGCCGCGTTCGGTGCTGTCGGCCGCGGGAGACCTGCGCGAGGTGGTCTTCGGGGTGCGCCCGGAGTCGCTGCAGCTGGTCTCCGAAGGCGGGTTCGAGCTGGTGGTGGAGTTGGTGGAGGAGCTGGGCGCGGACGCGTACCTGCACGGAAAGGTGGGCGACGACCGGTTCGTGGTCCGAGTCGACGGCCGTACGCCGCCGCGAATGGGCGACAACGTCCGAGTGGCGTTGCGAGGCGAAGGGGAGACGCACGCGTTCCACCCGGAAACGACCCTGCGCCTCGCGTAGATGGCCGGCTTGTCGTGAGTGTTTAGGGCGGTTCTAATACTCCAGCTGTAGTTCGTGATCTTGCTGGAGGGGGCCGGTGAGATGGGTGCGGCCACCACGTGATCATGGTGTTTGTGAAGACAACTCAAGATCATGTGGTGGCCGCGGCTGCCAGCGTAGACCCTGCGGGGTGGCAGTCGCTGCTGGGTGAGATGTTCGTGCGGGTGGGGCACCGGTTCGCGCGGGTGGAGTCGCGTCGCCGCGCGGGGCGGTTCGTGCAGGGGCTGCTGGCCGGGCTGGTTCGGGTGAACTGCTGGACCATCGCCGAGGCTGTCGGGGACACGACCCCGCATGGGATGCAGAACCTGCTCTCGCGCGCGAGCTGGGACGTGGACGGGGTTCGTGACGACCTGCGCGAGGTCGTGGTCGAGCAGCTGGGTGATCAGGATGCGATGCTGGTCATCGACGAGACCGGCGACCTGAAGAAGGGCACCGAGTCGGTCGGAGTCCAGCGGCAGTACACGGGCACGGCGGGCCGGATCGAGAACTCGCAGATGTCGGTGTTCCTGACGTATTCCACCCCGGCCGGGCATACGTTCATCGACCGTGAGCTCTACCTGCCTGAAAGCTGGGCCGAGGACCCCCGGCGCCGGGACCGGGCCGGAGTGCCCGCCGGGACCCGGTTCACCACGAAATCCCGGCTCGCGTTGGCCATGATCACCCGGGCGCTGGACGCGGGCGTGCGGGTGGGGTGGGTGACCGGGGACGAGGCTTACGGCAAAGACGCTGCCGGCCTGCGTGATCCGCTCGAACAACGCGGACAGGCCTATGTGCTGGCCGTGGCCTGCGACCATCGCATTCCCGGGCCCGGCAGGCAGAGCGTGCGAGCTGATGAGCGGGCGGCCGCGCTGCCGAAACGGGCCTGGCAGAAGCTCTCCGCCGGAGCGGGCGCGAAAGGCCGGCGCTACTACCTGTGGGCCCGCATCCGGCTGCACCCCGCGGGCACCACCGGTTATCACTGGATCCTGATGCGCCGCAACCGGCGCACCGGGGAGACTGCGTTCTACCGCTGTTACAGCCCCCGCCGCGTCTCGCTGGCCAAGCTCGCCCGCGTTGCCGGGCGTCGCTGGACGATCGAGGAAACCTTCCAGACCGGCAAAGAACTCACCGGCCTGGACGAGCACCAGGTCCGCACCTGGACCTCCTGGTATCGCTGGACCACGCTGGTCATGCTGGCCCACGCCTTCCTCGCCATCGCCGCCGCCCATGCCCGCCACACAAAACCGCATGAGGGCCTGATCCCGTTGACACGCAACGAGATCAGGCACCTCTACGCCCAGCTCATCCTCAAGCCAGCCCGCCGCGTCGCCGACATCCTGGCCTGGTCCACCTGGCGCCGACGACACCAACATCACGCCCGGCAAAGCCACTACCAGCGACGACACGAAAACCCAGCACCCGATCACGAACTACAGCTGGAGTACTAACCGCCCTAAACACTCACGACGTGCACCGCTTGCAGGTGGGTTCGCGGTGCCCGGTCGGGTCCCAGCCTTCGCGGAGCAGCACTTGGCGGACTTCGTCGGCGACCGCGCACGGTGCGGTGTGCACGTCGGTCCAGCCGTAGACGAGCCGGGCCCGGCCGGCGATTTCGGCAGCGTTGTCCCGGCGACGGTCCCGGAAGGCGACGTCCGCCATGGCGTGGGTGGCGCGGCCGTCGAGCCGGACGGTGACCGCGGCGCCGTGGCTGTCGTAGGTCACGTCTTCCCAGAGGGTCTTCCCGTCCACGGCGACGGGTGTCTGCCGATCACCTCGGGGCAGCCCGTGCCCATCCTCGACCAGCTCGAGGTATTCGACTTCGAGGGCGGACATCAAGCCGTTGCGCACCAAGCCGAGTCCCTTGCGGATGGCGGCCCGGTAGCGGTAGGGCGGGCGGTGCGTGACACAGTGCTCGACCGATTCCAGCGAGATCGAACTTCGGCTGACGAGGTCGACGACGAGAAGCGTCGCCTTCCGGGCCGTCTCTTGTGATACGGCCAGGTCGAGGATCGTGTCCGGGCCGCGGGTCCGGGGCGGCGTCGCCTCCAGCGTCGTGTGCACCAGGGCGCGTGAGCGGTGAACGAGCACCAGCGGGAGCTGCGAAACGGCCGGCTCGTGTAGGGCACGGTGATCTCCACCGGCCGGTCGGCGATCGGGATGAGGCCCGATTCCTCCGCGGCCGAGTGATGGCTCAAGACGGCGTCCTTCCCGCCGTAGAGCAGGGCCGCCACCAAGCGCGCGGGCCGGGGCAGCGGACCGGTGAACGTCGCGTAGACACCGGGCAGCACGCGTTGCCACCGCCCGGCTTCCACGTTGGCCGCCAGATCCGCCTTGCTGTGGCCGTAGGCGCGGAGCTGTCCGCGACTGAGAACGCCGTGTTGCCGGTCGAGGACGACTTGCCAGCTCGGTCTGGCCGGGTCCGGCAACTCGTCGGGGGACCACCGTCGATGAAGTGGCATACCTCGACCATGGTCGACTCCGGTGGCCCGCGGGAGCCGCCCGGCAAATCTGTGGACAACCGGAACCGTTGTGGATAACTCGGTCGTGAGTGTTTAGGGCGGTTAGAACCGCCCTAAACACTCACGACAACCACGCGGTCAGTCCTCCAGGGAGAGGGCCTGGCTGGGGCACACGTGGACCGCTTCGCGGGCCTTCTCCACCAGGTCGCCGTCCGGCTCCGCGTTCAGCACGATCACCGTGCCGTCCTCTTCGCTCTGGTCGAACAGCGCGGGCTCGGTGAGCACGCACTGACCGGCGCCGACGCACTTGCCGGTGTCCGCGATGATCTTCATCGTTCTTCCTTCTGGCTGTGGTGGGATGGCTCTTCGATCTCTACCAGGTCACCGGGAGCCGGTACAGGCCGTAGATGTTCGCGTCGTCCTTGAACGGCAGGTCGTCGACCGGTGCCGCCAGGGACAGGGACGGCACGCGCCGGAACAGCGTGTCGAACACGATCTGCAGCTCCATCCGGGCCAGGTTCTGGCCCAGGCACTGGTGCGGGCCGAACCCGAACGCGACGTGGTGGCGCGCGCCGCGCTCGATGTCGAGGGCGTCCGGGTCGTCGAACGCCCGCGGGTCGCGGTTGGCCGAGTACCCCAGCGCCAGGACGCCTTCGCCGGCGCGGATCAGCTGCCCGCCGACCTCGATGTCCTCGACGCACAGCCGCGCCGTCGCCGCGTCCACGATCGTGAAGTAGCGCAGCATCTCCTCGACGGCGTCGAGCGTGCGGCCCGGGTCCGCCTTGATCAGCGCGAGCTGGTCCGGGTTGGTCAGGAACGCCACCGTCGACAGCGAAATCATGTTCGCCGTCGTCTCGTGGCCGGCCACCAGCAGCAGGAACCCGAGCGACGCCAGCGCGGGCCGCCGGTAGGTGCCCTCCTCGCGCAGCTTGACGACCTGCCTGCCCAGCAGGTCGTCCGGCGGGTTCTGCTCCTTCTCCGCGATCAGGTCGCTCAGGTAGCCGCGCACCGTCTGGAACGCCGCCCGGCGCTCCTCCGGCGTCGTCGAGCGCTTGATCAGCTTCGCCGTGTGCGTCTGGAAGAAGTCGTGGTCGGCGTACGGGACGCCGAGCATCTCGCAGATCACCAGCGACGGCACCGGCAGCGACAGCGTCTCCACCAGGTCACCCGGCTTCGGCCCGGCCAGCAGCGCGTCGATCTGCCCGTCGACGATCTCCTGGATCCGCGGCCGCAGCGCCTCCATCCGGCGCACCGTGAACTCGCCGAGCACGGCCTTGCGAGCCGGCCCGTGCTCGGGCGCGTCCATGGTGAGCATCGTGCGCTCGTCGTCGCGCCGGAACGCCGCGCCGCCCTTGACCAGCTGCGGGAAGTCCGGGTGCTGGCGGTCCGCGCTGAACCGGCGGTCGTTCAGGACCGTTCGGACGTCCTCGTGCCTGCTGACCACCCAGGCCGAGCCGCCGTCGGGCAGCCGCACCCGCGAGACCGGCTGCTCCTCGCGGATCTCCTCGTACGCCGGCGGCGGCGCGAACGGGCACGTGCGGGTCATCGGGAACTCGTGCTTTTCGACGGTCGTCATGGCGTCCCCCTCACCAGGTCACGGGCAGGCAGTACAGGCCGAAGATCGACGAGTCGTGCTTGAACGGCAGCTGGTCGACGGGCGCGGCCAGCTTCAGCTCCGGGATGCGGCGGAAGAGCGTGTCGAAGACGATCTGCAGCTCCATCCGGGCCAGGTTCTGGCCGAGGCACTGGTGCGGGCCGAACCCGAAGGCGACGTGGTGGCGCGCGCCGCGCTCGAGGTCGAGCTTGTCGGCGTCCTCGAACGCCGCCTCGTCGCGGTTGCCGGAATAGCTCAGCCCGAGCACGCCCTCGCCCGCGCGGATCAGCTGCCCGCCGATCTCGACGTCCTCGGTGGCGACGCGCGAGGTCGCGAACTCCGCGATCGTGAAGTACCGCAGCAGCTCCTCGACGGCGTCGAGCGTCTTGCCCGGGTCGTTCTTGATGAGCTTCCAGCTGGTCCGGGTTCTCCAGCAGCGCGACGGTGCCGAGCGAGATCATGTTCGCCGTCGTCTCGTGCCCGGCGATGAGCAGCAGGAACGCCAGCGAGACGAGCGAGTCGTGGTCGACGTCGCCGTGCTCCTCGCGCTGCTTGACGATCTGGCGGCCGAGCAGGTCGTCGGTCGGGTCGGCCTCCTTGGTGGTGACGAGCCGGTCGAGGTACTCCTGCAGCTCGTCGACGGCCTGCATGCGGGTCTGCTGGTCGACCTCCCGGTTGAGCAGCGTCGAGCTGCGCGCCTGGAAGAAGTCGTGGTCCTGGTAAGGCACGCCGAGCAGTTCGCAGATGACCAGCGACGGCACCGGCAGGCTCAGCGCGCTGACCAGGTCGGCGGGCTTCGGGCCGGCCAGGATCGCGTCGATGTGCTCGTCGACGATCTGCTGGATCCGCGGCTGCAGGGCCTTCATGCGCTTGACGGTGAATTCGCCGACGACCTCGCGCCGCGCCGGACCGTGCTCCGGCGGGTCCATGTTGATCAGCGACGCGGTGAAGTTGCTCCGCCGCTGCGGCCGCCCCGACTTCAGGAGCACCGGGAACCCGGGGTTGAACCGGTCGGAGCTGAACCGCGGGTCGGTGAGCATCTGCCGGACGTCCTCGAGCCGGGTGATCGCCCACGCCTCCTGCCCGGACTGCAGCCGGACGCGCTGGACCGGGCCCGCTTCGCGCAACTCCTCGTAGGCCGGCGGCGGGGAGAACGGGCAGCTGCGTACGAGCGGGAACACCTCGCTCCGCGTGGCGGATTCGGCGACTTCGGTCATTTCGGGCCCCCTAAATCGGACGGAAAGTATGTGGAGGATTACATTCCGGTTCTATGGCCCAAGGTACCGATGTGGAAGGACTTCGTCCACTAGCTAACGGGTGACGGCTTGCGGATGCGGTGTGTGGCCGTCTGACCATGCGAGAATCACCCCGCGCGATTAAGCGGAAGGCGAACAGGCATGACGGCAGACCCCGAGACCACCCTGCGGGCGGACGCGCGGCGCAACCGCGACCAGATCCTGGCCGCCGCGAAGACCATCTTCGCCACTTCGGGGCCCGAGGTGCCGATGGAGGAGATCGCCCGCGCGGCCGGCGTCGGCGTCGGCACGCTGTACCGGCGGTTCCCCGACCGAGACGCGCTGGTCCGCGCGGTCGCGATGGACAACTTCGAGCGCGTCCTGATCGACGCCAAGGAGATCGCCGCGGAGGAGACGTCGTCGTGGCGCGCGCTGGAGCGCCTGCTGCGGCAGTCGGTGGAACTGCAGCTGAGCGTCCAGCTGGCGATGGTGTCGCAGCGCGCGCTGGTGATCCTGAAGAGCGACCCCGAGGTCCGCCGGCTGCGCGACGAGATCCTGGCGGTCCTCGACGACTTCGTCGCGGGCGCCAAGGCCGAGGGCAAGCTGCGCGAGGACGTCGGGGCGGGGGACATCGCGATCCTGTTCGCGACGCTGCTGCGGCAGATGCGCGCGAAGTCGGCGGACGTGGCCGAGATGGCGGCCCGCCGGTGCGTCGGGATCATGATCGACGGGCTGAGCGCGCGCCCGGGAACCGAGCTGCCCGGGCGGCCGATCACTTCCCGTGACCTCGACCCGGACTGAATTCCCCGTTTTTCGTGTTAGGGTTCCGCCTCGTTCTGCCGAAATGGTGCTGCGGGCGGGAAAATGCGACGAAGATCGGGTTTGTTGGTCATTTCCTTTCTTTTGCTCGCCGGGTGCGGCGACGGTGGTGGTGGCGCGGTGGCCGCGCCCCCGGCGTCCTCGCCGACGCCGGTCGCCTCGGTCGCCCCGCCGACGTCGGTGGCCGCGCCGTCCACGGCGTCAGCTACGCCTCGGCCTGCGGTTTCTTCGCCGCCGACGCCGGTGTCGACGCCGGTGCGCAGCTGCCGCAGCCCCGAGTTCACGACGAGTGAGCCGGACGGCGGCTGGGAGACCGGCGGCTACTACGTCCACAACAACATGTGGAACGAGGACGAAGCGGGCCCGGAAACACTGCGTGCGTGCTCCCACGACAATTGGTACGTCGATTCGACCCAGCCGTCGACGACGTCGGTGAAAACCTACCCGAATGTGCACAAGGACATCAACAGCCTGGACGGGAAACCGTTCGACGGCTATTCGGCGATCACCTCGACGTTCGCGGGCCGCGGTCCGGGGGTGGGCATCTACGACGTGGCGTACGACGTGTGGCTCAACGGAGTCGGCGACGGCGACGGCGTCACCGAGGTGATGGTGTGGACGGAGAACCTGAAGCAGGTCCCGTCGGGCGACAAGCTGACGACGTACACGGCGGGCGGCTTCACGTACGACGTCTGGACGAACGACGAGGGGTACGTGGCGTTCGTGTCCCGCACGACGCAGTACTCGGGGAGCGTGGACCTGAAGGCGATGATCGCGTGGGCGATCGGCAAGGGCCTGATCCCGCCGAACCCGACGGTCAACCAGATCGGCTACGGCATCGAGTTCTGCTCGACCGGCGGCGGGCAGGCGCGGTTCACCCTGACGGACTTCTCGGTGACGATGAACTAGCTGTAGCGGTGGATGGTCTCGCGGGAGGGCCGGAGCAGGGGCCACCCGATGGCGACGTCGACGACGCCGAGCGCGAAGGCGACCAGCGGCATGAGCAGGTAGACGGCGATCCCGAAGGTGATCTTGATGTAGCCGTGGGGGTTGTCCGGCCCGGGGTCCGACCAGGTCAGCGGGGTCGCGTAGAAGAGGTAGAAGAGCGGGAGCCCGACGATCGACGCGGCCCCGCCGCAGAGCGGCCCGACCGAGACGGAGGCGGGGCGGAGCCGCAGGATGTGCCCGGACCCGCCCGGGTGGTGCCCGACTTCCACCCAGGTGGGCGCGAACAGCAGCGCGACACCGGACATGAGCAGGAGAACGGCGCTGAACATGGCGACCATGACGGAGATGCCGTTGGTGGTGCTGTGCTGAGTGGGCAGGCTGTACCCCATGACGGGAACGGCGACGCACGTCGCGAGAGCGACGGCGGTGGTCACGGCGCCGAGCAGGGGGAGTGTGCGCTTCAGCTTGGCGACCATCCGGGGCGGGATCCAGACGTAGGCCCGCGAGTCCATCGGGGTGTACACGGCCTCAGCGTGGCGCAAAGCCGCGGGGGCCACCACCCGAGGTGGCGGCCCCCGCGGCTCCGGGAACTCAGACGCCCAGCGGGTGCCAGACCGTCTTGGCCTCCAGGTACCGGCGCAGCCGCGACAGGTCCGGCGCCGCCGTCCAGTCCGGCTCGGACTCCGGGACCGTCAGGACCCTCTTCACCGTTCCCGCCGCTTCGCGGGCCAGCTCCGGGCGGTCCTCCGGGGCCGCTCCCGTCGGGTCCAGCGCGTTCACGTCGCCGTGCGAAGCCAGCCACGAGCCCAGCTCCGACGCGCGCCCTGTCAGGATGTTCGCCACCCCGCCCGGGACGTCCGACGTCGCCAGGACCTCCGACAGCGTGATCGCCGGGAGGGGACGCTCCGCGCTCGACACCACCACCGCCGTCGAGCCCGTCGCCAGCACCGGGGCCAGGACCTCGACCAGGCCCAGCAACGACGACCGCTGCGGGGCCAGGACCGCGACCACGCCCGTCGGCTCCGGGACCGTGAACGAGAAGTACGGGCCCGCCACCGGGTTCGCCGCGCCCAGGACCGTCGCGATCTTGTCCGTCCAGCCCGCGTACCAGACCCAGCGGTCGATGGCCGCGTCCACAGTGGACTCGGCCTTCTTCGCCGACAGGCCCTCCGACGCCGACACCTCCGCGGCGAACTGGTCGCGACGCCCTTCCAGCACCTCGGCCACCCGGTACAGCACCTGGCCGCGGTTGTACGCCGTGGCCGACGACCAGCCCGGGAAGGCCTTGCGCGCGGCCACCACCGCGTCGCGCACGTCCTTGCGGGACGCGTGCGCCGCGTTCGCCAGGAACTTGCCCTTCGGGTCCGTCACCGGGTACACCCGGCCCGACTCCGAACGCGGGAACTTGCCGCCGATGTACAGCTTGTACGTCTTCGCGACGGAAATCCGGTCAGACATTCAGGTACGCCTCCAGCCCGGTGCGGCCGCCTTCGCGCCCGAAGCCGGATTCCTGGTAGCCGCCGAACGGGGCGGCGGGGTCGAAGCGGTTGAAGGTGTTGGCCCAGACCACGCCCGCGCGCAGCTGGTTCGCCATCCACAGGATGCGGGAGCCCTTTTCGGTCCAGATGCCCGCCGAAAGCCCGTACGGCGTGTTGTTCGCCTTCGCCACGGCCTCGTCCGGCGTGCGGAACGTCAGCACCGACAGCACCGGGCCGAAGATCTCCTCGCGCGCGATCCGCATCGACTGGTGGACGTTCGCGAACACCGTCGGCGCGAAGAAGAACCCGCGGTCCGGCACCGGGCACGGACTCGTCCAGCGCTGCGCGCCTTCGGCGTCACCCGACTCGACCAGCCCGCGGATCTTCGCCAGCTGCTCGGCCGAGTTGATCGCGCCGATGTCGGTGTTCTTGTCGAGGGGGTCGCCGATGCGCAGCGTCGAGACGCGGTAGTGCAGCTTCTCCAGCACCTCTTCGGCGATGGACTCCTGGACCAGCAGGCGCGAACCCGCGCAGCAGACGTGGCCCTGGTTGAAGAAGATGCCGTTGACGATGCCCTCGATGGCCTGGTCGAGCGGCGCGTCCTCGAACACGACGTTCGCCGCCTTGCCGCCCAGCTCCAGCGTCAGCTTCTTCGGCGTGCCCGCGACCTGACGCTGGATCGCCTTGCCGACCTCGGTGGAGCCGGTGAACGCGATCTTGTCGATGCCCGCGTGCTCCACAATGGACGCACCGATGTCGCCCGCGCCCGGCAGGATGTTCACGACGCCCGGCGGCAGCTCCGCCTGCTGGCAGATCTCCGCGAACACCAGCGCGGTCAACGGCGTCGTCTCGGCGGGCTTCAGCACCACCGTGTTGCCCGTCGCCAGCGCCGGGGCGATCTTCCACGCCAGCATCAGCAGCGGGAAGTTCCACGGGATGATCTGGCCCGCGACGCCGAGAGGCTGGGGGTTCGGGCCGTAACCGGCGTACTCCAGCTTGTCGGCCCAGCCCGCGTGGTAGAAGAAGTGCGCCGCCGCCGTCGGGACGTCGGAGTCGCGCGACTCCTTGATCGGCTTGCCGTTGTCCAGGCTTTCCAGCACCGCCAGCTCGCGCGAGCGCTCCTGGATCAGCCGCGCGATGCGGAACAGGTACTTCGCGCGCTCGGTGCCCGGCATCTTCGACCAGACGTTGTCGTACGCCTTGCGCGCGGCCTTGACCGCGATGTCCACATCGGACTTCGACGCCGTGCCGACCTCGGCCAGCACCTCTTCGGTGGCGGGGTTGATCGTCTTGAGCGGCTCACCCGAGCCGTCGACGAACTCGCCGTTCACGAACGGCTTGTAGGAGTCCTTCAGGTTCGCGATGGCGCGCGACTCCGGCGCCGGTGCGTACTCGAAAACAGGCATCAGTCCACCGTCACGTAGTCGGGGCCGCTGTAGTGGCCGTCCACCTGGGTGCGGCGCTGCAGCAGCAGGTCGTTGAGCAGGCTGGACGCGCCGAAGCGGAACAGGTCCGGGGTCAGCCACTGCTCGCCGGCGACCTCGTGCACGGCGACCAGGTACTTGATCGCGTCCTTCGTCGTCCGGATGCCGCCCGCGGGCTTGACGCCGCGCAGCTGGCCGGTCTGCCGGTGCCAGTCGTGGACGGCCTGCAGCATGATGTGGGTGACCGGCAGCGTCGCGGCGGGGGAGACCTTGCCGGTGGAGGTCTTGATGAAGTCCCCGCCGGCCAGCAGCGCCAGCCACGACGCGCGCCGCACGTTGTCGTAGGTCGCCAGCTCGCCGGTCTCGAGGATGACCTTCAGGTGCGCGTCGCCGCAGGCGGCTTTGACGGCCTGGATCTCCTCGAAGACGTCCATGTAGCGGCCTTCGAGGAAGGCACCGCGGTCGATCACCATGTCGACTTCGTGCGCACCGGCGTCGACGGCGATCTTGGTGTCGGCCAGCTTGATCTCGCGGCTGGTGCGGCCCGAGGGGAAGCCGGTGGCGACGCTGGCGACGTGCACGCCGCTGCCCTTCAGCGCTTCGAAGGCCGTGGCGACGAGGTCGGGGTACACGCAGACGGCGGCGACGCGCGGGGTGTCCTGGCGCTCGGGATCGGGGCGGACCGCCTTCGCGGCGAGCGCCCGGACCTTGCCGTGGGTGTCGGCGCCCTCCAGCGTGGTCAGGTCGACCATGGAGATGGCAGTGTCGATGGCCCACCGCTTGGCGTCCTTCTTGATGCTGCGCGTGCCGAGGCCCGCCGCGCGCTGCTCGACGCCGACCTGGTCGACACCGGGCAGCCCGAGCAGGAAGCGGCGCAGGCTCGCGTCGTCGCGAGTCGCGTCCGCCAGCGGTGCCGGGGTGGCCGGCGCCGCTGACGTGCTGGTCGTGGCTGTCATGCGCCTGAGTCTAGGCGGCGGGTCCGACAGCGCGCGGCGTCCGGCAGTGGGTCACCCGGTGTGACGCTCCCGGCTTGGTGTGTCACTGCGGCAAGCGCCCCAATGTGGCCTTCGGTGCGTCAGACGCAACCAAGGCGGCCTTCGGTGCGTCAGACGCAACCAAGGCCACATTGGGGCGCTCTGGGCCGCGGTCAGGCGCCTTCGATCCGCGGCGGCTCGGTCCGCTGAGCGGGTTTCCGGTAAACGACGACCCCGCCCCAGAACCCGAGCCCGTTGATCTTCACCGTCGGCGCGGTCGGCGGCGCGGGTGGTGCCCCCGACTTGTCCTCCAGCACGAACCCGCCCATGAAGCCGATCCCCGTGACGTCCACGTTGATGTCGTCCGGGACCGTGATCTGGATGCCGCCCATGATGGCTACCGCCGTGATCGTGCAGTGCTTGTCCGCGAAGCGCGCCTGCCTCAGGTCAATCTCCGTGCCGCCCCAGAACGCGAAGCTGTTGTGCTGCGGGGGCAGGACCCAGCTGCCCTTGCGGACCGCGCCCGACAGCACGCCGATCGACACCGGGGAGCCCGGGTGGCCGCCGATGCGCTGGTCCGGGAAGCCCACTGCCCGCGTCGTCGCCGGTTCGACCGCCGCCGACGCCGACGGGAGGTCTGCCGTCACCGGCTTGAGCTCCCCCAGCGTCTTCGCCGCGTAGACCGTCGAGAGCCGCTCTTCCAGCTCGTTCACCGTGATGCGCCCTTCCGAGAGGGCGTTGTGCAGCACCTGCGCGACGCGCTCGCGGTCCGCGTCGGAAGCCCGCATCTGGTCGGGCGTCAGTTCGCTCACCCGGGGCAGCCTAGCGGCGAAAACCACCCACCGTGTCCATCTTCCGGAGGACAATGAGCCGATGGTCGAGTTTCCGGACGGCACCCGCGTGCAGGGGCGTGGGCTGGCGCGCCCACGCCCCGACGGACCCGAGCCCGATTTCGGGCTCTACCTGGGCACGAGCAGGCTGCGGCGCAAGCACGGCGGTGGCCTCACCTGGCCGCACGAATGGGTCACCTGGCCCGACTTCCTGCTGCCGGTGGACACCGCGGACGCCCATCGCAAGATCAAGGCGCTCCACGAACGCGCGAAGACCGAGACCGTCGAGGTCGCCTGCTACGGCGGCGCCGGGCGGACCGGCACCGTGATGGCCTGCCTCGCCGTCCTCTCCGGCGTCCCCGCGGACCAAGCCGTGGCCTGGACCAGAGCGCACTACCACGAACGCGCCGTCGAAACGCCCTGGCAGCGCGGCTGGGTGAAACGCTTCGCGGGACGGCTAGATTGACCCGCATGGATGTGCACGTCGTCGACCACCCCCTCGCGAAGGCCCGGCTCTCCACGATGCGCGACGCGCGCACCGACAGCGCCGCGTTCCGGGCCGCGCTGCACGAACTGACCGTCATGCTGGTCTACGAAGCCACGCGCGACGTGCCGGTGAAGACCGAGCGGATCCACACGCCGGTCGCCCGCACCGAGGGCTACACGCTGGCCAAGCCGCCGCTGCTCGTCCCGGTGCTGCGGGCCGGGCTCGGCATGGCCGACCAGGCGCACAAGCTGATCCCGGACGCGCAGATGGGCTTCGTCGGCCTCGCGCGCGACGAGGAGACGCTGAAGCCGACGCCGTACCTGGAGTCGCTGCCGGAGTCGCTCGCCGACCGGCCGGTCATGGTGCTCGACCCGATGCTCGCCACCGGCGGCTCGATGGAGTACACGATCCGGCTGCTCACCGACCGCGGCGCCGACGACGTCACGGCCATCTGCGCGCTCGCCGCGCCGGAAGGCCTGGCGCACCTGGAAAAGACCGGCCTGCCGGTCCGGGTGGTCACCGCCAGCATCGACGAGCGCCTCAACGACTCGGGCTTCATCGTCCCGGGCCTCGGCGACGCCGGCGACCGCCAGTACGGCGCCGTCTAGCGTTGCCGGTCCTGAAGTGGCGGTGACCGCCGTCGCGGTCACCGCCGGGCTGCTCTGGCTCTTGTCAGGGCAACCGGACGCGCCGGTGCGGATCGACGCGGGTCCGCTCCGGGGACCGGTTCGAGTTCTCGTGGAGGCTCAGTTCGGTACGAGGTAGAGGTCCTGCCTCCCCAACGTCGGCGCATCGATGACCCAGTGCGCGAGAGCATCCGGCGGTGGGCTCGGCAGGCGACGCAGCACCAGATCGGGACGCCGCGGCTGGACGTCGTAATCAAAGAACGCATAGTCCACCCGAAGCGCCGCACGAAGCCAGCGGTTGCCCGAACCGCGAGCGTCGATGGCCGCTGGAACCAGGCCGCGGTCGGCGAACACGTCGACGATCGCGCACTCGCACGTGTACGCCAGCACGCCGATCTCCCCCGCGCTGCCGACCACGCGCGACCCCGCCAACTCCCGCAAGTCGCGGCCGATCGACGCGTACTTCGCCGTCGACGCGTAGTTCGACGTCAGCGGTGCGAACTCCCGCGACGAACCCACGTACGCGACGACGGAAGCCATCACCACCGCGAGGACGGCCCCAGTCGCGACCCGGCGAGAAGCCGCCCAAGCGCAGACGCACACCGTCGCCGCGGTGATCCCCGGCCCGTAGTACCAGTGGTAGGGCGGCACGTTCAGCAGCACGTACGCCCCGTAGTACAGCGCGGCACCCCAGGCCAGCGGCGCGAACGGCCGGAGCCGGAACGCGAAGGGCAACGCCACCAGCGGCAGGAACGACAGCACCGTCGGCCACGGTGCCGTCCGGATGTAGAACAGGGGCCCGTTGGCGAAGGTCCACTCACCCCACGTCCGTTGCGCGCCCTGCAGTGTCTTGATCACGAACGTGTCCGGCACCGCCGCGCCGAGCACCACCCAGCTGAACGCGAACCACGGCAGCGCGACCAGCACCACCCCGAGCAGCGCGCGGCCGGAGCGCACCGAGATGCCCAGGACCGCCGCGAAGATCAGCAGGTCCAGCCGGACCAGGGCGAGCGCGCCCGCGGTGAGCCCGAACTCCAACGGCCGCCGTTCGACGGCGAACACCGTCAGCCACCCCAGCACCGCTGCGCCCAGTGCGACCTCAAGCCCGATCGACGACAGCAGCAGCGGGTTCGCCGTCAGCGCCGCGAACGTCAACGCGGGGAACCAGCGCGGCAACGCCGTGCCGAGCCGGCGTAGGGCCAGGACGAACGCGACCTGGCACAGCACGTACAACACCCCGGCCGCGACGACGGCGTCCCGGACCACGAACGTCAGCGCGGCCAGGGCCAGGACGTTCGCCGGTGACGTCGCCGAGTTCGACGTCGCGTCGGCCAGCAGTCCCCAGTGCCCGTGGAACGCCAGGTTGCGCGCGTACGCGAGCGTGATGAACGTGTCGTCGACCAGGTGCCGCCGGGCCAGCACGAACACCGCCGCCGACACGCAAGCGACCACCACCGGGAGCACGCGCTTGTCCGTGGTCCGGACCTGTCCCATGATCACGACCGGAAGTGGCCGTCCGGTGCCGGGAAGTTGCGCGCAACAATCCGGCCGGTGCCGGCCACAGAGGGGTGTGACCAGCCATGCGACGGGGGCGCCGGTGGGCGATCAGGCGCTGTGGGACCGGGCCGCCGAGGGCGACGAGGCCGCGTTCAGCGAGCTCTTCGAACGGCACGCCGAGGCGGTCTGGAACCACGCCTACCGGCTGACCGGCTCGTGGTCGGGCGCCGAAGACCTGACCTCGACGACGTTCCTGACCGCCTGGCGCCGCCGCGCCGACGTGCGGCTCGTGCGCGACAGCGCCCTGCCGTGGCTCTACACGGTGGCGGGCAACGCCGCCCGCGACGAGCACCGCGGCGCGAGACGGCGGCTGCGGCTGATCCGGAAGATCCCGGACCCGCCGGTCGTGTCCGACCACGCCGACGCCGTGGCCGAACGGCTCGACGGCGAGCAGCGGCTGCGCGAGGTCGTCGACGCCGTGCGGAAGCTGCCGAAGTCGCAGCGGGACGTCGTCGAGCTCTGCCTGCTCGGCGAGCTGAGCACCGCCGACGCCGCCGAGCTGCTGGCCGTCGCCGAGGTCACCGTCCGCGCCCACCTGTCCCGGGCCCGCGCCCGCCTGCGCACGCTGCTGGAGGAGAAATGAGCGACGACCTCGGCCTCCCGCCGCGGCGGGACCTGCCCGACGACGTTCGCGACCGCCTCCGCGCCGAACTCCGCCGGGGCTTGGCGAAGCGCGGACCGTCGAAGGTCTGGTACGCGGCCGCGGCGGCGGTCGTGCTCGCCGCGGGCGCGCTCGTCGCGTCCCAGGTGCTGCGGCCGCAACCGGTCGCCGCTCCGCCGCCGGTCCCGGACCCGATCCCCGGCGATCACCTCACCCTCGACCCGAAGGTGGCGACGTCTTCGCTGGACCGCTGCTGGGCCGCGGTGCGGGCGGCGGGCAAGACGGACCGCGTGCCGCCGCGCGAAGACTGGGTCCCCCTCTTCACGGATGTCCAGGGGACGGACTCGGTGGTCGCGGCGACCGCCGGCGGCAAGCCGCTGTTCTGCGAGACCACCGAGACGACCGTGACGCTGTCGGACCCGGGAGCCACGCCCGCGTACGTGCCGGGCACCCGCACCGGGCTGCTGCTGCACACCGCGACCGGTGTGGTCGGCGGGGTGCTCGACCCGGCCGCGAAGGGCGCCCACCTCGACTCGTGGATCGAGGGCGGGGACTCCATGTCGCAGACCATCCGCCCGTCTTCGGTCACCGGCCAGTTCGTCGGGATGACCCGCTCCGACCCGGCGCGGACGACGCTCACCGTCGGCAAGCCCATGGACCCGGACCAGAAGACGCTGCCCGCCGCCCCGCCGCCGCTGGTCGCGGTCGCCGACCGGCCGATGGCCGCCGACCGGACCTCACCCGCGGGCCGCGCGCTGGGTGACTGCCTGGCCGCGGCGCGGACGGAGGTGATCCCGGACGCCGCGGCCTACTCCCCGGGGCCGCTCCTCGAAGCCGGGGACTTCCGGGTGGTCATGGGCCGCTTCGGCGGTCAGGTCGTGGTCTGCGAAACCCAGCCGGACTACCAGCGGCCCGGCCGGACGAAGTCCCGCGCGTTCCCCGACTTCACCGGCCCCAAGACCGAGGCGGCCCGCACGCTGACCGTGGACACCTTGGGCCACCCCGAGTCGGGTGCGCCGCCGGGAACGGCGCGGCACCCGTACGTCGCGGCCCTGCCCACGACCGCGGTCGAGGCCACCCTCGACTTCGGCATCGGGACGAGCGCCGAGGTCGAGGTCGTCGACGGCATGGCCGCCGCCTGGATCCCGGCGAACATCGCCCTCACGCCGGAGGCGATGGTCCACGTCCAGGCCCGCGACGCGCAGGGCAAGGTCGTCTACGACGGGTCGCTGCGGCTGGTCTGAGGCCGCAGCCAGCCGGCGGCGTTCGCGCGCAGGGCCCGCTCGTACGAGGCCGTGACGTCGAACTCCTCCGGCAGGTTGCCGGTCAGCTCCAGCGAGACGAGCCCGTGCACGCAGGCCCAGCAGCCGACCGCGATCGTCTCCGGCGGGACGTCGAGGAAGACGCCGTCGGCGATCGCGCGGCGGATGATGCGTTCCAGGGGCTTCAATGTCTGGCGGGCGAGCTTCTCGGCGTCCTCGTTGGGCTCGAACCCGGGCACCGACCTGGTGAACATGATCCCGTAGAGGTTCGGGTCGGCCAGCGCGCTCGCGCGGTAGGCGCTGCCGAGGGCGACGAGGTCCTCGACGGCGTCGCCGGTCAGCGGGGTGCCGGCCATCCGGGCGCCGAAGCGGCGGAAGCCTTCGGTGTAGAGGGCGTTCACCAGGTCGGGCTTGCTGCCGAAGAGGGAGTACACGGCGGTGGTCGACGTGCCGGCGTCGGCGGCCAGCTTCCGCAGGGAAAGCGCCTTCGGCCCGTCCGCGGCGATCAGCTCACCGGCGCGGTCCAGGAGCTTCAGCCGGAGCGCTTCGTCGTGCGTGCGGGGTCGAGCCATCGCCCCAGCGTATCGCAACACTGTTATGGAAGGCAGAGCGAGGATTTGACCTGGAGTGCACTCCAGGTCGTAGTGTCGGGCGCATGAGCTACTCGATAGCGGAAGCCGCTCGACGTAGCGGGCTGTCCATCGACACCCTCCGGTACTACGAGCGCATCAAACTGCTCGACCCGCCCGCCCGCGACACCGCGGGCCGCCGGGCGTACTCCGACGACGACCTCACCTGGCTCGGTTTCCTGACCAAGCTGCGCACCACCGGGATGCCCATCAAGAGCATGCGCGAGTACGCGTCGCTGCGCCGCCACGGCGTCGCGAGCGCGGGCCGCCGCAAGGCCCTGCTGGTGGAGCAGCGCCGGTCGGTGGCCGAGCGGATCGCCGAGCTGCAGACCTGCCTCGACGTCCTCGACTACAAGATCGACAACTACGAACGCATCGAGCAGAGCGTGCTCGGCGCCGGACCCCGTGTGGAGGGAATTTCCGCGTGAAGAACAGGAAGCTGGGCGGTCTGGAGGTCGGCGCCCAGGGGCTCGGCTGCATGGGGATGAGCCAGGCCTACGGCGTCCGCGACAACGACGAGGAGTCGATCGCCACGATCCACCGGGCGCTCGAGCTCGGCGTGACGCTGCTGGACACCGCGAACGTCTACGCGAACGGCGTCAACGAGGAGCTGGTCGGCCGCGCGATCGCCGGCCGCCGCGACGAGGTCGTGCTCGCGACGAAGTTCGGCATCGAGTGGACCGACGGCGTGATGGGGGCCCGGGGGGACGCCGCGTACGTCAAGCGGAGCTGCGACGAGTCGCTGCGCCGCCTCGGCGTCGACCACATCGACCTCTACTACCAGCACCGCGTCGACCCGGACACCCCGATCGAGGAGACCTGGGGCGCGCTGGCCGAGCTGGCCGAGGCCGGGAAGATCCGGTACGCCGGGATTTCCGAGGCGAGCGCCGCGACCATCCGGGCCGCGCACGCCGTGCACCCGGTGACCGCGCTGCAGAGCGAGTGGTCGCTGTGGACCCGCGGCATCGAAGGCGAAATCCTCGACACGTGCCGGGAAGCTCGGCATCGGCGTCGTGCCGTTCTCGCCACTCGGGCGGGGTTTCCTGACCGGCGCGGTGACGTCGGTGAAGGACCTGCCGGAAGACGACATGCGCCGCGGGCTGCCGCGGTTCGCCGAGGGCAACTTCGAGCGGAACCTGGCCATCGTCGACGCCCTGCGCGCGCTCGCCGAGCGGAAGGGCGTCACCGCCGGTCAGCTCGCGCTGGCCTGGGTGCAGGCCCAGGGCGAGGACGTCGTGCCGATCCCGGGCACCAAGCGCCGCAAGTACCTCGAGGAGAACGTGGCGGCGGCTTCGCTGGAGCTGACGGCGGAAGACCTGGCGGCCATCGAGGCGGCGGCGCCGGCGGACGCGATCGCGGGGGAGCGTTACCCCGAACGCCTGGCCCGCGCGGCCGGAAGGTAACCACTTCTGAGCCTTTTCTGAGATCTCCGGAGCAGGCTCGGCGCCGATCAAGCGGTCGGTGCCGAGTCGCAGGAGGTCGTCGTGGCGGAGGAAGTACTCGATTATCTGGTCGTCGGGGCCGGGCCGGCCGGGCTGCAGCTGGGGCAGCACCTCGGCCACGCCGGGCACCGGTACCTGGTGCTGGAGGCGGGGTCCGCGCCCGGCCACTTCTTCGAGACCTTCCCGCGGCACCGGACCCTCATCTCCATCAACAAGAAGCACACCGGCTACACCGACCCGGAGCTGAACCTCCGGATGGACTGGAACTCGATCCTCGCCGACGGCGACGCCGACCCGGTCCTGTTCACCGACTACAGCGAACTGCTCTTCCCGGACGCCCCGGACTTCCTGCACTACCTCGCCGATTACGCGGCGAAGCACCAGGTCCGCGTCCGCTACGACACCCGGGTGACGCGCATCGGCCGCGATCCGGAAAGCGCTCTCTTCGTCCTCACCGCCGGTGACGAAGAGTTCACGGCGCGCCGGCTGGTCATGGCCAGCGGCGTCACGAAGCCGTTCATCCCGGACTTCCCCGGTGTCGAGCTGATCGACCAGTACGCCGACGTCAGCGTCGACCCGGACGAGTTCACCGACCAGCGCGTCCTGGTGCTGGGCAAGGGGAACTCGGCCTTCGAGACCGCCGACAACCTCATCGAGAAGGCCGCGGTCGTGCACGTCGGCGGGCCGCGGCCGGTGAAGCTGGCCTGGCGCACGCACTTCGTCGGCCACCTGCGCGCCTACAACGCGGGCATCCTCGACATGTACCAGCTCAAGCTGCAGCACGCGATCCTCGACGGCGACGTGCGGGAGGTCCGCAAGGACGCCGACGGCTACCACGTCAAGTTCGCGTTCGCCCGCGCCGACGAGGTGATCAAGGAGATCCGCTACGACCGCGTGATCTGCTGCACCGGCTTCCGGTTCGACGCCTCGCTGTTCGACGAGGACTGCCGCCCGGAGCTGGTCATCGACGGCCGCTTCCCGGCGCAGACACCGGACTTCGAGTCGGTGAACGTGCCCGGCCTGTACTTCGCCGGCACGATCACCCAGTCCCGCGGCTTCAAGAAGGCCACCAACCCGTTCATCCACGGCTTCCGCTACGGCGTCCGCGCGCTGGCCAAGGTGCTGAACGAGCGGCACCACGACACGCCGTGGCCGCACGTCGAGCTGCCCGCCAAGCCGGACGCGCTGACCGAGGCCGTGATCGGCCGGATCAACCGGACTTCCGCGCTGTACCAGCAGTTCGGCTTCCTCGCCGACGTCCTGGTCGTGGACGGCGACACCGCCCGCTACCTCGAAGAGGTGCCGGTGGACCGGGTCCTGGCCGACCCGCCGGACGACGCCTACGTCGTCACCCTCGACTACGGGCCCGACCACGACAAGATCGACCCGTTCGACTTCGTCGCCCGCGCCGCCCAGGACAAGGCCAACGACCACGGCGAGGGCCACTACCTGCACCCGATCGTCCGGCACTACCGGCGCGGCGAGCTGGTCGCCACCCACCACGTCACCGAGAACCTCGAGAACGAGTGGGACAAGGAAGTCCACATCGGACCGCTGGCCGCGTTCTTCGCGCGGGAGCTGTGATGCGCACGGTTGCGGAGTTCGAGGCGTCGGCCCGGCAGCGCCTCGACCCGGTGCACTACGACTACTTCGCGGGCGGCGCGCAGGACGAGATCACCGTCGCGGAAAACGAGGCGGCGTTCAAGAGGCTGCGGCTGCTGCCCCGCGTGCTGCGCGGCAGCGACAAGCGCGACCTGAGCGTGACACTGCTCGGGACGCCGTCGTCGATGCCGATCCTCGTCGCGCCCACGGCGTTCCACCGGCTCGCCCACCCCGACGGCGAACTCGCCACGGCGCGCGCAGCGGCGCGCGCGGGCACCGTCCTCATCGTCAGCATGGCCGCCACCACGGCGATCGAGCACGTCGCCGCGGCGGCCCGCGAAGTGAGCCCGGACCCCGGCCTGTGGTTCCAGCTCTACCTGCAGCCCGACCTCGAGTTCACCGAGGCGATCGTGCGGCGCGCCGAAAACGCCGGGGTGAAGGCGTTCGTCGTCACCGTGGACTCGCCCGTGCTCGGCCGCCGCGCCCGCGACGACCGCAACGGCTTCCACGACCTGCCCGCCGGGCTGGCCGTGGAGAACCTGCGCGACATCGGCGAAAACCGCAGCGGTGGCACCACCAGTCACGTGCGTGACATCGTCATGTCGGCCGCGCTGAACTGGGACCACATCGCGTGGCTGCGGAGCAAGACCAAGCTGCCGGTGCTGATCAAGGGCGTGCTGCACGCCGAGGACGCGCGGCTGGCCGTGCACCACGGCGTCGCCGGGATCGTCGTGTCCAACCACGGGGGCCGTCAACTCGACACCGTGCCCGCCACGATCGACGTCCTGCCGGAGATCGCGGCGGCCGTCGGCGGGGCGATCCCGGTGCTGCTGGACGGCGGGATCCGCCGCGGCACCGACGTCGTCAAGGCCCTCGCGCTGGGCGCCGACGCGGTCGGCGTCGGCCGCCCGGTGGTGTGGGGGCTGGCCGCGGGCGGGCGCGAAGGCGTCACGGAAGTCCTCGAGCTGCTGCGGGCGGACTTCGACCAGGCCCTCGCCCTGTGCGGCGGGCGGCACCCGGCCGACCTCACCCCGGACCAGGTCCGGCGATGATCGGCAAGGTGCTGGCCGCGGCCGCGGTGGCCTCGGCGCCCGCGTGGCTGCCCGGCCGGGTCGTGGCCCTGCGGATGAAGATCTTCTCCCTGGTCAACGGCCAGGAAGTGGTGACGATCCCGGGCGAGCAGGTCGGGGCGCGGGACTTCAAGCGCGTCTACGCCGACCCGGCGGCGAACGGCCGCAGCCGCGGCGCCGCGCTGTCCGACCTGTTCTGGTACTGGCTCGCGCCCGGGCCCGAGGTGCACCAGGAGCACCTCGAAGCCGGGCCGCGCTACGACGAAGTCGCGAAGTGCACGCGCCACATCCTGGTCAAGTCCAAAAAGGACTCCGAGGAGCTGACCCGGCGGGTGGCCGCGCACGTGCTGGCCGACGTCCGGCCCGGGCTCGTCCGGCTGCGCGACGCGATGATGCCGATCTGGGCCGAGCTGTACTACGAGCTGGTCTTCGACGAGCCGTGCCCGCCCGAGGCGCGGGACCTCATCGTGGGCCACGCCGACGACGTCGTCTCGGCCCTGAAGTGCGTGCGGCCGCGGAACATGCGCCGCCGGGCGCGCCTGACGAAGTACCTGCGGCGCCGCCTCGACGACGTCCCGCACCCGCTGCCGGAATCACTGACGCGCGAGGAACAGGCGTACTACCTGCAGGGCACGTTCTTCAACACGGCCGTCGTGCAGATGTCCGAGGCGATGGCGCACCTGCTGATGATCATCGCCCAGCGGCCGGAGCTGCGGGAACAGCTGGACGACGACGCCTTCCTCGACCGCGTCATCGACGACGGCCTGCGCGAGTACCCGCTGTTCGGCATCGCGCACCGGATCTCCACCGGCGACATCGAGCTGGAGCACCTGACGATCCCGGCGGGCACCGTGTTGTGCTTCAGCTACCCGGGTTACGCCGCGCAGTCCGCAAAGGACGCTTTCATCCCCTTCGGGGTGGCACAGAACCGCGCGTGCCCGGCCCGCGGGCTCGCGCCGGTGACCATGCGGGTCGTGGCACGCGAAGTGCTGCGCCGCTTCGACCTCGCCTCGTCCGCCGGGCACACGCGCTCGATCCCCAACCGCGGCCCGGCGCTGCTCACCCCGCGCGGCGCGCGTCGCAAGCGCTGGCCGCTGGCGTGGCTGGCGGTCCGCGACCGCTGGGAAGACGTCTGGCGCAGCCTCGCCCAGCTGGTGTTCGGCACGTACATGGTGCTCGACGCCCGCCGCCAAGCCCTTTGCTCGAACTACTTCGCCGGAGGCGACGCATGACCCCGTCCGAAGCGGCACCGGTCTTCTTCCTCGCCGTCGTGGTGATCCTCCTGGTCGTGCGGCTGGTCTGCGCGGTCGCCGTGAAGCTCGGCCAGCCGCCGGTGGTCGGCGAGATGGTCGCCGGCGTCCTGCTCGGCCCGTCGCTGTTCGGGCTGCTGCTACCGGACGTGCAGGCGGCGCTGTTCCCGGACGCGGTCCGCTCGCTGCTCTACACCGGTGGCCAGATCGGCCTCGTCATCTACATGTTCGGCGCGGGGTACGAGTTCAACCTGCGCAGCATCGCGAACTCGCGGAAGTCGGTCGCCGCGATCTCCTCGGCCGGGACGCTGGTGCCGCTGGCGCTGGGGATCGCGGTCGCGGTGCTCGGGACGTCGTGGGTCGGCATCGGCAAGGAGGGCGTCTCCCCGGTGGTGTCGGCGGCGTTCGTCGGGGTGGCCGTGGCGATCACGGCGTTCCCGATGATGGTCCGGATCATCACCGAACGCGGGATCGCCTCGACGAAATTCGGTTCGCTGGCGCTGGCCTGCGGTGCGCTCGACGACGTCCTCGCGTGGCTGCTGCTGGCCGTCGTGCTCGGCATGCACGCGGGGTCGGCCGGGCCGGTCGCGCTCGCGCTCGGCGGTGGCCTGCTGTTCGCACTGCTGGTGTTCCTCGTCGGGCGGCGGCTGCTGAACCGGATGATGGGCAGCGACCGGGTGAGCGTCGACCAGCGGGTGCTCGTCACGGCGCTGATCCTGTTCGCGGCGGCCTGGTTCACCGACACCATCGGGCTGTACGCGGTGTTCGGCGCGTTCACCGTCGGGGTCGCGTTCCCGCGCGGCGCCGCTTCCGACGCCGTGCTCGCGAAGATCATGCCGATCGGGCGGATCGTGTTCGTCCCGCTGTTTTTCACCTATTCCGGCCTGAACACCCGGTTCGCGCTGCTCGCCGACCCGAAGCTGCTCGCCTTCGCGCTCGTCACGGTGGTGGTGGCGATCATCGGGAAGCTCGGCGCGTCGTGGGGCGCGGCCCGGCTGGCGGGGGAGCCGCCCGCGATCGCCACCCGCGTCGGCGTGCTCGTCAACGCCCGCGGGCTGATGCAGCTGATCGCGTTGAACGTCGGGCTCGCCGCCGGGATCGTCTCGTCGGCGTTGTTCACGGTGCTGGTGCTGGTCGCGTTGGTGACCACGATCATGACCGCGCCGGTGCTCGGCTGGCTCGACCGCCGCGATGCCCGCAAGGGGAGTACCGAGGTGCTCCTGATGGCCGATCCGGTCCCGGTCACCGGGAAAAGTTGAGGGTTCAATTTCGGAAAATCACTGCCAGTATGGACGTGTGCACGATGGGGCGGCGAAACCGAGGGTGCTCCTGGTCGAAGACGACCGCGAACTGGCGGGCATGCTCGCCGAGCTGCTCGCGGACGAAGGCTACGAAACCGAAGCGGCCCACGACGGCCAGCGGGGCCTGCACCTCGGGCTCACCGGGCGGTACGACGTGATGATCATCGACCGGCGCCTGCCGGTGCTGGACGGGCTCGAGCTGCTGCGGCGGCTGCGGGCCCGCGCGGTGACCACGCGGGTGCTGGTGCTCTCGGCGCTGGGCGAGCTGGCCGACCGCGTCGGCGGGCTCGACGCCGGCGCGGACGACTACCTCGTCAAGCCGTTCGAGGCGGAGGAGCTGCTCGCGCGGCTGCGGGCCCTGACGCGCCGGGACCTGGACGGCGCGGAGTGCCTCCCGCTCGGCGCGGCGGCCCTCGACCTGCAGCGGCACGAGGTCGTCCTGCCGCGCGGGGAGCGGATCACGCTGTCCGGGCGGGAGTTCGAGCTGCTCCGGACGCTGGCGCAGCGGCCGAAGGCGATCCACCCGCGGGCGGTGCTGCGCACGAGCGTGTTCGCCGACTCGACCGGTGAGTCCATTGTGGACACCTACGTGTACTACCTGCGGCGCAAGCTCGGCCGGGACGTCGTGCGGACCGTGCACGGCCTCGGCTACCAGCTCGGTGCGGTATGAGACCCGACGCCGAAGAGCGGGCCCTGCGGCGGGCGCGGTGGGCGATCACCGCGCAGATCGGCGTCGTGGTGTCGCTGCTGGTGGCCGTCGCGGGCGGGATCGCGTACGGGATGCTGCTGTCCGGGCAGCACGCCGACGCCGACCGGACGCTGGCGCGGACCATCCAGCTCGGCCCGGGCACCACGCCACCCGGCTGTGTCTGGCTGTTCACCCCGGCGGGACACGCACCGGCTGGCACCCCGCCGGCCGGGATGCCGCTGCCTGCCCTGACCGCGACGGTGCCTTCGCCCGGCGACGTCCACACGGAACGGCGGTCGATCGGCGGGATGACGTACACGATCCGCGTGGAGAACCGCGGCGGCGTCGTCTCGCAGGCGTACTTCGAGGAGGTCTACCAGATCCAGGACCGCTCGTCGCTGCTGTTCGGGCTCGGCGTCGCCGAGGTGCTCGCGCTGCTGGCGGCGCTGGTGTGCGGGCGCGTGCTGGCGTGCCGCGCGATCCGCCCGCTGGCGGACGCGCTGCGGCGGCAGCGGACGTTCGTCGCGGACGCGTCCCACGAGCTGCGCGCCCCGCTGACCCGCCTGCACACGCGGGCGCAGCTGCTGGCCCGCCGCGCGTCGAGCCGGGACGCGGCCGACCTCGACCAGCTGGTGCGCGGCACGCGCGAGCTCGGCGAGGTCGTCGAAGACTTGCTGCTGTCGGCACAAGCGTGCGACCGGCCGTCGCTGGAACCGGTGGAGCTGGGCTCGCTCGCGGAGGAGGCGGTGGCGGCCGAGGCCGTCCGCGCGGACCAGAGCCAGGTCCGCCTGGCGGTGACCCGCGAGCGGCGGCCGTACGTGGTCCAGGGCGTGCCGACGGCGTTGCGCCGCGTGCTGTCGGCGTTGCTGGACAACGCGTTGGGCCACACCCCGCCGGGCGGGTCGATCGAGGTGTGGCTCGGCCTGCCGGACGAGCGGCACGTGGAGCTGCGGGTGCGCGACACGGGCGTCGGCTTCCCGGCGGCGGACGCGGAGCGGATCTTCGAGCGGTTCGCCCGCGGTTCCGACGGGGACGGACGCCGGTTCGGCTTGGGGCTGGCGCTGGTCCGCGAAGTGGTGACGGGCCACGGCGGCACGATCGCCGCCGCGGGCCGTCCCGGCGCGGGCGCGACCTTCACCCTCCGGCTGCTGCGGGCCGACCCAGTGTGAACCGGATCCGGCGGGCCAAGCCCTCGGGCACGCGCACGAGCAGCGCCTCGATCTCCGCGGCCAGCTCCGGCGACGGTGTGGAGTAGATCCCGGCCGACTGCGCCAGCCACGTGTGGAGATCGCGGTGGGCGCTGTCGGCGAGGTCGTCGTCCCGCAGCAGGGCGAGGTCGGTGTGCAGGCGCGTCCAGACGTCGCGGTCGCGCAGCAGGGCCGCGGCCGCCCGGCGCGTGTGGAGCGGCTGATCGGCGGCCAGCAACGCCCGCAATGCGGTGCTGTCGACCGGCTTGCCGCGCAGGAACGCCACCACCTGCCGGGTCACCGCGGGCGACGGGTCGGTGAGCAGCGGCCGCACGGCCGCCGACTCCGGCGCGATCCGGCGCAGGCCGCGGACCGCCGTCGCGCGGACCCGGGGCCGCTCGTGGGTGAGGGCCTGTTCGAGCCGTCCGGCGTCGGCCGCGGTCCCGGTTTCGCCGAGCCCCGCGATCGAAGCCGGGGACACCGCCATCGCGCGGTAGCGGGCCGCGGGATCGCCGCCTGCCTTGAGGACCAGGGCCTGCGCCATCGACCGGACCGCCGCCGACCGGTCCGCCAGGCACTCCCCGGCCCGGTCGACCAGGGTCAGCGCCCGCATCCGGACCTTCGGCGCCCCGGCCGCGAGCAGCTCCTCGACGCACTCGCCGCGGTCGAGCAGCGCGGTGCCGCACAAGGTCCGGACCACGAGGTCGCGGTCCCGCGTGGCGATGTCCAGCAGGCGTTCGCGCGGCAGCAGCCCGAGCGCCTCCCGGTGGGCCCAGCGGCGGCTTTCCCGGTCTTCCAACGCCAACGCGGCTTCGAGGGCGTGCGGCAGCGCCTCGCGGAACAGCGCGGTCATCCAGTCGTCGACCTGGCGCCGCCGCAGGACGCCGATGAGCGGCAGCATCGCCCGCAGCGTTGGCTTGTCCAGTTTGGACAGGACCAGCGGGCGGGCGAGGTCGCGGATCGGCCGGACCCAGTCGACGCACCGGACCAGCAGCAGCGGCACCACTTCGGGGTCGTCGCGGACCGCCAGCTCCAGGACCGCCGCCTCCCGAAGGTGCCCATTGGCGTGGCAGGCGGCGACCGCCAGCACGTCGCGCGACGGACGGCGGCCCAGCCGCATGTCCCACGAGACCCACCACGCCCGCCGCACGGCCACGTCGAACTCCGCCCACCGCCGCGGGTCACCCGCGGCGAGGGCGTCGAGATCGGGCTGCTCGGTTTCGAACACCCCTCCAGCGTGGCAGGGGTGTCGAACCGATTTACGCCAGCAGCGCCTGGACCGCGGCCGGCGCGTCCGCGATCGCGACCGGGTTCTGCTCGCGCGTCGCGAGGCTGCGCACGGTCACGTTCCCCGCCGCCCAGTCCTCCTGGCCGACGATCACCACCGCGACCGCGCCCGCCTTGTCCGCGCGGCCCAGCTCCTTGCCCAGCTTGCGGTGCTCGATCGGCGTCGACGTCCGAAGCCCTGCGGCCCGCAGCGACGTCGCCACCGACCGGGCCGCGTCGAACAGGTCCTCGGTCACCGGGATCACCATCACGTCGACCTCGCTGCGCGGGGCCGGCGTGAGGCCATGCGTGTCGAGGAAGTCGATCAGCGTCACGTCGCCCATGCCGAAGCCGATGCCCGGGATCTGCTGCGGCGTGAACATCGACGCGAGGTCGCTGTAGCGGCCGCCGCCGAACAGCGCCCGGCGGTTCTCCGGCGAGGTGTCGAACACCTCGAACACGGTCGACGTGTAGTACGCCAGCCCGCGCACGATCATCGGCTCGTACTTGACCAGCGAACCCGCGCTGCTGTTCAGGACCCGGACCAGGTTGGACTGCTCGCGCACTTCGGCGGGCAGCTCGTCGAGCAGGGCCTCGCCCGCGTCGAGCGTCTCGGCCAGCTTCTCGAACTGCTTGTCCGACAGCCCGATCTCGCCCGCGTTCTCGGCCAGCTTCTCGCGCGGGTACTTCTCCCAGCGGTCGACCAGCGCGAACACCTGGGCGAGGTGGTCCTCCGAGACCCCGGCGACGTCGGTGAGCGCCGACGTCAGCAGGTTCCGGTCGTTGACGCGCAGCACGAACATGTCCGGCGTCGCGCCGAGCGCGGCCATCATGTCGTGCACCAGCTCGAAGATCTCGATCTCGCAGTTCGCGCTGTCCGAGCCGAAGATGTCCGCGTTGATCTGCCAGTGCTCGCGGACGCGGCCGCGCTGCGGGGCCTCGTACCGGTGGCAGTTCGGGTGGCTGTACCAGCGCACCGGGAACGACAGCGACTTCGCGCTCCCGGCGATCATCCGCGCCACCGACGGCGTCATCTCCGGCCGCAGCGCGAGCCGCCGCCCGCCCTTGTCCGTGAGGGTGTACAGCTGCTTGTCCGCGATCTCCTGGCCGGACTTGCGCTCGTAGATCTCGGCCGACTCGAGGATCGGGCCGTCGTAGCGGAGGAAGCCGCGGCGCTCGAGGACGTCGTAGAGATGACCGAACACCTGGGTACGCACGGACATTTCGGCGGGCAGGAAGTCCCGGGTCCCCTTGTAGGGCGCGGTCGGCAGGTATTCAGGCACGTCACCCAGCTTAACGACCGGCCGCATCCGGGTTTTCAGGGGAAGGCCACCCCGTACGCCGTGAGCAGCGTCGCGGCGGCCAGGAGCACCGCGCCCGCCGACGTGACACGGCCGCCGAGCGCCCCCTTGCCCGGGATCAGGTGGACGAAGAACCCGCCGGACTGGGCGAGGATCCCGAACAGCAGCAGGAAGCAGGTGATCCACACCGTCGTCTCCGGCAGCGTCGTCCGGTCCAGGATCTGCAGCGCGACCAGGGCGAGGATCAGCAGGACACCGGCGTGGGCGTGCCCGGCGCGGAACATCGCGCGCTGGTGCTCGGTGAGCTTCCGGTCGCGCAGGACGCCCATCAGCGCGTAGCCGCCGTACATCACGGTCGGCAGCGAGACCAGGGCGATCACGGTGAACAGCTGGATCGGTCCGTGCATCGGGGGACTCCTTCTCGGGGTGGTGACAGCTACGGTAACACTGTTTTAAAACGCTGTCACCAAACCAGGCATTCCCCGATCGGGGAACTAGGCGGAGTGGCCCTGGGCCAGCACCAGGAGAGGGTTGCGCAGCGCGGCGAGCGACGTGAGCGGGTCGCCCTCGACGACCAGGACGTCTGCCGCCAGCCCGGGTTCGAGGAGGCCCGTGACGTCGGCCAGCCCGAGGCCCGCCGCCGAATCGCACGTCGCGATCTCCAGGATCCGGCGGCGCGGGAAGCCGAGCCATTCGTAGAGCTCCAGCGCGCCGACCGGGTCGTCGAACACCGAGCCGGGCAGCCCCGCGTCGGTCCCGGACAGCAGCCGGACGCCGTGCTCCTCGAGCCAGGGGAGCCGCCCGTACATCGCCTGGGCGACGTCGTCGCCGAGCTTCTCGACGATCACCCGCCAGTTGCGGCTGCTCGTCGAGCACGCCGAGATCCCCTCGGTGGCCATCTTCTTCGCCACCGGCTCGCGCCGGTCGAACGAACGTGGCCCGGTGAGGAAGCTGCAGTGCTCGACCGTCGACACCCCGGCCTCGACGGCGGCTTCGATCGCGTCCGCGCCGTGGGCGTGCGCCGCGACCGGCAACCCGTGCGAAGCCGCGTGCGCGACGATCAGCCCGAGCTGGCGGGCGTCGAACTGCGACTCCCACATGTCGGCGCCGCCCTCGGTGATCTGGCCGCCGCTGGCCATCACCTTGATCACGTCCGCGCCCGCCTCGGCGTTCGCGTCGATCCGGGCGCGGAGCTCGTCGTCGGACGCCGCTTCGCCGCCGAAGAAATGGCAGTGCCCGCCCGGCACGGTGATCGGCGGGCCCGAGACGAGCAGCCGCGGCGCGACGTCGTCCGCGAACGACCGCCGGACGGCCGCGCCGAGGTGCCCGCGGTCGCCGAGGTCCCGCACGGTCGTGACGCCGCTGCGCAGCATCGACGTCAGCCGCTCGCGGGCGCCGTCCAGGAGGTCGTCGCTCTCGGAGAAGTGCGCGAGCATCTCGCGGGAGGCGTCGAACGCCAGGTGGACGTGGACGTTGAAGAGCCCGGCGAGCGCGGTGCCGGTGGGGAAGTCGTGGCGGGTGGCGTCCGGCGCGGCCTGCGCGAGAACGTCGGCACGTGGTCCGGCCGCGACGATCAGGCCGTCGCGCACCAGCACCGCGCCGTCGTCGACCGGTGTTGACGGGCGGATCAAGACCCGCCTCGCGGTGATCACGACGTCCACGTCACGCCCCGTTCGCCATCGCGGCCGACAACGCCAGCAGCGGCCGCACGTCGGATTCGATGTCGTCGGCGGGCGCGGGCAGGACCTGCTTGGCCTGGCCGTCGCTCTCCTCGCCCGCCGCGTGCCGCTCCAGCGCCGTCCGCAGCTCGGCCGCCGCGGCACCGGGATCGGTGGCGACGAGCTCGCCGAAACCCTCGTCCAGGTAGGGCGACAGCTGCACGAGCCCGTCGCGGATCTCGATCACGCGCCGGTAGTAGACGCGGTGGATGCTGCGCGGCGAAAGCCGTTCGGCGCGGCGGCGCGGCGGCGTCCGCAGGACGATGCTGGGGAACGCGCGGACCAAGGCCGTCCACAGTGGAGCCAGCGCGCGGTGCTCGCGCCGGTGCTGGCGGCGGCGCCGCAACGCCGAAAGCCGCGCCCGCACGCCGGGGTAGGTGACCCCGGCGAGGAACAGCACCGCGCCGACGATCACGAACGGCACGCCGAGCAGCAGCAGGATCTTCACCACCGGGCCGAACGCCCACGCCACCACGATGTACAGCGCGCGGAAGATGCTGCCGATCGCGGCGCTGGCCATGCCGAACGCGCTCAGCTTGAGGCCGATGCGCAGGTTCCGGTCGGCCACCCGCAGGTACCGCACGATCCAGGCGGTGCAGGCGATGAGGCCGTAGATCAGGTAGAGCCCGGCGCCGAGGTAGAAGATCGCGATCCCGGAGTCGTGGATCGTCGACGGTCCCAGCGGCAGTCCGCGCAGCTCGGACGGCGTCAGGACCATCGCGACGATCATCAGCGCGATCGCCGCCGCCAGCGGCACCAGCTCGGCCACCACCCGGTGGTAGCGGCGCGGGCCCAAGGCCGAGCCGAGGAAGAAGATGACGAGCGCGCAGATGCCGCACGCGAGCAGCGCGTTGTTCGCCACCCGCGCGGCTCCGCGGCCGATGACCGCGTCGACCTCGTCGGAGATGGCGGGCTGCTGGAGCAGGAACGCGGCGGCGAACCCGGCCACGCACGCGGTGACGGCCCAGTTCGGCACCGTCGGCGCGCGCTGAACCTGGTAGATCCGCCACGTCAAAGCCGCGGCGAACAGCACCATCGCGAACAGGTTCACGGGGCTGAAAAGTGTGCTCACAACCACCCTTGGTGATCGCCGAGCGCACCCTGGATCCGGCGAAGGTCCCGGTCCGCGGCGCGCCGGGGGATCGTGTAGTTCAGGACCGACGCCCATTCGAGGATGATCGTCGCGACCGTTTCGGCTTCCCACTCGTGCGCGTCATCGTAGGACGAGCGGCGCAGCGCGCGGTGTACGGCATCCGGGTCAAGATCGGGAGCGGGGCCGCGCAGGAAGTCGGCGGGCTCGGCGTCGCCGTGCGGGTGGTGGTCGGCGAGCATGTGCCCGAGCTCGTGCAGGATGATGTGGTCTTGGTGCGATTTCGTCGTTTCGGCCTGGTAGAAGATGTAGTCCGCGGACGACGTCGCGATCCAGCAGCCGAACGGCCCCGGCACCTCCAGCGGGTAGGCCATCAGCCGGATCGGCTTGCCCCGCTGCTCGCCCAGCCGCGCGCAGAGCACCTCGACGTCCAGCGGCGGGCCGATGTCGAGCTGCTTGAGCAGCTTCCGGCACCGGCGGCGCAGCTCGCGTTCCTTCATCGCGCGGCGTCCTCCGGGTTCCGGCCTTCGCGCTCGGCCCGCTCGTAGCGTTCGACCAGCTCCAGCAGGTCCATCACCTGGCGGCGGCCCTGCGGCGAGAGCTCCTGCGCCCGCATGGCCATCAGCTGGGCTTCGCCCGCCGGCGGCGCGGCCACCTCTTCGTCGAAGAAGTACGTCACCGGCACGCCGAACAGCCTGGCCAGCGCCTCGACGTAGTGGATCTTGGGGTTGACCCGCTTGCCGGTGGCCAGCTGCTGCAGGTAGGCGGGCGACATCGCCGGCCCGCCCGCCCGCTCCACGGCGGCCGAGATCTCGCGGTAGCTGTGCGGCGCGCGGCCGTCCACCCGAGCCGCCTCGATCAGGGCGCTCAGGCGTTCGGCGAAGGTGCGTTCCCGTGTCATACCCGCCCCCTAGGTTTCCACCGTGAAAATTCTAGCCGGGAAACCACTGTACGCACATGTTGACAGCTGACGTATGCAGTGGTTTACAGTTGGCACGCCTCTCGCCTGGGCGATCCGTACCCTGGGGGTGTACGGACCCGCCGAGGCGAGAGGCCGTCGCGCCTTCGACTCGTCATGATCGGCTGTCTGTAGTACGCTTCGTAGGCCAAGGTTGATCGCCCTCGAGGCGAACCCTTGGCCACGGCCTGTTGCCGGAGGTCGACCCCCAGGGCTTCCGGTGACAGGCCCCTTTATTTCTCAAGCCATGAGCGTCGCGGCCAGCGTGCCGCCCAGTTCGGTGCACGCTTCGAGGGTCTGCTTGTCCGGCTCGCCCGTCGTGATCACCGGGTCCGCCGCCTTCGTCCACCCCAGGCCCGTGGTGATGGCCAGCAGCTGGCGCTCGGTCCCGGACGTGTCGCTGTTGCCGTGGATCCAGTAGCCGAACGGCCGCCCCCGCGTCGCGTCCAGGCACGGGTAGTAGACGGTGTCGAAGAAGTGCTTCACCGCGCCGCTCATGCTGCCCAGGTTCGCCGGCGTGCCCACCAGATAGCCGTCCGCCTCGAGCACGTCGGGGACGGTGGCCGCCAGCGCCGCGCGGCGGACCACCTCCACCCCTTCGATGTCCGGGTGCGTCGCGCCCGCCAGCACGGCCTCGAACAACGCCTGCGTCGACGGCGACGGCGTGTGGTGCACGACCAGCAGCTTCGGCATCAGGCGAGCAGCTCCTCGACGGCGGACCGCAGCGCCGCCAGCCGTTCTTGCGCGGCCGCGCGCGCGTCCGCCAGCGAGTCCGTGACCGGCGCCACCACCTGCAGGTACGCCTTCAGCTTCGGTTCCGTGCCGGACGGCCGGACCACCACCCGCACGCCGTCGCCGGTCAGGCGCAGGACGTCGGCGTCCGGGAGCAGGTCCTCCAGCGTCACCGCGACCCCGCCGAGGCTCGACGGCGGCGTCTCACGCACCTTCGTCATCAACCGGCCGCGGACCGCGAGGTCGGTGACCCGCAGGGAAACCTGGTCGGTCAGGTGGACGCCGTGCCGCTGGGCCAGCTCGTCGAGCACATCAAGCGGGGTGCGGCCCGCCGCCTTCAGCTGGGCGGCGAGGCCCGCGGCGAGCGTCGCGGCGGCGATACCGTCCTTGTCCCGCACGAAACCGGGGTTCACGCACAGGCCGAGCGCCTCTTCGTAGGCGAACACGAGCCCTTCGCCCGCGCGCACCAGCCACTTGAACCCGGTGAGCGTCTCCGCGTAGCGGGCGCCCTCGGCCTTCGCGATCTCGCCCAGCATCGACGACGACACGATCGTCGTGGCCACCAGCGGGTCCGGCACCAGCGTCCGGTCCACTGTGGACAGAACGTAGGAGCCGAGCAGCACGCCCGTCTCGTCGCCGCGGAGCATGCGCCACGAGCCGTCCCGCTCGCGGACGCCCAGCGCGCACCGGTCGGCGTCCGGGTCGAGGGCGATCGCCAGATCGGCGTCCACTTCGGACGCGAGCGCCAGCAGCAGGTCCGTCGCGCCCGGCTCCTCCGGGTTGGGGAACGACACCGTCGGGAAATCCGGGTCCGGCGTGGCCTGCGCGCCGACCAGGTGCAGGTCGGGGAACCCGGCCCGCTCGAACGCCGCGCGCAGCGTGTCGGCGCCGACGCCGTGCAACGCCGTCGCGGCCACGCGGACCGTGCGGTCGTGGCCCAGCGGCAGCGTCGCGACCTCGTCGAGGTAGCGGGGGAGCAGGTCGACGACCTCGGCGCCGGCCGCACGCGGCACGCCGACCGCGGGCGGCGCGGCCTGGATGGCGCGTTCGATCTCGCCGTCGGACGGCGGCACGATCTGCCCGCCGGTCGCGTCGTAGAGCTTGTACCCGTTGTCCGCCGGCGGGTTGTGCGACGCGGTGATCTGGATCCCGGCCACCGCGCCGAGCCTGCCGACGGCGAACGCGAGCACCGGCGTCGGCAGCGGCCGGCCGAACACCTTGACGTCGAACCCGGCCGCGGTGAGCACCTCGGCGGCCGCGGTCGCGAAGGCCTCGGAGCCATGCCGCGCGTCGCGGCCGACGACGACCAGCGCACCCGCGTGCCCGTGGGCCTTCAGCCACTCCGCGACCCCGGCGGTGGTGCGGGTGACGACGGCGACGTTCATCCCGTTCGGCCCGGCGCGCACCGGTCCGCGCAGCCCCGCCGTGCCGAACTCGAGCGGCCCGGCCATCCGGTCGGCCAGCTCCTCGGCGGCACTCGCGTCACCGCCCATCGCCTTCGCGAGGACGTTCTGCAGCTCGGCGCGCGTGCCGTCGTCGGGGTCGTCGGCGATCCAGCGGAAGGCGGCGTCGCGCAGGGTGGAGGTCAAGGTCACCGCGCCAGCCTACGGGCTAGGGTCGGGTGGGTGCGCTTGCTCTTCACCTCACTGGGGTCCTTCGGTCACGCGTTCCCACTAGTCCCGCTGGCGGTCGCCGCGCGCGACGCCGGCCACGACGTCGTCTTCGCCACTTCCGAGGACTTCCTGCCGCAGCTGCGGAAAGCCGGGCTCGAGACGGCGGCCGCCGGGCTCGGCATCCGCGACGCGTTCGGCCGGGCGTTCGCCGAGTCCGGCCCGCCCGGCCCGCGCCGCCCGCCGGGCGAGGTCCCGCCGGAGGTGCTGACGCCGATCGTGGCGAAGGTGTTCGGCGAGGTCATGCCCGAGCGGTTCGGCGCCGACCTGCCGCCGGTGTTCGCGCGCTTCCGACCCGACCTCGTCGTGAGCGAGTCCGGCAACTGGGGCGGGGTGTTCGCCGCGCTGCAGGCCGGGCTCCCGGCGGTGTCCCACGGCTTCGGCCGCGTCTCGACCGGCGACCCGATGGTGACGCGGATCCGGGAGGCGATCCGCGAGCACGGCGCGTCGCTCGGCATCTCGGTGGACGAGGACCTGGACGCGGGCTCGTACCTCGACATCTGCCCGGAGTCGGTGCAGGACCCGGACTTCCTGGCGCGCACGCCGCGCCGGGTGCCGCTGCGGCCGGTCGGCTGGAGCGAGCCGGGCGAGCTGCCGCCGGGCGTGCTGGACCGGTCGCGGCCGCTGGTCTACCTGACCCTCGGCACGGCGATGGGCCACGCGGGCGTCTTCGGCGCGGCGATCACCGGACTGTCCGGTTTGGACGTCGACGTCCTGGTCGCCACCGGCCCGACGGTCGACCCGGCCACGCTCGGCGAGGTGCCGCCGAACGTCCGGCTCGAGGCGTGGGTCCCGCAGGCGGCGCTGCTCCCGCACGTGGACCTGGTGGTCCACCACGGCGGCAGCGGCACGACGCTCGGCGCGTTCGGCGCGGGTCTCCCGCAGCTGCTGCTGCCGCAGGGCGCGGACCAGTTCAGCAACGCGGACGCGGTCCGCGCGGCCGGAGTGGGCGACCGCCTGCTCGGCACGGAGGTGACGGCCGAGGCCGTCGCCACCCAGGCCCGTCACCTGCTGACGGACACTGCAGTCCGCGACGCGGCCCGCGCTTTGGCGGCGGAGGTGGCGGCAATGCCGTCCCCAGCCGAGGTGGCGGCCCAGCTCCCGACCCTGGCCTGAAGCGCCCCAATGTGGCCTTGGTTGCGTCTGACGCACCCAAGGCGGCCTTCGTTGCGTCTGACGCACCGAAGGCCACATTGGGGCGCTCGGGTCAGGCGCGGGTGACCAGGTCGCGCAGCAGGGAGCCCATCTTGGTCGCCGCCGCGCGGCCCGCTTCCAGGACTTCTTCGTGGTTGAGCGGTTCGCCCGTCATGCCCGCCGCCAGGTTCGTCACCAGGGACAGGCCGAACACCTCGACGCCGGCCGCGCGGGCCGCGATCGCCTCCAGGACCGTCGACATGCCGACCAGGTCCGCGCCCAGCGTGCGCAGCATCCGGATCTCGGCCGGGGTCTCGAAGTGCGGCCCCACCAGGCCCGCGTAGACGCCTTCCTCGAGCGACGGGTCGATCTCGCGGGCGATGTCCCGCAGCCGCTTCGAGTACAGGTCCGTCAGGTCGACGAAGTTCGCGCCGACGATCGGCGAGCGCGCGGTCAGGTTCAGGTGGTCGGCGATCAGCACCGGCTGCCCGACGTGGAACCCTTCGCGCAGCCCGCCCGCCGCGTTCGTCAGCAGCACCGTCCGGACGCCCGCCGCCGCCGCGGTGCGCACGTTGTGCACCACCTGGTCGACGCCCTTGCCCTCGTAGAAGTGCGTGCGCCCCAGCATGACCAGGACGTTCTTGTCGCCGATCTTCAGCGAGCGGATGGTGCCGCCGTGGCCCACCGCGCCGGGCGTGGTGAAGCCGGGGAGCTCGGCGAACGGGATCTCCGTCTCGCACTCCCCGATGACGTCCGCCGCCGGGCGCCAGCCCGATCCCAGGACCACCGCGATGTCGTGCGCGTCCACGCCGGTGCGCTTGGCGATGGCGGCCGCGGCCTCGTGTTCACTCATGCCGCCGAGCGTATCCGGACGCTCCGGACCACCAGGAACACCACCAGCCCGAACGGTGACAGGAAGATCGTCAGCACCAGGATCGGGCTCACGATCCACGGCGAGATGTCCCGCGAGCGTGCCTCGAAGTACATCCACCGCGCGATGAACAGGTCGAACGCGATGAGGTGCGCCCAGACGAGCCCGGCACCCCACGGCGTCGCCAGGATCCCTTGCAAGACACCGAGATCGGGCCGGAGCATCGCCCGGCCCCACTCGCCGAAGTGCGGCAGCACGAGCGCGAAGTAGCAGGCCAGCGGCAGCAGCGGCACCCACGGCGACGCCATGATCCGCGGTGTCCACCGCCACTTCGGCGCGAGGATCATCGCCGCCCAGAACGGCACGGCCAGCGGGAACGCCACGTCGAAGAGGGTCATCGGGCCCGCACCGCGCCCCACGAGCCCAGCCCGACGACCGCGGCCAGCAGCGCGAGCACGCCGAGCGTCGCCGCGTCCGGGTGCACGATCGACTGCGCCCGCAGCGCCTGCCACGTGACCAGCGCGGTCAGCCCCGCGTACCCGAGCGCACCGACGAGGACGAGCCGCGCGCGGACGACGTCGTCGCGCAGCCGCGGGAAGCGCGAGGCCAGCGCCGCCAGCCCGATGGCCAGCAGCGGCAGCGCCTGCAGGGCGTGCATCCCGACGAAGTGCGGGATCCGCAGGTCGCCCGCCACCGTGCTCCAGCCGAGGACCGGCAGGCCGGGTCCGCCGTCGGGGATCCCGACGGTGTGCGCGCCGACCATGTCCGGCGTGCCGCCGGTCTTCCACTGCGCGAGCTGCTGCGCGGTCGGGTTCGTCATCAGGATGCCCAGCGAGATGCCCACGAGCGAGAGCACCGCTCCGGCGCGAACGGCCCAGAAGCTCGCGCGGTCTTCGAGCTTCGTGAACATCACCAGGACCGTCAGCACCAGCGTCGCGACCCACAGCCCCATGATCATCTTGCCCATGACGTTGTAGATCAGCGCGTCCTGTGGCGTCGCGATGTTGAAATGGCTCGCCCGGCCGCGCGCGGCCTGGAACACGAGCAGGACGTATTCGGCGGCGAAGATCGCGACCAGGAGGTTCGTCAGCCACCCCGCCGTGCGCCGGAACCGCGGCAGCAGCGAGACGAGCCAGCTCCAGGTCGCGAAGTAGAGCGCGCCGGACACGGCGAACTTGAACGGCTTGGCCCAGATCGGCGCCCCGGCCAGGGTGCGCTGGTCGAGCAGCATCGCGGCGACGCACAGCACGGCGACGGCGCCCAGCACGGCGGCCGCGATCGCGGATGGCCGGTGCCACCCGTGCGTTCTGCTCCGGACGTCGGCGAGGATGGTCATGGTTCCTCCCAGAATGGATAGTCAAACTCTCCGTTATGGGAAGCTAAGCTATCCATACTGAGAAGTCTTCAGGGTTGACCCCGAGTCCGACCCTGGGATCGGAGCGGATGCGCATGCGGATGGCCGAACTGAGCGCCGAGTCCGGGGTGCCGGTCGCGACCGTCAAGTACTACCTGCGCGAAGGTTTGCTCCCGCCGGGGGAGCGCACCAGCCCCAACCAGGCCCGGTACTCCGCGGCGCACGTCCAGCGGCTGCGGCTGATCAAGGCGCTCACCGAGGTGGGCGGGCTGCCGCTGGCCTCGGTCGGCGCCGTGCTCGGCGCGATCGACGGCGACGAGACCCCGCACGAGACGATGGGTGTCGTCCAGCAGGAGCTGGCCGGGACGCCGCCCAAGGTGTCCGACGAGGCCGCCGAGTGGGCGACGGCTCTGCTGCGGGACTTCGCCGGCCGCCACGGCTGGAAGTGGCACCCGGCGGAGAACAAGACGACCGGCAACCTGATCGCCGCCTTGGCGACGGCGAAGGAGCTGGGCCACGAGGAGCTCGCCGACCGCCTCGACGAGTACTTCGCGCTCGCGATGCGCGTCGCCGAGCTGGACGTCGAGGTGGTGACCGGGCTGACGTCGTTCGACAAGATCATCGAGGCCGGGCTGGTCGCGACCGTGCTCGGCGACCGGATCTTCACCGGCCTGCGCCACCTCGCCCAGGAGTTCGTGTCCCGCGAGGTGCTCGGCCGGGCGCCTAGTCGCTGACGCTCAGGGTGGTCGCGATGCGGTCGAAGACGTCCTGGCGGGTCGCGTCCTCCTGCTCGACCGGCGCGGTGACCGACAGGACCCACAGGCTGGCCCCCGACTTGAGCAGGTACACGAACGTCACCCGGGTGACGGCCTTGTCGCCGCCGTCGGGCAGCGTGCCGTGCTCGGTCGTGCGGTAGGTCAGCTTCGTGCCCTTGCCGTCCTCCGCCGGTTCCGGTCCGAAGAGCTGGAAGGCGTCGGAGGGGTAGGTCTGCTTGAGCCAGGTGATGTACTCGCCCTCGCCCGTGAACTGCTTGAAGTAGCCGGCCAGCCGCTCGAGCCGCAGCGACCGGCGGCCGTCCGGCGAGACGTACTGGACGACCGTGCTCACCCCGAGCCGCGTGCTGTGCGGGGCGACGAACTTCTGCCAGCCCTCCGGCACGGCGAGGCCGAACTGCCCGCCGGTGCCGGTCGCGTAGCCCGCGTCGCCCGACTGCTGGACCAGCGACGGCGCCGGCACGTCGGTGGGGCCGTTCGGGGTGGTCCGCGGCTCGGCGGCCGGCGGCAGCAACGGCTGCCCGCCGACGGTCCTGGCCAGCGCGAACCCGCCGCCCGCGGCGAGCAGGAAGAGCAGGATCGCGATGGCGACGAGCGCGGCGGTGGCCGCCGTGCCGCGCCGCGAGAGCCGCGGCGGCGGGGCGAACACCGTCGCCGCCTCCGGCGCGGGTGCGGGCGCCGGAGCCGGGGTGGGCGGGCGCAGGAACGGCAGCGGGCCCGGGTCGGTGGCGAGCTCGCTGCTCGACTCCCCGGCCTTCTTCTCCGGCTTGTCCGGCAGGACGGTCTTGATGACCTGCGTGTCGGTCGCGTCCGGCTGCGCCGACGTCTTCTTGCCGTCCGGCGTGCGGAACAGCTCGGGCCCGAACAGGTCGAGCGGCGTCTTCGTCTGCAGCGGGTAGAGCCGGTGCCGCACCTCGCGCAGGGTGATCCGGTCGCCGGGCTCCTTCTTCATCAGCGCGGTGATGACGTCGGCGAGCGGCCCGGACTTGGGCTTGGGCACCTTCCCGTTGACGACCTTGCCGACGGTCTCCAGCGGGTCGCCGTCGGCGTCGTAGGGCGGGTGGCCCTCGACGGCGGCGAACAGCGTCGCGCCGAGGCCCCACAGGTCGGCGGCCGGGATGACGGCGCCGCCGGACGCGACCTCCGGCGCGATGTAGGCGGGCGAGCCGAGCATGATCCCGGTGCGGGTCATGGTCGCCTCGGAGACGTTGCGGGCGATGCCGAAGTCGGTCAGCTTGATCCGGCCGTCGCTGGCGACGAGGACGTTGCCCGGCTTGACGTCGCGGTGGGTGATGCCGGCGGCGTGCGCGGCCTCCAACGCCGACGCCACGGCGATGCCGACCGCGGCGGCCTGCTCGACGGTCAGCGGCCCGTGGTCGCGCAGGATGTGCGCGAGGCTGCGCGAGGGCAGCAGCTCCATCACCACGAACGGCTGGTCGTCCTCGCGGGCGACGTCGTGCAGGATGATCACGTTCGGGTGAGAGAGGACGGCGATCGCGCGGGCCTCGCGCAGCGTCCGCTCCCGCAGCTCGTCCGCCTGCGACGCCGGGATGCCCGGCGGCACCTTCATCTCCTTGACGGCGACCTGCCGGTGGAGGAACTCGTCGTAGGCCGACCACACCGTGCCCATCGACCCGGAGCCCAGCACCGACCGCAGCCGGTAGCGGCCGGCGACCACTCGTGTCTCTTCGCTGGAAGGGGGCACGCCCCAATTGTGGCGTACCCGGGCACTGGCCCCTAACCTGCCCGGCCCGCCCCCTAGCGCGACTAGAGTCACAAGTCGGCCTCGGCCCGTGCCTCTACCATCACTGGGTATGACTGAAGTGGCCGGTCCGGAGTCAGTGCCGATCTCCGAGCTCGACCTCGCGGCCGAGTTTCCGCAGGCGACGCGCGAGCAGTGGCGGGAGCTCGTCGCGGGTGTGCTGCGCAAGAGCGGCAAGCTGCCCGAGGACTTCACGGGCGCCCCGGAGAGCAAGCTCGTCACGCGGACCTACGACGGGATCGAGATCCAGCCGCTGTACACGGCCGAAGACGCGCCGGGCGACAGCGGGTTCCCCGGCCTGCCGCCGTACGTGCGCGGCGCCCGCCCGGACGGGCAGGTCAGCACCGGCTGGGACGTGCGCGCCCGGTTCACCGGGGACGACGCCCGCGCGGTCAACAAGGCGATCCTCGCCGACCTCGAAGGCGGCGTGACGTCGATCTGGCTTTCGGTGCCGCCCGCGGCGTTGGCCGACGCGCTGAACGAGGTCTACCTCGACCTCGCGCAGGTGGTCCTGGACGCGGGCGCGGAGTACGAAGCCGCCGCCGACGCGCTGTTCGAGCTGTTCGACGAGCGTGAGATCCCGGCGAGCGAAGCCGCCGCGGTGCTGGGTGCCGACCCGCTCGGGCTGGCGGCCCGGTCCGGGGCGGCCGCCGACCTCGGACCGGCCGCCGCGCTCGCCGCGCGTGTCGCCGGGAAGTACCCGAAGGTGCGCACGATCGTCGCCGACGGCCTGCCGTTCCACGAAGCCGGCGGGTCCGACGCGCAGGAGCTGGGCGCCGTCGTGGCCGCCGGGGTCGCGTACCTGCGGGCCCTGACCGACGCCGGGCTCGACGCGGAAACCGCGGCCGGGCAGCTGGAGTTCCGGATCGCCGCGACCGCCGACCAGTTCTCCACCATCGCGAAGCTCCGCGCGGCGCGCCGCCTGTGGGCGCGCGTGGCCGAGGTGTGCGGGTTCTCCTCGCCCATGCGCCAGCACGCCGTGACGTCGCCGGCGATGCTGACCCAGCGCGACCCGTGGGTGAACATGCTGCGCACCACCGTTGCCTGCTTCGGTGCCGGAGTCGGCGGCGCGGACGCGGTCACCGTGCTGCCGTTCGACGCCGCGATCGGCAAGCCCGACGCGTTCTCCGCGCGGATCGCCCGCAACACGCACGCCGTGCTGCTGGAGGAGTCCAAGCTGGCCGGGGTCGTCGACCCGGCGGGCGGCTCCTGGTACGTCGAGAAGCTCACCGACGACCTCGCGCACGCGGCCTGGGCCGAGTTCACCGCCATCGAAGGCGCGGGCGGCATCGCCGCCGAGCTGGCGTCCGGCGCGCTGGCCGGGCGGCTGGCCGAGACGTGGGAGAAGCGGTCCAAGCGGATCGCCATCCGCCGCGACCCGCTCACCGGCGTCAGCGAATTCCCGAACCTGACCGAGAAGCCGGTCGTCCGGGCGCCGCTGGAGTCCACTGTGGAAGGCGGGTTGCCGCGGCACCGGTACGCCGAAGGCTTCGAAGCCCTGCGCGACGCCTCCGACGCCTACCTGGCCGAACACGGCGAGCGGCCGAAGGTCTTCCTCGCGACGCTCGGCCCGGTCGCCGCGCACACCGCGCGGGCCGGGTTCGCCGCCAACCTGTTCCAGGCGGGCGGGATCGAAGCCGTCAACCCGGGCGCGACCGGCGACCTGCCGGGCGCGTTCCGCGCGTCCGGCGCGAAGATCGCCTGCCTCTGCGGCACCGACGACGCCTACGCCGAACAGGCGGCCGACGTCGCCGCGTCGCTCGGCGCCGAACACGTCTTACTGGCGGGCAAGGGCTCCTACGACGGCGTCGACGGCAACGTCTTCGCCGGGTGCGACGCCCTCGAAGTCCTCAACGGCCTGCACGCCGAGCTGGGAGTCACGCGATGAGCATCCCGAACTTCGCCGGTCTCGACCTCGGCACGCCGTCGCCGGGCGACCGCGACGCCTGGGCGCGCGCCGTCGAAAGCGCCACCGGCAAGGGCCCGGACGCCCTCGCCTGGGAGACGCCGGAGGGCATCGGCGTCAAGCCGGTCTACACCGCCGCCGACCTGTCCGATGTGGACTTCCTCGGCACGTACCCCGGCATCGCGCCGTTCCTGCGCGGCCCGTACCCGACGATGTACGTCAACCAGCCGTGGACCATCCGCCAGTACGCCGGGTTCTCCACCGCCGAGGAGTCCAACGCCTTCTACCGGCGCAACCTCGCGGCCGGCCAGAAAGGGCTTTCGGTCGCCTTCGACCTGGCCACCCACCGCGGTTACGACTCCGACCACCCGCGCGTCTCCGGTGACGTCGGCATGGCGGGCGTCGCGATCGACTCCATCTACGACATGCGGCAGCTGTTCGACGGGATCCCGCTCGACAAGATGTCCGTGTCGATGACGATGAACGGCGCGGTGCTGCCGGTGCTCGCGCTCTACGTCGTCGCGGCCGAGGAGCAGGGGGTGAAGCCGGAACAGCTCGCGGGGACCATCCAGAACGACATCCTCAAGGAGTTCATGGTCCGCAACACCTACATCTACCCGCCGCAGCCGTCGATGCGGATCATCTCCGACATCTTCTCCTTCACTTCGCAGCACATGCCGAAGTACAACTCGATCTCCATCTCCGGCTACCACATGCAGGAGGCCGGGGCGACCGCCGACCTGGAGCTGGCGTACACGCTCGCCGACGGCGTCGAGTACATCCGCTCGGGCGTCGACGCCGGGCTGAGCGTCGACAAGTTCGCGCCGCGGCTGTCGTTCTTCTGGGCGATCGGCATGAACTTCTTCATGGAGGTCGCGAAGCTGCGCGCGGCGCGTCTCCTGTGGGCGAAGCTGGTCAAGGGCTTCGACCCGAAGTCGCAGAAGTCGCTGTCGCTGCGGACGCACTCCCAGACGTCGGGCTGGTCGCTGACCGCGCAGGACGTCTACAACAACGTCGTGCGCACTTGCGTCGAGGCGATGGCCGCGACCCAGGGGCACACGCAGTCGCTGCACACGAACGCCCTCGACGAGGCCTTGGCCCTCCCGACGGACTTCTCCGCGCGGATCGCCCGCAACACGCAGCTGCTGCTGCAGCAGGAATCCGGCACCACGCGCGTGATCGACCCGTGGGGCGGCAGCGCGTTCGTCGAGAAGCTGACCTACGACCTCGCGCGCAAGGCGTGGGGCCACATCACCGAGGTCGAGCAGGCCGGCGGCATGGCCAAGGCGATCGACGCGGGCATCCCCAAGCTGCGCATCGAAGAGGCCGCCGCGCGCACCCAGGCGCGCATCGACTCCGGCCGCCAGCCGGTGATCGGCGTCAACAAGTACCAGGTCACCGACGACGAAGAGATCGACGTCCTCAAGGTCGACAACGCGGGCGTGCGCGCGCAGCAGCTGGAGAAGCTGCGTCGGCTGCGCTCCGAACGGGACTCGGCGGCGACGGAAGACGCCCTGCGGCGGCTCACCGAAGGCGCGCAGAACGGCGGCAACCTCCTCGCGCTGGCCATCGACGCGGCCCGCGCGAAGGCCACGGTCGGCGAGATCTCCGACGCGCTCGAGAAGATCTGGGGCCGCCACGCCGGGCAGATCCGGACGATCTCGGGCGTCTACCGCGAAGAGGTGGGTAAGTCGCAGAACGTCGAGAAGGCCCGCGAGCTCGTCGAGAAGTTCGCCGAGGAGGAGGGCCGCCGCCCGCGCATCCTCGTCGCGAAGATGGGCCAGGACGGCCACGACCGCGGCCAGAAGGTGATCGCCACCGGCTTCGCCGACCTCGGCTTCGACGTCGACGTCGGCCCGCTGTTCTCCACCCCGGCCGAGGTCGCCCGCCAGGCGATCGAGGCGGACGTGCACGTCGTCGGCGTCTCGTCGCTGGCCGCCGGGCACCTCTCGCTGGTGCCCGCGCTGCGCCACGAGCTCGCCGAGCTGGGCCGCGAGGACATCATGGTCGTCGTCGGCGGCGTCATCCCGCCGCAGGACTACCCGGCCCTGCGCGAAGCGGGGGCGGCGGCGATCTTCGGCCCCGGCACGGTGCTCGCGGACGCGGCCATCGACCTGCTCGGCCAGCTGTCGGCGCAGGAGTCCTGACCCTTGCCGCGCAAGATCGACGTCACCGCCTACGCCAAGGGCGTCCTGGCGGGGGACCGCGGGACGCTGTCGAAGGCGATCACGCTGGTCGAGTCGCAGCGGGAGGACCACCGGGCGCAGGCGCAGGAGCTGCTGGTCGAGCTGCTGCCGTCGTCGGGCGGCGCCCGGCGCGTCGGCATCACCGGCGTCCCCGGTGTCGGCAAGTCGACATTCATCGACCAGCTCGGCACCGACCTGACCGCCGCCGGGCACAAGGTGGCCGTGCTGGCCGTCGACCCGTCGTCGACCCGCACCGGCGGGTCGATCCTCGGCGACAAGACCCGGATGGCGCGCCTGGCGGTCGACGAACGGGCGTTCATCCGCCCGTCGCCGACGTCGGGGACCTTGGGCGGGGTCGCGCGGGCCACCCGCGAGACGATCGTGCTGATGGAAGCCGCGGGCTACGACACCGTGCTGGTCGAGACGGTCGGCGTCGGGCAGTCCGAGGTGACCGTCGCCAACATGGTCGACTGCTTCCTCTTCCTGACCCTGGCCCGCACCGGCGACCAGCTCCAGGGCATCAAGAAGGGCGTGCTGGAGCTGGCCGACGTCATCGCCGTCAACAAGGCCGACGGCGACCACGAGCGGGACGCCCGCCGGGCGGCTCGTGAGCTTTCGGGCGCGCTGCGGATGATCTACGGTCCCGAGGCGTCGTGGACGCCACCCGTGCTGACCTGCAGCGGCCTGCACAACCTGCGCCTGGACGAGGTCTGGGGCGCGATCGAGCAGCACCGCGAGACGCTTTCGGCGTCCGGCGAGCTGGACGCCCGCCGCCGTCAGCAGCAGGTCGACTGGACCTGGGCGATGGTGCGCGAGCAGCTGCTGAGTCGCCTGGCGGCGCATCCGGACGTGCGAACGGTCGTTCCCGACGTCGAACGGGCGGTGCGGGACGGTGAGCTGACGGCTACCCTCGGTGCTCAGCGGATCCTCGACGCGTTCAGTCCACCGCGTGGGGGCTGACGTCGGCGGCGGTCCGCGGGCAGAATGCCCGGTGGCGAAGGGATGACATGGCGAAACTGCGGGGTCTGGTCCTGGTCGGGCTGCTGGGCGCGGTGCTGTTCACCGCGTCGCCGGCACTGGCCGAGCCGGTGCGCCCGGCCGCCGTCGCGGTGACCGTGGCACACGGGGCGGCGCCGGTGGTGGCGCAGTCGACGCCCAACCCTGGCCCGGTGCTCGACCCGGCCCAGACCGACAAGGCGAACAGCGAAAAGACGAAGAACAAGCTGATCGCGGGCCTGATCGCGGTGGTTCTGCTCGGCATCGTGATCTGGGGACGGCGGATCCGTTCGAAGAAGGCCAAGGGGTCCTGAGGTTTTCGGCTTTGCCGAACTACTGCACGCCGTTCAACGCAGATCCGGTACCGGCCATCTAGGACGGCCGTTTTCGAGGCGCGGCTTGCCGCCTGCATGGTGCACGATCATCTGCAAATGCGTAGGACAGATCGATCGGCACGACGCGTGACCCCAGCCGCTGCGCGGGTTGCCCGTGTTGCGGGAGGAGGTGCGGCGTGACGGTGCTCGACTCACGACCGGACGTTCCAGGTGACCCCCAAGGGCGCATCATCACCCCGATGGAGGGGCCGGAGGCGCTCATTTCCGACGCCGGCGTAAGCATGGCTCCCGTGGAGGACCTTGGTGCGGGCCGCGGCCCGTTCTGGCTCGACGACTGGCTCCGCGCCAACGCGACCGACGTGCTCGCCTGGCGGCGGCACATCCACGCCCACCCGGAGCTGTCGCGGCACGAGTTCGCGACCACCGAACTGGTCGTCACGCTGCTGCGCGCCGTCGGCCTCAAGCCGTGGGTGCTGCCCGGCGGCACCGGCGTGGTGTGCGACATCGGCAGCGGCGAGAAGTGCGTCGCGCTGCGTGCGGACATGGACGCGCTGCCGCTCACCGAGGCGACCGGGCTGCCGTACGCGTCGACGATCGAGGGCGCGGCCCACATGTGCGGCCACGACGCCCACACGGCGATCCTGCTCGGCGCGGCCCGCGCCCTGGCCGGCGCGCCCGAGCTGCCGGGTCGCGTGCGGTTGATCTTCCAGCCCGCCGAGGAGGTCATGCCCGGCGGCGCGCTGGACATGATCGCGGCGGGCGCGCTCGACGGCGTCGAGCGGATCTACGGCCTGCACGTCGACCCGCGGCTGGAGGTCGGGTCCGTCGGCATGCGCGTCGGCGCGCTGACCTCGGCCGCGGACCTGATCGAGCTGCGCCTCACCTCACCGGGCGGGCACACGTCCCGGCCGCACCTGACGGCCGACCTGGTGCACGCGCTGGGCACGGTGATCACGTCGCTGCCCGCGCTGCTCTCGCGCCGGGTCGATCCGCGCTCGGGCACGGTCTTGGTGTGGGGCGCGGTCCACGCGGGCCAGGCGGCCAACGCGGTCCCGCAGGACGGCGTCCTCCGCGGCACCCTGCGCACGGCCGACCACGAGGTCTGGACGGCGCTGGAACCGCTGGTGGCGTCGTCGGTGGAGTCCCTGCTGGCCCCGACCGGGGTCGGTTTTTCGTTGGACTACCGCCGCGGAGTCCCACCGGTGGTCTCCGACCCGGACTCGACGGCCCTGATGCGCGCGGGCGTCGAAGCGGCGCTCGGCGAGGGCGCGGTGGCGTCGACGGAGCAGTCATCCGGCGGCGAGGACTTCGGCTGGTACCTGGAGCACGTCCAGGGCGCATTCGCCCGCCTCGGCGTCTGGTCCGGCTCGCCGGCCGCCCAGTCGGACATCCACCGCCCGACGTTCGTGCTCGACGAACGAGCCCTGCTCTGCGGGGTCCGGACCCTGGTCCACACCGCCTTGGCCGCCCTCGCCTGAGCGAGGTTGTCCACAGCTTCCCCCAGTTGTCCACAGGCCGTGAACCGGCCCTTCCCTCGATCGGGGGAAGGGCCGTTTTGCGCGTCCGCGATCATGGCGGCAAACTGGGTCGGGACCAGTGCGTCTGCCTGCGGTTTTCCTTGTGTCGCAAGGCATTTCCCGCGGGCCGGGCTATTGGCCCGAGCGGGCGCGCGCGAACTCCGGCCGGGGGTGCGCGGCGTCGCCCGGAGCGCCGTGGTAGCGCTCAGGCCGCCGAGTTGTCCACAGGGTGGGGAGCGTCAGCCCGCGATGCCCGAACAGGGGCGGGTGCGCAGGTCGTCGACGTAGTCGGCGGGTGCCCCGGCCGCCTCCGCGGCGTCGGCCAGCACCCCCAGGTACCGCGCCGAGGGCAGACCGCCCTCGTAGGCGTCCAGGACGTACAGCCACGCCAGCACCGAGCCGTCCATGGTCTGGACGCGCAGCCGGATCTTGTTGTGGATCCCGAGCTCGCCGCCTTCCCAGCGGTCCAGCCCGGCCTCGTCCAGCGGGGTCACGTCGTAGAGGACGACGAAGACCCGCGAACCCGGGTCCTCGACGATCGTGGCCAGGGCACCTTCCCAGCCGAGGTCCTCGCCGCCGAAGGTCAGGCGCCACCCCTCCAGCCAGCCGGTGCCGGCCATCGGAGAGTGCGGCGCGCGCTCCAGCATCTGGGCGGGCTCCATGTTCGATCCGTACGCGGCATACAACGGCACGCGGACAGCCTAGCGACCCCCGCCCGGCCCGAGTGGACGCACTCGCCGTGTTCGCCCACTTCAGTGTCCGGTCACCGCCGCCGCGTACGGTGAGGGCACCGCAATCTCGCACTTCGAGGAGGACTCAGGTGACCAGGATCGTGATCATGGGCGGGGGCCCGGCCGGCTACGAAGCCGCGCTCGTCGCGGCCCAGCACGGCGCCGACGTCACGATCGTCGAGCGGGACGGCCTCGGCGGCGCCTGCGTGCTCTACGACTGCGTCCCCTCGAAGACGTTCATCGCGAGCTCCGGCGCGCTGGCGAAGATGCACGACCTCGGCGAGCTCGGCATCAACACCGACATGGCCGACACGAGCGTCGACCTGCCGACCGTCCACGGCCGGGTGAAGGGCCTCGCCCTCGCCCAGTCCGCCGACATCCGCGCCCGCGTCCAGCGCGAAGGCGTCCGCGTCATCGCGGGCGAAGCGCGCTTCTGCGACGAAGAGCCCGGCCTCGCGACCCACAAGGTCGCCGTGACGACGTCCGAAGGCACCGAGAAGCTGCCCGCCGACGTCGTCCTCATCGCCACCGGCGCGACCCCGCGCGTGCTGCCCGGCGCGGTGCCGGACGGCGAGCGCATCCTCGACTGGCGCCAGCTCTACGAGCTCCAGGAGCTGCCCGAGCACCTCGCCGTGATCGGCTCCGGCGTCACCGGCGCCGAGTTCGCGTCCGCCTACACCGAGATGGGCGTCAAGGTCACCGTCGTCTCCAGCCGCGACCGCGTCCTCCCGCACGAGGACGCCGACGCCGCCGCGGTGCTCGAGGAGGTCTTCTCGCAGCGCGGCACGACCGTCGCGAAGCAGGCGCGCGCCGACCGCGTCGAGCGCACCGAAAAGGGCGTCGAGATCTTCCTCGCCGACGGCCGCGTGATCGAAGCCAGCCACGCGCTGATGACCGTCGGCTCGGTCCCCAACACCAAGGACATCGGCCTGGACAAGGTCGGCATCGAGCCCGGCCCCGGCGGGTTCATCACCGTCGACCGCGTTTCGCGCACCTCCGTTCCCGGGATCTACGCCGCCGGCGACTGCACCGGCGTGCTGATGCTGGCCTCGGTGGCGAGCATGCAGGGCCGCATCGCGATGTGGCACGCGCTGGGCGAAGGCGTCGCGCCGATCAAGCTCAAGACCGTCGCCGCCAACGTGTTCACCCACCCGGAGATCGCCACCGTCGGCATCAGCCAGCAGGCGATCGACTCCGGCGAGGTGCCCGCGCGCACCATCATGCTGCCCCTGGCCACCAACGCGCGCGCGAAGATGGAGGGCCTCCGCCGAGGCTTCGTGAAGCTGTTCTGCCGCCCCGCCACCGGCGTGGTCGTCGGTGGTGTCGTCGTGGCGCCGACGGCGAGCGAGCTCATCCTCCCCATCGCGCTCGCCGTCCAGAACCAGCTCACAGTGGACCACCTGGCACTGACATTTTCGGTGTACCCGTCGCTGTCGGGCTCGATCACCGAGGCCGGGCGCCAGCTCATGCGCCACGACGATCTCGACTGATTCCGGCCGGTTTCGTAGGCAACCCGTCGCGCCCCGTCGCGTCTTGTCGGTTGTCAGGCTGAAGGACGCGAAGGGTGCGATGGTGCGCAAGACGGTGGTTTTCGTTGCGGCAGCGGTGATCGGAGCGACGGCGCTGGCGGCGCCCGCGACTGCGCAGCAGAGCACCGGTGCCGCGCCGGGCATGGTCCAGCTGAACGTCAACACGGCGATCAACCAGACGCTCGTGGACAAGTACGTCCGGGACGCGCCGAACGTCGCGCTGGCCAAGTGCGAAGGCGCGTCGCCGACGTTCGCCTCGCCGGTGCTCACCTTCTCCAACTACACGCCGGGGCCGTTCATGGGCGTCGACGCGAACATCAGCGCCGACGCCGCGATCAAGCCGGGCACCGCGGCGGGGACGTACCCGCTGACCGTGACCTGCGGCGGCCAGACATACAGCACGCAGTTCTCGGTGCCCGCGGCTCAGGTCGCGAAGGTGCCGTCCGGTGCCGCGAAAGCGGGCGACGGCAGCATGGCGGGCTGATCCCGAAATCTCCGCTGACCGCCTCGGGTGTTCCCGGGGCGGTTTTTTCATGGGCGCAACCTGAATCGGGCCGAGACGTCTTCAGAGGTACAGGAAGACGGGAAAGCCGAGGCAGGGGGACTGCGGCCGGCGCCCGTGAACGCGAATCCGCGAATGCGTCAAAAGGGGAGAGAAATGCGCAGGATCCTGGTTTTCGCCGGTGTTTCGGCCGGACTGGTGCTGAGTGCCCCGATGGCTTTCGCCGCTCCTTCGCCGACGGACGCCCCGGCGGGGAACCCGAAGGCCTACCTCCGCGTGCTGCCCGCGGCGGCCCGCCCGGGCGCGAAGGTGGAGATCCGCCTCGGCTGCGAGGCCTCGGCCACCCAGAACCTGAGTTCTCCCGTCCTCACCATCGGCTCGCTGCGCCGCGTCGGCCCGCAGCACGACCCGGCGAAGGCGCCGGCCGCGGCCGCGTCGGCGGTGGTGAACCAGGCGAAGCCGGGGGTCTACGCGGTGTCGTTCTCCTGCGGCGGCGCGGAGCTGACCACGAAGTTCACCGTGTCGAGTGACGTCAAGCAGGTCGTCAAGGTGCCGACGGGGGCCCCGCAGACCGGCGGCGGCCCGTCCGGCGACTCCGGCGGCCCGCTCGCGGCCGCGGCGGCGATGGGCGCGCTCGCGGTGGGCGGCGGCGGGCTCGTGCTCGCCCGGCGGGCCTGGCGGCGCTGACCGGAGCGTACGGTCGGAGCCCGACCACCCGGACGTGTGAACGGCAGGCGCCGGTCACGGGGGAGAAGATGACCACGAGGAGCACGAGCCGACGGGGCTACCTGATCGCCCTCGTCGTGGCCCTGCTGGCCGCGCTGGTGGTGGTGCTGGTGCTGACGCTCGGTGGCGACCCGGAGCCGTCGACCGCGCAGCCGCCGCCCGCCCGTCCGGTGGCGGTGGACCCGCGGCCCGCCGTAGCGGCGCTGCCGAAGTCCGAACCGGTCTCGATCGACATCCCGAAGATCGACGCGCGTTCGTCGCTGGTCCCGCTGGGCCTCAACCCGGACAACACCATCCAGGTGCCGCCGGTGACGACGCCGTTGCAGGCGGGTTGGTACACGTACGCGCCGACGCCGGGCGAGGTCGGCCCCGCGATCGTCCTCGGGCACGTCGACGGCAACCACCAGAAGGGGATCTTCTTCCGGCTGAAGGAGCTGGCCCCCGGTGACCGCGTCGAGATCGCCCGAAAGGATGGCACGACGGCGTCGTTCGAGGTGACGAAGGTGCACCAGGTGCCGAAGGAGACGTTCGAGAACGAAGGCGTCTACGACGACACAGCGGGTCCTGAGCTGCGCCTGATCACCTGCGGCGGTGTTTTCGACCGGACCGCGCACAACTACGTCGACAACATCGTCGTCTACGCGAAGCTCGTCAGCCCCTGAGTCCTTCGGCCCTGGTTTTGTCGGTGGTGGGTGCAAGACTGTGTCGGCCGTCACCCGAGGCGGCGCGGACGAGGGTTGGGAGTCGAGATGTTGTTCCGGGACGAGCGGTGGCCTGACGGCACGCCCAGCTGGGTGGACCTGATGGTGCCGGACCAGGCGAAGGCGGTGGCGTTCTACAGCGGCCTGTTCGGCTGGGACGTGCAGACGGGCGGTGAAGAGACCGGGTTCTACGGCATGGCGATGCTCGCCGGCCGGCCGGTCGCGGGCATCGGCCAGACCCCACCGGGCCAGGAGATGCCGCCGGTGTGGACGACGTACCTGTCGGTGTCCGATGTGGACAAGACGGTCGCGGCCATCACCGAGGCGGGCGGGCAGCTCCTGATGCCGGTGATGGAGGTGATGAAGGAAGGCCGGATGGCGGTGGCGGCCGACCCGGCGGGAGCGGTGTTCGGCCTGTGGGAGGACGGCAACCACATCGGCACCCAGGTGACGGCGGCCCCGGGCACGCTGGCCTGGAACGAGTGCATGAGCCGCGACTACCCGGCGGCGAAGGCGTTCTACGAGCAGGTCTTCGGCTACGGCTTCCAGGACCTGTCGAACGAGGACTTCACGTACGCGGTGCTGCTGATCGACGGCCGCCCGGTGGGCGGACTGGGAGCCCTCCCGGAATCGGTCCCGGCGGAGGTGCCGTCGAACTGGTCGACGTACTTCTCGGTGGCGGACGCCGACGCCAGCGCGGCGAAGGTGGTCGAGCTGGGCGGGCAGGCGCTGGACCAGCCGTTCGACTCCCCGTACGGCAGGCAGGTCCGCGTCATGGACGACCAGGGGGTGCATTTCCTGGTCATCGCGCCGAACGAGCAGTCCGGCAAGCCCGAGGGTTGGGAGGACTGAGCCAGGAGGCCGAGCATGCACGGTTGACCGGGCGCGGTGGCGGCCGCGCCGGGTCGAGCGGGCGAGTCCCGCCAGGCGAACCCACCCGGCAGCCGCGCTCAGCGGCACTGCGGCCCGGCGAGTTGCGCCGGGTCGGTCTGCCGGGCGCACCTAACCGGCGGCCGCCGTAGCCGCGCTGAGCGTGTGGTGGCGCGGGCGGCGGGCCGAGGTGCAGCGTTGCCCAGGCCCGGCGAGCCGCGTCGGGCGAAGTCGGGCCGGGCGAACCCGCCTCGGCGGCGCACCCGCGCTGAGCGGCATGGCGGCGGGCCGGGCGACCGTCCCCGCGGCGTGCCAACCAGGCTGAGCAGCCCGGCCACGCAACACCGGCCGAGTCGGCAGGCGGGCCGGAGGCGCCCGAGCGACGCCCCCGGCCCCGCCGGTCAGTCCTCGTCCGTGACCCAGTCGAAGGTCTTCGTCACGGCCTTCTTCCAGTTGCGGTACTCGCGCTCGCGGCGGGACTCGTCCATCGCCGGATTCCACTGCTTGTCCTGGGCCCAGTTGGTGCGGATGTCGTCCTCGGACTCCCAGAACCCGACCGCCAGCCCGGCGGCGTACGCGGCACCCAGCGCCGTCGTCTCGTTTACCACCGGGCGGATCACCGGCACGCCGAGGATGTCGGCCTGGAACTGCATGAGCAGCTCGTTGACGACCATCCCGCCGTCGACCTTCAGCGACTTCAGCGGGACCCCGGAGTCGGCGTTCATCGCGTCGATGACCTCGCGCGACTGGAAGGCCGTCGCCTCCAGGACCGCGCGGGCCAGATGTCCCTTGTTGACGAACCGGGTGAGCCCGACGATCGCCCCGCGCGCGTCGGAGCGCCAGTAAGGAGCGAACAGACCCGAGAACGCCGGGACGAAGTACGCGCCGCCGTTGTCCTCGACGCTGCGCGCGTGCTCCTCGATCTCGGCCGCGGTCGTGATCATGCCGAGGTTGTCGCGCAGCCACTGCACCAGCGAACCGGTGACGGCGATGGAGCCTTCCAGCGCGTACACCGTGTCGTTCGAGCCGATCTTGTAGCAGACCGTGGTGAGCAGCCCGTTCTGCGACATCACCTTCTCGGTGCCGGTGTTGAGCAGCATGAAGTTGCCGGTGCCGTAGGTGTTCTTGGCCTCGCCGGGAGACAGGCAGGCCTGGCCGAACGTCGCGGCCTGCTGGTCGCCCAGGATGCCCGCGATCGGCACGCCGGCCAGCGCGCCCTTCTCGCGGACCTTGCCGTACTCCTCGGACGAGGAGCGGATCTCCGGCAGCATCGAAAGGGGGATGCCCATCTCACCGGCGATCTCGGCGTCCCACTGCAGGGTGTCGAGGTCCATCAGCATGGTGCGGGAGGCGTTGGTCGGGTCGGTGACGTGCACGCCGCCGTCGGCGCCGCCGGTCATGTTCCACAGCACCCACGTGTCCATGTTGCCGAAGATCAGGTCGCCGGCTTCGGCCTTCTCGCGCGCGCCTTCGACGTTGTCCAGGATCCACTTGATCTTGGGGCCGGAGAAGTACGTCGCGAGCGGGAGGCCGACCTTGTCGCGGTAGCGCTCCTGGCCGCCGCCGAGGTTGCCGAGGTCGGTGACGATCTTGTCGGTACGTGTGTCCTGCCAGACGATCGCGTTGTACACCGGCTTGCCGGTCTTCTTGTCCCAGACCAGCGCGGTTTCGCGCTGGTTGGTGATGCCGACGGCGACGATGTCCTTGCTGTGCAGGTCGGCCTTGGCCAACGCGCCCGCCGCGACCTGGCGCGTGTTCTCCCAGATCTCTTCGGCGTTGTGCTCGACCCAGCCGGCGCGCGGGAAGATCTGCTCGTGCTCGCGCTGGTCGACGGCGACCACGCGGCCTTCGTGGTTGAAGATCATGCACCGGGTCGACGTGGTGCCCTGGTCGATCGCGGCTACGTACGAAGTCATGTGTGCTCCCGGGAATCCGTCGAACGGGCGATCAGGTCAGGTTGTGGACGGCGAGGTACAGCAGGGCCGCGAGGGCGCCGCCGGCGAGCGGGCCGACGACGGGGATCCACGAGTAGCCCCAGTTGGCGTTGGCCTTGTTCTTGATCGGCAGCAGGAACGCGTACGCGATCCGCGGGCCGAGGTCGCGGGCCGGGTTGATGGCGTAGCCCGTCGGCCCGCCGAGCGACGTGCCGATCACGAGCACCACGAACGAGACGCCGGCGTAGCCCAGTGCGGAGTTGCCGAAGGTCGGCACGCCGTCCGGCGACGCGGCCGCGGCGACCGGGCTGAGCAGGATCCAGGCGACCAGGACGAAGGTGCCGATGATCTCGGTGACGAGGTTCCAGGCGGTGTTGGGGATCTGCGGCGCGGTGGAGAAGATGCCGAGCGTGTTTTCGGGCTCGGGGTGGTCGTCGAACTGCAGCTTGTAGGCGGCCCAGCAGAGCACGGCGCCGATGATCGCACCGGCCATCTCGCCGATGAAGTAGAAGGGGACGTCGGCCCAGGAGACCTTGCCGGAGATGGCCAGGCCCAGCGTCACCGCCGGGTTGAGGTGGGCGCCGGTGGGCGCGGCGATGCTGGCGCCGGTGAAGACGGCGAACGCCCAGCCGAAGGTGATGAACAGGAATCCGCCGTTGTGACCGTTGTTCTTGCGGAGCACGTGGTTCGCGACCACACCGTTGCCGAGCAGGATCAGCGCGGCCGTTCCCAGTAGTTCCCAGACGATTATTGCCCCAGCACTCACCGCTGCACCTCCACACTGGACACTCTGCGCAGGGTCGATCACGGCGTGCCACGGCCCCGTTGCCGACCCACGTCCGGGCGACGTTACCGGGGTGGCGAAGATCATTCCAGGCACCGGGTAGCCGAATCTCGACAAGATCGCGGAGGGTTACGCCACACGTGTCATCCGTGGACGGGCGGATGATCACCAGGTCGTGCGATGCTGGAAGCCTCGCCAGCACGAGGAGGATGTCACGTGGCGCAGCAGCACGCAGCGGAGACGAACCCGGCTCGACTGGGCCCGGCCAGGCGGGAAGAGACCTGGCGACGGCTCGGTGAGGAGACGTTCGACCTCGTCGTCATCGGCGGCGGCGTCGTCGGCGCGGGCACGGCGCTGGACGCCGCGACGCGCGGGTTGCGGGTCGCCCTGGTCGAAGCGCGGGATCTCGCGTCGGGCACGTCGAGCCGGTCGAGCAAGCTCTTCCACGGTGGCTTGCGGTACCTGGAGCAGCTCGAGTTCGGACTGGTCCGGGAAGCGCTTCGCGAACGCGAGCTGATGTTGACGACGATCGCGCCGCACCTGGTGAAGCCGGTCAGCTTCCTGTACCCGTTGACGCACCGCGTGTGGGAGCGGCCGTACACGGCGGCGGGGCTGCTGATGTACGACACGATGGGCGGCGCGCGCAGCGTCCCCGGCCAGAAGCACCTGACGCGCGCGGGTGCGCTGCGGATGGTGCCGGCGTTGAAGCGGTCGGCGCTGATCGGCGGGATCCGCTACTACGACGCGCAGTCCGACGACGCCCGCCACACGATGACGGTGGCGCGGACGGCGGCGCACTACGGCGCGGTCGTCCGGACGTCGACCCAGGTGGTCGGCTTCCTGCGCGAGGCGGACCGGGTGTCGGGCGTGCGCGTGCGCGACGTCGAGGACGGCCGCGAGACGGAGATCTCGGCGGGCGCGGTGATCAACTGCACGGGCGTGTGGACCGACGAGCTGCAGCGGCTGTCGGGTGGCCGCGGGCGGTTCCGGGTGCGCGCGAGCAAGGGCGTGCACATCGTCGTGGCGCGCGACCGGATCGTCTCGGAGTCGGGGATGATCCTGCGCACGGAGAAGTCGGTGCTGTTCGTGATCCCGTGGCGCAACCACTGGATCGTCGGCACGACGGACACGGACTGGAACCTCGACCTGGCGCACCCGGCGGCGACGAAGCACGACATCGACTACATCCTCGAGCACGTCAACAGCGTGTTGGCGACACCGCTGACGCACGACGACATCGAAGGCGTGTACGCGGGTCTTCGGCCGTTGCTGGCGGGGGAAAGCGAAGAGACGTCGAAGCTTTCGCGCGAGCACGCGGTGGCCAGGGTGGCCCCGGGCCTGGTGGCGATCGCGGGCGGCAAGTACACGACGTACCGGGTGATGGCGGCGGACGCGGTCGACGCGGCGGCGGTCGACTTGCCGGGCCGGTCCCAGCCGTCGATCACGGACAAGGTCCCGCTGCTGGGCGCGGACGGCTACCACGCACTGGTGAACCAGGCAGACCACCTGGCCGCCGAGCACGGCTTGCACCCGTACCGGGTCCGGCACCTGCTGGACCGCTACGGGTCGCTGGTCCACGAGGTCTTGGCATCGGCGGATGGCCGCCCGGAGCTGCTGAAGCCGATCGAGCACGCACCGGATTACCTGGGCGTCGAGGTGGTGTACGCGGCTTCGCACGAAGGGGCGCTGCACCTGGAGGACGTCTTGGCGCGCCGGACGCGCATCTCGATCGAGTACGCCCACCGCGGCGTGGACTGCGCGGAACAGGTGGCGACGCTGGTGGGCGAGGTGCTCGGCTGGTCGCCGGAGACGGTGAAGCGGGAGATCGAGGTGTACCGCGCCCGGGTCGAGGCGGAGCGCAAGTCCCAGTCCCAGCCGAGCGACGAGGCGGCGGACGCGTTGCGCTCGGCGGCCCCGGAGGCGCGGGCGGGCATCGTGGAGCCGGTGAGCTGAGCGGCGGTCAGGCGGTGCGGTGCCACCGGATCAGGCGCTCCCCGGTCGGCGCCCGCTCGGCCTCCGGGCCCACCAGCGTGAACCCGCACCGCTCCGCCACGATCGCCGACGCCGTGTTGCTCTCCTCGTACCGGTAGCTCACCTCGCGCAGCCCGAGCCCGCCGAACCCGAAGCGCAACGCCGCGTTCAACGCCGTCGTCGCGATGCCCTTGCCTCGCTCGGCCGGGTGGACCCAGATCGTCGCTTCCGCGTAGTCCGACGCCAGGTCCAGCTCGCGCAGTCCCACTTCGCCCAGCAGTCTCCCCGATGTCGGCTCCGCGATCGCCCACGAACAGCGCTCGTCGCCCGCCCACTGGGCCGCCCGCAGCGCCACGTACTCCGTCGCCTCGTCCAGCGTCCGGAGGCGGTAGTTCAGCACGTACTTGCGGTGCGTCGGATCGGCGAACGCCTCCATCAGCAACGGGCGGTCGTCGATGTACCGGTCGGCGCGCAGCTGGCGCAGGTAGTAGGTGCCCGCGTTGATCTCCACCGGTTCCACTCCGCCCAGCCTAGCCAGGCCGGGAGCACGTCGCCCCCGGCCCGGCGATCAAGGCCCCGGCCTCAGCGGAGGCGGTACCGCCACACCACCGGACGGCCGCCGTCCGACGGGTCCAGGTTCGACACCACCCCGGCGATCGTCCCGTCGTCGCCCACCGCCTTCGCGTAGCCCGCCGCGTACCCGGCCAGGGGCAGCGGGCCCGTCGCCCGTCCGGCGAGCCACGTCGAGAGGGGACCCACCGGACCGACCGGGTCGGGGCGGGGGCCGTTCCCGGCGATCAGGCCGAACCCGTTGAGCCCGAACGTCGTGCTCGACGACGGCAGCACCTCCGGCTGACCCGGGGAACGCCAGCGCACGCCTTGACTGGTGAGCAGGTCGGAGGCGAGGGCGTTGCCGGTGATCTGCCCGTTCCGGATGGCCGCCGCGGTGACCCACGCCGCGCCCGGCGGGGCCGTGAGCTGCTGGAACGTTCCGTCGCGCCAGGTGTAGGACTTGCCGAACGAGTTCAGCAGGACCGTGCCGTCGTCGTCGATGTCCGCCGCGCTCAGGTACGGCAGGCCGGTGATCACCACCGGGTGCGCCCGGTCGCCGGCCGGCCAGAGCACCGCCGCCCCGGGGCCGCCGTCGTTCGGCTGGGCGCCGGCGAGGACGTCGCCGCGTTCGTTCAGCGCCACCGCGCGCAGGCTCGCCCAGTCGCCCGGGGTGAACAAGAGCTCGTAGCGGCCGTGGTCGAGCAGCATCGGCTGCGACCAGAAGCCGCCCTTGGCGTTGCCGAGGATCGTCCCGGCGGAGTTCTCGTCCACGACGTCGGCGGCCTCGTAGCCCTCGGGCTGCGGGTGGACCGTGGGCTTCCCCTGCGTCCACGTCACGATGTGGGAGATCCCGTCCAGCCAGAGGTCCCCGGCGTACCCGCCGTGGCTGTCGGTGCCCTGCACGTGCCCGGTCGCGTCCGCGAAACCGTCGGGCATGGCCAGCAGCTCGGCCCGCCACTGCCCGAGCCCCGCCGCCTCGGCGGGCTGCGCCAGTGTCACCGCGCACACCGCGGCCGCCGCCAGCACGGCCGCGCGTCTCATCGATCCGAATCCCATGTGGATCTCCTCCCCTGAAATCGACGTCACCGACACGCGTGACGCCGGGGAAGGGTTTAGCGACGGCGGCGCATCCCCGCGATCGCCGCGACCACCAGCGGCAGCGCCACCGAGATGATGAGCAACCGGCCCCGCGACAGGATGAGCACCACGATCGCCAGCACGATCGCGATCGGCACCGCGCTCCTGGTCAGGAAGTTCGCCAGCGGGTTGTCGCCGGACATGGCCGGCACCGGGGGCGCCCCGTGCACCAGCGCGCTCGGGCGCGGCGACGGCAGGTCGTCGAACAACGGGATGAGCTCGCTGACCCGTTTGGCCGCCGTGACCTTGGCGGAGCGGGTCCCGTACTCGTCGATGTCGAGCCGCCCGGTGCGGACGTGTTCTTCCAGGACGTCCAGGGCGTCCTGGCGTTCGGCGTCGCTCAACCGCATGTCGCCCACGGCAGGATCAGCGACCCAGCTCGCGCCGGTAGGAGTCCCGCAGCGCGCGGCGGCGTTCGCGGTCGCGCAGGTGCCGGTCGTGGCGGCGGGGCCCGCCGTGGCCCCACATCGACCGGCCGAAGACGGCGAGGCCGATCGGGACGAGGATGAGCGTCCCGTGGACGACGCCGGTGGCGATCAGCGCGATCGTGACGATGAACAGCAGCGGGACGAAGGCGGCGAGGAACCGCTGCGGCGGCGACCAGTTACCCGGCCCGGACGGCGCGGGCGCGGCGGCGGGTTCGGGTGCTGCGACCGGCGGCGGGCTGTCTTCGTAGCGCGGGTGCGGGGCGGGGAGGTCCGCGAAGATCTCGCCGAGCTCGCCGCGCGTCTTCGCCGCCGTGATGCGGGCCGACCGCTCGCCGTACTCGTCGATGTCGATCCGCCCCGCGGTCATGTGCTCACCGAGCGCGGACAGCGCGGATTCGCGGTTCTGGTCGCTGATCCGCAGCTGCGGAGCCGGAACGTCGGTCACGTAGTCGATGGTAGGCCGCCTCGGGGGCGGCCCACCACGACATCTGTAACGAACTGTCCTACTTGATCTCGAGAAGCTGCGTGCCCTGCGTCACGGCGGCGCCCACCTCGACCGCGAGGCCGGTGACGGTGCCCGCTTTGTGTGCGGTGACCGGGTTTTCCATCTTCATCGCCTCGAGGACGACGATCAGCTCACCGGCTTCGACCGTCTGGCCCTCTTCGACGGCCACCTTCACGATGGTGCCCTGCATCGGCGCCGTGACGGCGTCGCCGCTCACCGCGGCCTTGCCGCCGCCCGCGCGCTTGCGCGGCTTCGCCTTGACGGCCGTGCCGCCACCGCCGCCGCCTTCGAGCGCGAACCCGCCCGGCAGCGACACCTCGAGCCGGCGCCCGCCGACCTCGACGACGACGTTCTGCCGCGGTGCCTCTTCGGCGGCCTCGACCTGGGGCGCCACGAAGGGTTCGATCTGGTTGTCGAACTCGGTTTCGATCCACCGCGTGTGCACGCTGAAACCGTTCTCATCACCGATGAACGCGGGGTCGTTGACGATCACGCGGTCGAACGGCAGCACCGTCGCCATGCCCTCGACGACCATCTCGTCGAGCGCGCGGCGGCTGCGCTCCAAGGCGTTGTTCCGGTCCGAGCCGGTGACGATCAGCTTCGCCAGCATCGAGTCGAACTGGCCGCCGATCACGCTGCCGGACTCGACACCGGAGTCGACGCGCACGCCCGGCCCGCTCGGCGCGACGAACTTCGTCACCGTGCCCGGCGCGGGCAGGAAGCCGCGGCCGGCGTCCTCGCCGTTGATGCGGAACTCGATCGAATGGCCGCGCGGCTCGGGGTCTTCGGTGATCCGCAGCTTTTCGCCGCGCGCGATGCGGAACATCTCGCGGACGAGGTCGAGGCCGGTGGTTTCCTCCGACACCGGGTGCTCGACCTGCAGGCGCGTGTTGACCTCGAGGAAGGAGATGGTGCCGTCGACGGCGACGAGGTATTCGACCGTGCCGGCGCCGTAGTACCCGGCTTCCTTGCAGATCGCCTTCGCCGATTCGTGGATGCGCGCCCGCTGCTCGTCGCTCAGGAACGGCGCCGGCGCCTCCTCGACGAGCTTCTGGTGGCGGCGCTGCAGCGAGCAGTCGCGGGTGCCGACGACGATCGCGTTGCCGTGCATGTCGGCCAGCACCTGCGCTTCGACGTGGCGCGGCTTGTCCAGGTACCGCTCGACGAAGCACTCGCCGCGGCCGAACGCGGCGACCGCCTCGCGGGTGGCCGACTCGAACAGCTCCGGGATCTCTTCGCGGGTGCGCGCGACCTTCAGGCCGCGGCCACCGCCGCCGAACGCGGCCTTGATGGCCACCGGCAGGCCGTGCTCGTCGGCGAACGCGACGATCTCGGCGGCGTCCTTGACCGGCTCCTTGGTGCCCGGCACCAGCGGCGCGCCCGCGCGCATCGCGATGTGGCGCGCCGTGACCTTGTCGCCGAGGTCGCGGATCGACTGCGGGCTCGGCCCGATCCAGGTCAGCCCGGCGTCGAGGACGGCCTGGGCGAAGTCCGCGTTCTCGGAGAGGAAGCCGTAGCCCGGGTGCACCGAGTCGGCACCCGACCGCTTGGCGGCGTCGAGGAGCTTGTCGAAGTTCAGGTAGCTCTCGGCGGCCGTCGTGCCGCCCAGCGCGAAGGCTTCGTCGGCCAGGCGGACGTGCGGTGCGTCGCGATCCGGGTCGGCGTACACGGCGACGCTGGCGAGACCGGCGTCCTTGGCCGCTCTGATCACGCGTACCGCGATTTCACCCCGGTTGGCGACCAGGATCTTGGTCACCGGACCACCCGTGGTTTCGCCGACCTGCTCGGCCACCCCGCACCTCCTGCGTCCCGACAGCTGCTCTGCTGACCTTCGGGAAGTCTACGGATCTGACGTCGTGCGTCCCTTGAGTGAGAGCTGAACCACCCTCACGCGGGGTGACGCAGCTCCGCGGGCAGCGGCGAGTCGAGCACGATGACGTCGTACGGGTTCGCGGCGTGCACCTTCGGCAGGTGCTCGGTGTTCACCAGCACCCACGGCTGGTGCTCGCCGCAGCAGTCGATCAGCCGGTCCAGCGCGGTGAAGGCGACCAGCGCGGTGCGGCCGTCGGGCGTGCGGCGCAGTTCGATCGACGCGCCTTCGGCCGCGGGGTCGACCGGTCCGGTCGGGAGGTACAGGGCGGGGGGAAGGTTCGGGTTCGTCACCCGGACAACATAGACGGGTACTCTCCGCTAGCCGTGACCCCGTCGGGTTGAACCCACCACATCGCGACGGGGCGCTGCGCACGCAACGTCGCGAAGCGGCTTACGCTCTGTCTTATGCGGACTTCGGCAGCGCGGACGCCTCGGTCGGCGCTGCTCACCGCGGTGCTGGCCGCGGTGGTGACCATCGGCGCGATCGGCGCGGTGTTCCTGCTGCGGCCGCGGCCCGAGCCGTCGGCGGGGGTGTCCGAACCCGCCGCCGGTCCGGTGGCTCCCGTGGTGACCTGCGGGGACGGCCCGTGCCGCCCGCTCGCCGAGTCGATGGTCGACGGGACGCCGGTCGTGCTGCTCACCGATCCCACCGGCGGCTCGGCGCGGCTGCGCGTCGGGCCCGAGCCGGGCACCGTCTTCGAGCTGGCGATCGCCCAGCTGGGCGTGCGGCTGGACCGGAACTCGCTGCGCTGCGTCGACGGCGCCGCCCCGACGTGCCTGGTCCGCGGCGACGTCGGCGACGACGGCACCGCGGCCTACGGCGAGCTGCTGGTCGGCAGCGGGGGAGTGTGGCGCGACCCGCTCAAGCCGTACTACTCGGACGCGGGAACGCTGTCGCTCTACGACGTCACGGCCGACGGCCGCCCGGACGTGATCGTGGTCCGCCACGACTGCGCGGACGCGGCGTCGGGTTCCCCGCAGTGCGAAGCGGCGCCGGTGCTGGCCGAGGTCTACGACCTGACGGGCAAACCGGTGGGCTGCACCCGCCGTTTCACGGCGCCCTCGGACCTGCGCGGCTGGCCGGACATCCGCCTGACCCGCGCCGACCTCCGCGCCTGCCCCTGACCCAAGCGCCCCAATGTGGCCTTCGGTGCGTCTGACGCAACCAAGGCGGCCTTCGGTGCGTCAGACGCAACCAAGGCCACATTGGGGCGCTTGGGTCAGGCGGGGGCGGGTGCCGTGTGGCGGGCCGACGTGCCGTCGTCGCTGTGCTGCGGGCGGTCCGTCGGTGCGTTGAGGACCTCGTCGTCGAGGAGACCCTCGCTGCGCGCCACGATCGTCGGGACCACGATCTGGCCCGCGACGTTCGTCGCCGTGCGCATCATGTCCATGATCGGGTTGACCGAGTAGATCAGGGCCAGGCCGAGCGCGACCTGCTTGGCGTCGAGGCCGATGAACGACGTCGTCAGCGTGAACGCCGTCAGCCAGCCCGTGGTCCCCGCCGTCGCCAGCGCGCCGACCACGGCGACCACGACGATGCCGGCGTACTGCCAGAAGTTCAGCGACACCCCGGCCAGGTTCGCGACGAAGATCGCCGCGATCGCCGGGAAGACCGCCGCGCAGCCGTCCATCTTGGTCGCGCTGCCGAGCGGGGTCGCGAAGGCCGCGTACGCCGGCTGGACGCCGAGGTTCACCGCCGACTGGCGGGTCAGCGGCAGCGTCGCGGCCGAAGACTGCGAAGCGAACGCGAACTGGATCGCCGTGCCCGCCTTGGCGAAGAACTTCAGCGGGCTGACCTTCGCCACGAACTGCAGCAGGATCGGGTAGACGACGAACAGCACGAGCAAGCAGCCGACGTACACCGCGAGCGTCGTCGAGAACAGCGGGCGGAACAACGCGTCGCCGTAGTTGGAGACCGCCGCGCCGATCAGGCCGATGATGCCGATCGGGGCCAGCCGGACGATCCAGCCGAGGTACCGCTGGATGATTTCGAAGACGCTCGTCGTGAAGTCCACGAACGGCTTCGCCTTGTCACCCAGGCTGTACGCGGCCGCGCCGATCACCAGCGCGAGGAACAGCACCTGCAGCGTCTCGCCGTCGGAGAACGCTTTCACGAAGTTCTCCGGCAGGAGCCCGTTCACGAACGCGCTCCACGAACCCCAGTGGTCGACGCTCTGTGCCGCCTTGTCGGCGTTCTTCGCGGTCGCCGTGACGCCGCCGAGCCCGCCGGAGCCGGGGTTGAAGATCCGGCCGATCGCGATGCCGATCAGCGACGCGACGAACGACGTGATCGCGAACCACAGGACCGTCTTGCCGCCGAGACGCGCGGCGGTGCGGCCGCCGCCGAGCTTCCGGAGGCTGTTGATGCCGACCACGATCGCCGTGAAGACCAGCGGGATCACCGCGATCTGCAGCAGCGTGGTGAAGATGGTGCCGATCTGGTCGAGGAGATCGGTCAGCCAGCCGGCCTCGGTCTGCCGCGCGACGACGCCGAGCAGGGCGCCGACGACGAGCGAGCCGAGAACCGCGGCCGCGAACACCCGCGGCTTGGTGTATGTCCGTACGAAAGACACGGGGCGACTCCGGTGCTCGAAAGTTTCTTAACTTGCCTCGTGAAGAGAACGTTAGGCAAGGGGGCACTCTTCCGGATCACCCGTTCGTGTGGCGCCTTTCTCAGGATATGGGAGACCGCCAGAGATCCACGACACTCACGCCGACCTCGGCCAGCAGGCGGCGCGTCAGGGGCAGGCTGATGCCGATGACCGAGGTGTGGCCGCCGTCGAGTCCTTCGACGAACCAGCCGCCCAGGCCGTCGATCGTGAAGCCGCCCGCCACGTGCAGCGGCTCGCCGCTGGCGACGTAGGCGTCGATCTCCGCCGCGCTCGGGGTGCCGAACCGGACGGTCGTCGACTCCCAGCCGGACGCCTCCTTCGCGCGCGTCCCGCCGTCGAGCCGGACGACCGCGTGCCCGGTGAGCAGTTCACCGGATGTCCCCGCCATCGCTGCCCAGCGCCGCCGCGCGGTGTCCGGATCGCCCGGCTTCCCGACCATCCGGCCGCCGATGTTCAGCATCGAGTCGCAGGCCACGACGACGGCGTCCGGGTGGGCCGCGGCGACCTGGTCGAGGACGGCTTCGGCCTTGGCCGCGGCGAGGGCGGCGACCAGCTCGGAGGGCGACGGGTCGGTCAGGGACGCGGCGACGGCGTCTTCGTCGACACCGGAGACGAACACGGCCGGGTCGAGGCCCGCCGAGCGCAGCAGGGCGAGCCGGGCGGGGGACTGGGAAGCGAGGACGAACTGCACCCCGCGAACGTACCCGGCAGGCTGTCGTGACCGAATTGTGACCGGCGACACGTTCGGAGCGAGTTAGTTTGTTGTGGCTCGCAACATATGGGTCGATTGATCGTTTTCGGAGGGAACAATGCCGCTCCTCCGCGCCAAGAGATCACTGCGCGCCACTGTCTTCGCCACTCTGCTGCTGTCCGGCACCGCGCTGGCGCCCGCGGCCTCCGCCGCCGCCACGCCGCTCTACAAGAACCCGCACGCTCCGGTTTCCGTCCGCGTCCAGGACCTGATGGCGCGGATGACGCTCGACGACAAGATCGGGCAGATGACCGAGGCCGAGCGCCAGGCCGCGACGCCCGCCCAGTCCGCCACCGCCCGCCTCGGCTCCATCCTCTCCGGCGGCGGCTCCACGCCGACGCCGAACACGCCGCAAGGGTGGGCGGACATGGTCGACGCCTACCAGCGGGCGGCGACGTCGACCGGCCTCGGCATCCCGATCGTCTACGGGGCCGACACCGTCCACGGCCACAACAACGTCTACGGCGCGACGGTCTTCCCGCACAACATCGGCCTCGGGGCCGCGAACGACCCGCGCCTGGTCGAGAAGATCGGCGCGGTCACCGCGTCCGAAGCCGCGGCCACCGGCGTGAAGTGGGGCTTCGCGCCGTGCCTGTGCGTCGCCCGCGACGACCGCTGGGGCCGCACCTACGAGTCCTTCGGCGAGATCCCCCGCAACGCCGTCGCGAACTCGGTGATCATCGAAGGCATGCAGGGCCGCTCGCTGGCGGACCGGACGTCGATCATGGCCACGGCCAAGCACTTCATCGGCGACGGCGGCACGACCGGCGGCGTCGACCAGGGCGACACGCAGATCAGCCTCGAGGAACTGCGCCGCATCCACCTGCCGCCGTTCCGGGCCGCGGTCGAGCACGGCGTCGGCTCGGTGATGATCAGCTTCAACAGCTGGAACGGCGTCAAGGACCACGGCAACAAGTTCCTGATCACCGACCTGCTGAAGGGCGAGCTGCACTTCGGCGGCTACGTCATCTCGGACTGGGACGGCATCAACCAGATCGACGGCCAGCCCGGCTTCACCGCGGCCGAGGTCAGCCAGGCCGTCAACGCCGGGATCGACATGGTGATGGTCCCCTACGACTACCAGAAGTTCATCGACACCCTGCGTGCTGAAGTCCAAAATGGACACGTCCCGATGTCCCGCATCGACGACGCCAACCGGCGGATCCTCACCAAGAAGTTCCAGCTGGGCCTGTTCGAGCACCCGTACACCGACCGCTCGCAGCAGAAGGACTTCGGGAGCGCGGCCCACCGCGCGGTGGCGCGGCAGGCGGTGCGCGAGTCGCAGGTGCTGCTGAAGAACTCCCACGGCGTGCTGCCGCTGGCGAAGAAGGACAACAAGATCTTCGTGGCCGGGAAGAACGCGAACGACATGGGCAACCAGGCGGGCGGCTGGACCCTCACCTGGCAGGGCCAGAGCGGCGAACGCGTCATCCCCGGCACGACGATCCTCGACGGCATCCGCTCGGGTGCCGGGAAGGGCACGGAGGTGACCTATGACCGTGCGGGTGATGGAATCGACGCCAGTTACGAGGTCGCGGTCGCCGTGGTGGGCGAAACGCCGTACGCCGAAGGGCAGGGAGACCGGCCGGGCGGACTCGGCCTCGACGCCGAAGACGTCGCCCTCCTCGGCAAGCTGAAGGCGTCGGGGGTGCCGCTGGTCGTGGTGACCGTCTCCGGGCGGCCGCTGGACATCGCGGCCGAGCTGCCGTCCATCGACGGGCTCGTCGCGGCCTGGCTGCCGGGCAGCGAAGGCGCGGGCGTCGCGGACGTCCTCTACGGCGACTACAACCCGACCGGCCGCCTGAGCTTCACCTGGCCGCGGAGTTCGGCGCAGGAACCGATCAACGTCGGCGACGGGCAGCAGGCCCTCTTCCCGTACGGGTACGGCCTGTCCTACCGCCGCCACTGAGCGGGTGGCTCGTGAGTGTTTAGGGCGGTTAGAACCGCCCTAAACACTCACGACCGGTCGCGGCGGACCACCGCTCCCGCGGTCCGTGCGAGCCTCCGGCACCCGACACCGGAGGCTCGCACGGTTTTTCAGGCCGCGGCCGCTTCGGTGGCCGGGGCCGGGGTCTGCCAGCTCGGCTTCACCTGGCGCAGCACCGCCGCCGCCAGCACGCCGAGCAGCAGCACACCCATCGGCAGCAGCATCGTCACGCGGGCCGCGTCCGTGAGTCCACTGTGGACCGCCTCGGTGGCCAGCTTCCCGGCCTGCGCCGCGATCTCCGCCGGGAGACCCGGGATCGGCGCCGGGCCACCGGCCGACCCGAACTCACCCGTGCTCGCCGCCGCGTGGGCGATCCCCTCGGCGAACGGCGCCCGGTACTGCTCCGGCAGCTGCGAAGCCGCCTTCGCCGCTTCGTCCGTGATCGACGAGCTCACCTGCGCCTGCAGCATCACGCCGATCGCGGCGCTGCCCAGCACGCCACCCACCTGGCGCGAGGTGTTGAAGATGCCCGACGCCGTCCCGGCCAGCCGCGGCTCGACCGAGCCCATCGTCATGTTGCTCATCGGCGAGAAGATGCAGCCGATGCCGAGCCCGCACACCAGCAGCGCCGGCACGAAGCTCCACGGGCTGCTCGTCGGCGACGCCTGCCACGCGATGATCCCCAGCCCGGCGGCGAGCGCGGCGAGGCCGAACATCACCAGGTACTTGCCGTTCACCTTGTCCGACGCGCGCCCGACGAACGGCGCGATGATCCCGGACAGCAGCGACATCGGCGCGGTGAGCAGGCCCGCGGTCGTCGGGGTCAGCCCGAGCACCGACTGGATGTAGATGACCAGCGGCAGGAACATGCCGGTCATCGCGAAGCCGACGGTCGTCGCGGTGAGCGTCCCGGCCGAGAAGTTCCGGTTCGCGAACACCTGCAGCGGCAGCAGCGGCTCGCGCTTGTTGAACCGCTGCCACACGAGGAACGCGATCAGCAGCACCACGCCGGCGCCGATGATCTCGAACACGGTGACGCCGCCGAAGACCGTGCCCCAGTCGTACTGCTGGCCGTTCTGGACGCCGAACACGATGCAGAACAGCGCCGCACTCGAGAGCAGGATCCCCAGCAGGTCGAACGAGTGCGAGTGCTTCGGCTGCCAGTCGGGCACGAGCGCCAGGGTCAGCGCGATGGCGATGACGCCGATCGGGACGTTGACGAAGAAGATCCACTCCCAGCCGAGGTGGTCCACCAGCACGCCGCCGAGCAGCGGGCCCGCGATCGTCGCCAGCCCGGCGACGCCGCCCCACATGCCCATCGCCGGCCCGCGCTTGGCGGGCGGGAAGAGGTGCGTGATGAAGGCGAGCGTCTGCGGTGTCATCAGCGCGGCCCCGAGCCCCTGCACGGCCCGCGCGGCGATCAGCATTTCGACGTTGCCGGACAGGCCGCACCACAGCGACGCGCCGGTGAACACGACGAGCCCGGCGAGGAAGACGCGCTTCGGCCCGAAGCGGTCACCGAGCCGGCTGGTGAACAGCATCGGCACGGCGTAGGTGAGCAGGTAGACGCTGATCACCCAGACGACCGAGTTCAGCCCGGCGTTCAGCTTGGCCAGCATGGTCGGGATCGCGATCGACACGATGGTCGTGTCGAGCAGGATCATGAAGAAGCCGAGGCACAGCGCGCCCAGCGCGGCCCACGGGTTAGCTTGTCTTGCGTTCATCGTCGTCTTCCCTGGTGATGAGCGTGAGCTTGGGTTGTTCACAGTCCTGGAACGGGATCCGCCCGGACTTGAGGTCGTCGAGCAGCCGCTCGGTCCACTCGAGCTCGAAGCGCCGGTGGTCGCACTTGTAGCGCCAGTCGAGCCAGTAGATCGGCGGCGTCCCGTCTTCGGCCAGCCGCTGCAGCACGGCCTGGTCGGCGGCCACCGCGGCGCGCAGCCGCGTGACCCGGTGGTCGAGCTCGATCAACGAGGTTTCCTTCCCCAGTTCGTCGATCACGGCGAGCCCGGACAGGTAGGCGGGGAACTCTTCGACGAGGTCGCCGAGCAGCTCGCGACCGCGCTGGTTGAACTCGTCGAGCCCGTTCTGCGTCATGCCGTAGACGGTCCGTTCGGGCCGCCGTCCGTCACGCTGAGTGTCGACGACCTCGATCAAGCCGTCGCGGTGCAGGCGTTCGACGGTGTGGTAGAGCGAGCCCGCTTTCACGTTGACCCGCGTGCTGACGTACCGCTCCCGCATCAGCTGCGCCATCTCGTACGGGTGCATGGGCCTCTCGTGGAGCAGCTCAAGCACGGCGATGCCGAGCGGGGTCAGCTTGGCCGAGGCCATGGTGGTGGTCCCTCCGGATGAGTCCCTGCCGGTTATTCCACGTGGACTATACGGCCCGGGGTAGTCCTCGGTCCACGGCCATTCCTGTGACGGTCCGTGCACGGTCCGGAAACCATGAGGGGCACCTTCATGGACTCAATGTCCGTGAAGGCGCCCCTCGTGGCGTCTCTCAGAACGGCCAGTCGGCGTGCTTCCCGCGTTCGAGCAACGGGATCATCCGGAACGCCTGGTCGGTCAGGCCGCCGAACGTGTGCCGGTGCGCGCTCCCGGACGGCGCGTGGCCGTACCGGTAGCCGGCGAGGTTCCAGGTGTACAGCGGGACGCGGGCGGGCAGCACCTGCCCGACGTCGCCGTACCCGGCCTGCTCGTCGGTGAGGATCACGACGCGGTCGTGCTTCGCGAAGTGCTTCTTCACCGCGCCCTCGGTGTCGGTTCCGCTGCCGATGAAGTAGCCGCCGGACTTCCACCTCTCCACGTCGGACAGCAGCGAACCGCCCTTGCGCAGCTTGAACACCTTCGTGGCCGGCCGGAGTCCCCGGCTGCTCGAGAACGACACGACGTCGGCGTTCGCGCACCGACGGCCGAGCGCGAGGCCGAACACCGCGGCGGCGTCCCATCGCATCAGGGTGCCGTCGCGGCTGAAGCCCGCGTTCATCGACGCCGAGGTGTCGACGAGCACGAGCGTCCGGCCCGGCAGCGCCGGCACGTTCGCCAGCGAGTGCGCGATCGCCCGCTCCAGCGCCCACGCCCAGCGCAGCGACGGCGCCGCCCGGTAGGCCGACAGGAACCGCATCGGCAGCTGCCGCGACCGCGCGACCCGCACCGGGTCGGCGAGCCGCTCGGCGACGCGCCGCGCGACCTCGTCCGAGACCCCGGCCTCGTCGAAGTTGCGCAGGTTGCGGAGCAGCGCCATGTAGCCCATCGACGGGATCAGCGCCTCCCAGACGCGCGCGTCCAGCCGGCCCTGCAGCCAGCCCGCGACCGACTCCCACGTCATGCCCGCCGCGCGGAGCACGTCCGCGGCGTCCGCCCGCCCGAACAGGTCGCGGCGGCGCGGGACGTCCCACGCCGTCAGCTCGGCGCGGGCCCGCAGGACCCCGAGCGAGCCGGGCAGCGGGTTGCCGCGGTCGTGCCGTTCGTCGAGGACGTGCTTGAACAGCGCACCCTGGGCGGGGTCGCGGTCAGCCGGGTGCGTCAGCTCGAGGACGTCGGCGAAGCGGAAGGCCCGCGCCGCTGAGTCCCACTTGAGGAACGCGCGCTCGTCGTAGAGCCGTCGCGCCGCGTCGGCGACGCCGCGCTTGACCGGCTTCGGGATGTTCTTGCCGTGCACGGAAGTCCAGTAGGCGAGCAGCTCACCGGGCTCGTCGGCCCGCCGCAGGACGTCGGCGACGACCTGGCGGCCGAGCCCGTCGAGCCCGGCGTCGCGGCGTGCCTTCGCGAACTCGGCCGCACCGACGAGCGACGCCGTGCGCAGGTTCGCCTCGGCCCGCAGCCAGCGCAGGAACCGGCCCGTCCACTGTGGATCCTCGAGGGTCGCGGCGTGGACGAGCGCGGCGTAGCGCGTGTCGCGCGCGTCCGCGGACTCGTAGAAGGTGTGCTCGCCGACCAGGTTCGTGACGGCGAGCAGGAAGAGCTCCGACCGGACGTCGCGCGCGTAGCCGGCGCCGCCCTGGTGGGTGAGACCGGACGGCGTGGCCTCGCCGCGGACCGGCGAGGTCGCGGCCGGCGCGCGTGCGGTGTTGAACTTGCTCATTTCTCCCCCTGGTTTTTCGTGGGGGAGTCACGGCCACAGCGATGCCCGAGATCGAAGTCGGTGAAGGTACGTTGCTGCTCTGCCAGCTGAGCTACCGGACCACGTGGTCCGGGAGGGATTCGAACCCCCGACCCGCCCATTAGGAGTGGAAGTAACCCTCGCCTGCGCACCGGGCATCGGTGAAGCCGTGACTCCCGAGGTCGTGCTCGCACCGGGTGAGACCACGGTAGCCGCCGTGCCGCCGGGAGGGAACCGAATATCCGGCAGGCCGGAGGCGGCCGTGGTAGTTCGTGGTAAGAACTATGTATAGTCAGTTCGTAGCGCGAACTAAAACTGGGAGGAACCATGATGCACTTCGGGATCGGCGTGTCGACGGCCGTGTCCGCGGCACCGGACACCCTGCGCCTCGCCGTCCAGGCGGACCGCGCGGGGCTCGACCTCATCACCGTCTCCGACCACCCGTACTACGCCGACCGGCTCGACGCGTACGCCGAAATCGGCGTCCTCCTCGGGCGCACCGAACGGATCTCCGGCCTGGTCAGCGTCACCAACCTGCCGACGCGGCACCCGTCGATGCTGGCCCGCACCATCACGAGCCTGTCCGCGCTCACCGGCGGGCGGATCGTGCTCGGCATGGGCGTCGGCGGGCTGTGGGACGACATCGCGCGGCTCGGGTTCACCAAGCTGACGCCCGGGCAGGCCGTCCGCGCGTTCGAGGAGGGCATCAAGCTGGTGAAGCTGCTTGGGGGCGGTGGTGCGCCGGTGACCTTCGACGGCGAGTTCTACCGGGTCACCGACCTCGAGCCCGCCGCCGTCGAGGTGCCGCCGGTGTGGACCGGGTCCGTGGGGCCGAAGTCGCTCGCCGTCACCGGCCGGGTCGCCGATGGCTGGATGCCCGGCCACGCCGCCGACTGGCTCAGCGAGCGCTACCGCACGTCCCGGCCCGTCATCGACAAGGCCGCCGTCGACGCCGGGCGCGATCCCGCCGACATCGCCACCGTCTACAACTTCCCCGGCCGCATCACGGCGGAACCGCTCGCCAAGACCCGTGCCGACGACGGACGGTGGATCGGCGGCTCGCCCGCGCAGTGGGTGGAGGAGCTGATCGGCGCGGTGCTCGAGCACGGCGCCGCCGGGTTCGTCTTGTTCGGGCCCGGCGGCAGCACTCCCGACGAGACCGCCGCCGCGCGCTGGGCCGAGGAGATCGTGCCCGCCGTGCGGGAGGCGACCGCGAAGTAGGCTGGCCTGATGGGGAAGAGCGGGGAGGACCTCGGCGTCGTCGCCGGGCTGGTGCGGGCCACGTTCCTGGTGCACGCGGTGTACGCGGAATCGGCGCGGGAGTACGGGCTCACCGTGCAGCAGGGACAGCTGCTGTGCGTGCTGATGGCCCAGCCGTACGGCATGGGCGGAGCTCGGCGCGACGCTCGGCCTCGAGAAGTCCAGCCTCACCGGCCTCGTCGACCGCGCGGTCCGGCGCGGGCTCGTCCGCCGCGAGCCCGACCCGGACGACCGCCGCGCGGTGCAGGTCGTCCTGACGTCCGAGGGGCGCGAGCTGGCGGAGGAGTTCTACGCGGCGACCTGCCGCCGGGTCGACGAGCTGGCGGCGGGGCTGAGCGGGACCGACCGTGATCGGCTGGCCGGGTTGCTGGGCCGGATCGTGCGGGAGAACGGCGTCCCGACGGTGTTCCTGGACGTGGTCTGAAACCCGACTTTCGTCGGGCCGCGGCCGGGTGACAGTGGGAGCGCCCAGGTTCCCCTTTCGCCGAGGAGCACCATGAAGCGCTTCATCCCGGTCGCGGTCGCCGCGCTCGCCGCGGGCCTGCTCGCCGTCCCGGCGCACGCCGCCGTCCTCCACCGCGTCTTGTTCGACAACACGAAGGCCGAAACGGCGGGCAACGCCGACTGGATCGTCGGCACCTCCCAACCCGACCCGACCGCGCAGAACTCCGCGCCGCAGAAGGAAACGGACTGGACCGGCGCGCTCTCGGCGTGGGGCGTCGCCCTGCAGAAGACCGGGCAGTACAGCCTGAAAACGCTTCCTCCCGGCAACACCATCACCTACGGCACTGGTGGCGCGCTCGACCTGCAGAACTTCGACGAGTTCGTGCTGCCCGAACCGAACGTCGTGCTGAGCGCGGCCGAAAAGACCGCCGTCATGCGGTTCGTCCAGAACGGCGGTGGGCTCTTCCTCATCTCCGACCACACCGGCAGCGACCGCAACAACGACGGCTGGGACTCCCCGGAGATCATCAACGACCTGATGACGAACAACGGCGTCGACAACACCGATCCGTTCGGCTTCTCCGTCGACCTGAAGAACATCTCCAGCGACCACCCGGTCGCCATCAGCGACTCGACGAACCCCGTGCTCAACGGTGCTTTCGGCACGGTGAAGCACAGCCTGATCGCCAACGGCACGACGTTCACCCTCAAGCCCGCCGACAACGCGTCGGTGAAGGGCCTCGCGTACCTCAGCACGTCGTCGCCGGGCACCACCAACGCCTTCTTCGTGACCAGCACCTTCGGCTCGGGCCGCGTCGCGATCTGGGGTGACAGCTCGCCCGCCGACGACGGCACCGGCCAGTCCGGCAACACCCTCTACAACGGCTGGACCGACTCGACCGCCGACAACGCGGCCCTCGGCCTCAACGCGACGGCGTGGCTCGCGGGCAGCGGCACGACCACGCCGCCGCCGACCGGCTGCACCGCCCGGCAGTTGCTGGCCAACCCCGGCTTCGAGTCCGGCGCGACGGCGTGGACGGCGTCCTCGGGCGTCATCGGCCAGCACGGCACCGACGAACCCGCGCGCTCGGGCAGCTGGAGTGCCTGGCTCGACGGCTACGGCTCCGCGCACACCGACACGCTGAGCCAGACCGTGACGCTGCCCAGCAGCTGTTCGGCGTACACGTTCTCGTTCTGGCTGCACATCGACACCGCCGAGACGGGCACGACCGCGTACGACAAGCTGACCGTGAAGGCGGGCAGCACGACGTTGGCGACGTACAGCAACCTCAACGCGGCCAGCGGCTATCAGCAGCGAAGCTTCTCGTTGTCCGCGTACGCGGGCCAGTCCGTGACGCTCACCTTCAGCGGCGTAGAAGGCTCACAGCTGCAGACGTCCTTCGTCGTCGACGACACCGCCGTCAACGTGAGCTAGAAGCCAGGGAGGCCCGAAGCGCGCCACGCACCTTCGCCGTGGTGGAGCGGTTTACGCAGCGAAGCGCTGTGATCGCCCCACCACGACGTGCGCGGCTTCGGCTTCTCCGGCGCCTTCGCCGCCGACGCCGCGGCGACGACCGCCGTCAGCGCCGCCAGCTCGGCGTCGCTCGGATTCCCGCGGACTACCCGCAGCAGCGGCTTCTCGTCGCTCACAGCGGGATGTTCCCGTGCTTCTTGGGCGGCAGCGACTCGCGCTTGTTCCGCAGCAGCGACAGCGCCCGCGCGACGTGCCCGCGCGTGTGCGCCGGCACGATCACCGAGTCGACGTAGCCGCGCTCGGCCGCCGCGTACGGGTTCAGGAGCGTGTCCTCGTACTCCTGGATCAGCTCGGCGCGCAGCGCGTCGACGTCCTTGCCCTCCTTGGCCGCGTTGGCGAGCGTCTTGCGGTGCACGATGTTCGCCGCGCCCTGGGCGCCCATCACCGCGACCTGCGCGGTCGGCCAGGCGAGGTTGATGTCGGCGCCGAGGTGCTTGGAGCCCATGACGTCGTACGCGCCGCCGTACGCCTTGCGCGTGATGATCGTGACCAGCGGGACCGTGGCCTCCGCGTAGGCGTAGATGAGCTTCGCGCCGCGGCGGATGATGCCGTTCCACTCCTGGTCGGTGCCCGGGAGGAAGCCCGGGACGTCGACGAAGGTGAGCACCGGGATGTTGAACGCGTCGCAGGTGCGCACGAACCGCGCGGCCTTCTCGGACGCGTCGATGTCCAGGCAGCCCGCGAACTGCGTCGGCTGGTTGGCGACGACGCCGACGCTCTGGCCGTCCACGCGGCCGAAGCCGACGATGATGTTCGGCGCGAACAGCTCGTGGACCTCGAGGAACTCGCCGTCGTCGACCACGCGGTTGATGACCTCGTGCATGTCGTACGGGGTGTTCGGCGAGTCCGGGATGAGCGTGTCGAGCTCGCGGTCGGACTCGGTGACGTCGTCGAAGAACCCGGCCGGGCTGTCCGACGGCTCGAACACCGGCGCGTCGGAGAGGTTGTTCTGCGGCAGGTAGGAGAGCAGTTCCTTGACGTAGGCGATGGCGTCTTCGTCGTCGGAGCCGAGGTAGTGCGCGACGCCGGACTTCGTGTTGTGCGTGCGGCCGCCGCCGAGCTCCTCGAACGTGACGTCCTCGCCGGTGACCGTCTTCACGACGTCCGGGCCGGTGATGAACATCTGCGAGGTCTCGTCGACCATCACGACGAAGTCGGTCAGCGCGGGGGAGTAGACGTGCCCGCCCGCGTTGGCGCCCATGATCAGCGAGATCTGCGGGATCACGCCGGACGCCTTGACGTTGCGGTTGAAGATCTCGCCGTAGAGGCCGAGCGAGACGACGCCTTCCTGGATGCGCGCGCCGCCGCCTTCGTTGATGCCGATGATCGGGCGGCCGGTCTTGATGGCCAGGTCCATCACTTTGACGATCTTCTCGCCGTAGACCTCGCCGAGGCTGCCGCCGAAGACGGTGACGTCCTGGCTGAACACGCACACCGGGCGGCCGTCGACCGTGCCGTAACCGGTGACGACGCCGTCGCCGTAGGGCCGGTTCTTCTCCTGGCCGAAGTTGGTCGAGCGGTGCCGGGCGAGCTCGTCGAGCTCGACGAACGAGTTCTCGTCGAGCAGCAGCTCGATCCGCTCCCGCGCGGTCTTCTTGCCCTTGGCGTGCTGCTTCTCCACCGCGCGGGCCGAGCCCGCGTGCACCGCCTCGTCGTAGCGGCGGTAGAGGTCGGCGAGCTTGCCGGCCGTGGTGTGGATGTCCGGTTCGTCCTCGGGCGGCGTCCCGAGCGGCTCCGTCGCACTGCTCATTCCCGGGAGCTTAACTACTTGTCGGTCACTTCGCGTGTGGCGTAGGCAACGTCCATGGACATCCGGACCTTGGCCGCCGCCGACCTCCCCGCCTGCTCCGACCTGGCCGAGTCCCGGTCGTGGCCGCGCGAGCCGCCGAAGTGGACGTTGCTGCACGAGGTGGGGCGGGTGTTCGGAGTGGACGCCCCGGACGGGGACGGCCTGGCCGCGTCCGCGGTGCTGGTGTCCTTCGGCCCGGTGGCGTCGATTTCGATGGTGCTGGTGGCACCCCGGTTCGAGCGGCGCGGGCTGGGCCGCGCGATCACCGCGCACGCCGTCGCGGCGGCGGGGGCCCGGGTGGTCTGGTTGCACGCGTCGAAGTTCGGCAGGCCGCTGTACGAGTCGATGGGTTTCGTGGCCGACGGCGGGTGTCAAGGCCACGTCGGCACCTTCGCCGACGACGGCGGGCCGGGCGCTTCTCCCGGGTCGTTGTCCGACGTCTACCCGGTGGACCGTGTGGCTCAGGGAGCCGACCGGCGGCCGCTGCTCGAGCGACTGGGGACGCCGTTCGTGGTCGACGGCGGGTTCGCGTTCGGCACGGACATCGGGCACGTGACGGTGATCGGCCCGGTCGTCGCGGAGACGGAGGAGCAGGCGAAGGCGCTCATCCGCGGGGTCGCGCGGTCGGTGCGGGGCGAGGTGCGGGTGGACCCGGACTTCCGGTTCCCCGGCCTGACGTCGTGGGTCCGCGAGCGCGGCCTGGTCCCGGGCGCCCCGGCCCCGCGCCTGGTGCTCGGCGGGCGAACGCTGCCCGGCGACGCCTCACTCCGCTTCGCTCCGTTCACCCGCGCGGTCGGCTAACGCCGTCGTGAGTGTTTAGGGCGGTTCTAACCGCCCTAAACACTCACGACGGGGTGGGCCGCACCAGGCCGGACTCGTAGGCCGCGATCACCAGCTGGGCGCGGTCACGGGCCGCCAGCTTGTGCAGCAGCCGCCCGATGTGGGTCTTCACCGTCGCGATCCCCAGGTGCAGGCGCGCGGCGATCTCGTCGTTCGACAGGCCCCGCGCGATCAGCGCCAGCACCTCCTGCTCGCGCGCGGTCACCCCGGTGAGCCGGGTCACCGGGCCGGTCGGCAGCCGCGCGAACTCCGCCACCAGCCGTCGCGTGACCGACGGTGCCAGCAGCGCGTCGCCGGACGCCACCACCTCGATCGCCGCCAGGAGGTCCGCCGGGCGCGTGTCCTTCAGCAGGAAGCCGCTCGCGCCCGCGCGCAACGCCGCGTAGACGTACTCGTCGAGGTCGAACGTCGTCAGCATCAGCACCCGGACGTCGCTCTCCGCGCAGATCCGGCGGGTCGCCTCGATGCCGTCCATCTCCGGCATCCGGACGTCCATCAGCACGACGTCCGGCTTCTCGCGCCGGGTCAGGGCGACCGCCTCGACGCCGTCGGAGGCCTCGCCGACCACCGTCAGCCCGGGCGCGCTCTCCACCAGCACCCGGAAACTGCCGCGCAGCAACGCCTGGTCGTCGGCGATCAGGACGCGGGTCACGAGGCCGCCGCCAGTGCGTAGGGCAGCCGCGCGAAGACGCGGAAGCCGGTTTCCGCGGGCGCCGCGCTGAACTCGCCGCCGTAAACGCCGACGCGTTCGCGCATCCCGATCAGTCCGTGGCCGGGGACCGCTTCGCCGCCGCGGCCGTCGTCGACCACCTCGATGCCCACCTCGCCGTCGCCGCCGGTGACGCGGATCCGGCACGTCGTCGCGCCCGCGTGCTTGACCACGTTGGTCAGCGCCTCCTGGACGATCCGGTACACCGACTGGCCGACGCCGCCCGGCAGCTCGGTGAGGCCATCGACGACGAGGTCGACGTCGAGGGCGCCCGCCTGCTTCGCGCGTTCGGCGAGCGCGCGCAGGTCGTCGAGCGTCGGGGCGGGCGCCAGCTCCGGGACGCCCGTGCCGTCCCGCAGCACGCCGAGCATCCGGCGCAGCTCGGCCAGGGTTTCGCGGCTGGTGTCTTCGATGACGCGCAACGCTTCCCGCGCCTCGGCGGGTTGTTCGAGGGCGACGTGGTTGCCGACCGCCGCCTTCACCGCGATCAGGCTCATGCTGTGCGCGACGACGTCGTGCATCTCGCGGGCGATCCGCAGCCGTTCCGCGGAAACCGCCTGCCGCGCGTGGTTTTCGCGCTCGGCCACCGCGTACTCGCGGCGGCTGCGGACGGTGAGGCCGAGCACGAACCCGATCACCAGCGCCGACGCGCTGAAGTTCACCGTCGTGGCCGTGCTCGGGTTCGACACCGCGAACGCCAGCAGGCCCAGCTCGACCAGGCCGACGGCGAGGCCGATCTGGCCCACCCGCGGCTTCCGCCGGAGCACCACGAGGTAGAGCGCGCACCCCGCGCCGACCACGGCGACGCCGAACACAGGCCCGCCGATCGGGACGGCCGCGGCGGCCAGCACCAGGCTGAGCACGTAGCTGCCCAGCGGCCACCGCCGCCGCAGCACGATCGGGACGACGCTCGCCAGCAGGATCGTCCAGCCGAGCCAGGCGGGCAGCCACGGCGGAAGGTGCCACGCGCCCGCGGCGAGGTTGCCGCCCGCGCCGACCCCGAGCACGACGACGGCGAGCACGTCGAGCACCACGCGTATTCGCATGAACCGAACGTAATGCGGACCCGCCGCCCGCGCGTCAACCCTGGGTCGGACGCTCCGCGTAGTGCTTCTTCACGGCCTCGACGCGCTCGAGCGGCCAGTCCGGCAGCTCGACGCCGTGGGTCGCGGCGAAGAGCTTGTCGAGCTGTTCGTGGCGCCGGGCGAGCTGCGCCGGGACGTCGGCTTCGGCGGGCTCGGCGAGCTCGACGCGGGTGCCGTCGAGCGGGTCCTGCACCACGTGCCAGCCGGGCTCGTCGGGCAGCAGCGCCCGGACTTCCTCGACCGGCTTCCAGACGAGGTCGCGGCGGAAGCGGATCGTGCCGTCGCCGAGGACCTCGCCGTCGTCGAGGCCAAATTCGTCCACATAGGACGCCATCCGGTCGTGCCAGTCCGCCGGCTGCGGGATCTCCCGGCCGGCCAGGCGTGCGGCGAGGGCGTCGAGGCAGACGTCCCAGCCCGCGGCGGTGCGGCCCGCGGCGAGCTTCGCGATCGCCGGGTCGCCGCGGCCGAAGGTGTGCGTGAACTCCAGCAGGCTGCCCTCGCCGTCGGGGGAGATCAGCCAGCGCAGGGTGTCGTCGTTCCAGACGAAGGTGAGCTCACGCGGCGGGTCGACGGTGAGGACCTCGCCGGTCGTCGACGTGTCCTCGCCGGGGAAGGTGAAGCGGATGGCGCCGCCGGGGCGCAGGTCTGCGTCGACCCGCGCGGGGAACCAGTGCTCGAGCTGCGGTTGGCGCCGTGAGGGCGTGCCAGACCTTCTCGGGCGCGTGCTTCAGGCGGCGTTCGAGCCTGAGCATCGGGCGTTCGTCGACGGTCTGCAGCTTCGCGCGTCCGGACACGGCGTCCTCCCGTAAGGTTGCCTGTGCCGGTATATAACCACTGCGGAATATTCAGGTCAAGCGCCGCGGACGGCGGCGACCGCCGCGGCGAGCTTCCGGGTCGCTCGCGGCCTTGTCGAGCGCGGTCCGCAGCACCGCGCAGTACGTCGGCTCGGTCTCGGCGTAGCGCTTGCGCCCGGCGTCGGTGATCACCGAGTAGACGCCGCGGCGGTCGTCTTCGCACAGGTCGCGGAGGGTCAGGCCGGCGTCTTCCAGGCGCGCGCACATCCGGCTGACCGAGCTTCTGGTTGAGCCCGATCGCCTCGGCGAGCTCCTGCATCCGCAGGCCCCCGCGCGGGCCCGCGACCAGCTTGCCGAGCGCCCGGTACTCGGACAGGCCGAGCCCGTGGCGGCGTTGCAGGGCTTTGCCCAGTTCCTGCTCGATGCGGGCGTGCAGCACGAGCATGCGGCCCCAGGACTGTTCGTCGACGGTCATTTCCGCCCTCCTCTTGACTCCAGGATAGTCCATGGGCAGTCTTTATATGTACATGCAAGTAACTGAGGGGACATCGTCATGACGCGGAACTTCCTCTTCCTGGTCGGTGCGGCCCGGGCGGGCGGGAACACGGAGATGCTGGCCCGGCGGGCGGCGAAGGAGCTGCCGCGGGACGTGGAGCAGCGGTGGATCCGGCTGCCCGAGGTGCCGCTGCCGCCGTTCGAGGACCGCCGCCACGGCGTCGGCGAGCACCCGGCGCCGGCCGAGGGTGAGCAGCTGCTGATGGACGCGACGTTCGCCGCGACGGACATCGTGATCGTCTCGCCGGTGTACTGGTACTCGGTTTCGGCGAGCGTGAAGCTCTACCTCGACTACTGGTCCGGCTGGATGCGCCTGCCCGTCGACTTCAAGGCGAAGATGCGCGGGAAGACGTTGTGGGGCGTGAGCGTCCTGAGCGAGACGGCGCGCGAAGCCCAGCCGCTGATCGGCACGCTCGAGCTGTGCGCGGAGTACCTGAGCATGAACTGGGGCGGTGTCCTGCTGGGCAACGGCAGCCGCCCCGGCGACGTGCTGCTGGACGACTCGGCGATGACGGCCGCCTCGACGTTCTTCACCGGGGCGGACCTGGTCACCGCCTAGGCGGGGTGCGGCGCCGCGGGGGTGACCCCGCGGCGCTTCGCGATGCCCGCCATGTTCTCCTCGCCCCAGTCGCCCAGCGGCAGCAACGCCGTGTTCAGCCGCTGGCCCAGCTCGGTCAGCGAGTACTCGACCTTCGGCGGGATCTCGGGGAACACCTCGCGGTGCACGATCTCGTCCGCTTCGAGTTCCCGCAGGGCCTGGATGAGCATCTTCTCGCTGATGCCGGCCACTTTCCGCTTCAGCTCGCCGAACCGCAGCGGCTCGGCGTGCAGGGCCCACAGGATGAGGGCCTTCCAGCGGCCGCCGATCACGTCGACGGCGGCGTCGAGGCCGCAGCGGTACGTCCGAGGCTGCATGCGGGATCCTTACGTTTTGGTGAGTACCCGACTTATTAGTCGGTACTTGTCGAGTGTAAAGCGCCCGCACAGCATGGAACCCATGGGAGAAAGCAAGAAACGCGTGGGCGTGCTCGGCCTGGGGCGGATGGGTGCCGCCCTCGCCGGGGCGCTGCTGGGGGCGGGCCACGACGTCGTGGTGTGGAACCGGTCGCCGCTCAAGGCGGGGCCGCTGCTCGACCGCGGCGCCCGGCTGGCGGCCACCCCCGCCGAGGCGGCCGACGCCGACGTCGTCCTCAGTTGTCTGTCCACATACGACACCCAGCAGCCGGTGCTGGACGCGACGGAGCTGTCCGGCCGGACGCTGGTCAACCTCACCTCGGGGACGCCGGAGCAAGCGCGCGGCGTCGCGAAATGGGCGTCGTCGCAGGGGATCGACTACGTGGACGGCGTGATCATGGCCGTCCCGCAGGGCATCGGGACCCCCGGCGCCCGGATCCTCTACAGCGGGTCCGAGACGGCGTTCGATACTCAGCGCGCCGTCCTGGAAGTGCTGGGGGAGCCGGTGTTCCTCGGCGAGGACGCCGGTCTCGCGGCGCTGTACGACCTGGCGCTGCTCGGCATCATGTGGTCGACGATGGGCGGCTACCTGCACGCGCTCGCCCTCGTCGGCAGCGAGGGCGTCGCGCCGGACCGCTTCACGCCGATGGCCTTGAACTGGCTGACGGCGGTCGGCGGGTTCCTGCCCGGCATCGGCGCGCAAGTGGCCAGCGGTGACTACGAAACGGAAGTGTCCGCTTTGGACATCAACGCCGCCGGGCTCGCGATGCTGGTGGAGACCAGCCGCGCCCAGGGGATCGGCGCGACGGTGCCCGCCGCGCTGAAGGAGTTGTTCGACCGCGCGGTGGCCTCGGGCCACGGCGCGCACGCTATCGCGAGCGTCATCGAGGAGATCCGGTGAAGTACCTCGGCAAGAAGGGCGTCGTCACGGGCGGCACGCACGGCATGGGACTCGCGGTGGTGCGGGCTCTCCTCGACGGCGGCGCCGAGGTGCTGCTGACCGGCCGCGACGTCTCGCCGCTGGAGGGAAATCTGCCGGGGAAGGCGCACCTGCTGTCTTCCGACGCGTCCCGGCTGGCCGACATCGACGAGCTGGGTGCCGTGGCCGCCGCGACGCTCGGGGAGCTGGACCTGGTGTTCGTCAACGTCGGCTTCGCGACGCTGACGCCGTACGCGGACGCGACGCCGGAGATCTACGACCGCACCTTCGACGTCAACACGAAGGGCGCGTTCTTCACGGCCCAGCGGCTCGCCGGGCTGGTGCGGCCCGGCGGCTCGTTCGTGTTCACGACGTCGGTCGCGGCCGAGGCCGGGATCGCCGGGATGGGGCCGTATTCGGCGGCGAAGGCGGCGGTCCGGTCGTTCGCCAGGACGTACGCGGCCGAGCTGGCGCCGCGCGGGATCCGCGTCAACGTGGTCAGCCCCGGTTACACCGACACGCCGACGATGGGCGTCACCGGCGTCCCCGACGCGGTGCTGGCGGAGTTCAAGGCGGTCGGCGACGAGATCACGCCGTTGAAGCGGCACGCGACCCCGGAGGAGGTGGCGGCGGCGGTGCTGTTCCTCGGGTTCGAAGCGACGTTCACCACCGGCGCCGACCTCCCCGTCGACGGCGGTCTCGGCCAGCGCCTCACCCTGCCCGCTTCCGCGTGAGGTGCACCGAGAGCCCGTCGGCGCCGGGCGCGTGTTCGGGGCGCAGGACCAGGTCCGCGTCGTAGTCGCCGCCGTTCTGGGTGCGGAACGGGATCGGCTCGGTCGTCTCCAGCGTGCTCAGGCGCGTGCGCAGGAGGTCGCGGGCCTCGGCGAAGTGCTCCGGTGACACGCGGTCGGCGCCGTACACCGCGACCGGCGGCAGCACCGCCATCCCGGCGTAGAACAGCGTCCCGTGGTGCAGGCCGAACAGGACGTCGTCGAGCGCGCCGTTGATCCCGCGCGGGCCGAGCGCGGGCTCGCGGGCACCCGCGGTGAGCACCACCACCGCGCGTTTGCCCGCGAGCCTGCCCTCGCCGTAGCGGAGGGTGCGCCCGTCCTCGCCGCGGACGCCGTAGCCGTAACCCTTCACGAAAACCCGGTCGAACCAGCCCTTGAGGATGGCCGGCATGCCGTACCACCACAGCGGGAACTGCACGACGACCGCGTCGGCCCAGTCGAGCTTCTCCTGCTCGGCGACGATGTCCGGGGACAGCTCGCCGCGGGCGTGCGCGCGAGCGGCGGTGTCGCCGACGACCAGGCGGTCGTCGGAGGCCGCGGCGCCGAAGTCGGCGGCGTCGACCACCGGGTTCCACTTCATCGCGTACAGGTCCGACTCGCGGGCGTCGTGGCCGAGTGCGCGGAGTGTCCGCAGTCCGTCGTCGCGCAGCGCCCCGCTCAGCGAGCGCGGCTCGGGGTGCGCGTAAACCCACAAAACGTTCATGACCTCGATGGTCACGCGGGACGGCGGCCGTGATCGAGTGGCCTGATAGCCAACATGTGCAAGAATCGGGCCATGGCCGAATTCGCGCACCCCGAGCGTCACCACGTCGCCGTCCTGGTTCGGCACGGCATGCTCGTGATGGAGCTCGGCATCGTCCACCGCCTGTTCGGGCAGGCCCGCTCGGCGTCGGGCGAGCCGTTGTACGAGGTCGTGACCTGCACGCTCGAGCCGGGCCCGGTCCGCACCGACTCGGACTTCACGATCCCGATCGACCGCGGGCCCGAGGTCCTCGCCGAGGCGGACACGGTGATCATCCCGGCGTCCCTGACCGAGTACGAACCGATGGCGCGCGTGCTGACCCCGCCGCTGGACGCGGCGCTGCGGCGGATCCCGGAGGACGCGCGGATCGCGTCGATCTGCACGGGCGCGTTCGTGCTCGCGGCGGCGGGCCTGCTCGACGGCCGCCGCGCGACGACGCACTGGCGTTCGGCCGACGAGCTGCAGGCGCGCTTCCCCGAGGTCGACGTCGACCCGTGCGTGCTCTACACCGACGACGGCAACGTCCTGACGTCCGCGGGTGTGGCGTCGGGGATCGACCTGGTGCTGCACATGATCCGCCGCGACCACGGCGCGGCGGTCGCCAATGAGGTCGCCCGCGGCACGGTGGTGTCCCCGCACCGGGAGGGTGGACAGGCCCAGTTCGTCCGGCGGCCGGTGCCCGAGCCGCGAACGTCGTCGACGAAGGCGGCGCGGGCGTGGGCACTGGAGAACCTCCACCGGCCGCTGACGTTGCGCGAGCTCGCCGCCCGCGAGGCGATGAGCACCCGCACGTTCACCCGCCGCTTCCGCGACGAGGTCGGCATCTCGGCGTTGCAATGGCTGACGCAGCAACGGATCGAGCGCGCCCGCCAGCTCTTGGAGGAGACCGACCTGCCGGTCGACCGCATCGCGACCGAAGCGGGCTTCGGCACGGCGGCCTCGCTGCGCCAGCACTTCCAGGCGGCGCTGGGGGTGTCACCGAGCGCGTACCGCTCGACCTTCCGCGGTGAACTCGTGGCGCAGGCTTGATCCGGTGGCTCACCCCGCCGGGACCGCGCCCGGGCGGGGGAGTGCCGCACTGACCTCGACGGCGGTCCGCACGAACCGCGCGATCCGCTCGTCCCGCGCCCCGGTCGGCCAGGCGAGGGCGAGCGAATACGGCGTCGCGTCGACGACCGGCCGGTAGACGACTCCCTCTCGCGACCGCCACTCGGCGACCGACGCGGGCAGGAGCGCGATCGCGTGGCCGAGTGCGACGGTCTCCAGCAGCTGGGCGCTGTCGCGCACCACGGGCCCCGGTGTCACCGGGCCGCCGGTGACGTCCTGCCCCGACCAGTACGCCCGGTCGGCGGCCGAGGAGTCCGGCCAGAACGGCGTGGCCCGCCCGGCGAAGTCGGCGCACGTCAGCGCGGCCCGCCGGGCCAGCTCGTGCCCGACCGGCAGCGCGGCGACCCGCGGCTCGGTGCGGAGCACCTCGACGTCGAGGCCGGCGTTGTCGCCGGGGCAGCCGAGCAGGGCCACGTCGGCCCGGCCGTCCCGCAGCATCGCCGCCTGCTCGCCGAACCCGCTGACCCGGATCTCGACGGCGTCGGGGTGCCGCTCGGTGATCCGCCGCAGCAGATCGGTGGCCACCCCGGATTTCGCGGTGACGACGAGCGCGGGCGCGGTCTGCGCGGCCCGCCGCGTCCGCCGGACGGCCGCGGTGACGGCGTCGAGCGCCTTCGCCGACTCGGTGAACAGCACGTTCCCGGCCGGGGTGAGGCTGACGTGCCTGCTGGTGCGTTCGAAGAGCTGGACGCCCAGGCGCCGCTCGAGGAGCCGGATCGCGCGGGAGAGCGGCGGTTGTGCCATCCCCAGCCGCTCGGCGGCGCGGGAGAAGTTCAGCTCTTCGGCGACCGCGCGGAAATACCGCAGCTCACGGACCTCCACGTCGTCCATACCGGGAGAGTATCGCGGTGGAGTCCGCCGGTCTTTCCCTTTCTGTTTCGCGAATGGCGGGCTTGTTGTCGAGAACTCCACAAAGGACGGACCGGTGCTACGGCGCGATCCCGGCCAGCACCGTCTTCACGATCGACTCCGTGCTCGGGGCGGCGCCCGCTTCCGCGTGGGGAAACAGCCTCCCCAGCACCGTCGCGTGGCAGTGGCCCACCAGCAACGCCGCCGCCGCGTCCACTTCGGACTCCGGGCGCAGCCTGCCCAGCTCGCGCTCGCCGGCCAGGTACGTCCGGAGCCGGTCGCGCCACAGCCCGGAACTTTCGGTGATCTCCGCGAACCTCCGCAGCACCTTCGGCTGACCGAGCAGGCCGCTGAACGCCGGGACGATCATGTGGTGCAGCGCCAGCCCGAATTCCAGGTGGCGGTGCAGGTTCCCGGCCACCGTGCCCTCGCCCGCCACCGGCAGCTCGCCCAGCCCCTCCTCCATCCGGCGGACGAACCGCAGCAGTGCCCTCGCCACCAGCTCTTCCTTGTCGGAGAAGTGGTTGTAGAGCACGCCGTCCGCGACGCCGGCCGTGCGGGCTATCGCGCGGACGGTCAGCGTCGCCGTGCCGTCGGTGGCGATGATCTTTTCGCAGGCTTCGATCAGCAAGTCCTCCAGGGACTTGCCGTCCGCCTGGGCCGCTGCTCTCCTCGGTGACATCGCCGCCATCGTACGGCGATCGCCGATCACGACCTCTTTGCCGTGACCAGCCACGCCGTTCCCCGCAGGCGGACCGCGTCCGGCCCGGCGAACGGCCGGAGCGCCTCGGTCAACGCCTCCCGCGCGCGGGCCGCCGTGGCTTCGTCGACCATCCCCAGGTGGTGGCGGACCGGGCCCCAGTCGCCGATGAACCGGGCCGCGTCCGGGACGTCGCGGCCCCACACCTGATCGGCCTCGACGCGCGTGCACTCCACGTCCTCGAAGCCCGCTTCGCCCAGCACCGCCTTCGTGCGGTCCGGGTCGGCGAACGACGTCGGGCCGCTGCCGTCCGGCCCGGTCGGCTGGGGCAGGTACGCCGCCAGCGCGCCGAACACCGCGCCCAAGTCCGTGCCCGCCAGCGCCGTCATGCAGAGGAACGCCAGCCGCCCGCCGGGGCGCAGGGCCCGGCGGATGTTCGCGAACGCGGCCACCGGGTCCGCGAAGAACATCACGCCGAACCGGCTGACCGCCAGGTCGTATTCGCCGTCCGGGAACGGGTGCACCTGGGCGTCCGCCTGCTCGAACCGCACGTCCGGCAGGTCGGCGGCCCGCGCCCGGGCGGTCGCGAGCATCGGCCCGGACAGGTCGACGCCCGTGGCCGCCCGCCCCCGTTCCCCGGCGAGCCGGGTCAGCTGGCCGTTGCCGCAGCCGATGTCCAGAACCCGGTCGTCCGCGCGGACCCGGTCGAGCACGTAGCCGTTGAAGCCGCTGTTCACCGCGTCGTAGCGGTCCGCGTGCGAGGCCCAGTGCTCGCCTTCGTAGCCGTTCCACGCTTCGGCCTGGGCGGTGTTGACGACGTCGGTCATGGCTTCCCCTTCGTTATGAACACACGTTCATGAACATGCGTTCATAGTGGCTCAGAGGAGGGCGATCCGCAAGGCCGCGAGGCGCGCGGGGTCCGCGATCACCTCGTACGCCGCCACGCGGTCGCCTGCCACCGTCACGGCGAGCGCGAGCAGCAACCGCCCCCGCGGGGCCACGACGACGCCGACCGCGCCGTCCACCAAGGCCGTTTCGGCGAACCGCGCCCGCTTGCCGAAGACCTTCGTCTCCTCGGCCACCGCCCGCGCGCCGCGGGCCTCGAGCGCCGCGCCCACCGGCAGCGCGGCCGCGTCGGCGCGCCGGACGACGTCCGGGGCCAGCACGTCCAGCAGCGCCTCGAGGTCGCCGCCGCGGGCCGCCGCCAGGAACGCGTCCACCACCCGGCGGTGCCGGGCCACGTCGGCCGGCGGCAGCGGGGACGTGCCCCGCACCCGCTGCCGCGCCCGGCTCGCCAGCTTCTTCGCCGCCACCGGCGTCCGGTCGAGCACCGGCGCGATCCGGTCGAACGGCACCGCGAACAAGTCGTGCAGCACGAACGCGATCCGCTCCGCCGGACCGAGCGCGTCCAGCACGACGAGCAGGGCGCGGCCCACCGAATCGGCCAGCTCTACGTCACCGGCCGGGTCGGCGTCGGCCGACGGTTCGGGCAGCACCTCGAACGGTTCCTCCCGGCGGGCCTTCCGGGCGCGCAGCACGTCGAGGCAGACGCGGGAGACGACCGTCGTCAGCCACGCCGCCAGGTTGTCGACCGAGTCCACCCGGGTCAGCCGCAGCCAGGCCTCCTGGACGGCGTCGTCCGCCTCGGCCGCCGAGCCGAGCATCCGGAACGCCAGCCCGCGCAGCCTGCCGCGTTCGGCCTCGAACTCCGCCGCCAGCTCGTCCATCGGTCACCTTCCGCTCGCCGCGATCGTCGCCCTCCTGACGTTTCCGCGCGACCAGAGGTGACCGCATGACCTTGCTGACCCCCGTCGACCTGGGCCGATGGTGCCTGCCGAATCGCGTCGTCCTGGCGCCGACCACGCGGGCGCGCGTGCCCGGAGGCGTGCCCGGCGAACCGCAGGCCGCGTACTACGCGCTGCGCGCCGACGCCGGGCTCCTCGTCACCGAAGGCACGTGGGTGAGCGAGCGGGCCGTCGGCTTCCCCGACGTGCCCGGCATCCACACCGACGCCCAGGTGGCCGGGTGGCGCCGCGTCACCGAGGCCGTCCACGCGCGCGGCGGGCGGATCGTCGTGCAGCTGTGGCACACCGGCGCCGTCTCGCACCGGGACTTCCTCGGCACGCGACCGGCCGGCCCTTCGGCGGTGAACCCCGGCGAATCGGTGCACACCAAGGCCGGAAGGCAGCCGACGGAAACACCGCGCGAACTGACCGCGGTCGAGATCCGGGCCACCGTCGCGGACTACGCCGCGGCGGCGCGCAACGCCCGCCGAGCCGGGTTCGACGGCGTCGAGGTGGCGGCCAACGGCGTGTACCTGCTCGCGCAGTTCCTGCACCCGCGGCTCAACCACCGCACCGACGCGTACGGCGGCTCTCCGGCGCGTCGTCGCAAGCTGCTGCTGGACGTCGTCGGCGCCGTCGCCGCGCACGGGCCCGTCGGCGTCCGGTTGTCCCCGTGGTGGACCGGCGGACTGTTCACAGTGGACGAAGCACTGCGTGCCGAGTACGACGAACTCGTCGCCGCACTCGATGTGGCGTATCTGCACCTCCGTGGGCCTGATTCGGGACCGGACTTCGCCGCCTTCGCGCGGTACCGGCGCTTGTTCAGCGGTCCGCTGATCGTGAACAACGGGTTCGACCGCGGCTCCGGGAACGCCGTGGTCGAGGCCGGGATCGCCGACGCCGTGTCGTACGCCCGGCACTTCATCGCCAACCCGGACCTGGTGACGCGGTTCGCCACCGGCCGCCCGCCGTGCGCGAACGACCCGGCGACGTACTACACCGGCGGGCTGACGGGCTACCTCACTCCGGGCACCACAACGCCAGCTCACTCCCTCCCGGCTCGCGGAAGTGGAACCGGCGGCCACCGGGGAAGCTGAACGGCTCCACCGTCACCACCCCGCCCGCCGCCTCCACCGCGGTGCGCGCCGCCGACAGGTCGTCCGTGCGGATCGTGACCAGCGGCGCGCGGGGGCGTTCCGCCGGGTCCGCCTGGAACCCGAAGGTGACGCCGGAGGCGGCGACGTCCGCGTAGTCCGGCCCGTACGGCGTGACCGCCCAGCCGAACGCGCGCTCGAAGAACCGCCCGGACGCCGCCGCGGACTCGGCGGGGAACTCGACGAAATCGACTTCGTACATGACCCCGACGCTAGCGGCGACCACCGACAAAACCGCGTCGCGCGCGGACGATGGCCCACGCGCCGAGCCCGGCGGCGACCACCCCGACCAGCAAAGCCAGGTAGCCGCCGACGATCCCGTAACCCGTGCCGGGCCCGCCTTTCGCCGCGGCCACGACCGCGCCGCCCCCGATCGCGCCGGCGACCCCCAGCACCACCGCCGTCATCGAGGCCGTCCGGCCGGACCCGGCCCGCCCGGTCAGTGCCAGCCAGCCGATGACAATCCCCGCCACGCCCACCACGGCGGCGACCACGGACCAGAGGCGCCCGGCGGTGAGCGTGTAGGCGCTGACGGCGGCGAGGTGAACGGACATGACGTGCTCCTTTTCCGTGCGGTGAACCGATGCCTCGAGCATCGCCGCCGGACCCGCCGTTCGTCGTCGTGCGGGCGCAGGCACTTCCGGCTGCCGCGGACGACGTGGGACTACCGCGGACGCGGTAGCCGGAAGATCCTCCGCGAGCGGGACTCCACGGGCCGACCACGCGGTTAAGGTGCGGAGGTGAATCGCGCACGGGTGCTGGACGGGCTGGTCGCCGCCGGGGTGGCGGCGGCCCTGCTGGTCGCCGGGCTGTCCGCGACGCGCGAGGCGACGGCGTTCGACCCGCTGGGGTACGCCCTGCTCGTGGCGGGCGGGCTGGCACTGGTCGCGCGCCGCCGCGCCCCGGTCGTCGTGCTCGGCGTGACGGCGGCGTGCGCGCTCGGCTACCAGGCCGTCGGCTTCGAAGTCCCCGTCGTCGCTTACCTTTTCGCGGTGTACGCGGCGGTCCGGGCGGGCCACCGCGTCGCCGCCGTGGTGGCCTCGGTGCTCATGCTCGGCGCGGTGCCGCTGGCACTCCTGGCGTCCGGTCTGCACACCACCGGCGAGGCGTTCACGCAGGCGCGGGACGTCCTGCAGCTGGCCTGGCTGATCGCCGCCGGCGCGGCGGGGGAGGCGTTGCGGCAGGCCGAGCGCCGGGCCGACGAGGCCGAACGCACCCGCGAGGAGACGGCGCGACGGCGTGCCGACGAGGAGCGGCTGCACATCGCGCGCGAGCTGCACGATTCGCTCACCCACCAGATCTCGGTCATCAAGGTGCAGGCCGAAGTCGCCGTCCACGTGGCGCGCAAGCGCGGCGAAGACGTGCCGGACGCCCTGCTGGCGATCCGGGACGCCGGGCGCGAGGCGGCTCGGGAGCTGCGCGCGACCCTGGAGGCGTTGCGCGACGACGACAAGAACCCGCGGCACGGCCTCGACGACGTCCCGGAGCTGGTGCGGCGGGCCAGGACCGCGGGGCTGGACGCGCGGCTGACGATCGAGGGCGCGCACACCGACGTCCCGGTCGCGGTCGGCCGGACCGCGTACCGGATCGTCCAGGAGTCGCTGACGAACGTCGCCCGGCACGCGGCCGCGGCGACCGCGTCGGTCCGGATCGACCACCGGCCCGGCGCGCTGGTGATCCGCGTCGACGACGACGGGAAGTCCACTGTGGACAAGGCGCCGGAGCCAGGCGTCGGCCTGCTGGGCATGCGCGAACGCGTCACCGCGCTCGGCGGCAGGCTCGAGGCCGCACCGCGCGGCGAAGGCGGGTTCCGCGTCGAAGCCGAGCTGCCCGTGGACCACCCGGCATGATCCGCGTCCTGCTGGCCGACGACCAGCCGCTGATCCGCAGCGGGTTCCGCGCGCTCCTCGACATCGAGGACGACATCGAGGTGGTGGCCGAAGCCGCCGATGGCCGCGAAGCCGTGGAGCTGGCCCGGGAACACCTGCCGGACATCGCGCTCGTCGACGTCCAGATGCCGGAGGTCGACGGCATCGAGGCGACCCGGCGGATCGCCGCAGACCCGGCGCTTGCCGCGGTGCACGTCGTCATCCTCACCAACTACAGCCTGGACGAGTACGTCTTCGAGGCCCTGCGCGCCGGAGCCGCCGGGTTCCTGGTGAAGGACATCCGGCCCGAGGACTTCCTGCACGCGGTCCGCGTCGCCGCGCGGGGCGAGGCGCTGCTGGCGCCGTCGATCACCAGGAAGCTGATCGACCGGTACGTCACCCAGCCGCCCGCCCCGGGCGCGGGACTCGCGGACCTGACGCGGCGGGAGCGCGAGGCGGTCGCGCTGGTCGCGCGCGGGCTGTCCAACGACGAGATCGCCGCCCGGATGGTGATCAGCCCGCTGACGGCGAAGACGCACGTCAACCGGGCCATGACCAAGCTGGGCGCCCGTGATCGCGCGCAGCTGGTCGTGTTCGCCTACGAGTCCGGCCTCGACCGGTCACCGGGTGGCTGACCCTCAGGCCGGACGGCCCGCGCCCGCGTAGTCGTCGCCCTTGGAGTGGTACGTGTGGATCTGGATGGCCTGGCCCTCGGTCGGCGCGTTGATCATCAGACCGTTGCCCAGGTACAGCCCGACGTGGTGGATGCGCGTCGCCGGGTTGCCGTAGAACACGAGGTCGCCCAGGCGGGGTTCCTGGGCTGCCGGGACCGGCGGCAGCGCGCGGAACTGGCTGTCCGCCGTGCGCGGCAACGCCACGCCCGCGCTGTCGTACGACGCCTTCGTCAACCCCGAGCAGTCGAACCCGGCCGCGCCCGCGTCGGGACCGTTGCCGCCCCAGACGTACGGGAGGCCCAGCTGGCCGAGGGCGAACCGGGTCGCCTTCACCCGCGGCGACGCGGCCGACGCCGGGTCGAGGGAGAGCGTCGCGTACAGCTGGGCCATCCCCAGGACGCGCTGGCGGAACAGCTCCGACTCGCCGCCCGGGTGGTAGGCCGCGATCGCCTTCCACCAGCCCGCTCCCGCGCCGAGGTCCGTGCCGCCCGCGCAGAGCGCGCGCCCGGCCGCGATCGGCGCCTCGCCGCCGTACTTCTTGGCCTGCGCCGCGGTCAGTCCCATCGGGTTGGCGCCGCCGCGGCCGTGGTTCGACGCCGCCGAGCCGACGCCCGCGAGCGTGACCCACGACAGGTGGCACGACGGCTGTTCGCTCCGCAGCGCCAGCTCGCCGTTCGCGTAGCCGATCAGGGCGTCGGCGGGGATGTCGAGGGGCCCGGCCAGCTGCTCCGCCCACTCCTGCAGCGGGCTCTTGCCGCCCTGGCCGGAGGCGCCCTGACCCGGCTCCTGCGCCTTCACCGGTGCGCTGACCTCGAGGACCGACGGACCCGACGCCACGGCATCGCGGGCCACGGGCAGGGGGACCGGGGCGGGCTCCGGCGAGCGGTCGGCCAGCAACCAGCCCGCCGCCACCAAACCCGCGACGAGCGGGAGGGCGACCAGGCCGCGCAGGGCCGCCCCACGGGCCCACGTACTCGGCTTCGTCGTCACAGGGTCCAACTTAGAAGGGCGCACCTCTTAGTGAACGACTGAGTAGCTTGCACGTTAGGGGGACTCCCATATTGTGGGCACATGGCTGAGATCGAGGTCGCCCGCCTCCGCACCGCGCTCCAGGACCGGTACCCGCGGGTCGACGTCGTCGAGCGCACCGGCTCCACCAACGCTGACCTGCGGAAAGCCGTCGAAGAAGGGGTCGCGGACCGGACCGTTCTCCTCGCCGAGGAGCAGACCGCGGGGGTCGGTCGGCGGGCGCGCACGTGGAGTTCGCCGAAGGGTGCCGGGCTGTACCTCAGCGTGGCGCTCCGGCCCGGCGTCCCGTTCGCGGTGCTCGGCTCACTCTCCGTCGTCGCCGGGCTCGCCGTCCGCGCGGCCGCCGCGTCCGTCGGGGTGGACGCCGTCCTCAAGTGGCCCAACGACGTCCTCGTCGACGGCGCCAAGTGCGCCGGCATCCTCGCCGAAGCCGTCGCCGGGACCGAGCCGTCGATTGTGCTCGGCGTCGGGCTCAACGTGCTGCCCCTCGGCGACGTCCAGCCCGGGCCCGGTGGCCTGCCCGCGACGTCGCTCGCCGAGCACGGCGCCACCAACACCGACCGCACCGACGTCGCCGTCGCGCTGCTCACCGAGTTCGACGAGCTCGAGAAGCGGTGGCGGCTCGCGGGCGGCGACCTCACCGAGGCCGGCCTGCTCGGCGACTACCGCGCCCATTGCGCGACCCTCGGCCAGGACGTCGAGGTCCAACTGCCGGACGGCACTTCGCTGACCGGCCGCGCGGCCGACATCGACGCCGCCGGCCAGCTGCAGGTCGACATGGCGGGCGGGCAGCGGCACACCGTGTTCGCGGGTGACGTGGTCCACGTCCGCCCGGCCTGATTCTTCGGGGCGTTGCACTCACCGGCGAGGCGTCTCGCCGGTACGGTGGGACGACACCGCCGCACCGACCTTGGGAGCGTCCGCCGTGGCTTATCCGGACGATTTGCTCAGCGAGCAAGAGCACGTCGTGGTGCACAGTCACCCCCACTTCAAGATGCTGATCTTCCCGACGCTCGCGCTGCTGGTCACCCTCGGCGCGGGCACCTGGCTCGCGATCCTGGCGAAGGACGCGTCGTCGCCGTGGAACTCGGTCGGGCTGATCGCCATCGGGGTGGTGGCGCTGGTCCTGGTGGTGTGGCTGTTCCTGGCGCCGTTCGTGCGCTGGCGGACCACCCACTTCATCGTGACGACCGACCGGCTGATCGCCCGCGAAGGCGTCCTGAAGCGCACCGGCATCGACATCCCGATGGGCCGGATCAACAGCGTCCAGTTCGAACACGGGCTGCTGGACCGCGTCTTCGGCTGCGGCACGCTGATCATCGAGTCGGCGTCCGACGAGCCGCTGCGCTTCGAAGACATCCCGCACGTCGAGAAGGTGCACACGGTGATCTACCGCGAAGTCAACGACAACCCGTACGACGACTACCGGCCGGGCGCCCAGCAGACGACGCCGATGCCGCCCCAGGGCGAGCACCCGCCGCGCGGCGAGCGGCGCCGCTGATGGGCACGCGCGAACTGGGCCTGCCGGAGCTGGTCCCCTCGGCCGGGGAGCTGCCGGAGCGGGTCACGATCTGGGAGGTCGGCCCGCGCGACGGGCTGCAGAACGAAAAGACGATCGTCCCGGTCGAGGTCAAGCTGGAGTTCCTCGACCGGCTCGCCGGCGCCGGGCTGACGACGCTGGAGGCGACGAGCTTCGTGCACCCGAAGTGGGTGCCGCAGCTGGCCGACGCCGAGCAGCTGCTGGCCGGGCTGGACCGCCGCGAAGGCGTCCGGTACCCGGTGCTGGTGCCGAACGAGAAGGGCCTGAACCGCGCCCTCGAAGCCGGCGTCGAGCACATCGCGATCTTCGCCAGCGCGACGGAGACGTTCGCGCGCAAGAACCTCAACTCCTCGCTGGACGAGCAGTTCGCGATGTTCGAGCCGGTCGTCACGCGGGCGCGCGAGGCGGGCGTCGACGTCCGCGGCTACCTTTCGATGTGCTTCGGCGACCCGTGGGAGGGTGTCGTGCCCGCCAAGCAGGTCGCCGACGCCGGCCGCCGCCTGCTGGACATGGGATGCTCGCAGCTTTCGCTCGGCGACACCATCGGCGTCGCAACCGCGGGCCAGGTCGAAAACCTGATCGGGCTCTTCGGTGATGTCGGTACTTTGGCCGTGCACTTCCACGACACCTACGGCCAGGCTCTCGCGAACACGCTGGCGGCGCTCCGATGTGGAGTGTCGACTGTGGACTCTTCGGCCGGCGGGCTCGGCGGCTGCCCGTACGCCGATTCGGCCACCGGCAACCTGGCGACCGAGGACCTGGTGTGGATGCTCAACGGCCTCGGCGTGGACACCGGCGCCGACCTGGACGCGCTGGTGGCGGCCAGCAAGTGGATGGCGGGGCAGCTCGGCCGCCCGAGCCCGTCCCGCGTCGTCAACGCACTGGGCTGACCCCGCCGCACCAGGCGACCGGCCGCGGCCGCGACGAACAGCGTGTGCCCGCGGGCACCGACCGAGCCGGAGGATGGGTGTGACCGAGCCTTCCGAGGCGGGCTCCGAACCGGTCGAGGCCGACCTCGACACCGGGCCGGTGCGCCTGCCCGGGTACGAGGACGCCCCGACCCCGCCCTCGGGCGGCCCCGCCGCGTGGCCGCACGCCGTGTCGCCGCTGCTCCCGCCGTTCCCGCTGCCGCCGGCCCCGCCGGTGCCCGCGGGCCCGCCCCCACCGATCTCCCCGGCGCCGCTGCCGCCGCTCGGGGCGCCGCGCACCGAGCGGGAAAGCGTTGTCGCGCTGTTCCTGGTGCACATGTTCCCGATCGGGCACCTGCCGGTGGCGATGGACCGGCCGGCCCGGCAGCTGCCGCTGCCCGACGACCCGGACGGCTTCGGCCCCCAGGACCACCCGGACGCCCGGCTGATCTTCGACGACCAGGCGCTGACCAACGTCACCGCGGGCTTCCGCCGGTCGCCGACCGCGCCGCCGCGGCCGGTGCCCGCCCACCTGACCGAGAACTACGTGCCGTACGCGCACGCGACGCAGGCGGTGTGGATCCGCCGGTTCGTCGTCGGGCACAGCGAACTGGGCCCGGAGTACGCGTGGCCGCCGGGCGAGCAGTTCCCCGAGGGCGGCCTCGACCCGGCCGAGCCGGTGATGGTCCCGGCCGACACGGTCCTCGACCGCTTCGGCCCGGCCTACGGGCGGGTGTTCTTCGCCGACGGCACGCCGTTCGCGGAACGCTCGCTGCCGCCGGGGATGCTGGACGCCGAGTACCGCCGCTACGTCGTGGTGCGCGCGGTCCCGATGTGGCGCTCGGAGACGGCGAACTGGTTCGGCCAGGTCGGCGGGGGTACCCGGTACCGGGCCCTGCTGGCCGCCGACGAGCTCGTGACCCTCGGCTACCTCGCCGAGGCCAAGGGGGAAGAGGACTGATGAACACCCAGTCGATCCAGCGCTGGCTCGGCGTGCTGGGCGTGCCGCCGGAGGTCGTCTCGCTCGGCGCCGAGGTCGACAACGCGTGGTGCCTGATGCAGGGCGAGGACGAGGCGTGGGAGGTGTTCTGGCGGGAGCAGGGCAACCGCTACGACTGGGCGCGCTTCACGAGCGAACAGGTGGCGTGCCACTACCTCTTCGGGCGGCTGGCCTGGGCGCAGGTCGCCCGCGGCGCCGTCGGCCTGCTCCCCGGCTCGTGAGTGTTTAGGGCGGTTCTAACCGCCCTAAACACTCACGACGTCGTCAGCGCTTCAGGATCGCCAGGGCCTCGTCGTGGAGGCGGCCGTTCGTCGAGAGGGCGCTGCCGTTGTCGTAGCGCGCGACGCCGTCGAGGTCGCTGAACCGGCCGCCCGCCTCCGTCACGATCACCTGGGCCGCCGCGACGTCCCACGGGTTCACGATGCACTCGGCCGCCACGTCCAGCGCGCCTTCGGCGACCAGCACGTGGTGCCAGAAGTCGCCGAACGCGCGGGACTCCCAGCACGCGTTCACCAGCTCGAGGTACTTCTCGCGCGAGTGGTACTCGGTCCACGAGTTCAAGTCCGTAGTGGACAGATAAGCGTCCGAAAGGGACGAAACCTTCGAAACCGACAGCCGTCGCGTCCCGGCGGTGTCCGAAGAGAACGCCCCGGACCCGGTGGCCGCCCACCAGCGGCGGCCCAGCAGCGGGGCGCTGATCATGCCGACCACCGGGTCGCCGTCGGACACCAGCGCGATCAGCGTCGCCCAGACGGGGACGCCGCGCAGGAAGTTCTTGGTGCCGTCGATCGGGTCGAGCACCCATGCGCGGCCTGTCGCGGCCGAACCGCCGCGTTCCTCGCCCAGCACCGCGTCGTCCGGGCGTTCTTCCGAGAGCAGCGCACGGATCGCGTCCTCGACCGCGGTGTCCGCATCGGTCACCGGGGTGCGGTCGGGCTTGCGCTCCACCGCCAGGTCCAGGGCGCGGAACCGCGCCGTCGTGATCGCGTCGGCGGCGTCAGCCAGCCGGGTGGCGAGGGCCAGATCATCTTCATAGCCAGGCACGGTCACGATGGTTTCACGCCCGCGCGCCGTAGAGTTGGCCAGGTGAGCATGGTCCTACTTGCCGAAGACGATCCGGCCATCGCCGAACCGCTCTCCCGCGCCCTCGAACGCGAGGGATACGAGATCCACGTCGTCACCGACGGCCCTTCGGTGCTCGACGCCACCGCCGCCCAGCGTGTCGACCTGCTCGTGCTGGATCTCGGCCTGCCCGGGATGGACGGCCTGGAGGTGTGCCGCCGCCTGCGCGCGAACGGCACCGAGCTGCCCGTCCTGATGCTCACCGCCCGCACCGACGAGGTCGACTTCGTCGTCGGCCTCGACGCGGGCGCCGACGACTACGTCGCCAAGCCGTTCCGGCTCGCCGAACTGCTCGCCCGGATCCGCGCGCTGCTGCGCCGCCGGGTGCCCGAGGTGCTCGAAGCCGGCGGCGTCCGGATGGACCTCGGCGCGCGGCTGGTCACCGTGGACAACCACGAGGTCCAGCTGGCCAACAAGGAGTTCGAGCTGCTGCGCGTGCTGATGAGCCGGGCCGGGCAGGTCGTCAGCCGCGACGAGATCCTCGCCGAGGTCTGGAACGACCTCGAGTCGAAGACGTCCAAGACGCTCGACATGCACATGTCGTGGCTGCGGCGGAAGCTCGCCATCGCCGCCGACGAGGCGGCCGGGCGCACCAGCAAGTCCCACGACGGCGAGCGGCGGATCGCGACCGTCCGCGGCGTCGGCTTCCGGTTCAACAGCGAATAACCGTGCGCCGCCGGATCCTGCTGGCCATCCTCCTGGCCGTCGCGGTCACCGCGGCGGTTCTCGGCATCCCGCTGGGCATCGTGGCGAGCTGGCAGATCGAGTCGAGCTACCGCGAGACGCTCGCGGAGAACGCCCGCGCGGCCGCGGCGATCCTCGACACCGAAATCGCCAACGGCCAGGCGATCGACCTCGACCAGGTGCGCGCGGCGGTGCCGGCGAACGGCCTGCTCACCGTGCGGGTCAGCGGCCAGGACGAGAAGCGCTACGGCAACGACCCCGGCCCCAGCACCGTCACCGAGACGGCCGACCTGGCCCGCGACGGCAAGGTCGAGATCGCCGTGCCGGCCGGCCCGATGCACGAGCGGCAGACGACCGTGACGCTGGTCGTCGTCCTGCTGGTGCTGCTGTCGATCGGCACCGGCGCGGTGGTGGCGATCGCGACGGCGCGGCGGCTGGCGAAGCCGCTGCGGCACGTCGCCGAGCGCGCGGCCCGGCTCGGCGGCGGTGACTTCCGGCCCGACCCGAGCCGCTACGGCGTCGGTGAGCTCGACATGGTCGCCGAGGCGCTGGACGCGTCCGGCACCGCGCTCGCGCAGCTCGTGCAGCGGGAACGGCAGCTCGTCGGCGACGTCTCGCACCAGCTGCGCAGCCGGCTGACGGCGTTGCAGCTGCGGCTGGAACCGCTGACCGTGCACCCGGACGACGAGGTGGCCGACGAGTCGAAGGCGGCCCAGGAGCAGGCGGACCGCCTCGCCGAAGCGCTCGACGAGCTGCTCGCGGCGGCGCGCGCGGCCCGCGAGGTCGGCGCGGAGCCGGTGGACCTGCCGACGCAGCTGCCCGAGATGGCCCAGGAGTGGCGCGAGCTGCTCCGCTCGGAGGGCCGCAACCTCCGGATGCGCGTCGCCGACGGCCTGATGGCGCGGGCGACGCCGGGCCGCTTGCGCGAGGTCATCGGCGTGCTGCTGGACAACGCGCTGCGCCACGGCTCGGGCACGGTCGCGCTGGTCGCTCGCCGCGGCGACGCCGAGGGCACGGTGGTGATCGAGGTCAGCGACACCGGCCCGGGCGTGCCCGACGAGCTCGCGCCGCACATCTTCGAACGCGGCTTCTCCGGCGGCGGCTCCACCGGCGTCGGGCTGGCGCTGGCCAGGGCACTGGTCGAGGCCGACGGCGGCAGGCTGGAGCTGTCGAACCGCCGTCCGGCCGTGTTCAGCCTCTTCCTGAAGGTGCCGCGGCCGAGCGACGTCCCGGAAGTGCGCTGGCCCGCCGAGCGCGTCCCGCGCTAGTCCGCGTCGGCCGTCACGAGCAGGACGAACCCGGCCCGCGCGGGCATGCCGAGGCTGGTCCACAGCTGCGCGGGATCGGTGCTCGCCAGCCGCATCCGCAGCGGCGGGCTTTCGCCGTCGAGCACCGCGCGCAGTGCGGCGTCGAGTAGGTCGTGTTCCTCGCGGACCTCCCGCGCCCGCGCGGTGACGAGGTAGGAAAGCGCGCAGCGCCGGGCCGCGCGCTTTCCCTCCCCCTCTTCCTCTTCGCCGACGGCGTCGCGCAGCGCGAAGAGGAACAGCTCCACGCTCCGCACCTGCGACTCCGTCTGCCAGGTCGGCTTCGGCGGGTCGAGCCGGATCTGCGTCCCCGCCGGCAGGCAGGGCCGCAGCAACCGGCACAGGGCCTCGTCGACCTGGGCGATCATGGGTCAGATCAACCCTTCCCGCAGGGCGTACGCGACCGCGTGCGAGCGGTTGCGCAGCTGGAACCGGTTGGTGACGTCGTGCAGGATGCTCTTCACCGTCCGCTGCGAGTAGCACAGCTGGTCGGCGATCTCCTGCGTCGAATACCCGGCGGCGACCAGCCGCAGCACCTCGGTCTCCCGGTTGCTCATCCCGCCCAGGTGCAGGCCCCGCGGCTGCAGCACCTGACGCTGCAGGCGGGACACCCGGTTCAGCAGCCGGCCGAGCACGTCGGGCGGCAGCGCCCCCTCCCCGGCCGCGGCAGCCTTGATCAGCCGGACGAGGATGTCGGGCCCGGCATCGGCGCGGCGGGCGACCGCGCAGACGCCGTGCTCGACGGCGTTGAGGATCTCGTTGTCGTCGACCTCGCCCGCGACCAGCACGATGCGGGTGAAGCCCTGGTGGTGCAGCGCGGACAGCAGCTGGGTCATCGTCTCGTCGAGCCGGTCGGCGACCAGCAGCGCGACCACGGCCTCCTCGGCGGACGCCGCGTCCACCACCCGGACGTCGTCACGCGAACGCAGCGCCATGCAGACGCCGTTGTGCAGGATCGGATCGGTGGCCCGCACGACCACCGGCGTCCGGTCGGATTCGTACATCGTTTCCCATTCCCCTCGAACGGTGCGAGGGTCCCACCCCTCACGGTGACCACAGTGCCCGCCGAGGTGTCCCGAGCACATGGGACCGGCGTCCCGATGTTGCCCGGACGTGCTGCCCGCGAGGACCGTGGCGGCTGCCGTAGTCGTGAGTGTTTAGGGCGGTTCTAACCGCCCTAAACACTCACGACGGGTGGTGTCAGGAGCGGCCGAGGCCCGCGTCCCGAGCCCGGACGATCGCCTCCGCTCGATCGGCCACGTGCAGCTTGGCGAAGACGTTCGAGATGTGGTTGCGCACCGTCTTGGGGCTCAGGCAGAGGGTCGCCGCGATGACGCTGTTGCTGTGCCCCGCCGCGATCAGTGCCAGCACCTCGCGCTCGCGGCCGGTCAACTCGGGGAACACCGGCTCGCTCGACGGCGGTGGCTGGTTGAAGAACCCGAGCACTCGGTTCGCGATGTCCGGCCCGAAGATCGCCTCCCGCCGAGCGACCGCCTGGACGGCTCGGATGATCTCGTCCGGTTCCGCGTCCTTGAGCAGGTAGCCGCGGGCACCGGCGCGCATCGCCGCGAAGACCGACTCGCTCTCGTCGGCCATCGTCAGCATCAGCACGCCGGTGTCCGGGCTCGCGGTCACGATGTGCCGGGTCGCCTGGATCCCGGACAGGTCCGGCAGGTGCAGGTCCATCACGACGACGTCGGGGCGGAGCGCACCCGCGGCCTCGACCGCCGTGGCGCCGCTGGCGGCCTCACCGACGATCTCGATCCCGGGTTCGGCGTCCAGCAGCGTGCAGACGCCGAACCGGAACAGGGGGTGGTCGTCCACGACGAGGACGCGCAGACGTTCGCTCACCCGGGTCACCTCCGCCGCATCACTCCTGGTGATGGTACGCGGACGCGTTCTCCCGCGCCCAGGCCGCGAACGTCAGCGGCGGCCGCCCGAGTAACCGTTCCACGGTGTCGAACACGACGCTTTCGTTCGGACCGGATTCGCGCTTCATCGCGAACAGCCCGTCGACGGCTCGAGCGGGCCAGCCGTACTGCCGGACCAGGCGTTCGCGGGACGCGGCTTCGGTTTCTTCGACGTACTTCAGCGGACGGCCGAGCGCTTCGGCCAGGATCGCGACCTGCTCCCGCGCGGTGAGGGCTTCGCCGCCGGTCAGTTCGTACGTCGCGCCTTCGTGGCCGGACGTCGTCAGCGCGAGCGTCGCGACGGCGGCGATGTCGCGGACGTGGACCAGCGCGGACGGCGGATCCGTTTCGGGCACGTACACGGCGTTCTCTTCGCGGATCGAGCCCAGCCACGCGAACCGGTTGTCCATGAAGGTGCCGGGACGCAGGATCGTCCACGCCGGACCGGCTTCGCGGACCGCCTGCTCGGCTTCGGCGTGGGCACGGGAGATCGGGTCTTTCTGTCCGAAGTGGACACCCGTGGTGGACAGCTTGACGAGGTGCGTGACACCCGCGCGTGCGGCGGCACGGGCGACCGCCGCCTCGCGGTCCGCGCTGTGCCCCTGGGTCAGCACGAACACGCGGTCCGCGCCGTCCAGCAGGGCGGGCAGGTCCGCCGTGTCGAGGTCGCCGCGGACGGCTTCGGCGCGCGGGTCGACGCGGGCCTTCGCCGGGTCGCGGGTCAGGGCGCGGACCGCCGCACCCGCGTCGAGCAGGGCGGGGACGAGGTGGCGGCCGACCTTGCCGGTGGCGCCGAGAACGAAGATCATCGTGGGTTCTCCTGGTGGCGGAGCGGGACGTGGGGGAGCGCGAACGCCGTGACGACGGCGAGCGCGAGGACGGGCAGCAGGGCGACGAAGACGCCGTGGGTGCCCGCGGTGTAGGCGAAGCCGAGCGCGACCGGGCCGAGGGCCGAGCCGAGCGCGCGGGCGAGGTTGACCGAAGCGGCGACCGCGCCGCGGTCCGCCGGGGGCGCGGTGTTCTGCGTGGCCATGGTCAGGACCTGCAGGTTCAGTCCGGCCGCGAAGCCGAAGACGACCAGGCAGCCGAGGATGAGCGGCAGCGCGTCGAACGTCGTCAGGCCGAGCACCGCGAGCAGGCCGAGCGCCATGCTGAGCCGCGGTGCCCAGCGGTAGGCGCCGGTCCGGGCGATGATCCGGCTCGCGATCGCGGACGACACCGCGACCGCGATCGTCATCGGGACCAGCCGCAGCCCGCCTTCGGCCGGACCGGCGTCGGCCTGCAGCAGGACCGCGATGTAGTTGACCGAGCCGAGGAACGCGAACCCGGCGAGCACGCTGAGCACGATCGACACGCTGAACGTGCGGTCGCGGAACAGGCGCGGTGGCAGCACCGGGGCTTCGGCCCGGCGTTCGACCAGGACGAAGGCGACGGCGGCGGCCGCGCCGAGCGCGAGCGACCACGGCGTCAGCAGGGTGAAGCCGGTGATCGTCGCGCCGAGCAGGACGACCCCGGCGAAGTCGAACGGGGCGTCCTTCCGGCGTCGCGGCAGGTCGAGGACCTTCAGGAAGGCGAGGGCGAGCAGGCCGAGGGGCAGGTTGACCAGGAAGATCGACCGCCACCCGGCCAGGTCCGTGAGCAGCCCGCCGACGACCGGCCCGGCGAGCGACGCGACGGCGAAGCAGATCGAGAACCACCCGAAGTACTTCGCGCCTTCGCGTGGCGTGAACATCTCGCCGAGCGAAGCGCCGACGGAGACGAAGAGGCCACCGGAACCGGCGCCCTGCAGCACGCGCCCGGCGATCAGGAACGCGGCCGACGGCGCCAGGCCGCAGGCGAGCGAGCCGAGCAGGAACAGGGCGAGTGCGCCCAGGAGCACGCGTTTGCGGCCGAAGACGTCACCGAGCTTGCCGTGGACCGGCGCGGTGACGCTCCCGGCGAGCAGGTAGGCCGTGGTGACCCAGGCGTAGGCGCCGGTCCCGCCGAACTCGGCGGCGATCCGGGGCAGCGCGGTGGCGACGACCTGGGCGTCGAGCATCGCGAGGAAAACGGACAGGAACAGGCCCGCGAGGGCAGGTTTGAGAGCGCGCGAAGGCGCGGTTGTGGTCAAGAAAAGTCCTCGTGCAGGAGAAACGGGTGCGGCGGACGCGCTCGATACGCGTCCCGTCGAGTCGGGAAAAGGCTCCATCGTCATCCGCGGACGGATGCGACCTCTTCGCGCTCGGAAACCACCTCGAATCGTCCCGCTAGCCCGGCCGAACCCGGGCGGCGTCTTCACGGAGGAACAACTGACGAAGATGACTCTAGACAACTACATGTCTAAAGACAAGGAAATAATCAGCGCAGGCGTGTGACCTGGTCGTTGTCCCGGCGCCGCTGGCCCAGCTCGTCCGGGAAGACCCACTTCTTGAAGCCCCAGAAGCGGAAGAACATCGCCAGCAGCATGCCGATGATCGACCCGCTCGCGAAGTCCGCGACCTCCTGCACCAGCCGCGTCACGTGCGGTACCTCGAGGTCCAGCACGTACCGCGAGACGTACAGCGGGATCAGGTTGACCACCACCGCGACGCCGCTGATCACGAAGAACAACGCGGCTTCGTGGTGGCGTTCGCGGCCGCCGCGGGTGCGGAACGACCACTCGCGGTTGAGGATGTACGACACGATCGTCGCGACGATGATCGCGATGGCCTTGGCCGTGGTCGGTTTCGACTCCAGCACCGACAGCTTGAGCACGTACCAGACGCCGTTGTCGACGAGGAACGTCGTGCCGCCCACGATCGCGAACTTCAGCAGCTCCCGGTGCTTGATCAGCACCGAACGCAGTGGCTCCGGCGTGCGCTTGAGCACGGTTTCCACAACGGTCACACCACGCAGTCTAGGAGCACACCGCGTTGACCCTGTGGTTCAGGCGGCTTTCCGGTCCTGAATGTCCGGATCCTCCGCGACCTCGACGACGCGCGCGCCTTCGTCGGGGAACACCCACTTCTTGAACGCCCACCAGCGGAACAGCGTGCCCAGCAGCGTCCCGATGACGATCCCGCTGACGAAGTCGGCCACCTCGACGCCGAACGGCGACAGCCGCGGCGCCTGCAGGTCCAGCACGTACCGCGAGAACCACTGCGGCAGCGCGTTCAGGCCCAGCGCGATGCCGCTGAACAGGAAGAACAGCGCGGCTTCGTGCGCCCGCTCACGCCCGCCGCGGGTGCGGAACGACCACTCGCGGTTGGCGACGTAGGAGAAGATCGTCGCGACCAGGACGCCGACGATCAGCGCCGTAACCGGGTGGGTCCGCAGCACGGTGAACTTCAGGCCGTAGTTGACGGACATGGTGATCACGAAGCTGATCCCGCCGACGACGGCGAAGCGGAGGAGCTCGCGATGCTTCTTCAGCAGCTCGCGCACCGGGCGGACGCTACCCGGTCAGCCAGCCGAAAGCCCGTTCGGGGGTGACCGTCGGCTGCTTGTGACCCGGGTTCGGACCGGGCGACGGCGGCGCGCTCGTGGTGGTCGTCGACGTCGGGGCCGTCGTCGAAGTCTCGGTTTCCGACGTCGTCGCCGGCGGGGTGACCGATGGCTTCGGCTTGTGCTTCGACGGCGACGGCGGCGTCGTCGCCGACGGCGCGGGCACCGGCAGCGGGTCCTTGCCGCACCAGTGGTGCCAGCAGCCGAAGTCCACGGTCACCGGCGGCGCCGACGCCTTGCCGAGCCGCGCGGTGATCGTCACGCGGCCGTCGTCGGGCCTGCCCTTCAGCCGCGCCCACAGGTTGACGTGCTGACCCGGGGCCAGTGCGTTCGTCGTGGTGCAGGTCGCGCCCGCGCCGGACGGCGTGCAGGGGAAGCCGCGCAGGCTCCACGACTGCCACAGCGGGTGGTCGAAGGTGACCGTGACCGGCTTCGTCGTCTCGCCCGTGTTGCGGACCCGGACGTAGACCAGCGGGTTGCGGGTCCAGGGGAACGCCGAAAGGCCGTCGCCCTGCGCTTCCAGGACCACGCCGTCCGGCGGCTGCTTCACGGTGACCTTGACGCTCACCGAGACGTTGATCTGCACGCCGGCGGTGACCGAGCCGGTGACGGTGCCGCCTTCGGCGGTCGCGTCGGCGGCGAGCCGGAAGGTGAGTGTCGCGCTCTGGCCCGGCTGCAGCCCGGTGCCGGTCTTGCAGGTGACCGTGCGGTCGCCGCCCGGGCAGTTCACCGTGATCGGCGCGGCGGCCTGCGCGGCCGCCATCGGCGCGCCGCCACCGCCCGCGCCCACGGCGTGCACGCCCGGCGGCAGGTTCAGCGCGACGGCCACGGGCTCGGACGGGCTGCCGCCGTCGTTGCGCACGGTGATCGGCAGGTTCGCCGACGAGCCGGGGCTCAGCTCGATGCCGCCCGGCGGCGTCGTCGCGGACACCGACGGCGGGGCCGGTGCGGGCGGCGCCGGCGGGGCTTGCGGCGGGGGCGGCTGGACCGGCGGCGCGGCGGGTTGGACGGGCGGGGCCGCGGGCGGCGGGGGCGGCTGCACCGCGGGCGGGGCCGGCGGCTGGGGCTTGGGCGCGGGCGGCTGGACCGGCTGGACGACCGGCGGGGGCACCTGGGCCGCGACCGGGATCTCCTGGGCCCCGCCGCCGGCGGTGAGCGCGATGACGACGGCCGCGACGACCGCCGTGCCGGAAGCGGCGACCCCGGCGAACTGGCGGGGGCCCGCGGCGGCGGCTCCCGCGGCCGCGCCGGCCTTGCCCCCGGCGGCCGCGGCACCGGCGGCGGCCGCACCGGCCGTCGCCGCGGTGGCCGCGCTCGCCTTCGCGGCGCCGACCGTGGCGAGGTAGCCGAGCGCCGCGCCGCCCAGGACGATCGGGGCGATGATCGCGCGCAGCCCGCCGTTGACGTCGGCGAGCTCCGCGGCCAGCGCGCGGCACTTCTCGCACTCGTCGAGGTGGTTCTCGACCTGGGCGCGTTCGCGCTTGGACAGCCCGTCGCGGGTCCACGCGCCGAGCCGCTCGGCGCACGCCCGGCAGCGTTCTTCGGCGTTCTCCTGCAGGTGGACCTGCAGGTACGCCTGGCGGAGGCCCTCGCGGGCGCGGTAGGCGAGCGCCGAGACGCCGTTCGCGGTCAGCCCCAGCAGCGGCGCGACCTCGGCCGGGCTCTGCTGCTCGATCTCGGTGTGCCAGAGCACGGCCTGCCAGCGCTCGGGCAGCCGCGCGAACGCCTTCGCGGCCATCGTCCGCTCGAGCCCGGCGACGGCGGTGTCGGAGAACGGCACGGTCAGCGCTTCGGCCGCGGCGCCGCCGACCTCGGTCATGTCCTCGTTGAGGTCGACCCGGCGTTCCTTGCGCGTGCGGTCGTACGCGGTGTGACGGAGTGCGGTCAGGAGGTACGCCCGGAAGGCGGTGTCCGGCCCCTTGCCACCACGCAGCGTGTCGAGCACCTTGGCGAACGCCTCGGACACGAGGTCGTCGGCCTCGGAGCTCGAGCGGGCCAGCTGACGAGCCAGGTTGTGCGCCGCGCCGGTGTGGCGGGAGTAGAGCGCGCCGTACGACTCGATCTTCCCGTCGCGGACCTCCGCGATCAGCTCGGCGTCACTCTTTCCGCTGAGATCGGCGGGAACGGTGGACACGGCACTCCTCGGTCGGTTAGGGCCAGGACCTGCCATTACAGGCGGGTCCGGGACGCGAGACAAGTGTGACTGACCCACCCGTGGCCGTCACGTCGTGGTCCGGGTGTTGACTCCGACGGCGGAGTGAAATCACCCACCCCCGGGTGGCGCCGGGAAAAAGGTCTGGAACAAAACTGGCCAGTACGCGTCACGGCGTCCGCCGGGGCACGTCCTCACCGTGAAGCACCGAGCAAGATCGACACGGATCGGAAGGAGCGGGTGGCCTGTGGATGTTCCGGCTACCGGTATGCGCTCCGGCTCCGGTGACGTCCCGACCACCGCCGAGCGCGACGGCGCCCTGCGCGCGTTGCGGGCCCGCTGGCGCACGGCCAGCCTGGCCGCCGGCTGGCGGTTCCCCAGCGACTGGGCCCTGCCCGAGGTCGACGCCGTCTGCGCGGCGGTGATGGCCAAGGGCCGCGTCGAAGCCGCCGAGACCGCGCTGGCCGGGCTGGCCAGGGCGCGGGCGGCGGCGGGCGCGGGGCTCGCCGAAACCCTCGCCGACCTGGCCGCGCTGCACGCGGTCGTCGACCACGGCGGCGACGGGTTCGTCTCGCCCGACGTCGACGCCACCCCGGCGCGGCTGCTCCGGGCGACCGCGCTGGCCTGGGCCGACGTCGCCACCGACCAGCTCGTGCACACCGAGGTCACCGACCCGCTGACCGGCCTGCCGTCGGCCGCCTACCTGCGCACCCGGCTCGTCGAGGTCTACCGGGCCGCCGCCGCGCGCGAGCGGCCCGCCGCCGAGGACTACGTGCTGCTGGTCGTCTCGCTCGACCTGACCGCCGTCGCCGGGTTCCCGCGGCTGACCGGGATGATCCTGGTCGCGGACGCGCTGCGGGCGGTCTTCGACAGCGGGCAGAGCGTCGCTTCGCTCGGGCCGTCGGTCGTCGCGGCGCTGGTCCCGAAGGACGACCGGGTAGCTTCGCACGGTGTCGCGCTGCGAAGGGCGTTGCACGAGCGGCTGTCGGTGGACGCCCAGCTCGCGGACGCCGGCCGCCCGCGCGTCTCCGCGGTCCGGCTGCCCGCGACCCACGAACTGGCGTGCGACCTGCTGTCCCACCTCGCCCGGGCGTAGAACGCGCGAAAAGTCCGGTTTCGCGCGGACCCTTCCGACCGGGGCACGGCCGGTCATGATTTCCTGGTGAGGTGACCCGGACCGTAACCACCGACGTCGACGGCGAAGTCGCGGCCAGATCCCAGCAGCACCGCCTGGCCCTGCGGAAGTCACTCGCCCGCCTGTCCGTCCGCCCGCGGTCGATCCTGATCCTGTCGGTGATCCCGCTGGTCGCGATCGGGTACGGCATCTACGGCTGGCAGCACGACTGGGTCCTCGGCGTCGACAGCGCGGTGTACCGGGCCGGCGCGCTGACGCTGCTGCACGGCGACTCGCTCTACGACGCCAACACCCTGGCCACCGAGCCGTGGTGGGCGCTGCTGCCGTTCACCTACCCGCCGACGGCGGCGTTGATCTTCATCCCGCTCGCGGCGTTCCCGACGCAGATCTCCTGGGGCCTGATCACGGCCGTCTCGCTGGGGGCGATGGCGCTGTCGATCCGGATCGCGATCGGCGCGCTGCCGCGCCCGGCCGCGGACGGGCCGCGCTGGTGGGCCTCGCCCGCCCGCTCGACCATCGTGTTCTTCCTGGTCTTCCTGGCCCTCGAGCCGGTGTGGCGGACGATCTTCCTCGGCCAGATCAACCTGATCCTGATGGCCATGATCCTGCTGGACATGCTGGTCATCGGCGCCCGCGGGAGCCGCTGGGGCGGCGTGCTGGTCGGCGTCGCGGCGGCGATCAAGCTCACGCCGCTGGTGTTCCTCGGGCACCTGTTCGTCACCGGCCGCCGGATGGACGCCATCCGCGGCTTCGCGACGTTCGTGCTGCTCCAGGGCCTGATGTTCCTGATCAACGCGCACGACGCGGCCAAGTACTGGACCGTTACGCTGCCGGACACCGGCCGCATCGGGCCGGTGCACTGGGCGGGCAACCAATCGCTCAACGCGCTGATGAACCGGGCCACCGACCTCGCGCCGTGGGCGTCGAAGGCGGCGATGGGCATCGGGTTCCTGCTCGCCGTCCCGGCGCTGTGGCTGCTGATGCGCTTCCACCGCAAGGGACAGGCGCTGGCCGCGCTGCTCGTCACGGCGTTCTGGACGCTGCTGATCTCGCCGATCTCGTGGACCCACCACTGGGTGTGGGTGATCCCGCTGATCGTGCTGCTGGTCTCGCGGCTGCCGAAGACCACCCCGAAGACGGCGTGGAAGCGCTGGGTCGGGACCGGGCTGGTCGCGTTCGTGTTCGTCAGCTGCGTGCTGCTGATCCTGCCGAACGGCCGCAACGTCGAGCTGCACTGGAAGGTGTGGCAGAACATCGTGGGGGACGCCTACATCCTGATGCCGGTGGTGCTGGCCGCGGCGCTGATCCTGCGCTGGGGCCTGCAGAAGCGTGCCAGGAAGAAGGCCGTCGCGGACGAGCATGTCGACGTCGCGTCCGGCGTCTGAGGCGCGCACCGGACGGGTGCTCGCCGGCGTTCTCGCGCTGCTCGTCCTCGGGTTCGGCGTCGTCGTCTGGCTGGCCGGGTGGCACCTGGGCGCGGACAGCGCGGTGTACCGCGCAGGTGCGCTGACGCTCGTGCACGGCGACCCGCTCTACACGCGGGACGTGCTGACCGCGTTGCCGGACTGGGTGCGGCTGCCGTTCACCTACACCCCGGCCGCCGCGCCGCTGTTCCTGCCGCTCGCCCTCGTGCCATCGGGCCTGGTCTGGGGCGTGATCGCGGTTTTGTCGGTGGTCGGTCTTATGGTCGTGATCACGGTGGTTTCGTCGTCGCCGGGGCGCGCACCGCTTCTGGGAAGAAGCTGGTGGGCGCTGCCGGCGGGAACGGCCATCGCGCTGGCGCTGGAACCGGTGTGGAAGACGCTGTTCCTGGGCCAGATCAACTTGATACTGATGGCGTTCGTGGTGCTGGACGTCCTGGTGCTCTCGGCGCGGGGATCGCGCTGGGCGGGCGTGCTGATCGGCGTGGCGGCGGCGATCAAGCTGACCCCGCTGATCTTCGTGCCGCACCTGTTCTTCACCGGCCGGTGGAAGGACGGGCTGCGGGCCCTGGGCACGTTCGTGGCGCTCGAAGCGGTGATGTTCGCGGTCATCCCGGTCGACGCGGCGCGGTTCTGGCGGGATTCGGCGACCGACCCGAGCCGGGTCGGGTCGGTGCACTGGATCTTCAACCAGTCGCTCAACGGGCTGGTCAACCGGGCTTCGGCGCTGGCGCCCTGGTCGCTGGCGGTGGCGGTCGGGGTGGCGGCGGTGCTGGCCGTGCCCGCGGTGTGGCTGGTGGTGCGGCTGCACCGGCGTGGTGAGGACGCGGCGGCGTTGCTGGTGACGGCGTTCTACGGGCTGCTGCTGTCGCCGGTGTCGTGGTCGCACCACTGGGTCTGGTGCGTGCCGTTGCTCACGCTGCTGGTGGTGAAGGCGCGGTGGTGGGCCGCGGCGGCGGTCGCGGTGCTGTTCGCCTCGCAGATCGTGATGCTGGTGCCCAACGGCGGCGACGTGGAGTTCGGCTGGGGCCTGGGCTGGTCGGTGCTCGGCAACGGCTACGTGCTGGCGGCGGCGGCCGGGATCCTCGGGCTCGCGGCGCGTGAGCTACGTCTGGTCCGGCGGTCACCGCAGGTCGTCACAGTTTAGGCTGATCGGCGCTATGGACAAAAACACCGGTCTGCCCATCGTGGGCATGGTGGGCGGCGGGCAGCTGGCCCGGATGACCCACCAGGCGGCGATCTCCCTCGGCCAGTCCCTGCGCGTGCTCGCGGCGAGCGAGAACGAAGCGGCGGGGCTCGTCGCGGGCGACGTCACCCTCGGCCACCACACCGATCTCGAGGCGCTGCGGAAGTTCGCGGCCTCGGTCGACGTGCTCACGTTCGACCACGAGCACGTGCCGGGCGAGCACCTGCTGACGTTGTCGATGGAGGGCTTCGTCATCCGGCCGGCGGCGACCGCGCTCGGCTTCGCGCAGAACAAGCTCGTGATGCGCGAGATGATGGCCGGCCTCGGCGTGCCGGGCCCCGCCTTCGCCGAGGTGTCCTCTGTGGACGACGTGCTGGCGTTCGGCGGCGAGCACGGCTGGCCGGTGGTGCTCAAGGCGTCGACCGGCGGGTACGACGGCCGCGGCGTCTGGATGCTGGACACCGCCCAGCACGCCCGCGAGACCGTGCCGGAGCTGCTCGAAGCGGGCACGGCCCTGCTGGTCGAGGAGAAGGTGACGATGAGGCGGGAGCTGTCCGCGCTCGTCGCCCGCTCGCCCTTCGGCCAGGGCGCGGCGTACCCCGTGGTGGAGACGGTGCAGCAGGGCGGCATCAACACCGAGGTGCTGGCCCCGGCGCCGGGGCTGGCCCCGGAACGCGTGCACGAGGCCCAGGACCTGGCGCTGCGGATCGCGTCGACGCTGGACGTCACCGGCCTGCTGGCCGTGGAGCTGTTCGAGACGGACACCGGGCTGCTGGTGAACGAGCTGGCGATGCGCCCGCACAACTCCGGGCACTGGACCATGGACGGCGCGCGCACGTCGCAGTTCGAGCAGCACCTGCGCGCGGTGCTCGACTACCCGCTGGGCCGGACGGACCTGATCGCGCCGGCGTGCGTGATGGCGAACGTGCTGGGCGCGCCGGAGCTGCCCGAGATGGGCCCGGACGAGCGGCTGCACCACCTGTTCGCGCGGTACCCGGAGGCCCGGGTGCACCTGTACGGCAAACAGGAGCGGCCGGGGCGCAAGCTCGGGCACGTCAACTTCACCGGCGAGCGCATGGACGACCTGCGCGACCGCGCGCTGCTGTCGGCGCACTGGCTGTCCCACGCCGTCTGGCTCGACGGCTACGAGATCCACTGACGGGAGTGACGGGTATGGCGCCGCAGGTGGGCGTGATCATGGGCAGCGACTCGGACTGGCCGACGCTGGAGGCGGCCGGCGCGGCGCTGGACGAGTTCGGCGTCGAGTACGAGGTCGGCGTGTATTCGGCGCACCGGACGCCGCAGCGCATGCTGGACTACGCGACGTCGGCGGCGGCCCGCGGCCTGAAGGTGATCATCGCGGGCGCGGGCGGCGCGGCCCACCTCCCGGGCATGGTGGCGTCGGCGACGGTGCTGCCGGTGATCGGTGTCCCGGTGCCGCTGAAGTACCTGGACGGCATGGATTCGCTGCTGTCGATCGTCCAGATGCCGGCGGGCGTCCCGGTGGCGACGGTCTCGGTGGGCGGCGCGCGCAACGCGGGCCTGCTGGCGGTCCGCATCCTGGCGGCGTCGGACGAGGGCCTGCGGACGAAGATGGCGAAGTTCCAGCAGGACCTGGAGAAGCTGGTCCTGGACAAGGACGCGGCCCTGCGCGAGAAGACCGGCCACTAAGCGAGCCATTCGGTGGAGCCGTGTGCGGAATCCGCTCCAGCGCCCGGGCGAACCCGCTAAGGTCCTGACTCCGATCGACGGAGTTCTCGAGGGGCGAGTGATGGTGGATTCGCGGTCGGACGACGGTGTCTCGGTGCCCTGGCTCGCCGGGGTCGTCCTGGCGGGCGTCGGGGTGGGGCTGGCCGTCGTCGCGTTGACGTTCCCGTGGGTCGTGGTCCGGACCGATCCGCAGGGCGCGCCGTTCGACCTCACCGTGACGAGCATCGAGCGGCAGGGCCCGACGTTCGCGGTGCTGCTCGTGGTCGCCGCGGTGGGCGCGGTCGCGGCGTTCGCGGCCGGGCGCCGGGAGATCGGGTTGTGGCGGCTCGCGATCGTCGTGTGCGCCCCGCTGCCCGCGCTGGCCGCCCTGTTCGTCGCGCTGCGCGCCAACGCGGCCGACATCCGCGCCTCCCTGCCGTCGTTCGGCTTCGACTCGGAGCGGGCGGGCCCGGATTTCCTGGTAACCCCGGCGCAGGGGCTGGTGTTCTACACGGCCGGGATGCTGCTCCTCGGGCTCGGCGTCGCCATCGCCGGTGTCCCGGCGGCGTCGCGCGTCCGGATCGCGGCGACGCCGGACGCACCGCCGCGGCGGACGCCGGTCGTGCGGGTGACGGCGCTGGTGCTCGCCGTGCCGGTCGTCGTGCTCTCCCAGTCGCTGGCCTGGTTCGAGGTCGACAACGCCGAAGGCGAGCTTCCCGGCGGTCGTCACCGGTTGGCCGGGGATCTACCGCGTCGGCTTGGTCGCGGTCCTCGTAATGCTCGTGGGTACCGCGCTGACGACGGGCTGGCGGCGCAACGCCCTGCGCCTGGCCGCGCTGTACGTGTGCGGCGGTCTCTACGGCGTGCTGCTGATCAACGCGTGGCTGCTGTGGGACCCGAGCGGGGCCGCGGACCGGATCAGCGCCCAGCGCGACGGGCTCGAGCTGGGCCTCGGCTACTGGGCGTCGCTGGTCGCCGTGCCGCTGCTGGCCGTGGTCACCGGTCCGCGCCTGACCCCCGAGCCCGAGCCGGCCGCCGAACCGGACGACGAGCCGGAGTCCGAAGAGGCGCGGGAAGGCGCGGAGGCGTGAACCGCAAGCGGAAGCCGGTGGTCGCGGGCCGCACGACGACCCTGCGTCCGGCGAAGCGGCCGAAGCGGGGACCGGCGTGGTGGAACAAGCTCGGCAAGGTCCCGAAGACGCTGGTCGCCACCGCGACCCCGCTGGTGCTCGCCGTCGCGATCCCCGGGGTCGCTCCGCTGACCGTCGACCGGGCGAAGGACGTCTTCTCCGACGAGGTCCTGACCGCGCGCGGCGAGAGCTACCCGGGTCTCGTCGCGGGGGAGTACTGGGCGACCGATGCCGTGCTGACCGGTCCGGTGTCGGGCGACGTGCTGGCCGAGATGGGGAAGCACACCCTCGCCCAGCTGGGCACGTCCGGGCACCAGGTGACGCTGGAGAGCCACCGGTCCGGCCGGATCGACATCGAGAAGATCACCGCGGTCGTCGAGGAGCGGAAGGATCCCCTGGCGGGAACGGCCTTCATCGCGGATCCGCAGGGCACCGGCGAAGCAGCCCTCATCGAGTTCCGGCTCGACTCCGGGGCGGGCTCGGAAATCCCGGCCCTGGTCCCCGGCGAGGATCCCGGCGGGCCGACGCGGCCGTACCTGACCGACGGCAAGGTCCGGTTCGTCGAGCAGGGCAAAACCGAGCACCTGGTGATCCGGGCGCACACGGAGAAGTGCTTCTGCCGCTGGCGCGTCCGCATCGAGTACAGCTATCGCGGCAGCCGTCGCGCGCTGGTGGTGCCGCCGCCCGGGCAGCCCGCCTTCGCCACGACGGCGTGGGGCCGCCACTACGTCGAGTACAACCTGCACTCGGGCGAGCCCGACATCGGTCCGAAGCGGCACGACTGCCGGGTCCAACCCGCGACTTGCCGGTTCAAGCCCAGCTAGCCGAGCTGCTCCCGCAGCTGCCGCTTCAGCACCTTCCCGGCCGCCGACACCGGGATCTGCTCGACGACGTGCACCTCCCGCAACCGCTTGTACGGCAGCACCTTCTCGTTCACCGCGGCCATCAGCTCGTCGGCGTCCAGCTCCCCGCGCGGCACCACGAACGCGACCGGCAGCTCGCCGACCTCGGTGTCCGGGCGGCCCACCACGGCCGCCGCCGCGACGCCCGGCATCGTGATCAGGAGCTCCTCCAGCTCGCGGGGGAAGACGTTGTAGCCCTTGTACAGCAGCATGTCCTTCTTGCGGTCCACGATGGACAGGTAGCCGTCCGCGTCGAGGATGCCGATGTCGCCCGTGTGCAGCCAGCCGTCGACCAGGGCCGCCGCCGTCTCCTCCGGGCGGTTGCGGTAACCCAGCATGATCTGGGGGCCGCGCAGGCAGACCTCGCCCTTTTCGCCGGCCGGGAGCGGTTCCTCGCCGCCCTCGGCCGGGACGATCTTGACCTCCGTGTCGAAGATCGGGACGCCCACCGAGCCGACCTTGCGGGTGCCCGAGCGGTACGTCGGCGAGATCACCGCGCCCATCGTCGCCTCGGTGAGGCCGTAGCCCTCGCTCACCACGACGTCCGGGAAGCGCTCGCGCAGCGCGTTGATCATCGCGTGGTTCATCGGCGCCGCGCCCGACCCGATCGACTTCACCGACGACAGGTCGGCCGTGTGGAACGACGGCGTCGCCAGCAGCGCGGCGAACAGCGCCGGGGCCCCGCCGATGCCGGTGATCCGGAGCCGCTCGGCGTCGGCGACGTACGCCGGCGGGTCGAACCGCGAATGCAGCACGATCGTGGTGCCCGCGAGCACCGCCGCGTTCAGCCCGCCGATGATGCCCATCGCGTGGAACCACGGCGTCAGGTTGATCGCGACGCCGGTGCCCAGCCGCGTCGGCCACTCGTCCTCGCTGCCGATCTGGTCGATCGTGACGTCGCCGTTCGCGTCGAGCGCCGGCACCGAGCCGGAGCCCCAGCACGCGTGCTGGAGCGTGTTGACCACGACGTTGCGGTGCGAGAGCCGCACGCCCTTCGACCGGCCGGTGGTGCCGCCCGTGTACGCGAGGTGCGCGAGGTCCTCGTGCAGCGACAGCTCCACGTCGGGGCGCGTCTCGGGCTGCCCCTCCTGAAAGGCCTCGAATTCGACGCCGCCTTCGGGCAGGTCGCCGGTGGGGGCGACGACGACGGTGAGCCGCGCCGGGATCCGGTCGGCGACGCTCGCCAGCGCGCCCGCGACCGGGCCGAACGTCACGACGGCCGCGGCCTCGCAGTCGGTGAGCTGGAAGGCCAGGTCGTCCGGCGGGAGCAGCGGGTTCGCCGGGCTGAAGGTGGCCCCGGCCAGCAGCGTGCCGTAGTAGGCGACCGGGAAGGCCAGGCAGTTCGGCAGGTGCAGCGCGACGACGTCGCCGCGGCCGATGCCCCGGGCCCGCAGGGCGTTGGCGAACCGGCACGCGGCCCGGTAGGTCTCGGTGAAGGTGAGGCTGCGGCCGTCGTGGGCGAAGGCCGTCCGGTCGCCCCAGCGCGCGGCCCCCGCGGCGATGAGCGAACCGACCGGGACTTCGGGGTAGTCGAGGGAGGCGGGCAAACCGGGCGGCGGCGTCGACGCGGTGAGCGGCATCACTCGACCTTACGAATTCTGCGGTCCACGACACAAGGACGCAGCCGGTCGGTGAACGAGCGCTAACATCGATCCGGACTCTCCCGACGTCGTAGAGAAGGTGACCCGAAGTGACCGACGGCCTGTACCAGCTTGCCGAGGAGCACGAGGAGCTGCGGGCCGCGGTCCGGGCTCTGGCCGAGAAGGAGATCGCGCCGTACGCGGCCGAGGTCGACGAGAACGAGCGTTACCCGATCGAGGCTTACAACGCGCTCGTGAAGTCCGGGTTCAACGCCGTTCACATCGGCGAGGAGTACGACGGGCAGGGTGCCGACGCCGTCGGCGCCTGCATCGTCATCGAAGAGGTCGCCCGGGTCGATGCTTCAGCTTCGCTCATCCCGGCGGTGAACAAGCTCGGCACCCAGCCGATCATCCTCTCCGGCTCGGAGAGCGTGAAGAAGCTCGTCCTGCCCTCGATCGCGTCCGGTGAGGCTTCCGCCTCCTACGCCCTTTCGGAGCGGGAGGCGGGCTCCGACACCGCCTCGATGCGGACCCGGGCTCGGCTCGACGGCGACCACTGGGTCCTCAACGGCACCAAGTGCTGGATCACCAATGCCGGTGAGTCCTCCTGGTACACCGTCATGGCCGTCACCGACCCTGACGCCGAGAAGAAGGCCAACGGGATTTCGGCCTTCGTCGTGCACAAGGACGACCCTGGGTTCTCGGTGGGTCCGAAGGAGAAGAAGCTCGGGATCAAGGGGTCTCCCACCCGGGAGATCTACTTCGAGAACTGCACCATTCCCGAGGACCGGATCATCGGCGAGCCCGGGACCGGCTTGAAGACCGCTCTGCGGACTCTCGACCACACCCGGCCGACCATCGGCGCTCAGGCTCTGGGCATCGCGCAGGGTGCCCTCGATGCTGCTGTCGCCTACGTCAAGGACCGCAAGCAGTTCGGGAAGTCGATCTCCGAGTTCCAGGGTGTTCAGTTCATGCTCGCCGACATGGGGACCAAGATCGAGGCCGCTCGGCATCTCGTCTACGCCTCGGCCGCTGCCTCCGAGCGTGGCGACAAGCGGGCTGGGTTCATGGCGTCCGCGGCGAAGGCCTACGCCTCGGATATCGCCATGGAGGTCACCACCGACGCCGTTCAGCTCTTCGGTGGGGCTGGGTACACCCGGGACTTCCCCGTTGAGCGCATGATGCGGGACGCCAAGATCACGCAGATCTACGAAGGCACCAACCAGATCCAGAAGGTCGTCATGGCCCGCGCCCTGCTCAAGGGCTGAGTCTCCACTCGAAGCCCGACCACGGCCGGCGGCACCGGGTGTCGCCGGCCGGTCAGGTTCCTTGTTTCTCGGTGGCCCAGGACGTCATGATCAGCAGGGCGTCGTGGGACGGCGTTCCCTTTTCCGCCGTCAGGACCATCAGGCGCTGGCCTGATCCGTCCGGGCTCGCCCATGTGTCGCAGTCCAGGGTCAGCTCTCCCACCAGTGGGTGCCTGTAGTGCTTCGTCCCGTAGCTCGCGCTGTTCACCCTGTGCTCGGCCCACCACCCGCGGAAGTCCTCGTCCTGGACCGATAGGTCGCCCACCAGCCTGGCCAGTTCCGGGTCCTCCTGGTCCTTTGCCGCCTCCAGGCGCAATGCCGCTACCGCGTCCCTCGCGTCGTGTGCCCAGTTCACGTGCAGCTCTCGGATCGCCGGGTTCGTGAACAGCAGCCTGAGGTAATTGCGGCGGTTCTGGGGGATTTCCGCGAAGTCCGTGAACAACGCCTTCGCCGCCGGGTTCCAGGCCAGGATGTCGAGGCGCTTGCCCAGTACCAACGCCGGGGTCTCGGTCAGCTGGCTCAGCAGCCTGGTCATCGCCGGGCGGACCCGCTGGGGCGGACGGCGGCGGCGGGGCAGTGCGTCCGCCCTTCCCGCCAGCTCGTACAGGTACCGCTGCTGGTCCTCGTCCAGGCGCAACGCCTTCGCCAGCGTGATCAGCACCGGTGCCGATGCCCGGACCCGGCCCTGCTCCAGGCGGACGTAGTAGTCCACGCTGATCGATGCCAGGTGGGCCACCTCCTCGCGGCGCAGCCCCGCCACCCTGCGCGCCGAGTCCGGCTCCGGCAGGCCGCACTCCTGCGGGGTCAGCTGGGCCCGGCGGGCCTTGAGGAACGCGCCCAGCGCTCGCGGGTCCGTCTCCGACGTCATGCCTCCAGTCTCCCGCCGCCGCCCGGGGGAGGGGAGTAGCGAAGGGGGGCAAGTCTTTTCCCAGGCAGAAACCTGTCTCTCCCGCCCCGGCGGAATCGGGCGCAAGTTGGTGGAGCAACCACCGACGACCCAGGGAGAACCTCCGATGGCCAAGACCACCGTCACCTTCGACAGCGCCGGCATCCCGCTCGCCGCGCACCTCTACACCCCCGACACCCCCGCCTCCGGGCCGCTGCCCGCGCTGGTCGTCGGGCACCCCGGGACCGGCGTCAAGGAACAGACCTCCGGCACCTACGCCCAGCTCATGGCCGAACGCGGGTTCGTCACCCTCGCCTTCGACGCCGCCTACCAGGGCGAGTCCGGGGGCCTGCCGCGTGGCCTGGAAGACCCCGCCCAGCGCGTCGAGGACTTCAAGGCCGCCGTCTCCTTCCTCACCACCCGGGATGAGGTCGACGTCGAGCGCATCGGGCTGCTCGGGATCTGTGCCTCCGGTGGCTACTCGCTCTCCGCCGCCGGGGGTGACCACCGCGTCAAGGCCGTCGCCACCGTTTCCGGGGTCGACGTCGCCCGGCAGTTCCGCTTCGGGGCCGACGGCACCCAGGATCCCGCCGTCTTCCAGGGGCTGCTCGACCTCGCCGCGCAGGCCCGGACCGCCGCCGCCCGGGGGGACGACCCCGGTGTCATGACCATGTTCCCCGAGACCGCCGAGCAGGCCGGGGCCCTCGGTGGGGAGCACGGCGTCGAAGGCTTCGAGTACTACTGCACCCCGCGCGGTGCGCACGAGCGGTCCGCGAAGTTCCTCGCCTGGCCCAGCCTCGACAAGCTCGCCTTCTTCGACGCCTTCCGCGCCGTTCCGCTGATCGCGCCGCGGCCGCTGCTGCAGATCATCGGCAGCCGGGCCGTCACTTCGTGGATGGCCGTCGAGATCCACCAGCTCGCCGCCGGGCCCAAGGAGCTCCACTGGATCGACGGCGCCAGCCACGTCGACCTCTACGACAAGAAGGAGTTCATCGACCCCGCCGTCGAGAAGCTCGCCGACTACTTCACCGGCGCGCTTACCAGCAACGACACTGAAGGAAAATGACCCACTAGGGGGAGTGTCCGGACAAGTTACTTGCGCGTTAAGTCTGCGGTGACGCGGATCACCATCGGTTCACAGAGAGGTGAAACGGATGGGCGCAACGACGCGCAGGTGGCTCACGGCGGCCGTCGCCACGGTGGCGGCGCTCGCACTGGGGACGGGGACCGCCCAGGCGGCCGAACGGGAACCGACCGGGCCCGTGCAGCCGAACATCCTGACGGCCGCCCTCTACTCGCTGGGTGCGCCGACCATCGCGCCGCCCGGGGCGAACGACTGGAACTGCAAGCCCAGCGAGCGGCACCCCAACCCCGTCCTGCTGTCCAACGGCACCACCGCCAACGCCTACGAGAACTGGGCGAACCTTTCGCAGAAGCTCGCCGACGCCGGGTACTGCGTCTTCGCCGGGAACTTCGGCGGCACGCCGGGGACCTTCCTGCAGACCGTCGGCCCGATCGTCGACACCACGAAAGCGCTTGCTGCCTTCGGGGACAAGATCCTCGCCGCCACCGGGGCCGCGAAACTCGACGTCGTCGGGCACTCGCAGGGCGGGATGAACATCCGGTACTGGATCAAGTACCTCGGCGGTGCCGACAAGATCAGCAGGCTCGTCGGGCTGTCGCCGTCCAACCACGGCACCGACCTCTTCGGCCTGCTCAGCACCCTCGAGATGATCCCGGGCGTGCCCGCCGCGCTCGGCACCGTCTGCCAGGCCTGCAACGAGCAGACCGTCGGCTCGGACTTCCTCACCGACCTCAACGCCGGTGGCGAGACCGTGCCCGGCATCCAGTACACCGTGATCCAGACGCGGTACGACGACGTCGTGACGCCGTACACGAGCGCGTTCCTCAAGCCCGCGCCGAACGTGAAGAACATCCTGCTGCAGAACGTCTGCGGGCTCGACTTCACCGACCACCTCGGCATCACCTACGACCCGGTCGCCCAGGGGCTCGTGCTCAACGCGCTGGACCCGGCCCACGCCAAGACGCCGCCGTGCGTGCCTGTGCCGCCCGTCATCAGCTGAGTTTCGCCACATGAGACATAACCCACCGCCGGGGCGGTTTTCCGCTCCGGCGGTGCCACCCTCGAAGGATGTACTGGCCGGTTCCGGCGTCCTGGACGCCCCACGACGAAGCCGAGCTGGTCGCCGGCTGGCGGCTGTGGCTCGAACTGTCCGACCGCGCCTGGCCGACGGCCGCCTGGGACGGCACGCCCGCCGACGCGGCCCGGCAGCTGCGGGAGCTCCTCGGCGCGTGCGACGAGATCGAAACCGCTTACCGGGCGGCGGCGCGTGAGCCGTCACCCGGGTTCCTGAGCCTGACGCAGGGGCTCGCCGTTACCGCGGGCTCGGTGATCAGCCTGTGGTTCGACGACTTCGACCAGCTCGACGGCGAACGCGCGGCCCTGCTGCACGAGGACCTCGCGCGGTTCGCCGAACAAGCCGAGCAGGTGCTGACGCTGCTCGCGGTCAACGGCGGCTGGGCCCGCCTCGACGAGGTGCGCCGCCGCCCCGCGTGAGAGCGGATGAGAAAGTTCTCATCCGCCTTTCACGACCGGCTCACGACGGCCCGGAACCGTGGCGGGCATGAACCGCAAGATCGTGCTGGCGCTGGCGCTGGCCGTGGTCGTCGCCGCGGGTGCGTTCGCGGTGCGGGCGACCTCCGCCGCGACGCCACCCGACCTCGGCCCGCCGATCGTCGCGCCGGCCGGTGGGGGAGCGCCCGCCCCGGCCGACGGCGGCGCGCGGCCGGTGCCGCCCCAGGTGGCCGGGGTCGGCGATGCCGACGATGATGACGACATGCCTGATGGCGACGACGTGTTCGACGACTGACTGCTTTCGGGGGGTTCGGGTGGCGGAGTCCCCGGCCCGGGGCGGAGCCACGGAGGTCACTGAGCCATGAGCGCCCGCGCCCGCATCCTCGGCTGGGTGCTGCTGGTTGTCCTGCTCGCGTTGGCGGGCACGCTGCTGGCCACCCGGACCGTCCTGCACAACCAGCTCGACCAGCGGCTCGACACGGAGATCTCGCACGAGTCGGCCAAGCTGCGCGCCTACCTCGCTTCACCGGACTCGCGGCAGCCGGACGTCGACGCGCTGCTGCACCGCTACCTCGAACGCAACCTGCCCGAGCAGCACGAGACGTTCTTCTCGATCGTCGGCGGCGCCGCCGCGCGGCGCAGTGCCGTCGAGCCGCCCGCCCGGCTGGACACCGACCGCGCGCTGGTCGCCGACCTGGCGCGGGCCACCACCCCGGGCTACGGCACGGTCGAGACGGCCGTCGGGTCCGTGCGCTACGGCGTGCTGCCCGTGTCCGTGGAAGGCGATCCGCGGCGCGGGGCGCTGGTCGTCGCCGAGTTCGTCGACCACGCCGCCGGCCAGATCGACGACGTCCTCGGCGTCATGGCCGCGATGTCGGGGGCCGCGCTGGTGCTGGCCGGCCTGGTCGGCTGGCTGGTCGCCGGGCGGATCCTCGCGCCGGTGCGGGAGGTGCGGCTGGCCGCCGAGCAGATCGGCGAGTCCGACCTGACCCGGCGCATCGACGTGCGGGGCTCGGACGACGTCGCCGCGCTCGGCCGCACCTTCAACACGATGCTCGACCGGCTCGAGCGGGCCTTCGCCGACCAGCGCGAGTTCATCGACGACGCCGGGCACGAGCTGCGCACTCCGATCACCATCGTGCGCGGGCACCTGGAGCTGATGGGCGACGACCCGGACGACCTGGCCGTGACGCGCCGCCTGGTGCAGGACGAACTCGGCCGGGTGCAGCGGATGGTCGACGACCTGCTCGTGCTGGCGAAGTCGGGCCGTCCGGACTTCGTGCACCCCGGCGCCGTCGACCTCGCCGACCTCACGGTGGAGACATTGGCCAAGGCGCGGCCGCTCGCCGAGCGGGTTTGGCGGCTGGACGGGGTCGCCGAGACCACCGTCCGGGCGGACGGGCAACGGCTGGTGCAGGCGCTGCTGCAGCTGGTCGCGAACGCCGTCCGGCACACCACGGCGGAGCAGGAGATCGCCGTCGGCTCGGCGGTCACGGCGACGTCCGTGCGGCTGTGGGTGCGCGACACCGGCGAAGGCGTCCCGCCGGACTCGCGGACCCGGATCTTCGAGCGGTTCAAGCGGGGCAGCAACGCCGACGGCGACGACGGCGCGGGGCTGGGCCTCCCGATCGTCGCGGCCATCGCCGCGGCCCACGGCGGTTCGGTGCGCCTCGACAGCGTGCCCGGCCGCGGGGCCACGTTCACCATCGAGTTCCCGCTGACGCGGGTGTCCACTGTGGAGGCACTCCGGTGACCAGCATCCTGGTGGTCGAAGACTCGGCGCGGATCGGCGCGTTCGTCGAAAAGGGCCTGCGTGCCAACGGGTTCGCCACGCACTGGGCGAAAACCGGCGCGGCCGGGCTGACCGAGGCGCTGACCGGCGCGCACGACCTCGTCGTCCTCGACCTCGGCCTGCCCGACCTCGACGGCGCCGACCTGCTCAAGGCCCTGCGCGCGGCCGGGCGCACGACGCCGGTCGTCATCCTGACCGCGCGCGACAGCGTGCTCGACCGGGTGGCAGGCCTCTCCGGCGGCGCTGACGACTACCTGTCGAAGCCGTTCGCGTTCGAGGAGCTGCTGGCCCGCATCCGGCTGCGGCTGCGCGGGCCCGCCGACGCCGAACCCGCCGTGCTGCGCGCCGGTGACCTCGGCCTCGACCTGCGCACCCGCCGGGCTTCGGTCGGAGGAGTGGAGTGCGACCTGACGGCGCGCGAGTTCGCGTTGCTGGAGACGCTGATCCGCAACCGCGGGCAGGTGCTTTCGCGCGAGCAGCTGCTGGGCAGCGTGTGGGGGTTCGACTTCGACCCGGGGTCGAACGTCGTCGACGTCTACGTCCGGTACCTGCGCCGGAAGGTCGGCGCGGAGCGGATCGAAACCGTGCGGGGCATGGGTTACCGGCTGCGGACCGTCGAATGAGGACGCTCTCATCTGCGTCTCACGGCCCTCTCCCGGTGGGCGGCCACAGTGGACTCCATGATCCAGACACTCCTGCACCTGGTGGCCGACCTCGCCGCCGCCTCCTTGCTCGCCTTCGGTCTCTACGCGCGGCGTCACCAGCGGCGTGACCTCGCCTGCGCGTACCTCGCGCTGAACGTCGGCGTCTGCGCCGCGGTTGCCCTGCTGGCGGCGGTCCCCGCGGCGAGCGCGCTCGGGTTCGGCCTGTTCGGCGTCCTGTCGATCATCCGGCTGCGCTCGGACGCCATCACCCAGCAGGAGGTCGCGTACTACTTCGTCGCGCTCGTGCTGGGCCTGGTCAACGGCATCCCGGCGGCGGACTGGCGGCTGGTGCTGCTCTTCGACGTCGTGCTGCTCGGCGTCCTGTACGTCGCCGACCACCCGGCGCGCGCGGGCGGTCCGGTGCGGCGGACGGTCGTGCTCGACACCGTGCACCCGGACGAGCGGGCGCTGGTCGCCGACGTCGAGGCGCGGCTGCACGGCACGGTCGTCCGGCACCAGGTGTCCGAAGTGGACTACGTGCGCGAGGTGACCGTGGTCGACGTCCGGTTCCGGCCGCACCCGGTGCCCGCCCGGGCGGTGGTGCCGCGGTGAGCGAGCGCGGAACGGCCGTGGTCTCGGCCGTGACGGGGAGCCTGCCCGGCCTGTCGCTCGCGGAAGTCGTCGCCGGGAGCGAGCTGATGACCCGCGCGGACCGCAAGTACCTGCTGCGGCTCCCGGACTTCCTCGCGGTGGCCGACGCGCTCGGTGACGGGCTGCTGGCCCTCGACATCGAGGGGCGGCGGTCGTTCGCCTATTCGTCGGCTTACTTCGACACGCCGGACCTCGCGGTGTTCCGCGCCCACCGGCAGGAGCGCCGGCGCCGGTTCAAGATCCGGACCCGCACGTACGCGGACACGGCCGACACGTACTGCGAGCTGAAGCTCAGCGGCCGCCGCGAGGAGACGATCAAGCGCCGCCACCCGCACCCGACCGCGGCGGCGGACGTGCTGACGCGCGAGTCGCTGGCCTTCCTCGGCCGGGTGCTGGGCTCGGCCGGGCACGACGTCCCGGGCGGGCTGGCCGCGGTGCTCGTGACGGACTACCGGCGCGGCACGCTGGTGACGGCCGATCGCCGGACCCGGATCACGTGCGACACGGCGCTCGTCTGGTCGGCCGGGACCCGCTCGCGTGCCGCGTCGCGGGACCTGGTGCTGCTGGAGGTCAAGTCCGCCACCGAGCGCAACCCCGTGGCGGAGACGCTGTCCCGGCTGCGGCTGCGGGAGACGTCGGTGAGCAAGTACTGCGCCGGGGTGGTGGCGCTGGGCCTGGCCCCGGGGAACCGGTGGCTGCCGGTGCTGCGCCGGCTCACCGCTCGCTGACGGCGGCGGCGACCCCGGTCAGTAGCCGATCAGTCGCGCATCCGCACCGCGCCCGTCCCATCGCCGCGCGAATTAAGCCGCTCGGCCCAATCGGACCGGCGCGGTGCTGGGTACTCCCCCTGGCATGAACCGGACAGAGGCGACCGCCGAACGCGGCGAAAAGAGCGATACCGCGCAGCTGCTCGGCCGCGCCGGCATGGCGTGCTACGGCGTCGTGCACCTCGTCATCGCCTACCTGGCGCTGCAGGTGGCCTTCGGGGACAGCGAGCAGGCCGACCAGAAGGGTGCCCTGCAGCAGGTCGGCTCGACGGCGTTCGGGCAGGTCCTGCTCTGGATCCTCGCCGTCGGACTGGTCGCCTTCGGGCTGTGGCAGTTCCTGATGGCCGCCGTCGGGTACACCTGGGTCTTCGGCGGGAAGCGCACGCGCAAGCGGATCGGCGCCGCCGCGCGCGGGGTCGTCGGGCTCGCGCTCGGGTTCACCGCCTTCCGGCTCGCCACCGGCAGCGGGGGCGGCGGGTCGAGCAGCCAGCGCCAGCAGGAGTTCACCGCCAAGCTGCTGTCCCTGCCCGCCGGGCCCGCGCTGGTCGTCATCGCCGCGGCCGCCGTGTTCGGCGTCGCGATCGCCGCCGCGATCAAGGGCGTGAAGCAGAAGTTCCTCGAAGACCTCGACACGACCGAGCTGCCCGGCCGGTCCCGCCGCTGGGTCGGCTGGCTGGGCACGACCGGTTACCTCGCCAAGGCCGTCGTCTTCACGGTCGTGGCGATCCTGCTCGCCATCGCCGGCTTCGACGCCGACGCGCACAAGGCGGGCGGGCTGGACGCCGCGCTCAAGACGCTCGCCGCCCAGCCCTTCGGCACCGTGCTGCTGACCGTCGTCGCGCTCGGGCTCGCCGCGTTCGGCGTCTACTGCTTCGCGGCCGCCTGGGCGCACAAGCGCTAACGGCGCGCCACCCGCGCGAGGTATTCCTTGCGGTCCAACGGGTTCTCGCCGGTCCGTGGCCGCGTCGGCGGGGGACCGGGGCAGGGGCGGTACTCGGCGAACTCGCTGAGGAACACCCCTTCGCCCTGGCTGAGCGCGGGCAGGGCCTGCTCGAACTCGTGGACGTGCCCGGCCGGGATGGTCCCGTGCAGTGTGCACGAACTGGCGCCGACGACGGGCTCGCCGGGCACCGCGCGCAGGTCCGCGAGCTTGAGCAGCACCGCGCTGACGGCGTTCGCCGGGATCTCCAGCTCGAACCGGTGCACCGGCTCGTGCACCCGCGTCCCGGCCTCCCGCAACGCCGCCATCAGCACCAGCGGCGTCATCTTGCGGAAGTCGCCCGCGGCGCTGAGCGGGCTGAAGAACGCCGTGTGCGTGAGCGTGACGGCGCAGTCGAGCACCTCCCAGCCGTACAGACCCTGCTCGAGGGTGGCGTGGACGGTCTCTTCGATCGCCTTGTGGAACGCCAGCGGCAGCGAACCCAGCTCGACCGACAGCCCGAACGTGACGCCGGGGCCGGGTTCGACCCGCAGCCCGACCGTCGCGAAGAAGTACAGCCGTTGCTCGGGATCGAGGTGTTCGACGGCCTCGCCGCGCCCGACCGGCTTCTCGACGTACAGCGTGCGGGTCGGCTCGAAGGTGACGTCGATCCCGGCGCCGTCGGCCAGCATCGCGCGCAGCACCTCCTTCTGCACCTCGCCGTAAAGGCGAACCGAGACGTCGTGGCCGCGTCGGCGGACGTCGATCAACGGGTCCTCTTCGGACAGCCGCGTCAACGCCGCGAACAGCGCGGCGGCCTGCTCGGGCCGGACCGGCCGCACCACCGTCTCCAGGCTCGGCGGCGCGAACACGCCGTCGCGGGCGGTGCCGGGGGAGCCGAGCCGGTCGCCGATCCGGACCTCGCGCAACCCGCGCACCCGGGCGACGTCCCCGGCGAGGGCGACGTCGTCCCCGGCGACCTCGACCGCCGAAACCCGGCCGGTCAGCTCGGTTTCGCCGCGGTAGAAGGAAATCCGCTGCCGCGGCGCGAGTGAGCCCGACCGCAGCCGGGCGTAGGCGATCTTCTCCCCGGCGCGGCCGCGGTCGATCTTGAACACGGTCGCGTCCAGCGGTCCGGCACCGCTGCGTTCGGTCGCCGGGAGCAGCTCGGTCATCGCCGTCACGAGGTCGGCGACCCCGGCGCCGGTGATCGCCGAGCCGGACAGCACGGGGTGCGCGTCGGCGCGCGCGACCTGGCGGGCCAACTCGGCGCGGCAGGCGGCCTCGTCGACGCGTCCCTCCACATAGGACTCCAGGAAGGCGTCGTCGCCGTCGGCGAGGAATTCGGCGAGTTCGTCCGCGTTCAGCGGGATCGCGCGTGGCGCCAGCTTCGCGCGGATGTCGTCGAGCTGATCGCGGGCGCCCGCGCGGTCGGTCTTGTTGACGAAGACGAGCGTCGGGATGCCGAGGCGGCGCAGCGTCCGCATCAGCACGCGGGTCTGGGCCTGGACGCCTTCGACGGCCGACACCACCAGCACGGCGCCGTCGAGCACGCGCAGGGCGCGTTCGACCTCGGCGATGAAGTCCGCGTGGCCCGGGGTGTCGATCAGGGTGATCCGGGTGTCGCCGCTGGTGAAGGAGACCACGGCGGAGCGGATGGTGATGCCGCGACGGCGTTCCAGCTCGAGGGAGTCGGTCTGGGTGTCGCCGCGGTCGACGCTGCCGAGGCGGGTGATCGCGCCCGCTTCGAAGAGCAGGCGCTCGGTCAGGCTGGTCTTACCGGCGTCGACGTGCGCCAGAATGCCGATGTTCAGGGTTTTCACGGTCGTGGGAGATCCTTTGTGACGCGGGTGACAGGCCGGGTCGGACGGTCTGTCGGCGCATCGGGGTCTCCTCACGGTCGTGGACGCAGGTCAGGGCGAAGATAGCCGCGCGGCGGTGGTCGGGGAAGCGAATTTCCGTCCCTGTCGGTTCCCTGTCGATCACCCTCCGGAGCTTCGGGTGCGGGTGCCGGGTCCCCTACTTTGGGTCGGGTCAGTTGAAATTTCACCTACCGGGGAGCTGAAACGGGATGTTCGGACGGTTCAAAGACGTGGCCCTGTTGCTGGGGAGGATCGGCGTCGCGGTCGTCTTCCTCGCGCACGGGCTCCAGAAGTGGAACAACGGCATCGACGGCACGGCGAAGTTCTTCGAGATGACGGGCATCCCGCTGCCGACGGTCGCGGCGGTCTTCGCGATGACCGTCGAGATCCTCGGCTCCCTCGCGTTCATCGCCGGTTTCCTGCTGCCGCTCGTCGGCCTCGGCTACGTCGTGATCTCGCTCGGCGCGCTGCTCTCGGTGCACATCGACAACGGCCTGACCGGCCAGGGCGGCTACGGCTCGTCCTGGTGCTGGCGCTGGCCGGGCTCGCCCTCGGCTTCAACGGCGGGCGGCTTTCGCTGGACCACCTGCTGTGGGGCCGCAAGCGCGCCCGCCAGGCCGAGTCCGCCGAGCTTCCAAACGGCCTGACCCGCGAAGTCACCCTGCGGGTCGTGAGCGTTTAGGGCGGTTAGAACCGCCCTAAACACTCACGACAGCGTCAAGCCGGGAGGTCCGCCGTGGTGCGCTCGGCGTCGCGGCGGGCCGCCAGCTTCGCCGGGTCCGCGTTGCTCACGTGGACCAGGTGAACGCCCGCGGCGAGCGGGACGAGCAGGCCGTCGAGGATGCCCTCCGGTCCGCTCCAGTCCTTCGTGGACAGCACCCGGTCGTCCGGGGTGAGCCCGAGTTTCGCCGCGCGGGCGCGGGCTTCGGCCAGCACCTCGTCCACAGTGGACTCGAACAGCGCGGCCGTGTCGCCGGGGATCGGGAAGAGCGGGCTGAACTGGTCGCCCGCCGCGCGCGACTCCGTGAGGTAGTCGAACGCGCCGCCGCCCGGCGGCTCGGCCAGGCCGCGGCCCATCGGGTCGAGCGTCACGACGGCGGTCGCGGCCGCGCCGGTCGGCTCCGGATCGTCGGGTCCGACGAACGCCACCCGCGCGCCCGCGCCTTCGGTCACCACGCGCGCCCCGCACCACCACGCCCCGAGCAGCACGCCGACGGTCTGCCAGTGCGCCGGGAGCTGCACCGCCACGGCGTCGCCCGGCTCGACGTCGAACTCCTCGGTCAGCCAGTTCGCCGTCTTCGCCGCCCAGTTGGCGGTGGTCGCCACGGACAGCTCGACGCGGCTGCCCAGCTGGTCGTCGTAGTGGGTGATCAACGGTTTGGCGGCCGGCAGCGGGCGCAGCAGCTCGTCGGTCAGGCTCATGTGGACAAGGCTAAAGCGCGAACCACGCGCTTCGCCGGTTGACACGGCGTCTCCCGGCTCAGTACGTTTGCTTTGCAAGCAAATCTATCTCGTCCCTGGGGGACCACCATGACCATTCTCGTCACCGGAGCGCGCGGGCACGTCGGCCGTGCGGTGCTCGACGCGCTCGTCGCCGCGGGTCAGGACGTCCGCGCGTCAAGCCGCGACGCCACCACGCTGGACGTGCCCACCGCGAAGGTGAGCGCCGACCTGGAGGATCCGTCCACACTGGACGCCGCGCTCGACGGCGTCTCGGCGGTGTTCCTGTACACGCGGCCGTCGGGGATCGACGGCTTCGTGAAGGCGGCCGAGGCGGCGGGGGTGCGGCACGTCGTGCTGCTGTCCTCGGGCGCGACGCTCGAACCGGATTCCGCGCACAGCCGCATCGCGCGCGTCCACCGGGCGGCGGAGGAGGCGCTGATCGCGGCGCCGTTCGCGGAGACGATCCTCCACCCGGGCGCGTTCGCGACCAATGTCCTGGGCTGGCGCGCGGACATCGCCGAGGGCGTCGTCCGCACCCCGTACCCGGACGCGCGGATCGGCGCCGTCCACGAGCGGGACATGGGGGACGTCGCGGCGAAGGTGCTCGCGGACGGCTCCCACCTCGGGGAGGCGTTGCAGCTGACCGGGCCGGAGCCGATCAGCTTCCGTGAGCAGGCGGCCGTCCTCGCCGACGTCCTCGGCCTGCCGCTGGCGGTCGAGGAGCTGACTCCCGAGCAGGCCACCGAGCGGATGGTCGCGCTGGGCTGGCCGCCCGAGGTACCGCCGGGCGTCCTGCGGGTGTGGGAGCGCACGACCCGGGAGCCGGCACCGGTGACGGACGTGGTCCGCGAGGTGACCGGGCACGCGCCGCGGACGTTCCGCCAGTGGGCGGAGGACCACCGCGCCGACTTCGCCTGACGGAACTTTCGTAGGGAAAGTGACGCTCAGTTGACGCAGGGGACTCCGTCGGCGGCTTGGTGCACCGGCGTCGCGGCGGGGGCGGCGCCGCTGCCCGAGCCGCCGCCCGCCGGGGCGCCGCCCGGGGCCTTCGCGGCCGCCGGGGCCGCGCGGCCCGCCAGGCCCGCCACGAACTCGCGGACCGCCTTCGGGTCGATCTGCACGATGCTCTGCCCGTCTTCGCTCCGGCCGTTCGCCGTCACCACCGGGATCGTCGCGAACGTCAGCTCGCCCGACGCGATGCCCTTCGCCTGCTGCGCGAACTGCAGCAGGTCGAGCCCCGAGTCGAGGGTCAGCGACCGGTGCACCGCGTCCATCAGGTTGTTCAGCGTGCCCGGGCTGGTCAGCGTGCCCGCCGAGAGCACCTGGTGCAGCGCCGAGGACAGGAACGCCTGCTGCCGCACGATCCGGTCGAGGTCGCCGCGCGGGAGGTTCTTGCGCTGGCGGACGAACGACAGCGCCTCGCCACCCGACACCGTCTGGACGCCGCGGCGGAAGTTCGCGCCCGAGTCCTTGTCCTCCGTTGCGTGGTTCAGGCACACCTTGACCCCGCCGAGCGCTTCGGTCAGCAGATAGAAGCCCAGCAGGTTGATCTCGGCGTAGTGGTCGATCCGCACCTGCGTGAGATCCTGCACCGCCTGCACCAGGACGCGGCGGCCCTCGGTGTCGGAGTCGCGCTCGATCTTCGCCTGGTCGTGCTCGCCCTGCCCGCGCAACTGGTGCGCGTACTGCGACTTCGCGATGCCGTACGCGGAGTTGATCTTGGCTTTGCCGCGGCCCGGGATCTCGGTCCACGTGTCGCGCGGGACCGAGACCGCCGACGGCTTCGCGCCGTTCTTCGGCACCCGCAGCAGGATCACCGTGTCCGTGTTGACCGCGCCGTTGTTGGCCTCGGTGCGCAGGTCCTTCAGCACCCGCAATGGAAGCTGGTTGCCCTGGGCGTCGGTTCGCGCGTCGCTGCCGACGAGCAGGATGTCGTCCGCGCCGTCGTCGGCCGGCGGCGGCGCGGGCTCCCCGGCGCGCGGGGTCAGCGCGTCCGTCGTCGGGACGTTCTGCTGCAGCTGGTCCTTGGTGACGTACGCGTAGCCGCTGACGCCGAGCGCGAGCAGCGAGACCAGGCCGACCGCGACCCGGCGCGTCACCCGCCCGGCGCGCCGCACCTTCGAAGGTGCCGCGACCGGCGGCGCCGCACGCGGGAACGGCGAAGGCTTCCACTCCGGATCGTCGCGCTCCGTCACCGGCTCCGCGGCCGGTTCCGGCTGTTCCCGCTCGTCTTCCATCCCCTGCATACCTCCCCCGACCACCCTGCGTACGCAGTCTGAGTTGACGCAGGGAACGTCGCCCGCGGTGATCGGCGGCGCGGCGGGGGTGGAGGAAACGGGCGCCGACGGCGGCGCCTTCGGGACCGACGACGTCGGGGCGCCCCCGGAGCCGGCGGCGGAGTTCCGGAAGTCCTTGCCGAGCAGCACGCGCACGTGCCCGGCGGTGACGTCCCGGTCCGGCTCGGCCTGGACCGTGGTGCCCAGCGCCTGCTTGACCAGCGCCAGCGCGGTGTCGTCGGCCGGGTTGTACCGGACGACCGTGGTGTTGCGGGTGCTCAGCTTCTGGTCGGCGGCCAGGGTGAAGCCCTTGTTCTGCAGCATCGTGTGCGTCTGGCCGGCCAGCGTCGTGGAGCCCGAGCCGTCGAACAGCTCGATCGTGACGGCCTTCGCGCCGGGGAGCTGCGTCGACGTCGGGGCCGCCGGGGTGTCGCCGTCCGAGGTCAGCCGCGTCACCTCGGCCTGGACCGCGGCCTGGTCGACGCGCAGGACGTCGGCGCCGCCGATCACCGCGTTGCCCAGCGTCGGGATCGTGTGGAACTCGATGTTGCCGCCGGTCAGGCCGCGCATCTGCTCGGCGAACTCGGTCAGGTCCCAGCCCTGCGACACGACGACGGACTTCTTCACCGCGGCGACCAGGTCGGCGATCTTCGCCGGGCTGGTCAGCACGTCGGAGGAGATGACCTTGCGGGCCAGCCCGGACAGGAACGCCTGCTGGCGGGCGATCCGGTCGAGGTCGTAGTTGGGCAGGCCGTAGCGCTGGCGGACGAACGCCAGGGCCTGCACGCCCTCGATCGTCTGGCGCCCGCCCGGCAGGTCCACGCCGGACTTGATCTCCTTGACCGGACCGTTGAGGCAGACCTCGACGCCGCCGATCGACTTGGTGATCTCGTAGAAGCTCGCCAGGTTGACCTCGGCGTAGCGGTCGATCATGCCCGGCTTGCCGATGAACTTCTCGATCGTGGCGATCAGGTTCTTCCGGCCGGCGACCTTCGCCTGGGCGTCGGCCTCCTTGAGGTCGGTCATGCCCTGGCGCTGCAACGTCTTGTAGGTGTCCGTGTACGCGTAGACGAACGCGCTGTTGAGCTTGTGCTTGCCGTAGCCGCCCGCCAGCTCGACCCAGGAGTCGCGGGGGAAGGAGATCGCGATCGCGTGCTTCCCGTTCTGGGGGATGTGCACGAGGATCATCGTGTCGGTGTTCAGCTCGCCGTCGGAGACGCCGGCGTGCAGCATGTCGAGCACCTCGCGCGGCAGCGGGTTGCCCTGCGCGTCGGTGCGGCTGTCCTGGCCGACCAGGAGGATGTCGATCGCACCGTCGAGCGGTTTCGCGTGCGCCTCGGTGTCGGCGAAGACGTTCGTGGTGGTCAGGCCGGTGTTCGGGTCACCGATGAAGTGCCAGCCGTACCAGGTCAGGGCCAGGATGGCGACCGACAGCAGGGACACGACGACCTTGCCGCCGCGGCGTGCGAAGACCGCGACGCCGTGGCTCCGGCGCGCCGGGACGGGCGGCGCAGGCCATTCGGTCACGCGCTTCCTCCCCTGTGAACCCCGTGCTTCCCCCAGGACACCCCTGTGTCTCCAGGAGAGACTCTACTGAGGGTGTTGTTGGACCTCCGTAGGCTGGGGGCCGAATTGCCCCGGTCGGGGCGCGAGGAAAGGCGGGAAGATGCGGGTCCTGGTCACCGGTGGTGCGGGGTTCATCGGGTCGCACTACGTCCGGCAGGTGCTGACCGGCGCCTACCCGGCGCTGCGTGACGCCGAGGTGGTCGTGCTGGACAAACTCACCTACGCCGGCAACGAGGCCAACCTGGCTCCGGTCGCCGCCGACCCGCGGCTGCGGTTCGTCCGCGGCGACATCTGCGACACCGGGCTGGTCGCCGAAGTCATGCGCGGGGTCGACCTGGTGGTGCACTTCGCCGCGGAGTCGCATGTGGACCGCTCGATCCTCGGCGCCGCCGACTTCGTGCTGACGAACGTGCTGGGCACGCAGAACCTGCTGCAGGCGGCGCTGGAGGCGGGCGTCGGCAAGTTCGTGCACGTGTCGACCGACGAGGTGTACGGCTCGATCGAGCACGGTTCGTGGACCGAGGACCACCTGCTGGAGCCGAACTCGCCGTACTCGGCGTCGAAGGCGTCGTCGGACCTGGTGGCGCGGTCGTTCTTCCGCACCCACGGGCTGCCGGTGTGCATCACGCGGTGTTCCAACAACTACGGTCCGTACCAATTCCCGGAGAAGGTGATCCCGCTGTTCGTGACGAACCTGCTCGACGGGCGGAAGGTGCCGCTCTACGGCGACGGGCTCAACGTCCGCGACTGGCTGCACGTGGACGACCACTGCCACGGCATCCAGCTCGTCGCCGACGGCGGGCGGCCGGGCGAGATCTACAACATCGGCGGCGGCACGGAGCTGACGAACCGCGAGCTGACGGAGAAGCTCCTGGAAGCGGTCGGCGCGGGCTGGGAGAGCGTCGAGCCGGTGGAGGACCGCAAGGGTCACGACCGCCGGTATTCGGTGGACATCACGAAGATCGGCGAGGAGCTGGGGTACGCTCCGCGCGTGTCCTTCGAGGACGGTCTGGCCGCGACGGTGGCCTGGTATTCGGACAATCGCGCGTGGTGGGAGCCCCTGGCGGAGCGGGCCGCGCTCAAGAAGTAGAGGATGTGCCTGTGCGGCTGACGGTGCTCGTGCCCGGCGGTTCCGGACAGCTCGGCCACGACCTGGCCGCGCTGGCTTCCGATGCGGTGGACGTCATCGCCCCGGGGTCGGCGGAGCTGGACGTGACCCAGACCGGTCAGGTGCTGGCCGCGGTCGGCGCGTTGGCCGAGCGGGCCCGTGAGAACGGGTCGGCGCCGGTGGTCGTCAACGCGGCTGCGTACACGGCGGTCGACAAGGCGGAGACGGACGAGGAGCGGGCGTTCGCGGTGAACGCCGACGGGCCTCGGGTGCTGGTCGCGGCTTGTGCTTCTCGCCGGGTGCCGTTGATTCATGTCTCCACGGACTATGTCTTCTCCGGGGATGCTGCTTCGCCTTATGAGCCTTCCGATGCGCTCGGGCCGCGTTCGGCTTATGGGCGGACGAAGGCGGCCGGGGAAGACGCCGTGCTCGGGTCGGGGGTTTCTTCCTGGGTGGTCCGGACCGGGTGGCTCTACGGGAAGTCCGGGTCCAACTTCGTGAAGACCATGACTTCTCTGGAGTCTTCGCGGCCGGAGCTGTCCGTTGTGGACGATCAGGTGGGTGGTCCTACGTGGACCTTCGACCTGGCTTCCGGGCTTCTCGAGCTGGCTTCGCGCGTGGCCGCGGGGGAAGGGCCGGAGCAGCGGGTCCTGCACTGCACGAACGCGGGTTCGGTGAGCTGGTGCGGCTTCGCCCGGGCGATATTCTCGCACCTCGGGGCGGATCCTTCGCGGGTGAAGGCGTGCACGTCGGCGGAGTACCCGCAGGCGGCTACGCGACCGGCGTACTCGGTGCTGTCGCCCGCCGCGTGGAAAGAGGCAGGGCTGACCCCGATGAGGTCGTGGGAAGAAGCGCTGGACGCCTACTTCGCGGCGTAGGCCAAGACTCAAGCGCCCCAATGTGGCCTTGGTTGCGTCTGACGCACCGAAGGCCGCCTTGGTTGCGTGTGACGCACCGAAGGCCACATTGGGGCGCTTGGGCCCGGCTCAGTGACGGCCTGAGGCGAGCCGGTAGGCGCCGACCGTCAGCTCGGCGCACGTCCGCCACGTGAAGTTCGCCGCGTGGGCACGCCGGGATGCCGACGTCGCCACCGCGTGCGGGTCGATCACCGCCGTGCGCAATGCCTCCGCCAAGCCGTCCACGTCTCCGTACGGCACCAAGCTCGCGCAGTCCCCGGCCACCTCGCGCAACGCCGGGATGTCCGTGCACACCACCGGGACGTCCGAGGCCATCGCCTCCAGCACCGGCAGCCCGAACCCCTCGTCTCGCGAGGGCAGCACCAGTGCCGACGCCCCCGCGACCACCGTGCGCAGGTCCACATCGGACAGATAGCCCGTCTGGCGCACCCGCGGTCCGCGCGGGAACGGGCCCGGCCCGGCGAACACCAGGTCCGGCAGGTCGGCCGCCGCGTCGTGGGCGCGCGTCAGCCAGTCCAAGCCCTTGCGCGGGCCCGCCGCGCCCGCGAACAGCAAGTAGCGGGCAGGCAGGCCGAGGCGCGCGCGCCGCTCGTCGTCCGGCGGGCGCGCGGTGAACCACGCCGGGTTCACGCCCAGCGGCGTCACCACGATCTTGTCGCGGGAGACGTCGAGGCGCTCCGCCACCGCGTCCGCGACCGCCGCCGTCGGGGTGCAGATCACGTTCGCGCGACGGGCGCCGCGGCGGACCAGCTGCGGCAGGTCGCGGTCGCTCGGGGCCAGCTCCGCCGGGTTGTCCAGGAACGCCAGGTCGTGGATCGTCACCACGCCCGCCGCGCGCAACCGGCCCGGCAGCACGAAGTTCGTGCCGTGCACGACGTCCGTCGGGCCGGCGAACAGCTCCACCGGCGGGAAGTCCGACCGCACCCACGCCATCCGCAGCAGCCGCGCCGCCACCGGCATCCCGCGGGCCCGCGCGCCGTACGGCAGCACGTGCCGCAGCCGCCGCCAGCCCCGCAGCGTGAACGCCACCGCGCGCGTGTCCACCTCGGGGATCGACACCAGCTCTTCGCTCAGCGCCGCCGTGTACCGGCCGATCCCGGTGCGCGCGCCGAGGAGCGGGGTGCCGTCGAGGAGGACGCTGAGGGACCTAGCCACGGCGCAGCCGTTGCTTCGCGACCTTCAAGACCCGGCCACCCGCGCGCCGCGCCAGCTCGGCCGGGCCGCCGGCGGCCAGGTACTCGCGGACCAGGTCGACGTCGCGGCGCAGCAGGGCCCGGCCGCGCACCGGCGGCGTCGCCGTCAGGTCCGCCGAACCGGGCAGCCGGTCGGCCGCCGGGCGCGGGTCGCGGCAGAACTCCACCAGCGGCTTCAGCGCCTCGGGCCACGCGTACCGCTGCGCGACGACGGCGATCCGCTCGACGCAGCCCGCGGCGAACTCCTCGTCGTACAAGCACTTTTCGAGCGCATCGGCCAGCGCGTCGGCGTCTTCGGCCGGGACGACGACGCCGAGGCGCTCGGCCCGGACCAGGTCGGCGAACGCGTCGCCGTCGGTCGTGACGATCGGCAGCCCGGCCCACAGGTAGTCGAGGACCCGGGTGCGGAACGCGAACGTCGTCTCCACGTGCTCGTAGTGCGTCGTGACACCGCAGTTCGCGTCGAGCAGCCAGTTCTGCCGCTCGTGGTAGGGCACCCACTGCTCGTTGAAGTAGACGTGCTTGCCGGTCAGCCCCAGCGAATCCGCGAGCCGGATCGTCCGGGCGCCGATGTCCATCTCGGTGACCTCGGGGTTCGGGTGCTTCATCCCGAGGAACACCAGCCGGACGTCGGCGCGGCGGCGGCGCAGCGCGTCGATCGCGCGGACCAGCGTCAGCGGGTCGAACCAGCTGTACACCCCGCCCGCCCACAGCACGACGTGGTCGGTGCCGCCGATGCCCAGCGACGAGCGCAGGCCGGGGCCGGTGCGCTTCGGCGCCTCGGGCGACAGTCCGAAGGGGACGACCGCGAGCAGCGACTGCGTCGTCGGGTCGGCGTCGTAGAGCCGCGGCGAAAGGCGGCCGAGCGCGGCCAGGTGCCCGAGCCACAGGTGCCGCTGCCGCTCGGACGCGCAGAGGAAGAAGTCGCCGCGCTCGAGCTGCGCGTCGAGCACCCGCGTGACGCCGGCGAGGTCGGCCGCGCGCTGGTCGTCGGCGACGCCCTTGCCCTGCTCCAGCAGCTCCAGGTGCATCGGGTCGTAGAGGTCGGCGACGACGATCTTGCCGCGGTGCTCCTTCTTCAGCGACGGCGCCAGTTCGAGCACGTGCCCCTGCAGGATGACGATGTCGGCCCAGGCGACCGGCGCCTCCAGCTCGCGGTGCTTGCCGGAGCCGACGCGGAACGGCGCGGGCGGCGGCGTGGCGAGCGGGTTCGTCGTGACCAGGTGGACGTCGTGCTCGGCGGACAGCGCCAGCGCGATGTTCCAGGCGCGGATCGCCGGGCCGGCCATCCGCTCGGTGAGCGCGTCGCCGGTGATCACCAGGATCTTGCGCCGCTGCCCGAACGCCTGCTCGATGCCGAACGCCTCGACCAGGATGTCGTGCGCGGCGAGGTAGCGCGGCAGCGGGTAGGCGGGCTCCAACGCCTTGCGCAGCAACGGAAGCAGGTCGGCGTCGGTGCGGACGCGGGCGGCCTGCTCGGCCGCGCGGGACTCGGCCAGCGACGGCAGCAGCTCGACGAACTGGTCGATCGCGAGCAGCCCGGCCAGGGTGGTCCGCGGGATCGCGACGTCGCCGGACTCGACCGGGCCGACGCCTTTTTCGAGGTCGAGCTGCGTGGCGTCCAGCTCGCCGCGGGCGGTGGCGCGCCGGACGGCCAGCGCGAGCGCGGCGGGCAGCGCGCGGGCGAGCGTCTCGTCGGAGAGGTTCTTGTAGAGCGCGGCGAGGGCGTTGCGCTCGAGGAGGAAGGTTTCGCGGCCCGTTTCCGGCGCGTCGACCGCGGACATCGTGCCGTGGTGGCGGTGGTAGGTCACCGATTCCGGGACGTACCGATAGCGCCAGCCGCGCAGGTTGAGCCGCCAGCCGAGGTCGACGTCCTCGTAGAACATGAAGAACCGCTCGTCGAAGCCGTCCAGCTCGGCGAACACGCTCGCCCGGACGAACATCGCCGAGCCGGTGCCGAACAGGACGTCCTTCGCGACCTCGTGCTCGGTGGCCGGGACGTCGGCCAGCGGCGCGCCGGCGTGGCGCTTGTAGCCCATGCCGAACCAGGTCAGGCCGCCGTCGACGAAGTCGGTGCCGGTGCCGTCCCAGTCGAGGACCTTGCTGGCCACCGCGGCGACGCGGGGCTGCGCGCGCAGCTCGGCGACCGCGGCCGAGACCCAGCCGGGCGCCGGGCGGGCGTCGTTGTTGAGGAAGGCGAGGACGGTGCCCTTCGCGTGCTTCGCGCCGAGGTTGCAGCCGCCCGCGAAGCCGGTGTTGCGCCCGGCCGCGACCACCTGGGCCTGGGGGACGGCCTCGCGGATGCGCGCGGCCTCGCCCTCGCCGGAGGAGTTGTCGACGCAGATCAGTTCGAAGCTCGGGGTAGTCGTGCTCGGCCAGTGCGCGCAGGCAGGCGATCGTGTCGTCGGCGCCGTGGTAGTTCACGACGATCACCGAGACGAGCGGTTGCGGGTCCCCCTGCGCCAAAGCCAGCTCCTCGAGGTCGGGTGCCGCAAGCTTAAAGGCCCGCCCACGCCTCCCAGACCGCGCCTCGGCCCAGTGCCGCCCGGCGGCCGATCGCGCGGCGGGCCGTCAACGTCGCAGGTAGCCGCGCGGCCACCTCGGCCAGCACGCGGCAGCGCAGGCCGAAGCGGAAGTTCGCGGCGGACGGCCGCCCGGGCCGCAGCGGCAGCACGGCGGTCAGCGCGGCGAACTTGACCAGCTGCTTCACCGCGACGTCGCGGGGCGCGCAGCGCAGCAGCATGAGCAGCCGGTTGCGCTCGTTCCAGCGGTGGAACTCCGGCGAGCCCGGCTTGCTGCTGACGCCGTGGGCGTGCTTGACGCGCGCGTCCGGCGCCGCGACGACGTCCCACCCGGCCAGCCGCAGCCGCCACGCCGTGTCGGTGTCCTCGTAGTAGCAGAAGAAGCTCGCCGGGACGCCGTGCACGGCGCGCAGGGCGTCGCTGCGGAGCAGGGCCGCGCCGCCGCAGAAGCCGAACACCTCGCCGGTGGGCTCGGTGCGGTCGGCGCCGTGGCCGTCGGCGGTCAGCCGGACGCCGGTGGACTGCGTGCGGCCGTCGAGGCTGACGAGCAGCGACGTCGCCGCGGCCGCGAGCGGCGCTTTCTCGAGGGTGTCTTCCAGCGTCGCGAGCCAGCCGGGCGCCGGTTCGGCGTCGTCGTTGAGCCACGCCATCAGCGGGGTCTCGACTTTTCCGAGCGCGACGGAGAGCGCGCCCGCGTACCCCGTGTTGCGGGGCAGGCGAATTACTTGCGGACGCGAAGGATGGGCCGCGAGCAGGGCGTCGGTGCCGTCGTCGGAGGCGTTGTCCACCACGAGCGTCCGATGTGGACGCGTCTGCGCGGCGAGCGCGTCGAGGCAGGCGGTGACGTGCCCGGCGCCCCGCCAGGTCACGACGACCACCGTGGTGGCGGGATTCGCGGTCACGTCCCGCACAATAGCCGCGTGCCCGAACTGGTCGTGCTCGCCGAGCAGCTCCTCGCGCCCGTGCCCGGTGGCACCGGGCGCTACACGGCCGAGCTGCTCCCCGCGCTCGCGAAGACCGCGCCGCCGGGCTGGACGGTGTCCAGCGTGGTCGCGCGGCACGCCGACGTGGGCCCGGCCGAGCTCGAGGGCGTCGACGGGCCGCGGGTGCTGCGGATCCCGCCGCGCGCGCTGATCGCCGCGTGGCAGCTGGGCCTGCGCTGGTGGCCGGGTGGCGACGCGGTGCACGCGCCGACGCCGTTCGCGCCGCCGCGCGCGCCGGCCGGGAAGACGTTGAGCGTGACCGTGCACGACACCGTGCCGTGGACCCACCCGGAGACGCTCACCGCGCGCGGCGTCAGCTGGCACCGGTCGATGATCGCGCGGGCGGCGCGGCGGGCGTCCGGGCTGGTGGTGCCGACGCGGGCGGTCGCCGACGAGCTGGCGGTGCTGATCGACGTCGACGTCCCGGTGCGCGTGGTGCCGCACGGCGTGCGCGTCCCCACCGGTGACGCGGACCTGGAGCTGCCCGCGAAGTACGTGCTGGCGGTGGGCACGATCGAGCCGCGCAAGGGCATCGACGTGCTGGTCGACGCGGTCGCGGCCCTCGACGGCACGGTCCTCGTGCTCGCCGGGCAGCCGGGCTGGGGCGGCATCGACCCGGTCGCGCTGGCCGCGGACCGGGGCCTGCCGGCCGAGCGGCTGCGGGTGCTGGGGAAGGTGTCGGACGCCGAGCTGGCGACCGCGCTGCGGCACGCGAGCGTGCTGGCCGTGCCGAGCCTGGCGGAGGGCTTCGGGCTGGGCCTGCTGGAGGCGATGGCGGCCGGGGTCCCGGTGGTGCACACGGACGTCCCGGCGCTCGTGGAGGTGGCGGGCGGAGCCGGGGTGACGGTGCCGCGCGGCGACGCGACGGCGTTGGCGGCGGCGCTACGGGAAGTACTGGATTCACCCGCTGTGGCTGCGGATTTGACTCGATCGGGGCGCGAACGGGCCCGGATGTTCACGTGGCGTCGCGCCGCGGAAGCCGTTTGGGCGATCCACCGGCGGGCGCACGAGTAGCCGGTTTGCCAGTTCCTCACCAAGGGGGCGGGGCACCGCCGTACCCTGCAGGGGTGAGCGATGATCCCCGGGTCTTGATCGACGCGACCGCGGTTCCCGCGGACCGCGGCGGGGTCGGCCGCTACGTGGACTCGCTCGTCGCGGCGCTCGACGCGGACGGCGCGCGCCTCACGGTGGTCTGCCAACCCCGGGACCTGCGGCTTTACGATCGGCTGGCACCGGGCTCGCGGGTGGTGCCGGCGTCCCCGACGACGACCACCCGGACGGCCCGTCTGACCTGGGAACAGGCGACGCTGCCGAGGCTGGTCCGCCGCCTGGGCGCGGACGTGGTCCACTCGCCGCACTACACGATGCCGCTGGCGACGTCGGCGGCCTCGGTGGTGACGTTGCATGACGCGACGTTCTTCACCGACGCGGTGCTGCACTCATCGGTGAAGGCCCGGTTCTTCCGGGCGTGGACGGCGACAGCGCTGCGGCGCGCGACGCTGTGCGTGGTGCCGTCCGCGGCGACGGCGGCCGAGCTGGCCCGCGTCGGCCCGGTTCGGCACGCTTCTCTGGAAGTCATTCACCACGGCGTCGACACGGAGCGCTTCCACCCGCCATCGCCGTCGGAGGTCGCGGCGGCTCGGGCGGCGGTCGGTCTCGGCCGGACGCCGTACGTGGCGTTTCTGGGGGCGTTGGAGCCGCGGAAGAACGTGCCCGCGTTGATCCGCGGGTTCGCGCGGGCGGTGGCCGGTCAGCGGGACGCGCCCGCGTTGGTGCTGGCTGGGCAGCCGGGGTGGGACACGCAGGTGGAGCGGGCGTTGGACGCCGTGCCGCACCGGCTGCGGGTGATCCGGGCGGGGTACTTGCCGTTCGGGACGCTGGCGGGGTTCTTGGGCGGATCGACGCTGGTGGCGTACCCGTCGTTGGGGGAGGGGTTCGGGCTGCCGGTCCTCGAGGCGATGGCGTGCGGCGCGTGCGTGCTGACGACCCGGCGGCTGTCGTTGCCGGAGGTCGGGGGTGATGCCGTGGCGTACTGCGGAGTGGGTGCGGGGGATGTCGCGGCGGCGATTTCGGAGCTGCTGGCGGACCCGGGGCGGCGGGCCGAGCTGTCGATGGCGGCTCAGCAGCGGGCGAAGGAGTTCTCCTGGGCCACGACCGCGGAGCGGCACCGGGAGGCGTATGCCAAGGCCTGGTCGCGCCACCTGCGGACCCGCTGAGTTCTTCCAGCGTGCTGCTGCACCGGGGTCCGCGACTGACCCTCCGTGACGAGTGGACAATGGCCGGGTGACTGAGCAGAACCGCTATGGCGACGATGTCGGCGTCGTGACCGTGACCTACTTCTCCGGGGACACCCTCGAGCGGATGCTCGACAGCCTCGAGAAGGCCACCGAGCGCGAGGTCCACGTCGTCGTCGCCGACAACGACTCCACCGATGGGGCCCCCGAAAAGGCCTCGCGGCGCAAGAACGTGCAGCTGCTCAGCATCGGCGAGAACGTCGGCTACGGCACCGCCGCCAACCGGGGCGTCGCCGAGCTCGACGACCGGTACGGCTGGGTCGTCGTCGTCAACCCCGACCTCGAATGGGAGCCCGGTTCGCTGGACGCCCTGCTCGACGCCGCGAAGCGGTGGCCTCGTGGGGGTGCCTTCGGGCCGCTCATCCACGATCTCGACGGCACCGTCTACCCCTCCGCGCGGCTGCTCCCCTCCTTCGGGCGGGGCATCGGGCACGCCGCCTTCGGGAAGGTCTGGCCCGGCAACCCCTGGACCAAGCAGTACCGGCAGGAGACCGGCACCCCCGTCGAGCGGACCTCCGGCTGGCTTTCCGGCTCCTGTCAGCTCTTCCGGCGGGAAGCCTTCGACTCCGTCGGCGGCTTCGACACGCGCTACTTCATGTACTTCGAGGACGTCGACCTCGGCGACCGGCTCGCCAAAGCCGGCTGGCTGAACGTCTACGTGCCCTCTTCGAGCGTCACCCACGAAGGTGGTCACTCCACGTCGCAGGCGTCGAAGAAGATGCTCAAAGCCCACCACGACAGCGCTTACCGCTACCTCGCCGACCGCCACCAGGGCCTCGCCTGGAAGCCGGTGCTCGCCGCCGCGAAGCTCGGGCTCGCCCTGCGGCTGAAGCTCGAGACCCGCTAGATCCCGTCGAGCCGGCGCGAGAGGTCGGACTTGCCGTTGTTCTGCGTCACCGTCGGCACCAGGCCGGTGTCCTCCGGGTCCGGCTCCTTCAGCGGGCTCGTGATCGGCTCGGCCTGGGGCCGGCGGGCCAGCGGCGTCGTCACCGGCGCCGGGGACGGCTTCGGCAGCGGGGTCGTCGGCGTCGGCGTGCTCAACGGCGTCGTCGCCTGCTGGCGGCGCCCGCCCTGGGACTCCAGGCGCCGCGTCGGGGCCGAGCCCGCCAGCGGGTGGTCGTTCTCCTCGATCAAGGACGCCGGGAGCTGCGTGGTCGTGTCCGGATCACTGCTGCGGTCGAGCCCGTCGATCGCCGCGCGCGGGATCTGCTGCGTGTTCGACGAGTCCATCGGTGACGTCGCGCTGTCGGGTGTCACTACGAACGCACCGCGCGCTTGGGCTCGTGCGAGCAGGGCGTCCGCCCGATCGCGGGGGTCCATCCCCTCGGCCTCCCGACTGACCCGGGGCCCTCTGGGGAAAGGCCCGTCTGTTTCCTGTCTAGGGTAGGCCCTCCGGGCGACCTCCGTCAGGGTTTCCCGCGGCTTGTCGCTCAGCGGTGCGTGATACAAGAGGAGATTTCCGTGACGTCCGAGGTCCGAGCCGACGCAGTCGACGCCGTCGTGCTGGTCGGGGGCAAGGGCACCCGCCTCCGGCCATTGACCCTGTCGGCGCCGAAGCCGATGCTCCCGACGGCCGGGACACCGTTCCTGAGCCACCTGTTCTCGCGCATCCGCGAAGCCGGGATCCGGCACGTCGTGCTGGGCACGAGCTACCGTGCGGAGGTGTTCGAGGAGTACTTCGGCGACGGCAAGTCGATCGGTCTGGACCTCGAGTACGTCGTCGAGGAGGAGCCGCTCGACACGGCCGGGGCCATCCGGAACGTCCACGACAAGCTGCGCGCCGAGCACGTGATCGTCTTCAACGGCGACATCCTCTCCGGCGCCGACGTCGGCGAGCAGCTGCGCGTGCACCGCGAAAGCGAGGCGGACGTCACGCTGCACCTGCAGCGCGTGCCGGACCCGAGCCGGTTCGGGTCGGTGCCGACCGACGAGACCGGCCGCGTGGAGGCGTTCCTGGAGAAGACGCCGAACCCGCCGACCGACCAGATCAACGCCGGCTGCTACGTCTTCCGCCGCCCGGTGATCGAGGCCATCCCGGCCGGGCGCCGCGTGTCGGTCGAGCGCGAGACGTTCCCGCAGCTGCTGGAGCAGGGCGCGCACATCCAGGGCTTCGTCGACGCCTCCTACTGGCTCGACGTCGGCACGCCGGAAGCGTTCGTGCGCGGCTCCGCCGACCTCGTGCGCGGTGTGGCGCCGACGTCGGCGCTGCCCGGCCGTCCCGGCGACTTCCTGGTCCTGGACGGCGCGTCCGTCGCCGAGGACGCCCAGCTCTCCGGTGGTTCGACCATCGGCGTCGCCGCGGTGGTCGGCTCGGGCGCGAAGATCGACGGCTCGGTGCTCTTCGACGGCGCGGCCGTCTCCGAGGGCGCGATCGTCGAGCGCTCGGTGCTCGGGCACGGCGCGCGCGTCGGCGCGGGTGCGGTGCTGCGCGGCGTCGTGCTGGGCGATGGCGTGTCCGTCGGTGCCGGGTGCGAGCTGCTCGACGGCGCCCGCGTGTGGCCCGACACCGTGCTCCCCGACGGTTCCGTCCGCTTCTCGAGCGACGCGTAGCCCGATGTTCTGGCGTCCCGCGTACGAAGTCGACCTGGGCTCGGTCCTGGGACCGCTGAAGCGCGGCCGCGGGTCGCTCAACATCCTCACCGACGAACGCGGCATCACCTGGCTCGCGTCGAACACGCCCGACGGGCCCGGCACGCTGGCGCTGCGCCGCCTTTCCGACGGCCGCATCGAGGCCGCGGCCTGGGGTGAGGGCAAGGACCGGCTGCTCGACGGCGTCCCGGCGCTGCTCGGCGCGAACGACGACGACTCCGCGTTCGTCGCGCACCACGACGTCGTCGCGCGGGCCCGGCGCGAGAACCCCGGCCTGCGGCTCGGCGCGACCGGCGTGGTGTGGGACTGGCTGGTGCTGGCCGTGCTGGAGCAGAAGGTGGCCGGCAAGGAGGCGATCCGGTCGTGGGCCGAGCTGTGCCGCCGCTTCGGCGCGCGGGCGCCCGGCCCGGGGCCCGAGCGGCTGCGCGTGCCGCCGACGCCGGTGGCCCTGCGGTCCCTGCCGGATTGGCACTGGCACCGCGCGGGCGTCGACATCAAGCGCCGGACGACGTTGCTCAACGCCGCCCGCGTCGCCCACCACCTGGAGAAGGCGGTGGAGCTGGGCGGGCTCGCGGGACGGCACTGGCTGCGCCAGGTGCCGGGCATCGGCGTGTGGACGGCGGCGGAGATCGCGCAGCGCGCCTGGGGCGACCCGGACGCGGTCAGCTTCGGCGACTACAACATCCCGTCGATGGTCGGGAACGCCGTGCTGGGCGTGAAACTCGACGACGCGGGGATGGCCGAGGTGCTGGCACCGTACGCGCCGCAGCGGCAGCGAACCGTCCGGTACCTGGAGCGGGCGGGGCACAAGCGCCCGCGCTTCGGCCCCCGCATCGAACTGCGCGACTACCGCGCCATGTGAGGACTTCGGCTACTGCTGTGGGGGATATCCCGGTGGCGGGTAGGGCGGCTGCTGGCCGGGGTAGGGCGGCTGCTGTGGCGGGTAGCCCGGCGGCTGCTGGCCCGGGAAGCCTTGCTGCGGCGGGTATCCCGGTTGCTGGTACCCCGGGTACTGCGGCGGGTACGGCGGCTGCTTGGGCTTGCTCGAATTGACCACGAGCAGCACGACACCGACGATCGCCGCGATCACCACCAGGATGATCAGCAGCATGAGCACGCTCACCATCAGCTCTTCCCCTCGTCGAGTGCCGCGCGGACGATCGCCAGCGCTTCGGCGTCGTCGAGGCCGAGCTTACGAGTCGTCTTCGCGTACTCCGCGGCGGCCTGCTGGGCACGGCGGCGGCTCTGGTCGCCCGACGCCGCCACGAAGCTGCCTGCCCGCCCGCGCGTCTCGATCAGCCCCGCCTCCTCCAGCTCGCGGTAGGCGCGCGCGACCGTGTTCGGGGCGATGCCGAGGTCGGCCGCGAGCTGGCGGACCGTCGGCAGCTTCGTGCCGACGGCCAGGCTCCGGTCATTGATCCGCGTCGCGAGCCCGGACCGGACCTGCTCGAACGGCGGCACCGGCGAGCTGCTGTCGAAGGGGACGATCACCAGCTCTGCGGACCCGCTCCCGGACCGGGCAGCGTCTGCTGCGGGTACGGCGCCGGAGCCGGGTACGGCTGCTGCGGCGGCGGGTACCCCGGCTGCTGCGGAAACCCTTGCTGCGGCGGGAAACCCTGCTGCGGGAACCCGGCCTGCGGCGACGGCGGTGGTGGCGCGAATCCCTGCTGCGGTGGCGGGAAGTTCTGCGGCGGCGGGAAGTTCGCCTGCGGGAACTGCCCGCCGTTCTTCATCGCCTCTTCGCGGCGCATCTTCGACACCCGGACGATCACCGCGATGACGAACACGATGATGCCCAGCACGATCAGCCCGAGCACGATGTAGCCGAACACGCCGGTGTCGCCGCCACCGCCGGAGTGGTAGTGCACCCGCTCGGGGAACTGCGTAGCCATGTGGTCCCTCCCTGTCCGCGACCCAGGCTAGTGCCCGGCACCGACAGGAATGGCCGCTTTCACCGGATCGGCGAGATCTTCGGAGCCCTCGGGCAGCGCGTCGACCGGCCACCACCGCAGGTCGTCGGACTCCTCGCTGCGCACCGGCGATGCGCCCGGCGGGGCGTGCACGGCGTAGCGGACGTCGAAATGCCGCGTCGGCACGCCGAGCGAGCACGTGATCGGGTGGACGTCCAGGTGCACCGGCTCCGCGGAGATCCGCAGGCCGTCGATGCCGGACTCCTCGGTGGCCTCCCGCAGCGCGGCCGCGGCCAGCGAGACGTCGGACGGCTCGCAGTGGCCGCCGAGCTGCAGCCAGCGGCCGACACGCGGGTGCAGCGTGAGCAGCACCCGCGTCCCGGTGTGGTCCAGCACCACCGCCGACGCCGTCAGGTGCCCGGCCGCGCACGACCGCTGACAGCTGTCCTCGCGCGCGGCGAGGAACCCGAGGAACGCCTGCCGCAGCGATTCCTGGGACCCCACCGCGGGCCGCCACGACGAAAGCGTCGCGACGGCGTCTTCGTGCAGGCTCACAGCTCCAGCAGCCCTTCCCCGGGCGTGCCCAGCTCACGGGCGGGCGGCGTTTCGAGCGGCACGCCGATCGCGACCGAGCCGAGCGGCTGCCAGCGTTCGTCGAGGCCGAGGACGTCCCGGACGAGGTCGGCGGCGAAGATCGTCGACCCGATCCAGCACGAGCCCAGCCCTTCGGCCGCCAGCGCGACCAGCAGGCCCTGCACCGCGGCGCCGCCGGCGACGGTGAACATTGTCTTCTCACAGTCGTTGCGGCGGGCGTCGCGGTAGGTGTGCGCGCCGTCCGGGACCAGGAACGGGACGACGACTTCCGGGGCCCGGTAAAGGATGTCACCGCGGCTGAGCCGCTTCGCGATCTGCTCGGCGGTGAACTCGTCGCCCGCCAGGTCGGCCTGCCACGCCTCGCGCATCGCGTCGAGGAGCTTCTTCCGCACGCCGGAGTCGCGCAGCCAGACGAACCGCACCGGGTGCGTGTGGTGCGGCGCGGGCGCGGTCAGCGCGGCGGCCACCGCGCGACGCAGTGCGTCCGGGTCCACCGGCTCGTCCGCGAACTGCCGCACCGAGCGCCGCGCCGGGACGGCTTCGCGGCGGCCCTGCGCGATGGCTTCGTTGGTGCCCAGCCGGAACAGGTCCTCGTCGAGCGGGCGGACGAGGCTCCGCGCCGTCGAGCCGTCGTCGAAGATGTCGAGTCCGCGCACGACGGCCACCGGCGTGCCGCCGAGCTTGCCCTTGACCAGGTCGGCGGCCGCGGCCAGCTCGTCGGCGACGGCGACCTCGGTGACGGCCAGCTCGTTGCCCTGCCCGTCTACCTCGCCGCGGTAGGCGTGCAGCACGCGCAGGCCGGACGCGCCGATCGCGGCGTCGGTCTGCCCGACCCGCCACGCGCGGCCCATCGTGTCGGTGACGACCACGGCGACCTCGACGCCGAGCCGCTCGCGCAGGCCGTTGCGCAGGGCCAGCGCGGACGCGTCCGGGTCGGCGGGCAGCAGCGCGACCTCGTCGCCCTCGACGTTCGACGCGTCGATGCCGGACGCCGCCTGCACGATCCCCAGGTGGTTCTCGGTGATGACCGTCCGCGCGATCCGCGCGACCACCCGGACGGCCTCCTGCTCGACCAGCTTCCGGCGCTCGGCGTCGCGGACCTCGGGGTCGGCGGGCACCTTGACGAGCCTGCCTTCGGCCTTGGAGACGATCTTGCTGGTCACGACCAGGACGTCACCCGAGCGCAGCCAGGGGGCCGCCTTGACGATCGCGCCGGTCAGGTCGTCGCCGGGGCGGAACTCCGGCAGCCCGGTGACGGGCAGGATCTCGAGCTTCGGCGAAGCGTGGTCATGCAACGGGGGCTCCCGCGAGGTCGAGGGCGGCGCGGGCCATCGCCGCGGTCGCGTCCACATCGGACATCAGCAGCGGGACGTCGCGGACGGTCACGCCCGGCACGTCCGCCGTCTCGCCCTCGGCGATCAGCCAGCCGTCGAGCACGCCGTCGGCCTTGCGGGACCCGTAGTGGCGGCCCACCGCCTCGGCCGACGTCTCGACGCCGATCGCGGTCAGGCACGCGTCGGCCATCCCGCGCAGGGCCTTGCCGCCGATGATCGGCGACACCCCGACGACGCCCGCGGACGTCTTGCGCAGCGCGTCCCGGACGCCCGGCACCCCCAGCACGGTGCCGACCGAGACGACCGGGTTCGACGGCGCGAACAGCACGGCGTCGGCGTCCTTGATCGCCTCCAGCACGCCCGGGGCGGGCTTGGCCTCGTCGTTGCCGACCGCGACGATCGAATGCGCCTTCGGCTCGGCGCGGTAGCGCACCCACCACTCCTGGAAGTGCACGGCCTTCTGCTGGCCGTCCTGCTCCGGGTCGTCGATGACGACGTGCGTCTCGACGCGGTCGTCGGACATCGGCAGCAGCCGGACGCCGGGCTGCCAGCGGTCGCACAGGGCCTCGGTCACGGCCGAGAGCGGGTAGCCCGCGCGCAGCATCCGCGACCGGATGAGGTGGGTGGCGATGTCCTTGTCGCCGAGGCCGAACCAGGTCGGCTCGGCGCCGTAGGCGGCCAACTCCTCCTTGACGACCCAGGTCTCACCCGAGTGCCCCCAGCCGCGTTCGGAGTCGATCCCGCCGCCCAGGGTGTACATGCAGGTGTCCAGGTCGGGACAGATCCGCAGGCCGTGCATCCAGACGTCGTCGCCGGTGTTGACCAGCGCCGTCACCTCATGCTCGGACTCCGAAGCACCTTCCGGTGCCATGCCCAGCGCTGCCTTGACACCCAGCAGGAAGCGGGCCCCGCCCACTCCGCCGACCACTACCACGATCTTCACGACGTCGAATCCTCGCACGAGCCGGGTGCGGGCACCCAGTACCGGTATCTGTGGTGCGGGGCGTAGCCGAGCCCCGCGTAGAGCGCGAGCGCGCCCGAGTTCCCCTCCGCCACCTGCAACACCGCCCGGTCGGCCCCGTGTTCCTGGCCCCAGGCGTGCAGCGCGCCCATCAGCGCGGACGCCAGGCCGCGACGCCGGTACTCCGGCGCGACGGCGAGCCGTCCGACGTGCAGCCAGCCGTCCACCAGCGCACCGCGGACGGCCGCTGCGGTGCCCTCGCCGTCGACCACGACGCCGTAGCCGACCTTCCCGCCGGTCAGGACCAGCCGCGCGCCTGCGCCGTCCGGGTCCGAGCCGAGCACCAGCTCCCACCAGCCGGGCGTGGGCTCGTCCAGCACTTTCACGCCTGGGGGCGGCACTTTCACGTGAAAGTGCCGCGTCGTGAGGACGACGACCTCGTGGCCCGCGCCGTGGCCGGTCGCCGGGACCCACCCCTGAGCGGCGATCGCGTGCTCGTTCGGGCTGTCGCGGACCACCTGCACCATCGGCGGGATCCCCCGATCGTGGGCGAAGTCACACACCGCGCGCAGCGCCTCGGGCAGCGGGCGGCCGGGGTCGCCGACCGCGAGCGCGCTGTTCGCGCGCCCGGTGAAGCCGTCTGCCCAGCGCAGTCGCCAGTCCTTCGAGAACTCTTCGACCAGCGGCGGCCATGCTCTGCTGCAGACGACTTCGAGCGCTTCGGGTGCGTTCACAGCTAGATTGTGACCGAGGCCTCGATGAGGCGCGGAGCTATTTCCGGGAGGTGGCCGTGGGCATCCAGCGCAAGGACGAGCGGCACAACGAGAAGCTCGTCGACGAGATCTCCGAGGGGTTCAACCGCGCCGTGGGGGAGAAGAAGGACGAGGACGAGGCACCCAAGCCCCGCTTCGTCATCACCGGTGACGCGCGGGCGACCCCGCCCGCGCGCCGTCGGCAGAGGTGAGAACGGCCATACCTCGGGTATGGCTAAGGCTTGCCTCACCAACCGAACGGGTGGCCGAACCGCGTAGTGTCGGCACCGACTGGCTGTTTGCAGAGAAAAGCAGGAGTGCGCAGTGACCTACGTGATCGCCGAGCCCTGCGTCGACGTGCTCGACAAGGCGTGTATCGACGAGTGCCCCGTGGACTGCATCTACGAGGGCGAGCGGATGCTGTACATCCACCCGGACGAGTGCGTCGACTGCGGCGCCTGCGAGCCGGTCTGCCCGGTCGAGGCGATCTACTACGAGGACGACGTCCCGGACAACTGGTCGGACTACACCAAGGCCAACGTCGACTTCTTCGACGAGCTGGGCTCGCCCGGCGGCGCGTCGAAGGTCGGCAAGACGGCCAACGACCCCGCCTTCGTCAAGGCGCTGCCCCCGCAGGGCGAATGAGCCGGATCGCGCTGCCCGACTTCCCCTGGGATTCGCTCGCCGAGGTCAAGGCCACGGCGCAGGCGCATCCCGGCGGGGTGGTCGACCTCTCCATCGGCACGCCGGTCGACCCGGTCCCCGAAGGCATCCGCGCCGCGCTGGCGTCGGTGTCGGACATCCCCGGGTACCCGACCACGCACGGCATCCCCGCGCTGCGCGAAGCCGCGCGCGCGGCGCTTTCGCGGCGGCACGGTGTCGAGGACATCGAGCCGGACGCGGTGCTGCCGACGATCGGTTCGAAGGAAGCCGTGGCCTGGCTGCCGCGGCTGCTCGGCTTCGGCGACGGCGACCTGGTCGTCATCCCGGAGCTGGCGTACCCGACGTACGAGGTCGGCGCGCTCCTGGCGGGCGCGTCGATCCTGCGGTCGGACGGCCTGACGGCGCTCGGCCCCCAGCGGCCGGCGATGCTCTGGCTGAACTCGCCGTCCAACCCGACGGGCAAGGTGCTGCCGGTCGAGCACCTGCGCAAGGTGGTCGAGTGGGCGCGCGAACGCGACGTCGTGGTGGTCTCCGACGAGTGCTACCTGGCGCTCGGCTGGGAGACGGACCCGCTGTCGGTGCTGCACCCGGACGTCTGCGACGGCCGGATGGACGGCCTGATCGCGGTGCACTCGCTCTCGAAGTCGGCGAACCTGGCCAGCTACCGGGCCGGGTTCCTGACCGGTGACCCGGTCCTGATCAAGCGGCTGCTCGAGGTCCGCAAGCACGCGGGCATGATCGTGCCGCGTCCGGTCCAGGAGGCGATGGTCGCGGCGCTGACCGACGACGAGGCGTTGACGGCCCAGCGCGAGCGTTACGCCCGGCGTCGGCTGGCGTTGTGGAAAGCGTTGCAGGACAACGGGTTCCGCATCGACCACTCCGAGGCGGGCCTGTACCTCTGGGCGACGAGGGACGAGGACGCGTCGGCGACGGTCGGCTGGCTGGCCGAGCGCGGGATCCTGGTGGCCCCGGGAACGTTCTACGGCCCGAAGGGCGGCAAGCACGTCCGAGTGGCCCTGACGGCGACGGACGAGCGGGTGGACGCCGCTGTCGAGCGGCTCACGGCTCCTCGCTGAGCCGCTTCCCGAGGATCGCGAGCAGCGCGGCGGCGACGAGGAAGTACCCGGCCGACACGAGCGGGGCGGACGGGTCGAGCGGGCCCGACGTCCGCCGCGTGAAGAGCCCCGCGGCGAACCCGAACCCGACGGCCGCCGTGGTGACCAGGGCGGCGAACGCCGGGAGTTCTCCGCGCGGGGCGGCCGCGCTCGTCACGGCCGCCACCGCGCCCAAGGCGAAGATCAGCAGCGCCCCGGACAGGAGTCCCTGGATGGTCTGGCTGTCCCCGCCGAGCTGAAGGCCGACCGCGGCCATCGGAAGGGCGGCGAGGACGGCTGCCCGGGCGGCCCAGGGAAGGTGCCTGGCGGCGGTCCCGCTGAAGATGCCGACGAGGGCCACGACCCACAGGTACCCCGGCCGCCCGGCGGCGAGCGAAGAGTGCGCGAAGACGAGGACGGTCGCGGGGGCGGCGAGAACGAGCGCACTGGCAGCGACGGCGAAGAGCCGGTCCCGGCTCCCGGCGGCGGCGAGGCTCGCTACGACCAGGAGGACGCCCACGAGGCCGCCGGTCGTGGTGCCGAGGAGCTGCCGGCCGAGGACGGCGACGAAGGCGGTCGGGATCAAGGGGAGGAAGACCACGACGGCGGCGGGCCAGACTCGCCTGGTAGCCGAGTGGGTGGCGGCCGTGACGGGCCCGGAGCGCGTCGAGGTCTGGTCGGTGGGCGAGTTCGGGCCGTGCGGGGCTTGCTCGGGCGACCATGTGTGTCCGGTCGTCGAGGTCTGGTCGGTGGGCGAGTTCGGGCCGTGCGGGGCTTGCTCGGGCGACCATGTGTGTCCGGTCGTCGAGGTCTGGTCGGTGGGCGAGTTCGGGCCGTGCGGGCTTTCCTCGGGCGACCACGCCGGCCCGGCCGCCGAGCCTGGCCAACCCGGCGGGTTCTTCGCGGCGGGCGAGGCGTGTGAGCCGTGGTCGGCGGGCGGGATCTGCCAGGCAGGCAAGGTCTGCCCGGCCGGCGCGCCCCGCCCCACCAAGGCCGCGCCCGTGAGCAGCGCCGCCACCCCGGTCACCGCCAAGCGCACCGCGGCTCCGGCGTCGAGCAGCGGCCCGACCAGCGCGACCCCGTAGTAGGCCGCCACCGCGACCACTCCGACGACCATTCCCGACCGGGCCGCCGCGAGCAACCCCACCAGCAGCACCCCGGATGCCGCGCTCAGCACGCACGCCGCCACCGGGTGCGCGACCACGTCCGGGACGGGCGCGTCCTCGCCCGGCACCCGGACCGTCACTTCCCGCAGCACCGGTAGGTGCGCCAACGCGGCCGCGAACACCCCGACCGCCCCGGCCGGGAGCAACCACCGCCAGAACCGTGCCGCGAACAGGCAAACCGCGATCGCCACGGCCCCGCAGAGCCCTACCGCGAGCTGCGTCCCCGCGTGGCGGGGCGTGTCGATCCCGACCCGCAGCAGGTACGAGATGGACTGCGGTGCTCCGGTCGTCGCGAGGACGACCACGCCGCCCAGAACGGCCGGCAGACTCGGGCGCGGCTCGATGGCATCGGTCACCTTCGCACACTATTGGACATCGCCGGTCAGTAGTCCCGCCCAGTCAACCCGCGGTACACGAACCGGGTGAGCAGCTCGACGGCTTCCTCGTCGGTCGGCGGGGTCCAGCCCTGCGGGGCGCCGTGCAGCCACGTCGCCGCGAACGAGTCGACCATGCTGTACATCAGCATCGCGCAGCGGCCGGGCGTCGACGGGAGGCGGAGCCCGGCGCGGGTGATGTGCGCCAGGTGGTCGTCGAGGTCGGCCGCCTGGGACGCGCCGAACTGGGCGACCGTGCGCGCGAACGAGTCGCTCACCATCGCCGCCTGGCGCAGGGCCAGCATCGTCGCCGCGTTCTCCCGGTAGAAGTCCCAGTACTGCTTCACGTGCCAGCGCACGGCCGCCGGGTCGGTGAAGTCGGACAGGTGGTCCTCGCGCTCGGCGCTCTCGTCGCCTGAGGCCGCGATGTCGGCCAGGAGCGCTTCGAGCAGCTCTTCCTTGCCCGCGAAGTGGTTGTAGAACGACCCCGCGGCCCGGCCGGCCTCGGCCGTGATGTCCGTGATCTTCGTGTTGAGGTAGCCCTTGCGCGCGAACACGCGCTTCGCCGCCGCCTTGAGCGCGCTCTCCGTCTCGGCGGCCTTCTCCTTGCGGTTCGTCGCCGTCATCGGCACCTCCCTTGACACGAGAAGCTAGCAGCGCCATTCTGAATCCAGATTCACTGAATTTCAATTCACCGGGAGGACGACATGGACACACGGGTGCTGATCGCGGGGGCGGGACCGACCGGGCTGACGCTGGCCATCGAGCTGGCGCGCCGCGACGTCCCGGTGCGGATCATCGACAAGGCCGAGACGTACTTCGTCGGCTCGCGCGGCGACGGCATGCAACCGCGCACGCTGGAGGTCTTCGAGGACCTCGGCGTGCTCGACGCGGTGCTGGCCGCGGGCGGCCCGCCGGTGCCGATGAAGATCCACCTCGACGGCGAAGTCGTCGACGAGCGGATGATGTTCGACCTGGTCGACCCGACGCCGTCGAAGCCGTACCCGACGGGCTGGTTCCTCGGCCAGTCGCAGACCGAGGGCATCCTGCGCGACCGGCTGGCCGAGTTCGGCGTGCGCGTCGAGCTCGCCACCGCGCTCACCGGCTTCGAGCAGGACGCCGACGGCGTGACGGCCACGCTGAGCACCGGCGAGACCGTCCGCGCCGAGTACCTCGTCGGCGCCGACGGCGGCAAGAGCTTCGTGCGCAAGGCGCTGGGGATCGCGTTCGAGGGCAGCACCGACGAGTCGATCCGGATGCTGCTCGGCGACGTCCGCGCCGACGGCCTCGACCGCGCGTACGGCCACTGGTTCGCGGGGAAGGACGAGCCGATGAGCGGGATGATGTTCAGCCCGCTGCCGGGGACGCCGCTCTTCCAGTTCGGCGCGTCGCTCGCCGAGGGCGAGGTGGACGTCGAGACGGCGCTGCCCGCGGTCCAGGCCCGGCTCGACGCGCTGAGCGGCGGCACCGTCAAGCTGTCCGGCCTGGCCTGGTCGACGGTCTGGCGGCCGAACACCCGCCTGGCCGCGCGCTTCCGCGACGGCCGCGTCTTCCTGGCCGGCGACGCGGCGCACGCGCACCCGCCGACCGGCGGCCAGGGCCTCAACACGGGCATCCAGGACGGCTACAACCTCGGCTGGAAGCTGGCCGACGGCTCGCCGGAGCTGCTCGACAGCTACGAGCCCGAGCGGCGGACGGTCGCGGCGCGAGTCCTCGGGGTCACGTCGGAGCTGCTGCGGAAGTACATCGACGGCGACGACGACGCCCACCGCCGCGGCGAGGACACCCAGCAGCTGGACATCACCTACCGCGGCGGCCCGCTGTCCCCGGCGGGCACGGGCGCCCTGCGTCCGGGCGACCGCGCCCCGGACGCGCCGCTGGTCGACGCGAACGGCAAGCGGGTCCGCCTGTTCGAGCTGTTCCGCGGCCCGCACGCGACGGAGCTGCTCTTCGGCGACGGCGAGACGACGGGCTACCGGATCCTGCCCGCGGGGAGCGTCGCGACGGGCCCGGACCTGGTCGACGAGGGCGGCCACGCGTACGAGGCCTACGACGTCCAGCCGGGCACGCGAGTCCTGATCCGCCCGGACAACTACGTGTGGTCGATCTCCCGCGCCGCCTCGTGAGTGTTTAGGGCGGTTAGAACCGCCCTAAACACTCACGACGGGGTCAGGCGTGGAGGGCGCGGGCGGCCGCGTCGACCGCCGCCCAGGAGCCGCGCCAGGCGGCGCGGGCCTCGGCGCGGCGGGCCAGCTCGCGCTCGGCGATCCGCCCGGCGACGAACCCGACCGCGGCGTCGGCGGTGTCCAGCACCGTGCGCATCCGCTCGGCCGCGATCACCGCGTCCTGGTGGTCGCCCAGCACGGTCTGGAAGTCCTTCGTCGCCTTGATCAACGTCTTGATCCGCGCCGCGCGCTTCTTCTTCGCCGACGTCAACGCCAGCTCGGCGGCGTACCGCAGCTTCTTGCCGTGGATGCGCAGGGCGTGCAGGTCGTCGTCGGGCGGGTCGGCGGGCAGCGCGCGCACGGCTTTGGCGAGCTTGCGGTGCGGCTTGGCCAGCCCGCCGATCAGGTCGTGCGGCCGGTCCGCGGCGCCGGGCGACGTCTCCTGCGTGAGCAGGCTGACTTCGCGCAGCAATGCCGAGTAGCGGACGCTCGACAGCGCCCGCGTCAGCCGCCCCTTGGCCGCCGCCCGCTCGGTGACGAATTTCGACACCAGACGGCGTCCCGCGGCCTGGTCGCGCACCTCGAACTCGGCGATGACCTCGCGCAGGTGCCCGATCAGGACGTCGTAGTCGCGCACCTCGCCCAGCGACTGCCCGAGCCAGCCCAGCTCCGCGCGCACCGGCTCGGCGCCGTCCCCGACCAGCGTGCCGGAGAGCTTGAGCACGCTGCGCATCCGCCGCAGGGCGACGCGCATCTGGTGCAGGTCCTCGGGGTCGGCGCCGGAGCGGGTGCCGGGCTCGTGCGCGAGCAGGGCCCGGATCTCGCGGTCGAGCTTGGCCCGGACGTGGTGGACCGCCGGATCGGCCGGGCCCGCCTCGATCGGGAAGCTCCGGCAGGCCGACTCCACCGGGGTACGCGGCAGCGATTCGGTGGTCACACCATGAATTCTAGGTGAACGAGGTCACTCAATCGTTCGCGTGCAGCATCGCGTTCAGCTCGACGCCGGAGCCGGTCCGCGGCACGACCTCGACCGCGCCGGTCGCGGAGTTGCGCCGGAACACCGCGCCCGAGATGCCGTTCAGCTCGCGGGCCTTCACGACCTTGCCCTCGACGACGACCTTCGTGCCCGCGGTGACGTACAGCCCGGCCTCGACGACCGTGTCGTCGCCCAGCGAGATCCCGACGCCGCCGTTCGCGCCGATCAGGCAGCGCTCGCCCAGCGAGATCGTCTCTTTGCCGCCGCCGGAGAGCGTGCCCATGATCGACGCGCCGCCGCCGACGTCCGAGCCGTCGCCGACCACGACGCCGGCCGAGATGCGGCCCTCGACCATCGACGCGCCGAGCGTGCCGGCGTTGAAGTTGACGAAGCCTTCGTGCATCACCGTCGTGCCGGACGCCAGGTGCGCGCCGAGCCGGACGCGGTCGGCGTCGCCGATGCGGACGCCCGACGGCATGACGTAGTCGACCATCCGCGGGAACTTGTCGACGCTGTAGACGGTCACCGGGCCGCGCGCCCGCAGCCGCAGCCGCGTCGTCTCGAAGCCCTCGACCGGGCACGGGCCGTGGTTGGTCCACACGACGTTGGCCAGCAGGCCGAACATGCCGTCGAGGTTCTGGCCGTGCGGGCGGACCAGCCGGTGCGAGAGCAGGTGCAGCCGCAGGTACATGTCGTGCGTGTCGGCCGGCGCGTCGGCCAGCTTGCCGATCGTCGTGCGCACGGCGACGACCTCGACCCCGCGGTCGGTGTCCGGGCCGAGCAGGCCCGCGGCCGCCTCGCCGAGCAGCTCCGCGGCCTCTTCGGCGGTGAGCCGCTCGGTGCCGGGCGTGCCGCCTTCGGTCAGCTTCGGGTGCGGGTACCAGGTGTCGAGGACCGTCCCGTCGGTCGTGACGGTGGCCAGCCCGACGCCGCTGGCGCCGGTCGTTTCGGGGTTCGGGCTCTGCTCGCTCACGCCCGACACGGTAGTCCCTGTTTTCCGGGGCCGAGCCCCGGACCCCAGCCGGGGGCAAGCCCCCTGGACCCCCGGAAAAGACGGTGTGTGACGCGGATCAACCACTCGTGGGCCGCGCGTCCACCTGCTTCTTCAGGCCGGAAAGGGCGGCGGCGATGTCGACGAGCGCCTGCGTGCACGGCCCGCCGGCGGTGGGGACGGTCGTGCAGCTCGCGCCGCGGAAGGACTTGACCGCCTGCTCGAGCTTGTCCGCTTCGGCGACCAGCTGCGGGTCGCGGTCGTCCGCGCGCTTGCGGGCCGCGCCGGGGACGTTGCCGACCTCCGTGACGTACTTCTCACAGCCCTTCGGCAGCTGGGTCTGCGGGCTCGCGAAGCACTGGTCGACGGTCAGGGCGTCCAGCTTGGTCGGGAGCGCGTCGGGGCCGGGCTCGCCGCCCTGCTTGGGTGTCGGGCCCGCCTCGTTGCCGCAGCCGGACAGGACCAGGACCAGCACCGCGCCGCCCACTGCGACTCCGAACCTACGCACACCCTCACGGTAGCGTGCCGGGCATGAGCCTCGACCTGCACGCCGATCCCGTCGACCTGACCGCCGCGCTCGTGGACACCTTCAGCGTGTCCGGCTCGGAGGCCGAAATCGCGACGGCGGTGCAGGAAGCGCTTCGCGCGCAGGCGCCGCACCTCGAGGTCGTCCGCAACGGCGACGCCGTGCTGGCCCGCACGAACCTCGGCCGCGCGTCGCGGGTGGTGCTCGCCGGCCACCTGGACACCGTGCCGGAAAACGGCAATTTCCCGTCCCGGCGCGAAGGCTCCGGCGAGGACGAGGTGCTGCACGGCCTCGGCACGGTCGACATGAAGGGCGGCGACGCGGTTTTCCTGCACCTCGCCGCGACGCTGCCGGAGCCCAAGCACGACGTCACGTTCGTCTTCTACGACAACGAAGAGGTCGAAGCGGTCAAGAACGGCCTCGGCCGGATCGAGCGCGAGCTGCCGGAGTGGCTGGCCGGCGACCTGGCGATCGTCGGCGAGCCGTCGAACGCCGTGATCGAGGCGGGCTGCCAGGGCACGATGCGCGTCGAGCTGCGGCTGGCGGGCAAGCGCGCGCACACGGCACGGGCGTGGATGGGGGAGAACGCGATCCACGCGCTGGCCGAGCCGTTGCGGCGGCTGGCGGAGTACACACCGCGGATCGTCGACATCGACGGCCTGACCTACCGCGAGGGCCTGCAGGCGACGTCGATCAGCGGCGGGGTGGCGGGCAACGTGGTCCCGGATTCGGCGGTGCTGACGGTGAACCACCGGTTCGCGCCCGACCGCTCGCCGGAAGCGGCGGAACGCCACCTGCGCGAGGTGTTCGACGGGTACGAACTGTCCGTTGTGGACCTTTCGCCGGGCGCGCTGCCGGGCTTGTCGGCCCCGGCGGCGGCAGAGCTGGTCGAGGCGGCGGGCGGCCGCGCGGCGGCGAAGCTGGGCTGGACGGACGTCGCGCGCTTCGCGGCGCTGGGCATGCCCGCGGTCAACTTCGGGCCGGGCAACCCGACGCTGGCGCACACGCGGCAGGAGAACGTCCGGACGGCGGAGATCCGCCAGGTGACCGAGGTCCTGCGCAAGTTCCTGGGCTGAGCCCCCAGCGCCCCAAGGCGGCCTTGGTTGCGTCTGACGCACCGAAGGCCGCCTTGGGTGCGTCTGACGCACCGAAGGCCACATTGGGGCGTTGTGGCCGTCGTCACACTCGCGGCTCTGAGCTGCGGTGACGCACGGTCGCGAGGTGTCACCGCAACTTTTCGCCGTCCCCGTCCGTATCTCCCGGTGAAGCCGCGCTCTGGGAGGACCCATGCCGAAAACCGCGAGACGGGCCGCGGCCGCCGCCGTGCTCGCCATGGCGGTGGCCGCGGCTCTCACCGCGTGTGAAAGGCAGCCCGTCGCCGCGCCCGCCGCCGGGACCGTCGTCACCGCCATCGGGGACGCCACCTCCGTCCCGCCGCCGCCCGCCGAACGCGAGCCCGTCACCCAGACCGTGCCCGTCGAGGTCGCCATCACCTTCCCGCGGACCGGGTCCGGGCAGTGGATGTTCACCCCCGGCAGCGACGACGTCGCCGGGACGCAAGGCCGCCTGATGCGCTACCGGATCGCCATCGAGACCGACATCGACGGCGTCGGGCCCGCCGACTTTGCGCGGCAGATCCGCGGCATCCTCGGCGACCGCCGCGGGTGGACCGCCGGCGGCCAGTGGCGGCTGCAGCACGTCGGGCCCGATCAGCCCGCCGACTTCACGATCTACCTCGCGACCCCGGCCAGCCGCGACAAGCTGTGCGGCGGCACCGCCGACGGCTACACGTCCTGCCGCAACGGCAGCAACGTCGTGCTCAACGTCGCCCGCTGGGCCCACGCCGTCCCGAACTACGGCGCGCCGCTCGACGTCTACCGCCAGTACATGGTCACGCACGAAACCGGGCACCGGCTCGGCCAGGGCCACGAACTGTGCCCGGGCCCCGGCAAACCGGCGCCGGTGATGGAGCAGCAGACGCTCGGGCTGCACGGCTGCGTCCCGAACCCGTGGCCGTTCCCGAACGGCCGCGCGTACGAAGGCCCGCCGGGCGAGTACGACGACCCGATCCCGGCGGGCGACTCGTGAGTGGCAATTAGGGTTCTAACCCGAATTGCCACTCACGACATCTTCAGCGGCCCTGGAGAGACTTGACGTTGTCGCCGAAGGTCCAGCCCTTCGAGCCGTCCCAGTTGATCGACCAGTCCATCAGGCCCTTGAGGCCCGGAATCGACCGCCACGCCTGCGAAACCAGGCTCGGCGACATGTACCCGCCACCCGCGCCGGGCTGGGCGGGCAGGCCAGGGACCTGCTTGTCGTAGGGCACCCGGATCGTCGTGCCCTGCACGACCAGGCCGTTGTTCAGGCACTGCGTCTGCACGGTGAAGCCCTGCACGGTCCCGGCCTGGTACGAATCACCGGCGCAGCCGTACATGGATCCGTTGTAGTACTGCATGTTCAGCCACCACAGGCGGCCGTTGTCCGCGTACTTCTTGATGATCGGCAGGTACGCGCCCCAGATCGAGCCGTAGGTGATGCTGCCGCCGGTGACGTACGCGGTCTCGGGCGCCATCGTCAGCCCGAAGTTCGACGGCATCTGCGCGAGCACGCCGTCGATGATGCGGATCAGGTTGGCCTGAGACGTCGACAGCGTCTTGATGTTGCCGCTGTTCGTCAGGCCGGTCTCGATGTCGATGTCGATCCCGTCGAAGTTGTACTTCTTCAGGATCGGCACGACCGTGGCGACGAACTTGTCGGCCACCGCCGACGACGAGAGGTCGATCCCGGCGGCCGCGCCGCCGATGGACATCAGGATCGTCGCGCCCGCGGCCTTCGCCGCGCACATCTCCGTCGGCGTGGACACCTTGACCCCGGCGTCCATCCCGTCCTCCCACAGCACGGTGCCGTCGGAGCGGATCACCGGGAAGGCGGCGTTGATGACGTTGTAGCCGTGCTGGGCCATGCGGCTGTCGGTGATCGGGATCCAGCCGAGGCCGGGGTGGACGCCGTTCGCGGCGCCGTCCCAGTTCTCCCAGTAGCCCTGGAGGACCTTGCCCGCGGGCCGCGACTTCACCGCGCACGTGTCGGCCTGCACCGCCCCCTGCGCGGGGGCCGACACGAGCAGCGGGACGGCCAAGACCGCCGCCAGAAGGGTTCCGAACAGGCGGGTTCTGCGACCGGACATACCGGCTCCCATCGTCGTTGAGGGCGAACGCGGCGTGTCCGCCCAACATAAGCGCCGCGGAAACCGTTGCCTACCTACGAACGGGTGGTCTAGACAACCCGAGCTTTCACGTGAAAGCTCGGGGGCGGCGCTTTCGTAGGGAAAGTGCCGCCCCCCGCAGGTCAGACGGTGAGGGTCCAGGCGGACAGGTAGCCCGTGTCGGCCGGGCCGACGTCGCGGATGCGCAGCTGCCAGGCCCCGTTCGCCGCCTCCGAAGAGGCGTTGACGGTGTACGTCGTGTCGAGGTTCGGCGTCGAGTCGCTGCTGGAGTTCTTCAGCCGGTACGCCGTGCCGTCCGGGGCGACGAGGTCGATGACCAGGTCACCGCGGTAGGTGTGGGTGATGTGCACCTCGACCTTCGTGGTGCCGGACGCGTTGCGCGCGCACCCGCCGACGTTCGCCGTGCTGCTCACCGCGGCACCCGGGTAGTCCGGGATGTCGAGGCGCGTCGAGTTCGTCACCGGCGCGCACGACGAGCTGCCGACACCCAGCGAGAACGACGCCGTGTGGTCGACGTTCACGCCGTCTGCGGTCACCGTGACCGGGAACGTGCCGGTCGGGGTCGAAGCCGACGTCGTGATGGTCAGCGTCGAAGAGCCGCCGGACTGCATGGTCGCCGGGCTGAACGACGCCGTCGCGCCCGCGGGCAGCCCGGACGCCGACAGCGAGATCGACTGCGCGCTCCCGGACGTCGTCGCGGTGCCGACGGCGACCTGCAGCGACTGTCCGGGTTGGACGGTCCCGGCCGTCGGGTTGAGCGACACGGAGAAGTCGTTGCCCTGCGGCGCGGCGACGGCCAGCTTCCAGAGCGCGTACCCGATCGCGTCGGAGTTCTTCTCCAGCGGCGCGTCCGGGATGTTCGAGATCGTGTCGCAGGCGCGGTGGTAGCAGTTGTCGAACGGCGAACCCGCGGTGCCGCCCCACTTCTGCGCTTGCGACGAGCTCTTGATGTCCCCGGCGCCGGTCGCCAGGCCGCCGACCGGGATGCCCGCGCTCTTGAACGACGCGTGGTCGGAGCGGCCGTCGCCTTCGCTGTCGCCCTCGGTCGGGATGCCGATCGAGGAGAAGTACTCGTCGAAGACCGCCTTGATCGACGCGACGTCGTCGTAGACGAAGTAGCCCCAGTTCTTGGAGCCGATCATGTCGAAGTTGAGGTAGGTCTTGATCTTCGTGCGCTCGGTGCTCGGCAGGTTGTTGACGTAGTACTTGGAGCCGACCAGGCCGGACTCCTCGTCGGCCCACCAGCCGAACCGGACGCGCTTGGCCATCGCCGGGTTGGTGCGGGCCAGCGTCAGGGCGACCTCGAGGATCGACGCGCTGCCGGAGCCGTTGTCGTTGATGCCGGGGCCCGCGCTGACGGAGTCGAGGTGGGCGCCGAGCATGATGACCTGGCTCGCGTCGCCCTGCGGCCACTCGGCGATCAGGTTCTGCGACTGCCCGATGCAGCTGGTGCACGTCTGGCGCGTCGTCGTGTACCCGGCGTTCTTGAGCAGGTTTTCCACATAGGACACCGACGCCGCATAGCCGCCGCCGCGCGGCGAGCGCGTGCCGCCGTTGTTGTTCGCGATGGTCTGCAGCTGGTTGAGGTGGGTCTTGATGTTGGCCAGCGAGATGTCCGGCGCGGCGAGCGCCGTGGCGGGCGCGGCGGTGGCCGTCGGCACGCTGACGACGCCCAGCACGGCGGCCAGGGCGGTGACCCCGGCGCCGAGTCGTGTCTTCCACTTCATGGCGGTGAATTCCTTCGGTGGGGGTTGGGGAGTACGACGGGCCCGAGCTTTCACGTGAAAGCTCGGGCCCCAGGTGGGAGCTTTCACGTGAAAGCTCCCGGTGGTGCTACACGGTCAACGTCCAGGAGGACAGGTAACCGGTGTCGGCGGGGCCGACGTCTCGGATGCGGAGCTGCCACGCGCCGTTCGCGGCTTCCGAAGAAGCGTTCACGGTGTAGGTGGTGTTGATGTCCGGCGCCGAGTCGCTGCTCGAGTTCTTCATGCGGTAGGCCGTGCCGTCCGGCGCGACCAGGTCGAGGACGAGGTCACCGCGGTAGGTGTGGGTGATGTGCACCTCGACCTTCGTGGTGCCGGACGCGTTGCGCGCGCAGCCGCTGACGGTGTTCGTGCTGCTGACCGCGGCCGCCGGGTAGTCGGGGATGTCGAGGCGGGTCGAGTTGGTCACCGGGGCGCACGACGACGTCGTCCCGACCGTCAGCGCGTACGTCGCGGTGTGGTCGGTGCTGGCGCCGTCGGCGGTGATGGTGATCGGGAAGCTGCCGGTCGGGGTCGACGAGGTCGTCGCGATGGTCAGCGTCGAGGAACCGCCGGACTGGATGGTGGCCGGGCTGAACGTCGCGGTCGCGCCGGCCGGGAGACCGGACGCCGACAGCGTGATCGACTGCGCCGCGCCGGAGGTGATCGCGGTGCTGATCGTGGTGGTGGCCGAGGCGCCCGGCTGCACCGAACCCGAAGCCGGGTTCAGCGCGACCGAGAAGTCCGCCCCGCCGCCGCTGCACGAGGCCGGCTCACCGGTCGCCGCGGTGACGGAGACGGCGTCCCACGCGGCCTTGGTGGCGTTGTACTCGGTGCAGCTGCCGGGGAAGAGCGCGATCGCGGCTTCGAGGGTCGCCTTGCGGGCGGCCTTGTGGTTCCACGACGAGGTCTTCTTCAGCAGGCCGTTGTAGAAGATCTTCCCGGCCTTCTGGATGCCGACGCCGGTGACGGTCGAGTTGTTGCACGTCGGGCTGGTGGGCTTGCCGCCACCCGGGTTCGAGCCCTCGGCCAGCAGGTAGAACCAGTGGTTCTGCGGACCGGCGGCCGCGTGCACCTCGGTGCTCGGGATGGACGAGGAGTAGCAGTTCGGGTCGCCGACCTTCGACGGCTGGTACATGTAGCGGATCGGGCCGTCGCCGACCAGGTTGACGCCTTCGCCGACCTCGTAGTCCGGCGTGTCCTTGGCGTTGTTCGCGTACGCCTCGGTCAGCGCGCCGAAGATGTCACCGGTCGACTCGTTCAGGCCGCCGTTCTCGTTGCCGGACCCCGCGCCACCCGGGGTGGTCTGGAAGATGGCGTGCCCGTACTCGTGGGCGACGACGTCGATCGAGGTGGCCTGGCGCTGGTTGTCCTGCGAGTGGCCGAAGTGCGTCGACGAGCCGTTCCAGTAGGCGTTGACGTCGTTGAGGCCGACCGACGCCGGGTAGCCGCCGCCGGTGCCGTTGATGCCGTTGCGGCCCAGCCAGTCGCCAAGCATCTTCCACTCGGTCTGCGAGCCGAACAGCGTGTCGACGCAGCCGGTCTCGAGGTCGGTGCCGGAGCCGTTGCCCCAGGTGTTGTCCGGTCCACTGTAGACGGAACCGCCTTCGCGGCCGCAGCTCAAGCCCGTGCGGGCCGGGTCGCGCATCGTGTACGTGCTGCCGGACTGCGTCGTGTCGATGGAGACGTTGCCGACGTAGTAGCTGTTGCCGGTCCCCGCGACTTCCACGGTGTTCGGCTGGGCCTGGCGCTTCGCGCCGGAGTCGAACGTCCGGACGTCGTCGCGCTTGTCGAGCACCGCGCCGGTCGCGGCGTCGACGAACACGTGCAGGTTGCTCGGCGCCGTGGCGGTGCGCCCGGCGACGACGACCTCGTAGGCCAGCTTCGGGGTGGCGCCGGCCAGCACCACCTTTTCCGGCGTGCTCACACTGTCCACAGTGGGCAGCTGGGCGCGCGCGGTGGCGGCGGCCTTCGCGGCGTCGACGAGGGCCTGCGTGCCGACCGTGATCGGCGCGGTTTCCGCGGCGCTGGTGCCGCGGACGCGTCCGGCGCCGTCGGCGACGACCACCGCGTCCCCGCCCACGACCCGCAGGCCCTGGTAGGTCCGCTGGTAGGCGCCGTAGAACAGGCCACCGCCGCCGGCGGTGAGCCCGATCCGCTGGAACGCTTCGGCCGGGCCGCGGCGCAACGCGTCGAGTCCGCTGGCGGCGGCCTGGTCGGCCGCGCGGGCGGCGGCGACGTCCGGCGCCGCGGGCTGGGCCTGGGGAGCCGCGCTCGCCGGGGTCACCGGCAGCGCGAGCGTCATGGCGAGCCCGGCGGCGGCCGCCAAGCCCGTTCTGAACGCACGATGGGTCATCGAGGTCACCCTTTCAGGAAGGCGAAATCGTGGACCGGCAAGGGGAAAAGGAGACGTGTCCCGGCTGTCAACAGGAGGTATGCGCCCGGACGCATCCGAGTAAAGGATCAGCGATTCGGGCCGTCAATGGACCGAACGGACTAATACCGCGTTCCGGATTACCGCGTCAAATCGTGCAAACCCCACCGCAGCAGGGCGTTCTCGGTGAATTCCGCGCTGGAACGACTTTCGTAGGGTTTGTGCCGGACACCATCCGAACGCCGGACGATCTCGATCACCGGGAATCGTTAGTACAGCTCAGGAATCCCGCTCAGGCGGGTTCCGCGCCCAGGGCGAGCAGGCCGTCGCGCAGCACGTCGGCCGCCTCCGCCTGCCGCCCGGTCTCGCCGAGGAGCTCGCTCAACGGCCGCAACGCCCGCGCCAGCACGCCGCGTTCCCCGAGCCCGGTGGCGAGCTCGACGGCGGCCCGCAGGTCCTCGGCCGCGCGCCGGGCGTCGCCGCGGGCCATGGCCAGTGAGCCCAGCTGCAACCGCAGCTCCGCCGCCAGCGCCGTGCCCGCCGCGACCGACGGCCGGACCTGGTCGAGCAACGCGCCCGCCGTCTCCAGCCGTCCCGCCGCGAGGTACTCCCCGGCGAGCTCGACGGTGATCGCCGGGACGTCGTCCGGCCACGCCGTCTCCCGCGCCGCGCCGAGGTCGGCCAGCGCGCCCTCGACGTCACCCGCGCGACCGCGGACCCGCGCCCTGGCCAGCAGGCAGTGCGCCATCGCCGGGTGCAGGGCCCGTTCCTGCATGAGGTCGTAGGCCGCGGCGACCGACGCGGCCGCGTCGGCGAACCGGTCCGCCGCCAGGTGGCTGCGGCACACCTCGATGTGGCTGCGAGTCAGTTCGGCCAGCACCGCCGGGCCGCCGCGGTGCAGCCGCAACGCCGACTCGGCGTACTCGGCCGCCCGTTCCAGGTCGCCCTGGCGCAGGTGCCGCTCGGCGAGGCAGGCCCGCAACGTCAGCAGCAGCGACGGCTGCGGGTAGCCGTCGCGCAGCAGTTCGGCGTGGCAGGTTTCCAGCAGGTGCACCGCGTACCGCGCCTCGCCCCACTCGGACAGGACCGCCGCGCGCAGCGGCACGACCATCGCCCGCACCGGCGGCGGCTCGCCCGAGAGCGTCGTCTCGGCCTCCGCGACGTACTTCGTGCGGGCGTCGCCGGTCGAGTACCCGGCCAGCCACAGCAGCGCGATCCCGGCCTGCCGCGGCCGGTCGAGCCGCTCGGCGCGGCGCCGGATCCGCTGCATCCGCGGGGTCGCGCGGCGGGCGTCGCCGGCCAGGAACCGTTCCGCCGTCTCGATCGAGCTCGAGGTCGAGCTCGATCAGCTCGCGCGGCGAGCTGCCGCCGAGCAGCTCGTCGGGGTCGATGCCGAGCTGCTGCGCGAAGAACCGGAGCGCGTCGCCCGACGGCGTCCGCGCGCCGGTTTCGACCGACGACACGTACGCCGCGGAGTACTGCGGTCCGGCGAGCTCCCGCTGCGTCAGGCCGCGTTCGGTGCGCAGCTCACGCAGGCGTTCGCCGACGCTCTCGCTCACTCGGGCCGCCTTTCCACCGGTTCAGGGTAGGCCGCGCGGTGGTGTGGTCCACCACCGCGCGGCCGGGATCAGCAGGCGCCCGCGTCGCTCCACACGGCCCACGAGGTGGGCGCGCCGGGCTCGGCGCCGGTCGAGTACCACAGGGACGTCCACTTGTGACCGTTGTGGCCGACGACGTCGTCGGGCACGTACGCCTTCGCCGCGTCCCACTCGGCGATCCCGTCGCAGCCGGTCGGCGGGGTGCCGGTGCCGACGGTGAGCGAGAACTGCGCGGTGTGGTCGGCGTCGGTGCCGTCGCCGGTGACCGTCACCTGGCTGGTGCCCTCCGGCGTGGTCGCCGAGGTGGTGATGGTCAGCGTCGCGGAGCCGCCGGACTGGACGCTCGCCGGGCTGAAGGTCGCCTTGGCGCCTTCGGGCAGGCCGGTCGCGAGGAGCTGCACGGTCTGCGCGTTGCCGGAGGTGATCCGCGTGGTCACCGTGGTGGTGGCGGTCTGTCCGGGTTGGACGGACGCCGACGTCGGCGACAGCGTCAGCGAGTAGTCGTTGCCCGCGGGCGGCTGGCCGCTGCAGGTCGGCTCACCGCTGACCGCGGCGACGCTCACCGCGTCCCAGGCGGCCTTGGTGGCGGTGAATTCGGCGCAGCTGCCCGGGAAGAGCGCGATCGCGGCTTCGAGCGTGGCCTTGCGGGCCGCGCGGTGGTTCCACGACGACGTCTTCTTGAGCAGACCGTTGTAGAAGATCTTGCCCGCCTTCTGGATGCCGATGCCGGTGACCGTGGAGTTGTTGCACGTCGGGCTGGCGGCACTGCCTTGGGAGAGCAGGTAGAACCAGTGGTTCTGCGGCCCCGCGGCGGCGTGCACCTCGGTGTTCGGAATGGCCGAGGAGTAGCAGTTCGGGTCCCCGACCTTGGACGGGTTGTCCATGTAGCGGATCGGGCCCTGGCCGACGAGGTTGACGCCCTCGCCGACGCTGAAGTCCGGGGTGTCCTTCGGGTTGTTGGCGTAGAACTCGGTCAGCGCGCCGAAGATGTCGCCGGTGGACTCGTTGAGGCCGCCGTTCTCGTTGCCGGACCCCGCGCCACCCGGCGTCGTCTGGAAGATGGCGTGCCCGAACTCGTGGCCGACGACGTCCATCGGGGTGGCTTGGCGGCGGTTGTCCTGCGAGTGGCCGAAGTGCGTCGAGGAGCCGTCCCAGTAGGCGTTGACGTCGTTGAGGCCGACGCTGGCGCGGAAGCCACCGCCCGCGCCGTCGATGCCGGTGCGGCCCAGCCACTCCCCGAGCATCTTCCACTCGGTCTGGACGCTGTAGAGGGCGTCGACGCAGCCGGTTTCGAGGTCGGTGCCGGAGCCGTTGCCCCAGGTGTTGGTGCTCTTCGTGAAGATCGAGCCGCCTTCGCGCCCGCAGGCGATGCCGCGGCGGCCGGGGTCGGTCATCGAGTAGGAGCTGCCGGAGCCGGAGGTGTCGATGGAGACGGTCCCGGCGTAGTAGGAGTTGCCGGTGCCCGCAGCGGTGGCCGCCACAGGCGCGGCGGCGCGGGCGGGTCCGGCGAAGGTGCGGATGTCGTCGCGCGTGTCGAGGACGGCGCCGGTCGCGCTGTCGACGAAGACGTGCAGACGGGTCGGCGTGGCGCCCTGGTGCCCGCTGACGACGACCTCGTAGGCGAGCTTCGGGGCGTTCCCGGCCAGCACGACCAGCTTCGGTGCGTCGGTCTTGTCTACTGTGGACACTGTGGCTGCGGCGATCTTCGTCGCCTGCGCGGCACTCAGGGCGGCTTTCGTGTCGACGGTGATCGGCGCGGTCTCGGCGGCTTCGGTGCCGCGGACGCGCCCGGCGCCGTCGGCGACGACGACCGCGTCCCCGCCCACGACCGGCAGGCCGTGGTAGGTGCGCCGGTAGGAGGCGAAGTAGAGCCCGCCGCCACCCGGGGTGACTCCGGTGCGGACGAAGGCCTCCCCGGTGCCCTTGGCGAGCCGGTCGGCGCCGGAGGAGGCGGCCTGGTCGGCGGCACGGGCGGCGAGCGCCTCGGGCGGGGTGGCGGCGGGAGCGGGGGAGGCGGCGGCCGGGATCGCCGGCACCGCGAAGGTCAGGGCCAGGCCGGCGATCGCCGCCAGCCCACGTGGGGATCTCATGGGGCACCTTTCCGGGGAACGCGAGGAATGTGCCCGGCGGGATAACTGCTGTTATGGCGCCGGACGCGTCCGAGTAAAGGTTCCGGTCGCCGGTCGGTCAATGGGCCGAACGGAGCAGCGGGCCACTTCGGCGATCACGCGGATTCCGGCGAAACCCCAGCAAACGGCCGGGTTGCCGACTGGTCTGAACCAATTCACCAGACTTTGGTAGGGACTTCGCGCCGGGCGGACCACCGGGTGCGCAGGTCCGCTTGGTGGCGGGCGTGTGTAGCGGGTGCGCGGACCGCCGCGGGCGCTGGTCCGCGCTCAGGTGTCGGTAGAAGCCGAGTCGAGGCCGCGCCGATAAGCCTCGACCGCCTCATCAAGCCGCCCCTGCTCCCGCAGCACGTCGCCGAGTCGCAGGGCCGTCGAAACCGCCGCCCCGTGCAGCGAAGCCCGCGTCTGGATGTCCGCGGCCTCCCTCAACAGCCGCGTCGCCGCCGCAAGATCGCCCTGGGCCTGCGCGATCAACCCCCGCAACCCTGTCGCCTCGCCCAGCGCCTCGACGTCACGCGCCAACAGCGGCCAGACCGAAGAAACCAGCTCCGCGGCCTCGTCCGGCTCACCCTGGCGGAGCCGGACCTCGGCCAGCTCGACCGTCGCCCCCGCGACGCCCTCCTCGGCACCGATGGCCGCGAGCTGGTCGCGGGCCGCCGTCAGCTCCTCCCGGGCCTCCGCCACGCGGCCCAGGCGGCGCAGCAAGTACCCGCGGGCCCAGCGGCAACGGGCCGCGTCTCGGTCGAAACCCACCGATGTGAACAGGCGGCACGCCTCCGTCAGGTCCTGCTCCGCCTGCTCCGCGCGGCCGATCGCCTGCCACACCTGCGACGCCTGCCTGTGGAACCGCGCGACGAAGTCCGGCCGCGTGGCCGCGCGCGTCAGACGAACGCCGTCGAGGGCCGCGCGCCGGGCGCGGTGCAGGCCGCCCATCTCCATCAGCGGGTGGATCAACGCGCTGAGCAGGCACAACTCCGCGTCGGGATCGAGATCCGGGGAAGCCAGTGCCTCTTCGACCCGCGCGATCGCCGTGCCCGCGTCGCCGCTCAGGTACCGGCAGCCGGACCAGCGGTGCACGATCATCGCCCGCAGCCACGGCGGTGCCGCCTCCGCCAGTTCCGCCGCGTGCTCCAGCTCCTCCTGCGCGCCCGAGACGTCGAACAGCTGCCACTTCACCTCGGCCTGGCAGAACCGCGCGTAGCACTCGACGTCGTCGAGGTGGTAGCCCGCCGCCTGCTTCGCGACGTCGGCGAACCGCTCTTCGGCGAGGGCGACGCGGCCCTGTTCGAGGTCGCGGTAACCCTCGTCGAGCGACGCGCGCAGCTCGTCGGCGATGCCCGGCGGACGGCCGAACCGGAGCTCGTCGACCGTCAGGCCGAGCCGGTCGGCCAGGTAGGCCAGCATCTCCTCCGACGGCGGCCGGCTCCCGGTCTCGACCTTCGCCAGGAACCCCCGGTCGTAGCCCGGCTCCGCCAGCTCGCGCTGGGTCCACCCGCGGTCGGCGCGCAGCCGCCGGATCCGCGCGCCGAGCGGTTCGGTCATGGTCCCACGGTAGGTCATCGCCGCCGCGAGCGCGGAAACGGACATATTGACGTCCCGAGCGCGCCCAGGCTAGCGTTTAATAGGAAACTTTCCTAACAAAGTGGAGGGCGATCATGCGCCTGCTTCCCCTCGCGACGGCGGCCGCGCTCGCCGTGCCCCTCGCGGCGACCCCGGCCGAGGCCGCCACCCCGGCCGAGGTGCGCGTCGACCAGGTCGGGTACGCGCTCGGCGAGGCGAAGCACGCCTACCTCCTCGGGGGCGCGCCGGGGAAGTTCGCCGTCGTCGACGAGCGGGGCCGCACGGTCCGGGAAGGGCGCACCGGCGTGAGCCTCGGCTCCTGGAACGCGCGCTACCCGGCGGTGTTCGACCTCGATCTGTCCACTCTGGACCGGCCGGGCACCTACCGCGTCAAGGCTGCCGGGGCGACGTCGCCGCCGTTCCGGATCGACACCGCGCGCCGCCTCTTCCGCCCGCTCGTCGGTGCCACCACCGAGTTCTTCCAAGCCCAGCGCGACGGCCACGACGTCGTCCCCGGCCGCCTCGACCGGAAGCCGTCGCACCTCGCCGACCGGACCGCGACCGTCTACGCGGAGCCGAAGTTCGAGGGCGAGGGCGGCGACGAAATCGTCGAACCGCTGAAGCCGCAGGGCGGCCCGGTCGACGTCGAGGGCGGCTGGGTCGACGCCGGGGACTTCGTGAAGTTCACGTCCAACACCGCGTATTCGCTGGCCGAGCTGGGGTTCGTGCTGCGTGAGGACCCCGATCCGGTGCTGGCCAAGGAGGTCCGCTTCGGCCTCGACTGGCTGGACAAGATGTGGGACGGCCGGACGAAGACGCTCTACGCCCAGGTCGGCATCGGCACCGGCAGCGAGGAGTTCGGCTTCCTCGGCGACCACGACGTCTGGCGCAACCCGCAGGACGACGACGCTCTCGACGTCCGGCCCGGCGACCCGGCGTACTTCGTCAAGCACCGCCCGGTGTTCCCGGCCGCCCCGGCGGGCGCGCCGCTCTCGCCGAACCTCGCGGGCCGCGTCGCCGCCGCCTTCGCGCTCGGCGCGCAGGTGCAGGCCCACCGCGACCCGAAGCTCGCCCGCCACTACCTCGCCGAAGCGGCCGCGGTGTTCGCCCAGGCCAAGACGGCCGACGTCGGCGAGCTCGTCACGGCGTACCCGCACGCCTACTACCCGGAGTCGTCGTGGGAAGACGACCTGGAGCTGGGCGCGACACAGCTCGCCCTGGCCGCCCGCGCCCTGAAGGACCCGCGCGCGACCGGCTGGGCCCGCGAAGCGGCGAAGTGGGCGAAGGCCTACATCGGCAGCGGCGACAAGAGCACGTTGAACCTGTACGACACGAGCGCGCTCGCCCACGCCGACCTCGCCGTCCTGCTGCGGGCCGGGGTGCCGGGTGCCGCGCTCGGCGTCCGCGACCTCGCCGCGGACCTGCGCCGCCAGCTCGACTCCGGCGTCGAGGCGGCGAAGAAGAGTCCATTCCGGACGGCCGTCGCGGTCACCGACTTCGACGCGGCCAGCAAGAGCTTCGGGTTCGCCGCCACGGCCCGGCTCTACCAGCGCGTGACCGGGGACTCGCGCTACGCGGCCTTCGGGGCGCAGCAGCGGGACTTCACCCTCGGCGCCAACGCGTGGGGCGTGTCGCTGGTGGTCGGCGTCGGCTCGACGTTCCCGCGGTGCCCGCACCACCAGGCCGCGAACCTCGCCGGACCTTCGAAAGTGCTGTACGGCGCGGTCGTCAACGGCCCCAACGGCGCGGACAACTTCGCCGACCTGCCGTTCCCGGCGGGCGCGAAGGAATGCACTCGTCCGTATGAATCCTTCGACGGCCAAGGAAGTCGCTACGCCGACGACTTGAGTTCATGGCCCAGCAACGAGCCCGCCATCGACTTCACCTCGACGGCGCTTCTCGCATTCTCGCTGGCGGGCAGGCCGTAGCATGGGGAAGTGAGCGAACAGTCTGAATGGCCGGACGGCCAGTACCCCGAACGCCCGGTAGAGCGCCACAAGGGCCCGGTCGTGCTGCGCCGCGACCGCCGCGACCAGGGCAGCACGACCGACCAGCGGCTCCTGGATTCGCGCGGCCCGAGCGACTGGGTGCACACCGACCCGTGGCGCGTGCTGCGGATCCAGGCCGAGTTCGTCGAGGGCTTCGGCGCGCTCGCCGAGGTCCCGCGCGCGGTCACCGTGTTCGGCTCGGCGCGCACCAAGCGCGAGAACCCCGAGTACGAGCTGGGCCGCAAGATCGGCGGCGCGCTCGCCAACGCCGGCTTCGCCGTGATGACCGGCGGCGGCCCGGGCGCGATGGAGGCGGTCAACCGCGGCGCGGCCGAGGCCGGCGGCTTCTCCATCGGGCTCGGCATCGAGCTGCCGTTCGAGCAGGGCCTGAACCCGTGGGTCGACCTCGGCGTCAACTTCCGCTACTTCTTCGCCCGCAAGACGATGTTCATCAAGTATTCGCAGGCCTTCATCTGCCTGCCCGGCGGTTTCGGCACGCTCGACGAGCTGTTCGAGGCGCTGACCCTGGTGCAGACCAAGAAGGTCACGAAGTTCCCGGTGGTCCTGTTCGGCAGCGCCTACTGGGGCGGGCTGTACGACTGGATCAAGAACTCGGTGATGGCCGAGGGCAAGATCAGCCCGGGCGACCTCGACCTGCTGCACGTCACCGACGACATCGACGACGCCGTCCGCGTGGTCCAGGAGTCCTACCAGGCCTGGGAGGACACGCACTGATGAGCCGGATCTGCGTGTTCTGCGGTTCGTCCATGGGCTTCTCGCCGCGCTACGCCGAGCAGGCGGCGGCGCTGGGCAAGCTCCTGGCCCAGCGCGGCATCGGCCTGGTGTACGGCGGCGCGAGCGTCGGCACGATGGGCGTGGTGGCGGACGCGGCCCTGGCGGCGGGTGGCGAGGTGATCGGCGTGATCCCGGAGGCGCTCTCGAGCGTCGAGATTTCGCACGCCGGGCTGTCGGAGCTGCACGTCGTGAAGGACATGCACGAGCGCAAGGCCAAGATGGCGGCGCTGTCCGACGGTTTCCTGGCGCTCCCGGGCGGTGCGGGCACGCTGGAGGAGCTGTTCGAGGTCTGGACGTGGGCCCAGCTGGGCTTGCACGGCAAGCCGATCGGCCTGGTCGACGTCGACGGCTACTACGAGCCGCTGATGACGTTCGCCGACCACATGGTCGCGGAGGGCTTCCTCAAGGACGGCTACCGGCAGCTCCTGCTGACCGACCCGGATCCGGCCGTGCTGCTCGACAAGTTCGCGACGTACGAGCCGCCCGCGCCGCCTAAGTGGGCGAAGGAGCCGCCGGGGATCTGACGTCGGTGCTCGCCCGGACGAACGCGGCCACCGCGCGCGAGCGCGTCCGGTCGGGCCACGCCAGCAGCACCGACGTCCGCGGCGCGTCGAGCACCGGGACGCACACGACGTCCGCGCGCGCGTGGCGGCGGGCCGACTCCGGGACCACCGCGACGACCTGGCCCAGCGCCACGAGCTGGAGCAGCTGCCCCGCGTCCCGGATCTCGGGCCCGCGCACGTCGCTGCCCGGCCACCGGGGGAACGGCTCGCCGTCCAGGTCGGCGAGCACCAGCGCCGACCGGCCGGCCAGCCGGTGGCCGCGGGCGAGCATCGCCACCTGGTCCTGCTCCAGCAGCAGCTCGGTGTCGAACCCGGCGCAGTCGTCGTGCGGGCCGTGCAGGAACGCCAGGTCGACGCGGCCGTCGCGCAGCATGCGGGACTGCTCGCCGACCCCGCCCACGACGACCTCGACCTCGATCGCGTCCGGGTCCTCCCGGTACCGCGGCAGGATCGTCGCCAGCAGGCCCGCGTCGCCGTCGGGTTTCATCGCCACGAGCAGCTTCGGTTCGGATTGGCCCGCGCGCTGGGCCCGGCGGACCGCGGCGGCCACCGCGTCGAGCGCTTTGCGGCTCTCCGCGAGGAAAACCGCGCCTGCTGGCGTCAGGGTCACACCGCGGCTCGTGCGGTTCAGCAGCGGCACGCCCATGCGGCGTTCGAGTTGCTGGATGGCGCGCGACAGCGGGGGCTGCGCCATGCCGAGGCGCCGCGCGGCGCGGCCGAAGTGCAGTTCTTCGGCGACGGCCACGAAATACGCGAGCTCCCGCGTCTCCATACCGCCAGAGTATCGGCCGATGCGGCATCGGTGTTGGCTCGCGCGAGGCGCCCGCTGGTGTGCTGGAGCCATGAACGAAATCACTCTGGTCACCGGCGCGAACAAGGGCATCGGCCGCGAGATCGCCGCCCAGCTCGCCGCCCTCGGGCACACCGTCGTCATCGGCGCCCGCAACGCGGAACTGGGCGAGAAGGCGGCCGCGGAGCTGGGCGCGGATTCGGTGGTCCTCGACGTCACCGATCCCGCCTCGGTCGCGGCGGCGGCGTCCTCACTCGAAGAGCGCTACCGGCGGCTCGACGTGCTGGTCAACAACGCCGCCATCGCCCGCCCACCGGGCACCGACCTGGCACACCAGAGCCCCAGCACGGCCGACCTGGGCACGCTGCGCACGATCTTCGAGACGAACTTCTTCGGCGTCGTCACGGTGACGAACGCGCTGCTGCCGCTGCTGCGCCGGTCGAAAGCGCCGCGCATCGTCAACGTCTCCAGCAGCGCCGCGTCGCTGGCCCGGAACGCCGATCCCGCCGTCGAGCTGCCGATTTCCGCCGGTTACACCCCGTCGAAGACCGCGTTGACGTCGTTGACCCTGCAGTACGCGAGGGAGCTGCGGCCCGACGGGATCCTGGTCAACGCCGTCTGCCCGGGCTACTGCGCCACCGACCTGAACGGCCACGCGGGGTTCCGGACCCCGGCGCAGGGCGCGGTCGCGGCGGTGCGGATGGCGACGATCCCGCCGGACGGCCCGACCGGCACCTTCGTCGACGACGAGGGCCCGGTGCCGTGGTGACTCAGGCGACGTCCTCGCTGGGCCGCTTGTGGTAGGTGTCCACGTACTCCTGCCCGGAGATCTCCAGGATCGCGTACATGACCTCGTCGGTCACCGAGCGCCGGATCGCCGGGGAGTAGTCCTGGCCCTCGTAACGCGAGAAGTCCAGCGGCTTGCCGAACGTGATGCCGATCTTCGCCAGACGCGGGATCTTCGCGCCCTTCGGCTGGAGGCCCTCGGTGCCGGTCAACGCGACCGGCACCACCTTCGCCCCCGTCGCCAGCGCGAGCGCCGCGACACCCGTGTGGCCGCGGTGCAGCCTGCCGTCGAGGGAGCGCGTGCCCTCCGGGTAGATCGCGAAGACACCGCCCGCGTCGAGCACCTTGCGGGCCGCCTCCAGGGCCGCGAGCCCGGCCTGGGCGTTGCCGCGCTCGACCGGGACGTAGCCGAGGCCGCCGAGGAAGCCCGCCAGCAGCTTGCCCTTGACGCCCTTGCCGACGAAGTACTCCGCCTTGCCGAGGAACTTGACCTGCCGCGGGGTCGCGAACGTGATCACGCCGGTGTCGAGGGCGGCGCGGTGGTTGGCCGCCAGCAGCACCGGGCCGGTGAGCGGGACGTTCTCCACGCCACGCACCTCGGGCCGGTACACCGCCCTGGCCAGCGGGCCCAGCACGAACCGGACAAGCAGCGCGATCAAGTGGTCCTCCTCTTCGGTGCGGTGCCACCAGCATGGCACGATCGTTACCCGTGAGTTGGTTCGAGCGGCGTACGTGGCAGGAGCCCGGGTGGACGCCCGAGGCCATCGTGACCGCGAAGGGTGACCGGACGGTTTCGGTCGTGCTACCGGCGCTGGACGAAGAGCGGACCGTGGGCGACGTCGTCGCGTCGGTCCGCCCGCTCGTCGGCTCGGTCGTCGACGAGCTCGTCGTCGTGGACTCGGGTTCCACGGACGCCACGGCGCGAACCGCCGAGGCCGCGGGCGCGCGCGTGGTCCGCCGCGAGGACGTCCTGCCGGACCTGCCGCCGGTGCCCGGCAAGGGCGAGGTGCTGTGGCGCTCGCTGGCCGCGACCAGCGGCGACTTCGTCGTGTACCTCGACTCCGACCTGGTCGACCCGGACCCGGCGTTCGTGCCGTCGCTGCTCGGCCCGCTGGTCACCGAGCCGGGCGTGCACCTGGTCAAGGGCTTCTACCGCCGCCCGCTGCGGCTGGAGAGCAGCGGCGGCGGCCGCGTCACCGAGCTGCTGGCGCGGCCGGTGCTCTCGGCGTTGCGCCCGTCGCTCGGCGGGCTGATCCAGCCCCTCGGCGGCGAGTACGCGGGCACGCGCGAGTTCCTCGAATCGGTGCCGTTCGCGGCCGGGTACGGCGTCGAGATCGGGCTGCTGCTCGACGCCGAGGCGCGCTACGGCCTCGACGGCCTGGCGCAGGTCAACCTCGGCGTCCGCAAGCACCGGAACCGGTCCCTGCTGCAGCTGGGCGTGATGTCCCGCCAGATCCTCGGCACGGCGCTGGCGCGCTGCGGTGTCCCGGCGGCGGACGCGCCGCTGACGCAGTTCGTCCAGGTCGACGAGGAGTGGCTGCCGGACGTCACGGACGTCCGGGTCGCGGACCGCCCGCCGATGCGGGAAGTGCTCGCCCGTCCTCGAGGGTGAGGACCTCGTCGAAGCCGTCGAGGTGCTCGGGCCGGTGGGTGACGAGGACGACGGTGCCTTTCGCGGCGTCCAGGACCCGCTTGAGGACGGCGTCGCCGTGGGCGGGGTCGAGGCCTTCGACGGGTTCGTCGAGCACGAGGACGTCCGGGGCCGCGAGCACCGCGCGCGCCAGGACGAGCCGCTGCCGCTGACCGCCGGAGAGGTGCTCGCCGTCCGGGCCGGTTTCGCGGTCGAGATCGAGGTCGAACCCGGCGGTCTCGCAGGCTTGCCGCAGCTCCTCGTCGGTGGCGTCCGGCTTGGCCAGGGCGAGGTTCTCGCGGACGGTCGTGTGGAAGACGTGGGCGTCGGCTTCGGCGCCCGAGATGGTCTTCGGCAGGTCGGCGTACTCGGCGAGCGGGTGGCCGTCGAGGGTGACGCTGCCGGACGTCGGCCTCTCGAAGCCGAGGAGCAGCCGGAGGAGCGTGGTCTTCCCGGCGCCGCTGGGCCCGAGGATCCCGACGCGCTTGCCGGGCGGGAGGTCGAGGTCGACGTCCTGGAGGGCGGGGGCGCGGCCCGGGTACCGGACGGTCGCTCGGCGCAACCGGAAGTGCCCGTGCTCCGCGTGCCGGGTGCCTTCCGCTGGGGTCGGTTCGGCGAGCACGGCCCGGACGCGCGCGGCCGATTCGCGGATCTCGGGAACCCGTTTGGCGGCGCCGACCAGGGGGAGGACGACCTCGAAGGTCGTGAGCGCGGCGAGGGTGAGCGCGGCGGTCCACGGCACGGAGGCGTGCGCGAGCAGTGCGACGGCGACGGTGGTGAGCAGCTGGACGAGCACCCCGGCGGCGCTCAGTAACGCCGTCTGGCCCGAGGCCTTCCGATCGCTGTCTTCGAGGTGGCCGACGACGTCCGCGGCCCGGGCGCGGTGTTCGTCGAGCGCGCCCGCGGCGACGAGTTCCCAGTGCCCGGTGACGAGTTCGACGGCACGTTCGGCCAGCTCAGCGCGTTTCGGGGCGTTCTCGGCGGCGGCGCGGGCGGTGACCCGGACGACGCACCAGGGCAGCAGGACCCCGGCGACGAGCAACCCGACGGCGAGCGCCCCGGCGGCGGCCACGGAGGCGGTGGCGGTGACCGCGACCGCGGTGGCCCCGACGATGGTGGCGACACCCGCGGGCAGCAGCCACCGCAGGACGGCGTCCTGCAGAGCGTCCACGTCGGACACGAGCCGGGTGACGAGGTCCCCGCCGGAGAACCGGGTCCCGGGGACGAGGGCCTGGTAGACGCGGGTGCGGAGGAGGCTGAGCCACCGCAGGACGACTTCGTGCCCGGCGAGGCGTTCGGCGTACCGGAGGCCGCCGCGGAGGAGGGCGAGGGCCCGGACGGCGACGATGGCGACGGTGAGCGCGGCGAGCGGCGGCCGTTCGGCGGCGCGGAGCAGCAGCCAGGCGGCGGTGGCCATGAGGGCGAGGGCGGCGAGTTCGGCCCCGGCGCCGAGGAGCGCGGCGCGGAGCAGGCGGATAGTGTCCTTTTTCGACACGGCCCAGAGGTTCACGCGGCCACCTCCGCACAAACGCGCCCGTCCCGCAGCGACACGACCCGCTCGGCGAGCGAAACCATCGCCGGACGATGAGCGACCAAGACAGCGGTCCGCCCGGGCAACATCCGCCGGGTAGCCGAAAGAACCGCCGCCTCGGTACGCGAATCCAGCCGAGCGGTCGGCTCGTCCAGCAACACCAACCCAGCTGAAGTCCGGGCCAACGCCCGCGCCAACCCGACCCGCTGCCGCTGACCGGCCGACAGGACCTCACCCAGCTCTCCCACCGGCGTCCCGTACCCCGAAGGCAACCCACCGGCCACCGAGTCCAAAGCCGCCGCCCGCGCCGCGGCGGGAACATCCGCGGAAACACCCAAGGCGATGTTCGACTCCAACGACCCCCGGAACAACGTGGGCCGCTGCGGGACCCAGGCGACGTCGGCCAGCCAGTCGGCGGGCGACAACGTCCGCAGGTCCACCCCGTCGACCAGCACCCGCCCCGAAGACGGCGTCACGAACCCGAGCAGCACGGCCAGCAAGGTGCTCTTCCCGGACCCGCTCGGCCCCACCAAGGCGACCCGCGAACCGGCGGGCACCGACAAGTCCACATCGGACAAAGCCGGAACCCCGTCGTAAGAGACCGAAACGCGTTCGAGAACCAGCGAAGGAGCGCCCCGGCGACGGCACCGGGCCCCGGAGAGCGAAGGGACCACCGGCACCGCGAGCGCCTCCCGCAACGCCGTCAACCCCTCGGCCGCCGCGTGGAACTTCGCGCCCGCGGCCCGCAGCGGCAAGTACGCCTCCGGCGCCAGGACGAGGATCAGCAACGCGGTCCGCGCGTCGAGACCTCCGGAGAGCAGCCGGAACCCGATCGGCACGGCCACCAGCGCCACCGAAAGCGTCGCGACCAGCTCCAGCACCAGCGACGACAGGAACGCCACCCGCAACGTCTTCATGGTGGCGTCGGCATGCGCGTCGGCCATGGCTTGAACCGAACGAGCCTGCGCCGAAGCCCGGCCGAACACCTTGAGCGTCCCGAGCCCGCGGACGACGTCGAGGAAGTGCCCGCCGAGCCGCAGGAGCAGGCCCCACTGCCGGGCGGTCCGCGCCGCCGTGTGCTTGCCGACCAGGATCGCGAACACCGGGATCAGCGGCAATGTCGCCAGGACCACCACCGCCGACGTCACGTCCGTCGTGAAGAGCCGCACCACTACCGCGATCGGCACCACGACCGACACCACCAGTGACGGCAGGTACCCCGTCAGGTAGCTGTCGGTGGCGTCGACCCCGCGCGTCACCTGCGTCGCGACGACGCCCGCGCGGTCGGCGCGTGAGTCGAGCAACCGGCGCCGCAGGCCGCCGCGCACGGCCGCCGCGAACCGTCCACTCAGGACGGAATGCGAGAACGCGAGCACGACCCGCGACGCGATCGCCACGACCAGGAACAGTGAGACACCACCGCCAGTGAGCAAGGTCGCGAGCCCCTCGGCCTGGAGCAGCACGGCGACCGCCGAGGCCACGCCCAACAACGTCAAAACCACCAGGTACGGCCGGAGTCCGGGCAGCGCAGGCACGACGTCCCCCTAGAAGTGCAGCAGCGAACGCTGGTCGACCGGACGCCGGTGCGCGCGCCACGTCAGCCACTGGACCACCAGCAGCACCAGGACCGACGGCGGCGCGAACCACGCCAGCACCGAGAACGTCCCCGATGCCGTCGCCGCCTGGTCCACCGTCAGCGCGTAGCCCGACGAGACCAGCACGGTCGGAAACCGCAGCGTGCCGACGAGCAGTGCCGGGCACGCCGCGAGCACCATCGCGCCGACCAGCGACACCCGGTACCGGCGCGCCACCAAGCCGAAGTGGGTGACGGCGAACGCGGCGAACGCCAGCACGACCGCCCCCACGCCGAGCGCCGTCACGCCGTCGAGGGCGAAGAACCCCCACGCCGTCGCGATCACCAGGAATGCCAGGACCGGCCCCGAGAAGGCCCGTGCCAGCCGCACCGCGCGGCCGGTCAGCTCGGCCGGCGCCCGCACCGCGAGGAACACCGCGCCCTGCAAGCAGAACAGGGCGACGAACCCGAGCCCCCACAACACGGCGTACGGCGTGAACAGCGCCAGTACGTCCCCGGACGGCGAACCGTCGGCGTCCAGGGGCAGGCCGACGACCAGGTTGCCGAGGAACAGCCCCCACGACAACGCCGTCACCAGCGCGCCGCCGACGATGCCCGCCGTCCAGGCGCCGCGGGGCGCGTCCGGGCGGCGGCTGCGCAGCTGCATCGACGCCGTGAACGTCACCAGCCCGAGCAGCAGCGTCACGACCAGCACGTACGCCCCGGCGAACACCTTGCCCTCCAGGTGCGGGAACGCGCCGAACAACAGCCCGACCGCGGCCACCAGCCACACCTCGTTGGCCAGGAAGAACGGCCCGAGCGCGCCGAGCGTCTGCCGCCGCTTCCGCTCGTCGGCCTCGAACGCGGGCAGCAGCATGCCGACGCCGTAGTCGTAGCCGGCCAGCGCGAAGTACCCGCAGGTCAGCAGGCCGAGCACGCACCACCAGATGGTCACCACGGTCAGACTCCGCTCAGGACGGGCCGCTCGGCCGGCTCTTCGACCGGCTCCGGGCCGCGCTTGGCGACCCGCGCCATGAGCACCCAGTCGGCCACCGCGAGCGCGGCGAACAGCAGCGAGAAAGCGATGAAGGAGAACAGGATCTGGCCGGCCGGGACGTCCGCGATCGCGTCGGCGGTGCGCAGCTTCCCCCAGACCAGCCACGGCTGGCGGCCGAGCTCGCGCACCAGCCAGCCCATGATCGCCGCCGCGAACGGCAGCGGGATCGCCGCGACCATCAGGTAGTGCAGGAACCGCGCTTTCGTGACCCAGTTCCGGAACAGCAGCAGCGTGCCGAGGATCGCGCAGAGGAACATGACGAACCCGAGCGTGATCATCGCCCCGAGCGGCGCGCCCACCGCGGTTTCCTGCAGCTTGTCCGGTTGGTACGCCTTGAGCTTGCCGAACTGCGCGAAGCCCTGGTTGACCACGAAGATCGAGCCGATGAGGGCGGCGACCACGCCGAGCCGCATCGACCGGCGGAAGAACTCGACCTCGGGCGTGCGCTTGAGGAAGTGGTAGGCGCTGACGCCGACGACGAAGAACCCGCCGGTCAGGATGGCCGCGCTCACCACGTGCGGGAGCGAAGCGACCAGCGCCGGGTTCGAGAACAGCGCGCCGAAGTCGTCGAGGTGCAGCGTCCCGTTCTCGATGCGGCTGCCGACCGGGTTCTGCAGGAACGAGTTGGCCAGCATGATGAACAGCGCCGACGCGTACGCGGTCAGCGTGACCAGCCAGATCAGCGTCAGGTGCAGCCACTCGGGCATCCGCCCGAAGCCGAAGATCCACAGGCCGAGGAAGGTCGACTCGAGGAAGAACGCGACCAGCGTCTCAATGGCCAGCGGCGCGCCGAAGACGTCGCCCGCGAACGTGGAAAGGCCGGTCCAGGTCAGCCCGAACTGGAATTCCATCACGATTCCGGTCACGATGCCCAGCGCGTAATTGATCACGTACAGGCGGCCCCAGAAGCGGGTCATCCGCAGCAGCTCGGGCTTGCCGCCGAGCGCCCAGCGCGTCTGCATCACGGCCACCAGCGTGACCAACCCCAGTGTGAGCAGCACGAACAGGAAGTGCAGCGATGTCGTCGTCGCGAACTGGAGTCTCGCGACCGGGAGTGCGTCCATGGCGCCCGACTATATACGTAGGCTGGCTACATGTAGCCACCAAATCCATGAGATCCGGGTCATCTCCGGGAAATCCCCGGGTGCCCTCGTGGTGCCGCGGCAATAGCCTCTCCGGGGTGGGATGCGTAGACTGCGTACCTATGAAGGCGGACACCTTGCGCGGGCACCTCGACGCGTTGCTGCTGGCCGTGCTCGACGGCCGCAAGCTCCACGGCTACGCGATCATCGAGGCGCTCCAGCTGCGTAGCGACGGCGCGCTCGACCTGCCGACCGGCACCGTCTACCCGGCGCTGCGCCGGCTCGAGCGGGCCGGCTGGCTCGCCAGCGAGTGGGACGTGGTGTCCGGCCGCAAACGGCGTACCTACCGGCTCACCCGCTCCGGCCAGCAGGCGCTCGCGGCCGAACGCGCCGAGTGGCGGGAGTTCACTACGGTCATCGGGGGAGTGCTGGAGGGGCGCGCGTGATCGACGGATACATCCAGGAAGCTCGACCGGCGGCTGCACGGCTGCGGCCGGTTCAAGGCCGACCTCCTCGAAGAGGCCCGCGACGGCCTGCACGACGCCGCCGACGCCTACCGGGCCGGCGGCTGGACCGACGAGGACGCCGAACGCCGCGCCGTCGCCGACTTCGGGCCGGCGGCCGTCGTCGCCCGCGACTACCAGGCCGAGCTCGGCATGCTCAGCGGCGTCCGCACGCTGTGGAAGCTCGTCATCGGCGTCCCGTTGATGCAGGTGTCGTGGGATTATGCGCGGATCCTCACCTTCGGCGAGTGGACGAAGCTCTCGACGCCGACTCCCGACTGGTACAAGGTCGTCGCGCACGCCTCCCACGGCGCCGTGTTCATCGTGCCCGTGATCGGGCTGCTCGCCCTGCTCGGCACCCGCTGGCTCAGCCGCCGCCTCGACGGCGTCCGGCTCGCCCGGTTCTGCGGCGTGCTCATCGCCGTCGCCGTCGGCGTCAACCTCGCCTCCGTCGGGCTGCTGATCGGCGCGACCGGCGTCGTCGACGCCTCGAGGCTGTTCCTGAGCGTCCCGTGCGCCCTGCTGATGGTCGCCTGGGTGCTGCTTTCGGTCCGGCTCGTCGTGCTCGCGCGACGATCCTGGGGTGGGTATGCCACGATCGTCGCGTGACGACCGCGCTGATCTACCTCGTAGTCATGCTGCTGGTGGCCGCCGTGGTGTTCCTGCTCGCCGCGGTCGTGTTCGGCCGGGGTGAGGAGCTTCGCCCCGCTGCCGCCGGGCAGCTCGCCCACGCGGCTGCCCGCCGAGGACATCACCGGCGAGGACCTGAACGAGGTCCGCTTCCAGCTGGTGCTGCGCGGCTACAAGATGTCCGAAGTGGACTGGGTGATGCGGCGCCTCGGCGTCGAGCTCGACGAGCTGCGCGCCCGCGTCGCCGAGCTGGAGCAGCGCGAACGCGAGCGGGAGAGCTCGCCGGAAGGCGCTCAGTGACGGACCTGGTGCTCTCGGTCGACGTCCGCGCCCCGGCCGGCACGGTCTGGCTCGCGCTGACCGACTGGGCCCGCCAGGGCGAGTGGATGCTCGGCACCGAGGTCGAGGTCGTCGAGGGCAACGGCCGCAGCGTCGGCTCGCGGCTGTCGGCGTTCACCGGGGTGGCCGGGATCGGCTTCACCGACACCATGGAGATCACCAGCTGGGAGCCGCCGGTGCGGTGCGCGGTCCGCCACCTCGGCAGCTTCGTGCAGGGCACCGGCGTGTTCCAGGTGGTCCCGAAGGGCGCGACGCGCTCGACGTTCGTCTGGGCCGAGCACCTGCGGCTGCCGTTCGGGCCGCTGGGGCGGCTCAGCTGGCCGGTGGTGCGGCCGGCGTTCGCGCTGGGGGTGCGCCAGTCGCTGCGGCGGTTCGCGCGGTTCGCGGAGAACTATTCGGTGGGTGGGGATGAGTGAGCTTCTCGGCGCCGACGGCGTCGCGCGGTGCAGCTGGGGCAATTCGACCCCGGACTACGTGGCCTACCACGACGAGGAGTGGGGCGTGCCGCTCCACGGGCAGGACGAGCTGTACGAGCGGCTGTGCCTCGAGTCGTTCCAGTCGGGCCTGTCGTGGATCACGATCCTGCGCAAGCGCGAAGGCTTCCGGAAGGCGTTCAAGCGGTTCAAGCCGGCGAAGGTGGCGAAGTTCGGCGACGCGGACGTCGAGCGGCTGATGCAGGACGCGTCGATCGTCCGGAACCGGGCGAAGATCCTCGCCGCGATCAAGAACGCGCAGGCGATCGCTTCCCTGGACACGCCCTTGGACGACCTCTTGTGGTCGTTCGCGCCTTCATCGCACAAGCGGCCCGCGACGATGGCCGACGTCCCGGCCATCACGGACGAGTCGAAGGCGATGGCGAAGGAGCTGAAGAAGCGCGGCTTCGTCTTCCTGGGCCCGACGACGTGCTACGCCCTGATGCAGGCGACGGGCATGGTCGACGACCACGTCGAGGGCTGCTTCCGCGCGGGCTGAAGGGGACGTTCAGTGCATGTGACGCGCTGAAGGGGACTTTCCTCGCATCAGATGCCAGGAAAGTCCCCTTCAGCTCACTTGCCCTGGAAGTCCGGCTTGCGCTTGCTGACGAACGCCTCCACCGCTTCGGTGTGGTCGGCGGTCGCGCCGAGCGCGGTCTGGGCGGCGTCCTCGGCCTCGAGGGCCTCGTCGAACGTCGACTGGGCGGCCAGGTTCAGCACGCTCTTGATCTTCGCGTAGGCCACCGTCGGCCCGGCCGCGAGCTTCGCCGCGACCTTCTGGGCGCGCGCGGGCAGCTCCTCGTCCGGCACGACCTCGCCGACCAGGCCGAGCCGAAGTGCCTCGGCGGCGTCGACGTTGCGGGCCAGCAGCATCAGCTCCGCGGCCCGGCCGTAGCCGACCAGCCGCTGCAGCGTCCACGACGCGCCCGAGTCCGGGCCGAGCCCGACGTTGGCGAAGGCCATCAGGAACGACGACGACTCGGCCGCGATCCGCAGGTCGCTGGCGTAGGCGAAGGCGGCCCCGGCACCGGCGGCGGTGCCGTTGATCGCGGCGATCACCGGCTTCGGCATCTCCACGATCGCCTTGACGATCGGGTTGTAGTGCTCCTTCACCGTCTGTAGCGGAGCGGGGTCACCCGCCTGCAGCAGCCCCACGTGCTCCTTCAGGTCCTGGCCGGCGCAGAACGCCTTGCCCGAACCGGTCAGCACGACCGCGCGGACGGCTTCGTCCTCCGCCGCCCCGCGCAGGCCCGCGAGCAGTGCTTCCTTGAGCTCGACGGTCAGCGAGTTGTACGCCTGCGGCCGGTTGAGGGTGAGGGTGCGCACCCCGTCGGCGTCGGCGGTCACCAGGACGTCGGATGTGGTCACGTCTTCTCCTTGCGCGGAAACATCGGTCGTCCGACAGTCTTTCATTCCGTGCGAGCCGCATACCAGCACCGATACGACGGCAAAAGATCGGTCCGCTGATGCGCCCGGCCGCTGATGAGGGACAATGGACACCAGACCCGGCTGGCTTTCACGCGAGCGCGACCCGGGCGCGCCGGTTGAGACGGAGGGAGCACGCTATGGCGGCCATGAAGCCCCGGACCGGAGATGGTCCCCTCGAAGTGACTAAGGAGGGGCGGGGCCTCGTGATGCGCGTACCGCTCGAGGGCGGTGGGCGACTCGTCGTCGAACTCTCCGCGGAGGAAGCGAAGGACCTCGGCGCCGCACTGGCGGAGGTCACCGGCTGACCCAGCCCTCCCGAACCGTCCTTCCGTCGCACCCCGGTCTCCCTTCGGAGGCCGGGGTCGCGGTTCCTCTGCGCCCGAAGGTTGCTCACTGTGCGTAATCCGCTACCCCCCGTTCCGACGAACCTGCTCGACATCGAGGTCGCGGACTCCCTGCGTCGCGGCGTCCCGACGGCTCGGCTCGTGGCCGCTCCCGACAACGATGACGTCGAGCCGCTGGAGATCGAGGGCGTCCGGATCACGGGCAAGGCGGGCGACGTCCAGACGGTGCCCGGTGACGGCCCCCGCTGGGTCGCCGGCCTCGGCGAGGGCGAGCCGAAGGGCTACCGCAAGACGGGCGCGGCGCTGGCCCGCGCGATCAACGCGTCGCTGGCCGAAGACGTCGACAACGGCGGCAAGGCGTTCCGCGCGGTGCAGCTGGAGCTGCCCGAGGAAGCGTCCGGCGAGCACGTCACCGACCTGACGCTGGGCCTGCTGCTCGGCGGCTACCGGTACCAGGTCTCCGGCGACGACCCGAAGCCGTCGGTGCGGACCGTGCGGCTGGTGTCGGCGGACCCGGCGGTGCCCGCGCTGGTCGAGCGCGCCACGGCGCTGGCCGCGGCGACGGCGCTGACCCGCGACCTCGCGAACACGCCGTCCAACGTGAAGACCCCGGCCTGGCTCGCGGACACCGCGGCCCGCGTGGCCGGCCCGCGCGTCGAGGTGACGGTGCGGGACGAGAAGTGGCTCACCACGCAGGGGTTCGGCGGCGTGCTGGCGGTCGGCGGCGGCTCCGACCGGCCGCCGCGGCTGATCGAGCTGGCCTACCGGCCGTCGGGGGCTTCCCGGCACCTGCTGCTGGTCGGCAAGGGCATCACGTTCGACACGGGCGGCCTGTCGATCAAGCCGGCCGACGGCATGCACCTGATGCGCACGGACATGGCGGGCGGCGCGGCGGTGATCGCGGCGGTCCGCGCGATCGCGGCGCTGGGGCTGCCGATCCGCGTGACGGCCCTGGTCCCGGCGGCGGAGAACCACGTGTCGGGCTCGGCGTACCGGCCCGGCGACATCGTCCGCCACTACGGCGGCAAGACGACCGAGGTCGCGAACACCGACGCGGAAGGCCGCATGGTGATGGCCGACGCGCTGGTGTACGGGATCAAGCGGTTCAGCCCGGACTACGTCGTCGACGCGGCGACGCTGACCGGCGCGATGAAGGTGTCCCTCGGCCTGCGCACGGGCGGGCTGTTCGCTTCGGACGACGCCCTGGCGGCTCTGGTCGCCGAAGCGGGTGCCCGCGTGGGCGAGGCGTGGTGGCGGATGCCGCTGGTGGAGGACTACGCGGAGAACGTGCGCGGCGAGTTCGGTGACGTCCGCCAGACGCCGGCGGGGCCGGGCGGCATCACGGCGGCGCTGTTCTTGCGCGAGTTCACGGCGGGGCTGCCGTGGGCGCACCTGGACATCGCGGGCCCGGCGCGGTCGGAGAAGAACTACGACGACGTCGTCCCGGGCGCGACGGGGTTCGCGGCCCGGACGCTGGTGGAGCTGGCGGCCTCACTGGCCTGAGCCGCCTCGACGAGCAGTCCGGCCAGTTCGGCGGGCATGGTGATCATGCAGTCGTGGCCGGTCGGCAGCTCGCGCAGGCGCGCGGTCGCCGGAACGGGCCGACGCGTGATGCCTTCCGGCCGCCCGGCGACGCAGTGGATGTGCGTCTGCGGGATCGCGCGCACTGCCGGGTTGTCCAGGTGCACGGGCTGCCGGAGGCAGTTCACGGGCTGGTCCGAAAGCATCGACCGCAGCCAGGCGACGTCCTCGGGATCGGTGACGCCGAACAGGCCGAGCGGCGGCGGCAGTTCCGGCAGCGGCGGGACTCGCCAGCCGTCGACGGCGTCGTCGATGAGCTGCTTGGTGAAGGGCAGGACGTCCACCGCGGTTTCGCCGTCTTCGGGGACCATCGCGTCGAGGTAGACGAGGTGCGCGATCCGGTCCGGGAGCCGGTTGGCCACCGACGAGATGACCAGCCCCGCGTAGCTGTGGCCGACGAGCACGACGTCGTCGAGCGTCTCGGCCAGGCGCGCGACGTCGTCGACGTGCGTGTCGAGCCCGACGTCGGGGCTCAGCAGGTGCGCCTTCTCGCCGTAGCCGGTCAGGGACGGCGCGAACACCCGGTGCCCCGCCGATTCGAGCAACGGGACCACCCGGTCCCAGCACCGCCCGCTGTGCCAAGCGCCGTGTACCAGCAGAAACGTCGACATACCCACTCCGGTTCCTATCAGTGCCTCGGTACCATTCGGTAACCATCGTGATCGACTTGACCCGGACCAGGCAATAAGGCACTTTCTGGTGCCCCGGTTCTCTGGAGGTGACCGTGCAGGACGTGTGCCGGACCCGAGCGGTGCTCGACATCGTCGGGGACAAGTGGGCGCTGCTGGTGGTCCGCATGCTCAAGGACGGGCCGCTGCGCTTCACCGAGCTCAAGCGAGCGGTCGACGGGATCAGCCAGCGCATGCTCACGGTGACCCTGCGCGACTTGGAACGCGACGGCCTCTTGACGCGCACGGTCCACGCGGTGATGCCCCCGCATGTGAGCTACGAGCTGACCCCGATGGGCCGCACGCTGCGCGAGGCGGCGGCGCCGTTGCTGGAGTGGAGCGTCCGGCACATGCCGCAGATCGACGCGGCCCGGGCGGCGTACGACGAGCGCGGCTAGGAGCGCGTCGCCAGGACGTGCGCGCGGAAGCCGGTGACCGCGGGCGTCATCGGCTCGTCCGCGCGCCAAGCGAGCCCGATGGTCCGGTACGGCGTCGGCGACAGCGGCACTTCGGCGACCCCCGCGGGCGTCCCCGGCCCGAACCGCGGCAGCAGGGCGACGCCCAGCCCGGCCGCCACGAGGCCGCGCACCGTGTCCGACTCCTGGCCCTCGAACGCGATCCGCGGTGTGAAGCCCGCCGCCGCGCACAGCTCGTCCGTGAGTGTCCGGACGCCGTAACCCTGCTCCAGCAGCACGAACTCCTCCTCGGCCAGCTCCGCCACGCGCACCGACTCCCGGCCCGCGAGGTGGTGGCCCGCCGGGACCGACAGCAGGATCTCCTCCTGGACCAGGCCCGCCGACTCCAGCGACGACACCGCGGGCAGCGGCGCCAGCAACGCGAGGTCCAGCTCGCCGCCGACGAGCCGGTCGATCATCTCCTGCCGCGAGCCCTGGACCAGCGTGAACCGCACGCCCGGGTGCCGCGCCCGGTGCCCGGCCAGCAACGACGGCACCAGCGACCTCCCGAGCAGGTGCAGGAACCCGAGCACGACGTGCCCCGACTCCGGTGCGACCTCTTCGCGGGCCAGCCGGACGCCGGTTTCGACGGCCGCCAGGCCCCGCTCGGCCGCCTCGGCCAGCAGCTCCGCCGCGCGGGTGAGCCGGATGCCGCGGCCGTCGGGCACTGTCAGCGGTGCTCCCAGCGCGTCGGCCAGCGCCGCCAGCCGTCGGCTGACCGTCGGCTGCGGGACGCCCAGCAGCTCCGCCGTGCGTGTGACGTTCCTCGTCTCCCGCAGGGCGGCGAGCAGGGGGAGGTGCGATGCCACCTGCGCGGACAGCGAGTCATACTTCATCACATCGATCGTCGCATATGAACGCATTAGACGTATTGGTTAGGCCTGCTTACTTTCGAACGGTGACCTCCACCCGCCGCGTCAAAGCCGCGGTCGCCGCCGCCGGGATCTCCTCGTTCGCCCTGCTCTACGCTCCGCAGCCGGTGCTGCCGCAGCTCGCCGCGCAGTACCACCTGGATCCGGGCGGCGCGGCGCTCGCCGTGAGCGTCGCGACCGGTGCGCTCGCCATCGCCGTCCTGCCGATCGCCGCCCTGTCCGAGGTGATCGGCCGTCGTCCGGTGATCCTCACGTCGGTGATCGCGTCGGTCGTCTTCGGCCTGCTCCTGCCGCTGATGCCGACGTATCCCGCGTTGCTGGTGTTGCGTGCCCTGCAGGGGGTCGCGATCGCGGGGTTCCCCGGGGTGGCGGCCGCGTATCTGGCCGAGCGACTGGGCCGGGCGGGAGTCGCGGCCGCGGTCGGGGCGATGATCGCGGGCAACACCGTCGGCGGCATGCTCGGGCGGCTGGCCAGCGGGTTCACCGCCGGCCAGCTCGGCTGGCGGGGTGCCCTGTTCGTCGTCGCCGGGGTCGGTGCGGTGTGCTCGGCCATCACCGTCGTGACGCTGCCGCCGGGCTCGCGGCCTCGCGGGGACGCCCAGCTGCGCGCGGTCGCCCGCGGGCTGCTCACCGCGGTGAGCCGTCCGGTGCTGCTGGCCCAGTACGCCGTCGCGCTGCTGGCGATGGGCTCCTTCGTCGCGCTCTACAACGCCGCCGGGTTCCGCCTGACCGGCGACCCGCTGAACCTGTCCCCGGCGATCGCGTCACTGGTCTTCCTGGCGTACGCGACGGGTTCGGTGTCGTCGGCCGCGGCCGGGCGGCTGGTGGCGCGCGTCGGACGTCGGCGGGCGTTGATCGGCTCGCTGCTGCTGACCGCCGCCGGTGCCGCCCTGACGCTGCCGAACTCGTTGCCGCTGGTCATCGCCGGTTTCTTGGTCCTGACCTGCGCGTTCTTCGCGGCCCACGCGGTCGCGAACGGCTGGGCCGCGGCGGACGCCCCGGAGGACGCGCGCGGCCAGGTCGGCGGCACCTACACCGCGACGTACTACCTGGGCAGCAGCGTCGGCGGCGCGGCCGGCGCGTGGGTCTACGGGCACGAGGGCTGGCCGTGGCTGATCGCGCTGGTCGCGGTGTGGCTCGTGCTGGCGGCAGCCGCCGTCGGGGCGGGGACGCGGGGTCGGGCCGGGCGTCCGGAGGCTGCGCGGGTCCCCGTGGGGCCGGGTCTCGAGCGCGGTCCTGAAGGGTCCTTTCCTCGCGTCACATGCGAGGAAAGGACCCTTCAGCGCCGCAGATGAGACGAACGTCCCCTTCAGCGCGCCCGGGCTCAGATCGCGGCGCCGACCAGCAGCCCGCCGCCCACCGGCAGCAGCGCCGGGACGATCCGGTCGTCCTCGCGGAAGGCCCGCGCCACCTCGCGCAGCGCCAGCGTCTCCGGATCCCGGTGAGCCGGGTCGATCACGCGCCCGCCCGCCAGGACGTTGTGGAAGGCGATGATCCCGCCCCGCCGCAGCAGGGACACGCCCAGCTCGTAGCACCCGGGGTACTCGATGTGCGCGGAGTCGACGAACACCAGGTCGTAGCCGCCCGGCGTGAGCCGCTGGAGCACGTCGAGCGCGCGCCCGATGATCAACCGCGTCCGGCCGGGCGCGTACCCGGCCTCGCGGAACGTCACCCGCGCCGCACGCTGGTACTCCGGCTCGACGTCGATCGACGTCAGCACGCCGTCCGGCGCCATCCCGCGCAGCAGGCTCAGCCCGCTGACCCCGGCACCCGTCCCGACCTCGACCACGGCCTTCGCGCACAGCGTCGCGGCCAGGAACCGCAGGGTCGCGCCCGCACCCGCGCTCAGCGGGGTGCAGCCCAGGTCGGCGGCCCGCGCCCGGGCCGCGGACAGCACCTCGTCGTCGGGCAGGTACCCGTCGACGAACCCGGAATCGGCCGGTGCGGCCGCAGGGGTGGGCGTGTTCACGCACGGAGGTTAGCGTTGGTTGTCGATAAATCCGTGCAGGCTCCCTGGTAAGCACCGCGGGAGATGTTCTCAGCCTGCTCTCAGTCCAGTCTCACTAGAACCATAAGGAAGCCGGACAGACTCGATCCCGAACACGGGAACACCGTGCCGACGACCCGCGTTGGGTGGAGCAGACAGGAGAAACGCAGATGGAGGTGCCTGCTCCCGCGATGCAGACCGTTGCCGAAACCGACGTCGACGCGGCTCAGCCCGTGTCCCTGGACGAGGCGGCCTGGACGCCGCCGTCCTGGGACGAGGTCGTCCGCGAACACGGCGACCGGGTCTACCGGCTCGCCTACCGCCTGACCGGCAACACCCACGACGCCGAGGACCTGACGCAGGAGACCTTCATCCGGGTCTTCCGCTCGCTCGCGTCCTACAAGCCCGGCACCTTCGAGGGCTGGCTGCACCGGATCACCACCAACTTGTTCCTGGACATGGCCCGCCGCCGCTCGCGCGTGCGGATGGAAGGCCTGCCGGACGACACCGACCGCATCGTGGGCGACGACCCGAGCCCCGAGCAGGTCTACTCGGACACGCACCTGGACCCGGACCTGCAGGCGGCGCTCGACGAGCTGCCCCCGGAGTTCCGCGCCGCCGTGGTGCTGTGCGACGTCGAAGGACTTTCGTACGAGGAGATCGGCGCGACGCTCGGTGTCAAGCTCGGCACCGTCCGCAGCCGGATCCACCGCGGGCGCCAGGCACTGCGCGCTTCGCTCGAGCGCCGGCGCGCTCACGCACCGGAGTCTGCGAAGGTGTCGGTATGACCGCACCGCGAGGCTGGGGACTCCCCGAGTCGCACTTGCTGCCGGAGGTCGTGGTGGCCTTCGTGGACGGCGAGCTTTCCCACGGCGCCCGTGACCGCGCGGCGTCGCACATCACGCGCTGCCAGGCGTGCGCCGCCGAGGTGCGCGCCCAGCGGCAGACCGTCGAGGCGATCCGCCGTGCGGGCGCCCCGTCGATGTCGGCCGGGTTCCTGGCGAGCCTGCAGTCGATCCCGCAGCACACCGAGCTGCCGAGCGCCCCGGACAACCTGGCGATCACGGCCGACGGCCAGCTGGTCGCGATCCAGCGCCCCGACCGCGTGGCCGGGCTGCGCGACACGGGCGTCCTGGGCGGCGTGTCCCCGCTGGGCTCGTCGGCCCCGCTCGGCCAGTCGGCGAACGTCCTCGGCGGCGGCCGGTTCAAGCGCCGCGCCGCGCAAGGCGCGGGCGTCGTCGTGTCCGGCCTGGTGCTGAGCGCGCTGGCGTTGGTCGGGACGTCCGCGGACAGCGGTGACGCCAACCCGGAGACGGGCGGCGGCGCACCGCAGCAGGCGAACCTGCTGCCCGCCCAGATGGCGGTCCCGCAGCAGCAACGACCGGCCCCCGCGCCGACGTCGACACCGGTGAGCACCCCGGCGCCGGTCGGCATCCGCTGAGTCTTCGTTCCAGGAAGGCCGTCACGAGTCGTGGCGGCCTTCCGTTTCGACGTCCGGATTGCTGTCCCGTGCGAAGTTCCGGCCTGGCAAGAAACAGCCATTTCACCGGGTGACCGGCAGACTCGAAGCACCGGGCTTGGGTATCGTCACGCCCAGCCACCTGATCTTCTGCACCGGGGAATGGATGACCGAGCCGAACGTGAATCCCGAGCAGCCCGGCGCGCGCGAAGCCGACCGGCTGGGTCCGCGGCCGCTCGCGCGGCCCGCCGTCGATCCGGCGCAGGCCGCCGTGTTCGGGCGGCCGCAGGGCGTCGACGGGGCGTTCGACCAGCTCTACACCCCGCAGCGGACCAACGGCGTCAGCCTCGCCCCGCCCGCGCCCGAGTCGCTCGCCGAAGCCTTCCGGCGGCCGCCGGGGGCCGAAGGCGTGCTGCTCGAACGGCCTCGCGAAGCCACCGGTGAACCGCCGGAAGCCGACCCGCCGCTGTGGAACAGCACCGCCGACCCGTGGCGCGATCCGGGTGCCGGTGCGGTGCTCGCCGGGCCCGCGGTGCCCGCCGAAGACGAGGAAAAGCCCGCGAAACGGCCGCCCGGCGCGCTGCTCAGCCTGCCCGAGGTGCTGTTCGGACGCCGCGTGCAGCCGAAGGCGCTGGCGCTGCTCGGCGTCGTCGCGCTGCTCGTCGGGGCGGCCGGCGGCCTGGTCGGCTGGTGGGTCGCCGACACCGGCACCGAGCTCACCGGCTCCGCCACGATCTCCGAGGCCGAAGCGGCCAAGGAGCGGCCCGCCGGCTCCGTCGCCGACATCGCCAAGCGCGTCGCACCGGCCGTCGTCTCGCTCGAGGTGTTCAAGCCCGGCGCCGAATCCGGCGAGCAGGGCTCCGGCGTGATGATCGACCCGCAGGGCTACATCCTCACCAACGAGCACGTCATCGCCTCCGCGGCGGCCGACCCGGGCGTCAAGGTGACGGCGATCTTCGTCGACGGCACCCGCACCGAGGCCAAGCTCGTCGGCGCGGACCAGAAGACCGACCTGGCCGTGGTGAAGGTGAACGTCACCAACCCGACGGTGCTGCAGATCGGCAAGTCCGCGGATCTGCAGGTCGGCGACACGGTGATGGCGATCGGCTCGCCGCTGGCGCTGCAGAACTCGGTGACGGCGGGGATCGTCAGCGCGTTGAACCGCCCGATCACCGCGGGCGGCGACAACGGGGCGGCGCCCGTGACGTACGAGGCCATCCAGACCGACGCGGCGATCAACCACGGCAACTCGGGCGGCGCGCTCGTCGACGCGACCGGCGCGCTGGTCGGGATCAACTCGTCGATCCGCTCGTCCAGCGCGGACGGCGGCAGCATCGGCATCGGCTTCGCCATCCCCAGCGACTACGCGATCAAGATCGCGAAAGCGCTGATCAAGGACGGCAAGGTCCAGCACGCGGACATCGGCATCAACGCGTCCTCGACGGTGGCGGGTTCCTCGACGATGGGCGCGCAGGTGAAGAACGTGGCGCCCGGCGGCCCGGCGGCGAACGCGGGCATCAAGGAGGGCGACGTCATCACGAAGATCGGCAACCGCCTGGTCCGCGACTCCGCGGAGCTGACGGTGGCGGTCCGCGCGCACGACGTCGGCGAAGTGGTCCCGGTGTCCCTGGCCCGCGACGGCGCGAGCTTCGTCGTGGACGTAACCCTGGCTTCCGACTGAGTTCCCGCGTTCGGCCTGCCGGAGCGCGGCCGCGGGCGGGTACCCTGGGCGGGTAGGTTCTTCTTCGGAGGTTGACTGGTGTTCGACAGCGTCGGATGGGGCGAAATCCTCGTCCTCATCATCGCCGGTCTCTTCATCCTCGGCCCGGAACGGCTGCCCGAGGCGGCGTCGTGGCTCGCGAAGAGCGTGAAGAAGGTCCGCGACTTCGCGACGGGCGCGCGCGAGCAGCTCCGTGAGGAGATGGGCCCGGAGTTCGACCAGCTGCGCAAGCCGCTGGAGGACTTGCGAGGTCTGCGCAATTTCGACCCGAAGCGAGTGGTGACGCAGCACCTGTTCGACGGCGACGCGGACCCACTGGGGCTCAAGGGCATCACGAACGGCAGCAGCACACCGACCAACGGGACGAACGGCTCGAACGGCTACACGGTGGGCCAGACGCAGTCCGCGCCGGAGCCCCTGAAGCCGGGCGAGCGCCCGCCGATCGACCCGGACGCCACGTAGCCCCAGTTCTCAAGCGCCCCAAGGCGGCCTTGGTTGCGTCTGACGCACCGAAGGCCGCCTTGGTTGCGTCTGACGCACCGAAGGCCACATTGGGGCGCTTGGCACTGGCGGCCCGCCGGGTGTCTTGAATGAGTCATTCAGGGCGTCGGAGGTCCTGAATGACTCATTCAAGACTTTTGCGGGCCGCCTGGGGCGCTGGGGACTAACGGCCCGCCGGGGTCACGTTCAGCATCATCCCCGCCAGGCCGCGGGCCTTCACCGTCAGCTTCTTCGCCGCTTCCTTCAGCACCAGCGACGCCGGGGCCTCCGGCTCGGTCAGCACCAGCGGCTCGCCGGCGTCGCCCTGGGAAACCATCCGCGGGTCCATCGGCACCTGACCCAGCAGCGGCACCTCGGACCCGATCGACTTGGTCAGCGAGTCCGCCACCGTCTGGCCGCCGCCGGAGCCGAACAGCTCCAGGCGGGATCCGTCGGCCTGCTCCAGCCACGACATGTTCTCGATTACCCCCGCCACGCGCTGACGCGTCTGCAGCGCGATCGCGCCGGCGCGCTCGGCCACCTCGGCCGCCGCCTGCTGCGGGGTCGTCACCACCAGGATCTCCGCGTTCGGGATCAGCTGGGCCACCGAAATGGCGATGTCGCCCGTGCCCGGCGGGAGGTCCAGCAGCAGGATGTCCAGGTCGCCCCAGAACACGTCCGCCAGGAACTGCTGCAACGCCCGGTGCAGCATCGGCCCGCGCCACACCACCGGCGTGTTGCCCGGGGTGAACATGCCGATCGAGATCACCTTCACGCCGTGGGACTGCGGCGGCATGATCATCGTGTCGACCTTGGTCGGCTTCTCGCGCGCGCCCAGCATGCGGGGGATCGAGTGGCCGTAGATGTCCGCGTCCACCACGCCGACCGACAGCCCGCGCGCGGCCATCGCCGCCGCCAGGTTGACCGTCACCGACGACTTGCCCACGCCACCCTTGCCCGACGCCACGCAGTACACCCGCGTCATCGAGCCCGGCTGCGCGAACGGGATCACCGGCTCCGCGGCGTCCCCGCGCAGGGACTTCCGCAGCTCCGAGCGCTGCTCGTCGCTCATCACGTCCAGCTCGACGCGCACGTCCACGACGCCGGGCAGCTTCGAAACCGCCTCGCGGGTGTCATTGGTCAGCGTCGCCTTCAGGGGACAGCCCGCCACCGTCAGGTAGATGCCGACCGTGACGACGCCGTCGTCGGCGACGGCGACGTCCTTGACCATCCCCAGGTCCGTGATGGGTTTCCGGATCTCGGGATCTTGCACGCTCTTCAGCGCGCTGCGGACGTCCTCGACGCTGGGGAGCTGCTGAGTGCTGGTCACCCCGTCCATGTTACGAGCCGGTAGGAGTGCGCGGCTTCCTGGGCTTGACGTCCAGGTCCTCGCGCAGCCGGTCCAGCTCGCTGCGCAGGTAGTCGCGCGTCGCCACCTCACCGATCGCCAGCCGCAGCGCCGCCAGCTCCCTGGCCAGGTATTCCGTGTCCGCTTTCGTCTGGGCCGCCCGGTTGCGGTCCTCCTCCAGGGAGACGCGGTCGCGGTCGTCCTGGCGGTTCTGCGCCAGCAGGATCAACGGCGCCGCGTACGCCGCCTGGGTCGAAAAAGCCAGGTTGAGCAGGATGAACGGATACGGGTCCCACTGCAGCGACACCGCCGTGATGTTCAGCACGATCCACACGATGACGATCAGCGTCTGCCAGAACAGGTACTTCCCGGTGCCGAGGAACCGCGCCAGCCGCTCGGACAACCGCCCGAAGGTGTCCGGGTCGATGTTCAGCTTGAACCGGGCTTGGCTGCGGGGCTGGTCGAGCCGCCGTCCCGAAGTCAGCTCAGGCACGGTCTTCCTCCAAGGTGTCGTGCAGCCCGGTTTCGCGCCAGTCCTCCGGCAGCAGGTGGTCGAGGACGTCGTCGACGGTCACCGCGCCGATCAGGTGGTCGTCGGTGTCGACGACCGGCCCGCAGGTCAGGTTGTACGCCGCGAAGTAGCGCGTCACCTCGGCCAGCGACGCGCCCGGCTGCAGCGGCGGCAGCCCGGTGTCGACGGCGCTGGCGACCAGCTCCGCGGGCGGCTCGCGCAGCAGCCGCTGGAAGTGCACCACGCCGACGTAGCGCCCGGTCGGCGTCGCCGTCGGCGGGCGGCACACGAACACCATGCTGGCCAACGCCGGCGGCAGCTCGGCGTTGCGGATGTGGGCCAGCGCCTCGGCGATCGTCGTGTCCGGGGTCAGCACCACCGGCTCCGGCGTCATCAGGCCGCCCGCGGTGTCCGACGAGTACTCCAGCAGCCGCCGGACCGGCGCCGACTCCTCGGGCTCCATCAGCTCCAGCAGGCGGCTCTGCTCGGCCGGGGCCAGCTCGGCCAGCAGGTCGGCGGCGTCGTCGGGGTTCATCGCCTCGAGGACGTCGGCCGCGCGCTCCTCGGCCAGGTAGGCCAGCAGCTCCTTCTGGTCGTCGTCCGGGAGCTCTTCGATGACGTCGGCGAGGCGCTCGTCGTCCATCGCGTCGGCGACCTCGTGGCGCCGCTTGAGCGGCAGGTCGCGGACCGTCGCGGCGATGTCGGCCGGGCGCATCGTGTCGAACAGCATGAGCAGCTGGCCCGCGCCCTGCGGCTGGGCGCCGAGGTCGGCCAGGCCCAGCCCGGCGACGTCCGACCAGGGCAGCACCTGCATCGTCGCGCGACGGCGGCCCAGCCCGAGCCGCCGCTCGCGGATGGCGAGCTTGGCCAGCACCCAGTCGCGGGTGCGGGTCGGCTCCATCCCGGCGTCGACGACGGTGATCCGCGTGCCGGACCCGGCGAGCGTCGCGTGCGCGTCGAGCAGCTGGCCGAGCACCAGGACCTCGTTGGGGCGCTGGTTGAACTGGCGCATGTTGACCGAACCGGTGGCGAGCGTGACGGCGGTGGGCTCGATCGAGGTGACCCGCAGCATCGGCACGAACACCCGCCGCCGGGTCGTCAGCTCGACGACCAGGCCGAGGATCCGCGGTGGCTGCGCGTCCAGGCGCAGCCCGGCGACCAGGTCACGGACCCGGCCGATGGACTCGCCGTCCGGGCCGAACACCGGCAACCCGGACAGCTGAGCTGCGAAAACCCTGTTGACCGCGGCCATGCCGCTGACACTATCGGCTGGCCGCCCACGGAGCGATTTCCGCCACTGTGACGAAGGCCGGGTCGTCGCTTTCTTCGCCGGGTTCGAGGTGTTCTTCGATCATCCAGAGCCAGTTCTGCACGGCCCGCACGAGCGTCCAGCCGCGGGCGCGGGCGGCGTCCAGCTCCTGCGAGGCGACGATCATCCGAAACCGTTCGTCCAGTGTGGACTCGGTGAAGCGGTTCCAGAACAACGGGATGACGCCCCACTCGAGGTCGCCGGAAAGGGGCTTGGGGTCGATGACCAGCCACGGCTCGCGCGTGCCGGCCAGGACGTTCTCGAAGTGCAGGTCCTCGTTCACCAGCAGCTCATCCGCCGACGGCCCGAGCTTCGCGGCAGATCGCGACGGCGTCGTCGACCAGCCGCCGCTCGAACGGCTCGCCCAGCTCCGCCCACCGCCGGGGCAGCTCCTCGACCAGCTCCTCGGCTTCGACACGCAGGTGCCGCGCCAGCGACGGCGGTGCGGGGACGGCCAGGCGCCGCGCCAGCTCGCCGATGAGCGGCACGGCGGACCGCAGCGGGAGGTCGTCGAGGGTGCGGCTCGCGTCCAGCCGCTCCAGGAGCAGGACGCCGTCCTCGGGCGCGGACTCCAGCAGCAGCACCGCACCTCGACCGTTCCATGTGGACAGTGCGAGCGGCTCGTCGGCGGACTCTTCGTCCCGCCAGCCCAGTTTCAGCACCACCGGGGTGCCGTCGGCCCGGCGCGCGGGCTGCACGACGCCGACGTAGCCGTGCATCGCCGCGCCCTCGAACGTCAGTCCCCACTTCCGCGCGTAGGCGGCGGCCAGTTCCGGCAGCGCCGCGAGCCACGGGACGGCTTCCGGGCCGAGGACCCGCGGGGCCCGCGCGGCGAACAGCGGCGGGACGGCAAGATCGTGCACCACCCCAGCCTGGCAGCCGCGTCCAGCGCTTTTCGCGCTGGTCCGCACGGGCGTACGCTGGGATTTCAGGGGAAATCGAGCCCCGGGAGCAGCCATGGTGGTGGAGATTCTCAGCGCCGTCGTCGTCGCGGGTGGTGCCTGGCTCGCGTCCAGCGTGCGCGTCGTGAAGCAGTACGAACGCGGTCTGGTCTACCGGTTCGGCCGGGTGCGGCCGCGGGTCGCGGAACCCGGCCTGATGGTGCTGGTGCCGTTCGCGGACCGGCTCCAGAAGGTCAACATGCAGATCGTGACCATGCCGGTGCCCGCTCAGGACGGCATCACCAGGGACAACGTCACGGTCCGGGTGGACGCGGTCGTCTACTTCAAGGTGATCGACCCGGTCGTCGCGGCGGTCAACGTGCAGGACTACCGGTCGGCGGTCGGCCAGGTCGCGCAGACGTCGCTGCGTTCGATCATCGGCAAGAGCGACCTTGACGACCTGCTCTCCAACCGCGAGCGCCTCAACGAGGGCCTGGAGCTGATGATCGACAGCCCGGCGCTGGACTGGGGCATCCACATCGACCGCGTCGAGATCAAGGACGTCGCACTGCCGGAGGCGATGAAGCGCTCGATGTCGCGGCAGGCCGAGGCGGAGCGGGAACGGCGCGCGCGCGTCATCTCCGCCGACGGTGAGCTGCAGGCGTCGCACAAGCTCGCGCAAGCCGCGGCGACGATGGCCGACACCCCGTCGGCGCTGCAGCTGCGGCTGCTCGAAACCGTCGTGCAGGTGTCGTCGGAGAAGAACTCGACGCTCGTCCTGCCGTTCCCGGTGGAGCTGCTGCGGTTCCTCGACGCGCAGACGCCGAAGCCCGTAGCCGAGGCCGCGCCGGAGGTCAAGGAGGCGAATCCGGAGGTGAACGGCCACGCGACGCCGTCGCCGCGCAGCCCCGGCGACGCCGTGCTGCCGACGGCGGACTAGTTGTCGAGGTAGCCGTTCGCGCCCAGGATGATCAGCGTGGTGAAGAACCCGACCCACAGCGCAACGACGACGTAGCCGACGATCACGGCGGCCGTGGCCATCCCGCGGCCGCCCGCCTCGCCGCGGTTGGTCTTGCTCAGCGCGATGTGACCCATGATCAGCCCGGCGACCGCGGTGATGCCGGAGCAGAAGCCGAGGATCGAGCAGACCAGCGCGCCGATGGCGAGGGAGTTGTCCTGCTTCGGCGGTGACGCGTACGGCGCCGTGTACGGGCGGCCGTACGGGTACGCCTGCTGGTAGCCGGGCTGCTGCAGGTAGGCCGACGCCGGGTGAACCGGCTCACCCGGCGTCGCGAACGGCGTGCCCGGGATGTGCGCCGCGGGGGTCTCGAACGCACCCGGCGGCAGCTGCCCCGGCGCGGCCGGGGTCTCCGCGACCGTGGTGTCCGCGCTCGCGGTGTCGGCGGCTGTCGTGTCCGCGACCGTGGTGTCCGGCTCGGCCGTGGCGGGCGGGTCGTAGTTCTCCGGCGTGTACGGCGCGGGATCCGCGGTCGGCGGCGGGTCGTACGACACGGTCGGATCGGCGGCCGGGCGGTCTTTGTCCCCGGACGGGTCGGTCATGGCTTTCTCCCCTCCGCGCCGCACTTTACGGTGCGGATCACCGGCAGCGTGAGCGCCCTCATAGCAGGGTCGCCGGAATGGGGTCATACTCACCGGTAACCCAGCGCCGGGAGCCGGCGTCGAACGGAAAGGGAGCCGTGATGGCCCGTCTCGCCCAGACCGCCGGCCTGACCGACGTGCAGCAGGAGATCCTGTCGACGGTCCGCTCGTTCGTGGACAAGGAGGTCATCCCGCACGCGCAGGAGCTCGAGCACGCCGACACCTACCCCGCCGACATCGTCGAGGGCATGAAGGAGATGGGCCTGTTCGGGATCACCATCCCGGAGGAGTACGGCGGGCTCGGCGAGTCGCTGCTGACCTACGCGCTGGTCGTCGAGGAGATCGCGCGGGGCTGGATGAGCGTGTCCGGCGTGATCAACACCCACTTCATCGTGGCGCACATGATCTCCCGCCACGGCACGGAGGCGCAGAAGCAGCACTTCCTGCCCCGGATGGCGACGGGCGAGGTGCGCGGCTCGTTCTCGATGTCGGAGCCGGACCTGGGGTCGGACGTCGCGGCGATCAAGACCCGCGCGAAGCGGGACGGCGACGGCTACGTCATCGACGGCTCCAAGATGTGGCTGACGAACGGCGGTTCGTCGAACCTGATCGCGCTGCTGGTTCGCACCGACGAAGGTGCCGAAAAGGCCCACCAGAACCTGACGACGTTCCTCGTCGAGAAGCCGGAGGGCTTCGGCGAGGTGGCACCGGGCCTGACGATCCCGGGAAAGATCGACAAGATGGGCTACAAGGGCGTCGACACGACCGAGGCGGTCTTCGACGGCTACCGCATCGGCGCGGACAAGGTGCTCGGCGAGGCACCGGGCAAGGGCTTCGCGTACATGATGGACGGTGTCGAGGTCGGCCGGGTGAACGTCGCGGCCCGGGCGTGCGGCATCGCGATCCGGGCGTTCGAGCTGGCGGTGGAGTACGCCCAGCAGCGCAAGACGTTCGGCAAGGCGATCGCGGAGCACCAGGCGGTGGCGTTCAAGCTGGCCGAGATGGCGACGAAGGTCGAGGCGGCGCACCTGATGATGGTGAACGCGGCCCGCTTGAAGGACTCGGGCGAGCGCAACGACGTCGAGGCGGGAATGGCGAAGCTGATCGCATCGGAGTACTGCGCAGAGGTGACACAGGACGCGTTCCGCATCCACGGAGGCTACGGGTACTCGAAGGAGTACGAGATCGAGCGCCTGATGAGGGAGGCGCCGTTCCTGCTGATCGGCGAGGGCACGAGCGAGATCCAGAAGACGATCATCAGCCGAGGCCTCCTGCGCGAGTACAAGACGAGGGGCTGAGCCGACAGGCTTGAAAAAGAGCTGGGTGGTCATCCCGTCGCCTGAGGCCGTCAAATCACTTTGAGCCAGGCCCGCAACTACCTCTTCAACGCGACTTAGCTACGGAGGCTTGCGGGCCTGGCTCAAAGTGATAGGCCTCAATCAGGCGACGGGATGACCACCCAGCGACCCCGGGGAGAGGTGCCGAGACTACGAGGCCCCGGCCATCCCGGAGCCTGCCCGTCCGGCGAGGACATTCTTTTGATCTTTGAACCTGCGTCATCGAAAAAGATGGCGGGCCCGACATCCCCCACTCCGCCCGCCGCCCCGACCCCGGCCAGACCCGCGTCTTGAATGAGTCATTCAGGACCTCCGAAGACCTGAATGACTCATTCACGACCCGCGGGCCCCGGCGGGGGGTCGTGGTGAACCGCGCCCGGCCTTTCGGGGTAAGCGGCTCGCACCGTCCGGGCGTTCTTGACAAGATGGACGCCCAGACCCACGAGTGCGCAGGTGATGATGGTGAGTAGTCCCTTCGGTGGGGGCCGGGCGCCCCAAGGTCTGCCTCGGCTGCCGACCCCGCCGACCGGCTGGCCGATCGGGTCCTATGCGACCTACGGCGAAGCGCAGCAGGCCGTCGACTTCCTCGCGGACAGCGAGTTCTCCGTCTCCGACGTCACCATCGTCGGGGTCGACCTGATGCTCGTCGAACGCGTCATCGGGAAGCTCAGCTGGGGGCGCGTGCTCGGCACCGGGGCCGTCTCCGGGGCCTGGTTCGGCCTCTTCGCCGGGCTGCTGCTCGGGCTGTTCGTCAACCAGGGCTTCGCGCTGCAGCTGCTGACCGGGCTCGTGCTCGGCGTGCTGTCCGGGCTGATGTTCGCCGCCATCGGGTACAGCATGTCGCGGGGGCGGCGGGACTTCTCCTCGGCTAGCCAGCTCGTCGCCGGCCGGTACGACGTCCTGTGCCAGCCGCGCTCGGCCGAACAGGGCCGGGAACTGCTCGCGAAGCTCGCTTTGAAGCCACCCCCTGCCACCCCCTGAAAACCCGACCACTACCAGGGAAAAATCACGATTCGACGCGCGGTGGGCTGAATCGTTACCGATACTGCTTGCGGGGTGTGATCGCCCGGCATAAGTTGTCCGACACCAGTCGGGCGGCCTCGCCCAACCAGCGCGGCGGCCCGAGCACTAGCACGTCGGGGTGCTGGCGCGGTTTCGCCTCATCGCGTCGTGGTGCCCTCCGGGCGCCATGGCATCCGGCGTGCACGCGGGTGAGGAGGCCTTATGGGGAAGAGGATCGGCGCGGGCAAACGGGGACGCTCGCCCGGCCGCACCGCAGTCCTGCTGGGGGCAGGGGCTTTGGTGACCGGCATGCTGGCCGGTTGCGGTTCGGGTGGCGGCCTGAAGATCAACGTCTACTACGCGCCCGAAGACAGCTTTCAGAAAGTCGTCGACAACTGCAACAAGGCGGCGAACGGCCGCTACGAAATCGTCTACAACAAACTGCAGCGCGGCGCGGACGACCAGCGCCTGCAGATGGCCCGGCGGCTCGCCGCGGGAGACACGGCGATGGACGTCCTCGGCCTCGACGTGACCTGGGTTTCGGAGTTCGCCGAAGCCGGCTGGGTCGAGGAGTGGAAGGACCAGAACAAGGCCGAGGCGACGCAGGGCGTCCTGCAGGGGCCGCTGGAAACGGCGACCTACAACGGGAAGCTCTACGCGGCCACGAAGAACACGAACGTCCAGCTCCTCTGGTACGACGACCGCATCACGCCCACGCCGCCGAAGACGTGGGACGAGATGATCGCCAAGTCCAAGGAGCTCAAGGCGCAGGGCAAGCCCTACAGCATCGTGTTCACCGGCGCGCAGTACGAAGGCCTCGTCGTCTTCTACAACACGCTGGTGGAGTCGATGGGCGGGCACATCCTGTCCGACGACGGCAAATCCGTGGTCCTCGACGACGGCGCGGTCAAGGCGCTGGCCCTGCTGAAGCAGATCGCTTCGTCGGGCATCACCGACCCGTCGCTGACCAACTCGAAGGAGGACGACGTCCGCCAGACGTTCCAGCGCGGTGACGCCGCGTTCGAGCTGAACTGGCCGTTCGTCTACGCCTCCTACGCCAAGGAGAAGCCGCAGGACGTCTCGCACTTCAAGTGGGCCGTCTACCCGGAGGCGAAGCCGGGCACGCCGGCGAAGACCACGATCGGCGGGTACGACCTCGCCGTCAGCTCGCTGTCGGAGCACAAGCCCGAGGCGTTCGAGGCGGCGCTGTGCCTGCGCAACGCGGAGAACCAGAAGTTCTCGGCGATCAACGACGGCGTGCCGCCGACCATCGAATCGGTCTACCACAACGACACGCCGCTCGACCCGTCGAAGCCCGCGAGCGCCGACAACCCGAACATGGCGCTCAAGTACCCGATGCGTGACTCGATCATCGACGCGATCAAGGACGCCGCGGTGCGGCCGCTGACCCCGGCCTACCAGAACATGTCGACGGTGATGTCGAAGGTACTCTCGCCGCCGGCCGACATCGATCCGCAGGCCACCGCGGACAAGCTGCGCGAGCAGCTCAACGACGCGCTCCAGTCGAAGGGAGTGATCCCGTGACCGTCCAGGACTCGACCCCGGCCGGGGCCACCGTCGCCGAAACGACGACACCGGCCAAGAAGGGCAAACCCGCCCTCTCCGAGGGCAAGAAGGCCGAGCGGCGGCTCGGGTTGTGGCTGTGCGCGCCCGCGTTCCTCGTGATGGTCGCGGTCACCGGCTACCCGATCGTCTACTCGATCTGGCTGTCGCTGCAGCGGTACGACCTGCGCTTCCCGGCGCAGCAGCAGTTCGTCGGCTTCGACAACTACGGCGCCGTGCTGTCCAATTCGTACTGGTGGACGGCGTTCGGCACCACGATGTTCCTGACCGTGGTGTCGGTGGCGATCGAGTTCGTCCTCGGCATGGCGCTGGCGCTGGTCATGCACCGGACGCTCGTCGGCCGCGGGCTGGTGCGCACGGTCGCGCTGATCCCGTACGGCATCGTCACGGTCGTCGCGGCATTCTCGTGGTACTACGCCTGGACGCCGAAGACCGGCTACCTGGCGAACTGGCTGGCCGCGGACGCCGCACCGCTGACCGAGCAGTGGCCGTCGATGTTCATCATCATCGGCGCCGAGGTGTGGAAGACGACGCCGTTCATGGCGCTGCTGCTGATGGCGGGTCTGGCCCTGGTGCCGGACGACCTGCTCAAGGCCGCGGCGATGGACGGCGCGAGCGCGTGGCAGCGGTTCACGAAGGTGATGCTGCCGGTGATGAAGCCGGCGATCCTGGTGGCGCTGCTGTTCCGCACGCTCGACGCGTTCCGCATCTTCGACAACATCTACGTGCTCACCGGCGGCGCGCAGGACACCGGTTCGGTGTCCATGCAGACCTACGACAACCTGGTCAAGGGGCTCAACCTCGGGATCGGGTCGACGATGGCGGTGCTCATCTTCATCACCGTGGCCATCATCGCGTTCATCTTCATCAAGGTGTTCGGCACGGCCGCACCGGGCTCGGACAACGGGGGTAAGCGCTGATGGTGATGGGAACCGTCACGACGGGCCGCAAAGTTCGCTGGGGCCTGGTCGACATCCTCGTGCTGGTGTTCGCGCTGGTGCCGGTGCTCTGGGTGGTTTCGCTGTCGTTCAAGACCAAGGACACGCTGACCGACGGGTACTTCATCCCGCAGTCGTGGACCTGGCAGAACTACGCGGACATCTTCCAGACGTCGGAGTTCCTGCTGGCGCTGGTGAACTCGATCGGCATCGCGGTCATCTCGACGGTGATCGCGGTGGTGCTGGGCACGATGGCCGCGTACGCGATCGCGCGGCTGGACTTCCCCGGCAAGCAGCTGCTGGTCGGGCTCTCGCTGCTGATCGCGATGTTCCCGCAGGTGTCGCTGGTGACGCCGCTGTTCAACATCGAGCGGAACCTGGCGCTGTTCGACACGTGGCCGGGGCTGATCCTGCCCTACATCACGTTCGCGCTGCCGCTGTCGATCTACACGCTGTCGGCGTTCTTCCGGGAGATCCCGTGGGAGCTGGAAAAGGCGGCGAAGATGGACGGCGCGACGCCGGCGCAGGCGTTCCGGCGGGTGATCGCGCCGCTGGCCGCGCCGGGCGTGTTCACCACGGCGATCCTGGTGTTCATCTTCTGCTGGAACGACTTCCTGTTCGCCATCTCGCTGACGTCGACCACGGCGTCGCGCACGGTGCCGGCGGCGCTGTCGTTCTTCACCGGGTCCTCGCAGTTCGAGGACCCGACCGGGCAGGTGAGCGCGGCCGCGGTCGTGATCACCATCCCGATCATTGTGTTCGTGTTGTTCTTCCAGCGTCGCATCGTGGCGGGGCTGACCTCCGGTGCGGTGAAGGGGTAGTCATGGCAGAAATCGTCCTCGACAAGGTGTCGAAGAAGTACCCCGACGGCGCGCTCGCGGTGTCCGAAGTGGACATCACCATCGCCGACGGCGAGTTCATCATCCTCGTGGGCCCGTCCGGCTGCGGGAAGTCGACGACGCTGAACATGGTGGCGGGCCTGGAGGACATCTCCTCGGGCGAGCTGCGCATCGACGGCCAGCGCGTCAACGAGAAGGCCCCGAAGGACCGCGACATCGCGATGGTGTTCCAGTCCTACGCGCTGTACCCGCACATGAGCGTCCGCGAGAACATGGCCTTCCCGCTGCGGCTGGCCAAAGTGGACGACAAGACGGTGCGGGCCAAGGTGGAGGAGGCCGCGAAGATCCTCGACCTCACGGCGCACCTGGACCGCAAGCCGGCCAACCTCTCCGGTGGCCAGCGCCAGCGCGTCGCGATGGGCCGGGCGATCGTCCGCAGCCCGAAGGCGTTCCTGATGGACGAGCCGCTGTCCAACCTGGACGCCAAGCTGCGCGGCCAGATGCGGACGTCGGTGTCGAAGATCCAGAAGCAGCTCGGCACCACGACGCTGTACGTGACGCACGACCAGACCGAGGCCATGACGCTGGGCGACCGGGTCGTGGTGCTGCGGGCCGGGTACGTGCAGCAGATCGGCTCGCCGCAGTTCCTCTACGACAACCCGGCGAACCTGTTCGTGGCCGGGTTCATCGGCTCGCCGTCGATGAACTTCGTCCCGGCGACGCTGGAGAACAACGAGCTGCGCAGCGCCCTCGGCACGACGCCGCTGACGGACCGCGTCCGCCAGCTGGTGGAGAAGGCGAACGCGCCCCGCGACGTGATCGTCGGCATCCGGCCGGAGCACTTCGAGGACGCGGCGCTGGTCGAGGCGGGCCAGAAGGCGGGCGGGGCGACGTTCACCGCGCACATCGACGTCCTCGAGTCGATGGGCTCGGAGAAGTTCGCCCACTTCACGGTGGAGGGCGAGGTCGCCACCGCCGAGGAGCTGGCCGAGCTGGCGGCCGACAGCGGGTCGGCCGACGTCCCGGGCGCGGAGTCCCAGATCGTCGCGCGGTTGTCGGCGGAGTCGTCGGCGACGGAGAACGCCGACCTCGAGGTCTGGTACGACGCGGACAAGATCAAGCTGTTCGACCCGTCCAACGGCAAGAACCTCACCTACGAGGACTAGCCGGTCGTGAGTGTTTAGGGCGGTTCTAACCGCCCTAAACACTCACGACGGCTACGCGCGGGGGAGGCGGGGGAAGAGCGAGGATGCTGCTGTTCGGGCCAGGGCGCACGTGCCGTCGCCCGCTGTGCCCGCTGTTTCCACCACGCTGATTTCCGCCAGCTCGCGGCGGCCCGCCGCCTGCTGGGTCGTGTCGACCAGGCAGAACGCGCCCGCGGTCCGGACTCGGGCCTCGCGGCCGCCGAGCTGCTCGGCCGGGCCCGTCGGGGTCGCGGTTTCCACCGTCAGCTTCAAGCTCACCTTGCCGCGGATGCAGCTGTGCCCGGACAGCTCGGTCGTCGGCTGGGCGCCGGCGCCCGCGACGGCGTCGAGGTCGTGGCTGTCGAGCAGCGCGCACGGCGCGACCCAGCCCCACGAGCGGTCGGGGAACACCAGCCTGCCGACCTTGTTCGCGGTGACGGCCGCGAGTGCCGAGCCGACGGCCGCGTCCGCGACACCGCACCGCGCGCCCTGGTCACCACCGTTGTCGGACACCGACAGGTCGAGCCGGTTCCCGTCGGCGAAGGTGATCGCCCGGGTGCACGCGCTGTGGTCGTTGAACATCGACTGCTGGACGGCGACACCGTCGGGCACCGGCCCGGGGTAGGCGTACGGCTTGATGTTCGGGTCGGCGTCGAAGGCCAGCGGCCCGATCCGGATGGTCCGCGCGCCAAGCGTCGCCTGGCAGGAGTCGAACGTCGGGACGGCGACCGCGCCGGGCGCCACCTCCGGCACGTTCAGCAGGCTGCAGAGGTCGACGGTGCCGAAGTCCCCGAGCGCGGCGGACGCCGTCAGCGGCGAGGGCCCGGACTGGTCGGGTGCCGCCTGCGTCGTCGTCGCGCACGCCGCGGTGAGCAGGGCGCAGAAGATCGCGACGGCCAAGCGGATCAGACGCGGGTACACGGGGTGCAAGTATCACCACATCCCGCCGAAAAACCAGCCCTGACGGGGACATCTCTCAATTTCCCGTGGCGACGTCCGGTAGAGCCGCAGGTCACCGGGGGTCCCGAAGTTTCCGAAAGAATTTCGGGATTCTCGGGGGCGAAGGTCCCCTAGGGGCGGAATCCGTCCGGCGAGCGATGCGGAAGTGGGTACTCCGGTGGTGAAGTGGAGATATCGAGCTTCTTGAACAGTGGAGAAAGGGCAAGATGATGAGCACACCGGTCACCCGACGGCTGTCCCGCCCGCGCCACGGCCGCATGATCGGCGGTGTGTGCGCGGGGCTGGCGCAGCGGTTCGGCATGAAGCCCAACACCGTGCGGCTGCTGGCCGTGCTGTCCTGCCTGTTGCCCGGGCCGCAGTTCGTGGCCTACATCGTGCTGTGGGCGGTCATGCCGTCCGAGTGACGGTGGTGAGGAAGCCGCGCCAGGCGGCGGAGTCGACGGTGAAGGAGGGGCCGCCGGGGTCTTTGGAGTCCCGGACGGCCACGGCGGGGGAGACGAACGCCACCTCGACGCACGCGGTGTTTTCGCCGCCGCTGTAGCTGCTCTTCCGCCACTCGGGGTTCAGGCTCACGGTTCACCTCATGCGCTCAGCAGGTCGGCGAGCTGCAGAACGAGATCGCGTGACTCGCCCTCGCCGAGCGCCATCTTACTGAGGCTGGCGAATTTCTTGGCGAGAGCGGCGACCGCGGAAGGCTTCACCAGCTGCAGGTTGCCGCCCGCGTGGTCCACGTAGCCGAGATCGCCGATGGTGTCCGGCGGAAACCGCAGCACGCTGAACGGCCCGCGCAGCCCCTCGTAGGCGCCCGCGATCGCCGGAGCGATCTGGAAGGTCACGTTCGGCAGCTCGGAGATCTCCGCCAGGTGCAGCAGCTGGGCGATCAGCACGTGCGGCTTCGCGATCCGCCGGGTCAGCGCGCTCTCGTCCACGATCGCGTGCACCGTGATCTGGTTCTCGCTGCGAAGCCGCTCGCAGCGGCGCATCCGCACGTGGAGCTGGTGGTTGCGCTGGCGGGTGCCGAGATCGGCGAAGAGCGCGCTCGCGTATTCCTCGGTCTGCAGGAGGCCCGGCACGAACGCCAGCTCGAAGTTGCGGACCGAGACCGCCTCCGCCTCGAGCGCCGGGTAGCTGTTGACCGACACCCCCTCGATCCGGTTCTGGTTGGGCCGCTTGGCTTCCCGCGCGATGTCGACCAGCCGCACGAGGTCGTCCTCAGGCACGTGGTACAGCTCGGCCATCGCGCGGGCGTGCAGGGGGTGGATGGCGCCCTGCCCCTTCTCCAGCCGGGACAGCGTGCTCTTCGACATGTCGAGGTCGCCGCCCGCTTGCTCCAGCGTCAGGCCCGCCTTCTCCCGCCAGGCCTTGAGCTCTCGCCCGAGCTGCAACCGCCTGATCGCCGGAACGCTGTAATACGCCAACCCGCGCACCTCCCCGTCACCATGATCGCGCGGGGTGCAGTGTCCGGGCGGGAGGCCGTCGCCGGGATCCCGCGCCGATCACCCCATCAGGGGCGCCAGCAGGACATCGCTTCGTCGACTTCGGCCACGTCGAGCGGCGGGTGCGGCAGCTTCGACGGCTTGCCCGGCGCCGCGCGCAGGCCGTCGAGGAGCATCGTGAGGCAGCGGCGCCACAGGTCCGGCTCCACCGCGCACGTGAACTCGATCGCCGAGCCCACCATCATGTGCAGCAGCGGGATGTCCGTCGGGGAGAAGTCGGCGCGCAGGCCGCCCGCCTCCTGAGCCCGTTCGACGAGCCTTGTGATCAACGGCACCATGCGGGCTTTCGCCTCGGCGACGTGCTCGTGGCCGAACTTGTTCGACAGCATGATCTCGCGCAGCCCGCGGTCGCCCGAGTGGAGCTCGATCGACTTCCAGGTGAAGTCGACGAACGCCTGCCAGGCGTCTTCGGCCTTCAGCGCCTCCTCGGCGAGGTCGCCGATTTCCTCCATGCGCTCGGCGAACATCGCCTCGACCAGGTGTTCCTTGCTGGGGAAGCGGCGATAGACCGTGCCGACGCCGAGGCCGGCGTGGTGTGCGATGTCGTCCAGCGTGGCCTCGAGCCCGCGCCGGCCGAACACCTCGCGGGCCGACGCGAGGATGCGACGGCGGTTGAGTTCAGCGTCACGCCGCAGCGGCCGCGCCGGTGCGGCGGGACCAGCGTCCCGTGCCATACGTCCAGTCTAACGCGTCAAGTAGAGGCGTCCTCTCCGCTTCTTGTGTACCTTGGGTCGCGTAAGGGGAGATATCTACTCCACATACCGTCTTGATCACTCCCAGTGAGGGGACACCCATGTCCGAATCGACCCTCGCCGTCGCGCCGCCGGGGGACGCGCGCGCCGTCGAGAACCCGCACCACGCCAGACGCTGGCTGATCCTGGTGATGATCGGCATCGCGCAGCTGATGGTGGTGCTGGACGCGACCGTCGTGAACATCGCGCTGCCCTCGGCTCAGGCTGACCTGGGCTTTTCCAACGACGCGCGGCAGTGGGTCGTCACGGCGTACGCGCTCGCGTTCGGCAGCCTGCTGCTGCTCGGCGGCCGCCTGGCCGACCTCTTCGGCCGCAAGAACGCGCTGCTCGTCGGCCTGGCCGGGTTCGCCGCGGTGTCCGCGCTCGGCGGCTTCGCGACCAACATCGAGATGCTGCTGATCGCGCGGGCGGCACAGGGCGTGTTCGGCGCGCTGCTCGCGCCCGCCACGCTTTCGCTGCTGACCACGACGTTCACCGACCCGAAGGAACGCGGCCGCGCGTTCGGTGTGTTCGGCGCCATCGGCGGTGGCGGCGCGGCGATCGGCCTGCTGCTCGGCGGCGTGCTCACCGAGTACCTCGACTGGCGCTGGTGCATGTTCGTGAACATCATCTTCGCCGTCGTCGCGTTCGCGGGCAGCTCGGTCCTGCTGCGCAACGAGAAGTCCGAAGGCCCGCGCCCGAAGCTCGACCTGCCGGGCACGATCACCGCGTCGGCCGGCCTGTTCGCGCTGGTCTACGGCTTCGCGAACGCCGAGTCGGACTCGTGGTCGTCGGTTTCGGTGTGGGGCTTCCTCGGCGCCGGTGTCGTGCTGCTGGGCGTGTTCGTGTGGCTGCAGCAGCGCGTCTCGCACCCGCTGCTCCCGCTGCGCGTGCTGCTCGACCGCAACCGCGGCGGCTCGTACCTGGCGATGTTCCTGCTCGCCATCGGGATGTTCGCGATCTTCCTGTTCCTGACGTTCTACGTGCAGCAGAACCTGCACTTCACGCCGATCGAGAGCGGCGTCGGGTTCCTGCCGATGGTGGCGACGCTGATGCTGGCCGCGACGACGGCGACGAGCGTCCTGCTGCCGCGCTTCGGCCCGCGTCCGCTGGTGCCGACGGGCATGGCGATCGCCGCGGTCGGCCTGTTCTGGCTGAGCGGCATCGGGCTGGAGAGCACGTACGCGAGCGGCGTCCTCGGCCCGCTCCTGGTGATGGGCTTCGGGATCGGGCTGGCGATGGCGCCGGCGATGAGCGTCGCGACGTTCGGCGTCGAGGCGCACGACGCGGGTGTCGCGTCGGCCGCGGTCAACACGATGCAGCAGGTCGGCGGGTCGATCGGCACCGCGCTGCTCTCGACCCTCGCGGGCAACGCGGCCACGGCGTACCTCGCGAACAAGGTCCCGACCCCGCAGCTGGCGGCCGAAGCGTCGATCGAGAGCTACACGACGGCGTTCACCTGGGCCGCGGTGATCTTCCTCGCCGGTGCGGTGCTCAGCGGGCTGCTGCTGCGCCCGGGCGTGCCGAAGGGCGAGGCCGCGCCCGGCGCCGTCCACATGTAGAGCGTCAGGTGACCAGGCCGTGGCGGTAGGCGTACACCACGGCCTGGACCCGGTCGCGCAGGTCGAGCTTGGTGAGGATGCGCGAGACGAACGTCTTCACGGTTTCCGGGCTGATCACCAGCGCCGCGGCGATCTCGCTGTTGGACAGCCCGTCCGCGATGAGGCGGAGGACCTCCAGCTCGCGGGCGGACAGCGGGTGGTCGGCCGCGGTGCCGGCGGGCCGGATCCGGGCGGCGTGGCGGCCGACGAGCTGGCGCGTCACCTCGGGGTCGAGCAGGGCCGCGCCCGCGGCGACCGTCCGGATCCCGTGCAGCAGGTGCTCCGGCGGCGCGTCCTTGAGCAGGAACCCGCTCGCGCCCGCGCGCAGGGCCTCGTAGACGTACTCGTCGAGGTTGAACGTCGTCAGCACGAGCACCTTGACCGGGTGCGCCACCCCGGGCCCGGCGAGCAGCCGGGTGGCCTCGATGCCGTCGAGGACCGGCATGCGCACGTCCATCACGACGACGTCCGGCCGGACCTTGGCGGCGAGGTCGACCGCGGCCCGGCCGTCGCCGCACTCGCCCGCGACGGCCATGTCCGGCTGGGCGCCGATGATCGTCACCAGGCCGGTGCGGATGAGCATCTGGTCGTCGCAGACCAGGACCCGGACGGTCACGAGCGGCTCCCCGTCGGGATCCGGGCCCGGACGACGAACCCGGCGTCGCGGGCGTCGGCGCTGAAGTCGCCACCCAGCACGCTGACGCGTTCGCGGAGCCCGGCGAGCCCGCGGCCGGGTTCGTTCTCGCCGGGCGGGCCGTCGGTGCGGACGGCGACCTCGATCTCGCGTTCGCCGTGCCGGACCTCGACGGACGTGCGGCGGCCGCGGGCGTGCTTGAGCGCGTTGGTCAGGGCTTCCTGCACGACCCGGTAGGCGACGAGGTCGGCGCTGCCGGAGGACTCGGCGGGGGTGCCGTCTTCGGTGAAGTCGACCGGCTGCCCGGCCTCGCGGGCGGTCTCGACGAGCGTGCGGAGGCTGCCGCGCGGGGTCGTCTCGGTGCCGTGGTCGGGGTTGAGCAGGTCGAGCAGGTGCCGCAGGTCCGTGATGGCCCGGCGGCCGGTGCCGGTGATGGCGGTCAGCGACTCGTCGAGGCGGGTGGGGGCGGCGGTGAGGTACCGGGCCGCCTCCGCCTGGACGACCATGGCCGTCACGTGGTGAGTGACGACGTCGTGCAGTTCGCGGGCGATGCGAGCGCGTTCGGCGGCGCGGGTGTCTTCGGCGACGCGGAGGCGGCGTTCGGCCTCGGCGGCCCGGGTGGCGCGCAGCCACGCGCCGATGCCCCACGCGAAGACCAGCAGCAGGTAGAAGGTGACGAACTCTTCGGGAGGTTCCGTGCCGAGCCGAAAGAGGACGACCGCGAGCACCGCGTACGCCGCGGAGTAGAGCAGCACGGTGGCGCGCCGTCGTTCCCCGTAGGCGCCCGCGCTGATCAAGGCGACGGCCAGGGCGGCCCCGGAAACCAGGTGGTAGCCGCGGACCTGGTCGATGACGAAACCCAGGGACACCAGGGCGAGGCAGGTTCCCGGCCACCGCCGCCGCCCGGCGAGCGGGAGGCATTCGAGCCCGATGGCCACGAAGGTGAGCGCGTCGAAGGGCCGCGCGGGGAGGCCGCCGAGCTGAGTTCCGTGGCTCTGGACGGCGGGCAGGAACGCCGCCGTCAGGAACAGCAGCCCGAGCGGCAGGTCCCGGACGGCGACGTCGAACCGGCGCCACCGCGCCAGGATCCGCTCGATCACGCGGAGAGTGTATTCACGGCGTCGACCTTGACGGCGCGGCGGCGGAGGTTCCCGCGCCGGTGGGCCAGCCACAGGAAGACGCAGGTGGCGAGCACGCAGAACAGCACGGAGTAGAGGCTGCCTTCGGGCCCGAAGTCGCCTCCGGTGAGCGCGACGGGGCCGGAGGTGACGGCGTCGAGCAGGCCCTGCGGAGTGCCGTTGCCGGAGACCTCGGTGCCGAAGAGGCCGCCCGCGGCGAAGTTCCAGCCGAAGTGCAGCCCGATCGGCAGCCACAGCTTCCGGGTGGCGATGTAGGCGGAGGTCAGCAGGCCACCGGCCTCGATGGCGATGGCGAGGGCGCCCCAGAGGGTGGCGTGTTCGTTGAAGAGGTGGGAAAGGCCGAAGAGGACGGCGGTCAGCACGAGGGCGATCCAGGTACCGGTCCATTGCTCGATGATCCGGAAGAGGACCCCGCGGAAGAGAAGTTCTTCGGTCACCGCGGCGGCGGCCATGAAGCCGACCAGGCCGAACGCGCCCGGGATCGAGCCCCAGCCGCGGACTTCGTAGTCGCCGAGGAAGGCGAGGTTCGCGATGACGGCCCCGAAGAGGGCGACGCCGATGACGGTCCCGAGAGCGAGGCCTTGCGGCTTGGCCAGTTCGGCGACGGGGCGGTGTTCGGTCTTCCCCACGACCCAGCGGTAGACGAAGACCGCCGCGGTGGCGGTCGCGCCGCCGAGGACGAGGACGAGCCACGGGTTCCCGACCGCGTTGGTGGCCTGGCCACCGAGAAAAGCGACCGCCGCGACGGCCAGCAACTGCCAGACCAGCCTCATGAGAATGCTCCTTCACCAAGTCCCGCGGCTGTGTGCCGCGGCTGGGAGGAACGCTAGGGATTTTCGCGGCGGTGATCGTCCCCGTGGGGTGGACACCTGGGTGTAGCTCGCGTGGGGGACAGCGGAACCTTGGCGGACCGAGTACTTCGAGACTCCGAGGGTTCTGGTGATGACCCGACTACTACAGTGTCACTGTGCGTATCGGAGTTTACGTTGACGGTTACAATCTGTACTACGGCGGGCGCGGGATCATGGGAGGCTCGGGCTTGGCCGGTTGGCGTTGGCTCGATGTCCGCCGACTGGCCGAGGATTTGATCGCGCGACGCTCCGGCTGGTCCGGTGCCCGGGTCGAGCGCGTCGTCTTCTGCACCGCCCGGATCAGTGGGGCGAGTCACCCGACGGGTTCCCGCGACCAGAACGTGTACCTGCGCGCCTTGAAGGCCGCGAACTCGGTCGACGTCATCGAGCTGGGGCGCTATGTGAACCGGGTGGCCACCGCGCCGCTGGCGGTGAAGGGCCCCAAGGGAAAGCCGGTGGTGGCCACCGCGGCCTGGCCGATCATGGTGCAGGACGCGGCCGAGCAGCCGGTCTCCGACGCCCGGTTCATGGTGTCGGTCGCCCGGCGTGAGGAGAAGGGGTCGGACGTCAACGTGGCTTCCCACTTGCTCCTGGACCTGATGCACAAGCGTGTCGACGCGATCGTGGTGATCAGCAACGACAGCGACTTGGCGTTCCCGATCGCGCAAGCTCGTCAGCTCGTGCCGGTCGGCGTGGTCAACCCGACCCGCAACTACGTCGCCGGTGCGTTGAGCGCGGACGCGGGTGACGGCGTCGGCGGGCACTGGTGGTGGCAGCTGGCCGCTACCGACCTCACCAACGCTCAGCTTCCCCCGCGGATCGGCACGCTGTCCCGGCCGCCGGGATGGTGAGCCACCACCGGTCCGGGTGGTGGTGAGGTCGCGCCGCCATCGTGTAAAGTGTCTTTACACACCGCCCGACCCCCTCGTGGGTCGGGTTTTTTCATTCTCGGGACTGCTAGTGCCGCCGGGAGCGGAGGGTCTCGATGACCTCGTCGTCCCACCGATGTGTCCTGATCAACCGGTACCGCTCCGCCGCCACCCACATGTACGCCTCGGCGTCCGTCCGGTCCCCGATCAAATCCGCCTGCCGCAGCATCGCGACCACCGGCACGAACTCCTCGTCGAACCACCGCTGCGCCACGCTCGCCCGGTCGCAGAACTTGCCCTCGTCCTGCATCAGCCGGAAGCCCCACGCCTCCACGTGTTCGCCCAGCTTCGCGTAGTCCCACGGGTCCGACACGATCACCGATGCCCGCGCGTGCCCCGTCAGCGGCACCCGCTCCAGGAACAGCCTCCGATAATCCTTGACGATCAGATCGCCGCGGTGGCGGATGCCCGCCGGGTTGAGTTTGGTCCGGACCACCGTCACCGCTGCCTCTATTGTGGACAGTCCCTGCGCCAGTGCGACCGATACCCGGTGGTGGCCATCGATGATGAAGTGCAGCTCGCCGACGCGGTACACCTCGATTGGCGGGATCTCCTCTCCCCGCCGCGCCGCCAGCGCGAGCCGCTCCCAGCGCTCGCGGACCCGGCCCGACGTCGGGCGGAAGCGGCGGTCGAAGTCGCGGCTGCGGTCGACCGTGCCGACGATCGAGTCCAGCTTGATCACCCGCAGCCCGATCCGGTGCTCGCCCAGGTAGCCGAGCGCCTCCACCACCTCGTGGAACGGCAGCATGATGTTGACGTCGTCGGGCTCGCGCCGCAACCACGTCGAAAGCCGCGAAAGCACCTGGCCCCGGCGGGCGCGGAGGAAGTCGTTCTCCGCGTCGGCGCGGGGGAACCCCGTCTCTTTCATGAGAACTCCATGATCCGGTGGCCCACCACGTTGCGGATCCGGGTGGCGCCGACCACGCGGTCCGGCACCGGCTCGCCGTGCGGGTGGATGTGCCCGTGCAGCAGCCACTTCGGGCGCAGCACCTCGATCGTCCGGTGCAGGCACGCGAACCCGCGGTGCGGCGGGTCCGGCCGGTCGCCCAGGTCCAGCGGCGGCGAATGCGTCAGCAGGACGTCGACGTCGCGGCCGTCGCGCCACCGCTTCAGCCGGGCCCGCCGCACCAGACCGCGGGCGCGGCGGGCCTGCTGGCGCTGCGTCCACTGGTTCGGCCCGTCGTTGTAGCGGACTGAGCCGCCGAGGCCGGCGAACCGGAGGCCGGCGACGTCGACGACCCGGCCGTCGGCGTTGACGCCGCCCGCCGGGCCCGGCCAGACCGTCGGGAAACCGTCCTTCATGGACAGCCCGCCGTAGCGCGTGTACCCGCTCAGGTCCGGGTCGTGGTTGCCCGGCACGAACACGCACGGCGCGTCGAGCGCGCTGGCCAGGAACGCGAGGTAGTCGTAGGGGAGGTCGCCGGCGCCGATGACGAGGTCGACGGCGACGGCGCGGACCGCGCCGGTCCACAACCGCTCGTCGACCTCGTCGGAGACCACCAGCGCTTTCGGCATGGCCCCAGGATAGGACTCCCGGGCGTCATTTCATCCCGTGCGCGAACCCCGGGTCGGCGACGATGACGAAAGTGATGACGACGATCCACAGCACGCTGAGCGCGAGCGCCCAGAACTTCAGGTTGGACAGCATCCGAGGCATCACGAATTCTCCGAATCCGGTGAGGAAAAGAAAGGGGACCTAGAGCCAGCCGTTCTTCCGGAATATTCGGTACAGCAACAGGCAAATCCCGAGGATGACCGTGATCACCAGCGGGTACCCGAACTTCCAGTGCAGCTCGGGCAGATAGTCGAAATTCATCCCGTAGATGCCCGCGATCATCGTCGGCACGGTGATGATCGCCGCCCACGACGTGATCTTGCGCATGTCGGTGTTCTGCTGCAGGGAAATCTTCGCGACCGTCGCGTCGACCAGTGTGGACAGCAGTTCGTCGAACGCCGCCACGCGCTCGGACACCGTCGTGAGGTGGTCGGCGACGTCGCGGAAGTAGGAGCGGACCTCGTCCGGCACCAGCCGCGTGTAGCCCTCGGCCAGGCGCTGGATCGGCGTCGCCAGCGGCATCACCGCCCGGCGCAGCTCGAGGACCTCCCGCTTCATCAGGTAGATCTGCTCGGCGCTGACCTGCGAGCGGGGCGCGAAGACCTGCGCCTCCATGACGTCGATGTCGTTCTCGATCCGGCCCGTGACGTCGAGGTAGTGGTCGACGACGTGGTCGGTGATCGCGTGCACGACCGCGGCCGGGCCCAGCTGCAGCCGCTCCGGGTCGTCGTCCAGCTCCCGGCGCAGGCGCGCCAGCCCCGAGTGGTTCCCGTGCCGGACCGTGATGACGAAGTCGCGGCCGAGGAACACCATGAGCTCGCCGGTCTCGACGATCTCGTTCGCCGTGGTGGGGGACTCGTGTTCGACGTACCGGACGGTCTTCACCACGAGGAACAGCGTGTCGTCGTAGCGCTCGAGCTTCGGCCGCTGGTGCGCCTCCAGCGCGTCCTCGACGGCCAGCTCGTGCAGCCCGAACGTGTCCGCGACGCCCTGGATCTGCTGGGCGTCCGGCTCGTGCAGGCCGATCCAGACGAAGCCCTCGTGCCGCTTCCGGACCTCCTTGATCGCCTCGGAGTGCGTCCAGCGGCCGGGGAGGCGCTCACCGGCGACGTACACCGCGCAGTCGACGACGTACGCCGACAGCGGCACGGGGACCGGGCGGACGGGAACGGCGCCCTTGTTGCCGCGGCCGCGAAGGCCGCCGAGCGAGGGTATGGCGGGCATGGGATCTCCTGGGCGTCGTGCGTGGTCGTGCGAGACGACTGACCAGGGGCGGAACGCGTCCGCCCGGCGACACAGCAGCGTTCCCGGGAAGAGAGGGCCTACCTGCCGGCCGGTGAGGTGGGAACGCTGGAACTACTAGGGAGCGGACTATCGCCACTACTCATCGGGGTTCCTCACCTCCTTCGGGCCGGGTGCAGAGTGGTGGGGCTCGCGTTGACGCGCGAACACCAATGGTTGAGGGTACTCCTCACTACGGATGCGTGTCGTACCAGCCTCACGCGGTGTTACGCGGACAGGAGAAGACGAGTGCAGTTCGGTCGGTACTACGAGGAGTTCGAGGTCGGTGCGGTCTACAAGCACTGGCCGGGCAAAACGGTCACCGAATACGACGACCACCTGTTCTGCCTGATCACGATGAACCACCACCCGCTGCACCTGGACGCGCACTACGCCGGAGAGACCACCGATTTCGGCAAGAACGTCGTCGTCGGCAACTACGTCTACTCGCTGCTGCTGGGCATGTCGGTGCCCGACGTTTCGGGCAAGGCGATCGCGAACCTCGAGGTGGAATCGCTCAAGCACGTGAAGCCGACGTTCCACGGCGACACGATCTACGGCGAGACCGAGGTGCTCGACAAGACGCCGTCGAAGTCGAAGGACGACCGCGGCGTGGTGTACGTCGAGACCCGCGGCTACAAGCAGGACGGCACGATCGTGTGCACCTTCCGCCGGAAGGTGATGGTGCCGAAGCGCTCATACGGGGAGACTCGGGGCGGGGAGCAGCCGGGCCGGCCGGTGCCGCACGAATGAGGCTTTGATGGACCTGGACGCGATCAAGGGGATACTCCGCACGTTCGCGGAAGTGGAGGCGCGCGGGGTCTCGCCGCTGTACGAGCACCTGGCGCTCCAGGCGTCGGCGGACGACGACGTCGCGGGTCTGCTGACGGAGGCCCGCGACGGCGAGGTCCGAGGGACGCTGCTGATGGCGGTGGCGCACCGGCTGGTCCAGGCGGACCCGATCCACCCGCTGTCGCGCTACTACCCGTCGTTGGGCGGCTTCGACGGCGTCGACTCCGAGACGTGGCCGCTGTTCCGGTCGTTCCTGCTGGAGCGGGCAGCGAAGGCGCGTGAGCTGATTTCGTCGCGTTATACGCAGACGAACGAGGTCCGCCGGGCGGCGCTGCTGTACCCGGGCGTCGCGCGGGCGGCGAAGGAGGCGGGCGGGAAGGTTTCGCTGCTGGAGGTGGGGTGTTCGGCGGGGTTGCTGCTGGGCCTCGACCGGTTCGGCTACCGCTACCAGTGCGACGGCGGCGAGCAGTTGACGGCCGGTCCGGCCAAGTCGGCGGTCGGGCTGCACTGCGCGCTGGACTTGGCCCCGGGCGCGGTGGCGCCGAAGCTGCCGAAGAAGCTCGCGGTGCTGGACCGGGCTGGTCTGGACCGGGCGCCGGTGGACCTTTCGGACGAGGACGAGCTGGCCTGGCTGGAGGCGTGCGTCTGGGCCGACCAGCCGGACCGCATCCGGCTGCTGCGCACGGCCGCGGCTGAGCAGGCCCGGCATCGGCCTACGTTGATCGCCGGTGATGGGGTTGACGATCTGGCCTCCGCTGCTGGGACTCTTGATGGGCCTTTGGTGGTGTTGACCAGCCATGTCTTGGCTTACTTCAGCCCTTCGCGGCGGGAGGAGTTCGTAGCTGCCCTCGCCTCGCTGGCTGAATCCCGGCCGGTGTGGTGGGTTTCCGAGGAGTTCTACGGGGCTGGGTTGGAGCTGGTTTTGCCTGGTCGGGCGGATCTTGCCGGGTCCGATGGGCTTGCCACGCTGGGCGTTGTGCGGTGGGACTCCGGGAAGCCCGAGGCTCATGCCCTGGCTCGGACCGCGCCGCATGGGCAGCGGATGACCTGGCTGCCGCTTTAGCGTTCGGAGCGCTCCGGCGGCCCGTGGTGGCGGGTCGCGAATGGGTCATTGGCGGCGTTGGTGGTCCCGAATGAGTCATTCGCGACGTTCCTGCTGGGGCCCGCCGCGGATCCGCCCGCACTGCCTGCGCCCCGCTCGGTCCGCCCGGCCCGGCCTGCCCGCCTGCCCACCTCTGCTCGGCTCCGCCGCCAGCCCGCCAGCCCGCCAGCCCGCCAGCCAGCCAGCCAGCCAGCCAGCCCCGCCGTCCGCCGCCCCGAGCGTCCTGAATGAGTCATTCAAGACCTCCCAAGCCCTGAATGACTCATTCAAGACGCCGCGACCAGCCCTGGCGGCCGAGATCAAGCCCGTGGCAACGCATCCCAGTCACGAAGCGTCACGAACAAGAGATCCACCAGCTCCCCAGCCGCCTCCAGGGCCGACAGGTCTGCCGCATCGGACCAACGGGCCTCCGTTGCGTCGTCACCCGCCGTGAGCACTCCGCCGACCACCGCGCACGCGTAGTCGAAGATCTCGAACGGGCCCCGGGTCACCTTGCCGATCAATGTGCCCGGAATCACGTCGAGTCCCGTTTCCTCCCGAAGCTCCCGGACCACGGCCTTTTCGTCCGTTTCGCCCGGTTCGACTCGGCCACCCGGCAGCGACCACTGCCCCGAACCGGGGTCGTTCGCTCGCCGGATGAGCAGCAAGCGGCCCTGTGCGTCGAACGCGATCCCGCCTACGCAGCGGATTGTGGCTCCGGGAACGTGCTCCATGTCCCGAAGGGTAGACGTGACCGACTTGAAAACCGATGTCCTGTACACGGAGAGTAGTCGTACGGTACACTTCGGACCGCGTGCTGACCCAAGCGCGGGACTTACCTCCCCTGCGCCTGTCCAGTGCGGTACAAGTTAATTGCCCTTGTCCGGTGTCACCGTAAGAGACGGGATTTGATCGCGGTGAACGTGAAGAAGATTGCGGGCCTCGCCGGTATCGCGTTGGTGCTGTTCTTCGTCATTGCGCAGCCGGGGCAGGCCGCTGGCCTGGTCGGCAACATCATCGACTTCCTGCGCAGCTCGGCCGAATCGGTGATCACCTTCGTCAGCAACGTCTTCAGCTGAGGCGATCGGGGCTAACCTGGACCCATGTTCGCGCCACGCGACCCCGACGAGTACCTCCTCGACACCGAGCGGCGGGTCATCCGGATCCGCCGCCACTGGGCGGTGCTGCTCTGGGACACCTTCGAGGCGGCCGCGCTGCTGGCCATCTGCGTCCTGGTGTCCTACCTGCTGCCACCGGCGCTGTACATCGGCCAGAACATCCTCTGGTACGTCGCGCTGCTCGTCGTGCTCCGGTTCGCCTACGTGGTGATGGAGTGGTGGGTCGAGCGGCTGGTCGTCACCGACAAGCGGTTCGTGATGACCACCGGGGTGTTCACCACCAAGGTGCTGATGATGCCGATCAGCAAGGTCACCGACCTCAGCTACGTGCGCACCGCCACCGGCCGCATGATGGGCTACGGCACGATGGTCGTCGAGTCCGCCGGGCAGATCCAGGCGCTGAACCGGATCGACTACCTGCCGCGGCCCGAAGAGTTCTACGACACGATCTCCGAGCTGGTCTTCGGCGACAAGCAGAAGCAGGCCGAACGCTTCTCGATGATCAAGGCCCAGCGCGCCGCGCGGGGCAAGAAGCCGGTCGGCTGAGCCGTCCCGGCGCAGGTGTGACGTAGCGCATCGTCGACAATGGACACGATGCGCATCGACCTGCACGCCCATTCCACCGCTTCCGACGGCACCGACACGCCGGCCGGGCTCGTCGCCGCGGCCGCGAGAGCCGGGCTCGACGTCGTCGCGATCACCGACCACGACACCACCGCGGGCTGGGCGCCCGCCACCGACGCCGTGCCGCCGGGCCTCACCCTGGTCCCCGGCGCCGAGCTGTCCACGGTGTCGATCGACCCCGAAACCGGCAGGCAGATCAGCGTCCACCTGCTCGCCTACCTCTTCGACCCGACGGCGGAGGCCGTGGTCGTCGAGCAGACCCGGCTGCGCCTCGAGCGCCGCACGCGGCTGCGCCGGATGGCCGAGCGGATGGCCGCCGACGGCCTCCCGATCGACGCCGACGAGATCTTCGGCCTGCTGCCCGAGGACTCGCCGCCGGGGCGCCCGCACCTGGCGCAGGCGCTGGTCCGCGCCGGGCTGGTCAAGTCCGTCGACGAGGCCTTCGCCGACTACCTCAGCCCGCGCCGCGGCTACTACGTCGCCCGCCGCGACACGCCGGTCGAGGAAGCCATCGACATGATCGCCGCGGCCGGCGGCGTCACCGTCATCGCGCACCCGTTCGCCTTCAGCCGCGGCGCCACCATCAGCGAGGACACCCTCGCCGACCTGGCCGCGCGCGGGCTCACCGGCGTCGAAGCCGACCACCCCAACCACGACGCGCCGACGCGGGCCCGCACCCGTCAGCTCGCCGGCGAGCTCGGCCTGCTCGTCACCGGCTCCAGCGACTACCACGGCACGAACAAGACGATCGCGCTCGGCGAGTGCACGACCGCCCCGGAGCAGCTCGAGGAGCTCGTCGCGCGCGCGACCGGGTTCCAGGTCGTGAAGGGCTGAAATGGCGATCGCCGACCTCTTCGACGCGAAGCTCTTCATGAGCGCGACGATCACCTTGATCGTCATCATGGACCCGCCCGGCACGGTGCCGGTGTTCCTCAGCCTCGTCGGCCGCAAGCCGATGGCGACGCGGGCGCGCGCCGCCCGTCAGGCCGTCCTGGTGTCGCTGCTGGTCATCAGCCTGTTCGCGGTCGCGGGCCAGGCGATCCTCGCCTACCTCGGCATCGGCATCCCGGCCCTGCAGGGCGCGGGCGGCCTGCTGCTCCTGCTCATCGCGCTGCAGCTGCTCACCGGGAGCGGCCACGAACCGGAGGCGGCGGCCGAAGACGTCAACGTCGCACTCGTGCCGCTCGGCACGCCGCTGCTGGCCGGGCCCGGCGCGATCGCCGCGACCATCGTGTTCGTCCGGCAGGCCGACGGCCACATCGGCGCGTACATCGCGCTGGCGGCCGCGATCGTCATGACGCACTTCGTGATCTACATCTGCATGCGCTACTCCGGCGTCGTCATCCGGCTGATCAAGGAAAGCGGCATCACGCTGCTGGCCAAGGTAGCCGGTCTGCTGCTCGCGGCCATCGCCGTCGAGCTGGTCGCGAACTCCGTGCGCGGGTTCATCTCCGGCGCCGGCTGACCCCCGCCACCCGGGTTGTCCTGCCGGACAGGATCCGCCCGGTTCGTTGACATCGTTGGCACCGCTCGCGCAGCCTGAATCCCAGCTCAGCGCTTGAAACGATTCAACGTCCTTGCGGAGGCCTCGATGAAGTGGCTCAGAGCAGTCCTGCCGGTGACGGTCCTGGTGGCGAGCGGTGTGGTGGCGGCGCCCGCCGACGCCGCGCCGGGCTGGCAGAAGTACGTCGTCGCGCCGACGAGCCGGGACGTCCGGCCGGTGAAGGTGCTGTCGACGACCGGCGACGTCACCAACCCCGACGGCCTGCTCGGCCGGGGTGTCGCGACCCTGAAGCGCGACGCGCCGCCGCCGAAACCGGCCTGGCCCGCCGGGACGACGGCGACCGCGTCGTCGTTCCACGCCCCGAACAACGGCGGCAACGGCCAGCCGCGCACGTACGACCCGGGCAACGCCGTCGACGGCGACACCGAGACGTTCTGGAACGACGACACGATCGGCGCCTACCCCGACGTCCTGACGATCACCTCGGCCGCGCCCATTTCGCTGCCCGGCGTCACCCTGTTGTCCAATGTGGACGGCGTGCCGCAGGACTACACCGTCGAGGTGCTGGACGCGGGCGCGTGGCGCGTCGCGGCCACGGTGAGCGGCAACACGGCCGTACAGCGCGCCGTCGCGTTCGACCGGCCGGTGACCACCACCCAGGTCCGGATCACCGTGACGAAGGACCAGAACACGCCGTCCGGCGAGTTCAGCCGCGTCGCCGAGGTCTGGCCGGGGCTGGTCGCCGACCCGCCGGTGCCGTCGGCGGTCATCGACTTCGGCAAGGTCGTCGCCGGGTACCCGAAGATCGCTTTCGCGGGCGCGTCGGCGAACCGCCCCGGCGTGCGGCTCGCGTTCTCGGAAACCCTGCAGTACCTGGGCGAACGCTCCGACTTCACGCGCTCGGACTTCTCCGGCGGGCCCGGCACCGACCAGTACGCCGTGCCTTCGGCGCCGACCGTCTGGCGCGACACGAAGGGCTGCCTGAGCGGGACGCAGGTCTGCGCGGACGGCCTGCACGGCTTCCGCTACCTGCGGATCAGCCTCGACGCGCTGGCGTCGGACTCGCCGCTGGCCCAGCCGTCCGGTGAGGTGCGGATCAGCGGCGTCTCGCTCGACTTCACGCCGTTCCTCGGCACGCCGGACACCTACCGCGGCTGGTTCGAGTCCTCCGACGACGCCTTGAACCAGTACTGGTACGCCGCGTCCTACACGAACGAGCTGGGGATGGACACGTTCCGCGAGTCCGATGTGGACCCGCGCGGCGCGTTTTCGCCGTCGCTGGACGGAAAGCTCGTGCTGCACGACGGCGCGAAGCGCGACCGGGACCCGTACGTCGGCGACGTCGCGGTGTCCGGGCTGACCGAGTACCTGACGCACCAGGACGGCACGGCGGCGAAGAACGTCCTGGCCGACCTCGCCGACCACCAGCGGGCCGACGGCTGGATCCCGCCCGCGTCGATCAACAACTACACCTTGCCGCTGTTCGACTACCCGCTCTGGTGGGTGACGTCGAGCTGGGACTACGTGCTCTACACGGGCGACACCGCGTACGCGTCTTCGTACTACTCGCACCTCGTGAAGACGCTCGACACGTGGTACCCGTCGGTCACCGATTCGCGCGGGTTGCTCGCGAAGGGGCTCAACGGCACCGGCGGCTACGGCGACTACGCGTTCCTGCCGCGTACGGGCGAAGTGACGTACTACAACGCGTTGTACGTCCGGGCGCTTCAGGGCGCGGCCGGGCTCGCTCGCGCGACCGGGCACCCGGCCGACGCGGATCGCTGGCTGGCGCGCGCTTCGGCCGTCGCGGCGGCGGTGAACCAGTACCTGTGGGACCCGGCGGCGGGCGCGTACCTGGACTCGGCGACCGGCGCGGTGCGCCACGGCCAGGACGGCAACAGCCACGCGATCGTGGCCGGGATCGCGTCGCCGGCGCAGGCGACGTCGGCGTTGGCGCGGCTGGCGGCCGGGGCGTTGCCGTACGGGAACCCGTTCATGGACAACGACACTCTCGTCTCCGACGGGACGAAGCGCGTGTACGCGTTCACGTCGTTCCCGGAGCTGGTCGCCCGGTTCCGGACGGGGCAGGCGGACTCGGCGATCGACCAGATCAAGCGGATGTACGGCTGGATGGCCACGCACGACCCGGGCATCACGGCGTGGGAAGGCATCGGCGAAGGCGGTTCGCACTACGAGCAGGGATACACGTCGGCGGCGCACGGCTGGTCGACCGGCGTGGTCCCGGCGCTGACCAACGAGCTGCTGGGTGTCTCGCCCGCCTCGCCGGGCTTCGCGACGTGGACGGTCGCGCCGCACCCGGGCTCGGTCAAGTGGGCGCGCGGGGCGGTGCCGACGCCGAAGGGCGCGTTGTCGGCTTCGTGGTCCCAGAACGGTTCGGTGTTCTCGCTGACGGTTTCGGCGCCGCGCGGGACTTCCGGCTCGCTGGTGGTCCCGGCCGGGCATCTCGTGTTGCTCGACGGGCACGCGGTGCGGGGCGGGACGTTGGCCGTCGGCGGGGGGACGCACACCGTGCTTGTCGTGCGGTAGCCGGGCTTTCCGCGCGGGGTGGCGCGCCCCGCGCGGAAAGTGTCGGTGGTGGTGCGTAGCGTGGGCGGCGTGAAGGAGCAGATGGGGTTCGACTTCGGCGTCGCGCAACCGGTGCGGCTGACGAAGGTCTCGCCGGCGCGGCTGGCGACCTTCGACGACTGCCCGCGCCGCTACCGGCTCGCGTACCTCGACCGGCCGACGCCGCAGCGCACCGGGCCGTGGGCGCACAGCACGCTCGGTGCGGTGGTGCACAACGCGTTGCGGGCGCTGTTCGACCTGCCGGTGCTCAAGCGCGTGCCGCAGCGAGCGGTCGCGCTGGTCGCCGAGTTCTGGAAGGACGCGGGCTTCGAGAGCGACGAGCAGGCGGCGCGGTACCGGGCGCGGGCCAAGGGGTGGGTGGCGGAGTACGTCGAGGACAACGACGTGAGCCACGACCCGGTCGGGCTCGAGCGGTGGGTGTCCGCGCCGGTCAACTCCGAGCCGGGGGAGCGGCCGTCGATGATCATCGAGGGCCGCGCCGACCGGATCGACGCGCGGGCGGGGGAGCTGGTGATCGTCGACTACAAGACGGGCCGCCGCCCGCCGGACGAGTACGAGGCGCGCGCGTCGCAAGCGCTGGCGCTGTACGCGGTGGCGGCGGCGCGGACGTTGCGGATGCCGTGCACGACGGTCGAGCTGCACCACCTGCCGACCGGCACGATCGCGGCGGCCGAGCACACACCGGAGAGTTTGCGCCGGCACCTGCAACGCGCGGAGGAGACCGCCGGGGACTTGAGGCTGGCCACGGATACCCTGGACGCGGGCGGCGACGGGGACGTGCTGTTCCCGCCCCGCCCGGACCGGCGCTGCGCCTGGTGCGACTTCCGGCCGAGCTGCGCGGCAGGCCAGGAAGCCGCCCCGGCGGCGCAGCCGTGGGACCTGCTGGCGCCCTGACGAGGAGGGGGAACGTGGCTTCACCGGACACCGACGAGCTGGCGACGGTGCCGCTCCCCGCGGGAGAGGCGGACGCGGAGCAGACCGAGCCGCAAGAGCGGGTCGAGCCCGAGGAGATCGAAGCCGCCACATCCGAACCCGTGGCTCTCGAGCGGGAGCGCGGGCGCTGGTGGCGCGGCTTGACCGGCTCGCTGGCCGCAGGACTCGCCGTGCTCGCGATCGGCGTGCTGGTCGTGGCGGGCATCTGCCTGTACACCGGCGCCCCGGGGCCCGGCGCGGCCATGCTGATCGGCCACCCCGTCGCGGCGGTGCTGGCCCTGTCGGCTCAGCGCGTGGTGGATCGGCGCAACGGAGCCGCAGCCGTGGGCGCCGGGGTGGCCGTGGTGCTGTTCACCGTCTCGGCGCTCACCCTGTTCTGGCTCACCTGACCAGGCTTACTTCAGCGCCGTCAGCGTGTCGCCGCGCTGTTCGAGCAGCACCGGGCCTGCCGCGCCCAGGCGGACCACTCCCGCGTACCCGCGGCGGTCCACCCCGACCGTGCGGATCGTCGACCCGTCGTTCTCGTTCAGCACCGCCAGGCCGCCCTTGATCGGGACCACCAGCTGCTGCGCGAACGTGATTCCCGGGCCCATCGCGCTGCTCAACGTCCAGCGCGGCGAAAGGTCGTCGCGGGACAACGCCAGTACCTTCGATCCGCTGAACCAGTACACGTTCTGGGTTGTCCTGGTCGTCGCTTCCGTTCCCCCGGGCGGGTCCTGGGCCAGGTCCGACTCCGGCACGTCCAACGGGTACGCCGCGCGCTGGGAACCGTCGCCGTTGTAAATCACCAGGAGCTTCTGGTCCGGCAGGACCACCGCCGTCAAGTCGCCCGACATCGCGATCACGCGCGCCCTCTTGCCCGCCAGCACCGAACTGAAGCTGACCTGGGGCTCGTCGTCCTTCTCCGGGGCCGCCTTGTACACCGTCAGGCGGTCGGCCGGGTCTCCCGGGCAGCGCTCGATCACGCCGACCTTGCCCGACGCCGCCGCCACCGTGCCGTACGTGCAGCCCGTCCTCGGCTGCTTGCCCGCGTTCACCAGCGCCGGGACCTGGCCGTACTCGGCGCTCTTCACCAGGTCGTCGCGCCACGTGTCGAGGAGCTTCTTGCCCGTCGTCGTCACGTGCGAGCCGTCGCTGACCAGCTGCGTGCCCAGCTCCGCGTTGCCGTTGCGCTGGGCCGTGATCCGGCCCGTGCCCGGGTCGAGCTGCGTGACCTCACTGCAGTTCAAGCTCTTGTGGTACACGGCGTTCAGCCGCCCCCACGTCTCGTTCACCGTGCACAGCGGCAAATCACGCGAGTAGTGCCAGCGGATCTGGCCGGTCAGCGGGTCGCGGTCGGCGACCTCGCCGCCGTCCGCCGTCGCCACCGTGTCGCCCGCCACCACCGGGACCGGCGTCGCGCCGCTGCGAGCGCTCCACAGTTCCGCCAGCGAACCCGGCACCTTGTCCGGCGCCGCCGGCAACGGCGGTGGTGGCGCCGCCTCGGTCCGGTCGGTGGCCGCGCTGTCGCTCGTCACCGCCACGACCAGCGCGACCGCCACCACGACGACCGCGATCAGCGCCGCGATCACCCTGTCCCGCCCGCGGTTCCAGGGCGACCGGCGCGCCTTCACCCGCGGTGCGGGCGCGGGCGGGCTCTCGACGTCTTCGAGGACGTCCTCGGAGCCGTACTCGGGAGCCGGGTCCGCTTCAGGCGCGTCTTCCGGCGCCTTCGACTCGTCGCTCACTTACCCGACCCCCGTGCGTAGGCCTCAGTCTGCCGACGCAGGTGTATCAGACGTGGCGACCGGACGGCGACGGCGGCGCCGACGAGCCGGGCGCTCGGCGTTCTCGCCGGACTCCTTCTCGGTGGCCGGGCCGGTCGCCTCCGGGGCGGTGCCACTGCGGCGACGCGTCCGCGTGCGACCCTCCGACGCCGGAGCCGGAGCCTCGCCGGACTCGGCGGCCGCCTTGTCCGCGGCCTCGATCGCCTCGGCCGCGCGCGAGCCGCCGCGGGTCCGCTTGCGCGGGGCCCGGGTGCGCTTGCGCGGCGCGTCTTCGGAGGCGGGCTCGCCACGACGACGGCCGCGCTTCTTGCCGCCCAGGTCCTCTTCCTCCTCGGCGGCCAGGCCCGCGCGGGTCCGGTTGGCCAGCGGGAGCCGGCCGGTGGTGCCCGCCGGGATGCCCAGGTCCTCGTACAGGTGCTTCGACGACGAGTACGTCTCCACCGGCTCCGGCTTGTCCAGCCCGAGGGTGTCCGAGATCAGCTTCCAGCGCGGCTCTTCGTCCCAGTCGACCAGGGTGACGGCGACGCCGGTGCGGCCCGCGCGGCCGGTGCGGCCGATGCGGTGGACGTAGGTCTTCTCGTCGTCCGGGCACTGGTAGTTGATCACGTGGGTGACGTCGTCGATGTCGATGCCGCGGGCGGCGACGTCGGTCGCGACCAGTACGTCGACCTTGCCCGAGCGGAACGCGCGCAGCGCCTGCTCGCGGGCGCCCTGGCCCAGGTCGCCGTGCACGGCGGCGGCCGCGAAGCCGCGCTCGACCAGGTCGTCGGCCACCTTCTGCGCGGTGCGCTTGGTGCGGCTGAAGATCATCGTCAGGCCGCGGCCCTCGGCCTGCAGCACGCGGGCGATGACCTCGGGCTTGTCCATCGAGTGCGCCCGGTAGACGAACTGGGTGGTGCGCTCGTGGATCGCGCTCGCGTCGTTCTCTTCGGCGCGGATGTGCGTCGGCTGGCGCAGGAACGTGCGGGCCAGCGTGATGATCGGGCCGGGCATGGTGGCCGAGAACAGCATCGTCTGCCGCTCGTCCGGCACCATCCGCAGGATGCGCTCGATGTCGGGCAGGAAGCCGAGGTCGAGCATCTCGTCGGCCTCGTCCAGCACGAGCCCACGGACCTTGCCGAGGACCAGGTGCTGCTGCTCGGCGAGGTCGAGCAGCCGGCCCGGGGTGCCGATCACGACGTCGACGCCCTTGCGGAGCGCCTCGATCTGCGGCTCGTACGGGCGGCCGCCGTAGATGGCCAGCGTGCGGATGCCGAGGTGCTTGCCGGCGCCCTTGAGGTCGTTGGCGACCTGGATGCACAGCTCGCGCGTGGGCACCACGACCAGCACCTGCGGGGTGCCGTCGCCGGGGACCTGCACGCGGTGCAGCAGCGGGACGCCGAAGCCCAGCGTCTTGCCCATGCCGGTGCGGGCCTGGCCGATGAGGTCGTCGCCGGCCATCGCGAGCGGCAGCGTGAGCGCCTGGATCGCGAAGGTCCGCTCGATGCCGGCCTCGCCGAGTGCCTTGACGATCTCCGGCTTGACGCCGAAGGACGCGAAGGTCGGGGCCTCGGGCTCGACCTCGACGCCCGCCTGCAGCGGGTGCGAGGTGTCGAGCGCGGCCGGGCCGGTCTCGCTGTGTTCCAGCGCGACGGCGGGGGGCTGTTCGGTTGTGGGAATTTCTGCGGTCAGGGTGATCGCCTCTCTCGTGACCAGCGCGCACAGCCCTGGGTCCGCTCGACACTCGACCGGGAGTAAACCCTGGTCCCTGGCGCTGATGTGAAGCGCGGAACCGGTCCGTCCCGGGAATGCCGGAAGAGGCGTGCACGCACATTGCAGTACGTCGGCAAGCCACGTGACCTGCCTGTTTCCCGACGCCGGTATGGCGTACGGAAGCTTGATCTCGAACGCCAGTGTACCTGGTCAGCAGTTTTTCGACAGTACCCGGCGCGCCGGAGCCAGTGTGATCGGTCTCGTCGCGGCACGCCCGGGTGCTTCGGCGATACCCTGCCCCCGTGACCGAGCCGAAAGAGATCTCCGAGGGCGTAGTCGACCTTCTGGGTGTGATCGCCTACCTCGAACTGTCCGCGTTCGACCGGATGGCGGAAGACGCCCGCAGCGCCCCGACGCTGGACGGCCGGGCGGCGCTGGCGCAGATGGCCGCCGCGGAGATCGGTCACTACGGCCTGCTCGAGAAGCACCTCGCCGCGCACGGCGTCGAGATCGCGGACGCCATGGCGCCCTTCGTGGCCCAGGTGGACGCCTGGCACGCCTCGACGCCGCCGAAGTCGTGGCTCGAGTCGCTGGTCAAGGCCTACGTCGGCGACGGGCTGGCCGCCGACCTCTACCGCGAGATCGCCAGCTGGCTCGACGCGGAGACCAAGGACCTCGTGCTCACCGTGCTCGCCGACACCGGCCACTCCGCCTTCGCCGAGCGCGAGGTGGCGGCCGGCATCCAAGCCGACCCGAAGACCCGCGACAAGCTCGCCCTGTGGGGGCGCCGCCTGCTCGGCGAGGCGCTGACCCAGGCCCAGTACGTCGTCGCCGAGCGCGACGGGCTTGCCGAGCTGATCGTCAGCGGTTCGGGCGACCTCTCCGGAATTGCCGCGCTGTTCCGGCGGTTGCAGCAAGGGCACACCAAGCGCATGCAGGCGCTCGGCCTGGGCTGATCCCGATGGAGTACCCGGAAGTGACGACGCGGTCGAGCGCGGACATGCGCCACCGGAACGAGCCCGTTCGGTTAGCCTTGCCGAGCACATCCCTTACGAATTTCCAGCGGAGGTCCCACGTGGAGGTCAAGATCGGCATCAAGGACACACCGCGCGAGCTGGTGGTGTCCAGTGGCCAGTCTCCCGAAGAGGTGGAGAAGCTGGTCGCCGAGGCCCTGACGGCCGGTGACGGGCTCTTCCGCATCAGCGACGAGAAGGGGCGCAAGTACATCGTCCCGTCCGACCGCATCGCGTACGTCGAGATCGCCCCGTCCGACGTCCGCAAGGTCGGCTTCGGCGTCGGCGACTGACAGTTTCTTCGGACACCGGTGGCGGTCACCTCGCGAGGTGACCGCCACCGCCGTTCACCCGGCCACCCCGAAGGGGTTGTCGATGACGTACCGCCACTTCCCGTCCGCGCCGCGGCGGGCGACGTCGGTGGCGGTGCCGCGCACTTCCCGGCCGATCGACCAGTCGACGACGAGCAGGGCGAGCCCGCCCGCCACGTGGACGCGGCGCGGCCGGACCTCGATCGGACGGCCGAGCCGTTGCAGGGCGTCGTTGGCGGCCCGCCGCGCGTCCCCGGTGACGGCCGTGCCGTCCGCGGTGACCAGGACGGCGTCGGCTTCGTAGACCCGGTCGAGCAGATCGGGGTCGCCGCTGTTGAAGGCCTCGGCGAACACCGCCGGGTGCCGGGCGGCCTCGGTGGTCAGTGTGAAGGTCATGGCGACCAGCGAACCGGAGGCGCACGTGGCTCACCAAACGGTGCGGAACTGGGACGAAACCCTCGTCCCGTCCGCGGCCGGGCGCACCGACCGGCCGACGCCGGACTGCCCGGTGGAAGCGGCGCTGGCGGCCGTCGCCGGCCGCTGGACCACCCTCGTGCTGCGCGAGCTGATGCACGGCCCGCACTCCTACAGCGCCCTGCGCGCGGCCTTGCCGCGGCTCAGCGACAAGGTGCTGACCGAGCGGCTCGCCGACCTGCGTGCACGCGGCCTGGTGCGCCGCTCGGCGCGCACCGGGTTCCCGTCGCGGGTGACCTACGACCTGACGGACGCGGGCCGCGCGCTGCGGCCGCTGCTCGTGGAGCTGTACCGCACCGGCGAGGAGCTGCTCAGGCGTTGCAGCTCTTCCAGGGTCGTCGGCACGTGGAACGGCGGCGTGCTGGTGCCCGTGATGCGGTAGCGGCCCCACGGGTCCGGGTCCGACAGCTCGCCCGTGGCGGTGTGCGTGCCCGTCTCGATCGTCACCGGCTTCTTCTTGCCGCCCGCCAGCTTCGCCAGCTCCTCGTTCACCGCCACCCGGCCGTACCAGCGGTAGTAGCCGTCGATCGGCTGGAAGTAGCCGCGCAGCTCGACCGTCGCCGGCACGGAGACCCCGTCGACCACCAGCGTGGCCGGACCGCTGTAGCCGTCTTCGTCGTGCTCGCTCATGACGTTTCCTCCAACGACTGCGAAGCGCGGCCCAGCTGGACCACCTTGTTGGCTTCCAGGGGCTGGTTCGGGTCGATGACCACGCCGTTCTGGCGGGTCAGGCCGTCGATGGCCGCCCAGATGATCTGCGTCAGGTACTCGACGACCGCGTCGCGGCCCATCGAGCGGCGGTCCAGCCACCACTCGCCGGTGTTCTGGACCATGCCGACGATGCCGTGCGCCCACGGCTCGGCCGCGCCGGAGTCCATGTTGAACATCCGCATGTAGTCGCCGAGCAGCGCCGTCAGCGCCGTCGCGATCAGCTCCTTGTCCTCGGCGACGACGTCCGAGGAGACCGGCTTCTCCGGGCGCCCATGCGCCAGCAGCCGGTACAGGTTCGGGTGCTCCTCGATCACCGTGAAGAACGCGTCGAGGGCCATCCGGATCCGCGGGACCGGCGCCAGCTCGGCGTTGATCGCCGGGATCAGCCGCTCGAAGAGGATCTCCGTGCCGCGCTGGCCGAGCGCCACGTAGAGGTCGGCCTTGTCGTCGAAGTGCCGGTACAGCACCGGTTTCGTGACGCCGGCCTCCGCGGCGACGTCCTCCATGCCGAGGTCCGGCCCGTGCGTGTCGAGGGCCCGCAGCGCGGCCTCGACGAACTCCTTGCGCCGGGCGATCCGGTGCTTGCGCCAGCGGTCGCGGCGGGCGTCGCCGGTCGCCTCCTCGTCGCGCGACGAGGACTTGGACTGCTTGCCGGAGCGCTTGACACGTTCGATCACGAGCCTCATGCTACCAGAGGTAACTGTTACCTCAAGTTACATGTTGCGGAAGGGGTGTCGGCAATGACGCGGACGCTGAAGGAAACGGATCGCGAGAAGACCGCGGACCGGCTGCTGAAGTCGTCGGCGAACAAGTTCTACGACCCCGACGTCGACATCGACTGGACCGCGCCGCTGGTCGAGGGCAAGCGCTACATCCTCGAAGAGCGCTCCTCGCTCTACGGCACCGAACTCTGGGAGAAGCTGACCCCCGAGCAGCGTGTCGAGCTGGGCAAGCACGAGATCGCGAGCATCGCGACGACCGGGCTGTGGTTCGAGATCCTCCTGATGCAGATGCTGCTCAAGGAGGTCTACGAAGAGGACCCGACGTCCGCGCACGCCCAGTTCGCGCTCACCGAGATCGCCGACGAATGCCGCCACTCGACGATGTTCGCGCGGATGGCGGCGCGGATCGGCTGCCCCGCCTACGGCCCGGTGCCGTGGCTGCGCCGCCTCGCGAAACTCATGCCGACGATCTCCTACGGCCCGGCCCGCTACGGCGCGATCCTGGTCGCCGAGGAAGTGCTGGATCGGCTGCAGCGCGAGCAGATGAACGACGAAGGCATCCAGCCGCTGGTCCGGATGGTCAACCGGATCCACGTCCTCGAAGAGGCCCGGCACGTCACCTTCGCGCGCGAAGAGGTCACGCGCGGGATGGCGAAGCTGTCGAAGGCCGAGATCGCCTACCAGCAGTTCATCATCGCGCTCATCTCGTACTTCGTGACGCGGGCGTTCATCAACCCCAACGTCTACAAGGCGGTCGGCATCCGGCCGCGCGACGGCGTCGAAGCGGCGCTGAACAACCCGAACTGGCACGGGACGATCGCCTGGGCCGGGGAGAAGATCATGCCGTTCCTCGAAGAGTCCGGGCTGGTCGGGCTGCCCGGGAAGTTCTTCTGGCGCAAGTCGTTCCTGCTCCCGGCGGGCCGATGACCACCGCGTCGCGGCTGCGCGACCCCTCGATCGAGCACCGGTTCGTCGCGAGCGACGGCGCCGCCCTGCACGTCTCGCAAACCGGCCCGGCCGACTCCGCGGTGACGCTGGTGCTGGTGCACGGCTGGACGCAGGACCACCGCACGTGGGACTTCGTCGTGCCGCACCTCGACCCCGGCGTCCGCGTGCTGCGCTACGACCTGCGCGGCCACGGCGGCTCGGCGCAGGCTCGCCCCGGCGCGGCGACGATCGCCCGGCTGGCCGACGACCTCGCCGAGCTCATCGCTTCGCGGGTGCCGTCCGGACCGGTGGTGCTGGCCGGGCACTCGATGGGCGGCATGACGCTGATGGTGCTCGCCGAACGGCACCCGTCGCTGGTCCGCGAACGGCTGGCGGGCGCGGCGTTCGTGGCGACGTCGTCCGGCGACATGGACAAGCTGACGCTCGGCTTCCCCGGACTGGTCGGCCGGAGCGTGACGCGTTTCGAGCCGAAGCTGGCCCGACTGCTGGCCGGGCTGCGGTCGGACACCCTGCGGCTGCGGCCGGGGATGGTCCGCTCCGGAGCGCGTCGCCTGGTGTTCGGGAACCGGCCGGGACGCGAGCAGGTGGACAGCGTCGTCGAGCAGCTGCTGGCGGCGCACCCGGCGAGCGCGGGCATGTTCCTCGACGCGATCGCGTCCCACCGCGGAGTGGGCGGGCTGGGCGCGCTGTGCGACGTCCCGTCGGTGGTGCTGGCGGGGGAGAAGGACCGGCTGTGCCCGTTGGCGCACGCGAAGGTGATCGCGGACGAGCTGCCGCACGCGGAGTTCGTCCGCTACCCCGGCGCAGGCCACATGCTCCCGCAGGAGCGCCCGTACGAGGTGGCCCGCCGCATCAGCGCGCTGGTCCGCACGGCCGCTCGCTGACAAGCGCCCCAAGGCGGCCTTGGTTGCGTCTCACGCACCGAAGGCCGCCTTGGGTGCGTCTGACGCACCGAAGGCCACATTGGGGCGCTTGGGTCAGGCGTCCTTGAGGGGGAAGCCGCCGCCGATGCCTCGCCAGGCCAGGTTGGCCGTCAGGGCCACTGCTTCCTCCTGGCTCATCGACTGGTGGTGCTGCAGCCAGAACCGGGCGCTCACCTGGCTCATCCCGACCAGCCCGACCGCCAGCAGCCGCGCCTTGTCCTCGTCGAGGCCCGCGTCCGCCGTGATCGTCTCGGTGATCGCGTCCACGCTCGCCGACGTCGCCCGGTCGACCGCTTCCTGGACCGCCGGCTCGCCGCGCAGGTCGGACTCGAACACCATCCGGAACGCGCCCGCGTCGTTGCTGACGAAGTCGAAGAACGCGCCGACCGTCGCCGGGACGCGCTGCTTGTTCTCCGTCGTCGAGTCCAGCGCGTTCTGCACGCGCTTGACCAGCTCGTCGACGTGGCTCTCCAGCAGCGCGATGTACAGATCGAGCTTGCCGGGGAAGTGCTGGTACAGCACGGGCTTCGAGACGCCGGCGACCTCGGCGATCTCGTCCATCGCGGCGGCGTGGTAGCCGTTCTCGGCGAAGACCCGCTGCGCCGCGGCGAGGAGCTGGGCCCGGCGCTCCGTCCGGGGCAGCCGCACCCCACGTTGCTGCAGCCGCGTCATCTCCGTCATGCTCTTCCTCCCGTCCTCGGCCCTTCGACGGGCGGGTTCGCCACCGCGTGAAGTCGACCTGAAGATTACTCGCCGGTATGTATGCCTTGCCACGGGTCGGGCATCCTGGGTTCGTGAACACCGCCGCGACCGCGCGGGCGCCGCTGACGCACGTGCCCCTTTCGACCAGGGAATTGCCGTCCCTCGAGCCGGTGGTCCCGCCGTGGCCGGCGAACTTCGAAGAGGTCGGCACCGCCCGGCTGCACGTCCGCCGCACGCCGGGTCCCGACGGCGTGCCCGCGGTGTACGTCCACGGCCTCGGCGGGTCCTCGACGAACTGGACCGACCTGGCCGCGCTGCTCGCGCCGGTCGCCGGGGGCACCGCCCCCGACCTGCCCGGCTTCGGCTACTCCGAGCCCGAGGAGGGCTTCGACTTCAGCCTCCAGGCCCACGCGGAGGTCGTCGCGCGGCACATCGAGGACGTCGGCGCGCCCGTCCACCTGCTCGGCAACTCGATGGGCGGCGCCATCGCGCTGCTGGTCGCCGCGCGGCGACCCGAACTCGTGAAGACGCTCACGCTCATCTCCCCGGCGGTCCCGGACCGGCGGCTCGACCCGCGCCGCCTCTCCGACCCGCGGATGGCGCTGGCCTACCTGCCGCTGGTCGGCGCCCGGGTGCGGGCGCAGCTGGCCGCGCTCGGCCCGCGGGAACGGGCCATGCAGGTGATCAAGCTGTGCTTCGCCGACCCGTCGCGGTTCCCGGAGAGCAGGCTCGACGAGCTGGCCGAGGAGCACGGCGCCCGCGCCGGGTTCGATTGGGCCGCGCCGGCGCTCGCGCGCAGCACCTTCGCCATCTTCCGGGCCTGGTCGACGCTCGGGAAGGCGTCGCTGTGGGCCACCGCGCCGCGCGTGCGGGCACCGACGCTGGTGGTGTGGGGCCGTGACGACCGCGTCATCTCGGTGCGGCGGGCCGTGCGGACCGCGCGGGCGCTGCCGCGGGCCCGGCTGCTCGTGCTCCCGCGCACCGGCCACGTCGCCCAGATGGAACGTCCGGTCGTCGTCGCGAAGGCCGTCCTGGGCATGTGGGAGCACGTCGAAGCGGGCACCTGGTAGTCCGATCGGGTGACAACAAATCCCCGGGTGGTGCGCCAGTCGCCGATAACGGTTCGGTGGCGCTGTGGCACCCTGGTGCGGTGGACCGGGTGAAGCAGGACGCGCGAGGCGAAGATCGGCGGGCTCCCCACCGCGCGTCGGCCCGCCGCGTGCCGCACGGCGCCCCGGAGCCCGAAGAGTCCCCGCGCACCGGGCAGTACCGGCCGTCGAAGCAGCCCGCCCAGCGCATCGGCGAGGACCGCTACCGGCCGGGCACCCGCCGGACGAGCGCCGAACCGCTGAGCGCCTCCTGGAAGCCGCACCAGGAAGCCCGGCAGGCGAAGCCGGAGCCCCCGAAGTCCGGGCTCGCGAAGCTGACCAAGACCTACGGCTGGCGCGTCTACGCCCTGCCGATCCTCGTCGTGCTGACCGTGCTCGTCGTGGTCAACACGGCCAACAGCCCGGCCCAGCCGATCGCCGAGGAGGGCACCGGGACGAGCGTCGAGTCCGCGGGCGGCGACTCCTCCGGCGGCGCCATCGACGGCAACGGCGAGCAGGGCATCCCGGAGAACCCGGCGACGCCGGTCAAGCTCGACGTGCCGACCGCCGACCTGCCCACCGGCAGCCCGTTCACGCAGACCGGCAAGGGCACGTGGCACGTCGTGCCGGGCAGCGGCCCGAAGGTCGGCACCGGGAAGCTGTACACCTACACCGTCGAGGTCGAGGACGGCATCGACCCGGCGAGCTACGCGGGTGACGACGCCTTCGCGAGCGCCGTCCAGGGCACGCTGTCGGATCCCAAGAGCTGGACGTGGGACGGCAAGATCGCGCTGCAGCGCGTCGACGCCAACTTCCCCAACCCGTCGTTCCGGGTGAGTCTCACCACACCGGACACCACGCACCGCGCCGACGCCTGCGGCTTCCAGATCACCTTCGAGGCGTCCTGCTACCGCAAGAGCATGGGCCGCGTGCTGATCAACCTGGCCCGCTGGGTGCGCGGCGCGAAGGCGTTCGGCGCGGACATGACCGCGTACCGCCAGTACGCCATCAACCACGAGGTCGGGCACGCCCTGGGCAACCAGCACGTCGGCTGCGGCGGCAACGGCCAGCCGGCGCCGGTGATGATGCAGCAGTCCTTCGGCGTCGCCGACGACTACGTCTCGATGCTCAACGACATCCCCGGCGGCGACAAGGGCAAGGTGGCCAAGGACGGCCGTGTCTGCGTGCCGAACGCCTGGCCGAACCCCACTCCGAAGCAGTAGCGCGTCCCATCATCTGGACGAGGGAAGGCATATTTGCCTGCGCGCGTTGTGCATAGTGGGATGGACGCGATCCGCGCGAGATGGAGGACCCGATGTCAGCACTGCCGCCGCTCGTCGAGCCGGCTGCCGAGCTCACCAAGGACGAGGTGGCCCGGTACAGCCGTCACCTGATCATCCCGGACGTCGGGGTGACCGGGCAGAAGCGGCTGAAGAACGCGAAGGTCCTGGTGATCGGGGCCGGCGGCCTCGGCAGCCCCGCGTTGCTGTACCTGGCCGCGGCCGGGGTCGGCACGCTCGGCATCATCGACTTCGACGTCGTGGACGAGTCGAACCTGCAGCGCCAGGTCATCCACGGTCAGTCCGACGTCGGCAAGCTCAAGGCCGCGTCCGCGCAGGAGTCGATCGCCGAGATCAACCCGCTGGTCAAGGTGCACCTGCACACCGACCGGCTGGACTCGTCGAACGCGCTCGAGATCTTCGAGCAGTACGACCTGATCCTCGACGGCACCGACAACTTCGCCACCCGCTACCTGGTGAACGACGCCGCAGTGATCCTCGGCAAGCCCTATGTCTGGGGCTCGATCTTCCGGTTCGAGGGCCAGGTCAGCGTCTTCTGGGAGGACGCGCCGAACGGCAAGGGCCTCAACTACCGCGACCTCTACCCGGAGCCGCCGCCTCCCGGCATGGTCCCCTCCTGCGCCGAGGGTGGCGTGCTGGGCGTGCTGTGCGCGTCCATCGGCTCGATCATGGTGACCGAGGCGATCAAGCTCATCACCGGCATCGGCGAGCCGCTGCTCGGCCGCCTGATCAGCTACGACGCGCTGGAGATGAAGTACCGCGAGGTCAAGATCCGCAAGGACCCGGAGACGCCGAAGATCACCGAGCTGATCGACTACGAGGCGTTCTGCGGTGTGGTTTCCGACGAGGCCGCGCAGGCCGCGTCGGGCAGCACGATCACGCCCGCCGAGCTCAAGGCCAAGTTCGACAACGGCGACAACTTCGCCCTGATCGACGTCCGCGAGCCGCACGAGTACGAGATCGTCAACATCAAGGGCGCGACGCTGATCCCGAAGGACCGGATCCTGTCGGGCGAGGCGCTGGCCGAGCTGCCGCAGGACAAGCCGATCGTCCTGCACTGCAAGTCGGGTGCCCGTTCGGCCGAGGCCCTCGCCGCGCTGCACGCGGCCGGGTTCAAGGACGCGACGCACCTCGGCGGCGGCGTGCTCGCCTGGGCGCGCCAGATCGACCCGAGCCTGCCGACCTACTGATCGTTGTCCCGTGAGGGGCACCTTCCCGGCTTTCACCGCCGTGAAGGTGCCCCTCACGGCGTTTCGTCCGACTCCTAAAACACTGCGTGACCAGCGCGTCTTCTCGATCGTGGACCACCCGGCCGGGTAACGTCACGACCCGTGCGGTCAACCCTCGAAAGACCTCCGGCCCGCGTCTGCGGGGCCTTCGGCGGCGATGCCGACACCACCGAGCCGTTACCGGACTCGACGGCCTGGCGCTGCGGCGACCTCGTCTTCAAGCCGGTCGTCGACAAGGCCGAGACCCTCTGGACCGCCCGCGCCCTCGACTACGTCGACGAGCCGGGCCTGCGCGTCGCGAAGCCGGTCCGCTCGACCGACGGCCGCTGGATCGTCGGCGGCTGGACGGCCTCCCGGTTCGTGAGCGGCACGCCGGAGCACCGCGGTGACGAGTCGGTCCTCGCCGCCGTGAAGCTGCACCGGGCCACCCTCGGCCTGCCCCGGCCGGACTTCCTCGCCGCCCGCCAGGACCTCGACGCCGTCGCCGACCGCGTCGCCTGGGAAGAGCTCGAAGTCCCCCTCGAAGAAACCAAGGGCGGCCGCTGGTTCGAGGTCCTCGCCGGCTCGCGCCGCCCCATCAAGCTCCCGCACCAGGTGGCGCACGGCGAACTGCTGGCGGGCCTGCTGTTCGACGGCGACGCGGCCCCGGGCCTCGTCGACTTCGTCCCCTACTACCGCCCGGGCGAGTACGGCGCGGCGATCGTCGCGGTCGACGCGCTCGCGTGGGGCGGGGCCACCCGGGCGCTGCTCGAACGCTGGGCGCACCTGCCGGAGTGGCCGCAGCTGCTGCTGCGCGCGGTGCTGTTCCGCCTCGCGGGCAACGCGCTCAACCCGCGGTCCACCCAAGCTTCGCTCGACGGCCTGCGCGCCGCCGCGAGCGAGGTGTCCGGCATTCTGTGACCGAGGTCGCAAGATCGCGCGTCATCTCCGGTTCCGCCCCGCTGACCTCCGGACTCCCGTTCCGTGGACGCCGATCTCACCGGCCGGGCGACGGCCGCCCCGCCGTAATGTCAACTGCCTGAAACATTCGGTCGAATCCGGTTAACAAGGCCTCCTTAGCGTCAGGGCATCCCCGAACGCCGAGGAGGTGCCCGTGCCGCAGGTCGACACCCACTGCCCGTACTGCGCGCTGCAGTGCGGGATGAGCCTGGACGGCGCCCGCGTGACGCCGCGGGACTTCCCGGTGAACGCCGGCGGCCTGTGCCAGAAGGGCTGGACCTCCGGCAGCCTGCTCACCAGCCCGAAGCGGCTGACCACTCCGCTGCTGCGGGTCAACGGCGCGCTCGAGCCGGTGAGCTGGGACTTCGCCCTCGACTTCGTCGCCCGCAAACTGCGTGAGACGCAGGAAGCCCACGGTCCGGACGGCGTCGCGATCTTCGGCGGCGGCGGGCTGACCAACGAAAAGGCCTACCTGCTCGGCAAGTTCGCCCGCGTCGCGCTCGGCACCTCGCAGATCGACTACAACGGCCGGTTCTGCATGTCCTCGGCCGCCGCCGCGGGGATCAAGGCCTTCGGCGCCGACCGCGGGATGCCGTTCCCGGTAACCGATCTGAAACAAGCCGACGTCGTGCTGCTCGCCGGGGCGAACCCGGCCGAGACGATGCCGCCGTTCACCCAGCACCTGCGCGGCACCGACCTGATCGTCGTCGACCCGCGGCGCACCCCGACCGCCGAGCTGGCGAGCCTGCACCTGGCCCCCGCGCCGGGCACGGACCTCGCGCTGGCCCTGGGCATCCTGCACGCGGTCGTCGAAGGCGGCCACCTCGACCGGTCCTATGTGGACGAACGAACGAGCGGCTTCGAAGACATGTGGCGGATCGTCGCGAGCTGGTGGCCGGAGCGCGCCGAGCGCGTCACCGGCGTCTCGGCCGCGGACATGCGCCTCGCCGCCGCGAAGCTCGCCACCGCCCGCAACGCCTACATCCTCACCGCCCGCGGCACCGAGCAGCACGCCACCGGCACCGCGACCGTCGGCGCGTGGATCAACCTCGCGCTCAGCCTCGGCCTGCCCGGCCGCAAGGGCTCCGGGTACGGCTGCCTGACCGGTCAGGGCAACGGCCAGGGCGGGCGCGAGCACGGCCAGAAGGCCGACCAGCTGCCCGGCTACCGCAAGCTCGACGACCCGGCCGCGCGCGAGTACGTCGCCGGGGTGTGGGGCGTCGACCCGGAAAGCCTGCCTGGTCCCGGCCGCTCGGCGAGCGAACTGCTCGAAGCGCTCGGCCAGGACGGCGGCCCGAAGGCGCTGATGGTCTTCGGCAGCAACGTCGTCGTCTCGGCGCCGCGCTCACAGCGCGTCCAGGATCGGTTGTCGTCTTTGGACTTCCTGGTCGTCGCGGACTTCGTGCTGTCGGAGACCGCGGCCATGGCCGACGTCGTCCTGCCGGTCACCCAGTGGGCCGAGGAAGACGGGACGCTCACCAACCTCGAAGGCCGAGTCCTGTTGCGCCGCAAGGCGTTGACGCCGCCGCCGGGCGTCCGCTCGGACCTCGACGTCCTCCACGGGCTCGCCGAACGCCTCGGCCAACCGGACGGCCGGTTCCCGACCGACGCCGAGACGGTGTTCGAGGAGTTGCGGATCGCGTCGAAGGGCGGCGTCGCCGACTACTCCGGTGTCAGCTACGACCGGTTGCGCGCGGGCGAGGCCCTGCACTGGCCGGTGCCCGCCGACGACCACCCCGGCACCCCGCGGATGTTCCTCGACGCCTTCGCCCACCCCGACGGCCGCGCGCGGTTCGTGCCGGTGGAGCACACCGGCCCGGCCGAGCTGCCGGACGAGGACTTCCCGTTGCAGGCCACCACCGGCCGCGTGCTGCAGCACTACCAGTCGGGCGCGCAGACCCGGCTCGTGCAGGAGCTGAACGACGTCGTGCCGGAGGCGTTCGTCGAGGTCCACCCGGACACCGCCAAGCGCGCCGGGCTGGAAGAAGGCGACCGTGCGGTGGTCCGGTCGCGGCGCGGCGAAACCGTCGCGAAGGTCCGGTTCGCCCAGTCCCTGCAGCCTGATCTCGTGTTCCTGCCGTTCCACTTCCCGGGTGAGCAGCGCGCCAACCTGTTCACCAACCCGGCGCTCGACCCGGTCTCCCGGATGCCGGAGTTCAAGGTGTGTGCCGTGTCCTTGTCTACTGTGGATGGTGCCGCGTGAAGCCTCGTGAAGTCGTCATCGTCGGCTACGGCATGGCCGGAGCCCGGCTCGCCGACGAAATCCGCCGCCGCGACCCGATCGCCGAACGCGTCCGGCTGACCGTGCTCGGCGCGGAGAAGCACGCGGCCTACAACCGGGTGCTGCTCTCGGCCGTCGTCGCGGGCGGGATGAGCGCCGAGAGCGTTCGCCTGCACGACGACGAATGGGCCGCCCGCCACAACATCGATCTGCGGCTCGGCGTCGACGTCGCCCGCATCGACCGCGAGAAGCGCTGCGTCGAGCTGGCCGACGGCTCCACGGTGGACTACGACGCCCTGGTGCTCGCCACGGGCGCCAACCCGTGGATCCCGCCGGTCGAAGGCCTCGAAGCCGGGCCGGGCGTGGTCGCCTTCCGCAGCCTCGACGACTGCGCCAAGATCCTCGACGCCGCCCGCTTCGGCGCGCCGGTAGCCGTCCTCGGCGGCGGCCTGCTCGGGCTGGAAGCCGCCCGCGGGCTGGCCGGGCGGGGCAACCAGGTGACCGTCGTGCACCCGCTCGGGCACGTCATGGAACGCCAGCTCGACCCGGCCGCCGGGCACGTGCTGGCCCGCCAGCTCAGCGACATGGGCGTCACGTTCAAGTTCGGCGCCACCGCCGCCCGCTACCTCCCGGGCGACGGGCTCAAGCTCGACGACGGCACCCTCGTCCCGGCCGACCTGGTCGTCGTCGCGGCCGGGGTCCGCGCCGAGACGAGCCTGGCCGCCGACGCCGGGCTGGACGTCGACATGGGCATTCTCGTCGACGACACCCTGCGCACCAGCGACGGCCGCATCCACGCCCTCGGCGACTGCGCCCGCCACCCCGGCGCCCCGGCCGGGCTCATCCAGCCCGCGTGGGAACAGGCCGAAGTCCTCGCCGACGTCCTGACCGGGACGAACGCGGCGGCCCGCTACCGCGGCACCACGGCCGTGACCCGGCTCAAGGCCCGCGGCATCGACCTCGCCGCACTCGGCGAGACCCAGCTCGAAGCATCCGACAACGGCGCCGAGGTGCTCACCTTCAACGACCCCACCGGCGGCCGGTACGGCAAGCTCGTCGTCCGCGAAAACCGCGTCACCGGAGCGATCCTGCTCGGCCTGCCCGACGCGGCCGCGACCATCACCCAGTTCCACGACCGCGGGACGCTGCTGCCGGAAGACCGGCTCGCCGTCCTGCTGGGCCGCGCGCTGCCCAGCGGCAGCACCCCGGCGGCCAGCCCGGCCGACCTGCCCGCGGCCGCGGTGATCTGCCGCTGCAACAACGTCACCAAGGGCCGGCTGATCGAAGCCTGGAAGGCCGGGGCCACCGACACTCCCGCACTGGCGCGGGCCACGCGAGCCACGACGGGCTGCGGCGGGTGCACCGACACCGTCGGCGGCATCGCCAACTGGCTCGCGGCGCAATGACCGACCCGACCCGTCGCAAGGAGAACTTCGTGGCACACCAAGGAAAGCACTGGATCGAGCACTGGGAACCCGAGAACGCCGAGTTCTGGGAGTCCACGGGCAAGAAGGTCGCCCGCCGCAACCTCTGGTTCTCGGTCTTCGCCGAGCACATCGGCTTCTCCATCTGGACCCTGTGGTCGGTCATCGTCCTGTTCATGGGCAAGGACTACGGGTTTTCCGCGGCCGACAAGTTCCTGCTCGTCTCGACGCCGACGCTGATCGGCGGCCTGATGCGGCTGCCCTACACCTTCGCCGTCGCGAAGTTCGGCGGGCGCAACTGGACGGTCGTGTCCGCCGCGCTGCTGCTGATCCCGACGGCGCTGGCCGCCGTCGTGCTGCACCCCGGCACGTCGCTCGGCACGTTCCTGCTGGTCGCGGCCCTCGGTGGGGTCGGCGGCGGCAACTTCGCGTCGTCGATGACCAACATCAACGCCTTCTACCCCGAGAAGCACAAGGGCTGGGCCCTGGGCCTCAACGCCGGTGGCGGCAACCTCGGCGTCGCCGCGATCCAGCTGGTCGGGCTGCTGGTGATCGGCACGGCGGGCGCGACCGCGCCACGGGTCGTGCTGTTCATCTACCTGCCGCTGATCGTCGTCGCCGCGGTGTGCGCGTACTTCTACATGGACAACCTCGCCACGATGAAGGGCGACACCAAGGCGATGCGCGAGGTCGTCAAGGAGCCGCACACCTGGGTGATGTCGTTCCTCTACGTCGGCACGTTCGGCTCGTTCATCGGCTACAGCTTCGCCTTCGGCCTGGTGCTGCAGAACCAGTTCGGCCGCACCCCGCTGCAGGCGGCCGCGGTGACGTTCCTCGGCCCGCTGCTCGGCTCGCTTTCACGGCCCACGGGCGGCTGGCTCGCCGACCGCGTCGGCGGCGGCAAGATCACCTTCGCCACGTTCATCGGGATGGCGCTGGCGACGGTCGTGCTGGTCCTCGCCTCGACGTCGAAGTCCCTCGCGCTGTTCACCATCGCGTTCATCGTGCTGTTCGTGCTCACCGGCATCGGCAACGGCTCGACGTACAAGATGATCCCGGCGATCTTCCGCGCCAAGGCGAGGATCGCGATCTCGAACGGCGCCGAGGAAGCGGCGGAGCTGCTCAAGGCGCGGCGCCTGTCCGGCGCGCTGATCGGCCTGGCCGGCGCGATCGGCGCCGAGGGCGGCCTGTTCATCAACCTCGCCTTCCGGCAGTCGTTCGCCGACGCGCACAGCGGGGTGCCCGCGTTCATCGGGTTCCTCGTCTTCTACGGGCTCTGCTTCGCCGTCACCTGGGCGGTCTACCTGCGGAAGCCCGCCGAACAGCCCACGAGTGAGCGCGGTCTGGCGCTCGCGGGAGCGGAGGTCTGACATGCCCACCTTGGTCGTCGCCGGACACGGCATGGTCGCCCACCGGCTCGTGGAGGCGGTGCGCGCGGAAGACCCTTCCGGCACTTGGCACATCGTCGTCCTGTCCGAGGAGCCGCGCCCGGCGTACGACCGGGTGGCGCTCACGTCCTACGTGGACACCTGGGACCCCGCGTCGCTCGCCCTGCCCGGGTCCGACTACGCGGATGACTCCTTTGTGGATCTCCGGCTCGGGGAGCTGGCGGTTTCAGTGGACCGGGCCGCGAAGACGGTCACCACGGCGTCCGGTGCCGTCGTCGCCTACGACGCCCTGGTCCTGGCGACCGGCTCGCGGCCGTTCGTGCCGCCGGTGCCCGGCCACGACCTGCCCGGCTGCTTCGTCTACCGGACCATCGAAGACCTCGACGCGATCCGCGCGGCGGCGATCGACAAGCCGGGCCGCGGCCGCCGGTCGGCCGTCGTCATCGGCGGTGGCCTCCTCGGCCTGGAGGCCGCGAAGGCGTTGCGGGACATGGGACTCTCCCCGCACGTCGTCGAGATGGCGCCGCGGCTGATGCCGCTGCAGGTCGACGAGGGCGGCGGCTCGCTGCTGCGGCGGCTCATCACGAACCTCGACGTGACCGTCCACACGGGAACGTCGACCGACGCCATCGAGGCCGACGGCTCGCGGCTGCTGGCCAAGCTGGGCAACGGCACCGAGCTCGACGTCGACCTCGTCGTGTTCTCCGCGGGTGTCCGGCCGCGCGACGACCTCGCCCGCCGGTCCGGTTTGGACGTCGGCCCGCGCGGCGGCGTCCTGACGGACTTGTCGTGCCGGACCAGCGACCCGGCGATCTACGCGATCGGTGAGTGCGCCGCGGTCGACGGTCGCGTGTACGGCATCGTGGCGCCCGGCTACGCGATGGCGGAGATCGTCGCGGCCCAGCTGACCGGCGGCGCCGGGGAGTTCCCGGAGCCGGACACGTCCACGAAGCTGAAGCTGATGGGCGTCGACGTCGCTTCCTTCGGCGACGCGCACGCGGCGACTGAAGGCGCGTTGGAAGTCGCTGTCAACGACGCGGTCGCCGGGACGTACAAGAAGCTCGTGGTCACCGACGACGGCAAGACGCTCCTGGGCGGGGTGCTGGTCGGCGACGCGACCGAGTACAACACGCTGCGCGCGCTGGTCGGCCGTCCGCTCCCGGCCGAGCCGGGCGCGATCCTCGCCCCGGCGGGCGGCGGCGCGGCGGTCGGCGTCGACGCGCTGCCGGACACGGCACAGATCTGCTCGTGCAACGCGGTGTCCAAGGGCGCGATCACCAACGCCATCCACGAAGAGGGCTGCGACACCGTCCCGAAGCTGAAGGCGTGCACCCGCGCGGGCACGGCCTGCGGGTCGTGCGTCCCGCTGCTGAGCAAGCTGCTCAGCGCCGCCGGCGTCGAGCAGTCGAAGGCCGTCTGCGAGCACTTCCCGCAGTCGCGCGCCGAGCTGTTCGAGATCGTCCAGGCCACGCGGATCACGACGTTCAGCGAGCTGATCAGCCGCTACGGCTCGGGCAGCGGCTGCGCGATCTGCAAGCCCGCGGTGGCGTCGATCCTGGCCACGCTGGGCAACGGGCACGTGCTCGGCGGCGAGCAGATGACGTTGCAGGACACCAACGACCGGTACCTGGCGAACCTGCAGCGCAACGGCACGTACTCCGTCGTCCCGCGGATCCCGGGCGGCGAGATCACGCCGGACAAGCTGATCGTGATCGGCGAGGTGGCCCGCGACTTCGGGCTGTACACCAAGATCACCGGCGGCCAGCGGATCGACCTGTTCGGGGCCACGGTGGACCAGCTGCCGCTGATCTGGCGGCGGCTGGTGGACGCCGGGTTCGAGTCCGGGCACGCGTACGGCAAGGCGTTGCGCACGGTCAAGTCGTGTGTCGGGTCGACGTGGTGCCGCTACGGCGTGCAGGACAGCGTCGGGCTGGCGATCGAGCTGGAGCTGCGTTACCGCGGGCTGCGGTCGCCGCACAAGCTCAAGTCGGCGGTCTCGGGCTGCGCGCGGGAGTGCGCCGAGGCGCGCAGCAAGGACTTCGGCATCATCGCGACGGAGAACGGCTGGAACCTCTACGTCGGCGGCAACGGCGGCACCGCCCCGCGGCACGCTGACCTGCTGGTGTCCGATGTGGACACCGAGACGCTGATCCGCACGATCGACCGGTTCCTGATGTTCTACGTGCGCACGGCCGACCGGCTGCAGCGGACGGCGCCGTGGATCGAGGAGATGGAGGGCGGCCTCGACCACCTGCGCGCGGTGATCGTCGACGACTCGCTCGGCATCTGCGAGGACCTCGACGCGGCGATGGCCAAGCACGTCGACAACTACGCCGACGAGTGGAAGGGCGTCCTGGAGGACCCGGAGAAGCTGGCCCGGTTCACGTCCTTCGTCAACGCGCCGGGCACGCCCGACCCGGCGATCTCGTTCCGGTCGGAGCGGGAGCAGAAAGTGCCCGTGATGCTGGGTGTCCCGGAGGTGCGCCGATGACGACGTCGATCGAACGAACCTGGACGGCGGTCTGCGCCGCCGGCGCGGTGCCGGAGTACGCGGGGGTGGCCGCGCTCCTGGACGGCGGCGTGCAGGTGGCGATCTTCCGGCTGCCGGGCGACCGGTTCTACGCACTGTCCAATTGGGACCCGTGCAGCGGAGCGGCGGTGCTGTCCCGCGGCATCGTGGGCGACGCCGGTGGCGTCCCGGTGGTGGCGTCGCCGGTCTACAAGGAACGGTTCGCCCTCGACAGTGGACAGTGCCTGGACGCGCCGGACGTTTCGGTGCCGGTGTTCGAGGTGCGCGTGCGAGAGGGCGTGGTCGAAGTGGAGAGCCCGTGAGCGATGTGCTCCCACTGGCCGGTTTCGTGGTCGGCATCACCGCGGCGCGCCGGGCGGACGAGCTCGGCGCGCTGCTGGTGCGCAAGGGGGCGAGCGTCCGCTACGGGCCGGCGATCCGCATCGTGCCGCTGACGGACGACACGGAGCTGCACGCGGCGACGACGAGGCTGTTGTCGTCCCCGGTGGACGCGGTGGTGGCGACCACGGGCATCGGCTTCCGCGGCTGGCTCGAGGCGGCCGAGGGCTGGGGCCTCGGCGATTCCCTGCTCTCGCGGCTTTCGTCGGCTTCGCTGCTGGCGCGCGGCCCGAAGGTGACGGGCGCTCTTCGCGCGGCTGGCCTTTCGGAGTCGTACTCGCCGACGTCGGAGAGCAACGCGGAGTTGTTGCAGCACCTGCTGGCGTCGGGCGTTTCGGGGATGCGGATCGCGGTCCAGCTGCACGGCGAGCCGTTGCCGTATTTCGTGGACGCGTTGCGCGACGCGGGTGCCGAGGTCATCGAGATTTCGGTGTACCGGTGGGTGAGTCCGGTCGACCCGGGCCCGGTGGACCGGTTGCTCGACGGGGTGCTGGACGGATCGATCCACGCGTTGCCGTTCACGAGCGCCCCGGCGGCGGCGTCGTTGATCGCGTTGGCGCGCCGGACGGGCCGGTTGCCGGGGCTGGTGTCGGCGTTGTCCGGGCCGGTGGTGGCGGCGTGCGTCGGGCCCATCACGGCTGGACCGTTGGCGGCGCTGGGGGTGCCGACGGTCCAGCCGCAGCGGGCCCGGATCGGGGCGTTGGCACGGACGGTGTCGGAGACGCTGGTGGCCCGCTCGCCGCGGTTGCGGGCCGGGGGACGGTCGATCGAGCTGCGCGGGCAAGCGGCCATTGTGGACGGTGAGTGGCGGGAGGTGGCCCCGGCACCGATGGCGTTGCTGCGGGCTTTGGCGGCCTCGCCGGGGCGGGTGGTTTCGCGGCGTGAGTTGATCTCGGCGTTGCCTGGGGGCGGGGAGGAGCACGCGGTGGAGACCGCCATCGGGCGGCTGCGGACTTCACTGGGGGGCGGGAAGGTGGTGCAGACGGTGGTCAAGCGGGGGTACCGGCTGGCCGTGGACGCCTGAGCCGCCGGGCTTGCTCCATCCGGGCGACCGCGTCTTGCCGCCGCCCCATGAGGGGAATAACCTATAGCCCAAGCTAGAGCTCATAGCCTGGAGTGACCCGGTGGACGAGACGCGCGGACCCCAACGACGCCGCCGGGCGGACACGCGGCGGGAGATCCTCGACACCGCCGTCGACGTCATGCGGGAGCGGGGCGTCGCCGGACTCAGCCTCTCCGAGGTGGCGCGGCGCGTGGGCATTCGGCAGCCCTCGCTCTACAAGCATTTCGCCTCGCTCAACGCCGTGTACGACGAGCTGTTCCGGGAGGGCGCGGAACAGCAGCGAGATGTGGTGGCCCGGGCGGTGAAGGGGAGCCCGCCCGGGCTGCCCGCCCTCACCGCCGCCGTCGAGGCGCTCGGGCGGCTTGCCATGACCTTCCCCGTGCACGCCCAGCTCGTCGCCTGGCGGCCCGTGCCCGAGTTCGCTCCTTCGCCCGAAGCCTTCGGGCCCAGCGTCGAAATGGTCGAGCTGGTGCGGGGAACCCTGCGGGACGCCGTCGCGGCGGGGAAGCTCGACCCCGCCGCCGATTCCGACGCCGGTGTCGCCCTGGTTTCGATCGTGGTTTCCGGGACCGTCACCCAGCAACTGGCCAACGAACCCGGCGCCACCTACGAAGAAGGCCGCTTCAGCTCGCTGCTGCCGCAGGCCTTCGCCATGTTCGTCCGGCACTTCACCCCGGGAGGGGAGCCATGCACCAGACCCGGACCACCCACGCTCTGACCATCCCGCGCCCGGACCGCGAAGAAGTCGCCTGCGGCGGCCTCGCGGAGCTGACCGCGCTCGACGACCTCCTCAGCTCGCTCGACGACAGCGACTGGCGACAGCCGACCGCCTGCGGCTGGACTGTGCACGAGGTCGTCGCCCACCTCCTCGGCCAGCACCTCGAGACGGCGCGGCCGTGGACGATCGGTGGCCGAATCCGCGCCGCCCGGCGGCGGTTTCCTGGACTGTCCGCTTTGGACGCGCACAACGCGTTGCAGGTGGCCACCTTCTCGCCACTGTCCGATGTGGAGCTTCGAACGCGGCTCGCGCGGGTCGGCCCGCGTGCGGTCCGGATGCGGCGGCGCACGCCGGGGTTCATCCGGCGGCAGCCGAGCGAACGGTACTTCCCCGGCGAGCCGCTCGTCGAGCCGGAAGCTCGCGTACGTCATGGATGTGCTGTCCAATCGCGACACCTGGATGCACCGGCTGGAGATCGCGCGCGCCACCGGCCGCCCGTTCCGCGGAGGCGACGACGGCGTCGTCGCACAGGTTGTGCGCGACCTCGCGCAGGAGTGGACGGGTCCGCCGCTGGTCCTGGAGCTCACGGAGCCGGACGGACAGTGGCGGCTCGGCGACGGCGAGCCCGTCGCACGGGTGCGGACCAGCGCGATCGACTACCTGTGGCACCTCTCCGGGCGGCCGGGGGAGCCGCACCTCGAGGGCGACCCCGCCGCGGTGGAGGCGCTGCTGGCGGCTCGCGTCGTGTTCTGACCGGCCCGGGTCAGCCGACCCAGGTGACGGTGTGCTTTCCGAACCCCCGCGCCGCCGCGACCCGGGCCGCCTCGGCTTCCGCTTCCTCGCGGACCGCCGGGCGGAGCGGGTCGAACACCGTCATCGTGAACGCCAGCTTCGCGCCGCTGCTCTTCGTGCGCCATGTGCCCGCGATATCGCCGTCGGCGATCAGCACCCCCGGGTTGCCCAGCATCTTCCAGACCTCCTTGCGGCGCGCCGGATCCGGGACCAGCAATGCCTTGTCCCGCGCCTGGATGAACGGGTCCCACGGTGGCAGCAGCCGCACCACCTCCGGCTCCGGTGGGTTCTCCAACGCCGCGAGACGGTCCGACGGCAGGTACCGGACCTTACCGTCGACCTTCACCTCGGCCAGGTCCGCCGGCCACGTCCGGTCCACGACCGCGCGGGCCGTGCCCGCGAACTCCGCCGCGTCGCCGGGGGACGCCGGGCCGTTCAGGCGCAAGTACCGCTCGACCACCGCCGTCGCCGCCGCCGGGTCCGGGGACTTGCGGAGGCGGCCGCGGCCCTCCAGCGGTGCCAGCGTCGCCGGGGATGCCCCCGCCACCAGGCGGACGCCGCCCAGCGGGGCCGCGATGCGCATCAGCTGCTCGTGGATGTGCGTCGCGTTGCACCCCCGGCACCAGCGCGAGAACGAGTCCGGCACCTTCTTCGTCACCGCCGTGCTCGCCGCGCCCTTCGTCATCGGCTCGGTCACCACCGCGCGCAACGCCGCCGCCGCCGTGAACACCACCTCCGACGCGCCCTTGCCCGTCACCGCCACTTCCTTGCGCTGCCACAGCATCCGGGCCAGCGCGTCGGCGTCGTCCAGCGGGATCAGCGCGCGGATCGCCTCCGGCAGGTCCGCGCGCAGGTGGTAGTGCGGTGCGCCGCGCAACGTCCAGGCCAGCACGAGCCGGTCGTCGTCCAGCGACACTTCGCCGTCGAGCCGGGCCACCAGGGCCAGCAGCGCGGTGTCGCGCATGCTGTCCTGGAGCCCGGCCCGCACCACGGCGAGGTCGGCGACGTCGGCCGCCGAGCGGTGCAGCCCGTGCTCGGCGATGCGGTAGGCGAGTACCTGACGGCGGTCCACGAGCGACTCCTACAGCGCGTACTCGAACGTGTAGCCCAGCTGGTCCTCGCCCAGCGCGCCCCCGGACGTGCCGGTCCCGGTCAGCCCGGTCAGCTCGCCGGTGCCCGAGCCGGGCACGACGGTGAACGTCGAAGCGATGCCCTTGGCGTCGAACGTGTACTCGTGGCGCACGATGAACGTCCCTTCGCGACCGTCCACCTTGCCCTCGAAGCGCTCGAAGCTCGGCGACGTCGTCTGCCCGCTGTCGTAACCCTCGCCCGCGTAGTACAGCAGAAGGTCGCAGCTCGACTCACCTTCGATGACCCCTTGGTACGCCATCGTGGCGCGAGCGTGAGCCACGCGAGGACCGCCTTCGGTCCCGCTGACGACCTTTTCTTCCCAGTTCTTGGTGGTGAATGCGTTCATGGGGACCACCTTGCCCGCTTTACCTGTCAGCTTGTGTCAGGTATTTCTGCAAAACTGGATTTCATGCGCGCCAGCCGTCTCCTGTCCGTCCTCCTGCTGCTGCAGAACCGCGGCCGGATGACGGCCGAGGAGCTGGCCGAAGAGCTCGAGGTCTCGGTGCGCACGGTCTACCGCGACATCGACGCGCTCTCGGCGTCCGGCGTCCCGGTGTACGCCGACCGCGGGCGGACCGGCGGCTACCGGCTGGTCGACGGCTACCGCACCCGGCTCACCGGGATGACCGAAGAGGAGGCCCAGTCGCTGTCGCTGGCCGGGCTGCCCGTCGCCGCGGCCGAGCTGGGCCTCGGCACGGTCCTCGCGGCCGCCCAGCTCAAGCTGTACGCGGCGCTGCCCGCCGAGCTGCGCGACCGCGCCGGCCGCGTCGCCGAGCGGTTCTACCTGGACGTCCCCGGCTGGCACCGCGGCATCGAAAGCCTGCCGACGCTGTCCGCGGTCGCCGACGCCGTGTGGTCGTCACACCGGATCCGGATCCGCTACGAACGGTGGGGCCAGCGCGTCGTCGACCGCGAGGTCGAGCCGCTGGGCCTGATCCTGAAGGCGGGCAACTGGTACCTCGCCGCGCGCTGCGACGGCACCGACCGGACGTACCGGATCTCGCGCGTGCTTGAGCTGCAGGACCTCGGCGAGGTGTTCGAGCGGCCCGCCGGGTTCGACCTCGCGCGGTACTGGCAGGAGTGGTCCGAGCAGTTCGAACGCCGGATGTTCCCGCGCGTCGCGGTGGTGCGCCTGTCGCCGCGGGCGCAGGCTCTCGTACCGTTCTACGCAGGTTCCGTGGGCGCTCGTGCACTGCGCGAGTGCCGCAACGATCCCGACGCGGACGGCTGGCTCACCGTGGAGCTGCCGGTGGAGCCGGGTGAACCGGCCATCGGCGAGCTGCTGCGCTTCGGGCCGCACCTGGAGGTCCTCGCACCGGCGGACCTGCGCGCGGAGCTGGCGGCAGCGATCGAGGAGATGGGCGCGTTCTATGGGTGAGCTGAGCGGGATCGCCATCGGCGTCACGGCCGAACGCCGGGCGGAGGAGTTCATCGGAGCCCTCGAACGGCACGGCGCCGACGTCCGCCACGCGCCGACGATCACCATCGTCCCCCTCGACAGCGACCCCGAGCTGAAGGCGGGCACGCAGGCGCTGCTGGCTTCGCCGATCGACTTCACGGTGGTGACGACGGGCGCGGGCTTCCGAGGCTGGCTCGACGCGGCTTCGGAGTGGGGCCTGCGCGACCGGCTCGTGACGGCGCTGGGAGCGTCCCGGATCTACGCCCGCGGCCCGAAGGCGGTCGGCGCGGTGCGGGGCGCCGGGCTGCGGGAGTCCTTTTCGGCCGCTTCGGAGACCAACGCGGAGCTGTTCGGGGCGTTGGCTTCGGCCGACGTGGACGGCGCGCGGGTCGCGGTCCAGCTACACGGGACGCCGCTGCCGGAGCACACGGCACCGCTCGTCGAGGCGGGGGCGTCACTGGTGGAGCTACAGCCGTACCGGTGGTTTTCGCCGCCGGACGTCACGCCGGTGCACCAGCTGATCGACGCCTCGGTGGCGGGCGAACTGGGCGCGCTGGCGTTCACGAGCGCCCCGGCGGCGGCGAACTTCCTGGCGCTGGCGCGGTCCTACGGCCGGTACGACGAGCTGCTGGCGGCGATGCGGGGGCCGCTGGTGGTGGCGTGCGTCGGCCCGGTGACGGCGGCGCCGCTGGAAGCCGCGGGGGTCGAGACGGTGCAGCCGGAGCGTCAAAGGCTGGGGGCGCTGGTGAAGCTGCTGGTCACGGAGCTTGGCGGCGGGCGGCCGTAGCGCCCCAATGTGGCCTTCGGTGCGTCAGACGCAACGAAGGCCGCCTTGGGTGCGTCAGACGCAACCAAGGCCACATTGGGGCGCTTGAAGCTGGTCAGTCGTCGTTCGGGAGCTCGCCCGCCTCCGCGGCCCGGACCGCTTCCCGCCCCGCGGCCTCCTCGCTCAGCCCGCGCCGCCAGTACCCCGTGAAGCAGATCAGCCGCTTGTCGACTTCGCGCTCGCGCACCAGGTGCCGCCGCACCTGCTTCACCACGCCCGCCTCGCCCGACACCCACGCGTACGGCCTCCCGCCCGGGAACGCCGCTCCGCGCACCGCCTCCAGCAGCGCCTCGCCCAGCGGACGTGAGCCGCGCAGGATCCAGTGGATCTCCACCGCGCCCAGCGTCTCGAACGACTGCCGGTCCGCGCGGTCCGCCAGCTCCACGAACACCGACGCCCGCGTGCCCGGCGGGAGCCGCTCGACGATCGCGCCGATCGCGGGCAACGCCGTCTCGTCGCCCACCAGCAGCTGCCAGTCGCTTCCCGGCGGCACGTCGTACAGCCCGTGCGGGCCCAGGAACGCCACCCGGTCGCCCGGCGTCACCCGCGACGCCCACGCCGACGCCGGGCCTTCGTCGCCGTGCAGGACGAAGTCCACGTCGATCTCCGCCGACTCCGGGCGGTGCGCCCGCAGCGTGTACGTGCGCATCGGCGGGCGGACGTCGTCCGACATCGCCAAGTACGTGCGGTACCACGACATCACGTCGGAGCCCGTTTCCGGCAGCACCGGCTCGGGCTGTCCCGCCTGCGGGAAGAACACCTTGACGTACTGGTCGGGCGCCCCGGGCGGCACGTCGCGGAAAGTCTCCCCGCCGAACGTCACGCGCACCATGTGCGGCGTCAGCGGCCGGACCGCGGTCACCCGCGCCCGGTGGTACGTCAATGCGGGGCGCTCCACCTGCGTCGTCATTAGGCGAGGCTAACCTAAAAGTCAGAGGTCAGAACAGGCCCTCCTCGTCACCTTCCGGTTTCCACCGGTACTTCCGCAGGTCGACGCGCTGGCCGTCGGCCAGCACGCCCTCCGCGCGCAGCCGCTCCAGCTGGTCGTGGACCAGGTGCGGCGCCGGGGTGCCGTTCGCGCGCAGGATCCGGTGCCACGGCAGGTCGTGCCCGTCCTCGGCGAGGATCGCGCCGACCATCCGCGGCGAAGGCGCGCCGGCGAGCGCCGCGATGTCGCCGTACGTCGCGACCGTGCCGGCCGGCACCGACTCGATGATCTCCCGCACGCGCTCGTGCAGAACGTCGTCCATGCCCCCACTGTGCCGCACGGGTACGACACTTCCGGTGCCCGCCCGCCGCACCGCCGGGGCCCTTCGCCGACCGCACCCCCGCCAAGCCGTGCCGGTGCGACACCCGGGGGACCCGGCGTGGTTCCATCGCGGGGTGAACAGGAGGCGAACGGCGCAGGCGGACGCGCGGCTGGTGCGCACGCCGATCGCCGCCACACCCGCGTTCACCTGGGACGAAGGCGCGCGGCGGCTGCTCTCCGCACCCGGCGGGTTCCGCCGCGTGCTCGGCGGCCCCGGCACGGGCAAGACGGCGTTGCTGGCCTCGGCCGCGACCCGGCGCATCGCCGAAGGCGCCGACCCGGAGAACGTGCTCGTGCTCACCACGTCCCGCAAGGCCGCGGACGCGCTGCGGGCCGACATCACCCGCCGCCTCACCGCCGACCCCGAGCTGGCGCGGCCGCTGCCCCGGACCGTCCGCGAGCCGCTCGTGCGGACCGTCCACTCGTACGCCTACTCGCTGCTGCGGCTCGAGGCGATGGCCGAAGAGCTCCGCCGCCGCGGCTGCTCGCCGGCGCCGAACAGGACGTCGTCGTCCGCGAGCTGCTGGCCGGTGACCTCGACGAAGGCGCCGAGTACTGGCCCGAGCAGCTGCGGCCCGCCTTGATGGTGCCCGGGTTCGCCGAGGAGCTGCGCGACCTGCTGATGCGCGCCGCCGAGCGCGGGCTCGGCCCGGCGGACCTCGCCGAACTGGGCCGCCGCCGCGGGCGCGAGGAGTGGGTCGCGGCCGGGCACTTCTGGGCGCAGTACGAAGAAGTCACGCAGCTGCAGGGCGCGGGCGGCAACGCGCTGGGCGTCGCGAGCGCGCCCGCGCTGGACGCCGCCGAGCTGGTCACGTCGGCGCTGCTCGCCCTGGAGGACGACGACGAGCTGCGCGAACGCGAACGCACCCGCGTGCGGCACCTGTTCGTCGACGACGCCCACCACCTCGACCCGCTGCAGACCAGCCTGGTCCGGATGATCGGGCACACGGCGGCCGAGTTCGTCGTCGCCGGCGACCCCGACCAGAACGTCTATTCGTTCCGCGGCGCCGACGCGAGCCTGTTCGCCGACGCCGACCCGGACGGCAGCCGGACCGTCACGCTCACGACGTCGCACCGGCTGGCCCCGGCCGTGCGGCTGGCCGTGGCGAAGATCGGCGCGACGCTGCCGGGCGCGTCGCCGCACCGCAAGATCCTCCCGCCCCAGGGCGCCACGGGCGGGAACGTGCGGGTCCGCGTGATGCCGACCCCGGCCGCCGAGGCGAGCTGGATCGCCGACCAGCTCCGGCGCGCGCACCTCGTCGACGGCGTGCCGTGGTCGGAGATCGCGGTGCTCGTCCGGTCGCCCGCGCGGACTTTCCTGGTGCTGCAACGGGCGTTGCGCGCGGCGGGGGTCCCGATCGGCTCGGCGACCGAGGAGCTGCCGCTGGCCCGCCAGCCCGCGGTGCGGCCGCTGCTGGCCGTCTTGAAGCTGGCGCCGTCGCCGGAACTGCTCGACGTCGACCTCGCCGAAATGCTGCTGTCGTCCGCGCTCGGCGGCGCGGACCCGCTGGCGCTGCGCCGGTTGCGGCGCGGCTTGCGACGCCTCGAGCTGGCCGGCGGCGGGCAGCGCTCGAGCGACGAGCTGCTCGTGGAAGCGTTGCGCGGCGGCGACATCCTCGCCGGGCTGGCCGACGCCGAGGCCGAGCCGGTGCGGCGCGTCGGCGCGTTGCTGCGGGTGACGCACCAGGCCGTGGCGCGCGGCGACGGCGTCGAGCAGGTGCTGTGGCAGCTGTGGCGCGAAAGCGGGCTGCAGGAGAAGCTGCTGAACCAGGTCGAGCGCGGCGGGTCGCTGGGCGCGCAGGCCGACCGCGACCTCGACGCCGTCGTGGCGTTGTTCGACGCGGCCGGTCGCTATGTCGACCGGCTGCCGCGCGCGAGCGTCGCGTCCTTCGCGGATTACCTCGGCGCGCAACGGATCGCGGGTGACACGCTGGCCCCGGCCGCCGTCCCGTCCGACGGGGTTTCGCTGCTCACCGCGCACGCCGCCGCCGGTCGCGAGTGGACGGTCGTCGCCGTCGCCGGGGTCCAGGAGGGGGCGTGGCCGGACCTGCGGCTGCGCGGCTCGGTGCTCGGCGTGGAGCGGCTCAAGGACCTGATGGCCGGGGTCGACGACGACGCCGTCTCCCAGACGGCCCCGATCCTCGCCGAGGAACGGCGCCTGTTCTACGTCGCGATGAGCCGGGCGAAGCGGACGTTGCTGGTGACGGCGGTGTCGGGGGAGGACGAGCAGCCGTCGCGGTTCCTCGACGACCTCGAGGAGAACGGCGCCGACGACGGCGGGCTCGACTCGCGGATGAAGCCGCCGGGCCGGTCGCTGGTGCTGGCCGAGCTGGTCGGGGAGCTGCGCGAGGTCGTCTGCGACGACAAGGCCGAGCCGTCGCGCCGCCGGCGGGCGGCCAAGCAGCTGGCCCGGCTGGCCGAGGCGAAGGTGCCGGGCGCGCACCCGTCGACGTGGTACGGCTTGCTGCCCGCGTCGACCGACGTGCCGGTGCACCCGCCAGGTGACCTGATCCGGATCTCACCGTCCACAGTGGAAATCCTGACCAAGTGCCCGTTGCGGTGGATGATCGAGCGGCACGGCGGCAGCGACCCGGCCCAGCTCGCGGCCGTGACGGGGACGCTCGTGCACGGGCTCGCGCAGGCTGTGGCTTCCGGCCGGACCGACGCCGAGCTGCAGGCGGCGCTGGACGAGGCCTGGGTCCGGGTCGACGCCGGGGCGCCGTGGTTCTCCCGGCGGGAGCGCCGGCGGGTCGAGCAGATGCTGCGGAACTTCGTCACCTGGCTGGAGCGCAGCCGGGCCGAGCTGAAGGAAGCCGGGGTCGAGCAGGACATCGAGGTCGAGCTGCCCGCCGGGGGCGCGGACGAGGTCCGGGTGCTGCTGCGGGGCCGGGTCGACCGCGTCGAGCTGGACGCCGACGGGCGGCCCGTGGTCGTCGACATCAAGACCGGGAAGGTGCCCGTCTCCGGGGCGGACGCCGAGGTGCACCCGCAGCTGGCCGCCTACCAGCTCGCGGTGCTGCTCGGGGCGATCAAGGGCAGCAACGAGCCCGGCGGGGCCCGGCTGGTCTACGTCGCCAAGGCCAACGCCAAGACCGGGTCGACCGAGCGGTCCCAGCCGCCGCTGGACGAGGTCGGCGGGAAGCAGTGGCTGGACCTGGTCCGCGACGCGGCCGCGTCCGCCGCCGGACCGGACTACCAGGCGCAGGAGAACCCCGACTGCGACCGATGCCCGGCGCGCGGGTGCTGCCCGCTGCGGCCCGAGGGCAGGCAGGTGCCGGGCCCGTGACCGACCCGACCACCACCGAGCTTTCACGTGAAAGCTCGGCCTCCGGCCGTGGCGCGGCACTTTCACGTGAAAGTGCCGGGGTTGGGGTGGGCTCGTGAGTCCGCTGCTCATCGCGAACCCCGTCGAGCCCGCCGAACTCGCCGATGCCCTCGGACTGCACCGGCCGACTCCCGAGCAGGCCACGGTCATCGCCGCGCCGGTGGAACCTTCGCTCGTCGTCGCGGGGGCGGGCGCGGGCAAGACCGAGACCATGGCCGCGCGCGTGGTCTGGCTCGTCGCGAACGGCATCGTCAGCCCCGACCGCGTCCTCGGCCTCACCTTCACCCGCAAGGCCGCCCGCCAGCTCGGCGAACGCGTCCGCGCGCGGCTGCGACGCCTCGCCGGGTCGGGACTGCTCGACCGCCTCGACCCGACCGGCGGCCTGCGAGCCACCGTCGTCGCGGGCGAACCGACCGTCCTCACCTACCACGCCTACGCCGGGCGCCTGCTCTCCGAACACGGCCTCCGGCTGCCGGTGCAACCCGGCGTCCGGCTGCTGTCCGAGACGTCGTCGTGGCAGATCGCGCACCGGGTGGTGTCCACTTGGGACAACGAGCTCGACACCGACCGCGTGCCGCCGACCGTCACCGCGGATCTGCTCGCCCTCGCCGGGGAACTCGGCGAGCACCTCATCTCCACCGAACAGCTCGCCGAGTACACGACGTGGATGTGCCGCGTCATCGAAAACGCCCCGCGCGCCAAGGGGCAACGCGCCGCCCTGCCGCAGAAGCTGACCGAAATCATGGCCGCGCAGCACTTCCGGCTCGCGCTGCTGCCGCTCGTCGAGGAGTACCACCGGCGCAAGCGGAACGAAGGCGCCCTCGACTTCGCCGACCAGATGTCCCTCGCCGCGCAGCTGGCCAGCGGGTACCCGTCGGTCGTGCGCGGGGAGCGTGAACGCTTCGGCGCCGTCCTGCTCGACGAGTACCAGGACACCGGGCACGCCCAGCGCGTCCTGCTCCGCGCCCTCTTCGGCGGCGTCGAGAACCAGCCCATGCCGGTCACGGCCGTCGGGGACCCCGCGCAGGCCATCTACGGGTGGCGCGGGGCCAGCGCCGCCAACCTGCCCCGCTTCACCACGGACTTCCCGCGCCACGACGGCGAACGGCTCGTCCCCGCGAACGAATTCGGGCTCCTGACGAGCTTCCGCAACCCGCCCGAAATCCTCGACCTCGCCAACGCCATCGCCGAACCGCTGCGGGCCCGCGGTCTCGGCGTCGAACGGCTGCGGGCGCGCGAAGGCGCCCCGCCCGCGGACATCGCGTGCGCGTTGCTGCCCGACATCCGCGCCGAACGGGAGTGGGTCGCCGACGCCGTCGCGCGGCGGTGGCACGCCGTCCGGGAGGAAACCGGGAAGCCGCCGACCGCCGCCGTGCTCGTGCGGCGGCGGGCCGACATGGCCCCCATCGCCGCCGAACTGCGCGCTCGCGGGTTGCCCGTCGAGGTCGTCGGGCTCGGCGGGCTGCTCGACGAACCCGAGGTCGCGGACCTCGTCTCGACGCTCAAGGTGCTGGCCGACCCGCTCTCCGGCAGCGCCGCGGCCCGGCTGCTCACCGGCGCGCGCTGGCGGCTCGCGGCCGCCGACGTCGCCGCGCTGTGGCGGCGGGCCGGGGAACTTTCCAGCCCCGAGAAGGCCTCGGCCGAACCCGAGCTGGTCGCCGAGCGCGTCGAGCAGGCCGGGCTGATCGACGCCATCGACGAGCCGGGCGATCCCGCGCGGTACTCCGAGGAGGGCTACCAGCGCATCCGGCGCATCGGCCGGGAGCTGTCGGCGTTGCGGCGGCGGCTCGACCAGTCGCTGCCCGAGCTGGTCGCCGACGTCGAACGCACCATGCTGCTCGACGTCGAGTCCCTGGCTCGCCCCGGATCCGCCGGGCGCGCGCACCTCGACGCGTTCGCCGAGGTCGTCACCGACTACGCCGAGACGGCGCCGACTGCCACCCTGCTGTCCTTTGTGGACTACCTGAACACCGCCGCGCACGCCGAAGACGGGCTCACCCCCGGCGAGGTCGAGGTCGTGCCGGACCGGGTGCAGGTGCTGACCGTGCACTCGGCGAAGGGCCTCGAGTGGGAAGTCGTCGCCGTCCCGCACCTGGTGCACGAGGTCTTCCCGGGACGGCGGCGGTCGTCGTCGTGGCTGCGGACCGCGACGTCGCTGCCCGCCGCGTTGCGCGGCGACGCCGAAGACTTGCCGGAACTGCGGATCGCCGACGGCTACGACCGCAAGGAAGTCCAAGAAGGACTGGAACTGCACGAAGCCGGGTTCGTCGAACGGGAACAGGCCGAGGAACGGCGGCTCTGCTACGTCGCGCTGACGCGGTCCGAGCACGCGCTGATCGTCTCCGGGTACTGGTGGAACGAAAGCAGCAGCCGCGCCAAGGGGCCGTCGGAGTTCCTCACCGAGATCGCCGACGTCCTGCGCGAGACCGGCGTCGGGCAGCTCGCCGAATGGGCACCGGAACCGCAGAAGGAGGACGAGAACCCGCTCGTCTCGGACTCGCGGACGTCCAAGTGGCCGGTGGACCCCCTCGCCGACCGCCGCACCGGCGTGCAGGGCGGGGTCGACCTCGTCTTCGAGGCACTGTCCAATTCGGACGAGGCGGACGAGGAAGAGGAAGCCGACGAAGACGGCTGGCGCACCGACACCGACGTCCTGCTGGAGGAGTGGGCGCGCAAGGACGACCACGTCAAGCTGGTCCCGCTGCCGTCCCGGCTCACGGTGAGCCAGCTGGTCGCCCTGGCCGAGGACAGCGCGCGGCTCGCGAGCGACCTGCGTCGCCCGCTTCCGGTGGAGCCCAACAGCTTCGCCCGCCGCGGCACGGAGTTCCACGGCTGGCTGGAACGCCGGTTCGCGGGCGACCAGCTCATCGAGATCGACGACCTCCCGGGCGCGGCCGACTTCGGCGAGGCACCGGACGCGGACTTCGAGGAGCTGCGGGAGGCGTTCGAGGAAAGCGAGTGGGCGACGCGGGTCCCGGAGGCGGTCGAAGTCACCTTCTCCGCCGACGTCGAGGGCATCACGCTGCGGGGCCGGATGGACGCGGTGTTCGCCGACCCCGACGGCGGCTGGACGGTGGTCGACTGGAAGACCGGCGCGGTCCCACCGGAGTCGCGGCTCCCGGCGCTGGCGGTCCAGCTGGCGGCGTACCGGATGGCGTGGGCCGCGTTGAAGAACGTCCCGGTGGAGCGGGTCCGGGCGGCGTTCCACTACGTCCGGGCGAACCACACGGTCCGCCCGGCCGACCTGCTGGACGCGGAAGGCCTGCGGCGCCTGCTGCGCGACATCCCGGAGGCGTGATGCGCTGAAGGGCGCTTTCAGTGCACCAGATGCGAGGAAGGCGCCCTTCAGCGCGTCAGATGCGAGGAAGGTCCCCTTCAGCCCGCTGCGGCGGCGACCGGTCCAGCGGTGGCGGGCCCGTGTGAGGTGGCCGTGAACTCATCGTTTCACGCGGCGGCCGATCACCCGGTTCGGCTATCCTCCGGGCGTGAGTGACGCCGGACACCCGGGAGCGGGTGCATGAAGGCACTGAAGCGGCTGCCGCTGGGCAGTCTCACCGACCGGCCGGACCACGAGCTCGTCGGAATCCTGCGGATGCCGGAGCTGACCGTCAGCCCGCTCCGCTCGATCGTCAAGCGGATCATCGGCGCGATGCTCGCGCTGCTGGCCACGGTGATCATCGTCTACGTCGACCGCGACGGCTACCGCGACGCCAACGGCGACGGGCTGTCCCTGCTGGACAGCCTCTACTACGCCACCGTCTCGCTGTCGACCACGGGCTACGGCGACATCGCGCCCGCCACGTCGTCCGCGCGGCTGGTCAACGTCCTGGTCATCACGCCGCTGCGGGTGCTCTTCCTCATCGTCCTCGTCGGGACCACCCTGGAGGTGCTCACCGAGCGCTCCCGGCAGGCGTTCAAGATCCAGAAGTGGAGGACGAAGGTGCGCGACCACACGGTCGTCGTCGGGTTCGGCACCAAGGGCCGGTCCGCCGTCAACGCGCTGCTCGGCGACGAGAACGTCGCCCCAGGCCAGATCGTCGTCGTGGACACCGACCAGCAGGCCCTCGACGCGGCCAGCGCGCTCGGCCTCGTCGCCGTGCACGGCTCGGCCACCCGGGCCGACGTCCTGCGCGTCGCCGCGGTGCAGCACGCCCGCGCGGTCGTCGTCGCCCCGAACCGGGACGACACGGCCGTGCTCGTCACGCTCACCGCCCGCGAGCTGGCGCCCAAGGCGCACATCGTGGCGTCGGTGCGGGAGGCGGAGAACGTCCACCTGCTCAAGCAGTCCGGGGCCAACCAGGTCGTCGTGTCCAGCGAGACGGCCGGGCGGCTGCTCGGGATGGCGACGTCGACGCCGCTGGTCGTCGACATCATGGAGGACCTGCTGACCCCGGAGTCGGGGCTGGCGATCGCCGAGCGGCCGGTCGAGCCGTCGGAGGAGGGCGGGTCGCCGCGGCACCTGCCGGACATCGTGCTCGGCGTGGTCCGCGACGGCGTCCTGTACCGCGTGGACGCGCCGCAGGCCGACGCCATCGAGCCCGGCGACAAGCTGCTCTACGTCAGGAAGGTGACCCCGGCGGAGAAGATCGAGCAGCGGTAGCCCGGTGCGCCCCAAGGTGGCCTTGGTTGCGTCTGACGCACCGAAGGCGGCCTTGGTTGCTCCTCCCATGCCCCCACCGCCGCCCTCAACGGAGGCGCTTCGCGCCGCAGTGCCTATTCAACGCACCGAAGGCCACATTGGGGCGCGGTAGCCCCGACCAGGGCGCCTGGGTTTTGACCGCGGGATCTGGAACCATGGCCGGGTGCCCCCGCGATCCCTCGCCCTGAAGTGGCCCACGGTGGCGATCCCCGCCGCGGCGGGCGTGCTCGTCGTGCTGCTCGCCTGGCTCGCCGGGCCGGGGCTGCTCGGGATCACCAACGACGACCTCGGCGCTCCCGTGCAGGCCGAGGTCACGAAGCCCGCGCCGTGCGACAACCCGAACGCCGTGGAGACCGTCAAGTTCACCATCGCCGGGAAGACGCACGAGGGCACGCTCAACGGCTGCGGGCACGGCCAGGGCGAGCGCGTCGAGGTCGGCGTGCCGGAACCGCTGCCGGACCAGGGCACGGTCACCGTCCGGGCCGCGGACACCTCCGCCGGCGCGCAGGACGCGCGGCGGCCGATCGGGCTCGCGCTGCTGGTGTTCGCCTGCTTCTCCGGCGGGATGTTCGTCTACCTGTGGCTGAGCATCCCGCTGCGGCCGAAGCCCGCTAGCTGACCTCGGACGACGGCGCCGCGAAGGTGTTGCAGTCGGCGATCCGGTTGCTCGTCGCGCCCGCCCGCCACCAGGACGCGTAGTGCGCGTTCGTCCCGTGGTCGTGGCTGCGGGAGGTGTTGTCGCCGCGGGTTTCCTGGTCGTTCCAGGCCTTGTTGTACATGTCGCGGCTGATCGTGCCGCCCTGGTCGACGTGCGCGCCGAGGAACATGCCCGAGAAGCACTGGGCCTGCAGCTCCTTGCGCCGCGACATCTCCAGCCCGGCCGGGCTGTTCTGACCCGCCTCGTAGATCTTCTGCCAGGCCGCGTCCATCAGGCCGGCGACCTCCTGGACGTGGTGGCCGTACTCGTGGGCGAACAGGGCCAGGTAGACGCCGGGGTTGTTGCCGTACTGGTCGGTCTGCAGCCCGCGGAACGGGACGTACAGGTTGTTTTCGCAGTAGTACGCGGCGGTCGCGATGCCGACCTGGATGGTGCCGCACTCGGTCTCGAAGCTCGCGCCGGTCGGGAAGTGCAGCGCCGGCGGCGTGAACGGCAGGTGGTAGGCCTCGAGGAACGGGCCCCACGCCGCGTCGAGGCACTTGCTGGCCGCGGTGAAGAACGCCTCCGCGCCGTCCTGCGTGCTCTGCCAGACCGGGAGGGTGCAGACGCGGTTCTGCAGCCCGGCGTTCGGGTCCTGCAGGATCGGGTGGTCGGCGAGCTTGAGGATCTTCTGCGGGCCGGTCGCGCTGGGCGTCGACGGCTCGGTCGAGGGGCTCGACGCCGAAGCCGGGGCGCCCGCGCCGCCGGGCGGCAACTGCGAAGGGACGTCCTGGGACGACGGCGCGTCGCGGTAGTTCGTGTTCGCCAGCGGGGTTTCGCCGCGGTTGAGCGCCACGATCGCGACGAGCCCGAGCACCAGCACGGCCACCGCGCCCAGGCACACGCCGATGACGGCGGCGGGCGAGCGGCGTTTCGGGGCGGCCACCGTGTGCGGGCGGCCCAGCCACGGGAGGTCCGGTCGCGCATCCGGCACCGGCGGCGGCTGAACGGTTCCGCGAGGCGGTACCTGGCCGTGGGGCGGTTGCGTCATCTGGGCAGTCCCGAGGGTCGGTACGGACCGGGGGTACCCGGACCGGCGTTCAGCATATCGGGGGAACGGGGGCTCTCGCACCCGTCCGTGCGCGTGCCGTCACCACTCGCGGACGTCACCCCAGGTCTGGCCGGGTCTCCGCGGCTCTGAGAGAGTGTGGTCAAGCAGGTACTGCAGGCGAGGGGCTTCGATGACAGACACCGGTGGCGCGCCCGGCGGAGAGGGCGCCGACACGCCGACACCGAGCCAGGGGATCCCCCAGGCTCCCGCCCCTGGAACGGGTGAACCGAAACCGGGTGACGCTCACGCGGAGTCACCGGCCACGCCGCCGCGCGGGTGGCAGGCGCCGGACACCCAGGCGACGCCGCCGCCCGGCTGGCAAGCGCCCGGTCAGCCGGCCCCGCCCGCGCCGTCGCAGGGCTGGCAGCCGGACGCGCTGCCGCCCTACTCCCAGCAGCCGCGGTACACGCCGCAGCCGGGCTGGAGCCCGCACGGGCTCGGCAAACCCGGCGTGATCGCGCTGCGGCCGCTCAACATCGGCGACATCCTCGACGGCGCGATCACCGCGATCCGCCGGTACCCGCTGCTGATCCTCGGCATCGGCGCGGTGGTGGCGGTGCTCAACGCCGGCCTCGCCTTCCTCGTGCAGCGGTACGTGCTCGCCGACCTCGAAGACCTGACCGCGACGGCCAACCTGGGTCCCGGCGCCACCGAAGAAGAGCTGCGGAACGCCGTGTTCGGCGCGTTCGGCGACGTCTTCCTCGCGCTGATCCCGACGCTGCTGATCACGACCCTGCTGCTGACGATCACCACCGGCCTGATGGCCGCGGTGATGGGCCGCGCCGCGCTCGGCCGCGAGGTGACCTTCGGCATCGTGTGGCGCGAGGTGCAGCCGCGGCTGCTGCCGCTGTTCGGCGTCGCGTTCGTCTACGCGCTGGTGACCACCGTCGGCCTGATGCTCTGCGTCATCCCGGGCGTGGTGGCGTGGGTGTTCTGGGCGCTGGCCGCCCCGGCGCTGGTGCTGGAGCGCGGCACGTTCCGCGCCGCGTTCTCCCGCACGGTCAAGCTGGTCGCCGGCGCGTTCTGGCGGGTGCTCGGCGTCCTGGTGCTGGCGAAGGTCATCCAGTCGTTCTTCGAGAACATCATCCAGCTGCCGTTCACCTTCGGCACCGGCGTGTTCGACCAGGTGCTGAACCCGGGCAAGGTGTACGTGCCGAGCACCGGCGACCTGCTGCTGGCCTCGGCCGGCCAGATCGTCTCCGGCACCATCGCGATCCCGTTCGTCACGCTGGTCACCGTGATCGTCTACCTCGACCAGCGGATGCGCCGCGAGGGCATGGACATCGAGCTGGCCCGCGCGGCCGGGGTGCAGCCGCCGCAGGCATGGTGACGCTGCTGCTCACCGACGTCCCGGTCGACATCGACCGGGACGATGCCCGGCGCGCGGCGGTGGCAGAGCTGAGCGACCCGAAGTACCGGGACGCGCAGCCGAACATCCTGCAGCAGATCGGGCAGTGGCTCGGCGAGCAGCTGGAGAAGGTGCTCAACGGCCTGTCTTCGGTCGTTCCGGGCGGGCCGCTGGGATTGCTGCTGGTCGTCGTGCTGCTGATCGTGCTCGTCGTCGTGGTCCGGCTGCGCACCGGCAAGGTCGCCCGCACCGCGCGGGCCGGCCGGGTGGTCTTCGGCGGGAAGCGCCAGAGCGCGGCCGACTACCGCCGTCTGGCCACCGAGGCCGCCGCCGCGGGCCGGTACGACGACGCCGTCCGCGACCGCTTCCGTGCCGTGGTGCGGGCGTTGGAGGAACGCGCCCTGCTCGACACGCGCTCGGGCCGGACCGCGGATGAAGCCGCCGCCGAAGCCGGAGTCCTGCTGCCGAACGTCGCGAACGAACTGCGGCAAGGCGCGCGGTTGTTCGACGACGTCCACTACGGCGGCCGCGACGGCACCGAAGCCGCCTACCGCGCCCTGACCGAGCTGGACGAACGCTGCCGCCGCGAGCGGCCGGTCGCGCTGGCGGACTCGTGAGCACTTCGGTTTCGCCGGACCTGCGCCGGATCTGGCGTGGCGCACGGGTTCCGCTCGCCCTCGTCCTCCTGATCTTCGCCGCGGGCGCCCTGCTGCTGCTCGGCCGCGGCGAGCAGACGCACGGCGCGCTCGAACCCGGCTCCTACGAACCCGGCGGCGCGCACGCGCTCGCGAAGCTCCTGCGCGACCACGGCGTCGACGTCCGGACCGCGCACACGATGGCCGAAGCCGACGACGAGCTCGGCGAGGACGCGACGCTGCTGGTCACCCAGCCGGACCTGGTCCCGGCGAAGCGGCTCGACGCACTGCGCGAGCACGCGGCCGACGTCGTCATGGTGACGCCGGGCGCGCCGACGCTCCACGATTCGCTGCCGCTGGTGCACCCGGTCGGCCAGAACGACGTCGGCAGGCTGAGCCCGCAGTGCACGGTCGCCGCGGCCGTCGCCGCCGGAGACGTCACCCTCGGCGGGATCGGTTACGCCTCGCCCGGCGCGCGCTCGTGCTACCCCGGCGAGGACGGCGGCGGCACGCTGCTGCAGCTCGCCGACGCGGGCGGCACGACGACGCTGCTCGGCACGTCGGCGCCGCTGACCAACGACCGGCTCGCCCAGGACGGCAACGCGGCGTTGGCGCTGCACCTGCTGGGGCAGCACCCGAAGCTCGTCTGGTACCTGCCGTCGACGACGGACCCGGGGCTGGACGACACCCGCAAGTCGATCTTCGAGCTGATCCCGGACGGCTGGTACTACGGTGCCGCGCAGGCGTTCATCGCCGTGGCACTGCTGGCGTTGTGGCGGGCGCGGCGGCTCGGCCCGGTGGTCACCGAGCCGCTGCCGATCGTCGTCCGCGCGGCCGAAACCGCCGAGGGCCGCGCCCGGCTGTACCGGCGGGCGAAGGCGGCCGACCACGCGGGTGAGACGCTGCGGGAGGCGGCGCGGACCCGGCTGCGGACGACACTGGGCCTGCCCCGCGACGCCGACGCGGCGGCGCTGGTGACGGCTGTGGCCACGCGCACCGGCCGCGCGGCGAACGAGGTGGGCGCGGTGCTCTACGGCCCGCCGGTGACCGACGACGTCGCGCTGGTCCGGCTGGCGGGCGAACTGGACAGGGTGGAACGAGAGGCGGGGCGAACTTGACCAGCGAAAACGCGACCGGGGCCCGAGACGCGCTGATCGCGCTGCGCGCCGAGGTCGGCAAGGCCGTCGTCGGCAACGACGCCGCGGTCACCGGGCTGATCCTGGCCCTGCTCTGCCGGGGGCACGTCCTGCTCGAAGGCGTCCCCGGCGTGGCGAAGACGCTGCTGGTGCGGGCCCTGGCCGCGGCACTGGACCTGGAGACCACGCGCGTGCAGTTCACGCCGGACCTGATGCCCGGCGACGTCACCGGCTCGATCGTCTACGACGCGCACAGCGGCGAGTTCTCCTTCCGCGAGGGGCCGGTGTTCACGAACCTGCTGCTCGCCGACGAGATCAACCGGACGCCGCCGAAGACGCAGTCCTCGCTGCTGGAGGCGATGGAGGAGCGGCAGGTCTCGATCGACGGCAAGTCCCGGCCGCTGCCGGACCCGTTCATCGTGATCGCCACCCAGAACCCGGTGGAGTACGAGGGCACCTACCCGCTGCCGGAGGCGCAGCTGGACCGGTTCCTGCTCAAGCTGACGATGCCGACGCCGTCGCGTGAGGACGAGATCGGCATCCTCTGGCGGCACGCGCAGGGCTTCGACCCGCGCAACCTGGCGGCGGCGGGGCTGAAGTCCGTCGCCGGGGCGACGGAACTCGCGGCCGCGCGGGAAGCCGTGGCGCGGGTGACGGTCGGGCCCGAGGTGATCGGGTACGTCGTCGACCTGTGCCGGGCGACGCGGCAGCTGCCGTCGGTGCGGATCGGCGTTTCCCCGCGTGGTGCCACGGCGTTGCTCGCGGTGGCGCGCGCGTGGGCGTGGCTCGCCGGACGCGACTACGCGACGCCCGACGACGTCAAGGCCCTGGCGCGGCCCGGGCTGCGGCACCGGCTGGACGTGCGGCCGGAGGCGGAGTTGGAGGGCGTCACCGCGGACGGCGTGCTGGACCGCGTGCTCGCGTCCGTGCCCGTGCCGCGCTGACATGGCCGTCACCGGAAGGCTCGGGCTGCTCGCGCTGTTCGGCGCGCTGGTGGTCGGGCTGCTCGTGCCGTCGGACACCGGGATCCTGCTGGTCGGCGGGGTGCTCCTGGTGCTGGTGGTCGTCGACCTCGTGCTGGCGGGCGGCGTGCGGCCGTTGACGTTCCGGCGTTCCGGCGACACGTCCGTGCGGCTCGGCGAGCCGTGCGAGGTGACGCTGGTGGTCGCGAACCCCGGCCGTCGCACGGTGCGCGGGCAGCTGCGCGACGCCTGGCCGCCGAGCGCGGGCGCGGCCGACCGGCACGCCCTGCGCGTCCCGCCGGGGGAGCGCCGGGCCTTGGTGACGGCGTTGCGCCCGACGCGCCGCGGTGACCGGACAGCGGCTCGCGTGACGGTCCGGTCGGTCGGCCCGCTGGGCCTGGCCGCGCGGCAGGGTTCGCACGAGGTGCCGTGGACGGTCCGCGTGCTGCCGCCGTTCCACAGCCGCAAGCACCTGCCTTCGCGGCTGGCGCGGCTGCAGCAGCTCGACGGCCGCAACGCGGTGCTGATCCGCGGCCAGGGCACGGAGTTCGACTCGCTGCGCGAGTACGTGATCGGCGACGACGTCCGCTCGATCGACTGGCGGGCGACCGCCCGCGCGGCCGACGTGATGGTCCGGACCTGGCGCCCCGAACGCGACCGGCACGTGGTGCTGGTGCTCGACACGGGCCGCGTCTCGGCGGGCCGGGTCGGCGACGCACCCCGCCTCGACGCGGCGATGGACGCGGCGTTGTTGTTGGCGGCCTTGGCTTCCCGGGCCGGTGACCGCGTCGATCTGCTCGCGTACGACCGGCGGCTGCGGGCGGCGGTGCAGGGCTCGTCTGGACCGGCGTTGCTGACGTCGCTGGTGAACGTGATGGCGCCGCTCGAGCCGTCGCTGATCGAAACGGACGCGCGGGGCATGGTCGCCGAGGTGCTGCGGCGCACCCGCCGCCGCGCCCTGGTCGTGCTGCTCACCGGCCTCGACGCGGCTCCGCTCGAGGAAGGCCTGTTCCCGGTGCTGAGTTCCCTGACCGCGCGGCACCAGTTGGTGGTCGCGTCGGTGGCGGACCCGCGGGTGGCGGAGATGCTCGCCGGTCGCGGTGACGCGGAAGCCGTCTACGACGCGGCGGCCGCGTCGCGAGCGGTGGCCGAGCGCCAGAAGGTGACCGAACGCCTGGCCCGGCACGGCGTCAGCGTGGTCGACGCCGTGCCCGAGGAACTGCCGCCCGCGTTGGCCGACCGGTACCTGGCCTTGAAGGCGGCGGGCCGCCTTTAGAACCAGTGCACGCAGTGCGGGACGCGCTCGGTGCGGAAGAGCGCGTCGGCGCGGGCGGCCGCGTCGGTGTGGTGGGCCCGGACGTGCCCGGCCCGCACCAGCGTGCTCGGCGGGGTGCCGCCGAGGTAGACCGAGCCGAGGTCGCTGACGTCGAGCGAGAGGTCGGGCTCGCGGTCGGTCGGGACGCACTCGGCCTTGCCGTCGCGGACCGTCAGCAGGTGGCGGCCGCGCTCGCCGAGGAACGGGTCGTCGACGTCGAGGACCAGCTCGCCGTCGGCGAACCAGCCGCGCGTGGCCAGCGCCCGCGGGACGTCCAGCAGCCGCACCCAGAGCCAGTCGGTCTCGTCCTTCAGGCGGCAGGCGCGCAGGTCCGTCAGCTGCCAGCGCAGCGGGTGGCCGGGCGGGACGTGCTTGAACACGACCTCGGTGACCAGGTCGTGGCCGAGCACGAACCGGGCCAGCGCGCTGAACACGGCGTCGTCGGCGGCGATGACCTCGTCGACGGTCAAGGTGTTGTCGGGGTCGCCGACCGCGTAGCTGGCGTACCCGTCCGGGACGCCATCGGCGTCGCGGTGGACGGCGATGTGGCGCGGGGCCGCGGTGATCGGCGGCTGGCCCGCTTTCGCGGCCCACCAGCGATGTGGCCGGGACAACGCGCCGGGCTGGGCGCGGCGGTAGGCGTCGTAGACCTCTTCGAGGAGGTCGCCGCACTCGGCGCGGCGCAGCAGCTCGACCGTGCCGGAGTCCGTGCTTTCCGCGCGTGGCACGGCGAAATCGGCTTGCCGACGGGGGACGCTGAGCTTCTGCGTGAACGTCGCCGGCCCGTAGCCGAACCGGCGGTAGATCACGGCTTCCGAGGCGAGCAGCACGGAAATCGCTTCGCCGCGGGCTCGGACGTCGGCGAGCTGGCGGCGCATCAACGCGCTGAGCACGCCCCGGCGGCGGTGCGAGGGCGCGACGCCGACAGCGGTCACCCCGGCGACCGGGACGACGACCTCGCCGGGCAGCGTCAGCTCGAAGGAGTACGCGCCCGCGGTGCCGACGGGCAGCCCCTCCGGCGTCACGGCGACCAGGTTGCGGTCCATCTCGAAGGCCGACCACCAGAGCCCGCCGCCGCTCTCGGCGGGCGTCTCCGGGAAGCGGCCGAACGCGGCGTGGACGGCGTCGACGAAGACGTCGAGGTCGTCGTCGGTGGTGGAACGGATCTCCATCGCTGCCTTTCCGGATCTCGGGTTCGCCGCCACAGTGCAGCGGTCCCCCGAGGGGAGGGCAAGCGAATTACCCGGCAGAGTGGCTGCGGTGGTGCGCGGCCCGCACGGCTGTTAAGCCCGAAGGATGCGGAAGCCGCTCATCGCGTGCCTGGTCCTGCTCGCCGTCTCCGTGCCGGGCACGGCCTCGGCCGCCGACGGCTCGCCCGTCTACCTCGCCGACGGCGGGGGCAAGCTCTCCCTGGCCGCCGTCGACGGCAAGGCCGTGCTGGCCGACGCGGCGGACCCGAACGCGAAGTGGACGTACGACAAGACGTCGCAGCACTTCACGAGTGTCCCGAGTGGACAGTGCCTGACCGCGGCGAGCCCGGTCGACGGCGTCGCGGTGAAGCTCGCGCCCTGCGACGACAAGGACAAACACCAGTCCTGGCGGCGCGTCGCGGGCCTGCCGGGCCTGGTCGAGATCGCGAACGTCGCGACCGCGCGCTGCCTCACGGCCGAAGCCGCGACCGCGGGCGCCCGGCTGTACCAGGAGGTCTGCTCGCTGACCGGCATCGCGAACACGTGGGCGGCGGGTGGCCGGACGCTGGCGATCCTGTCCGGCAACGGCCAGCGCCTGGCGTCGAAGGACCCGGGCGCGCCCTTCGTGGTCCGGGTGATCGGCGAGAACGGCCAGCCCGCCGCGGACGTCCCGGTGAACTTCTACGTCCGCGCGGCCCGCCCGAAGAACGTCCTGGTCTTCGAGGGCGGCAGCGAGACGGCGTCGGCCAAGACGGGCGCGGACGGCAGCGCGGCGAGCCCCAAGCTGACGTTGACCGAGCCGGGCGAGTTCGAGGCCCGGTTCGTCGGGACGGCTGGGCTCGACGACGGATCGTCGATCGCCTTCGAAGGCTCGTGCCTATGCTGACTCGGGCAGCGCGTCCCCGGCGTCCCGGGCGTCGAGGTCGCCGACTTCTCCCTCGCGAGCCGCGCGGCGGCCGAGGGTGAAGACGTAGCCCAGGAACAGCACCTCGACGAGCCCGCCGATGCCGACGCGGACCCACGTCGGCCAGCCCGACGGCGTCACGAACGCCTCGATGATCCCGGACACGAACAGCACGCACGCCAGCCCGAGCGCCATCACGACGACCGACCGGCCCTGCTCGGCCAGCGCTTTCGTGCGTGACCGGCGGCCGGGGTCGATGACCGTCCAGCCGAGTTTGAGGCCGGTCCCGGCGGCGATGAACACCGCCGTCAGCTCCAGGAGGCCGTGCGGCAGCAGCAGGCCGATCATCACGTCGCCGCGGCCGGCCGCGCTCATCGCGCCGATGATCAGGCCCGCGTTGAGGGAGTTCGCCCACAGCGCGGCGATCACCGGCAGGCCCAGCGCGATGCCGAGGAAGAGGCAGGTCGCGGCGACCCACGCGTTGTTCGTCCACACGCGTGCGGCGAACGACGACGCCGGGCCGGTCGAGTAGTAGCTCTCGGCCTCGCCGCCGGGCCGGGTCAGCTCGTTCAGCTCGTCCGGCGTCGCGATCGCCGCCCGCACGTGCGGGTCGCCCGCCACCCAGACGGCGATCACGGCCATCACCGCGATCGACACCAGCGCGGCCGGGATCCACCAGCGCCGCGAGAGGTAGACGGCGGCGGGGAAGCGGCGCGCGAAGAACAGGGCGACCTCGCGCCAAGCCGGGTTGTGCGAACCCGAGATCGCGCTCCGGCCGCGGGCGACCAGCTCCGAGAGGCGCCCGATCAGCGCCGGGTCGGGCGCGACCGACCGCACGATCGACAGGTGCGTCGCGGTGCGCTGGTAGAGCGTCACCAGCTCGTCGGCCTCCGCGCCGGTCAGCTTGCCGCCGCGGCGGGCCAGCTCGCCGAGCCGGGTCCACTCCGCGGTGTGCGCGGCGACGAAGACGTCCACATCCACCAGGCCACCCTATCCGTCGATACGCTGGGTGGCGTGCACGAGGAATCCGAGCTGGTCACCGGCGAAGCCGTCGTCCTGGACCTGCGCGTGGCGAAGCTCGCCAGCCGGGCGCTGGCGATGGCGCTCGACGTGCTCGTGCAGTTGGCGTTGCTGGTGGGCGCGATCTTCGCGCTGACGATCGCGGTGCCGGCCGACGACGAAGCCCTGGCGCTGACGCTGGTGCTGGTGTTCCTGGTGCTGATCATGGTCGGCTACCCGGTGCTGTTCGAGACGCTCTCGCGCGGCCGGTCCCTGGGCAAGATGGCGGTGGGCCTGCGGGTGGTCCGCGTCGACGGCGGCCCGATCCGGTTCCGGCACGCCCTGGTGCGCGGCCTGGCGGGGTTCGTCGTGGACTTCTGGACGCTGGGGCTGTTCGGCGCGGTGGCGGTGATCGTGTCGCTGTGCTCGTCGGACGGCAGGCGCGTCGGCGACTTCCTGGCCGGGACGCTGGTGGTCCGCGAGCGGGTCCCGGAGAGCACGGGGTACCCGGCGATCGGGATGCCGCCGGGGCTCGAAGGCTGGGCGGCCCAGCTCGACCTGACTCGGCTGCCGGACGACCTCGCGTTGGCGAGCAGGCAGTTCTTGGCGCGGTTTTCGGAGCTGCGGCCGGAGGCGTCGCACGCGCTGGGCTGGGGGTTGGCGCAACAGGTGGGGAACGCGCTGGGGACGGCGGTGCCACCGGGGGTGCCGCCGTGGGCGTTCCTGGCGGCGGTGCTCGCCGAACGGCGGCGGCGGGATCACGCGCGGGCGTTCCAGGCTTATACGGCTCGGGTCGAGGCCGCGCGGGGGCAGGTGGGGGTCGGGCAGGCTGGGTATCCGCAGGCGGGCTTCGGGCAGGCTGGGTATGCGGCTGGCGGGCCGTTCGGTGATCCGGCCGCGGGGCAGCCGCACGCGGGTTGGGCCCAGCCGCAGGCTGCGGCGGGCGTGCTGCAGGGTGGATCAGCTCAGCCGCAGGCGGGCTGGAGCTCGCCGCAGGTGAGTTCGGCCGAGCCGCAGGCGGGTTCCGGCGTGCCGCAGGCGGGAGCGGGCCAGCCGCAGGCGGGCGCGGCCGAGCCGTCGCCTCGGTCGGCGGCCGAGACGTACCCCCCGACTCCGCCGTCGGGGACTGCGGTCGAGAACCCGTTCACGCCGCCGAGCTAGGAAACGTCACTCGAGGCGGCGAGCCACGTGTTGCACTGCTGGTTGCGGTTCTTGGTCGCACCGTGTTGCCACCAGCTGATGTTGTGGCGGGCGCTGCCGTGGTCGCGTTTGCCGTTGCGGGCGTAGTCGTCGCCGCGGTCCTGGGCGTTCCAGGCTTCGTTGTAGATGTTCTTGTCGACCGAGCCGCCGGAGACCGACGCCGAGCCGAGGAACATGCCCGAGAAGCACTGGGCTTCCAGTTCCATGCGGCGGGAGAAGCTCGAGGCCCGCCGCCGAGTCGGCGCCCGCGTCGTAGCGCTGGTCGCCGTAGGCCTCGGTGATGCCGGACAGGTTCTGCACGTGGTGGCCGTACTCGTGGGCCAGGATCGAGAGGTACGGGCCGGGGTGGTTGCCCCACGTTTCGATCTCGATGCGGTCCATCGGCATGTAGATGGTGTTGTTGGTGGGGCAGTAGAAGGGCGTGACGCCGGTGGTGGTGCCCCCGCTGCCACAGGGCGTCGAGGACTCCGAGATCGACCGCGGCACGGACAGGTTCGGCGACTCGAACGGCAGGTCGACGGCGCCGAGCATGCGCGACCACATCGCGTCGAGGCAGGCGATGCCGGACTGGAAGAAGCGCTGGACGCTGTTCTGGTCGGTCGCCCAGCGGGTCAGCGAGCAGGGGATGTTCTGCAGGCCGTAGTCGGCGCGGCCGAAGAGGGGGTTGTCGCCGGTCCGGGGCACGGAGCGCGGGCCGGACGGGGTTTGCGACGTCGGCGTCGCGCGTTCGGTGGTGGTGCGGGTCGCGCTGGTGGTGGTTTCTTCGGATTCGGTGGTCTCGGAGGTGGTCTCTTCAGTGGTGCTGTAGGTGGGATAGGTGCTGGAGTAACCGGCATCGGCGACGTGCCGCGAACCGCCCCCGGCAAGCGCGACGGCGGCGACGAGCCCCCCGACCACGGCGACGATCCCGATGATCGCCACGGCGACGATCACCCCGGCATTGGACTTCTTCGCGACGTAGGGGGTGTAGCCGGGAGCGAACCGAGGCCCGAACGGCGAGCCCGGCGGTGGTCCGGCGTAGGCGGGGTGGAAGGCAGCGGCGGCGACCGGGGGTGGGAGGGGAGCCCCGGCCGGTGGGACTGGGCGGCCGAAGGGTGCGGTGCCGGACTGCGGGTAGGGCCCGGACGGAGGGCCTGGGGTGGGAAAGCCTTGAGTACCTTGCGGTCCACGCGGCGGTGGACCTGGCTGCGGCCAGCTTGGACCGTGCGGCGCGCCTGGCCCCTGCGGCCCACCCGGCGGCTGGCCCGGCTCACCCGATCCACCGCGCCCCGGTCCACCCGGCGACCCCTGGGGAAGAGGCCGCGGCACGGGCGGCGGCAGCGGCCGAGCCCCCGGCGGCGGCAGCGGGCGTCGCGGATCCTGCGGCCCGGCACCCTGCGGCCCCGAGCCCCACGGCCCAGGACCCACCGGACCCGAGCCCCACGAACCGGGACCCTGCGGGCCTTGCGTCATCGAAGCGGAACCCCCCGTGCGATTTCCCCGTCGGAACCGGCGTACCTGCGGTGATCTCGCCGTTCCGGGCGTCAGCATAGATCGAGTGCTCTAGGGTGTGGTGCTGTGTCGATGAAATGGGGGATCGCGGTCGCGGTCGCCGCCCTGCTGGCCACCAGCGGGGTCGCCTTCGCCGATGACGGGCCCTCCGCGGGGCCCGTGCTGCCGAACCTGCCCGCCGACCAGGTCAAGAAACCCCAGCTCCTCACCGGCACCGACGTCCAGCCGCCGGACGGGCCCACCGCCGACGTCGCCCTCAAACTCCTTCGCGACGGCTCGCTCGAAGTCACCGAAAAAGTCACCGTCCCCGGCGGGAAGCAGCTCACCTCGCGGGTTCCGCTCAAGGTTCCCGCCAGTGAAGACCAGGACCGCGTCTTCGCCATCCGCGACGTCAAGACCGAGGGCGCCGCCAGCGGACAGCTCACCGCCGACCAGCTCGTCCTCACCTTCACCGGCGGCGCCGCCACCGTCACCTACCGCGTCGACGGCGCCGTCGCCGACCAGAGCGGCCGTCAGCAGGCCCGGTGGCAGGTCGCCAGTGGCTTCGACGCCCCGCTGGCCAAGCTCACCGCGTCCTTCATCGCGCCGTCGCCGCGACTGTCCCCTGTGGACTGCTTCGCCGGTCCGCTCGGCTCGAACCAGCGCTGCACCCTCGCCGAGCTCGACCACACCGGGGTCGTGCGGCTGGAACAGAACGACGTGCGGCCCGGTGACCGCGTCGACCTGCTCGTCGGGCTGCCCGCGAACACCGTCCCGGCGACCGCGGAGTTCGCCCCCATCGGCCTGCTCGCCAACGCCTTCGCCCTGACGCCGCTGACCGGCGTAGTCTTCGCGCTCCTGCTCGCTTTCCTCGTCGTGGGCGGCATTTTCGTGTGGCGACGCCGCAAGCAGGACGCCGGCGCGCTGCACGCCGCCACCGGACCCGTCGAGGTGCTGCTGCGCGACGGCGACCGCGTCTTCTTCGCCAGCCCCGACGGCGTGCTGCCCGGCCAGGTCGGCACCGTCGTCGACGAGACCGTGGACGTCGTCGACATCAGCGCCACCGTCGTCGACCTCGCCGTCCGCAACTACCTGTGGCTCGCCGAAGTCCCCGGGCCCGACTGGCAGATCGCCCGCCGCAACCCGCCGGACGAGCACCTGCACGACTTCGAACGCGCCGTCTGCGAAACGCTGCTGCCCGAGGGCACCGACTCCGTGCTCGTCTCGCAGCTGCGCGCCCGCGGCGGGCTCGACCTGCGCCGGATCAGCGACGCCATGTACGCCGACGTCGTCACCAAGCGCTGGTTCTCGCGCCGCCCCGGCGCCGCGCGGGGACGGCTGACCTGGCTCGGTGCCGGGATCTTCACCCTCGGCCTCGTCGCCACCGCCGTGCTCACCTTCACCGCCGGTTACGCGCTGCTCGGCGTCGCCGTCGCGCTCGCCGGGCTCGCCGTCGCCGCGGCGGCCGCGCTGCTGCCGTCGCGCACCGCGCGCGGGCGGGCGCTCGTCGGCCAGGTCCGCGGCCTGCTCGACTACCTGCACCACGCCAAAGCCGAGGACATCCCGCCCGCCGACCGCGAGCTGGTGTTCTCCCGGTCGCTGCCGTACGCGGTGGTGCTCGGCGACACCGAACGCTGGCTCGGCACCTTCGCCGCGCTGAACCCGGCGTCGGACGGCTCGGCCGGGCTCTACTGGTACGGCGGCCTGGAGACCGACCGCGACCTGCGCCGCTTCGGCACGCACTTCCCGTCGTTCCTGACCGCGCTCGACGGCCTCCTCACCGAGTCCCGCCGCGCCGCCGCGACCCGCTAGTGCTCGCCGCGGCCGCGCTGGCGCTCTTCCTGGCCGCGGCCCCGGTCGCGACGGAAGACCAGCCGCCACTGCCGACCGTGCCGCAGAGCGCCGAGATCCAGCTCAAGGTGCAGCGCGACGGCTCGCTGTCGGTCGTCGAGGCGATCTCCGTGCCCACCGGCATGACGATGGACCGCCGCGTCGCGCTGCGAGTCGCCGCGCCGCACCACCGCGACCGCGTCTACACCGTCCGTGACGTCGCCATCGAAGGTCGCGGCAACGCCCAGCTGGAGAAGGACGCCTTCACCGTCCACCTCACCGCGGGCACGTCGCTCGTCCGGTACACAGTGGACGGTGCGGTCGCCGGGAACCAGGTCACCTGGGAGCTGGCGGGCGGCTGGAACGCCGACCTGAAGTTCATCCGCGCCTCGTTCGCCGCACCCGAAATCCCGACCGCCGTCGACTGCCTCGCCGGGCCGCCGGATTCGGACTTCGCGTGCGGCGCGGCGCAGATCGACCACGCCGGGCTCACCCGGTTCAGCCAGCAGAACCTCGCCGCGGGCCAGCGGATGACGGCGACGGTGGAACTGCCGCCGGGCACGGTCCCGGAGAACGCGAAGCTGGTCCCGTCGGCGACGATCGGCGGCGCGTTCGTGCTCACCGCGCCGGTCGCCTGGGCGTGGGCGGCGTTCGGAGCGCTCTTGCTGGTGGCGGCCGCGCTCGTCTGGCTCACGCGGCGCCGGGACGCTGACACCGCGGACGCGCCGAAGGTCGAGCTGGTCGCGAAGGGCGGCGAGTTCGCGTCGCCGGAGGGGGTGCTGCCGGGCCACGTCGGCGTCCTCCTGGACGGCCGCGCCGGGCCCGCGGACCTGGCCGCGACCGTGCTCGACCTCGCCGTCCGCAACTACCTCTGGGTGAGCGCCGAGGACACCGGGTGGCGGCTGGCCCGCCGCAACCCGCCCGACGAGCACCTGAGTGCCTTCGAACGTGCCGTCTTCGCGGCCGTCGTGCCGGATGACTCGGTGACGCTCGCCGAACTCCGGCAGCGGCACGTCGACCTCCCGCGGGCGGAACTGGACGCCGACCTCGTCGCCCGCGGCTGGCTCGCCGGACGGCCGCGGCGGCTCGGCCGCGCGGGGATCCGGATCGTCTTCTACGGCGTCTTCCTGACCGTCCTGCTGACCCTGACAGTCGGATATGCCCAGCTCGGCGTCATCGTCGTGCTGGCCGGGGCCGCCGCCGTCGTGGCCTCGGCCGCGTTGCCCGCGCGGCGGCGAGCGGGTCTCGACGTGGCGCGACGCTTGCGTGGCGTGGCCGAGAAGCTGGCGTCGGTCAAGCCCAAGGACCTGACCAAGCCCGAGCGCGAGCTGGTGTTCTCCCGCGGCCTCCCGTACGCGCTCGCTCTGGGCGAACTAGGACCGTGGGTGGCCGCTTTCGCCGGGCTCGACCACCCGCCGCCGGTGTACTGGCACGCCGGCGGCATCGCCCCTGACCAGGCCGGATCCTTCGCGACGGCGCTCGCGGGCACGTTCGCTCCCGCCCGCCGTGGTCGCCTCCAGGGCCTCGTGAGCGTGAAACAGGGTTAGAACACTGTTTCTCACTCACGAGCCGGGACGCACGCGACCGCCGACCCGTCGTAGGGTGGGGCCATGGCCGATCCCGAGCTCGTCCGATACACCCTCGACAACGGTCTGCGCGTGGTACTGGCACCCGACGCGACCGCGCCGGTGGTCGGCGTCAGCGTGCACTACGACGTGGGTTTCCGCTCCGAGCCGGAGGGGCGCACCGGTTTCGCGCACCTCTTCGAGCACCTGATGTTCCAGGGCTCCGAGAGCCTCGAGAAGCTCGCGCACTTCCGGCACGTGCAGTCCAGCGGCGGGACCTTCAACGGGTCCACCCACCCGGACTACACCGACTACTTCGAGGTGCTGCCGAGCGCCGCGCTCGAGCGCGCGCTGTTCCTCGAAGCCGACCGGATGCGCGCGCCGAAGCTGACCGCCGAGAACCTGGCGAACCAGATCGACGTCGTCAAGGAAGAGATCCGGCTGAACGTGCTGAACCGGCCCTACGGCGGGTTCCCCTGGATCACCCTGCCGCCGGTCCTGTACTCGACGTTCCCCAACGCGCACAACGGCTACGGCGGCTTCGAAGACCTCGAGAGCGCCACGGTGGACGACTGCGCCGCGTTCTTCGACACGTACTACTCGCCCGCGAACGCCGTGCTCACGGTGGCGGGCGACTTCGTGGTCGACACGGCGAAAGAGCTGATCGAGAAGCACTTCGGCGACGTCCCGCACCGGCCCGCGCCCGTGCGGCCCTCGTTCGCCGAGCCGCTGCCGACCGAAGAGCTGCGCGGCGAGGTCGAGGACCCGCACGCGCCGCTGCCCGCGCTCGGCATCGGCTACCGGATGCCCGACCCGATCAACGACGTCGACGGCTACCTGGCCTACCTCGTGCTGGCCGGCGTGCTCACCGACGGCGACGGCTCCCGCCTGCAGCAGCGTCTGGTGCACCGCGAGCCGCTGGTCGTCGACATCGGCGCCGGGGCCGGGCTGTTCGGCCCGTTCGAGGCGCGCGACCCCGACACGTTCACCATCACCCTCATCCACCCGCACGAGGTGCCCCGCGAGCGCGTGCTCGCCGCGCTGGACGACGAGCTCGAGAAGCTCGCCGAGACCCCGCCGGACGAGCAGGAGCTGCGCAAGGTGACGGCCCGCTGGACGGCGAGCCTGCACTCCGAGCACGACAGGCTCGTCTCGCGGACGCTGGCGCTGGGCTCGTTCGAGCTGCTCTACGGCGACGCGTCGCTGGTGTACAAGCTGGCGGACCGGATGGCGGCCGTCACCGCGGAAGCCGTCTCGGCGGCGGCGAAGGCGCTGCGCCCGGACGCGCGCGCCGTGCTGGTGGTCAAGCCCGCTTCGGAAGGGAACAACGAGCAGTGACTTCGGCAACGCACCGCAGCGCGGAGGAGATCGGCCGCACCGCGCTGGGCCCCCGCCCGCTGCCCCCGCTCGGCGAGCAGCGCGCCGCCGCCGATCTGTCCCATGTGGACACCGAACTGAGCAACGGCCTGCGCGTGCTGGCCGTGCGCAAGGCGACCGTGCCGATGGTCGAGGCCCGGCTGTGGATCCCGTTCGCGGGTGAAGACGCCCTGCACCCGGCCACGGCCGAGGTGCTCGCCGAGACGATCCTGACCGGCACGGCCCGCCGCAACCGCATCGAGATCGACGCCGAGCTGGCCCTGATCGGCGGCGACATCGGCGCCGGCGTCGACCCGGAACGCCTGGTGCTGACCGGATCCGCGCTGGCCGAGAAGCTGCCGACGTTCCTCGACGTGCTCGGCGACGTCCTCACCGGCGCGACGTACGCCGACGACGAGATCGCGCGGGAGAAGGAGCGGCTCGTCGAGCGGATCGCCGTCTCGCGGACGCAGCCGCGCACGATCGCGCGCGAGGCGCTGCAGAAGCACCGCTACGGCGACCACCCGGCGACGCGCGAGGTCCCGCGAGCCGAAGACGTCGCGGTCGTGACGCCGGAGCAGGTGCGCGCGCTGCACCAGGCGTCGGTGCTGCCGCGCGGTTCGGTGCTGGTGCTGGTCGGCGACATCGACCCCGCCGCGGTGCTCGGTGACCTCGAAAAGGTGCTCGGCGGCTGGGCGTCGGACCGTTCGGCCGTGCGGCTGCCGCCGCTGCCGGACCTGACCGGGCCGAACGTGCTGCTGGTGCCGCGCGCCGGCGCCGTCCAGTCGCAGATCCGGCTTTCGGCGCAGACGATCCCGCGCACGGACCCGGGCTACGCGGCGCTGCAGCTGGCGAACCTGGCCTTCGGCGGGTACTTCTCGTCGCGGCTGGTGGAGAACATCCGCGAGAGCAAGGGGTACACGTACTCCGCGCACTCCGGGTTCGAGTTCACCGACGGCACGGCGGTGGTCAACGTCGACGCGGACACCGCGACCGGCGCGACGGCCCCGGCGCTGCTGGAGACCCGCTACGAGCTGGGCCGCCTCGGCCAGGTCCCGCCGTCGGGCGACGAGCTGGAGTCGGTGCGGCAGTACGCGATCGGTTCGCTGCTGACGTCGACGTCGTCGCAGTCCGGGCTGGCCGGCCAGGTGCTGGCGCTGGCGTCGACCGGGCTGGGCCTGGAGTGGCTGAACGAGCACCCGGCGCGCGTGGCGGCGGTGACGGCCGACGAGGTGGCCGAGGCGGCGCTGAACTACTTCGCGCCCAAGCGGTTCACGGGTGTGGTGGTCGGCGACGCGGCGGTGCTGGAACACAAGCTCCTGTCCCTCGGCGACGTCGTGGTGGGCGAGCCCGCCTGATGAGCGTCCCCTTCGGTCTCGGCTCGCTGCCGACCCTGTCCCGGTCCACTGTGGACCGTCAGGAAGGCTTGCGCACCAACCCGTCGCGGCTGGTGTCGCGCTGGCCCGACGCCCGGGTCGTCCTCCTGGACGACACCGGGCGCACCCCGGTCGTCGAGGGATCGTCGACGCTGGCGTTCCGCAAGGCGATCGACTTCGGCTCGGCCCCACCGGCGGACGCGGTGTTCCTCGGCGAGTGGCAGGACACGGACTACTGGTCGCTGCCGGGCGGGCCGTCGGGTTCGGCGGACACCGTGAAGATGGCGGGCAGCTGGGGTTTCGTGGAGGAGGTCCCGCGCGCGGACGGCGAGGTCTGGGTCGACCTGCGCGGCTACGGAGACCTGCTGGACGACACCTCGGCGGGGCTGTTCACGACGGCGCAGGCGTTGCGCTTCTGGCGTCGCCAGGCGAAGTTCTGCACGCGGTGCGGACACCCGACAGAGCTGATCCAGTTCGGCTGGGCGAGCAAGTGCACGAACGACGGACGCGAGGAGTACCCGCGCACGGACCCGGCGGTGATCTGCCTGGTCCATTCCACGGAGGGCGTCAACGGGTCGCACGTGCTGCTGGCGCGCCAGCCGATCTGGCCCGCGGGGCGGTATTCGGTGCTGGCCGGGTTCGTCGAGGCGGGGGAGTCGCTCGAGGCCTGCGTGGTCCGGGAGATCCGTGAGGAGGTCGGCGCTTCCGTTTCGGACGTGCGGTATCTCGGGAGTCAGCCGTGGCCGTTCCCGCGGTCGATCATGCTGGGGTTCACGGCGCGGGCGGATCGGTCGTTGCCGTTGACCCCGGCGGACGGCGAGATCGAAGAGGCGTTGTGGGTGTCACGCGAGGAGGTGCGCGCGGCGTTCGAGAACAGCCAGCTGAGGAACGAGGGCGCACGGCCGACGCCGATCGCGGACGGCAAAGCGGAGATGATCCTGCCGGGGAACTCGTCGATCGCCCGCGTGATGCTCAAGGCCTGGGCGGACGCGGAGGAGTAACGACCCGCCACAGAGCGCGACCAAACGGCCCTGGCTACCCGCCGGGGCCGTTTTCGTTGCGCTGTGTGAAACCGACCCCAAGCGCCCCAAGGCGGCCTTGGTTGCGTCGCACGCACCGAAGGCCGCCTTGGTTGCGTCTGACGCACCGAAGGCCACATTGGGGCGCTTGAGGCGGGGCAAGCGTTACCTGCTCTTTTGCCGAGACCGTTGACGGCTGTGCTCCGGCTCACTACAGTCCCCGGAAACCGTCTGTAAAGTATCCTAATTAAGTCGGGGAGACGAACGAGTGCGAGCCGGTAGCCCGCGGATGCTGCGCGAGATCAACGATCGCGCCGCCATCGAGGTCCTCCTCCGGGAAGGCCCCCTCACGCGTGCCGAGCTCGACTCGCCATCGGGCTCTCCAAGCCCGCCACCGCGCAGCTCATCACCCGGCTCGAGCAGGACAACCTTGTCATCAAGGCCGGTGTGCGGGGTGGCGGGCGCGGGCCGCGTGCCCAGCTCTGGGCCGCCAACGGCAGCCTCGCCTTCGTCGCCGCCGTCGATCTGACCCCGCACGTTGCCGACTTCGTCGTCGCCGATGTCGCCGGGGTTGTGCTCGCCGAGTACCGGGCTCCTCTTCCCGTGCACGAAGGCGCCGATGTCGTCGGGGCCTTCGGCGAGGCCCTCACCACCGTCGCCGAAGAAGCCGGGATCAAGCGGGAAGACCTGGCCCACGTCGTGATCGGCGCGCAGGGGGCGTTCGATCCGCGGACCGGCCTGCTCTCCTCCGCCCCGCACATCCCCGGCTGGCTCGGCTTCGACGTCCCGCAGAAGCTCTCCGACGAACTCGGCGTCGACGTCCTCATCGAGAACGACGTCAACCTCGTCGCCGTCGAGGAGATGAGCGTCGGGATGGCCCAGGACGTCGACGACTTCGTCATGGTCTGGCTCTCCGAAGGCGTCGGTGGCGCCGTCGTCATCGGGCGGCGGCTGCTTCGCGGGGCCACCGGTGGAGGCGGCGAGATCGACTGGATGCGCGTGCCCGATCCGGCCACAGTGGACACCGGCGACGTCTGGCCCGAAGCCGGGGCGCGGTTCGGGAACCTCGTCGACTCGCCCGCCATCTGCCGCCTCGCCGCCGCGCACGGCATCGAAGCCGAGACCGCCTGGGAAGCGGTCGAAAAAGCCGGGAAAAGCCCCTTTCTCGACGACCTGGCGCGAAGGGTCGCCGGGGGAGTGGCGAACCTCGTCGCCGTCGCCGATCCGCAGCTCGTGCTCCTCTGCGGGGACACCAGCCGCGCCGGTGGCGAAGCGTTCGCCGCGCTGGTGCAGGAAAAGCTGCACGAACTCGTCCTGCCGCGCACGCCCGTCGGCTGCGCTTCCGTGCAGGGCAACGCCGTTCGCGCGGGCGCTCTGCAGTCCGCGCTGGCCAAAACCCGCGAGGACGTCTTCGGCGTCGTCACCCCCACGCTCCTCGGCTCACGCCGGACCGAGGACAAGCACCCGAGTAGCCCCAACCGATGAGGAGGAGGGCCATGCCCCCTACCACCCGGACCCGTCGCGGCGCGCTGTTGGCGGCCGCCGCCGCGGCGTCCGTCCTGCTGACCAGCGCCTGCTCCGGCGCCGCCGCGCCGAGCGGGGGTGACGCGGCGGCCGCGCCCGGCAAGGACGACAAGCTCACCATCACCGTGTACTCGAAGTTCACCGACCGCGAGTACGGCGTGGTCACCGCCGGCCTCAACAAGCTCAAGCAGAAGTTCCCGAACATCGAGATCAAGCACGAGGGCAACCAGGACGACGACAAGCTCACCCAGTCGATCCGCGGCGGCAACCCGCCCGACGTCGCGATCTCCTTCTACACCGACAACCTCGGCGCCTGGTGCTCCACCGGCAGCTTCCAGGACCTGAAGCCCTACATCGACCGCGACAAGATCGACCTGAACCAGATCCCGGAAGCGGTCCGCAACTACACCGAGTACCAGGGCAAGCGGTGCGCGATGCCGATGCTCGCCGACGTCTACGGGCTCTACTACAACAAGGACATGTTCGCGGCGAAGGGCATCACCTCGCCGCCGAAGACGACGTCGGAACTGTTCGAGGCCACCAAGAAGCTCACCGAGTTCAACCCGGACGGCTCGATCAAGGTCGCTGGCTTCCTGCCCTCGATGCCGTTCTACGCCAACCAGGCCCAGTACTGGGCGCCGAACTTCGGCGCGCCGTTCCTCGGCCCCGACGGCAAGTCGGACCTCGCCACCAACCCCGGCTGGAAGGCGATGTTCGAGTTCCAGAAGCAGCTGATCGACTTCTACGGCGGCCACGCCAAGGTCGAGCAGTTCAAGGCCGGCCTCGGTGACGAGTACTCCGCCGACCACGGCTTCCACAAGGGCAAGCTGGCGATGATCTACGACGGCGAGTTCCGCACCGCGTTCCTCAAGGACCAGGCGCCGAACGTCAACTACGGCACCGCGCCCGCGCCGGTGCTCGACACCATGGCCGACCACTACGGCGGCGGCTTCACCACCGGCACGATCATCGCCATCCCCAAGGGCGCCAAGAACCCCGGCGCCGCGTGGGAGCTGATCAAGCAGGTCACCCTGGACACCGACACGCTGGTGGACATGGCCAACGGCCTGAAGAACGTGCCCAGCACCAAGGCGTCGCTCACCTCGCCGCGGCTGGACCTGCAGCCGCAGTTCAAGACGTTCCTCGACATCTACGACAGCGGCAAGCTGGTGGCCAACCAGACCACCCCGATCGGCGACGCGCACCTCAAGGCGGTCAACGACTTCGCCGAGAAGTGGCAGGCCGGCTCGGTGCCCGACCTGACCGAAGGCCTCAAGAAGGTCGACGCGCAGATCGACGACGAACTGAAGCAGAAGGGCGCGGGCGGATGACGACGCTCGCCGAAAAGGCTTCCCCGTCCGCACCGGCAACGGTGCGGGCGGGGGCCCGCCGGGCCAAGCGCCGCCGGACGGTCTTCCTCTTCATGGCACCGGCGTTCGTCGGGTTCCTGGTCTTCTTCGGCTACCCGCTGATCGCCACCGTCTACTACTCCTTCACCCGCTACGACCTGATCAACCCGCCGACGTTCGTCGGGTTCGACAACTACGTCCGGATGTTCACCACCGAGCCCCTGGTCGGCACGGCCGCGTACAACACGCTGTGGCTGGTGGTCGTCCTGACGGTCTGCCGGGTCGTGTTCTCCCTCGGCGTCGCCTCGGTGATCTCGCGGCTGAAGTCGGGCGTCGGCCTGGTCCGGACGCTCTGCTACCTGCCGACGCTCGCCCCGCCCGCGGCGGCGACGCTGGCCTTCGTCTTCGTGTTCAACCCGGAATTCGGGCCGGTCAACCGGTTCCTGCGGCTCGTCGGCATCGACGGTGGCCTCTGGTTCAACAGCCCGGCCATGTCGAAGCCCGCGCTGACGCTGCTCGCGCTGTGGGGCTCCGGCGAGCTGATGATCATCATCCTGGCCGCGCTGCTGGACGTCCCCACCGAGCAATACGAGGCCGCCGAACTCGACGGCGCGGGTCCAATCCGCCGGTTCTGGCACGTCACGCTGCCGTCGATCTCGCCGGTGCTGCTGTTCGGCGTGGTCAACTCGATCATCTACGCCCTGCAGTTCTTCACGCAGGCGATCGTGGCGGCGTCCGCGAGCGCGGGTACCGCCGACGTCGCCGGGAACTCGAAACTCATCGGGGCACCGCAGAACTCGACGCTGACCTACCCGATCTGGCTGTACGTCCAGGGTTTCCGCTACTTCAACATGGGTTACGCGGCGGCGATGGCGGTCCTGCTGTTCATCGTGAGCGCGGCCTTCACGTGGATTCTCGTGCGGCAGTTGCGGAAGTCCCAGCACCAGGAGGAGGGCGCATGACCGCCGTGGCCGAAGCGCCGCCGCGCGAAGCGGGCGTACCGCCGAAGGTGCGGTTCAAGCGGAACTGGGACAAGCGGCTGTCGTTCATCGCGCTGCATTCCGTCGGCATCGCGATGGGCGTGATCTTCATGCTGCCCATCCTGTTCGTCTTCCTCACCGCGGTGATGGCGAGCGACCAGGCGATGACGGCGAGCCTGTGGCCGAGCGAATGGCACTTCGAGAACTTCGTCAAGGTGTTCCAGAAGGCGCCGCTGCTCGAATACTTCGGCAACAGCCTGCTGTATTCGGCGCTGGCGACGGCGGGTGCGCTGCTGTCCGCGATCCCGGCGGCCTACGGGCTGTCGAAGCTCAAGTGGCGCGGGCAGAACCTGTTCTTCATGCTGACCGTGGCGGCGATGCTGCTGCCGCCGCAGGTCACCGTCGTGCCGCTGTACGACCTGTGGGTCCGCCTCGGCCTCACCGGCACGCTGGTTCCGCTGATCGTGCCGTACTTCTTCTTCGACGCCTTTTCGATCTTCCTGCTCCGCCAGTTCTTCCTCACCATTCCGAAGGACTACATCGAGGCGGCGAAGATCGACGGCTGCACCGAGTTCCAGGCCATGTACCGGGTGCTGATCCCGATGGCCAAGCCGGGGATCGCGGCCACCGCGATGTTCTGCTTCCTGTTCACCTGGAACGACTACTTCGGGCCGCTGCTCTACACCGGCGAGAACCAGGACCACTGGCCGCTTTCGCTGGCCATCGCGTCCTTCCGCGGCATGCACCATGTCGAGTGGAACATGACGATGGCGGCGACCGCGCTGATCATGGCGCCGGTGATCGTGCTGTTCATCTTCGCCCAGAAGTCGTTCGTCAAGGGCATCACATTCACGGGAGTCAAGGGATGAAGCTGGCAGTCGTCGGTGGCGGGTCCACCTACACGCCGGAGCTGATCGACGGGATCGCCGGGCGCCGGTCCACTTTGGACGTCGACGAGATCGTGCTGGTCGACCCGGACGCCTACCGCGTCGAGGCCGTCGGCGGGTTCAGCCAGCGGCTCCTCGACCACGCCGGCCACCCGGCGCGGATCAAGACCACGCAGTCGCTGGAAGAGGGCGTCGACGGCGCGTCGGCCGTGCTCATCCAGCTGCGGGTCGGCGGCCAGCGGGCGCGGCGGTCCGACGAAACGTTCCCGCACGTGTGTGGCTGCGTCGGGCAGGAGACGACCGGCGCGGGCGGCCTGGCGAAGGCGCTGCGCACGGTCCCGGTGGTGCTCGACATCGCCGACCGCGTCCGCAAGATCGCGGGCGACGACACATGGATCGTCAACTTCACCAACCCGGTCGGCATCGTCACCCGCGCCCTGCTCAACGAGGGCCACCGCGCGGTCGGGCTGTGCAACGTCGCCATCAACCTCCAGCGGCAGTTCGGTCGCCTGCTCGGCGTCGGCGCGGACGACGTCAAGCTCGTCCACACCGGACTGAACCACCTGAGCTGGGAGCGCGGCGCCCTCGTCGACGGCGTCGACCGGCTGCCGGAACTGCTCGACCAGCACCTCGACTACCTGTCCAACGAGGTCAGCGTCCCGCCGGAGTGGCTGCGGCGGATGAACGTCGTGCCGTCGTACTACCTGAAGTACTTCTACGCGCACGACGAGCAGGTCACCAAGCAGTGCACCGAGCGGCCGCGCGCGGACGTCGTCTCCGACGTCGAGGAAGAACTGCTGAAGATCTACCTCGACCCGGAGCAGAACACCAAGCCGGAGTCGCTGGAGAAGCGCGGCGGCGCCTACTACTCGGAAGCCGCCGTGCAGCTGGTGCACGCGCTGACCGCGGGCGGCCCGGCCGAGGAGCACGTGGTGAACGTCCGCAACGACGGCACGTTCCCGTTCCTGCCGGACGACGCCGTCATCGAGTCCCGGTCCACTGTGGACTCCCAGGGTGCGGTTGCGATCCCGCAGCCACCGGTCGAGCCGAACTTCTCGGGCTTGATTTCGGCGACGACGGCCTACGAGTTCCTCGCGCTGGAGGCGGCGGTCAAGGGCGGCCGCGACCGCGTCGCCGACGCCCTGCTCGCACACCCGCTCGTCGGCCAGTACAGCAAGGCCGACACGCTCGCCGACTCGCTCGTGCGGATCAACCGCGAGTACTTGCCGTGGGCGCGCGGATGAAGCCTGCGGTCATCGCCATCGACGGGGGGAACAGCAAAACCGAGGTCCTCGTGATCTCGGACGACGGCGTCGTGCTCGGCAAGTCCCGCGGCCCCGGCGCGTCGCCGCAGAACATCGGCGTCGCGGCCTGCGTCGCCGCGCTGGAAGACCTGGTGCTCGAGGCGTACCCCGCGTTCGGCGAGAAGCCGTCCGCGGTGCACACCTCCGCGTACCTGGCGGGCCTCGACTTCCCGCGCGAGGAAGAGGCCCTGCACGCGGCGCTGGCGGCCCGCGGCTGGAGCGACACGCTGACCGTCGGCAACGACACCCTCGCGCTGCTTCGGGCGGGTAGCGCGGGGGTGGGTGTCGCCGTCGTGTGCGGCGCCGGGATCAACGGCGCCGGGGTCGGCCCGGACGGCCGCGTGCACCGCTTTCCCGCGCTGGGCAAGATTTCCGGCGACTGGGGCGGCGGCTACCGCCTCGGCGAAGAAGCCCTGTGGTGGGCGGTCCGCGCCGAAGACGGCCGCGGCCCGCGGACGGCGTTGCTGTCCGCCGTCGCCGGCTACTTCGACCGGCCGACGCTGCTGGACGTGGTGCAGGGCCTGCACTTCGAGGAGATCGACCCGGCCTCGATCCACGGCCTGTGCCCGCTGCTGTTCGAAGTGGCGGCGGCGGGCGACGAGGTCGCGCAGGACATCGTGACGCGGTTCGTCGAGGAGGTCAGCGTGTTCGCGGCGGTGATCCTCCGCGAACTGGACCTGACCGAAGACGCGCCGGAGATCGTCCTCGGCGGCGGCGTCCTGACCGGGGTCGGCGCGCCGGTGATCGCGGAGATCGAGCGCCGCTGCCTGAAGGTGGCGCCGCGCGCGGTGGTCCACGTCGTCGACGTGAACCCGGTCGTCGGCGCGGCCCTGTTCGGACTCGACACGCTGGGTGCCTCGGAGGACGCCAAGGCGGCCTTGAAGGCGGCGACCCAGCGCGTGTGAAGACCCTGGCGGGACCTGCCTCGAAGCGGCGCGAGGCAGGTCCCGCCAGACCCCTCAGGACGCCAGGATCTCGCCGGTTTCCAGCAGGGACTTGAGGTCCGAGAGGATCCAGCTCCAGCCGCCACCGGCGTTCTCGCCGGGCCCGGCGTTGACGTCTTCCAGTTGCCCGCTCACGAGAGCGGCGGTGTTCGGCGCGCCGGTGACGTCGTGGGTGATGGTGAGTCTGGTGCCCGCGGTCTTCGTTTCCTCGATGTCGTAGGTGAGCGTCGTGTACGGCTCGTCGGCGACTTCGGGGCTCATCAACAGCTTCCAGGTGACGACGAGCTTGCGCGGCGGGTCGGCTTCGAGGACCTCGCCGTCGACGAGGTCGCCGGTGAAGCCCGCGTCGATGAACTCCCGCGTCGGCCGGGTGCGGTGCTTGCCGCCCGGCTTGAGGTCGTAGTCGGCGAGGCCGGTGTAGCCGTACTTCTGCGTCCACTCGGGCTTGGTGATGGCTTCCCAGATCCGCTCCGGGGTGGCCTTGATGTAGACGCGGTGGACCTGCACGGTGTTCGTCATGGTTCTTCGCCTTCCAGCTCGGTTTTGAGGTCGAGGAGCGCGGTGACCCGGCGCTCGGTGTACTTGTCGATCCACCGGTCGTGGATCTGCCGGATCGGGACGGGGTTGAGGAAGTGCCGCTTCTCGCGGCCTTCCTTGCGCGCGACGACGAGTCCGGCTTCTTCGAGGAGCTTCAGGTGCTTCATGACGCCGAAGCGGGTCATCTCCACCTGGGTCTCCAGCTCGGTGAGCGTGCGGCCGTCACGCTCGAAGAGCAGGTCGAGCAGGAACCGGCGGGTCGGATCCGCCAGCGCCTTGAACACCAGGTCGTCGTCGGGCACGTCGAAGAGAATAGGTGACCAAAAGGTCACATGTCAACGAGTGCTCAGAGGCGGTCGCGCTTCGACTCCAGGAAGGTCCGTTCGGTGTCGTTGGTGGCCAAGGCGATCGCTTCGTCGTAGGCGGCGACGGCCTCGTCCGTGCGCCCCAGCCGGGCGAGCAGGTCCGCGCGGGTGGCGGGCAGGAGGTGGTAGCCCGGCAGGTCCAGCTCGTCGACGACGGCCAGCGCGACCGCGGGGCCGTGCACCTCGGCGACGGCGACCGCGCGGTTGAGCGCCACGATCGGCGTCGGCGTCCGCTGCCACAGCTGGTCGTAGAGGGCGAGCACCTGCGTCCAGTCGGTCGACGGCCCGTCCGTGTGCACGGCGTTGATCGCGGCCTGCAGCTGGTACGGCCCCGGCTGGTTGCGCCGCAGGCACCGCCGCACGAGGTCGTGCCCCTCGGCGATCAGCTCGCGGTTCCACAACGACCGGTCCTGCTCGGCGAGCGGCACCAGCTCGCCCGAGCGCCCCACCCGCGCGGGCCGCCGCGCCTCGGTGAGCAGCAGCAGCGCCAGCAGGCCGAGGACCTCCGGCTCGTCGGGCATCAGCTCGGCGAGCGCCCGCGCCAGCCGGATCGCCTCCAGGCACAGGTCCGTCCGCAGCAGCTCGCCCGACGTCGACGCGTACCCCTCGTTGAACACCAGGTAGAGCACGGTCAGCACCGGGGCCAGCCGGTCGGGGAGCTCGGCCTCGCCGGGCACGCGGTAGGGGATGCCCGCGTCGCGGATCTTCTTCTTCGCGCGGACGATCCGCTGGGAGATCGTCGCCTCCGGCACCAGGTAGGCCCGGGCGATCTCGGGCACCTCGAGCCCGCCGAGCAGGCGCAACGTCAACGCCGTCTGCGCCAACGGGGACAGCGCCGGGTGGCAGCAGGTGAAGATCATGCGGAGCTGGTCGTCACGCACCGGGCCCACCTCTCGTGGCTCGTCGGGCTGGCTGAGCAGCAACGCCTGCGCGTGGCGGGCCTCCCGGGTGGACTCCCGGCGCAGGCGGTCGATCGCCCGGTTCCGCGCGGTGGTCACGATCCACGCGCCGGGGTTGGGCGGCAGCTCCTCCGCCCACTTCTGGACGGCGATCGCGAACGCGTCCTGCACGGCCTCCTCGGCGAGCCCGATGTCGCCGAGGAGGCGCGTCAGCGTCGCGACGCACCGGCCGTACTCCGCGCGGTAGACGTCGTCGAGGTCCATCAGCGGCGCGAGCCGTCGTCGAACGGGCGCACCTCGATCGGCTGCCCGCACGCCAGCGAGCACTTCTCGGCCCAGGTCAGCGCCTCGTCGAGGTTCTCGGCGTTGATCACCCAGAACCCGCCGAGCTGCTCCTTCGTCTCGGCGAACGGGCCGTCGGTGATCGTCGTCGCCCCGCCGCTCGAAGCGCGCACGACCGTGGACGCGTGCGAGTGCTCCAGGCCGCCGACGAACACCCACGCGCCGGCGGCCTTCATCTCGTCGGTGACCTTCCCCGTGCGCGCCATCATCGCCAGCACGTCCTCCTCCGGCTCCGGCGGCGCGCTTTCGTCGAACTGGACGGCGAGCAGGTACTGCTTCATGGCGAACTCCCTCGGTGGTGAAGACGGTCCTTCACCTCGGCTACGAACGGGCTCGCCGCCATTCGACACCTAAACGACGAGGGAGAGGGGGAGAATCAGCGCGATCGCGACCACGGAGATCAGCGTCTCCATCACCGACCAGCTCTTCAGCGTCTGCCCGACCGACAGCCCGAAGTACTCCTTGACCAGCCAGAACCCGGCGTCGTTGACGTGCGAGAAGAACAGCGAACCGGCGCCGATGGCCAGCACGAGCAGCGCGCTGTGCGACGGGTCCATGCCCGCGGCCAGCGGGGCGACGATGCCCGCCGCCGAGACCGTGGCGACCGTCGCCGAGCCCGTCGCCAACCGGATCGCCACCGCGACCAGCCAGCCGAGCAGCAGCGGGGACAGGTGCGCGTCCTTGGCCAGGCCGGTGATGACGTCGCCGACGCCGGCGTCGACCAGGGTCTGCTTGAACCCGCCGCCCGCGCCGACGATCAGGGTGATCCCGGCGATCGGGCCCAGCGAGTCACCGACCACAGTGGACAGCTTCTCGCGGCCGAGCCCGGCCGGGCGGCCGAGCAGCACCATGCCCACCAGGACCGCGGCGAGCAGCGCGATCAGCGGGTCGCCGACGAAGTCGAGGATCTTGCGGGCCTGCGTGTCCTTGCCCAGCAGGATGTCCGAGAGTGCCTTCGCGAGCATGAGCACGACGGGCAGCAGCACCGTCGTGAGCGTCGCGGCGAAGCTCGGCCGCGGCTTGTCCGTGTCGGCGCGTTCCGGGATCAGGCGCTCCGGCGGCTGCGCCTCCGGCACCAGGCGCGCGGCGACCTTGCCGAACAGCGGGCCCGCGACGATCACCGTCGGGATGCCGACGAGCAGGCCGAACGCCAGCGTGATCCCGACGTTCGCGTTGAGGGCACCCGCCGCCGCGAGCGGGCCGGGGTGCGGCGGGACGAGGCCGTGCAGCACCGACAGCCCGGCGACGGCCGGGATCCCCACCAGCATCAGCGGTTTGCCGGTGCGCTTGGCCGCGAGCAGCACGACGGGGATGAGCATGACGAGGCCGATCTCGAAGAACATCGGCAACCCGATCAGCGCGGCGACCAGCGCCATCGCCCACGGCAACGCGGCGCCGCGGGCCTTGCCGAGCACGGTGTCGACGATCTGGTCGGCGCCACCGGAGTCGGCCAGCAGCTTGCCGAGCATGGCGCCGAGGGCGATGAGGATGCCGACGGACGCGATGGTGCTGCCCACCCCGGCGGAGAACTTCTTGATCACGTCGGTGATCGGCATCCCGGCGGTCAGGCCGAGCACGAGCGAGCCGAGCACCAGCGACAGGAACGGGTGCAGCTTCACCTTCGTGATCAGCACGACGATGACGGCGATCGCGAGGAGGGTCGCGCCGATCAGGCGGGTGTCGTGGCCGGTCCAGCCGGCGGCGAGGACGGTGTTCACACGTGCTCCCGGAAAGCGGTCAGGGCGGCTTCGGTGATCTCCTGGGGAGTGCCGCCGATGTCGAAGATCGCGCCGGGCTCGTCCGGCTCGAGGGGTTCCAGGTCGGCCAGCTGGGAGTCCAGCAGCGACACCGGCATGAAGTGGCCCGTGCGCGTCGTCATGCGCTGGGCGAGGAGGGCACGCGGGCCGTGCAGGTGCGCGAACCAGACGTCGCCGCCGGTTCTCAGCACGTCGCGGTAGCGGCGCTTGAGCGCGGACGACGTCACGACGCCGCCGGTCGCCTGGTGCTCGCGGATCCAGCCGGCGATGGCCTCGAGCCAGGGGGCGCGGTCCTCGTCGGTCAGCGGGTGCCCCGCGGTCATCTTGTCGATGTTGGCTTTCGGGTGGAACGTGTCCGCTTCGGCGTACTCGACGCCCAGCGCGTTCGCCAGCGCCGTGCCGATCGTCGTCTTCCCGGAGCCTGACACGCCCATCACCACGATGACGGTCATCCGCACCTCCCACTTCGTTGTGCTCAGGTGAGTGAAACTCAAAAGTACTACTTATTCAAGATGAAGTACTACTTAATCGAGTCAGACGGCTAGGTTGGGACGGGTGAGGCACGAGCAGGTACTGGACGAACTGGGCGCGGCGATCGCCAACGGGGCGCTGGCCCCGGGCACGGTGCTGCGGTCCGAAGAGCTTCAGGAGCGCTTCGGTGCTTCGCGGACGGTGGCGCGCGAAGTCGTCCGGGTCCTCGAGACGATGCGGCTGACGAGCAGCAAGCGCCGCGTCGGGGTGACGGTGCGGGAGCCGGGGGAGTGGAACCACTACGACCCGCGGCTGATCCGCTGGCAGCTCGACGGCCCGGCCCGCCCGGCGGCCTTGGCGACGTTGAACGAGCTGCGGTCGGCGATCGAGCCGTGCGCGGCGCGGTACGCGGCCCTGCGGGCGACGCCGGAGGAGCGCGGCCGCCTCGGCGCGCTGGCCGAGCGGCTGGCGCGGACGGCCCGCGCCCGCGACCTCACGACGTTCCTCGAGTTCGACATCGCGTTCCACGACCTGCTGCTGTCGGCGTCGCGGAACCCGATGTTCGCGCAGCTGTCCGAGGTGGTCGCGGAGGTGCTGACCGGCCGGACGGGGCACGGCCTGATGCCCCCGGAGCCGCAGCCGGAGGCGGTGGCGCTGCACGCGGAGGTGGCCGCGGCGGTGGCCGGGGGTGAGGCGGACCGGGCGGAACGGGCGATGCGGGACATCGTGGTGCAGGCGCGGGACGAGATCGCGGCACTGGTCGAGTAGCCTCGTCGGGTACTGGACGTTTCTTCCGCCGGGGGGCACGGGTGAGCGCGGCGCGCGCGATCGGACTGGTGTTGGGTGTGGCGGCCGACGGCGCCCTCGGCGACGCCCGCCGTCGACCTCCGGTGACGGCGTTCCGCCGGTTGTCACAGCGTCGGGGCGCGGCGCTGGCGGGAGCTTTGGTAGTCGGCGGGCTGCTGCTGGAGCGCGCGGGGCGCGGGCGTCCGGTGGTCCAGGCCACGGCGACGGCAGTGTCGACGTGGGCTGTGCTTGGCGCGGCCGGGCTGGCGTTGCAGGGCACGGAGCTGGCTCGGGATCTGGAGGAGTGCCGCTTCGAACCCGCTCGCGCGACACTGTCCGAACTGGACCCGCGGGTCGCCGACAGTCTTGATTTAGTGGGGCTTTCCCGGGCCTCCGTGGAGACTTTGGCGGAGAACACTTCCGATGCGGTGGTGGCTCCGTTGGTCTGGGGTGCGGTTGCCGGCGTGCCGGGTTTGGTGGGCGCGCGGGCGGCCAGCTTGTTGCGCCGCGCCCGGGTGGGGCGTCAGGGGCATTGGGCGATCGACCGGCTCGATGAGCTGGTTCACCTGGTGCCGACGCGGGTTGCCGCGGGGTTGACCGTGCTGGCGGCCCCGGTGGTCGGTGGCTCGGCTGGTGGGGCTTGGCGGGCTTGGCGGCGGGACACGATCGCTCATCCCAGCCCCAATGCCGGACGGGTCGAGGCGGCTTTCGCCGGGGCATTGGAGATTCGGGTCGGGGGGCGGACCGTTTACCCGCACGGGGTGGCTGAGCTGCCAGTGCTCGGGGTTGGGCGGAACCCGGATGCCGGGCATGTGACGCGGGCTGTGGAGCTGTCGCGGGTTGTCGGGTGGCTGGCCGGGGTGACTTCCGTGGTGCTGGCCGTGGTGGCTGGGTTCTGGCGCCGGTCGCGCTGAGGTGCTCGGGGCCCGGCCGCGGCTTGTCGTGTGGGCGGCGGTGGCGTCGCGAATGACTCATTCGGGACGTCCATGGTCCCCAATGAGTCATTCGCGACGTCGCACGCCCGGTCGTCGCCCTGACTCTTCCCCAGGGCGCGGCGGATGTGGACAACTGCGCCGCCGAGGCCGCTTCGCGCCGGTTTTGTCGGCCGTCGCCGATAGACTGGCCAAGGGGACGCCCCCCAAGGGAAGGGCGGGGGCCGGGCCTCTCAGCCGCGGCGGCGCAACTGCCCCAAAGCAGCCTGATCCAGCCGCCCGCCCCGCTCCGCGAGCCGCGCCCCGATCCGTTCCCGGTCCTCGGCCCCCTTGTTCCCGCCGAACTTGAACTTCGCCCGCACCCCCGTGATCGTGAACTCGATCCCGCGGATCCCCGGCAGCAGCCGCCGGTCCGGGGCCTCCGTCGCGCTCACCTCGGCCCGCGCCCCGTCCGGCTCGAAGTGCCTCAGCTGCCGGTCCAGCAGCTCGGCCTTCGCCGCCGGGTCGTCGACCAGCCGGACGTCGCCCTCGAGCTGCACCGTCGCGTAGTACGACGTCGGCACTCCGTGCTCCGGGTCCGCCGGGGTGTTCCAGTCCGCCCGGATGTACGTGTAGTCGTCGACCACCGTCAGCAGCGCCCTCGGGTGCTCCTCCAGCAGCGGCCAGATCGGGTTCGGCCGGGCCAGGTGCGTGACCACCGTGCGGTCGCCGTCGAACGCGAAGTGCGCCGGTGTCACCACTGGCAGGTCCCGGCCCGCGCCGCCCGCGATCAGCTGGCCGAAATCGTGCTCGGACAGCCACTCCCGCCACTCGGCGTCGTCACGGGCCGCGTCCCACGGGTGGATCAACATGCGACCAGTTCAGCACCGCAAGTGGCCTTGCCCCAGGGCCATTTCCGGCCTATTGCTGATGGCCACTTTCCGCGTACTCGTCCTCGGCCAGGATCTCCGCGACGGACTTGCGGCGGACCTTCTCGGTCGACGGCGTCGTCAGCGCACCACCCGGCTTCAGCTCGCGGACGGTGAAGTACAGCCAGCCCAGCAGGGCCATCGCGCCGAACGCGATCCACTGCAATGCGTACGACAGGAACGGTCCCGAGTCGGTCTGCGGCAGCGGCAACGCGCCGAGCACGCCGGGCTGGCCGTTGTCGAGCTGGAAGTACCCCGGCCGGATGTCGAGCTTGCCCGCCCGCGCGACGACCCGCGAGTCGACGACGTAGCTCTGCAGCCGCCCGCCCGTCGAGGCGTCGGCGAACGCGTCGCGGTTCTTCGGGTCGGTCTCGTCGGCGCGGACGCGGGCCGTGACCTGCACGGTCCCGCCCGGCGCCGGCGCGAACGGCAGCGCGCCGGACTTGCTGTCGAGCCGGACGTACCCGCGGTCGATCAGCACGACCGTGCCGTCGGTGGTCCGCAGCGGCGTCAGCACCTCGAAGGCACCCTCACCCTGGACCGTCCGCAGCCGCGCGACGACCTCCTTGTCCGGCAGGTACTGGCCGGTGATCGAGACGAGGTGCCATTCGGTGTGCTGGTCGGGCACGGTCCCCGGCGGCAGCAGCTGGTTCAGCGGCAGCGGCGCGGCGGTGAAGGAGGCCTCCAGGGCGGCGTTCTGCTGCTCGCGTTCGGTGTTCCGGCTGAACTGCCACGGCGAAAGCAGCGTGAAGCAGCAGACGGCGAAGGTGAACACCACCACCGTCAGAGCCAGCCACCCGGGCCGGAGCAGGAACCGCAACCGCACCCCACCACGGTAGGCCGTGCCCCGCCGCGGGCGCCCGCCGACCTCCGCCGGATGTGACCGCTACCCCCGCGAACGCACCCAATCCAGCAAACCGGGCACGGCGCGCTCGATCATGCCGAGGACGTCCTCGAAGCCATCGTCGCCGCCGTAGTACGGGTCCGGGACCTCGGCCCCCTCGGGCGCCGACGGGTCGAACGACCGCAGCAGCCGCACCTTCGCCGGATCGTCGACGCGGGCCCGCAGGAACTCGGCGTGCCCTTCGTCGGCGGCCAGCAGGAGGTCGGCGCCCAGGTCCTCATCGGAGACCTCGGAGGCGACGTGCGAAGTCGGGTAGCCGTGCGCTTTCAGGGTCGCGCGGGCGCGCTTGTCGGCGGGCTCCCCAGCGTGCCAGGGCCCGGTCCCGGCGCTGGTCACGCGGACGGCATCGGCGAGGCCGGCATCCTCGAGCCGGGCGCGGAACACCAGCTCGGCCATCGGGGAGCGGCAGATGTTGCCGGAGCAGACGAAGACGATGTGCGTCACGCCGCGAGCGTAACCGGCGGGTTCACCGGGAGCGGACGACGCCGGTCGCGCCGCGGCGGGGCGCCCGCCAGGCGCGGCGCGAGTGTCGGCGAGCGTAACCGGCGGGTTCACCCGGTCACCCGCTCGCTCGGCGGTACCACCGGCCCGCGCCGGTCACTTAGCGTCGATCACGCGAGGACGCGAACCGAAGGGAGAGCGATCATGCACGGGTGCTGCTCGAAGTGCACCGGCCAGGGCTGCGGTTGCTGCGGCAACTGCAACTGACCCTCCACCCGGCGCTCGCGGCGGCGGCGGTCCGACGCCGCCGGAGCGCCCCTAACGGCTGGTCGCCGAAGTGCGCGGCCTCGGCGTGGCCCCGCACCGTACATGCGAAGATCCCGGGGTGCCCGCCCTCTCCGAAATCATCACCGCCCTGGAGCAGGCCTACCCGCCCGCACTCGCCGAGTCGTGGGACGCGGTCGGCCTCGTCTGCGGCGACCCGGCCGAACCCGTCACGCGCGTGCTGTGCTGCGTCGACCCCGTCGCCGAGACCGTCGACGAAGCCCTCGACTTCGGCGCGCAGCTGATCGTCGCGCACCACCCGCTGCTGCTGCGCGGCGTGCACGGCGTCCCCGCCGACACCGCCAAGGGCGGCCTCGTGCACCGGATGATCCGCGAAGGCGTCGCCCTCTACTGCGCGCACACCAACGCCGACTCCGCCGACCCCGGTGTCTCCGACGCGCTGGCCGAGGCGATCGGGCTGCGCGTGACCGGCCCGCTCGCGGCCAACGAAGACGGCGTCACCGGCATCGGCCGCATCGGCGAGCTGCCCGAACCGGAGCCGTTCGCGGTGTTCGTCCAGCGCGTCGCCGACGCCCTGCCCGCGACCGTGCCCGGCGTGCTCGGGGCCGGCGAGGAGAACCGCCCGATCCGCACCGTCGCCGTGTCCGGCGGTGCCGGGGACTCCTACCTGAAGCAGGCCACCGCCGCCGGCGTCGACGCCTTCGTCACCGCCGACCTGCGGCATCACCCCGCCGGTGAGCACCTGGCCGGCACCGGCCCGGTGCCCGCGCTGGTCGGGCTGACCCACTGGGCCAGCGAATGGCCGTGGTGCGCGCAAGCCTCGGCGGTCATCGGCCACGCCTTTGCGGGTAACGTCGACGTTCACGTCTCCACGCGGTGCACCGACCCGTGGAACGTCCGCGCCGAGCGCACATCTAGCTAAGAGGAGCACCGTGAAGGCCGAACCCGCCGTGCAGCGCCAGTTGCTCGAGCTCGCCAAGGTGGACGCCGAGCTCTCGCGCACCGCGCACCGCCGCCGCACCCTGCCCGAGCTGGCCGAGATCGACGCCGGGGAGAAGACCGTCCGCGAGCGCCGCGACGCGCTCGTTTCGGTGGAGACCGCCGCGTCGGACCTCGACCGCGAGATCGCCCGGCAGGAGAAGGAGATCGAATCGGTGCGCGCCCGCGAGGACCGCGACCGCAAGCTCCTGGCGTCCGGCTCGGTCAACTCGAAGCAGATGACCGACATCGAGCACGAGCTGCAGTCGCTCGAACGCCGTCAGAGCGCGCTCGAGGACGACCTGCTGGAGCTGATGGAGCAGCGCGAGGCCCTCGGCCTGGACGCGCAGCGCACCGGCGCCGAGGTCGACAAGGCCGAGGCCGAGGTGGCCGCCGCGACCGCCCGCCGCGACGAGGCGTTCAAGGACCTCGACACCACCCGCGCGCGCCGCGAGGAAGACCGCGCGAAGCTGGTGCCGCGCTTCCCGGAGCCGCTGCTCAAGCTGTACGAGCGGGTCCGCGAGCACAAGGGCATCGGCGCCGCGCTGCTGCGGGCCCGCCGGTGCGGCGCCTGCCAGCTGGAGCTGGACCGCAACACCGTCAACGAGATCAAGGGCGCGCCCGAGGACGACGTCATCCAGTGCGAGAACTGCGGCGCGATCCTGGTCCGGACCATGGAGTCGGGTCTGTGACGTCGCACGTCATCATCGAGGCGGACGGCGGCTCCCGCGGCAACCCGGGTCCGGCGGGCTACGGCGCCGTGGTCAAGGACAGCGACGGCGAGGTGCTGGCTGAGCGCAAGGAAAGCCTCGGCGTCGTCACCAACAACGTCGCCGAGTACCAGGGCCTGATCGCCGGGCTGACCGCGGCCGCCGAGCTGGGCGCGTCCACTGTGGACGTCCGGATGGACTCGAAGCTCGTCGTGGAGCAGATGTCCGGGCGCTGGAAGATCAAGCACCCGGACATGCAGCCGCTCGCCGAGCGGGCGAAGGAACTGGCGGCGGGCTTCTCGCGCGTCAAGTACGAGTGGATCCCGCGCGCGCAGAACTCCCACGCCGACCGCTTGGCCAACGAGGCGATGGACGCGGCCGCCGGAAAGCCGGTCGCCACGCCGAAACTTCCGACCCGGAGACCCGACCGCGGGACGACCGCCTGGACCGGCGCGCAGGGCACCCCGACCCGGCTGCTCCTGCTGCGCCACGGCCAGACGGAGATGTCGGCGCTGCGCCGCTACTCCGGCCGCGGCGACGTCCCGCTCACCGAGCTGGGCCGCGCGCAGGCCGCCGCGGCGGCGAAACGCCTGGCCGCGACCGACGGCCTGGTCGTCGACGGCGAGGCCGTCCCGATCATCTCGTCGCCGCTGACCCGCACGAAGCAGACCGCGCAGGCCGTCGCCGACGCGCTCGGCGGCCGCGTCGAGACCCACCCCGGCCTGATCGAGACCGACTTCGGCGAGTGGGAAGGCCTGACGTTCGCCGAAGCCGCCGACCGCGACCCCGAGCTGCACCGGTCCTGGCTCGGCGACAGCTCGGTGGCCCCGCCCGGCGGGGAGAGCTTCGACGTCGTCCACCGGCGCGTCCGCAAGGCCCGCGACGAGCTGATCGCCGAGCACGGCGGCCGGACGCTGGTGCTGGTCAGCCACGTGACGCCGATCAAGACGCTGCTGCGGATGGGCCTCGACGCCGGCCCGCAGCTGCTGTTCCGGCTGCACCTGGACCTGGCGTCGCTGTCGATCGTCGAGTTCTACCCGGACGGGAACGCGTCGGTCCGGCTCGTCAACGACACCTCGCACCTGGCCTGACCCGCGAAAATGTGGGGTGGATCACGCTCAACGCCGACGCGTGGCCGACCCCGGATGGGGTATTGGCTACAGTGTCTCGACCGCGTCGCCGCGGTGAGGGTCCCGGCCACCGGGTCCGATCAGGGGGCGCCAGCTCGCGCGTATCCCACCGGCAGAAGCCTGCGGGCGGAACAGTGACGAGGACATGACGGCTAGCGCACTCACCGAGACCTCCCAGAGCGACGTCCCCGAGGACCCCGCGCCCACCGCCACCCGGCGGGGCTGGGGCGCCCGGTTGGCGCCGGTGCTGGCCGTGCTCGCCGGCGTCGCGGCGGTCGCCGTGCACGCCACCCGCTACGGCCACTGGATCGTCGACGACGCCGCCATCACGTTCTCCTACGCCCGCAGCTTCGCCGACGGCCTCGGCCCGGTGCTGCAGCCGGGCGCCCCGCCGGTCGAGGGCTTCTCCGACCCGACGTGGATGGTGCTGCTCGGCCTCGGCAAGCTGGTCGGCCTCTTCGACCACGGCCTGCTCTTCGGCATCCCGGACTACGTGCTGTTCCCCAAGGCGCTGGGCCTGCTGTTCACCGGCGGCATCCTGACGGCCTGTTACATCGCGGCGAAGCAGATCTTCACGCGCTTCGCGTGGCTGGCGACGCTGATCGCCGGGCTGACGCTGGCGACGATCCCGTCGTTCGTCATCTGGGTCGTGTCCGGCCTGGAGAACTCGCTGTTCGCGTTCGCCGTCGTCACGCTGGCCGTGACGCTGTTCGTCGCGGTCCGCAACGACACGCTCCTGACGCCGAAGATCGCGCTGTGGTCGGGTGTCCTGGTCGCGTTCGCCGCGCTGACCCGGCCGGAAGGCCTGATCTACGCGGGCGCGTACCCGCTGGCGGCGCTGTTCCTGCTGCGCGGCGGCCTGTTCTGGAAGAGCTTCCGGCTGGCGCTGCTGTCGGTGGCGGCGTTCGCTGTGCCGTTCGGCGCGTACGTCGTCTGGCGGCACGCGGAGTTCGGGCGGCTGCTGGCCAACCCGTCGGTCGCGAAGCAGCAGGGCCTGCCCGGGATGGACGCGCTCAAGCGGCCCCTCGAGCTGGTCGGCTACGCGGGCTGGGCGGGGGTCGTCCTGCTCGCGCTGGTGATCGTGTTCGCGCTGGCCAAGGCACCGTGGCGGCGTTCGCTGATCGCGCTGCTGGTGCCGCTGGGCCTCGGGATCGTCGCGTACGGCGTGATGGTCGCGGACTGGATGTACCAGCACCGCTTCGCCAGCCCGATCTGGGCGCTGGCGGTCATCGCGGGCACGCTGTCGGCCGGGGAGCTGCTGAAGCACCGGCGGGCGCTGCTGCGCGTCGGCGTCGTCGTGGTGCTGGTGGGCGCGTTCGTGCCGTCGGCGGTCGGGTTCGCGGCCGCGGCGGACAAGTTCGCGAAGAACCCGAACATCACGGCGTGCCTGGTCGCCGACCGCTTCGGCCGCGGCTTCAACACCTACGCCGACATCCTCGGCCTGCAGAAGGCGTCGCTGCTGCTGCCGGACCTCGGCGGTTCGTCGATGACGAGCCGGCTCGAGCTGGTCGACATGGCGGGCCTGGTCAACAAGCCCATCGCCGACCTCGTCCACGACAACGACCTGGCGGGCCTGCGGAACTACGTGTTCGACACGGTGAAGCCGACGTTCATCCACTCGTGGGGTCCGTGGGCGGCGGGCAACGGCATCGCGCTCGACCCGCGGCTCGACCGCGACTACGTGCTGATCTACAGCTCGCCGGTGGAGGGCCTGCGCAACGGCGACTGGGTCCGCAAGGACGCGGTCACCGACCCGGCCAAGCTGAAGGCGGCCCAGGAGTACGCGGCGAAGACGATCCCGCTGGTGGCGGCGGACCGCTTCGGCGGCCCGCTGGACGACTGCGGCGCGACGATGAAGCCGGGCCAGACGATCACGACGCCCAGCTGAGGCCCACCCAGAGCGCGACGGTCGCGGCGGCCAGGCTCAGCGGGGTCGTCGCGGCCCCGAGCGCGTGGAAGGTCCGCGCCGAAGGGTGCTGCGGCAGCGTCCGCCGCCAGAGGAGCGTGGCGAGCGAGCCGAGGTAGCTCGCGTTCGGGCCGATGTTGACGCCCAGCAGCACGGCGAGCAGCACGCCCGGCGCCGGGTGCGGGCCGAGCACGGAGAGCAGGATCAGCGTCGCGGGCAGGTTGTTGACGAGGTTGGCCAGCAGCGCGGCCACTCCAGCGGTGAGCAGGAGGTCGGCGAGTCCGGTCGACGTCGGCAGGACGTCGCGCAGCAGGCCGCCGAGCAGGTGTTCCGACACGGCCTCCACGACCACGGCCAGCCCGAGCACGAACAGCACGAGCTGCGGCGCCGCTTCGCTGACCAGCTGCCACGGCCGGATGGTGCCCCGAGCGAGCGCCCGGACCCCGAGGATGAGCGCGGCGAGCATGGCGATCCACCCGGGTTCGACGTGCCCCAGCTGCCCGACCCCGAAGCCGACGAGCGTCAGGCCGAGGACGACCAGGGCGAACGTCGGGGTCTCCAGGTGCCGCCCGGGTTCGGCGGTCTCGCGTGGTTTGAGGTCGTCCTTGAAGAACCGCAGGAAGACGAGCAGTTCGATGCCGATCGTGACGAGCCACGGCAACGCCATCAGGGCCGTGAACCCGGCGAAGGTCAGCCCGGAGGCGGCGAAGGCCAGGAGGTTGGTCAGGTTGGAGACGGGTAGGAGCGTCGAGGCCGAGTTGGCGAGGTGCGCGCAGGCGTAGACATGCGGGCGCGGCGGCAGGGCGAGGCTCTGGGCGGTGGCGAGCACGACGGGGGTGAGCAGGACAACGGTGGCATCGAGGCTGAGGACGGCGGTCACCCCGGCCGCGGCGGCGAAGGTGAGCACGAGCAGCCGCCGCGGTTTGCCGTGACAGGCCTCGGCGAGGCGGTTGCCGAGCCAGGTGAAGACGCCGTCGACACTGGCCAAAAAGGACAAAAGCAAGATGGCGGCGAGAAAGCCGAGGGTGGGCAGGATCTCGACGGCCCGGCGCCCGGCTTCGGCGGGTTCGACGAGACCGAGGAGGAGAGCGAGCCCGGCGGCGGGAACGGCGGCGACGGCTTCGGGCCAGCCGCGCGGGCGGACGATGGCGAAGACAAGCACGGCGGCCAGGAGTGCCAGGCTTCCCGCGCCTGCCCAGAAGTTCACGCGTTCACGCTAATCGACGGCGGTCGGAAGTCAGTGGCCGCTGGGTCCGGACTCACATCGAATCGGGGGTGCGTCAGGCGACACGTCCACCCGGCGCGCGGGCATGGCGGCCACCGCTTCGGGCCAGCCGTGGGGGCCGCACGGCGGCGACTCGTTCGGGCCGGTGTTGGGGCTGAAGAGGGCGGGGACGGCGGCGGGCGCAGCGGCCAGAATTCCCGCGCCTGCCCCGAAGCTCAGGCCGCCGCGCACGACCGACGGACCGCGGCCGAGCACGGCCCGCCGCCCAAGTCGGCCCCGAGCCCGCGGGGGCGCCCCCGTCTTCCACTCTACCGGCGACCACCGACAATTCCGGCGCCGCTCACATCCCCTTCGAGTCCGATGTGGACTTCCCGGCCTGCGGACCCTCGAACCCGACATGGCCCGAGTAGAGCAACGGCGCCGGGCAGGGTCAACGCGCGTCCGTCCGCTGGGACTTCGCCAGCGCGCCCCCGAGTTCCGCCCGCCCCGGAATCCCCAGCTTCCGGTAAGCCCCCGACAAATGCAGCTCCACCGTCCGCCGCGTCAAATGCAACGCCGTCGCGATCTCGCGGTTCGTCAACCCCTGCGCCGCCATCACCGCGATCCGGTTCTCCTGGCGCGTCAAGCCGTGCTCGTTGTCCTTCGCCGGGGTCAACGCGCGACGCGCCGACCGCAGCTCCTCCGCCGCTCGCCGGGCCAGCGGACGCGCGCCGCAGTGCTCGCTCAGCTCCACCGCCTGCCGCAGTGTCTCGATGGCCTTCTCGGACTGGCCGTGCCGTGCCTGCAACGTGCCCAGCTCCGTCAACGCCGTCGCCAGCTGCAGCCGGGCCGGGGACGACCGCAGCGTCGAGATCGCCTTGTTCAGCGCCCGCTCGGCTTCGTCGTCCTCGCGCACCAGGCCCAGTGTCGTCAACGCCGTGCCCAACGGCCGCGCCGCGCCCCAGCGCGTCGATGCCGTCATGTCCTCTTCGGCCAGGCGGGCCGCGTCGTCCGCCTGGCCCAACGCCAGCGCCGCCCGCGCCGCGTGCGCGCGCCACGGCACGAACCCCGGGAACCGCATCCCGTGGTGCGCCAGCCGCCGTCCGCAGCTCAGCAGGTCCTCGAACCCGAACCGCGTGTACCCCGTCGCGACGCGCAGGCGGCCCCGCGCATACAGCAAGTACGTGTGGGTGAACAGGCCCTGGCTCGCGACGAAGTCCATCCGGTCCAGCAACGACGTCGCCGCCTCGAAGCGGCCCAAGTCCACCCAGCACTCGACCAGCTTCGCCGCGCACAGCACGCCGACCGGGCACGTCGTCGTCCCGCCGCGCTCGTCGAACCGGCGCAGCAGCGACTCGAAGTGCACGCTGGCCCGCTGCAGGTCGCCGCTGGCCTGCAACGCGATCCCGCGCGCGAGGGTCGGCAACGCGCCGTGCGGCACGTGCACGTCCCACGGCTCACGCTCGACGTCGAGCACCCGGCACAGCCGGTCCACGTGCGACGGCTCGTCCGCGAGCACCGCGGTCGCCAGCGTGAAGAAGTAGTGCTGCTCGAACAGCTCGCCGTCGTCGCCGGTCAACGCGTCCGCGAAGTGGCCGAGCGCGTCCTGCGCCGATTCGCCGCTGCGGACCGCGTCGAGCGCCAGCAACGCCGATCGGCTCCGCTGCGCCGCCGGGTCGGTCAGCGGCGCCCACTGCTCCTCGAAGTCGCGGAACTCCGGCGGCGGCCCGAGCCTGCTGCCCGCTTCCGCGAGATAAGTCATGCACAGCAACGGCCACACGGCGTCCGGCCCGCCCGCGTCGAGCCGCGCGGCGATCTGGCCCGCCGCGCTGATCCCGAGCCGGGCGTCTTGGCCGCCGCACAGCGACAGCAGCATCGCCGTCGCGATGAACGCCGCCGTCTCGCGGTTGCCGATGTTGTCGACCGCCTCCCGCACCCGCTTCGCCGCCGCGGACGGGTCGAGCTGGAACTCCGCGTGCGCGAGCTGCAGCAGCACGGCCACCCGGCGCCCGGACGTCAGCCGTTCCTCCAGCGCGCGACGCAGGTGGCGCGCCGCCAGCTCGGGGTGGCCCGAGAACACGGCGTTGCGCGCGCTCAGCCGCAGCACGTCCACGCCCCACGGGATCCGGATCGCCGTCGCTTCCAGCAGGTGCGCGGCGACGCGCTCGGCCGGCGCGCCTGATTCCGAAAGCAGTTTCGCCGCCCGCGCGTGGCTGACCGCCCGCGTCGTGCGCGGCATGTCCCGCAGCACGGAGTTGCGGACGAACGAGTACGTCAGCGTCGGCTGGTTGCTGTTGTTGAGCACGTGCAGCCGGACCATGGTGTCGATCGCCTGCAGCGCGTCGAGCTCGTCGACCCCGGCGAGCTGGGCCAGCAGGTCGAACCCGGCGTCCTCGCCGAGGATCGCGGCCGCCTGCAGGATCGCCGGCGCGTGCGGGAATTCCTGCATCCGGGTGTGGAGCACCTGCCCGATCAGCGACGAGCCGAGTTCGTGCGGGTCCGCGCCGGGCAGCAGCCGCGGCCGCAGCGCCTGCAGCAGGTACGGGTTGCCGCCGGTGGCCTCGCGGCACGCGGTGGCGAGCTCGCCGGGGGCGAGGCCGAGGATCTCCGCCGCGGCGGCGTCGCCGAGGCCGTTGAGGGTGATCGACGCCGGTGTGCAGCCCGCCATCTCCAGCAGCGCGACCTCGTGGTGCGGCGGGTGCCCGATCAGCGACGTCAGGACGATCAGCACGGGCAGGCCGGCCACGCGGTTGCGGATGTAGGCGAGGCAGCGCATCGACCAGGCGTCGGCGAGGTGGACGTTGTCGATGCCGAGGAACAGCGGCCCCCGTCCGGCGGCCTCGCGGACGAGCCCGAAGAAGAGGTCGAGTGCCTCGCTCTCCCCGGCGGGCCCGCACAGGTCGGTGGCGGCCGGCCGCGGGGCGCCGGGAGCCGCGAGCGCGTCGGCCAGCTGGCGGGCGAGCCCGCCGGGCAGGTGGCTCTCGAGCCGCGACCCGGTGGCGACCGCGACGGTGAAGCCCGCGTCCCCGGCCAGCGCCGCGACGGCGTGCAGGGTGGCGCTCTTGCCCATGCCGAACTCGCCGATCAGCACCGCGCTGGCCGCCGAGCCGCCGAGCACGGCCGGGAAGAGGCTGGTCAGACGGCTGAGCTCGGGCTCGCGGCCGGGGAGCCGCGGGGCGGGACGCTTCGGTACCGAAGCCCCGCTGACGGGGTGCTCGGGATTTACTTCGGTATCCACCGTAAGGACTTTCATGTTGGGTTGGGGCAGACTACTGGAATCCGGTCGGCCAGGGGAGATCCCGCAGGTCACGGCCGGTACCGGCCACGACGGGAGCAGGGGAGACGATGCACGCAGCGGAGGCGAACCGGATCCCGCCGCCCGCCGGGCGAGCAGCGCACAGGCCGAGCACGGCCGCGGCGAGCGCGAGCACCAGCAGCGCCGAGCCGAGCGGGCCGGAGAACACGCCCGGCTTCCGCCGCCGAGCCGCGCCCGTGACGGGCGTCGGGTAGCGACTGGTCGCCGCGCGGGCCGAGTGGCCGGAAATCGGCTGACGGCGTTCGGTCGGCACGTCGACGACTCGCGGGCCCGAACCGCCGATCGGCAGGTAACCCAGCCGGACCGCCTCCGCCAAGGCCGCGGCCACCGGCTCGAACCCCGCGACCCGTTCCCGGCACCGAGCACAACCCCGCAGGTGTGCCTCGAACTCCGCCGCGTCGTCGAGCACCCCGAGCCCGAGGGCCGCGGATTCGCGGCGCCGCCCCCTCATCGCACCGCCATTTCCCCGAGCGCCTTCCGCAATTGCCGCATCGCCGTGTACAAGCGCGATTTCACCGTTCCCTCGGGAATTCCCAGAATTGTCGCCGCCTGCCGGACGGTGTTTCCGGCCAAGTAGGTCTCGTGGATGACGGACTGGTATTTCGCGTCCAGTTCCGCCAATGCCCGGGTAATCGTTAGTGCGGCTAACGAACTGTCCGCGCGGTCCGCGGACTCGGCGTTTTCCGGGATCTCCAGCGCGACCTCCTGCGGGCGGACCCGGCGATTCCGCCAGCCGTCGATGACGATGCGGCGGGCCACCGTCAGCAGCCAGCCGCGCAGCATTCCCGGTTCGCGTTCCAGCGTGTCGGAGTGCTGCCACGCGCGGATCATCGTCTCCTGCACGACGTCTTCGGTCCACTGCCGGTCGTGGTTGGTCAGGGCCAGGACCTGCGCGAACAGTGTGGCGCGGAAGTCCTTGTACAGCAACGGGACGAGGTCGTCGCCGGGCTCGACCGCCGTCGCGGTGCCGGTGTGGCCGACGGGGGCGCGACTTTCTCTTCCCGGTGCTTCCATAAAGCTCGCAACCTCACCTGACTGGCGGACCGTGGGGCTATCGGAGCGTAGCGCAAAAGCAGTTAATAGGCCATATGCCTCACTTTCCCATTCCCATTTGGCGACGGCCGCTACGGCGACCGGCCACGCGTGGTTCACAATGTGTCTTGTGATGCACATCACAGTCTCTAAAAGGTGACGACGAGAACCGGATCACACCTTCTCCCCGTAGCTCCCGGTGAGGACTCCACCGCGAAGGGAGAACGGGAATGCCGCTGCGCTGGGTGGCCCTGCTGGCCATCACGACCGCGCTCGTGCTCGGCGCCGCCGTCCCGGTTTCCGCCGCGGAACCGCAGCAATCCGACCGCACCCTGCTGACCCGGCTGAAACAGCACACGCTGTGGGCTGTGCCGTCGAGCAGGCTCGCCGCCGAGCGGGCCACCAACCGGCGCGTCCGGGCCGTCGCCGTCCGGATCGCCGACGACCAGGCCCGCCTCGACGTCGCCCTTCGCGCGGCAGCCGACCGGCTCGCCGTCACCCTGCCCGCCGAACCCACCGCGCGCGAACGCGGCTGGGCCGACGAAATCGCCGCGGACTCCGGGGACGCGTTCGACCGCGCCTACGTCAACCGCCTCCGCGCCGAGTACGGCAGCCTCTTCGCCCTCGCCTCCGACGTCCGCGCCGGCACCCGCGACGACGACGTCCGCGCGTTCGCCCAGACCGCCGTCGACACCGCGCTCGGCCACCTGACGCTCCTCGAGAGCACCGGCCTCGCCGAAACCACGTCCCTGCTCGTCTCCGCCACCGAGGACGACACCCTCGGCGGCGGCGACGTCGCCCTCGGCGCCGCGCTCGTGGCGCTCGCCACCGTCGCCACGTTCGGCCTGCTCCGCCTGCTCGGGACCCCCGGCAGGACCCCGCCGCGCACCCGGAGGTAAGCCGCCCCATGTCCCCCTCAGCCGCGCTGGTCCCGGTGTCGCCGCACGACACCGGGATCGCCGAGGCCGCCGCGCTGTCCGGCCGCCTCGCCTACCTCTGCATGTGCCTGACGCTCTGCTGGGGCGTGCTGGCCGCCACCGGCTGGGTCCGCCGGTTCAGCGGCCGGGACGCGCTGCGCTCCGGGCACGTCGTGCTCGCCACGTTCACCCTCGCCACCGGCACCCTGCACGGGCTGACGTTCCTCTTCCTCGAAGACGACCCGTTCGGCGTCGCCGACCTGCTCGTGCCCTTCTACGACGCCACGCCGCGGCACGCGCTCGGCGTCGCGGGCCTCGAACTGGTGATCGCCGTGTCCGTCACCGCGGGCCTGCGCCGCGGCCGCTGGCTGCGTTTTCACCAGGTCGGCTACGGCGCGATCGGGCTGCTGGCCGTGCACGCCTGGCTCGGTGCTGTCGCAAGTGGACACTTGGCCGTGGTGTGGCTGGCCGGGATCACGCTGCTCGCGCCGCCGGTGATGCTGTCCGTGCTGCGGGTGCTGCCCGCGGCGGTGCTCGTCCGCGCCGGGCTGATCGCCCCCGCACCGGAGGAGCCCGGCGACGAACTGCGCGTCGACGTCGACAGCCACCGCTGCCACGCCTACGGCGTCTGCCAATCCGAGGCGCCGCAGGTCTTCCGGCTCGGCCAGGACGGGCAGCTCGAGTACGAGAAACGCCCGCGGGCACAGGAAGTCCCGAACGTGCGCGCCGCCGCGCGCGCGTGTCCCATGCGAGCCATCCACCTGGCGGGAGCGACCCGATGAGCGAACGCATCGTCATCGCCGGAGCCGGCCTGGCCGGCCTGCGCGCCGCGGAACGGCTGCGCGAGCTCGGGTTCGACGGCGAAATCGTCGTCCTCGGCGCCGAACCCGGCATCGCCTACCACCGCCCGGCGCTGTCCAAGCAGCTGCTGACCGGCGCGGTCAGCCGGGCCGACACGCAGCTGGCCGACCCGCTCGAAGTCGACGCGGAGTGGTACTTCGACACGCCCGTCACCGCGCTGTCGCCGAACCGGCAGATCGTCCACCTGCGCGACGAGGAGATCCGCTACGACGGCCTGATCATCGCCACCGGCGTCGAACCGCGTCGCATGCCCGGCGCGCTGCACGGGCACCCGCGGGTCGTCGTCGTGCGCACGCTATCCGACACGATCGCGCTCCAGCGCGCGCTCGCCACGGCACCCGGCCCGGTCGCCGTGATCGGCGACGGCTTCATCGGCTGCGAGGTCGCCTCCAGCCTCCGCGAGCTGAACCGCGACGTCGTCCTCATCGGCCGCGCGCGGGCGCTCCTCGCCGACGTCCTCGGCCCGGACATCGGCGACTGGCTCACCGCGCTGCACACCGCCCACGGCGTCCACGTCGAACTCGGCACGACGATCCGGCGCTGGCGGCCCGGGCCGTCTTCGGTCGGCCTCGAATTCACCGACGGGCGCGCGATCGACGTCGCCTGCGTCGTCGTCGCGGTCGGCAGCGTCCCGGCGGTGTCGTGGCTGCGCGGCGCCAAGCTCCCGCTCGACGACGGCGTCGTCTGCGGGCCGACGTGCCACGTCGTCGGCTCGTCGACGATCGTCGCGGCCGGTGACGTCGCCCGCTGGCCGAACCTGCGTTACGACTCCGCGCCGCGGCGGGACGAACACTGGCTCAACGCCGTCGAAATGGGCCGCGCGGCCGCCGAAAACCTGCTGATCGGGCCGCAGGGCGCCCCGGCTTACACGCCGGTGCCGCGCTACTGGTCCGAGCAGCACGGCGTCCGCATCCAGGTCGCCGGGCGGCCCGGCCTCGGCACCGACACCGTCCTGCTCGAGTCGCCGATCCCGAGCACGCGGCCGATCACCGGCTTCGTCCGCCGCGGCAAGCTCGTCGGGCTCATCGGCCTCGACAGTCCCGCGGCGGTGCTGCACTGGACGGCCGAGCTCGCCCGCCAGCACCCGGCCCCGGCGGCCGAACCGCGCGCGGCGGTGGCCGGGTACTGAGCTACGATCTGCGCGCGGACGAGCTGGCAGGGCGGTCGCGAGCCGGGGAGACCCGGCCCGAGGAAAGTCCGGACTCCGCAGGGCAGGGTGGTTGCTAACGGCAACCCGGGGCGACCCGCGGGAAAGTGCCACAGAAAACAGACCGCCCCGGTCTCCGGACCGGGGTAAGGGTGAAACGGTGGTGTAAGAGACCACCAGCATCCCGGGTGACCGGGGTGGCTGGGTAAACCCCACCCGGAGCAAGGCCAAGAGGGAGCGCGAGCTCCTGCGCAGGCGTTCGAGGGCGGCCCGTCCGAGCCTGCGGGTAGGCCGCTGGAGCCTGCCGGCGACGGCAGGCCGAGATGGATGACCGCCGCCCCGCGAGCCGCGAGGCGACCGGGGAACAGGATCCGGCTTACATGCCAGCTCGTCCGCCCCAAGCCCTCGTGAGTGTTTAGGGCGGTTCTAACCGCCCTAAACACTCACGACAAGGTGAGGGACAGCGGTTCCGCAACGTGGTTACCCGGTAGTAGGGTGCCGCCATGGCGGGTGACGAGAAGCGGTTCAAGTCGGCGTTCGATTCCCTGCACGCCCTGGCGTACTTCGCGCCCGAGGTCGATGCCGCGCTCACCGGGATCGGGCTGCGGCCCGGCCGGATGCCGTACTTCGCGAGCCGGTCCGCGGCCATGGGCGCCGTCGGCCCCGAGGTCGTCGCGGCCACCTTCTACAACTTCAACCCCGAGGTCGTCGCCCGCGTGATCCCGCGCGCCTGGACCCTCGCGACGCCGGAGCAGGTCCTCGAAGCCCGTCTCGACGGCGTCGACAAGGCCCTGACCCGGCTGCTCGGCGACCACGTCAAGAGCGACGAAGTCGCCGAAGCCGCCGAGCTGGCCCGCGAGGCGAGCGACGGGTGCACCGGCGAAGGACGTCCGCTCTACGCGGCCCACGCGGGGCTCGACTGGCCCGGCGAGCCGCACCTCGTGCTCTGGCACGCCATCACCCTGCTCCGCGAGTACCGCGGCGACGGCCACATCGCCGCCCTCGTCCTCAACGGCCTCAGCGGGCTCGAAGCCCTGCTGACCCACGTCGCCACCGGGCGCGGGTTCGCCGTCGACGCGGCCAAGCTGACCCGCGGCTGGAGCGACGAGCAGTGGTCCGCCGCCGAAACCGGGCTCCGCGACCGCGGGATCCTCGACGCCGACGGTTCGCTGACCGAGGCGGGCGTCGCCGTCCGTGACCGCGTCGAGGTCGCCACCGAGGCCGCCGCGAAGGGGCCGTGGGACCACCTCGGCCCCGAAAAGGCCGCCCGGCTCGAGGAGCTGTGCCGCGGCCTCAGCCGCCGCGTCGTCGAAGCCGGCGCCTTCCCGGACGGCGTCTTCGCCCGCCGCCGGGCCTGACGGGTCAAGATCACGCTATGTAGTGAAAAAGATGTTAAGTTCTGCGCGCCCTGTGACGGACGGCGGCGGAGTCCAAGATCGACATGGGCCTGGACCGGCCGGAGGGCGGTCACAGAGCGGACTCGCGCGACACGGCCGTTCGGGTCATGTCACACTGTTCCAGGCCGCACAACGGCTGTGGCGTCAGTACCCACAGTGAGCAAATCCCGGGCATTGGGGTGAGTTCGTCAGCACACTGAGAAGTATGGGTGGCCGGGGTTTAACCCGAGGACCCTTGCCGCGATGATGGTGGGCGTGGAGTTTTCGTGTGCCACGCGCGCCACACCGGTTGAAGAGGCAGCCGACATCTACGCAGCGCGCTTTGACCACTACCCCTCGTAGCCTCCATGATGTTGTTCGAAGCACCGCCTGAGCCAGAACCGCGCGGCCCCCACCGCGCACCGGGAGTATCGCGATGACGACCTTGACCACCCTCGACACGCTGGCCGCCGGCGAACTGGGCACCGGAAACGTGCGCCAGTGGCTGCTGGACAACATCATCCCCCTGGTGCTGCTGGCCGTCGCCCTCCTCCTGCTGTGGCTGGGCGGTGGCAAGGGCGACAACGCCGGCGTGATGCGGCGGCTCGCCGGCGTGGTCATCGCGCTCGCGATCATCGGCCTCGCGGTCAGCGGCGCCGGCGTGAACGTGGGCCAGTGGATCGCCGGCCTGTTCACGGGCTGAGGCGGACGGCGTGCGCATCAGGACTGATGACGAGGTCTACCGGGTCGACGCCGTCTGGCTCGGCCCGCCGAAAGCGACTTTTCCCTGGCGAGCCCGCTACGTCGCGTGGCTCATCGGCATCCCGGCGTTCTTCGTCGTCCTCGGCGTCGAGCGCTGGGCGGGGTGGAGCTTCGGGTTCTTCTCGACGGCGTGGGCGTTCGTCGCCACCATCGTGATCACCCGGCTGCTCACCGCCAAGATCAGCCACGAGCGCCCGCTGGGCACCGTGGTCGCGATGGCGGGGCGCGAGCTGAACACCCCCAGAGAGGTGACCACGGGCACGGGTGGCGCGGTCAGCGCCAGCCGGATCCGGGTACGGGCGGAACGCCCGCTGCCGAAGCACAAGCGGAGGCGGCAGTACCAGCACCACGGCGTGCCGCCGGGTGCGGCCTACACCCAGGGAACACCACGAGCGCGCCGGAGCCGCAGCAGTGCGGCTCGGGCCGGGAGGTAGTCGTTGTTCGGTCGCGGCGGTAGCCGAGGAAAACAGGGTCGGGACGCACACACGGGCGCGTGGCAGGCGCCCGAGCAGGTCCGCGCGCCGCGGAACGGCTCGGGCGGCAAGGGCCGGCGCCTGACCGGCGAGCAGGCCATTCCGGCGTACACCCCGTCGATCGCCGTGCGCAGCATCGACGGGCACCTGGTCCGCACCGGGTTCGAGGTCTACGCCTGGTACCGGCTGGCGCCGCAGCGCTGGTCGTTCCGCTCGGACTCGCAGCGGCGCGACCTGATCGCGGCCATCGCGGGCCAGTACGCCGAGCTGCAGGGCCGCTGGCTGCACCTGCGCGTGACGAACCGGCCGTACCCGATCCGGATGTGGGCCGAGGCGCACGTCTACAACGCGCACGGCCGCCCCAACGACGTCCCGGGCGCGCTGTCGTTCGACGACTACCTGATCGGCGAGCAGCAGCAGCTCATGGGCCGCTCGATGGCCGAAAAAGAGGTCTACCTGGGTGTCCAGGTGCAGACCCGGCGCATGGTCGACCGCGCGGTCGAGCGGGCCGCGCCGGTGCTGCGCAAGATCCTGCCCGAGGCCGTCGACGCCGAACTGGCCGCGCTGGACTCCGAGGTCGAGCACCTCGACCAGGTCATCGGCAGCGCCGGGCTGGAAGGCCGTCCGGTGCACGCCGAGGAGATGTCCTGGCTGATGCACCGGTCCTGTTCGCTGGGGCTGCCCGCGCCGCGGAACATGCCCGCCGTGCCGGGCGCGGCGTGGGAGCCGGAGGACCTGGCCAGCTTCACCGACGCCGCCGACTTCTACGCCGAGCCGTACGCGCCGACGGTGACCGTCCGCGGCCGCACCGGCTCCAACGCCGGCGTCTCGCGGCACCTGGCGATCCTGACCGTCGGGCAGATGCACGGCCTGCAGATTCCCGAGGTCGACGACCCGTGGATCCAGCACGCGGACCGCCTGCCCGCCGCGGTCGAAGTGTCCGCGCGCATCTACGTCCGGCGACCCGAAGAGGTCGCCGGAGAACTGCAACGGCAGATGAACAAGGTCCGTTCGCAGGTCAAGCACTACACGGACGAGCACGAGCTGGAGCCACCGCAGTCGCTGTCGCGCCAGGCCGGGCGCGTGCTGGAGATCGACGACGAGATGACGTCGGGCTTCACCGCGCTGGCCACCCGCGTCCGGTCGTGGTGGCGGCTGGCGGTGTCCGGCCCGACCGAGCGCGACGCGCTGCGCCTGGCCCAGCAGCTGCTGGATCTGTACAAGCCGAAGATCGCGATCGAGCACCCCGAAGCGCAGTACGCGATGGCCCGGGAGTTCATCCCGGGCGAGCCGCTGGCGTCGGCGGCGTACATGCGCCGCGGTTCGGTGGTGTGGGCGTCCTCGGCGGTCCCGACGGCGACGGCGGAGGTCGGCGACCGGCGAGGCATCCTCCTGGGCGAGACGTGCACGGCGACGCGGCGCCCGGTGGCCTGGGACCCGTGGATGGCCCAGGAGATCCGCGACGGCTCGGGCCTGACGGCGATGGTGGCGGGCCTGGGTGGTGGTAAGTCGTTCCTCGGCGGCGGCATCGTCTACAAGACGCTGCGCGCGGGGGCGAACTGGACGATCCTCGACCCCTCGGGGCCGCTGTCGCGGCTGTGCGACCTGCCGGAGCTGCGCCCGTACGCGCGGCCGATCAACCTGCTCAACGCGCAGCCGGGGATCCTGAACCCGTACCGGGTGGTCGCCGAGCCGCAGATCGAGCACTTCATGGACGAGGACGACCCCGAGCGGTCGTGGCGCCGGGAGAAGGCACTGGCGGGTGCGACCCGCCGGCGTCTGGTGCTGGACGTCCTGACGGGGGTGCTGCCGTACGAGGTCTCGCGCATGGCGCAGACGCGGATCGTGCTGCTGCGCGCGGTCCGCGCCGTGGGTGGCCGGTTCGACGCGGACCCTGGCCAGGTAATCGATGCGCTGAGGCGGGATTCGTCGGAGCACCACGAGCACGCGGGCGTCGTCGCGGACTTCCTCGACGAGATGCGCGAGCGGATGGCGCTGCTGATCCCGGAGACGGACGCGGACCCGTACTCGGAGACGCGCGACGACCGCCTGACGGTCCTGACGATGGCGGGGCTGACGCTGCCGAAGGACGGCGTGCCGCGCGAGTACTGGACGGACGCGGAGAGCCTCGGCGTCGAGATGCTGAACCTGGCGGCGTGGCTGACCCAGCGGTCGGTGTACGAGAAGCCGAAGGAGATGCGCAAGGGCGTCTGGATCGACGAGGCGTTCTTCCTGTCGGAAGTCCCGACCGGGCGTGTGCTGATGAACCGCTTCGCGCGTGACTCGCGGAAGTGGAACGTCCGGGTGCTGCTGTCGTCCCAGATCCCGGCGGACTTCTTGAAGATCCAGGGTTTCGTGGCGCTGCTGGACTCGGTGTTCGTGGGCCGCCTCGATGACGACGACGCTCAGGCTGACGCTCTGCGCCTGTTGAAGGTGCCGGTGGGTGTCGGGTACGAGCAGGTCGTCGCGGCTTTGGGCCGTCGTCCCGGTTCGCAGCGGGGCCTTCTCGAGCGGGACGTCGAGCCGCGCCAGTTCATCTTCGGCGACGGCGCCGGAGGCGTGGAGCGCATCCGCGTCGACTTCTCGGGCCCGCACCTGGACCACCTGAGGGCGGTCATGGACACAACGCCGGGTTCGAAGGACGCGGCCCCCACGCGGCGGCCCGGGAACGAGCTGGCGTTGCCCGCGGAAGAGAAGAAGCCGTTCGTGGCGTCCCCACCGGAGGACGACATCGAGCTGGAGCAGGACTTCGAGCTGGCGGCGGAACTGGAGGTCGGCCTGGCCGACGAGAACCTCCTGGGCGCACCGGACCCGCTGGCATCGGAGACAGGCGAGGTCGAGGGCGGCGTCCAGTCGCCGAACGGCCAGCAGCACGCGCGAACGGGCGGAAAGGGCGGCACCGGCCGGGACGCCGCATGAGCACCCTGCTGACGCTGGCGGTCCTGCTGACGTTGGCCGCGGGATGGCATTCGCTCAAGCGGCGGATCAAGGAGGGCCCGCGCTCGGCCCGCCGAGTACCGAGCCGCAAGGCGACGATGTTCGCCGTGATGCTGGTGCTGGGCCTGCAGGCGATCGCGACGGCGCCGGCCGCCAGCGCGGCGGCTTGTGGTGAGGCCCCGAACCCGGAACGTCCGGGTGCGGGGATGGTCGGTGCCATCGACCCACCGGAAAGCGCCCACGGCGAGGGCTTCAGCCCGTACCGGGCTTACGGCTACGCCGGCATGGTCTGGGACACCTTCGAAACCGACTGCAGCCCGCTGTCGGGGCTCGGTTCGCCGAGCGCGTCGCTCGACACCTGGGCCGGCAACCAGCTGTTCAACATCGGCAAGAACATCGTGGGCGCCACCAACTCTCTGCACTACACCGTTCTGCAGGGCAGTCTGCTGAGCCCGTTGTACAACGCGGTCAAGGCGGGCGCGGACAAGATCTACAACAACATCTACGCCCAGTTGTTCGGCCTGGTCGCGCTGATCATGTCGATCATGATGTTCCGCAACATCTGGCGCGGCGACTTGGCCGCCGTGAGCAAGCGGGCGCTCTACGGACTCGCCGCGGTCTGGCTGGCCGCATCGTCGTTGGCGCTGCTGCGCTATCTGGATCCGATCGACAACGCGATCGTGAAGACCACGACGAACATCCAGGCCGGCTTCGTCGACGCCGGACCGCCGTCGGCGCCGCCTGCGCAGAGCCCGACCCCGGCCCAGATCACCTGTCAGAACAAGGGAACGACGGCGGGCCGGCCGACCTGGGACATCCTGCCGACCGACCTGCACTGCCAGATCGTCTACGAGAACTGGCTTCGCGGGGAGTTCGGTTCCGCGACCTCACCGCAGGCGCAGCAGTACGGCGCGCCGTTGCTGGACGCCCGCGCTTTCACGTGGGAGCAGATCCAGCAGGGCGGTGACGCCGATGCCGGCCTGGTCGACTCGAAGAAGGCCGCGTACAAGGACATCTCCACCAAGCTCGGCCCCGCCACCGGCTACTTCACGGGCGAGGCGGGCGGGCGCACCGGTGCCGGGTTCCTTTCGCTGGGGCAGGCGTTGGTCTACTCCCTGTTCCAGTTGCTGGCCAAGGCGTCGATCCTGCTCGCGCAGGTACTGATCCGGCTGCTCGCCTTGACCGCGCCGTTGATCGGGCTGATCGCACTGATCCAGCCCCAGATCCTCCACCGCGTGCTGAAGGTCGCCGGCGGGGTCGCGTTCAACCTGATCGTCCTGTCGGTCCTCGCCGGGGTGCACATGCTGCTGCTCCAAGCGATCTTCGGAGCGGGCAACTCGCTGAACATGCTCACGCAGATGGTTCTCGCCGGGCTCATCACCGTGCTGCTGTTCATGGTCGGACGCCCCGTCCGCCGCCTCTGGCAGATGGTCGAGATGTCGGTCAGCATGGTCGGCGCCGCCGTTCCGTCGCCCGGCGGCGGGATCTTCTCCCGCTTCCGGCGCCACAAGAACGGCCCCACCCCGCAGGACGAGTTCTGGCAGCACGTCCGCGAGACCGACGACGTCGTTGACGGGGAGCAGCGCGGTCCGCTCGGGGCCACCGCCGGTGGCGGGCGCTTCCGGCCCGAGGCCACGATCTTCGCCAACGCCCAGCGCCTCGACAACACCTCCGGCGCGTCCCGGCCGGCCGCGGCCTGGTCCGGGGCCTGGCCGGGGGCCATCGGCGGGGGCTCCGCCGGTGCGCTGCCCTCCGGTGGCCGTCCCGGCTCGCCCGTGTTCGGCCAGTACAACCCCGCCAACGGCGATCCCGGCGACTACGTCGTCGTCGGCGCCGGGGGACGTCCGGTGCTGCGGGGTGAGGAAAGCCGTCGCGTCGACACCTCGCCCGTCGCCGATCGGCGGTGGAGCGATGAACCCGAGCCCGTCGTCGTGCCTTCGCACCTTCGCGCCCCTGAGTCCGGCTTCAGCGACTACGTCCCGCCGGACGCTCCGCGCACCCCCGGTGTTCGGGCGCAGCCGCGGCGGGTCGATCCCGAAGTCGTTGCCGGGAAGCCTGTTTTCGTGCTGTACCGGCCTTCGCGCGGCATCGAAGTGCGGGAAGAACCCCGTGACACCGACCAAGTCATGGGGCGGTGACCGATGCCGATCCGCACCAACCGCGGCCGCGCCGCGGTCTACCGCCGCCTGTGGGGCTGGCCGCTGCGCTCGCCCCGCCACCTCGTCGGGACGCTCGTCTTCCTGGCCATCCTCATCACCGCCCTCGGCGTCGTGCTGCCGAAGGTCGTCGGCAAGCAGCAGGCCAAAGCGGCGCCGAGCACCGGGCCGACCACGTCCATCCACACGACGCCGCCGGGCGTCGCCGCGCCCGGCCCGACGTCCAACCTGCCGACGCGGCTGTCCGCGCCGCTCGCCACCCCGACCACGGCCGCCCCGAACGGCGACGCCGTCCGCGTCGCCAAGGAGTGGGCCGCCGCTTGGGTCAACCATCCCGCCGGCATCACGTCCGAGCAGTGGCTGGCCCAGCTCAAGCCGTACACGACGGAGGAGTACCTGCCGGTGATGGCGTCGGTCGACCCGGCGAACATCCCGGCCACGAAGGTCACCGGTGAGCCGGTGGTCGGCACGTCCTACACCAGCTCGGTGCAGCTGACGATCCCGACCGACGGCCCGAAGCTCAGCATCACGGTCGTCACCACCAACGCGGGCTGGCGCGTCGCCGACTACGACCAGGCGAGCTGACGGTGCGGCGCCTGGGGTTGTGGCTGGGGCTGGTCGTGTTCGTCGCGATCGGCGCCCTCGTCGTGACCGCGGTCGCCGCGAAAGTCGTCATTGACAACCAGCAGGCGCAGGCCCGCGGCGTGTCCCTGACCAGCTGCGACGCCTCGGTCGGGCCCACGCAGCCCGGCCAGGGCGACCGCGGCGAGATCGACGCGTCCAAGCTGGACGGCGAGCAGCGCGGCATCGTCGCGCTGATCATCTCCATCGGCAAGCAGCGGTCGCTGGCGCCGCGCGCGTGGCAGGTCGCGATCCAGGCCGGGATGACCGAGTCGGGCCTGCACAACCTCACCTACGGCGACCGCGACTCCCTCGGCATCTTCCAGATGCGCCCGTCGATGGGCTGGGGCTCGGTCGCCGAGGTGACGAACCCGCCGTACCAGGTCAACAAGTTCTACGACGTGCTCCTCGCGGTGCCGGACTGGGAGAACAAGCGGCCGGGCGACGCGGCGCAGGCCGTCGAGCGCTCGGGGTTCCCGGACCGCTACCACAAGTGGGAGCCGATGGCGGCGACGCTGGTGGAGAACGTCGGCCAGGTCGTCGACGTCGTCGCCTGCGGCACCGGCGTGGGCAACCTGCTGCCGCCGAGCGAGGCCGCGGGGAAGGCGATCAGTTTCGCGCTGGGCGAGCAGGGCAAGCCGTACGTGTGGGGGGCCACAGGGCCGAACTCCTACGACTGCTCGGGGCTGATGCTGCGCGCGTACGAGGCGGCCGGGATCATCCTGCCGCGTGTGTCCCGCGACCAGTACCGGGCGGGCGCGATGCTGCCGGTGCGCGAGGCGCAGCCCGGTGACCTGCTGTTCCTCGCCACGGACCCGTCCAACCCGAACACGATCCACCACGTGATGATGTACCTGGGCGACGGCAAGGTCGTCGAGGCCCAGCAGACGGGCGTGCCGGTGCACACCCGGCCGTTCTCGTTCGACGAGGCCGAAGTGGTGCCGCAGGCGGTCCGCCCCGGCGTTTAGCATGGGTCGCGAGGGCCTTGACACGAATCGGCCGATTCACCCGACGTCGCGGCGCTTCCACGAGCAGGCGGCCGCGTACTGGCAGAGGATGAGCACGTGGGACGGAAATTCGGCAGGCGAGGCAAGCCCGGCGGCGGAGAGCCCCGCGACCCGGCGACGCTGTTCGGCGCGCCCCAGCCGCCCCGGCAGTCGGCTCGCCCCGCGTCCAGCACGCCCCTGTCCGACCAGCTGAGCCAGGGCTACCCGGGTGTGGACGCGGGGTACGTCGTGCTGCCCCGATCCTTGGCGGAGGGGATGTCGTTGCCATGGCAGCAGCAGATGGCGGCGCTGCTGGCCCAGTTCCACGCCGAGCACGCGTCGCTGGCCTGGCCGATCTACCGGGTGGTGCCATCGCGGTACGAGCGGCTGGAGGATTTGGACGAGGAGCAGCTCGCGGAGGCGGGCTACCTGGTCGAGATGGACGCCGACGGCGAGATGGTCTACCGCGAGCGGAGCGGAAGGAAGGTCGAGGACCCGGAGAACACGACGGTGCTGGTGTCGTGCCTGGACCCGATCCCGAAGCCCGCGGCGCGACCGGCCCCGCCCCCGCCCGGCGCCCCGCCTGGGCAGGCGCCCGCGCCGATGAACATCGGTCCGGCCCCGGTGTGGCGGACGGTGCCGCATCCGCCTCCCGCGTCGGCGGTGCCGGGGACGCCTGAGCAGCATGTTCCGGAGCCGTCCGGGTGGACTTCGTCTCCGGCTCGGCATGCGGCTCCGTTCGAGGAACGGCCTGTTCATCCGGTTGCGCCTGATTTTCAGGCTGGGCCGGTGACGATGCCTTCCGGGGTTCCGCAGACGGCTGCTCCTTTGCCGCCTTCTGTTTCGCCTGCCGGGGCTCAGGCCGGGTTTGGTGGCTCCCCGGCTGGGTCGGCTTTTGAGTCGTCTGCTGATGTGCAGCCCGGCGCTGTGCCGCCGGTCGGCGCGCCGGAGACGCCAGCTGTGCCGCAGTCGGCTGCGGTGGAGGCGGAAGTTCCCGCCGAACACTCGCAAACGCCGCCCGTCGCTCCACAGGCGGGGGCCTTGGGCGCGCAACCGTTTGCTGAGGCGCAATCGCAGTCCGCGCCGCCTGCTTCCGAGCCGGAGCCGAAGGTGCCCACGGCTGGTGCGCCGACTGAGCCGGAATCCGCGTCCGGGCCAGTGCCTGCCGAACACTCTCCGGCTGAGTCGCAATCCGCGGCCGTGCCCGAGCCGTCTGCTGGTTCGGAGGCGGGGGTTTCCGCTGCGTCCGAGCCGGAGCTGGCTGCCGCCGAGGAGGCGGGACCTGCGCCGGTCGAGCCGGAATCCTCTGGTGGTGCGCAGACGGAAGAATCTGCCGCGTCTGCGCCGGTCGAGCCAGAGTCTTCTGGGGGTGGACCGGTAGCGGAGCCCGCCGCGCCGGAGCCCTCTGGAGGTGGGCACTCAGCGGAGCCCGCCGCGCCGGAGTCTCCCGCTGGTGCATTGCCGGAAGAGTCCGCGCCGGTCGAGTCGGGATCCGCATCCGGGTCGGTGCCGCCTGCGGAAGAGCCGCCAGCGCCGCCCTCGCCGGTAGTTTCTCCGTCTGCGGACGAGCCGCAAGCCTCGACCGAGGCGCCGCAGTCACCTGCAGTTGCGCCGCCTGCGGACAGGCCGCAGCCGCAATCGCCGGTGGGCGCGCAGCCCTTCGCGCCACCTGCCGCCACGCAGCCGCCGGTTGGTGCGGAGTCTCCTGCGCCGTACTCGACGGAGGTTTCGCAGCCTGTGGCGCCAGCCGCGGCTGCACCCCCGCAGCCGCCCGTCGACGCGCAGTCAGCTGCACCGGCTTCGGCCGCGCCCCAGTCGCAGCCTCCTGCGTGGCAATCACCGGCTGCCCCGCCGCAGCCCCCGGTGGGCTCGCAACCCGCTCCGGCCGCTGGCTCATCGCAGCCGCACGAGCCGCAGCCGCACGAGCCGCCGCAGCAGCCGCAGCAGCCGCAGCCCGCCATGGGCTCGCAGTCCGCTCCGGCCGCTGGCTCAGCTCAGCCACCGATTGCCCCGCCGCAGGCCCCCATGGCCTCGCATCCCGCCCCGGCCGCGGGCTCAGCTCAGCCGCAGCAGCCGGTTGCCCCGCCGCAGCCGCCGCCTCCCGCGGTCGCCCAGCCCGCCGCACCTCAACCGCCCACCTCCCCGGAGTCTCACCAGCAACCTCCGGCCGCCACCCCACCCTGGGCCCCCACCCCCACCAGGCCCAAGCCCGTCTTCCCAGGCCCGGAATCCACCCCCCAGCCCTTCCCCACAAGGCACGCCGCCCCGGCGCGGCCAGTCTTCCCCGGCCCCGGCACGATGCCGCCCGCTCCGAGCGCTCGGCCCGTCTTCCCCGGCTCGGACACTCCGCTCCCGCAGCCCTCGCGCACCGAACCCGACACCCCGCCCCGCGGTACTCCGCGCGGCTGGTTCGACGAGTTCACCGAACAGCCACCACCCGAAGACCCGCCGGACTTCGGGCCCACCGGGGAACCCACCGAGATCCCCTATCGGTACAAGCGCTGACAGACCGCCTCGCGGGTGCGAACCTTGTTCCATGGCCAAAGACCCGAACCCGGACCCGGGGTGGTACTACAACACCCGCACCCACGAGGTCGAACACCTCGAACGCAGCCGCAGCGTCGACCTGCTCGGGCCCTACCCCGACGAGGCCACCGCCCGGCGGGCGCTGGACATCGCCAAGGAACGGACCCGGCAAGCCGACGCCGCCGACGCCGCCTGGAACGACGACTAAACCGCCAGCCGAGGTCCCAAGACGAACTCCGGGTCCACCTGCGCCGCGAGGTCGGCGCCCGCCCAGGCGCGCGCGTTGCGCAGGTGGAACTCCACCGCCTGACGCTGGTAACGCGCCCAGTCGCGCTGCTCCGCGTCCACCGCCGCGTGCATCGACCGCAACGTCGACAGGTTGCGGGCCTCCAGCTCCGTGATCGGGCGGGCCGCGCCGCGCTCCGCCGCTCGCACGTGCCCTGATGCCGAAATCCAGCCCAGCAGCGCCGCGCCCACCTGGTCCTGGAGGAACTCGACGTCCTCCGCGTCCGTCACCTTGTTGCCCACCACCACGAGCCGCACGCCGAAGTCGCGCGCGTAGTCCGCGTACTGGCGGTAGACCCCCACGCTGCGGACCGTCGGCTCGCACACCAGGAACGTCACGTCGAACCTCGTGAACAGCCCCGACGCGAACGCGTCCGCTCCCGCCGTCATGTCCATCACGACGTACTCGCCGTCGACGTCGACCATGTGGTTCAGCAGCAGCTCCGCCGCCCCCACCTTCGAGTGGTAGCACTTGACGCCCAGGTCGTCCTCGTCGAACTGGCCCGTGACGCCCAGGCGGACCCCGCCCAGCTCACGGAAGCACGCCGAAAACACCGGGTTGTCCTCGAACGGCCGGACCAGCCTCGACCCGCGGCCCGGCGGCGTCGTCTTGATCATCGACGCCGCGTCGGGGATCCGCGGGTTGTCGCCGCGCAGGTAGTCCTTGATCAGGGCCATGTTGTCGCCGAGCGTCGGCCACGCGATGGCCTCCTCCTCGGTCGCGCCGAGCGCCACCGCGAGGTGCTGGTTGATGTCGGCGTCGATGGCCAGCACCGGCCGCCCGGCGTCGGCCAGGTACGCGACGAACAGCGACGACAACGTGGTCTTCCCGCTGCCGCCCTTGCCGACGAACGCGATCTTCACGTCTCGGATCCCTTTCTGGCAATGAAGACGGTTTTCATTATTGTCCCGTAACGTACACCCGACCGGCGCGCGCCCGATCGGGCGATCATCGGGCCCCGGCGGGGTTAGGGTTGGGGGGTGCCTCCCCTCGTGATCAGGACACACTCGGCGGGCGGGGACTTCGGCCCCCTGCGTGCCGAGTTTTCGCTGCCGGAGTCGTTCGGGCCCGAGGTGCTGGCCGAAGCGGAGGCCGCGGTCCTGGACCCGCTGGCGAGCGCCGGTCCCCGCGAGGACGCGACGGACCTGCCGCTGGTCACCATCGACCCGCCCGGCGCGAAGGACCTCGACCAGGCGATGGTCGTCGAACGCACCGCGCACGGCTTCCGCGTCCACTACGCCATCGCCGACCTGGCCGCGTTCGTCCCGCCCGGCGGCGCGCTCGACCGGGAGTCGCGGCTGCGCGGGCAGACGCTCTACCTGCCCGACGGCAACGTCCCGCTGCACCCGCCGGTGCTCTCCGAAGGCGCGGCGAGCCTGCTGCCCGGCGAGGTCCGGCCCGCGGTGCTCTGGACCATCGAGACCGACGACGCGGGCGAGCTGACGGCCACCCGCGTGCGCCGCGCTCTGGTCCGGTCGACCGAGCAGTTCGACTACGAGACCGTGCAGGCCGCGCTCGACGCCGGGAACCCGCACCCGTCGGTGGCCGCGCTGCCCGAGCTGGGCCGGGCGCGGCGCGAGCTGGCCGTGCGGCGCGGCGCCGTCGAGCTGCAGCTGCCCGAGCAGGAGATCAGCGGCGACCCGGACGGCGGCTGGGTGCTCGCGCGCCGCCCGCGCACCGCCGTCGACGCCTGGAACGCCGAAATCTCGCTGCTCACCGGCATGGCCGCGGCGCGGATCATGATCGACGCGGGAGTCGGCGTCCTGCGCACGCTGCCCGACCCGGAGCCCGAGGCCGTCGACTGGCTGCGCCGCTCGGCCGAGGCGCTGGGCATCGCGTGGGCGCCGGAGACGACGGTGTCGGAGTTCCTCGCGAAGCTCGACCCCGGGCAGCCGGCGTCGATGGCGCTCTACGCCGACACGACGAGACTCCTGCGCGGCGCGGGCTACACGGCGTTCGACGGCGAGCTGCCCGCGCTCACCACGCACGCGGGGATCGGCGGCGCGTACGCGCACGTCACGGCGCCGATCCGGCGGCTGGTCGACCGGTTCGCCACGGAGATCTGCCTCGCCGTCTCGGCCGGGCGCGAGGTGCCGGAGTGGGTACGGGCGGCGCTCGCGGACGTCCCGGACCGCATGATGGCCTCGGACACGCTCGCCGCGAAGGTCGAGCGCGCGTGCATCGACCAGGTCGAGGCGTGGGTGCTGGCCGAGCACATCGGCGGCGAGTTCAGCGCGGTGGTGCTGCGCGCGGACGAGAACAAGGCGGAGATCCTCGTCGAGGACCCGACGGTGATGGCGAAGTGCGCGGGGGAGAAGCTGACCGCGGGCGAGCGGATCGCCGTCCGGCTGACCGCGGTCGACGTCGACAAGCGGAAGGTGTCGTTCGAGCGCGCATGAGGACCTCGGAACTGGTCGACGACCTGGGCGAGACGGTCCCGATCGACGGGCCGGTCGCGCGGGTGGTGTCGCTCGTGCCGTCGCTGACCGAGGCGGTCGAGGTCAGCGCGCCGGGACGGCTGGCGGGCGCGACGGACTACTGCACCCACCCGGCCGGTCTGGACGTGCCGCGCGTCGGCGGCTCGAAGTACCCGAAGCTCGACCGGGTCCTGGACCTGGCGCCGGACCTCGTGCTGGCCAACTCGGAGGAGAACCGCCCCGAGGACGTGGAACGATTGCGCGCCAACGGGATCCCGGTATGGGTGATGGCCGCGGCGGCGACCGTGCCCGCCGCGCTGGGCTCGCTGCGGCGGATCCTGACCCAGGCGTACGAGCTGGAAGAGCCGGACTGGCTGGTCGAGGCCGAGGAGGTCTGGCGCGAGGTCCGGCCGGTGCGGTTCCACGCGGTGGTCCCGGTGTGGCGCAAGCCGTGGATCGTCCTGGGTCGCGACACGTTCGCCGGTGACGTCCTGCGCCGCGTCGGGGTGGCGAACGTCTACGCCGGTTCGGAGGAGCGTTACCCGCGGCCGGACGTCGAGGAGTTGCGCGCGCACTTCGCGGCCGATGCGGACTTGCTGGTGCTGCCGGACGAGCCGTACCTGTTCACCGAGGAGGACGGGCCGGGCCACTTCCCGGACGCGCAGTACGTCCTGGTCTCGGGCCGCCACCTCACCTGGTACGGGCCGTCACTCGTCGAGGCCCACGCCGCGTTGACGGAGGTGTTGGCCGGGCTGTGAAGTCGAAGCCCGTGCGCCGGGCGGCGCGAACGGCGTCGGCGACTTCGGCCGGGCGGACGGGATCGGTCGGCAGGTGCAGCCAGTTGTCCGGCCGCGGCCGCCCGGTGTCGACGACGAGCGTGGCGCCGGGCCGGTCGGCGAGTTCGACCGCGAAGGTCATTGTCGAGCCGAGGCCCTGGGAGTAGGTCGGCTTGGGGCGGACCGTCCAGCGGTAGCCGGTGCCGTCGACCGTGATGAGCCGCGAACCCCTGCGCGTCAGTGACACGGACCCTCCTCGCTCGGCCCCGAACCTACGCCGGGGCCGAGCGAGGCGCGATCGATTTCAGAGCGTCAGGCCGGTGAGGACCGTTACCCGCTCCTCGGTGAAGTCCGCCATCGCCGCCGCCGGGCCCTCGCGGCCGACGCCCGAGTCCTTCACCCCGCCGTACGGCATCTGGTCCGCTCGGAAGCTCGGCACGTCACCGACGATCACCCCGCCTACGCGAAGCGCCGCCGACACCTCGAACGCCGTCGGCAGCTCGCGCGTGAACACGCCCGCCTGCAGCCCGAAGCGCGACGCGTTGATCCGCGAAACGCCCTCCTCGACCGATGACACCCGGACCAGCGAAACCACCGGCCCGAACACCTCCTCGGCCATCACCGACGCGTCCTCCGGGACATCCGCCAGCACCGTCGGCTCCACCGTCGCCCCCGACCGGCCGCCGCCCGTCAGCAGGCGCGCGCCCGCGGACACCGCCGATGAGACCCAGGAAGAAACGCGCGAAGCCGCGTCCTCGTTGATCAGCGGGCCCACGTCCACGCCTTCGGCACGCGGATCGCCGGTGCGCAGCGAAGCGACCTGCTCGACAACCTTCGAAGCCAGAGCGTCGAAAACTGAAGTGTGCGCGTAGACCCGCTGCACCGAGATGCACGACTGCCCCGCCTGGTACATCGCGAACGTCGCTATCCGCTGGGCCGCGAAGTCGAGGTCCGTCCAATCGGGACAGACGAGGACCGCGCCGTTGCCGCCCAGCTCCAGCGCCACGTGCTTGCGCGGGACGCGGTCGCGGATCGCCCAGCCGACCGGGACCGAGCCGGTGAACGACACCACCGGCAGCCTCGGGTCCTCGACCAGCCGCGACGACGTCTCGTTGTCCACCGGCAGGATCGACCACGAGCCCGCCGGGAGGTCCGTCCCGGCCAGGATTTCGCCCAGCAGCAACGCCGTCAGCGGCGTCGCCGGCGCGGGCTTGAGCACGATCGGCGCGCCGACCGCGATCGCCGGGGCCACCTTGTGCGCCACCAGGTTCAGCGGGAAGTTGAACGGCGTGATGCCCAGCACCGGCCCGCGGGGCACGCGCCGGACCAGCGCCAGCCGCCCGGTGCCGCCCGGGTCCGTGTCGAGCCGCTGCAGCTCGCCCGAGAACCGGCGGGCCTCCTCGGCCGCCCAGCGGAACGTCGACACCGCGCGGCCGACCTCGCCGCGCGCCCACTTCAGCGGCTTGCCGGACTCGGCGGTGATCAACGCCGCGATCTCTTCGGCCCGCTCACCCAGCGCGCGGGACACGTGGTCCAGCGCCCCGGCGCGGACGTGCGCGGGCAGCGTCGCGAACTCGTCGGCGACGTCGGCCGCCGCCTGCACCGCCGCCTCGACGTCCACGGGCGACGGGACGAAGTGGGAACCCGCCGAAGAGCCGTCGTAGGGGTGCCGGACGGTGGCGGTCTCCCCGCCGGTCACCGGCTTTCCGGCCACCCAGAAGGGAAAGGTCATTTGCGGGCCTCCGTGCGGACAGCGTGCTCGAGGACCGACAGGCCCTCGTCGAGCAGGTCGGTGGACAGGGACAGCGGTGGCAGCAGCCGGACGACGTTGCCGTACGTGCCGCAGGTCAGCACGACGACGCCGGCCCGGTGGCAGGCCGCCGCGACGCGCTTGGTGAGGTCGGCGTCCGGCTCCGAAGTCCCCGGACGAACGAACTCCGCGGCCAGCATCGCGCCGCGCCCGCGGACGTCGCCGATCACGCCGGTCTCGGTGGCCAGCGCACGCAACCGCGGCAGCACAACGCCTTCGATGCGCTTCGCCGACGCAGCCAGGTCTTCGGCCTTCATCGTCTCGATCGAGCCGAGCGCGGCGGCGCAGGCGATCGGGTTGCCGCCGTACGTCCCGCCGAGCCCGCCCGGGCCGACCGCGTCGAGCAGTTCCGCGCGGCCGGTGACCGCCGACAGCGGGAGGCCGCCCGCGATGCCCTTCGCCGTCGCGATCAGGTCCGGCACGACGTCTTCGTCGCTGGAGGCGAACCAGGAACCCGTGCGGCAGAAGCCCGTCTGGACCTCGTCGGCGACGAACACGATGCCGTTTTCGCGGCACCACGCCGAAATCGCCGGGAGGAAGCCGCGCGCAGGCTCGATGAACCCGCCCTCGCCCTGGATCGGTTCCAGCACGACCGCGGCCACCTGGTCGCCGCCGATCTGCTTCTCGATCCGGTCGATCGCCAGCGCCGCGGCTTCGGGGCCGGACAGGCCGTCGCGGTACGGGTACGAGCCCGGCACGCGGTAGACCTCGGGCGCGAACGGCCCGAAACCATGCTTGTAGGGCACCGACTTCGCGGTCATGCCCATCGTCAGGTTGGTGCGGCCGTGGTAGGCGTGGTCGAACACGACGACGGCCTGGCGCCCGGTCGCCACCCGCGCGATCTTCACGGCGTTCTCGACGGCTTCGGCGCCGGAGTTGAACAGCACGGACTTCTTCGCGTGGTCGCCCGGCGTCAGCTCGGCCAGCGCCTCGCAGACCTCGACGTACCCCTCGTACGGCGTGACCATGAAACAGGTGTGGGTGAACCAGCACGCCTGCTTGCGGACGCGGCCGACGACCGCCGGCGCCGAGTGCCCGACGTTGGTCACCGCGATCCCGGAGCCGAAGTCGATCAGGACGTTGCCGTCGGCGTCGGTGAGCAGCCCGCCGCTCGCGGACGTCACGTAGACGGGCAGCACCGAGCTGACCCCGGCGGCGACGGCGTCGACGCGGCGCTGCTGCAGCTCGCGCGAGGCGGGGCCGGGGATCTCGGTGCGCAGCCTGCGCTGCCGGGGCGCCGGGGCCTGCGGCTCGGCGGTGGTGCTTGCGGTCACGGCGTGCTCCTGGGGAAGTCGGTGGACGTCCCCAGGATGAGTCCCGTGAGGGCCGCCGTCAGCTGGCCTTCTTGGACAAATCGGCGCGTACAATTGGCCGTTATGGCACTCACGCTGGCCGGGCTGACCGCCGAGCGCCCGCTCGGGCTGCGGGTGCTGACCGGCGAGGACCTCCTGGACCGCCCGATCGGCTGGGTGCACCCGACCGAGCTGACGAATCCGCAGGCGTTCCTCGAAGGCGGCGAACTGCTGCTCACCACGGGCCTGGCACTGGACGAGGAGACGTCACCGGACTACGTGCGGCGGCTGGTCGACGCCGGGGTCGCCGGGCTCGGCTTCGGCGTCGGGCTGAGCCACGAGTTCGTTCCGCGTGCGCTCGTCTCCACCGCCGCCGAGGTGGGGCTGCCGGTGCTCGAGGTGCCGCGCGAGACGCCGTTCATCGCCATCACCCGCGCGGTGTCGCGGGCGGTGGCCGCCGACGAGTACGCGACGACGGTCCGGATCGGCCGTGCCCAGCAGGAACTGACCCGCACGGCGGTCGGCAAGGGCGGCCCGGCCGGGGTGCTGCGCAAGCTGGCGAAGCTCGTCGACGGCTGGGCGCTGCTCCTGGACACCGCGGGCGCCGAGGGGACCGGCTCCGCGCTGTCTTACGCCGACGAAGTGCGCGAAGAGCTGAAGCAGCTTCGTTCGGGAACGCGCGTCTTCGCGCTCGACGGCCACGAAGTCGTGCTGCAGACCCTTCCCACGCGGGCGCGGCGGGCGCTCGCGGTCGGCACGCCCGAGCCCCTCGACACCGCCGGGCGGCACGTCGTGAACACGGCGGTCGCCTTGCTTTCCCTTGCGCTGGAACAGGATCTGAAGCTCACGCACGCGTGGCGGTCGCTGCGGACCGGCGTGGTGGACCTGCTCGCGGCGGGGCAGCACGAACTCGCGCTCGGGGTGATGACCACCGCGTGGGGCGACCCGCCGGAGCCGCCGTGGGCGGTGGTCGCCCTGGTCGGCGGGCCCGCGCAGCGCCGCCGGGTCGGCGACGCGCTGGAAGGCGACGGCTCGCTGTTCTTCGCGGAGTCGGGCTCGGCGGTGCTCGTCATCGGCAAGTCCGGCGGCGACGTGCTGGATCGCGCGCTGACCGCGGCGGCGACCGTCGGGCCGATGTACGCGGGCCTGGTGGACCCGGTGCCGCTGGAGAACTTCGCGGTGGCGGCGGAACAGGCGGACCTGGCCGCCCGCGCGGCCGAGGCGGACGGCAAGCCCCTGGTCACGTACGCGGAACACTCAGCACGCGGCCTGCTGTCCCTCATCGACCCGGTGGTCGCGCGCATCTACGGCGAAAACCTGCTGGCCCCGCTGCGCCGCCACGACGAGTCCGGCCGCGGCGACCTGGTCGAGTCGCTGCGCACCTGGCTGGAACACCACGGCCACTGGGACGTCGCGGCCGCGCGGCTGGGCGTCCACCGCCACACGCTGCGGAACCGCATCCGGAAGGCGGAGGAGCTGCTGGGCCGCGACCTCGACTCCCCAGGAGTCCGCGCCGAACTCTGGGTCGCGCTCCAAGCCTCGTGAGTGGAAAACAGTGTTCTAACACTGTTATTCACTCACGAGCACGATGGGGGAGTCGCCGCAGCGACGGAGGACCGGGCCGGGCTCCGCGCCCGCCGACCACCACGCCGGGACGTCGACCTCGCGCACCAGCGACCCCGTCGGCTGGCGGACGCTGTTGGACACGATCACCCGCCCCTGCGCGTTCAGCAACGCCGCGCCGCGGCCGAGCGCCCGCAGCCGCGGCCGCACCGCGCGCTCGAACTCGCGCACGTAGACGTCCGCGCCCACCACGCCCGCGAAGGCCCCCGCGCGGAACACCGGGATCGTGAACGTCAGCGTGTACTCGTCGGTGCAGAGGTAGTCGACGTACGGGCCGTTGATGTGGCGGCGGCCCGTGTCGCGCGGGACCGTGAACCACGACTGGCGCGTGTAGTCCAGGAAGTTCTCGCTGCCCGGGTCGAGGCTGATGAACAGCTGCGTCGGCGGTTCGCCGCCCGAGCCCGTCCACCATTCGAAGCCGAACTCGGAGTCGGTGAGCACGTGCGGGGCGCTGACGAAGCCGGCGCCGATGATCAGCCCGCCGAGCGCCTCGGTGACCTGCGGCCGGATCCGGTGCAGGGCCGACGCGGCCGGGGCGTCCGCCAGCACCGACTCGGCGGCCGCCAGGAGCGGCTTGAGCCGTTCGAAGACCCCTTCCACCAACGCCGAAACCTGCTCGACGACCTCGTCGCCGGCCAGCGTGCGGGTGTCGTTCACGGTGCTCACCTCGATGCGCGGGTTGTGCGGAGTTTACGGGGCGAGCAAGCCGAGGTGCACGTCCGCGAGCCGGTCGAGCGCGCCGAGGACGTGTTCCTCGGTGAGCTTGCGGGCCAGCTCGCCGTCGGCGGCGGCGATCGCGGCGGCGATCGCCGCGTGCTCCTCGTGGGAGTGTGCCCCAGGCCCGAGCGGCAGCCACAGCAGGCCGCCGCGTTCGCTCTGCAGGTGCAGCTCTTCCTGGGTGAGCCGCGGTGACTGCGCGGCCGCCGCGACCTCCAGGTGGAACTGCCGTTCCGCCCGCGTGAAGTCGGTGCCGTGGGCGGTGCGGAGGTCGTCCGCGGCCAGCCGCAGGCGGGCGACGTCTTCGGGGGAGCTGCGTTCGGCGGCGAGCTTGGCGGCGGCCCCGGCGATCGCCAGGTAGTGGTCGCCGACGTCGCGCAGGTCCGACAGCGACACCTCGCGCAAGCGTTCGCGCCACGCGTCCGGCGGCGGGTTGGCCGGCGCGCGGACGAAGCTGCCGCCGCTGCGCCCGCGCCGCGTCTCGACCAGGCCCTGCTGCCGCAAGGCCACCAGCGCTTCCCGGACCGTCACGGTCGAGACGCCGAACTGCGCGGCCAGGTCGGCTTCGCTGGGCAGCTGCTCTTCGTCGGCGAGCAGGCCGAGCGTGATGGCGTCGACCAGCCGGGCCGCCACCGCTTCCGCCCGCCCGACCTGGCCGAGCGGCGCGAACATGGCGGACCGCGCGCTGTGCGACATGCCCTTGCGCATCGTGACCTTTCGCTGCCGTCGACTACCCGTTCGCACCAATCTTGCCTGATCCTCTTGTCCTATTACATATGGACTTATATGTTTTAGCTCCCGCCAGCTGAGGAGACCCACCGTGCAGGAGCTGAAGCACTACGTCGGCGGCGCGTACGTCGAGTCGAAGTCGGGCCGGACGGCCGAGATCGTCGACCCGGTGACCGGGCGGCCCTACTGCACCGCGCCGATCGCCGGCCCCGAGGACGTCGACAACGCGCTGCAGGTCGCCGCGACCGCGTTCGAGACCTGGCGCGAGACGACGCCCGCCCAGCGCCAGCTCGCGCTGCTGAAGATCGCCGACGCCCTCGAAGCCCGCGCCGACGAGATCGTGCGCGTCGAGTCCGCGAACACCGGCAAGCCGATCGCGCTGACCATGGCCGAAGAGATCCCGATGATCCTCGACCAGGTCCGCTTCTTCGCCGGGGCCGCGCGCGTGCTGGAAGGCCGGTCCGCGGGCGAGTACATGGAAGGCCACACGTCGTTCGTCCGCCGCGAGCCGGTGGGCGTCTGCGCGCAGGTCACGCCGTGGAACTACCCGCTGCTGATGGCCATCTGGAAGATCGCGCCCGCGCTCGCCGCCGGAAACACCGTCGTGCTCAAGCCATCCGACACCACCCCGGCCTCGACGCTGCTGCTCGCCGAGATCGCCGGCGAGTTCCTGCCGCCAGGTGTGCTCAACGTGATCTGCGGCGACCGCGACACCGGCCGCGCGCTGGTCGAGCACGACATTCCGGCGATGGTGTCGATCACCGGCTCGGTCCGCGCGGGCATCGAGGTGGCGCGCAGCGCGGCCGACGACGTCAAGCGCGTGCACCTGGAGCTGGGCGGCAAGGCGCCGGTCATCGTCTTCGCCGACGCCGACCTGGAAGCCGCCGCCGAGGCCATCGCCGTCGCGGGCTACTTCAACGCCGGGCAGGACTGCACGGCCGCCACCCGGGTCCTGGTCGCCGACGAAGTCCACGACACGTTCGTCGCGGCGCTCTCCCGGCAGGCCGAGGCCACCAAGACGGGCAAGCCGGACGACGAAGACGTCGCCTACGGCCCGCTCAACAACGCCGCCCAGCTGGAAAAGGTGGCCGGGTTCATCGACCGGCTGCCGTCGCACGCGACCGTCCACTGTGGAGGCCGACGCGCCGGGGACGAGGGCTACTTCTACGAAGCCACCGTCGTTTCCGGGGTCAAGCAGGACGACGAGATCACCCAGAACGAGGTCTTCGGGCCGGTCATCACCGTCCAGCGGTTCGCCGACGAGGCCGAAGCGCTGAAGGCCGCGAACGGCGTCCAGTACGCCCTCGCCTCCTCGGTCTGGACGCGCGACCACCAGCGCGCGATGCGCCTGGCCGGGAAGCTCGACTTCGGCTGCGTCTGGATCAACACCCACATCCCGCTCGTCGCCGAGATGCCGCACGGCGGGTTCAAGAAGTCGGGCTACGGCAAGGACCTCTCGCTGTACGGCCTCGAGGACTACACCCGTGTCAAGCACGTGATGAGCGCACTGTGAGGGTCGCGATGCCCAACCAAGCACCCACCGAGACGCGGGAAGAGCCCGCGGCCGCCGAGCACACGCGACCCGCGATCCGGCTTTCCGGGCTGCGCAAGCACTTCGGCGACGTCCACGCGGTCGACGGCGTCGACCTCGACATCCCGCCCGGCGAGTTCTTCTCGATGCTCGGCCCGTCCGGTTCCGGCAAGACGACGGTGCTGCGGATGATCGCCGGGTTCGAGCTGCCCACCGGCGGCACGATCGAGCTGGAGGGCCACGACGTCAGCCGCCTCGCGCCGTTCGAGCGGGACGTCAACACGGTGTTCCAGGACTACGCGCTGTTCCCGCACATGACCGTGCTGCAGAACGTCGAGTACGGCCTGCGCGTCAAGCGCGTCCCGAAGCGGCAACGCCGGGAGCGCGCGCTCGAGGCGTTGAAGACGGTGCGGCTGGAGGACTACGGCTCGCGCAAGCCCGCGCAGCTTTCGGGCGGGCAGCGCCAGCGCGTCGCGCTCGCCCGCGCGCTGGTCAACCGGCCCAAGGTGCTGCTGCTCGACGAGCCGCTCGGCGCGCTCGACCTCAAGCTGCGGCAAGCCATGCAGCTGGAGCTCAAGCAGATCCAGCGCGACGTCGGCATCACGTTCGTCTTCGTCACCCACGACCAGGACGAAGCGCTGACCATGAGCGACCGCATCGCGGTGTTCAACAACGGGAAGATCGAGCAGGTCGGGCCGCCCGAAGAGGTCTACGAACGCCCGGCCAGCGCGTTCGTCGCCGGGTTCGTCGGCACGTCCAACCTGCTCGGCGGGCGCGGTGCCGAGACCGTGATCGGCAGGCCGGGGCTGTTCAGCATCCGGCCGGAGAAGATCCGCATCGACGACGCGCTGTCCGAACCCGCCGCGGCGGGGGAGACGAGCGCGACCGGCACGGTCACCGACGTCGTCTACGCCGGGGCGACGGTGCGCTACGCCGTGACGCTCGACGCCGGCGGCCAGCTTTCCGTCGTCCGGCAGAACACCGACGGAGCCGCCGCGTTCGGAGCCGGGCGCGTCCGGCTGAGCTGGCGGAACGAACACAGCTTCCAGGTCCAGTAGTCCCTCGAAAGGGTTGCCATGAAGAACAGGAAGACGCGGCTTGCCGGGATCCTCGGCGCTAGCCTGCTGTTGGCTGCATGTGGCACGTCGGGGTCGAACTCCGCCGCGCCGCCCGGCGCGCAGGGGTTCACCCCGCCGAAGCTCGAAGCGCTGAAGGCGCTCGGGCAGCCGGAAGGCCAGCTGAACGTGCTCGCGTGGCCGGGTTACGCGGAGAACGGCTCCAACGACCCCAAGGTCAACTGGGTGACGCCGTTCGAGCAGCAGACCGGCTGCAAGGTGAACGTCAAGCCGTTCGGCACGTCCGACGAGGCCGTGACGCTGATGAAGACCGGCCAGTACGACGTCGTGTCCGCCTCCGGTGACGCGTCGCTGCGGCTGGTCGCCTCGGGTGACGTCGAGCCGGTGAACACCGCGCTGGTGCCGAACTACGCCGACGTCCAGCCGTTCCTCAAGGACAAGTCCTGGAACAGCGTCGGCGGTGTCTCCTACGGCATCCCGCACGGCTGGGGCGCGAACCTGCTGACCTGGCGCACCGACAAGGTGACGCCCGCGCCGACGTCGTGGTCGGTGATGTTCGACGCGAACTCGCCGTACAAGGGCAAGGTGATCGCCTACGACTCGCCGATCTACATCGCCGACGCCGCCCTGTACCTGATGGCCCATCAGCCGGACCTCGGCATCAAGAACCCGTACGCGCTGGACGACAAGCAGTTCACCGCCGCGGTGAACCTGCTCAAGCAGCAGCGGCCGCTGGTGAGCGAGTACTGGTCGGACTACCTCAAGGAGTCACAGGCGCTGAAGAACGCCGACGCCGTCGTCGGCACCGCCTGGCAGGTCACGGTCAACCTGACCAAGGGCGAAGGCGCGCCGCTGGAGTCGGCGGTGCCGAGCGAAGGCGCCACCGGGTGGTCGGACACCTGGATGGTGGCGGCGAAGTCGCCGCACAAGACGTGCGCCTACAAGTGGCTCGACTACATCATCAGCCCGAAGGCCAACGCCCAGGTCGCCGAGTACTTCGGCGAAGCGCCGGCGAACACGAAGGCGTGCGCGGAGATGACGGACAAGACCCTCTGCGACACCTACCACGCCAACGACGCGGCGTACGCGTCGAAGATCGCCTACTGGACCACGCCGATCGCCCAGTGCATCGACGGCCGCACGGACGTCAAGTGCAAGGACTACGGCGAGTGGACGAAGGCCTGGACCGAGATCAAGGGCTGACGGCCTCCGCAAGCTCCGGCCGGTCGTGAGTGTTTAGGGCGGTTCTAACCGCCCTAAACACTCACGACAACCCGCACCGATGATGAGGTGACATGACTGCGCTCTCGGCCTTCTTCTACCGGAAACCCCGGCTGCGCCTGGGTTTCCTGCTCTCGGCGCCGCTGCTCTGGCTCGGCCTGGCCTACCTGGGCGCGCTGGCCGCGTTGTTCGTGACGGCGTTCTGGCACACGGACGCGTTCACCGGCCAGGTCGTCATCGAGTGGTCGCTGGACAACTTCAAGACGTTGTTCACCGACGCGGTGTATCGCACGATCACGTTCCGCACGGTCGGCATCGCGGCGCTGGTCACGGTGATCGACGCGGTGATCGCGTTCCCGATGGCGTACGCGATGGCCAAGCTGGCTTCGCCCCGGGCGCAACGCATCCTGGTGATCGCGATCATGACGCCGCTGTGGGCGAGCTACCTGGTGAAGGCGTACGCGTGGCGCTCGATGCTGTCCGGCAACGGAGCCCTGAGCTGGCTTTCGCCTGGTTATGGTGTCACAGCCACGATCATGACGCTGTCGTACTTGTGGTTGCCGTACATGATCCTGCCGATCTACGCGGGCCTGGACCGGCTCCCGGATTCCCTGGTGGACGCGTCGGGTGACTTGGGGGCGCGCTCGTTCCGGACGTTCCGCTCGGTGATCCTGCCGCTGACGTTCCCGGCGATCGTGGCGGGCTCGATCTTCACGTTTTCGCTGTCCTTGGGCGACTACATCGCGGTGAAGATCGTCGGCGGCACGTCCCAGATGCTCGGCAACGTGGTCTACGACAACATCGGCGCGGCCAACAACTTGCCGTTCGCGGCGACGGTCGCCACGGTGCCGGTGGTGATCATGCTCGTGTACTTGGCCGCGGTGCGCCGCACCGGCGCGTTGGACAACCTCTAGGAGCTTCTTGTGCGCAGGGTGTTGTGGGCGGCGTTGGGGCTCGGCTTGGCGGTGATCTACTTCCCGCTGGTGGTGGTGCTGCTCAACTCCGTCAACGCGGACACCACGTTCGGGTTCCCGCCTTCGCGGTTCACGTTCGAGTGGTGGAGCCGGGCGGCGTCCAATGAGGGTGCGTTGCATGCGCTGTGGACGAGCGTCGAGGCTGGTCTCGCGGCGACAGCGATCGCGCTCGTGCTTGGGACCATGGCGGCTTTCGCCTTGCAGCGGTATCGGTTCTTCGGGCGGAATCCCGTGTCGTTGCTGATCATCCTGCCGATCGCGCTGCCGGGCATCGTCACGGGCATCGCGCTGAACAATGCGTTCAGAACCATTTTGGGCATCGACCTCGGGTTGCTGACGGCGATCATCGCGCACGCGACGTTCTGCATTGTGGTGGTGTTCAACAACGTTGTCGCTCGGTTGCGTCGGATGGGTGGGAACCTTGAAGAGGCGTCGATGGATCTTGGGGCTACTGGGTTCACGACGTTTCGGTTGGTGACCTTTCCGATGTTGCGGTCGGCGTTGCTGGCTGGTGGGTTGCTGGCGTTCGCGCTGTCGTTCGACGAGATCATCGTGACTACGTTTACTCTCGGTACGGGCATGGAGACGCTGCCCATCTGGATCTACAACAACCTCTTCCGGCCGAATCAGGCGCCGATCGTGAACGTCGTCGCTGCGGTGTTGATCGTGGTTTCGACCGTGCCGGTTTATCTGGCGCAGAGGCTGTCGGGGGACACCGCTTCGGGTGGCCGGTTGTAGCCGTCTTTGAACCGGCGGCCGGCAACGCAAAGCAGGCACGAGATCACCAGACCTCCCCCGCCCCTCGTCCTCGCCGCCCTTCAGTCGACGGTTGAGCTTGTCAAGGCACGCTTTCCCGCCTTGACAAGGTCTACCGGCGGCTGAACACTCCGCGAGGAGGGGTGGGGGATGTCGGGCCCGTTCTCCCTCTTCGGGACGTTCAAAGATCAAAAGAATGTCCTCGCCGGACGGGCAGGCTCTGGGATGGCCGGGGCTTCGTAGTCTTGTTGCGTTCTCGCGTGGGCCGCGAGGTGGTCATCCCGTCGCCTGATTGAGGCCTATCACTTTGAGCCAGGCCCGCAAGCTTTCGTACTTCGGCTGAAGTAGACGAGGTAGTTGCGGGCCTGGCTCAAAGTGATTTTGACGGCCTCAGGCGACGGGATGACCACCCCGCTCCTTTGTCTGGGTTGGCTGGGCTACTCGCGGAACGCGTCCGTTGCCGCTCTGAGCGCTGACAACACCCCCGGGTCCGTTACCGCGTGGCCTGCTCCCTCCAGCAACCTCAGCTCCGACCCCGGCCACGCCTGGTGCAGCTCGTACGCCGTTGTCGGGGGACACACCGTGTCGTACCTTCCCTGCACTATCACCCCCGGGATTCCTGCCAGCTTGCCCGCGTCGCGGATCAGCTGTCCTTCCTCCAGCCATGCTCCGTTGCTGAAGTAGTGGACCGCCAGCCTTGCGAATGTCAGTGCGAACCCCGGCTCCGCGTACTGGCGGACGAACGATTCCTGGGGCTGGACCGAGACCGTCGCTCCCTCCCACGTGCTCCAGGCGATCGCCGCCCGGTGGCGGACCTCCTCCGATGGGTCCTCCAGCAGCTCCGCGTACGCCGCCAACGGATCGTCGCGTCGGGATTGCGGGATCGGTGCCAGGAACTCCTCCCACTCTCGGGGGAACACGTTGGCCGCGCCGCCTCGGTAGATCCAGTCCAACTCACTTTGGCGAACCGTGAACACTCCGCGCAGGATGATCTCGGAGACTCGCGATGGGTGGGTCTCCGCGTACGCGAGGGCCAGCGTTGCTCCCCACGAGCCGCCGAACAGCTGCCAGCTCTCTATGCCCAGGCGCTCTCTGAGCATCTCCATGTCCGATACCAAGTGCCACAGCGTGTTGGCCCTCAGGTCTTCCGCCCCCGGTGTCGACTCGCCTGATCCTCGCTGGTCGAACAGGATGATCCGGTAGGCCGCCGGGTCGAAGTGCCTTCGGGCCATCGGGGCTATTCCGCTTCCCGGGCCTCCGTGCAGGACCACCACCGGCTTTCCCGCCGGGTTGCCCGCCTCCTGGCAGCGGATCCGGTGGCCGTCGCCGACCTCCAAGAATCCTTCCGCTCGGGCGGGGATCGGTGGGTAAGGCTCTCCATGCCCGACACTCTGCCGGAATGGCTCGGCCGTCGCCCCGACACCCTGGGATTTCCCAGTGCGGGACGACGGCCAAGTAGGTGGGGGCCCGCCCCCGCCGCCGGGCTGAGCGGGCCCCCGGTCCGTGTCGCTTCAGCAGCCCGATGCCGGGGCCACGTTCGCGAAACCCTTTGCGTTCGTCACCGTGTTGTTGCCGCAGATCTTCGTGCCCTGCCCCGTCTTCGCCACGTAGAACCCGTACGCGTACGGGGACTGCACGTCCGCGATGTTGTTCGAGAACGTGTTGTCCCGGCCCCAGCCGTCCAGCTGGACGTGGATCTCGAACGCTCCGTACGTCGCGTCGTGGACGTACACCTTCGATCCCTTGTTGCCGGTGATCAGGTAGCCGTTGCCCTTCGCGTCGATCCAGCTGTCCGCGTAGTGCTCGCCCGTCTGACCCGTGCCGTCGAACGTGTTGCCGCGGATCTCGCCGCCCGTGGTGCCTTCCTTGATGTCGATCGACTCCGCCCGCACGTCCGGGCCGATCTTGTTGCCGATCGCCTTGTTGCGGTCGCTGCGGTCCGGGGTGCCGCCCGGCCAGTTCGACACCGCCGAACCGAAGTAGATGCCCTCGCCGTAGCCCGCGTACTCGCGGCCCGTGTCCGTGACCTCCGAGTTCTGGACCACGTTGTCGGTGCTCGTGTACTGGAAGTGGATGCCCTCGTGGCCGATGCCCGTCACCTTCACGCCGTCGACCAGCGTGTTGTGCACGCCCAGCGCCATCAGGCCCTTCTGGCCGCCGGTGATCGTGAAGCCCGACAGCGTCCAGTAGCTGCCCGTCAGCTCGATCGTGCGCCCGCCGGTCGCCTTGACCACCGCCGACCGCTGCCCGGTCAGGGTGATCCGGCTGGTCGCCGTGCCGCTGTTCGCCGCCTTGAAGTTGCCGGTGAACGTCGTGTCCGCGGCGAGCTGGATCGTCGTCCCCGGTGCCGCGGCGGCCAGCGCCGAAGCCAGCTGGGCCGACGTCGACACGGTCACCGTCGCCGCCGACGCCGTCGGCACGGCCACGGCCGCCAGTGCGGCGGCCCCGGCCAGCACGGCCAGCACCCGCTCACGCATTCGATCCTCCTCGTCGAGGGTCCGGTTTTCCGTCGTGGCGGCGACGAGGCACCACGCTAAGCCACGAGCCGAACACCAGTCAAGGACATGATTGGTGTTCATGGATGTGAACAACTGAGAGGACGCTGAGCGCGCGTGTCCCCCTTGCCCCCGGTTAACGAATGGGCCGGTAGTTTCGGGTGTCGGGATTTTCGACGGCAGTTTCGAAATGAGGGTACGGAATGTCCGCGGTGACCTATGTCGAGGCGATTGTCGTCGGGGCATTGCAAGGGGTGTCGGAATTGTTTCCGGTGTCCAGTCTGGGCCACAGCATCCTGTTGCCGGCCTGGCTCGGCGGCTCGTGGCAGCGGGACCTGAGCATCGGGAAGGACTCGCCCTACCTCGCGGTGCTCGTGGCCATGCACGTCGCCACCGCGCTCGCCCTCGTGCTGTTCTTCCGGAAGGACTGGGTGCGGATCGTCGGCGGCCTGTGGACGTCGATCCGCCACCGCGAGGTCCGCACCCCCGACCAGCGGCTCGCGTGGCTGCTGGTGCTCGCCACCATCCCGGTCGGGCTGGCCGGGCTGCTGCTGGAAGGCCTGCTGCGCGACTTCCTCGGCAAGCCGGTGCCGTCGGCGATCTTCCTCGCGCTCAACGGCGGGGTGCTCTACGCGGCCGAGAAGTTCTCCCGGAAGCCGCCCGCCGAGGAAGCGGACACTGTGGACTTTTCGGCGGAGGAGACGCTGGTGATGCGCGCGGTCACCGTCGAGGAGAAGACCGACGTCCGGCTGGCGAAGCTGCGGGTCGGCGAGGCCGTGCTGATCGGTGCGGCGCAGATCCTCGCGCTGCTGCCGGGCATCAGCCGCTCGGGCATCACGATGGTCGCCGGGCTGCGGCGCGGCCTGGGCCACGAGGACGCGGCCCGGTTCGCGTTCCTGCTCGCCACCCCGGTGATCCTGGCCGCGGGCGTGCTGAAGCTGCCGACGCTCTTCGCTCCCGAGAACCACGCTTCGCTCGGCCCGGCGCTTGCCGGCAGCGTTGTCGCCGGGGTCGCTTCGTACATTTCCGTCCGTTTTCTCACCGGATACTTCGAAACGCGCACTCTGACCCCGTTCGCCATTTACTGTGTGGTCGCCGGAATCGGCAGCCTCGTCTTCTTCGCGGTCTGACGTGCACCTCACCTTCGACGTCCCCGCAGTCCTCGGCGTGCTCGTCGCGGGCACGCTCTACGTCCGCGCGGCCCGCCACCGAAGCTGGCCGCCGGGCCGCACGACGGCGTTCCTCGCCGGGCTCGCGACGATCGTGGTCGTCACCTGCTCGCCGCTCGCGGTCTACGACCGGACGTTCTTCTGGGTCCGCTCGGTCCAGACGGTCACCCTGCTGATGATCACGCCGCTGCTGCTGGCCCTGGGCTCACCGATCCGGCTGCTGCTGGACACCGCCGAGGTCCCGTGGCTGCGGCGGCACGGCCGCGGCCGGGTGGCCCGCGCGCTGACGTTCCCGCCCGTCGTGACCCTCGCCCTGGTCGTGCCGGTCCTGGTGCTCTACCTGACCCCGCTCTACGACCTCGTGCTGCGCTCCTCGATCGCCGACGGCCTGGTCCGGCTGGCGCTCGTGCTGGCCGGGTTCAGCTACTTCTGGACGCGGCTCGGGCTCGACCCGACGCCGAGAGCGGACCCGCACCTGGTGTCGGTGTGGATCGCGTTCACCGAGGTCGTCTTCGACGGCGCGCTCGGCCTGGTGCTGTGGCTCGGCCCGCTGCTGGCTCCGGCGCACTACGCGGCGGCGCACCCGGGGTGGGGCCCCGACCCGCGCACGGACCAGATCATCGGCGCGGGAGTCCTCTGGATCGGCGGCGACGTCGCCGGGCTGCCGTTCGTGGTGGCCCTGTTCGTCCGCTGGGCCCGCGACGACGAGCGGCGCGCGAAGCAGATCGACGTCCAGCTGGACGAAGAAGCCGCTTCGGGTGCCGCACCGTCGTCGGGACTGTGGTGGGAGAACGACCCGGCCCTGGCCGAGCGGTTCCGGCGCCGGTGACCGAGGTGCTCGAGCGCCCCAATGTGGCCTTGGTTGCGTCAGACGCACCCAAGGCGGCCTTCGTTGCGTCTGACGCACCGAAGGCCGCCTTGGGGCGCTTGGGGTCAGTCGTGGAAAGCGTGTTCCGGAGCCGGGAACTCACCGCGGCGGACGTCCTCGGCGAACGCCGTCGCCGCGTCCTGCAGGACCGTCGCGACGTCGGCGTACCGCTTGACGAACCGCGGGGCCTTCCCACGCCGCAGCCCGGCCATGTCCTGCCAGACGAGCACCTGCGCGTCGCAGTCCGGGCCCGCGCCGATGCCGACCGTCGGGATCTTCAGCTCCGCCGTGACGCGCTTGGCGGCTTCGGCGGGCACCATCTCCATCACCACCGCGAACGCGCCGGCCTCCTGCAGCGCCAGCGCGTCGGCGAGCAGCACGTCCGCCGCCTCGCCGCGTCCCTGCACCCGATAGCCGCCGAGGTTGTGTTCACTCTGCGGGGTGAATCCGATGTGGCCCATCACCGGCACGCCGGCCGAGGTCAGCGCCTCGACGTGCGCGGCGAACCGCCGGCCGCCTTCGAGCTTGACGGCGTGCGCGCGGCCCTCTTTCATGAAGCGGACCGAGGTTTCCAGCGCCTGCTGCGGCGAGAGCTGGTAGGAGCCGAACGGCAGGTCCGCGACCACGAGGGCCCGCTTGACCGACCGGGTGACCGCCCGGACCAGCGGCAGCAGCTCGTCGACCGTCACCGGCAGCGAGGTGTCGTACCCGAAGACGTTGTTGGCCGCGGAGTCGCCGACGAGCAGCACGGGGATCCCGGCCTCGTCGAACAGCGCGGCGGTGTACATGTCGTAGGCGGTGAGCATGGGCCACGGCTCGCCGCGCTCCTTGAGCTCCCGCAGGTGGTGGACACGGACCTTCCGGCCCGGCGCCGGTTTGGCGGCGGGTCCGGTGCCGTAGGGGGCCGGTTCTTCAGCGGTGGCAGACATCGTCGTCGACCGTCCTTCCCTCGAGGCCTCGGTGAGGTCCCCGGGTCGTGGAGCAGAGGCGTCTCAAAGCGTGACACGCTCACCGGCGGGCCCCAACCACCTGGGACCAGCTTCACACCCTCGAGGACGAGGCCCCGTCAGCCTTCAGGTTGATGCCCGGGGACAACCAACCTGTGTTCACTGACGTCAAGAAGAGGCATGACCCCCGACCGTCCGCGAAAGGCGACGAAAGCAACGATGGGAAACCTCGCGAACACGCGTCCTCGCCTCCCCGCGTGGAAGGCGAGGGCGGGCGGGATCGTCGCGACCGTTGTCCAGCTGGCCGCGGTGTTCTCGGTCGTCCTGCTGTTCGCCGGCGGGGCGCACGGGCGCCTGCTCAACGGCATCGACATGGCCTTCTCCAGCCTGAGCGTGCCGACCAGCGCGAGCCTGGTCATGGTGCTGCTGCTCGTGGTGCTCGGCGGGGCGCTGCGCCGCCGAAAGAAGGCGGCGCTGTACACGCTGGTGCTGTTCCAGGTCGGCGGGCTGCTGCTGACCCTGGCCCTGCAGGCGACGCTGCTGTGGTCGCCGGAGCTGCTCTCGCTCGGGTCGCGGCAGGTCCGGCACATCCCCGTCCAGCTGTGGGCCCTCACCGTGGCCGACCTGCTCTCGGTCGGGCTGATCGTGTTCCTGCTCAAGTTGCGCCCGGCGTTCCCGGCGCGGCTCGCGCCGAGCGCCTGGCGCGACGGCCTGACCATGCTGTTCGGCGGGTTCGCCGTGGTCATCCTGGTCGGCTGGGCGCTGGCGGAGGCATTTCCGGGCCACCTCGGCGACACCTGGGAGCGCTTCGCCTGGGTGGTGAACCACGCCACCGGTGAGAACCTGCAGCTGCGCCGGATCGGCGTCGGTGAAGGGCCGGGCTGGCTGGACGTCCTCATCGACCTCTGCGCGACGACCGTCGCCACCGGGGCGCTGTACATGCTCTTCCGCGGCGTACGCAGCCGTCGCCTGCGTACGGACGACGAAGAGCTTCGCGTGCGTCAGCTGCTCGCCGAGCACGGCGAAGACGACTCGCTCGGCTACTTCGCCACCCGGCGCGACAAGAGCGTCGTCTTCTCGCCGAACGGCCGCGCGGCGGTCACCTACCGCGTGCTCGGCGGCACCAGCGTCGCCAGCGCCGACCCGATCGGCGACCCCGAGGCGTGGCCGGACGCCGTGCGCGCGTGGCTCGACGAGACGCGCACGTACGGCTGGACGCCGGGGGTGCTCGGGGCGAGCGAACGCGGCGCGAAGGTGTACACCGACGCCGGGCTGCGGGCGCTGGAGATCGGCGACGAAGCCGTGCTCGACGTCCGCGAGTTCAGCCTCGCCGGGCCGGAGCGGCGCTCGGTGCGCCAGGCCGTCAAGCGCATCGAGCGGGCCGGCTACACCTCGCGGGTCCGCCGCCACGGCGAGATCCCCGAAGCCGAGATGACCGAGCTGCTGGCCAGGGCACAGGCCTGGCGCGGGGCCGAGACCGAGCGCGGGTTCTCGATGGCGCTGGGCCGCCTCGGCGACCCGAGCGACGGCCGCAGCGTGATGGTCGAGGCCTACGACGCCCACGGTGACCTGCGCGGGCTCCTGTCGTTCGTGCCGTGGGGGCGGCGCGGGCTGTCGCTGGACCTCATGCGCCGCGACCGCGACGCCGAGAACGGCCTGAACGAGTACATGATCGCCGAGGTCGTCGCGGCCGCGCAGCACCTCGGCGCGCAGCGGGTCTCGCTCAACTTCGCGATGTTCCGCGCGGTGTTCTCCGAGGGCGAGCGGATCGGCGCGGGCCCGGTGCTGCGGGCCTGGCGCGGGATCCTGAGCGTCTTCTCGCGGTTCTTCCAGCTGGAGTCGCTCTACCGGTCCAACGCCAAGTACGGGCCGGACTGGGAGCCCCGGTTCCTCTGCTACTCCTCGGCCCGGCGGCTGCCGCGGGTCGGCATCGTCGCGGGCGCGCTCGAAGGGTTCGTCCCGACCGGGCGGTCGCGGTCGCTGCGGCTGGAGAAGGTCGGCGACGACTTCGTCGCGCGCGTCAAGGAAATCGAAGAGACGACCGCGGTCCCGGCGCCGAAGCCGGTGCGGCGGCCCGAACAGGTCCGCGTCCGCATCGCCAAGCTCGCCAAGCTGCGCGAGGCGGGCATCGACCCGTACCCGGTCGGGTTCCGCCGCGACGACCACATCGGCGACGTCGTGGCTAAGTTCGGCGACCTGGCGCCGGGCACGGTCACCGGGCACCGGGTCCGGATCGCCGGGCGCGTGCTGAACCTGCGCGTCCTCGGCGGGCTGTGCTTCGCCCGCGTGAAGGACTTCAGCGGCGAGATCCAGCTGATGCTCGAGGCGGGCGAGCTGGACCTGAACCGCTGGCGGACCGGCGTCGACCTCGGCGACCACGTCGGCGTCGGCGGCCAGGTCGTGACGTCGAAGCGGGGCGAGCTTTCGGTGCTCGTCGACGAGTGGACGGTCACCGCGAAGTGCCTGCACCCCTTGCCGGACAAGCGGAAGGGCCTCACCGACCCCGAGACGCGGGTGCGGCAGCGCTACCTCGACCTCGCGGTCAACCCGGACTCCACGAACATGCTCCGGCTGCGGTCCACAGTGGTCCGCGCGGTGCGCGACCGGCTGCACCACGCCGACTACCTCGAAGTCGAAACACCGATGCTGCAGACGGTCCACGGCGGCGCCAACGCCCGCCCGTTCGTCACCCACATCAACGCCTACGACATGCGGATGTACCTGCGGATCGCGCCGGAGCTGTACCTGAAGCGGCTGTGCGTCGCCGGGGTCGAGCGCGTCTTCGAGCTGAACCGGAACTTCCGCAACGAAGGCGTCGACGCGACGCACAACCCCGAGTTCACGATGCTCGAGGCGTACCAGGCGTACGCGGACTACGACACGATGAGGACGTTGACGCGGGAGCTCGTGCAGCACGCGGCCGAAGCGGCGTACGGCGCCCAGATCGTGCGAAGGCCCGACGCCGACGGGAAGCTCGTCGAGCACGACATCTCCGGTGACTGGCCGGTGGTCCCGGTGCACCAGGCCGTTTCGGCGGTCTTCGGCGAGGAGATCGACTCCGGGACGTCGGTGGCCGATCTGCGCCGCCTCTGCGTGGCCGCGGGGGTGCCGGTGGGGGAGGACCCGAGCCACGGCGACCTCGTGCTCAAGGCGTTCGAGCACCTCGTCGAGGGCGCGACCGTGCTGCCGACCTTCTACACCGACTACCCGACCGACGTTTCGCCGCTGACCCGCCAGCACCGCGCGGACCCGCGGCTGGCCGAGCGCTGGGACCTGATCGCGTTCGGCTCCGAGGTCGGCACGGCCTACACCGAGCTGACCGACCCGCTCGAGCAGCGGCGGCGGCTGGAGGCGCAGTCGCTGCGCGCGGCCAGCGGCGACGTCGAGGCGATGGAGCTGGACGAGGACTTCCTGCTGGCACTGGAACACGGCATGCCGCCCACCGGCGGCCTCGGGCTCGGCGTCGACCGGCTGCTGATGATGCTCACCGGCGCGTCGATCCGCCAGACAGTCCTGTTCCCCTTCGTCCGTCCGCAGGGATAACGAGTCAGTAGCCCCGGTAAGCGTCACACCGCCGGGACAGCCCCGGTCGCTTACTGTGTGCCTCGTGCGCACGGCTCGAATCACCTCGGCCCTCCTGATGGGGGTGGCCGTGCTGGCGTATTCGGGCTGGGTGCTGGAGTTCTTCCTGCCGACCGGGGTGTCGCCGGTGCACGACCCGGTCGACGACCTGCTGTCCGGGCCGCCGGTGTTCCGGGTGCTGCTCGCGGTGTCGGGCGTCGCGTTCCTGCTCGCCGGGCCGCCGCTGCACCGCCTCGGCCCGGTCCAGTGGGTGGCGCGGCTCAGCTCGATCTCGGTGAGCGCGTTCGGCGCCGTCGCGCTGGTCCAGGCCGCCTACCCGGACCGCAGCCACGCGCTGTCGTCGCTGCTCAGCGTCGTGCTCGCGGTCGGGGTGGTCAGCCTGGTGCTGTGGTGGCCGCCGGGCTGGCGGGCGCTGGCCGTCGCCGGGCTGGTGGTGGTGATGGTGACCTGGCTGGCCGTCGTGCTGGCCCGGCAGCTGGACGCGTTCGAGGGCGTCCTCACGCGGTTCCAGCTGGTGGTGCGGGCGGTGCTGTTCGCCGTCGGCGGGGCGTACGCCTTCATCAAGCCCGCGCCGCGACATGCTCCTCGAGGCGGCTGAGCAGCTCCAGCAGCGTCTTCCGCTCGTTCTCGTCGAGCACGCTGAAGGTCTCGTCGGCGTGGCCCCGCTGGATCCGTTCGATCTCCGCCAGCCGGCGGCGGCCGGCGTCGGTGATGGCCAGCAGGCTCGCGCGCCGGTCGGTCGGGTCGGGTTCGCGCCGCAGCAGCCCGTCCCGCTCCAGCGCGTCGACGGCCGAGGTGATCGCCCGGCCGGTGACGCCGAGCCGTCGCTTGACCTCGCCCATCCGCGGCCGGTCACCGAGCAGGTCGACCATGAGCAGCAGCTGGACCTGGGCGGTCGGCCAGCCGCGCTTGGCGTAGGGCGCACCCGCGTACCGGCGCAGGACGTGCGTGATGCGCCGCAGTGCGTCGGCCAGCTCCTCCCCGGTGGGGATCTTTTCGGTTGACACCTCCGCGACTCTACCCGCAAAGTACATAGACGAAATTGATACTAACTACTTTGCATCTAACTCTGGGGAGTCTTGGTTTTGTGGCGGAACCGCACGTTCGTGCTGCACACCGCGTCGGTGACGCTCTCGGTGGCGGGCACCGCGGCGGCGCAGGTCGCGGTGGTGTTCGCGGTGCTCGGCTCGGGCGGTTCGGCGGGCGACGTCGGGACGGTGGGGGTCTGCGGGCTGGTCCCGGCGTTGGCGTTCTTCCTGGTCGGCGGGGTCGTCGCGGACCGGTGGCCGCGGCGGCTCGTGCTGGTGGGGTCGAGCACGGTGTCCGCGGTGACCCAGGCCGGGCTCGCGATCTCGGTGCTGACCGGTCAGGCGCGGCTCGCGCACTTCGCCGTCGCGGCGGCCCTGTTGGGCATCGCGACGGCGTTCGCCAGGCCCGCGGCTCAGGGCCTGCTGCTGCGCGGCCTCGGCCGCGAAGAGGGCCCGCGCGCGTTCGCGGCGTTCCGCTTGGCGTTGAACCTGGCGCAGATCGGCGGTTCGGCCCTCGGCGGCACGGTGGTCGCGGCCACCGGCCCCGGCTGGACGCTGCTCGCCGACGCGCTGACGTTCGCCGTCGCGATCGTCCTGGGCCTGTCCTTGCGGGTCGAAGGCACGTTCAGGGTGCGAAGCGGCGTCGTGCGTTCGTTGCGCGACGGCTGGGCCGAGTTCCGCGCGCACCGCTGGCTGCCGCCGATGATCGTCCAGTTCGCGGCGGTCAACGCGCTCGCGGTCGGCGCGTACGAGCTGGTGCTCGGCCCGGTCGTGGCGGCGGACGCCGCGGCGTGGGGCCTGATCATGGCGTTCGACGCCGTCGGGATGGTGCTGGGCGGGGCGCTCCTGTTGCGCTGGACGCCGTCGCGCCGAGCGGCTGTCGGCGGCGGCGCGTTGACGGCGGCACCCTTGGTGGCGATGGCCTTCGGGGCGCCGGTGTCCGCGGTGTGCGTCGCCGCGACGGCCGCCGGAGTGGGGGTCGAGGTGTTCGGCGTCGGGCTGATGACGTTGCTGCAGCGCCACGTCCGGCCGGACCGGCTGTCGCGGGTCTCGGCGTACCAGTCGCTGGCCGGGTTCGGCCTGACCCCGGCGGGCACGGCGCTCGCGGGCCCGCTCGCCGCGTGGTCCGGCGACCGCGGGGCGCTCGGCGTCACGGCCGCGGTGCTCCTGGCCGTTTCCGCCGGAATTGTCGGTCCCCGGTGGCAGGATCGGGGCGACGAACGCGAAGGAGAGGATCGACATGGCGGGAAACGTGCCCCCGGTGGCCGACGAGCGTGACGGGCTGCTGCGCTACCTCGAGCAGCAGCGGTACGTGCTGAGGTTGACCGCATACGGGCTCACGGACGAGCAGGCGAGACTCACGCCGACGAAGAGCGAGCTGTCGGTGGGCGGGCTGATCAAGCACGTGGTGAGCACCGAAGACGGCTGGATGGACACGGTGCTGCAGCTCCCGCAGAAGCCGTTCGCCGAGAGCATGCGGGAGTACCAGGAGAACTACCGGCTGGGCCCGGACGAGACGCTGGAGTCGGTGCTGGCCCGGTACGACGCGGTGGCGGCGCGCACGGCGGAGATCATCGCGGGGATCGACGACCTCGGCCAGGCGGTCCCGGTGCCGCAGGGCGTGCCGTGGTTCCCGAAGGACGTCGAGGCGTGGTCGGTCCGCTGGGTGCTGCTGCACCTGATCCAGGAGACGGCCCGCCACGCGGGCCACGCGGACATCATCCGGGAGCACGTGGACGGCGGCACGGCATTCCCGATCATGGCGGCGGCCGAGGGCTGGCCGGAGACGCCGTGGATGAAGCCCTGGAGCCCGCAACCGGCTTGAGGCAGGGCGCCGGTGGGGTGAGTCGGCCGGGGGTTTGGCCGGTGAGCTGACTGCGGCAGGGGGCCTCGGCCGTTCTGACTGGCCGGGGCCTCGGTGATCTCGCGTGCCCCGGGCCGTGAGCCGATTACCGGCGCGCGGGCCGATTCCGCCAGCGGCCCCGCCCGCGTTCGCCCGGCCGCTCCTGACCGGCGGCGGGCCGTGTCAACCCGCGCCCGGCCCGCCGCCGGTCAGAACAGCGTCGGCTCGTCCGCCAGCGCGCCCTCGATCACCAGCATCCGGCGTTTCGTCTCCACCCCGCCCCGCGCGGAAAACCCGCCGTCCTTGCCGCCCGCGGCCAGGACCCGGTGGCACGGCACGATGATCGGGAACGGGTTGTGCCCCATCGCCTGCCCGACGGCCTGCGCCGAGCCCGGCATCCCCAGCCGGTGGGCGATGTCGCCGTAGGTCAGGGTCTTGCCCGGCGGGATCGTCCGCGCGATCTCGTACGCGCGCCGGTTGAACTCCGGCACGCCCGAAAATTCGAGCTCGACGTCGGCCAGGTCGCGCCGGGCTCCGCTCAGCAGCGCCACGATCCCGTCGATCGCGTCCCGCACCACGGGCCCCGGCGGCTCGGACCCGGCGTCCGGGAACCGCCGTGCCAGCCAGGCGCGAGTGGCCGCCGCCCCGCCCGAAGGCAGCGACGTCCCGAGCACGACGTCGTCGCGCCACGCCAGCCCGCAGGCGCCGATCGCCGTGTCGAACACCGTGATCCCCGTCGTCATCCCGTCAGCCTACGACCGAAGAGGGGTACCGCCGCCGCGAATGATCGCTATGTTCGGTTCGGGCGATTTCGAGGAGGATCCGTGCGGCGACTCATCCTGGTGACAGCACTGCTGCTCGGCTTGATCGCCACCCCCGCGGCCGCGGATCCCCTCGTCATGCCGCACGTCGTCGTCACGCACGCCGATCCCGCGCACACCTGGTGGGCCGAACACACCATCCGCAAGGCGGGCGGCACCGTCGTCGCGAGCTACCCGCAGATCGGCGTCGTCGTCGCGTACACGGCGAACGACGACTTCGCCGCGAAGGTCCGGAAAACCCCGGGCATCGACGCCGTCGGCGCGACGCGCACGGCGAAGATCCCGAAGGAGTTCTTCGCGCCCCGCAAGGACGTCCGCTACACCGGCCCGGGCTCGCCGAACTCCGGCCAGGTCCCGCCGGAAGGCACCGCGTGGGACGTCCCGGCGCTGCACCTGCCCGAAGCGCACGCGGTCACCGAAGGCAGCAAGCGGACCGTCGTCGGCGTGCTCGACGTCGGCGTCGACGACACCCACCCCGACCTGAACCCCGCCTTCGACGCGCGCGACTCGGTCTCCTGCCTGTCCGGCTGGGCGGACCGGAGCCCCGGTGCGTGGCGGCCGACGCTCGACGGCCACGGCACGCACGTCGCGGGCACGATCGCCGCCGCGCACAACGGAACCGGCGTCGTCGGGGTCGCGCCCGGCGTCCGGATCGCCGCCGTGAAGCTCGCCGAGCTCGACGACACCGAGACGGCCGAGAGCATGGTCTGCGGCTTCGTCTGGGCCGCCGAGCACGGGTTCGCCGTGACCAACAACAGCTACCGCTCGATCCCGTGGCGCTACAACTGCGACGACCAGCCGGACCAGGCCGCGGCCAAGCTCGCCGTCGGCCGCGCGGTCGCCTACGCCCAGCGCCGGAACGTCCTCGTCGTCGCCTCCGCCGGCAACGCGGGGATCGACCTCGACACGCGCTCGGTCGACCGCGAAAGCCCGGCCGACAGCACCCCGGTCGAGCGCCGCATCGACCCGACGTGCACGCGGCTGCCGCACGAGCTGCCCGGCGTCGTCGGCACCGGCGCGCTCGACGAAAAGCTCGTGAAGGCGAGCTTCTCGAACTACTCGGCGCACCGGATCAGCGTCGCCGCGCCGGGCGCGCGCGTCTGGTCGACGTGGCCGAACGGCGAGTACCGCTCGGCGAGCGGGACGTCGATGGCCGCGCCGCACGCCAGCGGTGTCGCCGCCTTGATCGCGAGCGAACACCCGCATTGGACCGCCGAGCGCGTCAAGCGCGCGCTCTACGAAACGGCGACCCCGCTCGCCTGCCCGGACGCGGTCTGCCGGGCCACGCCGGACGGCACGACCTACTACGGCCACGGAATGGTCGATGCGGCGAGCGCCGTCGGCGCGGGATGATGTCGTCCGTGCTCGACCACCTCGTCTACGCCGGACCGGACCTCGCCGAGGCCGTCGCCCGCGTCACCGAACTCACCGGCGTCACGCCCGCGCCCGGCGGCAGTCACGCCGGCTGGGGCACCGCCAACCACCTCGCCGACCTCGGCGCCGGCATGTACCTGGAGGTGATCGGCCCGGACCCGGCCCAGCCGGAACCGGAGGCGCCCCGGCCGTTCGGCATCGACGAGCTGACCGAGCCCGCGCTGGTCGCGTGGGCGGTCCGCACGACCGACATCGACGCGACGATCGCCGCGGCCCGCGCCCACGGCTTCGACCCGGGCGACGCGCAGGAGATGTCCCGCCGAACAGCCGACGGCGAAGTGCTGCGCTGGCGCCTGACGCCGCCGGGCACCCCGGGCACGCTCCGGCCGTTCCTGATCGACTGGGGCACGACGCCGCACCCGACGACGCGCGGCCTGCCGTCGTTGCCGCTGCTGATGGTCACCGGCACCCACCCGGACCCGGACTCGGTGCTCGCGGTGACCGACGCGCTCGGCCTGGAGCTGCTGGTCCGCCGCGCCGACCGGCCGAGCCTGGTGGCGGCCCTGCGCACCCCGCAAGGCCGCCAGGTCGCGCTGAGCTGAGGCTTAGGCCTTGCCCTCGCGCCAGGCGTTGGTGATCGGCAGCCGCCGGTCGCGGCCGAAGGCCTTGAACGTGATCTTCGTGCCCGGCGGGTACTGGCGCCGCTTGTACTCGGCCTTGTCGACCATCCGCACCACGCGGTCGATGGTCTCGGGGTCGAACCCGGCGGAGACCAGGTCCGCGTAGCCGCGGTCGCCCTCGACGTAGTCGTCGAGGATGTCGTCGAGCAGCGCGTAGTCCGGCAGGGAGTCGGAGTCCATCTGGCCCGGTCGCAGCTCGGCCGACGGCGGCTTCGAGATCGAGTTCTCCGGGATCGGCGGCGTCTCGCCGCGCTTGGCCGCCTCGGCGTTGCGCCAGCGCGCGAGCTGCCAGACGTGGGTCTTGAAGACGTCCTTGATCGGGGCGAACGCGCCGACGGCGTCGCCGTAGATCGTCGAATACCCGACGGCCAGCTCGGTCTTGTTGCCGGTGGCCAGCACGAGGCGACCGTCCAAGTTGGACAGTGCCATCAGGAGCATCCCGCGCGTGCGCGCCTGGATGTTCTCCTCGGCCAGGCCGGTCAGCGACAGCTGGTCGACGTAGACGCGCACCATGTCCTCGACCGGCTCGACCCGGTAGTGCGCGCCGATCCGCCGCGCGAGGTCGGCGGCGTCGTCCTTGGAGTGGCCGGACGAGTACTTCGACGGCATCGAGACGCCGTAGACGTTGTCGCCGCCCAAGGCGTCCGCGGCCAGCGCCGCGCAGACCGCCGAGTCGATGCCGCCGGAGAACCCGAACGTCACCGACGAGAAGCCGTTCTTGTGCACGTAGTCGCGCAGCCCGACGACGAGCGCGTGCCACACCTCGGCCTCGTCCGAGAGCGGCTCGCTGATCACCGGCTCGGCCGTCGGCTCGTACGCGGGCAGCGGGTCGGAGCTCAGGACGCGGCGCCGGACGTGCAGGCCTTCGAGCTCGCCGTCGCCGGCGTGCCCGCCCGCGGTGAGGTCCATGTCCAGCACGAGCAGGTGCTCGACGAACTGCGGCGCGCGCGCCACGACCGAACCGTCCGCGGCGACGACGAGCGAGTCGCCGTCGAACACGAGGTCGTCCTGGCCACCGACCTGGTTGGTGTAGACCAGCGGGGCGCCGGCTTCGGCGGCGCGGCGCGCGATGAGCGGCAGCCGCTGCTCGTCCTTCGACCGCTCGTACGGCGACGCGTTCGGCGCGACGACGAGGTCGACGCCCGCGCGGCCCAGCGCCGAGATCGGCCCGCCGTCCTGCCAGATGTCCTCGCAGATGACCATGCCGATGTCGAGCCCGTGGAACCGGACGACGTCGAGCTCGGTGCCCGGCTTGAACCAGCGGTGCTCGTCGAAGACGCCGTAGTTCGGCAGGTGGTGCTTGAACTGCCGCGCGACGACCTCGCCGCGGTAGAGCGCCGCCGCCGCGTCGCGCGGGCCGGCCTCGTCGAGGTCGAGGTAGCCGATGTAGGTGAGGACTTCGCCGCAGCCGGCCTCGTCGAGACGGCGCGCCAGCGACTCGACGCCTTGGCGGGAGGCCTCGGCGAAGGTGCGGCGCAGGGAGAGGTCCTCGACGGGGTAGCCGGTCAGGGACATCTCGGGGAAGACGACCACGTGGGCGCCGGCTTCGGCGGCGCGGCGGGTCCAGTCGACGTGCAGGTCGGCGTTGCCGTCGAGGTCGCCGACGGTGGGGTTGACCTGGGCGAGCGCGATGCGCAGTTGCGGCATGCCGCCATTCTGTCCCACGGCCACCCGGGAGGCCGAGCGAATGTGGGCGAAACGCCACGTCGGGTACGGATCGCCGGGTACCTTGCGGCTGACCGCCACGAGGGAGAGCCATGACGTACCCGACGAAGAAGGGCAACGGCCTGCTCGTCGGCCTGCTCGCCGGGGGCGGCGGCCTGCTGCTGGTCGTGGTCTTCCTGGTGACCGGGTTCCTCGCGCCGGGCTTCCTGGTCTCCGACGCCGAACCGAAGGCACCGGTCAGCCCGCCGCTCGACCTGAACGCGGGGAGCATCGCCGCCGGGAAGTTCATCCTGGCCGTCCTCGGCGACGACGAAGAGCAGGCGCGCGAGGCCGCCTGCCCGTCGACGGTGGGAACCATCGCCGAATCCGCGAAGCTGCTCGGCAGCGAGAACGCGCATTTGACCGCCGGCACGCCGGTGCAGACGGGCCCGAACGAAATGCGCGTCCCGCTCGAAGGCAACGTCGGCAGCAGGTCGGTCGAGGGCGCGCTCCGGGTGCGGCGCAGCGAAGGGGACTACTGCATCTCCGGCGTCACGACGCCGCACTGACCCGGGGCCGGTACCGGTCGTGAGTGTTTAGGGCGGTTCTAACCGCCCTAAACACTCACGACAGCGTTACTTGCGCCGGATCATGCTCCGGACCTTCTTGACCGTCTGCTCGAAGTCGGAGTCGAACGGGTTGTCGTGCACCAGGTAGGTCCACGTCGTGTTCGCCCGCCGGACGCCGGCGTCGCCGAGGTCGATGCCCTCGTCGGTCAGCTCGGCCTCTTCGAGGGTCTTCGCCGCCCGCGAGTCGGCCTCGCCGATGATCTTGTGGAACTCCGGGATCGCCGCGCGGTGGAACTCGTCGAGCGGCGTCTCGCGCGCCAGCGCCCGCAGGTGGATGCTCTCGCGGACGTCGGTCAGGTACGCCAGGTGGTCCGACCAGAGCTGGTCGATGTGGAACAGCAGCACCTCGCGGCACATCTGCTCCAGCTTCTCCTGGTCGTCGAGCTTCTCCTTCAGCTCGCCGAACTTCTCCGGGTGCGCCTTCTCCAGCACCTCCGCCGCGTACGCGGTGCGGAGCACCTTGTCGCGGTGGGCCAGCAGGTCGCCGCGCTGCCGCTCGATGAGCCGCGTGTAGCGCCAGGTGTTGCGGTGGATTTCGAGGTCGACGCCCTCGGCGACGCGCTGGGCGTGGTTGAGCTGCCGCAGCGCCGCCGGGTCGGTGATCTCGCCGGTCTCCTCGTCGTCGGTGATGCCTTCGGGGATGTCCGGCGCGTTCGACAGCACGAGCTCGTCGTTCAGGCTGGCGAAGAAGATCGCGCTGCCCGGGTCGCCCTGGCGGCCGGAGCGGCCGCGCAGCTGCCCGTCGAGGCGGCTCGACGGGTACCGCGCGGTGCCGATGACGTGCAGCCCACCCAGTTCGACGACCTCTTCGCGGGTGGCGCCGTCGGTGCCGCCCAGCCGGATGTCGGTACCGCGGCCCGCCATCTGCGTGGACACGGTGACCGCGCCCTTCTTGCCCGCTTCGGCGATGATCGCGGCCTCTTCGGCGTCGTTGCGCGCGTTGAGCACGACGCACTCGAGGTCGACCTTCGCGAGCTTTTCGGCCAGCTCCTCGGACTCGGCGACGTCCTGGGTGCCGACGAGGATCGGCCGCCCGGTCTCGTGCACCGTGCGGATCTCCTCCTCGATCGCCCGCAGCTTCTGCGACGGTGACGCGAAGATCCGGTCGGGGAGGTCCTCGCGGATGTTCGGGGTGTTCGGCGGGATGACCGCGACTTCCAGCTTGTAGAACTCGCGCAGCTGCTCGGCGACGGCGACCGCGGTGCCGGTCATGCCCGCGACCTCGGGGTAGCGCGCGAGCAGCGCCTGGACGGTGATCGAGTCGAGGATCTCGCCGCGGTCGGTCGCGGTGACCTGCTCCTTCGCCTCGACGGCGGCCTGGAGGCCGTCCGGCCAGCGCTGCAGCTCGGCGACGCGGCCGCGGGCGGCGTTGATGAGCTGCACCTTGCCGTCGCGGACCAGGTAGTCGACGTCGCGGGTGAGCAGCGCGTGGGCGTGCAGGGCGACGTTGACGGCGGCGAGCCGGTCGGAGGCCTGCTCGTTGAACAGGTCGTCGATCTCCAGGCCGAGCGACTTCGCGACGACGGACGAGCCGGCGTCGGTCAGCCACGCGTTGCGGCCCTCGCTGTCGGTCTCGTAGTGCAGGTTGAGCCGCAGCCGCCGGACGACCTTGGCGACCTCTTCGTCGGCGTCGGTGTGGTCGATCGAGCCGGCCATCACCAGCGGCACGCGGGCCTCGTCGACCAGCACCGAGTCCGCTTCGTCGACGATCGCGACCTCGGGGGCGGGCTGCACGAGGTCCTCGACCTTCGTGACCAGCCGGTCGCGCAGCACGTCGAAGCCGATTTCCGCGACGGCGCCGTAGGTGACGTCCTTCGCGTAGGCCTCCTTGCGCTCCTCCTTCGTGTGCGCCGGCTCGACCCAGCCGACCGACACGCCGAGCAGCGCGTACACCGGGCCCATCCACTCGGCGTCGCGGCGGGCCAGGTAGTCGTTGACGGTGACGACGTGAACGCGCTTTCCGCGGATCGCGTACCCGGCCGCGGCCAGCGCGCCGGCCAGGGTCTTGCCCTCACCGGTCTCCATCTGCACGACGTGCTTGGTGAGCAGGCCCATGGTGCCCAGCACCTGCACGTCGAAGGCGCGCTCGCCCAGCGCCCGCCGGGCGGCCTCGCGGCCCAGCGCGCACACCTCGACCAGGTGGTCGTCGCCGAACGCGGTGTCCTTCAGCGTCTCGCGGAGCTTGCCCGCCCGCTCGGTCAGCTCCTCGTCGGAGAGCTTCTCGAGCTCGGGTTCGAGCTTCTCGACTGCGGGCAGCAGTGCTTCGTAGCGGGTCAGCTCGACGCTGCCCGGCCGCTGGATGATCCGGCGGAGCTTCTTGCCCACCCGGCTGATCAGTGCTGCCACCCCTGGTCTCCCGTTCTCTCTCGCTCGACCGGCCTCCACCACCCAACGCGACGGTGGTGCGTTCGAGTTCCACGGCCGGATGGGACGATCCAACCGTGTTCCCTCATCCCAGCGCCAGGTCCGGACGTCGCCGGATCACCGCATTCGCGACATCCGTGCTGATCGCGGCCTCGCTGACCGCCTGCACGGCGGGCCGCGACACGACGCCGCCCGCGCCGACGACCGAGTCGCACCCGCCGTCCGGGCCGGTGCCCGCCGGGCTGGAGCGCTTCTACGGCCAGAGCCTGACCTGGGCCGACTGCGCACCTTACGCGACATCGGAAGACGCGAGGTCGGCGTTCCAGGCGAAGGACATCCAGTGCGCCCGCCTGACCGTGCCGCTGGACTACGCCAAGCCGGCCGGGGACACGATCACGCTGGGCCTGCTCCGGCACAAGGCCACCGACAGCGGGTCGCGGATCGGGTCGCTGGTGGTCAACCCGGGTGGTCCCGGCGCGTCGGGCATGGTCGCGGCCGCCGGGCTGATCAAGCCCGCGACCAGCACCGGCCTGGCCAAGCGCTTCGACCTGGTCGGGTTCGACCCGCGGGGGATCGGGGCGAGCCAGCCCGCCATCCACTGCATGACCGACGCCGAGCGCGACGCCGACCGCGCCGACGACAGCGAGACCGACGGCTCGCCCGCGGGCGTCCTCAAGCAGGAATCGCAGGAGAAGGACTTCGCCGCGAAGTGCGCCGAGCGCACCGAGGACGGCACCGGGATGCTCGCCAACGTCGGCACCCGCGACGTCGCGAAGGACCTGGACGTCCTTCGCTCGGTCCTCGGCGACGAAAAGCTCACCTATCTGGGCTATTCCTACGGCACCCGGATCGGGTCGACCTACGCCGAGGCGTTCCCGAAGAACGTGCGGGCGATGATCCTCGACGGCGCGGTCGACCCGGAGCAGGACGCCGTCGAGTCGCTGGTCGCGCAGGGCCAGGGCTTCGGCACGGCGTTCACGCAGTTCGCGAAGTGGTGCGCCGCCCAGCAGGATTGCGCGCTCGGCCCGGACGCGGGCGGCGCGGTCAAGGCGTTCCAGGACCTGGTCCGGCCGCTGATCGACTTCCCGGTGCCGGTCGGCGACGGCCGCAAGCTCTCCTACGAGGACGCGACCACCGGCGTCATCCAGGCCCTCTACCAGGAGAGTCTCTGGGACACGCTGAACTCGGGCCTCAACGAGCTGAAGCAGCAGCGCGGCGCGACGCTGGAGAAGCTCGCCGACATCTACAACGAGCGCGACTCGACCGGCCGCTACGGCACCACGCAGGACGCGTTCACCGCGGTCCGCTGCGTCGACGACCCGCGCGTCACGGACCCGGCCGTCATCCTCAAGGCCCAGGAGGAGTACGTGCGGGTGGCGCCGTTCCTCGACGACGGCCGCCCGGCCAGCGCGGCCCGCGACGCGTGCGCGTTCTGGCCGGTCCCGAACACCTCCGAGCCGCACGTGCCGAACGTCGAGGGCCTGGCGAAGACGCTGGTCATCTCGACGACGAACGACCCGGCGACGCCGTACCAGGCCGGGGTCAACCTCGCGAAGGGCCTGAAGGGCGGCCTGCTCACCTTCGAGGGCACCCAGCACACGGTGTTCCTGCAGGGCGTGAAGTGCGTGGACGACGCGGGCGTGGCCTACCTCGTGGACGGCACGGTGCCGCCGGACGGGACCCGGTGCTCCGGGCAGTAGGTGCCGCCGCGCTGGCGGTGCTGCTGGCGGCGTGCACGGGTGCTCCGGCACCCGCGCCGCCCGACCTGCGGAAGTTCACCGCGCAGAAGCTGACGTGGAGTCCGTGCGGTGACGGGCTGGACTGCGCGCACCTGACCGTGCCGCTGGACTACGCCGCGCCGGACGGCAAGACCGTCACGGTCGGCCTGCTGCGGCACAAGGAGGCGAAGCAGCGGATCGGCTCGCTCGTCGTCGACCCGGGCGGGCCGGGAGCGTCGGGAACGGCCTTGGCCGCGTCGCTGGCCAAGTCGCCCGCCGCCGCGCCCCTGCGGGACCGGTTCGACCTGGTCGGATTCGACCCGCGCGGCGTCGGCACCAGCGAGCCGCGGATCACCTGCCGCTCCGACGCCGAGCTGGACGCGGACCGCGCGACCGACACCGAAAGCGACATGTCGCCCGAAGGTGTGAAAAAGCAGCTCGCCGAGACGACCGCGTACGGCGCGAAGTGCGTCGAAGCGACGAAGTACGGCAAAGAGTTCCTCGCGAACGTCGGCACCCGAGACGTCGTACGCGACCTCGACGTCCTTCGCGCCGCACTCGGCGACGAGAAGCTGACGTACCTCGGCTATTCGTACGGCACGCAGATCGGCGCGGCCTACGCCGAGGCGTACCCGCGCAACGTCCGCGCGATGGTGCTCGACGGGGCGATCGATCCGGCCCAGGGCCTGGTCGAGTCGCTGGTCACGCAGGCCGCGGGCTTCCAGGACGCGCTGGACGAGTTCGGGAAGTGGTGCGCGGCTCGCGGCGACTGCGCGCTCGGCCGAGACCCGGCCCGCACGACCGACGCCTTCCAGCGGCTCGCGCGTCCGCTGATCGCGAAGCCCGCGCCCGCCGGGGCCCGGCACCTGTCCTTCGAAGACGCGGTCACCGGCACGTTCGGCGGCCTCTACTCCCGCGGCGACTGGACCGCGCTGAACAACGCGCTCGCCCAGCTCGCCGAGGGCAACGGCCGGACGCTGCTGGCCTTCGCCGACGACTACTACCAGCGCGACCCCGACGGCCACTACAGCGGCGCGATCGACGCGTACTTCGCCGTCCGCTGCGTCGACCACGCCCGCGTCACCGACCGGGCCGAGATCGACCGCGCGCACGAGAAGATGGTGGCCGGGGCGCCGTTCCTGGCCGGGGGCACGCCCGACACGAGCGAGCTGGACATCTGCTCGACCTGGCCGGTCGCGCCGACGTCGGCCGAGCACGCGCCGCACGCGCCCGGGCTGCCGAAGCCGCTGGTCGTCTCGACCACGCACGACCCGGCGACGCCGTACCAGCAGGGCGTCGACCTCGCGAAGGACCTCGGCGGCCACCTGCTGACCTACGAAGGCGTGCAGCACACGGTCTTCTTGCAGGGCAACGCGTGCGTCGACCGGGCGGGCGTCGCGTACCTCCTCGACGGGACACTGCCCGCGACGGCCCGCTGCTAGCCGAGGTCGACCGGCTCGTTCTGCCTGGTCAGCGACAGTTCGATCATCACCGGGCTGAGGTGGTCGCCCGCCGGGGGCACCTGCACCCACAGGCGCGCGAACCGCCGCGGCCCGTCGTCGGAGACCCACACCTTGACGTTGAGGTCCGCGGTGATCTGCGGCAGCACGCCGTGCGCGACCGCGGCGGGCACCCGGCCGCCGACGCGCAGGGCGGCGGCGCCGTCGACGTTCTCCCGGCCTTCGGTCTTCGCGTCCGTGACGCCGTCGAGGAGCCGCTTGAGCCCGGCGGACGGGCCGAGGAACGCGCCGACGTCGTACATCGCCGGGACCCGCCCGCGCGCGACGTCAGGGTCGGTGGTGACTTCGCCGTTCCGGACGGTGAAGCGGAACTTCGTGTGGCCCTCGCCGTCCTGGACGTCGGCCGTGCCGGTCGCCGCCCCGCCGCCGTCGAGGGTGGCGTCGCCTTCGATCTGGCGCAGCGGGAAGCCCGGAAGCACGCCGTTGACCCCGGCCGCGAAGTGCGCGCTGCGCACCGAGGCGAAGGACGTCGCGGCGTCGCGGACCAGGTCGGCGCCCGCCGGGAACGGCCCGCGCGTGTCGGGCGAACCGGTGCACCCCGCGGTCAGGAACAACACGAGCGCGAGGACGATGCGGGGCATTCCCAGAGCCTAGCCGTGGCCCGATCCTTGCGGATGATGTCCTTCAGGCCACTTTCGACGCCTCGCGCGCGCGGTGAAACTGCTCAGGTGACTGTTGAGACCCGCCCTGCCCCGAAGCTGCACCGCGCCTGGCTGATCGCCGGTGCCGCCTTCGTCGCGTTGCTCGCCTCCGCCGGTTTCCGCGCCGCCCCCGGCGTCCTCATCGACCCGCTGCACGAGGAGTTCGGCTGGTCACGCGCGACCATCAGCTCCGCTGTCTCGGTCAACCTCGTGCTCTACGGCCTCTTCGCGCCCTTCGCGGCCGCGTTGATGGAACGCTTCGGCATCCGCCGCGTCTCGGCGACCGCGTTGTTCGTCATCGCCCTCGGTGCGGCCGGCACGGTGTTCATGACCGCGAGCTGGCAGCTCGTGCTGTGCTGGGGCGTGCTGGTCGGCGCGGGCACCGGCTCGATGGCGATGAGCTTCGCGGCAACGGTCGCCACCCGGTGGTTCGTCCGCAGCCGCGGTGTCGTCACCGGCGTCCTGACCGCGGCGGGCGCCACCGGCCAGCTGATCTTCCTGCCGTTGATCGCGAACCTGGCCGTGGACTCGGGCTGGCGGACGGCATCGCTGGTGATCGCGATCGCCGCGCTGGCCGTGGTCCCGGTGGTCCTGCTGGTGATCCGCGACCACCCCGCCGACGTCGGCACGACGGCCTACGGCGCCCCCGCGGACGCCGAGGTCGCCCGCCCGGCCTCGAAGACCGGGTCGGCCCGCCGCGCCCTTTCGGTGCTCGGCCAGGCCGCGCGGACCCGGACGTTCTGGCTGCTCGCGGTCGGCTTCGCGATCTGCGGCGCGACGACCAACGGCCTGGTCGGCACCCACTTCGTCCCGGCCGCGCACGACCACGGCATGCCGCAGACGACCGCGGCGAGCCTGCTGGCGCTGGTCGGCGTGTTCGACGTCGTCGGCACGATCTTCTCCGGCTGGCTCACCGACCGCGTCGACCCGCGGATCCTGCTTGGCATCTACTACGCCCTGCGCGGGCTGTCCCTGGCGCTGCTGCCGCAGCTGTTCACCGACTCGGTGCAGCCGAGCATGTGGGCGTTCATCCTGTTCTACGGCCTCGACTGGGTGGCCACGGTCCCGCCGACGGTCGCGCTCTGCGTCCGCGCGTTCGGCGACGCCGGCCCGATCGTGTTCGGCTGGGTCTTCGCCTGCCACCAGCTCGGCGCCGCGTTCGCCGCCTCGGCCGCCGGACTGGTCCGCGACCAGCTCGGGAACTACAGCCTGGCCTGGTATTCCGCGGCCGTCTTGGCGGTCATCGCGTCGGCCGCGTCACTGGCGATCAGGCGGGCGAAGAAGCCCGTTCCGGTGCTCGCGAGCTGACTTCGCCGCACTCGGCGCGTCGCGAAACATGCCGTTAACACGCTGTGGTTAGGGTGCGGCCATGGATCGCCAGCAGGAATTCGTGCTCCGCACGCTCGAGGAGCGCGACATCCGTTTCGTCCGTCTCTGGTTCACCGATGTGCTGGGGTTCCTCAAGTCCGTCGCGGTCGCGCCGGCGGCAGCTCGAAGGCGCTTTCAACGACGGGATCGGCTTCGACGGCTCGGCCATCGAGGGCTTCGCGCGCGTCTACGAATCGGACATGGTCGCCAAGCCCGACCCCGCCACGTTCCAGGTCCTGCCGTGGGAAACCCCCGACGGCGGCCCGTACTCGGCCCGCATGTTCTGCGACATCGCGATGCCGGACGGCTCGCCGTCGTGGGCCGACCCGCGGCACGTCCTGCGCCGCCAGCTGTCGAAGGCGGCCGAAGCGGGCTTCACCTGCTACGTGCACCCCGAGATCGAGTTCTTCCTGCTCTCGACCATGCCCGACGACGGCAGCGAGCCGGAGCCCGCGGACAACGGCGGCTACTTCGACCAGGCCAGCCACGCCACAGCGACGCACTTCCGCCGCCACGCCATCGAGACCCTCGAGGCGATGGGCATTTCCGTCGAGTTCAGCCACCACGAAGGGGCACCGGGGCAGCAGGAGATCGACCTCCGTTACGCCGATGCGCTGACGATGGCCGACAACGTGATGACGTTCCGCTACGTCGTCAAGGAGGTCGCGCTGACCCAGGGCGTGCGCGCGACGTTCATGCCCAAGCCGTTCACCGACCAGCCGGGTTCGGGCATGCACACGCACGTCAGCCTGTTCGAAGGCGACCGCAACGCCTTCTACGACGCCGAGGACCCGCACGAGCTGTCGGAGACCGGCAAGGCGTTCGTCGCCGGCGTCTTGCACCACGCCAAGGAGATCTCCGCGGTCACCAACCAGTGGGTGAACTCCTACAAGCGCCTGATCAGCGGCAGTGAGGCGCCGACGACGGTCTCGTGGGGCCGGGCGAACCGCTCCGCGCTCGTCCGCGTCCCGATGTATTCACCCGGAAAGGCGTCATCCCGGCGGGTGGAGATCCGTACCCTGGACTCGGCGTGCAACCCGTACCTGGCGTACTCGGTCATCCTGGCCGCCGGGCTCAAGGGGATCGAGAAGGGCTACGAGCTGCCGCCACCCGCCGAGGACAACATCTGGCAGCTGAGCGACTCCGAGCGGCGCGCCGCCGGGTACGCCCAGCTACCGCAGAACCTGGGGGAGGCGCTGGCCGAGATGGAGAAGTCCGAGCTCCTGCCGGAAGCACTCGGCGAGCACGTCTACGACTTCTTCCTGCGGAACAAGCGCGTGGAGTGGGACAACTACCGCAGCGCGGTCACCCCGTACGAACTCCGCACCCTGCTGCCGGTGCTCTGATGGGGCGGCGGCCGGTGTTCCTCGCGATCCTGGCCGCCGCGCTCGTGCTCGTCCCCGCGGCGCCCGCCACGGCCTCGCCCGCCACGGCCTCGCCCTCGACGCGCTTCGACCTCGACTCGGCCGACATCCCGGCGCTGCAGGCGCGGATGGCGTCCGGACGGCTCACCGCCGTCGAGCTGACCGGCCGGTACCTCGACCGGATTCACCGGATCGACGGAAAGGTCAACGCGGTCCTCGCGCTCAACCCGGCCGCGCTCGGCCAGGCCGCCGAGAGCGACGCCCGGCGTCGCGCGCACCGCCTGCGCGGACCCCTCGACGGCATCCCGGTGCTGGTCAAGGACAACGTCGACACGCGGGACCAGTGGACGACAGCCGGATCGCGGGCTCTGCGCAGCTACCCGGCGAAGGACGCGACGCTGATCACCCGGTTGCGCGACGCGGGTGCGGTGATCCTCGGCAAGGCGAACCTGTCAGAGTGGGCGAACTTCCGCGCCGCGAAGCCGACGTCCGGCTGGTCCGGCGTCGGCGGGCAGACGAACAACCCGTACGTGCTGGACCGCAACCCGTGCGGGTCGTCCGCCGGATCCGCGGCCGGCGTCGCCGCGTCGCTGGCCCAGGTCGCGGTCGGGTCGGAGACCGACGGCTCGATCGTCTGCCCCGCCGGGATGACGGCCACGGTCGGCCACAAACCGAGCCTCGGCCTGGTCAGCCGCACCGGCGTGGTGCCGATCTCCGCCGAGCAGGACACCGCGGGCCCGATCGCCCGCAACGTCGTCGACGTCGCGCTGACGCTGTCGGTCCTGCAAGGGCGCGACCCGACGGACCCGGCCACGTCGACGTACCCCCGCAGCCAGCCGAAGGACTACGCGAAGCTCCTGCGCCCGGGTGTTCTGCGCGGCGCGCGGATCGGCCTGTGGCGGCTGCCGGTGCTCGGCCCGGCGACGGACGCGGTCCTGACGTCCGCGCGGAACGCCCTGGTCAAGGCCGGGGCGACGGTCGTCGAGGTGACCCCGCCGTACCAGGACCGGCTGGTGGAGCTGGAGTTCCCGGCGCTGCTCACGGAGTTCCACCGCGACATCGACGCCTACCTCGCGACCCGCCCGGCGGGCCCGCGGAACCTGGCCGAGCTGATCGCCTACAACCGGGCCGACCCGCTGGAGCAGACCTGCTTCGTCGGGCAGGAGCTGTTCGAGCAGGCCCTGGTCGCGCCCGGCCCGACCGATCCCGCGTACCTCGCGATGCGCGCGGAGCTGTCGGACCTCGCCCGCCGGTCCCTCGACGAAACGCTGGCGAAGTACCACCTGGACGCGATCGCGTCGCCGACCAACCCGCCGGCCTGGAAGACCGACTGCGCGGTGGGCGACAACGACGTGATCCCGTCGTCGACGCCGGCCGCGGTCGCGGGCTACCCGGACGTGACGGTGCCCGCCGGGTTCGCCGGCCCGCTCCCGGTGGGGATCTCGTTCATGGGTGCGCGGTGGTCCGACGCCCGGATGCTGGCGCTCGCCGCGGACTTCGAACGCGTGGCTCCGGCGCGCGTTCCGCCGAGGTACCTGCCGACGTTGCCGTCGTAGCGCCCGTGTGCACGCTCTGACCTGCGGCAATGGCGTTAAGTGACCCCCCTGTTCTGGGGTGGTTCCGGGGCATGTAATCTTCTCTTCGTCGCCAGGAACACCGGGTCGCCCCGGGGCCGCAAGCCCCGAAGATCCGGCCGGGCCGAGCGGGTTGACACCGCGGATCGGACCGGGTAATGTTCAGCGTCGGCCCACGAGCGGCCGCCGAATCCCTACGACTAACACCGTAGGCTGAGGCATGCTCGACCAAAAGCTTGTGAATATCGCTTGGAACAACTGCCGAGGATAGAGCCGCTGATAAGGCGGTGAATCCAGAGTGTGTTGCTTGAGAACTCAACAGTGTGCTAGTGAACTAAGCCAGTAGAGCTTATATTTGAAACCCCCTCGTCGGGGTTTCCTTTGAGAAGCAAGAAATTGCCTCGATTGAACTGTTCATTGTTGGAGAGTTTGATCCTGGCTCAGGACGAACGCTGGCGGCGTGCTTAACACATGCAAGTCGAACGCTGAAGCACCTTCGGGTGTGGATGAGTGGCGAACGGGTGAGTAACACGTGGGTAATCTGCCCTGCACTCTGGGATAAGCCTTGGAAACGAGGTCTAATACCGGATATCACCTTTCTAGGCATCTAGAGGGGTTGAAAGTTCTGGCGGTGCAGGATGAACCCGCGGCCTATCAGCTTGTTGGTGGGGTAGTGGCCTACCAAGGCGACGACGGGTAGCCGGCCTGAGAGGGTGACCGGCCACACTGGGACTGAGACACGGCCCAGACTCCTACGGGAGGCAGCAGTGGGGAATATTGCACAATGGGCGAAAGCCTGATGCAGCGACGCCGCGTGAGGGATGACGGCCTTCGGGTTGTAAACCTCTTTCGCCAGGGACGAAGCGCAAGTGACGGTACCTGGATAAGAAGCACCGGCTAACTACGTGCCAGCAGCCGCGGTAATACGTAGGGTGCGAGCGTTGTCCGGATTTATTGGGCGTAAAGAGCTCGTAGGCGGTTTGTCGCGTCGGCCGTGAAATCTCCACGCTTAACGTGGAGCGTGCGGTCGATACGGGCAGACTTGAGTTCGGTAGGGGAGACTGGAATTCCTGGTGTAGCGGTGAAATGCGCAGATATCAGGAGGAACACCGGTGGCGAAGGCGGGTCTCTGGGCCGATACTGACGCTGAGGAGCGAAAGCGTGGGGAGCGAACAGGATTAGATACCCTGGTAGTCCACGCTGTAAACGTTGGGCGCTAGGTGTGGGCGACATCCACGTTGTCCGTGCCGTAGCTAACGCATTAAGCGCCCCGCCTGGGGAGTACGGCCGCAAGGCTAAAACTCAAAGGAATTGACGGGGGCCCGCACAAGCGGCGGAGCATGTGGATTAATTCGATGCAACGCGAAGAACCTTACCTGGGCTTGACATGCGCCAGACATCCCCAGAGATGGGGCTTCCCTTGTGGTTGGTGTACAGGTGGTGCATGGCTGTCGTCAGCTCGTGTCGTGAGATGTTGGGTTAAGTCCCGCAACGAGCGCAACCCTTATCCTACGTTGCCAGCGCGTTATGGCGGGGACTCGTGGGAGACTGCCGGGGTCAACTCGGAGGAAGGTGGGGATGACGTCAAGTCATCATGCCCCTTATGTCCAGGGCTTCACACATGCTACAATGGCTGGTACAGAGGGCTGCGATACCGCGAGGTGGAGCGAATCCCTTAAAGCCGGTCTCAGTTCGGATCGCAGTCTGCAACTCGACTGCGTGAAGTCGGAGTCGCTAGTAATCGCAGATCAGCAACGCTGCGGTGAATACGTTCCCGGGCCTTGTACACACCGCCCGTCACGTCATGAAAGTCGGTAACACCCGAAGCCCATGGCCCAACCCCGTAAGGGGAGGGAGTGGTCGAAGGTGGGACTGGCGATTGGGACGAAGTCGTAACAAGGTAGCCGTACCGGAAGGTGCGGCTGGATCACCTCCTTTCTAAGGAGCACAACACATCCCGATCACCTCGGTGACCGGGAGTGGCCAGGGTTTAACACCCGCACGTGGTGTTGCCTTGGTTGCTCAAGGAATTGTGGAACTACTGGTCTAGGTGAACTCGTGGTGGCGCTGCCGCTGGCTAGTACTGCGAAGCTTGCTTCGCGTGGAACGTTGGCTCGCGGGGTCGGGCGAGGTTCATGTTCCTGGCACACTGTTGGGTCCTGAGGCAACACGCCTTGGGGCTTCTGCCCCAGAGGGACGTTTGTTTCTGGTGTGGTGTTTGAGAACTGTAGAGTGGATGCGAGCATCTTTGTGGTCAAGTTGTTAAGGGCACATGGTGGATGTCTTGGCTTCAGGAGCCGATGAAGGACGTAGGAGGCTGCGATAAGCCTCGGGGAGCTGTCAACCGAGCTGTGATCCGAGGATTTCCGAATGGGGAAACCCAGCACCAGTGATGTGGTGTTACCCGCACCTGAATATATAGGGTGTGTGGAGGGAACGCGGGGAAGTGAAACATCTCAGTACCCGTAGGAAGAGAAAACAACCGTGATTCCGTGAGTAGTGGCGAGCGAAAGCGGAAGAGGCTAAACCGTTTGCATGTCAAGCTGTCAGGCGTTGTGCAGGCGGTGTTGTGGGACCCAGCGTCGAGGATCTGACAGTCCTCGGAACGATCGCGTGTGTTAGTGGAACGCCTTGGGATGGGCGGCCGGAGTGGGTGAGAGCCCCGTACGCGAAAACACATTGTTGATTGTTTGTTTGGTGTTCCCGAGTAGCAGCGAGCTCGTGGAATTTGCTGTGAATCTGCCGGGACCACCCGGTAAGCCTAAATACTTCCTGAAGACCGATAGCGGACGAGTACCGTGAGGGAAAGATGAAAAGTACCCCGGGAGGGGAGTGAAAGAGTACCTGAAACCGTGTGCCTACAAGCCGTCAGAGCCTTTCGGGGTGATGGCGTGCCTTTTGAAGAATGAGCCTGCGAGTTAGTGCTGCGTGGCGAGGTTAACCCGTGTGGGGTAGCCGTAGCGAAAGCGAGTCTGAATAGGGCGAATGTAGTCGCGTGGTCTAGACCCGAAGCGGAGTGATCTACCCATGGCCAGGGTGAAGCGACGGTAAGACGTCGTGGAGGCCCGAACCCACTTAGGTTGAAAACTGAGGGGATGAGCTGTGGGTAGGGGTGAAAGGCCAATCAAACTCCGTGATAGCTGGTTCTCCCCGAAATGCATTTAGGTGCAGCGTCACGTGTTTCTCTGCGGGGGTAGAGCTACTGGATGGTCTAGGGGCCTTACCGGGTTACCGAAATCAACCAAACTCCGAATACCGTAGTGTGAGAGCGTGGCAGTGAGACGGCGGGGGATAAGCTTCGTCGTCGAGAGGGAAACAGCCCAGAACACCAGCTAAGGCCCCTAAGTGTGTGCTCAGTGGGAAAGGATGTGGGATTGCCCAGACAACCAGGAGGTTGGCTTAGAAGCAGCCACCCTTGAAAGAGTGCGTAATAGCTCACTGGTCAAGTGGTCCTGCGCCGACAATGTAGCGGGGCTTAAGCACACCGCCGAAGCTGTGTCATTCGCGCAATACATCGGCTCAACTCCTTGAGGGTTGTGTCTAGTGGTACGGATGGGTAGGGGAGCGTCCTGCATCCAGGGAAGCGGCCGGGTAACCGAGTCGTGGAGGGTGTGGGAGTGAGAATGCAGGCATGAGTAGCGAATGCAGAGTGAGAAACTCTGCCGCCGGATGACCAAGGGTTCCTGGGCCAGGCTAATCCGCCCAGGGTAAGTCGGGACCTAAGGCGAGGCCGACAGGCGTAGTCGATGGACAACGGGTTGATATTCCCGTACCCGAGCATGTGCGCCCATGACGAGGCGTTTGATACTAACCACCCAAAGCCATGGATTGAAGTCTTCGGATGGATGTCTGTGTGTGGAGCGTGGGACCTGATTTCGTAGTAGTCAAGCGATGGGGTGACGCAGGAAGGTAGCTCCGCCAGGCGATGGTTGTCCTGGTGTAAGCGTGTAGGCCGTCATGTAGGCAAATCCGCATGGCAATAGGCTGAGACGTGATGCGTAGCCGTTTGAGGCGAAGTAGAGTGATCCTATGCTGCCGAGAAAAGCCTCTAGTGAGTGCATGCACGGCCCGTACCCCAAACCAACACAGGTGGTCAGGTAGAGAATACCAAGGCGATCGGGTGAACTGTGGTTAAGGAACTCGGCAAAATGCCCCCGTAACTTCGGGAGAAGGGGGGCCAAACATCCTGAAGCTTCTTGCAGGCTAGGGGTGGGTGGCCGCAGAGACCAGCGGAAAGCGACTGTTTACTAAAAACACAGGTCCATGCGAAGTCGCAAGACGATGTATATGGACTGACGCCTGCCCGGTGCTGGAACGTTAAGAGGACCGGTTAGCCTTTCGGGGCGAAGCTGAGAATTTAAGCGCCAGTAAACGGCGGTGGTAACTATAACCATCCTAAGGTAGCGAAATTCCTTGTCGGGTAAGTTCCGACCTGCACGAATGGCGTAACGACTTTCCGGCTGTCTCAACCACAGGCCCGGCGAAATTGCACTACGAGTAAAGATGCTCGTTACGCGCGGCAGGACGGAAAGACCCCGGGACCTTTACTATAGTTTGGTATTGGTTTTCGGTTCGGCTTGTGTAGGATAGGTGGGAGACTGTGAAGCTGCAACGCTAGTTGTGGTGGAGTCGTTGTTGAAATACCACTCTGGTCGAATTGGGAATCTGAACCTCGGGCCATGATCTGGTTCAGGGACAGTGCCTGATGGGTAGTTTAACTGGGGCGGTTGCCTCCTAAAGAGTAACGGAGGCGCCCAAAGGTTCCCTCAGCCTGGTTGGCAATCAGGTGTTGAGTGCAAGTGCACAAGGGAGCTTGACTGTGAGACAGACATGTCGAGCAGGGACGAAAGTCGGGACTAGTGATCCGGCACCTCCTGGTGGAAGGGGTGTCGCTCAACGGATAAAAGGTACCCCGGGGATAACAGGCTGATCTTGCCCAAGAGTCCATATCGACGGCATGGTTTGGCACCTCGATGTCGGCTCGTCGCATCCTGGGGCCGGAGTAGGTCCCAAGGGTTGGGCTGTTCGCCCATTAAAGCGGCACGCGAGCTGGGTTTAGAACGTCGTGAGACAGTTCGGTCCCTATCCGCCGCGCGCGTAGGATACTTGAGGAAGGCTGTCCCTAGTACGAGAGGACCGGGACGGACGAACCTCTGGTGTGCCAGTTGTTCCGCCAGGAGCATGGCTGGTTGGCCACGTTCGGAAGGGATAACCGCTGAAGGCATCTAAGCGGGAAGCCTGTTCCAAGATGAGGTATCCCACCCCATGTGGGTTAAGGCCCCCAACAGACCATTGGGTTGATAGGCCAGAAATGGAAGCACAGTAATGTGTTGTCGAGTTGACTGGTACTAATAGGCCGAGGACTTGCCCACGAAGATGTTACGCATCCACTCTACAGCTCTGAAACACCACACCGGGGTGTGTTGTTTCGTAGTGTTTCGGTGGTTATAGCGTCAGGGAAACGCCCGGTCCCATTCCGAACCCGGAAGCTAAGCCTGACAGCGCCGATGGTACTGCAACCGAAGGGTTGTGGGAGAGTAGGACACCGCCGAACTTACCTTGGGGAAGGCCCCGGTTGAGGACCAGAAATGGTTCTCCCGGGGCCTTTCTTCATGCCCGGAAACCTCAGGGCCGAGCCAGCGGACGCCGTCGTAGCGGCGACGACAGCACCAGTGACGTCGTCGTCTCGCCGTAGCGCTGCACCTTCTCGACCAGCTCCTCCAGCTCGCCCGTGGTCCGGCACAGCACCCGCAGGATCCAGCACTCGTCGCCGGTGATGTGGTCCGCGGCGACGACCTGGGGCAGCGGCAGCACCGCCGTCCGGAACCGCGGCGTGTCCAGGCTCCGCACCCGGGCCCGCACCAGCGCCTCGATCGGCAGCCCCAGCTTCGTCGTGTCCACGTGCGCCCCGTACCCCGTGATCACCCCGCGCTCCTCGAGGCGGCGCACCCGCTCCGTCACCGCGGAGCCGGACAGCGACACCCGGCGGCCGAGCTCGGTAAAGCTCAGGCGGCCGTCCTCCTGGAGGAGCTCCAGCAGGTGCCAGTCGACGTCGTCGAGGGGGTCCACCGCAACTCTCCCGGGTTCGCACGGCCAGAACGGGGAAATCCCCGGCCGACCCGGGCTCCCACGCCGATTCTCCCCTGTGACCGGGACCCCGCCGCCAGCAGGATTGACGGCATGACCACCGCACGCACGCTCACCGTCCCCGCCCCTGCGCCCGAATCCGCCGTCGAGTACTTCGGCGCCGAGCTCGGCTTCGAAGTCGACCCCGACGACCTCGTCCGGGACCTCGAAGCCGGCCGGACCGACGGCTACCTCGTCGTCGAGACCCGCGCTCCCGAGGCCTTCGCCCAGGCGCGCATCCCCGGGGCGATCAACCTGCCCTACCGGGACATGACGGCGGAGAGCACGAAGGACCTCGACCGGGATCTCGTCTACGTCTGCTACTGCGAGAGCTTCCCAGTGCAACGCCGCCACCAAGGGCGCCTTCAAGCTCGCCCAGCTCGGCTTCAAGGTGAAGCGGCTCTCCGGCGGCATCACCGCCTGGACCGCGGCCGGCTACCCGGTGGAAGGAGCCCCGACCACCGGAATCCGCTGCGCCTGCTGACTACCCTGGAAACCGTGACACGATTGCTGATCATCCAGCCGGACGCGTCGGACCCGCTCGGCCCCCTCGGCGACTGGCTGACCGACGCCGGCGCCGAGCTCGACGTCCGCCTGCCGCCGAAGGACGAGCTGCCGACCGCGCTCGACGGCTACCAGGGGGTCGTCTGCCTCGGCGGTGGCATGGGCGCGGGGGACGACGCGAAGCACCCGTGGCTCGCCGACGTCCGGCGGCTGCTGGCCATCGCGGCGTCGAAGCAGCTGCCCACCCTCGGCATCTGCCTCGGCGCCCAGCTGCTGACCGTCGCGACCGGGGGCCGCGTCGAGGTCGGGGCCGACGGGCCCGAGGTCGGCCCGCACCTCGTCGCCAAGAAGGACGCGGCGTGGACCGACCCGCTCTTCGCCGACCTTCCGCTCATGCAGGACGTCCTGCAGTTCCACAACGACGCCATCACCCGGCTCCCGCCCGGTGCCGAGCTGCTCGCGTCCGCGCCGCGCTACGCGAACCAGGCCTTCCGGCTCGGGCGTTGTGTCTACGGTGTCCAGTTCCACATCGAGACGACACCCGCCGTCGTCGCGAGCTGGGCCGAAGACAGCCCCAGGGAGGCGGAATTCGCCCGTCCGGGCTCACTCGAGCACGACGCGTTGACCACCGTGCACGCCGACATCGAGGAGACCTGGCGTCCGTTCGCGCGGCGGTTCGTCCGGTTGGCCGCCGGTGAGCTCGAGCCGGCCGCCGACAGTCAACGGACTTTGCCGCTCGCTTAACGGAAAGCGTCACAACTGAAAACGGCCTGTTAACCGCCCCCGTCACCCGTCAGGTACCTTGCGGGAGGAGTCCCCACAAGGGTGCGGAGGTCGGGGTGGAGCCCTCGTTGCTGGTCGTGATCGTCGTCGTCACGGCCTTGGTATTCGATTTCACGAACGGGTTCCACGACACCGCGAACTCGATGGCGACGTCGATCGCCACGGGCGCGTTGCGGCCGCGGGTGGCCGTCGCCATCTCCGCGGTGTTGAACCTGGTCGGCGCGTTCCTGTCGGTGGAGGTCGCCAAGACGATCTCCAGCGGCTTGGTGGACGACACGAAGATCGGCCCGTCGATCGTGTTCGGCGGGCTGATCGGCGCGATCGTCTGGAACTTGGTGACGTGGTTCGTCGGCTTGCCGTCGAGCCGTCGCACGCCCTCTTCGGCGGCCTGATCGGCGCCACCTGGGTTTCGGCGGGGTCCGATTCGGTCCACTTCGGAAAGATCGTCGAGAAGGTCCTGGTCCCGGCGGCGGCCAGCCCGGTGATCGCCGGGGTGGTCGCGATGGTCGCGACCTACCTGGTCTACCGCTTCCTGGTGCGGGGCCGTCCGGCCACGCGCGGGTTCAAGGTCGGCCAGATCGTCTCGGCGTCGCTCGTCTCGCTCGCGCACGGCACCAACGACGCGCAGAAGACGATGGGCGTCATCACGCTCACGCTCGTCAGCGCCGGCAGCCTGCCGTCGGGCGCGGCCCCGCCCGTCTGGGTGATCATCAGCGCCGCGTGCGCGCTCGCGCTGGGCACCTACCTCGGCGGCTGGCGGATCACGCACACCCTCGGCAAGGGCCTGACCGACATCGAGGGCCCGCAGGGCTTCGCGGCCCAGACGAGCTCGGCGCTGGTCATCCTGGTTTCGTCGCGGCTGGGCTTCCCGCTGTCGACGACGCACGTCTGCTCCGGCGGGATCGTCGGCTCCGGCGTCGGCCGCCGGGACGCGCCGGTCCGCTGGCGGATGGCGGGCCGGATGGTGCTGGCGTGGCTGTTCACCCTGCCCGCCGCCGCGATCGTCGGCGCGGTCTCCGGCAAGGTCGCCTCGCTCGGAACCGCGGGCACCATCGCCGTCGGTGTCGTCGGGCTCGGCGTCGGAGTCGGGATCTACTTCCTTTCGCGGCGCAATCCCGTCACCGCGCACAGCTTCCACGTGCCGGAGCCGACCCCGGCCGAGGTCGAACCGGGCAGGCTCGCCGCCTGAGCCGAGCCGCCGGGATACGGTGGTTCGTGATGGCAGACCGAGCGCGAACGACCGCTTCCGCGGCGAGGTACGGCTTCACGGACGCCCGTGCCGAGGGGCAGCTTCGCGCGGCCGGCTGGTGGGACGACACCGGCCCGGTCGCCGCGGCGGCCGACGTGCTCGCGGCGTTGTCCCGCACCGCCGACCCCGACCTCGCCCTGCGCGGGATCGACCGGATCCGCGAAGCGAACGCCGCCGAGTGGGCGCCGCTCGCGGAGCAGCTGCTCGCCAACCGGACCTTCCGCGGCCGCTTCCTCAGCGTGCTGGGGACGTCGAGCGCCCTGGCCGACTTCCTCGGTGCGAACCCGGCGCAGTGGCGGATGCTCGCCGAGAAGGACAGCACCGATCCCGCGCGCTACCGCGAAGCGCTGCGCACGGCGCTCCTGCGTGACGACGGCTCGGTGCTCACCGGCCTCGAAGCGGAGCAGGCCCTCAAGGTCGCCTACCGCGCGCAGTTGCTCGGCATCGCCGCGGCGGACCTGGGGCACGTCGTCGAAGCCGGGCTGGAGCAGCCGCACTACGCCGAGGTCGCGGCGCAGCTGACCGAGCTGGCCGAGGCCGCGCTGGCGGCCGGGCTGGTGGTCGCCGAGGCCGAGGTCGGCGCCGAAGCCGAGGGCACGCTCGCGATCATCGCCATGGGCAAGTGCGGGGGCCGCGAGCTCAACTACGTCAGCGACGTCGACGTCATCTTCGTCGGCGCGGACGACCTCGGTGTCGCGACGCGCTTGGCGAGCACGGCGATGCGGGTGGTCGGCCGGGCGTGCTTCGAGGTCGACGCCGCGCTGCGCCCGGAAGGCAAGGCCGGCGCGCTGGTCCGCACGCTGGACAGCCACCGCGGCTACTACCAGAAGTGGGCCAAGACCTGGGAGTTCCAGGCGCTGCTGAAGGCACGCCCGGTGGCGGGCGACGCCGAGCTGGGCCGCCAGTACGCCGAGATGGTGGCGCCGATGGTGTGGTCGGCGGCCGACCGGGACAACTTCGTCGACGAGGTGCAGCAGATGCGCCGGCGCGTCGAGGGGCACGTGCCGTCCGAGCACGCCGAGCGCGAGCTGAAGCTGGGCCGCGGCGGGCTGCGCGACGTCGAGTTCGCGGTGCAGCTGCTGCAGCTCGTCCACGGCCGGGTGGACGCGGACCTGCGGTCGCCGTCCACGATGGACGCGCTCGCGGCGCTCGGCGAAGGCGGTTACGTGGGCCGCCAGGACGCCGCCGAGCTGGGCGCGTCGTATGAGTTCCTGCGGATGCTGGAGCACCGGCTGCAGCTGCGGCGGCTGCGCCGGACGCACCTGTTCCCGGCGACGTCGGACACGGACGAGCTGCGGATCCTCGCCCGCGCGAGCGGCATCAAGGCGACCGGCGGCAGGAGCCAGGGCGAGGCGCTGCTGGCGGAGTTCCGCAAGCACGCCAAGGGCATCCGGCGGCTGCACGAGAAGATCTTCTACCGGCCGCTGCTGCAGTCGGTCGCGAACGTGCCGACGGAAGCGCTGCGCCTGACCACGAAACAGGCCGCGAGCCGTCTGGCGGCACTCGGGTACACGGCGCCCGACGGCGCACTCCAGCACATCAAGGCCCTCACAGCGGGCGTCTCGCGGCGCGCGGCGATCCAGCAGGCGCTGCTGCCGGTGCTGCTCGACCTCCTGGCCGACACCCCCGACCCCGACGGCGGCCTGCTGTCGTACCGGAAGGTGTCCGAGGCGCTCGAGGACACGCCGTGGTACCTGCGGGTGCTGCGGGACGAGGGCACGGTGGTGGAGAACCTCGCGGTCCTGCTGGGCACGTCCCACCTGGTGCCGGACCTGCTGGTCCGCGCGCCGGAGGTGCTGCGCCTGCTCGGCGACCCGGCCCGCTTGCTGGGCCGCACCCCGGCCGAGGTGGCGACGTCGCTGCGGGCCGCCGTCCGACGTCAGCCCGGGCTGAACGCGGCGGTGGCGGCAGCGCGCTCACTGCGTCGGCACGAACTGCTGCGCGTGGCGTGCGCGGATCTGCTCGGGTTGCTGGACGTGCCCGCGGTCTGCGAAGCGCTGTCGAGTGTCTGGGTGGCGGTGTTGCAGGGCGCGCTGGCGGCGGCGTTCCGCCAGCGCCAGGCGGAGCTGGGACGCACGCCCGCCCGCATCGCCGTCATCGGGATGGGCCGCCTGGGCGGTGCCGAGCTGGGCTACGGCTCCGACGCCGACGTGCTCTTCGTGTGCGAGCCGTCCGAAGGCGTCTCGGACGCGGACGCGGTGAAGTTCGCCTCGTCGGTAGCGGAGACGGTCCGGAAGATGCTGGGCGCGCCGAGCTCGGACCCGGCCCTGCTGGTCGACGCGGACCTGCGGCCGGAGGGCCGGAGCGGGCCGCTGGTGCGCACGCTGGAGTCATACCGCGCGTACTACGCCCGCTGGGGCGAGGTGTGGGAGGCACAAGCGTTGTTGCGGGCCCGGTTCGTCGCGGGCGACGACGAGCTGGGCGAGCGGTTCATCGCGATGATCGACCCGATCCGCTACCCGGAGGGCGGGCTGGACGCGACGAAGGCGCGCGAGATCCGCCGCATCAAGGCGAGGGTGGAGACGGAGCGGATGCCGCGCGGCGCCGACCCGACGCGCCACACGAAGCTGGGGCGAGGCGGCCTCGCCGACGTCGAGTGGACGGTCCAGCTGCTGCAGCTGCAGCACGCGTGTTCGGTCCCGGGCCTGCGCACGACGTCCACGCTGGACGCGCTGGCGGTGCTGCCGGAGGCGGGCCTGGCCGAGCAGTCGGAGGCGGACTCGCTGGCGGAGGCGTGGTTGCTGGCGACCCGCGTCCGCAACGCGGGCATGCTGGTCCGCGGCAAGGCGGTGGACGAGGTCCCGGGCTCGGGCCGCGACCTGGCGGCGGTGGCGCGGGTGCTGGGCCAGTCGGCGGAGGACGACCCCGGCGAGTTCCTCGACACCTACCGGCGGATCACGCGCCGGGCGCACACCGTGGTGGAGCACCTGTTCTACGAGGCCTGAGCGGTCGCTTACAGTGGGGAGCGTGACTGAGCGCGAGCCGTTCCGGACCCGGATCAAGGTCCGGCACTACGAGTTGGACACCCTGGGCCACCTCAACCACGCCGTGTACCACTCGTACGGCGAGGTTTCGAGGCTGGAGCTGCTGGAACGGGCGGGCGCGCTGAAGGACATGGGCAACGTCGCGTCGGTGCTGCTGGAGACGAACGTGGTGTTCCGCCGCGAGCTGCGCGCGGGCGACGAAGTCGACGTGACGTGCGACGTCAAGTTCGGCAGCGGCAAGACGTTCAAGATGGATTCGAACATCTACAAGCTCGACGGCACGCTGGCCGCGGAGATCACCTGCACGATGGGGCTGATGGACCTGGAGCTCCGCAAGCTGGTGGCGGACCCGCGCGGCCGCTTCGAAGCGGCGGGCGCGGACATGAAGCTGCTGTCGACGGCGGAGTAGAGACGAGAAACGCCGGCGGCGAGGGCTTTTCGCTCCTCGCCGCCGGCGTGTCCAGGGCCGTACTACCGGATCACACGTCGTAGTACAGGGCGAACTCGTACGGGTGCGGGCGCAGCCGCAGCGGGTCGATCTCGTTCTCGCGCTTGTACGAGATCCACGTCTCGATCACGTCCGGCGTGAACACGCCACCCTCGAGCAGATAGTCGTGGTCGGCCTCGAGCGTGTCGAGCACCGTGCCCAGGTCGGCCGGGACCGTCTGGACGTTCTTGGCCTCCTCCGGCGGAGCTCGTAGAGGTCCTTGTCGATGGGGTCCGGCGGCTCGATCTTGTTCTTGATGCCGTCGAGACCGGCCATCATCATGGCCGAGAACGCCAGGTACGGGTTGCCCGACGAGTCCGGGCAGCGGAACTCGGCGCGCTTGGCCTTCGGGTTGTTGCCCGTGATCGGGATGCGGACGCAAGCCGAGCGGTTGCGCTGCGAGTAGACCAGCGAAACCGGCGCCTCGAAGCCCGGCACCAGGCGGTGGTAGGAGTTCACCGTCGGGTTCGTGAAGGCCAGCAGGCTCGGGGCGTGCTTGAGCAGGCCGCCGATGTAGTGGCGCGCGGTGTCCGACAGGCCGGCGTAGCCCGACTCGTCGTGGAACAGCGGCTGGCCGTCCTTCCACAGCGACTGGTGGCAGTGCATGCCCGAGCCGTTGTCGCCCGCGAGCGGCTTCGGCATGAACGTCGCGGTCTTGCCCGCGGCGAACACCGTGTTCTTCACGATGTACTTGAACAGCTGCAAGTCGTCCGCCGCGTGCAGCAGCGTGTTGAACTTGTAGTTGATCTCGGTCTGGCCGGCGGTGCCCACCTCGTGGTGCGCGCGCTCGATCTCGAAACCGGTGTTGGTCAGGTTGCGGACGATCTCGTCGCGCAGGTCGGCGAAGTGGTCGACCGGCGGGACCGGGAAGTAGCCGCCCTTGAACTTCGTCTTGTAGCCCTGGTTGCCGCCGACCTCGTCGGCGCCGGTGTTCCACCAGCCCTCGATCGAGTCGATCTCGTGGAACGAGGCGTGCTCGGCGGAGTCGAAGCGGACCGAGTCGAAGATGTAGAACTCGGCTTCGGGGCCGAAGTACACGTTGTCGGCGACGCCGTACTCGGAGATGTACTGCTCGGCCTTGCGCGCGATGTTGCGCGGGTCACGGCTGTACGCCTCGCGTGTGAACGGGTCGTGGACGAAGAAGTTCAGCGCGAGCGTCTTCGCCTTGCGGAACGGGTCGATACGCGCGGTCGCCGCGTCCGGCAGGAGCAGCATGTCGGACTCGTGGATGGACTGGAAGCCGCGCACCGAGGAGCCGTCGAACGCGAGACCCTCTTCGAAGGCTTCTTCGGTAAAGGCCTTCGCGGGGACCGTGAAGTGCTGCATCACGCCGGGCAGGTCGCAGAACTGGACGTCGACAACTTCGACGTCCTCGTCGGCGATGAGGCGCTGGATGTCGTCTGGAGTAGTGGGCACCCTCGGTGACTCCTTCGTATTCGAGCTCGTACGGCAGTGCTCTCTTCGGCTCACGCTAAAAGCGCGGTGTTGCCCGACCGTCACCCGTATGTTTCGCGGGTGTTAACGGGTGGGTGGATACCGGCTATCCGACCAGGGCGAATGTGGTCCGCGCCACCGGCATACCCTGGATGGGTGGCGAGATGGACCGGTGAATGGCTCCCGGGCACCGGCGACGGTGGTCAGGGTACTGATCAGCAGGGCGCGCGCTGGCCGGGCGAAAAGCTCGGTTTGCCCGAATCGGGCGTCGGCTCGGCGGCGAGCGGCGGGGCCCGGCTGCTCGGACTGGTCGTCGACCTCGTCATCGCGGCGCTGGTCACGGCCATCTTCCTGCACCCGAACCTGCAGGACCCGGTCGCGATGCAGAACTTCAACCTCTGGTCCGGCGGCGTGTGGGCGATCATCTCCGTCGTGTCGGCCGGCTTCTTCGGCTTCACGCCCGGGATGGGTGTCGTCGGCATCCGCGTCGCCCGCCTCGACGGCGCCGCGCTGGTCGGGCCGCTGCGCGCGCTGGTGCGGGCGGTGCTGACGTTCGTGATCATCCCGGCGGCGGTCCGCAACGCCGACGGCCGCAGCTGGCTCGACCGGCTGACCGGCACCGTCGTCATCCGGATGCGCTGACCACGACGAAGGCCCCCGTCCGGATCGGACGGGGGCCTTCGTCGTGTGCGAGTCAGCGGCGGCGGATCGTGCGCTGGACGTTGCGCATCTTCGCGCCGGCGGGCATCGGGCCCTTCGGGAGCGCCGCGCCGCGGTTGCCGAGCGCGGCGAGCTTCGCCTCGAGCGCGTCGACCTGGGCCGGCTTGAGGTTGCGCGGCAGCTTCATCAGGAAGCCCTGCAGCTTCTTCAGCGGGATCTGGCCCTCTTCGTGGCCGATCGTCACGTCGTAGATCGGGGTGTCGCCGATCAGGCGGGAGACGCGCTTCTTCTCCTGGGCGAGCAGCGTCTTGACGCGGTGCGGCGCGCCCTCGGCGACGAGCACCACGCCGGGGCCGCCGAGCACGCGGTGCACGGCGTCGAGCTGCGTGGTCGCCGCGACGGTCGGCGTCACCTTCCAGCGGCCGCGCAGGTTCTCCAGCGCCCACGCCGCGGCGCCGGGCTGGCCGTCGGCCTTCGAGTAGACCGTCTTCTGCACGCGGCGGCCGAAGATGATCATGGCCAGCAGGGCGCCGAGGATCAGGCCCAGCGGCAGCAGCACCCACTGCGCGTCGAAGAAGAAGCCGATCCCGAACGCCACGCCGGCGACGACGACGATCGCGCCGACCATCCACGGGATGAGCCAGGGGTCTTCCTTGCGCTGCATCTTGAAGGCCTCGAAGAGCTGGCCACGGCGGGCCTTGCTCGCCGCGCGCTTCTCCTTCTTGGCCTGCTTGGCCGCTTCCTTGTCCTGCTGTCCCGCCATATGACCAGGATACGGCCGCGTGCCCCTGCCCCGATTCCCCGTCCCCCTCTGCGAGGATGCGGGACGTGACCGGCGTACTTTCCCCCAGGAGCCTGAACCGACTGCTCGATGGTCTCGACCCCGAGCAGCGCGCCGCCGCCAGTGCCCCGCGGGGGCCGGTCTGCGTGCTCGCCGGCGCCGGCACGGGCAAGACCCGCACGATCACCCACCGGATCGCCCACCTCGTCCGGTCCGGGCACGTTTCCGCTGGTCAGGTTCTCGCCGTCACGTTCACGACGCGCGCCGCGGGGGAGATGCGGACCCGGCTGCGCGGCCTCGGCGTCGAGGCGGCGCAGGCGTTGACGTTCCACGCCGCCGCCCGCCGCCAGCTGCGGTACTTCTGGCCGCGCGTGGTCGGCGACCGGCCGTGGGAGCTGCTGGAGAACAAGCTGCGCTTCGTCGGCCAGGCGGCGAACCGGGCGCGGCTGGGCACCGAGGTCGAGGTGCTGCGCGACCTGGCGAGCGAGATCGAGTGGGCGAAGGCGTCCCTGATCAGCCCGGACGACTACCCGGCCGTGACGGCGCGCGCCCAGCGCGACATCCCGGCGCCGGCGGCGCAGGTGGCCGAGGTTTACCGCACGTACGAAGAACTGAAGAACGCCGCGCAGGTCCTCGACTTCGACGACCTCCTGCTGCACACCACGGCGGTGCTCGAGGAGCACGGCGTCGTCGCGGAGGAGTTCCGCGACCGCTACCGCTGCTTCGTCGTCGACGAGTACCAGGACGTGACGCCGCTGCAGCAGCGCCTGCTCGACGCGTGGCTCGGCGGCCGCGACGACCTGACGGTGGTCGGCGACGCCAACCAGACGATCTATTCGTTCGGCGGCGCGTCGCCGCGGCCGCTGCTGGAGTTCACCCGCCGCTACCCGGACGCGACGGTCGTCCGGCTTGAGCGCGACTATCGGTCGACACCGGAGGTCGTTTCGCTGGCGAACCGCGTGATCGGCGCGGCGCGGGGACGGCCGGCGGGGTCGCGGCTGAAGCTGATCGGCCAGCGTCCGTCGGGGCCGGAGCCGCGGTTCGCCGAGTTCGACGACGAGGCGGTCGAGGCCGAGGCGGTCGCGCGGCGGGTCCGCGAGCTGCTCGACGGCGGCGTCGCGGCGAGCGAGATCGCGATCTTGTATCGCGTGAACGCCCAGTCGGAGGCGTACGAGTCGGCGCTGGCGGAGGCGGGCATCCCGTACCTGGTCCGCGGCGGCGAGCGGTTCTTCAACCGGACGGAGGTCCGGCAGGCGATGTCGGCCCTGCGCACGGCGAGCGGCGACGTCAGTTCCGACCTGGTGACGACGGTCCGCTCGGTGCTGGCGCGGGTGGGCCTGACGGAGTCCCCGCCGGCGGGCGGCGCGGCGAAGGAGCGGTGGGACGCGCTGCTGGCGATCGTCGAACTGGCCGAGGAGCTCGCCGCGACGGTTTCCGACGCCGACCTGCCGCGTTTCTGCGCCGAGCTGGACCAGCGCGCGGCGGCCCAGCACCCGCCGACGGTGGAGGGCGTGACGCTGGCATCGCTGCACGCGGCGAAGGGCCTGGAGTGGGACGCGGTGTTCCTGGTCGGCCTGGCGGAGGGAACGATGCCGATCCTCCACGCGGGCGACGACGAAGCGGCGATCGAAGAGGAGCGGCGCCTGTTCTACGTGGGCGTGACGCGGGCCCGCGAGCACCTGTGGTTGTCGTGGGCACTGGCCCGAACGCCGGGGGGACGGCGAAACCGCCGCCGCAGCAGGTTTTTGTACGGCCTGATCCCGGAGGACCACCCGGCGGCCCGGGTGGCTCGGTCGCAGCAGAAGCCGTCGGCGCCGATCAAGACGCGCTGCCGAGTGTGCGGCGGACCGCTGCTGGAGACGCTCGAGGTGAAGCTGGGCCGCTGCGGGCGCTGCCCGTCGACGGTGGACGAGGACCTGCTGGAGCGGCTGAAGTCGTGGCGCGCCGACCGGGCGAGGGAGCTGAAGGTGCCGGCGTTCGTGGTGTTCACGGACGCGACGCTGATGGCGATCGCCGAGCAACGCCCGGCTGATGAAGCGGCGCTGGTGTCGATCTCGGGGATCGGCGCCACGAAGTTGGAGCGGTTCGGTGCGGAGATCCTCAAGGTGGTGCGGGCTTCCGCGAGCGCCTGAGGTTGAGGTGGGCGCGCTGGTTGTGCGGCGCCGCTCGCGGCCGGGTCGGTTGCGATCGAGCCGCTCGTGGGCAGTCCGCCGTGCCCGAGCTGCTCGCATTGGCCGGGCCCGCCCGTCGGCGCCGTCCGGGGCGTGCCGCGCTGCCCTTTCGGGCGGACTGAAGTGCCGCGACCGTTTCGAGGGTCGCCGCGGGGCTCGTGTCCGCCCGGCCGTGGACCTGCGTCGCTCGGGCCGGGTGACCGCGCCGATGCGGTGTCGGCCGCGCGCGGGGCATGATCCACGCGGCGAACCCGCTGCTCAGGGGCGATCTTCGCAACTTCGAGGATTTTCCGGTTAATTGAGTTGCCCCCGTGTGGTGGGGGGCAATAACCTGCCAGTACCGAGCCCGAAGGGCTCGGCTGGGGATCCACGTGACAGCGCCGCTCGGCGGCCGTGTGTGCAGAGTACAGATGAGGAGGTGCCGGTGAAATGACCATCAACATGACGCTCACGAACCCGGGCACCCGTCTGTCCTGCGCCGCGGAAGTTGCGGCTGCTCAGCGCCCGGGCACTGGTGTGTCCGTGAGCGCGCACGAGATCCGTGGCATGCGTCGCGTCGAGCGGCGTTGGGCCACCGGTGTCGTCGTCTTCGGGACGCAGGGCGTTCTCGCCGCGTACCCGCAGGCCGATCTGCCGACCATCAAGCAGTTCCGTGTTCCGTTGTCGATACGGGAGCGAAGTTCCTGACCTAGTCAGGACACGAGGCTCACGAAGGCCGCGGAACCGGAAAACCCGGATCCGCGGCCTTCGTGTTTTTGGCTGCACAACCCAAGAGGACCAGCGTTGCCCAGCTCCATCTCCCAACCGAAAACCCGTACGACACAAGGAGGAACTGCCATGTCTTCGGCCATCGCCTACACCTCGGGTGAGGCAATATTCGCCGACCTGCTCGACCCGATCGCCGTGCCCGACGCGGCGCTGCCCTGCCGTTCGGGCGACGCGGACCTGTGGTTCGCGGAGTCCCCGGCCGAGCTCGAGCGCGCCAAGGCCCAGTGCGCGGACTGCCCGGTGCGCGAGGCGTGCCTGGCCGGTGCCCTGGCCCGTCGCGAGCCGTGGGGCGTCTGGGGCGGCGAGATCTTCGAGCGCGGCGTGGTGATCGCGCGCAAGCGGCCCCGTGGCCGTCCGCGCAAGAACGCGACCGTCGAGCCCGCCGCTGCCAAGAGCGGCGATCACCGGAGCGCCGCCGCATGAGCGTCGAACCGGTCACGACCAGGGATTACGAAGCTCGCATCGACGAGCAGCTGCAGTTGACGAAGACCGAGATCGAGGAGATCAGCGAGATGTTGCTTTACGAAGAACTGTCGAGGGCCCGAATACGGGATCTGGAAGAGGGGGTCCGCGCCCAGCGGGCCCGAGGTAGCGCACGAGCGGTACGCCGCTGGACGCGAGTAGCCCGCTGGGCGGCTCGCCGAGCGGAGCGGTACCAGGACCAGAACTGAGCGAGGGCCCCCGCCGCCTCCGGGCGGCGGGGGCCCTCGCGCGCGTTTGTGGGTGGGCCGCCGGTGTCGCGGCGGTTGGGACCGGGTCGGCTTCACGGTTGCTCGGCGCGGCTGCTGCTTGCCGCGGTGGTTGCGGCGCGCCCACGTGGAGCGGCAAGTCGTGCGGGGCGGCGGCTCGGGCGGGACGGCGGCAGCTTGTGCGGCGGCGGTGCGGTGAGGGCATGCTTCGGTCGCCGGGTCGCCGGGTCGCCGGGTCGCCGGGTCGCCGGGTCGCCGGGTCGCCGGGTCGCCGGGTCGCCGGGTCGCCGGGTCGCCGGGTCGCCGGGTCGCCGGGTCGCCGGGTCGCCGGGTCGCCGGGTCGCCGGGTCGCCGGGTCGCCGGGTCGCCGGGTCGCCGGGTCGCCGGGTCGCCGGGTCGCCGGGTCGCCGGGTCGCCGGGTCGCCGGGTCGCCGGGTCGCCGGGTCGCCGGGTCGCCGGGTCGCCGGGTCGCCGGGTCGCCGGGTCGCCGGGTCGCCGGGTCGCCGGGTCGCCGGGTCGCCGGGTCGCCGGGTCGCCGGGTCGCCGGGTCGCCGGGTCGCCGGGCGGTCGTGCGGCCGGGTCGTCGCGGGACTGGCTAGCGTGGTGCCGCTTGCGGGCGGCGCCCCTTTCGTGGCCTCCTTCTTGTCGGCCCGCTCGGTGCGGTTGGGCCGGGGCCTCGCTGGTGTTGAATGGGGTGATGTCCGTACACACCCACGATCACATCGACTGGGCGGACCGCCTGGCCCAGCTGCGCATGGCCGATGCCCTCGACGCCGAAGCCCTCGCGCCCGTCGCGCGGCGGCTGGTTTCGATGGTTCCGGAACGGCCGACCCTTGTTGATGTCGGGTGTGGGGCCGGGGGCATGAGCGTGCTCTTCGCGCGCGAGCTTGCCCGTGGCGCCGGGGGCACCGTCGCTCTTGTCGATGCCACGCCCGCCCTGCTCGAGGAGGCTCGGCGGGTTGTCTCCGCGGCCGCCGGTGAACGGGTTGATGTTGTCGCGCAAGCCGGGGACCTCGCCGATCCCGCGTTGGGTTCTCGGGTTGCCGCCGCTGATCTTGTTTGGGCCTCCGGCGTTGTGCACCACGTCGGTGATCAGCAGGCCGCCCTGCGCACCCTCGCCGGGTTGCTCAAGCCCGGCGGGGTGCTCGCCATCGGTGAGGGTGGGCTTGACATGCGATGCCTCCCCTGGGAACTCGGCGTCGGGCGGCCTGGGCTGGAACAGCGGTTGCTCGGCGCGCGGGCCGTCTGGTTTGAAGGGATGCGGGCCGGGCTTCCCGGCAGTGTCTCCATGCCCTATGGCTGGCCGCGCGCTCTGCGTGAAGCCGGGCTCGCCGACGTCGAGTCCTTCGGTGCGCTCATCGATCACCCCATGCCTGGCTCCGACCTCCTTCGCGAATACGTCGTGCACCGCATCGGGTGGCTCGCCGAGTCGGCTGGGGACCTGCTCGACGCCGATGATCGGGATGCCGTTGCCGCGCTGATCGATCCTGATGGCCCGCACTTCCTCGGGAAGCGGGACGACCTCTTCCTCTTCGGCGCCAAGGCGATCCACTGTGGACGGTTGCCGTGAGCGCGCCGGAGCCCGTTGTGTGCACGCGCTGTGGGCGCGCCCGCAGCGCCGACGATGACCCGGCCACCGCGCTCGCCTGGGTCTCCACCCGCGAGCGGGGCGCCCTCCGGTGGCTCTGCCCGGACTGCGCGCGGCAGCACGTGCGGGACATCGAAGGGAAGCTGCCCGACGAGTACTGGTGACCGACCCGGGCTTTGGTGCTGTCCGCGTTGTGGTGGCTCATGCCGCGTCGCCTGGTTGGGTCATCGGGACCGTTCGCACCCTGGGGCGGGGTGTTCGGGATGCGTCCCCGAATGCCGATGCCAGCTCTCGGGCCACCTCGTTCGGTACCTGGCGCAGCTGGGGGACCGTGCAGCGCACCAGGACTATGCCCGTCGCCGCCAGGGCCAGGTGCGAGAAGCCCGCCGTGGGCGGGGCGCACCGGTACTGCCACGCCAGGCCGATCTCGTCCCACCACGCGTCCGCCTCGCCGATGCGGCGGCCTCGGCGGTCGCAGATCGTCACGTCCCACGCTGGCGGCGGGAGCCGAGCCGTGTCCAGGACCTTCGCCGCCAGGCCGTGGGCCTGGATCGGGCCCTCGTCCAGCTCGCGGAGGACCTTCCGGACCGCCGCCGAGCCGCGTTGGGCACCCGTCTCCAGCTCCGCCAGCAGCTCCTGCCGGTCGCACAGACCCCAGTAGAGCGACAGCGTCAGGAAGTGACGGATGCGCGCCGGGTCGGGCTCGGCACGCACCAGGTCGAGCGTCGCCCTCGCCGGCGGGGCGAACGGTAGCCCGTCGACCACCACCGGCTCCGGCACGCGGGCCGTGCGCGCCGCGCGGACGCCCTCGTACGGCACGATCCGGCAGTACTCCGGCACCAGCAGCTGGATGTCGCCCGCCTCCGGGCACTTCACGCCGTGGGCGCGCAATGCGTCCGCGCCGGTGATCACCGCCCTCGGCCCGTACCGCACCAGCGCGGCGTGCAGCAGCTGCTGCCGCGTCGGCGCGGTGTTGCGCAGCAGGACGACACCGGGGTGCAGGCGGCGCCACGGCCCTCCCGGGCCGCAGAGCCGCCGGGTTCTTCGATCGGATACTCCGGCGCGGCGTAACTGTTCGAGGTTCATCACCTCGCACGTGCCGGGGTTACTGAGGGCCAGTGGGTCAACGCAGTGAGTAGCAGTCATGCATCGAGCATGGAGGCTCGGCCAACCGGGTGGAACCCCGTTCCCCGCGCCTGTGGACAACTCGCCCGGAACCACCCGTTCGAGGCGTGCCCTGTGGACAACTCAGGCGGCGAACCCGGGCTGCCAGCGCTCGACGATCCCGCGGGCGGGGATCTCCGCGTCGAGCTGGCAGAGGATGCCCGTCGAACCCGCCGTGACCCGGTGGATCATCAGGTACTCGGGCGGCAGGTTGAGCGAACGGCCGACGCGGAAGTCGTTGCCGCGGCTGTCGCCCACCCGTCCCGCCTGCTTCTGCATCCACCGGCGCGTGAAGTGGAACGTCGGCTCGGCCAGCGGCTCGGTGAACGGCGCCAGGTACGCCAGCACCTCGTCCGCCGTCAGGTCGCTGTCCGGCCGGATGAACCGGTTCTCCCGCAGCAGGCGCATCAGCTCGGTGGACTGGCCGTCGAGGGCCAGCCGCGTCATCTCGCCCAGGTGGCGGGGGATGCCGTCGGGCAGGCGCGCGACCCCGCCGAAGTCGATGACGCACAGCCTGTCGTCCGCCGTGATCATGAAATTGCCCGGGTGCGGGTCCGAATGCAGCAGGTGGACGCGCTCGGGGGAGGAGTAGTGGAACTCCGCCAGCAGCCGGCCCGCCAGGTTCCGGGTCTCGCGGTCGCCGTCCGCGATCACCTTCGACAGCGGCGTGCCGTTCGCCCACTCCGTCACGACGACCTTCGGCGCGCTGGCGACCACCCGCGGCACCAGGATGCCGGGGTCGCCGTCGAACGCCTTCGCGAAGGCGCGCTGGTGCTGGGCTTCAGCCTGGTAGTCCAGCTCCTCGTTCATCCGCTCGGCGAGCTCGGCCAGCAGCGGCTTGACCTCGGTGCCGGGCACGAACGCCTGGAACAGCCTGCTGAACCGCTGCAGCTGCCGCAGGTCGCTGCGCAACGCCTCGTCGGCGCCCGGGTACTGCACCTTGACCGCGACCTCGCGGCCGTCGTGCCAGACCGCGCGGTGCACCTGGCCGATGCTCGCGGCCGCCGCCGGCTCGTCGTCGAACGACGTGAACCGGCTGGTCCAGGTGCGGCCCAGCTGCTCGGCGAGCACGCGGTGGGTCTGCCGGACCGACATCGGCGGCGCCGCGGCCTGCAGCTTCGTCAGCGCCTCCCGGTACGGCTTCGCCATGTCGTCCGGCACCGCCGCCTCGAACACGCTCAGGGCCTGGCCGAACTTCATCGCCCCGCCCTTGAGCGTGCCGAGCACCTCGAACAGCTGCTCGGCGGCCTTGGCCGAGAGCGTCGCGCTGACCTGCTCCGCGCTCTGGCCGGCCAGCCGCTTGCCCCAGCCGCCGACCGCCCGCCCGGCGATCCCGAGGGGGAGACTGGCGAGCTTGGCGGTACGGGCGGCACCCTTGCGCGGCATCGCGGTGTCACGATCGGCTGGGTCGCGGAAGTCGGTCACACCGGCGATTCTGCCTTGCGACCTCGGCGGCGCGCAGCCTGCTCGCGACGTCGGAGTGGCCTACGTCTCCTGCGGTACGGCTCGCGCGCCGCAACCGCACCGCGGGTGCGGGGGCCAGCCGCGGTGGCGAGTGCGGCCGTCGAAGGCGTCGATCTCGAGCGTCGCGTTCCACGCCGGCGGCGCCGGTCCGGCCGGGGTGAGCAGCCGCATGGCCTGGGCGACCGCCAGCGCCGCGCTCGACTGGACCGCGCCGAGGTCGGGGCGCTGGTGCCGGCCGGCGAGCTGGCCGGCGACGCGGGGCCAGCACGGGTCGAGGTCCGTCCGGTGCAGGTCGGCGCAGCGCAGGCACGAGCTGCGGCCCGGAATGACCAGCGGCCCGACGATGCCGGTGCCGTCGCGGACGCGCACCGGCATGTGCGGGACGCCGTCCTCCATCAGCTCGGCGACGATCTCCGGCGCGGGCACGACGGCGTCGGTGAGCAGCACCAGGTCCGGGTACCGGTCGTGCAGACGGGTGACCTTGACGCCCGGATCGACCCGGCGGAGCAGGTCGGCGAGCGCCTGCTTCCGGGGGCGTCCGAGGTCCGCATCGGTGAAGCCCGAGCCGATGTCGTGCTCGGCCACCGCGCCGGGCACGCGCAGCTCGACGTGCCCGATCCCGGCGTTGGCCAGCAGGACGGCCACCGCGACCGCGATCCGGCCGTCGCCGTGCACGGTGACCGCCGTGGCACGGCGCCGGTGCGTCATGGCCCCTTGGTGGTGGCGGGCTCGCAGGGACCAGAGGCCGGTTTCGGCGCGGAGACCGGGGCCGTCGGCCGGCCCGGCGTCGGTGACCAGGCCGAGCGCGGTCAGCTGGCGCAACAACGTCCGCACCTGGTCGCGGTGTTCGCTCTCCGCGAGCAGGATCCGCTCGACGGGCATGCTCCCGTCGAGCGTGCGCAGCAGCGTGACGAGGTCCGGCGGCAGCCCTTCGACGATCACGCCGTGGCGCGGGTCGAGCCCGATCTGGATTTCACGCGAGCCGCGTTCGAGCACCGTCAGGCCCGGGAGCAGGGCGGGATGGGCCGGCAGGAGGACCGGTGGCATGTCCGCGGTGGAGAGGATCATGTTCGCAGGATGGCAGGCGGCAGGGCGGGGACGGCCCGGCAAAGCCTCCGGCGGGCCGAGTTGTCCACAAGTGGAGCCGGCTGTGGACAACTCGGGCTTGTGACCTCAAGGCGCTCGGAGTTGTCGGTGCCTGGCCTTACCGTTGTCGAGTGGTCGAAGCACGGATGTCCTCACTGAGAGGCCGGGGGGAAACGAACCCCCCGTCGGACACACCCGGACACAAGGTCGAAGTGCGGCGCAGCCAGCGTCGGCACCGGACGGTCACCGCGTACTGGAACGACGACACGCTCGTCGTGCTCATCCCGGCGCGGATGACCAGGGCGGAGGAGAAACACTGGGTCGCCGAGATGGAGCGCAAGCTGCAGCGCTCGGAACCACGTCGGCCGGCGTCCCCGAAGACGTCGGACGAAGCCCTGCTGGCGCGCTGCGCGCTGCTTTCGGGGAAGTACCTGGGCGGCACCGCGGTGCCGGCGAGCGTCCGCTGGGTGGCGCCGATGCGCACGCGGTGGGCGTCCTGCACGCCGGTCGACGCGACCATCCGGGTCAGCGAACACCTGCGGAAGGTGCCTCCTTGGGTGCTCGACTACGTGCTGGTGCACGAGCTGGCGCACCTGCGCGAGCCCGGGCACGACGCGGCTTTCTGGGCGCTCGTGCGGCGGTATCCCAAGACCGAGCGGGCCATGGGATACCTCGAGGGGCTGTCGGCCGCTGCCGGGTGGGGGATCTCCACCGAGGATTGAGCGGGTGAGGTGGCCGGGGTGATTCGCGGGTTCGCGGGTTGCCCCGGTTGCCTTCGGGCGGGGTTGGGCGGGTCGCTGGCGTGGCTTGGGTGGCTGGATGGGCGCGGGCTGGGCTTGCGGGCCGGGCGCGGGGAGGTGGGGCTGGCTGATGGGGCGGAGATCGGCCTGGTGGGTGCGGGTCCGCGCGGGCTGAGCTGGGCTTGTGGGACGGGCACGGGTGGGCTGCGGGCCGGGGCGGCGCGAGGGCTTGCGGGCCGGGCGCGGGTGGGTAGCGGATCTGGGCTGGCGGGGGCGGGCGCGAGTGGTTGCGCGAGGACAGGCGCGAGCGGTTGCGACCGGCCAGGCGCCCCCTCACAGCAGAAAGCCGGTGACCCGCGCTGCGGATCACCGGCCTTCCAACGTCAGCTCAGGACGACTTGCCGCCCTCTTCGGACGGTGGGTCCTCGCCTTCCGGCTTGCCCGACCGCTCGTCCTTCTCCGCTCGCTCCGTGCGCTCCAGCTCCGCGATCGGGTCCAGGTCGTCGATCGAACCCGCTTCGCCCACTCGGTCCGCGAAGTCGATCGGCTCGTCCAGGTCCTCCGCCGTCGGCATCAGGTCCGGGTGGGACCACAGGCCGTCGCGCTTCTCCGCTCCGTGGCGGTCTCCCACCAGCTTCCACAGCGACGACGCCGCTCGCATCCGGCGGGGGCGCAGCTCCAGGCCCACCAACGTCGCGAACGTCTGCTCTGCCGGGCCGCCCGTTGCCCGGCGGCGGCGCAGCGTCTCGCGCAGCGCGTCCGCTCCCGGGAGGCGATCTCCGACCGCCTCCGCCACCACCACGTCGACCCAGCCCTCCACCAGCGCCAGCAGCGTCTCCAGGCGGTTCAGGGCCGCCTTCTGCTCCTCTGTCGTCTGGGGCTCCAACAGCCCCGAGGACATCGCCTCTTCGATGCTCGCCGGGTTCGACGGGTCGATGCGGCCGGCCAACGACTCCAGCGCCGACGTGTCCACCGAGATGCCGTGCGCGAACTCCTCGACCGTTGCCAGCAGCCTCTGGCGCAGCCACGGCACATGCGTGAACAGCCGCTGGTGGGCGGCCTCGCGGGCGGCCAGGAACACCAGGATCTCGCTGTTCGGCAGCTCCAGGCCTTCCGCGAACTTCTCGATGTTCGCCGGGAGCAGGGCCGAGGTGCCGGCCGGGGCCAGCGGCAAGCCGATCTCCGTGGACGTCAGCATCTCCGATGCCAGCTGGGCCAGGGCGTTGCCCAGCTGGGAGCCGAACGCCATGCCGCCCATCTGGCCCATCATCTGCAGCAACGGGCCCGCCGCCTGCTTGGCCTCCTCCGGCAGCGCCTGCATCCAGGCACCGGAGATCTGCTGGGCCACCGGGTCGCACAGCCGCTGCCACGTCGGGAGCGTCTTCTCCACCCAGGTCCGCGGCGACCAGGCGACCGTCGACGTCGCGCCGGCCGGGAACACCGTCGCCGCGTCGAGCCGAAGCTTCGCCAGGTGGGCCGCGTCGCGGACCGCCGCGTTCGCGTCGTCGCCGCCCGAGAAACCGAGGCGGCTTTCGCCCGTGTTGCCGGCGCTGCCCAGCGTCTGCAGGGCGATCTGCTTGGCGAGGTCGTAGTTCACCGGCCCGCTGGAGGTGCCGGCCTGGCTGAGCATCTGGCCCAGCTGGCTCAGCATCTGCCCGAGCTGGTTGAAGGCCTCGGCGCCGGACTGCTGCCCGCCTTCCGAGGGGTCGTTCTCACCTCGTTTGTCGGGATCGGAAGGTCCGAAGCCGAACGGGGGTTTGCTCATGTGTCCACCGTACGCGGGTCGGACACCGCTGAGCGCGTCAACCGGACCCATGTGCGTGGCCTTCACCGAGAAGCGAACACGGTCACCGTACGCTGTCATGCGTGACCAAGTCCTCCGAGCAGACCGCGCCCGCGAAGAGCAGCCCGGACCCGGCGGCCGAGTCCGCCGGGGAGGCCAGGCGGATGACCCGCCGCGGCTGGACGCTCGTGGTCAGCGGCTCGCTGTTCCTCGTCTTCGTGGTGCTCGGCTCGGTCGTGCCGGTGCCGTACGTGGCGATCAGCCCCGGCCCCACCTACGACACGCTGGGTCGCGACGCCGCCGGCAACCCGGTCATCCAGGTCACGGGTCACCAGACCTTCCAGACCACCGGCGAGCTGCGGATGACGACCGTCTCCCTGCACGACGGCGTCACCCTCTTCCAGGGCCTCGGCTTCTGGGCCAGCGGCCGGTACGCGCTCGCGCCGCGCGAGGAGTACTTCAAGCCCGGCGAGACCAACGAGCAGGTCAAGCAGGAGAACATCCAGCAGCTCCAGGACTCGCAGACGAACGCGCAGGTCGCCGCGCTGCGCAAGCTCGGCTACCCGATCAAGGTGCTGGCCAAGCAGATCGTCTCCGGCAGCCCGGCCGACCACGTGCTGTCCCCCGGCGACCGGCTGATCACCGTGAACGGCAAGAAGATCGCCGAGGCCGCCGACGTGCGGGCCGCGCTCGCCGGCACCCTGCCCGGCCAGACCGTGCAGATCACCTTCCAGTCCGACGGCCAGCCGGAGCGGACCGTGCCGCTCACGCTCGCTTCGCGCCCGGACCGCAAGGAGGGCTTCATCGGCCTGACCGCGGCCGACCGCGCCGACGCGCCCTTCACCGTCAACATCTCGCTGCAGGACGTCGGCGGCCCGTCGGCCGGGCTGATGTTCACCCTCGCGATCATCGACCGGCTCCAGCCCGGCGACCTGGCCGGCGGGCGGCACATCGCCGGCACCGGCGAGATCACCGAGACCGGCCAGGTCGACCCGATCGGCGGGATCTCGTTCAAGGTCGTCGGCGCCCGCGAAGCAGGCGCCACCGACTTCCTGGTGCCCGAGCACAACTGCGCCGAGGCCAAGACGACCGCGCCGGCCGGGCTCAACCTCATCAAGGTGTCCACACTGGACGACGCGCTCACTCAGCTGGACAACCTGAAAGCGGGCCGCCCGACGGCGTCCTGCTAGGGGAGCAGCGTGGCCTTCAACGCTTCGATGAGGTTCGGCGCCAGGTCGGGGCTTTCCACGATCTCGTCGACCGTTTCGTCCGTGCCCATCCCGCGCAGCCGCATCACGCACGCGCCTTCGCCGTCACGCAGCACCGCGGCGACCAGGCGGGCTTCCGTCCGCTGCGGGTGGTCGGCGGCCGCGCGGCGCAGGCTGTCCGCGTCGGCCTCGGCGACGTCCGGCAGCTCCGACTCCGAACCCGGCGGGAGCACGATGATCTCCTGGGCCAGCGCGCAGCCGATCACCAGGTCGGGCCAGGCGATCCGGGCCAGCGCCTCGGCGAGGTCGCCTTCGGGCAGCGCTTCCTGCGCGACCGGCGTCAGCGGGTTCGCCCGGTCCAGCTGGCCCGCCAGCTCCGGCTGCTCGTCCAGCAGGGCCGCGGTCGGCACCAGCGCGAACAGCTGCGGCGGCTGGTCCCAGCCGCCCGCGGCCATGAACTCCTCGATCTCGCGCGCGAGAGCGGCCACGCCGGCCTGCTGCTGCGGTTCCATGCGCACATCGTGTCAGGTCGGGCGGCGAACGGTCGCCGCGCGTCCGGTTTGGGCGGGTCCCGGGAACTTCACCCGGCATCCGTAGAGTTAGGGAATCAGGGGGCGCACGCGCCCCTGCTCAAGTGCTGACGAAGACAGGAGCGTGTGCCGTGGCGACTGGGCCCCCGGTGAGCCTGCCGAAGCTGTCCCGGCGGAGCCGGATCCTCCTCATCATCGCCGCGATCGTCGTGCTGGCGCTGCTGCTCGGGGCCCGTCTCCTCGACACGTACGTCGACTGGCTGTGGTTCGGCGAAGTCGGCGCGCGGGGAGTGTTCACCACCCAGGTGGTGACCCGGATCATCCTGTTCTTCGCCGTCGGCCTGCTCGTCGGCGGCGCGCTCGCGGTCAGCCTGATGATCGCCTACCGGACGCGCCCGGTGTTCGTGCCGATCTCCGGCGCCGACGACCCGCTGGCGCGCTACCGCTCGGCGATCGTGGCGCGGATCCGCCTCTTCGGCATCGGCATCCCGGTGCTCACCGGCCTCATCGCCGGCCTGTCCGCCCAGGGCGACTGGCAGGTCGTGCAGCTGTTCCTGAACGGCACCTCGTTCGGCCAGACCGATCCCGAGTTCGGCAACGACGTCGGCTTCTACGCCTTCGACCTCCCGTTCTACAACTGGCTCCTCGGTTGGCTGTTCATCACGGTCGTCATCTCCTTCTTCGGCGCGCTGATCTCGCACTACGTCTTCGGCGGCATCCGGCTGGCCGGCAAGGGCGGCCAGCTCGCCGGCCCGACCCGCGCGCAGCTCGCCATCACCGTCGGGCTCTTCGTGCTGCTGAAGGCGGTCGAGTACTTCTTCGACCGGTACAACCTGCTGCTGTCCGACCGCGGCGCCCCCCTGTTCATCGGTGCGACCTACACCGACCTGAACGCGGTCCTGCCCGCGAAGCTGATCCTGCTGTGCATTTCGGTGATCTGCGCGGTCGCGTTCTTCGCCGGTGCCTTCCTGCGCAACCTGCAGCTGCCGGCGATCGCGCTCGTGCTGCTGATCCTGTCGAGCATCCTGGTCGGCGTCGCGTGGCCGGCGATCCTCGACCAGTTCTCGGTGAAGCCCAACGCGAACGAGAAGGAAGCGACGTCGATCCAGCGCAACATGGACGCCACCCGCAAGGCGTTCGGCCTCACCGACGTCCAGTACCAGCCGTACACGGGCGCGTCCTCCGCGACGCCCGCCCAGCTCAAGGCCGACACCGGGACGATGTCGAACATCCGGCTGCTCGACCCGAACATCCTCTCCGACACCTTCACCCAGCGCGTCGGCCGGGAGAACTTCTACGGCTTCCCGGCGAAGCTGGACATCGACCGCTACACCGTCGGCGGCGTGACGCAGGACTACATCGTCGCGGCGAAGGAGATCAAGACCGAGGGCCTGACCGGCAACCAGACCAGCTGGATCAACAAGCACCTCGTCTACACCCACGGCAACGGTTTCGTCGCCGCGCCCGCCAACACGATCGACCGCGCGGTCAAGGACGCCAACTCCGACGGCGGCTACCCGATCGCCACCACGAGCGACACCCAGAACCCGACCGGCGCCGGCTCGCCCGGCCCGAACCAGCCGGGCATCGAGGTCAAGGAACCGCGCATCTACTACGGCGAGCTGTCCGCCGCGGACTCCGACTACGCCATCGTGGGCGGCACGTCCGGCAACGCGCCGGGCGAGTACGACACCGCGACCGACCGCTACACCTACAAGGGCACGGGCGGCGTCTCGGTCGACAACTGGTTCAACCGCCTCGCTTTCGCGGCCGAGTACGGCGAACGGAACATCCTGTTCTCCGACGCCATCGGCGACAACTCCAAGATCATGTACAACCGCGACCCGCGTGAGCGCGTCAGCAAGGTCGCGCCGTGGCTGACCCTCGACGGCGACCCGTACCCGGCGGTCGTCGACGGCAAGATCCAGTGGATCATCGACGGCTACACGACGATCAACAACTTCCCGTACGCCCAGCAGGTCCAGCTGGGCGCGGCCACGAACGACTCGCTCAACGGGGTCGCGCGGCAGGCCAACAGCTCGATCAACTACATCCGCAACTCGGTCAAGGCCACCGTCGACGCGTTCAACGGCACGGTGAACCTGTACTCGATCGACGACAAGGAACCGGTCCTCGACGCCTGGGAGAAGGTCTTCCCCGGGCTGGTGAAGCCGAGCTTCCGAGATCTCGCCGGACCTGCGGGCGCACTTCCGCTACCCGGAGGACCTGTTCAAGATCCAGCGTGAGCTGCTGTCGCGCTACCACGTCAGCAACCCGCAGGAGTTCTATTCGCAGCAGGCGTTCTGGAGCGTCCCGCAGGACCCGACGGCCGAAGGCGGCTCGAACCCGGCCGCGGCCGGTGCCGCCAACCAGCCCGGTTATTACGTCCTCGCCGACACACCGGGCCAGTCGAAGCCGACGTTCCAGCTGACGAGCTCTTCGACCGGTCTGCAGCGGCAGTACCTGGCGTCGTGGATGTCGGTGTCGTCCGATCCGGCGGACTACGGGAAGATCCGCGTCCTCCAGCTACCCAGCGCGGCCACCGGAGCCACGCAGGTCGACGGTCCGGTCCAAGTCCAGAACCGGTTCCAGAGCGATCCACGGGTGGCGCAGGACCGAACGCTTTTCAACAACCCCAACGTCATCCCGATCTACGGCAACCTGATCACGCTCCCGGTCGCCGACGGGTTCCTCTACGTCGAACCCGTCTACATCCGGCAGCGCAACCAGAACAGCTACCCGCAGCTGGCCCGCGTCCTCGTCTCGTACGGGCCGAAGGTCGGCTACGGCGCGACGCTGCAGGAAGCCCTTGATCAGGTCTTCGGGGCGGGCACCGGTGAGGCGACGACCACGCCGCCGCAAGCCGGGCAGCCGACCACGACACCTCCGACAACGCCTCCGACGACGCCGACCACTCCGCCACCCAACAACGGCGGGGGCAACGCGGCGCTCGACAAGGCCGTGACGGACATCCAGGCGGCGCTCGCGAAGCTCAAGGCCGCCCAGCAGTCGGGCAACTTCGCGGACCAGGGTGCGGCGCTCGCCGCCCTCGACGCGGCCGCGAAGGCGTACGAAGCGGCGAAGACCGCGGCGCCGGGAAGCAGCACTCCGCCGCCCAGCACGCAGCCCGGAGGGTGACATCGGGCACCTGCCGTGCACCCGTCGGAAACGAGGGCGTAAGGTAGGTGTCACGACGCGGGGTGGAGCAGCTCGGTAGCTCGCTGGGCTCATAACCCAGAGGTCGCAGGTTCAAATCCTGTCCCCGCTACTGGAAGAAGAGGCGTGGCCCAAGGGGCCACGCCTCTTCTTTTTTCTCAGGCCAGCCAGCCGTCCGTGGACCCGGTCGTCGAGGCGACGTAACCGTCCGGGCGGACCAAGACCTCCGTCAGGTCGGGCCAGGGGAGATCCGGCACCTCCGCTACGACCACCTCCGGATGCGGTGCCGGAGCCGGGGTTTTCGTCAGCAGGACGAACTTTCCTTTGTGGAACAAGTCGCTCGCGAAGCCTTCGCCCAGCAGCAAATCCGGGAGGCGCGCGCCCGCCGCCGGGTGCGTTTCGTCCGTGGCGTAGCGGATGTCCAGACCGGAAACCAGACCCGACAGGTGGCGCTCCACCTCCGGGATCGCCGTCAGGTCGCGGAACAGCGCGCGCAACGCCAGCTGGTCCGGGGTCACCGGGATCAACGCGTTCTGGGCGGCCACGTTCTGCAGCACCCGGTTCGCCACCGCGCGGCGCTCCTCCTCGTACGTGTCCAGCAGCCCGGCCGGGGCTCGGCCGCGCAGCTCCGCCGCCAGCTTCCAGCCCAGGTTCATCGCGTCCTGGACGCCCAGGTTCAAGCCCTGGCCGCCGGCGGGGAAGTGGACGTGCGCCGCGTCGCCCGCCAGGAGCACCCGGCCCACCCGGTACTTCGCGGCCAGGCGGCTGTCGTCGGAATACCGCGACGCCCAGCGGATCTCCTCGACCTCCACCTCGTCGCCGAAGCGTTCGCGGACCGCCGCGCGGACCTCCGCCTCCGGCACCTCGGCCCGGAGGTCCGCCGGGCGGCTCAGCCGGTCGCCGTAGCTCAGGCGGTACAGGTTCGGCTCGCCCAGCGGGATCAAGCCGATGAACTTGCCCGGGCTGTGCGACGTCACCATGTTGCCCATCGACCGCCACCGCGTCGGCGCACCCGGCGGCGTCGTCCGGAACAGGACGTCCGCCGAGACGCCGTGACCGCGGCCCTCGATCCCCTCGAACGGCAGGTTCAGCGCCTTGCGCACCGCGCTGCGGCCGCCGTCGCAGCCCACCAGGTACGCCGCCCGAACCCGGAGGCCGCGGGCCGTGACCGTCACGCCCGCGGCGTCCTGCTCGAACCCGGTCAGCTCGTGGCCGCGCAGCACCTCGACGCCCTGCTCGGCCAGCCGCTCCTCCAGCGCCGCCTCGACCTGCGCCTGCGGGATGCCGACCTGGTACGGGTGCCGCGTGTCCCAGCCGGTGTAGCCCACCGGGATCACCGCGAAGTGTCCGTCCGCGACGGTCGCGAACGAACGCTCCTCCGCCCGGCCCAGCAGCCCGCGCAGGTCCAGCACCTCGGCCGTGCGCGGCTGCAGGTTGAGCGCCTTCGACAGGCCGGTCCGGACGGGCAGGCGCTCCAGCACCACGACGTCCACCCCGGCCAGCGCCAGCTCGTTCGCCAGCATCAGCCCGGTCGGTCCCGCCCCGGCGACGACGACTTCCGCGATCAGCTCCCGCATCCCCAGCTCCTTAACAACGTTAAATTGACCTGGCCCGAGGATGCCCTTAACATCGTTAAACTGTCAACCCGGAATCGCGAGGAGACCGCAGAACATGGCCCTGACCAGGCAGGACATCGCTCGTTCCGGGCTGAAACTGCTCAACGAGGTCGGCCTCAACGGGCTCACGCTGCGGCTGATCGCCGCCGACCTCGGCGTCAAGGCACCCGCCCTGTACTGGCACATGAAGAACAAACAGGAACTGCTCGACGAGATGGCCACGCAGATGTACGCCGATTCGGCCGAGGACCGGCGGCCGCCGGCGGAACTGGGGGAGTGGGACGCCGTCGCGCACGGCGCGCGGGCGCTGCGGCGGATGATGCTGGCCTACCGCGACGGTGGGAAGGTGTTCGCGGGCACCTACCTCGGCGACACCGGATTGGTCGGGCCGAGTCCCCTGCAGCGCAGCATCGAGGCCGGACTGGACCCGCGGCGGGCGGGCCAGGCGCTGTTCACCGTGTACAGCTACGTCGTCGGGTTCACCATCGAAGAGCAGGCCGTCTACCCGGTGCCCGGTCAGCTGGACGAGCGCTACCGCGACGCGACCGCCGGGGACCTGCTCGCCGACGTCGGCGGCCGCTTCGAAGACGGTCTCTCGATGGTCCTCAGTGGAGCACGCCAGTGGCTGGAAACGGCGTAACGCCTGGTCAGCCGGTTAGGGGACCCCGGTGTAAAGACCTTGGCGACCCCGTGTAATCTATTCAAGTACCACAACGGCGCGGGGTGGAGCAGCTCGGTAGCTCGCTGGGCTCATAACCCAGAGGTCGCAGGTTCAAATCCTGTCCCCGCTACCACGAAGAGGCGGGTTTCCGGAAAACCGGGAACCCGCCTCTTTTTGTCATGCGTGCCCGGGTTTCGCTGCCGACTTTTCCGCGAAACCGTCGAACCGCTGCGGATCCCACGATGTGAACCCCGTTTCCGGGTGGTTGCGGTGCGTGTCCGGAGTGCGCCAAGCCGGGGAGCGGTGCCCGGCGGGGTCACCTGGCTGGCCGCCGTTCCGGCCGTCCGGACGCGGCTGGTCGGACCAATGCGTGGCCACCGTGGTTGCGCAGCGTGTCCGGGGTCCACAGTGGACCTGGTCGCATTGGGCCGAACGAGGGGATCTCACTAGCCACAATGGACAGATCCGCTGACCACTGTGGACACAGGCGCCGATAAGTGGGAATGTAGGGGACGTGTCCGAATTGAATGCAACAGCCGCCGCCCTGCTCGGTCTGCTCCACGACGGTCCCGCCACCGGCGGGCAGCTCGTCGCGGGAGCCGGTGAGCGTTTCGGCGCCTTCTTCAGCGTCACCCGCAGCCAGGTGTACCGGGAGCTTCCCGGCGCTGTCCAAGGAAGGCCTCGTCCGGCTCGGCAAGCAGGGCCCGCGCTCCAGCCAGCAGTACCTGATCACCGCCGCCGGCAAGAAGGCCTTCAAGGCCTGGCTGACGTCCGAGGCCGGCCCCGACCACCTGCGCAGCCCGCTCATCCTGCGGCTCGTGCACGCGGGGTCGCTGACGGCGAAGCAGCGCCAGACGCTGCTCGAGTCGGCCCGCGCCAGCTACAGCCAGCAGCTCGACGACGCGAAGGCGGCCACCAAGGCGGCCGACGGGCCGTACGAGAAGGCCGTCGGCGAGTTCGCCCAGGCTCAGGCCAAGGCCGCGCTGAAGCTGCTCGACGCCATCCCCGCGGCCTGAGGTTCGCGCGCCCACGACCGGTCCTCGCAACCGGTCGTGGGTTTTGCCGTAACCTTGACAAACGTGAGTGATGAGTTCGACGCGGCACTGAGGGACCTGACCGGCAAGCTGACGCAGATCGAGTCGGTGATGGACCTGGATGCGCTGCGTGCCCAGGTGGCCGACCTGGAGCAGCAGGCTTCGAGCCCGACGCTCTGGGACGACCCGGAAGCGGCGCAGAAGGTCACCAGCCAGCTGTCCCACCGGCAGGGCGAGCTGCGCCGGGTCTCCGACCTGCGCCAGCGGCTCGACGACCTGGGCGTGCTGTACGAGCTCGCCGAGGCCGAGGGCGACTCCGGCAGCATGGGCGAGGCCGAGACCGAGCTCGCCGACCTCGGCAAGGCCATCGACGGCCTCGAGGTCCGCACGCTGCTCTCGGGCGAGTACGACGACCGCAACGCCGTCGTCACCATCCGCTCCGAGGCCGGCGGCGTCGACGCGGCCGACTTCGCCGAGATGCTGCTCCGCATGTACCTGCGCTGGGCGGAGCGCCACGGCTACCCGACCGACGTCTATGACATCTCTTACGCCGAAGAGGCGGGCATCAAGTCGGCGACGTTCAAGGTGAGCGCCCCCTACGTCTACGGCACCCTCTCGGTCGAGCAGGGCACCCACCGGCTCGTCCGGATCTCGCCGTTCGACAACCAGAGCCGCCGCCAGACGTCGTTCGCGCACGTCGAGGTGCTGCCCGAGGTCGAAGAGGTCGACCACGTCGACATCCCGGAGAAGGACATCCGGGTCGACGTCTACCGCTCGTCGGGCCCCGGCGGCCAGAGCGTCAACACGACCGACAGTGCGGTGCGCATCACACACCTGCCGACCGGCATCGTCGTCTCCTGCCAGAACGAGAAGTCGCAGCTGCAGAACAAGGCGGCCGCGATGAAGGTCCTTCAGTCGCGGCTGCTGCAGCGGAAGAAGGAAGAAGAGCGCAAGGAGATGGACGCGCTCAAGGACGGCGGCTCCAGCTGGGGCAACCAGATGCGCTCCTACGTGCTGCACCCGTACCAGATGGTCAAGGACCTGCGGACCGAGTACGAGGTCGGCAACCCGTCCGCGGTGCTCGACGGCGACATCGACGGCTTCCTCGACGCCGGCATCCGCTGGCGCAAGCAGACCGCCGCAGTCTGACCGGTGCGGCGGGTGTTCGGCCGACCGCTCACCGTGCGCGAACGCCCGCTGCTCCACCCGGGTGGCACGGGCAACCGGGGCTTCACGAGACCGGTGGGTAGTATGCCGAATCGTGATCCGGCTCGAAGAGGTTTCCAAGGTCTACAAGACCTCGACGCGGCCCGCGCTCGAGCGGGTGTCCGTCGACATCGAAAAGGGTGAGTTCGTCTTCCTCATCGGTCCCTCGGGATCGGGGAAGTCGACCTTCCTCCGGCTCCTGCTGCGCGAAGAGACGCCGACCAAGGGCCGCGTGATGGTGTCCAACTTCGACGTCGCCAAGCTGGCCCGCCGCCGGGTCCCCCGCCTGCGGCAGACCATCGGCTGCGTGTTCCAGGACTTCCGGCTGCTGGCCAACAAGACCGTCGCGGAGAACGTCGCGTTCGCCCTCGAGGTCATCGGCAAGCCCGGCCCGACCATCAAGAAGGTCGTCCCCGAGGTGCTGGAGTCGTCGGCCTCGACGGCAAGGCCGACCGCCTGCCCAACGAGCTTCTCCGGTGGTGAGCAGCAGCGCGTGGCGATCGCGCGCGCGTTCGTGAACCGGCCGCTGGTGCTGCTCGCCGACGAACCGACCGGGAACCTGGACCCCGACACGAGCCAGGACATCATGCTGCTGCTGGAGCGGATCAACCGCACCGGCACGACCGTCCTGATGGCGACTCACGATCACTCCATCGTGGACTCCATGCGGCGCCGCGTCGTCGAGCTGCAGCTCGGCCGGGTGATCCGCGACGACGCCCGCGGCGTCTACGGCATCGGTCGCTGACCACCCCGCCCCGCCACGCCCCCGACCCCAAGGACCTGACCCCGACATGCGCGCCAGTTTCGTCTTCAGTGAGGTAATCACCGGCCTGCGCCGGAACGTCACGATGACCATCGCGATGATCCTGACCACGGCCGTGTCGCTCGCCATGCTCGGCGGCGGGCTTCTGGCCGTGCGCACGATCGACAAGATGAAGTCCAACTTCCTCGCCGACGTCGAGGTTTCGGTCTACCTCACCGACGACATCAGCGCGACGGACAAGAACTGCACCCAGTCGCTGTGCCAGTCGCTGCGGACCTCGCTGCAGAGCAACGACGGCGTCGAGTCGGTCGTGTTCGAGAACCGCGACCAGGCCTACGACCGGTTCAAGAAGATCTTCGAGAGCCAGCCGGAGCTGATCCAGCTGACCGGGCCGGAGTCGCTGCCCGCGTCGCTGCACGTGAAGCTGAAGGACCCGGACCGCAGCGACTCGATCGTGCAGGAGTACGCCTCGAAGCCGGGCGTGCGGAAGGTCGACGACCAGAAGAAGTTCCTCGACCGCGTGTTCAACGCCTTCAACGGCGTCCGGAACATGGCCTTCGGCGCCGCGCTCATCATGGCCATCGCCGCGCTGCTGCTGATCGCCAACACGATCCAGGTGTCCGCGTTCACCCGCCGCACCGAGGTCGGCATCATGCGGCTCGTCGGCGCGACGCGGTGGTACACGCAGCTGCCGTTCCTCTTGGAGGCGGTGGTCGCCGGCGTCTTCGGTGCGGTCATCGGGATCATCATGCTGATCATCACGAAGGCCGGCTTCCTCGATTCGGTGTTCACCGGGGACGTGTTCCCGAAGATCACCATGCTGGAACTGCTGTTCCCGGTCGCGCCGATCCTGCTGGCGGTGTCCGTGGTGATCTCCGCCATCACCGGTTACGTGACGCTGCGCCTGTACGTCCGGCACTAGGTTTAACCGGCTGCTTGTCACCGTCGGAATCACGTAGAGTGGTCGTATGCCCAAGGAACGTGGCCAGAAGGTGATCGTGTCGAACCGCAAGGCGCGGCACGATTACTCCATCCTCGACACCTACGAGTGCGGTCTCGTGCTCGTCGGCACCGAGGTCAAGAGCCTGCGCGAGGGCAAGGCGTCGCTGGCGGACGCGTTCGCGACGGTCGACGACGGCGAAGTGTGGCTGCGCAACGTGCACATTCCGGAGTACACGCAGGGCACGTGGACCAACCACATGCCGCGGCGCACCCGGAAGCTGCTGCTGCACCGGCGCGAGATCGAGAAGCTCATCGGCAAGACCAAGGAGAGCGGGCTCTCCCTGGTCCCGCTGTCGATGTACTTCAAGGACGGCAAGGTCAAGGTCGAGATCGCGCTGGCCCAGGGCAAGAAGGCCTACGACAAGCGGCAGACGCTCGCCAAGCGCGACGCGGAGCGCGACATCAGGAAGGCCATGGGCCGCGCGCTGAAGGGCCGGTTCACGGAGTGACGGCGGGGCCGGCGGACGACGCCGACGTCGCGCGGTGGACGGCGTCGCTGGGCCTGCCCGGCCTGGTCGACCTGCACGTCCACTTCCTGCCGAAGCCGGTGATGGACAAGGTCTGGGCGTACTTCGACGCGGCCTCGACGCACTACGGCACCGACTGGCCGGTGCACTACCGGACGCCCGAGGACGAACGCCTGGCGACGCTGCGCTCGCTGGGCGTGCTGAAGTTCGCGCCGCTGGTCTACCCGCACAAGCCGGGGATGGCGGAGTGGCTGACGTCGTGGGCCCTCGACTTCGCGTCGCGGGTCCCGGACGCCGTGCCGACGGGGACGTTCTACCCCGAAGAAGGCGCCGGGTCCGCTGTGGACGGTGCGCTGCGCGCCGGTGCGCGGGTGTTCAAGGCGCACGTGCAGGTGGGCGCGTACGACCCGCGTGACGACCTGCTGAAGCCCGTGTGGGGTGCCTTGGCCGACGCGGGCGTCCCCGTCGTCGTCCACTGTGGACACGGACCGTTGCGGGGCGACTTCACCGGGTTGTCGGTGTTCGAAGAGGTCTTGAAGCAGCACCCGCGGCTGACCGCGGTGCTCGCGCACGCCGCGATGCCGGAGTTCGGCGCGGCCTTCGAGCTGCTGGCGAAGTACCCGCGGGTGCACCTGGACACGACGATGGTCGGGGTGCCGTTCGCCGAGAAGATGTCGCCGTTGCCGCCGGACTGGACGGCGCGGCTGGCCGGGTTCGCCGACCGCGTCGTGCTCGGCACGGACTTCCCGAACATCCCGTACTCCTACGCGACGCAGCTGCAGGCGATCGCCGGCTGGGCGGCAGCCGACGATCGCCTGGGGGAGCCGTTCCTGCGGGCCGTCCTGCACGACACGCCCTTGCGGTTGCTCAGCGCTTGAGCGCGGCGCGCTCGCTGACGAAGACCGCGCGGCCCAGCAGCTCGGTCACCGGTAGCTGCCTGCCCGCCAGGAGGAACCCGGCCGTCGCGAGGACCACCCACGGCACCGGGCCGTGCGCGATGCCGTCCGACAGCGGCGCGAACCCGTGCGCGGCCAGCCCGAGCAGGCCGCCGGAGACCATCAGCCCGGCGACGACCAGCTGCGGCAGCCGGGCCGTCGAGACCGCCGCGTCGCGCCGCGTCTCGAAGTGCGCGAACAGCCGCAGCAGGCCCAGCAGCACCAGCCCGCACACCGCGAACCACGCGGGTGCCATCACCAGCCAGAACACCGTGCCCGGCGCGGGCGTCTCGTAGCCGAGGCCGTAAACGGTCACACCCGCCACCACGATCAGCGCCGGCATGTGCCACAGGTAGACGCTCATGAACCGCGCGCCCAGCCAGCCGAGCGCGGTGCCGACGCCGGGACGCTCGGCGAGCGCGTTGAGCTGCGGGCGGAAGGCCAGCAGCAACCCGATCTGACCGACGGCGAGGAACGCGAGCAGCACGGTCGGCGGGCTCATGTTCGACACCGGCGCGCCCGGCATGCCGATCATGCTGGCCGGGTACGGGCCGAACGCGACCATCAGCGCGGTGACGCCGAACCCGGCGGCCGAGAGCGTGAGCGCGGCGCGGCGGGTGAGCGTGCCGAGGCGGCCTTCGACGTAGTGGAAGCCGAGCTGGTGCACGGCGACCCAGACGAAGATCGCGTTGGCGTAACCGATGTACCCGAAGTCGTTGAAGCGGGCGACGTCGACGAGGATCCCGGCGGCTCCCATGACGAGCGGCACCTTCAGGCCCCAGCGCCGGTGCGCGGCGACCATCACCGGGGTGAGCAGGACGACCAGGACGTACACGGCGAGGAACCACAGCAGCTGCGCGGCGATCGCGCTGCCGACCTGCAGCGGCTGCGGCGGCACGCCCAGCCCGCGCAGGAAGTCCGGGATGACCAGCCACACGGCCATCAGCGGCAGCACCGGCACCATCAGCCGCCGGATCCGCGCGGCGAGCCACTTGCGCGGCGATTCCGCGCGGCGGAAGGAGATCAGGTTCGCGGCACCGCCGGCGAAGAAGACCAGGGGCATCACCTGCGACAGCCAGGTGACGACCCACCAGCCCGGCGTCGCGAGCGCGTTGCCCGTGGTCAGGTGGCCGTCGGAGTAGGAGAGCACCGGCATGACCCAGTGCTGGGCGATGACGGCGAGGATGGCCCCCGCTCTGACGACGTCGAGGAAGCGGTCCCGGCTCGTTTGCATGCTGTCGAGCTTGGTCGCTTCGACCTGCGGAAACAGCGGTGCTGACCGGCGTCTTCGAGGTCCTGTTCACCCCCCGGTGGGAGCGGGGGTTCTCCCTACCTCAGGCCGTCGGGCTCGGGCTCGTGCTGCGTCGCGGCGACCCGGTACTCCCAGCCGTTTTCGGTGAGGCCGAGCTCATAGCGCGTCTCGATCTTCGGGCCGCCGTGGAGGTGGATGTGCCGGATCACGGTGCCGGGCACCGGTTCGGCGTCGCCGAGTTCCTGGACGCGGCCGTCGAGGGGGCCGCCGAAGAAGCGGATTTCATCGGTCATCTGCTCGCTCCTCTCCGGCGGGTCCGCTCATGGTAGGTGAGCGGTGGTGGGGGTGCCGCCCGCGGAACGGGTGACCCTACGTCCACCCTACGGGACTTTTGGTCACCGTCCGTCTCGCTAACGGCCCAGATACGTCAACACAGCACGGACGCGACGGTGTTCCTCCGCGCTGGCCTCGAGGCCGAGCTTCGAGAAGATGTTGCCGATGTGCTTCTCCACCGCGCCGTGCGAGACGACCAGGGAGTTCGCGATCGCCGTGTTCGACAGGCCCTGCGCCATCAGGCCGAGGACCTCGGACTCGCGGGCGGTCAGCGCGTCGAGCGGGTTGCGGCGGCCGCGGGCCATCAGCTGGGCGATGACGTCCGGGTCGATCGCCGTGCCGCCGTTCGCGACGCGGCGGACCGCGTCCAGGAAGTCCGCGACGTCCGCCACGCGCTCCTTCAGCAGGTAGCCGACCCCGCCGGCGCCGCCCGAGAGCAGCTCCACGGCGTAGGACTCCTCGACGTACTGCGAGAGCACCAGCACCGGCAGGCCCGGGACCTCCTTGCGCGCCGCCAAGGCCGCGCGCAGGCCCTCGTCGGTGAACGTCGGCGGCATCCGGACGTCGACGATCGCCAGGTCAGGACGGTGTTCTTTGACCGCGCCGAGCAGGTCGTCCCCGTTGTCGACGGCCGCGGCCGTCTCGATGCCCTCGTCGGCGAGCAGGCGGGTCACCCCGGCCCGCAGCAGCACGGCGTCCTCGGCGATGACTACCCGCATCCGGCCCCCAGGTTCTCAGACGAACGGGGTCCAGCCTATTCACCACCGGCAGGGCAGGTCAGCCCGGATCACGGTCGGCCCGCCGACGGGGCTGACGACCGTGATGACGCCGTCGATCGTCGCGGCGCGGTCGGCTAGCCCGGCGAGCCCGCCACCGGGCCGCACTTCGGCGCCGCCGTGGCCGTTGTCGGTGATCTCCACGACGACGTGCTCGTCGGTCCGCCACACCTTCACGCCCGCTTCGGACGCACCGGAGTGCTTCGCGATGTTCGTGAGCGTCTCGCCGACGATGAAGTACGCGGTCGTCTCGACCGCGGCGGGCGGCCGCGGCTCGACGTCGACCTGGACGTCGACCGGGATCGGCGACTTCGCGGCTTGCGCCGACAGGGCGGCGTCGAGGCCGCGGTCGCCGAGGACGGCGGGGTAGATGCCGCGCGCGAGGTCCCGCAGCTCCGACACGGCGAGCTTCGCGTCCGCGTGGGCCTCGTCGATCAGCTCCCGCACGGACTCCGGGTCCTGGTCGAACTTCGCCTTCGCCCGGCCGAGGCTCATCGCGACGGACACGAGCCGTTGCTGGGCCCCGTCGTGCAGGTCACGCTCGATGCGGCGCCGCTCGGCCTCGGCCGCGTCGACACCCCGCGCCCGCGACGCCTGCAGCCGCTCGGCCTTCTGCTCCAGCCGCTTGGTCCGGTTCGGGCCCAGCAGGGCGACGCCCAGCTCGCCGTGCAGCCAGCCCAGCCACGGCGTCACCCAGACCGCCATCGGCAGCAGCACGATCGACGCGATCCCGATGGCCAGCTCCACGCAGGCCAGCGGGAACGCCGCCATGAAGTACGCCAGGTCACGCCAGGTCGTCGGGTCGCTCAGCCGGGTCATCCACCGCCGGACCAGCGGCTGGCCGTCGACCGGCCGCCGTTCGACGGGCGGCAGCGGCACCCGCAGCATCGTGCCGAGCCAGCCGCGCTCGCGATCAGCCGACCAGCGGACGAAACTCGTCGTCGCCAGCAGGATCGGGAACCCGACCCACACCACGACGGTGGCGACGCCCACGGCGATCCCGACGACGATCAGCACGAACTGCAGGAGCCGGAAGACGAAGCTCACGATCATGTACACGATCGTGCGAGCCGGGTGCGGCCGCGGGTGGTCCAGCTGCTGTTCCGCCGAGGTCATCCCGCCACCAGGTTCTGCTCTTCCACGTCCGCCCACGAGCGCTCCATCCGACGGCGCTGGGCGACGGTCGTCCCCAGCAGCGCGTTCGCCAGCCGGGCGTGCATCCCCGCGAGCGCCTTCGTCAAGGCGACCGACAAGGCGATGAACAGCACCCCCAGCGCAGCCCACGGTAGCGCCTCGACGGTCGAATCCACGGTCAGCCACCGCACGTCCTCCGAGGGGAAGTAGTAGGCGCCGTCCGGCAGCCACCGGAAGTAGATCGGCAGGCCCGCGAGCGCGAGGCTCGTCGACCAGAACGCCGTCACCAGCATGAACTCGACCAGGCCGAGCGGGAACAGGAGGAAGAAGTAGGCGAGGTCCCGCCAGGTGGCGGGGTCCTTGACCCGGCCCTTCCAGCGGTCCTTCTGGCCGCTCGCGGGCAACGGCAGGTAGGGCAGGTCGATGTAGTGGTCCAGCAGGGCGTAGACGCGGGCGCGTTCCAGCCGCGCGCCACCCCGCACGGCCAGGAGCAGCAGGGCGAGCAGCCCAACGCCGACCCAGACGACGGCGGTCCCCAAGCCGGCCGCCGTGAACGACGTCAGCAACCCGAACGCCACCACCCCCAGCGGCAGGTTCATCAGCAGGAACACCACCGAACCCCCGAACGGCGGATCCCGCCTCTCGCTCACCATGACCAGCTCCCTTCTGCTGGCATCCAGCCTGGCCGGCGGCTCGCGGAACCGACATGGTGCGCGCGGGCATCCTCCGGGTAGGGCTGGCCCTACCCACGGGGAGTAATGCGCTGGCGCCCCGCGTTATGATGAACAGGTTGTAGTTCCCGACAAGGGGGTGAACGGTTTCGACTTTGGACGTTGAGTCAGGAGAAGCGTGCCGGTGCAGGCGAGAGACCACCGTTAAGCGTCATCGCAACCAAATAAGCGCCGACTCCAGTCAGCGCGAGTACGCCCTCGCCGCCTGAGCGAGTGCGTCTCTGTCGGCCCGGGTTCGCCTCCGGCCCGGGTACCGGCATCAGCTAGGAGGCTCAGCGGCAGTCCCGGCCACGGGGAACTGCCGTGAAGCAAACAGTGGCTGGGCTCGTCACCTCAGCTTGTTCGCGTGACTGAGGGAGCCAAGCAGAGACGTAGCGGACTGCGCACGGAGAAGCCCTGTCAAGACGCCAAAGGACCCGGGTTCAATTCCCGGCACCTCCACTTCGAGAAGGCCTACGCCCCTTCGGGGCTGGGCCTTCTCTTCGTTCTCGGGTGTTTATCTGGGGGTCGAACCCCCAGACCCCCGCCAGGCGGGCTTCGCCCCCTGGACCCCCTCTCCGGGGCTTCGCCCCTGGACCCCGCCTCCCTCTGCGGGGCTTCGCCCCGCGCCCCGCCTCGGGTCGGCTCGGCTCTCCCGTCCGGTCGCGACCTGCGCTGGCTGCCGCCCGCTCCGCTCCGCTCTGCTGCGCTCGCTCTGCTCGCGGTCTGGTGCCTGCCCGCCTGCCGCACCGGCTCCGCCGGTGCGGTCGTTTCGTCGAGCACGGGCGCGGATGCGGGATCGCGAGGGCCACGGCATGACCCAGCCAAGGGAGAGTCGAAGCCGAGAACGGAACGAGACATCCGAGCACACCCCACCCCCGAACCGATACGCAGCCGCCTCAGCGGTCCTGGCGCCGGATCAAGGCACGCTTTCCCGCCTTGACGCGGTGTCAGGACCGTTGAACAATCCGGCGTTCGGCTCGGGGGAATCCCCGGCACACGACAGCGGCACCGGACCGAGGGCCCTTCGTCGAGCGCCCGGGCTTTCACCAGCCACAAAGCCGGGCACCGAGACCCGTCGGGTCCTCAGACCAACCGAGCAACATCCCCCAGCTCAGAGCCCACCCAACCCCTTGTGACAGGGGCCACTTGTGGGTGAACTTCGGCCTGGTGTCATGCTGGTGGCCCGACCATGGCTCCGCACCCGTGGAGTCGGAAGTAGGTGGCCAGATGACCTGGGCCCGCTCCAACGGCAGCTCCACCGCCAATGATGAAGACAGCCGGATGGGGGTCATCCGGGCCGAAGAGGCCGTTCGGCTCGCCGAACAGAACGACCGGGCCGTCATCACCGTTGCCGGGCACTCCGCCGATGTTCGGGAATGTGCCGAACTGCTCGCCATGCTCGGGCTCGATGCCGGGCGGCGGCACAAGATCGCCTGACCTATGCCAGGTCCGCTACGTGGACCACCTTGTTCCGGCCCGTCGCCTTCGCGTGGTATAGCGCCGTATCCGCCGCGTCCAGCAAGCGCTGCAACGATGTTCCCGCCCTCGGGTAGACCGCTATGCCGATCGACGTCGACAGCCCCGTGATCGACAACTGTCCTACCGGGACTCTCAATGTCGCTATCGCTCGGCGGATCCGCTCCGCCACCGGGCCGATGTCCGGATGGTCGATTCCCGGTAGCAGCACCACGAATTCTTCACCTCCGAACCGTCCCACCGCGTCTCCGCGCCCGCGGACCGCCGCGATGATCGACTCGGCCACCGCCTTGAGGACCGCGTCGCCCGCCAGGTGCCCGTATGTGTCGTTCACCTGCTTGAAGTGGTCCAAGTCCAGCATCAGCAACCCGAACGTCGTGTGCTGGCGCGCGGCCGCCGCCAGCGTTCTCTCCGCCAGTGCGTGCCAGCCGCTCGTGTTGTACAGACCCGTTTTCTCGTCGCGGTGGGCCGCCACCTCCAGCTGCTTCACCAGCACCGTCCGGTGCAGCAACAGCAACGGCGGGAGGACCAGCAGCACCAGACCCGGCATCGTCGCCAGCGCCAACGCGTTCAGCGCGCCCAGGCACAGCGTCGCCACCTCCAGGCCATTGTCCGACCACGTGCCGAACAACGCCTCCGGTGTCCGGCCCACCTCGCGGCGGGCCGGGAGGACCAGCAGCGCGTTCACCACGAAGAACGTCGCGCCCGCCGCCGCCACCGCGAACGTTCCCGGCCAGCCCTGCGTCAGCGCCGTGCGGATGTCCGCCCCGCGCAGCACCGCCTGGGCCGCGTAGCAGGACAGCAGGATGATCGCCGCGTTGCTCACCGTTCTCGACGCCGGGACCCGCTGCAGGCGGTACCAGCTGCGGACCGCCAAATGCCCGTACAAGCCCGTCACCAGCAACGCCAGCAACGGCGGCGGGAGCAGCAGCACCCCGGCGAACGTCCAGACCGACGTCATGTTGATGTGCGGCGTCCCCGACACCCGGCGGCGGATGCGCTCCACCCGGCGGCCCGTCTCCGACTGGACCACCCCGAGGACCAGCAGCACCGCCAGGATCAGGAGCGTGCGGCGGTCCACCGCGATCGGGGACGGCCGCAGCGTCAACGTCACCGCCGCCGCCTCCGTCAGGAGGCAGTACACGACCACCCGGGGCCCCTGGCGCCACAATGCCCAGTGCCGGGGCGGCACGAGCACGTCACGAAAGCGTGGCACAGCGCGCGGGGTGCCGCCCCCGATCCGCATACTCATGGTGTCCGGCCGGTGACGGAGCCGGTCCGGCTCGACGTGGTGAAGGGAGGCGCGCCATGTGCGGACGCGACAACTGAGGTCATCGTTCCTCCAGCCCGACCCGGCGCCACGCCCTCGCGATCGGCACGGCCACCGCGGCACCCGCCGCCCCGGCCACGGCGATGGTGTGCGCCGGGCCCACTACTTCGGCCAGCGCACCCGCCGCCGCCGCGCCGACCCCCTGCACGGTGAGCAGGCCCGCCGAGTTCACCCCCGCGCACTGCGCGCGGTGCTCGTCCGGCACCCGCCGCATGAACGAGACCGTGCCCTGGATGTTGTAGCCCGTCGCCAGCAGCCCCGACACGGCCAAGAGCAACACCGACAGCACCAGCCCCGGCCGGAACACGAAGAACACCAGCGGCAGCCCCGCCGCGATCCCCAACAGACCGAGTACCCGCACTTGGACGTGCTCCGGCACCGCCTTGCCGAACACGAACCCGCCGAGCACGCTGCCCGCCGGGTCGGCCGCCATCAGCAGCCCCACCAGCGTCGCGCCCGCCCCGATCCCCGCCGCGTACGGCGCGGCCAGCGCCTCCGGGACGATGTAGAACCCGGCCAGCCAGTTGAGCGCCACCAGCGTCCGCAACGCCGGAGTCCGCCAGATCAGCCGGATGCCCGCACCGGTCGTCGACAGCCAGGCCGCGCGGACCACCTGGGCGACCGCCGCGCGCCGCCGGACGCCGGTGACCAGCAGGACCGCCGACACCAGGAACGTCGCCGCGTCCAACGCCAGCGCCGCCGACGGCGTGAGCGCCGCGATCAGCGCGCCGCCGCCGGCGAACCCGGCCAGTTGCGCGCCCTGGATCGTCACGTTCCGCAGGGCCATCCCGGTCAGGTACCGCTCGCCTTCGAGGACCGTCGGCAGCAACGCCTGCTGCGCCGCCTTGAACGGGCCGCCCAGCGCCGTCAGCACCGCGACGAGCAGGCACAGCACCCACAGCGGAACACCGGGGACCGCGATCACCGCGACCAGCGCGGCCCGGGCGACGTCGGCCGCCACCATCACGTCGCGGCGCGGCCACCGGTCGCCCGCGCCGGCCAGCAGGACCCCGCCGAGCAGGGACGGCACGTACGTCAGCGCGTAGGTCAGGCCGGTCAGCGCGGCCGAGTCGGTGCGCTCGAACACCAGCACCGCCAGCGCGACCCTGGCGAGCTGGTCGCCGCAGACCGACAGCAGCTCGGCGGCCCACATCGCGCGGAACTCGGCGACGGCGAGCACCGCGCCGAACCCGACCCTCGTCACCCGTGCGTCGTCCATCGCAGGCGCCCCTCGAAACCGCTGTTCAGTCACGGTAATCACCGAGCGGAGTGGAATCGAGCCGTTCGGTGACAGTTGCCCCGATCGCACCAGCGCCTCAGCCCGGGTGGCCGCCGATCCGGCTGGTCAGCTCGGCCGCCGTCGCCGCCACTTCCGCGGCCAGCTCCGGCCACGTCTCTTCGCACGGGTCGGCCACGCAGTGGTGGCGCAGGGTCACGCTGATCGCCGCCATCGGGCGGGCGCCGTGGTCGAAGACCGGGCACGCCACCGACGCGAACCCGTCCGTGACGTGGCCGTCTTCCACCGCCCAGCCGAGGCGGCGCTCCGCGGTCAGCGTGCGCCGCAGCTCGGCCAAGGTGCGCGGGCCCCGGCCGGTGCGGAGCACGAACGCCGACGCCGACGGGAACAGCGCGCGCACGTGCGGCGCGGGCAGGTGCCGCAGGATCGCGCGGCCGGACGCCGTCAGCTGGCCCGGCAGCCGCACGCCGACCTCCGTCACCAGCGTTTCCGGCCGGACCGGGCGTTCCTTGATGAGGTAGAGCGACTCGTTGCCGTGCAGGACGCCCAGGTGCGCGGTGTGCCCGACGCGGTCGACGAGCTTGCGCAGCAACGGCCCGGCCAGCCGTTCGAGTGGGTCGTGGCGCAGGTAGGCCGAGCCCAGCTCGAAGGCGGCGATGCCGAGGCCGTACCGGCGTTCCGCCGGCAGGTGGACGACGAACCCGGCCGCCTCCAGCTCGCTGAGCAGGTGGTAGGTGGTCGAGCGGGGGAGGTTCGCCTCGCGCGCGATCGCCGCCGCGGTCACCGGGCCGGGGCGCGTGGCGAGCAGGCGCAGGACGGCCAGGCCGCGGCGCAATGCCGGGACTTCGCTGCTGTCGCCCACGCTCACCTCCCGCTCGATGCGCCCCAATGTGGCCTTGGTTGCGTCTCGCGCACCCAAGGCGGCCTTCGGTGCGTCTGACGCACCGAAGGCCACATTGGGGCGCTTGGGGCCAGCGTAGCTCGGGTGTCTGGGATTTCAGACGGAACCACTCTGTGGGGCGTCCCACCAGCGGTTCCGAGGGGGTGCAATAGGCCCATGCCGGAAACAGTGCTCCTGGGCTCCGCACCACTGACCGCCGCCCAGGTCGTCGATGTCGTCCGGGGCCACGCGCCCGTCGGGCTCACGGATGCCGCCGAGAAGAACCTCGCCGCCACCCGTCAGCACATCGAGAACCTCGCCCACGCCGTCACGCCCACCTACGGCGTCTCGACCGGCTTCGGCGCCCTCGCCACCCGTCACATTCCCGTCGAGAGCCGGACCGCGCTGCAGCGCAGCCTCATCCGCTCGCACGCCGCCGGGGCCGGGCCCGCCGTCGAGCCCGAGGTCGTCCGCGCGCTCATGCTGCTGCGGCTGCGGACCCTCGCCAGCGGCTACACCGGCGTCCGGCCGGGCACGGCGCAAACGCTTGCGGCCCTGCTCAACGCCGACATCACGCCGATCGTCCACGAGTACGGCTCCCTCGGCTGCTCCGGCGACCTCGCGCCGCTGGCCGCCGTCGCGCTGGCGCTCATGGGCGAAGGTGAAGTGACATACCGCGGCGAGGTGGTGAAAGCCGCCGAAGCGCTGAAGCACGCCGGGATCGAGCCGATCGTCCTCGCCGAGAAGGAAGGCCTCGCGCTCACCAACGGCACCGACGGCATGCTCGGCATGCTCCTGCTCGCCGCCGCCGATCTGCACAAGCTGTTCGACATCGCGGACATCACCGCCGCGATGAGCGTCGAGGCCCTGCTCGGCACCGACCGCGCCTTCGCCGCCGACCTGCAGGCCCTGCGCCCGCATCCCGGGCAGGCGTTGAGCGCCGCGAGGATGTGGCAGGCGCTGCAGGGCTCGAAGATCGTCGAGAGCCACCGCGGCCCGGACTGCAACCGCGTCCAGGACGCCTACTCGCTGCGCTGCGCCCCGCAGGTCCACGGCGCCGCGCGCGACAGCCTCGCCCACGCCGAACTCGTCGGCGACCGGGAACTCCAGTCCGCTGTGGACAATCCGGTCGTGCTCGCCGACGGCCGCGTCGAGTCCAACGGCAACTTCCACGGCGCGCCCGTCGCCTACGTGCTCGACTTCCTGGCCATCCCGATCGCCGACGTCGCCAGCATCGCCGAGCGCCGCACCGACCGGATGCTCGACAAGGCGCGCTCGCACGGCCTGCCGCCGTTCCTCGCCGACGACCCCGGCGTCGACTCCGGCCACATGATCGCCCAGTACACGCAGGCCGCCGTGGTCAGCGAGCTCAAGCGGCTCGCCGTGCCCGCGTCGGTCGACTCCATCCCGAGCAGCGCCATGCAGGAGGACCACGTCTCCATGGGCTGGTCGGCCGCGCGGAAACTGCGCAAGGCCGTCGACGGCCTGACCACGGTCCTGGCCATCGAACTGCTGACCGCGGCCCGCGCGCTCGACTTCCGCGCGCCGCTCGAGCCGTCGCCGGTCACCGGCGCGGTTCGCGACCTGCTTCGCACGAAGGTCGCGGGCCCCGGCCCCGACCGCCACCTGGCGCCCGAGATCGCGGCCGCCGAAGAACTCGTCCGCTCCGGCGCCGTCCTCGACGCCGCCCGTCTGGAGGTCTGATGTCCCGCGTAGTCCGTGCCGCCCGCGGCACCCAGCTCACCGCCAAGTCGTGGCAGACCGAAGCCGCGCTGCGGATGTTCCACAACAACCTCGACCCCGACGTCGCCGAGCGGCCCGAAGACCTGGTCGTCTACGGCGGCACCGGCAAGGCCGCCCGCAACTGGGCCAGCTTCGACGCGATCACCCGCGAACTGACCACTTTGGACACCGACGAGACGCTGCTCGTCCAGTCCGGCAAGCCGGTCGGAGTGTTCCGCACGCACGAGTGGGCGCCGCGCGTGCTCATCGCCAACTCGAACCTCGTCGGCGACTGGGCGACCTGGCCCGAGTTCCGCCGCCTGGAGGCCCAGGGCCTGACGATGTACGGGCAGATGACCGCGGGCTCGTGGATCTACATCGGCACCCAGGGCATCCTGCAGGGCACGTACGAGACGTTCGCCGCGGTCGCGAAGAAGAAGTTCGGCGGCAGCCTGAAAGGCACGCTGACCGTGACCGCCGGGCTCGGCGGCATGGGTGGCGCGCAGCCGCTGGCCGTGACCATGAACGACGGCGTCGCCCTGGTCATCGAGTGCGACCCGCAGCGCGCGCACCGCCGCGTCGAGACGCGCTACCTCGACGAGGTGGCCGACGACCTCGACGACGCCATCGCCCGCGTCACCAAGGCGAAGAAGGAAGGCAAAGCGTTGTCCGTCGGCGTTGTCGGCAACGCCGCCGAAGTGCTGCCGGAGCTGCTGCGCCGCAACGTCGAGGTCGACATCGTCACCGACCAGACGTCGGCGCACGACCCGCTTTCGTACCTGCCCAAGGGCGTGGACGTCGCCGACTGGCACGACTACGCGGCCAAGAAGCCCGACGAGTTCACCGACCGCTCCCGCGAGTCGATGGCCGACCACGTCGACGCCATGCTCGGCTTCCTCGACCGCGGCGCCGAAGTCTTCGACTACGGCAACTCCCTGCGCGGCGAGGCCAAGCTCGGCGGCTGCGAGCGCGCGTTCGACTTCCCCGGCTTCGTGCCCGCCTACATCCGCCCGCTGTTCTGCGAGGGCAACGGCCCGTTCCGCTGGGCCGCGCTGTCCGGCGACCCCGAAGACATCGCCGCGACCGACCGCGCGATGCTGGAACTGTTCCCGGAGAACGAATCCCTCGCACGCTGGATCAAGATGGCCGGGGAACGCGTTGCCTTCCAGGGACTTCCGGCGCGGATCTGCTGGCTCGGCTACGGCGAGCGGCACCTGGCCGGGCTGCGGTTCAATGAGATGGTCGCCAGCGGCGAGCTGAAGGCGCCGGTCGTCATCGGCCGCGACCACCTCGACTCCGGCAGCGTCGCCTCGCCGTACCGCGAGACCGAGGGCATGGCCGACGGCTCCGACGCGATCGCCGACTGGCCGCTGCTCAACGCGCTGGTCAACACGTCGTCCGGGGCGAGCTGGGTGTCGATCCACCACGGCGGCGGCGTCGGCATGGGCCGGTCCATCCACGCGGGCCAGGTCAGCGTCGCCGACGGCACCGAGCTCGCCGCGCAGAAGCTGGAGCGGGTGCTCACCAACGACCCGGGCATGGGCGTCATCCGGCACGTCGACGCCGGGTACGACCGGGCGAACGACGTCGCCGACGAGCGCGGCGTGCGGGTGCCGATGCGGGAGCGGGCGTGACGGCTTCGGGTCTGCTGGCGGAGATCGGCGACGTCGGGCGCGACCCGAAGCGCGGCGGCTATTCGCGGCACGCCTTCGACTCGCCCGAGCACGACCTGCGGGCCTGGTTCGTGGAACGTGCGCTGGGACTCGGGCTGGACGTCGACACCGACCACAACGGCAACATCTGGGCCTGGTGGGGTCCGCCCGGCCCGGACGCCGTCGTCACCGGCAGCCACCTCGACTCGGTGCCCGGCGGCGGCGCCTTCGACGGCCCGCTCGGCGTCGTCAGCGCGCTGGCCGCCGTGGAATCCTTGCAGGCACGCGGTTTCCGGCCGGGCAAGCCGTTCGCCGTCGTCGTGTTCACCGAGGAGGAGGGCGGCCGGTTCGGCGTCCCGTGCCTGGGTTCGCGGCTGCTCACCGGCACGATCGACGCCGACAAGGCGCGCGGCCTGCGCGACGCCGACGGCGTGACGTTCGCCGAGGCCGCCGCGAAGTCCGGCTTCGACCCGGAGCGGGTGGGCCCCGACCCCGACCGGCTCGGGCTGATCGGCCGGTTCCTCGAACTGCACGTCGAGCAGGGACGGGGGCTCATCGACCTCGGTTCGCCGGTGGCCGTCGGCAGCACGGTGATCGCGCACGGGCGGTGGCGGTTCTCCTTCGCCGGGCAGGGCAACCACGCCGGCGCGACGCTGCTGGCCGACCGCGCCGACCCGATGCTGCCCGCCGCCGCGACGGTCACCGCCGTCCGGCGGCTGGCCCGCGCGGTGCCGGACGCGCGCGCGACCGTCGGCCGCCTGGTGCCGACGCCGGGTGGCACCAACGTCATCGCGTCCACTGTGGACCTATGGCTCGACGCGCGGGTCCCCGGGACCGCCACACCCGAGCTGGTCGAGGAGATCACCCGGGCGGCCGAAGCCGCGGCGGCCGAGGAGGGCTGCCGGGCCGAGGTGACCCGGGAGTCCTATTCGGACGACGTCGTGTTCGACGACGCTCTCCGTCGCGACCTCGGCGGCTGGCTCGGCGGGCCGCCGGAGCTGCCGACCGGAGCCGGGCACGACGCGGCGATCCTCGCCGGGTTCGTCCCGGCCGGGATGCTCTACGTGCGCAACCCGACCGGCATCAGCCACTCGCCGGAGGAGTTCGCCGAGGCGGACGATGTCGAGGCGGGCGCCGCGGCGCTGGCCACGGTGCTGGAGCGGCTGGCGCGATGACGACGTACTGGTGCGAGCGGGCTTGGCTGCCGAGCGGAATCGCCACCGGGGTCGCGATCGAGGTCACCGGCGACCGGATCACGGCGGTGACCCCGGGCGCCCCGCGCGCGGGCGTCGTGCTGACCGGCCTGACGTTGCCCGGTTTCGCGAACGGGCATTCGCACGCCTTCCACCGGGCGCTGCGCGGCCGGACGCACCACGAGCGCGGCACGTTCTGGACGTGGCGCGAGCGGATGTACGCGCTGGCGTCGCGGCTCGACCCTGATACGTATCACCGGCTGGCGCGCGGGGTCTACGCCGAGATGGTGCTGGCCGGGTACACGAGCGTCGGCGAGTTCCACTACCTGCACCACGCTCCCGGCGGGAAGCCGTACGCGGACCCGAACGCCATGGGTGAGGCGCTGCGGCAGGCCGCGGCCGACGCCGGGATCCGGCTGACGCTGCTGGACACCTGCTACCTCGCGGGCGGCATCGGCGTCGAGCCGGACGAGGTCCAGCGGCGGTTCTCCGACGGCTCGGCCGAGGCGTGGGCTGCCCGGGTCGCGGCGCTGAAAGAGGACGACGGGTTCCGCGTCGGCGCGGCGATCCATTCGGTGCGGGCCGTCCCGGCGGACCAACTGTCGCTTGTGGACAGTCCGCGCGTGGTGCACGTCCACCTTTCCGAGCAGCGCGCGGAGAACGAGCAGTGCCTGGCCGCGTACGGCCGCACACCGACCGAGCTGCTGCACGAATGCGGGGTGCTGACCGACCGGCTCGTCGCCGTCCACGCGACCCACCTGACCGTGTCGGACATCAACCGGTTGCGCGGGGCCCGCGCGTGCTTCTGCCCGACCACCGAACGCGACCTCGGCGACGGCATCGGCCCGGCCCGCGCGCTGCGCGACGCCGGGGTCCGGCTGGGGATCGGCAGCGACAGCAACGCCGTCGTCGACGCCTTCGAGGAGACCCGCGCGCTCGAGCTGGACGACCGCCTGGCCGCGGAGGAACGCGGCCGGTTCACCGCCGAGGAGCTGCTGGCGGCCGGGACCGACCACGCCGCCGTCGGCTGGCCCGAGGTCGGCGCGCTCGCCGAGGGGGCGGGCGCGGACTTCGTCACGGTCGGGCTGGACTCGGTCCGGACGGCCGGGATCGAGCCGTCGGGCGTCGTGTTCGCGGCGTCCGGCGCGGACGTCCGGCACGTCGTCGTCGCGGGCCGCGAGGTGGTTCGGGACGGCAGGCACACGCTGATCGAACGACCGGAAACCGTGCTGGCGAAGGAGATCGAGGCACTGTGGCAGTCCTGATCACGGGTATCGGCGAGCTGACGACGAACGACCTCGGGCTGGGCCGGGTGACCGACGCGGCGCTGGTCCTCGACGGCGGGCAAGTCGCCTGGGCGGGTCCCGCGGCGAAGGCGCCGGACGCGGACGAACGCGTCGACGTCGAGGGCCGCGCGGTGCTGCCGGGCTGGGTCGACAGCCACACGCACCTCGTCTTCGCCGGTGACCGCACCGCCGAGTTCGAGGCGCGGATGGCGGGCAAGCCGTACACGGCGGGCGGGATCGCGATCACCGTCGGCGCGACGCGCGAGGCGTCCGACGAGCAGCTGGCGGCGAACCTGCGTCGCCATGTCGACGAAGCGGCCCGGCAGGGGACGACCTGCCTGGAGACGAAGACGGGCTACGGGCTCACGGTGGCCGACGAGGCGCGTTCGGCGCGGATCGCCGGGGAGGTGGCGGACGAGGTGACGTTCCTCGGCGCGCACCTGGTGCCGCCGGGCGCCGACGCCGAGTCCTATGTGGACCTCGTGTGCGGTGAGATGCTCGACGCGGTCGCGGAAAGCGTGCGCTGGGCGGACGTCTTCTGCGAGACGGGCGCGTTCGACGAAGCCCAGTCGGCGCGGGTCCTGAAGGCCGCGGCCGAACGCGGGCTCGGCCTGCGCGTGCACGGCAACCAGCTCGGCGAAGGTCCCGGCGTGCGGCTGGCGGTCGAGCTGGGCGCGGCCAGCGTCGACCACTGCACGTACCTGAGCGACGCCGACGTCGAGGCGCTGGCGGCGTCGGAGACCGTGGCGACGCTGCTGCCCGCGTGCGACTTGTCGACCCGGCAGGCGCTGGCCCCGGCCCGGCGGCTGCTCGACGCGGGCGCGACGGTCGCGCTGGCCAGCAACGCCAACCCGGGCAGCTCGTACACGACATCGATGGCGTTCTGCGTCGCGACGGCAGTGCTGCAGATGCGGATGACGATCGAGGAAGCGGTCTGGGCGGCGACAGCGGGAGGGGCGAAGGCGTTGCGCCGCGACGACGTCGGTGTGCTGCGGCCCGGCGCGCGGGCGGACGTCCACGTGCTCGACGCGCCGTCGGTGACGCACCTGGCGTACCGGCCGGGGGTGCCGCTGACGCATTCGGTGTGGCGCGCCGGGGAACGCGTGCGCTGACGTCGAGGTCGCGTTCACAGCGGCAGAGCGAACGGCGTGCAGGTCGGCTGGTAGCTCGCGTCGAGCGCGTGCAGGATCAAGCCGGTCACGTTCGGGTCGATCGCCTGGCTCAGGTGGCCCGAGTAGTCCGAGGCGCAGAAGTCCTGCAGCACGATGTCCGTCGTGCCCGGCTCGCCCAGGACGCCGCTCGTGTAGGGCGTGACGACCTCGTCGTAGCGGCTGACGATGCTCGTGTACGTCGGCCCCGGCACGTGCACGCCGCCGCGGGCGAGGTCGTCCAGGAACGCCGACGGCGCCAGGTATTCGGTGCACGCGCCGCACGCCGTCGTCAGGATCGAGCCCAGGCCGGGCACCGTCGCCAGGAGGGCCTTGGCGAGCGCGTCGAGGCCGCCGAGCGTGGTGCCGCGGTAGTTCGCGCCGAAGCCGACGAAGTGCTCGACCTTCGCCGCGCCGCCGAGGAACTTGAGGTAGTACGCGGGCATCGTGCTGCCCTCCGAGTGCCCGACGAGGTCGACCTTCGCCGCGCCCGTTTCGCTCCGGACGCGCTCGACGAACCGGCCCAGCTCCGCGGCGCTGTCGCGCATCGACGCCAGCCCGCCTACGCCGGGCCCGAACACCCCGGTGCCGTAGGTCAGGGAGAACACGCAGTAGCCCCGCGCGGCGAGCTTCGGCGCGTGGAAGAACCAGTTGACCGAGTCGTTGGCGCCGAGGCCGTGCACGAGGACGACGGGCTCCGGGTGCGCGGCGCTCGGCGCGCACGACCAGTCGTTCCAGCCGCCGCCCGTCGCCGCGTCGGCGACCGCCGGGGCGGCGGCGCCGAGGGTGAGTGCCGCGACGACCGCGGTCAGGACGCGCTTGACACCGCCGTTGGTGACCCGCATTCCGTGCCTCCAGTTACCCGTGAGTAGTGACGGATGTCATGATGTGGCACAGTCGCTTGCTCGCGACATGGGACGACGCTCAGAGTTGATCGGGGTCCGTTGTGACAGATGACAAGACCGGCTTCCGGCTCGGGGGTCAGGACCTCGCCGACCGGCTCACCGCCGCGCTGCCCTCGATGACCCGCGTGGTGCTCGGCGAGCTTGTCGAGCGGCTCTCGGCGTACCGGCTCATGCCGGGCGAGGAGCTGGCCGGCGACATCAGCCGCGTGATCGAGCAGACTCTCCGCTCGTTCGTCCGCGTGCTCCGCACGAGAGCCCTGCCGACACCCGCCGAGGTGGCGTTCCTGCGCGAGTCGGCGGCCCGGCGCGCGGAGGAGGGCATCCCGATCGACGTGGTCCTGACCGCCTACCACGTCGGCATCCAGGTGACCTGGGACGCGATGACCGCGGACGCGCGGCCCGGCGACATCGCCGACGTCATGGCGGTCAACGCGCTGCTGCTGCGCTACCTCGAACTGATCACCCCCGCCGTCGCCGGCGGCTACCTCGCCCAGCAGCAGTCCATTTCCGGCGACGAACATTCGGCGCGGCAAAGCCTGCTGGCGGCGCTGCTCGGCGGCGAGCCCGCGCGGGAGGCGGCCGACCAGGCCGGGCTGCGGCTGCCCGCGCGCTACTCGGTGGTGGCCTTGGGTTTCGGCGCGCACCCGGATGAGACGTCGGCGGACGTCGACGCGGCCGTCGCGGCCCGCCGGAAACTGCGGCGGCTGCGGGCCGAACTGGAACGGCAGGTCCGCGAGCCGATGCTGGCGTCGCTGACGACCGACGGCGGGCTCGTCCTGCTCCCCGAACGCGATCCGGCGTGGCTGGCCGACGTCGTGCGCGCGCTGAGCCGGGCGGCGGCGGTCGAGGTGACCGCGGGCGTGGCCGTCGCCGAGCCGGACGAGGTGGTCACGGCGGCGCCGTGCGCACGCCGGATCCTCGCGGTGGCACGGACTTTCGGACGCCCGCCGGGCGTGTACCGGCTGGACGACGTGGTGCTGGAGTACCAGCTGTCCTGCCCGAGCGAGGCCCGCGACCGGCTCGCCGAACTGCTGGACCCGGTGGCGGACAAGGCGGACCTGCTGGAGACGCTGCGGGCGTACCTGCGCCTCGGCGACCGCCGCACGACGGCGGCGCGGCTGCACGTCCACCCGAACACCGTCGACTACCGGCTGCGCCGGGTCCAGGCCCTGACCGGCCTCGACCCGACGGCGACGGCGGACATCACCCTGCTCGGCGCCGCCGTCGTCGCCCGGTCCGCGGGCTGAGACCGGCCTATGCCACCCCGACGCGCTCGGCGTCCGACCGGCGGCGGACCGCGGTCGCGATCCCGGCCAGCGCGACCAGCCCGCAGAGCCACGCGAACCAGTCGCCGAACCGGGCGTACGGGGTCTTGCCCGGCCCGAGCGGGACGTCCGCGACGACCACCGAGAACGGGCTGCCGCCAGTGTGGGTCTCGGCCAGCACGCGGCCCCGCGCGTCGGCCAGCATCGGCGTGCCCCGCGCCGCGCTCCACGCCACCGAAAAGCCGTTCTCGACGCCGCGGATGAGGGCCGTGCGGCTGTGCTCCCAGCCGTCGACGTCTTCGTCGGAGGCCGGGATGAGGACCAGGCCCGTTCCGGCGTCGCCGTAGTCCCGGCTCGGGTCGGCGAAGTTGACGTCCATGCACACCATCAGGCCGAGCCCGGCGAAGCGGGTCAGCTCGGTGCCGGACGCGAGGTTCGGCGAATCCCCGTTGTGCCACTTGCGGTATTCGGCCGTTCCCCCGGACGGCGGGATGGCGAGCGCGGCGTTGAACCGGCCCTCCGGAGTCGTGTCGATGACGCCGGTGACGACGTCGAGGTTCTTCGCCCGCGCCACCTGCGTGAACGCCTCGACCAGGTGAGGACGGCTGGTCTGGTCCACCGCGAAAGTCGCTTCGGGCAACACGACGACGCCGATTCCGGCGGGCAGCCGCCCGATCTCGTCCACATAGGACTGGAGGACCGCTTGGCCGTCCGGGGTGGCGACGTCGGCCGCCCACGGGTGCCGGGCCGGGGCGACCACCGCGACCCGCGTCGACGGCCCGGTGAGCGGTGGCACCGTCCAGACGGCGAGCCCGGCCAGGACGGCCACGACGACGACCGCGGTACCCAGCCGAGTCGCGCGCCGCACGCCGGGCGCGAGCGCGGCGGCCACCGCGGCCGGGACGAACAGCACCAGGAACTCCACGCCCCAGCCGCCGGTCACCGCGGCGATCCGCAACACCGACGGCCGGTCGGCCTGGGTGGTCATGAAAGTACCCATCAGGCCGGTCGGGTTCAGCAGCGAAACGCCGTAGAGCGCGACGGTCCACAACGCGGGCGCCGCGACCGCCGCCAGCACCGCGTGCCCGCGCCGGGCCAGCAGCCCGAACAGCCCGGCGCACACCGCGAAGAGCACCGCACTGCCGCCGAGGATGCCGAGCGCGGCGGGCCGCGGGACCGACAGCGAATGCCAGAAGTAGCTCCAGGTGCCCGCGCTGCCCGCGAGGTGGGCGGCGAACGCGCAGGCGAGCGTGGCCCAGCCGGGCACGCGCGGCGCGAGCAGCAGGATCGGCAACGGCGCCAGCCACGCCAGCTCCGGCACCGGATCCAGGCCGGTGCCGAAGAAGAACAACACCGCCGAGGCGAGTGCCGCCAAGACCGCCCGCTTGCCCATGACCGCCCCTTTCGTCCGGGAAAAGACGTTCGCAGGCTCCGGAACCGGACGCACTGGGCCAGACCACCCGATCCGTGGTCGGGCTGGCCCCACCCCGGTTCATCGAGAGTTCAGGCAGCCGTCACACGACCGGGATCGGCCCGGCCGAAGTTGATCAGTAGCGTTGCCAATGAACAGTTCCGGCGACGGAAGAGGCGCCATGGACTTCTCGCTCATCGTGCTCGTGGTGATCGTCGCGGCACTGGCCTTCGACTTCACCAACGGCTTCCACGACACCGCCAACGCGATGGCCACCTCCATCGCCACCGGTGCCCTCAAGCCGAAGGTCGCCGTCGCCGTCTCCGCCGTGCTGAACCTCGTCGGCGCGTTCCTCTCGGTCGAAGTCGCGAAGACGATCTCCGGCGGCATCGTCGACGACACGAAGGTGACGCCGGTGATCATCTTCGCCGGGCTGGTCGGCGCCATCGTGTGGAACCTGCTGACCTGGCTGGTCGGCCTGCCGTCCAGCTCGTCGCACGCCCTCTTCGGCGGGCTCATCGGCGCCACCTGGATCGCCTCCGGCGCGGACGCCGTCCACTTCGCCAAGGTCGTCGAGAAGGTCCTGATCCCCGCGCTGGCGTCGCCGATCGTCGCCGGGGTCGTCGCGACGCTCGGCACCTTCCTCGTCTACCGGATCACCGCCCGCGCGAACCAGGACGTCGTCGGCCGGACGTTCAAGACGGGCCAGGTCGTTTCGGCGTCGCTCGTCTCGCTCGCGCACGGCACCAACGACGCGCAGAAGACGATGGGCGTCATCACGCTGACGCTGATCGCGTCCGGTTCGCTCGCGCCGAACTCCGGCCCGCCGGTCTGGGTGATCCTGGCCGCGGGCACCGCGATCGCGCTCGGCACCTACCTCGGCGGCTGGCGGATCATCCAGACCATGGGCAAGAAGCTGACGGAAATCCGGACGCCGCAAGGCTTCGCGGCCGAAACCAGCGCGGCCGCGGTGATCCTGGCGTCGTCGCACCTCGGGTTCGCGCTGTCCACCACGCACGTCTGCTCGGGCGGCATCATCGGGTCCGGGCTCGGCCGCAAGCTCGCCGAGGTCCGCTGGGGCGTCGCGGGCAAGATGGTCGTTGCCTGGACGCTGACGCTGCCCGCCGCCGCGGTCGTCGGCGCGGTCGCCGCCGAGGTCTCGAAGCTCGGCACCTGGGGCACCGTGCTGGTCGGCCTCGCCGGGGTCGTCGTCGCGCTGGGCATCTACCTCGCCTCGAAGCGGAACCCGGTCAACGCCAAGAACATCAACGAACCCGCCGCCGGCGTGCCGCAGCCGGTCAACGCCTGAGGAGTGCCGTGACCATCGACTGGAGTGCCCTCGGCACCGTCTTCGTCATCGCCCTCGGCTCGGTCGCCGTGCTGGCGAGCCTGTTCTCCTTCGGTGTCGTCGGGCTTTCGCAGCGCGAAGCGGCCCGCGAGGCGGGTGGCTCGGGCACCGGGCAACTGGCGGGCGCGGTCGTCTGCTTCGCCGTCTGCGCGGCGATCATCGGGTACGGGATCTACTTGATCGTCGCCTGAGCGCGTTCCCGCAGGCCCTCCGGCAACCCGCCGAGCATCGGCTTGAGCGTCGCGCGGCGCTCGTCGCCCAGGTGGTTGAGCAGGTCCAGCGCCGGGGTCCAGAGGTCCTCGTCGGCCCCGGCCGCGGTGAGCAGCCGGCCGAGCCGGTGCGCGGGCAGCAGGCCGACGACGTGGTCGATGCGGCGCTTGTCGTCGAGCACGAACGCGATCCGCAGCAGGCCGGGGTCGTCGATCTCCTCCAGCGCCCGCCGCACGGTCGGGTCCGGCAGGTGCCCGACGAACCGGCCGAGGGTGATCCAGTCCTCGCGGCGCGCCAGCTCGGCGGCCACCGCGAGGACGGTGTCGAGCGGGATGCGCGAGATGATCGCGCTCGCCCGCCGCGGGTCGAGCTGCGCCGCGACCTCCGCCAGGAACCGCGGGCTCAGCCGCTTGGCGACGTCGACGCCGCGGGCGACGTCGACCAGCCCGGCGATCCGGGCGCACAGCAGCGGGCCGAACACCTTCTCGGCGATCTTGGCGAGCACCCCGCCGGGCAGCAGCCGCGCGGCCAGCGCCATCCGCTGCAGCACCGCGATGTTCGCGTCGAACAGCGTGTCGGTGACCTGTTCGCGGAAGGCGCGCAGGTCGTCCGCGTCGACCCGGGCGAGGTACTCCAGCCGCTCGGGCTCGACGTCCAGCACGCGGGCGAGCTTGAGGATCTCCGCGCGGGCCTCGTAGTCCTCGGTCACAGGCCGACCGCCTTCCGGACGGCCCCGCGCAGCAGCGCCGGCACGTACCGGAGGCCTTCCTCGCCCGCCTCGGCGAGCGCCTTCGCCTGCCGCCTGCGCGCGGCGCGCAGCGCGTCGGCGAGGTCCTGCCGCTCGTGCGGTTCGAGGGCCTCGATGCCTTCGGGGAGGTAGCCGCCCAACTGATCGGCGAGTGTGCGCTCGGCCATGGTGGATCATCATGCAACACGGGGCGCGCTACCGTGCGGATATGCCCATCGAGACGTCCACGGTCCGTGTCGGCGAGCTTCTCCGCGTACCTCGCGCGGCCGGACTCCGGGTCGGCGACCGGAATGCTGCTCCTGCCGATGATCACCGGTATCGGCGCGCAGGTCCGCGCCTGGGCCGACGAGCTCGCCGGCCGCGGCATCACCGCCCTGACCTGGGACGTCTTCCACGGCGCGAGCACCGACAACACCTCCCGCGAGGACCTCGGCGCGAAGCTCGGCGACCTGCGCGACGAACCCGCGCTCGCCGAGCAGACGGCGTTGCTCGACCACCTGCTCGGCGACCTCGACTGCACGTCGGCCGGAGTCATGGGCTGGTGCCTCGGCGGCCGCTTCGCGCTCCTGCTCGCCGCCCGCGACCCGCGCCTGTCCGGCGTCGTCGCCTACCACCCGACGGTCCGCGACCCGGCGCCGCCCAACCACGAGCTCGACGCCGTCGCCTCGGCGGCGGACATCACCGCGCCGGTGCTCGTGGCCTACCCGGAGGCCGACGCCGTCGTCTCGCACGAGACGTTCGCCCGGCTGCAGACGGCGTTGCAGTCCCGGCCGCGCGGGGCGACGTTCACCCAGCACTTCCCGGGCGCCGAGCACGGCTTCAGCGACTCCGCGCGGCACGGCACCGAAGTCAACGCCGACGCCTTCGCGCTGTCCTGGCCGCAGACCCTGGCCTTCGTGGACACCCTGAAAGGTTGACTTTCGGCAGTGGTCGGCATCCGGCGCGCCTTGTAGCTTCGAACCCGTGCGGGAGGTGACGAAGCGCAGGTGGCGCGTGGTGCTCGACGTGCTGCTGGCGCTGTTCCTGGCGTTCACCGTCGTCTCCGACTCGGTGACCACCCGCTCGGCGTGGGAGCTCACCGGCGGCCTCGCCGTCGTCGCGGCGTCGGTCGCGACGGCCCGGCGGTACCCGGCCGTCTCCCTCGGCATCGCGCTGGCCGGGACGCTCGCGGTGCCGTTCCCGTACGGCGACCACGTGCCCGTGTGGACGGTGTTCGTGCTGGTCGCGATGAGCTACCTCGCCGGGCTGCGGATGAAGCGGGCGCGGCCGGGCGTGCTGACCGGCGCGGCCGTCGCGCTGCTCGGGATCCCGCTCTCGCTGCTCGTCGCCCCCGACGGGCTCGGCGACTGGGCCGCCATGGTCGCCATCCTGGTGTTCGCCGGGCTCTCGCCGTGGCTGCTCGGCCGGTACGTCCGCGTGCGCGGCGAGCTCGCCCGCACCGGGTGGCGCCGGGCCGAGGAGATGGAGAGCAGGCAGCGGCTGGTCGCCGACCAGGCGCGGTTGCGCGAACGCGCGCGGATCGCCAGCGACATGCACGACTCCCTGGGCCACGAGCTGAGCCTGATCGCCGTCCGCGCGGCGGCGCTGGAGGTCGCGGGCGGCCTCGACGAAGCCCAGCGCGGCGCGGCCGCCCAGCTGCGGGTCAGCGCCGCGGCGGCGACCGACCGGCTGCGCGAGATCATCGGCGTCCTGCGGGAGGACGCGGCGCCGGTCGAGCCGGTGCAGGGCGACCTCGGCGAGCTGATCGCCCGGGCTCGGGCGTCCGGGTTGCTCATCGAGTCCACAGTGGACAGCGAGGCGGCGCCGCCGATGGTCGCCCGCGCCGCCTACCGCGTCGTCCAGGAAGCCTTGACGAACGTCGCGAAGCACGCGCCCGGCGCCGCCGTGACCGTCCGCGTGACCAGCTCCGCCGAACTGACCGAGGTGAGCGTGGTCAACGCGCCGCCGCCCGCCGGGCCGCTGCCGGGTGCCGCGTCGGGGCACGTCGGGCTGATCGGCCTGCGCGAGCGCGTCCGGCTCGTCGGCGGCACGCTGCGGGCGGGGCCGCACGAAGGCGGGTTCGCCGTCACCGCGACGCTGCCGCACGACGCCGCGCCGGTCGAGGAGACGCCGGAGCTGCGCGAGGCCGCCGACGACGAGGTCGGCCAGTCGACGTCGGCGCAGGCACTGGAGCTGGCCCGCCGCGACGTGCGGCGCAGCCTGCTGCAGGCGGTCGCCGTCCCGCTCGCGCTGTTCGCCGTGGTGCTCGCGGTCAGCGGGATCGCGTTCCTCTACCAGTGGAACTCCTCCGAGCTGCCCGGCGCGGTCTACGAGCGGCTGCGGATCGGGCAGTCGCGGGCCGAGCTGGCCCCGCAGCTGCCGGAGCACCAGCGCGCCGCCCGCCCGGTGCGCGGCGAGCCACCGCCGCCGGCCGGCGCGGTGTGCGAGTACTACGGCTCCGGACGGTCGTGGCTGTGCGACGACTACGCCGCTTACCGGTTGTGTTTCGCTGATGGGAAGCTGGTGGCGAAGGACTGGTTCGCCGAGGGGGCATCGTGATCAGGGTGGTACTGGCCGACGACGAGGCGATGATGCGCGCCGGGGTGGCGGCGATCCTCGGCGCGGACGCGGGGATCGAGGTCGTCGCCGAAGCCGCCGACGGCCGCGAGGCGGTCGAGAAGGTGCTGGCCACGCACCCGGACGTCGTGCTGCTCGACATCCGCATGCCGGGGCTGGACGGCCTGGGCGGCCGCCGAGATCCGCAAGCTGCTCCCGGCCACCGGCGTCATCATGCTGACCACGTTCGGCGAAGACGACTACATCGAGCGCGCGCTGAGCCTCGGTGCGGGCGGCTTCCTGCTGAAGTCCGGCGACCCGCGCGAGCTGCTGGCGGGCATTCACGCCGTCGCCGACGGGGCCGCGTTCCTCTCCCCGAAGGTGGCGCAGCGGGTGATCGCCCGGCTCTCCGGCGGGCAGCTGGCGCGGGCCTCGGCGGCGCGCGAGCGGATCGCCGCGCTGACCCCGCGTGAGCGGGAAGTGCTGACGCTGCTCGGGTCCGGACTGTCCAATGCGGACATCGCGGCGAAGATGTTCGTCGTCGAAGGCACGGTGAAGGCGCACGTCAGCACGATCCTGACCCGGCTCGGGGCGAAGAATCGGGTGCAGGCGGCGATCACGGCGTACGAGGCGGGACTGGTCGGGGGAGACGCGGCGGCCGCCACCCCGTGATCTCCGCGCCCACCCGCACGGTCACCCGCGCCGGGAGGAGCTTTAGCACGGCGGTGCGGAGCTTGACCGCGGCGGCGTTCGTCAGCTGGGGGCCGAGCTTGCCCATCCGGACGGACTCGCGAGCCACCTTCTGGCTGCGCGGCCGCCGCTGCGCGTCATAGCTCTTCAGCGCCTCGTCGACGTCCTTTGTGGACACGGCGTGCGCGAGCACGGTCGCGTCTTCGAGCGCCTGGCACCCGCCTTGGCCGAGGAACGGCGGCATCGCGTGGGCGGCGTCGCCGAGCAGCGCGATCCGGCCGCGGACGTACGTCTCGAGCGGCGTGCCCAGGTAGTAGAGATCGTGGTACAGCAAGGATTCCGGGGACGTCGCGTCGATCAGCGCGGGGATCGGGTCGTGCCAGTCGCCGAAGTGCTCTTTCAGGTAGGCCTTGAGATCCTCCGGGCGCCGGTTCGGTTCGGTGACGTAGGAGACCCACCAGTAGACGTCGTCGCCGGGCAGCGGCAGGACGCCGATCTCGGTGCCGCGGTCGAAGCTCGTGCTGAGCCGCGCCCCGGGGAACTTCGTGACGCCGCGGAACGCCGTGCTGCCGCTGTACACCGGCTCGGGGTGGTGCGGGAAGAGCGCGCGGCGGATCGGGCTGCGGATGCCGTCGGCGGCCACGACGAGGTCAGCCCGAAGTTCCCCGCCGGTGAAGCGGACCAGCCCGTCTTCGCGGACTTCGGTGACTTCGGCGTTCGTCCGGAGGCTGTCCGCGGGGACGGCCGCACGGAGGGCGTCGATGAGGTCGCGGCGGTGGATCGCGCCGAGCGGGCGGCCGTGGATGCGGGCGAAGGCGGCGGCGTCGTAGCGGGTGACCCGGCGGCCGCGCCGGTCCTGGAACCCGCCCTCGTGCTGGGGCGCGAGGTGGCCGCCCAGGTCCACGCCCAGTTCGTCGAGGCAGCGCAGGGCGTTCGGCCACAGCGAGATCCCGGCGCCGACGTCCCCGAACTCCTTCGCCTGCTCCAGGACGGTGACCGTCCAGCCGACCCGGTGCAGCCCGGCCGCCGCGCCCAGCCCGCCGATGCCCCCGCCGACCACCACTGCTTGCATGACTCCTCCTCTACATCTGTAGAGGACTCTACACCTGTAGAGTGCGCTCGTGGACCGGGTGGAACAGATCGGCGACGCGGCGATCGAGGTGCTCGCGGCGGAGGGCATGCGCGGGTTGACCCACCGCGCGGTCGACCGGGCGGCGGGCCTGCCGTTGGGCTCGACGTCGTACTACGCGCGCACGCGGGCGGCCCTGCTGGAGCTGACGATCCGGCGGATCACCACGCTCGACCAGGTCGAGGCGCCGATCCCGGCGGGCGGGCTGGCGGAGGCCGTCGCCGGTTACGTGCACGACGCGATCACGGCGGGCCGCACGCGGATGCTCGCGCGCTACGAGTTCGCGTTGGAGTCCACCCGGCGTCCCGAACTGCGCGCGGCCTACGACGAAGGCGGGCGCCACATCCGCCGCCGGGCGGCGGAGGTGCTGGCGGCGCTCGGTTCGGCCGACCCCGGCCGCCACGCGACCCTGGTGGTCGACTGGATGGACGGCACGATCTTCGGCGCGCTGGCGGGAGCGTCGGAGCCACCGTCGTTCGAATCCCTGGTGACGAGCGCGCGGGAGGTCCTCGCGGGCATCGGCCTGGGGTAACGCGGGTGCGCGCCGCCGCGAGTTAAAGGGATGGCAACCGACACGCTGAGCCCGCTCGAGCGGACTCTGCTGGAGCACGTCGAGCGCGGTGAGCTCCTCGACCTGGCCGGTGCCGAGTCCACGGACGAGAAGGCCATGCGCGCGTGGCCGCGGTCCCGGACGATCCGGGCCGGGATCCTGCGCGAGGTGCTCCGCAGGCGACTGGTCGCCGAGCCCGATCCGCACGGCGTGCGCCTGCGGGGCGCGCGCATCGCCGGTCGGGTGGACTTGGAGAACCTGACGAGCTCGGCCTGGCTCGAACTGACGGACTGTTTCCTCGACGAGGGCCTCAACGCCCGTGATGCGACCCTCCCCGGTCTCGTGCTGGACGGGTGCCTCGTCGAGCACCCGGCCAAACCGGCGATCGACGCCGAGCGCGTCACCGCCACCACTCTCGTGCTCGATCGCGCGACCATCCGGGCGAACGGCGAGCGCGGCGCGGTCTGCCTGGCCGGTGCCCACCTCGGGCGCCTGGACTGCACCGACGCGGACGTCCGCGGCGAGTCCGGTCCCGCGCTCGACGCCGACGGTCTGCGCGTCGACCAGAGCCTGGTCCTGGACGGCCTGAAGGCGGTCGGCGCGGGCGCGAACGGGACGATCCAGCTGACCAACGCGGTCATCGGCGGCCTGCTGACCTGCACGGGCGGCACCGTGCGCAACAAGTCCGGCTGCGCGATGGTCGCCGACGGGGTCCGCGTCGACGCGGGCATCTACTTCCGGGACGGGTTCGAGGCGGTCGCCACCGCACCGGACGGGGCGATCCGGCTGGTCGGCGCGCACGTGGGTGGTCAGCTGGACTGCACGCGGGCCAAGGTGCGCAACAAGTCCGGCACGGCGCTCGACGCCGCGAACCTGCGGGTCGACCAAGGCTGCTACTTCGACGACGCCGACCTGGCCGGTACCGGGGACGATGGCGCCGTCGACCTGACCGGTGCCCACGTCGGCGGGCCGTTCGAGTGCACGGGCAGCCGCGTGCGCAACGAATCCGGCCCGGCCCTCAACGGCACCGGCCTGGAGGTCGACCAGGGCGTCGTCCTGCGTGACTCGGAGGTGGTCGGCGCGGGCGAGAGCGGGGCGATCACCTTCGTCGGCGCGCACCTGCGCAGCAAGCTGGAGTGCACGTCGGTGCGTGCCACCAACGAATCCGGTCCCGCGCTCCACGCCGAGTTCCTGCGGGTCGGGCAGACCCTGTACCTCGGCGACTGCACCGCGGCCGGGGCGGTCAACCTGCTCGGCGCGCACATCGGCGGGCAGCTCAACTGCTGGGACTCCAGCCTGCGCAACGAGTCCGGCCCGGCGCTCAACGCCGACAGCCTGCGCGTCGAGCAGAGCGTGTTCTTCCGCGGCCGGTTCGAAGCGATCGGCGCGGGCGAGAGCGGGGCGGTCAACCTGACCGGCGCCCACGTCGGCAGTCAGCTGGACTGCTCGGGGCTGAGCGCGCGCAACGAGTCCGGTCCGGCGCTCAACGCCGACAGCCTGCGCGTCGAGCAAAGCCTGTTGCTGCGGGACCGGTTCGAGGCGGTCGGCGGTGGGGAGGCGGTGGCCGTCAACCTGATCGACGCCCGGATCGGGAGTGCCTTCGACTTCGAACCCGCGCGCCTGGCCCACCTGACCAGCCGCCGGTACCGGCTGGACGCCACCGGATTGGTCTACAGTGGACTCCCCATCGGCGTCGGCGCGGCGGCGTGGCTGAAGCTGCTGCGGGAGGCCACGCCCGCCTACGCGGCCCAGCCCTACCAGCAGCTCGCCGGTGCCCAGCGCGCGGCCGGGCACGACAACGAAGCCCGGCGCACCCTGATCGAACAGCGCCGCGCGCAGCTGGACCGGGGCGCGCTCACCACGGGTGGCGAGCGCGCCTGGGCCCGGCTCACCGGGCTGACCCTCGGCTACGGCTACCAGCCGTGGCGCGCGCTCCTCGGGCTCGTCGGCGCGCTGACGGTCGCCGTCGTGCTCGCCTGCTGGCTCGGCGGGCAAGGCGGCCTGGCGCACGTGTCGCCGGGTGCCGCCGCCTCGCCCTGCACGCTGGTCGAGCGCGTCGGCGTCGGACTCGACCTCGGCTCGCCCCTGATCAGCACCGGCGCTCGCGCGCAGTGCGACTACACCCGGACCACGACCGGGGCGGTCCTCACGGTGGCCGGCTGGGCGCTCCGGCTGCTCGTGTGGGCCTTCGCCACGCTGTTCATCGTCGGGTTCACCGGCGCGGTCCGGAAAACCTGACTCAGGCGTCGCGGCGCCGCAGCACCGCCGCGCCCGCGACGAGCGCCGCCGCGGCCCAGGCCGCGCAGATCACCAAACCCACCCACGGCGCGTACGGCGCCGGGGCCATCGTGATCGGGTTGGGCTGTCCCGCCTCGACCATCGCGTTCACGCCCGCGATGCCGGGGAAGTACGGGATCCACGCCGCCAGCCCCAGCGACCCGACGATCAGCGGCAGCGGCACCAGCAGCACGATCACCGTCACCAATGTCCCCGCCGCGCTTCGCAGGGCCCAGCTGGTGCCCGTGCACAGCAGCCCCAGCAACGCGAAGTAGCCGCCCATGCCCGTCGCCGTCGTGACCGCCGCCGTCGCCGACGTCGGCAGGCCGTGGCCCGCCTTCACCGCGCCCGCCAGCGCCATGCCCGCCAGCGACAGGACCACCCCGGTCGCGAACAGGACCGGCAGCAGCACCGCCGCCTTCGCCAGCACGACGCGGGCGCGCACCGGCGTCCACAACAGCGTCGAGCGGATGCCGCCGCCCGCGTACTCGCTCGTCACGAACAGCGTCGCCAGCGCGATCACCGCGAACTGCGCCAGGTAGAACCCGCCGCCGAGGGCGATCGTGTGCGCGCCCGTCGGCTGGTCGCCGTCGACGCGCTGGGCGAGCGCCGACAGCGTGCTGTAGCCCAGCATCAACGCCGTGGCCGTGATCAGGCACCACCACGTCGCCCGCACCGACCAGAACTTCGTCCACTCCGCGGCCACCGCGCCCGGCAACCCGCCGCCGCGGACCTCGACCGAAGCCGTCATGCCGACACCCCGTATTCCACCGAAGAAGCGGTCAGTTCCATGTAGGCCTGCTCGAGCGACGCCGTCCGCTCGGCCAGCCCGTGCACGCGGATCCCCAGTTCGTGCACCAGATCGCCGACGCGGGTGACGTCGAGGCCGTCGACCACCAGCTCGCCCGGCTCGCCGGGATGCGTCAGCCCGCCCTCGGCCCGCAGCCGCCGGTCGAGCACGTCGCGGTCGCCGTCGGCCGGGACGCGCACCGCTACCGTCGTCCGGGAGTTGCCCGCGATGAACTCCGCGACCGGCGCGTCGGCCAGGAGCTTGCCCTTGCCGATGACGACGAGGTGGTCGGCGGTCAGCTGCATTTCGCTCATCAGGTGGCTGGAGACGAACACCGTGCGCCCCTCGGCGGCCAGCGACCGCATCAGCTGCCGCACCCAGCGGACACCGTCCGGGTCGAGGCCGTTGACCGGCTCGTCGAACATCAGGATGCCGGGGTCGCCGAGCAGCGCGCCCGCGATGCCCAGCCGTTGCCCCATGCCGAGCGAGAACTGCCCGGCGCGCTTGCCCGCGACGTCCGAAAGCCCGACCGTGGCCAGGACTTCCTCGACGCGGCCGGGCGCGATCCCGTTGCTGCGCGCCATGGCCAGCAGGTGTTTCCCGGCGCTGCGGCCGGGGTGCAGGGCCTTGGCGTCGAGCAGGGCGCCGACCTCGCGCAGCGGGTGCCGCAGCTCGGCGTAGCGCCGCCCGCCGACCAGGACCTCGCCTTCCTGCGGGTGGTCGAGCCCGACGGTCATCCGCATGGTCGTCGACTTCCCCGCCCCGTTGGGGCCGAGGAACCCGGTCACCTGGCCCGGCGCGACGTCGCAGGTGAGCGCGTCGACGACGGTCTTCTCCCCGTAGCGTTTGGTGAGTCCCCTGAGTGTGATCATGCGACGAAGTCTGCGGCGCGCGCGGGTGCGCGGGCATCGGACGACGGTCGCGAGCCGCCCCCGACTTTCGTCAGGTGCGGCGGCGGGTGTGCCGGGTCGGGACGGCGGTGGCGGGGTCCTCGGGCCAGGGGTGCTTGGGGTAGCGGCCGCGCAGGTCGGCGCGCACGGCGGGGTAGCCGCTGGTCCAGAAGCCGGCGAGATCGGCGGTGATGGCGGCCGGGCGGCCGGCGGGGGAGAGCAGGTGCAGCACGACCGGGACCCCGGCGAGGGTGGGGGTTTCGGTCCAGCCGAAGGTTTCCTGCAGCTTGACGGCGAGAACGGGCTGGTCACCGCGGTAGTCGACGCGGATGTGCGAGCCACTCGGGACTTCGAGGCGGTCCGGGGCCAGGTCGTCGAGTTTCGTGGCTTCGGGCCAGGGAAGGAGGGCCTTGAGGGCGGTGCCCGCGTTGATGGTGGCCAGGTCGGCCTTCTTGCGGGCACCGGAGAGGTCCAGCCAGCGGTCCACATCGGACAGGAGGGTGGTGTCGTCGACCGCGGGCCAGGGGTCGCCGAGGACGCGGTGCAGGAAGGCCATGCGCTCGCGCAGCCGGGTCCCGTCCTGGGTCCACTTGAGCAGGCCGAGGCCGTTTTCCCGGAGTCCGGCGACGAGGGCGTCGTGGACGTTCGCGTTCCGGAGCGGTTTCTCGGACAGGGTGATGGCACCGAGCTTGCGGACCCGCCGGGCGACGACATCGCCGTCCCAGGTGACTTCGTCCACTTCGGACACGGGGCCGACGCGGGTGGCGAGCCGTTCGTCGGCGGCCGCGGCGAGCCGGATGGTGCCGTGCACGCGCCCGGGATCCCGGGTGGCCTCGGCGACGGCGAGCCATTCGGAGTCGAGCCCGCTCCCGGGCGGCAGCTCGGCGGCGGTGCCGCCGGCCATGAGGTAGACGGGAGCGTGGCCGGGACGCCGCCGGGCAAGCCGTTCGGGATGCGCGAGGGCGACGACGAGTGCGGGATCCGAGCGTTCGGCTGGGCCGCGATCACCGTGCGTGCGGCGACCCGCCACCAATCCCTCCAACCGCCGCACCTCGCGCTTCCAGCGGCGCGCCCCTTCATCTCCCGCCGAGCGGAGCCGCCGCAGCTCCGCCTCCACGTCCGTCAGTGTCGCGCCCGCGTCCAGCAGCGCCACCACCTCCGCGGCATTCCGGGCACCCACCTCCTCCGCGCCGTCCAGCAACGCGCGCGCCAGCCGTGGGTGCAGGCCCAGCTCCGCCATCCGGCGCCCGCGCGGGGTCACCACGCCGTCCGGGCCCGTCGCGCCCAGCGTCTCCAGCAACGCCCGGCCCGCCGCCAACGCCCCCTCGCCCGGCGGGTCCCACCACGCCAAGCCACTGCCGTCCGGCGTCGACCAGCACGCCAGCTCCAGCGCCAGGCGGGCCAGCTCGGCCGTGCGGATCTCCGGCTCCGGGTACGCCGGGAGCAGCGCCTGCTCGTTCTCCGCCCAGCACCGGTACGCCCGGCCCGGTGCCTCGCGCCCGGCGCGGCCCGCCCGTTGGGCCGCCACCGCCGCCGACACGCGGACCGTCGCCAGGCCCGGCAGGCCACGCCGGTGGTCCACCCGCGGGACCCGCGCCAGCCCCGAATCCACCACCGCGCGCACGCCCGGCACCGTCAGGCTCGACTCGGCCACCGCCGTCGCCAGCACCACGCGCCGCCGGTCGCGCGGCCTCAGCGCGTCGTCCTGGTGCGCCGCCGACAGCCGCCCGTGCAGCGGCAGGACGTCCACATCGGACAGCCGCAGCAGTCCCGAAGTCCGCGCGATCTCGCCCGCGCCCGGCAGGAACGCCAGCACGTCACCGTCCCCTTCGGACAGTGCCGTCCGCACCGCCCGGGCGACGCACGCCTCGATCCGCTCACCCCGCGAAGGCGGGACATACGAGAACGTCACCGGGTACGTCCGCGCCGACGCCTCGACCACCGGCGCGTCCCCCAGCAGCGTCGCCAGCCGCCCGGACGCGACCGTCGCCGACGTCGCCAGCAGGCGCAGGTCCTCGCGCAGCCCCGCGCGGACGTCCAGGAGCAGCGCCAGCAGCAGGTCCGCGTCCAGGTGCCGCTCGTGGCACTCGTCGAGCAGCACCGTCGCCACCCCGGGCAGCTCCGGGTCGTTCTGCACGCGCCGCACCAGCAGCCCCGACGTCACGACCTCGATCCGGGTCCGCGCCGACACCTTCCGGTCGCCGCGCACGGCGTAGCCCACCGTCTCGCCGACCGGCTCGCCCAGGATCGCCGCCATCCGCGCCGCCGCGGCCCGCGCCGCCAGCCGCCGCGGCTCCGCGACGACCACGCGGCCGGTCGAGGAAAGCGCCAGCGGCACCAGTGTCGTCTTCCCCGTGCCGGGCGGGGCGACGAGCACGGCGCTGCCGTGGGCGTCCAGCGCCGAGAGGACGTCGGGCAGCACCGCGCGCACCGGCAGGTCGGGCAGCTTCACTTCTCGGTGACCTCGGGAGGTGGGGGCAGCTGGTAGCCGGACGGGCCGATGTTCTCGTTGAGCGAGCGCAGCCATTCGCCGGAGGAGATCATCTTGCGGATCGCGTCGTCGACCGCGCTCACCCCCTGGGTGTCGCCCTTGCGCAGGCCGATGCCGTAGCTCTCCTTCGAGAACGGCTTCCCGACGACCTTCAGCAGCTCGGGGTCGCGCGCGACGTAACCCGCCAGGATCACCCCATCGGTGGTCACGGCGTCGATCTGCCCGGCCAGCAGCGCCGTCACGCAGTCGGGGTACCGCGGGTACTCGACCAGCTGCACGGCCTGGGCGAACCGGTCCTTCACCTGCTGGGCGGGGGTCGACCCGGCGACCGAGCACAGCCGCCGCCCGTTGAGCGTCTCCGGCCCGGTGAGGTCGGCCGAGGTCCGGCGGACCAGCAGGTCCTGGCCCGTGGTGAAGTACGGCCCGGCGAACGACACGACCTGCTTGCGCTTGTCGGTGATCGAGTACGTCGCGACGACCAGGTCGACCGCGCCCGAAGTCAGGTCGGTTTCGCGCGTCGCGGACGTCGTCTCGCGCCAGGTGATGTCCTTCGCGGCGACACCCAATTCCGATGCGACGAAAGTAGCGACGTCGACGTCGAACCCGACGAACCGGCCGTCCACGGTGTGCTCGGAAAGGCCCGGCGCGTCGAACCGGATGCCGATGGTCAGGTGATCCGTGGCACTCGCGCGGGTGACGAGCGAGTCGGTCGGCGAAACCTGCTTCGGCCCGCAGCCCACCGCCGTGACCAGCAGCAACGCCGAGCCGAGGAGCGTGCGCCATCGCATCCAGCCGCTCCCTCCGCCGCTGCCCTGCCCTCACGAAGTTCTCAGGTCCTCCCGTTAGCCTAAGTGCGTGGTGCGACCGTCCCAACCCGTGCTGGACGCCGTCGGCACGCTGGCCCGGCTCGGGCTCGCGGCCGTCTGGCTCGTTTCCGGTGCGCTGAAGCTGGCGGATCCCGGGCAGACGCTGATCGCCGTGCAGGCGTACGACGTGCTGCCGGACGCACTCGAAAACGTGGTGGCCATCGCGTTGCCGCTCGTCGAACTCGTGCTCGGGCTGTTCCTGCTCGCGGGCCTGGCGACCCGCTGGGCCGCCGGCGCCGCGCTGGTGCTGCTCGTCGTGCTCATCGCCGGGATCGCCCAGTCGTGGGCCCGCGGGCTGAGCATCGACTGCGGGTGCTTCGGCGGTGGCGGCCAGGTGGCGGCGGGGCAGACGGAGTACCCGCAGGAGATCCTCCGCGACTCCGGGTTCGCGCTGCTGGCCGGGTGGCTGCTGGCGCGCCCGCGCACGTGGCTGTCGGTCGACGGCTGGCTGGCGCGAGGTCGCGGGAACTCCACCGAGCCCGAGCACGACTACTCGGGTATCGCGGAAGGGAACTGATACACAGTGGGTGGAGCTGAGCGGACCGCTCGGAAGCGTCGTCAGGCCGCGCAGGCCGGGGGAGCGAAGGCGGTGGCCCAGGCCAGGGGCGCGTCGACCGACAAGCGGAAGTGGATCATCGGGATCGCCGCCGTGGTCGTCGTGGCCGCGCTCGTGATCGGCGGCGTGATCTGGACGATCGCGGACCGGAACAAGACCGAGGGCAAGGTCATCAGCCCGGGTGAAACGACGAGCGCGCTGGCCGGCGACGTCACGCAGAAGCGCGACGGCGTCGTCGTCACCGTGGGCAAGACCGGCGCCAAGGCCTCGATCGACGTCTACGCCGACTTCCTCTGCCCGATCTGCGGTCAGTTCGAGAAGCAGTACAAGAGCGAGATCGAGCAGGCCGTCAACGACGGCAAGCTGCAGGTCCGCTACCACATGGTGCCGCTGCTCAACGAGCGCTCGAACCCGCCGGGCTACTCGCTCGACTCGGCGAACGCGGCGCTGGCCGCGGCCGACGCCGGCAAGTTCCTCCAGTTCCACGACGCGTTGTTCGCCAACCAGCCCGAAGAGGGCAAGCGCGGCTACGACAAGGCGCAGCTGATCGAGCTCGGCAAGAACGTCGGGATCACCGATCCGGCGTTCGCCCAGGCGGTCAACGCCGGCACCTACGACCAGCAGATCAACGCCGCCTTCCAGCAGATCGAAAACGACCCGAAGCTGGTGCAGGACTTCGGCGGCGGGCAGAGCGGCTTCGGCACGCCGACGGTCACCGCGAACGGCTCGATCGTGTCCTGGCAGGACCCCGATTGGCTCAAGAAGGTCACCGGCTGAGTCCGGGCAATTCGCCCACCCGGGTACGGACCGTGGTCTAGGCTGAATCCCGCAGCAGGGAACCGGGGGTGCCGCGCGCACGTCGCACCTCCGGTGACAGGGAGGGCCAGTGGACGGTTCGCATTCGGGGTTTCACGTCGATGACGGCGCGTACACGCGGTACGCGCGCGAAGTCGACCCACTCGGGGATGACGTCAAGGGTGCCGCCGACAAGCACGTCGGCCCGCACGTGACGCTGGGCGGCCACGGCTTCTCGGAAATGGGCGGCGAGTCCGGCTTTTCCGGCGCCTACAGCGGCCGGATGCGTGCGCTGCAGGAGAAGATGCACCGCGTCGGCGGCGGCTGGCGGCAGGTCGGCGAGGCCGCCCGGCAGACCGACCGCAACTACGCGGCGGTCGAGGGCGAGCACGGCGACGTCGTGCGCAGACTCGGGCAGGACCTCGCGTGACCGAGCACGAAGCCGACCAGCTCGTCCGGCACGGCCTGGACACCACGAACCAGTTCGCGCAGAAGCTGCGCCACGACCCGGCCGCGATCGGCGGCGCGCGCGACGCGCACTACGCGCTGCAGACGTCGGTGGGCCGCACCCGCGACGTCGCCGCCGAACAGCGCGTCAACCTGGTCTCGGCCAGTTCGGGCTCGACGACCGACCGCGCCACGGCGACGTCGCAGAGCCTCGAGAAGGAGGTCCAGGACCTCCTCGACGAGAGCGCCGAGATCGAGAAGGCCGTCACCGAGGCCGCCGAAGCGCTGCACGTCGGCGAGATCAAGAACGACCAGGTCCGCGACCAGATCATCAAGGAGATCTCGGCGGCCATGAAGGCCTTGGCGGCCGTGAAGAACATCCAGCCGCCGGAGAGCCGCGGGGCCGCGTCGCGCGACATCCTGATGAAGCTGCAGACCAAGATCAGCCAGCTCACCGGCCAGGCCGCGACGTTCAGCGAGCAGACGATCAACCAGCTCACCGACATCGGCACCCGGCTCGGCGGCCCGGAGCAGACGACGTCGTCGAGCAGCGCGTCCTCGACCAAGGTCGGCTCTTCCTTCAACAGCAACAGCGGCTACTCCGGCGGTTCCGACGGCGGGGGCGGCGGCGGTGGGGGAGGCGGCGGTGGCGGCGGGGGCGCCGTGCACAAGCCGCGGTTGCCGGTCGCGATCCCGCCGCAGCCCGGCTCCGGCGTCGCGATCAACCTGCCCGGCGGCAAGCAGGTGATGGCCCCGAACGAAACGGCGGCGAAGGCCGTGCGCGCGGCGCTGTCGCAGCTCGGCGTGCCGTACGTGTGGGGCGGGACGGCGCGGGGTCAGGGCCTCGACTGCAGCGGGCTGACCATGACGTCGTACCAGGACGCCGGGCTGCAGCTGCCGCGCACGGCGAAGCAGCAGACGGTCGGGGCCGAGGTGCCGTCGATCGACCAGCTGCTCCCGGGCGACCTGGTGGTCTGGTCGGGGCACGTGGCGATGGTGATCGGCGACGGCCAGATGATCGAGGCGGGCGACCCGGTGCAGATCAGCAAGATCCGCACCACGAACGCGGGCCAGCAGTTCATCGGCTTCTACCGGCCGACGGGGTAACTTCGGACCGTGGCTGAATTCGACATGGAGCTGGCGACGGCCCGGATCGCGGAACAGGCGGACCGGGCGGGCACGGAGGCCGAGGCACGGTTCGCCCGTTCGGGTCCGGTGGTGGGCAAGGCGTCGAACGACTCCATCGAGGTCCAGGTGGCGCCGGGCGGACTCCTGACCGGCGTGACGATCCACCGCTCCGCGCTGCGGCAGGGATCGGCGGTGCTCGCCGACCAGATCCTCGAGCTGGCCCAGCGCGCGACGCGCCGCGCGGGCGACAAGATGTACCACGCGCTCGCCCCGGTGGTGGACAAGGAACAGCTCGAAACCCTGGGCTACGAGCCGATCCCGGACGACGACCCGGACGCCGACACCTACTCCTACGGAAGGTGAGCGCGGTGATCACGACCCGCGAGCTGATCGCCCAGGCCCGGGCGCGCGAAGAAGCGATGGCCCGCGTCGACGAGCTGCTGGCGTCGGCGTCCGGCACGGCGCACGACCTCGACAACCAGGTCGAGGTGACGGTCGACGCGCGCGGCAAGCTCCTGCGCCTCTGGCTGGCCCCGTCGGCGGTGAACCTCGGCGAGCAGCTGGGCCCGCTGATCGTGGAGATCGCCCAGGCGGCGATGCGCGAGGCGACCCAGGACGGCTACAACAAAGTCGCGCTGCTGCTCGGTGAAGACATGACGTCCATGATCGAGCAGATGACCGGGATGCCCGCGCCGGCGCGGGCCGAGGACGACGACCCGGGCATGACGGTCGAGGAGTTCCAGCGGCTGCGGGCCGAGCGGCTGGGCTCCGACGCCGCGCCTGCGGAGACGCTCGCCGCGACGAGCGTCGAGGACGAAGACGCGTACTGGGAGTCCTTCGACCCGGCGTCCCTGCGCTCCGACCGATGAGCTACTCGGTTCCGGGGCCTAGCCGGGACGACCGGTTCCTCCGCATCGAGCGCGACCGCGAGCAGCGGCTGGTCGAGCAGGCCCGCCAAGCCCTGCCGAAGCCGCCGGGCGAGGACCGCGAAATGGTCGCTTCGGCCCCGGCCCGGCCGGTGGAGAAGCGGACAAAGGTCGACCCGCCGGTGCTGGACCAGTTGCTCCGGCACGAGGAAGCCCGGGCGGCCGCGCGGGAGGCCGGGGACCGCAGGCTGGCCGCGAACGCGCTCGCGCAGGTGACCGGCGACCTGGACGCGCTGCTCGTCCAGGTGCGCGACCACCTGCGGCAGAGCGGCCGCGGCCGGTCCCGGCAGGTGGTCCGCGAGGCGGCGCCCCGGCTCACGGCGATGTCCGGGGTCGCCGCGCTCCCGCTGGGCGAGGTCGCCGACCTCCTCGACGTTCCCCGGCAGCGCGTCGAAGGCGTGCTCGACACGATCGCCCGTCACGGTGGCATGACTCCCGCCGAACGGCACGACGCGCTCGAGCAGGTGGACTGGCTGCGCGCGCAGGTGAGCCAGGTCCGCGTCGCCGAAGACCATTCGCGCCTGGACCGGCTGCTCCGGTTCCTCCCGAACTTCCTGGCGGCGGCGCTGGCCGCGCTCGCGGCGGCGGCCGCGGGGGCCTGGGTGGTCGGCGAATCGGTGGTCAAGGAGGTGGTCAAGACCGCGGTGATCGCGCTGGTCGCCGCGGGCGTGAAGGTCGTCACCGACCGCCTGCGCGGCACCCGGGACCCCGGGGACGCCGACGACGCCCACGCCGCGCTGCTGGCCGACCTGCGCGACGTGCCGTCACCGGAACCGGCCTACACCGGAGAACACGCGATCCTCCGGCTGAAGCTCGAAGTGCACTGCTGCACGGCGAAGATCGCGTCCATCCCGGTGGACTGGCCGGACAAGCACGCGTACTGGAGCTTGCTCACCGAAATCGTCGAAGCCGCGAAGAGCGATCGCGTCGCCGATCTGCGGGTGCTGCGGCGGAAACTGCAAGCCCTGCGCCCGCCCGCGGCCTGACGTCACGCCAGCTGGGCCGTGGAGTTGGCGCCGTCCAACGACTCGCGGATGATGTCCGCGTGACCGGCGTGCTGCGCCGTCTCGTGGATCAGGTGCAGGATGATCCGCCGCGCCGACCAGAACCGGGGCTCCGGCGGAGACCACGGCGTCGTCGGCAGCCGCACCTCGACGTCCAGTGAAGGCAGCGATCGCACGTACTCGTCGGTCTCGGCCGCGGCGGCGGAGTAGGCCGAAAGCCAGTGCTGCTGCGTTTCGCTCATCGAGTACTGCGCCGTGTCGAGCATGCCGTCGGGCAGCGTGCCGTCGGCGTCGCGCAGGACCTGCAACCACATCCGCTCGCCCGTCGCGAGGTGGCGGATCAGGCCGCCCAGCGTCAGCTCGCTGACCGTCGTGCGCTTCGCCGCTTCTTCGTCGGTGAGGCCGCGGACCGGGATCAGCAATCGGGAGCGGACTTCGGCCAGCAGGGCCAGGAGTTCGTCGTGTTCGCGAGTCATGGGGGAACCGTAGAACCCAATTAGGTCAGGTTCTGGCCGGAAGCGACAATCCCGCTCAGCGGCACCCGAGTTCACTCAGAGGTCTGGACCAGCCAGCAACCGCTGTGCATTAATTCAAGGCGTGAATTTTGGTCTCTCGACGAGGAGGACCCGGATGCGGCTCGGACGCAGACTGGGCATCGGCGCACTGGCACTGGGGTTGCTGGTCGCGTCGGAAACCCCGGCACTGGCCGGGAACAGCCCGGCCTACAAAGACTCCTGGCGTCCGGTGAAGGTCCGGGTGGCCGACCTGATGTCCCGGATGACCCTCGACGACAAGCTCGGCCAGATGATGCAGGCCGAACGCCTCGGGGTGAAGAGCCCGGCCGACGTCACCACCGGGCGGCTCGGCTCGCTGCTGTCGGGCGGCAGCTCGCAGCCGACCCCGAACACGCCCGTCACCTGGGCCGACATGTACGACGGCTTCCAGAAAGCCGCGCTCGCCACGCCGCTGGGCATCCCGCTCATCTACGGCGTCGACGCCGTCCACGGCCACAACGGCCTCTACGGCGCCACCGTCTTCCCGCACAACATCGGCCTCGGCGCGACGCGCGACCCGCGCCTGGTCGAGAAGATCGGCCGCGCCACCGCGGAAGAGGTCTCCGGCACCGGCATCGACTGGGACTTCGCGCCCTGCCTGTGCGTCGCCCGCGACGACCGCTGGGGCCGCACCTACGAGTCCTTCGGCGAGGTCCCGCAGCTGGCCACCGAGATGACGTCGATCATCACGGGCCTGCAGGGGCGCCGGCTGGACCAGCCGGGTTCGGTGCTGGCCACCGCCAAGCACTACGTCGGCGACGGCGGCACGACCGGCGGCGTCAACGAAGGAAACACGGAGATCAGCGAGCAGGAACTGCGCGCGATCCACCTGCCGCCGTTCAAGGCCGCGGTCCAGCGCGGCGTCGGCTCGGTGATGATCTCCTACAGCAGCTGGAACGGCGTCAAGATGCACGCCGGGTCCTACCTGATCAACGACGTCCTGAAGAGGGAACTCGGCTTCACCGGCATCGTCATCTCCGACTACAACGGCGTCGACAAGATCGACGGCAAGACCGGGTTCACCCCGGAAGAGGTCGAAGCCTCGATCAACGCCGGCATCGACATGGTGATGGTGCCCTACGAGTGGCAGAAGTTCATCGACACGCTGCGGACGCTCGTCCAGGACGGCCGCGTGCCGATGTCCCGGATCGACGACGCGAACCGCCGCATCCTCACCAAGAAGTTCGAGCTCGGCCTGTTCGAGCACCCGCTCACCGACCGGCGGTTCCTGAACACCATCGGCAGCAAGCCGCACCGCGACCTCGCGCGCCAGGCCGTGCGGGAATCCCAGGTGCTGCTGAAGAACGAGGGCAACGTGCTGCCGCTCGCGAAGCGGAACAGCAAGATCTTCGTCGCCGGGAAGAGCGCCGACGACCTCGGCAACCAGTCCGGCGGCTGGACGGTCGGCTGGCAGGGCACCAGCGGCCCGGTCATCCCGGGCACCACGATCCTGCAGGGCATCAGGAGCAAGTCGTCCGCGGTGACCTACGCCAAGGACGGCACCGGGATCGACCCGAGCTACGACGTCGCCGTCGCGGTCGTGGGCGAAACGCCGTACGCCGAGGGCAAGGGCGACCGTCCACAAGGGATGGGACTGGACGCGACGGACCTCGCGACACTGCAGAAGCTCAAGGAGTCCGGCGTGCCGACGGTCGTCGTCCTCGTGTCCGGGCGGCCGCTCGACATCGCCGCGCAGCTGCCGGACTGGGCCGGGCTGGTCGAATCCTGGCTGCCGGGCAGCGAAGGCAAAGGCGTCGCCGATGTCCTGTTCGGCGACTACAACCCGACCGGCAAGCTGCCGGTGACCTGGATGCGCAGCGCCGACCAGCAGCCGATCAACGTCGGCGACGGCAAGCCCGCGCTGTTCCCGTACGGCTACGGCCTGCACTACCCGCGCCACTGGTGATCCCCGTCCCCCACCGGAAGGAACACGCATGCCTCGTCGTCCCTTGCTCAGGATCTTGGCCTTCTTCGCGGCCTGTCTCGGGCTCACCTTCGCCAGCCCGGCCGTGCAAGCCGCGACGCCGTTCAAGGTGCTCGCGTTCTACAGCGGCACCTACGACGCCGCGCACATCAGCTTCGAGAAGGAGGCGAACGCCTGGTTCCCGCAGCAGGCGGCGGCCAACGGGTTCACCTACACGGCGACGAACAACTGGAACCAGCTGACGACCCTCACGCCCAGCCAGTACCAGGTGGTCATGTTCCTCGACGACCAGCCGCAGTCGCAGGCGCAGTTCGAGGGCTTCCAGCGCTACATGCAGGCGGGTGGCGCGTTCTACGGCTTCCACGTCACGGCGTACAACGACAACACGACGCCGTCGTACGCCAACTGGTTCCACAACGACTTCCTCGGCACCGGGCGCTTCACGTCGAACACGTGGGGCCCGACGCCGGAGACGTTGAAGATCGAGAACCGCACGCACCCGTCGACGGTCAACCTGCCGGCGACGATCAAGTCGTCGACGTCCGAGTGGTACGCCTGGCAGTACGACCTGCGCCAGAACCCGAACATCTCGATCCTGGCGTCGATGGACACCGCCACGTTCCCGATCGGCACGGACCCGAACCAGACGTGGTACAGCGGCTACTACCCGATCGCGTGGACGAACAAGAACTACAAGATGATCTACGCGAACTTCGGCCACAACGCGATGAACTACGAGACGAACACGGCGCTGTCGTCGACGTTCGAGAGCGCGGACCAGAACCGCTTCCTGCTCGACGGCCTGAAGTGGCTGGGCGGCGGCGGGACGACGACCCCGCCCCCGGACGGCACGATCGACCCGGCGGCCTGGTACGCGGTGACGAACAAGGCGTCCGGCAAGTGCGTGGACGCGCGCGCGGCGGGCACGGCCAACGGCACGGTGATCCAGCAGTACACGTGCAACGGCACGACGGCCCAGCAGTACCAGTTCGCCCCGACCAGCGGCGGCTTCGACCGGATCAACAACCGGACGAACGCCACGCAGGTCATCGACGTGACCGACGTGTCGACGGCCGACAACGCGGGGCTGCAGCTGTGGTCCTACAGCGGCGGCGGCAACCAGCAGTGGCAGCCGGTGTCGGAAGGGAGCGGGTACTACCACTTCATCGCCCGGCACAGCGGCAAGTGCCTGACGGTGCCCGGTTCGTCCACAGCGGACAGTGGGCAGCTGGTCCAGGCAACCTGCAACGGCAGCGCCGCTCAGTCGTTCAAGGTCGCCTAGCGGGGGGACGGGAAAGGCCGCCTCGGGAACTCCCGGGGCGGCCTTTCCCGTCAGTCCCGCTCGATGAGGTGGCCCACCACGTCCGGGCCCGGGTGGGCGTGGCCCGAGCCGTCGCGGCGGACGTCGATCTCCGGCAGTTCCACCGGGTCTCCGTTGCGGGCCGCGCCCGCGGGGCGGGGGCCGATCCACGCCACCCGCAGCGCCGTCTCGCCCTTGAGGAACCGCTGGGCCCGGACGCCGCCCGTCGCGCGGCCCTTCGCCGGGTACTCGCTGAACGGGGTCACCTTGACGCTCTGGCCCGTCGACGTGATCACCAGGGGCTCGCCGTGCTCGTCGTCGTCCGTGCGGACCGCGCCGAAGAAGACCACCGAGGCCCCTGATGGCAGGTTGATGCCCGCCATGCCGCCGCCCTTCAGACCCTGCGGGCGGACCAGCGACGCCGCGTACTTCAGCAGTGACGCCTCCGACGAGACGAACGCCAGCGTCTCCGTGCCGTCCATCAGCCACGTCGCGCCGACGACTTCGTCGCCGTCCTTCAGGCTGATGACCTCGAACTCGTCCGAACGGACCGGCCACTCCGGCGAACAGATCTTCACCACGCCCGCCCGCGTGCCGAGCGCCAGGCCCGGGGAGCCCGCCGCCTGGTCGCCCAGCGGGGCGATCCCGACGACCGTCTCGCCCTTCTCCAGCGGCACCAGCTCCTTCGCCGCCATGCCGCCGCGCAGGGACACCGTGCCCGCCTGCTCCGGCAGGACCGGCAGCGGCAGCACGTCCGTCTTGAACGCGCGCCCGCGGCTGGTCACCAGCAGCACCTGCCCGCGCGCGGTCGTGTGGACCAGGGCCGCCACCGCGTCGTGTTTCACGCGGCCGTTGCGGCGACGTGTCTCCGTCGCCTCTTCGGACTCGGCCGCGGTGCGCGCCACCAGGCCGGTCGCCGACAGGATCACCTGGCACGGGTCGTCCGCGACTTCCAGGGGGCCCGAAGGCTTCGACGCGGCCAGGACCTCCTTCAGGTCGCCGTCGATCAGCGCGGTGCGGCGCTCGGTCGGGAAGTCCTTCGCGATCTTCGCCAGCTCCGACGAGACGAGCTTCTTCAGCACGGACTCGTCGTCGAGGATCTTGGTCAGCTCCGCGATCTCTTCGCGCAGCCGCTCCTGCTCCGACTCGAGCTCGAGGCGGTCGTACTTGGTCAGCCGTCGCAGCGGCGTGTCCAGGATGTACGTCGCCTGGATCTCCGACAGCTTGAAGCGCGTCATCAGGCCGTCCTTCGCGGCCTGCGCGTTCTCGCTCTCGCGGATGAGCTTGATCACCTTGTCGATGTTCAGCAGCGCGATCAGCAGGCCGTCGACCAGGTGCAGGCGCTCTTCGCGCTTGCGGCGCCGGTACTTCGTGCGCCGCGTGACGACGTCGTAGCGGTGCCGGAGGAAGACTTCGAGGAGTTCCTTCAAGCCCAGGGTCTGCGGCTGGCCGTCGACGAGCACCAGGTTGTTGATGCCGAACGACTGCTCCAGCGGCGTGAGCCGGTACAGGTCGGCCAGCAGCGCCTGCGGGTTGACGCCGACCTTGCACTCGATGACCAGCCGCGTGCCGTTCTCGCGGTCGGTCAGATCCTTGACGTCGGCGATGCCGGTTAGCCGCTTGGACTTGTTGACCTCGTCGGTGATCTTCTCGATCACCTTCTCCGGGCCGACGCCGTACGGCAGCTCGGTGACGGTGATGGCCTGCCGCCCGCGACTGCCTTCCAGGGGCCCGGTTTCGCAGTTCGCGCGCATCCGGACCACGCCGCGGCCGGTTTCGTACGCGCGGCGCACCTCGTCCAGGCCCAGCAGGCTGCCACCGGTCGGCAGGTCGGGGCCGGGCACGAACTCCATCAGCTTGTCGAGCGTGGCCGTGGGATGCGTGATCAGCCACCGCGCCGCCGCGATGACCTCGCCGAGGTTGTGCGGGATCATGTTGGTCGCCATCCCGACCGCGATCCCGGACGTGCCGTTGACCAGCAGGTTCGGGAACGCCGCGGGCAGCACCGACGGCTCTTCGAGCGAACCGTCGTAGTTGGGCCGGAAGTCGACGGTGTCCTCGCCCAGCTCGCCGACCAGCTGCATCGCCTCGGGCGACATGCGGGCCTCGGTGTACCGGGAGGCCGCCGGGCCGTCGTCGGGCGAACCGAAGTTGCCGTGGCCGTCGATGAGCGGGACGTTCAGCGAGAAGTCCTGCGCCAGCCGCACCATCGCGTCGTAGATCGCGACGTCGCCGTGCGGGTGGTACTTGCCCATCACGTCACCGACCACGCGCGACGACTTCACGTACGCGTGCGTCGGCCGGTAGCCGTTCTCGTTCATCGAGTACAGGATCCGGCGGTGCACCGGCTTCAGCCCGTCCCGCGCGTCCGGCAGGGCGCGCGAGTGGATGACCGAGTACGCGTACTCCAGGTAGGAGTCTTCGATCTCGGTCTTCAGCGAGTTGTCGAAGACGTGCGCACCGGGGGAGTCGAACGCGCTGGGATCGACCTTGGTGGTGGTGCCCTTGCGGCGTGCCACGGCAGAACTCCTTGGTAGCTAAGAAAATCAGGCGTCGATGGCTTCGCGGTCGACCCGGTCGGAGGAGGCGACCAGCCAGTTCCGCCGGGGCTCGACCTTCTCGCCCATCAGCAGTTCCAGCGCCGCCTCCGCGGCCTCGGCGTCGTCCATGGTGATGCGGCGCACCGAGCGCGTCGCCGGGTTCATCGTGGTCTCCCACAGCTCGTCGGCGTCCATCTCGCCGAGACCCTTGAACCGCGGCACCGGCGTGACGATGTTCTTGCCCGCGCGCTCCAGCTCGGCGAACTTCTGCTCCATCTCCCGCTGGGTGAAGGTGAAGTGCGTCTCCGGGTTGCGGCCCTTGGTGACGAGCTTGTGCAGCGGCGGCATCGCCGCGTACAGGCGGCCGTCCTCGATCACCGGGCGCATGTACTTCGCGAAGAGCGTGATCAGCAGCGTCCGGATGTGCGAGCCGTCGACGTCGGCGTCCGCCATCAGGATCACGCGGCCGTAGCGCATGGTCGACAGGTCGAACGTGCGCCCGGTGCCCGCGCCGAGCACCTGCACGATCGACGCGATCTCGGCGTTCTTCAGCGTGTCGCCGAGCGACGCCTTCTGGACGTTCAGGATCTTGCCGCGCAGCGGGAGCAGCGCCTGGTACTCGGACACGCGCGCCATCCGGGCCGACCCCAGCGCGCTGTCACCCTCGACCAGGAACAGCTCGCTGCGGGAGACGCCGGTGGTGCGGCAGTCGACCAGCTTCGGCGGCATCGCCGCGCCCTCGAGGGCGGTCTTGCGCCGGGCGGCGTCCTTCTGCTGCTTCTGGGTGAGCCGCACGCGCGAGGCGTCGACCACCTTCTGCAGCACGACCTTCGCCTCGGACTTGGTCTTGCGGTCCTCGGTCCACGCCTTGACGTGCTTGTCGACGATGCCCTGGATGACCCGGGTGATGCCGGCGGTGGACAGCTCGTCCTTCGTCTGCGACGTGAACTGCGGCTCCGGCAGCCGGACGTGGATCACGGCGGTCACGCCCTCGAGGACGTCCTCGATCGTCGGCATGTCCTCCTTGGGCTTGAGCAGCCCGCGGGTCTTGGAGATGGCCTCCTGCAACGCCTTCGCCATCGCGCGGTCGAAGCCGCGGCGGTGCGTGCCGCCGTGGACGTTGCGGATCGTGTTGGTGAAGCACTCGACGGTGCGCTCGTAGCCGGTGCCCCAGCGCAACGCCACCTCGATCTCGGCGTGGCGCTCCACATTGGACTGCATGACGCCCGCGGCGTCGGCCGCGTTCTCCTTGTACGTGCCCTCACCGGTGATCAGCAGCGTGCCGCAGACCGGCTTCTCGCCCGACGGCGTCAGGAAGTCGACCATGTCGACCAGGCCGTTCGGGAAGTGGAACGTCTCTTCGTTGATCGTGTCCTCGATGGCCGTGCGCAGCACGTACGTGACGCCCGGGACGAGGAAGGCGGTGTTGCGCAGCTTCGACCGGACGCCTTCGACGTCGAGCGCCGCGCCGGACTCGAAGTAGCGCGAGTCGTACCAGTAGCGGATCGACGTGCCGCTGCGCTCGCCGCGCTTCATCTTGCCGACGACGTTCAGCCCGGACCGGCGGGTGAACTTCGCCTTCGCGCCCGGACCGTCGAAGGTGCCGGGGACGCCGTGCTTGAACGACATCTGGTGGACTTTGCCGTCCTGCTTCACCGTGACGTCGAAGCGGTGCGACAGCGCGTTGACCGCTGAAGCGCCGACGCCGTGCAGGCCGCCGGAGGTCTTGTAGCCGGAGCCGCCGAACTTGCCGCCGGCGTGCAGGCGCGTCAGCACCAGCTCGACGCCGGACAAACCGGACTTGGCGTGCGTGCCGGTGGGGATGCCGCGGCCGTCGTCGTCGACCTGGACGCTGCCGTCGGCGTGCAGCGTGACGACGATCTTCGTCGCGTGGCCGGCGACACCCTCGTCCGTCGAGTTGTCCACCACCTCGGAGAAGAGGTGGTTGATGCCCCGGCTGTCGGTGGAGCCGATGTACATCCCGGGGCGTTTGCGGACGGCTTCGAGACCCTCGAGATGGGTGAGGTCGTCGGCCCCGTACAAGGTCTCGGCAGTCACAGGGTCGTTCTCCCGGATCGTGGCTCGCGAAAGTGCTGGTGGTGGTGCGGACTCGCCTGCACCGTAGTGCAGGATATCCGCCGACCCCGACAACTTCCGCGCGCTCCCGTCCCGGGAGTGGCGCGCGCCGCTCCCTACTTGGGGTCGTAGCCCAGGTCGGGCCACAGGCCCAGCAGGGCTTCGATCTTCCGCGGGACCTGGAAGCTGTTCCGGAAGTTCGGCTTTTCCCCGATCGCGGCGAGGCCCTTGCGGAGGTCGCCGAAGACGGGGCGAGAGGCAGTCTCCCGCGTCAGGAGGTAGCAGTAGGTCCGGCGGGGGTAGGCGTACTCGTCCGTGTAGGCGTGCAGGACGAGGCCCGGGGCCTCGATCCGCGAGCCGACCAGGGCACGGCCCTGCTTCTGGCTGTAGACGCGGATCACGTGCACGCCGGCGCGGAGGGTGCGCGGCGGGTCCTGGCCCTGGCCGTCGTCGGCCCAGAAGAGCTCGACGCGGAAGGGCGATTCGCCGTTCTCGCCGGGGTGGGTGTGGTCGCGGGCGAGTTCCTCGAGGCGGTACTCGGCTTCGGCCGAGGGTTCGCCGCCTTCGACGAGGCTGACGAGGTACAGCTCGGCCGGGCGCGGCCAGGAGGGCCGGGGCACGTCGGTGGCTTCCGGCGCAACCGGTTCCGCGGTGTCGGTGTCGGCCGGGGTGGCTGCCGTGGGCTGCTCCTGGACCGGAGTGCCGGGCTCGGCCGGGTGGGTCGGCGACGTGGCTGACGTGGCGCCGGGCGGGTTGGCCCCAGCTGGGCTGGTGCTGGCCGGGCTTGCCGCGGCGGACGGGCTGGCGGGGCCTGCCTGATCGGGACTGGTTGGGCTGGCACCGGCCTGGCTCGCGGCTGCGGCCGGGCTGGCCGGGTTGGTGCTGGCGGATCCGGCTTGGCTGGCACTGGCGGTTCCGGCCGGGTTGGCGTCGGCCGGGCGCGCGGAGCCGGCTTGGCTGGCGCCGGCCGGGTTGGCGGATGCCGACCGGGCCGCGTCGGCCGGGTTCGCCGGGCGCACCGGCGACGGCGCGGCGGGGCGGACCGGTGAGGCCTGCGGGGTCGCGGCCGGGCGCACCGGAGTTCCGGGGCGGGTCGCGGGCGGTGTGCCCGGGCGGGTGACCGCGGTCCGGGACGGGGCCGCGGCCGAGCGGGTGGGCGCCGCGGGGCGGGCGGTGACCGGTTTGCCCGCGCCGTACTGCTCCAGCAGCGGCTCCAGGTCGCCCGCGGTCAGCGCGGGGCCGGCCAGGTCGGCCCACTCGAGCCAGGCTTCCTGTGCCTCTTCGACGGTGTGCTTCTCGTGCGAGACGGTGACCGCCTCGAACAGCTGCCGGGGGCCGGCCGCGGTGACGTCGGCCGAGCCGACCACCACGAACGACGGGTCGTCCTCGGCGATCACCAGCTTCGCGTTCAGCCCGCGCAGGGAGTGCACGAGCACGCCCGCCTTCACCCAGTGCAGCAGCGCGTGCGGGCTGGTGGCGCCGGAGAGCACCGTGTCCAGGCTCGCGTCCGTGATCAGGGTGTCCCCGGGTTCCAGGGGCAGCAGCGCGGCCGCGCCGGGACCGACGTGACCGAAGGCGGCCACCAGGTTCCGGCGCGGGGCGAGCAAGGGGGTGATCGAGGCCCAGATGTCGCGACCGGCGAGTAGTCGTACCGAACGTTCTGCCAAACCCAGCCGAGCGAGCTCCGCGTCCATGTCCCTGACCTTACTTGGTGGGCTCCGCGGCTTTGACGGCCGGAATATCTCTTGCTTGGAAGTAGTTGAACGCGCATGTAAGATGGGCTTCGCGAAGGGAGCGGGTCATGCAGTTCGGAATCTTCACGGTGGGCGACGTCACGACCGATCCCACGACGGGCACCACGCCGACGGAACACGAGCGCATCAAGGCGATGGTCCGGATCGCGCTCAAGGCGGAGGAGGTGGGCCTGGACGTGTTCGCGACGGGCGAGCACCACAACCCGCCGTTCGTCCCGTCGTCGCCGACGACGATGCTCGGCCACATCGCGGCACAGACGTCGAAGCTGATCCTGTCGACCTCGACGACGCTCATCACGACGAACGACCCGGTGAAGATCGCCGAGGACTTCGCGATGCTGCAGCACCTGGCGGACGGCCGCGTCGACCTGATGATGGGCCGCGGCAACACGGGCCCGGTGTACCCGTGGTTCGGCCAGGACATCCGCCAGGGCATCCCGCTGGCGATCGAGAACTACGCGTTGCTGCGCAAGCTGTGGCGCGAGGAAGTGGTGGACTGGCAGGGCAAGTTCCGCACGCCGCTGCAGGGGTTCACGTCGACCCCGCGGCCGCTGGACGGAGTACCCCCGTTCGTCTGGCACGGTTCGATCCGCAGCCCGGAGATCGCGGAACAGGCGGCGTACTACGGCGACGGGTTCTTCGCCAACCACATCTTCTGGCCGACGTCCCACTTCCAGCAGCTGATCGGGTTCTACCGCCAGCGCTACGAGCACTACGGCCACGGATCGGCGGACCAGGCGATCGTCGGCCTCGGCGGGCAGGCGTTCATCCGGCCGAAGTCCCAGGACGCGTGGAACGAGTTCCGGCCGTACTTCGACAACGCGCCGGTGTACGGGCACGGACCGTCGCTGGAGGAGTTCACCGAGCAGACGCCGCTGACGGTCGGGAGCCCGCAGGAGGTCATCGACAAGACGCTGACGTTCCGCGAGCACTTCGGCGACTACCAGCGGCAGCTGTTCTTGATGGACCACGCGGGGTTGCCGCTGAAGACGGTGCTGGAGCAGCTGGATCTGCTGGGCGAGCACGTGGTCCCGGTGCTGCGCAAGGAGATGGACTCGATGAGGCCCGCGCACGTGCCGGAGGCGCCTACGCACGAGTCCCTGAAGGCGGCTGCCTTGGTGGGTAGCGAGGCGTGACCCTGGTGGGGGTTGCGGTGTGAGGTTGCTGGTGCGGGCCGGGCGTGAGTGCGGGGTTGCCTGGCTTCGCAGGCGTGAGCGGCGTCGGGCTCGGCTCGGCGCCGGGTTGGTTCTTGAGAATTCGGCGTTGCGGCCGGTGCGGCCGGGCGCTGTGAGGAGTTAGTCATGAAGCTTGCGGTTGTTACCGCGGGGTTGTCGGTGCCCTCGTCCACCCGGCTCTTGGCCGACCGGCTGGCCGCCGCGACCGTGGCCGCCGCCGGGGATGCTGTCGAGGTTTCCGTGGTGGAACTTCGGGATGTGGCCCTCGATGTCACCAAGAACCTGCTCACCGGCTTTCCGAGCCCGGAGCTGCGGGCCGCGATCGAGACCGTCACCGGTGCCGATGCGCTGGTCGTCGTCACGCCCGTCTTCACCGCCGGTTACTCCGGGCTCTTCAAGTCCTTCTTCGACGTTCTCGATGCCGACTCGCTCGTCGGCAAGCCCGTCCTGCTCGGTGCCACCGGTGGTACCGAACGGCACTCCCTCGTCATCGACTACCAGCTGCGTCCGCTCTTCGCCTACCTGAAGGCGGATCCGGTCGCCACCGGGGTCTACGCCGCCTCCTCGGACTGGGGCAGCAACGAGGGTGGCTTGCAGCGGCGGATCGAGAAGGCCGGTGCCGAACTGGCGGCCCTGGCCGCCGGGCGGGTTGCCGCTCCCGTCGAGCCCGACTTCATTCCCTTCGACCAGCTCCTCGCCTCGACCGGGGAGTGACGTGGGTCCAGGCCCGTAGCCGGTCGGCTACGGGCCTTTCCCGTGTCGTCAGGCCGCGAACGGGAGAGGTTCGTGGATGTTGTCGCGCCGGGGTTTTCGGCGCCTGTCCAGGTAGGCCGGCGGCAAGAACTCCGGGTGACCGTCGGCCGCGATGCGGACTTCCCAGCCCAACTCAGACCTGGTCTCAAAACTCGGCGTGTCGCCAAGTGAACCAACGGCCCGCCCCTGGCTCCGCACCGCCGCCTGTGGGCCCGACCCGACGGACCGGAGGTCTGTCAGAGAGACTGGGGGGCCAGTGCCCGCCCTCTCGACCTGGAGTCTTTGATGCCGCAAGGGACCGTCCGTTGGTTCGACGCCGATCGTGGTTTCGGCTTCCTCGCGCCCGAGGACGGCTCGCCGGACGTGTTCGTGCACGCCTCCGAGATCGTCGGGGACGGCGGCGCGAAAATGCTCCGCGAGGGTCAGGCCGTCGTGTTCGAGATCGGCGAGAACGACCGCGGGCCCCAGGCGCTGCGCGTTCGCGTCACCGCCGATGCGGCCACCGGCAGCGCCGTGGGCCTGCTCGGCACCATCAACTGGTACGAGCCGGGCAAGGGGTACGGCTTCGCGTCGCCGGACGGCGGCGGCGCCGACATCTTCGTGCACAGCTCCGCCATCGTGACCGGCGGCGTGGTCACCGAGGGGCAGCGGGTGGCCTTCCTGATCGTCGAAGGCGAGCGCGGCCCGCAGGCCGGGTATGTGATCCCGCTGGGAGCAGGGGCCGGCTCACCCGCTGCGGCTGGTATCGCGGACGGTGCCGACGGCACGGTGGCCTGGTACGACGAGGACAAGGGCTTCGGCTTCATCAACCCCGACTCCGGCGCCGGGGACGTCTTCGTTCACGCCCGGGCCCTGGCCGAGGGGCTGACGTGGCTCGCGGAGGGCGACCGCGTCGCCTACGAGGTGGCCAGTGGAGACAAGGGCCCGCAGGCCCGCGACGTGCACCTGGTCCGGGGCGCCGAGCCCCAGACGGCGCCGCAGCGGTCGGCACCTGCCGCGGCCGCAGGGCCGACGGCGCGGGACGTGCCCGTACGAGGCGGCGAGGGCGTCGTCGCGCGCTACGACGCCGACCGCGGCTTCGGCTTCATCACCCCGGACGCAGGCGGCGACGATCTCTTCGCCCACGCGTCCGTGGTCATGGGGTCGGAGCCGCTGCAGAAGGGTGACCGGGTCCGGTACGCGGTGCGTCAGAGCGACCGGGGCCCGCAGGCCGACCGCGTCGAACGCCTCTGAAGAGGCGGCCCCACCGATGGCTGATCACTTGCCCGACGAGAGTGCTCGTTCATCCCCGTCGATGGTGCCGTCAGCAACGCGGCTGCAGCCTCCTTCAGGAGATCGACTTGGTCGCAGAGCTCGATCTTCATGAGCTGGCGGACGTTGATCACGGTGCGGGCCAGCGTGAGTAGCGGGTGTTTGCCGCCGACAACATGATGTGCAGCGGTAGCCCGTTCGCGTCGCACAGAACGCGGTACTTGGAGCCGGCTTTACCCCGGTCAGTGGGGCTGCGGCCGGTCAGCTCGCCCCCTTTCCGACCGCACCGACACCGCGTCGATGCAGCCTCTGGCCCAGTCGAGCTCGTCGATGTTGGACAGCTCGTCGAGCACGAGCTGGTGCAGCCGGTCCCACACGCCGGCGTCCTGCCACTCAGGTAACCGCCGTCACGCGGTGTGCCCGGAACCGCATCCGAGCTGCTCGGGTAGGTCTCGCCAGCGGCAGCCGGTGTCGAGCACGAACAAGATCCCCTCCAGCGCGGCACGGTCATCGATCCGGGGCCGCCCACCCGGACCGCGCGGCGCTGGTCGGGACGGGATCGGGGGGTTCGATCAGCTCCCAGAGCCGGTCTTCGACCCGCCGCTGCTGCGTCGTCTTCGCCACGACTGCCCACGATCGACGACCAGGACCGGCAAGTTACGCAGTGGTGGGCGCACATCAAGACCGTGGTGGCCAGGTTGGTCGGGCCTCCGTCGGCCCAGTGCCGGATGTGGTGGCCCTGGCAATGCCTCGGCGGGCGGTGGCAGCCGGGGAACGCGTAGCCTCGGTCGCGCAGGTACAGCGCTCGGCGGAGTCCGGCCGGGATCAGGCGGCGGAGGCGGCCCAGGTCGATCGCGTCGGAGAACGCATCCCCGTAACGCGCTTGCGGGGAACGGAAACTCCCGGGTCGGGCGCGGGGCCGTCCGGGTCGAGGTGCGCCACGATTCGGGCGCCCAACGCGGCGACCTGCTTGTGTCCGGCGTCTTCGGCCAGGGCGAGGTGGTGCTGTTCCGCGTCTTCGCGGTGCTCCGCCGGGATTTGCCGCAGCGTATCGACGATCACGTCGATCATCGGGGCACTCAACGAGGCGGCGGCCCGGCCGGTCGCCGCGGCCACCGCGGGCACCGGACTGCCGTCGAGATTGCGACCGGAGTTGAGTGCGCGGGCGCGTTTCACCACCCGCTCGGCGGCGGCTTTGGGGACATCGGCGAGGTGTTCGTAGAGGCGGGCAGCAGGGCACCGAGTTCAGCGTCCGCCGTGCGGATGGTCGCGAGCAGCTCGCCGACGCGGTCGGCCAAGGCCACCGATCAGCTGGTAACTCGATACCGGAGATGCGTAACTCCTTCCCCCGCAACGACTTCGACGATCTCAAGCGACGCGACGTCGGCATCGAGCCCCTCGAAGTACCGCACCCCGGAACCGAGAAACACCGGCACCAGATCGACTTTCACCTCGTCGAGCAGCCCCAGCGCAAGGCATTGCCGCGCGATGGAGGGCCCGGAAACCCCCACATTCCCGTCCCCGGCACGCCGAGCCAGCTCCACAGCCTCCGAGACATCGGAAACAAACGTGAACGGCGCCAAATTATCCGGCGACCAGTCCGGCGGCGGCCGATGGGTGACGACGAACGCCCGGCCGCCACCGGGCGGTCGCCCGCCCCAGCCGTGCGTGTAGTCGAAAACCCTTCGCCCGCAGACGAACGCGGACCCCGCGGCGGCCGCCAGGTGCCGCCGCAGGTAGTCCGCGCTCGCCTCCGCCACGCGGAACGTCATCGGGTAGCCCACCATCGGCACCTCGACGTCGCCCGCCGTGTACCAGTCGAACAGCGGGCCGACGCTGTCGTCCGGGCGGGCGACGAACCCGTCGAGCGACATGCAGAAGCTCGCCATCACCACCGGCATCCTCACTCCTCCTTTTCGAGGAGCGTGTCGAGCCGCTCGTACGACTGCTGGATCCCCTTGTTCATCCCGCTTTCCATCGCCGCGTCGCGGGCCTCGACCGACGGGTACACCGAATGGCTCACCATGCGCGTGCGGCCGCCGAGGTCCGTCAGCGTCATCGTCTCGAGCGTCACCTCGCCCGGGGCGCCCTCGTACTCGAACGTCTGGACGATCCGCTCCTCGCTCACCGTGTGGTACACGCCGCGGAAGCGGTACTCGCCGCGCTCGTCCCGGTGGACGTAGTGGTAGCCGCCGCCGGTGCGAGCGTCGAACTCGATCAGCTCCATCTCCATGCCGTGCGGGCCCAGCCAGCGGACGATCAGGTCCGGGTCGGTGTGGGCGCGGAACACGGCCGACGGCGGTGCGTCGAACTCGCGGGTGACCTCGATGAACGGCGTTCCGGGCCGGGCGGTGATCGTGGTGCTCATGACTTCTCCTCCATCGTGTTCAGGACGGCGTCGAGCCGCCGGTAGGTGCGTTCGGTGGCCAGCCGGTACTGGTCGATCCAGCCGGTCAGCGCTTCGAGGGCGGACGGCACGAGGTGACAGGGGCGTCGCTGGCCGTCGCGGCTGCGCGTGATCAGCCCCGCCTGCTCCAGGACCTGGATGTGCCGGGAGATCGCCTGCTTCGTGATCGCGAAGGGCTCGGCCAGCTCGTTGACCGTCGCTTCTCCGCGCGAAAGCCGCGCGACGATCGCCCGGCGCACCGGGTCGCCGAGCGCCGTGAACGCCCGGTCCAGTGCCTCCTCGTCAACCGCCATTTTTATCAACCAATCTCTTTATCAACCGATGCGTTGACAATAAGCCCGCAGTGCCGCATCCGTCAAGAACCTGCCGAAAGTAGGGGGTGGCCGACGTCGTCAGGCAGCCGCGGCCGGGTGCCGAAGATCCCTAGCTTTACCCCCATGACCAGGCTTTTCCTCGTGCTCGCGGTGCTGCTGCTCGGCACCGCGACCCCCGCCGCCGCGGCGCCGGGCCCCGACGTCGACGCCTACGTGCGCGCCTACCTCGACCACACCGGCCTGCCCGGTGCCGCCGTCGCCGTCACGCGCGGCGGCGACGTCGTCCGCGTCGCCGGCTACGGCCACGACGCCGCCGGCGCGCCGATCACCGCGTCGACGCGGCTGCCGATCGCGTCGCTCAGCAAGTCCATGACCGCCTTCGCCGTCCTGCAGCTCGTCGAGGACGGCCGGATCGCGCTCGACGAACCCGTGACGCGCTACCTTCCAGAATTCCGGCTCGCCGACCCGCGCGGCGCGCGGATCACCGTCCGGATGCTGCTCGACCAGACGTCCGGGATGGCCGACTCCGCCTTCCCCGACCTGACCCTGCCGCAGCCGCACACGCTCACCGAAGCCGTCGAACGCCTGCGGGACGCCGAGCTCGCCGACGAGCCGGGTGCGAAGTTCCACTACCACAACCCGAACTACGAGGTGGCCGCGCGGATCGTCGAGGTCGTGGCCGGGCAGCCCTTCGCGGAGTACCTGCGGACGCGGCTGTTCGCGCCGCTGGGGATGACGTCGAGCAGCGAAGTGGACGGCCCGCCCGCCGACCTCGGGAAGGGCCACGTGCGCGCCTTCGGGTTCGAGGTCCCGGTGACCGAACCGGACTGGTTCACCGGCGGCAGCCACGGCGTGCTGACCACCGCCGAGGACCTCTCTCGGTGGTTGGTCGCGCAACGCGACGGCGGTGGGGTGCTCTCCCCGGCGTCGGTCGCGCTCGCGCACACCCCGGCACCCGGCCGCGACTACGCCCTCGGCTGGGCGGCCTGGCGGCCCGGGCAGCTGAGCCACAACGGCGAGTGGTTCACCCACACCGCCGCGCAGGTGCTGCTGCCGGACGGCTACGGCATCGCCGTCGTCGCCACCACCGGCCTGGCCCTGGACAACGACGCCGAAACGCTCGCGCAAGGCCTCGCCACGCTCGTCCGGGGCGGGACGCCGGAGCTCGCGCTGCCCGCCGGGGAGGTCGCGGACCGGGTGCTCGCCGGGCTGATCCTGCTTTCGATGCTGCTCGCCGCGCTCGGCGTCGTCCACGCGCGACGGTGGGCCGCGCGCCGCCCGCACTGGCTGCGGTTGCTCCCGTGCCTGCTGCCCGGTCTGGTGCTGGCGTTCCTGCCGGACCTGATGAGCGTCGTGTTCGCCGGGCGCCAGGGCACGTTCGGGCAGCTCCTGTACGTCTGGCCGGGCGTCATCCTCTGGCTCGGCGTGGCCACGCTCTGTGGTCTGACCGTGCTCGCGACGCGCGTTCGCGCCCTCGTGAGTGGCACGGTGCGGCGGCGACGGGAAGAATCGGGCGAAACGACGGGAGTGGTGGCGTGGGCATCGGCAAACAGGCCAAACGCATCCTGATCGCGTCGGCGGGCGCGGTCCTGCTGGTGGTCGGCGTGCTGCTGCTCGTCCTGCCCGGACCCGGGCTGCTCCTGGTACTCGCCGGCTTGCTGGTGCTCGCCTCGGAGTTCCCGGCGCTCGAGCGGTACGTCGACCCGGTGCGCGACCGCGCGATGAAGGCGGCCGAGGACAGCGTGTCCTCGCCGCTGCGGATCGCCGGTTCGGTGCTGGCCGGGCTGGCGCTGCTGGCGGCCGGGATCGTCTGGGGCACCGTGCGGTCGCTGCCGTTCAGCGGCTGGAGCACCGGGTCGAGCCTGATCCTGTCGTCGGTGATCCTGTTCGCGTTGCTGGGCTGGAGCTACCGGCGGGTCAAGTCCCGCCGGGAGGCCGTTCGCGAGCGCTGACGCGTTAGGGTCGGCGCCATGAGCGCCGGATTCCAGCGCGCCCGCCGTCCGGAGCAGGTCGAGGCGCGTCGCACCGCGATCCTCGCCGCCGCGCGGGAGCTGCTGGCGCAGCGTCCGGTCGCCGACATCAGCCTGCGGGAGCTCAGCTGCCGCGTCGGGCTGGCGAAGTCCAATGTGCTCCGCTACTTCGACAGCCGCGAGGCCGTCTTCCTCGAGGTCCTCGAAGGCGAGTGGACGGACTGGCTCGACGAGCTGGAGCGGGCTCTCGGCGATCCCACACCGCCGGAGCCCGGCTTCGCTCGCGAGGAACGCGTGGCCCGGACGATCGCGGCGACGCTCGACCGGCGGCGCCTGCTGTGCGAGCTGATCAGCTCGATGGCGCCGGTGCTGGAGCGGAACATCTCGCTCGAGTTCGCGCGCGGGTTCAAGCGCCGCGCGGCCGCGAACACCGAACGGCTCGGCGCGCTGGTCCGGACGCGGGTGCCGGAGCTGTCGGCCGGCGCGGCCCGGCACTTCGCGCTCGGCGTCGTCGTGCTGGTGTCCGGGGCGTGGCCCTACGCCAACCCGACCGACGCCGTCGCGGTGGCCGCCGCCGAGCTGGGCGGGGTACCGGAGTTCGCGGCGGGGCTGGCCGAAGGGCTCACGAACCTGCTGGCCGGTCTCGTCGCGCGAGCGCGGTGATGTCGGCGTTCTCCAGGACGGGCCGCTCGTAGCCGGAGCCGGCGACGGCCAGCATCGCGCGGCCGATGTCCTCCGTCGTCGTCACCATGCGCGGCAGCACCCGCCGCAGCGCCGGGTAGAGCGGCATCACGATGCGGTAGAGCACCCGGTACAGCGGGGTTTTCGAGGTGATCCCGTGCAGTGGCTGGATGTAGCCGGGGCGGAACGCGAACGTCCGCAGCGGCTGCCTGGCGAGGGCGTTCTCCGTGGCGCCCTTGACCCGGGCCCAGCGCACCCGGCCGCGTTCGGTGCCGTCGGTGCCGGCGCCCGAGACGTACACGAACGTGGTGCCTTCCGGCAGTTTGCGGGCCACCGAAAGGGCGAGCTGGTAGGTGATCCGCTCGTAGTCTTCCGGCGCGACGCCGACCGAGGAGACACCGAGGCAGAAGAAGCACGCGTCGTACCCGGTGATCGGCTCGAGGGCGAACAGGTCCTCGGTGACGACCTCGGTCAGCTTGGGGTGGCTGACGCCGACCGGGGACCGGCCGACCGCCAGCACCGCCTCGACGCGCTCGTCGAGCAGGCATTCCCGCAGCACGCCGCGCCCGACCATGCCGGTCGCGCCGAACAGGACCACCCGCACCGCGTTCACCTCAGTCCGTGGTCACCGGCAGCAGGCCTCGCTCACCGAAGACCTTCTTCGCCGTGAAGGTCGCGTTCAGCGCCTTCGGGAATCCACAGTAGACGGCAGAGTGCAGAAGCGCTTCGACGATCTCCGCCGGGGTCAGGCCGACGTTGAGCGACGCGTTGACGTGCACCTCCAGCTGCGGCTCGCACCCGCCGAGCGCGGTGAGCATGCCCAGCGTGACCAGCTGGCGGTCGCGCGGCGCGAGCCCGGGCCGGGCGTAGATCTCGCCGAACCCCCAGGACACCACGGCCTCGGCCAGCGCGGGGGAGACGTCGGCGAGGTTGTCGAGCACGCGCTGCCCGCTCTCGCCGTCGATCGCGGTCAGGGTCTTCAGGCCGAGTTCGAAGCGCTCGTCGGTCATGTCGGGTTCCTTTCCCCAGTTCGTCGTTGCCTGATCGACGCTAGGGGCTGGAGTGCGCTCCAGGGCAACCGTGACGGCCACCACGCCGGGTGGCCGTCACGGCCGGATCAAACCGCGTGCCTCGCCGACGCCGTCCCGGAGCCGAGGTCGACGGAGAAGCCCGTGCTCAGGGGGTCGGACAGCAGTCCGAGCGCGTTGACGCTGCGCACGTACAGGGAGATCGACGACGCCGTCTGGTCGGCCGGCACGGTGAACGTCATCGTGCCGGTCCCGTCGGTCGCGGGCACCGTCGCCTCCGGCTGCGCGCCCAGCACGTAGCGGAAGGCCACCGCGTTCGGCTGGGTCGTGGTGAACGTGCAGTGCACCTCCTGGCCCGGCCGCAGGTACCCGTTCGTGTCACACGTCATCTGCGGCGAGATCTGCTTGGCGAGGAAGTAGTACCGCCGCGTCTCCGACTGCGTGCCGTCGCCGAACGTGCTCGTCACCAGCAAGGTGTGCGAGTACGCGTGCAACGGCGTCAGCGTCACCGTCGCCGAACCGTCGGTCCCGGCCGGGACCGTGACCGGCGCGTCGTCCTCGAGGACGTACGTGTAGCTCACGACGCCCGGTACCGGCGAGGTGAACGTGAACTGCCCCGGGATCGTCGTGCCGCCGCTTTCGACGTACTCCGGGTAGTCCGTGCTCGTCACCGTCGGCTGGTTCGACGCCACGTCGACGTAGGTGTCCGTGCTGCCCGAGCGCACGCCGGACGCCGTCGTGCTGAACACCGTCAGCTGGTGGTAGCCCGACTCGGCCGGCGTGATCATGGCTTTCGCGGTGCCGTCCGCGAGGGCGGGCACGGTCACGGTCTCGCCGCCGTCCCAGCTGTACCCGAAGGTCGTCGACCCCGGGAGCACCGCGTGGAAGGTGAACTCGGCGGGCGCGCCCACCCGGACCCCTTCGGGCACGTCCACCGTCGGCTCGCCGAGGCGGATGCCCGGGTGGTGCGTGGTGGCCGCGGTCAGGTTGCCGTTGGTGAGCCGGGTCCGGACCGTGAGCGTCTGGAACTGCTCGGGTTCGGCCGGGGTCACCGTGACCGTCGCCGTGCCGTCCGGGCCCGCCGCGACCGTCGTCTCCGCGCCGTCGTTGAACTTCCAGGCGTAGGCGGTCGCGCCGCCGTTGCCGCGCGGGCTGAACGTGCACTGCCGCGGCACGCCGACGTAGTCCGACGACGGCGTGCACGCCACCGCGGGCTCGTTCGAGCCGACCCAGAACCGGTAACCGCCCGAGGGCGAGGTGTTCCCGGCCGCGTCGACGCTCCACGCGTACATGTCCTGCGGCCCGCTGCGGGTCGGCGTGTACTGGACCGTGGCCTGGCCGCCGGGGTGGTCGGCGGGGACGTACCCACCGCCCCAGGTGAAGCCGACGACGTCGGTGTCACCCTGGGCGTCGAAGGTGAACGAGCCGGGGATTCCGGTACCGCCCTTGGTGATGTCGCTGTAGTCGTAGTCGGGCGAGGTGATCACCGGACCGGCGGCGGGTGCCTTGAAGTCGGTGGTGAACCGGCAGGTTCCGCTCCACTCGCTCGCGGCCAGGCTGTCCTTCGCGCGGACCTGCCACTCGTAGGTGACGCCGTCGGCGAGCTGCGAGCCGGGGTCGTAGTACGCCGAAAGGGAGCCGTAGACGTCGTCCGTCCCGGTCGTGCGCTGGTCCGGGTGGTCGACGGGCCACCAGGCGAACTCGGCCGAGAAGTTCATGTCGTCCGGGTCGCTCACGGTCGCCGACAACGCCGCTCCGCCCGGGCGGACCAGCGGGTTGCCCGCGCAGGGGTGCTGCCCGGTCTTCAACGCCGTCGGCGTGGCCGGCGGCTGGTTCTTCTGCAGGCTCACGTACAGCATCGGCCGGTACGTGCGGGCGAAGCGCGGGTTGTACTGCTGGCCGTCCGGCAGGCGCAGGACCAGCGTCAACGACGGAAGCCCGGCGTCGATCGCCTGCTGCAGCGCCGGTGCGGCGTCCCAGTCGAGGTAGTCGGACGGGCAGACGTCGAGACTGCCCGGACCGTCCAGTTTGGACAGTTCGCGCGGTTGCGCGTCCCACGTCGGGGCCTTCCGCGCCGGGGCCGTCACCCACAGCTCGGTGCCGCGCGGCACCGAACAGTCGGCGACGGTGGTCTCCTTCCCGGACAGCTCCGCGGAAAGCACTTTCGCGCCGCGCAGCCCGGTGAGGTCGAACGTGAAGTACGACTTCGAGACGTGCTTCTTGCGGTCGGGCGTGATCTTCGCGCCGATCGGCGCGTCCCCGGCCGGGTTGACGAAGCTGGTCTTCGGCTGGGCCGAGTCGATGTAGGACCAGGACGTCGATTGGATGGACGTGTACGTCGTGGCCGAAGCCGGTGCCGCCAGCAGCGCCGATCCGGCCGTGACCACCGCCGCGGTGACGGCGAGGACGCCCGCTCTCGCGGGCAGGGTCGATCTTCCGGAGCCCAAACGGCTCACCCCCAACAGATGCGTTGACCCGGGAGACCGCGATCGCGATCTCCCGGGTCATACACGCGCGAGGGGCGTTAGTGGTTGCCTACTTCCCGCTGCTGTACAACGCGCTCACGTCCGCGTCGGACAGTGCCCGGTCGTAGACGTGCACCTGGTCGACCGCGCCGTTGAGGAAGTCGACCGGGCCGCCGCCGTACTTGCCGCGGCCGATCACCGTGTTGCCGGTCGACGCGTCGCCGAGGCAGACGCTCTTCGTCGCGGCCAGCTGACCGTCGACGTACAGCTTGAGCGTCCCCGCGGCCGCGTCACGGACGCCGACCACGTGGTACCAGCGGTTCGCCTCCGGGGCCGTGGGCGCCAGGGCCCGCGTGCCCACGAAGCTCATCGCCAGCCGGTGGTCCTGCCCCGAGTACTGCAGGAAGAACGCGCTGTTGCTCGGCCCGTCCTGGCTGACGATCGTCTGGAAGCCGTCACCCACGGCGTTGAACTTCACCCACGCCGCCGCGCTGTAGCTGCCTTCGGTGTTCACCAGGGCGGCGCCCGTGTCGGCGTACTGGCCCGACCCGTTCACCGCGAGCGCCGAACCGCTCTTGCCCGCGGTCCAGGACGCGCCGCCGACGAGCGTGGCGTCGTGGTCGCCCACGACGTCCGCCGCCACGGTGCCCGTGTTCTCGTCGAACGGGTACGCGGCGATGCCGTCGATGCCCGGCGTGCCCTGCGGGACCGAAGGCCCGGACACCGGCGCACCGGTGGCGCCCTTGATGACCGCGAGGTTCGCCGCGCGGACCGCCGCGAAGTCCATCTTCTTCACCTGCCGGTCGTAGGTGAAGAAGCCGTTGACCTCCTTCTCTACGTCGGTGGTCTGCGTGTAGACCCCCGCGGAGACGCCGCACCGCTGCGCGACCAGCAGCAGGCGCTGCTGCAGCTCGCCGTAGCGCCGGGTCAGCGTCGCGCTGTCGGGCTCCATCTCGTAGGCGAAGCTGCCCGCCGGGTCGAACTGGTGCCCGTCGACCTTGAGGCCGAGGCCGCCGTATTCACCGTCGACGGCCGCGCGGGTGCCGGTCTGCATCGGCGTGCCCGGCCCGGTGTAGGTGTGGTCGTCGTAGATGTCGCCCTTGCCGCTGTCCGGTTCGGACCTACAGCAGTTGACGCCCGATTCGGCGTTGACCAGCCGCGACGGATCCCACGACTTGACCTCGTCGGCGATCCGGCCGACCTCGTAGTCGCCCCAGCCCTCGTTGAACGGCACCCAGGTGACGATCGACGGGAAGCTGCGGTGCTGGTCGATCATCCGCTTCATCTCGGACTCGTAGTTGGCGCGCGAAGCCGCGGACGGCTCGACGTCGTCCTTCATCGCGGGCATGTCCTGCCACACCATGAGCCCGAGTTTGTCGGCGTAGTAGTACCAGCGGTCCGGCTCCACCTTGATGTGCTTGCGCACCATGTTGAAGCCGAGCGCCTTCTCCTGCTCGAGGTCGAACTTCAGGGCCGCGTCGGTCGGCGCGGTGTAGATGCCGTCCGGCCAGAAGCCCTGGTCGAGCGGGCCGACCTGCATGACGAACTTGCCGTTGAGCAGCATCCGCTCCTTGCCGTCGGCGGTCTTGCCGACGCTGATCGACCGGATGCCGAAGTACGAGCCGACCTCGTCACCCGAGGGCGCGAGCCGCACGCGCAGGTCGTAGAGGAACGGGTCGTCCGGCGACCACAGGTGCGGCCGGTCCACCTTGAGCTTCAACGGCGTGTTGGCGTCGCCGGTCACACGTCCGACGGGGCGGCCGTGGTCGTAGGCGATGGCTTCGACGCGCTGCCGCACCGGGCCGCCGACCACGGCGTTGACCGTGACCGAGCCGCTCGCGACGTCCGGGGTGACGTCCAGGCGGTCGATGTGCGCGGGCGCCACCGGCTCCATCCACACCGTCTGCCAGATGCCGGAGGTGGGCGTGTAGAAGATGCCGTCACCGGGCTGGCGCTGCTTGCCGATCGGCTGCCCGCCCTGGTCGTTCGGGTCGGCGACGCCGACGACGAGCTCCTGGGACTTCGCCGTGCTCAGCGCGTCGGTGACGTCGACGGACCACGCGTCGTAGCCGCCGGTGTGGCGGGCGACGGTCCTGCCGTTGACGATCACCGTGGCGTCGTAGTCGACGGCCTGGAAGTGCAGGAGCAGGCGCTGGCCGCGGCCGACCTGCCAGGTCTTCGGGACCTCGAACGTGCGGCGGTACCACATGTTCGTCTCGTGGCGCATGATCCCGGACAGCGCGGACTCGACCGGGTACGGCACCAGGATGCGCTCGCCGAGCGTCTTGCCGATCGGCGCGGCCTCACCCGGGGTGGCCTTGGCGAACTCCCAGACGCCGTTGAGGTTCTGCCAGGTGCCGCGGGTCAGCTGGGGCCGGGGGTAGTCGGGGAGGGCGTTGGCAGGGGAGACGTCCTTGGTCCACGGCGTGGACAGCGGGGGCGTGAGCCGTTGCCACTGAGGGGTGTCGGCGGCGCTCGCCGCCGGTGCGGTGCCGAGACCGGCGACCGCGACGGCGAACGCCGCGGCGGCGGTCAGCCATCTCCGGGTTTTTCGGGCAGGGCGGAACATCGTTGAACCTCCTGGTAGGGGACAGGGGTCAGCGGGTTCGGGAACGCGCCAGCAGGCGCTGGATCACCACGACGACGAGCAGGAAGGCCCCGCTCACCACCGTCTGGTAGTTGGAGTCGAGGGTGCCGATCTGGTTGATGACGTTCTGGATCAGCGTGCGCAGCAGCACGCCGACGAGCGTGCCGATGATCGTCCCGGCGCCGCCGGTGAGCAGCGTGCCGCCGATGACGACGACCGAGATCGCGTCGAGTTCGGTGCCGACGCCGATGACCGTGACGCCGGACTGCAGGTACGCGGCGGTGAGCACACCGGCGAACCCGGCGAGGGCGCCGCTGAGCGTGTAGAGGCTGATCTTGGTGCGGGCCACCGGCAGGCCCATGAGCAGCGCGGACTGCTCGGCACCGCCGATGGCGAACACCGACTGGCCGAACCGCGTGCGGCGCAACAGGAGCCCGCCGAGCGCGAAGAGGACCAGCGTCAGGTAGACCGGGACGCCGACGCCGAAGATCGTGCCCTGGCCGAGCCAGAGGAACGCCGAGCCCGGGTCCACTTTGTACGTCGTCGCGCCTTCGGACGTCAGGGCCAGCAGGAGTCCGCGGGCGAACAGGAGACTCGCCAGCGTCACGATGAACGGCGCCATCCCGGTGCGGGCGATGAGGATGCCGTTGACGAACCCGATCAGCGAACACACCGCCAGGGGCAGCAGGATCGCGACGACCAGCCCGTACTGCGCGCCGTACGCGGCGAGGACACCGCCGAGCGCGTAGTTCGAGCCGACCGACAGGTCGATGCCGCCGGAGATGATCACGAACGTCATGCCGAGCGCGATCACCGCGAGGAACGAGCCCTGCAGCACGAGGCTGCGCAGGTTGTCCGCGGTACCGAAGTGCGGGAACGCGAACCACGACGCGGCGATGCCGAGCACGAGCACGACGGCCGCGCCCTGGCGCTGCAGGACGCCCGCGAACGCCGCGTTGCGGGCGGGGATCGGAGTCGCGGACTGAGTTGTCGTCACTTGCTGCTCCGCTCACGCGCGACGTAGACCGCGACGACGATGATGGCCGCCTGGACCATCTGCGCGGTCGAGTCCGGCAGGTTGTGCTTGATCAGGGTCGCTTGGACGAGCTGCATGAGCAGCGCGCCGAACACGGTGCCGAGCACGCGGACCCGGCCGCCGGTCAGCGGGGTGCCGCCGACGACGACCGCGGTGATCGCGGACAGCTCCATCAGCAGGCCGACGTCGCTCGGGTCGCTGGCGGCCAGCCGCGACGTCGCCAGCACGCCGGCCACCGCGGCCAGTGCCCCGGAGATGACGTACACGCTGACGAGCACGCGCTTCACCGGCAGGCCGGCCAGGGTGCTGGCGGCGCGGTTGCCGCCGACCGCGACCAGGTGCCGCCCGAACGTCGTGCGCTGGACGACCAGCCCGGCCAGCACCGCGAGCACGCCCGCGACGATGACCATGATCGGCACGCCCAGGAAGTCGCCGGTGCCGAGGGCCAGGAAGTCCTGGTTGTGCAGCTGGACGAGCTGGCCGTGCGCGATCACCAGGGCCAGCCCGCGCAAGCCGACGAGCAACGCGAGCGTCGCGATGATCGGCTGGATCCCGAGGTAGGCCACCAGGTAGCCGCTGAACAGGCCGGACACGATCCCGGCGATGACCGCGACGACGATCGCCATGGCCGGGCCCGCGCCGAGGTAGAGCGGGATGAGCGCGGCGGAGATCGACATCACCGAGCCGACCGACAGGTCGATGCCCTCGGTGCCGATCACCAGCGCCATGCCGAGCGCGACGATGCAGACCGGCGCCGCCTGCACCAGCTGGGTGCGGAAGTTGGCCGCGGACAGGAAGTTCTCGGTGAAGAACACGTTGAACAGCAGCAGCACCACGACGGCCAGGTAGACGCCGTAGTTCTGCAGCCACGCCGTGACGTTCGCGCGGTCTCTGGTCAGGGTGGCGCTAGACATCGTTGTCACCCTCGGTGGTCTCGGCGGCGATCGCGGTCAGGACGTTCTCCTCGGTGATCCGGTCGCCGGTCAGCTCGCCGACGACCGAGCCGTCGCGCAGCACGACCACGCGGTCGGAGCCGTCGATCAGCTCTTCGAGTTCGGACGAGATGAGCAGCACGCCGAGCCCTTCCTGCGCGAGTTCGTCGATCAAGGCCTGGACTTCGGCCTTGGCGCCGACGTCGATGCCGCGGGTCGGTTCGTCCAGCAGCAGGATCTTCGGGCCGGTGGCCAGCCAGCGGGCGAGCAGTACTTTTTGCTGGTTGCCGCCGGACAGCTCGGACACCTTCTGCTCCGGGCTGGACGCCTTGATCCGCAGGCGGTCCATGAAGATCTTGACGATCTTGTCCTGCCTGGCCTTGCTGACCAGGCCGAACGGCGAGAGCGTCGGCAGCGCCGCGAGCACGATGTTCTCGCGCACTGACAGGTTGGGGATGATGCCGTCGGTCTTGCGGTCCTCGGCCAGCAGCGCGATCCCGGCGCGCATGGCGGCCTTGATCTTTCCCTTTTTGAGGGGTTTCCCGGCCAGCAGGACACTGCCGCCGTCGAGCGGGAACGCGCCGACGATGGCCCGCGCGGTCTCGCTGCGGCCGGAGCCGAGCAGCCCGGCCAGCCCGACGACCTCGCCGGGCCGGATGCTCACCGAGACGTCGTGCAGCTTGCGCATCCCGCTGAGGTTTTCGGCTTTGAGCAGCGGTTCGCGCTCGACGTCGTGCTCCTCGCCGAACGCCGTGACGCCCTCTTCGCGGATCTGGCGGATCTCGCGGCCGAGCATCATGGACACGAGCTCGATGCGCGGCAGCGGCTTCAGCGGTCCACTGTGGACGACTCGGCCGTCGCGCAGCACGGTGACGCTGTCGCACACCCGGTACAGCTCGTCCATCCGGTGGCTGACGTAGACGATCGCGATGCCCTCGGCGTGCAGCCGGTTCAGCACCTCGAAGAGCGTCTCGACCTCGCGCGGCTCGAGCGACGACGTCGGCTCGTCCATGATGACGACCTTCGCGTCGGTCGAGACCGCGCGGGCGAGCGCGACCATCTGCTGCGCGCCGACACCCAGGGTGTGCAGCGGCCGCTTGACGTCGTCGGTGATGCCGTAGCCCTTGAGCAGCTCGCGGGCGTCGGCGTACATCCTCGACCAGTCGACGAGACCGGCCTTCGTGCGCGGCTCGCGGCCGAGGAAGACGTTGCCGGCGATGCTCATCAGCGGGACGAGGTTGACCTCCTGGTAGATCGTGGAGATCCCGGCCCGCTGCGCGTCGATCGGCCGCTTGAACGTCACCGGCTCGCCGAGGTGGCGCACCTCGCCCTCGTCGGGCTGGTAGACGCCGGTGAGCACCTTGATCAGCGTGGACTTGCCGGCGCCGTTCTCGCCGACCAGCGCGTGCACCTCGCCCGGCCGCAGCGCGAAGCTGACGTCGTCGAGGGCGAGGGTGCCGGGGAACCGCTTGGTCACCCCGGCCACCTCGAGCACCGGTGCGGTCGTCATGGCGACGTCCTCTTCGGTGGCTGCCGTCATCAGTACGCGTTCCCGACCTTCTGGGACGCGTTGGTCTCGTCGTACTGGTCGTCGGTGATCACGATGCTGGCCGGGATGGCCTCGCCGTTCTCGAACTTCTGCAGCGTCTGGAAGGCCAGCGGGCCGAAGCGCGGGTTGGACTCGATGACGGCGTTGTAGCTGCCGTCGGCGATCAGCTGCACGGCGTTGCGGGTGCCGTCGATCGAGATGACCTTGACGTCCTTGCCCGGCGTCTTGCCGGCGGTCTTGAGCGCGTTGACCGCGCCGACGCCCATTTCGTCGTTCTCGGCGTAGACGGCGGTGATGTCCGGGTGGCTCTGGATGAGCTGCTCCATCACGGCCTGGCCCTTGGAGCGGTCGAACTCACCGGTCTGCTCGGCGACCACGGAGAGTCCCGGCGTCTTCGCGAGCTCGTCCTTGAAGCCCTTGGTGCGGTCGGTCGTGACGTTGTTGCCGGACGAGCCGAGCAGGATGGCGACCTTGCCGGTGCCGCCGGTGACCCGGGCGGTCTCCTGCGCGGCGCGCTTGCCCTGCTCGACGAAGTTGGAGCCGATGAAGGTCAGGTAGTCGGTGCACGGCTGCGACGTCACCTTGCGGTCGATGGTGACGACCGGGACCTTCTTGGCCTTCGCGGCGTCGAGGGCGGGCTGGAGGCCGTCGGAGTTCAGCGGCGCGACGATGAGCAGCTGGGCACCCCGGTCGAGCAGCGACTTGATGTCGCTGATCTGCCGGTTGAGGTCGCTCTGGGCGTTGGTGACGAGCAGCTTGTCGTTCGCGATGCCGAGCTTCGCGGCTTCGTCGCGAATGGACTGCGTCTCGGCGATCCGGAACGGGTTGGCTTCCTTTTCGGACTGGGAGAAACCCACGACCGCGGTCTTGAGGTCGACCTTGGGGTAGCCGGTCTTCTCGAGCGTGCAGCCGTCGGCGCTGGGCGCGACGGACTGGGCGCTGGCGGCGGGACCACCACCGCTGGAGGGGGCGGCGGGGGTTTCTTCCCTGGCGGTGCAGGAGGTGAGGGTGATGGCGGCGGCGGCCGCGGTGGCGACGACCAGCAGGGGGCGGGTGGGCAGGGGCACGGTGACTCCTCGGGCAGCGACGATGATGGCCCGCTCACCGGGGTGATCGGAGTCACCGCGGGAGCCTTGAGGTACTTTTTACATCGTTGGAACAACGTTGTAAACCGGCAAAAAATATCGCTACACTTCGTGCTCACTACAGCGAAGGGACCGCCCGTGACCGTGACGCTCAAGGACGTCGCCACGCTCGCCGGAGTGTCGGTGAAGACGGTGTCGAACGTGGTGAACGGCTACGCCTTCGTCAAGCCGGAGAACCGCAGGCGGGTGGAGGAGGCCCTGGCGGCGACGGGCTACCGGCCCAACGTGGGGGCGCGCAACCTGCGCCGAGGGAGGACGGGGTTCTTGGCGCTGATGGTGCCGGAGCTGTCGATCCCGTACTTCGGCGAGCTGGCGGGGTTGGTGATCACGGCGGCCCAGAAGCGCGGCTGGAGTGTGTTGATCGAGCAGACCCAGGGAACGCGCTCACGGGAGAGGGAGACGTTGTCCTCGCTGGGGCCGCACCTGGTGGACGGAGCGTTGGTCCACCCGGAGGCCCTGGAGGCGGCGGACTTTCCGTCACCGGGGGAGATCCCACTGGTGATGCTGGGCGAGCACGCGGTGGACGTACCGATCGACCACGTGGCGATCGACAACGTACTGGCGGCGCAGACGGCGGTGACCCATCTGGCTTCACTCGGGCGGACCAGGATCGCGGCTATTGGGCGGAATCCGTCTCGTGGGACGTCTTCTCAGCGGTTGGCCGGGTATCGGTCGGCTTTGGATTCGGCTGGGTTGTCCTATTCGGACTCTCTGGTGGCCCCGGCGGAGAAGTGGCACAGGTCCGTGGGGGCGGCGGCTATGCGTTCGCTTCTGGCTTTGCCCGCACCGCCGGACGCGGTGTTCTGTTTCAACGATCTGCTGGCCATCGGAGCCATGCGGGCGGTGGCCGAGCTGGGGTTGCGGGTACCGGAGGACGTGGCGATCGTCGGTTTCGACAACAACGAAGAGAGCGCGTTCTCGCTGCCTTCGTTGACTACGATCGCACCGGACAAGGCGGCGTTGGCCGAGGCGGCGATCGAGCTGGTGCACCGGCGGATCACTGGGGACAAGACGTCGCCACCGCAGGACATCCAGACGCCGTTCGCGTTGGAGATCAGGGAGAGCACGGGCGGTTAGCCGACCCAGACAAAGGAGCTGGGTGGTCATCCCGTCGCCTGAGGCCATCAAATCACTTTGAGCCAGGCCCGCAACTACCTGGTCTACTTCAGCCGAAGTACGGAAGCTTGCGGGCCTGGCTCAAAGTGATAGGCCTCAATCAGGCGACGGGATGACCACCCAGCGGCCCACCTCTCCAGCGTGAGAGGACTACGAGGCCCCGGCCATCCCGGAGCCTGCCCGTCCGGCGAGGACATTTCTTGAAAGGCCGGGCCCGACATCCCCCACCCCTCCTCGCGGAGTGTTCAGCCGCCGGTTGAGCTTGTCAAGGCGGGAAAGCGTGCCTTGACAAGCTCAACCGTCGACTGAAGGGCGGCGAGGACGAGGGGCGGGGGAGGTCTGGTGATCTCGTGCCTGGTTCGCGTTGCCGGCCGCCGGTTGCTCAGGTGACCTCTTGGCCACCTTCCGTTTCTGGCCGCCGGTGATCGCTCAATCGCCCGCCCCCGAGGTCGCGAATGACTCATTCGGGACCTCCGAGGTCCCGAATGAGTCATTCGCGACACCCGCACCCGGGCCGAGAGTGCGGGCCGGTCAGCAAGGTGCGACGGCTCCGGTCGTTCCCACTGCGCACCACCCGGGGTGGGTTGCGAGCCAGGCGTCGCGTTCGCGTTCGACGTCTTCCTGGGTCAGGCCGCGGGCCGCGTTGAGGCAGCCGCCCGTTTGGCAGTCCTCGGCCTTCGGCCGGGTCGTTGTGGCCTTGCGCGGCTGGGCCGTGGTGGTCGTGGTGACGACGACCGTCTCTGTCGTGGTGGCCGTTTCGGTGACCGTCACCGGCTCGGCCGTGACCGTTGTCGGTACCGGCTGCGGGGTCTGAGCCGCGGGGGCCGATGTGCAGCCACCGGCCAGCACGGTGACCGCGAACAGGCCGGCGATGGCGAACGGACGCATGATCGAGAACCTTCGGTGCGGCGGACGATGCTCCCACGATCCGCCTCGGCGATTCGGCTCACCAGGGCCGTTGGACCCGGCCGGACCCGCGTCTTGAATGAGTCATTCAGGACCTCCGACGCCCTGAATGACTCATTCAAGACGCGTCAGCGCGCGGGCCAGTGCCAGGACGGCCGGTCCAACCGACCCTGCCCCACCACCTTCGTCTCCCCGTACTCCTTCTCCAGCTCCACCACCTCCGCGAACTCCCCCAGCGCCCGGACCAGCGCGGAAGCATGAGACACCACCACAACCTGAGTCTCCTTCGCCGCGGAAGCGATCAACGTAGCCAGCGCCGGGAGCAAATCCGGGTGGAGGCTCGTCTCCGGCTCATTGAGCACGAGCAGCTCCGGCGGCCGCGGCGTCAGCAAAGCCGCTACCCACAACAAAAACCGCAACGTTCCGTCCGAAAGCTCCGCCGCCGACAACGGCCGAAGCAACCCATGCTGGTGGAACTCGATCGACAGCAACCCGTCGCGCGACGAAACCGACAAGTGCGACCCGGGGAAGGCCGAGTCCACGATCGCGGCCAGCTCCTCCGATCGGCCCACCTCGATGATCGTCTGCAGCGCCGCCGCCAGGTCCGCTCCGTCGTGGGACAGCACGAACGTCCTTGTTCCGATGCGGGACTGGCGGGCCGGGGCCGTCGCGTCCGTGCGGAAGTGGTCGTAGAACCGCCACGAGCGGATTCGCTCGCGCACCACCAGCAGCTCCGGGCACGCCCTCGGGTCCGCGAACTCGCTCAGCATGCTGTCCGACAGCCGGATCTTGAACGTCTCCTCGCCCCACGCCCCCGAGGCGACGCGCGTGCGTACCGAGGGGCCCGCCCGGTCCGCCAGCAACGCCGCCGGGCGCAACACCGGGCCCGACCACACCGCTTCCCTCTTGAACTCCGGGTCCAGGTTGAACACCGTCTCGCCCGGGACCGGCAGCCCCAGGTCCAGTGCGTAGCCGAACTCGTCGCCCGCGAAGCCCAACCTCAGGCCGACCGCCTTCGTGCGGACCGTGCCCTGGACTGGTGTGCGACCCGAACGCACCGATCGGCCCACCGTCTCCGGCCCTGCCCACAACGTCGATGGCAGCCCGCCCTCCTGGGCCAGCGCCGACACCGCGCCGTTGCGGGAGGCCTCCGCCAGGAGTCGCAACGCTCGGTACAAGCTCGACTTGCCGCTTCCGTTGGGCCCCGTCACCACCGTCAAGCCCGACAGCGGCAGCACCAGGTCGCGCAGTGAGCGGTAGTTCTCTACGGCGAGCGTGGTCAGCATCGCTCGAACCTAACGTGCCCGGATTCGTCCGATCTTTGTCCGGCGAGAGCGTTGACATCCGTGAAAGTCAGCAGCAAGAATCAGCCGTCGTCGATCCTATAGGATCCACGGTTCGTCAAAACGGGCCGTGGTCCTCCGATGTCTGACGTCCCCACCGACCTCGAAGGAGTGGTCATGGCAGCACGCGGCAGACGGGCACTCGGTGCCCTCGCCGGACTGACGGTGATCGCGGGCCTGCTCACGGCTCCCGCGGCGGCCGCGGAGCCCGAAGTCCAGGCGCAGGTAGCCCAAAAGCCCTACCTGGGCTGGAGCAGCTGGAGCCTCGAGTCGACGAACTACCCCGGCGTCAACCCGACCGGCCCGGCCAGCTGGCTCACCGAGGCGCACGTCCTCCAGCAGGCCGACGTCCTCGCCGCGAAGTTCAAGCAGCACGGCTACACCTACGTCAACATCGACGCCGGCTGGTCCAACGGCTATGACGAGTACGCCCGCCCGGTCGTCAACCCGACCACTTTCCCCGATGGCATGAAGCACGTCGCCGACTACGTCCACGGCAAGGGCCTCAAGCTCGGCTCCTACCTCGCCGTCGGGCTCGACCTCAAGGCGTACAACGACGGCAACTCGCCCATCTTCGGCACCGCGAACTGCCACACCCGGGACCTCGTCTACCCCGACCTGCGCAAGACCAACGGCTGGGACTCCGCCTACAAGATCGACTTCAGCAACCCGTGCGCGCAGTCCTACGTGGACTCCGAGGCGCAGCTGCTGGCGAGCTGGGGTGTCGACTTCCTCAAGCTCGACGGCGTCGGCCCCGGCTCCTTCAAGGGCGGCGACAACTACACCAACACCACCGACGTCGAAGCGTGGCACAAGGCCATCGCCAAGACCGGCCGCCCGATGGAGTTCGTCGTCTCCTGGGCGCTCAGCCACCGCCAGGCCGACGTCTGGAAGGCCAACACCAACGGCTGGCGCGTCGACACCGACGTCGAGTGCTACTGCGACACGCTGGTGACCTGGGACAACTCGGTCAAGCAGCGCTGGAACGACGTCGTGCAGTGGATCCCCGACGCCGGGCCCGGGCACTGGAACAACCTCGACTCGCTCGACGTCGGCAGCGGCAAGATGGACGGCCTCACCGAGGCCGAGCGGCAGAGCTACATGACGCTGTGGGCCATCGAAGCCGCGCCGCTCTACATCGGGGACGACCTGACCCAGCTCGACGACTACGGCGTGAAACTCCTGACCAACGACGAGGTCATCGCCGTCAACCAGGCCGGGGTGCCGGCCAAGCCGGTCAGCCAGACCACCGACCAGCAGGTCTGGTACGCCCGCAACGCCGACGGCAGCTACACCGTCGCGCTGTTCAACCTCGCCGCCACGCCCGCCCGGGTCGGCGCCGACTTCGCGCAGCTCGGCATCTCCGGCCAGGTGCGGATCCGCGATCTCTGGGCGCACCAGGACGTCACCACCGCGGCAGCTGACCTGCCCGCGCACGGCTCGCGCCTGTTCAAGGTCACCCCGCGCGACCGCAACGCCCTCGCCGCCCCGGCCGTCGTGCACGGCACCGCGGCCACCGGCACCAGCGTCTCCCTCGCCTGGGACGCCTCGAAGGGCGCCTCGAGCTACGACGTCTTCGCGGGCGGCAAGAAGGTGGCCAGCACCACCGGCGCCAGCGTCACCGTCGCCGGGCTCACCCCGTCGACCTCGTACGACTTCACGGTGGTCGCGAACCAGCGGTACGGCAGGCCGTCCGCGCTCAGCAAGGCGATCAGCGTCACGACGCCGACGGCTGACGGCCCCAAGGCGTACGAGGCCGAGAACGGCAGTCCGCAAGGCGGCGCGACCGTGTACGACTGCGCCTGCAGCAACGGCAAGAAGGTCGGCTATCTCGGCGGCAGCGGATACGTCGTCATGCCGACCGTCACCACCGCCAAGGCGGGCACCTACCTGATGCAGCTGTCCTACGTGGACGGTGACTCCAGCCGGACCGGCATCGTCACGGTGAACGGGACCTCGTTCCCGCTGCCGGTGGCCGGGAGCAACGACAACGACTGGAACACGCCGCAGACGGTGACGATCCCGGTGTACCTGCGGGCCGGGGCCAACACCGTCCAGATCGGCAACCAGGCCGGTTACGTCTACGACGTCGACAAGATCACGGTCTAGAGGAGGTCGCCGTGGCCGCCCACCGGCACGACGCGCCGATCGCGTGGCTGCTCATCGCGCCCGCGCTCGCCGGGTTCGCGGTGTTCTTCGCCTACCCGACCCTGCGCGGGCTCTACCTGAGCTTCACCGAGTTCCACGTGCTCACCGAACCCCGGTGGATCGGCCTCGGCAACTTCGAACAACTCTTCACCGACGGCGAGTTCTGGCACTCCCTGCTCGTCACGGTCTACTTCGTGGCGCTCTCGGTGGTGCTGGGCGTGCTGGTCTCGCTGGTGACGGCGGTGATCCTGCACCGGCTCGCCGTCTCGGCCACGGTCCGCGGGCTGATGATCCTGCCGTTCCTCATCTCCGGCGTGGTCACCGCGCTCGTCTGGTCGTGGATGCTCGACCCGCAGCTCGGCATCGTCAACGTCCTGCTCACGAAGCTCACCGGCGAGCCGGTGCTGTTCTTCGGGTCCGGGGCGTGGGCGGTGCCGACGCTGGCGGGGCTCAACGTGTGGAAGTCCATGGGCTACAACGCGGTGCTGATCTTCGCCGGGCTGCAGACCATCCCGTCCACTGTGTACGAAGCGGGCCGGATCGACGGCGCGAGCGAGCCGCAGATGTTCCGCCGGCTCACCGTGCCGCTGCTGCGGCCGATCCTGGTGATGGTCGTGGTGCTCACCGTGATCAGCTCGTTCCAGATCTTCGACATCGTGCAGGTCACCACCAAGGGCGGTCCGGCGAACGCGTCGAAGGTGCTGCAGATGTACATCTACGACAAGGCGTTCGGCCAGTTCGACTTCGGGTACGCCGCGACGATGTCGCTCGCCCTGTTCGTGCTGCTGGCCGCTGTCACCTTCGCCCAGCTCCGGATGGCTCGCGCGGGCGAGTCGGATACGAACTGAGGGGACCATGCGCCGGATCTCGGCGGGCCGGGCCGTCGCCTGGGCCTACCTCGCGCTCGTGCTGGTCGTCACGATCTTCCCGTTCTACTGGATCGTGCGGACCGCGCTGTCGAACAACTACGCGCTGGCCACGGACCCGTCGTCGCCGCTGCCGGTGGGCTTCACGCTGGGGGCGTTCAAACGCGCTCTCGGCCTGGCCACTCCGGCCGAAGCCGCGGCGCAGGGCGGGTCCGGTGCGTCGATCGACCTGCTGCTCGCACTGCGGAATTCAGTGATCTACGCGGTTCTGCTGACCGTCTGCACGGTGTTCTTCTCCGCGCTGGCCGCGTTCGCCTTCTCGCGGTTGCGGTGGAAGGGGCGCAACGTCGTGTTCGGCCTGCTGCTGAGCGCGCTGATGGTGCCGCAGGTGCTGACGCTGCTGCCGAACTTCGTGCTGGTCAAGGACCTGGGGCTGCTCAACACCTTCGGCGGGATGATCCTGCCGACGGCGTTCTTTTCAGCGTTCAACATCTTCTTCCTGCGCCAGTTCATGCTCGGGCTGAGCAACGAGATCGAGGAGGCCGCGATCATCGACGGCGCGGGCCCGCTGCGCGTCTGCTTCCGCATCGTGCTCCCGATGAGCGCGGCCCCGATCGCGACGCTGGCGCTGCTGACGTTCATCACCACCTGGAACGACTACCTGTGGCCGTTGCTGGTCACCAACGACGACACCGTGCGGCCGCTGACGCTGGCGCTCGCGGTGTTCAAGCAGTCCTCGCCGCAGGCGGCGCTGGACTGGGCGGGCCTGATGGCCGCCACGCTCGTCGCGGCGCTGCCGATGCTCCTGCTGTTCGTGGCGTTCGGCCGCCGCCTGGTGAACTCGATCGGCTTCACGGGGTTGAAATGACGGATCTCCTGCTTTCCTGGCCGCACCCGGCGCACGACTGGACCGAGGCCCTGCCGGTCGGCAACGGCCGCCTCGGCGCGATGGTCTTCGGCGGTCCCGGCCGCACGCGCGTCCAGGTCAACGACGCGACCGTCTGGTCGGGCACGCCGAACGGCCCCGCCGCCGCATTGAGCGACATCGACGCCGGGCCGGACCGGCTCGCCGAGGTGCGCGAAGCCGTGTTCGCGAAGGACTTCCGGCGCGCGGAAGAACTCCTGATGGCGTTCGAAGGGCCGTACAGCCAGGAGTTCCTGCCCTATGTGGACCTTTGGCTGACGTTGCCCGACGGGGTCTCGCACGGCCGGACGCTCAACCTGGACAGCGGGGTCGTCACCGAGCGGCTCACCATCGACGGCCACGACGTCGAGCGCACGACCTGGGTGAGCCGTCCCGCGCAGGTCCTCTGCGTCGCGCTGACCGGCCCGATCGACGTCGAAGTCGATGTGTCGACACCGCTGCGGGAGGTGTCGCGCGACGGCCTCGACCTCGGCATCGAGATCCCGGTCGACGGCGCGCCGCGGCACGAACCGCAGGTCGCGGAGCCGCTGCGGTACGGGACCGTCGAGGGGTACGACCCGTTCGGCGCGGTTTCCGTCCGGATCGCCCGGACCGGGGCGGGTGTTCTGGTCGTCCTGGCCAGTTCGACCAGCGCGTACGACGCCTGGATCGGCGACCGCCAGCACACCCGCGACGAGCACCGGCGGCGCGCGGCCGTGCTCGCCGAAGCCGCCATCGCCACCGGAGCCGAGGCGTTGCGGCGAGCGCACGAGGCGGACCTGCGGCCGCTGCTCGCCGCGTCGAGCCTGCGGATCGGCGACCGCCGCGGCGGCACCCACGACGTCGCGGACCTCTTGACGGGCAAAGATGATCAGCTGACCGCGACCGTCCTCTTCCAGTACGGCCGCTACCTCCTGGCGAGCGCGTCACGGCCCGGCGCGCCCCCGGCGAACCTGCAGGGCATCTGGAACGACGACCTCCGCCCGGCCTGGTCGTCGAACTACACGATCAACATCAACACGCAGATGAACTACTGGGCCGCCGAGACGACCGGGCTCGGCGAGTGCCACCTGCCGCTGTTCGACCTGCTCGGCAAGCTCGCGAGCACGGGCGCCGACGTCGCGCGGGAGATGTACGGCGCCCGCGGCTGGGTCACCCACCACAACACCGACCCGTGGGGCTGGGCGCTGCCGGCCGGCATGGGCCACGGCAACCCGTCGTGGGCGCTCTGGCAGCTGGGCGGCGCGTGGCTGGTCCAGCACGCCTGGGAGCACTACGACTTCACGCGCGACCGCGGCTTCCTCGCCTCGACGGCGTGGCCGCTGCTGCGCGGCTGCGCCGAGTTCTGCCTGGACTGGCTGGTCGAGCACGACGGCTTCCTCGACACCTGCCCGTCGACGTCGCCGGAGAACCTGTTCCTCTCCGACGCCGGGACGAAGGAGTCGCTGACGTACTCGGCGACCATGGACGTCGCGCTGATCCGGGCCGTGTTCGAACGGAGTCTCGCCGCGGCCGGAGAACTCGGCGTCTACGACCCGGTGTGCACCGAGATCGCGGCGGCCTTGCCGCGCCTGCGCCCGCTGCCCGTGCTCTCCGACGGGCGGTTGGGGGAGTGGGCCGAGGACCTGACCGAAGAGGACCCGACGCACCGGCACCTCTCGCACCTCGTCGCGCTCTACCCGCTCGGGCAGATCGACGCCGTCGCGACGCCCGAGCTGGCCGAAGCGGCGCGGCGGGTCCTCGAGCGGCGCGGACCCGGCGCGATGGGCTGGTCGTGGGCCTGGAAGATCGCGCTGCGCGCCCGCCTCGGCGACGGCGAGACCGCGCGGAAGCTCCTCGACGAGGCGGCCCAGCCGTTCACCGGTGACCGCCACCGCGACGCGCCGGTCGACGGCTCCGAGTGGGGCGGCCTGCTGCCCAACCTGTTCAGCACGCACCCGCCGTTCCAGATCGACGGCAACTACGGCTTCCTGGCCGGGCTCGCCGAACTGGTGGTGCAGAGCCAAACCGGCGTCGTGACGCTGCTGCCCGCGCTGCCCGCGGAGTGGACCGAAGGCGAAGCCCGGGGACTGCGCTGCCGCGGCGGGCTCGCGGCCGACGTCGAATGGCGGGGCGGCGACCTCGTCTACGCGGTGCTGCGGCGGCTGTCCGGCGACCCGGCCGAGCCGGTGCGCGTGCGCTACCGCGGCCGCGAAACCGAGCTGTGGCTGCGGACCGGCGAATCGACCGTCCTGAAAGGACTGTGATGCTCACCGACCTCGGTCTCGACGCCCTGTGGGAGTACCGCAGCGGCTACGAAGCCCCCGCGGACTTCGACGCCTTCTGGGCCTCGACCCTGGCCGAAGCCCGCGAGCACGACCTGGCGGTGGACCTGACGCCGGTCGAGACGCCGCTGCGGACACTCGACGTGTACGACGTGACGTACTCCGGCTTCGGCGGGCACCGGCTGCGGGCCTGGCTGCGGCTGCCGCGCGGGGCCGAGGGGCCACTGCCCGCGATCGTCCAGTTCCACGGCTACGGCGGCAGCCGCGGCAGCGCGTTGCAGGAGCTGCACTGGGCGTCGGCCGGGTACGCGCACCTCCAGGTCGACGTGCGCGGTCAGGGCGGGGTGACGCCCGACCCGGTCGGCAGCGGCCCGGCGTACCCCGGCCACCTGACGCGGGGCATCGAAAGCCGCGAGACGTACGTCTACCGGCGGATCTTCACCGACGCCGTGCGCGCGGTCGACACCGCCCGCGCGCTGGAGCACGTCGACCCGGCGCGGGTCGCGGTGCTCGGCAACAGCCAAGGCGGCGGCATCGCGCTCGCCACCGCGGGTCTCGTCCCGGACGTCGCGGCCCTGCACGCGCAGGCGCCGTTCCTCTGCGACTTCCGGCGGGCCAGCCTGATCGGCGGCGAACGGCCGTACGTCGAGCTGTCGCGCTACCTGGCCGACCACCGCGACGCGGTCTCGCGCGTCTTCGACGTCCTGTCCTATTTCGACGGTGTCGGGTTCGCCGCGCGGGCCACGGCACCCGCGTGGTTCAGCGTCGGCCTGATGGACGGCATCGTGCCACCGTCCACAGTGTTCGGTGCCTACCACGAATACCAGGGTCCGAAGGAACTCGCCGTCTGGGAGTACAACGGCCACGAAGCCGGGGGCGCCGATGACGTCCGCGCCGTGCTCGACGGGTTCCAGCCCATCCTGACGTCCACAAAGGAGCTGACATGAAGGTTCGGGTAGCGGCGGCCGCCGGTCTGGTGGCGACGCCGGGAGCGTTGACGGCCGCCTGCGGGGGCGGCTCGGCGAGCGGCGGCGGGAACACCGTCAACTGGTGGACCTGGGACGACAAGCAGGCCGCGGCCTACCAGACGTGCGCGTCCGCGTTCGAGAAGGCCAACCCCGGCACCACGGTGAAGATCACGCAGTACAACGTGGACGACTACTTCACCAAGCTCACCGCCGGGTTCGTCGGCGGCACCGCGCCGGACGCGTTCCAGAACAGCGTCCAGTACTTCCAGGCCTACGCCGCCCAGCACCAGCTGCTGCCGCTCGACGACCTGATCGCCCGCGACAAGTTCGACCTCAAGCGGTTCTCGGTCGGCGTCGACTCGTGGAAGTTCACCGACGGCAAGCAGTACGCGCTGCCGCTCGACTGGTCCGCGACCGGGCTGTACTACAACGTCGACGCCATCACGAAGGCCGGGTACCAGCCGGAAGACCTGGCGAAGCTGACCTGGAACCCCGACGACGGCGGGACGTTCGAGAAGGTCGCGGCGCACCTGAGCGTCGACAGGAACGGCGTGCGCGGCGACCAGCCCGGCTTCGACAAGGACCACGTCGCCACCTACGGCACCGGCCAGCTGGCCTCGCGCGACTTCATCGGCGAGTCGACGTGGAGCTCGTTCGCGATGACCACGGGCTGGCGGCTGGCCGACAAGCAGTCCTGGCCGACGACCTTCAACTACGCGGACCCGGTGTTCGCCAAGACCCTGCGCTGGGTGCGGTCGCTGACCGACCGCGGGTTCGCGCCGAAGATCGGCACGTTCACCACCGGCGGCCAGGCGACGATCAGCGACACCGACCTGATCGGCTCGGGCAAGGTCGCGATGGAGACGGCCGGCTCGTGGACGGCGGGCACGTTCGCGAAGCTGCCCGGTGTCAAGGTCGGGATCACGCCGACCGTGCTGGGCCCGACGGGGAAGCGCTCGCTGCTGTCCAACTCCAACGGCAACAACATCTGGGCCGGGACCAAGAACCCCGATCTCAGCTGGAAGTGGGTGTCCTACATGGGGTCGCCGGAGTGCCAGTCGGCGGCCGGGGCGAGCGGCACGTTCTTCCCGTCGATCCCGGCTTCGATGGACGCGGCGGCCGCGGCGATGAAGGGCCAGGGCGTCGACCTGTCGGTGTTCACGTCGATGCTGAAGGACGGCTCGCTCGTGCCCGCCGTCGTCTACGGCAACGGCGCGGCGCTGCAGGACGCGGAACGGCCGCTGTTCGAGGCGTACTTCGCGCACCAGCGCGACGACAACGTGTTCGCCGAAATGGCCGAGAAGAGCCGTCAGGTGCTGGGCAAGCAGTAGCCTGGACGGACGATCGAGAGGGGACCGATGGACGGCGGACGGCGGCTCGAAGCCCTGCCGGGCAGGCAGGTGCTGGCCGACGGCGTCTACGAGCAGATCCGCGCGCTGATCATGAACGACGGCATCGAGCCCGGCGCGCGGATCAACATCGACGAGATCGCCCGCGAGCTGGGGGTCTCGGGCACCCCGGTGCGGGAAGCGCTGGCCCGGCTGGAGTCCGAGGAGCTCGTCAGCAGGCTCCCGCTGCGCGGCTACCGCGTCACGGAACTGCTGAACCGCAAGGAAGTCGACGACATGTACGCGCTGCGGTTGCTGCTGGAGCCGCCGTCGGCGGCGCTGGCGGCGAAGGCGATGTCGGACGAGAACGTGGCGCTGCTGCGAGCCGAGCTGGCGACGTGCCCGGCGGCACCGGCCGAGGACGCGTACCGCGACTACAAGGCGTTGACGGCGCACGACCAGCGGCTGCACGAGCTGATCCTCCACCTGGCCGGCAACGCGGCGGTCGAGCAGGCCTTCGCGCGGACCCACTGCCACCTGCACTTCTTCCGGCTGAACTACAACCAGCCGTTCGGCGAGCAGACGATCTCCGAGCACGCGGTGATCGTGGACGCGCTGATCGCGGGCCACGCGGCGGCGGCGAAGAAGGCGATGGCGGACCACCTCGAAGTGGCCCGCGACAGGCTGTTGTCTCGCCTCTGACCCGGCGCCGGTTGTCGTGAGTGTTTAGGGCGGTTAGAACCGCCCTAAACACTCACGACAAGCCGCGGCAGACCTACCTCACTTGACCGGCATGGTCACTTCGTACACGCGGGTCGGGGCCTTGCGTGCCCCGGCGAAACCGTTGGCCCACAACGACTCCACCTTCGCGGACTCGTCCGCGTTCGGGTTCGCGTTGGTGCAGGACGGGCCGGGGCCGCCGCCCGACATCAGCTCCGAGCACGGGCCTTCGTAGTGGTCCGGCAGGCCCAGCGCGTGCCCGGTCTCGTGGGCCGCGATGCGGGTCTGGTTGTACTGCTCGGCCTGCGTGTAGTCGATGAAGATCGTGCCGCTGCCGTGGCCGTCGGTCTGCGCGTACGAGCCGCGCGGGTCGTTGCCCTCGGTGTAGTGCAGCGTGGCACCCGAGGAGCTTCTCCTGGAGCTTGACGTTCGACACCGCCGCGTTCCAGTTGGCCGCGCCGGCGTTGATCACGTCGCGGAAGGTCGGGGCGTCCGAGGTGTCGTAGTAGACGACCGTGGCCGCTTCCGGGGCCGCGAAGGCCGGGCCGGCCGTCAGCGGCGTGGCGATCATCGCCAGAGCGACGGCGGCGCCGGGCAGCAGGTACTTCCTGGACATCGGGACGACTCCTTGCCGTGGGGAATTTGCCGGGTTTGCGCGCGCTGGGGACCGAACCTACGGAATCGCCCGGCTCTTGTGACCCGACTTTCGTACTGCACGGCGAACGGTGATTTACCAACCATCGAGGAGTCTTGACATGCGTGGGCGCGCATACGAGGATGCGCCGTCCGGCTCAGCCGACGGGCTCCGCCAGGGGGATCTCGCCCTCGGTCAGCCACGAGCCGCGCCACGCCAAGTCGTCCCTGACCAGCGGTTTTCCGCAGACGTCGCACTTTTCGCCCGGCCGGGTCAGCGCGCCGCACTTCGTGTGGACGAGCTTCATCGGCCCGTACGCGCTCGCTGACGAAGTGTGGGCGTCACCCCACGCGCCGAGTGCGTGCAGCACCGGCAACGCGTCCGAACCCGCCTTCGTCAGGCGGTATTCGTGCCGGGTGCGGCCGCCGTCGCGGTAGGGGAGCTTCGTCAGCAGCCCGCGCTCGACCAGCTTGGCCAGCCGGGTCGTCAGCACGTTGTCGGCGATGCCGAGCTGGGCGCGGAAGTCCTCGAACCGGGTGGTGCCCGCGGTCGCGTTGCGCAGGATCAGCAGCGTCCACGGCTCGGCGAGGACGTCGGCGGCGCGGGCGATCGGGCAGGACGCGTCCTCCCAGGTGATGCGGCGGCTCATGACTGTGATCCCTCCTACCTGACTTGCTCCGAGCAAGTCTACGCCGTACAGTCGGCCGCAGCTAGCTTGCAACGAGCAAGCCAGGTGCGAGAGGAGCTCGTCATGGAGATCGCGGGTGCGGTGGCGCTGGTCACCGGAGCCAACCGAGGACTCGGCCGTCAGTTCGCCGCCGCTCTCCTCGAGCGCGGCGCGGCCAAGGTCTACGCCGCCGCGCGCAATCCCGAGTCCGTCGACCTGCCGGGCGTCGTCCCGCTGAAGCTCGACGTCACGGACCCGGAGTCGATCCGCGCCGCGGCCGAGGCCGCCGGGGACGTCACGCTGCTGATCAACAACGCCGGGTCGTCGACGGGGTCGTCGCTGCTCGGCGGGTCCCTGGACGACATCCGGCTGGAGATGGACACGCACTACTTCGGCACGCTCGGCGTGACGCGCGCGTTCGCGCCGATCCTCGAGCGCAACGGCGGCGGCGCGGTGCTCAACGTGCTGTCGGTGCTTTCGTGGTTCACCGCGCCGCACGTCGCGGCCTACTCCGCGGCGAAGTCGGCGGCCTGGTCGCTGACCAACGCGCTGCGTCTGGAACTGGCGCCGCAGAAGACGCAGGTGACCGCGCTGCACGTCGGCTACATGGACACCGACATGGCCAAGCACGTCGACGGCCCGAAGGTCGACCCGGCGGTGGTGGCGGGCCTCGCGCTCGACGGCGTCGCGCAGGGCCGGTTCGAAGTGCTCGCCGACGACGTCAGCCGGAACGTGCGGGCCGGGCTCTCCGGCGAGCTGCCGGGCCTGTACCCGGCGCTGGTTTCCTGAACCGGCCGGAACCGCGCGGATTCCGGGGTTCCGGCGTTTCCGGGACCCCGGAATGCGGGCGGTTCGGCCGCGGGCGTATGAATGGGCGGGTGCCGGAGAACGTCGAAGCCGGAATCGGCCGAACCAGGAACCGCTGGGGCGAAGGCGAACGGCTGCGCGGAGAAATCCTCGAAGCGGCCGGCCGGTTGCTCGCCGAGCTCGGCGGCGAGGACGGGCTGACGATCCGCGGTGTGGCGCGGGCCGTCGGCATCGCCCCGGCGAGCATCTACCAGCATTTTTCCGACCGCGCGGAATTGGTGAGCGGGCTGCTGGCGCACGAATACGCGCGGTTGCGGGAATCGATGCGCGCGGCCGAGGAGTCGCTCGGCGAAACGGACGTCGTCGGCCGGGTGCGGGCGCAGATCCACGCTTACTGCGCGTTCGCCATGGAAAATCCCGGCCATTACCGGTTGATGCTGGCGAACGGGGCGTCGCGGCCCGCGCCCGGCGCGCGGGCGGAAGGGCCGTTGCTCGACGTGATCGACCGGCTGGCGGCGGGCTTCGAGCGCTGCGTCGAGGCGGGGCACCCGCTGCGGGTGACGCCGGGCCGCGCGGCCGCGGTGGTGTTCGTCGGCGCGCACGGGCGGGTCGCGCTGTTCCACAGCGTGCTGAACCGGACCGGGGCCGAGCTGGTGGAGCCGTTCGTGGACGAGCTGGTGGCGTTGGTGTTCGCCTGACCACTGGCGCGCTCCCCCGGGAAATGCTTTCGAACTGCCGCCGGTGTCGCGGGTCCGGCTGTGGAACGGCAGCACGCCGTGGCTGGTCCGGCGCTACGACGACGTGCGCGCGGTCCTGCGCGACTCGCGGATCAGCGCCGACTCCGACCGGCCCGGCTACCCGCACCAGAGCGCGGCTTCGGCCGCCCGCCGCCGTCGCGCGAAGACGTTCCTCACCATGGACGGCGCCGAGCACGCGGCCCAGCGGCGCCTGCTCACCGGCGACTTCCTGGTGAAGAAGATGGAGGCGTTGCGCCCGGCGATCCAGCGGATCGTCGACGACCTGGTCGACGAGCTGCTGGCCGGGCCGAAGCCGGTCGACCTGGTGACGGCCTTCGCGTTGCCGGTGCCGTCACTGGTGATCTGCGAACTGCTGGGCGTCCCGTACGAGGATCGCGGGTTGTTCCAGGACATCACGAAGGTGATGGTTTCGCGGGACGCGACGCCGTCGGAGGCGGTGCGGGCCACCGAGGAGTTGCTGGCGTACCTGGGCGGGCTGGTCGAGCGGAAGGCGTCGGCTCCCGGGGACGACGTGCTGAGCAAGCTGGCGGCGACGCAGTACGCGACCGGGAAGATGACGGCCGACGAGGTCGCGTCGATGGGGCAGCTGCTGCTGGTGGCGGGCCACGAGACGACGGCGAACATGATCGCGCTCGGCACGGTGGCGTTGCTGGAGCACCCGGACCAGCTGGAGCTCGTCCGCGACGGCGACGCCGACCTGCTGCGCCGCGCGGTCGAGGAATTGTTGCGGTACTTGAACATCACGCATTCGGGCCGCCGCCGGGTGGCGGTCGAGGACGTCGAGATCGGCGGTCAGCTGATCCGCGCGGGCGAGGGCATCATCGCGGCGGGCGACGCGGCCAACCGCGACGAAGCGGTGTTCGACGCCCCGGACCGGCTGGACGTGACGCGCGAGGCCCGCCACCACGTGGCCTTCGGGTACGGCGTGCACCAGTGCCTCGGGCAGACGCTGGCGCGGGTGGAACTGCAGGTGGTGTACGGGACGCTGTACCGGCGGATCCCGAACCTGCGGCTCGCCGTTCCGGTGGCGGAGCTGGAGTTCAAGGACGACATGCTGGTCTACGGCGTGCGTTCGCTGCCGGTCACCTGGTGACGCGGCTTCACAACGCGCGCTGAACGGCGTCGAGGTCCTCGGTCAGGCGCGTGGTGAGGAACCGGGCCCGCTTGGCGTTCGAGTCCCGGCGCGGGGTCATCTCCACCACCATGATCAGGTCCAGGTAGACGCGGTACAGCGCGAGCCGTCGCCGGGAGGGCAGGTCGAAGCGGGCCGGGCCGCCCGCGTCTCGGTAGCCCGACACCAGCGGCTCGTCCAGGTCGCGGAACAACGTCAGGGACACGAACTCCGCCAGCGGGTCGCCCCAGAACGCGCGCTCAGCGTCGATGATCCCCGAAATCCGGGGCCCGTCGAGGAGGATGTTGCCGTTCCACAGGTCGAAGTGCACCAGCACCGGCGTCGACACCAGCTCCAGCAGCGGCTCGTGGCGGCGGACGAGGTGCGCGATCTCCGCCGCCGGGCGCGGGAGGCGGACGCCGAACCGGACGGCGTCCGCCAGCACCGCGTCCGTCATCGCCGTGAACGCTTCCGGCCACGTCGGGTGCGGGGGGTCCTGCGGGTAGCCGAACCCGTCGCCGGTCGTGCGGTGCAGTCCGGCCACGATCCCGCCCAGCTCGGCACGCCGTCGCGGGTCGGCGTCGGGGGCCTCGGCCCACGGCACGCCCGGCAACTCCGTCATCAGCAGGAAACCCGGCCCGGCGCCGACCACCGACGGCAGCGGCCCGGAAGTCCGGCGGTAGTACTCCGCCTCCGTCGCGAGCAGGTCGTGCTCGTACGACAGCCCCGTCTCCGGCGGCGCGATTTTCAAAACCAAGCGTCTGCCGTCGGCGAGGCGGAGGCGGATCGCCGTGTTGTACGTTCCGCCGCCGAGCTGCTCGGCCGACACCACCGATGCCGGGTCGATTCCCGCTGACGCCAGGGCCGTTTCCGTGCGCACCCGGCCGAGTCTGGCACGCCGTCAGCGCTTGCCGGTGGATCCTGCCCAGATCCCGCCGCCCGCATACGATGCCGAGTACCCCAGCAGCGCGGCCAGCCCTTCGGTCAACCCGCCGCAGGACGCGACGCCGCTCGGGTTCGTCACCGCGGAACACAGCGTCCGGCCGCCCGCCGCGAACGTCAGCGTCGCTCCCGGCACTCCGTGGCCGCGGGACGTCAGCGTCGCCGACAGCGCTGGTGAGCCCAGGCGGGCCGGGGCCACCGTGATCGACGTCGGGTCCGGTGTGGTCGAGAACAGCGACGCCGACGCGCGGACCCCGCTCGGGCCGACCTTCGCCGGGGCGAACAGGTACCGCACCGCCGAGTCCGGGCCGGACGGGCCCGGGCAGCCCGCTCCCGTCGTGGCGACGTCGATCGCCGGGTCCGTCTGGTAGGGGCCCGGGGCCGCGCCGACCGCGCGTGGCCAGCACACGAACTGCAGCGCCTGCGGTGGCGTCGGCGGCGGCGTGACCCGGGCCGGGCCGGTGCCCGTCAGGCCGTAGGTCAGCGTCGGCCCGCCTTCGTTGTCCGCCAGCGCCACACTGTCCACTGCGGACAGTGTCGCCTCGCGGGTTTCCGACGCGGCGAACGGGTTGTACGCACCCGCCTGGAGCACCGGGCCGTCGTCGGTGCCCGCCGCCGTGTCCCACAGGTACTGGAGCTGGAACGTGTCCTCCGTCGAGCCCGTCACCGTCGTCGTCACCTCGACGCTCGAGTCCGCGACCGTGCTGCCGTGCACGACGACGTCCTGGTCGATCAGCACCAGCTTGCCGTCGCCCGGGGCGTCGGTGTAGGTCGACCAGTGCGTGCGGAACCCGGTCGTGCCCAGCGCCGACTGCGTCCAGTACACCGAGTCGAGCGCGATTTCCGTCGGCATCGTCAGGTACTGGCTCTGCACGTAGTCGACACCGGAGGTCAGGTCGCGCACCGTCATGAACGACGTCCCGGGCACACCGCCGCCGAAGAGCACGTCCCGGCCCGCGCCCGCCGGGTGCGCCGGTCCGGTCCGAACCGTGAACGAGCCGACGCCGAGGCCCTCGGTCCGCTGGACGGACACGCGGAACACGTCGTTCCCCGCGCTGGGCGCCGCGGCCGCGGTGGCGCGGTCGGGTTTCTCGGGAGCCGCCGGGGCCGGGGTGGCCCCGGCCAGCAGCAGTGCCGTCGCGGTCCCGGCCGCGGCCAGCAGTCTGGTCCGGTTCATCAGGTCCTCCACAGTGGACGGTCAGAAGGTGAGGGCGTCGGCGTAGACGAGCCGCTCGCCGCCCTGGTTCGGCTGTTCGCTCTCGGTCAGCACCAGGCGGAACGGACGTGTCCCGCGCGCCGCGGGCAGCGGCACCGTGCCGGTCCAGCCGGTGCTGGTCGCGGTCAAGACGACCGGCTCGCCGGTCGCCTGCCAGGCGACGCTTCCGCTCAGCCCCGGGTCCGCCACCTGCAGCCGCGCGCTCACCTCGGCCGCCGAGCCGGACACCGGCGCGTACGCCGGCCCGGTCACGGTGAGCCGCACCGACGTCGGCGTCGCGAACACCGCCGTCGCGACGCGGTCCGGCGACAGCTGCGCGAACTGTGCCTGCACGACCGCCGACAGCTCGACGTCCGGCACCGAGATCGGCTGGTAGCGGGCCAGCGCGAGCCGCACGAACGGCGTGTACGGCGAGGGCTGCGGAGCCGCGAAAGTGATGTCGCAGAACCAAAGGCGGCGCTCGGCGTCGTAGACGACGTCGTGTGGCGCGACCGCGACCCGCGAAGCCGCTCCTTCGGCGAGCTTGAGGTTCGACCGCGGGTGCACGGCCAGCGGGAAGTCGCCGACCTGGGGCGGGCGGGTGAACGCGGTCGACTTCCACGCCGGGTCCTGCGCCCAGTCCGTCACGTACCGCGTCAAGTCCGCGGGCACCGCCGGGCCGTCGGCCAGCAGGACGCCGAGCTGTTCGCCGTCGCCGGAGGAGTACCACGGGCGGTTGAGGAAGACCCGCAGGCCGTTGCCGCGCCGGGTGCTCGTCACCTGGGTGGCCGTGGTTTCGGTCGTCCAGCCGAACGTCGGCACGACGTACGCGATGTCCGGCGCCGACGGGCGGGCCGAGCTGGGCACGTCGACCGTGAGTGCCGCCCCGGCCCGGGTGATCGGCGGGGGCACGTACGCGACCTCCACCGACGCGGGCGCCGATCCCCGCCAGGTGATCGAGCCCCGCACGTAGTCGACGGTGTAGTCGCTGTCGCGGACGTACGTCGTCTGGCCCGCGCGCACGACGTCCGACGCGGGCACGATCCCGGCCTTGTCCACCACGACCGGCGACGCGCCGGACGTCACCGTCTTGCGCTGCAGGAAGTACTCCGCGAACCGCGAAGTCCCGATCGGCGTGTAGGTGACGCGGCGGTACTTCGTGTCGTGGAACTCGTGCCGCTCGTCGACCGGCAGCACAGCGCCCGCCGGGTCGTCGGGCCGGGCGACCACGCCGAACGCGGCCGCTGAACTGGCCCGCGGCACCGGCGCGGGCAGCGCGGGATCGTCGACCTTCTCCGTCCACGCGGCCCGCAGGTCGACGCGGCTGGTGCTCGGCCGGTCGAAGCCGAGGCGGTCGATGATCCGCGCGGACGTCTCGCCCGGCAGCCGCACCGCGACCGGCTTGACCAGCGCGGGCGGGGTCAGCGGCTGCTTGATCGCGTGGACCAGCGTCAACGTGCGGAACGGCGTCAGCTGCCAGAGCCGTCCTTGCCGGGCCAATGCCCGCAGCGACGCGAGCGTCGTCCCGGACGGCAGCGTCACCGTGCCCGCGGCGACGGCGTCGGTCAGCCACTTCCACGGCCCGAGCAGGTCGATGTCGGCGTCGGCGAGCACGCTGCTGTAGCTGACGTCGAACGTCCGGCCCTTCGGCACCTGCACGGTCAGCACCCGGAACAGCGGGTCGAACTTCGGCTTGCCGGTGCCCTCGACGATCCGCAGCCGGAACGGCCGGTAGTCGGGCCAGTTCCCCAGCAGCGGCACCGGGTCGAAGTCGCCGGTGACGACTTCGCCGTCGGCCGTGCCGGGCAGCCCGGCGAACGCGGCGCCGCGGCTGAGCACGTCCGGCAGGTACGGCAGCGTCAGCTGGTCGGTGTCGTAGTACGGGATGCCGTACGCCCCGCTGTCGGGCGTGCCGCCCTGGTCGAACGAACCGGTGTCCTTCTGCTTGATCTTGCCGTAGGCCAGCTTGTTCATCATCGGCGGCGTCAGGAGTGTCGCCGGGAGGTCGAACAGGCCGTGCTGCTCGGCCAGCAGTTCCGCGATCCGGACCGGCGCGAGGTGGCGCTGGCAGTCCGCGGTCGCGGCCGTGTCGAAGTTGCTGCGGATCACCATGCGCTCCGCCGACTCGCCTTCGGTGCGCGGCTTGCGGAAGAGCAGGTGCGGCGAGACGACGGGCTCGAACCGCGTGTACTTCACCGGAGCCGTCGCCCCGGCGTCGCCGGTGACGTCGTCGAGGCCGGGGCCGTTGCCCGCGAGGTCGGCCGTGCGCGCACGGAACCGGTAGGTGCGGCCGAACCGCAGCCGGGGCAGGCTGCCCGGCTTGGCCGTGAACTTCACGCCGAGCGGGAACGCCGGGTCCGGCTCGGTGCCGTCGCCCGCGACGAGCGCGCCGTCGTCGGCGACGGCCTTGCCCGGCCGCGGCGCGACCAGGCTGTAGCCGCTCCACCGGGCCAGCGACTCGTGCAGGAACAACGTCTGCGTCGGGTCGTCCGGCTGGGTCGTGTGCGCGGTGGTGACGACGCCTTCGTCGGCGGCCGAGACCGCGGTCCCGGCCACGGTGTAGGTGCCCACGCGCTGGCACAGGCTGTGCCACTTCTTCGAAACGTCGTCCCAGACGTCGATCCGCAGCCCGCGCGTCAGGTCTTCGGCGGCCGCGGAAGCGCCGCCCGCCAGCTTCTCCGCCTGGTCGACCGACTCCCAGATGCGCTTGGCGCGGCGGGTTTCGGTGATCGAGAACCCGTTGCTCTGCAACGCGGGCGGGGCGGCGGTGTCCGGGGCGTCGGCGGCGGGTGGCCCGCCGATCCCGCCGTACGGGTCGAGCCGCGCGACGCTCTCGCCGAAGCCGAGCAGCTTTACCGCGGCGGAGTCCGGGTCGACCTCGGTGACGTCGAAGTCCTCGCCGCCCAGCTGCAGCAGGCCGCCGGAAAGCAGGGGAGTGCGGGCGTTCGCGGCGAACGTCGTCGCCGTGATCGTGCAGTCGGTGCGCTGGGCGCTCACCTGGGTGCCGGGCCGGACCGGGGTGACCGTCACCCACGTGGGCCCGGACGGCAGCGGGTCCGGCAGCGGGACGCGCAGGTCGCGCACGAGGCCGAACTTCCGCAGCAGCGCCGGGTACTGCCCGAGCGAGCCGATGACCGAGTGGAAGTTGGGCGGTTCGGGTTCGGCCGCGGCCCGGAACGCGTTAGCGTCGCCCGCGAAGTTGACCGGATGCGGGCGGGCCGCGGCGGGACGGGCGTGGAAGTGCTCCGACAGCAGGAAGTCCAGCTGCTGGCCGCTGAGGCCGTGCTCGCGGGCGATCCCGTCCAAGGCGTCGCGGTCGAGGTACTTGTTGTAGAAGAAGAGCAGCGCCAGCTCGCTCGTCACGGCCGCCTTGGTCTCGGGCGAGATCCACGTGTCGTGCAGCCGGTAGCGGCTGCGGGGCCCGCACCGGTTCCCGCTCGTCCGCAGGCGGCCCTCCGGAACGCCGACGTAGTCGGTGATCGTCGGGTGCGTGGTCGGGTTGTTCGCCGCCATCAGCGCGTACTGGTCGCGGACGAAGTTCCGCACGTTGCGCACCGGGTAGGACCGCACGAACGTCCGCTGCGGCGGCATCGGCGGCGCGGTCGCCGTCCCGAGCCGGGAGCCGCCGGTGAAGAGCTTCTTCCACAGGTCCGAGCGCAGCTCCTGCGGCAGCTTCTCGGCGCGCACCACCGTGCCGCCGAGCGAGACGTCGAACTCGACCGCGGCGGCGGGCCAGTCGAGCCAGTCGGGAAAGGCGGCCAGCGTGTCGGCGCCGGTCAGCCGCGGCGACAGGAACGCCGACAGGTGCAGGTACGCCCGGCCGCTCTCGGTGCGGACGCCGTCGGGAAGCGCGGTGCTCAGGATCGTCTGGGTGGCCATCACTCGTCTCCTCAGGCCGCGAACGCGTCGCAGTAGGTGTTCCAGTCGTCCTGGCTCATCTGGTCGCCGAAGGACGGCGAGCCGCCCGCGGGCAGCGCGGCCGCGGTCCGGGCGGCCAGTGACGAAGATCCGGGACCGGCGAAGGACTTGTGCACGGTGAGCGTGACCGACTTCGAGAAGAACAGGATGTCGATCTCGACGGTCAGCGAGGCTTCGCCCTCGACCAGGTTCTCGCCGCCGTCGTTCGTGTAGCTCAGCGCGAGATAGAACTCGGCCGAGATGGTGATCAGGCCGAGCACGTTGAGGGAGCCGTTCGCGCGGACGTACCCGGTGAGGGTGATCGCGTCGTGCGCGGGCACCGCGGGCGTGCTGCCGCTCGCCGGGATCTCCGGCTTGTGCTCGAGCTTGAAGTAGATCCCGGCCATCACCGAGACCGAACCGCTGGCGACGCCGAGGTTGAACGCCACCGCGCCGCCGAACTCGATCGAGGCCTCCATCAGCTCGAAGCCGTCGGTGCCCAGCGCCAGCGCGAAGAACCCGCCGCCGCCGAACAACGACACGGTGAGCGTGAACGGGTGCTCGCGGCTGCAGAACGCGAACCGCGCCCGCGCCGGGCTGCCGTCGAACGGGATCGACAGCGACGCGCCGAAAGCCAGGTGCTGCAACGCGAACACGCCGATGCCGACGTCCGGGATGGCGAGGGTGTAGCCCGCGGTGATGCCCGACGGCTGGACGTCGATGCCGAGGCCCTTGCCCGTGCTCACCAGGAACCGCTGCAGCGTGTTGACGAAGTTGAGCGGGCCCTCGAACTCGATCTTGTCCAGTTCGACGTGGATCACCGGCTTGGCGCCGTCGTGCTGCTCGAAGGCGAAGCGCCGGAAGGTGAGCTTGATGAACGACAGCGCGCTGTCGTCGCCCTTGACCAGCTCGATCGCGAAGTCGCGCAGGTCGCCCTTGATCGTCGACGTCGTGCTGCCGCCCCCGCCGAACACCGTGCGGCTCTCGCCGTGCAGCGTGAGGGTGGCGTGCGGCCGGTCGGGCAGCTTCGGGTGGAACACCCCGGCGGTGAGCTTGTCCGGGAGCTTCGGCTGCCAGTCGAAGACGGTCCGGACGGCGGTCGGTGGGTGGTCCTTGCCGTCGCCGTACTCGGGGGTGGTGACGATCTTCGGGCCGTTCGCGATCGGCAGCGTCAGGTTGTCGGGCAGCTTCGGGTCGAACCCGAGGATCTCGGCGAGGCTGAGCCCGCCGAGCAGCTTGGCCGTGTCGGGGAAGAACTTGCCGGGGTTGAAGACGCCGTCCTTGGCGATCTGGCTGATCGTCTCGGCGGGTCCGGACAGCGGGCCCAGCGAACGCGACAGGCCGCGGATGTCGAGGTCCGGCGCGGCGACGCCGCCGAGTTGCGCGACGGTCTTGCCGAACTGGGCCTGGACCGCGCCGACGTCCGGCAGGGCGGCGCCGGTTTCGATGGCCCGCACGAGCTTGCCGACGTCCGCGACCGACGGGCTGACCCGGGCGAACAGCTCGCCCTGGACGTTCTCGAACGCGGTCTTGACGTACTCGGGGTCGTAGCCGATGGCCGTGGCCAGCTCCTTGCCCCCGGCCAGCGCCTCGACCGCGGGCATCCGGATCTCGGCGGCGAGCATCCGCGGGGAGAACCCGGCTTCGCCCGCCAGCTCGCGGCGCCTCATGTTGAGGTGCAGGCGGACCGCGGGGAACGCCGTGTTGCGCGGGGCGTCGTCGGCCGCGGCGGCGGTGTCGGGCACCGGCGCGAAGGCGACCTTCTGCCCGCCCAGCTCGTGCGTGCGCCGCGGGTGGATGTCCGCGAAGTCGGCCGGGTCGGCCTGCGCCTGCAGCGCGTCGAGTGTCGCCGGGTCGTTGGCCTTGGAGAGCGGGACGAACGCCAGGTGCGCGATCGTCTCGACGCGGTTGCCCGCCCAGTCGGTGGCGACGATCGGAAACGGCACGTCCCCGGCCGCGGATTGCACCCAGAACGAGCCGGTGGTGCCGATCGGCTCCGGGTGCTCGGCCAGGAACGGCGTGGTCGTCGTGGTGATCTCGACCGAGCGGAACGGCAAGCCGTTGTCCTCGAAGGCTTTCACCGGTTCCAGCACCCGGATGTACTTCCGCTGCAGCAGCCGCGCGGCGCCGCCCGCGATGGTGCGCTCGGTCTCGGTCACGTGAAGGGCCTTGTGGCCGTAGGGGAAGAGGTAGCCGCGCTCGTCGATGCGGACGTAGTTGTCGCGGCCGATCGCCGAGCGGTGCTGCCAGGCGGCGACCTCGCCCTCGTCCCACTTGCCCTCCAGCTCGAGCGACGAGCCCATCGCCGAGAGCAGCACCAGGTCGCCACGGACCGGAGCACGGGTGTTGGTCTGCTCGACGAGCCCGGCGAGGGTCGAGGACCCGAGGCCGAGCATGGCGTCGAACCGCAGGTCGTCCGGGGTGTCCGCAGCCGCCGCGCGGACGTCGGCCGGGCCGAGCAGCGGGTCCGGCCTGCCGAACTCGTCGCGAGGAGCGAGGCGGGTGTGCCACAGCTCGGTGCGCCCGGCCGACGTCACCGGGTGCGTCACGTGCGCCCACGACGCGTGCTGCTCCGACGTCAGGTGCAGCCAGTCGACCAGAAGCAGGTCGGTGACCAGCGGGCCCGGCCGCGCGGGCGCGGTCTTCGGCACCACCCGCATCACCCAGTTCGACCAGGCGAGCAGGCCTTCCTCGGTGTAGGGCAGCTCCTTGACCGTCGCGGGCACCAGGAACGCGATCCGGCTCGGGCCGACGGCGCGGGTCGCGATGTCGCCCGGCGCGGGCAGGTTCGACGGCGGGGCACCACCCGGGTCGGAGACGAACGTCGGCTCCTCCATCAGGTGCTGGCTGTCGAACCCGACGACGACCACCGACTGCGCGGTCGCGTCGACCGGCACCAGCTTGGGCGGGCCCGCGGCGGTGGAGCGCTTGAGGTTGAAGAACGCGAAGTGCAGCTTGAGCATGTCTTCGCGGCGCAGCAGGTCGAGCGTCAGGTCGGGTGTCGCGTCGGCGGCGAGGAGGGCCTGCAGCGGCGAGTCGCCCGGCAGGTTCGCCAGCAGCAGGGCCGCGCTGCCGGCGACCAGGATCGTGCGCCGGTCGACGCCGCGCCGCCAGAACGGTCTCGGCGAGACGTCTTCGGTGTCGTGCGGAGTGGGTTCGGGCATGGCTCGGGACCTCCCCGGTGCGGACTGAGCCCGATCACCGTCCGCTCCGGGGTCCGGCCCCGGCAAGAAGCCCGGCCTGATACCTCCCCTTGGGGCAGTCTTGTCCGCCCCCTCGCCCCGCCCCCTCGTGAGTGGCGATTCGGGTTAGTACTCCAGCTGTAGTTCGTGATCGGGTGCTGGGTTTTCGTGTCGTCGCTGGTAGTGGCTTTGCCGGGCGTGATGTTGGTGTCGTCGGCGCCAGGTGGACCAGGCCAGGATGTCGGCGACGCGGCGGGCTGGCTTGAGGATGAGCTGGGCGTAGAGGTGCCTGATCTCGTTGCGTGTCAACGGGATCAGGCCCTCATGCGGTTTTGTGTGGCGGGCATGGGCGGCGGCGATGGCGAGGAAGGCGTGGGCCAGCATGACCAGCGTGGTCCAGCGATACCAGGAGGTCCAGGTGCGGACCTGGTGCTCGTCCAGGCCGGTGAGTTCTTTGCCGGTCTGGAAGGTTTCCTCGATCGTCCAGCGACGCCCGGCAACGCGGGCGAGCTTGGCCAGCGAGACGCGGCGGGGGCTGTAACAGCGGTAGAACGCAGTCTCCCCGGTGCGCCGGTTGCGGCGCATCAGGATCCAGTGATAACCGGTGGTGCCCGCGGGGTGCAGCCGGATGCGGGCCCACAGGTAGTAGCGCCGGCCTTTCGCGCCCGCTCCGGCGGAGAGCTTCTGCCAGGCCCGTTTCGGCAGCGCGGCCGCCCGCTCATCAGCTCGCACGCTCTGCCTGCCGGGCCCGGGAATGCGATGGTCGCAGGCCACGGCCAGCACATAGGCCTGTCCGCGTTGTTCGAGCGGATCACGCAGGCCGGCAGCGTCTTTGCCGTAAGCCTCGTCCCCGGTCACCCACCCCACCCGCACGCCCGCGTCCAGCGCCCGGGTGATCATGGCCAACGCGAGCCGGGATTTCGTGGTGAACCGGGTCCCGGCGGGCACTCCGGCCCGGTCCCGGCGCCGGGGGTCCTCGGCCCAGCTTTCAGGCAGGTAGAGCTCACGGTCGATGAACGTATGCCCGGCCGGGGTGGAATACGTCAGGAACACCGACATCTGCGAGTTCTCGATCCGGCCCGCCGTGCCCGTGTACTGCCGCTGGACTCCGACCGACTCGGTGCCCTTCTTCAGGTCGCCGGTCTCGTCGATGACCAGCATCGCATCCTGATCACCCAGCTGCTCGACCACGACCTCGCGCAGGTCGTCACGAACCCCGTCCACGTCCCAGCTCGCGCGCGAGAGCAGGTTCTGCATCCCATGCGGGGTCGTGTCCCCGACAGCCTCGGCGATGGTCCAGCAGTTCACCCGAACCAGCCCGGCCAGCAGCCCCTGCACGAACCGCCCCGCGCGGCGACGCGACTCCACCCGCGCGAACCGGTGCCCCACCCGCACGAACATCTCACCCAGCAGCGACTGCCACCCCGCAGGGTCTACGCTGGCAGCCGCGGCCACCACATGATCTTGAGTTGTCTTCACAAACACCATGATCACGTGGTGGCCGCACCCATCTCACCGGCCCCCTCCAGCAAGATCACGAACTACAGCTGGAGTATTAGAACCCGAATCGCCACTCACGACAGCTTTTCGGTCGCGTCGGCGAGGTCCTCGGGCGTCGGGGCGTCGTCCTGGGTCAGCGTGCGCCGCCAGTAGCCGGTGAACTCGATGTCGCCCTTGGCGAACCCGCGCTCGCCGACGAGGTGCCGCCGCAGCGCCCGCACCATCGTCGCCTCGCCGGCCAGCCACGCGGCCACCGAGCCGTCGGGCAGCTTCGCGCCGCGCACGGCCTCCAGCAGCCGGTCGCCGTGCTCGGCGCCGTCGCGGTGCACCCAGTGGACGTCACCGGGCAGCGGCTGCTCCTCGGCGGCGTCCGGGACTTCCAGGAACACCACGGCGTCGCGGACCTCGGCCAGGAGGGTGGCCGCCGCGGGGACGGCCGTCTCGTCCCCGGCGATGAGCAGAGTGTCCGCTGTGGACAGTGGACGGCGGTAGGCGGCGTCCGGGCCGTACCGGCCGAGGACGTCGCCGGGAGCCGCCGTCCGGGCCCACGCCGTGGCCGGGCCGTCGGCGGACTCGTCGTCGTGGAGGACGAAGTCGACATCGATGGTCGCCTGGCCCCGGTCGCGCACCGTGTAGCTGCGCATGACCGGGCGCTCGTCCTCCGGGATCGCGAGGTACGCCTGGTACCAGCGCATCACGTCGTCGTCGCCCGCGGGCAGCCGCACCGGGCGGCCCGGCGGCGGGAACAGGAGCTTCAGCTGCTGGTCGGGCCACGGCTCGAGGGTGTCGAGGCCGTCGCCGGTGAACGTGACGCGCACGGTGCGCGGGGTCACGCGGCGCACCGCGGTCACTTCGAGCAGTCCGGTCGGGTTCACGGCTTCCCCAGGTATTCGCGCAGGTGGCGGGCGGTGAGCGTGGACGCGTTCTCGACCAGGTCGGCGGGGGTCCCGGTGAAGACGACGCGGCCGCCGTCGTGGCCCGCGCCCGGGCCGAGGTCGATCAGCCAGTCGGCGTGGGCCATCACGGCCTGGTGGTGCTCGATGACGATCACCGTGTTGCCCGCGTCGACGATCCGGTCGAGCAACGCGAGCAGCTGGTCGACGTCGGCGAGGTGCAGGCCGGTCGTCGGCTCGTCGAGGATGTAGGTCGAGCCGTGCTCGGCCATCCGGATCGCCAGCTTGAGGCGCTGCCGTTCGCCGCCCGACAGCGTGGTGAGCGGCTGGCCGAGCGTCAGGTAGCCGAGGCCGACGTCGGCGAGCCGGTCGAGGACCACCCGCGCGGTGCCGGTCGGGAAGAACTCGCGCGCCTCGGCGACGGACATCGCGAGGACCTCGCTGATGTTCTTGCCCCGCAGCTCGAACGTCAGCACCTTCGGCGTGAACCGCTTGCCCTCGCATTCTTCGCAGACCGACGCGACCCCGGCCATCATCGCCAGGTCCGTGTAGATCACGCCGAGGCCCTTGCAGTGCGGGCAGGCACCTTCGGAGTTGGCGCTGAACAGGCTGGCCTTGACGCCGTTGGCCTTGGCGAAGGCCGTGCGGATCGGGTCGAGCAGGCCGGTGTAGGTGGCCGGGTTGGACCGCCGCGAGCCGCGGATCGCCGACTGGTCGACGACCACGACGTCGTCGCGGTGGGCCAGCGAGCCGTGGATCAGCGACGACTTCCCGGATCCGGCCACCCCGGTGACGACGGTCAGGACGCCGAGCGGGACGTCGACGCTGACGTCACGCAGGTTGTGCAGCTTCGCGCCGGTGATGGAGACGTGCCCGGCTGGCTGGCGGACCTTCTCGCGGAGGGTGACCCGGTGGTCGAGGTGGCGGCCGGTGAGCGTGCCGGACGTGCGGAGGCCGTCGACGCTGCCGGTGTAGCAGATCCGCCCGCCGTCGGCGCCCGCGCCGGGGCCGAGGTCGACGACGTGGTCGGCGATCCGGATGGTCTCCGGCTTGTGCTCGACGACCAGGATCGTGTTCCCCTTGTCCCGCAAGCACAACAGCAGGTTGTTCATCCGCTCGATGTCGTGCGGGTGCAGCCCGACGGTCGGCTCGTCGAAGACGTAGGTGACGTCGGTGAGGCTGGAACCCAGGTGCCGCACCATCTTCACGCGCTGCGCCTCGCCACCCGAGAGCGTCGCGGACTCGCGGTCCAGCGACAGGTAGCCGAGGCCGATCTCGACCAGCGAGTCCAGGGTGTCGCGCAGGTTGCCCAGCAGCGGCCGGATCGACGGCGCGTCGAGGTTCCGGACGAACTCGGCGAGGTCGCTGATCTGCATGGCGGCGCAGTCGGCGATGTTCCGGCCGTCGATCTTCGCCGAGAGGGCGGCCTGGTTGAGGCGCGCGCCACCGCACTCCCCGCAGGTCGCGAAGGTGGCGGCCTTCTCGATGAACGCGCGCAGCCTCGGCTGCAGCGACTCGACGTCCTTGTGCAGGTAGAGCCGCCGGACCTTCACCGCGAGACCCTCGTAGGTGACGTTGGTCTTGCCGACCTTCACCTTGCAGGAGTCCTTGTGCAGCAGGGCGTCGAGCTGCTCCGGCGTGAAGTCGCGGATCTTCGCGTCGGGGTCGTAGAAGCCGGAGGAGAGGTAGGTCTGCACGTACCAGGTGTCCGGCGTGAAGCCCGGCACCTGGATCGCGCCCTCGTTGAGGGAGAGGTCGAAGTCGAGCAGGGCGTCGACGTCGAGGTCGGAGACCCGGCCGAGGCCCTCGCAGGCCGGGCACATGCCCTCGGGCAGGTTGAAGCTGAACGCGCCGGACGTGCCGACGTACGGTTCGCCGAGGCGGGAGAAGGCGATCCGCAGCATGGCGTAGGCGTCGGTCGCGGTGCCGACCGTGGAGCGCGAGTTGGCGCCCATCCGCTCCTGGTCGACGACGATGGCCGCGCTGAGGTTCTCCAGCAGGTCGACGTCCGGGCGCGACAGGCTCGGCATGAACGACTGGAGGAAGGCGCTGTAGGTCTCGTTGATCAGCCGCTGGGACTCGGCCGCGATGGTGCCGAAGACCAGGGACGACTTGCCGGAGCCGGACACGCCCGTGAACACCGTGAGCCGGCGCTTGGGGATGTCCAGGTCGACGCCGGCCAGGTTGTTCTCCCGGGCGCCCCTGACCTCGATCACGTCGTGGGTGTCGGCGGCCCGCCTGGGTGAGGTCATACCGTCCTTCTCGATGCTTTAGGCTGTAAAGTAATTGCTCAGCGTACATTACTTTAGGGTGTAAGGAGTCGGCAAGGTGGTCGTCTTCGCGGGTCAGGGCGACGCCCGGCGGTCCATGGAGCTGCTGTGGGGGCCGCCCGTCGTGGCGCCGCGCACGGGCCCGGGGCCGAAGCCGGGGCTGTCGGTGGAGGCGATCGTCGCGGCGGCGATCGAGATCGCGGACGCCGAGGGGATGGGCGCGTTGTCGATGCGGTCGGTCGGCGAGCGGCTCGGCCGGACGGCGATGGCGCTCTACACGTACGTGCCGGGCAAGACGGAACTGGTCGACTTGATGTACGACCGGACGCTGGGGGAGCTGCCGTCGTCGTACCCGGTCGCCTCCGGGTGGCGGGTCGCGGCTTCGGCGTTGGCGGACGCGTTGTGGGACCTGCACCTGCGGCACCCGTGGTTGCTGCAGGTCTCCCCGGCGCGGCCGGTGCTCGGGCCGGGGGAGTTCCACGTGCAGGAGACGCTGCTGTCCGTCTTGGCTGAGACGGGGTTGCCGCTGGCGCGGGTGCGGTGGGTGGTGTCGGCGCTGTTCAACATCGTCCGCGGTTCGGTCCAGGCGGCGGCGGAGTCCCGGCAGGCGGCGAAGGAGACCGGACTGTCCGAAGAGGACTGGTGGGACGCGCGGTCGGCGTTGCTCGGGGAGCTGGTACCGGACTTGGCGACGCGGTTCCCCACGGTGTCCGGCTTGGGCGCGTCGGTGGAGGCGGCGTCGTCGAACGAGCCGTACTTGGAGCGCGAGGCACGGCTGTCGTTCGAAGCGGGGGTGGAGCTGCTGCTGGACGGCGTCGAGGCGGCGATCGTCCGCCACGGCTGAGAGCGCCGCCTTGGGGCGCTTGGGTCAGGGCTTGCGGGCCTCGATGAGGAACCGCGTCGTGTGGGCGACGAACGGGCCGTCGCGCTCGATCTTCTCGTGCAGCTCCCGCAGCTTGTCCCGGTAGCGCTCCACCGTGAACCCCGGGACCATCCAGATCACCTTGCGCAGGAAGTAGACCACCGCGCCGATGTCGAAGAACTCCGTGCGGAGCCTCTCGTGGCGCAGGTCGACCACCTCCAGGCCCGCCTCGGTGGCCGCCGCGACCGCGTGGTCCGGGTGACGGCTGCTGCGTGCCTCCTCCGGCTGTGGGCCGAGGAAGAACTCGACCAGCTCGAACACGCTCGCCGGGCCGACTTGCTGGGAGAAGTAGCTTCCGCCGGGGCGCAGGACGCGGGCGATCTCCGCCCACGCCGTCGTCACCGGGTGGCGGCTGGAAACCAGGTCGAACACGTTGTCGCCGAAGGGAATTCCCTCCGTGGCCACGACCACCACCCCGCGCGGCCGCAACCGCGCCGAAGCGCGCGCGACGTTCGGCGGCCACGACTCCGTCGCGGCCATCAGCGGCGGCAGGGACGGGCAGCCGTCGAGCACTTCGCCGCCGCCGGTCTCGACGTCGAGCGCCGCGTGGACCTCTCGCAGGCGCCCGCCGAGCAGACGCTGGTAACCCCAGGACGGGCGGGCCTCCGTGGCGCGGCCGTCGAGCCACGAGAAGTCCCAGCCCTCCACGGACACCGCTTCGGCTTCGGCGACCAGTTCGTCGAACCGCGACTTCCGCACTGGCGGCGGGGGCACCGGCTTGGCCAACGCCACGGCGGCGAACTCGATGACCACCGGGCCGCGACGGGTCTCCACCGTGCACGTCGTCGAGTCGCGCGCGACGAGGTCCCCGAGCGCGTCGGTGAACCCGCCCTCGATCCGGTACCGCACCACGACCCGCGTCCCCAGCGGCAGTTCGCGCAGCAGCTTCACAGGCGCGCACTCAGCTCGTCGTCGGACGGCTCGACCAGGAAGCTGCCGTCGTCCCACACGATCGTCGGGATGCGGCGCGCGCCGTTCTGCAGCTCGCGGACCCGGGCTTCCGCCTCCGCGTCGGCCTCGACGTCCACGTACGCGTACTCGACACCCTCGCGGTCGAGCAACGCGCGGCTGCGCTTCACGTCCGGGCACCAGGACGCGCCGTACACCGTCAAACTCACGAAACAACCTCCGAAACTGCGGCGGGAACGGGTGAAGGATGCCCGAGATCGGTGAGCCACCCCCGGAACACCCGGTGCAACGCCTCCGCGCCGACGACCTCGCCCAGCGGCGCGAACTCGCGCGGGTGCACGACGAACCCCCGCTGCTGCGGCCCGCCCAGGCCACCGTGCGAACCCACGTGCGTCTCGAACGGCGACGCCTGGTCCGAGTCCGGGTCGTAGCGGCTGTTGATCATCACGTCCGCGCAGTGCGGGAACGTGTCCACCCGGCGGATCAGGTCCGCCGCGTGCGGGCCGTACGGCAGCAGCGGGTCCTCGCCGATGACGACACCGGATGCGAGCCGGTGGAGGCCGTCGCGGCCCAGGACCACCGGGCCGAACTCGCGGCTGCGCACCAGCAGGAACCCGACGCCCGGGTGGTCCACCAGCGACGGCAGCAGGTCCGGGAACTCGCGCTCGATCGTCTCCAGCTCGACGCGGCCCTCGTGCTCGGTGAACGACACCATCGCGAGGTGCCCCGACACCACCGCGACCACGCCGGGCGCCACGCGGGTGACCGCGCCCGGTGAACCGGACGTCGTGCGCGGGCGGTCCTCGGCGCACTCCGCGTCCTCCACCCGGGCCCGCAGCCGCCGGGCGATCAGGCCGCCGCTCTGCGTCGCCTCCGCCAGTGCCGCGTTGATCTGCCAGCTCTCCGCCTGGCGGCGCTTGCCCGCCGAGCGCGACGGCGAGCCTCCGCACAGGCGGCCGACGTACGCCTCGATCGTCTCGCCGAACCGCTCCGAGAACGCCTGCCCCTGGGTCTGGCCGTGGTCCGACAGCGCGACGACGTGGTAGCGGCGCGGGGCGAGCCGCGAAGCCCGGTGCAGCCGCGCGATCTGCTGGTCGATCGAGCGCAGCACCGACAGCGTGTCGAACCGCTCGACGCCCGAGTGGTGCGCGACCTCGTCGTAGCCGAGGAAGTCCGCGTACACCACCGGCCGCCCGGCGAGCATGTCGCCGAGGATCGCCGACACTACGACGTCGCGCGCGATCACCGTCGTGCCCGGCCGGGCCAGCGGGTACCAGCCGCCGCGCGGGACCCGCGGCACCACGCCCGCCCGGCGCTGGCGCACCGACGCGTTGATCTCGCGGAAGACGTCGACCAGCGCGACGAAGAACGTGCGCAGCGCGTTGACCGGGTTCGCGAAGTACGCGTAGTAGCCCGCGCCGAGGCGGTCACGACGTCGGCGCAGCAGCTTCTTCGGCACCAGCACGGGAATCGAGCTCATCGTGAGGCTGACGTGGTCGGCGTCGCCGGAGAACAGGTTGCCGCGGCTCGCGCCGTCGCCCGAGAGCAGGCCGCGGCCGTCGGAGTGGCGCCGCTCGATCTCGGCCGCGTCCGTCGGGTGCGCGCACGCCATCACGTGGTCGCGGTCCTTTTCGTACCAGCGGAACCCGAGGATGTCGTGGTTCGAGCCGTGCAGGATGCCGCAGACGCTCGCGCCGGTCTGGGAGCTCCAGTCCGTGTGCCACGGCGTCAGCGTGTGGCTGCCTTCGGCGAGCCAGGCGGCGAACGTCGGCATGTCGCCGTCGCGGATCGCGCGGCGGACCGTGTCGAACCCGAGGCCGTCGATCTGCAGGAACAACACCCCGGGCGGCTGCTCGCCCTGGCCGGGCGCGGGCGTGTGCCGACGGCGGCGCCGCGCGGCGCGGCGGAAGAAGATCTCGTCCTCGTCGATGGCCAGCAGGCTGGAGATGAGCGCGCCGACCGCGGCCATCCCGATGGTGACGAGCACCGCGCTGCGGAAGTCGGCGATCTCGACGCCGGGCACCGAGCGGAACACCGCGAGCGTGGCCGCGCCGAGCAGCACGAACCCGAAGAGGCCGAAGGTGAAGAACGCCAGCGGGTAGGCGATCCGCATGACCAGCGGCCAGCCGACCGCGGCCAGCAGGCCGAGCAGCAGCGCGCACACCGTCGGCTGCCACCAGTGCGTCATCCGGAACCCGGGCAGCAGCACGTCGAGCAGGCGCAGCGCGCCGGTCACCGCGATCCACACCAGCAGGATGCGCGCGACGGCGCGGCCGCCGCGGAGCAGGCGGCCCTTCGGGGCGGTCGTCGTCACACTCGCTCCTTGGTTTTGCGCCGCCACCGGGAGACCAGGTTCAGCAGCACCGTGACCAGCAGGACCAGCACCGTCGCCAGCAGGGTCGCGACGAGCGGTGAGTCGAAGATGCCGCCGCTGAGGATGCCGAGCAAGCTGTACGCGGTCGCCCACAGCACGCACGCGACGAGCGCGGCGGGCAGCAGCCGCCGCCACGGGTAGCTCAGCGCGGCCGCCGCGAGCAGCACCGGGATCCGGCCGGCCGGGACGAGCCTGCCGATCACGACCAGCTGCCAGCCGCGGCGGGTGAACTGCTCGCGCGCCTTCTCCAGCCGTTCGGCGGGCTGGCGGCGGCTGATCCAGCGGAACGCGGCTTCGCTGCCCAGGCGCGGGATCCCGAACGTCACGACGTCGCCGACGTACGCGCCGAGCACGGCGAGCAGGATCACCAGCGGCAGGGACAGGTGGTCGGTGGTGGTCGCGACGGCGGCCGCGGCGCCGACCACCGCACCGGTGGGCACGATCGGGATGATCGAGCCGAGCAGGACGCCGCCGAACACGGCCGGGTAGCCGAGGGCGGCCGGGTCGGTCCAGTTCACGCGCGGTCCTCGCGCGCCGGGAGGACGACCTCGTCGCCGGGCTCGGTGAACAGCACGTCGGTGGTTCCGCCGGCGGCTTTCACCTCGGCGGCGAACACGCGCGGCGGGTCGGCGAGCAGCCGCCGCATCCGCGCGGTGCGCCGCAGCCCGGGGACGGCGAGCGTGCCCCAGTGGACCGGCACGGCGGCGCGGGCCCGGACGAGCCCGGCCGCCCGCGCGGCTCGGGCCGGGTCCAGGTGACCCGGCCCGAGATTCGGCCCCCAGCCCCAGACGGGCAGGAGCGCGACGTCGACCGGGCCGAAGCCCGCCATCCCGTCGAACAGGTCCGTGTCACCGGCGTTGTAGACGCGCGTGCCGCCGTCGCTCTCGACGAGGTGCCCGATGGCCGGGCTCTGCGGGCCGTGCGTGAGCCGCGGGCCCCACCGGTGTCCGGAGTGGACGGCTTCGGTGGCGGTGACCGTGAGGTCGCCTTCGGTGAGCGTCTCCCCGGGCGCGATCTCCTCGACGGCGGTGAAGCCCTTCTTGGCGAGCCAGCTCCCGGCGCCGCGCGGCACGACGATCCGGGTGCCGCGGCCGAGCAGCTTCAGCGACGGCAGGTGCAGGTGGTCGCCGTGCAGGTGCGAGAGCAGCACGAGGTCGACGTCGCGGTAGGTCGCGGGCGCGGGCGGCGGCACCACCCGGGTGAGCCCGCCGACGCGCGCGGTGAGCACCGGGTCGGTCAGCACGACCCGGCCGCCGAGTTCGAGCCGGACCGTCGAATGGCCGAGGAAACGCAGGTTGAAGCCGCTCACGGTGTCGAGTATCGCCCTCGCGTCTTCGAGATGCCCGGCGGAGTGGCGCGAACTACGCCGCTCAGCGACCGGCGGGCAGCAGCGCCGAGATCCGCAGCGCTGAGGTCCCGATCCCGCTCGGCCGGCCGGTGAAGGGCTGGTAGCCCAGCTCGATCTCGGTGTAGCGCGCAACGTTCTCGTGCCAGTGGGCGATGCCCGTCATCCAGTTCCGAAGGCGCTCGACGTACCCGTCCAGCGCGTCCGGGGCGAGCCCGCGGCCCTCGAGCAGGACGGGCAGCTCGACGTCGGCGGTGTGCCGGAACTGCGCGAGCCGCGCCTCGACGAGGTCGCCGACCACGGCGAACGCGCGCTCTTCGGTGCAGCCGAGGAAGTTCCGCACCACCAGGACGCCGTTGTTGAGCTCGCCTTCGAACCGGATCTCCTTGCGGTAGGAGTACAGGTCGTTGAGCAGGGCCGCGTAGTCCGTCGCGCTGTGTTCGAGGGTCTGCACCGGACGGGCGCGCGCCAGCTCCGGCGGCACGGCGCCGCCGCGCGCCAACGCCGTCGTCAGGTCCGCGCCGAACGTCCGGCGCCGCATCTCCACGTAGTCGATCGGGTCCGGGATCCGGTTCTGCGCCTGGTTCGCCAGCTCCCACAGCCAGCTCGACGTCATCTTCTCGACCGCGCGGCGCACCTCGTCCCGGTTCGCCGTCCGCGCCCAGACGTCGGCCAGGCCCGTCTCCAGCGGCGTCGACGGATCCGCCCCGGCCATGACCGCCGACAGCCTGAGGTTGCACGCCTTCGCCGCCGCGAGGTCGCGCGTCGCGCCGAAGACCATCGGGTAGTAGTCGTCGGCGTACGTGCCCCAGGTCAGCCAGTCGCTGGTGACGTCCAGCTCGGCCGCCGTCGCGTCCGGGTGGATGCCCGCCGCGCACAGCGGCAGGTCGGCCGCGCGCAGCCGCCGCTCGTCCCACACCACGCCGTCGAGCAGGCCCGTCCGGCGCGCCCAGTCGACGTTGCGCGCCCGGCACGTGGCCAGGTGCGGGCTCAGCCGCGGTGGGAACGGCGGCTCGAAGGACGGCCGTGCCACCGAAACCGCGCTGAACGGCGTGTGCCCGAACGCCCGCAGCCGCCGCGGGGCGGTGGCCAGCACCGAGGTGGCGATCCGCGCCGCCGACGTCCCGATGCCGGTCGCGCCGCCCAGCTCCGGGCCGCCGCGGCCGGCGAGTGCCCCCTCGTTCATGTAGCGGCTGGACCGCAGGTGCCACTCGTGCCCGCCGGCCTGCCAGTCCTGCAGGCCCTTGACGTAGGCGAACGTCGCCGCGCGGGCGGCCGGGTCGACGCCGTGCTCGTCGAAGAGCGCGGGGACCTCGGTGAGCGCGGTGTGCTCGAACTGGTGCAGCCGTGAGGTGATCAGGTCGTTGACGGCGTCGGCCGCCTGCTGGGTGGTCAGCCCGAGGAACCGCTCGAAGACCAGCACGCCGTTGGAGAGCTCGCCTTCGTCCTGCACCTCCCGCTGGTAGGAGAACAGGTCGTTGCGCAGGTGGACGCTGTCGGCGAAGCAGTCGCGCAGGACTTCCAGCGGCCGGGTCGCGGCGATCTCGCGGGGCACCTCGGCGTGCACGGAGTACTCGACCAGGTTCGCCGACCACGGCGCGCCGCCGACCTTCCGGCGCATCTCGACGTACTCGATCGGGTTGGCGAGGCGGCCCTCGTTGATGTTGGCCAGCTCCCAGAGCGACTCGTCGAGGAGTGCTTTCGTGCTCGCGGTGAAGCGCTTGCGCCAGCCGTCCGAGCGGTGCGGGACGGTCCGCCGCCACAGGTCGGTCAAGCCGCGCTCGACCGGGTTCTCCGGCGTCGCGGTGATCTCGCCTTCGGCGGGCATGAAGACTCGAGCCGGTCGAGGTAGGTGCGCGCGCTGTCGATGTCGCCCGTGCGCTTGTAGAAGCTCGAGGAAGTGGTCGTCGAAGTAGAAGACCCAGACGTACCAGTCGGTGACCAGGTCGAGCTCGGCCGCGCCGGCGTCCGGGTGGGTGTAGGCGCAGAGCAGCGCGTAGTCGTGGGAGTCGAGGTCGTGCTCGGTCCAGATCACGGTGCCGTGCTGGGGCGCGTCGATCATGTCCATCTCGCGCGCCCACGCCTTGCTGTGCGCGCGGGCGGTTTCGAGGTGCGGGTTCAGCCGCGCCGGGTAGGGCAGGTAGAACTCGGGGAGGACGAACGGCTGCTCGGGCACACCGTGAGGCAACCAAAACCCGCCGGTACCGCCAAGAGGATCAGCCGGGTTGCACACGAACGGGCCGGAGGCGTCCCCCGGCCGGCCCAGCGGGCGTCACGACCCGGTCGGCGCCCCCGCGCCCGCCGTCGCACGATGGGGGACGGACCCCGAGGCTCCAAGCGAGGAGAGCAGATGACCGACGAGAAGCGCGTGACCGACAACCCGGACGAGAGCCGCTACGAAGTGTGGGTCGGCGAGAAGCTGGCCGGGTTCGCCGAGTACGACCGGCGCGGGGACATCACGGTGTTCACCCACACGGAGATCGACGACGCCTTCGCCGGGCAGGGCCTGGGCAAGGTGCTGGCGGCGGGCGCGCTGGACGACGTCGTCGCGCGCGGCGGGACGATCGTGCCGGTCTGCCCGTTCATCGCCGGGTACCTGAAGAAGCACCCGGACTACGAGGAGCACGTCCGCTGGCCGAAGGGCTGAGCTCGCGACTGTCCGGCGGCGGGGCTCGGCTCGCGCGGGCCCCGGCAGCGGCGTCTTGAATGAGTCATTCAGGACCTCCGAAGACCTGAATGAGTCATTCAAGACACGCGGCGCGCGACCCGCCCGGCCGCGTGGCCTCCCACCTGCCGGGAACCCGGCTGCCGTTGGGCCGAACGCAGCAGCGGCGTTGGCCCGGATGGGGCTGGCTTGAGCGGTATGTCCGGATCGATTGGTTATTAACCAACCTTCGTCGGTGTTGCGTTGGTTGCCCGGCAACGAAAGTGACCGGCGCAGGCTTCGAACCGGCTCACTGGAGGAAGTTGATGACTCCCCGGAAGACCGCCCTCAAGACCTTCGCCGTCTTGTCGGCCGCCGCACTGACCAGCGGCGTTTGCGCGTCGGCGGCCACCGCGTCCCCGCTCGCCTTCGCCGAGATGCAGGCCCACGCCATCACCAACGCCACCCAGGTGGCGCAGTCGCTCGGTGCCCAGTCCGGTGGCATCTACCTGGAGAACGGCAAGGCCGTCGTGAACGTCGTCGACGACGCCGCCCTGCAGAAGGTGCAGGCCGCCGGCCTCACCGCGAAGAAGGTCAAGCACACCTTCGCCGCGCTCACCGGCGTCAAGAACCAGCTGGACGCGGTGAAGAACGTGCCGCAGACCGCGTGGGGCATCGACACCAAGACCAACCAGGTCGTCGTGAAGATCTACGACGCCGCCAGCAAGGACACCGCGGCCAAGGTCAACGCGGCCGCCGCGAAGTACGGCGACAGCGTCCGCGTCGAGCACCGCACCGGCAAGCTCGAGCTGCACATCCAGGACGGTGACGCCATCCAGAACAGCCAGGGCCGCTGCTCGCTCGGCTTCAACGTGACCAAGGGCGGCCAGCCGTTCCTGCTCACCGCCGGCCACTGCACCAACCTCGGCGGCACCTGGTCCGGCGGGGACGTCTCCGGGGCTGAGGTCGTCGAGAGCGACTGCCCCGGCGCCGACTCCGGCCTGCTGACCCGCCCGAACGGCACCGGGCCCGGCGAGATCAACACCGGCCAGAAGATCACCAGCGCGGCCGAGCCGACGGTCGGCGAGCAGATCCAGAAGCAGGGCTCGACCACCGGCGGCGGCAGCGGCGAGGTCACCTCGGTCGACGAGTCGGTCAACTTCGACGTCGGCGTGCTCAACCACGAGTTCGGCACCACCGCGCACACCGACCACGGTGACTCCGGCGGCCCGGCCTACGACGGCGAGAAGGGCCTCGGCACGCTGTCCGGCGGCGACACCGTGACCAGCTACTTCTACCCGCTCACCCTGGAGCTGCAGGCCTACGGCCTCGAGCTCGCCTGATCCACGCCAAGCTCGCGGGGCGGCACTTTCGTAGGGAAAGTGCCGCCCTTCGCGTGTCAGGCTACAAGCGCCGGGCGCGGTAGACGGCGTCGGTGTGGTGGCCCTCGCCGCGCGTCTCGCAGGTCTCGACGATCCACTCCCAGGCGTCGCCGAGGTAGCCGGTGATCTCCTCCGGCTCGAAGTACAGCTCCTCCGGCGGCTTCTGGCCGTCGAACTCGCGCATGGCCTTCGGCGAGTGCCCGACGACCAGCAGTGACCCGCCCGGCGCGATCGCCGCCGCGGCCGCCGTGAAGACGTCGCGCCGGAGGTCCGGCGGCAGGTGCATGTACTGCGCGGAGATCAGGTCGTACCGCTCTTCCGGCTGCCACTTGACGATGTCGCGGTGCAGCCAGCGGACGGTCACGCCGGCCTCGGCGGCCGCTTCCGCCGCGCGGGCGAGCGCGACGGTCGAGATGTCGGCGCCGTCGACCGTCCAGCCCCGCTTCGCCAGCCAGATCGCGTCGCCGCCTTCGCCGCAGCCGAGGTCGAGCGCGCGCCCGGGGGTCAGCCCGTCGACCTCGGAGCTGAGGTTGGTGTTGACGTTCCCGCTCCAGATCCGGTGCTCGTCGCGCTGGTACATCGCTTCCCAGAACTCCTGCTTGAGCATGTTCTCGACGAGCATCGGCTGGTCGTGTGCGTGGGACATGGCTCCTCCTCGGTGACGTCCCCAGCATGCGGAGACGTCACCGAAGAGGCAAATCGCGTTGCCGGAATGGCAACTCAAGCGGTGCCGTACACCTGCATCTCGTACAGCGAGTAGCCGTAGGACGTCCCGCGCGTGACGCCGTTCATCCGCACGTAGCGGCCGCTGCCGGTCAGGCCGGTGAGGTCGTCGGTGGCGCCGTTGCCGGTCGTGGTGCTGTAGATCGTCGTCCAGGTCGAGCCGTCCGGCGAGGTCTGGATGCTGTACGCCTTCCCGTACGCGGCTTCCCAAGTCAGCTTGACGTGGGAGATCGCCTTGGTGGCGCCCAGGTCCACGCGCAGCCACTCGCTCGCCGTGCCCTCGCGAGACGCCCAGCGGGTGCTCGTCAGGTTGCCGTCGAAGGCCGCGCTCGCCGGGTAGGACGACGACTCGAGCGACGACGCCGTCGCGGGTTTGCCTTGGGACAGCAGGACTTCGGCGCTGCTCCCGGTGATGGTCACGCCCAGCGAAACCGTCTTCGTGCCGCCGGTGAGCGTGATCGTCGCCGAGCCCGGAGCCGCGGTGGCCGCGGCGGTGACGGTCACCGTCGAGGTGCCGCCGGACGGTACCGACGTGGGGGAGAAGGCGACGCTCACGCCCGACGGCGCGCCGCTCGCTGACAGCGTGACGGCGTCCGTGGCGGTGACGGTGGCCGTCGCCGAGCCACCGGGGGCGACCGACACCGACGACGGCGTCACGCTGAGGCCGCCGGTCGCGGCCGGGGTGAACGCCCAGCGCGCGGCCGTGCCCGAACAGCTGCCCGCGGACAGCGTGGTGCCCGACGCGCGGAAGCACTTGGTGCTGGTCTGGATGTCGGAGATCGTGCCGTCCGGGTTGATCGACCACTGCTGGGCCGGGCCGCCGGTGCACGTCTGCAGCACGATCGAGCCGCCGGAGATGCCCGCGCAGCGGTTGTCGTACACGAGGAACGCGCCGTGGAAGGTGAACCGCTGCGTGGTGCTCCCGGTGCAGGTGCCCACCTTCAGCGTGCTGCCGCTGCTCGGGGCCTCGAGGCAGGTGCCGGTGGACTCGTTGCGGTACTGGCCGACCGTGGTGTTCGGCTGCGCGCCGCCCCAGCACTCGCCGGTGCTCGTGTCGAAGATCGGCGCCGGGTCGTAGGGCTCGTCCGAGGGCGGGTCGACGACCACCGGCTCCATGACCGGCGTGTTGTCCGGGTTGTAGTGCGTGAGCGCGTCTTCGCAGTCGATCGCGTCGAAGGCGCTGCCGCCCTCGCCGCCGAGCCAGAGGTCGATGTGCCGCAGCCCGGGTCCGCCGTTCGGGCCCTCACTGTTCCAGTCGTCGGAACACTCGTCGCAGCCGTCCTCCATGATGAAGTACTTCTTCACCCGCGGGACCCAGACCTTCGTGCCGGGCGCGAGCTCGTCGCTGCTGGTGGCGAAGGTGATCGGGTCGGCGTAGGTGCCTTCGCCGCCCGCGGTGTCGTGGATGCGCGGGTAGGCGATCTCGCCGCCGGGCGGGGTGTTGTCCCACCAGCCGTAGAAGGTGAGGAACGTCTGCTGCGTGGTGGCCGCGTTCGCGGTGCCGCCGCCGGTGAGCGCGGTGGCCAGGAACAGGGTCACGACGAGCACGAGCGCGCGCCGGGTCATGCTGCCTCCGGGGAGAAGGTGGGGACGATGACTGCGGCGTGCGTCCAGGTTCGCCGGGCGGCGGCCCGCCGTCAAGACCTGTTCGTAAAGTGTCCTAACGAATTGTGTCCCGGTCGCCGGGAAACCCGTGACGGCAAGCGCTTTCTTCGGCGAAGATGGCGCCCATGAGCGAACAGCGGGAAATCGTGGTCACCGGCGGCGGCACCGGCATCGGGCTGGCGGTCGCCGCCCGGTTCGCGGCGGCGGGCGAGCGGGTCACCGTCACCGGGCGCCGCAAGGACGTCTTGGAAGCCGCGGCCGAGCGGATCGGCGCGCAGGCGGTGGCCTTCGACGCGAGCGACCCGGCGGCCGTCGAGGCGGCCGTGGCCGAGCTGCCCGGGCGGATCGACGTCCTGGTCAACAACGCCGGCGGCAACACCGACCGGGTCCGCGAAGCCCCGGCGCCGGGTGACCTCGCCGGGCTGGCCGACGCGTGGCAAGCCAACTTCGCCGCCAACGTCCTCTCCGCGGTGCTCGTCACGGCGGCCCTGAAGCCGCGCTTCGCGGACAACGTGCGCGTTGTGACTCTCGGCTCCATCGCGGCGAAGCAGGGTTCCGGCTCGTACGGCGCGGCGAAGGCGGCCATCGAAGCGTGGAACACCGACCTCGCGCGGCAGCTCGGCGCCGGCGGCTCGGCCAACGTCGTCGCGCCCGGCGTCACCCTCGACACGGAGTTCTTCCACGGCACGGTTTCCGAAGAATGGGTGGCCGCGCGGGTGTCCGTCGCCTTCGACAAGCGGGCGGGCACGCCGGACGAGGTCGCGGAGACCGTCGCGTTCCTGGCGTCGCCGGGCGCCGGGCACATCACCGGCCAGGTCGTGCACGTCAACGGCGGCGCGTACGGCGCCCGCTAGGCCATCCGGGTCGGAAGTGGGTCGAACGTCCCACGACGGCACCGGTCCTCTCCATGGTGGAAGGGTCGAGACCACCGGAAGAGAGGTGTGATCCGCCGTGACGGCAGCATCCGCAACCCCGGCCCTTCCCACGGCACGACCGGCCGGATGCCCGTTCGACCCACCCGAGGACTACGCGAACCGGCGGGAAACCGCGCCGACGTCGCGCGTGCGCTGCCCAGGCGGCATGGACGCCTGGCTGGTGACGCGCTACAGCGACGTCCGCGCGGTGCTCGCCGACCGCGCGATGAGCTCGCGCGGCGCGTCTTCGGTGCACGTGAACCCGAACGCCGACCTCGACGAGGAGGTCAGCCCGGGCTCGATCATCCAGCTCGACGGCGCCGCGCACGCCCGGCTCCGCAAGAAGGTGATCGCGGAGTTCACGGTCCGGCGCGTGGAAGCCATGCGCGAGTACGTGCAGGAGCTCGTCGAGAGCCACCTCGACGCGATGCTCGCCCGGCCCGGTCACGCGGACCTGGTGCGGGACTTCGCGTTGCCGATCCCGTCGCTGGTGATCTGCGAGCTGCTCGGCGTCCCGTACGCGGACCGGGCGCGGTTCCAGCACCAGAGCACGACGCTGGTCAGCACCGACGCCACGCGCGAGGAAGGACAGCGGGCGTACGACGAGCTTTCGACGTACCTGGCGGGCCTGTTCGACGACAAGCGGCGGAATCCGCGGGACGACTTGTTCAGCAGGCTGATTTCCCGCGGCGGCGACGACCCGCTCAGCACGGAAGAGCTGGTGGTGCTCGGCCTCAGCCTGCTGGTGGCCGGCCACGAGACGACGGCGAACATGATCGCGCTCAGCACGTTGGTGCTGCTGGAACACCCGTCGCAGCGCGACGTCGTGCTGGCGCAGCCGGAACGAGCGGTCGAGGAGCTGCTGCGCTACCTGTCGGTGGTGCAGTTCGGCGTACTGCGCTACGCGACGGCGGACGTCCAGGTCGGATCGCGCGCGGTCAAGGCGGGCGAGTGGCTGGTGGCGGCGTTGAGCTCGGCCAACCGCGACGAGGACCTGTTCGCGGGCGCGGACAAGCTGGACTTCCACCGCGAGTCGCCGCGCACGCACGTCGCGTTCGGGTTCGGGGCGCACCAGTGCCTCGGCCAGCAGCTGGCGCGCGTCGAGCTGCAGGAAGCGCTGACGCGGTTGTTCCGCCGGGTGCCGGACCTGAGGCTGGCCGCGCCGCGGGAGTCGTTGGTGTTCAAGCACAACACGCTGGTGTACGGAGTGCGCGAGCTGCCGGTGGCGTGGGGCTGAAATTCGGAGGCGGCTTCGCCGTCGCGTGGTTACGCTGCTCGGCAACGCGCTGATGGAGCCGAGTAGCCCCGGGAGCGCACGGGTCGAGAGAGCCGCCGGAAGCTGAGAAGGCGGCCCCGTGCCCGGCGGCGAAGACCCTCCGGAGTGCGGGGAGGAACGGCGCCTAGCGTGCCCCATGCCCCGCCGGTTCGCCCCCGTCACCGGGCCACGACGAGGCCGCGTTTGTGCGGTGAAAGTGCGGTGGCACCGCGATTTCCTTCATCGCCCGCACTCCCGAGGGATCCTGCGTTGGGAGGGTGATGAGTTTTCGTGTTCTGGCCGCCGAGCTGCCGGGGCATGTCGGCGACCATGCGCGCGTCGCCGGGGGGGTGCACCGGCGGCGCCGGTTGAAGTCCGTGACGTTCGTCGTGGTCCGCGACCGGCCCGGCGACCTGGGTGCCACCGGAGGAAATCGTGGTGGCTGGGCGTGGTCACGGCCGACTCGCGGGGGCGAGCTGACTGATCCGTGGTAGAGACGCTGGGGAAGTTGTCCAGCCGTCGTTCGACCCCTACCTGCGTACTGTCACGGCGTCGCGGCTGATCCTCGACCACGAGCCGGTCGCGCCGCGGCACCCCCCGTTGAAGGCGTGCTTCGCCGATTCGGCGGTCCGGTCGTTTGGTCCACAGTGGACTAGCTCGGTTTCGCGGAGGTGCACACGCCGAAGATTGCGCCCTCGGCGACCGAGTCGGGCGGATGTGTTCGGCATCGACTACTTCGGCCGCCGAGCCTGCATGGCGCAGTCGCCGCGGCTCTGCAAGCAGGCGCTGGTCGGCGTCTTCGAGCGCGTCCATGAAGTCGGCCCGGTCTTCCGCGCCGAACCGCGCGGCACCGCGCGGCACCTGGCGAAGTACATCAGCCTCGCGTCCTCCCGAACCGCCACGACCTCATGGCCGTGCTGAGGGAAGCGCTGGCCCGATGACCGAGGCGATGCCGGGGCTCACCCAGCCGCCGGGATCCACTTCGTAAACGCATTGGCGCCACTCCGCGCGACCCGACCAGGCGCCCGAGCACGAGCGGGCGCTGTCGGAGTGGGCGTTGCGCGAGCACGGCTCGGGTTCCTCTTCGTCACCGGTACCCGAAGGCAAAATGCCATTCTCCACGCATCCGCCCCTGGCGCGCCCCGGCTATTTGAACTGCTGCGACCGCCTGTGACCGGCGGCCAGCGGCTGCACCGGCACGCCGACTACCTCGCGGTGCTCGGAGACGACGCGCCCGAGTACGCCGACTACCTGGCGTCGTTCGCCCACGGCATGCCACCCCACGGCGGGTTCGCGATCGGTCTGGAACGCTGGACCGCGCGCCTGCTCGGCGTCGCGAACGTCCGGGAGGTAACCCTCTTCCCGCGCGACCTGCACCGGCTCACCCCCTGAGGAGCGGACCATGACAGCACGCAGGCTCTGGGCGGCGGTCGAGCCGCTGCACGCCGTCGCCTACTTCGCGCCCGAGACCGCCGCCGCCGCGAAAGCCGTCGGCCTGCGTGGCTACTGGATGGGCTACTTCGCGGGCCGCCTCGCGCCGCTCGGGCCCGTCGGACCCGGACCGGCGACGTCCGTTCTGTTCGGCTTCGCCCCCGGGATGGTCGCGCGGGCCCTGCCGGACGCCTGGTCGTTCGCCGACCCCGCCGACGTCGTCCGGACGCGCGTCGAGGCCGTCTCGGACGCGCTGCGAAACCTCGTCGGTGCCGACCACCAGGAACTCGCGGACCTCCTGGAACGGGCCGTGGACGCCTGCCGCTTCGACGGGCGGCCGCTGGCGGCCGCCTGGGCGGCCGTCCCGAAGCCCGCCGACGTCCTCGGGCGCCTGTGGCTGGCGACCACGATCCTGCGCGAGCACCGCGGCGACGGGCACGTCCTCGCGGCCGTTCACGCGGGGTTGAGCGGCCTGGAGACCACCCTCACCCACATCGGTGATGGGGTGATCGGCCGGGCGGACGTCCAGCCCCACCGCGGCTGGACCGACGTCGAATGGGACGCCGCCGTCGAGAGCCTGCGGGACCGTGGGCTCCTCGACGGTGACCGGCTGACTCCGGCCGGGAAAGCCGTGCGGCAGCGGGTCGAGGACGACACCGATCGGCTCGCTTCGGCCCCGGTCGAGGCGCTCGGCGACGACCTCGACCGCCTGCTCGAACTGGCGGTTCCGCTCAGCCGGGCGGTGTTCGACGCCGGTGTCGTCCCGGTGCCTAACCCGATGGGCGTCTCGCGGCCGTGACGTCACCCGGGCCGGCGGGCAGCTCTTCCCGCCGGCCCGGGTCCCCGGGCGTCCCCGAGGTCACTCGGCCGCTTGGCCCGCCTGGCGCCGCAGCAGGTCGTACTGGCAGCTCAGCTCGTGCGCCTGGTCCTCGTACTCGCGCTTCTTCGCGAGGAACGGCCGGACGCTTTCGCTGTAGTGGCGCAGGTCGTCCTGCTCCAGCGAGCCGTCGCGGAACGCCGTCCAGAACACCAGCGTCGCCGACACGACCATGACCAGCGCGACCAGCACCGCCATCAGCACGGCCAGGTCGTTCATCCCGGACAGCACGCCCTCGGTGTAGACGCGGACGAACATCACCACGCCCATCAGCCCGACCAGCAGCCCGACCGTGACGAGGCTCAGCTTCGACCCGAGGGACAGCTTCGCCCAGTCCAGCTGGCGCCGGGCGTTCTTGTGCTGCCGCTGGTTGTGACCGAGGTGGTGCAACGCCGTCGCCGCGCCGCCGGTCGCCAGCACCGAGATGACGATGCTGATCGCCAGCGGCAGCCCGAGCGGGTCGGTCCAGTCGACGTTGAACACGGAACTGGCCAGCCACAACATGATCGGCAGGTCGACCACGGTCACCGTGAGCAGCGTCAGCACCCGGGTCAGCCGGCCGACGCGCCGGTGGCGCAGGCTCCCGCGCAACTGCTCCAGCTCGATCAGCCGGTCGATCAGCTCGGCGCGGGCCTGCGCCTCGCCGACGGTCAGGTTCTGGCCGTGCGGGCCCACGACGTGGCCCTCCAACGCCCGGGAAGAGCGGTAGTTCAGCTCCTGCACGCGGGCGAGGAGCAGGTCGCCCGCCGGCGCCTCGCCGCGCGGCCGCGGCTGGGGCAATGGCAGGTTGCGCGTCTGGTCTGTGCTGGTCATGGCCGTGCCTCCTGGTCTGGCTACGGCTCGGGCCGGGGCCCTGGTACGTGATCTCCACCCGCCTCATCCGGGCCGCCGCCGCTTCGTCGAACCGCCCGCCGGTCATCGCGGTGACCCCGGGCTGCGTGCCGGTGCCGGAGGCGTCGACCCGCTGGGTCACCCCGGCTTCGGTGAGCGCGCCGGCGACGGCACGCGCTCGTCGTTCCGCCAGCGCCCGCCGCCCCGCATCGGTCGACCCCGGCGGGTCGGCCGCGAAGCCGCGGACCGAGACCGGCGCGTCCGAACGCCCGGCCGTGATGCTGCCCGCGAGCGACCGCAGCAGGTCGCGGGCCGATTCGGAGAGCACCGCGGAGTCCCCGGCGAAGCCGAGCGCGGCGTCCGAAACCGTGGTGGTGACCTCGCCCCGCGGGCCGGTCACCGACATCACCCCCGGTACCGGCACGACCGGCGTCGCCGCGGTCGCGCGCGACGGCTCGGCCGGGGTCCGGCTCTGGTCGACGTCGCACGCCACCGCGCCGGCGGCCCGGCAGATCGCCTGCCAGTACGCGGCGAGCCGGTCGCGGGCGGGCGCGGGCAACGGCGGCTGCGCGCCGGCGACCGAACCGAGCCCGGCGAAGAGCACGCGCCAGCCGTCCAGGTGCGGCAACTGATGGGCCGCGGCGAGCTGCGCGGCGATCGCGGCCGGATCGGCTTGCCAGCCGACCTGCCGCAGGTCGAACGCGCCGTCCGTGCTCAGCCCGCCGCTGGTGACCACGAGCGTCCCGGCGGGCAGGCCGCGGACGGCGTCGGCGATGCCGCCGAGCAGGTCGAGGCCGCCTTTGCGGGCCGTGGTGGCGGCGATGGCGTCGACGGCGCTCGCGACGTTCCGGTCGATCAGGGCCGGCCGGGACAGGCCGTGCTCCAGCGAACCGTCGGCCCGGCGCGGGGTCAGCACGACCGAGCGCCGGTCGCCCCCGTCGGCGGCCGACACCAGGGCGACGCTGCTCTTGCCCGAGCCCTGCTGGGAGACGTTGCCGCTGTTCGCGGCGTCGCGCAGCAGCGTGCGGACGGCGTCGGTGACCGCGGGCCGCGGCTCGTTCGCCGTGCCGCTGACGACGACCACGACCCGGTCGCCACCGCTGGGCGTCACGTTCCGGACCGGCACCGCGCACGCGCTCACCACGACGCCGAGGACGAGTGCTCCGGCAAATGCCGTGCGGAGGGCGGACGTTTGCCGAGACCGGCCGTTCCGCAGGCCGAGCTGGGTGTTCTGGGGCTGCATGACGACCTCCCGAGGGTCGATGAAGCAAACTCAGGTTGGCATTTGCCGCGTAACGATGTCAATTGACAATGCGATGACACGAGGAAGAGCTCCCTGGTCGAGGCCTTTCGTGCGACCGGCGGACGCTGAACGCCGGAGCGAAACGGGCCGAACGGAGCAATTTCCCGGGGCTCGCCGCGTGACGTGCCGACCGCGCGGCGCAAGTGCCGGGCAGGAGAGGGCAAGTGACACGGGAGGGGGTAGGCTGAGTCGATGGCGAGGTACGACGCCAACGTCGAAGGCGTCCGGAGCGTGCTGCTGAAGCTGAGGACGCGCAGCGGGCTCACCGTCGAGCGCCTCGACACGACCGAGGTCGACGTCCGCGTGCTCGCCGAGCTGCCCGCCGTCCGCCGCCACGTCCGGGAAACCGGCGCGACCGAGGGTCAGGCGATCGTCGCCGTGGTGACCGCGGCCGTCGCCGCGCTCGAGTCCACCGACCTGCTGATCGCGGACGCCGCGCTGGCGCTCGGTGTCGTCCGCGCGCGCGTGGGTGAGCGGCCCGAGGTCGAGCGGCTGTACGCCGACGACCTCGGCGAGCGGCGCCGCGCGCTGGCCGACGGCTGGGACGTGCTGCACGAGCTGCTCGGCACCACGAGCGACTACCCGGCCCCGACGGTCCGGAGCCTGCGCGGCTCGATCGAGACGCGGACGCTGGGCGCGCTCGCCGAACGCTGCGTCGACGACGTCCGGCCGGCCGAGGAGCCCGCCGGGAAGACGGTCGGCTCGGTCGTGGTCGTGGGTGGCGCGACGGTCGACCACGTCGTCGTCTCCGACGTCTGGCCCGACATCGGGGACGCGGTCCAAGCCCGTTCGTTCGACGTGCACCCGGGCGGCAAGGGGCTCAACCTCGCGGTCGCGTCCCGGCGCATGGAGCTCGAAGCCTCGCTGGTGGCCGCGATCGGCGGTGACTCGCAGGCCCGCGAGCTGGTGGAGTACCTGCGCCACGAGGGCCTGTCCACCGAACTGGTCCGGGAGACGCCGGGCGAGGCCACCCCGCGGGCGCTGGTGGTGGTCGACCCGAACGGGAACGCCCGGTACGTCGGGTGGATGAACGAATCCGGCGTCGCTCTGTCCAGAGAGGACCTTCGCGCGCCGCGGGTGCGGGACGCGATGGCGGCGGCCGACGCCGTGCTGGTCACGCTCGAGCCGCCGATGGACACGATCAAGTGGGCCCTCTCGACCGCGGCCGCGCAGAAGCAGAAACCCTTGGTGCTGCTGCTGGCTTCGCCGCCCCGCGACTCGCCGCAGCAGCTCTACCGGCACCTGCGCGGGGTCGACTACCTCGTCGGCCGCGAACGCGAGCTGCGCAAGCTGCTGTCCGATCCGGACAGTCCGCGCACGGTCGACGAGCTGGCCCGGATGCTGCTCGCCTTGGGGGTGGGCGCGGTCTGCGTCCTCGAAGGCTTCGGTTGTAGGATCCGCTCGAGCGTGATCTCCGAGGACCTGGACGGCCCGCCGGTCCCGCTCGACGACGCTCCAGGCGTCCGCGAAGCCTTCTCCGCGGCGCTCATCCGAAAACTCATCCAAGAGGGTGCCGGCCGCAGCCGCGAGGAAGCTCTGCACTGGGCGATCGCGGCGATGGTGACGAACCCGTCGCTCGACGAGATCGCCGACTCGATGCCGAGTTCGGACGAGATCGAGCGCACCCTCGAGACCGACCAGAACCTGGAGATCCCGTGACCGGAGCGGTGGTTCACAAGCTGGAGGCGGACGGCAGACCCTTCCGCGCGGTCGTCATGGACGACGGCTCCGGGCGGCTGAACCCGCCGTCCGCGGCGGTGTACGGCGAGCCGTCCGACGGCTGCCCGGTGCGGATCCATTCCCGGTGCGTGTACGGCGAGATCTTCGAGTCGACGAACTGCGACTGCCGGTGGCAGCTGCAGGAATCCCTGCGGATCATCCGGGAGCACGGGGCGGGGGTGCTGGTGTACCTGGACCAGGAGGGCCGCGGTGCGGGCCTGCTGGTGAAGGCGCAGGGCTACAAGCTGTCGCAGGAAGAAGGCCTCGACACCTTCGCGAGCTACGCGGCGCTCGGATTCAAAGCCGACAGCCGGGACTACTCGGCCGCGGCGGATCTGCTGAAGGAGCTCGGCCTCGGCGCGGTCCGGCTGCTGACCAACAACCCGGACAAGCTGGCCGCGCTCGGGGCGGTCGGCATCAAGGCCGAGATGTGCCAGCTGGTGCAGCCGGAGCCGAGCGGGGAGACGCTCAAGTACCTGGCGGCCAAGAGCGTCCATGGGCACGTCATCCGCTCGGCTTGAGTTCCGCGCCCGTGTCGATTCCGGGCACCTCCGTTCGACGCCCTGGTGACCGCACCCGGACATCGGAGGGAACCATGACGTTGCTCGCCGGAAAGAACGCGATCGTCTACGGCGGCGCCGGGCGGATCGGCTCCGCCGTCGCCACCGCCTTCGCCGAGGAAGGCGCCACCGTCTTCCTCGCCGGGCGGACCGGCGCCCGGCTGGCCGAAGTGGCCGAGCGGATCCGGGCCGCCGGGGGAGCGGCCGAGGCCGCCGAAGTGGACGCCCTCGACGAGCGGGCCGTCGACGAGCACGCCGACGCCGTCGCCGCCCGGGGCGGGATCGACATCTCCTTCAACCTCATCACGCACGACGACGTCCAGGGCACACCCCTGGTCGAGATGAGCCTCGCCGACTACGAGCGGCCGGTCGTCACCGCCGTCCGGACCCACTTCCTCACCGCCCGCGCGGCGGCGCGGCACATGACCGCGCGGGGGTCCGGGGTGATCCTCTTCTTCGGAGGGGACGCGGATCCCGTGCGCGAGTTCGCCGTCGGCGGCCTGCAGGTCGCCTTCCACGCGCTCGAGGCCATGCGCCGCCAGCTCGCCGCCGAGCTGGGGCCGCACGGCGTCCGGACCGTGACGCTGCGGACCGGCGGCATCCCGGAGACGATCCCGGCCGACTTCGCCGGCCGCCGGGTGATCGAGGAGAGCATCACCGGCAAGACCATGCTCGGCCGCGCGGCCACCCTCGCCGACGTCGGGGCCGTCGCCGCCTTCGTGGCCTCCGACCGCGCCCGCTCCATGACCGCGTCGACGGTCAACGTCAGCTGTGGTGCCCTCGTGGACTAGGACCTGCCGACGTCTTGAATGAGTCATTCAGGACCTCCGAAGACCTGAATGACTCATTCAAGACCTTTGACGAGCCGGGCCGCGATCGCCGAGCGGCTCCACCCGCCTTCGATACCGGCCCTAGTGGCGTGCCGAGATCTGCTGAACGGCCCACGTGTTGCCGTCCGGGTCGGCGAAGTTCACGAACCCGACGTTGTCCAGGTCGGCTCGGCCGTCCCAGTCGCCCATGCCGTAGACCTGGATCTCGCCGACGTCGACACCGCGTTCGCGCAGCTGCGCGTGGGCCTTCGGCAGGTCCTTGACCACCAGCTGCAGCCCGCGCAGCGACCCCGGCGGCATCTCGGGGACCGCGCCCTTGCCGAACACCACCGAGCAGCCCGAGCCCGGCGGGGTCAGCTGGACGATCCGGGTGTGCTCGTCGAACGTCCGGTCGTGGTCGAGGGTGAAGCCGAGCCGATCGGCGTAGAAGGCCTTCGCCCGGTCCACATCGGACACCGGCACGACCACCACTTCGAGCGTCCAGTCCATCGCGCGTCCTTTCGCCGTCGCCCCACGCTACTCGCGTCCGGCCTCCCGCTGCTCCACCACGAGGCGCTGGTGGCGGGCCGCGCGGACCCGGTCGCCGCACGTCGTCGAGCACCAGCGGCGGCGGGCGTGCTCGCGGAAGAAGAACCGCACGCAGCCGTGGGCCTCGCACGGGCGCACCAGGCGGCCGAGGTCGCCGCCCGCGACGTCGATCGCGTCGCGGGCCAGCGTCGCCACCACCTCGTCGACGGTCCCCGGCCGGGTGCTGCGCCACTCCTTCCGCGGCCAGACGAGCTGGGGCGCGGCGGCGTCGGCGCGCGCGGCGGCGTTCACCGTCTCGACGGCGGTGGCGGCGGGCGGGCGGTCCTCCGCCAGCGCGGCGAGCAGTTCCCGGACGGCGGCGCGCAGGTCCGTCAGGCGGCGCAGGTCGTCCGCGCCGACGGCGACGGCCGGGAGTTCGTGACGGCGCAGCCAGGCGGCCGCCTCCTCGGGTGCGGCGAGGTCGTCGACTTCGCCGACGCGCCTCGAGTTGACCAGCGCCAGCGCGGGTGAGCGCTCTTCGCCGGGTGCCGCTGTGACCACGTTCGCCTCCCGAGTTCCGGAACCAGTTTCCCCGACCCGTTGACAGCCTACCGCGTCTCATGGATAAATGAAAAAGTATCCATGAGACGTGAGGAGAAACCCATGGTCGCCGTCCACCACCGCTACGCCACCGTCGCCGGGCACCGGCTGTTCTACCGGGAGGCCGGGCCCGCCGACGCCCCCACGATCGTGCTGCTCCACGGCTTCCCGACGAGCTCGCACATGTACCGGCACCTCATCCCGGCGCTGGCCGACCGCTACCACGTCGTCGCCCCCGACTACCTGGGCGCGGGCGCGTCCGACGCGCCGCCGGTCGAGGAGTTCACCTACACCTTCGACGCCCTCGCCGAGCTCACCCTCGGCCTGCTCGACCAGCTCGGCCTCGGCCGGTTCGCGCTCTACATCCAGGACTTCGGCTCGCCGGTGGGCCTGCGCATCGCGGCCGCCAACCCGGAGCGCGTCACCGCGATCGTCACGCAGAACGGCAACGCCTACGTCGAGGGCCTCGGCGCCGGGCTGCCGCAGCGGCTCGCCGCGGGCACGCTGACCGAGGACGACCTGGACGCCATGGTCACCTTGGAAGCGACGAAGGCGCAGTACCTCGACGGGTCGCCCGACCCGGAGCTGGTCAGCCCGGACGTCTGGATCCACGACCAGGCCCTGCTCGACCGGCCCGGCGGCGCCGCGATCCAGCAGGCGCTGCTCGCGGACTACCACCACAACATCGGCCTGTACCCGAAGTTCCACGAGTACTTCCGCACCAGCCGGGTGCCGCTGCTGGCGGTGTGGGGCGGCAACGACGAGATCTTCGTCGCCGACGGCGCCCGCGCCTACGCCCGCGACCTGCCCGACGCGGAGATCCACCTGCTCGACGCGGGCCATTTCGCGCTGGAGACGCACCTGGACACGATCGCCGGGTACGTGCGCGGCTTCCTGGGCCGGGTGCTGGGGTAGTCAGCCGCCGAGGAGCCGCGAGAGCGCGTCGCGGGCGTTCGCGTCCTTCGCCGCGAGCTTCGTCAGCTCCTCGGCCAATGCGGCGAGCCAGCCGTCGATCGCGACCGGTTTCCGGCTGATCACCACGCCGCGGACGACCTGGTGGATCTCCGCCGCGACCCCGCCGTGCGCGCCCGCGCTCAGCACCAGCACGCGGTCGGTGGTGCGCACCCGCACCGAGACCGGCTGACCGGCGCGGCCCGCGACGCGGTCGGCGAACGTCCGGCGTCGGGCCACCTCGACCATGCCCGGCGGCAGCGCGCTGCCGAGCGTCTCCGACAGGACCCGGTGGTAGGACTCGACGTCGGCGCGGTCCGTGCGCAGCGCCGCCACCAGCAGGTGGAAGTCCAGCTCGCCGCCCATCAGTCGGTGAGCGGCAGCACGAGCTGCGGCTTGGCGATGCGGTGGTCGGCGCGCAGCGGTTTCACGGCGGTGCCGATCGCGAAGAACTCCGTCGTGTGGCCGCCCCACCGGTGCGGCAGGGACAGCAGCTGCACGCCGACGATTCCTTCGGCTTCCAGTTGTTCGGCTTCCGCCTGCATGCGGGACATCGCGAGCTTCCCGCGCGTCGTAGAGGGCCTCGGTGTACTGCGGGATCTCGACGTTCTGGCCGATGTTGCCCATCATCTGCCGGAACCGCTGGTGCGCGATGTGGTAGACGCAGGTGCCCATCACCATGCCCAGCGGCGCGTAGCCGGCCTGGACCAGCGTCCAGAAGTCCTGTCCGGACAGATCGGAGGTGAACGGTTTTCCGGTGTTGTTGCGCCACTCGCCGGGTTCGTCGGCTTTCACCGCCGTGCCGACGGCGATGAACTCGGCGAGGTCGCTGCCGAACTCCTTGAACTCGATCTCGAGCCGGACGGCGACGATGCCGTCCGCGCCGAGGACGTCCGCCTCGGCTTCCATCCGGGACATCGCGAGCTCGCGCGCGTGGTACATCGCCTGCGAAAGCCGGTCCATCTCCTGGTTCTTGCTCCAGCGGCCCATCTGGAACCCGACGTGGTAGATGCTCGAGCCGAGCACCAGCCCGAGCGGCCGGAAGCCGGCTTCGCGCACGAGGAGGAACTCGTTGACGCTGAGGTCCGAGGTGAACAGGCTCGTCTTCTGGCCGGGGCGCATCTCGGCGAGCCGCCGCATCGCGTCCTCGGGGATCTGCTGCTCGGTGGTCACGGAGTCTCCCTCAACGGCAGGATCTTGAGCGCGCCGGTCGGCGCGGCGCGGCCTTCGTGGAAGCGGGCGATCGCGGTGCCGGTCACGCTGGCGATGCCGACCACGGCGAGGTCCTGCACCGGCCAGGCCCGCAGCCGCATGCCGGAGACGATGCCGCCGTCGGCGCCGCTGTCGCGGATGGCGCGCGCGAACTCGGCCCGCGCCGCGGCCCGCACTTCGGTGACGACCTTCGTCGCGGTGTCGACTTCGACGTTCCCGGCCCACGAGTTGGTCTGGTACCGCATGAAGTAGTCGAAGCCGCCCCGCCCGGCGACACCGACGGCGACCCGCACGGGCACCCAGCCGGCCCGCACGAGCTTGCCGACGTCCTGCCCGGGCAGATCGGTGGTGAACAACCGCCGCGGCCGTTGCCGGGTGTCGGCGCGCACGGCGGTGCCGAGCGCGACGAACTCCTGCATGACGCCGTCGAGCGGGGTGACGGTGAACCGGATGCCGAGCACGCCGTCGGCGCCGAGGGCGGTGGCTTCCTCGGTGAGCCGGTCGAGGGCGGTCGCGTAGCCGTGCCGGAGCATGTCGGCCAGCTGCCGGACCTGGTCGGCGGCCCACTGGCCGAGGTCGGTCCACCCGACCTGCTGCACGACGCAGCCCATGACTTCCCCGACCGCGGTGAAGCCGGCGACCTCGGCCCCGACGGCGCCGGGCACGGTGAGCAGCGAGGTTTTGAGCCCGGAGGAGCGGAAGCGGTCAAGCCGAGCCCGCGCGACGGGCGGCAGGCCACGACCGTCCCAAGCGGGCACGCGGACCACCTCCCTCGGCACTCTCCACACCATCGTGGCACGGTTCCCGACCCGGCCGCGGCGATCGACGGGGTATGTCCGGAAGGTCCCGCTCCTGGTGGGGGCCGGTGTCGCCGCGGGCTGGGTGGCGACGCGGCTTTGGCGCGTGGGTGGCGACGGGCGGCGCGGCCTTGGCGCGTGGGTGGCGGTGCGGCCGTGAGCGGCGCGGCTTAAGGGGGGCGGCGGTGATTCGGCCCGGCGGCGGGCGCGGTGCGGCCGGGCGCAGTGGGCATGGCGGGGGTGGTGGCGCGGCGGGTGCTGGTCGGGCGGCGCGGCTTTGGCGCGTGGGTGGCGGTGCGCGGTGCGGGCTTTGGCGGGTGGGCGGCGATGCGGCCGTGAGCGGCGCGGCTTAAGGGGGTGCGGTGGCGATTCGGCCCGGCGCACCGGCCGCCGCGGGGGGTCCGCCGACCGCCGACGCTAACGCCAGCTGTCGTCGCCGAAGCCCAGGGTCACCGGGCCCCGGCGGATCCCCGCGACCGTCTCCGAGGGGAGCACCTCGTCCAAGAACCCGTACTCCGGGCGGCGGTTCCGCGCGTGCCACTGCGCGATCTCGTGCCAGCTCGGGGCCGCCAGCGCTCCGCCGAAGTGCTGGACCGAGAGGCTGGCCGTCAGGCACGCGAACCGGAGCCGCTCCGCCAACGGCCAGCCCGTCAGCGTCGCCGCCACGAAGCCCGCGCCGAACACGTCGCCCGCGCCCGTCGCGTCCAGCACCTCCACCGGGAGCGCCGGGACCGACGCCGTCTCGCCCGTCGTGCCGTCCACCGCCAACGCTCCTTCACCACCACGGGTGATCACCGCGATCGGGACCAGCTCGGCCAGTGTCGACAAAGCGGCTTCGGGGGTTTCCGTTCGCGTGTAGCGCATCGCCTCGATCTCGTTCGGCAGGAACGCGTGGCAGCACGCCAGCTGCTCGAGCAACGCCGGCGACCACGCCTCGGACGGGTCCCAGCCGACGTCGGCGAACACCAGGCTGCCCGCCTGGTGCGCCGTGTGGACCCAGTCCGCCGTGTCGAGGCCGAGGTGGGCGACCGTCGCGCGGCTCGGCGGGGGTGAGCCCGCCAGCTCCGCCACCGGCACCGGCGGGGCGTGGCCGTGGGTCACCATCGCGCGGTCGCCCGCGTAGGCCAGCGACACCGTCACCGGCGAGTGCCACTCCGGGAACCGCCGGGACCGGGACAGGTCGATGTGCTCCTGCCGCGAAAGCACGTCCCAGCAGTACCGCCCGTAGACGTCGGTGCCGAACGCCGCCGCCAAAGACGTCCGCAAGCCCAGGCGGCTCAGCGCCACCGCGAAGTTCGCGATGCCGCCCGGCCCCGAGCCCATGCCGCCCGTCCACACCTCCGTGCCCGGCGCCGGCGGGTGTTCGAGCCCGGTGAACACCAGGTCGAAGAACAGCAGGCCGGACAGGAAGACATCGATGTCGGGAGCGGGCTCAGCCGGCACGGGCGCCTCCAGGGGGTCGGTGCGCACGAGCGTGCGTCAGCGGCGCGGAATCCGCAAGAGCAGCCGGTCTCGTCCAGGGGATCCTGCTATCGTCGCCGCGTGAGGCTCGCGATCCTGGGCGGCGGCGGGTTCCGCGTGCCGCTGGTGCACCGCGCGCTGCTGACCGGCGGGGACGTCACCGAGCTGGTCCTCCACGACGTCGACGCCGGGCGCCTCGCCGCCGTCGAACGGGTCCTCGCCGAACAGGCCGCCGGGGCCCCCGCCGCGCCGCGGGTGCGCACCACGACCGACCTCGCCACCGCACTGTCCGATGTGGACTTCGTGTTCTCCGCCGTGCGCGTCGGCGGGCTGCGCGGGCGGCAACTCGACGAGCGGATCGCCCACGAACACGGCGTGCTGGGCCAGGAGACGGTCGGCGCGGGCGGGATCGCCTACGGGCTGCGGACCGTCCCGGTCGCCGTCGCCCTCGCGCGGACGATCGCCGAACTCGCTCCGCGCGCCTGGGTCATCAACTTCACCAACCCCGCCGGGATGGTCACCGAGGCGATGTCCGCGCACCTCGGCGGCCGCGTCCTCGGGATCTGCGACTCGCCGGTGGGCCTGTGCCGCCGCGTCGCCCGCGCGCTCGGGATCGACGCCGCGACGGCGTGGTTCGACTACGCGGGCCTCAACCACCTCGGCTGGCTCCGCGCGGTCCGCGTCGGCGGCGAGGACGTCCTGCCGCGCCTGCTCGCCGACACGGACGCCCTGGAGTCCTTCGAGGAAGGCAAGCTCTTCGGCGCCGCCTGGCTGCGCGCCCTCGGCAGCATCCCGAACGAGTACCTGCACTATTACTACTTCCCCCACGAGAACGCCGAGTCGCGCGGCGCGTTCCTGCTGGAGCAGCAACGCGGTTTCTACGCGGAACCGTCGCTGGCGTCGTGGGAACGCACGCGCCTGGAACGTGAAGCGACGTACATGGCCGAGACGCGCGAAGGGGAGCGGGACGCCGAAGACCTCGACGGCGGCGGCTACGAGAAAGTCGCACTAGCCCTGATGCGCGCCCTGGCCCGCGGTGAGCGCACCACGCTGATCCTCAACTTCCGCAACGGTTCCGCGCTCCCCGGTGTGCCCGGCGACGCGGTCGTCGAGGTCCCGTGCGTCGTCGACGCGAACGGCGCCCACCCGATCGCCGCCGAGCCGCTCGCCGACCACGCACTCGGCCTGGTGACCGCGGTCAAGGCGGTCGAACGCGCGACGATCGAAGCGGCGACCACCGGTTCACGGGACGCGGCGGTGCGGGCGTTCGCGCTGCACCCGCTCGTCGGCTCGGTCCCCGTGGCGCGGCGGCTGCTCGACGCCTACGCCGCCGCGCACCCGGAACTTTCCTACCTGGCTTAGCAAAGCTCCCGCAGCAACGGCGCCAGCCGGGAAGCCAGCTCGGCGTCGACGTGGCCGATCTCGCCGATGAGCAGCTCGATGACTGCGCGGAAAGCCCGTCCGACGTCGCCGAGGCTCCCGACGAGCGTTTCCGAAAACGGCGCGAGCACGGCTGCGGGCAGCTGGTCGAGGCCCCGGCCTTCGACCGCCGGGACGCCGTGGCGGAGGCAGGCCAGCGCCAGCGCGTACTCCCGGACCCGGCCGACCATGTACTCGGCCTGCCAGCCGCGGCCGCGTTCGAGGCTCGACCGCACGTGCAGCGCGTGCAGCCAGGCCAGGTCGATCAGCCGCCGCGCGTCCGGCGGCCGCGCGGGTTCGCGTTCCCGAGCCGTCCCGAACAGCAGCCGGAACTTCGGCGTGGTCGCGCCGAAGTCCGCTTCCGGCCAGAACGCCAGGTCGACCTGGAGGGTGTTCGCGAGCAGGAACACGCGGAACACCGTGCGCTCGAACACGACGTCCATGTGGTGCACGGCGCCGTGGTCGCGGTGCATCCGCGCGGTGAAGTCCGCGAGAACCGGCGCCGGGTCACCGGAAACGGCGAAGGCGAGGTCGATGTCGGACCACGCGTCTTCGGCGTCGAGCGCGGCCGAGCCGGTGAGCGCGGCGCCGGTGACGCGCTCGTCCGACCGGGCCGCCTCGACCAGCGCGTCGCGGAGCCGGTTCCGCTCCTCGGACGTGTACATGAGCCCCAGGCTAGACCGCGGTCATCGCGGTGAACTCCGCTTCCGCTTCACCGCGCTCGACGTACATCGACCACGCCCGCTCGGCGATGGCGTCCGGGTCGAGCGTGCCCGCCGTGATGCCGAAGTCCTGCTCGGTGAACATGCGGTGGATGTCGCCGCGCTCGATCAGGCCGCCGATCGTCAGCGCTCCGGCGTAGACGCCCGTGTCGCGCAAGGCGGCGTTGAGCGTGAGGACGTACATGCGCAGCGCCGCCGACGCCGGGGCGAGGCTGCCCAGCATCGGCATCGGGTACTTGCCGCTCAGGCCACCGGCGAAGAACAGCGCCCCCGAGCCGCGCGCCCGCATGCCCGGCAGCACCGCCTCCACCAACCGGACCGCCGGGAGCACGAGCGACTCGAACGGCCGCCGCACGGCGTCGGCTCCGGCTTCGGGCAGCGGGGTGAGGTCCGGCCCGGCGCCGGCGTCCGCCGGGCCGAAGTACACCGTGTCGATCTCGCCCACGTCCGCCGTGATGCGGGCCAGGACCTCCTTGAGCTGGGCTTCGTCGGTCACGTCGGCGGTGTAGGTGGGCGCGGTGATCCCGGCCAGCGACGCGCGGTAGGTCGCGTGGCGCGCGTCGGTGCGCGAGACCAGCGCCGTCGTGAACCCTTCGCGGCCGAAGCGGCGCGCGATCGACAGGCCGAGCCCGGGGCCGACACCCAGGACGGCGAGCACCTTCGGCAAGAGGACCTCCTTGAAGTTGAGAGTGTCCTCAAGTTAGCCACAACTTGAGGGTGGCGTCAACTTAGGTGTCCACGAGCGACAGACGAAGAGGCGGCCGTCCGGGCGAAGTTCGGCGGCCGCTCGGGTCTTCCGTGCCCGCCCGTCTTCCGCCACGCCGGACGCGGCGCCCATCATCGGCGCCATGACCGCTGCCTACCCCGCCGAGAAGGACCACCCTGCCGTCCCGATGGGGGCGGTCTACGCCGGCCACCCGCCGCTGTCCCGGATCGCCTTCCCGAGCGGGCACGAGGGCTGGCTCGTCACCCGCTACGACGACGTCCGCACGGTGCTGGCCGACCCGCGGTTCAGCCGCAACCTGCTCTACCCGGGCGCGCCGTGCCTGATCGAACCCGGCGACTTCGCCACCGGCGAGCGCAGCATCCTCAACCTCGACCCGCCCGACCACACCCGGCTGCGCCGCCTGTCCGCGCAGGCGTTCACCGTGCGGCGGATCGCCGCGCTGCGGCCGCGGATCCAGGAGATTGCCGACGACCTGGTCGACACGCTCGTCGCGCACGGACCGCCGGCCGACCTCGTCGAGGAGTTCGCGTTCCCGCTGCCCACGGCCGTGATGTGCGAACTGCTCGGCGTGCCCTTCGCCGCACGGGAACGCTTCCGGCGGTGGTCGCGGGTGATCGTGACGCCGATGCAGCACGCGCCCGCCGACGTCGAGCGGGCGCGCCGCGACGGGGCGCACGACATGGCCGAGCTGGTCGCGGCCAAGCGGGCGGCCCCGGCCGGGGACTTCCTGAGCGCGCTCGTGCACGCCCGCGACGAAGACGGCGACCGGCTCACCGAAGCCGAGCTGATCGACCTCGCGACCCAGCTGCTGCTGGCCGGGCACGAGACGACGGTCAGCCTGATCTCGACCGGGATCTTCCTGCTGTGCCGCTATCCGGAGCAGCTGGCCGCGCTGCGAGCCGATCCGGCGCTGACGTCCGGTGCGGTCGAAGAGATCATGCGGTACGACAGCCCGGCGGAGGTGTCGCTGCTGCGCGTCGCGCTCGAAGACGTCGAGCTGGCCGGTTGCGTCGTGGGGCGCGGCGACGCCGTGCTGGCGCACACCGGCGCGGCGAACCGGGACGAGAACGTGTTCCCGGACGCGGCCGCGTTCGACATCCGCCGCAAGAACGCGCCGCAGCTCGGCTTCGGCCACGGCATCCACTTCTGCCTCGGCGCCGCGCTCGCCCGGCTGGAAGGCGAGATCGCGGTGCGGACGCTCGTCGACCGATTGCCGGGGCTCGACCTGGCCGTGTCGCCCGAATCCGTCGTCTGGCGGCCGCCGCTGTCGGTGTGCGGGCCCGAGGAGGTGCCGGTGACCTGGGTGGCGTGAGGCTGCGCCGAATGTCGTCCGCGGTTGGCGCGACCGGTCGAGCGCGCCCGTGCGCGGCTGCGCCAAGTGGGTAGAACTTGTTTCAGTTCGACGTCCTGGCCGAGATCATGGCCCTCGCCGTCCGCGAGCGAGGAGTGCGCCATGGATGCCGACCTGACCCGCCGCCAGCTCCTGCGCGGCACCGCCGCGGGCGTGGGCCTCGCCGTGACGGCCGGGGTCGCCGCGGCGCCGTCCGCGGGCGCCGCGCCGCTGCTGGGGGAGTACGACGTCGTCGTGGCCGGCTCCGGCGCGGCCGGGATGACCGCGGCGCTGACGGCGGCCAAGCGCGGGCTGAGCGTCGTCGTCCTCGAGAAGGCGCCGACGTTCGGCGGTTCCGCGGCCCGCTCCGGTGCCGGGATCTGGATCCCGAACAACCCGGTGCTGCTGGCGGCCGGGGTGCCGGACACGCCGGCGAAGGCCGCGCAGTACCTCGCCGCCGTCGTCGGCCCGGACGTCCCGGCCGCGCGGCAGGAGGCGTTCCTGCGCCACGGCCCGGACATGATCGCGTTCGTGCTGGCGAACAGCCCGCTGCGGTTCCGCTGGATGGAGGGCTACAGCGACTACTACCCGGAGCTGCCGGGCGGGCTGCCGAACGGCCGCTCGATCGAACCGGACCAGCTCGACGGCAACGTCCTCGGCGCGGAGCTGGCGAACCTGAACCCGCCCTACCTCGCGACGCCGGCCGGGATGGTCGTGTTCAGCGCCGACTACAAGTGGCTCAACCTCGCCGCGGTGAACGCGAAAGGCGCCGCGGTCGCCGCCGCGTGCCTCGCCCGCGGCACCGCCGCGGCGCTGGCCGGGCAGAAGCCGCTCACCATGGGTCAGTCGCTGGCCGCCGGGCTGCGGGCCGGGCTGCTCGCGGCGAACGTCCCGGTGTGGCTGAACACCCCGCTCGTCGACCTGAACGTCGAAGGCGGCGCGGTCACCGGCGTGCTGGTGCCGCAGGGGCTGGTGCGCGCCCGGCGCGGCGTGATCGTCGGTTCGGGCGGGTTCGAGCACAACGCGGCGATGCGCGCGCAGTACCAGCGGCAGCCGATCGGCACCGCGTGGACGGTCGGCGCCAAGGAGAACACCGGCGACGGCCATCGCGCCGGGCAGCGCGCGGGCGCGGCGCTCGACCTGATGGACGACGCGTGGTGGGGCCCGGCCATCCCGACCCCCGGCGACCCGTACTTCTGCCTGGCCGAGCGCACCCTGCCCGGCGGGCTGATCGTCAACCAGGCCGGGCGGCGGTTCGTCAACGAGGCCGCGCCCTACAGCGACGTCGTGCACACGATGTACGACCAGAACCCGGTGGCGCCGGACATCCCGGCGTGGCTGGTGGTCGACCAGAACTACCGGAACAAGTACCTGTTCCGCGACATCCTGCCGCTGCTGCCGTTCCCCGACGCGTGGTACTCGGCGGGCGCGGTGGTCAAGGCGTCGAGCATCCCGGACCTCGGCGCGAAGATCGGCGTGCCCCCGGCGGCGTTGAAGTCCACTGTGGACCGGTTCAACGGCTTCGCGTGGTCCGGAGTGGACAGTGACTTCCACCGCGGCGCCAGCGCGTACGACCACTACTACACCGACCCGCTGGTGCTGCCCAACTCCTGCCTCGCGCCGCTGTGGGCACCGCCGTTCTACGCGTTCAAGCTCGTCCCGGGCGACCTCGGCACGAAGGGCGGCATGCGCACGGACGCCCGCGCGCGCGTGCTCCGCCCGGACGGCACGGTGATCCGCGGCCTGTACGCGGCGGGCAACGCGAGCGCGGCGGTGATGGGCCACAGCTACGCGGGCGCGGGCTCGACCATCGGCCCGGCGATGACGTTCGGGTACATCGCCGGGAACGACGTCTAGAACTCCTTTTCCACCAACGGGAGCACCTCGGTGCCGAGCAGCTCGATGGCCCGCATGACGTCGGCGTGCGGCACGCCCGACCAGTCCATCTGCATCGCGTACCTGGCCGCGCCGGTGAGCTTGCCGACGGCGATGATGCGTTCGGCGATCTCCTGCGGGCTGCCGACGAACAACGCCTGCGCGTCGCGGGTGTACTCGTCGTACTCCGCGCGGGTCGGGACCGCCCAGCCGCGGGCGCGGGCGCCGTACTTCATCGTCTCGAGCCAGTACGGGTAGAACTTCTCCTTCGCGTCCTGCGACTTCTCGGCGATGAACCCGATGGCGCCCATGGTGACGTGCAGGTCTTCGGGCTGGTGCTCCCCGGCTTCCCCGGCCCGGCGGTAGAGGTCGACGAGCGGCGCGAACCGCTCGGGACGGCCGCCGATCACGGCGTAGACCACGGGCAGGCCCAGCAGCCCGGCCCGGATCGAGGACTCGGGGTTGCCGCCGGTGCCGACGGAGATGCGCAGGCGCTCGCCGTAGGGCCGGGGCAGGATCCGCGCGTTCTCCAGCGGCGGCCGGAACTTGCCGGACCAGGTCAGCGGGTCTTCGCGGTCGATCCGCAGCAGCAGGGCCAGCTTCTCCTCGAAGAGCTCGTCGTAGTCGCCGAGGTCGTTGCCGAACAGCGGGAAGGACTCGGTGAACGACCCGCGCCCGGCGAGCAGCTCGGCGCGGCCGTGGCTGAGCTGGTCGAGGGTCGTGAACTGCTGGTAGAGGCGCACCGGGTCTTCGGTGCTGAGCACGGTGACGGCGGAGCTGAGGGTGATCCGGTCCGTGACGCTCGCGGCGGCGGCCAGGACGGTGCCGGGGTTGGAGATCGCGTACTGGTCGAGGTGGTGCTCGCCGAGGCCGTAGAAGCCGAGGCCCAGCTCGTCGGCGAGCTTGATCCGCTCAAGGGTGTCGGCCAGCGTCCGGGCGACGGACGGCTGCTCGCCTGTGTGCGGGTCCGGCGCGCGGTCGCCGAAGCTGTAGATGCCAAGTTTCATAGAGCGTTCAACTATCTAGGGGGCTGATTCGTTCCCCGAGGTCAGGAGCCGAAGCGGCGTCGCCGAACAGGGTCCACCACCACCATGAGTTCGTCGCCGAGTTGGCCACGAAGTCCGGGATCACGCGGATGCCGCGCGCGTCGAGCCGCTCTTCGGCGTCCGCGGTCACCGGCAGGTTCGCCGCCTCGACGATGAGCTTCGCGCCGATCCGGGCCTGGTTGTCGCCGTCGACGCAGTAGGAGATCGCCGCCGGGACCAGGACCTCGGCCGGGACGGTGAGCCACGCCTCCGGCGGCAGCAGCTCGTCGCCGGGCTTCAGGTGGTCGCGGTCGATCCCGCCGAAGCGGTCCCGGTGCCGCAGCAGGTGCTCGACGTCGAGGCCGCCGGGGTTGGCGACGACCCCGCGCACGTCCGAGACGGCGACCACGCGCAGCCCGGCCTCGGCGAGGAACCGCGCGGTGGCCCCGCCCATGGAGCCGAACCCCTGCACCACCGCGCGGTTCGACCCGGTCAGGCCGAGCAGGGCGAGGCCGGTCAGCGTCGCCTGCGCGACGCCGAGCCCGCCGACCAGCTCGTCCAGCCCGAGGCCGCCCACCTCGACCCGGAACGCCGCCGCCAGCCGCGCCGTCGCCGCGTCGCGGTCTTCGAGCAGCGGGTAGACCGCCTGCACCGAGCTGAGCAGGCCGATCTCGGCGATGATCCCGTCGATGACGTCCTGCCGCAGGCCCAGGTCCTCGCCCATGGTCCAGTACCGCTCGATCAGCGGCCGCATGGCCCGCAGGTAGCGCGCGACGACGTCGCGGGCGCGCTCGTCGTACGGGTCGAAGTCGATGCCGCCCTTGGCGCCGCCGAGCGGGACGTACCGGCCGTCGGGGTCGTAGTTGAGGCCCTCCTTGAGCGTCATGCCCCTGGCCAGGCCGCGGACCTCGAAGAGCGAGCAGCCGCGGCGCATCCGGAGGCCGCCGCTGGCCACGCCGCGGACGAGCCGGTCGATCACCAGGTAACCCCGGCACCCGGTGACCGGGTCGGTCCACGCCACTTCGAGCAAGGCGGGTTCGTTCACCGCCGGTCCCGCCGGTCTTCGGCAGCGACGCCGAGTTCGTGCGCCAGTGCCTGCTCGGTCCACCGCGCGCAGTCGGCCGCGGTGACGGTGCCGTCGCGGGCGACGACCTGCACGGCGAGCCCGTCGAGCAGCGCGGTCAGCCGCCAGGCCGCGCCGCGCGGGTCCGGGCACCGGAATTCGCCGGTCCGGACGCCTTCGGTGATGAGCGAGACGACGGCGTCGCGCCACCGCAGGTCGAGCCGCTGCAGGACGTCGCGCAGCCGGATGTCCCGCATGGCCGCCGCGCCCGCTTCGATCCACAGTTCCCAGCCGGGACCGGGCGGTGCGTACAGGGCCAGCACGGCGCGGAGGCGGGTGTCGACGGTCCCGTCGCGGCCGAGGGCGTCGCGCAGGGCGGCGAGGTTCTTCTCGGCGGCCTGCCGGAACGCCTCGATGACGAGCGCCTCCAGGGTGCCGAAGTGGTAGAAGATCAAGGCGGTGCTGACATCGAGGGCGGCGGCGACGTCGGCCGCCCGCACGCCGGCGATGCCCCGGGCCCGGATCTGATCGAGCGCGGCGAGCACGATCTCCTCCCGCCGCACGGCGACGGCCTTGCGCCTCATGCGGTCACCGTACCGGCTCCCGGTCAGCCCCCGAGCTCGGTGACGAGCGCCCGCAGCCAGGGTTCCCCGCGAGCGGGTTCGCCGACGATGGTCCGCACGAGCCGTTCCCGCACGGAGGCGGACCGCCCGGCATCGACGAGCGCGAAGGCTTCGGCGAGCGCGCGCCGCGTCGCCTTGCCGTGGTCGGGGATCCGGACGGTTTCGTCGGTCCACCGCTGGCGGGGAAAGGAGGGAGTGAGTTTCGCTTGGTGGTCCCCGAAGTAGGACCAGACGGCGGGCGAGAGCGAGACGTTCCGCACGGCGGCGGCGGGCAGTTCCCCGGTCCAGGTGACGCCTTCCTGCCACCGCCAGGCATCCGGCCGGGTCGGCTGCCGCGAAGTGACGCCGACGAACCGCAGCTTCCGCCGGATGACGTGCCAGGCTTCACGGTCCTCGTCGATCCAGTCGCGGAGTTGGCGGTAGAGCCTCGGTGAAGGTGTCCCCGTCGCAGACGAGATCGGCGAAGACGGTGGGCCGCGTGCCCCGAGCGAGGGAGAAGGGCGTGATCCCGGCTGCGGCGAGGTTTTCCCGGAGCAGCTTGACGTCTGGTGGTTCGAGGTCGCCGGTCGCCTTGAGGGACAAGGGAAGCTGGTGGACGCGGGCGCGCCACGAGGTGCGTTCGAGGGCGCCGCCGAGGAGATCGTGCATGCTGTCGAGCGAGCGGCCGACGAAGTGGAGTTCGCCGTCGGCGCAGCGGGCCAGGACCTTGGCGGTGCAGGTGGTGAGGTCGTCGAGGAACCAGAGGTGCGGTTCTTCGGCGTTGTCGAGGAGCGTCCCGACCTGGTCGGGACGCACCAGGTCCCACCGGAAGGGCCGGTTCGTCATGGCGGCCAGGGTAAGCGGGGTATTTGTTGGGGGGCAACGGGTTTTCGGGGAGTGCGGCTGCGGTGGCCCACGGGCGCGGGTGGGGAGTTGTTGGGGGAGCGGGTGTGCGGCGGTTGGCCGAGGCGGCGGAAGCAGGCGGAGTTGTTGGGGGAGCAGGCTTACCAGGCGTTGGCGGCATCGCGATCGGCTGAGGCGCCCGGGAAGTGGGCCGGTCCGCGCGAGTGCGAGCTGACCGGGCCCGCGCCATCGGGAAGGCCCCACCGAGTCTCCCCGATGAGGCCTTCACGGACCTTCGCTCAAGCCGTCCACAGGGGATCGCGGCCCAGGTACCGCAGCAGCTCCGCCGCCGCGTCGTCGCCCGCCTCACTCGCCAAAGCCGCCGCGTACGCGAAGCCTCGCAACGGTTCCGCCAGCTCCTTCGCCACCGGCAGCAGCGCCGCCGCCAGCTCCGGGGTCAGCGGGGACTGCTGGCCCGTCGCCACCGCGATGTCCCATGCGTGCACCGCCGCGTCCAACGCCGCCGCGCCCACCGCAACCGGGGCCGGAAGGGCTCCCTGCGGCAACGGCGTCGGGACCGCCGTCGCATCGGAGGCGACCGTCGCGAACGCTGCTGCCGCCGCCGTCAGTGTCGGCTCCAGGAAGTCGCTCGGCGTTCCCGAAAGCTCGCCGGACGGGGCGAACGGGTCGAAGTCGGGGCCGCCCGATCCCGTGATGAACGCCGCGTAGCCCAGCTGGTCGCCCGCCGCGTGCTGGAGGACCTGCGTTGCGGTCCACGCCGAGCACGGTGTCGGCAACGACCAGTCCGTCACCCCCGTCACCGCCGCGCGCAGGGCTTCGTGCGCTGCCGTCAGCAGCGGCCAGCGGTCGAGGCCCGCGAAGAACTGGCGGATGTCCGCGACCAGGACCTCCGGCGCCTCGTGGGCCGCGTAGTGGCCCGCCGCGTCTCGGGGGCCGCCGCTGCCGCTTCGCACGTCGTAGCTGTTCCAGCTCACGATGTTCGCGTGGTCTCGCTCGGCGAACCGGCGGATCGACTGGAAGTCGCCGGCGAACATCGCCAGACCCGTCGGGACCGTCGTCGGGCCCGCCGGCTGCTCGGTCGCGTGCGCGTTCTCGTAGTAGAAGCGGATCGACGAGCCGCCCGTGCCCGTCAGCCAGTACAGCGCCACGTTCGCGATCACGAACTCCGGGTCCAGGTGCTCGCCGAACAGCTGCGCGTTCCACGCCAGCAACGCCAGCGGGGAGTCGGCCAGCGCGAACGCCAGCGTGTGCGGCTGCTGGCTGTGCAGCTGGTTGAAGGAGAACATGTTCTCGTAGAACCACTGCAGGTGCGCGAGCGCGGCCTGGTCGGCCTCGCTCAGGTCCGCCATCTCCGCCGGGTCGCCGGACGGGAACGAGAACAGCTGCGTCACGTGCACCCCGACGACCTTCTCCGGCGCGAGCCGGCCGATCTCCGGGGAGATCATCGACCCGCCGTCGTTGCCCACCGCGCCGTACGACGCGTACCCGAGGCGCTCCATCAGCTCCGCCCACGCGGCCGCCGTGCGGTGCGTGCCCCAGCCCGCCGAGCGGGTCGGGCCCGAGAACCCGAAGCCCGGCAGCGACGGGATGACCAGGTGGAACGCCGGTGCCTCGGCCGACTCCGGCTCCGTCAGCGGGCCGATCACGTCGAGGTACTCGACCACCGAGCCCGGCCAGCCGTGCGTCAGCACCAGCGGCGTCGCGTCCGCACGGGACGAGCGGACGTGCAGGAAGTGGATCGTCTCGCCGTCGATCTCCGTGACGAACTGCGGGTACGCGTTCAGCCGCGCCTCGAACGCCCGCCAGTCGAACTTCTCCAGCCAGTACTCGGCCAGCGCGCGGACCCGCTCGTTCGTGACGCCGTATTCGGCGGGCAGGTCGTCCGGCCACAGCGCCCGGCGCAGGCGGCCCCGCAGGTCCTCGAGGGCGGACTGGGGGACCTCGGCGCGGAACGGGCGGAGGGCGGGGACCGTCATGACTGGCTCCTCAGACTGGAACGGAATGCTTCGTTCCGAACTGTAGCAGAGCGGAACGATCCGTTCCAGTGGTAATCTCCGGGCATGCCGGAAACCGCCCTCCCTGGCCGCCGCGGGCAGGCCGCCCGCAACAACGTCGTCATCCTCGACGCCGCCCGCCACGTCTTCCTGAACGACCCGAAGGCGCCGATCTCACAGGTCGCGGAGCGCGCTGGCGTCGGCATCAGCGCCCTCTACCGGCGCTACCCGAGCAAGGAGCTCCTGCTCTGCCGCCTCTGCCACGACGGGCTCCGCCGGTACATCGCCGAGGCCGAGACCGCCGCCGAGGAGCCCGACGGCTGGACGGCGTTCGAGCGGTTCCTCGGCCGGGTGGTGGACGCCGACGTGCACTCGCTGACCGTGCACCTCGCCGGCACGTTCACCCCGACGCCCGAGATGGGGATCGACGCGCAGCGGGCGAACGAGCTGTCGGCCAAGATCGTCGAGCGGGCGCGCGAGTCCGGGCGGCTGCGCGCCGACGCCGTCCCCGAGGACATCGGCATGATCCTCGAGTGCTGCTCGTCGATCCGGGTCGACGACCCGGAGCGCACCCGGCAGCTGCGCCGCCGCTACCTCGCGATGCTCCTGGCCGGGCTGGCCGCCGGGGACGGGCCGGACCTGCCGGGCCCGCCGCCGCGCCCGGGTGAGATGAACGGCCGCTGGCGTCCCTCCTGACGGACCCGCCGCGGCGCCGCCGGATGGCGGTAACGAATTCCGGGAGCGCGACGACTGATCAGCGTCGGCTGTCCAAAAGAGACCACGCATCACCTGTCATAGCGGCATTCCCGGACCGGAACAGCGAGATCACGACTATGCAACGAAGCTGGCGACGGACCACGATCCTGTCCTCGGTGGCCGCTTTGGCCACGGCTTTCATCGCGACGGCACCCGCCGCGGAAGCGGCGCTGCCCCCCAGTTCTGTCGAAGTCAGTCCCACAACCGTGCTGCCGGGACAGACATTCACCGTCACGGAAACCCTGTACAACGAACTCGATTTCCCGGTGACCGGTGGCAAGGCGGCTATTTCCGCGAAGCCGACCGCGCTCACCGACCTCGCCGACCTGGTGTCGTGCGCCGGCACCACCGCGGACTGCTACGTGTACGACGGCAGCTACCGCGGGCCGGTCGGCGACGTCGAGCCGGGCGGGACCCGGACCGTCACGTTCACCTTGCGCGTCAAGGAAACCGCGGCGCCCGGCGAGTTCACCCTGCGGCACCAGTTCGTCGGCGACAACTACGCCTTCACGAGCACCGACGGCCCGGTGATCACGATCGGCCAGCCGACGACGCTCGCCGACGTCAAGGTCGCGCTCGCCGCGAGCGGGCACGGCGGGCTGAGCGCGCGCATCGACTACACGCTCACCGTGACGAACTCCGGCCCGTCGGCCGCGTCCGGGATCCGGGTCGTGGCAACGTATCCGTCCGGGACGTCGTTGGCGAGCGCGACCGGCTGCGTCCGCGTCGGCACCACCCGCACGCTGAACTGCGACGTCGCTTCGCTGGCCAGCGGTGCTTCGGCGACGGCGAAGTTCTCGGTCAACGGCGGCCTGCTTGCCCTCGGCTCGTACACCGCGACGGCCGTGCGGACGGCGAGCTCGCCGACGGATCCCAACAGCGCCAACGACAGCGCGTCGAAGACGTGCTCGGCGCTCACCGGGCTCATCGTGAGCTGCTGAGCTTCTCGAGAGGTGAACCGGGCTCGTGTCCTCCGCCAGGGACACGGGCCCGGTTCGCGTTTTCAGCCGGAGACCGAGGCGTAGAGCTTCGCGATGTCGTCGTCGAAATAGGCGCTGTAGGAGACGTCCGGGGTGGCGCCGCCCAGCTGGTAGCCGCCGATGACGCCGATGACCGCGCCGTCGGTCACCCACGGCCCGCCGCTGGTGCCGTCGGGGAAACCGGGGCACGCGACGCGCATTTGGAAGGTGTCGGATCGCGTGGTGTCCCCTTCGCAGACGACCGGGGAATCGGTCGTGTCGGGGTAGCCCGTGAGGGTGATCCGGTGGGTGAATCCGCGATTGACGCCGAGCACGTTCGCGCCGGTGACGCTTTCCAGTGAAGCCGGGTTTCCGGCCTGCTGAACGGTCAGGAACGCGAAATCCAGATCCGGATCGGCGGACGAAGTCCAGCCGTCGGCGACGGCCACCCCGGTCACGGTCCACATTCCGAACGGCGCGATCCCGTCGTGGTAACCGGGCGCGAAACTCATTCCGTCCCGCACGCAGTGGGCGGCCGTGAGCACGACATCACCGGTGTTCGAGTGCACGACGCTCGCCGTGCAGAAATGGCTTCCGTTCGCGAACAACGCGCCGACCGGGGACTTAGCGGGGGCAGCCGGTGCGGGAGGGGCTGGGGCGGGCTCCCCGGCCGCGTAGGCGTCGTCGGCCGTCGTGCCGGTGCCGGCGGTCAGGCCGGTCACCACCACGGCCGCCACCGCCGCCGCCCGCAGGAACTGGATCACCACGCCTCAAGACCACCACAGCGGCGGCGGATCGGCAGCCCGCGCGGCCCGATCCACAGGGACCTCACAGCGGCTGCCCGATGGCGCGGTCTTCGGTGCGGGACGGCCGGAACCGCGGCCGGCGTCGTTAGCCTCGGGGGATGTCGAGTTCGGTCAGGTCAGCCGACGGCACGGTCGTCGGGTTCGAGACGCTGGGCGACGGCCCGCCGCTGGTCCTCGTCCACGGCACCGGCGCGGACCACACGCGCTGGGCCACGGTCCGCGACCGGCTCGCGGCGCGCTACCGCCTCCACCTCGTCGACCGCCGCGGCCGCGGGCTCAGCCGGGAGGAGGCCGCCGCGTACGACATCCGGCGCGAAGGCGAGGACATCGCGGCGGTGGCCGAAGCGGCCGGGGGCGACGTCTACCTCGTCGCGCACTCCTACGGCGCGTTGTGCGCGTTGGAAGGTGTCCGGCGGACGGGCGCGGTCAAGAAGCTCGTCGCGTACGAGCCGCCGCGGCCGAAGCCGGGGGAGGTCGTCGTCGGTCCGGACGCGCGGGCCCGCATGCGGGCCGCCGAGGACCCGGAAGAGATCCTGATGATCTTCCTGCGGGAGGCGCTCCGGCTGCCCGCGGCGGACGTCGAGGCGATGCGGGGCACGCCGGTCTGGCGGGCCCGCGTGGCCGCCGCACGCACGATCCCGCGCGAGCTGGAGGTGGTCGAGGCGATGGTCTTCGACGACCGGCTCGGCGAGATCACGATCCCGGTCCGGCTCTTCGCCGGGACCGAGAGCCCGGAGTACCTGCGCCTCGCGGCCGAGGACGTGGCGAAGCGGATCCCCGGCGCCGACGTCGTGCCGATGGTGGGCCAGGCGCACCAGGCGATGGACTTCGACCCGGACCAGTTCGTGCGGGCGGTGTTCGAGTTCGGCGAGGTGTGACGCCTAAGCGGGGTCCTTGGGCAGCAGCGTGGTCGCCGCGTCCGGGGCGGCGGCCGCCCGGGGACGGCGGTCGCGGAACAGCCAGCCGCCGATGATGCCGCCGGCGAAGCCGAACAGGTGGCCCTGCCAGCTGACGCCCTCCTCGGTCGGCAGCAGGGACGTGAACTGGTAGGCGAAGCACAACGCCAGCACCAGGCCGATCACGATGTCGATCGGGTGGCGGTCGAACAGGCCGCGCACGATGACGTAGCCGAAGTAGCCGAAGACCAGGCCGCTGGCCCCGACCGTGACCGCCGACGACGGCGAGATGACCCAGATCCCGAGGCCGCTGGCCACGACGATCAGCAGGCTCACGCCGAGCCACTTCTTCACGCCCCGGTAGGCGGCGAGGAAGCCGAACACGAACAGCGGGCCCGAGTTCGCCTCGATGTGGTCCCAGCCGTAGTGCAGCAGGGGCGCGGTGAAGATCTCCGGCAGCGACGCCGGGTCGCGCGTCTCGATGCCGAACTCCCGGCTGAGGTCGTAGCCGCCGAGCGCGTTGACGATCTGGATCGCCCACAGCAGGCCCAGCAGGCCGACCATCACCCACAGGGCCTTCTTCGCCTCGGCGATCATCGCCTCCGCCGTGCCGCCCTCTCCGGTCGTGCTCATCCGTCCCCCTGCCCTCGGTTCGCGCCGAGGATAACCGGCACCCGGGCGCGGACGCGGCGTTCCGGACCGAGCCGTGACCTGGCAGGGTTGGGAGCATGACGTCACACCGGCCGGAAATCGTCTTCCGGGGCCGCCGCATGCCCGGCGACCGCGCACTGGTCATGGCCATCGTCAACCGCACGCCCGACTCGTTCTACGACAAGGGCGCGACCTTCGCCGAGAACGCGGCGCGCGACGCCGTGGACCGCGCGGTCGCGGCGGGCGCCGACATCGTGGACATCGGCGGGGTGAAGGCCGGCGAGGGCCCCGAGGTCGACGTCGACGAGGAGATCCACCGGGTGGTGCCGTTCGTCGCCGAGGTGCGCGAGCGCCACCCCGGGCTGGTCATCAGCGTCGACACCTGGCGGCACGAGGTCGGGCGGCAGGTCTGCGAGGCCGGCGCCGACCTGCTCAACGACACCTGGGCCGGCGCCGACCCGAAGCTGGTCGAGGTGGCCGCCGAGTTCGGCGCGGGGTACGTCTGCTCCCACGTCGGGGGCATGCCGGTGCGGACCGACCCGTACCCGGCGCCGACCGCGGACCGGCCGTTCTGGCCGCGCTACGACGACGTCGTCGCGGACGTCGTCGCCGAGCTGACCACCGCCGCCGAGCGGACCGTCGCGGCGGGGGTGCCGCGCGGTGGCGTGCTCGTCGACCCGACGTTCGACTTCGGCAAGAGCACCCGGCACGGCCTCGAACTGCTCCGGCACTTCGACCGGCTGGTCGCGACCGGCTGGCCGGTGCTGGTCGCGCTGTCGAACAAGGACCTCATCGGCGAGACCCTCGACGTCGAGGCCCACGACCGCCTGGCGGGCACCCTGGCCGCCACGGCGATCGCCGCGCACGCCGGGGCCGCGGTCTTCCGCGCCCACAACGTCCGCGAGACGCGGGAGGCCGTGGAGGCGGTCGCGGGCCTCGTGTCCACTATGGACTGAGCCGCCAGAGCGACGTCACCTCGACGGCCCTGGCCCGGTGCAGCGGGTCCGCCGGGTCGAGCGCGCGGGGGTGCCGGGGCGCGGTGTCGACGCGGCCGATGACCCGCAGGCCCGCCGCGTCGATCCAGGCGAGCAGCTCCTCGCGGGTGCGCAGGCCGAGGTGCTCGGCGAGGTCCGACAGCACCAGCCACGCCTCGCCGCCGGGCGTGAGGTGCTTGCGCGCGCGGTCGAGGAAGCCGCGCAGCATCCGGCTGCCCGGGTCGTACACCGCGTGGTCGAGCGGGGTGCGCGGGCGGCCCGGCAGCCACGGCGGGTTGCCGACCACCAGCGGCGCCCGGCCGGGCGGGTACAGGTCTGTCCGCAGCACCTCGGTGCACGTGGCGAACCCCAGCCGGGCCAGGTTTTCGGTCGCGCACGCGACGGCGCGGGGGTCGGTGTCGGTCGCGACCACGTGCCGCACGCCGCGGCGGGCGAGGACGGCGGCGAGCACGCCGGTGCCGGTGCCGATGTCGAAGGCGAGATCCCGGCTGGGCAACGGCGTTTCCGCCACCAGGTCGACGTACTCCTGCCGCACCGGGGCGAAAACGCCGTAGTGCGGGTGGATCCGCGCGCCGAGCGCCGCGACGGCGATGCCGGTGCGGCGCCACTCGGCCGCGCCGAGGACGCCGAGCAGCTCCCGCAGCGGAACCGCGGCGGGGACTTCCAACGGGCCGTAGACGTCGGTGCACGCGTCCCGGACGTCCGGGGCCCGCCGCAGCGGGAGGACGTGACCCGGGTCGAGTGGCACGTACAGCAGCGAAAGCAGCCGGGCGCGGCGGGCGCGGTCCGCCCGGTAGCGCGGGTAGTCGTCCGGCGGCGGGCCGGGAATCCGCCGGGACATGGCGGTCAGGAGCCGCCGCACGGCCGGGTAGTCGCCGTGCCAGAGCAGGGCGACGCCGGAGGCCGCGGTGCGCAAGGCGGCGTCGGCGGACAGGCGGTCGTCGGCGGCGACCGCGTGGCGCGAAGGTGGGCTGAAGAGCAGGCGATCGGGTTCGCCGGGCAGCACGAGGTGAGGCACGAGAAAGGGGTTTCCGTTCTTGCAGCGAGCGCGACGAAGAACCCGCGGGAGACGCGGGCGTGCGGGAAGACCTGAGCCGACTAGCTCAGGACGGCTGCATGAACGGGCGTCGTCACCCTTCGACCCTAGCGCCGGGGCCCGGGGCATGGCGTACAAAGGACGGAAGAGGTGATGCCGGATGACACCCTCGCCGGTGCGGCGCGAAAAGCGGCGCCGATGGTCGGTCGTCGCGGCCGTCGCCGCGGTGCTGGTTTCCGTGCCCTCGCTCGTCTCCGCGCTCGCCCCGGCCGGCGAATCGATCGACGCCGCCCGGTTGCGCGCGCTGGTGCTGGACTCCGCCGGACGGCCGTACCAGGGCTACGCCGAAAGCGCCGGGTCGCTCGCCCTGCCGGAGCTGCCGAACCTCGCCCCGGTCACCGCGCTCTTCTCGATGCGGACGCCGATGCGCGCGTGGTACGCCGGGCCCGACCGCTACCGCGTCGACATCCTCGGCACCGCGGGCGAGCACGACGTCTACCGGCTGCCCGACGGCGAATACACGTGGGACTACGGCGACAACACCCTGACGGAGCTGATCGGCGAGCCCGCCGTCCGGCTGCCGCGGGCCGGGGACCTACTGCCGCCCGAGCTCGCGCGGCGGATCCTCCAGGCCGCGAAGAACGACCCGGTGAGCGTGCTGCCCGCGCGGAACGTCGCCGGTGTCGCCGCGTCCGGGCTGCGGCTCGTCCCGGCCGACCCGGACACGACGATCGGGCGCGTCGACCTCTGGGCGGACCCGGCGACCGGCGTCGCGGTGCGCGTCGAGGTGACCGCGCGCGGGCAGGCGGCCCCGATCCTGGTCACCGAGTTCAAGCAGCTGGAGCAGACGGCACCGGTCGTCGAAGCGCCGCGGCCCGCCCTCGGGTCCGGGTTCACCGTGGCGAGCGCGCCGGACGTCTCGGACGCGCTCGGCGCGTTCAGCCAGCTCCCGCTGCCGTCGTCGCTGGCGGGGCGGCCGGTCATCTCGTCGAACTTCGGCGGGATCCAGGGCGCCGCGCTCTACGGCCGCGGGCTCGCGTCCTTCGTGGTGGTCGTCGTGCCGCGCGCGGTCGCCAACGCGGCGAGCGACGCCGCCGGGAAAGCCGGGGCGGTGCAGGTGAAGCTGGCCGCCGGGACGGTCGTGCAGCTGTCGATCACGCCGCTGTCGCTGGGGATCGCGCGCTCGGCCGTCTCCCGCCGCTCGTACCTGCTGGCCGGGACGGTGACGCCGGACGTGCTGAAGGCGGTCGCGGACGAGCTGTCCCGGCTGCGCCGGAGCGGCCGATGATCGCCACGCACGCGCTGACCAAACGCTACGGCCGCACCGTCGCCGTCGACGCGGTCGACCTCGAAGTCCGCGAAGGCGACCGCTACGGCTTCCTCGGCCCGAACGGCTCCGGCAAGACCACGCTCGTCCGGATGCTGCTCGGCCTGGTCTACGCGACGAGCGGGGAGATCGAGGTGCTCGGGAAGCCGGTGCCGAAGCGCGTCGCCGAGGTGCTGCCGGACGTCGGCGCGCTCGTCGAAGGCCCGGCCGCGTACCCGCACCTGTCCGGGCGGCGGAACCTGGCGCTGCTCGACGCGGCCGGGCGCGGCGGCCCGCGGCGGACGCGACGCCGTCGCATCGACGACGTCCTCGAGCAGGTCGGGCTCGGCGGGGTCGACCAGCGGCCGGTGAAGGCGTACTCGCTCGGCATGCGGCAGCGGCTCGGGCTGGCCGCGGCCCTGCTGCGGCGGCCCCGGCTGCTGATCCTCGACGAGCCGACCAACGGCCTCGACCCGCAGGGCATCAAGGAGATCCGCGAGCTGCTGGTCGAGCTGAACGCGGGCGGCACCACGGTGTTCCTGTCCAGCCACCTGCTGGCCGAAGTCGAGCAGCTGTGCACGCGCGTCGGCGTCGTCGACCGCGGGCGGCTCGTGCTGGAGGAGGACCTGGCGACGCTGCGGGCGGCGACCGGCCGCGTCCTGGTCGGCACGCCGGACGCCGCCGCGGCGGCCGCGGTGCTCGACGGCCAGCTCGAAGCCCGCGACGGCGACCGCCTGGTCATCCGGCACGCGGACCCGGCGGCGCTGAACGCACTGCTCGTCGAGGCGGGGGTGCGGGTGACGTCGATCCACGCCGAGCAGCGGACGCTGGAGCAGGTCGTGCTCGACGTGACGGGGCCGGGTTCGGACCGGTTCGGGGCGGCCGGATGATCGGCGTCGAACTGCGGAAGCTGGTGCTGCGCCCGCGCGTGTGGGTCAGCGTGCTGCTGCTGTGCCTGTTGCCCGCGATCGTCGGCGTCTTCCTGGCGACGGCGGACTTCGCGCCGCCGCCGGGCCAGGGCGGCGCGTTCCTGTCGGCGGTGGTGAGCGACGGCGCGTTGTTCCCGGCCGCCGCGCTCGCGCTGGTGCTGCCGCTGTTCCTGCCGATCGCGGTCGCCGTCGTCGCGGGCGACTCGATCGCCGGGGAGGCGTCCGGCGGCACCCTGCGGTACCTGCTGGTGCGCCCGGTCGGCCGGACCCGGTTGCTGGGCGCGAAGCTGGTGGCGCTGGCGGTGTACGTGACCGCGGCGATCGTCATCGTCGTGCTGACGTCCTTGGTGCTGGGCGTGATCCTGTTCGGCACCGGCGGCAACCCGGGCGTCGCCGGACCGGGCGGGCAGCCGACCGGCGTGACGTCGTTGTCGGGGCAGTCGCTCAGCTCGTCGGCGCTCGGCCTGCGGCTGCTCGGCGCCGTCTCGTACATCGTGATTTCGATGCTCGGGTTCGCCGCGATCACGGTGTTCCTCTCGACGGTGACCGACTCGGCGCTGGGGGCCGCGCTGGGCGGGCTGGCCGTGCTGATCACCAGCTCGGTGCTGGAAACCCTGGACGCGGCCGCTTCCGTGAAGCCGTACCTGCCGACGCACTACTGGCTGTCGTGGATCGACTTCTTCCGCGACCCGGTGCTGTGGCGCAACATCGACCACGGGCTGCTTCTGCAGGCGGGCTACATCGTGGTGTTCTTCGGGGCGGCGTGGGCGAACTTCGCGACGAAGGACGTCACGAGCTGACGCAGTCGGTCGGTGCTTCCAGCGGCCGGGTGCCGAGGGCCTGGAGGACCAGCTCGGTGACGGCGGGGTCGGTGGGCAGGTCACCGTGCGCGGCCTGGTTGCCGGGGCAGACCTGCTGCAGCGAGACGTTGACGGCGCCGTCGAGCCGGGCCGACTCGGGCGGGGTGACCGTCTCGTCCCGTTCGGTCCAGATCGACAGCCACGGCAGGGTCGACGGGATCGGCTCCTTGGCGAGCTCCCGCATGAGCGTGCTCCCGGGGGCCAGCTGGACGCACGCCGTGGGGCAGGCGCCCGGAACCAGCGCGCCGCCCGCCGTGGCGAGGCCGGTGCCGTGCATCGGCGCGCCGAGCGTGACGACCCGGCGGGCCTGGTGCTCACCGCCGTCGCGGCTGACCCACAGCCGCGCCACGACCCCGCCCGCCGAGTAGCCGACGACGTCGACCGAAGGCGCTCCGCCCGCGTACGCGCGCTCGACGGCGTCGGCCAGGACGCCAGCCTGTTCGAGGAGGTCACCGGTGCCGTCCCCGGCCAGGGTGAGCACCTCGGTCGCGCGGCCGGTCGCTTGCCGGATCCGCGCGGCGAGCTCGTCGAGTGCGCCCTGGCCACCGCCGTAGCCGGGGACGAGCAGCACCGGCCCGGGCCGCGCCTGGTCGGGGACGCCGTCCCGCGGCGCGGCGTCGCTGCCGGAGCCGGCGATCAGGGCCGCGGCGAGCACGACCACGGCGACGGCCGCGACCCCGCCCACCAGCAGGCGACGCCGGGGACTGATGCCGCGCCACCAGGCCGTGATCCGCATGTCTCCATGATGACCGAAGGCGTGGGGTCAGAGACCCGCCCAGCCGGTGGTGACCACGGTGCCGTCGGGGGTGGTCAGCCGGACGCGGGTGGCGCCGCGGGGGAGTCCGGTGGCGGTGAACCAGCCGTCGTCGTCGATCGGCCTGGTGTGGTGCTCGCCCGAGACCTCGATGACGGCGTCGCCGGTGGCGCCGGTGACGAGGCCGCGCAATACGACCCGGCCGTCGGTGTACTCCACTTGCAGTTCGACGGACACCCGCGGCGACTCGAACGACAGCAGGCGGACCTCGTCCCCCGCGGCGCGGACGGCGCCAGCCTCGGCGAGGTCGGTGTCGAACGCGAGCTCGGCGAGTTCGGCGTCGAGCTCGCGGGTGGAGAGGGCGGCCCGCGCCTGCCGCAGCACGAGGTCCGGCACGGGGTCGGCCTGCGCGGCGGCCGCGCGCAGCTGGTCGAGCAGCTCTTCGTCGGTCACGTCCCGTCCTCCGTCCCGAGCCCGGCCTGGCCCGCCCGTTCCCGCAACCGGCCCAGGCAGCGCTGCCGGGTCGGGCCGATGCTGCCGATCGGCATGTCGAGGGCGTCGGCGACCTCGGCGTACGACGGCGGGGGAGTGGCCATGAGCACCCGCAGCAGGCGTCGGCACTGGTCGGACAACGTCTCCAGAGCGCGCCACAGTGCCGCGTTGCGCTCGTCGAGCAGCAGGGCGGCGTCGACGGCTTCGCCGGGCGCGGGATCGACCCGCCAGTCGGCGTCGTCGGTCGGCCGTTCCCGGTCGGCGCGGCGGATCTGGCGGAGGCACTCGTGCCGGGCGGTGGTGGCCAGCCAGCCGGGCAACCGCTCGGGATCCTTGATCCGGCCCAGGTTCTCGACCAGCTTCAGCCAGGTCGTCTGGACGACATCGGCGGCATCGGCATCGGCGAGCCGGTGCGCGCGGGCGATCGACCAGAGCAGGCTGGCATACCGGTCGACAAGGGCGTCCCAGGCAGCCTGGTCCCCCCGCGCGGCCGCCTCGAGCAGGGCCGTGGTGTCCACATCACCTCCGGTTGACCCACTCAGCCTAGCCAAGAGCGACCCTTCGGACCTGTACGCCATCGGGGGACTCCTTTCCCCGTCCAGCAGATCCGGTTCCCGGCGGGGAAATACACCTGAACCCGGTGGTGGTGGCGGCCGTGTGCCGGTTGGGAGTGTGTGGAGAGGAACCGGGGTGAGCCGATCATGTGGATCCGGAAAGTGCTGCTCGTCGTGCCGTTGCTGGTGCTGGACCTTGCCGGGTGTGCGCAGCCGGCGGTGTTCGTGAAGGTGGGGAAGGCCGTGCCCGTTCCGGCGCGCACCGAGGTGCCCGGGAGCGCGCTGCTCGGGGACACGCCGGTGGCGCCGGACGTCGCGCGGCTCTAGTCGAAGTCACCAGACGTCCCGCGCGGCGGCTGTGCGCTCAGCCGGTCTCGGACTTCCGGTCGGCCGCGGTGATGGCCGGGCGGATGTTCCGGCGCGCGCGAACGGCCGATCCCGGCGCCCCGCCAGCGGCGCCGGGATCGGCCGTCGTCCTCGCGCTAGTTGAACGGGTCCAGCGTGAGGTAAGCCGTCGCCGGGTTTGCGTCGTTCACCAGCGACTCGTAGTGGCCCACGTCGTCGAACGCGAACGCGTACGCCTTTCCGTCCGCCATCTGCGCGTGGATCTTGCGGGCGTAGTGGTTCGTCACCGCGTCGAGGTAGAAGCCCGCCGAACTCGTGTCCGGCTGGTTCGCGTTCGTCAGCAACGTCGAACGGTTGAAGCCCGCGCACAGCGTCCGGGAAATCTGGCCGCGGACGTCGTTGGGGGCGTCGAGGTTCTTGTAGCAGCCGAAAACGCTGTCGGAATCCGGTTTCTGGAACGCCGTCACGAACCCGCCGGACGTGTTCGTGAAGTTCATGACGTTGCCCGACACCCGGCCGTAGTACTTGACGCCCGGCTGGTCCGCCACCGGGGTCACCGTCAGCGTCGACGAGCTGTACTTCGACCACACCCGGTCGATGTAGTCCTGCAGCACGTTCGCGGGCAGCGCGCCCATTTCGATGCCGTGGCTCGGGGCGAGCGCGCGCAGCACCGTGCCGTCCGACCGGGTGCGGATCAGGTTGGCCCAGCCGCCCGGCTGGCCGCGCAACGCGTTCAGGAAACCGTTGTAGCCGCCCGCTTTCAGGTGTCCCGTCGACTTCGTCGTGCCGCCCACCGGTTGCACGCCCACCGCGTACGGTGCCGAGAACATGTCCACCTGGGTGCTGTTGATCCAGAGGCCGCCGTCGTTGAGCGTGTACTCGGACCAGTTGAAGAGGATGTTGACGTTCGGGTCCGATGGGTTCTGGATCGCCGGCTGCACCAGGCCGCCCGTCGCGAGTTTGAACACCAGCTTCTGCCCGTAGGAGAAGTAGATCCGGCCGGAGAACTTCGGGATCCGGATGGTGATCGACTGGCCGTTCGCCGGGCCCGGGATCGACGCGTCGGGTGCCGGGATCGGCGGGACCGAGCCCGCCGGCCAGGCGTGGAACGTGCCGTTCGCGTCCGCCCAGCCCTGCTGGCCGGTCGCCAGGTTCGTGCCGAGGTCGTAGAGGTAGACCTGGTCGGCGCGGCCGGAGTTGTTGGTGATCTTCAACGGGATCGTCGCGGGGACCGCTTCGGCGGCGGGTGCGGTGGCGAGCGCGACGGCGGCCGCCGCGGCCAGCACCCCCAGTCTCGCTCGGATGGGACTTCTCGTGCGCACGGGCGCCTCCTCGTCGAGGCCGATGATCACAAGTTGTTCAGACCATTTCAGAGTCCGTGGGCCGGTGAGCGGTTGTCAAAGGCTGATATTTATCAGCCCCCGTCCGGCCCAACGGCTTGCCTTGGGCGAAGACGACGGCGGTGAGCACGACCGCGGCCCCGAGCAGCTGCCACGCCGTCAGCCGCTGACCGAGCACCAGCCAGCCCAGCAGTGTCGCGACGACCGGGCTCAGCAACCCGAGGAACGTCACGTGCGTGGCCGGCAGCGCGCGGATCCCCCGGAACCACAAGGCGTACGCCAGCGCGGCGCCGATCAGAGAGAGGTAGGCGTAGCCAGCCAGGTTGGCGCCGGACAACGACGCGGGCGGCGGCCCTTCGACGGCCAGCGCGACCGGCACGAGCACCAGCCCGCCCGCGACGAGCTGCCAGCCGGTCGTCGCCAGCAGCGGTGCCGGGGACACCCAGCGCTTGCTGAGCACGACGCCGGTGGCCATCACGACCGCGCCGCCCGCCGCGGCGGCGACGCCGAGGGTGTCCAGGTGGGCGCTCGAGCGCAGGACCAGCAGGCTGACCCCGGCCACGCCCGCGACACCGGCGAGCAGCGTGCGCGCGGTGAGGCGTTCGCCGAGCAGGCCGGTCGACAGCCCGGCGACGAGCAGCGGCTGCAGCGCGCCGAGGGTGGCGGCGACCCCGCCGGGCAACCGGTAGGCGGCGACGAACAGCAGGGCCAGGAACGCGCCGATGTTCAGCGTGCCGAGCACGAGCGAGCGCCACCACCAGTCGCCCTTCGGCAGGCGGCGGGTGAGCGCGACGAGCAGCAGCCCGGCGGGCAGGGCCCGGATCACCGCGGCGAGCAGCGGGCGGTCCGGGGGCAGGTACTCCGTCGTGACGAGGTAGGTGGAGCCCCAGACGGCCGGGGCGAGCGCGGTGAGGATCAGCGTCTTGTTTAGCACTAAGACAGATTACCTCAGCGCTAAGCTAAATGGCTACCCACTCACTTACCGCTAAGCAATCGGCTACGCTGGGCCGATGGCCGACCACGTGGACCGTGTCCTGGCGCAGTGGCACGCCGAGCGCCCCGACCTCGACGTCTCCCCGATGGCGGTGATCGGGCGGCTGTCCCGGCTGAGCGCGCTGGTCGACACCGAGCTGCGCCGGACGTTCGCCCGCCACGGCCTCGATCGCGCGACGTTCGACGTCCTCGCGACCCTGCGCCGCAGCGGGCCGCCGTACCGGCTCACGCCGACGGAGCTGATGCGCTCGGCGATGGTGACGTCCGGGGCGATCACCCAGCGCCTCGACAAGATGGAGGCGCGCGGCCTGGTCAAGCGCACGCCGGACGAGACCGACGGCCGCGGCGTGCGGGTGGAGCTGACCGACGCCGGGGGTGAGCTGATCGACCGCGCGCTGCCCGACCACGTCGAGACCGAGCACCGGATCCTGAGCGCGCTGAGCCGAGGCGAGCGCGACGAACTGGCCGCGACGCTGCGGACCCTGCTGGAGAGCCTGGGCGGCGCGGGGTCATGAGCGCGCGGACCCAAGCGCCCCAAGGCGGCCTTGGTTGCGTTGAATCGGCTTTGCGGCGCGCAGCGCCTCCGTTGAGGGTGGCGGTGGGGGCATGGGTGGAGCACCGAAGGCCGCCTTGGTTGCGTCTGACGCACCGAAGGCCACATTGGGGCGCTTGGCGCCGGGCCCTACGAAATCTGGCGGACCGGCTCGCCGTCCAGCAGGTAGTCCAGGTCGATGCGGCCGCCCGCCGCCGCCAGGATCGCGTCGATCGCCAGGTCCACGTCCAGCTTGCGGCTGTGCTGGTCGGCGTACGCGCGCATCAGGTTGCCGATGTGGCGCTCCGGGTTGCGCCACGACGGCCAGCGCAGCGACGCCTGGTGCGCCAGCTTCGTGAAGTCCGACTGGCGCGCCGTCACCTCCAGCAGCCACTCCAGGTAGACGCGCATCGCGTGGAACGCCGTGTGGCCCGGGTTGGCCACCGGCCCGTGGCCGGGCACCAGCGTCCGCGGCCGGAACGTGTCCTGGAGCCAGTCGAGCGCCTCGAGCCAGCCGGGGATCGAGCCGTGCACCGCCACCGGCGTGTCGCCGATGACCACCAGGTCGCCGGTGAACAGCGTGCCCGAGCGCGGCTCGTGCACCACCAGGTCGCCCGCCGTGTGTGCGACGCCCGGCACCGCCACCACGTCCACGGCCGCGTCGCCCAGGTCGAGCCGCCGCCAGCCGGTCACCGGCTGGACCGCCTCCGGCTCCGGCGGCTCCAGTACGCCCCACCGCGTGTAGGTGAAGACGTTGCCGTAGGTCTGCGGACCCGCCTTGACCAGGTCGATGCTGCCGGGCGCGACCAGCGCCGTCCCGCCCTCGCGCAGCGCGACGCCCAGGCCGTTGTGGTGCTCGCCGTGCGCGTGCGTGATGACGACCGTGCAGCTCCTGCTCGCCCGCGTACTTGCGGACGTCGCGCAGCAGCTCCAGCGTCGCCTGCTCGGTGCCGCAGGTGTCGATCAGCGCGACGCCGTCGCGGCCCTGGATCCACCCGCTGTTGGCGACGAACCATTCGGCCGGGCTCTTCACGTACGCCACCACGCCCGGACGCGCGTGCCGGAGCGGGACGATGTTCGATCTGACGGCCGGCATGCATTCCTCCCCTGAACGGACGAAGCGGTTAACGACGGTGGCGGGCGGCAGGTTGCGCGGTTTCTCCCGGAATGTTCAGCCGGGCCGCCGCCACCCCCGGTTGGCCCCCGCCGAGTGGGGTCGGATCCGGGGATGAGCGCCGTCCGTCGAGGAGCTGCCAGCGGTCTAGACCATTCGGAATGATAAGAGGCGGTCATCGGCGTGTCACTGACAAGAACGGACAGCTCCGGGTGAACTCCTGGCGAACCGAGGCAATTTCGATCGGGCGCCCGGCCGAATAATTTTCGGGTTTCCGCTCTTGACAGTCGATCTCGTACGCCCATACTGGTATATACCTTTATGGGAGGGTCCGGGCACAAAAAGAGACTTCGCGCTCGTGGGCCGACGGAAGGTCTGAGGGGTCCTTCCGTCGGTCGCGCGAAGTCCGAGGGGGCCGGTCACCGGCAGTGTTGACACAGATACTGGTACTAACCAGTATGTCTCTCCTGCCGTCCGGGAGGAGAAACATGGGGGCACACGTCCGGATCGACAACCGGCTGGTCCACGGGCAGGTCACGGTCGCGTGGACGCGGCTGCTCGGCGTGCGCCGGCTCGTCGTCTGCAACGACGACGTCGCCGCCGACGACCTGCAGCGGATGCTGCTCCCGCAGGCCGCTCGTGGGCTGCCCACCGACATCCTGACGGTGGCGGACACGCTCGCCGCCGCGCCGGGGACCGAGGCCATGATCGTCGTGAAGCACCCCGAGGACGCGTTTCGCCTGGTCGAGGGCGGGTTGCGGCCGGAGGTCGTGAACGTCGGCAACGTCGCGCCCCGCCCGGGCACCGCCTACACCATGGTCACCCGCTCGATCGCGGTCACCGCGGACGAGGCCGACGCCTACCGCAAGCTCGCCGCCGCCGGCGTCCCGCTGGTCACGCAGCTGATGCCGCGGGACAAGCCCGCCGAATTCGTCCCGTTGCTCGACCGGAAAGGGCTGTGACCGAAGAGCATGCTCGTCGCGCTGGCCCTGACCCTGTGGGCGATCTACTGCACCTACGACGGGCTCGGCCCGTTCCTCATCTACGCCCAGCGCCCGCTGATCGCCGGTTCGGTGGCCGGGCTGATCACCGGGCACCCGCTGCTCGGTCTGCTGATCGGCGCGACGCTGGAGCTGGCCGCGCTCGGCGTCTACACCTACGGCGGCGCGACGATCCCGGACTACCAGACCGGCGCGATCGTCGGCACCGCGCTGGCCGCGGGCGCCGCCGGTGACGTGTCCGCGCAGGTCGCGATCGGGATCGGGGTCGGGCTGCCCGCCGCGATCCTGCTGGCCGCGCTCGACCCGGTCGGCAAGATGGTCACCACCGCATTGGTGCACCGCGCCGACGGCTACGCCGCCGACGGCAACGCCCGCGGCCTGGCGCGGATCCACTGGGTCAGCCTGGTCCCGTGGGCCGCGGTGCGCGCGATCCCGACGTTCCTCGCCGCGCTGGCCGCGTCCGGCGGGCTGGTCAAGGACATCACCGCGAGCATCCCCACCGGGTTCGTGCAGGGCATGACGCTCGCCGGGTCGCTGCTGCCCGCGGTCGGCTTCGCGCTGCTGCTCGGCATGATGGAGCTGTCGAAGTACTGGTACCTGCTGCTGATCGGGTTCGTCGGGTTCGCCTACCTGCACCTGCCGGTGCTGGGGATCGCGCTCGTCGGCGTCGCGGTCGCGATGCTGTTCGTGACGCTCAAGCGCGACGAGCCCGTGCTCGCCGTGCCCGAGACGGCCGAAGAATCCACAGTGGACTCCCGGCTGACCAAACAGGACCTGCGGCGGGTGTTCCGCCGGTACTTCTGGTCGAGCCAGATCTCCTGGAACTACGAACGGATGCAGGCGCTCGGGTTCGCCTACTCGATGGAGCCGGTGCTGCGGCGGCTCTACCCGGACAAGGCCGACTACGTCGCCGGGCTGCAGCGGCACCTGCAGTTCTTCAACACGTCGGTGCTCATCGGCGGGCCGCTGATCCTCGGCTCCAGCGTCGCGCTGGAGGAGGCCGGGACGCCGAAGTCGGCCGCGAGCACCAAGGTCGCGCTGATGGGCCCGCTGGCCGGGATCGGCGACACCGTCGTCTTCGCGCTGTACAACAGCATCGTCTTCACCATGGGCGCGTCGTGGGCGCTGCAGGGCAACTGGCTCGGCCCGGCCTTCGCCGCGGTGATGGTGCTCGTGCCGTACGCGCTCGTGCGGCGCTGGCAGTTCGGGTTCGCCTACCGGGAAGGGAAACGGCTGGCCGGGCACCTCGCCGCCGGCGCGCTCGCCCGCGTCGCGCAGGGGGCGACCGTGCTCGGGTTCGTCGTGCTCGGCGGGTTCATCCCGTCGATCGTCAAGGTCGTCACCACGCTGACCTACCGGCAGACCACCACGGTCCAGGGGCAGGCCGTGACCCAGTCGGTGGCGATCCAGGACCGGCTCGACGAGCTCGTGCCGTTCCTGCTGCCGGTGCTGGTCACGGCCGGGGTGTACCTGCTGACGGTCAAGGCCAGGCTGCGGCCGGTCTGGGTGATCGGCATAGTCGTCGTCGCCGGGGTCGTCCTGGGGTGGCTCGGCTGGTTCGCGCCGTCGGCCCCGGCGAAGAGTTAGGAGAAGCGCCATGAGCGTCCCGATCATCCTGGCCGGGCACGGCGGTCTGCCGTCCGGCGTCGGGGAGGCCGCCGAGATGATCCTCGGCCCGCAGTCCCGGCTGAAGGTCTGCGAGCTGAGCCCGCGCGACAGCCCGGAGGAGTTCGGCGTCCGGCTGCTCGCGCTGGCCGGCGACGCCGCCGAGCTGCTCGTGCTGGCCGACCTGCACGGCGGTTCGCCGTTCAACGCCGTCCGCGCGCTCGCCGTCGCCGGGCGGCCGCGCATCGAACTGGTGTCGGGGCTGAACCTGCCGATGCTGCTGGAGGTCCTGCTGCACACCACCGACGACGTCTCCGAGCTCGCCGGCGTGGCCCGCGCCGCCGGCCGCGACGGCGTCGTCGACGTCCTGGAATCCACCTGGTGACCGCCCCGCTCCTGCTGGCCGCGCAAGACGTCCGGATCACCCCGGGACCGGGGCACCCGCTCGGCGGTTACCTGGCTCGCGACGGCGTCGCGACCGGCACGCACGACGACCTCGAGGCGTCGCTGATCTGGCTGTCCACAGAGGACGATCCAGGGGTGCTGTGGGTGGCGCTGGACGCGCTCGCCGTCGACGCCGGGCTGACCCGCACGCTCGCCGACGCCGTGGCCGCCGCGGTCGGCATCGACCCGGAGCGGGTGCTCGTCTGCGCGTCGCACACGCATTCCGGGCCCGAGGGCTGGACCGGCCAGCTGCACCCGGGGCTGCCGGGGCGGCGCGACGCCGGGCTCGTCGGCGGCATGGCGGAGAAGGTGACCGGCGCGGCGCTGCGGTTGCGCGCGGGCCGCGGCCGGGTGCGGGCGCGCTGGCACGCGGGCTCGACCGAAGCGGTGGGCGGCAACCGGTACCGGCCGGATGGGCCGCACGACACGTCGTTCGGCGTGCTCGAGCTGCGCCGCGACGACGGCACGCCGGCGGCGCTGCTGTTCGACTACGCGAGCCACCCGACGGTGCTCGGCCCGGACAACCTGGCGTGGTCGGCGGACTGGCCGGGCGCGACCCGCCGCGAGCTGGCGGCGCTGGTCGGCCGACCGGTGGCGGCGTTCCTGCAGGGCGCGGCGGGCGACGCGAGCTTCCCGGTTCGTCCGCCGCGGCCGCGACCACGACGAGGTGCGGGCACTGGGCGGCCACCTGGCGACGTCGATCGCCCGCACGCTGGCGGCCGTGTCGCCCTCGCCGTCGGCGGAGATCGGCCCGGTCCGGCTGTCGCGGTCGGAGCTGCGGCTGCCCTACCGCGACGTACCGTCCATTGAGGACAGTCTGGCGCTGCGCGGCGCGGCCGAGGCCGAGTGGCGGCGCGAGCTGGCCGGCCACGGCGAGGACCACCCGGCGGTCCGCATCGCCCGGACGCGCTACGAGGGGTGCGCGATGCTCGCGGCGATGGCGGCCAGCGACCGGCCGACGGGCTGCGCGCGGGTGCCGGTCAGCGTCGTGTCACTGGGCGAGGTGGCGTGGCTGCACACGCCGTTCGAGCTGTTCGCTTCGCTGGGGCTGCGGATCCGGCGGGGCAGCCCGTTCCGGCACACGCGGGTGATCGGGTACACCGACGGGTACCTCGGGTACCTGCCGGACGCCGACGGGCACCGCGACGGCGTTTACGAGTCGTACGTGACGCTCTTCGGGGCCGACGCCGGGGACGTGCTGGTGGCGCACTGCCTGGAGCTGCTGCGGACGCACGCGCGGCGGTGACGCGTCAGTCGGTGTCCCGCGGAGTGCGGAGGGGAAAGCCGAAGCCGAGCACGCAGGACGCGAGCAGGCCGATGCCGGTCAGCACGAAGACCGCCGACGGCGACGGGTTCACCTCGCCTCGCAGCGGGGTCGATCGCCAGGCGACCGCCCACAGCACCACGCCGATCGCGCCGAAGCCGAGCATCGAGATCAGGGCCCCGGTGCCGAGCCGCTCCTGGTGGGCGGACCACACGGACAGGCAGGCGCCGGCGAGCAGGATGGCGGCCAGCGCCAGCCACCGGTGCACCTTGGCCTCGGGCGGCACCACGTCGTCGACCGGCGGCCGCCGCGGGCGTGGGGCAGGGCGAGGCCGCGGTCCCTTCGCTCGGGGTCGGCGGGCTGACCAGGCCGCCAGCACCGCCGACGAGCCCGGCACCGCGCCCCCTCCCGCCGGTCGTGAGTGTTCAGGGCGGTTAGAACCGCCCTGAACACTCACGAGCACGCGCGTCGGGCCCCTCAGGTTGCCGGGTTGCGCCTCGCCTGCGTGAAGACCGTGTAGCGGTCCGCGCGGTACAGCGACCGGCCCGCTTCGATCACCCCGCCGCTCTGGTCGTGCAGCGTGCCCTCGATGATCAGGCACGGCTGGGTCGGCTCGATGCCGAGCAGGTCGGCGTCCTGGCTGGTGGGGAGCACCGCCGAGATCGCCGTGTCGTTCCACTCCGCGTGGACGCCCCAGCGCTCCTCCAGCGTGCGGTGCAGGGACTGCGTCTCCCAGTCGAAGAGCTCGATGTCCGGGAACCGGTCGACCGACAGGTTGGTGCGTTCGACGGCGAACGGCTCGTCCTCGACGTAGCGCAGCCGCTCCAGCCGGAACACCTTCGCCCCCGGCGGGACGTTCAGCCGTCCCGCGATGCGGGGGCCCGCGCTCTCCACCTCCGCGTGCAGCACCTTCGTCTTGGGGACGACGCCGCGGGCCTGCATGTCCTCGGTGAACGAGGTCAGCATGTCGATGTGCGCGGCCTGGCGCTGGGCGGTGAACGTCGCCGTGCCGTGCTGGCGGTAGAGGACGCCGTCGGCGACCAGGCGATTGATCTCCTGGCGGACCGTGCCGCGGGCGACCTGGAAGTGCTCGGCGAGGAACCGCTCCGACGGCATCAGCCTGCCGGGGCCGGCCTCCGTCGCGACGCTTTCGAGGATCTCGCGGAGCTGGTCGCCTTTCGGCCGCCCCGGCTCGAGTGCGTCCGGGAGGCGGAGATCGCTCGCGGGGACGTGCTTGGGACGAGGCATGGCTCAAGTATGTCGCGCCGCACGGGGAGAGGTAACACCCGCGCCCGGCTCGGCGATCGGGGGCGGGGCCGGGTCAGCCCGTCGCGCGGGTGGCCAGCTCCTCGAGAAACCGGTCCGCGAGCGCCGTCCCCGTGACGTGCCCGACCGCCGTGTACAGCGCCTTCGACTCGCGGGCCGTCCCCGTGGCCAGCGTCGACCGGCCCGCCGCCGCCTCCACCGCGGCCAAGCCCAGCAGCGCCTGCGCCTCCAGCAGCCGGAAGCCGCCCGCGCGGGCCGCGTCCAACGCCGCCCGCGCGTGCTCGCCCGCCTCCGTGACGCGGCCGCTCACCGCCAGCACTCCCGCCAGCGTCGCCGACGCCTCGGCCAGCTGACCGCGCAGCCCCGACTCCGCCGCCAGCTCCCGCGCCTCCCGCAGGACGCGCTCCGCCACGGCCAGGTCGCCACCCGCCTCCGCCGCCCGGCCGAGGACGATCAACGCCGCCGCCTCCACCTGGCGGTCGCCGTCCCGGCGGACCAGGTCCAAGGCTTCCTCCGCCGTGCGGGCCGCCGGGCCGTGGTCGCCGCGGGCCGTGTGCAACGCGCTCAGCACGTTCAACGCCGTCGCCTCGCCGAAGCTCGAGCCCAGCTCGCGGAACTCCCGCCGCGCCTGGTCGACGGCTTCGGCCGCCTCGTCGAGGCGTCCCGTCGCCAGCAGCACCCCGCCGAGGTCAGCGAGGTTCGCCGCCTCCCAGAACACGAGCTTTTCCTTGCGGCACAACGCCACCGCCTCGTACAGGCAGTCCTCGGCCTGCTCCAGCCGCCCCAGCTGCCGGTAGTGGCAGCTCAGCGAGTTCAGCGCGAGCGCCTCGCCCGACCGGTTGGCCAGCTCGCGGAACAGCTGGATCGCGCGACGGCTGTGCTCGACGGCCTCCGACAGCCGCCCGGTCCACTCCAGCATCGCGCCGAGGTTCGCGACGGCCGTCGCCTCGCACTCGCGCCACCCGCACGCCCGGCTGGCGAGCACCGCCTTCTCCGAGTGCCGGATGCCCGCCTCGTGCTGGCCTTCGCGGAAGTACGCCCCGCCGATCGACAGGTGGACCAGTGCCTCCGCGGGCTGCGCGCCGTGGTCCCGCGCCGCCTCCAGCACGATCGGGGCCAGCTCCAGCCACTCCGCGCGGCGCCCGTGGTCGTGGAAGAACCGCCGCAGCGCGTCGGCGAGGTACCACGCGCCCGGGTACGGCCCGCGGGTCGCGGCCTGCCGTAGCGCGGCCGCCAGGTTCGGCACCTCGACGTCCAGCCAGGCGACGGCTTCGGCGGCGTCGCTGAAGGCGATCGGGCTCGGCGCCGTCGGCGCGTCTTCGCGGGGCAGCGTCACGATCCGCGCGCCCAGCAGCGCGACGGCGGCGTCCGCGGCCGCGCAGTAACCGGTGAACAGCCGTTCCCAGGCCCGCTCGCGGGCGGCTTCGTCCTCGTCGGCGCGGACGCACCGCTCGGCGTAGCGGCGGGCGAGGTCGTGGAACCGGTAGCGGCGGGGCGCGTGCGCCTCCAGCAGGTTCGCCGCGGCCAGGCCGCGCAGCCGCCGGGTCGCCTCCGGCGGCGGCACGTCGAGCAGTGCGGCGGCGGCCATCGGCGTGAAGTCGGCGCCGGGCACCAGCGCGAGCAGCCGGAACGCGTGCCGCAGCTCCGGCGGCAAGGCCTGGTAGGAGACCGAGAACGCCTTCGCGACGGCACTTTCCTCCGCGCCGTCGAAGCCGAGCTGGGCCAGCGGGTCGCCGCGCAGCTCGTCGACGAGCTCGCCGATGCTGGCGACCCCGGTGTTCGCCGCGGCGATCCGCAGGGCCAGCGGGTGGTGCCCGCAGAGCCGGGCCAGCTCGTCGGCCGCGTCGGGTTCGGCGGTGGTCCGCTCGCCGAGCAACGCGGTCAGCAGCGCTCGTGAATCGTCCTCGCGGAGCTGGCCCAGCCCGAGCGAGCGCGCGCCGGTGCGGGCGACGAGCTCGTCGAGCCGGTGGCGGCTGGTCACCAGCACCCGGCCCGACGACGGCAGCAGCGGCAGCACCTGCGCCGTGTCGCGGGCGTTGTCGAGCACGACCAGCGCCTCGCGGTCGGCCAGCAGCGAGCGGTAGAGCTTGCTCTGGTCGTCGAGGCCCGGCGGCACGTCGCGCAGGTCGACGCCGAGGGTGCGCAGCAGCTGGGCGAGCGCGGCGGCGGGGGTGAGCGGCTCGTCGTCGGCGTCGAAGCCGCGCAGGTTCACGTACAGCTGGCCGTCGGGGTAGCGGGCCCGCGCGGTGTGGGCCCAGTGCACGGCGAGCGCGGTCTTGCCGACACCCGCGGTGCCGGTGATCACCCAGACGTCGCCGGGTTCGTCGAGCGCGGCCAGCTCCGGGGCGCGGCCGGCGAACCCCCGGACGTCGAGCGGCAGTTCGGCGGGCCGCGGCGCGACGGGCGCCGGCGCCGGTTCCCCCTCGCCGCGCAGGATCCGCAGCCGCAGGTCCTGCAGGGCCTGGCCGGGTTCGATGCCGAGCTCGTCGACCAGCAGGTCGTGCGCCCGGGTGTACGTCTCGAGGGCTTCCGGGGTGCGGCCGCAGCGGTGCAGGGCGAGCATCAGCGCGCCGCGCAGCCGTTCGCGGAACGGGTGTTCGTCGACGAGCCGCCGCAGCTCGCCGACGACGTCGCCGTGCCGCCCGGACGCCAGCTCCTGCTCGTACAGCTCCTCCAGCACGACGAGCCGACGTTCGGCCAGCGCTGGGCCCTCGTGCTCGGCGAGCGCTTCGCTGACCCCGCCCAGCGGCGTGCCTTCCCAGAGCGCCAGCGCGGCCCGCAGGTGCGCGACGGCTTCCGGCCCGGAGGTGGCTCTGGCCTTGGCGACTTCGTCGGCGAAGACGTCGAGGTCCCGGTCACCGGGAGCCACCTCGATCAGGTAGCCGGGCGCGCGCCGGACGATGACGTCGCGGCCGAGCAGCTTCCGCAGTTCGGAGATGTGCACCTGCAGCCGCCCGCGGACGCTCGGCGGCGCGTCTTCGCCCCAGGTCAGGTCGATCAGCCGGTCTTCGGCGACCACCCGGTTCGCGTTGAGCAGCAGCGCGGCCAGCACGGACGTCTGCTTCTGGCCACCTGGCCGGACCGCGCCCGTGTCGCCGAGGACCGTGACCGGCCCGAGCAGGCGGTAGCGCACGTGTTGCCCCCAGAAGGCGGACCGAAGCGGAACGGAAGTGCTCCGGGCGAGCCTAATGGCGGGCGAGAGGGAAGGACGGCCACGGGTGGACACCGACGACGCCGAGCGCATGTTGTTCGTCTGCTTCCCGGACGCCGGGGAGGCGGCGGGCCGGTACCGGGCCTGGCGCGATCCGCGGATCGCGGTGCACGTGGTCGAGCTGCCGGGCCGGGGGGAGCGGCGGCACGAGCACCCGTACCGGGACATGTGGCTGCTCGTCGAGTCGCTGGCCGCGGAGCTCGCGGGGGTGCTGACCCGGCCGTACGTGCTGTTCGGCGCGGGGCTCGGCGCGCTGGTGGCCTACCGGCTCGCGCAGCGGCGGGTGGCCGCGGGACTGGGGGTCCCGCGGGCACTCGTCGTGGCGCACCAGGCCCCGCCCGACCGGGCCGCGCGGTCGGTGCCGGTCCAGGCGGACCGCGCGGACGTGAGCCTGCTGGTCAGCGACGGGCACGTGCCGGTGGCGCCGCCGCTGCCGTGCCCGATCCGCGGCTTCGGCGAGCCGCACGTGATGACCGGCTGGGGCGACCACACGAACGCCGGGTTCGTGCTCACCCCGGCGCGGGCGCGGGACAGCGCCGCGCTGCTGCGCGACGCCGTCCTGCGGGCGGGTTACCTGATCTCCGCGCTGGCGGGTGCCCCGGCGGCGGGCGCGGACGTGGCCGAGTCGCCGATGTAGGGCCCGCCGCCGATGGTGACGACGGAGGGGTGGTACTCGAGGTCGGCCGCCTGCGCGGCGGGTGCGAGGACGACGACCCCCAGGAACGCCGTGCCGATGACGGCCTTGATTGCCCCGGCTCTCATGTTTCGACTCCTCTTTCCTTGCGTGTGCGGGCTGATCCTGCCCGACCCGGCTTCCAATCCGCTTCCCTTTGCCGCAGGTGACCGGACGGCTACGCACCGGAAGGTCCTTTGTGGAGCACGCGGCGGCGGTCGGTCCGGTCCCGAGCGCCCCAATGTGGCCTTCGGTGCGTCAGACGCACCCAAGGCGGCCTTCGGTGCGTGAGACGCAACCAAGGCCGCCTTGGGGCGCTTGGGCGGGACTTCGTGCGCTGCGGCTGACAGGATCGAGCCATGGGGCACGAAATCCTGGACCTGGCCGGGCTGGCGACACCGATGGCGATCCGGGTGGCGGTGACCCTCGGCCTGCCCGACCGGCTCCTCGGCCGCGCGGCCACCGCCGAGGAGCTGGCCGCCGAACTCGACGTCGCCGCGGTTCCGCTCGAACTTCTCCTCGCCCACCTCACCAGCCTCGGTTTCTTCGAACCGACCGGGGACGGCTACCGGACCGCCGACCGCGGCCGAGAACTCTGCGGCGAGAGCCTGGCGACGGTCCTCCTGCGCCTGGACACCGCCGGTGGCCGCGCCGAACTGGCGTTCGTCGAGCTGCTGCACAGCATCACCACCGGAGAAAGCGGTTACCGGCGCCGGTACGGGCAGGACTTCTGGGCCGACCTCGCCGCGCACCCGACCCTGCGCGCGTCCTTCGACAAGCAGATGGACCTCCGGTTCCGCGACCAGATCCCGGGGATCGTCGCCGGGTACGACTGGGGCCGGTTCGCCACCGTCGTCGACGTCGGCGGGGGCACCGGGACGCTCCTGACCGCGATCCTCGCCGCCTGTCCGGGGACGCGGGGCACGCTCGTCGACCTGGCGCCGCCGCCCGGGCTCGGTGACCGCGTCGAAACGATCGCGGGCAGCTTCTTCGACCCGCTGCCGCCGGGCGCGGACGCCTACCTGCTGAGCGACATCCTGCACGACTGGGACGACGAGCACGCTCACCGCATCCTGGCCCGCTGCGTCGAAGCCGCGCCGCCGGACGGCCGGATCCTCGTCGTCGAACCGGTCGGCGGGCGGCGGGCGAGCACCGCGATCGACCTGGCCATGCTCGTCATCTTCGGCGGCCGTGAACGCCGGGTCGAGGAGTTCCGCGCGCTGGCCGAACCACACGGCCTGGTCCTCGACGCCGTCGTCGACCTGGCCGCCGACCGGTGTGTCCTGGAGTTCCGCCGGGCAACCGCCTAAGGGAGCGCCTGGTCCGCCGCCGCGACTGTCCGAAGTGGACGGGCAACGGCGACCGGGGCGGGAAGCCGGGTGAAACTTTCCGGCGTCCGCCGCCCTGCGGCGGCGTCGGCCGCGGCCGACGGAATGCGCCGCCGCACTGGCCGAACCGGGTCGTGCCGACTGCTCCGATCGGCTCGTCCGGCCTTCGTCCGTTCGGCCCCGCCGGGTGGTCGTCGCAGGTCAAGCCGCGACCGCGATTCGAAACCAAAATCGAATTCCGATTTTCGAGGAAAGAACCGGAGTGAAATTCCGTCCGGCGGTTGCCGCTGAAAGAATGGGTGAGTAGCCGGCGTACGGCCGCGACCTGCTGTGATGCGATCACCCCGGGAGTTGGTTTGTTTCTGCTGACCCGCCCTTCGTGGTGGCCGGAGAACGTGTTTGCGGACCCGGAAATCGTCATCTACAGTCCGGCGAACCGCGGCTCGACGGGCCGGTTTCCGGGTTTCCAAGATTCTTTTCCGAGGAGTGGCATGATCGGACGCGCCCCGAGGCGCCGGTGGGCCGCGCTCGCCCTCGCCGCGGCCGTGCTGAGCGGTTGCAGCCAGCCGAGCGGGTCCTCGGGCGGTGGGGGAGTGGAGAAGGCGTCGATCCGGGTGGCCATCCTGACCACCGTCGACCTCGCCACCCTCTGGCTGGCCCAGGAGGGCGGGTACTTCAAGGCCGAGGGCCTCGAGGTGCAGACCGACGTCGGCGCCAGCGGCCAGGACACCCTCACCCGGATGACCAGCGGCAAGGACGACATCGCGCTGTCCACCTACACGCTGTTCTTCCTGGCGAAGAGCAGTGGTTCCGCGGACCTGAAGCTGATCGCCGACGCCACTTCGGCGAGCCCGCGCAGCAACGAGGTCGTCACCGTGCCGAACTCGCCGGTGAAGACCGTCAAGGACCTCGGCGGCAAGCGGATCGCGATCAGCTCGAAGAACGCCGCCTCCGACGTGCTGACCCGGTCGGTGATGCGCGACCACGGCATCGACACCGAGAAGGTCGAGTGGGTCCCGATGCCGCTGCCGGAGATGGGTACGGCGCTCGCGCAGGGCCGGGTCGACGCGGCCTACCAGCCCGAACCGTTCCTCACCCAGTCCGCCAAGATCGCCGGCGCGTACCCGGTGATCGACGCCGCCAGCGGCAGCACCCAGGCCTTCCCGCTCACCGGCTACGGCGCCACCGCGAAGTGGGTGCAGGACCACCCGAAGACGATGCGCGCGTTCCAGCGGGCGATGCTCAACGCGACGCGCGCCGCGGTGGACCGCGCCCGGATCGAGCCGCTCGTCGTCCGCAACGCCCGGGTCGACCAGGACATCGCGAGCCTGATGGTGATGCCGGCGTTCGGGTCCACTCTGGACGCCCGCCGCATCCAGCGGGTGCCGGACCTGTTGCAGCAGCTGGGAGTCGTCCAGACCAAAATCGACGCTTCGTCGATGATCGCCCCGCAGGCCAGTACCGGCTGACGCGGGCGACGAGCCGCGGCGAAGGGCGGGTGCGCGAACGAGCGCACCCGCCCTTCGCCGTTTTCCGGTATCTCCGGTTCGCACCTTGACACGACCGGCGCCGCACCCCACCCTCTTCATACCGACCGCGCGGTACGTGCCGGTCCACATGGTGAGACGCGGAGGAGTCAACGATGACGCTTCTTGGTGAGGACCTGCTCGTGGTCGACGGCCTCACCGTGCGCTTCGGCGGCCTCACCGCGCTGCACGACGTCCGGCTGAGCGTCGGCGACGGCACCGTCGTCGGGGTCATCGGGCCCAACGGCGCGGGCAAGACGACGCTGTTCAACGCCATCTGCGGGTTCGTGCGGCCCCAGTCCGGCCGGGTGCTGTGGCGCGGCGAGCCGCTCGTGCGCCACCGCCCCGAACACCTCGCCCGGCTCGGGATCGTCCGCACCCTGCAGGGGCTCGGCCTGTTCGCCGGGTTGACCGTGCTGGAGAACGTGCTCGCCGGGGCGGGCCGGCACGCCCGCACCGGCGCCGTCCCGGCCCTGGTCGGTGCCGGGCGCGCGGCCCGCGACGAAGCCGACCTGACCGAGCGGGCCCGCGCGACGCTGGGAGAAGCTCGGCATCGCCGACCTCGCCGACCGGCTGCCCGGCGTCCTGCCTTATGGCGTCCGCAAACGCGTCGCACTGGCCAGGGCACTGGTGGCGGAACCCGATCTGCTGCTGCTCGACGAACCCGCGAGCGGGCTCTCGTCGGCCGAGCTCGTCGAGCTTCTCGACGTTGATCCTGTCGCTGCGGCGGCACATGGCGGTCGTGCTCGTCGAACACCACATGGACCTGGTCATGCAGGTCTGCGACCGCGTGGTGGTGCTGAACTTCGGCGAGGTGATCGCGACCGGGTCCCCGGCCGAGATCCAGGCCGACCCCCGCGTGGCCGAGGCCTACCTCGGCGACCCCGCCGAGGAGGCGCCCGGTGCTTGAGATCGAAGAGCTTTCCGTGGCCTACGGCGCCGTCCGCGCGCTCGACGGCGTCGGCTTGACGGTCGAGCGCGGCGGGATCACCGCCGTCCTCGGCGCGAACGGCGCCGGGAAGACGACGCTGCTGCGCACGATCAGCGGCCTGCAGTCCGCCCGCGGCGGCCGGATCACCTGGGACGGCCGGGAACTGACCGGGCTCGCGCCGGACCGCATCGCGCGCGGCGGAGTCGCGCACGTGCCCGAGGGCGGCGGCGTCATCACCGAGCTGACCGTCGACGAGAACCTCCGGCTGGGCGCGCTGTGGCGGCGGGACCGCGCCGACCGCGCAGCCGCCCGGCGCGAGATGTACGAGCTTTTCCCGCCACTGGAAGAACGTTCGGCGAAACCCGCGTCGACGCTCTCGGGCGGCGAGCGGCAGATGCTGGCCATCGGCCGGGCCCTGATGAGCCGGCCCGAACTGCTGCTGCTGGACGAGCCGTCGCTGGGGCTCGCGCCGCTGATCACCGCCCGGATCATGGGCATCCTGCGCGACCTGCGGGCCTCGACCGGGCTCACCGTGGTGCTCGTCGAGCAGAACGCGCACAGCGCGCTGTCCATCGCCGACAACGGGTACGTCCTGGCGCTCGGCAGCGTGGTCGCGGTCGACACCGCGGCGGAACTGCTGGCCGACGACGGCCTCCGCCACGCCTACCTCGGTTTCTGACCCACCCACAGGAGGTGAACGGTCCGGTATGCAGGACTTCTTCGACCTGACCCTCGGCGGGATCTCCGCCGGCGCGGTGTACGCGGCGCTCGGGCTCGCGCTGGTCATCATCTACCGGGCCACCCGGGTGGTGAACTTCGCCCAGCCCGCCCTCGCCCTGATCTCGACGTACCTCGCGTACTCGGTGACGAAGGCGTCGGGCAGCTACTGGCTCGGGTTCGCCGTCGCGATCGTCGCCGGTACCGTGCTCGGCGTCGCCACCGAACGGCTGCTGATCCGGCCGCTGCGGCACCGCTCCGAGCTGAGCTCGATCATCGTCACGCTCGGGCTTCTGCTGGTGCTGCAGGCGATCGCGGGCATGATCTGGTCCAACGAGCCGCTCGCGTTCCCCTACGCCTTCGACTTCCGCGGCCGGTTCTCCACCAACGACCTGTTCGTCGTGCTTGTGGTCCTGGCCATCGCCGCGCTCGTACTGGTGGTGTTCAAGTACACGCCGCTGGGCCTGCGGATGCGCGCGGCGGCGTTCGCGCCGGACGTGGCGCGCACCCTCGGCGTGCGGGTCGGGCTGATGCTCACCGTCGGCTGGGGGATGGCCGCGGCCGTCGGCTCGCTGGCGGGATTGCTGGCCACGCCGCCGTTCCTGTTCCCGAACGTGCTGGACGGCGTCTTCGTCTACGCGCTCACCGCCGCCGTGCTCGGCGGCCTCGACAACCCGCTGGGCACCATCGCGGGCGGGTTCGTCCTCGGCATCGGACTGTCCTATGTGTCCGGCTACCTGGGACCGGAGATGGTGACGATCGCCGCGCTCGCGATCCTCGTGGTGGTGCTGACGTTCCGGCCGAGCGGCCTGTTCGGCCGGGCGAAGGTGAGGCGGGTATGACCGTGCGCACGAGCCTGCCCGAAACCGGCGTGAAAACCCCGGCCAAGAAGCGGACGCTGCCGCCGCTGCTGCTGCACGCGCTGGCGGCGCTGGCCGCGTTCGTCGTGATCATCCTGCTCACGCTGGTCACCGACGAGTTCACCAACCTGCGGCTCGCCACGATCGGCTACTACCTGATCGCGGTGGCCGGGCTGACCCTGCTCACCGGCCTCACCGGGCAGGTTTCCCTCGGCCACGGCGCGTTCATGTTCATCGGCGCCTACACGGTCGCGTTGCTCGTGAAGCACGCGCCGTCGTTCCCGCTGTGGGCCGACCTGCTGCTGGCCAGCGCCGCCGGCGGGCTGGCCGGGCTGCTGGCCGGGGCGGCCGCGGCCCGGCTGCGCGGGCCGTACCTCGCCGGGGCGACGCTCGCGCTGGCCGTCGGCCTGCCCGCGCTGACCCGCCGGTTCCAGGACTTCCTGGGCGGCAGCAACGGGTTGAGCTTCACCGTCCACAGTCGACCGTCCTTCGTGGTCGGCGTCGTCCCGGAACTGCGCTGGCAGACCTGGATCGTCTGGCTCAGCGTGCTCATCGCGCTGGTGCTCGTGGTGAACATCGTGCGCGGACGGCTCGGGCGCGACTTCCGCGCGGTCCGCGACGACGAGGTCGCCGCCTCCCTGAGCGGGATCGCCGTCGGCCGCACGAAGATCCTCGCGTTCCTGGTCAGCGCGGTGTGCGGCGGGCTCGCCGGTGGCCTGCAGGCGTTCCTGCTCGGCACCGCCGCGCCCGGCTCGTTCACCCCCGCCCTGTCGCTCAGCCTGCTGGCGGCCGTGGTGCTGGGCGGGCTGGGCTCCCTGTGGGGCGCGCTGTGGGGCGCGGTCGCGCTCGTGTACTTCCAGGCCTGGTCCGAAGACCTCGCCGACGTCCTGCACCTGAACACCGACGTGGCCAACAACCTCCCGCTCGCGGTGTACGGCGTGATCCTCATCGTCGTCGTGCTCGCCTTCCCGCGCGGCATCCAGGGCGGCGTCCACCGGTTGCGCGGGCTGCTCCGCCGATCCGCCGAAAAGAAGGAGAACCATGAGAAGCACTAGATACGGCGCGGGTTTCCTCGCCCTCGCCCTGGCGCTGACCGCGTGCGGCGGCGCGGGGGAGAGTGACGGCGGTGGCCAGCAGGCCGCCGACTCCGCGGTCGGCGTCACGAAGGACGCCGTCGTCATCGGCACCCACCAGCCGCTCACCGGGCCCGCCGCGCCGGGCTACAGCAAGATCTCCGTCGGCGCCCGCGCGGTGTACCAGTCGATCAACGACGCCGGCGGCGTCAACGGCCGGAAGATCGACTACAAGGTCGAGGACGACGGCTACAACCCGACCAAGACCGTCGAGGTCGTGAAGAAGCTCGTCCTGCAGGACAAGGTGTTCGCCATCGTCGGCGGGCTGGGCACGCCGACGCACTCCAAAGTGGTCGACTACCTGAACTCCGAGGGCGTGCCGGACGTCCTGGTGTCCTCGGGCGCGCTCGCCTGGGACAACCCGAAGCAGGCGCCGATGACGTTCGGGTACCAAGTGGACTACACCCGCGAGGGCAAGATCCAGGGCAAGTTCCTCAAGGACAACTTCGCCGGCAAGAAGATCGGCTACTTCACCCAGAACGACGACGTCGGCCGCGACACGCAGGCCGGGCTCGACCAGTTCGTCAAGGACCAGACCGTCGTCCGGCAGGGCTACGACAGCGCCAACACCGACGTCACGCCGCAGCTGTCGGCGCTCAAGGCGGGCGGGGCCGAGGTCGTCGTCTGCGAGTGCATCCCGGCGTTCACCGCGCTGTCCATCCTGGCCGCGGCGAAGATCGGCTACCACCCGCAGTTCGTGGTCAGCAGCATCGGCGCGGACCCGGCGACGCTCTCGGGCCTGCTGCAGGACTTCGCCAAGCGCGGCGGCGCGAGCGTGTCGAGCGCGCAGCTGCTGTCCGGGCTGATCGGCACCGGCTACCTGCCCGACGTCGCGCAGACGTCGGACCCGTGGGTCGCCTACTTCAAGGGCATCCACGACAAGTACATCCCGAAGGAGCCGTTCACCAACACGGTGATGTACGGGATGGTGCAGGCGTTCACGTTCGCGCAGGCGCTGAAGGCGGCCGGGCCGGAGCCGACGCGGCAGAAGCTCGTCGACGCGATGAGCTCCGGCGCGCTGAAGGGGCCGGGCCTGACGCCGTTCGGGTTCTCGAAGGACTCGCACGCCGGCTACACCGGCGCGTACGTGTTCAAGATCAACCCGGACACCACGACGACGGTCATCCAGCCGCCGGCGGTCACTGACCGGGGCACCGGCGCGATCACGCCGTACTCCGGGGAACGCGCCACCCCCGAGCAGGTCGACCCGGCGAGCAAGTGAGGTCGCGGGCCGGGCTGTGCGGCAGCCCGGCCCGCCCCCTTGAATAGGGTGGCGACATGACGGTCAGGGACAAGGTGGTGCGGGCGGCGGTGCGCCTGTTCGCCGAGAAGGGGTTCGAGGCCACGACGGTCCGCGAGATCGTCGAGACGGCCGGTGTCACCAAAGGTGGCCTCTACCACTACTTCGAGTCCAAAGACGACCTGCTGTTCGAGATCTACGCGGCGATGCTGCGGATGCAGACCCGGCGGATGGAGACGATCGCGGCGTCGGACCTGCCGCTGCCGGAGCGGCTGCACGCGATCATCGCCGACGTCGTGGTGACCAGCATCGCCGACCTCGACGCGGCGACCGTGTTCTTCCAGTCGTTCCCCCTGCTGGAGAAGTCCAAGCAGGTCCAGGTGCGCGCCGAGCGGCGCACCTACCACGAGCGCGTGCGGGACCTGGTCGCCGAAGGGCAGCGCGCGGGGGTCTTCCGCGACGACGTCCCCGCCGACCTGGTGATCAACTACCACTTCGGCGCCATCCACCGCCTCGGCATGTGGTACCACGCCGACGGCGAGCTGTCCGGTGAGCAGGTCGGCGAGCACTTCGCGGACCTGATGCTGCGCAGTCTCCGTCCTTAGTGGACGGACTATCGTGGGGACATGCACATCGTGGCCGTCCTCGCGCTGGACCAGGTGGTGGCGTTCGACCTGGCCACCCCGATCGAGGTGTTTGCGCGGACGCCCGGCTACGAGGTCCGGATCTGCGGGGTCGGCGGCGAGGTCGACGCGGGCACGTTCACGCTGCGGCCGCCGTGGGACCTGACCGGGCTGGCGGACGCGGACACGATCATCGTGCCGGGCCGCTCGGCGAACCCGCCGGTGCCCGCACCGGTGGTGGCGGCGTTGCGGGCGGCGGCCGAGCGTGGCACGCGGATCGCGTCGATCTGCTCGGGCGCGTTCATCCTGGCGGCGACGGGCTTGCTGGACGGCCTGCGCGCGACAACCCACTGGGCGGCGGCCGCGGAGCTGGCCCGGCGGCACCCGGCGGTCGAGGTGGACCCGGACGTGCTGTACGTGGACAACGGCCAGTTCCTGACATCGGCGGGCGCGGCGGCCGGGCTGGACCTTTGCCTGCACCTGATCCGCCGCGACCACGGATCGGCGGCGGCGGCCGACGCGGCCCGCCTGTCGGTGATGCCACTGGAGCGCGAGGGAGGGCAGGCGCAGTTCATCGTCCACGACGCGCCGCCGACACCGCGCGGGTCCGAACTGGCACCGGTGCTGGCGTGGATCGAGGAGAACTGCGCGTCCGAGCTGACATTGGCGGGGATCGCGGCCCAGGTGGGGATGAGCACGCGCACGCTCAACCGGCGGTTCCGCGAGCAGACGGGAACGACGCCGCTGCAGTGGCTGCTGCGCGCCCGGGTCCGGCGGGCGCAGCACCTGCTCGAGGCGACGGGGGCGCCGGTGGACCGGATCGCGGGCGAGGTGGGGTTCGGGTCGCCGACCGCGTTCCGGGAGCGGTTCAAGCGGGTGGTCGGGACCAGCCCGCAGGCCTACCGGGCGAGCTTCCGCGCTGGTGGAGTGTCTTGAGCGGCGCGGCGGAGGGTCGCGAATGAGTCATTGGGGACCGCTGGGGTCTCGAATGAGTCATTCGCGACCTCGCGGCGGGCGCCGCCACGGCATCGCGCGGCGGGGGCGGCCATGGCACCTGCGGCGGGCGGCGGGGCGGCGTCTTGAATGACTCATTCAGGGCGTGGGAGGTCCTGAATGACTCATTCAAGACGCGCGGGCGGTAGGGTCGGGGGCGTGTCGAGCCCCGAAGCGTCCAGGGCCGGGCTGTCGGTCCACCCGGCGGCCCGATAACTTCCCGCACCCTCCCGGGTCACCGGGTGACCACGAAATCGTCCTGTCGATCTCGTGATCCCTGGAGCCGTTCGTGCACCTGTACCTCCTGGCCCTCGGCGTGTTCGCCATGGGCCTCTCCGAATTCATGCTCGCCGGGCTCGTCCCCGGCATCGCCACCGCCCTCGACGTCTCCGTCGCGCAGGCGGGCTCGCTGACCTCCGCGTTCGCCGCCGGGATGGTCGTCGGGGCGCCGGTGATGGCCGCGCTCGCCCGGACTTGGCGGCGGCGGACCGCGTTGCTGTGCTTCCTGGTCGTCTTCGTCGGCTCGCACGTCGCCGGCGCCGTGACCACCTCGTTCGGTGTCCTGCTCGTGACGCGGTCGGTGGCCGCCGTCGCCAACTCCGGGTTTCTGGCCGTTGCCCTCAGCGCGGCCGCCGCGCTCGTGCCGCCGGAACGCACCGGTCGCGCCCTCGCCGTCCTGCTCGGCGGGACGACCCTGGCCTGCGTCGCCGGGGTTCCCGGCGGGGCTCTGCTCGACGCCGCCCTCGGGTGGCGTGCGCCGTTCTGGGTGGTCGCCGGGCTTTGCCTGCCCGCGCTCGCCGGGGTGCTCCGGATTCCCGACACCGTGGGCGGCGGCTCGGCCGACCTGCGCCGTGCAGCTCGCCGAACTCCGGCCGGTCGGCGGGGTGCTGCTGCTCGGCGCGCTCGTCAACGCCGCCACCTTCGGCGTCTTCACCTTCCTGGCGCCGGTCGCGGACGGCGTCGCCCCCGTGCCCGTGGTGCTCGCCGCGTTCGGCGTCGGCTGCTTCGCCGGGGTCACCGCGGCCGGGCGGCTCGCGGACCGGTGGCCGGGACGCGTCGTCGCGGTCGGCGGGCCTCTGCTGCTCGGTGGCTGGGTCGCGCTGGCCTCGGCGGCCGAGGTGCCGGTCGCGCTGGTCGGGCTCGCGTTCGTTCAGGGCGGGTTGTCGTTCGCGGTGGGCGGGACGGTGATCACCCGGATCCTCCGCTTGGCGACCGGTGCTCCGACGATGGCCGGGTCGTACGCGACCGCGGCCCTCAACGTCGGCGCCACGGCCGGACCCGTGCTCGCCGGGGCCGCCGCGAGCCCGTTCTGGGTCGCGGCGGCCTTGGTCGCCGGGGCGCTGGTGGTCGCCGGGCTCGTGCGGAACGCCTTGGCTAGCGATCGCGCTTGAGCGTGAAGGTGAAGTCGCCGGAGACTTTGCCGCTCAGCCGGACCGCCGACACGAGCTTTCCGTCGTCGAGCAGCCGGGCCACCTCGGCCCGGGAAAGCCCGCAGCCGTCGGCGATCAGGCGCACCGGCCGGACCGGGATCCTCGCCGCGAAGTGGACCGCCACGTCGATCACTTCGCGATCGAGGATCCCCGGCCCGCCGGCGTCGAGGCGCCAGGCCCCGTCCCAGTCGAGGGCGACGCGGTTGCGGTGCCGCACGACCGGGTCTTGCAGCAGCTCGGCCGCCAGCACGGGATCGTTGCCGTGCAGGCCGTCGAGCAGTTCACGCGGGATCGTGCGTACGTTCACCCGCTCGAGGACCGTGAGCTTCACGGTGTCCCCGCAGCCGGTGCACAGCGCGAGCAGCCAGATGTCGAGGAGCTTGTGGTGGGCGTTGACGCGGAACTTTCCGTCGACCCGGAAGCGCTCGGCGGCGCACCGGTGACAACGACGGATGACGAACGGAAGGCAGGTGGGGACGACCACCCAGGATTCGAGCACGGCAGGACACCGTTTCTGTGAGAAATCCGCAGCAAAAGGCGGCGCGACGCGGAAAGCGCGACGCGCGACGGTTCAGCGTTCGGGAGGTCTCACAGGGTGTACAACGGCACTTCCTCGCAGCCGGCGACAGGGGCTCGCGGCACGGTAACCGCGGACCGGGCCGCCGTTCCACCGGTTTTCTAACGCCGCCGCCGGACGTAGTGGACGATCAGCGCCACCAGCGCGATGGTCGCGATGGCGCCCGCGGTGATGCGGATCGGGTCGGGCAGTCCGGTCAGGGACCCGGCCGCGTTGACCCCGGCGCCGAGGACCAGGACCAGCCAGAGGAGGACGGGAGACGAGGAAGTGCGAGTGGGTGCGTTCATGCCGGAAACGCTAGAAAGCCGCGGGCCGCGAAACGATCCCGGCGGCACCCGGATCGGGGGTGGTGCCCGCGCTACCCCGCGTCGCGGCCGAGGTAGGCCAGCACCGCCAGCACGCGCCGGTGGCCGCTGCCCTCGTCGGACGGCAGGCCGAGCTTCGCGAAGATGTTGCGGATGTGCTTGAGCACCGCGCCGTCGCTGACCACCAGCAGCTCGGCGATCGTGCTGTTGTTGTAGCCCTCCGCCATCAGCGCCAGCACTTCGCGCTCGCGGGCGGTCAGCGCGGCCAGCGGATCGGCCGTGCGGCGGCGGGACATCAGCTGGCCGATCACCTCGGGGTCCATCGCCGTGCCGCCCTTGGCGACGCGGTTCAGCGCGTCGAGGAACCGCTCGACCTTGCCGACGCGCTCCTTGAGCAGGTAGCCGACGCCGCCGACGCCGTCCGCGAGCAGTTCCACCGCGTAACTCGTCTCGACGTGCGCCGACAGCACCAGCACCGGCAGCGCCGGGTGGATCTCGCGGGCACGCACCGCCGCGCGCAGGCCTTCGTCGCGGTGGGTCGGCGGCATCCGGACGTCCATCACGACCGCGTCCGGCCGCTCGCCTTCGACGAACGCGAGGAAGTCCTCGGCGTTGTCGAACGTCGCGGCGACCTCGATGCCCGCCGTCTTCAGCAGCAGCGCCAGTCCTTCGCGCAGCAGCGCGTCGTCCTCGGCGATCACGACCCGCATGGCAGCTCCACTCGCAGCACGGTCGGCCCACCGGGTGGGCTCGTCAACTCCAGGGTTCCGTCGAAAGCCTCGGCGCGGCGCCGGATCCCGGCCAGCCCGCTGCCGCGGGACTCGTCCGCGCCGCCGCGGCCGTCGTCCCGGATTTCCAGGCACAGCAGCGAAGCCGTGCCGCCCAGCGTGATGTCCACTTCGGACGCTTCGGCGTGCTTGGTCACGTTGGCCAGCATCTCCGCGACGACGAAGTACGCGGCCGCCTCCACCGCGGCCGGGCGGCCCGCCTCGTACTCGACGGTGACCGCCGTCGGCACCGGGCAGTGTTCGGCGAGCGCGCGCACCGCCCCGGCCAGTCCGCGCTCGCTCAGCAGCGGCGGGTAGATGCTGCGCACGACCGTCCGCAGCTCGGCCAGCGCGTCGGTCGCCGTGTCCTGCGCCTTCACCAGCAGGTCGCGCGCCGCCGCCGGGTCGCGCTCGTAGAGCTGGCCCGCGACGCCCAGCTGCAGCACCACCGCCGCGATCCGGGCCTGCGTCCCGTCGTGCAGGTCACGCTCGATGCGCCGCAGCTCGGCCCCGTGCGCCTCCAGCGCCGCGGCGCGCGTCGCGGTCAGTTCGGCGACGCGGTCGGCGAGGACCACACCCGGCCCGGGCGAGAGCAGGGAACGCGCGGTGCGGGCCTGCCAGCGCGCGGCCCGCGGCAGCAGGAGGGTGGCCGCGGCCATCGCGGCCCCGACGACGAGGGTCAGCGCCGCGCGCGGCCACGAGTTCACCATGATGCCGAGCGAGCCCTCGATCCCGCCGGGCACCGCGGGCCACACGAACGCCGTGACGACCTGCTGGACCGCGCCCAGCGGCAGGCCGACGGCCAGCGCGCCGAGCAGCAGCCCGGTCGCCGCGTGCAGCGCGAGCCACGCGAGGTCGCGGCGGGTCGCCGGGTCCTTCAGCGGGGAACCGTCGCGGTAGGGCTCGGGGATCGGCTCGCCCAGCCGTCGCGCGGCCCGGCGGCGGTCGACGCCCACCGGCCACCGCGCGAGCCGGATCGCCGGGGCCAGCGATGGGATCCCGACGCCGAACGGGCACAGCAGCAGCACGGCGAACAGCCCGGTGAGGGCGAAGATCGACAGCATCGACGTGCCGGCGCCGACGACGAGGTAACGAGCCGCCGACCAGCACTCACGCAGGCGGGTCGTCACGCCCACAGTGTGCACCCCACCACCGGGGTGGTGCCCGCGCTACCCCCGGTTCTCCCCTCCACGGGATCGATCGGGGCGCGCCGCGAACCTAGTTTTCCTTACGTGAAAACGATGACCACAGCGCACGCGCTGGAACTGTCCGCGGTGCGGAAGGTGTACGGCTCGGGGGACGGCGCCGTCACCGCCCTCGACGGCGTCTCGGTGACGGTGGAGCGGGGCACGTTCACCGCGGTGATGGGCCCGTCCGGCTCGGGCAAGAGCACCTTCCTGCACTGCGCGGCCGGGCTGGACCGGCCGACGTCGGGGCGGGTGCTGCTCGGCGGCACCGAGATCGGCGGGCTCAAGGAGGGTGAGCTGACGCGGCTGCGGCGCACCCGGATCGGGTTCGTCTTCCAGGCCTACAACCTGATGCCGTCGCTGAACGTGCTGCAGAACATCACCCTGCCGCTGCGGCTGGCCGGCCGGAAGCCGGACCCGCGGTGGCTGCGGGAGGTCGTCGAGGGCGTCGGGATGGCGAACCGGCTCGAACACCGCCCGGCGGAGCTGTCGGGTGGGCAGCAGCAGCGCGTCGCGATCGCGCGGGCGCTCGTCACGCGGCCCGACGTCGTGCTGGCCGACGAGCCGACCGGCGCCCTCGACACGCGCACCGCGCGGCAGGTCCTCGACCTGCTCCGTGCCGTCGTCGAGGGGATGGGCCAGACCGTGCTGATGGTGACCCACGACCCGGTCGCGGCCTCGGCCGCGCACGGCGCGCTCTTCCTGGCCGACGGCAGGCTGGCCGGGCACCTCCCGCACCCCACGCCCGAGCGGGTGGCGGAGCGGATGACGCACCTCGGGGAGTGGTGAACGTGCTGACGCTGGCTTGGCAGACGATCCGCAGCAGGCTCGGTGGGTTCACCGGCGCGTTCGTCGCGATCCTGTGCGGTACGGCTTTGGTGGCGGCCTGCGGGGTGCTCATGGAGTCCGGCCTGCGTGCCGGGGTCCCGACCCAGCGGTACGCCGCCGCGGCCGTCGTCGTCGGCGGCGCCCAGACCGTGCGGCCGCCGGGCGCCGACGCGCTCACCTTCGAGCAGGTCGGCGAGCAGCCGACGGTCCCGGCGGACCTGGCCGGGAAGATCGCCGGGGTGCCCGGCGTCCGCGCGGCGGTCGCCGAGCGGAGCTTCCCCGCGCACGTAGTGACCGGCGACGGCCAGGTGCTCGGCGGCGCGGAATCCCTGGGCCACGGCTGGGACACGGCCGCGCTGGCGCCGTTCACCCTCCGGGCGGGACAGCCACCGGCCGCGCCCGGCGACGTCGTCCTCGACGCCGACCTGGCCCGCCGCGCCGGGGTGGCCGTCGGGGGGCAGGTGCGGATCGCGACGCGGTCGGTGCCGGAGACGTTCCGGGTGACCGGCGTCGTCGACGGCCTTTCGCGGCAGTCCGCGCTGTTCTTCACCCCGGCGCGGGCCGCGGACCTGGCGGGACAGCCGGGCCGGGCGCACGCCATCGGCGTCCTGGCCGAGCCGGGCGTCGCGCCGGAAGCCCTGGCGGAACGGGTGCGCGCGGCCGCACCGGACGTCGAGGTGACCACCGGCGTCGAGCGCAGCTCCGTCGAGTTCCTCGACGTCAGCCAGACGCGGACGCTGCTGCTGGCCATCGCCGGGTCGTTCGGCGGCTTCGCGTTGCTGGTGGCCGTGTTCGTGGTCGCGAGCACCCTGGCGCTGACCATCAACCAGCGGCGCCGGGAGTTCGCGCTGCTGCGCGCGGTCGCGGCGACCCCGCGGCAGATCCGGCAGCTCATCGGCGCGGAGACGACGTTGGTCGCGCTCGTCGCCGGGGTGCTCGGCGGCGTGCTGGGACTCGCGCTCGCGTCCGTGCTGCGGGACGCGTTCGCCGCGATCGGCGTCGTCCCACCCGAGTTCGAGCTGGCGTTGAGCCCGCTGCCGTCCCTCGCCGCCGTGCTGCTCGGGCTGGGCGCGGCCCGGCTGGCCGCGTGGGCGGCGGCGCGGCGGCCGTCGTCGATCCGGCCGGTCGAGGCCCTGGGGGAGGCCGCGGTCGAACGGCGTGAGCTGGGCCGCGTCCGGGTCCTCACCGGCTGGGGGCTGGTGGCGGTCGGTTTCGGCGGCGCGCTGGTGCCGCTGTTCCTCCACGGCGAGGTGGCGACGGCGATCTCGACGATGGCGACCCTGGTCGTCGTCATCGGACTGGCGGTCGTGGGCCCGCAGGTGACCGGGCTGCTGGTGCGCGTGCTCGCGCCGGTGCTCGGGCGGGTTTGGCGGATCAGCGGTTACCTGGCCGGGGCCAACGCCGTGGCGAACACCCGGCGCGTCGCGGCGGCCGTGACCCCGCTGGTGCTGGCGATCGCGTTCGCGCTGTCGACGTTCTACAGCCAGACGTCCGCGACCGCGGCCGTGGCGGAGGAGTCCGCGCGGTCGACGACCGCCGACTACGTCGTGACCAGCCCGGCCGGGGTCTCGCCGGAGGCCGCCGCGGCGATCGGCGGGCTGCCGGGGGTGGCGGCCGCGACGCCGGTGGTGCGGACGTCGGTGATCACGGCGACGACGGTTGGCGACGGCATGGACGTCCAGCGGAACGCCGCGCAGGGCCTGGCGGGCGACAAGGTCCGGGGCGCGCTCGAACTCGGCGTCGACGCCGGGAACCTCACCGAACTGACCGGCGAAACCGTGGCGTTGAGCCGGTCGGAAGCGGACTGGCTGGACAAGAAGCTCGGCGACGACGTCGAGTTCTACTTCGGCGACGGCGTTCCGGCGAAACTGCGGCTGGTGGCGACGTACACGCGGGACAAGGCGTTCGGCGACTTCGTGCTGCCGGTCGAGCTGGCGCGGCAGCACACCGGCGGCCGCCTCGACGACTCGGTGCTGGTCCGGCGTTCCCCGGACGCGGACCCGGCGGCGGTGTCGGCGGCGCTGAAAGCCTTGCCGTACCCGGGTTTGACGGTCGCGCCCGCCGCGTCGATCGCCGCGCCCGAGGGCGGTGAGCGGCAGGCGCAGTTCTACCTGAACCTGGTCGCGGTCGGCGTGATCGTCGGGTACCTCGCGATTTCGGTGGCCAACACGCTGGTCCTGACGACGGCGCAGCGGGCCCGCGAGTTCGCGTTGCTGCGCCTGATCGGCACGACGCGCCGCCAGGTGCGGCACATGATGCGGCTCGAGGCGCTGGTGACGGTCGGGATCGCGGTCGTCGCCGGGACGCTGGTGGCGTTGGTACCGCTGGGGTTGCTCAACGTGGGCCTGCGCGGCGACCCGCTCCCGTCCGGGCCACTCACCGTCTACTTCGGAATCATCGGCGGGGCGGTGCTGCTCGGGATGGCGGCGATGGGGATCGCGACGCGGGTGGCGTCGCGGGCCCGCCCGGTCGAGGCGATCGGGCTGCGGGAGTAGGGGACCGGGCGCCGTCCCCCTCGGCCGGCGCCCGGAGTCTGTTCAGGCCGTTTTCGTGAGCAGGGCGGGGAAAACGAGCAGGACGGGCAGGATCGCGGCGACGGCCAGCACCGCGCAGCCGCCGTTCTCGGTGCCGCTGCTGTGCCGCGGCCGCGGTGGTGCCCCCGGGGTGTCGGGCGGTGGTTCGCCGGAGGAGAGCCACATGTCCACGGCGCGCCGCCGCACGACCCCGTGCGGGCCCTCCGCCAGGTCCTGCTTGGCGGCGTTGTTCCCGCCCGCGGCGGCTTTCCGGTACCACGGTTCGGCCCGCGACCAGTCGCCCAGCTTCTCGGCGTACAGGCGGCCGAGGAAGTAGGCGGCCTGCGCGTGGCCCAGTTCGGCGGCCTTCCGGTACCACTCGGCGGCTTCGGCGAGGTCGCCGACGCCTTCGTTGGGTGGGCGTCCCTCCATGGTGGCGCGGGTCTGGCCCTCGACGATCAGCCCGAGCCGCGCCATCGCGTCAGGTGACCCGGCTGCCGCGGCTTCCCGGTAGCGGCGCTCGATCTCGGGCAGATCCTCCAGCGAGCCGAAGAACTCCAGCTGGTAGGCGGCCTGGAAGAGCTCGTTCGCGGTCATTCCGCGGAAGCTAGTGCCTCATCAAGGAACGTTGACGCGGTAACCGTGTCGCGTGGACATCCGGGCCGGTGAGCGCGAGGCTGGCCGGTGGAGGTGAGGGATGGCGCGTCAGCCGGAGGTGTTCGCGCGGTCGTTGGAGCCCGAAGAAGCGCAGCGGCTGGTCAAGATCACGAGGTCGACTCGGGATCGGGTGCGTCTGCGGCGGTCCGGGATCGTGCTGGCCTCGTCGCAGGGTCGGTCCGCGGGAGAGATCGCGACGAGGTTCGCCGCGACCGAGGGATATGTGCGGGAGGTGATCCACGCGTTCAACGACTCTGGGTTCGCGGCGTTGTCCCCAAAATGGAAGGGCGGCCGACCTCGTAAGTTCGGGCCGGCCGCCCGTGAACAGATCTGCCGCGTCGCCGCCTGCAAACCGACCGAACTGGGGTTGCCGTTCACGACCTGGAGCCTGGCCAAGCTGGTCGACTACCTCACCGACCACGCCTGGATCAAGGTGAGCACCGAAACCGTCCGGCAGATCCTGCGCCAAGAGGGCGTGTCCTGGCAGGCGACGAAGACCTGGAAAGCCAGCAAGGACCCGGACTTCATATCGAAGAAGACCCGCATCCTCGACCTCTACGACCACCCACCCGCCGACGGACGGGTGATCTGCGTCGACGAGTTCGGGCCGCTGAACCTGCAACCCCGTCCCGGTCGCGGCTGGTTTCCTCGCAGCCGACCGGCCCGCCTGCGCGCGACCTACACCCGCACCAAGGGCATCCGGCACATGTTCGCCGCGCTCGACCTCGCCACCGGGCAGATGTTCTACCGGTTCCGTGACCGCAAACGCTGGCCGCAGTTCCTCGACTTCTGCAAGCAAATCCGCCGCCGCTTCCCGGCCGGGAAGCTCTACCTGGTTTGCGACAACTACGGACCGCACGGCAAGGTCGAGGTCACCGCGTGGTGCGCCGCCAACGGCATCGAGCTGGTCTACACGCCCACCAACGCCTCGTGGTTGAACTGGATCGAGTGCGAGTTCACCGCGGTTCGCTACTTCACCCTCGACGGCAGCGACTACCCCAGCCACGCCGCCCAGGAGACAGCGATCGCGGGCTACCTGCGCTGGCGCAACCGCCACTGCCACCCCAAGCGCCACTTCGCCGTCAACTCCAAGATCCGCCGACCGGATTACCTACCCAACGTTGCTTGATACGGCACTAGGCCGGTGCGCTGAAATTCCGGTGAAACGCCAGCTCAGCCGATCGTGACCACGAACGCGACGAGGGCGAGCAGCACGGCCAGCCCCACGACGGCGGCCAGCACGGCCCAGCCGCCGTCCGGCCGGTTTTCCCGGGACGGCCACGGCTCACCGTGCGGGCCACCGGCCAGCCGCCGGCGGGCTTCGTCGTGGCCACCGCGGGCGGCTCGCCGGTACCACGGTTCGGCTTTGGTCCAGTCGCCGAGCTTCTCGGAGTACAGGCGCCCCAGGGAAAAGGCGGCGTGCGGATCCCCGCGTTCGGCACCCCGCCGGTACCACTCGGCGGCTTCGGCGAGGTTTCCGACGGCCCGGCCGGGCCAGTGGCCTTCGAATTCCGCGCGCGTCCGCCCTTCGAGGAGCAGCCCGAGCCGGGCCATCGCCGCCGCCGAGCCGGCCGCCGCGCTCCGCCGGTAGAGGTGTTCGATTTCGGGCAGATCCGCGACGGAACCGCCGCGCTCCAACCGGTACCCCGCCTGGTACAACTCGTCCCCGCGCATGCCGCGACGCTAGGCGGGGGCGATGAAATCCGGATGAAACGCGGGCGATCGGGAAACCCTGCCGTACTCCCGAAACTTATCGAAAGTTATTGCCCCACCAGCGATGTCGATCGCATGCTTTCGCCATCCTGGCTCGCCTGCCAGCCTCGACGAGGAGGAAGCATGCTCACCAAGAACCGCTTCAGGGTGTTCGCCGGTGGGGCCGCCCTGGCGCTCATCGCGACGCTCGTGCCCGGGGTCGCCCGGGCCGACACCGTCATCACCACCAGCCAGACCGGGAACAACGGCGGGTACTACTACTCGTTCTGGACCGACGGCGGCGGCTCGGTCCAGATGACGCTGGGTTCCGGCGGCAACTACCGGATGAACTGGAGCAACGTCGGGAACTTCGTCGGCGGCAAGGGCTGGAGCAACGGCAGCCGCCGGACGGTCAGCTACTCCGGCAGCTTCAACCCGTCGGGCAACGGCTACCTCGCGCTCTACGGCTGGACGTCGAACCCGCTCGTCGAGTACTACATCGTCGACAACTGGGGCACCTACCGGCCGACCGGGACGTACAAGGGCACGGTCACCAGCGACGGCGGCACGTACGACATCTACCAGACCACGCGGTACAACGCGCCGTCGGTGGAAGGCACGAAGACGTTCAACCAGTACTGGAGCGTCCGCCAGCAGAAGAAGACCGGCGGCACCATCACGACGGGCAACCACTTCGACGCGTGGGCGCGCTACGGCATGCGGCTGGGCAGCTTCAACTACTACATGATCCTCGCGACCGAGGGCTACCAGAGCAGCGGCAGCTCCAACCTGACGGTGGGCTGAGCGGTGCGACCCTGGATCCTGGCCGCGGCGTTGGCGGTCTCGAGCGCGGTGGCCGTCACCCCGGCGGCCCACGCGGCGGCGTGCACCGGGTACGTCGGCCTGACGTTCGACGACGGGCCGTCGTCCGGGAACACCCCGGCGTTGCTGAGTGCGTTGCGGCAGAACGGGTTGCGGGCCACGATGTTCAACGAGGGCCAGTACGCGGCGGCGTACCCGGCCCAGGTGGCGGCGCAGGTGAGCGCGGGCATGTGGGTCGGCAACCACAGCTACACCCACCCGCACCTGACCCAGCTCGGCCAGTCCCAAGTGGACTCCGAGATCGGCCGCACCCAGCAGGCGATCGCCTCGGGCGGCGGCGGAACGCCCCGGCTGTTCCGGCCGCCGTACGGGGAGACGAATTCGACGGTCCAGACGGTGGCGTCGAAGTACGGCTTGCGCCAGATCATCTGGGACGTGGACTCCCAGGACTGGAACGGCGCGAGCGTGGACGCGATCGTCGCGGCCAACGCCCGGCTGCAGAACGGCCAGATCATCCTGATGCACGAATGGCCGGCCAACACCCGGGCGGCGATCCCCCGGATCGCGCAGACCCTGGCGAGCCGCGGCCTGTGCGCGGGAATGATCTCGCCGCAGACCGGGCGGGCGGTCGCCCCGGGCTGAGCCGGGGGCGGCGGGGCCTGTTCCGGTGTGGTCGCCGCACCGGAACAGGCTTCCCGGCGTGCTCAGGGCGATCTCAATGAGGTGGCGGGCTGTGCCGGGGCTGGTCTCGGCGCGGACCGGGCTGGCCGCCGCCCGAGGCTGCTCCAGCGGCAGACCCGGCTCCCCGTCACCGGGTCGGCGAGTGTGCTTCCGCCGAGGTGATCGCGGCCAGCGCACCCGGCAGTTCCGCGACATCCGCGAGGCGGGCGCCGATGTGCCCGTCGGGCCGCACGAGCAGGGCACCGCGCATCCCGAGCTGCTCCTCCGTCACCCGCTCGACGTGAAGCGGCCAAGACCCGGCCGGTGCCCCACCAGCGGTCGTGAAGAGGGCGAACCCCTCGCGGCAGGCGTCGAGCGTGGACCTACCAGGCGCCAGCCAGAAGTGCGGCATCCGGTGCCCCGGCCGAAGCGTCGGCACGTAGTCCGTCCCCGGCTCGGCAAGCTCGCCCGGATCGAGCACGGCGGAGGAGCGATACGCGACGCCGAGGACCAGCCCGAGCTGGGCGAAGTACTGCTCCGACCACGGCACCTCCCCGTCCCGGACCGCCATCGTGCGGCGGGCGTTGGCCACCGCCTGGGTGAGCGTCCGGTGCGCCACCGGGTGCCGTTCCGCCTCGTACGTGTCCAGCAGGCACGTCCCCGCCCAGCCGCGGAGCACGCCCGCCAGCTTCCAGCACACGTTGTGCACGTCGGCGACCCCCGTGTTCATCCCCAGCCCGCCGATTGGTGGCACCGCGTGCGCCGTGTCCCCGGCCAGCAGGACCCGCCCGCGGCGGAAGCCCGTCGCGACGAACGCGCTCATCTCCCACCGCTGGACCCGCCGGACCTCGACCGGGACCTCCGCGCCCAGCGCGCGCGAGACCACGGCTGGCCAGTCGGCGTCCGGGACCGTCGGGCCGAACCACGCCCAGCCGCCCTCCGGGTAGAGCGGGGTCAGCGTGCCGTGCGGGGTGAAGCACACGCCGGTCGGCGGGAGGCCGCCGAGGTCCGCGTCGAACACGGCCGTCGTGAAGGTCCCCAGCGACCCCGGCCCCTCCGTCCCGATGCCCAGCCGGTCCCGGACCGTGGACTTCGCGCCGTCGGCGGCGAGCACGAAGTCCGCGTGGACCTCGGTGCCGTCATCGAGCACCGCCCTCACATCGTCGGCTTCCTCGACGACGTCGACGAGTGCCGTGCCGAATCGCACCGGGGAGTCCGCCGCGGCGAGCAGGACGGGCTCGAGCCGGTCCTGCGAAGTGACGACGCCCAGCGCAGGGGACGCGGGCACCGGGTCGTGCACGCCCAGCATCGGCGCGGAGGCGAGGTCGGGGCCGCTCAGCGTGTCGCGGAAGCGGACGCGGCCGTACTCGCGTGCGAAGGCGACCGCCGTGATCGCGGCGTCGAGGCCGAGGGCGCGGTAGATCTCCATCGACCGCACGTTGACCAGGCGCGACCGCGGGAACGGCGACAGCTCACGGCGTTTCTCGACCAGCAGCGTCCGCACACCCCACCGGCCGAGCAGGGCTCGCGCGGTCAGCCCGACCGGCCCGCCGCCGACGATCAGCACCTCGGTGTCCATGCCGGTCACGCTCGCGCGAGGTCGCGGCGGTGGCAACGTCCGCTCGGGCAGCACAACGGGCGTGGCCGGTCAGGCGGGACGGCCGCCGTCGGTGAGGAACACCTGGTGCGCCCCGCCGTCGCACGGGTCTTGGATGAGCTGCACGCCGGGGTCGGCGCTGGCCTGGTAGACGCCGACGCACCACTTCGCGCCGGCGACCGACCGGAGCCGGTAGCCCGCGACGGGCGTGGTGACGGGTTCGAAGGTGAACAGCTGGTCACGGCGGCCGTCCTGGCAGTCGCCACCGGCGAGGAGGACTTCGATGGTCGTGCCGCCCTCGTCGACGGTGACGCAGCCGACGCCCTTGTCGGGGTGGCGCATGACGAGGCGGTAGGAGCCCTCGGCCGGTTCGGCGGTGATCGGCGGGAACGCGGTCTCGCAGGGGTGCTGGCCGACGACTTCCCTGGCCTGGCTGACGAAGCGTTCCCGGCCTTCGCCGAGGCAGAAGCCGGTGTGGGCGAGCCGGAGCCGGAACCCCGGGGAGGCGGCGGGTGCCGGGGCGCCGCTGGGTGCGGTCTCCTGGCCATCGGTGTCCCGGCTGAGCAGGACGAGCCCGCCGATGACGACGGCGACGACGGCGACGACGGCGACCACGGCGACCGGCAGCACGAGCCGTCGCTTCGGCCGGGGTGCTTCGGGCGCCGGGGGTTCGGGCGTGGTCCGGTCGGCGAGGTCCGCCCGGACGGAGATCCACCGGTCGACGGTGGCGGCATCCCCACCGCAGGCTTGGACGAACGCGGCGACCAGATCGGCGCGGGGCAGGGTGTCCCGGCTGAGGGCACCGCTGATGGTCGAGCTGGGCAGGGCGGAGCCGGCCTTGGCGGCCCGTCGTTCGAGGGACCGGTAGCTCAGATCGGTGACAACGCGCAACCGTCGCATGGCGGCGACGAAGGCGGCCGGATCGGTGGCCTCGCGCGGGTCGGGCCAGTCGTCGGGCACCGTCGCTCCTCCCCCTGGTGAGTGACTCGTCGCGCGAGTGTAGCGCCGTCCGGGAGTGTCCGGGACCGTCCGGAATGCTTGTCCGAGCAGGGCGCGGACGGCTTGGTTCGACAGCGGTGACCACCGAGTTCCGAGGAGGACAGCACCGATGCCGAAACGCCGGTTCCGCCCGGTTCGCCGCCGCCGCCCATGGGTCTGGGCGGGCTTCGCGGGAAGTGCCGCTCTGGGAGCCTTGACGGCAAGTTTGATCACAGGAAGTGATGACGGATCACCAGCCGCGACGCAGCTCGCCGCGGGGCAGCTGCCGGATGGGGTCAAGGAGCTGATCGAGAGTTATCTCGATGCCGAGGGGTACCGGGTGGAGGTGCCGCCGGGGGAGCCCGAGGTGCCTGATGTTCCCGCGGCGCCTGATGTTCCGGCTGCTCCGGCCCCGGTGGTCCCGGTGGCACCGGTTGCGCCGGTGCGGCCGGCGGTCGCGTCGGGCGGCGCGGGTGCGCCGCCGTGGCCGGTGGTCGTGGTGCCGGATCCGCTGCCCGGTTCGGGGGCCCGCGGAGGAGTGGCTGCGTCGGCGGGGCCGGTCGAGCTGCCGTTGGCCTTGCGCGCCGGGGCCGGGCTGAGCGGGGTGCCGGGGTCGCGTGCCGGGACCGGGCCGGGTGAGGTGCCGTCGGCGTCGCGGGCCGAGGCCGGGGGCGAACCGGCCGCGTTCTCGGCGGCGGAGCCGCTCGCGGCGCGGGAGGAGGATTTCGCGCGGGGTGAGCCGACGTTGCCGGCCGACCGGGGTGAGCCGGAGCTGTTCGCCGGTCAGGACTGGTCGGCTGAGCCGGAGCGGCTCGCCGGCCGGGGTGATTCGCAGGTGGGGCCGGAGTTGTTCACCGGTCGGAGCCAGTCGGCCGTGTCCTCGCGCGAGCCGGAGTCGCTCGCCGACCGGGGTGAGCCGGAGCTGGTTGCCGTTCCGGATGGGTCGCCCGCGTTCTTCGGCGAGCCGACCGCGCTCGCCGCTGCGGGGCAGCCCGGTTCGTCCACCGCGGGCGACGATTCGATCGCCCTGGCCGGCGCGCCGGAACCCGCCGAGCCGCCGACCGCGAGTGGACCCGAGGCGTTCGCCGGGACCGAAGGCGCGGGTGTCGAGGTGGCACCCGCGCCCTCGAAGGCCGCCGAGCCGACGGGTAAGCGGCCTGGCAAGGCGGCCGGAAGCTCCCGTGGCGGGCATGCGGGGGTGAAGCACGGCGGCGGTTCGCGGACCGGCGAGCCGATCGAGGTCTCCCGCGGCGGGCACGCGAAGGCGAAGCACGACCGCGACTCCGTGGAGGCATCGCGAGACGACCGCGAGGAGCGGACGGCCACCGGCTCGGCGGCCGCGTCCAGCACCGACCACGAGGGCATTCCGTTCCACGGCTCCGCGGATGGCGACCTCCCGGCGGGTGAGCGATGAACCCGCTCTTCAAACCCCTGCCGGGCACCGCCGTCGCGGCGGGGCTGCTCTCCGCCGCCGTACTCGTCTCCGGGCTGTCCGCGCCGCCGTCCCCTGAGCAAGCCGTCGCGCGGCTCGCGGCCGTCGATGTTCCGGGGGACAAGCGGTTCGAGGCCCGGGTCGACGCCGATGGCAACGTCCGCTTCTACCAGAACGGCAAGCAGCTCGGCGTGCCGATCCCGCCCAGCGCGTTGCGCGCCTACGCCGACTACGACTCGTCCGTGCCCGACGACCTGCCCGACAACTACCGCTGGGATCCCGACCGCAAGCGGTACCTGCCCAGGGCCGACCCCGACGGCGATCTCCCGGCCCGGTCCGACGAACGGAAGCGGCGGACCAGGAAGACCGCCGACGCGAGCACCGAACACGGCGCCCCGCTCGGCGAGAAGATCGAAAAGTTCACCAAGACCATGCAGGACGCCACGAAGGCGGCGCGGCAAGCGGGCCAGCTCGTCGGGCAGGTCCCCGGTAAGCCCGCCGTCTCGATGCCGGTCTCGGGGGACCTCACCCTGTCCGGACTGGCGACCCTCGTCGGGCTGACCGCCTCCGGTGTCGGCAACTGGGTGCGCAACCGGGACCAGCGCGCCGAGAATCGCGCCGCCCAGGGCAAGGTCGACCGGCGGACGCAGCGGGAAGCCCGTGACGCCCCCAAGGTCGTCGCCGACGCCAAGGCCAAGGAACAGCACGCCCGGACCCTCGCGGCCGACGCCCGGCGACTCGCCCGCGCCGGCCACCCCGAGGCCGATGCCGCCGCCGAGCGGGCCGACGTCGCCCGCGAACAAGCCGCGGCCGCCCGGGCCAAGGCCAAGCGGTACGAGGCCTCGTACGTGCGCTATCACGTCCAGGACGAACAGAAGAACGTCCACCGCGCCGAGCAGGCGCACGAGGCGGCCCGGCGGGACGTCGAACCCGCCGCGGAGGCGACCCGGGAGTCCTCCGGCAAGAAGGGCAGCCGGATCGTGCGGGATGCCCGCGTCCGGCGGACCGGCGAGGAAGCCGCCCGGCACCGGGCGACACTGGCCGCCGCCACCAAGCGGGCCCAGCGGCAGCTCGCCGACGAGGTCCGGCGGCACGGCGGGCCGGGCGATCCCGACGATCCGCCGAAGACCGTCACGCCGAAACAGCCCACCTCGCGCGACGGCACCGGTGGCGCGCGGCAACCCATCCCGGAACCGGCCACGGCCGTCGGCAGGAATCCCGTGGTTCCGTCGCGGCTGAGCAGCTTCTCGGCGATGCGCAGTGCCGTGCAGGTGCGGGCCGGGATGGGGATGCTGCAGGGGGTCGCGCCGCCGTACTCGTACAAGGAGATCCACGACAACCCCTACCTGCCCACCGCGTTCGGCCTGGCCCAAGGACTGCAGGACGCCGAGATGACCGGGGACCCGGAGAACGTGCGGTGGCTGGAGAACGCGATCATCAAGTACCACCTGCCCGACCCGCACAAGCGCAAGACGTTCCTCGAGGCACTGGCACGCACCTACCGCCCGCAGATCGTCAAGGTCGACGGCGGTTACGCCGAGGCAGTGAACCCGATCCGGACGTGGTGGGAGGACTACGTCCGCCTGCACTACCCGGTGAAGGTGCCGACGCCGCGGGAGCTGGCGGTCCGGAAGCAGGATCAGCTCGCTGCGCGCGATCGGCAGGACGGCACGCTCAAGCGGCCGTTGACGCCGCGGGAGGTGGCGGTCCGGAAGCAGGAGCAGCTCGACCGGCGTGACCGTCAGGACATGGGGACGCCGAAGAAGAAGGTGCACGTTCCGACGGGTCGTGAGGTGGCGGTCCGGAAGCAGGAGCAGCTCGACAAGCGCGACCGCCAGGACGCGGGCGCGCCGAAGAAGAAGGTGCACGTCCCGTCGAGCCGCGAGGTGGCCGTCCGCAAGCAGGACCAGATCAGCAAACGAGACCGTCAGGACGCGGGCAAGACACCCCGCACCAAAGCCCAAACCGCCAAAACCACGGCACCGAAGTCGGCACAGTACAAGGCGGCCCTGAAAAAACAGAGCATGCCGGCCTGAACGGTGTGGTGGCCCCCGAACGGCGAGGGGGCCACCACACCCACGAAACTCGAGCCGCCCGCGACGTCCACAGTGGACGTCTCAGGCGAACAGCTCCGGCCGCCGGTCGGCCAGGTAGGGGCTCAGCTGCCGAGCCGGCGGGATCTCCGCCAGGTCGATCTCGGCGATCCGCAACGGACCGTCGCCCGTGCGGACCCGGCCGTCGGGGCCGACCACGCGGCTCAGGCCGCAGAACGCCGGAGCCGCCCAGTTGCTGTACGCGACGAACAGCTGGTTCTCGAACGCCCGCGCGGGCACCAGCCCGGTCGCGACGAAGCCGCACGGCTCCATCAACGCCGTCGGCACGAGGAGCAGCTGCGTCCCGGCCAGCGCGTGCGCTCGCACGGCTTCGGGGAACTCGACGTCGTAGCAGATCAGCACGCCCACCGTGACGCCGTCGAACGACGTCTGCACCACGCCGTCGGAACCGGGGTCGAACGCCGCGCGCTCGATCGGCCCGTACAGGTGGCTCTTGCGGTAGCGCAGCAGCTCGCGGCCGTCCCCGCCGACCAGGCGGGCCGAGTTGTACACGTGCGGACCGTCCGCTTCGGCCCACCCGTGTACCAGCGCGATCCCCGTCTCGGCCGCGATCGCCGAGACCTCACGGCAGTGCGGCCCGTCCGGCGGCTCGGCGAGGGACCGCAGGCGCGCGGGGTCGTCCAGGTAGCCCGTGCCGGACAGCTCGGGCAGCACCAGCAGCGCCGCTCCCGCCGCCGCCGCGCGGGCGGCCACCGCGCGCAGCCCGGCCGGGGAGATGCCGCCCGGTGCGGCCTCCCAGCAGGCGATCTTCACCGCCCAAGCGTAAGCGCGGCGGCGAAAACCCGACAACCCCTACTCTGCCCCACCACGGGGGGCCGGGCGGGCGATCATGCGGCAGACTGCTGGTCATGGACAAGGTGCTCCGCGGCCTGAGGCTCCCCGAGAACGTGGCGCCGGGCTGGCTGGTGGTGCAGCTGCTGGGGTCCGTCGTGATCCTGGCGACGCTGCTGACCACCGCGGAGACCCAGCCACTCGTGTGGACGGCCTACGGCGCCGCCGCCGCGTGCTGGGTGGGGTTCCTGCTCGTCCACGAACGACTCCCGCGGACCGCCGCCGGGCTGCTCGCCGCCGGGGCCACCGTCGTCGCGCCCGTCATCAGCCTCGCCTCGGACACCTCCGCGCTCGTCATCGGCGTCGTCATGCTCGGCCGGTTCGCCGCGCTGACCACCCCGCGCGTGCGGGTGATCGTCGCCACCGGGTGCGCCGACATCGCGCTGTGCGTGCTCGGCGGCCTGCTCGCCGACGTCTCGCTCGGCGAAACCCTCGGCAACCCGCTCGGGCTGGTGATCATCCTCCTGTTCGGGCTGAACCGGCGGCAGTACCGGATCCACCTCGCCCAGACGCAGGCGTTGCTGGAGCAGACGAAACGCGCGCAGGCCGAGCAGGCGCGCGCGGCCGCGCTCGACGAACGCACGCGGATCGCGCGCGAGATCCACGACGTGCTCGCGAATTCCCTTGGCGCGCTGGTCGTGCAGCTCGAGCTGGCCGAGGCGCTGATGGAGAAGAACGAAGACGGCCAGGCGCTGGAACGGATCCTGGTCTCGCGGCGGCTGGCCGTGGACGGGCTCGCCGAGGCCCGCAACGCCGTGGCCGCGCTGCGCGCCGACGTCCCGCCGCTCGCGCAGGCGCTGGCGGATCTCGCGCAGCGGCACGGCAAGATGAACGAAACCGAAGTGTCCTTCCGGACCGAAGGCGAGGTCCGGGCACCCGCTTTCCCGGTGGTAGCCTGCCTCGTGGCGACGGCGCGGGAGGCGTTGACGAACGCCGCGAAGCACGCGCCCGGCCGTCCGGTGACGATGGTGCTGGGGTTCGAGCCGGAGTCGGTCCGCCTCGCCGTCCGCAACCCGCTGGACGGCGAACCGAAGCAGGGGAAGGGTTTCGGCGTCACCGGGATGCGGGAACGGCTGGCCCAGGTCGGTGGCCGGCTGTGTGCCGGGCCGGAGCGGGGGGAGTGGCAGGTGCTCGCGGAAGTGCCGGAACCCGACGGAGGGGATCATGGGTGAGCCGCAGACGATCAAGGTGATCGTGGTCGACGACCAGCAGATCGTGCGGGAAGGCCTGGTCGCGCTGATGAGCCTGCTCGACGACGTCGAGGTGGTCGGCTCGGCCGCGAACGGCGCCGAGGCGCTCGACCTGATCGGACGGCTCGACGCGCTCGACGTCGTGCTGATGGACCTCAACATGCCGGTGATGAGCGGGGTCGAGGCGACCAAGCGCATCACGCAGGAGCACCCGGACGTCGCCGTCGTCGTGCTGACGACCTACTCGGACGACGAGTCGATCGCCGGCGCGCTCGCCGCCGGGGCCCGCGGATACCTGACGAAGGAGGCGGGCCGCGGTGAAATCGGGTCCGCGCTGCGGGCGGTGGTCGCCGGGCAGCTCACGTTCGGCGCCGACGTCTCGCGCCAGGTCGTCAGCGCGCTGTTCGACTCGGGTGGCCAGGGCGCGGCGAAACCCGTGCCGCACAAGGAAGGCCTGCCGGACGGGCTCACCGCGCGCGAGGCCGAGGTGCTCGGCCTGATCGCCGCCGGGCTGAGCAACGGCAAGATCGCGGCCGAGCTGTTCATCGGCGAGGCGACGGTGAAGACGCACATCAACAACGCGTTCGCGAAGATCGGCGTGCGCAACCGCGTCGAGGCGATGCGCTACGCCGTCCGCAACGGGCTGGAGCGGGAGCCGAAGTCGCGCTAGGCCGGAACGGCTTCCCGGCGCGGCCGCAGCGCGAGCTTCGGGTTGTGCGCGTGGAGCCGGAACTCCTTCGCCCGGGGGACCCGGCTGAAGAGGTTGTCCGTCCCGCAGAAGTGCAGCTCGGTGACGCCGAGCCGGTGCAGCGAAGCGGTGACCGACGGCCAGCCGATCGGCCGGTCGAAGGTGTCCAGCAGCATGGCGCGGACGCCGTCGGCGGTGGTCACCACCGCACCGTCCTGATCGGACACCAGCGGGATTTCCGGGTCCCGCAGCGGGCAGTCGCCGAAGCCCGCCGCCGAAGCCCGGTGCCGCAACGCCTCGAACGCGGGCGCGTGCACCGGCGGCCGCATCGTGTACAGCGAATAGCCGCCCACCTCGCTGATCCGGCGGGTGAACCCGGCCAGCTCGCCTTCGCGCAGCGAGACCAGGTGGAAGCCGTCGTCGACGACGCCGGAGATCTCGTACCAGGTCAGCTCGCCGAGCACCGTGCGCCAGCCGTCCTCGGGCACGCGCATGACCGTGTGCGTCACGACGTCCTGGTGCTGCGAGGCGAAGTACTCCGCCTCGCAGTCCGCCTGGACGGCGGTCAGCCGCACGGCGTCGGCGAAGGTGAGCGCGCCCGAGTACACCGCGGCGGCCTTCTGCCCGAAGCTCAGGCCGGTCACCGCGTCCGGCCGCGTGTCGATCGCGTCGGCCAGCGCCACGCAGCTGACCAGGAAGGCCAGCTGCGCGGCGGGAGAGTAGTCGTGCTCGCTCTCGGCGTAGGCGTCCAAAATGGAGTAACCGACGACATCGTCGGCCTCCGCGACGCGCCGCCGGGCCCGGGCGTCCAGGACCAGGAACTTGGTCAGCTCCGCGAACTTGCTCGGCGCCATGCCCGGGAAGACGAACGCGGTGCTCATCCGTCGAGCCCCGCCTTCGCCAGCTCCTCCATGTGCTTCTTGTCCGGCTTGCCGTTGCGGTTCACCGGGAACTGGTCCACGACGACGACGCGGTTCGGCTGCTCGTAGGCGGGCAGCACCTCGGTCAGCTTCTCGCGCCAGTAACCGCTCTCGCGCCGCTCCGGGTCGGCGACGAAGAACACCAGCTGGGCACCCTTGCGCTCGTCCGGCAGCGAGATGATCCGCGTGCTGCAGCCCCGCGCGGCGACCTTCCGCTCGATGATCTCCGGGTGCAGCGTGTAGCCCATGCGGTGCACCGCGGCCTTGCGGCCGGCGATGAACAGGTTCCGGTGCTCGTCCAGGTACCCGAAGTCGCCGGTCGGGTACCAGCCCTGCGGGACCGGGGTGATGGCGCCGTCGTCGCCGAGCAGCCCGGTGAGCATGTCCGGGCAGTCGATGACGACCTCGCCGATCTCGTTCGCGGCGACCTCGCGGCCGTCGTCGTCGACGACCTGGACGCCGATGCCGTCCATCACCTGGCCGGTGCCGACCGGGTTGTCCAGCGTGGCGAAGGCGAGGTTGCCCAGCTCGGTGCTGCCGTAGCTGTCGAGCAGGGTCATGCCGAACTCGGCTTCGTACTCGGCGACCACCGGGCTGTCGAGCGGGGCGGCGCCGCTGCAGAACATCCGGACCTTGGCCAGTGCGGCGCGGGCCTCGGGGCGCTTGCGGACGATGTTGAGCATGCTCTGGTAGGTGGTCGGGGCGGCGTCGACGACGGTCGCGCCGCACTGGCCGGCCATCCGCAGCGCGCGGTCCAGCCGCCGGTAGGGGGCGATCACCAGCGAGCAGCGGGTCAGCCAGGCGATCATCACCATGGAGATGCCGTACTGGTGGGAGAAGGGCAGCAGCGGCAGCAGCACGTCGTCGGGGCGGTGCCCGACCTGCTCGGCGTTGCGCCGCATGTTCTTGAGGAACCGCGCGCCGTTCTTGACGATGCCCTTGGGTGAGCCGGTGGAGCCGGACGACCACATGATGATGCTGTCGGGCAGCTCGCCCCACCGGTCGAAGCTCAGCCGCTCGCCGGGCTCGGCCGGCACCGCGTCGGCGAGCAGTTCGTACAGGTAGACGGGGGTTTCGCCGTCGGGCAGCGGGGCGTCGTCGTCCACGATGGACATCCGGACGCGCGCGCGGTCGATGATCTCCTGCGTCTGCTGCGCCTTTTCCTGCGGGTCGACCAGCACGATCGACACGCCCAGGTGCATCAGGGCGAACAGCGTGGTCACGTAGCCGGCGGAGTTGCCGGCCTTCAGCATCACCCGGTGGCCGGGCAGCAGTCCCCGCGCGCCCAGCGCGTCGGCCACGCCCAGTGCCCGCGACTCGAACTCCTCGAGGGTCTGCACCGAGTCCGCGGCAAAGAGTTTCGACGGCATCGGCCCGTCCTTTCGGTGGGAATTGGCTGCGGCTCGAATATAGGAATGGGTGGCGAACACCCACCACCCCTATCTCGCGCGGACCGCCAATAGGGGGTGGATCGCCAGGTCGGGACCGCTTCCGACGAGCCGAAGCTAGGGGCGGTTAGGGGTGGGTGCGGCCGCCGCGCGTCGGTAGCCTCCCCGGAGGGTGCGGGAATTCCCGCCGATTCCCGCCGGGAAAACGATCGCTGGAGAACGAGGGAAAAATGGTGAACCCCATCCGGGACCTCGGAGACCTTTCCGCCTACGACCGTTCCCGCGTGCTCGGCGAATTCGTGCGGACGCACCTGGCCGCGGTGCTCGAGGAGCCGCCGTCCGACGTCCACCGGTCGTTCCTGGACCTCGGCCTGGACTCGGTCGCGGCGGTCGCGCTCCACGCGCGGCTGGTCGAGGAGACCGGCCTGAGCCTCCCGGTGACCCTCGCGTTCGACCACCCGACTCCGGCACGGCTGGCCGCGTACCTGGAGGAACGCCTGCTCGGCGGCAGCGCCCCGGCCCCGGTGGAGACGTCGTCCTTCGACGGCGAGCCGATCGCGATCGTCGGCATGAGCTGCCGTTTCCCCGGCGGCGCTTCGACCCCGGAGGAGTTCTGGCGGCTGATCGCGGACGGCACGGACGCGACGTCGGAGTTCCCGGCGGACCGCGGCTGGGACCTGGCCGCCCTCTACGACGCGGACGCGGACCGGCCCGGCACGACGTACACGCGTCGCGGCGGCTTCCTGCCGGACGCGGCCGAGTTCGACGCGGCGTTCTTCGGCATCAACCCGCGTGAGGCCGTCGCGATGGACCCGCAGCAGCGGCTGCTGCTGGAGAGCAGCTGGCACGCGCTGGAGGACGCGGGCATCGACCCGACGGGCCTGCGCGGCAGCCGCACCGGCGTGTACGTCGGGGCCGAGGCGCAGGACTACGGCCCGCGCCTGGAGGACGCCGACGGCGCCGAAGGCTACCTCGACATCGGCACGGCGGGCAGCGTCGCCTCCGGACGGATCGCCTACACGCTCGGCCTGGAGGGGCCCGCGATCACCGTCGACACGGCGTGCTCGTCTTCGCTGGTGGCGTTGCACCTGGCGGTGCAGGCGCTGCGGCGTGGCGAGTGCGGGCTGGCGCTGGCCGCCGGGGTCGCCGTGATGTCGAGCCCGGGTGGGTTCTTGTCGTTCAGCCGTCAGCGGGCGTTGTCGTCGGACGGCCGGTGCCGTGCTTTCGCGGCCGACGCGGGTGGTACCGGCTGGGCCGAGGGCGTTGCGACGGTGGTGGTGCAGCCGCTGTCCGAGGCGCGGGCGCAGGGGCGCCGGGTGCTGGCGGTGGTGAGCGGCACGGCGGTCAACTCCGACGGCGCGAGCAACGGGCTCACCGCACCGAGCGGGCCCGCCCAGCAGCGGGTGATCGAGCAGGCGCTCGCCGACGCGGGCCTCCCGGCGGCCGAGGTGGACGCGGTCGAGGCGCACGGAACGGCGACGCTGCTCGGCGACCCGATCGAGGCGAACGCGCTGCAGGGTGTGTACGGAGCCGGGCGCCCGGCGGAGCGGCCGCTGTGGCTGGGTTCGGTGAAGTCGAACATCGGCCACACTCAGGCGGCGGCCGGGCTCGCCGGAGTGGTGAAGATGGTGCTGGCCCTGCGCGAGGGCACGTTGCCGAGGACGCTGCACGTGGACGAGCCGACCCCGCACGTCCAGTGGGACGGCGGCGGCGTGCAACTGCTGACCGAAGCGCGGCCGTGGCCGGAGACGGGGCGGCCGCGGCGGGCGGGGGTTTCGTCGTTCGGGATGAGCGGGACCAACGCGCACGTGATCCTGGAGGCGGCGCCGGAGGAGAAGCCGACAGAACTGAAAGGTGAATCCTCCGGTCCTTACCTCCTGCCCATCTCCGCGAAGACCCCTGCCGCCCTCAAGGCGCAGGCCGCCGCCCTCGACGACTACCTCGATCGCTACCCCCTCGCCGACCTCGCCGTCGCGCTCGGCACCACCCGGGCCGCGCTCAAGCACCGCGCCGTCCTCGTCGCCGCCGACCTCGCCACCGCGCGCGCCCAGCTTCGCGCTCTCGCCACCGGCGAAGACGCTCCCGGACTGATCCGCGGCCGCGCCACCGACGGCGGTCTCGCCGTCCTCTTCCCCGGTGACCGGCCGTCGGACATCGACCACCCCGTCTTCGCCGAAGCACTCGCCGAGGCCCGCGCCCACCTGGACATCCAGCTCGACACCCCGCACCCCCTCGCCGAAACCTTCGCCGCCGGGGTCGCCCGGTACCGGCTCTTCGAGCACTGGGGCGTGCGCGCGGACGTCGTCGCCGGGCTGGGGATCGGGGAACTCGCCGCGGCGCACGTCGCCGGGGTGCTCTCACTTTCAGACGCCTGCGCACTGGCCGGCACCATCGCCAGGGGCGCGGGACAAGACGAGCTGCGGAGGCTCGCCCGGGCACTGTCCTTCGATCCCCAGCGGGGGCCGGTGCTCGACGTCACGACCGGTGACGAGGTGACGGCGGCCGAACTCGCCGACGCCGGTCACTGGGCGCGGCTCGCGGAGCCGGTCCAGCCGGAAGCCGGCTGGCTGGACCGGCACGGCGTGCGCGACGTCCTCGAACTCGGGCCGGACCCGATCGAGGCGCTCGCCACGCTGTTCGCCCGCGGTGGCGAGGTCGACTGGCGCGCCGTCCACGGCGATCGCGACGTGCGGCACGTGCGGCTGCCCGGCTACGCCTTCCAGCGGGAACGCTTCTGGCTCGACGCCACCGGGCCGCGCGGGACGCTCTTCGAGACCGTCCTCACCCACGCCGCGAAGGACGAGATCACCCTCACCGGGCGGCTCTCACTCGGCACCCACGCCTGGCTCGGCGACCACTGCGTCCACGGCGTCGTGGTCCTGCCCGGCACCGCCTTCCTCGAGCTGGCCGTGCAGGCCGGCGCGCAGGCGGGCTGCCGCGCCGTGGCCGAACTGACCCTGCACGCCCCGCTCGTGCTGCCCGAGCCGGGCGTGACCGTGCAGGTCACCGTCGGCGAGCCGGACGACGACGGGACGCGCCCCTTCACCGTCCACTCGCGACAGGACGGGCCGTGGACGCACCACGCCTCCGGGACACTGGCCGTCGCGCCCGTCGACGCCGTCGAAGTGCCCCAGCCCACCGAAGGCGCTCTCGACATCAGCGACGTCTACCCGGCCCTCGCCGACACCGGTCTCGGCTACGGCCCCGCCTTCCGCGGGCTCACCGCCGCGTGGCGCACCGGTGACGAGGTCGTCGCCGAAGTCGCGGTCCCCGACGGCGTCCCGGGTGGTTTCGCCTTGCACCCGGCCCTTTCCGACGCGGCCCTGCACGCCCTCGAGCTGTTCGAAGGCGCCTTCGGCCAAGACGGCCGCGCCTGGCTGCCGTTCTCGTGGAGCGGCGTCACCGTCCACGCGACCGGTGCGACCCGCGCCCGGGTGCGGCTGACCCGGACCGGCGCCGACACGGTCGCCCTGGCCGTCGCCGACCTCGCCGGGAAGCCGATCGCCGCCGTCGAGTCGCTGACCCTGCGGCCGGTCTCGGCCATCTCCGACGACCTGTTCACCACCCACTGGGAGCCGTTGACCGCGGCCGAGGCCACCGGCACCTGGGCGACGCTCGGCGAGCCCGCGCACCCGGATCTGCCCGCTCTGCTGCTGTCCGAGATCCCGGACTTCGTGCTCTCCCCGGTCGGCGCGAACAGCCCGCACGCGGCCGCGTCCGACGTCCTGGGCCTGCTCACCTCCTGGCTGGCGACCCCGCGGACGGCGGACTCGCGCCTGGTCGTGCTCACCACCGGCGCGCTCGCCGTCGGCGACGAGGCCGTCCCCGGACTCGCGCAGGCCACCGTTCCCGGGCTCGTGCGGTCCGCGCAGGACGAGGAGACCGGCCGGATCGTGCTGGTCGACACCGACGGCAGCGCCGCCAGCCGGGCCGCCCTGCCCGCCGCGGTGGCGGCCGCCGTCGCCGCGGGGGAGACCGAACTCGCCCTGCGCGACGGCGTCGCCCTGGTGCCGCGGCTCGGCCGGGCACCGTCCACTGAGGACACGACGACGCTGGACCCCGACGGCACCGTCCTCATCACCGGCGGCACCGGGGTGCTCGGCCGCCTGGTCGCGCGGCACCTCGTGCGGCGCCACGGGATCCGGCACCTGGTGCTGGTCTCCCGCACCGGAAAGGCCCCGGACCTGGGCCTCGACGCCGAGGTCGACGTCGTCGCGTGCGACGCGGCCGACCGCGAAGCCCTCGCCGCCGCCCTCGACCGCATCCCGCGGCTCACCGCCGTGGTGCACGCGGCGGGCGTCCTCGACGACGGCGTCCTCGGCTCGCTCACCGCCGAACGGCTGGCGAAGGTCCTCACCCCGAAGGTCGACGCGGCCCTCGCGCTCCACGAGCTGACGAAGGACCGGCCGCTCGACGCCTTCGTGCTGTTCTCCTCCTCGGCCGCGCTGCTCGGCGGGGCCGGGCAGGCGAACTACGCTGCCGCCAACACGTTCCTCGACGCCCTCGCCCAGCACCGCCGCGCCACCGGGCTGCCCGCGCTGTCGCTGCAGTGGGGTCTGTGGGAAGAGGCGAGCGGCCTGACCGCGCGGCTCGGCGAGGCCGACCACGCCCGGCTGCGGCGCTCGGGGATCGCCCCGCTGCCGACGGACCGCGCGCTGGCGATGCTCGACGCGGCACTGGGCGCGGCGGATCCCGTGGTGGCGCCGGTGATCCTGGACTACCCGGCCCTGCGCGCGAAGGACGACGTCCCGCCGCTGCTGCGCGGGCTCGTCCGGGCGACGCCGAAGGTCGCGCCCGTCGCCGAAACCGGCCCCGCCGACCTGACCGACCTGGTCCGCGAGCACGTCGCCGCGGTGCTGGGCCACTCCGCGCCGCAGGCCGTCGAGCTCGACCAGGCCTTCACCGAGCTGGGGTTCGACTCGCTGACCGCCGTCGAGCTGCGCAACCGTCTGGGCACCGCCCTCGGCAAGCGGCTGCCCGCCACGCTCGTCTTCGACTACCCGACCCCGGCCGCGCTCGCCGCCCACCTCGCCGAAGAGGCCGGGACGCGCGTCACGGCCGCCGTCACGACCAAGGTCGCGGACGAGCCGATCGCGATCGTCGGCATGGGCTGCCGCTTCCCCGGCGGGGTCACCGATCCCGACGGCCTCTGGCGGCTCGTCGCCGACGGCACCGACGCGATCGGCGACTTCCCGGCCGACCGCGGCTGGGACCTCGACGCGCTTTACGACCCGGACCCGGCCGCACCCGGCAAGATGTACGTCCGCAACGGCGGTTTCCTCCCGGACGCCCTGGAGTTCGACGCCGGGTTCTTCGGCATCTCGCCGCGCGAGGCGCTGGCCATGGACCCGCAGCAACGCCAGCTCATGGAGGTGACCTGGGAGGCCCTGGAGAACGCGGGCATCGACCCGAGCCGCCTCAAGGGCAGCCGCACCGGCGTCTTCGCCGGGATCATGTACCACGACCACGCGGCACGGCTGCGCGAAGTGCCCGAGGAGCTGGAAGGCTTCCTCGGCAACGGCAGCGCCGCCAGCGTCCTCACCGGCCGCATCGCCTACACGCTCGGCCTCGAAGGGCCCGCCGTTTCGGTGGACACGGCGTGTTCGTCGTCGCTGGTCTCCCTCCACCTCGCCGCGCAGGCGCTGCGCCGCGGGGAGTGCACGATGGCCCTGGCGGGTGGCGTGACCGTGCTGTCCACGCCCGAGGTGTTCGTCGACTTCAGCCGTCAGCGCGGGCTCGCCCCGGACGGCCGCTGCCGCGCGTTCTCCGACGACGCCGACGGCACCGGCTGGGCCGAGGGCGTCGGCGTGCTGGTCCTGGAACGGCTTTCGGACGCCCAGCGCAACGGCCACGAGATCCTCGCCGTGGTGCGGGGGTCCGCGGTGAACCAGGACGGCGCGTCGAACGGCATGACGGCCCCGAACGGCCCGTCGCAGCAGCGGGTGATCACCGCCGCGCTGGAGGACGCCGGGCTGAGCACCGCCGACGTCGACCTCGTGGAGGCGCACGGCACCGGCACCGCGCTGGGCGACCCGATCGAAGTCCAGGCGCTGCAAGCCACTTACGGCGTCGGCCGGACCGCCGACCGTCCACTGTGGCTCGGTTCGCTCAAGTCGAACATCGGGCACGCGCAGGCGGCCGCGGGCGTCGGCGGCGTGATCAAGGCGGTCCAGGCGTTGCGGGCCGGGGTCCTGCCGAAGACGTTGCACGCGGCGACGCCGTCGTCGAAGATCGAGTGGGACGGCGGTGGCGTGGAGCTGCTGCGCGAGCCGCGGCCCTGGCTGTCGGACCGGCCGCGCCGGGCCGCGGTGTCGTCGTTCGGGATCAGCGGCACCAACGCGCACGTGATCCTGGAGCAGGCCCCGGCGGTCTTGAATGAGTCATTCAGGACCTCCGAAGACTTGAATGAGTCATTCAAGACGCGCGTCGTCCTGCCGGTGGTGCTGTCCGGGCGGACTCCGGAGGCCCTGCGGGATCAGGCCGCGCGGTTGCGGGAGCACGTCCTGGCGCACCCGGATCTCTCCGTCGCCGACGTCGGTTACTCGCTCGCGACCGGGCGGACGGCGTTCGCGCACCGCGGCGCTGTGGTGGCCGCCGACCGCGACGAGCTGCTGAAAGGCCTCGCGGATCTCGCCTCGGGCGGGGAGTCCGCGGTGACCGGCTCCGGTTCCGGGGACGCCCGCGTGCTGATGGTGTTCCCCGGCCAGGGCTCGCAGTGGGTCCACATGGGACTGGAACTGGCCGGGCACGAGCCGGTGTTCGCCGAGCGGCTGCGCGAATGCGACGCCGCCCTGTCGGAGTTCGTCGACTGGTCGGTGTTCGACAAGCTGGCCGACGAGGAATCGCTCGGCCAGGTGGACGTCGTTCAGCCGCTGCTGTGGGCGATGATGGTGTCGCTGGCCGCGTTGTGGCGTTCGTACGGGGTCGAGCCTGCCGGAGTGGTGGGGCACTCGCAGGGTGAGATCGCCGCCGCGACCGTGTCGGGCGCGCTGTCGCTGAGTGACGGCGCGCGGGTGGTCGCGTTGCGGGCCAAGGCGTTGCGGGCCCTCGAAGGCATCGGCGGGATGGCGTCGGTCCTCGTGTCCGCCGAACGCGCCGCCGAGCTGATCGCGCCGTGGGGTGAGAAGCTGGCTGTCGCGGCGGTGAACGGTCCGGCGCAGGTGATCGTCTCCGGCGATGTGTCCGCTTTGGACGAACTGGCCGCGCGCTGTGAGAAGGAAGGCGCGCACTACCGCCGGATCGGCGTGTCGTACGCGTCGCACCACCCGCAGGTCGGGCAGCTGGCCGACGTCATCCTCGGTGACCTCGCCCCGGTCACGCCGACGTCGACCGGGATCCCGTTCTACTCCACGGTTTCCGGCCGAGCGATCGACACGAACGCGCTGACCGGCGAGTACTGGCTGGAGAACCTCAAGAACCAGGTCCGCTTCTACCCGACCGTCGTCAAGGCGCTCCAGGACGGCTTCACGCACGTCCTGGAGATCAGCCCGCACCCGGTCCTCGGCGCGCCCCTCGAAGAAGCGGCGCAAGGCATCCCGGTCCTCTCGACCCTGCGTCGCGGCGACGGCGGACCCGGCCGGTTCCGGACGTCGGTGGCCGAGTTCACCGTCGGCCAGGGCAGCCTCGACTGGACCGAGCTGTACCTGAAGGCGGGCGCGCGCCAGGTTCCGCTGCCGACGTACGCCTTCCAGCACGAGCGCTACTGGCTCGACGCGCGCCAGGGTACCCAAGACGTCGCCACCGTCGGGCTGGCCCCGGCCGGGCACGGGCTGCTCGGCGCCGTCATGCACGCCGCGGGCGACGGGACGGTCTACCTGTCCGGCCGGCTTTCGCTGGCCACCCAGCCGTGGCTGGCCGACCACGCGCTCGGCGACACCCCGCTCCTGCCCGGCGCGGCGATGGTCGACATGGCCGTGCACGCGGGTGACCAGATCGGCTGCCCGCACCTGGAGGAGCTGACCCACCACGCGCCACTCCTGCTGCCGCGCACCGGGTCCGTGGTCGTCCAGCTGATGGTGACCGCGCCCGACGACGACGGCCGCTGCGGCCTGACCCTCCACTCGCGACCCGAGGAGGACGGCGAGTGGGAGCTGCACGCTTCCGGTCTGCTGTGCCGCGAAGCCACCGAGCGCCCCCAGGCCCCGGCCACCTGGCCGCCGGCGGGCGCGAGGCGGATCGACACGACCGACGCGTACCACGTCCTCGCCGGTCAGGGTTACGCGTACGGCGCGATGTTCCAGGGCCTCGAAGCCGCGTGGCGCGACGGCGACGCGCTGTACGCCGACGTCAGCCTCGCGGACTCCCTGGAAGAGGACGGCTTCCTGCTGCACCCGGCGTTGCTCGACGCCGCCCTGCACGTCATCAGCCTGGCGAACCCGGGCGAGGACACCGCGATCCCGTTCGCCTGGCAGGGCGTCACCGTGCACGCGAGCGGCGCCCGGCGGCTGCGCGTGTGCCTCACCGGTAGCGCGGACGACACCGTCGCCATCACGGCCTTCGACCCGGCCGGGACGCCCGTGCTGGACGTCCGCGCGCTGGTTTCCCGCGCGCTGCCGACGCAGGCGCTGTCCCAGCTGGTCAACATCCGCGACAGCCTGTTCCAGGTCGACTGGCCCGAGTGGACGGCCGAAAGCGGCTCGACGGTCGTGGTCGACAAACCGGCTTTCGGGATCCTCGACGACACCAGCGGCCTGCGGGCGTGGTTCGCCGAAGCGGGTTGCGAACCCGTTCTCTACCGCGGCTGGGACGAAGTCGCCGTCACGCGGGAGACGCCGGACCTGGTGCTGTGGGACACCGCGTCGCTGCTGCGCCGCCCGGTCGGCCTCGACGACGGCCCGGAGCTGGCCGAAACCGCGGGCCGTCTCGTCGAAGCGGTGCTGCTGCGGCTGAAGCGGTGGCTCGCGCTGCCGCAGTCCGAGCGCACGCGGCTGGTCGTGGTGTGCTGGGGCGGCCCGGCCGTCGCCGGCGTCGCGGGTCTGATCCGGTCGATGAGCACGGAGTTCCCGGACCGCCTGGTGCTGCTCGACGTCCGCGGCAAGGGCGCGGTCGACGTCCCCGCGCTGATGTCCGTGCTGGCCACCGACGAGAACGTCGTCGGCCTGCGTGACGGCGTCGTGTGCGTACCCCGCCTCGAACGGACGGTTTCCGAGCTGGCCATCCCGGACGGTGAAGCCTGGTCGGTCGCCTCCGACGGCCACGGCACCCTCGACGGCGTCGGCCTGGTCCCGTCGGCCGCGGCCACCGCCGAGCTGGGCCCGGGCGAGGTGCGGATCGCGGTCCGCGCCGCGGGCGTGAACTTCCGGGACGTGCTGATCAGCCTCGGGATGTACCCCGACGAAGGCGCGATGATGGGCAGCGAAGCCGCCGGAGTCGTCCTGGAAGTCGGCTCGGACGTGCGCTCGGTCGAACCCGGCGACGCCGTGATGGGCTTGTTCACCGAGTGCTCCGGCTTCGGTTCGCACGCGGTCACCGACGCCCGGCTGGTCGTCCCGGTGCCCGAGGGCTGGTCGTTCGAGCAGGCGGGCGCGGCCCCGGTCGTGTTCCTGACCGCGTTCTACGCCCTGCACGACCTCGGCCGCTTGGCCGCGGGCAAGCGGATCCTCATCCACACCGCCACCGGCGGCGTCGGCATGGCCGCGTTGCAGCTGGCCCAGTACTGGGGTGCGGAGGTCTACACGACCGCGCACCCGAGCAAGTGGCCCGTCCTGCGCACGCTCGGCGTGCCGCGGGAGCGGATGGCGAACTCGCGCACCGCGGACTTCGAGGCCGAGTTCCTCGCCGCCACGCGCGGCGCGGGCATGGACGTCGTGCTGAACTCCCTGGCCAACGAGCAAACCGACGCGTCGCTGCGGCTGCTGCCGCGTGGCGGCCGTTTCGTCGACATGGGCAAGACCGACGTCCGCGACCCGGACGTCGTCGCCAAGGAGCACCGCGGGGTCAAGTACCGGGCGTTCGACCTCATCGAGGCCGGGCCGGACCGGATCCACGACATCCTCACCGCGCTGCACGAGCTGTTCACCGCGCGGGTGCTGCTGCCGCTGCCGGTGAAGGCGTGGCCGATGCAGCAGGCGCGGCGGGCGCTGCGGTTCGTGCGGGAGGCGCGGCAGATCGGCAAGGTCGTGCTGACCCTGCCGGAGGAGATCGACCCGGACCGCCCGGTGCTCGTCACCGGCGGCACCGGCACGCTCGGCGGGCTGCTGGCCCGGCACCTGGTCACCGAGTACGGCGTCCGCGACCTGGTGCTCACCTCGCGCCGGGGTCTGGGCGCGGTCGGGGCAGCGGCCTTGCGGGACGAGCTCCTCGACGCCGGTGCGGAGTCGGTCGCCGTCGTGGCCTGCGACGTCGCCGACCGCGACTCCCTGGCGGCGTTGTTCGAGCAGACCGGCCCGGTCGGGGCGGTGTTCCACACGGCGGGCGTGCTCGACGACGGCCTCTCGGTGAACCTCACCCCCGAGCAGGTGCGTCGGGTGCTGGCGCCGAAGGTCCAGGCGGCGACGTACCTGCACGAGCTGACCCTGGACATGGGCCTGTCGCACTTCGTGCTGTTCTCCTCGGCGGCGGGCGTGCTGGGCGACGCCGGGCAGGCCAACTACGCGGCGGCCAACACCTACCTCGACGAGCTGGCCGCGGCCCGGCGGGCACTCGGCCTGCCCGCGCTGTCGCTGTCGTGGGGCCTGTGGGCCGACGAGTCCGGGATGACCGGGCACCTCGACGACGTCCACCACGACCGGATGGCCGCGAACGGCATGCGGGCGCTCTCGGCCGGGCACGCGCTGGGCCTGCTGGACGTCGCGCTGACGTCCACGCACCCGCACTACGTGCCGATCTCGCTGAACGTCGGCACGCAGGCCGAGCCGATCTTCCGGGCGCTGGTGCAGCCTCGGCGGGCCCAGGCCACCACTTCGGCGGCCGCGGAAGACGGCCTGACCGAACGGCTTTCCGTGCTCAACGCCGAGCAACAGCTGCAGCTGCTGGAGAAGCTCGTGGCCGCGCAGGTCAACCTCGTGCTCGGGCACGCAGAGGAGCACGCGGTCGACCCGGACCAGCCGTTCACCGTGCAGGGCTTCGACTCGCTGACCGCGGTCGAGCTGCGCAACCGCCTGAACGCGCAGACCGGCACGCACCTGCCGGCGACGTTGATCTACGACCACCCCACCCCGCGGCACATCACGCGGCTGCTGCACAAGATGCTCGCGCCGGAGCAGGAGCCGCTCACCGCCGACGACGAAGACAAGCGGCGGCTGCAGGAGGTGCTGGCGAACGTGCCGGTGTCCCGGATCCGGGAGATCGGGCTGTTCGACGCTCTGCTGAGCCTGGCCGAGGAACCGGACGGCGCGAGCCTCGCCGCGCCGGCGGCGAACGTGGACGACATGGACACCGACGCACTCATCGCGTTGGCGATGGAGGGATCCGAGAACTCATGACTGCTCCCGAGGAGAAGGTCGTCGCCGCACTCCGGGCGTCGGTCAAGGAGACCGAGCGGCTGCGCCAGCAGAACCAGCAGCTGCGCGCGGCTGCGCACGAACCCGTGGCGATCGTGGGCATGGGCTGCCGGTTCCCGGGCGGCGTGGGTTCCGCCGAGGACCTGTGGCGGCTCGTCGCCGACGGCGCGGACGTGATCGGCGAGTTCCCCGCCGACCGCGGCTGGGACGCCGACGCGTTGTACGACCCCGACCCGGAGGCGGCCGGGAAGTCGTACGTGCGCACCGGCGGTTTCCTCCACGGCTCCAACGGGTTCGACGCCGAGTTCTTCGGCATCTCCCCGCGTGAAGCCCTCGCGATGGACCCGCAACAGCGGCAGCTCCTCGAAGTCGCCTGGGAGACCCTGGAAAACGCGGGCATCGACCCGGTCACGCTGAAGGGCAGCCCGACCGGCGTGTACGTCGGCGTGATCCACAGCTCCTACGCCGACCGGCTCCCGTCGGTGCCGGGTGAGCTGGAAAGCTATGTGGACAACGGGAACCTCAGCAGCGTGGCGTCCGGGCGGATCTCGTACACCCTCGGGCTGGAAGGGCCCGCGGTGTCGGTCGACACGGCGTGTTCGTCGTCGCTGGTGGCTCTGAATCTCGCGGTGCGGGCGTTGCGCAACCGGGACTGCACCCTCGCGCTGGCCGGGGGCGCGACGGTCATGGCCAGCGAAAGCTCCTTCGTCAACTTCAGCAGGCAGCGCGCGGTCGCGCCCGATGGTCGTAGCAAGGCGTTCTCGGATTCCGCCGACGGTTTCGGGGTCTCCGAAGGTGCCGGTTTCCTGCTGCTGGAACGACTTTCCGACGCCGTGCGGAACGGCCACGAGATCCTCGCCGTCGTGCGCGGTTCGGCGGTGAACCAGGACGGCGCGTCGAACGGGCTGTCCGCTCCTAACGGTCCTTCCCAGCAGCGCGTGATCACGGCGGCTCTCGAAGACGCTCGCTTGTCCGCCGCCGACGTCGACCTGGTGGAAGCGCACGGCACGGGGACCGCTCTCGGTGACCCGATCGAGGTTCAGGCGCTGCAGGCGACTTATGGGGTTGATCGTCCGGCGGACCGTCCACTGTGGCTGGGTTCGCTGAAGTCGAACATCGGGCACGCGCAGGCGGCTGCTGGTGTCGGCGGGGTGATCAAGGTGGTGGAGGCGTTGCGGGCCGGGGTGATGCCGCGGACGCTGCACGCGTCGAGGCCGTCGTCGAAGATCGAGTGGGACGGCGGTGGTGTGGAGCTGCTGCAGGAGTCCCGTCCGTGGGACTCTTCGGGCCCACGGCGGGCGGGGGTGTCGTCGTTCGGGATCAGCGGCACGAACGCGCACGTGATCCTCGAGCAGGCCCCGGCGGTCGTGAGTGAAAAACAGTGTTCTAACACTGTTATCCACTCACGAGCCGATGCGGTGCCGTTCGTGCTGTCCGGGCGTACGCCGGAGGCCTTGCGGGACCAGGCCGCGCGGTTGCGAGCCCATGTCTTGGCGCACCCGGAATTCTCCCTGGGTGACCTCGGGTTCTCTCTTGCGGGCCGGAGTCTGTTCGCGCACCGGGGTGCGGTCGTCGCGTCGGATCGGGACGAGCTGCTGGCCGGGCTCGAGGATCTCGACCTGGTCGGTGCGGGCTCTGGGCCGAGCCGGGTGCTGATGGTCTTCCCGGGTCAGGGTTCGCAGTGGCTGCGGATGGGCCTGGATCTGGCCGAGCGTGAGCCGGTGTTCGCCGAGCGGCTCCGCGAGTGCGACGCGGCCTTGGCCGAGTTCGTGGACTGGTCGGTGTTCGACAAGCTGGCCGACGAGTCCGCCCTCGGCCAGGTCGACGTTGTGCAGCCGCTGCTGTGGGCTGTGATGGTGTCGCTGGCCGCATTGTGGCGCTCTTATGGCGTCGAGCCAGCCGGGGTGGTGGGTCACTCGCAGGGTGAGATCGCCGCCGCGACGGTCTCGGGTGCGTTGTCGTTGCAGGACGGCGCTCGGGTTGTTGCGTTGCGTGCGAAGGCGCTTCGGGCGCTCGAGGGCTTGGGCGGGATGGCTTCGATCCGGGTCTCGGCCGAGGAAGCTGCCGGGCTGATCAGCGACAAGCTGGCGATTGCGGCGGTGAACGGTCCGGCGCAGGTGATTGTGTCCGGTGATGTGTCGGCTTTGGACGATCTTGCCGAGCGCTGTGAGAGCTACCGGCGCATTGATGTTTCGTATGCCTCGCACCACCCGCAGGTCAGCCAGTTGGCTGATGTGATCCTGGAAGACCTCAAGCCGGTGTCGCCGGACAGCACGGAGATCCCGTTCTTCTCGACGGTGTCGGGCGAAGCGATCGACACCGCGACCCTGACCGGGGACTACTGGCTGGAAAACCTGCGCAGCCAGGTCAAGTTCTTCCCGACCGTCGTCGAGGCGCTGAAGCAGGGATTTACCCACGTGCTCGAGGTGAGTCCGCATCCGGTGCTGGGCGCGCCCCTGGAAGAGGCGGCTGAGGGCCTGCCGGTGCTGGCGACCCTCCGTCGCGACGGCGGTCAGGAGCGGTTCCGGACCGCGCTCGCGGAGCTGCACGTCCGCGGTGGCCACGTCGACTGGACACCGCTGTTCGAGGGCGCGAAGAGGGTCCCCCTGCCCACTTACGCCTTCCAGCACCAGCGCTACTGGCTGGAGTCCGGGGGAGACGCGTCCGCCGGGCACGGGCTGCTCGGCGCCGTCCTGCACGCGGCGGACACCGGCGCGGTGTACCTGTCCGGACGGCTCTCGCCCGCCACCCAGCCGTGGCTGGCCGACCACGCCCTCGGCGACACCGTGATCCTGCCCGGCGCGGCGATGCTGGAAATGGCCGTGCACGCGGGCGACCAGCTCGGCTGCCCGCGCGTCGAGGAGCTGACCCACCACGCGCCCCTCGCGCTGCCCGCCGAAGTGCAGGTCACCGTCCAGGCCCCCGACGACAGCGGCCGCTGCGCCTTCACCCTCCACTCCCGCGCCGCCGACGACGACTGGGTCCAGAACGCCGAAGGCACCCTCGTCAAGGGCACCGCGGCCGCCGACACCGGGCTCGTCGTCTGGCCGCCGCGGGACGCGCTCCCCGTCGACGTCGACGCGTTCTACCCGGCGCTCGCCGAGGCCGGGCTCCGCTACGGACCCGTGTTCCAGGGCCTCCGGCGGGCCTGGCGGCGCGGCGACGAGCTGTTCGCCGAGGTCGTCCTGCCCGACGACCAGCCCGTCGACCGGTTCGTCGTGCACCCCGCCCTGCTCGACGCGGCCGTGCAGACCGCCGAGCTGGACGGCGACGGCACCACCCGGCTGCCCTTCTCCTGGCGCGGCTTCTCCGTGTTCGCCACCGGGGCCCGGGCGCTGCGCGTCCGGGTCGCCCCGACCGGCGACGACGGCGTCAGCGTCACCGTCGCCGACTCCGCCGGGGCGCCGGTCGCCCGGGTCGACGAGCTGATCTCGCGGCCCGCCCAGGCCACCGGTCCGGCCGTGCGGCTGCGGGACGCGATGTACCGCGTCGACTGGCAGGACTGGACCCCCGCGTCGGGCTCACAGCCCCTGGACACCGAAACCGTGCGGTGGCGGGCGCCCGAAGGCGACGCGAGCGACGTCATCGCGGCGACCCTGCGGCGGATTCAGGAGTGGCTGGCCGCGCCGGGTGACGCGCGGCTGGTCGTCGAATGCGCCGACACCCTCGACACCGCCGGGCTGCCCGGCCTGGTCCGCACGGTGGCCGCCGAATACCCGGGCCGCGTCTCGCTGCTGGTCACCGACTGGTCCGAAGTGGACGATGCGGCCCTGGCCACCGACGAGCCCGTCGTCGGCGTCTTCGACGGGGTGACGCGGGTGCCACGGCTCGGCCGCGTCGGCGCGGAACTCACCCTCCCCGAAGGCGGCTGGCGGATCGGCTCCACCGCCGAACCCGTGCCCTACGACGTCGCCACCGCGCCCCTGGAGCCCGGGCACGTCCGGGTCCGCGTGCGCGCGGCGGGCGTCAACTTCCGGGACGTCCTCATCGGCCTCGGCATGTACCCCGACCCCGACGCGGTGCCGGGCAGCGAGGCCGCGGGCGTCGTCGTCGAGGTCGGTCCCGGCGTCGAGTCCGTGCGGGTCGGCGACGCCGTGATGGGCCTGTTCACCGAGTGCGCCACCTTCGGCGCTCAGGCCGTGACGGACGCGCGGCTGCTCGTCGCGGTCCCCGACGGCTGGACGTTCGAGCAGGCCGGGTCGACGCCGGTCGCGTTCCTGACCGCCTTCTACGCCCTCGCCGACCTGGCGAACCTGGCCGCGGACGAGAAGCTGCTGATCCACACGGCCACCGGCGGTGTCGGGCTGGCGGCCCTGCAGCTGGCCCGGCACTGGGGCGCGGACGTGTTCACGACCGCGTCGCCGGGGAAGTGGGACACCCTGCGCGCCCTCGGCATCCCCCTCGAACGCATCGGCAACTCGCGGGCCCTCGACTTCGAGGCCGACTTCCGCGAGGTGAGCGGCGGCCTCGACGTCGTCCTGAACTCCCTGGCCCACGAGCACACCGACGCGTCGCTGCGGCTGCTGCGCCCCGGTGGCCGGTTCGTCGACATGGGCAAGACGGACATCCGCGACCCGGAGACCGTCGCCGCCGCGCACGACGGCGTGTCCTACCGGGCCTTCGACCTCATCGAGGCCGGGCCCGAGCGGTTGCACGAGATCCTGACGCAGCTGCACGCGCTGTTCACCGAAGGAGTGCTGACGCCGCTTCCGGTGCGGGCGTGGCCGATGCAGCAGGCGCGGGCGGCGCTGCGGTTCGTGCGGGAGGCCCGGCACGTCGGCAAGGTCGCGTTGACCCTGCCCGAGCCGCTCGACCCGGGCCGTCCGGTGCTGGTCACCGGCGGCACCGGCACGCTCGGCGCGTTGCTGGCCAAGCACCTCGTCGGCAACCACGGCGTCCGGCACCTGGTGCTCACCTCCCGCCGCGGCCTCGACGACGGACTCCGCGACGAGCTGCTCGAAGCCGGTGCCGAGTCGGTGGAGATCCTCGCTTGCGACGTCGCCGATCGCGACGCCGTGCGCGTGTTGTTCGCCGCGCACCCCGGCATCGGCGCGGTGTTCCACACGGCGGGCGTCCTCGACGACGGCCTGTCGGTCAACCTCACGCCCGAGCAGCTGACGAAGGTGTTGCGCCCGAAGGTGATCGCGGGCACGCACCTGCACGAGGCCACGCGGCACCTCGACCTCTCGCACTTCGTGCTGTTCTCTTCGGCGGCCGGCGTCCTGGGTGACGCGGGCCAGGCCAACTACGCCGCGGCCAACACGTGGCTCGACGAGCTGGCCCGCCGTCGCCGGGCCGAGGGCCTGCCGGGGCTGTCGCTGTCGTGGGGGCTGTGGGCCGACGCGTCCGGCATGACCGGGCACCTCGGCGACGCCGAGCGGGCGCGGATGGCGGCCGACGGCATGCGCCCGCTGACCGCCGAGCACGCCCTCGGGCTGCTCGACGCGGCGCTGACCTCGACGCACCCGCACTACGTGCCGATCGCGTTGACCGTCGGCTCGCAGCCGGAGCCGCTGTTCCGCGCGCTGACCACGGCCAAGCGGGCCGACGCGCACACCGCCGTCACCACCGGCGGGCTGCCCGAGCAACTGGCGACGTTGAACGCGGACCAGCAGCTGCACCTGCTGGAGACGATCGTCGCGGCGCAGGTCAACCACGTCCTGGGCCACGCCGAGACGCACGCGGCCGACCTGGACCAGCCGTTCAAGACCCAGGGGTTCGACTCGCTGACCGCGGTCGAGCTGCGCAACCGGCTGACCGCGCGGACCGGCGCGCGGCTGCCCGCGACGCTGATCTACGACCACCCGACCCCGCGGCACGTCGCCCGGCTGCTGCACGCCGAGCTGGCCCCGGACCAGGTCGCCGGCTCCCCGGTGCTGGCCCGGCTCGACGCCCTCGAAGCCGCGCTGGCCGGCCCCGGCGGCGACGAGGACCGCGCGGAGGTCACCGCGCGCCTGCGGGCCCTGCTCGACCGCTGGTCCGGGAGCGACGAGGCCGACGACGTCGACGACGCCTCGGCCGACGAGCTGCTCGACATCATCGCCAAGGAATTCGGAAGGTCCTGACCCATGCCGAACGACGAGAAGCTCCTCAAGGAACTGAAGTGGATGACCACCGAGCTGCGGCGCGCCCGCCGTCGCCTGGTGGAGGTCGAGGACGCCGCCCACGAGCCGGTGGCGATCGTCGGCACGGGCTGCCGCTTCCCCGGCGGGGTGACGTCGGCCGCGGACCTGTGGCGGCTGGTCACCGACGGCGCGGACGTGATCGGCGAGTTCCCCGCCGACCGCGGCTGGGACGTCGACGCGCTGTACGACCCGGACCCCGACGCGGCCGGCAAGACCTACGTGCGGTCGGGCGGATTCCTGCGTGGCTCCACCGACTTCGACGCCGAGTTCTTCGGCATCTCCCCGCGCGAAGCCCTCGCCATGGACCCGCAACAGCGGCAGCTCCTCGAAGTCGCCTGGGAAACACTCGAAGACGCCGGGATCGACCCCGGCTCGCTCAAAGGCAGCCTGACGGGCGTCTTCGCGGGCGTGCTGCAGAGCGACTACTCGACGCGGCTGAGCGCCGTGCCCGCCGACCTCGAGGGCTACCTCGACAACGGCAACATGGCCAGCACCGCCACCGGCCGCATCGCCTACACCCTCGGCCTCGAGGGGCCGACGATATCGGTCGACACGGCGTGTTCGTCGTCGCTGGTCGCGATCGACCTGGCGGTCCGGTCGCTGCGGAACCAGGACTGTTCGCTGGCGCTGGCGGGCGGGGTCACGGTCATGTGCACCCCGGCGACGTTCACCAGCCTCGGCAGGCAGCGCGCCCTGGCCCCGGACGGCCGGTGCAAGGCGTTCTCCGACGACGCCGACGGCTTCGGCGCCGCCGAGGGCATCGGTTTCCTGCTGCTGGAACGGCTTTCGGACGCTGTGCGGAACGGGCACCAGGTGCTCGCGGTCATCCGGGGGACGGCCGTCAACCAGGACGGCGCGTCCAACGGCCTCACGGCGCCCAACGGGCCTTCGCAGCAGCGCGTGATCCAGGCGGCTCTCCGCAACGCGCGGCTGTCGGCGACCGACGTCGACCTCGTGGAGGCGCACGGTACCGGGACCGCTCTCGGTGACCCGATCGAAGTCCAGGCGCTCCAGGCTGCTTACGGGGCTGATCGCCCCGCGGACCGTCCTTTGTGGCTGGGTTCGCTGAAGTCGAACATCGGGCACGCGCAGGCGGCGGCTGGTGTCGGCGGGGTGATCAAGGTGGTCGAGGCGCTGCGGGCCGGGATCATGCCTCGGACGCTGCACGCGTCGACGCCGTCGTCGAAGATCGAGTGGGACGGCGGTGGTGTGGAGCTGCTGCAGGAGTCCCGCCCGTGGGATGCCGACGGCCCGCGCCGGGCGGGGGTGTCGTCGTTCGGGATCAGTGGGACCAACGCGCACGTGATCCTCGAGCAGGCCCCGGCGGCGGTCGTGAGTGAAAAACAGTGTTCTAACACTGTTATCCACTCACGACCCGCTGCGGTGCCGGTGGTGTTGTCCGGGCGGACGCCGGAGGCTCTGCGGGACCAGGCTGCGCGGTTGCGGGCGCATGTCTTGGCGCATCCGGAATTCTCGCTGGGAGACCTCGGCTTCTCGCTGGCCACTGGACGGGCGGCGTTCGCGCACCGCGGGGCCGTGGTCGCCGCGGACCGGGACGAGTTGCTCGCCGGGCTGGAGAACCTGCCTTTGGTCGGCTCGGGCTCCGGGCCGAGCCGGGTGCTGATGGTCTTCCCGGGACAGGGCTCGCAGTGGGTTCGCATGGGACTGGAGCTGGCGGAATGCGAGCCGGTCTTCGCCGAGCGGCTGCGCGAATGTGATGCGGCCTTGGCCGAGTTCGTGGATTGGTCGTTGTTCGACAAGCTGGCCGATGAGTCCGCGCTTGGTCAGGTCGATGTGGTGCAGCCGCTGTTGTGGGCGGTCATGGTGTCGCTCGCGGCCTTGTGGCGTTCGTATGGGGTTGAGCCTGCCGGGGTGGTGGGTCACTCCCAAGGCGAAATCGCTGCGGCAACCGTTTCGGGCGCGTTGTCGTTGCAGGACGGTGCTCGGGTTGTCGCGTTGCGTGCGAAGGCGCTTCGGGCCCTGGAAGGGCTTGGCGGGATGGCTTCGATCCGGGTCTCGGCTGAGGAAGCCGCGGAGTTGATCGGGGAGAAGCTGGCGATTGCGGCGGTGAATGGTCCGGCGCAGGTGATCGTGTCCGGTGATGTGTCCGCTTTGGACGAGCTGGCCGAGAAGTGTGAGAGCTACCGGCGCATTGATGTTTCGTATGCCTCGCACCACCCGCAGGTGGGGCAGCTGGCTGATGTGATTCTCGAAGACCTCAAGCCGGTCTCGCCGGAGAGCACGGAGATTCCGTTCTTCTCGACGGTGTCCGGGGAGGCGGTGGATACGGCCACCCTCACGGGGGACTACTGGCTGGAGAACCTCCGCAGCCAGGTCAAGTTCTTCCCGACTGTGGTGGCGGCGCTCGCGGAAGGCTTCACGCATGTTCTCGAGGTGAGCCCGCATCCGGTGCTGGGCGCGCCTCTCGAGGAGGCGGCTCAGGGGCTTCCTGTGCTCGCGACCCTCCGTCGTGATGGTGGTCAAGAGCGGTTCCGGACCGCGCTCGCGGAGCTGCACGTCCGCGGCGGACACGTCGACTGGGCACCGCTGTTCGAGGGCGCGAAACGGGTTCCGCTGCCCACCTACGCCTTCCAGCACCAGCGCTACTGGCTCGACGCCCCCGAAAACACCGGGGCCGCCGACGCCGTCTTCTGGAACGCGGTCCGCGAGGACGACGTCGACGCCGTCGCCAAGACCCTCGGCGTCAAGGACGAGCAACGCGACGCCCTCGGCACCGTCCTCCCGGCGCTGTCCGACTGGCAGCGCCGCCGCGAGGAGCGGGCCACCCAGGACGCCCTCCGCTACCGGGTCGCCTGGACCCCGGTGCCCCGCCCGGCCGCGCCGCGGCTCACCGGACGCTGGCTGGTCCTCACCCCGGCCGGGGCCGAGGCACCGGCGCTCGACGGCCGGGGCGCCGAGATCGTCCACGTCGAGCCCGCCGCCACCGACCGGGCCGCGTTCGCCGAACTCCTCTCCGGCGCGCCGTACACCGGCGTCCTTTCGCAGCTCGGCCTGGTCGAGACGCTGCACCTGACCCAGGCCATGGGCGACGTCGAATCCCCGGCCCGCCTGTGGTGCCTCACCCGCGGCGCGGTCTCGCCGACCCGCGACCCGGGCGACGTCGACCCGGTGCAGGCTCAGCTCTGGGGGTTCGGCCGGGTGGTCGGCATCGAGGCCCCGCACCGCTGGGGTGGCCTCGTCGACCTCCCGGCCGACACTGACCCGGACCTGCTGGTCGCGGCGCTGTCCGGTACCGAAACCGAGGTCGCGGTCCGCGACGGCGAACTCTTCGGTCGGCGGCTGGTCCACAGTCCGGTCGGCGGTGCCGCCGGAAGCGAATACCGGCCGCGCGGGACCGTCCTGGTCACCGGGGGCACCGGGGCGCTGGGCGCGCACGTCGCCCGCTGGCTCGCCGGAAACGGGGCCGGGCACGTCGTGCTCACCAGCCGCCGCGGTGAGGCCGCCGAGGGTGCTGCCGAACTGGCGGACGAGCTGCGGACCTGGGGTGCCGAGGTCACCGTCGTGGCCTGCGACGCCGCCGACCGCGACGCCCTGCGCGAACTTCTCATGACCGTCGGACCGCTCAGCGCCGTCTTCCACGCTGCCGGCGTCCTCGACGACGGGGCACTGGACTCGCTGACCCCGGAACGGTTCGCCACGGTCCTGCGGCCCAAGGTCGACGCCGCCCGCAACCTGCACGAACTCACCGACGGCCTCGACGCGTTCGTGCTGTTCTCGTCCTTCGCCAGCGTCATCGGCAACGCCGGGCAGGCCAACTACGCCGCCGCCAACGCCTACCTCGACGCCCTCGCCGAACAACGCCGCGCGGCCGGGCTCCCGGCCACGTCGGTGGCCTGGGGCGCGTGGGGCGGCTCCGGCCTCGCCGCGGACGACGCCATCGCCGACCGGCTCGGCAAGGAAGGCGTCGCTCCGATGGCCGCGCCGACCGGCGTCGCCGCGCTCGGCGTGGCCCTGGACCACCGGGACGTCGCCGTCGGGGTCGCCGACGTCGACTGGCCGCGGCTGGTCGAGCGGCACGGCCCGCGGCCCCTGCTCGACCAGCTGCCCGAAGCCGTCCGGCCCGTGGCGGCCGCGCCGGTCGTCGCCGCGGCCGACGCCGGAGCGGCCCTGCGGCAGCAGCTCGCGGCCGCCCCGGCCGCCGAGCGGGAGGCCCTGGTGCTGGACGTGGTCCGCACCCAGGCGGCCGCGGTGCTCGGGCACGCGTCGGCGTCGGCGATCGACCCCGACCGCGGCTTCACCGAGCTGGGGTTCGACTCGCTCACCGCGGTCGAAACGCGGAACCGGCTGAACGCCCTCACCGGGCTGCGGCTGCCGACGGCGCTCACCTTCGACTACCCGACTCCCGCCGTCCTCGCCCGGTACCTCACCGGACGGCTCGCGCCCGAAGACACCACCACGGCCGCATCCGTGCTGGCCCAGCTGGACGAGCTCGGCCGGGTCTTCGCCGCGTCGGCCCCGGACGGCATCACCAAGGCCCAGCTCAAGGTCGGCCTGGGCTCCTTCCTCGCGAAATGGGCCGACGAATCGATTTCCGCCACCGAGGAATTCGATTTCGGCACCGACGAGGAACTGTTCGAGTTCATCGACAACGGCCTCGGCGCCTGACCCTCCCCACCCCTGCGCCCCCGGCGAGCTTCCCCAGCTCGGCGGGGGCGCAGGGGTGTCTAGGGGAACGGTAGGGGTTGTCGCCGCCGCGGCCGGTCCATAGCGTGAAAAGGGAATTCGCGGTGGGAAAACCGCGCTCATCCCCGCTGAATGAGGTCGTGGCTGAATGGCGAACGTGGAGAAGCTCCGGGAATACCTCAAGCTCGTCACGGCGGATCTGAAGCAGACCCGGCAGCGCGTCCGGGAGCTCGAGGACCACGATCCGATCGCCGTCGTCGGCATGGGCTGCCGCTACCCAGGTGGCGTGCACGGCCCGGACCAGCTCTGGCGGCTCGTCGCCGACGAGGTCGACGCCATCTCCGGGTTCCCCACGGACCGCGGCTGGGACCACGACGCGATCTTCGACCCGCGGCCGGCCAAGCCCGGCAAGACCTACGTCCGCCACGGCGGCTACCTGGCCGGCGCCGACCGCTTCGACGCCGAGTTCTTTGGGATCTCGCCGCGCGAGGCCGTCGTCATGGACCCGCAGCAGCGGCAGCTCCTCGAGGTCTCGTGGGAGGCGATCGAGCACGCGGGCATCGACCCGCGCGCGCTGCGCGGCAGCCGCACCGGCGTGTTCATCGGCGGCTGGTCCGACGACTACACCGCGGCCGCCCGCGGCATCTCCGAGGAGTACGAGGGCTACCTGTTCACCGGCAGCGCGGCCAGCGTCCTCTCCGGCCGGGTGGCCTACACGTTCGGCCTCGAAGGCCCGGCGGTCACCGTCGACACGGCCTGCTCCTCGTCGCTGGTCTCCCTGCACCTCGCGGGCCGCGCGCTGCGCAACGGCGAGTGCACGCTCGCGCTCGCGGGCGGCGTCACGATCATGTCGACCCCGCAGGGCCAGATCGAGATCAGCCAGCAGCGCGCCCTCGCCCCCGACGGCCGCTGCAAGGCGTTCGGCGACGGCGCCGACGGCTTCGGCGCGTCCGAGGGAGTCGGCGTCGTGGTGCTGGAGCGCCTGTCCGACGCCCGCCGCCACGGCCACGAGGTCCTGGCCGTCGTGCGCGGCACGGCCACCAACCAGGACGGCGCGAGCAGCGGCCTGAGCGCCCCGAACGGCCCGTCGCAGCAGCGGGTGATCCTGGCCGCGCTGCAGGACGCGCGGCTGTCGCCCGCCGACGTCGACGTCGTGGAGGCGCACGGCACCGGCACCGCGCTGGGCGACCCGATCGAGGCCGACGCGCTGATCGCCGTCTACGGCAAGGACCGCACCCCCGAACGGCCGCTGTGGCTGGGATCGCTGAAGTCCAACATCGGCCACTCGGCCGCCGCCGCGGGCGTCGGCGGGGTGATCAAGATGGTGCAGGCCCTCCGCGCCGGGGTGATGCCGAAGACGCTGCACGCCGAGACGCCGTCGTCGAAGATCGAGTGGGACGGCGGCGGCGTCGAGCTGCTGCAGGAGTCGCGTCCGTGGGAGTCGGACGGGCCGCGGCGGGCCGGGGTGTCGTCGTTCGGGATCAGCGGCACGAACGCGCACGTGATCCTGGAGCAGGCCCCGGCGGTCGTGAGTGAAAAACAGTGTTCTAACACTGTTATCCACTCACGACCCGCTGCGGTGCCGGTGGTGCTCTCGGGGCGTACGCCGGAGGCTTTGCGTGACCAGGCCGCCCGGCTGCGCGAGCACGTGCTGGCGCATCCGGAGCTGCCGCTCGCGGACCTTGGGTTCTCGCTGCTGGGCCGCACGGCGTTCGCGCACCGCGGCGCCGTCGTGGCCGCCGACCGCGACGAGCTGCTCGCCGGGCTGGCCGACCTGCCGCTGACCGGTTCGGGGTCCGGCGGGCCGAGCCGCGTGTTGATGGTCTTCCCCGGCCAGGGCTCGCAGTGGGTCCACATGGGACTCGAACTCGCCGTGCTGGAACCGGTGTTCGCCCGTCGGCTGCGGGAGTGCGACGCGGCCCTGTCGGAGTTCGTGGGCTGGTCGGTGTTCGACAAGCTGGCCGACGAGGAAGCACTGGGCCAGGTCGACGTCGTGCAGCCGCTGCTGTGGGCGGTCATGGTCTCGCTGGCCGCGTTGTGGCGTTCGTACGGTGTCGAGCCCGCCGGGGTGGTGGGCCACTCCCAAGGTGAGATCGCCGCTGCCACGGTGTCGGGTGCGCTCTCGTTGCAGGACGGTGCTCGCGTGGTGGCGTTGCGCGCGAAGGCGTTGCGGGCGCTGGAAGGCCTTGGCGGGATGGCGTCGATCCGGGTCTCGGCTGAGGAAGCCGCGGAACTGATCGGGGACAAGCTGGCGATCGCGGCGGTGAACGGCCCTTCGCAGGTGATCGTGTCCGGCGACGTGTCCGCTTTGGACGAACTCGCCGAGCGCTGCGAGAGCTACCGGCGCATCGATGTCTCGTATGCCTCGCACCACCCGCAGGTGGGGCAGCTGGCCGACGTGATCCTCGAAGACCTGGAGCCGGTCTCGCCGGAGAGCACGAACATTCCGTTCTTCTCGACCGTGTCCGGCGAAGCGATCGACACCGCGACGCTGACCGGCGAGTACTGGCTGGAGAATCTGCGCAGCCAGGTCAAGTTCTTCCCGACCGTCGTGGCCGCTCTTGAGCGCGGCTTCACGCATGTTCTCGAGGTGAGTCCGCATCCGGTGCTGGGTGGGCCCCTGGAGGAGGCGGCCCGAGGCATCCCTGTGCTGTCGACGCTGCGCCGCGACACCGCGCAGAAGCGGTTCCGGACCGCGCTGGCCGAACTGCACGTCACCCACGGCCACGTCGACTGGGCGCCGCTGTTCGCAGGCGCGAAAAGGGTTCCCCTGCCCACCTACGCCTTCCAGCACCAGCGGTACTGGCTGGAGCCGCGGCCGGGCACCCGGGACGTCGCCACGCTCGGCCTCCGCCCGGCCGAGCACGGCCTGCTCGGCGCGGTCCTGCATGCCTCCGACACCGGTGCCGTCTACCTGTCCGGACGCCTTTCCCTCGCGGCTCAGCCGTGGCTGGCCGACCACGCCCTCGGCGGCACCGCGGTGCTGGCCGGGTCGGCGATGCTGGAGATGGCCGCGCACACCGGCGAGCGGCTCGGCTTCCCGCGCGTCGAGGAGCTGACCCACCAGGCGCCGCTGGTCCTGCCGCCGACCGGCGCGGTCACCGTCCAGGTCACCGTGCACGACCGCGCGTTCACCCTCGCTTCCCGCGCCGAGGACGACGACGAGTGGGTGGTCAACGCGACCGGCCTGCTCGCCCCGGCCGTCCCCGAAGGGGGCGACGCCGAACTCGCGGTCTGGCCGCCGCGCGACGCGGAACCCCTGTCCCTCGAAGACTTCTACGAGCGGATGGCCGACGTCGGCGTCCACGCGGGCCCGGCCTTCCAGTGCGTCAACGCGGCCTGGCGCCGCGGCGACGACGTGTTCACCGAGCTGGCCCTGCCGGGGGACCTGCACCGCGAGGCGGGCTCGTACGTGCTGCACCCGGCGCTGCTCGACGGCGCGCTCCAAGGCGCGTGGTTCGGCGTGCTGGGTGACCCGGGACAGGGCCGTGGCCCGTTCAGCTGGAGCGGCGTCAGCCTGCGCCGCCCCGCCGGGACCACGCTGCGCGCCCGCATCCGCGCGGCCGGGCCCGACGCGCTTTCCGTGCTGGTGAGCGACGAAACCGGCGCCGAGGTCGCGGCCGTCCGGTCGCTCGTCATGCGTCCGGTCGGCGACGACGTCGCGCCGGTCGAACCGCCGCTGCGGGTCGACTGGGTGGACCACCCGGAGATCGCGCACCCGACGACGTCCGCGACGTTCGCCCTGCTCGGCGCCGACGAACTGAAGCTCGGCGACGCAGTCGACGCCGAGCGGTACGCCGACATCGCGGCGCTCGCCGCGGGACCGGCGCCCGAGTACGTCTTCCTGACGCTGCCGCCGAAGCCGTCGGCGAACCTGGCCGAGCAGGCGCGCGCCGCCACCACCACGATGCTGAAGACCGCCCAGGACTGGCTCGCCGAGCCGAACCTGCGGCACTCGCGCCTGGTCGTGGTCACCTCCGGCGCGGTCCGCGTCGGCGACCAGGACGACATCGACCTCGCGCACGTCCCGGTGTGGGGGCTGCTGCGCTCGGCGCAGGCCGAGTACCCCGAGCGGTTCGTGCTGGCCGACACCGACGGCACCGCCGAGTCGACCGCGGCCCTGGCCGGCACGCTCCTGGCCGGGGAGAACCAGTTCGCGCTCCGCCGGGGTCACGCGTCCGTGCCGCGGCTGACCCGGATTTCCCCGCACCAGCAAGGGGAAACGCCGAAGTGGGACAGGGGGACGGTGCTCGTCACCGGCGGCCTCAAGGGCGTCGGCTCGCTGGTCGCCAAGCACCTCGCGGCCACGCACGGCGTCCGCCGCCTGCTGCTGCTCGGCCGCCGCGGCGCGGACACCCCGGGCGCCGCCGACCTCGTCGCCGAGCTCGCCGAGCTGGGGGCCGACGCCCAGGTGCGGGCCTGCGACGGCGCCGACCGCGACGCGCTTTCCGCGGTGCTCGCCGAGATCCCGGCCGAGCACCCGCTGACCGCCGTCGTGCACTCCGCCGGCGTGTTCGACGACGGCCTCCTCCCGGACCTCACCCCGGGCCAGGTCGAACGGGTCTTCGCCCCCAAGGTCGACATGGCGCTGAATCTCCACGAGCTGACCGCCGAGGCCGACCTCGCGGCGTTCGTCCTGTTCTCGTCGTTCGCCGGGACCTTCGGCGGCGCGGGCCAGGGCCCGTACGCCGCGGCGAACCTGTTCCTCGACGCCTTCGCCGCCCACCGCGTCGCCCAGGGCCTGCCCGCGACGGCGCTGGCCTGGGGGCTGTGGGAGGAGCGCAGCGGTATGGCCGGGGCCCTCGGCGACGCGCAGCTGCAACGCCTGGAAGGCGGCGGGCTCGTCCCGATGACCGCCGAGCACGGCACCGCGTTGTTCGACGCGGCCTGCGCGTCGGGCGAGACGGCGCTGGTCCCGGTGCCGTTCGACCGCGCCCGGCTGCGGGCCGACGCGAAGGCGGGGGCGCTCCCGGCGATCCTGTCCGGCCTGGTGCCCGCCCCGGCGCGGGGGAACGAGCCGCGGACCGTCGACTCCGCCCGCTTCCGCGCCGAACTCGCCGCACTGTCCACTGAGGACCGCGAGAAGCGGCTGCTCGACCTCGTGCGCACGACGGCCGCGTCGGTGCTCGGCCACGCCGGGCCCGCCGCGGTCGGCGCGGACCGGGCGTTCGGCGCGCTGGGCATCGACTCGCTGACCGCGCTGGAGCTGCGCAACCGGCTGACCGCCGCGACCGGGCTGCAGCTGCCCGCCGCGCTGGTCTTCGACTACCCGAACCCGCGGGCCGTCGCCGGGTTCCTGGCCGGGGAGCTGGGGGAGCCGGAAGCACCGGCCGCCGTCCCGCTGCTCGCCGAGCTGGACCGCCTGGAAGCCGCGCTCGCCGCGCTCACCCCGGACTCGCTGGCCGCGCTCGTCCCCGACGAGACCGCGCTCGCCCGCATCACCAGCCGCGTCCAGGCCCTGCGCCCGCGGTGGGACGAGGTCCGCGGCGTCACCGCGGCGCCGCTGGAAGCGGCCACCGACGACGACCTGCTCGACCTGCTGGGCGACCGCTTCGGCACGGCCTGACGTCTTCGAAGAGGGACTACGCATGGACAACGAAGAGAAGCTCCGCCGCTACCTCAAGCGGGCGGTCGCCGAGCTGGACGACACCCAGGCGCGGCTGGCCGAGGCCGAGCGGCGGGCCACCGAGCCGATCGCGATCGTCGGCATGGGCTGCCGGTTCCCCGGCGGCGCGGACACCCCGGAGAAGTTCTGGGCCCTGCTCGAGAACGGCGTCGACACGGTCGCCGAGGTGCCGGGCGACCGCGGCTGGGACCTGGCCGCGCTCTACGACCCGGAGCTGAGCCGTCCCGGCACCAGCTACGTCCGCAGCGGCGCCTTCCTCGACGCCGCCGGGGACTTCGACGCGGACTTCTTCGGCGTCTCCCCGCGCGAGGCGCTGACCATGGACCCGCAGCAGCGCGTGCTGCTCGAGACGTCGTGGGAGGCCGTCGAGCGCGCCGGGATCGACCCGGCGTCCCTGCGCGGCGAGCGCGTCGGCGTGTTCGCGGGCACCAACGGCCAGGACTACGGCAACCTGCTGCTGCAGGCCCCCGAGGGCGAGGGCTACCTGTCCACCGGGTCGGCCGCCAGCGTCGTCTCCGGCCGGATCTCCTACACGCTCGGCCTCGAAGGCCCGTCCGTCACGGTCGACACGGCGTGCTCGTCTTCGCTGGTCACGCTGCACCTTGCCGCCCAGGCCCTGCGGAGCGGCGAGTGCTCGCTGGCGCTGGCCGGCGGCGCGACCGTCGTCTGCACCACCGACCTGTTCGCCGAGTTCAGCAAGCAGGGCGGGCTGTCCCGCGACGGCCGCTGCAAGCCGTTCTCCGCGGCCGCCGACGGCTTCGGCATCGCCGAGGGCGCCGGGATGCTGCTGGTGGAACGCCTGTCCGACGCGCAGCGGCTCGGGCACCCGGTGCTCGCCGTCGTCCGCGGCTCCGCGGTGAACTCCGACGGCGCGTCCAACGGCATCACCGCGCCCAACGGCCCGTCCCAGCAGCGCGTGATCCGGCAGGCCCTGACCGCGGCCGGACTGTCCACTTCGGACGTCGACGTCGTCGAGGCGCACGGCACCGGCACGTCGCTGGGCGACCCGATCGAGGCCGACGCCCTGCTGGCCACCTACGGCCGCGGCCGCACCGAGCCGCTGTACCTGGGCTCGGTGAAGTCGAACGTCGGCCACACGCAGGCCGCGGCCGGCGTCGCCGGGGTGATCAAGATGGTCCTGGCCCTGCGCCACGACCTGCTGCCGCCGACGTTGCACGCCGACGAACCGACCCCGCACGTCGACTGGACGTCCGGCGCGGTCTCCCTCCTGACCGAAGCCCGCCCTTGGCCGGAGTCGGACCGCCCGCGTCGCGCGGCGGTGTCGTCGTTCGGCATCAGCGGCACCAACGCCCACGTGATCCTCGAGCAGGCCCCGGCCGTCGTGAGTGAAAAACAGTGTTCTAACACTGTTATCCACTCACGAGCGGGGGCGGGGCCGGTGCCGCTGCCGTTGTCCGGGCGGACTCCGGAAGCCCTGCGGGCGCAGGCTGCCCGGGTGCTTGATGTCGTGCGCAGCGGGGCGCGGCTCGTCGACGTCGGGTTCTCCCTCGCCCGCAGCCGGGCGGGGCACGAGCACCGGGCCGTCGTGGTCGGGGATCCCGAACGCGCGCTGGCCGCGCTCGCCGCCGGAGAACCGGACGCCGACGTCGTCACCGGGTCCATTGTGGACGGCAAGGTCGCCTTCCTCTTCTCCGGGCAGGGCGCGCAGCGGCTCGGCATGGGCCGCGAGCTGTACGGGACGTCCGAGGTGTTCGCCGCGGCGTTCGACGCCGTGCTCGCCGAGCTGGACCCCGGCTTGCGCGACGTGATCTGGGGCGACGACGCCGACGCCCTCAACCGGACCGGCAACACCCAGCCCGCGCTCTTCGCCATCGAGGTCGCGCTGTTCCGGCTGGCCGCGTCGGCCGGGATCGAGCCGGACTTCGTCGCCGGGCACTCGATCGGCGAGATCGCCGCGGCCCACGTCGCCGGGGTGCTGTCCCTGGCCGACGCCGCCCGGCTCGTCACCGCCCGCGGCCGCCTGATGCAGGCCCTGCCCGAGGGTGGCGCGATGATCGCGCTGCAGGCCACCGAGGCCGAGGTGACGCCGCTGCTCACCGAGGACGTCTCGATCGCCGCGGTCAACGGCCCGCAGGCCGTGGTCGTCTCCGGCGCCGAGGCCGCGGTGACCGCGATCGCCGCGCACTTCGCCGACCGCAAGACGAAGCGGCTGCCCGTGTCGCACGCCTTCCACTCGCCGCTGATGGCGCCGATGCTCGACGAGTTCCGCGCGGTCGTCGAGGGGCTCACCTTCGCCGAGCCCGCGATCCCGGTCGTCTCGACGCTCACCGGCGGCGAGGCCGACCTCACCGAGCCGGAGTACTGGGTGCGGCACGTGCGCGAGGCCGTCCGGTTCGCCGACGGCGTCGCCAGCCTGCGCGAAGCCGGGGTCCGCACGTTCGTCGAACTCGGCCCGGACGGCGCCCTGTCCGCGTTGGTCGAGGGCGCGATCCCGCTGCTGCGCAAGAACCTCGACGAGCCGCGGGCCGTGCGGAACGCGCTCGCCCGGCTGCACGTCACCGGGACGCCCGTCGCCTGGGACTTCCCCGGCGCCCGGCTCGTCGACCTGCCGACGTACCCGTTCCAGCACAAGCACTTCTGGCTCACCCCGGGCGAGACCGGCGGCGACGCCGTCGCGTTCGGCCAGGGCGTGGGCACCCACCCGCTGCTCGGCGCGACGCTGACCCTGCCCGATGGCGCGTTCGTCGCCACCGGACGGCTGTCCCCGCACAGCCACCCGTGGCTCGCCGACCACGTCGTCCTGGGCACGGTGATCCTGCCCGCGACCGCGTACATCGACCTGGCCCTGCACATCGGCGACGGTGACGGCCTCGCGGAACTCACGCTGGCGGCGCCGCTGGTGGTGCCGGAGCAGGGTGCGGTGGCGATCCGGCTGTACGTCGGCCCGCCTGGGGAAGACGGCCGTCGCGCCCTCCGCCTCGACTCCCGCCCGGACGGCGAGGACGACTGGACCGCGCACGCGAGCGGCTTCCTCGGCACCGACGCGGGCGAAGCTCCGCAACCGCTGACCGAATGGCCGCCCGCGGGAGCCGAGCCGGTCTCGCTCGACGGGCTCTACGACCGCATCGCCGACAGCGGCCTCACCTACGGCCCGGCGTTCCGTGGGGTCCGGGCCGTGTGGCGCGGGGACGACGAGATCTTCGCCGAGGTGTCGCTGCCCGAGCACGTCCGGCCCGACGGCTTCGGCGTGCACCCGGCCCTGCTGGACGCGGCCCTGCACCCCGCCGTCGGCATCCCCGGGCTGCTCGCCGAAGCCGCCGACGCGGGCCTGCCGTTCTCCTGGACCGGCGTCCGGCTGCACCGCGGCGGCGCCGACACGCTGCGCGTCCGGCTGGGCGCGACCGGCACCCGCGGCCTCCGCGTCGAGGTCGCCGACAGCGAGGGCAACCCGGTCGCCTCGGCGGAATCCCTGGTCTCGCGGCCGCTTTCGCCCGAACTCCTCGCCGGGCCCCGCGCCAAGAACACGCTGTTCACCGTCGACTGGGTTCCGGTCCAGAGCACGTCCTTCCCGCGCGGCCGCGTCGCCCTCGCCACCTCGGACGACGACCCCGCGTGCGCGTTCGCGGACCTCGGCTCGTTCGCCAACCTGCCCGCCCTGCTCGCCGAGCTGGCCGAGCTGCCCGCGCCGAGCATGGTCTTCACCTCGCTTCCGGCGGACGACCCGCACGCCGCCGCCGAACAGGCGCTGCACCTCGTCCAGGCGTGGCTGGCCGACGCCCGGCTCGTCGACGCTCAGCTGGTGTTCGTCACCAGCGGCGCGGTGGCGACTTCGGCGGGCGAGGACGTTCCGGACCTGGCGCACGCGACGGTGTGGGGGCTGGTGCGGTCGGCGCAGTCCGAGCACCCCGGCCGGTTCGTCCTCCTCGACACCGACGGCGCCGCCCCCGCGTTCGCCGCGGACGAACCGCAGCTCGCCGTGCGCGGGTCGCGGACACTGGCGCCGCGGCTGGCGAAGGCGGAAGCGTCCGAAGTGGACTCATGGCCGACCGATGGCCCGGTCCTGATCACCGGCGGCACCGGCGGCCTGGGCTCGATCGTCGCCCGCCACCTGGTCGACCACGGCGTGAAGCACCTGGTCCTGGCCTCGCGCCGCGGCCCGGACGCGCCGGGGGCCGAAGAGCTGCTGGCTCTCGAGGCCGAGGTCGAGATCGTCGCCTGCGACGTCGCCGACCGCGCCGCCGTCGAGAAGCTGATGACGGCACACGAGTTCGCCGCGATCGTGCACACCGCCGGAGTCCTGGACGACGGCCTGGTGACCAGCCTGACGCCCGAGTCGCTGCACCAGGTCCTGTCGGCCAAGGTCGACGCGGTCCGCAACCTGCACGACCTGGCCGGAGACGTCGGCGCGTTCGTGCTGTTCTCCTCGGCTTCGGGTGTCCTGGGCAGCCCGGGCCAGGCCAATTACGCGGCCGCCAACGCGTACGTCGACGCACTGGCCCAGCACCGCCGAGCCCAGGGCCAACCCGCGATTTCGCTGGCCTGGGGTTCGTGGGAGCACACGGGCGGCGGCATGACGAGCACCCTCGGCGACGCCGACCGCGGCCGGATCAACCGCAACGGCGTCCTCCCACTGTCCATAGAGGACGGCCTGTCGCTCCTGGACACGGCTCTGAGCAGCGAACGCCCGCTGCTGGTCCCGATGCACCTGGACTTGCCGACTCTGCGCGCGAAGGCGGGCGACGGCGTCCCGCCGTTGCTGCGCGGCCTGATCCGCACCCCCCGCAAGGACCCGGCACTTTCACGTGAAAGTGCCGCCTCGGTCCTCGGGCGGCTGGCCGGGTTGGCCGGGGACGAGCGGGCGAAGGCGCTGCTGGACCTCGTCCGGACGCAGGCCGCGCTCGCGCTCGGGCACAGCGGCCCGGCCGACGTCGGTGCCGAACGCGGCTTCCTCGACCTCGGCTTCGACTCCCTCACCGCGGTGGAGCTGCGCAACCAGCTCGACGCGGCCACCGGCCTGCGGCTGCCCGCGACGCTGATCTTCGACTACCCGAACCCGGCCGCGCTGGCGAAGTTCCTCGACACCGCGCTGCCCAGCGCCGAGGCCGAAGCCGGGGGCGCGCTGCGCGCCGCGCTGGACGGCGTCGAAGGCCTCCTCAAGGCCGTCGACGCCGAAGAGGCCCAGCGCGCCGCCGCCCGGCTGCGGGCCCTCGCCGCCCGGTTCTCCGGCAGCACGCCGGACGAACTGGAGTCGGCGACCGCGGAAGAACTTTTCGACCTGCTCGACACCGAGCTGGACAGCTAGGAGCCCCGCTGTGGCGAACGAAGAGAAGTACCTCGAATACCTCAAGCGGGCCACGGCGGACCTGCGCGAGACCCGCCGCCGGCTGCGCGAGGTCGAGGAGGCGAGCCGGGAACCCATCGCGATCGTCGGGATGGCCTGCCGCTTCCCCGGCGGGGTGCGCACGCCCGAGCAGCTGTGGCGGATCGTCGCCGACGGCGTCGACGCGGTCGGCGACTTCCCCGCCGACCGCGGCTGGGACCTGGCCGAACTGCACGACCCCACCATGACCCGCCCGGCGACGAGCTACATCCGCACCGGCGGGTTCCTCGACGACGTCGCCGATTTCGACCCCGCGCTGTTCGGCATCTCGCCGCGCGAGGCACTGGCGATGGACCCGCAGCAGCGGCTGCTGCTGGAGACGTCGTGGGAGGCGATGGAACGCGCCGGGATCGACCCGGCGTCGTTGCGCGGCAGCCGGACCGGCGTGTTCGCCGGGATGATGTACCACGACTACCACACCCGCCTCGGCCGCGTTTCCGAAGAACTCGAGAACTTCCTCGGCAACGGCAACTCCGGCGCGGTCGCGGCCGGGCGCGTCTCCTACACGTTCGGGCTGGAAGGCCCGGCGTTGACCGCGGACACCGCGTGCTCGTCTTCGCTGGTCACCCTGCACCTGGCCGTCCAGGCGCTGCGCAACGGCGAATGCTCGCTCGCCCTGGCCGGCGGCGTCGCGATGATGGCCATCCCCGAGCCGTTCATCCAGTTCAGCCGCCAGCGCGCGCTCGCGAAGGACGGCCGCTGCAAGGCGTTCGCCGACGCCGCCGACGGCACCGGCCTCTCCGAAGGCGCCGGGATGCTGCTGGTGGAACGGCTTTCCGACGCCCAGCGCAACGGCCACCCGATCGTCGCCGTCATCCGCGGCACCGCGGTCAACCAGGACGGCGCCAGCAGCGGCCTCACCGCGCCGAACGGCCCGTCGCAGCAGCGCGTGATCCGGCAGGCGCTGGCCAACGCCGGACTGTCCACAGCGGACGTCGACGCCGTCGAAGGGCACGGGACCGGCACCTCGCTCGGCGACCCGATCGAGGCCCAGGCCATCCTGGCGACGTACGGCCGGGACCGCGACCGGCCGCTGTACCTCGGCTCGCTCAAGTCGAACCTCGGCCACACCCAGGCCGCCGCCGGGGTCGGCGGGATCATCAAGATGGCGCTCGCCCTGCGGCACGGCGTGCTGCCCGCGACGCTGCACGTCGACGCTCCGTCGTCCAAAGTGGACTGGTCGGCCGGGTCCGTCGAGCTGCTCACCGAGGCACGGGAGTGGCCGCGCGGCGAGGAGCCGCGCCGGGCCGGGATCTCGTCCTTCGGCATCAGCGGCACCAACGCGCACGTCATCGTGGAAGAGCCGCCCGCCGTCGAACCCGCCGAGCGCGCCGAAGCGACGTTGCCGCACACGCCGTGGGTGCTGTCCGGCAAAACCGCCGATGCCCTGCGCGCCCAGGCCCGGCAGCTGGCCGACCACCTGCGCGAGCACGAGGTCGACCCGCAGGCGGCCGCGGCGACGCTGTACACCGGCCGCGCCCGCCTCGACCACCGCGCGGTGATCCTCGCCCCGCGCGGCGAAGTCCCCCTGGCCGCCCTGGACGCGGTCGACAGCGCCATCACCGGGACCGGCACCGACGGCGCCCTCGCGGTCCTGTTCTCCGGCCAGGGCTCGCAGCGGCCGGGCATGGGCCGCGAGCTGTACGAGACGTTCGACGTCTTCGCGAAGGCGTTCGACGAGACCTGCGCCGCCCTCGACGAACACACGCGCGTGCCCGTCAAGACCGTGGTCTTCGGCGAAGAAACCGAGGCGCTGTACCAAACCGAACACACGCAGCCCGCGTTGTTCGCCGTCGAGGTCGCCCTCTACCGGCTGCTGGAGTCGTTCGGCGTCCGCCCGGACTACCTGGTCGGGCACTCGATCGGCGAGCTGACCGCCGCGCACGTCGCCGGGGTGCTCTCGCTGCCGGACGCGGCCGGGCTCGTCGTCCGCCGTGCCCAGCTCATGCAGACGCTGCCGCCGGGCGCGATGGCCACCCTCGCCGCGACCCCGGACGAGCTGACGCTGGACCCGGCCGCCGTCTCGATCGCCGCCGTCAACAGCCCGGACTCCCTGGTCGTCTCCGGTGACCCGGACGCCGTCGCCGCGCTCGTCGACGAGTGGAAAGCCCAGGGCCGCAAGGCGAAGCCGCTCAGGGTCAGCCACGCGTTCCACTCGCCGCACACCGAGGCGATCCTCGCCGAGTTCCGCGATTACGCGGCCGGGCTGACCTTCCACGAGCCGCGGATCCCGATCGTTTCGAACGTCACCGGTGAGCTCGGCGGCGCGGTCACCGACCCGGACTACTGGACGCGGCACATCCGCGAAGCCGTCCGGTTCGGGCCCGCCGTCGAAACCCTGGCCGCCCAGGGCGTCACCGGCTTCGTCGAGGTGGGCCCGGACACCACCCTGACCACCCTCGTCGGGCATACGCTCGGCGCCGGAAACCACGCGACCGCGGCCCTGCTGCACCCCGGCCAGCCCGAGGAACGCAGTGTCCTCGCCGCGCTCGCCACGCTGTACGCCCGCACGTCGGTCACGCCCGACCTCAGCGCGTGGCTCCCCGCGCGCGAGACGGCCGCGCTGCCGACGTATGCCTTCCAGCACAAGCGCTACTGGCTGGACGCGACCGACACCAGTGGCAACGTCGCGACCGCCGGGCTCGGCACCGCCGGGCACCCCCTGCTCGGCGCGGCCACCGGCCTCGCGGGCGGTGACGGCTTCCTGTTCACCGGACGGCTGTCCACCGCGACGTCGCCCTGGCTCGCCGACCACGTCGTGCTCGGCAACGTCCTGCTCCCGGCGACGGCCTACGTCGACATCGCCCTGCACACCGGCGCCCACGTCGGCGCCGAGCACCTCGCCGAGCTGACCCTCGCCGCACCGCTGGTCATCCCGGCGGACAGCGCGGTGCGGCTGCAGGTCTTCGCCGGTCCCGCCGACGCCGACGGCCGCCGCGAACTGACCGTGCACTCCCGCGACGAGCGCGCGGACGACGACGAGCCGTGGCAGCTCCACGCCACCGGCCTGCTCGCGGCCGCGCCTGCCGCGTCGCCAGAGGTGGTGGGGGAGTGGCCGCCGCGGGACGCCACCCAGGTCGACGTCAGCGACCTCTACGCCGACCTCGCGGCCGCCGGGCTGGACTACGGGCCCGCGTTCAGCACCGTGCGGGCCGCGTGGCGCCGCGGCGACGAGATCTTCACCGAGGTCGCCCTGCCCGAGGACCGCCACGAGGAAGCCACGGCGTTCGGCCTGCACCCGGCGCTGCTCGACGCCGCCCTGCACGGCATCGGCCTGTTCGCCGAGGACGGCGGTGCGCCGGAGCTGCCGTTCGCCTGGCAGGCCGTCGGCCTGCACGCGGCGGGCGCCACCGAGTTGCGGGTCCGCCTGAGGCGCGGCGAAGGGACCGTCGCCGTGACGGCGTTCGACGGCACCGGTGCCCCCGTGCTGGCCGCGGAGTCGCTGCGGACGCGCGCCGCCGAGCGGCCGCAAGCCCGTACGGAACCGGTGTTCCAGGTCGACTGGACCGTCCTCGACCCGGCCGCCGCGCCGCGGCCCGAGCGGATCGGCGTCCTCGGCGCGGACCCGATCGGGCTGCCCGCGGCCGTGCGCTACCTCGACGTCTCCGCCGTGGCGGCCGCCGAGGAACCGCCGCAGATCGTGTTCGCCGCGGTGTGCCCCAACGGATCCGGCGACCTGGCGGCCGATGCCCACGCGGCCGCCGAGCAGGCGCTGACCCTAGTGCGGTCCTGGCTGGCGGACGCCCGCCTCGAAGGCACGACGCTGGTCCTGGTCACGCGCGGCGCGGTCGCCGCCGGCGACGAGGACGTGCCCGGCCTCGCCCACGCCCCGGTGTGGGGCCTGGTGCGGTCGGCGCAGTCGGAGCACCCCGGCCGGTTCGCGCTGCTGGACACCGACGGGCCCGTCGCGGCGGACCCGGTGTTCGCCGCGCTGGCCGCGGGGGAGCCGCAGCTGGCCCTGCGCGGTGACCGGCTGCTGGCCCCGCGCCTGGCGACCACCCAGCTGTCCACTGTGGACGCACCCGCGTTCACGCCCGACAGCCGGGTCCTGATCACCGGCGGGACCGGCGGCCTGGGTTCTGCCGTGGCCCGGCACTTGGCCGCGTCCGGCGTCCGGCACCTGGTCCTGCTGTCCCGGCGCGGCCTCGACGCCCCCGGCGCGCGGGAGCTGCGTGACGAACTGGGTGCGGAGATCGTCGCCGCCGACGTCACCGACCGCGCCGCCCTCGCCGACGTCCTGGGGCGATTCGAGATCACCGGCGTCGTGCACACCGCGGGTGTCCTCGACGACGGGCTCGTCGACGCGCTGACGCCCGAGCAGCTCCACCGCGTCCTGGCCGCGAAGGTCGACGCGGCCACCCACCTGCACGAGCTGACCCGCGACCTCGAGCAGTTCGTGCTGTTCTCCTCGGCGTCCGGGGTGCTGGGCAGTCCCGGCCAGGCCAACTACGCCGCGGCCAACACGTTCCTCGACGCCCTCGCCCAGCACCGGCGGGCGGCGGGACTGCCCGCGCACTCGCTGGCGTGGGGCTCGTGGGAGCACACAGCTTCGGGCATGACGACTGAGCTGACCGACGCCGACCGCGGCCGCCTCGAACGCTCCGGCGTCACCGAGCTGACCGTCGACGAGGGCCTGCGGCTGTTCGACCTCGCCTGCGCCGCCGACCGGGCCCTGCTGGTGCCGATCAAGCTGGACCGTGCCGCCCTGCGCGGAGTGCCGGACCTGCCGCCGCTGTTCGGCGGCCTGGTGCGAGCGCGGCCGCGTCGCGTCGCGCAAGCCGCCGCCCCCAAGGCCGAAGGCGCGTTCACGTCGTTGGAGGCGTTGTCGGCGCTGGTCCGCGGCCAGGTCGCCGCCGTGCTCGGCCACGAGTCGGCCGCCGACGTCGAGGAACACAGCGCGTTCAGCGAGCTCGGCTTCGACTCGCTGACCGCGGTCGAGCTGCGCAACCAGCTCGCCGCCGCGACCGGCCTGCGGCTGCCCGCGACGCTGATCTTCGACTACCCGAACCCGAAGGTGCTGGCCGCGCACCTCGCCGCGGAGCTGTTCGGCGCGGACGCCGCCGTCACGGCCGTTTCGGCGGTGCAGGCGGCCGACGACCCGATCGCCGTCGTCTCGATGGCCTGCCGCTTCCCCGGCGGCGTCAGCTCGCCCGAGGGGCTGTGGGACCTGGTCAGCGCGGGTGCCGACGCCATCGGCGAGTTCCCCGCCGACCGCGGCTGGGACCTCGCCGACCTCTACGACCCGGACCCCGACCGCACCGGCAAGCTCTACACGACCCGCGGCGGCTTCCTCTACGACGCGGGCGACTTCGACGCCGAGTTCTTCGGCATCTCGCCCCGCGAGGCACTGGCGACCGACCCGCAGCAGCGGCTGCTGCTGGAGACGTCGTGGGAGGCCATCGAAGGCGCCGGGATCGACCCGAGGTCGTTGCGCGGCAGCCAGACCGGCGTGTTCGCCGGGGTGATGGGCGCCACCTACGGCACCGGCGTCGGCGACATCCCCGACGAGGTCGAAGGCCACCTGAGCACGGGCGCGGCGGGCAGTGTCGTGTCCGGGCGCGTGTCGTACACGTTCGGTCTCGAAGGCCCGTCGATGAGCATCGACACGGCGTGTTCGTCGTCGCTGGTCGCGCTGCACCTCGCCGCGCAGGCCCTCCGCTCGGGCGAATGCACGCTGGCGCTCGCCGCCGGGGTGCACGTCACGCCGACGCCCGACGCGTTCGTGTTCTTCAGCCGCCAGCGCGCGCTCGCGGCGGACGGCCGCTGCAAGGCCTTCTCCGAGGACGCCGACGGGTTCGGCGCTGCGGAAGGCGTCGGCGTCGTCGTGCTCGAACGGCTTTCCGAGGCACGGCGGCACGGCCACCCGGTGCTCGCGGTCGTCCGCGGCTCGGCGGTCAACCAGGACGGCGCGTCCAACGGGCTCTCCGCGCCCAACGGCCCATCGCAGCAGCGGGTGATCCGCCAAGCCCTGGCCAACGCCGGACTGTCCGCAGCGGACGTCGACGCGGTCGAGGCGCACGGCACCGGCACCCCGCTCGGCGACCCGATCGAGGTCCAAGCCCTGCAGGCGACCTACGGCGCGGACCGCGCGCCGGACCGGCCGCTGTGGCTGGGCTCGCTGAAGTCGAACATCGGCCACGCCCAGGGCGCGGCCGGGATCGGCGGGCTGATCAAGGTGGTGCAGTCGCTGCGCGCGGGCGTCCTGCCGCGCACGCTGCACGCGTCGACACCGTCGTCGAAGATCGAGTGGGACGGCGGCGGCGTCGAGCTGCTGCAGGAGTCCCGCCCGTGGCCGGAAACGGGCGCCCCCCGCCGGGCCGCGGTGTCGTCGTTCGGCATCAGCGGCACCAACGCACACGTCGTCCTCGAGCAGGCCCCGGCGGTCTTGAATGAGTCATTCAGGACCTCCGAAGACCTGAATGAGTCATTCAAGACACCGGGTGCCGTGCCCGTCGTGCTGTCGGGGCGTACTCCGGAAGCCCTGCGGGGCCAGGCCGCCCGACTGCGCGAGCACGTCCTGGCGGAGCCGGACCTCGTCCTGGCGGACCTCGGTTTCTCGCTCGTCTCCGGGCGCACGGCGTTCGCGCACCGCGGTGCCGTCGTCGCCGCCGACCGCGACGAGCTGCTCGCCGGGCTCGCCGAGCTGGCCGCGGGCGAGGACGAGAACGTCGTCGTCGGCACCGGCTCCGGCACGAACCGGGTGCTCATGGTCTTCCCCGGCCAGGGCGCCCAGTGGGTCCACATGGGACTCGACCTCGCCGAGCACGAGCCCGTGTTCGCCGCGCGGCTGCGCGAATGCGACGCGGCCCTCTCGGCGTTCGTCGACTGGTCCCTGTTCGACGTCCTCGCCGACGAAGCCGCGCTCGAGCGGATGGACGTCGTGCAACCCGCGTTGTGGGCCGTGATGGTGTCGCTGGCCGAGCTGTGGCGCTCCTACGGCGTCGTCCCGGCCGGGGTCATCGGCCACTCACAGGGCGAGATCGCCGCGGCCACCGCGTCGGGCGCGCTCAGCCTGGAAGACGGCGCGCGGGTCGTCGCCCTGCGCGCCAAGGCCCTCCTGGCGCTCGAAGGCACCGGCGGGATGGCTTCAGTGCTCATGACGCCGGAGCAGGCCGCTGAAGCAGTCGAGCCGTGGGACGGGAAGCTGACCGTCGCCGTCGTCAACGGCCCGTCGCAGGTCGTCGTCGCCGGGGACAACGCCGCCCTCGACGAGTTCGGCGCGGCCTGCGATCGCGACGGCGTCCGGTTCCGGCGGGTCAACGTCTCCTTCGCGTCGCACCACCCGAGCGTCGAGGCGTGCGAAGCCGAGATCACCGAAGCCCTGCGGCCGGTCAGCCCGGTCGGCACGGACATCCCGTTCTTCTCCTCGACGCGCGGCGATGCGGTCGACACCGCGCTGCTCACCGGCGACTACTGGTTCGAGAACACGCGCAACCCGGTGCGGTTCCACGACACCGTGCTCGCCGCGCTGGCGCAGGGCTTCACGCACCTGGTCGAGGTCAGCCCGCACCCGGTGCTCGGCGGCCCGCTCGCCGACGCCACCGCGGGCCGCCCGGTCCCGGTGCTCGGCACCCTGCACCGCGACGGCGGCCTCCGGCGCTTCCTGACGTCGGTCGCCGAGCTGCACGCCCACCACGGCGCCGTCGACTGGTCGAGCTTCTTCAGCCGCGCCGGCGCGCGGAAGGTCCCGCTGCCGCCGTACGCGTTCCAGCGACGTCGCTACTGGCTGACCCCGCGTCCGGGCCAGGGCCACTCCGCCGGGCTCAACCGCGGCGGCCACCCGATCCTGACCAGCGCCACCGACCTGCCCGAGAGCGGCACGCACCTGTTCACCGGGCAGGTGTCGCTCGGCAGCCACCCGTGGCTGGCCGACCACGCGGTCGGCGGCGACCCCCTGCTGCCCGGCACGGCCCTGCTCGACCTCGCGCTGCACGCGGGGTCGCGCACCGGCCGTCCGCACGTCGCCGAGCTGACCCTGCAGAACCCGCTGATGCTGCCGTCACGCGGTGCCGTCCAGATCCAGGTGACGGTCGGCGCGAACGGCGAGGTCGACATCCACTCCCGCGGCGCCGAAGAGGACAGCCAGGGCCCGTGGATCCGGCACGCCACCGGCCTCCTCGCCGAGACCGCCCCAGCCGGGAACTTCACGCTGGCCGCGTGGCCGCCGCCGGGCGCCGAGGAGGTCGACCTCGACGGCCTCTACGACCAGCTCGCCGCCACCGGCTTCGGCTACGGGCCCACGTTCCGGGGCCTGCGGGCCGCTTGGCGAGACGGCGAAGACGTCTACGCCGAGGTCGTCCTGCCCGAGCCGGTGCGTGAAGGCACCGACGGCTTCGGCGTGCACCCCGCGCTGCTGGACGCGGTGCTGCACGCGATGTCGCTGGGAGAGTTCGTCACGCCGAGCGAGGACCCGAACCTGGTCCGGCTGCCGTTCTCCTGGGCCGGGGTGAGCCTGCACGCCACCGGCGCGACCACGCTGCGCGCCCGGCTTTCGCCCGCGGCGAAGAACATCGTCGCGGTGCGGTTGGCCGACCCGGCCGGGGCACCGGTCGCCGAGATCGAAGCATTGGAGTCCGCCGAGGTCGACGTCCGGCAGCTCGGGGCGTCCGCCGTCGCGGCGAACGACACGCTGTTCGGGCTGGACTGGACGCCGGTCGCGCTGCCCGCCGCGACCGGCGGCGGGGTCGCCGTGCTGGGCACCGACCACCACGGCGTCGCGACCGCGTTCCCCTCTGCGGACGAGGACGCCGACGTCGTGCTCGCCGCCCCGCAGTCGGTCAGCGAGGCGCTGGAGCTGATCCAGGGGTGGCTCGCCGCGGACCGGGACGGCCGATTGGTGCTGATCACCGCGCTGGCCGTGGGCCCGGACGTCACCGACCTGGCCACCGCCGGGATCTGGGGCCTGACCCGGTCCACGATGTCCGAGCACGGCGACCGCTTCGCGCTGGTCGACCTCGACGGCACCGAGGAGTCCCTGACCGCGTTGCCGTCGGCGATCCGGAGCACCGAGCCGGAACTGCTGCTGCGCAAGGGTTCCGCGCTCGCCCCGCGGCTCACCCGGACCCCGGAAGCCGTCGCGGAACCGCGGACGTTCGACCCGGACGGGACCGTCCTCGTCACGGGCGGCACGGGCGTGCTCGGCTCGCTGGTCGCGCGGCACCTGGTCGCGTCCGGGGCCCGGCACCTGCTGCTCACCTCGCGGTCCGGGGCCTCGGCGCCGGGCGCGGAGGAGCTGCGGGCCGAGCTGACGGCGTCGGGTGCGTCGGTCACCGTGGCCGCGTGTGACGCGGCCGACCGCGAAGCCCTGTCCGCGTTGCTCGACGGTATCCCCGGCGACCACCCGCTCACCGCGGTGATCCACACCGCGGGCGTCCTCGACGACGCCGTCGTCACCAACCTGACGCACGAGCAGCTGGACCGCGTCCTGCGGCCCAAGACCGAAGCGGCGTGGAACCTGCACGAGCTGACCAAGGACGCCGACCTCGCCGAGTTCGTCCTGTTCTCCTCCGCCGGCGGCGTCTTCGGCGCGCCCGGTCAGGCGAACTACGCGGCGGCCAACGCGTTCCTCGACGCGCTCGCGCAGTTCCGCGTCGCGCAAGGGCTTCCGGCCTGCTCGCTGGCGTGGGGCCTGTGGTCGGACACGAGCGCGTTGACCGGCGAGCTCAGCGACGCCGACCGGGCCCGCCTCGGCGCCGGGCTGAGCGCCGCCGAAGGGCTCGCGCTGTTCGACACGGCCCGCGCCCACGGCGCGGCACTGCTGGTGCCCGCGAAGCTCGACCTCGCGGGTGTCCGGGCCCGCTCCGCCGAGGTCCCGGCCCTGCTGCGAGGCTTGATCCGGTCGACGACGGCCCTGCGGTCGGCCGCGGCGGCGTCGGCGGCCACGGCGGACGCGCTGCGCCAGCGGCTCACGCCGATGACCGGCGCCGAGCGCGAACAGGCCCTGCGCGACCTGGTGCTCACCGAGGTCGGCCGGGTGCTCGGCTTCGCGGCGGGCACGGCCGTCGACGCGGCCGCGCCGTTCACCGAGCTCGGCTTCGACTCGCTGACCGCGGTCGACCTGCGCAACCGGCTGGGTGCCGCGACCGGCATCCGGCTGCCCGCGACGCTGGTCTTCGACTACCCGACGGCGACCGCGCTGGCCGAGTACCTCGACGGCGAGCTGGCCCCGGCCGAGCCCGCCGCACCGCCGGTGCTGGCCGAGCTGGACCGGCTGGAGGCGTCGCTCGCCGACGTCGGCGACGACGTGCGGCAGCAGGTCCGCGACCGGCTCACCGCCCTGCTCGGCGCGTGGGACGGCGACCGCGGCGACGACGTCGCCGACCGGCTCTCGACGGCCACCGACGACGAAATGTTCGAGTTCATCGGCAAGGAACTGGGGATCTCATGACCGGCACGGAGGACAAGCTCCGGCACTTCCTCAAGCAGGTGACCGCGGAGCTGCACCAGACCCGGCAGCGGCTGGCGAAGGCCGAAGAGGAAGAGCCCATCGCCATCGTCGGCATGGCGTGCCGGTTCCCCGGCGGCGTCGACTCGCCGGAGTCGTTGTGGCGCCTGGTTTCCGAAGGCGTCGACGCGGTGAGCGAGTTCCCCGCCGACCGCGGCTGGGACCTCGAGCGCCTCCTCGACCCGGACGGCCCGGACTCGTCCTACACCCGCCACGGCGGGTTCCTCGACGGGGCGACGGAGTTCGACCCCGCGCTGTTCGGCATCTCGCCCCACGAGGCGCTCGGCATGGACCCGCAGCAGCGGCTCTTGCTGGAGACGTCGTGGGAGGCGTTGGAGCACGGCGGGATCGACCCGCTCTCGCTGCGGCGGGCGAAGGTCGGCGTGTTCGTCGGCCTGATGAACAGCAGCTACGCCAGCGGCGCCACGGAGATCCCGGCGGAGACCGAGGCGCACGCGGCGCTGGGCAACTCGACGAGCATCGCGTCCGGCCGGATTTCCTACACCTTCGGGCTGGAGGGGCCGTCGGTCAGCGTCGACACGGCGTGTTCGTCGTCGCTGGTGACCCTGCACCTCGCGGCCCAGGCCCTGCGCGGCGGCGAGTGCTCGCTGGCGCTGGCGGGCGGGGCGACGGTCGTCGCGCAGCCGGACGCGTTCGTCAGCTTCAGCCAGCAGCGGGCGTTGTCCCCGGACGGCCGCTGCCGCGCGTTCGCCGACGAAGCCGACGGGTTCGGCATGGCCGAGGGCGCCGGAATGCTGGTGCTGGAGAAGCTGTCCGACGCCCAGCGGCTCGGGCACCCGGTCTTGGCCGTCGTCCGCGGCTCGGCGGTGAACTCCGACGGCGCGTCGAACGGCCTCACCGCGCCGAACGGCCCGTCGCAGCAACGCGTGATCCGCGCAGCTTTGTCGGCGGCCGGACTGTCCACTTCGGACGTCGACGCGGTCGAGGCGCACGGCACCGGCACGTCGCTCGGCGACCCGATCGAGGCCCAGGCGCTGATCGCGACCTACGGCAAGGACCGCCCGGCCGACCGCCCGTTGCTGCTCGGCTCGCTGAAGTCGAACATCGGCCACTCGCAGGCCGCGGCGGGCGTCGGCGGCGTCATCAAGATGGTGCAGGCGCTGCGGAACGGCATCGTGCCGAAGACGTTGCACGCGGAGCACCCGTCGTCGCATGTGGACTGGAGCGCGGGGACGGTCGCGCTGGTTCCGGAGAACGTGCCGTGGCCGTCGGTGGACCGCCCGCGGCGCGCGGCCGTGTCGTCGTTCGGGATCAGCGGCACCAACGCGCACGTCATCCTGGAACAGGTCGTCGAGGAGGCACCGGCCGCGTCGCCGGATGGTCCGTTCCCGTTGGTTCTGTCCGGGAAGACGGCGGCCGCGTTGCGTGATCAAGCTGTTGCCCTGCGAGAGTTCCTGACCTCGGACTACTCCCGGGCCGACGTCGCTTACACCTTGGCGACGGCTCGCGCCGCGTTGCCGCACCGCGCGGCGATCACCGGCGACGTCCGTCTCGGCCTCGACGCCCTGGTCGAGGACCAGCCGAGCGACTTCGTGGTCCGGGGAACCGCTCGCGGCCCGGGCAAGGTGGCGTTCGTGTTCCCCGGCCAGGGTTCGCAGTGGCCCGCGATGGCTCGTGAGCTGCTGGCCGACGCACCGGCGTTCGCCTCGGCGGCCGAGGAGTGCGCGAAGGCGTTCGACGCGCACCTCGACTGGTCCGTGCTCGCGGTGCTGCGCGAGGAGCCCGGCGCGCCGGAGCTGAACCGCATCGACGTGATCCAGCCGGTGTTGTTCACCGTGATGGTCTCGCTGGCGGCGTTGTGGCGGGCGAACGGCGTCCAGCCCGCGGCGGTCGTCGGACACTCCCAAGGCGAGGTGGCCGCCGCGTACGTCGCGGGCGGCCTCGACCTCGACGACGCCGCACTGATCGTCGCCGCGCGCAGCCGGGTGTCGGCGCGGCTGTCCGGCCACGGGGCGATGGCGACCGTGGCCTTGAGCCGGGAAAAGCTGGAGCCGCGCCTCGAACCGTGGGGCGAGCGGCTGTCCGTCGCGACGGTGAACAGCGCGTCTTCCTGCGGAGTCTCGGGAGAACCCGAGGCTCTCGCCGAATTCCTCGCGGCCTGCGACGCAGACGGCGTCTGGGCGAAGCGAGTGCCGGGCCTCGACACGGCGGCACATTCCGCGCAGGTCGACGCATTGCGCGAAGACCTGCTGCGTGACTTGGCCGGGATCCGCCCGCGCCGGTCGGCGATCCCGATGTACTCGACGGTCACCGGAGCGGTCCACGACACCGCGGACTTCGACGCGGAGTACTGGTACCGGAACCTGCGCCAGGCCGTGCTGTACGAACCGGCCGTCACGGCGCTGGCCGAAGACCGGCACACGGTGTTCGTCGAGTGCAGCCCGCACCCGGTGATCGCGTTGCCGACCCGGCAGACACTCGAAGCCGCGGGAGCCGAGGCGGCGGTGGTCGCGACGCTGCGCCGCGAGGACGGCGGCCTGCCGCGCTTCCTGGCCGCGCTCGCCGAGGCCCACGTGCACGGCGCCGACGTCGACTGGGCGGGAGTGGTTCCCGGCCGTCTCGTGGACCTCCCGACCTACCGCTTCCAGCGGCAGCGCTACTGGCTGGACACGCTGAAGACGGCGGCTGGTGACGTGTCCGCGGCCGGTCTCACGGGCACGGGCCACCCGCTGCTCGGGGCGGCGGTGTCGCTCCCGGAGTCGGACGCGGTGCGCTACACGGGCCGCGTCTCCCTGGCGACGCACCCGTGGCTCGCCGATCACGCGGCGATGGACGCGGTCCTGCTGCCAGGGACGGCGTTCGTCGAGATGGCGATCGCGGCCGGGACCGAGTGGGGCTGCGGGACCCTCGCCGACCTCACCCTGGCCGCGCCGCTGGTGCTGCCCGCGGACGCGTCGGTTCAGCTGCACCTGGCCCTGGGCGCGGAGACCGACGGCACGCGCGCGGTCGACGTCTACTCGCGTGTCGACGGCGCGGAGTGGACGATGCACGCGACGGGTTCCCTGACAGCGACTTCCGCTCCGGAGCCGTTCTCAGAGTCCTGGCCGCCCGCCGGTGCGTCGCCGGTGGACCTGGAGCACATCTACGCCGAGCTGGCGGCGATCGGCCTCGCGTACGGTCCGGCGTTCCAGGGGCTGCGGGCGGCGTGGCGGCGTGGGGACGAGGTGTTCGCCGAGGTCGGCCTGGACGCCGAACCGGACGGGTTCGCCGTCCACCCGGCGCTGCTGGACGCTTCGCTGCACGGCGCGTTGCTGGGCGGATTGCTCGGTGACGGACGTCCGGGGCTGCCGTTCTCGTTCACGGGCGCGCGGCTGGAGGCATCTTCGGCGACGGCGTTGCGGGTCCGGCTCTCACCCGGCTCGTCCGGGATGCGGCTGTCGGCGACGGATGCGTCGGGCACGCCGGTCTTCTCGGTCGACGCCGTGCGGACGCGGGACCTGCCATCGGCCGACCCGCTGTACCACGTGGACTGGACGCCGGTTCCGCTCGGCGAGCCCACTGCTGTGGTTTCGCTGGGTCCGGACCGGCTCGGCCTGAATCTGCCGGTGATCGACTCCGTTGCCGACGCTCCCGCCATCGTTCTGGCCACTGTGGACGATTCGGGTCCGGATCTCGCCACCGCGGCCAGGAACGCGGCCCGTTCCGCCCTGGAGCTGGTGCAGCGCTGGCTCGCCGAAGCACCTTCCGGGAGCAAGCTGGTGCTGGTCACGCGTGGCGTGGCGGCGTCGACTGCCCGCGGCCTGCTGCGCTCGGCGGCCGCGGAGGAGCCCGGCCGGTTCGCCATCGTCGACGTCGACGCCGACTCCCTGGCCGCCCTTCCCGCGGCAGTGGCCCTCGACGAACCCGAACTGGCCTTGCGCGACGGCACGGCGTTGGCCCCCCGGCTGGCGAAAACCCCACCCGCGGACGGCCTTCGTGCGGTGGACCCGGACGGCACGGTACTGATCACGGGCGGCACGGGAGCGGTCGGTTCGCTGCTGGCGCGGCACCTGGTCACGGCGTACGGCGTCCGGAATTTGCTGTTGGTCAGCCGTCGCGGCCCGGCCGCGCCAGGTGCGGACGAGCTGTCGGCGGACCTGGCGGACCTCGGGGCGACAGTGACGATCGCGGCGTGCGACACGACGAACCGCGACCGCTTGGCGGAGGTGCTCCGGACGATCCCGGCGGCGCACCCGCTGACGGCGGTGGTGCACTCGGCGGTGGTCCTCGACGACGGGCTGGTCACGGGCCTGACACCGGAGCGCCTGGACGGAGTGCTGCGGCCGAAGGTCGACGCGGCGGTGGCGTTGCACGAGCTGACGGCGGACGCGGACTTGGCGGCGTTCGTCTTGTTCTCCTCGGCGGCGGGGGTGTTCGGCAACCCGGGCCAGGGCGCTTATGCGGCGGCGAACGTCTTCCTCGACGCTTTCGCGGCGCACCGACGGTCCCTCGGCCTGCCGGCGCATTCGATGGCGTGGGGGTTGTGGGAGGAGCGCGGCGAGTCGACGGAGTCGGTCACGGGCGGCGGATTGTCGACGAAGGCGGGCTTGGCGTTGTTCGACGCGTCGCTGGCGGGGGAGAGGGAGCTGACGGTGCCGCTGCGCCTGGACGTGGCGGCGGCCCTCCGGGCGGCGGACGGGGTGCCACCCTTGCTGCGCGGACTGGTCCGGATGCCAGCGCGGCGCACGACATCGTCGTCCCAGTTGCGATCCCGCATCGCGACGGCGGACCCGGCGGAGGCGGAGAAGCTGCTGGTGGACATGGTGCGCGGGCACCTGGCCGACGTCCTGGGCCTCCCCGACGCGGCCGAGATCGCGGCGGGGACGCGGTTCTTGGAGCTGGGCGTGGATTCGCTGACGGGGGTGGAGCTGCGCAACCGGATCAACGGGGCGTTGGGGCTGACGCTGCCCGCGACCCTGGTGTTCGAGCAGCCTTCGGTTCTCGAGGTGGCGCAGACGGTGTTGTCATCGTTGAGCGGACCTGCTCCGGTGGCGGCGTCGGGGGTGTTCGGCCCGATGCTGACGGAGGCGTCACGATCGGGCCGGTTCGGCGAGTTCGTGGAACTGCTGGCCCGGGCGGCTCGGTTCCGGCCAACGTTCTCTGTGGGCGACCAGCCAGACGGCATCGATGTGGTGCGGCTGGCGAAGGGGAACGCCGGGGCTGAGTTGATCTGCGTGCCGTCGGTGCTGGCGATGTCCGGGCCGCAGGAGTACGCGCGGTTCGCTTCTTCCTTGCGGGACCTTCGGGACACCTCGGTCCTCACCCTGCCTGGTTATCGGCCTGGTGAATCGTTGCCTGCTTCGGTGCCTGCGCTGGTGGCGGCGCTGGCCGAGGCGTTGTTGCGGCACACGGACGGGTCACCGTTCGCGTTGGCGGCGCACTCTTCGGGTGGGCCGGTGGCTTTCGAACTGGCTCGGCACTTGGAGTCTCTCGGTTCTGGGCCGTCTGGTCTGGTCCTTCTGGACACCTACCTGCAGAGTGCGTCAGTGCTCGCCGACGTCCAGGGCGAGTTGGCGGGGGAGATGTCGGTTCCGTCTGTCGGCGACTCCCAGCTGACGGCCATGGGCGGCTATCTGGAGATCTTCGACGGGTGGCAGCCGTCGTCGTTGAGCGCGCCGACGTTGTTCCTGCGGGCGGGGGAGCCGTTGCCGTCGTGGCAGGGGCGTTCCGGTTGGCAGGCTACGTGGGATGTGCCGGGGACTTTGGTGGAGGACACTCCGGGGGATCACTTCACGATGATGCGCGACCATGCGGCCGTTACGGCTCAACGGGTGCACTCCTGGCTCTCTCGGTAGCGCACGGTAGGCGAAGGCGGGCTTCCCAGGTGGAGGCCCGCCTTTGTCGTTCATCCCAACGGTTTCACCGGATCGTGTGGTGAACGGATGTTCGAAGGTCGGCTAACGTGGCTGGCATGGAAACCAAGCCAGCCCTGACCGATATCCCTTCCATGCCAAGCCATCCCGTCAACCACACTTCTCTTCGGGCTGCGCCCGTGGCCCCGGCGCTCCCCGATCTCGCCGGCCGTCTCCCGATCTCTCCGGTCGACGAAGCCGCGGCGCCCAAAGGCAACCGCGGCTCGCCGTCAACTCTGTCTTATGCGGCCGCCAGCCGGACACTTCCGAACCGCCTGCCGTCGCCCAGCCACCCGGCGAACGGCAAAGCCGCGGCCCCCAAGGGAACCGCGGCCCGCCATCAACTCCGACCTACCAGGAAGCCACCTCATGCCGCGGCATCTGCTCAACCTCACCGGCGTGCGTCAGCCACCGGTGCCCGCTGGGAAGTTCCGTCCGCCGATTGATGTTCAGCTTCCGGTAAACCCGGGTGAGGTGCTGCTCCACAGTGGAAACGGTGATGTAAAGCTTCCGCCCGATCTCCCGATTCGTGTGCCCGAGCGAGGCAAGCGAAGCAACCCGCTGCTCAGCGGCACTGAGCGTCGAAGGGCTCAGCTCCTCGGCAACCTGCTCGGTGACCGCGGGAGCCCCAGCCGGAGTGAGGCTCCGCCACAAGGGATCCGCCCCACACGACTTGGCCAGCTGAACCGCGCGCCGCTGAGCCGTCCGAGCCCGGTTGTAGTCGCCCAGCATCTGGGCGCACTCGCTGAGCCCGGCGAACACATGGGCCAGCTCGTACCGGTCATCGCAGGTCTGCAACTGCTCAGCCGCCTTGCGCAGCATGGGAAGGCGCTCCTTGAACTCACTCACCTCCGCCAGCGCGCGCAGGCACACGGCGTGAGCACGAACTCGCTCCTCACCACACCGGTCAAGCTGGTCGCGCAGAAGCTTGCGCGCCTGGTCGGCGCGGCCGAGACGGGCGTGCGCCTTCGCCGCGCTCAGCCGCCACGGCACCAGCTCCGGGTGGTCGATGTCCCACCGGACGGCCAGCGTCCGGACGGTCGCGAAGTCCTCGAGCGCCGCGTGCAGCCGGTCGGTCGCCAGGTAGTGGTTGCCGCGCGCGGTGAGGTACTGCAGCCAGATCGCCGTCCGGCGCATGCCCGGCGGGATGTCGCGCTTCAGCTCGGCCGCCGCCTCCTCGTAGCGGCCCATCCTGGTCAGCGCGTCCACCAGGTGCGCCAGCGGCAGGCCGATCAGCGTGCCCCAGTTCTGCGCCGGCAGGATCGTCAACGCCTCCCGCGCGCACCGTTCGGCCGCGTTCAGGTCGCCGAGCCGCAGCGCGACGCCGGCCTTCACGTCGGTGATCACCGCGCGCAACGTCGGCGACGCCTGCACGGCCTTCATCCGCAGCAGCTCGTCGCACCAGCGGTCCGCCCGGTGCGGCTCGCCGGCGAGGATCAGCGCCTGCAACGCGGCGGCGACCTCCTCCAGCTGCGGCACCTCGATCAGCCAGCAGCTCTCCAGCACCTGCTCGGCCGCGGCCAGCGCCTCTTCGCGGTACTTCGACGACAGCGCCAGGGAGAGCGCCTGACCCGAGCACGCGCTGTCGTAGCGGTCCGTGGCCCGCCGTTCGCCCGCGACCTCCGGGTACCAGACGCGCACCCACTGGCTGTCCGCGAAGCACTCCGCGGCCGGCTGGGCCAGCACGCTCGCGGCCCGGTCGAGCCGTCCGTGCCAGAGCAGCGAATAGACGTAGTCGGCGGTGTGCTGGGTGCTGAGGTGCCCCTGGTCGAACGACTCGCCGAGCGCGCCCAGCCGCATCGCCGCGGCCGCCGGGTTGGTGCGGTTCTGGATCTGGACCAGCCGCGCGGTGAACGCGGCCGCCTCGCGCGGGGTCATGTTCTCCGGCGAAGGCAGCGTCAAGCACGCCACGGCGACGTCGGTGCGGTCCTCCCGCACGGCTTCCTGCGCGGCGTTCCACAGCACGGGCAGCGCCCACGCCTCCGCGGCGCCCCCGCGCAGCAGGTAGTCCGCGACGACGCCGTCCGGCTTGCCCTGCTGGTGCAGCCGCAGTGCGACCTCGAGGTGCAGCGCCCGTGACTCGTCCTCGGGCAGCTCGCCGCGCACGGCCTTCGCGGCCCGCTCGTGGCGGAACCGGTTGTGCTCGACGAGCCCGCTGTGCTCGAGCGTGTTCAGCGCGGCGGCCACTTTGGACTGGTCGAGCCGCAGGATCTGCGCCAGGTCCTCGTCCCCGCCGTGCCCGTCGAGGACGGCGACGGCCCGGGCCGTCCGGACCAGGTGCGCCGGGCTGCGGTGCAGGCAGCTGAGCACGGCGTGTTCGTAGGCGATGCCCGCGGTCAGCTCACCGCTGCCGGCCGACTCGTAGTCGTCGGCGAGGGCGTGCGTGAGCAGCGGGTTGCCGCCGGTGAGCCGGTGGCAGGCGGCGGCCAGCCGGCCGGCCGCCTCGGTGCCCAGCCGCTCGGCGAGCACCTTCGCGACCCCGCCGACGGACAGCGGCGGAACGGTCAGGTGCCGAGCGTGCGGCTGCCGGATGATCTCCGAGTGCAGCCGCGACCGCGCCGGCCGCGCGCTCGCGCTCTCCGTCAGGATCATCAGGATCCGCGAGACACCGATCCGGTGCTGGATGTAGAGCAGCGTCCGCAGCGACGCGCGGTCGGCGAACTGCATGTCGTCGACCATGATGACGAGCGGACGTTCCTTCGACAGCTCCAGCAGCGCCACGCAGATGCCGTGCGCGACCCGCGCGTCGAAGCGCAGGCCGCTGTCCGCGTCCGCGGCCGACCCCATGATCCGGTGCGCCTGCGTCACCGTCTCGGGCGGGAGCAGGGGGTTGCCGAAGAGCTGGTCCAGCATCCCCAGGTGGACGTCTTCTTCCGCGAAGGAGCCGCAGGCGCTCAGCACGAGCGCCCCGGAGTCGCCGGCCCGCTCGGCGAACCGGCGGAGGAGGCTGGTCTTCCCGCTGGCCACGCCACCGGTCAGGAGGGCGACGACCCCGTTGCCGCCGCGGCTTTCGTCGAGGAAGCTCGATCAGACTGTCTAGTACCTTTTCCCGTTCCACCAAAGCCATGTGCCAATCACCCCAGTGATGTTCCCGCCGAAGGTGTGTGACCACCCCAGTGACAACCTTCGGCGTAGCTTGCTATCCCCAGTTACTTCCTGTGACGAACAGCCGGTAACTGTCAACCGGCTGCTCTTCGACAAAAACAAACGTAGCCGGATGGGCACGGGTTGACCAGCGCAGGTGGAGGCGGGTGCGAGTCCATCCCACCGCCCGCCGGGACGGCATTCACCAGCCTGAAAAGCCTTCGTTTTTCCCGTCGGCCGACGAGCGCGCCCGTGGCTTCAATCACCCATACGAGTGAAAAACCGCTTCCGGAGCGTCAGTTGACCCCGGTTTTTGACGGTTGGTGGCAGGCCCGTCACGGAGGGATGCAGAACGCACGAGCGGGGCAGGCGGAACGAATGGGGTAAATCGGACGTCGAGTCGGAATCGATCGAGGGTCTAACTCGTTCGGCCTAAACTACGGCGCTCCGTGGTCGAAGGGGCGGTCGAACGCTACTCACCGTGGTCGCGTCCGAGGGGTGAGAGCGGGCGCAGACCACCGTCCGCCCGCGTTTTTGGAGATGATCTCCAGGTCGGGGCCGGGAAGCGGCATTACCGTACGGGGCAGAATTCTGACAAGGAGTCATATACCGTCACCCGTTCGGACTACAACTGACGCTCCACCCGGTCGTCGGCGGGGTGTCCGGGGTCTCCACCCGAGGTGGACGGGATCGGTGTGACCCGGATCCCCGGCCGGTGCCCCGGAGTAGGGGGCGAGTAGGGGTTCCGGTCCCCACGGCTACCCCTGAAGCGGGCAAACCGGACATGCGAATTCGGCGGGCAGCCGGAGATCTCCACCCTCTTGAGGACCCGACCGCCGCCCGGGAGCCGTTTTGGCGGGGCTGGACGACGCGGTAATGGGCCGCGGCGGAAAGCCGCCGGAATTCCGCGGGGCCCGGTGAGCGGGAAGACGCGCCCGGGCAAACGGAAACCTCACAAGAGGCGGATGTCCGCGCCGAGAACGGGTCTTGCCAGGTCATTCGCGAGAAGAACGATTTCGGTCACGTGATCCGCGCGGCTTTCGCAGCGCGACGCCGCGTGCGGGGGCAGCGTGCGATGGCGAGGTGGCGTGCGACGGCGCGGGGTGCGAGGTGGTGTGCGACTGGCGGCGTGCGAGCGGCGTGCGACGGCAGCCTCGGCGGCCGAGATCGCGGCGCGAACACCGTCGCCAATGACTCATTCTGGACCGCGGATGTCCCCAATGAGTCATTCGCGACGCTCGGCGAGCTGGGCTGCCAAGCCGAGCACGGGCGCGAGGTGGCGTGCGACGGCGCGGGGCGTGAGGTGGCGTGCGGGCGGCGTGCCACGCCGCGGGGCGCAGGCCAGCGAACGACGGCGCGGACGCGGGACGGCGCGGAAGGCGGTGCGACGGCGCGGGGCGCCGTCGCCAAGGCGGCGGGGAAGGCGGAACTACCGGCTGCCGTCGACGCTGGGAGGAAAGGACCCTTCAACGCACCAGACGCGACGAACGTCCCCTTCAGCGCACCAGATGCGATGAAAGTCCCCTTCAGCGCGCTCGGGCCACGCCACTTCGCCGAGCCCCCAACAGCGCAAAACCCCGGGCACGAGAAAGGCCACCCCGGCAACAGCCGAGGTGGCCTCCCACGCGAACAAACCCTACAAGCTGGTCACCGAAGCAACCTCACCCGCGGCCCCGGTCGTGTCGAACAACCGCTCAGCCGCCCCCAGCACCTCAGCCGTGTACTCGCGGTGCGGCTGCAGCAGCACCACCAGATCAGCCGAAGCCATCGCCTCCGCCAGATCCGGCACGCACTGCAGCCCGGCGAACACGTCCACATAAGGATCGTGGAACGACACCGAAGCCCCGCGCTCGAGGAACTGGTGGACGATCGGCTCGGCCGGTGTCTCGCGCGTGTCCGCCACGTCCGGCTTGTACGTCACGCCGAGCACCAGCACGTTCGCGCCGTCCACCGCTATCGAACGGTCCTCCAGGTGCTTGCACACCCGGTCGGCCACCCACAGCGGCATTCCCTTGTTCACGTTGTGGGCCGTCTCGGCCATCTTGAACCTCAGGCCCAGCGTGGTCGCGTGGTGGACCAAATACAACGGGTCCGCCGGGATGCAGTGGCCGCCCACTCCCGGGCCCGGCCAGAACACCTTGAACCCGTACGGCTTCGTCGCCGCCGCCTTGATCGTGTCCCACACGTCCAGCTCCATGCTGTGGCACAGCTGGGCGAACTCGTTCACCAACGCGATGTTCACCTGGCGGAACGTGTTCTCCAGGATCTTCGCCGCCTCCGCCTCGCGCATGCCCTTCGTCAGGTGCACCAGCGTCACGCCACGATAGAACTCCGCCGCCCGGTCGCGGGACTGGTCCGTCAGCCCGCCCACCAGGCGCGGGGTGTTGCTCAGGTCGAAGTTCGCGTTGCCCGGGTCGATCCGCTCCGGCGAATACGCCAGGTCGAAGTCGACGCCCGCCAGCAGGCCCGACTCCTCCAGGATCGGCAGCAGCAGCCCGTCCGTCGTGCCCGGGTACGTCGTCGACTCCACGATCACCAGCTGGCCCGGCTTCAAGTGGTCCCGGACCGTCGCGATCGCCGACTCCAGCGGCACCAGGTCCGGCTGGTCGTCCTCGCGCACCGGGGTCGGGGCGCACACCACCACCACGTCCGCCTCCGCGAGCACCGACGGGTCGGTCGTCGCGGTCAGGTTCCCCGAAACCGACGCCAGGTCGGAGTCCAGCACAGTGTCCACAGGGGACCGCAGCGCGTTGACGGCTTCGACGCGCTCCGTGCTGATGTCGAAACCCGTCACCTGGCGGCCGAGGCGCGCCTGCGCGACAGCCAAGGGCAGACCGGTGTACCCGATCCCCAGAATTACTATGTGCCGATCGGTGTCAGCCATGGCGATTTCCTCGAATTCTTCCGGTTGGCGGACGGCGGTCACCAGGACATCCGGTACGGGACGAACGATTCGCCGTATTCCCAGCAGTGCGACCCGCCGGTGGCGGCGTCGATGGTGCGGACGTGCTTCAGCGACCGGGGCTGGTTCCCCGGCCGCATCTGGGTGCCGTAGGCACGCAGCGCTTCTTCCTTGTCGGCCCAGTGCGCCGACGTGTCGACGTGGACCCACCACGGCTCCGAATCGGCCGACCAGCGGTCCTCGACGCCGCGGTACCCCAGCACCATCTTCGGCGTCGGCTTCAGGCCGGGGCCCTGGACGCGGGCGGCCGCGAACGCCGCGCGGAACACCGCCTGGTGGTCCTGGTGGTAGCCGCCGGCCGCGGGGATGACCAGCGCCGCCGGGCGCACCGCCGACAGCGAGCACTCCTCGTGCTTCTCGATGAGGTTGACCAGGTCACGCTGCTTGGTCGTGATGTCGAGCTCGCCGGTCTCGTCGACCCACGCGATCGTCCGCGTCGTGACGCCCAGCGCCTTGCAGGCCGTCTCGAACTCGGCCAGCCGCGTGTTCGGGTCGCTGTGCGAGCCCCACATCTTCGCGGCCCGCACCGTCACGCACAGCACGTGCACGCCGATGCCGGCGGCGGCGAGCCGGGCGATCGTGCCGCCGGGGCCGATCGTCTCGTCGTCCGGGTGCGGGGCGACGACGAGGACCTGGTCGCCCGTCGAAAGCCCGAAGGGGTGTCGTGCACTTTCGTTGGTCTGCATCGCGGACTCTTTCGTCTTACGGCCGCGTGCTCCCACGAGAATGAACAGGGGAAAGGTGACGGCCGATTTCCGGAAATCCCGGGATCCGTTTGCCTGAAGGCTAGTAAGACGACGAAGAGCGGACAACCCCTGCCGGGTTTCGGCGACCCCTACCGCGCCCCAGGATCGATGCCCCGGGGAATAGGGGTGCGGAAATCAGTCCGCGAGTCCGTGCTGGTAGACGTACCGGACAGCCTCGCTGCGGTTGCGCACGCCGATTTTCATGAACACATTGTTGGCGTGCGTTTTCACGGTCGCTTCGCCGATCAGCATCGCGGCCGCGATCTCGGCGTTGCTCAAGCCGCGTGCGATCAGGGAGAGCACTTCGGACTCGCGAGTCGTCAACCCGGGAATGACGGCGCGCGCCGGTGGAGGCGCGGCGGCGGGTTCGCCGGTGTGGTTGAACGCCGCCACCAGCCGCTGCGAAACGGCGGCGTCGAAGGTGATCTGGCCGGCCGCGGCGGCGCGCAACGCCGCCGCGATCTGCTCGCGGCCCGCGTCCTTGGTCACGTAGCCCTTGGCGCCGGCGTGCAGTGCGGCGGCGATCGACTCGTCGTCGACGTAGGTGGTGAGCACCAGCACCGCGACGCCGGGGTGCTCGGCGGCGATGCGCCGGGTGGTCTCGATGCCGTCGAGCACCGGCATGCGCAGGTCCATCAGGACGGCGTCGGGCGGGTCCTGCGCGATCACGCGCAGCGCCTCTTCGCCGTTGCCGACGTTGCCGATGACCTCGATGCCGTCCATCAGGTCGAGCAGCGCGACGAGGCCTTCGCGCATGATCTGCTGGTCGTCCGCCACGATCACGCGGATCGCCGGTCCGGTCATTCCGGGACCTCGGCCGTGACGAGCCAGCCGCCGCGGGCCGGGTCGGCGGGCCGCGCGACGAGCGAACCGCTGACCAGCGCCAGCCGTTCGCCCATGCCGACCAGGCCGTAGCCGGAGGGCTGCGGATCGGGCTCCGGGTCCGGCGGCGCGGGCACCGGCTCGTTGTGCACCCGCAGCGTCACCTTCTCCGCCGCGTAGTCGAGCAGGACGCTGACGGGCGCGCCGGGCGCGTGCTTCGCCGCGTTCGTCAGCGCTTCGCGGCCCGCGCGCAGCAAGGAAATCGCGGTCTCCGGACGCACGGACCGCGGGGCACCGGTGGTCTCGAAGGCGACCGGGACGCCGTGGTCGTGCTCGTGCTCGGCGGCCATCTCCGCCAGCGACGCCGGCAGCGGCGGGGTGTTGCGGCGCAACGCGGCGACCGCCCGCCGGGCTTCGTTCAGGCCTTCGTTCGCGAGCCGCCGGGACCGGCGCAGCCGCTCCAGCGCGGCTTCGCGGTCGCCCTTGACGCTCAGCAGTCCTTCGGCGAGATCCAGCTGCACACTCAGGGCGCCGAGCGAATGTGCCAGCACGTCGTGGATCTCCCTCGCGATGCGGGCGCGCTCCTGCAGCGCCGCGGCTTTGGCGTGTTCGTCGTGCATCAGGCGCGTCTGCTCCAGCAGCAGTTCCGCCTGGTGCGCCTGGACCTGGTACTGCCGCCGGTTCAACCCGAACAGCGTCGAAATCAGCATCACGATCGCGTAGCCGAGCATCGTCGCCCAGCCCTGGTGGGTCAGCGCGCAGCTGGCCACCTCGACGGCGATTTCGAAGCCGGCGAACGCGACGATGAGGTTGGCGCTGATCCCGGCCAGCGCCGCGAAGACGCCGAGCGGGACGCCGGCCATCAGGATCGCCGTGCCGTCCGTGCTGAGCCCGACCACGGGCACCGGCAGGAGCGAGCACAGCGCGAGCGCGGCGGTCGAGACCCGCGGCCAGGTCCGGTCGGACAGCGCGAAGAGCAGCCAGCAGAGGAAGCTCGCGCCGCAGACCGTCCACACCAGCGGGGACGCCTGCGCCGTCAGCAATGCGCCCAGCAGGAGCAGCGTGCTGACGACCTGGACGACGAGCCACCCCGGCGCGACCCGTTCGGCCAGCCCCAGTTCGGTGCTCTCGTCGCCGGACCCCCGCACGGCCCTAGCTCTTCTTCTTGAACATCAGGACGATCACGCCCAGCATCAGGATCGCGAGCAGGGCGATCCCGCCGATGATCAGGTACCGGTGCAGCATGATGTCCATGACGTCGCTCAAGCTCGTGTCGGCGAGCACGGTCGTGGTGTCCATCGTGGTTCCTCCCCGTCAGCCTTTTCCGGCTGTGGTCAGTCCGTTTCCTTGTGCTTGACGCCGCCCTGCTTTTCGCGCTCGCTCAGGTAGTCGAGCGCTTTGGTGCCGAGCGCGCCTTTGTAACCGGTGTTCTTGTTGAGCTTGTTGCGCACGACGGGTTCCACCATCTGCTTCGCCTGGTCGAACCGGCCGGTCTTCTTCAGCGCGAACACGACGACGCCGAGCAGCAGCAGAAGGAGAATGATGCCACCCCCGATCATGGCGAACCGGAGAAGCATGAAACCGATAACCTCACCCATGGCCGATTTACCTCCGTTGTCTTTTCCCGGGTGTTTCCCACGCCGGTTCCGGGTGCTTCCGACACGATGAACACTAGTGCTCCACCCGGGTGGAGCAGGACCTCCGCGCGGTGGAGATCCGGGTGGAGGTCCAGCGGCGGCGACCGGGGGAGGTGCCACCCACCCAGCGGTGGAAAACCGACGCTGACCTGCGCAAACAGCAGCCGGGCACGCGAGTGGCGTGCCCGGCTGCTGTCATACCCCCTGGATCGGCGCTGGGGGAGGGGGCGCCTGCTCCGGGGTGGCTCCGGCGACGAATACCTAATCCATCGGCAGGTCCACCGGGGCGAGTTCGGAAAAGAGGTCACCCGGCCCCGGATTGCCCGGAACCGTGGTGCCGCCGAGATGGTTCAGTACGCCCCAGACCGCGTTCAGCGCCGTGGTGACGGCGCCTTCCGCGAAACCGCCTGTCCACGATATGTCATCTCCGGCGAGAAAGAAACCCCGCTGTTCGGGGGACATCTCCTGCTGCATGAAATGGGTGTACAACCGCCGTTGGTAGCGGTAGTGGCCCGGCAGGTTCGCCTTGAACGCGCCGTTGAAGTTGGGCTCGTTCTCCCACGTGACCGTGATCGGCGGGCCGACGATGCGGGAGCGGATGTCCACGCCGGGGTAGATGCGCGCCAGCGCGGCGAGGATGCTGTCCAGCCGCTCGTCGTCGTCCAGGGTGGCCTGCTTCGCCGAGTCGTCGTTCCACGTGTAGGACAGGCACATCACGCCGGGGCGGTCCGGGCCGTCGTCCATCAGGTACACGCTGCGCGGCCCGCGGTCGGTGAGCGTCATGCTCAGCGTGTCGCGGCCGGTGCCAGGGTCGGCGTCCCGCCAGAACGGCCGGTCGGTGAGCACGAACACCTTGGACGAGCCCATGTAGTGCGTGCGCTCCACGGCGGTCCACAGTGGACGCGAAAGCAGGCGCTCGTCGGTGCGGATCCGGGTGGTCAGCAGCCGCACGTGCGGGGTGAAGACCACCGCCGGGTACGTCCGGCGGTCACCGCAGGTGTCCTGGACGGCGATGCCCGCGCCGTCGCGTTCCAGGCGCGCGACGCCGGGGCGCGGCTGGCCGCCGTGCAGGTCGGCGAGCGACGTCCCGTCCGGCCAGTGCGCGAGGCCGTGGTGGCGGTGCGTCCAGAGCCGCTCGGGCAGCTGCTGGCAGCCGCCGACGATGCTGCGCTGCTCGTCGTCCGCGCCGCTGAACACCACCCGCAGGATCTCCAGGATCGAGTTGGGGAAGTCGGTGTCCCAGCCGCCGGTGCCGAAGCCGACCTGGCCGAAGATCTCGCGGTGGCGGAAGGAGGAGAACGACGTCGAGTTCGCCAGGAACTCGTAGAAGGACTGGTCGTCCAGCCGGGAGACCAGGTTGTTCCAGATGGCCTTGATGGTCCCGACGTCGCGGCGGCGGATGGCGTCCTCGATCGCCGAGCGCTCGGCGTTCTCCTGCAGCGCCTTGTCCCACGCGTCGGACACCTGCTGGTAGATCGACGGCAGGTCGGCGGCGGTGCGCGCCCAGTGGCGGCGGCCCTCCAGGTCGACGACCGTGCTCGGGGTTTCCGGGCCGAGCGGGTTCGGGAACGCCTTCGTCTGCAGGCCCGCTTCGGTGATGTAGTGGTAGAGCGCGGTGGCCGAGACCGGGAACCGCATCGCGCCGAGCTCGGCGACCGCGTCCGGGTGGCCGTCGAAGGCTGCCGAGCGCATCCGGCCGCCGAGCTGCTGCTCCGCCTCGTAGACGACCGGGCGCAGGCCGAGGCGGAGGAGCTCGTGCGCGGCGACGAGGCCCGCGATGCCGCCGCCGACCACGGCCACCTCGGTGCCGTGCACCCCGTCGGGGAGGGTGCCCAGACCGCCGGGGTGGGCGAGCCAGTCGTCGTAGGCGAACGGGAAGTCCGGCCCGAACATCGTCAGCGGACCGGAAAGCGTCCCGTTCTCCCGCGGACGCTCGAGGGGGAAGGTAGTCATGCGCGATCGTGCCTTTCTGCGGGGCCGGGGATCGACTGCGGTGGCCGAGCACGAAATGGCTGAACAACGAACGGATACGTCGTGCCCGTGCCGAAGGTATTCGCGGAATCGTGTCCCCGGATACCCCTTTCCACCCCTAGCCCGTCACTCGGCTACCCGCGTGCGGCCGCACCAGGTGAACACCGGCACCTGGTCGCCGCCGCTGGTCGTGGTGAACTCGCCTTCGTGGGAGAAGTGCTCGTAGCCGGCGCCGTAGCTGACCTTCGCGACGTCGCCGATGCTGCCGACCGTCCACTCGCGGTGCCGCTCGATCAGCTCGGCGGGACCACCGGAAAGCGTGACCGTGATTTTCGACATGATTCGACCTCCGGTTCGTTCGTGGAGTGTTCCGCGAGAATTGCGGAATGTGTTCTGCGTCTCTCGAGGATGCCGGGCGCCCGATCTTCGTGTCAAGGTGGGCGGCTCCTATTCCGAAATGGCGTTGAACAGGGGTTACGAGGGTTTCGATAGGGGTTGTCCCCGGTGCCGCCGCACTGGGAACCTGCTGGCGGAAGACCTCGGAAAGGGAGCCGACGTGCACGAGAGCCGCTGGATCCGCAGTTTCCACCGCCGTCCCGGCGACGGCCACCGGCTGGTCTGCTTCCCGCACGCGGGTGGCTCGGCCAGCTTCTTCTACCCGATGGCGAAGGCGTTCGCGGCCGAGGGTGGTCCGGCGGAGGTGCTCGCCGTGCAGTACCCGGGCCGCCAGGACCGGCGCGCCGAGCCGTTCGCGGCGGGCATCGAGGAACTCGCCGGCGCGATCGCCGCGGTGCTGGCGGACGCCGACGACCGGCCGATGACGTTCTTCGGGCACAGCATGGGCGCGTCCGTCGCGTTCGAAGTGGCCCTGCGGGTGCCGCCCGCTGCGGTCGTCGTCTCCGGCCGCGCCGCGCCGTCGGAGCACCGCGGCGGGACGGCGCACCTGCTCGGCGACGACCAGCTCATCCGCGAGGTCCGGGCCTTGGCGGGCACCGACGCCGCGTTGTTCGCCGACGACGACCTGATCCGGATGGTGCTGCCCGCCATCCGCAGCGACTACCGCGCGGTCGAGACGTACCGGCCCGACCCGGACGCGGTCGTGGACGCGCCGATCGTCGCGCTGACCGGCACCGACGACCCCCGCGTCACGGTGGCGGAGATCGCCGCCTGGGAACGCCACACGCGCGGCGGGTTCGCCCTGCACACCTTCCGCGGCGGGCACTTCTACCTCGGCCACCACCTGCCGGAAATCGCCGCGCTCCTGCGCCCCGGCCTGCGGGAACGCGTCGTCGCGTAGGGGTGGCTAAGGGTTGTCGCCGCCCGAGCCGCGTCCCTAGTGTCCCAGGCATCGGCGATCCACAATGGAAGGTGTAGACCGTGCGAGTTCTGTGCACTGTGACCGGTTCGCCCTCGCACGCCAGGGCGATGCTCCCGATCGCCCGGGGTCTGGCGGAGGCGGGGCACGAGATCCTGGTGGCCACCTCGGACTACCTGGTGAAGACCTACGACGGCGAGCCGGTGGACGTCCACGTCACCATGCCGGACCTCGGCGAGGTCATCCTCAACATCCGCGAGTACTCCGCCGTGCACAACGGCGGCGTGCCCGACGAGCGCCTGGACATGATTTCGTTCGCCGGCGAGAAGCACGTGACGTCGGCGTACGAGAAGACTTTCCCGCTGGCCAAGGACTTCGCACCCGACCTCGTCCTCCGGGACGGCTCGGAGCTGTCGGGCTGCCTGATCGCCGAGGCCCTCGACGTCCCGCTGCTGTCCGTCCCGTCGGGCGCGGGCAACACCCTCGACCCGGACGGCCTCCTGCCGCTGCTGAACGAGCGCCGCCGCGAAGTCGGCCTGCCGGAAAGCACCGACCGCGACGCGATCTACAAGAACGGCCGGATCGACTGCATGCCGCACCGGTACTCGTTCGCGAACTACGCGCCCCCGCAGGCGTTCGCCTACCGGCAGCCGCTCGACATCAAACGCAACCTGCGGCTGCCCGCCGAGGTGGCCGCCCTCTCCGGTGACAAGCCCCTGGTCATCGCGTCGATCGGGACCACGCTCGGCATGGTCAAGACGATCCGCGAGCAGGGCGTGGCGGCCGACGAGCACTCGCCCGAGGCAGCCACCCCACTTGCCGCCATCGTCCGCGGCCTGTCCGAAGTGGACTGTCACGCGGTCGTCGCGACCGGGGGCTATCCGGTCGAGGTGCCGGTGGGCGACAACGTCCACCTCTACGACTGGATCCCGCAGCCGCTGCTGCTGCAGTGCGCGCAGGTCTTCCTGACCCACTGCGGTTACAACAGCACGCGGGAAGCGGTCGGCGCCGGGGTTCCGATGGCCGGGCTGCCGCTGATGGGCGACCAGGAATACCACGCCACGCGCGCCGAGGAAATGGGACTGGGCAAGAAGGTCCCGGAGGAGAGCGGGCCCGCGATCGCGGAGACCGTCACCGCGCTGCTCGGCGACGGCGACGTGCGCGCCGAGATGCGCCGCGCCCACCGCGAGATGCTCGCCCTGCCCGGTGTCGACGGCGTCGTCGAGCACCTCGAGAACCTGGTGCGATGAGCGAGTTCGCCATCGAGGCGCACGCGCTGACCAAGGCGTTCGGCAAGGCCCGCGCGGTGGACGGCGTCGACCTGGCGGTCCGCACCGGCGGCGTCTACGCGATCCTCGGACCCAACGGCGCGGGCAAGACCACCACCGTGCGGATGCTGTCGACGCTCCTGCCGCCCGACGGCGGCACGGCCCGCGTGCTCGGCCACGACGTCGTGACCGAGGCCGACCGGGTGCGCGGCCGGATCAGCCTCACCGGGCAGTTCGCCTCGCTGGACCAGGACCTGACCGGCCGCGAGAACCTCGTGCTGCTGGGACGGCTCTTCGGGTTCCGCGGCCGCGAAGCCCACGACCGGGCCGACGAGCTGCTCGCCGTCTTCGAGCTCACCGACGCCGCGAACCGCCCGGTGAAGACGTACTCGGGCGGGATGCGGCGGCGCGTGGACATCGCCGCCGGGCTGGTGGTCCAGCCCGACCTGATGTTCCTCGACGAGCCGACGACCGGGCTCGACCCGCGCAGCCGCAACCAGGTCTGGCAGATCGTCCGCGCGCTGGTCGCGGCGGGTACCACGGTGTTGCTGACCACGCAGTACCTCGACGAGGCCGACCAGCTCGCCGACCGGATCGCGGTGATCGACCACGGCCGCGTCATCGCGGAAGGGACTTCGGGCGAGCTGCAAGGCGTCCGTCGGCTCGGCCGCGCTGCGCCTGCGGCTCACCGACCCGGCCGACCGCGACCGGGCCCAGGCCCTGCTCGCCGGCCAGCTCGGCGTGGCCGTCCACCTCGGCGCCGAACCGGGGACCTTGACCGCGCAAGTCTCCGGCGCGGTCGCCGAGCAGGCGTCCGCCGCGCTGGCCGGGCTGTCCCGCGCCGACGTCGGGATCGCTGACTTCGGCCTGAGCCACCCGAGCCTCGACGAGGTCTTCCTGACCCTGACCGGGAAACCGGCCGCCGCCGAGGAGAAAGGCGTGCTGACGTGACGCGGACCCAGGCCCCGCCCGGCGACGAACTCGCGCTCGCGCACCTGCGCGGGGTGCTCACCTCCCGCCCGCGGCCGTCGCGTCCCGGGCCGCTCACGACGTCGCTGGTGTTCGGCAGGCGGACGCTGCTCAAGCTCAAGCACCTGCCCGAGCAGCTGATCGACGTGACGGCGTTCCCGATCATGCTGACCCTGATGTTCACCTACCTCTTCGGCGGCGCGATCGCCGGCTCGACCGGGGACTACCTGCAGTACCTGCAGCCGGGGATCCTCGTGCAGACCATCGTGATGATCACGATGACGACCGGGAGCGCGCTGAACACCGACCGCGTGTCCGGGGTGTTCGACCGCTTCCGCTCGCTGTCCATCTGGCGGCCGTCCGCGCTGGTCGGCGCCCTGCTCGGCGACGGCGCCCGGTACCTGCTCGGCTGCGTGATCGTCATGACGCTGAGCCTGATCCTCGGCTTCCGGCCCGCGGGCGGGTTCGGCGGCGTGCTCGCCGGGGTCGCGCTGGTGCTGGTGTTCTCCTTCAGCCTCGGCTGGCTCTGGACGATGCTCGGGCTGCTGCTGCGCACCCCGCAGGCGGTGACCAGCCTGAGCATGTTCGTCATGCTGCCGCTCACCTTCGCCAGCAACATCTTCGTCGACCCGAAGACGATGCCGGACTGGCTCGAGGCGGTGGTCGGCCTCAACCCGATCACCCACCTGACGACCGCGGTGCGCGCGGCGATGCAGGGCACGCTCACCTCCGGGCAGACGGCCGTCGTGCTGCTCTGGTGCGCGGCGCTGGTCGGCGTGTTCGCCCCGGTCACCATGCGGCTGTATCGGACCCGGCACTGAGCGTGAGCTCCTGGTACCGTGGAAAGTGAAGATCAAAACAGGGAGGAACGGGAAAAATGGGGTTGATCTCGAAGATCGCGGGGATGCTGGGCGGCAAGAAGGGCATCGACCGGGAGCGCCACAACCGGGAGAAGGACCTCGACAAGGAGCGCCGCCGGGACAAGAACGGCAACCGCCGCTGAGTCCTCTTAGGACAGCTCGCGCCGCAGCCGGTGCAGGCGCAGCGCGAGCTGGACGTCCAGCGCCCGGTCCCCGTCCTGCCAGTCTTCGCCCAGCAGGGCCGTGATCCGGTCCAGGCGCTGGTAGAGCGTGTTCGGGTGGATCGTCAGCGCTTCGGCTGCCGCCGACTTGCGGCGGCCGCACCGCAGGAACACCTCCGCGGTGCGGACCAGGTCCGTGCCGCGGTCCTCGTCGTGCGCCAGCAGCGGCGCCAGCGTCCGGCCGACGAACGCGCTCGCGTCGTCCCGCCCGGCTTGGCCGAGCAGGTAGCGGTACGGGCCGAGGTCGTCGGGCGTGGCCGTGGAACCGGTGCGGCCCAACGCTTCCAGCACGCGGACGCACGCGCTCGCGTCGTCGTACGCGTCGGCCAGCGCGCTCGCTCCGGTGGCCGGGCCCGCCAGGCCCGTCGTGCCCAGCTCCGCCGCGCGGACCGTCGCTTCGTCGGCGCGGAGGACGCCGACCGCCTGTCCGTCCACTGTGGTCACGAGACCGCCGTGGCGTGCGGCGAGTTCGCGCAGCCGGGGCAGGGCTTCGAGGTCCGGCGTCACCACGGCCAGGTGCGGGCGGCGCAGGTCGAGGCCCAATGACCGCGCCCGGCGCGTGAACGCTGGTTCGTCACGCACCCGCCGCGTCACCAGCTGTTCCAGGAGTTCTCCGGCCGTCCGGCGTTCGGCGTCGGTCACGGCCCGCTCGACCGACGCCACCAGCGCGACGGTCATCGCCGCCCGCTCCAGCAGCCGGACCTCGGCGTCGTCCAGTGGCGCGGCCAGAACCACTTGCAGAGCGCCGAAATACGCGTTGGCCGACGCGACCGGCACGGTGATCGTCTTGTCGCCGACGTGCGTGCGCCGCGCCGCCGGATCCGCGAACCACGCCGACGGCGTGCCGTCGAGCACCGCGTCCACCGGGACGCCGTCACGGGCGGCCGCGCGGACCTCGTCGTGCTCGTCGGCGACGACGACCAGCCCGGGCACCAGCTCCGACAGCGGGACGACGACGTCTTCCGCCGCGCCGCCGTGCAGCGCGACCGCCAGCAGCCGGTCGTGCAGCCGTACCGCGCGTTCCAGCCGGTCGTTCGCCGCGCCCAGCGCCGTGACGAGCTTGGCGTTCTCGATGGCGATCGCGGCGAACGAGCCCAGCGAAGTCAGCAGCGACGACTCCGCCGCGGTGAACCGGCGCACCGCGCGCTGCGACACCATCAGCACCCCGGCCACCTTGCCCCGCAACCGCAACGGCACCCCGAGGATCGTGCGCAGGCCTTCGTCCTCGGCGACGCGGTCGACGTCGCCGAGGTGGGTCAGCGCGGCGTCGCCGAGGTAGTCGGCGCTCTGCACCGGTTCCCCGGTGTCGGCCACGCGCCCGGCCAAGCCGCTGTGCGGCGGCAGCACGACCCCGCGCAGCCGCGGCCCCAGCGACCCGTCGGTGACGCGGATGACGAGCGAGCCGTCCGGTTCGGCCAGCGCCAGGTAGGCGACGTCGACGCCGAGGAGCCGCCGGGCGTGGTCGACGACCTCCTGCACCAGCGCGTCGAGGTCGTGCACCGCCGACAGGCGCAGGACGAGGTCGTACAGCTCGCGCAGCCCGTGGGTGTCCATCAGCCCAGTCGCGTTGTCGTGTCCTCGGGCCAGCCGGGGGATCCGGTCGCGGCGAACCGCGTCCAAGCGGCGTTGACCTCGCGGGCCAGCTCCGCCGGGGCGTCGTCGCCGACGAGGCTCGCGGCCGCGGGCAGGGAGTCGAACACGAACGGCAGCTCCACGCCGTGGCACGCGCCGAGCCTCGGCGACCGCCACTCGAACTCGTAGCGGAAGGTCCGGCCCTGGTGGCTCTCGACGAGTTCCTCGACACCATCACGGAAAACGAGGTCGGTCATGGCGTCGACGAGCACGTCGCCCGGCCGCCGCTCGCCGAGACCGTAGGCCCGCAGCACGCCCGCCGCGTCCGGGTGTGTCGCCGAGAGCATGTCCACGGCCTGCTCCTCGGTCAGCGTGTCGAGGATCCCGGTGGGCGCGAAGTACAGGAGCATCTCCTCGCGGCAGGTCCCGGCGATCAGGTCGACGTCGGCGCCCGCGCCGTTCCGGATCGCCTGGCCCGGGTGCACCGGGAGGACGTCGTCGCCGACCAGCGGCAGGAACGGACTGAGGCCGTGGCTGCGGTCCCGGCCTTCGTCGTCGCGCAGGTCCGGGGCGGCACCGGGCCGCAGGACGGCGTCCTGGGCGCCGAGCAGCTGTTCGGCTGTCAGGGCTCGGAAGGCTTCGGCTCTCGGCTCGACGCCGAGGTTTTCGGCGACCACCTTGGCCAGCCGGTCCAGTTCCGCGCGTCCGCGCACCATGTTCGCATGTCCACTTTGGACGACGGCGCGGCGGAACAGTCCCGTCGCCAATGGGGAACCGAGCAGGCAGGCGACGCTGACCGCGCCCGCGGATTCGCCGAAGAGCGTGACGTTGCCGGGATCGCCGCCGAACGCGGCGATGCTGTCCTGGACCCAGCGCAACGCGGCGAGCTGGTCGCGCAGGCCGAGGTTCGTCGCGCCGCCCTCGAGCGGCAGGAAACCCTCGACACCCAGCCGGTACTGCACGGTGACCAGCACGGCGCCGCCGCGGGTGAACGCCGTGCCGTCGTAGACCGGGGCCGAGCCGGTGCCGCCGAGGAACGCGCCGCCGTGCACGAACACCAGCACCGGCAGCCCGGTCGCGCCCGGGTCGGGCGTCCACACGTCGACGGTCAGGTACTCCGCGCCGGGGCGCCACCCGGGACCGACCAGCGCCGTCAGGTCGAGACCCGGGATCTCGCGGTGCCGTTGCGGGGCGGTGGGTCCGGCTTCGCGGGCGTCGCGCACGCCGGTCCACGACGGCGCCGGGACGGGCTCGGCGAACCGCAGCGCGCCTTCGGGTGCGGCCGCGTAGGGGATGCCGCGGAACGGGACGCCGGTGGCGATCGGCTCGCCGCGGACGTCGCCGGCGGGGGTGCGGACGATCATGCGGGTGTCCCTTCGGGGAAGACCTTGCCGGGGTTGAGGATGTGGTGCGGGTCGAGGGCGTGCTTGACCGCGCGGTGCAGCGCGAGGACCTCGTCGCCGAGCTCACGGGCGAGGCCGGGTCGCTTGAGCAGGCCGACGCCGTGCTCTCCGGTGACAGTCCCGCCGAGGGCGAGCGCGTCGGCGATGATGTCTTCGAACGCGGCTTGGGCGCTCGCGCGGGCCGCGTCGTCGCCGGGCGGGGTGACCAGCAGCGGATGCAGGTTGCCGTCCCCGATGTGCGCGACGTTGGCGATGAGGACGCCGTGCTTGCTCGCGGCCGCGTCGATGCGGGCGAGCATCTCGGGCACGGCTTGCGTGGGGACGCAGACGTCCTCGGTGAGCACCGGGCCGAGGCGTTCCAGCGCGGGGTAGGCCAGCCGCCGGGCGGCGAACAGCGCGTCGGCCTCGGCCTGGTCGGTCGACTGCGCGGCCCACGTCGCCCCGGCCCCTTCGAAGCACGCGAGGATCTCCGCGGCTTCGTGCTCGCCCAGCGCGCCGGGAGCGTCGGTGCGGGCGAGGAGCACGACGTTCGCGTCCGCGCTCAGGCCCATGTTCTTCCACTCGTCCACGGCGGCGAGGCAGTGCCGGTCGACGAGTTCGAGCGCCGAGGGCAGCACACCGCGCGCCGCGACCGCCGCGGCGGCCTTGCCCGCGTCGACGGTCGAGTCGAAGTACCCGGCGACCGTGCGTTCGGCGGCCCGCGCGGGCCGCAACCGCACGGTGATCTCGGTGACGACGCCCAGCGTGCCCTCGGAGCCGACCATCAGCCCGGTCAGGTCGTACCCGGCGACGCCCTTCGCGGTGCGGCGGCCGAGCCGGACCAGTTCGCCGGTGCCGGTGACGACCTGCAGGCCCAGGACGTAGTCGCGGGTGACGCCGTACTTGACGCAGCAGATGCCGCCGGCGTTGGTGGCGACGTTGCCGCCGATCGTCGACCACGGCGAGCTGGCCGGATCCGGCGGGTACCAGAGCCCGCGTTCGGCGCAGGCGGCACGCAGGTCGTCGTTGACCACGCCGGGCTCGACGACGGCGTACCGCTCCCGCTCGTCGATCTCCTTGACCGCGGTGAGCCGGTCGGTGACCAGCACGACACAGCCGTCGACGGCGTTCGCGCCGCCGGAGAGCCCGGTCCCGGCGCCGCGCGTGACCAGCGGCGTCCGGTGCTTCAGGCAGGCCCGCACCACGGACTGGACTTCTTCGGCCGAGTGCGGCCGGACAACGACGGCGGGCAGTGCGTACGGCGCCCATTCGGCTTCGTCGTGGGCGAAGCTCCGCACCACGTCCGGGTCGCGCACCAGCCGGTCGGCGGGCAGCGCGGCCGCCAGGTCGTCGATCACCATCCGCGGGAACCTCCTCGTCACCTGGCCCCCACGCTAGGGCGGCGGACGAGGTCTGGCCATGGGGAAAGTCTCCACGGGATGGCCCCGCGGGTGGCGGAATGGCACAGTGCTCACGTGCTACCGGACTGGGTGCCAGCCTGGTGCCGGGACCGGCTGGGTGCCGGGCCCGTCGCCGTGCTGTTCCACGCGCGGCCGATGTCGTCGGTCTTCGGGCTCCGCCTGGCCGACGGCGCGGAGGTGGTGGTCAAGGCGCGCGCCGACGACGGCCGGGCGGCGTCGTGCGTCGCGGCGCAGGCCCGGCTAGCCGAACGCGGGTTCCCGTGCCCCCCGCCCGCTGACCCCGGTGGACGGCGTCGGCTCGCTGGCTGTGCACGCCGAGGAGTACCGGCCGGGCGGCGAGGTGCTGCGCGGCGATTCCCCGGACGTCGCCGAGCGGTACGCGGAGGTATTCGCGCTCCTGATGGCCGGACTGGCCGACGTGCGCGTCGCCCCGCCGCTGCCGAACCCGCGCTGGGCGCGGTGGGACCACGCCGATCCGGGGCTGTGGCCGTCGATCGCGGTCCTCGACGAGCGGGACCAGCGTGCGGTGCCCGCGCACGTCGTCGAGACGGCGGCGCGGGTCCGCGCGCGGCTGCGGGCGTCCGGTCTGCCGTGCGTGCTGGGCCACGCCGACTTCGAGGCGCAGAACCTCCGGTGGCGCGGCGGCGAGGTGTGGGCGGTGCACGACTGGGACAGCCTGGCGTGGCAACCGGAGGCGGCCCTGGCGGGAGCGGCGAGCGGGACGTTCGCGGGCGCGGGGCCGCCGACGTTGGCCCCCATCGAAAGCTCGGCGGCGTTCTTGGCGGCGTACGAGGAAATCCGCGGCCGCCGGTTCACGGCCGAGGAGCGCGAGATCGCCTGGGCGGCGAGCTTGTGGACGGCCGCGCACAACGCGCGCTGGGAAGCCCTGCACGGCGATGCCCCCGTGTGCGGCGACGCCGTCCGGGCGCAGGCCGCCGAACGCCTGCGCCGCGGGAACGCGTAGGCCTCAGGCGTGCGCGAGCAGCGCGGGCACGGCTTCAGCCGGGGAGGGCATCGCGGCGATCTCCGCAGCCACCGCGCGGGCCGCGTCGTGGACCGACGAGTCTTTCAGCAGCCCCGCGACCCGGTCGGTGATCACCTCCGCCGTCACCTCGTCGGGCGTCAGGCGGGCTCCCGCGCCCGATTCCGCCACCGCTTCGCTGTTCGCGAACTGGTCGCCGCCCTGGGGGAGGACCAGCTGGGGGAGGCCGGCGGCGAACGCGCCCAGCATCGTGCCGTTGCCGCCGTGGTGGACGACGAAGTCCACGTGCCGCAGCAGGCGGGCCTGGGGGACCCACGCCACGCTCCGGACGTTCGGCGGCAGCTCGCCCAGCGCGGCCGGGGCGATGGTCGGCCCCGAAGCCACGAGCACGTCGACGTCCAGCACGGCCAGGCCGTCGATCACCGTGCGCAGGACGTCCGCGCTGCCCATCACCGTGCCGAGCGTCAGGTAGACCAGCGGCCGGTCGCCGTCGGGCAGGTCCGGCAGCTCGCCGTCGGCGCTCCAGCCGACCGGGCGGACCGGCAGCCGCGGCACCAGCTCGCGGAACCCCGGGTGCTGCACGGAATCCGGGCAGATGTCGACGAAGGGGTGCCCGAGCTCGGCGAGCCCGAGCCAGTCGAGCCCGAACTCGGCGGCGAGCCGGGCCAGCGGCGCGACCTGCTCCTCGTCGGCCTCGACGCGCATGACGTGCCCGAAGGTGTGGCCGACGGCGGGAATCCCGGCCGCCCGCGCGGCGAACGAGCCCCCGAGGTTGGACGCCTCGTAGACGACGAGATCCGGCCGCCGCCGCTCGAACAACGCCGTGAGGTCGGCGAAGTAGCTGCGCGGCAGGACGTCGCCGAAGACCCGGCCCATCACCTCGGTCATCCGCTCCAGCGGCATCTCGGCCCCGGGCGTCTCCCCGGCCTCGGCGAAGAGCCGATCGAAGGCGACGCGCACGTCGAGCCCGGCGGCCACGGGTTCGACCCCGGCGTCGCGCAGCTGAGGCAGAAAACCTTCGGCGGTGGCGAAGAGAACCTCGTGCCCGGCCGCCCGCGCGGCGACGGCGAGCGGCAGCAGCGGGTAGACGTGCCCGTAGGCGGCCAGGGACGTGAAGAGGAGGCGCATCTCTTCGACGGTAGTGAGCCGGGGGTGCGTTCCGCTCTCCGACGGTGCGGACTTGCCGCCTCTCCTCGGGGTCAATGATAGTTGATGTGCAACAATCATTTCCGTGAGCGCCGAGACTCCGCGCGGGCGGACCGTCGTGCTGCTGATCTGCTGCCTGAGCGTGTCCGTGGCGGCCCTCGACGTGACGGTCGCGAGCGTCGCGCTGCCGTCGATCCAGCGGGAGCTGAACGCGCCCGTCAGCGGTCTGCAGTGGACCATCGACGCCTACGGCCTGGTCATCGCGTGCCTGCTGGTCTTCTCCGGCTCGCTGGCCGACCGGTTCGGCAGGCGACGGGTGTTCCAGACCGGGCTGGCGATCTTCTCCGCCGGGTCCCTGCTGTGCGGGCTCGCGCCGTCGCTCACGGCGCTGGTCGTCTTCCGCGCGTGCCAGGGCGTCGGCGGCTCGATGCTCAACCCGGTCGCGATGGCGATCGTCGCCACCACCTTCCCCGAACCGGCCGCCCGCGCCCGCGCGGTGGGCGTCTGGGGCGCGGTGGGCGGCCTCAGCATGGCGAGCGGTCCCGTGCTCGGCGGCCTGCTCGTCGACAGCCTCGGCTGGCGGTCCATTTTCTGGCTGAACGTCCCGATCGGCGCCGTGGTCATCTTCCTGACCGGGAAGTTCGTCCCCGAGTCGAAAGCCGTGCGCGGCAAGCGGTTCGACCCGCTGGGCCAGCTGCTGGTCTGCGCGTTCCTCGGCCCGGCCACTGCCGCGGTCATCGAGGGCCCGCGCTACGGCTGGGATTCGCCGCTGATCGTCGGGTTGTTCGCCGTGGCGGCGGTGTCCGTGGTCGCGCTGGTCGTGGTGGAGCGACGGCGCGCCGAGCCGCTGGTGGACGTGAAGTTCTTTCGCAGTCCGGTGTTCTCCGGCGCGGTCGTGGTCGGCGTGGTCGCCCTGATGGCGGTCGGCGGGTTCCTCTTCCTGAACACGCTCTACCTGCAGGACGTCCGCGGGTGCACGCCGCTTCAGGCGGGCTTGCTGACGATCCCGATGGCGGCGGCGGTCGCCGTCTGCTCGCCGGTGGCCGGGCGGATCGTGGCGGTCCGCGGCCCCGGCCCGGCGCTGGTCCTCGCCGGGCTGCTGCTGACGGCGGGCACGGCACTGCTGACGGCGACCGGACCCGAGACGAGCGTCGGGTACCTCGTGGCCGCCTACGTCGTGGTCGGCGCGGGCGCGGGCCTGGTCAACACGCCGATCACCCACGCGGCCCTGTCCGGCCTGCCGCGCGACCAGGCGGGGGTGGCCGGCGCGATCGCGTCGACGTCCCGCGCGACGGGCGGGGCGATCGGCGTCGCGGTGTGTGGTTCGATCGTGGCCGGAAGTGCGGCCGGGTTCCGGCCGGCGAGCCACGTGGCGTGGACGGTCCTCGCCTGCTGCGGCGGCGCGACGGTGCTGTTCGGCCTGGTTTCGTCCGGGCGGACCCGGCGGCGACTGGTGGATGAGGCTCGATGAGTGCGGAGAAGACCGCCGCGGCGGCCACGGCGTGGGCGGAGATGCTGGCGTTCGTCACGGGTCAGGACCGGCTCCGCGCGCTGCGGCTCGAACTGGACCTCGGGGTCGGCAAGGCCGAGCTGCTGATGAAGCTCGCCGAGGCCCCGATGACGTTGCGCGAGATCGCCCAGGTGGCCGAAGTGGACCCGTCGGCGGCCACGGTCGCGGTGGACCGTCTCGAACACCGCGGTCTCGTCCGACGGCAGCCCCATCCCGACGACAAGCGCCGCAGGCTGGTCCACCTCACTGACGAAGGGGCTCGCGCGGCCGAAGCGGCGAAGCGGATCCTGACCGACCCGCCCGCGGCGTTGACGGCGTTGAACACCAAGGACACGGCGGCCCTCGCACGCATCTTCCGCGCGTTGAACGCCGAACGCCGCTGACGTCGCCCGAGCTGAAGGGGACCTTCCTGGCATGACATGCGCTGAACGTCCCCTTCAGCGCATCACATGCACTGAACGTCCCCTTCAGCCCGCTTTCGGCGGCCCCCCTTGCTTTCGCGGCAAACGATCAGGCACGAGCGGGGTTATTCACTCTTTCCGGTGAGATCAGCCGGGATACCCGCCGTTCCCGGCGCGGGGTGTACAGAAATTGAACATTCGGTGCGACCGTCCACACGGCATGGTGTGGCCTCACCACTTCTCGAACCCGGTGGAACCCCTCCGCCGCCCCACCATGTCGAAAGGGGAGCAGTGTGACCCTCAGCCACGACGCTCCGAGCTTCCGAAGACGCAGCACGGGGCGTCTCCCGGCGCGGTTTCTTCGGCTACGTCCTCGCCGCCGGCACCCTCGTCGTCGCCGCCGACTTCGCGCAGGGCTCGCCGGCCGCCGCCGCCGTCCCGTCCCTGCCGCAGCCGCCCGAGCTCTACGACCTCAACGACGCGCTGACCGACGCCGCGCGCGCCACGTCGCAGCTCATCACCGTCACCGTGCACCCGGACGGCACCGCGTCGTTCGAGCTGCCGCGGATGGAGGTGGGCCAGGGCATCACCACCTCTTCGGCGATGATCATCGCCGAAGAGCTCGACCTGCCCGTCGACAAGGTCCACGTCACCCTCGCCCCGGCGCGGCCCGAGCTGATCTTCAACCAGCTCACCGGCGGCTCGAACACCACGATCTCCACGTTCACGCCGATCCGCGTCGCCGCGGCGATCGCGAAGCAGCAGCTGCTCGAAGCGGCGTCGATCCTGCTCGGCTCGGCCGTCGCCCTGCTCGAGTCCAAGGCCGGGGTCATCTCGGCGCCGGACGGTTCGTCGGCGACCTACGGCGAGCTCGCGACCAAGGCCGCGTCCAGCGAGACCAAGCAGGTGACACTCGACCCGAGCCAGCTCAAGTCCGCGAGCTCGTTCACGGTGCTGGGCAAGCCGCAGAACCGCGTCGACGCGCTCGACATCGTCACCGGGCGCAAGCAGTTCGCGATGGACATCGACGTCCCGGGCGCGCTGCCGACGATGATCTGCCGCCCGCCGACGCTCAACGGCAAGCCCAAGGCGGTCCTGAACAAGGCCGAGGTGCTGGCGCTGCCCGGCGTCGCCGGGGTCGCGATCATCCCGACCGGCGTGGCGGTCCGGGCGCAGACGTTCGGCCAGTGCATCGACGGCGTGCGCGCGCTGCGGGTCGACTGGGGCCCGGGCACCGTCGAGGGCCAGGACGACGAGTCCGTCCTGGCGAACCTGCGCAAGGCCGAGCTGCCGCTCGCGGTGCCGAAGGTGCCGCTGCTGACCCGGACCATCGACGCGGACTTCGAGTTCATGTTCCGCTCCAGCGCGGCCCTCGAGCCGTACTGCGCGGTCGCCGACGTCCGGGCGGACAGCGCCGAGGTCTGGGCCGGGCTCAAGTCGCCGATCGTCGCCCAGGGCGAGGTCGCGCAGGCGGTCGGCCTGCCGCAGGGCAAGGTGAAGGTCAACGTCGTCACCGGCGGCGGCTCGTTCGGGCACAAGCTGTTCGGCGACCACGCCGTCGAGGCCGCGCAGGCGTCGAAGGCGTTCGGCAAGCCGGTGCGGCTGATGTGGCACCGCGCGGACGAGCCGCGCCAGGGCCGGCTGCACCCGATGGCCACGTCCCGGCTGCGGGCCACGGTCCTCGCGGGCAACGTGCTGACGTTCGAGCAGCGGCACACCTCGGTCGAGACGTCGTTCCGGCACGGCCTCGGCGAGATGCTCACTTCGGTGGCGACCAAGCTGCCGACCGGCCTGGGCAACCTCGGCGTCGCGGAGACGGTCTTCGCGCTGACCCAGGAGGTGCCGTACAACTTCGGCGTCGTCGACCAGCTGCTCACCGAGACCGACCAGCGCTTCAACACCGGCTCGATGCGCAACGTCTACTCGCCGGACGTCGGCTGCGCCGCGGAGCTGATGGTCGACATCCTCGCCAAGGCGTTGGGCAAGGACCCGCTCGGGTTCCGGCTGGAGTTCGTCAAGAGCGACGTCGTCAAGGGCGTGCTCCGCAAGGTCGCCGAGGTCGGCGGCTGGGGCCGGAAGCTGCCCGCGGGCTGCGCGCAGGGCATCGCGATCCACAAGGAGTACAAGGGCGCGAGCGCGTGCCTGGTGGAGATCGACTGCCGCCCGGAGACGGTGAACCGCAAGATCCGCGACGGCGTCGGCGGGCCGCGGGTGACGAAGGCGGTCATCGCGATCGACGCCGGTCTCGTGGTGAACCCGCGCGGCCTGGAAGCCCAGATGATGGGCTGCTTCGCCGACGGGATGGCGCTGGCGCTGACCAGCAGCGTCCACCTCAAGGACGGGCACTTCCTGGAAGCCAGCTGGGACAACTACTTCTACACGCGCCAGTGGAACGTGCCGACGGACTTCACGGCCATCGCGATGCCGTCGCACGGCGAGCAGCCCGGTGGCGGCGGGGAAGCGGGTGTCGCGTGTTCGTTCGCCGCGGTGGCGAGCGCGTACGCCCGCGCGACCGGCAAGATGCCGAAGCGGTTCCCGATCAACCACGACGACCCGATCGGGTTCGACGTCAAGTCGTTCGTCCCGCCCGTGCCCGAGTCGCCGACCGACGGCCTCGACTACACCTTCTGAGGAGAAGCCCGATGAGCAAGCACACCTTCGTCCTCAACGGGAAGCCGGTGACCGTCGACGTCGACGACGACGTGCGCCTGCTGTGGGTGCTGCGTGACGTCCTCGGCGTGCGCGGGCCCAAGTACGGCTGCGGCATCAACGTCTGCAAGGCGTGCACGTCGCACTTCAACGGCAAGGCGTTCAACCCGTGCTCGGTGCGGGTCGCCGACGTCAAGGCCACGGACGAGATCACCACGATCGAGGGCCTGCCCGCCACGGTGGGCAAGGACCTGCACCCGATGCAGGAGGCGTGGCTGGAGAAGGACGTGGCCCAGTGCGGCTACTGCCAGCCGGGCCAGATCATGGCGGCCGTCGCCAAGGTGAAGCAGGTCCGGGCCCAGGGCCGCGAGATCAGCGACAGCGACCTGGACGAGATCCGCAACGTCTGCCGCTGCGGCACGTACTCCCGCATCCGCGAAGCGATCAAGGCGGGCGCGGCGAAGATGTAGGGCGCACGACGGGCCGGCTCACCCGCGGGTGAGCCGGCCCGGTCACGCTCGGTCGTCCCAGCTGGGCTGCCGCATCCCGTGCAGGTTGCGGTAGGCCGCCGGTTCCGGTGGCCGCCAGCCTTCCCGCAGCTCGTCGGGGATCCGGTGGACCTCGACCGCCAGCGGGCGGCACACCTCGAGCGGGTCTTTCGCGTCCGGGCCCCACATCGGCACGGACAAGTCACCGCCGGGGCAGGTCGAGCACCGCGGGCGTCAGGTTCGAGTGGCCGCGGTAGGCGAAGTCCTCGCCGGTGAGCATGCGGTCGGCGTAGTCCGCAGCGGCCGCAGGAACGGCAGCGTCGACCAGAGCCGGTCGAAGGTCGTGACGTGGGCCGCCTGCAGCCGGCGGGAACCCCGTCGGGCACCCTCGCTGTGTCCGGTGTGGACGGTCAGGACGGGGCGCTTCAGCCGTCAGTCGGTGACGAACATGCCTTCGGGGACCCCGGCCATCTCGATCCCGCGCCAGATCGACCGCCACCGCGGCAGCTCGTGGTAGCGCCGCAGCGCCGCGATGCCGCCGAGCCAGCCCGCCCAGCCCGGGTACGGCGGGTTGTCCGGGTCGAAGCCGCTTTCCACCAACGTGAGCCGGGTCTTGCCCTCCGAGCCCTCCAGCTCCCACGCGTCCGTGATGCCGTCGGCGAAGCGCAGCGTCGCTTTGCGGCCCGGCTCGAACTCGACGAACGTGGCGCCGCCCGGGTCCAGGTCGAAGCCGCCCATCGCGAAGCGGCCGCCCAAGCGCGGCTCGATGTCCACGTTGGCGCCGAACCACTCGCGGAACCGTGCCGGCTGGATCATCGAGTCGAACACCTCGTCCGGTGCCGCGTCGATCACCACCGAAGCGCGCAGCTCGGTCGAGGTGAAGTCGCACTTCGGGGTCAGCTCGCGGCCGGACAGGTAGTCGGCCAGGTTGGCGATCGCCAGCGACCAGAACGTCTGCAGCGCGCCGCGGGCGCCGGCCTTGTCGGCGATGATGTCCTCGAAACTCGGCAGGTCGCTCTGGCTCAGCGTGACCAGCGTGCCGTCTTCGTCGTCGGCCAGCTCGATCTGCGAGATCGTCTCCACGCCTTCGACGGTCCAGGCGAGCCGGATCGTGCGCTCGTCGGCGTGCAGGACGCGCTGGTGCGGCTCGGCGCCGTCGGGCGTGTGGCGGCCCCAGAACTCGTATCTGCCCGGCAGGTCGACTTCGGCGTGGTCGGTGAGCCACACGCGCAGCGCGGCCGGGTCGGTCAGGGCCTCGTACACGACCTTCGGCGGGGCCGGCACGACCGCGCGCAGGCGCAGGTCAAACTCGGTCATCGGGATCTCCCTTCGGGTAGCAGGCGACGGCCAGGCGGAACGCGTCGCCCTCGGCCCCGCCGTAGCGGGTGAACAGGTCCTGCAGCGTCCCTTGCAGCTCGTCGAGGAACGCCTTGCGCTGCTCCGGGCGCACCCGGATCTCCCCGGACACCCCGATCGAGGGCAGGTCCGGCCGGCTGAGGTCGAGCGCGGCGACGTCCGCCTGCACCTCCTCCATCAGGTCCAGCAGGTGGCCGAGGCTGAGCCGGTCCCGGGTCTGCCGCAGCCCGATCCGCCCCACCAGCCGCGGCGACAGCCAGTACGACCGCGCGGCGGCCTGGTAGATCCCCTCGTGGATGCCCCGCACCCGGCGTTCGGCGACCTGCCGCACGAGCCCGGCCTCGACCAGCCGTTTGACGTGGTAGTAGACCCGCTGCGGCGACTGGTCCAGCACCCCGGCGACCTCGGTGCACGACCGGGGCTCGGCGAGCTGCCGCAGCACGTCGATCCGCTGCGGCTTGAGCAGGGCCTCGGCCTGCTCGATCTGCTCGAGGTAGACGACATCTCTCATGGCGAAAACGAGTCTTTATGTAAAAGAAGTTTTTGTCAATGGCAGGATCGGGCCCATGACCTCGGAAGAGCGCGCGAACGACTACGACGGCCTCGCCACCGCCTACACGGCCGAGAACGAGACCAGCCTGATGAACGCCTACTACGAGCGACCGGCGACGTTGGCCCTGGTGGGCGACGTGACCGGACGGCGGATCCTCGACGCGGGCTGCGGATCCGGCCCGCTGTCCGCGGCCCTGCGCGACCGGGGCGCGATCGTGACCGGCATCGACTCCAGTGCCGGGATGCTGGCGCAGGCCCGGCGGCGGCTCGGTGCCGACGCGGACCTGCGCGTCGCCGACCTGGCCGACCCGCTGCCGTTTCCCGACGACGCGTTCGACGACGTCGTGGCGTCCCTGGTGCTGCACTACCTGCGGGACTGGGCGCCGACGCTCGCCGAGTTCCGGCGCGTCCTGCGGCCGGGTGGTCGGCTGATCGTGTCGGTCGATCACCCCTTCGCGATCAACCTCATGCACCGCCAGTCCGGCCCGAGGCCCGACTATTTCGCGACGTACAACTGGACCGAGGAATGGACGTTGGACGGGAAAAGCGTCCCGATGAGCTTCTGGAACCGGCCGCTGCACGCGATGACGGACGCCTTCACCGCGGCCGGTTTCCGGATTTCGGTCGTCCACGAACCGCGGCCGGTGGCAGCCGCCCGCGAGCTGTTCCCCCAGGATTTCCCTGTCCTGGACACGTTTCCGAGCTTCTTGATCTTCGTCCTGCGGCTCGGCTGACCGCTGTTCGGGGCAGCGCAATCGAGGAGACGTCGGCGTTCCGCCCGGTCGGCACTATGGGAACACGCACGGCGAAGGTATGAGGAACGCATAGGACGGCAGTGAGTCGCACCCGATGGTGGGCCACGCCGACGCAGCCTCTAAGCCGGGCGTTTGTCCCGATAACCAACGAGGAAGGAACCACCCGGAAATGCTGGAGATCTTCGAGTCCTTCGAGAACGAGAACGAACTCGCCATCCTGGCGAACAACAACGTCGCCCCGGAAATCGAGTTCAGCTGGGACGAGGACTGATCCCACGATGATCGGATCGGTCCCCGGGGTGCGTCCCTAGCACACCCCGGGGGCCATCCGGCACGTCCAGGGTAACGCGCGCAGCGGCGTGGAGGAAGCAGATGTCATCTGAATGGATCGCCGGACACGTACGGGTCGTCGCCGACGGGCCGGACCGCTGCCTGCTGGTACCGCCGAGCCGGACCGTGCTCCGCGTCCGCGTCGCGGCCGGGCCGATGCGCGACTGGCTCGCGCTCCTGGACGGCACCCGGACCCGGGAAGAGCTGCTGGCCGTGGCGCCCGGTGAGTTCGCCGAGGTCTGGGCCGCCCTGACCCGCGACGGCTGCGTGCAGCCCGTCGCCGACACCGGCGACCGGTCCTGGTACCGGTTGCTCCCGCAAGCCCTGCGCACGCAGCGGCTGCGCGACTACCGGTTCCTCTGGCTCGGCCCGGCTGAGCCCGTGACGGCGCTGGCCGAGGCCTGGCAGGCCGCCGGACTGCGCACCGACGTCCGCGAATGCGCCCAGGACGACCTCCTCGCCGCCGCCGAACAGGCGCGGGCCGAGTTCGGGTCGCGGCTGGTCGTCTGCCCGGTTTTCCGCCACGCGACGGCGAAAACCGTGATCGCGCTCGACGACGAGCTCGAACGGCTCGACACCCTTCGCTTGGTCGTCCGGCTGTTCGACCACAAGGTCTTCGCCGGGCCCGTCATCAAGCCCGGCTTCGGCGCCACGATGTCGGACGTCTACCGCCGCCGGGAAGCCGCCGCGGCCTCGCCCGCGTTGTTCCTCGCCGAGCACGGGGATCCGCCGCCACCCGAGCCGGATTCGCTGCGGCCCGCGGAACTGCGCTGGGCCGCCGCGACGCTGGCCGTGCAGGCCGAACGCTGGCTCGCCGGGGCCGCGCGCGCCGAAATCCAGTCGGCCGAGCTGGTCCTCGACTGCGCGCACCAGACCGTCGACCACCACGGCGTCCTCGCCCTGCCCGACCAGGACCGGCGGCGCCCGGTCCGCCGCACCGACGCCTGGCACCTGCGCGACCCCGAGGCCGGGGTGATCCGGTCGGTGAAGACGCAGCCGACGCCGGCGCACTTCCCGCGTTCCCTGCACATCGCGGTCGCCCGCGCCGCCGACATGCGCCGGGTGATGGACTTCCCCAACGACCTGACGGCGTTCGGCTCCAGCTGGGAGAGCGCGGCGGCCGCCGAAGGCCCGGCGATCGGTGAGCTGATCGAGCGCTACTGCGCGAACTGGGTGTCGCCGCGGACGCCGATGGTGTCGGCGAGCTACACCGAACTCACGCGCCGCGGGCTGGCCGCGGTGGCGCCGGGCAGCCTCGTCGGCTACTCCGCCGCCCAGCACGCCGAGCGCGGGTTCCCGTTCGCCCCGCTGGCCGACGACACGACCGTGGCGTGGGTCCCCGGCCGCGGGCTGGTGAGCGGCGCCGAGCGGTGGGTCCCGGCGTGCTGGGTGTACGTGTCGTGGAACGCCGTCCGGCCGGACGGCGAACAACGGCACCTCTACCCGAACCTGTCGGGCATCGCGGGCGGGCGGACCTGGGCGGAAGCCGTCGCGAACGGCCTGTCCGAGACGATCGAGCGCGACGCCTCCATGGTGTGGTGGGCGAACACGCCGGTGCTGCCGCGGGTTCCGCTCGAGGAGTTCGCGCCGGAGCTCGCCACCGAGCTCGGCGACCGGTTCCGGACGGCGATCATCCCGCTCTCCGAGCGCTACGGCATGGCCACCGTCGCCGCCTGCGTGCAGGACGTGCGGTCGGACTTCCTGGCCATCGGGTTCGCGACCCGGCCCGGCTTCACCGAAGCGGCGCGGAAAGCGCTCGCCGAAGGCGTCGGTCTGCAGTGGACCGGGCTGACGATGGCGGGGGCGCGGCCGGGCAGCGCGCAGGCGAACGTCCTGTCCGCGCAACGGAACCTCAAGCCGTTCCGCGAGGACGCCCGGTACCTGGACTCCTACCGGCCCGACTTCCGGGACGTCAAGGACCTGTCCTGCCAGCTGCAGATCTACCTGGACCCGCGGGCGGGCGCGTACGTCTCGCCGTGGACGCTCGACGTCCCCGCCGGCCCCCGCCCGGCCGAACCGGCGCGGGAACCCGAATCCGCCGACGCGCTGATCGCGCAGGTCGCCGGGGCGCTGCGGGCGGAGTTCGGCGAAGAACCGATCGCCGTCGACCTGACCACGCCGGACGTCGCCGAGGCCGGGTTCTCGGCGGTGCGCGTGCTCAGCCCCGGCCTGGTGCCGAACTTCGCGGCGGCGTTCCCGCAGTGGGGCCGCGACCGCGTGCGCCGCGCCGCCGTCGACCTCGGCTGGCGCGAGACGCCGCTGCCCGAGGCCGAGCTGAACCGCTTTCCGCTCGCGCACTACTGAGGAGGCCGGATGTTCGCCCGCTGGACGCAGCTCGACCTGACCCGCATCCCGCGGGGCCGGTCCGTGCTCGCCTCCGTCGCCATCGACTCGGTGGCCAGTGGTGCCCTGCTGCCGTTCGTGCCGCTGTACTTCGTCTTCCGGGCCGGGCTGTCCCAGTCCGCGGTCGGCGTGCTGATGACGCTGGCCGCGATCCTCGCCCTGCCCGCCGGGACCCTGACCAGCCGGTTCGTCGGGCGGTACGGCTCGGCGCGCTGCCTCGTGGTCATCAACTGCGTGCGGGCGCTGGCCGCGGTCGGGGCGTTGTTCGCGACCAGCCGGCTGCTCGCGCTGGTCGTCCTGCTGCTGTCGACGGCGGGGGACAACGCCTTCTGGGCGGGCAACTCGACGTTCGTCGCGGACATCACCGGGGACCAGCGGCGCCGGTGGTACGCGCTGGAAGGCAGTATCCGCAACGCCGCCATGGGGCTCGGCGCCCTGGCAGGCGGGGTCATCGTCGGGTTCGCCGGGAACGGCGGGCTGACCGTGTTCATGGCGCTGAACGCCGTGTCGTTCCTGGTCGCGGCCGTGCTCCTGCGCGGGGTGCGGACGACGCCGCGGGTCACCGGCGGCGACCGGCCCGCCCGCGCGTTGTCCGTCTACACCGACGTCAAGTTCAGCGTCTTCCTGATCGCCTCGGTGCTGCTGGTGGTGCCGCTGCTGGCGATGCCGTCCGTGCTCACGCTCTCCCTGGTCCAGAAAGGACAGTGGGGTGCCGGGCTGGCCGGGGTGCTGATCGCGCTCAACGTCGTGATCCTCGTGCTGACGCTGCCGGTGGTGTCGCGGCGGGTGGAGCGCTACCGGCACCGGACGGTGATGATCGCGGCGGCGCTGTCGATCGCGGCCGGTGCCGCCGTGCTCGGCGTCGGGTTCCTGCTGCCCACCTGGGGAACGGCGGTGTGCGCGGTGGTCGGCATGGTCGGGCTGACCGCCGGCGAGCTGCTCAGCACGTCGGTGATGAACGACTTCGTGGCCCGGATCGCGCCACCCGCGCGGCTGGCCCAGTACATGGCGGCCTACCAGCTCGGCTGGGCCGCGGCCGGGCTGCTCTGGCCGGTGGTCATGCTGTCGCTGACCGCCCGGGGCGGGACGGTGGTGTGGCTGGTGACGGCGGCGTGCGGCGCGGTCGCCGCGGCCGCGTGCACGCTGGTCCGCCCGGCGCCCGTGGCGGTGGTCCGGTGATCGTCGTCGAGCGGCAGCCGGGCCGCGCACTGCAGACGGTCTGCCTCACCTTCGGGCGCGGGCAGCGCGACGAGCCGCTGCCAGGCCTGGCGCACCTGGTGGAGCACGTGTTCCACTGCCGGGGAACCGGCGGGTCGGCGCAGTTCTTCGCGGCGCTGCGCTCGGCCGGGGCGATCTGCAACGCGTACACGGGCGCGGACTACGTCCAGTTCTGGGTGAGCGCGCCCCCGGCCGGGCTCGGGCACTGGGCGCGGATCGCGCGGCGGCAGCTCGCCGATCCGGTGCACGAGCCGGAAACGGTGCGGCGCGAGCTCGACGTCATCGCGCAGGAGGTGGCGAGCAAGGTGCTGCGGCACCCGCAGCGCGGGTTCAGCACGCAGTACAACCGCGCGGCCCTCTTCGACGACGAAGCCAACGCGCACAGCGGTTTCGTCGACAACCCGGCACTGCGGGACCTGACTCCCAGTGACGTGGCCGACGGGTTCCGGTTCTTCCTCGACCCGGCGGTCGCGCAGATCGCGAGCGTCGGGCCGCTCGGGTCGGCCGAGCTGGTGGAGCTGCTTTCGCCGGTGCTCGAGGTGCTCGAGGGCGGTGCCGTGCCGGACGCGCCGCGGCCGCACGAGCTGAGCGGGCCGCGGGTGGTCCGGATCGACCGGGCCGACGACTCGCCGCATGCCCACGCGGTGTGCTTCCCGGTGGTCCGGACCGGACCGTGGCTGACGGACCTCGCGGTGGCCCAGGTCGTCGCCGCGCTGCTCGGCCAGGGCGGCGGCCGGTCGCTGGCCGGCCGCCGCGCGCCCGCCGGATCGAGCGTGACGGCACGGGTCGGGATCAGCGGCGACCCGAACGAGGACCGCTCGCCGACGTGCCTGACGGTCGAGGCGACGGGGGAGACGGAGTGGCTGCCGGACGCGCTGACGTCCGCGCTCGGGACGCTGGCCGACGGGCTCGACCCGGCGGTCGTGGCCGACGCCGCGCGCTGGGTGCGCATCGGGGCGGTCAAGCGGTTCGACCGGGCGGTGTCCCGCACGCGCGCCGCCACCTGGCTGCGGATGTTCGCGCGCGCGTCCGTCACCGACTACCTCGCCGCGCTGTCCGATGTGGACACCGAGCGGGTCGCGAAGCTCGCGGTGGAGCTGGCCGCGCACGGAGGCCGGGAGATCGTGCTGTGACCGCGGTCTTGAACTGCTTGCCACAGCCGATCGCGACCGCCTGGCCCGCCGCCGCGGTCTACCGGTCCGGGATCGCGTCGGGGCTGGCGCACGTCCGGGTGACGCTGGCGTCGGCCGGCGCCGCGACGCCGGTCGCCGAGGCGTGGAAGCGGGCGGTCGTCGCGCGGCCGGAGTGGCGGGGGCTCGCCGCGCGCACCGGCGGCGGGGTGGGCACGAAGGTCCTCGCCGGGAGCCCGGCGTTGTCGTTCACGGTGACCGAAGACCGGCTCGGCGAACTGCTCGGCTTTCTCGACGACACGGCGTTGACCTGGGCGGACCTGGACGTCACCGCCGCCGGACGCGCGGGGACCCCGCGGCTCGCCGCCCGCAAGCTCGCCGCGGCCGACGGCACGGGCGCCCGGCCGGAAGGGCCGCTCCGGACGCACGTCACGGTCCTCGCCGACGTCGACGGAACGCCCGAACCCCTGACGATTCGCGAAAAACCGGCGGAAGCCCCGGTGCCGGGCGGCGGTGAGACGCACCGGGCCGGAACCGGCGACCAGACGTGGTACGCGGTGTGCTGGAGCCTGCCGCCGGTCGACGCCGGAGAGGCCGCGGCGGCGGAGCTGTTCCTGTTCGCGGTGGCCGGGGCGCCGTTTTCGCCGCTGTACCAGGCACTCCGCGACGACCTCGGGATCACCTACGGCTTGCGCACGAGCGTCCAGCGCCGTCCGGGCGACGCACGGGCGTGGCTCGAACTGGCCTTCCCGACGGCGCGTGAGGCCGAGGTGCGGGCCGCGATCGAGCGGGTGCTCGGCCACCCCGGCGTCGGACGGTGGATGGAGAACGCGCGGAACGTGCTGCTGTCGTCGGTGCTCGCCGCGCTCGATCACGGGAGCGGGCAGGCGGACGCGCTCGCGTTCGGGCACCTCATCGGCGATCCGGCACACTCGTGGGCGGTGGCGGACCACCTGGGCGCCGGCGGGCTGCTCGACCGCGTCCCCAGCCGGCTGGGCACGCTCGCGACCGCGAACGTCGGCAGCTACCAGGCGTGAGGAGGGGGACTGTGCGGATCCGAGCGGCTGTCGAGGACGACCTGACCGCGATCGCCGAGGTGGGGCACCGGACGTGGCCACCCACGTACGAACCCTTGGCGGGCAAGGAGTACGTGGCGAACGGGCTGGCCCGGTGGTGGTCCGCCGACCTCCTCCGCCAGGCCGTGGCGCGCACGTTCGTCGCGGAGGACGCGGCCGGGGCGGTCGTCGGGATGACCAGCTACGGCGAGGTCGACGATCGCGTGGTCGTGTGGAAGCTCTACGTCGTGCCGGAAGCGCAGCGGTCGGGCGCCGGGAGCGCGTTGCTGCGCGAGGTGCTCGCGGCGGCGGACGGCCGGGCGGTGCGGCTCGCCTACATCGACGGCAACGACCGGGCGGCGAAGTTCTACGCCGGCCACGGCTTCGCGTACCTGAGGCGGGAGCCCGACGCGAACGGCGGCCCGGATTCCGTGTGGCTGGAGCGGGCCGCGTCGCGTCCGTGACGGTCGTCAGGCGACGACGACCACTTTGCCGTGCACCGCGCCCTCGGCGGCCCGTGCGTGCAGCTCGGCCAGCTCGGCCAGCGGAACCCGCTCGGCGACGTCGATGCGCAGCTCGCCGCGGTCGACCTGGCCCACCAGCTCCGCCAGCTGCCCGGCGTCGCTGCGGACGTAGAGGTCGATGCCGCGCACGCCGCGTGCCTCGTCCGACGGCGCGGGCATCCACACCGTCGTGTTGACCACGGCCCCGCCCGGCCGGACGAGGGTGACCAGCGCGGCCAGCTCCGCCGGGTCGACCGGCGCCAGGTTGAGCACGAGGTCGACGGGCTCGGTCACGGCCGCGGTCACCGGGGTGGCGGTGTGGTCGACGACCTCGTCGGCCCCGGCCGCCTTGACCGCGTCGCCGCTGCGCGCGCTGGCCGTGGCGATGACGTGGGCGCCCGCACCCTTGGCCAGCTGCACGGCGTAGCCGCCGACCGCGCCACCGGCACCGTTGACCAGCACGCGCTGCCCGGACCGCAGCTGACCGTGGTCGAACAGGGCTTGCCGCGCGGTCAGCCCGACCACCGGCAAGGCGGCGGCGTCGGCGAGCGGGACGGACCGCGGCGCGGCGGTCAGGACGTCGGCCGGGGCGAGGACGAACTCCGCGGCGGCGCCGGGGCGGTCCATCGGCAGGAAGCCGATGACCTGGTCGCCGACCCGGAAGCCGTCGACGCCGTCGCCCAGGGCGTCGACCGTGCCGGCGACGTCGAGGCCGGGGGTGTGCGGCAGGACGACCGGGATGGGGTCGCGCATGAAGCCACCGCGGATGTTTCCGTCGACGGAGTTGAAGGACGTCGCGGCGACGCGGACGCGGACCTGCCCGGCGGCCGGGACCGGCTGCTCGGCGTCCTCGTAGCGCAGGACGGTGGGGTCGCCGTACTCGTGGAAACGCACTGCCTTCATCGGAGTCTCACCTTCGTCGGTTCGCTTCGAATTCGAAGCAACTGGAAGCGACGGTACAGCTGCTTCGAATTTGAAGCAAGTGACGTCGGTCACGACCTGTTCGAATTCGAAGCAGTAGGCTGACGGGCATGGCTGACTCATCCCCGTCGCTCGACCCCGTGGAGCTGGGCGCGTACTTCGACCTGATCGAGGTGACGAGCCTGCTCCGGCACGCGGTCGAGCAGCAGCTGCGCGAGGCGGGTGAGCTGAGCTACGTGCAGTTCCAGCTGCTGGCCCGGCTCGGGGACGCCCCGTCGGGCAGCCACCGCATGACCGACCTGGCCGACGGCGTGGTCTACAGCCGCAGCGGCTTGACGTACCAGGCGGGGTTGCTCGAGAAGGCGGGTCTGGTGATCCGCACACCGTCTCCGGACGACGAGCGGAGCACGACGGTCACCATCACGGAGGCCGGGCGTGAGCGGTTGGCCGCGGTGCTGCCGGGACACATCGAGGTGGTCAAGGGCTTGCTGTTCGAGCCGCTGTCGCGTGACGACGTGACGGCGCTCGCCGGGTTGCTGGCGCCGGTGCGGGAACACATGCGGGCGACGCCTCCGCGGTCCGCCGCGCCCCGGCGTCGTGGGAAAGTCAGCTGATTCGTCCGGCGGCGGCGCAGCGACGATGGTGGCCACCGACGTCAGCCCGCACCGGCCGCTGCTGGTCGACGGGGTGGACGGCAGCTTGCACGCGCTGCACGTGAGCGTCGATCTCGAAAGCGGAGCGTGGATCGAGGAGTACGTCGAGGCCGTCGCCGCCGGAGGGGCGGTTCCCGACCACGTACGCTCACGTTTGCCGCGGCGGCCGGTCGGGCGCGCCGCGCGGTGGCGGTTGTCGGGGCCGAACCCCGAACCAGGCTGATCGGGCGGAGAAGGGGAGGCTGACGCCAGTGGCACGGCTGCACGTCGGCTGCGCGATGTGGACCCACAAAGCCTGGCCGGGACGGTTCCTGCCGCCGTCCCTCCCGGCGGTCGAACGTCTGCGCGCCTACGCGAGCTGGTGCAACGCCGTCGAAGGCAACACCACCTTCTACGCCACCCCCGCCCGGACCACCGTCGAGGCTTGGGCGCGGCAGACCGACGCCGACTTCCGGTTCGTGGTCAAGATTCCCAAGGTTGTCACGCACGAACGGCGGTTCGCCGGGGTCGAGACCGAGATGCGGGCCTTCCTCGACGCGCTCGAACCGCTCGGCGACCGGGCCGTCCTCTGGACCCAGCTGCCCGGCTCCTTCGGCCCGTCCGACGTCGATGCCCTCCGCCGCTTCCTGCGCCGCCTTCCCGCCGATCGGCGCCGCGCGGTCGAGGTGCGGCACCCCGGGTTCTTCACCGACGCCCGGTCGACGTCGCTGCTGGAGAAGGCGCTCGCCGACGCCGATGCCGAATGGGTTCCCTTCGACACCACCGTCTTCTTCCAGCGGCCGCCGGCCAGCGAAGCCGAGCAGGACGCGTGGGCCAAGAAACCGCGGCTGCCGCGGCGGACGCGCGCGCTGACCGATCGGCCCGTCGTCCGGTACCTGGGGCGGGACTCGGTCGAAGAGACCGTCGAGGGGTGGCGGCCGTGGACCGAGGTCGTCGCCGCCTGGCTGCGGGAAGGCCGGTCGCCGACCGTTTTCGTGCACACTCCCGACAACGACGACGCCCCGGCCCTCGCCCGCCGCTTCCACGACGACGTGCGTGCGCTCGTGCCCGGCCTGGAACCCCTGCCCGAGCCGGAGCCGGTCGAACCCGCGACCCTGTTCTAGCCGTTCCCGGCCGGGAGTCCGGTCAACCGGGTCACCGCCGTGAAGCCGTCAGGGGTCCCGGGCCAATGGGCGCGAACAGCCTCGAGCCCAGCGCGGCGAACCACCCCGCGCAACACGGCCGTGACCACGATGGCGTCGTCCGCGTACCCCAGCACCGGGATGAAATCCGGGATCAGATCGATGGGCAACGCCAGATAAGCCAGCAACAACCCGAGCCGGATCCGGACACCGCGCGGCAAGTCCTTGTCCGCCGCCAACCGCCGGATCAACCGCAGCACATCCGGCAGCAGCCGCAACGCCTCGCGCAACAAGCTGCCGCGCGGACGGATCACGAGCAACGCCACGACCAGCGCGAGCCACGCCAGCACCAGGGCGGCGGCCACCCCGATCAGCAGGTCCCACCAGAACGACCCGGTCATGACGGCTCGACCGCGCGCAGCCGCGGCGCCGCACGATCCGGGGAATCGGCGCGCAGCGCGGCTTCCTCGAAGGCCGCGAGGTCGGCGGCCACCCGCTCGACGGCGTCGCGGGCCGACTCGCCGACCGGGGCGGCGAAGTAGTCGCGGGCGGCGATCTTGCCCAGCCAGCTGCGGAACCGCTGCAGGTCCGCTTCGGACTCCTCGACCTCGGCGTACGTGACGTTACCGCGAGCCTGCTCGTCGGCGAGCTCGCGACGCAGCTCGGGCAGCCGCCCGAGGACTTCGGTGTACTCCGTGTCGCGGGCGGCGTTCAGCTCGGCGATCACCGACCGCTCGTCGGCCGGGTCGGTGAACGTCATCGGCAGGACCCGCGCCGTCCCGCCCTGGTGCCGGACGCGGTCGGCCAGGCGGCGGACCTCCCGGACCACCGCCGGCCGGGCGGGCAGCAGGCACACCGACTGCTGCAGGTAGAGCGCGCCCAGGGAGCGGAGTTTGCGCCAGACCTGCACGCGCAGCGAGTCGGGCGCGCCGGCGGTGGACACGCTGATCACCAGCCAGCCCGGCTCGGGGGTTTCGACAGTCACGGCGCTACGTTACGTCCGTAACAAGGCGTTGGTCCAGTTGTAACGCGGAAACCGGGTGGGCGGCGATCGTCGCCGCCCACCCGGTGGGGTGTCCGCTCAGGCCAGGACCGGGCGGCCCAGGGGCAGCGGCTTGCCACCCGTCGCGGCGGACACCGCGCCGGCGAACAGGTACACCCCGACCGCCGTGAACGCGAAGACGGCGTACCCGCCCGCCGTCGTGGCCGCGGTCGAACCGGCCACCGTGCCGTACAGCACGAGCGCCAGCGCGAGGTCGACCAGCACGAACAGCACCGTGAACGCGGCGGGCAGGCGCAGGGTGGTCAGGGTCAGCAGGCCGATCGTGACCAGCCAGGCGATCAGGAACAGGCCCTGCGTGGCGGTCGCCGCTTCGGGCGTGATGCCGAACCAGCCGTGGATCAGCCCGAGCACCAGGGCCGCGTAGCTGAGCCAGAAACCGGCGAAGATGCCGAACACGGAGGCGACGGCGCTTTCCCCGAGCGCGGCTGCCCAGACCGCCGCGACGAGCTGGCCCACGCCGGTCGCGGGCAGGATGATCGCGATCGACGCGCCGACCGCGGCGGCCGGGACGTAGCCGGTCAGCACCAGGCCGAGCGCGGTCGCGCCGACGATGAAGGTGGGTACGCCGATCAGGGCGGGGTCGCCCGCGGGCGCGGATTGCACCGGGGCTTCGGTGGCGATGGCGGTGGTGGTCATCGGTTACTCCTCGTTGAGCTGCGGATGATCCTCGAAGCAAGGGGCGGGGAAGGAGAGACGGGAAGGCGGCCCTACCGGGATTCGGGCCACAGGCGCGACAGCTCGGGGTGGTCGTCGTCGAGCAGGCGGTGCGCCAGCGCGATCGCCTCTTTCGGGTCGATCTGGTCGAACTCGGGATCCCCGTTGGCGATGCCTTCGAAGGCGTCCGCCAGTTCGTTCGCCGCGGCGGGGGACAGGCTGGTGTCCTGACTGCATTCCACGTAGCGCAACCGGATCACCCCGGCGGCCTGCAACATCAAGGCGCAGTAGGTGTCGTGCGCGCCCGACTTGGCGGTTTCCACGACGGCGCTCCCTTCTCTCGGCCGGGTCTGCTCAGCGGGTGGCGTGCTTCTTCAGTTCGGCCGCGGCGGCGCCGGGGTCGGTGGCGTTGTAGATCGCGCCACCGGCGACGGCGACGACGGCTCCGGCTTCACGCACGGCGCCGATGGTGTCGACCTTGACGCCACCGGCGATGGAGAACGGGACTCCGGCGAGGCGGCCGTCTTCGAGCAGCTGCTGGATGCTGTAGCCGGGGCGGGCCTGCTCGTCCAGCCCCGCGTGAATCTCCACAAAGGAGACACCCAGCTTCGCGACCTCCTGGATGCGGGCGACGCGGCCGTCGACGACACCGATCATGTCCGCGACGACCTGCTTGCCGTACTTCCGACCGGCCGCGACCGCACCACGGATCGTGTCGTCGTCGACGGTGCCCATGACGGTGACGAGGTCGGCACCGGCTTCGAAGGCGAGTGCGGCTTCCAGTTCACCGGCGTCAGCGGTCTTCAGGTCGGCGAAAACCAGCTTGTCCGGGTGGGCGGCCTTGATGGCGCTCACGGCGGCGATACCGGCGGATTTCACCAGCGGGGTCCCGAGTTCGAGGATGTCGACGTGCTCGGACACCTGGTTGGCCAGGGTCAACGCCGAGGGAAGGTCCAGAACGTCCAAAGCCACCTGCAGCTGCACGGCAATTCTCCTCATCGGTACGGGATCTGCTGAGTCCAGCAACCATCACCCGGCCCGCGAACCCCGGCAACACCCCAGCACATGCGAAACCGCAATCCCCCAATGCGCACAGCGAATAACCCCCGGGCCCGCGGACCGCTCATGACCGGCCGCTCGCCGTTCGTCCGTGATCCGGTGCCGGTCGTTCCCGGCCGGTTGTCAGCCCCCGGCGCGGCCGCAGAAGCTGGTGCGGACAAGCCGACCAGGCCAGGGAGGACGCCATGCGGTGCGAGGCACCTGATTCCGCGGCGGGCACGGCCCGCCCCGCACCCGGGCGTTGAGCGCCGTGTTCGTCCATTGCCTCGGAGTCGCGGCCGGCGGGGGATATCCGCAGTGGAACTGCGCTTGCGCGGGGTGCCGGAAGGCCCGCGCCAAGCCCGAAACCGCGTCGATGCACGCCGGGATCGCCGTGTCCGGAACCGGTGAGAAGTGGTTCCTGCTGAACGCTACCCCGGACGTCCACCACCAGATCGCGGCGGATCCGGCGTTGCACCCGGGGCCGGAGATCCGCGCGACGCCGGTGGCCGGGGTGCTCCTGACCGACGCGGAGTTCGACCACACGATCGGCCTGCTCATGCTGCGCGAGGAGTCGACGCTGGCGGTGTACGGGACCGAACCCGTGCTGACGGCGTTGACTTCGTGGTTCCCGGTCCGCGAGCTGCTCAGTGACTACGCGAACATCTCCTGGTCCCGCCTCGGCATCGGCGAACCCGTGGAGCTGGACGAACGGCTGGTCGCCACGCCGTTCCTGACCGGCTCCAAAGCCCCGCGTTACGTCGGGCGCGCGCGGCACTCGCCGCTCGGCGACTCGGCGGAGTGGGAGATCGGCTTCCGCCTCGAAGACACCGTCACGGGCGGGACCGTGGTGTACGCGCCGACGTTGCCCCGGTGGGACGGGAAGTTCGCCTGGCAGGTCGCGTCGGCCGACTGCGTGTTCGTCGACGGCACCTTCTGGACCGACGACGAAATGTCGTGCCAGGGCGCGGGAAGCCGGACCGGGCGGTCGATGGGGCACATGCCCGTCGGCGGTCCCGACGGCTCCGCTCGCTCGCTGGCCGCCCTTCCGGCGAAACGGAAGATCTACACGCACATCAACAACACGAACCCGATCCTCGACGAACAGTCCCCGGAGCGGCAGTGGCTCGCGAGCCTGGGCATCGAGGTCGGTCGAGCCGGATTGGAGGTGGAAGTATGAACGCCTGGTCCGCGGAGGAATTCGAAGCGCGGCTGCGGTCGATCGGGGAGAAGCGGTACCACCATCTGCACCCGTTCAACGAGCGGATGCACGCGGGCTCGCTGACCGAGGAGGAATTCCGGGGGTGGGTGCGCAACCGCTTCTACTACCAGGTGAACCTGCCGAAGAAGGACGCGTTCATCCTCACCAAGCTGCCCGGGCGGGACGACCGGCGCCGGTGGATCCAGCGCATCATCGACCACGACGGGCGCACCGGTGCCGAAGGCGGGATCGAGAAGTGGGTCCGGCTCGGCGAAGCCGTCGGCCTGACCCGTGAGCAGCTCTTCGACTACGACACCGTGCTGCCCGGCGTGCGCTTCGCCGTCGACGCCTACGTGGACTTCTGCCGCCGGCAGCCGTGGCTGGAGTCCGTGGCGTCGGCGCTCACCGAGTTGTTCGCGCCGGACCTGCTCAGCAGGCGGATCGTCGACGTCCGGCGCCACTACCCGTGGGTCGGGCCGGCGGGCCTGGAGTACTTCCAGGCGCGGCTCACCCAGCAGCCCAAGGACATCGCGCACTTGCTCGAACTCGTGCTGAACCACGCGAAGACGCGCGAGCAGCAGGACGCGTGCGCGCGGGCGCTGGAGTTCAAGTGCGACGTGCTCTGGAGCCTGCTCGACGCCGTCGAACTCGCCTACGGCAAGAGTTCGTGATGGACACCGGCGATCTGACCGCGACCCCGCGGCTGGCGACCAAGGCGATGCTCAAGCACGACAGCGTCCGCGACGTCGAGCTGCTCCTGCTGCCGGAACGCGTCGTGCTGCTGAACAAGTCCGGGGCGGCGATCCTCGGCCTGTGCGACGGCAGCCGGAACGTGCGGCAGCTGGTCGAGCAGCTCGAGCGCGACTTCGAGGCGACCGACCTCACCAACGACGTCATCTCGTTCCTCGAGGACGCCACCGGGCGGGGCTGGGTGGTGGTCACGTGACCGGCCCGCCGCAACCGTTCGGCCTGCTGGCCGAGGTCACCCACCGGTGCCCGCTGCACTGCGTCTACTGCTCGAACCCCTTGGCGTTGCTCGAACGCGAGGACGAGCTCGGCACCGAGGACTGGCTGCGGGTGCTCGGCCAGGCGGCCGAGCTCGGCGTCGTGCAGGTCCACTTCTCGGGCGGGGAACCGCTCGTCCGCGGGGATCTCGAGATGCTGGTCCGCGAGTGCCGCCGCCTCGGCCTGTACACGAACCTGATCACCAGCGGGCTCGGGCTCACCGAAAGCCGCGCGGAATCGCTCGTCACCGCCGGGCTCAACAGCGCCCAGCTGAGCATCCAGGGCGACGCGGCCGAGTCGACGGACCTGGTCGCGGCGAGCAAGCGGTTCGACAAGAAGGAAGCGGCCGCGCGGATCATCCGCGACGCCGGGCTGCCGCTGAACATGAACGTCGTCCTGCACCGGCTGAACCTGGACCGGCTGGACGCGATCATCGACGTCTGCGTCGGCTGGGGCGCCGAGCGGCTGGAGCTGGCCAACGCCCAGTACTACGGCTGGGCGCTGCGCAACCGCGAGCTGCTGATGCCGAGCAAGGTCCAGCTGGACGCGGCGGTCGGCGTCTACGAACGCCGGAAGGCCGAGCTGGCCGGGCGACTGGAGCTGCTCTGGATCCTGCCGGACTACTACGAGCCGTACCCGAAGCCGTGCATGGGCGGCTGGGCGCAGACGGCGCTGACCGTCGCCCCGGACGGGGTGGTCTACCCGTGCCCGGTCGCCGCGGAGATCACGACGATGGAGTTCGCCTCCGTGCGCGAGCACGACCTCGCGTGGATCTGGACGAAGTCGCCCGCGTTCGAGGCGTACCGAGGCACGGAGTGGATGCCGGATCCGTGCCGCAGCTGCCCGCGCAAGGAGCTGGACTTCGGCGGGTGCCGGTGCCAGGCCTTCGCCTTGACCGGGGACGCGAGCCGGACCGACCCGGTGTGCCAGCACTCGCCGGATCACCACCTGGTGCAGGACGCGCTCGTGCGGGCGAACCAGGAGGACGCCGGCACGGGCGGGGAAGCTCCGTTACCGCAGGCCGACGGTGCCGGCGCGAGGACGATGACCCTGACGCGGGACGAGGCCGCGGCCCGGTCGGCCGAGGTCTCGCACGTCCGGTACGCGGTGAGCCTCGACCTGACCGCGGGGGACCGGGAGTTCGGGACGAGCACCGTGGTCCGCTTCCGGGCCCGCACCGGGAACCGGCCGGTCTTCCTGGACTTCGCGGGGGACGTCGAGTCGGTCGAGTGCAACGGCCGCGAGCTCGAGCCGGACGCGCACGAGGGGGCGCGCGTCCGGCTCGCCGTGCGCCCGGGCGAGAACATTGTCCGGGTGCACGGGTCCGCGCCGTATTCGAGCACCGGCGAAGGGCTGCACCGGTTCCGCGACCCGCTCGACGGGAACGTCTACCTGCACACGAAGTTCGAGCCCTTCGCGGCGCACCACGTGTTCGCCTGCTTCGACCAGCCCGACGTGAAAGCTTCGGTCGAGCTGACCGTCACCGCCGAGGACGACTGGGTGGTGGTCGCCAACACCGACCCCGTGACGTCCGGGCCGGTCTGGCGGTTCGAGGAGACCCCGCCGCTGCCGCCGTACCTGGTGGCGTTCGCCGCCGGTCCGTTCCGCCGGGTCGCCTCGAACCACCGCGGACTGCCGCTGGCGTTGTACGCGCGCGGTTCGCTCTTCGAAGACCTCACCGCGGACGCCCCCGAGATCTTCGAGGTGGTCGGCCGCGGCCTCGACCACTTCGGCCGGTTGTTCGCCCTCCCGTACCCGTTCGCCAAGTACGACCACGTCTTCGCGCCGGAGTACGCGTTCGGCGGCATGGAGCACCCGGGCTGCGTGACGCTCAACGAGCGGTTCCTGTTCTCCCACCGTGTCACCGAGGACAAGCGGCGGCGGCGCGCCGAGGTGCTGCTGCACGAAATGGCGCACATGTGGTTCGGCGACCACGTGACCCTGCGCTGGTGGGACGACCTGTGGCTGAACGAGGCGTTCGCCGAGCTGATCTCGGTCGTCGCGCAGCCGGCGGTCACGCGGTTCGGCGAGGGCTGGACCGCGTACGCGCACCACGCCCTGCCGGTGGCCCGGCACGCCGACCGGCTGCCCACCAGCCACGCGATCCGGGTCGACACCCCCGACACCGAGGCGGCGCGGGTGAACTTCGGCCCGATCGTCTACAAGCGCGGCGCGGCCGTGTTGTACGACCTGGCCGGACGCCTCGGCTGGGAGAATTTCTACGCCGGGGTGCGAAAGTACCTGCGGACCCACGCGTGGGGCAACGCCACGCTCGAGGACTTCGTGGCCGCGCTGCGGTCCGGATCGGACGAAGACGTCGACCGCTGGGTGGCCGAGTGGCTGTTGCGCCCCGGCGTCAACACGGTCGAGGTGCTCCACGACCGGGTGCGGCAGCTGCCGGACCCGGACGTCCCGCCGCGCCACCTGCCCCTGCGGATCGCGGCGTTCGACGAGCTCGACGGCAGGCTGCTGCCGCGGCACGACGCGCACGTCCGGCTGACACCGCGCCGGTACGAAGCCGACCTCGGCGAGTTCGGCTCGCCGGATCTCGTGGTGCCCAACGCCGACGCCGGGTGCCACGTCAAGGTCCGGCTGGACCCGCGGTCCCGGGTGGCGGCGTTGCGCAGTCTGTCCACAGTGGAGGACGCGCGGGTGCGAGCGGTCGTGTGGGGCGCGCTGTGGGACGACGTCCTCGACGCGCGGCTGCCCGCGCGCAGCTACGCGTCCGCCGTGCTCACGCACGGACCGCGGGAGACCGACGGCGTCCTGGAGACGCTGCTGGAACGCGCGGTGACCGCCGTGCACGCCTACGGTGCCTCGGAATCCACCCTGGCACACCGAGTGCGCGAGCGCCTGGCGGGCGCGGTCCTGGGCAGTGACCGGCAACTCGTTCTCGCGCGGGCGCTCGTCGGCGCCGTCGCGGATCACGGGCTGTTGAGCGAGATCGTCTGCGGGCGGTCGCCGTGGGCGGAGCTGGAAGTGGACCGGGACCTGCGGTGGCGCGCGTTGGTCCGGCTCGCGGCGACCGGCGGCGACATCGACGGGCTGCTCGGCATCGCGCGCGACGCCGATCCCGGGGACAGCGGACGGCGCAACGCTCTTCAGGCCGAAGCCGCGCGTCCCACGCCGGCCGCGAAAGAACAAGCGTGGACGTGGTTGTCCGGTGACGGTCTTTCGCTCGCGGAGAAGAAGGCCGTCATGGCGGGATTCCGGCAACCGGGGCAGGAAGCGGTGCTCACGCCGTACGCTGACCGTTACCTGCGCGCCCTGGAGTCCATGGCGGACGCGCGGCCCGAGTTCGCGCTCGCGTTCGCCAGGGGGCTCTACCCTCGGTTCACCGACGCCGAAGAGCACGTCTTGGCGGCCACCGGCGATCTGCTCGAGAGCGAGTCGCTTTCGGACGGTGTGCGCAAGGTCGTCCAGGAGGAACGCGCCGAGCTGCTGGTCCTGCGGGCGGCCCGCGCCCGCGACGCCGCGGAACTCCCAGCGGCCGACGGAAAACGAGCGGCGCTCCGGCCGTGACGAACGGCACCCGCGGTGCCACGAAAGGGAACGTGAGCCCGATCACGGCCGCGAAAATCCCGGACCTTCCCGCAAATGGCCCAGTGCCTGCCGTTCGTGCGCGAGTGCCGTGCTTTCGTGCCAGGCCGATTGACCCCGCCGATCACCCCGGGCAATCTCGCTGAATACCGCGAGTCGCCGGTCCGAGCGAGAGGGTGAAAAACCATGGTTCTTCCGTCCAAGATGCCTCAGCTCGCCGACCTCGATTTGCTGCTGTCGGTCGAGAGTTACGGCAGTGTCGGCAAAGCCGCGCAGGCGCACAGCCTTTCCCAGCCGGCGGCCAGCATCCGGATCAGCGCGATGGAACGCCGGCTCGGGCTGCGGCTGCTGGAGCGCTCGCCCGCGGGGTCGAAGCTCACCGAAGACGGGGAAATGCTGGCGAAGTACGCCCGCAACGTCATGCAGGCGGCGCGGGAACTGCTGGAGTTCGGTTCCGGGGCACGGTCTTCCGAAGCGAAACGGCTGCGGATCGCCGGCAGCCCGGCGATCGCCGAGCACCTGATCCCGGAGTGGCTCAACCGCTCCGGGTTCTCGTTCGGCGAGGCCAGGGTCGAGGTGCGCACCGGGGACGTCGACGCGCTGCGCCGGCTGATCCGGACGGGCCACGTCGACCTCGCGTTCATCGACGGCTGGTGCCGGGCGGGCGGCGAGGGACGGCAGCAGCTGCGCGACGACCTGGTGACGCGCTACATCTGCGACGACAAGCTGGCCGTGGTGGTCGGTTCCCGGCACCCGTGGGCGGTGCGGAGCACCCCGTTGACCGTGCCGGAGCTGGCGGCCGCGCCCCTGGTGCTGCGCGAGCGCGGCTCCGGGCTCCGCGAGTTCACCGACGAGCTGCTCGGCACCGAGGGGGCGCCGGAGAGCTACGTCGAGTTCCCGTCCACTTCCGCGATCAAGCAGGCGGTCGCGACCAGCAGGCGGGTGACGGTGCTGAACGTCTCCACCGTGCGGTCCGAGCTCGCGGAAGGACGGCTGCACCTGGTGGCCGTCGACCAGGAAATGCCCGCCAAACCCATTTACGCGGCGTGGAGCGAACACCGGGGACTCCCGGAGTACGCGAGCGAACTCGTGGAAATCGCCGCGTCGAAAGGCTCTCCGGTGCCCGTCTTCGTGCCGGGGCAGAAGACCAGAGACGCCGGCTCGCGCAAGCGGACACGGCCGCGCAAACCCAGCTTGGCGATGGACGTCCACGAATCCATCGCCTGAGCGCCGAACGCAGGAGGAGCAACGACAGTGTCTGCCTTGAACAAGATCGCCAGGACCATGGTGTCCGACCGCCGCGGCATCCTCGCCGCCGACGAGAGCATCGGGACGATGTCGGCCCGGCTGGAGCAGGTCGGCGTCAAGGCGAGCGCCGAGAACCGCCGGGTGTACCGCGAGCTGATCGTCACCACGCCCCAGCTCGCCGAGTCGATCAGCGGCGTCATCCTGGCGGACGAGACGTTCCACCAGAAGCTGACCGACGGCCGCACGTTCCCGCAGTACCTCGACGACATCGGGATCCTCGCCGGGATCAAGGTGGACACCGGCGCGAAGCCGCTGGCCGGATCGCCGTCGGAGAAGATCACCGAAGGGCTCGACGGGCTGCGCGAACGCGTCGCGGACTACGTGAAGGGCGGCGCGACCTTCGCGAAGTGGCGCGCGGTGATCAACATCGGCCCCGACGCGCCGTCCGACCGCGCGGTGCACGCCAACGTGCACGCGCTGGCGCGCTACGCCGGGCTGTGCCAGGAAGGCGGCCTGGTGCCGATCGTCGAGCCCGAGGTCCTGATGGACGGCGACCACTCGCTGGCGCGGTGCCAGGAGGTCAGCGCCGCGGTGCTGGAGGTGCTGTTCGAGGAGCTGGACCTGATGCGGGTGCAGCTCGACGGCATCGTCCTCAAGCCCAACATGGTGGTCGCCGGCTCCGGCAGCGGGGAGCGGCCGTCGGTCGAGGAGGTCGCCGAGGCCACCGTCGAGACGCTGCGGGCGACCGTGCCGTCGGCCGTGCCGGGCATCGCGTTCCTCTCCGGCGGGCAACGCCCCGAGCTGGCGACGCAGCACCTCGGCGCGATGCAGAAGCTCGGCCCGCTGCCCTGGGAGCTCACCTTCTCCTTCGGCCGGGCGCTCGTCGGGCCCGCGCTGGAGACCTGGCGCGGCGACGACAACAACTGGACCGCCGCGCAGCAGGCGCTGTCCGAGCGAGCGGTGGCGAACTTCGCCGCGCGCTGACCCCGATCCGCCGCGGGCGGCCGGGCCCATCCAGTGGTGGCCCCGGCCCGGCCGTTCGCGGTTTCCACCCGCCCGTGCGAGCGAAGTGAGCGTGATGAGTACTCAGGAATGGGCCCCCGCCACGGTTTCCCGGAGACCCGACCAGGCGCTCGCCCTCGAACTCGTGCGGGTGACCGAGGCCGCCGCGATCGCTGCGGGCTGCCGGGACGTCCTCCGCCGCCCGGCCAGCCCGCGGACCGCCGCGGCCGTCGCGCTGCACGACCACCTCGCGTCCGTGCTCATGCGCGGCACCGTGGTGGTCGGCGAAGGCGAGAAGGACGTCACGCCGATCCTGTTCCGGGGCGCGGAAGTCGGGTTCGGCGACGGGCCCGAGTGCGACGTCGCCCTCAGCGTGGGGGACGGCGCCCTGTCGGCGGTCAAGGACGTGACGCGGTCGCTGTCCGCGATCGCGGTGGCCGAGCGCGGGGCGCTGTACGAACCGCCGCCGGACGCCGTCATGGAGAAGCTGGCCGTCGGAGCCGACTGCGCCGGCGTCGTCGACATCACCCGGCCGGTGGCGGAGAACGTGCGCGCGGTCGCCGAGATCAAGGACGTCCGGGTGTCGGACGTGGTGGTCGCGGTGCTCAACCGGTCGCGGCACCGGCAGCTCGCACAGGAGATCCACGACGCCGGCGCGCGTGTGCACTTGCTGGAGGGCGGCGAAATCGCCGGGGCCATCGCGGCGGCGCGGCCCGAGAGCGCGATCGACCTGCTGCTGGGCACCGGGGGAGCGGCGGAGGGGGTCATCGCCGCGGCCGCCCTGTCCTGCCTGGGCGGAGCGCTGCAGACGCGGCTGGAGTCCGAGGGCGCCGACAAGGTCTTCCACGTCGGCGACCTGGTGCGAAGCGAGCACGTCCTGTTCTGCGCCACCGGCGTCACCACCAACGAGCTGCTGCGCGGGGTCCAGTACCACGCGGGCCGCAGCACCACGCAGTCCATGGTGCTGAGCTCGAAGCCGGACACCGTGCGCGTGGTCAAGTCCGAGCACCGGTTCGCATGACGGCCCCGCTCGGCACGCGGTACCGCGGCCTGATCTGCGACCTCGACGGCGTCGTCTACCGCGGCCCGCTGGCCGTGCCCCACGCGGTCGAGACGCTGAACCGGGTGGAGCTGCCGGTCGTGTTCGCGACCAACAACGCCTCCCGCCCGCCCGAAGACGTCGGGAAGCACCTGCGCGAACTCGGCGTCGACGGCGAGGCGTGGTCGGTGGTCAACAGCTCGCAGGCCGCCGCCGCGTACCTGGCCCAGCGGCTGGCGCCGGGCGCTCGGGTCTGCGCGGTGGGCGGGCCGGGGGTCGCCAAGGCGCTCGAAGAAGCCGGGCTGACCCCGGTGCGCGTCGCGGACCTGGACGCCACGCTCGTCGAAGCCGTCGTCCAGGGCCTGGGCGCCGACGTCACCTGGACCGAGCTGGCGGCGGTGGGGCACCTGGCCGAAGCGGGGGTCCCGTGGGTGGCCACGAACGTCGACCTCACCCTGCCGACGCCGTCCGGGCGCGCGCCGGGCAACGGCGCGCTGGTCGCCCTGGTCCGGACGGCGACCAGCGCGTCGCCGCACGTGGTCGGCAAGCCGAAGGCCGCGTTGTTCGACCTGGCCCGGGAACGGCTCGGCACCGACCGCCCGGACACCCTGGTGTGCGGGGACCTGCTGGGCACCGACATCGAAGGGGCCAACGCGGCCGGTCTCGACTCGCTGTTCGTCCTGAGCGGGTCTTCGCGGCTGCGCGACCTGGTTTTCGCCGAGCCCGCCGCACGTCCGACGTACGTGGCCGGAGACCTGCGCGGCCTGCTCGAGCCGTTGCTGCCCCTGCGCGACGCGGTTCCCCGGGGCCGGGACATCGGCGACCACGCCGAGTCCCTCCGGTCCGTGGTCGCCTCGGCCTGGGCCGCCCTCGACGCGGGCCGCGCGGTCTCCGACGACGCCGCACTGTGGGACGGCATCGAGCAACGCCTGGTCCCGCAACAATGACGCGGTTGGCCGCGGCTCGCCTTGTCGTGAGTGTTTAGGGCGGTTCTAACCGCCCTAAACACTCACGACGGCGGTGGCGGTGGCGTCACAGGGCGGGCGGGACACCCGTGCGCTCGTACTCCGCCAGCAGGCCGATCCGGCGCTGGTGACGTCCACCCTCGAACTCGGCCGCGAGGAACGCGTCCACGATCCGCTCGGCCTCCTCGACCGTATGCATCCGGGCGCCGACGGCGGCCAGCTGCGCGTTGTTGTGCCGCCGGGCCAGCAACGCCGTCTCGACGTTCCACACCAGCGCGGCGCGGGCGCCGGGCACCTTGTTCGCGGCGATCTGCTCACCGTTGCCGGAACCGCCGATGACCAGGCCGAGGCTGCCCTCGTCGGCGACCACGCGCCGGGCCGCTTCGACGCAGTACGGCGGGTAATCGTCGTCCGCGTCGTAGGCGTGCGGGCCGACGTCGGTCACTTCGTGGCCGAGTCCGGTGAGCCGTTTGACGAAATGGTCTTTGAGTTCGAGACCGGCGTGATCGGAGCCGAGGTAGATTCGCACGCCGGAAGCCTAGGTCCGCATTCGCGCGAATACCGGCCGCCGGCCATTGTGTTTGCTTTCGGGCCCCTTGGCTTTTCTTATGGTCGCGCGGCGGGGCCGCCGGGCCGCCCGCCCGCCCGTGGTGTGGCCCGTCCCACTCGTCGGCGTCCCGGCGCCGTTCGGCACCGGTTGCCGACCACTGGTTGACGGTCGGTTGCCCCCGGTCCGCCGGGCGCCGGATGCTCGTTCGTGGCCGCGAGATTTCGGGAAGATGTCCTCGGAGTTGCGCGGCGCACGGATGTCCGGTTTTCGCCCGGTAACCGGGCACAGTCGACAGGAGGAGCAAAACATGAAGTGGGAAACTCCGGAGTACACGGTCGTCGAGGTGTGCGCTGAGGCCACCGGTTACTTCTACCGGGGCTGACGAAGCCGGGCCGCACGGCCCGTGTCGTTCGATTCTCCCGTAGCCGCGGCGGATGAGGCGAAATCCGCGACCGGACTACGCCCGTGTCGGCGCAAGGCCCCGGCTCCCGGACCCGCCCGGGCCGGGGCCTTGTGCCACCTGGTCATCCTCACGAGGTGGTTGAAGTGACACTCGAATTCCTTCCGCTGCTCGCCCTCGCCTTCGGGCTCAGCCTCGACAACTTCCGCTCGTCGATCGCCATCGGCACCATCCCCTTCGGCTGGCGGCGCGCCGTGCAGGTCGCGCTCGTCTTCGGCGTGTGGGACGCGGTGGGCCCGCTGCTGGGCGGCGTCCTCGGCCACTACCTGGGTGACTTCCTCGGTGACACGGCGGAGTACATCGGAGCCGCCGCGCTGGGGCTGTACGGCGTGTACTTCATCGTCGGCGCGATCCGGAAGCCGGAGCCCGAGGACATGGACCACCCGTGGGTGACGCTCTTCGGCATGCCGCTCACGCTGACCCTCGACAACTTCATCGCGGGCGCCGGGCTCGGGATCGCCGGGTTCTCCCTGGTCGTCCCGATGCTGACGTTCGGCGCCATGACCGTGGTCATGTCGTTCGCCGGCCTGTTCGTCGGCCGGATGGCGGCCAAGGTCGTGCGCATCCGATCCGATCTCTTCAGCGGGATTTCGCTGCTCGGCGCGGCGATCCTGCTGCCGCTCGTCTTCGGCTGACCCGCGCGCCGGGAGGACACCGATGCCCGAGAATCCCGACACCCACGTCTACCGCACCTACGACCAAGTCCTGGCCGAGCCGGGCGGCCGGCGCCGCAACCCGCACCCGGCGGCGGCCGGCGGGATCGACTGGTGGCCGGAGCGGGTCGACCTGAAAGCCTTGCGGCGCAAGCAACCCGAGTCCGATCCGCTCGGCCCGGACTTCGACTACGCCGCGCAGTTCGCGACCCTGGACCTCGACGAAGTCGCCCGCGACATCGACGCCGTGCTGACGACGTCGCAGGACTGGTGGCCCGCCGACTTCGGGCACTACGGCCCGCTCGTGCTGCGGATGGCCTGGCACGCCGCGGGCACCTACCGCGTCAGCGACGGCCGGGGCGGCGCGGGCGCCGGGATGCAGCGCTTCGCCCCGCTGAACAGCTGGCCGGACAACCGGAACCTCGACAAGGCGCGACGTTTGCTGTGGCCAGTGAAGAAGAAGTACGGGGCCAGGATCTCCTGGGCCGACCTGATGGTCTTCGCGGGCAACCGGGCCCTGGAGTCGATGGGCTTCAAGACCTTCGGGTTCGGTGGCGGCCGCACCGAAGTGTGGGAGCCCGACGAGACGTACTGGGGCCCGGAACGCAAGTGGCTGGCCGAAGAGCGCTACAGCGGCTTGCGCGAGCTCGACCAGCCGCTGGCGGCCGCCGAGATGGGCCTGATCTACGTCGACCCGCAGGGCCCGGCGACCAACCCCGACCCCCGGCTCGCCGCCCGCGACATCCGGGAGACCTTCAAGCGGATGGGGCTGAACGACGAGGAAACCGTCGCCCTCATCGCGGGCGGCCACACCTTCGGCAAGACGCACGGTCCCGCGGACCCGAACCTGGTCTGCGGCCCCGAACCGGAAGGCGCGCCGCTCACCGCGCAGGGCCTCGGCTGGGCGGGCGGGCACGGCAGCGGCATCGCGGCCGACGTCGTCACCAGCGGGCTGGAAGGGATGTGGACCCGGACGCCCGTCCAGTGGGACCACACTTTCTTCGAGACGCTCTTCGAGTACGAATGGGACGTCGAGCTTAGCCCGGCCGGGCTGTGGCAGTGGATTCCGCGCGACGGCGGGGGCGAGGGCACCGTCCCGGACCCCTTCGACCCGGACGAGAAACACCACCCCGTCATGCTCACCACCGACCTCTCGCTGCAGGAAGACCGGGCCTACGAAGCGATTTCGCGCCGGTTCCTGGAGCACCCGGACCAGTTCGAGGACGCGTTCGCGCGGGCCTGGTTCAAGCTGACCCACCTCGACATGGGCCCGATCCAGCGGTACCTGGGACCGCTCGTCCCGGCGGAACGGCTGATCTGGCAGGACCCGGTGCCGGACGTGGACCACGAACTCGTTGACGCCGCCGACGTCGCGGCCCTCAAACGGGAAATCCTCGGTTCCGGCTTGACGATCGCGCAGCTCGTCGCCACGGCGTGGGCCTCGGCTTCGACCTATCGCGACAGCGACAAGCGCGGCGGGGCGAACGGCGCGCGGATCCGGCTCGAGCCGCAGCGCGGCTGGGCGGTCAACGAACCCGCCCAGCTGGACTTCGTTCTCCCCGCGCTGCAAGGGATCCAGGAACGGTTCAACGCCTCACAAGGCGGCGGCAAACGGATTTCGCTGGCCGACCTGATCGTGCTCGGCGGGTGCGCCGCGGTGGAACACGCGGCCGCGGCCGCCGGTCACGACATCGAAGTCCCGTTCCGGCCCGGGCGCACCGACGCGACCCAGGAGTGGACGGACGTCGAGTGGTTCGACGCGTTGCGGCCCACGGCGGACGGCTTCCGCAACTACCTCGGCGACGGGTTCCGCCTGCCACCGGAACACCTGCTGGTCGACCGGGCGAGCCTGCTGACGTTGAGCGCGCCCGAAACGACCGTGCTGATCGGCGGGCTGCGGGTGCTCGGCGCCAACCACCGCGGCTCCCCGCTGGGGGTGCTGACGCGGGCGCCGGGCACGTTGACGAACGACTTCTTCGTCAACCTGCTGGACATGAGTACAGAGTGGACACCCCGCCCCGGCGGGCACCCCTGGACGACGCGCTACGAAGGCCGCGACCGGACCACCGGCGAACCGCGGTGGCTCGCCAGCCGGGTGGACTTGCTGTTCGGGTCGAACTCCGAACTGCGGGCGATCTCCGAGGTCTACGCGAGTGCGGACGCGGACGGGAAGTTCGTCCGCGACTTCGCCGCCGCGTGGGTGAAGGTGATGGAACTCGACCGATTCGATCTCGGTTGAAGTGCTTTCCACGAACGGTACCTCCCGCCGGGCGAACGGCGGACCGGGATCGATTTGTGGTGACGGATTCCGGAACTCGCGGACCGGATGTAGAGTCAGAAGCGTTGCAGGGCAAGGGAAAACCAGAACCGCGGGCCCTGCGATGACGACGTTTCGCGTACGCGGATCATTTTCGCGAATGCGGGTCGAAACACCCATTTCTCAACGATGAGGAGGTGATGTCCGATGACGATCGCCCAGGAACGCGAAGACCTCCTGGCCGAACTCGGCGGGCAGAACAGGGCGACCATCGGGGCCGTGCTCGGCACGGGCACGATCGCCAAGGCGACCGAGCGTCCCGACGGGACGATGGAGGCGACCATCCGGATCCCGGAGGACGCCATGGCGTGGGAGCCGGGCGTGCTGATTCTGCCGCACGGCGGCATCCTCGAGCTGACGATCATCAACGACGACAAGAACACCCACGCCTGCTTGCTGCCCAGCAACGGCGAGCGGCAGTTCATCGGCCTGCTGAACCACTCCAAGGGCACCGCGACGCTCGAGCTCGACGGCCCCGGCTGCTACTGGTACGGCTCCCCGGCCGGCAACGACGAGGGCCGGGGCCTGCAGGCCGCCATCGTCGTGACCGGCGAAGTGCCGCCGGAAGCCAAGCTCGACCGACCCGCCCAGCCGCGGCCGTAGGAAGGCAGACCACCGATGACCCTCGAATACGTCGACGCCGGCAAGGCGTTCAACCACAGTCAGCTGTCCAACCTGCCGCACCGCGCGCCGGACGTCACGCGCGGCGTGAACTACGACCGCATCCTCAAGGCGCGCAGCGAGAAGGACAACTGGATCACCTACTACGGTGACTACGACGGCAAGCGCCACAGCCTGCTGGACCAGATCAACGTAGACAACGTCAAGAACCTCAAGGTCGCCTGGATCTTCCAGGCGAGCGCGACCGGCATGATCGCCTCGACCTCGACCTACGCGTTCGAGGCCTGCCCGCTGGTCGTCGACGGCGTCATGTTCGTCACCGGCTGGGACGGCTGGCTGTGGGCGCTGGACGCCAAGACCGGCGAGCAGCTGTGGCGCTACAAGCACGCCATCCCGATCGACGTCACCCTGTGCTGCGCCAACGTCAACCGCGGCTGCGCGGTGGCGAACGGCAAGGTCTACATGGTGACCCAGAACGCCCAGCTGGTCGCGCTCGACGCCACCACCGGGAAGAAGGTCTGGCAGAAGACCATCGGCGACGTGCGCGCGGGCGAGAGCGCCTCGATCGCGCCGCTGGTCATCAAGGACACGCTCATCACCGGGTCCGCCGGTGGCGAGTACGGCGTCCGCGGCCACATCGACTGCTGGGACCTGGAGACCGGCGAGCAGCGCTGGCGCACCTACACCGTGCCGAAGCCGGGCGAGCCCGGTTCGGAGACCTGGCCCGCCGACGGTGAGGCCTGGCAGCGCGGTGGCGCGAACCACTGGGTCACCGGCACGTTCGACCCGGAGCTGAACCTCTACTACGCCGGCACCGGCAACCCGGCGCCCGACTTCGACGGCGAGGTGCGCGAGGGCGACAACCTCTACACCGACAGCGTCGTCGCGCTGGACGTCGACACGGGCGAGATCAAGTGGCACTACCAGTTCACCCCGCACGACCTGTGGGACTACGACTCCACGATGGAGATGACCCTGTTCGAGCGGGACGGCAAGAAGCTGCTGGCCCACTTCGACAAGAACGGGTACATGTTCGTCCTGGACCGCACCAACGGCGAGCTGCAGCACGTCACGCCGTTCGTCGACCGGATCGACTGGGGCGTCATCACCCGCGACGGCAAGGTGACCCCGCGGAAGTACCCGGACAAGGAAGGCGAGCCCTGCCACTTCTTCCCCGGCCCGGCCGGTGCGAAGGAATGGACGCACGCGTCGTACAACCCGGACCACGACCTGTTCTACGTCCCGGTCGCCGACGTGGGCGCCACCGCCACCCGGCGGCGCCGCGAGTTCAAGGAAGGCATGCCCTACTGGGGTGCCGCGGTCGAGGTCGACATCGACAACATGGCCGGGTCGGTCAGCGCGTTCGACTCCCACGGTGAGGAGAAGTGGCGCCACCGGCTCGACAACATGCCGATGGCCGCCTCGACGCTCAGCACCGCGGGGAACCTCGTGTTCGCCGGCACGCCGGCGGGTGAGTTCCTGGCGCTGAACGCCGAGACCGGCGAGAAGCTCTGGAGCTTCCAGTGCGGCAGCGGGCACCACAGCAGCCCGAGCACCTTCACCGTCGACGGCAAGCAGCACATCGCCGTGCCGGTCGGCTGGGGTGGCTGGCTCGAGGGCATCGTCCCCGGCCTGTCCGCGCAGGGTCACGGTGCTTCGCTGATCGTGTTCTCCCTGTGACCGGAGGATTTTCCGGGTAGTGCCGACCGGTGGTCGAGTCGTTCCGGCGACTCGGCCACCGGTTTCGGCGTTTCGTCGTCGGCGAGGGAAAGGTGATCCGATGAGCCAGCCATCGACGTCCGAAGTGGAGCGGCTGCCGTGCCTGTACTGCGGAGAGCGTTACGGACCGGACGAGGTCGCGCGGCACACCGAGCCCGTGGAGTGCGGGCCCTGCATCACGTGTGTCGGCAAGCCCGCGTGCTTCGAGTGCCGTCTCATGTACTGCGTCTGCGGCGTGCACCGCTACGACGGCTGAGCGGGTCAGATCTCCAGCGCGCGGCGCACGGTCGGGGCGTTCCGGCGGGACACCGGGACCATGGTCTGCGCCTGGTCGTCCATGACCAGGAACAGCTCGCCCTTGTACCGGCGCTCGACCTCGCGGATCCGGCTGAGGTTCACCACGTACTGCCGGTGCACCCGCAGGAACCCGGCGTCGCCCAGCTCGGTTTCGAGCCGGTCGAGGCCCGGCGAGGCGGCGCGCAGCAGTCCCTGGTCGGTGGACAGCCACACGTCGTTGCCGTCCGACTGCGCGAAGGCGACTTCGGGCAGCCGCAACAGGACCATGCGGTTGTCGCGCGTGGCGACCATCCGGTGCGGCTGCCCCCGCAGCGGGACATCGTCGCCGGACCGGGGGAGCGGATCCCCTTCGGTGACCCCGAACGAGACGACGTTGCCGATCAGGTGCCCGGCCAGGAACACCGGCCGGAAGCTGATCGACGTCGGTTCGGCGGCCAGGCGGGTGAGGATCTGCGTCGAGCCCGCCCAGTCCGGGTTGCGTGCCGCCTGCTCGCAGGCGTACATGGCGGCCCGGATGAACTCCGGCAGCTCCGGTTTCCACCGCACGGCGGGATCCGGGGCCGGCGTGGAGCCCGGGATGCCGAGCAGCACGCCCGCGGTGTCGTCGGCGAGCACGACCCGGCCGGCGGGGTCCACGACCGCGAGCGGCGCCCGCGAAGCCGACCGGGCGTGGTTGAAGGCGGCGATCAGTTCGGCGCCGTCGTCCTTCGCGTGCTGGCGCAGGATGCGCTGGGTCATCGTGGCGACGTTGCCGAGCCAGGAGCCCACGCTCGCGGGCAGGTCGCCGCGCCAGCAGGAGATGTTGAGCACCGCCACCGGTTTCCGCGTCACCACGTCCCGGACCGCCACCCCCGCGCAGGTCCAGTCGTGGAAGGCCTGGCACCAGTGCTCGGCCCCGCGGATCAGCACCGGGGTGTACGACATCAGCGCGGTCCCCATGCCGTTCGTGCCGGTGGCGCCCTCGGCCCAGCAGAACCACGGCGCCAGGTTGGCCTCGGCGGCGACCGCGCGGGTGGCCGGGTCGCCCCACTGGGCCAGCACCCGGCCGGTGCCGTCGGTGATGGTCACGATGCCGCCGAGCGGGCCGACCTCGTGCACCAGCGAAGCGGCGCGGAAGCCGAGTTCGGCGAACACGACGTCGTGCTCGAGCGCGTGGCCGACCTCCGCGACCGCGGCCGGGGCTTCGGCGAGGCTCGGGTCGACCCGGTACTGGTCGCGGCAGCGGTGCCAGGAGATCGCGATCTCGGGACGCACGCCGCTGAGGTCGTCTTCACCCCGCGCGAACCGTTCCCACGCTTTGAACACCGTCGTTTCGCCACGGCGGGCCGGGCTCGGTTCGAGCCGGCGTACCTGTGCCATGGGAGACCACCTTCGGTCTGCCGGGCCGGTGGCACGGCGATTTGGCTTCGTCGCAAGCTAAACTCCGCGCCCGGGCGGGGGCAAGCGGCGTGTGATGACCGTGGGTGAACGCCCCACGAACGGTCGTGCGGCGATGACGGGCGGCGGCCGGAGGCCCACCAGCGGTAGCGGTGGAGCGCCGGAGGGTTCCCGTCCTACCCTCGTTTTCCGGGCGGATCGGGTGGTTCTCCCTGGCTACCTGTCCGATCGGGTAGTTCTACAGCGATGTGGCTGAACGTCGTGAACATGTCTTGAAATGGCTCACGGCGTCGAGTTACTTTGTGACGGCTTTCAGTGTCCGGCGGTAGCGAGGAAACGCCGGTGCACGTGGCGACAAGGAGGTCGCGATGACGGGGAGAGTGCCACCGCTGGTGATCGCGCCGAGCCGCCCCAGCGGGCGTGACCGCGTGCCCGGCGGCTCCCTCGTGGCCACCTCGTCGGCGAAGGAAGTGGCCCGCGCGTGGGAGAACTTCGCCGCGGGCGAAGACATCGAGACGGGCGTGCGGCCGGAGATCCTGGCTTCCTGGTACCGGTGCCGCGACCGGTACGAGGTCGACCGCACGCTGGACGTCGCGCCGGGCGCCCGCGGCGAAGAGGCCCAGCGGCTCGACAACGGTGTCATCTACACGTCTCTCGGCGGCCTCGGTGCCCTGGCCGGGCAGGAAGTCGAGCGCGATGGCGCCGTTGTCACGGTGACGGACGGGGACGGACGCGTCCTCGGCGCCTGGGGCGACCCCACCGCGTTGCGGCGCGCCGAGCTGCACAACCTCGCGCCGTGGTCGTCCTGGTCGGAGGAAGCCACCGGCACGAACGGGATGGGCACGTCGCTCGAGGTGTCCGGCCCGGTGACGGTGACCGGGCCGGAACACTGGTGCCAGGCGTTCCACCAGTGGGCGTGCGCCGGGGTGTCGATCCGCGACGTGGTGACCGGCGCCCCGGTCGCCTCGATCAACATCTCGCGGTGGAACGCGTCGCTGTCGAAGCTCGTGCCGCCGTGGCTGACGAAAGCTGTCGCCTGCGTGGAGCAGGAGATCTACCGGCGCGCCATCTACGAAGCCGACAAGGTGATCGGCGAGTTCACCAAGAAGTGCGCGACGGCCAGCGGTTCGTTCATGGCGATGGACCGCGGCGGGAACGTGATCGCCGCCAACGAGGCCGCCGTCGCGATGCTCGGGCTGGCGGGCGAAACCCCGATCGTCGCCGGCGCGACGGAACCCGCCGAGCGCTGGATCCCGGACATCGCCGGGCTGCCGGAAGTGGTGCGGTGGGCCAAGGAACGGGCCCAGGGCAACGCGGAGTGGAGCGGCTACGCGCGGTTGCCGGTGTGCCCCGGCGAAGAGGACACGCCGCTGACCCTGCGGTCCGTTGTGGACTCCAACCACGTGGTCGGCATGCTGTGCGCGTTCGGCGTGCAGGAAGGCGAACCCTACGAAGGGAGCGCCGACGACGCGATCGGGCCGCTGCCGCGGTGCGTCATCGGGATGCGCAAGGACCGGCTGGTCCTGCTGGCCCCGTCGGAGATCCGCTACGCCGAGGCCGACCGGAACATCGTCTGGCTCGTCACCGAACGCGGCCGGATCCAGGCCGCCACCCGCGGCCTGGAGAACGTCGAGCGGCTGCTGACGTCCTTCGGGTTCCGCCGGGTGCACCGGCGGTTCCTGGTCAACCTGCGGCGGGTGGCGGAGATCGAGCGGGGCATCAAGGGCGAGCTGTTCCTGATCATGGACTCCCGCGACCACGAGTTCGTGCCCGTTTCCCGCCGGCACGCCCCGGATCTGCGGCGCATGCTCGGCGTCTGATCAGCCGGAGACGGCTTCCACCTGGCGGCGCAGGCCTTCCACGGCCCGCGCCGGGTCCGCGGCCGAGTAGACGGCCGAGCCGGCGACGAAGCAGTCGACGCCGGCCTCGGCCGCCTGCTCGATCGTGTCCGCGTTGATGCCGCCGTCGATCTCCACCACCAGGTTCAGGTGGCCGGTGTCGACGAGCTCCGCGCCCGGCGCACCTTGCCGAGGACGTCGGCCATGAACTTCTGGCCGCCGAAGCCGGGTTCCACGGACATCACGAGCAGGGTGTCGTAATGCTTGAGCACGTCGACGTAGGGCTCCAGCGGCGTGCCCGGCTTGATGGCCAGCCCCGCCTTGGCACCCGCGGCGCGCAGGTTCTTCGCGAGCATCACCGGGTCCTCGGCGGCCTCGACGTGCACGGTGACGTTGTAGGAGCCCGCTTCCGCGTACGCGATGGCCCAGTGGTCCGGTTTCTCGATCATCAGGTGGCAGTCCAGCGGCAGGTCCGTGGTGGCGAGCAGCGACTGGACGACCGGCAGGCCCAGGGTCAGGTTCGGCACGAAGTGCGCGTCCATGACGTCCACGTGCAGCCAGTCGGCGCCGCGTTTCCCTTGCACGGCGGCCACTTCGTCGGCGAGCCGGGCGAAGTCGGCGGACAGGATGGACGGGGCGATCAAAGGCTTTTTCGACACACCCCGAGCGTACGGCCGCGGGGGCCGGTGCGTGGCTATCGGTACTGCGTATCGGGGGATTGCCGTTTCGCATGTGCGGGGGTGTTGCCGGGGTCCGGGTGGCCGGGTGATGGTTGTGGCACAAGCGATCCCGCACCGATGAGGAGAATTGCCGTGCAGCTGCAGGTGGCTTTGGACGTTCTGGACCTTCCCTCGGCGTTGACCCTGGCCAACCAGGTGTCCGAGCACGTCGACATCCTCGAACTCGGGACCCCGCTGGTGAAATCCGCCGGCATCGCCGCGGTGAGCGCCATCAAGGCCGCCCACCCCGACAAGCTCGTCTTCGCCGACCTGAAGACCGCTGACGCCGGTGAGCTGGAGGCCGGGCTCGCGTTCGAGGCGGGCGCGGACTTGGTCACGGTGATGGGCACGGTGGACGACGACACGATCCGCGGTGCGGTCGCGGCCGGTCGGAAGTACGGCAAGCAGGTCGTGGCCGACATGATCGGTGTCGTCGACGGCCGGGTCGCCCGCATCCGCGAGGTCGCGAAGCTGGGTGTCTCCTTTGTGGAGATTCACGCGGGGCTGGACGAGCAGGCCCGGCCGGGTTACAGCATCCAGCAGTTGCTCGAAGACGGCCGCCTGGCGGGTGTGCCGTTCTCGATCGCCGGTGGCGTGAAGGTCGACACCATCGGCGCCGTGCGTGAGGCCGGTGCTGTGGTCGCCGTCGCCGGTGGCGCCATCTACAACGCCACCGACCCCGGCGCCGCCGCGGCCGAACTGAAGAAGCACGCCACCCGCTGACCCCACCCCACCCGGCGAACCCAGGAGCCCACTCCCATGCCACCGAACCACTCCGCTGACGAGGTCGCCCGCCTGACCACCCGGCGGCTCCCCGCCGACTGGTCCGAAGTGGACCAGCGCGCGATCGACACCGCCCGCGTGCTGGCCGCGGACGCGGTCGAGCAGTGCGGGAGCGGGCACCCCGGCACGGCCATGAGCCTCGCGCCCGTCGCCTACGCGCTGTTCCAGCGGGTCATGCGGCACGACCCCGGCGACGCGCGGTGGCTCGGCCGGGACCGGTTCGTGCTGTCCGCCGGGCATTCCAGCCTGACGCTGTACATCCAGCTGTTCCTGTCCGGCTACGGCCTGGAGCTCGACGACCTGAAGGCGTTGCGCACCTGGGGTTCCCTGACCCCCGGCCACCCGGAGTACGGGCACACCGACGGCGTGGAGACCACGACCGGCCCGCTGGGTCAGGGCCTGGCCAACGCGGTCGGGATGGCCATGGCCGCTCGCCGCGAGCGCGGGCTGTTCGACCCGGACGCCGAGCCCGGCAAGAGCGTGTTCGACCACCACGTCTACGTGATCGCCTCGGACGGCGACATCGAGGAAGGTGTCACGTCCGAGGCGTCGTCGCTGGCCGGCACGCAGCAGCTGGGCAACCTCACGGTGATCTACGACAGCAACGAGATCTCCATCGAGGACGACACCCGCATCGCGTTGTCGGAGGACACCGCCAAGCGGTACGAGGCGTACGGCTGGCACGTCCTCACCGTCGACGGCGGCGAGGACGTGGCCGGGTTCCTGACCGCGATCGAGCAGGCGAAGGCCGAGACCACCCGGCCGACGCTCATCGTGCTGCGCACCGTGATCGGCTACCCGGCGCCGACCAAGATGAACACCGGCAAGGTGCACGGCGCCGCGCTGGGCGCCGAGGAGCTGGCCGCGGTCAAGCAGGCCGTCGGGCTGGACCCGCGGCGCAGCTTCCAGGTCGACGAAGACGTCCTGCGCCACACCCGCGAAGTGGCCGAGCGCGGCCGCGCCGACCGCGAGAAGTGGCAGCTGGAGTTCGACGCCTGGGCACAGGCCAACCCGGAGCGCAAGGCTTTGCTGGACCGGCTGAGCCGCCGCGAACTGCCCGCCGGGTGGGCCGACGACCTGCCGACGTGGACGCCGGACGAGGGAGGAGTGGCGACGCGCAAGGCGTCCGCCGCGGTCCTGGCCAAGCTCGGCGAGGTGCTGCCGGAGCTCTGGGGCGGGTCCGCGGACCTGGCCGAGAGCAACAACACCACGATCAAGGGCGCGGACTCGTTCGGCCCGGCCTCGATCTCCACCGAGGCCTGGACGGCCCAGCCGTACGGGCGGACGCTGCACTTCGGCATCCGCGAGCACGCGATGGGCTCGATCCTCAACGGGATCGCGCTGCACGGCGGGACCCGGCCCTACGGCGGGACGTTCCTCATCTTCAGCGACTACATGCGCCCGGCCGTGCGCCTGGCGGCGCTGATGCGGCTGCCGGTCGTCTACGTGTGGACGCACGACTCGATCGGCCTCGGCGAGGACGGCCCGACCCACCAGCCGGTCGAGCAGCTGGCGTCGCTGCGGGCCATCCCCGGCCTGTCGGTGGTGCGCCCGGCGGACGCGAACGAGACGGCCCACGCCTGGAAGGCGGTGCTGGAGGACACCACCTCCCCGGCGGGGCTGGCGCTCACCCGCCAGAACGTCCCGACGCTCGAGGGCACGTCTGCAGAGGGGGTCGCCCGCGGCGGCTACGTCCTGGCCGACTCGGCGGGCGTCCCGGACGTCATCCTGATCGGCACCGGGTCCGAGGTCCAGCTGGCCGTCGAGGCCCGGAAGGTCCTGGCGGCCGAAGGGATCGCGGCCCGGGTCGTGTCGATGCCGTGTGTCGAGTGGTTCGACCGGCAGGACCAGGCCTACCGCGACGAGGTGCTGCCGCCGGCGGTGCGCGCGCGGGTGGTCGTCGAGGCGGGCGTCGCGCAGCCGTGGCACCGGTTCGCCGGTGACGCGGGCGAAATCGTGTCGCTGGAGCACTTCGGTGCTTCGGCGGACTTCAAAACCCTGTTCAAGGAGTTCGGCATCACCACCGAGGCCGTCGTCGAAGCGGCCCGGCGCAGCGAGAGGAAATCGCGGTGACCAAAACGGTTTCGAAGGAGCTCGACCCGGCGCTGTTCACCGACGCCACCCGCGCGGTCGTCGGCGAGGTCGACCGGGTGCGGGCCGGCGTCCAGTCGGCGGCCTGGGTGCGGGCCGGCGCGCTGCTGCTCAAGGCGCCCAAGGTGTTCACCATCGGCACCGGGCGCAGCGGGCTCGCCCTGCAGATGGCCGCGATGCGGTTCATGCACCTCGGCCTGCCCACCCACGTCGTCGGCGAGGTGACCGCCCCGGCGATCGGCGAGCGGGACGTCCTGGTCGCGGCGTCGGGCTCGGGCACCACGGGCCGGGTGGTGCGGGCCGCGCAGACGGCTCGTGACCAGCGGGCGGACGTGATCGCGCTGACCACGGCGGCCGACTCGCCGCTGGCGAAGATCGCGACCGAGGTGCTCATCGTGCCGGCCGCGGACAAGCAGGACTTCGACGGCACCGCGTCCGTCCAGTACGCGGGCAGCCTGTTCGAGCAGTCCGTCCTGCTGATCACCGACGCGCTGTTCCACACGCTGTGGAAGACCGGCGGCAGCCAGGCCCGCGACCTGTGGCGCCTGCACGCGAACCTCGAGTAGACGCCCCTTTTCCCCCTTCCCCGACTCACTTCCAGGCAGAGGAGCCCGAGATGCAGGCCGCCGATATCAGCACGTTGGAAGCGGTGGCGCTGGCGGCCACGCGCAGCGCCGCATTGGCCAGCTACGCCTGGGTGGGCCGCGAGGACCAGAAAGCGGCCGACGCGGCGGCGACCACGGCCATGCGCGCGGCCTTGGCCGACGCGCCGGGCCGGGGCACCGTGGTGATCGGGGAGGGGGAGAAGGACGACGCCCCGATGCTGTTCAACGGCGAAGTCGTCGGCACCGGGCACGGACCCGACTTCGACATCGCCGTCGACCCGCTGGAAGGCACGTCCTTCTGCGCCCGGGACCTGCCCGGCTCGCTGGCCACGATCGCGTTCGGCGAGTCCGGCACGTTCTGGTCGCCCGGACCCGGGTTCTACATGGACAAGATCGTGGTGCCGCCGGCGGCCAAGGACGTCATCGACCTCGACGACCCGCCCGAGCACACCCTGGCCAAGGTCGCCAAGGCGCTCGGCAAGGAGGTCGGCGACCTGCGCGTGATGATCATGGACAAGCCGCGGCACAAGGAGCTGATCGCCCGGGTGCTGCAGGCGGGCGCGGCGGTGCAGACCCCCGCGGGCGGCGACGTCGGCGGGAGCCTGGCCGTGCTGCTGCCGACGCTCGACATCGACCTCCTGCTCGGCGTCGGCGGCACCCCGGAGGGCGTCATGACGGCCGCGGCGGTGCGGGCGCTGGGCGGCGGGATGCTCGGCCGCCTGGCCCCGCAACGCGACGAGGAAGCGGACGCCATCCGCGCGGCGGGGATGTCCCTCGAGCGCATCTACGACTGCGACGAGCTCGTGGCCGGCGAGGCGTTCTTCGTCGCCACCGGCGTCAACGGCGGGCCCCTGCTCGGGCGGCCGCGGACCGTCGGCGGCACGACCGTCGCCGAATCGCTGCTGATCTCCCGCGGCGAGATCCGCCACATCACCCACACGACCTTCGCATGACTTCGCAGGCCCGCCCGACCAAGGAGCTTCGGTGACGCTGCACCTGGACGACCTCCGCGTTCGCCAGCTGGGCGAATGCCGTTACGACTCGCCGTTCTCCGAGATGCTTTCCACGAAGCAGACCTCGCCGCACTACGTCGCGGAAGGCGACCGGGTCCTGCTCGAGGACACCGTTTCGATGCTGGCCGGGCACCGCCTCCCGTCCGTGCAGGCCCCGAGCTTCGAGGCGGCCGGCCCGCGCCGGAAGATCTACTTCGACCCGGCGAACGTGACCGCCGGGGTCGTCACCTGCGGCGGGCTGTGCCCCGGCCTCAACAACGTGATCCGGGGCCTGGTCCAGGAGCTGGCCGTGCACTACCAGGTCAAGCGGATCCTGGGCTTCCGCAACGGTCTCCAGGGGCTGACGGCCGAGCACCGCGACGACACGGTCGACCTGACGCCGGAGGGCGTGCGCGACATCCACCACGCGGGCGGCACGATCCTGGGCAGCTCACGCGGCGGCCAGGACGCCGACGAAATGGTCGACACGCTGGTGCTGCGCGGCATCGACATCATGTTCGTCATCGGCGGCGACGGCGGCATGCGCGCGGCGACGTACCTGAGCAACGCGATCCGGGCCCGCGGTCTCGACATCGCGGTCATCGGGGTGCCGAAGACGATCGACAACGACCTGCCCTTCACCGACCAGTCGTTCGGCTTCCAGAGCGCGTTCGCCAAGGCCACGGACTTCATCGCGGCGGTGGCGGTCGAAGCCGCGGCGAGCCCGAACGGCGTCGGGATCGTGAAGCTGATGGGCCGTCATTCGGGGTTCATCGCCAGCTACGCGGCACTGGCCGCGAACGCCGCGGACATCGTGCTGATCCCGGAGGTCCCGTTCGCGCTCGGTGGCGCGGACGGCTTGCTGGCCCACGTCGAGCGGCAGGTGAGAGCCAAGGGGCACGTGGTGATCGTCCTCGCGGAGGGGGCGGGCCAGGACCTGCTGGAGGACTACGGGCTGGCCCGCGCGACGGACGCGTCGGGCAACATCAAGCTGGGCAACATCGGCGAGCTGGTCAAGGAGAGCATCACCGCGCACCTGACGGCGGTCGGCTTGACGCCGACGATGCGGTACATCGACCCGAGCTACGCGGTCCGGAGCATCGCGGCGAACGCGTACGACAGCGTGTATTGCCTGAGGCTGGCCCACGCGGCGGTGCACGCGGCGATGGCGGGCCGCACGGAAGCGGCGGTGGCCCGCTGGCGGCGCAGGTTCGTGCACGTGCCGTTGTCGTTGATGACGAGCCGCCGCAACCAGGTCGACCCGGACGGCGACCTGTGGATGTCGGTCCTGGAGACGACGTGCCAGCCGGCCGAGTTCGGCCCGGCCCGGGAGCGCGAGAGAGTCCGCGCGGGGTTCTGCTGATGTCGTGGAATCCGTTGCGGCGGTTGACGCCACTGGAATGGCTGCGAGGCTGGCTGACGGACCTCCGGCGTGCGGAGGCGGCCCGCAACGCGCTGTGCGACCACGACGACCGGTCGGCCCCGTGCGCGGTGTGTGTCGTGCGGTACCTGGATTGAGGCAGCCATCCCGTTGCGCGCAAAGGAATTTCGTGCCTTCGTCACGGGTTCGCTAGCGTCGCTTCCATGGAATGGAGCTTTCGGACGGCCGAAGAACTCGCTGCCGCATTGCGAGCGGGCGCGGTGACGTCGGTCGAGCTGACCGAAGAGGCGATCACCCGCATCGAGCGCGAAGACAAGGTGACGAACGCGATCTGCGTGCCGGACTTCGACCGCGCCCGGTCGGCGGCCCACGAAGCCGACCGGGCGAGGGCACGCGGCGAAGACGGGCCGTTGCTGGGAATCCCGGTGACGGTCAAGGAGTCGTACGACATGGCGGGGCTGCCCACGACGTGGGGCATGCCCCCGCACCGCGACCACATCCCGGCCGAGGACGCGGTCCAGGTCTCGCGCGTGAAGGCGGCGGGCGCGGTGATCCTCGGCAAGACGAACGTCCCGTTGGGACTGCAGGACATCCAGAGTTTCAACGAGATCTACGGAACCACGACGAACCCGTGGGACCCGGACCGCACGTCAGGCGGGTCGTCGGGCGGCTCGGCGGCGGCGTTGGCGTCCGGATTCGGCGCCCTGTCGATCGGGTCCGACATCGCGGGCTCGCTGCGCACCCCAGCGCATTTCTGCGGCGTGTACGCGCACAAGCCGACGGTGGGGCTGGCGGCGAGCCGCGGAATGGTGGCGCCGTCGGAACCGGCGTTCCCGATCGACCTGGACCTGGCGGTGGTCGGCCCGATGGCCCGCTCGGCCCGCGACCTGACGCTCCTGCTGGACGTGATGGCCGGACCGGACCCGCTGACGCACGGAGTGGCGCACCGGCTGGCCCTGCCACCGGCCCGCCACGAGCACCTGCGCGACTTCCGCGTGTTGGTCCTCGAGGAGCACCCGCTGATCGCGACCAGCGCGGCGGTCCGGACGGCCGTGAACCGGGTGGCCGAGACGCTTCTCGACGGCGGCGCCCGCGTCGAGCGGCGAAGTCCGCTGCTACCCGACCTGACCGAAGCGGCGAGGCTGTACATGCAGTTGCTGATTTCGGGCTCGGTGGCACGTTTCCCGATCGAGTCGCTCGAGCGGCTGCGAGCCAATGTGCCGGACGGGAGTCTCGACGCGGTCCGGGTGCAGGCGATGACGTTCAGCCACGCGGAGTGGCTCGAGGCCGACAAGGGCCGCGAGAGCCACCGCCACGCCTGGCGGCGGTTGTTCGCCGAGTACGACGCGGTGGTGTGCCCGGTCACGCCGACCCCGGCGTTCCCGCACGACCACCACCCGAACCCGATGGAGCGGCGCATCGACATCGACGGGGTGGAGTACCCGTACTTCGACCAGCTGGTCTGGGCGGGTCTGGCGACAATGCCGGGTCTGCCCGCCACGGCGATACCGACGGGCAGGTCTGTGGAGGGGCTGCCGGTCGGGGTGCAGCTCATCGGCCCGGCGTTCGAGGACCGCACACCGTTGAGGCTGGCGGAACTGCTGGAGGAGCAGATCGGCGGCTTCGAGGTACCGAGGTAGCGGTCCTAGCGGGGGAGGAGATCCACCGCCACGACAGCGGTGGGCACCGCACTGAGCACGACGAAGGGCAGACCGGCGAGCCAGATGGTTCGGCTGCGAGCCCACCGCGACGACCGCGGCGACGCCGAACAAGGTGAACGCCATCGGACCCGGAACACGGAACCCCTCCGGAGCCGGCCGCAAGGCCTAACCGGAGGGGTTTCGTCCGATGTGGAGCTGAGGGGACTCGGACTCGAATCCCTGTCCCCCTCACTCGGGATCTGGGTCTACCGGGCCGACGGCCGTAGCGGTGGGTTCGACCCGCTGCCCGCTGTGCGGGAGCGTTACTGAGGCATCCGGCTGAGGCCGTCGAGGATGAGGTCGAGCCCGAACTCGAACTCGTCGGCGAAGGCGAACCCGGTCTTCGCCAGTTCGGTGACCACCTCGGCGAGGTAGGGGTAATCCTCGAGTCCCGACGGCTTCCGGTCCACGACGGCTTTTTGCCGCCGCGCGGCTTCCGCCGGGATGTCGCCGGCGAGGGTCTTCTCCTGGAGGGCGAACCCGTAGACGTAGGCGTCCATCAGGTTGTACGCGTGCACGGCCATGCGGAAGGGAAAGCCCGCGTCACGGCGGAGGCACCGCATCACGGCGTTGTGGTGGTGCAGGTTCGCCGGTCCTGGGTTGCCCGTCTCCATCCGGCCGACCGCCCACGGATGACGGAGCAAAGCCAGCCGCATCGATGCCGCCCGGCGGTGCATGGCGGTCCGCCAGTCGACGTCGACGGGGACCTCGACCTCGGCGAAGACCAGGTCGACCATGCCGTCGAGGAGCTCGCGCTTGTCCGCCACGTGCTTGTAGAGCGCCATGGGCACGACGCTCAACCGGGTCGCGAGCCTGCGCATCGTCAGGGCCTCGAAGCCGCCTTCATCGGCCAGTTCGACGGCGGCGCCCAGCACTTTGGCGCGGTTGAGCCGCTCCCGGCCACCGGCCGCGGCGGTGTCCTGCATCGGGGTCCTCCACCTTCTGACCGGTGGCCCGGCCTTGACAGGTGTACATCGTACGCCTAGCTTGAGCCCGGCAGAGGTGTACGTCGTACACCTCGCGCGGACCCCTCTCGGAGGAGCAAGGCATGAGTGCCACGCCAAGACCCGGCAAGACGAAGCAGTTCTCCATGGCCCCCGGCGAACGGGACCTTTCGCGGGCCGCCGGAATGGCTGCCGCGATCGCGGGGGCACTGTTCATCGCGGTCCAGGTCGGCCACCCGGCCATGGACGTCTCGCTGGTCACCACCACCGACTGGGCCGTGCGCAGCACGGCGAAGGCGCTCATGGCCGCGCTGGCACTCGCCGGCATCACCGGCATGTACCTGCGTCAAGTCCGGCAGACGGGAATCCTCGGCTTCCTCGGCTACGTCTTGTTCGCCGCCGGCTACCTGCTGATGTTCGGCATCGAGGTGGTCGCCGCCGCCGTTCTGCCCGCGCTGGCACCCACGGCGCCCGGCTACGTCGCCGACGTCCTCGCCGTCGCCTTCGGTGGCACCGCGACCCATGGCATCGGCGGCATGCAGACCGTCATCGCGGTCAGCTCCGCCGGTTACCTCGCGGGTGGCTGCCTGTTCGGCATCGCGTTGTTCCGGGCGCGCGTCCTCGCCCGGTGGGCGTCGGCGCTGCTGGCCGCGGGCACCGTCGCGACGGTCGCGCTCGCGGTGCTCCCGGAGTCGTTCAACCGGCCGTTGGCCGTTCCGACCGGCGTAGCGTTGATCGGCTTGGGCATTTCGCTGTGGCGGGCCCGGCCGGCCACGGGCAGCGACAACTCGGCGCTTCCCGCTGTCGAACACGCCGCCGCGCGATGATCTCCGCCAACCGAGGTGGCTAGGGCCGGTACACGGCGTCCTGGCCGTACAGGGGCTTGGTGAAGCTGGAGATGTAGGTGTGTGAGTCGCCGGCGCCGAGGTTGTAGGTCAGGTACACGCCATAGCCTTCGCTGACGGTTCGCTGGGCAAGGCCGGCGGCGGTGCCGGCGGATGTCGCCGCGATCTGGACTGCCGCGGGGGAGAGTCCGGATTTGGGGAGGGCGATGTTCGGTACGCCCCAGGTGCCGTAGTAGGGGTTCCAGGCGTAATTGAACTTCGAGGTGATGTCGACGCCGCCGTAGGACAACCTCGATGCCGCCGGGCCGATGTTGTACAGCGAGATCAGCTTGGTGGGCATCGCCGCGCGCAGGGCCGTGACGAGGTGGACGAAGGAGCCGGCGTTGGGCTGGCCGGTGCCGTTGGTGCCGTACTCGGCGTATTCGTCGTCGAAGTCGACGCCGTCGAGCCCGTACTTGGTCACGGCGTCGGACAGCTGCTTGGCGAAGGCCGCGGCCGCTTGCTGGGAGGGGAAGTTGGCGAACCCGGCGCCCTGGTGGTTGCCCAGGATCGACAACAGGACCTTGATGCCTTTGGCCTGCAGCGGGCGGACTTGGGTGCTCACGTGGTCGAGGACGTTCCGCACGTTCGGGTTGAAGTACAGGTATGCCGACTTCGTCGCGGTGTCGTAGTTGATGTTGGCGGCGAAGATGACGCCGATGTCGAACACGTTGCCACCGCCTTGGGCGAGCTCGTACTTGCCCACGTTCAGCATGCTGTTGTTGTTCACCTCGACGTAGGCCACGGTGATCGGCCCGGTCTTGCGCGGCGCGGCGGTACTCGCCGCACTGGGGCCTGTCGTCATGCCCGCCAAGAGGGCGGCGCCTGCCAGCAACGCGGTGATCCGGCCAAGCTTGACCACGGTAGCTCAACTCCTGACGAGTGGTTTGAACCATTGTCCATGTAGGTGCTTTTCCGGCACCTTGTCAAGAGAAGTGATCGAGCAACGCGCTCGGTACCTCGATCGGCCTACGCGGTTCGTCGGACTTGCGTGCCCCGGCAACACGGTGCCACCCCAGGGACGGGGTGGCACCGCGCCCACGGTCAGCTTCCCGCGGGGCAGAAGGTGTCGTCCGGCCGCTTCCCGCTCACGAGGTACTCGGTCACGAGCGCGTTCCCGCACTTGCTGGGCGTGAACAGGTAAGCCCCGTGGCCGCCCTGGTCGATCGTGATCATCCGGGCACGCTCGCCGAACGCCGCGCGCAGCTTGCGGGCCCCGGACAGAGGCGTGCCCGGGTCACGCTGGTTCTGCACCATCAGCACGTTCGCCGGGCCGTGGCCGGTGATCCGCACCCGCGGCTCGGCGGGCGGCGCCCAGTACGCGCACGCCGAGATGTTCGCAGTCGCCGCGCCGAGCAGCGGGTAGCGGACCCGGTCGACCGCGACGTCCAGCTGGTAGCGCGCGATCGAGCGCGGCCACGCCGAGTCGCCGCAGATCACCGCGAACCGGGACGCCAGCAGGTTTTCCACCCCGGTCACCGGTTCCGCCGGCGGCTTCGGGGCCCGGCCCTGCTCGAGCCCCTGCCAGTCCTCGGCGAGCTTCGTCAGGTCCGTCGAGTACAGGCCTTCGAACGTCAAGCCGCGGAAGATCGAGCCCGTGATGCCTTCGACGGGCGCGCGGTCCAGCCGCGCGGCCAGCTCGTGGAACTTGGCCGTCACCTGCGCAGGCGTGGTGCCGAGCCCGTACTCCGGGTGCTTCGCCGCGAACGCCGCGAAGTCGGGGAACCGGTCCTCCATGCCCCGCCCGAAGCCGCGCATCGCGTCGATGTCGTAGCCGCCCGGCCCGAGGCTGCTGTCCAGGACGACCCGGTCGCTGCGCTCGGGGAACAACGTCGTGTACACCGCGCCCAGGTAAGTCCCGTAGGACGCGCCCAGGAACGACACCGTCGGCTCGCCGAGCACCGTCCGGATGCGGTCCATGTCCCGCGCGGTGTTCGCCGTGGTGACGTACGGCAGCATCGATCCGGTCTTGGACCCGGCGCACTGCTCGGCTTCCCGCTTCGCGATCGCGGCTTGCTTCACGACGTCGGCCGGGCCGTTCGCGTACGGCAGATTGCCGACCGCGATCTGCTCCGGCGTCAGGTCGCACGTCACCGGCGTGCTGTGCGCGACCCCGCGCGGGTCGAACCCGATGATGTCGTAGGAGTCGAGCACTTCCTGGGGCAGCTTCACGTACTTCAGCAGCTGCGGGTAGTCCAGGCCACCGCCGCCGGGGCCGCCCGGGTTGGTCAGCAGCACACCCCGCCGCTTCTGCGGGTTCTTGCTCGGCAGGCGCGACACGGCGACGTCGATCGTCCGCCCGCCCGGCTCCCGGTAGTCCAGCGGGACTTTCAGTGTCGTGCACTGCAGATCCGGCGTCGGGAACGCCCCGGCGGGGCACGGTCCCCAGTCCAGGGTGTTCGGTGCGGCGGAGGCCGCGGGGACGGCGGTCGTCGCGCCGAGCACGGCGATCGCGGCCACCAGCAGGGTTTTACGCATCGGATTTCCTTTCGTTCGCACCGCGCTCAGCGGCGCGGTTCCCAGCGGAAGAGCCGCGTCGCCAGCACGACCGCGACGAAGACCCAGGCGAGGGTCGGGGCGAAGAGGAGCAGGGAGTCGGCGGCCGGTTTCCCGCCGTTCCACGCGTCGAGCACCAGCTCGGCCGCCGAACCGCCGGGCAGCAGGCGCTTGAGCAGCGTCAGCTCAGCGGTGCCCGTGAGGCCGACCCAGCCGGCCACCGCGATCACGCCGACGCTGATCGGCAGCGTGGTCACCTGCGCGTGTTCCGGCGAGTTCGTCAGCCCGGCCGTGGCCAGGCCCAGCGCGAGCATCATCACCACGGTGGCCACGACGGCGGCGGCCAGCAGCAGCGGGTTCGCCGGCTTCCCGGTGACCACGGCCAGCACCGCGAGCAGCACGGCGATCTGGACCACCGCGATCGCGGTGACCGGCAGCAGCAGCCCGCCGAGGATCCCGGCGTCCCCGGCCGCGGTCGAGCGCAGCCGCTTGAGGAACAGGTTCTGCCGGCGGGCGGCCAGCGTCGTCACCGTCGTGGTGTAGAGGCCGATGCCCAGCACGAAGAACAACGTCAGCGTGGCGATGTAGCCGAGGCTCCCCACCTCGGCGAAGACGTCGTGCCGGGCGATGAAGAACGCGCTGAGCGCTGCCGGCAGCACCAGGGCGGTGACCAGCACGAGCCGGTTCCGGAAGAGCTGGATCAGCTCGCCGCGAGCGATCGTCAACATGGTTCCTTCTCTCAGGAGTTTTCGATGGCGCGGAAGACGTCGTCGAGCCGCGTCGGCCCGGCCTGCAGGTCGGCCAGCTCCACGGCCTGGTCCTGCGCCCAGGCGAGCAACGTGTGCAGGTCCTTCTGCAGGCCGAAGGTCTCGACGAGGAACTTGCCGTCCACACCCCGCGTGGCGAGCAGGGGCGGCGACGGCGCGTGCGCCGGAAGTCCGAAGTGGATGGTCGAGGGCAGCGTCCGGGTCAGCTCGGCGACGGTGCCTTCGCGGTGGAGGGTGCCCTGGTGCATGAGCCCGATGCGGTCGGCGCGCTGCTGGGCTTCCTCGAGGTAGTGCGTGGTGAGCACGACGGTGGAGCCGTCGTCGCGCAGCCGGTCGACGGCGTCCCAGAGCGCGTCCCGCGACTGGATGTCGAGGCCGGTGGTGGGCTCGTCGAGGAAGACCAGTTCGGGCGTGCCGTAGACGGCGGTGGCGAAGTCGAGCCGCCGCTTCTCCCCGCCCGAGAGCTGCCCGACCTTGGTGCCCGCCTTGCGGGTGAGGCCGGCCACGCCGAGCAGGCGCCCGACGTCGTCGTGCCGCCCGGTGAGCCGCCCGACCAGGCCGACGGTCTCGCGCACGGTCAGGTCGGCGGAAAACCCGCTCTCCTGCAGCATGATCCCCAGCCGCGGGCGGACGGCGGCGCGGTCGCGGGGGTCCTTCCCGAACACCCGCACGGCGCCCGAGGTGGGCGCGCGGTGCCCTTCGACCGTCTCCAGGGTCGAGGTCTTGCCGGCGCCGTTCGTGCCGAGCAGGGCGTACAGCTCCCCGCGATCCACCTGGAACGAAAGGTCTTTCACGGCGGGGAAGCCGCCGTAGGTGAGGGTGAGGTGATCGACGTCGATGACCGGTGTCGTGGACATGCCTCGAATTCCAGCGTGGATCGGCGCGGCCCGGCAGTGCGGCGGCGTCACCCGGATCCATGACGTGGTGTCACTGGTGGTGCCCGCTCAGCCGGATACGCTCGGCTGGTGGAGGTGCCGACGATCGCGCGCAGGACGTCCTGGACCGGCGGGAAGGTCCAGGAACGGCTGCGCCGGCTGAACCTGATCACGACGGTCCCGCCGCTGGCGCTCGTGGGCGTGTTCCTGCTGCTGCTGACCGCCCGGTCCTGGTGGCACGTCGTGCTCCAAGTCGTCGGGCTGGTCGCTGCGCTGGCGACCGCCGAACGCTGGACCGCGGGCGACTACCTCCGCGTGGCGCGGCCGAGCCTGGCCGTCACCGCGGTGGTGTCGCTGGCCGGGTCACTGACCGACGACACCGCCGCGTTCTTCAGCCTGTCCGTCGTGGGGTCGTACCTCATCCCGCCGCTGCCCCGCCACCGGCTCGCCGCGCTGGCCGGGCTGACGGTGCTGATCGCGGTGCTGGGCGCGGCGAACGTCCTCGTGCACGACGACCGGATCGGCTGGCGGCTGTTCCAGTTCGCCGCCGTGCCCGCGGTCGCCATGCTGGTCTCGACCGCGTTCATGTTCGTCAGCCAGCGCTTCTTCGACCTGATCGCGGAGCTCGAGCAGGCTCGCGAGCGCGAAGCGGACCTCGCCGTCACGCGGGAGCGGGTGCGTTTCGCGTCCGACCTGCACGACATCCAGGGACACACCCTGCACGTGGTGAAGCTGAAGGTGGCGCTGGCCGAGAAGCTGCTGGACCGCGATCCGGGCCGGGCGCGCGAGGAACTGCGTGAAGTGCACGACCTGGTCGGCGACACCATCGTCCGGACCAAGGAACTCGCCTACGCCCAGCGGCGGCTGAACCTGTCCGCCGAGCTGGAGAACGCGAAGAACCTCTTCGAGGCCGCGGGGATCCACGTCCGCGTCACGCGCGAGTCCGAAGTGGACGCCGCCGCGGGCGAGCTGCTCGGCCAGGTCCTGCGCGAGACGACGACCAACATCCTGCGGCACGCCGAAGCCCGCCAGGTGGGGATCACGCTCACCCGGCGCGGGATCACGATCGTCAACGACGGCGCCCCGGACACCGGCCCGCCCGAGCTGGGCGGGCTCGCGGTGCTCCGGCAGCGCTTGGCGGAGCACGGCGCCGAGCTGGAAGTCTCGCGTTCCGGCGGCCGCTTCCGCACCGCGGCGGCCTTCCCCGGGCCGGGGGCTTCGCCACCCGGACCCCCCAAAGCGCCGAAGGAGGCCCGAGGATGACGACGGTGGTGCTCGCCGACGACGAAGCCCTGCTCCGCAAGGCACTGGCCGCGCTGCTGCCGCTGGAAGGCGAGATCACGGTGGTGGCCGAGGCCGACGACGGCGAGACGGCGATCGCGGCCACCCTCGAACACCGGCCGGACGTGCTGGTCATCGACCTCGAGATGCCCCGCGTGGACGGGCTCGGCGCGGTCGAGCGGATCCGCCGGGCCCGGCCGGAGCAGGTGATCCTGATGCTGACCCGCCACGCCCGCCCCGGCGTGCTGCGCAAGGCGCTGAAGCTCGGCGTCCAGGGGTTCGTCAGCAAGGCGGCGGAACCGGCCCACATCACCTCGGTGATCAAGACCCTGCACGCGGGCAAGCGCTGGATCGACCCGGACGTCTCGGCGCTGGCCGTCGTCGACGACTGCCCGCTGACCGACCGCGAGCTGGACGTCCTGCGCGCGACCCGCGAGGGATTTTCGGTGGCCGACATCGCCGGGCAGCTGCACCTCGCGGAGGGCACGGTCCGCAACTACCTGTCCAACGCGATGCAGAAGACCCAGACCCGCACCCGCCACGAGGCGGCCCGATACGCCCGTGAGCACGACTGGCTGTAGCCGGTCGACCAGCTTTGCCATCAGTCCAGGCAGAACTCGTTGCCTTCGGGGTCGGTCATGACGATGAACCCGGCGCTGAGCGGCGGTTCGGGCTCGAAGCGGCGCACCCGGGTCGCGCCGAGGGCGATCAGCCGTCGGCACTCCGCTTCGAGTGCCGCCATCCGCTCGGCACCCTGCAGACCCGGTGCGGCCCGGACGTCGAGGTGGACCCGGTTCTTCGCGGTCTTGTCTTCCGGCACCTGCTGGAAGAACAGGCGTGGTCCCTGCCCATCGGGGTCTTCGACGGCGGAGCTGCTGTTGCGCTGGTCTTCGGGCACCCCAACCCGCTCGAGGAACTCATCCCACGCGGCGAACGGGTCGGCGCCCTCGGGCAGCTCGACGCCGGGCGGTGCCGGGTGGACGTAGTCCAGCACCTCGCGCCAGAAGGCCGAAAGCGCTCGCGGGTCGTGGGCGTCGAAGGTGACCTGGACGTGTCGGCTCATCGGGGCTCTCCGTTGGTCGTCATCGGGCTGACGTTGCCCACCTTGGCACCGAACGCGGACAGCGCCGGTCCTCGATTCCATTCGCTGGCGTTGCGGTCGACGCCATCGCTGGTGAGCGCTGAGTTCGCGCTGTTTCGGTTGCGCCTACGAGCCTGTCCTGAGTCGAGGTCAAGTTGAGGTTGGCTCGCGAGGCGCACGCTATGCGGCATGAGAGTGCGTCGGCGGTGCAGGCTTTGGCGGCGGCGTCAGCAGCCTTTTCGCCGAGCGATACTGGTTGTCGACGATTCGGGTCCGAGGGCGGGTTCACCGGCGGGGCCATGGTTGGCCGGTGATGGTCACTGTCTCGATGTGGTGGTGCGGTGCGGCGTCGGAGGGTGCTTCGCCGGAGGTGATCAACCATTCGTCCGCCGAGGATATGACAGTGAGGTCGTCGACGTCGAATTCGAGGAGAACTCCGCTGACGGATGGCTCTGTGGAAGATTCCCGGATCAGGACCGCATCGTTGAGGCGAGAGCCGACGAACCTCGTGAGAAGGCTTGGTGCTTGAGTGGCGCAGATTGCGCTTTCCCCGTACTTGCCCATGTCGTAGGAGCTGCCGGGCGCCGATTCTTCGAGGTGAAGCCGGTCGCCCGTGCCATGCAGTCTCAGGGCGGGGACGCGCTGGAAATGCAGCCAGAACCTCAACAGTGCGCTCCGTCGGCCTTGGTACCAGTGCGACTCCTCGGTTATTGAGTCCAGTGTCAAGCCGAGCCGGGCTCGAAGCAGTGCGGTGGTCTTGGTGCCGTCGTCCGGAGTGAGCATCAGCGCAGGGTAGGGGACGCGGCACGCCAGGCCGTCCGGAGAACTTCCAGTTCGTGCCGGGGGAACGGACAGCCCCAGAGAGTTCGGTAGCCGGCCTCGCCCAGGTCGTTGGCGACGGTGTCGAATGCCCTGAGTACGGTTCTGGCGAGCGCGGTCGTTGGCTGCTCGCTTTGCCAGAGCAGGCTTCCCTCGTGTTCAGGTGTCCTCCAGCCGGCTGCTTCGACGAGGCGGATCGCGATCGTGAGTTGCTCGGGACCGTCGGTGGCGTAGGAAGCGAACGCCTCGGCGCTGGTGTGCTCGTCCTTGACGGAGCAGAGGGCCCAACCGTGGTGCTTGATCGTCCAGGTAAGTCGCACGTCCGGCATTCTGACCGGAAGCGAAGCGCGCTGCCATCCCATTACTACTACGTGGTTGTCAGCGACAGCGGCGTCAGGGCCAGGTGTGCGCCGAGGCGGCGAACGTCTCGGGTTTGCTGTGCACGGGCACCACGCAGAGCAGGTGACCGCCCGGTGCACGCAATGTGTGGGCATCCAGCCAACCGGATACCGGCTCGGCACCCAACGCTGTGAGGCGGGCAACCTCCGCGGCCGGATCGTCGGTCTCGATGTCGACGTGGTAGCGCGGGGCACCGTCGTCGACGGCCTGGACGACGGTGAACAGGTCGGGCACGGCACCGGCCAGGACGGTGAACTGTTCTTGTCCCGGCGCGGGATGGGCCGGGACGCCCAGCGCCGCGGACCAGAAGTCGGCTGCCGCGCCGGCTTGGGAAGCGGGTGCGTCGATGAGGATCCCGACCAGTCGACTTCGGTGCATGGTCTCGACGCTATCCACGATTCAGGAGCCTGGCAAAGCTCGTCGGGACAGCCCCGATGTCAGCACCTGCGTGGTGGCCGCCACCTGATCTCGACGGCTTGCCCAGTTCTGACTCCCCGCGCCACGCCAGGCAACAGCCATCGGCTCAAGCTGTCGTCCGCTCTTCGGCAGAAGCGGACGTGTGAGGACATTGGCGACCTCTTATCGGGCACCTGCAACTTGGCCGGTGGTGGTTTGGGCCTGACCCGTTTTGACGGACATCCACGATCAGGGCTGACGCCCTCGGGAAGGATGTTCCATCATGGAGACCATGGGCAGGAAGAAGCCTCGGCCTCGTCGTTCGTTCACGCCTGAGTTCAAGGCCGAGATCGTCGAGCTGTGCCAGCGGGGCGACCGCTCGATCGGTCAGGTCGCGAAGGACTTCGACTTGACCGAGACCGGCGTGCGCGAGTGGGTCAAGCAGGCCGAACGCGACGCCGGGACCCGCACCGACGGCGGGTTGACCAGCGACGAGCGGGAAGAGCTGGCCCGGCTGCGGCGGGAGAACCGCCGCCTGTCCGAGGACGTGGAGATCCTCAAACGAGCGACGGCTTTCTTCGCGAAGGAGACCCGGTGAACGTGTACCCGTTCATCGAGGCGGAGAACGCCAGCGGTAGCGGCAACGTCAAACGTGCCTGCGAACTGCTCAAGGTCTCCCGAGCCGCCTACTACACCCACCGCGCCGCCACCCCCTCCCAACACGAACGCGACGACGCGGAGCTGACAGCCGAGATCGTCGCGATCCACAACGAGTCGAACGGCACCTACGGAACACCCCGGGTCCACGCCGAACTCCGCGCCCGCGGCCGGCGGCATTCCCGCAAGCGGATCGCCCGGCTCCTGCACACCGCGGGCCTGGCCGGACGGACCCCGAAACGGTGGCGGACCACAACCACTCCCGACCCGGCAGCGACCATGCCCACCGACCTGCTCAAGCGGGATTTCTCCTGCACCGCAACGAACATCAACACCCGCTGGTGCGGGGATATCACCTACATCCACACCTGGGAAGGCTGGCTGTATCTGGCCACCGTCATCGACCTGGACTCCCGCCGCGTCGTCGGCTGGGCCACCGCGGATCACCTGCGCACCGATCTGGTCGCCGACGCCCTACGCAACGCTGTCGCTCGGCGCCGCCCCGAGCCCGGAGTAATCTTCCACTCCGACCGCGGCTGCCAGTACACCTCCGCCCAGTTCAACGCGCTCGCTGACGAGCAAGGCGTGCGGTTATCGGTGGGACGTAAGGGACAATGCTGGGACAACGCGGTCGCCGAGTCGTTCTTCGCGACCATTAAGGCCGAATTACTCGACCGGCAGGCCTGGCCCACCCGCACCGCCGCGCACAAGGCGATCTTCGAGTACATCGAAGGCTGGTACAACACCCGCCGCCTGCACTCCAGCCTCGGCTACCTCAGCCCCGCCAGCTACGAAACGACCACACGTCACGTAGCCTGACCACAGCTCAACGACCCTGTCCGTCAAAACGGGGCAACCCCAAAGGGACCGGGCACCGGGATGGAGTGGGCCAGCAGCTTGATCGGCTTGCCACGGCGCTCACCGACGCGCCGGCACAGCTCGACGACGTCCAGCGGAGGCCGGATGTCCAGCTCCTTCAGCAGCCGCCGGCACCGGCGGCGCAGCAGCCGCTCGTTCACCGCTCCCCTCGCTCCCGCGCTGCCTGCTGGTCGCGGTATACGACGTCGAGCAGGTCCATGACCAGCTGACGACGATCCGGCGTCAGCTCACCGGCCCGCATCGCGATCCGCTGTGCTTCCTGGTCACCGGCGTTCGCCTTGAGGCGTTCCTGCTCCGCGGCCAGGTCGCGCAGCTGCTGGTCGACGCGGTCGGTCACGTCATCGTCGAAGAAGTAGTTGACCGGCACCCCGAAGAACCTGGCCAGCCCCTCGACGTGCTTGATCGTCGGGTTGTCCCGCTTGCGCTTGCGCAGCTGCCAGATGTACGTGCCGGAGATCTTCGTGCCGACGACCGTGATCGAGTCGGCGGCGAAGTCGTTGCTGTACTCGTCGCCGTCCGGCGATTTCGTGACGGCGAACAGGTGGTTGAGCTTGTCCGCGAAGTCACGCCCGGGTTCGGCCATCACCCCTCCTCAGCTCCCCTTGACGGTACCGCTCACCAGGCGTCTTAACTGAAATTAAGACCCGATCAGGTGAACACCCGTCCGATAGTTGAGACACGACCTGCGGAAACTTAAGATCAACAGCCTGGGGTGATCGAACCGGGGAGGGAACGATGACTCGACCGAGCACACAGGCGATCACCGCCGAGGACGCCGAGCGCTTGCGCAAGCTGCACGACGCGAAGCAGCTCTTTGGCGGCGACTGGATGACGGCGATCTTGCTGGCGCTGAAGAGCGGCCCAAAGCACTACACCGAGCTACTCGACATGGTCGGCTCGCTCAACGACGCCGCGGCGGCGAACAACTGGTCCGGACGCCCGCGGGTCCTGCACGCCAGCGTGCTGACGCGCACACTGAAGACGATGACGGCCGACCGCTTGATCGTCCGCGACCAGGAGGCAGGCGTGTTCCCGCCGTCGGTCACCTACTCGCTGGCGCCAGCGACGCGAGAGGCGCTCGAAGCCATGCAGCCGCTGGCCGACTGGGTGAGCCAGCACCCGGATATCGTCGCCCAGGCACGGCATCGCCGGAGTCAAGACTCCGAAGGCGCCCGCCGCTCAGCGTGACTAGCCGAGCCAGCCACCGCAGTGATCATCACGGCAGCCGAGCGCGAGATCTACACGGCGGCTACACGATCGCGGTGCAGGCTTCCGATGGTCGACGAGAGCCAGGGAGGCCGTCTGGCGCCCCGATGACTTCCTCATCGAGGACATGGAGTTCGAACCTGGCTGTGTCGTAGCCGCCGGCCTCCCAGGCGAGGTCACTGTCGCCGACGCGCCACTCGCATCCAGTGACTCGCTCCCGCAGCAACCACGCCACTTCGACCTCCCAGACTCCGCGACCTCGAACGAGCTGAACCTACCACGCAACTAGAACATGTGTTCGATCAAGAGCTTCCGGTCACCTCAGGTCAGGCCATCACAAGGGGACCCGCTCCAATCTGGCCAACTCCGACAGCTCCAGCCAGCCTTGTTGGGGGCGGCCTGCCGCGGCAGCAGCAGAGTGACAGACTCGGGCGCAGAACGGCACCGACGGAAGGAAGAGCCATGCCGGTGAGGGCGGTAGTCCTCGACATCGGGGAGACCGTGCTCGACGACACGCGCGAGTGGAACGCCTGGGCGGACTGGATCGGCGTCGGCCGGCACACGTTCTCGACAGTGCTCGGGGCGGTAACCGCGTCCGGCCGGGACAACGCCGAGACGTTCCAGTACTTCAAGCCGGACTTCGACGTCGCGGCCGAGCGGCAGCGTCGCGAGGACGCCGGCAACGGCGAGCGCATCGACGAGAGCGACCTCTACCCTGACGTCCGGCCCGCTCTAACCCAGCTTCGGAGGAACGGACTCTGGATCGCGCTCGCCGGCAACCAGACCGCGAAGGCAGGGAGCCTGCTCCGCAAGCTCGACCTCCCTGTCGATGCCATCGCGACCTCGGCTGAGTGGGGCGTCGCCAAGCCGGATCCCGCCTTCTTCCGGCACGTCATCGAGTTGGCCGGCGTCGCTCCCAACGAGCTGCTCTACGTCGGGGACCACCGGGACAACGACGTCGTCGCCGGTCACGCCGCCGGGCTCTGGACGGCATTGATCCGTCGCGGTCCCTGGGGACACTTGTGGGCTGACGACCCGACAGTGCTGGCGAACGCCGACTGGGTCATCAACTCGCTGAACGAACTGCCCAACCTGATCGCCAGAACTTGATCACGACACGTCAGCCCATGCGGCGAACGTCGCCAGCTCGTCGCTGACCGTCCGCTGCGCGCGCAGGAGCGACCGCAGTGCCGCCTTGACCCGAGGATGCTCCCGGGTGTGGAGCGGCGCGACGCTTTTGGCCAGCTGGAGCGATGCGAAAGCGTCGTCGGGCCGACCCACCTCGAGCTGCGCCGGAGCCAAGTCGATGTAGAAGTGCGATCGGCGCTCGGCCGGAAGCTCGCGAGGCGGGTGCCAACCGGTGCCGCGTTGGACCGCGGTCGGGCTGTCCCCCAGCTCCTGCGCCACAGCCACTTCATGAATTCGGACCGAAGCGGGACCGAAGGCCGTTCCGAGGTAGACACCTTCGGGCGTGTGCTCGGCAGCTCGATACGCCTCAGCGAGGTGATCATCTGCTTCTTCCGCCTTACCCGCACGTGCGGAAACGACGGCGGCCCGCATCGCCAGCGATCCGCGGGCAGCTTCGCTGTCTACTGTGGATCGGGTAGCCGGTATCCGATCGATGGCACGGACGAGCGAGCGGTGCGCCGTTTCCAGATCTCGCACGGCGAAGAACATTTCAGTACGCACATAGGCGACGGCCGCATCTAGGAAGGGTCGATCGACCTGGGAAGCAGCCAATCGCATGGCGGTGATGATCTGGCTCGAGAGGTCGGTGTAGCCGTACTTGAAAGCCAGGCCGTCAGCTGCCCGGTAAGCCAGGACCAACAGCTCCGTTGCGTTGCTGCGTTCCCGTTCATCGATCGCCAAATCGCGCGCCCGTCCCAGCTCCATCAGCAGATCCGGCAGATCGACGACCAGTTGCGCATAACGCGCCTGGACACGCTGTTCTGTCACCTGGGAGACAGCTGCTCGCAGGGCGTGCGCCGGACGAACGGGACCGTCGTCCGGCTCGTCGCAAGCCAACAGCGCCCGCCTTAGCGCCGTCATGCCGACACGCACCGCATCGTCCCTGAGCTGAGTGGTGCGCGGGGATCGGTTCTCGCGCCGCAGCTCCGCCTGCTCCTGCTTCGCCGCCTCCCAAAGCCGCCGCAAATCGCCACCCGTGCGCAGACCGCGGTCGAGCGCATCGACCAGTTCACGCGACGGCAGGTTCCGCCCTTCCCGCTCGGCCAGTGACACGTAGTTGCGCGTGTAGCCGATCCGCCGGGCCAGCTCGGACTGACTCAGGCCCGCGGCCGATCGGAGGCGCCGGATCTCCCGCACAAGATGATCGGCGGCCGGCCGCGTCTCCGTCTGCTCGTCAGTCACGTTGTTCTCCCGATCCGTTTACAGGGGTAAATCGGCACGTTCGTCATTTACCCCCTTCCGGCATCGTCGCTGGCCAGGGTCCCATGGTGATCGTTCCGACGTCACGATGCAGGAGGGAACCGGTGAACACAACCGCCATGCCGGTATCCGGCGAAGCACTACCTGATTTGAGGAACGCCGAAGGGTGGACTCGATGATGCCCGGGGCATCCGAGCGGCCGCTGACCATCGGGATCATGGGTCCGCACCTGACGGGCAAGAGCACGTTCATCTCCCGCCTGGCCTTGGAGCTTCGACGCAACGGATACCAAGTCGCCACCATCGCGGCGCTTGTGGAGCGGGCCCAACGGTTGGGGATACCGATCCTGCACAACCACTCCTGGGCATCGACGATGTGGTTCATCACCCGCGGCATCAGCGATGAACTGGAAGCGTGGGTCCACGCTGACGTCATCTTGGTCAACGGTGCTGTTCCCGACGCTCTGGCGTACTACCGCGCCGCCCTGGAGCACCGCGGCGATGCACCCGGTCAGGCAGAGCTCGATCAGCTCGAGAGCCTGGTGCGGAACCACAGTTCGAACTACAACCTGCTCTTCCGAACGACGCTCGACGCAGCCGCGACCGATGGAGAAACCGACGATGAGGTGTTTCGGCGCCTTGCTGATCGCTGGGTGCGCCGGGTTGCCGAAAGCCTTGAAGTCACCAATGTTCCCGTGCCCTCTTCCGACCACGGCACCGCCCTGGAACTCGCCATCGGTTATGTGATCGAACGCGGATAACCCCCAGACCGGCGGCGGACTTGCTGCCCCGACCGCAACTCCGCCGCCCCCACCACAGGTATGGCCCGGGTGAACACCATGGCACCGAACGAAGTCCAATGGCCCTCCGAGGACGACTTGCTTCTCGCAGAAGACGCCGGATACGTACTTCTTTGCCGCGTGCTCCTCGGGCTACGCCGTCCGTCCTTTTCGGAATCACCACCACGATCGACCGGAGCACCGATGTCCCGCGAAACCACCCGACTCGTCGACACGCTGCTGGCGACGCAGGTCCGAATCAGCCTGCTCGTGCACCAGCTTCAGGACGGAACGGCGACAACGGACGATCAGCGGCACTTCGCAGATGGGCTCGAGGAGCTGCTGGACATCCTGCAGTCTCACGCCGCGGACGTCGACGCCGGCATCGTGCTGACTCCGCACGACCTTCTTATCGCAGAACGGCACTTGGCATGACCGACGCATCGTTGCGCTACCCCGGCTTCTACGTGGTCGGCCGCGCGATCCGGGAACATCGAATGGCTCGGGACATGAGCCTCCGGAGGCTTGCCCGCCTGATGGGCACGAGCCCAAGCCTCCTTTCGAGTTGGGAGACCGGAGAACGGCGCATTCCAGCGGTGCCGCTGGGCTGGGCGCTCGGCCTACTTGAAGTGCCAGCCGCCGAATGCCATCTCCTGGGCCGACTGCACGCGGAATCCGAGCGCGCGAGCTATGTCGAAGGGAACGACTCCGGCGAGATCAGCCTCCAGCGTGCGTACGACCGATACACCCTTCACACCTACGAATGGGCACCGAAGGTCGTCCCGGACCTTCTCCAGACGTTCGGCTACGCTCACGCGCTTCCGGGAGCGCGCCCCCAGCCCGACGACGTCGACCAGGAGATCTTCGCGCGCCGCGTCCGACAGGTCGATCGAGATTCCCGGCATCGGCACACCCTCCTGCTGGGCTCGGCCGCGTTGACCCTGGAAGGCGTCCCGGCGGAGGTCGTGCAGGCGCAACTTCAGGAGATCACCAGCTCACCGAACCGGTGGCAGGTGGACACCCGGATCGTCCCGGCCGACGCGGCCGTCTCTCCGACGATCGAGTCCTTCGTCATCTACGAGACCGCGGAGAAGGCCTTCACCGTCGTTTTGAGACACGAGCACTCGACGGTCTACCTGTCCGACCTGACGACAGTGAGGCGCTACAAGTCGACGTTCGATGCGCTTCAGCGGGTAGCTGTCGCCTATGATCCGGCGACCTCATGTTGAGCGTCACGGCCTGCCGGAGCGGCAGCCGCGAAGGCGTCCCAGAGCAAGTTGAGTGGGTGATCAGCGGCGTATCGCTGTCGTTCGCCTGCGCGAGCGAAGATTCCCGTGACGATTTCGAGCTCAGGTTCGTAGCCTGTGCCGAGCTGAATCTTGCGGAGGTTCGCGCCGGGCAGCCGGCCTTCGATCGCTGCGTCGGCGACCCGCTCGGTCGTAAGCAGGCAGCCGAACATCAGCTTGCTGCTGAGCAGGTTGAGGCCGTAGTTGAGGGCGTCGATGTCGGCGACCACATGAAGCTTGCCGCGGTACTCCGGGCCGTACCAGCGGGTGAGGAAGTCGGCCAGGAGACCCGCGGTCGGCGCGAGCAGCGGCAGGCCGGCGAGGGCGTCGCGCGTCACCGGCCGGTCGGGGACCTCGCGGGTGCTGAGGTTGGTCAGCAGGGCGACGCGTTCGCGGTGCCACTCGAGGAAATCGTGCGGCACGTCCGGACCGCGGCCGCGTTCGGCAGCGAACGAACCGCACACGAGATCGACCTGCTCGGCATCCAGCTTGGACTTCAGGTCGCGGGTCCGGACATGCTCGATCTTGAGCTGGATGCCTCGGCGTTCGAAGGTGTCGCGCAGCTGCGGCCAGACCTCGCCGAGGAATTCGACGGTGAACTCGGTGGTGCCCACCGTGATGGTGGACCCGACCCGCCGGCGGGCGCCATGGACGCGTTCGGTCCAGGCGCGCAGCGTGCTCGTGGCCAGCGCGACGACCTCGTCGCCGGAGCTGGTGAACAGGAAGTCCTTCCCGCGCCCCTGCTTCGCGACAAGCGCCTCGCCCATCAGCCGGATCGCCGCATCGTTCAGCGTGTCGAGCTGCTTCTGCACGCTGGACTGCGACCGTTGCAGAACCCGGGCCGCGCGCTGCGCACTGCCGGTGGCGTGCACGACGGCCAGCGTCCGCAGTTGGTCGAGGCTCGTGTCCAGCAGCTCTGCAGGGAAGCCGAGCAGCTCGGCGACTTCCGAGTCCCTCACCAGGGTCTCCTCGCTTGTTTTCCAGTCGGATAGTTCCAGTTCTAGTTCGAGCAAGTGTAGCCAGAATGCACTGAAGTTTTCTTTCGAGCATTATTAGTCAATTTATTGCTCCAGCGAGCACCGAGTGGTCTACTCGTGCCACCGCCACCGCTCGCCCGACTTGGAGGTCCGAACGATGACCGTCCGTCCGATCGCCGTCGACGAGCAGGCGTCGAGCTGCTACTTCCGCACCACCGTCGACACCCCATACCGCAAGGCACTCGTCCAGATCACCGAGCGGTGCAACCTGCGCTGCGCGCACTGCTTCGTCTCCGCGACCAAGCGCGGCAAGGACATGCCGCTGACCGAGGTCGTGAAGAAGGTCGTCCCTCGGCTGGCCGATGCCCGGGTACGCCGGGTGACGCTGACCGGCGGTGAGCCGACCGTTCACCCGGACTTCCTCGGCATCGTGCACGCCTTCCGCAACGCCGGAATCGACGTCGGCGTCTGCACGAACGCCACCGAGCTCGATGACAAGCTGATCCGGCAGCTCGCCACGGCCGGGGTGCACGTCAACGTCTCGCTCGACGGGTTCGCCGCCGACTCCCACGGCCTGTTCCGCGGCGACCGCGCGTCCTTCGACGTGACCGTGGCCAACGTCCGCAAGCTCGCCACGGCCAGCCTCCTGCAAGGGCTGCTGTGCACGCCGAACTCCCTGGCCGCCAACGAGGAGTACGTGCAGCTGTGCGAGTTCGCGCGAGAGAACGGCGCGCGCTACGTGCTGCTCAACCCGCTGGGCAGTATGGGCCGCGGCGTGAAGTCCCAGCGGAAGCTCGCGAAGACCACCATGCACATGCAGGAGATCTTCGAGCTGACTACCCCGTTCGACGGCCCCGACCTCGACATCGCCCACATCCGCTTCCCCAACACCGACGGCAAACCCCTCGCCGGCTGCGAAGCCGGAACGATCATCTACGTCTTCACCCCCGGCGAAGTCACCGTCTGCCCCTACCTCGTCTTCTCCGCCCGCACTCCGATCTCTCGCCACCCCGACACCGACTTCATCGTCGGCAACATCTTCACCGATCGCGACATCGCCGCCCGCCTGGACGCGTACCGGTTCCACGAGCGGTTCCAGGTCGGCGCAAATCCGACCTGTACGTCGTGCAGCCTCGAACCACGATGTGGCAAAGGCTGCCCCGCCGCGGTCGTCGCCGCGGGCGGACGCATCGGCGACGTCGACGCCGAGCAGTGCCCGGTCACCGCCGAGACCCACCGGCTGCTGCCCCTGGACGTCGCGTGAGCGCGCCGCGGCTGCCGGGCAAGCTGGTGGCATTCGAAGGCCCCGGCGGCGTCGGCAAGACGACGATCACTGCGCTGGTCGCCGAGCTCCTCGGAGCGGACGGCGTTCCCGTGCACGCCACCGTCCAGCCGTCGCGCTCCCCGCTGGGCGAACTGGCTCGGCATGGCACCGACACCTACTGCGACATGGCTCTGGCCTGCCTCTGCGCGGCTGACCGTCACCACCAGCTGGCCAGCGAGATCCTCCCGGCCCTGGCCGAAGGCAAGATCGTGCTCTGCGACCGGTACGCGGCATCGTCGCTGGTCCTGCAGGGGCTCGACGACATCCCGCTCGATGTCGTCTGGGCGCTCAACCACGATGTGTACCGCCCCGACCTCGTGTGCGCGCTCAAAGCTCCACCCGCGGACGTCGAACAGCGGCTCCGCGCCCGCGGCGGACACAGCCGCTTCGAGCGCACCCCCGGAAGCAGCTTCCGCGAAACCCTCGGCTACCTGGCGGCCATGACTTTCCTGCGCGACCAGGGCTGGCCAGTCGAGATGATCGAGTGCGCCGACGATCCCCGCGCCACGGCTGGCACCATCATCAACCTGATCCACCGCACCCTCACGGAGAGCCCGGCATGCCCCTGACCGTCCTCACCCTCAACGTCGGCAACCCCGCCATCGAACGAGCCCGCCGCCAACGCGACTGGCTCGCCCGCCGCGACGAGGACGTCTTCGTGCTCACAGAGACCGGCTCCGGGCCCGGCACGCAGCTGATCGCCGAGTCCTACGGCGACGCCGGCTGGGCGGTCACCTTCCCCGAGCACCCCGACAAGGAACGCGGCGTCATGCTGCTCTCCCGATTCGAGTGCACCGTGGACCCCATCGGCCCGGCGATGACCTACCTGCCCGCCCGGCTGGCCGGCATTGTGCTGGACACCGACGACGGCCCGCTGCGTGTCCTTGGCGCCTACGTCCCCTCCCGCGACGCCACAGAAGCGAAGACGACCCGCAAACGCGAGTGGTTCGAGGCCTTCCACCGGGCCTATGAAGCCACCGGCGACCACGCCGCCGTTCTCCTGCTGGGTGATCTCAACGTTCTGGAACCGGGGCACGTACCGCCTCACCCGGGGCAGTTCGCGCCGTTCGAGACCGCTTTTTACACTGCGCTAACCCACCAACACGGCCTCACCGATGCCTTCCGCGCGCTGCATCCGACAGCTGTCGAGCACAGCTGGGCTCGCCGCGCCGAGCTCGGCTACCGCTACGACCACGCTCACGCGTCCCCCTCGCTCCTCGCCCACCTCACCAGCTGCGCGTACGTCCACGACACCCGTTCCGGAAACCCTGCGCTGACGGACCATTCAGGACTCGCCGTCGCGCTGACGCTCACCGCGAACGCACCGCTGATAACGTCCGACCCGGCCGCGGACCGCGAGGCAACGCTGTTCTGACCGAGGTAATCGTGCCCGGCCATCAATGAGCCGCCGAGTACGAGGACCCACCGGATGACCGTCGCCAGCGAACCGACCCTGCGGGTCGGCGCCCGCGTCCTGCTCCTTAACAACGCTGACGAAGTCCTGCTCATCCACGCCCGGGACCCCGACGACCCCAGCCACCACTGGTGGGAACTCCCTGGCGGCGGCCAGGATCCCGGCGAGAAGCTCGAGGACACCGCACGGCGCGAAATCGCCGAGGAGACCGGGCTCGTGCTGGACGAGATCGGTCGCAAGCTCTGGACCCGCGAAAGCCGCTTCACCTACCGCGGCCGCAACCACCACCGCCTCGACCACGTCTACCTGGCCCGCACCGACCACACCGCACCACGCACTGCGCTCCGGCACACCGCCAACGAGCGAGCTGGACTCATCGAGCGCCGCTGGTGGCCCGCCGCCGAAGTCTCGGCCTGCCGCGACAAGCTCCTGCCCGCGGAGCTGCCAGACCTCCTGCAAGCACTCCTCGACGACCGCTTTCCCATCACTCCCCTGACGCTCACCGCGTGAGACCGGCCTTCCCGGCGTGGGCACATGGCTGACCAGGTCGGCGCATGGCGATCCGGGCACGGAACGACTGCGCGACCGGGCCGTCCGGTAGCGGCGCCGTCCATCGGTACGAGGGGGCACGGGCCACCGCAGCCGCTACGAGCGTGCGACCGAAGCCGAGGCGCCGGTACTCGGCGGCGACGTGGACGTAGTCGAGGGTGGCCGTACGGCAGCTCACGCACGGGCTAGCGGTCACCGTACCAACCTCGGTGCCGTCGAGACGGAGTTCGATCCGGCCTGCCCTCGTCCCCGCAACCGGTGCGTGAGCGACCAGTACGAGCCCGTCGCCAGGGGCTGTGTCGGGCTCGTACTGGACCGTGACGTCGAGGTGTGCCCACTCGGCGAGGCGCCGGGCCCCGGGATCGCAGCCTTCCTGCGCACGGCAGACCTCGCAGAGCGTGCCATGCCGTCGGTAGCGATGACTGTAGGGCTTCAACTTGTCGTAGAGGTCCAGGTCGAGCCGATGGCCGCGCAAGCAGACAGCGACATTGCCGGTCGCCGGCCGGATCGGAATCAGCCCGCCGAACTCGCCACGCGCACCTGATCGGACGGCCGCGCCGGTGTGGTCGATCATCCGGCGACCTCGCTGAGCCCCCGGCCCGCGGATACCTTCACAGCGCTGCTGGTGACTGCACCACCGCTGCCCGGGAGGCCCAGCGCGACTGTGCGCGGGCGCGCAGCGGCACCGCGGCCGCGGCTGGTCGCGACGACGTCACGGAACTCCAGATGGCCGAAGCCGTCGTCAGTGAGGCCGTGCCACCTGCGGTTCGACACGCGCAGCTCGAGGTCGGCGCCGGGCCACGGCCCCGCAGCGAGCAAGACCGCGCCCCGGTTACGGACCCGTCCGGCCAGCCGGCGCCCGAGCTGTGGCTGCATGCCGCGCGCGATCGTCGGGCCGAGCACGACCAGATCGAACCCGTCGATCAGGGCCGACAGCACCGCAGCGACCTCGGCCCCGGGATCGGGGATGAGAGCGAGCCGCTCGAGCTCGACGCCCAGCTCCACGGCTGCCACCACGCCGATGTCCGGCATGCCGGTGATGGCCGCCCAAGATCCCTCGCGGGTCGGTTCGGCGAGCAACGCGAGAACCAGCGCGGTCGAGCCCGACACCGACACCGCACTGCCGCGCCGCAACCCGCCCGGCACCAGCTCGGTCAACGTCGGCGCCAAGGGCAGAGAGCCGGTTGACGCCGAAGCGTCCAGGCTCGGCTCGCCGAGCTGCGCGGCCGTGCGGACGCCAGGGATCGCCGCCAGCCCTGCGACTACCTCCGGCACCGCCACCATGCACCTCCAGCACCAAGACCACGCACCGGAGACGCCCACGTGGGAAGCCGCGAGCGAACCCGAACTTAGTCGGGTGGCCCGGGGGAATCTCACCCCCAGGCTCCCACGGATCCCGGCGTGACAATCTCTCGTCACCGGGCTCTTGTCACCTTGATCATTGAGCAGGCGGAACAGCCGCGACCCATGCCCAGTGCGCAAACATCCGGGGATGTCGTTCAACGATCCCCCGCCAGCACCGGACCGCGGATTTCATGCCCCGCAAGCGTCTGTATTTCTTGCGGATCCACCGCACCAAGTAGGTGTTGACGCGGGTAAGGAGCCGATGCAGCGCGGAGCGGTAGTAAGCCCCGTAATACTGCATCCATCCCCGCACGACAGGATTGACCCACCGCGCGAGCTGAGCGAAAGTCAGGGTCGTGCGCGTATGCAGCCGCCAGGACCGCACCTGCGAACTCAACCTCTTCAGGGCCGCCTTGCTGACCGCAGGCAGGAAAGCACTGAACCGCTTACCCTGACGATCCTTGGCGCAGCGCTGACGGAACGTGAACCCCAGGAAGGCGAAACCGGTGTGGTCATGAACACCACGCCGCTTACCGTCCTGGCAATACACGATCCGCGTCTTGCCCGGATGCAACCGCAACCCGACCTGTTCCATCCGGACACCGATCGCCCGCGCCACGTGCTCGGCCTGAACCCGGCTCGTGCAGTGCACGACCGCGTCGTCGACGTAACGCTCGAACGAGATGGCCGGGAACGTCCGCGCCATCCACGCATCGAACGCATAGTGCAGGAACAGATTCGCCAGCACCGGAGAGACCGCCGACCCCTGCGGAGTGCCCCGGTCCCGAGACCGGATTTCCCCGTCCGAGGTCTGGATCGGTGCCTGCAGCCACCGCGTGACATACAGCACCACCCACCGCTGGTCGGTGTGCGCCTCCACCGCCTTGACGACCAGGTCCCACGGGACACTGTCGAAGAACTTCTCGATGTCCAGATCGATCACCCAGTCGCTCTTCCAGCAGCGCTCCCGGCACGCCGCGACCGCGTCCAACGCGGAACGACGCGGGCGGTAACCATAGGAGTCCGGATGGAAGGCCGGTTCAGCCGCCCTTTCCAGCCTCCGCGCTACCACCGTCTGCGCCACCCGATCAGCCACAGTCGGCACACCCAGCACCCGCGTACCGGCGCCGTGCGCCTTCGGAATCTCCACCGCCAGCACCGGCGGCGGGAAGTAGCTGCCCGAGGACATCCGGTTCCAGATCTTGTACAGGTTTCCCCGTAGATCTTTCTCGAAGTCCTCGATCGAGCAACCGTCCACCCCCGGCGCACCCTTATTGGCCCTGACCCGTTCCCAGGCTTCCTTCACTTCCCACTTCGAAATATCGAACGCCTTGCCCAACGATTTCAGCTCGCCCACCGCGACTCCTCCCGGGAACCCCGGTTGATCGACGCGAACAAGCCACAGATGACCCGGCCCCTTGGCTCCTCTCCCACCGCGTCAAGCAGGAGACTCACAGCTACTACGGGCCAGTCCGCCAGCGCGCCTCGCAACGGTACTCAGTTCCTTCCGGTTTCAGCCGGTTGAAATTCTCCCTATCGCCACCTGCCGGCAGCAGTATCGGGCACGCCTTCCCACGTTCCCCATCGAAGCAGCAGACCGGATTCACGCCGCCTTCATGCCGGACACCGCCTGGCCAATAAACGGGCACCCGCCAGACTCATCCCGGAACCGTTCGATTGCCCCGGTTTTGATGTCATCCGAACAATTTTCGACACTTCACAGGCTGTGACGCAACGTCTCTCCGATCCCCACCTGACACCTCACGGGCGCCTTTCCCCACATCGCTCACCACGACAGTCTTCAGCTAACGCAGCAGTGGGCGGTTTGAAGCCTCCCCCCGCAGGGCGACTCCGAAGGGCCAACCTTCATCTCCGATGGAACACCGCATCCAGAAGCTCTCCTACATCAAGCCACCTCCGCGCACGTGGCACACTCGAACACTTGTTCGGATACTGCGGGGCAGCTCAGTCGCTGTCAAGTCGCCCCGGTCGAGCTCACGTTTCCCCAACTGTGCCCGCGACACACAGCAAGCGAGCCAGCCCATGAAGTCATGGGCGTGCGGCCCCCGCGGCAACCCCAACGTCGCAGCCGAAGCCGAACAAGAGGAAATCGACGACGAGCAAAGACATTTCGGGACACGGCCGGAGTAAAGTCACCCCTGGTGTGCCGGGAAGCCTGGTCGGCGCGACGATCCTGCGCGCGAAACGAGGCTTCCCATGACGATCGACGCTGTCGGCCTGACCAAGCAGTACCGCGACATCCTGGCCGTCGACGACCTGACCCTGCACACCACCCGCGGCGAGATCTACGCCCTGCTCGGCCTCAACGGCTCCGGCAAAACCACCACCATCCGCATGCTGCTCGGCCTCATCCGCCCCACCCGCGGCCAGGTCTCGCTCTTCGAGGAACCGGTCGAGAAGGCCGTCTCCGACGTCATCGCCCGACTCGGCCTGCAACCCCACGCCCACCACCGCGCGCAAACGCTGTCCCTGGGCAACAAACAACGCCTCGCCCTGGCCAAAGCCCTGCTGCACCAACCTGATCTGCTGCTGCTCGACGAACCCGCCAACGGCCTCGACCCCGCCGGCGTCGCCGAAATCCGGAGCCTGCTGCACGACCTCGCCCACCACAACGGCGTGACGATCCTGCTCTCCAGCCACATCCTCACCGAAGTCGCCCGCCTCGCCACCCGCTTCGGCGTCCTCGACCACGGACGCCTGGTCTGGGAAGACGCCACCACCGAGCTGGTCGCCCAGGCACGCCCCCGGCTGCGCGTCACGGTCCACGCCCCCGGTCACGCCACCGCGGCGTTGCGCGCCGCCGGCCACACCGTCTCCGCCGAGGACGGCGAGCTCACCCTCACCGAAGACCGCGCGATCCACCACCCCGACGAGATCGCCACCCAGCTCGTGACCGCGGGCTGCCCGCCCACCCGGCTCGCCGTCGAGCAAGACGACCTCGAAACCTGCTTCCTCCGCCTGGTCAGCCACACATGAGCACCGCCACCGCCGCCATGTGGGCCGAGCTGCTGAAGGCCCGCCGCTCCCGGCTGCCGTGGATCACCGCGGCGGCGTTCACCATCGCCGCCGGGTTCGGCGGCCTGACCATGTTCATCCTCCAGGACGTACGCCGTGCCCGCTCCTCGGCCTGATCGGCACCAAGGCCGAGCTCACCGGCGGCACCGCCGACTGGCCCGCCTACTTCACGCTGCTCGCCCAGATCATCGCCGTCGGCGGGGCCGTCCTCTTCGGCGTCATCGTGATCTGGACCTTCGGTCGCGAGTTCAGTCAGGACACCGTCAAGGACCTCCTGGCCCTGCCCACACCCCGCACCACGATCGTCGCCGCCAAGTTCGCCGTCACCACGGGGTGGTCGCTGGCGCTCACCGCGCAGACCTACCTGCTCGGCCTGCTGCTCGGGGCCGCCATCGGCCTGCCGAGCTGGTCGGCCGCGGGTGGCCGGCGGCGTCGTGGGCGGCATGCTCCTGACGGAGATGTTCGACGGCGAGGACGAAGACGGCGGGGACGAAGGCTGATCGGGCCGAGACACCCGGCGGGGTGGGAGCCTGAATGCGGTCACCCGCCCCGCCGGCTCACCGAAGCCTAGAAGCTCGCGTCGGCTCGCAGACCGGGCCGTCTTGCTTATCCGATGACGAGCGGACAAGCGCTGACGAGCCGAGTTGACGAACTCCTGTGCCTACCGCAGCCGTCTTGACGTCAGCTTGCGGCGACCAGGTGCAGCACTTGGGGATCAACAGGGGTCAAGTACCTGTAGCTCTGCGGCGGCCGGAAGCCGGTCTCAGCTCGCATCGTGGCCAGGTCCGGTGGTTCGGCAAGCCGCTGGGGCGAACTGATGATCAGTGCGGTTGCGCGCTGCGCGTCCGCGAAGTACGCATCGAACTCACGCCGTTCAAGACCGACTGCAAGCCGATGCCGCCGCCAGATCTGATTTGGCGACGCCGACTCCACCGCTTCTAACGTTGCCACTCCGACGACCGCCATGACCGGAGATGCGGCGTAGAGCACCAACCGCGTTCCGGCCGGCGCTTGAAGACGCGTGCGGCGTAGCTCGACAGTCTTCGAACCGTCGAGAATCGCTTCGGCGAACCGAGGGCGCAGGGACAGCACCAGCGGCCGCGCTTCAGGGGCTCCCGAAGCCGTATTCGGAGTCGTCCTGCGTTCGCTCACAGGCGGAGACTATCCGAGTCCACCGACAAAAAGACGTCAACGCCGTCCGTGTTGAACCATGACCCTGTGCTAGGCGAGCGGCCCTGCATCGGATCACTTCTCGTCCTCCAGCCGCTGTCCCGCCGCGTACAGCTCGGCGAACAGCTGATTGGAAATGCGGGTCGGCGACAGCGGCACCTGTGGACCACCGAGAGGCTTCCGCAGCCGGTCGTAGACTTGGCGAGGAACGTCCGAAGCGAACAGCTCGGTGTCGGAAAGGCGTAGGGCTTGAGCGTATCCGTCCGTCGCGGCGGCGCGGATGTCTGAGAGCCGGAAGACGCCGTAGTGGCTGTAGGTCGCGAACAGCGTTTCCGGGCGGCCCTTGTCGATGCCGTCGAGCAGAGATGTGCCGATGAACCGGCCAGGGCCGGTCGTCGTACTTCGGCTCATGTACCAGACCACGCGGCTTGGTTCTCGTAGCGCGCTGCCGCGTCCACTTCGGTAGTAGACCTGCTCGCGACCGAGCGCGATGTCCGCGCGACGCGACAGCAGCAGCTCAGGCCGCCCGAACAACTCGGCACTCCATGTCGGTTTGATCGCCACGGTCACATGCGGCAGCTCACTGTCGGTAAGTTTCGCCGGCCACCACGCTCGCTCGTAGTGTGCCGCTGTAGCAGCATCCGCTTTCGGCATGATCAACGGGGCCGGAGGCAGCCCGACGAGCCCGTAAGCTCGGCTGGCGGCGGCGGAAACCTGCACTCCGGTGCCGAGCACATCGACGACGAAGGAGTACCAGTTCTGGTCGACTCGCTGGTAGGACTCGTACCCGATAATCCGTTCGAACGACATGGACAGGTAGGGGTCTCCGATCCCCACTACCTGCGCCCCGGACGTACGAGCCTGCTTGCGCAGCAGCCACAGCAGCTGGCGGCCAACCGTACCGGCCGTCGCGTGATCTGCCAGGCGAAGCAGCGGAACTCGAAGAACACCACCGTCCAACTCGGTCGCATAGCACGCCACGGGCGTCCCGTCGGGCGCCCGCACGATCAGGTGATGTTTTTTTGTACGCGCGAACTCCCCGAGCCGGTCGCGCAAGTCGGTGCGGCGCTCACCTCGCTCACCGTTGAGAAACGCCATTAGGACCGTTTCCTCGCCTGCACCAGCTCGGCCTGAGCGGAACTCCGTGCCCTCGAGGCTGTCGGGCCGGTAAGCGGCCGCGTGCGCCAACTCGTCCAGCAGGATGTACAGCCGGTTCGGGTCGAGCACGCGCAGCTGCGCAACTTCAGGCACGTCCTCCAGTTGCAGCAGGATCGGTGCGATGACGTTGCGGAGCCTCTCGTCCCAAGTCACGAACACCTGGATATCTGCGGCGGCGGTTTCGGCCAGCTGCCAGAGATCCCCTGCGTCCTGTGGAGTAGCCGGGTATTTCGGCAGGACTTCGGTGATCGCGGCCAGCATGCGGTCATGGAGTTGCTCCGCCTTACCAGGTGGACTGCCTGGCCGGCGATAGTGCTGCTGAGCCTCGCTGAGCAGCCGAGCGCGGTGCTGCTCGGGCTGACGTTCGAGGTCACGTTCCAGCCCGAATGGCACCACAAGCTCTACGCGATCCTGCAAGTCCGGCGCATTGAGAACCAGTGAGCGCTTCGCGCTGCCATGCCCATTGCGGATGCGGAGGTCCATCAAGATGTTGGTATCGATCGCCGCGGTGACGATGGCAGGCTCGACGAGCGGCAGCGTGAACAACTTAGGGTGACCGTGATCGCGCCACCACACGGTCATCGCTGCAGCGTCCTTGCCACGCCCGACTGTCCGCGCCTGTTTCGTGAAACCCAGCGCACGCCAGGTCGCCGCGATGTCGTAGTCGTCGCGGCACTTCGCCCGGAGCCCTTGGCGTTGGTCGTGCCGTCGGCTCACCTCATCGACCATGAGCTTGGCGATGCCAGCCCGACGGAATGCCTCGTCAACGCACACGTGGGTCAACACCACTTCGTCCCGCGGCAACCGGAACAGCACATACCCGACGACGCGGCCGCTGGATCGGTGCCGAGCTGCAAGGAGGCAACCTTTGGCTGCCGCATCCGCGTACACCGCGCGCGGCAACAGCCCCAGGGTGTCACGGGAGAGATCGCCGAGGTCGACCGTCGCTTCGATCGTCTTCGGATCTGCGTGAGGCACCGTCTCGATGGTGATCTCGTCGTCGGTGTTCACGATGCGAGTGTCTCCGACCGCTGAGGCCGTGACCACGACTTTTGTCGATCTCACTCATCTGGACGCGCATATGTGTTCGGCTGCGAACACTGCTGCGACCAGCGGCAGCCCCTCCAGAGACACCCGGCGAACCATTTGGAAGGGAACATGAGACGAAGAGGTGACACGGTCCTCGGCGTCCGTCTCAACCATCCAACCAGACGTCCCGACAGGGCCACACAGTCGTTGCAGAAAAGCAAAACACCAGGTCCGCACAGTAGTCACAACCAAGAAGGTGTGATCATCTACGGACTAATGTCCTCTTTTTGTCACGTGGTTGACCGTTATCGCAACGAAACACTTTTCACTCGTTTAGCGCAGTGTCGGAACCGATGCGAAACGAGGGTAACATCAAGGCAGCTAGCGAGGATATCTTCACATACAGCAGGCCGTGCAGAGCAGCGGACGACGCCACCCAAGGAGGCAGCTTGGACGAGGAACTGGCAGCAGATGGTGCACGCTACTTCGCCGATGCCTGCAGCGCTAGCGGTCACACGCTCAGCCCGCCGAACGGTTCGCCGTGCAGGTGTGAGGTTGTGGCAGCACGATTCGAGGCCGACAGGAAGGCGCGCTTCGAGGCGCAGATTTACGACGTCTCCAAGACGCTACTAAAAGTTGATGGATCCGACACCTTTCCTAGCGCTGAGTGGCCGATGGCCGCATTGATGCGCACGGTTGTCGACGAGATCACCGAGCCACCTTGGACGTTTAAGAGCCCCCCTCGTCGGATGGTGCGCATCACCAAGGCGCTTGCGCACATCGGAGAGCTGGGCCTACCACCCGACGCACTGGTGCGAGTGGGTCTCGCACGCAAACTGCGGCTCATGATCACATCATTCGTGATCGCACACTTTCGCTTCAATGAATCAGCCTTGCCATCGAGCCCAGTCCCCGCGGTTCAAGACTGGCTCGACCTGGCCGTTTCATGCATAGATTCTCCCACGTCAGAGCACATTTCCCCCAACGACGAACTCCTGAGCGTGATCCCATCCCTGTGGCGCGGCCAGTTCTCTGCAAAGATCGACGAATGGCTTCAAACCGCATGCATCCGCGACATTGTCGCTTGGCAACTTCACGCAGACCCTCACGACCCTCTAACCGAGGAAGATCTAAACATTCGCGGCGGGCACGAGGCTATTCTTTGGACCGTAGACAGATTTTCTCAGACTCACTACAGCACATGGCATCGCACTTCGCTTTACTGGGAACTCAGGTTCTCCAGCAATCCCGAAGCCACAGCAGCCGAGGCTGGCCTAACCGCTTCAACTCTATTGCAGCGCCCTTCCCACACCGGCCTAGTCGTTGAAGCGATCGTATCCAGAGCCTCCTTCGCCCTGGATCACGAGACGTCCGTACGTGACATCACACACGACCAGCTCGAGCATCAAGTGATCTTCTTGCTACAGCGTGGATTTGCAGCCGAGGCCGTAGCGACTCTACGGGCAGTCCTTCGACTATACCCGGGACTCAACAATGTCCGCTCCATGCTCGGATTTTGCCTCATTACAACAGACCCTACAGAAGCTTTATCCGTCATCGACCGCGTTCATCCCGAGGAGAATCTGCCAGCAGAGCTAATATTAATAAATAGAATTTCGGCGTTGCTGCGCATCCGCGACTTTGATTCTGCTCGACAACAACTTGAAGGGGCGATCTCTACGTTCACAGATGAAGTTGAATATCTACTCTGGCAGCCGGCTGACCTTGCCGCTAAGTCGACCAACCCGTCGAACCTTGCTGCACTTACCGCCAAATCCTGGGGACTTCAGGCGCGAGCCGTCTTGAATGAGGCTAGGCCGACTTGAGTGGCCCGACAGCTGCGTCACCCTCGTCGTCATCGTCTATATTGTCCTCGTCGTCCTGCGCAGCCTCAGGCGGAGAACCATCCGGCACAACTATGCCAGCTTCATCCAGCGCCGCTTCGATCACATGCATGGAAATCATCAAGTGCAAAGGATCAGTGGGGGACTGCACAAGGTCGGCGTGCTTGAGGTAGAAATCCCTAGCTTGTTCATCTCGCGCATGAATGAGCATTGCGCGCACACCAACAACCCGAGATAACTGAAAAGTTTTCTTCATCGCATCGGCAAAAAGAGCCTGACCGATACCTCTGCCTTGATACTCCCAGTCAACAGCGAGACGCGCCAGCAGAATGCACGAGACGTCTGTCGGAGGGTTTTTCCCGGAAACTTGCCCCGGAACATTCTGCTTACTAACTCCAGCAACGACAATCGCGTAATATCCAACCACACGACCCTTGTTCGTCACCGAGACATAGGTCACTGCATTGTTGGCCTTTTGGTTAGCCCACGCGAACTTCGCCAACCAATCGTCGAGCTCGTCGGCGCCGCTCTGGAAGTTCTGAGCGTTGGCATTATCCCGGCGCTCCAACTTCCGTGGCGGGAGGACGACCTCGACGTGGTCGTCCTCCCCTTCATCACGACTGGCCATCGGAACCCGAGAAGGGAGATGGCTGACGGAACAGCTTGGACAGCTTCGGCGTCTCGTGCACCGGCACATCCAGCAGACGCTCAAACTCTTGCCAGCGCTCGTCGTCCAGAACGAACCAGCGACGATCCGCCAGAACCCGCTCTGCCTGCGTCACGGCGGAGTCGAGAACGAAGTCCGTGACCGAACGGTCGGTCGCTGCGGCAGCCTGACGCAACAGTGTCTCCTGCCGGCTACTGGCACGCAGGTTCAGCCTGCCCTCACGTGGTGCTCGCTGGGCGGATTCCTCGGTTGACATCAAGCCCCTCCCTTCAACACTCGACTGCGGTGTACGTACACGGTACATACATCGGCGGGCGGGCTGCATAGTTACATCACCCGACCGGGCCAACGTGCTCGCGAGTCTGTTTCGTTATAAATAATCACGAAAAGTGATTATTTAGCTACACTTAGTTGTTTTGAGGCTTGCCCCCACACCGTTTGGCACAGTCGACACGTGCCCATCGCTGATCGGCGATCAGCTCGTCTACCTGCGTAAACCGCTGGACGACGCGACGCTGGCCAGAACTTGGCCACTCTCGAACGATTGTACGATTCTTCTAAGCTGCGCGTTCAGCGCCGGACGTGCGTACGGGAAGTTTGTCCAGTTTCTGTCCAGCCTCGTCACGTGGGCTCGACCTGCCTGACCGGCAAGTCATCACCTCGATAGACGCCGGCAGCGTTGCTCGATCCCTTTTTGATCATCTGATCGGCTGAGGTTTGAGCGACACCACTGAACCTCCAGCCAGGGGCAGACGAGGACCGACTCGAACGCCGCTCCGACAGTGCCCCTCCCTACTCTGACCGCGGCCACTGGTCGCCTCGACGGTTGCCGCGCAACCCCATCGGGGTTGGACGCTGGGCCTGTCCAGTCGGTGCTGGGCCTCGTTCTCGTCGGATTCGATCCGTTCATCGCGAGCATTCAGGCTTCTGATCACCGAACGGACCCAGCGAGCGACTCCCTCGACCCCTGCTCACCGCCGCCGCTTATCGGGCCTGGTGACCCGACGAAATCGCCAAGCAGTACAACGGGACCGTGAAAATGGCTCGATATCGTGACAACTCGACAGGCGTCGCACCTCGGGTCAAGGCCGAGTCCGTGTAATCGGCTTCCGCCGTACTCGCCGCCGCGAGTCAATGGTCCGGACAGCACCTCGCCGCGAAACTAAACGGGGCACCCAACTCAGCCTGCGGTTCGAGGAATCGGCTGTGGTCTCTGACCGTGGCAGGCTGGCGCAGGCGGGAATCTCGACGCCCCAGTAGCCCCCCGAACAGATGGTCGTCGCACTTCAGGTGCGAGCACGACCGGACCGCAGGATCGCCTGTGGACTGTTCGCAGCCGCCGCGGTGACCTCCGGGCGTCGGTGCCAAGTATCGCGCTGTAACACAGCCAACCTCATTCGCGATCACATCCCGGCGAGCGAACCGCCGGAGGCTCCATGGGCAAGTCCACTCGAAACCGACGGCTCAGGCAGGCCGCCACGACCAGACAGGGCTCACCTCGGGCCCTCAAGCAAGGAAATCGCGCCGAACATTACGGCCGCTCAGTGGGCGACGAGTTGCCGGACTACGAACAGGCCGCCCGGCGCGGTCGTGACTCGCTCGCCGCCGCCTTGATCTCCCGGCACAACCAGAGGATGGACCGGGTGGGGCTGATCGCCCCGGAAGTCACCGCCCGCTCGAGGATCATCCTCAACCAGCTTTTCGTCCTGGAGTCCGGACTGCGAAGGCTGCGTTCCCGGGACGTCTGGATGGCCCGCGCGGAGGCAGCGCCGTGGCTGGACCATCTGCACTGGGGAATCGACAGCCTGGTCTCCGCCATCAGATTGCTGGCATCGGGCCAGCTGATCGGCGCCGCGCAAATCGCGAGGTCCCAACTCGAGCGCTGGGCACTCAACCTCGCCCACAACTCCGGCGACCGGCGGCGCTCCGGGGAGTCGAACGTCGAGTACTACACCAGACTCTGGTCCGGCCGCACGTTCTTCCACGTGGAGTCCGCCAAGCCCCATGACCTTCGGAGTGCGTCAGCCGCCGGGCGGTCACTTCGTCCCGGTGTGCTCTACGGCGCCGTCTCCGAGTTCCTCCATGGTCGTGGACCGGACGCCAAGGCCGTCCTGTGCGAGTCATGCCTGCTCCTCGATAAGGCGTACCTCGGCAGCATGGTCGAAGCCGCGAGCAAAATACTGGATCTGGTCGACTTGTGCGTCGATCGCCTTCGCGCCTGCGTTGCCACTGCCATGGAAGAGGCGGGCTACCCGGATCGTGCAGTCGAGGACTTCCATCGCGGCTCGTTCATCGCAGACCCAGCCGGAGCGAGCCCGTTCGCCCGTTGGGGACTTTGGCTCTAAAACTGACAGAGGTTGTTGACAGTCTGGGCTCCTGATCAAGGGAGGCCCATGGCTGAGCGAGTATGGAGTGAGAAGGACCTGGTCAGGCGTGCAAACCGGCGCCTGGCCGTCCTTCGTCACGCCGAAGAAGTCAGCGGCAACGTCGCGGCGACCTGCCGCTACTACGGCATCAGCCGGACCGTGTTCTACCGGTGGAAACGCCGCTACGAGGACGAGGGCATCGACGGGCTGAAGGACCGCTCGAGCGCCCCGCTGCACTGCCCGACGATCACTCCTCCCGAGGTGGTCGAGAAGATCATCCACCTGCGCCAGCACTACCACTTCGGCCCGCTGAAGATCGAGATGTACCTGCGCCGCTATCACGACCAGGAGATCGGCCACTCCACGATCTACCGCATCCTCAAACGCCTGGGCATGAGCCGGCTGCCGGCGTCTCAGCGCTACAAACGCCACCAGCAGCGGTGGAAGCGGTATGAGAAGCAGCGCCCCGGCCACCAGTTGCAGATCGACGTCAAGTTCGTCGAACCGATCACCACCGACGCCGGCCGGAAGAAGCGGTACTACCAGTACACCGCCATCGACGACTGCACTCGCCTGCGGATCCTGCGGATCTATCCCCGCTCCGATCAGAAGACCGCGATCCAGTTCTTGGACTACGTGCTGTCCCGGCTGCCGTTCCAGGTCGAGAAGATCCAGACTGACAACGGTGCGGAATTCCAGTCCGCGTTCCACTGGCATCTGCTCGACCAAGGCATCGGGCACGTCTACATCAGGCCCGCCACGCCGCGGCTCAACGGGAAGGTCGAGCGTTCGCACCGCATCGACGCCGAGGAGTTCTATCGGCTGCTCGACGGTGTCGTCCTCGGCGACATCGGCGCCTTCAACGACAAGCTCAAGGAATGGGAGGACTACTACAACTACCACCGCCCGCACGGCGGCCTGGACGGCCAGACCCCGTATGAGAGGCTGCTACAGAAGACCCAACCCCCATCCCAGGGTGTCAACGACCAGAAGCAGCAGCACACCTAGGTCACCGGGGCGCGGGTGACCATATGCTGGGTCAATCCGCTCCCTGGCGTTAACGTCGCGCACGGGGCGAAGCCTCTGCCGGTGACCGATCATCCGTCCACGCACCTCAGCGCGTCAGACCTCGACCACCCGCCGGGAGTCGCCACCGTCGTCCCGCAGAGCGTCACGAACCACCGGGTCCTCCGTGTCGTTGAGATCGCGGATGGCCAATCGCCTTGCCGGTGCATTCTCAGGTCGCACCACCGCCACGAGATTCCTTGACGTCGTCGCCCCGACCCAAAGCTGCTTCCGCAACGTCTCAGCGGAGATGGGACGACGGTGGTGGCGCCAGTGTGCAGCGTCCGCCTGCCGCGCTCGCTCCACGAGCTCCTCGTCGAGCCCATCAGACCTTCGGATCACTGCTCCGGCCTGCCTATCGCTCTGCACGCCTGCCGGGTCGGCTGCGACCTGCTCCGGGCCGCCAACGATCGGGTCCGCGGACAAGAGCCGGGGCGGCTGTCCCGAACCTACCTCGGCACTCGCCACGCTCAGGCCGCGAACGAGGCCCGGGTGAGGTCGACTCGGGGCGCGGTGCTGGCCTCACGGCCAGTCCGTTTCCCCGAGCCGCCTCCCGCACCGGACATGCGCCTCTCAACGCATCCGGCGCTCCACAAACCGCGCGTGACGATGCGATCTCACGCCCCGGCGGGCCACGGCGACGGGATCTTCGTTCCCCGGTATCGGTAACGGGTAGTGCTCACCGACGCTGGGTTGAACAGGATCACGTCGCCGTCTGCGGGCCACCACCGGTCGTTGGACACGGTGCAGTAGCGGCGTCGCAGCTTCTCCCAGTTAATCCGGCGGTGTTTCTTGCGGATCCATCGCATTACCCGGCGCCAAACATAGGAACGCAGGTACTCGAAGGTCACATTGGACACTCCGGGCCGGAAGTAGGCCGTCCAGCCCCGCAGCATCGGATTCAGCCGGTGCAGCAGGTCTGCCAGCGATTCGTTCACGTTCTGCAAGCACGCCACCTTCACCTTCGTCATGATCGCGCGGAGCGCTTTCTTCGACGGATAGGTGTAGACGTAGCGCGCGACTGTCCCCCTCTTGCGGTGACGCCGGATGCGCCATCCGAGGAAGTCCAGCCCCTCGTCGATGTGGGTGATCATCGTCTTCTCGGCCGACAGCCGTAGACCCATCGGCGCGAGCACCTCCGCCACCTCAGGAAGGAGCGCTTCGGCCTGTGCCCGGTTGCCGGACACCATGATCACGAAGTCGTCCGCGTACCGGACAAGCCGGTAATTGGCGAGTCCGTGCCGACGCCGTTTCGCTCGCTCCACGGTGCTGATCGTGTACTGGTCGAAATGCTCGTCCAGCACCGACAGCGCCACATTGGCCAGCAGCGGCGAGAGGATGCCGCCCTGCGGAGTGCCGGTGTCGCCGCTCCAGATCTGGCCATCCTTGCCGAGGATCCCGGCTTTCAGGAACGCCTTGATCAGGGACAGGACGCGTTTGTCCGCGATCCGGTGACGCACCCGGTCCATCAGGGCCGTGTGGTCGATCCGATCGAAACATGCCTCGATGTCACCCTCGACAATCCACTCATACGAGTTGGACGCCAGATGCCACGTCTCGGTCACCGCGTCCTGAGCACGACGATTCGGGCGGAACCCGTAGGAACACGAGCGAAAGTCCGCCTCGAAGATCGGCTCCAGCACCAGCTTCAGGACCGCTTGCACGACCCTGTCCCGCACGGTCGGAATCCCCAGCCGACGAACTTTCCCTTTCGTCTTCGGGATATCCACCGCCCGCACGGGCATCGGACGGAACTCACGCGCCTTCAACTCGGCGCGTACCTGTTCCAGCAGAACGCAATCCTGCTGCCACAATCGCACAGCGTGGGCGGTCATCCCGTCCACACCAGCGGTCCTGGCGCCCTTGTTGCTCCGCACCCGAAACCACGCCACCAGAAGGAACGCGGGATCGGCCACGAGGTTGTACAGATCGTCGAACCGGCGATGAGGATCATCGACCGCCCAACGGTGCAGCTTGGCCTGGATCTCCAGTACCCGGCGTTCCGCGTCGAAGAACGCGGCCTCCAGCGCGTCGGTGTTCACCAACGACCTCCTGGCATTCCAGCATCCGTACTGCTGGCTTGCTGGCCCCCTTCGCCATGCAGACGGCTTTCCCGTCCTCGGACTACTACGGAGCCTCCGCCCCACCACGCGCCTTCGGCGGACGATGCGCCTATCCCGGTCCCGACCTGGCCGGCCGGGTCCGGGAGCGACACGCGGTGGTTCCCACGTTCACTGCCTGACCGATCGACGGAATAGGCACCCAGCTCCTGCCCCTGCGGCATCGCCGCGGGTACGCCGTAGACCTTCCCCGCAGCCTCCCTCCGATCATAGGTAGACCGGGTCGGGAGTTCCCCAGGCAGCACCCGGGGTGCGCACCGCAAGCCAGCCCATATCCGCCAGATTTGAGCTGGTGGGCCGCTTGAGAGGCGTTACTCGCTGGTTCCTGCACGTATACCTTTCCGTCTCGCTCGCCGGACCCGGACCGTCTGGCAGTACCGGCCCGTCCCGGCTTTGTCGGGGCTGCTTGCCGCCCTCACCCGCACCTCCAGGCTCAGACTGCCCCCAGCTTCACGCCACCTGCTACGACAGGCAGCGGATGGAGTCCTTCCACCTCCACTCGGTCAAACAACGCCTCGTGGCGCACCCCCACCTCGGCCCACCCGATCAGCAGGAGTGGGCCGACCGAGTCGAACGCAGCCTTACCCCACTGACCAGCGAATACCGAGTCGGCAACGTTCAACAACAGGGTTACCACGCTCGCCGCTATCAGCAGGCGGCGTGCTGGCCGCAACACGTCGCCGCTTGCTCGGGACAGGCCAGATGCCGCGTACCGACCAGCAGCCCAAGCACAGTCAGGTCAACGGCCGGCGCGACGGGGGCGCCACGAACACCGGTACCTGCAGCTTCAACGCCAGGTTAAACACGTTCCCGAACCCGAACAGGAAGGTGAGCCCGACGACCAGGCCCATCGTGACCGTGACGAACCGAGCAGCCGCCTGCGAGTTGGCGCTCATGATCGGCCTCCACCGAGGTCCGGAAGCTCGAAGCTTGCTTCGACCGCCAACGTGCCGAGGTAAAGCCCCTGGTCAGGCCCGTTCCCATCCTTTGGTTGTCCTACCGAAGGCCCCAACCTGCGCCACCCCTGGGCGCTCGAATCGTGCAAGATCATCGGGGATCACTACCCTGGCGACGGCGCCGAGCGATCCAGACGGTGGTGGAAGCCGCAGCTCAAGAGGGTTGTGGCCTCGTGAGGATGCTGCACATGCCCCCGAAGAGGCTCGAGCCCACACCTTCGCCTTCGCCGGCGCCGAGAGGCCGCGCAGAATCTGAATGCGGGCCGGCAGCCGGACAGTGCAGCCGACGCGCCGTCACCGCGCCGCTGGGGTCAGCGGACGGTGCCGGGGCAAGCAGTGGGCAGCCCGACTTGCCGCCGCGCGCAGCCGAAGCCCGCCATCTGTCGGAGACCGGCTGGCCGGGCAGCGACGCCGCGGCGGGCGGGCATGTTTGGGCGATCGTCAAGATAGACACTAAATCGCCCCTACTCAGGGGTAGCAAAAAGCCCAGGTCGTTGACCTGGGCTTTGCTCCCCCGCTTGGACTCGAACCAAGAACCCTCCGGTTAACGGGCCGGCTTGCGCCCGATGTCTCCGAACTCGGCGTAAGGGAAGAAGAGTTATCGAGGCCGAGTCCACGAGTGAAGCGGCTGTAGAGCCGTTCGGCGACGGCGGATGTTCGCTCGAGCATCTCCTCGGCGCTAGCTTCGATCACGCTGGTGCAGATGGGGCCTGGAACGCGGTGCCGGAGACCCGGAAGTCAGCCTGCATGGCCACGGTCGACGGGCAGCCCTCAAGCCCGGTGACGTGCACGCCTACGTCCCAGGCTCCGACGTAGCCAGCATGGGTTTTCAGCAGTGCCGCTGCCATGCTGACGAGCTGGTTGGCGAGTTCGAGGTGGTAGCGCGGAGAGAAGCACGCCTGCGCGGTCTCCGACGAGTCACGAGTGCCCTGACAACTGGTGACGCGGAGACCACCGTCATCCTCCAGCAGGAGATGCTTGGGCGGAGACCTCGGCGTCTTCGGACCTTTTCGGACATCAAGACGGACGTGACCATGAGCCCGTCGGCATGCGGCACCTGCCGGTCGTGCATCTCCTCCAACGTTCTCGAGTACGCTGCGCGGCCGGGCAGGTGTTCGCGTACCCATTGCGCGAGGTGGGCCGGCGCGAGCACCTCGGTCACACGAGTCACCCAGGGCATCGCCGGCCGGACATGGAAGTAGATGTGACCGAAGCGCCGCTCATCTGCGGGTATCGGGTCGAAGTTCTCGCCCATACACCACCCCGAAGAGCGGTACCGCCTGACCGATCGCCCGGAAGTGTCCTGGCGGTTGACGACGCTGAAGCGTGGGACGCCTTAGTAACAGGCGTGCTGCTGCCACTGGAACCAGGCGCCGTACCGGTACACCTGAGTACCGAAGCAGGTCTGCACGCCCGGGCGGTCGTCAACCATCGGGGACGGCGCCCAGGCACCGGCGCCGGGCCGCGCCGGCTGCGAGGCCTTCCCGGGGTTCCAGATCGTGCTCACGGTGCCGAGGTAGGCGTTGAACGGCACGGCGACCAGCAGCCAGGCAGAACCGCAGGCGTCGGAGTGGTACACCTCGACGTAGGCCGCGACATCGCCGTTCGTGCCCCACGCCCGCCAGGTACCCAGGTACCGAGCGCCCTGGCTGCACCCGGTCGCCGACGCGCTCTGCCCAGCGCACGACGGTCCGTAACAGGATGCCGCCTGGGCAGTCTGCGGGCCGACCACGGACAGCCCGGCGAGCATCAGTGCGCCGATCAGCATCCTCGTGACCAGGAGTTTCGAGCCCTTCATGTGTCCTCCTCCAGCTTGGTGTGCGGTGATCCGGAAGTTCATCTGCTGTGCCGTTGCCGACTCTCGAGCGCACACGCACGGCCCCGCCGGGCCGCGTCGAACGGGTCCGGCGACGTCCCGGCGCCTTGTCCGGGCGCCGTCCGCCACGCACGGACCATCCCGGCAGCCCGGCCCACGACCGGGTCGCGCGGCGGGCTGTCCAGCGCGAAGTGGCTCTCCTTTGGGGTCCGGGGATCGTCGCCGCCCCAGCGGACCGCACCGCCGCACTCGGCGAGGATGTCCCGGATGACCGCGACCTCGGCCGGGAGAAACCCGCCCGAAACTCCCAGCGGGTAGTGCTGAGGGTGCAGCGCTATCGCAGTACCCGACAGGTAGTCCGACTCCAGCGGCGTGACGCCACCCCGATCGGCGCGATAACCGGTGACGTCACCCGGGGTCAGAGGACGGACCTCGTAGTGGAATCGCCGCGCGACGTGGACGAGGAGATCCGTGGCGTCCCCGTCGAGCAGCTCGACGTCGGCCATCGAGCCCTCGATCCGGCGTCGGCGCACCGCACCCGGCGGGACAACCGGCCAGCCGTTGCGGGAAACCGGCGCGTTCCAGCTTCCGGCCTGCGTGGGCTGCGCGGCGGCGAACCCCGCCGGCCGGATGAGGGCGCTGCCGCCGGCGACGGCGAGCCCGGCCAGGAACCGTCTTCTGTTCACGGATCTGTTCATCGTGTTCACCCCGCCAGTCCGCTGATGAGTTTCGCGTAGCCGCTGATGAAGGAGTCCAGGTCGTCGCGGGGAATGTCCGACGGTTGCGGGCAGCTCAACCCGATCAGACCGGCGCGGAAACCGGCGACGACGAGATCGCTGTCGGCCAGCAGTAGCGATCGAGCCGCTGATTCGACGTCGGCGATCCGGCCGTTGTGGCGCCTGCTGAAGAAGCTGCCGAATCTTGTCAGGTGCCCGCCGCCGTAGTGGGCGCGCATGGCCTGGTTGATTGGTGTGCCGCCGCGGACGGCCATGCCAATCAGGTATCCGTCGACGTCATCGATCAAGTCGTCCAAGGCGAACGTCGACGGGACGGTGATCTTTGCGAGCCGGTCCCGGCAGAACGCCTCCCCGGACGAGTAGCGGGGATCGCTGGACTGCCACTCGCGGTAAAACGTGCAGAGGTCGCCGCCCCAGCCGCCGAAGTCCCCTCGCGTCACGGAATCGGCGCCGCCGGCATCCTTGAGGTAGATCGAGTTGGCCGCCGCGCCGAAGTGGTCGACGTCGACCGCGATCCCGTAGAACGGATCTCGGAAGGTCGTCATCCGCTGCGGCCCGTGCTGCTGGGCGTAGTCGATCCACGCGCGGTCAACGTCACCGATCAGCACCTTCCAGCCCTGGTTGTAGGTGTCGACGTACGTCGGGAACCGGAGAAACTCCATGACCCGCAAGCTCGGGTCGCTGCTGCCGTACGCCTGCGCGGTGGCGTACAACTGATCGATGTAGCGCAGGTACCACTCGACAGGGGACATCGCCCCGCCGACGTCGCTCCGGCCGGCGCCGCCGTCGGCGCCGGGGCGCTGCGCGTCGCGGTCCAGGTCGAAGACGTCGCCGCCCGCCGAGAACTGGAACTCCTTGATCTGGGTGAACGACCAGTTCGCCGGCATCGGGAAGCCGAGGTTGCCGGAGAATCCCCACGACATACCCGAAACGAACGAGTATGCGGCGTACGCTTCGTCGGTCACGCGAGAACATACGTTGCGTGATCCGTAGACCCCGGCGATATACCGCTTCCCCTTGCTCGCCAGTCCCGCCTGCACACCGTGAAAGTAGGGCACGATGTTGCTGGTGATCTCCTCGTCCATGGCGTCGTAGTCGACCGCGAAGTAGATGACGACGCCGGGGTTGAACCCATAGCCGGCGGCGCGGTCGTGCGCGCGTTGCGCGTGCTGAAAGCCCTGGCTGTAGGTGAAGTCGCCGAGGTCACGGGCGCCGTATTGCGAGATCGGGACGACGCGCAGACCGCCGTCGAAGATGACGTCGAGCTCGCCCGGCTGGATCTCCTTATCCAGGGTGCTGTCCGGATCTTCGTCGAGGTAGCGGCCGACGGTCGCGTACCCCGCCGCCCGCATGGCCTGTGCCCGGGACGGCGTGATGTGGAAACGGGTGTCGCACGCCGCGACCGGCCGATCGGGGTCGCCGCAGGAGATCAGCAGCTGTGCCCACGTCTGGTAGTCGCCGCGGCCGGTGACGGCCAGCGCGGAGAAGCTCTGGAACGCGCGGACGTAGTCGCCGAGCAGGGTGTCGAACGTGGCCTTGAACGCAGTGCGCACCGGCCCGTCGCCGCTGGGAACCGCCCCGTTGAACACGCAGGCCGCGCTGAAGAGTTGGACGAAAACGCCCGTCGAGCCGGAGGAGAGCTGGTGTGCCCGCAGCCCGTTCTGGGTCGTTGGGCCGAAGTTCCCGGTCGCCTGGTCTTCGGGCACGCCGAACTCGTACTGGAGTGCCCTCATCAGGGCTGTCTGAACGTCGCGGGAGTAGAACCCCTCGCTGGGGATGATGAAAGAGGACGCCTTGGTCCAGTAGCGGCGGTTTAGCCACTGCTGGATGTCCCGGACTTCTTGGCTGCCTCCAGGTAGCAGGACGTAGGCGTCCATCGTTAGGATGGCTTTGAAGACCTTCGGCTGGGTGAAACTGTTGGAGGGATCCAGGCCGGCGTCACCCTTGAGGTCGCTGACTGCATTGAGGGTGCTGCTGTCGTAGACGCCGAGTGTGTCGCCACCCCAGTAGCCTTTGCAGAACAGACCGTGCTGGAGAATCCGGATGATGTTGGAGTTTCCGTAGCCCGGCCGGACGTCGCCACGCTGCTGCAACAACGACAAGGTGGTGGGGCCGAAGTTGGTCGACAACGTGGTTATGCCCAGTTCGTGCTGCAGGGCGTGGGTGAGCGAGAACATCGTCGCCCACCCGGTGACCCCGTTTTCCGTGCACGGCTGGTATCCGGGCACCGCGTGGTAGGTGGCGTTGACCCACTGTTGAGCGTTGAGAACCTTTTGGTCCATGTTTCCCCCTCATGATTCGTGGTGCCGATCCGGCTCAGACGTAGGCTGTTTCCGTCACGCCCCAGGCGCCCCAGATGACCGCTTTGACGCGCAGGACCGGCGAATAGATCATCCGAGACCAGGAGACCGAGCCATTCGAGTCGCCGTACCCGGCGGTATATCCGGTTTCCTGAACGGCTTTGATGTTCCCGGTGGGAAAATTGGCTCGGGCCCAGTTGGTCTTGCATGTGGGCGACCAGCGGATTTCGACGTATTGCTGCCCGTAGGTGCCGTAAACACCGGCGGAGGCGACAGTGTAGGCGTCCGCCGCGCAGTTCATGGCCATCGGGTCCTGGCCGGAACAGTAGTCCCCGTAGCAGCCGACGGACTGCGTCGAAGCGGAAGCCTCGACCGATGGCGCGACGAAAAGAGCCGCACCAGCCAAAGTCGCGAGCACAATGCCGGAAATCTTCGATTTCATGACGTGGGAACCTTTCGACGAAATACGTGGATTCGCGGATCCGACGTGCCGGGAGCGCAGATTCGATATTTCCAGTCGCGGGGTAGCGGCACCAGGGGACATAGGTACCCGGGGCTGGTCAGCCCGCCGGGACGTCGGTGCAGACGGCGGGGTCCGGCGGCAGGTACCTGGTGTCGTCGCAGTCGAGCCTTCGGTAAAGGTCGCCCCGGGTGTCGGATGCGGTGCGCACGGCCCAGTTGTCCGCGGTTCCCCCGCATCCGGCTCTCACCTGGTAGTCACCGCCGAAACCGTGCGAGAACGTGTACCGCGCGGCTTTCGCCGTTCCCTGGACGCCGGCTGAGGCCCAACCGGAACCGCCGGCCGTAGCCTCGATCCAGACCCCGACCACGCTGTTGCCCGATCGACAGGTGATGTCGACTGTGAGCGTCCGGGGGACGGCCCGCGGCAGAGTGAACGCCAACGCCACCCAGGCGACGACCAGAGCCACCAAGAGTCCATAGGAAAGCCAGAAGTCGGCAGGCGCTGGTCTTCGGGGCGAATGGCCGTCCGCGGGGTTCACGGGAACCTTGCCCGCACGGTTTCGTCGAGGAAGAATTCCCAGTTCTGGCTGGCGTACCGGATGAGTTCTGCGCTGGGTGAACCGTCTGCGACGCAGCCGGGGTCGAACTCGAGCAGTACCTTGCGCATCTCGTCCATGCGTTTCTTGATGGTGTTCGGCTGTACGCCGGCCGTCTTCGCGATCATCTTGTGCTGGTGCTGGCCGAGGGCCATCGCCCGCCAGACGAGCAGCCGCGACGACGAGGCGAGAAGCGTTTCGCGCAGGGGTTTTGCGAAACCTGGTGTCAGGTACATCTCCAGCACGGGGTGGATGTAGTCCTGTCCCGAGATCGCCGAGGCGACCGCGTGCGGCAGGTCCGCGATCGCTTCTTTCGAGCACAGCACCCGGCAGCCGAGGACTTCGTGCGCGAAGATCATGTGCAGTCGCCGGTTGGCCTCTCCGCTGCTCCACAGGACCGGTCGGGTTCGGACACCACGCTGGGATACGGCGTCAAGGACGGCCAAGCCACTCAGGTGCAGCCGATCGTCGTCGAGGGTGACCAGGCCACGCCGACGACGCGTTTCGAACTCGTCGGAGTCCGGGCGGAACAGCATGTCGGCGACGACCACGTCGAATCGGCCGGCGGCAAGAATCTCGATCGCCTGGCCCGGGGCGTGTGCGGTTTCGACTGTGTACGGGCCGGCCTGTTTGAGCGTCTGGGCCGCCATGTCAGCCGCGACCCCGAGGTCTTCGACGATCAGGATCCGCACGTCGCTCACCGGTCTCCTCGCAAGGGCAGGGTCAGCTGCACCGTCGTCCCGGCGTCACCGGAGTTCGCGAGAACGAGCGAACCGCCCAGCGGCCGGACCTCGCCGGAGATGCGGTGCATCGTGCTACCCGGCGCGGCGAAGTCGTCCGCCGTCAGACCGGGTCCGGTGTCACTGACCGTCAAAACCATGAGTTCGTCCTTGAGGTCGAAGCCGAGGCGGACTGCGCCACCGCCGTGGTCGACGGCGTTCTTCAACAAGTCGACCAAGCCGCGTTCGAGCACCATCGCCCGGTCGTTCGGCAAGGTGAGACCGCCGAGGCGCGGCGAGCTGAGCAAGGTGAGGCGTTCGCCGAACAGGCGGATTGCGTTTTTGAAGATGTCGACGGCACCGACCTGCGGATCTTCGAGCAGCAGCTGTCGCCTGCGGGTGTAGACGACGTCACGCAGCTTCTGTGCGGCGTCGTCGGCGTTCTCCCCGGCAGCGATGCTGCGAACAGCGATCTCCACGTGCGTGTGCAGGTCACCCAGAGCTGCCTCGTAGCTGTGCACCAGAGCTTCCGACTGAACGGCGACGGCGATGCGGCACAGCTTGGCAAGGCCTTTGCCTACCAGGTACCAGACCACGGCCCAGACCGCGTACTGCCCGACGCTCTTGACCTGGGCTCCAGTCAGCTGCCAGGCGTTCATGATCCCGACGATCAGCAGAGGGTGGATGATGATCGCCGCGATGAGGCCCGCTTCGATCACCCATCGCCGCCGTCGGTTACGGAAGCCTCCCCACGGGTAGAACGCGAGGACAGCTAGCGGGATCAAGGAGAAGTTCCCCACCTGGACGCCATAGCCGTATCCGGCGAAGTCGCCGGGGAGCAGCAGGGTCGCGACGACCAGCTGCATGACAAACATTTCGGCGATCCAAACCCCCGTCCACGCGTGCCCGCGGGTCAGCGGACCTCGGTGGCGGACGACGACCGCGGCCAGGACCAGGTGCCCGGCCGCCAGGGCGAGGAGGATGGGGACGCCGGCAGGACGGTACCGGTCGTTGATAGCCGACGTCGCCAAGTTGGTCGCCTGCAACAGCAGGGCCATCGCTTCGAACGGCCTGATCAACTTGTAAGTGGTCCGCGCGCGCAAGACTGTGTTGTGCCCCGCCTCGGACGATTCCCTCATCAAGCGCCCTCCACGCCGACCGGCCTTGCCCGATCGCAAAGTCTTGTTACTCAAGAGGTATCTCACCGACGCACGACGGGGCTAGGGGACAAAAGTCCAGCTCTGCCGAGTGCATGCTGGACGTCTTCTCCACAAAGTCGAACGCAGCCCCCTCCCGCAGCACGCCCCTACTCGCACGAACAGTCGCCAGCAAACCACGCCGTGTTACGCCCTAGGGCCCTGCGCGTTGACGGCAGTTGCTGGTCGCGCCATTGGCCTGCCGAAGACGCCGCCCTGCTCGGCGATCCACCCCATCTACTCCGCCTAAAAAACTCGCTGGGCCTGCCAAGCGACTGACGCCCCTGCTCATTGCGAGGCTCCGGCTGCGCAGTGCCGCTCGACTTGGTGCGACTCGGCTGGCTTCAGCCCCCCGGGCCGCGTGCAGCCGCACAGCCGTTCGAGACGAATGCGGCCAGTCCTCTCACTAATTTCACTGGGGCACAGCTGGGGCAAAGCCCCGTCCAGAACCGCACTCAACCGCGCTGAAGTCCGTTCAACTGCCCCAGACTGCCCCAGCCGACCTGCGGATTCACCAAAACCGCAGGTCAGAAGGCCTTGCGCATCTGGCAGTGAGGGGGTCAGGGGTTCGAGTCCCCTTAGCTCCACCAAATTAGTCATTGCACGAACTCCTTCCTTGGAGGCCCTGACCTGGGGTTTCGTCCCGGTTGGGGCCTCTGCGGTGTTGAGGGTGGCGTCCTCCGCTCGTGGTTGGGGGATGCGGAAGATCGGGATGATGCGGTCGGCCGCGGTGATCTTGATCTCGGCGATGAGGTTCTCGATGAGGGCCTTCCGCTGCTTGTCGGTGCCGCTGGCGATGATCTCGGCGATGTGGTCGGCGACCTCGGCGAGCGCTTCCTTCGGGAGTGGCTGCGGGACGTCGGTGAGCTGGTCGAAAAGCTCGTCGCGGCGGGTGCGGAGCTGCTTGGTCTTGGTCTTGAGCGTGGCGAGTCGAGTGGCGAGGTCTTCTTCCTCCAGGGTTCCGTTCTCGAAGGCGTTGAGGTAGCGGTCGATGGCTTGGTTGGTCTTGGTGAGTTCGGCTTCGACGGCGGCGAGTTCGGCGCGCTGGTTGTCTTCTCCGGCGAGGTGCTGAGCCTGGGCGCGGATGACCGCGTCGGCGATGAGGCGGTAGTGGTCGCGGTAGAAGCAGCTGAGCGCGTCGAGCACCGCGGGTTCGATGGCGTCAGCGTTGATGCGGGTGGCGTCGCACTTGTCGGTGTCGTAGCGAGACCTGTTGAAGCAGGTGTAGTAGCGGTAGATCTTGGTCTTGCCGTGGGCGCGGGTACCGATCATGGCCTTGTTGCACTTCGGGCAGCGCATCTTGCCGGTGAGTTGGTAGTCGGAGCCGTTGGCGGCGCGGTGGCTGTAGTCGTCACCGCGGGCGGCCAGGATCTGCTGGGCCTTCTCGAAGTCGTCCAGGTCGACGATTGCCTTGTGGCAGTCGGTGGTGACGATGTCGCGGAAGCTCAGTTCGCCGATGTAGACGCGGTTGGCTAGGACGCGCAGTACTTGGTAGGCCGACCATCGGCCGCCGGTGGTGGTGCGGTGTCCACGGTCGTTGAGGACGCGGGCGATGACCTTGCCGCCGAGGCGGTCGTGAATGTAGAGGTCGAAGATCAGCCGGACGATCGCGGACTCTTCCTTGTGCGGGACGAGTTGGTGGGTTTCCTTGTTGACGGTGTAGCCGAAGGGGCGGCGTCCGCCCTTCCACTTGCCCTTGGCGGCCTTGCGCTCCATCCCGGCGATGACCCGGTCGATGATGGTGTCGCGCTCGAACTGGGCGAACATGCCGAGCATCTGCACCAGCATCCGCCCCATCGGGGTGGAGGTGTCGAACGGCTCGGTGGCCGAGCGGAACACGACGCCGGCCTGGTCCAGCTCGTCGAGCAGGGTGACCATGTCGCGCAGGTTGCGGGAGAACCGGTCGACTCGGTAGACGAGCAGAACGTCGATCAGCCCGGCTCGGGCCGCGGCCATCGCCTTGGCCAGGCCGGGCCGCTTGTCGATGCTGGCGCCCGAGGCGTCGTCGGGGAACCGTTTGACCAGGCGCCAGCCGGGTTGGGAGTTGATGTAGGCGGCCAGGCGGGTGTCTTGGGCCTCTATCGAGTAGGGCTGGTGTTCGTCATCGGTTGAGCGACGGACGTAGATGCCGACCCGCACGTCCTCGCCCAGCGTGGTCATCGCGGCTTTCTTGGTGCGCTGCGCGGTTGCGGATCGCGCCATGGCTCAACTCCTTGCAGCATTTCCGTTTCTGACGTTCTGAAGCGGCGCGTAGCGATCGCTCACGCGCCTGGGATGGGTGGGTGCGCTCCCGTCACGCGGGTGCGTTCGCGATGGCCGGAGCCGAGTCGGTCTGAGTGGTGCCGACGGTCGCGGTGTCATCGAGGGGTTCGATCAGGTGCCAGCCCTGCCGGGTCGCGATGAAGGCGCGGATGGTGGCGGCTTGGGCATCGATCGAGTGAGGGTGAGGTTCATCGGTGGCGCACCGGATGTAGGTACAGACGCGGACGGCGCCGCCGGCCGTGCTCATCGCAGCCTTCTTGGTGCGTCGCGTGGTTGCGGATCGCCACATGGTCAGCTCCTTGCGGTATCTCAAGTTCGGGTGGACGGCCGCCGGTTTGGTGAAGGGCTCAGGCCGCCTGGTCGTCGGTCTGATCTCGGGTGTCGCGCAGCCACTGCGTGATCAAGGTGGCGAGCGTCGACACGGCGGTCTCGTATTGCTCGGGCGTCATGGGTGCGGTCTCGATCCGTTCGACCTCCCACCTGTCGTCCGCTGCCCGCCGTCGACGGGCAGCGCTCGACGGCTCGGTGGGTGGCCGAAGTGGGATCGGGTCGTCGGGCTCGCCTGGTTCTGGGGTGTGGTGTGGGTGGCGCATGGCGCACCTCCCGCCCGGCTCCGCGAGGTCCCTGTTCGCCAGGGGACGGTCGCGGGCGTGCTGGTCGGCGACAGGGAAACCGTCGACACAGCGGGCACTTCCCAGCCGTGGACACCTGCGCTCGCCGGTCCGCGCGAAGGTGGGTTTGCGGCGATGCGGGCACGCACCATGACGTGCGTTGAATGAGCTGGGAACGCCGAAGCTGTCACGACCAACGGGCCTCTGCTCCCCGAGTGCACCTGTGCGGGGCCGGCGCTCGTGGCCGTGCTGGACTCTTGCCGTTCGGCAGAACCGTGAGCCCTGCCGAACTCGTGCTGGATCACCTCGTCGACGCGAGTCCAGAAGATCGCTACCGGCGCGGACCGCGAACGGTTTCGCGTCGGCATGGCGTTGAAGGTGATGGGTGCCGAGGCACCTCCTCTCTGTTGAGCCGTACTTAGGTCTGCCATCCAACTAAAGTAACACTTTAGTAGGCCAAGTGTCAGGCAGAAGTATCAAGTGTTGCTTGTCTAGATGGTCGTCTGCTGAACACGCCGGGACATGCGGCGGGCCGCTTCTGCGGCCAGTCGGGGACACTGAGCGTCGGTTGGTGATGGCGCGGAGCGCCTCGGAGCGACGAGTACGGGGATGGCAGCAGGTGCAGATCGAGTGGCGGCTGCGGAAGGTCATGGCCTCCCGCGACGTCTGGGCCGCGACGGAACTGCGCGAGCTCCTCATCCGACGCGCCGGGTTCGAGTTGTCCCTCCAGGCGGTGTCCGACCTGATGAAGAAGCAGCCGGTCCAGGTGAAGGTGGCGACCTTGCAGGCGCTGTGCACGACGCTGCGGTGCACGCCGAACGAACTGTTCGGGATCGACACCCCGCAGGATGTCTCGCTTGCCGACGAGCAGGACGAAGTCGATCCGCCGGGCGATCACTGACGATGCCCGCGATGCTGACGGCTCTCCATGAACGGCGTCGCCAGAATCGGTTTCGGCATACTGCCGGTCGTGAACCGTCAGCCTGCTGAGCCCACACCCACGACGGATCTTGCGGAGACAGCGTGCCCTTGCGGCTGCGGGTTGGTCGTGCCGACCGGCGTCGCGCAGCGAGAACGTGGCGTACGGGCCGACGCCGAGGTAGCAGCCGGCAGCGCGGCCGGGCCACTGAGCGGGCGACTCAACACGATCGTGCTGCTGTCCGGCCCGGTCGGTGCGGGTAAGTCGACGGTGGCGCGGATCGTGGCACGCAGGTTCGCGCGAGGCGTGCACCTGGACATTGATGTGGTTCTGAACCACTTCGTGGTGAGTGGCCTGGATTTGGGTGACCCGAACCAGATCCAGCTTGGTCTGCGCAACGCGGCGGCTCTGGCCGCGAACTTCCACGACAACGACTTCACTGTGATCATGGACGGCGCGGTGCCGGATCGACACAGCATTGACACGCTTCGTGCCAGCCTGGCGCCGCGACCGTTGACACTTGTCGTCTTGGCTCCACCAATCTCGGTCAGCGTCGAGCGCGATCGGACGCGTGGTGGCAAGAGCGTGGCGCATGTGTTCGGCCATCTCGATGCACAGATGCGCACCGAACTCGCCGACGAGGGCGCGTGGCTGAACACCGCCGAGTTGACACCGGCGCAGACCGCTGAGCGCGTTCTGACCCTGCTCCGCCCGGCGTAGCCGGGACATTCGACACGAATCCCGTCCAGCGACACTGGCCTCCCGCCGGAGGTCCTCAACGACGGAGAACTCGACGAACCATGCCCCGGCGGGACAGAGCACGGTCGCGATCGAGACCGCGTGCCAACAGGTGCTGGTGACCTCCGTCGCCGCGGCGATGGAGTGCGCCTGCCAGCGGGCAGTCATGCCGCGCTCGGTGGTGAGTCGTCCAGTTCCGCCGCACCGCGCGGGTCGTCGTGGGCTCTGGGTTGGGCGCGGTAGAAGGTGCGTTCGTCGACTAGCGGTTCGTGCACGTGCGGTGCGGAGGTGACCCACTGCTCGACCGGAACGGGGCGACCGGCAGTGGTGCGAGCCCAGACCTGACGGCCGGTGTACTTGACGTTGGTGACGATGCGCCGAACGGCCTTGGCGGTCCACCGTCCGGCTTGGACCGGCGGCGGGTACTGGCGCAGGTTGCTATTGAGCCGCGACGCGATGGTGGCGAAGCCAAGGCCGTGGTCGACGCGCCAGGCGAAGATCTGCTTGACGACTGCGGCGGTCTGCCAGTCCGGAACCAGAACGGCCCGCAGCTTGCTGTGCCCGGTCGGGTTGGTGACGCGGACGCGCAGGGCTCGATAGCCGTAGGGCGTGGGCCCGATCTGGTAGCCGGCGCGGACGATCTCGACGATCGCCTGGCGGGCCCGGCGGGTGGTCTCGGCGTGGTGCGCGGCGAGCACCGCCCACTGAATGCGGTTGCCGTGGGCGTCGACGAACTCGGTGGCGCTGTCGGTCTCCGGCGCATCGGTCGTGACGTTCTCTTGGGCGGCTGGCGAGACGCCGCACAGGTATGTCCACAGGCGGGACCAGGACCATCGCCGCGGCGTGGTGTGGGCCACCGGTGTGGTGGCGCACTCGTGGCGGGCGGCAGCGCGCAGCGCGGTGCGCTTGCGCCGGAACACGGGGTGCCAGCCGCACTCGCGGCAGTACAGGCGGGTCGTCATGCGGCTCGCCTCCCGTCCGGGTCGTAGGCGATGCCGTTGTTGCTGCGGCGGGTGCGCTGCCGCGGCACGAGGACCGTGTGGCCGGGCCATGCCGTGCCGGCTGCGGCGGAGAGTTCGGCGTCGTGTTCGAGTTGGAAGACGAGCACCTCATGGTGCGCGGTGAGCGCGACCGGAGCGCCCTGTGCGCGAGCGACGGCCCTGCGTTCAGAGAACGACGCGCGGGTGACAAGGCGGCTGCCACGCAGCGCGGCTGTCAGGGCGATGCACCGTTCGACGGGCGCGAGACCGGCGGACGCGGCGGCGGTGATGAGCCGGGTGGGCAGGTCCACCAGCGCGCCGTCCGGGTGGCGCCGGGGCCGGGCGACAACGACGAGATGCCCGCCGGAGCGCAGCAGCGGTTCGCAGTAGGACATCGTCGCGGCGAGGTCCGCGAGCGCCGTGTCGAGTTCGGTGTCCGGGTCGCGGTCCGGACTGCTCGTCGAAGCGTCAGCCGGGGTGCGCAGCGCGGTCAGGACAAGTCCGACCCGGCCGACAAGGCCGGCGGCGCGGATGCCGACAAGCACCTTCGGATGGGCGTCGAGGACCGACCCATCACGCCATGCGCCTGCCGCCTTGGCGGCGGTGACGTTGGCACGAGCGAGCGCCCACCACCGCTGGTGCGGGGTGAGACCGAGAGCGTGCCGGCCCGCGCGGAGCGCCTCGACCAACACGGTGCCGGCCCCGCAGGCGGGGTCCAAGACGAGCTCGCCGGGGTGGGTGTAGGTGACGATCGCGTGGGCGGCGACCGCAGGCGGGATCAGGTGCGGATCGGTCTCGGTGCCGGACACGCAACCGGCCTCGCGCAGTTGCACGGACAGCTCGCGCTGGCCGGTCGGCCAGACCGAGGGCGGCGGCACCGGTGGCTCCTCCCCCGGCGGTAGGGGGAGCGGCCATGGCCCGCTGGGACGGTCAGACATCGGAGCTCTCCTCCCTCTGGGCGGCAGTGGTGGTGGCGGGCCGGCCGGTGAATACGAAGAGGTCGTCGTGCACCTGGGTGTGCCGGACGGCGGTTGCCGCCGGCCCCTGCGGTGGCCGAAACGGGCCGTACGAGGCGGTCGCGCCGAGGGCGAGTTCGCTGTTGCGGATCGGGACGCGCAGCAGCGCGATGCGGTCGTGGTAGCGCAGTCCGGCATGGTGCGCGGCGGTCACCAACGGACCGGCGGGGTCACCGAGCCGACCTCGGGAGCGGTCACTGTGCGTGATGACCGCGAGGGTGCCGGTCGGGGTGAGGAGCGCGGCCCAGGCGGTCGGCTGGAGCCAGTCGAGTGTGCGCGGTTCCGCCGCCGTGAGGACCAAGTCGAAGCGGTCCGGACCCGGCGCGGTCGGCGTGCGGTTCGGGTCGGGACGACTGGCGACAGACGGCCCAGAGTGGTCGTCGGAGTCCGGACCGACCGGGTGCGGTCGCGGTCCGGACTCGGACTCCGACCTCGGGTCGACGGCGGGCCGTTGGGTGCCCCCGTCGATGGTGTCGAGGGGCGGGCCGGCGGTCTGGGTCTGGATGCCGCGGCCGAGTCGGACCACGGTCCAAGCGGCTTCGAGCAGGCCGGCGTACGGGCCGGGCGCCGTCCGATTGTGCACCCCCGTTGACATGCGTGCGGTCGCTGCGGGAGCGAACGGTGCGGGGGCGAGCAGGAGGACGCGGTGGCCGGGCTGGGTGTAGGTGGTGACGATCTTGACGACCGCGGTCAGCAGCCAGCTGGCGATCTGGCCGGTGCCCTCTCGGGGTTCGTCTTGGGCGCACGGCCAGACGGTGCTCGGGCGGCTCGGGCGCGGGTGGCGCAACGCGAGCCGCAGGGTCCGCAGGCGCCCGGTCCGCGGGGTCGGCGGCAGCGGAATAGGGATGGTGGGGTCGGACTGGTTGTGCTCCGGCGGGTGGCCATCAGGCGAGTCGGAGTCGTGCGTCGGGGACATCGTGCGCCTCCTCCAGCGGGTTGGGTGCTGAGCGTTTGACACCCCTGAACTCCGTTTTTCGACCCGCTTTTGGACACGCTCTCGGCAGATTTGTTCACACGTTTCTGATCGGTTACCGAGCACTGCGTTGTGCGCTGCCTCTAATACACTGTCTCGGCCAGTTGTGAAAGCCGGTGTAACGCGGGCGCGCGAGGCTCGACGCGCTGTTCTGGACCACGCATCGGCAAATTTTTCAAGATCTTTTAGGTGAGTCTAAGGTGATCTTGGAGCGGCTCACCGCAGGGGTGGTTACACCGGGGCTCGTGGCTACTACGTCACTACTAGGTCACTACTAGAACCGCAGTTCAGAGGCTACTAGAGGCGATCATCCTCCACGGCTCACCGAGACCCTTTGTCGATCTTGAAGTGGGGTGGTCGACAGGGTGACGTAGTAGTGACGTAGTAGCCCGCTCCGCAATTTTCTAGTAGTGATCTAGTAACGACGTAGTATTTCCGTAGTAGCGCCCGTGGCTTCCTGGCGTCGTTGTTGTTCGCATCGACGCCATGGGAGTCACGTCATGGCCGCACAATCCGTTTTTCGTCCTGCCGGCGACGAGGCTGTTTCGAACTCGTTGGATATCGCGCGGGACGCCTTTACCTGGCTGGTTACCGGGCCGCATCCGGTGTCGCTGAACGGCCGGCTCTTTCCGGGACTGCCGAACCGGTATGTGCCGTTGGATGAGGTTCGGGACCGGCTGCTGGCCCGCCGCTGTCCGCAGGCCACGCGCGACGCGGTGTGGGCGCACCTGGTGCTGCGCTCGCGTACCGAGGGAGCGACGTGGACGGTCGCCGCGGTCGGGGTCGCGCTGCCCGCGTTGACCTCCGTCGCGGCCACGCTGTCGGACCGCTTCGCCGGTGATCCGGCCGACGTCCACGCCGAGGTGTTGCGCGGCTTCCTGGCCGCGTTGTCGACCGTCGACCTGCGCCGGCCGCGCATCATGCTGCGGCTGCGGTGGGCGGCTTACCGGTCCGGTTACGACGCGCTGGCCGAGGCGCTGTCGGGTCCGACTCCGGTCGCGCCGGGCTTCCGCTCCACTCCGCCGCACCCGCCGTGGGGCCATCCGGATCTGGTCCTCGCACGCGCGGTTGCGGACGGAGTCCTGACCCAGACCGAGGCCGAGCTGATCGGGGCGACCCGGTTGGAAGAGGTGCCCGTCGCTGACTGGGCGGCCCAGCACCAGACCGGCGAGTGGGCGGTCTACAAGGCGCGTAAGCGCGCCGAACTACGCCTGGCCGCATACCTGCGTGACGACCTTTGCGACAGCGCATCCGCGGGCGACGGAACCGACCCACTGACCGACCAGGTGGCCACCTCGCTGGCGTTGGCGCGGCCACTCGCCCCAGTCGGCAACACGTCGCGGGAATCACTGTCCGTGTCCACCGCTGTGGTCGATACGGCGCAAAAAGTTCGCGGGTCCGTGTCCAAAACGGACCCGAAATCCGGAGTTCAGGGCTGCGGGGGACACCCGCGTTCCGCCCGATCTCTGGAGGTGCCCCAATGCGCCTGATCGATCGTCTCCCGGCCGCCACGGTGCGGCCTCGATGCACCCGACCCGACAGCTATCCAACGTCCGCGGTCGACGCCGCGACGCCGAACGCCTCGTCGGAATCCACCCACCGTCGGCCGATAACTCATCCGATCACTCGGCCGAACGATCGCGCTCGGATGAGGCGTGCGCGCCGGTCCACGCGCGTGCTGTTGGTCGTCGAGCTCGCCGCGCTGGCGCTCGTGCTGACCGCCTCGTCCGCCCATGCCGACACCGTCGTGCTCGCGCTCGCGGACTCGGTGACCACCGTGCTGAACAACGTCCGCAACTGGATCATGGGGATCCTCGCGGGCCTCGCGACGGTGTTCCTGAGCATCGGTGGCGTCCGCTACGTGATGGGCGGCGGCGACCCCGGCGAGGTCGAGAAAGCCAAGACCGCGTTCAAGTCCGCGGGGTGGGGCTACGGCCTCGCCGCGTTGGCGCCGCTGGTCGTGGAGATCCTCAAAGGGATCGTGGGGGCCTGAGCGATGGCCGCCGCCAGCGCCCCGCCCACGGTGCGTCCGTACCGCCCGTCCGGCGGCCCGGTCGAGACCGCTGCGACCGCGGACCGGGTGATGCTCTCCCCGGTCACCGGCGCCAGCGCCGACCGGGCCGCGCGGCGGCGTCGGCGCGCGGGCTGGATGCTGGCGCTGAGCCTGATCGTGCTCCTGCTCGGTGCGTTCGCGGTCAGCGCCGCCGCGCAACCGACCACACCAAAACCCGACCCATGCGCCGGACCCGAGCCACGTCCGATCCCGTGCGCGCCGGCCCCGAACCCGCCAGCGCCGACGAGCTCGGTCCCCGAGGCGTGCAAGCGCAACCCGCTGCCGTACTGCTTCCCGTCGACGACGCCGGGACAGCCGACGCCGCCGGGGCCGTCGACCGCCACGAGCGCGCCGAGCACGTGCTCGAACATCCCGCCGGGTCAGCCGCGTCCCCCGGACTGCATCCCGCAGCCGACCACGCCCCCGCCCGGCACCGGGCCACAGCGGCCCGGCACCGGTGGCAACAACGGCGACCCGGACTGCGGCATTACCAACATCGGCGGCTGCATCGCCAAGGCCATCAACTCGGTGTTCCGGGATCTGGTCAACGCCGCGCTCTCGCCGATCCTCGACCTGCTCGGCCACACCGCGCTGTCCACGCCCACCATCGATTCCCTGCCGGGGATCGGTGAGTTGTGGAACAACTCCTGGGAGCTCGTGGTCGCCGCCTACGGCCTGTTCGTCCTCATCGGCGGCATCGTGGTGATGAGCCACGAGAGCATCCAGGCCCGGTACTCGATCAAGGAGATCGGACCGCGGATCCCGGTCGCGTTCCTGGCCTCGGCCCTGTCGCTGTTCTTCGCCGACAAGTTCATCCAACTGGCCAACGCACTGACGCTGGGGGTGCTCGGCGGCGGGGTGAACCCGCCCTCGCTGGGCAACACGCTCAAGGACGCCGTGCAGGGCATCCAGTCCGGCGGGCTGTTCATCATCCTGGTCGGCCTCGTGCTCGTCGTGGTCGGTCTGGGCCTGCTGATCGTCTACGTGGTCCGGATCGTCATCACCCTGATCCTGATCATCAGCGGGCCGCTGTTCCTGATGTGCCACGCCTTGCCGCACACCGACCCGCTGGCCCGCTGGTGGTGGAAGGCCATCGCGGCCGTGCTCGCCATCCAGGTCGCGCAGGCGCTGGTGCTGATCACCGCGGTGCGCACCTTCCTGTCGGGTGGCGTGCACCTGTTCGGCTCCACCCTGTCCGCGCTCGGCACGCTCGTCGCGGCGATCGCGCTGTTCTACATCTTGTTCAAGATCCCGTTCTGGCTCTTGGGCTCGATCAAGGTCAGTTCTCGCCGCTCGTTCCTGGGTGGCCTGGCTCGCGCCTACATCGCGGCGAAGACCTTCGGCATGGTCGCCGGCAAGGCCGGCGCGTTCGGTAAGGCCGGCGCAGCGAGTGCGGCCCGCGGCGGCGGGAAGGGCTCTGGTCGCGGCGGCAGTACCGGTGCGGCGGATCCGCCGTGGCCGGCTCAGCCGCGGCTGGCGCCCACGCCGGAGATGGTCAGCAAGCGCCTGAAGCAGGCCCACGACGCCGAGCGCGCCCGCGCGGCCCGCCGCTCCCGCGTGCCATCGCAGGCGCCGCAGTTCTTGCAGCCCACGCCGCAGCAGACCACCCACGACCCCGCCGTCACCCCATTCACTCCTGGACCAACGATGCCCGAATTCAGCTCTGCCCCTAGCCCCACGACCACACCACCGACGTCGTCGCGGGGCGCGTCCGGCCCGGTCGCGGCGCCCCAGTTCCGCGCCCCCGGTGCACCGCGCCGCGGTGCCAGCCAGCAGTCGGCTCGACCGATCCGAGTGGCCTCGGTTCCGCCGCACCTGCAGTTCAAAGCACCGGTCTCAGAACCGGCACACCTGTCCCAACCGGTGAAGCCGTCCGCACCGGTCCCGAGCGCGCCGGTGTTCCGGCAGGCGCATCCCGAACCGCGGCTCGGCGACGCCCGTCCCCGCACGCCGTCGGTCCCGCCGGTCGCCTTCCGCGCGCCCAAGCCCCCGCCTGCCCGAGGAGGTGACAAGTCGTCATGAGCCAGCCAGTCCGGATTCCCGCCGACGTCGACCGCGAGGACCGCGTCATCGGTCCGTTGACCGCGCGGCAACTGCTCATCCTCGGTGTGACCGGGATCGTGCTCTACGGCACCTACACCATCACGCGCGAGCTGGTGCCGCTGGCGGTGTTCCTCATCGTGGCGATCCCGATCGGAGTCACCGCCGCGTTCCTGGCGCTGGGCCAGCGCGACGGGATCACGCTCGATCGGCTGGTGCTCGCGGCGCTGCGGCAGCGAATGAGCCCGCAACACCGGGTGGCCGCGCCGGAAGGCATCCGTCCCGCGCCGGAGTGGCTGACCAACCAGGTCACCCCCGACGGCACCGTCGACAGCACCGGTGCCAAGACGTCCGCGAAGAAGAAAGGGACGGCAGCCGCTGCCTCTGGAGTGTCGCCGGCAGCGCTGCGGCTGCCAGCCGAGGGCGTCACCGACACCGGCGTCATCGACCTCGGCAAGGACGGCGTCGCCGCGGTCGCGGTGTGCTCGACCATCAACTTCGGGCTGCGCACCCCGGCCGAACAAGAAAGCCTCGTGGCGTCGTTCGGACGCTACCTGCATTCGTTGACCGCGCCGGTGCAGGTGCTCGTCCGCGCCGAGCGGCTGGACCTGTCCGGGCAGATCGCCGAGTTGCGCGAGCAGGCCGGCGGGCTGCCGCACCCCGCGCTGGAACAGGCCGCGCGGGAGCACGCGGACTACCTCGACCAGCTCCGCCGCGCCACCGATCTGCTGCGCCGGCAGGTGCTGCTGATCCTGCGCGAACCGCTGCACGCCACCGCACCGACCGACGGGCTCGGCGGCGCGTCGCCCTTGGCCGCGCTCACCGCCCGGCGCAAGGCCGCTAAGCAGGCCGGGGTGGTCGACGAGGCCACCCGACGGGCCGCCGAGGCGCGCCTGGTGCGGCGGCTCGGGGAGGCTGTGGAACTGCTGTCTCCCTCGGGGATCACGGTCACTCCGCTGGACGCCGGGCAGGCCACCGCGGTGCTGGCCGCTGCCTGCAACCCCGACAGCCTGATCCCGCCGTCCGCGGGGTTGGCCGCCTCGGACGAGGTCATCACCACTGCGCCTGACGAGGAGTGGGACACCGGCGCGTTCGGCCGATCCGTCGTCGCTGAGCAGGTTTCGGACGAGGCCGAGGACGCCTGGGACGACCGCCTCGATGACAGGTTCGACGACACCGACGACCCAGACGACTACGACCGCTTCGCCCGCGTCGGAGGGAGGTATCGCCGATGAAGAAGTCCAAGCGCCGCGAACGCAAGGCACCCGCCGCGCCGCCGCCGCTCGGGCGGGCCGGAGCATTCACCCCGGACGCCATCTCGATCCGTCCGCGGGCATTGGAGGTCGGCGGTGAGTGGGTCGCCTCCTTCGCGATTACCGGCTATCCCCGCGAGGTGCACCCCGGCTGGCTGCAGCCGCTGCTGACGTATCCGGGGCGGGTCGACGTGTCGCTGCACATCGAGCCCATCGACCCGGTGACTGCGGCGAACCGGTTGAAGAAGCAGCTGTCGAAGCTGGAGTCCGGGCGGCGGCACACCAGCGAGAAGGGCCGGCTGATCGACCCGCAAGTGGAGGCGGCCACCGAGGACGCCTACGACCTGTCGGCGCGAGTTGCCCGTGGCGAAGGCAAGCTCTACCGGCTCGGGCTGTACCTGACGGTGCACGCCCCGACCGAGGAAGCCCTCACCGACGAGGTGGCCGCCATCCGGTCACTGGCCGCCAGTCTGTTGCTCGACGCCAAGCCCACCACCTACCGCAGCCTGCAGGGCTGGATCACCAGCCTGCCGATGGGCTTGGACCTGGTCGGCATGCGCCGCACCTTCGACACCAGCGCACTGTCCGCGTCCTTCCCATTCACCAGCCCGGACCTACCGCCGCCGGACCCGGCATCGGTCTCCGCACCGCGCGGCGTGCTGTACGGGTTCAACGTCGGCTCCCAAGGGCTGGTGCACCACGACCGGTTCGCGCTGGACAACCACAACTCGGTGATCCTCGGCCGGTCCGGCGCGGGCAAGTCGTACTTGGTCAAGCTGGAGCTGCTGCGCAGCCTGTATCGCGGGATCGAGATCCACGTCATCGACCCCGAGGACGAGTACGCCCGGCTGGCCGCCGCGGTCGGCGGCACCTACGTGCACCTCGGCGCCGAACAGGTCCGCCTCAACCCGATGGACCTGCCCATCCACACCCGTCCGGACGGGCGCCGCACGGCCCCTCGTGACGCGCTGATCCGCCGGTCGCTGTTCCTGCACACGGTGATCTCGGTGCTGTTGGGCAGCGAGCTCGAAGCGACCGAGCGGGCGGCACTGGACCGGGCCATCACCGCGACCTACCAGCGCGTCGGCATTACTTCAGATCCGCGGACCTGGACCCGCCCGGCGCCGCTGCTGGCCGACCTCGCCGAGGTCCTCGGCGAAACCGGTGACCCAGCGGGAGTCGAGCTGGCCGCCCGGTTGCACCCCTACATCCACGGTGCGTTCTCCGGCCCGTTCTCCGGACCAACCTCAACTCGCCCCGAGGGGCACTTGGTCGTGTTCTCGCTGCGCGACCTCGCCGACGAGCTCAAACCGATCGGCACCCTATTGACTCTCGACGCGGTCTGGCGGCAGGTCTCCAACCCCGCCATCCGCAAACCGCGCCTGGTCGTGGTGGACGAAGCCTGGTTGTTGATGAAGGAACCCGCCGGTGCGGAGTTCCTGTTCCGGATGGCCAAGGCGAGCCGGAAGCAGTGGGCGGGCTTGACCGTGGCGACTCAGGACACGGCCGATGTGCTCGGCTCCGATCTGGGGAAGGCCGTGGTCGCGAACGCGGCGACGCAGATTCTGTTGCGGCAAGCCTCGCAGGCGATCGACGAGATCACCCGCACGTTCGATCTGTCGATGGGTGAACGGCAGTTCCTGCTGTCCGCGGATCGGGGCCAGGGATTGCTGTCGACCGGCACCCAGCGGGTGGCTTTCCAGTCCATCGCCTCACCCACCGAGCACTACCTGGTCACCTCAAATCCCGCAGAACTCGCCGAATATTCCGACACCTCGTCGGGAATCGAGACGTCCTTCGTCGAAGCTCGGCGCGGACGACAATTCCGGGATCACAAACGAGTTTGACGATGATGACGCTTCGCATATCGAACTCGACACCGCCGCCTGACGCTATCGCGCTCCGCATTTCGGCGCACTAAATCCGCCATCGCCCGCTCTCAGCCAAGGGGATACTCATGTCTGCAATCCAGCCTGTTTCCGGACCGGTTCGGCGTCCTGCTCGACTGCTGACCCAGAACAGCGAGTTGAAGCAGATCGGTGCCTGGAACTGGTCGCTGCCAGCCTGGGCTGGTCGCCTGCCCGACGGCCGCAGCTACAACACCTGCCCGTCGGCAGGGGTGTGCCGACTGGCGTGCTACGCCCGCCACGGCACCTACACGTGGCCCGTGGTGCGAGCCAAACATCAGGCGAACCTGATGTTCGTTCTCGACGACTTGGCCGGGTGGGAAGCCGCCATGATCGCCGAGTTGCGTGCGGCCAAGTTCCGCGGCGCGTGGATCCGCATCCACGACTCCGGCGACTTCTTTTCCGACGCCTATCTGCAGGCGTGGCTCCGGGTTTGCCGCGCCCGCCCGGACGTCAATTTCTACTGCTACACCAAAGAGGTCGCGCGCTTTCGCGTGTTCGTCGAACCAGATCCACCGCCGAATTTCCTGTGGGTGTACTCCTACGGCGGGACACAGGATGCTGCGCTGAATCCGCACGTGGATCGCGTGGCCGATGTGTTTCCCGACGAAGCCGCGATCTCCGAAGCGGGATGGGCATCGCAGGAAGCCAGCGATCTGCTCGCGGTCCTCGGCCCGCGCCTGGTCGGTGTCCCGGCCAACCGCATTCCCGCCTACCTCAAGCGACTGGCCGGGCGCCGGTTCTCCGAGTGGCAGGCCGAGGTCGACACCGAACGCGCCATCCGCCGGAGCCGCCGGCATCTGCGGCTGGTCGTCGACAACACCCGACCCGCCGGTCCGCAGCCCAGCAACGCCGATGCCGGCCCCGCGCATGGCGACCAGCCGCAGGCGGCCTGATCGCACACCGCCACTGCCCACACACCGTGCCGTCGACCACTCCGTGGGGAGGTCCCCGATGTCCTGGCCGATCACCGCCGTTTCCCTGTCCACCACCACATCCCAGCACGTCGAGCAGGCCGCGGATCTCCTCGCCTCACCGGTCGGCGACTACCTGCGTGACCCGCTCGGCGCGTTCCAGAACGTGCTGGCCCACCTGCGAGATCTCGCGCTGACCTGGGGTCCGACCGCCGGACCGGTGCTCGCGGTTGTCGTCACCGCCGTAGTGGTCGCGCGGCGACAGTGGCGCCGCCGCTACCACAACACGCTGGCCACCGACGCCCGACTGGTCACCGTGCTGGCGCCGCCGACGGTCGACCCCGCCGGAGCGATCACCGTCTGGAGCAACCTCGTCGGCCTGCTACGGCCCGGCTGGCTGCGCCGGTTCGGCGGGCAGCCCCACATCACGTTCGAGTTCGTGTTCACCGACGACGGCGTCCAGATCCGGCTGTGGGTGCCCGGCCCGGTGCCGCCCGGCATGGTCGAGCGCGCGATCGAGGCGGCCTGGCCCGGCGCGCACACCCGCACCACCCCGGCCAAGCCGCCGCTGCCCACCACCGCGCCGGACCGACGGCGGATCGAGGCCGTCGGCGGCGAGCTACGCCTGGCGCGCAGCGAGGCGTTGCCCATCCGCACCGACCATCCGGCCGACCCGATCCGGGCGCTGCTGGGCGCGCCGGTCGGGCTCGGCCCGCACGAACGAGCCTGCGTGCAGGTCCTTGCCCGACCGGTCGCCGGCTACCGGGTCACCAAGGCCCGCCGAGCGGCTCGCCGCGTGCACGCGGGCAGTTCTACTCGTTTCGTCGGTCGACTGCTCGACGCGATCACACCGGGCAAGACGCCGAAGCCGTCCAGTGCGGCGCGGACGCCGGGATCGCTAGACCGGCAGACCAGCCTGGCCTACTCGGCGCAGGACCGCGCGATCGTCGAGAAGCTGCGGGAGAACCAGTTCGAGACCCGCATCCGCTACGTCGTGGCCACCACCGTGCCCGCCGACACGAGCGCCACGGAGGCCAAGGCGGTGCGCGAGGTGCTGCGAGGCCGCGGGCACGCGATCGCCTCCGCGTTCGCGGCCTACTCCGAGCACAACTACTACCGGCGGGTCCGGCTTCGCCGGCCGATCACCGTCCTCGCGGAGCGTCGGCTTGGCAAAGGCGATCTGCTGTCGATTCCCGAGCTGGCCGCGATCGCGCACCTCCCGGTCGACGAGTCCACACCCGGTCTGCAGCGAGCCGGGGCGAGGGCCGTGCCGCCCCCGCCGGGCATCCCGACGGTCGGCGAGCTGATCAAGCCCATCGGCCTGTCCGACTCCGGCCATGCTCGCCCGGTCGGCCTGCACGTCGCCGACGCCCGTCACCACCTGCACATCCTCGGTGCCACCGGCTCCGGCAAGTCCGAGCTGATGGCGCGGATGATCCTCGCTGACGCCGAGGCTGGCCGCGGGGTGGTCGTGGTCGACCCCAAGGGCGATCTCGTGTCGGACATCCTGATGCGCCTACCCGAGGAGCTCGGCGAGAAGGTGGTGCTGTTCGACGCCGACTCACGGGCGCGCCCGCCGGTGCTCAATCCGTTGGAGGGTGCGGACAAGGCCCGCGCGGTCGACAACCTGGTGTCGATCTTTTCCCGGATCTATGCCGCCTCGTGGGGGCCGCGCACCGACGACATCCTGCGCGCTGGTTTGCTGACGCTCACGGCGTTGCCGGGTACGCCGACCTTGGTCGACTTGCCCAAGCTGTTGACCGTGCCGGCGTTCCGGCACCGCGCGTGCGACCAGATCGACGACGACGTGCTGCGCGGGTTCTGGTCCTGGTACGACGACCTGTCCGAAGCGTCCCGCGCGCAAGTGATCGCGCCGCTGATGAACAAGGTTCGTGGGTTCCTGTTGCGGCCGTTCGTTCGTGCCGCCATCGCTGGCGGGCAATCCACAGTGGACATGGATGAGGTGCTCAACACCGGTGGGATCTGCTTGGTGCGGATCGCGCGGGACGCCCTGGGCATGGAAACAGCGCGGCTGGTCGGGTCCATCGTCGTCGCGCGCACCTGGCAAGCCGCCACCCGCCGAGCCCGCATCCCGCAACGCAAACGGCGTGACTGCGGGTTGTACATCGACGAGTGCCACAACTTCCTGAATCTCGCCTACCCGTTGGAAGACATGTTGGCCGAAGCCCGCGGCTACCGCCTGTCGATGACGTTGGCACACCAGTACCTCGGGCAGCTACCCAAGGAGCTCGAAGAAGGCATCAGCACCAACGCCAGGTCGAAGATCTTCTTCAACGCCTCCCCCGAGGACGCCAAACGACTCGCGCGGCACACCCTGCCCCGCCTGAGCGATCACGACCTGTCCAACCTCGGCGTCTACCACGTCGCCGCCCGGCTCGTCCTGGGCGGGGAGGAAGCACCGCCGTTCACCGCGGTCACCGAGAAGCTCCCGCCCGCGATTCCCGGACGCGCCAAAGCAATCCGCAAGGCTGCCAGGATCAACGCCCGTCCACCGGTCGCCGAGGCCGACAGTCCAACCGGCCGCGCCGCACGGCCCACAGTGGACCCAAGGCGCGCGGCCTAGTCCTGTCTCATTCCGTTCTCCCGCAACGCATGCGGGCTCGCTCACACGATTCTCGCGGTGAGCCCGCGTGCGCTCGTCCTCTGGCTTAGCCGAATCCGCACACCCTGGGAGGTGCTCGCCCATGACCATTACCAATCCCACGCCGCAGCGGGCGCTTCGCGGACACATGCCACAGCGCCCGACGCCGCGAGCGGCCACCACCGGTGAGCACCACGCCCAACTCGCCGCTCACCTCACCCAGCGGGATCGGTGGCTGGCCCGAATGCTGCACGAGCACAGGGTCTTCACCACCCAGCAGATCGTCGAGCTCTGCTACCCGACCATGCGAGCGGCCAACCACCGCCTCCTGCAACTGTTCAAATGGCGCGTCGTCGACCGGTTCCAGCCGTTCGTCAGCTCCGGCACCGCGCCGATGCACTACGTGCTCGACATCGCCGGAGCGGTCGCCCTCGCCTACGAGGACGGTCTCGATCCCAAGCAACTCGGCTATCGCCACGAGGACGCGATTGGCATCGCGCACTCGCTGCGCCTGGCCCATACCGTCGGCGTCAACGGGTTCTTCACCACCCTCGTCGCGCTCAGCCGACGCCCCGGAGCTCGCGGTCGGCTGACCGCGTGGTGGTCCGAACTGCGCTGTCGTCGGCTCTTCGGCGACATGGTTCGCCCCGACGCCTATGGCCGCTGGCGCGAGGACGGCCATCAGATCGAGTTCTTCCTCGAATTCGACTTCGGCACCGAGGACTTGGGCAAACTCGCCCGCAAGCTGGCCGACTACGAAAAGCTCGCCACCGCAACGGGTATCACCACCCCCGTACTCGTGTGGCTGCCTACCAACCGCCGCGAAATCACTGCCCGCCGGGCCTTCGCTGACGCACTGTCCCAACTGGACCGTCCAGCGCTGGTTCCGTTGGCAACGAGCGCCGCCGACATGGCCGGAGTGGCCGGCGAGAACAACCCCGCCGTCGCGCGATGGCTTCCGATCGGCGGGCCCTCTCCCCGTCGTCCCGGTCGGCTCCGGCTCGCCGAGCTCGCCCAGCTCTGGCCCCATTTCGACACACCCACCCCGGCGCCCCCGGCCATCGCGGCGGACCAGTCGGGCCCGGCCGAGCTCCTCGCGCCGAACCCGCTCCCACCTAAGCCACACCCGAACCGCTTCCGGAGGTGACCCATGAAGATCGCCACGGCAGCCCTCGCGGCACTCATCGCCGTCCCCATCCTCATCGGCGGTGTCGGACAAGCAATCGTCAAGGCGCTCTTCGGCGGTGGCAATACCCAGCCCACCCAGGAAGCCCTCGCCGACATTCCGCCCGACTACCTTGCCCTCTACCAGGCCGCGGCACCCGTGTGTCCTGGCCTGGACTGGTCCATCCTCGCCGCCATTGGCAAGATCGAAAGCAACCACGGCCGCAGCACATTGGTTGGAGTCGCCGAGGGAACCCAGAACCATGCGGGTGCGCGCGGGCCCATGCAGTTCCTCCAGTCCACATTCGACGGAGTTGTCGCACGGCATCCCATCCCACCGGGCGGTAAGAGCCCACCGTCCCCTGGAACAAGCACGACGCGATCTACGCCGCCGCCTACTACCTGTGCGACAACGGCGCCCGCAACAACCGCGACATCCGCAAGGCGATATGGCACTACAACCACGCCGACTGGTATGTCAACGACGTCCTCGCCCAAGCCGCCAGGTACGGCCAGGCCAGCGTCGGCACCGGAAACTGCACGAACATCCAGGCTCCCAACCCGGCGGCAGCTCTGGCGATCAACTTCGCCTGTGGCCAACTCGGCCTGCCCTACGTCTGGGGCGGCAATGGACCAGCCGGCGGGGACGCCGGATTCGACTGCTCCGGCCTGACCAAGGCAGCCTACGGAGCCGCCGGCATCTCCTTGCCCCGTACCGCGCAGACCCAGTACAACGCCGGACCGCTCGTGCCCGCCGACCAGCCGCTGCTGCCCGGCGACCTAGTGTTCTATGGAACTCCGTCCAACGTCCACCACGTCGGTCTGTACATCGGTGCGGGAAAGATGATCCACGCCCCGACCTTCAACCAGCCCATCAAGATCGCCCCCTACCGCTGGTCGGGAGACGACTACCTGGGAGCCACACGGCCAGTTACGGATTCCCGTGTCTAGCAAGGAGTTCTGGGCCGTTTGACGACGGCGGTGGACCGGCAGAATCCATAATGTACGTCAATGCTGCCGGTCCCACCTCGTCGACATGGGCACCGCACCCGTTTCAGTTCGGCGGCAGGCCCTCCTTCAGGACCCGATGAAACAGCTCGGTGATTCTGCCCGCTTCGGGCTCGGACGGCACGAGCCTGGAGCCATACCAGCAGTAGCCAGGCGGCGGCTCCAGCTTCGCGTCGGAGTGGGCGCTGTCGGGCGAATCAGCCGACAGTTCCGCCCCACCCGTCACGTCCCGGCCAGTCGTCGTGATCCATGGCGTCCTCCGGTGACCGGGACGCTTTTCGGACGCGGTACCGACGTGCCTATGGTGGCTGCGCTCACGAATCGTCGCCGGTGTCCGAGTCGCTGGTGTCCGCGCCCTCCAACAGCTTGTACACGTTGCTGCGTTGCATGCCGACTTCCTTGGAGATCCGCAACCGCGGAACCCCGGCTGCGTCGGCAGCGAGTACCGCTTCGCGCCGCTTCTTCCTGGCTTCGCGTTGCTTCTTCAGAAGGCCGTTGATCTTCTCTTCGAGCTTTGCCTGTTGTTCGCGAGCGTCCTCCAACTGCTTCTTGATCCCTTCGACCTCGGCCCGGCAGGCGCGAAGTTGAAGGACTTCCTCGGGCTCGCTCATGGGGAAGCCTCTCTCGCTCGCCGTCATCGAGCCATGGCCGATGACGCTCCGTTGTCGCGGTATGTCTATCACGCATGTCTATCAGTCCTCTTGCTAGGACAGCCGGTGTGGTGTCTTGTATCCGCATCGTGGGTGACCGCTACGCATTCTTGTAGCGCGATACGGCTGGTCCGTGCGGCTCGAAGTCACCCAGCCAGGCATGGCGCCCGGCCTCGGCGAGCTCGTCCTTCCGTTGCCGCCAGTCCGGCATCCAGAGCGTCATCTGGCGCTGCCAGGCTCGCCCGTGGGGCTGCCCGCTGGGGCGGGTGGCGTGGGCTTGCTCGTGCACGAGGACGTACTCGATCAGCCGCAGCGGTAGCCCGAACACGGCCCAGTGCAGGGCCGTGGTGTGCTTGGGCGGGCCGTGGTAGACGCCCCAGCGGCGCCGGCCTAGGTCCCGCACCTGGTAGCGCAGGCCCTCGATCCGACCCCGTCGTTCGTACTCGCGGCCTTCCCGAACGGCCCAGGCCAGCCCTTCCTGCCGGTAGAGCCCGGTGATCGCGCGCCGGACCCGGTCCGGGCGCTCCCGCCGCGCGTACAGGATGTTGTCCGACGCGAGGACAGGTAGCTGTCGCCCGTTCGTCGTCAGGCCGGCGTCGACGAGTTGGAGCCGGTAGCGCTGGCCGAGCAGGTCGAAGATCTCGCCGTCGACGAACTGCTTGACCGGGTGGTTCGGCGCCAGCCGGACGGCTGTTTCGACCTTCTCGGTGATCCAGCGTCGGTGGCCGCGGACGAACCGGACGACCTGCTCGGGGCCGGCCTGCGGCGGGATCAGGACGGTGACGGTGCCGCCGGGCTGGACCTCGATGCCGAGGGAGCGGCGTCGAGGTCGCAGCGCCACGGTGACCTGCCACTCGGCGGGCAGGCAGAGCGCGGCGATGGCCGCTGTGTAGACGTCGGGGCCGTTCACCGCAATCCCTCCTGGTAGGTGATGTGAGCCGCGGAGCTGATCGCGGTGGCGTCCCCGGTGCGCAGGAGTTCGTTGACGCCGGCCGAGGCGGCGGACGTGATCGGCCCCGGTACGCCGTAGACCCGCCGTCCGAGGTGTCGGGAGGCGCGGGCCGTGGTTAGCGCGGCACTGCGCTGTCCGGCCTCGACGATCACGGTCGCGGCGGCGAGTGCGGCCAGTAGACGACGGCGAGCAATGAATCGTGCCCGCGTCGGAAGTGCGCCGAGGGGGTACTCGCTGACCAGCAGCCCGCCAGTTCGGACGATCTCGGCGAACAGGGGCGTGTGCGCCATCGGGTAGTCCAGGTCGACCCCGCAGGGCAGGACCACGACAGCCGGGCCTTCCGCAGCCAGTGCACCGCGCAGGGCGCTCTCGTCGATGCCGAAGGCACCGCCGCTGACGATGGTCACGCCGGCCTGCGCCAGTTCGTAGGCGAGATCCGCGGCGACAGTGGAGCCGTATCCGGTGGACACGGCCGTGCCGGTCACGGTTACGGCGGTGCGGGTGAGCTCGGCGAGGGATGCCGAGCCACGTGTCCACAGCGCCAGCGGTGCGCCCAGGCCGTGGCTGGCCATGCCGGCGAGCCGGCCGAGCGGCCACGCGTCGTCCTCGGGGGTCACCAGCGTGGCGGTCCCGGCGTCGACCGGGCGGAGGGCGTCGTCCAGTCGCGGATCTGGCCGGGTGATCTCGGCCAGGACCGCGGGCGGGGCAGTTCCGCCGCGGATGCGCTCGACGGCCTCGACGGGCCCGTGAGCGGCGACGAAGTCGTGCACTGCGGGTGCGGGCGGCTCCGCGGCGTACAGCAGGAACAAGCGTGCGTGCTGGGGGTCGGTGAGGGGCATGGTGCAACTCCTTCGGTGTGGGAAGGGATGGCAGCCGAGCCGGTATCGGCGGACGCGGCTGTCAGCGATCGGTGCGGTGGTCGTGCAACGGGATCGGCAGGCTGTGGCCGATCAGCTCGCGCCAGCGCCAGTCGCCGGTGTGGATGAAGGCACCCGACGCGGCGAACCGCATGGGCGGGGCATCGGCCGGGCGGGCCACGTGCCGGCCGTGCTCGAACAGCAGGTACACCCCTGGCGCCTGGTCGGACGGCTCGCGGACCCGCGCGAAGGCGGGCAGCTCCCGGTCTGGGCCGAGGCCGAGGATGGTCACGTGCCGGACATGGGAGGACAGCCCGCCGTTCGGGCAGTGGATCGGTCCGGTCAGGATCTCGGCGGGCAGTCCTTTGCGGACCACGGGGATCTCGATGGTGCTGTCCCCGATGTCGGGGATCTGCTCCAACGCCGTGACGGCCCAGGGAGTGTCGGTGTAGGCGGGCAGGAGCTGGTAGGCAGGGACGGACAGCGACCCGTAGCGCACTCTGGTCTTCGTCTCGGCGGGAAGCCTGCTGAGGACTTCGTCGCGGAGCCTGTTGACCCACGTACACGCGGGCCCGGTGGTCCAGTCAGCTGTCTCGTCCGACTGGTACTCGTAGCTGTCCAGCAGCCTCAGCACCGCGACCGGGTGGAACGCGTGGTGGGCCAGGGTCGCCGTGTAGTCCGGCGGGTCCTCGTGGTCGCGGAGCACGCCGATGCTGCGGTAGTGCTGCTGGAGCAACATCGTGCCGGCCAGTGTGGCGTCGTCGCGTGTTGCGATCATGTCGAACTGGAGGCCGGCGTTGACGAGTCCGTCGATGTGTGCGGTGTGCAATTCGAACGGAGCCATAGCGGTATCCCCTTTCGGAACAGGAAGATTGCGAAACTTCGGCGTGGCGCCGCGCCGGAAGTCGATGTGCAGCAGGCGAAAGGTTGTGGACGAGGCAGGAAGGTGAGCTCGTGCATCGAGCCCAGCGCTGCCGTTAGGACGCGCTGGTGAACCGGGAGCGAGTCAGGGCGTGCCGCACCACGTCAGCCGCGGCCTCGCAACGGCTTTCCAGGCGAGCGAGCAGCTTGTCGGTGTGCGCGGCCCAGGTGTCGTCGAAGCGATCCATGGACTTGTCCAGCGCTTGTGCCGGGGCCACGGTGTAGAACTCCTCCATGGCCGGGTACGCCCCGTCTTGACGTTGGCGCACCCACAGACGTCGGTGGACGTCCCGATCGCCACCGCGTACTGGTGCGCCCGCGATCTGCTCGTGGCGCACCAGAGGCACGCCGACGAGGTCACTCATCTCCTCCAGTGCGGCGTACACCACCAGGTGACCGCCGAGCAGGACGCGATCCACCGAGCGAATCGCGTTGGCAGGCGCGGAGTAGAAGCGACGCACGCGGTAGACCGCCCACGGCATGCGTTTCATCCGCGCGGCGGCCAGTTTGACCGGCTCGGTGACGCGGTCGCGTTGCAGCCGGTTGATCAACGACTTGCCAGGACCGAACAACCCGGATCGGGGGTTCAGTGCGGTGTTATGTGGCGTGTTTAGAAGTGTTCGGCGTTCGCCGCAGGGAACTCTACTTCAATGCTCTTGGATTAGTTGTCATCTGCCCTGGCGACGAGATCCCGCGTATTCACCCAGGTTGTATGACTGGAACACCGCATCGCACGTGGCTGGCGACGAGGGCGAGCCGGACCTGCGGGTGTTGCCGTCCGCTATGTGGCATTGGCAGGGTGGGCTGTTCTCAACCTCTCAGTGAGGCTGCTACAGCCCGGTGATCATGAGGTCGTCGAGGTCGTAGCGGAGGTTGTTGTGCACGGCGATGACGCCGGGCACGCGGCTGGTGATGATTTTGGCGCGCTCGACGGCGCTGTGGAGGGCGAGCGTGCCGTCGAGCGTCACGATGCCGTCGGTGACGCGCACGGTGAGTCGGCGTGTGCGGGTGGCCTTGCCGAGGATCGCACGTTCGATGTCAGCCAGGATGGCGCTGTCACTGCGGAGGAACAGTCTCAGTGCGTCGTGGCGGGTAAGGACGCCGACGAGGTGGCCGGTGTGCTCGACGACATACAGGCGGCGCACGCCGTGGTCGGCCATCGCGTGCACGGCCCGATCGAGCGTGCTGTCGTCGATGACGGTGAGAGCGGGCCGGGTCATCAGATCGGCGGCGGTCAGCCCGTGAGCCTTGTACCACCGGTTGCGGCGGCGAGTGCCGGCGAAGAGGGGTGCCTGGTCGGCGCCGCCGTGGAACTCCAGTTTGGTCAGGGTGTCGGCTTCGGCGACGACGCCGATCGGCCGGCCGGAGTGGTCGATGACCGGAAGAGCGTCGAGGCCGTGCACGATCATCGTGCCGACGAGTTCCCTGAACGTGGTGTCAGGAACGGCGGTGATGACCTGCCGGGTCATCACGTCGGCGACGGTCAGCTCACGCATCTTTCGCCTCCCACCTGGCGCGTGGGTGGCCGTGGCGCAGGCGTCGCGGCACGCCCTTTCGGACTTGCTAAGGTTAGCAACTGTTGAACCGTGCGACCAGGTGTCCTGTCCTCGCTGTGGGGCGCGGACCAGGAAGGATCGGCGGTATGACGACGACCGATGGTCAGGGCGCGGGTGGCGTGTCGCGAGCAGGTAGGGAGGGGTGCTGGTGAGCAGGCCCCTGTATCAGCTCAAGGCGGAGTTCTTCAAGACGTTGGGACATCCGGCGCGGATCCGGGTGCTGGAGTTGCTCAGTCAGCGGGAGCACGCGGTCGCGGAGATGCTGCCGGAGGTCGGGATCGAGCCGGCGAACCTGTCGCAGCAGTTGGCGGTGCTGCGCCGCGCGGGGCTGGTGACCACGCGCAAGGAAGGCTCGAACGTTTATTACTCGCTGACCAGCCCGCATGTGGCCGAGTTGCTGGCGGTTGCGCGATTGATCTTGACGGGGGTGCTGTCCGGGCAGGTGGAACTGCTGGAGGACCTCCGCACTCCGGCCTCCTCGGCGGCGAACCTGGGCGGTGGCCCGCCCGGTTCCGCGTCGCCGAGCGGCTAGAGCAGCGCCTCACCCCGTCGATCCCTGGCTCGTTGCCCGGCGGGGTGAGGCGCGCCTCGTCCTCTTTTCGGAACCGACGTGGGAGCAGATTGTGCTGGGCTTGTTGCGCAAGATCCGCAGGACTGGGCGGGTGGCCGAACCGGCGCCGCCCTCGCCGGTCGTCGACCGGTCGGCGGTCGCGGCCGAGTTGGGCGGTTCGGTGCAGATCCGGCATGTGGACGCGGGCTCGTGCAACGGCTGCGAGGTGGAGATCGGCTCGGCGTTCGGGCCGGTGTACGACGCCGAGCGGTACGGTGCCCGGCTGGTGGCCTCGCCTCGGCACGCGGATGCGCTGGTGGTGACCGGGCCGGTGACGCGCAATATGGCCGAGCCGTTACGGCGGACTTACGAGGCGGTGCCGGGGCCGAAGCTGGTGGTCGCGGTCGGGGACTGTGCGCGGAACTGCGGTGTGTTCGCCGGGGCGTACGGGGTGGCCGGGGCGGTGCGGGACGTCGTGCCGGTGGATGTGGAGATCGCCGGGTGCCCGCCGCGGCCGGAGGCGATCGTCGAGGGGCTGCGGAAGCTGACCGGTCGATGAGTCTCGTAGCAGTGGGCCTCGGCGGTGCGCTCGCCGCAGGGGTGTTGACCGCGCTGGCGGCCGTGGTGGTGCCGCGCCGGGTGCGATCGGCGGTGGCGGGCACGGGCACCGTGGTCACCGGCGGGGCTGGCGTGATGGCCGGTGTCGGGGCGATGACCGGCTCGTCGTTGTCGGTGGCGCTGCCTGGGCTGTTGCCGCTGTCCGGGGTGTCGCTCACGCTGGACGCGCTGGGCGGGTTGTTCGTCGCGGTGACCGGCGGCGTCGCGGTGGCGGCCGGCGTGTACGGCATCTCCTACACCCGCTCGCACGGCTTGGACGCTCGCGGTGTGCAGGTGGTGTTCCCGCTGTTCGTGGTGGCGATGCTGCTGGTGCCCGCGGCGGCGAGCGTGGGCACGTTCCTGGTGTGCTGGGAGCTGATGGCCCTGTTCTCGCTGCTGCTGGTGGTGGCCGAGCACCGGCACCGCCCCGAGGTGGCGCAGGCGGGACGCTGGTACGCGGTGATGACCCACCTCGGGTTCGTGGCTGTGCTGATCGGACTGTTGGTGTTCGTGGCGCACGCGGCCGATGACTCGTTCCCGGCGTTGCGGGAGGCCGGTCGGCACCTGTCGCCGGGGGCGGCCGGCCTGGTGTTCGTGGTGACGTTGGCGGGTTTCGCGTCGAAGGCGGGGATTCTGCCGCTGCACGCGTGGCTGCCGCGGGCGCATCCGGAGGCGCCGAGTCACGTGTCGGCGTTGATGTCGGCGGCCATGGTGAACCTGGGCGTGTATGGGCTGGTGCGGGTCGGGTTCGACCTGCTCGGCGGCGGCACGCTGTGGTGGTGGCTGCTGGTTCTCGCGCTGGGTGCGGTCTCGGCGGTGTACGGGATCCTGCAGGCGGCGATGAGCACCGACCTCAAGCGGCTGCTGGGCCAGTCGACGACGGAGAACATGGGTTTGGTGCTGGTCGGGGTCGGCGCGGCCGGGGTGTTCGCGACGTCCGGTAACCGGGTGCTGGCTGGTGTGGCGCTGGCGGCGGCGCTGCTGCATGTGATCAATCACGCGGCGTTCAAGACGTTGTTGTTCCTGGCGGCCGGGTCGGTGCTGCACGGCACCGGTGCACGGGACCTGGACGCGCTCGGTGGTCTGCGGGCGGGGATGCCGCAGACCACCGCAGCGTTCGGGCTGGGCGCGTTGGCCGCGTCGGCGTTGCCGCCGGGGACGGCGTTCGTGTCCGAGTGGCTGCTGTTGCAGGCGTTGATTCATGGCCTGCCCGCTCCCGGAGCCACGGGCGGGACAGCCGCGGCGATCGCGATGCCGTTGGCCGTCGCGGCGGTGGCGTTGACCGCTGGGTTGGCGGTGGCCACGTTCGTCAAGGCGTTCGGGGTCGGGTTCCTGGCCAAACCTCGCAGCGCCGCCGCCGGGAACGCCCATGAGAGTCCGCCGGCCATGCTCGTCGGCATGGGCCTGGCGGGCGTGGCCTGCGTGGTGCTGGCGTTGCTGCCGACTCTGGTCCTGCCGGCCGTGGGGACCGTCTCCGGCGTCGCGTTGGGAGTTGGGGATCCGGCGGTGTCCGGGGCGGTGACCGTGCGGCTGGCCGGGGTCGCTGGGGCGTTGTCGCCGCTGATGCTCACTCTCGCGTTGCTGGCTGCGGTCGTCCTGGTCGTGGGTGCGGTGCGGGTCGTGGCCGCGCGGCGGGCGCGGCGCGCAGCGCGGTTGTGGGATTGCGGTGGTGGTCCGATGTCCGCGCGGATGGAGTACACCGCGACCTCGTTCGCCGAGCCGCTGCAGCGGGTGTTCGACGATGTCGTGCGACCGGAGCAGGACGTGGACGTAACCCACCACGAGGAGTCGCGCTACCTGGTGCAGGCCGTGGAGTACCGGCGGAAGGTGCCCGATCGGGTCGAACGCCGACTCTACGAGCCGGTCCTGGCGGCTGTGGCGGCGTGGGGCCGGGCTGGGCGGCGGCTGGCCACCGGGAGCGTGCACCGCTACCTCGGTTACGGCTTTTACACCCTGTGCGCGGTGTTGATCCTGGTGGCGGTGACCCGGTGAGCGCGCTCGGGATCGTGGGCGGCGTGGTGCAGCCGGTGCTGATCGTGGCCGGGTCACCGTTGCTGGTGGGGGTGATGCGGCAGGTCCGCGCGAGGCTGGAAGGGCGCGCCGGGCCGGGCGTCGGGCAGCCGTGGCGAGACCTGCGCAAGTTGTTCGGCAAGGAACGCATCAGCCCGCGGGGCACCAGCGAGGTGTTCCGAGTCGCGCCGCTGGTGTTGGTCGCCACCACCCTGGTGGTCGCGGTAGTGACGCCGTTCGTGACCACCGATTCGGCGGTCGATCCGGTCGCGGACCTGTTCGCGGTGGTGGCGCTGCTGGCGTTAGGTGCGGTCACGCTCGCGCTGGCCGGGCTGGACACCGGGACCGCGTTCGGGGGCATGGGCTCCAGCCGGGAGATGACCATCCTCGCGCTGGTGGAGCCGACGCTGCTGGTGTCGATCTTCGCGTTGTCGGTGCGGGTCGGGTCGACCAACCTCGGCGCGATCGTGTCCGCGACCCTGCACGACCCGGCGCGGGTGATCTCCCGAGTCAGCCTGCTGGCCGCGGTCGCGCTCATCATCGTGATCGTCGCCGAGACCGGCAGGCTGCCGGTGGACAACCCGTCGACGCACCTGGAGCTGACCATGGTGCACGAGGCGATGGTGCTGGAGTACGCCGGCCCGGACCTCGCGCTGGTCGAGCTGGCCTCTGCGATGCGGATGTCGGTGTTCCTCGGACTGCTGGCCAACCTGTTCCTGCCCTGGGGCATCGCCAGCACCGCCACCCCCATTGCCCTACTGGTCGGCGTGCTGGCGTTGATCATCAAGGTTGGCCTGCTGGGTGTGCTGTTGGCGGCGGGTGAGGTGTTCCTGGCCAAGCTGCGCCTGTTCCGGGTTCCCGAACTGCTGGCCGGGTCGTTCCTGCTGTCCCTGCTCGCCGTCGCGGCCTCGTTCTTCCTGGCCTGAAAGGGAAAGTGTGGTGAACGAGACCCTCTTCGTGCAGCTGCTCGACCTGGCCTGCGGCGGCCTGCTGCTGACCGCGGTGCTCGTGCTCTGGCGCCGGGAACTCGTGGTGATCATTCACGTGTTCGCGGTGCAAGGCGCCGCGCTCGCCGCGCTCGTCGGGGTGCTGGCCGTGCACGAGGACTCGATCGAACTGGGCGCGGTCGCGGCCGGCGTGCTCGTGCTGCGCGCGGGTGTGCTGCCGTATCTGCTGCGGCGGGCTCTGGCGAGTGCGGGCGAAGCACGGCGGGAGACCCGGCCGTTGGTCAACGTCGCCGCCTCGTTGCTGACGGCCGCAGTGCTGACGCTGCTGGCCTACGCGGTATCCCGGCCGCTGGTGGAACTGGCGCCATCCGGGCTGATGTCACCGGCCACGCAAGCGATCCCGATCGGGCTGACCGTGGTGCTCATCGGGTTCTTCGTGCTGGTCACCCGACGCCGTGCGCTGTCCCAGCTGGTGGGTTTCCTGTTGATGGACAACGGGATCACCGCGGTCGGGTTCCTCACCACCTCCGGGGTCGGGCTGATCGTCGAGCTCGGCGTCTCGCTGGACGTGCTGCTGGCGGTGCTGGTGCTGCAGATCCTCACCGCCCGGATGCGGGAGACGTTCGGCGATACCGACCTGGATGAGCTCCGGGAGTTGCGCGACTGATGATCACCTTGCTGGCTCCCATCATCGTGCCGGTCCTCGGCGCGCTCGGCTACGTCGTGGCCGGCTGGCGGCGGTCGACGGCCTGGGTCAGCGCCGGCAGCGCCGTCCTCGTGCTGGCCACCGCGATCGCTACCGCCCTCGATGTCGCCCGGTCCGGCCCGCGCACCGCGATCGCGGGGTTGCTGCGGGTGGACGCGTTGTCGGCGTTCATGCTCATCGTGATCGGGGCGGTCGCCCTGCTGGCCACGATCGCGACCCCGGCGTTCCTGCGGGCCGAGATCACAGCCGGGCGGGCCACCGCACGGACCGCCACCCGGCACAGCGTGCTCGTCCAACTCTTCCTGGCCGCGATGGCCCTGGCCGTGCTGGCCGCGAACCTCGGCGTGGTGTGGGTGGCGATCGAGGCCACCACCATCGTGACCGCCTTCCTGGTCGGACAGCGCCGCACTCGCGCCGCGGTCGAGGCGGCCTGGAAATACGTGGTGATCTGCTCGGCCGGGATCGCCCTGGCCTTGTTGGGCACCATCGTGCTCAACTACGCCGCCTCCCGCGCCCCCGGCGGCGCAGTCGGCCTGGACCTCGCGGCGCTCGCCGCGAACGCCTCCATGTTGGACTCTGGCGTCACCCGGATCGCGGTCGTGCTGTTGATCCTGGGGTTCGGCACCAAGGCGGGGCTTGCGCCGCTGCACGCGTGGCTGCCGGACGCTCACTCGCAGGCCCCGGCGCCGGTGTCCGCGCTGATGTCCGGGGTGCTGCTGTCGGTCGCGTTCTACGCGATCCTGCGGGTCAAGGTGATTGCCGACGGCGCGCTCGGGACCGGGTTCGCCCGCACCGCCCTGGCCGTGATGGCGATCGCCTCCCTGCTGGTGGCCGCGTCGCTGCTGCTGGCGCAGCGGGACTACAAGCGGATGCTGGCGTATTCCAGCATCGAACATCTCGGCCTGGTCGCCCTCGGTGCCGCGATCGGCGGCCCGCTCGCGCTCGCGGCGGTGTTGCTGCACATCCTCGGGCACGGCCTGGCCAAGGGGGTGCTGTTCCTCGGTGCCGGGCGGATCCTGCAGGTCACCGGCACCAGCCGCATCGGAGATGACCAAGGCGGCGTCCGCGGCTTGGCGGCGCGGCACCCGGTCCTGGCGGGCTGTGTCGGGGTGGGCGTGCTGGCGCTGATCGGACTGCCCCCGTTCAGCCTGTTCGCCAGCGAGCTGGGCATCGCCCGCGCCGGGTTCGCCGCCGGAATGGGCTGGGTGACCGCCGCCGCACTGATCCTGGTGCTGGTGATCGCCGCTGTGCTGGTCGGTCACACCAGCCGCATGCTGCTCGGCACTCCACCCGATGGCCCCGGCGCGGCCACCACGACGCGGCACCTGCCGTGGCCCACCGCAATCGCGTTGGTGGGCGGGCTGCTGGCGTGCGCCACGCTGGGCGTCACCGCCGGGCCGTTGTCCTCCCTGCTGCACCTGGCCGCCGACACCTTGGTGGGGGCACGATGACAACACCACCGACCACGCCGCACACACCCGCGCTCGGCGATCCGGTCGGCGAGCACCGCACCGCGCTGACCGTCGCTTCCGGCGATCTGGTGGAGCACGCTCGTTCCCTGCTGGATCAGGGCTACCGGGTTGCGCTGGTCGCCGGCCACGACGACGGTGACCGGTTGCGTGCGGTGTACCTGTTCACCGCTGCCGACCCGGATCGACGTGTCGAACTCCATGTCCCGCTGGACAAGGCGGCGCCGCGGCTGCCGAGCCTGGCCGCCCTGTCCTTCCCCGCCGGCCGGTTCGAGCGGGAGATGCGCGACCTGTTCGGCATCGTGCCGGTCGATCACCCGCTGCCGAGGCGACTGGTCCGCCACTTCCACTGGCCCCAGGGCTGGTACCCGATGCTGGCCGACGCGGGTGATCCGCCGGAGTTCGGCGACGTCGACGGTCCGTATCCCTTTAGGACAGTGGAAGGTCCTGGAGTGTATGAGATCCCGGTCGGCCCGGTCCATGCCGGCATGATCGGACCCGGTCATTTCCGGTTCTCCGTGGTCGGCGAGACCATCCTCAACCTCAAGGCCCGGCTGTGGTTCGTCCACAGAGGAATCGAGAAGCTGTTTCAGGGCCGCCGTCCTGCCGATGCGGTTGAGTTGGCCGAGCGCGTCAGCGGCGACACCACCGTCGGGCACACGCTCGCGTTGTGTCTGGCGATCGAGGACGCCTGCCGGCACCCGGTGTCCGGGCACACCCAACGGATCCGCACGATTCTGCTGGAGCTGGAACGGCTCTACAACCACATCACCGACATCGGCGCACTGTGCAACGACGTCGGCTACGGCATCCTCAACGCACACGCCCAGCGCGTCAAAGAACAACTGCTGCGCATCAACGACGAGGTCACCGGGCACCGGCTGATGCGCGGCGCCATTCACCCCGGCGGCGTGACCATCGCCGCCCTGCCGGACCTGGGCCGTCTGACCGCGATCGGCGCGGACATCGCCGAGATCGTCGCCCTCGCGCTGGGCAACACCGTGGTCGCCGACCGGTTCACCGGTACCGCGGTGCTCACCCCGACCCAGGCCGCGGACCTGGGCACGCTCGGGTACGTCGCCCGTGCCAGCGGCCTGACCACTGATGCCCGCCACGACCACCCGTTCCTGGCCGAGGACTTCCGCCGCACCGAGCACACCCGCACCGACGGCGACGTGCTGGCCCGGTTCCTGGTCCGCGCCGAGGAGATCACCTACTCGCTCGGACTGATCACCAGCCTCGTCCAGACCGTGAGTGGACAACTGACAACCGCGGCGACGACGCCGACCGAACCCCGTCCCGGCCAGTCGTCCGGGGTGGGCATCGTCGAGGGCTGGCGCGGCACCATCGTGCATCGCGTCGAACTCGCCCCCGACGGCACGCTGACCCGCGTGAAGATCGTCGACCCGAGCTTCTTCAACTGGCCCGCGCTCCCGGTCGCGCTGGCCGACACGATCGTCCCGGACTTCCCGCTGACCAACAAGAGCTTCAACCTCTCCTACGCCGGCAACGACATGTAGCGACACACGGCCGCCACATGTGGCCCTTCTCGCACGATCCAGCAGTTGCGAAGTTCTTTAAGTGCGCAGATGATGTATTCGTCATCGAGTTGGAGTGGTGCCGTGTCGCGCCCGAGGAACGTGAGGACGATGAGCGAGTTCGAAGCGGTGCTGCGCGGCCAGGTCGCGGACGGTCTGAAGACGCTGGACCAGGCTCGGCGAGCCGGCCACGACTACGAGGTCCATCTGCACGGTGCGTGGATCCGGGACCTGCTCGACATGGCCGCCCGGCACGGCATCGACACCGGCGAGTGGGTGGATCCGGCCGTGCTGGAATCCGCGACCCTCGGGGACTGACCATGGGCGTGCCGCTGGAGCAGGCGAAGTCCGAACTGTTTCGCGCGCTGGGGCACCCGGTGCGCATCCGGGTGCTCGAACTGCTCGACGACGGCCCCAAGACGGTGCGGCAGTTGCTGGATGTGATCGCGATCGAGGCATCCCGGCTGTCCCAGCAGTTGGCGATCCTGCGCCGCACCGGACTGGTCGTCGCGCAACGCGACGGCAACACCGTGGCGTACTCGCTGAGTACCGCCGAGGTGACCGATCTGTTGCGGACAGCACGGCAGGTCTTGGCCCATCGGACGCTCGGGCAGGGTCGGCTGCTGGCGGAACTGCGCCTGGAGCATGCCTCGTGACCGCTCACGCACGATCGGATCGCATGGTGGCGGTGGTGAGCGATGGCGGCGCCGTTGCCGACGGCGCCGCGGCGCAGTCGATCGTGCGCCGGTACGCGACGCTGATCGACCACCTCGCCGGATTGCCGGTCCGCGTGCTGAGCCCGGATGCCGGTGGCGCGCAGCACGTCGAGGCCGAACTGCGTGACCTTCCGCCCGACGTCGGTGCGATCTTCCTGCCGCACGCGCGGCCCGAGTTCGCGTGTCAGGTGCGGGCGCTGACGGGTGGGCGGCCCGTCCTGACCGATCAGGACACCACCGCGATCGCCCTCACGGCGGCGCTGCTGACCACTCTGAGCCGCGCCAGCCGCGTGCCCCGGGCCAGCAAGGTCGTGATCGCCGGTGCGGACACCCTGCCGATCCTGGGCCCGCTGTTGATGGTCTGCGGGGTCGGCGACATCACCACCTGGAACCCTGCCGACGCGCTCGCCTTCCCGTTGCGGCGCGTCGCCGCGGGAGCGCATGTCGTCGTCGACCTCCTCGACGGTACGGCCGACCTGGAGTCGCTCGCCGCGCATGCCACACCGACGGTGCTCGCACCGGAGAGCGGACGCGATCCGCTCCTCGCGCTGCCTGGCTTGCTCCGCGCACTCACCCACATCCCTGGCGCGCGCCTGGACGTCGAGGTCCACCACGCCTGTGCGCTCGCGCTGGTGATGGCCACCCCACCCGACGAGCGCTTACCGGCTGGACCGGACCCGGCTCTCGCCGACCAAGTCGCCGACGCCGCGACTCGGGCACTCCGCCAGCCCACTCACCGCCCTTTCGACACCAGTTTCGGCTGACCGGCCCACCAGCGCCGGAGCATCCGCAGGGAGACGACCATGACCGCAGCCACCATTCCCGGCCTGGACCAGGCACCCACCACCCACCAGCGCCTGCTGACCTGGGTCCGCCAGGTCGCCGAGCTGACTACCCCGGAGAAGGTGGTGTGGTGTGACGGCTCGGCCGAGGAGTGGCGGACGTTGACCGACAAGCTGGTCGATGCCGGGACCTTCGTGCGGCTGGAGAAGAAGTTCAACTCGTTCTGGTGCGCTTCGGACCCCAACGACGTCGCCCGCGTCGAGGAGCGCACGTTCATATGCTCGCGCGATGAGGCCGACGCGGGGCCGACCAACAACTGGATGGACCCGGTCGACATGAAGGTCGTCATGACCGAGCACTACAGGGGCAGCATGGCCGGCCGCACCATGTACGTGATCCCGTTCTGCATGGGACCACTCACCGCCGAGAAACCCATGCTCGGGGTGGAGATCACCGACTCCGAGTACGTCGTGGTGTCCATGCACATCATGACCCGCATGGGCACCAAGGCCCTGGCGCTGTTCGGTGAGGACGCGGAGTTCGTGCGCTGCCTGCACTCGGTCGGCGCCCCGCTCAAGCCGGGCCAGAAAGACGTGCCGTGGCCGTGCGACACGACGAAGTACATCACCCAGTTCCCCGAGGAACGGATGATCTGGAGCTACGGCTCCGGCTACGGCGGCAACGCCCTGCTCGGCAAGAAGTGCTACTCACTGCGCATCGCTTCGGTCATCGCCCGCCAGGAAGGCTGGCTGGCCGAGCACATGCTGATCCTCAAACTCACCTCGCCCGAGCAGAGGGTGCACTACATCGCCGCCGCGTTCCCCAGTTCGTGCGGCAAGACCAACCTGGCCATGCTGGAGCCCAGCATCCCCGGCTGGAAGGTCGAGACCCTGGGCGACGACATCGCCTGGATGCGCTTCGGCGAGGACGGACGGCTCTACGCGGTCAACCCAGAGAACGGGTTCTTCGGTGTCGCTCCCGGCACCGGGTGGAAGACCAACCCCAACGCGATGCGCACCCTGTACCAAGGCAACTCGATCTTCACCAATGTGGCGCTCACCGACGACGGCGACGTCTGGTGGGAGGGCTACTCCGAGGCACCGCCCGACCACCTCACCACGTGGAAACGTGAACACTGGACGCTGGCCAGCGACGAGTTCACCTCCCACCCCAACTCCCGCTACTGCACCCCGATCGCGCAATGCCCCATCACGGCGCCCGAATGGGACGACCCGAACGGTGTACCGATCTCCGCGATCTTCTTCGGCGGCCGGCGGGCCACCACTATCCCGCTCGTGGTCGAGTCCCGAGACTGGCAACACGGCGTGTTCCTGGGCGCCACCCTCTCGTCGGAGACCACGGCCGCGGCGACCGGTCAGGTCGGTGTCGTACGGCGGGATCCAATGGCGATGCTGCCGTTCATCGGCTACCACGCCGGGGATTACTTCCAGCACTGGATCGACACCGGCAAACACGCCGACACCGCGAAGCTGCCGAAGATCTTCTACGTCAACTGGTTCCGCCGCGGCGAGGACGGCCGCTTCCTTTGGCCGGGGTTCAGCGAGAACGCCCGCGTGCTCAAGTGGGCCATCGAACGCATCGAAGGCCACGGCACCGCGTTCCACACTGCGATCGGGTACGTGCCTGGAGCGAGCGCCCTTGATCTGGACGGACTGGACACGCCGATCGAGGACATCCAGGCCGCCCTCAAGGTCGACCACGACGAGTGGCAGGCCGAGATCCCGCTGATCGAACAGTGGTTCGCCACGATCGGTGACAAGCTGCCCAGTTCGCTGCATGACGAACTCGAAGCGCTCAAACACCGTCTCGCCTGAACCGCACGCCGGTGGCGGGCCGCGACATAGGCCCCACCACCGGCAACGCGAGCACCATGGGAGTCAGCACGTCGGGATCGGCACGGGCGGCGGAGGTGAGGCACATGACGCTTCCGGTGATCTGCCTGCGGATCGTGGTCCTGCATACCGAGGCCGACGTCTGGTGTGAGGTTTGCGACGCGGCCTGCGCAGCCATCGTCACCTACGTGGTCGAGGAAGCCGACTCCCCGCCCAGCGCCATGCACCGGCTCACCTGGTGCGAGACCTGCGAGCGCCACCAGCTCCGCTGACCCGGCTCGGCGACTCCGCCGCGCCGTCCACCAGCTCGTACCCGGTTACCAGCTCGGGGTGGATGCGGATGACCTGGTCCATCTCGCCGCTCACCCACGGACGCAGCAGCCGCTCGTAGCGCGCCACGTCGCCCGCGTCCCTGATGAGTCGGGCGTAGCCGGTCACGATCACGCTCCACCCCAGATGCTCCCGCTCGTCGATCGCGTCGGCCTGGTAGGCCACAACCTGCCCGACCACCGACAGCACCGCCGCGCCCAGGTGCGTCCGGATGATGACCGCGCCGTTGTCGACGAGATGGTTCACCGGCCTCGCGGCCGGCAGCGCGTTCTGTGAGAACACCACCCTGCCGAAGGACACGCTGCCCAGCAGCCGAAGCGACTCCTCCTTCGTCAGCTCCTTCAGCTGACGCGGCTCATTACCCACCGTCCCGCTCCGGGGCGATCAAGCCGTAGTGGCCGTCGTAACGCCGATACAGCACAGCGCCCCGGCCGGTGGCGGTGTCACGGAAGAACCGGAATGGCAACTCCGTGGCATCCAGTCGCTGCACCGCCTGTTCCGGCGTCAACTCCGGCACCGGATGCACATTGATCGTCAGCGGCACCGACGTCGGCGCCGACGGCGGCGCCACCCTCGACACGCGAGCAAGCCGGTAGCCGGTCGGGCCGACCCGGTAGATCACGCTGTCCTGCCCGGTCTCGGCATCGACGAACAGGTGGAAGTCGTAGTCCATCACGTCCATCACCAGTGCCGCACGATCCGGCGTGCACTCCTCCAGCGGATGACACTTGCACCGCGCGATCTCGCGCTGCCCGACCGGGCGCGGCACCGGGACGATGCGCGACCCGCCCTCCGCAGGCCACGCCCTCGGCACATTTGGGCTGGCCAACCGTGCCACCTGCGCACCCAACCGCGCCCGCAGATACCGGCTCGCTTCCTGGACAAACCTTGCCGCCACCTGGGCCCGGATTGGTTGCCCATCCAGCACCAGGTTGGCCTGCACGAGCGCCGGCCACGGCACGCTCGGACGGGTCAACACCGTGAGCTTGAGCCTGGCGGACGTCAACGGCTCTCGCAGGCGCCGGGCAAAGGCCGCGATCTGCCTGCGCGCGTACTCACGCGCACCATCCAGCACCTCACCCACGGTCTGCACCACGATGGCATCGCGCGCTATCCCCTGGCCCAACCCAGACCTCCCGCTGTCCTGACAGCCACGCCACAAGCGGCCCATCACTTGCATGCCTTGCTAGTTGCGAAATTCTGCAATCGCGACAATTTTCGGCTGTGCTGCTCCGATCGGCTAGGGCACAAAGTCCCTTGTGATCAGGCCAGCAGCCCGTCGGACTCTGACGATGCCCACGTCCGAGCCGCCGCTCGATGTAGCTGGAGCCGGTCGCAACGATCCTGCTCTGCGCAGGGCGTCGGCATCCGTGCATATTTGCACGGTCATGAACAGACAACGGCCGCGCTAGGTGTTTCCACCTCTGGTAGTTGGCGGCCGTCGGCCAGCGAGGTCGGTCACCCCGGCTTGGCGCTGGAGTTGGTCCCGCAGGCGGGCGTTCTCGGTGGTGAGCATCCGCAGGTGCTCTTCGTAGATTTCCACGTGCTTGCGCAGGTTGTCGTTCTCGTTCCGCAGGCGCCGCAGTGCACGGTCTCGGTCGTCGTCGGATCGGACCGGCCGGCGTCGTTTCCGCTCGTCGGTGTGCTGTTGCTGGGCGGCGTCCAGCATGGCTTCCGCGGCTGCGGCGAAGTGCCGGTAGAAGGTGGTGCGGTTGAGGTCGAACCGTTTGGCCAGGGCGGTGACCGTCGGGTAGGCCCCGCCCTCGCGCTGGGCGGCGAGCAGTTCCTCGGCCGCTGCGCGGACCTGGTCTTCGCTGGGCAGTGACCTGGTGCTCACCGAACCTCCTCGGAGCCGCTGACGGCGTCGACAGCCTTGTGCTGCCCCGGAATGCACCGCTGATCGGGGTGCTGCTGGGGATCGTGGCCGGCGGCGGCCAGCAGCGCGGCCAGGTCGCAACGCTGCTGTTCGAGCCGGTGCGCGACGTAGGGCGCCAGAACCTCAGATGACTCCAGGATGGTGTCCAGAGTGGACAACTGGGTGGCGAGGGCGGCCAGGTTGTCTGGCGTCAACGCGACGTTGCGGCACCGCAACGGCTGACAATCACCGAGGTCCGGCAGCGCGGTTCTTCCGTCCAGGGCGAGCTTGCGTCGGCACAGCGCCTTGGCGGGGTTGTGCACGCACGTGACGAACTCTCCGAAATAGATCTTCGGGTCGTCCCGTTTCATGATCTTGGCGAGGCGTTTCGGGTCGGTGACCACGGAGCCGGCGTAGGCGACCTTGCGGCCGAACTCGGCCAGCCGGGCCTGCGCTTCTCCGGCGGCGGGGCCGCGCAGGTCGTGGTGTTCGTGGCCGTCGATCATGGCCAGCAGGCGCTCGCCGCGTTCGAGGGTCTGCTCGGCCTCGACCTCGGCGCGGAACCCGGAGTCGGAGGTTCCGGCGTAGCCCTCGAACATCTGGATGCTGTGGTGTCGGTACTGGATCGCCCCGGCGATGGACCCACCGGGACGGCGGGCGATGAACCACGCCAGGGTGCGGCGGAACTGGCTGGTGGACAGCATCCACCGTTGCTTGCGCACCAACGGGATAATGTCGGGCAGGTCGTGGGCGCCGCAGTAGGTGTTGATCCAGTCGACGAACGCGTTGAGCACCCGGTTGGTCGCGGTCGTGGTCTGCGGATCGCCGGCGTCGCCGTAGCGGTACCCGGCGGAGCCGGGCAGCGGCGCGAACAGAAAGTCCACCTCGGGTGGCTGGAGCTGTTCGAGCACGGCGACAGCGTGCTCGACCGTCTCGGAGACCACCCAGGTCGCCCGGACCCCGGTCGGCGTGCCCTCGCCCTTGAACGCCTGGCTGGTGACCACGCGGCGCACGACAGCGCCGTCGCGGTCGCGTTTGCGGGTCAGGCAGCCGCGGCGCATGTGCTTGACCTCGCTGTCCCGCATCCCGGACAGGTAGGCGATCACCACGTAGCAGGCGGCGGCCAGCATCCGGGTCAGCGTCGGGACGTCGGCGAACCGGATACGGGCCAGCCACGGCCGACCGTGCACCTGGGCGCGGACCGGGGTGATGAGGTAGGTGTCGTCGGCGATCCCGAGTTCGGCCACTGCCTCGCTGATCATCGCGCTGGTGGTGGGATAGCGAAACGCGGACCGGTACCGGCCGATCTGGCGGGCCAGGTGGTGCTCGTTGACCTGCCCGTCGGCGTTACCGGGCAACGGCCGACCGGCGGCGCGGTAGTCGGCCAGCAGCGTGCGCAGCCGTTCCCGAGTCTCGGCCCGCTTGGCCCGGTCGATGATCGGTGGCTGTCCGCGGCGTCCCAGTGCGCTGCGCCGCCGCCCCTCAATGTACAGCGGCCACCATTCGGCACGGGCGGCCACCACGTCCGGGGCGAAGTCGCTGACCCACCGCAGCGCCCACACCAGCAGCGGGCTGATCACCTGTTCGGGGATACGGTCGGTGCGGTTCTCGCTGCGACGGGCCGGTTTGGAGTTGTCGCTGGTCCACTCCTCGATCCGCGATGGATCCAGCGGCAGAGCGTCACTGTGCAGGACATGACGGTAGAGCCAGAACGCCCGCACCGCGCCTCGGTGCGCGCCGCGCTGGCTGGGACCGAGGTCTTGAGACTGGAGCCAGTGGTGGAAGGCGAGCAGGTCGTCGGCCGTGACGTCGGCTAAGGCCCGAATGCCGCGCCGGTCGGCCCACCAGAGGAACTTCTTCACCTGGGTGAACCGTCCGCGGATCGAGCCCAGCGAGCTGCGGGTCTCCCCCGGTGGGGGTTCGCCGGCCAGCAGGGCGTAGAACAGTTCCTTGGCGACCGGGCGGAACGCCGCCGGCAGAGTGGGGAAGTTCAGGATCCACCGTCGGGTGTGGACCTGATGGTTGGCCGCGTCGAGGTCCCACACGTCGTCAGCGAACCGGGACGTGCCATCCAGGTCGGTGCCGGGGCGCAGGGGGCGGGTGGCCAGGACCGGGGCGTCCGGGGGCACCGGCCCGCCGCGACGGGGCGCGGCTGCGGCGCTGGTCACGTGTTCTCCTTCGGTCCGTCGATGACGTCCAGCAGGGCGGCCAGGCCCACGGTGGGTGGGGCCTGGTCCCATTCGGCGGGGCTGAACTTGGGGCGGATGTGCTGGGTGATGGCCAGCCAGGTCAGGCCGTGCCGCTGCCACCAGGTCGCCAACTCCATCGCCTCGCGCCGCGTCAGCAGCCAGTCCAGCAGTGCCTTCAGCCGGGGGATGTGCGCGTGAGTGACCAGCGCGTTCTCACAGGCCAGGCAGGTCAAAAACGACACCGAGCACCGCTTGCCGCCGTCGAACGGGCCGTGCTCGATGTCCGCGCAGGCCGCGACCACGGTGTCCAGCCGCCCCGCCAGCAGGTGTTCGGCGGTCTCCTGCGAGACCCCCAATCGGTGGGCGGCCTCGGCCGGTTCGGGCAACTGGCCCTGCGCGGTGGCCAGCACACGGGCGTGCGCGGCCCTGGCGTCCCGCTCGGCGTCGGCCAGCGCCGCGGTGACCACCTCGCCGGCCCACTCCCGCACCGAGGCGTCACCCCGCAGGTAGTTGGAGAACAGCACCGGGAAGGTGTTGCTGCGTGTCGAGGAGGGCAGGTGGCCGCCGGCGGCGCGGGTGTTGCGCACGTCCACCGTCTTCTTCAGCAGCGGCAGGTTGATCCGCAAGCGGTCGCCGTTGTCGTCGATGAGGTTGTGCTGGTGCCGGGCCTGCCATTTCTTGAACGAGTTGCCGCGGTGCAGCCGCCGGTCGTACGCGCCGATGTGGCCGTTGCGCCACACCCAGATCGACCACAACGAGTCGGTGCCGGAAAACGACCGGCCCAGCCGGGTCATCTCCTCGATCAACAGATAGAGCCCGCCGGAGGTCTGCAACCGCGCGCTGGGCTTGCCGATCTCCCAGTGCCCGGTGTCGAACATGCGGCTGGGCCCGCGGCGCCGCTTGACCAGCCCGACCCGCACCGCCTTGCCCTCCAGGACCTCGTGGTCGGCCGACAGGTCCTTGATGGTCTCGGCGTTGCGACCCGACAACCCGACCGCCAGCGTCAGCAACGGCGGGATGTCGCGGTCGAGCAGGAACAGGTACCCGGCCAGCTCCAGCATCGCCGCACGGTCCCGCAACCCGGAATTCGGGTGCGGCATCCGGATGATCGGCACCTCGCCCGTAACCCTGATCTGCGCCAGGGTGGCGGCCAGCTTCTGTTGCTCGACGTCCAGCGAGTCCGGATCGTGCTCGTAGTCGGTGAGCAGCCGCCGACCGGTGGCCAGGCGCTCGCGGATGGCCGCGACGTCCGACCGGGCCGTTGCCATGATCAGGTCGAACTCGCGGTCGGAATACCCGCTGGGCGGTGGCGGTTTCGGGGTCGTCAAGGGCCGACGCCGGTTCAACCAGGCGTGGACCTCCTCGCTGATCAGCTCTGGCGGGCGCACCTCGCGCAGCACCTTGCGGATCTGCCAGATCTCCAAGGTCAGCGTCCGCTCGTTGACCGAACCGAGCCGGTCCATCCGGTAGCGGTCCAGGTGCCGCGCGGTCAGCTCGGCCAGGGCCGCGGGCGGCTGGGCCATGCGCTTCAGCGACCGCAGAAACTGCTTGAGCGCGCTCCACGCTCCCTCCGCGGTGGACCGCGTGCGACAGCTTCCCTGCGGGCCACAGACCACGGCGAACGCCTCCGCCAGCGGCGGATGCAGGTGTGGCATTGGCCAGTCGGCGAACCGGAACACGTCGTTGCGGCCGTCCTCGCCCTCGAACAGCACCTCCAGCCCCGAGCCGGGTGCGCTGCGCACCAACGGCTCCGGCTCGTAGGCGCCTTCCGGACGCGCGGCAAACCGGCTCCGGCCCGTGGTCGGTCGCCGGCGGCTCGTGCTCACCGGACCACCAGCCCGGCCTGGGCGTATGCCTCGTCAGCGGCCTCACGTTCCAGTTCGCCGGAATCCAGTCCGGCCGGCTCCCACTCGTCGGGCACCAGCGCCAGCCGTGTCTCCATCTCCAACTCCTGCAACGTGTGCAGGTAGGTGAAGGTGGACTCCAACGACCGGTGCCCGAGCCGGCGTCGTACCCAGTCCTGCGGGTCACCGAAGACCTGCTCGTAGGACGTTCGCTGGGCGGGACTCATCCTGGCCAACTCACGGATGTGCTCTCGCTGCAACTGCTCCAGCGTGACCACCGCGAACGAATGCCGCAGCAGGTGCGGATGACACCGCAGTGCCACCCCGTGCCGCACGCACCGGTCGTTGGCGTCCTGGAACATCGACTTCCACGTGCCCGGCATGACCGGCAGGCCGTCCTCGGTCAGCCACAACGCCGCCGGTTCCAGCAGCCCGTCCTCACCTCGGATGAACAACCGGCGCCGCTCGCGGTGTCCCAGCGACTCCACCGCGACCCGGCGGCCACCGGACCGGCGCGGCGGCAGCGACGCCCGCTGCGGGTCCTCGACGACCAGCGGATCGGCCACCCGGTCGTAGATCCCGCGTTCCCGCGCCCGCTCCACCACCTCAGCCCGGTCGAACCGAATGTAGTCCCACACATCCCGCAGCACCGAAGCCGCGATGTAGATCCGGCGGCCCGACCCGCCCTTGGCGATCGCCACCGGCAACCGGGTCGGCACGTACGCCCGCCCCAGATCCACCTCCGGCACCTCGAACAGCGACAGGCTCGACTGTTCCGACAACCGCAGCCCGGTGCGCACCATCAGGTCGCAGAACGTCGCATTACGGGAGGCAAGCCGACCCTTGAACGACCCGTCCCGCACTCCTGTCGGCAGATAGCCGCGCACCCCCACATCCCGCCAGCGTCGATACGACGCTGGCGGCAACCAGCCCGCCTCCGCCTTGCGGCCATCGCGCGGTGCCTCCGCTGGCGTCTCCTGCCCAGACCGTGCTCGGCCCGGCCGCGACCGCGCCGGACGCTGCACGACGGGGTTCTGCTCGACCAGCCCCCGGCGCACCGCCCACTTGTAGAACTGGTTCACCGTGGCCACGCACCGCCCCCACGTCGACCCCGCCACTCGTGGCCCGTTCGGATCGGTCCGGCGCCACCGCTTGTACGCCGCCCGATCCTCCGGCGTGGCATCCGTCCACGTCCGACTGCCGACAGGTTTCCGGTGGCACCACAGGAAAGTCAGAAAATCCGCCAGGTCGTAGGCGATCGCCGCCAAGGTGTGCTCCGAGGCGTCCACCATATCCGCCTGCAGGAAGTACCGGTTCAACGCGAGGTCGTAGCGACCGTCCGGCGCGATCAGGCACGGCACCCGGTCCGGAATGTCCTCATCATCCAGCCACCGGTCCAGCACCTCCACCGGCGGCAACCCCCGAAGCACCTCCCGCGGCTCCTGCGGCACGGGCAAGTTCCGACGCGTGAAGTGCACTCTCCAGCCCAAGATCGGCATCGACCCACCCTACTCTGAACAGTGTTCGGCCCTACATAAGCCAGCCACACGTACTCGTCGATGATGTGCTGGGCGGCCTCGGTCGGTAGTGTGGCGAACCGGGCGCGTTGCTCGGGCCACCCCGCTTGGCAGCCAGCGTACGGACAGATTCTGGCCGCAGTCGCCGTGTCTACATTGGTTCGTGTCCTGGTCCAGCGGCGCGGCAGCGGATGGTGCCGGATCCTTGCTGGGCCGTCATGTGTCTCGTTTTCGTGCGATTCTCATGACGAAGATCACGAGATGATCTTACGTCGTAGGAGGGCCTCGATACTCCGCGTCGCTGGAGCCCCTGCTCCTGCAGATTGACCGTCCGCCAGAGGGCAAGCGCAGGCGGCGCTCTGCCGTCGCCTGAACGGTCCCTGGTGGCGGATGCGCTCCTGGTGGACGTGGCGGTCCCGGTGTGGGTGCTGATCGGGCTGGTGGCGGTGCTCGCTGCCCGTGCGGCCAGGAGGCGGCAGGTGGTGAGGGCACAGGTAGCCGGAAATTCCGTTGCCCTGTCCGGATCGTCCGGTATCGGATAGGACCTGACTGCACCTGATGACGAGGAGATGCCCGTGGCAGTGCCGTTCCCAGTCGTCGACCGACCCGACGCCCCTACCGTTCTGGTCGCTTCCCTTGACGTGACCGACGAGCGGGTGCAACGCACGGTCGCCGAGCAACTGTGCATCGACTGGCAACGCGAGCCCTGGCCTGCGGACGTGGTGTCGCTGAACTGCTTTCTGAGTACCGACGGCGCGAACGTGCTGGCATATATCCAGTGCACGTCCGAGCGCCCCTCTGCCGACCTGCCCGGCTTGCGGACCCTGGGCGCGGAGCCGATCGCCTACCGGGTGTATCGCAGCCTGACTACGCCGGAGGAGACCCGCGTGCCGGGTTGCCTTGTGACCGCGTTGTTCACAGTGGACGGTCCGGAGCGGCAGCGCCGGTTCGTCGACTCGCTGATCGCCGCGCTGCCCGAGGACGATGGCCATCCGGGGGCGATCTCCGCGCACTTCCATCTCAGCCTCGACGGCGGCTGGATGCTCAACTACACCGAGTGGACTTCCCAGGAGGCGCACGGTGAAGCTGCGGCGAGTGGCGCGCACGACGACCTGCACGACCTTTTCGCCAACACTCCTGGAGTACAGCCGCTCGGCGGCAAGCGCTACCACCTCCACCGCAGCCTCACCGCACCTGTGGGTTAGCCGATCCCATGGTCTTCAGCGCGTCGGCTCGGGTGATCGGCGTTCGTCGCGCTGGGACGGCAGGATGCACGCCAGCGAGGCGACGACCACCATCAGTGCCGCGATCACCACGAACGCGCGGCTGTAGGCGGTGGCAAGCGCCTCTGGGGTGGCGGTGTGGCTGCTGGTGACGGTGACCAGGATGGCCAGGCCGAGCGCGCCGCCGACCTGCTTGGTGGTGTTCATCAGACCGGACGCGGCACCGGCGTCCGAGGTGTGGACACCGGAGGTGACGGTGGTGGTGATCGGTGTGTTGAGCAGACCGCCGCCGATGGAGAACACGATTGCCGGCCCCAGGATCCCGGACAGGTACCCGCTGTCCGGCGTCAGCTGGCTCTGCCAGACGAACCCGGCGGCGGTGAGCAGGGCGCCGATCGCGATCAGGGTCCGGCTGTCGACGCGCCGCATCAGCCATGGGGTGACGCGAGCGGCGATCACGATGGTGACCACGGTGTGCGGGAGGAACCCGAGACCGGTCTGCAGTGGGCTGTAGTGCAGGACGTTCTGCATGGACAGGGTTAGAAAGAACCACATCGGGTTGAGACAGGCCCCGGCCAGCAGCATCACCACGTTGCCAAGGCTGATCGCCCGCGCCCGGAACAGGCGCAGCGGAATGACCGGGACCGGGGCGAAGCGCGCCTCGACCACGACGAACCCCGTCAGGGCCACGACCCCGGCCAGCATGCTCACGACCGTCACCGGGGCGCCCCAACCCTCGGCGTGGGACTGTGCGATGCCGTAGGTCAGCGCGGTCAGGCCCAGCGTGGCCAGGATCGCACCGGCCACGTCGAGCCGTGGTCGCGCCGTCGGACGGTCGTGCCCGGTGATGTAACGCAGCGCCAGCACGATGGCTACCGCACCGATCGGGACGTTGATCAGCAGGATCGACCGCCAGGACAGGTACTCGGTGAGCACGCCACCGAGGAGGTTGCCTGCCGTGCCGCCCGCGACCCCTACCGCGGTCCACATCGCCAGCGCGCGGGTGCGCCGGGTGCCTTCGGGAAAGGTGCTGGTGAGGACGGTCAGCGTGGCCGGGGCGAGGATGGCCGCGCCCAGACCCTGGACCGCGCGGGCGGCAATGAGTAACCCGGCCGTGTCGGCCAGGCCACCTGCCAGGCTCGCGCCGGAGAACAGCGCGAGCCCAGTGAGGAAGACCCGTCGGCGGCCGTAGAGATCGGCCAGGCGCCCACCGAGCAGGAGCAGCCCGGCGAACGTCAGCGCGTAGGCGTTGACCACCCATTGCTGACTCGTCTCGTCGAAACCGAGCGACCGCTGGATGGACGGCAGGGCGACGTTCACCACGGAGATGTCGAGCACGACCATGAACTGCGCCACGCAGGCCAGCGCCAGAACCACCTGCGGCCCGTGCCGTCCGGCCGTCCGTAACGTCGGATCGACGGCTTGGGCGTCGCGATACCCCACAGCACCTCCAGACTCGATGTGTCTGCACCTGCGCTTAATGATACCGTTGTATCATATACGCTTGTATCACGATAGCGGCGAACGAGAGGGAGGGCGCCTGGTGCCGAGGACTGTCGATCACGCGGAACGTCGCGCCCACATCGCCGAGGCTCTGGTTCGGGTCGCCGCCCGGGAGGGGTTGCACGCGGTCACGATGCGCGCGGTGGCCGCCGAATCGGGGGTGTCGCTGCGGCTGGTCCAGTACTACTTCGAAACCAAGGAACAGCTGCTGCTGGGCGCGCTGCGACACCTGGAGCAGCAGAGTCGTCAGCGGTGGGCAGCGCGCTTGGCTGAGCTACCGAGCCCGGTGCCGCCGCGGGCCTTCGTCGAGGCATTCCTGGCCGAAGCACTGCCCACCGACGAGCAGAGCCGGACCTTCCATCTGGTCGGCACCTCGTACGCAGTACTGGCGATGACTGACCCCAGTCTGATGGCGGAGCCCTTTATCGCCAACGTGGATGATCTTCAACAGCAACTCGCCGACGCACTGCGGCAAGCGCAGGCCGACGGGCAGGTGGCCGCAGGCGTGGACGTCTCGGTGGAGGCGGCACGTCTGGTGACACTCAGCCATGGCCTGGGCAACAGTGTCCTTATAGGACAATATGATGTGGACGGTGCGATGACAGTGCTCCGCTACCACCTGGACACCCTGTTCCGGCGCTGAAGCGCTGACAGCGACGACGACAGTGCGGTCGTTCCGCCACGGAACACGCGTGAGCGGCGGCCCGTGACGGCCGCCGCTCACGCGAGGTGCATGTTGTCAGTGGTTGGCGGCGAGCTCGCCGGTGAGCCTGCCGTGCATGGTGGCGCTGTGTTCGTTGAGGCCGACGATCTCGACACTCTTGCCGCGTGCCTCGTACTTGGTGGTGATCGCATCGAGTGCGGCGACGGTGGAGGCGTCCCAGATGTGGGCGTCGGTCAGGTCGATGACGACCTTGTCCGGATCGCCGGTGTAGTTGAACTGGTAGACCAGATCATTGCTGGAAGCGAAGAACAGCTCGCCGGTGACGGCGTAGACGACCTGGGTTCCGTCAGGGTCGACCGCGGCGGTGACGTTGACCAGATGCGCGACCCGGCGGGCGAAGATGATCAGGCCGGTGATCGTGCCGACGATCACGCCGATGGCCAGGTTGTCGCTGGCCACCACGACGGCCACGGTGATGACCATGACGGTGATCTCGCCGGTCGGCATCCGCTTGAGCGTGGCGGGCGCGATGCTGTGCCAGTCGAAGGTGCCGAACGCGACCAGCACCATGACCGCCACCAGCGCGGCCATCGGGATGTCGGAGACCAGCGGCCCGAAGGCGATGCACAGCACCATCAGGAACACCCCGGCCAGGAACGTCGACAGTCGTGTCCGGGCGCCGGCGGTCTTGACGTTGATCATGGTCTGGCCGATCATCGCGCAGCCGCCCATGCCGCCGAATAAGCCGGTGACGATGTTGGCGATGCCCTGGCCGATGGACTCGCGGGTCTTGTTGGAGTGGGTGTCGGTGATGTCGTCGACCAGCTTCGCGGTCATCAGCGACTCCATCAACCCGACCAGGGCGAACGCGAGCGCGTAGGGCGCGAGCAGGGTGAGGGTGTCGAGGGTGAACGGCACCTGCGGCAGGCCGGGCACCGGCAATGAGGTGGGCAGGGCGCCCTTGTCGCCGACGGTGGGCACGGCGATCCCGGCGGCGATGGTCAGTGCGGTGAGCGCCACGATCGACACCAACGGCGCCGGGATCGCCTTGGTCAGCCGGGGGAACACCAGCATGAGCACCAGGCCGCCGGCGAACAGCGGGTAGACCGGCCACGGCACGTCGATCAGTTCGGGGACCTGCGCCATGAAGATCAGGATGGCCAGTGCGTTGACGAACCCGACCATCACGCTGCGTGGCACGAACCGCATCAGCCGGGCGATCCCGAGCGCGCCGAGCACGATCTGGAACAGCCCGCCCAGGATCACCGCCGCGATCAGGTAGCTCAGCCCGTGCTCCCGGGCCAGCGGGGCGACCACGAGCGCGATCGCGCCGGTGGCCGCCGAGATCATCGCTGGCCGGCCTCCGACGATCGAGATCACCACGGCCATGGTGAACGAGGCGAACAGCCCGATGCTGGGGTCCACCCCGGCGATGATCGAGAACGAGATCGCCTCTGGGATCAGCGCCAGTGCGACCACCAGGCCGGCCAGGATCTCCGTGCGGGCCACCTTCGGTGACAGCCACGACGGCCTGGTCCACCGCGCACGGGGCAACGACAACGACGAGGATGAGGGCACGCGACAACCTGACGTGTTCGGCGCCGAGCTGTTCCCGGCGCAGGGCGGGCCACGGCACGCCGACAAGCAAACAGCCTGCTGCCTGTCGATGCCGTGACGAGGACTGAGGGGTACCAGGAGCGGCACTGCCCCTGGGTGGCGGCGTATTCGAGTGCCGCCTCGAACGGCGCTCGCTACTTGGCCTGGGCGGGCCGCGAGCTACCGCAACTCGACTCTTACGTTAGGGCAGAGTTGTTCGGCGTGTGTCACCGCTACCGTGAAGTGAGGTCGAGATCACGATCATGGACCGGTCGCGGGTGCGGCCGAGCGGTTTAGGGAGACTGCGGCAGGGCCGAGCCGGTCTGCCGTCGATGGGTGATGAGCTGGGTGTGCAGTAGCGCGGCGAACTCCTCGGCGACCCGCAGCTTGGCCCGCAGTTCCTCGCATGCTTGTTCGGCCGTGGCGCTGTACTGCTTCAGCCGTGCGGCCGGGTCGTCCAGCGGTGCGTCGTCCGGCAGCGGGTCGAGGATGGCCAGCAGTTCACGCATCTCGTCCAATTGGAACCCGAGCGGTTTCATGCGCTTGATCAGCAGCAGCCGCTCAACATCGGGTTCGATGTAGAGGCGGAACCCGCCTTGGCTGCGTGCGCTGGGCACGACTAGGCCGACTTCTTCGTAGTAGCGGATGGTGCGCAGCGACAGCCCGGTGCGCTCGGCCACCTCACCGATCTGCATCTGCTCGCCCACGCCGCGCCCCTTTCGTCGATGACACCCCACCGTACTGATGCGGTCCGCTGGTCCAGGTGTCGAGGCCTGTGGCTAGGTGGTGTCCCGAGACACTCCCACCTCGGCGTCCTGCTGAGCTTCGCCGCGGTGGCCTGCGTCGTCCTCGGTGTCCGCGCCGATCCGCCGGGCGAGTACGACTGCCAGCAGGATCGCCGATACCGCGCCGGCCACCAGGAAGCCGGTGGTGGTCGAGGTCGCCTCGATCAGGGGGCCGAACAGCAGCGGTGAAAGGAATTGGCCGGCGAAGATCGCGGTGCCCGACAGCGAGGCGGCGCGGCTGCGGTAGTCGGCGCCGGCCGCCTGGTCGACCAAGACGGTCGCTACCGGGAACAGGATCCCGTTGCCGATGCCGAACAGTGCGGGCGCCAGCAGCAGGACGACCGGCTGGGTGACGGTGGCGTAGATCAGGAACCCGGCCAGCGCGGTGGTCAGGGCGGTACGCAGCAGCGCCGCGTAGCTCAGCCGCGCCCGCAGCCGGCCGTAGACCAGGCCGACCAGGCTGGTGGTGATCGCCGCGCCCACCACCGCGTAGAGCGACACCAGCACCGGCGCCCGGATCCCGATCTGCGCCAGCCGCTGCGGCAAGAAGATGGCCAGCACGTACATCTGCACCGCGATCACGATCCACAAGCCGTACCAGCCCAGCAGCGCCGGCCGTCGGCGCAACATCCCGATCATCCCGGCCGCCTGGGCATCCCGTGGCCGCTCGGTCGTGTCCGGCAGCGACCACACCGCCAGCAGCGCGAGCGGAAGGCCGATCAGGTAGACCGCGAATGTGGCGTGCCAGGTCAGCCCGCCGAGCACTCCGCCCAGCAAGGGCCAGACCAGGCCGCCCACGCTGGTCGCCGTCGAGCGCCAGCCCATCACCCGGTCGCGCTCCGCTCCACGGTAGAAGGCGAGCATGGCGACGGTGGTGCCCGTGAACACCGCCGCCGCACCGACCCCGAACACCAGCCGGCTGACAATCAGCGTCGGGTAGGAAGTGACAACTAATACTGCAACGACACTTCGTGATGGCCGCGTCGTCGGTAGTGGCTGGCACGCGCCCGGGCTTGGCTGGCTCGTCGCCATCGTGACCAGTGCATCGCATGCTGGCTTGTGCGGCGGATCGGTGCGGTGACGCGGTTGAGCAGTCTGCGAATTTCGTTGGAGGTGAGCGGTATCAGGCCGGGTGTGGATCCCCTTTTTTCGCGGCGTCTCGAGTGAGGACGAGAAACGCCGCTGCCGCCATGGAGAGAGTGATATGCCGATACCATGCTTCGTATCGGCGGACCTGGTAGTGGTCGAGTCCTGTTTCGTTTTTCGCGGTTTGGAAACTTTCTTCGATTGCCCAGCGGCTTCCGGCGACGCGCACCAGTTCGCGGATGTCGGTGCCGGCGGGGCCGAAGCAAATGTAATAGGCGATATCGGTGGGATCGCTGACAGAGCGGCGGGCCAGCAGCCAGTGGCCGACTTCTTGTCGGCGTAGAGGCCGGATGTCGACCACCGCCCAATCGTAGATCCGTTGCCCGTGCGCTCCATCGCCGCAGGACAGACGTTGCCAGGCGGCCGGTTCGACCTCCGCGATGACGGCGCGGGCGCGTCGTTGCCGCAGATCCATGGAAATCACCATTTGGGACTTGGGTACGGCGAGTACATGTGCGATATCGTGTTCTTCCAGCCAGAGCCGCAGCCGCCCGACCTGCCCGTAGGCTTCATCAGCGGTGAACCACGCAAACGGGATTCTCGCGGCGAGCGCGCGTTCCACCATCAGTTGTGCCAACTCGGGCTTGGTCGCGAATCCGACGTCGTCGGGAATGCCGGCCGCAGCGCACCGGCCCCGATCCGCGATCCACTCTTTCGGCAGGTACAACTCGCGATCGATCAAAGCTCGTCCCCGATCCGAGGCGTACGCCAAGAACACGCCGATCTGCGAATTCTCGACTCGCCCGGCCGTGCCCGAATACTGGCGCGCCACGCCGGCGGATTTCGTGCCCTTCTTCACGAATCCGGTCTCATCGGCGATCAACACGCCGCGTTCGGCGTCCCCGAGCACGTCGACCACCGCATCACGCACGTCATCACGCATGCCCTCGGCGTCCCAGGCGTAGAAGTTCAGCAGCCGCTGCATGCCCTGCGGACCCGCCTCGCCCGCCATCTCGGCCAGGGTCCAGCCGTTCTTGCGCTCGGCTTCCGCCAGCAGGCCCCGCAGGTAGGACACCATTTGCCGCCGGGGCTCCACCCGGGAAAACCGCGTCGCGAACCGCCCCGCGAACGCAGCGAAACGCGCCGACCAGTCCGTCACCATCTCCAGCACACAAGATCAACTACACGACCAACGAACCAGAGCCTAACCGACACGCGGATCAATCCATCACGAAGTGTCGTTGCAGTACTAACCCGGCACCACCGCCGAGCGCGTAGACGACTAACCCACCGATCATCGGGCGCCGGATACCCCACCGGTCGATGGCCCGTCCGAACACCGGGCTCGACACAGCGATGGCCAACCCGTGCGCGGTCAGGATGAACCCGGCCAGGGTGCCGCTTACCCCTAAATCTCCGCGGATGAGTTCGAGCACCGGCACGATCACTGCGCCACCCATCACCCCCAGCGTCGACGCGGCCAACAGGACCAGCAGCACGGCCCGGCTGCCCGTGTGCCCCCGCGCGTTCAACTGCATCTCCACCCCCATCTACGAAGTGCCACTCAGTGGCAGAGTAGTTCCAGTGGCACTAGCTGTCGAGGGGCAATGGCTGCGCAGGGGCGCTAGACTGGATGGATGACGACGTCGACGCCGGCCGAGCGCACCCTGCCGCTGCGGGAGCGCAAGAAGCTGCGCACACGCAGGGCATTGGCCGACACCGCCCTGCGACTGTTCCTCGAACGAGGCTTTCAGGAGACGACCCTCGACCAGCTGGTCGACGCCGTGGAGGTCTCCAAGCGCACCTTCTTCCGCATGTACGAGTCCAAAGAGGATGTCGCCATGGCCGCCGAGCTGGAGCTGTGGGACGCCTACGTCGCCGAGGTCGCAGGCCGCGAACTCCACGGCCCGGTACTCGACTTCCTGCGCGAAACCCTTGTAGCGGCGATCAGAGGCCTCGGCGACGACTGGGACCGGCGATTCCTCGCGACCCGCGGTCTCATAGCCCGCACCCCGGCGTTGTGGGACCGCAGCCTGCTGCGATCGATCACCGTCCAGACCAGGCTGGTCAACGAGCTGGAAACCAAACTCGGGCTCGACAGCCGTGACGACGTGCGACTGCGTCTGCTGGGCGAGCTGTCCCTGGCCGCCTGGCGCTGCGCCGCCAAGAACTGGGTCTCCGGCCGCGGCTACGACGGACCACAAGGCCCTCGCGAGAAGCTCGGACACTGGAAAGGCCCTGGCGGAAGCACTGAGCTGATCCGCCGTGTCGAAGACGCCTTCCACGCCATCCCCGACAGTCTCACCCTCACCGCACCCTGAACGCTCAGCCTGTACGCGGTGATCAACCGCGCGACGCTCGACCGGTCTGGTTGCGTTCAGTCGCTCGGCGTGACTGCCCTTGCGCCTGCGCCTTGCGTGCTGTCTGGTGGGCGGTGAGTCCGCTCAGGGAAGGGGTTCGGGTACGGACGGTCAGGCGGCATCGCGGTTCACGAGTCGTCCGGCGCCGGAGCCCAGACTCTGTGACCACGGGCGGCCGACAGGTCGCGGATGTTGCTCGCGTCGGCCACTGCGTTACGAAGCCGGGTGATCTCCTCATGCTGAGCGGCTAGCCGCGAGAGGGCTTGAGTGCGCAACGCCGTGAGGTCGGCGTTGTCCTGTTCCTTGGTCGCCAATCGTTCCTTGAGCTGGCGGACTTGTTCCTTCAACCGGTCGATCTGGGCGTCTCGCGGATCGGTGATGACACCGGCGTCGCGGAGTTGGGCGCGGCGGCGCTCGAACTCCTCTTTCAGGTGGAGATAGGTGGTGTAGAGCGCGGCGCGGGTGACTCCGCTGGTGTTCGCGAGGGTTTTGACGTCGCATTTGCCGCCGGGTGGGATCTCTCCGCGTAGCAGCCGGTCGATCGCGGCGCGGATCGTCGCTTCTTTCTGCGCGCGGGTGTGGTCGTTGAGTCGCCCCAAGGTCAGTTCGCCTCCTCGTCGGCGTCCGCCGGAGTGCTCGCGGCGTCGATGTCCGCGAGGACTTTCTGCGCGCGGTCTCGTTGCGCTTCCAGCCGAGCGCGCTCGGTCTTCTGGGAGCGACCGAGGTTGCCGAGGAATACCGTTGAGCTCTGGACTGCCTGTTCCCACACGGGCCGGTGGCAGGGGTGGTGCGTGGCTTGCGGGCATCGGGCCGAGTCACACATGCCGATCAGCGGCCGGTCCGCGGTCGGGGTGCCGGCCAGCCGCAGGCACAGCGCTTTGCCGGGGTCGGTGAACCAGCAGTAGTTCGCCACGCCTAGGTGCAGGGTCTTGGCGCGCTTGGCCAGCATTCGGCGGAGTTCCTGGTCGTTGAGGATGATCTTCGGTGCCGCGCGTTGCTCGTCGGTGAGTTTGCCGTCGACGGCGTCGAAGAACTCGATCAGATCATCGGCGTGCGGTCCCGAGGGCCGGACACCACGCTGGTAGTTGTCGATCTCGTCGAGAATCAGCCCGAGGTTGCGTTTCTGTTCCTCGGCACCAACCTCGGCGAGGAACTTTGCCTGGGCACCGCCGGGCCGCCCGGCGTAGCCCTCAGTGGTGACCACACTGATGTGCTTCAACGCCACCTTCGCCGCCAGCAGCCCACCCGGCCGATACGCGAGCTCGATCGCGAGGGTGCGGCGCAGCATCCGCAACTCCACCGGCGCCTCGGGGATCGGGGCGAGCCCGAGGCGCTGCCCCGACGGGCCGTTCACCCATTTCCGGAACGTCCCGTAGGTGTTCTTGAACACCGTCCGGCCGAACAGCAACGTGCCAGGCTCGGCGTCGGCGCCCAGCAGCTGCTCGGCAAGCGCGACAGCACGATGAACCTCCCCGACGACCACCCACTCGTCGGCCTCGCCGCCGTGACCACGGTGCTTGATCACCTTCCCGGCCAGCCGGTAGCGGACCCGGCCAGGAGCCTTGCGCTCGGGCGGGAGCCGGCATCCCAATGCGAGCTCGAACAGTTCGCTGGAACGCATGCCCGTCGCGGCGGCGACCACCAGCAGGCAGGCCGTGCGCACGACGTCGGGCAGGACGCGGGCGTGGCGCTCGGACAACGGCAGCGTCCAGGGCACCTCAGCTTCGCCGTCGGCTCTCGCGACGAGCGCGGCGTTCCGGCCGATAGGTTCGTCGATCCCCACCTGGGCCACGGCCCGCTCCAGCGCGGGCCGCAGGACCGCCAGCCACTCGCTGCGGAAGGTGCTGAACCCGGCCTCGGCCGCGACATCGCGCAACGAGATGCTCCACAGCGGGTCGGACTCGTCGACGGCGTACCTCGTGATCGGCTCGATGCGCGACGGAACACGGTTGAACGGCCTGCCCTCGGCCACACGCCGGTTGATGGCGTGCAGCAGCACGCCCCATCCCGGACTGCGTGGCTCGGGCAGTCGGTTGACCCGTTCGCGCTCCGCCTTGACGCGGCGCGTCAGCGACACCACGTGTAAGCCGAGCGTGTCGACGACGTAGAGCGCCGCGGCCAGAATCGGTTGGAGAACCTCGGTCGGCACCGGGGGCGTGCTGTTCTCGGTCGGTGTCTTCAGGCCAGCGACGGCAACAGCCGCCCGGCCACCGAACGGCCGGAAACCGGCTGCGTAGCGGTCGGTGGTGAACAGGTCGCGATACTGGGCGAGACCGGCCACGACCTGGGCCGCGCCGTTGACCGCTCCGCGTTTCTCAATGATCGCGCCGTCCTTGTCATGGCCAGTGCGGCGGTAGGCGATGTAGGAGTCGCAGAGGTGATCGTCGACCCGCGCGAGCTCCGTGACGCCGTCGTCGGTGAGCCAGTTCAGCCACCGGATCAGCTCGTAGTGCTTGTTCACGCAGGCCGCGACCGTGCGGGCGACACGGAAAGCGCTCGGCAGGTTCCGCACCACCTCGTGAGTGGGAACCATCAGCGCGACCAGGTACTCCTTGGCGACGACCCTCCACAGCGGATTGCGGATCGCGGCGAGGTTCCAGCGCTTGTGCGAGCGTGCCATGTAGGCGGCCAGGTCGGTGACCGGGTTGAAGTCCCAGACATCCTGGTCGAAGTTCGGTCCTGCCGCGCCGGGGGCGACGGTGATGCCGATCTCGCGACACAGATCCATGCCCGCGAACGGGGACCTGCTGATGATCTGGTTGGCGGCGGTGACGGGTGAGGTCATGATGTGGTGCGTTCCTCCGGGAGCAGGGGTAGTTCAGCGTCGATGTCCGCGACGTCGCGGGCCGCCCGGACAAGCAACGCCGGGTCACGGTCGCGGAAGGCGGCGAGGATGGCGTCGATGCGCTGGGCGTAGGGGCCGAAGAGCACCATGAACTGCGCGGAGGGCAGTTGCTGCCACTGGCGGGCGAAGAACGCCTGCATGCGCAACAGGTTCACCGCATGCCGGGGCGTGAAGATCGCCAGCGGGCAGAGCAGACATACCCACGGCCGGGCCGGGCACGGTTTGCCAACCGGACCGTGCAGGCCGGACAACTGGTCGGCGCACGCCGCGACAAACACGTCCCGGTTCGCGGTGTTGACCAGCTCGGTGACCGTCGTGTCGTGCAGCCCCATCGCACGGATCGTGTCCGGGAACCGCTCGACGAGTTCCACGGTGGACTCGGTGCTCAGCACGATCGGCGGCTGAGCCTTGCGCAGCAGGTCCGCCTGGCTGTTCTCGATGATCGTCTCGACCGCGTCGCGCTGCGCCGGGGTGGTCGCGGTGAGGTAGTTGTCGCCCTCGACCGCCGGCGTGTGGTTGGGGTCCACGGTGGAACGGGTGCTGCCGAACCAGGACTTGCGGTCCCGCAGCGAGGTGAAGGTCGCGCGGATACGGCGCCGGTCGATCCGCAGCGGGCTGCCGTCGTCCGCAGCCAGCGCGAGACCGGCCTCGGTCACCGCCGGATGGCCGCGTTCCGCCCACTCCGTGACCTGCCCGGACGTGAATGGCACGGTGGCGACGTCGTCGTAGCGGCCCGGAACGTATCGGGTCCACAGCTTCGCCCGTGTCTCCGGCGGGGCCAGGTTCCGGGTGGGCGCCGAGTGCTCCAGCCACTGCTCCACCAGCCGCACGGACCGACGGTTGAGGGTCACGCTCTCGGTGGTGGTGCGGCCCTTGAGGTAGCCCAGCAGGATCGTGGCATCACCGGCCCAGTCCAGGTCCTCGACGCCGAGAGCTTCGATGCCGTCCGGGACGACCCCGATGTAGGTGCCCAGCAGCAGCCGATACGCCAACGCGACGTTGGTGTCGACGAACAACGCTGTGCACGCCCTGGGCAGCAACTCGATACACGCCTTGCCCGCCGCGGAGCCGTGTTCCCGGTCGAACGCGGTCCACGTCACCGGTCCGTGCTGGCCGAGCAGCCAGCACAGGTTGTCGAACGACCAGCCGTGCTCACGCGGATCACGGCCACGCTCGGCCGCCGCCAGTGCCGCGTGGTGCTCGGCGAACGTGGCGCGGATGATCGCGCGGCACACCTGCTGCAACCGCTGCCACTCGCCTTCGGTGTAGGGCACCGAAGGGCGCTTGTCCCGACGGCGCTGCGGGTTGAAGTGGCGCCCGCCGACCAGGGCACGCACGTCCGGCCTCAGCACGAACGTTTCTCGGTCCAGCGCAGCCACCATGCGACGGGTCTTGTACTCGCGGGCGTTGCCGGCGCTCATCCAGTACTCGGCCAGCCTCGCCCGAGACAGGTCGGCCGCCCCGCCGGTGTGGCCGCGTTCGGCCAACTCGGCCACGAACCGGCGGATCGCGGTGACGTACTGCTGGAAGGTCTTCAGCTCGTCGATCGGTCCGTGAGGATGGACCAGGTTGCACAGACCGATCAGCATCTCGCGGGCTAGCTGCGGATTGCAGGTCTTCCCGATGTACACCGTCGCGGTGGTGCGCCGTGCGGTGGACACGAACTCGATGCCCAAGGGCTCGTCGATCAGTTCTGCGGGCATCAGATGGCTTCCTCGAACTCATCGGAGAACTCGTCGTCGGCCTCGCGTTCGGCTGCGGCGATGTCCGCGAGCCCGTGCGTCTGGCCGGCTCGCTCGTAGGCGTTGCGGTAGATCCGGGTCATGTCGAGTCGACGCAGATACGCTTCCGTGGTCAGCACCGAGGAGTGACCGAGCAAGTCCCGCAACACCATCAACGGGTCCGCTTTGGACAGATACAACGCCAGCGCGGCGTCGGCGTCGGTGTCCTTGACCAGCTTGGCGGCCTGGGCGTAGTAGCCCTCGACCAGCATCTCCAGCGTCCGGATCGCGAACGTGTGACGCAGCCGGTGCGGGTTGACGTTGGGAAACCGGGGGTCGAACCGGTCCCGGATGCGGTCGGAGGCCCGCTCGAACACTGTCGCCCACGCGGTGAACGGGCCACCGTCGCCGCGCACCGCGACCAGCATCGATCCGCCGTTCGGCGCGACCAGGCGCAGGCGTTCGGTTGGGCGCAGCGCCACCCACCGCACCCGCTTGCCGTTCACCCGGCCGCCGGTCGGGTCGACCTCGGTGACCAGCAACGGCTCACCGGCCTTCGCCGGTGGCCGCCACGGCGAACCCTCGACCGCGAGCGGGCGAGTCAGGTCGAGATAGTGGTGCACCTCGACCAGCGCCTGGTAGGTGATCCAGGTCGTGCGGTACTTGCGGCCCTTGGTCACCCCGGCCGGTACCCGGAACGGGATCGGCAAGGCTGACGGTTTCGGTGGCAGCGCGGGGATCTCTGGCACCAGCAGGTAGGTGAACTCCTGGCGGCGCAACCCCGTCGCCAGGCCCAGGCGGCCGATCGCCGCGTTACGTGCGAGCTCCCGGCCGCGATAGCCGGTGTCCTCCGCACCGTCTGGCGTCAACCCCGCTAGTGCCTTGAGGAACAGCGCCTCGAAGTCCCGCTCCAGGTACTTGATCGTCACGTGTGCTTTGGGGCGGCGACGGACCGCCAGGTTGATCTGGCGGTCCCGGACCTGATCGCCGTAGAGGGTCCTGGCCTGCGCGTAGGTGAACGGCTCAGCCTGGGCGTGCCCTTGGGCGACCGCCCACCGGTAGAACGAGGACAGGACACTGACGTGCCGATCCCAGGTCGTCACCTCGAACCGGGCCTCAATCGGGCCGCACGCCCGGTGCACCGCGTAGGCGCTCAACGCGTCCTTGAGCGGGCGCCGCTCGTCGAACAGAGTCACGCCGAAGTCGACGATGAACTCCATCCACGACCGCAGGACCCGCGCGTACGACTCCCACGAGGACGGCGCCGAGCAACCGCTCGACGGCAACTCACGCAGCCACCGGTTCACCACCGTCGCCGGCCGCAGGCCGGACACATCCTCAAACGCCAGATCATCGTCGACGAGGACCGGCATGCCGTCCGGGATGAACGGACGCCGCTGGACATCCCACGACTCCCACCCACCGGACGAGAAAAAGATCAACTCCACGGCTCGTACATACATTCGAGACAGGCGGGAGTGCAACACAGTTGTAGCTGGTCACCGTCGGCGCGACGTCCTATCGAGACACGACTTCAAAGCGGAGAGAAGACAGTGGCGGCAGCAACTTTTTGGCCACACCACGCCGAGTTCGCGGTACAGGTAGTCGATGCAGTCCTGCCTGCTCCATCCCCACTCGTGGATCGGGTAGGTGGGAATGCGTTGGCCGCCCATGGAGTACGCCGAGTCGCGTGTGATTCTGGTGTACTCGTTGACGTTGAACCCGATCGCGTGGATGTACTGTTGGTCGCCGAATTCCTTGGCACGCCAGGCATCCTGGGGCCAGCCCTTGGCTTTTTGGCTGCATTTCCGGACGCCACCGAGCTGGGGCATCGTTCCGGTTGCCCGGTTTTCGTGGGAGAGCTTGTAGGCGCCCTCCAGGTGCAGCCGGTACGGTTGGCGCGTGTCCTGCAGGACCGCGACACCGTCCTTTTTGGTCGGTCCCTTGCGGGCTACCTCGACCAGGCGCACGTTGTGCTTGCGGAGCAACGGGAGGATGTGCCGCTCGACGAGCTTGCCTGTGGTGCTCCATTCGTCTCCGGTCTGTGCGATGACGACGACCAGGTTGGAGTAGTCGGGTGCGATTGTGTCGGGCCGGGCGTTGGGGTCGGTGAGCATCCGGTAGATCCCGGCGACCGTTATGTAAACAGTCAAGCTGTCGCAGAAGGAACGGTGTCGCAGGGCGGCGGCGCCTCGGTGGAACCTACCTCGGGATTCTCCAAGGGCGGGCCTGGTGTGAATGGCGATTTTCCAGCCGGCCCCTGGTGATCGCTGCGGAGTCGGGAGCTCTGTTCGTCGGACTGATGCCAGTGGCCGAGCGTCGTCGCCGGCGCCGAAGTCCTCGCGTCAGCGCCTCTTCTCTTGGTGGTGGCGATGGTCGGTCAGACCGGCTCGGCCGATCAGAGCGGCAGCGACGAGCAGTGCAGCCCCTGCGGCGTAGACGGCGGTGATCCCTGCCGCATCAGCCAGCCACCCACCCAGCCCGAGGGAGGCCAGGCGGCCGAGTTGCCAGATCAGATCGAAGGCGGCGAAGACCCGGCCGCGTGCGGCGGGTGGGGTTTCGGCCTGCAGCAGCGAGTTGAAGGTGACTGCGCCGGCAGAGGTGCCCCCGCCGTAGCCGGCCAGGCTGCCCAACGCCACCACCGGGACGCGGACACTCGCAAGGACGGCATCTACGGCGGCGCGCAACAGATAGGGTCCGAAAATGAACGCGGGTTTGCGAGGATCGGTGATCAGCCGGGTCAGCAGTAACGGGCCTGCTGCGGCGCCCACGCCGATGCAGGCCAGCGCGATTCCGTATCCGGCGGGGCCCCTGCCCAGGCGCTCGCGGATCAACACAACCAGCAGGGCACTGGTCGCTCCGGCCGACAACGCCGCCAGGGCCTGACCAGCGGCCAAGGCTCGCAGCACCCGGTGCCCGGCCAGCACCCTGATGCCGTCTCGGGCCTGATGCCACCAGGCGGCACGGGCCGCATCGGCTGCCGGGCGCAGCAGGTGCAGGCGGGACAGCAGCAGCGCCGAGACGGCGAAGCTCGCTGCGTTCACCCAGAACGCCAGGCCATAGCCGACGGTCGCGACCACGGCACCCGCAGCCGGGGCGAGCACGATCTGGGAGAGCACCGCGGCGGTCCAGATCCCCGAGTTCCCGGCGATCAACTCCTCCTCGTTCACCAGCGCGGGCAGCGCGGCACTGGCGGCCGGATTGAACAACGCCGACGCTGCGGACATGGCGAACGCCACCGCGTAGATGCCCGGCACCGAGCCGGCGACCAGCGGTAGCCCCGCAGCCACCAGCACGCGCGCCAAGTCGGCAACCACCATGACCCGCACCGGCGAGAACCAGTCGACTGCCACCCCAGCGAACGGTGCCAGCAGCAGCACCGGGACGATCTCCGCGACGATCACCCCGGCCACACCGAGCCCGGAGCCGGTGCGGTCCCACACCAGCAGGCCCAACGCCACGGTGGCGAACGCGTCACCCCAGGCAGAAGCGGTGCGCGCCGCCCACAACCGGCGGTAACCAGGATGGGAGAACACCTGGCGCAGCCCGGTGCCCGCACGTCCTGGCTGGCCGCGGCTCAGCGGACTTTCTCCATGGTGTGCCCGCAGCAACAGGTGGGGTTGCGGTCGCGACCGTGGCCTGGGACGGCGCCCTTGGTGACGGTCATCTCACATCCGCGCTCCGGGTCCGGGCGCCGGTACACCTCGCACTCGACTATTGCCATGACCTGCGCCTCCCTTCGGTTTCCGGTCCTACACTGGAGACGCTAAAACCTTCACCCCAGGTGAAGGTCAAGGCGAGCGGCCGGGACGCGAAGGAGGCAGACGATGGCCCAGGCGATGACCGTCGGGCGGGCCGCCCAGGCGGCCGGGCTCACCCGTAAGGCCGTGCGCTTGTATGAGGAGCGCGGCCTGCTGCCGCCCGCCCAGCGCACTGCGGCCGGGTACCGCCTTTACAACCAGGACGACGTCGACACCCTCACCTTCATCCGCCGCGCCCGCGCCCTGGACCTCCCCCTGGACGACATCGGCACCATCCTCACCCTCCGCCGCGCCGGTCCCACCCCGTGCGGAGCCGTACGGGATCTACTCGACGCCCGGATCGCGGAGATCGACAACACCATTACCGAATTGCTGGCGCTGCGTGCGAGCCTCACCGCCAGTCGGGACACCGCCGTGGCAGCCGATACCGAGTCGGAACCGAACAGATCGATCTGCCCGATCATCGAACGGTGAAGTAGCCGCTCAAGGACCCTCATGTCTCACTGAACTCTTGATGGCCGCGTTGCGAACTGGCGGTAGCCGAGCCTTTGCGGAATGGCCACTCGTTGCGGCAAATGTCCAGTCAGACTGGGCCGACCGATCATCGGACGGCTGAGCGGCGTTCGATAAAAGACTGTGTTGTGCCAGACGCCGCCCCGCTGGGCGATGCGTTCGCGGATGCCGACGGTTCAGCAACCGGCGGCGTGGTGCGGGGCGATGCTTGCGCGATTCTCCGTGAAGATGGAGGCATGCAGAGTCCGCAGCCCTGCGTCGTCGACTGTGGTGGTTTGCTTCTACAGCAAGGCTTTGCCGCCTGCCGGACTCCCATGGGGACAATCCGGCCGCCTCGGGCTCGCATCGTAGAGGCCCGCGTGCCAGTTGGATCCCGGCAGGCAGGTCACCTGCTGCCGGGTCCTCCTACCTGGTCCGCATTTTCTTCGGGCTGTGGCCTGGGTGCGCAGCAGTCGTCGGCGGTGTCGGTGGTGGTGTGGCGGCGTTCGCGGCGGGTGAGGGTGGCGATCGCGGTGACGAGGATGAGGCCGAGTGCGGTGATGGCGATCGCAAGTTGGTGTCCGGTGATCCAGGCTGACACGGTGCCGACGACGCCGGTGAGTGCGCCGATGCCGGGGTGCCCGCCGAGTAGTTGTGGCAGCCAGTAAAGGAGTAGGTAGCCGCCGGAAAGGGCAAGCACGGCGCCGGTGATGCGGTTCATGTGGGGCAGCAGCCGTCGGAGGAACCGGTTGATCAGGCCGCTGGCGAATGCGGCGAATAGCGCGAGGGACAGCAGCAGGGTGGCGGAGCCGGCGGCGTAGGCGGCGAATACGACCAGGACGCCGGAGATGTTGGTGCTGGCCAGGGCTTGGGTGACGACCGCGAGCAGCACCGCGAGCGTGCAGGAGGCGGAGGCCAGTGCGTACCCGGCGCCGAAGGCCACCATGCCTCTGGGCCCCTGCCGCGGGGTGCCGGAACGGCGGGTGGGTAGCCGCAGCGGCAGGTGTCCGCCGGCGACCATGGCCAGGCCGCCCACGGCCAGGATCGCGCCGAGCGCGGCGGCCAGCCACGGGATGACACCGGTCAGGGAACGCAAGCCGAGGGCGAGTAGTAGTCCGATGGCGGTGAAGGTGCCGGCGAACCCGGCGGTCAGCGCGAGCCCGGCGCGCAGGCCACCGGCCAGCCGGGACAAAGCGCCGGGCCGCGCGTCCGCCTGGCCGTCGCCGGTGTCGACGGCGTAGGCGAGGAAGGCGGGCAGTACGGCGAAGCCGCAGGGGTTGACCGGGGCGAGCATCCCGGCGCCGAAGGCGAGCGCCAACAGCGGGCCGATCACGCGCTCACCTTGGCCAGTTCGGCACGGATCTGATCGGCGGTGGGCTCGACAGCGCGGAACACCGGTTTGCCGGAGGCGTCCAGCACGACGGCGGTGGACAGCTGAGTGACCTGGTAGGCGCTGATCAGGGTGGCGTTGCTGTCGCTGGCGTAGGCAAGGCTGGTGGCCTGGTTGGCGGTGAGGAAGTCTGTGATGTCCTGCTCGGTTTCGCCGGGGCCGATGTCGACGGCGACGAAGTTCGCCTTCGTGCCGACCGCCTGCTGGACCTGGGCGAGGGTGTGGGTGGCCGGACCGCAACCGCCGCACCCGACGGAGAAGAAGAACAGCACGCTGGGCCGCGAGCCGGGCACCGCGACCTGCACGCCCTGCAGGGTTCGGGCGGTGAACGCTCCCGCAGCGGCAGTGGTCCCGGCCTTTGCGCTGCCGTCGGCAGCGGGTGGGGACGCGGTCTGCTTGCTCGACGGGGAAAACGCCGAATACAGCACGACGGAGATCCCGACGACGGCGATAACGGTCAGCGCGATCGTGACGAGTCGTCGACGAGAGCGCGGCGCGGCAGGTCCGGTCGGGGCGGGTGCGTCAGGCATGGGTCAGGACTCCTGGTTGGGGTGGGAGGACTCGTGTGGCCGATCGGGCTGGTCGCGGGCGGGTGGCACGGGCGGGCAGCACGAGTTGTCTCGGGTGGCGCCGTGTCGGGTGACGCGCCGGCGCGCGAACCGCGTCACCGCGGCGAGGACCACCACGACGGCGGTGCCGATGACCCAGGGGTTGCCCAGTACCGAGCCCACCGCGCCAAGGGCTCCGGCGGCGATCAGCACCGGCAGGCCGCAACACACGATGGGGACCAGGAGGAAACCGGCGGCGGCGAGCGCGGTGCGCTTGCTCTCGGAGCCGGGGTTGGTCGACATGGAGGCGGTCTCCTCGGCTGGTCAGGCGTTCGGGGCGGTGATGCGCATGCACGCGGCGAGGGCGGCGGCGTTGTCCGCGGCCAGCGAGCGCGCCAGCAGCACCAGTTCCGCGACGCGGGGGTCGGTGACCCGGTAGTAGGCGAAGCGGCCTTGGCGGCGCAGCTGCACGTAGCCGCAGTCGGACAGGCAGGCCAAGTGACTGGACACCCGGCCCTGGGACAGGCCGATGTGCGTGACGCATTCGCCCACGGCGTGTTCCTCGTGCAGCAGGAACTCCAGCAGCCGCAGCCGGGCGGGGTCGCCGAGGGCGCGGAAGAATTTCGCCATCATCTCCACCCCGTTCGGCTCGGTGGGCAGCAGCGTGCTGCTGCGTTCGGAAGCGTCGGCCACGGTCGCCGTCCTCACATCGAGTGTCTGTCGTATCCGGATGTACGAATCTTAGGTTAGCATCTATGCATCCGGGAAGACGAATATGTCAGTGGGAGGAGATCGCTGGTGCGGTACGACTTGGCGGTGATCGGTTCGGGTGGGGGTGCGTTCGCGGCGGCGATCGCGGCCCGCGGCAAGGGCAAGAGCGTGGTGATGATCGAGCGCGGCACCGTTGGCGGGACGTGCGTCAACGTCGGCTGTGTGCCGTCGAAGGCACTGCTGGCCGCGGCCGAGGCCCGCCATGTGGCGCTGGACCAGCACTTTCCGGGGATTTCCACCAGCGCGGGCCCGGTGGACGCCGCCGCGCTGATCGGTGGCAAGGACACGCTGGTGGCAGGGTTGCGGGCGGAGAAGTACGTCGACCTGGCCGCCGAGTACGGGTGGGAGATCCTGCCCGGCGAGGCCCGGTTCATCGAGGGACCGGCGCTGGAGGTGAACCTGCATGACGGCGGCCACGTCCGGGTCGAGGCCGAGCACTACCTGATCGCCACCGGCTCCACCCCGCGTACCGACGGCCTCGACGGAGCCGACCGGGTGGACTACCTGACCTCGACCACCGCGATGGAGCAGACCGAACTGCCCGAGTCGTTGGTCGTCGTCGGCGGCGGCTACGTCGGGCTGGAGCAGGCGCAACTGTTCGCCCACCTCGGCGTCCGAGTGAGCATCGTGGGCCGATTCGCCCCGCACACCGAACCGGAACTCGCCGGCCTGCTGGCCGGGGTGTTCGCTGACGACGGCATCGCCGTGATCGCCGAGCGCGCCACTGAGGTTGAGGCCGATGGTTCGGGCGTCGTCGTCACCGCCGGTGGGCAGCGGGTGACTGGGCAGCGGCTGCTGCTCGCGACTGGGCGGAACCCGGTCACCGCCGGGCTCAATCTCGACGCGGTGGGCGTGAAGACCGGGCATCGCGGGGAGGTGGTCGTCGACGAGTATCTGCGCACCGACAACCCGCGCGTCTGGGCGGCCGGGGACGTCACCGGGCACCCGCAGTACGTCTACGTCGCCGGGGCCCATGGCAGCGTCGTGGTCGACAACGCCTTCGGCGACGCCGGGCGCACCCTGGACTACCATCACCTGCCCGCGGTCACCTTCACCACGCCCAGTCTCGCCTCCGCCGGGCTGACCGACGTCCAAGCGGTGGAGCAGGGCTACGCCTGTAAGTGCCGGGTGCTGCCGCTGGAGTACGTGCCGCGGGCGCTGGTCAACCGCGACACCCGCGGCGCGATCAAGCTCGTCGCCGAACAAGGCTCCGGGCGGCTGCTCGGCGCGCACGTGCTCGCCGCGGGCGCCGGGGACGTCATCGCCACCGCTGTCTATGCGCTGGCAAACCAGATGACGGTGCACGAGATGGCCGACCTGTGGTGCCCCTATCTGACGATGGCGGAGGGCATCAAACTCGCCGCCCAAACCTTCACCCGCGACGTGTCCAAACTCTCCTGCTGCGCCTCCTGAAACCCTGCTCTCGGAAGGACAATCCCGATGACGAATGACCTGGACACCGTGGTGTCCACTATGGATAGTGTCTTCTCCCGCCAGGACAGCCCGGCCGGATGGCTATGGCAGCCGCTGTTGCGGCAACTGGCCCGCGGCGAACCCCTCACGATTGCCGACCTCGCGGCCGCCACCGGCCGCGCCGGTGACGAGGTTGCGCAGGCGGTGGGCCGACTGCGCGACACCGAATACGACGACGCCGGACGGATCGTCGGCTACGGCATCACGCTGCGCCCGACCCCGCACCGTTTCACCGTCGACGGCCACCAGCTCTACACCTGGTGTGCCCTGGACACCCTCATCTTCCCCGCCACCCTCGGCCAATCCGCCCAGGTTGAATCCCCCTGCCACAGCACCGGTGCCCCGATACGGCTCACCGTCGAGCCCGACCGAGTCAGGGATGTCGAGCCCCAGACCGCGATGGTCTCCATCGTCACGCCTGACGACTTGGTCTCCGTACGGGCTTCCTTCTGCAACCACGTGCACTTCTTCGCCGACGCCGACGCCGCGGCGCCCTGGCTCGCTGAGCACCCCGGCGGATCGGTCCTCCCAGTCGCCGACGCTTATCAACTCGGCCGGCAGCTGGACGCCGCTCAATCCGAGGAGCCCGAGCCCGGCGGGTGCTGCTGACGCCCACCTGCGCCGCCCGAACCGCCATCACCGAGAAGGGACAGCCACTGTGAGTACGGACTTCGATGTAATCGTGATCGGCGCCGGACCGGGCGGCGAGACCGCCGCCTCGCGCCTGCACGCGGGCGGACGGCGGGTCGCGTTGATCGAGCAGGAACTGATCGGCGGGGAGTGCGCCTACTGGGCGTGTATCCCGTCCAAAACCTTGCTGCGCCCACCCGAGGCCCGCGCCGAAGCCGCCCACGCGGCCGGCCTGTCCACTCCGGCGCAGAACTGGGCGGCACTGCGAGACTACCGCGACTACATGATCCGCCACCTCGACGACACAGAGCAGGTCACCGGATACGAGAAGCAGGGCGTCACGGTTATCAAGGCCACCGCAGCCCTGGTGGGCCGGGACCCGTGGCGGGTACGGGCCGGTGGCCGGGAACTCACCGCCGAGCACGTGGTGATCGCCACCGGCTCCGACGCGATCCACCCACCCATCGAGGGCCTGGACGAGGTCAGCGTATGGACCAACCGGGAAGCTACCACCCTGCGCGAGATCCCCGAGCGGATCGTGATGATCGGCGGCAGCGCCGTCGGGATCGAACTCGGCCAATTCCTCGCTCGCATGGGCGCTCGGGTCACCCTGATCCAGCGCGGCGACCGGCTGCTGGACCGGGAAGACCCCCGTGTCGGGGACATCGTCGCCACCCACCTGCGCGCCGACGGCATCGACGTCCGTCTCGGCCGGCAGGCCACCGCCGCGCGCCGCGACGGCGCCGATACGGTGATCGACCTCGACGACGGCACCACCGTGCGCACCGACGTCGTCGTGCTCGGCACCGGACGCCGCCCCCGCACCCACGGGCTCGGCCTGGAGACTGTCGGGGTCACACCGGACCCGCGCGGCGCGCTGGAGGTCGACGAGCACTGCCGCGTCACCGCCGGCCTCTGGGCGCTCGGCGACGTCACCGGGGTCGCGCTGTTCACCCACGTCGCCATGTACCAAGGACGGGTCGTGGCCGACAACATCCTCGGCACACCCCGCCAAACCACCTACAGCGGCATCCCCCGCGTCGTGTTCGCCCAACCCGAGATCGCCGCTGTCGGCCTGACCACCGACCAAGCCCGCCAGCGTGGCCTCGACATCGCCACCACCGAACTCGACCTCGCCGACTCGATCGCGCGACCCTGGACTTACGAAACCGACCCCGACGGCACCCTCGGTCTCATCGCCGACCGCACCCAGCGGACGCTCATCGGGGCCTGGGCCATCGCACCCCAAGCCGGGGAATGGATCCACACCGCCGCCCTCGCCATCCGCGCCCAGATCTCCATCGACACCCTGCTCGACGGCGTCGCCCAATTCCCGACCTACACCGAGGCGTACCTCGCCGCCCTCGAACAGCTCGCCATCTAGAAACCGCCCGGCCGCTCTCGGTGTCACAGCGTCGGTGGACGGGGGTCACCTCCGGGTGTGAAGCGAGATCACGTCGGGATCGTGGTGCGCCAGATGTCGGATCTGGTCCTCCAACTCCGAGTTGCGCAGGGCGAGGACCTGGATCTGGTTGGCGTAGACCCTGATCGTCTCCTCCAGTTCCCGCACGGTGGCGGCGTGGTCGCTGGCGGTCTGTTTGCGTTCCCGCTTGAGGGCGGTGATCTCCTCGCGCAGCGCGACGAGTTCAGGTTGCTGGGCTTCTCGATTCGCTTGTGCCGCAACAACGGCGTCCTTGAACTCCGGAGGCGAGCGGTAGAACGAGTCGCGGCCCACACCGGCTTCCCGGCACAGGTTGGAGACCGTCAGCTCGCCGTCGGTCACAGTCGGCTGACCGGCGAGCAGCCGGGTCAGCGCCTGCTCCAGGCGGACTTGGGTAGCGACGCGGGTCACGCCTGCGCCTCCTCGCTGTCGAGATCACCGATGAGCTGGTCGAGCTCGGTGATGTAGCCGGTGAGCGCGACCTGCTGGAGTTTCGGGACCGGACCGGCTTTCTCGCAGGACGCCTGGAGATCCAGGGCCTGATTGCGGGCGGCGGCCAGCCGGGGCCGGTGCACTGTGGACCGTCGGGCGTTCGGACAGCGCAGGCACATGTTGTGCTGCGGAACGGGCTGCCCGACGACCTTGGCTCGCTTGACACAGACCGCGGTCGCCGCGTTGAAGAAGCAGTCGTTGAGCACGCCGGGATGCAGCGTCTTGGTGAGATGCCGAAGCATCGTCCGCAGCCGCAGCTCGTCGGACACGACGCCGGGGAGATCACCCAGCTCGCGCCGAATGCGCTGGAACTCGGCGTTGATCCGCTCGGCCGCCCCACCGCCGGACTGGGCGCCGGTGTTCCAATCCCGGTAAAGATCCTCCACGTAGTCGAGCATGGCGACCGCCTCCTCGGCGGCGACCTCGGCGGCGAACCCAGAGGCTGAGGTCCCGGCATAGCCCTCGAACATGGTCACCTTGGCGTGGTGGTACTGCCGGGCACCGGCGACCACACCGAAGGGCTGGTGTGCGATATGCCAGGCCAGACTCCGCCGGAACTGCCGGGTGGTGAACACCCACTGCTGTTCCCCGTCGGCGGGGACGAACGGTTCGGCCACCCCGTCGGACGATTGGGTACCGAACAGCTCGTTGACGTGGTCCCGGAAACCACCGAGGCGCTCGGTGAGCTTGTTCGCCAGCCGTGGCTTGCTGGCGGGCCAGAGCCGGTAACCGAACAGATGCGTGGGGTCGTCGTTGATCTGCAGCAGGACGTCGATCGCCTCGTGAACGGCGTCGAGCACGACCCACTCGGCCTCGTCACCGGTGAGCTTGCGGCCCTTGAAGACCCGGCCGCGCAGCTTGTAGCGGGTCCGGCCGTCAACGGCGGTGGTGGTGACAGCGCAGTCCCGCGCCAGCTCCAGGACTTCCATGTCCCGAAGTCCTGACAAGTAAGCCACCAGCACCCAGCAGGCGGTGCGCAGGTGGTGCAGTTCGTCATGCAGGCTGCGGTGATTCAGCCGCCCTCGCCAGGGTCGCCCGGTGTCCGGCCACGTCGAGATCGGCGTGTCCAGACCACCCTCTTCGTAGCCGATCTCGGCGCCGATCTGCTCCATCAGCCGTGTCGGATGCCCCTGGAAGCTGTTGGTTCCGCTCATCAGGGCGACGAGAGCGGCGTTCGGGGCTTGCACGACGCCGTCGACAACCGGCGCGGTCGGGCGCTGGGCCAGGCAGTACAGCGGCAGTGCGGGAACACCTCGCCCCTCCTGACGGCGGCGGTCCAGGAACGCCTCGATCTTGGTGACAGCCTCGCCATGCCGGCACCGGCCGCCTGCTCGGGCCTGCTCCAGGTCGGCGATTTCCCGCTGGGCGGCCAGGAGGTCCCGGCTGGCGGTCTGGACGTAGAACAGGGCGGCGCGCAGCAGTGGAGCCATGATCGGCTCGGGGATGCGCGGGGTGCTGTTCTCCTCGTCCGGTCGCCGCCCGGCGACCTGGGTGGCCGGGCGGCCCTTCCAGGGCACGACGGTGAGGCGGTCCGCGGTCAGGTACGGGCTGTGCGCCTCCAGGTGCTGGATGACGCCGATCCGGACAGCCAGCGTGTTTGGCACACAGGTCTCACGCCAGACGCGTGCGGTCGCGTCCAGGTGGGATTGGCGGGCCTGCGCCAAGCGCGTCACGCCCTGCTTGCCGAGCTCGGTAAACAGTTGACGCACGATGATGAAGTCCTTGTAGGTGTTGGTGATTTTCATCGGTCGGGCGGTCCGCGATCCGTAGGACAGCGGGACCACGCGGTGGATGCGGGAGTAGATGAACTCCTTGGCCGTGAGCATCGCGATCTCGTCGGGCAGCTCGGTGAAGTCCAGCCGGAGGTAGCCGTTGCTGCGGGGCGCGAACGGTCGGAAATCCCAGATGTCGTCGCTGAACCGGGGGCCGCGGCCAGTTGTCTCGGTGGTCAAGGACTCGGGCAGCACCCAGGGATCGGCCGATGGCTCCGGCGCGGCGGACGGGCGCGGTGCGGGGGCGCGGGTCACGCGACGGCCTCCCAGAACTCGGGCGGCAGCAGCAACCGTGCCCCACCGCTTTCGGCGATCGTCTGGGCGGTGGTGATCTGCTCGTCTCGGAACTTGGCCCGGATGCCGCGCACGATCCGGTCCCACGCCAGGCCGTAGCGCACGTTCCACTCGCTGACGGGGTACTCCTCCCGCTGGCGCTCGATGAAGTCCAGGAAGGTCAGAACCTGCGGCAGGTGCCGGGTGGTGAACACCGCGTTCGGGCACTCCAGGCAGCCCCACAACGACACCGGGCACGGCTTGCCCTTCGCCCCGAAAGGCGAGTCGTAGAAGTCGCGGCAGGAGGCCAGGAACACGTCGCTCTCGCGCGACAGCAGCGCCTGCACCTGCTCGGGTGGCAGGTCCCCTTCTCCGGCATCGAGGCGGGTGCCGTCCTCGTCGAGTACCACCGGCGGCGGCAGCGCGACGTCCAGCGCTTCGCGCAGGCCGTTCTCCACGGCTTGGTCGTGCAGCTCGTCGTGGGCGGGGATGTTTGCGTAGTGGTTTGCGGCGACGTCGGCGGTGTGGCCCTGGGTGAAGTCGGCGAGCACGCCGGTGGCTTTGAGGTATTGCTGGGACTTGTAGGTCTTGCGCAGCCGCCGCAGATCCAGCCGCACCGGCGTTCCGTCAGCGTCGGTCATCTGGTCGATGCCGTGTCGTTTCTGCCAGTTGTCCACGTGACCCCAAGGACCCTGCCCGCCGAGCGGGAAGGAGTCCCGCAGGCCCTTGTCTCCGTAGTCGACCCACAAATCGGTGCTGCCACTAAACTCGCGGGCTCGCGCGGTGAGCCGCAGCGCCAGTCGGATCAGACCGCCGGGATGGTGCAGGGCACCGCCATCGCTGACCCGCATGGACTTAGAGATCCGGCGACCGTGCGCGCGCCGCTTGACATAGTTGACACTCACGAACCCGCGGGCCGGGTTGGTCAAGCAGTCGGCCTGCAACCGCTTGGCGCACTCCGGCTCAAGCCCGGTCATGCAGATCAGCAGGATCAGGAACACGACGTTGTCCTCCCGAGTGAGGATGAGCGCCGCGTTGAGCGGGCGCCCGTTGCCCAGCCTCTTGCCGACCAGGGGCCGCAGGAACTGCATCGTGACAGGCCCGTGACGGGCGATGTGCCACAGCACGTTCTCGATCACATCCCAACCGCCGACGTTCGGGTCCTGGCCCGTCGCGGCTCGGGCTTCGCCATCCTGTATTCGGCGCGCGATCGCGCGGACATCCGCCAGCGCGGCGTTCCTGATCGCCTCGAACACGTTCTGCGGGTAGGCATCCAAGGGTCTCGTCTGACGGGCACGGGTTTCCCGTCCGAGGAACCTCAGCCGGATAGCCAGGTCGGGATCGAACGTCGTGGGGCTGGCGTCGAACGCCACGCGGAGCAGCCGGACCACCACACCGATGCTGATGCGCGGCTGGTCACTGTCCGGTCCGTACTCGGCGATCAGCGCCTGCTCGAACGCGTCGATGTGCTCGGCCTCCAGGTCACTGAACTCGACCTCGGTGGCGTTCTGCGGTTCGGCTCCAGTGATGAACCGCACGAACTTCCGCACCGAGAACAGGTTCACCTTGAACGCCTGGTAACTCGATTCGGGTCCGTCGGCGGCCACCGTGCGCAGCGTCGCGGCAAGCTGGCGGGTCAACCGCGGGCATGGCCACGCGGACATGTCGAACGTGCGGTCGGCGCCATCCAGGTGCAGCCGGAGCACCAGCGGACCGATGTCCGGGACAGGAGCGGGTTGCGCGGGCATCTGCTCCTCGGTCGGGAAAGCCGCCCAGCGGCCACGGCGACCGGAGCCGGCACCCTCGGTGCGGTTCACGCGGCAGCACCATCCTCAAGCCGGACCCTGCTCAGCGCTTCGGCTTGTTCATCCCATTCGCGCAGCGCGGACAGCACGATCTCCTGCGCCTCGTCCAGGACGTCGAGGTAGACGAAGACCGTCTCGCGCTGGCGATGGCCGAGCAGTAGCTGCAACTTGCGCAGCGGGTCGCCGACCAGCAGCCGTTTCACCTGCTGGCTCATCAGGGTCTCGCCGGGCTCCATGCGCAACGCGCGGACGGTCTGGCGCAGCAGCAGCCCGAGCATGTGCACGGCGAATGTGTGACGCAGGGCGTGCGGATGGACCACCAGGTCCAGGCCGAACCGGGCGCACCGTTCGTTGGCTCGCCGAAACACCGCCTGCCACGTCGACCGCGACAGCGGCAAGCCGTCCTCACCGAGCCACAGCCACAACGGACCACCCGGACCGTCGTCGCCGACCCGGCACAGTCGCTGCCGTTCCTCGATCGTCACCCGCGAGTACGGCCGCGAGCGGCCATCCTCGACGAGCGTCAGCGCAGTCTTGCCGGCGGAGCGAACTCCCATCCAGGCGTCCGTACACCCGTAAGCCCCGGCCGCCCGGCGGCGCTCGACCAGTTCGTCGCGTTCGATGTCGACGTAGTGGTGCAGGTCGCGCAGCACGCGGCGCGACACGAAAACCGTCCTCGGCCGGCTGCGCTTGGTGATCGTCGCGGGCAGGTTCAGGTCTCCGGTCAGCCGCCGCTGCGCCAGCGGCGGTACCTCGGTGACCAGGAGGCTCGACGCCTCTCTCAGCCGCATCCCGGTGCAGACCAACAGGTCGGCGAACACCGCGTTGCGCTCGCCGTGCCGACCGCGCCAACTCGGGTCCGGCGAGCCGTCGGGTAGTTGGCCACGCAACCCGACGTCCCGCCACACCAGGTAGTCCTCGTAGGCCAGGAACCGCACCGGCCCGGCGCTGTCCTCGACCTCGCGCTCGGCATTGAACAGCACCCGTACCAGCCCGCGGGGCGTCAACACCGTCTTCTCCACCATGCGGAACGGCTGGGCCTCGATCAGCTCCTCGTGTATCGCCCACTTGACCCACTTGTCTAGCGCCGCGATGAACCTGTTCCAGGTCGACGCGGACACCGTGAAGCCCTTGGTCCGCCGCCGCGCCCGCTTGTAGGCGCGCAGATCGTCCTGGCCGGCGTCCCAGATGGACCGTCCACCACGGTGCTCGTGGAGGAAGCGGCCGAACAACATCAGATCACGCGCGTACGCCTCTCTCGTGTGTTCCGAGCGCACACCCCACCCGTCCAACTCGCGCACGAACCGGTTCAACTCCAGGTCGTACGAGCCGTCGGGGCCGAGTAGGAACGGCAGCCCGTCGCCTACACCGGCACGACGCAGCACCTGGGCTTCGTCACCGCCGAGCCCAGGTGCGCCGAGCGCTCTCACCGGTGACGTCTTGTACATGAGCAAGGTTGAGATCCTCCGGGATCTGAACACGCCAAACACAGCGAAGCTGGCGTTGGCTAGGGACCTCTGCGACAGCAGTGAAGTGTCACCATAACCGTTGACTCTGCTCCCATGCCGTACGACCACGCGTACGGCATCAGCTCGGTGTGGTGGATTGGGTTGGTGTCGACGTGAGTGGAGGCGTCGGGTGCTCTCCTTTCCATGTCATCCTCCGTGCGTTGTTGTTCTGCGGACGGGTATTCGTGTGGCGGAGGGGCGGCAGCACTAAGCCGGCGGCCGGACCCCGTTTGGTCATCAGCGGGGTCCGGCTACTCGTGGCATGGTTTGGCTGGCGCGCTCGGGGCTGGCTGCTTTCATGCTCCGGCGTACTTGCACTGGACGATGTCGCCGTCGTGGCGACCGTCGCAGGTGATCTCGCCGAGCTTGCGGTTCTTGACGGCCAGCTTGCGTCGTGCGATCGCTTCGAGGTCGTCGATGGTCGACCCTTCCAATGCTTCGTGGTGCTGGCGGCTGTCGTCGTCGAGTGGTTTGCCGGGGAACGCGGTGGCCCACATGCGGAAGTACAGGCCCGCGGCGTGTGACCGCAGCGGGGCACGCAGACTGATGTCGTGGCAAAGGCAGCACACCTCGGCGGCGGTGCCCGGCCGCGTGTCCGCGTCGTTGACCAGGCGCTCCAGGAGTTCGCGGCAGTGCGACCGGTAGACGAACTCGGTAGCCATGAGTTTGTGCGTGGCTACGAGAAGGGGAAAGCTGTGGTAGAGGAGGTCGCGTTCGGACGGATGCCGCCTCATGGCCCGGCGAATCTCGTCTTCTGCCCAGTCGAGTTGCTGAAAGACTCCTTTCAGCAAGCTGGTCACCTCACGCAGAATGTCCACTGGAGAGTAGTTCTCGGCTGTTTTGGGCATGGCTGAGCCCCTTTCTTGTTGTGGTGAATTGCGGTGGTGTTTCGGGTGGCGTGGCGCGTCAGCGGAGCTGTCTGGTGGTCGAACTCGGTTACGCGGCGGCGAGGCGTGGCTTCGGGTACGGGCCGGTGGCCATGCCGATGGTGGTGCGGGTGCGTTCGCCGCGGGTGCGGCCGAGGCGGATCGCGTACCGGTGGTTGCCGGGGTGGCGTTGGCGGCGTGCTCCGATTGCGCGCAAGGCGGTGGCGAGCCACTGCGTGAGATCCTCGTCGGGGTGAGGTGGTGCGGCGCCGAGCGTGACGAGGCGGGCCACGACGCCGTTGCGTCCGCGTTCGCCGCCGGTGACTTTCGCTTGTGCGCGGGCGGTCAGCACCGTCGCATCGGGTAGTAAGGTGAGGGTGCGGCGGGTGGACCGGCCGAGGTAGTCGAAGTTCAGCGCCTGGTACACGATGCCGATGTGCCCAGGCTTGATCATCTCGGTCCGCCCTTCGATGATGCGCCAGCGTGGAACGGGGTCGGCAAAGCTCACCAGCCCTCGCACGCCGTGTTCGGCGGCACGGGCGAAAACCCTTGCACAGAACCACGATTCGCCGTTCATGGCGACGCTGTCCAGCAAGACCAATCGGGACAGTTCTAGCGATTCCTCGTTGGGCACCAGGGTGGGGAACGGGTTGGTGAGGACCTGGTTGCTCATCGGGATGCCCAGGGCGACAACGCCCACCAATTGCGGTTCGTACGCGTGCAAGTCGAACAGCCCGAAGCGGTACTTGGTGGCTGGCCAGGCGGCCGAGTAGTGATGACGAACGCAGAACTCTTCGGCCAAGATGCTGTCCAGTGCGGACACGCTGTAACGATCGGGGTTGAACGTGGGGCCGGCTGTTGTGCGCCAGCGGTGGGTGCCGTTGCGCCACCGCTGGGTGAAGCCAGGGGTGGACATGGTTGGTCGTCCCTCCCTTCGAGGGGTGGCAAGGGTTGCGATATCGCCCCCTTTTGCTGGTGTCTGGTGGTTGCTGGGCGAGTTGCTGTCACGTCGCGGCTTGCGGTCCCGCGGACTGGTCCTGGACCCACGGACCGAGCACTGCGGTCGGTGTCTTCGCGCGACGGCGGCGTTCGCGGCGCGCGGCCTGGAGGAGGTCGAGCACGCGCTGGCCCTTGACCTCGGCCTGCTCCCGCAGTGCCGCAGGGCACTGGTCGGGGATCGTGACGAGCTCGGCCCGGAGGTCGACCTCGATGGTGATGCGGCGGACCATGGCGCCCAGGCCCTGCTTGCGGACGAACAGCCGCGTGCGGGCCTGTACGCGGTGGTCGATCGGTGCCAGCAGGACGTACTCGTTGCGCCACGAGTACTCCGCGACGTTCGGCGAGAGCCGGACGCCCGTGGGCTTGGTCGTGCCGACCGGCACGGCGCGGTTCAGGAGCGGGGCGGACGGGTTCTGTTCGGATCGGGTTAGCGCGCGGTGGAACGGGTACCAGCCGGGTCCGTAGACGATGCCGAAGTCATCGAGTATGTAGGACCAGGTGCCCAGTTCCAGTTCGAGGCCGTACATGTCGAACTCGTCGTCCGGTGCGACGGTGGGTGGGCTGTAGTGGCGCATGCGTGCCTCCTTCAGTTCGGTGTGATGGCAAGGGGTGTGAGCGCGGGTCGATCACGCGCCCGTGGCAGCGAACGGCGCTGGTGGACGTGTTCGCGGGGTCGTCAGAGGATGGCGGGCAGCCGCCAGGTGATGGGCCGGATCCGCAGGGGGCGCCTGTCGGCGTAGGACGCGGCGAGGTTGCCGTGGTCGGTGACGACCTGGTAGCCGTCCAGCCACACGGCGAACCACGGCTCGGCGGGCGAGCCTTGGCGGGCCGCTGAGTCCGGTGCCGGCGCCATCGTGGCGTCCAGCCGCCGCGGGGTAGAGCGGTAGTGGTCGAGGCGCCCGGCGACCATCGGGCAGGCCGTGATGGTGTAGGCGGCGCACTGGGGATGCAGCGGGGGTTCGCTGGTGCACCGGCGCGATAGGTCGGACAGCCGCATCAGCAACACCAGCCGGTCGGCATGGGGCCGGCCGCACACGCCGCACCATCGGCGCAGCAACACGTGCTCCATCCGATCGCGGTCGACCGAGCCGAACAGATACCGGCCGTCGGCGGTCCGAGGGGTGATCCACGGGACCACGAGACCGCCGACCGTGGGCAGATGGGCCAGCCAGGCGGGAATCGGGGGGACGGATGTGTCGGTCATGACGTAGCTCCTGTTCGCTGGGGGTTTGCGTTGAGGCGCACGGGAATGGCCGAGTCCCGCAGATCCATGGGCTTGATCAGCGGGACCACCCACGTGCCTGCGCCGAGCAGCGGTCAGGCAGCGCGGAGTTCGAGCCGGACGGTCTGGTTGTGGCAGCGGTAGAGGGCGCGCGGGTCCAACCAGTCCTCGTCCCGGCCGTCGTCCGGGACGAGGCCGACGGCGGTGGGTAGACCGGTGTCCGGGTCGGGCTCGGTGAACACGGTTCCCGACCCGAGCGTGATCTGCTCCCCGACCGCCGGGGTCGTCGGCGCTAGGCCGCGGGTGAGGTCACCACAGTGGACGGACGGCCGGGTTTCCAGCACGACGGCGACGAGTCGGCCGCGGGAACCGACGGGAGCGGACTCGAAGGTGACGTAGTCCTGGCCGTCCGGCCCGGTGCACAGGAAGATGGTTCCGTAGCGGTCGGTTTGCCGTTCGAACCGCGGCCACCAGAGCTGGCCCTGGCCGAGCTTCGACCACGGCGGCGTGCTCGGCGCCTTCCAGGCTGACCGCGCTGCTGGCCGCTGCCGCGGTGATGATGTCCGACATGGACATGTCGTTGCGGAAACGGTGGCCGATCTCGGCTTCCACCGCGGCGTATTCGGCGGCCAGATCCGGGCGAAGCTGCGCGGCACGAATCAGATCGGCGCGGCTGGCGAGCACGCACAGCGAGCACGACAGTCGGGTCATGCCCTGGTCGTACGCCGGGTGGTATGGAACACCCGACTGGCGAATGCGTTGCCACACCTGGTCTTCCGTCCAGTCGTGAATCGGCAGCCAGGTGTCTACGGTGCGGCGTCCGCTGCTGGCGGCCTCGTCGCGGCTCAGCGGCGATTGCTGGCAACGAGCAATGCTCGTTTGCGGCGAATGTTCGTCTCCGAGTTGATACTGTGAGTGACAGTCCGGCTGGCGGCGTAGTGGCCGCATCGTGTGCGGCAAAGAGTCTTGGGTAGGCCAAGCGACAATGAGGTGTGACCTGAACGGCGACGTGTTGCTGGTTGTGATCCGGCGCTACAGGTTCATGATGGTGATTGTTCAGCGATGCTGACTTCGGTGACCGGCATGCCGACGGGATGTCTGACGCTGTGGTCGCCCGGTTCGCGGTAGACGGCACATGGCGGGTCCCAGACCTGCTGGTCTGCGGAAGCACCTGGCGACGGTTCAACGGCGAGATCGGCGCGATGAACGCCTCTGGCGGAGAACCTTGTTGAGCTACGCGCCCTGTTGTTTCAGCCGTTTTCTGCCTGGCCCGAGGGTGCCTGGGATCCGTGGCTGGTGAGGAAGTCGTCGACGAGTTGTGTGCAGAACTGTTGGTCGTTGGGGGTGCCGGTGACGAGGCGGTTGAAGATGAGGGGGCCGATGAGTTGGGCGAGGGCGGTGGTGGTGTCGGTGCCGGGGTGGAGTGTGTTGTGGGCGGTGTCGCTGGTGAGGACGGCGTCGAAGGGTTGGCGGTATTGCTCGATGATGCGGCGGCGCAGGGTGTGCAGGCGTGGCCGGTCGGTTTGGGTGGAGGGTGGGGGTGTTGGTGCGATGCTCATGCCGAGCCAGGACAGCACGGTCAGCTGCAGGGGGGCGTGGTCGATGAGGTGGGCTTGGTTGGTCAGCAGTGTGAGTAGCTGTTGTCGTAGGGGGCCGTGGGCGGGTGCGGGGGCGACGGGGGGCAGCAGGCGTTCGAAGGCGGCGGCGAGCAGTTCGGTGCCGGTGCCGAAGTGGCGGTAGAGGGTGGCGCGGGCGATGCCTGCGGTGCGGGTGACCGCGTCGATGGTGACCGCGTCGATGCCGCCTTCGGCCAGTAGGTGGGTGGCGGCGTCGAGCAGTCGTGCGCGGGAGCGTGCCAGCCGCGGGTCTTCGTCCGGGGTGCTGGGTGTGGGGGCGGCGGCGGTGGACATCGATCTCCTGCGTATCCGGAGGGCGGCGCGGGCTTGAGCAAGCCTATCGACAGCCAGACTTGTGAAACCGTCAGTCTAGGTCCGATACTGTCGGTTCACAAATGTCTGAGGCTTGCGGGTGATGCGTGTGGCGGAGCCGACCGGGGGATCCGGCGGGGCGCGCGGTGGCTGGACGCTGACGGTGTCGTGTCTGGCCGTGGCGTTGGTGATGGCCGGGGTGGCGTCGCTGACCACGGCGTTGCCGGACTTGGCGGCGGATATCGGGGCGAGTCAGACGCAGGCGACGTGGATTGTGGATGCCTACACCTTGGTGTTGGCGGGCGTTCTGTTGCCGGCTGGCGCGGTGGGAGATCGTCTCGGGCGGCGCGGTGTGCTGCTGGCTGGGCTGGTCGTGTTCGCGGTGGGTTCGGCGCTGCCGGTGGTGGTGGATACGCCGACAGGGGTGATTGTGTGCCGGGCGGTCGCGGGGTTGGGAGCGGCGCTGGTGATGCCGGCGACGTTGTCCCTTCTGACCGCGGAGTTCCCTGCCCGGCAAGCTGCGCGTGCGGTGGGGGTGTGGGCGGGTTTTGCCGGGGTGGGTGCGGTGCTGGGCATTCTCGGTGCCGGCGCGTTGTTGGCGGTCTGGTCGTGGCAGGCGGTGTTCGTGGCCACCGCGGTGTTGGCGCTGCTGCTGGTGGTGGGTGGCTGGTTCGTGCCGTCGTCGCGTGAGCCCGCGGCGCCCAGGCTGGATGTGCCGGGCGCCGTGCTGTCGGCGGCGGCGGTGGGGTTGGTGGTGTTCGGCGTGATCGAGGCTCCCGATCACGGCTGGGACAGTGCGCTGGTGGTCGCTTCGCTCGGTGGCGGGGTGCTGGCGGGGGCCGGGTTCGTGCTGGTCGAACGACGACGGGCGGCACCGTTGCTGCAGGTCGGGTTGTTCGGCGAGCGCGGGTTCGGTGCTGGCGCGGTGTCGCTGGTGGTGCAGTTCCTGGCCGCGTTCGGGGTGTTCTTCCTGCTGATGCAGCATCTACAGCTGGTGTGGGGCTACTCGCCGCTGCGGGCGGGGCTGGCGTTGGCGCCGGTGGCCGTTCCGCTGGTCGTGGCCGCGGTGCTCGCGCCCTGGGTGAGCGAGCGGGTGGGGCTGCGGGTGATGACCGGCGCCGGCCTGGCGCTGGTGGCTGGCGCGCTGGTCGGGATCGGCGGGCTGGGGGTGGACGAGGACTATCCGCGACTGGTGGTGTTCCTCGGCGTGTTCGGGCTCGGTCTGGGCATCTGCGCGGCACCGGCCACCGCCGCCATCGTGAGCGGGGTTCCCCGCGCCAAACAGGGCGTGGCCTCCGCGGTCAACGATGTCACCCGGGAACTCGGCGCCGCGGTGGGGATCGCGCTGGCCGGCAGCCTGCTCGCTGGCAGCTACCGCACCCATCTCGCCCCAGCGATCACCCACCTGCCCGTCGCAACTCGCGCGAACGTCAGTGATTCGCTGGCCGCTGCGCTGCGACTGGCCGGCGACACGCCCGCCGGGCCTGATCTTGCCGCTGCGGCGCGGCGCGCCTTCGTCGACGGGTTCCACGACACCCTCAGCGCCCTCGCCGTGATCACCGCGATCACGGCCGTCGCCCTCACGGTGTGGGCACCCGGACGCCACCGCGGGCACCGACCGTCGCACCCAGCGGAAACCCACGGACGCGCTACCGACCCTGGATTTGTCGCCGAACAGAACAGGAGTACCACGTGACCGGACGACGCGTCATCAGCGACTACCCGCACCAGCTGGCCGGGCACTGCGGGTCAGGAGCGCTGCGCGACCTGATGCAGTGGGCCCGGCTGTCCTACGACGACACACCACTGGAGGAAGGCACCGTGTTCGGGCTCGGCGGCGAACTCGGATTCACCTACCTGCGCCACCCCGCCATGAGCCCGCCGATCTACCTCGTGGGCCGCGGCCCCGACCTCACCGGCGCGTTCACCCGCCGTCTCGGGATCACCGCCACCCAGCACACCACCGACGACCCCGACGAAGGCTGGGCCTGGGTCCGCGACGAACTCGACCACGGGTATCCGGTGCTGTGCTGGGCCGACATCGCCCATCTCCCGTACCTGCGGGTGCGGCTGAGCATGAGCCGCCACGACATCGTGATCACCGGCTACGACGACCACACCCGCACCGCCACCGTCGTCGACAACGACCGCGCCGACCCCCAACCCGTCCCCTACAAGGCGCTCGCCCGCGCCCGCAACTCCACCGGATTCCCCGCACCCACCTGGCACACCACCTACCGCCTGCGCTACCCCACCCACCTTCCACCCCTGGCCGACACCGCCGCCGACGCCTGCCACGCCGCCGCCCGAGCTTCTGCGCCACCCCCAGCCACTGCTGCCTGCCGGTCAACTCGACGGGGTGACCGACCTCGTGCACGGCGCCGGCCTGGACGGCCTCAGCGTCTTCGTCGACGACCTGCGGCGCTGGCACGACGTGTTCACCCCCACACAACTGGACACCGTGCTCACCGCGCTGGCCGCGTTCATCGACAAGGCCGGCACCGGCGGCAGCCTGTTCCGCCGACTGCAAGCCGACTACCTGCACTACCTCAACCAGCGCACCGGCCTGCCCATCGCAGGACAAGCCGCCGACCTCTACGCCCAGCTCACCCAGCACTGGCACGACCTCGCCCGCATCGCCACCACCGACACCTGCACTACCACCCGCGTCACCGCGCTCGCCGACACCGCGGAACATCTCCCCGAACTCGAACAGCAAGGCGCCGATCTACTCGACCTCCTCGCCCGCGAACTCAACTCTTGACGACCCGGAGACGCCGTGACCACCCCCACACCCCTCACCTACCGCCGCGCGGGACTCACCCTGGCCGGTGACCACTGGACCGCACCACCAGCCACCCCACCGCGCGGCACCACCGTCCTGCTCCACGGCGTCGGGCAAACCCGCCACTCCTGGCACCACACCGCCGCCCGGCTCGCCGAGCACGGCTGGACCGCACTCACCCTCGACGCCCGCGGACACGGTGACAGCGACTGGGCACACCCCCACGACTACACCGTCGATCACCTCGTGGACGACCTCGTCCACATCACCGGCACCCTCGACGACCCCCCTGTGCTCATCGGCGCCTCCATGGGCGGTATCACCGCACTGCTCGCGCACGCCGACCACACCATCGCCCGCGCCCTCGTACTCGTCGACATCGCGCCCCAGATCAATCCCGCAGGCGCCGCACGCATCCTCGATTTCATGACCCGCCACCGCGACGGCTTCGCCACCCTGGACGAGGCAGCCGCCGCGATCGCCGCCTACAACCCCCACCGAAACCGCCCCGCCACCCCCCACGGACTCCGCAAGAACCTCCGCCAACACCGTGACGGCCGCTGGCGCTGGCACTGGGACCCGCAACTGCTCCAGTTCATCAGCGACACCGCTGGCCTCACCGACCTCACCACCCGCATGGACACCGCCGCCCAACAGATCACCATCCCCACCCTGCTCATACGCGGCGAACTATCCGACATCGTCAACCACGACTCCGTCGACCACCTTCTCCACCACATCCCCACCGCCCACACCGCCACCGTCACCAACACCGCACACATGGTCGCCGGCGACGACAACGACATCTTCACCAACCACCTGATCGACTTCCTCAACCACCTCCTGCCTCTTCCACGTGCCGAGTTGAGAAAGCGGAGCGGGCCAGGGACGTGACGCCGAGACAGCGCCCGGCACCGTTCCTGCGGCCTTGATCCCCTGGCCTTCCGCCGCTACCGGAGGGGACTGAGCCTGTCCGCGGGCTCGGGAGTGTCCAGCGCGACAGACCCGCGGCCCCGTGAGGGAATGCAGGCCGGTCCGACAGGGGCTTGTTCGGGCGGGTGCGGTTCACTGTCGTTACGGACGGTTGTCGCCGGGTGCGGTGATCACCGTGGCTGCCGCCGGCCGGTCACGACTCTGGGTGCGGAGCGCCTCGTACAGGCGGTCGCCTTCGATGTCGAGGTTGGGCAGGGCGCGGGCGAGCCACCGCGGAAGCCACCAGGCGCGATCGCCGAAGAGGGCCATGATGGCGGGGACGAGCGTCATCCGGACGACGAACGCGTCGACCAGAATACCGACGGTGAGGGCGAAACCGATCTGGGCGATCATCGGTTCAGGGCTGAACACGAACCCCGCGAACACGGCGGACATGATCACCGCAGCAGCCACGACCACACGGCTGGCCTGCTCGAAACCGTGCACGACCGCGTCGCGGCCATGGTCGTTGTGGAGGGTGGCCTCGCGGATGGAGGAGACGAGGAACATCTCGTAGTCCATGGCTAGCCCGTACAGCACGCCCGCGACGATGATCGGCAGCATGCTCAGCACGGGAGAGGTCGCGTCCATCCCCAGGGCTTGCTGGACCCAGCCCCACTGGAACACCGCGGTCGTGGCACCGAGCGCGGCGCCGATGCTGAGCAGGAAACCGAGGGTGGCCTTGACCGGCACGAGGATCGAGCGGAACACCAGCAGCAGCACGATCAGTGAGAGCGCGAGCACGACCGCCACGTACGTGGGCAGAACGTCGGCGAGCCGGTCGGAGACGTCGATGCCCAGCGCGGAGAACCCGGTAACCCCGACGGTGAGGCCGTCGGCGGCGGCCAGTCGCGGGGCCTGCTCCCGCAGCGTCCGGACGAGGGTGGCGGTGGCCTCGTCGGTTGGGCCGGTGGCGGGGACGACGGACAGGAGCGCGGTCGTGCCGGTGTCGTTGAGCGCGCCGAGGTTCACCGCGGCCACTCCGGGCGTCGCCGATAGGTCCCGGTAGAGGCCAGCGAGCCGTTCGGGTGGGAGGGCGGTTCGGTCGGTGCTGGTGGCCGCCAGGATCAGCGGACCGTTGTAGCCGTCGCCGAACGCGTGGGCCACGGTGTCGTAGCTGTCGCGTTGCGGCGTGCCGGTGTCGTAGCTGGAACCCGCGGGCAGGCCGAGGTTCATGGCCAGGGCCGGCACGGCCAGCACGGTGGCGACCGCGATGGCCGCGACAGCACCCACGAGCGGCCTGCGGGTCAGGGCGGTGGCCCAGGCGTGGGCCACCGGGTGACGACGGGCACGCCGCCCGGCGGTGCGCCGGGCAGCCGGCGAGCAGATCCGCTCCCCGACAAGACCGATCAGCGCGGGCAGGGCGGTCAGCGAGGCAAGCACGGCGATCGCGACGGTGGCCGCCGCGACCAGCGCCATCGTGGTGAGAATCTGGATGTTCACCACGAGCAGACCCACCAGTGCGATGATGACCGTGCTACCGGCGAAGAACACCGCGTTGCCCGCGGTGCCCAGGGCCCGCCCAGCCGCTTCGTGCGCGGTCAGGCCCTGGTCCAGGATCAGCCGCCGCTGCCGGTTGACGATGAACAACGCGTAGTCGATCCCGACTGCGAGACCGAGCATCAGCGCCAGCACCACCGTCACCGAGTGCATCGAGAACACCGCGGACAGGGCGAACGCGCCACCGACGCCGACCCCCACCCCCAGCAACGCGGTCGCCAGCGGAAGCCCGGCTGCGACCACGGAGCCTAGGGTCAGCAGCAACACCACGGCCGCGACCACCACGCCCACGATCTCACCGACCCCCAGTACGTCCGGCACCTGCAGCATGACCGACGAGGGCAACACGTCGATGCGCGCACCGTCGACCGCGTCCTCGGCGACGCCCACGACCCGGTCGACGGTACCCGCCGGCAGTTCGAACGTCTGCCGGTCGAACTGGAACTGGAACAGCGCCACGGTGCGGTCGGCCGACACGACCACCCCGGGAACGGGCCGACCGTCCATCACCAGCGGTACCGGCGCGCCCGGCGGCGGCGCAGTCGCGGACCGCACCCGTTCAATCGCGCCGGCGGCGCGCATCAGGGGGCTGTCCACACCTTTCGCGACCTCCTCGGCCAGCATCCGCCTGGTGTCCACGACATGATCGGCGCCATAGATCCCGTCGACCGCGGCCAGCACCGCCGCCCGGTTGGCCCCCTCGTCGACGTGCTGGCCGTCCTCGGCGGCGAACGCGATCATGCCCTGCCCGCCCGAGGCCGCCGGCAGCGACCTCGCCAGTTGGTCGATGGTCTCCTGAGCCGGGGTCCCGTCGATCCGGATCTCGTTGGTCAGCCGTACGGGCTGCACCATCAGCGCGACCGCGATTACCGCCAGCAGTAGCAACCACGCGCCCAGCACCCGCCAGGGCCTGGCGTAGGCGAACCGTCCCACCCGATACAGCAGCGTCGACACTTACACTCCCTTGCGACAAGTGATAGCAAGCTCTCGAACCGAGAGTAAACTATCACCCACAAGGGTGCCGTGGTGCGCTCGGGAACCGAGAGGACGGTACGGGCGATGGCTTCACAGCCGATGTCGTCACGCGCGGACGCGCTGTCCAACATCGCACGAATCCTGGACGCCGCGCGCCGGGCGTTCGCCACCGGCGACGGCACAAGACCCCTCGCCCACATCGCACGCGAGGCCGGTGTGGGCATCGCGACCCTGTACCGGCACTTCCCCAACCGCGAATCCCTCGCCTGCGCCGTCTACGACCAGATCTTCGCCACCGAGATCGAACCCGCACTCGCCACATTCGCCGACACCGGAGTATCCCGGCCCGCCCTGCTCGACGTCGCCGAACGAATCAGCGACGTCATCCTGCGAGAACCTGGCCTGGTCGCGTCAATCGGACAGCTCACCGAGGTCACCGGTGAACTGCTCCGCCGCAGCATGGAGACCCTCACCCCCATCCTGCGGGCCGCCCAACAAGCAGGCAACATCCGCCCCGACATCACCCCCGAAGACATCCCCGTGCTGCTCGCCCTCGCCACCACCGCCTTCGCCACCACCAACCTCGACCGCCGAACCCGCCGCCGCTACCTGAGCCTGCTCCTCGACGCGCTCAACCCCACCCGATCCACCCCGATGCCCCCACGCTGAACGTCTCGATCGACGGTAAAGGAGTCGCGCCGTGCCCAATCCGCAGGTCAGTCTCGCGCTCGCCGGTGGCGCAGCCCTCGGGCGCGGTTACTCGGGCCCGGTGGTGCGTTGTCCTTGGCGGAGGCGGCTGGCGACGTAGCTGGCGCGGTCGCCGCCGTTCTCCCGGTGCCAGGTGCTGGCGGTGGTGTCGGCGACGCCGAGCAGGTCGGCGAGCATCTTCCAGTGGACTGAGCCAACCAGTGACAGCCAGGCGCCGTTGCGGGCGGTGCGGGCGCTGGGGACGCCCACCTTGCGCAGCCGGGTCTGCAGGGTGGCCGAGACCATCGGCTGGTCGGGGCGCAGCCCTGGGAACAGGTAGGGAGTCGGGTGGTGCCGCAGCGCGCCCGCGAGTGGGCGACGGTTGGTGACGAGCTGCTGCAGGAGCGCGGACAGCCGGGGTCGCAGCCACAAGGGGTCGCGGCCCAGTTGCAGGCCGAGGACGCCGGGTTCGTCGGGGTGGGCGAGGACATCGTCGGCGGTGAGGTTGACCAGGCGCCAGCAGCTTTGCCCATATTGCAGAACCAGGCAGCCGGCGACCCGATCGGCCAGCGGCAGCGTGTCGTCGGTCTCCAGCTTGACCGCGAGCAGGACCCGGTCGGTGTCGCTCATGATCTCCCGGTTGCCGGTGTGGGCCGAGGTGCCGATCGCGACGTGGGCTGGGGCCAAGCCGCTGGTTGCGGCCCACAGCAGGAACGGGCGCGCGTAACGCTGGCGGGGCTGGTTGCGGATCAGCCACCGGTCCACCACGGGTTGGGTGAGGGCGGCCAGGCTGATGCCGCGGGGGCGGAGGTCGCTCAGCAGCAGGCGGGCGGCATCCAGCTTCCGCCGGAGGTGTTCGCGCTGGTAGCGCGTGAAGCCCGAATCCTGTGCGACGCGCTGGTGAGCGAGGGGCATCAGGTGCCACCGGACGTAGCGAGCCAGGATGGTCTTGTCCTGCTGGACGGTTACTCGGGCCAGCAGGGTCTGGACGTCGCGGGTGAGCTGGGCGAGTTCTTCCTCGCGGGGTTCGAGGATCTCGGCGAGCACCAACAGCCCGCGCAGGTGCTGGACCGCGGTGGTCTGCCGGAGTTCGTCGAGTGCCTCGTGCGAGCAGGCCAGTTCACCGGTGACCATCCGGCGGATGAGTTGGCCACCGGGCCGACGCAGATACAGGCACAGCGAGTACGGGTTGTCGTAGTTCTCCAGCAGGTCGGCCAGCGGCGCCAACCAGGCGGCTGGTTGCCCATCGGGTTGGGTGAACAGCTCGACCAGGTCCCGGCGCGCGGTGCAGGACGGACAGTGGCCGCGCAGCAGACGGCCCATTGCCCCACAGGTCGGGCAGCGGTAGGAGAAGGTGACGCCTGCGCAGTCGGGACACAACGGTCCGGCGGGCTCGCGGCGGAACACTCCGGCCAGCTGACCGCAGCGGTGGCAGTGCTCGTGCGTGTGCCGTACCGCGTCCACACAGGACAGGCAGACCGGGCCTTCCGGCCAATGCCGTTCGGCGCGGGCGATGGTTCCGCACCGAGCGCACGGCACCTGGGCGGCCAGGTAACACGACACGCACCTGGCCACACCGTCCACACTGGGCGCAGGCATCGACGGTCGTTGCCCGCAGTCGGTGCACGGCGGGCCGGGTCGCACCGTCTCCCAGCACGCTTTGCACCATGGTCCGTTGTGGTCACGCGCGCAGACCACCTTGTGGGCGCCGCAGCCGGAGCACGGTTCGGCCCGCGTCTGGCGGCGGCAGCCGTCGCACCACGGATGGCTGTCGGCGTCGCGGTAGGCCACCAACCGGGTCCGGCTACAGTTGCGGCACGGCTGATGCGGAATGGCTCGCTGGGCGCAGGCGCGGCAGACTCCGGTGCTTACGATCCCGACCTTGCGGGTCTTCCCGCAGCGCGGGCACAGCACTTCCGGCGCACGCCGGTTGTCGCACTTCTCGCACAGCGAGCCCTCGTCGGTGAGCCGAGCCGATGGCTTGTCCTCACCGCAGTCGATGCACCGGCGCAGGGGCCGTTGATGCTCTCGCTGCCAGCACCGCCGACACACCGGCCGTTCCTCGTCGTCGCGGACGGTGACCGGTGCCGTCTGGCCGCACCGCGAGCACGGTTCAGCCAGATGCGTCCGGCGGCACCGCTCGCACCACGCTCCCTGGTCGGTGTGGGCGGCGGCCAGGACGACCTTGCCGCACATCCAGCACGGCTCGCGAGGAAGGGTCTTGCGGTGACAGGTGTAGCAGACCCGGCCCTGCGGGCTGTTCTTCGTGGCCTTCATCGTCCGCCCGCACACCGAGCAGGGCAGCGGGACGCGCCGCTCACGCTGCCAGCACCGCGAACACACCGGCTGCCCGTCGCGCCGCGCGGCCACCCGCCCCGACCGGCCGCACAGCGAACACGGTTCGGCGCGGCGCTTTCCGTTGCAGTTCTGGCACCACACCCCCTCAGCTGTGCGTCCAATCGGAACTGTCAGGCGACCACACCCGACACAGGTCTCTTTGCCCCGGCGGGCGCGGTAGCAGGTATGGCACAGCCCGCTGGTGACCAGAGACCGGTCACGTCCACAGCCGGCGCAGACACCTCTCCCTTTCCCCACGTGCGTGACCCGGTGTCCGGTCAGCTCTCGGCGTCGAAGAAGTCCGCGGACAACAACGGCATGTCCGGCACGGCCGGCCGCGGACCGCTGCGCCGCGGCTCCTCGGCGGCCGGCTCCGGTTCAAGCTTCACCGCCAGGTCCTCGAAGCGGCAGTCGAGGATCCTGCACAACGCCAGGATCAACTCGATCGGCATCTTCGGCGGACGTTCGGTGCTGACGAGGCGATAGATCGAACTGCGGTCGAACTCGAAGCCGTACCTGCGCAACTCCGGGATCAACTTCGTGGTGGTGTACCAGTTCTTGCGGACCGCCATCAGCTCACGCAGTCGCCACTCGTAGCGCGGCTGCCGGGCCCGCACGTCGTCGTTCTGCTCGTCCGGCCCTGGCCGGGACACCGCGTTCATCACACCCTCCTCCGGCGGCCAGCAGGCTCGCCTGACGCGTGATCGCTGAAGTCGTCGTCCATCTCCGCCTCCGCCTCGGCCATCGCGAAGGCGCGCTGCAGCGCGGCCTCCTCGGCCGCGTCCAGGTGCTCACGGACCTTCAGGTTCTTGAACTCGCTGCTGACCGCCGTGTAGATCGCCGTCGTCGCCGCGTGGGAATGACCGACCTGGTCAGTGACGAACTGCCCGTCATAGCCGGACTCGACCAGCCTGGTCAGTGACGAACTGCCCGTCATAGCCGGACTCGACCAGCCTGGTCACGTACGTGTGGCGCAGGCAGTGCGGGCCCAGATGATCCGGCAGCCCCGCCAGTTCACGCCAATGCTGGAAGCGCTGGTTGACCGCCCGCTCGGAGATCATCTCATCGCGCTCGGTCGGGAACATCACGCCGTCGTCCTCGCGGTCGACATAGAACAGCGGCCGGACGTTGTCCAGATAGACCTGCACGGTCTGCACCGCCCACGGCCACACCGAGATCACCATCCGCCGCCGAGGAGGCTGCCCAGCGCTGGGCTTGCCCCACCGCACCGCCAACGCCGCCAGGTCGCCGAATTCGGGCAGCTTCGCCTGCCGCCGCCAATCGTGCGTCTCCAGCCGCGCCGCCTCCCGACGCCGCAAACCCCAGCCGTACAGCGTGGTCAACAGCGCCAGGTCACGAGCCGCGGTCAACGCGCCCTTGTGCCCCTCCGTTCGCAGCCGCCGGATCTCCGGTTCCATACCGCCGAACAGCCGCCGGATCTCCTCGCGGGTCAGCGGCCGGTTCCCGCTCGGCTTGCCGATGTACTCCTGCGCATGGCGGACCGCGTTCAGGTCCCGCAGCGCGAACGTGGCTAACGTGCCGAACAGCTCCTGACAGACCTGCGGCCACTCGTAGGCGGGATCACTCAGATACGCCAGATACTGCGCGAGATCGTTCTGGTACTTGCGCATCGTGGAGGTGGCCACGCTGTCGGCCAGCATCGCCGACCACCGATCGAACAGGGCCCGGTTCCACACCGGCTCCCACGGGTAGCCGTCCGCCACCGCCTGCACCTGCCGGGCGATCCGCAACCGCTGCCGCACAGTGCCCTTCACCAACCGCCGAGCCCGCTGATGATCGGCAAACCCCTGCAAGGTCTTCTCGAACACCGCCTCCGCCGGGCGCAGCATCGACACACCCGGCACCACATGCAACGTCGCAACCCCAGGCACAACAGACGACGCGCCAGAACGGCGGACGTCCGCCGTCCATCCCCCATCGACCAATCGTCACCCTCCGCAACCAGAGCCGTTGCAGACTACCTCAAGATGATGCACCTATTGCACCAATAGCGCTCACACTACACCAGCTTGGCTGTGTTCGCAGACCACGCATTGATCAACACGGGCACACGTGATAGAACTCGGTCGCCACCCGCACCGGTCAGGCGGCAGCTCTTCAGGCAATCCCCGTCGCCCGGTGATGCAGCCAGCGCAACATTGCTCGGACTTCCGTAGCCTGGCGCGTGATTCCTCCGCGCGAAGGCCCATGCAGTTCAACACGTGGGCCGGACGGTCCAGATCGCCGAGCTCGGCGACCAGTTGCGTGATGATCTTCCTTGCTGGGCCTCGCTTCTGGTCCGAGGTGCAGTAGCGCGCCGAGGCCGACGGCCACTTACCTCGGCGGCGAACCTGGTCGAGCAGTAGGCCCTGCTCACGGTGGCGCTCTTCGTAGCGCACCCCGTAGTGCTCGGCCTGCGTGCGCGCCAGCTCGCTGGTTCCTGGCCATTCGACGTGCCCGAGCGCGCAGTGCAGGACGGTCACGCGGTCGAGTACGCCTGCGCGTTGCGCGAGCGTGCAGACCACATCCAGCATGGCTTGCGAGTCCTTGCCACCGCTTGAATTGACGAGGATGACGTCATAGGCGGCGAGGTCCGGCGTGTCGGCGGTCAACGTGTGCATGAGTCACCCCTTCATCGACGAGAGGCAGAGATGCGGATGTCCAGAGCGGACAGTTGCGGTGATCTGATTACGGCATCCATGGACGGGAGCGGTGTTGTCCTTGGCATTGCGGACAAGCCAGGGCTCGGTGTCGTCGAGGTCGATCGGGACACGGATCTGGCGGCCCGTCCGATCGGTAGAGGACGACGTGGATGCCTACGACGGTGTTCGTTACTGGAGCGAGTTTCGGCTCTGGCGTGAGCCGTGATCGAACTCGTCCAGAAGCGTGGCCAGTTCGTCAGCGTCGGCTTGGTCCAGCCAGGAATCGGCGTTGCCGGGCCACCATTCGTCTCCGAACTTGGCCTGGCCGTACTGGTTGAGGAGCTCGATGACGCGCTCGGCCGATGTCCTGGGAGTGCTTGTGCTGCAGTCACGCGCAATCGCGGCGGTGATGTCTCGGTGATCCGTGCTGCGGTAGCTGGTGTCGCGGTCGGTTTTGGGTGTCCAGCCCAGTGCGGCGAGCAGTGGTCGGATGCCGGGCCACCAGCCGCCGGGGAACTTGCGGTAGACCCATTCCTCGGCGGTGTACCGGTCTTCGTCGTTGGTCGGTCGCGGGACCACGATCGAGATCGGGCGATCGGTGTACAGGTCGATGGTGATCACGAGGGCACGGAACGTTCCGATCGGCGCCGTGCCGAGCATCGCGTCGCTGGGCGCGGCGTTGAGCAGGGTGACGTGGTATCGGGTGGCGTCTCCGGGCGCCCACCACGCCCAGCGCGGGCGTTCGGTGGGGTGGTTTATCTCGGCGATGAGTTGTCGCGCGTCGCGAATGTCGTTGGTAGTCATGAGGGTTCGTGTCCTTCGAAAACGGTTGAGAGCAAGAACCGGCGCGATGCCCTCGCTGTGGGGAGGCATCGCGCCGGTCTTGTGTCTGGGTGAGGTGGGTGGTGTGTCAGGCGTGGCCGTGTCGGCGGAGGGCGTGCTGGACGGCGTTCGTGATCGAGTCACCGTTGGCCTGCGCCGGTGCGTTCTTGTAGAGCGGCCAGGACCACACGCAGTCGCGGCTGTCGCAGTAGATGCGAACGTGGCCGTCGTCGTTTTCCTGGAGTACCAGGGGAAGGCGGTGTCGCCGGGGTTCCGGCGGCGGGAGTGTCGTGCCCGCCAGGGTGAGCCGGGAGCCGTCGGCAAAGCCGACGTCGACGCCGAACTCGGTGAGGTGCTGTGCAACGTGGCCGACGAGGTCTTGCGCGTTGACCTTGCCGACCGTTGAGCCGGGACGGGTGGGATCTTCGAGGTAGTTGTGGACCAGATCTTCCAGCGTCTCAACCAGAATCATCGGTAGTGCCTTTCGTAAGAGAGCGGGATTCCGTAGAACTGCGGAGGATGCGTGCGCTGGACAGGCCAAGGGGGAACGGGCGTTGGTGCGGCTACTTGTATTCGCGCTTCCACCGGGATTCGACCTTGGGCGCCAGTTCGGTGCGTAGGTCGTCCTCGGTCCGCCCGTGCTTCGCGGCCAGGGCGGCCAGAATGAGCTGGGCGTCCTCGCGGTAGTCGGCGATGGTGTCCCGGTGCCGAGCGATGTCGGCCCTGGACAGGTGCCGGGCGTAGGCCAGCGCGTCCGCGTAGGAGCGGCGAGCCGTGAACTCGGTCTCGATCTGGCCGTATCCCCTGGTGCGCAACGGGGTTCCGTCCGGTGCGGTGATCGCTTTCGCGGCCTTGGCCTTCGCGCGTTCGGCCTTCTCCGCTTCCCGCGCGAGCTGCTCCGGTGTCTTGATCCGGCTGGGCCGCTTGCGGACGTCGACCGGCGCGCTGGGGTAGCACTCGGTGCACGCGGCCTCGCCGGCCTGCTCGACGATCTCCGCCTCGTCGTGCCCGGAGAGCTGGGTGAGCCAGGCGAACCGGGTGGACGGGAAACAGGTGCGGCAGGCGGTAGTGCGGTGCACGTGGCCACCGGTGTTGAGGACCAGCCAGGCGCGGGTCCAGCCGCCCCGGCGTTCGAACTCCGCATCGAGGGGGCGCGCGGCGGCCTCGCACTCGGCGATGGTCTGGCGGGCCTGCTCGATCCGGGGCCGCAACTCGGTCGCGTACTCGGCCATGCCGTCGTTCACCAGGCGCTGGACGCGGGCCGTGAGCGCGGTGAGGGTGTCGTTGGCCTTGGCGTGCTCGATGTCGAGCCGGGCGAGCTCTTCGTCGATCTCGGAGGGGGTTGCGGTTGTGGGGTCGTCGATAGGCATGGGCGTTCACCTCGGATCAGGTACGGGTTCGGGCCAGGTGGCGCGGTTCACGCGGTGACGGGCGCGAGCGCGCGGGGTGGCAGGGCGGTTGTGGTCCAGCCGTAGAGGTCGAAGACCTGGCGGGCGTGGGTGCGGCAGTAGAGGTCGAAGGCTCCGCCGCGGCCGGCGTGGGTGGCGCGGCGGTGGCAGTAGCGCGAGCTGCGGCCGTTGCCGACCTCGGTTTGCCAGGTGCACACGCGCAGCCGGCGCATGCGGATGACCAGGCCGGGCCCGCCGTTGACGCCGCCCCAGCGGCCTCCGTCGACGTCGGTGGCGTGCCAGACGTAGCGGGTCCACCGTCCGCCGGACGGGGTGTAGATGCGCTGGCCGTGCTGGTGGGCGTCGGCGGGGTCGATCGTGGCCAGGTGCCCACCGGGCCAGGTGGTCAGCGTCCGGCCGTCGGTGGACACGTAGGCGACGAACGTGTTCGCGCGGGTCATGGCCTCGCGTTCGCGTTCGTCCGAGCACGGGTAGCACCTCGTGGCGTCGGTGGCGGGGTCGATGGCGTAGCCGGTCGCTCCGGTGCCGCTGGTGTCCGGGGTGGCGGGGTGGCCGCAGTCCAGAACGTCCGCCATGGCGGCGGCTGTGCGGGTGGTGGTCATGGCGGTATCGGTCCTCTCAGGCCGGGTGGTTGAACGGATGCGCGCACGAGCGCCCGCCGGGGCCGGCGGACGGGAATGGGGAGGTGAGCGAAGGCCGGTGGTCACCTGTGTCCAGGGCTTGGCGCGGCCACGCGGTTGGTGGGCGGCCGAGCCAGGGGTCGATCAGTGCTGGCGCCCGAAGGTGGTGAGCAGCCGGGCGAACTCGGCCACGCGGTCGTGCGGGACGTGGACGGTGAACACGGAGTCGGAGGTGCCGGGCCGCACGGACACGCGTCCGTGGACGCCTGCGTCGACCGTGCCGAAGTGGAAATCGGTGTCCGGCTCGTCGCGCTGCACGCCCAGGCTCGCGGCCACGGTCGCGGCGAGCTGTTCGCGGGCGGCGGCGGTGGCGTCGCTGGCGTGCTTGGCGTCCCAGGCGGCGGACAGGGCGGCCTGGTAGTTCGGCAGCAGGCGGCGCTGGATCTCGCGGGCGATCCTGTCCGGTGGCTTGGCCTCGTCGACGGTGATCGTGTGGTCGCGCTGCATGCCGGTCGGGACGTGGTTGCGCAGGAAGCCGAGGTAGCCGGTGATGATCAGGCGGCCCTGGTCGGCCTTGCGGCCGGTGCTGGTGCCGTCGAACAGGTCGAGGACCTGATCGTTCGGGCCGGCCAGATGCGCCTCCGAGCCGTCGGCGGCCTTGCCGGTGTAGGCGTGCCAGCCCTGCCCGAGGTGGCCGGCGATCGTGTGGGCGAGCGTGAGCGTGGTCATGGCGTGCTCCAGTGCTGTGTGGACGGTCGCGGTGAATCGAGCGCCGGGGTGGCTCAGCCGGCGTGAGCGGGTTGCTTGGCGTACTGCTGTTCCTGTTCGCGGACCCAGTGCTGAACGCTGGTCGCGTCGACCTGGGAAAACATCTGGCCGGTGATCTCGCGGCGACGGTCGGAGTTGCGCAGGTAGAAGGAGCGGATGCGCAGGATCTTGGCCACCCGGAACAGGTAGTCGGCGAAGTCGGTCACGTGCCCCTGCTCGGTGGTGGCCTTGTCCAGGCCCTTGGCGATCTTGCGCAGGGTGCGGACGATCGTTTCCGCGCGGTCGAGGTCCACCAGGTAGGGCTGGTAGCCGTGGGAGAAGCCCCAGGCGTGTTCCTCCGAGGAGTCGAGAAAGGCGGTAATACGGAAGTCGGCCAGCGCTGCCTCCTCCGGCGAGCAGTACTCGCTGGCTGAGTACAGGTGGCCTTGTTCGTCGACGGAGACCACCGTGGCGACCAGGTGACGCGTGCGGTCGCTGTGGTTGTCGTCGAGGGTCAGCAGCAGGCTGTACGTGCGATCGGTCGGCATGGCCGGTGTCCTTTCCTGATGTCGTGGCCAGGCAGAGAAAGAGGGGTGGTGACAGGGCCGGCCGACCGTCCACAGGGAACGGTCGGCCGGCGGGGAGCGCGTCCGAATCGGCCGCTTCGGACGCGCCGGATGGTGATCCACTGGTGTCGGCTCAGCGGGATTCGGTGATCCGCGACAGGGTGGCCAGATCGACGACCGGGCCTCCCCAGTACCGGACCTGCGCGGGTTCGCCCTGGCGTCCCCAGACGGAGAGCTGGGCGGCGGAATTGCTCGGCCGGCGCCACACCGCACAGGTCCGGCTGCCGTTCGCCCGGCGCTTCCCGCGTGCGTCGCAGCGGTAGACCTCGGCCGGGGAACCCCAGCCGGCCGCGCGCATGTGCTCGGCCACCTGCTCGAACGTGGCATCGAACGGGATCGCGGACGTCGCCGGTCGCGTAGTGACCGGCTCATCCTGGTCTGCGGCACCGTGTGGCGGGGAGGTGATCACAGCGCGGACCTCGCGCGCCTCGAACAGCCGGCCGTACCGGCTCGAATCGGCGTAAGCCAGCCCATGGGGCCCGGTGAACCACAGGGTGATCCACTCCGCGCCACGCTGCCAGCCGCGCCGGTAGCCCCGCCGGTCGGACAGTTCCGTGATCGGGATCGGCGGCAACGTGCCGTCCAGGTCCCGGTCCGGACGGGGTGTCCATCCGTACGCGTCGAGATCGGCATGGATGCTCGGGTAGGCCATGTCGGTCGCCCGAGCGTCCGCGTAACCGCGCGCCGCGCGGGACAGGGTGTCCGCGCGCTCGTTGAGCTGGGCCGTGAACCGGCGCAGCCGGTCCGGTGGGATCGGCTGGGAGCTGTGCGCGTCGTCGGTGAGATCCGCAACCAGACACCGCACATCCTCGGCCAGGCCCGCCAACTCGGCGAGGCTGGCCGCTTGCAGCCAGCTCACCCCTTCCGCGGCATCGGCGCGTGCGCGTTCGGAGTCAGCATCCGCACGAGCCGCGCGCAGCGCGTCGGACTCGGTCGGGTAGTGCGCAGTCATGACACGAGCTCGCTTTCACGGGAGGTGGACTCGGCGAGAACGCGGTCAAGCTGGTCGAGGAAGTACTCGACGTCGGAACTCGGCCGCATGGCGTCCACGCTGGGCATGTAGTCGGGCGAGTCGACGCGGTCGGTGTAGACGGAGTGGTCGCACTCGCAGCATTCCGGCGCAGTGACCGGCCACAGTTGGCAACCGACATTGAGTGAGGCAGTCGCCAGAGCACGGTCATGGAACGTCGGCGCCGTGTAGGTGGCGATAGCCGTCACGACCCGTGCGTGCGGGAACCGGGCGAACAGCTCCGCCAACACGTCGTAGTGCGCGTGCCAGCACGCGGAAATCGTGCGTCGTCGCCCGTTGGGGCCGGTGCCGCTGCCCGACCAGGACGCGCTGCCCTTGGCACCCGCGCCCGCGCTGTTGAGCGTCCGCAGGGTGAACCTCGCGCGGGGGCCCGCGCGGTTGCTGCGGTCCTCTCCGGTCCGAACGGTCAGATTCCCGTCATACAGGGAGTCGGACACGTCGCGAACGACACTCTGAACATCGCTGATAGACACGCCATACACAAACATGACCGAACTCCTTTACTTGCGAGGTGATACTTTCTCTGGCGTGCGCGCGGATGAGTCGAACAATCCACAACGAGAACCGTTGCAACCATTACGCGCTGTCCAATCCTTTGTGCCGCACGATGGTGCTAGCTCACGCTCCGAATGCGGTATCGCGCTTTCACTTGCGCGGTGAAGCCGTAGGTGGCGCTGGTGCTCACGCTCACGCGCTCGACAACTTCCGCGCCGTTTTCGCGTGCCCACTTGCGCGCCAGTCGGCCGGCCGTCTGAGAGAGGCCGCGAAGCTGTGCCCCTTCCGTGGTGACCACGATCAGGGTGTCGTCCTGTTTCCACACGTGCGAGTACCACACTTGAGTCTCCGTTTCCGTCGTGTCCCAGCGGTTACGGCACGGCACGCGAATCAACACGCGTGCTGTACCGATGGCGCTGGATTCACTTCACCGTGCGCAGGAACGCGCCTTGATTGGGCTTGCAGCCCGTGAGCGTGCGCGCGAGGTAACTGTTGGCCTCGCGCTTGCTGTAGAACACCGTGATGCCCGTGATGCCGCGCGAATGCCACGCATGGCTATCCGTTGTCACGACCTCGTAGCGCGTGACCTTGCGCGTGGCCGTGATGGTCCACTCGTCAAACCACGCGCCGTCCGATGGGTTGACCACCGATCGGTTGCCGATCGATCCGCGCGCTTGGCTTGCCGTGTCCGCCTGCACGTACCGGTAAAAGGTGCGCCACTCGTACGACAGCGAGTCAGAACGACGTGCGTCGATTGTGAGCCTGTAGCTAGGCATACCTGCCCTTCCTTTCCGTTTGGATGGACCGCTGACCGGTCAAGCGGACAAGTGAGCGCGTAGCAGCTTGAACGCGCCATCGAACGAGCGCCGGACACCGAGCGAACGCCGACCGATTCCCTGTTCGGCCGGAACTTCCGCTACGTAGTCGTCGTGGTTGACGATGCGAATCGCACCGAAATACCCGCTGTTTCGCTTCCAGATCTCGACTCCGCGACCAGGAATTCCCGGATCGGGGCGAATCTCGTATTCGATGAAGAATTCCATCTCGGTCATGATCTCGTCCTTTCTGCGTTGGCCCGTTCGATGTGTTTATGCGGCTGACTGGTAACCCGTGCCGGGGCAATTGGCGAGACCGGGCAGATGGTTGGTTCGGAAGTCGTTCCACGCGCGCTCAGAATTCGCGCGGGCCCGGTTGCGTCCCCTGTCCAGTCGGGTGGGGCCGCGCTGTTGCTCGGCTTGCTGGTTGAGCCGTTGCCGTACTAACCACGTCACTGCTTGCGCCTGGTGCGCCGAAACCCGCTTACCCACGCGATCGGAGATCCGCTCCGCGGCTCGGCGGTAGAGGCTCACCACGTGGTCGTAGTGCCGGCGGTTGACAGAGCCGTCCTTGCGCCGGAAGCCGTCGACCGGCGCGGAGTCGTATTCGTCGGAGGTGAGCGCGCGACCATGCGCCACAGACAGCGCGTGCCGATCGATCACTACGCGCGGCGCGTCCGGATCTTGGTCTCCGCCGAATTCGATCAGGTGGGCAAAGTCGCGGATTTTCGGACCGTTGAGGATGTCCTCATACCGTTCACCGGAGAGCAACCGGTCAGCAGCGTTTTTCTGGCCAGTCGTGGCGAACATCCCGGAACCAGGTCCGCCGATTCCTTTGCGTTCACGGAGCACGCGAGCGGCATTAAGGACGTTGCCGATCCATCCCTGTTGTGGTGAGTAAATCGCGAGCATTCCGGCGCCGAGATGTGCGTCACCGTTGGCGATGGCGGTTGCCACGTGATGCGCGTCGGCATACCAGCGCATTCCTTGCGCGATTTCGTCGGGTGTGGCCTGTTCCCAGTGCCACACGATGTTTTCGTGGCTCACAGGGTGCGCCCGGAACCATGGGTGATCGCTGGGGGCAGGCATTTTCTACTCAGTCCTTTAGGTGTGATCCACGCTCACCGGCGAGTCGTCCCACAAGCGGGACCATCCCGTTTGCGTGGAACGTTCGCCGGCCGTTCGTACGTATTTGTCCAGGGCGAGCAATTCGCGTCGGACTTCTCCGACGTCCAATTGCCACAGTTTGCGGGAGATTTCGTCCCGCACACGGTCAAGGTCAATCGCGCCCGATGATGCGAGGGAACACAGCGCGGACGACATACCTCCGTGCCACTCAGAGGCGATACGTCGTGCTTGTCCATCGGTGATCGTGACGGTGACTACACTCATGTTTGCCCCCTGATTCACGCCGCGACCGGGGTCGCAACCGGGATGGATTCCATGGCGGAAAAATCGAAAATGGCGAGCTGGGCGGTTTCCCGCGCGAGGGTCATTGCTTCCGACAGGTCGGCAGTCACGACGGAAACGTCCAGGTAGACGCGACCGGTCGCAGGGTCGTGCCATCCGCCGAGAACGCGACCGGGTAGCGAAAGAGCGTCTTTTGCTTGCGCGATGTATTCGTGAAGATCGTTGCTGGTCACGGGACGGTCGAAAATGCGTTCGTGTTCCGGGTGTACGGCAACCGCATAGCCGGCACGGACGTCCGACCCGTCGTCAGGCTTGACAGAAAAACCGCCATCTGGAACGGACAGAGCGTCCGCCATAGCGCTAATGCGGGCGGACCAATCGATCAGGGTCATAGTCATGGCGGTACTCCTTTTCGTGTGCGACAAGTGGTTGACTAGTTGCGATTCAGGCCAGTTGTGAACTGGCACCGAAACGCGCAACCCTCACCGTTACGAGATCTCCGCAAAGGGGACACATCCTGTATCCGTGCAATACGGCACTACTCGTGTGATGAGGGTTGCGCGTTCCGATGGCACATTTCCCTGAATCTCTGAACTGTTGGGATAAGCCGTTATGTCTAGCGCGCAATGCAAGGAACCATGCCCGTAAGGGTTTGGCGTGCTATGGGCAGGCGAGAGCGACGCTCTCAAGCCAGAAAAACCCAATGTCGGCAACCGCCTAAAACAACCCCGAACGCCTACACATTGCGACGTTTTTCGGTGCTAGACCACCATTGACTTATCTTGGGGACACACCTGTGGCAGGCATGCCATTTATGCGCGCTACTCCGCTCTATAGCAAGAGCTATACAAATGGTGCTGCAAGCGCAGTTACTACACATTCCCTTTCGGAAATGAGCGTTTGGCTACGCGTCGTTCACCATTCCGCTCTGCACGGATTCGCTGCTGACCGCACGGCCCAAGCCGCTGCCCGCGCTATACGGGACTTAAGGTTGTTGTCGTTAGGAAAGTTGCCGTGGTGATCGACTCGCAGGGACGCCGTGCCCTGGTCCTCGCCGCCTCCTCGGCAGCTGTCCTGCTGACATGTCTATTACACACACAAGTAGGACAGTCCGCAAGAAGGTAGCCCCCGTCGTTACCGGGCCGTTACCTGATCTTGTGAGGGCGCTGGTCAGGCGGCATTCGTGCCAGCAACGCCGCGGCTGCATAGGGAGGCGAGCGAAGCGAGCGACCGGCGCGGCGGAGGCCCCAGCGGACGCGACCGGCGCGGCGGAGGCCCCAGCGGACGCGACCGGCGCGGCGGAGGCCCCAGCGGACGCGACCGGCGCGGCGGAGGCCCCAGCGGACGCGACCGGCGCGGCGGAGGCCCCAGCGGACGCGACCGGCGCGGCGGAGGCCCCAGCGGACGCGACCGGCGCGGCGGAGGCCCCAGCGGACGCGACCGGCGCGGCGGAGGCCCCAGCGGACGCGACCGGCGCGGCGGAGGCCCCAGCGGACGCGACCGGCGCGGCGGAGGCCCCAGCGGACGCGACCGGCGCGGCGGAGGCCCCAGCGGACGCGACCGGCGCGGCGGAGGCCCCAGCGGACGCGACCGGCGCGGCGGAGGCCCCAGCGGACGCGACCGGCGCGGCGGAGGCCCCAGCGGACGCGACCGGCGCGGCGGAGGCCCCAGCGGACGGCTCATCCCGAACGAATTCGCGACAGCGACCGATCTAATCGTGTATTTCCCTACTTCTCGGCAATTCGAGAAACCGAATTAGAGCATGTCTTTTGCAAATACGAATAAGGCGTGTCAAAAGTGCACTAATTGGCCTTGTCAAGCACTATTTGTCATGGGTGAGCGAATTGTTATCAGCGAGATGTCGCGAGCGAGAGTTGATCAAGACGTCACCTTGGTCCTGCGCGAGGATCGTGCGCCACGAAGGGCGAGGTAGAAGCGTGGGGAGACCATTGGGCGGCGGAAAGCCGGGGACAAGGAAACCGAATCTATCGCTCCCAAGGTGACCACAGTTTCGCTGCTCACGGCAGGTGACCACCCACTCAAGCCGACTGTTCACATGCCTGCCGGCCACTGAGTCGGGCGAAGCATCGGTAGGGCTTACGCCTGACGTGACCTGCGCCTTCGGGCTGTCGAGGGGCTACCGCTCTAACAGGTAGCTCGACAGGACAGTCGCTAGGTAGATCACCTGGACGCTGCAGGGTGATCACTTTGAGTGAAGTTGATCTACTACGGTGTCACTCAATGCGGTTGCGCTTGGCTGTCCTGAGTAGAAATACGCTGCGCAGCCTCCCCCGTACGGCGTAACGTGGATGGTCCACAACCGTGATCAACAAGGATGGCTGATGACGACCGAATTATACGCCCTCTTTGGTTAGAAAGGAGGCGATTCTCATTTTTGAAGTTCAAGGCTCGCCTATGCCGCGGGGGCGGGGTGTAGGTGGGCCCTCACCATTCGAGTATGGAGCGTATCGATGGTAACGGGGGGCGCCAGGTATCTGCAGCGTGCGCGGGATCTTCGCCACCTGCTGAATGGCGAGTGGATCTCACACATTTTGGTGGCGCTGAGTGGGGGGCCACTGCATTACAAGGAGCTGTACACCGCGGTCAGGGAATCGAGCAAAGCCTTCGATCCATGGACTGGCTCGGAGCATCCGATTCCGCGGAGAACCCTGGGGCGGACGTTGCGGAGGCTGGAGACGGCGGGGTTGGTCCTGCGTCACGAGGAGCGGGTATTTCCGCGGTCGGTGGTTTACTCGCTGACTCCAGCGGCGACGAAGCTGCTGGTCAGCGTGCGCCCGCTCATTGATTGGGCTGAGGAGCACCTGGACCTGATCGAGCGGTTGCAGAAGGCGCAGGCCGCGAAGAAGGGGCGCAAGCACGCCGACGATGAGCCTCCGGACGACGATCTGCTCGACTGGCTCGACGACCGCGGCCATCCTCCGTTCGGTCAGCTCGCTGCGGCGTTGCCCGCCGCAGACGGGCGCGTGCCACGGCGCTGAAGGAACTCGGCGAGGTTGAGCGTGTCGCTGCTCGGCTGTTGGCCGATGTCGTCGAGCGTGCTGCCGAGGAGCGCGAGCGTGCGCGGGATGGCGTCGTACTGGCCGAGGCGGGCCTGGGTGCGGATGATGTCGCGGTAGATGCTCTCGTTGTACGGGTCCAGCTTCCGGGCGCGCTCTAGCAGCACGAGCGCGGTTTCCGGCTCGGTGTCGCCGTGGAGGCGAATCAGCGCGCTTAGGGCGTCGAGAGCATCGCGGCGGAGGGATTCGCGGACGGGTTCGATCCACGCGGCGCTGAGGTCCTCGGCGAGGTCGCCGCGGTAGAGCTGGATGGCCTCGTGCAGCGGCACCAGGGCGTCGTTGCCGCTGCCGGCGCGTGGGGCCTGCAGGGCAGTGTGGAACCGCGCGATGTCGGTGGTGACGAGTTCGTCGTCCAGCTGGTAGCGGCCGTCGTCGTTGCGGACGAGGTTGGTGATCGTGCCGTCGGTGGCCTTGGTGAGTGCGCGACGCAGCAGTGAGAGCGCGTTGTGCAGGGAGTTGAACGGGCGCGGTGGGCGCGCGTCCGGCCAGACGGCGTCGTTGAGGGCTTCGCGGCGTGCGCCGTGGGGATGCAGAGCGAGGTAGACCAGCACCTCACGCTGCTTCGGTGTCAGCGCGCCGCCGAGCTCCCGTTCCTCGCCGTCGACGTGCAGGACCAGCTCGACGCGGCCCAGCACGCGCAGGGCTAGCGGTCGCTGTGGCACCCGCTCGTCGGCTTGCTCGTCTGCTGCTGGCCGCGCGGACTGGGGCGCGGATGCGCTGGTCGTCGCGAACTCGGCTGAGGTGACCTGCGCAGCTGGTTCGCGGTGGTCGGCGTCCGTGACGGGAGCCGCCGCCGTTGAACCTGGCCGGCCAAGGGCCGGGGCGGGTTGGATGTCGAGCCGTTGCACGGCCGAACGCTGTATATGCTGGTCGTCATCCCTGGTGTCGGGCGGCAGGGTTGATTCGAGCTGCCCCGGCTCGTCGACGTGGTTCTGCTCCGAGCGCGGTGGCTGCCCGTTCGCATGGTCGGCTTCAGCGTCGTCAACGGGCCTCTCGTCGCCTTCGTCGTCTGGGTCGACACGACCGCGGCCTGGGTCCTGGGGTTCGAGGTCGACCGGTCCTTCCGCCTCGCAGAGCACCGTGAACAACTCGGTGGCATCGGTGGCAGGCAGCGTGAACAGGCGTGCTCCGGCCAGGCTGTCGCCGGGGCCGGGGCTGGTCGCGCCGATGGTGCCGTCGGAGCGGACGCGGACGGTCGCGCCGGGACGCCATTGGCTGAGGAGGATACCGGCCATGCCGAGGGTGGAGCCGTTGTCGAGCACGCCTTGCAGTCGGCGTTCGGCGTGTGGGGCCGGGCTGCCGAGCAGGACGAGCGTGGCCGCTGACGGCCGTGGTGTGGTCTCGTCGGTCAGGTGGCGCGTCCGGGTGACCAGCTCGGCTTCCATCTCGTCCAGGGCGGCATCGAGAGAGTCGACCACGCACACCGTGGAGGGCAGGCGGGCGGCATTGGCACCATCGAAGATCAGGGGCAGGTCGGAGGCCGGTAGCAGGACGCGGATGCGTTGGCCGTCCCGGATGTGCTGGGCGAGTAGATGCAGCAGGATCGCGCGGGCCGCGGCGCTCGCCCCCGGCCCGAGCAGTCCGAGACCACGGGTGCTGGCGAGGTTGAGCGCGAGCTCGCGGCCACCGCGCACGCCGACCCGCGCGGGCACGGCCACGGGTTCGTTGTCCGGTTCGATGGCGCCGGCCTCGGTGATGTGGATCCGCACCGGCGCAGGTGCGGTCGCCTCGATGACCTCCACGTCATCCAGGTCGTCCAGACCGTCGTCGCCATCGTTGCCGTCGTGGGCGGTGCGCAAGGCGCGGACTACGGGCGCGATCGGTTGGTGCAGGTCGGAGCGGTCGCCGGAGCCGATCCGGTAGTGCCGGCGGCGCCACATCCGCACCGACACCGCGGCGGCGCTGATCACGCCGGCCAGCAGGAGACTGACGAAGGCGCCGGTCAGCAGGTCCAGGCCGGGCTGCCGGTCGGTCTCCTGCTCGCCGGTGGGAGCGGCGGTGTCGGTGGCGGGGGCCTGGCTGGTGCCCGGCGCGGGTTGCGTGGTGGTCGGTGGCGTTGGCGTGGTGGTTTTCGGTGGTTGGCTGGGTGGGGCCGGCGGCTGTTGCGGGTCGGGTGGTGGCTGCACGGCGGGCGGCGCGGGCGCGGGGACGTAGCCGGTGATCTTCCAGCCGGGGCGGACAAGGTGGGGCTGGGTCAGGGCCCGCCCGTCGGCCTGGACCACCCCGCAGTTGAGCTTGTAGAGCTCGGGCCAGCGGTTGCCGTCACCGAACATCCGCTCGGCGACCCGCCACAGGCTGTCGTAGACCACGGTCCCGCCTTCGCGGTGCGGGAGGCGGACCTCCTCGGTGGCCTTCACCGTCCCCGGCGGTGCCGGGGCAGACCAGTCGAGGGTCGTCGTGCTCTGCTGCTGTGCCGTGGTCGCGGGCTGCGCCGGGCCGGGATGCAACGGGGCTGTGACGGCGGCTGGCGTCAGGTCGCTGGTGAGCACCGTCGCGGTGGCCGGCGGCGTGGTAGGGGTTCGGTTGCCGAGGATCGTGAGGACGATGGTGCCGACCAACGCGGCGGCGAGCCCGCGCAGAGGCCCGCTCGGCCGGAAGTCCGGCCAGGTGATGCCGCGGGCCGCGTCGATGGCGCAGAGGGCGACATCGACGGTGAAGAAGAACCACACGATCCAGCACAAGCACGCCAGGGTGTCGAGCAGGAACTGCGCGCTCATCGGGTTGAGCAGGGTGGCCTCGACTTCGTCCCAGGTGGGGATGTGATCAGGCAGGGGCCAGCCGATGTAGTGCGTGAGTGCCCACGGCAGACCCGCCACCAGCGCGAGCAGCGCCACGGTGGCGAGCAGACCTCGCAGGACCCGGCCGGCGAACTGAACGGTGTTGACCAGCGTCCACCAGGCATGGCGGCCCGCAGTTGGTGGGCGCGGCGGGTTGTGGCGAGAAGTAGGTGATGACGCGGTCACGACGTGCTCGATTCGTTGGCAGTACGGGGTTTACGGCTCGATGTGCACCACCCCACGGACGTCTGCGGGCCGGGTTGCCGGATCTGGTATTTGAGTCCGGTCAGCACGGCCAGGCGACGTCACGTCGCCGCCGCGGGTACCCGCGCGGGCGTGTCCGCGGCGCCGACCGGTGAACCATGGGGCACTGGTGCTGTGGACGTCGGGCTCGCTGCCGACGTCTTTGTCGTGGTGGGTACTTGGCTTGCGGCCTTCTTTGTGGCAGCGGTGCTCCCGGCCGTGCGCTTGCGTTTGGTGCGGCTCGTCTTCCGACTGTCGAGCCATCGCGTGAGGTCTGCGGCTGCGATGTCGGTGAACTTCGCCAGTTCGTCGATGCCGATGACGTCCTGGGCGGCGGCGAGGACGTCGCCGAGCTGTCGCTCGATGTCGTCGAGTTGCTCGGCGACGGCGGCCCGACGCTGCGCCAGCTCGCCGATCTGCTTTGCCGCAGCGGACCTCCTTTCGCTGCGAGCAGCGTCGTTCTCTGCGACGCGACGTTCGATCTCTTCAGGTGTAGCCATAACGGCTCCTTCCGTTGAGGCGCTGCATCAGGTGTGATGCACCTGAGTGCGGTCATGGAATGACTCCGGATATTCCGCGCTGTGGTTGGGCTTGGCCGGTCCCGGAGACGGTGATCGAGCCGACGCCGACCAGGCCGAGCAGTTGCGTGGGCTGGCTGATGGTGATCGTGACGTTGACGGTGTTGCCGGCGACGGACACGGTTCCGCTGCGGCCTGCGGAGGCGAGGTAAGCGCGGGCGGCGGCGCTGGCCTGCTGCGGCGCCAAGCGAAGCGTGCCGTCGGCGCGGTAGGCGGCCAGGTCGATCTCCTGCGCGCCGGCTCGCGCGGCTTCCTGTGCCTCGCCGATCGCGCGGACCTTGGCGGCCAGGGCGAGCCCGCCGTCCAGCACCAGACCGCCGAAGGCGAGGACCGCGGTGACGACGATGACGACGAATGCGGTCACGCGGCCGTCCTCGTCGGTCCGCAACCGTTGCCAAGGCTGCTGTCGCATCGCGGTTGTCCGCCGTGTCATGGCGGGCCTCCCGCGTTGGCGAGGGTGCTGCCGCGCCACACATCCACCGGTGAGGAGAAGCTGGACTGGAAGGTGCGGGATCCTGGGACGCCGAGCATCGTCAGATCGCCCAGGCCGACGGTGCAGGAGACGGTGACGGTGACCGTCGATCCGGGACGGAGGCCCTGGGTATCGGTGGTGACGGACAGGGACTGGCAGGTGATGCCCGCGGAGGCCAGGGCCGCGTCGGCGGTGGCTTGAGCGGCAGCTGTGGCTTGGGACGGGGTGCGCGTCAGGGTGGCGGCGCGGGCGGCTTGGTGCGCGACGTCGTTGATCCGGAGCTTCGTGTCGGCCAGGCGTCCGCACAGCACCACGAAGAGCAGCAGCAGAATCAGCAGCGGGGTGAGCAGCGTGAGCTCCGCCGCGGCGGAACCACGTTCGTCCCGGCGTAGTACGGTCAACCGGGCGCGCATCGGGTGAGTGAGCCTGCGCAGGCTCTGCGGACCGGTCATGGCGCGGCTCCAGCACCGGCCGGCGGGGTAAATTTCTCCACGGGCCCAACGGCTTCGGCATGAACAGTGAACGTGACGAAGGGCACGACGCTCGTCACGGTTCCGGTGATGGTCACCGATGCTTGGTTCGCTCCGCGCTGGGCGTTGACTGAACTTCTCTGCAGTGGACCACTTCCGAGTTGAGACAGGACCCGCTGGGCTTCGGCGTTGCCTGCGGCGGCGCTGCCACCGTGTACCCGCGCGGTGGACAGTGCTTGGGATGCTGCGGACTGGGCGATGTGAGTGGCGTGCATGTACAGCGCGAACTGAGCGATCAGCAGAATCAACAGCAGCAGCACGGGTGTGGCGATCACCAGCTCTACCGTCCCGGCGCCCCGCTCGTCCTTCCGCAACCGGCGCAGGCCCGATCGCACACCCGTCCCATGTGGACGCGCAGTGGTAGTTGCTGCTGCTGCGTGTGGCTGTGCGGGCACTCGGGTCACCGGCCTTAGAGGTTGATGCCGTTGGCCTTCTGCGTGACCTTGACGACGATGATCGCGATCACCGCGATCGCCAGTGCCGCCAGCAGCGCGGTCACGACCACGGCCTCCGTGGAGTAGCCGTTCTCGTCGTGACGCAGCCGCTCCAGCTCGGCGCGGATACGGGTGAGAAGGATCTGGACTTCGGTGAACATCAGCTTCTCCCTTGACTAGTGTCTGGTATGGACAGTTCCTAGAGTCCTCCCAACACTTGAGCGAGTGCCGGAAACCCAATGAAGACAAGGAATCCGCCGAACAGCATCACCACGGGCAGGCTCATTCGTTCGGTGGCTGATTGGGCTTCACCTTCGGCGTCGGTAAGTTCGCGGGTGCGCAGGGCCGTGGCCTTGGCCGCGAGGCTGGCGCGGACGCGGGCGCCCTCGGTGCCGGCCAGGCTGATCGAGGCGGCCAGCTCGGACAGCTGGTGCACGTCGAGTTCGGTGCCGAGCTGACCGAGGGTGGCCCACGGCGTAGTGCGCGTGATGTGGGCGGTGATCAATGCTCGGCGCAGTTGTTGGAAGGCCCAGCCGCGGCCGATGCCGACTGCGTCGGACAGCGCTCCGTCGACCCCTGCGCCGCCCGCGAGCAGAACACGGATCAGGTTCAGGTAGGCGCTCAAGGCGTGGCGGAAGTTCGCCCGCCTGCGTTCGGCTTCCTGCCGCACGGTGAGGTCGGGCAGCAGGAAGCCGCCCACCGCGAGCAGCAGCCCGGCCACCGCTGGCACCTCCCACGACAGCCCGAGGCCGGCCAGCACGAGCACCAGTTCGACCAGAACCGGCAGCAGCAGCCCGGTCAAGGCCAAGGTCGCCTTCTCCGCCAGATGGTGTTGCACGCTCTTACCGGTGACGGCCAGATCACCCCGCAACCGGCGATTCGGCAGACCAAGGGATGCCAGCGGTTTGACGAACGGCTTCCCTACCCGCAGGGCCCAGCCGTCGGAGTCCGCGGTGAGGATCGGTGGCGGTGGTGGTGTCGCGTGCAGCCGGTCGACCAAGGCGCGCAGCGGGGGCCGCGGCGGGAACAACCACACCGCCAGCGCCCACAGCCCGACACCCAACCCGGCGCCCCACAGCAACGCAGAGATCATGACGGCGTCCCCTTCTCGGTGAGCAGCGCGTCGACATCGGCGTCGCGGGCGCGGATCGTGGACAGCTCGGTCAAGAACCGATCCGGCTCCCTAAGCCGCGCAATCCTTGCTAGCCAAGCGAAAGCAGCGGCGAACAAGGCGCCGACGAACAGCAGCATGATCTGGCCGAACGCCGAGTCGTACGGGGCGAGGTAGCCCCGGTTGAGCAGCACCAGCCCGATCGCGAACGCGAGTGTGGTGATCACGATGACTCGCACGCTGGTCCGGGTGCGGGCCCGCCCGGCTTCGACCCGCATCCGCATGGACGCCTGCTCGCGGGCCTCGCCGGCCAGCTCGCCGAGCAGATCCGCCAGCTGCCGGGCTTGGTGTTCGGCGGCCAGCACGAGCGCGGAGATCACCAAGTCGGCGGTCGGATCACGGAGCTGGTCGGCAAGGTGACGCAGCGACGGTGCGAGCCGTTCGCCGCGTTCGAGCCGGACGGCCAGCTCGGTGATCTCCTCCCGGATGGCCTCCGGACAGGCCGGGGCGGTGGCGAGGATGGCCTGCTCCAGGCCAGCGGCGGCGACCAGCGTGTCGCGCAGCATCTCCGTCCAAGACGCGATGGCCTCGATTCGTTCGAGGTTGCGCTTGTGGTCGGTGTTGGACCCGAGAATGCGAGGCAGGCTGACCACCGCGAGCGCGGCGAGGATGGCGCCGACTACCCAGCCGGTCACCGCACCCACGGCCAAACCGGTGATCATCGCTGCCGCCAGCCAGCCGGCGAGCTTGCGGTCGTGGTGGGCGGCCCACCAGGCGCGCCACCGCGACGGCGCCGGACCGCTGCGGGCGGGTCGGCCGCGCAGGCCGGTCCAGATGAGCAGGATGCCGGCGGCCAGGCCAGCGCCGAGCAGCCCGAACAACGCCACGGTCGCAGTCAGTGAGGTCATGGCCGCCACCACCCTTCTCGGCGCTCGGCCAGGTCGGGGTCGTAGCCAGCGGCGGCGAGCAGGTCGAGGGTCTCGGTGCGCAGCGGAGCCCCTGGCACGGCGCGCAGGTCCGGGCCTGGCCGCCAGACCTCGTTGGACACGATCTGCCGGTCATCGGCGTCGACGACCTCGCGGATCGAGGAGACCACCCGCTTGCTCGGGTCGTCGCGTGGCTTATCCAGGTGCACGACAAAGTGAAGGGCGCTGGCCACCAGGAGGTTGGTCGCCTCCATCGAGAGCCGCTCCGGTCCCTGCACGGCGTAGGCGGCGCACTTGAGGAACGCGCCCCGGCTGCTGGAGGAGTGCAGGGTGCCCATGGAGCCGTCATTGCCCATGCTCATCGCGTTGCACATAGGGATGACCTCGGGCCCGCGGACCTCGCCGACGATGACCCGATCTGGGGAGTGGCGCAGGGCCTGCCACACCAGGTCCGACATCGAGATTTCGCCGACGCCTTCCAGGTTGGGCTCGCGGGCCTGCATCGCCATCACGTCGGGGTGGGCGTCGGCGTCCTCGCCCAAGCCGAGCTCGAAGACATCCTCGATGGTGATCAGCCGCTCCCACGGCGGGATCGCCGAACCCATGGCACGCAGCATGGTGGTCTTGCCGATCGCGGTGCCGCCGGTGATCAGCACGTTGCGGCGGGCCTTGACCAACGCGGTAAGAAAGGACTCCAGGGCGAGGTCGATGGTGCCGTTCTCGCGTAGCTCGGGCAGGGTGACCTTGGCGAAGCGGTGCCGGCGGATGGACACGGCCGGGCGGGTGGTGACCGCCATGACCGCCGCAACCCGCTCGCCGGTGGCGAGCTGGAAGTTGACGATCGGGCTGCCGCGGTCGAAGCGTCGCTCTTCCACGCCGCTGCGGGTGGCCAGATCCCGGATCAGCTCGACCAGCTCGGTGTCCGAGCCGACCACCGGTGCTAGGCGGGCCCGGCGGCCGTCGGCGTAGCGGACGAACACCCGGTCGCAGCCGTTGATGTTGATGTTCTCGATCTCCGGGTCTGCCAGAAGGGGTTCCAGGCCGCCCAGGCCGAACACCTCGTCGAGTACCGCCTTGATCACGCGCTGCTCGACCTCCGGCGTGACCAGCATCCCGCCGGTCGCCGAGTTCTTCAGCTCCGCCTGCGCGTGGGCCTCGGCGGCATCTTCCAAGATCAAGGTGGCCAGCTGGCGGCGCTGCTGCGCAGCCATTGGGGCGCGGCCGGCGCTCTCGTCAGCCCGGATGCGTTCACTCAGCTTGTCCGACAGCTCCTGGCGCAGCCGTTGCCGCAGCCGCTCCACGGCCGCGGCTTCGCCGGTGGGCCGGTGGGGCAACTCCGCCGGGCCGGGCAGGTGCCGCCGGGCGAGCTGCGGATCGGCCCCGTTTGCGGTGCTGGACACCCGTGCGTCGTCGAAGGCGTGCGTGCTCATGTCCCGGTGCCGTTTCGTGTCTGCGGGCCAAGGGGCTGCAGGGCCTCACCGGGGGCCGGTGTACCGGGAACGGTCATCCGCGGCGGCGTCACTGGTGGCCTGGCGCCGTTGCCCTGGCCGGCGCGCCAGTGGGCCAGCGTCAGCGTCGCGAGCCGGGCGGCCTCCCGGCCCAGCCTGGACTTCGCGGGGCTGTGCCGGCTGTTGCTGTGGCCACCCAGCACGGCGGCGCCCTTGTCATCGCGCGGCACCCGGCCCATCACTGGAATGCCGAGCACCTGGGACACCTCGCGGGTCGGGTAGCCGTCGCCGACCAGGACGAAGCAGGGCCGGCGGGACCAGCGCTGGGCCTCTTGCAACTTGAGTGCGACGTGCGCAAGTTCGTCATCGTGCGGACGGGCCAGCAGCAACATCGCATCGGAACTCCGGATGATCGGCAGGGCCGGTGAGTCCGGATCCACCCGACCGCAGTCGACGATGACCGTCGTGTCCGGCTGGTCGGCACAACGCCGCAACGGCGCGCAGCCGCCGGACGCGAGCACGGCCAGCGCCGAGCGGGCCTGCTCGGCACCCACCGGTCCGATCACCACCCGCAAACCGCCGGGAAGCTGCTGCGCATGCTGGGCGAGCAGCCGCGGATCGGTGCTGCGCCGGGCCGCCACGGCGAGGGTGACCAGGCTGGGTGTGTCGGTCAGGCGGAAGCGGGCCATCAGGTCACCCCCGGCGGGGTCGGCCTCGACCAAGATCGGGTTCTCGCCCGCCGGCCACCGGGCGCCCAGCGCGGTCGCCAACGTGGTGACACCCGGCGATCCCTTGAGTGAACAGACTGCGACGAGCATCAGCGACCACCTCCTGAGATCGCCACCACGCTGAGCTGGCCCGCAGGTGCCGAGGCCAACGCCCGAGCGTCTGATTCGGACAGTTGCAGCGATACGACCGTGGTCTGTTCGGTCTCGCGGGCGGAGATCCCGGTCACCACCGCGGTCCAGACCGAGGTCTGCCCGCTCGGTGTGCCCGTCGTCGCGCCCTGCGGCGGCGTGGTGAGCACCAGCACCCGCGTTCCAGGCGTCAAATCGGGTGGGAACTGCCCCGATTTCAAGCCCACCGCGGCAATCGCTTGGCCCTGGGCGGGAACCTGTGGCGCGCCGAGCACCGACCGCGTCACCAACGCCCCCGCGGGCAAGCTGAACGCGACCGGCTGTCCCACCACTGTGGACGCCGCGGACGCGGGGACCACGTCCATTCCGGAGTCTGCCGCCATGCTCACCTGCTTGAGGTCCTGCGCGGACAGGACCTGGCCAACCGCGACCGGGCGAGCCAACGCCAGCACGCTTTCCCGGTCGCCCAACTGCATCCCGGCCAGCACACCGCCAGCCGAACACGCCACAACCAGCAGCACTCCCAGCAACAGATGGGGGATGCTGCGGCGCCGGTTGGCGCCGCTCAACCGAGAAGGAGCCTTGCCGGTGCCGTCACGGCCACCCCACGCACTCGCCAACGCGTCCTTAGCGGACGAGTCCTGAGTGGCCGAAACCGAGGTAGTCACCACCAACCTCCTTCAGGCACGAAGCCATCGCGACGCGTCGATGTGTTCCTCGACGAGCCTTGTCCTCACAGGGTGTTCCGTTGTGGCTGCCCGCTTCTGCCGCGCGGAGCAGCGTGCTCCTAGCCGGTCGTGATGCCCTGGCTCTCCGCGACGCGGAACGCCACCGACGCCGACGTGGTCATGTTCGGGAAGACACCGCCCTGGCCGGCGCCAGACCACGTCACGGTCCAGTTCACCGTTGCGGTGACCGGGAACGCTTCGCCGCGTTGGCCGGCCGACGACGTGCGATAGGTGTGGCCGCAATCCGGCGAGCCGCGCTTCGGATCACCACCAGCCGGGAACGGCGTGCCGGGCCCGGTGCACGTCACCGTGCCGCCATCGCCCATCGACCAGGTCACCGAGGTCGGCTTGGCCACGGCGGTCACCGACACGCCCGGTACGGACGCGGTCGCGGACACCTCGCCCCAACTGCTGCGGTCCAGCCACAGCCAGGTCGGCAGGTTCACCAACTGGACGCCGACCGGGTTGGCCTGAATCTTCGGGGTCGGCAGACGCAACTGGTTCTTCGCCTGGGCGGCGAGCTCGGCCGGGGACGGCAGTGGTACGCCGCCGGGCTGCTGGCCATCGGGAATCCACACCGGAGGCCGGTACAGCGCATCTCGGTAACCCGCTCCGGTGCACTTGTAGACATACCAGGCACCACCCGACGGCGGCTGCGCCTGCGCCAGCCGCGGCCCCGCCACCGCGAACCGCGCCGTCGCCGGCTCCGACTGCGGCCGGTACACCGCCGGCTGTGCAGTCACCGCGCCGGACCTAGGCGGGACCGTGTAGGACGCCGGCTGCACACCGCCCGGCGGCGGTCCTTGATAGTCGCTGCGGACGTACTCGCAATGCGCCAGGTTCGTGTTCCCGCCGATGATCTTGTCGCCGCCAGCGTCGGCCTGACCGGTGCTCGGGTTCCGATTCCCCGGCGTGCCGGGCTTGGCGTTTCCGTTGCCCTGGTTGCCAGTTCCGGGCCTCGGATGCTTGCCCGCACCAAGTTCACAGCCAGGGTTCGGGAACTGGCTGCAGTCGGTGTAACCCCAGATGTCGTCGGCCAGAGCAGGAACCGCACTGGCCACTAATGCGGCCATCGTCATACCAGCGACGATCCCTAGACGTTTCAACATGAGCCAAGCCCCTCTACCGCGAAGCGGGTCACTCGCCACGAGCCGTCGGACTGCTTTTTGACTTCCGCCGTGATCGCGCGGCGACCGCCTGGGTTGTCGTTGAGCAGCCGGCCGTCCTTGTACTTCAGCGAGGTCGTGCTGTCACCGCAGTCGGAAATCATGACCGTCGTCGGCTCGCCTGGTGGGTCCACACTGGACACCTGAGGGTTGATCTTGGGCGCCCCTTTGGTGACCACCCCATTGAGGTGATCCGTGTACAGGCTGCGCGTGATCACGCCAAGCGCGTCTCCCGTCGCGTACTTCGCGAGCTCGGGCGACTGCCAATCCGACGTCTCACCAGCCTTCGCCATCGCCTGCCACATCCCGGCATACGCGGCCGTCGCGTGCTGCCGCGCGCTGTCGGCCGGAGACGCCGGTGACGGCGACGTGCTACTCGTCGGCGAGGAGCCGGACACCCCAGTCGCGCCCCCAGGAGTCGAAGACGAGTTCGAACCACTGCACGCCACCAACATCAGCGCCGCGAGTCCGGCCAGAACCAGTCCGACGACACGACGCCCGCGGGCAGCGTGTACGTTGCCCTCGACCACGCGCCCCCCTCCCTCTCGAAGCCAGTGAGTAGGTCCCTTTCGATCTACTGTGTTACACCTCACGTCTACCTGGCGACCCCCAGGAGACCGCAACGTCCCCATGAAGGGACACAGGCGTCCCAACAGCGAAAAGTGGTCAAGATTCACCCAAATGGGCTAATGACATCGTGTCCAAATGGCGCTGAGTAGTAGGTTCACTACACGGAAAGCCGTAACCAGGGGGGCTACAGGGGGTACAGCGTTGACGAGCTCTGTCGCTCTCGCGAGCAGGCGAACGGCCCGAGCTCCACGGTGACCGCGGTCAGCATCGCCGGCTGGGGCCTGGTCGGGCTCGTCGTCGCCAGCGTCCTGCGTATCACCGTCCAAGGAAGCTCGCTCCTCCCTACGGGGTGCGAGCGTCTGGCGCCGCCGGCTATGCTGGAACTGGTCACCGCGGTCCTGTTTTCGGCGCTGGCCTGGCGCATCGGCGCCGTTCCCGACGTGTTCGCCTACTCCTGGCTCGCCGCTTCCGGTGTCCTGCTCGCCGCGATCGACTGGAACTCCCGCACGCTACCCACCAAGCTGATCTGGGCCAGCGGGTGCATCCTCGCCGCGCTCTTCGGCATGGCTGCCCTGCTCAACCGTGACCCGTACCCGCTCATTCACTCCGCCGTCGGCATGGTCACGCTCCTCGCGTTCTACGGAGCGCTCTACTTCCTTCGACCTGGCCAGCTCGGCGGCGGGGATCTCCGGCTTGGGGGCATGCTGGGCCTCGCGCTGGGCTGGACTGGGTGGGCGGCCCTGCTGGCGGGAACACTGCTCGGCTGGCTCGGCGCGGCCATTACGTTGGTTGTGTTGCGCACCGCCCGGCGAATGGAACCGACCAAGGAGATCTCCCTCGGACCGTTCCTCGTCGTAGGTGCGCTCGCCGCGATCCTCATCCAGCCGACGACTTGACGTCCACGAGGCCGGTCTTCCCGGTCGGTGCGGAGTGTTGGTCTTGGCGCCCCAAGGTTCGGGCGCACACCGCGACGCACGCGTAGGGACACGTCAGGCCGCACTCGCTCTCGCGGCTATCGCCGACCTGGGGAACCAGGCTGCTCGCTTCGCGCGTGATAGCCCGCCTCCTGCGGACGTCCGACGGCGTCAGAGTGCGCGACAGCGCCTCCCACATCAGGTCCACCGGCACGTCCTGCTCGTTGGACAAGTCCTCAACGGTGGTTCCGGTAATCCACCGCCTGGCCAACGGACGCATCTCCATGGCCGCGAGTTTGATCCGCGCGGCCCGTCGTCGCGCTGCCATCCGTGCGGCGTCGGAGCGGGTCCGTTGCACCCCTGCGTCGCGTACGAGGCTCTCGACGACTCCGCGCGTACGGCCTGTGCGCTCGGCGACCTCCCGAGCGGAGAGGCCCTGTTGGTAAAGAGCGACCAGGCGCCTGGCCTCCTTGATACGGACCTTGGCCATCCTGTTGGGGCCTTGCCGCACAATGGCGTCCGCGGCATCGAGCACGTCGTAAACCACGCGCGAACCGATCTTCAGGTGCTCGGCGACCTTGGGATAGGACCAGCCTGTCGCGGTGTAGAGGTGGATGATCTGTTGCCGCAGTGGGTCAGGCACGTGCGCGCTCAGTGCCTCGCTGATGGTGCGGTTGATACCCGCCTCGGTGACTACTCGATTGATGGTGCTGGGCGGTCGCCCCACGATCTTGCTGATCTCGATGCTGGAAGTCCAGCGGGTACCAGTCCATGTCTGGTACAGCGCGATAATGCGCTTCTTCTCTCCTGTGGTCAGCCGGCGCTTCTTGCCTCGTGCGACGCCGGCTTTCTCGATGGTGTTTTCCACAGCCGTGCGAGAGCGTCCGACTTGACGAGCGATGGCCGTATTCGTTGGCCACCGTCCGTTGACCTTGGTCAGGTACAGGTCGACAATCGTCTGCTTCTCGGCGGCTGTCAGCCGTGGTGCCCGTGGAGACATGCTGTTGTTCCGTTGGTGCCTAACAACTTCGATGCTCAATAGGGCTAGCTCGCTAGCTTCACGGCAGTGGTGCTGCGCTCGGCAAGGACCTCCGAAGGCAGCTGTCCACTTTCTCGCTGGCGGCGGCTCTTACCAACCTGGGCGCAAGACCGTTTCCCAGATGCACGGACGCGGAAGGAAGTGTTGATCTCGGCAAGTTCCAACGAAAGCGTGCGGCATGAACCGCACCGAGCCAGGTGGTCACGAACCTGCTGTGCCTCCCGCATTGGCAGTCCGCGGCGGGTCCAGGCACCGAGCCGATCGATCGTAGGCTGGCAATGTGTTGCCGTTGCTCCTGGGAGATGCTCTTGTAGATATGCCTGCCGAAGTCCTTCGCGTGCCCGATAAGCCAGTGCGGACACACCATTGGCTGTCAGACCGAGTTTCGGAGCGACCTCTGCTGGTGACCTGCTTTCGATCTCGGTTAGCCAAAGTACCGTCTGCCATCGTTCAGGCAGCCGAGCAAACGCCTTCGCCGCAAGCTCCTTCTCAAGACGGGCCGACGCGGTGTCGTTGAACTGGACACTTACGAGTACTGGGTTCACCGCAGTCGTCATGTCCTCGGCCAGCTCAACCTTCCGGTCCCTCCGCGTTTTGTCGTAAGCGGTGTGACGCAAGGCCGTGAGCAGGTAGGCGCGGAACGCCGAGTCCGGGCCTCGGCCAACTTGCAGGGAACTGAGAACCTTGCTGAATGCCTCCGACACCAGGTCGTCCGCCTCGATGGCCGAACGGGCAAGCTGACGAGCAAGGTTGTACGCGGCGCCAACATGTCGTAGGTACAGCTCGCCGTAGGCCGCGATGTTCCCGCTGCGCACGGCTTTGATCAGCCACTCGTCGTCGGGGGCGATCGCCGATCGAATCGACAAGGACTGCGCTGACGCTGCATCCGTTGGCGCAGAGGGGGCTAGCCCACGCTGATTGGATGAACGTGCCAAGCTCCTGCGGCTTCGGTCACTCGCCTGAGCGTGTTCGATGCAGCCCGCAGTCATTGTGCATCCCGACGTTGAAACTCAGTACCGTCCGGGGCAGCGCCAGCGGTACCACCGGCCGCGATTGCAGCCGAAGTCCTCATCGAGTAGCTCATTGATCGCTCTCCTTGTCGAGGTGACCGGCTATCAGTCGGCATACGAGGTAGTAGTTGTCCAGCACGAATCGGCTGGAGAACGGGCGGTCTTTCAGCGCGTCAGCCAGGGCGGCGCCGTCAGGTGTCTTGGGATACTGATTTGCCCGCGCCGCGCGACGCAGCTGCAGCAGTTCCGCGAGGTGGAGTTCCAGCGGGCCGAGGTCCGGCAATGGTGCTCCGAACCACGCCTCTGCGTTGGGACGGTCGATCCATTCCCAGACGATCACGTCGCTGAGTCCTGCCGGACTCTGAACGGAGGCGAAGTGAAACAGTCGGATGAGGGCGTCTCGGGCACCGGGGACGTCTCGCTTAGCGCTTGTCACGAAGGCACCACTGAGCGGGTAAGGACTCTTGTCCAACGTTCGCACAACGCTCAGGTGCTCCGCAAAAACCAGTGCGAGGCGGTCTGCGGCCGTGATAGGCCCGGAAGGTTGCACCGAAACGCCGAGCACGCCGTGGGTGCGGCGTACGTCCTGTGCCAACACGAGCGGTGACTCGGCAGGCAGGTGCAGCACCCACCTGTCGTTGCCAAGGCGCGCATGTCGCACGACTCCTGGCTGCCACATCAAGGGGCACTCGGAGTCGGCCAGAATCAACATGCCGAGGCGACTCGTGCCGGGGAGCACCGGCATATCGGCCGGCATGAATGTTCGTTCAGGTGGGTGGCTGGCCCGGCTACTCATGGATACGCGACCCCGCAATCGTTCTGGTTCAACACGTTCGGATGTTCCGATCGGTCATGGAGGAACTGGAAAGTTGAGGGGACGACGATGTAACCGCACAGACGGCAGATGCATCGGCCTGTCCTCATTGGACGAGCCGGATGCGGTGAGGCGACTGCGACACGGCCGGACAGGTCGGGGCGCGGGCACGGCCGTGTCGCAGTCGGAGGTCAGGCCGGAGCGGAGCCGCTTCGGAGACCGGGCGATCGATCCCGCCTTCAGAGTCTCCTGACACAGTGCGTCTTCGACGCTGTGGCCTGACAGCCGACCTGGCTCTGGCTCGGGGGAGGCGTCCGGCCTGGCCCAGTCGGCGGCATGGTGGTACTTCATGCTTGTCCGCTTCGGACAAGGCGGGCTGGAACATTTGGCGAGGGAGCGATGACCTGGCCAACTCTCGCTGGAGAGCGAAAAGGTTCGGCAGTTTCCAGTCAACCGCCGTCGGCGAGATGCGCCATCGGTGGAGAGGCGCATCGATGGCAGTGGGCGGCAGGACCAGCCGTTCTCCTAGCGTAAGTTGTCGGCCCACAAGATCAGAGTCATCGAGATCGGACCGTCGTTGGCCTGCCGAAGCGAGCAGGTAGTCCGTGCCGTATGGAGCGGCGATGATCGGCCCAAGCAAGCCGGCGATGCGGAGCGAGTGGATCGCATTCCGCGACACCAGGCCGGGAACCTCGATCGCCTCGACGAAAGATCCGCAGGGTAGAAGTATTGGATACGGTGCCCTGGTCCACACTTCCAGGGCTTCTTCGGCATCCGTGATCTGGTCGTCGCAGAACCCCGAAACGGCTGTGGAGGTTAGCGGCGCAGGACGGACCGGCCAACCATGGCGGACGTAGCTGACAGCCGCTTCACGTACCTCGGTAAGCCACAGTCCGGGCATCGGGTGGGGTGCTCGGGTCATCGTTAGCTCACTCCCAATAGGACGATTCTGAGATGCGGACGGCTCGCCGGCAGTCAGGCACTCTCACTCTCGCGAGTGCCGCGCACGTCGCTGAGATTCCTCGTCGAGTTCAATCGGTCCTGTGTCGGCCTCGTTGGCCGGCCATCCGCCTTCCTCGTCGCCGGAGCCGTTCTCGACAAAGAACTCGTCTCGGGTTCTTCGTGCTGCGTCTCGTGCGCAGAGTTCGCCGTAGACGAAGGTGATCACGACGACCAGTACAACGACGACGAGCGTTTGCCAGCCGGTGATCGTCAGCGGTCCGCATTCAGCCATGACTGCGCTCCTCTTGACAGCAGCAGGCTCGCGCAATGGGTCCGCGAATGATTCGAGATGGCTTCGGCCTGCCAGGTGCGTGTGCTTCAGGTCACCGACTTTCGGAGCCTGCGATCCTGATCACGGCAATGACGAACGATTGTTGAGGCAGGTCTCGACCGGCGATCAGTGGCCTCTGCCACTGTCGTATCCCGAGCTGTTCTTCCTCTGGCGTGGGCAGCACCAACCGTTCTCCACCTTTGTGGACAGTCGCACCGAGACGGAGTAAGTCGACCGCCGTGTCATCGTTGATCGAACGTGGCGAGCCGGTAAGGAACGTCCATCGCTTCCTACCGGAGTCGATGACTACTGGCCCTCCGAACATCGCAATGTCCAGACGCTGCAACACATTCGCCCCGATCGGCGCGGGAGTTGTGACAGCCCCAACGAGGCTGCCGACGTTGAGAAAGATGCACCGGGACGGGAAGTCGAGAGCGACCGGGAACCCGTGGTCGTTGTAGTACTCGCTGCAACGCTGTTGCGTGGGACCAAATGTTGGGCCGTGGGCACCGAGCTGGTCGAGATCGTCAAGCGTAGCGACAGCCACTGCTGATCATCTCCTTTGTGGATACCTGGGAGTGTTCAGCGCGAACCACGCACGCGAGGCTACGGTCGTCCCCTTCACGGCCGCGTGACTGGATTTCCAGTGGCCGATGGTCAGAGCCCGAGGATCAGGCTGGGGGCCGGTTGATGCATGTGGGGGTGCGGAACACTCGATCTGAGGTTTCAGGAACCGCGACCGGCAGACGCAGTCCGTCGTGATCGAACAGGAGCACCTCCGTTCGTATGGTGAGAAGTGCGGGCGTGGCGTCCAGTCGGAAGGTCGGTTGAAGGCCGACGGACAGGTGACGGCGACGGCCGGAGCGATCGTTCGTGCTGTGGTACCTCGGCGGGGAGGCCGCTGTCGGGGGTAGCGGCCTCCCCGCCGAGGGGCTCGTTGACGTGCCCGGCCACGATGCGCGCCAACACCTTGGCGCGCGCAGCTTGGCACCGGCGGTCGCGCCGGCTGTCGAGCCACTTGCATGTGGCCCACGCCAGCCAACCCAGGCCGACAAGAACCATTGCGAGGGCCAGCGCCGCTACGAGCACGTAGATCAGCCACTGCGGCATGCGGACCCCTCTCCTTCGTGGCGGTCGACGGACGGTGTACCGTGTCCGGTCATCTAAAGTCAGATTATCGGAACCCTCTCCGACGCTACTCCGATAATCGGAATTTAGATATGCACCCAAACGGGTGGTTCTGCTTGAGTACGCTGTGTGACCAGCGAGGATGGAACGAGCTCACCGTCCGCTCGGGAAGGGCACCGCATGGCCAAGGTCACGCCGACCGCGAAGAAGCTCCTGCTCGGCAAGGAGATCGAGCACCTGCGCGAGCTCGCAGGCTTGTCGCAGGAGGAAGCGGCAGCGCTGATCGAGAAGGGGCAGAGCAAGATCGCCGCCCTGGAAGCAGGGCAGGCCAGCATCACCCCTGGCGACCTGCTCCTCTTGCTCGACGGCCTCGGCGTGACTGAACAGTGGCACAAGGACGTGCTGCTGGAGCTGCGTCGGAACAACCACCAGCGCGGCAAGTGGACCGGCATCCGCAGCCACTGCAGCGAGCAGTTCCGAACGATGGTGGGCCTGGAGGAGCACTGCGACCTCATCCGCACCGTGGAATGCGAGGTGCCTCCGGGTCTGCTGCAGTGCGAGGCGTTCATCCGCGCGCTCTACAAGCACGCTCACGCTGGCACGGACCTGGACGCTCGCGTTCAAGCGCGGCTGGCGCGGCAAGCGATCTACAAGAAGTCCGACCCACCCGAGGTGGCGTTCGTCATCTCGGAGTCCTCGGTCCGCCGGGAGTACGGACCGCCGGAGGTCATGCGCGAGCAGGTCGAGTACATGATCGAGATGTCGAAGCTGCCTAACGTGCGCCTTCAGCTGCTGCCGTTCAAGACACGCGTGCAGAGTGCCTCGATCGGCAACCGCTTCGTCCTGCTGCGGATCCCTTCGCCGGGAGTCGCAGGCCCACTGGAGTTCGCGTACACCGAGAACGAGGGCGAGCTGCGCTATCTCGACGACAAGACGGCTGTGGCTGCTCACGACAGGGCGTGGTCTCGCCTCACCGGCGCCGCTCTGAGCTTCGAGGCGACCCGGAAGTTCCTGCGTCAGGTGGCCAACGAGTACAACTGAAGCACCACCACCGGCTTTTCAGTCAAGGAGCGCCTCGATGGCCAACAACACCCCACCGGACTTTGCCCCTCACGAGTTCAGCAAGTCCAGCTTCAGCGGCGAGAACGGCAACAACTGCGTGATGGTTGCGCAGCGTGACGGTTGGGCTGCGATCTTGGACAGCAAGGCCGGCCTCGACGGTCCTCGGCTCGTCTTCACGGCTGACGAGTTCGACGCCTTCAAGGCTGGCCTGAGCGCCTCGTTCGACGCCCCGAACTGCTGATGCAGGAGGTGCTTCGATCTTCGATGCTGCCTGGCTCCCACCGCGGCCTCGCGGAGTAGAGCGGTGGCGTGCGGTTGCGCGGTCGAGGCCCAGCGGCTCGTGCCGGCGAGCCGCTTCCTTCCCGTATCGGCAGGCAGTCGGTGGTCTATGCAGGTTCGGTCGGCCCCGGCTGCGCGGGGATCCGACTGGTTGCCAGGTGTACCTGATCCCGGCCGTTGTTCTTGGCCTTGTACAGAACCGAGTCAGCAGCCTGGAGGAGCTCTTCGAGCGTGCCGATCTCCGCGCTGGGGTACATGGCAGCGCCGATGGAGACCGTCAGGTCGTTGATCGTGACCGCCTCTCCCTCCTCGGTCCTCGCTGGGATGACCAGGCCATGGATGCGGCGGCGGATACGTTCGGAGATCCCTCTGACGTTCTCGGCGTCGACCTCGGGCAGAAGGACGATGAACTCCTCGCCGCCGAACCTGCCGGCGGTGTCGTAGTCACGGGTTTCGGCCGCGAGTTCCTGCGCCACTGCCCGGAGCACCTGATCACCAACGATGTGGCCGTAGGTGTCGTTGATGACCTTGAAGTGATCGAGGTCGAGCATGAGGACTGCCATGCCCGTCCCTCGAACCTCGGCGCGCTCCAGTGCGCGTTGGGCCATCTGGTGCCACCACTCCGGGGAGTACAAGCCGGTCTTCGCGTCAGTACGGGCGGCCCGCCGGAACTGGGCAAGAAGAACCCCGCGATGCATCGCCACCAATGCGATCACCACTCCGGCGAGAACCACGGAGTCGCGGACCACCAGGGCGGCGGCAACCAGGCCCAGGCCGAATGCCCCGGCCTCAAGCCAGTGCTCGCTGAAGTTCTCGAACAGCTGAGAAGGCTTGATCTTCGGCGACGAGATCAGGATCGCCGCGAGAACCAGCGCACAGTTGATCATCCACCGGAGTGCTGCGGCGCCCGCCACGACGGCGAGGTCGACCAGGCCGGTCGGCAGCGAGTTTTGGGGAACTCCTGGATACTGGCTCATGCCAAGGGCGAGTACCGCAACCGCGGCCTGCGTGCCGCACAGCACCGTCGAGCACGAGAACGTCCAGCGATACAGCGGAACCGGGCGTTGGCGCGGCCAGACCCGGAGCCACGCGACCGCGTAGGTCAGCACCACCATCCCGGTCGCGAGGATCGGCGGGCAGATCAGCACCGCGGCGAAGGACCAGACCGACTTCGTATCCAGGTACGGGCCTGTGCCGGCGACGAACTCGCGTTGTCGCTCGATCGAGCGGGTCAGCTCGATGTACACCAGGGCGGCAACGGCCAAGAAGGCGAAGTGCATCAAGTCGGCGCGAGTGACCGGCTGAAGGAACGCCGTTGCAGTCGACGCGCCAACCGCAACGGCCCCGACGACCAGTACATAGACAACAACGTGCCGCGGAGCCTGCCACAGGCTCCAGTCAGCGACTCCCCTTCATGGTGTCTTCAGCGTCCGCACCAGCCTTCACCTGCACAAACAGTGCAGCTTTCGCCCGATCTTGGCCAATTCGATCCCACCGTAACCGAATCTGTACCCTGCGTGGGCCCGATGACCAGGGACGATGGTCGAATAGCCGGAATGCACCCGGATAGACCAGCGAGTGAGTTCGCATCCTTGTCGGGGAGGAGGTGAACCGCTGTGCGCGACGTGAACTGGTGACGCAACCCGCCTCGTCCGCCGCAGCCCGCGTGACCTGCGGCGTTGACCAACGACTCACGTAGATGAATGTCCCGTTGATCGCGTCGGGCGTACACCGCTCGCGCACTTCGAGCTGCACCAGGAGGTGAACCACCATGCGCGATGACGTCAACTGGACCCGTTGAGCCACTGTCGGTGATCGACCCTAAGCCAACTAGGTCAACGATCCGCTCAATCATGTCCCCGATCGGCCGCATGCGTCAGCCGCTCATGCTCTCGTCGGTCTCGCCTCGCGGAGCCCGTTGAGGCGAGACCGCGCGAGACCACGACAAGGTGGCGGCGCATGCCGCAACAACGCCGCCGAGAGCTGCGAGCGCGATCACCTTCGACGGTTCGAGCACCTGAGCCAGCAAGCCGGCCATCACGATGGCGATGCCTTGGGATGCACGCAGGGCGGCGACGGCAAGCCCCACAGCCTGGGCTCGGGCATGCTCAGGAGCGGCTTGCACATAGGCCGAATTGGTGATCATGTCGTGTGCGCTGGCAGCGCCGCTGACCGCCCACAACACGACGGTGAGGCCCAGGCCCGGCGCCCACCAGGTGGGCACCAGGAGTGCGCAGGTGATGACCGCCAGCGGGCCCAACAGAGCAAGCCGCCGTTCCGGCTGTATGCGCTTCAGCAGCAGCATGCCGATCACCGTGCCGAGGGGGTTGGCAGCCAACAACCACCCGGCGCCCAGCGTGCCGGCGCCGATCTCAGCCGAGTACGGCACAGCCAGGCCCTCGGCGACAACATAGAAGCCCGAGAGACACGCAATTCCGAGCAGAACCCGGAGCCGACGATCATGCGCGACGAGCCGCACGCCAGCGGCTATTGACCGGCTATGAGGCAATCGACGCTCCGCGTCAGATCGAGCTACAGGTCGGTGTGGTCCGACGCCGAGCCTGATCACCAGGGCGGACACGACGAACGTCGCCGAATCCACCAGGAGCGCGCCAGTCGTGCCGAGGCCGGTCACCACTGCGGCACCCGCACCGAAACCCAGCACGAGTGCGAACTGGTAGGTCATGCTGATCAGCCCGATCCCGACCGTCAGCTGATCACCGCGCAGGATGTCGGGAAGGGCTGCCGTGCGCGCCGCCCCGAACGGCACCGCGAGCAGTTGGACCCCGATCAACAGGGCGATCTGACTGATGAGCGACAGCCCTGGAATGACCATCGCTCCGACGAGCGCGGCCCGCGCGAGGTCCGCGGTGACCATCACCGCCCTCCGCGAGTAGCGGTCAGCGACCACCGACAATGCGGCCCCGCCGATCAGGTCGGGAACGAAGGTCACCGCGTAGGTGAGTGCTGCCCAACCCGCAGAGCGGGTTCGGTCGAAAACTAGAACCGTGAGCGCGACTCGGGCGAGCTGGTCACCCGCCACGGACAGGACGTGTGCAGCCCAGAGTGCCCGGAACTCAGAGTTGCCGAACACGTCCCGATAGGTCGCTGGCTGCGTCATGCCCATCAGAGTCTCCACGCGAAGAGTTCACGGCAAGCTGGCTGGGCACGTTGATTGCTGTCGACCTAACGGGGCCGGAAGCGTGCTCCGACCTGGCTTTGCGCCCGCACAACCCAATCCTTCGGAAGAGGCCGGCGAGCCACATCCACCAGCGAGGCTGCTGCGGCTTCGGTCCAGGTTCGGCGGCAGGCTCGGGAATCTGGGCCGCGAGCTTGGCCGCGCGGGCAGCGGTCCTGGTCGCATCCGCGCGTCGGATCGTCATGGGGCGCTGTTCGGCCCGCGGTACATGAAGATCACTGGGAGGTGGATGCTCAGTGGTCGGCGCATCGGGGTGTTCCGGATGGACGAGCCTCAGCATGGCTTTGAGCGTTAGGTCGACATTTCCCTGATAGAACCAGACAATCGTCTCAGGAGAAAAGATATCGACCTCGCCACGCCTGGGTACGCGAGCCGCGGTAACACGGTTCTCGCCACGAATGTTGACGATGTCGACGTAGTCCTCCCACTCGTATGCTCCGACGATTATGGTCGGCTGGCTGCGACCTCCACAGAAGTAGAGACTGAAGCCGTCCCTGGCGAACTCCCAGAGCAGTTCCTCCGTGTCCGCGGATTCCAGCAGTTTCTTGCCCATGCGCCTAGCCGTCCCAGTCCGAGATGGATGACCGGCGGAGGCGGGAAGCCGGGGGGCTAACTTCCCGTCTCCGCCAGCCTCCGACTACGTCCGGCGGTGCTGTCGGGGTTGACGCCGTCGTGTGCCGGAGGATCTCGCTGCCGAACGTGAGCGGAGTCGATGTGGCCGTTGGCACAGGGAGGAGGGTCATGAGGCTTTCCGGGCTGTAGTTGTCGCGATACCTGCAGCCTGCGCCACAAGTGCAAGATCAGCTATCCCAGGAGCCAGCCGTGTTGCTGGACAAGTCGACCATGCGCTGGACAAAATCTGGACACGGGTCGCCTGATCAGGCTAGATCGTCTTGATACCGACGCCTCCGTAGCACAGCGAGCGGCGAGGATCGGCGATCTCCCGGAAGTCAGGGCGCCACAGTGGGAGGAGGACCACGCCAGGCGACACAAGGTCGAACCCGGCGAAGAACTCGACGATCTGCTCTCGTGTGCGAGCGGTGACCGGGCTCTTGGTGTCCTTGTACAGCTCAACCGCTCGCGCGAGATCGTCCGGGTAGTCGTCGTCCGTCGCGTGAGATATGACCAAGGCGCTGTCCGGGCAGAGCGCATCGCGGTAGGCAGCGACGATGTCCGCAGGGCCCTCCTCATCTCCCAAGAAGTGCAGGGCGGCGCACATGAGAACCGCGGTCGGTTCACGGAAGTCGATCAGCCGCAAGGTCTCGTCGTGCCCGAGCACCGTGGTCGGCTGGCGTAGATCGGCCAGGATGGTCGTCGCGTTCCCGTTGTGTTGGAGCATCAGTTCGCCGTGAGCCACGGCCACCGGGTCGTTGTCGACATATACGACGGTGCAATCAGGGTTCTCGTGCTGCGCGACCTCGTGCACGTTGCCGACCGTGGGGACTCCCGAGCCAAGGTCGAGGAACTGCAGGATGCCGGCCTCGTTGACGAGGTAACGCACAGCCCGGCGGAGAAATGATCGATTGATCCGGGCGATGTCCTTGGCGGGGATGACTTCCAACACTTTGTCGGCTAGCTGTCGATCTGCTGCGAAGTTGTGTCCACCGCCGAGGAAGTAGTCATACATTCGAGCCGCGCTCGGGTGCTCAGTGTCCACTCCTGCCGGAACCCAGGTCTCATCATCGTTCATGGCGCCCGCTCCGCGCTGCTCCATCACTTGGACGACCTGAAGCCGTCGAACCGCTCATTGAGGATTGCTCCACGAGTCGAGCATGCTGCGACGTAGCAAGATCAGCTAGCCCATCCGTGGGCCGACTTTGTGGACATGGCCTGGACACGTTCACAGACGTGAACGGGCGGTGGTGGCCTTCGGGCGTCCACGCAGGCTGTCTTCAGTCGGCGCCCGGATCGAGGGCTGGGCGCTCCTCCTGGTCGAACTCGCCGGCGAGGATTCCACGAGTGAACGCGTCCCATTCGGCCGGCGTGAAGACCAGCACTGGACCTGCTGGATCCGCCGAGCTGCGCATCACCGTGTACACGACGCCGTCGGCGTGCTTTACGAACGCAACCTCGACGTGCCGATCGCGCCGACGGTCGGCGTCGTATCGCTGCCACTCGGCGGACGTCAGGTCAAGTTCTGCCCGGACCTCGGCCTTGTCGTCGTAGATCGGCACACTATCTTCCACGAGGCCCATCGTGCCCGTCCCGGTCGGGTCGCCGGGACACGCGCCCAGGATTCCGTGCAGGTGATTACAGAGAGTGTTATTCGACCGCGAAGGGTAATCATCCACGCCCTGCTGACGAGGACTGGGCTAAGGCGTCACAGCGAGCTCGGTCCGCTCGATCACCTGGGGCACACTGGTCAGCGCAGACAGTTACGCGTCTGGTGACGAGGGAGCAGCTGGAATGCAACAGGTGGAGTTGACGTCTATCGACGGCCTGCGGCTCGACGCCGCGTGGCATCCCGCCCGAGCACAAGGGCACCGAGGTGTGGTGGTCCAAGCCCATGGGATCAACGCCAATATGACCGAAGGCGGGATGTTCGTTCGTCTTGCCGAGCGGCTGGCAGAAGCGGACTTCAACGTGTTGCGGTTCTCGTTCCGGGGACACGGTGACAGCCACGGAACACAACGGGGTATGACGATCGCGGGCGAGATGCTCGACCTGCAGGCCGCCGTCGAGCACATGGTCGGCCGTTTCCCAGGTCCGTTGGCGATTGTGGCATCGAGCTTTGGCGCGGTATCCACGTCGATGTCCCTTCCGTGGCTCGGCGACCGTCTCGGTCGGCTCGCTCTCTGGAACCCCGTGCTGGATCTACAACGCACCTTCGTCACCCCAGAACTGCCGTGGGGTAAGGAAAACTTCAACGTGGAACAGCAGAAGCTGTTGGCCACACAGGGTTTTCTGATGCTGGATGGTGAGTTTGAGGTTGGCAGGGTCCTTTTCGAGGAGTTCCATCACTACGAGCCGCTGAAGTACCTCACGGCGAGCGCGGTCCCCGCTCTTGTGGTGCACGGTGACCAGGACACCGCGGTCTCGTACGAGATCGCACAGCAGGCGGCTGCTGTCAAGCCGAACACCGAGTTCCACACGGTTCGCGGTTCAGACCACGGGTTCGACACGCGGGAACGAGAGGACGAGGCCGTCGCGGTCACGGTGGAATGGCTGATCAACGACCGGGAGTCGGCGTGAACAGCACCTCCCTCTACGCACCCGTGAGTCTCGACAGCAGCAGCATCGTGGGTGAGCACTGCGTCCTGGGCTATCCCAAGGAGGCGCGCCTGCGAGCCGAGCAGCAGAACCCTGGCTCTTCTCTGATTGGTGACCAGGTCACGGTCGGACCGAAGTGCTTGCTGGCCAACCATGTCGTGATCTACGAAGGTGTTCAGATCGGCGCGGATTGCGTGATCGAGGACCGCGTGCGAATCGGGTACAACAGCGTGATCGGCGATCGAACCCGCATCGTCTATGGAGCGTACGTATGTGATCGAGTCGCGATCGGCGTCGACGCGACTGTGGCGGGATTCATCTGTGACGGCACGACTATCGGCGATCGATCCACTGTGATGGGCGAACTGGTGCACGAGTACACCCGCCCCCATGAAGGGTGGTGGGACGTTGATGAGGAACCGCCGGTGATCGAGGCCGACTCGGTGGTCGGCTACGGAGCACGGGTGGTGGGCGGAGTCCGCATCGGCCCGCGCAGCTATGTCGCAGCAGGCGCCGTAGTAACCAAGGACGTGCCGCCTGAGTGCGTTGTGACCGGCGTCAACGTCCAGACCCCGGCTGAGGAATGGAAGGGGCGTCGACTGCAGAACCTGATTGGGCACTGGCAGTCGTTGTCGAAGGCCCGCCTGCCGTGAGGAACGACGTCACGGATCTCGCGCAGGACACCAAGGCCGGGTCAGTAGCAGAGCTTCGTGATCTCGATTGGCCGGCCTGCCTGAACGCTCGCGATTTGGGTGGTCTGCCGACCGCGGTGGCTGGCCGCGTCCGCGAGCAAGCACTGATCCGTTCCGACCGGCTCTCGCGTCTTACCGACGACGGCGTCGAAGCTGTTCGGCGGCTCCGCCCCAGCCGGATCATCGACTTGCGTACCTCCACCCAATGCGAACGGGAGCCTAGCCCGTTCGCTGCCGCCGACATGTACTGCCACATGCCACTGTCGATGCCCCTTGACCCTCCTAATCGCCAGGCCCGCTTGATCGACCGCTACAGGTCCAAGTTGGACCTCTACCCCCACAGGTTCGCGCAAGCTGTAGCAGCTGTGGCAGATGCACCGCCGGGCCCGGTTGTAGTGCACTGCCAGGCTGGCAAGGATCGCACCGGGCTTGTGATCGCGCTGGTTCTCAAAGCCGTTGGTGTTCCCGACGACGCCGTCGCAGTCGACTACGCCGTTAGCTCTGCACGACTCGGCGCCTACTACACAGCGAAGCGAGCCGACATCGAGGATCCAGAGCTGCTGGAGCTCGTTCGTGAGCTCCACAGTGCCCGTGCAGACACGATGGCTTGCACGCTGACCTACCTGCGCGACGAGTTCGGCGGCGTCGAGCCTTATCTGCGCCGCGGGGGCCTCGTCGAACGCCAGCTGGAAGCACTTCAAGAGCGGCTGGTCGTGCGGTCACCGCCTTCGAGTACGAAGGCTCACGTCTAGCTACGGCTCGACGAAATCAGAGTCCTCTGTGTCACTGCCGGCTTCGTCCTTGGGACGCTGATGAACCAGTGGTGGATCAAAGGCCAATGCCTTGAGCTGCTTGGGGAAACGCGCCCGTACGTCGGGACGCGGATGGTCGATGTAGAGGGAGGGCAGGAACTCGTCGATCGGCACGATCGCGTGCTCCAAGTTCGTTGCAAGCAGGATGTCGAGCGCGGATCGGGTAAGCAGATAGCCGAAGGTGCAGTGGCTGTAGGCGGGCGACACGAAACCGGCGGTTACTGGCTGATCTTCTTCAGGCTCAAGGGGAAAACGTCCTAGATAGAGCAAGTCGAATGGGTTGCGGGAGACGACGCGATGTAGTCCGACGAGCAGGTCCTCAAGGAATGTGGATCTGACGATCGCATCGTCTTCGAGGATGACGATGAACTTCTCGTCGCCGGTCTCGGCAGCATGCCGCCAGCAGGCTAGATGTGCCAGCGTGCAGCCGATCTCGCCGTACTTCAGGGGCCTGCTCCACCACGGATTGTCGGACTCGATCTTCCACGGAAAGAGCTTGTAGCCGGCGGATTCCAGCTGATTCCGGGTCAGTTCGTGGCCATCGAAGGATCCGGTCCAGTCCGATGTGAAGGTGACCGGCAAGTCGGGCGGCAGAGTTTTGGTCATCCACGTACGCCGATCTGGGCGCCGAGGCAGATTGATCACGTACGTGCGGAGGTCAGCGGGCGTGATCAATGCGACGGATTCCTCTCCCGGTCCGATCGTCGAGGTAGCGATCGGAGTTGTCGACGACCGCGGTAAACGGTTCGTTGTGTCGGCGAGCAAGCAGGAGCAGCGGGTTGACCATGGTCAGGTCCGTGACGTCGGTGATACCGCCGATCCGCCTGGCCTCGGTCACCAGGACGAAGTCAGCGTCGCCAACTTGCTCGGCGACGTAACGCACGCTCCGCGCGCCGCGCTCGGCTTCGAGCAGACAGCGAGCAGAACCCAGCACACCGAGGGTCAAACACCCACCGAGCAAGAAGACCGTAGTGCCCTGCGCGAGTGTGAGGCGGGTGAACACAGCGAGGTCTTCGAGAAGTTCCTGACGCTGAGTCCACCGTGGCCCCAGAGTCAGCCCGCCCAGACCAGGAACAACCAGGGGGTCGTCCTCGCCAAGCGGGTGAGGTTCGAAGTAGAACGGCAACTGGGGCAGGAACTCCCGGTACTTCGCGTTCCACGGCGGGCCGCCGACGACCACCAGGACATCAGCCTGGGTGTCGTAATACTCAGATGGCGCGAAATCTCGGATCGTCACCGTTGGAGCCAACTGCGCGAACCGCGTCCGCAGGTAGATGAGCGTGTCCAGGTCAGCGAACTTGGCGTACCGGAGGTAGTTCCGGTCGGCTGGCGAGGCGTACTCGGGGAGTTCGTTCTCTGGGATCTCCGAGCACACGATGTCGACCCGAGACCCGTTCGACAGCCGCCAGAAGGCACGAAGGTCGTCCTCCCAGTGCGCAGCGTGGCCGGCCTTGGGTTGAATGTGGTCAGGAACCACGCCGTTGCGAGAGGGCAACATCTGGGGTTGCACCGACACACCGTTATTACTCAAGAGTAGGTAAGCGAGAGTGTCCAGAGCCCGGTCGGCGTGACGACGTACGGTCTTCGCCGCGCACTTCCGCAGCCGCGCCAGCGACTCCTGCCGCTCGGTCAGCGTGGGGTACCGATGCTCGGCGACCAAGTTGAAGTCCACCTCGACGTACAACCGCTCGTCGTCAGCAAGGCCCTCGATCGCCCGACGAAGCACCGCCACGAGCTGGTTCACTTCCTCGACTGAACCAGGCTCGCGGACCGCATCGTTGACGAGATATGCCCGAACGGGGTCAGTGAGCGCGGTGAGCAACGCCGTTGGTCGCGCCAGACCATGACCTTGGCGCAAGCGCTTGAGGCCGTCTTTGACCTCTTCGACGGAGAGTGAGGAGCTGGACACCCTGTCCAGCATATGTCCAGCTCCCCGGCCAGTGACCAGCAACACGGCTACTGAATGGCCTAGTCGATCAAGGCACGGCGCAGCAGGCTGGGACCAGGCGGGAATTCACCTGCCATGTGCAACGAGCAGACCGCTCCACATCTGGGCCGGTCGTGGTCTCCGCTCACCCAGGAGGATGAACGTGCCAGTGGCATCGGCGCTCGCGAAGAACGAGTTCCGCAGTGCGCCTACGCAGACGATTGACATCGTCAGGGGCGGCGCTCCAGTGACCACGCCAGTCGCAAGAGAGCACACGCTCGGGCCGACGACAAACGCGGTCTGAATCAGCCCTCCGCCACCAGGTCAACATCTCCGAGAGAGCTCCCATGGAACAGATGCCTGGCGTGTTCGTCAGCGTGGACGGCCCATCTGGCGTCGGCGTCAGCACGACGGTCCGCGCACTCGGCGAGCGCCTGCGTACGGCTGGGGTGCCCCTGCACCTCACGTCCGAACCGAGCGAAACGGACATCGGCGCGTTGGCTCGTGCGAGGGTCCACGTCGACACGTCGGGGCCAGCCCTCGCATGTTTGTTCGCCGCCGATCGATATCAACGCCTTGAAGCTGAGATCCGACCCCGCCTTGCAGCCGGCGACGTTGTCGTGAGTGACCGGTACGTCCCGACCGGCTTGGTGATGCAGCGACTTGACGGCGTCGAACTGGACTTCCTCCAAGCCATCAACGCCCTGGCCGACCCTCCTGATCTTGCCGTCATTCTCACCGCTGACCCGGACAAGATCGCCGAACGCCTACAACGAGGCGGCCTTCGCAGCCGCTACCACCGCCGTCCGGACATCAGCGTGCAGGAGACCGACCTGTACAGGGACGCTTCCCTCGCATTCGCTGCTGCTGGCGTACAGGTGCTTCGACTGGAGACCAGCCTTTACCCGCCGGACACGCTCGCCTCGATGATCTGCACCCGCATCGAGGCTCTTCGCGCACATCGACACACGCCCGTTCAGCCAGCTTCGGAGCTTGCACCGTGACCGTTTCTCATCACTCATTAACGTCACCGAGCGTCGTCCACCTCGGCGATGACCTGGCCGTTCACCAACTCGGTTGTGGTTCGACGCAGCTCGCTGGAGCTGTCCGGCGGGTCGACCACGGCCGGCTGTCAACCATCCAGATCCGCGCCCCGTGGGGAACCGACGACGCCATGGTCACCCGCGTCCAGACCCCGACCTGCCCTGCGGCGGCGTGATCCGATGGGCGGGATCCGCGAGGTCGTTGCCGTGGTCGTCGCGGCTGACAGCCTTACCGGGCAGGTCGCCACGGCGATCAACGAACTGGCCGCGCACCTCCCGCCTCCGGACGAGCCATGGGCGTGCCCCCTGTGCTCGGCCGAGTCATGGCCATGCTCCCGGTTCCAAACCGCCGCCCACCAGGTGATGACTGCCGGGCTACGGCTTCCCGACTGGATACCGAAGGACCTCCACTCCCGGCTGTGGCCGCAGCCGAGATCCCCCGCCCCACAACCCGCACCACGCCCCCAGTCCGCCCCGCAATCGGATCCCTGGTTCGACGAGGAGTCCTCCCATGGATGAGTGCCTGGCCTCGACCCTCGACACGGCAGTTCTCGAACGCCTGGAGTACCTCGACCGGCTGGTCTCCAAATCCGACGAACCGTCCCGCGCCTCCTTGGCGAAAACGGAGATCACCCGATTGGCCGATGCCTGGCGGGCACTGCTGAAACTGCACGCTCCCAACGAGCATGGCCGCTGCTCGGAATGCTCCGGCTGGCTACGCCCACGCCGACACCCCTGCACCGTGTGGAGCACCGCCTACCAGCACCTGATCGCCGCCGACGGTTCCCCCGCGGCTGGAGCCGGTAGGCATGCGGCTGCCGCCGGACGGCCGGCCGTCGAGATGCTGGGGGCCTCCTGACCGGGCGGCGTGCTGTGGCCCCGACCATGGCGCAACCCCTGGTCCGCTCGACCTCGAACCGAGGACCTGTCCGAGAACACGCTCTGAAAGAGTAACTGAATGACTACAGCCCGAGATGTAAACGCCGACGAGACCACGCAGGCCGATGGGTTGCGCGCGGCGATGGTCACCGAGCTCCGCGAGTTGGGGGTGATCCGTAGTGATCGGGTCGCCACCGCTGTGGGCACCGTGCCGCGGCATCTGTTCGCGCCGGGGGAGCCGTTGGAGCGGGCCTACGCGGCCAAGACCATTCTGCAGACCAAGAGGGACGAGCGAGGCGTGGCCATCAGCATGATCTCGGCCGCGGACATTCAGGCCATGATGCTCGAACAGGCCCAGCTCGAACCCGGCATGCGGGTTCTGGAGATCGGCTCGGGCGGGTACAACGCGGCGCTGATCGCGGAGTTGGTGGGCGAAACTGGTCAGGTCACGACGGTCGACATCGACCCCGAGGTGATCGACCGGACCCGGCGCTGCTTGGCGGCGGCGGGGTACGACCGGGTCAAGGCCGTCGTGGCCGACGCCGACGGCGGTGTACCGGACCATGCGCCGTACGACTGCGTGATCGCCACGACCAGCGCGTGGGACATCCCGCCGGCCTGGACGGACCAGCTTGCCGAGGGAGGACGGATCGTCGTCCCGCTGCGGATGCGCGGCCTGACCCGCTCAGTGGTGTTCGAGCGCGACGGGGACCGGCTGGTGAGCCGGGGCTACGAGTTGTGCAGCTTCGTTCCGATGCAGGGCGTCAACGCCCCGGCCGAGCGCGTGATTCCGCTCGCCGGGGACGAGGTCAGCCTTCGCATCGATGGGGACCAACCGGCCGATGCCGACCGTCTTCGGGAGGCGTTGTCCCAGCCCAGGGTGGAGGCATGGTCCGGAGTCACGGTCAGCGGTGTCGGGCGCTCCGACGGCCTGCACCTGTGGCTGGCGCTCAACCTGCCGAAGTTCGGCGTCCTCACGGCCCAGAAGCAGGCCGCAGCGCGCGGCCTGGTAGCCCACGCCTGGGCTCTGGGGATGCCGACTGCGGTAGGCGAGGACAGCTTCGCCTACCTCGGCCTGCGCGGCGTCACCCCAGACAGGTCGACGTGCGAGTTCGGGGCTTACGGACACGGTCCGGACGCCAAGGACCTCGCTGACCAACTGCTCCAGCACATCCAGTCGTGGGACGGCAGCAACCTCGACGCGACGATCGAGGTGTACCCAGCGGACACCCCGGATGGCCAGCTTCCCGAGGAAGCCTTCGTCCTCAACAAGAAGCACACCCGCGTCGTTATTTCCTGGCCCCACCGAAGGGCCTCCTAAGACCGAGTGCGCACGCTCGGAACCGAACACGATCAGGCAAGGAAGGAGGAGTCTGTGACCGTCCTGATGGATCAGGTGGCAACGGTGCCGGCCGCGCCGGCTGCTGACGCGGAGTTCGACCTCGACGTCAGCATTGTCGAGTCCGGCTCGGTGATCACCGAACTGATGCGACTCACCGACGACAACTGCGGCAGCACCTGCGAAAGCGCCTGCAACAGCTGCCCCTAGCACTTCGACTCGATGATCTGTCGCTGATGCGCGGCCCGGTGGCGCGAGGAACTCGGCCACCGGGCCGACGTACCGGACTCAAGGGATTGCCGTTGTACAGAATCGTCGATGCCGCGCTTGTGCGGGCAGGCGCACTACCGTCCTCATTAGACATTCCGTCCTGGCCGGATCTCACCGGCAACACCGATGAGCACGTCGAGCAGTGGCGCACGTGGTTGCGACAAGTCTGGGACATCAGAGCGATCGCTGACGCCGTCGAGGTAGCCAGCCCAGTGCTGGCCCGCCGCATCCCCGAGGTGTGCGACGGAGACCTCCTACCGCCACGCCAGGTACGACGTGCGGCGCTATCGCTCGCCCGATACGTGCTGCGGGCGACGAGCCGACCGACACCGTTCGGGCTATTTGCTGGTGTCGCTCCAGCTCGGTTTGGCCGCGAACTCCACATCCGCTTCGGGGAGCAACATCAGGCCACGGCGCGCGTCGATTCCGAATGGCTAGCGGCTGTGATCACACGCCTGGAAACGTGCTCCGAGCTCCGGCCACGGCTTCCGGTCGTGCTGAACAATCTGGCGTTCGTCCGCGACGGACGAGTGGTGGTGGGCTGCCAGCAGCAGGCTGGCGCATCCAGTTCGACCGCTCCAGCGGAGGTGTCCGTCCGGCACACCAAGGCGGTCGAGACGGTGATGCAGGCCGCACGGTTTCCCATCCTGATGGCTGATCTGGTCGGCAAGCTGCGGGCCGATTTTCCCACGACGTCTGCACCTGTGATCGAGAGAATGCTGGCCGAGCTTGTGACCCAGCGTCTCCTCATCACCAGTCTGCGTGCGCCGATGACGACATCGGACCCGCTGGCCCATGTTGTCGACGAGTTGGTCGCCGTTGGTGCGCTGGATGTACCGGAGGTGGCCGAGCTCGTAGGGCAGCTTCGCGACACCCATCTCGACCTGTCACGGCACACCCGAGTGCGAATGCCGACGATCGAGCGTGACCTTCGAACCGCTGTGGCAACCAGGATGGACGGAATCTCCGCCAGCGAGCGCCCCCTCGGAGTCGATCTCCGGGTCGACTGCGAGCTCGTACTTCCTCAAGTGGTCGCGCGGGAAGCGGAGGCCGCGGCCGAGGTTCTAACGCGCCTGGCGCCGCATCCCAGCGGAACTCCGGCCTGGCGGGACTTCCACTCCAGGTTTCTCGAACGCTACGGCATGTCCGCATTGGTTCCTGTCAGGGAGATCCTCAACAGCGACACGGGGTTGGGATTTCCTTCCGGGTACCGGGATGCACGCCTGAAGTTGCCATCAGGGCCCGGCATGTCCGAGCGGGACGAGACGTTGTTGGCCCTGGCACAGAAGGCAGGCATCGAGAACTGCATCGAAGTCGTGCTCGACGACAAGATGGTCGCCCAGCTCGCGGGAGACGACGTCAATGCGGTGCAGCCTCATACCGAACTGCGCTTCCGACTGCACGCACCAGAACCGGACGCGCTCGATCGGGGCGAGTTCGATCTCGCCGTCGTGGGGGTGTCCCGCGCAGCTGGAAGCACCACCGGTCGGTTCCTCGACATCCTCGACCCGGTGGACCGCGGACGGATGGTCGACGCCTATGCCGGGCTGCCCACGGTGAACGAGGACGCGATACCGGTGCAGGTGTCGTGTCCGACGCTGTACGTGCGCGCCGAGAACGTCGCTCGCAGTCCGGCGGTCCTGCCGCAGTTGGTGTCTCTGGCCGAACACCGCACACCCGGCGGCGAGTTGATCCCTCTGGACGATCTGGCTGTGACCGGTGACGCGGAGCGCCTGTACTTGATGTCGATCTCCCAGCAACGTCCTGTGGAACCGATGGTGTTCAGCGCCGTCGAGTTCACCAATGCTTCTCACCCGTTCCTTCGGTTCCTCTGCGAGATCAGCACGGCACGCGCCGCCGCGTGCGCCCCGTTCTCGTGGGGAGCTGCCAGCAAATTGCCGTTCCTACCTAGGATTCGATACCGACGGACGATTCTGTCGCCAGCACGATGGACCTTGGCGACCTCCGACCTTCCCGGCCCTGCAGCCGCGTGGCCGGACTGGGTCGAGGATCTGACGGCCTGGCGCCGCCGATACTCGGTTCCTACCTTCGTCTACCTGAGCGACGACGACCGCCGTCTTCAGTTGGATCTTGACGAACCCGCGCACCAGCACCTGCTCCGCGCCGATCTGGACCGCACCGGACGCGCCACCCTGCGCGAGGCACCCGACGCCAACACATTGGGCTGGTGCAACGGACGCGCACACGAGATCGTTGTCCCGCTCCTCGCCACCCAACCGTCACGCCCAGCAAGCAGGAATCGGAACGGGCCAGGCCGCGTGATCGGTACCGAACACGGACATCTGCCAGGTGCCAGCGACTGGCTCTACCTGAAGCTCTACGGCCACCCGGACCGGCAGACCACCATCCTCACCACCCACCTGCCCGACCTGCTCGCCACGTGGGAAAGCCCGCTGGAATGGTGGTTCCTCCGATACGAGGACCCCGAACCCCACCTTCGGCTCCGGCTCCGGCTACCAAGCCCAGACCACTTCGGCGAGACCGCGCGGTGCGTCGGCACCTGGACCGCCGGCCTGCGCCGTCTCGGCCTCGTCGGGCAAGCACAGTTGGACACCTACTACCCCGAAACCGGACGCTTCGGCGACGGCCCGGCGATGGCAGCAGCCGAGTCACTGTTCGCTGCCGACTCAACCGCCGCGGTTGCCCAGCTCACCGCAACTGGTCACCGCGGCGCTCCACACCACTACGCGGTGATCGCCGCGAGTGTGGTTGACCTCGTCATATCTTTCACCGGAGAAGCTCGGCAAGGGCATGCGCTGGCTGATCGAGCACGCCAGAACCAGCTCACACGAGGCCGCGGCTCGGGAGGTGCTCAACCAGGCGGTCCGGCTCGCGGACCCACGTGAGGGCTGGGCCGCGCTGCGCGCAACTCCCGGCGGCGTCGAGACCACAACCGCATGGGCCAGGCGACGCACGGCGTTGACCGCCTACCGCGACGCCCTCGTCGTCTCAGGTGAAACCACCCCGGAGGTGCTGCTTCCCGACTTGGTGCACCTGCATGTGGTCCGCATGCTCGGGCTGTCGCCTGATGCCGAGCGCGCCTGTGCTCGCCTGGCGCGTGCCGCCGCCCTGAGCTGGATGAGCCGAGCACAAGGAGCCTCGTGAGCCGTCCCCATCCGCAGGCGCTCGCCACAGCGGCAGCCATCGCTGACCGCCTGGCCCACCCAAATGCAGTCCGAAGCGTTCACCACGGCAACGGCCGGTCCCGGCCGCAATCGCTCGCCGGAGGTGCGGCGGGTATTGCCTTGCTGCACATCGAACGTGCCCGCGCCGGCCACGGCGACTGGAACACGGCGCACACCTGGTTGACCATCGCCGCACGCGACAATCTCAGCGCCGGCCCCAATGCCAACCTGTACTTCGGCGCCCCAACGCTGGCATTCGTCACACGCGCAGCGGCGGACCGGCCCGGCAAACTCGCACGCGCACTGACCGACCTCGACGCGAGCACCATCGCGCTGACCCGCCGCCGCCTCGACGACGCGCACGCGCGCATTGACCGCGGCGACCAGCCCGCGCTGGCCGAGTTCGACCTCATCCGGGGCCTGGCCGGCCTGGGCTCGTACCACCTGCGGCGCCACCCCGACGACGACGTCACCCGAGCCGTGCTGTCCTACCTCGTCCGGTTGACCGAGCCGCTGCCGGACAACCCAGACGGCCTGCCCGGCTGGTGGACCGACGTTTCTCCGAACGGTGACCCTTCGCCGGATTTTCCCGCTGGACACGGCAACCTTGGCATGTCGCACGGTATCGCCGCCCCGCTCGCGTTGCTGTCCCTCGCCATGCTGCGGGGTGTCGTCGTGGAGGAACACGTCGACGCCATCGCGCGGATTTGCGCCTGGCTGGACACATGGCAGCAAGAGCAGCCCTCCGGTTCATGGTGGCCTGGCTACATCACCCTTGACCATGTCTACAAAGGGCATGTTGAGGAGTCCAGCCACCAACGCCCGTCGTGGTGCTACGGCACTCCTGGCATCGCCCGCGCCCAACAACTTGCCGGCCTGGCGACCGGCAATGTCGCACGACAGCGCGCCGCCGAGGCCGCGATGCTCGGCTGTCTTCAAGCCCCTGATCAACTCGACCGACTCCCCGAAACGGGGCTGTGCCACGGCATGGCCGGCCTGTTCCAGGTCGCATGGCGCATGGCGGCCGACGCCGACACACCGGACATCGCGAATGAGTTGCCGGGTCTGACCGAACGACTGCTCGCCGGACTCGAATCGGCGCCCGAGGATGCGGAATTCCTTGACGGCCACGCGGGGGTGGCACTCGCGCTGCAGACCGCCGGAACCGACACCGCCCCGCTCACGCACTGGGACGCGTGCCTGCTTCTCGCCTAACCGGACGAAGGAACTCCACGAGCATGAACGATGACCTCGATTCGCGCCCCGCGAAGCATTCGTGGCGTCAGGTGTTCATCCACTTCCACGACTACACCGCCGCCGAGCGCATCGGGATCGTCCACATCGGCCCAGAGATGGCCGGCGCCGAGACCGCCGGGGAGATCGCGGCGTGGTTCTTCATGCGGAAAAACCCTTGCTGGCGGCTGCGTTTCCTGCCAGCGCACGACACCACCGAGCAGGACGCAGTGGCCCTTATCCATCAGCGACTCGACACGCTGCAGGCGGCCGGCCACATCGCGAACTGGGTCGAGACCATCTACGAACCAGAGGCGTACGTCTTCGGCGGGACGGCTGGCATGGGCCTGGCGCACCACCTATTCCATAACGACAGCCGACAGATCCTCGCTTACCTCGGCACGCCAGGCGCCAGCACGTCCACCGGTCGCGGCGACCAACGGCGCGAACTGTCCGTGTTGCTGTGCAGCACCCTGATGCGCAGTGCGGGCCAGGACTGGTTCGAACAAGGAGACGTTTGGGCGCGCGTCGCCGACGAACTTCGCCCTGATCCACCCGACACGCCATCGGACCGGCTGAACACCCTGGAAACCAACCTACGACGGCTGATGACCGTCGACGCTGGCCCTGACAGCCCTTTGGTGCAGGAGAGTGGGCCGCTGGCCTTTCTCGCCGAGTGGGTTACGGCCTTTGCCGAAGCAGGCCAGTCACTGGGCGATCACGCTCGCAACGGAACGCTCACTCGTGGCGTGCGAGCTGTCCTCGCCCACCACATCATCTTCCACTGGAACCGACTGGGCCTGCCCTCCACTACGCAAAGCCTGCTCGCCCACACCGCCAAGGCTGTCGTCATGGGCCACGCCGAGGAGGCGACGAGCCAATGATCAACCCCACCGGCCAGTTCGCACGACGATTCCCACTCGTCGCGCGACCCCGCCCGGCCTGTACTCCTCTTGCCCGCCGTGTGGCGGACCTGTGCGACCGCGCCCGCGACGCTGAGCGAAACATCGACACCGCAACTGCTTCCGCCGTGCACAACCTTGCCGCGCTGCTCGCGTCGGACTGCGGCCTACCCGAGCTGGCGCGGCAGTGGTGTCACCGTCAGGCGAACGCATACCTGCGCGCCTGTCCCCTGGACGCGCAGGCAGCACGCCACGCCCTTGAACCACTGGTCAATCTCGCCCGCATGCACATCCGCGACGGCCACGGCGAGCGCGCCTTCGACCTCATCGAAGCCCTCTACACCAGCGTTTCCACCCGCACCGAGACCACGATCGACGGTGTCGACGTCCCCGCTCACCTCACCAACTCCGCGGAAACACACCACGAAGTCCGCCGTTGGCTTTGGACGGTCCTACTGGCCACCGGCGCCCGCGCCCTCGCCATTGCCGGACGCTGGCAAGAAGCCTGCACCCGCCTGCGCAACTACAAGGGCATCGGTCGCCGAATGCTCGATGGCCGCCAGGTCGCCGTCATCGCCAACGCGACATCCGGAAACTCCAAGGCCGCCCTCGCTCTTCTGGACGAAACTGAGCCAGGAGAACCCTGGGAGAACGCCGTGACCGCCTGTCTCACGATCCAATGCCGCGGCGGCGTGGGCACCACGCACCTGGACACCCTCCTCAACCGCTACTACGCACTCAACGCGGCGGCACCCGGCCTGGCCGTTTTCCACATCCGGCTGGGATTGTCCTTCATCGACGCCATCGGCACCCTTGACAATCCGCACGCCAGCCAGATTGCCGCCTCGCTGATCAACCGCGCGATCGCTGCCCAAGACGGATACGCCGCCCGCGATGTTCTCGCCCACGGCGGCGTGCACGATCTCCTCTCCAGCACCCAAGCCCGAGAACTGGTCGACCTCGTCGAAACCTGTGCCCTCGACCGCGGCATCTTCCCCGAATCGCTGCTGGCAGACCTCACGATCGCACTAACCCTCACGGAAGAGGTCATCATCCGCGCGGTAACCCGATCTTCCCCAAATCCTGGACCACGACGCGGCGGGACGCCGGGCCTGCTGCTCAACGAGTGAACTCGACACGAAGGGACGCGCGCAGCGCAGCGAAGTAGAGCGGGTCCTGCGTGACACACCACGCCACGAGTTCCTCCTAGCCGGCACCGGTGACAACTGCCGCCCGGACCCCGTCCTCAACCACGCGCGGCCAGGTCAGCACCCAACGTGACGGCCACGGACAGCAGTCGCTCCCGCATATCGAAGGCGGTCGAGCCGTGCTCACCGTCCAGCGACTCAACGAAGATCCGTGCCCGTTTGGGAGCGATCGTCCACGGGCATCCCAAAGACAAGCCGCAACTGACCCTGGCGGAGGTCCCGAGTCACCACGGCGAGTAGTAGGCGGTAACCGAGGGTACTCGCCCGCAGGTCTCGCTGGCAGTCACTTCGTCTGCTCGGGACGAACGAACTCGACAGATCCCCCTGGGACGTGAAACGACGATGACTTCTGTGACTCTGACGCGGCGACGAGGCCGAGACGATGATTTCGCGACACTGTCGCGGGAGGTTCGGCATGCCGGACTGCTCGACCGGCGGCACGCCTACTACCTGGTCAAGATCATCGCGAACCTGGCCGTGTTCGCCGCCGGCTGGGTGGCGTTCGTAGCGATCGGCGACTCGTGGTGGCAGCTGCTCACCGCCGTGTTCTTCGCGGCCATGTTCGCCCAGCTCGCGTTTATCGGCCACGACGCCGGGCACAAGCAGATCTTCCGCGACCGCCGCACCAACGACGCCGTGGGCTACCTGCACGGCGGCCTGGTCGGACTCAGCTACGACTGGTGGGTCGGTAAGCACACCCGCCACCACGCCAACCCCAACCACGAGGACGACGACCCGGACCTCGACATCCCCGCACTGGCCTTCACCCGCGACCAGGCACGGAACAAGCGCGGGTTCCTGCGCTGGATGGCCAAGCACCAAGCTGCCCTGTTCTTCCCGCTGTTGCTGCTCGAAGGGCTGAACCTGCACTGGTCGAGCATCAAGCACGTGTGGCGCGGTGACGGCAGGGCGCGTGGGCTCGAAGCGGGCCTGCTGATCGCACACCTGGCCGCGTACCTGACCGCTGTGTTCGCCGTGCTGTCGCCGCTGACCGGGCTGGCGTTCATCGCCGTGCACCAGGGACTATGGGGTGTCTACATGGGATGTTCCTTCGCGCCCAACCACAAGGGAATGCCCACCCTGCCACCGGGTCACCGGCTGGACTACCTACGCAAACAGGTCCTGACGTCCCGTAACGTGTCCGGCGGCCGATGGGTGGACTTCGTCCTCGGTGGACTCAACTACCAGACCGAGCACCATCTGTTTCCCAGCATGCCGCGCCCCAACCTGCGCCGGGCCCAGGCACTCGTTCAGGGCTTCTGCGACCGCCACCGCATCGACTACGCCCAATGCGGACTCGTGCGCTCCTACGGGTACGTCCTACGCCACCTGCGCGCCGTCGGCGCTCCACTTCGACACGAAACGGAGGCAAGGACGATATGACACGCCATGAACCGCGACTGGAGATGAAACCTGCCGGCGCCGCCATCGGCAGCGTGGACGGCGGCTGGTGGCCACGGTCGGCTCGATCCGACAACGGCGTTTCCCGAACTGGTCTCGGCACTGCACCCCTGGGTCGGCCCGGTCGGCCGCATCGCCTACAACCTCGGCCTCTGGGAGCCGGCTCCACGCAAGCAGACCGTGGATGGCCGTGTGATCCGGTACGAGGGCTTCCACACGATCGACCCCCACACCGTGACCGTGATCGGGACGAACGCCCGTCGAGTGAGTCTGCTGGTCGTGCCGCCACACACGCCGGGTGGCGTGGCCAGGGCGGTAACGCGATCCGCCGCCGGCGCGGACAGCACCGCCACCGTCGCGGACATCCTGGCCAGCAACGGTGTTCCACCCCAGAAGCGCGCTCCTGCCGAGACTATTCGGCCGGGAGCGACGGAGCCGATCCCGGAGCAGCGCTGGGAAGCCGAGGGCGGCTACGTCCGCAACACCGATCGACACCCGACCGCGTCCCCAGCCCCGCCCGATAGGCATCGGATTCGCATCACGTGAATTTGCAAACCGTGGAGGCAGACATGCTCATTCTCGTAGTCGTACTACTCGTGGTCTGGCTGATCGTCTCGATCGTCGGGTTCGCCATGGAGGGACTGATGTGGTTGGGCATCGTCGGCGTCGTTTTGTTCGTCGGAACCGCCGTGATCGGTGCCGTCCGGCGCAAAGCTCTCAGGCGATCGTCCTCCACACCCTGAACCAGCGGCCCGCCGACGAGTTGGTCACGCTCCCTGGGACGTGACCAATCCGTGAACCCTGATGCGCGACGCGGTGTGCTCGACCAGCCGCGCGTCACCGCCTGGTCCGAGACCACCCTCGCCGGCAACGAGTCCCACGATGGGCTCCGGCTCTGCCTGACTCGTCACCGACCCGCGCGTGTGCCGGCTCAAGGTCCACGCCGACGTCCCACCCAAGGTCTGCGACCCGGTACCGGCATGGTGGCGCATGGCCCTAGTCGAGGTGACACGCTGGTCTACGTCATGCAGTCGGCGTGGCCCTGGGCGGACCGGCTCAAGAAACGCGGCCGGTAACCGAAAGTGACGGCACACCGGAATCGTGGTCGTCACCTGAACGGGCGCAAAGGGCAGACCCGCGCGTCGCAGCGCCGCTGTGGCGGTCCGAGTTGCGATCCTGACCCACGACGAGTCAGGAGGCCATGCCGATGAGTTCCGACAGGTCGGCGTTCGACGCGGCAGCCGCACGGGTCCGCACGCTGCACGACGAGCGCGCGGCGCTGCTCGAACAGCTCCTCGCCGCAGAGGACGAGCTGATCCGCCAAGCCGCTGCGGCGCACCGCGCGGGAAACCTGGACGCGCGAGGACTGCTCGCCGCCTACGACCTCGTCCGGGACGGAGGCATCACCGGATTCGCCGCACGCTGGCAAAAGATCATCCCCTACGACCGCCACGCCCTGCGGCGCATGGCCGAGGCCATTCCCAACAGCCCGGATGGCACCTGGAGCGGGAACACCGGCTGGGAAGGACTCGACGATTCGGTGTTCCCGCTTCGTGGCACGCACGTGGTCTACGTGCTGTTCGGCAACGCCGGCACCCCCGTGCGCATCGGCATGACCCATGCGTTCCGGGCGCACCTGAAACGGCTGCACCGCGACGGCGTGGTTTGGCAGTCGTGGAAAGCCTGGCCCTGCGAGAATCGCGAGGACGCCCTGCAGATGCGCAACCGCATCACCGCCCAGCACAACAAGCCGAACATCGCCACCTCGACCACCCACGTGTCACCCGGCGCGGTGTGGCCCATCGGGAACAAGGAACATCCCGCGTTGGAAGCCGCAGTGAATCCTCATGACCGCGTACCTACCCGACCGTCGGCTCCTGCGCCATTCCCGCGGCAGCAACCTTGAGGGGCCGAAGTTGATCTAACGGCGGAACCCGCGATGGCGATCGCGGGGTGCTGTGTTGCCGAACTGGTCGAACAACTGCTCGGCCTCGCGGGGCGATAGTGCTTCTGGGAAGCCGAGCAAGCCTTCGTAATCCTTGTCCTGGAACAGGACGTCCTGCAGGGTGTCCCAGTTGTAGTCGGAACGCGAGGCGGGGAGTTCGGTCTCCAGATCGCTGATGAGTTCGTCTTCGTCGTGGTAGAGGCGTTCAGCATCGCGGATCGCCAGATCCAGGGCGATCTCCTCGGCTGTGCAGGCCGGCGTGGGATGCCGGCCGACCTGTAGATCAGAGCTGAGATCATCGAACGATCGGGCGTAACGGCGCAGGAACCACTCATCCAGGCTCGCGACGCAGGTCGGCACGGCACCCAGGGGGCCAGGTTCGCCACCGCGGCATAGGCCGGTCCTGTAGACATAGTCGTACGCCTCGTCGGCGAGCACGGCCAGCGCGTGCCCGAGCACCGCAGCAGTGCGCGGCGTCAGGGTTACCGGGAGACAGATCTCGCACCCGCCGTCGGCGCATTCCGGGCACGCAACGCAGTCGTCGCGGCAGGTCCCGCAGAACTCGCAGCGGCCAGGGCAGTTGGTCGTCGGGAACAACAGGAAACCCCTGTCGCCGGCCACGGGGAGGTGCCGGACCACGCGTGCCGCGGCCGGATCCTCGGTGGCCGCCTCGATCAAAGTGGGCAGCAACGCGGCGACGGCTACTCGTACCGGATCGGGTGCGTCGTTCAGGACCGCCGCCAGGTGCCGTTCGGCGGCGACCTGGTGCAGCAGGACACCGTTGAGCGCCGACGCCAGCATGGTGGCCGAGAGGGCCTCGGGAAGGCTGACCAGGGTCTCGGCTTCGGGCCCGTCGCCCCGGTCGACCATGGCGAGGACCATGTGCGTGTTCGACGTGTGGTGGGGCATGAACGCCAGGTACGACCTGGTGGTGGCGGGCATGGAGCTCCTCGGTGCGATCCCAGGTGCCAAACCCTACGGCCGAGTGCGTCCTCGACCGACAACGGGCTACGCGCGGATCACCGGGAACGAGTGAAGCGCAGGGCTGCCAGCCGGGTGGCCCTGATGGCGACCACACCGCTGCTAACGTCAGACCCCGCCACGGCGGCCCCCCACGCCGAGCCGGAGCCGACCTTGTTCTGATCGCGCGGCATCCACCGCTCGTCGGCCGCCGGGACCACAATCCCGTCAGCCGACCGCGAGGACTCGCCGCAGAATGCCCACTCCAACCAGCAACGTCACCCCGCGCATCGGCGCCCGCGTGCTGCTGCTCGACCCAGCCGACCGCGTGCTGCTCATCCACGCCCTCGACCCCGCCGACCCCGACCACCACTGGTGGGAACTGCCCGGCGGCGACCTCGACGACGGCGAAGAACTCCGCGACGCCGCCCGCCGCGAACTCGCCGAGGAATCCGGAATCACGCTCACCACCTCGGCCGCGAGCTGTGGGTCCGCGAATCCCGGTTCCGCTACAAGGGGCGCGACCACCACCGCATCGAGCACGTCTTCCTCGGCCGCACCCCCAGCACGGCACCGCAGGTCGCGCTCAAACCCACCGAGAACGAGAAGGCCGGGCTGATCGAACGCCGCTGGTGGTCGGGGCGCACGACCTGCGGCAGTCCACGGACAAGCTCCTGCCCGCTGAATTACCCGACCTGCTCGACGACCTGCTTGCTGAACGGTTCAGCCCCACGCCTCTCACGCTCATCGGCTGAGCGTCTGGCGGATCGTCCCCATGGGTCGCAGATTGGGTGGGTCTCCAACTCCTGCTGCCGGCGCGTCTACGATCGCGTCCTGCGCGTATCGGCCTGGGCCGCATCGTGTTCGGCGTGGGCGCGGTTGAGCAGTGCCATCAGTTGTTCCTGGTCGCGGATCCGGGACCGGTATTTCTCGGGTAGCGTGGCGATCTGGGTTTCCTCGGCGAGCAGTTGGGTGAAGATGCCTTCGCGGATGGCGGGGTCGGTTTCAACGTCGAGGTAGGCGATGGCGTGGCGCCGGGCCGCGGACACCGCGTTCTGGGCTTTGCCCTTGGTGCTGACCAGCGAGGCGATGACGGTGACGGCCAGGGCACCGAGGATCACGCTCAATGACAGGCCGGTGCTGATCTCGACGACCGGGACCGGCCGGCCGTCGTTGATGAACGGCACGGTGTTCTCGTGCAGCGCGTGCAGGACGAGTTTCACCCCGATAAAGGCCAGGATGGCCGCCAGGCCGTAGGTCAGGTAGACCAGGCGGTCGAGCAGTCCGTCGATGAGGAAGTACAGCTGGCGCAGGCCCAGCAGGGAGAACACCGTGGCCGTGACCACCAGGTACACGTTCTGGGTCAGGCCGAAGATGGCCGGGATGGAGTCCAGTGCGAACAGCAGGTCGGTGCCGCCGATGGCCACCATGACCAGCAGCATCGGGGTCATCACCCGCGCACCGTCGCGCATGGTGAACAGCTTGTCGCCGTCGTAGCTGTCCGAGGTGCGAAACAGCCGTTTGGCCAGCCGGATCGGCAGGTTGTCCGCGGAGTGGTTCTCCGACGCTTCGGGTTTGAGCAGGTTGCCGGCGGTGACCAGCAGGACCAGACCGAACAGGTAGAACACCCAGGCAAAGGAGTTGATCAGTGCGGCGCCCAGCAGGATGAAGGCGGTCCGGGCGAGCAGGGAGAAGGCAATGCCGAACAGCAGTACTTTCTGCTGGTCGGCCCGGGGGACCTTGAAGCTGGTCATGATGATGAGGAACACGAACAGGTTGTCCACCGACAGTGCCTTTTCCGTCACGTACCCGGCGAAGTACTCGGTGCCCATCGTGGTACCGCCGACCATCCACACGCCGACACCGAAAATCACCGCGATCCCCACATAGGCCGCCGACCATAGGGCCGCCTCGCGCAGTGTGGGAATGTGTGCCTTGCGGACGTGAAAGAAGAAGTCGAACAGCAGCAGGCCCACGACCCCGACGACCGTCAGCACCCAGACAACAGCGGGTACATCCATTCACGAGCTTCCCGTCTCAACGTCCCGCGCGCTCCTGCCGATCACGGTGATGCTGGTGTTGTCCGCGGGTGGTTCCTGGTGTTCCTTGGCCGGAGGATCCGGTCGGGGTCGGTTGGGGGTGGCGCACGCCGGTCATGTCTGGGGTGGTGCGCTGGGGCTCGGGTGCGGGCTCGTGCGGACCTGGTCGTCGTCCAGCGATCCGTCGATGATCTGTGCGGCGACGTCGCTGAGGCGGCGGTTGTGGCTGCGGGCGTAGGCGCGCATCACCTGGAAGGCGTCGTCCATGCGCAGGCCGGCGCGTTGGGCGAGCACGCCCTTGGCCTGTTCCAGCTGGACGCGGCTGCTCAGGGCGGTCTGCAGCTGGGTGGCCAGCAGTTCGCTGGCGGCGATGGCGCGTTCCTGGATCAGCCCGACGGTGGCCACATCGGCCATGGCCTGGCCGATCCCCAGATCGGCCTCGCTCAGCCGGCCGGGTTGGATGCGGAACAGGTTCAGCGCCCCGATGGTCTCCTCGCGCAGGCGCATCGGGAGTGCCTGCGCCGAGCGGAACCCAAGCCGGTGTAGCTGCTCGGTGAACGTGGGCCACGAGGTGCGCATCGCGGGCAGGTCATCGCGGGCCACGGGACGTCCGGACCGGAAGCAGTCCAGGCACGGGCCTTCGTTGTTCTGTAGCTCGTACAGTTCCAGCAGACGAGCCTCCTCGGCGGAGGAGGCCATCACGTGCAGGCCACCGTGTGGGTCGGCCAGCATGATCCCGGCCGCGTCGACGTTGAGCAGTTGCACGCTGCGGGTGGCCAGCGTGTGCAGGAAGTCGATGACGTCGAAGTCGGCCACCAGCGTGTCGGCCAGGCTCACGAAGGTGCTGGCGAGGAGTTGTTCCCGGCTCGTCATGAGCCCACCACCTGTGTCTCGTCAGGGGGTTATGGCCGATCCCGGCGTGTCGTCGTGCTGCCGGGCTCGCTGTCGTCGAAGTACAGCTGTCGGTCGACCACATCAGCGGCGACGGCCGACACCGTCCGTCCCGTAGCGTACGCGTGCGCTCGCAACCGCAGCATCGCCTCGGCGAGGCTGACACCGAGTTGGATCGTGATCATCCCGGTCGCCTGGTGGATCACGGCTTGGCTGTCGATCGGCCCGGTCAGCGCGGAGTTCACACCACCGTGCTCGTCGTGGTCCTGTAGGTGCAGGACCACGACTGTGGCCGCGTCGGCGAAGGCCAGCGCGTCGGCGAGGTCGAGGGCGCTGAGCGGCCCTGGGGTGTCGCGGTAGAGGTCCAGGACGCCGACGCGGATGGCGCCGACCCGCAGCGGGAACGCGAAGATGGCGTGTACTCCGGCGTCTACCACGGCGGCCCCGAACCGCGGCCACCGCGCCGACCCGGCGACCGTGACGTCCGGTTGCAGCACCGGGCGACCACTGCAGGACGCTTCCACGCACGGGCCTTCCCCGAGAGCGAACTGCAGTTCCTCCAACTGCCGCGCCCGCCCGTCGGTGGCCGCGAGCACGACACCGCTGGGCCCGTCGGCGGTCATCAACGCCACACCGACACCACTGACCGGCAACGTCGACAAGCATTCCGCACACAACCTGGCGGGCAGCGCGCCCTGCCCATCCCCACGAGCAGCGATCACCGACAGGATCTCGGCGACTCGGGGATTTCGCATGGTGTCATCCGCTCCGGCAGAGTCGGGCGTGGGCGAGGTCCGGGTGGATGTCGAGTACCCGGTCCATGCCGGTGATCGTCAGTGGCAGCAGGACCGGGCGGCTGTTGGCGACCACGCAGAGCCTGACCCCCGCCGTCACCGCCGCCTGCCTGGCGGTGACTAGGACGGTGAGACCGGCCGCTGCGAAGAAACCCACGTCGGTGAGGTCGATGACCAACGGTGCGGAAGCGTGCCGCAGGTGGGTGAGGAGCGCGTCCTGCAACAGCGGGCTGGTGCACAAGTCCACCTCACCGCGCACCGCGAGCACGACCGTACCGGGCGGGACCGGCTGTGCCGTAACGGTCAAGGGCTCCGGACCTGGCTGCAGGCCCGGCAGAACGGCGGCGGCATGTGGAAGGCGATCGAACGATACGGACGGGAGGACGGCGGTCATGGCATCTTCTCCTCGGTCGGTGCACCGTTGCGCTCTGCAGTAGTCGCAGTGATGCGGGCCAGTCGTGCGGGGTTGGTCCAGCGCACGTCGGAGATCCAGCGGAGTTTCTCGAAGATCCAGATCACGCGGGCGGAGATGTCGATTTGGCCGGGTAGTACGCCGTGGCGGGCGCAGGTGGGGTCGGCGTGGTGGGAGTTGTGCCAGGACTCGCCCATGGACAGGATCGCCAGCGGCCAGAAGTTCGCCGCCTTGTCCCGGCTGGCGAACGGCCGGTCGCCGATCATGTGGCAGATCGAGTTGATGGACCAGGTCACGTGGTGCAGGAACGACACCCGGACCAAGCCAGCCCAGAAGAACGCGGTCAGCGCGCCCCACCACGACCAGGCGATCAACCCGCCCAGCAGCGTGGGCAGCCCAATAGTCACCGCGACCCACAGCGGGAACAGCCGGTCGATCACCCGCAGGTCCCGGTCGGCCAGCAGGTCCGGGGCGAACCGTTCGGCGTTCGTGCTCACCCTCTCGAACAGCCAGCCCATGTGCGCGTGCCAGAACCCCCTGGCCAGCGCCACCGGCCCGGCGCCGAACAGCCACGGCGAGTGCGGATCGCCCTCGCGATCGGAGAACGCGTGGTGGCGCCGGTGGTCAGCGACCCACCCGATCACCGGCCCTTGCGCGGCCAGCCCACCCGCCACCGCCAACGCGATCCGCAGGCCACGCTTGGCCTTGAACGCGCGATGGGTGAAATGCCGGTGGTAGCCGACCGTCACGCCAAGGCAGGACACCACGTAGAAGCCGGCGGCCAAGGCGAGGTCGGTCCACCCCAGGCCCCATCCCCACGCGATCGGCACTGCCGCGATCAGCGCGGCGAACGGGATCAACACGAAGATCTTGACCAGGATCTGCTCGCTCGTCGACCTGCCGGGAAGGATCATCGGCTTCGGGTCGGGAACGGGTCGAGGTAGCGATCGAGTCGCGGTCGATGTCGTCATCAGACTGTCCTACTGCGACTGGTCAGAACTGCTTCCGATGCAGACCCGCTACCCGCGGAGAGACGACCGTCATTGATGGACAAGGGCAACCTGTGCCTGCGGACTCGGTCGATCAGGAGTTCACCCTCGTCCACGGTGAACAGACCCTGCCCGACCCCGCGCAGGATCACACCGACTGTGCTCTGATGAGGTTCCGCGATCCCCGCGACCGGCACGGAAAGAGAAGTGATGTCGAGATGTGCCATGGGAGTCCCTCGGTCGGCTGGTGTCTACCGGGGTCCAGGGCTCTTACCTGCAACACTACGCGCTCCACCGGCAGTATGGTCCAAACTTCCGGAGAAACTTCTCTAGGCGGCCCGTGACTAGTTCCACAATGGACAGCGCAAAACGACCGGCTTGTCGGTCAGCGGAGCAAAGCCACCGCCGGTCGCTGCCAAGGCTGGGCGCCGAGCAGAGCAGTGTTCACAGGACGCGTTGGGCTGGTTCTTCTGTGGTCAACGGACGGGAATCGGAAACGCTGCGCGCGGTGACGGGCACAACGCCCCTATAGTCCGACTCGATCGGGTCAGTTGGGTTTCCGGCCGGGTAGTGATGCGATCCAGTGCGGCTGTTCTTCTGAATTCGCGCATTTGGCATCAACCCGAGACGTGGACTGGGAGGCTCAGCGCACTTTCTCCGGGATGTGGTCTAGGGCATCCAACACATGCACCGCGAGTTCGTGCGCGGCGTGGTCGCCCAGCGTCGAGTGGTTGGCCAGAGTGTCCTGTACGAGCTTGACCCGTAGGTCGTAGACGGAAACATATTCAACAGTGGTCATCGGGTACTCCTGACAATGTCTGGATCGGAACTCGGGTGCCAGTGGGAGTTGTTCGCTCGGACAGCTCCGGCAGCCGGGATCGTTAGGTACGCTGCGGCACCAGGCCGCCGTCGACCTCCCAACGCTGCACCGCGGGGTCGTCGGGCAGGTCGCGGTCCGCCGGAACCGGCGCGGTCACGGCGGTGGGCGCAAGCAACTCGTCGATGCTGTCGACGTTGTCCCGCCCGGCCGCGGTCATCAGGATGTGATGGGCGGTCGCCGGGTCGGTTTCCGGTGGCAGGACCAGCAGGGTCAGCCGCGTCCCGGTCGGGCCGATCACGTCGATGGCGTGCGGGTGCTGGGCGTGGAATCCACCCAACCGCACGCGGTGACCGTCGATGTTGAGGCGGCGGTCGGCGGGGTTCCAGGTGGTGAGGTTGTAGCTGACCCGGCCGACGCGACCCAGCCGAATAGCCAGCACCGCGAGCAGCGCCGGCAGTTCGGTGGACAGGTCCCGCGAGCGGGGCCACCACGCTCCGTCGACGTGCCCCGTGGTGGGCGCCTTCGGCTTCAACTTCAAGCGGAGCGTCTGCCGAGGCGGCTCGGCGGCCAAGGTGACCGGTGGGGTGGCGATGAGAAGGTGTGGGCCCGACGTCATGTCGGCGCTCCCGTCTCCGGCCGAAACTACGGCCGGTCTGGGTGGATCATCGAGTACGACGGGGGCTTGACCGCTCCCGTGCGAGATGTTCTCGACAACTCGATTCTACCCTGTGGCGAACGTGACTGGGCGATTTCGATCCGAGCTGTGCCTGAGAATACCCCATGAATAATCCGCACCATTGGATAATGGCCGCCGTTAATTCTGCCACACGCCACCTGTCTCTGTGGCTGATCACATTGGCCGCTATTCGGTTCGGATACGTCTCGCGAAATCTGCGGAGCCGCCGCGTGGGTCGCGGCCCGTCGCCGCGGTCTGATCTACTCGTCCACCGCCGTCGAATATCCGAGCCACCCCCCGATCGAGCAGAGGTGTCACCCATTCGGTGGTCAGGTGCGGTTCTTGCGGACCAGGCGGCGCAGCTGGGTGATGCGGGCGGTCCCGAGGACGAGAGTGAGCAGCACGGAGCCGACAGCGGCGATCAGCAATGCGACAGCCAGCGGGGTGCTCGTGGTCATCCACAGGAACGAGATCTCGGTGCTGTGGGTGTTCTGCACCAGGAAGACGATCAACAGGACGGCAAGAAGGGCCGCGGCGATGAGGGCCGCCCAAGCGGCTCCGGTGCGGGTGCGGGGCACTCGTCCGGGTGATCCGGCCACCGACTGGGCCGCCTGCGGTGGAGTGGCCTGCCCGGCCGGCGCCGACATGTCGGCATCCATGGGCTGGGGCTGGCCGTCGCCTTCACGGCGAGTGCGATGGAGGAGGGACATACATACCACTACTTCCACGTGGGCCGGAGGGGCTGGCACCTCGGGAGTGGGATGTCGTCGCGACCGGGTATGTGGCCAGCCTACGCCCTGCAGGGTGATCGGCGCGATAGGCCGGGTGGGGTGACCAGTGCGGCTCGCTGTTCAGGCAACCATGTGGTCATGTCCCGGTGTGGTAATCTGGACCGCCCCGGTGATGTTGGAGGCCGGTTGAGTTGGTTCTAGACCACTGCGCCAGACTCAGTGGCCGTGGCGCGGAACGTCTCCTCGTACTCAGCCGGAGGGGTGTTCCCGCAGAAAGAATGTAGCCGTTCCCTGTTGTACCAGGCAACCCATTCCATGGTGGCCAGCGTCACGTCCGTGGTGTTCTCCCAGTCGCCTCGGTAGTCGATGAGCTCCTTCTTGTAGAGACTGTTGAGCGATTCGGCTGCGGCATTGTCATAGGAATCTCCTGTGCTGCCCACCGAACGCGCCGCGCCGATCTGATCAAGCCGCTCGGCGTAGCGAATGGAGGTATATTGAACGCCTCTATCGGAATGGTGAACAAGACCGTCAATACCGCCTCCGGAACTGCCTCCACGTGCCCAGATTGCCATCTCCAGAGCGTCGAGCGCGAGGTCGGCACCCAGGTGATCGGCGACCTGCCAGCCGAGGATCCGCCGGGAGTACAGGTCCTGGACGAACGCGGTGTACGCCCAGCCGGCCGCGGTGGCGACGTAGGTGATGTCGGCGACCCACCGCTGGTCCGGCGCGTCCGCGGTGAAGTCACGTTCAAGCAGGTCACCTGGCCTGTCCGCAGCCGGGATGGTGGTCCGTGGCCGCTTACGGGGCGCAGTCACCCCGCTGATACCCAGCTCGCGCATCAGCCGCTCGACCGTGCACCGCGCCACCTCGACACCGTCCCGACCGAGCTGGCGCCATACCTTCCGTGCCCCGTACAGGCCACGCCCCGGCCCATGCCACACCCGCAGAATCTCCTTCTTCAGCCATTCGTCCCGGACCGCGCGAGCAGACGGGGCCGACTCCCGTTTCTTCGCCGCCCAATACGTCGACGGCGACACCTCCAGCACGGCACAGATCGGCTCGACACCGAACTGATCCCGGTGGGTATCGATGAACTCGACTAGCGCGGCGGTTTCGGGTCGAGTTCCCGGGCGAAAAACGCCGACGCGGCCTTCAGGATCTCGTTCGCCCGTCGCAGTTCACGATTCTCCCGCTCCAGCTCAGCGATCCGCTGGATATCACTTGTCGACGTACCGGGCCGCTTCCCACCATCGACCTCGGCCTGCCGCACCCAGGTCCGCAACGCCTCCCGATGCACACCAAGCTGGTCAGCGACCCGAGCGATCACACCCGTCCGCTCGCCCTGCTCACGTAGCTCAAAGACCATCCGGACCGCACGTTCCCGCAGCTCAGACGAGTATTTCCTCGGTGGTGCCATAGCTCCTCACCTTTCCAGGTATCAGAGCCTCCAACCAACCCGGGGCGGTCCAATCGATCTCTTCTGACGGGCGCGGGATGCATAGTGCGCGACGCCGACCGCCGCGGCGATCGCTAGGACGAATCCCACGGTCGCCGCAGCGCCGAAACCAGCGCGCACCCGGTCACCCAGGTAGGCCAGCCCGACGAACGAGGCCAGCGCCGTCTTGGTAGTGAGCATGATCGCGGTGACCGCCGTAGGGCCACCCTTCTGCAAGGCCATCGCGAACACCACCGCACCCACGAGCGCGTTGACCACGATGGCCCACACCGACGGCTCCAGCACCAGCCGCCACGACAAGTCCGGAATGGTCAGTGACCGGGCCGAGATACCGACGACACAGAACGCCAACCCGGCGCTGAACGCCAACGCCGAAGCCGCCCAGAAGCCGCCGCGACGCCGCGCGCAGAAGGCGATCACCGCCACTGGCACCACCATGCCCAGCAAGATCCACCGCCATTCCAGGTGCAGCGTCCGGGCCGGGCCCGGATCGGCGGACACGCCCAGCAGGATCAACCCCACCGCGCCGATACCCACCATGCCCCAGCCCGCCGCAGCCAACCGTGCGCCCAGGAACGCCGCGATCGTGGCCGTCACCCCGATGCTGAACGCCAGCAGCGACTGGACCAGGAACAACGGCAGCCAGTGCAACGCCGCAGCCGCACACACGAATCCCACCAGGTCCACGCCCAGACCGAGGAAGTAAACATACTGGTGTCGCAGGCGGACCAGATCCAGCGACGCGCCGCCGTACGCGCCGACACGTCGGATACCGAGCGACTGCAGGATCGAACCACCGCCCGACGCCGCAGCGGCCAGAACAGCGAAAACGTACCCAAGGGCCACCCACCCAGTGTGGCAGCCGTGCGCGCCCTGTCCGGCCGGCTGCGGTTCGCAGTGATGCAGCCTTCTCGGTCGGATAGCCCACGGCCGACGACTCCGACCTCAGCACGGTTCAGTCATGCTCTGCAACGTTTGCGAACTGTTCGACATGTTCGCGACCAGGCGGTTAGTACTGCAACGACACTTCGTGATGGATTGATCCGCGTGTCGGTTAGGCTCTGGTTCGTTGGTCGTGTAGTTGATCTTGTGTGCTGGAGATGGTGACGGACTGGTCGGCGCGTTTCGCTGCGTTCGCGGGGCGGTTCGCGACGCGGTTTTCCCGGGTGGAGCCCCGGCGGCAAATGGTGTCCTACCTGCGGGGCCTGCTGGCGGAAGCCGAGCGCAAGAACGGCTGGACCCTGGCCGAGATGGCGGGCGAGGCGGGTCCGCAGGGCATGCAGCGGCTGCTGAACTTCTACGCCTGGGACGCCGAGGGCATGCGTGATGACGTGCGTGATGCGGTGGTCGACGTGCTCGGGGACGCCGAACGCGGCGTGTTGATCGCCGATGAGACCGGATTCGTGAAGAAGGGCACGAAATCCGCCGGCGTGGCGCGCCAGTATTCGGGCACGGCCGGGCGAGTCGAGAATTCGCAGATCGGCGTGTTCTTGGCGTACGCCTCGGATCGGGGACGAGCTTTGATCGATCGCGAGTTGTACCTGCCGAAAGAGTGGATCGCGGATCGGGGCCGGTGCGCTGCGGCCGGCATTCCCGACGACGTCGGATTCGCGACCAAGCCCGAGTTGGCACAACTGATGGTGGAACGCGCGCTCGCCGCGAGAATCCCGTTTGCGTGGTTCACCGCTGATGAAGCCTACGGGCAGGTCGGGCGGCTGCGGCTCTGGCTGGAAGAACACGATATCGCACATGTACTCGCCGTACCCAAGTCCCAAATGGTGATTTCCATGGATCTGCGGCAACGACGCGCCCGCGCCGTCATCGCGGAGGTCGAACCGGCCGCCTGGCAACGTCTGTCCTGCGGCGATGGAGCGCACGGGCAACGGATCTACGATTGGGCGGTGGTCGACATCCGGCCTCTACGCCGACAAGAAGTCGGCCACTGGCTGCTGGCCCGCCGCTCTGTCAGCGATCCCACCGATATCGCCTATTACATTTGCTTCGGCCCCGCCGGCACCGACATCCGCGAACTGGTGCGCGTCGCCGGAAGCCGCTGGGCAATCGAAGAAAGTTTCCAAACCGCGAAAAACGAAACAGGACTCGACCACTACCAGGTCCGCCGATACGAAGCATGGTATCGGCATATCACCCTCTCCATGGCGGCAGCGGCGTTTCTCGTCCTCACTCGAGACGCCGCGAAAAAAGGGGATCCACACCCGGCCTGATACCGCTCACCTCCAACGAAATTCGCAGACTGCTCAACCGCGTCACCGCACCGATCCGCCGCACAAGCCAGCATGCGATGCACTGGTCACGATGGCGACGAGCCAGCCAAGCCCGGGCGCGTGCCAGCCACTACCGACGACGCGGCCATCACGAAGTGTCGTTGCAGTATTAGGTGTGACGTCGGGCGAGTTTGATCGAGATCGTTTTGGTGGCGTAGCAGGCACGCCCCCGCCGACGTGCGTCGGCGTCCACCTCACGCCGCCAGGGTCGATGAGGCGCCTTGCGACTCGCCCGTGGCATCCACATCAATCTGATCGCGTTGGGCTTGGTACTCCTCGCGAACGGCCTTGACGAGACGTCGCGCCCGAGTCGCGCCAATCCCGAGCCGGACTCGAAGCGTGTCCGCCGAGATCGGTTTCTGGTGAGCAGCGCGGTGAGCGGCGTCCTCCTGCCTCGCCTGCTCTAGGAGCCGCTCCGGTGTGCGCCGCTGAGGTCCCTTTCGGCGACTCTGCGGCGGTTGATCAACCGCCGCAACTTGCGGCCGAACTGGTTCATCCGCGTCGATCGAAGCCTCCGAATGTGCCCGCCCGATGCACGGCGCCTCCAGGTCGCGGGTCTGGACGCAGGACGCGCTGATCGCCTGCAAGAAACCAGGGCCGACTTCGGCCCAACCGATCAGGAGCAGGGGGCCCACGGCGTCGAACGCTGCCTTGCCAAACTCGCCTGCGACGAGCGGGGCGGCCACGTTCAGTGCGAGGGTCACCACGCTGGCAAAGATCAGTAGTCGGCGAGCTGGACGGAGCACATCCGCGGATGCTCCGGCGAGTGCCAGGTGCCGGGTCCCTAGCAGCAGCCCGAGGATCGAGAGATCAACCGCAGGGGCAACGAGCGGGGCGACCCAGGCGGGCACACCGAGCCGGAGGGCAAGGTTGAGGACGTTACCGAAGCCGAACAGGAACGTCAGCCCGACGACAATCCCCATGATCACGGTGACGGCCCGGACGACCGCAGCCTGGTCAGCAGCCGGCCGAGTCGACACGCCGAGTTCAGCGCTGGTCATCAGGCATCACCGCCAGTGCGATTGACCTGCGCAATCTGTGAGGGGAGGCGTCGGATACCCACCGGGCGGATTGCGATCTCCGGGCCCTCGACGAGCACCGAAGAGTTCGGGTTGTGCCACGTTAGGCCCACATCGTAAGGAACCCCTTCGTTTCAGCCTTTCCGGCTGGTCGGAGGGGTTTTCTGCATCCCCGGTTCGATCTTCGGTGATCGGCTTACGGCCTGATCTTGTGCTCCTGGTGGGGCAAAACTGGAGCACTGCCCCAGCCCCGACACGGCACCCGCCCGGTGTTTTCGCTGCTCGTCGGCTCGGCCGGTGGGTGACCCCCATCGTGGCGAAGAGGGGGACAACCGCCGCCATCCGCCCGCTGTCGACCACACTCGGTGACGGCGTCGGCGGTAGCGGGGCCACCGCGTGCCAGCGCCGTTCGAGGTCCTCCAGTAGCCGCTGCTCGACCTCCGGCGCAACGTGGGAGTAGGTCTCGATGACCCGGTTGTCCAAGTGGTGCCCGAGCCGGCGGGCCTGGGCGATCTCCGGCGCGCCGCCGGAGATCAGCCACGTCTTGTGGCTGTGCCGCAACCCGTGGAATGTCAACCCCGGCCGCACCGCCGCGCAGCCCGCCTTGGTCCCGGACGCCTCGCTGCCGTCGACCGCCGGGCGAAAGACGCGCCGCAGGAACGTCGAGCGCCACAACCACGTCCCGCTCGGCGTCGTGAACACGAACTCATACCGGTGCCGCGCAAGGTGCTCCCGCAGCAGCGCGACCAGGAACGGCGGCAGCGCGATCCTCCGCGCCGAAGCTCGGGTCTTCGGCGGCCCGAGCCACCGCATCGACCCCGACTCGTGCAACGCCCCCACCAGCGGATCGATCACGATCACACCCCGCCGGAGATCGACATTGTCCCGGTGCAAGCCGGCCAGCTCACCCCACCGGCAACCGGTCCACGCCGCGGTGATCACCAGCAGCCACGCGATCGGCCCACCGAGCACACCGGCCTGCTCGGCGATCCGCACCACCTGCTCCGGCGTCGCCCACACCCGCTCCGGCACCGCCCGTCGCGACCGCCGGCCGCGACGCCTCCGCCGGTGTACCGGGTTGAACGGGATCAGCCGCTCGTCGGCCGCATCAGTCAGAAGCATCGACAGCAGGTTCAGTTGCGAGCTCACCGTCGACGGGGCGAATCCTGCCCGCTCCAGCTCCCGAGCCCACTCGGCCACCCCCAGCGCCGTAATCGCACCCACCGGCATACCCCCGAACTTCGGGAGGATGTGACACCGCAACCGGCTGCGGTAGCTCTCGATCGTCCGCGGATCCAGATCCAGCGACCGGAACCACCGCGCCACCCACTCCTCCACCGTGACCGCGCTGTCGGCCGGATCGATCCACACTCGCCGACGCCGATCCACCTCCAACCCAGCAGCGTAGGCCGCAGCGTCACGCCGCGAGCCGAAACCGGACACCGAGCGAACACCGCACCCCTGCCGCCGATACCTCACCCGCCACGACCTGCTGCCACACTGCTCCACCCACGCCACAACGACCTCCCGCACCAAGCTGCGAACAACGAAGCGTCGTTCCGCAACAGGTGTAGTTCCCCAGCGCAGACAACTCCAACGGCCACTCCTCACGAGGATGCAGGCGCCGACCGCTATCCAGGAAGCACCAGCCGAACCCGGTCCTGCTGCCCAGTTTTAGGCAGCTGATGACGGACGCTTCTGCGCATTCCGCTTAGGCATCGCCGGACACGCTTGGGTAACACGGTGCCCACGAACGCCGACTGCCAGGTATCGGGCGAAGGCGGCTACCGGATCGGACCACCGTGACCAGCCGGTCCTTGCGAGCCAGGCTCACGCTCGTCTACACCGCCGGCATCTACCTGGCGGGGGTCGTCGTCCTCGCCGTCGTCACGCTGCCCTTCATCGGCATCCAGTCGACCGCACCCGGCCCCGCCTCCACGCCCACGGCGCCGGCCGCGATCACCGGAACCGGCCAGGGAATCGGCCCCACACCAGCTCCTCACCGGATCCGCCGTCGCGCTCGTCGTACTCGCCCCCGTCGCCTTCGCCGGCGGCTGGTTCATCGCCGGCCGGTTCCTCCGGCCACTGCGGGCCATCACCACCGCCGCCAGGGCCATCTACGCCGGCAACCTCGACCAGCGCCTCGACCTCGGCGAGCCCGTCGACGAGCTGACCGAACTGGGCCACATCCTCGACGACCTCTTCGCCCGGCTGCAAGCCTCCTTCACCGCCCAACGGCACTTCGTCGCCAACGCCTCCCACGAGCTGCGAACACCCCTAGCAGGCCTACGGACCCTGCTGGAAGTCGCGCTCGGCGACCCCGATGCCGACACCCGGCACCCTCCGTACGGCCTGTCAGGAAGCTCTGGCCCTCGGCGGGCTCCAGGAACCGCTTGTCACTTCGCTGCTCGCCTTGGCCACCAGCGAACGCGGGGTCACTCACCGGCAACCGGTCGACCTCGCTCACGTCGCCACCGGAATCCTGCGCTCCCGCCGCGACCAGGCCGCCGAGAAAGGCATCGACATCGCCGAACACCTCACCCCCGCAGTGACAACCGGCGACCCGAGACTGATCGAAAGCCTCATCGCCGACCTCGTCGACAACGCCATCCGCCACAACCACCCGGCGGGCCGGGTGGTTGTCACAACCGAAGTTTCACGGCTGGGCGCGGCTATCACGGTCACCAACAGCGGCCCCGACATACCCGAAGACCAGCTCCATCGGCTGTTCCAGCCCTTCCAGCGGCTCTCAGCCGACCGCAACGACCACCACAGCGGCCACGGTCTCGGCCTCGCCATCGTCAACGCCGTGGCCGAAGCCCACCACGCCACCCTCACCACGATCGCACGCCCCCAGGGCGGCTTGACCGTCACCGTCCACTTCGTACCGTTACCTGAGCGTGCCTCGCCGCAGGATGCGCCCGGGGTCATGCGTTGACCGCACGTTGGTTCGGAAGGGAGGGTCCCAAGATCACGGGATAGACCCGCAAATCGCGGCGCGGGCCCTCCCCAAGGGCTAGCGGGCAGGTGCGCCCGCCACGCGGAGTGGTGCGCTCACCTCGTGCAAGTGCTGCAGGACGTAGTAGTAGGTCTTCAGCAGCCCGCACTGGGCGTAGTCGATCCCGTGCTCGGCGCAGAACGCGCGCACCAGGGGCTGCGCGCGGCGCAGGTTGGCCCGCGGCATGCTCGGGAACAGGTGGTGCTCGATCTGGTGGTTCAGCCCCCCGAGCGTGAAGTCCACCCACCGGCGGCCACGGACGTTGCGGCTGCTCAGCACCTGCTTGCGCAGGAAGTCGAGCTCGGTCTTGTCCGTGTAGGTGGGCATGCCCTTGTGCCCCGGTGCGAACGAACAGCCCATGTACACCCCCCACAGCCCCTGGTGCACGGCGATGAACGCCAAGGCGACCGGCGGGGACAACACCACGAACACCGCCCCCAGGTACACCACGACGTGCGCGGACAGCAGCACCGCTTCGAGCCACCGGGTCTTGACCTCCCCGCGCCACACCGCCTGGATGCCCGCCCAGTGCAGGCTCAGGCCTTCCAGCAGCAGCAACGGGAAGAACAACGCCGCCTGGTGCTTCGACGTCCAGCGCACGAACCCGCTCTTGTGCGCCGTCTGCCCGCGGGTGAAGGCCAGCAAGGGGATGTCGATGTCGGGATCGTCGCCCTCGTGGTTGGGGTTGGCGTGGTGGCGGGAGTGCTTGCCCATCCACCAGCCGTAGCTCATGCCGACGATCCCGCCGAACGCGTAACCGGCGCGGTCGTTGGCCCGCCCGGTGCGGAAGACCTGGTTGTGCCCGGCGTCGTGACCGAGGAACGCGACCTGCGCGAACATCACCGCGAAGAACACCGCTGTGAGCAGCTGCCACCACGAATCGCCCAGCAGCACGAACGCCGCACAGCCGCCGGCGAGCGCCAGCAGGGTCAGGCTGATCTTCACCGCGTAGTAGCCGTAGCGCCGGTCAAGCAGGCCTTCATGCCGCACGAGGCGGCCGAGAGTGCCGAAGTCGTTGCGTGACGCCGCCCGGAGGCCGGCGCCCTCGCTCACCGAAGATACGTCCATGGGAGTCCTTCCCCGAGTCCTGCGGGCGCCGGGGACTGGGGCGGCCACTCGATACCGGATCCGGATTCCCGGCCGCGCCACTGATCAAACCAGGGCCGGACCGGCGTCTCAAGCGCTCGGGACGGACTTCCGGCCCCACTCGGTGATGGTGGCCAGCCCGGCGTTGAGCAGGCGCACGACCTGGGACCCGGACCAGCCCGTCTCCGCGGCGACCTCGGCGATCGGCCGGTGCTGGACCGCCACCGACCAGACGGTGAAGCGCTGGCGAGGGGGCAGGAGCACCAGTTCGTCCCGCGCCACGGCGTCGGCCAGGGCGTCGGCGAACACCGCCGGGTCACACCGACGGCTGCGGGCCCGCACGGCGGTCGCCACGGCGACCCGGCCACGCCGCGCCGCGGCCAGGCGGTGACCGGGGGAACCCGCCGCGCCGGCGGACGAGACCACCAGTTCGGGGACCAGGCGGGTGCACAGCCGAGCGGCGGCACCGGGCGACCGGCCGGTGCGGCGCGCGAGGAAGTACACCATCTCGAGGATGCGATCCACGTCGCCGACCTCGGCGCCGCGGACCCACGGAGGTTCGACGGGGTGATGGTCCGCCACTCCGGTCACCGGCCCGGCCCGGCTGGGACGCAGCAGGCGATACCCGCGGCCTCCAGCGCCTTCCTCAGGTCCTCGTCGGCGGTCAGGACCCGGATGCCACCCCGGTCCCGGCCGTCCCGGGTGAAGGCGGCCCGCACGCTGCCGACGACGTCCACGGCCGGGACCGTGCAGGCCGACACGTCGACCAGGACGACGCCGCGGCACAGTTCGGACACCTGCCGCAGTTCTTCCGTCAGCACCTCGGCCGCGCCGGCCCGCGCCCCGCCGGTGGCGGTGAACAGGATCGCGGCATCCGCGACGACCGTTCGCACGACCATCGGGGCGGCGCCGGCCACCGCGTCGTCCAGATGGCGGTGCACGGTCAGGAGCCGGTCCACCCCGGTGAGGTGGAGCGGCCGCCACGAGGCCCGTGAGCCGGCGACCACGGCGAAGCAGGCCCGATCACCGGTCAGCTGATGTGCCGCGAGGAGGACCGACAGGCCGGCGCAGGCGAGGAACGTGGTCGGAGTGAGGTCCACGACGAGCGCCGGTGGCCGTTGAGCGATGGCGTCGGCCAGCGATTCACTCAGGGCGGGGGTCGTGGACAGGTCGACTTCGCCGGCCGCGGTGAGCACGAGGACGTCTTCGCGGCGCATCGACGTGAGCCGCAGCAGCGACCGGGAAACAGAGGTACCCAAGCGTGGTCCGAGGCCATTGCCGAGTTCGGAATGGTTCACGATCAGCTCCTACGCTGACCTCCGCGGAACGGAACACGGCCAGCTGTCGATCGGTGATCGTCGCGAGCGCGTGGTCTCGGCCCTCCCGGCGCGGTACCCCACAGCGTAAGCCCTCACCGGCGTCTCGGCACGCCGGCGACCCGGCGGTCGCGCGCATGCCGTTCGCCCGGTACCCCGGAGAAGGGCCGAAAGCTGCCCGATCGGTGACCAGCGGCCCTTTCTCCGGCGGAGCCGGACCGGCGAGGCTGGGCATTCCGACCGACGGACGGAGCCGGGCCGTGGACGCGCGACTTTTGCCGCCGGAGGGTGACGCCCTCACCTTCGGCGTGGAGGAGGAATTCGTCCTCGCGGACCCCGTGACCGGCGCGGTGGCGCTCGCGGCGCCCCGCATCCTGGAACTGCTCGACGGTGAATCCGCGGTGATGCCGGAGTTCCTGCGCTTCCAGATCGAAACCGCCACCGGCATCCACACCGGCCTCGACGAGCTCCGGACGGAGCTGCTCGGTTTGCGCGGCCTCGTGGCCGGCGCGGCCGCCGACGCCGGGTGCCTGCTGCTGGCGTCCGGCACACCGCCGTGCGGCGACCTACCGGGCCTGCCCGCTGTCACCGCCGAACCGCGGTACCGCGCGCTGGCCGGCCGATTCCCCGCGCTCCTCCCGGAAGCGGGCACGTGCGCCTGCCACGTGCACGTCGGTATCTCCTCCCCGGCGCTCGGCGTCCGGGTCCTGGCCGGGCTGCGTCCTTGGCTTGCCCCGCTCCTCGCGATCAGCGCGAACTCACCTTTCGCCCACGACGTGGACTCCGGGTGGGCCAGCGGGCGGTACCCGCTGTGGTCGCTCTGGCCGACCGCGAAGCCCCCGCGGGACTGGCCGGACGCGGCCGCCTACGCCGCGACCATCGACGACGTGGTTCGCCGTGGTGATGCGTTGGACGACCAAGGCGTCTACTTCTACGCCCGGCTCTCCCCGAACCACCCGACGGTCGAGGTCCGCATCGCGGACGTCGGGCTGACCGCCGAGGACGCCGTGCTGCAGGCGGGACTGGTCCGCGCCCTGGCCGTCACGATCCTCGCGGAGGCCCGGGCGGGCGTCGCACCGCGGCCCGTCCGGGCTCCGCTGGTGGCCGCGTCGCTCACCGCCGCGGCCCGTGCGGGTTACCCCGGCCTCGGCATCGACCCCTTCACCGGCGAATTCCTCCCGCAGGAGGTACTCACCGACCGGCTCCTGGAGTACGTCCGGCCGGCCCTGCGGGCCACCGGGGACCTCGCGGCGATCGACCGGCAGCTCGCCGTGGTGCGGGCGGGCCGAACGGGCGCAGCGCGCCAACGCGCGCTGTTCGCGGGAGCCGGCTCGCCGGCCGCGTTCGTGGCGGAGCTGGCATCGGTGACCCTCGCCGGGGCAGCCGGGCCCGGCTCGCCGCCGGTGCGCCGCCCCGCCGCCGTCCACGACGGCTGATCGGCGCCGGCGACCGGTGCACGAACCGGAAACGCGGCTTCTCTCGGGTGACCCGTCCGGGGGATTCCCGGCCGGTGAACAGTGGACAACGCCTAGGCTGACCGGACCGCCCTGGACCTCGGCGTGCCCGTGGTTCCACGTAACCCGTGGAACCACTCCCACGGCCGAGGAGCAGCCGATGACCGCCGGGCAGCCGGGCCCCAGCGCGACGGCGGGCCCCGGCTTGCCCTTCCCGCCTCGGCGGCAGATCGCGTTCAGCGTCGGGAACTGGCGCGTCACCTACGCCGGGACGGATCCACACTCGCCGCGGACCGGCACCCTGGTCGGGCCGCCCGAGTTCGGCCCCGGGGGAGCCTGTGTCCCCGTCATCGCCGACGGCGGGGACACGGCCTCGGTGCGCTGGGTGGACGTCCAGGACGTCATCGCCGTGACCGCACCGCCGGCCGGGGAACCACCGGCTTCGCGATGTCCTCCGACAGGTGAGAGCCGGCATCCGTGACGCGGAACCGGCGCCCGCCGCGGCCGGTTCCTTCCTCAAGCCGGGCCGAGGATGCCGCTGGTGGTCAGGATCAGCACGGCGGAGCCGCTCGCGTCCGGCGCGGTGGCCGCTGCCAGCGCTCGCTTCGCCGCGGGGGCAGCGGTGTCGGGTGGCACCACCAGCAGGGTCAGCCGGCGGATGCGCGGTCCGATGACGACGATCGTGTACCGGTCCAGGCCGAAGAACCCCGCCAGCTCCACGAAACCGGATTCGAGCGCGAGCTTCCCGGGGGGCAGATCCCACATCGCCGGGTTGAAGCCGATCCGGTCCACCGGGCCCGAATCCACGGCGAGCGCGGTGACCAGGGCGCTGAATTCCGCCACCGGCTCTCGGGAGCGTGGCCACCAGGCGCCGTCGAAGCAGCCCTTGACCGCACCCGGCGTTTTCAGCCGCAGCCGCCGGTCGAGGGCCGGTGAGCCGACAACGGGACCCGCGGCGTCGTCCGGCGCAAAAGTCATGCCCGGCGCTCCTTCCGCGACGACGGCCGGACGAACCGGCCTGCGGGTTCCCCGAAGGCGTTCATGACGAGCCCTTCACTTCGCGACCCGCATCGCCGTGGTCGCCGCGGCGTCCGATGCACCAGTGCACACGCATCCGCGGTGGAACCCGCCCGCCTGCGTTGCCGTGCAGAACCGGCGCGCGATCACATCATGCGATTCCGGGGAATGGGGGCACACCGCGCAGGCGGTCGCGGCCGGATCGCCGATTTCCGCGGCGGCGGCGCCGGTTTCGAGATCGAGGGACGACATGCCGGATCTCCTTCTGCCGGTGCTGATCATCCGGGCGCGGGACCGATGAGCAGCCGGGACTCGCTCGAACTCCCGGCTTCGGACCCGGCTCCAGCGAACACGCCGAGGTCCGGGGCGATACCGCCACCTTACGCCCGTGCCGGCCTGACCACCGGCCGGAGAATCACTCGCCCGGGCGAACCACTCCCGGCGCTTCCCCGCCTAAACTGGATGACCGCGCCCCGGACCCCGGCGATCGATGACGTGCACCCCGAGTGCACCGTGAGCGAAGGCGGCGCCGGTGGACGACGAACAGACCGACCGGCCGTCGGTCGGGCACGCGTACCGCGACTGGCCCACCCGCCACGGCGGTGCCTACCCACCCGGCTGGCTCGTCCGCTACCGCAGCCGCGTGCGCCGGACCGGGTCGCCGTGCGCGGCCCCGGTGTGGTGCGAGAATTTCGGGACCGTCACCGGGCACAGCCTGCGCGACGAACACACCAGCACGACCTGGGTGCCCGTCCGCCCGCAGGGGGCTGCCGCCGATGCACCGGCCGGCCTGGTGCGAGCCACCGACATCCTCGACGCCCACCCACCGCGCTCCGGCGCTTGAGGCCGGAACCGGACCGTCGCCGGCGAGGGGCGCAGCCCCGTGGCGTGGCCGATCGAAGGAGACGGATGACCGCAACGGCAACGGTTTCCCGGGCTGCGCGGCCGGGCCGGTGACCCGGTTGCGAAGGTCCCCGGAGCGTGGCGCACCGAGCCCGCTGAGGACGGTCACGAGCCGGCGTGCCCGTCCTGGTGCCGGATGGAGTCCCCGCCCTTGCGGTGATCCGTCCGGCCGTACATGCTCTCGAGCACGCTCTCGAGTTTGTGCACCGCACCCCGGCACGCCTCGCCGACCGAACCCGCGTGATGGCTGACGGCCACCGTCCGCCGCCCGGCCGGCCGGGCTTCGAGCACGCAGCACCGGTCCTGCCCGTCGTCGGTGGTTTCCTCGCTGAAGTGGGCTTCCAGCCGCGTGATGTGGTCGCTGAACCGCGACAGCCTGGTGGCGAGCTCCACCTCGAAGTGCCGGATCAGCGCCTCGTCGCCGTGCACGGCCTGGTCCGTGCCGATCTGGATCAGCATGCGTGGTTGTCCCCTTCGACGGCCGGCCCGGATGAGCGCGAAGTGGCGTTCCGGTAGCCACCACCTTGCTCGTCCGGGCCACGACTGCCCAGGGTCACACGTCATCTGCCGGGGGGCCGAAGGAACCTTTCGCCGCGCACGAGGTGTGGATGACCAAGGTTTCGTGGAGCCGGACGAGCCGCCGGCTCCTGACTGTCCTCAACAGACCTCAGGCCCGGCGTGCACGTCATCGGTCGCCGGGTCCGGGGCGCGGTCGTCCGGATCGGCAGGATGAGCGGTTCCCGCAGGCGGGTCGTTCTCCGGCCGGGTGGTCAGGCTGCGCACGCCCGAGCTGAAGACGGCGAGCAGCGGGACGGCCAGCAGGGCGCCGACGATCCCGGCGGTGACGAGCCCGATGGCGAGGGCGAGGACGACGGCCAGGGGGTGCAGCCGGACGGCCCGCCCGAGCAGCAGTGGTTGCAGGACATGGCTTTCCACCTGCATCACACCGACGACGACGGCGAGCACGATGACGGCCGTCCAGACGCCGTTGGCCACCAGGGCCACGAGGACGGCGATCCCGCCGGCGATCACCGAGCCGATGACGGGGATGAACGCGCCGAGGAAGACGAGCGTGCTCAGCGGAGCCGCCAAGGGGACCCCGAGGATCACCAGGCCGAGGCCGATACCGGCGGCGTCGACGAACGCGACGGCGGCGGTGCCGCGGACGTAGTGGGCCAGGGTGGTGAACCCGCTGCGCCCGGCGATGTCGGCGCGGTCGCGCAGCCGGGTGGGTACGCCCCGGATCAGGAACGCCCAGATCGGATTTCCCTGGGCGAGGAAGAAGATCAGGCAGAACACCGTGAGCAGGGCTTCGGCGAGCAGTTCCCCGACGGTGACCGCGGTGGTGAGGGCGCCCGAGGCGATCACGGACTTGTTCCGGCCGAGCATGGCGGTCAGGTTGCCGAGCAGCTGGTCTAGCTGGCCCTGGCTCAGGTGCAGGGGGCCGGTGCGCAGCCAGGTGTGCAGGTCGGTCAGGCTCACGGTGACCTGGTCGATCAGCGCGGGCATGCCCACGGTGACGGTGATGACGACGAACGTCACGACCCCGCCGGCCAGCGCGATGCCCACGACGAGCACAATCGCGGTCGCGAGGCCGCGCGGGACCTTCCTGGCCGCGAGCCAGGTGACGGCGGGCGAGAACAGCCCGGCGAGCAGCAGTGCCACCGCGACCGGGACGACCACCGAGGCCAGCCGGGTGGCCACGAAGCCGAGGACGGTCAGGGCCGCCGCCACGACCAGCAGGCGCCACGAGACCGCGGCCGCGACGCGGAGCCCGTACGGCACCGGAGAAGCCCCGGGGCCGCTCTGCGGATCTGCGCGTGGTGCTGAGGGGGAATTCATGAAGAACCTGCTCCTGGCGATGACCGGGCACGAGACCGGTCGGGTGAGAGCGGGGTCTGGGCGCTGTTTCCCGAGCATACCGCCGGGCGGATGCCCCCGCGGGCCGGTGAAGAACCACGGGAGCCGGCCCGCGGTCAGCCGTTCGGGGCGTCGCCGAGGTAGGGCCGCAGCCGCTCGGCCAGCACCCGGCGGGACACGTCCGCAGCCGGTCCGGCCGACGCCTGGCCGTGGGGACGGCCGGCGGCGGTGTCGGCGACGAACCGGGCCACCGCGTCCGGGGCGGGGACGAGGTCGTCGCCGTGGTGCGCGAGGACGACCGCGGCCGCGCCGGGGTCGGTTTCCACCGCGAGGGACCACCCCCGGCGTTCGTTCCAGACCAGCATGACGTCGTGGCCGGGCCTTCCGGGCCACCGCCGCGGCAGCCCGAGGTAGGCGGTGGCGGTGTCGCTGATCTCCACCGTGGTGCTTTCGTCCGGGACACCGACCGCGGCCGCCACCGCCCGCACGTACTCGCCGAGGGCGCGCTCGAGCGTTCGGGCGTCGGGTTCGGGGTGTTCCATGACCGCCACGCTAGAGGGCCGCCGACCGGCGTGCCGGATGGGCCCGGGCCGGTCGGCATTCGAAGGGCCAACCGGACGGGAACCATTCCGGCGGGTCGTTCGTTGTGACTATTGGTTGCTCTCGCTCACGTAGCGGGCCTCAGCGGTGAGGACGTCCCGGCAACCTCCACCATCTCCCGGTTTTGGGCCGCCGTCAGCGGGCTATCCGGAACTTGATCGCCCCAGACCCTGGCGGACAGGTACGTCAAGGAAAGAAGCGATCGATATGACACAAACGCTGCAACGGCCACCCAACACCTCGGAGCCGATGCTCGCGGGCGAAAAGTCCCGCACCGAAACCTTCCTGGTCAAGCTGTTCGCGGTCGTGCCGTTGCTGGCGCTGGCCGCCGCGGTGCCGTTCGCGTGGGGCTGGGGCCTCGGCTGGACCGACGTCGCCCTGGCCATCGGGTTCTACTTCCTGACCGGCCTGGGAGTCACCATCGGCTTCCACCGCTACTTCACCCACGGCGCCTTCAAGGCGAACCGCGGCCTGCGGATCGCCCTCGCCGCCACCGGCAGCATGGCCATGCAGGGCCCGGTGATCGGCTGGGTCGCCGACCACCGCCGCCACCACGCCTTCGCCGACCGCGAGGGTGATCCGCATTCCCCGTGGCGTTACGGCACTTCGGCCGCCGCGCTCGCGAAGGGTTTCTGGCACGCTCACATGGGCTGGTTGTTCGACCGGGAGAAGACCAACGCGCAGCGGTTCGCCCCCGACCTGCTCGCCGACCGCGACATCGCCCGGATCGACCGCTGGTTCCCCGCGCTCACCGTCGTCACCCTGCTGGCCCCGGCCGTGATCGGCGGGCTGGTGACGATGTCCTGGTGGGGCGCGCTGACCGCGTTCTTCTGGGCGAGCCTCGTCCGGGTGGCCGTGCTGCACCACGTCACCTGGTCGGTGAACTCCCTGTGCCACATGATCGGTGACCGGCCCTACGCCGCCCGCGACAAGTCCGCGAACTTCTGGCCGCTGGCCATCGCCTCCATGGGCGAGTCGTGGCACAACTCCCACCACGCCGACCCGACCGGCGCCCGCCACGGCGTCCGCCGCGGCCAGCTCGACATGTCCGCGCGCCTGATCTGGCTGTTCGAAAAGCTCGGCTGGGCCACCGAAGTCCGCTGGCCCAGGCCGGAACGCCTGGCTCGCAAGCTCAACCCCGGCTACACCGCGGCGCCCCGCGGGTTCGGCAAGCCGGAACGCGGTCTGCTCGCCGAGACCCCGGATCGGAGCCGGTCGTGACCACCGTTGGTGACGAGGTCCGCCTGCAGCTGAAACCGGCCGCCGGCGGCGGGTACGTCGACGGCGCGTGGTGGCCGCGGTCCCGCGACGCCCGCGTCGAGTTCCCCGACGTCCTCGCGGCGGTGCGCGACCGGGTGGGCGACGTCGAGCGGATCAGCTACCCGCTGGGCGACGGCTGGGAGATCGCCCACCGCAAGCTCGTGGTGGACGGCCGTATCGTCCGGTTGGAAGGGTTCCACTCCATGCAGGCGGACACCCTCGCACTCGTCGGCACGCAGCAGCGGCGCCTGATCCTGCTCGTCGTCGCGCCGGACACCCCACGCGATGCGGCCACCACCGCCCTGCGGACGGCCGCTGACCCGGACACCACGGCCGGTGCCGAGGACATCCTCGCCGGGGCGAGGCATGCCGGCAGCGATCCCGCGCCGTCCTTGACCACGTGAAGCCATCAGGGCACCCGGCCGGGTACGCTCGCTGCACGCAGCCGCGGCAGCGGTGCTGATCCGGGCCCGGTGTCCGTGTTGGTGTGGCGATCACGAACACCGACCCGGAAGGAACCGGATGCCGGAACGCGGAGCTCGCCGGTGGTGGGTTCGCGGTGGCTGAGGTCGAGGACCTGCGCGCGAGCGTGCTGGCCGCCCTGGGTGAAGCTGGGCCGAGCAGCGGGGTCGACGTCGTCGGCCGGGTGTGCCGGGCGTGTGTGCGCTTGCTGCCGGTCAACGGAGCGGCGGTGTCGGTGGTGGCCGGCACCGGGCACCGCGAGATCGTCTACGCCAGTGACGCGGTGAGCTCGGCGCTGGCGGAACTGCAGTTCTCCCTCGGTGAAGGACCGTGTTTCGAGGCCCACGCCGCGGGTGGGCCGGTCCTGGTGCCGGATCTGGCTGCCGGACCGCCGCCGGCGTGGCCGATTTTCGCCGCGGAGGCCGCGGCGCAGCCGGTGGCCGCGTTGTTCACGTTCCCGGTGCAGATCGGGGCGGTCCGGGTGGCGACCCTCGACACCTACCGCTCGACACCGGGCTCGCTCGATGCCGCCGAGCTGTCGACGGCGTTGCAGGTCGCCGACATCGCCGCACTCGCCTTGTCGGGGCTGCGGGACGGCGGCGAGCGCTGGCTCGACGGTGACGGGCGGTGGATGGAGGGCGCGGGGATGCGGTTCCGGGAGGTGCACCAGGCGACCGGGATGCTGATCGCGCACCTGGACCTGCCCGCCTCGGCCGCGCTGGCCCGGTTGCGGGCCTACGCTTTCGGCCACGGGCGTTCCCTGCGGGAAGTCGCGGCCGACATCGTCGCCGGGCGGCTGCGATTGGACGAGGAGTTCCGGTGAGGATCACCATGAAGGCAGCTGACGATTCAGGAGATGGTGGGCATGCCCGACCGTGAACGACAGGTGACGCGGGCGTTCGTCGCACTCGCGGACACGCTGGTCGACGACTACGACGTCGCGGATCTGCTGCACACTCTGGTGGTGCAGTGCGTGGAGCTGCTCGACGTCGCGGCGGCCGGGCTGACCCTGGCCGACGAGCGGGGCGGCCTGCAGGTGCTGGCGTCGTCCACCGAACAGGCACGGCTGCTGGAGCTGTTCCAGCTCGACATCGACGAGGGGCCGTGCGTCGAGTGCTTCACCACCAGCACACCGGTCCTGGTGGCCGATATCGCCGCGGCGGCGGCACGGTGGCCGCGGTTCGCGGCCGAGGCGGCCAAGGACGGGTTCGCGTCGGTGCACGCGGTACCGATGCGGCTGCGCCGGCAGACGATCGGGGCGTTGAACCTCTTCGGGCACTCCCCGGGTGAGCTGTCGGCCGACGACGTGGCACTGGCGCAGGGGCTGGCCGACACCGCGACCATCGGGATCCTCCACGAACGCGCGTTCCGCCAGGGTGAGCTCCTCTCCGAGCAGCTGCAGACCGCGTTGAACAGCCGGGTGATCATCGAGCAGGCCAAGGGCGTGCTCGCCGTCAGCGGACGGCTGAGCATGGACGCGGCGTTCACGGCCTTGCGCGGCTATGCCCGGCGGAACAACCGCCGGCTCAGCGACGTGGCCCGTGCCCTGGCAGACCGCGACCTCGCGCCCGCGGTCGTGCTGGCGCCGTCGACGGTGAGCCGCCCGCGCTGAGAAGTCCTTTGTGGACTGTCGAGCGAAAGGTGCCGAACGGTCCGCTGGTGGTGACCAACGGCCCTCCCGCCCGCGGACGCGGTGCGGTCATGCTGGGGGACGGCCGACCGGCTCCCGACGGCAGGAGTGCCCATGCGGTTCCGTGATCGCCGGGAGGCGGGCGAACGACTGGCCCTCCGCCTGCGCCCCCTGCGCGGTGACCGCGCCGTGGTCCTCGGCCTGTCCGAGGGCGGCCTCGTGGTCGCCGCCGAGATCGCCGACGTCCTCGGGGCGCCGCTGGACATCCTGCTCACCGCCCGGATCGAGGCCGCCGGACCACCACCGGTGCTGCTCGGTGCCGTCGGGGAGGGCGGCCTGGTCGTCTGGGACCACGGCGCCATCCGCCGGTTCGACATCTCGGCGGACGAGCTCACCCGGCTCGCCGATCAGGCGCGGGGCAGTCTGGCCGGGCAGGTCGCCGTCTACCGGCGCGACGTAGCGCCGGTGCCGATCGCGGGCCGGACGGTGGTACTCGCCGACGACGGCGCCGCCACCGGCACGACCGCGCACACGGCGATCCGCGTCCTGCGCGCCCGCCAGGCGCGCCGGATCGTGCTCGCGGTCCCGGTCGCCCAAGCGCCTGTCCTCGACCGGCTCGCCCGCGAGGTCGACCAGTTCGTCTGCCTGCGCCCGATGCCGTGGCTGCACGCGGTCCGCAACAGCTACCGGAAGTTCCCGGCGGTCGCCGACACCGACGCGCTCGAACTGCTGCACCGCGAACCCCGCCTGCCGACCGAGATCCCGCGGTGACGTCCACAGCGGACTGACAGGTCGCCGACGGCAAGCTCGGCGCGACCGGGGTGGTGATCGCGCCAGGAACGACGGCGGCGGGCCTGCGCCCCGGACAAGATCCGGGCACGGCTGCACGCACGCCTCGACGCCCGCCGCCCGGATCGGGCGGCGGAGCGAACTGAGGACGGCTACCCGCCGGCAGGTCCCGCTTGGGCGGGGATCCGGCCGCCTTCGACCTCCCAGCGCTGCACCGCTGTGTCATCGTCAAGGGCGGCGAGCAGCGTGTCGACGGTGTCGTTGTTGCCCCGGCGCGCCGCGGTCAGCAGCGCGTGGTGGGCGAGATCCGGATCGGCGTCCGGCGGGATCACCAGCAGCGTCAGCCGGCGGCGCGCGCCGAGCCCGATCACGGTCAGGGTGGCGGCGTGCTGCGACCGGAATCCCTCGAGCCGGACGTCGCCGTGCTCGTCCCCGGAACGCAGCCGGCGCGGGGTGGGTGGCCAGGCCGCGAGGTGGTAGGTGACCCGTTCGATCCGGCGCAGCCGGCCGGTCAGTGCCGGGAGCAGCGACGGCAGTTCGGCGGTCAGGTCCAGGGAACGGGGCCACCAGGCGCCGTCGACCCAGCCGGTGGTGGGTGCTTCCGGCTTCAGCCGCAGCCGCGGCGCGTGGTGGCGGAGTTCGTCGGCCGCTTGCGCGAAGCGCATGGCGTGGGTGGTGTGCGGGACCGACTTCATGCCGGTGCTCCCGTCCCCGGCCGGAGGGCACCGGCCGGACTTGGGGGCCGAGAACGACGCGGGCTTGATCGCCAGCGTGCGAAATGCTCTCGGACAATGTCCATTCTACTCCGGGGAAGGGGCGTTTCGTTCCGCGGCAGCGGGCTGTTCGCGCTGCAGTCCCGGCCGGAACGGAATGCCCAGCGCCGCGAAAACGCCGAGCATTTTCGCGTTCTCCGCGCCGGTGTCGGCGACGAGCATCCGCACGCCTTCGTGTTCGGCCGAGACGGCGAGCTGTTCGAGCAGCAGGGCCGCCACGCCGAGGGCCGGGCCGTGGCCGTCGACCACCAGCGCGACCGCCGCTTCGGCCGGGTCGGCCAGGATGTCGTAGCGGGCGACACCGGCCAGCCGGGAGTGCACGAAGCAGCCCACGGCGGTGTGCCCGACGCCAGAGCTGTGGGACAGCTGCGTCGAGAGCTCGGCCAGCCCGGCCACGCCGAGACCGAAGAACCGCACGTGCCGATCGCGCCCGGAAAGCCGGGCCCGCAGCGCGAGGACCGCGGCGGCATCCCCGGCTTCCAGCTTGCGCACCCAGGCGGCTTCGCCGTCCGGGAGCAGGACTCGTACCGGCGGGGTGGCGGTGGTCATGATGTCTCCTCACGGATCCGGTGCGCGACCCGGGTCCACAGTGCTCTGTCCTTTTCGCACAGAACACTGCGGAGTCCCGGGGGCCGGCGGCGGTCAGCGCTCGTCGGCCCTGGTGCCGTTCACGGCCGCGGGCGGCGGCACGATCGCGGCGGTGGCGGCCGGTTTCGGCTGGGCCGCGGCGGCGCTCTCGCGGGCCAGGAACGAGCCGAGTTCGCCGATGGTGCTCATCAGCGGGGCGGGGAACACGACGGTGGTGTTCTTGTCCACGCCGATCTCCACCAGGCTCTGCAGATTGCGCAGCTGCAGCGCGAGCGGGTGCGCCATCATCGTGTCCGACGCGTCGCCGAGTGCGGCGGCGGCGAGGGATTCGCCTTCGGCGCTGATGATCTTGGCGCGCTTTTCGCGTTCCGCTTCGGCCTGCCGGGCCATCGCCCGTTTCATCGTGTCGGGCAGCTGGATGTCCTTCAGTTCCACCAAAGTCACTTCCACGCCCCAGTCGAGCGTGGTGACGTCCAGGATCCGGCGGATGTCGACGTTGATGCTGTCGGTCTCCGACAGCGTCTCGTCCAGCGTGTGCTGCCCGACGACCTTCCGCAGCGTCGTCTGGGCGATCTGGTCGATCGCGGCGTAGACGTTCTCGATCGCGACGACCGACTTCACCGCGTCCCGCACCCGGAAGTAGGCGACGGCGGACACGTCCACGCTCACGTTGTCACGGGTGATGATGCCCTGGGACTGGATCGGCATCGTGATGATCCGCAACGGCACCCGGCGCAGGACGTCGACGACCGGGATGATCAGCCGCAACCCCGGCTCGCGCACGCCCACCACCCGGCCGAGCCGGAACAGGACCCCCTGTTCGTACTGCTTGACGATCCGCACCGCGGACGCCAGGAGAAGCAGCAACGCGGCGGCGATGACGATGATCACGAAAACGTTCATGGTGCTCCAGAGGTCGCGGCTCGTGCCGGGGCGGAGGCTCAGCCGGTGAGCTGCACCTGGTTGTCGACCGCGGTCACGCCGGGGGCGAACCACGCGGTCTGCTCGGCCGACCGGCGTTCGGCCGGGGTGGGGACGGCGCCGGTCAGGGTGATCTGGCCGTCGTCGACGGCGACCTCGACGTCCTGGGCGGACCCGGGCGCGTGCCGGGCCAGCGCCGCGAGGATCCGTGCTTTGGTCTCGGCCGCGGTGGCTCCCGGCGCGGGCCGCAGCGTGATCAGGTTCCGCACGCCGCTGACCCCGGGGAGCGCGGCCACGGCCCGGCGGGCGGCTTCGCGCTCGTGGTTCCAGTCCACTGACCCGCGCAGGGTGATCACCTGGTCGCGCACGTCGACCTGCACCGAATTCTTCGGCACGAGCACCGTGCGGCGGTCGAACACGGCCATGGCTTCGCGGGCGAGGTCCACGTCGGCCGGAATCGCGTGGCCGTGCCGGACGAGGATCCGGTCCACGGTCGTGGTCACGCCGTGCACCCGGGTCGCGGCGCGCAGGGCCGCTTCCTTCTCGGGATAGGTGCCGACGTGCCCGGCCAGCGTCGCGGCACCGCCATCGACGCTCACGGCGATTGCTTCGGCGTTGACACTGGGAGTCCAGGCGAGTTCGTCGGTGACGGCCGTCTTCAGGTGGTGATCGGGCCGGTGCTGGATCTGTGTCATTCCTCCACCGTGGTCCGCCCGCGCCACGCGGTCTAGAGTCGCGGGACCTCGGTTCGGAGGCCGTTCGGCGCGACGGGCGTAGCCTGGGGTGGTGGATGACAGCCCGCAGCACGCTCTGCCCGTCATCACGGTCTTCCTGGTCGACGACCACGAACTCGTCCGGCGCGGCGTCGCCGAACTCGTCGGCGACGAACCCGGCCTGAGCGTCGTCGGGCAGGCGTCGTCGGTGGCCGAATCCCTGGCCAGGGTGCCCGCGCTGCGTCCCGACGTGGCAGTGCTGGACGTCCGGCTCCCCGACGGCAACGGCGTGCAATTGTGCCGCGACCTGCGTGCGCTACTGCCCGGCCTGCGGTGCCTGATGCTGACCTCCTTCACCGACGCGGATTCGATGGTCGATGCGGTCCTGGCCGGCGCCGAGGGGTATGTGATCAAGGACGTGAAGGGGCTGCAGCTGGTCGACGCCATTCGCCGGGTGGGGTCGGGTGAGACCCTGCTGGACGGCCGGGCGGTCACCGCGCTGGTGGCCGAGCTGCGCGCGAAGACCGGGGAACCGGGTCCGCTGGCGGGGTTGAGCGAGCAGGAGCTGGTGCTGCTGGACCTGCTGGGGGAGAGCCTGACGAACCGGCAGATCGCCGAGCGGATGTTTCTGGCCGAGAAGACCGTCAAGAACTACGTGTCCCGCCTGCTGGCGAAACTCGGGCTGGAGCGCCGGTCCCAGGCGGCGGTGCTGGTCACCGGGATCCACGGCGCGCAACGGCGTCCGGGCGGTTAACGGCCGAACGGGTGCTCGTCGCTGATCACGACGTCTTCGAGCTGTGCCTGCGTGGAGGACGCAACGGCGGTGCCGTGGCCGAGACGCAGCATGATCTGCGGCCAGAGCCCGCCCCCGAGCAGCTGCCGCAGTTCGCGCCGGGCCGCCGGTACGGCCATCGCCTGCGAGGAGAGCGCCGCCGAAAGCCCTGCGGCGGCGGCCGTGAGCAGAACCCGCTGCAGGGCCTGACCGGCCTGGAGCCGGCCGAGAGCGGTGTCGTGCAGCGAGCCGATCACCACGACCAGCCGGCCGGGCTCGACCTCGAGGTCGCTTCCGCCACCGGGGCCGGGCGTCGCCGGCGGGACTTCGGTGCGGTGCATGATGTCGCGCAGCTGGGGCACCTGGTCGTCGGTGATGGTGGCCAGCCAGGCGCGTTCCACTTCGGCCGCCCGCCGGAGCTCCCGCTGCACCGCGTCGGGGACGACGGCGGCGGTGAACGGGCGCCGGTTGCTCTGCCGTCCGGCGATGGCCGCCACGAGTTCCCGGTCTTCCGGGGCGATCGTCTCGTAGCCGTTCGGCCGCACGACGGCGAGCAGGTCGGGCCGGTCCGCGGTAGGGAACAGGCGCGTATCGGCGTGGCTGCTCTGCGCCTTGATCGCCAGCCGGAGGTTCAGCAGGGCGGCCCCGCAGTCCAGCATGCGTTCCCGCTGGTCGCTGTCAGTACCGGTGGAGAGCGAATCCGCGTACAGCTCGACGGCGTCCGGCGTGCACTGGAAGCGCCACGGCCGCCCGCGGCGCAGCGGCGGCGGAGCGGTGGCCGCGAGGAGCACGGATCGCATCTGGCTCGCACTGAGGTGCCCGACGGGCATGACACCGGTCTTCATGGACGGCTCCGAGCTGCTGGGTTTCCTGGCTGTCCCGCCACCGTCCGCCCGGGCACCGGCGCGGGCCAAGGGCCGAACGGCACCCGTGGCCGGGCGAAGGTCGCCGGTTGCGAACGTGGTTCGGTTCCCCCTGAACCCGCCACGGGCCGCACCGTCGTGCCACTGTGGTGGCATGCCCGGGGAAACGACGTCGGGCCGGGACCGGATGGATGCGCTGCCGGCGGCCGTGCTCGCCTTCTCCGCCGGTCTGGAAGCTCGAGACCACGCTGCGCCGGATCGTCATCGCCGCAACCGACCTGGTCGGCGCCCGCTGCGGCGCGCTGACCCTGCTCGACGGGGACGGCCGGACCACCGGGTTCGCCGCCACCGGCGTCGACGACGCCACCCCGCGCCGCCTCCCGCCGATGCCGGCAGTCCTCGACGTCCCGCTCGTGGTCCGGGGCGCGGTCCTCGGCCGGCTGCGCCTCGGCCGCGAGCAGGCCTTCACCGCCGACGACGAACGGGCGATCGTCGCGCTGGCGGCGGCGGCCGGGATCGCCGTCGACAACGCGCGGCTCTACGAGCAGAGCCGGGGCAGGCAGCGGTGGCTGGAAGCCACCGGGGAAATCTCCGCCGAACTCCTGGGCGGCACCGATGTCAACACGGTGCTGCGCCTGGTCGCGAGCCGGGCCGCCGAACTCACCGGCGCCGAGGACGCGCTCATCGCACTGCCCGTGCCGCCCGGTGGGTCACTGGTCGTCACGGTGTGCGCCGGCCCCGACGCCGAGGCGCTGACCGGCCGCCGGATCCCGCTCGACGGGTCGACCTCGGGCGCGGTCCTGCGCGACCACGTCCCGCGCAACGTCCCGAACCTGGCGTACGACCTGGGCGCGGACCTCGGGCCGGCCCTGGCGGTGCGGTTGCGCTCCGGCGAGTCCACCGCGGGCGTGCTCCTGGCGATCCGCGCGTCCGGCGCACCGGGTTTCGACGAGCACGGGCTCCAGCTCGTGTCCGCCTTCGCCGACCAGGCCGCGCTGGCGCTGCGGGACGCCGAAAGCCAGGCCGCCCGCCGCGAGCTCGACGTCCTGGTGGACCGCGACCGGATCGCCCGCGACCTGCACGACCACGTCATCCAGCGGCTGTTCGCGGTCGGCATGGGCATCGAGGGCACCCGCCGCCGGACGGATTCGCCCGCGGTCACCGCCCGGCTCACCCAGCACATCGACCAGCTCCAGGATGTCATCGAAGAGATCCGCAGCACGATCTTCGCCCTGCACGTCCGGCCGGGAGCCGGCCAGGGCCTGCGGGCGCGCCTGCAGAACACGATCACCGACGCCTGCGCCGACTCTTCGGTCCGCACGACGGTGCGGCTGTCGGGGGCGTTCGACCGGGTGCCCGCCGGGCTGGCCGAACACGCCGAGGCGGTGGTGCGCGAAGCGGTCAGCAACGTCCTGCGGCACGCGCGTGCGGCGGAGCTGGCGGTCATCGTGTCCCTGGACGAAGACCTGGTCGTCGAAGTCACCGACACCGGGATCGGGATGCCGGAAGACGTGGCGCGCAGCGGGCTGCGCAACCTCGAGCAGCGGGCCGCGGAGGCGGGCGGGTCGTTGCGGCTCGAACGCCCGGCCGGCGGCGGCACTTGTCTCAGGTGGACGGTTCCGGTGCCTTGAGCCGCAGCACATGCGGGTATTCCGTGGCGCGCTGCTGGAAAGAAAGGATCGCGGGGTTGCGGATCGTGCCGTCCCGGATCTCGACGGCCCGTCCCACCGTTCCGGTTTCGTTCCAAGTGGATTGTCCGGAAAGGACTGTCCGCAGGTGCGGCAGCAGCGCTTCGCTGATTTCCCAGGTCGCCGAGTTCCACAGGTAGGAGGGACTGTGGTCGACGGCGTAGTAGGTGACGCCGTGGCCGACCGGGAAGGTCGGCCGGGTGAACGTGGTGGGCCGCGCCCAGCTGAAGCCCATGCCTTCGTCACAGGAGACGTCGACGACGAGGCTGCCGGGGGTGAACGCCGCGAGGTCGTCCTCGATGAGGAAGGTCAGCGGCGCGTCGGTGTCCTGGAGCACGCAGTTGACGACGATGTCGTGCTCGGCGAGGAACCCAGCCAGCGGCACCCGGCCGCGGGCGGTGTGGGCGTGGCTGCGGCGAGGGTCGCCCGGGTGGTTCTTGTCGTGGTCGAAGTGGACCATCGTCGCGGAATGGATCGGCGAGCCGACCGCGCTGAGGCCGCGGGCGGTGAGGACTTCGACGTCGTGGACTCCGTGGGCGTTCAGCGCGGTTACCGCGCCGCGCGCGGTCGCGCCGAAGCCGATCACCACCGCCCGCAAGCGGCGGCCGTAGTCGCCGGTCGAGCCGATCAGCTGCAGGGCGTGCAGGACCGAGCAGTAGCCGGCCAGTTCGTTGTTCTTGTGGAAGACGTGCAGCCCGAACGAGCCGTCGCGCCGCCAGTGGTTCATGGCTTCGAAGGCGATCACGGTCAGCCGCCGGTCGATGGCCAGCTGGGTCAGTTCGGCGTCCTGTACGCAGTGCGGCCAGCCCCACAGCACCTGGCCTTCCCGGAGTTCGGCGACGTCTTCCCGCAGCGGTTTGGCCAGCAGGACCACGTCGGACTCGGCGATGAGCTGCTCGCGCGTGCGCAGCCCCGCGACCGCGCGCGCCAGGTGTTCGTCGGGCACCCCGAAAGGTTCGCCGTAGCCGTGTTCGAGGTAGATGGTTTCCCGGAGATCCGCGTCGATCCGGTCGAGGTGGTGCGGGTGGATCGGTAGCCGCCGTTCGTTCTCCTTGCGGGAACGCGCGACGACGCCGAGACTGAGCTGGTCCACGAGGGCCCCTTTGCTAGAAGCCAGTCTTAACACACCCAGCGCGGCCGTCGTGTACGCTGGGTGTCGACCGAGAGCATTTCGTGCGCAAGTGGTCGAACCTGCGCCGTCCTCGGCCCCAGTCCGGCGCTGCCAGCAGCCGGGGACGGGAGCACCGACATGCCGTCGGACCCGAAAACCACCCTCGCCGAACCGCCCCCGCGCTGAAGCCCGCGCCCGGGCACGTCGCTTGGCGCCCTGCCCGCGGCCCGGCCCCGCCGCTCATACTCCCGACGCCGCCCTCCGGCGGCGTACCCGAAAGGATTTCCTGATCAGTACCCCCACCATGGACAGCTCGTTGTTCAGCCATCCCATCGCGGAACAACCCCGCCCCGGAACACTCACCACACCCCAGGACAGCCGGTACGGGAGCTTGTTCCGCCAGCCGGTGTACACCCCGGCCCCCGCTTCCGGAGACGAGACCGAACGCTTTCCGCAGCACCGGTCCGCCGCGCCCGGCAAGCGGGCGTACGACCCGTCCGGCCGCGCCCGGCGGTGACATCGGTCCTTCGGGACGAAGTGCTTTCCCCGATCCGATGGAGCCGGACATCCCCACCAGCGGATGTCATCGAGAGAGAAGAAGGTCAGACATGGACTTCGTGACCCGTTACGAGCAGCGAGTGAACCTCGTCGAGAACACGGTGAAGGAGAATTCGCCGCTGTCCGCCGAAGAAGCCCGCACGCTGGCGATCCGCCTGCTGCGGACACTCGAAGAGATCCCCGAGAAGATCCGGTGAACGCACCCGTTCGTGGTGGCGACTGATGACCACCACGAATCCAGGGGTACCGGCGCCTCAGTATCTGTTGCCAGACCGATGAGGCGCGGCGCGATACCACCCGAAGAGACCGGCGCCATGGCGCTCACCCCCGAACAGCGGTATCGCGGTGCCCGGCTGGTCGCCTCAGCCGCAAGCGACGCCGAAGATTGCGCTTCGCTGCTCGCCGCGCTCGGTCTGGAAGCCGCCGACGGCGTGTCGGGAGACCATCGGTCCCGGGCCGATGACCGCGGGCGGCGTAGCGGGAGCAAGGCGAGTACATGACTGGTGAAACCGGGTTGCACCTGGTGCCGCGTTACCGGGCGGAGTCGACCGTGGCGACTTTGACCGGCGCCTTCACCGAGGCCGGCTATCGGGAGCTGCGTGACGACGTGCTCAAGCTGGCCACGGGCGCGCCGGAGAGCGTCATCGCCGACATCCACGGTCTCGATGTCGACGACGACAGCCTCATGAGTGTGTTCACCGTCATCGCGCTGCGGATCGGCGACTGGCCCGGGCTTCCGTTCGCGGTGGTCACCGGCCGCGCGGAGCACGCGGCCCAGCTGGCGGCGGGCGGAGCGGAGGTGCCGGTCCACGCCGGCGTCCTCGCGGCCGAACAGGCACGCGGGCGCCCATCCCGCCGGCGGGCGGTGCAGCTGCTGGCCGCATCGGCGCACGCCTCCGCGACCGCCCGGGCGTTCGTCGGCCGGACCTGCGCGCAGTGGAACGTGCGCCGGCACGTCGACGACGCTCTCCTGGTCGCGACCGAGCTGGTGGAGAACGCGATCCTGCACACGACATCGCACCCCCGGCTGCGGCTCGAGCTGCGCCCGGACACCTTCACCATCGCGGTCGCCGACGACGACCCGCGGCGGGCAGTCCTGCGCGAGCGCCCCAGAGAGAACGGTCTCGGACTCCGGCTGGTCGACCAGACCGCGCACCGCTGGGGATGCAGCCCGTCTTGGGGCGGCGGCAAGGCCGTCTGGGCCGTCCTGCGGTCGAATCGGCGGGGACACCCGATCGCCGAAGTGCCCGATCCCCGAGCGTCCGGGCCGGTACGGCGGCGCCACCGTGACAGGTAATCGGAAGCGGTGGGGGCGCGCCGCCGAACCGGTGCCGTGATCGCCGGCGGCATCACCCTGGCGCCTGCTCCGCGGCTCGCCAGCACCCTGGTCACCGTCACCGGGGAAGCTCGACCTCTCCGGTTACCGGTTTCTGCGTGACGGCCTGCTGAAGGTGGCCGCCGATGGCCCGCCCGGGCTGATCGCCGACGTCGACGGGCTGGTCATCGACGCACTGTCCCCCGCCACCGTCTTCCCCCTGGTCGCCCGCCGGATCGGGCACTGGCCCGGCATCCCGTTCACCCTGGTCACCCGTCAGCGGGTGCATCTGCACGCCTTACACGGCCACGGCACCGACCGCCTTGTCGCGGTCTGTGACGACGTCGAGACCGCCGAAAACAGCCAGGAGATCCCCACCCGCCGATGGGCCCAGCGGAAGTTCCCCCGCACCGAGGACGCGCCGGAGCTCGCTCGCACGTTCCTCCGGGACCGCATCACGGATTGGGGCGTGCCCGAGCTGGCCTACGACGGGCTCCTGGTAGTGGGCGAGCTCGTCGACAACACGCTCCAGCACACCAGGTCCGCACCTGACGTGCGCCTCGATCTGCGCCGGGGCCTGTTCACCATCGCCGTCGCCGACGAGCACCACGGTTCGGCGATCCTCCTGGAGCGATCCGGCCTGCGCGACCCGGGCGTCGGCCTGCGGATCGTCACCCAAACCGCGACGGCGTGGGGAAGCAGCCGGCGCTGGTCGGGTGGAAAGGTGGTGTGGGCGACGCTTGCCTCCGCAAGCGGCAGCTGACCCTCGCGCCGGGCGCCGAATCGCGTGCCCGTGACGGGCCTGCACGTCCTGCTCGATACCCGGCGAACGCGTCACCGGATCAGTGTGCGGCAAGGTGCCGGCGCAACGTGGTGAGGGCGCGGTGCTGGCTCACGCGGACCGCGCCCGAACTGGCGACGCCGAGCGCGGCAGCTGTCTCCCGGGCGGACAGGCCGAGCATGACCCGCAGCACCACGACATCGCGCTGTTCCGGCCCCAGCAGGGCCAGCAGGAAGCCGACCCGCTGACACAGCTCGAGCCGTTCGACTTGGCGCAACGGCCCCGGCCGGTCGGAAGTCAGCGGGGCGAACTGCGAAACCGGGCGGCTCGCATCGCTTTCCCGGCGGCGGTGAGCGTCGACGACCTTGTGCGACGCGACGCCGTAGACGAAGCTCATGAACTGGGCAGCACCGTAGCGATAACCCGGCAGCGCACCGAGCACGCCGAGCAGCACCTCCTGCGCGCAGTCGTCCGCGTCGCTGTCGCGGTAGCACCGGTTTCCCAGGCGCGCCTGGCAGTACCGCAGCACACCCGGGCGCAACCAGCCCAGCAGCGCCTCGGTCGCGGCGCGATCCCCTGACATCGCCGAAGCGAGAAGCGCGCCGTCGACCATCGCCATGATGAGCCTTTCGGTCGGTCAGGTCCGGGTGGTCAGGTACGGAGCGGGATCACCGCCGGCCCGGGCGCCGCCGGCCAGCCAGCGGAGGAACCCGCTGCGGTCCCGTCGTTCGATTTCGTCGAGGAAGTCCTGCCGGCGCTCGACGACGAGCCGGCAGGTCGGATGCGAGGAGCAGGAGGAGATAGCCGCGCCGCCAAGCCAGGCACAGCTCGTCGGTCGCCATCTCGGCCACCGGAACGGACGGTGGTACCGAAGGATCCGGGCGGCTCCGCCGCCGCGGGTGCCGGGCCCGCCAGTGGCTCGGGCCCGCTCGCCCTGTTGCCGCGCGCGAGCAAGGGGCGGGCAAAGCCGCGAGCAGCCCGGCGCTGCCGCCGAGCAGCAGCCAGCCGACCTGCGGCAGGGCCGGCGCACCGATCGTGGTCAAGACGCAAGCGGGACCGAGCAGACCGGCCAGCACCACGCGCCCCACCATCGTGTCCTCACGTCCGGTTCGGTTGCCGGCTGACGCCGCCGGCAACGGGAAGCAGGATCGCCGGGGTCTGGGGCGTTGCGGGCAGTCTAGTCCTCGGAAGAGGAAACGGGATTGGTCTCTTCGGTTGCCACCGGGCCGGGATTGCGGGCGTCTTCCGCTCGCCCCCAGACCGCGCGTGAGCCCACCCGGTGGTCTGCTCACCGAGCTGACCGGTCGTGGCCGATGACGAGGACACAGTCACCAGTTGTCGCTGCGTGGGGCGGCTGGACGGGGCAGATGGCCGCCGGTCGGCCTCGTTGTCGGAAAGGGACGCCCGGGGCGCGTACATCGGTCCGCAGAACAAGCTCCACGGTGGACGTCTGCAATGGACCAACGGACCGCAAGCGTGCGCAAGGATCGTCGGCATCGAGGGAAATGCACGCCGCTAGGGTGGCCCGCCGGTGCTGCCGGAGGATGCCGCCGGACAGGCGATGCCGGACTTCGCGCAGCCGAGCACGCCCCACACGACCTTGCCGTCGTCGTGGTGACTGACTCCCCAGGCCGAGCGGTCGAAGCCGGAGTCGCCGGGATAGCTGCCGTCGTTGTTGGCCGGCAGCACGATCCCGTCGGCGTGCAGTGCGTCGAGCGCGTACTTGGCTTCGGCGAGCGCGCCGTCGACATCGGGTAGCGTGGGGTGCGGCGAAGGACCCGAAGCGGCCGGGACGGTCGAGGACGACTTCGGCGGCGAACTCGTTGACGTCGCGGACCCAGCGACGGGCTTCGGCGACGTCGCCGAAGCAGACGCCGGGCGTGGAAAGCAACAGAATCCCGTTGCCACCCATGAACTTCAGTGTGGTGACGGCGCCCACCCATCAGGTGGCGGTCTCTCCGCCCACGGCAGCAGTACTGGTTGCGCCGATCGCTTGCAACAGGCCAGGGCCGACTTCCGACCATCCGATCAGGAGGAGCGGCCCTACCGCGTCGAACGCCGCCTTACCGAATTCGCTCGCTACGAGAGGCTCTGCCACGTTCAGCGCGAGCGTGACCACGCTGGCGAAGATCAGCAGCCGACGCGCCGACCTCAGCACCTCCGGGGATGCACCGGTGAGAGCCAGATGCCGGGTGCCGAGCAGAAGCCCGAGGATCGAAAGGTCAACCGCGGGAGCCACGAGCGGAGCGACCCAAGTGGGCACGCCGAGCCGCAGCGCGAGGTTGAGGACGTTGCCGAAGCCGAAGAGTAAAGTAAGTCCGACGACGACGCCCATGATCACGGTGACGGCCTGCACGACGGAGGCCCCGTCCGAAGCAGATCGCATCGACACAGCTGCACGCCTGGTCATCGAGCAACACCTGCTTCGACGCGCGGACGCCCGTGGGTGTCGCGCGTGGGGATGCCGCGTTCACGCAGTTTGTTCAGCACCGTGGTGTGGTTGACGCCCAGGTGGTCGCCGACTCGGGCCAGTGACCAGCCGAGGTTGTGAGGTGGATGGCGTCATCAACCTGCTCGGGCGAGAGGCCGCGGCGGCGCATCGGCACGCCGTGCCGGTGGAGGATGGTGCCGACCGTTCGCCGTTCGATGCCGAACCGGTCACCGAGCTCGTACACCGTCGCGCCGGACCGGTAGCCGGCGATCAGTTGCTCGACTTGCTCGGGGCCGAGTTTCCGGGCGCGGCCGGGACGATCCCACTTGACTGGCGGCGGCTCGGGGGTATCGAGCCTGGGGGGGCTTCTCGCGAAGCTCTTCCAGAGCCCTGACCTGGTCTTTTATGTTCGAGTTGCGGGTTCGATCTTCGGTGATCGTCTTGCGGCATGATCTTGTGCTCCTGGTGAGTCACCTCGTAGCAGCCAGCCGTAGCTCGGATGTTCATCGAGGACATCTCTTGACTGCCTACCAACTAGAAGGTAGAAATACGACGTGACCACGACAGCGGATCGGATCCTGGACAGCGCTCAGACGCTGGTGCAGGTTCGGGGGTACAACGGCTTCTCCTACGCCGACATCAGTGCCGAGCTGTCCATCACGAAGCCGAGCATCCACCACCACTTCCCCACCAAAGCCGCACTGGCCGAGGCCCTGATCGCACGCTATCGGGAACGGTTCGCCGTAGCGCGAAAGGAAGTCGACGACGAGGCGGCGGGCGCACGGCAGCGCCTGGTGGGTTATGCCGGACTTTACGCCGAGACCTTTGCCCAAGGCGGCCGCATCTGCCTCTGCGGCGTCTTCGCCGTGGACGCGGAGAGCCTGCCCGTTCAGGTACGACAGGCGACGGACGCGTTCTTCGCCGATCAGCGACAATGGGTGGCCGGCGTGCTGGCCGAGGCGGGCATGCCCGCCACCCGGACCGGTGCGGCCGCCGAGGCTTACCTGGCGTCCCTGGAGGGCGCACTGCTCCTGGCCCGCGCTCACGGGCAGCCGGACGGCGCCGCCGGACAAGATCGGGATGTGGTGCGGTCGGTGGCGGCGACCTTGGTCGACGCTCTGCTCTGAAACGCACCACCCAAGGCCGTCACGCGTGGCACCGCGGCGACCTTTTTGCATGACCAATCAACCTTCCAACTAGTAGGTAGTCAGATGAGGAGAACCGCCATGGGACAGGACTTCACCGGTCGAAAGCTCGTCGTCGTCGGCGGCAGCAGCGGCATGGGCCGTCAGATCGCCGAGGACGTCGTCAGCCGCGGCGGCAGCGCGGTCGTCGTCGGTTCCCGCCTCGAGCGGGTCGAGAAGACCGTGGCCGACCTGGCCACCCGCGGACAGGCGTGGGGCGTTACCGCCGACCTGCGCGACCCCGCCGAGGCGACCAGGGTGCGCGAGGAACTGGCCGACCAGCACGCTGACGCCACGTTGCTGGTCAACGCGGCCGGCGTGTTCAAGCCGCTGCCGTTCCTCGACCACACCCCCGCCGACTACGACGCCTACCTGGACCTGAACAAGGCCACCTTCCTGATCACCCAGACCGTGGCGCAGAACATGGTCAACAGCGGCCACGGTGGCGCCATCGTCAACATCGGCAGCATGTGGGCAAAACAGGCCATCGCCGCGACCCCGTCATCGGCGTACTCGATGGCCAAAGCCGGTCTGCACGCCCTGACCCAGCACCTCGCCCTGGAACTGGCCGCTCACAAGATCCGGGTCAATGCCATCTCCCCGGCCGTGGTAGCCACGCCCATCTACGAGGGCTTCATCCCACCGGCCGAGGTCGACACCGTCCTGGCGGGATTCAACGACTTCCACCCGATCGGCCGGATCGGCACCACCGAGGACGTCTCCGCCGTAGCCACCTTCCTCCTCTCCGACCAGGCCGGCTGGGTCACCGGCGCGATCTGGGACGTCGACGGCGGCGTCACAGCAGGCCGAAACCAGTAACCACCGAGGCGCAGCCAGGCCTGTACGGGTTTCACGGTTCGGAGCCCGTACAGGCCCTCACCCCCTTGCGCGCTCAGCAGTTCGCCCACCACAAAGCACAACTGCGGATACCACCGGTTCGAGACCAGCCGAACATCCGCTCATTGGACCGCCCCGGTGATGTTGGAGGCCGGTTGAGTTGGTTCTAGACCACTGCGCCAGACTCAGTGGCCGTGGCGCGGAACGTCTCCTCGTACTCAGCCGGAGGGGTGTTCCCGCAGAAAGAATGTAGCCGTTCCCTGTTGTACCAGGCAACCCATTCCATGGTGGCCAGCGTCACGTCCGTGGTGTTCTCCCAGTCGCCTCGGTAGTCGATGAGCTCCTTCTTGTAGAGACTGTTGAGCGATTCGGCTGCGGCATTGTCATAGGAATCTCCTGTGCTGCCCACCGAACGCGCCGCGCCGATCTGATCAAGCCGCTCGGCGTAGCGAATGGAGGTATATTGAACGCCTCTATCGGAATGGTGAACAAGACCGTCAATACCGCCTCCGGAACTGCCTCCACGTGCCCAGATTGCCATCTCCAGAGCGTCGAGCGCGAGGTCGGCACCCAGGTGATCGGCGACCTGCCAGCCGAGGATCCGCCGGGAGTACAGGTCCTGGACGAACGCGGTGTACGCCCAGCCGGCCGCGGTGGCGACGTAGGTGATGTCGGCGACCCACCGCTGGTCCGGCGCGTCCGCGGTGAAGTCACGTTCAAGCAGGTCACCTGGCCTGTCCGCAGCCGGGATGGTGGTCCGTGGCCGCTTACGGGGCGCAGTCACCCCGCTGATACCCAGCTCGCGCATCAGCCGCTCGACCGTGCACCGCGCCACCTCGACACCGTCCCGACCGAGCTGGCGCCATACCTTCCGTGCCCCGTACAGGCCACGCCCCGGCCCATGCCACACCCGCAGAATCTCCTTCTTCAGCCATTCGTCCCGGACCGCGCGAGCAGACGGGGCCGACTCCCGTTTCTTCGCCGCCCAATACGTCGACGGCGACACCTCCAGCACGGCACAGATCGGCTCGACACCGAACTGATCCCGGTGGGTATCGATGAACTCGACTAGCGCGGCGGTTTCGGGTCGAGTTCCCGGGCGAAAAACGCCGACGCGGCCTTCAGGATCTCGTTCGCCCGTCGCAGTTCACGATTCTCCCGCTCCAGCTCAGCGATCCGCTGGATATCACTTGTCGACGTACCGGGCCGCTTCCCACCATCGACCTCGGCCTGCCGCACCCAGGTCCGCAACGCCTCCCGATGCACACCAAGCTGGTCAGCGACCCGAGCGATCACACCCGTCCGCTCGCCCTGCTCACGTAGCTCAAAGACCATCCGGACCGCACGTTCCCGCAGCTCAGACGAGTATTTCCTCGGTGGTGCCATAGCTCCTCACCTTTCCAGGTATCAGAGCCTCCAACCAACCCGGGGCGGTCCACATGTAGCCGCAGAGCGTGCGCCGCGGTGAGCCACTCTCGGCGGCACCCCTACACGGGAGGACCCTCAAGCAACGCCGCTCATGACAGTGGCCCGGCCACACGACACGGCCCGGCCTGATGTTGCTCGGGTGGATCCAAGCCCGAGTCGCCTGCCGGCTGCGCCGGATGTTCGATACGAGCGCGGCCATTCCTCTCACCAATTTTACTGGGGCACAGCTGGGGCAAACCCCCTGTCACAACTGCACTCACCAACACACAGTTGCCAACAACGGCGATCAAGCACACCATTCCACTAGGCGATTCCCTATCGCCGCAGGTCAGGACCATGATCGGCCCACACTGGCAGTGAGGGGGTCAGGGGTTCGAGTCCCCTTAGCTCCACATCGTACGAAACCCCTTCGGTTAGGCCTTGCGGCTGGCTCCGGAGGGGTTTTTTGCTGTCCGAGGCTGATCTTGGGTGACCCCGCTTCGCTCGGCGCACCGGTGCCCCTGCTGGGGCGTTTCTGACGCGGTGCCGCTCACCGTTCCGCTGGCGCCATGTCGCCGCCGCTCACGGGCAGTGCCTCCGACCTGGTCCCTCTCGCCAGCGGCGATAGGGGCAGCCGGCACCGATCGAGTGTGTTTGGCCGACGGGCTGTCCGCGATCGGCCCGTCGCTGCCGACTTTGGCCTCAGCCCCTTCGGATACGGACTGCGGCTCGCCTTAAGCACCGTCCGCGGATCCAGATCCTGCACCGGCAACCACCGCTCCACCCACGACCGCGGCACAAGCCGACCACCCGCCGGATCAATCCACACCTGCCGACGCTGATCAGACTCCATGTCACCGGCGTACGCCTCCGCACTCCGGAGACTCGAAAACCCCGGCACCGAACCAATCGTCCCGCCGGTACCGGACCCGCCACGAACCTGACCCGTCTGCTCGACCCACGCCATGACAACCTCCACACCACTTTTCAAACTGGGGTTGCCCCGTTTTGACGGACAGGGTCGTTGAGCTGTGGTCAGGCTACGTGACGTGTGGTCGTTTCGTAGCTGGCGGGGCTGAGGTAGCCGAGGCTGGAGTGCAGGCGGCGGGTGTTGTACCAGCCTTCGATGTACTCGAAGATCGCCTTGTGCGCGGCGGTGCGGGTGGGCCAGGCCTGCCGGTCGAGTAATTCGGCCTTAATGGTCGCGAAGAACGACTCGGCGACCGCGTTGTCCCAGCATTGTCCCTTACGTCCCACCGATAACCGCACGCCTTGCTCGTCAGCGAGCGCGTTGAACTGGGCGGAGGTGTACTGGCAGCCGCGGTCGGAGTGGAAGATTACTCCGGGCTCGGGGCGGCGCCGAGCGACAGCGTTGCGTAGGGCGTCGGCGACCAGATCGGTGCGCAGGTGATCCGCGGTGGCCCAGCCGACGACGCGGCGGGAGTCCAGGTCGATGACGGTGGCCAGATACAGCCAGCCTTCCCAGGTGTGGATGTAGGTGATATCCCCGCACCAGCGGGTGTTGATGTTCGTTGCGGTGCAGGAGAAATCCCGCTTGAGCAGGTCGGTGGGCATGGTCGCTGCCGGGTCGGGAGTGGTTGTGGTCCGCCACCGTTTCGGGGTCCGTCCGGCCAGGCCCGCGGTGTGCAGGAGCCGGGCGATCCGCTTGCGGGAATGCCGCCGGCCGCGGGCGCGGAGTTCGGCGTGGACCCGGGGTGTTCCGTAGGTGCCGTTCGACTCGTTGTGGATCGCGACGATCTCGGCTGTCAGCTCCGCGTCGTCGCGTTCGTGTTGGGAGGGGGTGGCGGCGCGGTGGGTGTAGTAGGCGGCTCGGGAGACCTTGAGCAGTTCGCAGGCACGTTTGACGTTGCCGCTACCGCTGGCGTTCTCCGCCTCGATGAACGGGTACACGTTCACCGGGTCTCCTTCGCGAAGAAAGCCGTCGCTCGTTTGAGGATCTCCACGTCCTCGGACAGGCGGCGGTTCTCCCGCCGCAGCCGGGCCAGCTCTTCCCGCTCGTCGCTGGTCAACCCGCCGTCGGTGCGGGTCCCGGCGTCGCGTTCGGCCTGCTTGACCCACTCGCGCACGCCGGTCTCGGTCAAGTCGAAGTCCTTCGCGACCTGACCGATCGAGCGGTCGCCCCGCTGGCACAGCTCGACGATCTCGGCCTTGAACTCAGGCGTGAACGAACGACGAGGCCGAGGCTTCTTCCTGCCCATGGTCTCCATGATGGAACATCCTTCCCGAGGGCGTCAGCCCTGATCGTGGATGTCCGTCAAAACGGGTCAGGCCCACTCTTCCTAGCGGGGCGGGTGTGGGGCGGTGCAGGCTTCGCGCTGGTTCCACATCGCAACGGTGTCGTCGACCCGGCGCTCCTGCGCGCGTGTCGAGCTTACGACCCTGACTACGTGGTCGTGTTCAACCGTACCGTCGCTGAGCAGGAGCACTTCAGTCCAGGAAGCCTCGTCTTTCGCGACGACGAAGGGCGACCCGTCGACGACGCAGCGGCACGCGCAGCCCTTGTCGCTGCGGCTGCCGAGGAGGAGACCGGCCCAGGCGCCGGAGCTGCCGAGGCCCGCGAAGTCGTCGCCCGTGTGTGCTCGCCCTACCGGTTGCCCGGTCCCGGCGAGCGCATTGAAGATGTTCAGTTCTACGAATGCCCATCCCCGGAATTCCCCGCGGCGGAGGCCATCCCGGGAGCGCATGCTGGGCATGTACTTCACTGTCCTCCATCGTGGGGCGGCCTGGTCGGAGCTGCGGTAGCCTCTCATGCTGGCGTACCGGTGGCTCCCGATCTGGGTTCCGGTGAACCTGAGCTTGACCAGGCAACGATGTGGCACCTTCTCTATTGGATTTTCGATCGGATCCAGCCCGCCCTTCCCTACGAGCTCTTGTGGTTTCCCAACGGCGTGGCGACAGGTGTTCTCACGGAGGACGCTGAACTCGCACACATCCGGACGATGACCGGTCTCACCTCTGTTCAATCGGCCAGCGTCGAAGCCTGGCCCGCTGTCGCCGTCCTCGGCGATACTGCCGAAGACTTCGCCCTTGCCCGCCTTATCCGACTGACCTACGGACGGGCAGTCTGGCTGCCCAGCCCGTTCGGAGTTGACGCCGAACAACTTGCGTACCCCCTCGTCACCGGGCTGGCTAACCCAGCCACGCATGGAGGCGTTGGCGCCCCGCGTTCCTTACTGCTGACCTCGACGTCCCGATCCGTCGATGACACGTTGGACTTCGAAAGAAGACTCCGCGACAGCGAGGTCCTCAGAACCTCGAGCAGGCTCCGCACCGACGGTGGCGACTGGACTGTAGGACCTGACGATATTCAGTGGACGCGTACAGGGACAACACACCTTGCTGTCCGTGAACAGTTCGATGACGTACTTTCCGTCCCGACACTCACCGGCACTACAGACTCTCGCGAGATGGCCACTGTGCTGCCACCGCCCATCCTCGATGACCACAGAATCGCTACCCATCCCGATCTTGCCTGGCACGTCGACATCACCTGGACGCAGGAGAATCACGTCCGCGGGCGCGGAGCTTCCCAGCGAACATCTGCTCGCGCCAGAAACCAGTCCGCACCTCACCCTCGTGCGCAATAGCCGCACCGGCATCTCGTACCGGGCCGCCAGGTTCGACTTCGTTGTCGCCGGGATCCAGACGGTCAACCGACTGGCCCGGCCGGCCCTAAGGCACTTGAGTCTCCGATCATTCGTCGATGCCAAAGCCACCGAACATGGCCTCGTAACCCGGATCAGCAGTGCTGGCCAGCGAACTGCTCAACTGACACGAATGGCGGGCGGCCGTCGGCAGTTCACCGACCTGTTCGGAGGTCCGCTATTGCCGGCGCTGCGGGCGTTGCAGCCAAAGGGGAACGACAACGATAGGGCATATCCGGAAGGTGACGGCGTTATCCTCCGCAACTCTGAGGGCTCACTGACTTTCGACGGGATCTGCAGGCGCGTTGATGTTATAAATCGCGACGAGGTGCGCGACTTAGTCGACGCAGCGTTGCGATCAAAGATTCTTCGTCGCGGACTGATTCTGCACTGTCGGGTCTGTCAGACCAAGCAGTTGCAGACGATCGATGCACTCGGCCAGAGTTGGACCTGCCAGCGGTGCGATGGCGCGAACGATCTGGATCGGCATGCTTGGCATCACGCGAGCTATGAGCCAGCTTGGTTTTATGAGCTTCACCCCGTCGGACACCACCTGCTCAACGACCACGGTGATGTTCCCGCTCTCCTGGCCACGCACTTGCTCCGCGACGGTGGTCCACGCCGTCGTCAGTACGAGGACGTCATGGAGATCGAATTCCTGCAGGATGGCACTCCTCGAGTCGAGGTGGATCTAATCGCCTACCTGGACGACACTCTCGTCGTCGCCGAGTGCAAGAGTTCTGCAACCCTCGGCGACACTGCGAGGGCAGATAGGCAAGCTGAGATTTATAAGAAGTGCCGGGTATCGAGCTGGTTGCAGGCAGACGTAGTTGCCTTCGCTACGACGGCTCATGAATGGCAACCTGGCGTGGCGAATTCCATCCGAGGATACGTTCGGAGCTTCGACGGATGGGCCAAGCATGGCCGGCCTGACCTTCACTTGATCACCGGCCTGGGCACGACGTCGGCTGCGACCGAGGTAATTCGACCCTGGTCAAAGCGTCGTTCGAGGGAGAGATCAACATAGAACGCGTGCACAGCTGACAGCCTGGGCGCCTTAGCTGGGCAGGTGCGCGCACACGTCACAGGACGAGCTGCGCCTTGCCGCGAAACCACCCCAGATCGCGAGCGGCCGCGCGACGCCGTCCGGGCGCCCTGGCCACGGAGTGGTGTTCGACAAGGCCGCGATCGAACGGTACCGGGTCACGGAGACCGTTCGAGATGATTCCGATCCGACGCTGAGGAAGGAAAGGCGTGGCCTGAAGCCCAACATGAGAGAAAAGCCCGACCGGACTGATGACACGCGATGCCCGCATTGCCGGCGAACCTCTCACGGTCGGACGACCACTGTCGTGTGAGTTGTCTCGATGTTGTTATCCTGATCCAGTCGAGTCGGCCGTGTGAATCCCTGCGCGACACGCGAGGCTTGACGAACTCAGGTCTCCTAGTCTTCCGTGGTGTCGTCGCTCTTCGTGAACGTCTCGGATGCGGCCTGCCAGTCCTCAGGGTGCGTGATCGGTAGCAAGCTGTATTGCTGCGCGTGGGTGCTGTCGTAGGGCGTGACCGCGTCGAACTTCATTCGGCTGTGGTCGGTGATGAGCAGCATCTCGACCACCTGTGCTGCTGTGCGGAGGTCGTCGGCAATGGTTTCCGGGCCGATGTCGGCGGGGGAGTGCACCGTGTCGCCGTCCTTGTCCAGGTCGACGTAGAAGCCGGCCATCTTGTCGGCGTTGGCTTGCTTGCCGGCGGCTTCAGCTTTGGCTGCCTGCCTGGCGAAGTATGCCTGCCAGTCGGCCTCGGAAGCATCGAGGGGGAGATCTTCGAAGCGCTGGACGCCCCAGAATCCCTCGAGTTCTCGACCGAAGACGAACGCTTCCATGTACTTGACCGCGTGGCTGCGACCGTCGGTCGTTAGCTTCGTCGCCGTGAGCGCTTCTTCCGCGCCGGTGCTCCAGGATTCGGCGAAAGTCTGATACAGCCAGAGCGCCTTGCCCAGTTCCTCCTGGGCCAGGACGGTGAGCGAACGCGCTCGCCCGTACGAGCCGCGCTCAAGGAGGACGTCGGCGTCGGCAATCAGGTTGGTGGCGTTGTCCATGAGCGCTTTCCAGAAGGAGCGCGCTGTGCTCGGTTTCATCTTCATACGGACAGTCTGCTGCAGAACGACCGAGCGACGAAGTGGGTTTCTGACGAAACTTCTCTGCCTATTCGACGCTGGTTGACGAATGCGGCCGAGAGAGAACTGCGTACTCCGTAGCGACCCGATGACCCGGCCGCGCGGTGTCTGACTAACAAAGTGGAGACCGACTCGGGGTGGCGGTGACGGAGAAAGTCATCTCAGCGAACACTCGGATCGGTGACGCGAACGCCGGAAGCGCCGAAATGTCGGTGCCTCGACGTACGCTGTGACCTCAGGTGATCAGTCTGCTGGAAGGTGACGGGTGAAGCTGACGTCGTTCCGGGTGCACCGGTACAAGAACGTGATCGACTCGACGTTGGTCGCGGTGGAGCAGGACGTGACGGCCCTGGTCGGCATGAATGAGTCGGGCAAGTCGACCATGCTCGACGCGCTCTACCGGCTGAACCCCGTCTACGGCGACGAGTTCGTCGAACGGGACGACTACCCGCGCTGGCGCTGGAAGCGCGACGGCAGGAAGGAGGACCTCTCCGTCGTCACGCCAATCGAGGCGACATTCCGGCTGGAACAGGCCGATCTCGATGCCCTCCGCGATGCGTTGGGAGAAGGTGTCTGCACCCCGGACACGGTGAAGTTCGGCCGGCACTATAACGGGCACGTCTGGGCCAGCGTGGACGTCGATGAGGCGCGCTTCGTGAAGAACGCCCTCGACGGACATCCGGACGCCAAGAAGCTCCTGGCCGCCCACGATACGGTCGTGTCGTTAAAGAACGCCTTATCGGACATGGTCGTCACGGAGACGGCTGAGCCGGCGGAGGAGGAAGACCGGCCCGAGGGAGGCCGGACGGACCAGCATTCTCCGAGCGCGGAGGCGCTCGAGCGGATCACGTCGCAACTCAGCGCCGAAGAGGATCTGGGGGCGATCGCGCGGGAGCTCGTTCGTTCGCGGATGCCGAGGTTCTTTCGCTTTGCCTCGTACCAGAACCTCGAGGGACGTGTCGACGTGGCCACCCTGCGCACCCAAGGGGACGAGGAGCCCGGGGCGTCGCCGAAGCAGACCGCGCGCGCCCTCCTCCGGCTGGCGGACACCGACATCGACTCCGTCACCGACGAAGAGTTCGAGTCGCGTACCGCCGAGCTGGAAGCGGTCTCCAGTGACCTGTCACGCGAGATGGCCGAGTACTGGAGTACGAACCCCGAGCTGCGGATCAGGGTGGAGATCGAACCGGAGACCGTCCGAAATCCGAACGGTCAGACGAGCGTGGCGCGGTTCCTCAACTTCCGGGTCGAGGACCGTAAGCACGACTTCACCAACAACTTTTCGCTGCGGTCCTCCGGGTACCAATGGTTCTTCTCCTTCCTGGCAGCATTCAGCGAATTTGAGGACGGCGACGGCAACGTCGTGATCCTGCTCGACGAGCCCGCACTCACGCTCCATGCGAAGGCACAGCGGGATTTTCTGCGCTTCATCAACGAACGTCTCGCGCCGGTCGGCCAGGTTCTGTATACGACCCATTCGCCGTTCATGGTCGAGGAGATCGAGCGGGTACGGGTCGTCGAGGACCGCGGCGATGACATCGGATCGATCACCTCCTCGGACGCTCTGGAGGTCGGAGAAGACAGCGCCTTCCCGCTGCAGGCCGCCCTCGGCTACGACCTGTCACAGAACCTGTTCATCGGCGAGCGAAACCTGCTCGTCGAAGGGCCGTCCGACCTGGCCTACCTTGACGTGATCAGCCGGCATCTCCGCGACCAGGGACGCGAGGGGCTCGACGAGAAGTGGCGGATTCTCCCGGCTGGGGGAGCGTCCAACGTGCCCGCCTTCGTCGCCTTGCTCGGCCGGAAGATCTCGGTGACCGTCCTGCTGGACTCGGGGACAGAAGGCGGCGGGAAGGTCGAGGCGGCGATCAAGGCCAACAAGATCGCCAGCAAACGCGTGGTGTTCGTGGGGTCGGTGCTGACGCAGAAACACAGCGACATCGAAGACTTGTTCACAGCCGGTGACTACCTCGGCCTCTACAACGACGCGTTCGGCACATCGCACAAGGTGAGTGACCTGTCGAAACACCCCGAGCGGCTCATCCTGCGGCTGGAGGCACTGGACGGCAAATTCGACCACTGGCGCCCGGCGGAGGTCCTGCTCCGCAACCCGGCGAAGGTCGCGAAGCTCTCGCAAACCACGTTGGATAACTTCGAAAACCTGGCTCGGAGGATCAATGAGACGCACTCCTAAAGGCACAGCGGGAGCGGGCGGCATCCGGCCAAGTGCGGGCTGGCCGGTGTTCAGGGGCGTAAACCTGCCAGGAGAGATCGGCCTGCTCCGCGCGGGATGGCGGAGGCCGGATCGCCGTCCCGCTCCCGCGGCACAGCCCCGACCAGCAGTACGACCCCGGACTGCAGATCTACCCGGACGTGCCCTTCGCGCTGCGGCTGGTCGACGAACCCGTCATCGACGGTGGCCGCCGCGCCTGCGGGAGTGACCTGCAGCCGGTTCCTCGCCTGATCATCGATACCGTGATGCGTTGCCGCACGTCATCCCCGAACAGTCGTTCGACGACGGGATGCGATGACACGATGAGAGCATGGGTAAGAAGCCGAACGTGACGCCCGCACCGGACAACGTCGTGTGGAGGCGAGGGCTGCGCTGGGTCGAGGGAGCCCAGATGCAGGCACATCGTTTCGAGACTGTCTTTTTCGAGCTGCAAACAGCTCTGGAAGACGCGCGGATGCGTGCACTTCTCATTGACAGCAGCGAGAACAGGGCGTCGTGCATGGAGCAGTACGACAATGACTACGAACTTTTTGATTCACGACGGCCCGTGAAAGTCCCCACCCCGGCGCTCTTGATGCAGGCGATGACGGAGCTCGATTTGCTGATCGTCGCTATTCGGAACGTCCTGCGCGCCCAGGTCCGGCTCCCGGATCAGCTGAAAACCTCGATGGCGGACGATGACGTGCTGGAGCTGCTGCGCAACGTCGCCGAGCACTGGGACGAAGACGGTGGACGATCCATCAACACGCTCACGGAAAAACATCCTGACGTGCTGGTGGACGGCGTTTCCTTCACAAACAAAGAGATTTGGATTGGTGGCAAGGTTCCCCTGTCGCGCATCCGGGCATGGCTGCCTCGCGTACATCACGCCCTTGTTTCGTCCCTTGAGTACGCAGGCGAATTAGTGCGCGACGACATGGCTTCTCTCGTAGCAGGTGACGACGCGCTGAGTTGGCCTCCCGGCCGTCTCCGGTACCGTTACTGGAGGCTGCCTGTGGTCGACGTAAAGGACTGGCCGACTACGGAGATGCCGCCGGAGGTTGCGCACTTGATCCAAGAACGGTTCCGGGGACTTCGAGAGCGCGACGTAGCCGACTAGATGTGCGGCGCTTCGTGCCGCCGACGAGCACCGGAGATCGGTCGTCGGCCGACGGACAGTGACGCTCGGTGGAGAGGCAGGTTGACAGTGGATGTCGAGGGCGGAAGCGATGAGTACCTCTCCAAGTCCGCCTCGGCCGGGCGCATGGGTAAGGCGGTCGAGTACTTGATCGCCTCGGTCTGCATCCTGGCCACGCGGGGCGAACTGAACGTGTCAACCTCACTTGTCGACGACGAAGGCGTCGATCTGGTCTTCAATCGTCGCAACAGCTCCGCCACCCTTGCAGTGCAGGTCAAGGCACGGATGTCGGACAGCAAACGAGTACAGAGCGACGGATTCGTCGCATTCGTACGCAGTCAGACATTCCGACCGCGCGCGGACATGGACCTGCTGTTTGTAGCCGTCGACATCGTCGAAGGCCGGATTATGTGCGCGTGGCTGATCCCAAGCGAGGCGTTCGCAGCAAACGCCGGCAACCCCAACAGCCGCGGACGCTTACGGTTCTCAGCATCGATGCGGGAAACGTCAAGCGACAAGTGGGTGAGCTACCGCCTGACCGCAGCCGCGCTGCCGTCGAAGATCCTTAACCGTCTAGAAGTCTGAGAAAGCTAGGCACCATTAAGTCAGCGGAGACACGAACGGACACGGCCGAAGTATGGCGGGCGGTGGTCATAGCAGGTCGATCAGACGGTCGAGCTTGTAGGTGCCGCTGCGCGCCCACCGGCGACATGGTGAAGCCCACCGTCCTCAGTCTCTGGCCGGAGCGGAACGGTGGGCCTCTCCTTCGAACCCCGGAGACCGGTGTCCGTGGGCGCGCGCCGTCGCCGGCATCCTCGCCGCCGTGGCCGTCCTCGGCCAGCCCTCACCCCGGCCGCGATCGTGGGCTTCGCTCTCGTCACCCGACGTACTCACGGACCGGCACGCGAGCGCATCCCCTAACTGCGGGTCGACGTCGGCTGTCCTGTCAAGAGCCGGGGCGTGACCGCCGGACGAACAGTGGGGAACCGATGAGGAATTCGCCGCCGTCTGGGGCGGGCATGATTGCGCTGACCAAAGCGCAGCCGGCGAGGTTCGGGGCACTGGCTCGGAACCAGGCGGTGTCGACGACGCGCGCGTAGAGTCCGGCGAGGGCGGCTTGTAGGGCGTCGTCGGGGTCGCGCAGGTTGCGGCGGCCGAATTGCCGCCAGAACCGCCAAAGCGGCTCGTTCTCGATAGGAGACGCTTGCTGAACGATGTCCGGGAATGCGCTAGGGTCGGAGAACGGCGAGCTAGGAGCCCCTGGCGGCTCGCTCGCCGGTGCCCGGCCGACGAGGTGTTTCGCCGAACCGTGGAGCAACACCGCCCGGTCCCCGGCCGAGCGGACCTGGCAGAACAGCACGGCGCCGGGCGCGGGTTCGAGATCGACGACGTGGCAGCCGATCCTGCCTTCATAGAACATCCAGTCGCCGACCTCGAGAGAGTCGTCCTCGTACCACTTGCCCGTGGTGCCGGCGTCCCATTCGGCCTTGTTGATCTCGGCACCCAGCCTAAGCAGGGCGGTGGTCTCCAGGTCGACGGCGATCTTCGCGCCCGCGGCTGCCAGGCCCGCCTGCACACGACGGGCTCGCATCCGGCTCCACCACCGCGGATCCCGCGGGATCATGGAGCGAAGTTTGCCGTCGGATAGGTAGACGTACATTTCCCGTTCGTCCACGGACGATCTCCCTTGTCAAGCGTTGAAAGTGGTTCACAGCACGGTGAGTCCCATGGCCCAGTCGCCGGTGAAGCCCTCCTGCGCCGCCACCGCCCGCCCGGCCACGAGCGCGGCGAGCCGCAGCCGCCACGCCGTGCCGGTGCCGAGCGCGACGGCATTGCTGGGCTCGCTGGTCAGGCAGCGCCACACGCCGAAGCCGTCGTCCCCGTGGTTCGCCAGGTGGATCCCGCCGGGGCCCGCGAGCGCGACCGTGACTCCCTCACGGTGACCGCCGCAGGCCACGGCCGCCGGGGTGATGGGTGTTTCGGCGATCTCGGTCAGGAGCCACTGGCCGGCATTGCGGTCAAAGCAAGACACGGTGGGCTGGCCGGCGATGACGCGGTAGCAGCGCAGTTCCCCCACTGGTCGAGGCAGCCCGCGGCGTCGAGAGCGGCGCCGTCGTCGACCCGCTTGACCCCGTCCGGGCGGACGCAGGCGAGACTGCCGTCGGCGGCAAGCACGAACAGCGCTGCGCGGCCGTCCCAGTCGGATGTAGCGGACAGCACCCGGAGCACCGGCCGTCCGGTCGTGGCCCGGTGCGTGGTGGCGTCCAAATCCACCGTGATTGTGGTCAGGTCGCGGGTGGCGGGATCGACCAGGTACGCCACGGCACGGCCCTGCGGATCGCGGACGGCGGCCAGCCCGCCGCCGGCGACCGCTGGACCTTGGCCTGTCCACTGGCCGCGCCGGCCCACCAGGACGGTCCCGCCTTCGTCGATCGCGAAGGTGATCTGGGTTCCTGAGCCGTCCGTCACCGCGGCCAGCGAGGTGGTGGCACGCGGGCTAGTGCGGTCGGTCTGAAGCCGCCACGGCGTACCGACACCGAGCCGTACACTGGCTACGGCCTCAACGCTGGCTGCGGTGATGATGGGCGTCGACGTGCCGTCCATCGTGAGCGCGATGGTGCGGTATTGCGATGGTGCAGACTTGTGGCTGCCCAGCTTCCGCAGGTCGCCGGTCCAGGCGACCAGGCCTGCCGGCCGCATGCCAGGGTCGGTGGCCAGGAGCGCGGCCACGTGGTCGGCAACCTCGACGCCGAATCCATCGCGCAGCAGCACGGCTCGGCTCTCCGCAGCGGCGTTCTCCATGGCAGGTTCGGCCATGGCGAGCAGGAAATACGCCACTGCTCCGAAGGAGTAGCGGTCGGACGGCAGCCCGGCCTGAGCGTTGCGGGCCTCGGGAGCGGTGTAGCCCCGCTTAAGTACTGCGGCTGTGCCGGCCGAGCTGTCCGGCGGGCGGACGAACGTGAAGTCGATCAGCCGCACCTGCCCGTCCGGTCGCACCATCACGTTGTCCGGCGAAATGTCCCGGTGTAGGACCGGTTGGGGCCGCTCGGCCAGGCCATCCACGATGGAAGCCAGGTCGGTCAGCACGTCGCAGATGTCGTCGAACGTGCGGGGACACCGGCTCCGCCACTCTTCGAGGTTGTCCCCGTCGATCCAGCGGGAAACCACGTAGAGACACCGGCCGTGGCCCGGCTCGCCGGGGGAGTGCGGTGCGTCGCCGGGGAAGACCCGGGCTGGTCCGACGATGCCGGGAACGTCGTCCTGCAGCTGCGCGGTCTCGTGCTGGGCTTCGCGGTACCGGTCATGCCAGTGCCGCAACGCCGAGTTCATCGTCTCGTCGCCAGTCCCGAGGAGGTGCTTGGCGTGCAGGATCTTGACCGCCCAGAGGTGGTCGGAGATTCCGTCCTGGCGGATCGTCGCCGCCTGCCATACCTCGCCTTCGCCGCCGACGCGCGCCGGGCGTCTCAGCTCGTAGAGGTCCGGCTTGTCGTCATCGCCGACGCGATAACCGCTCTGCGGTTCCGCCACGTGTCAGTCCTGGTAGAAGAAGCCGGCCGACGACACCGGGTTTGCTTGCCGGGGGGAGACGGGTTCGTGGTCCGGCAGTTTCCCGAGCCGGACGTGCAGCTGCGTCAACTCGTCGCGCAGCCGGTCCATCACGTGCAGGTGGACCTCGGCCGGTGTGTCCGCCCGGACGCTGAATTCGAGGCCGAATCGCGGCGCGACCGGGCCCTGGTGGCGGGACATCGACTCGAGCCGGTCCAGCGTGCCACACCACGCGGCCGTGACCTCGCCGATATCGTCCGCCAGTGCGTTCGGCCGCAGCGTCCGCGCCGCGGTGGCGAGGAAGCGCGTCAGCGCGTCGTCGGTGCTTGTGGACGCGATCATGTGGCGCTGGCACAGGGCGTCCACCCGCTGGACGTCCCAGATCGGGCCCCCAAGCGCACGTTGGCTCTCGTTGCTGCACCGGCCGACCAGTTCGATGATCTGACCGCGCAGTTCGGTGCGGAGCGCCCCGTGGTCCTGGCCTGCCGAGGCGGTCAGCCGGGCCAGGGCGGCGCGGGTGTGGTCCGGCAGCGGGCCGGGTGCCCGTCGTTCGGTGAGCCGGTCACGGATCCGGTGGACCATCCCGGCTGCCAGGCCGGAGAAGTAGTCCTCGAGCACGTCCAGGCCACCGACGGTAGCCGGATCACCGCCTCCGACTTTGACCAGCTCCGCCAGGAGGGTGTGGTTGGGGACCGAGGCCGCGTTGGGCTCCCAGCCGCCTCGCCGGTGGAACAGCTCCGCCGTGCCGATGCCGATGGCGTGCAGCCGGATGCCCATGTCCCGGTGCAGGTGAGCCATCAGGCTCACCGGTTCTTGCACTGCGTAGACGACCTCGCCGCTGCCCTTCTCGCCCTTGGGCGACCAGTCCGCGCCGTCGCTGACGAGCACGATGAGTTTGTCGTTGCCGGCGTGCCCGTGCTGGTAGAGCAGGTTGGCCGCTTCGTGCAGGGCGTTGCCGATGTCGGTGGTGCCGAACGGGCGCAGCAGCGCGACGCCGTGGCGAAACTCGTCGATTTGGTGGCTGGTGGACCCGGCGTCGAGTTGTGCCATTCCGCCGTCGCGCGGAAACCGTTGCCGCGTCTGGTGGTTGAACTCAAGCAGGGCCAGCCGGGAGATTCTGCCAGAGATCTGCAGGCGCATCCGCAGGAGGTCATGGAGTGCCTGCTGAAGTGCCTCCATCCGGGTGAGCCAGCGTGCCCCGCCAGGCGTCAGCCGGCGGCTTTCCCCGCCTGCGGGAAGGTCGTCGATCTGCATCGATCCGCTGCAGTCGGCCAGGATGACGATGTCCACGCCAGCCCGGACCGCTGAGGCGTACAGCTCGATCGCGGTATTCCCGGTGATCACGGCGACGATCCCGGTGCGCCCGCCGACGTCGATGTTGCGGACGCGATGCGGTACCCCACCGACGGTGAGCCAGCAGTCCGAGCCGTCGGCAGGGACCCACAACAACTCGTCAACCAGCCCGGCTCCGGCGATCTCCCGCGCCGAGGCATCCGGCTCGCGCTCGGTGGGCAACTCGAGCGTCAGGGTTCCGATCGGCACCGGGTCGACGCGGGTCAGGGTCCACTCGGCCTGATCGACGTCGATGTCCCATTCGCCGACCAGATCCTCGCCGATTGCCACGACGCCGGACGGAACTTCAGCCAGCGGAACGGCCCGTACCGCGCTGGCTAATTCACCTTCGGCGGAGCGTACGGTGAAGACGCAAGGTCCGGTGCCCGCGGTGCCCCGGGGCACGGCGACGGAGTGTCCGCCGATCGGCCCGCCAGGCGGCACCGGAGCCAGGCGGTGTGCGGCGGAGTCCGCCATACGCGTGCTCATCGGCGGCGCCTCCCTCCTTCGAACTCGATCTCGACTCCCAACCGAGCCGCATAGGCCTTCTTGCGTATACCGCCTTTGCCGATGAACAGCCCCCGCAGGTCATCCGCGAGATTGACGAACAGGACCGGGGTTGGCCGGCCACTACGCATGACAGCGGGCTTGAACTCGGCGAGAGAGAGCGCCGCGGCGATGGCCTGGCCGAACTTCCGGTCTTCGGCCAAGACAAGCTGTTTGAGCTTCTCGACCAGCTGCAGTCCTTCCTGCGCCGCCGCTCCGGTGTCCTGCAGCTGCCGATCCCAAGGCCGCTGCATCTCCGCCATTGCTTCGATCGCCGCCCTCGGGCCACCTCGGCCCAGCGTGCCGGCCAGGTGGCCCAGCATGCTATGGATCTTCCGGTAGTCCAGGGCCAGCTGGGCGTGACCGCCGTTGCGCAACGTATGCGCGATTCCCTGCAGGCTGGGAAGCCGCTGCCGGCGCCGGCGAGCCGATGCGCCGACGACGATCTGGAACATCAGCTGTTCAGCCGACAGATCGCCGAGACCCGCGTGGCGGGAGCACCGGCCGAGCCCCATCCGTTCGCCACCGAACACCTGCCACCGCCGGGCATGGCGGGTGCACATCCGGACTCTGCACAGCTCGTAGGCGGGAGAGGCGTGCTCGCAGGTGACGGTGCCGATGTCCTGGCAGCCAGGCGCTTCGCACCGCGGGAACTCCCGGTCGTAGCACGATGGACAGAAGTCGACGTCCCGGTCCCGAGGATGCGGACGGCGGTGGTCGTCGCACCAGGCGCGCTCCCGATGGCACACCTCCCCGGCGCATCGGAACGTGGCGGGCTGGCCGCAGTCACGGCATGTCGGGCGGTGTTCGGCACAGGTCGCGGTCAGTGACCCGTCCAGAATGCTCACGTGCGCGTCACACACGCGGTGTTCCGCCCCGCCGTCGCGCACCGAACAAGGGAACGGCCCGTAGCAGGCAGTCCCTTCGGCCGAGCACTGCCGGCACCGATAGCGTAGCTGGGCGGATTCGCGGACCGCGACGATGCTGAACCGGGTCGCCGGGGAGACTACGCCCAGCCCGTCTGCGATGCGCACGACCTCCAGCCTGACCGATCCGTCCGCGCCGGTGAGCTGGTGAACCTTCTTGGCCCGGAGGTTCCGGCCGACGAGGGCGGGTTCGAGCTTGGCCCAGAGGGCGCCGTACTCCTTCGCGTCGGTGGGCGCGACCGGCAGATGCCGCACGTCCATGACGAGCTCGACGTCCACGGGCAACGCCTCAGTCATGCGACGACCTCCCGTTGTTGCCGGGTCCACCACTGCCGCCCCGTCGCTGATCGCCACGGGATCGCCGGGCAGGCTTCTCCGGCCGGCCGTCGCGTTCCCGACGAGCCGATCCGCGTGCCCGATCGCGGGCGTGTCTCGGGGCGTCGTTCTTCGGTTTGCGGGTGCGGGCGCCGCCGGAAAGGTTGGCTTCCCAGATATCGAGCGCAACGGACACCCGTCCGGGCGCCGTTTCCCTGGCGTGACCGAGAAGCCGACCACCTGCAGCGGGATTGCCCAGCTCACCGGCCGCCGAGTTGACCAAAGTGGACTCGCCGCGCTCGGACCAGGTGGACAGCAGGTCGTGTTCGGTCGCCAGGCGACGCAGTCCAAGCCGTGGCAGCTCGACCGGCAGGAGCACCGGGGCCAGCTCGTCGGCCGAGGCACCGAGGTTTGCGAATTCCCGGCAGAGGTCCAGCAGCAACTCGCGGACCGCGGTCCGCCCATCCACCTGCCGGGTAGTCCGCGCCTGCCCGCGGCGAGGTGGCCCGTCCCGGTCTTCGAGGACCAACCGGGCACGGAGGCCGTCCGCGATGGCGCGAGCACGGTTTTCCTCCAGTCGTTTCTGCGGCGAGTGGCCGATACGTTGGCCTTCCCGCACCATCCTGCGAGCACGTAATCCCATGGCTGCCAGGACGATCGTGTGAGCGCGCGCTGTGGCCAGGCTCGCGGCGGCGTCCAGGCACCGCACCGTCACGAACAAGCGGCCGTCGGCGCTCTGGCCGGGCACCACGTCCATCCGGTCCAGCCGCGCCACACCGTCCCGCCGCCGCAACTCCGCCTTGACCCGCTCCAGGTGTGCTGGCGCCGTCGAGGCGAAGAACCGAGCCGCGAGATGGGCTCGCGAGGATGTCAGCCAGCGTGACCCGATACGGTCACGGGGATCCCCGGCCGTCGTCACACCGCGTCCAGCCATGGCGATGAGCGTGGGCACTTGGTCACGAAGCAGGTTCGTCAGAACTTCCTGCTCTACCGGCGAAAGGGCTTCGATGACATGGGTATCACCACCTAGAACGGCAGGCTGCCGATTCGTCCCGACCGCAGTCGGCACCAGCACGCCACCGGCTGTCCGCGCAGCGTCCGCGAGCAGGCGAAGGGTCCGCGCCAGCTCGTCGAAAGCTTGATCACGCGCCGGACGGGTACCCAGCCAAGCCGGTTCCTGACGTACCACGAACAAGCCGGGCGCTGCGTCGACCTGCTCGATCCGCCGGGCGAGCTCGTCGCTGCGGGCAGTCCGGGTGAGCTGACCGGTGACCCGGGCAGGGTCGGCGCCGAGGACAGCGACAGCTTTGTCCAGGCCCTGGAGTGTCGCCCCGACCCGCGTCAGACTCAACAACATGCCATGAAGTCGCAACCCGTGCTTCTCTGTTACGCGCGGAGCATGATCGACAGTCGGAGCCGAGCTGACATCGGGTCTGCTGATCGGGATTGCGAAGATCTCGATGCACCGCAAATGCAGCTGGGTGATCTCGGTTCGCAGCGACCGTTCGCAGCGTTCACGGGCGCTTCGGCGCAGCTCCGGCTGGCCCCCAACGACCCTGCAGCTTCTGGTGATCGCCCCTCCGGAGCCGTCCGGCCATGGGCTGCACAGCGGACGGAGGCCCTGGCGTGCGTGCAGCACCGGGCGCTGATCAACCACGCTCCAGTCGAGCACCAGCGGCGTTTACACCATCCTGCTGGTGTGCCGGACGCCCGGCACGCCGAGGGGCTGGCGAGACCGCAGAGCTGCGGTCGCTCGGTCTGGGTATGGCACCGGCAGGGCTCGGCGTCTGGAAGTGGTGCGGTGGCCCGCTGCGGGCTGAGGGGCCACCGCACCGGTCTTCAGAGCCTTGTGGGCGTGACGCCGGAGACTGTCCAGTCGTCATTGGTGAAGTTCACGACTACGCCTTGGCGGCCTGTCAAGGCATTCAGCGGAATGCGCACCTCGAAGGTCTGCCCGTTTCCGGCGCGGACGGTCGAACCGGGAACCGGCTGCCCCGGTGATCCGTCAGGCTCGACCGGCGACCAAGTCAGGACGCCGTCTGTTGTGGTCGATACCGGTACGGTGAGGGTGACTGACGACCGGTCTCGTGCGGTGACCTTCGCCGTGAGCGTCGGGATCGGATTGACCTCCGCGGCCAATCGGGTCCGTTCCTCTCGTGTCGGCTCGGCGAGAGCGCGCTGGTCCGCGAGCGCGATCGGCCCGGGGTAGGTGGTCGAGGACTGGCCGATCAGGTCGCCGCCGTAGAGCAGGGTGCTCCAGTCTTCGTGGGGAGACAGCGTGCGTTTGGTGTTCAAGAACGCGAACCCATCCTTTTGTCGGACGTACCTTGGGAAGTCGATGTTCGCTGAAACTGGGCTGGGCTCGCGTCCGGACTTGCAGTTCCAGTCGATCCCGGCCCCGAGCTTGACGGTCCGCATCTTTCCGTCGGCCGGGCAGTAGTAAAATGTGCGGGCCGCTGCAGGGATCGAATTGTCCAGTTTCTGGATACCGGCGGGCTCCGACAGCGAGTTTTCGTCGAGAACGGGGAGGCTGGCGGGGCCCCATTGGGAGTATGTGAGGCCGATACCGGGTACGCCGCTGTGGGAGAAGTTGTAACTCATGACCGACAGGTAGTTTGGTTTGAACTGGTCTTCCAGGTCGTCGGTGGCCATGGGGCCGGCTCCGCCGTGATGCAAACCGAGGTTGTGGCCCAGTTCGTGCATGAGGTTGGCGGCTTGGTCGGCGTCCGACGCAGCGCACGTGTGGCGGAGACCGCCGCCGAAGAACAGGAACCGGGGCACTCGCCGCGTTCCGCAGTTGTTCACGACGATGAACTGCCCGGGAATTCTGTCCGTTTGGCCCGCGTAGTCGGCTCGGTCCCAGTGAGCGGACACGACGTAGTGGAACGCGTTCAGTTCGGGGTCCGCCTTATAGCGTTCGAAGATCTTCAGCCAGTCCGGATCGTTTTTCGATGCGCGAAGGGCGTCGGACTCGGATTCGGACAGTGTCGTCGTGCCCTTGATCACATGCAACCGGATGCCCGGTTGCTGGTCTTGGTTCTGAACTGGAGCTTTCGCGAAGGCGTCGATGAGCAGTTGTGTCGCCTTGTCGCTGAGCTCGGCGCCTTTCTCGCTATCGATGTGGAGGAAGATGTCTTTGTGCAGGCTGCTGGCACCGAGGGAGTGCAGCGCGCCGTCGAACACTCCTCCGCCGAGGTCGCGCCCAGGCGAGTCCTCCCAGCTGTCGGGGATCCCGTCTCCGTCGGTGTCCTTGGCGAGGTGCCCTGGGCGTGCGGTGAGGGACGCCGCGGTCAAAGCGCCTTCCAGCGAGAAGTACGAACTGCTGCCGGGGGCGAGCGGGGTGGTGAAGTCCACCTCCGCAGAGTCCGGAATCGCCGGGTCGGTGGTGAACGTGTTGTCCGGCCCTTCGTAGCCGGTAGGAGCCGGATACGAACAGCCGACGTAAGTGCAGAGCCCGTCCCCGTCGAAACCGGACAGATCGCTGCCGGTCCCGGTGACGGTGACAGCGTCGACAGCGGTCGACGACAGGTTCACGATGCCGATCAGGCTGTCGTCAGCTCCGTCGTAGGGGCCGACTCCGTTGTCGCCGGCCACGGAAACGGTTCTGTCCGCGTTGACGATCAGCAGGATGGCACAACCTGGTGCCGAGCCGACGGCCGGGCATTGGTGAAATGGGGGCGTCGTCGACGTCGGCGTGTCCGCCGACGCTGTGGCCGCGCCGCCACCCAAGGCCATGGTCAGAGCAGCGGCCAGGATGACGCACATGCCTCGCCTGTACTTGCGGTTCTGCCGAGCTCTGGTTCGTCCCTTGACGAGGGATCGGGGACCTCGTAAATCATCGGGTGCTGACATTTGTCACCAGCTTCACGGTTGACGGTGAGTAGTTCGGTCCTCTTCGTCGACGGATCGAGCTTGTTCAGAGTCGGAAGCTGCCGAGTATTGTTACGCACGTCGATAATTTCCGTGCTGAAGGTGGTTTGACATGGAGAAATTTGTGACGCTGCCGCTTCGTTGTATGGTATTGCGTGACTGTCGGACAGCTCGGTCGGGTAATTGTTTGCGGTCCGTATACCCTTCGCGCTTACATTTCAGCCGGGTGCGGTGACCTCGCGCCGCTTACATCGGCCGTGTCGGCTTCGCACCTTCTAGAACGGAGTACACCCCGGCCAGGGTCCGCGTGGGCACCTCACGGGCCATCAGGTCAAGGAGCACTTCCAGGCGCAACTCATCGCTGTCGAGCTGCTGGCGACCGCATCGATGGCCGCTGGTGGATATACACCAGCTCCGCGCGCAACCTCGTTGAACGCTAACAATGCGAGTTCTACGCCGCGGGGGAGGCGTGAGTATCCAGACGCGCCGGCGCCGCACAATACGGTCACTCCCGAAGGGAGACGTGGCATGAATTCATTATGCTCCGCGTTGGCCTAAACCACGATCATTCTTCAAGGCCTCGTCGGCTACTCGGGGTGACAGCTAGTTGCACGACTCATGCGCAGGTGCGCCACAGTGCGTCTGCAGCTGTGGTCTTGGAGTCGGCGACTGCTTTGTCCCATCGTGCTTGCAGGCTGTCGAGGAGGCGTTGTTCGACTGCGGCGGCGACGTGGGAGTAGGTCTCTTGGACTTTGTCTTGGAGGACGTGGCCGAGGCGGAGGGCCTGGGCGATTTCGGGGATGCCGTCGTCGATCATCCAGGTTTTGTGGCTGTGGCGGAGGCCGTGGAAGGTGAGGCCGGGTTTGGTTGGTTGGAGGCGGATGGCGGGGTTGGGGATGTGGAGGTTGCCGTCGGCGGCGGGGCGGAAGGCTCGGCGGGAGAAGTTGCTGCGTCGGTGCCATTCGAGGTTGGGGGTGACGAAGACCTGGCGGTGGTTGTGGGTGGTCAGGTGCCAGCGGAGGAGGCGGACGAGGAACGGGGGCAGGCTGATGGTGCGTTCGGACTCGTCGGTTTTGAGGTGGCCGAGGTAAAGCGGGCCGCTGCAGGGTTCGTGGAGGGCGCCGATGTCGGGGTCGAGGTAGATGGAGCCGGTGTCGTCGTCGTAGAGGTGGACGTTGGCTCGGTCGAGGCCGGTGAGTTCGCCCCAGCGGGCTCCGGTCCAGCCGCCGGTGACGACGAGGATCGCTCCGCATGGTCCGTACTTGAGGGCGACCTGGTCGGCAACGTGGAGGACCTCGGCTGGTTCGCCCCAGATCTTGCGCGGGGTGCGCTGGGCGCGGCGGCGGCGCCCGCGGCGGCGGGCGACGAGAGGGTTCGCGGCGATCAGCTTCTCCGGCACGGCGTCGGAGAGCAGAAGCGAGAAACACTTGATGATGCTGTCGACCGTGGTCTTCGCCAGCCCGGAGGCGCGGAGCTTCTTCTCCCAGGTGCGGATGCCGAGGTTGGTGAGTTCGCCGAAGCCGGTGGTGCCCCAGCGGGGGAGGATGTGGACTTTGAGGAAGCTGCGGTAGTTCTCTTCGGTGCGTTGGTCGATGTCGAGGGAGTCGAGCCAGGCAGGGGCGAATTCGGCCACAGTTATGCGGCTGTCTTCGGGGTCGATCCAGGTTCCGGTGCGTTGTTCGTGGAGCATGGTGCTGATGTGGTCTTCGGCTGCGGTGGCGTCGGCGAAGCCGGAGATGGCGCCTTTGGTGCCGTCGGTGCGGCGGTAGCGGACTCGCCAGGTGTCGTCGCCGGCGGGTTCGGTCCAGGGCACGGTGAACTCCTGCGCTGTGGTGAGGGGGTCGCGTGGTGGTGCGTGTCCAGGACCGCTCCATAGGCGACAGAGGGGAAGCGTGTTCGGCGAAGAACCTCGTCGTGGTACCGGAACGGGTGTCAGCGACGGGTGCGGCGTCGGCGTCCGGGGCGGCCGGTCTGGTCGCGGTTGCTCGGTCCGCGGTGGCCGGCGGCGACGATGGAGCGGAGGTCGTCTTCGGTGAAGCGCAGGTGTTTGCCGACGAAGGTGCAGGGAATGAGGCGCTGGCCGGCTTTGCGGCGGAGCCAGGACTCGCCGACGGTCAGTCGCTCGGCCGCGGCTGTCGGCGTGTAGAGAAGCCGGCCCACTTCGTCGGTGGAGGAGTTGGTGGGCTGGGAGTGGCTCGGTGGCTCGAGTGCTATGGGGTCGGATCGCCGCAGGGCTTCATCGTCGGTCTGCATGGCTGCCTCGCAGTGAGCGACGGGTCGTGGTCGCTGCTAACTCCGTCCAGCCGCAGCGGAGGAGACAGGACTGCGCTGATGCGCGGCGAACCGCTTCGAGCCGAGACTCGACGAGGGAGCTGAGCTTGCCGCCGGCGGCACGAAGGTGCGCGCAAAGAACCTCTGGCGTCCACCCGTCCGGGGGACGCTACTGGGGCACTTTTCGTGACCCCATTTCTCCGCCATCCGGCCTGTGCCCCAGTTTTGCCCCAGCTACTAGCCGGTAGCTGGACTTGTCCTTGACGAAACTCAAGATCCGGCACAACGAAAAAACCGCCCTACCTGGATCTTCGGAACCGGTGGGCGGTGTTTCGTCACGGTGGAGCTAAGGGGACTCGAACCCCTGACCCCCTCACTGCCAGTGAGGTGCGCTACCAGCTGCGCCATAGCCCCGGAGCGAAGTTCAACTCCGCATCTCGTGTGTCCATACATTACACCCCGCCCAGAGCCCCTCCACACGGGGGTCCCCTCCGTCGCGCCCAGCCCCTGACCTGCGGTTTTACACCTTATTTTTAGTCGTGTATTGACTCCGGGTGTGGTCGCCGTTACATTTTGCGCGGTTGTGACGCCGAGGTCCCCGCCCGTTACGCCGCGTCTACCCCCAGACCGGGCACGCCTCTGCCGTTTCCTGCTCTACGCACGCCGCGATGCGCGGCAGAGGAGGTTTCGCATGATGACGAGACGGCGGGCGGTGGTGCTGCTCTCCGCGGCATCCGCCCTGGTCGCGGGCCTGCTGACGATGAGTCAGGCCCAAGCCGCGGTCACCCCCGACGGTTGGTACACCGTCACCGCCGCCAACAGCGGCAAGTGCGTCGATGCCCGGGCCGCCGGGACGGCGAACGGCACCGTCGTGCAGCAGTACTCCTGCAACCAGACCGCGTCGCAGGAGTGGCAGTTCCAGTCCACCGGTGACGGCTACTTCCGGGTGAACGCCCGCACCAACCCGGCCGCCGCCTGGGACGTCACGAACGTCTCCACCGCCGATGGCGGCCTCGTGCAGCTCTGGACCTACGGCGGCGGCGCCAACCAGCAGTGGCAGGCCGTCGACGAGGGCAACGGCCGCTACCACTTCGTCAGCCGCAACAGCGGGAAGTGCCTCGACGTCCCCGGCGCGTCCACCAGCGATGTCCAACTCCAGCAGTACGCCTGCAACGGCACCGCCGCGCAGTCCTTCACCCTGAACCCCGTGAACACGACGCAGCCCGGCCAGCCCGACTTCGGCCCGAACGTGGTCGTCTTCGACCCCTCCATGCCGAGCTCCACCATCCAGAGCCGGCTCAACAGCATCTTCAGCCAACAGGAACGCAACCAGTTCGGCGGCCAGCGCTACGCCGTCATGTTCAAGCCGGGCACCTACGCCAACGACGTCAACGTCGGCTTCTACACGCAGGTGCTGGGCCTGGGCTTGAGCCCCGACGCCGTCACGATCAACGGCGCCGTGCACGTCGAAGCCGACTGGTTCCCGCCGCAGAACGCGACGCAGAACTTCTGGCGCGGCGCCGAGAACCTGTCCGTGAACCCGAACGGGGGCACCGACCGGTGGGCCGTCAGCCAGGCCGCGCCGTACCGCCGCATGCACGTCCGCGGCAACCTGCAGCTCGACGACGGCGGCTGGGCCAGCGGTGGCTGGATCTCCGACACGAAGGTCGACGGCCAGGTCCGCTCCGGCTCGCAGCAGCAGTGGATCTCGCGCAACTCGCAGTTCGGCAGCTGGTCCGGCTCGAACTGGAACATGGTCTTCGCGGGCGTCCAGGGTGCTCCGGCCAACACCTTCCCGACCCCGCCTTACACCACGGTCGCCCAGACGCCGGTCGTGCGCGAGAAGCCGTTCCTCTACATCGACGGCTCGGGCAACTACCAGGTGTTCGTCCCCGGCGTGAAGACCAACGCGTCCGGCGCGACCTGGGCGGGCGGCGCCGCACCCGGCACCTCGATCCCGATCGACCAGTTCTACATCGCCAAGCCGGGCGCCACCGCGGCGGACATGAACGCCGCGCTCGCCGCGGGCAAGAACCTGCTGGTCACGCCCGGTGTCTACCACCTGAACCAGGCGCTGCACGTGACGCGGCCGGACACCGTCGTGCTCGGCCTCGGCATCGCGACCCTGGTGCCGGACGGCGGCGTCACCGCGATGAACGTCGACGACGTCGACGGCGTCAAGGTCGCCGGCCTGCTGATCGACGCCGGCACGACCAACTCGAACACCCTCATGCAGGTCGGTGCCGCGGGCTCGAGCGCGGACCACGCGGCGAACCCGACGTCGCTGCACGACGTCTTCTTCCGGATCGGCGGCGCCAACGTCGGGAAGGCGACGAACAGCCTGGTCGTCAACAGCAACAACGTGATCGGCGACCACATGTGGATCTGGCGCGCCGACCACGCCGACAACAACGCCTACGTCGGCTGGAACACCAACACCGCCGACACCGGGCTCATCGTCAACGGAAACAACGTGACGACGTACGGGTTGTTCGTCGAGCACTACCAGAAGACGCAGGTCGTCTGGAACGGCAACGGCGGCCGGACGTACTTCTTCCAGAACGAGATGCCCTACGACGTGCCGGACCAGGCGGGCTGGATGAACGGGTCCACGAAGGGCTTCTCCGCCTACAAGGTGGGCCCGAACGTCACCACCCACGAGGCGTGGGGGCTGGGCAGCTACTGCTACTTCAGCACCAACCCGTCGGTCGCCAGCGCGCACGCGTTCGAGGCGCCGAACACGCCGGGTGTCCGGTTCCACGACATGGTGACCGTGTCGCTCAACTACCAGGGCACGATCACGCACGTCATCAACACCACGGGTGACACGACCCCGACCGGCACCAAGCCGGTCAACCTGGTCAGCTACCCCTGAGCAACCGGCGTGCGCCGTGGTGGCGGCCGCGGCGCACGCCGGTCCTAAGTGTCCGGACACAAAGGACGCATGGCCCGAACGGGTGGTGAACCGCGCCAACCAGGCGTTTTGCCGCGATACTGGGTGCCCCGTCACCCGAGGAGCGGCGCATGACCTCCTTCGCAGCGTTTTCCGTCGTCGAACCCCGCAAGGCCTGGCCGATCGCCGCCGTCCGCGGCGTGTTCGCCGTGCTCTTCGGGCTCTTCGCGCTGATCTGGCCCGGTGCCACGGTGCTCGTCCTGGCCATCCTGTACGGCGTGTACGCGATCGTCGACGGCATCGGCGGCCTGATGCAGGCCTTCCGCCCGGGCGACGCCGCCCACCGCGCCGCCTACGGGATCCTCGGCGCGCTCGGCATCATCGCCGGGATCCTCGTCCTCGTCTGGCCCGGCATCACGGTGCTGCTGCTGGCCCTGCTCGTCGGCCTGTGGGCGATCGTCACCGGCATCGCCGAAATCGCCGCCGCGGTCCGGCTGCGCAAGCAGATCCGAGGAGAAGCGTTCCTCATCGCGGCCGGCGCCATCTCGGTGCTCGCGGGCATCCTGATCGTGATCAACCCGATCGCCGGCGCGTACGGCATCGCGCTGCTCGTCGGCATCTACGCCCTGCTCTACGGGATCATGCTGCTGGTGCTGGCCTTCCGGTTGCGCAAACTGGGGGACACCACGCCCGCCGCCTGAGTAGCGTGCGGGGGTGTCGACCCGCGAACTGGTGGTGCTGGGCACCGCGAGCCAGGCGCCCACGCGCCACCGCAACCAGAACGGCTACCTCCTGCGCTGGGACGGCGAGGGCATCCTCTTCGACCCCGGCGAAGGCACCCAGCGCCAGATGCTGCGCGCGGGGGTGGCGGCCACGGACCTCACGCGGATCTGCGTCACCCACTTCCACGGCGACCACAGCCTGGGCCTGCCCGGGGTGATCCAGCGGCTGTCCCTCGACAAGGTCCAGCACCCGGTCCACGCCCACTTCCCGGCGTCGGGCGCGCACTACTTCGCGCGGATGCGGCACGCGACGGCGTTCTACGAGCAGGCCGACCTGCGCGAACACCCGATCACCGACGACGGCCCGATCGCCACCGGGAAGTTCACCCTCGAGGCCCGGCGGCTGAGCCACCCCGTGGAGGCGTTCGGCTACCGGCTGGTCGAGCCGGACGGCCGCACGATGCTGGCCGAGCGGCTGCGCGAGCACGGCATCGAGGGCCCGGACGTCGGCCGGCTGCAGCGCGAGGGACGGTTGGGCGACGTCCGCCTCGAGGACGTCAGCGTCCCCCGCCGCGGCCAGCGGTTCGCGTTCGTCATGGACACCCGCCTCTGCGACGCGGTGTACGCCCTCAGCGAAAACGCCGACATGCTGGTGATCGAGTCGACGTTCCTCGCCGAGGACGCCGCCCTGGCGAAAGACTTCGGGCACCTGACCGCGCAGCAGGCGGCCCGTGTCGCGGCCGAGAGCGGCGTCCGCCAGCTCGTGCTGACGCACTTCTCGCAGCGCTACCCCGAGTCGGAGCGGTTCCTGGCCGAGGCCAAGGCCGAGTTCGACGGCGAGATCGTGGTGGCCGAGGACCTGGAGCGGGTCCAGGTGCCGAAACGCCGGTCCTCCCCAGCCGGCCACCGGGCGCCGTAGGCTGCACGTCGTGAGCCAGCCGATCCTGATGACCGTCGACGACGATCCCGCCGTGTCCCGCTCGGTCGCCCGAGACCTGCGCCGACGCTACGGGAAGGACTACCGCGTCATCCGCGCCGACTCCGGCCCGGACGCCCTCGACGCGCTGCGCGAGATCAAGCTGCGCGGCGACGCCGTCGCGGCCATCCTCGCCGACTACCGGATGCCGCAGATGGACGGGATCGCCTTCCTCGAGAAGGCGATGGACCTGTTCCCGCACGCCCGCCGCGCCCTGCTGACCGCCTACGCCGACACCGATGCCGCCATCCAGGCGATCAACGTCGTCGACGTCGACCACTACCTGCTCAAGCCGTGGGACCCGCCGGAGGAGAAGCTCTACCCGGTGATCGACGCGCTGGTCGAGACGTGGAAGGCGGTCGGCGACCGGCCGGTCGAGGAGGTCAAGCTCATCGGCCACCGGTACAACTCGCCGTCGTTCCAGATGCGCGACTTCCTCGCGCGCAACGCCGTGCCGTACCGCTGGTTCTCCGTCGACGACGAGGAGGGCGCCCGGATCCTGCAGGCCGCGGAGGCGACCGACAAGGACATCCCGGTCGTCGTCACGCCGGACGGCACCGTCCTCAAGAACCCCTCCGGCAGCGAGATCGCCGACGCCGTCGGGTTGTCGACCCGGCCCGCGCAGGAGTTCTACGACCTCGTCGTGATCGGCGGCGGGCCCGCCGGGCTGGGCGCCGCGGTGTACGGCGCGTCCGAGGGCCTGCGCACGGTGCTCGTCGAGAAGAAGGCCACCGGCGGCCAGGCGGGCACGAGCTCGCGCATCGAGAACTACCTGGGCTTCCCCGACGGCGTCTCCGGCGCGCAGCTGACCGACCGGGCGCGGCGCCAGGCGCAGAAGTTCGGCGCCGAGGTGCTGACCGCGCGCGACGTCGTCGGCCTGGAGGCCCGCGGGTCGCAGCGCGTGATCACCTTCGGCGACGGCAGCGAGATCGCCGCGCACTCGGTGATCCTGGCCAGCGGCGTCACCTACCGCGCGCTGGAGGCCGAGGGCATCGAGGAACTGACCGGCCGCGGCGTCTACTACGGCTCGGCGGCGACCGAGGCCCCCGAGTGCAAGGGCGAGCACGTCTACATCGTCGGCGGCGCGAACTCCGCCGGGCAGGCCGCGGTGTTCTTCTCCCGGCACGCCAGCGACGTCACGATCCTGGTGCGCGGCGCGTCGCTGGAGGCGTCGATGTCGCACTACCTGATCGAGCAGATCGCCGGCATCGAAAACATCCACGTGCGCACGCACACCACCGTCAAGCAGGCCCACGGCACCGAGCACCTCGAGCGGCTCACGCTGTGCGAGAACGGCGTCACCGAGACGGTCGAGACCGGGCACCTGTTCATCTTCATCGGCGCCGCCCCGCGCACGGACTGGCTGGGCGAGGGCATCCACCGCGACGACCACGGCTTCGTGTGCACGGGGCCGGACCTGCTGAGCGGCGGGCAGCGGCCGGCGGGCTGGCCGCTCGACCGTGATCCGCACTACCTCGAGTCGTCGATCCCCGGCGTGTTCGTGGCCGGTGACGTGCGGTCGCAGTCGGTCAAGCGGGTGGCCTCGGCGGTCGGCGAGGGCGCGATGGCCGTGACGCTGGTACACCGGTACCTGGAGGAACAATGAGCGCACTGCCGCGGGAGGAGCTTCGCGGGCTCTTCCTGTTCGAACACCTTTCCGAGGAGCAGCTCGACTGGGTCGCCGCCAACGGCGTCCTCGAGCGGTACGACGGCGACACCTTCGTCATCCGCGAGGGCGACGAGGCGACCTGCTTCTACGTGATCCTGTCCGGCGCCGTCCGGATGACGCGGCTGGTCAGCGGCACCGAAGTCGAGACGAACCGGTCCGACCAGCGCGGTGCCTACTTCGGTGCGACGCAGTTCTTCGTCCACCAGGAAGCCGAGCACCGCTACGGCGCTTCGGTGCAGGCGTTGAGCGACCTGACGCTGCTGGCGCTCCCGGCGAACGAGTTCGCCGTCGAGTTCCGCCAGTGGTTCCCGATGGCCACGCACCTGCTGGAGGGCATGTACCTCGGCTGGCGCAACAGCGACACGGTGATCGGCTCCCGCCGCCGCCTCCTGGCTCTGGGTGAGCTGTCGGCGGGCCTGACGCACGAGCTGAACAATCCGGCCGCGGCCGCCGTCCGGGCGACGTCCGCCCTGCGCGAGCGCGTCGCCGGGATGCGCCACAAGCTCGCCTTCCTGGCCAAGAAGGACATCGAACCCGAGCTGCTCTACCAGCTCATCGACGTCCAGGAACGCCTGGTCAAGCAGGTCGCGCAGGCCGAGAAGCTGACGGCGATGCAGCAGGCCGACCGCGAGGACGAGATCGGCGACTGGTTCGAGGACCGCGGCATCGACGGCGGCTGGGACCTCGCCGACATCTACGTCCGCGCCGGGCTGACCACGGCCGACCTGGACAACGTGCTGGAGCAGGTCGGCGACACCTTCATCGACGGCGCCGTCCGCTGGCTCGCCTACGCGCTCGAGACCGAGATGCTGATGGGCGAGATCGAGGACTCCACCACGCGGATTTCGGCGCTGGTCGGCAAGGCCAAGCAGTACTCCCAGATGGACCGCGCGCCGCACCAGTGGGTCGACGTCCACGACGGCCTCGACTCCACGCTGGTGATGCTGTCCGGCAAGATCGGCGACGGCGTCCGCGTCGTCAAGGAGTACGACCGGAGCCTGCCGAAGGTGCCGGCGTACCCGGCCGAGCTGAACCAGGTCTGGACGAACATCATCGACAACGCCCTCGGCGCGATGAAGGGCGAGGGCACGCTGACGCTGCGCACCTGGCGCGTCAACGACCAGATCCGCGTCGAAATCGGCGACACGGGCCCGGGCATCCCCGCCGACATCAAGCCGCGGATCTTCGAGCCGTTCTTCACCACGAAGCCGGTCGGCGAGGGCACCGGGCTGGGCCTGGACATCTCGTGGAAGATCGTCGTCGAGCGCCACCAGGGTGACCTGCGCGTCGAGTCCGAGCCGGGGAACACCCGGTTCGAGGTCTGCCTGCCGACGGTCGAGCAGGCCTCGCTCTGATGGCGGCCGTCCCGACGGTCACGACCGAGCTCGGGGCGCTGGTGGGGCTGGCGGGCGACGGCGTCCGCGTCTGGCGCGGGATCCCGTACGCCCGCCCGCCGGTGGGGGAGCTGCGGTGGAAGGCACCGCAGCCGCCTTCGCTGCCCCGCGGGGTGCACGTCGCGACGGAGTACGGCCCGCACGCGATGCAGGCGCCGGACCCGATGAACCCGACCGCGGTGTGCGACGAGGACTGCTTGTACCTCAACGTGTGCACGCCGGAAGGGCCCGCGCCGGAGGGCGGCTGGCCGGTGCTGTTCTGGTTGCACGGCGGCGGTTACCGCGTCGGGCACGGCGAGCAGCTGGGCGACGGCGAGGAGTTCGCGCGCGCCGGGATCGTCGTCGTCACGATCAACTACCGGCTCGGCTCGCTCGGGTTCCTGCACCTCGCCGGGATCTTCGGTGACGCCGAGGCGGACGCCGGGGTGTGCGGGCTGCTCGACCAGATCGAGGCGCTGAAGTGGGTGCGCCGCAACGTTTCCGCGTTCGGCGGCGACCCCGCGCGGATCACTGTTTACGGCGTTTCCGCGGGCGCGAAGAGCCTCGGGAACCTGATGGGCAGCCCGCTGGGAGCGGGGTTGTTCGCGCAGGCGATCAGCAGCTCCGGCGGCGCGGACCACGTCGCGACGCCGGAAGCCGGGACGGCGCTGGCGCGACGGCTCCTGGACGAAGTCGGCTGCCACGACCTCGAGGCGCTGCGGGCGTTGCCCGCCAAGGAGTTCGTCGAGGCGCAGGAGCGGATCCTGACGGGGTTCCAGGCGCTGTGGCTGTGGCGGCCGACGGTGCACCCGCGCGTGCTGCCCGAGGTGCCGATCGAGCCGATCCGGCGGGGGAGCGCGGCCGGGATCCCGCTGCTGATCGGCTGCAACAGCAACGAAGGCAGCACGTACGCCATGATGCTCGGCGACGACGTCGCGACGGCCCCGGCGTCCGGTGTGCTGACGGGCATCCTCGGCGTGGACGGGGCTTCGCACCTCCTCGACACTTATCTTCGCCGCGTGCCGGATTTGCGGGCCGCGAAGATCGCCGCGATGGGCGATGAGCGCTACGGCGTCCCGACGCAGCGGCTCGCCGACGCGCAGTCCGCGCACGCGCGGGTTTACCGCTACCGCATCGACATCGCCGCGCCCGGCGTGCCCGAGCAGCTCGACGGCGGCCACGGCACCGAGACGACCATGGCGTGGAAGACGCCGTTGCCGCTGTACGCGCAGGCCGCCGACGTCAATCCCGCGCGGGAGCGGGCGGCGTTGCTGATCCACCGCTGCTGGGTGCGGTTCATCCGGGACGGCGTCGCCTCCGCCGATGGTCCCGAGTGGCCGCCGTACGGGCCGGAACTGCGGCCCGTGATGGTGTTCCGGGAGGACACGGACCTGGTGCTGGATCCGCGGGCGGACGAGCGGAAGGCTTGGGGCGACACGGAATGGGCGTCCGGGACCTGGTTCCCGGTGGGCTGATCGTCCGTCCCTTGTGGACATACCTGTGTGGGTGATGATGTTCGAACGCGCGTTCGAGTAGCTTGGTCTGTGCGGGCCGGTCCGGGTCCGCGTGGACGGAGGGGAAGCTATGGACGCGTACCGAGTTTCGGCAGGGTCAGGGTCATGGCCGCGGTGGTCAGCCAGCTCAGCAGGTCGGCCAGCGGAATGCGGGAAAGCCGTTCCGGCCATTCCTCCGCCACTGTGTGCAGCACGAGCTCGTCGTGGCGCGGTTCGACCTTCGTCAGCTTTATCCCCGGCGGGAGTTCCGGCAGGGGGAGCACGATGGGGCGGAAGCGCTTCGGCGGCCGGAGTGACTTCTGTCCGATGTGGAGGGTTCGCGGTTCGAGCACGACGGCGTCGTCCGCCACGTGCGGCTCGAGGGTCAGGTGGCCCCAGTGCGGGCGCTTGGCCCAGTGGATCCGCAGCAGACCGTTTTCCGCCGGGGCCGCGACGATCCCGGGGCGGACCGCCGCCACCCGTTCCCGCAGCACGTCCGCGGACACCGCGATCCGCAGTTCGACCCGCGCGGGGATGGCGGCAGGCGTGGGCAGCGAGCGGAGGCGGACGTCTTCGGCGAGCACGGTGACCCGGCGCAGGAGGATGCTCCCGCCGTCGGGTTCGGGCTCGGGCCAGTCGACGTCCTCGGCGACGATCCGGACGTCGCCGACCCGTCCGGTGGCCAGCCGGAGGCTGTCGGCCGGGTAGTCGAGTTCGGCGAGGGTGAGGCCGACTTCGCGGTCCCCGACCTTGGCGGTGAGGCGGCGCCCGACGAGCTGTTCGGTGACGGTGCGCACGAGGGCCGCGGGCGTCACCGGGACGTTCGGGAGCAGCGAACGCCCGGCCGCGGCCAGCCCAGCCAGCTCAGGCCAGGGCGCCCAGCCGTCGAACCACCTGCCGTCGCTCATCCGTCCAGTGTCGCCGAAGAACACTGAAGGCGGCGACGGCGGGTGGTCCCGCGGGTCATCAACCCGCGAAGCGGGCGATGATGCCGGTGATGACCAGCCAGAACACCGCGGCCAGGCCGAAGTCGAGAATCACGGCCAGGCTCGGGTTGTCCACCGGGAACAGGCCCGGGAAGAACAAGGCGAGAGGAACCGCCAGTGACTTGATGAAAACGAAGAAGGCGTTCCCGGCGTTGGCACCGGCAAGCACCATGATCATGTAGAGCACTTCGATCCCCGCGAAGATCGCGCCGATCGCCGTGATGACCCGCACGGCCGTGTTCCGTCTGGTGGTGGTTCGCCAAGGAGACATGTCCAGAAAATTCCCGGATCGGGTGACCGATCAAACGCGCCAAGCCTCAGATTGCGCCGTTCGGCCGCTTCCGTTGCTCTCCGACGCCGGGATCGGAACGCTCAGTGAGCTGTCGCTCGCACTTGGGCGCCAGTTTGGCGGGGCTCGCCTCTACCGCTCGCGTGCGGCTGACGGCCGGGCGGAAGGCGGCCGGGGTGGGCGGGCGCCGATGCGGAGGTGTGCGCTCCGCGGCCGGAGGCGGCGCGGCGCGCCACGCGCGGCGGTTGGCCGCCCGCGCCTCGCGCACGCGTACCGGGTGCCGCGTGCCGCGCGCCATGTGCGGCAGTTGCCGCCCGCGCCCAGCACACCGCGCCAGCGCATCGCGGACCGCGCCGCGTGGCGCCCGCGATGTACGGCGGTTGGCCGCCCAGCGCTCCGCGCCCGCGGACCGCGCGGCCCGAGCGCCACGTGCGGCGGTCGGCCGCCTGCGGCCAGCGCACCGCGCCCCCGCAGACCGCGCGCGCCTGCACCCCGGTCGGCCGCGCATTACGTGCAGCGGCTGGCAGTCCGCACCGCAACCCCGACCGTCGCCTAGACACGGGCCTCGCCGAGTAACCGGGCGACAGCCCAGTCCTGCACGGCGAGCCCCACCGACTTGAACACCGTCCGCCCACTCACGACAGGAGGTTTCCGCAACGCATCCCCAAGCTCGATGAGCGAGTCCCGCGCCACCAACCCGTTCTCCACGGCATGGATCACCTCACCGGCTTCCTCGAGCACGGCGCTCACCTGATCCACCACCAAACACCCCGCGCTGGCGAGCAACTCCGCGGGAAGCTCCCGCATGGAGGGCAGATAAGACCCGATCGCGTTGACATGAACCCGCTCAGGCAACGCATCCACGTCGAAGAGAGGAGTACTCGACGAGGTAGCACAGCAAACGACCTCGGCATCAGCCACGGCATCCGCGGCGGAGGGAGCCACCACAACGTCCACCCCGGGAAACTCAAGCCGAATCCGCGAGGCGAAAGCGGAGGCACGAGCCCGATCGCGCCCGAACACCGCCAAGCTACGCACCGGCCGAACGGCAGCCACGGCACGCACCTGATCGGCGGCCTGCGCACCGGTACCCAGCAAGGCGAGCCGCGAGGCGGACGGCGGGGCCAGGAGATCAGTCGCCACACCCGAAGCAGCTCCAGTGCGCAGAGTGGTCACCTCGACGGCGTCAGCCACCACCTGCCCCTCGGCGGTGTTCCACACGAGCGTCCCCAGGATCATCGGCGTCCGGCCGGGGGCCAGGTTGAGCGTCTTCACCACCGTCGTGGATGTCGGCGTGTGACAGGCGCTCATCACCAATGTCGTGCCGCCGCCGAAGGACAACCGTTGGGGCACCTCGAAATGGCCCAACTCGAGAAATGCCTCGCGCACCGCGTTGACGGCGGCCGTCATCGGTACGGCCTTGCGGACGTCTTCGGCGTCGAGCATGCGCTGGCCCTCCGGGGTCGGGAACTTGCCGCTAGCCTGGCCGGGTGTCCGATGCCACGCAAGATCCCGTCGAAGAGCAGCGGTTCGTCCGTGACGACTGGTACGGGGAGGAGATCACCGGACGGCACTACCTGCGGTGTGAGTTCCACGAGGTCGACTTCTCCGAAGCCGTCACGCGGAACTCGACCTTCACCGACTGCGTGTTCGGCAACGTGCGCTTCAACGCGTCGCGGCACACGGACTCGGCCTTCACCGGGTGCTCCTTCAAACGGTGCAACTTCTTCGACGCCGAGTTCACCGGGTGCAAGCTCGTCGGCGCCTCGTTCAGCGAGTGCGAGCTGCGGCCGCTCCGGGTCACCGGGGGCGACTGGTCCTTCGCCGGGCTGGCGGGCGCCGACCTGCGGTCCGTCGCCTTCCACGGCGTGCGGATGCGCGAAGCCGACCTCGCCGGGGCGAACTGTGCCGACGCCGTGTTCGCGGACGTCGACCTCTCGGGCGCGGTGCTGCACGCCGTCAAGCTGGCGCGGGCCGACCTGCGGGGCAGTGACCTCTCTGCGCTCGACCCGGTGAACGCCGAGCTGGCCGGGGCGATCGTGTCACCCGAACAGGCTGCGGTGCTCGTCACGTCGCTCGGGCTGCACGTCCGGGCGTAGGCTCGACCGCGACCGGGAGGAGTGCCGCATGGGTGTCGTGACGCCGGGTTTCCAGGGCCGGTCCCGCGGGGGCGACCCGCGCCTGCCGCCCGGGCAGTACCTGGCGCAGGACTTCCCCGTTCTCTCCGCGGGCCCGACCCCGCGCGTGCGCACGGAGACGTGGGAATTCACCGTCACCACGGAGACCGGCGAGAAGCACTCCTGGAGCTGGGCCGACCTGATGGCCCTGCCCAGCGAGAAGCCCACAGTGGACATCCACTGTGTCACCCAGTGGTCCAAACTGGACACGCGGTGGCGGGGCGTCCCGGTGGACACGTTCGTCGGCGGGCTCGCCACCGAGGCCGACTACGTCATGGTGCACGCCTACGGCGGGTACACCACGAACCTGCCGCTCGCCGACCTGCTCGACGGGCAGGCCTGGGTCGCCTACGAATACGACGGCAAGCCGCTCACCCCCGAGCACGGCGGGCCGGCGCGGCTGCTCGTGCCGCACCTCTACTTCTGGAAGTCCGCGAAGTGGGTTCGCGGACTCGAACTGAAGACCCGGGACGAGCCGGGCTTCTGGGAGAACGTCGGCTACCACGACTACGGGGATCCATGGCGCGAACAGCGGTATCAGGGCGACTAGCCTGGCGGGTCGCCCGCCTGGCCGACATCCGCGACGAGACCCCGACGGCCCGCACGCTCGTCTTCGACCTGCCCGGCTGGCCGGGGCACCTGGCGGGCCAGCACGTCGACGTCCGGCTCACCGCCGCTGATGGCTACCGGGCGCAGCGCAGCTACTCGCTCGCCGCGCCCGCCGACGGCGACCGGGTCGAACTCACCGTCCAGCGCGTCGCCGGCGGGGAAGTCTCCGAACACCTCACGGGCCCGTACGCGATCGGGGACCCCGTCGAGATCCGGGGCCCGGTGGGCGGCTGGTTCGTCTGGCGGCCGACGGACCCGGCGCCGGTGCTGCTCGTCGCCGGTGGCTCGGGCATCGTGCCGCTGATGGCGATGATCCGCGCCCGGCGGGCGGCGGGCGTCCGGACGCCGTTCAAGCTGATCTACTCGCTGCGCACCCCGGCGGAGCTGTACTACGCCGAGGAGCTGCGCAAGCCGGTGGCGGGCTTGGACGTCACCTACGTCTACACGCGGGAGCTGCCGGAAGGCCGCCCCGGGATTCCGCGGCGCATCGACGTCGCCACGATCAACACCGCCGGGTGGCCCGCGGAGTTCGGCGCGTCGTGCTTCGTCTGCGGGCCGACGGGGTTCGTGGAGACGGTCGCGGACATCCTCGTCGCGCTCGGGCACGACCCGCACCGGGTCCGCACCGAACGGTTCGGCCCCAGCCGGGACTGAGCGGCTACGGGGCGTCCGGGCGGGACAGCAGCTCCCGCAGCGTGGCCAGCAGCTCCCGCCGGTCGGCCGCACCGAGCTTGCCGCGGATGCGGGCCATGTGGTGCTCGACCGTCTTGCCCGAGATGAACAGCTTGCTGCCGGCCTGCTTGTAGGTCAGCCCTTCGACGACCAGGCGGGCCACCTCCAGCTCGCGCTCGCTCAGCGCCGCCAGGCCCGTCCCGGCCGCCGCCGGCTCGGCGGTGCCCGGGTCGCGGCGGGCCGCCGTGCCCTGGAACTGGCGGGCCGCCTCCAGCAGCTGGACCATCGCCTTGCGGTCCGATGTCCGGATCGCGGCTTGGCCGGCCAGCCGGGACGCGTCCCAGCGCAGGCCGAGGTCGTGCAGCTCGGCCGCGGCCGCGGAGATCGTGTCCGGGTCGAACGAGCCGCTCAGCACGGCCAGCCAGCTCTGGGCCGCCGTCGCGAGTGCGCGTGGGTGGCGGCCGCAATGGGCGTGTGTCATCAACGTCGCCAGGTGGGCCTTCGCCGCGTCCGCGTCCTCCAGCGTGATCGCCGCGTGGAGCTCGTGCCAGACCAGCCACACCGTCCACAGTGGAGGCTCGCCGAGCCGGGCGAGCAATCCGTGGGCGCGTTCGAGCTGGCCGGAGAGTTTGGCGAACGCTCCTGTGCGGGCCGCCGCGATCGCCAGCTCGCCCAGCGGCAGCAGGGTGAACAGGTCCGTCTGCTGCCGCATCGAGGCCTGGTACGCGCGGTTCCACGACCGCTGCAGGCCGACCAGGTCGCTGGCTCGTCGTGCGAGGCCGAGTTCCAGCGTCGCGAAGAACAGCTCGTCGCGGGCCTCGAGTGGCTGTCCGGCGACGGCGTCGTGGTGCTCCGCGGCCGCGGCGAGATCGCCGGCCGTCATCGCGACCCAGCCGAGCAGCAGCCGGTGGCGGGCTTCGAGGAGGTCGCCACCGATCCGGCCGTCCAGTGCGCGCGTCAACACGGACTCCGCCAGCGCCAGCTCGCCGGTGTGCAGGGCGGCGAGCCCGGCGAGCGCCGCCGGGCTGTCCGGGAGCAGGGTGCCGCCCAGCGCGGGCTCCAGCATCGCGGCCGCGCCGAGCAGGGTGGACAACGTCTCGGTCGCGCAGCCGGACACGGAATCGGCGATGCCGCGGGCCATCCGGGTGGCCGCGCCCGCGAACAACGTCGGGGCGACGCCGGGCGCGGGCGAGTCGAGCAGCCGCCGGGCACCGTCGAGATCACCGGTGCCGAGCAGAGCGATCGCCGCGAACGCATCGGCGCCCGCCCAAGTGCCCGCCCAGGTGCCCGCCGAAGCGGCGCTACTCGCCCAGGCGCCCGCCAGGTTCGCGGGAGCGCTGCCCGCCCAGGTACCTGCCGAGGCTGGAGCGGCGCCGCCCGTCCAGGTGCCCGCCGCAGGGTTCGCCGATGCAGTGCCGCCCGTCGAAGGGTTCGCCGAGGCTGCGCTTCCCGACGCATCCGCGGCGGCCCACAGGTTGCCCGGCGCGCTGGCACTGCCCGGCGCCCCGCCACCGCCCGGCGCTCCACCGTTGCCCGGCGCGTTCGCGGCACCCCAACCGTTGCCCGCGGCGGCGCTACTGCGCGAAGCCCAGTGATACAGCTCCGCACTCCGCGCCAGCTCGCCCCGGTGGGCCAGCACGGTCGCCGCGATCGCCGCGCCTACCGCGCGGGTTGCCGGGTCCGCCGCGCCGAGCATTCCGTCGCCCAGGCGCAGTGCCGTGTCCAGGTCGCCGGACAACGCCGCCGCTCGGGCCCAGCCCGCCGTCACCACCGCTGACCTGTCGCCCGCCTCGGCCGCCGCTTCGAACAGCCTGGTCGCCAGGCGGGCGTCCGTCGGCAATGCCTCGGCCGCCGCCGCTGCGAACGCCGCCGCCGCCGATGTTCCCGAGCTTCCCGTGCCGAGCAGCGCTTGGGCCAAGTCCAGCACCGGCAGGCCGTTCGCCAGCTGGAAGCTCGACCAGCCGCTGCAGCGTCGTGAGCCGACGGGCGGGTGGCCCGAAGTCGCGGACCGCCACCGCCGCCAAGGGGAGGAGCGTGTCGTCCGGGGCCAGCAGGCCCGTTGCGCGGGCGCCCTCGACGATCGTGGGCAGCTGGTCCGGGCCTCGGTCCAGCAGCGCGCACAGCAGGTCGAGATTGCGGCCCGCCCCCGCTTCGGCCGCTATCAAGTAGCGGAGCACGTCGTCGTCCAGCTCGTCGAGCTCCGGGCGGAACTCCTCCAGCCGCCCGCGCAGCGCGCGCTCGGCCAGCCTCGGCACGCCGCCACTGCGGGCGTGCAGGTCGGCCGCCGCGGTGGGGTCGGCCGGCTTTCCCGACACCGTTGTCATCAGCCGGGCGATGTCCTCGACGCCCAGCGGGCCGAGCTGCAGCAACGTCCAGCCCGGGGCCACCGCCGCCGGCCGGTGCGCGACGACGATCGGCCCGTCCGCGCCGGTGAGCAATTCCTCGAGCTGGTCGGGGCCGAGCCGGTCGGCGTCGTCGACGAGCAGGGCCTCGATGCCGGCTTCCCGGTACCGCTGGTCGAGCGCGGCGAGCAGCACGCTCTTGCCGTACCCGCCGGGCGCGACGACGGCGAGCCGCAACGGCGTGGCCGGGGCGGCCGCGACCTGGTCGAGCAGCTGCCGGGCGGCCGGGTGCACGGGGACGAGCGGGGAGACCTGCGTGAGCAGTGTGTTCAACAGTGACCTTCACCGGAGGGGGCGCCGGACTGGGCGCAGTGGCTCGGAGCGGGGGACTGGTCGGGGCCGGCGGTGGCTTCGCGGGCGGTGACGGTGATCAGCACGGCCGAGACGGCCGCGGCGAGCACCAGGATCGCGGCGGCGAGGGGGCGCCGCCGCCGGAACAGGTTCAGCGGGCTGCTGCGCTCGGGCAGTTCGAACGGCGTGATGTCGACCGGCGGCCGGGGTGGCCGCTCGCCGAGATCACCGAGCGTGTCCACCTTGGGCAGCAAGGTGGTCTCGACCGGCGGGGGCTCCTGCGGGGTGCCCCGGTGGTCCGCGCGCAGGGCCGCGAGGGCGGCCGCGCCGAGCGCGGTGGTCGCCGGCGGAACCGGTCCCGCGAACACCGGGCACGGCGGGCGGGCCGGCAGCGCGTGCGGGGGGACGTCGCCGCAGAACACGACACCGGCGAGCCCGGCAGGCGACGTCGACGCCGCTCCCGCCAGGGCGAAGAGGGTGCTGAGCGCCGCCGCGGGGGCGACGCCTTCGGCGCTCGCGCCCGGCTGCCAGCCGCTCGCGCCGGTCGCGGTGGCCAGTGTCACGTTCACGCCGTCCGCGCCGAACTCGCACACCCCGGCCGCCGTCGCGCCCGGGCCGGGCTGGGGCAGGTGCGCCCCGAGTGCGGCGACCGAGCCCGGGACCAGCGTGACCGCGGTGAACCCGGCGTCGGCGAGCGCGCGCCGCAGCACGTCGCGGCGGTAGGCGCCCCAATCGCCGGGGTGGGTCAGCACCAGGTGGTGCGGGGGTCCGCCGAACAGGTTCGCCGCGTGCTCGGCGATGCCTTCGACGAGCACGGTGGTGAGCGTCTCGGGCGGGAACGCCTCGCCTTCGACGAGCATCGGGACGTCGTCGCCGATCCGCCGGTGGAAGCCGGTGAGCAGCCGCGACGGCACCCGGGCGCCCGCCTGCGCGGCGGCGTCGCCGGTGAGCAGGTACCCCTCGTCGTCCAGGAACAGCGCGGACGCCGCGGCCGGGGAGCGCTCGCCCAGCCAGAGGGGTTCCGGGTCACCCCAGCCGGGGCCCTGTCGACGGCAGGTCGCGGCGTGGGTCCGTCCCTGTGCCACATCGATCCCGAGGACGTAGGGCAACGGCGCTTCCTCCTCACCTCGTGGGGCCGAACAGGGGAACGAAATCCCCCTAGGGCTCGGGGCATCCTCACCCAAACGGGTTAGTCAGGCAAGGGGTTGGAGGGATTTAACCCAACTGAGCGCGTCTCGGATGAGCCCCTAACTCCCTAACGATGACATATCGATCCCCTATCGGCTGATCGGAGTGCGACTCGGAGTGATCCCCGATGTGCGCTGGGGGACGGTCTCCCTACCTTGATCACGGAGCACCGGTCCCTGCGGCCGATGCTGTCCCCCGAACCACCGGACCAGGAGAAACCCCCATGGACTCCGTGCAGACCTTGCACGACTTCGCCCTGAACCTGCTCAACGACCCGACCGCGCTCGCGGCCTTCGGGACGGACCCGCAGGGCGCCCTCGCGGCCGCCGGCCTCGGCGACGTCAGCGCCGCCGACGTGCACGAGGTCATCCCGCTGGTGCTCGACTACGTGCCGGTCGACAGCCTCCCGGCCGTCGGCGGCCTGCCGCAGGCCGGCGACCTGTCCGCGCTGGGCACCGACGCCCCGCAGGCCGGGATCCAGGGCGCGATCGACCAGCTCACCGCCCTCACCGCGGGCCTCGGCCTGCCGGCCACCCCGGCGCTGCCGGGTGTCGGCGACCTCGGCGTCGGCGAGCTCCCGGCCGTGGGCGACCTGCCCGCCGTCCCGGGCGTCGGCTCCCTGCCGGGCGTGAACGACATCACCAACGCCGCCAACGTGACCGCGCTGGCCGGCAACGCGACCGGTGCGCTCCTCGGTGGCGACCTGGCGAACGGCCTCGACTCGGCCGCGCTGTCGAACCTGACCGCGGCGCCGGCGTACCTGACCGACGCCAACCAGCTCGCGCAGGTGACGACGCTGGCCGAGCAGCCGCTCGTCGGTGGCGTGGGCACCGCCCACACCGTCGGCACCGAGGTGCTGGGCGCGACCGCCGGCCCGGTCGGCGAGGTCGCTTCGCACGTCGGCGACCTGACCGGCACGGTCGAGAACCTCACCGGTTCCGTGACGCACGTGGGCGACTTCACCGGCATCCTCCAGGGCGCCGGCGACCTCGCCTCCGCCCGCTCCGAGGGTGGCGAGCACCACGGTGGCCACGGTCACGGCCCGCTCGGCGAGGTCACCAACGTCGTGTCGAACGCCACCGGCATCAACGTCGACCACAACGCGGTCGGCCAGGTCGGCGAGCTCGCCAGCGGCAACGGCTCGGCCGTGCACGACGTGGTCTCCGACGTCGCGGACGTCAGCCACAACGCGCTGGGCAACCTGCACATCGGTGACATCGCGTCGAACAACGACATCCACATCGGGCACTGATCCCCGAACCGGTCACCGGTGCCCGTCCCGCGGTCTGGGTGCAGCCGCGGGACGGGCACCCGGTGTGCGCACGGGGAGTGAACCGGGGACACTCGTCCATCGTGACCGCACCGGCTTGGCTCGAAGTGCTCAACGAGACCCTGGACGCGTGCCGCACCCACGGCCGCGCCGATCTCGCCGAGCGCCTGCGCAGACGCCGGGACGCCCCACCGGGGCAGACCCGGCTCGGCGTGCTCGGCTTTCCCAAACAGGGCAAGGGTTACCTGCTCAACGCGGTGCTGAACGCGCCCGTGTGCGCGGTCGGCGACGCCCCGACCCCGGCGGTGCCCACCGAAATCGGCTACGCCGCCGAACCCGCCGCCACGCTCGTCGGCCGGTCCCGCGAACGGATCCCCGTGGCGGTCGACCGGCTCTCCGGCGAGCTGGGCGCCCGGCCCGCCGGCACGCTCAGCCGCGTCGAAGTCGGTGTGCCGCGCGAACTCCTTTCGGCCGGGCTCGTCCTGATCGACACCCCGCCGGTCGGTGACCCGCGGGCGCCGCGCACCGCCGCCGCGCTCGACGTGCTGGCCGAAGCGGACGCGGTGATCCTCGTCTCCGACGCGACCGCGCCGTTGAGCGCCGCCGAACTCGCGCTGGCCCGGCACGTCCGCACCTGGTGCCCGCACGTCCTGCTGGCCTTGACCAAGATCGACGCCAGCCCGGGCTGGCGCGCGGTCGCCGAGCGCAACCGCGCGATGCTCGCCGAAGCCGGGATCGACGCGCCCGTGCTGCCCGTTTCGGCCGTGGTGCGCCAAGCCGCCGCGAAGTCCGGTGACGCCGAACTCAACGCCCGCTCGGGTTTCCCCGAGCTGCTCGCGTGGATCGCCGAGCAGGCCGCGCGGCCGCCGGAGCAGTCCAGGGCGCTGCTCGCCGCCGTGGGCGTGCGCGCCGCCGCCGCGGAACTCGTCGAGTCGCTGCGCGATCGCATCGAAGCCGCGGGACAAGACGCCGGGCTCGGCCAAGCGGCGTTGCTGCAGCGGGCCCAGCGCCGCGCCGACGACCTCCGGCGGCAGAACACCCGGTGGCAGAACCTGCTCGCCGACGAGATCGCCGACCTGATGGCCGACGTCGAGTACGACCTGCGCGAGCGGACCCGCAAGATCGTCAACACCATCGACCAGACCTTCGACGAGGGCGACCCGGCGAAGGTCTGGGACGAGTTCGCGCCCTGGCTCGACGGCGCGCTGGCCGACGCCGTCGAAACGAACTACTCGTGGCTGACCGAACGAGCGCAGTGGACCGCGCAGGCGGTCGCCGCGTGCTTCGGCGCCCAGTACGACCGCGCGCTGCCGGACCTCCCGCTCGACGGCTCGGGCGTCGACAGCCTCGACGACGTCCGCCGGCCCAAGATCGAGAAGTTCAAGATCGGCCAGCAGGCGTTCACCGGCCTGCGCGGCTCGTACGGCGGTGTGCTGATGTTCGGCCTCGTCACCAGCCTGCCCTGGCTGGGCCTGCCGCTGATCAACCCGGTGTCGATCAGCGCCGGTGCCGCGTTCGCCGTGAAGACGATCCGCGACGAGGGCGGGATGCGGCTGCAGCGGCGCCAAGCCGTCGCCAAGCAGGCCGCGCAACGGCACGTCGACGACGTCTTCCTGCGGTTCAGCAAGGAAAGCCGCGACGCGATCCGCGTCGTGCAGCGGCGGCTGCGTGACCACTTCACCGGGCTGGCCGAGGACCTCGCCGACGAGCTGACGCGCGAGCGGGAGACGATCCTGGCCGGCTCGGCCGAGCGCGAGCGCCGGACCGGGCACATCCGCAAGGAGATCGACCGCCTCGCCGGGTTGCACCAGCGCGCGGGCGAGCGGCACGATCGCCGGACGGCGGCGGCGGGAGCTTTCGGCGTGACGCAGGACGTCCGCGACCTGCTGCACGCCGCGGCCGGGCTCTACCGCGACGACCCGCGCGCGTCGGCGATGCTGCACGACTGCCTGAACCGGCTGGAGCAGCCGCTGCGCGTCGCGTTCGCCGGGGCGCCGTCGTCGGGCAAGACGACCTTGGCCGCCGCGCTCGGCGAGTGGCCGACGCGCGCCCTGCGCGACCTGGTGCTGCTGGACGACCCCGGCCCGGCCGACGAAGTTCCCGACGCGACGGTGCGGCTGGTGCGTCACCTCGAACCCGACGAGCTCGCCGCGGCCCACCCGCCGGGCGGCTCGGCGTTCGCGCGGCAGAGCGCGGTCAACTCCGTGCTGGTGCTGTCCCGGGCCGACGAGGTCGGGGCGGGCCGGATCGACGCGCTGCTGACCGCGAAGCAGCTGGCGCGCCGCGCGTGGCGGGAAGACCCGCTGTGCACGGGGTTCCTGGGCGTGATCGCCGTCGCCGGGCAGCTGGCCTACGGCGGCCGGTCCCTGCGCGACGACGAGTTCGACCTGCTCGCCGCGTTCGCCGCGGTGCCGCGCGAAGAGCTGGAACGGCACGTGCTTTCGGTGGACTCGTTCACCGATCCGGCGTTCCCCGGCCCGATCCCGGTGGAGACGCGCCGGTCGCTGGTGGTGCGGTTCGGCATGTTCGGCGTCCGGCTGGCGCTCACCCTGATCCGCACGGGCTGCGACGACCGGCTGAAGCTCTCGGCGGAGCTGGTCCGCCGCAGCGGTCTCGGCGAACTGCGCGACACGCTGGCCGGGTGTTTCGTCGCGCGGGCCGACGCGTTGAAGGCCCGCACGGCGATCATCCGGCTGGAGGCGCTGCTGGCGGCCCAGCCCCGCCCGGGCGGCGACCGGCTCGTGTCCCGGGTGGAGCGGTTCGCCGCGGCCGCGCACGACTTCCGCGAGCTGCGGCTGATCGCCGACATCCGCGGCGGCCGGACGGCGTTGTCGGGCGAGCCCGCGGAGGAGGCCGTCCGGTTGCTGGGCGCCGAGGGCACGGCCCCGGCGGACCGCCTCGGCCTGGAGCCGGACGCGGACGCCGGCGAGATCTACGAAGCGGGCCTGGACGCGTTGCGGCGCTGGCGGCACGAGGCGGAGCGCCCGGACAAGCCGCACGCGGAGCGGACCGCGGCGCACGTCGTCGTCCGCTCGACCGAAGGGCTCTTGGCGTTGTTCGCGTAGGTGCCGGGGCCGGGCGGCGGGAGGACGCCGTGGCACACTGCGTCGACCACGCAGCCAGTCAGGGGAGCACGACGCATGACCGACCGCCCGGCCAGGCGAACGCAGGAGCAACGACGCGCCGAGACCGAGCGGCGGGTGCTGGACGCGGCGATGGCGCTCATCGCGCGCAGCGGGTCCCGCGCCGTCACGCTCGCCGAGGTCGGGGAGGCGGCCGGCTACAGCCGCGGCATCGTCTACCACCACTTCGGCAGCCGGGAACGCCTGCTGGAGGCCGTGGTCGACGAGGCGCAGCGGTTCGACGTCCCGGCCTACCAGGGCGACGGCCTCGAGCACCTGGTGCGGATTGTCGAGGCGTACTTGCGCAACGTCGTGCGGCGGACGCCGTCGGCGCGCGCGTTCCTGCAGCTGTGGGGCGAGGCGATCGCGGCCGACCCCGTGCTGGCGCCGCTGTTCGCCCGCCGGGACGCCGACTTCCGGCTGCTGCTGGCGAACGTGGTCCGCCAGGGCGTCGCCGACGGGTCGATCCGGTCCGACGCGAACCCGGCCGCGGCCGCCGTGCTGGTCGTCGCCCTGGTCCGGGGGACCGGGCTGCAGCTCATCGCCCAGCCCCCAGTGCGGGGCGTCCCGGCCCTCATCCGCGAGGCGACGCGCTCGGTGCGCGCGGCCTTCGCGGTCACGCCGTAGCTTCCGGCAGTGGTCTCGGGGTGCCGGACGCTGCTACAGTTACTTGCGTACATGCACGCAAGTTAGGAGTGAAAATGGCTGTTCCCCTGGTACTCGTGCACGGCAACCCGGAGAACTCCGGCGTGTGGGGCCCGCTGATCGAGGCACTCGGCCGGGACGACGCGATAGCGCTGTCCCCGCCCGGCTTCGGCGTGCCCGCGCCGGACGGCTTCGCCGCCACCGTCGACGGCTACCGCGAGTGGCTCGCCGCGCGGCTGGAGCAGTTCCGGGAACCCGTCGACCTCGTCGGCCACGACTGGGGTGGTGCGCACGTCGTCCAGATCGCGATGCACCACCCGGACCTGATCCGCAGCTGGGCGTCGGACGCCCTCGGCCTCTTCGACCCGGGCTACGTCTGGCACGCGCGAGCCCAGGTGTGGCAACAGGAAGGAGCGGGCGAGGCTTCGGCGAAGGAGATCTTCGGCGGCACGCTGGCGCAGCGGCTGGAGGTCGTCCACGCGCTCGGCATGACCGGCCCGTTCGCGGAACGCGTGGCCGCCGGGATGGACGACGGCATGGGGCGGGCGGTGCTCTCGCTGCTGCGGTCGGCCGCCCAGCCGGTGATGGCCGAGGCGGGCCGCGACCTCGCGAAGGCGCGACAGCGGCCCGGCCTGGCGCTGATCGCCCTCGCGGACGTCGACCAAGCCAGCGGAACGCCCGCGCAGCACCGGGCCGCGGGCGAGGCCGCGGGGGCCGGCTCGCCGAGCTCGCCGACGTCGGGCACTGGTGGCCGGTGACGGACCCGCACCCGGTGGCGCGCGCCCTGACCGCGTTCTGGTCCCGTTTGGACGGTTAGGCCGACGTCAGCGCTTCCGCGCGTACCGCATCGCCACCACGCCCGAGCCGATCTCGGACTGGCTCACCAGTTCCAGGTCGACCGGCTTGGGCAGGCCCGCGAACACCGTCGGCCCGTGACCCGCGACGACCGGGTGCACGGCGAACTCGTACTCGTCGATCAGGTCCAGCTCGGCCAGTGCGCGCGGCAGCCGCACTCCGGAGACGAGCAGCCCGTCGCCCGGCTCCCGCTTGAGTTCCTCGACGGCTTCGCGCAGATCGCCGCGCACCAGCTCGGCGTTCCAGTCGACACTCTCGAGGGTGCTGGACACGACGTACTTCTTGGTCGCACTGATCACCCTGGCGAAGGGCTCCATCCACTCGGGTCTGCCGCCCACCGGCCGCCACGCCGTTTCCATCATCTCGTAGAGCACCCGGCCGTAGAGGACCGCGTCGGCCTGCTCGAGGTTCTCCCGGTGGTAGCGGTGCAGGTCCTCGCTCGGGATCCCGGCCTGCGGGTCACAGCACCCGTCCAGCGTGATGTTGATCGAATATCGAAGGGGTCGCATTTCGCCACACTACTGCCCGAGAACGGGAAAAATCGCCCAAAACACCGGTATTGACGGCTGGGGGACCGCGGCGCACCATAGAGCGGTCTATGGTCCAGCGCCGGCCCGAAGGGAACCCCGCCATGCCCGAAGACACCCGCCCCCGGGTCCGGTTGTTCGGCGACCTCCTCGCGCACTGGGCCCGGGAACGGCCCGCGGACACGGCGCTCATCTTCGGGGACCAGTCGTGGACGTGGGCCGAGTTCGACGAGCGGGTCCGGCGGCTGGCGGGCGCCCTCTCGGTGGCCGGGGTCGGCAAGGGCGACCGCGTCGCGTTCGTCGACAAGAACCACCCCGCCTGCCTGGAGACGACGTTCGCGGCGGCCGGGGTCGGCGCGGCCAACGCCGTGGTCAACTGGCGGCTCTCCGGCGACGAACTCGCCTACGTCCTCAAGGATTCGGGCGCGAAGGTGGTCTTCGTCGGCGCCGAGCTGCGGGACGCGCTCGACGCCGTCCGCGACCGGCTGCCCGCCCTCGAGCGCGTGGTGGTGGTCGGCGGGGAGCACGACGAGTACGAGCCGTTCCTGACGTCGGCCGCGCCGCACACCGAGTCCGGCCTCGACCCCGACGACGGTGTGCTGATCATGTACACCAGCGGCACCACCGGCTTCCCGAAGGGCGCGGTGCTGACCCACCACAGCGTCCTGGCGCACGGCCTCGCCGCGGGCACCGCGTTCCCGATCGGCCCCGGCGACGTCAACCTCGTCGCGATGCCGCTGTTCCACGTCGGCGGCAGCTGCTACGCGGTTTCCGGGTTCCTCTACGGCGAGCCGTCCTACCTCACCCGCGAGCCCGACGCGGCTTCGCTGTTCGCCGCGCTGCAGGCCGGGATCACGCACGCGTTCCTGGTGCCCGCCGTGGTCGCCGGGATCGCGCAGGCCGGGGAGGCCGCGATGAAGGCGTTCTCGCGGCTGAAGTACCTCTGCTACGGCGCGTCGCCGATGCCGCTTCCGTTGCTGCGCACCGCGTTGGCCGCGTGGCCGGACACCCGCTTCGCCCAGGTCTACGGCATGACCGAGCTGTCCGGCGCGGTCACCGCGCTGACCCCGGAGGCGCACCGCGACACCTCTCGCCCGGAACGGCTCGCCTCGGCGGGCACCGCACTGTCCGGAGTGGACATCCGGATCGCCGACCCGGTGACCTTCGAGGACACCGCCGTCGGCGAGGTCTGGATCCGCACCGAGCAGCGGATGGCGGGCTACCTCGGCAAGCCCGAGGCGACCGCGGAGACCATCGTGGACGGCTGGGTCCGCACCGGCGACGTCGGGCGCCTCGACGACGGCGGGTTCCTGTTCCTCGAGGACCGCGTCAAGGACATGATCATCACCGGCGGCGAGAACGTCTACTCGCCGGAGGTGGAGCGCGTGGTCGCGGAGTACCCCGGCGTCGCCGAGGTGGCCGTGATCGGCGTACCGGACGACCGGTGGGGCGAGCAGGTCAAGGCCGTCGTCGCGCCCGCGCCGGGCGAGCAGCTCGACACCGACAAGCTCGTCGAGTTCTGCCGCGAACGGCTGGCGCACTACAAGTGCCCGCGCAGCATCGACGTCATGGAGGCGTTGCCGCGCAACGCGACCGGCAAGATCCTCAAGCGGTCTCTGCGCGAGCCGTATTGGCGGGACCGCAGCCGGAACGTCTGATGCCGGCGGCGACCCGGCGCGCGTACTTCGACGCCGCGCTGGACCTGCTGGCGGAGCACGGGTTCACCGGGTTGAACGTCGGCGCGTTGTGCCGGGCCCTCGGCGTCACGAGCGGGTCGTTCTACCACCACTTCGGCGGCTGGCCGGGGTTCGTCGACGGGCTGCTGGAGCACTGGGAGAACCGGCAGGTGCTGATCCTGCGCGAGCGGAACTTCGGCACCGGCGGCCCGGCGGCGGACTTCGCGGCCCTGATGGACCTGACGCTCGGGCTGCCGCACGAGGCCGAGGCGGCCATCCGGGCGTGGGCGATGAACGACGAAACCGTGCGCGCGGCCCAGAAGCGCGTCGACCAGGCCCGGCTGCGGACGGTCGGCCGCGCGGTCGAGGGCATCGTCGGCGACCGGGCACTGGCCAGGACGCTGACGTCGCTCGGGATGGCGATGCTGGTGGGACACCAGCAACTGGCGTCGGCGGGCGAGCACACCGAGCTGGCGACGCTGTTGGCCGAGTACACGAGCCTGGTCCACTCCCGCGCGTCGTGAGTGGCGATTAGGGTTCTAACCCGAATTGCCACTCACGACGGCGTCAGGCGTTGCCGAGCACCCGGGTGATGGCGATCTCCAGGACCACGCGCTGGGGGTTCGGCTTGGGCTGCCGGTAGCGGGCGGCGTAGCGGTTTTCCGCGTCGCGCACCGAGTCCGGGTCGTCGCGCAGCACCGCGCGTCCCTCCAAAGTGGACCACTTCGGGCCCTCCAGCTGGCAGACGGCGACCGGGACGCCCTCGGCGCCCGCGGCCCGCACCAGCCGGGCCTTGACGGACGTGCCGAAGGTGATCACCCGCGCGAGCCCGGCCTCGAAGTCCACGGTCACCCCGACCGCGACGACGTGCGGCGTGCCGTCCGGGCGCACCGTGGTGAGGGTGGCCAGGCGCCGTTCGGTCCAGAAAGCGCGGAAGTCGTCGCCGCGGTCGTCGATCTTCATGGCCTCCACGCTAGTCCGTCCGGGTGGCGGAACGGGGCGCGGGACCACTCACCGTCATAGTAAGGAAAGTTTCCTAACAGTCTTGACCTGGTCTCGGGCCGTCTGTCAGGCTCGGAACCGCCGTCGCCGCAGACAACGATGTCCATTACGGAGGAGCGATGAAGAAGAGCTTCCGGGCGGTGGTGGCCACGGCCGCGCTCGCCGCCGGGCTGCTGAGCGTGCCGACGACCGCGTTCGCGGCGGGCACGCCGTACGTGCCGGGAACCCTGCGGCCGTCCGTCTCGCAGGCCACGCAGGACGCCGCGCTGCAGAAGTACTACGACTTCTGGAAGCAGAACTTCCTGACGACCAAGTGCGGCTCCGGCACCTACGCCGTGCTGTCGAAGGACGCCGACCACTCGTTCGTCGCCGAGGGCGAGGGCTACGGCATGACGATCTCGGCGATGATGGCGGACAAGGACCCGCAGGCGCGCTCGATCGTCGACGGGATCCTCAAGTTCGTGAAGGCGCACCCGTCGGTCAACAACAGAGACCTGCACGCGGCTGAGCAGGACTCGAACTGCCGCAGCGTCAACGGCAGCGACTCCGCCACCGACGGCGACCTCGAAATCGCCTACGGCCTGCTGATCGCGGACAAGAAGTGGGGTAGCGCGGGAACGGTCAACTACAAGGCCGAAGCCGTCCGGATCATCAACGCGATCAAGGCGAGCGAGGTCAACGGCAGCACGAAGTTCACGCTGCTCGGCGACTGGGGCAACGACGCGGAGTACCGGAACAGCTCCCGGTCGTCGGACTGGATGCCGGGTCACCTGCGCGCGTTCGCGAAGGCCACCGGCGACAGCTTCTGGGACTCGGTGCGCACCCGCTCCGAGACGGCGGTGAGCCAGCTGCAGTCGTCGTACGCGCCGAACACCGGACTCCTGCCGGACTTCGTGGTGAGCACGAACACGACGCCGAAGCCGGCGCCGGCGGACTTCCTCGAGGGCCCCTACGACGGCAAGTACAGCTGGAACGCCTGCCGCGACCCGTGGCGCCTCGGCGCGGACGCGATCTCGTTCTCCGGCAGCGCGGCGGCGGCGCAGGTCCGCAAGATGAACACGTGGATCAAGTCCGCCACGGGCGGCGACCCGGCCAAGATCCAGAGCGGCTACTCGCTGTCGGGCTCGCGGACCGAGAGTGGCCGGCACCCGTGCTTCACGGCGCCGTTCGCGGTGGCGGCGATGACGGACCCGGGCAGCCAGGCCTGGCTGGACAAGCTGTGGACGGCGGTGTCGTCGTGGTCCCCGGACGCGACGGACTACTACGGGACCGGCATCACGATCCAGGTCCTGCTCATCCTGAGCGGCAACTACGTGGCCGCGTAGCTCGCGAACCGGCCGCCTCGCCCGCTATTTCGGGTGCGGGGCGGCCGGTCCGTGCGTGAGACTGGCGGCATGACCGGTCACCCGCGCAGTGTCGAGGAGCTGACCCGCGCCCTCGACGCGGGGAAGCGGTTCAAGTACGTGTACTTCTGGGGCCACCAGCCGCCCCGCGGGGGCGGGGTGGGCTCGGGATGCTTCAGCCAGTGGTGGCCGTCGCCGTTCGAACTCGACGGTGTCCGGTTCGCGACCGCCGAGCACTACATGATGTGGCGCAAGGCCCGGCTCTTCGGCGACGACGAGGTGGCCGCGCAGGTGCTCACCGCCAGGCACCCGAAGCAGGCCAAGGACTTCGGCCGCCGGGTGCGGGGCTTCGACGAGGCCACGTGGACCGCACACCGCTTCGAGATCGTGGTCGAGGGCAACGCCGCCAAGTTCGGGCAGCACGCCGAGCTGGGCCGCTACCTGGCCGGGACGGGGCAGCGCGTCCTCGTGGAGGCCAGCCCGGTGGACCGCGTCTGGGGAGTCGGCCTCGCCGCCGACGATCCGCGCGCCGGTAAGCCGCGTGCGTGGCGAGGACTCAACCTGCTCGGCTTCGCCCTGGCCGACGTCCGGGCTCAGCTCGGTTCGCGCAGCGGGAGCCCGGCCGCGCGGTAGATCTCGTCGATCACCGTCATCGTCTCGACCGCGTCCGCCGCCGACGTCTTCACCGGTGCCCCCTCCAGCACCGCCGCCGCGAACGCGTCCAGCTGGTAGTCGTACGACGCCCGGCGCGGGAACTTCTCCGTGCGCCGGTGCCCGCCGACCCGCACCGAAAACCGGTGGTACGCCTGGGGCATCACCGGGTTCAGCACCGACAACGACCCCTTCGAGCCCACCACCTTCGCGCTGATCCGCAGCAGCGACGACGACCACATCGAGCACGTCACCCGCCCGGTGTGCCCGGACGGAAACCGCAGCTCCGCCGTCATCGCCCGGTCGATCCCGGGTGACCGCAGCTTCGCCGACGCCGAGACCACCGACGGCGTCTCGCCGCCGAACACCCGGGCCATGTGGACCGCGTAGCAGCCCGCGTCCATCGTCGCGCCGCCCGCCAGGCGGTAGTCGTAGCGGATGTCCGAGAACTTCGGCAGCGGGAAGCACAACGCCGTCTCGACGCGGACGAGAGAACCCAGCTCGCCCGACGCCACGATCTCCTCGGCCCGCAGCGCCAGCGGGTGGTAGCGGTAGTGGAACGCCTCCATCACGACGCGGCCCGAGGTCTCAGCCAGCGAAGCGATCTCCCGGGCCTCCGCCGCGTTCGCCGTGAACGGCTTCTCGCACAGCACGTGCTTGCCCGCTTCCAGCGCCGCCCGGGTCCAGCGGCCGTGGAGGCCGTTCGGCAGCGGGTTGTACACGGCGTCGATGTCCGGATCCGCCAGCAGCTCCTCGTAGGACCCGTACGCGGCCGGGATCCGATGCCGCGAGGCAAACGCTTGCGCGCGCTCGAGAGACCGGGCGGCGACCGCCGTGACCGAGACCGTCGACAGCGATGAGGCGGGCTTGACCAGGGCGGCCGGAGCGATGCGGGCCGCGCCCAGGATGCCGATCCGCAGGTTCATGCCGCGAAGCTAGCAGTGGGCAAAAACTTCAACAGCCAGTTGACCTCTTCAACAACGAGTTGTAGCGTTCCGGCCAGCCGAACAGTGGAGGTCCGTTATGTCCCGTTCCCGTGCCGCGCAGGCGGTGTTGCTCGCGAGCCTTGCCGTCCTCGTGACGGCTTGTGGTGGCGGTCCGGACGGCGCGGGCGGGACGTCGCAGGCCGCCGGCGCGCCCGCGTCCGGCATCCCGGACACCGCCGCGATCGTCCAGGGCGTGCAGAAGGACGCCCAGCTCAACGCGGGTCTGCCGGACACCGTCAAGCAGGCGGGCCTGCACCTGGCGTCGAACCTGCAGTCCGCGCCCAACAACTTCTACGCCGCCGACGGCAAGACGCCGATCGGCTACGAGGTCGACCTCGCCAAGGCCATCGCCGCCAAGCTCGGCGTCACCGTGAGCCATCAGGACATGGCGTTCGGCTCGCTGATCACCAGCCTCCAGTCCGGCCGCATCGACCTGACCATGGCCGGGATGAACGACACCAAGGCCCGCCAGGCGCAGATCGACTTCGTCGACTACTTCACCTCGGGCATCACGATCATGATCCGCAAGGGCAACCCGGACGGCATCACCGGCCCGGACACCCTGTGCGGCAAGAACGTCGCCGTCGTGCAGGGCACCAGCCACCAGAAGTTCGCCGAGGCGCAGAGCACGAAGTGCACCCAGGCCGGCAAGCCCGCGCTCACCGTCACCGCGACCGACAGCGACAACCAGAACCAGAACCAGCTGCGCACCGGCCGCGTCCAGGCGATCCTCAACGACCTCCCCAGCGCCGTCTACATCTCGCGCACGGCCGGTGACGGCAAGTTCTTCGAGGTCGTCCCGGGCGAGCCGATCGACGGCGGCCCGTACGGCATCGGCGTCAACAAGGCCAACACGGCGTTGCGCGACTCCGTGCGGAAGGCGCTGCAGGCCCTGATCGCCGACGGCACCTACGGCAAGATCCTGCAGGCCTGGGGCGTCGAGCAGGGCGCGATCAAGGAGGCTGCCATCAATGGCGGCTCCTGAGCCATTGCCCATCGTCCGGCTCCGCCACTGGGGCCGGTGGGTCGCCGCGGCGATCATCATCGCGCTGCTCGTGCTGCTGGGCATCGCCCTCGGCAACGCGCAGATCGCGTGGGACCAGGTCCCGGACTTCGTCTTCTACAGGGTGATGGCGACCGGCCTGCTCAACACGGTCGTCCTGGCGGTGCTGTCGCAGGCCGTCGCGATCGTGCTGGGCATCGTCATCGCCCTGCTGCGGCGCAGCGCCAACCCGGTCGCCCGGTGGTTCGCCGCCGGGTACATCTGGATCTTCCGCGGGCTGCCGGTGCTGCTGCAGATCCTGCTCTGGTACAACCTGGCGCTCGTCTTCCCGGTGATCGACATCCCGTTCCTGGTCCACGAGCAGACGAACGTGCTGATCAGCGCGTTCACCGCCGCGTTCCTCGGCCTGGCGCTCAACGAAAGCGCGTACATGGCCGAGATCGTCCGGGCCGGGCTGAACAGCGTCGACAACGGGCAGACCGAGGCGGCGAAGTCGATCGGCATGACCCCGGCGGCGACGCTGCGCCGGGTCGTGCTGCCGCAGGCCATGCGCGTGATCATCCCGCCGACCGGCAACGACTTCATCAACATGCTCAAGGGCACGTCGATGGCGTCGGTGATCGGCGTGACCGAGCTGATCCACGCGGCCAACAACATCTCGTCCAACAACCTGCTGGTCATGGAGACGCTGCTGGCCGCGGCCGTCTGGTACATGGTCGTGGTGACCGTCGCCGGGGTCGGCCAGCACTACCTGGAACGCGCGTTCGGTCAAGCGGACCGCGGGCCGCTCGCTCGCGCGGGCAAGGCGTTGCGCGGCGTGCCGCTGGTGAGGAGTGCCCGTGTCTGAACCACTGCTGCGCGCCGTCGGCGTCCGGAAGTCCTACGGCCACACCGAAGTCCTCGGCGGCATCGACCTCGACGTCCACAAGGGACAGGTCGTCTGCCTGCTCGGGCCGTCCGGCGCCGGGAAGAGCACGTTCCTGCGCTGCATCAACCACCTGGAGACGATCGACGCCGGGCAGATCTGGGTCGACGGCGAGCCGATCGGGTTCCGGCAGCGCGGCGGCAAGCTGTACGAGCTGCGCGAACGCGACGTGGCGCGCCAACGCCGGGACATCGGGATGGTGTTCCAGCGGTTCAACCTGTTCGCGCACCGGACGGCGCTGGAGAACGTCGTCGAGGGCCCGATCCGGGTGCTCGGCCTGCGCGCCGAAGACGCCCGCAAGCAGGGCCTCGAACTGCTGGACCGGGTCGGGCTCGCGCACCGCGCCGACGCCTACCCGGCGCAGCTGTCCGGCGGGCAGCAGCAGCGCGTCGCGATCGCGCGGTCGCTGGCGATGAAGCCGAAGCTGATGCTGTTCGACGAACCGACGTCCGCGCTGGACCCGGAGCTGGTCGGCGAGGTCCTGGAAGTGATGAGTACGTTGGCGGGGGAGGGGATGACGATGGTCGTCGTGACGCACGAGATGAGCTTCGCCGCGGAGGCCGCCGACGAAGTGGTGTTCCTGGCCGACGGCGCCGTCGTCGAGACCGGGCCGCCGTCGCAGGTGCTGAGTGCGCCGAAGCACGAACGGACCCGGCAGTTCCTGGCGAGGATCCTCGCGTGACGCGGATTTCGCCCCGGTACCTGCTCCAGTTCGACGAGCCCGCCGGCTACCTCGACTTCGCCCGCTTCGGGCCGCCGTCGCACGCGGTGCTCGACACGACGGCCGCCCTGCTCGACCAGGCCACCACCTCCGGTCCGTCCACTGTGGACAAGCTGATGCGGCAGGAGGTCCGCGCCAAGGCCGCCGCCGCGCGGCTGTCCGGTTCGGACACCGACCACACGGTCCTGCTGCCGCACACGAGCCTCGGCTTGTTCCAGGCCGCGTTCCACAGCTCCGGCGAGGTGCTCGTGTCGGCGGCGGAGTTCCCCGCCAACACCTACCCGTGGGCCCGGGCCGAGCAAGCCGGGCGGCTTCGCGTGCGTCGCCTGACCAGCGGTTATGTCACGCCTGAGCGCGTCGCCGAAGCGCTGACGCCGGAGATCACGACCGTCAGCGTCAGCGCGGTCGACTTCCGCACCGGCTACCGCGCCGACCTCGCCGCGCTGCGCGACGTCGTCGGCGACCGGCTGCTGGTCGTCGACGGCATCCAGGGCTTCGGCGTCGTCGAGGAGCCGTGGGAGGTCGCCGACGTCCTGGTCGTCGGCGGGCAGAAGTGGCTGCGCGCGGGCTGGGGCACCGGCTTCGCGGTGCTTTCGGACCGCGCTTTGGACCGGATGGACCCGATCCTGTCGGGCTGGACCGGCGCCCGCGACCCGGGCCTGTTCGACGACGAGATCCACCCGCCGGACGGCACCGCGCAGGCGTGGTCGATCTCGAACCTGAGCCCGATCACGTCCGGCGCGTTCGCCGAGGCCCTCGAACTGGTCGAGGACGCCGGGGTCGGCGCGATCGCGGCCCGCATCGCCGAACGGCTCGCGTCGTTCGAAGAGGTCCTGGCCTCGTGCGGCGCCGAAGTCGTCTCGGCGGTCGACCGCCGCGCCGGAATCCTGGCGTTCACCCTGCCCGGCCACCCGGCCGAGCAGGTCGGGGCGGCGCTGGCCAACGCCGGGATCGCGGCGACCGTGCGGCCCGAGCACGTCCGGCTGTCCCCGCACGCCTCGACCCCGGCGGCCGCGGCCGACCTGCTGCGCTCGGCGCTGGAAACCCTGACCGCGCCGCGGGAGCCCCTGGTCGTCCCGGCGGCCGGGGCGACGACGCACGACGTGCTGACCGCGCTGGTCCCGGCGATCCCGGGGCTGGCGGCGATGCTCGGGCCGGGCAACGAGGTGCTGCTGCACGACCTGAGCAGGCTGCCGGACTCGATCATCGCCATCGCGGGCGACCTGACCGGCCGCAGCGTCGGCGGGCCGATGACGGACCTGCTGCTCGGCCTGGTCCGCCGCGGCACGACACAGGACCTGACGAACTACCGCACGCACGGCCCGGACGGCCGCCCGATCCGCTCGTCGACGCTGTTCCTGCGCGACGCCGACGGCGTCGCGGTCGGCTGCCTGTGCGTCAACAGCGTCGACACGGGTGCGTCCCCCGGCGGCAACGGCGAGCCGGAGACTTTCCCACCGGACGTCGACAGCCTGCAGCGGTTCCTGGTCGACCGGGCGGTGGCGAAGGCGGGCATCCCGGTGGACCTGATGAAGAAGCGCCACAAGGCGGCGGTGGTGCGGGAGCTCGACGAAGCCGGTTATTTCCTCATCAAGGACGCGGTCGACCACCTGGCCGGGCGCCTCGACGTCACGCGCTACACGATCTACAACTACCTCAACGAGATCCGCGCCTGACGTTGCCCGATCGGCCCTTGTCCCCCGGGCACTCCGGGCGGACCATGGCGCGCATGACCGAACCGGACACGCGCCGGGCGTTGCTGAGCCTGTCGGCGGACGACTCGGACGCCGAGGAGCTGGACCTGCTGTCCCGGCGGCTGCGGGCCGAGCTGGGCGAGCTGGACGTCGACGTGCGGGCGGCCGTCCCGGCGGGTGAGCTGCCCGAAGGGGCGAAGGGCGCGGACCCGGTGACGATCGGGTCGTTGATGGTGGCGTTCAGCGCGGCGGGCGGGGTGTTCCCGGGGCTGGTGGAGACGCTGAAGGACTGGCTGGGCAGGCAGTCGGGCAAGCACAGGATCAAGCTGACGATCGACGGCGACACGGTCGAGCTGGAGCGCGCGTCCTCGGCGGAGCGGCAGCAGCTGATCGACGCCTTCGTCCGGCGCCATGCCTAGCCGGCACGCGCTGCTGATCGCCACCGAAACGTACGCCGACCCGGCGTTGAAGCGCTTGACCGCCCCCGGCGGGGACGCGCGCGAGCTGGCTTCGGTGCTGCGCGACCCGTCGATCGCGGGCTTCGAAGTCACGACGCTGATCGACCAGCCGCACCACGTGGTGGGGGAGGCGATCGGCGAGTTCTACCGCGGCCGCCGTCGCGACGAGCTGACGTTGCTGTACTTCACCGGCCACGGCGTCAAGGACGACGACGGGAGCCTGTACCTGGCGATGACGAACACGCGCCGGGACAGCCTGATGTTCACGGGACTGGCGGCGGAGCTGGTCGACCGGGCGATGGCGGGCTGCGCGTCGCGGCAGAAGGTGCTGGTGCTGGACTGCTGCTACAGCGGGGCGTTCCCGGCGGGAAGGCTGGCGAAGGCGGGCACGGACGTGCACACGCTGGAGCGGTTCCAGGGCCGGGGCCGCGCGGTGCTGACGGCATCGGACGCGACGCAGTATTCGTTCGAAGGCGACGCGGTGGTGGGCTCGGCGGCCCGTTCGGTGTTCACGAGGCACCTGGTGGCGGGCCTGCGAGACGGAAGCGCGGACCTCGACGGCGACGGCGACGTGACGGTGGACGAGCTGTACAGCTACGTCCACGAGCGGGTGGTGGCGGAGATGCCCCGCCAGCGGCCGAAGCACCAGTCCGATGTGGAGGGACGCATCGTGCTGGCGAGGAACCCGCGGTGGACGTTGCCGGAGTACTTGGGACACGGTCTGTCGAGCCCGATCGCGGCCGACCGGTTGAGCGCGCTCGAGGGGTTGAAGCGGCTGAACCGGGTGGGGAATGACGTGGTGCGGGAGCGGACCGCGGCGGAGATCCGGAGGTTGGTCGAGGACGACAGCCGGACGGTGTCGGGAGCCGCGGCCGCCTGGGTGGCGGAGGCGGCCGGGCCGGGCGAATCCGGCGGGACGGCGGAAGTGCAGGTGGTTGCCGAGGTGCCGCCGGTAGCCGAAGTTCCCGCTGCTGATGAGCGACCGGCAGCCGCAGTGGCGCCGAATCCCTCTGTGCCTGCTCGCGAAGTCCCACCCGCCGGGCGACCACCCCGGCCCACCGCTCAGGCGGCCGCGAGCCCGCCGCAACCTGCTGCGAAGAGCCCCGAGGCCGAGAAAGCCATCCGGAACGCGAAGATCCACTTCATCCAGGCCGGGCTGCTCCTCGTCCTGATCGTCGTGTACTTCGCGTCCGGCGCCGCGGGAAGCTGGCTGATGCTGCTTCTCGTGGTGCTCTTCGGGATCTTCCTCGGCCTCGGGGTTTTCGCCCTCCGTCACTCCAAATAGGACTCAACGGCATCAGCCGCGGCGGACACGCCACCGTGACTGCGAACCTCAGCCTTCAGCTCGGCCAGCCGCGCCGCCACCGAAGCCGGCGACGCGACCTCCTCGACCGCCGCCCGCAGCGAAGACTCCGTCACCGACGCCGCCGGAAGATGACGGCCCACTCCGAGCGCTTCCAGCCGGTCCGCGTTGCCGAACTGGTCCGCCGCCTGGGGGATCGCCACCGTCGGGACGCCGAACCACAACGACTCCGTCGCCCCTCCCATGCCCGCGTGCGTGATGAATGCCGACGCCGCCTCGAGCACCGCCAGCTGCGGCACCGACTCGTACACCTCCACCGAATCGGGCAACGGCCCCAGCGAAGCAGCGGAAACATGTTTCCCCAACGAAATCACCACGTGCCAATCCGACGCGAACGCCGAAACGCACGCCCGGTATACGTCTAGCTGGTCCGTGAAAGCCGTCCCGAACGACACCAGCAGCACCCGCCGCCCGGACTCCGGCGGTGTCCAGCTCCGGTCCGCCAACCGCGAGGGATCCAGGCACGGACCCACGAACCGGACGTGTGCACCGACCCGGTCGGCGTTCGGCTGCATCGCCCGCGGGATCAGCGACAGGATCCGCGCCGGGCGGCTCAGCCACTCCCACGCGTCGGCGACGATGCCGTTCGACTCCAGCCAGCGGGTGAACGTCGCCGCGTAGTCCACTCCGGACGGTGACGTCTTGATCGGGTCCATCACCTCGGCCATGTCCTCGTCGTAGCCCTCCCAGGCCACCAGCGTCGGCGACAGCTGGACCGCCGGGACGCCGTACCGCTCGCCCAGCAGCGGCGCGCCCAGCCCGCCGATGTCGTACAGCAGCAGGTCGGGCCGGTCGGTGTCGAACCGGGCCGTCAACGCCGGGTGGATCGCGATCGCCTCGTCCAAGAACACCCGCATCGCGTCGGCCGGGTCGTCCGGCCAGACCGCCGCCTCGCTCAGCGGGAAGATCGTCGGGTGCTCGACGACGTCGGCGCCCGTCGGGGAAACCAGCGACGCCAGCGGCGAACCGACGACGTAGGACACCCGGTGCCCGCGGCGCACCAGCTCGCGGATCACGCCCAGCGACGGGTAGACGTGGCTCGGCGCGGTGCAGCCGACCATGACGATGTGCTTGCGCAGCATGACGCTCCTTCGAACGAAAGGAAGAACGACGGCGCGCAGATCAGGGGCTCACCCGGTACGCGGGGAGCCCGGCGGTCACGCCGTCTCAGGCGGAGCGGAGCCGGATGAAGAAGATCATGACCGGACCGTACGGGATCCCGGATGTCCCGCGCCACCCGATTTCCCCCTTTCGTAGGGCATTCGCGCCGCCACCACCATTTGCCGTCCCGGCGCGCCCGGCGCGGGTCTAGGGTTCACCCGCTTTCTTCGGAGCGAAAAGAGGGAGAAAACCGTGAGACGTGCCTTGATCGGCGCGCTGGCCGCCGCTTCGGTGGCGGCCGCGCTCGTGACCGCGCCGGCCGCCACCGCGGCGCCCGCCGAAGGACCGGCGACGATCGCTTGGGGCCCCTGCACCGATCCCACGCTCGCCGGCGCCGGTGCCGAATGCGGGTACCTCGGGGTGCCGCTCGACTACGCGAAGCCCGATGGCGCGCAGGTCCAGCTCGCCGTCAGCCGCGTCAAGCACAAGGTCGCCGACGCGCAGTACCAGGGCGTCATGCTGACCAACCCCGGCGGCCCGGGCGGTTCCGGCCTGCTGCTGGCCACCCGCGGCTCCCGCGTGCCGAACCACGCCGGTGACGCCTACGACTGGGTCGGTTTCGACCCGCGCGGTGTCGGCGCCAGCAAGCCCGCGCTCAGCTGCGACCCGGACTACATGGACTACGACCGGCCGGAGTACGTGCCGTTCACCCCGCAGCTGGAGCGAACCTGGCTCAACCGGGCCAAGGGTTACGCCGAAGCATGCGCGAAGAACAACCCGAAGGCCCTGCTCGAGAACATGAAGACGACCGACACGGTCAAGGACATGGACTCGATCCGCCAGGCGCTCGGCCAGCGGCAGCTCAACTTCTACGGCTACTCCTACGGCACCTACCTCGGCCAGGTCTACGGCTCCCTCTACCCGCGGAACGTGCGGCGGATGGTGCTCGACTCGACGGTCGACCCGCGTGGTGTCTGGTACGGCGACAACCTCAACCAGGACGTCGCCTTCGACAAGAACATCCTCATCTGGTTCGGCTGGCTCGCCCAGCACGACGACGTCTACCACCTCGGCAAGACGCAGTCCGCGGTCCGGCACGTGGTCGACGAGCAGCTGCTCAAGACGTCCTTCACCCCCGCCGGCGGGGTGATCGGCCCGGACGAGATCCTCGACGTCATCCAGCAGGCGTCGTACTACCAGCTGCGGTGGACGCTGCTCGGCGACGCGCTTTCGCGGTTCGTCAACCAGGGTGACTGGCAGAACTGGAAGTCGCTCTTCGAGGCCTTCGGCGGCCGCGGCGACGACAACGGCTACGCGGTGTACCTCGCCGTGCAGTGCACCGACGTCCAGTGGCCGCGGAGCTGGAACCAGTGGAAGCGCGACAACTGGAAGACCTTCGCCAAGGCGCCGTACTTCACCTGGCAGAACGCGTGGTTCAACGCGCCCTGCCTGTACTGGCCCGCGAAGCCGGGCAAGCCGACGAAGATCGACGGCAGTGGCGTGCAGAGCGTGCTGATGATCGACGAGACGCTCGACGCGGCGACGCCGTACGAGGGCAGCCTCGAGGTCCGCAGCCGCTTCCCGGGTGCGTCGCTGATCGCGGAACCGGGCGGCACGAGCCACGCGATCACCCCGCGCGGAAACGCGTGCGTCGACACGAAGATCGCCGACTACCTGGCGACGGGCGCGCTCCCGGCCCGCAAGCCGGGCCGCACGGCCGACGTCGAGTGCGCCCCGCTGCCGCAGCCGACGCCGCCCGCGCCGACGGCGGCCGCCGCGCGCGCCGACACCGGGCTCGTCGCCGGACGGTTCACCGGCTGAACCCCCGATTGACGGGGTGTCGGGCACTGCGCCCGGCACCCCGTTTTCGCGTGGTCACCTCAAGCGCCCCAATGTGGCCTTCGGTGCGTGAGACGCAACCAAGGCGGCCTTCGGTGCGTGAGACGCAACCAAGGCCGCCTTGGGGCGCTCGGGTGCTCTCCGACGCCGCGTGCTTTGAACTCACGTCGACTTTGTGTTACAAAGTGCGAGTCGAGTTTGCGTTTCAAAGTTCACGAAGGGAGAACGCCATGACTGGGGGACCGGCGTTCGCGCTGCGCGGCCTGACCAAGCGGTTCGGCCGGGTCACGGCCGTGTCGGGGGTCTCGGTCGAGGTCGCGCGGGGCGAGGTCGTCGCGCTGCTCGGGCCGAACGGCGCGGGCAAGTCGACCACCGTCGACATGCTGCTGGGCCTGACCGCGCCGGACGCGGGGGAGGTCGCCGTCGCCGGCGGCAGCCCGCGCGAAGCCGTCGACCGGGGGCTCGTCGGCGCGATGATGCAGAACGGCGCGCTGCTGCCGGACGTCACGGTCGGCGAGATCGTCGGCCTGGTCGTCTCGACGCACGCGAACCCGCTGCCCGCCGCCGAGGTGATCGCCCGCGCGGGGCTCGGGCACCTCGTGAAACGCCGCTGCGGCAAGCTTTCCGGCGGCGAACGGCAGCGCGTCCGGTTCGCGCTCGCCCTGGCGGGCGATCCCCAGCTGCTGGTGCTGGACGAGCCCACCGCGGCGATGGACGTCGACGGCAGGCGGGCGTTCTGGGCCGCCATCCGCGAGTTCGCCGCCACCGGCCGGACCGTCCTGTTCGCGACGCACTACCTCGCCGAGGCCGAGGACTACGCCGACCGCGTCGTGCTGATGCGGCACGGCACCGTCGTCGCCGACGGCCCGGTCGCCGAGGTCCGGGCCGCGGTGTCCGGGCGGGTGCTCAAGGCCGTCGTGCCCGGCGCGACCGAAACCGAACTGGCCCTGCTGCCCGGGGTCACGAGCGCGCAGGTGCGTGCCGGGCGGGCCGAGCTGGCCTGCGCCGACTCCGACGCCGCGATCCGCGCGCTGCTGACCGCGCACCCGGACGCGGCCGACATCGAAATCACCGCGCTCGGCCTCGAAGAGGCCTTCCTGGCGCTGACCGCCGAGGAGGCCGCCGCGTGAACCCGACCTACCTGAGCCTCGAGATCAAGCGGATCGTCCGCAGCCCGCAGTTCACGATCTTCACCATCGGCATGCCGGTGGCGATGTACCTGCTGTTCGGCTCGATCTTCGGCGACGTCGTCCTGGACAACGGCCTGCGCTCGAGCACCCAGACGATGATCGGGATGGCCGCCTACGGCGCCAGCGGCGGCGCGCTGTTCACCGGCACCCGGGTGGCGCAGGAACGCACCGACGGCTGGCAGCGCCAGCTCCGCCTGACGCCGATGCGCGGTGGCGGTTACCTGGCCGTCAAGGTCGCGTCGGCGATGGCCGTCGCGCTGCCGGTGCTGGTGGCGATCTTCCTCGTCGGCTTCCTGCGCGGCGAGCCGCTCACGATGGCCGAGTGGGGGCGCCAGCTCGTGCTCCTGTGGGTGGCCACGCTGCCGTTCGCGGTCCTCGGCCTGGCGATCGGGCTGTTCGGCAAGGGCGACACCGTCGGCGCGGTCACCGGCGCCCTGATGATGCCGCTCGGCATGCTCGGCGGGCTGTGGATCCCGCTGGAGATCCTGCCGGGCTGGATGGCGACGGTCGCGCACTTCGTGCCCACCTACTGGCTGCGCCGCGTCGGCCTCGACCCGCTCACGCACGCCTCCGGGACCTGGGTCGCGGCGGTCGTGCTGGCGGGCTGGCTGGTCGTGCCCGCACTGGTCGTCCTGCGCCGGTTCCGGCTGGACACGGCACGGCTGTAGGAGCGTGTTAGCTTCCGTGCAGCGGACGGGAGGAGGGCGATCAGGTGGATGACGAGCCGATGTCGGCCGAGGAGTCACTGGACCTGATCGCCCGGCAGAACCGGCGGATGCGCCGCGAACTCGGCGGCGGCCCGGCGCGGATGCTCCTCGCCTGGGCGCTCGCCTGGCTGGTCGGCTGGGGCTTCACCTACGTGACGACGTTGCCCGGCGTGGGCGTGCCCGGCTGGGTCGCCGGCGGCGTCGTCGTCCCGGTCCTGTTCCTCGGCGCCATGGCGTACACGACCTACACCGGCATCCGCACCGGCCGCGGGATCCGCGGGCCGTCCCGCACGGTCGGCGCGATGTACGGCTACGGCTGGGCGCTCGGCGCGATCGGCCTGATGGCCGTCGACATCCGGATCACGCAGTTCCAGGCGCTGGCCTCCGACCAGGTGTCGCTGCTGTGGACCGGCACGTGGCTGCTGTTCACCGGCGTCATGTACCTCGCGGGCGGGATGGTCTGGCAGGACAAGCTGATGTACGGCCTCGGCGCGTGGATGATCGTGTCGGCCGCGCTCAGCGTGTGGGTCGGGTACCCGGCGAACTTCCTCGTGCTCACCGTCTGCGGTGGCGGCGGGTTCCTCCTCGGCTCGATCGTCTACTTCGTGCGCGAAAAGTCCGGCCGCCGATGAGCGAACTGCCCCAGCTCGACCCGGTCATCCACGCCCAGGCGCGGTTGCGGGTCACGGTCGCGCTCGCCGGGCTGCGCGCGGGCGACCAGATCACGTTCCCGCGGCTGCAGCAGCTGCTGGACATGACGGCGGGCAACCTGTCGACGCACCTGCGCAAGCTCGAGGACGCCGAGTACGTCGAGATCACCAAGGCCTACGAGCACCGCACGCCGGTCACGCTGGTCCGGCTGACCGCGCGCGGCCGGGCCGCGTTCGAGAGCTACACGAAGGCGTTGCACCAGCTGCTGGACGCCACCGGCGGGGACTGACGTGGCCCGCTGGGTGATCCACCTCGACCTGGACGCCTTCTACGCGTCGGCCGAGCAGCTCACCCGCCCGACGCTGGCCGGGCGGCCGGTGCTCGTCGGCGGCACCGGGCCGCGGGGCGTCGTCGCGGGCGCGAGCTACGAGTCGCGCGTGTTCGGCATCCGGTCGGCGATGCCGATGGCGCAGGCGCGGCGGTTGCTGCCGGCGAACGGCGTGATCGTGCCGCCGCGGTTCCGCGTCTACGAGCGGCTGAGCCAGGAGGTCTTCGCCGTCGTCACGGCGGTGGCGCCGGTGCTGGAGAAGATCTCGCTCGACGAAGCGTTCGCCGAACCGCCGTCGCTCGTCGGCGCTTCTCTTGAAGAGGTGACGTCGTTTTGCGCGTCGTTGCGCGCGCGGATCCGCGCCGAGACGGGGCTGGTGGCGTCGATCGGCGCGGGCAACGGCAAGCAGATCGCGAAGATCGCGTCGGACGAGGCCAAACCGGACGGGCTGCTCGTCGTGCCGCAGGGCACCGAACGCGAGTTCCTCGCGCCGCTGCCGGTGCGCGCGCTGTGGGGGATCGGGCCGGTCGCCGAGGGGAAGCTGCGGTTCATCGGCGTCCAGACGCTCGGGCAGCTGGCGGCACTGTCCGAACAGGACGCCGTGGCGACGCTGGGTGGCGTGGTGGGCCGCGACCTGCGTCGTCTGGCGACGGGGTTCGACGACCGCCCGGTCGCCGACCGCGGCGAGACCAAGCAGGTCAGCGCGGAGACGACGTTCGACACGGACATCATCGACCTGGCCACGCTGCGCGCGGAGGTCCGCCGGATCGCGGTGGGCGCGCACAAACGGCTGGTGAAGGCCGAGCGGGTGGCACGGACGGTGGTGGTCAAGCTGCGCCACACGGACATGCACACGGTGACGCGGTCGGAGACGATCTCGGCCCCGACGGACGACCTGGCGGAGCTGTCGGCGGTGGCCGAGCGGCTGCTGCTGGACCCGGCGGAGTTCGGCGGGATCCGCCTCGCGGGCGTGGCGTTCAGCGGCCTGTCGGTGCCGCACCAGGACGCGCTGTTCACGGTGGCGGCGCCCGCGGCTCCCTCGACGTCGACGGTGGTGGCCGCTCCGGCGCCGGTCGCCCCGCCTTCGGAGTGGCGCCAGGGCGACGACGTCGTCCACGCCGACTACGGAACGGGCTGGGTCCAGGGCGCGGGCCACGGCCGCGTGACGGTCCGTTTCGAGTCCCGCTCTTCGGGCCCGGGCGTAGCGCGCACGTTCCCCCAGTCCGACCCGGCCTTGACGCGCGGCGACCCGGGCGACTGCCTGGCCTGAAGCGCCCCAATGTGGCGTTCGGTGCGTTGGACGCACCGAACGCCACATTGGGTGCGTTGGACGCAACCAACGCCACATTGGGGCGCTTGGGGCCTACTCGGCTGAGCAGCCTTGGAGCTTGGCCACTTCCTGGCCCGCCAGCAGGAACGCGCCCACGCCGTACGCCGCCGTGTCGGTCGGGTGGGCCGTTGCCGGGCGGTCACCGACCGGCTGGACGTAGCCCACCTTGCCGTCGGCCTGCAACGCCTTCGTCGACAGCGCCGTCCACGCCTTGTCGACCACCGGGCGGTAGCGGGCGGCGTCCAAGATGCCCGCGTTGACGCCCCAGCCGATGCCGAACGTGAACAGCGCCGTGCCGCTCGACTCCGGGCCGCGGTGGTCCCACGGGTTCAGCAGACCGGAGTTCCAGAAGCCGTCACGCCGCTGCAGCAAGGACAACGAGAACGCCATCTTCTTGAACACCCGCAGGTACTCCGGCCGCCTCGGGTCGTCCGTCGGGAGGACCTGCAGCACCTTCGCCAGGGCGGCGAGGGCCCAGCCGTTGCCGCGGGACCAGAACACGGCCGAGCCCTTGAACCGCTCGTCGCGGTACCAGAGGCCGGTGAACTCGTTGAACAGCTTGTGCTCGGCGGCGGCGAACAGCTGGTCCATTGCGTCCAAATAGGACGGATCGTGGTCGATCAGGCTCATCCGGGCGAACGACGGCATCGCCATGTTCAGCGCGTCGACGTAGTTCCAGTAGTCGCGGTGCCCCGCCTGCACGGACGCCACTTCGGCCTGGATCCGGGTGCGGATCGAATCCAGGGGGATCTCCGGGTGGAAGTACGTGTACAGGTCCAGGTACGCCTCGCCCGCCGCCTGGTCGTCCGGGAAGAACGGCCGGTCCGGGTCGGACGGCAGCTGGTAGCCGTTGGCCTGCGCCCACGGGTACGTCTTGTGGTTGGACTGGCCGGTGGTCCGGACCAGTGCCAGGTTGCCGACGTGGAACGTCGCGTTCTGCCAGTCGGCGGGGTCGGGGTTCGTCCCGTTCGCGGCCCAGTAGTTGCCCGCGGCGACCATTTCGTCCGAAACGGCGCAGGAAGCGGCCGCCGAAGCGACCGGCGCCGTCAGCAGACTGCCCGCCACGGCCGCGGCCGCGAGCACGCCGAAGCCACGAATACCCGGGAAACGCATGGAAGCGTCCTCCTCAGCACGTCATGGCGGCGGTCATTCGGAGCGAGTGAAGCGCTTCCCGGTGGGCGTGTCAAGGTGCCGGTGAGCGGTACGGCGCAAGGGTTTCCAGCAACCGGCGCGCGGCCGACTCGGCGCCGTCGGCGTTCTTCGCGAGCACGAGCGTGAGCACGCGGGAATGCGCGACCAGCTCCGGCGGTTCGCCGTGCGCGGTCAGTGCCGCGACGACCGGGACCTGCAGCTGCGCGATCAACGGGTTGCCGGACGCGCGGATCAGCGCCGCGTGGAAGCGCGAATCGGCGGCCCGGAACGCTTCCGCGTCGGCCCGTTCGACCGCGTCGGCCATCAGTTCGTAGGCCGCCGCCATCGCGGACAGCTCGTCCGGACGCCGGTGCTGTGCCGCCATCCGCGCCGCCTGCGGCTCGATCGCCAGCCGCAATTCCGCCAGCTCACGCAGGTGGCGGGGCCGGTCGGGACCGTTGACGCGCCAGGCGATGACGTCCGGGTCGATCGCGTCCCACGCGTCGGGCGGCAATGTCCACGTGCCGACCCGCGGCCGCGCGGTGACCATGCCCTTGGACTCCAGCACCCGCAGCGCCTCGCGGACCACCGTCCGGGACGCGGAAAATCGGCGGCCGAGCTCCTCGGGGACGAGCGGCTGCCCGTCCCCGAGAACGCCTTCGACGATGAGCCTGCCCAGTTCGTCCACGATCCGGGCGTGGAGGTTCCGCGGCGCGCCCACCGCTACTCGGGCAGGCCGACGCGACGCTCCCCGCTGCGCAGCTGCTGCAGCACGACCGCGATCACCAGCAGCGCGCCGTGGGCGACGTTCTGCCAGAACGGGTTGATGCCCAGCCCCGACATGCCGTTGTCGAGCACGCCCAGGATGACCACCGCGAGCACCGTCGAAATGATCGACCCGCGGCCGCCCTTGAGCATCGTGCCGCCGAGCGCGGCGCCGGTGACGGCCTGCAGCTCCAGGCCCTCGGACCCGGACACGGGCTGGCCGGAGCCGGTGCGCGCGGTGATCAGCACGCCGGCGACCGCCGCGACCACGCCGGCGAGGGCGTAGACGCCGATGATGTACCGGTTGATGTTGATGCCGGCCAGCCGCGCCGCGGTGTCGTTGCCGCCGATGGCGTAGACGTTGCGGCCGATGTCGGTGTACTTGAGCAGGAAGTGCAGCAGCGCCGCGACGATCAGGAACACCCACACCAGCGACGGCAGTCCCAGCACGGATCCCTTGGCCAGGAAGATGAACAGGTCGTCGCCGCCGGTGTAGCCCTGCGACTTGCCGTCCGAGATCACCTGCGCGATGCCCTTGTAGGTGGCGAGCATCGCCAGCGTCGCGACGACCGGGTTGACCCGGCCGAAGATGATGATCATTCCGTTGACCAGGCCGCACAGGATGCCGATGCCGACCGCGGCGAGGATGCCGACCTCGGCGTTGCCGGTCGAGGTGAACACCATCGCCGAGACGACCGAGGCGAGCCCGGCCATCGAGCCGACCGAGATGTCCAGCGCACCCAGGATGATCACCAGCGTCTGGACCAGGGCGAGCAGCCCCATGATGGTGATCGCGCTGCCGATCAGCAGCAGGTTGTTGGTGCGGAAGAAGTTCTCGTTCAGCACGCTCAGCAGGATCACCAGCGCGATCAGCGTGATGATCAGGCTGGAGTTCTGCACGCCGATGCCGGTCAAGACCCGGCGCGCGGCGCTCGGTTGCGCGGGGGCGGCGGGGGCCGACGTTTCCTTCGTGGGGGTGCTCATGCGCCGATCTCCTGGGCTTCTTCCACGGCTGGTTCGGTTTCGGGGATGGCGAGGGTCAGCACGGCTTCCTCGGTCGCTTCTTCGCGGCCGATCTCCCCGGCCAGGCGCCCGGCGCGCATCACGAGGATGCGGTCGGCGAGCGTCAGCACCTCGGGCAGGTCGGAGGAGATGACCAGCAGCGCGATGCCCTCGGCGGCGAGGCCGTCGATGATCCGGTAGATCTCGGCCTTCGCGCCGACGTCGACCCCGCGCGTCGGCTCGTCGAGGATCAGCAGCTTCGGCCGCCGCGCGAGCCAGCGCGCGAGGACGGCCTTCTGCTGGTTGCCGCCGGAGAGCTTGCGGACTTCCTGCTCCATCGACGGGGTCCGCACGCGAAGCTCGCGTACGTACTCCTCGACGAGCGCGCGTTCCTTCGCCCGCTTCACCACGCGGAAGCGGCGAAGCCGGTCGAGGACGGCGATGGAGACGTTGTCGCGTACGGACCGCTGCATGAGCAACGCGTCCGTCTTGCGTTCTTCGGGCGCGAAGCCGATGCCTGCCTTCACGGCGTCACCGGGGTTGTGCGCGCGAAGCCGCTTCCCGTCGAGCGTGACGGTCCCGGACCGGATCGGCAGGTCGCCGACGATCGCGCGGGCCAGCTCCGAGCGTCCGGCGCCGACCAGCCCGGCGAGGCAGACGACCTCGCCCGCGCGGACCTGCAGGGAGATGCCGGTGACGTCGTCGGTGGTGACGTCGTCGAGCTTCAGCACGACGTCGCCGGTGTCCTGGGTGACGCGACGCTCCAGCGCCGAGAGGTCGCGGCCGATCATCATCCGCACCAAGCCGGGCTCGTCGGTCTCCGCGACCTGCTGGACGCCGACGAGCTTGCCGTCGCGCAACACGGCGACGCGGTCGGCGAGCTGGAAGATCTCCTTCATCCGGTGCGAGACGTAGACGACCGCGACACCGCTGTCGCGCAGCCGCCCGATCAGCCGGAACAACGCCTCGACCTCGTGCTCCGACAGCGACGACGTCGGCTCGTCGAACGCGATCACCTTCGGCGGCGTCGCCGCGGTGAGGACGCGCAGGATCTCGACGAGCTGGCGCTGCGCGGGCGAGAGGGCGACCCCGAGCGTCGCCGGGTTGAGGACGCCCTCGAAGCCGTACTCGACGAGCGCGTCGTGCGTCGCCTTCATGAGCGTGCGGCGGCTGAACACGCGCGCCTTCGCGGGGAGTTCGCCGACGAAGACGTTCTCCGCCACCGAAACGTGCGGGATGATCTCCGGTTCCTGGTAGATCACGCGCACCCCGGCGGCCATCGCCGCGCGCGGGGTGTCGAACGCGACCTCGGTGCCGTCGAGCAGGAGCCGCCCGTCGTCGGGGCCCTGGTCGCCGGAGAGTACGCGCAGCAGCGTCGACTTCCCGGCGCCGTTCTCGCCCATCAGCGCGAGCACCTCGCCGGAGCGGAACTCCAGCGAGACGTCGTCGAGGGCGGTGACACCGGAGAAGCGCTTGCCGATGCCCTCGACGGCGAGCGCGGGAGGAGAGCTGGACATGGTCGCCTTCCGTACGGCGGTCGTGAGTGTTTAGGGCGGTTAGAACCGCCCTAAACACTCACGAGGGGGTCGGTCAGGTGCAGTTGACGCCGGCCTGCTTGTAGTTGTCCTTGTTGACGATCGTCGTCTTCGCGATCGTCTCCGCGGGCAGCTCCTTGCCGTTCTTCACCTTGTCGACGAGCACCTGGATCGCCGAGCGGCCGACCTCGGCGCCGGAGATGTAGAGCGCGGCCTTGTTGCCGGTGTCCTTGCCCGCGGCCCAGTCCTTGCAGTCGAGGTACGCGCCGAGCCCGACGCCGATGATGTTGTTCGCCGCCACGCCGGAGTTGGCCAGCGCGGTCACGACACCGGTCTCGTTCTCGTCGTTGCAGCCCCAGACCACCCAGTGCTTGACGCCCGGGTTGGAGCCGATCACGGCGCCGGAGCGGTTCTGCGCGTCGACGGGGGAGTTGTCGGTGCCGACGTCGATGACCTGGACGTCCGCGCCCGCGGCCTTGGCGAATGCCGACTTCGCGGCGGTGACGCGGTCGGTGCAGACGGTCAGGTCCTGCTTGTAGGCGCTGATGATCTTCGTGTCGGCGGCGGTCCAGCCCGCGGCCTTGAACAGCTTCCCGGCCTCGGTGCCGACCGAGTCGCCCATCTGGCTGCCGTTGAAGCCGACGAACGGGGCCTTCGCGCCGGTGCCGTCCTTGATGACGTCGTCGGAGGCGATGAGCGGGATGCCCGCGCTCTTGGCCTTGTCGATCACCTGCGGGCCGATGGCCTGGTCCGGCACGACGATGGCGACGCCGTTGGCGCCCTGCGCGACCGCCGCGTCGAGTTCGGTGATCGCCTTGTTGGCGTCCTGGCCGAGGTTGACGACCTTGCAGCTCGACGCCGAGCTCCTTCGCCTTCTCCTGCGCCCCCTGCGCCTGCTCGACGAAGTACTGCTGGTCACCCTGTTTCTGCAGGTAGTAGAGGGTGATCTTGCCGTTCGCGGGCGCCTGCTGCTGCGGTGCCGCGGTGTCCTTGCCCGAGGAACACGAAGCCATCAGGACACCGGAAATCAAACAACAACCAACAGCGCTCCAGGCACGCAGCCTGTGCGGGTGTGGGGACATCGTTGCTCCCAAGGAGGCCGGGGGTCGAGTGGCGCGCGAGAGCGCCGCTGAGTGACTCGTATTACAAAACACCCGTTCGTGGAGCGTCAAGCCGCAGTTAGCGGAGCGAGACCTACTCTGTGTAGTTGCATCGTGGCACGAGTGGCCGCCATTTATCGTATTTTTTCCGCGCTGTCCTGCGCGTTGTCCGGTTTTGTCCTGTGGGAATGTTCTGATCGGTGTTGTCGACTGTGGTGGAAGTTGGGGGTGACCGGACTGCCCTCTCTGCCGGATTCGCCCGGCTGGCAGGATGGCCCGATGACGAAGCACCGCGTCGCCGCGCTCGCCGGAGTCGCCCTCCTGGCGGCCGCGTGCAGCAGCCCGCCGCAGTCCGGCCCGGCGCCGACGCCGTTCCCGGAGTCCGCTCCGTCGAGCGCCGCGCCCGAAGGGTCGTTCAGCGTGGTCGCGACCGGGGACGTCCTGATCCACCCGGTGCTGACCGAGCAGGCCGAGGCCGACGGCGGCGGCAAGATCGACTACCGGCCCCTGCTGGCCGGGGTCAAGCCGCTGATCTCCGGCGCCGACCTCGGGATCTGCCACCTCGAGACGCCGCTCGCGCCGGAAGGTGGCCCGTACAGCGGCTACCCGTCGTTCAGCGCGCCGCCGGAGATCGCCGACGCGCTCAAGGACACCGGCTACGACACGTGCTCGACGTCGTCCAACCACACGATCGACCAGGGCTCCGACGGCGTGAAGCGGACGCTCGACAAGCTCGACGAGACCGGGATCAAGCACACGGGCTCGGCGCGCTCGGCGACGGAAGCCGCGAAGCCGCTGATCCTCGACGTGCACGGTGTCAAGGTCGCGCAGGTGTCCTACAGCTTCGGGTTCAACGGCATCAAGGTGCCGGCCGGGAAGCCGTGGCTGGCCAACCAGATCGACGTCGACGACGTCCTGGCGGCGGCGCGCAAGGCGAAGCAGGCTGGGGCGCAGGTCGTGATCGCGAGCCTGCACTGGGGCGTCGAGTACCAGCACGACCCGACGGCCGAGCAGCGCTCGCAGGCCAAGAAAATCCTGGCCTCGGACGACGTGGACCTGATCATCGGCCACCACGCGCACGTGGTCCAGCCGTTCGAGAAGCTCGGCGGCAAGTGGGTGGCGTACGGGCTCGGCAACAGCATCGCGCGGCATTCGGAACCCCGAGGCGACACGGAGGAAGGCACGGCGGCCCGCTTCCGCTTCATCCGCGACGGCGACGGCTGGAAGGTCGACAAGGCGGAATACATCCCGACGCTCATCAAGTTGGACGCCCCGATCCGCCTGGTCGACTTGTCGACAGCGGAGGCGTCCGCGCAGGTCACGAAGGCTCTTCAGGACACGGACAAGAACGTACTGGCGCTGGGCGCGGACAAGGACGGCTTGACTCGCCCCGGCAAGTAGCCGCTTCGGGCCGCGGCCGCCAGTTGGCGCGCTCGCGTGGGTGAGGGGCAGGGCTTCAGTGCGTCCGGGTGGTGACCGTGCGGGCCATGGCCGCCAGTTCCGCACCCGCGCGCGGCACGGGATTCACCGCCGCCAGCTCGCGCATCCCCTTGGCCAGCAGCGCGTCAGCCTGGGCCTGGCTCCACTGGCGGCCCCCGGCGGCCTCGACCAGCTCGGCCGCGCGGGCCAGCTCACCCCCGTCCAACGGCTCCCTTCGCCGGTAAAGCGCCGCCAGCTCGGCCCCCGCCGCCGTGCCTGAACACAGCGCCGTCACCACCGGGAGCGACTTCTTGCGGTTCTGGAGGTCCGAATACACCGGCTTGCCCGTGACCGCCGGGTCGCCCCAGATGCCGAGCAGGTCGTCGATGTGCTGGAACGCCAGCCCGACCGCCCGGCCGAACGCGCCGAAGCGGTCCGTGTCCCGGTGTCCCGACGCCGCGCCCAGCACGCACGACGCGCCCAGCAGCGCCGCCGTCTTGCCCTCCGCCATGCGGACGCACTCGCCCGGCGTCACGTCGTCGCGCTGCTCGAAGTCCAGGTCCGCCGCCTGCCCCTCGAGCAACGCCAGCACCGCCCCCGACAGCACCTTCGCGCCTTCCGTGGTCAGCTCTTCGAACGCCAGGCTCAGCAGGGCGTCCCCGGCCAGGACCGCCGGGCCCGTGCCGAACACCGTCCACGCCGTCGCTCGATGACGCCGGGTCGTGTCGCCGTCCATCACGTCGTCGTGCAGCAACGAAAAGTTGTGCACCAGCTCGACCGCGACCGCCGCCGGCACCGCGTCCGCCGGGTCGCCGCCCGCCGCTTCCGCGCACAGCAGGACCAGCGCCGGCCGCAACGCCTTGCCACCGTCCGCTGTGGACGGTGTGCCGTGCGCGTCCCACCAGCCGAGGTGGTAGCCGGCGATCCGCCGCATCACCTCGGGCAGCCGCTCGGCCGCCGTGCGCAGCGCCGGGTCGACCAGGCCCTTGCTCCACGCGAGGACGTCGGTGAGCGGCCGGGCCGGGGTCCTCGTGTTCATCGCCGTCATGAGCGGCCGATCTCGACGTGGTCGAGCACGCCGAGGGCGTCCGGCACGAGCACCGCGGCCGAGTGGTACGCGCTGACGAGGTACGTCGTGACGGCGCGGTCGCTGGTGCCCAGGAAACGCACGTTGAGCCCCGGCTGGTACTGGTCCGGCAACTCCTTCGGACGAAGCCCGATGACCCCCGCGTCGTCTTCGCCGGTGCGCATCGCCAGGATCGACGTCGTGCCGCTCGGCGTGACCGGGATCTTGTCGCAGGGCAGCAGCGGGACGCCGCGCCAGGTGTGGACGCGCTTGCCGTCCAGGACCGTCGTCGCGGGGTAGATCCGGCGGCGCGTGCATTCGCGGCCGAACGCGGCGATGGCGCGCGGGTGGGCGAGGAAGAACTTCGTCTTGCGGCGGCGGCACAGGAGGTCGTCGAGGTCGAGCGGGGTCGGCGGCCCGATGCGGGTGGCGAGGCGGTGCTTGAGGTCGACGTTGTGCAGGAGCCCGAAGTCCGTGTTGTTGACCAGCTCGTGCTCCTGCCGCTCCCGCAACGCTTCCACGGTCAGCCGCAGCTGCTGTTCGAGCTGGTTCATCGGCTGGTTGTAGAGGTCGGCGACGCGGTTGTGCACCCGCAGCAGGGTTTGCGCGACGGCGAGCTCGTACTCCCGCGGCGCGGGGTCGTAGTCGACGTACGTGCCGGCGAGGATCGGCTCGCCGTCGTGGCCCGCGGACAGGTCGATGGCGGCTTCGCCCTTGCTGTTCTGCGGTTTCCGCGGCCGCGCGACCGCGTCGGCGAGGTGCGTGCGCAGGGACTCCGAGCGGCCGTTGAGCCGGGCGTACGCGGCGGCCGTGAGGACGAGCGCGGTGACCGGCGTGGCGGCGCGGCCGGTGAACGACCACGTCGCGTCGGTGCCCGTGAGGACTTCGGCGCCGAGGTGGTCGCCGTCGGTGGCGGTGCCCAGCAGGAGGTCGTCACCGTACGGGCCCGGACGGTGGCGGGTGATCTTGCCGTGGGCCACCAGGATCAGCGTGTCGACGGGCGCACCGGCCGTGGTGATCGTGTCACCGCGTTCGTACTCGCGTTGCTCGAACGCGTCCGCGAGCGCGCCGAGGGCCTGTTCGTCGCCGAAGTCGCGCAGCAGGGCGAGCTCGGTGAGTTCGGCGGGGACGACCTGGACGCGGGCTCCGGTGTTGTAGAAGGAAAGCTTGCCGTCGCCGACGGTGTAGGTCAGGCGGCGGTTGGCGCGGTAGCTGCCCGCCGGGACCTCGACCCACGGCAGCTGGGACAGCAGCCAGCGCGTGCTGATGCCGCGCATCTGCGGCGGGGTCTTGGTGGTCGTGGTCAGCGTCCGCGCCGCCGTGACGCTCAGGGACAGCTGCAGCGACGTCGTTTCTTCGGTGGTGGTCACGGTTTCGCCTGCCGATCAGGTGCGCCGGCGGGTGGCCGGGGGACGACCCGGGCGGCGGTGGTGCCCAGCCCGGTCGGGCCGAACGCCGACGCGGGCAGGCCGGTGCCGGGACGCGGTGGCTCGCGGTCGGGGGTGCGCGGGGGCGTGACGGGCTCGGGCATTACCCCTCCCGGCCGAGTTCGGCGTTGTCGAGGATGGCGAGGGCGTCGGGGACGAGGACGGCGGCGGAGTAGTAGGCGGAGACGAGGTAGGAGATGAGGGCTTGGTCGTTGATGCCCATGAAGCGGACGTTGAGGCCGGGTTGGTATTCGTCGGGGAGGCCGGTTTGGTGGAGGCCGACGACGCCTTGGGTGTGTTCGCCGGTGCGCATGAGCAGGATGGAGCTGGTGCGGGTGTCGGTGACGGGGATTTTGTTGCAGGGCAGGAGGGGGATGCCGCGCCAGGCGGGGACGTGGTGGCCGCCGAGGTCGACGGCGTCGGGGTAGAGGCCGGCTTTGGTGCATTCGCGGCCGAAGGCGGCGATGGTGGCAGGGTGGGCGAGGAAGAAGGCGGGGTCTTTCCAGACCAGGGTGAGGAGTTCGTCGAGGTCGTCGGGGGTGGGTGGGCCGGTGCGGGTGGGGATGCGCTGGGCGAAGTCGGCGTTGTGCAGGAGCCCGAAGTCGGGGTTGTTGATCAGTTCGTGTTCTTGGCGTTCGCGGAGGGCTTCGATGGTGAGGCGGAGTTGTTGTTCGATCTGGTTCATGGGCTGGTTGTAGAGGTCGGCGACGCGGGAGTGGACGCGGAGGACGGTTTGGGCGACGGAGAGTTCGTATTCCCGCGGTTGGGCTTCGTAGTCGACGAAGGTGGCGGGCAGGACGGGTTCGCCGTCGTGGCCGGAGGCGAGGGAGATCTCGGCTTCGCCGTGGTCGTTGCTGGCCGCGGAGCCGCGGGCCCGGTAGCGGTCGAGATGGGCTTGGAGGGTGTCGGAGCGGGTGAGGAGGTCGTCGAAGGCGGTGCGGGGGAGGGTGAGGACGGTGCAGGTGGTGACGGCTTTGGCGGTGAATTCCCAGATGCCGTCGGGGTCGACCAGGGCGGTTTCGCCGAAGTGGTCGCCGTCGGCGAGGGTGCCGAGGACGGTTTGGTCGCCGTAGGCGCCGGTGCCGGTTTTGGTGATTTTGCCGTGGGCGATGAGGAAGACCTGGTCGGCGGGGGAGCCGAATTCGACCAGGGCGTCGCCGGGGGCGTATTCGTGCTGGGTGAACCGGCCCGCCAGCTCAGCCAGGACGTCTTCGTCGTCGTAGCCGCGCAGGGGGGCGAGTTCGCCGAGTTCGGGTGGGATGACGCGGACGTCGGTGCCGGTGGTGGTGAAGGTGACGCGGCCATCGCCCACGGCGTAGGAGAGGCGGCGGTTGACGCGGTAGGCGCCGCCGGAGACTTCGACCCAGGGCAGCAGTTTGAGCAGCCAGCGGGAGGAGATGCCCTGCATCTGCGGGACCGACTTGGTCGTGGTGGCCAGTGTCCGGGCCGCGGCCCGGCCCAGGCTCGAGGGCGCCTGCTCGGCATCCACCGGGTCGGTGACAGTCACAGCGAAACCACCCATCATTCGCTCGTTTACCCAATTTGACGCGGTTATTCCGAAGCCGCGAATTCAACATAGCAACGGCGGCCGTGCACACAATGCCACGATCGGGTCACCGGACGATTCACCTGATCGCCGACCGGGCATTCCGGGACGCCGGGCCCGTGCGGTGGTGACCCCGGGTGCCCGGCCGTCACCCGGTCGGGAAGTTCCCAGCTCAGAAGGGGAATAAGCGGTCGCCCCGGGAGACGGCGGAAGCCCTCGTGAGGCCGATAACTGCGCCGAACCGGCGACGGCGGGGCCGCAGGTGAGGCCACCCGGATGAATTCCGCATTCGCCGGTTGTCCGACCGGAAATGGGTGGCTAACTTGGGCCCTCCGGCGTGAATGCGCCCGGTGGGAAAGGACGTGGATGAACATCTTCGTGGCCGGCGGTCTCTGGGTGGCCGGCGCGGCCCTCGTCGGGGGCGTGATCGCGTACCTGGTCCGCCGGTTCGGCTGGGACGAGGGCAGGCCCGACAACAACGACGCGGCGGGCCAGGTGTTCACCATCGTCGGCGGGCTGCACGCGGTGCTCGTCGCGTTCGTCCTCATCTCGCTGTTCGACTCGGTGGGCTCGGCGAGCCAGGACGCGCAGACCGAGGCCGACAGCCTGGTCGCGGCGACCTGGGCGGCCGACGCGCTGCCGGGCGAGACGAAGGACCGGGTGCACCAGCTCGCCGTCGCCTACGCGCAGACCGTCGAGCAGCGGGAGTGGCCGCGCCTGGCCGACGGCGGCGAGCTCCCCGCCAACGGCTGGACGCAGCTGGACCAGATGCGCCAGGCCGTCGCGGCGGCCGAGGCCGACGGCGACTGGCAGATCGACCGCAAGACCGAGGCCAGCGACCAGCTCTGGGCGGTGTACCAGGCCCGCCAGCAGCGGCTGGCCAACGCCGGGGGCGGCGGGGTCGGCGCGGTCGTCTGGTTCGCGCTGATCCTCGGCAGCCTGATCACCGCGATCCTGCTGCCCAACCTGTTCGGCGGCACCCGGCTCGCCGCGCACATCATCATCGTCTCGACGCTGGCCGGCACGATCACGTTGCTGCTGTTCGCGATCTACCAGCTGCAGAACCCGTTCAGCGGCGGCGCGCGGGTGCCGCCGGAGGCGTTCACCTCGGCGCTGGAAAGGCTGGCTTGACCGGCGCGCGGGCCCGCTGGGCGGCGATGCTCGGCGTGGCCGCGGCGGTATCGGCGGCCTTGGCGGCGACGGGCTGGCTCGCCCCGGCGTCGTCGAAGCACCCGGCGGCCGACGAGCCTGGTGGCTGCACGATCCTGCAGGCGGAGAACCAGCGGGCCGGCGCGCCGACGACGTTGCGGCTGCTGGACCTGCCGGGCGGGACCACGAAACGCCTGTCCCAGGCCGGGTTCTGGATCAACGCGATGGGGTACTCGGCCGAGCAGGACGTCGTGTACGGCGTCGCGGACGGCACCCGCCTCGGCCGCTACGACCACGGCGCGCACGCCGTCCGGATCGACGCGGCCGGGACCGTGACCGACCTGGGCGTGATCGGCCGCGCGGGCGCCCGGCGTCCGGTGTGGAGCCAGGTCGCCGGCGCCACCGCGGGCGCGATCGCCGGGAACCGCTGGTACGTCCGGCAGAACAGCGATCTGTACACAGTGGACATCGACCCGGCGAGCGCGGACTACGTGCGGGTGGTGCACCGGACGGCCCTGCGGCCGGTCACCCTCGCGGCCGCGGTCGACGACTTCGCGTACGACCCGCCTTCCGGCTTGCTCTACGGCGTTTCGACCACCACGCGCGGCGACGGTTCGGTGGTCACCCTCGACCCGGCGACGGGCAAGGTGGCTGCAGTGCCGGACCTGCGTTTCCCGCACGGCGGCGCGTACGGGTCTTTGGTGCTCGCTCCCGACGCGATCTATGCGACGGCCAACCGCGACGGCCTCCGCAGTATCACCTACCGCCTGCCCCGCGACGGTTCGGGCCCGGCCGTCGAAGTGGCCACCGGGCCGCCTCTGGTGAGCGGCGACGCGGCCGGGTGCTACGTGGCAGCGACGCCGCCGCCCACGTCCTCGCCGTCTCCTTCGCCCACGCCGACCACACCCACCACGCCGCCTACCTCGGCTCCGACGCCGACCCCGGAGCCGCCTCCGCCGTCGCAGCCGCCGCCGGTGGAACAGCCGGTGGCGCTGGCCCCGACTCCCGCGCCGACCCCGACCCCGGTGGTCACGCCGACGCCGGGGTCCCCGAAGCCGACGGTGCCCAAGGCGGTCCCGCACGCGCGTCCGGCGGAGAAACCGCAGCCGGTGGCGGAGGACGCGGGAGAGCGGACCAAGGAGAAACGCCGGTGGGGCCTCACGGCGTTGATCCTGGTCCTGGGCAGCGGCGGGGCGGTCGCCCACGGCCGGCGCCACCGTTAACGCCCCGGCCTCCTCGAAGACGGCCGTTGTCCACTTCGGCCACCCAGACTCCTCCTCCGGCGCAGTGCACGCGCCGGAGGAGGAGAAAACCGATGAAGCGGGTACGAATCGCCCTGCTGGCCGCCGTGCTGGCGGTGCCGCTCGCGGCGGGCCCGGCCGCCGCCGCCCACGACCGCGGGGTGCGGGCGGCCGACGACCACTACCGGGTCCGGGCCGGGGACACCTTGCGGGCCCGGGTGCTCGGCAACGACCGGTCCGCGACCGCCGTCGTCCGGCACTCCGCGGCCGCGCACGGCAGCGTGTCGCTCGAGCCCGACGGCACCCTCCGCTACACCCCGGCGCCCGGCTTCACCGGCCGGGATTCGTTCACCTACACCGTTTCCGACGCGGTGACGCTCTACCCGACCGACCTGCCGCCGCTCACCACGATCGGCGGGGTGCCGGTCAAGGGCGGGGCCTACGGCTCGGCGCTCACCCCGGTGCCCGGGGAGCGCGGCGCGTTCTACGGCCTCACGGACCGCGGCCCGAACGTCGACGCGCCGGGCGGCGGCAAGATCGAGCCGCTGCCCGCGTTCACCCCGGCGATCGGGAAGTTCCGGTTCCGCGGCGGGAAAGCCGTGCTGGAGAAGACGATCCCGCTGCGCGCCGCCGACGGCACCCCGTACAACGGCCAGGTCAGTCCGCAGGCCGACACGGGCGAGCGGATCGTCGACCTGAACGGGAACGCGCTGCCGAAGTCGCCGTACGGCTACGACCCCGAAGGCCTGGCCGCCCAGCGCGACGGCACCTTCTGGGTGTCGGACGAATACGGGCCGTTCATCACGCACTTCGGCCGCGACGGCCGCGCGCTCGAACGCCTCTCGCCGTTCGACGGCTCGCTGCCCGCCGAGCTGAAGTACCGCGTGCCGAACAAGGGCATGGAAGGCCTCGCGCTGACCCCGGACGGGCGGACGCTGGTCGGCGTCATGCAGTCGGCTCTGCAGCAGCCGGACCTGACGAAGAAGCCCGGCAACGTGACGACGCTGCGGATCGTCGCCGTCGACCTGGCCACCCGCGTCACGCACGAGTACCTCTACCTGCTCGACGACCCCGACACGACGGGCACCGCGGTCAGTGAGATCACCGCGTTGTCCTCGACGCGGTTCCTCGTGGACGAACGCGACGGTGACCTCGAACCAGGCGCCTTCAAGAAGCTGTTCGAGATCGATCTGGCCGGAGCCACCGACGTCGGACCGCGGGCGGCGGACTACGACGCCGTCAAGGGCGGGCTGCTGGTCGGCGGCCGGAGCATCGACGCCTACGTCGGCAAGGACACGACGGCCGAGGCGACGGCGGCCCTGGCCGCGGCCGGGATCAAGCCGGTCGCCAAGAAGCCGCGCCTCGACCTCGGCGCTCTGGTCACCGCGCTCGACCCGAGCGGCGGCTTCTTCGGGCACGACAAGGTCGAAGGCGTCGCGACCACCGACGGCGGCCGGACCCTGGTGATCAGCAACGACAACGACTTCGGCATCGACGGCGTCGCGAACGCGGCGCCGCCGTACGCGCTGCACCCGAAGACGCTGCCGGACGGCCGTCAGGACGACGGCGAGTACCTCGTGGTCGACACCGCGAAGCTCCCGGCGGCCACCAGCACCGCGACGGTCACCATCGACGTCCGGTAGCGGTCAGTACTTGAACTGGTCGACGTTGTCGGCGGTGATGAGCAGCGGATCGCCCAGCAGGACGGTCTTCGACGCGGCGTCGTACTTCACCGCCGGCAACTCCAGGCTCACCTTGTTGACCGGGCTCAGCGGCTTGCCGTCGGCCACCTGCTTCGCCGTCCACGCGGTCAGGTAGCCCAGCGACTCGACGTTCCACAGGACCGAGAGCGAGGCCGAGCCGTCGAGCAGGTAGGGCTTGATCGCCTGCGGCGTCCCGACACCGACGGTGAAGACCTGGCCGATCTTCTGCCCGTCCCGCACGGCCTGCGCGACGGCGGGCGCGGACGTCGTGCACTCGCCGATCAGCCCGGTGAGATCGGGGTGGCGGGCCATCAGCTCCTTGGCCAGGCTCGTCGCGTTGGCCTGGTCCTCGCCCGCGTAGGCGATCTCGGCGAGCTGCGCCTTCGGGTACCGCTTGGCCGAGTAGGCCTTCTGGACCGCGATCCACGCGTTGAGGTTCGCCGCGGCCGGGCCGCACGAGACGATCGCGTACTTGCCGGCGCCGCCGGTCTTCGCCATCAGCGCGTCGGTGAGCGCGGTGCCGATGCCTTCGGCGCTGGCCTGGTTGACGAACACCTCGCGCTGCGTGCCCGGCGCGTCGGTGTCGGAGGTGAGCACGTGGATGCCCTTGGCCCTGGCCTCCCCGATCACCTGCGCGAGCGCGGCGGGGTCGTTCGGCGCGACGACGATGACGTCGACCTTCTTGGCGATGAGGTCACGCAGGATCCGCACCTGGGCGGCCGGGTCGACGGTCGCCGGGCCGACGGTGGTCCACTCCACGCCCAGCTGCTTCGCGGCTTCGAGCCCCCCGGTGTTCATCGCCTCGAAGTACGGGATGTCCCGGATCTTCGGCACGAAGGCGACCCGCGTCGGCTGCGGCGCGGGGGCACTGCCCAGCTGATCCGAGCAGCCACCGAGCGCGAGCGCCGCGCCGAGCAGCAGCGTCGCGACCAGCCGGAACGTCTTCGTCGGCCCTCGCATCCCCACCCATTCCTCAGGACTTTCGGACGGTCTGCGCACGGTGGAGACCAAGGGCGAACGTAGGGCCCCGCGTAACGGAGGTCAACGGGATGTGCGCAAAGGGTTACGGAAGTGAGTTCTGCTTGGGCGGAAATTTACCGGAGATCGCCTGGTCGGCGGTTCCGGCTACGTTCGGTGACGCCGATCGGCCAGGCCGTGGTCGCCAGCGGTGGTCGCCCAAGCGCCCCAATGTGGCCTTCGGTGCGTCAGACGCACCCAAGGTGGCCTTCGGTGCGCAAGACGCAACCAATGTGGCCTTGGGGCGCTTGTGACGCGCGGAACACGTTATAGGTACCCCCAGGGGGTATAGTCACCGGCATGAACGAACAGCACGGGGCATCCTGGTCGACGGCGATCCAAGCGACTCTGCACTGCCTCACCGGCTGCGCCATCGGGGAAGTGCTCGGCATGGTCATCGGCACCGCGCTCGGCCTGCACAACGCGGCGACCGTGGTCCTCTCGATCGCGCTCGCCTTCGTCTTCGGCTACGGCCTCACCATGCGCGGGGTCCTGAAGTCGGGGCTCGCCCTGGGGGCGGCGTTCAAGGTCGCGCTGGCCGCGGACACCGTGTCGATCGCCGTCATGGAGCTGATCGACAACACCGTCGTCGTGGGGATCCCGGGTGCGATGGACGCCGGGCTGGCCAGTTTCCTCTTCTGGCTCGCCCTGGTGCTCTCGCTGGCGATCGCGTTCGTGGTCACCGTGCCGGTGAACAAGTGGATGATCGGGCGCGGCCTCGGCCACGCCAAGGTGCACGCGCACCACCACCACTGACGCGCGGGGAGGTGGCGGCCTCCCCGGCGTCGGCTAGAGCCTGTTTCAATGTCGTAGCCACTCGTTGATCGCCGCGATGTGGACGGTTGCCTCGTAGCGGACTGCGAGTTTGTCGAACCGTGTGGCCACCGCCCGGTTGCGTTTGAGCCGGTTGATGCCGCACTCGACCGCATGCCGTTGCTTGTAGATCTCTGGGTCAAATGCTGGTGGTCGCCCACCGGCCCGGCCGCGGTTGCGGCGATGCCGGACCTGATCAGAAGGCTGGGGAATCGTGCACGCGATCCCGCGCCGCCGCAGATAGGCCCGGTTGGCGCGGGAACTGTAGGCCTTGTCCGCCAGGACACGATCCGGCCGGGTCCGGGCTCGCCCACCACCAATCCGGGCGACCCGGACCCTTGCCAGCACCGCCTCGAACTGCGGCGAGTCACCGCGTTGACCGGCGGTCACCAGCAACGACAGTGGTTTCTGGCCTTGCTCGGTGGCCAGGTGCAGCTTGGTCGTCCAGCCTCCCCGCGACCGGCCCAGCGCGTGGTCGGCTGGTTCGGGCTCGCCGATACCGCCTGGCGGTTCTTTCTGCAGGTCACACTCGATGCGGGCACCTGCTGCGTGCTGGTGCGCCCGGTTGATCGTGGAATCCACGCTCACGTCCCAGGTGATCAGCCCGGCGGCGTCGGCCCGGGTCTGCAACCCGGCCAGGATCAGCGCCCACACACCGGCGCGCTGCCAGCGCCGGAACAAGCCATAGACGGTTTGCCAGCAGCCATACTCGGGTGGGACGTCACGCCACGGCGAGCCGACACGGACCCGCCAGCGGATGCCGTCCAGGAGCTGGCGTTTACTCCACAGTGGCGGGCGGCCGGGCTTCTTACCGACGGGCAGCAGCGGTTCCAGGATCGCCCACTGCGCGTCAGTCAGATCGGCTCGCCCCGCCGCCGCTACGCTGGGCACGAGGTCTCCGGTGTTCTTGATCAGCTTGGTCGTTGATCGGTCTACCGGAGACCTCGTCTATTTGATCCAAGACACGCCGCACCCACAACGCCGGCCAGAAACTCCGCTGGTCAGCACATCAAAACAGGCTCTAGACGCTCGAAAGGTCGATCGCGCGGTCGACCTTCGCCCGGTCGAGCACCCGCAGGATGCCTTCCAGCAGGTAGTAGTCGGCGTAGGGGAGCGACACCTCGACGCCGTCCTCGGCCGGGCGGTTGCGGGTGCAGCGGGCGACGCTCGCCTCGGCGCGGGTGGACTTCGTCGTCAGGCACGTCTGCGAAACCGCGGTCAGGATCCGCAGCGCGCTGTCCCGGTACTGCGGGCGGCGGGTCAACTCGGCCAGGTCCAGCAGGCCGCACGCCATGATCACGCCGGCGGACGCGTCCTTGATGTCGTTCGGCGCCTGCGGGGCCAGGTAGTCCCAGACCGGGACGTGGTCGGGCGTCAGCTTCGCCAGGGCGAAGTCCGCCAAGCGGCGGGCCGTGGCCAGGAATTCCGGGTCGCCGGTCCGCCGGTGGATCGTGGTGAATCCGTAGATCCCCCACGCCTGCCCGCGCGACCAGCAGGACGCCGGGCTGTAGCCCTGCACGGTGTTCGGCCCGATCGGCGCACCCGTGACCGGGTCGAAGTCGAACACGTGCGGGGTCGAGCCGTCGGGGCGCGGGAAGGTGCGCTGCGCCGTTTTCGCGTGGGCGACGGCGATGTCGAGGTACTTCGGATCCCCGGTCTGCTCGGTCGCGAACGCCAGCAGGTCCAGGTTCATCATCGTGTCCATGATGACGCGGCCCGCGTTGTTCGGGGCGGTGAGCGAACCCCAGGCGCGGATGAACCGCCCCGCCGCGTTGTAGCGCTTGATCAGCGACGACGCCGCCTGCACCGCGCCGTCCCGCCACTTCGCGTCGCCGGTGAGCCGCCAGGCCGTCACCCACGACGGGTAGAAGAGGAAGCCGAGGTCGTGCGTGCCGGTGTCGTTCTGCCGCGGCGCGAGCTTTTCCGCGGACGCCAGCGCGAGTGTCTTGAATTGTTCGTCGCCGCTGTGCAGCCAGGCCAGCCACAACTGGCCGGGCCAGAATCCGCCGACCCAGTCGCCATTCTGCGAATAGGTCCATTTCTCGAACTTCGTGCCGACCGGAAACGCGGTGACGCCGGGGGCCACCGCGCGCAGCTTGCCCACCGCGTAGTCGGCCGCTTGGCGGAGCGTCCGGCTGACCGATGCCTGGTCGGAGACATCAAAAGGAGCCGCGGAAGCGGTCGTGGAGGTGCTGGCGCTCGCCGCCACCGCGGCACCGGCCGCGGTGGTCAGCAGGGTTCTCCGGGTAATGCTCACAGGGTGCCCGCCATTCCGTGTGGGGAAATGCCTCAGGTGCCCGGAATTTTTACACGAGCGTGCCACGGATGTACACCTTGTTCACGGTTGTGAATTCATGTTCCGGTGGGCGGGATATTGGCATTGTGGTGAAAGACGTTCCCGGGGTCGTAGGCGGCTTTGATCCGCCGCAACCGCGCGTACTTCTCGGCGCCGTAGGACGCGCGCACGCGGTCCTCCTCGTACTCGGCCATGAAGTTGACGTACCCGCCGACGTTCGCGGCGAACGGCGTGAGCGCCGACCAGAACGCCCGCGTCCAGGCCCGGTCCGCCGCGTGCAGCTCCGGGGTGGGCGCGACCGTGGCGATGCCGAACACGAAGCCGTCGCGGCGGGCGCCGCCGAACGCCGTCGCCTCGTCGGGCACCGCGGAAAACGCGCCGCGGACCGGGAAGACCGGCATCAGCGACAGCGGCGAGGACTTGCCGGGCAGGTGCGCGGCGACGACGTCGAGCACGTCGTCGGTGAGTTCGTCGAGGTACAGCGACTTCTCGTAGGCCAGCAGCCCGCGCGGCGCACCGCCGTCGAGCAGCTTCTGCAGCTCGGTGTAGGGGATCGGCGTGACGAGCTCGAACCGCGCGGGCAGTCCGGCCCGGATCCGCGTGACGACCTCGGCGTGCCGCTCGGGGCCGTCGAACCCGGCGACGACGAGCGCGACGCCGGGAGCGCCGTGGTGCTCGGCCGGGACGAACGGGGCCGGGGGCGCGGTGAGCCCGGCGAGCATCGCGCCGGTGCCGTCGGGCAGGTCCGCCAGCACTTCGCGGGCGAACCGCAGCGCTGCCGGGGCGTCGTCGAGGCCCCAGAAGAACATGCCCAGCTCGACCAGCGGCCCGACCGGGTGCAGCCGGAACTCGAACTCGGTGACCACGCCGAAGTTGCCGCCCCCGCCGCGCAGGGCCCAGAACAGGTCCGGGTGCTCGGTTTCCGACGCGCGCAGCACGCGGCCGTCGGCGGTGACGACCTCGGCGGAGACGAGGTTGTCGATCGTGAGCCCGTGCCGCGGGGTCAGCCAGCCGAACCCGCCGCCCAGGGTGAGCCCGCCGACGCCGGTGTCGCTGACGGTGCCGCCCGGGGTCGCGAGGCCGTGTTCCTGGGTCGCCGCGTCGAGTTCGGCCCAGGTGGCGCCGCCGCCGACGCGGGCGGTGCGGCGGCCCGCGTCGACCTCGATGGTGCGCAACGCGCCGAGGTCGATCAGCAGCGCGCCGTCGGCGACGGCCGCGCCGCCGAAGTCGTGCCCGCCGCCGCGGACGGTGACGTCGAGACCGGTCTCCCGGGCGTGGGCCAGCGCGGTCGCGACGTCGTCGGGCCCGGCGACGCGGACGATCAGTGCGGGCCGCCGGTCGATTTCGCCGTTCCAGACGCGACGGGCCGCGTCGTAGCCGTCGTCACCTTCGCGCAGCACGGTGCCCCGGATCCGCGCCGGGAAGGTGTCACTGGTCGTCGTCATCGGCCCAGCTTCACCCGGGGCGGCGCGCTCCGGCCCGGTCGGCCGCGCCGCCTTCGGGGCGCCACCGGACGCGCGAAAGGGCGAAGGCCCGGCGTCGTGACGCCGGGCCTTCGCGTGTCGCGGGGATGAGGGCAGTCAGCCACGCGACGATCGGGGGGATCAGCAGTGCGGCGCGACCGGGAGGTCGGAGCCGGTCTGGAGGTAGGTGTCCGACACGTAGTGGCCGGGGCCGATGCGGTCCCAGATGTTGCTGGTGCCGAACTTGCCGGTGACGGTGTCGCCCTCGACGTAGCACTCGATGTTCACCTTGGCGTAGTTCGCCGCGAGGCCCTTGATGGTGGCCGAGGTGCTTGCGCTCGCCCGGACGTTCATCGGGTCGCCCGCGGTGCTGACGACGCCGGTCGGGCCGGAGCCGGTCCACAGGTAGGTGACGTTCACGTTGCCGTTGTCGGACATGCCGAGCCCGTCCCAGAAGACGCCGTCCGCGAGGTCGATGCCCGCCGGGTTCGCCACCTTGTAGCCGAGGCCGCTCTTGCCGCCGTTGTAGCCGTTGTAGTACGCGGCGTACGCCTCGGGCTGGCCCTGCGGCAGGTCCTTGAACTTGGTCCGGACCGACGCCGGGTTCCAGTAGTCGTCCTGCTCGTTCCACGGGCCGATGTCCCACACCGGCGCGTACTCGCAGCGGCTGCCGTCGGTCTTGCAGACGCGGACCGAGTAGGTGCCGGTTCCCTTGCTGGACAAGCCCTTCCCGGACGGCAGGGCGACGAAGTGGTCGCGGCTGGTGATGACGTGGCCGTTGGCGGTGGTCCCGCCGATCAGGCCTTCGCGGGTGCCGTAGATCTTGTAGGTCAGGGCGGCGGTTTCGGCCAGCGCGTTGACCTGCGGGGCGCTGTCGGCGGCGAGGGCGACGCTCTTGACGGCCGGGCGCACGCCGTCGGTGGTGCTGTGCAAGGTGATCCGCACCTGCACGGAGCTGACGGTGGACTTGAGCGCGGTGCCCGCGGGCGTCCACTCGGTCCAGTCGTTCGCGCCGGTCCGGCCGCGGACGTCGACGTCGACAGAGGTGCCCTTCGGCGTGTCGGCGGTCAGCTCGGCGCTGACGCGGTTCGCCGCCGAGCCGAGCGCGTGCTCGGCGGTGACGAGGCTGCCCTCGCTGCCGGCGAAGACGCGCGCGGTTCTGTGCCACGCCGCGTCGGCCAGGGTGAGCGTTCCGCCCGCGGCGGTGACGTTGACGTCATCGGTGTCCACAGTGGACAAGTCGGCGGTCCAGCTCGCGCCGCCCGCCGGCGTCGCGGCCTGGGCCGGAGCTCCGGCCAGCGCCGTCACCGCCCCCGCGGCCAGAACCGCCGCGGTCACGCGGCCGGTCTTCCTGATCCGGATCATCCCCGGGTCTCCCTTCGCACCTGTTCACTCGAACGTGGCGAAAGACTGACGGGACGGCGTACATGATCCGTACAAGCTGTCACCCGCGGAGTTGTGCCCAAGCGCCCCAAGGCGGCCTTGGTTGCGTCTCACGCACCGAAGGCCGCCTTGGTTGCGTCTGACGCACCGAAGGCCACATTGGGGCGCTTGGGCCGGGCCGGGTGGGTCAGGCGGAAACGATGTGCGGTGGCTCCTCGACCGAGCCGGCCGGGTTGGCGGACTCCGCCGGACGGGTCGAGAGTTCACGCCAGATCGCCAGCGCGCGCTCCGAGTAGTCCCGCGATCGCTCCGGCTGCGACAGCGCCCGGTGCAGCTCGCCCAGCAGCTGCGACACCTCCGCCTCCGAGCGCCGGTCGCCGTTGCGGCGGTGGACCGACAGGGAGTTCACCAGCAGCAGCTGCGCGTGCGCGAAGTCGCCGCTGTGCAGGCACAGCTCGCCGAGGTTCTGGTTCGCGTAGCCGACGCAGTGGTCGTCGCCCAGCTCGGTGAAGATCGCGATCGCCCGGTCGACGTGCTCGCGGGCCGCCGCCAGGTTGCCCTGGTGCTGGAACAGCAGCCCGAGCCGCTTGAACGCGTGCGCCTCGCGGTGCCGGTCGCCGATCTCCGCCGACAGCTCCAGCGCGTCGGTGAACCAGCGCTTCGCCGCCGCGTAGCAGCCGCGCGACATCCAGACCGCGCCCGCGCCGAGCCGGGCCACCGCCTCGCCGTGCGGGTCGTCCGCTTCCGCGAACAGCTTCAGCGCCTCGTGGCAGTGGTCCAGCGCGAGGCCGTCCTCGCCTTCCATGCGCCGGATCGTCGCGAGCCCGGTCAGCGCGACGCCGATGCCCTGGGCGTCGCCGTCTTGCTCGAACAGCCGCTTCGACTCCTCGAACGCCACCCGCGAACCGGCGTATTCGTCCTGGTAGAGCAGGTACTGGCCGACGTTGCGCTGCACGATCGCCTCGGCGCGCACCGAGCCGGTGCGCCGCGCGGCGGCCAGCGCGATCGTGTGCGTGCTGTGCCAGTCGTCCTGGTGGCCGCGCAGGTCGAAGTACGGCGTCAACGCCGACGCCAGCTGCCAGGCCAGGTCGTCGAACCCGTGCTCGGCGGCCAGGGAAACCGCCGCGACGCTGGTGTGCCGCTCGGCGGCGAACCACGCGGCCGGGTCGTCCGGCAGCACGTCGGCGGGGACGGCCGGGAGCGGCAGCTCGCCGTCGTAGTACATGCCGAAGAAGTAGATCGGCATCCGGCGCGCGGCTTCCAGCGCCAGCCCCAGGTAGCCCTCGAGCACCCGGCGAAGCCCGGCGCGTGTCTTCGCCGCGTCACTCTGCTCCGCCAGCTCCACGGCGTACACGCGCAGCAGGTCGTGCAGCCGGTACCGCGGCTGCCCGGCCGCGTCGGAGCCGACCAGCTCGACGAGGTGGCCGTCGACCAGCACGTCGAGCACGTCCTCGGCGTCGCGGCGGCCCAGCACGGCCGCGACCGCCCACGCCGGGAACTGGACCGGCCCGAGCAGGCCGAGCCCGCGGAACGCCGTCGCCGCCGACATCGGCAGCAGGTCGTAGGACAACGTCACGCTCGCGCGGACGGCGAGGTCGCCGACGCGCAGCTCGTCGAGCCGCCGGTGCTCGTCGCGCAGCCGGTCGGCCAGCAGCCGCAGCGTCCAGCCCGGGCGATGGGTCAGCTTCGCGCCCGCGACCCGGATCGCCAGCGGCAGGTGCCCGCACTGGCGCAGGATCGCCGCGGCGCTCTCCGGCTCGGCGGCGACGCGCTCGGCGCCGACGATGCCCTCCAGCAGCCGCGCGGCCTCGGCCTCGGGCAGCAGGTCGACGTCGACCGGCTTGGCCCCGGCGAGCCCGGGCAGCCGGATCCGGCTGGTCACCAGCACCGCGCACGCCCCGGCGCCCGGCAGCAGCGGCCGCACCTGGGCGGCGCTCCCGGCGTCGTCGAGCACGACGCACATCCGGCGCCCGGCCAGCCGCGAGCGCAGCAGCGCCGACCGTTCGGCCAGCTCGCGCGGCAGGCCCGCGTCCGGGATGCCGAGCGCGTGCAGGAGTTCGGCGAGCACGCCCATCGGCGCCCGCGGCGACGACGACGTGCCGGCCAGGTCGACGTGCAGCTGCCCGTCGGGGAAGTCGTCGCGGACCGCGTGCGCCACCCGGATCGCCACCGCCGACTTGCCGACGCCGGGGGCACCCGAGAGCACGATCACGGCGGGTGCGCCCGAGTCCGCGCGCTCCCGCATCAGCGTCACGACCTCGCGGATCACGTCGTCGCGGCCGGTGAAGTCCGGCAGGTCGAGCGGCAGCTGGCAGACCGGCGCGACGTCGGCGGGGCGCGGCGCGAGAACGCTTTCCGGCACCAGCGTCGCGCGCAGCTCCCGCAGCCGGGCGCCGGGTTCGGCGTCGAGCTCCTCGCGCAGCACGCGCTCGGCCGACTCGTACGCCTCGACGGCGTCGGCGGTCCGCCCGGCGGCGCGCAGGGCGACGATCAGCTGCGCCCACAGCTCTTCCCGCAGCGGGTGCTCGGTGACGAGCCCGCGCAGCTCGGCGACGGCTTCACCGCAGCGGCCGAGGTCGATCCGCGCGCGCAGCCGCTGTTCCTGAACCGACAGCCGCAGCTCGGCGAGCCGGGCGACGGTCGCGCCCCAGCTGTGGTCGTGCGGGAGGCCTTCGAGGACTTCGCCGCGCCAGAGCGCGTCGGCGCGGTCGAGGAGTTTGAGAGCGCTCTCGGCTTGGCCGCGATCGAGCGTCTCCTGCGCTTCGCCCGCCAACGCGGTGAAGGCGAGGTGGTCGAGTTCTTCCGGCGACGCGGTCAGCAGGTAGCCGGAGGCCCGGCTGCTGATCCGGTCGCCGAGGGCGGGGTCGATCTCGGCGAACCGTCTTCGCAGCGAGTGGACGTACGTGCGGATGTTCGCCGCGGCCGACCGCGGTGCCGAGTCCGGCCACAGCACTTCCACCAGCACGTCGGTCGACACGACGACGTTCGGCTGCAGCGCCAGGGCGGCCAGCAGCAGCCGCGGCTTCGGCCCGCCCAGCGGGATCACCCGCCCGGCGGCGGTGACCTCCAGCGGGCCGAGGACGCGGATGGTCAGCGAGGTGGTCTCAACCTGCCCGATGAGTTCCCCCATAGCCGGATGCTATGGCCGCTCCGGCCCAGCGGATAGATCCATTCGGAGTGTCTGTACACCTGGTGAGTTTTTTGTACGAGACGTGTACGCCTGCGAGTCACGCTCCCGCCATGAAGCGTTTGAACCTCCGGCGCATCGCCGGCTTAGGGGTGGTCCTGGCGGCGGTCGGCACGCTCGCGGTGGGCGGCGCGCTCGAGGCGTCGGCCGCGGCGACCGGCACCGTGAAGACCGCGGGCGACCCCCTCAACGTCCGCCGGGCGCCGACCGCGAGCGCCACGGCCGTCAAGACCGTCGCGAACGGCGCGTCGGTGACCATCGACTGCCAGACGATCGGCACGTCGGTGACCGGGACCTACGGCACGAGCACGTTGTGGGACTACGTGCCCGCGCTCGGCGGGTACATCTCGGACACCTACGTCTACACCGGCTCCGACCAGCGGGTCGCGCCCGACTGCGGGGTCGGCACGGGCAGCGGCCAGTGCGCCGACGCCTGCGCGGGTGAGGCGACGTACCGCTCGGCCGACTCCCACTTCCTCGTCTACGACAAGAACGCCGACGGCTACTCCGCCGTCGTCGCCTACTGGCTCAAGGGCGGCGCCGGGCCGTTCTACGTCTGGAACTCCGGCGGCGAGGGCTCCTCGGTGGACAAGGCCGTGAGCGTCCCGCACGGCGGCTGGGTCTACTACAAGGTCTGCGTCGCCAACTACACCACCGCCAAGCCCGCCTTGCTGTCCTGCAGCGACGGCATCACCGACTTCGCGGCCTGACCGCGTCTCCCCTCCCGAAAGGCATTCCGACATGGTTCAGGTCAACCGGCGCAAGGTGCTCCTCGGCGGGCTCGCCGCGGTCACCGCCACCGCGGCTTCGGCGGCGCTGCCGTCCTGGGCGAACGCGCTGACCACCGCGGCCGCCCCCACCATCCACGACCCCTTCCAGCTCGGCGTCGCGTCCGGCGATCCGCTCCCCGACAGCGTGGTGCTGTGGACGAGACTCGCGCCGGCCCCGCTCAACCCCGACGGCTTCGGCGGCATGCCGGACGCCACCTACGCGGTCGACTGGGAGATCGCGAACGACGAGGCGTTCACCTCCGTCGTGCAGCGCGGCTCGGTGGACGCGGCCCGCGCGACCGCGCACAGCGTCCACATCGAACCGACCGGGCTGCAGCCCGCGCGCGAGTACTTCTACCGGTTCAGAGCTCCGGCTACATCTCGCCGGTCGGCCGCACCCGCACCGCGCCCGCCGCCGGGGCCGCGGTGAACCAGCTCAAGTACTGCTTCAGCTCCTGCCAGCACTGGGAGGAGGGCTACTACCACGCGTACAAGGGCATCGTGGCCGACGACCCGGACCTGGTGCTGTTCCTCGGCGACTACATCTACGAGAAGAAGTCGGGCCGGGCCGCGCAGGAGCGCAACCCGCGCAGCCTCGCCTTCACCGAGGACGTCACCACGCTGGCGCAGTACCGCGCCCGCCACGCCCAGCACAAGACCGACGCCGACCTGCAGGCCGCGCACGCGATCGCGCCCTGGATCGTCGTGTTCGACGACCACGAGGTGATGAACAACTGGAACGGGACGACCTCGCCCGCCTCGGCCGCGCGCAAGGCCGCCGGGTTCCAGGCCTTCTACGAGAACACCCCGATCCGCTCGACGGCCAAGCCGAACGGCTCGTCGATCCAGCTCTACCGCCAGTTCGTCTGGGGCAACCTGGCCCGCTTCCACATGCTCGACACGCGCCAGTACCGCAACGCCCAGGTCGCCGACCCCTCCGGTGACGCGGGCCCGGCCTGCACGGACATGCGCAGCACCTCGCGCAGCATCCTCGGCAGCACCGAGGAAGCCTGGCTGCTCAAGCAGTTCGAGTCGCACCCGACGACGTGGGACTTCCTCGGCCAGCAAGTCTTCTTCGCCCAGCGCGACGGCGACGGCAACAAGGCCACCTGCGAGAGCCCCGACTCCTGGCAGGGCTACGAGGCCTCGCGCAACCGGATCCAGCAGGGCTGGGTCGACCGCAAGGTGGCCAACCCGGTCGTGCTGACCGGCGACGTCCACCGGCACTGGGCCGCCGACCTGCGCCTGGACTACTTCGACCACAGCGACCCGATCATCGGCTCGGAGCTGGTCACGACGTCGGTGACGAGCAACAGCGACACCGCGACGGCGCCCAGTTCGACCTGGTACGCGAACAACCCGCACGTGAAGTACTGCAAGGGCGAGCGCGGCTACGTCCGCGTCACGACCACGCCGACGCAGACGCGAGCGGATTTCATGACGACGTCCGACACGAGCGTGTACGACCCGGCGTCGGTCGTGATCAAGAACGACCGCAGCTACGTTGTGCAAGCGGGGCGGCCCGGCCTCCAGCAGGTCTGACCTCCGGGCGCTACGCTGCGTGACGTGAACGACGAACCGGGCCTGCGGGAGCGCAAGAAGCTCCGCACGCGGGCGGCCATCTCGACGGCGGCGATCGAAGCTCTTCCTCGAGCGCGGATTCGACGCCGTCGGGGTCGCCGAAGTGGCGAAGGCGGCCGAAGTCTCCAAGCGGACGCTCTTCGCCTACTTCCCGACCAAGGAGGACCTGGTGCTGCACCGGTTCGCCGACCACGAGACCGACGCGGCGGACGTCGTCCGGGCCCGCCGGGCCGGGCAGGGCCCGCTGGCCGCGCTGCGGGAGGCGTTCCTGCGCGGGCTCGAAGACCGCTCACCGGTGACGGGGCTGAGCGACGACCCCGCGGTGCTCGCGGTGTTCCGGCTGGTCACCGGAACCCCGGCGCTGGTGGCCCGGCTGGCGGAGTTCTCGTCGGCGGGGGAGGCGGCGCTGGCTTCGGCACTGGCGGACGCGGGCGTCCCGGCGCCGGACGCGGACCTCGCCGCCGCGCAGATCGCGGCGGTCCGCCGCCTGCTGGCCACGGCGAACATGGCGGCGGTCGCGGCCGGAGTGCCCGCGGCGGAACGGTTTCCCGAAGCCGTCGCGACCGCCGAACGGGCGTTCTCCTTGCTGGCGTCCGGAGTAGGGTTCGCCTGACCGCCGTCCCCGTGCCGGATTCATGGTCCGGACCATGACGAATGCACGTTTTCCCCGGGCCCCGCGAAGGTAGACTGCGGAAATCCGGAACGGGCGCCGGGTCTCCCGGGCGCCACGCCACACGAACAACTGGGGGACCCGCGTCCGCACTGGGGGTGGCGCGGGTCCCCCGAGCCCGACGATCTTGACACCCCGTTCGCGGCGCTCATAAGCTGAGTTCTCCGCCGTCATGCCGAGTTTTCTCGATTCCATGACAAGGGCGGTTCCACGGTGAAAGTGAAAACATCCCTCCTGGCGGTCGTCGTCGCGCTGCTGGCGGTTCCCGGAGTTTCGTCGGCCGCGCCCGGCGGTGTCTACGACGTGAAGCACTACGGCGCCAAGGGAAACGGGTCCGCGAACGATTCCGCGGCCATCGACAAGGCCATCACGGCGGCCAACGCGGCGGGTGGCGGCACCGTCCGGTTCACCCCGGGCACGTACAAGTCGGCGAACACGGTCCACCTCAAGAGCGACGTCACGATCCAGCTCGACGCGGGCGCGACGATCACCGGGTCGGGCGCGGACACCTACGACAAGCCCGAGGCGAACCCCTGGGACGACTACCAGGACTACGGCCACAGTCACTTCCACAACGCCATGTTCTCCGGCGACAAGCTGAAGAACATCGGGTTCACCGGCGCCGGGACCATCGACGGCGGTGGCCACCTCATCACCGGGAACCCGAAGTCCGGCGAGGCCGACAAGATCCTTTCGATCACCCGCTGCGACGGGCTCACGTTGTCCGGCGTGAAACTGCGTCGCGGCGGGCATTTCGCGGCGTTGATCAACGGCTGCACGAACGTCGTCTCGGACGGGCTGCGGATCGACACCGCGAGCGACCGCGACGGCTGGAACATCATCAGCACCACGAACGTCACCATCACGAACGCCACCATCGCGGCGAACGACGACGCGCTGGTGTTCAAGAGCGACTACGCGCTCGGCGCGAAACTGCCGAACGGCAACGTTTCGGTGAACAACGCGAAACTGTCGGCCGTCTGCTGCAACGCGCTGATGTTCGGCTCCGAAACGTGCGGTGACTTCACCGGCTACCACTTCTCGGACATCACGATCACCGGCGCGCACAAATCGGGGATCGGGATCGTCTCGATGGACGGCGCGAAGATCTCCGACGTGCACTACCGGAACATCACGATGTCCGGCACGTACTCGCCGGTCATGATGAAGATCGGGACGCGCAAACGGTGCGGGGACAACCCCGGCGTCGGCTCGATCAGCGGCATCACGTTCGACAACGTCACCGGCACGCACACCGGAAGCGACTTCAGCCCGACGATCTGGGGTGCCGACGGCGGTCACCGGGTCTCCGACGTCACGTTCACCGGCGTGAAGCTGTCGGTGCCCGGCGGCAGCGGCACCACGGACACCGGCGTGCCGAGCAACAACCCGGCGGACTACAACCCGAAGAGCATCGGCACCCGCCCGTCGTACGGCTGGTACCTGCACTACGCGTCCGGCATCCGGTTCGTGGACAGCTCGGTCCAGTTCGCGAAGGACGACGGCCGCCCGGCGAGCATCGTCAACAACAGCTCGGACGTCACGTTCGACCACTTCACCGCCGAGAAGGGCGGCGGAAGCCCGTACGACATCGGGTTCCAGTCGGTGGCGGGCTACTGCGTCAAGGACTCGGCCGTCCGCGTGAACGCGACCGGCTCCTCTTCGGACTGCTGACGAAGGGGCCCCGGCCGGTCGGCCGGGGCCCCTCCTGCGGCGTGCCGGGTGGTCTAGTGCGAGAACTGCTCGTTCATGATCAGGAACGCGCCGAGGCCGTGGAAGTCGTTGGTCCGGCGGGCCCGCGCGTAGTAGTAGGAAAGGTCGCCGACGTTGGTGCCTTCGCAGATATCGGTGATGTTCGTCAGGCCGTCCGAGCCGACCGACACCTTCTTCAAGACGCCTTCGTAACCGCGGTCCGCCACCGCCTGGTACGACGACGGCAGGTAGCCGCGCTGGACGCCGCGGGCGAGGGTGAACGTGTACATCGACGACGCCGACGTCTCCAGCCAGTTCTTCGGGTCGCCGCCGCGGTCGACGACCTGGTGCCAGCGGCCCGTGGCCGGGTCCTGGTACCGCTGGTAGCCCGCGGCCAGGAAGCGCACGATGTCGACGAGCGCGGCCCGCCGCGGGTGGTCGGCCGGGAGCACCTCGAGGATGTCGATCGCGGCCATGCCGAACCAGCCGATCGCGCGGGCCCAGTGGTACTTCGAGTGGTGCCCGGCGCCGGACGCCCACGACTCGGAGCCGTCTTCGTCGTAAGCGTGGTACAGCAGGCCCTTCGCCGGCTCGCGCAAGTGTCCGAAGTAGACGACGAGGTTCTTCGCCGCCTCTTCGAAGCAGTACGCGCCGTCGCCGTAGGCCGCGCCGTAGAGGGCCAGGAAGGGCTGGGCCATGTACACGCCGTCGCCCCACAGCTGGCCGACCTTGCTCGTGGCGTGGAACATGCCGCCGTCGGACGTGCGGGGGTAGGCGGGGAACCGCTTGCGCAGCTGGTCGGCCGCGGTCTTGTATTTCGTGCGGCCGGTTTCCGCGTGCAGGAGGGGCAGCATCTGACACGAGCGCATCGCGTCGAGGTTGGTGAAGCTGTTCGAGATGCCGCTGTCGGTGATGAAGCGGTCGTACCAGGCGACGACGTAGTCGAGGTACTTCTTCTCGCCGACGCGTTTGTAGAACAGGTACTGGCCGTAGAGGTACAGCCCGAGGGTGTAGCCCCAGCCGCCGAGCTTGTCCGGCGTGTACCGCTTCATGGTCGAGTCGATGACGGCCCGGGACCAGTCGGTCGGCGGGGCCGCGCCGCCGACCGGGGGCAGCCGGTCAGCCGCCCGCGCGACGGGCCCCGCCGCGGCGAGCGCGCCGAGGGCACCGAGGGTGCCGGCCAGGACCGCGCGCCGGGTCGGGCGAAGGGGGTGCTCGGACATGCGTCGTCCTTTCGTGCACTGGCCCCGCGACGCGGTCACAGTGAGGGTGGCCGGGATGCCGATCCGCCGTCCGTCGGCATCCCGGCCGGCTCTGGGGCGCGGCGTGCTGCCCGTGTCGCCGGAGCGGTGGTCGTCGAGCGAAAGCGCTCTCCGGGGAGAAGATGTACTCGCCCTGCGGAGATCGAGTCAAGAGAGATCAGACCTCTTCGCTCATATATCAGATACTTGACTCGAATGGCCGCAAATTCCGTGTACCGGCCAGCGAAACGGTACCCACACATCGGATCTCAGTCTTGACTCGTTCGCCACGGCAGGAGTATCGCTCCGGGTGGACCAGACCACTGGAGGTCGTTCGCCTCGGACTACGCGGGCTGAGCCAGGTCGAGCGTCACCGCGGCGGTCCAGCTGAACGACCGGGTGCCGTGACCGGTGCCGGTGAGCGGGTCGCAGTACTCGGCGAAGTCCGTCGCCGCCGCCGTTTCGAGCAGATCCGTACGCAGCCGCTCCGCCAGTGCGTGCTCGCCGTGGTGCAGCAGCCCCTGCCGGACCAGCCAGCCGATGTTGAACCACGACGGGCCGCGCCAGTAGCGGCCCGGGTCGAAGTCCGGCGCCGTCAGGTCGTAGCTCGGGACGCCGTGGACGCGGCCGAGGCCGAACCGCGGGCCGGTGGCCGTCGCCAGCAGCGCCGGGGCGACGGCCAGGTCCGGCAGCACCAGCGGCAGCAGCCCGGCGCACGTGTACTGCGGCGTCAGCGAACCGGTCCGGACGTCACGCGCGAAGAAGAAACCGTTGTGCCACAACGTCTCCTGCAACGCCTTCGCGACGCGCGCCGCGGCTTCGCGGTGGGCGTCCGACGGCAGGCCGAGCCGCTCGGCGATCTCGGCCAGCGCCAGTTCGGCGTCGGCCAGCAGCGCGTTGAAGCCCGGGTCCTCGACGACGAACGCGCCGCCGTCGGTGTAGTCGCTGTCCCGGTAGTCCGCGGCGAGCCGGACGTACCGGCCGTAGTCCTCGTCGCTCGGGCGGTCCGCCGCGTGGCCGTGCTCGAGGTCGCGGCGGACGAACCCGGCGGCGGGCGGGACGCGCGAGAGCGGGCCGTCCCACGCTGGGCTGTTGTCCATCCCGGACTCCCACGGGTGCACGATCGCCGCCAGCCCGTGGCCGCCGAAGTCGCGCTTCCCGCGCAGGTACTCGTGCCACGCCACCAGCTTCGGGTACAGCTCGGCGAGGAACGCGCGGTCGGGCTCGGCTTCGTGCACCGCCAGCACCGCCCGCGCGTGCACCGGTGCCTGGACGATCCCCGACGTCCGCCCGGCGCGCCAGAACCCCGGGCCCGGGAAGTACGCCTCCGGCGGGGTGGCGGGGTCGAAGACGATGTGCGGGACGCGGCCGTCGGGCCACTGCGCCGAAAACAGCGTCACCAGCTCACGCCGGGCCCGCGCGGGCGAGCGGTGGCGCAGGCCGATCGCGATGAACGCGGAGTCCCAGCTCCACTGGTGCGGGTAGAGCGCCCGCGACGGCACGGTCGACGTCCCGAGCCAGTTGGCGTCGAGGACGGCCGTGGCTCGTGTTACGTCCATATGTCCAATCTATCTCCATCTTGTGTATTGTCAATGGACAAAAGTCCGAAGGAGCCGCCATGACCACGCCGACCAGCGCGGGAGAGCTGCTGCGGCTGGTCCGGACGGGGCAGGCGACCACCCGCAAGGCCCTCCAGGAGCGCAGCGGGCTGTCGCGCTCGACGCTGACCGCGCGGCTCGACCAGCTCCAGGCGGCCGGGCTGCTGGCCGAGGGCGGCCAGGAGGACTCGACCGGCGGCCGTCCCGCGCGCCACCTGCGGTTCGACGACCGGCACGCCGTCGTGCTCGCCGCCAGCATCGACACGACGCACGCCGAAGCCGCGCTCACCGACCTGTCCGGACGGCGGCTGGCCCACCGCGAAGGGGAACTGCGCGTCGCCGACGGCCCGGAGCCGGTGCTGGGCCGGATCGCGGCGTGGTTCGAGGCGATGCTGGCCGAGGCGGACCGGCCGGTGTGCGGCATCGGCCTGTCCGTGCCGGGCCCGGTCGAACCCGGCCACGCCCACGTGACGCGGCCGCCGATCATGCCCGGCTGGGACGGCTACCCGATCGACGCCTTCCTCGGCCCCCGCTTCGCTGCCCCGGTGCTGGTCGACAACGACGCGAACCTGCTGGCGCTCGGCGAGCACCGCACCCGGTTCCCGGACGCGGCCGCGCTGGTGGCGGTCAAGGTGTCCACCGGGATCGGTGCCGGGCTGGTGATCGGCGGCGAGGTCTACCGCGGGATCGACGGCGGCGCGGGCGACATCGGGCACATCCGGCTGCCGGGTTACCCCGAGGCGCGGTGCCTGTGCGGTTCCCACGGCTGTCTCGCCGCGGTCGCCGGTGGTGGCGCGCTCGCCGCGCGGCTGACCGAGCTGGGCCTGCCGACGACGTCGGGTTCGGGGGTCCGCGACCGGATCCTGGCCGGGGAGCCCGAGGCGGTGCGGCTCGCGGAGTTCGCCGGGCGCCAGGTGGGGGAGGTCCTCGCGACGCTCGTTTGCGTGGTCAACCCGGGGGTGCTGGTGATCGCCGGAGACCTCGCCGAGCCGCACTTCGTCGCCGGAGTTCGCGAAGTGCTTTACAAGCTGGCGCTGCCGCGGGCGACCCAACGTCTGCGCGTCGAGATCGGCGGCCGCGGCGAAGCGCTCGGGGGAGCGGTGGCGATGGTCGTCGAAAGCGTCTTCTCGCCGGCCTCGGTGGACCGCGAGCTCGCCGCCCGGGCTTGACGGCCGAAGTACCGCCATGTCCCGCACTGTCCGGAGTGGACAGAGCATCCGACTTTAGTAGGTGGCAGGCGCCGCTCCGGCGTGGTCCGCAATACCACGGCGAATCGGACGTAATGCACATCGCGGAGCATTCCTCGCGTTTTCCGGGTGACAAATCGGATTTCCGCGCCACCCGTCCCGGCTCGTGAATGCCCGCCCAGATAACGGTTCCGCAAGCACTTCCCCGCGAGCGGAACACCGATCTAGTCTCGTCCGGTGTTCCGGGCCCGTTCACTCCGGGGCCGCATTCGAAGAGGGAGATTTCTGTGCGAAGAAGCTCCACCCTGCTCCTTTCGCTCGCGGTGGTGGGTGGTCTCACCGCGGCCGTGCCGGCCACGGCGTCGGCGCAGGGGCGTTCCGACATTCCGCAGTCGCACCCGTTGTGGGCCAACGCGCAGGCGAAGGTCGCCGACACCGCGCCCGCCGCGAAGCTGAGCTTCCGGGTTTACCTGAACCAGCGCGACAACGCCGGTGCCGAAGCGCTGGCGCAGGCCGTGTCCGATCCGGACAGCCCGGCCTACCGCCAGTACCTCAGCCCCGACCAGGTGCGCGACCGGTTCGCCGCCAGCGACGCCACGGTCGACGCCGTCAAGGCGTGGCTGTCCGGCAACGGCTTCAGCATCGGCGAGGTGCCGTCGAACCGCGCCTACGTCGAAGCCACCGGCACCGCCGACCAGACGCAGAAGGCGTTCTCCGTCAAGCTGGGCAAGTACAAGGTCAAGGGCCAGACCCTGCGGGCCGCCGACAAGAACCTGTCGGTGCCGTCGAACCTGGCCGCCGACGTCCTCGGCGTCGTCGGGGTCGACCAGGCGACCAACCTGTTCAAGCCCGACCACGCCACCGGTTCCGGGACGCCGTCCGACGTCGCCCCCGGCCCCGGCTTCCGCAACGCGCCGCCGTGCAGCGCGTACTACGGCGAGAAGGTCGACACGACCGACCCGGCGTACAACGGCAAGCAGGTGCCGTACGCGCCGTGCGGCTACACCCCGGCCCAGCTGCGCTCGGCCTACGGCGTCGACAAGGTCGGCGCGGACGGCAAGGGCACCACGATCGCCATCGTGGACGCGTTCGCCTCGCCGACCATCTACGCCGACGCGAGCACCTACGCGCAGAAGAACGACCCGGCGCACCCGCTGAAGCAGAGCCAGTTCTCGCAGCACGTCTTCCCGGCGAACCCGGTCCTCGAGCCGCCGGACCAGTGCGACGCGGCGGGCTGGTACGGCGAGGAGACCCTCGACGTCGAGGCCGCCCACGGTCTCGCGCCGGGCGCGGACATCCTGTACGTCGGCGGCGAGTCCTGCGAGGACAACGCCCTCGACGTCGCGCTGAACTACGTGATCGCCGGCCACAAGGCCGACATCGTGTCGAACTCCTACGGCGACACCGGCGAGGACATCCCGGCCGACGAGGTCAAGGTGTTCAACCAGATCTCGCTGCAGGCGGTCATGGAGGGCATCGGCGTCTACTTCTCCTCCGGTGACAACGGCGACGAGGTCGCGCGCCTCGGCACGCCGTCGCCGGACTTCTCCGCCTCGGCGCCGTGGATCACCGCGGTCGGTGGCACGTCCATCGCGATCGGCAAGGACGGCAAGCGGATCTTCGAGACCGGCTGGGAGACCAGCAAGTCGACGCTCACCAACGGCGTCTACGGTCCCGCCGCCTACACCAGCGGTTCCGGTGGCGGCACGAGCCGCCTGTTCGAGCAGCCCTTCTACCAGAAGGGCGTCGTGCCGGACGCGCTGGCGACGAAGAACCAGAAGGGGCACAAGAAGGGCCGCGTCGTCCCGGACATCTCCGCGGTCGGCGACCCGAACACCGGCTTCCTGGTCGGGCAGACGCAGACCTTCCCGGACGGCGCCTACTACGACCAGTACCGGATCGGCGGCACGAGCCTCGCGTCGCCGGTGTTCGCCGGGATCATGGCGGTGGCCGACAGCCTCGACCACTTCCACCACGGCTTCATCAACCCGGTGATCTACAAGCTGGGTTCGGGCAGCCGCGCGATCAACGACGTGAAGCACGTGGACGGCGCGGTCGCCCGCGTCGACTACGCGAACTCGGTCGACGCCACGGACGGCCTGCTCCACTCGGTCCGCACCCTGGACTACCAGGGCCTGACCATCCACACCGCCCCGGGCTACGACGACGTGACGGGCCTCGGCGCGCCGAGCGGCCTGCTGTTCCTGCTCCTCGTCTAGTTCGCACTCCGTGAAGGCCACCTCGGGGCACTCCCCGAGGTGGCCTTCACGGCTTTTCGGCCAGGGGGATGACGGCGCAGACCGTGGTGCCGCCGGGGCCGCTGCGGACGTTCAGCTCGCCACCCAGGGCTTGGACGCGGTCGCGGAGCCCGGCCAGGCCGGTGCCGCCCTCGACGTCGGCGCCGCCGACCCCCGGGTCGGTCACCTCGACCCGCAGCTCGGCGCCCTCGACCGCGATCCGGACGGCCACGTGCTCGGTCTGCGCGTGCTTCAAGGCGTTCGTCAACGCCTCCGACGTCACGAAGTACGCCGTCGCCTCGACGGCCGAGTCCAGGCGGGGCACCGTGCCGACGGTCAGCACCACGTCCATCGGGATGCGGTCGGCCAGTGACCGGACCGCCGCGACCAGGCCCGCCTCGGTGAGGATCGCCGGGCGGATGCCGCGGGCCAGCTCCCGCAGCTCGGTGATGGCCGTCTGCAGCTCGTCGACCGTGCCGGCCAGCAGCTTCCGGACCTCCGGCGGCAGCTCGTCGCCGTACCGGCGCCCGGCCATCCGCAGCAGCAGCACGACGCTGACCAGCCGCTGCTGGGCGCCGTCGTGGAGGTCGCGCTCGAGCCGCCGCCGCTCCTCGTCGCCGGCCGCGACGAGCCGCGCCCGGGACGCCCGCACCTCCGTCAGCCGCTGCTCCAGCTCGGCCGCGAGCCGCTGGTTGTCGAGCACCAGCCCGGCCGCCGCGTTCAGCGCGTCGATCGACCGGCTGTCCTTCCACACCTCGTCGTCCTGCACGAGCGCGGCCAGCCCGGTGCCGTCGCGTTCGAGCAGCAGCCGGATCATCTCGGCGTTGCCGACGCGGGCGCGCAGCACCCCGGCCAGGAACGCCAGCGGCCACAGGCAGAACAGGATCCGGTAAGCCTGCAGCAGCGGGGCCGACAGCGGGTGCGCGTCGCCGAGCGCGGTGCCCACGCCCGAGGTCAGCGCGCCGAACAGGGCGATGACGATCACCGGCGACAGCAGGCGCCGCTGCGGCAGCCGCCCGGTCAGCCACCGGTAGAGCAGCACGACGACCACCCCGGCGCTGATCGCCGTCGCGGCCAGCTCCAGCGCGCGGTCGGCGACCGCGCCACCGACCGAGTCGGGCGAGATCGCCAGCAGGTCGCGCGGGTCGTCGTTGTACAGCAGCCCGACCACGCCCGAGCCGAGCACCACCGCGTAGGCCGCGCCGACGAGCAGCCGTTCCCACCGCGAGCGCAGCCGGCCGTGCGGGAACGCGAGCACCAGGTGCGCGATCACCGGGCTGGACGCGGCCCGCAGCGGCACCGCGATCGTGTACAGCACCGGGTTCCGGGTGAACTGCAGGTCTTCGAGGAAGAGGGCGACCCCGGCGAGCGCGATGAGCACGCCGATCGGGTTGGCCGGGCGCCGCACGTGCGCGACCGCGCCCGCGAGCAGGAAAAGGAACCCGGTGGCGGCGCTGAGCGCGGTGTCGAGCCCGGAATGGCTGCCTTCGGCCGCTTTCAGCGTCACCGCGATGACGCCCAGCGCGAACCCGGCCCCGAGCAGGCCGGTCATCGCGAGCGTCCGCGGCTGCTGCACCGAGCTGCCTCCCGGGGGTGTGCCTCGCTCCGGGCAATCCTGGCGGGAGCGCGCGGCGGTCCGGCAACGGCTAACCGTGATTCGCCCGTTCGGGCCGTCGCGTTACACCGCGCGGGTGCGCTTTAGGGTGACCCGGGACAGGAGGCAGCACATGAACGGACTGGGTGCCGAGGTCTTCGGCGGGCGGATGCCCGCGGGCGGCCGTGACCTGGCGATCGAAACCCACGGCATCAAGCCGGTGCCGGAGGGCAACCGGTTCGGGCGGCCGTGGCGGCTGTTCAGCGTGTGGTTCGCGCCGAACCTGACGATGACGGCGGTGTTCACCGGCACGCTCGCCGCGTCGCTCGGCCTCGGCTTCTGGACCGGGCTGGCCGCGATGCTCGCCGGGACGGTGCTGGGCTCGCTGCCGGTGGCGTACCTGTCGACGTGGGGGCCGCGCACCGGCACCGGGCAGCTGCCCCTGGCGCGGCTGCCGTTCGGCGCCGGCGTGGTGCTGCCGGGCCTGGTGCAGTGGCTCGGCTCGATCGCCTGGGACGCGCTGGTCGGGCTCTTCGGCGGCGAGGCGCTGGCCGAGCTGACCGGGCTGCCGTTCTGGGCGGCGGTGCTGATCGTGCTGGTGCTGCAGTGCGCGCTGGGCGTGTTCGGGTACGCGCTGATCCACCGCGTGCAGGCGGTGATGAGCGTGCTGCTGGTGCTCGCGTTCGCCGCGCTCGCCGTGAAAGTCCTTTCCGGACACCCGATCGCCACGGCCGACACGGCGTCGGGTGCCGACCTCGCGGGCGGGATCGTGCTGTTCACGACGATCGCGTTGTCGCTGGCGATCTCCTGGGCGCCCTACGCCTCGGACTTCAGCCGCTACCTGCCCGCCACGACGTCTTCGCGCGGCGTCTTCTGGGCGACCCTGCTGGGTCTCGTCGCGTCGTACGCGATCGGCGAAGGACTCGGCCTCGCGCTGGGGTCGTCGCTGGGCGACCAGACGGCGTCCGGCGTCGCGCACCTGCTCGGCGGCGGGTTCCTCGGCGCGCTGGCGCTGGCGGTGATCGCGCTGGCGGCGGTGTCTTCGAACGCCATGAACGACTACAGCGGCTCGCTGGCGCTGCAGACGGTCGGCGTCCGGCTGCGGCGCCCGGTGTCGGCGGTGGTCGTCACGGTGCTCGCGTTCGCGCTGATCCTCTGGATGCACAGCGGCGACCTGTCGGCGAAGTTCGAGAACGTGCTTTTGTTCGTCAGCTACTGGATCCCGCCGTTCCTCGGCGTGGTCATCCCGGACTGGCTCGCGCGCACCCGCGGTGGCCGGCGCGTGGACGTCCTGGAGTCGGTCCCGGTCCGCCCGTGGGCGGCGCTGGTGGCGTTCGTGCTCGGGTTCGGCGCGGCGGTGCCGTTCATGAACACGTCCCTCTACAAGGGGCCGGTCGCGGCGGCCCTGCACGGCGCGGACCTCGCGTACTACGTCGGCCTGGTGGTTTCGCTGGCAGCGTACTTCCCGCTCCGGCGCGTGGTTGACCTCAAGTAATGTAGAGGTTTCACGATGGTGGGGTAGCCCTCGAAGGAGGAACCATGCCCACCGCACTCGTCACCGGCGCGTCCGCCGGGCTCGGCCGAGCACTGGCGGCCGCCCTGGTGAGTCGACAGTGGACGGTCATCGGCGACGCCCGCGACGCGGCCGCGTTGGCCGGAGCCGCCCGGGAGATCGGCTTCACGGCCGTGCCCGGCGACGTCGCCGACCCGGCGCACCGCGCCGCACTGGCCGACGCCTGCCCGGCACCCGACCTGCTGGTCAACAACGCCAGCTCGCTCGGCGTCAGCCCGCTGCCGCCGCTGTCCCGCTATCCCTTGGCGGAACTGGAAAACGTCTACCGCGTCAACGTCTTCGCGCCGCTGGCGCTGACCCAGCTCCTGCTGCCCGCTCTGACGGAAGCGCGCGGCACGATCGTGAACATCAGCTCCGACGCCGCGGTCGAAGCGTACGAAGGCTGGGGCGGCTACGGGTCCGCGAAGGCCGCGCTCGACCACGTCACGGCGGTGCTCGGGGTGGAGCACCCGGAGCTGGCGGTGTACGCGGTGGACCCGGGTGACCTGCGCACGGCGATGCACCAGCGCGCGTTCCCGGGCGAGGACATCTCGGACCGGCCGTTGCCGGAGACGGCGGTCCCGGCGTTCCTGCGGTTGCTGGACGAGCGCCCGCCGAGCGGCCGCTACCGCGCCGCCGACCTGACGGTGGCGGCATGAACATCCGGTTCGACCTGCCGGAGGAGCTGTCGGCCTCGGCCCCGCCCGAGGCCCGCGGCCTGGCCCGCGACGAGGTCCGGCTGCTGGTGGCTTCCCCATCGGCAGTCCACCACACGGTGTTCTCGTCGCTGGGCGACCACCTCCACCCCGGCGACCTCTTGGTGGTCAACACATCGGGCACGCTTCCGGCGGCGGTCGAGGCCCAGCGCGCCGGACGCCCGGTGCTGGTCCACTTCGCGACGGAACTCGACGACGGTTCGTGGATCGTGGAGCTGCGCGCGCCGGGCGGGCCGGTGCTGGACGGCCGCGCGGGCGAGCGCCTGGAGCTGCCGGGCGGGGCATCGCTGACGTTGCTGGCTCCCGCCGACCCGGGCGCGGCGAGGTTGTGGCGCGCGGAGGTGGCGGTCGAGGGCAGCGTGACGGGCTACCTGACGGCGACGGGCCGCCCGATCCGCTACGGGTACGTGCCGCGAGCGTGGCCGATTTCGGACTACCAGACGGTGTTCGCCCGCGAGCCGGGCAGCGCGGAGATGCCGTCCGCGGCTCGCCCGTTCACGGCGGAGCTGGTGACGCGGCTGGTTTCCGAAGGAGTGTTGTTCGCGCCGCTGCTGTTGCACACGGGGGTGTCATCGCCGGAGGCAGGCGAGCCACCGCAGGCCGAGCGGTTCCGGGTGCCGCCCACGACGGCGGCGCTGGTGTCGTGGGTCCGCGACCGCGGCGGCCGGGTGATCGCGGTCGGCACGACGGCGGCACGGGCGCTGGAGTCCTCGGTCTCGGACGGCGTGGTCCGCGCGGCCGAGGGGTGGACGAATCTGGTGCTGGGGCCGGAGCGTCCGGCTTCGGTGGTGGACGGGATCGTCACCGGGCTGCACGCTCCGGAGGCCTCGCATCTGCTGCTGCTGGAGGCGGTGGCGGGCCGGTCGCTGGTCCAGGCCGCGTACGACGCGGCGGTCGAGCGCCGGTACCTGTGGCACGAGTTCGGCGACGTGTCTTTGCTCCTGCGCCGCTGACCGGAAGGCGGACGAGGTCAGGCGGGCTCGGCTCGGGGGACGTAGGCGGGGAGCGCGTCGAGGCTGTGCCGGACGGCCTCGGCGCCGTACTCGAACATCTGCCGTTCGTAGTCGCCGACCGCGCCGAGGAAATCCCGGCGACCCTCGGTCAGGCAACGGCGCAGCAGGTCCGCGTCGCGCAGGGCGGTGTTCGCGCCGTTGCCGCCGGTCGGGGAGGTGGCGTGGATGGCGTCGCCGAGCAGCGTGACCGGGCCGGGCGCCCAGCGCTCGCCGGGCTCCACCACCCGGATGGACAGCAGCGTGCTGTTGTCCGGATCGGACTGCTCGACGAGCGCTCGCAGGTCCGGGTGCCAGCCCTCGATCCGGGACAGGACGGACTCCCGCGGGGAGAGCGTGCCGGCCGGGCCGTCCGGCGGCAGGATCATGGCCCAGCGCACGTAGGGCGTGTATCGAAGTGGGTCAGAGCCATTCGTTGATCGCGGCGACGTGGACGGTGGCTTCGTAGCGGACGGCGAGTTTGTCGTAGCGGGTGGCCACCCCACGGTGGCGTTTGAGTCGGTTGATGCCGCACTCGACCGCGTGCCGCTGCTTGTAGATTTCGGGGTCGAAGGCCGGTGGCCGGCCGCCCTTCGACCCCTTGGCCTTGCGATGCGCATCCTGGTCGGTCTTGCTCGGAATGGTCGCCTTGATCCCGCGACCGCGCAGGTGAGCACGGTTGGCTTTCGAGGTGTAGGCCTTGTCCGCAAGGACCCGATCAGGACGTGTCCGCGGCCGCCCACCGGCCGGTCGGGGCACCCGGATCCCGGCCAGGACCGGAATGAACTGCGGGCTGTCGCCACGCTGGCCGGCGGTCAGCACGATCGACAACGGCTTCTGCCCCTGCTCACACCCCAGATGCACTTTCGTGGTCAAGCCGCCCCGCGACCGGCCCAACGCATGATCCTCCGGCTCGACGGTGACCCCGCCCGGTGGCTCGGCCTGCAGATCCCCCTTTTCCGCGCACCCGCCGCATGCTGATGCGCCCGCGCGATCGTGGAATCCACGCTGACATCCCACGTGATCCGCCCTGCCGCCTCGGCCAGAGCCTGCAACGCGGTCAGAATCTGCTGCCAGACACCAGCCCGTTGCCAGCGCCGAAACAGGCCATAAGCCGCTGCCCAGGACCCATATCCCTCGGGCATGTCCCGCCACGGCGCGCCGGTGCGCACCCGCCACCGGATCCCGTCGATCAACTGCCGTCTGCTCCACAACGACGGCCGACCCGGCCGTGACGGCACGGGCAGCAACGGCTCCAGCGCCGCCCACTGCTCGTCGGTCAGGTCGAACCGCCTCGTCACCGCTAGGGTGTCCACGAGGTCTCCGGTGTTCAGGTTCTTCTTGGTCGACGAACCACCTACCGGAGACCTCACCCATGTCGGCCACCGACACGCCCAACACCAGCTCAACCAGCCCGAGACGACTTCGATACAGGCCCTAGTCCCCGACGTCGGGGAGGACGACCTCGGGCGCCAGTTCTTCGGCCGCGCGCTTCGGCGGGGTGCGGAACCGCATCGCGCCGAGCAGCAGGCTCACGCCGTCTCCGGCGATCTTCGAGCCGAACGCCCGTGCCAGTCCGGCGAACTGCCCGGTCAACGGCGTGCGGCCGATGACGAACCGGACGCCGGTGTCGGTCGGCGTGGTCCGCGGTGCCAGCACCGCGCGGACCGCGGAGCCGACGCCGTCCGCCCCGACGAGCAGGTCGGCGGCGACCGGGTCGCCGTGCGCGAACCGGGCTTCGACCCGCCCGTCGGCCAGCACGGCGTAGCCGGTCAGCGCGGCCCCGGTGCGCACGGTGAGCCCGGTCAGCAGCAGGTGGCGGAGCACGTGCCGGTCGATCACGGTCCCGCTCCGGCCGGGGCCGAGCTCGCCGATCTTGTTCAGCCGCGGGTCCAGGACCAGCCGCTCGCCGTAGGCGTCGCCGGAGATCGCCTCCAGCAGCGCGTGCCAGCGCCGGGGCAGACAGCCTCGCAACGCCGTCAATCCGGTCTGGCTCAGCACGAGCCGGTAACCCTGGAACCGCGCGGTGATCGCCGGGTCCCGCTCGTGCACCTCGGCCTCGATCCCGGCCTGGCGCAGGCCCTGCGCCAGGCACAGACCGCCCAGTCCGGCTCCGGCGATGGCAACGCGCATCTCGCACCTCAAGAACTTAGTTCGTCGTGGACGAACTAAGTTCTACCAGTCGAACTTAGTTCGTTTCAAGTGCTAGGGTGGCCCGCATGCCCTCCGATCCGCGCCAGCGCCGGGCATCCCGGCACGCCCAGGCCGCCGGTGACCCCGCCGTCCCGTCGCCGAAGAAACCCATCACGGTCGACCGGATCACCGACGCGGCGCTGCGGGTCGTGGCGACCGAGGGCTACGACGCGCTGACCATCCGGCGGGTGGCCGCGGTGCTCGGCACCGGGCCGTCGTCGCTGTACGCCCACATCGTGAACAAAGACGACCTGGACGACCTGCTCGTCGGAAGGCTTTGTGCCGAGATCGTGCTGCCCGAACCGGACCCGGACACGTGGCGGACGCAGCTCCTTGACGCGTACACGCAGATCCGCGACCAGTACTTGAAGTACCCCGGTGTTTCCCGGGCCGCGCTGGGCATGGTCCCCACCAACCTCGACGCGCTGCGGGTTCGCGAAGGGCTCTTCGCGATCCTGCTCGCCGGGGGCATCGAACCGCGGACGGCCGCGTGGGCCCTCGACGCCCTGTCTCTCTACGTCAGCGCGTACACCCTGGAGCAGTCGCTGGTCCAGCGGCGGCGGAAACACCCGGACGACGAATGGGTCCTCGGCCGCGAAGAACTGCTGAGCCGCTTCACCGCGCTCCCGGCCGACACGTTCCCGCAGACCCGGCGTCACGCCGCCGAGCTGACCTCCGGCACCGGGCACGACCGGTTCGAGTTCGCCCTCGGCCTGATCATCGGCAACCTCAGGCCGTCGGCTTGATCCCCGTCACCGCCGCGCTTCGACGTTCTCCCGCCGGGCCCGCAGCACCCCGGCCACGGCCACCACGGCGATCCCGAACCCGACTCCGGTGACCACCGAAGCCACCAGGCTCGCCGTCCCAGTGGCCAGCCCGAAGGCCCCACCCAGGTAAACCGGGATGCTGACCGCCACCGGCAGCCAGTTGCGCAGCGCGAAGGCCCGATCCGAAGCCAGCCACAGGACGAGCGTCACCGCCGCCCCGGTGGCGACCGGGATCGCCCACACGACCAGGCTCGTCACCGCGTCCATGCCGAGTGACCGGAACCACTCGAACGTCGCCTGGCCGAGTCCGATGAACAGCACGACCAGCGCCACGCGGACGCCGGCGACCCCCTGGCCCCGTCGGTGTGCGGTGCTCGTCATGGCTTCCCTCCCGTTTTCTCGTGGTCACCCATACCACGTCCGGGTGACGCGGGAGGTTGTCCGAACCGCCGGGTTTCTGCCGTCGCGACTCCCGTGCCCACATCGCGGGACCCCTCGCGCCGGGGGCCGCGGACCCGCCATGCTGCCTCCCGCACCACCTCCGAGCTGGGCGAACGGTCACTAGGCGCAACCGTCACCGATGTCAAGGAATCTCACCAGAATTCCCGGGATGCGGATGGCTATGCGCCTCAGTGGGTGACCGTGCGAACCTCGCCCCGACACCGACCCCCGAAAGGTGACCCCGCCGTGCGCACCCATCACCGCTTCCTGGCCTCCGCGCTCGCCGCGCTGACCGCCGTGGGCGTGCTCGCCGGCTGTACCCGCGCGGACAGCAGCACCGCGCCGGCCGCGAACCAGGGCACCGCCGGGGAGGTGCGGGTCGGGTTCTTCCCGAACGTCACCCACGCGCCCGCGCTGATCGGCGTCAAGAAGGACTTCTTCAAGGCCGAGCTCGGCTCGACCAAGCTCACCACCCAGACGTTCAACGCCGGCCCCGAAGAGGTCAACGCCCTGCTGGGCGGCTCCCTCGACGTCGCCTTCATCGGCTCCGGCCCGGCCATCAACGCCTTCACCAAGTCGAAGGGCGCCATCCAGCTGATCTCCGGCGCCGTCTCCGGGGGCGCGCAGCTGGTCGTCAAGCCCGACATCACCAGCGTCGAGCAGCTCAAGGGCAAGAACATCGCGACGCCGCAGCTGGCCAACACCCAGGACGTCGCGCTCAAGAAGTTCCTGGCCGGCAAGCAGCTGACCGACCAGGTCAAGATCACCAACCTCGACAACCCGAAGACCCTGGACGCCTTCAAGAAGGGCGAGGTCGACGGCGGCTGGCTGCCCGAACCGTGGGCGTCCCGGCTGGTCCTCGACGCCGGCGCGAAGGTGCTGGTCGACGAGAAGACGCTGTGGCCGGGCGGCCGCTTCCCGAGCACCGTCGTCATCGTGCGCAGTGAGTTCCTGCAGCAGCACCCGGACACCGTCCAGGCCGTCCTGAAGGGCGAGCTGGCCGCGATCGACTGGGCCAAGGCCAACCCGGCCGAGGCGAAGACCGTGGTCAACGGGGCTCTCAAGGAGTTCGCCGGCAGTAGCCTGAGCCAGGGCGTCATCGACCGCGCGTTCTCCGGCATCGAGCTGACCACCGACCCGATCCCGGCCGAGTTCCCGCAGCTCGCGCAGGACTCGGTGACGGCGGGCGTGGTCAAGTCGGCCGTCGCGCTGAAGGGCTTCGCCGACTTCGGCCCGCTGAACGAGGCGCTCAAGGCCAAGAACCTGCCCGCCGTGAACGCGCCCGAACTCGCCAAGTGAGAGGCAGCCAGCGATGACCACGACCCTCCCGACCGGCCGGACCAGTTTCACCGGCGCGACCGCGGTGCGTCTCGACGGCGTGCGCAAGACGTTCGGCCCGGCGGGCCGCGCGGTGGTCGCGCTCGACGGCGTCGACCTCACCGTCGCGCCCGGCGAGTTCGTCTGCCTGCTCGGCGCTTCCGGCTGCGGCAAGAGCACGCTGCTGAACCTGGTCGCCGGGCTGGACGCGCCGTCGGCGGGGGAGATCACGCTGAACACGTCGCGGCCCGCGGTGATGTTCCAGGAGGCCGCGCTGATGCCGTGGCTGACCGCGGCCCGCAACGTCGAGCTGCCGCTGCGGCTGGCCGGGTTCGGGCGCGCCGAGCGCCGCGAGAAGGCCGCCGAGCTGCTCGACCTGGTCCGGCTGAACGGCGCGGGCGGCAAGCGCCCGCACGAGCTGTCCGGCGGCATGCGGCAGCGCGTCGCGCTGGCCCGCGCGCTGGCGGCGACCCTGCGCGTCGGCGGCGACCCGGAGCAGTCGCTGCTGCTGATGGACGAGCCGTTCGCCGCGCTCGACGCCATCACCCGCGACGTCCTGCAGGGCGAGCTGCTGCGCGTCTACCGCAGCACCGGCACGTCGGTGCTGTTCGTGACCCACGACGTGCGCGAGGCGGTCCGGCTCGGGCAGCGCGTGGTGCTCCTGTCGTCGCGGCCGGGCAAGGTCGTGCGCGAGTGGACGGACGTACCGCTGGCCGACGCCGAGGAGCTGACCGAGGAGATCACCGGGCACCTGCGAGAGGTGATCAGCACCCATGCCGCAGCTTGACTCGGCTTCCTGGGGGGCGAACCCCCAGCCCCCCGCCCAAGGGGGCTCCGCCCCCCTGGGGACCCCCCACGGTGGTGCCGAAGCCGACCTGGACGCGGTCGGCGCCGGACTGGACTCGCTAGACGCCCCGGTGGGCGAGCGCCGTCCCGGGTTCTGGAAGCGCTTCGCCTGGGGTTTCCTGCCGCCGGTGCTCGCGCTGGTCCTGCTGGTCGTCGTCTGGCAGATCCTGTGGGCGGCGGCGTTCTGGTCCGAGGCGCAGCTGCCCGCGCCGCTGGCGGTGTGGGCCGAGTTCTGGAGCCGCGTCACCGACGGCGAGGTGTTCGGCTTCGTCTGGACGTCGGTGCACCGCGCCGCGCTCGGGTTCGTCGCGGGCGTGCTCATCGGCACGCCGCTGGGCCTCGTCGTGGCGAAGGTCCGCGTGGTCCGGGCGGCGCTCGGGCCGCTGCTGACCGGCCTGCAGAGCCTGCCGTCGGTCGCCTGGGTGCCCGCGGCGATCCTGTGGTTCGGGATCAACGACGCGGCGATCTACTTCGTCGTGCTGCTGGGCTCGGTGCCGTCGATCGCGAACGGCCTGGTGTCCGGCATCGACCAGATCCCGCCGATCCTCCCGCGTGTCGGCCAGGTGATGGGCGCGAACCGCCTCACGTCGGCGCGCCACATCCTGCTGCCCGCGGCCTTGCCGGGGTTCCTGGCCGGGCTCAAGCAGGGCTGGGCGTTCTCGTGGCGCTCGCTGATGGCGGCCGAGCTGATCGCGCTGTCGCCGCAGCTGGGCGTCGGGCTCGGCGCGTACCTCAACCAGGGCTCGTCGCTCAACAGCATCGAGACGGTGATCGCCGCGATCTTCCTGATCCTGCTGGTCGGCGTGGGGATCGAGCTGCTGGTGTTCCGGCCCCTGGAACGCGCGGTGCTGCGGGCCCGCGGACTGACTTCGTCGCTCTAGAAGATTTTCGCCGCCGGATGTCGAAGCCGGTTCTTCGGCGCCGACGTCCCCTTCGAAAGTCGACGAAGGGAGTGGGCGATGGTTCTCTCGGTGCTGGTGGCGTCGGTGGCGGCGTTCGTGGTGAGCTCGGTCTGGTACGCGCTGTTCGGGAAGGTCTGGGCGCGGCTCAGCGCGGCGGGCGCCGGGGCGCGGCCGACGCCGTGGCGGATGGGCGCGGAATTCGGCCGGACGCTGGTCCTGGTGGCGGTGTTCGCGGCGCTGGCCGCCGCCGTCGGCGTCACGGGCGTGTCCGGCGCGCTCGGCTTGGCGCTGCTGGCGTGGGCGGGCTTCCCGGTGGTGATCCTGGCCGGTTCGGTGCTGCACGAGCGTGTCCCGGTCGGGTTGGCGGCGCTGCACGCGGGGGACTGGCTGGTGAAGATCGCCGTGGTGGCCGTGGTCCTGGGGATCGCCCGGTGACGTCGCTCACGGAACGATGCCCGGCCGGCGTTCGTTGACGTTACCTACGGCACCGTAACTTACGGTCGCGTAGGAACCGATCACCGGGAAGGACGCGCATGACCGTTTCCGAGAGCACCGCACTCATGTACGAGCTCGAGGGGACGGTCGAGGAGAACCTCAACCGCCACCTCGCCGCCGCCCAGGACTGGATGCCGCACGAGTTCGTGCCATGGAGCGAGGGCCGGAACTTCGCCGACCTGGGCGGGGAGGCGTGGGACCCCGAGCAGTCGCGGGTGTCGCCGATCGCCCGGACCGCGCTCGAGGTCAACCTGCTGACCGAGGACAACCTGCCGAGCTACCACCGGGAGATCGAGCGCGCCTTCGGCCGCGACGGCGCCTGGGGCACCTGGGTGCACCGCTGGACGGCGGAGGAGGGCAGGCACGGCATCTGCATCCGCGACTACCTGCTCGTGACGCGGGCGGTCGACCCGGTCGAGCTGGAGCGGATGCGCATGGCGACCATGCAGGCCGGCTACGAGACCGGCGACAAGCCGCTGCTGCGGGTCTGCGCGTACGTCTCGTTCCAGGAGCTCGCGACGCGCCTTTCGCACCGCAACACCGGCCGCTACACGCAGGACCCGCTGGCCGAGAAGCTGCTGACCCGCGTCTCCACCGACGAGAACCTGCACATGGTCTTCTACCGGAACCTGGTGAAGGCGTCGCTGGAGATCGCCCCGGACGCGACGATGCGCGCGATCACCGACGAGGTGCTCGACTTCGCGATGCCCGGCGCGGTCATCCCGAGCTTCGCCCGCAAGGCGGCGCTGATCGCCAAGGCGGGCATCTACGACCTGCGCATCCACCACGACGACGTCGTGATGCCGTTGCTGCGGTACTGGAAGGTGTTCGACCGCGAGGGGTTCGGCGAGGTCGGCGAGACCGCGCGCGAGGAGCTGGCGGCGTTCCTCAAGACCCTCGACACGCAGGCCGCGCGCTTCGAGGAGCGCCGCGACGCCGCGGCCGCCCGGGCTGCCGCTCGACGCTGATCACCGAAGTGCGTGAAGGCCACCTTGAGTTCTTCAAGGTGGCCTTCACGGTTTTGGGTCGAGGTGGGTCAGCGGCCGGTGCGCCGGGAGCCCGCGCGGGTCCCTGACGAGAATGCCGCCGCGCCGCCGGAAGCCGCGCGGTTGCCCGCGGCCGGGGCGCCGGAACGCCGGGAGCCGCCGGAAGCGCCGCCCGAGGCACCCGAGCGCCGTGCACCGCCCGCGGCCGCCGGGGCGCCGGAGCGCCGGGAGCCGCCAGGAGCACCGCCGGAGCGGCCGGAGCCGCCCGCGGCACGGCCGTTGCCCGAGCCCTGGCGCTCCGACCTCGGCTGGTCCTCGCGCCGGGCCTGACCCGCCGCGCGGGACCGCTGGCCGCCGCGGTTCTCCTTCGGTGCGCCGCCTCGGCGGCCCCGGCCCGAACCCGGTGCCGCACCCGTCGCGGTCACCTTCTTCGGGCGGTTGTCCACCGCTGGGGCCTTCGAGAACGTGCGCTCACCCGGTGCCAGCTCCGCCAGCAGCGGGTGACCCGGGCCGAGCTGGGTGGTCGTCGGCTTGATGCCCGCCTTGCGCGTCAAGTCCCGCACGTCGCGGACCTGCGCGTCCGTCATCAGCGTCACGACCGTGCCCGACGCCCCGGCCCGCGCCGTGCGGCCGGAGCGGTGCAGGTACGCCTTGTGCTCGACCGGCGGGTCCGCGTGGATGACCAGCCGGACGTCGTCGACGTGGATGCCCCGCGCCGCGATGTCGGTCGCCACCAGCGTCTTCGCCGTGCCCGAGCTGAACGCCTCGAGGTTGCGCGTCCGCGCGTTCTGGCCGAGGTTGCCGTGCAGCTCCACGGCCGGGACGCCCGAGGCGACGAGCTTGCGCGTCAGCGCCTTCGCGCGGCTCTTCGTCCGCGTGAACACCAGCGTGCGGCCCGGCGCGGCGGTCAGGTCGACCAGCACCGGCAGCCGGTGGGTCTCCTCGAGGTGCAGGACGTGGTGCTCCATCGTCGACACCGGCGACTGCGCCGAGTCGACGCTGTGCGTGACCGGGTCGTTCATGAACCGCTTGACCAGCACGTCGACGCCGTTGTCCAGGGTCGCCGAGAACAGCAGCCGCTGGCCGCGCGCGGGCGTCGCGTCCATGATCCGCCGCACTTCGGGCAGGAAGCCCAGGTCGGCCATGTGGTCGGCCTCGTCGAGCACGGTGATCTCGATCGCGTCGAGCTTCACGTGCCCGGAGCGCATGTGGTCGGCGAGCCGGCCGGGGCAGGCGACGACGATGTCGACGCCGTCGCGCAGCTTCGTGATCTGCGGGTTCGCGCTCACGCCGCCGAAGATGGTGGTCGTGCGCAGGCCCAGCGGCTTGGCCAGGGGCAGGATCGACGCCTCGATCTGGGTCGCCAGCTCGCGCGTCGGCGCCAGGATCAGCGCGCGGGGTCGGCCGGGCTTGCGCCGCGTCGGGCCCGCGGCGAGGCGGGTCAGCACGGGCAGCACGAAGCCGTAGGTCTTGCCGGAGCCGGTCCGGCCGCGGCCGAGCACGTCGCGCCCGGCGAGGGTGTGCGGCAGGGTCGCCGCCTGGATGGGGAAGGGCTCGGTGACGCCCTGGGTGGCCAGCGCGGCCACGAGGGGCGTGGGCAGGCCCAGTTCAGCGAAAGTGCTCATAAGTGCGTGCGGGCGCACGAAACGCCCTGGTCTCCATTACCTGAGAAGGGTTGTCCTGCCCGGCGCAGACCGGTCAACGGCCGCGGCGCGTGGTAGTCGACAACAGCAGCGGGCCGAGGCAGAACTGAGCGGCCCGCATGATCAGTGTACCCAACCGGAGTGACCTGGCCCCAGTGAGATTGCCCGCACTCGCGGCGCCTTGCTAAGTTACCGGTCGGTAATCGAGGAGGACGACCATGCTGCTGAACCCGCGCGAGTACGACCCGGCGCACTTCGACGCCGAGACGCGGCGCCTGCTGCGCGCCACCATCGACTGGTTCGAACAGCGCGGCAAGGCGAAGCTGACCGAGGACTACCACAACCGCGTCTTCTACGCGGACTTCCTCGAGTTCGCGGGCAAGGAGGGCCTGTTCTCGACCTTCCTGACGCCGTCCGCGAACGCCGACGGCAACCCGGACAAGCGCTGGGACACCGCCCGCATCGCGGCCCTCGCGGAGATCCTCGGGTTCTATGGCTTGAATTTTTGGTACCCATTTCAAGTCACCGTTCTCGGACTCGGCCCGGTCTGGCAGAGCGGCAACGACGTCGCCCGCAAGCGCGCGGCGGACGCCCTCGACGCCGGCGGCGTCGGCGCGTTCGGACTGTCCGAAAAGGACCACGGCGCCGACATCTACTCGTCCGACATGGTGCTCACGAAGGACGGCGACGGGTACCGCGCGACCGGCTCGAAGTACTACATCGGCAACGGCAACTGCGCGCGCACGGTGTCGGTCTTCGGCCGCATCGACGGCGTCGAAGGCCCGGACCAGTACGTGTTCTTCTACGCCGACTCCGAGCACCCGAACTACCACGTCGTGAAGAACGTGGTGCCGTCGCAGATGTACGTCGCGGAGTTCCGGCTCGAGGACTACCCGGTGCACGCCGAGGACATCCTGCACGTCGGCGCCGAAGCCTTCAGCGCCGCGCTGAACACCGTCAACATCGGCAAGTTCAACCTCTGCTTCGGCGGCATCGGCATGGCGACGCACTCGCTGTACGAAGCCATCACGCACGCGCACAACCGCGTCCTGTACGGCAAGCCGGTCACGGACTTCCCGCACGTGCGCCGCGAGTTCGTCGAGGCCTACGCGCGGCTGACCGCGATGAAGCTGTTCTCCGACCGTGCCGTCGACTACTTCCGCAGCGCCAACCCGGACGACCGCCGCTACCTGCTGTTCAACCCGATCACGAAGATGAAGGTGACGACCGAGGCGCAGAAGGTGATCGGCCTGGTCGCCGACGTCGTGGCCGCCAAGGGCTTCGAGGCCGACACGTACCTCGCGATGTCCAAGAACGACATCGACGGCCTGCCGAAGCTCGAAGGCACGGTGGCGGTGAACCTCGCGCTGATCGCGAAGTTCATGCCGAACTACCTGTTCGCGCCTAAGGAGTACGCGCCGGTGCCGACCCGCACCGACGCCGCGGACGACGAGTTCCTCTTCCGCCAGGGCCCGGCGCGCGGGCTGTCGAAGGTGAAGTTCCACGACTGGAAGACCGCCTACGCGCGAGGTCAGCACATTCCGAACGTCGCACTGTTCACCGAGCAGGCCGGGTACCTGGTCAAGCTGCTCACCGAAGCCGCGCCGGACGAGGCCCAGCAGGCCGACCTCGACTTCGGGCTCGCGCTGACCGAGCTGTTCACGCTGATCGTGTACGGCCAGCTGATCCTGGAGCAGGCCCGGATCACCGGCCTGGACGACGAGGTCGTCGACCAGATCTTCGCGGTGCTGGTGCAGGACTTCAGCGTCGCGGCGGTGGACCTCAACGGCAAGGCGAGCTTCGACCGGGGCCCAGCAGGCGATCGCGCTGGCCGCGCTGCGCAAGCCGGTGGTCGACAAGGAGCGGTTCGAGAACGTGTGGGCGCGCGTGCGCGACCTCTCCGGGGTCTACGCTATGACCCCGTGATGGCCAGGGAGTACCGGCTCGGGGTGACGCGCAAGGTGGCCAACGCCGCCGTGAAGCTGCTGGTGGGCCGGGGAATCCCGATCGCGGGCCGCACCGGCTGGCTGCTGACCACGACCGGCCGCCGCTCCGGCGCCGATCGGACGACGCCGGTCAACGTCATCGAGGTCGGCGGCGACCGGTGGCTCGTTTCGCCGTACGGGCAGGTCGGCTGGGTGCACAACCTGCGCGCCGACGCCACCGCCCGGCTGCGCCGCGGCCGCACGCGCGAGACGTGGGAGGTCGAGGAGGCCGACGCCGCCACAGCCGGTCCGGTGCTGCGCGCGTACGTCCGCAAGATCCCGGTGACGGCGCCGTTCTTCGACGCCAAGCTCAGCGACCCGGCCGAGGCGTTCGCCGCGGAAGCCGATCGACACCCGGTGTTCCGGTTGGCAAGATCACGAGCGTGAACCGAGAGCGGGCGGCGGAGCTGATCTGGGACGCGTGGCTGACGGGCAAGCGGCTGGACGGCCTCCCCGGCGACGCCCGCCCGCGCGACACGGCCGAAGGCATGGCGGCGCAGGCGTCGCTGGCCGAGCTGGCCGGGCCGGTGTCCGGCTGGAAGATCGCCGCGACCACGGCGTACGCGCGCCAGTACCTCGACGTCCCCGGGCCGCTGCCGGGCGTGATGTTCGAGCGGTTCCACCACGCCGAGGGTGAGCCGGTGCCCGCCGACACGATGACGATGGGCGTCGCCGAGCCCGAGTTCGCGTTCCGGCTGAAGGCCGACCCGGGCCTGTCGCCGTCGCTGACGGCGGTGCTCGACGCGGTCGACACGATGGTGCTCGCGCTGGAGATGCCGGACAGCCGCTACACCGACCACCAGCACGCGGGCGGCCCGCAGCTGCTGGCGGACGTCTCGTGCGCGGGCCGGTTCGTCGAAGGGCGGCCGGTGCCGGGCTGGCGTGACCTCGACCTGCCGCGCCAGCCGGTGGTCCTGCACGCCGACGGCGAGGAGTTCGCGCGCGGCAGCGGCAGCCTGGTCCTGGGCGACCCGCGGCTGGCGTTGCACTGGCTGGCGATGGAGCTGCCCCGCCACGGCCACCGGCTCCGCCCCGGCGACCTGGTGACGACGGGAACGGCGACCCCGCCGTGCCCGATCCACGCGGGCGGCCACGTGCTGGCGGACTTCGGCGCGCTGGGGAGCGTCGAGGCGCGGTTCGCCTGACCGACGGCCTAGGGTGAGCGCGTGATGACGTTCCGTGCCGGGTTCGTGGCGCTCGCACTGGTGGTGGCGGCGCTGGACGCGGGGTTCTGGTGGTTCACGCGAAGCCAGCACCAGACCACGGCGCGGGTGGGTTTCCTGGTGGCGTTCGTGCTGCTGCTGGCGGTGCTGGCAGCGGCGGCGGGCGTGGTCCGCTGGGAGGTGGCGGCGCCGTTGGGAGCGGCCTCGACATCGGGGCTGTTCATCGTCGGAGCGGCGGCGATCTTCAGCGTGGGCTTGGGTTTCCTGCTGACGGCGGTGGTCGCGGCGGCGCTGGTCCGGCGGCTGGTGCTGGAGTCGTCACCCCGCGGCTGGCGCGGCGGGACGGGGTTGATCAGCGCGTCGGCGGCGGTGGTCCCGGCGTTCCTCTTCGCCGCGGGACTGGTTTTCCTGCGCTGATTTCACTCCTTCACGGCCGCGCCGGCCAAGGCGATGGACTGGTTGGCTTGGTCGAGCTGCGGTGTCTCGTCCGTGACCGTCGCCTCTTCGGGGTGCCACTGCGGCGTCCACACCAGCCCCGGCTCGATCATCCGGAAGTCGCCGAAGAGGTCCTGGATCTCCTGCTTCGTCCGCCAGAGGACGGGGCTGCCGACGCTGTCGTACATCGCCTTGATCCGCGCCAGCATCTCGGCGGTCCCGTCCGGGACGCCTTCGCCGGTGACGTGGGAGATGCCGAGGTAGGAGCCGCGGGCGAGCAGACCGCGATAGGTGTCGACCACCCGCGGCCCGAGGTCGTCGGCCGCGGGGCTGTCCGGCGTCGGCAGTTGGCGGATGTGCAGGACGGCGATCATCAGCAGGCCGACGGGCCGGTCCAGGTCGATCACGCCGGTCGCCGCGATCTTTTCCCACAGACCCGCGGGGTCGCGGAGATCGGCGTGGATGGCGGTGTGCCGGTCTTCGTCGCCGTACTGGCGCAGGAGGCTCCGCGAGTGCGCGACGGCGACGGGGTCGTGGTCGACGTAGGCGACCCGGACCTCGCCGGGCGCGACCTGGTCGGCGACTTCGTGGGCGTGGCCCATCGTCGGGACGCCGGAGCCGAGGTCGACGAACTGTCGGATCCCCAGCTTCGTGAGGTGCCGGACGAGCCGGTGCAGGAACAGCCGGTTCGAGCGGGCGATCAGCCGCATGATCGGGAACTGCTCCAGCAGTTTGTCGGCGAATTGGCGATCGATTTCCCAGTTGGCGTCACCCCCCAGGAAGTAGTCGTAGACCCGGGCGACACTGGGCTGGCTGAGATCCACCCCGGCGGGTGGGAACTGTTCTTTCCCCGGCGTTTTCACTGTCCGCTCCCCGTAGTGTGCACTATTGGAAACATCCTATTCTTCGGTATTGCTCTTCGCAGGCGGCATCAGGGTGACAGCCGGTGCCGATGGAGGGCTTTTTCGAGAACAGCGCGTGTTTGTTCCGCGGTCAGCGCGGACCGGTGCAGCCGGTCCCAGCATTCGCGGAGGTGGTCGAGGTCGAGCCCGCCCTCGTCGGTCGTGACCAGGGTGCGCAGGAGGTCGCTGTAGCCGAAGGTGGGTTCCGGCTCCGCGAATTCCATGATCGTGAAGTCCGGGCTGACGTGCAGGCGGTTCGCGTAGGGCACGACGCGGAGGTCGATGTTCGGATTCCGGTCCACCAGGTCGAGGAGGTGTTTCAACTGGTCGACCGCGACGTACTGGTTCACGGTCACGCACTGGACGACTCGTTCGATCGCGCTCTCGCTGATGAGGAATTCGTACCGGCATCCGGGGTTTTCGGTGAACGCCCTGACCGTGCGTCCCGCGCGGTCGGCCACCGCGTCGGCGATGTCGTGGACGTCGTGCTCGGAGAATTGCGCGATCATGTAGCTCTCGGCTTGCAGCAGGCCTTTCAGGCGTTCGCCGGTCCAGCTCAGGATTCTGGTCGCGGCCGGTTCGCGTTCCAGGACCGGGCGGAACCACGGAGCGCCCGCCTTGAGCAGTTCGTGGTCCCGTTTCGCCCGCCCGGGTTCGTTGGCGTCGTTCAAGCTCCGGAGCTCGGCTTGTTCGGCGGTGGTCGCACCGAGGCACGGCAGTACCTGTTCGAGGACACCCGGGCTGAGCTTGTACCCCTGCTCCAGGCGGCTGATCACGGTCTGGTGGTACTTGACCTGCTCGGCCAGCCGCTCCTGGGTGAGCCCGGCTCGCTTCCGCAGCGCGCGCACCTTCAACCCGAGCTGACGGCGCGACGCGCTGTCGTCAGGTGAGGGGGAGGGCGGCCGCGCCACGTCAGGTCGTCCAATCGGGAGGCGTGATGCCCCCGATGATAGTAGGCGCGGTAGCCGGACACGCACGCTCAGTTGACCGCGGCCGTCCCTCCCGCCAGCTGGGCTTACCGCTATCGGACCTCGGGTTTCACGGTCAGACCGCGGGTGAAGGTGTCCCACTCGGCCGCCGAGAACACGAGGACGGGGCTGTCGGCCAGCTTCGAGTCCCGGATCGCGACCAAGCCGGGCCGGTCGAGGTTGATCTCGACGCAGTCCCCCTTGTCGGGGCCGCAGAGCGGGCTCCGCTGCCAGCCGCCGGCCGCGAACACCTTCCCGGTGTCCATCGGGTCGTAGTCGTCGATGTCCATGGCTCCCCCTCGTGTCAAGCGTGAGACGCACAGTCGAATATTTGGCTTATTCAGCCTTAGATCTTGAATATTCCAATGGCAAGCGCGCGGCCGGAAAGGTCCCGCCTGGAGTGAAATATTCACCCGATCGGCGTGGTGCAGGCTCCGAAGCTGCGGGGAGCCCCCGCATATTCCGGCGGAATCTGGAATATTTCGGCTTTCGGGTATCGGGGGAGCCGAAGGAGCAAGCCCGCTAGGCCGTTGGGTGGAGTGCGACTGTCTTTTCGCGGTACCCACGGTGAAGCCGGGCGGCTGATCGGGCGGTCAGCTGTCGCGAGAGTGTGACACCTTACTGCGTTGGGGTGATTCGAGGTGGGGTCCACCGCCGGGGCGAGAACAGGCGCACGGTGGGGGCCGGACGGCTAGGTTGGGATTCCACCAAGGGCGCATCCCGCGCCTCGATTCCTTCGTTTCACGGAGTGCGTGCGATGCGACCCACCGTTTTGCCGCGGCGGCCGACGCCGAATGGGCCTGAGGCCGGTACCGAATGACGCCGCGCCCGGCCGGAGCGCGGAAATCGCAGACCTCGCTGTCGGGGGCGAGTGGTGCTGCTGGGCGGACCTACGCGGAAGTACCACGACAGCAAAGGTGAACCACTATGCGCATTACGACGCCTGGCGTCGGCGCGCCCGAAATCCCGGAGAAGGGCCTGGGGGCCCCAGGTCGGCGAGGTCCGCGCACCAGGGGACGCACCGCGCTGGGGCGGCTGCCTTCGACGGCGGCGTTCGACACGGCCAAGAAGGCATCGCCGCTGACGCTCGACGAGCGCAAGCTGGTGCTCTTCCTGCTGGTCACCCTGGCCGACGACCGGGGCAGCCTCGCGAGGACGCGGCAGCGGCTCGTCGACGCCTACGGAAACCGGGAAGGCCATTGGTGCGCGGGCAAGACCGAGGACTCGCTCCTGCACCTGCTGGCCAAGTCCCTCGGCCAGAGTGCCGCGAGCCCGCCGCCGTGGGAGCGGATCGTCGACATCATCGAAGCGGCGGTGCCGCGCGCTCGCCGGAACGCGGTGCTGGGCCAAGCCGCGGCTCTCTTCGCGCGAAGCGTCGGCTGGGACCGCCCGGCCCGTGACTACGCCGGCCGTTTTCGCCACCGGCTTGGATCGACGAACCGGTCGTCACCGTCGAGATGATCACGGCCGGCGGGGAAACCGGGGCCGACGAAGCCGGCGGGGACGTTGAGGTCGATCCGGGGCAGTCGGTTCCCGCACCGCGCGTGCCCCCGGGGTCGAGGACGCGCTCCGGCGGCGAAGGACCTCCGCGGACGTCCGATGGCGCGCATCCGATCGACGATCCGGATGCCCTGCGGAAGGTGATGCTGGCGATGGCCGAGACGACCCGCCGCCTCGACGAACAGGTCGAGGCGCTCAGGGCGTCGCTCAAGTCGCACCAGATCGCGAACTGGAGGCTGCGGTCGGAGAACCAGCGGCAGCGGAGCCTGCTCGAGCAGTTGCTGCGCGAGAAGTGCCCGGGTGTGTCCACCGACACCATCCGGCAACTGATCAGCGAGCAGTTGCGCTCGATCATTACGTCCGATCCGCCCCACCCACGTCCGCTGCACGGGTGACCTCGCCCTCGGTGGTCCGGGTGACCCGCTGACCTGCCGGGGAAGTAAACGGGAACTGATGAGCCACTGGTGACGGCACCAATGTCCGTTCAGTTCCCGTTCAGTGTCCGACCACGTGAAGAACAGTTCCGGTCAAGTGAAAGAACCGTGGCCGATTACTTTCACGCATTCAGTGCCGGTGGAAAGTGAACGGTGACATACGTTCCACTGGTCGAGGCGGAGACCGGTCGTCGCGCGTATCAACCGTTGGTCGTGAAATGCTTTCCCGGTGAATTGACCGGGCGATACGCTCGAAAGCGACGCTGAGCTTCGCCGCAAATCAAGGAAAAGAACCACGAGGGGCGCCGTGTCCGACGACTCGGAAACAGGGCCGTCCGGCGGTGCCGGACCGGCTTCGCGCGGCACCGTCCCGGGCCGCGCCCGGCAGGTGGGCCGCAAGAACCTTGTGTGCAGCCACATCCCGACGACCTCGGCGCACGTCGCGTCGAGGCTCCTGCCGTACGGAGGAGCCACCGGGCTGCGCGTGCAGCCGCAAAAAATCAGGAGAACGAAGTGGCGGGAAAACACCGGAAAAAGGCGGCCAGCAGGACCGGCTGCGTGGTCATCGTCGTATTCACGATGCCCCTGCTGATCCTGCTGACCACCGTCGCTGACCAGGCTCGCCACCTGATCGGCTGAGTTCGGTCCCTCTCCTGGAAGAACCGCGGCGCGGGGCCGGAACACCCGGTCAGCACCCGGCCGGTCCCGCGCCGCTCAGTATCGCATCTTCGCCGCCACCTGGGAACAGTCGCGCACCCCACGGGTGACCACATCGACGAACAGGAACACGGATGTCCACCGAACGCCGCAACTCGAACCGCCGCGTCGTCGCCGCCCGGATCCGGCTCGGCGTTCCTCGCGCCGACGGACGCCGGGCGGGAGAACGCGACCGGCAAGTCCACTTCGTTTCACTGCCCGCGGACCAGCCCGCTCCGCTCGTGCTGAGAACGCTGTGCGGTGATCCGCTGGCCCGTGAAGCCACGGACCTGCTCGACCACATCGCCGGTATGCCGTGCGTTCGGTGCCTGGCGCGCGTCCCGCAGGCCGCGGAGACGGCTCAGGACAGCCGTCGTTCGGCGTAGCGGAGCCGCCGGGACGCGAAAGGCGGGCCACCCGAGGTGACCCGCCTTCCGTCTCGTCCTACTTGCCGAACCCGGCCCGCCGCAGCGCGTCCGCCATGGCGCCGCCGCCGGAGTTGCCTCCGCGGTCCCGGCCGCCGCCTCCGCCGCCGCGACGCTGGTCGCCGCTCCGGCGCTGGCCACCTCCGCCGCCGCCGCCCTGACCGCGGTCGCGACCGCCGCCGCCGCGGTTGCCGGCCGGGGCGCCCGGCTCGTCGTCCAGCCTCAGCGTCAGGGAGATCCGCTTGCGCGGCACGTCCACGTCGAGGACCTTCACCTTCACGATGTCCCCGGGCTTCACGACCTCGCGCGGGTCCTTCACGAAGTTCTTCGACAGCGCCGACACGTGCGCGAGGCCGTCCTGGTGGACGCCGACGTCGATGAACGCGCCGAACGCCGCCACGTTCGTCACCACGCCCTCCAGGCGCATGCCCGGCTTGAGGTCCGAAATCTTGTCCACGCCCTCGGCGAACGTCGCCGTCTTGAACGCCGGGCGGGGGTCGCGGCCCGGCTTGTCCAGCTCCGCCAGGATGTCCGTCACCGTCGGGAGCCCGAACTGCTCGTCGACGAACTCGGCTGGCCGCAGCGACGACAGCGTCCGCGTGTTGCCGATCAGGGCCCGGATGTCCGTGCCCGTCTTCGACAGGATCCGGCGGACCACCGGGTACGCCTCCGGGTGCACCGCCGACGAGTCGAGCGGGTCGTCGCCGTCCGGGATGCGGAGGAAGCCCGCGCACTGCTCGAACGCCTTCGGCCCGAGGCGCGCGACCTCCTTCAGCGCCATCCGGGAGCGGAACGGCCCGTTCGTGTCGCGGTGCGCCACGATGTTCTCCGCCAGCCCCGTGGTGATGCCCGAAACCCGGGTCAGCAGCGGTGCCGACGCCGTGTTGACGTCCACGCCGACCGCGTTCACGCAGTCCTCGACCACCGCGTCCAGCGAGCGCGACAGCGAAACCTCGGACAGGTCGTGCTGGTACTGGCCGACGCCGATCGACTTCGGGTCGATCTTCACCAGCTCGGCCAGCGGGTCCTGCAGGCGCCGGGCGATCGAGACCGCGCCGCGCAGCGAGACGTCCATGTTCGGCAGTTCCTGCGAGGCGAACGCCGACGCCGAGTACACCGAGGCGCCCGCCTCGGAGACGACGGCCTTGGTCACCTTCAGCTCCGGGTGCTTCTTGATCAGCTCCTGCGCGAGCTTGTCGGTCTCGCGCGACGCCGTGCCGTTGCCGATCGAGATCAGCTCCACCTTGTGCTTCGCGCACAGCACCGCGAGCTCGGCGATCGACTGGTCCCACTTGTTCGCCGGCTGGTGCGGGTAGATGACGTGCGTGTCGACGACCTTGCCGGTCGCGTCCACGACGGCCACCTTGACGCCGGTGCGGAAGCCCGGGTCGAGACCCATCGTGGCGCGGGTGCCGGCCGGCGCGGCGAGCAGCAGGTCGCGCAGGTTGGCCGCGAACACGCGCACGGCGTCGTCCTCGGCCGCCTGGCGCAGCCGCATCCGCAGGTCGATGCCCAGGTGCAGGAGGATCTTGGTGCGCCACGCCCAGCGGACGGTGTCGCCGAGCCACTTGTCGGCCGGGCGTCCCTGCTGGGTGATGCCGAACTTCGCGGCGATGCGCTGCTCGTACTCGGTCGGGCCGACCTGCTGTTCGTCGCTTGGCTCGTCCGGCGCCATGGTGAGGTCGAGGACCTCTTCCTTCTCACCGCGCAGCATCGCGAGGATCCGGTGCGAGGGGAGCTTGGTGTACGGCTCGGAGAAGTCGAAGTAGTCGGAGAACTTCGCGCCTTCCTCCTCCTTGCCGGACCGGACCTTGGCGACCAGGTGGCCCTGGCCCCACATCTTCTCCCGCAGCTCGCCGATCAGGTCGGCGTCCTCGGCGAAGCGCTCGACGAGGATCGCGCGGGCGCCGTCGAGGGCCGCCTGCGCGTCCGCGACGCCCTTGTCCGCGTCGACGAACACCGCGGCCGCCGCCTGCGGGTCCGTGTTCGGGTCGGTCAGGAGGCCGTCGGCCAGCGGCTCGAGACCCGCTTCGCGCGCGATCATGGCCTTCGTGCGGCGCTTCGGCTTGTACGGGAGGTAGATGTCCTCCAGGCGGGACTTCGTGTCCGCGGCCAGGATCTGGGCCTCGAGGGCGTCGTCGAGCTTGCCCTGGCCGCGGATGGACTCCAGCACGGCGAGCCGCCGCTCGTCGAGTTCCCGCAGGTAGCGCAGCCGCTCCTCGAGCGTGCGCAGCTGCGCGTCGTCGAGCATGCCGGTGACTTCCTTGCGGTACCGCGCGATGAACGGCACGGTCGAGCCGCCGTCGAGCAGCTCGACGGCGGCCTTGACCTGTCCTTCGCGCACGCCCAGTTCTTCGGCGATCTTCTGCTCGACCGACACGCTCACTGCTACACGCTCCTGCTTCGCCCTCGGGTGGATCCTCTGCATTCTGCCGTTCACGCCGCCCCGACTTTCGGATGGGGTTCCTTGACATTCAGATTGGTCTAGTCCATTTTGTGGTGACCTGCCTCACCCGTAGCGGAGGTCGCCCGTGGTCCCCAAGGTTCGCTTCGCCCTGCTTTCCTTACTTTCCGTGGTCGCGCTGAGCCTCGGCGTGACGTTCGTGCTCGCCGGCAGCGCTTCGGCGGCGAACATCCTGGCCAACCCCGGCTTCGAGGCCGGCACCACCGGCTGGACGTGCACCGCCGTCCCGACGGCGGTCAGCACGCCGGTCCACAGCGGGAGCCGCGCCCTGAGCGCGACGCCGACGTCGTCGGACAACGCGCAGTGCTCGCAGTCGCTCGCCGTCTCGCCGAACACCGCCTACAAGCTGTCGGCGTGGGTCCAGGGCAGCTACGTCTACCTCGGCGTCTCCGGCTCGGCGACGGCCAGCACGTGGACGCCGGGTACGAGCGGCTACCAGCAGCTGTCGCTGAGCTTCACGACCGGCTCGAGCACGTCGCTGACGGTGTACCTGCACGGCTGGTACGGCCAGCCGACGTACTACGCCGACGACGTCAGCCTCGACGGCCCGGGCACCCCGCCCACGACGACGACTCCGCCCACCACCACGACTCCGCCGACCACCACCACGACCCCGCCGACGACGACCACGCCGCCGCCGACCCAGGGTGACCTGCCCAAGCACGTCCTGACCGGCTACTGGCAGAACTTCTACAACGGCGCCAAGGCCCTGAAGCTGGCCGACGTCCCGACGAAGTACAACATCATCGCGGTGTCGTTCGCGGACGCCACCGGCACGCCGGGCGCGGTCGACTTCACCCTCGACTCCGGCCTGTCCTCGCAGCTCGGCGGCTACACGGACGCGCAGTTCAAGGCCGACGTGAAGACGGTGCAGGCCCGCGGTCAGCGGGTGATCATCTCCGTCGGCGGCCAGAACGGCACGATCAGCGTCAGCGACTCGACGTCGGCGACCAACTTCGCGAACAGTGTCAAGGCGCTGATCTCGGAGTACGGCTTCGACGGCGTCGACATCGACCTCGAGAACGGCATCAACGCCACGTACATGGGCCAGGCGCTGCGCAGCATCTACAACGGCGGCGGCAAGGTCATCACGATGGCGCCGCAGACGATCGACATGCAGTCCACCCAGGGTGGCTACTTCCAGCTGGCGCTGGGCATCAAGGACATCCTGACGATCGTCAACATGCAGTACTACAACTCGGGTTCGATGAACGGCTGCAACGGCAACGTGTACTCGCAGGGCACGGTCGACTTCCTGACGGCGCTGGCGTGCATCCAGCTGCAGGGCGGCCTGCGCGCCGACCAGGTCGGGCTGGGCCTCCCGGCGTCCCCGCAGGCGGCGGGCGGCGGCTACCAGGCCCCGGCCAACACGGTGTCGGCGCTGAACTGCCTGGCTCGCGGGACTTCGTGCGGTTCGTTCAAGCCGTCGACGACGTACCCGTCGATCCGCGGCGCGATGACGTGGTCGATCAACTGGGACGCGTCCCAGGGGTACGCGTTCGCCAACACGGTCTCGGCCGGGCTCGCGGGCCTGCCGTGACCGTGCGCTGAACGGGTGCCGCCCGGTCGTGAGTGGAAAACAGTGTTAGAACACTGTTTTCCACTCACGACGGCGACCCCGCTTACTTCGGCGTGATCGGCAGCCGCAGGGCGGCGGGGGCTTCCGCGGGGACCACCGGGTTCTTCGGGGCCACCGCCGCCACGCGGCGGTACTCCGCGCCCAGCGGGGGCCGCGGGTCCGCTTCCCCGCGGTTCGGCCAGAACGCCATCGCCCGCTCCGCCTGCGCGGTGATCGTCAGGGAGGGATTGACTCCCAGGTTCGCCGAGATCGCCGAGCCGTCCACCACGTGCAGGCCCGGGTAGCCGTACAACCGCTGGTACGGGTCGACGACGCCGGTCGCGGGGGAGTCGCCGATCGCGCAGCCGCCGATGAAGTGACCCGTGATCGGGATGTTCGCCAGGTCCGTCCACGCGCCCTGCGGCAGGCCGCCGATCTTCTCCGCGACCCGGCGCGTCACCTCGTGGCCCGCCGGGATCCACTCCGGGCTCGGCGACCCCGCGCCCTGCTTCGTCGTCATCCGGCGGCCGAACAGCCCGCGTTTCGTGTACGTCGTCACGGAGTTGTCGAGCGTCTGCATCACCAGCAGCCCGATCATCCGCTCCGACCAGTGCCGCGGGTTGTGCAGCTTGAGCAGGTCACGCCGTTGCCGCCACAGCTCGCGCAACCCCAGCACCCAGCGCCGATGCCCGGTCTGCGCGTCGACCAGCACCGTCGTCATCAGGCCCATGAAGTTGCTGCCGCGCCCGTACCGCACCGGCTCGACGTGGGTGACCTCGTCCGGGTGGATCGACGACGTGATCGCGACGCCGCGCGTGTAGTCCGTGTCCTTTCGCAGTGACCGCGCCGCCAGCACGGCTTCGGAGTTCGTCCGCGCCAGCAGCCCGAGCCGGGGCGACAGTCCGGGCAACGTCCCCTTGTCGCGCATCCGGTGCAGCAGCCGCTGGGTCCCCAACGCCGCGGCCGAAAAGACCACCTGCGCCGCGGTGAACGTCCGGCGGGAAAAGCGGCCGGTGCGCACCGTGTCCACGGCGTACCCGCCGTCGATCGGCCGCACCGACACCGCCGTCGTCAACGGGTGCACGACCGCGCCCGCCTTCTCGGCCAGGTACAGGTAGTTCTTCACCGTGGTGTTCTTCGCGCCGACGCGGCAGCCGGTCATGCATTCGCCGCACAGCGTGCACTTCTGCCGGACAGGGCCCACGCCGCCGAAGAACGGGTCCACCCCGGACTGTCCGAAGTAGACGCCGACTGGCGTGCGGCGGTAGGTGTGCCCGATGCCCATGTCGTCCGCGACCTCGCGCAGGACCCGGTCCGCGGCCGTCGTCGCCGGGTTCTCGACCACGCCGAGCATCCGCTTCGCCTGGTCGTAGTACGGCGCGAGCTCGTCCTTCCAGTCGGTGATGTGCGCCCACTGGGGGTCCTCGTAGAACTTGTCCGGCGGCTCGTACAGCGTGTTCGCGTACACCAGCGAGCCACCGCCGACGCCGGAGCCGCTCATCACGAACGTGTTCTTCAGCAGCGTGAGCCGCTGGATGCCGAAACACCCGAGCTTGGGCGCCCACAGGTACTTGCGCAGCCGCCACGACGTCTTCGCGAACTCGTCGTCGGCGAACCGGCGGCCGGTCTCCAGCACGCCGACGCGGTAGCCCTTCTCGGTCAGCCGCAGTGCCGTGACGCTGCCGCCGAAGCCCGAACCGATCACCAGGACGTCGTAGTCCATCACGCCACCACCCGGTAGTCGCTGACGTCGAGCCGCCGGGTCCGGCGGTCGTACTCGGTGACCAGGCCCGGCCAGTTGGTCGTCACCCGGCCGTCGGCCTGGCGGTACCAGCTCGTGCAGGCACTCCACACGCTCCGGCCCAGCCGCTTCTGCACCTCTTCGTCATACCGCCGCTCGACCTCCGGCCGCACGTCCACATAGGACACACCGGGGCGGGCGAGCTGCTCCACGGCCTGGCGGATGTAGCGCGCCTGCCGTTCGATCATGTAGATGATGGACCCCGCGCCGAGGTTCGTGTTGGGCCCGTAGACGCAGAACATGTTGGGGAACCCGGGCACGGTGATGCCGAGGTAGGCCCGCGCGCCGCCGGACCACGCGTCCCGCAACGACCGGCCGCCGAGGCCGAGCACCTTGATCCGGCCGAGGAAGTCGGTGGCGGCGAACCCGGTGCCGTAGACCAGGACGTCGGCCTCGATCTCGGTCCCGTCGTCCACCCGCACGCCGCGCGGGGTGATCTCGGTGATCCGCCGAGTCTCGACGTCGACGTCCGGCTGTGCCAGCGCGGGCAGGTAGTCGTTGGTGAAGAGGATCCGCTTGCAGCCCAACGGGTAGTCGGGTGTCAGCTTCGCGCGCAGCCGCGGGTCCTTGATGTGGCGGCGGCGCAGCTGCGCGGTCCGCAGCTCGAACATCTTCGCGAGCAGCGGGTGCTTCGTCATCGCGTACGTGGCGTACTCGGCGAGCAGGAAGATCCGCAGCCGCCCGAGCAGCTGCGTCGGCGGCAGGTGCTCGAACAGCCAGTGCTGCCACCGCCGGTAGGCCGGGTCGGACTTCGCCATGACGTAGGGCGGCGTGCGCTGGAAGACCGTGACGTGCTCGGCGTGCTTGCGCAGTTCGGGCACGAACTGGACGGCGCTGGCCCCGGTCCCGATGACGGCGACGCGCTTGCCGGCCAGCTCGACGTCGTGGTCCCAGCGCGCGGAGTGGAAGGCGTCGCCCGCGAAGGTCTCGCGGCCGGGGATGTCGGGCAGCACCGGCCGGGACAGCTGCCCGACGGCCGGGACGAAGACGGTGGCCTCGAAGGTTTCGCCGCTTTGGGTCTCGACGCGCCAGACGCCGCGCTCCTCGTCGAAGGCGGCGCCGGTGACCTCGGTGCGGTACCGGATGTGCGGCTCGAGGCCGTACTTCCCGATGACGCCGCGCAGGTAGGCGAGGATGTCCGGCTGGTGCGAGAACCGCTTCGGCCACCGCGGGTTCGGCTCGAAGGAGAACGAGTAGAGCGGCGACGGGATGTCGCAGGCGGCCCCGGGGTAGGTGTTGTCCCGCCAGACCCCACCGGCCGCATCGGCGCTCTCCAGGATCGTGAAGTCGGTGAACCCGGCGCGTTTCAGTTCGATCGCCGTCCCGATGCCGCCGAAACCGGTGCCCACGATCAGCACCGACGGCCCCTTCGCCGAACTACTCATGCTGGAAAAGCTACGCACCGGGCCCCTGTGACAACAGGACACGAACGGTCACCCGATCGAGAATTCCGGCCACCCTCATTCGGGCGGGTGGACGCGCACCTCCCGCGTCTCCGCGCCCGGCTCGGCCCACTTCATCAGCTGCCCCGCCGCGCTTTCCAATGCCGCCAGATCCTTCTTCGGCAGCTTCTCGAACGGCGACAGCTCCACGACCGCCGCCTTCTTCGACGTCTTGATCTCCCAGAAGCCGCGGACCGTCCCGCCCGCCAGCAACGTCCCCTTGACCAGGCCGTTCTGCGTGATCACCCGCCTGCGGTAGTCGTCGGAGATCACCCGCGTCCGGTCCGCGTACGACAGGATCATCTGGTCGAACGGCCCGAGCAGCCGCGGCGGCGCCGGGACGTCCTCGTCCGGGATCGTCAGCTCCGGCAGGTCGATCAGCTCGCGGCCGTCCGGGTCGCGGTAGCGCCGCAGGTCCATCGACGCGGCCACCTCGCCGAGGCGCGTGATGCCCGCCCACGCCTGGACGTCGGCCATCGTGGCCGGGCCGAACGCGCGCAGGTACCGCGCGATCAGTGAAGACGGCGAAGGCGGAGACAGGGGAGCGCCCACCCACTCGTCCAGGCACGCGTAGGTCGTCTGGCCCGCCTTGCCCCAGATCGCCCGCGGCGGCACCTGGACCAGCGGCAGGCGGGCCCGGGCGAGGTGGGTCAGGGACGCCGCGGGGACGTCCCAGCGCTGAGCCAGTTCGGTGCCCAGCTTCGTGCTCGACAACGGCGACTCGGCCAGCAGCTCCCGCGCCGACTTGACGACGACGTCGTGGTCGAGCCCGGCGAGCGCGCCCGCGTGCTGGGTGTTCGTCTTCAGGTCGCGGTCGTAGAGCACCTGGACCACCGGCCGCCACGCGAGCGCGTCCGCCGCCGTCACCAGGTGGACCGTGCCGCGCATCAACGCGATCCGCACGACCTGCCGGTTCTCCAGCAGCGACGCCAGCTCGGCCGGCTGGAACCCGTGCAGCCGCGTCCACAGCGCGTAGTACGGCGGGAACGGCGCCTGCGCCTGCAGTCCCGCGAGGTGCGCCACGGCGTCGAGGGCGGACATCTTCGCGCGGCCCAGCAGCAGCTGGCGCTCCAGCGTCGCCCGGTTCAGGGCCCGTCGGCTCAAGGTCTCCACGGCGTCACCCTAACGACGAACCCGGTCAGTTCCGGTCCTCGATTCGACGCCCGAATCGCCGTGATCCATAATTCCGGCCATGGCCGAGCTCGCCGTGCCCGCCGTCGGGGACTGGGACTTCCCGCGCGGCACCGCGAGCATCGAGCTGATGACGCGGTTCGCCGCCGAGCGCGGCCTGGCCGCGGAGAAGCTGCTCGGCGCGACGACGCTGTCGCCGGACCTGCTCGCCGACCCGGGGGTGCAGGTCGACGCGCGCCAGGAGCTGGCCGTCGTCCGGGCGCTGGCCGAGCTGGACGGCTCGGACGCCACCGCGCTCGAGCTGGGGCGCCGCTACCGCGTCACCACCTTCGGGATCTTCGGCTTCGCCTGCATCAGCAGCCCGACCCTGCGCGACGCCATGCTGTTCGCGCTGCGCTACTTCGACCTGAGCTTCGCCTTCTGCATCCCGCACGTCGGCCTCGACGGCGACCGCTTGACCCTGGAGTCTCGACGACAGCCGCGTCCCCGCCGACGTCGCCCGGTTCCTCGTGCTGCGGGACCTCGCCGCGATCTTCACCGTCATGCGCGACCTGCTGCCGGAGATCGCGCTCGACGAGCTGAGCTTCCGGCACGACTCGTCCACAGTGGACGCTTACGTGGCCGCGTTCGGGCTGGCGCCGCGGTTCGGCGCCGACGCCTGCCGCGCGACGCTCGACTCGGCGCTGCTGACCCGGCCGCTGCCGCAGGCCAACGAACAGACCGTCGCCCTCTGCGCCACGCAGTGCGAGGCGCTCGTCGCGCGCAAGCGGCAGCGTTCGGGCATTTCGCAGCAGGTGCGGGAGCGGCTCGTCCGGCTCGGCGGCGTCGACGCCGGCATGGACGAGATCGCCCGCCAGCTGACGCTCAGCGCGCGCACGCTGCGGCGTCGCCTGACCGAAGCGGGCACCAGCTACCGCGCGCTGGTCGACGAGGTCCGCCAGACGCTGGCCGAGGAGCTGCTCGACACCGGCGTGCTGTCCGTCGAGGACGTCGCCTACCGGCTCGGGTACGCCGAGGCGTCGAGCTTCATCTACGCGTTCAAGCGCTGGACCGGGATGACGCCGGCGGCGTTCGCCCGGCGCTTCCGCGCCGCTCGGCAAGCACCGCCGGGTAGGTGAGCTTCAGCAGGTTGAGGATCGAATCGGTGAGGAAGGTGCGCAGCTCGGCGCGTTCGAGCGTGCCGCGGATCAGCCACTCGCGCGACGCCGCCCGCAGCATCCCGCCGAACGACCGGATCATCGCGCGCAGCTGCTCGCGGCCCTCGGTGACCCCGGTCATCAGCGCGGCTTCGAGGACGCGGTCGGCGGCGATCTCGTCGGCCTCCAGCATGATCCGCTCGATCTCCGGGTCGCGCCCGGCCGACTCCGGCCCGATCACGGTCAGCCAGGCGTCGCGGTTGCGGTCGACGACCTCGATCCACCGCTCGACGCCGATGGCCAGCCGCTGCTCCATCGTGGTGTCCGGCAGCGCCTCGGTGACCGGGGCGGGCACGATCATCATCTGCCGCACCACTTCCAGGTACAGCTCGCGCTTGCCGCCGAAGTAGTGGTTGATCAGCGGGCGCGCCACGCCGGCGGCGGCCGCGATGTCCGAAGTGGACACCGACGCGTAGCTGCCCGCCCCGAACAGGTGCCGGGCGGCGGCGAGGATCTCCGCGCGCCGCTCGGCGGGCTCGAGCCGGCGGCGCCGGGGCCGGGTGCCACTCGTCATGCGCTCAGCCTCGCGGGGGATCGGCATGGTGTCAACAAGCAGTTGACCTCTCGTCAAAAGAGTGGCTCCGGTGGCGGGCAACGGGTGTTTCGCGCCAACCTTTGTCGTTACGCAACCGGAACAACCCGCCGGTAACTTCCCGGGACCCGGACGCGACGTGACGGCAGGGACCACGACCGGGGCAGGAGCAGATGAGCGAAGAAGACGCGCCGATCCGGCCGGCCGGACGCTGGGTGAGCGTCCGCCTGCAGCATCGCCACGTCAGCTTCGACGACGTCTTCGAAGCGGACGAACCCCTTCCGGACGGCGACTGCGCGGACGACGCGTCGGTGTCCTACTCGGGCATCGTGATCACCGGCTACGACCACGGCGAGAAGGTCTCCGAGCAGTGGATCCCGCTCGGCGTCGACCCGTCCGAAGCGGACGACGAGCGCCTGATCGAGCAGCTGCGCGAAGCGTTGCTGTGGCAGGCGGAGCGCCCGCCGCGCCCCGCAAGCGAGTAACGCGCCGCACCCCCGTCGTGAGTGTTTAGGGCGGTTCTAACCGCCCTAAACACTCACGACGTCGTACGCAAGCCTTCGAAGGCCACTTTGCACACCGCGTCGGCCACTTCGGTCGCCGCCGAGCCCCGGCGCGGCTTGTACCACTCGATCAGGGAGTTGACCATGCCGAAGATCAGGCGGGCCGTCACCGAGGGGTCGACGTCCGGCCGGAGGTCGCCCTCCGCTTCGGCCTGCTTCACCAGGTCGGTCACCAGCCGGTCGAACTCGCGCCGCCGGGCCAGCGCCGCCCGCTCCACCTTCGTGTTGCCGCGCACGCGCAGCAGCAGCGTCACGAACGGCAGCCGGTCGGCGAGCACCAGCACGCTGCCGCGCACCAGGTGCTCCAGCCGGTCGATCGCGCGCCCGTCGAGCCGGTCCGTCGACTCCGCCACCTCGAACAGCCCGTCCAGCGCCCGGTCCACGGCCAGCCGCAGCAGTTCCTCCTTGCTGGGCACGTGGTGGTAGATCGCCGACTTCGTGATGCCGAGCTTGCGGGAGAGGTCCTCCATGCTCGTGCCGTCGTAGCCGCGCTCGTTGAACAGCTTCACCGCCACCTGCAGCAGCGATTCGAGGTCGTAGCCAGGCCGCCCGCGGCGGGGCGTCGTCACGCCTTTTCCCGCTGGTCGACGATGCGCCGCATCTTGCCCATCGACCGCTCCAGCGTGTCCGGGTCGACGACGTCCACCGAGACCGTCACGCCGACGCCGTCCTTCACCCCGGTGACCAGCTCCGACGCCGCCCGCGACCGGTCGTCCGCGGACGCGTCCTGGCGCGCCTCGACCCGCACCGTCAGGTGGTCGAGCCGCCCGCGCGTGGACCGGACGAGCTGGAAGTGCGGGCTCAGCCCGGCCGTCCGCAGCACGATCTCCTCGATCTGCGTCGGGAAGACGTTGACCCCGCGCAGGATGATGAGGTCGTCCGTGCGCCCGGTGACCTTGTCCATCCGCCGGAACGCCGGGCGGGCGGTGCCGGGGTGCAACGCCGTCAGGTCGCGGGTGCGGTAGCGGATGATCGGCAGCGCCTGCTTGGTCAGCGACGTGAACACCAGCTCGCCGGTCTCGCCGCCGGCCAGGACGTTCTCGTCGTAGGGGTCGATCACCTCGGGGTAGAAGTGGTCCTCCCAGATGTGCAGGCCGTCCTTCGTCTCGACGCACTCCTGCGCGACGCCCGGGCCCATCACCTCGGACAGCCCGTAGATGTCGACGGCGTCGAGCGCGAACCGCTCCTCGATCTCGGCGCGCATCTGCTCGGTCCACGGCTCGGCACCGAAGATGCCGACCTTCAGTGACGACGAACGCGGGTCGACGCCCTGGCGTTCGAACTCGTCGAGCAGCGTCAGCATGTACGACGGCGTGACCATGATGATCTCGGGCTTGAAGTCGGTGATCAGCTGGACCTGCCGCGCGGTCATCCCGCCCGACGCCGGGATCACCGTGCACCCCAGCTTCTCGGCGCCGTAGTGCGCGCCGAGCCCGCCGGTGAACAGGCCGTAGCCGTACGCGACGTGCACCTTGTGGCCCGGCCGCCCGCCCGCGGCGTGGATCGACCGGGCCATCACCGTCGCCCACGTGTCGATGTCCTGCTCGGTGTAGCCGACGACGGTGGCCTTGCCGGTGGTGCCGCTGGAGGCGTGGATGCGCCGCACCTGCTCCTGCGGCACGGCGAACATCCCGAACGGGTAGTTCTCCCGCAGGTCCTGCTTCGTCGTGAACGGGAACTTCGCCAGGTCGGCGAGCTCCTTGCAGTCGTCGGGGTGGACACCGGCCTCGTCGAACTTCCGCGTGTAGGCGGGCACGTTGGTGTAGGCGTGCCGCAGCGTCCACCGCAGACGTTCCAGCTGGAGGGCGGCCAGCTCGTCCGCGCCGATGTTCGCCTCGATCATGGTCAGTCCCGTTTCGCGGAGGAGATGGTGCGGCTGCGGCCGCGGAATTCGGCGACGACCTCGGGCCCGCCGGGGGTCTCCCGGTGCACGGTGACGTCGTAGATGCCGTTGCGGCCGTAGCGCGTGCGCTCGGTGGCCGTCGCGACGAGGTGGTCGCCGAGCCGGCCGGCCGCGACGAAGGAGATCTCGGCGCCCGCGGCGACCGTCACCGGGCCGTGGGTGTTGCAGGCGCACGCGAACGCCGTGTCGGCGAGGAGGAAGAGGTAGCCGCCGTGCGCGATGTCGTGCCCGTTGACCATCGCGCGCGTGATCGTCATGGTCGCCACGGCCCGGCCGTCACCCGCTTCGACGAGTTCGATGCCCAGCGCGCGCGACGCCTCGTCGGCGGCGAACATGGTGTGCGCGGCGTTGGTCATGTGCTCGCTTTCCAGACTGACCGAATGGACGGTCACTGCGGGGTGTCGCTCAGTAAAGGCAGTGCTCGGGGCCGTGTCAAGCACCACCCCTTCCGATCTCCGGGGTCAGCGGCTACAGTAGCAATTACTGAACGTCCGGTAGGTAATTCGGCGGGAGAGGTCGGACCAGATGGCATTGCTGCGCAGCTACGTCTCCGGGGAGTGGCACACGGCGGCGGACGAAGGCGTCCCCCTGCACGACGCCGCCACGGGCGAGGAGGTCGCCCGGGTCTCGTCGAAGGGCGTCGACTTCGCGGGGGCGCTGGCGTACGGCCGCCGGGTCGGCGGCCCGGCGCTGCGCGAGCTGACCTTCCACCAGCGCGCGGCCCTGCTGAAGGCGCTGGCCTCGCACCTGCGCGAGCACCGCGAGGAGCTGTACGCGCTGTCGGCGCGCACCGGCGCCACCCTGGGTGACTCGAAGTTCGACATCGACGGCGGCATCGGCGTGCTGTTCAGTTACGCGTCGAAGGGCAAGCGCGAACTGCCGAACGACACCGTTTACGTCGAGGGCAACGTCGAGCCGCTCTCGCGCGGCGGCACGTTCGTCGCCCAGCACATCGCGACGCCGCTGCGGGGCGTCGCGGTGCAGATCAACGCGTTCAACTTCCCGGTGTGGGGGCCGCTGGAGAAGTTCGCGCCCGCGTTCCTGGCCGGGGTCCCGAGCCTGGTCAAGCCCGCGAGCCAGACGGCCTACCTGACCGCGCGGCTGGTCGAGCTGATCATCTCCTCCGGCATCCTGCCCGAGGGCTCGCTGCAGTTCGTCGCGGGCAGCGTCGGCGACCTGCTCGACCACGTGACCGCGCAGGACCTGGTGTCCTTCACCGGCTCGGCGTCGACCGCGCAGAAGCTGCGCGCGCACCCGGCGATCGTGCGCAACGCCGTCCGGTTCAACGCCGAGGCCGACTCGCTGAACTGCTCGATCCTCGGCCCCGACGCCGTGAAGGGCACCACCGAGTTCGACCTGTTCGTCAAGCAGCTGACCACGGAGATGACGGTCAAGGCGGGCCAGAAGTGCACCGCGATCCGCCGCGCGTTCGTGCCCGCGGCGCTGCTGGACGACGTCGCCGAGGCGGCCTCGGCTCGCTTGGCGAAGGTGACGGTCGGCAACCCCACGAGCGAGGGCGTCCGGATGGGCGCGCTGGCCAGCCTGGAGCAGCGCGAGGAGGTCCGGCGGTCGCTGAAGGCCCTGCTCGACGCGGGCAGCGTCGTGTTCGGCGACCCCGAGCGGGTCGAGGTGGTCGACGCCGACGCCGAGCGCGGCGCGTTCATCTCCCCGGTGCTGCTGAAGGCCGACCCGGAGCGCTCCGAGCCGCACGAGGTCGAGGCGTTCGGCCCGGTCTCCACGCTGATGCCGTACACGTCCACCGAGCAGGTCGTCGACTTCGCGGCGCGCGGCGGCGGCAGCCTGGCCGGGTCGATCGTGTCGGCGGACCGGGAGTTCGTGCGCGAGGTCGTGCTCGGCGCGGCCCCGTTCCACGGCCGCCTGCTGGTGCTCGACGCCGACGACGCGAAGGAGTCGACCGGGCACGGCTCGCCGATGCCGCAGCTGGTCCACGGCGGCCCCGGCCGCGCGGGCGGCGGCGAGGAGATGGGCGGCGTCCGCGGCGTGCTGCACCACATGCAGCGCACCGCCGTGCAGGGCTCGCCCGCGGTGCTGTCTTCGGTGACCGGCCGCTGGGTCACCGGCGCGCCGCGCACCGAGGGCGACGTCCACCCGTTCCGGAAGTCCCTGGCCGAGCTGCGCATCGGCGACTCGGTCGTCGCCGGGCCGCGCACGGTCACGCAGGAGGACGTCGACCACTTCGCCGAGTTCACCGGCGACACGTTCTACGCCCACACCGACCCCGAGGCCGCGGCCGCGAACCCGCTGTTCGGCGGGATCGTCGCGCACGGCTACCTGGTCGTGTCGTTCGCGGCGGGCCTGTTCGTCTCGCCCGAGCCGGGCCCGGTGCTGGCCAACTACGGCCTCGAGAACCTGCGGTTCCTCACGCCGGTCAAGGTCGGCGACGCGCTGACCGTGACCCTGACCGCCAAGCAGATCACCCCGCGGATCGACCAGGACTACGGCGAGGTCCGCTGGGACGCCGACGTCACCAACGCCGAGGGCGAGTCCGTCGCCAAGTACGACGTCCTGACCCTGGTTTCGAAGGAGCAGCCGTGACCGCTGTCGCCGAACCCGGCCTCGAAGAGCACTTCGAGCACACCATCGAGCGCGACCAGCGCATCGAGCCGCGCGACTGGGTGCCCGAGGGCTACCGCAAGACGATGATCCGGCAGATCGCGCAGCACGCGCACTCCGAGATCATCGGCATGCAGCCCGAGGGCAACTGGATCACGCGGGCGCCGTCGCTGCGGCGCAAGGCGATCCTGCTCGCCAAGGTCCAGGACGAGGCCGGCCACGGGCTCTACCTGTACTCGGCGGCGGCGACGCTGGGCGCCGACCGCGCCGACCTGACCGACAAGCTGATCAGCGGCAAGCAGAAGTACTCGTCGATCTTCAACTACCCGACGCTGACCTTCGCCGACGTCGGCGTGATCGGCTGGCTGGTCGACGGCGCGGCGATCTGCAACCAGGTGCCGCTGTGCCGCTCGTCGTACGGGCCCTACGCGCGGGCGATGATCCGGATCTGCAAGGAGGAGTCCTTCCACCAGCGGCAGGGCTACGAGCTGCTGATGACCATGATGAAGGGCACCGAGCAGCAGCGGGAGATGGTCCAGGAGGCCGTGAACCGCTGGTGGTGGCCGTCGCTGATGATGTTCGGCCCGCCGGACGCCGACTCGCCGAACACCGCGCAGTCGATGGCGTGGAAGATCAAGCGCCACACGAACGACGAGCTGCGGCAGCGCTTCGTCGACATGTCGGTGCCGCAGGCCGAGGCCCTCGGCGTCACCTTCCCGGACCCCGACCTCGAGTGGAACGCCGCGCGCGGGCACTACGACTTCGGCGCGGTGGACTGGGACGAGTTCAAGAACGTGCTGAAGGGCAACGGCCCCTGCAACGCCTCGCGGATCGCGCACCGGCGTCGCGCGCACGAAGAGGGCGCGTGGGTGCGGGAAGCCGCCGTGGCGCACGCCGAAAAGAAGAAGGAGCGCAAGTGACCGACCTGACTGCCGAAGGCGGCCACGGCGCCGTCCCGCTGGAGGGGGTGCCCGCCGCCCCGGGCCCGGTCAAGCACGACTGGCCGCTGTACGAGGTGTTCGTCCGCGGCAAGCGCGGCTTGAACCACGTGCACGTCGGCTCGCTGCACGCGGCCGACGACGAGATGGCCCTGCACCACGCCCGCGACCTCTACACCCGCCGCAACGAAGGCGTGTCGATCTGGGTCGTGCGCGCCTCGGCGATCACGGCGTCCTCGCCGGACGAGAAGGACCCGTTCTTCGCGCCGAGCGGCGACAAGGTCTACCGGCACCCGACGTTCTACGACATCCCCGAGGAGGTGCCGCACATATGAGTTTCGACAACGTGTACGAGTCGCTCACCGAGGAGAACGACGCGCGCTGGGCGTTCGGCACCGGGTTCGAGGACCCGCTGTCCGGGGTGGACACGTCGGTCCCGTCCGGAATGGACGGTGCCCGGCTCGCCGCATACTGCCTGATGCTGGGCGACGACGCGCTGATCTTCTCCCACCGGCTGCAGGAGTGGTGCACGAACGCGCCCGAGCTGGAGGACGAGGTGGCGATCGCCAACATCGGCCTCGACCTGCTCGGCCAGGCCCGGCTGCTGCTGGCCCGCGCGGGCAAGGCGGACGGGACCGGGCGCACGGAAGACGCGCTGGCGTTCCTCCGCGTGGAGCACGAGTTCCGCAACGTCCGGCTCGCCGAGCTGGGCGGCGGGCACTTCGGGCACCTGATCGCGCGGCTGTTCGTGTTCTCGACCTGGCGGCTGGCGCTGTTCCAGCGGCTGGTTTCGGCCGAGGACCCGGTGCTGGCGGCGATCGCGGACAAGGGCGTCAAGGAGCTGACCTACCACCGCGACTACGCGGCGCAGTGGCTGGTCCGCCTCGGCGACGGGACGCCGTTGTCGCACGAGCGGATGCAGGACGGCCTCGACGAGGTGTGGCCGTACGTCGGCGAGCTGTTCCGCACGCACGAGGTCGAACTGGTGGACGCGGCTTCGCTGCGGCCCGAGTTCGACGCGGTGCTGGACCAGGCGCTCGCCGCGGCGACGCTCACCCGTCCGGCCGCCGGGGAGCTGGCCGGGGTGTCCGGGCGGACCGGTCGCGACGGCGTCCACACCGAGCAGTTCGGGTTCGTGCTGGCGGAGCTGCAGAGCGTCGCCCGGGCGATGCCGGACGCGAAGTGGTGACCGCCGCCGCCGTGGCCGCCACGGTCACCGACCCCGAGCTGCCGATGCTGACGCTGGCGGACCTGGGCGTGCTGCGTTCGGTGTCCGAAGAGGACGGTCGCGTCGTCGTGGCGATCACGCCGACCTACACCGGCTGCCCGGCGATGGACACCATGCGCGACGACCTGGAGCACGCGCTCGTCTCGGCGGGCTACGCGGACGTCGAGATCCGGACGCAGCTGTCGCCCGCGTGGTCGTCGGACTGGATTTCGGCCGAGGGCCGGGAAAAGCTGGCTTCGGCGGGGATCGCCCCGCCGGGCGCGGCGCCGCGGCGGTCGGGCCCGATCCCGCTGACGCTGTCGGCCCCGATGAGCGCGGTCCGCTGCCCGCTGTGCGGGTCGGCGGACACCGAGGAGCAGTCCCGCTTCGGCGCGACGGCGTGCAAGGCGCTGCGGCGCTGCCGCACGTGCGCCGAGCCGTTCGAGCACGTCAAGGAGATCTGAGGTGGCCCGGTTCCATGAGCTGAAGGTCGCGGACGTCGCGCGGTTGTGCGACGACGCGGTCGCGGTGACGTTCGACGTGCCGTCTGCGCTGGCCTCGGAGTTCGCCTTCAAGCCGGGCCAGTCGCTGACGCTGCGCCGGTCGGTCGAGGGGCGCGACGAGCGCCGCTCGTACTCGATCTGCGCGGCGGCGGGTTCGGCGCCCCGGGTGGGCGTGCGGCTGGTGCCGAGCGGGCTGTTCTCGTCGTGGCTGGTGAACGAGGTCCGCCCGGGCGACACGATCGAGGTGGCCCCGCCGACGGGCTCGTTCACCCCGGACCTGTCGGCGGGCGGGCACCACGTGCTGATCGCGGCGGGCTCGGGCATCACGCCGGTGCTGTCGATCGTGTCGTCGTTGCTGGACACGCCGGACGCGACGGTGACGGTGCTGTACGGCAACCGCCGCACGGACACGGTGATGTTCGCCGACGAGCTGGCGGACCTGAAGGACCGGGCGCCCTCGCGGCTGGAACTGATCCACGTGCTCTCGCGCGAGCCGCGCGAGGCGGAGCTGTTCACCGGGCGCCTGGACGTCCCGAAGCTGCGGTCGTTGTTCTCGACGCTGGTCCCGGTCGAGTCGGTGGACCACTGGTGGCTGTGCGGCCCGTTCGAGATGGTGACCGGCGCCCAGGAGCTGCTGGCGTCGCTGGGCGTGCCGTCGTCGCGGGTGCACCAGGAGCTGTTCTACGTGGACACCCCGCCGGCCCCGGTGACGCACGACGACCCGGCGGTGGCGGGGGAGTCGTCGGAGGTCCGCGTGGTCTTGGACGGCCGTTCGTCGACGATGACGTTGCCGAGGTCGTCGTCGGTGCTCGACGGGGCCCAGCGGTTCCGGCCGGACCTGCCGTTCGCCTGCAAGGGCGGGGTGTGCGGGACGTGCCGCGCCAAGGTGACCGACGGCAAGGTCGACTTGCGGCGCAACTTCGCGCTGGAGGAGGCGGAGGTCGAGGCGGGCTTCGTGCTGACGTGCCAGTCCTACCCGGTCTCCGAGTCGATCACGGTCGACTTCGACGCCTGAGGCTCACCGGATCCGGCGGCGCCGGCGGCGGCGAGGGCGCTCCTCCTCGTCGCCGGGGGTGTCCGGCTCGGGTTCGTCGGGCTCGGGTTCCGGCGTGGGAGCCACCAGGCCCAGCATCTGCGCGGCCAGCTCCTGCGAGCTCGCGAACGCGCCCGTCGGGCCTTCGGGCGCTCGCCGCAGCGCGGCCGGGCGCAGCCGGTTGTAGCCCCGGACCGTCACCGGTCGGCGCATCCGCAGCTCGTACGCCTTCTCCTCGGCCAGCTCCGCCGCCAGCTCGCGGTCCACGAGGATCGTGCCCGGGCGGGCCACCGACGTCAGGCGGGCCGCCAGGTTGACCACCGAGCCGTAGACGTCGCCGAAGCGCGACAGGATGCGGCCCGAGGCCATGCCCGCGCGAACCGCCGGGAGGGTTTCGTCCGCCGACGTGCGTTCGGTCAGGGCCAGGGCGATCTCCGCCGCGTCGACCGCCGCGTCCGCGACGAACAGGACCTCGTCGCCGATCATCTTCACCACGCGGCCGTGGTGCTCGGCGATCACCTCCGTCGCCAGCGTCTCGAACGCGTCGAGGACCCGGCTCAGCTCCTCCTCGTCGATCTGGCGCGTCAGCCGCGTGTAGCCGACCATGTCGACGAACCCGACGACCTCCGTGCGCGTCTCGAGGTGCTCGTCCGGCGCCGCGAACGCCCGGCCCGCGTACGCCGCCAGGTGCCGGCGCCAGACGAAGTTCTGCACCCGCTCCAGCTCCGGCAGCAGCGCGTCGACCAGCCGGGCGACCTGCCGCTCGTTGCGGCCCAGTTCGGGCTGCTCGGTGATCAGCGCCCACAGCATGTCGACCTGCCACTCGGCCAGCCGCGACAGGTGCTGGCCGAGCGCGCGCGTCACCGACACCTCGATGCTCGGGTCGATCAGGCCCGACTGGACCAGCTGGTCCGCCGTCCGCATCGCCTCGACGTCCGCGTCGGTGAAGACGACCTCGTCGTCGCGCACCGTCGCGAACCCCAGCGCGCGCCAGAGCCGGCGTGACCGCTCTTCGGGCACGCCGGCCTTTTCGGCCACTTCGAGCCGCGTGTACTTCCGCCTGCCGCCGAGCAGGACGCGCTCCAACCGCTGCTGGAGCTCCTCGCTCGCATCGGCCACGTCAGGTCGTGTGGACGATCAGCACGTCCACGCCGGACTTGCGCGCCACCTCCGACGGTACCGAGCCCAGGATGCGGCCGGCGATCGTGTTCAGGCCCCGGTTCCCGACCACCAGCAGGTCGGCCTCGCGCTCGTGGACGACCTTGCGCAGCGAGTCGACCGGGTCGCCCTTCACCGCGACCGTGTCGATCTTCTCCGCGCCCGCCCGCGCCGCCCGGTCCCGCGCGGACTGCAGGGTGTCTTCGGCCGGCGCCGAGCCGACGACCTGGTACGCCTCGTCGCCGAGGACGTCCTGGGCCTTGTCGACGTCGGACTTGCTGGCCGGGTAGTACGCACACGCGATGACGAGCGTGGCGCCCGCGTCGCCGGCCACCGCCGCCGCGCGGTCCACCGCCGCGAACGAGGACTCCGAGCCGTCCGTGCCCACCACCACGGTCCGATATGCCGCACCCATGCGCAAAACCTCCAGGTGATCCCGCGTGAGCAGGGACGATAGCCGGTCGGTACCGACCGCGCAGGCTCGTCCGCGCCCGTGTCGGGTGGAAGGTTACTCGCCAGTCGCTTTCTGCGCTCCGCTCGGCCGCGGAGTGGGCTTCGGGGCGGGCTTGGCCGCGGGCTTCGTCTTCGGCACGTCGGACGCCTTGATCCGGACGGTTTCTTCGACGTCGCTCACGGGAGCCGTCTTCCCGGTGTCGTCGGCGGCCTCGGGCTTGTCGCCCGCGACGTCGGCCTTGACCTCCGCGGGCACCTTCACCTCGTCGCCGAGGACGGTGTGCGCCTCGGCCAGCACGGCCCGCGCCGCGCGGACCTGCTCAGCGAGCCCGCCGCGGACCTTGCGCAACGCGTCGACGCGCTCGTTGGCCTGGGTGATGCGCCGGTTCGACTCCTCGGTTGCCGTGGTGACGCGGCGCCGCGCCTCGTCGGCCGCCTCCGCGAGCCGGGCGTTGGCCTCGGTGATCGAGTCCTGACGCCGCTTGTTCGCCTCCGCCACGGACTCGCGCTGACGGCGTTCGATGTCCGCCTTCGCGGCCTTCTCCTCTTCGAGGACCTTCGCGCGGATGTCGGCGGCGTCCTGCGTGGCCTCCTGGACGCGGCGCGCGGCCTCGGCCTTGCTCGCGGCCTCCTGCTCGGCCAGCACGCGCATCGCCTCGGTGCGGCGCGCGGCCATCGCGATCTCGAAGTCCTCTTCGACCTTGGTGCGGCGGTCCTGCGACTCGGTGTCGAGCCGCTTGCGCTCGGCCTCGGCGTCGTCGGTGATCTTCTTGGCCTGCGCGCGGGCGTCCTCGAGCACCTTCCGGTGCTCCGCCTCCATCTCCTTGCGGCGCAGGTCGAGCTCGGTGAGCAGCTGCTCGTAGCGGGCGCGCATGGCGCTCGCGTCCGTCTCGGCCTTGGCCCGGATGTGCCCGGCCTCGGCTTCGGCGCGGGCGCGCGTGTCGGCCGATTCGTCCTGCGCGAGGCGCAGCATCCGCTGCAGCCGCTCGGACAGGCCTTCGACGCTGGTCGGCGGTTGCGCGAGCCGGTCGACCTGCCCGCGCAGGTCCGCGATCTCGCCGCGCGCGATCTCCAGCTGGCGGGCGAGGTCGCCGGCCTGCGCGATGGCGGCGTCCCGGTCCGCGGTGAGCATCTTCAGGTCGGCGTCCAGCCGTTCGAGGTGCTCGTCGACCTGCGCTCGGCTGTACCCCCGCTTCGCCACGTCGAAGCCGGCTCCCAGCGGCACAAGCTCCCGTTCATCGCCAAGGCTCATGGCCCTACCGTAGTCGCAGCCGGGTCACGGAAGGGTGAGCACCCGTGCGGTGCGCCGAACGTGCCGTCTGCTGCGGCGAAGGGATCTTGCTCCGGCGCCGGGGGAGCCGCCCCCGGCGCCGTCGCGGATCAGGCGCCGCGGAAGGCGTTGATCCCCTCGATGTGCTTCGCGCGCTTCTCTTCGTCGCGCACGCCGAGGCCCTCCTGCGGGGCCAGGGCGAGCACGCCGACCTTGCCCTGGTGGGCGTTGCGGTGGACGTCGAGGGCGGCCTGCCCGGTCTCTTCGAGCGAGTAGGTCTTCGACAGCGTCGGGTGGATCAGGCCCTTCGCGATCAGCCGGTTCGCCTCCCAGGACTCGCGGTAGTTCGCGAAGTGGGAGCCGATGATCCGCTTGAGGTTCATCCACAGGTAGCGGTTGTCGTACTGGTGCATGTACCCGGACGTCGAGGCGCAGGTGACGATCGTGCCGCCCTTGCGCGCGGCGTAGACGGACGCGCCGAAGGTCTCCCGGCCCGGGTGCTCGAACACGATGTCCGGGTCCTCGCCGCCGGTCAGCTCGCGGATCTTCGCGCCGAAGCGCTGCCACTCCTTCGGGTCCTGCTCGGCGTCGTTCTTCCAGAACTTGTAGCCCTCGGCGCTGCGGTCGATGATCAGCTCGGCGCCGAGCTTGCGGCAGATCGCGGCCTTCTCCGGGCTGGAGACGACGCACACCGGGATCGCGCCGCCGTTCAGCGCGTACTGCGTCGCGTAGGAGCCGAGGCCCCCGGAGGCGCCCCAGATCAGGACGACGTCACCCTGCTTCATGTCCGCGCCGTTGCGCGAGACGAGCTGGCGGTAGGCGGTCGAGTTGACCAGCCCGGGGGAGGCGGCCTCTTCCCAGGTCAGGTGGTCCGGCTTCGGCATCAGCTGGTTGGCCTTGACCAGCGCGATCTCGGCGAGGCCGCCGAAGTTCGTCTCGAAGCCCCAGATCCGCTGCTCGGTGTCGAGCATCGTGTCGTTGTGCCCGTCGGGGCCCTCGAGCTCGACGTTCAGGCAGTGCGCGACGACCTCGTCGCCCGGCTTCCAGTTGTGCACGCCGACACCGGTCCGCAGCACGACGCCGGACAGGTCCGAGCCGACGACGTGGTAGGGCAGGTCGTGCCGCTTGGCCAGCGGCGAGAGCTTCCCGTACTTCTTGAGGAACTTGAACGTGGGGATCGGCTCGAAGATCGACGTCCACACGGTGTTGTAGTTGATGGCGCTGGCCATCACGGCGACGAGCGCCTCGCCCGGCCCCAGCTCGGGGACGGGGACGTCGTCGACGTGCAGGGACTTGCGCGGGTCCTTGTCCCGGCTCTCGAGGCCCTCGAACATGTCGACCTCGTCGGCGTGCACGGTCACCCCGCGGTAGCTCTCGGGCACGGGCAAGGACCCGACCGCGGCGGACTCGCCGTTCAGGATGGCCTGCTGGATCTCGCCGAGCTGCGTCATCGGTTCCTCCGCGGAGATGGGGGTCAACGGCGTTGGCGGCAGAAATTACTCGCCGGTAACTCGCGTCCACAACTGTACGAGACGGAGGGCACGATTACACGCCGAACTGTGACCGACGAATCTTGACCGGCTGGCCAGTCAAGCGGATCATCGATGGCGGGTACACCCACCCGACCAGCAGTTTCACCGACGGAGGTGAGCACGAATGAGTGAAGTCTCTACGCGCGCATGGGCCCGGCCCCACGATTGGGCCGAGGTCGTCATCGGGGTGGTCGCCGCTCTTTCACCCCTTTGGCTGAGCACGGACACGACCGCGATGTGGACGATGGTCATCTTGGGTGCCCTGATCGCCCTCGACGGCCTGGTCTCGCTGGCGATGCCGGGCATGGTCTACGGCGAAGGCATCCAGATCGCGCTCGGCGTGCTGCTCTTCATCGCGCCGTGGGTGATGGGGTACACCGAGTTCAACGGCGCGTCCTGGACGTCCTGGATCGCCGGGGTGCTGACGGTCATCGCCGGCGCGGCAGCGATGCCGGTCGCGAACGCCGCGCACCGCACGGCAGGGCAGCACTGACCGACCAGGAGGCACCGGAATGACCGAGGATTCGGCGAAGGAGCGCATCCTCTGCGCCGCCGAGGCGCTCTTCGCCGAGTCCGGCTTCGACGCCACCCCGACCTCCCGCATCGCGGAGCAGGCCGGGGTCCCGAAGGGGCTGGTGCACTACTACTTCCGGCACAAGTCGGACCTGCTGACGGCGCTGGTCGAGCGCCTGCCCGACGAGCGCATCGAGCCGGCGGTGGTCGTCGTCCCCGGCGACCTGGCGGGCAGCCTGCGGCGGCTGGTCCGCGAGCTCGACCACCGCTTCAGCCGATCATTGGGGCTCTCGCACCTGCTGTGGCGCGAGGCCGACACCCACCACGTGGTCCGCGACGCGCTGCACGAGCGCTTCCAGATCCTGGTCCGCCAGGTGAGGGCGGTGATCGTGGCGGCAACGGGCGGCGGGCTGCCGCCCGCGGATGTCGAGCGAGCGTCGGGGCTGCTGGCCCGAGCGGTCAGCCACCGCCACGCGACGGCCCGCCATTCGGAGGACGACCTGCCCGCCGAGTTCGACGGCGAGCTGACGTTCATCGCGGACGCGCTCGCCTCGAAGGCAGCGCCTGCGTAGAGGGAGGCTGGGCGCCGCGGCTGTGCGGGCGACCGCAGGCCGCGGCGCCGAGTCATGTGGCCGCGCGGGGGAGGCTGGCGGCGCGGATGCCCTGGGCCAGGCCAGCCGCGCCTGAGGCAGCCGCGCGGTACCGTGCGCGAGGTTGCCCGCATGGCCGCAGCGCCAAGGCCGCCCGTACGGCCGCGGGGCCGAGGCTGCTTGACCTGCCGCCTGAGGCGCCCGCGTGTCGCGCCGGGGCAACCCGCAGCAACCGCGCCGAGATTGGCCGCGTGGCTCGCCCGGCCGCCCGCCGCGCGGCGAGGCCGCGCGCGGCTGGGGAGGCACCGGCTTGGGCCCATGCGGCCGTGGTGCGCCGAGACCACCCGCCGTGCGGAGAGGTCGCGGCTGGCACACCCGGCCCTGGCCCGCGCGGCCGCCGCAGCGCCGAGGTCGCATCGCGGAGCGACGAGCCACCCGCTCGGCGCTCAGCGATCGCTCACCCGCGCCGGTTCTTGTCACGGCCGTGCGCCCTCCGGGCGGCGAAGTCCTTACGCCGGAACGGTTCCGTCGCTCAGTGGCTCGCGCCGTCCTTGGCCGGTTCCACCAGTTCCACCAGCACTCCTCCCGCGTCCTTCGGGTGGACGAAGTTCACCCGGCTGTTCGACGTTCCTCGCTTGGCCGCGTCGTACAGCAGGCGCAAGCCCTGCTCGCGCAGCGCTGCCGCCGCCGCGTCCACATCGGACACGCGGTACGCCAGCTGCTGCAGACCCGGGCCGCTCTTCGCCAGGAACTTGCCGATCGCCGAGTCGTCTCGCAGCGGGGCCAGGAGCTGGATCTGCGTCTCCGTGCCCGCCGTTCCCGGGGCGCGCAGCATCGCTTCCCGCACCCCCTGCTCCTCGTTCACCTCCTCGTGCGCCACTTCCAGGCCGAAGTGCGTGCGGTGGAACTCGATGGCCGCGTCCAGGTCCGGGACCGCGATGCCGACGTGGTCGATGGCCGTCACGAACGGCCGCAGGGCGTCATTCATGGAGGCAGGATAGGGGGCCCTCGGCGGGCGGCGAGCCGGAATCGTCGCGTGCCTCGGCTCACACTGGCTCCATCAAGATGGCCGCCCTCCGGGTATGGTCGAAAAAACTGCCCATGCGCCGAAGCTTGGAGGACGCCGTGTCCGGTTCCGTGATCCTGGGTGCCGCCCGTACGCCGATCGGGCGCCTGCTCGGATCCCTCAAGGACTTCACGGGGGCACAGCTGGGCGGGGTCGCGATCAAGGCGGCCCTCGAACGCGCCGGGGTCTCCCCGGACGCCGTGCAGTACACGATCATGGGCCAGGTGCTCACCGCCGGCGCCGGCCAGATCCCGGCCCGCCAGGCCGCCGTCGCCGCCGGCATCCCGATGAGCGTGCCCGCCCTGACGATCAACAAGGTCTGCCTCTCCGGCCTCGACGCCATCGCGCTCGCCGACCAGCTGATCCGGGCCGGCGAGTTCGACCTCGTCGTCGCCGGCGGCCAGGAGTCGATGACCCAGGCGCCGCACCTGCTGCCCAAGTCCCGCTCCGGCTACAAGTACGGCGACACCAGCCTCGTCGACCACATGGCCCACGACGGCCTTTTCTGCGCCTTCGACCAGGTCGCCATGGGCGCCTCGACGGAGAAGTACAACTCCCGCTACGGCCTCACCCGCGAGCAGCAGGACGCCTTCGCCGCCCGCTCCCACCAGCGCGCCGCCGAGGCCATCAAGAACGGCTACTTCGCCGACGAGATCGCGCCCGTCTCCATCCCGCAGCGCAAGGGCGACCCCGTGGTGTTCGACACCGACGAGGGCGTCCGCGCCGACACCACCGCCGAAGGCCTCGCCAAGCTGCGCCCCGCCTTCGCCTCCGACGGCACCATCACCGCGGGCTCGGCCTCGCAGATCTCCGACGGCGCCGCCGCGGTCGTCGTCGCCAGCAAGGCCAAGGCCGAGGAGCTCGGCCTCACGCCGCTCGCCGAGATCGGCGCGCACGGGGTCGTCGCCGGGCCGGACGCGAGCCTGCACGAGCAGCCCTCGAACGCCATCCTCGCCGCGCTGGCGAAGGCGAACCTCACCGCCGACGCGCTCGACCTCGTCGAGATCAACGAGGCCTTCGCCGCCGTCGGGCTCGTCTCCACCGAGAAGCTCGGCCTCGACCCGGAGAAGGTCAACGTCAACGGCGGTGCCATCGCCCTCGGCCACCCGATCGGCGCCTCCGGTGCCCGCCTCGCCGTGCACCTCATCCACGAGCTGCGCCGCCGCGGTGGCGGGCTCGGCGCGGCCGCGTTGTGCGGTGGCGGCGGCCAGGGCGACGCCCTGCTGCTGCGCGTGCCCGGCGCGTAAGTGGCCGGTGCACTCGACCTCGACGAGCTGGTCGGCCGCGCGCGGGACGGGCAACCCCGTGCCGTCGCGCGGCTGCTCTCGCTCGTCGAGGACGCCCACCCCCGCGTCGCCGAGATCGCGCGGGCGCTGACCCCGCACACCGGGCGGGCCCGGGTCGTCGGGCTCACCGGGCCGCCGGGCGTCGGCAAGTCGACTTCGACTTCGGCGCTGCTCACCGCCTTGCGCGCGGAGGGCAAGCGGGTCGGCGTGCTCGCCATCGACCCGTCTTCGCCGTTTTCGGGCGGGGCACTGCTCGGCGACCGGATCCGGATGACCGAGCACGCCACCGACCCCGGCGTGTTCATCCGCTCGATGGCCACGCGCGGGCACCTCGGCGGGCTCTCGTGGGCGACCCCGCAGGCGGTCCGCGTGCTCGACGCCGCCGGGTTCGACGTGGTGCTCATCGAGACCGTCGGCGTCGGTCAGTCCGAAGTGGACGTCGTGAAGCTCGCCGACACCACGGTGGTGCTGCTCGCGCCCGGCATGGGCGACGGCATCCAGGCCGCCAAGGCCGGGGTGCTCGAGATCGCCGACGTCTTCGTCGTGAACAAGGCCGACCGCGAGGGCGCCGACGCCACGGTGCACGACCTCAAGCAGATGATTTCCTTGGCCCGCCGGGAAATCCGGGGACCGAGCTGGCGGCAGCCGATCGTGCGGACCGTCGCGGCGAAGGGCGAGGGCGTCGACGACCTGGTGCGCGCGCTGGCCGAACACCACGACTGGCTCGTCGCCCACGACGAGCTGACCCGGCGCCGCTCGGCGCGGGCGCGCGACGAGGTCGAAGCCATCGCCGTGCGGCGATTGCGCGCGGAGCTCGCGGACTTGCGCGGCGGGGACCGGCTGGCCCAAGTGGCCGAGCGGGTCGTGGCGCGGGAGATCGACCCCTTCGCCGCCGCCGACGAGCTGATCGCCGACCTTCGGCACTAGCGCGCCCGCGATCCGCCGGAGCAACCTGCGCGGAAACCTCGCCGCCGCAACGATTCTCGCTCGCAGTCCCATGTCTTCCCCCTTCGCCGGTGCGGCGGTTTGCCGCTTGCTCGCCATCGTGCTCCGGGGGTCCGACAATTTCCGGGGTGCGGGCGCCGAGGTTCACCCGACCGGCTGACATGGACGACTTTCGCCGGTTCTGACTGTCGGTGGTGGGTCATAGACTGCGGGACGCTCCGAGACCGGGCGATCACTGGGAGGGCGTGCAGGATGAAGAGAACACTGGTCACCGCGTTGGCGGCGGGCGCGTTGTTCGTGGGCGGCACCGGCGTCGCGGCCGCGGCCGACACGCCGCCGAAGACGGCGCACGGGCCTTGCCAGTACACCGAAACCCCGGACGAGCCGCCCGCGCGGCCGGTGCCGCTGCCGCCCGACCCGCGGCACACACCGAGCCACGGCAAGGTCGACGTCGCGGTCCCGACCAGCCAGGGCGCGCTGCCGCTGCGGCTGGACCGCGCGAAGGCCCCGTGCACGGTGCAGAGCTTCCTGCACCTCGCGCGGCACCGGTTCTACGACCACACCGTGTGCCACCGGCTGACGGCCTACCCGACGTTGAAGGTCTTGCAGTGCGGCGATCCGACGGCGACCGGGGAAGGTGGGCCGGGGTACAAGTACCAGGACGAGCTGCCGGTCGACCTGCCGCCCGCCCCGACCGATCCGACCGGCGCCCGGCGGGTCTACGCGCGCGGGTTGCTGGCGATGGCCAACGCGGGGCCGGACACGAACGGCTCGCAGTTCTTCGTGGTGTACGGCGATTCCGCGCTGCGGCCGAACTACACGGTGTTCGGGACGGTCGGTGCCGAAGGGCTGGCGACGCTCGACAAGGTGGCCGCCGGCGGGATCCAGCCGACCGCCGAAGATCCCGCGCCGGTCGACGGCACACCGGTGCTGCGCACGGAACTGCTCCGCGTGCGGCCGGGCTGCTGGTTCTGACGGCTACCGCGGGCTGCCCTCCGGCCGGAAGGCAGCCCGCGGCAAGGAATTCGAGTCAGGCGGTGATCTCCCACAGAGCCTCCACCAACGTCTGGGTCGCGGACGCGAACGCGTGCTTCGGCGTCGCCGCGTAGCCGACGATCAGGCCGCCCGGGCCGTCCGGGGTCATCCACTGGCCCGACAGCCCTTCGATGCCGATCGAGCGGCGGCGGCAGGCCGCCAGTGCCGTCGCCTCCGACGGGCCGTCCGGCGGGAGCATCAACAGGAGGTGCAAGCCCGCCGCGATGCCCCGGGGGCGCACCGAGTCCGGCAAAGCCGCCAGCAGGCGAGCGCGGCGGCCGCGGTACTCCGCCCGGCTGCGGCGGACGTGCCGGTCGTACGCGCCCGAGTCGATCAGCTCGGCCAGCGTCAGCTGGTTCAGCACCGCCGGACGCGACCCGCTGTCGGCCATCGCCGCGCGGACCGGCTCCACCAGGGACCGCGGCAGCACCAGCCACGCCAACCGCAGCGCCGGGGCCATCGTCTTGCTCGCCGTGCCCGCGTACACCACCCGTTCCGGCGCCAGCGCCTGCAACGCGCCCACCTGCTGGTTGTCGAAGCGGAACTCGCCGTCGTAGTCGTCTTCCAGCACGAACGCGCCCGACTCGGTCGCCCAGCGGGCCAGCGCCGCCCGGCGGGGCGGGGCCAGTGTCACGCCCGTCGGGTACTGGTGGGCAGGCGTGACGACGACCGCCGGACTGTCCACTGCGGACACGTCGAGGCCGTGCTCGTCGACGTCCACGCCGACGATCCGCGGGCCCTGCGCCGCCGCGATCGACCGGTACATCGCCAACGACGGGTTCTCGAACGCCATCTCGTCCACGCCCAACCCGGACAGGGCGCGGGAAAGCACCGCGATCGCGTGCGAATACCCGTGGCACACCACGATCCGCGCCGGATCGGCGACCACCCCGCGGGTGCGGGCGAGGTAGCCCGCGAGCGTGTCGCGCAGCTCGGGCGCGCCCATCGCCGCCTCGTACCCGAACGCCGCCGCCGGGGTGCGCAGCAACGCGCGGCGCGTCGCCGTGATCCACGCCTGGCGGGGGAACGCCGTCAGGTCCGGGCGGCCCGGCCGCAGGTCCCAGCGTGGGGCCGGCTCGCGGGGTGCCTGGCGCGGAGCGGATTGGGGGAGCGAACCCGCCGTCGCCACCCGGGTCGGCGCGCCCTGGGCCGTGCGCAGGTAGCCCTCGGCGGCGAGGTCCGCGTACACGCGCGTGACCGTGCCGCGGGCGATGCCCAGGTCGTGGGCCAGCGCGCGGGTCGAAGGCACCGCCGCGCCCGGCTGCCAGCGGCCCTCGCGGATGGCCGTGCGGATCGCCGTCGCGAGGCCCGCGCGGCCGCTCGAAGGGTGCCAGTCGAGGTGGACGTCCAAGCCCGGACTGGACCACGAATCCGTCATGAGACTGGACCATACTCGTGGGCCAGTTCGGGCTAGCGTCGATCACATGACGAAGCGAATCGCGCTCGCGGGCGCTCCCGAGCTCTACCAGGCGATGGCGAACCTGCAGGCGGAGGTCAACAAGGCCGGTGCCAACGCCGGGCTCGACCCGAAACTGCTGGAACTGGTGAAAATGCGCGCGTCGCAGATCAACGGCTGCGCGTACTGCCTCGACATGCACGCGCGCGACGCGCTGGAGCTGGGCGAGTCGCCGCGGCGGCTGTTCGTGCTCGACGGCTGGCGCGAGACCGACCTGTTCACCGAGCAGGAGCAGGCCGCCCTCGCTCTCGCCGAGGCGATGACCAAGCTGCCGGTCACCCAGGCCGTCCCCGACGACGTCTACGAGGAGGCGACGCGGGTGCTCACCGAGGATCAGTACCGCGCCGTCGCGTGGGAGGTCATCGCGATCAACAGCTGGAACCGGATGACCATCACCAGCCACACGCCGCTCCCGAAGCGCGACGCATGACCGCCGCCGCGCTCAAGGCCCTGCACGTCCCCGGCAAGCCTCTGGTGCTGGCGAACGTGTGGGACGCCGACACGGCCAAGCTCGTCGAGGCCGCCGGGTTCCCCGCGATCGCGACCAGTTCGGTCGCCGTCGCGGCCGCGCTCGGGTTCGCCGACGGCGAGCGGGCGCCCGCCGGGGAGATGTTCGCCGCGGCCGCCCGGATCGCGAACGCCGTGGGCGTCCCGCTCACCGTCGACGCCGAGTCGGGCTACGGCCTCTCCGGCGCCGAGCTGGCCGGACGGCTGCTCGACGCGGGCGCGGTCGGCTGCAACTTCGAGGACACCGACCACGCCACCGGCCAGGTGCGGGCCGTCGCCGAGCAGGCACAACGCATCGCCGCCCTGCGTGAAGCGGCTGGTGACGGCTTGGTGATCAACGCTCGTGTCGACTCCTTCCGCGGCGTCGACGCGAAGGAGGCGCTGTCCGACGGCGTCGCGCGGGCGAAGGCGTACCTCGAGGCGGGCGCGGACTGCGTCTACCCGATCCACCTGCGTTCGCCGGAGCTGCTCGCGGAGTTCGTGCAGGGTGTCGGCGGGGCCGTCAACGCGCCCGTGTGGCCCGGCGGTCCGGGTCTGGAAGGCCTCGCGGAACTGGGAGTGGCGAGGGTTTCGCTCGGCGGCGGGCTGTGGGACCACCTGCGCAAGCAGTTCGAAAAGACCGTCGCGGCCGTGGCCGGAGGAAAGCTGCCGTACTGACCGGGGAAATGGCCGAAGGCCGCCTCGAGGGGATCGGGAACACCCTCGCGGCGGCCTTCGGTGTCGGGGGAGCTAGTGGACGACGGCCTTCTCGGCGCCCGCCCCGGTCAGGGACCGGACCTCCATCTCGGCGTACTTCTTCTCGTCGTGCTCCTTGGACAGGACCGTGCCCAGCCAGCCCAGGATGAACGCCGCCGGGATCGAGACGATGCCCGGGTTGCTCAGCGGGAACCAGGCGAAGTCCGCGGTCTTGATCATCGACGTGCTCTTGCCGGACACCGCCGGCGAGAACACGATCAGCACGATCGTGATGGCCAGGCCGCCGTAGATCGACCACAGCGCGCCCTGGGTGTTGAACCGCTTCCAGAACAGCGAGTACAGGATCGTCGGCAGGTTTGCCGACGCCGCCACCGCGAACGCCAGCGCGACCAGGAAGGCGACGTTCTGCCCGTTGGCCAGGATGCCGCCGCCGATGGCGAGGGCGCCGATCACCAGCGCGGTGATCCGGGCGACCTTGACCTCGGAGTCCGGCGACGTCTTGCCCCGCTTGACGACGTTCGCGTAGACGTCGTGTGCGAAGGACGCCGACGCCGTGATCGTCAGGCCGGCGACCACCGCGAGGATCGTCGCGAAGGCGACCGCGGAGATCAGGCCCAGCAGCACCGGCCCGCCCAGTTCGAGCGCGAGCAGCGGCGCCGCGGAGTTCACCCCGCCCGGGGCCTTCTTGATCGTGTCCGGCCCGACGAGCGCACCGGCGCCGTAGCCGAGCACCAGCGTGAACAGGTAGAACACGCCGATCAGCACGATCGCCCAGACCACCGAGCGACGCGCGTCGCGCGCGGTCGGCACGGTGTAGAAGCGCATCAGCACGTGCGGCAGACCCGCGGTGCCCAGGACCAGCGCGATGCCGAGGGAGAAGAAGTCCAGTTTGGACGTCCCGTTGGTGCCGTACTGCTTGCCCGGGCCGAGCAGCGTCTCACCCGCCTTGCCTGCCTTGTCGACGGCGGCCTGCAGCAGGCTGGAGAAGTTGAAGCCGTACTTGCCGAGCACCCACAGCGTCATCGCGAGCGCGCCGGCGATGAGCAGCGCGGCCTTGATGATCTGCACCCAGGTGGTGCCCTTCATGCCGCCGATCAGGACGTAGGCGATCATGATCACGCCGACCACGGCGATCACCAGCGCCTGCGCCCCGGAGCCTTCGACGCCGAGCAGCAGCGCGACGAGGCCGCCCGCGCCCGCCATCTGCGCGAGCAGGTAGAAGAACGACACGATCAGCGTCGACGTCGCGGCCGCGGCCCGCACCGGGCGCTGCTTCATCCGGAACGCGAGGACGTCGCCCATCGTGAACTTGCCGGTGTTGCGCAGCAGTTCCGCCACCAGCAGCAACGCGACCAGCCACGCGACCAGGAAGCCGATCGAATAGAGGAAGCCGTCGTAGCCGTTGATGGCGATCGCGCCCGCGATGCCCAGGAACGACGCCGCCGACAGGTAGTCACCCGAGATCGCGATGCCGTTCTGCGGGCCGGTGAACGCGCGGCCGGCGGCGTAGTAGTCCGACGCCGTCTTGGAGTTGCGGCTGGCCCGGAACACGATCACCAGCGTGATGATCACGAAGAGGGCGAAGATGCCGATGTTGAGGAGCGGGCTGCTGCCTTCCACGCCCGCGGCGAGCGTTTTCATGCCTGCTCCTTCTCGATGTCGTCGCGGATCTTCTCGGCCACCGGGTCGAGCTTCCGGTTGGCGTAGCGGACGTACAGCCCGGTGATGACGAACGTCGAGACGAACTGCAGCAGGCCGAAGACCAGGCCGACGTTGATGTTGCCGAACAGCTTCGTGCTCATGAAGCCGTGCGCGTAGTCGGCGAGCAGGACGTACAGCAGGTACCAGAGGAGGAACAGCGCCGTCATCGGGAAGACGAACCGGCGCAGGCGGCTGCGCAGTTCACGGAACTCTGTGCTGTCGTGCGCCTGTTCCCAGATGGTTTGAGAGGTGTCCGGGGGGCCACCGGTGTCTGTCGTGCTCATCGCTGCTCCCTCGCGACGCTGCGGAAAGTGACCTGCGACACCGTAGGGACGGGTGAGTCTCGTGTGAAGATTCAGCGGTTCAACAGCCGGGCGAGACGACGAACGGTTGACGAACGGTCGCGCGGTCCGGTCGAACGGGGCTCGTCCAGGTGCAGGCGCAGCATCGCGGCCGTCGACCAGGTGGGAGGCCTGCCTCGCAAGGAGACCAGCGCCATTACGCCGAATGCCAGCGGTACCGACCAGGGTGCCGGTTGCTGCACCAAGATCGCCACCCAGCCGTGCAGCTCGGGTCCGGCGAGCGCGAACAAGATCGACCCGGACGACGCGACGAGCCCGGTCAGCACGCCCGCGATACCACCGGCCGCCGTCAGCCGCGACCACCAGATGCCGAGCACCAGCAGCGGGCAGAACGTCGATGCGGCCACCGTGAAGCCCCACGTGACGAGCACCCCGGCGTCGAGTTCGGCCGACTGCAAGGCCAGCAGAACCATGGCACCCGCGACGGCGAACACCGCGATCCGCAGCCGTCGCAGCCCGCCGGGCACGAGGTCGTGCGCGATGGCGCCGGACATCACCAGCAGCAGGCCGAGGGACGTCGCCAGGAACGCGGCGAACGCGCCCGCCGTCAGCAGCGCCGTGAACAGGCCGCCCGCCCAGCCACTGTCCACTTGGTACGGCAGCGCGACGACCACGGTGTCGGTCGCGCCGGAGAGGTAGAGGCCGGGCACGAGGACGCGGCCGAGCACGCCGTACACGCCGGGGAAGAGGTAGAAGACGCCGAGCAGGGCGACGGTGATCGCGGCGGTGCGGCGCGCGGCGCGGCCGTCGGGGCTGGTGTGGAAGCGCATGAGCACATGGGGGAGGCCCATCGTGCCGAGCATGGTCGCGATGAGCACGGCCCAGGTGCCGAGCAGCGGGTAACCCTGGTCGCCGAGGTCGAGCAGTGGACGTTGCCAGTCGGCGCCGCCGAGGGGCGCACCGCCGCGGACCGACGGCACCGCCGCGCCCGCGCCGAACACGACGTCGTCCTGGCTGTGCGCGGTGAACTCGCCCGGTGGCAGGGTCTCGGCGACGCCGTTGCGCCGCACGGTGGTCGGTTCGCGGATCTCCATGGTGACGTCGACTTCGAACCGCACCGGAGTGTCGCGGGCGAAGTGGGTGAACTCCACCGGGTGCAGCGCGTCGGCCCGGTTGACCGCGCCCGCCTGCAGCACCAGCCAGATCGCCGGGACGAGGAACAGCAGCAGTTTCAGCACGAACTGGAACGCCTGCACGTACGTCGCCGCGCGCATCCCGCCGAGCGCGAGGGTGACGCTGACCGCGGCGCCGGCCAGCACGACGCCGACCCAGTACTGCGTGCCGCCGACGGCGGTCAGCACCAGCCCGGCGGTGCGGAACTGCGGGACGACGTAGATGGTGCCGATGACCAGCACGACGACGGCGGTGAGCCGGCGCAGCGCGGGGGAGTTGAGCCGGGCTTCGGCGAAGTCGGGGACGGTCAGCGCGCCGGAGCGGCGCATGGGCGCGGCGACCAGCACGAGCATCGCGATGTAGCCCGCGGTGAAGCCGACGGGGTACCAGAGGGCGCCGATGCCGTCCTTGACGACGAGCCCGGCGACGCCGAGGAAGGAGGCCGCGGACAGGTATTCGCCGGAGACGGCGGCGGAGTTGACCAGCGGCGAGATCCGGCGGGACGCGACGAGGAAGTCGGAGGTCGTGCGCATCGCGGCGACCCCGCGGACGCCGATGAGCAGCGTCACGAGCACAACGGGGGTGACGGCGAGCGCGACGCCCACTATCCGACTCCGCCCACGGCAAGCGCCCCAAGGCGGCCTTGGGTGCGTGTGACGCAACCAAGGCCGCCTTGGGTGCGTGTGACGCACCGAAGGCCACATTGGGGCGCTCGGGTCATCGGTCGTCCTCGAGGCGCTCGGCGCGGCGGAGCTGCCAGCGGGCCAGCAGGGCCATCGCCGGGTACGGGAGGACCGCGATCATCAGCCAGGACACCGGGATGTCCAGCAGCCGCACGGTGTCCAGGCCCGGGAAGAGTGCGAATACGCCGGGCAGGCCGAGGAGGAGCGCGAACATCAGGACAAGCGCGGGGACACCGCGGCGCCGTTGCGCGCGGTAGAGAGCGGTGGCGCGCTGGGTGTCGCTCGCGGGGAGGCGGGGTTGCCGCCAGCGGTGGCGCGACCGGCGGCGCGCGTGGGCGAGGCGGGTCTGCGGGCTGGTCACGGCCACACGGCGGATCTTGCTCATCGCGGGCCTCGCCGGAGTGGGGCGGCGGGCGGCATCCCGGGCTTGGCCAGGCTACGGCGGCTCATTCTGGGTGCGGCCGAGGTCGGGCGGCTCATCGCGGACCCGAACCGAGCTGGCCGCGCTGGGCGGCCTCCAGCAACCGGTCCCGCAGGTCGCGCGCATGACGACGGCTCACCGGAACATCACCGGCCTCCGTGTGCGCCAGCAACCCGCCCGCGCTGTCGCTTCGCAGCTCCAGCACCGCGCCCACCGCGAGCAGGAACCCGCGGTGCACCCGGCTGAACCCCGTTCCCTCCCAGTACTCCTCCAACCGCGAGATCGGCATCCGCACCAGATGCACCCCGCCCCGCGTGTGCAGCCGGACGTAATCCCCATGTGCCTCGACGAACAGCACGTCGTCACGCCGGACGTACCGCGTGCGGCCGCCCGACTCCACCGGCAGCGCCGCCATCGCGTCCGGCGTGGCACGCGGTGCGGGCGTCGCCATTCGCGTCACCTTGGCCAATGCCGCCGACAGCCGCTCCGCGCGGACCGGCTTCAGCAGGTAGTCCACCGCTCCGATGCCGTACGCCGTCACCGCGTGGCCGTCGTGGGCCGTCACGAACACGATCACCGGCGGCTCGCTCAGCTTCGCCAGCAACGATGCCAGTTCGAGGCCGTCGAGGCCCGGCATCGAGATGTCGAGGAACACCGCGTCGAACCGGTCCGCCTGAAGCAGCTTCAACGCCTTCAGCGCGTCGCCCGCGCCGACTACTTCGCCGACTTCGGGTGCTTCGCGCAGCATCGTGCACAACTCGTCGAGCGCCGGGGGCAGGTCGTCGACGGCGAGGACGCGCAGGCCCGTCACGGCAGCACCCCCGGCTGGAACCGCGGCACCCGCACGATCACCCGCGTTCCCGCGTCGACCTCGGTTTCCACCGTCAACCCGTACCAGGCGCCGTACACGTCCCGCAGCCGTCTGTCCACATTGGCCAGTCCGAGCCCGGCGGGGTCGTCGTCGCCGGTGCGGCCGGCCAGGATGTCCGCCGCCCGCTTGGGGTCCATGCCGACGCCGTCGTCCTCGACGAAGATCACGCAGTCGTTCCCTTCCGCCTGGCCGTGCACCTGGACGAAGCCGGTGCCCGACCGCGGCTCGATGCCGTGCCGGATCGCGTTCTCCACCAACGGTTCCAGGACGAGGTACGGCACCGCGACGGCGAGGATCTCCGGCGCCACCCGCACCTGCACGCGCAGCCGTTCGCCGAGCACCGCCCGCTGCAGCGCCAGGTACGTCTCGATCGCGCGGAACTCCTCGGCCACCACCGTGTACTCGCCGTGGCGCGCCAGGCTGTAGCGCGTGTAGTCGGCGAAGTCGAGCATGAGGTCGCGGGCGCGGTCCGGGTCCGAGCGCACCAGCGACGCGATCACCGTCAGTGCGTTGTAGACGAAGTGCGGCGACATCTCCGCCCGCAACGCCCGCAACTCCGCCTGCGCCGCCTGTTCCGCCGACGCCTCGAGCCGCGCGCGTTCGAGCGCCCGCACGACCAGGTCGGCGGCCTGGGCCGCGACGGCGTCCCGGACGTCGCCGACGACCAGCAGCGCCCCGGCCAGCTCGTCGCGGACGTGCAGCGGCAGCACGAGCACGTCCGGTGCGGAACCCGGCTCTTCGGTGTGCAGCACGCCGTCGAGCACCGTCGCCACGACCGCGTCCGGCCCGGGGCGTCCCGACCACAGCAGCGATCCCGACAGGTCCGTGAGCCCCAGCCCCGGGAATCCGAACAGGCGACGCAGACCGTGCGCGGCGCGGCGGGCGCGGGTGCCCGAGAGGCCGTCGCGCAGGTCGTCGGTGATCCGGCGGGCGGCGGCGAGCACCGGCAGCGGGTCGGCGCGGGACGCCGGGCGCAGGTGCACGGTCATCGGGCCTCCCCTCGGCGGCTGGGAGGTAGATCCTACGGCTACGTCGGCTCCTGGCGGTCGGCCAGCACCTGGGCGTGGCGGCGGAAACGGCGCCACGTCCGGTAGTCGTCGAGCGCCGTGACCGGGGCCAGCAGCCGCGCGTCGGCGGGGTACGGCCGGTCCGGCAGCGAGATCCAGCCCGTCGTGCGGGTCTCCTTCACGGCCACCGGCACCGGCCGGAACGTCCTCGGGTCGAGGCCGTCGCTGTGCCGGACGACCTCGTCGAAGAACCACGCCGACGTGATCAGCGCCAGCACCCCGCGTGACGACTTGAGCGCCTCCTTCAGCGGCGCGGCCTCCAGCAGCCGGAACGTCTGGTTGATCGCCGGCGCGGTGACGCCGTGGTCGTCGTAGGCCACCTCGCCCGCGTGCAGCGCCATCCGCAGCCGGATCCGGGCCTCGGCGTGGTGGGTCCGGTTGTGCCGGTGCAGCGCCACGGCCAGTGCGGTGGGCAAGAACTCGACGAAAGGTCCTTTCGGGATCTGCGGTGGGGCGAGGACGAAGACGCCGTCGCCGCAGTCCTCACGACGGCAGTCCGCCCAGGGGACGCCGGCGTCGTCGAACGCCCGGCACAGCGCGCGGTACAGCCCGTCGCGCAGTGCCAGGCGGTGTGGTGTCGTCCTGCGTTGGTCGCCGTAGCCCTCGACGTCCACGGCGAAGATCGTCCGGTGCAAAGCCGGCCGTTCGTAGTTCATCGCACCCTCCCTGCGATCATGCATGTGCCAATGCATGTGCAGATGAGTGTGACGGGGGACACCCGGCTGGGGGAATGGTGCTTGCGGTGAACGGTGCCATCACGGCGGTGACCGGCAGCCGCTGATCACCGGCGGCGAACTCGCACGTCAGGGCCCCGCGACCGGTGCGCACACCACTCGCAGGGCCCTGACGGACGAGCTCAGCAGGACTGCTTGTAGAAGTACTGCGCGTTGGCGTCCATGTCCGCCTTGGTGATCGAGTGCAGCTGCGCGGTCAGGTTCCGCGTCACCGGCTTGCCCTCGATGGCCGCGACGGCCTGCTGGACGCCCTGGGTGCCGATCGACGCCGGGTCCTGGGCGATCAGGGCCTGGTACTGGCCGTTCTTCAGGCCCTCGACCTCGGACGGGCTGGCGTCGAAGCCGATCAGGTTCACCGCGCCGACCTTGCCCGCGTTGCGCAGACCCGTCGCCGCGCCTTCACCGGTGTTGAGGTTGGTCGCGAAGACGCCGATCAGGTCGGGCGTCGACGACAAGGCCGCGGTGACCTTCGCGGCGGCCTGCTCCGGCTCGTTCTGGGTGAACTGGATGCCGATCGACTTCAGGTTCGGGGTGTTCTTCAGCTCGTCCTCGAAGCCCTTCGCGCGGGCCGCGGTGGTGGACGTGCCCGCGATCGTGTCGAGGACCAGCACCGAGCCGCTCTTGCCGTTCGCGAGCTTCGCCATCGTCTGCGCGGCGAGCTTGCCGCCCGCGGCGTTGTCCGACGAGATGGACGAGACGGCGACACCGGTGTCCTTGAGCGCGGTGTCGACCTCGACGATCTTCGTGCCGCGTGCCTTCACCTGCTGGATTGGGGCCAGCATCGCGGTGTCGTCGGTCGGGGCGATGAGCAGCGCCGCCGGCGGGTTCGCGCCGAGCGCGTTGACCAGCTGGGTCTGCAGCGGGGCGTCGAACTTCTGCGGCGCCTGCGTGGTCAGCTCGTAGCCGAGCTTCTTCGCCTCGGCCTCCGCGCCGCACTGCAGCGAGATGTAGAACGGCTCGGCCTGGACGCCCGGGATCAGGGCCAGCTTCTTGCCGCCGGTCGGCTGGGCCGAGTCACCGGACCCGGTCTGCCCCACCGTGCCGGAGCCGCACGCGGTGAGCAGCGCGGCGGCGGAGACCACGGCACCCATGGCGGTGAGGGTCTTGGTCAGCTTCATTCGTAAGCACCTCTTTGTACTCGGGGGAACTCAGCGGGAGTTGCGGCGACGGCGGCGTCGCTGGTCGAACCAGACCGCGGCGACCAGGACCCAGCTGACGATGAACATCTGCCAGAAGTCCTGGACGTGGATGATGTTGAAGCCCTTGCGCAGCACCGCGGGGATGAAGACCCCGATCACCGTGCCCAGGATCGTGCCGACGCCGCCGAAGAGGCTCGTCCCGCCCATCACGACCGCGGCGATGGCGTTGAGGTTGTCGGTGGTGTGCCCGGAGATGGTGGTCGAGTTGTAGTAGGCCAGCGACAGGAACCCGGCGATCCCGGCCAGGAACCCGGTCAGCGTGTACACCTTCAGCAGGTGCGCGGTGACGCCGATGCCCGCGCGCCGCGCGCCTTCGGCGTTCGAGCCCACCGCGAAGGTGTACCGGCCGAACTTGGTCGTCCGCAGCAGCCAGGCACCGATGAGGGTGATCACGATCGCCACGATCACCAGGTTCGGCACCACGCCGAAGGACGTGCCGTACCCGAGGGTCTGGGTGAGCGCGGTCGGCACGGTGCGCAGGTCCGAACCGCCGTTGAGGAGGTAGGCGGTGGCCAGCGCGGCGCCCATCGTGCCGAGGGTGACGATCAGCGCCGGGATCTTCGCCACGGCGACGAGGACCCCGTTGATCAGGCCCCAGATCGTGCCGGTGACCACGGCGACGAGGAGCCCGACGAGGATCACGCCCCAGCCCGCCTTCGACGCGTCGCCGCCGGACATCGCCTCCATCACCTTGCCCGCGACCATGCCCGCGAGGATCAGCACCGAGCCGACCGACAGGTCGATGCCGGAGGTGATGATCACGAACGTCATGCCGACGGACAGGATCAGCAGCACCGAGGATTCGATGAAGAGGGTCTGGAAGGTGAACAGGGTCGGGAAGCTGTCCGGCGCGATCGCGCTGAACAGCACGACGAGGGCGACGAGGACCAGCCCGATCCAGAACGTGTTGGCCTCGACCAGGCGCTTGCCCAGCGGCCGCTTGCCGAAGCCCGCCTCGGGCGACTCCTGAATATCCTTGGTGGGAGTGGACACGCTCACGCCGCCTCCTCCTGCACGAGTGCGCCGGTCATCGCGGCGACGAGGTCTTCGAGCTTCGTGTCCGCCCCGGCGAACCGGGCGACGCGCTTGCCGAGCCGCAGCACCTCGACGCGGTCGGCGACCGACAGCACCTCGGGCATGTTGTGGCTGATCAGCACGACCGCGATGCCCTTGTCGCGCACCTTCTTGATGACGTCGAGCACCCGCTCGCGCTGCACGACGCCCAGCGCCGCGGTCGGCTCGTCCATGAACACGACCTTCGACGCCCACACCACCGACCGCGCCACCGCGACGCTCTGGCGTTGCCCGCCCGACAGCGACCCGATCGGGACGTCGGTGCTCTGCAGCGTCACGCCGAGGCGCTGGAACTCCTCGACCGCCTGCCGCCGCATCTCGGCCTTGTCGAGCATGCCGAGCTTGCCGAGAATGCCCTTGCGGTGGATTTCCCGGCCCAGGAACAGGTTCGCGGCCGGGTCCAGCTCCGGCGCCACGGCCAGGTCCTGGTAGACGGTTTCGATGCCCATCCGCCGGGCGGTGGTCGGCGAGTCGAGGTGCACCTCGGCGCCGTCGAGGAGGATCTTCCCCGACGTCGGCTGCTCCGCGCCGGAGAGGCACTTGACCAAAGTGGACTTCCCGGCGCCGTTGTCGCCGATCAGCGCCGTCACCTCGCCCGCGCGGGCCTGGAACGACGCGCCGCGCAGGGCTTCGACCGACCCGTAGTGCTTGGTCAGGTCGACCGCCTCCAGCAGGACTTCGCTCATCCTCGCCTCCCTTCCGGCGCCGGCGGGCGGCAGCGGATCACCGTCGCGGTGCCGGACAGCTCGGTCTGGCCGGCGTCGAACGGCACCACGTACGTGTCGCCCTTCGCCAGCGGGCAGGTTCCGCCGTGTTCGGTGCGCAGCGTGCCTTCGCCGTCGAGGACGACGAGGACCGCGAACGACGGGTCCAATGACAACGTTGTCGCCTTGTCCGTGCGCAGCTGGTCGGCTCGGAAGAACCGCTCCGATCCGCCGGCCAGCAGGTCCACAGTGGACGCGCGGTCCCCGGCGGTGCGCTTGATGATGGTCTCGAGGCGCTCGGCGTCCCAGCCGGAGGTGTCCAGTGCCTCGATCGCGGTGTCGAAGCCCAGGCCGAGGTGGCCCTTCTCCGGCGACGCCAGGAAGTCACGCCACTCGATGGTCAGCGAGAAGTCGGTCGGCTGCTGCAGCTCGACGACGAACACGCCTTCGCCGATCGCGTGCGGCAGCCCGGCCGGGATGTAGACGGTGTCGCCCGCGGTCACCGGGATGCTGTTCAGCGCGCCCAGCATCGACGGCACGTCCTGCTCGCGCGTCCACTCGGAGACGGTCGCCTTGGACAGCGTTTCCTTGAAGCCGGGGTAGACGCGCGGGTCGTCGCCGTAGGTGCCGACCACGATCCACGCCTCGGTCTTGCCGAAGTGCGAGTCGAAGTGCCGCTTCGCGAACGCGTCGTCCGGGTGGAAGTGCACGGGCAGCCGCTGGCCCGCGTCGAGCAGCTTGACCAGCAGCCCGGTCGACGTCCCGAGCGCCTCGACGTGCTTGGCGCCGAGCCAGCCGTTCGGGTTCGCCTCGACGGCGTCGCGCAGCCACGCGCCGTCGGGCAGCCGGGTCAGGCCGTTGGTGTCCTGGCCGAACATGGTGCTCACGGAGGCGACCCAGTCCTCCGGGCCGAACTTCTTGTCCGAAGACGCGCCGCGCAGCGCCGCGATGGCGTCGCCCCCGCGGTAGAACTGCGGCGGCTGGTTGGCCGGGAGCCGGATGGGTTCGAGGGTCACGGGGCGACCTCACCGGAACCGCGGGCGACGAGATGCACGGGCAGGACTACCTTTCTGGGCGGGGACTGATCTCCTTGGACGCGCGCGAAGAGCAGTTCGGCCGCGGCGTGGCCGAGCGCGCTCACGTCGTGCGCGACGACGGTGACCGGCGGGTCGAGCAGGTCCGCCAGCTCGAAGTCGTCGAAGCCGACCATCGCCGGGCGGCGCTCGGTGTGGGCCAGCGCGCGCAGGACGTGCACGGCGACCCGGTTGTTGCCCGCGATCACCGCGGTGGCCGCGTCCGGGCCGTCCAGCAGGCGCTTCACGGCGTCGCCGATGTACTCCTGCGTCGGCGTGCGCATCGAGACGAGGGACTCGTCGTAGGAGATGCCGTTGCGGACGCAGCCCTCGCGGAAGCCGCGCAGGCGCTCGGCCGCGGTGAAGATGTCCGGGCTGTCCCCGAGGAAGGCGATCCGCCGGTGGCCGTGTTTCGCCAGGTGGGTGACGGCTTCGATGGTGCCGCCGAGGTTGTCGACCAGCACCGTGTCGGCCACGATGTCGCCGGCCGGGCGGTCGATGAACACCACCGGCGTGCCCGCGCGCATCTCCGGCACCAGGTAGCCGTGCTGCAGGCCGGCCGGGACGACGAGGATGCCGTCCACCCGCCGCGCGCAGAACTCCAGCACGAGCTCGCGCTCGCGGTCGGAGTTCTCCTCGGACGAGCCGGTGAGCACCTGGCGCCCGAACGACGTCGCGATGCGCTCGACCGCGCGGTTCAGCTCGGAGTAGAAGGGGTTGCCGACGTCCTCGACGATCAGCCCGATGGTGCCGGTGGTCGACCCGCGGCGCAGGTTGCGCGCGCCCAGGTTCCGCCGGAACCCCAGCTGCTCGATGGCCGCCATGACCCGCTCGGCGGTGTCCGGGTGCACCGCCGGTTCGTCGTTGACCACGCGCGAGACGGTCTTGATGCTGACGCCCGCCAGCCGGGCCACGTCGCTCATCGTGGCCCGCCTGCTCGCGGTGCGCGTGCTGCCGTCCCGGTCCCGGCCGGGTGGAGACAACGTTGTCATAGTGACCGGGATTGAACGCCAAGTCCCGGTGGCTTGTCAACGCCTTGCGCGTGGATTGTGCCGATTCGGCTACCGACGGCGTAGGGCAGACGGCTGATCACGCTGTCCGGAAGTGGACAGGTCTTGACGAGACCCCTTGACGGTCCGGTGAACCGCTGCCCAAGGTGACCCGGTTCGACCGACTGCGCGACAAGGTTGTCATTTCGGTCGCGCTGATGAGGTGGAGAGGCGATGGCCATGGCGCGATTGCGCTTCAGAGCCGGTTTGACCTTTTTGACACTGGCGGTGACGGCAGCGGTGGCTCCCGCTGTGCCCGCCGCGGCGGCCACGACGACGGACTTCGCGAAGTGGGTCAACCCCTTCGTGGGCACCCGGCCCGGCGGCGCCGACCACGGCACCGGGGGCGGTGCCGGCAACACGTTCCCGGGTGCGGTCGTGCCGTTCGGCATGGTCCAGTGGAGCCCGGACACGGTGAAATCCCAGCCTGGCGGCTACTTCTACGACGACAACGCCCTGACCGGGTTCAGCCTGACGCACCTCTCGGGCGCGGGTTGTTCGACCTACCAGGACATTCCGTTCATTCCGTACGTCGGTGAGGTGACGACCTCCCCGGCGACCGACCCGGCGCACTACACGTCGACGTTCTCGCACGCCAACGAACACGCGACGGCGGGCGCCTACGACGTCACCCTCGACAGCGGCGCCAAGGTCGAGCTGAGCGCGACCCAGCGCACCGGCTCCGCGCGGCTGACCTACCCGGCGGGCGCCTCCTCGACGTTGCTGGTCAACACTTCCGGCTCGGTCAACGGCACCGACGACGCGTCGATCACCATCGGCAAGGACACCATCAGCGGCTGGGCCACGAGCGGCCGCTTCTGCGGGGCCCAGAACAGCTACCGCGTCTACTTCTCGGCGAAGTTCGACACGCCGTTCGCGTCGATCGGCACCTGGAAGAACGGCGCCGTGACGCCGAACAAGGCCGCCGAAACGGGCGGCGCCAACGCGAAGGTCGCGCAGCCCAACGGCGTCGACGCGTCGATCGCGCGCACGATGACGGCCAAGCAGCAGGACACCACCGTGTCCGGGCCGGGCAGCGGCGGGTACGTCACCTTCGCGAACCTCAACGGCGCGCAGGTGAACGTCCAGGTCGGACTGTCCTTTGTGTCCGTCGACGGGGCGAAGGCGAACCTCAAGGCCGAGAACACCGGCAAGTCCTTCGACACGGTCGCGGCGGGCGCGCGGAAGGCGTGGAACGACCAGCTCGGCAAGATCGCCGTCACCGGCGGCTCGGACGAGCACCTGACGACGTTCTACACCTCGCTGTACCACTCGCTGATCCAACCGAACGTGTTCTCCGACGTCAACGGGCAGTACATCGGCTTCGACGGGCGGATCCACTCCGCCGACAAGGGCCACGCGATGTACACGAACTTCTCCGGCTGGGACATCTACCGCTCGGAGATCCCGCTGCTGGCGACGATCGCGCCGCACGAGACGTCGGACATCGTCCGGTCGATGATGGCCTACGCCGAGCAGGGCGGCTCGTGGGACCGCTGGACGGTCGCGAACGACTACACCGGCGTGATGAACGGCGACCCGTACCACATCATCGTTTCCAGCGCGTACGCGTTCGGCGCGCGGGACTTCGACGCCCAGAAGGCGTTGCTGCTCATGATCAAGGGCGCCACCCAGCCGACGCAGGGCTACACCGAGCGGCCGGGGCTCGAGGACTACCAGAACCTCGGGTACGTGCCGGGCGCCGGCGCGGACACGCTCGAGTACACCAGCGCGGACTTCGCCATCGCCCAGTTCGCCAAGCGGCTCGGCGACTCCGCGACGTACACGACGTTCATGAAGCGGGCCCAGAACTGGCAGAACCTCTACAACCCGGGGACCGGTCACCTGCAGCCGCGCAACGCCGACGGCTCCTTCGCCGGCACCTACAACCCGGCCAGCTCGCAGGGCTGGGTCGAGGGCAACGGCGCGCAGTACGACTGGATGGTGCCTTACGACCTGGGCGGTCTCGTCACGGCGTTCGGCGGCAACACCGCCGTCCAGTCACGGTTGGACACCTTCTTCACGCAGCTGAACGCGGGCACGCAGCTGCCGTACGCGTTCATGGGCAACGAGCCGAACTCGAACGCGCCTTGGGTGTACTCCTACGCGGGGGCACCGGCCAAGACGCAGTCGATCGTCCGGCGCTCGATGAACGAGCTGTACAACCCGCGTCCGGAAGGCCTGATCGGCAACGACGACCTCGGCCAGATGTCGTCCTGGTACGTCTGGGCCGCGCTCGGCATCTACCCGGAGATCCCGGGCCGCGCCGAGTTCGTGCTCAACACGCCGCTGTTCCCGAAGGCCGTGCTGACCACGGGCGCGGGCAAGAAGATCACCGTCTCCTCGTCGGGCACGGGTGACTACGTCGCGGGCCTGAAGGTCAACGGCGGGGACGCCGCCAAGGCGTGGATGCCGGAGGCGCTCGTTTCGACCGGCGGCACCCTGGACTTCGCGCTGTCGGCGACCCCGACGGCGTGGGGCAGCGCGGCGGCCGACGCCCCGCCGTCCTTCCGCGACCAGGAGAAGCCGAGTCTGTCCTTCGCGAACCCGGCTCGCGCGGTGGTCCCCGCGGGCTCGACGGCGAAGGTCTCGGTGGGCGTCCAGGACCTCTCCGGCACGGCCCGGACCTGGACGTACTCCGCGGGCAGCGCCGACGGGATCACCCTGACCCCGGCGACCGGCGGCATCGCGGTGCCCGCCGCGGGCAAGGCCCAGGCGGAGCTGACGGTCTCGGTCCCGGCGGGGCTGGCCGACGGCGCCCGCCGCATCCCGGTGACGTTCTCCGCGCCCGGCGTGGCGTCGTCGCAGGCGGTGCTGACGGTGCTCGTGGCCCAGCCGAACAGCTGGCTCGCCACGGTGAACAACGCCGGGATCTCGCCCGACTCGAAGCCCGCCGCGGCGAACTTCGACGGCGGCGGCTGGAGCTACTCGGCCGACGCGCTCGCCGCGGCCGGGGCCGCCCCGGGCGCCACGGTCACCAGCGACGGGCTGAAGTTCACCTGGCCGTCGTTCCCGGCCGGGGACCCGGACAACGTGATCGCCGGCGGCCAGACGGTCAACGTCTCCGGGGCCGGGCGGCTCGCGCTGCTCGGGTCGGCGTCCAACGGCAACGCGTCCGGCACGCTGACGGTGACCTACACCGACGGCAGCACGTCGACGGCCACCATCGGGTTCTCCGACTGGACCCTCGGTGGCGGCGGCGCGCAGCCGGCGTTCGGCAACCGGATCGTGCTGTCCACGCCGTACCGCAACGCTTCGGGCGGTGACCCGCAGCAGATCCGCACCATGGTGTTCGGCACCAACCCGATCACCCTGGACGCGGGCAAGACGGTGGCCAGCGTGACGCTGCCGTCGAACGTCAGCGGCGGCGCGCTCCACGTGTTCGCGATCGCCATCGGAGCCTGAACCAGGAGTTCTCTTCCATGAAACGCACAGTCCTGGCGGGCTTCCTGACGCTCGCCGCGGCCGCGACGGGGGTCACCCCCGCCGCGGCCGCGGCCCGCGGGGACGCCCTCGACGCCGTCAACACGTTCATCGGCACGCAGGATGAGGGCAACACGTTCCCCGGTGCTTCGGCGCCGTTCGGGATGACGCAGGTCAGCCCGATCACCTCGCACTACGCCGGGTACCGCTACACCGACACCGCGATCCGCGGCTTCGGGCACTTCTTCCTGTCCGGCGCGGGCTGCTGGGAGCAGGGCGGTCTCGTCTCGACGCTGCCGACCACCGGGGAAGTGGGGCCCGGCAAGGCGTTCGACACGGCGAAGGCGGCCACTTTCGATCAGAAGCTGTACGCCTCGCCGTTCACCCACGACGGCGAGATCGGGAAGCCCGGCTACTACAAGGTCCACCTCACCGGCTACGGCGGTGTCGACGTCGAGACGACCGCCGCGACCCGCGCGGGTGCCGAGCGGTACACCTTCACCAAACCCGGTGACGCCAACGTCTTCGTCAACGTCGGACAGGCCAACGACAAGGAACCGGTCACCGGCAGCAGCATCCGCGTCATCGACGACCGGACCGTCGAAGGCACCGTGGGGTCGCAGGCGTTCTGCGGCGGCAAGGCCTACACGACGTACTTCACGACGAAGTTCGACAAGCCGTTCAAGGCCTTCGGCACGTGGTCGCCCACCGGCGGCACGCCGGGCAGCCGCTCTTCCGAAGGCGGCGCGGGCCTGCGCGGCGCGTGGCTGACGTTCGCCGACCCGGACCAGGTCACGGCCACCACGGCGATCTCCCAGGTGGACGCGCAGGGTGCCCGGGGCAACCTGGCCGCCGAGCGCATCCGGTCGTTCGACGCCGCCAAGGCCGCCGTGCAGCAGACCTGGCGGCGCGAGCTGTCCTCTGTGGACATCAAGGGTGGCTCGACCGACGACCGCACGGTGTTCTACACCTCGCTCTACCACGCGCTGCTGCAGCCGCTGACGGCGAACGACGCCGACGGCCGCTACTACGGCTTCGACAAGAAGATCCACCGCGCGGTCGGCTGGACGTACTACGACTTCTTCTCGCTGTGGGACACCTACCGCACGCAGAACCAGCTGCTGGCGCTGCTGCGGCCCAGCCGCGCCAAGGACATCGCGAAGAGCATCCTGGCCATCCACGACCAGGGCGGCTGGCTGCCGCGGTGGGCGTACGCGAGCCAGGAGACGAACACGATGACCGGCGACCCGGTGACGCCGTTCCTCGTGGACCTCTGGCGCTTCGGCGCGCTGTCCGGTGAAGAGATGCACGCCTACCAGGCGCTGCTGCAGAACTCGACGCAGATCCCGCCCGCGTCGTCGCCGTTCCAGGGCCGGTCGGGCAACGCGAGCTACCAGAAGGACGGGTTCGTCCAGTACGACCCGAACTTCCCGAAGAAGGGCCAGGACACCGACCCGAACCACGGCGCGTCGGCCACCTTGGAGTACGCGCTCGGTGACTGTTCGCTGTCGGTCATGGCCGCGGCGCTCGGGAAGAAGGACGACGCGGCGGCGCTGGCCGAGAAGGGCCGGACCTACCGGACGCTGTGGGACGAAACGCAGACCGACCGCGGCTTCACCGGCTTCTTCCGGCCGAAGGTCCTCGGCGGCGCCTGGTTCTCGCCCGCGGACAAGCCCTACAGCCCGCAGAGCCAGGACGGCTTCCACGAGGGCACGGCCTGGCAGTACCAGTGGCTCGTCCAGCAGGACGTGCCCGGCCTGGTCGAGCGGATGGGCGGCCCGGCGGCGACCGGCCAGCGCCTCGACGACTTCTTCGCCTACGACGAGCTGGTGAAGAACCCGGCGACGGCGGTCCGCGAGAACTGGGTCGTCGGCCCGTACGACTACTACGACCAGTTCCGCTACAACCCGAACAACGAGCCGGACCTGCACTCGCCGTGGATGTACGCGCTCACCGGGCAGCCGGCGAAGACGTCGACGGTGGTGCGGGCGGCGCACACGCTGTTCACCAACGCGCCCAACGGCGTCACCGGCAACGACGACCTCGGCACCATGTCGGCGTGGTACGTCTTCAGCGCGCTCGGGCTCTACCCCGCCGTCCCGGGGACTGGGAACTTCGTGCTGAACGCGCCGCGGTTCGAGAAGTCCGTGCTGCACCTGGAGAACGGCCGGGACATCACGATCAAGGCGCCCGGCGCCGACGGCTCGAAGCTGCAGTACGTCTCGGGCCTGAAGGTCGGTTCGCAGGCCAGTGACCGCGTGTACGTCAACGTGGACCAGCTGAAGCGCGGCACGACGCTCGACTTCGGCCTGACCGCTGACGCCGCCGCGGCGACGTGGGGCACGTCACCCGCGTCCGCCCCGGCATCGCCCTGCGCGGAGTAGACAAGGGACGCTCACGGCCGTGGTCCAGACCACAGTGGACCACGGCCGTGAGCATCGTCACGGGCCCCGGTGTTCCCGTGAGGGCCGTCACGCCTCACACTGGTACCAACACGTCCGACAATGCCGTTGACGTACAAGGCGAGTCCGCCTTGGACGGTACGTCGGGCGTTTTCGTGTGTGTAGACCAACGTGGTGAGACCCCACAGGAGGAAGCAGTGTCCAGCAAGGCCGCTCTCGTGTTCCGCGTGGCCGCAGTAGCCGAAGCCCTGTCCTGGGCAGCGCTGCTGGTCGGGATGTTCCTCAAGTACGTCGTCCACTCCGCCGGCGAGGGCGGCGTGCCCGTCATCGGCATGGTGCACGGCGTGATCTTCGTCCTCTACGTGGTCGTCTCCCTGTCCGTGGCGAAGCCGCTCGGCTGGCGCCCGAAGACGCTGGTCCTCGCGCTGCTCGCCAGCGTCCCGCCGCTGTTCACGTGGCTGTTCGAGAAGTGGGCGCTGCGCAACGGCAAGCTCGACGGCCCGCAGCGGCTGTCCCACGGCGGTGTCGGCCTGTTCCAGGTCGAGGAACCCGTCGCCGCCTGATCCCGGTGCACGAGAAAGGCCCGCGCTCGACGAGCGCGGGCCTTTCCGCTATTCGGTGAAGTCCCCGGCGGCGCGGCGCACCTTCGTCAGCAGGTCCGTCAGCTGCTCGGTCTGCCGGTCGGTGAGGCCGTTGAGCCCGAAGTCGATCTCCGTCACGGCCTCGGTGGCCACCTCGCGGCGCTTGCGGCCCTCGTTGGTGATCTCGACGAGCGTCGTGCGGCGGTCGGTCGGGTGGGGGACGCGCTTGACGAGCCCGTCGCGCTCCAGCCGGTCGACTATGTTGGTGACACTGGTGGGGTGCAGCTGGAGCCGCTCGCCCATCACCCGCATCGGCAGGCTGGCGCTGCGGGCGAAGGTGAGCAGCACCAGCGCTTCGTACCGGGCGAAGGTCAGGCCGTGCGGCTTGAGCGCGCCGTCCACCGCGGACTGGATGATCTGCTGGACGCGCATCACGCCGGTCACCGCGGCCATGGTGCCGGAGGGCCCGATCCGGTCCTCCCACAGCTGTGCCGCGCGGGCGATCGGGTCGAACGGCAGCGGACGGTTCATGACACGCGAAGTTACCAGCGGGTACCGGCGGGTGTCGCACGACCGGCGGAAAGAACACCGAAGAAGGGACTTCCGAGCATGATCGTCGCGTTCAGCGTCAGCCCGTCCGGCGGGGACCCCGACGGCGGGGTGAGCGAAGCCGTCTCCCGGGCGGTGAAGGTGGTCCGCGACTCCGGGCTGCCCAACTCCACCAACGCCATGTTCACCAACATCGAGGGCGAGTGGGACGAAGTCATGGACGTCGTCAAGCGCGCGGTCGAGGCCGCGGGGGAGGGCTCGGCCCGCGTCGGCCTGGTCCTGAAAGCGGACATCCGGCCCGGTTTCACCGGCCAGCTCGAGGCCAAGGTGGACCGCGTCGAAGCCCACCTCCGCGACGGCTCGTGAGTGGAAAACAGTGTTCTAACACTGTTTTCCACTCACGAGGGGGCTACGGGAGTGGCGGGGTGAAGGCGACCGTCCAGCGGCCGTCTTCGCTCGTCACCGTCAGCGGGTAGCTGAACGGCTTGCCGTCGCCCAGCGCGCCCGAGATCGTCGCGCGGCTCGGGGCCGCCGCGTCCGGGCCCAGCTCGACGCGCACGTCGTGCACGCCGTGGTCGGCCAGCACCGCGACGTAGTCCTTGGCGAAGTCGTCGGCGCCCGAGCCGGGGTAGTCGAGCAGGTCGCCGAGCGCGTCCGAGTCGTGACCGTCGAGCGCCACGGCCAGGCGGTCGCGCAGCTCGGCGGGCGAGGCCGCGCCCGGATTCGGTTCGTGCACGATCAGCAGGGTCACCGCGCCGATCCAGACGACGGCCGCCGCGATCGACAGGCCCACCTTCACGTCACGCCGGATGTGCACCCGGCCGAGCCTGCCCCAGCTGCGCCGTCCTGCCAAGCGGACCGGCCGGGCACCCGGTGAAACAGGGAGGCGCGCGTGCCAGGATGGAGCCGTGACACACCCACGCGGATCTGCAGCGAAGTCAGCGGCCCTGTCCGCCGCCCTGTCCGGCGCGGTCGACCTGTCCGCGCTCAAGGCCCGCGCCGAAGCGGCGCGCAAGCAGCCTGCCCCGCCCGCGGGCGCCCCCGCCCCGGCCGGTGACGGGCCCCCGCCCGCGCCCGGCTCGGCCGAGGCCGTGATCGATGTCACCGAGGCCACCTTCCAGGCCGAGGTCGTGGAGCGGTCCCTGCGCCAGCTCGTGGTCGTCGACCTGTGGGCCGAGTGGTGCGGCCCGTGCAAGCAGCTGTCCCCGGTGCTGGAACGGATGGCCGCCGAGTCCGGTGGCGCCTGGGTCGTCGCGAAGGTCGACGTCGACGCGAACCCGCGCATCGCGCAGCTGTTCGGCGCGCAGTCGATCCCGACGATCGTCGCCATCGCCGGCGGCCAGCCCGTCGACGCCTTCTCCGGCGCACTGCCCGAGCCCGAGATCCGCAAGTGGATCAACGCGCTGATCGACGCCCTGCGCGACAAGCTCCCGTCGATCGCCGAGGCCGAGGCCAACGGCGGCGGCGCGGCCGAGGAGCCCGAGGACCCGCGCTTCACCGAGGCGGAAGAAGCCTTCGAGCGGGGCGACTTCGCCGCCGCGCAGGCCGCCTACGAGCGCATCCTCGACGTCGAACCGGCCAACGAGCTGGCGAAGAACGCGCTGGCCCAGGTCAAGTTCACCGCCCGCGCGGAGAGCGCGGACCCGGAGGCCCGCGCGAAGGCCGACGCCGACCCGTCCGACCTGGCCGCCCAGCTCGACGCGGCCGACCTGGAGATCGCCGAGAACGACGTCGAGGCGGGCTTCAAGCGCCTGATCGACACGGTCCGCCGCACGGCGGGCGAGGACCGCAACCGGGTGCGCGAGCACCTGGTGGCGCTGTTCGACCTGTTCGACCCGGCCGACGAGCGGGTCATGAAGGCCCGCCGCGACCTGGCGTCCGCCCTCTTCTAGACCGCATGAGAAAGGCCCCCACCGCGGTGGGGGCCTTTCTCATGCACTCAGGCGTACTGCTTCGAGCAGACCGACGAGCCTTCGAGGTAGCCGCGGCGAAGGGACTCGACGCGGTCGAAACCGCTGTCCGGGCGCTTGCCGTTGACGTCCGCCGAGACGAGGCTCTCCGGCAGCAGCAGGTCCGCGATGGCCTCGTCGAGGTCACCGGCCGAGAGCCGCAGGTCGCCGGGGCGGTTCGTGAACGCCGCCCACGCGCCCACCAGGCACGCCGTCCGCAGGCCCGCGTTCGCGTTGTCGATCGACGCGCCGACGCCCTTCTGGATGCCCAGCGCGTACCGCGACGCGACCTCGGCGAAGGCCGCGAAGTCGCCCATGCCACCCGGGTCCTCGCCCTTCTGCTCGGCCTCGCGGTCGATCGGCTGGGCCAGCTGCCTGAGCTTGGCCAGGTCGATGCTCACGGTGTTGTCGTCCGGGCAGTACGACGCGGGCGGCGTCGTCTGGCAGCTGCCGCCGTCGGTGATCTCCGGCGCGGCGACCCCGGCGCCCTTGAAGGCCTCGTCGAGGCTCTTCTTCAGCAGCTCGACGGCCGACTGGTCGAACTTCGCGTCGCCCTTGCCCTTGTCGCCCTTGTCGAACGGGCGCTCGGTGATGCGGGCCTTGACGTTCTCGGTGTTCATCGCCGCGCACTCCTTCGGGCCCTTTTCGAACCCGGCCTGGAACGCGTAGGTGCGGTCGAACGCCGTGCCGTGCGCGCCGCGGTCGGCGGCGCTCGTGCCCGCCTGGTCGCGGATCAGGAACATCGCCGCCATCACCTGGTTCAGGCCCTCGGACGTCGACACCTGGTAGTACTTGCTCTTGTCCTCGGCGACCCAGCGGAAGTAGCCGCCGGCGAAGCAGTCGGCCTGCTGCTCCTTGACCACGGTCGGGGTGCTCTTGGTGATCCCGGCCTTGTCGCCGAGCCGGTACTGCACGGCGTGGCCGAACTCGTGCGCCAGCACGACGACCACCGACATCGGCCCGAACCGCTCGCGCAGCATCGGCAGCAGCACGCCGCGGTCCCACGCCACCGAGTCGTCGACCGGGCAGTAGAACGCGTTGACGAGCTTCTTCACGCTGCCGCAGCCGGTTTCCTCGGTGTCGGAGCGCGCGTCGTAGGACAGCAGCGACTTCACCGGCTCGAACTGCTGCCCGAAGTTGGACTGGAGCATCTCGCCCCAGTACGTCTGGACGTCGTCGATCGCGGCGGTGGCGAGCTTGTCGTCCTCGCCGCCGTCGGCGTTGCGGACGTCGAGCGTCGGCGTCGGCGCGCCGGACTTGAGGCCGCTCTCGAAGTGCGTCACCGGCAGCCCGGCGACCGAGCCGGCGCCGTTGTCCTTGGCCGGGTCGCCCCCGGTGCCGCTCTTGCCGTTGCAGCCGCTCACGGCCACGGCCGCGACGGCGAGCAACGCGACCAGCGCGCGCCGTCCTCCCCCTGGGATCATCTTGTTCACTCGCTCTCGTGCCCACCCGGTACCCGACGGGCAGGACCATACCCAGGGCATTCGCGGAGCGTGCACGTTATCCCCGAACTGGTGAGGCTTGTTCAGCCGTCGGCCGCCGCATGACTTCCACGCTGATCAGCGGTATGCGGGCGGGGCGCGGCGGCCTGACCGGAACAAGCCTCACTCCCTGCGCACTTCAAGCCGGGGCCCGATATCGTCGCATCTCATGCGTGCAGTCCGCCGGTTCACCGTCCGCGCCAGTCTCCCGGAATCGCTGTCGGGCCTGGGCGCGCTGGCCACCAACCTGCGCTGGACCTGGCACCCGCCGACCCGCGACCTGTTCGCGTCGATGGACGCCGAGCTGTTCAACGCCGTGCGCGACCCGCTGCGGATGCTCACCGCGCTGCCGCCGTCGCGCCTCGACGAGCTGGCCGTGGACGACGACTTCCTCGCGCGCGCCCGCGCGGCGGCGCAGGACCTGGAGCGCTACCTGTCCGAGCCGCGCTGGTACCAGCAGCGCGACGACGCGGACCTGCCGCCCGCGGTCGCCTACTTCTCGATGGAGTTCGGTGTCACCGAAGCCCTGCCGAACTACTCCGGCGGCCTCGGCGTCCTGGCGGGCGACCACCTGAAGGCGGCGTCCGACCTGGGCGTGCCGATGGTCGGCGTCGGCCTGCTCTACCGCAACGGCTACTTCCGGCAGTCGCTGTCGCTGGACGGCTGGCAGGTCGAGCACTACCCGGTGATCGACCCGAACGCGTTCCCCCTGGAACTGCTGACCGCGGGCGGGCGGCCGGTGCTGATCGGCGTCGCCATGCCGGGCGGACGCGAGCTGTGCGCGCAGATCTGGCAGGCCCGCGTCGGCCGGGTCCCGCTGCTGCTGCTCGACACCGACACCGAGGCCAACGACGAAGACCTGCGCGGCGTCACCGACCGGCTCTACGGCGGCGACGCCGACCACCGGCTGCGGCAGGAGATCCTGGCGGGCATCGGCGGGTTCCGGGCGGTCCGCAAGTACTGCGAGCTGACCGGGCACCCGCAGCCGATGGTGTTCCACACGAACGAGGGACACGCGGGCTTCCTGGGCCTGGAGCGCGCCCGCGAGATCGTCCAGGCCGACGGCCTCGCGTTCGACGAAGCCATGCCCGCGGTCCGGGCCGGCACGCTGTTCACCACGCACACGCCGGTCAGCGCGGGCATCGACCGGTTCCCGGTGGACCTGGTGCAGCGCTACTTCGCCGACGGCAGGCTCGTCCCGGACATCGACCCGCGCCGCGTGCTCGCGCTCGGCGCCGAGGACAACCCCGGGCTGTTCAACATGGCGCACATGGGCCTGCGGCTGGCGCAGCGCGCGAACGGCGTCTCGCAGCTGCACGGGCGCGTCACGCGCAAGATGTTCTCCCGGCTGTGGCCCGGCTTCGACGACGACGAGGTGCCGATCTCGTCGGTGACGAACGGCGTCCACGGGCCGACGTGGGTGGCGCGCGAGCTGAGCACGTTGCTCGGCCGCGAGTGGGGCCTCGACGTCGGCGAGGGGCCGCTGCGCGACGGAGTGTCCGACGCGCAGCTGTGGGGCTTGCGGCGCGACCTGCGCGAGAAGCTGGTGCACGAGGTGCGGCGCCGGGTGCGCGCGGCGTGGCTGCAGCGCGGCGCGTCACCGCTGGAGCTGGGCTGGGTGGACTCGGTCTTCGACCCGGACGTGCTGACGGTCGGGTTCGCCCGCCGCGTCCCGACGTACAAGCGGCTGACGCTGATGCTGCGCGACCCCGAGCGGCTGCGCACGCTGCTGCTCGACGAAGACCGGCCGATCCAGGTGGTCGTCGCGGGCAAGTCGCACCCGGCCGACGAGAACGGCAAGCAGCTGATCCAGCAGATCGTCCGGTTCGTCGACGGCGCGGACGTGCGGCACCGGATCGTGTTCCTGCCGGACTACGACATGTCGATGGCGAGGTACCTGTACCGCGGCTGCGACGTGTGGCTGAACAACCCGGTGCGGCCGCTGGAGGCGTGCGGGACGTCGGGCATGAAGTCGGCGCTGAACGGCGGCCTCAACCTGTCGATCCGCGACGGCTGGTGGGACGAGTGCTACGACGGCAGCAACGGCTGGGCGATCCCGACGGCGGACGGCGTCACGGACCCGCTGCGCCGTGACGACCTCGAGGCGGCGGCGCTGTACGAGCTGCTGGGCCAGCAGATCGCGCCGCTGTTCTACGACCGCTCGGCCGACGGCGTGCCGACGGGCTGGCTGTCGATGGTGTGGCACACGCTGGAGACGCTGGGGCCGCGGGTCCAGGCGTCCAGGATGGTGCGGGAGTACGTGGACAACGGCTACCTCCCGGCGTCCAGGATGGTGGCGGCGGCGACCGGCGACGGCTACCGGGGTGCGCTGTCCCTGGCGGACTACCGGACGAAGCTCGAGGTGTCCTGGCCCCGGGTGCGGATCTTCGACTCGGAGCTGCTGGTCGAGGCGACGGAGCCACTGGTGGTCGGCACGGAGGTGACGATCCGCGCGCGCATCGACCTGGCCGGCCTCGATCCGTCCGAAGTGGACATCCAGGCGGTGGTCGGCCAGGTGGGCGACGACGACGAGCTGCGCGACACGGTGACGGTCCCGATGACGGCGGACGGCATCGGCGCGTTCGCCGCCCGGTTGAAGCTGCCGCGGCCGGGATCGGTCGGGTACACGGTGCGGGTGCTGCCGAAGCACGGGCTGCTGGCCGCTCCGGCCGAGCTGGCCCGCGTCGTGCTGGCCTGACCCGCGCGCCCGGCGGCCCGCCGCGGTCGGATGGCCTGTCGCCGCGGCGCTGACCTGGAGTCGCTCCAGGCGGAAATGCGCGGCGCCGACCGCTGAGCACGGCTAAGTTGTGGGCATGCGCTTCGGAATCTTCGTCCCGCAGGGCTGGCGGCTGGACCTCGCCGGCATCGATCCCGCGGACCACTGGAAGACCATGCTCGGCCTGGCGAAACACGCGGAGGCCGGGCCCTTCGAATCGATCTGGGTCTACGACCACTTCCACACCGTGCCCGTCCCGACCGAAGAGGCCACGCACGAGGCCTGGTCGCTGATCTCGGCCTTCGCCGCCGCGACCGACACCGTGCGGCTCGGGCAGATGTGCACCTGCATGGGGTACCGCAACCCCGCCTACCTCGCGAAGGTCGCCGCCACCGCCGACATCATCTCCGGCGGCCGCGTCGAGATGGGGATCGGCGCGGGCTGGTACGAGCACGAGTGGCGGGCCTACGGCTACGGCTTCCCGGGCGCCGGTGAGCGGCTCGGCCAGCTCGACGAAGGCGTGCAGATCATGCGCGACCTCTGGACCACCGGAAAGTCCACACTGGACGGCAAGCACTACCGGACGGACGGGGCCATCCTGCGTCCGCTGCCGCCGCAGGACGGCGGCATCCCGCTGTGGATCGCCGGTGGCGGGGAGAAGAAGACCCTCCGGATCGCCGCGAAGTACGCGAAGTACACGAACTTCGCCGCCGACCCGGAGACCTTCACCCGCAAGTCGGAGATCCTCGCGCAGCACTGCAAGGACGTCGGCACCGACTTCGACGCCATCGTGCGCTCGGCCAACCACAACATCGTCCTCGGCGAGACCGAAAAGGACGTTCAGGACAAGCTGGCCTGGCTGCGGTCCCACCTGGGCAAGTACATCGAGGCCGACGCCGTCGAGCGGTGGGCGGGCAACTTCGAGAACAGCCCGACCACCGGCACGCCCGAGCAGGTCACCGAGAAGCTCGCCGCCATGGGCGAGCTGGGTATGTCCTACGCGATCTTCAACTTCCCCGAAGCCGCGTACGACCGATCCGGCATCGACCTGTTCACCGAGAACGTCGCTCCGGCGCTGGCCTGACTCCGCCCGCTCGCCCTGTCGTGAGTGTTTAGGGCGGTTAGAACCGCTTGGGTTCTAGCGGTCGTTGCAACACCTGACCTGAGAGGTGTTGCCATGACCGAAAACGATCGCCGTCGGTGGCTGTCCCGCGACGTCCGGGTGGCATTCTGGGACCAGATCCGAGCAGGGCTGCCCGTAGAACACGCCGCGAGGGCCGCGGGCGTGTCGCCGGCCAGCGGAAGACGACTGTTCGAGCAGGCTGGAGGCGTGATCACCAACGCGCCGACAGCCTGCTCGAGCCGCTATCTCTCGCTGGCCGAGCGGGAGGAGATCATGGTCCTGCACGCCCAGGACGTGCCACGGGCGGAGATCGCGCGGCGGCTGGGCCGCCACCGGTCCACCATCGGGCGGGAACTGGACCGCAACAGCACCGGAGGTGGACGCTATCGGGCCAGCAGCGCCCAGCACACCGCCGAGCAACGCGCGAAACGACCGAAACCCGCGAAACTGGCCACCGACCCGGTCCTGCACGACCGTGTCCAGCAGGACCTGACCGCGCGGTGGTCGCCCGAGCAGATCGCTGCCAGGCTGAAACGGGACTTCCCCGACCAGCCGAGGATGCACGTGACCCACGAAACGATCTACCAGGCCATCTACGTCCAAGGCCGCGGTGCGCTGCGCCGGGAGCTGGCCGCGTGCCTGCGCACCGGACGCGCGATCCGCAAGCCCCAGCGCACCCCCGACGGGCGCCGGGCCCGCCAGGGCAGGATCGCCGGGATGGTCCCGATCTCCGAGCGGCCCGCCGAGGCCGCCGACCGGGCCGTCCCGGGGCACTGGGAAGGCGACCTGATCGTCGGCAAGGACGGCCGCTCGGTGATCGGGACCCTGGTCGAGCGCAGCACCCGGTTCTGCCTGCTGCTGCACCTGCCCGGCGGCAAAGACGCCGCCGCGGTCGCCGAGGCGATGATCACCGTCATCCGGGGGTTGCCGCAGGAGCTGCGCCGGTCGCTGGCCTGGGATCAGGGCACCGAGATGGCCCAGCACGCCACCATCACCCTGGCCACCGACATGGCGATCTACTTCTGTGATCCGCACTCGCCCTGGCAGCGGGGGTCGAACGAGAACACCAACGGGCTGCTGCGGCAGTACTTCCCCACAGGCACCGATCTGTCGGTGCACACCCCTGCTGACCTGGCGAAAGTCGCTGCCGAGCTCAACGGCCGTCCTCGCAAGACGCTCGGCTGGGACACCCCAGCCGAGCGCCTCGCGCTGCTACTGTCCACACAGGACCCTGTTGCGACGACCGCTTGAAACCACCCCGCCCTAAACACTCACGAGCGGCTAAGGCACCGCGGGGCTTCCGCCGGTCTGCACGGGCAGCCCGGCGGAAGCCCAGGCGCGGAAGCCGCCTTCGAGGTCGGTCGCGTTGCGCAGCCCCAGCCGCTGCAGGTCGGCCGCCGCCAGGCTGGACGCGTAGCCCTCGTTGCACAGCACGACGACCGTCGAATCCGCCGTCACACCCGGCAGCTTCCACTCGCTGTCCGGCGCCAGCCGCCACTCCAGGTGGATCCGCTCGACGACCACCGAGCCCGGGATCTCGCCCTCGGCCTCGCGGTTGGCCAGCGGCCGGATGTCGACCAGCAGCGCGCCCGCCTCCTGCAATTCGCGAGCCCGCTCCGGGCCGACCCGGTCCAGTCCGGACCGGGCCCGCTCCAGGAGAGAATCGATCGCGCTCATCCACCGACGATAACCGGCAGTGGCGGGATCTCGGCCGGCACTTCGGCGAGGGTCGTGTACTCCCGCGTCGGCACCAGCGGCGGCGAATACGCGTGGACGCTCGCCGCGGGCTGGTCACCGAGGCCGGTGACCTGGTGGGCGCGGCCCGCGCCGAAGCCGATGCCCTCGCCCGCCACGTGCGTGCGGCGCCGGATCGGGCCGCCGGGGTAGCGGTACTCCTCGCCGAGCTCGCCCTGCAGCACAGTGAACGAGCCGGACGCGCCGCCGTGGTCGTGCGGCTTCGTCCGCTGGCCGGGCAGCCACGACAGCAGCCACAGCTCGACGCCGTCGGTCAGGGCCAGCCGGGCCCACCAGCGGCGGTCCTCGTCGAACCGCAGGATCTCCCGCAGGCCGGCGGTCAGTTCGGTGGCGACGGTGGTCGTCAGGTCCGCCAGCTCCCGCGGGGTCCAGAGCAGGCGCGAAGGGTGCAGCAGCTCCGGCAGCAGCGGGTCGGTCAGGCGCGGGTGGGTTTCGATGGGCGGACGGACGAGTGACGTGGTCAACGCGGGTGCTCCTCGGACGCGAAGTGATCAGGACGCGAGGCAGCGCGGCACCGCGGGGAAGATCAGCGGAGCCGCGCCCGCGTACACCCGGCCGAAGCGACGAGGAGCAGGTCGATCGTGCGACGGCGCCAGAACGCGCCCCGGGTGACCGGGGTCGCGGGCGCGTCGGCTGACATGGTGGTGATCGTGCCACACCGGCGCCGCGCCGAGCGCGCCGTTCCACGTGGTGGACTCGCTCCGACCTGCGTGTTCACCGTCTCACCCGGGCGGGTGCGCACGCGCGCGCGACGGCAGACAGAATGGGCCTCGTGAGCGAGCCGATCCAGCCCAGCGAACTTGACGACCTCGTGGTCCGGATGGCCGGTGTCGGCGTCCGCCGGGGGACCAACGACCTCCTCGCCGGCCTCGACTGGAGCGTGGAACTGGACGAGCGCTGGGTGGTGCTCGGCCCCAACGGCGCGGGCAAGACCACGCTGCTGCGCCTCGCCGCGGCCGAGCTGCACCCGACCACCGGCGAGGTCGACCTGCTCGGCGAGCGGATCGGCCGGGTCAACATCTTCGACCTGCGCCCGCGCATCGGCTTCACCTCGGCCGCGATCGCCCAGCGCGTGCCGGGCGACGAGCTGGTCAAGGACGTCGTCGTGAGCGCCGGGTACGCGGTGCTCGGCCGCTGGCGTGAGGAATACGACACCCTCGACACCGCCCGTGCCACCGAACTGCTGGACGCGATGGGCATCGGGCACCTGGCCGAGCGCACGTTCGGCACGCTGTCGGAGGGCGAGCGCAAACGCGCGCTGATCGCCCGCTCGCTGATGACCGACCCGGAGATGCTGCTGCTCGACGAGCCCGCCGCGGGCCTCGACCTCGGCGGCCGCGAGGACCTGGTCGCGCGGCTGTCCGACCTGGCGCTCGACCCGGACGCGCCCGCGTTGGTGCTGGTCACCCACCACGTCGAGGAGATCCCGCCGGGCTTCACCCACGCGCTGCTGCTGCGTGACGGCCACGCCGTGGTGTCCGGGCTGGTCGACGACGTCATCACCAGCGAAAACCTGTCGAAGACGTTCGACCAGGACCTCGTGCTCGAGCGTTCCGGCGATCGCTTCTTCGCCCGCCGTCGCTAAGGTGTCCCTTACCGGCGGGTAGCCTGCTGGCAAGTCGTCAACGAGGAGGATGGGCGTGGGAGAGTTCGTAACCCTGGAGGTCAAGGACGGGGTCGGCACCATCCGGCTCGACCGGCCGCCGGTCAACGCCCTGAACGCCCAGGTCACCGCCGAGCTCGCGGAGCTGGCGAAGGAAGCCACCGAGCGCGACGACGTCCGCGCGGTGATCCTCTACGGCGGCGAGAAGACCTTCGCGGGCGGCGCGGACATCAAGGAGATGGCCACGCGCACCTACCCGGAGATCGCCAAGTTCGGCGCGAACCTCACCGGCACCCTCGCGGCCATCGCGAACATCCCGAAGCCGGTCGTCGCGGCCGTCACCGGCTACGCCCTCGGCGGCGGCCTGGAGCTGGCGCTGACCGCGGACTGGCGGGTCGCCGGCGACAACGTCAAGGTCGGCCAGCCGGAGATCCAGCTCGGCGTCATCCCGGGCGCGGGCGGCACTCAGCGCCTGGCGCGCCTGATCGGTCCGAGCAAGACCAAGGACATCGTCTACACCGGACGGTTCGTCAAGGCCGAAGAGGCGCTGCGGCTGGGAATCGTGGACCAGGTCGTCGCCCCCGACGACGTCTACGCGGCCGCGCACAAGTGGGCGGCCCAGTTCGCGAACGGCCCCGCCGTCGCCCTGCGCGCGGCGAAGGCGGCCATCGACGGCGGTCTCGACATGGACCTCCCGAACGCGCTCCGGCTCGAGTCGCACCTGTTCGCCGCGCTGTGGGCGACCGAAGACCAGCGGAACGGCATGAAGTCGTTCATCGAAAACGGGCCCGGCAAGGCCACTTTCGAAGGGAAATGACGCCTTGACCGACGTGAACGACCCGGCGCCCAACCCGCACGCCACCGCCGAAGAGGTCCAGGCCGCCTACGCCGACCCCAAGCTGGCGAACGTGCTCTACCACGACTGGGAAGCCGGCACCTACGACGAGAAGTGGTCGATCTCGTACGACGAGCGCTGCATCTCCTACGCCACCGACGTGTTCAACGCCGTCGCGGGCGAAGACGGCCAGCCCTACCAGCACGCGATGGAGCTGGGCAGCGGCACCGGGTTCTTCCTGCTCAACCTGATGCAGGGCGGCGTCGCCAAGAAGGGCTCGGTCACCGACCTCTCGCCCGGCATGGTCCAGGTCGCGCTGCGCAACGCCGAGAAGCTCGGCCTCGACGTCGACGGCCGGGTCGCCGACGCCGAGCGCATCCCGTACGACGACAACACGTTCGACCTGGTGGTCGGGCACGCGGTGCTGCACCACATCCCGGACGTCCAGGCGGCGTTCCGCGAGGTGCTGCGCGTGCTCAAGCCGGGCGGCCGGTTCGTCTTCGCGGGCGAGCCGACCAAGGTCGGCGACTTCTACGCCCGCAAGCTCGGCCAGCTCACCTGGTTCCTGACCACCCGCGTGACGAAGCTGCCCGCGCTGCGCGGCTGGCGCCGTCCGCAGGAGGAGCTGGACGAGTCCTCGCGCGCGGCCGCGCTGGAGGCCGTCGTCGACATCCACACCTTCGACCCGTCGGAGCTGGAGTCGTGGGCCCGCGGCGCGGGCGCCCAGGACGTCCGGGCGGTCACCGAGGAGTTCGCCGCGGCGCTCGCGGGCTGGCCGATCCGGACGTTCGAGGCCGCGGTGCCGTCGGAGAAGCTGACCGTGCGCTGGCGGATGTTCGCCTACCACCTGTGGCTGCGGCTGTCCGCCGTGGACAAGAAGGTGCTGGCCAAGATCCTGCCGCGCGAGCTGTTCTACAACGTGATGATCACCGGGACCAAGCGGCCGTCCTGAATTGGGTTATTCGTTCAGCCTCGGCGACGTCGCCTACCTGCGCTCCGACGCGGGTGTCGCGGCGCTCGCCGAGGTTTCGGCCCTGCCGCTGACCGACCGGATCGCTTCGGTCGCCGCTGTTCGCCGCCTGGTGGGCGAGGAGCACGCGGCCGCCGTGCTGGAAACCGTGCTGCTGCGCCGGAAGTCCGTCGCGAAACTGTCCGGTGAGGACTGGCTGTTCACCTCCGACGCGCTCCAGCAGGCGAGTGCGTCGATCGTGGCGCGGCACCGCGCGTCGCGACTGGCCGGGCTCGACGTCCACGACGTCACCTGCTCGGTCGGCGCGGACCTCGTCGAAATCGCGCGCGTGGCACGGCGCGCCCTGGGGTCCGATGTGGACCCGGTGCGGCTGGCGATGGCCCGCCACAACGGCGTCGCCGCCGGTGTCGCGTTCGGACTCGCGCGCGCCGACGCGCTGCGCCCGGTCAGCCGTTCCGGCGTCGTCGTCGCGGATCCGGCCCGGCGGGACTCGGCCGGACGCCGGTCGTGGAAACCCGGGGACTTCCTGCCGCCGCTCGACGGGCTCGTCGAGGCGTACCCGGGCCGCGCGCTGTCGGTGAAGTGCGCGCCCGGACTGGACTTCGCGATCACGCCGTGGGCCGACGAGGTCGAGCTGGTGTCGCTCGACGGCCAGGTGCGCGAGTCCTGCCTGTGGCGCGGCCTGGGCACCGGCGTCACGCGCCGGGCGACCGTGCTGCGTTCGGACGGGACACAGTGGACGGTCACCGACGCGGAACCGGACGAACTGCCCACGCGGGCGCCCGGGGAGTTCATCGTCGACCCGGACGGCGCGGTCGTGCGCGCCGGGCTCGTCCGCCACTACGCGGCGCGGCACGGGTTGTGGCAGCTGGACGAACGCATCGCGTACCTGACCGGTGACACCCCGCCGCCGGGCGTGCGCGCCTTCCGCGTCCTGGAGCACGGCCCGTACAGCGAGAAAGCGCTGAAAGCCGCGTTGAAAAACCACGATGTCGGGCGGCTGGAGATCCTCGTCCGCGGCCTGGACGTCGACCCGGACGCGCTGCGGCGGCGGCTGAAACCGCGTGGTGCGGCCGAAGCGTCGGTGGTGCTGACGCGGATCGGGCGGTCGCCGGTGGCGTTCCTCTGCCGCGCCGAGCGGTGAACGGAAACTTTCGAGGGGTGGAACTCCCGGTGAACGTGACGTAGGTTCCCCCGGTCGGCAAGTCAGCACTGGAGGGTCGCCGTGTTCGCAAAATGGTCAGGTCTCGTCAAGCTCGCCGCCGCCGCGGCCATCGGCGCCACCGTCGCTTCGGGAGCCACCGCGCTGGCCGGATCGGACGACTCGACTGCCGCCCGCTCGAAGGAGCCGGCCAACATCGGCCAGGTCAAGCTCGACGTCAAGGCGTACTACGGCGACTACCTCGACGCCGCGGGCAAGCACCACTACTCCGACACGAGCCAGTTCGTGAAGGACACGAACAAGATCGTCACCGACGCGAAGCGCTTCCTGCAGCAGCAGCTCGGCCGCGTGACCAACCCGGCGATCGTGCTGGACGTCGACGACACGTCCGAGGTCACCTACGGCTGGGAGGCCGACAACGACTTCGGGTTCGACCCGGTCAAGCAGCAGCAGGCGATCGACAACGGCACGTTCGTCGCGAACAAGCCGGTGCTGGAGCTGGCCAACTGGGCCGCGCAGCGCGGCGTGAAGGTGTACTTCCTGACCGGCCGCAACGAGTTCCAGGGCCCGCAGTCGCTGAAGAACCTGGCCAACGAGGGCTACCCGGCGCCGGCGGGCGCGTTCTTCAAGCCGAAGACGACCGCGCCGGACTACCTGCCGTGCGGGCTGACCTGCAACACGGTCCAGTACAAGTCGGGTACGCGCGCGCACATCGAGGCGACCGGCGCGAAGATCGTGCTCAACGTCGGTGACCAGTTCAGCGACCTCGAAGGCGGCTACGCGCTGCACCCGGTCAAGCTGCCGAACCCGATGTACTACCTGCCCTGATCCGGAATATCGGCCGGGCCCGGTGTGCTGCACCTGAGACACAGGACACTCAGGGAGCAGACATGGCCAAGCAGGTTCTGCAGCCGGGCCCGGACCACCCGATCACCGTCGAGCCGACCAAGTCCCGCGTGGTGGTCAAGGCGGGCGGGCGCGTCGTCGCGGACAGCCGCAACGCGCTCACCCTGCAGGAATCGACGTACCCGGCGGTCCAGTACATCCCGCGGGAGGACGTCGACTTCAGCGTGCTGGAGCGCACGGACCACGAGACGTACTGCCCGTACAAGGGCGAGGCGAGCTACTACTCGCTCCCGGCGGGCGAGAACTCGGTCTGGACGTACGAGAAGCCGTACGACGCGGTCGCGCCGATCAAGGACCACGTCGCGTTCTACCCGAACGTCGTGGATTCGATCGAGCTGGTCGAGGACTGACCTGGACCTCGACCTGCTGCGAACCTTCCTGGCCGTCTACCGGGCGGGTTCGCTGACGGGCGCGGCACCGTCGCTGGGGCTGTCCCAGCCGACGGTGACCGCGCAGGTCAGAAGCCTCGAAGACCAGCTGGGGCGGCAGCTGTTCGTCCGGCGCGCCCGCGGCGTGACGCCGACCCCGGCGGCCGACGAGCTGGCCGCCCGGATAGCCCCGCACGTGGACGCGCTGGCGACGGTCGCGATCGGCGAAGCGGATCCCTTCGCGACCCCGGTGCACCTGGCCGGACCGGCCGAGCTGACGACGGCCCGCGTCCTGCCCGCGCTGGCGGGCCTGGTCGCGTCCGGGCTGAAGCTGCGGGTGACGTTCGGCCTGGCCGAAGACCTCCTGGCGGGCCTGGCACAACGTAGGTTCGACCTGGTGGTGTCGACGATCCGTCCGCGCGGCCGCGGGTTCGCGGCAACGCCGTTGACGGACGAGGAGTTCGTCTTGGTCGGCCCCCGCGGCTTCGACGGCGACCCGCGGACGGCACCGCTGGTGGCCTACGCCGAGGAGTTGCCGATCATCCGCCGTTACTGGCGTTCGGTGCTGGGCGTCCGGCCACCGGCGGGGCCCGCGGTCGTCGTCCCGGACCTGCGCGGAGTGCTGACGTGCGTGCGCGCGGGGATGGGCGTGAGCGTGCTGCCGAGGTACCTGTGCGCGGCGGAACTGGCCGCGGGAGACCTGGTGCCGCTGCTCGATCCACCGGAGCCACCGATCAACACGCTGTTCGCGGTGACCAGGGCGGAGCCGTGCCGGGCGGGGCCCGCCGCGGTGCGGGACGCACTGCTCGCGGACGCCGCCCAGTGGTGACTCAGCCCGTGTAACCCGCGAAGATCTTCGCGAACTCGTACGGCGACTGCGGCACATTGGTGCACTTGTAGAGCGCCCCGGTGCACGCGTTGGCGTCGCGGCCCGCTTCCCAGAACGACAGCATGCCCAGGTGCACGGTCTTGGCGAAGGCGACCAGGGCCTGCGCGTCCTTCTGGTAGAAGATCTCGTTCTGCGAGTCGTTGACGCCGATCATCGGGGTCACGCCGACCTTCTTCCACGCCGCCGCGTCGGTCAGCCCGAACAGGGACTTGAGCTGCGCCTGCGTCGCGTTGGCCGCCGAGATCGCCTTCGCGCCCTGGTCGCCCGCGCCCTGGTAGTAGTCCATCGCCATGATGTTGACCAGGTCCAGGGTCACCCCGGCGTCCTTGGCCGCCTTGACGACGTTGAGCCCGTCGGCCGTGAGGCCGGTCGGCAGCACCGGCAGCGTCAGCGAGATCTTCAAGCCGGGGTTGTTGTTCTGCAGTGTTTTCAACGCCTGGGAGCGCCGGGCGATCGTCGTCGGGTCCGCGATCGCCGCGCCTTCGATGTCGAAGTCCGCGTACTTCAGTCCGTACGCCTTGACGACGGCGTCGTACTCGGCCGCGACCTGGGCGGACGTGCTGCACGCCTGGGCCAGCTCGATGCCCGACGCCCCGCCGAAGGAGATCTTGACGTCGCCGCCCGCGGTTCGGATCTTGGCGATCTCCTCCTTCTGCCACGCCGTGCGCGGGTCGTAGGCGCCGAACCAGCTGGCCTTGCAGCCGTAGGAGTTGACGAACGCCAGCGTGAAGCCTTTGACGCCGCTCGCGGCCGACATCGCCGACAGGCTGGGTGTCGGCCAGGCGCCCATGTCGACGTAGGGCCCGACCGGGATCGGCGACCCGGCCGCGGCGTCCGCGGGCGCGGCGAGCCCGGTGGTGAGCAGGGCCAGACCGCCCACGGCGGCCAGCAGGGAACGGAGACGCATGGTGGGACCTCCACGACGACGAGCGCGGCGGCGGGACTTCCTGACCTGATTGGTATAGACCATTAATGTGGTCCGGACCATAGACCGAACGGGGTACCCCGGTCACCCCGGGTGATCGACGGAACCGGAGATCATTCCTGCGAGTCCCAGGCCGGTAAGGCAACGCCGACGACAGGGAGCCCGATGCACACCTCGACCAGGAAGGCCTCGGTCACCGCGATGGCGGTGGCCCTCGCCTTCGGCGCCACGGCGGTGGCGGCCGGACCGGCGTCCGCGGCGATCAGCTGCGAAACGTCGTCGAGCGGGAAGCTCGCGTCGTTCTACTCCGGACTTTCCGCGTCCTACGCCTACGACGGCCGCTTCGCGAAGGGCCCGGCCGTGCCGGAGCTGGACACCTACACCCCGCAGGGCATCGCCACCTGGTACAGCTGGGACGGCGGCGACGACCTGCTCGTCATCGGTGCCTACCGCGCCGGGCACGACGCCCACCTGATCGGCATCGACGCGAAGACCGGCAAGCACGTCGGCACGGTCGCGATCGCCGCCACCCACGCCGGCGGCGTCGCGATCACCCAGGGCTGGGCGTTCGTCTCCGGCGAGGGCGACACGATCCGCAAGTACAAGCTCTCCGAGCTGCAAGGCGGCGATGAAGAAGTCCGGCACGCCGTACCTCAAGCAGGTCGGCGAGGCCCGCAAGGTCTACGGCGCGTCGTTCCTCACCAGCTACGGCGACAACCTCTACGCGGGCAAGTTCAGCGAGACCGCCCGCGAAAAGATGTACCGCTACAAGGTGGGCACCGACGGGTCGCTGACCACGCAGTCCGGCGCGTACGAGGTGCCGACGAAGACGCAGGGCCTGATGGTGACGCGGTCCCACTTCGTGTTCAGCACCTCGTACGGCAACGACAACCGCGGCAACCTCTACGTCGTCGACGCCGGTGCGCGTGACATCGACAAGTCCTCGACCCGGTGCTACCGCACGCCCAGCATGAACGAGGGCATCACCGAGTCGGGCGGCTACGCGTACCTCGTCTTCGAATCGGGCGCCGCGCAGTACGTCGCGAAGAACCCGCGCAACATCATCCGGAACCTGCACAAGGGCAAGGTTTCCGGGCTGTAGGGCTCAGGCCGGGGACGTCGCGCGCCGCCGTCCCCGGCCGCGCTCCAGCCACCACTGGGCGACCAGCAGTGGCACCACCCAGCCCGCCCACGTCGTGATCCCGGCGATCGCCTGGCCCATCGCGACCTCGCTGCCGCCGAACGTCGTGTCCAGCTGCGGCGCGAACACGAGCGCGCACACCACACCCCAGACCCGGTTGCTGATGATCGACATGCAGAGCGCGAAGCTGCGGATCATCCACCGCCGGTGGTCGCCGAACCGCCGCGCCCGCGCCATCCGGTAGCCCTGCACGGTGCAGCCGAACCACAACGTCGCCAGCAGGACGTTCGAGACGGCCCCGACCGGGCCGAACGGCGCGGCGAGCGCGATGGCGAACCCGGCGATCGACGCCGGGATGGCGCCCGCGAAGACGTACACGCGCCCGGTGCGGCGGTGCACCACCGGGTGCTTCTGCCGCAGCCACGGCCAGATCTGCAGCGCGCAGGTGACCATCGCGATCGTCGCGAACCCGATGTGTGTCACGAGGACCGGGTAGTACCAGGAGGCGGTCGCGGGGATCCGCGATTGCGCCGGGTCGAGCCCGAGGTAGGGCGGCAGCGAGTACACCAGGAACACCGTGACGAGCAGGCCGAGCGGGAACATCCACGGGCGGCGCCACCACGGCGTCGCGCGCCGGGTTTCGCCGGGGCTCGACGGAGTTTCGGTCGTGGTCATCGGATCCCCCTGTTTCTCTTACGCTGTATCGGCACCGTATGGACCAGCGTGATCACCAGGCAATCCCGCGTGACGACAATGGGGGAGTACCCTGAAACCGTTCTAGGTCTCCGGGGGAAGTGTTCTAGTACGGATCGAGGTGTTCGTGGCCGAGCCCGCGCCCTACCTGCGGATCGCCGCGGACGTCCGGCGCCGGATCACCGCGGGCGAGCTGCGGCCCGGCGACCGCGTCCCGTCCACCCGCGCGCTGGTGCGCGAATGGGGAGTCGCGATGGCGACCGCGGCGAAAGCGCTCTCCGTGCTCGGCGAACAGGGCTGGGTGCGGGCGGTGCCGGGCAGCGGCACGGTCGTCGCCGACCGGACCCCCGCGAAGCCACCGCTGGGCCGCGCCGCCCTGGTCCGCGCGGCCATCGCGCTCGCCGACGCCGAAGGCCTCGCCGCGCTGTCGATGCGCCGCCTCGCCGCCGAACTCGGCGTCGGCCCGATGGCGTTGTACCGGCACGTGCCCGACAAGGACGAGCTGCTGCGGCTGATGGCCGACGTCGCGCTCGGGGCGGCCGAGCTGCCGGAACCGGGCCCGGCGGCGTGGCGGCCGCGGCTCGAGCTGGCCGCCCGCGCGCAGTGGCGGGCCTACCGCGCGCACCCGTGGCTCGCGCCGATCCTGCTGAACTCCCTGGTCCGGCCGCCGGTGCTGGCGGCGGGGCTGCGGCTGGTCGACTGGTCGCTGCGCGCGCTGGCGGGCACCGGCCTGCGGCGGCGGGTGAAGCTGCAGGTGGTGATGACGGTCAACGGCTGGGTCGGTGGTCTCGCCGCGAGCAACGCGTTCGAGGTGCAGGCCGAGCAGGACACCGGCATTTCGGGCGACCAGCGGCTGTCCGCCGACATGGCGCTGCTCACCGGGTACCTCGAATCGGGCCGGTACCCGGTGCTCACCGAGGTGATGACCGGCGTCGAGGACGTCGGCCTCGACGAGGCGTTCGAGTTCGGCCTGCGGCGCCTGCTCGACGGCATCGGTGTCCTGCTCGGCGAACAGCCGCCGCCCGCCTAAACTGATGGCGGTGCTGATCACCACGGAACGCCTCACGCTGCACGCGTGGTCCGAAGACTTCTTCGACGACTTGTTCGCACTGGCCCAGCTCCCGGAGACGGTCCGCTACGTCGGCACCGGCGAGCCGTGGACCCGCGAGTACACCTTGGCCAAGCATCGCGCGACGCTGGAGCACTGGGCCGCGCACGGGTTCGGCTGGTTCGCGGTGTCCGCGGCGCCGGGCTCGTTCGACGGTGTGGTTTCCCTGGTCCGCCGCGACGCGACGGAGTCGGGCCTCGGCCGTCCGGCGGTGGAGATGGGCTGGTGGATCGCGCCGTCCGGCTGGGGCCGCGGGTACGCGACGGAGGCGACGTCGGCGGTGCGCGACCGGGTCTTCGAGGCAGGCTGGGCGGATTCCCTGCTGGCGGTGTACGAACCGGTGAACAAGGCCTCGGCGCGGGTGGTGGAGAAGCTCGGGTTCATCCCGCACAGCAAGTTCACCCTCGACGGCCGGGTCGAGCAGCGGGCGGTGCTGGACCGCCCGCGCTGACCCCGCTCAGACCGGCACCGGGACGTCGCCGACCCAGCGGTGCAGTGCCGCCGCCAGTCCGTCGTCGTCCGTGCCGGTCGTGACCCAGGCGACGTGGCCGTCGGGTCGCAGCAGGACCGCGCCGATGTCCGAAGTGGACGGACTGGTCGCGGAGACCACCTCGACCCCGGCCGACCACGCGTCGAACGAGCGCGACGGCGTCAGGTCCAGCAGCACCGGCCGTCCGGCGTGCAGCAACGCGGCGAGGTGCGTCTCGCGCCCGGCGACCGTCAGCGGGACGTCGGGGGCGAGGCGGCCGAGCCACGGGTGCCCGTCCGGCTCGTACCGGGCGTCCAGTCCGGTGATGATCTCGGCGAGCGCGCGGTTGCCGTCCGGGTGCGTGGCGACGCGACGCATCAGGTCGGCCAGCGGTTCGTCGCCCGCCTCCTCGATCGCGACCTGCGCGCGCGTGTTGGCCAGGATCCGCTCGCCCGCCGCGTGCCGCTCGGCGTGGTAGGTGTCGAGCAGGCCGTCCGGCGCCGTCCCGCGGACCGTCGCCGCCAGCTTCCAGCCGAGGTTGAACGCGTCGTCGAGCGCGACGTTCACGCCGATCGCCCCGGCGGGCGGGTGGATGTGCGCCGCGTCGCCCGCCAGCAGCACGCGACCGTCGCGGTAGCGCTCGGCCAGCCGCGCCGCGTCGCCGAAGCGGGTCAGCCAGTGCGGCGCGCGCAGCTCGACGTGCCTGCCGAGCACGGCGTCGACCTGCGCTTGGAGCCGCTCGAGCGTGACGGGCTCGTACTTGTCGGCGGGCGGGTCGTCTTCCCGGACGACGACCCGGACGTAGCCCGGCCGCGGGATGACGAACAGCGTCCGGCCGTCCGGTCCGGCCGAAACCCCGTACGGCAGCTCGCATTCGACGTCGCCGAGCAGCGCGAACCACCGCGCGTCGACGCCGGGGAAGCCGATCCCGGCCTGCTTGCGCACCGTGCTCCGCCCGCCGTCGCAGCCCACCAGGTACCGCGCCCGGATCTGCTGTCCATTGTGGATTGTCGCGGTCACGCCGGAATCGTCCTGGGTGAAGGACCGCAGCTCGTGGCCGCGCCGGATCGAGACGCCCAGCTCGAGAGCCCGGGCTTCGAGGACTTCTTCGACGCGGGTCTGCGGGATGCCCAGCGAGAACGGGTGATCGGTCGACGTCCCGGCGAGCAGCAGCGGCCCGGGCAACCCGGTCGCGGGCGCGTGCGGCACCTGGTGCCCTTCGGCGACCAGACCCTCGGCGAGGCCGCGGCGGGCCAGCAGGTCCAGCGAACGCGCGTTGAGGTTGAACCCACGGCAGTACGGCGGCCGTTCCGCGTGGCGCTCGACGATCGTGGTGCGGACGCCCGCCAGCGCGAGCTCCGCGGCGACCAGCAGACCGGCCGGGCCGGCCCCGGCGACGAGGACTTCGGTTTCGAGCACGGTCTTCCCCTCAGAAGTGTTCGGGCCACGGCAGGGAGCCGGAGCGGATTTCGGCGGCGGTGGCCCGGGCCCAGTCGAGCTCGGCCTGCCACGCGTGCCGGACGAACTCGACCTCGATCATGAACAGCCGCGGCGCGCCCTTCCCGACGGTGTCGGCCAACGCCGTGTCGGCGCCTTCGATGCGTTCGGCGAGGTGGCGGGCGCGTTCTTCCAGCGCGTCGGCGGCGCGCTCCGGGCCGAGCGCGCCGAGGTAGCTCACGGCCGCGACGAATTTCGGGTACTCCGCGACCGGGACGCGCACCAGCTCGTCGAGCCAGGCGACGAACTCCTGGCGGCCCAGCTCGGTGTGCGCGTAGACGGTCCGCTCGGGCCGGTTGCCTTCGCGGACCGTCTCGACCGGCTCGATCCAGCGGTGCTTCGCCAGCGACTCCACGGTGTCGTAGAGCGAGCCGGGATTGATCTTGAAGCTCGTGTCCTTGGAGCGCTCGCGGAGCGTGGACGCCATCTCGTACGGGTGCATCGGGCGTTCCAGCAGCAGGCCCAGCAGAGCCAGCGCGAGCGTGTTGCGGATCTTGCGTGGTGGCACTAGTCGCTCCCTATTAGTCGGAACCGACTATACGGCAAGCCGTGCCGTCTCAGAAGCGGGTGTGCTCCCGCCAGTGCCGCAGCAACCCGGCGTCTCCGGAAATCGACAACGCGGGGTCGTCGGCCGCGATCCGGCCGGTCAGGGCCAGGAGCAGGTCGGTGGCGTGCCCTTCGACGACGACGTCGGCGGTGGTCCCGGCGGGCGCCTCGCTCACCTCGACCGCCGACGGTGTCCGCCGCGCGAGCCAGCGGCGCCCGGGCTCGGTGGCGTGGAAGAGCAGGGTCTGGCCGGTGCCCCGCAGCGACGTCCGGTCGAGCGCGGGGTGGTTTTGCCGGGAAAAGACCACGACCAGGTCGAGGCCCTCGGCGATCCCGTCCGCGGCCAGCTCGGGGTCGGCTTCGTACGGCGTTCCGGTCGCGAAGGCGGCGTCCGCGCGGTGGACGACGGTCTCTTGCGTCAGCCGCCGCGTCCAGAACCCGGCGCGGCGGTCGGGCGTCCACGTCGACGTCGGCGTCTCGGCGCCGACGTCGGCCACCGCGGCGACCAGCCGCCGCGCGCCGTCGACGAGCCAGCCGCCGAGTTCGCCGAAGCCCGGCGGGTCGTCGACGGTGACGGCCTCGAACGGCACGTACCCGGTCGGCCGGCTCGCGATGATCGCCGCCGACTTGTGGTAGGCCAGCCCGACATGGCAGGTCAGGTCACGCAGGGTCCAGTCGGGACAGGTCGGGACGCGCAGCTCCGGATCGGCGCCCGCGATCACCGTCCCGAACCGTGTCGCTTCCGCGACCAATGCCTCGGCCAGCCGCTCGTGGCTCAGTGCGCGCACCAGCCCACGGTAGGCCGCGCGACGGCGGACGTGGGGTCATGATCGGCTGCCCCGAAGACCGCCTCCTGGGGCTGGAGCGGCCTGCCGGAGCCGGGCCGCGCGGGTCGTCAGGTACTGCCGTTCGGCGGTGTTGGTGGTCCGCGCGGCCGCCGTGTCGTAATTCTCGACAGCGGCGGCCGCGTCCCCGGCCAGCGCCAGCAGGTGCGCGCGGACGGCGTCGAGCCGGTGGTGGCCGGCCAGCCCGTCGTCGAGCGTCGCCAGCAGGGCGAGCCCGGCGGCGGGCCCGTGGACCATCGCCGTCGCGATCGCGCGGTTGAGCGACACGACGGGGTTGTCGGTCATCCGCTCGAGCAGCCGGTACGTCCGCAGGATCCGGTCCCAGTCGGTGTCTTCGACACGCAACGCGACATCGTGCGCCGCGGCGATCGCGGCCTGCAGCACGTACTCACCGGCGTCGCCGCGCGCGAGCGCTTCGGTGACCAGCGCGACGCCCTCCCGGATCAGCGCGCGGTCCCACTTGGTCCGGTCCTGCTCGGCCAGCGGCACCAGCTCACCGGACGGCCCGGTCCGCGCCGGGCGCCGTGCGTCGGTGAGCAGCATCAGGGCGAGCAGCCCGGCGACCTCGCCGTCGTCCGGCAGCATCCGGTGCAGCAGGCGCGTCAGCCGTGTCGCTTCCGCGGACAATGCGGTGCGGTGCAGGCCGGGGCCCGCGCTGCGCGTGTAGCCCTCGTTGAACACGAGGTAGAGCACGTGCAGCACCGACCGCAGCCGGGCCTCGCGCTCACCGGGCTCGGGCAGCCGGAACGGCACGGCCGACGCCTTGATCCGCGCCTTGGCCCGGCTGATCCGCTGCGCCATGGTCGCCTCCGGGACCAGGAACGCCCCGGCGATCTCGGCCGTGGTCAGGCCACCGACCGCGCGCAGCGTCAGCGCGATCGCCGACGCGGGCGTCAGCGCCGGGTGCGCGCACAGGAACAGCAGCACCAGGGTGTCGTCGGTTTCCGCGACACACGACGGCGCCGGCTCCCGCGCCGCGGCCTCCTCCCGGCGACGGCGCGCCTGGTCGCTGCGGAGCCGGTCGGTCAGCCGGTGCGAAGCGGCCTGGACCAGCCACCCGCGCGGGTTGTCCGGCACGCCGCCGGACGGCCAGTCCCGCGCGGCCTCCAGCAGGGCGTCCTGCACGGCGTCCTCCGCGGCGTCGAAGTCGCGGAACCGCCGCGCGACGACCCCGAGGACCTGCGGCGCGAGCGGGCGCAGCAGGTCCTCGAGCCGGTTCCCGGACATCAAGCCGGCGCGCTCATCACCTGGCGGACCTCGATCGGCTGCTGGATCGGCACCCCGGCCGGCCCGGGCGCGGCCGAGGCCTGCGCCGCGATCTCCAGCGCGCGTTCCTCGCTCTCGACGTCGACGAGCCAGTAACCGGCCAGCAGCTCCTTGCCCTCGGGGTAGGGCCCGTCGGTGACGACCGGGCTGCGCCGCCCGTCGGACACGACGGTCTTCGCCAGGTCCGGTCCGGCCAGGCCCTGCGAGTCGACCAGCTCGCCCTTGTCCCGCAGCTCGGCGTCCAGCGCGCGCTGGAACTCGATGTGCGCCCGGATGTCCTCCGGCGGCCATTCGCCCATCGGCAGGTCGCACGCGGTGCCCCCGGTGTAGCTCTGCAGCAGCATGTACCTCGGCATGATCAGCTCCTTCCCGCGCCGTCGGGTGGCGCGCTCACGAGTAGGGCGGAGCCCGGCCCGCGTTCTCTACATGCTGTGTCGCTTTTCGAGCCAATTTTTCGCCAGCAGCTTCGGCGCCCGGCACAACCACGCCTCGACCGCCGGGAAGCCCCGGAAGTGCGGTGTCGTGAAAAACGACACGGGGTCGTCGGCGATCAGGGCGTCCATGATGCCGACGTCCGGCACGTAGGCGCACAGCATCGGCCCGGCGGGCGCCCGCGCGCTGAGCGCCCGCGCGCCGAGCGCCTCGAGGTCGTCCTCGGCCACCTCGGGCAGCCCGCGCGCGATCCGGCCGACGTCGTCCCAGCTGGCCACGGAGATCAGGATAATCCGAGGGGTGACGGGGGAACTGAAACGCGCACGGCTCGGGGTCTCGGTCGTGTTCGCGGTCTGCGGGGCGGCGTTCGCGACCTGGCTGGCCCGCGTACCGGCGGTGCAAGGGCAGCTCGGACTGACCACGGGGGAGCTGGCGACCGGGCTGTTCGGCCTCGCGGCCGGGTCAGTGCTGGCCCTGCTGGGCGCGGGGGCGCTGCTCACCCGGATCGGCAGCCGCGCGGCCGTCGTGCTGGGCGCGATCGTGCTGTGCGGCGGGCTGCCGCTGGTGGCGTTCGCCTGGTCGGCGCCGGTGTTCGTCGCCGCGCTCGTCGTGCTCGGCGTCGGCAACAGCCTGCTCGATGTCGCGATGAACGCCCACGCCGCCCGTGTCGAGGAAGGGTACGAACGTCCCATCTTCGCGGGGTTCCACGCGTTCTGGAACATCGGCGGCCTCGCGGGCTCGGGTGTCGACGCCCTGATGGAGGCCGCGCACGTCCCGGTGTCGGTGCACTTCCCGATCGCCGGCGCGGTGCTGCTCGCGCTCGCGCTGTGGGCGGCCCGGACGTGCTTCCTCACCGGCGCCGACCGCGGCCAGGGCGAGGCGGCGTTCGCGTGGCCGAGCCGGGCGCTGGTGCCGCTGGGCGTGATCGCGTTCTGCGGGTTCGTCGCCGAAGGCGCGGTCAACAGCTGGAGCGCGGTGTACCTCGCCGACGTCACCGGCGCGACGCCCGCGCTCGCCTCGCTGGGCTATTTCGCTTTTTCGGCCACGATGATCGCGGTCCGCCTGGTCGCCGACCGCCTGGTGGCGCGAACCGGCGCCGTGTGCTTTGTCCGCGTGGCGACCACGGTCGCCGTCCTGGGGTTCGCCGTCGTGCTCGTGGCGCCGTGGCCGGTCGCGGGCGTGGCGGGGTTCGCGGTCGTCGGGCTCGGCGTGGCCGGGATCGTGCCGATCGCGTGGAGCGTGGCGAGCCGCAAGCAGGCGGACGCGCCGGGTCGCGCGGTCGCGGCCGTCGCCGCCTGCGGCTACCTGGGTTTCCTGGTCGAGCCGGTGCTGGTCGGGGCGCTCGCCACGCGGATCGGGCTGCACTGGGCGTTGTCGTCGGCGGTCGTCGTGACGCTCGGGATCCTGGCGCTCGCGCCGTCGCTGCGGGTGCGGGAGGAAGCCGTCACCCGCTGATCCGTTCGCGCAGCAGCCGCCGGACGGCCTTGTGGTCACCTTCGACGACAATCCGTTTGTCGCCGATCGCGACATCGAGGTCGGCGGGCCGCTCGAGCAGCGCGTTGAACGTCACCGGGTCGGTCCGGAGCACGGCGTCCGGCGCGGCGGGTTCCGCCGGCTCGACGGTCAGGCGGCCGGGCTCGGTCCGGACCGTCCAGACGCGCGCGTCCAGTTCGACGCGGAAGCAGGCGGTGCCGCGCGGACGGGCCGAGCCGCGGAGGAACAGCAGCACCGACGTCGCGCCGAGCGTCGCGGCCCGGGGGAGCGGGATGCGGGAGCCCCACGAGCCCAGCGCCAGCACGACCGGCTCCAGCTCGCGCCCCCAGTCGGTCAGTTCGTAGACGGTCGAGCCCGCCGGCGGCGGCAGCTTCCGCCGGGCGACGACGCCGTGGCCTTCGAGCTTCCCGGAGCCGGTCGGTGACCAGGTTCGTGCTGGCGCCCGGCAGCGCGCGACGCACGTCGGAGAACCGCTGCGGTCCGAGCAGCAGCTCGCGCACGACGAGCAGCGCCCACCGCTCCCCGACGACGTCCAGCGCGCGGGCGATGGTGCAGGCGTCCCCGTAGCTGCGGCTCGTCGGCATGGTTCGAATGTACGACTCCGAGGTTGTTTTTAACAACCACAACGGCGTACCGTGGCCGAAAAGCGGACATCGACGCGAAGGAGCGGTCATGAGCCGACCGGTCGTCCACTTCGAGATCATCGGCACCGACCCGGCGCGGCTGCGTGGGTACTACGGCGAGCTGTTCGGCTGGGAGTTCGACACGTCGGGACCCGTGTCGGAAAAAGTGTCAGAGCCGGGCAACTACGGGTTCGTCGAGACGGACGGCATCCCGGGCGGCGTCGGCGGCGGCGCGGGGCACGAGAGTCATGTCGTTTTTTACGTCGGCGTCCCGGACGTGGCGGCGGCACTGGCGGAGGCCGAACGCCTCGGCGGCACCCGCCGGATGGGCCCGGACCGGGTGAGTGGACGCGACCTCGTGGTCGCCCACTTCGCCGACCCGCAGGGCAACGTCGTCGGCCTCGCCGGACCGGCCTGACACGGTCAGACGTCGGTGGCGGCCGCGTGCGCCCGGTCGATCGCCGCCATGTTCTCCTCGGCCCAGTTCCGCAGCGCGGCGAGCGGGACTTCAAGGGAGCGGCCCAGGTCGGTGAGCCGGTAGTGCACCTTCGGCGGCACGGTCGGCTCGACGCGCCGGGCGACCAGGCCGTCGTGGGTGAGCGAGCGCAACGTCACCGACAGCATCTTCTGCGAGACCCCCGGCATCCGGCGTCGCAGGTCGGCGAACCGCACCTCATCCGGGTCCGCCTCGGCCAGCACCTTGACCACCATCGACGTCCACTTCGTCCCGATCCGGTCGAGCAGCCGGCGCGTCGGGCAGGCGGGATCGAACAGATCGCCGCGCGGCGAGGGGGTCACCTGGAGCTCACCACCTGTCGGGAAAGTGCCGTCTTGGCCGGGCTCTGGAAGTTACCTACGGTTTTCAAGTAACCAATGGTAACCACCCCGGGAGGCATGGTGCGGATTTCCGCCAACGGCATCGAGATCAACGTCGAGGTCGCCGGGGAGGGGCCCGCGGTCCTGCTGCTGCACGGCTTCCCGCACACCTGGCGGCTGTGGACCGAAGTCATCCCGCCGTTGGCGGCGCACTTCCGCGTCATCGCCCCGGACCTGCGCGGCCTGGGCGAGACGGCCCGTCCCTCCGACGGCTACGACGCGGAAAACCTCGCCGCGGACGCCGAAGCGCTCCTCGACGCGCTCGGCGAACCGACGGCGGCGGTCGTCGGCATCGACGCGGGCACGCCACCCGCGTTCCTGCTGGCGATGCGCCGTCCCGAGCGGGTCCGGCGGCTCGTCGTCATGGAGTCGTTGCTGGGCCGCCTCCCGGGCGCCGAAGACTTCCTCGCCGGTGGACCGCCCTGGTGGTTCGGGTTCCACGCCGTGCCCGGGCTGGCCGAGACCGTCCTGATCGGACACGAGGCGGACTACGTCGACTGGTTCCTCGACGCGGGCACCCGGGGCCGCGGGGTGCCGCGGGAAATCCGCGACCACTTCGTCGCCGCGTACACCGGCCGCGACGCCCTGCGCGGCGCGTTCGCCCACTACCGCGCGATGCCCGAGTCGGCCCGGCAGATCGCGGTCACCGTCGCGAGTGGACGGCTCACGGTGCCGACCTTGGCGATCGGCGCGCACCCGGTGGGCGACATCCTCGCCCGCCAGCTCGCCCCGGTCGCCGACGACCTGCGCGCCCACGTCGTCGAGGACTGCGGCCACATCATCCCGCTGGACCGGCCGGAAGTCCTGGTGCCGCTGCTGAAGTCGTTCCTTGACCTCGACCTTGGTCGAGCTCCAAGACTGGCGTCATGACGATCTGGATCTGCGGAACCTGCGGGGTCGAACACCCCGACACCGATCAGCCTCCGGCGGGCGAGTGCGCGATCTGCGCCGACGAACGGCAGTACGTGCCCACCTCGGGCCAGGCGTGGACGACGCTGGAGAAGCTCAACGCCGACGCGCACCGCGTGGTCCACGAGGAGCTTCGAACCGGGCCTGCACCGGTTCAACCGCGAACCGGAGTTCGGCATCGGCCAGTGGACGCACCTGGTCCGGACCGAGGAAGGCAACCTGCTCTGGGACCCGCCGAACCACCTCGACCCGGCGATGGTGACGGCGATCGAGCAGCTCGGCGGCGCCGCGGCGATCGTGGCCAGCCACCCGCACATGTACGGCTCGCAGGTCAGCTGGAGTCACCGGCTGGGGCGTGTCCCGGTTTTCGTCCACGCCGCCGACCGGCGGTGGGTGCGCCGCGAGGACCCAGTGATCCGCGAGTGGTCCGGCACCGAGCGGGTCTTGCCCGGCGTGACGCTCGTCGAGGCGGGCGGCCATTTCCCCGGAGCCGCGGTCGCCCACGTCGCGAACGGCCGGGGCGCGTTGCTCGTCGGCGACACGATGCTTCCGGTGCCGGACAGCGGCTGGGTGACGTTCATGCGCAGCTACCCGAACCGGATCCCGCTGTCGGCCGGGCTGGTGCGCAAGATCGTGGACCGGCTCGAACCGTACGAGTTCGACAACCTCTACGGCCTGACCGGCGGCACGATCCTCGGCGACGCGAAAGGCGCGGTGCGACGGTCCGCCGAGCGCTACATCGCCTGGGTCAGCGGGGCGAACGACTACCTCGGCTGACCATCCGGTGCGTGGCGGCTCCGAGCCACCACGCACCGGACGTCTCAGGCGGCTGGCTCGCCGAACCAGCGGGCGAGATGCTCGTCCAGGTCCCGCTGGTCGTCGCCGATCCAGGCGACATGACCGTCGGGGCGGAGCAGGAGCCCCGGCACGTCGAGGTCCGCGGTCGGGTCGGCGAGGTGGTCGACCCTGTCCGCCCACCCGCCGACGGTCAGGCGTTCGGTGCGGTCCACCAGCAGGCCGCGGCCGCGACCGAGCAGCCCGTAGAGGCGGCCCTGCTTCACGTCGAGGTCGGGCAGGCGGCGCCCGAGCAGGTCGGGGCCGTCACCGAAGTCGTAGCGGATGTCGATGGCGGTGATCTTCCCGATCAGGTGGCGGTTGACCTCGTCGAAGTCCATCAGCTCGGCGAGCAGCCGGCGCACGGCCCGTGCGCCCGGTTCGAGCGACTGCAGCTCCATCTGGGCGCGCGTGTTGTCCAGGACGTCCTCGGCGACGGGGTGGCGTTCGGCGTGGTAGGTGTCGAGCAGGGTCGTCGGCGCCCAGCCGCGGACCTGGGCGGCCAGCTTCCAGCCGAGGTTGACGGCGTCCTGGACACCCAGGTTGAGGCCCTGCCCGCCGGTCGGCGGGTGGATGTGGGCCGCGTCGCCGGCCAGCAGCACCCGCCCGACCCGGTAGCTTTCGGCCAACCGGGTGGCGTCGCCGAACCGCGACAGCCAGCGCGCCGAGTGCACGCCGAAGTCGGTTCCGGCGACAGCGCGCAGCCGCTGCCGGAACTCCTCGAGCGTGGGCGGCGCCGTGCGATCGCTGACTCCGGCGGCGGGCACCACGACGCTGTACGAGCCCGCCCCGAACGGCCGGAGCCAGAACGGCCGGTGGGTCTCACCGACCTCGGCCACCTTGGCGGCGACCTCCGCCGGCGGCACGCCCACCTCCATCTCACCCATCAGCGTCTCGGTCCGCGAGGGTTCGCCGGGAAAACCGACACCGAGCAGCTTGCGGACCGTGCTGCGCGCGCCGTCGCAGCCGACGAAATAGCGCGCACGCAGCCGGTGGCCGTCGGCCAGCTCGACCGTCACGCCGTCGTCGTCCTGCTGGAAACCGGCCACCGCGTCACCGCGCCGGACGTGCGCACCCAGCTGGACCGCGTGTTCCTCGAGCAGACGCACGATGACCGGCTGCGGGATTCCCAGCAGATAGGCGTGCGCGGAGTCCAGGCCCGGGGGCACGGGCTTGTCGATGGCGGCGAAGAACCCGCGCGCCGGACGCTGTCTCCCATTTTCGAGCAGACGGTCCAGGAGCCCGCGCATGGCCATGATCTCGAGGCTGCGGATGTGCAGGCCGACGATGCGGACGAACGACGCGGGCTCGGTGTCCTTTTCGAGGACAAGGACCCGCACGTCGTGCAGCCGCAGCTCGGCGGCCAGCATGGCGCCGGTCGGGCCGCACCCGGCGATGATCACGTCGAAGTCGGACGGCGAAGAATCCATGGTGGTGCCTTTCGGGAGTGCCTGGTTCGAGGCGCTCCCGGCGACACCTGCGTCAGTCGCCGGCCGTGACGGGCGGGGAGAGCACCCACGTCGATACAGCGTTCATGGGTCTCACCTCCTCGGGCGGGTCACGGTCCCCCGCAAGCTACAAGCCCGGGCGGCGCCGCGTCCAACCATTTGTCCGTTCAAGCGACACGAGCCGCGCGGACGCTCACGCCGTCGGCCGCCCAGCGCCCGCGTAGTCGTCGCCGTCCCTGCGGTAGGAGTGCACCTGCACGGCCTGGCCGGTCTGCGGCGCGTCGATCATCTGCTGGTTGCCGATGTAGAGGCCGACGTGGTGGATCTTCGTCGTCGGCTCGCCGTAGAAGATGAGGTCGCCCAGCTGCGGCTCGGTCACGTGCGGCACGCTCCGGTACTGCGTGTCGGCCGTGCGCATCAGCTTGACGCCCGCGCTCGCGTACGCCGCCGTCGTCAGGCCGGAGCAGTCGAAGCCCGGGTCGTTGCCGCCGGTGCCGTTGCCGCCCCAGATGTAGGGCAGCCCGATCTTGTCGATGGCGAAGTTCACCGCGCTCAGCACCGCCGGGTTCGGCGCCGCCGAGCCCTGGCCGACCGTGCCGTAGACGTTGACCGTCGCCAATGTCCGATGAAGGAACAACGGCGCCGGCTGCAGCTTCGCGACCGCGTCCCACCACGGCTGGCCCTGCGACAGGTCCGTGCCGCCGTCGCACAGGGCGCGGCCCGTGGTCAGCGCGGCGTCGTCGATGTTTTGGACATCGGGCTTCCCGCCCGCGTAGCTCGCCTGGTACTTCGCCCAGATCGACGGCGCCAGCTGCATCGGCCCGGCGGCGTTCGCCGTCGAGACGACCTTGTCGTAAAAATCGCGCACTTCGATCGTGCCGAGTGGCTTGTCCAGCACGCCGGTGGTGCCGAACTGCCCGCCCCGGGCACGGCCGTGGTCCGTGGTCACTTTTCCGACCGCGGCGAGCGTGACCCAGGAAAGGTGGCAGCCCGGGGCGTCCTTGGCCAGCTTCGTCGTCGCTTTCGCGTAGCCGACCATCGCGCGCAACGGCACGTCGAGCCACTGGCTGGTCTTGGACGCCCAGGCGTCGAACTCGCTCGCCTCCGGCACCTTCGGCTGGGTCGGCGGCGGCGTGGTCGTTTTCGCGACAGACGTCGGCGGCGGCGTCACCGTGGCGGCGGCGTTCGTCGTCTCCTGCTGCTTCGGCGCGAACTGGACGCCGACCACCAGCGCCGCGGCGACCACGACCACCGCGGCGACCACGACGGCGGCCTTCCGGCGGCGGGGTTCGGGGGCCTCGTCCTCCTGCGGGACGACCTCGGGCTCCTCGCTCACCGGGCGGCCCCGGTCAGCCGATCGAGGACGAAGCCGCGCAGGCCGTCGAGGTCGGTGTCCATCGCGACCTCGATCGGGCGGCCGGGCGTGAACTGCGGATCGTCTTCGCCGAGCCGCCGCCGGTCGACCAGCGTCTGCCCGCGCGCCGGACCGAGGCCGCAGTCGACGTCGACGCGGTAGGTCTCGGTGCGCAGGATCCCCGGCGAGATCGCCTCCGCGACGGCGACGGCGTCGTGCATGACCATCCGGTCTTCGCCGAACACGCGCGTGTAGTGCTGCCGGTAGGTGGCGGTGAGGCCTTCGAGCGTGGCGCCGACCGGGCCGGACGCGGCGAGCTTCGCCAGCCACTCGCCGTCGACGGCGCAGCGGTGCGTGAGGTCCAGCGGCACCAGCACCACCGGGACGTCCTCCTCGACGAGCACCCGGCGGGCCGCTTCGGGGTCGCTCCAGATGTTGAACTCGGCGGCCGTCGTGCTGTTGCCGAAAGTGACACCGCCGCCCATGATCACCAGCCGCGCGATCTTCTCCGCCACGCCCGGGTGCGCCGCGAGCAGCGCGGCGATGTTCGTCAGGGGCCCGATTGGGGCGATGGTCACCGGTTCGTCGGACGCTTCGAGCAGGTCGAGCATCAGCCGGACGGCGTCGCGCTCGTCGAGGGGACGGCTCGCCTCCGGCAGTGTGTAGGAGTGGCCGGACAGGCCGTCGCCGCCGTGGACCTCTTTCGCGTCACGCGGCTTCGAATACACCAGCGGCCGCGCCGCCCCGGCCGCCACCGGCACGTCGGTGCGGCCGAACAGTTCGAGCAGGCGGCGCGCGTTCGACGTCGTGCGCTCGATCGGCACGTTGCCGAAAACCGACGTCACGCCGATCAGGTCGACGTCGGGGGACAGCGCCGCGAGCGCGATCGCCAGCGCGTCGTCCACGCCCGGGTCGGTGTCGATGATCAGCTTCGTGCCCATCCGCTCCCCTTGCCTGTGAACCCGTCCCGCACACAGGTTACGGTCACGGGCATGACGTCGATGTGGGGTGCGCCCGCGCTTTCGCGGGTGCGGGCCTGGCGGCGCGCGCGGCGCGACCCGCGGCAGGCGAAGTTCCTGACCGCCGACTCGCTGCGCTGGGTGCTGCGCAACCGCGCGTACACGCCCTGGTACCTGGTCCGGTACTACCGGCTGCTCAAGTTCCGGCTCGCCAACCCGCACATCATCCTGCGCGGGATGCTCTTCCTCGGCAAGAATGTCGAGATCCACTGCCGCCCGGGCTACGGGCGGCTGGAGATCGGCCGCTGGGTGCACATCGGCGACGGCAACGCGATCCGCTGCCACGAGGGCTCGCTGCGGATCGGCGACAAGTCGGTGTTCGGCCGCCAGAACGTCATCAACTGCTACCTCGACATCGAGCTCGGCGCGGCCACGCTGGTCGCCGACTGGGTGTACATCTGTGACTTCGACCACGTCATTTCGGACATCCACGTGCCGATCAAGGACCAGGGCATCGTGAAGTCGCCGGTCCGCATCGGGCCGGACACGTGGCTCGGCACGAAGGTCAGCGTCTTGAAGGGCACGCGCGTCGGCCGCGGGTGCGTGCTCGGCGCGCACGCGGTGGTCCGCGGCGACATCCCGGACTACTCGATCGCGGTCGGCGCGCCGGCCCGCGTGGTCCGCAACCGCGAAGACGACTACGCCGCCGACGCTGCCCGTCGCGAGGCCGTCGCGGACATGGCGCGGAAGGCGAACAAGGCCCTGCAGAAGACCCTCGGCGAGGCGTAGTTCGTCGTCGCTTTTCCGGACATACTGGCCGGGTGGGGGAGCTGCGGACCGTCTGGTCGTCGATCGTCCTGGCCCTGTGCGCGGTGGGCTTGCTGCTCGTCGTCCCGTTTCTGGTGCTGCTCGGCTTCCTGGCGAGCGTCCCGGTGTTCGGCGAGGTCGGCGACGCCGCCGGCGGCTACCTGACCTGGGCGGCTTGGCTCGGGGCGGGCCTGCCCGTGGTGGGCGTGGTCGTTTCGGCGACAACGCGGCGTCGCGGGTGGACGTGGTTCTTCGGGATCTGCCTCGCGCTGGCGGCGGTCGTCGTGGCGACGGAGTGGGCGCACGACGTCCGGCACGCCCCGCCGCCCCCGCCGGGGCCGCGCCACTGCGTCGAGCGCAGTGGCGGCGGCAACGACTGCCCGGGCGGCTGACCTACTCCTCGAAGCTCATCTCCGGCGGCGGCCGCCGGAAGCCGCGGGTGATCGCCGCCAGGACGACGACGCCGATCGCCAGCCAGACCAGGCCGAACACGAGCGCGATGCCGTCGAGGTTGACCAGCAGCCACAAATCGACCACGGCGCCGATCAGCGGGAAGACCACCCAGGTCAGCACGCGTTTCCCGGTCCGGTCGCGCAGCCACGTCGCCAGCACGCTGACGTTGACGAACGTGAACGCGGTGAACGCGCCGAAGTTGATGAACGACGTCGAGGTGCTCACGTCCAGCGCCAGCGCGACCAGCCCGACGAGCCCGGTGAGGACGATGCCGAACACCGGCGTCGCGAACCGCGGCTGCAGCTTGCCGAAGACCCGCGGCAGCACGCCGTCGCGGCCCATCGCGAACATCAGCCGCGACGCGCTCGCCTGCGCGGCGATCCCCGACGCGAACTGGGCGACGACCAGACCGGCGAGGAAGAACGACGCGAAGAGGTTGCCGCCGATCGTGGTCGCGATTTCGAACGCGGCCGACGACTCGTCGCCGAACGCGCTGCCCGGGTGGGCGAGCTGGGTGAAGTAGGCGAGGACGACGAAGATGCCACCGCCGATCAGCGCGGTCAGCAGGATCGCGCGGGGGATCGTCTTGCGCGGCTCTGTCGTTTCTTCGGTCAACGTCGTCACGGCGTCGAAGCCGAGGAAGGAGTACGTCGCCAGCGCGGCGCCGCCGGAGATCGTGCCCAGGGTGCTGCTGGGGTGGAAGAAGGGCTGGGTGCTGGCCAGCGAACCGCCGACGTGCAGCACCTGCTTGACCGAAAGAACGACGAAGAAGCCGATCACCAGCAGCTGGAAGGCCATCAGGACGAAGTTCGCCTTCTCGGCGATCTTGATGCCGAGGACGTTGAGGACCGTCGTCAGCGCGATGAACGTGATCAGCCAGACCCAGCTCGGGACGCCGGGGAACTCGGCCGAGAGGTAGGCGCCGCCGATCAGCCAGATCACCATCGGCAGGAAGAAGTAGTCGAGCAGCACCGCCCAGCCGACCAGGAACCCGGCCCGCGCGTCGACGGATTTCCGGACATAGGTGTAGGCCGACCCGGCGACGGGGTGGGTGGCGGCCATCTTCCCGTAGCTCGCCGCCGTGAACAGCATGGCGACCAGGGCGAGCAGGTAGGCCGACGGCACGGTGCCCGCGGTCGTCGTCGCGACGATGCCGAAGGTCCCGAGCACGATCAGCGGCGCCATGTAGGCGAGCCCGAACAGGACGACGCCGGGCAGGCCGAGCCGGCGCTGCAGGGCGGCCGGGGCCGCGGCGGCCGTGGTGGTCATCGGTCGTCTCCTTTTCGTGGACACCAGCGATCCGGGTCGATCCGGCCCTGGTAGAGCGGCAGGTTGAGCGGTGCGTCGGCGGGGGTGAACTGCGCCCACATGCGGTTGGTGCCGGCGGTGCCGTCGCGGCGGACGCGGGCGACGTCGTCGAGGTCGATCGTGTGCGTGAGCACGCCTTGTTCTTTTCCGGGCAACGCCGCGAGGACGTCGCCCTCGGGGCCGACGAGCAGGCTGTCGCCCATGCCGAGCGGCCCGGCCGTGTTCACGCTGGCGACGAAGACCTGGTTGACGATGGCGTTCGCCCGGGCCAGGACGAGCTCCTGGGCGCGGTCGGGCGTCGTGGTCTGCACGGGGTTGAGCACGAGTTCGGCACCCATCCACGCGAGGTGCCGGGTCACTTCGGGGAACCAGGCGTCGTAGCAGATCGAAAACCCGACACGGCCCGCGTCGGCCAGGTCGGCGACGACGAAGCGGTCGCCGGGGTCGTACGGCTCGTGCGGCCGCCACGGGAAGACCTTGCGGTACCAGCCGGCCAGCTCGCCACGCGGCGAAAAGACGAGGGCGGTGTTGAACAGCTCGCCGTTGTCGCCTTTTTCGCACACGGTGCCCGGCGCGAGCCAGATCCCCAGGTCACCGGCCAGTTCGGCGAGCTTCCCGCGTCCGCGGCCCGTGCAATGGCTGGGCGGCGGCCCGCAGCTGCTCGGTGCGCTCGTCGCCTTCGCCGTCGACGCCGCAGAGGTGCAGTTCGGGGAAGGCGGCCAGGCGCGTGTCCGGAAAACGGCGAAGGACCGCCTCGGCCTCGCCCGCGAACCCGGGGTCACCGGCCGGCCGGGGCGGTGCTTGCACGAGGGCGATCGGCAGTGGTCGCGGCATGGACGAAAAATAGTCCATCTTGAACACTTAAACAAGAGTGCTCAAGATGAGCACTTTGTGCGGTACGGTCGGTTCCATGGCGACCGCAGACCTCAGCGCGCCGGCCCTGACCGGCATCCGACGGCTGTCCGCGCTGGACACCGTCCGCGCGCGGATCGCGCTCGCCGTCGAGCTCGGGCTGCTGAAGCCGGGGGAGCGGCTGCCGTCGAACGGCGAGATCGCGCGGGCCCTCGACGTCGCGGAGATCACCGTCCGCCGGGCCCTGGAGTCCCTGGCCGAGGATGGCCTGATCGAGCGACGCCGCGGCCGGGGCGGCGGGACGCTCGTGTCCGAAAATCCGCCGGCGGAGCGCGTGCGGGAAGTCGGCGCCTACCGCGAGTCGGCCGCCGAGGTCCGGGAGCTGATCGACCACCGGCTGGTCCTGGAGGCCGGGCTGGTCCAGCTGGTCGCCACCCGCGAACCCGACGTCGAGCACCTGCGCGGTTTGGTCGCCCGGATGGACACGGCGGCGGGCTGGGCCGAGTTCCACGAGCTCGACGCCCAGTTCCACCGGGCCGTCGCCGAATCCGGGCCGCCGGTGGCCGTCGGGCAGTACGAGGTCGTGCTGGCCGAGCTGTACCGCTTCTACCTGCCCTATCCGATGGCGAAGCTGCGGGAGTCGAACCGCGAGCACGCCCGGCTGGTCGACGCGCTGGCCGACGGCGACCCCGACGCCGCGGCGCGGGTGACGCGGGAGCACGTCGGCGGCCTGCACCGGACGATGTTCGTCGGCCTCGGCTGAGGACACCGTTGTTCATTTTTGCGACACAGCCCGACGGCTCCGGCCGATCGGCGGTGATCATCGGCTGATCGGCCGATCTCCCGGCGGGCGGCGCCCGGCAGCCTGGGCCCATGTCGATCAGCCGGTTCGCCGTTCCCTTGCTCACCGCCGCGGCGTTGCTGCCCGCCGTCCCCGCGGTCGCCGCCGCCGACGGGCTCTCCTGGCACCTCTGCTCCGCGGTCGCGAAGGACTGGGATCCCGCCGACCAGCGCACCGAGTGCACGATGGTCCCGGTCCCGCTCGACTACGCCGACCCGGATGGTCGGAAAATCGACATCGCTGTCAGCCGGATCCGCGCGACCGGCGAACGGACCGGCGCCGTCTTGCTGAACCCGGGTGGCCCCGGCCAGTCCGGTCTCGACATGCCCCGCAGCATCGCCGACAGCCACGCGGGTGGCATCGGCGTCCACCACGACCTCATCGGCTTCGACCCGCGCGGTGTCGGTTATAGCGACAACCTGCCCTGCACCATCGCCTTCCCGGAGCCGGACCCGGGTGTCCCCGACAAGGAGAAGGCTCGCCAGGCCGCGGAGCGCACGGCTCGGGCGAACCGCGAGTGCGTCGACGCCCATCCCACCTTTGTCCGAAATCTGACCACGCCGACGATCGCCCGCGACCTGGACTGCATCCGCGTCGCCCTCGGCGAGGACAAGATCGGCTACTACGGCGTCTCGTGGGGCACCGCGCTCGGCGCGCAGTACCGGACGCTCTTCGACGACCACGTCGACAAGATGCTGCTCGACTCCGTCATGCCGCCGGACCTGAGTGTCACCGCGATGGACGACGGCCAGGCGGCCGCGGGCGAGAACACCTTCCACGACTTCGCGTCGTGGATCGCCCGCTACGACGCCGTGTTCCATTTCGGGACAACCGAGCCCGTCGTCGCGAAAGCCCTGCTCGACCTGCGGGCCGAGCTCACCGCGCACCCGCGTGGCGAGATCGACGGCGCCACCGTGAACGGCATGCTCGCCAACCCGCGCCGGGACTGGGCCGCGCTGGCCAAGCAGCTCGCGGAGATCCGGGACGGCGGCACAATTTCACCCGATCGTGCGACGGCTCAGACCGGGGCCCTCGGCTGGGACGGCGAGGCCCACGCCTTCAACCACGCCCAGCAGACGGCCCTGCTCTGCAACGAGTCGCCGAGCCCGCGGGACTTCGAGACCGTCTGGCGGCACCGCCTCGACCGCATGAAGCGGCTGCCGGTCGCGGGCGGCTACGGCTTGTACGAACCGATGTGCATCGGCTGGCCCCTGCCGGCGCGACCCTGGGCGTTCGCGGCGGGCAAGAGCCCGCTGGAGCTCGTCGGCCACGCCTACGAGCCGGTCACGCCCATCGGCTGGGCGATCGCGATGCGGCAGCGGATCGGCGGCGCGCTGATGACGATCGAGGACGACGTCCACGGCTCCCTGTCGTCCCTGACCTGCGCGAACGCCGCTGTCACTTTTTTCGACACGGGCCGGACGACGTCCGCGTCCTGTGCCGGGGCGCCGATCCCGGCCCCTTGAATCACATGCGGGCGCGCAGCTGGTCCCGAACCTCCATGAGGGCGAAGCCGAGCAGGTTCAGCCCACGCCAGTAGTCCGGCTTGGTCGCGTTCTTCTCCTCGCGCGCGAGTCCGCTGCCCCAGACGAGGTCCTTCTTGGACGCTTCGACGAGCACGGCGTCGCCGGTGCCGAGCAGGAACCGGCGGAGGTCGCGGTGGGCCCGGAACTTGGCCAGGTTGCCGTCGACGGCGATGTCGAACCGGTGCCGCTCCCAGACGTCCGCGTCGAACCCGGCGACCTCGCGGCCGAGCACCTTCGCCGTCTTAGGGTCGGGGGCGGCGAGGATCAGCGCCGCCTTCTCGTGGTCGCCGAACAGCTCGGCCTTGCCGGCCATCATGTAGTGCTCGGCGGTGGGGTAGCGGACACCGTCGGCCTCGAACGGGTCGAGCCACCACTGGCTCAGGCAGCTCGCCGTCACACGGCCGGACTTCGACGGCGTGTGCCCGTAGAACAGCAGGTATTCGGGCTCCGCACCCTCGTGGACTTTTTCGCGCAACGCCTCGACACTGCGGACTCCGTCAGTCATCCACCCAGTGGACCACGACCTCAGAGCAGGAAGTGGAACAGGGGGCTCCCCGGCTCGATCCGCTCGACCTGCAGTGGGCTGGCGTCCATCCGCGCCAGCAGTCCCGGGAGGTCGCTTGATCGGGCGATCTCGATGCCGACCAGCGCCGGGCCCATCTCGCGGTTGGTGCGCTTGACGTACTCGAAGCGGGTGATGTCGTCTTCCGGCCCGAGCACCTGCTCGAGAAAGCGACGCAGCGCGCCCGGCTCCTGCGGGAACCCGACCAGGAAATAGTGCTTCAGCCCTTCGTGCATGAGCGAGCGTTCGAGGATCTCGCTGTAGCGGCTGACGTCGTTGTTGCCGCCGGAGACGAGGACGACGACCGTCTGCCCCGGCTCGACCTGGACGACCGAGCCGAGCGCGGCCGCGGCGAGCGCGCCCGCGGGTTCGGCGATGATGCCGTCGGACTGGTACATCGCCAGCATCTCGGTGCACACCGCGCCCTCGGCGACGGCGGTCAGCTCGGCGCCGCTCTCGCGGATCAGCGGGTAGGTGACCGCGCCGGCCTCGCGCACGGCGGCGCCGTCGACGAACGAGTCGAGCTCGGGCAGCCGCACCGGTCGTCCGGCCGCCAACGCCGCGGCCATGCACGCCGCGCCCGCGGGTTCGACGCCGACGATCCGCACCTCGGGGTGCCGCTCGCGCAGCCAGCTCCCGACCCCGGCCAGCAGTCCGCCGCCGCCGACCGGGACGACCACGACGTCGGGGACGAATCCGAGCTGGTCGATCACTTCCAGGGCGACCGTGCCCTGCCCGGCGACCGTGCGGACGTCGTCGAACGCGGGCACCAGCGTCGCGCCGGTGCGCTGGGCGTCTTCGTTGGCCGCGGCGAAGGCGTCTTCGTACGTTTCCCCGACAACGATGACCTCGATGTGCGCGCCGCCGAGCGTCGCGATGCGTTCGCGCTTCTGCCGCGGCGTTGTCCCCGGAACGTACACACGGCCGTTCGCGCCGAGCCGACGGCACGCGTACGCCACGCCCTGCGCGTGGTTGCCGGCGCTGGCGCAGACGACACCGCGGGCCCGCACGTCCTCGTCGAGCTGGACGATGAAGTTGTACGCACCGCGGATCTTGTACGACCGGACGGTCTGCAGGTCTTCGCGTTTCACCCAGACCTGGGCGTCCACCCGGGACGACAGCCGCGCGCTCGGCTCCAGCGGCGTGCGGGTCACCACCCCGGCCAGCCGCTCGGCGGCCTTCTCGATCGTCGCCGCGGTCACCGTGTCGATGTCGTGCACCCCGATGAATCTACGACTCGCGCGACTCGGGCAACCGTTCGGCCCTCCGGGCACATCAAAGGGGTGACGAACAGGACAGGGGGCGCCGGTGGACGACTTCACCGAGTACGTGACCGCACGGTCGGGCTGGTTCCGCAAGGTCGCGTACCTGCTCTGCGGTGACTGGCACCGGGCCGACGACCTGGTCCAGTCGGCGATCACGCGGCTGTACACGAACTGGCCACGGGCGGTCCGCGCCGACAACCTGGACGGCTACGCGCGCCGGACGCTGGTCAACACGTTCCTCGCCGAGCAGCGGACGTCCTGGTGGCGACGGGTGGACCTGCGCGGCACCGACCACGACCGCCCGGCGCCCGGTCCGGACGTCGAAGCGGCGCTCGACCTGCGGGCCGCGCTGGACCGGCTGCCCGCCCGGCAGCGCGCGACCGTCGTGCTCCGCTACTTCGGCGACCTGCCGGTCGCGGACACCGCACGGGCGCTGGGCTGTTCCGAAGGGACTGTCAAAAGCCAGACCGCGAAGGCCGTGGACACGCTCCGCGAGCTGCTGGGCGAGCCGATCCGGGAGGGACGGGCATGACCGACCACGAGCTCACCACGATGTTGAAGGACCTGGCCGACGAGCCCGCGCCGCCGTCCCGGATCGACGTCGACCGCGCGCGCCGGGCCGGAGGACGTCGTCGCCGCGCGCGCACCACGGCCCTGGTCGTGGGCTGCGCCGCGGTGGTGGCGGCCGGCGGCGTGACGGCCGTGTCGGTTTTCCGGCACACGTCCGTGCCGCCGCCGGTGGCTGTCGCGCCCCAGCCCGCACCCGTCGCGCCGGTGCCCACCGACAACCCGCTGGTGGCGAAAGCGAGCTTCGGCTGGCTGCCGGAGCAGGTCGAGGGCGTCGAGTACGGCGCGGGAGGTCACGGCGACTACGCGCTGGCCATCGGCCGCGGCGAGCTGCCGCCGATGATCTGGCTGTCGGTCGCCGACCGCGAGCCGCCCGTCCCGCGTGACCTGAGCGGCACGCCGAAGCGGGTCCCGCAGAAAGTCGGCGACCGCGACGGCTACTGGCTGACGGCCGACGCGAACGACCCGCTCAACCACGGTGACAGCTACCTGCGCTGGCCGACCGCGGACGGTCGCTGGGCCCAGCTGCACGCCTACTACCTCGCCGCGCTCGACCTGCAGCGGATCCTGACGCGCGTGGCGGGGGAAGTGACGTTCGCGAACCGGGCGGTTCCGCTGCCGCTGCACGTCTCGAGCCTGCCTTCGTCGTTCCACCTGGCCGACGCCGGTCTGTGGCGCCGTCCCGACACCGACGGTGTGCCCTGGCGGGTGGTGCTGCAGTACTCGTCGAACGGTGCGCTGGTGACGATCACGGTCTCCCTCCCCGGCGGCCACGCCGACGGCCTCGGCAAGCCCGAATGCGTGACGAAGAGCGGGCTGCAGGCGTGCGTCGCGATCGACAAGGCCCAGGCCGCGGGCGTCACGGCGCACGAGCTGTTGAGCCGGATCACGCTGCTCGGCCCGGACGAGGCGAAGTGGACCCCGCACGTGATCGGCTGATCAGCCCTTCGGCACCGCCGGGTAGGGGACGAAGGTGCTGGTGTTCTCGTCGACGGTGAGCTGCTTGCCGATCGTCGGGAACGCGCGCTGCGAGCACGCCGGGCGTTCACAGACTTTGCAGCCCATCCCGATCGGCGTCGCCGCGGCGGGCTCGTCCAGGTCGAGGCCGGTCGAGTAGACGAGCCGCCCGGCGTGCCGCAGCTCGCAGCCGAGGCCGACGGTGAACGTCTTGCCCGGGCTGCCGTAGCCGCCGATGTTGCGCGACACCGTCCGCGCGATCCAGAAGTAGCTCTTGCCGTCGGGCAGGGTCGCGATCTGGGTGAGGATCTTGCCCGGCTGGGTGAACGCCTCGTAGATGTTCCACAGGGGACAGGCCCCGCCGACGCGGGAGAAGTGGAACCCGGCCGCGGACTGCCGCTTCGACATGTTCCCGGCCCGGTCCACCCGCACGAACGAGAACGGCACGCCGCGCTGCTTGGGCCGCTGCAGCGTCGACAGCCGGTGGCACACGGTTTCGAAGCCGACGCCGTAGTGGTCGCACAGCCGCTCGATGTCGTAGCGGAACCGCTCGGCCGCCGCCAGGAAGGGGCCGTAGGGGAGGATCAGCGCCCCGGCGAAGTAGTTCGCCAAACCGACCCGGGCGAGCGACCGCGCCGCCGGCCCGGAGAACGCCCACGAGTCGGCCAGCTCGGTGATCAGGTCGTCGTACTCGATCAGCGCGATCTGCGAAGCCATCCGGAACGCCTGCTGCCCGACCCGCAGGCTGGGCGCCAGCCGCAGCACCCGCGTCGCCGGCTCGTAGCGGTGCTGCTGCCCCGACGACTCGTCGATGCCTTCGCTGGTGACCTCGACGCCGTAGCGCTGCGAAAGCCGTTCCTTCAGCGCGCTGAGCACCTGGCCGCGCTGCAGCGGGATGTCGGCGGCCATCTTCTCGGCGCGTTCGTCCAGTTCGGCGACATAGTTCTCGCGCTCGTAGAAGAAGTCGCGGACCTCTTCGTGCGGCAGCGGCGCGGCGGCGCTGCCATGCAGGCCCAGGCCGTTTTCGGTGGTCAGCGCGGCGGTGTTCTCGACGGCGTTGCGGTAGCTGCGGTGCAGCTTGACCAGCGCCTGCGCGATCGCCGGCAGGTTCGTCGCCAGCTCGTTGAGCTCGCTCGTGGTGACGTCGACGCCGAGGGACTCGTCGAGCAGGGCCTCCTTGACGTCGGCGACCAGGCGCGACGTGTCGTTGTTGGCGAAGAACTCCGTGTCGACGCCGAAGGCCTGCGTGATCCGCAGCAGCACGGGGACCGTCAGCGGCCGCGAGTTGTGCTCGATCTGGTTGAGGTAGCTGGGTGAGATCTCCAGCACACGGGCGAGGTCGGCCTGGCTCATCGCCCGGCTTTCGCGAAGGTGCCGCAACCGCGCGCCGGCGAAAGTCTTCTCCATTCGTGCCCTCCTTCCCGGAAGGTTTCCGGCCCTGAACGGTTACGTGAACGGTCAAGAACGCGGATTTTCGATCACTTGCGAACCGGCGGATTCGCAAGCTTTGCAAACAGGGTACGGACCCTTCGCACAAATTGGCAAATTGGACAACTGGACCGGATTTTGCCTGCCATGCAAGGGTCAGATCAGGCAAGGCGAGCAATCGCAAACTTCGCAACACCGGGAGAACCGATGACGGAACAGGCCAAGCAGGCGGCCGCGGAGCTGGCCGCGCAGTGGGCGAACGACCCCCGCTGGGCGGGCGTGCAGCGCTCCTACTCGGCCGAAGACGTGATCAAGCTGCGCGGCAGCGTGGTCGAGGAGCACACGCTGGCCCGTCGCGGCGCCGAGAAGCTGTGGAACCTCCTGCACACCGAGGACTACATCCACGCGCTGGGTGCGCTGACCGGTAACCAGGCCGTCCAGCAGGTGCGCGCCGGTCTCCAGGCCATCTACCTGTCGGGCTGGCAGGTCGCGGCCGACGCCAACCTGGCCGGCCAGACCTACCCGGACCAGAGCCTCTACCCGGCCAACTCGGTGCCGGCCGTGGTCCGCCGCATCAACAACGCGCTGGGCCGCGCCGACCAGATCAGCTGGGCCGAGGGCAACACCGACATCGACTGGTACGCCCCGATCGTCGCCGACGCCGAAGCCGGCTTCGGTGGTCCGCTCAACGCGTTCGAGCTGATGAAGGGCATGATCGCCGCCGGTGCCGCGGGCGTGCACTGGGAAGACCAGCTCGCGTCCGAGAAGAAGTGCGGTCACCTCGGCGGCAAGGTCCTCATCCCGACCAAGCAGCACGAGCGCACGCTGAACGCCGCCCGGCTCGCCGCGGACGTGCTGAACGTGCCGACCCTGGTCGTCGCCCGCACCGACGCGCAGGCCGCGACGCTGCTGACCAGCGACGTCGACGAGCGCGACCAGCAGTTCCTCACCGGCGGTCGCACCGCAGAGGGCTTCTACGAGGTCCGCAACGGCATCGAGCCCTGCATCGAGCGCGGCCTGGCCTACGCCCAGTACGCCGACCTGCTCTGGATGGAGACCTCCGAGCCGGACCTCGAGGTGGCGCGCAAGTACGCCGAGGCGATCAAGGCGAAGTTCCCGGACCAGATGCTGGCCTACAACTGCTCGCCGTCGTTCAACTGGAAGAAGCACCTGGACGACGCGACCATCGCGAAGTTCCAGCGCGAGCTCGGCCACATGGGCTACAAGTTCCAGTTCATCACGCTGGCCGGCTTCCACGCGCTGAACTACTCGATGTTCGACCTGGCGCACGGCTACGCCCGCGAGGGCATGACCGCCTACGTCGACCTGCAGGAGCGCGAGTTCGCTTCGGAGAGCCGCGGCTACACCGCGACGAAGCACCAGCGCGAGGTCGGTACCGGCTACTTCGACCAGGTCGCGACCGCGCTGAACCCGGAGAGCTCCACCACGGCGCTCAAGGGCTCCACCGAGGAAGCCCAGTTCCACTGATCCCGGCCGCGGCCTGACGGCGGCACCCCCTCCGCCGTCAGGCCGCGTCCCTCCCTTCTTTCCTTCCCTGCACAGCTCGTGGAGGCACCCCATGGTTGATCGGCTGAACTACCGCATCGAGGTCACCGGCCCGGTCGAGGGCCGGTTCGCGGAGATCCTGACCCCGGCGGCGCTCGACTTCCTGGCCAAGCTGGACAACACGTTCGCCGGCCGCCGGCGCGAGCTGCTCGACGCCCGCCGCACGCGGCGCGAGGAACTGCAGTCCGGGGAGAAGCCGCTCGGGTTCCTGCCGGAGACCCGCGCGATCCGCGACGACGAGTCGTGGCACGTCGCCCCGACCGCGCCCGGTCTCGAAGACCGCCGCGTCGAGATCACCGGCCCGACCGACCGCAAGATGACGGTCAACGCGCTCAACTCGGGTGCGAAGGTGTGGCTGGCGGACTTCGAGGACGCGACGTCGCCGACGTGGCACAACGTCATCGACGGTCAGATCAACCTCTACGACGCCATCCGCCGCAACATCGACTTCACCACCGAGGCCGGCAAGCGGTACACGATCGGCGACGAGCCAGCGACGATCGTGGCGCGCCCGCGTGGCTGGCACCTCGTCGAGAAGCACATCCGCATCGACGGCCGCCCGGTGTCGGCGAGCCTGGTCGACTTCGGCCTGTACTTCTTCCACAACGCGCGCCAGCTGCTGGCCCGCGGCGTCGGCCCGTACTTCTACCTGCCGAAGCTGGAGAACCACCTCGAAGCGCGGCTGTGGAACGACGTCTTCCTGATGGCGCAGCGCGAGCTCGGCATCCCGCGCGGCACGATCCGCGCGACCGTGCTGATCGAGACGATCACCGCCGCGTTCGAGATGGACGAAATCCTCTACGAGCTGCGCGAGCACGCCGCCGGTCTCAACGCCGGGCGCTGGGACTACATCTTCAGCCTCATCAAGAACTTCGCCGCGCACGGCGCCGACTTCGTGCTGCCGGACCGCGCGCAGGTCACGATGACCGTGCCGTTCATGCGGGCCTACACCGAGCTGCTGGTGCGCACCTGCCACAAGCGCGGCGCGCACGCGATCGGCGGCATGGCCGCGTTCATCCCGAGCAAGGACCCTTCGGTCAACGAGATCGCTGCCGAGAAGGTCCGCGCGGACAAGGAACGCGAGGCCGGCGACGGGTTCGACGGCTCCTGGGTCGCCCACCCGGGCCTGGTCCCGATCTGCCGCGAGGTCTTCGACGGCGTGCTCGGCGGCTGGCCCAACCAGCTCGGCAAGCTGCGCGAAGACGTCCACGTCACCGCCGAGGACCTGCTCGACGTGGCCAGCGCGGGTGGCGAGGTCACCGAGGCTGGCGTCCGCGCGAACATCAACGTCGCGCTGCGCTACGTCGACGCGTGGCTGCGCGGCACGGGCGCGGCGGCGATCCACAACCTGATGGAGGACGCGGCGACCGCGGAGATCGCGCGGTGCCAGGTCTGGCAGTGGATCCGCAACGGCACGAAGCTCGAGGACGGAACGGCGCTGACCCGCGAGCTGGCGGTCGAGTACCTGAACGACGAGCTGGCGTCGGTGCGCGCCGAGCTGGGCGAGGGCAACCGCCTCGACGACGCGTACGAGATCTTCACCGAAACCGCGCTGGGCGAGAAGCTGCCGAGCTTCCTCACCACGGGTGCCTACGCGCGGTACCTCACGGACGCCCGGTAGCAGGGGCCCCGGCCTCCCCTACCTGACGAGGGGAGGCCGGATCCACACTGGTTGGGATGGTGTGGTCCGGACCGGTCCGGTGGCGGCGGCTCCCCGCCACCGGACCGGTTCATTTTTGTCCGGTCAGCAGCACCTTCGCCGCTTCGCGCGCTGTACGCGCTTCGCCCGGTTCGCCGGTGATCGCGGCGAGCACGGTCGCGCCCTCCACCAGCGAAAACACCTGATCGGCGACGCCTTGGCCGGAAATGAGACCACGGAGGTACGCCCGCACCTCGGCCTTGTGCGCGCGGATGGCGGCCGCGATGCCCGGCGCGGGTTCGCCGAACTCGCCGAACGAGTTGATGAACGCGCACCCGCGGAAGCCCGGCTCGGCGAACCAGTTCTCCAGCCACTCGAACACGGCCAGTGGGTCGTCGCCGCGGGCGTGGACGAATTCGCGCAACGACCTCCGCCAGCGCTCGTCCCGGCGCCGCAGGTAGGCCTCGACGAGGTCGGTTTTGGCCGGGAAGCACTGGTAGAGCCGTTTGAGGGAGACCCCAGAGCGTTCGCGGACGGCGTCCATCCCGACGGCTTGCACGCCGTGGGCGTAGAAAAGGTCCTCGGCGGCCTCCAGCAGCCGGTCGGTCGCCTCGGTGGAATTCATGTCACCTGCCTCTGGCGCGGAGAATGATCGTTCTCTAGTCTATCGGAAGCGCCGGAGAACGCACGTTCTCCGTGTCCGGAAGGAGACATCCCATGAGCCCACGCCCGCCGTTCCCGCCGTTCGACGAAGACACCGCTCGCCAGAAGGTCCAGGCCGCCGAGGACGCGTGGAACACGCGCGACCCGGAGCGGGTGTCGCTCGCGTACACTGAGGACTCGGTGTGGCGGAACCGCGACCAGCACGTCGTCGGGCGGGCGCAGATCGTCGAGTTCCTCACCCGCAAGTGGGAGCGCGAGCTGGACTACGCGTTGCGCAAGGAGCTGTGGGGCTTCCGCGGCAACCGCATCGGCGTCCGGTTCCAGTACGAGTCCCGCAACGCCGACGGCCAGTGGTTCCGCAGCTACGGCAACGAGCTGTGGGAGTTCAGCGACGAAGGCCTGATGCGACGGCGCGAGGCGAGCATCAACGACGTCCCGATCGCCGAGGCCGACCGCCGCATCTTCGGCCCGCGTCCGGAATCCGAACACGGCGTCCTGCTGCCGATCTTCTGATCCGCCCTGAGCGGAACCGCACCCGGGCGCGCGCCGGCGTGGTCATCATCGCGAAATGACCCAAGTGGCGTTCGGCGGCGAAGTGAGCCAGTTCTACCAGCGGTTCCGCCGCGGCTACCCGCCCGAGGTGGCCGACGTGCCGGCCGTGTCGTTCAAACTGACACGCGACGACGTCGTGCTCGACCTCGGCTGCGGCACCGGCCAGCTGACCCGCGCCTTGGCGCCGCGGGCCGGGGCGGTCCTCGGCATGGACCCGGAGGCGGCGATGCTCGCCGAGGCGCGCCGGGCGACGACCGAGCCGAACGTCAGCTGGCTGCTCGGCGCGGACACCGACGTCAGCGCGCTGTCGCCGATTTTCGGCGACAGCCGCCTGGCCGCGCTGACAGTCGCGCAGGCGTTGCACTGGATGGACCACGAGCGGCTGTTCGAGGCGGCCCGCCCACTGCTGCGCCCCGGCGGCGGCGTCGCGGTGGTGACCAACGGCGAGCCGCTGTGGCTCCAGGACGCGGCGTGGTCGGCTGCGCTGCGCGACGTCCTCGCCGACTACCTAGGCACCCCTCTGCACCGGACGTGCGGCACCGACGCGGCGAGCCAGGCGCGCTACGCCGACGCGCTGTCGGCCGCCGGATACGCCGTCGACCTGCGCGTGGTCGAATACGCGACCACGCTGACCGTCGAGGAGATCGTCGGTGGCGTGTTTTCGGCGATGAGCCCGGAGCAGCTGCCCGCCCCCGACGCGAGGCCGGCGTTCACCGAGCGCGTCCGGGCGGCGGTCGCTCCGCACGGACCACTGCGCGAGCAGGTCCGCGTGCGGATCCTCACCGGAACCCGGTGAACGGGACGAACCGATCACGGAAGGCGAATACGTACCGGCCCCTACTGTTCCGCTTATTGTTTCCCCGGGACGCGGCGCGGATGCTCGCTGGCGAGGCGCCTGTCGCGCCGTCGCCCCCGAGGAGTCCCCATGACCAGCAGGTTGAGAGCTGTCGTCGCCGCCGCGTTCGTCGTGTTTTCGTTCTCTTTCGGCACCGTCGTGACCACGGCCGTGCCCACCGCGGCGCAGCCGGAGTGCGTCCGGCCCTGCCGCTTCTGAGCCGTCCGCTACCTACAGTTCCGGGATCCCGGCCGCGACCGGCTCGAACGCGTTGCCGGTGGCGATCTTCGGCCGCGGCAGCTCGACGGGCTCGCCCGGCTTCGCGCGCCGGTAGACGGCGGCGGTCGCCTCGGCGATCCGGCCCCAGTCGAAGTCCGCGGCCAGCCGCGACTGCGCGGCCCGCGCCCGCTTCGCCGCGGCGTCGGCATCGCTGAGCACCGCCGTCACGGCGTTGGCCAATTCCGCGACATCGCCGGGGCTGAACGCCAGCCCGGTCTCGCCGTGGACGACGACCTCCCCGAGCCCGCCGGCGGTCGAGGCCACCAGTGGCGCCTTCGCGGCGGCGGCCTCCAGGGCGACGATCCCGAACGGCTCGTACCGGCTGGGCAGCACGACGGCGTCGGCCGCGGCGAGCGCCGCACGCAGGTCGCGGTCGGAAAGGTGCCCGACGAAGTCGACGGCCCGCCGCACCCGCAGCTTCCGCGACTGTTCGACCAGCTCGTCGAAGTGTCTCCCTTTTCCGGCCACGACCACACGCGTGCCGGGGTGCCGGCGCCGGATGCGGGGGAGAGCGGCCAGGAGGTCCTGCACGCCCTTCTCCCACTCGAGTCGTCCGAAATAGAGCAACAGCGGCGCCCCGGCCGGGCCGTAGACCTCGCGGGCGCGCGCGATCTCCTTCGCGGGCACCTGCCAGCCGCGTTCCTCGATGCCGTTGTGGATCACGGTGACGTCGTCGGCCTCGACCTCGAAGAGGTGCGCGACCTCGCGGCGCATGGCCTGCGAGCAGGTGATCAGCGCGTCGGCGCGGTTCGCCAGCCACCACTCGACCGAGTGAACTTGCTGGTTCAGCGGGTGCGACAACCAGCCGGAGTGCCGCCCCGCCTCCGTCGCGTGGATCGTGCCGACCAGCGGCACGCGCGCGGCCTCGGCGATCGCGATGGCCGGGTGCGCGACGAGCCAGTCGTGCGCGTGGACGACGTCGGGCTGCCAGCCGCGCAGCAGGTCGTTCGCGGCGCGGACCATGGCGTGCCCCATGGCCAGCGTCCAGGCGACGAGGTCGCGTTCGAAGGTGACGTGCATCGGGTCCTCGGCGACCCGGATGATCCGCACGCCCTCGACGACGCGGTCGGTGCGCGGGTGCGTCCCGGCGTCGGTGCCCGCGGCGTGCCGGCAGAGCACGACGACGTCGTGGCCCTGTCGGGAAAGGTGACAGGCGAGCGCGTGCACGTGCCGGGCCAGGCCCCCGACGGCCACGGGCGGGTACTCCCAGGACAGCATCAGCACACGCATGGGCAGAGGTTACTCGCGAGTCGGAAGGTGTCGGCGGCCCCCGTACTAGCCGACCGGCTAGGCACGCCGGCGCTGTGACGCGAATCACTGGCGGGCCGGGGGATCTCTGCCACCATCGGCGGGGATGACTTCTCCCGAGGACACCGGCTGGCGCCGGCTCGACCCGCCCCTGCCGACGCCGTGGTCCGCCGAGGTCGGCCCGGACGCGCCGCCGCTGCCCGAGTACCCGCGGCCGCAGCTGACCCGGCCGCGCTGGCTGAACCTCAACGGCGTCTGGGAGTACGCGGGCTGGCCGTCGTCGCCGGATGAGCCACGCCCGTCCGGTTACGCCGAGCGGATCCTGGTGCCGTTCCCGCCCGAGTCGGCGTTGTCCGGAATCGGGAGACGCGACGAGATCTGCTGGTACCGGCGCCTTTTCGAGGTCCCCGACGACTGGCTCGGCTCCCGGGTGCTGCTGCACTTCGGCGCGGTCGACCAGATGGCGAAGGTGTGGGTCAACAACCAGCTCGTCGCCACGCACGAGGGTGGCTACACGGCGTTCAGCGCGGACATCACCGACGTCCTGCGTTCATCGGGGCCGCAGGAAGCTCACCGTGCGGGCCGAGGACCGGACCGACATCGAGCCGTTCCCGGTCGGAAAACAGCGCAACGCGCCCGGCGGAATTTGGTACACGGCGTCGTCCGGCATCTGGCAGACGGTGTGGCTCGAGCCGGTGCCCGAGACCCGCGTCGAGCGGCTGGAGCTGACCCCGGACCTCACCGGCGCGACGGTGTTCCCGCAGGTCACCGGCGGTACCGAGGTCGTTGTCAGTTTTTCGACCACGGACGGCGAGGTGGCCCGCGCGTCGGCCCCGGCCGGGACGTCGGTGCGCGTGGACGTCCCCGAGCCGCGCCTGTGGACACCTGGCGACCCACATCTCTACGCACTGAACGTCAAGCTGCTCGACCGGCACGGGACGGTCCTGGACGAGGTCGGCAGCTACGCCGGTCTGCGGACGGTCGGCCTGGTCCCGGACGAGCGCGGCCGCCCGCGGATCGCCCTCAACGGCCGTGTCACTTTTTTGCACGGCCCGCTCGACCAGGGCTATTGGCCGGACGGCATCTCGACCGCGCCCACGGACGACGCCCTGCGCTTCGACCTCGAGAAGACGAAGGAGCTGGGGTTCAACTTCGTCCGCAAGCACGTCAAGGTCGAACCGGCCCGCTGGTACTTCTGGGCCGACAAGCTGGGCTTGGTCGTCTGGCAGGACATGCCGTCGCTGACGGCGACGTTCGACGGCCCGCCGGGGATCGCGCCGGACCCGGTGCCGCAGGCCCGTGCCCGGTTCGAGGCGGAATTGGCCGAAATGGTGACACAGCTGCGGGCGGTCCCGTCGATCGTCGGCTGGGTGCCGTTCAACGAGGGCTGGGGCGAGTTCGACACGGCTCGCATCGCGGAGCTGGTGAAGACCCTCGACCCGACCCGCCTGGTGATCGCGAACAGCGGAGTCAACTGCTGCTTCTCCCGCCCGGACAGCGGCGCGGGTGACGTGTACGACGACCACACGTACGTCGGCCCCGGCGAGCCCTCGGTCGGCGACGGCCGGGCGGTGGTCGACGGCGAGTACGGCGGCCTCGGCCTCGTCCTCGACGGCCACTGCTGGCCGGGCCCGCCGAACGCGTACGAAATGACGACAACGCGCGAACGCCTCACCGAGCGCTACGCGGAGGTGAGCGCCGCTCTGGAGCGAGTGGTGGCCGAGCGCGGTCTGTCCGGCGCCGTCTACACCCAGACGACCGATGTCGAAAACGAGGTCAACGGCCTGCTGACCTATGACCGCCAGGTGGTCAAGGTGGACCCGGAGGTCGTCGCGAAGTGCGTGCGAGCGGTGATCGAGGCGGGCTCGGCCCCAGCTGTCTGAGGTCGCGCTGGCCGTGGTCAATTTTCGGAGACGGCCCTGACCAGGCCATCGCGCCCGTGGTCGAGCGCCGACAACAGAGCGCCGCGCAGGGCGGCCGAGTCCGTCACCCGCCCGGCCTCCACCCTGACCGGCCCGGGCGCGACCTCGCCGACCGTTCTCCGAATTTCGGCCACGAGCCCCGGCCTGGTCCCGGCCGGGCCGCCGAGCAGCACGAGATCCGGGTCGACGATCGTGCAGATCGCGGCCACCGCCCGGCCGAGCGTCGTGCCGAGCAGCCGTAGCCGATCCGCGGCCACGGCGTCCCCGCTCGCCGCCGCGTCGAGCGTGTCCAAAATCGCGACAACGTCGAGCGAGGGCGCGTCGGCGCGGCCGAACCCCTGCCCGGCCAGCGTGTCGGCGAGCGTCGAGCCCGAGCTGTCCAGGTAGCCGATCTCGCCCGCCAGGCCGTGCGCGCCCCGGACCAGTTGGTCGCCGACATAGAGGCTGACGCCGAGCCCCGCGCCGATATAGACGTACGCGAAGCTCTTCGCCGCCCGCGCCGCGCCCTCCCGGCGTTCGGCCAGCGCGGAGAAGTTGACGTCGTTGTCGAGCAGGACGTCCCGGCCGAGTTCACCGGCCCGCAGCGTCCCCTCGGGAAACGGCGACCCCGGCAGCGCGACGACTTCGTGCGTGACCGGGTCGACCGGGTTGGCCACCGAGATCGCGGTCGCCCGCACCGGACCCGACCCGGCTCTGCCCGCGACGGTGACGGCGTCCCAGACGGCCGCAGTCATCGGCCGCCCGTCCGGTGGGTGCCGCTCGGTGGCCAGGACCGTCCCGGTCAGGTCGGTCGTCACCGTGCGGATGCCTTCCTGGTTCACCTCCGCGGCGACCACCCGGCCGGCGTCGGCGGCGAGCTCGTAGAACGTCGCGATCCGGCCGCGGCGGCCGGTCTGGTCGGTGCCGGTGGCCCGGAGCGCGCCCGCCGTCTCCAGCCGACGGACCGATTCGGAGATCGTCGGCTTCGAGATCCCGGTGGTAGCGGCCAGTTCGGCGCGAGTGGTCCGGCCGTGGACGAAAACGTGGTCGAGCACCGCGCGGTCGGTCATGGCCCGCAGCATCGCCAGGCGCGGGAGCGGCCGGTCGGGGTCGGACATCGCACCTCTTGTCGCGGGGGACGGACACGGGTTACCGTAGCCGGGCCATTCTAGTAAGGAGTCCTAACCAAAACGCGGAGGACACCGATGACCACCACAGAGCTGCCCGCGAACATGTCCGAGGCCATCTCGCGGAGCAAGCAGGAGCTGCGGGCGCGGATCGGCGACGTCGCCGGCGTGTTCGCCGAAGTCCGGGAGTGGATGCGCCGGGAGGTGGACGCGGTCGCCGCTGACCAGGACGCTTTCCCCGTTGTCCGCTTTCGCGACATCGCCGACGGGACGGTCTCGCCGAAGACGAGCGACGCCATCCGTCGCCGCGGGTGCGCCGTCGTCAAAGGCACCTTCGCGCGCGAAACGGCCGAAGCCTGGGACGCCGAGCTGGCCGCGTACCTCGCCGACAACGACTTCGCAGGCACCTACCAGGGCCCGGCCGACGACGTCTTCGCCGGGCTCGCTTCCAGTCAGCCCCAGATCTACCCCGTCTACTGGTCGAAGCCGCAGATCCAGGCCCGTCAGCACGAGAACATGGTCGCCGTCCGCCGGTTCCTCAACTCCTTCTGGCGGCACGAGTCCGAGGGCCGCGTCTGGTTCGACCCCGATCGCGACACGGCCTACCCGGACCGCATCCGCCGCCGCGCGCCCGGGTCGGCGTCGCTCGGCCTGTCCGCCCACACCGACTCAGGCTCGGTCGAGCGCTGGCTGCTGCCCGCCTACCAGCAGGTTTTCCGGCACGTCTTCGCCGGCGACTGGCATGCCTACGACCCGTGGGACGGCGCCTACCGCACCGAAGTGGACGAATATCCGTCCACGGTCATGTGCTCGGCCTTCCGCACCTTCCAGGGCTGGACGGCGTTGTCGGAAATGCGGCAAGGCGACGGCGTGCTGCACGTGGTGCCGATCCCGTCGGCAATCGCGTACGTCCTCCTTCGCGCCCTTCAGGACGACATCCCCGACGACGATCTCTGCGGCGCGGTCAACGGCCAGGCGCTCCCGGTCGGCGACAAGTACCACGACGTCCTGCTGCCCGCGCTGACTTCGATCCCGGATGTCGAACCGGGCGACACGGTGTGGTGGCACGGCGACGTCATCCACGCGGTCGCCGACGGCACGAATCCGGAGCGCTGGGGAAACGTCATGTACATCCCCGCGAGCCCGCATTGTGCGAAGAACGCCGCGTATGCCGAACAATGCGGCCGCGCGTTCCTGGCCGGCAAGAGCCCCGGCGATTTCGCGCCCGAGGACTACGAGGTGAACTGGACCGGCCGCGCCACGCTAGACGACCTCAACGCCGTCGGCCGCGAGCAGTTCGGCCTGTGACGGTGCCGCGCCGGGTGCGGGGCCCGGCGCGACACCGGTCGGCTCACGCGGGCAGTGCGGCTTCGATCGCCTTGACGACCGCCTCGTCCTCCGGCTCGGTGCGCGGCCGGAACCGGGCGAGGACCTCGCCGTCGGCGCCGACGAGGAACTTCTCGAAGTTCCACTGGACGTCGCCTGCCGCGCCCTCGGCGTCGGCCTTCTCGGTCAGCTCGGCGTAGAGCGGGTGGCGGTTCTCGCCGTTGACGTCGATCTTCTCGAACAGCGGGAACGTGACGCCGTAGGTCGTCGAGCAGAACGTCTGGATCTCCTCCGCGCTGCCCGGCTCCTGCCCGGCGAACTGGTTGCACGGAAAACCGACAACGGAGAAGCCCTGGCCGCCGAAGCGTTCCTGCAGCCGCTCGAGGCCGGAGTACTGCGGGGTCAGGCCGCACTTCGACGCGACGTTGACCACGAGCAACGCCTTGCCCGCGAGCGAGCCCAGCGTCGTGTCCTGGCCGTCGAGCGTCTTGAGCGGAATTTCGTGGATCCCCATCGCGTGAGTCCCTTTCAGTCGTGCTTCAGTGCCCGGGCGTCGAGGTGCCCGAACGGTCCGTCGTCGGCGCGGTAGGCGGCGGCCAGCTCCTCGGCCCGCGCCCGGTCGCCGCTGCGCAGCAACCGGGCCAACGCGTCGAAGCGCTCGGTGTGCACCGCCGCGCGGCGCCGCGCGTAGTCCGCCGCCGAGTCCTTCGTGACCATGAACGCCCAGTCGCTCTCCAAAGCGAGCATCGCCTCGGCCACCGCCTGGTCGGCGACGGTGTCCCGGGCCGTTGTCGGCAAATCGGCCACGAGGTCGAGGAGCCGTCGCTGCAGCGCCGCGTTGGCGTCGACCATGTCCTTGACCTGCTCGCCGTCCCAGACGCGCCAGTCCTTGCCCGAGCCCCACGAGGAGGACGGCAGGTCGATCGGCTCGCCGACGTGCCCCGCTTCCGCCGCGCCCTTCAATGTCGTCACCCGGACGCCCGCCTCGGGCAACGCGCGCAGCACGCCTTCGAGCCAGGCCGGTCCTTCGTGCCACCAGTGCCCGAACAGCTCCGTGTCGTACGCGGCGACCACGAGCGCCTTGCGGCCGTGTCGCTTTTTCAGAGAACGCAGCCGCGTCACGACCGTGTCGACGAAGTCCTTGACGTGCAGCCCCAGCACGTCGGCGGCGAGCGACGGGTCGTACGGCGCCTTGTCCGGCGGCTCGACCGTTTTCCCGGTGACGCGCGACGCCTTGAGCCCGACCTCGTGGGCCCAGGTGTGGAAGTCGCGGTAGGCGGCGTGCCCGGGGTATCCGGCCTTCGGCGACCAGACGCGGTACGTGACCTCGAGGTCCCGGCCGAACGCGAGCACGTCGGTTTCGCCGACAGGCCGCGCGGCGAACGTCTCGCCGCGCAGCGACGGGCCGTCGACCAGGAACCGCCGCACGCCCGCCGCCGCGTAGTCCTTTTCCATGCCAGGCGCGTAGCCGCACTCGGGCGCCCAAATCCCTTCGGGGCGCGACCCCAGCCGCAGTGCCGTGTCGGCGAGCCCGTGGTCCAGCGCGAACTTCCGCACCCGCGGGTCGAGCAGCGGCTGGAACGGGTGCGCCAGCGGCCCGCCGAGCAGTTCGATGGTCGAATTGTCGACCAAGGACCGCAGGATGGGGGAGAAGCCGTGCCGCCACCGGGTGCCGAGTTCCTCGGCCGCGCGCACGGCGGTCCGGTGCTCGGCCGCCGCCAGCTCGCGAAGGATCGGATCCTCCCGCCAAAGCGTCGACGCGTGCTGGGCGCGCAGCTGCCAGTGGCCGAGCCAGTCGTGGAACGCGCGGATGCTGTACGGGTCGTCGAGCTGCGCGGCGAGCACCGGGGTCACCCCGAGCGTCAGGACGTCCCGGCGTCCTTCGGCGGCGAACCGTTCGAGCAGCTCGACCATCGGCAGGTAGGAATGCGCCCACGCCTGGTAGAGCCATTCTTCGCCGACCGGCCAGCTCCCGTGGTGCGGCAGCCACGGCAGGTGGCTGTGCACGACCAGGCAGAAGGTCCCCTCGCTCATCGGCGCACCGCCACGGCGACCAGGTCGAGGCTCGCGTCGAGGTCGTCGCCGTGGATGTCGAATCCGTGGACATCGATCGCGGCGACGTCGGCCAGCAGCGCCTCCGGCCAGACGGCCTGCCCGGGCAGCTCGCCCATGACGACGTCGAGCTGGGCGTCGATGATCGACCCGCCGTAGCGTTCGTCGAGTTTTCGGACAGGCGCGCCGTGGTGCAGGCCGTGCAGGGTCTCGACCTCGAACCCGGCGTCGGTGAGCAGCCCGGCCAGCTCGGCCGGCGCCAGCTCACGGGTGTGGAACGGGTTCAGCGGGGTGTCGCTGTCCGGGGTGAACGTCAGCCGGTTCGGCGTCGTGACCAAAATCCGGCCACCCGGCCGCAGCACCCGGTGGCACTCGGCGAGGAACCCGGATTGATCCCACAGGTGCTCGATGACCTGGAAGTTCGCGACGACGTCGATCGCGGCGTCGCGCACCGGCAGGTACGCCAGGTTTGCTCGCGAAACGGACACGCCGGGGTAGCGGCGGGCGACGTGCTCGGTGGTCGGCACGTCGTAGTCGAGCGCGAGCACCCGGCGGGCCGTGGTGGCGATGAGCCCGGCGCCGTAGCCCTCACCGCAGCCGGCTTCGAGCACCGTCGCGTTCGCGCAGTACGGGAGCAGGGCGGCGTACGCGGCTTCGTGGCGCCTGAACCAGTAATTTTCCTCGGGGATGCCGGGGACGGTCCGTTCGCCGGTCAGGTGCAGCGCCTCGGCCCGGGTGGCTGGGGTGGTCACCTGCGCGACCATAGCGGGTGTCACGTCCGGCGCGGCCGTCTCGTTCCGTGGTCATGCAACGGACAATCACCCGCGTACTGCTCGTCGTCTTCGGGTTGGTCGAGGTACCGGTCGGCTTGTGGCCGCTGATCACGCCGACCGGCTTCTACCAGGACTTTCCCGGCTTCCGCACGGGCTGGGTCTCGATGGACGGCCCCTTCAACGAGCACCTCCTGCGCGACTTCGGCAGCCTCACCCTGGCCCTCGCGGCGACGCTGATCGGCGCCGCCGTGATCGGCACCACAGCCGCGGCCCGGCTGGCGTCGGTCGCAGGTCTGCTCTACAGCGTGCCGCACTTCGTCTACCACCTCGGGCACGTGTCGCATTTCGCGACAACCGACCAGGTCCTGATCATCCTGGCGACGGGGCTCACCGTGGTGGTGCCGCTCGTCCTGCTGGTCATTCCCGGGCGCCGGGTCAGTTCACCGGCGACACCGTGATGCCGAGCGCGCCCGGGCCGAGGTGCGCGCCGATGACCGTGCTCGCTTCGACGACCATGCTCTCGGCCATCGCGGGCACCCGGCGTTCGATCTGCCTGCCGATCTCGAGCTCGTGGTCGCTGGCGCCGAACCGGGTCACGGCGATGTCGGCGCGGAAGCCGCCGGACTTCTTGACCGCGAGGTCGACCATCTTGGCCAGCGCCCGGCGCGTGCCGGGGACGCGGGCCAGCGGCGCGACTTCGCCGTCTTTGACCGTGAGCAGCGGCTTGATCGAGAACGCCGTGCCGAGCATCGCCTGCGCGGCGCCGATCCGCCCGCCGCGGCGGAGGTACTCCAGCGTGTCGACGTAGATGAACTCGGTGCTGGTGGCGCACCGTCGTTCGGCGGCTTCGATGACGCGGCCGGCGTCCCCGCCGGCCGCGGCCGCCCGGGCCGCCGAGATCGCGGCGAACCCGAGGCTCATGCCGGTGGTGCGGCTGTCGAGGACGTGCACGGGGATGCGGACCTGCTGCGCGGCTTCCCGCGCGGCGCGGACGGTGTCGGACATGCGGCCGGAGATGTGGATGCTGACGATGGCGGTCGCGCCCGAGGCGGCCGCTTCCTGGTACGTCCAGAAGAACGCCCCCGGATCCGGGGGCGAAGTGGTCAGGACCTGTCCGGCTCTCAAGGCTTCGATCACGTCACCGCGGTCGAAGCGGTTTTCGTCGTCGAAGTGACCACCCAGGTTCAGCTGGATCTGGACGACTCCGATGGCCCAGCGGGAGGCGACGAGGTCGGGCAGGCAGGAGCTCGAGTCGGTGATGACGGCGATGCGCGCGGGCATGGTGGGGGAGGTTAATGCCTGACACCCACTGCGAGTAGGCCGTGGTTGGTCCGATCGGACGAACGGCAGTTCGGGTGGGGTAACCGGTCGACTACCGGGACGATGGTCCCACTAAATTGCGCATCCAGGTGAATGGCGTCACCTCGGCGGGTCCTGCGCGCCGATTGGCCCTAATCTACCGGCCAGTAGAGCACTGACCCGTGGTCGTCCGCGGGCCATGAACCGGGAGGTCGAAGCAGACCCATGACCAACATCGTTGTCCTGGTCAAGCAGGTACCGGACACCTACTCGGAGCGGAAGCTCAACGGGTCCGACCACACCCTTGACCGCGAATCCGCCGACGCCGTGCTCGACGAGATCAACGAGAAGGCCGTCGAAGAGGCGCTGAAGATCAAGGAAGCCGGCGAGGGCGAGGTCACCGTGATCTCGGTGGGCCCGGACCGCGCGACCGACGCCATCCGCAAGGCCCTGTCCATGGGCGCCGACAAGGCCATCCACGTCTCCGACGAGGCGCTGCACGGCTCCGACGCGATCGCCACCGCCAAGGTGCTCGCCGCCGCGATCGGCAAGGTCGAGGGCTACGACCTGATCATCGCCGGCAACGAGTCGTCCGACGGCCGCGGTGGCGCCGTCCCGGCGATCCTCGCCGAGCTGCTGGGCCTGCCGCAGGTCACCTACGCCCGCGAGGTCACCGTCGAGGGCTCGACGATCAAGGCCGTGCGCGAGACCGAGGACGGCCTCACCCACCTCGAGGCGAACCTGCCCGCCGTGGTCAGCGTCGGCGAGAAGATCAACGAGCCGCGCTACCCGTCCTTCAAGGGCATCATGGCCGCGAAGAAGAAGCCGGTCGAGACGTTCACCGTCGCCGACCTGGGCATCGACGCGGGCGAGGTCGGCCTGGCCAACGCGTGGTCCACGGTGACCGAATCCTCGCCGAAGCCGCCGCGCACCGCCGGCGAGAAGGTCGAGGACGAGGGCGACGGCGGCACCAAGGTCGCCGAGTACCTGGTCGGCCAGAAGCTCATCTGACAACGGTTCGAGGAGGAAGTAGAACAATGGCTGAAGTACTCGTCCTCGTCGACCACGTCGACGGTGAGGTCAAGAAGGTCACGCTCGAGCTGCTGACCGCCGCCCGCGCGCTCGGTGAGCCGTCGGCCGTCGTCGTCGGCCCGACCGGCACCGCCGCCAAGGCGAAGCAGGCGCTGGCCTCGCACGGCGCCGCCAAGGTCTATGTCGCCGAAGGCGACGACGCCGCGAACTACCTGGTCACGCCCAAGGTGGACGTGCTCGCCGCGCTCGCGCAGCAGGCGTCCCCGGCCGCCGTGCTCGTCACCGCCAGCGGTGAGGGCAAGGAGGTCGCCGCCCGCCTGGCCGTGCGCCTGGGCTCCGGCCTGATCTACGACGCCGTGGGCGTCAACGGCGACGGTGTCATCGACCAGTCCATCTTCGGTGGCGCGTTCTCGGTCAAGTCCAAGTCCGCGAAGGGCGCGCCCGTCGTGTCCATCCGCCCGGGCGCGGTCGAGGCCGAGCCCGCCGAGGGCGCAGCGGCCGAAGAGACCGTCGAGATCCCCGCCGTCGACGCGGCGAAAGCCACCAAGATCACCGGCGTCGAGCCGGTGACCGGCGGTGACCGTCCGGAGCTCACCGAGGCCTCGATCGTGGTCTCCGGTGGCCGCGGTGTCGGCTCGGCGGAGAAGTTCGACGTCGTCGAGAAGCTGGCCGACTCGCTCGGCGCGGCCGTCGGCGCGTCGCGTGCGGCCGTCGACTCCGGCTACTACCCGGCGCAGTTCCAGGTGGGCCAGACCGGCAAGACCGTGTCGCCGCAGCTGTACATCGCGCTCGGCATCTCAGGCGCGATCCAGCACCGCGCCGGCATGCAGACGTCGAAGACGATCATCGCCGTCAACAAGGACCCGGAGGCGCCGATCTTCGAGATCGCCGACTTCGGCATCGTCGGCGACCTGTTCAACGTCGCGCCGCAGCTGACCGAAGCGGTCGAGAAGCGCAAGGGCTGATTTCCCGTTCGAAGGGCCTCCCGGGACTTCCCGGGAGGCTCTTCGCGCGTTTCCGGGACCTGAGAGAAGCCTGAGAACCCGCCATTAACTGAACGTGCACTAATCGGTCATCGGATGGCACTCTCCGCGGCTTCCAACGCGCGGGTACACCTTGACCATGACGACGTCACAGCTCCTCGTCAGCACTGATCAGGCGGGTGTCGAGCTCCCCGCGGACGCTCCCCGGTACTCCCTTCTCGTCGCCCACGCGAACGAAGAAGTGGTCGCCGCGCAGAAGCTGCGTCACCAGGTTTTCGCCGAGGAAATGGGCGCGCGCCTGCACTCGCCGCGGCCCGGACTCGACGTCGACGAGTTCGACGAGTTCTGCGACCACCTTGTCGTCCGAGACGACAACACGGGCGAAATCGTCGGCTGCTACCGGATGCTGCCGCCGGAGCGGGCCGTCCAGGCCGGGAAGCTCTACGCCGACAGCGAATTCGACCTGAGCGCGATCGAGGGTCTGCGGCCGTCACTGGTCGAGACCGGCCGTTCGTGCGTGCACCAGGACCACCGCAGCGGCGCCGTCGTCAGCCTGGTCTGGGCCGGGATCGCCCGCTACATGCTGCTTTCCGGCCACCGCTACCTCGCCGGGTGCGCGTCGGTCCCCCTGGTCGACGGCGGATCCTTCGCCGCCGGCGTGTGGGACGTCCTGCGCACCAAGCACTACGCGGACGAGGCCACGCGCGTCTCCCCGCTGATCCCGTGGGACGCCTCGGGCGTCGAACGCCCGGCGCGCGCCACGCTGCCGCCGCTGATCAAGGGGTATGTCCGGCTCGGCGCCAAAGCGTACGGCCCGCCCGCGCTGGACGTCGACTTCGGCGTCGCGGACTTCTTCGTCGTCCTGGACCTGCACAACGTCGACGAGCGGTACCTGAAGTTCTTCCTCGGGGTCCAGGGATGAGCCACGCGTGGATGCCCGCGTCGCCGTGCGGCGACGGCTGCCTGACCGACGGCGACCCGACGGTCGGCTTCCCCCGGCGGGTCCTGCGCTTCACCGCGGCGATCGTGGTCGTTTTTTCGGCCATGCTCGCGACGCCGGTGCTGCTGGTGGCGCCCGTCCGGCAACGTCTGGTCCGGCTGATCTTCCGCGGCGTGCTGCGCGCGTTCGGCGTTCGGCTCGACGTCCACGGCGGCGACGACTTCCTGACCGCGCCCGCCGGGCGTGGCGCGCTGGTGGTCAGCAACCACATCTCGTGGCTCGACATCGTCGCGATCAACGCGCTGCGGCCGATGCGTGCGCTGGCCAAGACGGAGATCGCGGGCTGGCCGGTGCTGGGCGGCCTGGTCCGCCGCGGCGGCAGCATCTTCCTCGACCGCGAACGGCTGACGACGTTGCCCGCGACGATGGCGTCGCTGGCCGACGCGCTGCGGACGGGCTCCCTGGTGAGCGTCACGCCGGAGGGCACGACGTGGTGCGGCCTGGCGTCCGGCCGCTTCACGACGGCGACGTTCCAGGCGGCCATCGACGGCGGCGTCCCGGTGCGCCCGATCGCACTGCGGTACCGCCTCGCCGACGGCCGCGAGACGAGCCGCCCGGCGTTCATCGGGCCGGAGTCGCTGATCGCGTCGCTCCGCCGGGTCGCGGCGCTGCGCGGGCTGGTCCTGGAAATCCACATCTGCCCGGAAATCGCTCCCGGCCGCGCGGAGACCCGCCGCGAGCTGGCCGACCTCGCCGAGGCGGCGGTCCATTCCGCGCTGGGCACGGTGCGGATCCCGGCTCAGCGGCGCCGTCGGGCGCCGCGCCGCCAACTGGCTTCGCCTCCCGCGAAGTGATCCGGGCCCGGTCGCCGCGATCCGGCGACGGGCCCGGGTTGCGGGCCTGCCATCTTCCTGCCGATGACCGGCCCTTACCCGTGTGTTCGGTTTTGCGACACGTCAGCTGACGGCGATCGTGAGCTTCCCGCCGGGGTGCCCGTTCTCGCTCTCGATCTGCGCGGCGGCCGCCTCCACCAGCGGATAAGTCTTGCCCTGCGCGATGCCGACCCCGCTGTCGGTGACCCAACCGGCGATCCCGGTCAGCACCTCGCGCGTCTGCTCACCGCCACTCGAGAACGGGACGCCCAGCTCGAAGGCGGCACCGTCGGCGATGGTGACAATCCTGTCCTTGCCGCCCCGCAGCTCGATCGACCCCGGCAGCACCCCGTGCCCGGCGGCGTCGAAAACGGCGTCGATCGGCCCGGGCGCGGCCTCGCGCACCCGCTCCACCCAGCCGTCGCCGTAGAGCACGGGCACGACACCGAGCGCCTTGAGGTCATCGAGGCTGCGGCTGCCCCCGGTCCCGACGACGGTCGCGCCCTTCGCGACGGCGACCTGCGCGGCGAACCGGCCGACCGTGCCGCTGGCGCCGTGGATCAGCACCGTGTCGCCTTTTCCGACATCGAGCAGACCGAGGACGCGAAGCGCCGTCTCCCCGGCGACGGGCAGCGCCGCCGCGTCCGCCCAGGACAGGTTCGCGGGCTTCGGCGCCACCGTCTTCGCCAGGGCGTACTCGGCGTACGCGCCGGTCTCGGACCAGCCGAAGACCTCGTCCCCGACGGCGACGTCCGCGCCCTCGCCGACGGCGTCGACGACCCCGGCCATCTCGAGACCGGGGATGTGCGGAAAAGCGACCTGGAAGTTCTGCTGCATGAAGCCGTTGCGGATCTTCCAGTCGATCGGGTTGACCCCGGCGGCCCGCACGGCCAGCCGCACCTGTCCCGGGCCCGGTTCCGGCACCGGAACCTCGGACAGCTCCAGGACGTCCGGCCCGCCGTATGCGGAGAAGGTGATCGCTCGCATGGTTGTCTCTGCGCTCCTCGGATTCGTGACCTTCGGTGTTCGAATGTCCTCTCCCCAGAAGTCAACCCGCCGGGCGGGACCGCCGAACCACCCGGACGAGCAGTGTTCACTAGCCGGACGAGCAGGCCGCCCGACCGGCGACGCGCCTACCTTGGACGCCATGGATGCCTCGTGGTCGAATCCGCGACACGTGCTCGACGTCGTCGAGCGGCTGCTGTCGGCGCCGCGCCCGCGGGTGCTCGGCCAGTTCTCCGCCGAGCTGGGGAAGCTGATCCCGCACCACGCCGCCGCCATGCAGTCCGGCGACTGCCCGCGCAGCCCCCTCAAGGTCGTCGGCGACGAGGCGATCACCAGGACGGTCACGAGCGCCGAACTGCAACGGCTGGCCGACCGCGGCGAGCCGGGCAAGGCCCTGGTCGTCGACGGTGTCCTGGGCGGCGTCGAGCGTCGGCTGGTCCTGCTGGCGTCGATGCCACCCGTCGGCAAGGGCTCCGTACTCGTTGTCGTTCCGGAGAACACAGAGCCGCCGCGCGCCGAGCTGGAGCTGGCGGCGCGGCTGTGGCACGTCCTCAGCACCGACGCGGGCCAGCGCGCGATCGACCCCGGACCGGACATGCTGGCCAGCAACCTCGCCGCGGCCACCGCCCGAGCCCAGGCGATCACCGACCTCGGCCAAACTCACGCGGCGACCTTGACGACTCTCCTGGCCGTCCTCCGCTCCGGACGCCTCGCCGACAACGTCGCCCGCCGCACGGCCGTCGACCTCGCCGCCGACGCGCTGCTCGAGCTGAAGGGTGTCGTCGACCGCGACCAGGCCCTGTCCGAAGAACCGACAACGGCCGCGTTCTCCCTGCTCAAGACGCAGCTCGCCGACCTGGTGCGGCACACGGAGGTCGACGTCGACCTCGTCGACCCGGTCGGTGATGTGTCCCTCCCGCAGGACATCGCCCACACGGCGCGGACCTTGACGCGCGGCCTGGTGCTCGCCGCCTTGGACCGTTCCGCGACCACGCGCCTGCGGGCGTCATGGCGCGTCGACGGACCGGTCCTGCGGATCACCGTCCGCGACGACTGCCCCGAGGTCGCCGACGCGGTCCCGGCCCGCGGACTGACCGAGCGCCTCACGACCCTCGGCGGCCACTGGGAGGTCGACGCGGTGCCCGGCTGGGGCACGACGATCACCGCCGTCCTCCCGCTCGGCGTCGCCGAACCGCCGGAGCTGCGTCCCCTCGACCGGCTCAACCCGCGCGAGCTCGAGGTCTTGTCGGGAATTTCGCAAGGCCTGCGCAACCGGCAGATCGCCGAGCAGCTGCAGCTCAGCGAGCACACGGTCAAGTTCCACGTGCGCAACATCCTCGACAAGCTGGACGTGAGTTCCCGCGGCGAGGCCGCCGCGCTCGCCCGCGACCTGCGGCTGGAACCGGTGGCGCACCGCACGGCCTGAATTCGCTTGACCTCCAGGGGGCTCGAGGTTGCACGCTGTCGATCATGACCTCGACGATCGACTCGGCCCCTCGTCGCCGAAGTGTCCTGTGGAGCGCGGAACACCGGCTGACGACGATCGCGGTGCTGCTCGTGGTCACCTTGGTCGCTTTCGAGAACATGGGTGTCGCGACGGCGATGCCGACGTTGGTCGCCGACCTCCACGGCTTGTCGTTGTACTCGTGGCCGTTCACGATCTTCCTGATTTCGAGCGTGGTCGCGACGGTGCTTTCGGGCCGGGTCGGCGACCGTCGAGGCCCGGCACCGGCGCTGCTCGTGGGTCCGGTGCTGTTCGCGGCCGGCCTGGTCGTCGCGGGGACGGCGAACGGAATGCCGACGTTCCTCCTCGGCCGCGCAATGCAGGGCTTCGGCTCCGGGCTGCTCCTGGTGTCGGTCTCCCTGCTGATCGCGTTGACATTCACCGACCGGGAACGCCCGGTGATCTACGCGGCGAACGCGGCGGCCTGGGTGTTGCCGGCGGTCATCGGGCCGTCGGTGGCCGGAGTGCTGACGGTCAGCGTCGGCTGGCGCTGGGTGTTCCTCGGGCTGGTCCCGCTCGTGGTCGTCGGCCTGGTCATGCTGGTGGTCGTCGTCCGCCGGTTGCCCAGGCACGCGCCGTCCTCGGGCGGCCGCCGCGCGGGCGTACCCCAGGCGATCATCGCCGCGCTCGGCGTCGCCGCGTTGACGTGGGCGGCCCAGCACCAGTCTCTCCTTTCGTTGGCATACGGCACGGCCGGGCTCGTGGCCTTGGGCTTCGCCCTGCGGACGCTCCTGCCGGTCGGGACGCTGTCGTCGCGCCGTGGCCTGCCGACGGTCGTCGCCTCCCGTGCCTTGATCGCCGGCGCTTATGCCGGGATGGAGGCCTATCTGCCCCTGACGATGAGCGCGGTCCACGGCTACAGCCCGGCGCTGGCGGGCCTCCCGCTGACTATCACGGCTTTGGGCTGGTCGGCGGCGTCCGCTGCGCAAGGCCGGTTTCTCAACTGGTCGAGGGAGGCGTCGCTGCGCACGGGATTTTGGCTGGTCGCGGCCGGGTTGGTCTGCTTCGGGCTGGTCTCGCAACCGTGGTTCCCCGCCTGGCCGGCATTCGTGGCTTGCGCGGTCGGGGGCGCCGGTATGGGGATCGCGATGCCCGCGATTTCGGTCCTCCTGCTCCGGTATTCGCCGGAAGGCGAGCGCGGGTTCAACACCTCGGCGGTGCAGCTGGCGGACTGGGTGGGGTCCGCGCTGCTCATCGGCCTGGGCGGGGTTCTGCTCAGCGTGGTGGGCTCGGTGCTGGCCCCGTCCCCGGCGATGGCCCTGCTCACGGTGGCCTTGGTGGCGCTCGCGCTGCTGGGCGTCCGGCTGACCGGCCGGTGGCCGACGAAGGTGTGACAGCCCACTTCGAGGGCCAGGGTGGGCTTCGTCACGCGGTGGAGCGGACTACCCTGAGAAGGCGATGACCTATCTCGACCACGCGGCAACCACTCCGATGTTGCCCGAAGCCATAGCGGCGATGACCGAGGCGCTGTCCACCGTGGGCAACGCCTCCGCGCTGCACTCTTCGGGCCGCCGCGCCCGGCGGATGGTCGAGGAAGCGCGCGAAACGATCGCCGACGCCTTGGGCGCCCGGCCGTCCGAGGTGATCTTCACCGGCGGCGGCACGGAGAGCGACAACCTCGCGGTCAAGGGCATCTACTGGGCCCGGCGTGATGAGCAGGAGCAGCGTCGCCGCATCCTGTGCGGTGCGGCCGAGCACCACGCCGTGCTCGACACGGTCGAATGGCTCGAGGCCCACGGCGGCGCCGAGATCGTCCTGCTCGACGTGGACAGCCAGGGCCGCGTTTCGCCCGACGTCCTCCGTGCGGCCATCGCCGAGAACCCCGACACGGTGGCCCTCGCGACGGTGATGTGGGCCAACAACGAGGTCGGCACGGTCAACCCGATCGCCGAGCTGACCGCGGTCTGCGCCGAGTTCGACGTGCCGTTCCACACGGACGCGGTTCAGGCGGTCGGCGCCGTACCGGTCGACTTCGCGGCCAGCGGCGCCGCAGCGCTCACCCTTACCGGGCACAAGCTCGGCGGCCCGTTCGGCGTCGGAGCCCTGTTGCTGGGCCGCGACGTGCCTTGCGCGCCCCTGCTGCACGGCGGCGGACAGGAACGCAGCATCCGCTCGGGCACCCTCGACGTGCCGGCGATCGTCAGTTTCGCAACGGCCGTGCGGTCTGCCGTCGCGACGCGCACCGAATACGCGAAGCGCGTCGAGGAACTGCGCGACGGTCTCATCGAAGCCATCCGACGCGAAGTGCCGGACGCGGTCCTCAACGGCGGCGACGGCGAGCGGCTGCCCAGCCACGCCCACTTCACGTTCCCCGGGTGCGCCGGCGACAGCCTGCTGATGCTCCTCGACGCCAAAGGCATCGAGTGCTCGACGGGCTCCGCCTGCACGGCGGGGGTGGCCCAGCCGAGCCACGTGCTGCTGGCCATGGGTGCCGACCCGGCCGCGGCCCGGGGCTCCCTCCGGTTCTCCCTCGGACACACATCCACCGCCGAAGACGTCGAGGCATTGGCTGCCGAGATCGGCGGTGTCGTCACGCGCGCCCGTCAGGCCGGCCTGGCTGGGATGCGCAAGCAGACCCAGAAGCAAGAGGTGTAAGGCAATGCGGGTTTTGGCCGCGATGAGCGGAGGAGTGGACTCGGCGGTCGCCGCGGCACGCGCGGTCGACGCCGGACACGACGTCGTCGGCGTGCACCTGGCGCTGTCGGCCAAACCGGGCACCCTGCGGACCGGCTCGCGCGGGTGTTGCACCATCGAAGACTCGCATGACGCCAGGCGGGCCGCCGACATCCTGGGAATCCCTTTCTACATCTGGGATTTCGCGGAGCGCTTCACCGAAGAGGTCGTCGAGACCTTCGTCGGCGAGTACGCGGCCGGCCGCACTCCGAATCCCTGTGTCACCTGCAACGAGAAGATCAAGTTCGAAGCCCTGCTCGAAAAGGCGATGGCGCTAGGGTTCGACGCGGTCGCGACGGGTCACTACGCGCGCCTCTCCGTCGTGGACGGCGTGCCTGAGCTGCGCCGTAGCGCGGACAGTGGCAAGGACCAGTCCTACGTACTTGCTTCCCTTACCGCGGAACAGCTCAGCCACGCGATGTTTCCGCTGGGTGACTCGTGGAAGACCGAGGTGCGGGCGGAGGCGGAGCGTCGAGGCCTGTCCGTGGCCAACAAGCCGGACAGCCACGACATCTGCTTCATCCCGGACGGGGACACCAAGAAGTTCCTCGAGAACCGGCTGGGGCAGCGGCCCGGCGAGCTCGTCGACGCGGAAACCGGTGCGGTCCTTGGTCGCCACACCGGGGTGCATGGCTTCACTGTCGGGCAGCGGAAGGGCCTCGGGATCGACGCCCCGGCGCCGGACGGCCGTCCTCGGTACGTTCTGTCCCTCGAGCCGGTGTCCGGTTCCGTCAAGGTCGGTTCCGCATCCGGGCTCGGCGTAAAGGTGATCGAGGCCGATCGCGCGATCTGGCCCAGCGGTCGCCCGTTGACCGAGCCGACCGAGTGCGTGGTCCAGGTCCGGGCCCACGGCGGAATCGTCGACGCGGTCGCCGACGTGGACTCCGACGCCATGACCGTCCACCTTCGTGAACCGCTTCGGGGAGTCGCGCCTGGCCAGGTCGTCGTTCTCTACCGTCCGGACGCCGAGGGCGGCGACATCGTCCTGGGCAGCGCGAAGATCGCGGGTACGCGCTGACCTTCCGTCATGTCCGAGGCCTGATGCGGAGACGGTTCGTTCGCTTGTGGCAAAGGCGCATCGACGGTGGTGTCGTCGAGTGCACCCGGCCGGCCGGTGTCGTGACGTTCACCGTGCCGTCGGACTTGGCCGTGTAGTCCCAGCCAGGCTGGCCTTTTAGCTTGCGGTGACGCGAGCAGAACGTGACCGGCTGATCCGCGGAGCTTGGCCTCGCCTTGTGCCCGGGTCGCCTCGACCTTGCACCTCAACGCGGGACGAGTGCACCCGGGCTGTCGGCATTCCTGGTCCCTGACCCGGATGAACTCGTCGTGTGCCGGGTCGAGGGGGTAACGCGAAGGGGACAGCTCGATCGCCTGACCGGTCCGCGGATCGGTGAGAACTCGCCGCAGTGTCGTGTCGGACCCGCTGATGATGCGGCGGGCCACCGAAGCCGTGACGGGTCCGCGGCCGACCAATAGCGTCGGGAAGTCGTTCAGTCCGAGGTACGTGTCGAGGTCGATGTGCAGGAACACCTCAGTGCGCTCGCTCGGGCCGCCCGTGCCGCTGAGCAGCAGGTCCATCGCGACGTCCGCTCGGAGCTGGTCCAGAGTGCGCGGCTCGTTCAGGGTCTTCAACGTCCGAGCCGCCTGGTCGATTCGGGTGTAAGCCGCAGTCGCCTTCTCCGTCGGGATGTTGGTGATCGACAAGCGAGTCACGCTGGTGTCGTGGTGGTGCAGAGCCAGACGTCGTTCGGCGAGCCGTTCCTCGGCGCGAAGCGCGGCTCCCTCCGGATCGACCTGCGCGGCCGCATACCTCGCCGCTCGACGGACCTGGGCCGCGTTCCGTCCCGGCACGCGGTCTTCGAGTGTCGTGTCGACGATTCGCGCATGGTCGCCGGAGAGCCATGCCGTCGCGTCCGTGACTTTCATGGCACGGTAGAGGTCGAGCTTGCCGTCGCCCATGAGTTTGAGCATCCGAGGAAGCCGGTCGGTCAGCGCCTTGGCCGCGGAAACTATTGCGCTGGCACGGTGTTCGGTGACAGACAGCGCCAGTGCGACCTCCGATGCGGTGTCGGGCGCCCGTCTCCGGCGCACGCTCAGATCCGCGATCGCTCTTAGCTGAACAGCCTGCAGCTTCGAAATCTCCGCTTCGGCCTCGCGGATGAGGGTGACTATCTGTTCGTCTTTCATGCGCCGCAACGCATCCGGGTCGCTGCGGGCACCTGTGAGTGTCCGCCCGCCCTTGGTGTTCCGGGCGGCGGTCGCCGGAGTGAGCTTGCGGAGTGCTTGTGAGGATGCCATGAGCGCGACCGTACGTGCCTCGGCCAAGGAAAGTCACCGAGATTCAGAAGATTGGGTGACGAAGCGTCGCGAACGGTCCTTTCGCTACGCTCGCGACTTGACTCCCGGCGATTGTTTGGGAATCGTACGCGGGTGCGTGTACGCGCGCCACAGATCCGGGGAGGGATCCTTGAAACGTCATACGTCCTATATGGATAGACGACGATGCGTGAGGTGTCGAGTTGGTCAGCAGTCAGAGCTTGAGCTTGAAACCCGTGTGGCTCGGCACGAATCCGAGGCGCTCGTAGAACCGGTGCACTCCAGTCCTGGAGGTGTCCGACGTGAGCTGGACGAGCGCGCATCCGCGTCGCCGCGACTCTTCGATCGCCCAACGTATGAGTTCGGCGCCGAGCCCGGAACCTCTGTGGTCGGCGTGGATCCGCACTGCCTCGATTTGACCGCGGAGTGCGCCGCGCCTGGCGAGACCGGGAATGATCGTCAGCTGCAACGTGCCGACAGGTTCGTCCTCGGACACGACGACCACCAGGAGCTGATGCGGGTCCGCGTCGATCTCGTCGAAGGCGAGCAGGTATGGCTCGAGGTCGGCGGGATCGTCTCGCGTGGCGCCGAGCTGGTCGTCGGCGAGCATGCGCACGATCGGGCCGATGTCTTCGCGTCGGGCTCTGCGGATGGAGTAGTCAGGCACGGGGCCAGTATCACAGGGCGCGAGTGAATCCCTGGTAGCTGTGCTCGAAACCGAAGCGTGCGTAGAAGTCGCGGAGATCGGCGCGAGCGAGGCCGGAATCCAGGTGGAGACGGGTGCAGCCGCGTCGGCGGGCTTCGTCGATGCCCCAGGTCAGGAGTGCGCTCGTGACACCGCGCCGGGCGGCGCGGATGCCTTCGAGGAGCCCGCGGGTGGCGCCGTCCCAGGCAAGTCCTCGCAGCACGGTCAGCTGGGCGGTACCGGCGACACCGTTGTCGTCTTCGGCGACAACGAGCGTGACGTGCGGGGTGGTCATGAGTTCGCGCAGGGCGGCTGCCAGTGGTTCGCCGGGTGCGCCGAACAAGCGCACGAGCGCCTCGATGTCCGTTGCCCTGGCACGCCTGATGACATCCATTTCACCCAGTATGCAGGACTGCGGGTGGTGGTCATAGCCGCCACGAGGCGACTACTCGCGGTGTCTGATCGGAGGCGACGTCACGGCATCGTGTAGTGGCGCACCCCGTCGACGACCTGGATGGTCAATTTCCCCTGCGACGCCAACAGGTCGAGGTGTGCCGCTGTCTCGAGTACGGCGAGCATCTGGTTGAAGGAGTCCATTTCGGACAGTTTGCGGTTGCGTCGCGTCCAGCCGACGCGATTCGCCGCCTCGTATGCGGTGCTCGCGCCGGCCGCGATTTGCGAGCCCATTGTCTCGAGGCGTTGCCGGTGGTGGTCCAGCAGCTCGTCGACTCGTGTGTGCACGCTTTCCGACACGGGACCGTGTGCGGGAAGCATGCGGCGATCCGGCATCGCGCGTACCAGGCGGAGCGAGTCGATGAAGTCGTTGAGCGGCAGCTCGGCCGGGACGGGCTGGAAGCCGATCGAGGGCGTGATGTGCGGCAGCACGTGGTCGCCGGAGAACAGGAGGCCCGCTGTGTCGTCCACGAAGACGACATGGCCCGCTGTGTGCCCGGGAGTGGCGACGACGTCGAACTCGCGACCCGGCAGGATCGGACGCGGTCCCGGCGTCAGCCATTCGTCGGGCGCTTCCCAGAGGTCGGCTTCGGTGTGTCGCCGGTCCGTGCCGAACTCGCGGGCCAGTGCCTCGACGACTTCACGGGCGCCGGCTTGGTACAAGAGGTCGACCTGGGCCTCCATGGGAAGCCGGTCAGGGTTGTTGGACGCCTTGAGCGACGGCTCTTCGTCCTGGCCGAGCGCGATCCTCGAGCCGAACTCGCGGCGGAGGACCACGGCCTGCGAATAGTGATCCCGGTGTACGTGGGTCACGAGAAACTCGCCGACGTCGGCGAGCTCGGCGCCGATCCCGGAAAGCGCGTTCGCGAGCTGTTCCCTGGCCACGGTCAACGCCCAGCCCGAGTCGACCAGGACCAGCTTCTCGCCATCGGTGACCGCGTAGACGTTTACCGCGCGGAGCGCGTCGTTGGGCAGCGGCAACGGGATCCGGTAGACGCCGGCCGAAACCTCGTAGATTCCGGGCTCGGTCCAGTTCCTGTCGCTGCTTTCCGGCAACGGTTCCACGGTGACCTCCGTCCCGGCGAGACTGCGGTGTCCCGGCCTTCATTCACCCTGAGCCGTGCCGGGCCCGCTGTCCACCTGGAGGAGATGAGACACCGGTCACTCGATTCAGTCGGTGTCCTGCTTCAAGGCCGTGTCGATCGTGAGGGCCGCGGCGACCACCATGCTGGCCAGCGGATCCGGCAAGGGGCGCGGGATCTCGACGACGTAGTTGTCGGCTGTGGTGAAGGCGGCTTTGAGGAACCCGCCCCACGTCTTGGTCACCCGCGCGACCTCGGCGCCGGTGTGGTCTCGGATCGAGAAGTTCCAGGCCCGCCAGTTCTCGGCGAAGATCCCGCCGACCGAACGGCCGTCGACGACGAAACCGAACCGGATCTTGCCGAAGACGTTCTCCTGGACGATCTCGCCGATCGGTGTCTCGTCCGCCCTCGTCACGAGGAAGCGCGACTTGAACACCTTGGCCGGCCGCGTCACCTTGAGCACCGTGCTGTGGTTCGCGTCGCGGACCTCGAACTTGTGGGTCAGGAACTGGTCGTAGTTGGTCAGCAGCCGGATCGCCTTCTTCAGCGCGCTCTGGCCGACCTGGACGACGCCGCCGAGCCGGTTGCCGTGCTGGTCGAAGACGCCGAACTCGTTGGCCATCTCGATCAGCTTGGCGCGCTGGTTGACCACCAGGACGGGCTCGGTGAACAGCGTCCCGCCTCCGCCGTGCGCGCCGCCGCGGCCGCGGGTCGCGCGGCCGACCTGGGCCTGGATCCGCGCCGGATCGTGGCCGCGCTCGATGTCCAGCTCGATCGGGGCCGAGTCGCTCGGTGGCGGCACCTGCTGGGCCGGTCGGGTGTTGGCGGTCCAGGCGTGGCCGTCCCACCAGCGGTGCAGGCGCGGGTCCCGCGCGTCGGGGTACCAGCCCGGTTGCGGCGGCGAGCTCGTCATGGCCGGTCAGCCTATCCGCGCGGACCCGCTCGTGGTGCCGTTGCAAGGAAATGCGGCGAATGTCGGCATTCCACCACTCCACTGGGGTGGCCCGCCCGGCGTCGTCGGCGGGTGGTCGACCAGAATCGGTGGTCGTGAACGAGCGACTTTGGCCCAGCGGTGCCGCGACGGCGATCGGTTCGATGCCGGGCACGGACCCCGCGGAGGCCGCGGCGGTCGTGTTCGGCGAGCTGCCCGACTTCCCGCACCTGCCCGAGCTGCCGGCTCGTGGCGTCGGGGCGGACATGCTCGGCCGGACCGCCGCGGTACTGGTGGACCTGGCCGTCGACGTCGTGCCGAGCGGCTACCGGGTCGCGGCCCGGCCCGGGCACGACCACCGCCGGGCCGTCGACCTCCTCCGCTGGGACCTCGACGCCGTGCAGGAAGCGCGCGAGAAGGCGGGTGCCACGCCGCCGGTCTTCAAGATCCAGCTGGCCGGGCCGTGGACGCTCGGCGCCGGCATCGAGCTGCCCCGCGGCCACCGCGTGCTCACCGACCGCGGTGCGCTGCGCGACTTCACGTCGTCGCTGCTGGACGGCCTCGCCGGGCACGTCGCCGAAGTGCGGGCCCGGACCGGGGCGCCGGTGGTCGTCCAGTTCGACGAGCCGTCGCTGCCCGCGGTCTTGGCCGGCGGGCTGTCGACGCCGTCGGGATACGGGAGCGTCCCGGCCGTGCCGGAACCCGAGGCCCGTGACCTACTCACCACGGTGATCGAGGGCGCGCGGGCGATCACGGAACAACCGGTGATCCTGCACTGCTGCGCCGCCAAACCGCCGCTCGGTCTCCTGCGCAAGGCCGGCGCGGACGCCCTCGCCTTCGACCTCAACGCGCTCGACGGCGCGTCCGCCGAGTTCCTCGACGAGATCGGCGAGGTCTGGGACGGCGGCGCGACGCTGTTCCTCGGCGCGGTCCCGTCGACGGCACCCGCGTCCCCGCCCAGCCTGAAGGACGTCGGCGAACCGGCGTTCCGGCTGGCCGACCGGCTCGGCTTCAACCGCGCCATCCTCGCCGAACGCGCCGTGCCGACCCCCGCGTGCGGACTCGCCGGTGCGACGCCGGACTGGATGCGCCGCGCCCTCTCGCTGTCGCGCGACCTCGGCAAGGCCTTCGTGGAGCCGCCCGAGGGCTGGTGACCGAATCCGGCGACGTCGACCGCGCCCGGCAAGTAGCGTGTCGGGAAAGCCGACCAAACGAGGATCCATGCGCCTGTTCCGCCGCAAGAACACCGACACCGACCCGCCCGACCCGCGCACCGCGTGGCCCGAGCAGCACGTGCCGGACGACCCGGCGGCGGCCGCGGAGGCGTTCTGGGTCGGCTGGTTCGACCTGCTGCCGATGGTCAGCGCGGCACTCGGCGAGGGTGAGCCGCACCGGGTCGAGCACGAGCTCTGCCAGCTCGTCGAGGCGCTGCACCCGCGTTTGCACTTTTCGCTCGAACGGGGACGGCAGTCGATCTACGCCCTGGTCGTCACCGGGCAGGAGGACCCGGAGGTGCGGCCGTTCACGGACGCGTGGCGCGCCACCGCGCCGCCCGACGACGCGATCTGGGAGTACCACGACTCGGTTCCGCCGGTGCCCGATCCGACCGAGGTCACGGTGAACCTCGGCGAGCACCGGATCTCGCTGGCCGACATCCGCGTTGTCGCGCAAGTCGACGAAACCGAGCACGTCGTCGACGTCGCCGTCTTCCACCCCGGCTTCGGTGAGCTCGACGACGCCACCCGGCAGACCATGACGTTCCTGCCGCTCGACGCGACATTGGGTGAACGGCTCGCCGCCGAACGACTACGGCGCGTGGAGACCGCGGCGGTCGAACCGGCCGAGGCGATCACCCTTCTGGAGTTCCGTGAACTGGTCCGCGGACTGGACGCCGGCGGGCACGAAAATGTCGGTGCCCCCGACTAGGGTTACCACCCGTGAGCAGCACCGAACTCCCCCAGGACCAGGTCGCGGCGGTCGCCGCACCGGTGGCCGCCGAGGACGTCACCGACGTCCCGGCCGACGTGCGCGAGCGGCACGGCGCGCTCGCCGAGGAACTGCGCGACCACCAGTTCCGCTACTACGTCCTGGACTCGCCGATCATCTCCGACGGGCAGTTCGACGAGCTGCTCGGCGAACTGCAGCGGATCGAAGACGAACACCCGGCGCTGGTCACGCCGGAGTCGCCGACCCAGCGTGTGGGCGGCACGTTCTCGACCGAGTTCACCGCGTACGACCACCTCGAGCGCATGCTCAGCCTCGACAACGTCTTCGACACCGACGAGTTCCTGGCCTGGTTCGAGCGTGTCGAAAAAGAGGTCGGGCGCACCGAGTTCCTCGCCGAGCTGAAGATCGACGGCCTGGCGATCAACCTGCTGTACGAAAACGGACAGCTCACGCGCGCTCTCACTCGGGGTGACGGCCGGACCGGCGAGGACGTCACGCTGAACGTCCGCACGCTCGACCAGGTACCCGAGAAGCTCACCGGCACCGACCGGTTCCCGGTGCCCGCGCTGGTCGAGGTGCGTGGCGAGGTCTACTTCCGCGTCGAGGACTTCCTCGAGCTGAACGCGAAGATGGTCGAAGCGGGCAAGCCGCCGTACGCGAACCCGCGCAACACCGCGGCTGGTTCGCTGCGGCAGAAGGACCCGAAGATCACCCGCGAACGACGGCTGCGGCTGATCTGCCACGGGCTCGGCAAGCGCGAGGGCTTCGAGCCGCAGCGCCAATCGGAGGCCTACGAGGCGCTGGCCGCGTGGGGCCTCCCGGTGTCTCCGCACAGCAAGGTCCTGACGTCGGCCGAGGAGCTAACCGCGCACATCGCGTACTGGGGTGAGCACCGGCACGATGCCGAGCACGAGATCGACGGCGTGGTCATCAAAGTCGACGAGGTCGCGTTGCAGCGGCGGCTGGGCACGACGTCACGCGCGCCGCGGTGGGCGATCGCGTACAAGTACCCGCCGGAAGAGGCCATCACCACCCTGCTCGACATCCAGGTCGGTGTCGGCCGCACCGGACGGGTGACGCCGTTCGCGGTCACCGAGCCGGTCAAGGTCGCGGGGTCGACCGTGGCCAGGGCAACGCTCCACAACCAGGAGGAGGTCAAGCGCAAGGGTGTGCTGATCGGCGACCGGATCGTCATCCGGAAGGCCGGTGACGTCATCCCCGAGGTCCTCGGGCCGGTGGTCGACGCGCGCACGGGCGACGAGCGCGAGTTCGTCATGCCCACCCACTGCCCGGAATGCGGCACCTTGCTCGCCTACGAGAAGGAAGGCGACAAGGACATCCGCTGCCCGAACACGCGGTTCTGCCCGGCGCAGCTGCGGGAGCGGCTCTTCCACCTGGCGGGGCGCGGCGCCTTCGACATCGAGGTCCTCGGGTACGAGGCGGCGGTGGCGCTGCTCGACGCGCGCGTGGTCGCCGACGAAGGCGATGTCTTCGATTTGACCGAAGACAGCCTCGCCGAGGTCGAGCTGTTCCGGACCAAGGCGGGCGAGTTGTCGGCGAACGCGCGAAAGCTGCTCGCCAACCTGGACGCCGCGAAGGACCGGCCGTTGTGGAAGGTGCTGGTCGCGCTGTCGATCCGGCACGTGGGGCCGACCGCCGCCCAGGCGCTGGCGCGCGAGTTCGGGTCGATCGAGCGGATTGAGCAGGCGACCGAAGAGGAGCTGGCGGACGTCGACGGCGTCGGCCCGACCATCGCGCGCGCGACGCGGGAGTGGTTCGAGGTCGGCTGGCACCGGGAGATCGTCGAAAAATGGCGACGTGCCGGCGTGCGGATGGAAGAGGAACGCGATGAGTCGATCCCGCGCAACCTCGAAGGCTTGTCGATCGTGGTGACGGGCTCGCTCGACGGGTTCTCCCGCGACGAGGCCAAGGAGGTCATCATGGCTCGCGGCGGCAAGGCCGCCGGGTCGGTGTCGAAGAAGACCGCGTTCGTCGTCGTCGGTGACTCGCCTGGTTCGAAATACGACAAGGCGGTGCAGCTGAAGGTGCCGGTGCTGGACGAAGCCGGTTTCCGCGTCCTGCTGGAGCGGGGCCCTGATGCGGCGCGGGAGGTGGCGCTGCCCGCCGGCGACGAGACCGCCGAAGAAGAGACTGGGGGTTCGGATGGTTGATGTCGAGATCCGGCCGCCGCGGCCGGAGGAGTACGCCGCGGCGGGCGAGGTCACGGTGCTGGCTTATGACGTCGATGGTCACCTGGCCGGTGACGTCGGGTATGACGCGCAATTACGCGACATCGCGCGGCGGGCCGAGGAGGCCGAGGTGCTTGTCGCCGTGGACGACACGGGTGAGGTGCTCGGCACGGTGACCGTCGTGCTGCCCGGGTCGCCCTACGCCGAAATCTCGCGTCCCGGCGAGCTGGAGTTCCGGATGCTCGCGGTGGCGCCGTCGGCTCGAGGGCGCGGCATCGGCGAAGCGCTGACGCGGGCCGTCCTCGATCGGGCGCGGGCCTTGGGCATCGGCAAGGTCGTGCTGAGCAGCCTCGACGGGATGCGCAGCGCCCATCGGCTCTACGAGCGTCTCGGGTTCGCGCGTCTGGCCGAGCGGGACTGGCGGCCGTTCCCGCACATCAGCCTGATCGCCTACCAAATCGACGTCTGACCTGGCGTTCGTCGAAAAAGGGACACGCCCCACGCGGGCGTGTCCCTTTTCCCGACACGAGGCTTCTAGCCGTCGAGCACGACCGCGACGATGCCCGCGAGGTGCGCGAGCCGGGCGACCTCGGCGGCGCGGAAGTTCGGCCCGCCCGGGCGGGCGACGAGCAGTGCCTTGCCCGGCTTGCCGAGCGGCGTGGCCGCCAGTTCGGTGCCGAGTCCTTCCACGTCTCCGGGATCCAGGCTTCTTCGCTGTCGAGGACCGTCGCGCGCTCGAGCGGCAGCCAGGGCAGGTCCGTGATCGGCGTCTCGGGCGCCGCGCTGGAGGAAGCCAGCCGGACGGCGCCGGTTTCGGCGTGTTCGACGATCATCGCCCAGCCGGCGCGCACGATGCGGGGGACGCCCTCGGCCAGGATGTCGAGGCCCGACTTCGGCTGCGCGGCGATTTCTTCGACGAGTTCGAAGCTCACGGTGCGTGTCCAGGACGCCCGCGTACGGCCGGACCGCGTCCACTTCGACGCCTTCGACGCTCTCCGCCGCCGTGATCAGCGCGTCGGGCAGGCGGCCCGACGGCAGCTCGACCACCAGGTCGTCGACGGCGACGCCGCCACCGCGTTCGACGACGTCCACGCTGAGGATGTCGGCGCCTACCGTGCCGAGCGCCGTGGCGACCGCGCCGAGGGTCCCCGGGCTGTCCGGAAGGAGGACCCGGATCAGGAACGACACCACGCGCCCCTCTCACCTCTGGCGTCCCAGCCTTGCCGTGGGACGCTCGATGCCGGTCGCCGATTGTGACAGACCCACCCGGCTCGCGGGACCTGCTGTCCGCCGGGCGGGATGCGAGCGTCGCCGGACGGCACCCGGCCTGCGCCGGGCGTAACCCAGTCGAGTCCGCCCGCGCCGTCACCATAGACTTGCAGCTTCCGAGACAACCCGCACAGCACAACCCGGGAGTCACCCGCGTGCCCAACATTTCCCGAGACGAGGTCGCGCACCTCGCGAAGCTGGCCAGGCTGGCCGTGACCGACGACGAAATCGACGTCTTCGCCGGCCAGCTCGACCAGATCCTGGACTCGGTGGCCAAGGTGAGCGAGGTCGCCGCCGACGACGTGCCGCCCACCTCGCACGCCGTGCCGCTGACGAACGTCTTCCGGCAGGACGTCGTCCGTCCCGGGCTCACGCAGCAGCAGGCGCTGGCCGGGGCGCCGGCCGCCGAAGACGGGCGTTTCCGGGTGCCGCGGATCCTGGGGGAAGAGCAGTGACCGAGCTCATCAAGCTGACCGCCGCGGAGCTGGCGGAGAAGATCCACTCGCGCGAGGTGTCCGCGGTCGAGGTCACCCAGGCCCACCTGGACCGGATCGCCGAGGTCGACGACCACATCCACGCGTTCCTGCACGTCGACACCGAGGGCGCGCTGGCCGCGGCCAAGAAGGTCGACGAGGGCATCGCCGACGGCAAGGCGCCCGCGTCGCCGCTGGCCGGCGTGCCGCTCGCGCTCAAGGACGTCCTGACCACCGAGGGTGTGCCGACGACCTGCGGTTCGAAGACGCTCGAAGGCTGGATCCCGCCGTACGACGCGACGGTGACGCGCAAGCTGCGCGAGGCCGGTGTCGTGATTCTCGGCAAAACGAACATGGACGAGTTCGCCATGGGCTCGTCGACCGAGAACTCGGCGTACGGCCCGACGCACAACCCGTGGGACCACGCCCGCATCCCGGGCGGGTCGGGTGGTGGCTCTTCGGCGTCGATCGCGGCGTTCGAAGCGGCCATCGCCATCGGCACCGACACCGGCGGGTCGATCCGGCAGCCGGGTGCCGTCACCGGCACCGTCGGCGTGAAGCCGACCTACGGCGGGGTGTCGCGCTACGGGCTTGTCGCTTTTTCGTCCTCGCTCGACCAGGCCGGGCCGTGCGCCCGGACGGTGCTCGACGCCGCCCTGCTCCACGAGGTCATCGCCGGGCACGACCCGCTGGACTCGACGTCCATCGACGCGCCGGTGCCGCCGGTGGTCGCCGCCGCCCGCCAGGGCATGACCGGTGACCTCAAGGGCGTCAAGGTCGGCGTCGTGAAGGAGTTCGCCGGGGAGGGCTACCAGGCCGGGGTCGAGCGGTCGTTCCAGGCCGCGGTCGAGCAGCTGCGCGCGCTGGGCGCCGAGGTCGTCGAGGTCTCGTGTCCGAATTTCGTCTACGCGCTGCCCGCGTACTACCTGATCGCGCCGAGCGAGTGCTCGTCGAACCTCGCCCGGTTCGACGCCATGCGCTACGGCCTGCGCGTCGCCGACGACGGCACGCACAGCGCCGAAGAGGTCATGTCGCTCACGCGTGAGAAGGGCTTCGGCGCCGAGGTCAAGCGGCGCATCATGCTGGGCACCTACGCGTTGTCGTCCGGCTACTACGACGCCTACTACGGCTCGGCGCAGAAGGTGCGCACGCTGATCACGCGTGACTTCGACGCCGCGTTCGAGAAGGTCGATGTCCTCGTTTCGCCCACGACGCCGACCACGGCGTTCAAGATCGGCGAGCGCGTCGACGACCCGATGGCGATGTACCTCGCCGACCTGTGCACGATCCCGTCGAACCTGGCCGGCAACGCCGCGATGAGCGTGCCGAGCGGGCTGTCCGACGAGGACGGCCTGCCGGTCGGGCTGCAGATCATGGCCCCGGCGCTCGCCGACGACCGGCTCTACCGGGTCGGCGCCGCCTACGAGGCCGCTCGCGACGCCGCTGCCGGCGGGGCGCTCATCCACAAGGTCCCGGAGCTGGGAGGAACGAAGTGACTGCCGTGGCCGAGTTGATGGACTACGCCGACGTCATCGAGCGCTTCAACCCGGTGCTCGGGCTCGAAGTGCACGTCGAGCTGAACACGAAGACGAAGATGTTCTGCGGCTGCCCGAACGAGTTCGGCGGCGAGCCGAACACGAAGGTCTGCCCGACGTGCCTCGGCCTGCCCGGCGCGCTGCCGGTCGTCAACGGCAAGGCCGTCGAGGGCGCGATCCGGATCGGCCTGGCGCTGAACTGCGAGATCGCCGAGTGGTGCCGGTTCGCCCGGAAGAACTACTTCTACCCGGACATGCCGAAGAACTTCCAGACGTCGCAGTACGACGAGCCGATCGCCTTCAACGGCTACCTCGACGTCACGCTCGACGACGGCGAGGTCGTGCGCGTGGAGATCGAGCGCGCGCACATGGAGGAGGACACGGGCAAGTCGCTGCACGTCGGTGGCGCCACCGGCCGGATCCACGGCGCCGAGCACTCGCTGCTCGACTATAACCGCGCCGGCGTGCCGTTGATCGAAATCGTGACCAAGCCGATCGAGGGCACCGGCGAGCGGGCTCCCGAGGTCGCGCGCGCCTACGTGACGGCGTTGCGGGACCTGCTTCGCGCGCTCGACGTGTCCGACGTCCGCATGGACCAGGGCTCGCTTCGCTGCGACGCGAACGTTTCGCTGATGGCGAAGGACGCGACCGAATTCGGGACACGCACCGAGACGAAGAACGTCAACTCGCTGCGCAGCGTCGAGCGCGCGGTGCGCTACGAGATGACGCGCCAGGCGGCGATCCTCGCCGAGGGCGGTTCGATCAAGCAGGAGACGCGGCACTTCCAGGAGGCCGACGGCACCACGTCGTCGGGCCGGACGAAGGAGACCGCCGAGGACTACCGGTACTTCCCGGAGCCCGACCTGGTCCCGATCGCGCCCTCGCGCGAGTGGGTCGACGAACTGCGCGGCACGCTGCCGGAGCTGCCGTCCGAGCGACGGAAGCGGATCCAGACGGAGTGGTCGCTTTCCGACGAAGCCCTGCGTGACCTGCTGAACGTCGGCGCCGTGGACCTCGTCGCGGCGACGGTCGAGGCCGGCGCGTCGCCGGACGAGGCCCGTGGCTGGTGGGTCAACACCCTGGCCCAGGAGGCGAACGCCCGCGAGGTCGAGCTGGCCGACCTGCCGATCACGCCGAAGCAGGTGGCCGAGGTCATCGGGCTGGTGTCGTCCGGCGAGCTGACGAACAAGCTGGCCAAGGAGGTCGTCCAGGGCGTCCTCGCCGGCGAGGGCGAGCCGCGTGACGTCGTCGATAAGCGCGGGCTGAAGGTCGTCTCGGACGACTCGGCCCTGCTCGCGGCGATCGACGAGGCCCTGGCGGCGCAACCGGACGTCGCGGACAAGATCCGCGGCGGCAAGGTCGCCGCGGCGGGCGCGATCGTCGGTGCGGTCATGAAGGCGACCAAGGGGCAGGCCGATGCCAAGCGGGTCCGCGAGCTGATCATCGAGCGCGTGGGTTCCTGACCGTTTTCATGACACAGCCGTTCTCCGTCAAGAGCGTCACCTGGCGCGAGTGGCTCGGCCTGGTGGCCGGGCTGCTCGCGCTGGGTTCGACGTTCCTGCCGTGGACGATCCTGCGCGCCAGCAAACCGGACATCGAAAACATCTTGTCGCAGCTGCCGCACAGCGACGTCGTCCGCGACGCTTGGCACTCGAGCTTCTTCGCCTGGTGCCCGCCGCTGCCGTTGTTGCTGGCCGGGCTCGTCGTGGTCGTTTTCGGGAGAATCCGCACCGCGCGGGTCAGCGGCCTGCCGCACCTGTGGCTGGTGGTCGCCGCGGCGTCGCTGCTGCTGATGGTGCTCGGCTGGTTCACCCTCGACTGGGAGTTCGACGCCGACCAGCGCGGCATCTTCGAGGCCGCCGGGATCGGCATCCTTCCCGGCTTCGGGCGGTTCCTCGGGCTCTTCGCCGCGCTCCTCTCGGGCGTGGCTGCCTTTCTGGACATCCGGGCCGCGCGTGCAGAGAGCAAGCAGCCGCGGAAACGTCAGCTGCGCAGCAAGAACCGCTGACTGCCTGCCGGGCGGGTGACGCCTGGCCTGACAACGTTGACAGCGACTGCGGGCGTTGCGCGAGAAAGCGCTTTCTGAGACGGTCGGAAGCGCGTGACGATTGCACGGACGAGGCGCGAGAGCGGTCGGTCGAACTCGTGGCGGCAGAGATGTTGCTGACGTGGGAAGGGATCGCGGCGAGACGGAGGACCTGGAGAACCGCAGGGCGCCGCACCGGGGGCGATGGGCGAGAAGGAGGTCGGGTGTCGGCTCTTCGAGCACGCTTGCGGGTTGCCGTCGTCGGGGCTGGGGCCATTGCCGACAGCCATCGGGCCGCCTACCTGGCTCACCGCGACGATGTCGATCTCGTGGCCGTCGCCGACGTCGATGAAGCTCGGGCTGTCGCTTTTTGTGCACACACCGACCACGCCAAGCCCTACCTCGATCTCGGCACTCTGCTCGCCGAGCAGGAACCCGATCTCGTCTCGATCTGCACGCCGCCGGGGCTGCACGTCGAGCAGACCAAAGCCGTGCTCGCGGCCGGGGCCTGGGTTTGGTGCGAAAAACCGCCATGCCGGTCTCTGGCCGAGTACGACGAGATCGCCGCCGCCGAACGCGACGGTGGTCCCTATGTCTCTTTCGTCTACCAACAGCGGTCCGGCTCGTCCGCCGCGCACTTTCGGGGCCTACTCGCCGCTGGTGAGCTCGGGCGCCCGCTCGTCGCGCACTGCCAGACGACCTGGTACCGCGATGCCGCCTACTACTCCGTCCCGTGGCGCGGGCGGTGGGACACCGAGGGCGGCGGCCCCGCCCTGGGGCACGGCATCCACCAGATGGACCTGCTGCTCCACCTGCTCGGCGAATGGGACGAAGTGCGCGCGATGACCGCGCGGCTCGTGCACAACGTCGAAACCGAGGACGTCTCCACCGCGCTCGTCCGGTTCGAGTCCGGGGCGCTGGCGACCGTCGTTAACAGTGTCCTCTCGCCGGACGAAGTGAGCCGGATCCGGATCGACTGCGAACGGGTCACCGTCGAGCTCACGCACCTCTACGGCTACGTTGCCGAAAATTGGACATACACCCCCGCGTCGCCCCTGACCAGCGATGATGCTCGCTGGCGGGCGACAGCTGAGGACGTCGGCAGCTCGCACGCCGCCGCGTTGACGCCCGTCCTCGCCGCCTGGCGGGCGGGGGCGCGGCCTCCTTGCAGCGGGGCTGATGGGCGGCGTGTTCTCGAGTTTGTCGCTTCTTTGTACAAGGCCGCCGCCACCGGGCTCGGGGTTCGCCGCGGGGAGATCGGGCCTGGCGATGTCTTCTACCGGTCCATGGCCGGCACCCCTGCGGGAGCAGTGCGGTGAGCGCGCCCATCACCGTTACCCATCGGCATGGTGACCACGTCGCCGTCGAGGCCGGTGGGGTCCAGCTGATGTCCTATGTCTACAAACCCGACCCCGTCGCCTACGAATCGCGCAAGCCCTACACCCACCCGCTGCGCACCCTCCGCGGCCGGCGCGTCAGCGGCTACCGGCCCTCCGACCACCGCTGGCACAAGGGCCTGCAGATGACGTCGAGCCACCTGTCCGGCCAGAACTTCTGGGGCGGGCACACCTACGTCCCCGGCCACTGGTACCAGGACCTGCCCGACCGCATCGGTTCCATGCGGCACGAGCGGTTCGAAAACTTCGCCGTCGACCAGGGCCGGCTCGCCTTCTCCGAAAATCTGACATGGGTCGCCAACGGCGGTGACGCGTGGGCGCGGGAGCGACGCGACATCGTCGTTCACTCGGTCGAGCCCGACGAAGGGGCCTGGGCCATCGACTGGGCGATCGAGCTGACGAACGTCCGCGACGTCCCGCTCGTGTTCGGCAGCCCGACCACGGCCGGGCGGGAGAACGCCGGGTACACCGGGCTGCACTGGCGCGGCCCGCGTGACTTCGGTGGCGGCCGCGTCTTCGGGCCCGGTGACCTCGGCGGTGACGCCATGATGGGCGCGCGGGCGCCGTGGCTGGCCTTTGTCGGCGAACACGACGACGTCGACGCGCACTCGACGCTCGTCTTCGCCCATGCCCCCGAAAACGACACGGCCATCCACGAGTCGCACTGGTTTGTCCGATCGAACGACACGCCCATAGTCGCCTTCTCGTGGGCCTTCTTCGAGGAGTTCGCCCTGCCGCCGGGGGAGACGTTCCGCTACCGGTACCGGGTCGTCGTCGCCGATGGGGCCTGGGACCGCGGCCGGGTGTCGCGCTATCTCGCCACCCACGGATTCTGAGAGGCACGGCATGGACGATTTCGCGCTTCCGGGCGGCATCGGCGTCTCGCACCTGCGGGCCTACGACTGGGCGGCCGAAGACGGCGTCCGCGGGGGCAGCCCGCACCTGCATCTCGCCTGCACCGAGGCCTATGTCGTCACCGGCGGACACGGCGCCGTCCAGACGTTGAGCGTCGGCGGCTACGTCGAGACGCCGCTCGAAGCCGGGGTCATCGCGTGGTTCGCGCCCGGGACCGTCCACCGGATGGTGCAGGGCGGCAGCCTGCGCGTCACCGTCCTCATGCAGAACAGCGGGCTGCCCGAGGCCGGGGACGCCGTGTTCACTTTTCCGACAGACGTCCTCGCCGACGCGAGCGCGTATGCCGAGGCCGCCGCGTTGCCGAAAAACGAGCACGCCGCCCGGCGACGTCGTGACCTGGCGATTCGTGGCTATCTCCCGCTGCGGGAGGCCCTGCGGGACGGCGATCCGGAACCGCTGAGGGCGTTCCACCGCGCGGCCGTCGCGCTCGTTTCGCCGAAAATCGGAGACTGGGTGCCGCGCTGGGAGGCCGGTGCCCTGAAGGCCGCCGAGCTGACTGGCGTGCACCTCAAAGCCCTCGCCGTCGGGGACGGGCGCCACCTCGAGCACGCCGGGGTGCGCGTCGCGACTCCGTCCAATCCCGACGGCTTCGGCATGTGCGGCCGTCGCGCGGAATACGACATAGCAGGACGAGTCGACGACCAGGAAGGTCACCGATGAACCAGACCAGTCTCGGAGTGCTGCTCAACGGGGTCACCGGCCGGATGGGGTACCGGCAGCACCTGCTCCGGTCGGTGCTGGCCATCCGCGAACAGGGCGGCGTCGAGCTGCCCGACGGCCGTCGCGTGCAGCTCGAACCCGTCCTCGCCGGGCGCAACGCCGCGAAGCTCAAGGACCTCGCCGACCGGCACGGGCTGACCGCCTGGACCACCGACGTCGACTCGGCGCTGGCCGACGTCCAGATCTACTTCGACGCGCAGCTGACGTCGGCGCGGGAACCGGCCGTGCGGGCGGCGCTCGCCGCGGGCAAGCACGTCTACGCCGAGAAACCCCTCGCCGAGACGCTGCCGTCGGCGCTCGAGCTCGCCGGGCTCGCGCGCGACGCCGGGATCTGCCACGGCGTCGTGCACGACAAGCTGTTCCTGCCCGGCCTCCGGAAACTCCAGCGGCTGGTCGAAGGTGGGTTCTTCGGACGAATCCTCTCGGTGCGCGGCGAGTTCGGTTACTGGGTCTTCGAGGGCGACTGGCAGGAGGCGCAGCGCCCGAGCTGGAACTACCGCGCCGAGGACGGCGGCGGCATCGTCCTCGACATGTTCTGCCACTGGAACTACGTCCTCGAGAACCTCTTCGGCCGCGTGTCGGCGGTGACGGCGAAGGCCGTGACGCACATCCCGCGCCGGTGGGACGAAAAGGGAGACGCCTACGCGGCGACCGCGGACGACGCCGCGTACGGCATCTTCGAGCTGGAATCGGGGATCGTCGCGCAGATCAACTCGTCCTGGTCCACGCGCGTTTTCCGCGACGAACTGGTCGAGTTCCAGGTCGACGGCACCGAAGGCAGCGCCGTCGCCGGGTTGCGCCGCTGCCGCGTCCAGCACCGCTCGGCGACGCCGAAGCCCGTGTGGAACCCGGACCTGCCCGCGACCGAGCCCTTCCGGGACCAGTGGCAGGAGGTGCCGGACAACGCCGAGTTCGACAACGGATTCAAGGCGCAGTGGGAGGAGTTCGTCCGGGACGTGGTCGCCGGACGGCCACACCGCTACGACTTCTTCTCGGCCGCCCGTGGGCTGCAGCTGGCCGAGGCCGGGTTGACGTCGTCGGCGGAAGGGCGCCGCGTCGAACTCAAGCCGCTGTCCTAATCCTTGCCGTTGCCGCCGCCGGACGTGGACGGCGTGATCAGCACGACGCGGTCGTCGCTCGACACCGGGGAGCCGCCGTCCTTGTTGACCGTGCCGGCGACCGCGAGCTGCGGGTTGATCATGCTCATCCCGGCGAGCCGCCCGTAGGTCACCGGCGGCTTGCCGGTCTTGCCGTCGAGGCTGACCGTCGGCTTGCCGCTGACCGCGCCCTCCGCCGTCACCGGCAGGCTCTGCAGATTTCCGGCCAGGGATGTCCCGACCGTCACCGAACCGTTCGCGTCGATGAAGTCGGCGCACCCGGCGACACCCGGTTTGTCCGGCCACGTCCACGCCGGCGTCGTCAGCGGCTGCCCGGCCTGCACGCGGTAGAGGGCGTCCTTGTCGGCGAGGCGGTCGGTGACCCAGACGCGGCCGCCGTCGGCGGACGCGCACAGCCCGCCCGGCGCGTGCAGCCCGGCGGCCACCGCCAGGGAGCCGTTCGGGTTGCCCGCCGCGGCTTTGCCGGACGTGTCGATCCGCAGGACCTTCCCGGCGAGGGAGTTCGGGTCGGCGGCGGCGTTCGGGTTCCCGCCGTCGCCGGTCGCGACGAGCAGGGCGCCGCGGTTGTCGACGCTGATCGTGCCGCGGTTGCCGGTCGCGCCCTTCGGGATGCCCGTGAGCACCGGCTTCGCGGCTTGTCCCTTCGCGAAGCGCACGACGCGGTTGTCCGTCGCCGTGGTCACATAAGCGAACACGAGCTGGTCCTCGACGTACGACGGTGAGACCGCGAGGCCCGTGAGCCCGCCGTCGCCGGCCGCTTGGACGTCGAGCTTCGCGAACTCCGTCGCGTCCTTGCCCGCTGTCGCGAGCAGCACGCGGCCGCTCTTGCGCTCGCCCGCCAGCGCGCTCGGCGCGGAACCGTCGCCCGGCAGGCCGGCCACCGCGGCGACCGTGTCCAGGCAGGTCGCGATCACCGACGAGTCGAAGTCCTTGCAGCCCTGCGGCGGCGGCACGGGCGTGGCCGACTGGCCGGGCCGCGCCTGCTTGCCGTCGCCGCCGGAGTCCGCGCCGGGGCCCTGGACCTCGGGCGGCGACTCGGGGCTGGGCACGGGCGCGGGGCTGAACGTCTGGCCCGCGGCCGTGTCGTCGAACCGGGCACACCCGGCGGGCAGCAGGACGCCGCAGGCCAGGATCGCCAGCAGGGCCGACCGGTACCGAGTGCGCATGATCCCCCAGCCTAGGACCCGGTGCGTGAACCATGGGTGAGTACTCCTGGATTACGTTGGAGATCATGACGCTGACCGTGCTGGTGCCCGACGACGAGGGCATGTCCGTGCTCGCCGAGGTTCCGCGGGTCCTGCCCGTGCGCTACCAGTGGGGCGAGCCGGTCCCGCCGGAGGCCGCGAAGGCCGAGGTGCTCATCCCCGGCAAGCACCCGCCGGGCGAGCAGTTGTGGCGCACGCTGCCGAACCTGAAGCTGATCCAGCTGCTGTCCGCGGGTGCCGAGGACTGGGTCGGCAAGGTGCCCGACGGCGTCCTGCTCTCGACGTGCCGGGGCGCGCACGGCGGGAGCACCGCGGAATGGGTCGTCGCCGCGCTGCTGTCGATCTACCGGAAACTGGACACGTTCGCCGAAGGGCAGCGAGAGGGCCGTTGGGAGCGGCAGAGCACTGACACGCTGCAGGGGAAGCGCGTGCTCATCGTCGGGGCGGGCGACCTCGGGCAGCACCTGCGGCGACGGCTGGAGCCGTTCGACGCGCGGTGCACGATGGTCGGGATGACCGCGCGCGAGGGCGTGCACGGCGTGCGCGAGCTGCCCACGCTGCTCGGCCTGCACGACGTCGTCGTGCTGATGGTGCCGCTGACGTCGCGCACGCGCGGGATGGTCGACGCTGAGTTCCTCGCGGAGATGCGCGACGGCGCGGTGCTGGTGAACGTCGCGCGCGGCGCCGTCGTGGTCACCGATGCCCTTGTCGCCGAATTGACCACGGGCAGGCTGCGGGCCGCGCTGGACGTCACCGACCCCGAGCCACTGCCCGCCGGGCACCCGCTGTGGACGGTGCCGGGGCTGCTGCTGACCCCGCACGTCGGCGGGGCTGTGCGCGGGGTGCGGGGCCGGTCGTACGCCGTGGCCGCGGCGGAAATCGCGCGGTACGCCGGGGGCGAGCTGCCGGACAACCTGGTCCACGGCGAGTACTGAGCTCGCCAGGCCGTCGCGGATCCCCTAACCTTCGCGCGTGAGCAGTGGAGACGACTTTTCGCAGCAGCCCACCAGCCTCCTGTCGGGCGTCGAGGACGACACGGCCGACGACACGCCACGCCAGGGCGGGCTGGGCTTCGGCCTGCTGATCCTGCGGCTGGCGCTCGGCGTGACCATGGGCGCGCACGGCCTGCAGCACCTGTTCGGGCTGTTCGGCGGGCCGGGCATCGGCGGGTTCGCGCGGATGCTGGAGACGTTCGGCTACCACAAGCAGACGACGCTGCTGTCGTGGATCGCCGGCGTCGCCGAGCTGGGCGGCGGGGTGCTGGTGGTCGTCGGACTGTTCACGCCGCTGGCCGCGGCCGCGCTGCTCGGGGTTGCGGCGAATGCTGTGTATGCGAAGTTCCACGGCGGGTTCTTCGAGCAGCAGGGGCAGGGGTTCGAGTTCGAGCTGCTGCTCGCGGCTTCGTCGTTGAGCTTGCTGTTCACCGGGGCCGGGCCGATCTCGCTGGAGCGGAACACCCCCTGGCGGAAGCGGCCGTTGCCGTTGGGGCTGGTTTCGCTGCTGCTGGCCGCGGCGGCTGCCGTGGTGGTCATCGTTTTGACGCGGTAGGCGGCTGGGGACAACTTGGCGGCCGGGCGGGGCCTGTGGACAACTTCCGTGCGTGGGTCCGGAACTGTCGGTGGCCGCCGGTAGCGTTGAAACCGGGGGTCCCCCCGGCGGGCTGGGAGTCTGGGCGGGGCGATTCGGGCTCGCGCGGTGGTTCCGGGGACGGCTCGGTGGCCGCGGCGGGCTTGGGACAGTTCGGCTTCGGGAACCGGGGTCTGGGCTGAGGCAACTCGGCCTCACGCGGGGGTTCTGGGCTAAGGCCGGCCGGCTTCGTGCGGGGGTTCTGGGGTTGAGGCCGGTCGGCTTCGCGTGGTGGTTCTGGGGTCGAGGTAGCGCGGCGGTCCTGGGGCTGAGGAAGCTCGGCCTCAAGCGCTGGTTTGGGCGAAGCTCGGCCCGGCCCGGAACTTGCGGCGGGGCCGAGCCTGGGCATCCCGGACTCGCGAGCTGGGGCCTGGGGACAACTCGGCGGCCAGGGCGGGGCCTGTGGACAACTCCGGCTCGCGGGCCCGGAACTGTCGGTGGCCGCCGGTAACGTTGAAATCGGGGGTCCCCCAAGCGGCGCGGGGTCCTGGACGCCGAAAAGGCCGCCCCGGAGCGGGACGGCCTTCGCGGCTGAAGCGGGAACTACTTGTTCACGTCGCGAACCGCACCGGTGTCGGCCGACGTGGCCATCCGGGCGTACGCGCGCAGGGCCGCCGTCACCGGGCGCTGGCGCTCCTTCGGCTGCCACGGCCTCTCCGACGCCTCCATCTTCGCCCGGCGCTCGGCCAGGACCGCATCGTCGACCAACAGCTCCAGCCGCCGCTCGTGGACGTCCAGCAGGATGCGGTCGCCGTTCTCGACCAGGCCGATCAAGCCGCCCGCCGCCGCCTCCGGGGAGATGTGGCCCACCGAAATGCCCGATGAGCCGCCCGAGAAGCGGCCGTCCGTGATCAAGGCGCACTTCTTGCCCAGGCCCGAGCCCTTGAGGAATGCCGTCGGGTGCAGCATCTCCTGCATGCCCGGGCCGCCTGCCGGACCTTCGTAGCGGATCACCAGGACCTCGCCCGGCTGGATCTCCTTCTTCAAGATCGCCGACACCGCTTCCTCCTGGCTCTCCAGCACCCGCGCCGGGCCCTCGAAGTGCCACAGGTCCTCGTCGATGCCCGCGGCCTTGATCACCGCGCCGTTCTCCGCCAAGTTGCCGCGCAGGATCGCCAGGCCGCCGTCCTTCGTGTACGCGTGCTCGACGTCGCGGATGCAGCCCCCGGAAGCGTCGGTGTCCAGCGAAGACCAGCGGTTCGAAGTCGAGAACGCCTCCGTCGTGCGGACGCCGCCCGGTGCCGCGTGGAACAGTTCGAGAGCAGCCTCGGAAGGTGACGAAGCCCGGATGTCCCAGGCGGAAAGCCAAGAGTCGAGATCGGGGGAGTGCACCGACCACACGTCCGTGTTCAGCAGCCCGCCGCGGTGCAGCTCGCCCAGGATCGCCGGGATTCCGCCCGCCCGGTGGACGTCCTCCATGTGGTAGTCCGAGTTCGGCGCCACCTTCGACAGGCACGGCACGCGGCGGCCGATCGCGTCGATGTCGGCGATCGTGAAGTCGATCTCGCCCTCCTGGGCCGCCGCCAGGATGTGCAGCACCGTGTTCGTCGAACCGCCCATGGCCATGTCCAGCGCCATCGCGTTCTCGAACGCCGCCTTCGACGCGATCGAGCGCGGCAGGACCGAGGCGTCGTCCTCCTCGTACCAGCGGCGGCACAGCTCGACGACCGTGCGCCCGGCCTCCTCGAACAACGCGCGGCGCGCCGCGTGCGTCGCCAGCGTCGAACCGTTGCCCGGCAGGGAAAGGCCCAGCGCTTCGGTGAGGCAGTTCATCGAGTTCGCGGTGAACATGCCGGAGCACGACCCGCACGTCGGGCACGCCGAGCGCTCGACGATCGCGAGCCCGTCCTCGTCGACCTCCGTGCTCGCCGACGCCGCGATCGCCGTGATCAGGTCCGTCGGGGCCTGCGCGACGCCGCCCACGACGACCGCCTTGCCCGCCTCCATCGGCCCGCCCGACACGAACACCACCGGGATGTTCAGCCGCATCGCCGCGTTGAGCATGCCCGGGGTGATCTTGTCGCAGTTGGAAATGCACACCAGCGCGTCGGCCTGGTGCGCGTTGACCATGTACTCCACCGAGTCGGCGATGATCTCGCGCGAGGGCAGCGAGTAGAGCATGCCGGAGTGGCCCATCGCGATGCCGTCGTCGACGGCGATCGTGTGGAACTCGCGCGCGACGCCGCCCGCTTCCTTGACCGCGTCCGCGACGATCTCGCCGAGGTCCTTCAAGTGCACGTGGCCCGGCACGAACTGCGTGTAGGAGTTGGCGATCGCCACGATCGGCTTGCCGAAGTCGCTGTCGGTCATGCCCGTGGCGCGCCAGAGCGAGCGCGCGCCCGCCGCGTTGCGGCCGTGGGTGGTGGTCCGGGAACGGAGAGGCGGCACGGGAACTCCCAGGTCAAAGGGTGGCCGGGCAAACTGGTTCTACCAATTTACTCTTGAGGTGCCGACCCAGCTGCGCCGGGCTTGATGTCCTCGGCGTCCAGCAGTCCGCTGGGATCCGCGATCAGCCCTTCACTGACCAGCGACAGCACCGGCAGGTGCCGGGTCCGGACCGTCGGCAGCGGCACCTTCGTGTCGTCCTTCAGCACGGCCTGCACGCGTGCCTTCTTCGTGATCGCGAGGCCCTTCAACGCCGACCACGGGATGTCGCGGTGGCCGAACATCGTGCGGACCGCCAGCCCCGAACGCGTCGCGACCGTGCGCGTCCGGATGACGAACACCGCGAGCGCGATCGGGAAGATGTAGAGCCACTGCAGGTACGGGATCTCCCCGAGCGCGATCGGCGTCACGCAGATCGTCAGGAGGGCGATCGCCATGAAGGACGTGCGGGGGACGCGGAAGACGGCCTTCCGGCCCTCGTCCTGCTCTTTTTCGGCCACCCCGAAATGGTGCACCGCGGCGCGGACCGGCCCGGAGGCGGGTCGCGCGCGTGTGACGCGCGTCCACGATGCGGACACGTCGTCCCGCAGAGTTGACACCCGCGCGGCCTTCGGACTAGCGTCATCGCCGTGACACCGCTGACCGGCCTCGTACTTCCCAAGCGCGTCGACGCTTAGGGAAGTCTTTCCGCTGCGTCGACGCGCGAACCCTCGTGCGACCTTACGGTCGGCGAGGGTTTTTTGTTGCCCTAGGGAAGAGATTCCCCGCCCCACCGCACAAAACCGACCCGAACGAGTGACACCGAGACCCACGAGGCAGAACCGATGACCAGTGCCACAAATCCGACGAAGCCGGGCCCGGCACCCGGCGCTCCCGGAGCACGTCCGAAGCCGGCGCCGCCGGCGGGAACCCCGGTGCGCGTCACCGGCGCGCAGTCCCTCGTGCGCTCGCTCGAGGCGGTCGGCGCCGAGGTGGTCTTCGGCATTCCGGGCGGCACCATCCTGCCCGCCTACGACCCGCTGCTGGACTCGACGAAGGTCCGCCACGTCCTGGTCCGTCACGAACAGGGCGCCGGCCACGCGGCCACCGGCTACGCGCAGGCCACCGGCAAGGTCGGCGTCTGCATGGCGACGTCGGGGCCGGGCGCGACCAACCTGGTCACCCCGCTCGCCGACGCGAACATGGACTCCGTCCCGGTCGTCGCCATCACCGGCCAGCAGTCCCGCGCGCTGATCGGCACCGACGCGTTCCAGGAAGCCGACATCTGCGGCATCACCATGCCGATCACCAAGCACAACTTCCTCGTCACCGACCCCGCGGACATCCCGCGGACCATCGCCGAGGCGTTCCACCTGGCCGCGACCGGCCGCCCCGGCCCGGTCCTGGTGGACATCCCCAAGGACGTGCTGCAGGAGATGACCTCGTTCTCCTGGCCGACGGAGCTGCGGCTGCCGGGCTACCGCCCCACGCTGCGCCCGCACGGCAAGCAGGTCCGCGAAGCCGCGAAGCTGATCGCGAAGTCGCGGCGCCCGGTGCTCTACGTCGGCGGTGGCGTCATCAAGTCGGGCGCGCACGACCAGCTGCGGGAACTGGCCGAGCTGACCAACATCCCGGTCGTCACCACGCTGATGGCGCGCGGCGCGTTCCCCGACTCGCACCCGCAGCACCTCGGCATGCCGGGCATGCACGGCTCGGTCGCCGCCGTCGCCGCGATGCAGCGCGCCGACCTGCTGATCGCGCTCGGCGCCCGGTTCGACGACCGGGTCACCGGGCAGCTGTCGTCCTTCGCGCCGGACGCCGCGGTCGTGCACGCCGACATCGACCCGGCCGAGATCTCCAAGAACCGCAAGGCCGACGTCCCGATCGTGGGCGACTGCAAGGAGATCATCGGCGAGCTGATCGCCGCCGTGAAGACGGAGTTCGACCACGGCGGCCAGCCCGACCTGGCCGACTGGTGGACGCAGGCCGACGACTGGCGCAAGACCTACCCGGCCGGCTACGAGTGGCCGGACGACGGTTCGCTGTCGCCGCAGTACGTCATCGAGCGGATCGGCGAGCTCGTCGGCCCCGACGCGGTGTACGCCGCCGGTGTCGGCCAGCACCAGATGTGGGCCGCGCAGTTCATCAAGTACGAGAACCCGCGCACCTGGATCAACTCCGGCGGCCTCGGCACCATGGGCTACGCCGTGCCCGCCGCGATGGGCGCGCAGTTCGGCGTCCCGGACACGCCGGTGTGGGCGATCGACGGCGACGGCTGCTTCCAGATGACCAACCAGGAGCTGGCCACCTGCGCCATCGAAGGCGCGCCGATCAAGGTCGCCGTCATCAACAACGGCAACCTGGGCATGGTCCGGCAGTGGCAGAACCTCTTCTACTCGGAGCGGTACTCCAACACCGACCTCGGCACGCACAAGCACCGCATCCCGGACTTCGTGCTGCTGGCCGAGGCGCTGGGCTGCGCCGGGCTGCGCTGCGAGACCAAGGAAGACGTCGACGCCACCATCCGCCGCGCGATGGAGATCAACGACCGCCCCGTCGTGATCGACTTCGTCGTGGGGAAGGATGCCCAGGTGTGGCCGATGGTCGCCGCGGGCACCGGCAACGACGAGATCATGGCGGTCCGGGGCATCCGGCCGCTGTTCGACGACGACGAGGTTTCGGTCGAGCAGGCCGACGCCGCCGCGGAAGGTGAGCGCTGAGATGAGCGTCCACACGCTGAGTGTCCTGGTCGAGAACAAGCCCGGTGTGCTCGCGCGCGTGTCGGGGCTGTTCTCCCGCCGCGGGTTCAACATCGAGTCCCTCGCCGTCGGGCCCACGGAAAACCCCGAGGTGTCCCGCATGACGATCGTGGTCGCCGTGGAAGAGCTACCGCTCGAACAGGTGACGAAGCAGCTCAACAAGCTGGTCAACGTGATCAAGATCGTCGAGCTGGAGCAGTCGACCGCCGTGCAGCGTGAACTGCTGCTCGTGAAGGTTCGCGCCGACAACACCGTGCGCAGCCAGGTCCTCGAAACCGTCCAGCTCTTCCGTGCGAAGGTGGTGGACGTGTCCCCGGAGGCGCTCACCGTCGAGGCGACCGGGACGTCGGACAAGATCGGTGCCCTGTTGCGGATGCTGGAGCCCTATGGCATCCGCGAGCTGGTCCAGTCCGGCATGGTCGCGGTGGGACGTGGCGCCCGCTCGATCACCGCAACCTCACCGCGCTAGAAACTTTGTAAGTCAGGAAAGGAAGCAGTAACCCCCATGGCAGTGGAAATCTTCTACGACGACGACGCCGACCTCTCGATCATCCAGGGGCGCAAGGTCGCTGTCATCGGCTACGGCAGCCAGGGCCACGCCCACTCGCTGAGCCTGCGCGACTCCGGCGTCGACGTCCGCATCGGCCTGCCCGAGGGGTCCAAGTCGCGGGCGAAGGCCGAGGAGCAGGGCCTGCGCGTGCTCACCCCGGCCGAAGCGTCTGCCGAGGCCGACCTGATCATGATCCTGGCGCCGGACACCAAGCAGCGCTTCATCTACGAGCAGGACATCGCGCCGAACCTCAAGGACGGCGACGCGCTCTTCTTCGGGCACGGCTTCAACATCCGCTACGACCTGATCAAGCCGCCAGCCAACGTCGACGTCGCGATGGTCGCCCCGAAGGGCCCGGGCCACCTGGTCCGGCGTCAGTTCGTCGACGGCAAGGGCGTCCCGGCGCTCATCGCCGTGGAGCAGGACGCCTCCGGCAACGCCCAGGCGCTCGCGCTCTCCTACGCGGCCGCCATCGGTGGCGCCCGCGCCGGTGTCATCAAGACGACGTTCACCGAGGAGACCGAGACCGACCTCTTCGGCGAGCAGGCCGTGCTCTGCGGTGGCGCGTCCGCGCTGGTGCAGACCGGTTTCGAGGTGCTCACCGAGGCGGGCTACGCCCCGGAGATCGCCTACTTCGAGGTGCTGCACGAGCTGAAGCTGATCGTCGACCTCATGTACGAGGGCGGCATCGCGCGCCAGCGCTACTCGATCTCCGACACCGCCGAGTACGGCGACCTGACCCGCGGCCCGCGCGTCATCTCGCCGGCGGTCAAGGAGGAGATGAAGAAGATCCTCGGCGAGATCCAGGACGGCACGTTCGCCCGCGAATGGGTCGCCGAGGACGAGGCCGGCCGGCCGAACTTCACCAAGCTCGAGGAGCAGGGCAACCAGCACCCGATCGAGGCGACCGGCAAGAAGCTGCGCGACCTGATGTCGTGGGTGGACCGGCCGATCACCGAGACCGCCTGACGCTTTTTCCGACACACCCCGAAGGGGACGCCCGCACCGGGCGTCCCCTTCGGTGCGTTCGGTGCCCGCCTCGCTACGCTGGTGACATGAGTGAGCAGCCGGTCGACGACAAGGCGCACATCCGGCACCACCTGGACTTCACCAAGGCCGAGTGGATCCGGGCCGAGCCCGAGGGCGTCACCCTCGACGACTGCGTCGAGTACGCGTTCATCGAGCACACCGACGGCGTCACCTACACCGCGATGCGGCAGTCGTCGAAGCCGGACGGCGTCATCCTCGTCTTCACGCCGGGGGAGTGGGACGCGTTCGTCAAGGGCGTCCGCGACGGCGAGTTCGACCTGCCCGAGGACCTCGCGGAGGCCTAAGCCAGCTTCGCGGCCAGCTCGGGGATCCGGCCGAGGTCGCCCGCGATGCCCAGGTGGTCGCCGTAGTCGCGGGATTCGGCGATCAGGCCGTCGCGCACGCGCATGGCGAAGATGTTCGCGATCCGGACCGGACGGCTGGCGTACTCACCCTGGTAGGCGAACTCGCCGATCAGGACCTCCGGGTCGGTGCCCTGGTGGATGACGACGTCGGCGACCGTGAAGCGCGGATCCAGGGCCTTGCCCGCCGCGAAGTGCTCGCGCAGCTCGTCGCGGGTTCGCACCACCGGTGCGCCCGGCAGGAACGGGTGCGTGACGTGTGTCGGTTTGGCGTACAACGCGGGCAGCTCGTCCCAGCGGCCGCCCGCCACGCCGTGGACCAGCCGCTCGAAAACCGTGCCCGCGCTCTCCGGGGTGACCGGCGACAGCTCGCGCGGCGGCGCCTGCGCGTAGGCCTGGGCGAGCTGGTCGACGCCGCCTCGGATCGCCGCGAGCCGCAGGTAGTCGTGGTAGTCGCGGGAATGGACGATCAGGCCGTCGCGGACGCGCAGCACCTGGATGTTCGCCGCCGTTGTGGTGCGGCCGGTCTCCACCGACTCGGCGTCGTAGTCGTATTCGGCGACAATCACCTCGGGGTCGGTCGTTTCGTGGACGACGACGTTCTTGCGCTCGAGCCGCAGCGTCGCCGCCAGGGCTCCGGTGAACCGCTCGTGGACCGCCGCGCGGCCGCGGATCCGCGTCGGCCGCGGCACGGCCTGGGGGTGCTCGACGACGGTGTCCTCGGCGTAGAGCGCGGAGAGGTCGCCGAACCGGCCTTCGCTGATTCCGTCGGACAACGCGGTGAAGACGTCGCGCGGGGTGCTCATGGGTCCTCCCAGAAGACAAAACGGAGTCTGTAGTCCGTCTTGGACGATACGGACTACAGACTCCGGTTGTCTAGCGCAGCAGCTCGAGGGCGGCCGGCTGCCCGCACACCTCCGCCCAGGTCGCGGGGGTCGTGTCCCAAATTCCGTCACGCGCGCCGCGGTCGGCGCCGCCGTCCAGGAGGGCGCGGATGACGTCGAGGTGCCCCGACTGCGCGGCCAGGTGCAGGGCCGTGGCGCCTTCGCCGTGGTTCGGGCCGCCGAAGGTGCCCGGGTGGTTCACGTCGGCGCCGAGGTCCAGGAGCGCCCGGACGGCGTGCACCTTGCCCTGCGCCGCCGCCCACGCCAGCGCCGTGCCGCGGTAGACGTCGGCGTCCGGGTCGGCGCCGTGGGCGACGAGGGTGCGCAGCGCCTCGACGCGGTCGTTCCGCGCCGCCCACGAGAGGGCCTCGTTCTTCACTTCGGCGGGATCGTCCGTCGGCTGCCACCGCGGGAAGCCGCTGTGCGGGCGGTAGAAGCCGCGGTGGGCACCGGCGGCCGGGTGACCCGGCGTCAGCAGTTCGCCGAGGAGCCCGGCGTCGCCGAGTCCGGCCGCGACGCGCAGGTTGCCCGGCGCGAGGCTGTGCCGGGCCAGTTTCTCCGCGGCTTCGCGGTGACCCCAGAACAGGGCGACGACCAGGGGCGTGCCGCCGTCGCCGCGCGCGGAGACGTCGACCGGCGCGCCCGCGTCGAGCAGCAAGTCGAGCAGCGGCGGCAGGTTGCCGTACGCGGCCTGGTGCAAGGGTGTCCAGCCGTGGATGTTGCCGCGGGCCGGGTCCGCGCCGTGGGCGAGGAGGATCCGGCAGAGGCGCTCGTCGCAGGTCGCGCCCGCCATGCCGAGCAGGTCGTTGCCGTTGGTGCCGCGGGCGGTGACGAGCCCGGGGAACTCGCCGAGCAGCCGCTCGAGCGCGTCGAGGTCGCGGGCTTCGACGGCCCGGTACGCCCGCGCGAATGGCTCGCCACTGTCCACAAGGGACGTGACATGCGCGCGAAGTGCTTTCCAGGAACCGAATCCGTGTTCCCGGGCGACGACCGCGCGGGCGCCGTCCCGGGTGAGCGGCTGACCCCAGCGCTCGAACGGCTCCCGTGCGCCGGGTGTCTCGTCCTCCGCCGAAGCGAGCAGGCCGAGCGCGCGCTCGGCGTAGTACTCGACGTCCTGGTGGTAGGGGTGCTGCAGGGTTTCGCCGTGCTCGGTGACGCGCCGGACGTACGCCTGGAGCTTCGGCCAGCTCGGGAAACCGTGCTCCCGCGCGATCCGGAACTGCGCTTCGGACAGCTTCACGGCTTCGGCGCGCGCGAGGTCCTTCGCGCGCTTGCGCAGCTGGTCCAGGCTGGGTTTGGCGGGCAGCGTGCCCATGGTGCCTCCTTCCCTCGTCGCCCGTGGTCCGCCGGCACCGGGCAGGAAGAAGGTGCGGAGCTGGTGGTGCGGTACTGCGGGGGTGGGCTCGGCCCTTTCCGCGGACGGGACGCGGCCCTCAACCGCGCCCCGCCAGCCTACCCCGGTCAGGGCAGCAGGTCGGCCAAGCGGCGGTAGGACTCGTCCGTGCGGGCCAGGACCTGGACACAGACGTGGTCGGCGCCCGCGTCGAGGTGGGCCCGGATCCGGTCGGCGGCCGCCTGTTCGCCGGTCGCCACGACGGCGTCGACCAGGCGGTCGCTGCCGCCGTCGGCGAGGTCGTCGTCGGTGAAGCCGAGGCGGCGCAGGTTCGCCTGGTGGTGCGGGGCCTGCCGGACGTACGGGCCGACGTGCTCCCGGGCCACCTCGGGTGCCGCGTCGAGCACCACGGCCTGCTCGACGGCGAGGTACTTGGCCGGGCCGAGCCGTTCGCGGGCGAGCGCGGTGTGGTCCGGCGGGACGAAGTACGGGTGGGCGCCGTCGGCGCGTTCGGCCGCCAGGTCCAGCAGCTTCGGGCCCAGCGCGGCGAGCACCCGCCGCGGGCGCGGGTCAGGCTGCGGAAGTCCCGGTAGCTCGGCCGCGTCCATGCCGTCGAGGTACTCGCGCAACGCCGTGAGCGGCCGCGCGCCGGGCCGGTGCCCGCCGAGGCCCGCGATGAACCGGCCGGGGTACGCCTCGCCCAGCGCGCGGATGGCGCCCTCCGCCGCGAGGGGAGAACGCTGGTCGAACCGCGCGACGCCGGTGGCGACCGTGAGCCGCGACGTCGCCGCGAGCAGCAGGGCGGCCTGCGTGAACGCCTCGCGGCCCGCGAATTCGCCGAACCAGATCGCGTCGAAGCCGAGTTCTTCCACTTCGGCGGCCGTTTCGCGCAGCTCGGTGATCGGGTTGCCGTCGAAGAACCGCCAGATGCCGACGCTCATCGGAGCACCTCCGGCGCCAGCTCGACCAGGGCGTCCACAGTGGACTCGAAGGTGGCCGCGGACGGGGTGAGCAGCACGTGGTCGGCTCCCGCGTCGAGGAGTTCGCCGAGGCGTTTCGCGATGGTCGTGGCGTCGCCCCACAGGACGAGGTCGTCGACGAACCGGTCGCTCGGCCCCGCGATGTCGGCTTCGGTGTAGCCGAGCCGTTTCCAGCCCGCGAGGTAGACGGTGACGGAGTACTCGCGTGACTGCGCGACCCGGCGCCGCACGCTCTCGCGAGCGTCCTCCCGGCTGCCGAGCAGGACGGTCTGCTGGGGGATCAGCAGCTTGTCCGGCCCGAGGATTTCGCGGGCATACGGCGTGTGCGAGACGGGTTGCGCGAACGGGTGCGCGCCGTCGGCGTGGTCGCGCGCCAGCGCCAGCATGCGAGGCCCGACGGCGGCCAGCACGCGGGGAAACGCGACCGGGGAAGGGTTTTCCGCCGCGGCGGTGTCCATTTCGGACAGGTAGGCGCGCATCCGGTCGATCGGCCGGTAGTCCTCGCCGAGCTTCGCGGCTTGGAACGCGTGCCCGGCACCGATGCCGAGCACGAACCGGCCGGGGTGGGCTTGGGCGAGCGTTGCCGCGCCCTTGTACGCGGTCGTCGCGCGCCGGGCCCAGACGTTCGCGATGCCGGTGCCGAGCACGACGTCCGGTACCGAAGCGAGCAGATCGCCGAAGTGGGCGAACACCTCGCGGGTGCCGGGTCCTTCGCCGCTCCAGATCGAGCGGTAGCCGACGTCGGCGAGCCGTCGCGTCGCCGCGCGCTCGACGTCCGGCCGGGGTCGCAGGGGGGCGCTGGGCAGCCAGGCGCCGATCGCGCCGAGCCGGGCGCGCGTGTCTTCGAGCAAGGTCATCCTCGTCCCTCCAGTAATGTGAGGCTGCCTCCGGTTAATATACGGAGGCAGCCTCCGATTGGCTAGCCGGTAAGGTCGGGAGGGCGATGACCGACGTGAAGCCGATGCGCGCGGACGCCCGCCGCAACTACGAACGCCTCCTCGAAGAGGCCAAGCGCGCCTTCGCCGAACACGGCGTCGAGGCGTCCCTGGAAGACATCGCGCGCCGCGCCGGGGTCGGCATCGGCACGCTCTACCGGCACTTCCCGACCCGCGACGCGCTGCTCGAGACGCTCCTGCGGGCCCGCTTCGACGCCCAGGCCGAGCGGGCGCGCGAACTGCTGGAGCACCCCGAGCCGCTGAACGCGCTCCAGGGCTGGCTCGCCGGGCTGGGTGACGCCACCGGCACGTTCCGCGGCCTGGTGGAGCTGACGGCGGACGCGCTCAACGACGAATCGTCCCGTTTGTTCGCGTCGTGCCACGCGATGCGCGAGGCCGGTTCCCATCTAGTGGAACGTGCGAAGGAAGCGGGCGAGCTGCGCGCGGACGTCACGACGCAGGAGCTGCTTTTGTTGCTGCACGCGGCATCCTGGGCGGGTCGGCACCTGCCGGGCGAGGAGGGCATGCACCGGCTCCTGGCTCTTGTTTTCGAGGGATTGCGAGCGAGTTAACACCGTGAGAAGCCAGGGGGCGCCCCAGCGGGTTAAACTCCGGCTCGACCGGGGCACAACGACGTGCTTTGACCGTTTGTCGACACAGAGCGTCCTGGAAATGACCAGATAGTGGGAGCCGCATCGTGAGCAAGCCCAATAAGCCCGTCGTCCTCATCGCGGAGAAGCTCGCCCCCTCCGTGCTGAGCGTCTTCGGTGACGAGGTGGAGGTCCGGCACGTCGACGGCACGGACCGGTCCGCGCTGCTCGAGGCGGTGAAGAGCGCCGACGCGCTCCTGGTCCGCTCCGCCACCCAGGTCGACGCCGAGGTCCTCGGCGCCACCACCCAGCTCAAGGTCGTCGCCCGCGCCGGCGTCGGGCTGGACAACGTCGTGGTGCCCGCCGCCACCGAGCGCGGGGTCCTGGTCGTCAACGCGCCGACGTCGAACATCGTCTCCGCTGCCGAGCACGCCGTCGCCCTGCTGCTGTCGGTCGCGCGCCGCGTCCCGGCCGCCGACCAGAGCCTCCGCGGCGGCGAGTGGAAGCGCAGCTCCTTCTCGGGTGTCGAGCTGCAGGGCAAGACCGTCGGCGTGGTCGGCCTCGGCAAGATCGGCCAGCTGTTCGCCCAGCGCCTGGCCGCGTTCGACACGAAGCTGATCGCCTACGACCCCTACGTCTCGGCCGCGCGCGCCGCGCAGCTCGGCATCGAGCTCGTCACCCTCGACGAACTGCTCTCGCGTGCCGACGCGATTTCCATCCACCTGCCGAAGACGCCGGAGACCAAGGGCCTCATCGACGCCGAGGCGCTGAAGAAGACCAAGCCGGGCGTCATCATCGTCAACGCCGCCCGCGGCGGGCTGATCGTCGAAGAGGACCTGGCCGACGCGCTGCGCTCGGGCCACGTCGGCGGCGCCGGCATCGACGTCTTCGCGACCGAGCCGACCACCTCCAGCCCGCTGTTCGAGCTGGAGAACGTCGTCGTGACGCCGCACCTGGGCGCGTCGACGGCCGAGGCGCAGGACCGCGCGGGCACCGACGTCGCGAGGTCCGTGCTGCTGGCCCTGCGCGGCGACTTCGTGCCGGACGCGGTGAACGTCTCCGGCGGCGGCGCGGTCGGCGAGCACGTCCGCCCGTACCTGTCGCTGACCCAGAAGCTCGGCACGCTGCTGACCGCGCTGAACCCGAAGGCGCCGACGTCGGTGACCGTGCAGGTCAAGGGCGAGATCTCCAACGAGGACACCGGGGTGCTGCAGCTGGCCGCGCTGCGCGGGGTGTTCACCGGCGTGGTCGAGGACCAGGTCACGTTCGTCAACGCGCCGCAGCTGGCGGAGAAGCTGGGCGTGCAGGTCGAGCTGGAGACCGAGTCGGAGAGCCCGAAGTTCCGCAGCCAGGTCACCATCCGCGCGGTGCACGCCGACGGCCAGGTGCTGACGGTGTCCGGTTCGGTCACCGGCAAGGACGAGGTCGAGAAGCTGGTCGAGGTCAACGGCCGCGGCTTCGACCTGCGTGCCGAGGGCACGGTCCTGCTGGTCGAGTACGGCGACCGCCCGGGCGTGATGGGCCGCGTCGGCACGCTGCTCGGCGAGGCGGGCATCAACATCGAGGCCGCGCAGATCAGCCAGACCACCGACGGCTCCGACGCGGTGATGCTGCTGCGCGTCGACCGCCACATCGACGCGCACCTGCTCGACCCGATCGGCGCCTCGGTCGGGGCGCACACGATCCGCGCGGTGGACTTCAACTGACGTAACGCTTCGAAAGCCCCCGTCGATGGATGACGGGGGCTTTCGCATGCGGCAATCACATTCGAATAACGGAGTCCTTTGCCTACGTTAGTAGGTGTTTTGGGGCATTAGGTTCTCCCCGCGAGGTCGAACCACGCGCCGTCGAGGGCACGGCGCGGTGCCGTGCTTCACCGTCGGGGGTGCCAGGAGCGGCAGGCAGGTTCGGGTCCAGGCCTCGAGTAAGGGGACGACTCATGAGCAGATCCCGCTTACCCGCGCGCATCACCACGGCGGCCTTCGCCGTCGTGCTGGCCGCCGCGCTGGGGGCGCCGGTCGCGAGCGCGGCCGACGCACCGCTGGCCGACGGGATCGCGCCGGCGAAGATCGACGACGCGAAGCTGCAGGGGAAACTGTCGCCGCGCCTCGGTGCCGCGCAGGGCCGCGTCACCGCGTTCGTCGAGCTGGCCAAGAAACCCGCCGTGGACGCGTTCACCGACGCGCAGCCGCAGGGCAAGGAACAAGCCAAACGGGCCGCCCGCGCGGCCAAGGACGACACCGCCGCCGCCGTGGACTCCGTCCTGGGCCAGTTGCGCTCGGCCGACGCCAAGCCGCAGGTCGTCACCCGGACCGCCAACGCCGTTCCCGGCGTCGTCGTCACCGCGGACGCCGCGAAGCTGCGTGACGTCGCCAAGCGCGCCGACGTCGTTTCGGTGCGGACGGTCGTGCCGAAGACCCGCACCAACGCCAGCGCCGAGCAGCTGACCAACACGCTCGCCGCGTGGCAGCAGACCGGCAAGTTCGGCGACGGCGTCCGCGTCGGCGTGATCGACGACGGCATCGACTACACCCACGCCGACTTCGGCGGACCCGGCACGCAGGCCGCCTACAACGGCGTCGACCGCACCAAGCCGAACCCGCTCTTCCCGAGCGCCAAGGTCGTCGGCGGCACCGACCTCGTCGGCGACGACTACGACGCCGCGACGGCCGGCAAGACCACCCCGAAGCCGGACCCGAACCCGCTCGCCTGCGGTGAGCACGGCACGCACGTCGCCGGCACCATCGGCGGCTTCGGCGTCACCGCCGACGGCAAGACCTTCAAGGGCGACTACAAGAAGCTCACGGCCAAGAAGGTCGACGAGATGCAGATCGGCCCGGGCACGGCGCCGAAGTCGCTCCTCTACGCCATCAAGGTGTTCGGCTGCGCGGGCTCGACCAACGTCACCTCGCAGGCGCTCGACTGGGCCCTCGACCCCGACGGTGACGGCGACTTCACCGACCACCTCGACATCGTCAACCTCTCGCTGGGCTCCGACTTTGGCGCCCCGGACGACCCGGACTCCCTGTTCGTGCGCAAGCTCGCCGCGAACAACGTCCTCCCGGTGATCTCCGCGGGCAACGGCGGCGACCTCAACGACGTCGCCGGGTCGCCGGGCAACACCCCGGAGGCGCTCACCGTCGCCAGCACGCGCGACGCGGGCATCCTGCGCGACGCCGCCGAAGTCAAGGCACCCGCGGGCGTCGCGGGTCAGAAGACCGGGCAGTACAGCCAGAACTACACCGGCTACGACACCCTGGACGTGACCGCACCGGTCGTCGCGTTGTCCGCGGCGAACAACGCGGGTTGCGCGCCGTACTCCGCCGAGGACAAGGCGAAGGCCGCGGGCAAGATCGTCTGGCTGGAGTGGGACGACAACGACTCGACCCGCGCCTGCGGTTCGGCCGCCCGCGCCAACAACGCGCAGGCCGCCGGGGCGAAGGGCGCGCTCCTTTCGTCCACTTTGGAGCACTTCAGCGCCGGCATCGCGGGCAACGCGGCGGTCCCGATGTTCCAGTTCACCGGTTCCGCGACGGCGCCGCTGCGCCCCGCGCTGACCGCGGGCACGCTGCAGGTCCGGCTCTTCGGCGCCGGGCGGGCGTCGATCCAGACCTACGACAAGACGATCGTGGACACGCCGAGTCGTTCACCTCGCGCGGCACCCGCGGCCCGGCCGTCAAGCCGGACGTCGCCGCCCCCGGTGACACGATCACTTCGGCGTTCCGCGGCAGCGGCAACGGCCGGACCGTGCTTTCGGGCACGTCGATGGCCGCTCCGCACACCGCGGGCATCACGGCGCTGGTCCGCCAGTCCCACCCGGACTGGTCGGTCGAGGAGGTCAAGGCGTCGGTCATCGACACCGCGGGCCACGACGTCACCGACGGCGCGGGCCACACCTACGCGCCGCAGCGCGTCGGCAGCGGCCGGATCGACGCGAAGGCGGCGCTGGACAACCAGGTGCTCGCCTACGTCCAGGACGACCCGGGCGCGGTGAGCGTCAGCTTCGGCACGGTCGAGGCTTCCGGGCCGGTGACCCTGTCGAAGACGATCAAGCTGGTCAACAAGGGCGTCACGCCGGCCGAGTACTCGGTGGCCTACCAGGCGGTCAACGCGCTGCCCGGCGTCGAGTACACAGTGGACAAGCCGACGGTGAAGCTGACCCCGCGCGGCACCGCGAAGGTCAAGGTGACGCTGAAGATCACCGACCCGAAGGCCCTGCGCAAGGTCATGGACCCGACCATGCAGGCCACCCAGGCCGGGCTGGCTCGGCAGTTCGTCGCCGACGCCTCCGGGCGCGTCGCGTTCACGCCGAAGAGCGGAGCCAAGGTGCCGCTGCGGGTTTCGGTGTACGCCGCGCCCAAGCCGGTTTCGACGATTTCGACGCCGCCGTCGGTGAAGTTCACCCCGGACGCCACCCAGGCCGTGCTCAACCTGACCGGCAAGGGCGTCGACCAGGGCGCCGGCGCGCAGCGCTACCGTTCGCTGATCAGCGTGCTCGAGCTGCAGGCGGAGTCCCCGCAGCTGCCCGAGTGCGACGCGGACGTCGTCACCGACTGCACGGTGAACAACACCGCGAAGGGCGGCGACCTCCGCTACATCGGCGCGGCTTCCACCGCACCGCTGGCGAAGGCGCAGGGTGAGCCGGAGAACGCGATCCTCGCGTTCGGCCTGTCCACCTGGGGCGACTGGGCGAACATCGGCAGCAACACCTCGCCGTTCGTCGACATCGACACGACCGGAGACGGGCAGCCGGACTTCGAGACCTACGTGACCAAGGCGACGTCCACGGACGTGCTGCTGGCCGTCACGGTCGCGCTGAAGACCGGGTTCCCGACCGTGGACGTCCAGGCGGTCAACGGCCAGCTCGGCGACGTCGACACCAACGTGTTCGACACGAACGTCGTCACGCTGCCGGTTTCCCTGGCGGCGCTGGGCATCGACGCGAACGCCGACAGCCACCGCATCTCCTACACGGTCGGGGTGAGCGGTTTCTACGTCGCGCCGGGCACGACGAACGGGCTGATCGACTACGTCGGCACGCCGCTTTCGTTCGACGCGCTCGCGCCGGGCTACTCGGTGCAGGGCGGCGGCGACGCCGCGCTGGGCTACGTCGCGAAGCCGGGCACGGCGCTGGTCGTGACGCGCAACGCGGCGTCGGCCACGGCCGACAAGGCGCTCGGCCTCCTCGCCATCGAGCACCACAACGCCGCGGGCAACCGGGCGAACGTGGTCAAGGTGGACGCGGCGCAGGGCGCCCGGCCGGGGAATGAGCGTCAGCCGATCGGGGCTGGTCGCGGCTAGGTCCCGGCAAGATCGATTCGTGCAGGACCAGGGGCGTCTCCGGCGGTTCTCCGCCGGGGGCGCCCCTCTGTTGTTCCCCCGATCGGGTGTCTCACCCTGCGGGAGGATGCGGCATAAGGGTGGTGCGGCTACGGCCGTTTGTCTACGGCCGGTAACCTTCCGGCTGCTGGCGTTTTGTTGCGGTGGGCCATCGGTGCGGCCGGTGGTCCGGTCGACGGAGGTGTGTGGATGCGGCTCGCGGTGATCCCAGGTGACGGGATCGGGCCCGAAGTGGTCTCCGAGGCGCTGAAGGTGCTCGGCGAGGTAGTACCGACGGCGGAGATCACGAACTACGACCTCGGCGCCGCGCGGTGGCACGCGACCGGCGAGCTGCTCCCGGAGTCGGTGCTGGGCGAACTGCGCCAGCACGACGCGATCCTGCTGGGCGCGGTGGGCGACCCGACGGTGCCGAGCGGCATCCTCGAGCGCGGCCTGCTGCTGCGCCTGCGGTTCGAGATGGACCACCACGTGAACCTGCGCCCGGCGCGGCTGTACCCGGGAGTGCGCGGCCCGCTGGCCGACGCGGGCGACGTCGACATGGTGGTGGTGCGCGAAGGGACCGAAGGCCCGTACGCGGGGACTGGCGGTCTGCTGCGCAAGGACACGGAGCACGAGATCGCGACGGAGGTCAGCGTCAACACGGCGTTCGGCATCCGCCGCGTCGTCGCGGACGCGTTCAACCGCGCCGAGGCCCGGCCCCGCAAGCACCTGACGCTGGTGCACAAGACCAACGTGCTCGAGTACGCGGGTTCGCTGTGGTCGCGGATCGTCGAAGAGGTCTCGCTGGAGCACCCGGAGGTGACGGTCGCGTACTCCCACGTGGACGCGGCGACCATCCACCTCGTGACGGATCCGTCGCGGTTCGACGTGATCGTGACGGACAACCTCTTCGGGGACATCATCACGGACCTGGCGGCCGCGGTGACCGGTGGGATCGGGTTGGCGGCCAGTGGGAACCTCGACATCACTCGGCGGAATCCGAGCATGTTCGAGCCCGTTCACGGGTCGGCGCCGGATATCGCCGGGCAGGGGCTTGCTGACCCCACGGCTGCCGTGTTGTCGGTTTCGCTGCTGCTCGACCACCTGGGGCAGAAGGAGGCCGCTCGGCGGATCGAGGCTTCGGTGGCTTTCGATCTTGCTACTCGGGACCAGTCCTCGCCTGGGGCTACTCAGGCCATCGGGGACCGGCTTGCCGCTCTTGTGTCTTCGAATGTGCGGACCGCGGGCTGAGGTTTCTTCTTCGGGACGGCCCCGTACCCCTTGGGGGGTGCGGGGCTTTTTCGTGGCTGGGGCCGTGGCTGGGGCTGGGTGCTCGGCTTGGCTTGGTCGCGAATGACTCATTCGGGGCTTTGGCGGTCTCGAATGAGTCATTCGCGACGTTCCGCGGGGGTGGGCATGCTGCACCGGTCGCTCTCCCGGCAGCCGTCGCGCCTGCCGTGCCCGTGCCTTGGTCCGCACCCGCCGCTCCGCCGCGCCCGCGGCTTGGTCCGCGGTGCGTGCCGCGCTTGCTGCTTCCGCTGCGCCCCGGGCCTGCCGCGACTGCGCCTTGGGCCGGGTCGGCGGCGCCCGCCGGGCTTGCTGCTTCCCCAGCATCTGCCACTCCCGCCACGGTCCCGCCACCCGTCGCGCCTGCCGCTCCGCAGCACCTGCCGCACCCCGGGGTTTCGTAGCCCGGGTCCGCGGCGGCGCCGTGAATGACTCATTCACCTCATCCGAAGACCTGAATGACTCATTCAAGACGCGCGACGAGCCGCCCACCGGGAACTTGTCCCCAGCGCAGCCGTGATGTGGACAGCCAAGCCGCCGAACGGCTTTCCGGCCGGGTTTGTCGGCCGCCGCCGATAGACTGGACCGGGGTCAGCCCCCAGGGAGCGGTGGGGCTTGGTTGGTGGAGGTTCCCGGATGGTGGGAGCTTGACCCAGCTTGTGGACTTCCCCCGAAGCCCTGTGGCATGATGCGACCGTGACCAGCTTCGCGATCATTATCGACGAGCGCGCCGGACGATAGCTCCACAAGAGCCCCCGGCGCGCAACCTCTCGCACCCCTGCGGGAGGTTTTTTTGTTGCCTCGAAACGCTAGGAGAAGACCGTGACCCGCCAGGAGCCCGCCGATACGCCGCTGGGCGATGCCTTCCACCTCTACGACACGACCCTGCGGGACGGTGCGCAGCGGGAGGGCATCACCTACTCGGTGCAGGACAAGCTGGCGGTCGCGCGGCTGCTCGACGAGCTGGGTGTCGGCTTCATCGAAGGCGGCTGGCCCGGGGCTCTTCCCAAGGACACGGAGTTCTTCGCCCGCGCCGCGAAGGGGGAGCTGAAGCTCAAGCACGCGGCACTCGTCGCGTTCGGGGCCACCCGCAAGGCCGGGACCACCGCCGATGCCGATCCGCAGGTCCGGGCCCTTCTCGACAGCGAAGCCCCCGTCATCACGCTCGTGGCGAAGTCGGACTTGCGGCACATCGAACGCGCTCTCCGCGTCGACGTCGACGAAGCCTGCGCCATGGTCCGCGACACCGTCGCGTTCCTCACCAAGGAAGGCCGCCGGGTCTTCCTCGATGCCGAACACTTCTTCGACGGCTACGCGTTTTCGCCCGAGACCTCGCTCAAGGTCCTCGACGCCGCCGCCCACGCGGGTGCCGACGTCCTCGTCCTGTGCGACACCAACGGCGGCCAGCTGCCGCTCGGGCTCGCCGAAACCGTCAAGGAGATCAAGGAAAAGACCGGGTTCCGCCTCGGGATCCACTGTCAGGACGACACTTCCTGCGCGGTGGCGAACTCCGTCGCCGCGGTGCAGGCCGGCGCGACGCACGTCCAGTGCACCGCCAACGGTTACGGCGAACGGGCCGGCAACGCCGACCTCTTCGCCGTGACAGGGAACCTCGTGACCAAGCTCGGCATGGACGTCCTCCCGACCGGAGGAGCGGCCGAGCTGACCCGGGTCTCCCATGCCCTTGCCGAAATCGCCAACCTCGCCCCCTACACCCACCAGGCTTACGTAGGGGCGTCGGCCTTCGCTCACAAGGCGGGGCTGCACGCGAGCGCGATCAAGGTGGATCCGTTGCTGTACAACCACATCGATCCGTCTTCCGTCGGCAACGACATGCGGGTACTGGTCACCGAGATGGCCGGCAGGGCCAGCCTCGAGCTGCAAGGGACGTGAGCTCGGGGTCGACCTTGCCGGCCGGCCCGAGGCGCTGACCAACGCCATCACCAAGGTCAAGCGGCTCGAATCCGAAGGCTGGTCCTTCGAGGCCGCCGACGCCTCCCTCGAACTCCTCCTGCGCCAGGAGGCCGACGTGCCCGCCGAGGCGCCGTTCGAGCTTCGAGTCCTACCGCGTGGTCCTCGACCACCGCGCCGACGCCGAGGTCGTGTCCGAAGCCACGGTCAAGGTGCACGTCGGGGGCCAGCGCGTCATCGCCACCGCCGAGGGCATCGGGCCCGTCCACGCCCTCGACGCCGCTCTGCGGAAAGCCTTGAGCCCGCACCTGTCCTGGTTGGACAGTGTGGAGCTGGCCGACTACAAGGTGCGCATCCTGCAGGGCCATCCGGGCACCGACGCCGTGACGCGCGTGCTGGTCGAGAGCACCGACGGCGAACGCGAGTGGACCACCGTCGGCGTGCACGGCAACATCGTCGAGGCCAGCTGGCTGGCCCTGTGCGACGCGCTCGTCCACAAGAGCACCACCGTGGCCCCGGTCACGGAAACCGCGGACGTAGACTGACGCCGTGCGCCTAGCCCGTATTGCTCATCCCGGTGGTGTCGCGTTCGCCTCGATCGAAGGCGACGGTGACGACGCCCAGGTCCTCGAAATCGCCGAGCACCCCTTCGGCCAGCCGAACTTCACCGGCAAGCGGTGGCCGCTGGCCGACGTCCGGCTGCTCGCGCCGATCCTGCCGTCCAAGGTGATCGCCGTCGGCCGCAACTACGCCAAGCACGCGGCCGAGTTCGGCAACGAGGTGCCCGCCGCGCCGATGCTGTTCATCAAGCCCTCGACCACGGTCATCGGCCCGAACGCGCCGATCCGGCGCCCGTCGGACGTCGGCCGCGTCGACTTCGAGGGCGAGCTGGCCATCGTCATCGGGCAGCCGGTGAAGAACGTGCCCGCCGCCCGCGCCGCGAGCGCCATCCTCGGCTACACGGTCGCCAACGACGTCAGCGCCCGCGACCTCCAGAAGTCCGACGGCCAGTGGGGCCGCGCCAAGGGCTTCGACACCTTCTGCCCGCTCGGGCCGTGGATCGAGACGTCGCTCGACGCGTCCGACCTCTCCCTCAAGGCCGAGGTCGACGGCGAGCTGAAGCAGGACGGCCGCACGTCCGACCTCGTCCACAAGATCCCCGAGCTGGTCGAGTTCGTCTCCGGCGTGATGACGCTCCTGCCCGGTGACGTCATCCTCACCGGCACGCCCGAGGGCGTCGGCCCGATCGAGGGCGGCCAGAGCGTCTCGATCACCATCGAAGGCATCGGCACCCTGACCAACCCCGTCGAGAACGTCTAATCCCTCGCCACCGGCTCCATCGGCCGCCGGGCGAACGCCGGAGCGTGCTCCGGCCGCAGCCCGAGGCCGAGGAGCCGGGCCGGGAGGTACGACAGCCGCGGGAACCGCGCGAACGCCTTGATCATCGGCGCGGGCGGGCCGTTGCGCTTGCCGTTCATCACCGCGCGCACGACGCCGCGGTGCAGCAGCCGCTGCAGCCCCTGCACCAGCAGCGTCGGCGCCAGCCGCCGCGCGCGGACCTTCGCCAGGTCGGCCTGCGTGGGACGCCCCCGGCGCAGCGGTTCGGCCAGCAGCGTCGCCGCCGCGACCGCGTCCTGCACCGCCAGGTTGATGCCGACCCCGCCGATCGGCGACATCGCGTGCGCCGCGTCGCCGACGCACAGCAACCCCTCGACGTGCCACTTGGGGAGCAGGTTGAGCCGCACGTCGAGGAACTTGACGTCGTCCATCGTCTCGAGTTCGTGCACGCGGTCGGTGAACTCGGGACAGATCTGCGTCACGTTCTCCCGGAACGCCTCGATGCCCTGCTCGCGCAAGTCCTCGCCCTTCGGCGCGAGGTAGGCGACCTGGTAGAAGTCCGGCCGGGGGAGCGGCACCGCGAACCGGCGGTCGCGCATCTTCGGCAGCAGCATGCCCCCTTCCTCGCCTTCGCCGCGCGAGAGCCGGAACCACCAGACGTCGAACGGGCAGTCGTACTCGCGCGGCACCAGCCCGGCTTCCCGGCGGGCCAGCGACCACCGGCCGTCGGCGGCGATCACCAGGTCGGCGCGCAGTTCGCCGGTCTCACCGGCCGCCGTGCGGTAGGTGATGCCCGCGACGCGGCCGTGTTCGCGGACCAGCCCGGTGCATTCGGTCTCCATCCGCAGGACGAACGTCGGTTCCTTGCGCGCGCTCTCGGCCAGCAGGTCGAGGAAGTCCCACTGCGGCACCATCGCGATGTACGGGTGGGGGACCTTCAGCCGGGTGAAGTCGGCGAGCTTCATCATGTCGCCGTTCTCCTGCGGGAAGCCGGCCGCGCGCAGCTCGCTGTGCGGCAGCGCGTGGAAGCGCTCGCCCAGCCCCAGCTCGTCGAGCAGCGTCAACGTCGACGGGTGGACCGTGTCGCCGCGGAAGTCGCGCAGGAAGTCGGCGTGCTTCTCCAGCACCGTCACCTCGACGCCGGCCCTGGCCAGCAGGAGTCCCGCGACCATCCCGGCCGGTCCGCCGCCGATGACGACGCAGCCCGTGCGCTCGGTCATCTCCACCATCTCCCCATCTATTCATCGCCTGTTGAATAACTTGAGGATGCACCCGGCCGGTCCCTGCGTCAAGCGATGTGGCGGCGGATACGCTGATCGGGCTATGAGTGAGAATTCGGTGGTTCGCGCGCGCTTCTGTCCCTCGCCGACCGGCACCCCGCACGTCGGGCTGATCCGCACGGCCCTGTTCAACTGGGCCTTCGCCCGGCACAACCAGGGGCAACTGGTCTTCCGGATCGAAGACACCGACGCCGCGCGCGACTCCCAGGAGTCCTACGAGCAGCTCCTCGACGCCCTGCACTGGCTCGGCATCGACTGGGACGAGGGCCCCGAGGTCGGCGGGCCGTACGGGCCGTACCGCCAGAGCGAGCGCCGCGCGGTCTACGCCGACGTCGCGGCGAAGCTCCTCGAAGCGGGCGAACTGTACGAAGCGTTCTCGACGAACGAAGAGGTCGAGGCTCGGCGCAAGGCGGCCGGTCTCGACCCCAAGCTCGGCTACGACAACTTCGACCGCGACCTCACCGAAGAGCAGCGCGCCGCCTACCGTGCCGAGGGCCGCGCGCCGGTGCTGCGGCTGCGGATGCCCGACACCGACATCGGCTGGACCGACCTGGTCCGCGGCGACATCACGTTCCCGGCCGGCACCATCCCCGACCCGGTGCTGGTGCGCGCCAACGGCGAGCCGCTGTACACGCTGACCAACCCGGTCGACGACGCGCTGATGAAGATCACGCACGTGCTGCGCGGCGAGGACCTCCTGCCCTCCACGCCCCGCCAGATCGCGCTGTACGCGGCGCTCGAGCGCGTCGACGTGGCGGAATTCACTCCGCGGTTCGGCCACCTGCCCTACGTCATGGGCGAGGGCAACAAGAAACTGTCCAAACGCGACCCTTCGTCGAACCTCTTCAACTACCGCGACCGGGGCTTCATCCGCGAGGGCCTGCTCAACTACCTGGCCCTGCTGGGCTGGGGCATCGCCGACGACCGCGACGTGTTCGGCGTCGACGAGATGATCGCCGCGTTCGACGTCACGAAGGTCAGCGCCAACCCGGCCCGCTTCGACGTCAAGAAGGCCGAGGCCATCAACGGCACCCACGTGCGGGCGCTGCCGGCGGCCGAGTTCGTTTCGCGCGTCACGCCCTACCTCGTCACCGCGGGTGTCCTGCCGGAATCGCCGAGCGAGGAGCAGCGGGCCCGGCTGGCCGCGATCGCGCCGCTGGTGCAGGAGCGTGTGACCGTCCTCTCCGACGCCGCTCCGATGGTGCGCTTCCTCTTCGTGTCCGAAGACGCTTTCGCGCCGGAGGAAGACGCCGCGGCGAAGAACCTCGGCGAGGCTGCGCAGCCGGTGCTCGCGGCGGCCGTGGCGGCGCTCGAGGCACTGCCGTCGTGGGAGACCGCGGCCATCGAGCAGGCGCTCAAAGACGCCCTTGTGGACGGTCTGGGTCTCAAGCCCCGCAAGGCTTTCGCGCCGGTTCGCGTCGCCGTGACCGGACGGACGGTTTCTCCTCCGCTGTACGAATCGATGGAGCTGCTCGGCCGGGATGTCTCGTTGGGACGTCTCCGTCGCGCATTGGCCGGATAACCGAAAGAAGACGGTTCGCCAACTGGGAGTAGAACCGGTGAGCCGGAACAGGGGAGCGGCAATCACCTCTTTGGCAGCGTCGCGAACGCGGCGGTTGCCCTAGCCTCACTGGGTGGATTTCGCCCTGGCACCCCGGACCCCGTCGCGAACCGCCCCGCCCGCCGCGGCGGCGCCCGAGCCCTGGGCGCCGCCCGAGCTCCGGCTGGTGTGCCTGGACATCGACGACACCTTGATCGACTGCACCGCCGCGATCCGCCGCAGCCTCCACATCCTCACCGGCCGGGGCGACCTGTGGCCGCTGTGGGACCTGATCACCGAAGAGCACGTCGCGCTCGTCGTCGCCGGTGAGCTCGACTACGCGACCATGCACCAGCGCCGCACCGACTGCTTCCTCGCCGAGATCGGCATCCTCGCCGACGCCGAGCAGGTCAGCTCGTTCGAGCGCCGCCGAAGAGAGCTGCTCGACCACTCGTGGCAGCTGTTCGACGACGTCCTCGACTGCCTGGAATGGCTCCGCGCCGCCGGCCTGATGCTGGCCGCGGTGACGAACGCCTCGGGCACCCACCAGCGCAAGAAGATCGCCGACCTGGGCCTGGCACCGTTTTTCGACCACGTCGCGATCGCGGGCGAGCTGGGCGTGGCCAAACCCGATCCGGTGATGTTCCACACGGTCTGCCTCGGCCTGGGCTGCGCACCCGCCCAGGCGGTCCACGTGGGCGACAAGCTGGACACGGACGCGATCGGCGCGCACGACGCGGGCCTCGGCGCGGTCTGGCTCGACCGCGACGGCATCGGCGAGCGCGCCCCCGAGGGCGTCCACACGGTGGCCGGCCTCGCCGAGCTGCCTGAGCTGCTGGTTTCGGAGTACGCGACGATCGGCGTCCCCGCCCAGCGGCGCAGTGGCACCCCCGCGTACACGGTCCGGAACGGCGTGCTCTAGTATTTCTCCTCGTGCGGTGCTGAACCGGCGAGCCGGGGATGTACCTCACTGGGGTATGGTGTAATTGGCAGCACGACTGGTTCTGGTCCAGTTAGTCTAGGTTCGAGTCCTGGTACCCCAGCTGCGGAGAGTGACCCCCCTGCGGAGCGAGAAATCGCCTCTGGTAAGTTCTCTCCAGCAAGAAAAACAGAAAAGCCCCTGGGAAACCAGGGAAAGATCCTAAGCCCCCGTCGTCTAGCGGCCTAGGACGCCGGCCTCTCACGCCGGTAGCGTGGGTTCGAATCCCATCGGGGGTACTTCACGAAAACGGCATCGACTTCGGTCGGTGCCGTTTTCGTTGCGCGGGGTTCGGGAGCCCGGGCTCGGGTGGTGCCGGGCCGCTGCGCGCTGCTGCTTCGACGCGGGGAGCGGGGGCGGGCGATGGTGTTGCCCGAGTCGCGGCGGGGGGCCGCCGGGAGATGCTGTGCCAGGCGGCTGCGCGCTGCGTCGGTGCTGTGAACGGGGCGGGCGATGGTGTTTGCCCGAGTCGCGGCGAGCGGCCGCTGGAGGACGCTGCGCCAGGCCGCCGCGCGCCGCCCCGATGCGGTCGACAGGCCAGGCGATGGCGCTGCCCGGGTCGCTGTGCCAAGCCACCGCGCGCGAGGCACCGCCGCCGCGGCCTTGCCAGGCGGCTACTCGCTCGCCTCCAGCAAGCGGTGCGCCAGCGTGCGGAGGTGGTCGCGCAGCTCGGGTGGTTCCTCGACCACGAACCGCGCGTCGAGTCCGATGAGGACTCCCGGGACCCACTCCCACCTCTCCGCCTGGAACCGCACCCGGACCCAGCCGTCCTCGGTGGCGTTCACCCGGGCGATTCCCGGCGGCAGGCGCGACCGGATCCCTTCGGCGTCGCCGCGTACTCGGACCGATACCTGGTGGCGCCACGGTGTCCGCGCCAGATCCTCCAGGAGGTGGGCCGCCGGGTCGAAGCCCTCCGGTACCTCGAACGCTCCCTCGCGGGCCGCCGCGCGCGTTATGCGGTCCACGCGGAACGAACGCACCTCGCCGCTTGCCGAATCCGCTCCTGTCACGTACCACTTGCCCGAGTGGGCGACGATTCCGTACGGGTGCACGACCCGTTCGCTGCTTCGCCCCTCGCGGCCCGTGTAGCCGATTTCGACGGGGCGGCGGTCGCGCATGGCGTCGGCCACCCGCAGCAGCACCTCGGTCTCCGGGTGCGTCGCCGGGCGGACCGGGGCCGTGAAGTCCGCGTTGTCCAGCAACGCTTCGAGCCGCGCCGCCAGTCGCTTCGGGAGCACCCGGCGCAGCTTGGCCGTCGCGCTTTCCACCGCCGTCGCCGACGCCGTCACCACTCCCGCGCGGCGCCCGGCCACCAGCCCGAGCAGGACGGCCACCGCCTCTTCGTCGGTCAGCATCAACGGCGGCATCCGGTAACCCGGCGCCAGACGGTAGCCGCCGTAGCGGCCGCGCACCGAGTCGACCGGTACGTCCAAGTCGACCAGGTGCTCGATGTAGCGCCGCACCGTGCGCTCGTCCACCTCGAGCCGTTCGGCCAGCTCGGCTGTCGGGCGAGTCCCGCCGCCCTGCAGGATCTCCAGCAGGGCGAGCACGCGAGCCGCGGGTCGGGGCATGGAGTTCCTTGCTACCGGGCGGATTGTGACCGGTATCGACTCTAGCGCCGCCGTCACATCCCGGCGCGCCGTCCGCGGATGACGTCCGCGAGGTTCGCCACCACCACGTCGAACACCGGGTCGTCGTAGTACGCGCTGTGCCCGCGCAACGGCGACTTGGGCCGGTCGTCGTGGTCGGCCGCGAACTCGGGATCGCGCAACCGGATGTCGTGCCCGAGGCGGAAGGCCATCGCCGTTTCGACCGCGCCGTTCTCGCCCTCGTGCGGTTCGCCCGCGACCACCACGCCGGATTCCAGCGGCCCCGGGGTGGGGAAACCGGTCCACCGAACCTCGTCCGCCGGCCACGTCCGGCCGGTCGCCGGCCAGGTCAGCACCGGGCCGCCCAGTGGGTCGGTCCAGCGGAAGACGTTGTACCACCGCTGGTCGAGTTCGCTCCACACCCGCTCGATCCGTTCGTAGCCCAGGTAGGCCGGGAACACCCGCGGGTACGCCCACTGCAGCTGCGAGCCGTAGCTGACGAAGCCGATCTTGCGCAGGGACGTGCCTTCCCGCCGCAGCACGGAAAGCGCGGCCGCGCAGACGACGCTGCCCTGGCTGTGACCGGACAACACGACGGCGTCGGCGACGTTCTCGCCGAGGTACTTCGCGCGGTGCGCCGTCTCGAGCACGGCGCGGCCGCCGTAGGGCGGTGGGCAGATCGGGTGCACCAGCCGGGGCCAGAACGCGAGCAGGTCCCACACGACGCCGACCGCGGTCCGCAGCTTCGCCCCCTGCCAGGACCGGAGGCCGAGCAGCAGCAGGGCGCTGAGCAACCCGGCGAGCACCCACGCGCCGATGGTGGTCAGTTGCGGGGATTCCACGTGCTCCAGCGCCGAATCCAGCTCGTCCCGCCACGACACGACGAACGTCCGCAGCAGCGCCACGACCCCGGCCAGGCCGACGAGCACGCCGCCGCCGACCGCCAGGACCGTCAGCCCCCAGTGGTACCGGTACTTGGTGAGCGCGAGCCGCCAGACCGTGCTGACCCGGCGGACCACCCGGGGATCGGGCGGAACGTCGGCGGGGTAGTCGGCCGCGGCGCGCTCGGCGAGCCCGTCGTGACCCCACCCGCGCCACCACGCGACTCCTCCGGCGGCGAACAGCAACCCGGCCGTGGGCAGCGCGGGTGGCCAGGCTCGCCCGGTCCAGAAGAACGCCAGGGCCGCCGCACCGAACGCGGCGCCGCCGAGGAAGAGCGCGGCCGCCCGGCGCTGACCGCCGAGCGCGGCGGCCAGCGGGAGCAGGAACAGCAGGAGCCCGATCGCGAAGACACCCCAAAGCCACGCGCTGGTCCAGTAGCTCACGCCGAGCTGGATCGGCCATTCGACGTCGCGGCAGCCGCACGCCTCGGCGACGTCGGGGACGTCGCCGCGGGTGCGGACCGGCTTCCCGAGCAAGTCGGCGACGCGGAACGCCAGTCCACCGCTGAACCCCGCGGCGAGCAGGGTCGCGACGGCGGCGAGCACCCACGTGCCCCACCCCTTCCACAGCGGCCGGAAGGCGTCTTCCGTGGCCATGAGCCGCTTGCCGGCGGAGGAGACGCGCAGCCACGCACAGGCGATCGTCAACCCGATCAGCAGCAGCACCATGGCCGAAACGGCTTCGATCCGGGGCGCCGCTTCGAACCCGGCGAGCGGCGCCGGGTCGAGGTGCGTTTCGGACCACAGCGCGGCCGTCGTCCACGCGCCGGTGCCGAGCAGGTATGCGGCGCAGAGCCAGCGAAGCGGGGTCACGAACACCGGCAGCTCGACCGCGTCCCGGCCCCGGGGATCGGCTTTCAGGTTCTTCGGTTCCGGTCCCCACGCGACGACGACCAGCACGGCGAGCAGCAAGACCGAGCCGACGCCGAGCACCACGAGGTGGAGACCGTCCTTGAGCGCGAGGAAGGCGTTGAAGAGCAACCCGAGCACGGTGCAGGACGCGGCGACGTGCATCGCCCGCAGGGTCGGGGCTTTCGGGGACGTGTGCCAGAACGCGGCGTCGCCGAACGTGCCGTTCGGGCTGGCCCACGCGCGCAGGGTGCCGCGTGGTTCGTAGAGGAACGACTGGCGGCCGAACCACCAGAAGAGGAGCACGACGGCCACGGGCGGTGCCGCGCCGAGCAGCAGCCGCGGCCCGACCTCCGCGCTGGTGACCTTCGCCAGCCACGGGTTGTCCTGGAGGCAGACGACGCTGGCGGCGCACTGGTGCATCACGATTTCGAGGGACACGTACGCGACGTTCGTGACGAGCATCGAGGTGAGCACCAGGCCGAGCAGCCGCAGCACGGCGTCGGCGAACCGGGCCCCGCCGGTGCGCTTGCCGCCGGGCAGGAGCAGCGCGTAGCGCGAGAGGTTCAGCAAGGCGAACGGCGCGAGCGCGAGCCACAACGCGCGGCTGGGCGAGCCGGAGGTGAAGCGTCCCCAATGGAAGGCTTCGACGATGCGCCACCTGCGTGCCGTACCGCCCACGGGTGGCGTCGCCAGGAGCTGGCGCCTGCGGAAGAACCGGGCCATGTCGTCCCCGGCGACCCGCCGGGGCTCGGGATCGCCGAGCATGACCTCGGGTGGTGTCCCGTGCACGCCGTGGACGCGCAGTTCCACCACAACGGGTGCTGGGGTTCCGGTCATCGGCACTCCCGCTCGTCGAGCGTCGTGCCGGTAAGTCGGGGAACCCGCCCGGGACCGTTACGGCCGTGTCCGTTTCGAAAGGTTCAAAGAAAAAGGCACCGCCGGCGGTCGAGGTGGTTCTTCCTCGCCGCCGGCGGGCCCGGTTCCGCGTTGTCTCCCCAGTGTTCTGACAGCCACCGCCGTCACTTCTTGGCGGCGGCCACCTTCTTGCGCGGCGCCCGCTTGCGCGGCGCGGCGGCGGGGGTTTCGGCCTCCGCCGCCTGTGCCGTCTCGTAGGCCGCGATCACCTCGGAAGAAAGGCGGCCGCGCTCGGAAACCTCGTAGCCGTTCGCGTTGGCCCAGGCGCGGATCTGCTGGTTGCGTTCCCGGTCCGTGGTGCTCGTCGTGGTCGACTGCCCGGTCGCGACGCGGACCTTCCGGCCGCCGATGCGCCGCCCGGCGGCGATGTAGCGGGCCAGCTCGTCGCGCAGGGCGGTCGCGTTCTGGTCCGACAGGTCGATTTCGTAGGTGACGCCGTCGAGACCGAACTGAACGGTCTGGGCGGCGGTGCTGCCGTCGATGTCGTCCAGGATCTCGACGAGGACTTTCTGGGCCACGTGAATGCTCCTCAAGCTGGATGTGCGTCCGGGAACGCGACGTGTGACAACTTGCACAATGGTCGTCGTTCTTGGGTGGAGTGTATCCAGCCGGGGATCGCCGGGGCAATTTCCTGTGACCACCGGCGCCGCGGAGATCCGGGAATTCACAAGGCGACGGTAAAAAGGCGGCGCGGAAACTAGGTTCCCGACGGTGTCGTGCCCTGTTCGCCGTGGTGGTACGGCGGGTCCGTTTCGAGTGCCTCGTCGGCCATCCCTTCGGCCGGATCGGCGAGATCCGCCTCCTTGGCGGCGTCTTTGGCTTCCTGGATGTGCTGCCGGGACCGGGCGAGGTCCGCCTCGGGATCCTGGTTCTCGTTCGCGGTCATCACCACTCCTTGCCGGGGGACGTCATTTCCGACGACTACCCCGCGCGGCCCGGCGGCAACCGTCGGCGCGGTCCGGCCCCTCACCCCATCGGGTGGGGCGGGACCGGTTCCGGGTGGCTTGAACGCCGTTCTCCGCGCCGGAAACGCCGAAGGGCCCCGCACCACGTGGGTGCGGGGCCCTTCCGAGGTCGCCGGTGTTACTTCTTCTTGGCGGCGGAGGTGCGCTTGGCCGGAGCCTTGGCCGCGGTGGTCTTCTTCGCGGCGGCGGTCTTCGTGGCGGCCGGCTTGGCGGCGGCCTTCGCGCGGGTGGTGGTGGCCTTGGCCGCGGTCGCCTTGGCGGGAGCCTTGGCCGCGGTCTTCGGGGCCGCCTTGGTGGCGGTGGCCTTGGCGGCCGGCTTGGCCGCGGCGGCGCGGGTGCGCGTCGTGGTCGAGCGCGTGGTGGCCGGCTTGGCGGCGGCCGCCCGCGAGGTGGTGGCCCGCGTGGTGGTGGCCTTCGCGGTGGTCGCCTTGGCGGCGGTCGCGCGGGTGGTGGTCGAAGCGGTGGCCCGCTTGACCGGGGTGGCCTTCGGCAGCTTCTTGGTGCCGGAGATGACGTCCTTGAAGGTGGTCCCGGCGCGGAAGGCGGGCACGTTGGTCTTCTTGACCCGCACGGCCTCGCCGGTGCGCGGGTTGCGCGCGGTGCGAGCGGCGCGGGCGCGCTTCTCGAACACCCCGAAGCCGGTGATGTTGACCTTTTCGCCCTTGTTGACCGTCCGGATGATGATGTCGACCAGACCGTCAACGGCCTGCGAAGCCACCTTCTTGTCGCCCAGACGCTCCGACAGCGCCTCGATCAGCTGGGCCTTGTTCGTCATTCCAGTCCTCCATAGTGGAACTACTAGTCACGGCCCATCTCGGCCGACACTGCACACGGTATTACCAATACCGCACAAAATCCAACCGGGGGTCGAAATATTTCCTTGCGAGGGCGCTGGTTCCGCCTCCCGAGGGACCGCCGCCGGACGCCGCCCGGAACCGGCCCCGGACTTCGACCATGGCCCTGAGCAGGCAAAACTCTCCTCCCGCGCCGTCCACAGTGGTCGTCCATATAGGACCCGAGGGGTCCGCGGAGACTTTTTCCGCGACACGCCGGTGAGGGTGGCCCCGGCGTGTGTCCCCAGCCACGCCGGGCCCGATCCCGCGCAGCGATCGGGGATCGCGGCCCGCCGCCGGGGCCCTCCGCGGGCCGCCTCGGGGTCGCTCTCCGGGGTCCGCGGCGCCGCTTCGCCGTGGGGCAAGGCGGAAGTGTCCCCGGGGGCCGGGACGGAAGGCGTTGGCGGGCCTCTGGTGGGCGCGGCCGCGGCGCGAGGCCGCCGTCGACGCAGGGAAACCGGACGTGCGGCGTTCGCCGTGGCGGCAGGCGGAAGCGTCTCCGGGGCGGGGACGGGAGGTTCCGGTGGTCGCGTCCGAGGGAGGCGAACGAGGGAGCCGCCCGGGTGCGAGGCCGTCGTCGGCGCGGGGAAAGCCGAGCGTGCGGCCTTCGCTGTGGCGCAGGCGGAAGCGCGCTGGGGGCCGGAACGGGAGGCACCCGTGGCCGAGGTAGGCGGACGGGGACCGGCCTGGAGCGGGAGGCCGTCGTCGGCGCAGGGAAAAGCCCGGGCGTGCGGCGCTCGCTGGGCGCGGGCGGAAGCCCGGAGCCCGGCCGCGTCGCTTCGCTGTGGTGCGGGCGGAAGCGCCCGCGGGGGGCGGCCGGGGGCCGTTGCGGCGCAACGGCGGAACGCCGGGCCGAGCTCGGAAAGATCTTCCCCGTGGGGTGAACTCACTCGTTCGGCGCAGCCGTGGCCTGCGGGGACGGCTGCGGCGCCCCGGGCCGGAACGCCGTGTTGGGCGCGGGACTGTCGGACCGGCGGGCTAGTCTGCGGCGGGAGGAAGCCCCGGGCGGACAGGGAGAACCGTGGACCAGGAGACGCTCACCACCGTGGTCGGACGGGTGGCAGGCACCGAGGACTCGACGCCGCTGCAGTTCCACGTCGCCATCGACCCCGATGCCTATCTGCAGCTCGACGACGTCGTCGTGACCCGGCGGGAACTCCCCGGGCTCGGCCAGGTCACCTCCTACGGTGTCGTGACGCAGGTCAGCGCGCGGCACGAAGGCGCCAGCTTCGGCAGTGACGTCTTCCTGATCTCCGACGGCGTCCTGCCCGCGCAGGTGCAGGAGATCGCCGAGATCGCCACCACCCGCGTCGAGCCCGAGTGCTACGTGCCGCCGAAGCCGGGGTCCGTCGTCGAGCGCGCCGTGGGGGAGGATCGCGCACAGGCGCTGTACTTCGACAACATGACCCGCCAGGTGGCGGTCGGCCTCGGCCGGGACGGCGAACCCGTCTACCTCAACATGGACTTCCTCGACGGCACCCGCGGCGCGCACGTCAGCATCAGCGGTGTCTCCGGCGTGGCCACGAAGACGTCGTTCGCGTTGTTCCTGCTGCACTCGATCTTCCGCGGCGGCGCCCTGCCGAACGCCCACAACGCCAAGGCCCTCGTCTTCTCGGTCAAGGGCGAGGACCTGCTGTTCCTCGACACCCCGAACCGCGCACTCGACGAGAAGCTCAGGGACGAGTACCTCAAGCTGGGGCTGCCCGCCGAACCGTTCGCCTCGGTCGGCTTCTACGCGCCGCCGACACCGTCGGACACCACCGGGAAGCCTTACGTCACCGGGCGGACCTCCGGCGTCGGCGCCTTCTGGTGGACCATCGCGGAGTTCTGCGCGAACGACCTGCTGCCCTACGTCTTCGCCGACGCCGAGGACGAGCGCAACCAGTACACGATGGTCATCCACCAGGTCGCGAACCGGTTGCGGCTGGACAGCACCCCGGCGGGCAAGGACGGCGCCGCGAACGTCGACGGCGAGCTTTGCCGCACCTACGCCGAGCTCATCGACGTCATCTGCGAGCGCGTCACCGACGAGGAAACCCGCGCGAGCTGGGCGGGTGCGGTCACCGGTGCGGGCACGGTCAACGCGTTCATCCGCCGTCTGCGCTCCAGCCAGCGCGCGCTGTCCGGGCTCATCCGCGGCGACCTCGCCGATCACCCGGCGCGCAAGCTGTCCACGGAGAACCAGCAGGTGACCGTGGTGGACATCCACAACCTCGTCGAGCGCGCGCAGCGGTTCGTCGTCGGTGTGACGCTCGCCGCGGAGACCGCGCGCAAGGAAGCCGCCGGCCCGGGCGGGCTGCTGTTCACCATGCTGGACGAGCTGAACAAGTACGCGCCGCGCGAAGGCAGCAGCCCCATCAAGGAGGTGCTGCTCGACATCGCCGAACGCGGCCGGTCCCTCGGTGTCATCCTCATCGGTGCGCAGCAGACCGCCAGCGAGGTCGAGCGCCGCATCGTCAGCAACAGCTCGGTGCGGATCGTCGGCAGGCTCGACGCCGCCGAGGCTTCGCGCCCGGAGTACGGCTTCCTCCCGGCCAGCCAGCGGGTCCGCGCGACGCTGGCCACGCCGGGCACGATGTTCGTGAGCCAGCCGGAGATCCCGGTGCCGATCGCGGTCGGCTTCCCGTTCCCGGCCTGGGCCACGCGGCTTTCCGAGGCGGGGCAGGTGCCGGCCACGACGGCGGCGTCGAAGAAGTCCGATCCCTTCGCGGGCCTGCCCACGCGCGGCGCCGACCCGTTCGACGACGACCCGCCGCCGTTCTGAGACCCGGCAGAAGGAAGGACGAAGGGTGAAGTTCCTGCACACCTCCGACTGGCACGTCGGCAAGACGCTCAAGGGCCGCAACCGGCTCGACGAGCAGCGCGCGGTGCTCGGCGAGATCGTCCGGATCGCGCGGAACGAGCCGTTCGACGCGATCCTCGTCGCGGGCGACCTCTACGAGACCTCGGCGCCCTCGGCCGCGGCGCAGGAGCTCGTCGTGCGCGCCCTGATGGCGCTGCGCGAAACCGGTGCCGAGGTCCTCGCGATCGCCGGGAACCACGACCACGCGGCGACGTTCGAGGCGTACCGGCCGCTGCTGAAGGCCGCGGGCATCCAGCTGACCGGCGATCCGCGCCCGGCGCACGACGGCGGCGTGTACTCGTTCGACGCGCGCTCGACCGGCGAGCGCGTCAACGTCGCGGTGCTGCCGTTCCTTTCGCAGCGCTACGCGGTCCGCGCCGCCGAGCTGCTCGCCGGCACCCCGGCGGACAACGTCGGCCAGTACGACCAGCGCGTGCGCGACATCCTGGAGCACCTCAAGTCGGGGTTCTCCGACGGTGCGGTGAACCTCGTCATGGCGCACCTGACGGTGACCGGCGGCGCGATGGGCGGCGGCGAACGCGCGGCGCAGTCCATCTTCGAGTACCACGTGCCGGCGACGGCGTTCGGCGCCGACCCGCACTACGTCGCCCTCGGCCACCTGCACCGGCGCCAGTCGCTGCCCGCCGCGTGCCCGGTGCACTACAGCGGTTCGCCGTTCGCCGTCGACTTCGGCGAGCAGGACAACAAGAGCGTGGTGCTCGCGGTGGAGGTGACGCCCACGACGCCGGCGAAGATCACCGACATCCCGATCACCGCGGGGCGGCGGCTGCGGACCGTCCACGGCACGGTGGCCGAACTGACCGCCCGCGCCGAGGAGTTCGGCGAGGACTACCTCCGCGTCTACGTCCGTGAGGCGACCAGGGCCGGGCTGCGCGAGGAAGTCCAGGAAGCCCTGCCGAACGCCCTGGAAATCCGCATCGACCCGGAGTTCGCCGCGGCGGTGACGACCTCGGGCGGCGAACGCGCGGTGGCCGACCGGTCACCGGGTGAGCTGTTCGCGTCCTTCTGCGAAGAGCGCGCGGTCGAGGACAAGCGCGTCCAGTCTTTGTTCGCGCGGCTGCACGACGAAGAGACGAGCGGGGTGTGACATGCGGCCTGTGCTGCTGGAGATGACCGGCTTCGCGTCGTTCCGCGACAAGACCGAGATCAGCTTCGAGGACACGGACTACTTCGCGCTCGTCGGGCCGACCGGCGCGGGCAAGAGCACGGTGATCGACGCGCTCACCTTCGCCCTCTACGGATCCGTCGCCCGCTGGGACCACGAAGGCCTCGTCGCGCCCGCGCTCGCTCCGACGGCGAACCGCGCCACCGTGCGGCTGGTCTTCGACGCCGGCGGCGCGCGCTACCACGTCGTGCGGGAAGTCCGGCGCAGCGGCGGGAAGAAACCCACGGTCAGCGTCAAGAACGTGCGCCTGGAACGGCTGATCGACCCCACCGCGCTCGGCGGGCCGGAGGACGACGCCGACCCGGTCGCCGCCGACTCCGAGGTCACCCCGGCCGTCGAACGCCTGCTCGGGTTGACGTTCAAGCACTTCTGCACCTGCGTGGCGCTGCCGCAGGGCGACTTCGCGGAGTTCCTGCACGCCAAGGCCGCCGACCGGCAGAAGATCCTGATCAAGCTGCTGGGCCTGGAGGTCTACGAGCGGATCGGCCGCCGCGCCGGGGTGACGGCGGAGCAGCAGAAGCAGCGCGCCGCCGTGCTCACCGAACAGCTCGGCAGCTACGCCGACGCGACCGAGGAAGCCGTCGACGGGCTGGCCGCGCGGATGACGGCGCTCGCGGAGCTGGACGCGCGCGTGACGGCGGCCCTGCCCGGGTTGAGCGACGCGACCCGCACGCACGAAGAAGCCCGGCAGCTCGTCGCCACGCTGACGCGGGAGCTGGGCGTCCTCGACGCGCTGGAGCGCCCGGACGGCGTCGAAGACCTGGAAACCCGGCGCCAGTCCGCGGCGGATGCGGCGACGGCCGCGCGAACCGGGCTGGAGAAGGCGGAATCGGCGGACGAAACGGCCCGCGCCGCGCTGGCCGCCGCGCCCGCCCGCGCCGAACTCGAGCGGATCCGCGCCGCTCGCACGGAACTCGCCGAGACCGAGTCGGCCCTGCCTGGCCTGGAAGAAGCGGCGAAAGCGGCGTCGCGGGCGAAGGAGGCCGCGGCCGCCGCGGTGACCGAAGCCGTGTCCGCCGTCGAGACGGCCCGGAAGACGCGGGACACGACGGCCCGCGCGGCCGAGGACGCGGCCGCCGAAGCCGCGAAAGCCCGCCGGGACCGCGACCGGCTGGCCGGGGTGCGGCCGCCCGCCGATCTCGGAGACCTGTCGGCGGATTCGGCGCGCGTGGCGAAGCGCACAGCGGACGCCGACGCCCGCCTGCGTGCCGCCGAAGCCGCCGACGCCGAAGCCCGGGCCGCGCTGGCCGCGCAGCCGGACGTCGCCCCGCTCGCCTCGGCGCGCTCCGACGCCCGCACGCTCTACACGGTCTGCGACGCGCAACGGAAAGCCGCGCCCGAGCAGGCCGCTCGCCGCAAGGAGCTCGAAGCCGTGCGAGGAGCCTTCGCCCGCGCCGACGCCGAACTCGCCGCGGCGAAGACCGCGCTGGCCGAAGCCGAACGGACCGGGCAGGCCCTGGTGCTGCGCGCCGGGCTCACCGTCGGGCACGCGTGCCCGGTGTGCGAGCAGGAAGTCTCGACCCTGCCGGACGCCGGTGGTCACGCCCACCTCGCCGAAGCCCGCGAACGCGTGGAGCGGGCCGAACGGGACCGCACCGAGGCCGAGTCCGTGCTGCGCAAGCTGGAACGCGCCGTGGACCGCGACGCCGACTCCGCCGCGTCGGCGGCCGCGCAGGCGGAAGAACTGCGTGTCGTGCTCGCCGGTGTCGACGGCCCACCCGAGTCGGCGGTCCTGCGGCGGCCGGTCGAGGCGTCCTTTTCCGAGCAGGACTACGCGGACCTCGTCGCCGCGGTGCGCGAGCGGGGCGAGTGGCTGTCCGCGACGATCGAGGGCCGCACCCGCGTCGCCGAAGCCGCGCAGGCCGCGGACCGGGAACTGGCGGCGGCCCGCGCCGACCGCGCGGCGGCCCAACGCGAGGCCGATGGCGTGGCGGAATCGTTCGCGGCGGCCAGGGAAGCCCTGCGCGCGGCGCGCGATCCGCTGGTGGAGCTGGGCGCGCCCGCGGTGGACGCCGACGAGGTCCCGGCGGGCTGGCAGCGGCTGACCACGTGGGCGGCGGCCACCCTCGAAGAGCGGCGCACGGCGTTGGCCGCGCTGGAGGCGGCCGCCGAAGCCGCGGGCAAGGAAGCCGTCGTCGCGGCCGACGACCTCGCCTCCGCCGAGCGGACCGCCGAACAGCGGCGGAAACACGCGCAGGAAGCGGCGCTGGCCGAGCAGTCGGCGAGCACCGCGCTGACGACCACGCGGCAGCGTCGCGGCGAACTGGCCGGGATCCTGGAAGGCGCGCCCGCCGCCGAAGTCGTCACCGAGCAGCTGGCGAAGGTCGCCGAACTCGAGAAGGCGACGAAGGCAGCCGACGCGGACCTGCGCACCGCCCGCGCGGCCGCGAAACAAGCCGCGGAAGCCCAGGCGCGGATCGCCGAGGAGGTCGAGGCCGAACGGCAACGGCTGTCGCGGGCGCGCGACCCGCTGGTCGGCCTCGGCGCCCCGCCGATCGACGGCGAAAGCCTCCTGGGCGCCTGGGCCGCGTTGACGGACTGGGCGGCCGCACAGGCGAAAGAACGCCGGGAACGGCTCGCCGTCGCGTCGACGGCCGAGGGTGAAGCGGCCGAAGCGTTGCAGGCGGCCGAACGCGCCGTTTCCGACGACGTCACGGCGTTGGGCATCGAGCTGCCGGACGGGCCGGTGCGCGACCGCGTGCCGGTCGCGCTGGCGACCGCGCGGGCGCGCGCGGAAGCCGACCACACGGAGATGAAGCGGCGCGTGGCGCGCGTGGCCGGGCTGCGGGCCGACATCGCGGCCGCGGAGTCGGAGGCCCAGGTCGCGCGGCTGCTCGCGGACCTGCTGCGCTCGGACAAGTTCCCGCGCTGGCTGATCGCCGGAGCGCTCGACACGCTCGTCGCCGAGGCGTCCGCGTCGCTGCTCGAACTGTCCGGCGGGCAGTTCGAACTGACCCACGACAAGGGCGATTTCCTGGTGGTGGACCACAACGAGGCCGACGCCCGGCGCCCGGTGAAGACGCTGTCCGGCGGCGAGACGTTCCAGGCATCGCTCTCGCTCGCCCTAGCGCTGTCGTCGCAGCTGGGCGCGATGGCCGCGGAAGGCGCGACCAAGCTGGAGTCGATCTTCCTCGACGAAGGCTTCGGCACCCTGGACGAGGCCACCCTCGACGTCGTGGCGTCCACATTGGAGAACCTGGCCGCCACCGGCTCCCGGATGGTCGGGGTGATCACGCACGTGCCGGCGCTCGCCGAGCGCGTCCCGGTGCGGTTCCAGGTGACCCGCGACGGCACCGGTTCGCACATCACCAGGGAGGGCGCATGACGGCCGTGGCCGGGATGCACTTCAGCGTCGATTCGTGGGACCCGGGCTACGGCAGCTCGATGGAGGCCGAAGAGCTGGCGCGCTCGGGTGCCGAGGTCGAGCTGGAGGTCGAGGTGCCCATGGCGGAGTGGGCCCCGATCGACCCGTCGCCGGTGTCGCCGCCCGACGCGGTGTTGTTCGTCGACGGCGTCCGCCGGATCGACGCCCGCGTCTGGATCGACGACCCGGACGGGACGAACTCGGCGTCCATCGGGCTCTGCGCGTCCTACGCGGCCGGGGTGGTCTGCTGCTGCGACGGACGCGCGCACGTCGTCGGGACCGACGTCCGGCGCGGGGTGTTCACGGTGGCGCCGGAAGCGGCCGACATCCCGACTTCGGCGGGGGTGTACCGCGCGTTCCGCGCCGCGGCCAAGGAGGACAAGCCGCTGGCGGTGGTGCTGTCGTCGGCGTTGCAGGAGCAGCTGGCCGAGGCCGAGCTGGACACGGCGACCGCGGCCCGGCAGGCGATCGCCGGCCACGTCGGCAGCGACCTGCTGGTGGTGGACGGCCCGCTGAGCGGCCGCACGCACCTGCCGCGCGCGGTCGGGTTCATCAAGAGCCACCAGACGACGTACCTGCCCGGCGAGCTCAACGCGATGGTCGGGCAGCTCGGCCCCCACCAGCGGACGCCGGTGTTCCTGATGGGCACGACGTGGGTGCGCCACTCCTGGTACCTGCGGCTGCCGTCGGCGGGCGGGCCGCCGTGGTCGGGGGTCGTGCGGGTCGAAGCGGCGCCGCACCTCGGGCGTCCGGAGGTGGCCGAGCTGGCGAACCTCACGCAGTCCGTGCTGGGGCGGTTCGCGTCCGTGCCGTACAAGGACTCGCGGGCGCCGCAGAACCTGTACCCGATCGCGGGCCTGGAGCGCGACCTGCGGCACCGGCTCGGCGACCAGCAGTTCGTCTACCGGGCGCTGCGGCTGGCCGCGGCCCGCTGAGGCCCCGGGGCGGTGGCCTGGGGAAACCACGGCCCCGGGGGGTCCATTGTGGAGAGTGGGCCGCCGTTAGGCCGATCAGGGCTTTCTTCGGCGTCCTTCGTCCCTCGCTTCCGTCACGTCCTCCACGCGTGAGCCGCGGAAATGGTTGAGTCCACAGTCGATTTCATGTACGTGAACGGAAATCGAGTCTATGTTTCGCCGTCACGTATGCGTTAGCTTGGCCGCCGGTGATCCCGTTCGGTGGCGAGGGAGACGCGATGCGCAACGGCCGGCTGGTTCTCGCGGTGGTACTGGGGTTGTCGCTGGCGACCCCGGCGATGGCGGACGCGCAGCCCTGGCGCGACGCCCGGCAGTCACCGGACCGCCGGGCCGCGGAACTGATCGCGGCGATGACGCTCGACGAGAAGATCTCCCAGCTGCACCTGCAACCCGACGCCGAGCACCAGCGGTACGTGCCGCCGATCCCGCGGCTGGGCGTACCCGGCTTCCGGATCGCCAACGGCCCGGCGGGCATGGGCCCGGCCGACGACAAGCCGCAGAAGCCGGCGACCGCGTTGCCGGCCACGATGGCGCTCGCGTCGACGTTCGACACCGGGCTCGCGCGCCGCTACGGCAGGCTGATCGGCAGCGAGACGCGCGCGCTCGCGCACAACGTGTCCGAGGCGCCGGACATCAACATCGCCCGCGTCCCGCGCAACGGCCGGACGTTCGAGGGGATGGGAGAGGACCCGGTGCTCGTCGGCGCGCTGGCCGCCGCCGACATCCGCGGCATCCAGGAGAACGGCACGATCGCCGAGGTCAAGCACTACGCGGCGAACAACCAGGAGACCCAGCGGTTCAGCATCGACGAGCACATCGACGAGCGGACGCTCAACGAGATCTACCTGCCGCACTTCGAGCAGTCGGTCACCGAAGGCCGCGCGGGTTCGGTGATGTGCGCGTTCCCGAAGATCAACGGCGTGTTCCTGTGCGAGAACCCGGAGCTGCTGCAGGGCAAGCTGCGCGACGAATGGGGGTTCAAGGGGTTCATCCAGTCGGACTGGGGCGCGGCGCACAGCACGGTCGGGTCGGCGAACGCGGGCATGAACCTCGAGATGATCGACGGCACGTGGTACGGCGACAAGCTGAAGCAGGCGGTGCTGGCCGGGCAGGTGACCGAGCGGCGCGTCGACGAGCTGCTGCTGCCGCGGTTCCGCACGATGTTCGCGTTCGGGCAGTTCGACCACCCGCCGGTGCTCACCCCGCTGCCGACGGCCGAGCACGACGCCGCGGCGAAGGAGTTCGCCGAGCGCGGCATGGTGCTGCTGCGCGACGAACACGCCCAGCTGCCGCTCGACCCCGCGGTGCGCTCGATCGCGCTGATCGGCCCGTTCGCGACGAAGGCCAAGACCGGCGGCGGAGGCAGCTCTGCCGTCATCCCGACGTCCACAGTGGACCCGTTGCCGGGGCTGCGGCAGCGCGTGCCCGGCGCCGCGGTGACCCTCGACGACGGCAGTGACCCGGCGCGGGCGGCCGAGCTGGCCCGGAGCGCGGACGTCAGCATCGTGATGGTGGGCGACAACGAGACCGAGGGCAAGGACCGGCCGAGCCTCGCGCTGGAGGGCGACCAGGACGCGTTGGTGACGGCGGTCGCCGCGGCGAACCCGCACACGGTGGTCGTGGTGAAGAGCGGCGGGCCGGTGCTGATGCCGTGGGCGTCGAAGGTACCGGCGATCCTGCAGGCGTGGTACCCGGGCCAGCAGGACGGCGCGGCGGTGGCGGCGGTCCTGTTCGGCGACGTGAACCCGTCGGCGAAGCTGCCGATCACGTTCCCGGCGGCGGACGCGGACACCCCGGCGAACACGCCGGAGCAGTTCCCGGGCGTCGACGGCGTGGCGAAGTATTCGGAGGGGCTGCAGGTCGGCTACCGGTGGTTCGACGCGCAGGGCCGGACGCCGCTGTACCCGTTCGGCCATGGGCTGTCGTACACGACGTTCGCGTTCTCGGGGCTGTCGGTGCGGCCGGCCGGGGACGGCGCGCTGGCGACGTTCACGGTGCGGAACACGGGGCGTCGCGCTGGTGCCGACGTGGCGCAGTTGTATCTGGGCTTCCCGGCGGCCGCGGGCGAGCCGCCGCGGCAGCTGAAGGGGTTCTCGCGGGTTTCGCTGGCCCCTGGACAGGCCCAGCGGGTGACGATCCACTTGACCGCGCGCGACTTTTCGACGTGGGACACGCTCACCCACACGTGGCGGCCGGTGCGGGGCGGGTTCACGGTGTCGGTCGGGGATTCGTCGCGGTCCCTGCCGCTGCGGGCGTCACTGACGCGATGATGGCGGGTTATGGTCTTCAACGCACTCGACGAGAACGCATCCCGCCTGCCGCGTCCACCCGCGGTCAGGCTTTGCAGCCGGGCGCCGTCGCCGCCGCGGTCATCAGCTCGGCTGACTCCGTCAGCGGGGCGACCGGGTCGTAGGTGCCGTCGACGTCCTGCTGCGCCTGCTCGATGGCCTGCGCCGCCGGGTCCTGGGACGCCTCGTCGCCGGGCTTCGCGCGGTCGAGCGCGGTTTTGGCGTTCGCGGCGCGGTCGCGGGCCGTGGTGAACTTCGTGACGTACGCCTTCCGCACCTGCTCGGCCAGCGGGACCGGCGCGGGCGGCAGCGCGCTCAGCTTGTCGACGACCTCGCCGGTCCGCGTCGCGATCCCGCCGAGTTCGGCACTGAGGGCTTTCTGCGCTTCGGCGACCGAGCCCGGCTCCGGCTTGCCCGGCCCGGCTTCCTCGTTGGTGCGCTTCCGGTAGCCGTGGATGGCACCGCAGAAGCCGTCCATCCAGCTGACCGTCGCCGGATCGGCGGTGGGTGTCGCGGGCGGCGTCGCGGGCGCGGTCACGGTGACGACCGGCGCACCGGCGCCCGGCCCGCTGCACGCGGCCAGCATCAGGCAGCTGCCGAGCAGCCCGAGCACGATCTTCATGGCGTCCCCTCGCGGTCGTCCTCCGCGGGTACCACGCGCGAGGCCGCCGAATGGTTGCATCAAGCGGCGGCTCGAGCTTCGCCGAGCGCTTCCCGGCCGTCCGCGGTGAGCTCCGCCCGCGCCCACTGCCCGACGGCCACGACGTGCGCGGGCTGGATCAGGCCGGCCCGCGCGAGGGCGTGCGCGGTCGCCTGGTCGCAGCAGGGCAGGCCGTCGACGCGCAGGTCCGGTTCGCAGCTGCAGGTCAGTTCGGCCCGCCCGGCGCCGACGGCGCGCAGCATCGCCAACGCCCGCCGGTTCAGTTCGGTGACCATGTGTCTCCCCCTCCGTGGTGCTGTCCCTGAGGAGACGTGACCGCCGTCACCGAATACGCGGATTTCGCGAGGTTCCCCCGAACGGTGCACGATGACGGCATGACAAACGAGATCGGCGACCCGGCGGTGCGAGCGTTCATCGACGCGCTGAACGCGGGCGACCGCACAGCGTTCCAGGCGGCTTTGACCCCGGACGCGACGATGTCCGACGACGGCACCGACCGCGACCTGGCGGAGTGGACCGAGCGGGAGATCTTCTCCAGCCAGGGCCACCTCGAGGTCGAGCGGGCGGAGGACGAGGGCCGCAAGTTCGTGGCGAGCTATTCGAACTCGACGTGGGGCGCGATGCGGACCCGCTGGCAGTTCTTCATTCGCGACGGCAAGGTGGCGCGCTTCGAGACCGGGCAGGCCTGAACCCCGACCCGGTTCAGAGCCGTTCCTGCAACGCGTCCGCCGCGGCGAGCAGGTCCGCGGCCCAGCGCGCCCCCGGCTTGCGCCCGATCCGCTCGATCGGCCCGGAAACCGACACCGCCGCCACGACCGTCCCCGCGGAATCGCGCACCGGCGCCGAGATGCTCGCCACCCCCGGCTCGCGCTCGGCCACACTCTGCGCCCACCCGCGTCGCCGCACCTCCAGGAGCGTCCGCTCGCCGAAGACCGCGTCCGCCAGGATCGTGCGCTGCGTGTGCGGGTCCGCCCACGCCGCCAGTACCTTCGCGCCCGAGCCCGCCGTCATCGGCAGGCGGGAGCCGATCGGGACGGTGTCGCGTAGCCCACTCGGGGGCTCGGCCGTCGCCACGCACACGCGCTGGACTCCGTCGCGGCGGTACAGCTGGACGCTTTCGCCCGTCACGTCGCGCAGCTTGGGCAGGACGACGCCCGCCGCGTCGAGGAGGGGGTCCGTCGAACCGCCCGCCAGCTCGGCGAGCGCGGTACCGGGGCGCCAGCGGCCGTCCGGGCCGCGGCGCAGCAGGCGGTGCACCTCGAGGCCGACCGCGAGCCGGTGCGCCGTCGCCCGGGGCAGGCCGGTGCGCGTGCACAGTTCCGCGAGGCCGCAGGGGTCGTCCGCGACCGCCTGCAGGACGGCCACCGCTTTGTCCAGTACTCCGATACCGCTATGCTGTCCCACGACCCGATACTAGCGTCCCGCACTTTGGGAAGTCCAGCATCTGGGAAACCCTGAACTCGAGCTGCGCTCCTCCCATCGCGGCTCGCACCCGCTCCGTAAGTGCGCGCCCGAGTTCGACGACGAACCGTGGAAGGAGCCGGAGATGACCAGCCCGACCGGCAAGGCCCGCACGCTGGCGGAGAAGGTGTGGGAAAGCCACCTCGTGCGCCGAGGCGAAGGCGCCGAACCGGACCTGCTCTACATCGACCTCCACCTGCTGCACGAAGTCACCAGCCCGCAGGCCTTCGACGGCCTCCGCCTGGCCGGGCGGCCGGTGCGCCGCCCGGACCTGACCATCGCGACCGAGGACCACAACGTCCCGACCGTCGACATCGAGCTCCCCATCGCCGATCCGGTCTCGCGCACCCAGGTCGACACCCTTCGCCGCAACTGCAAGGAGTTCGGGGTCCGGCTGCACCCGATGGGTGACGCCGAGCAGGGCATCGTGCACGTCATCGGCCCGCAGCTCGGCCTCACGCAGCCCGGCATGACCGTGGTCTGCGGCGACAGCCACACCTCCACGCACGGCGCGTTCGGCGCCATCGCCTTCGGCATCGGCACGTCCGAGGTCGAGCACGTGCTGGCCACCCAGACGCTGCCGCTCCGTCCATTCAAGACGATGGCGATCACCGTCGACGGGCAGCTGCGCCCCGGCGTCACGGCGAAGGACATCATCCTCGCCGTCATCGCCAAGATCGGCACCGGCGGTGGCCAGGGCTACGTCCTGGAGTACCGCGGTTCGGCCATCGAGGCCCTCTCGATGGAGGCGCGGATGACCGTCTGCAACATGTCGATCGAGGCCGGCGCCCGCGCCGGGATGATCGCGCCGGACGAGACGACCTTCGAGTACCTGAAGGGCCGCCCGCACGCGCCGAAGGGCGCCGACTGGGACGCCGCCGTCGAGAACTGGCGGCAGCTGCGCACGGACGAAGGTGCCGAGTTCGACGCCGAGGTGCACCTCGACGCGAACGAGCTGACGCCGTTCGTGACCTGGGGCACCAACCCCGGCCAGGGCCTGCCGTTGGGCGCCGAGGTGCCCGACCCGGAGCAGATCCCGGACGAGAACGACCGCGTCGCCGCCGAAAAGGCCCTGTCCTACATGGATCTCAAGCCCGGCACGCCGCTGCGGGAGATCGCGGTCGACACCGTCTTCCTCGGCTCCTGCACCAACGGCCGGATCGAGGACCTGCGCGCCGCGGCCGAGGTGCTGCGCGGTCGGAAAGTGGCGGACTCGGTCCGGATGCTGGTGGTTCCCGGCTCGATGCGGGTCCGGAAGGCCGCCGAGGCCGAGGGGCTCGACGAGGTCTTCACCGCCGCGGGCGCCGAGTGGCGCCAGGCGGGCTGCTCGATGTGCCTGGGCATGAACCCGGACCAGCTGAAGCCCGGGGAGCGCAGCGCGTCGACGTCGAACCGCAACTTCGAGGGCAGGCAGGGCAAGGGCGGCCGGACGCACCTCGTGTCGCCGCTCGTGGCCGCCGCCACGGCCGTCCGGGGCACGCTGTCGTCGCCGGAAGACCTGCTCACCGCCGCCCGCTGACCCTTTGCGAGGAGCTCCACCATGGAACCGTTCACCCAGCACACCGGCGTCGGCGTCCCCCTGCGCCGGTCCAACGTGGACACTGACCAGATCATCCCGGCGGTCTACCTCAAGCGGGTCACCCGGACCGGCTTCGAGGACGGCCTGTTCGCCGCCTGGCGCGGCGACGAGAACTTCATCCTCAACTCCGAGCCGTTCAAGAACGGGAGCGTGCTGGTCGCGGGCCCGGACTTCGGAACCGGTTCCTCCCGCGAGCACGCCGTCTGGGCGCTGATGGACTACGGCTTCCGGGTCGTCATCTCCGCCCGGTTCGCCGACATCTTCCGCGGCAACTCCGGCAAGGGCGGCCTGGTGGCCGCGCAGTGCGAGCAGCACGACGTCGAGCTGCTCTGGAAGCTGCTCGAGAACGAGCCCGGCACCGAGGTCACCGTCGACCTCGAGACCAAGACCGTGCGGGCCAAGGACTTCACCGCGCCCTTCCAGATCGACGACTACGTCCGCTGGCGGCTGCTCGAAGGCCTCGACGACATCGCTCTCACGTTGCGCCATGCCGGTGAGATCGACCGCTTCGAGTCGGCCCGCCCGTCCTGGAAGCCGACGACCACCCCGGTCGCCGCGAGCTAGCCCGGCCGAGGGGCGGGATCGGTTGTCCCGCAAGCGATCCCGCCCCTTCCGACCGGATTCGGAACCCTCGCCAAACGGCCCTCCCGGCGCCCTCTCCGAGGCTTTCCCGGGAGGCGGAACCCGCCCCGCGCCAAGGGAAAGATTCCGCGTGCCGTTTGGAATTTGTGCTGCCTTGGTAATACCGTGTCGCTAGTCGGCCGGTGCGGCCGTGGACGGGTACTTCCTTCTGGAGGACTGGAATGGCCAACAAGGCCCAGCTGATCGAGGCGCTGACGGAGCGCCTGGGCGACAAGAAGGCCGCTTCCGAGGCGGTCGACGGTCTGGTCGACATCATCATCCGGACGGTCAACAAGGGCGAAAAGGTCAACATCACCGGCTTCGGGGTGTTCGAGAAGCGCGCCCGCGCGGCCCGGACCGCCCGCAACCCGCGCACCGGCGAGGCCGTGCGGGTCAAGAAGACCAACGTGCCCGCCTTCCGCGCCGGGACCACCTTCAAGGACGTCGTTTCCGGCGCGAAGAAGCTGCCGAAGGCGACCCCGGTCAAGCGCGCCGCGGCGAGCACCTCGGCGACGTCCCGCACGGCGGCGGCGAAGCCCGCCACCACGCGTTCGACGACGACGCGCACCCGCGCGGCGGCGGCGAAGCCGGCGACCACCCGGGCCACGGCGACGAAGGCCGCCCCGAAGGCCGCGGCCGCGAAGACGACAACGCGGGCGAAGGCGGCCCCGAAGGCGACGGCGGCGAAGTCGACGACGACCCGTTCGACGGCGGCCAAGCCCGCGGCTTCCCGCTCGACGGCGGCGAAGACCACGGCGGCCAAGACGACGGCCGCGAAGACCACGGCGGCCAAGACCACGACGGCGCGGAAGACGACCGCGGCGCGGAAGACCACCGCGGCGAAGGCCCCGGCCAAGCGAACCTCGGCCGCGGCGAAGAAGTGACCGCCCAAAACTGTCGTACCCCTGCGGTAACGTGAAATCCGGGGGTCCCCCTGGGGGGTGACCTCCGGTCGCTGAGCAGGTTTTCCGGCAGGGCCCCGCGCTGATGGGCGCGGGGCCCTGCCGCGTTTTCGGGCTCGGTGCGGTGGAGGCGATCAGGCGATTGCGGGGATGGCCGGTGCGCTTGCCCGGCGGAGCCGCGGTCCGAGGCGACTCGCGGAGTCCGGCGATCGACGGCTCTGCCACAAGAATGGCTCAGCCGCGCGAATCGGTTTCGAAGGCGACCGGCCGAAACCGATCGTCACCCACCGCCGAGTCCTGCCGTCCGAACGGGATCACCCTCTCGGCCCAACCCCGCGCCCGGGACCGGTTCCGCCCAATTTCGCAAAGTGGCTTGAGCCCCCGGCCGAGTGGTGTCACGCTGCCTTCTTCGGGGCCCGCGTCGGGCGGGGACCCGCCGCGCGCGAGGCTGACCTGGGGGCGACCACCATCGACATCCGGCTGCTCGGCCCGTTCCAGGTGCTCGTCGACGGTTCGCCGGTCGTGCTGACCAGTTCCCGGCAGCGCGCGCTGCTCGCCACCCTCGCCTTGGCCGCCGGGCGGCTCGTCTCCATCGATGCCCTCGCCCGCGGCGTCTGGGGTGAGACCCCGCCCGCGCACATCCGCGGCAGCCTGCAGACCTACGTCATGCGCCTGCGCCGCCTCTGCGGCGAGGACACCGTCGTCACCGAACCCGATGGCTACCGGCTCGTCGTCGACCCGTCCCGGGTGGACGCCCTGCGCTTCCTCCGGACCCTCGACCAGGCCGCCGCCGCCACGGAACCCGCCCGGCGGCGCGAGTTGCTCGCCGACGCTCTCGAGAGCTGGGGCGGTGCGCCTCTCGAAGGCGTCGGCTCGGCCGCGCTCGCCGCCGAATGGGGGCCGCTGCTGACCGAGCGGTACCTCTTCGCCGTCGAACAACGCATCGATCTCGACGAAGGGCTCGTCCCCGACGCGCGGCTCGTCGCCGAACTCACCGACCTCGTCGCGCAGCACCCCCTGCGGGAATCCTTGTGGGAACGGCTCGTGCGCGCACTGGCCCGGTCCGGGCGGCGCGCCGAAGCGCTCGCCCGCTATGCCGGGCTGCGCGCGTTGCTCGTCGACGAACTGGGTGTCGAACCGGGTGAAGAACTGCGCCGCCTGCACGCCGAGCTGCTCGCCGCCGATGCCGGGCCCGCCGTCCACACCGTTCCGCGGCAGCTGCCCTTCGACGTCGCCGGGTTCACCGGCCGCGGTCCCGAGCTCGCCGAACTCGACCGGCTGCCGCCCGGGGGCGCCTCCGGCATCGTCGTCATCGAAGGCACCGCCGGCATCGGGAAGACGTCGCTGGCCGTGCACTGGTCCCACCGCGTCCGCGACCGCTTCCCCGGCGGCCAGCTCTTCCTCGACCTGCGCGGCCACTCGGCCGACACCCCCGTCACGCCGGACGCCGCGCTGGCCGGGTTCCTGCGCGCGCTCGGCGTCCCGCCCGAGACCTTCCCCTCCACTGTGGAGGAACGCTCGGCCCTGCTGCGCAGCAGGCTGGCCGGCAGCCGCACGCTCATGCTGCTCGACAACGCCCGCGACGCCGACCAGGTCCGGCCGCTGCTGCCCGGCCCCGGCAACCTCGTCGTCGTGACCAGCCGCAACCAGCTGCGCGGCCTCGTCGCCCGTGACGGTGCCCGCCGGATCGCCTTGCGCTCCTTCGACGACCGCGACGCCGCCGCGTTGCTCGCCGGCAGCGTCGGGCCGCGGCGGCTCGCCGAAGAACCCGGCGCCGTCGCCGAACTCGTCCAGCTCTGCGGCCGCCTGCCGCTCGCGCTCGCCCTCGCCGGGGAACGCGCGTCGCGCTTTTCCGGCGTCTCGCTCGCCGGGATCGTCGAAGAGCTGCGCGACCAGCGGCTGCGGCTCGACACCCTGCGCGACCCCGAGGACGCCGGCACCGATCTGCGCGCCGCGTTCTCCTGGTCCTACAAGGCGTTGCGCCCGGCCGCCGCGCGGTTCTTCCGGCTGCTCGGCCTGCACCCGGGGCACGGCTTCAGCCTGTCCTCGGCCGCCGCGCTCGCCGGCGCCGACCTGCGCGAGGCGCGGGAGCTCGCCGACCAGCTCGCCGCCGCGCACCTGCTCAACCAGCCCGGCACCGACCGCTACCAGTTCCACGACCTCCTGCGCGTCTACGCCGCCGAGCTCGTCGAAACCGAGACGAGCGCCGACGAACGCGAAGCGGCTCTGCGCCGGCTCGTCGACTGGTACCTCGCGACCGTCGCCGAGGCCAACAAGCTCGTCCGCCCCGACCTGCTCACCGACGACATCACGCTCGACCCCGCGCCGGTGCCCGCCGTCCGGTTCACCCAGCACGAGCAGACCATCGCCTGGTACACCACCGAACGCGCCGCCCTCACCGCGCTCGTCGGCGTCGCCGCGAGCCACGGCTGGACCGCGCACGCCTGGAAGCTCGCCTGGCTCCTGCGCGGCTTCTTCGCCGAACGCCACGACCGCGACGACTGGATCACCACCGCGCGCACCGCCGTCGCCGCCACCCGGGACGCCGGTGAGCGCACCGGTCTCCAGTACAGCGCCAACAACCTCGGCTCGGCCTACCTGCGCACCCTCCAGCCGGACCAGGCCCTCGAAGCCCTCGAGGAAGCCCGCGCCGCGTCGGAGGACGGGGAGGGCACCGCGCTGACCGTCGCGATCCTGTCCAACCTCGCCGGTGCCTACTACGTCCGCGCCGAGTACGCCGAAGCCGAACGCCACGCGCTGCGGGCGGTCCGCCTCGCCCGCGAACACGGGCAACGCACGTTCGTCCCGCACGCCCTGCTCAATGTCAGCGCCAGCCGCATCGGCCTCCACGACTACGACCAGGCCGCCGAAGCCGCGCAGGCCGCCCACGAAGCGTTCGCGGAGCTCGGCGACCGCTACCACGCGGCCCTCGCGCTGGGGAACGTCGCCGAAGCTCTCGAAGGAGCCGGACGGCACGACGAAGCCGAGAAGGCCGGGCTCGAAGCGCTCGCCGAACTTCAAGAACTGAACGCCGACTACGGCACCATCGACGTCCGCATCACCTTGGGCCGGTTGAACCACCGGGCGGGCCGGACCCGCGCGGCGCGAGAGCACTGGGCCGAGGCGCTGACCGTCAGCCGGCGCCTCGGCGACCCCCGCGTCACGGAGATCCGAGCCCTGCTGGCGACGGTGCCGGCGGAACGGCCCCCGGCGCGGGATGCGCCGTACCCCTAGCCCGGCGCAGCCCAGCGGGGACCCGGAGCCAGTACACCAAGGTCCACTGTCACGACGCTGTCGCGAGCCGGGCGCCGGTCACGAACGGCTGGGGGAGGGGGTCGGCAACGCGCTCGCGTGGTAGTCGGCCGCCAGCAGCACCGGGCCCTCCTCGGCCGTCGGCGGTCGGAACGACAGCACCCAGAACGACCCCTTCTTGCTCGGGACCACTCCGCCGCGCGCGGCGGGCAGCTCGACGCCGTCGCGGTCCGCCAGGGCGCTCACCAGGTCCGGGATCACGCCGCCCTGGCTGCACACCACCGGCGTCCCGCCGTCGCCCGCGACCGCCAGCAGCCGCGCCACGCCCAGCACCGGGTCCGGCCAGTAGCCCTCTTCGGAGAACAACGGCTCGTGCCGGACCTCGGCGCCGATGTCGTCGGCGATCGCGTGCACGGTCTGCACGCACCGCAGCCGCGGCGCCGACAGCACCCGGTCCGGCGCGAACAGCGCCAGCACCCGGCGCACCGCCGCCGCCTGCCGGACGCCCGCTTCCGACAGCGGGCGGAGGTCGTCGTCGCCGGTCCACTCGTCGCGCTTGCCCGCCTTCGCGTGCCGCACCAGCAGGAGCGTCGTCAAGCCCACCGGGAAGCTCGCAGAACGCGCGCAGCACCCGCACGTCTTCGGCGCGCGTCAGGAGTTTCTCCGCCGCCGTCGGGTCCAGCCAGCGCAGCTCGTCGACCTCGTCGTTCGGCTCGAACTCCCCGGAAACGGCTTCCGCGGCGAAGTAGTCGACGGTCTTCGGCACCATCCCGTTGCCGGTCCGCGCGGGCACCGAGTAGGAGGTCCGGACCAGGTAGCGGCCCAGGACCGCGGCGAACCCGGTCTCCTCCCGCACTTCGCGCACGGCCGCCTCGGCGATCGTCTCGCCCGGGTCGAGCTTCCCCTTCGGCAACGACCAGTCGTCGTAGCGCGGGCGGTGCACCAGGGCGACCTCCGTCGTCCCGCCGGCAACGCGCCACAGCACCGCGCCGGCCGCCCGTACTTCGTGGGTCATCCGGCGGCCCCGTGCTGCTTCGCCAGCTCCAGCTGGTGGTCGCGGACGCGCGAACCGTCCGCCGGGAACGGCGACCACTCGCCGCTGGCAGTCAGCACCCAGCACCGCGTCGCCGGGTCCAGCGCCGAGTCGAAGATGTAGTCGAGCTGCGCGGTCAGCTTCGGGTCCTTCACCCGCACCAGCGCCTCGATCCGCCGGTCCAGGTTGCGGTGCATCATGTCCGCGCTGCCGATCCAGTGCGTGCCGCCCGCGCGGAAGTGGAAGATCCGCGAGTGCTCCAGGAACCGGCCCAGGATCGACCGGACGTGGATGTTCTCCGAAAGCCCTTCCACACCCGGCTTCAGCGCGCAGATCCCGCGGACGACGACGTCGACCGGCACCCCCGCCTGCGACGCGTGGTACAGCGCGTCGATCACCTGCTCATCGACCAGCGAGTTGCACTTGATCCGGATGCCGGCCTTCTGCCCGGCCCGCGCCAGCTCGATCTCCTCGCCGATCGCGCGCACGATGCCGCGGCGGATGCCGTGCGGCGACGTCAGGATCGTCCGGTAGGTGTCCTGGCGCGAGTAGCCGGTGAGGACGTTGAACAGGTCGGTGATGTCGGCGCCGATGCTCGGGTCGGCGGTCAGCAGCCCGAGGTCCTCGTACAGCCGCGCGGTCTTCGGGTTGTAGTTGCCGGTGCCGATGTGGCAGTAGCGCCGGATCGTCGAACCCTCCTGGCGCACCACCATCGACACCTTGCAGTGCGTCTTCAGCCCGACCAGGCCGTACACGACGTGCACGCCCGCGCGCTCCAGCGTCCGCGCCCAGGTGATGTTCGCCTGCTCGTCGAAGCGCGCCTTGATCTCGACCAGCGCGACGACCTGCTTGCCCGCCTCGGCGGCGTCGATCAGCGCGTCGACGATCGGCGAGTCACCCGACGTCCGGTACAGCGTCTGCTTGATCGCGAGGACCTTCGAGTCGGCCGCCGCCTGCTCGATGAACCGCTGCACGCTCGTGGAGAACGAGTCGTACGGGTGGTGCACCAGCACGTCGCCTTCCCGCAGCGTCGCGAAAACGCTCTTCGGCGTCTCTCGCTCGCCGAACGCCGGGTGCGTCGCCGGGACGAACGGCCGGTCCTTCAGCTCCTTGCGGTCCACAGCGGACAGCTGGTGCAGGCAGGTCAGGTCGAGCAGGCCGGGCACCTCGACGACGTCGGCCGGGTCGACGTCCAGCTCGCGCAGCAGCAGCTCGAGCATGTGCTCGCTCATGTCCTGCGCGACTTCCAGCCGCACCGGCGGGCCGAACCGGCGTTGCGCCAGCTCGCGCTCGAGAGCCTGGAGCAGGTCTTCGTCGCGGTCCTCGTCGACCTCGAAGTCGGCGTTGCGGGTGACGCGGAAGACGTGGTGCTCGGTGACGTCCATGCCGGTGAACAGCTCGCCCAGGTGCGCGGCGATCAGCTCCTCCAGCGGCAGGAACGTCGCGGTGCGGCTGGTGCGCTCGGTTTCGACGCGCATCAGGCGCGGCACGTTGCTCGGCACCTTCACCCTGGCGAAGCGCTCGGTGCCGCCTTCCGGGTCGCGGACCGTCACCGCGAGGTTGAGCGAAAGACCCGAGATGTAGGGGAACGGGTGCGCCGGGTCGACGGCCAGCGGCGTCAGCACCGGGAAGATCTGCTCCGAGAAGTAGCTGGACAGGCGGAGCTGGTCGGCGCCGGCCAGGTCGGCCCAGCCGACGATCCGGATGTCGTGCTCGGCCAGCTGCGGGCGCAGGTTCTTCTCGAACGCGCCGGTCTGCCGCTCGACGAGGTCCTGGTTGCGCTTGGAGATGTAGTCGAGCTGCTCGCGCGGGGTGAGCCCGTCCGCGCTGCGCACCAGCAGGCCGGTCTCGTCGCGGCGCTTCAGGCCGGCGACGCGGACCATGTAGAACTCGTCCAGATTGGACGCGAAGATGGCGAGGAACTTCGTGCGCTCCAGCAGGGGCTGGGACTCGTCCTCGGCCAGGGCGAGCACGCGGGCGTTGAAGTCCTGCCACGAGAGCTCGCGGTTGAAGTACCGGTCGTCCGGCAGCGTCTCGACGGCCGTCGGCGCGGCGGTGACGGCGGGCGGCGCCGACGGGACGGCGCGGAACTCCTCGGCCGCGCGCGCGTTGCCCTGAGCCGAGCTGCGGCGGCGGGTGGTCGACGGGGTCGCGGCCGCGGCCGTCGTCTTGCGGGTCCTGGCCTTCCCGGCGGTGGCACGGGCCGCCGTGTCGCGCGCGGTGGACTTAGACGGCACCTTCTTGGCGGCGGCCGGTTTGGCCGTGGCCGGCTTCTTCGCCGACTCCGAAGATCCGTTCGCCGGGTTCCGTCGCCTCCGCGGTGCGGGCGTGCCGCCGTCGTCTGTGCTCACGGCCCCCATTCTTCACTAAGCCAGGCGGAATTGCGCAGACCGCGGTGAAGGTCGGATGAACAGCTCGGAGGTGTGTTTCCCGACACCCAGCGCGCGGACGTGGGCGAGGTCCTCCGGGGTGTCGACGTCGCTGCGCAGCGTGGGAAGGACACCCTCGAGCGGCTTCGCCCCGGACGCGGCGTGGGCGCGCGCCGAACCGACGCCGAACCGCGGGGCGAGCGGGCGGCCGGGCGCGGACAGCAGCAGCGTGGTGCCGGTGCCCTGGCGGTCGGCGACGAAGGCCCGGGCGCCCGCGGCTTCGGTGATCGCGTCCGCGAGATCACCCGCGCGCAGGGCCGGGAGATCGGCTTGGAGGGCGCCGACGACGCCCGCGGGGTCGGCGGCGCGGAGCAGGGCTTCGCCGTGCCGGAACGCGGCGTTGAGGGTGCGGTCGGGGGGTTCGGCGACGATTTCGACGCCGAGGTCGGCGAGGTCGGCGACGGCCGCCGGGTCGGCGGCGACGAGCAGCACCCGCCGGACCCGCGCGGCCGAGGTGACGGCGGCGAGCGTGTCGGCGGCCAAGGCCAGTACCAGTCCGGGGTGGTGGTCCGCTTCGACGGCGCCACGCAGCCGCGACTTGCCGTCGCGGGGGTGTTTCATCGGTACGACCAGGTCCACGTCCACGTGTCCATCTTTACCCGAAACCGGGGGCGGGGGTGCGGGACCGGGCCTGGTTGTCCACAGGCGACGGGAGGTGTGGACAACTGCCCGGGCGGGCCGGCCCGCGCCGCGAACCCACCCTCCCTGGACCGCCCCGACCCGGGCGCGGCAGGATCTGGGGCGGACTTGACAGCAGAGGAGGAGATCGTGGCCCGGCGTGAGAAGGGCGGCTTCTGGGTGGGGTTGGCCGCCGCCGTGTTCTACCCGCTCACCGCGATCGCGCGGCGGGTCTACGTCGGGAACGAAAAAGTCCCGCGGCAGGGGCCCGCCCTGCTCGTCCTCAACCACATCTCGCACCTCGACCCCGTCGTCGACGCCGTGTTCGTGCACCGGCAGAAGCGCGTCCCGCGGTTCCTCGGCAAGGAGAGCCTCACCCGCGCGCCGATCTTCGGGAAGGTCTTCGTCGGGTCCGGGCAGATCCCCGTCTCGCGCGGCTCGGCCGCCGCCGGGGACAGCCTCAAGGCCGCGCACCAGGCCCTCCAGGAGGGCAAGGTCGTCGTGATCTACCCCGAGGGCACCATCACCAAGGACCCGGCCGGCTGGCCGAAGGAGTCCTACACCGGCGCCGCGCGGCTCGCGCTCCAGAACGACGTCCCCGTGATCCCCATCGCCCGTTGGGGCACCAGCCAGCTCTTCAACGGCTACACCAAGAAGTTCACGCCGTTCCCGCGCAAGACCATCACCCACAACGTCGGGGACCCGCTCGACCTGTCGGCCTACCGCGAAGGCAGCGCGCGCAGCGCCTCGAAGCTGCGGGAGGTCACCAAGGTCATGATGGACGAGGTGACGCGCCTGCTCGGCGAGATCCGGCACGAGGAACCGCCGGCGACGAAGCCGGAGGACCCCGCCTGATGCGCGCCGACGTGCAGCGGGTCACCGTGCTCGGGGCCGGTTCGTGGGGCACCGCCTTCGCGAAGGTGCTCGGGGACGCCGGTCGCGACGTCACCGTCTGGGCGCGCCGCGAGGAGGTCGCCGAGGACATCCGCGAGCGGCACGCCAACAGCGCGTACCTGCCCGGTGTCGTGCTGCCGGAGAACATCACCGCGACCAGCGACGCCACCGAGGCCCTCGACGGCGCCGAAGCCGTCGTCCTCGCCGTGCCCAGCCAGAGCTTGCGCGCCAACCTGACGTCGTGGCGCGCTCTGCTGCCGCCGGACGCGATCCTCGTCAGCCTCGCCAAGGGCGTCGAGCTCGGCACGCTCAAGCGGATGAGCGAGGTGATCGGCGAGATCGTCGGGATCGACCCCGGCGAGGTCGTCGTCGTCACGGGGCCCAACCTGGCCAAGGAGATCGCCGCCGGGCAGCCGTCCGCGTCGGTGCTCGCCTGCGCCGACCACGAACGCGCGGTCGCGATCCAGCGCGCGTGTGCCAATTCGTATTTCCGCCCGTACACCAACACCGACGTCGTCGGCTGCGAGCTCGGCGGGGCCTGCAAGAACGTGATCGCGCTCAGCACCGGGATGGCCGCGGGCCTCGGCCTCGGCACGAACACGATGGCGACGTTGATCACCCGCGGGCTGGCCGAGATGGCCCGGCTCGGCGCGAAGCTCGGCGCCGACCCGCTGACGTTCGCCGGGCTCGCCGGGGTCGGAGACCTGGTGGCGACGTGCTCTTCGCCGCTTTCGCGGAACCGGACGTTCGGCGAGCGCCTCGGCCGCGGCGAGACCCTGGAACAGGCCCAGGCGGCGGCCGGCGGGCAGGTCGCCGAGGGTGTCATGTCGTGTTCGTCGATCCGGGCGCTCGCGCTGAGCCTCGGGGTCGACATGCCGATCACGGACGCGATGCACCGCGTCTGCCACGAGGGCGTCGACCCGCGGCAGGCGGGCGCGGAGCTGCTCGGGCGGTCGCAGAAGCACGAGTGGTCCTGACCGCCCGGATGGTGGGAGCGGCTTGACCAGGGCCGACGCGACTGGGACTCTGGTCGGCATGTTCGCACACGAGACGGCCGAGCCGCGCGCCCTCATGGGCCGCCGCGCTGTCGTGTGCGCGTGTCGCTGTTGTCGGTGAACCCCGCCCCGGCCCAGCTCGACACCCTTATCTTTCCGTGAGGACCCCCATGTTCGCCGTTCCGGACAACACCCTGCTGCGTCCCGAAAACCCCGCCCTGCGCCACCCGGTGCGCGTCGCGCTCGAGGTCGCCGCCGACCGCGACCGCTGGAAGCACCTGCTGCGCTACGACCCCGACGAGCGGTTCGCGACGCTCGTCGAGAAGGACGAGCGGCAGGAGGTGTGGCTGATGAGCTGGCTGCCCGGCCAGCGCACCGACCTGCATGACCACGCGTTCGCCAGCGGCGCGTTCACGGTGGTCAGCGGGCACCTGACGGAGGCGGTGGCCCGCCGCGCGCCGGACGGCCGCGCGGTCACCGAGCTGCACCCGCTGGCCGCGGGGCAGTCCCGGGTGTTCGGGCCGGGGTACGTGCACGAGGTCCGCAACGACGGCCCGGACCCGGCGGTGTCGATCCACGTCTACCGCGACGCTGAGCGCGCGATGCGTACGTACCACCTGGACGCGCTGGGCGGCCCGGTCCTCGACTGACCGCGGCTCCGTTGTTGTCCGGTCGCCAGCACCCCAATGTGGCCTTCGGTGCGTGAGACGCAACCAAGGCCACATTGGGGCGCTTGGGCGCGGCTCAGTCGAGGTCGCCGCGGGCTCGGAACTCGCGCTCGATCTTCGGCCGGTCCGCTCCGCCCGCCAGGAGCGTGTGCAGCAGGATGCGGGACTTGCGGGCGTCGAGCCAGCCCGCCATCGTCGCGCCCAGCGCGATCAAGCTCGACTCCGATCCGTGGAAGCCGTACGTCGAGCGCAACGTCGGGCCCGCGCCTGTCCGCGACGCGACCACCACCGGCAGCTCCGGAACCAGCCGCGAGATCACGTCGGCCGTGGCCGAAGACACGTGCCCCACGCCCGTCGCCGCGACGACGACCCCGCGTACGCCCGGCTGCGAAGCCGCGTGCGCGAGGATCGCGCCCGAGTCGTCGAGACCCGCCTCGATCACCGGGACCAGCCCGGAAAAGTCCGTCCCGGTCAGCACCGGCAGCCGCGGCGGGGACGGGTGGAAGTAGTGCACCGCGTTCTCCACCACCATGCCGAGCGGCCCCGCGGGCGCCGACGAAAACGCCTCCAGGTGGCTCGAATGCGCTTTCCGGACCCAGCGCGCCGCGTGCACGTCGTCGTTCAACGTCACCATCGCCCCGCGGCCCCGGCTGCGCGGGTCGGCCGCGATCGTCAGGGCGTTGCGGAGGTTCGCCGGGCCGTCCGGGCTCAGCAGCCCCGCGTTGCGCATCGCGCCGGTGACCACCACCGGGATCTCCGACGGCCAGCACAGGTCCAGGAAGTACGCCGTCTCCTCCAGGGTGTCCGTGCCCTGCACGACGACGAACCCGTCGGCTTCCTGGGCCAGCCCCCAGTCGCGGCAGCGCAGCAGCGTCGCGAAGTCCATCGACGCGCTGCCGATCGCCGCCAGCGTCTCCGCGCGGACCTCCACCGGCAGGTCGCCGAGCGCGCCGACCAGCTCCGCCGCGCCGAACCGCGGCACCGCGCCGCCGGAACCACCCGCTGCGGTCATCGAAATGGTGCCGCCCAGCGTGGCCACCGCGATCAAAGGCATGCGGCCACCCTAATCAGCCGCCCTTGACCGCCTGGAGCGTGTAGCTCGCCGCGAGCCGCGACGGCGTTTCCTTCAGCCGCCACTCCTCGGTGACGTCGTCGCGGACCATCTGGCCCGGCAACGCTTCCCACGGCACGCTGTCGTGCTCGGTGAGCCCGGTCAGCGTGAGCCCCTGCTCCAGCAGGGCCGTGATGATCTCGCCGAGCGAGTGGTTCCACGAGTGCGTCACGCTGTTCGCGATCGGCCGGTCCACGTTCACGTACGTCCCGGGATCGTCGAACACCAGCGGCTCGGCGTGCTCGAAGTACGGGTACTTCGGGACGGCCGGGGTGGCGTCCTCGTCGAGCGCCCACAGCATCGGGTGCCCTTCGCGGATGTACAGGCGCCCGCCCGGCCGCAGCAGCCCGGCGACCACCGACGCCCACTGCGCGGCCGACGGCAGCCAGCACAACGCGCCGATCCCGGTGTAGACCAGGTCGAACCGCCCGGCGCCGAGCACCTCGACGGCGTCGTACACGTTGGCCTCGTGGAAGTCGATCACCGCACCCGCCGCCGAAGCGAGCCGTCGCGCCTCGGCCAGCGCCGTCCCGGAGAAGTCCAGACCGGTCATGGTCGCGCCCAATCGGGCCAGCGAAACGGTGTCCGTGCCGATGTGGCACTGCAGGTGCACCCCGCGCAGCCCGGCGATTTCGCCCAGGCGCGGCCGGTCGAACCGCACCACCCCGCTCAGGTGCGCCGGGTCCGAGGCGAACCGCTCGAAGGCGTAGTCCGGCGACGCGGCGTGCAGCTCGGCGCGCTCGTTCCAGTTGGCCCGGTTGAGCGCGAACGAGTCCGTCACGACGTCGCCGCCCGTTCGGCCGCGCTGCGCAGCACGCAGAACTCGTTGCCCTCCGGGTCGGCGAGCACGGCCCAGCCGGTGCCGTCGGGCTTGCGCAGGTCGTTCACCAGTGACGCGCCCAGCTTCAGCAGCCGTTCGACTTCCTCATCGCGCGGGATGTCCGGCTGCAGGCACAGGTGGAGCCGGTTCTTCACCGTCTTCGGTTCCGGCACACGCAGGAACAGCAGGTTCGTCCCGTCGTTGAGTTCGAAGCCGACCTCGTCGTCGCCGGGCTGGTCGGTGTCCGGGATCGGCTTCCCGGTGACCTCGCTCCAGAACCGGCACAGCTGGTACGGATCGGCGCAGTCGACGGACACGTTCAGCACGGACGACGGCATGGCGCTCCTCGGGAAATCGGGCACAGCGGACGTTCCCGAGTCTGGCCCACCGCCCCGGGCGGGGCGAGGCGATTTCTCAGGACGCCAGCGCGAGACCCGCCGTCCGGTGCACGCGGCGGCTGTCGTCGACGATGAGGATCTCGCAGTCCGGCCGGTCGGCCGCCCAGGTGATGCCTTCCTCGCCCATCGCGAACGCCGCCGTGGCCAGCGCGTCGGCCGTGACGAGGTCGCCGGCCACGACAGTGACGCTCATCAGCCCGGTCGCGGGCGCGCCGGACCGGCCGTCGAGGATGTGCGAGCCGCGTTCGTAGGCCGCCGACGTCGCGATGGCGCCGTTTCGCGACTCGAGCACCGCGCACACGGCCAGGGGCTGCTCGGGGTGGCGCACGCCGACCCGCCACGGGCGCCCGGGCTCCGGCTCGCCCGCGGTGACGACGTCGCCGCCCGCGTTGAGGCAGAACGTCGTCGCGCCTTCGGCCTTGAGCAGGTCGGCGGCCCGCTGCACCGCCCAGCCCTTCACCACCGCGCACGGGTCCAGCCCGCGCCCGGGCAGCCGCGCGCGGAACGCGCCGCCGGAAAGCTGTTCGTAGTACGCGCACAGCTCGAGCACCTCCAAAAGGTCCTCGCTCAGCGCGTCGGCCGTGAGCTCCGCCGCGGTCGTAGCGGCTGACCTCACTGTCTTCCTTGAAGGGGCTGAACTTCGCGTCGACGTCGCGGAACCACGCGAAGACGTCGTCGACGACCTCGGCGAAGTCGCCCTCGTCCCGCAGGTCGAGGGAGATCGGCAGGCCCATCACCTGTTCGACGCGCGTGGTCATCTGCTGCCCCGCGCGTCGATCGCCGCCTGCAACGACGTCTTGTAGGACTCGCTCGTCTCGGTCGCGCCGGTCACCGTGTCGATGTCGGCGCTCTGCGCCTGCATCGCCTCCTCCTGCAGGCGTGGCAGCGCGGTGAGCGCCCGGCCGCTGTCCGGCGCCTGCAGCAGCGTGATCGCGGTGAGCCGGGCGCCGGTGAACGTCACCTGGACCTGCACCGTGCCGTACGCGCTGGATTCGGGGGTGCCCTGCGTGGTCACCGTCGCGTTCGCACTGTCCGAAGTAGACGGAGTGGTCGTCGGAGCCGGTGCGCTGGTGCTCGGCGGCGCCTGGGCGACGGCGGCGGTGTTCTGCACCGGACCGGGCTCGAACCGCCAGACCGCGATGAACCCCGCGATCGAGAGCGCGACGACGAAAATGGTCTTCTTCACAGCGAATTCCCCCTAGGCCGCGAGGCTGAAGCGTTCGGCGTGGACCTGCGCGCTCGGCACCTTCAGCTCGCGCAGGCTGCGCAGCACGGCCGAGGTCATCCCCGGCGGGCCGCAGACGAACACGTCGCGCTCGTGCACGTCCGGCACCATCATGTGCAGGTTCGCCGGGCCGAGCATCGCCCCGCGCGGCCCGACCGCCTGGTCCGGTCCGGTGAGGACGCTGACGACCGCGCCGCGCGCCTTGGCCAGGTCGTTCAGCTCGGGCAGCAGCACGGCGTCGGCCTGGCTGCGCACCCGGTACAGCACGACGACGTGGCCGTCGATGTCCTCCAGCAGCGCGCGGATCGGCGTGATCCCGACCCCGCCCGCGACGAGCAACGCGTTGGGCCGCCGCTGGTGGATCGTGGTGAACGCGCCGTACGGGCCTTCGGCGAACACGCGCGTCCCGATCTTCAGGCTGCGCAGCGACGCGCTGGAGTCGCCGAGGGCTTTCGCCGTCAGCCGCAGGGAACGGCCGTCGGGCGCGGCCGACAGCGAGAAGGGGTTGGCCTGCCACCAGCGGTCCTTCGTGAGGAACCGCCACAGGAAGAACTGGCCCGCCCGCGCCGGCATCTTGTCCAGGTGCTTGCCGCTCATGTACACCGAAACCACGTCCGGGGATTCGGAAACCACCGCCGTGACGCGCAGCCGGTGGCGCAGGTTCCGCCACAGCGGCAGCACGACGCGCCCGGCGAGCACGGCGGCGCCGGCACCGAGCCAGAGCGTCCACCAATACGCCTTCGCCTGCTCGGAGCCCGCGAACGACTGGCCGAGCGCGATCTGGTGCGTGAACGCCAGCAGGACGGCCGCGTAGGTGTAGAGGTGGATGAAGTGCCACGTCTCGTACGCGAGCCGCTTGCGCGCGAACTTCGCCGAAGCCGCGCCGACGACGAGGATCACGGCGAACGCGACCAGTGCCCGCAGGATCCCTTCGAGCGTGTTGGCCATTTCGACCAGCTCGTCGACGACGCCCTTGTCCGAGACCTCCGCGTAGCCGAAGGTGATGAACACCAGGTGCGCCAGCAGGGTCCACAGGATCGTGAAGCCGGTCCAGCGGTGCCACGACGTCAGCCGGTCCATCCCGAGCCGCCGGTCCAGCCACGGCAAGCGCGCGACGAGCAGCAGCTGGAACGCCATCGCGAGCGCGCCGTACATCCCGGCGAGCCGCCCGATGGTGATCAGCACGTTCTGCGACACCCCGGCCTGGGCGAACAGCCACGTGACGGCGGCCACGTTGGCCCCCAGGAAGAGGAAGAGGCCGGATTTCGCGGCGATCCGGGGGCGGATCGCCGGGCGCGCGGCCTCGGCGGTCTGCGTCATGGTGGTCACACGGATCCCCCTTCGGTTCGGTTCACGAAGGCCAGCCTCGCCACGCAGCCTGTGGCGAGTCTGGGTGCCCGCTGTCGGAATCCTGTCGGCTGCCGGCTCCGCTCGCCCGCCGCGCCCGCGCCGGGAGAAGATGGGGCGGTGCAGACCTCCGACCCCGTGCGCCTGCTCGTCGTCGACGACGAGCCGCACATCGCCGACCTCGTCGCCACCGTCGCCCGGTACGAGGGCTGGCAGGCGGTCACGGCCGGGTCCGGGAAGGCCGCGCTGAGCCGGGCCGAGGAGTTCGGGCCGGACATCGTCGTGCTCGACCTGATGCTGCCCGACCTCGACGGCTTCACCGTGCTCGACCGGCTGCGCGAAGGCGGCAACGCGGTGCCCGTGGTGTTCCTCACGGCCAAGGACGCGACGTCCGACCGCATCGCCGGGCTCACCCGCGGCGGTGACGACTACCTCGTGAAGCCGTTTTCGGTGGAGGAGCTGATGGCGCGGCTGCGCGCGGTCCTGCGGCGCAGCACCGGCGTCGCGCACCAGAGCGCGCCGCGCGGTGCCGTGCTGGCGGTCGGGGACCTGACGCTGGACGAGGACACCCGCGAGGTCCGCCGCGGCGACCGGCTGGCCGAGCTGACGCCGACCGAGTACGAGCTGCTGCGCTACCTCATGCGGCGGTCGCCGTCGGTGCTGACCAAGGCGCAGATCCTCGACCACGTCTGGGAGTACGACTTCGGCGGGCGGTCCAATGTGGTCGAACTCGTCATCTCGCACCTGCGGCGCAAGCTCGACGCGGGCGAGTCGGAGCCGTTGATCCACACCGTGCGCGGCGTCGGCTACGTCGTGCGCCGGGTCCACCGGTGAAGCGCTTCTTCCGCCGGTGGTACGGCGCGTGGCAGCGCACGCGGCTGGGCACGCGGATCACGCTCGGCCTCGGCGCGCTCGCGCTGGTGGTGTTCGCCGTCGTCGGCGTCACGATGGTCGGGATCATGCACGGCTACCTCGACCGGCGGCTCGACGAGCAGCTGTCCAAGAGCCAGAACACCCAGGTGCCGCTGCTGCGCGAGACGCACGGCTCGCCGCAGTCGGTCTACTCCTGGTACTCGGCGCTCTACCACGTGCGCGACGGCGTCGCGACGCCCGAGCCGGGCGGCAGCCTGCCCGGGGACGCCAAGCAGCTGGCGAAGATCGCCGTCGAGGCGGTGAACGGCGACGTCACGCGGAACATCTACCTGCGCGACGACGGGCCGTACCGGGTGCGGGCGTGCCCGGTCGACACCGATTCGGTGTTGCTGAGCGCCGCGCCGCAGAAGGACCTGAACGGGACGGTCCAGCAGCTGATCTGGGTCGAGGTGGGCGCGTTCGCGTTCGCCTTGGCGGTGCTGCTGGTCGTCGGGCGGCTGGTGCTGCGCCGGGGCCTGCGCCCGCTGGCCGACATGGCGGGCACCGCGCACGACATCGCGTCCCACGACCTCACCGCCAACCCCGCCCTGCCGGTGCGCGCGGCGGGCAGCGGCGGCGGAGCCGAGGTGGAGGAGCTGCGGACGGCGTTCAACGTGATGCTCGCGCACATCGACACGTCGCTGGCCGCGAAGACCGAGGCGAACGAGCGGCTGCGCCGGTTCGTCGCGGACGCCTCGCACGAGCTGCGGACGCCGTTGACGTCGATTCGCGGGTACGCGGACCTGTTCCGCTACGCGGCGGCGAACGAGCCCGAGGAACGCGAGGCGCACCTGGCGAAGATCCGCGAGGAAACGGCGCGGATGAGCGTGCTCGTCGACGACCTCCTGCTGCTGGCGCGGCTCGACGCGCGGGCCGCGGAGACGCCGTTGCGGCCCGAGCGCGTCGACCTGGCGGAGCTGGCCGGGGACGCCGCGGACGCGTTCACCGCCGGGCGGCCCGACCACCCGCTGACGACGTCGCTGGCGACGGCGTTCGCCGACGCCGATCCGGTGCGGCTGCGGCAAGTCCTCGACAACCTGCTCGCCAACGCGGCCGTGCACACGCCGCCCGGAACCGCGGTGCACGTCTCCGTGGCGGCTTCCGGTCCTCAGGCGGTGGTGGAGGTGACCGATACCGGGCCCGGGATCGCGCCGGCGGATCAGGAGCGGATCTTCGACCGCTTCTTCCGCGTCGACGATTCGCGCACGCGCGGCAACGGCGGCACCGGGCTCGGGCTGTCGGTGGTCCAGTCCTTGGTGACGGCGCACGGCGGCACGGTCGCGGTGACCTCGGAACCGGCCCGCACGACGTTCACAGTCAGGTTGCCGCTCGCCCGCTCGTGAGTGAATAACAGTGTTAGAACACTGTTATTCACTCACGACCGCGGACGTGCGCCGGGACTTCCCAGCCGGGGGAGAGGTCGGCCGACGGTTCCGGCTCGCCGAAGACCGTCCGGACCGGCAGGACCCCGGCCCAGGCCGCGTCGGCGTCGCGGTCCTCCGGCTCGTCGTCCGGCCCCTCGGCGCGCATCTTCACCGACGCCTCCGCGAGGTCGAGCGCCAGGACGCTGACCGCGGCGAACTCCTTGGCGTTGACCTCGCGCGCGTGCTCCCACGAGCCGGGCGCCAGGTGGTCGGTGAGCACCTTGAGGCCGTGCATCTTCGCTTCGGGCTCGACGACCGGCTTCGCCGTCCCGAAGATGACGGCGCTGCGGTAGTTCATCGAGTGGTTGTTCACCGACCGCGAGTAGACGATGCCGTCGAGGAGCGTGACGGTGACGCAGACTTCGAGGTCGGCGGCGGTCCGGAGGCTCGACGCACCGGTGGAGCCGTGCAGGTAGAGCGTGTCGCCGTCGCGGCCGTAGCCGGTGGGCAGGACGAGGGGAACGCCGTCGCGGACGACGCCGAGGTGGCAGATGAGTCCTTCGTCCAGGACGGCGTGCAGCGCGGAGCGGTCGGTCACGGCGCGGTGCTTCTTGCGGCCGAGCGTCGTACGGGGCGTGGTGGACAGCATGCGACCAGCGTCTCCCGCCCAGTGGCATCGGAAAACGTCCACTTCTCGTACACTTGGGAAGTCCACTTGAGGAGGTCCCGTGACCCACGCCGACACCGCGCTCCCGGTGAGCCTCGACCGTTCAGCCGTGACGCCGCTCGCGGTCCAGCTGGCGGACGCGTTGCGCGAAGCGGCGGCGAGCGGGCACTTGCGCGGCGGCGACCGGCTTCCGTCGACGCGCGCGCTGGCCGGACGGCTGGGCGTCAGCCGCACGGTGACGTCGGCGGCGTACGAGCAGCTGCACGCCGAGGGCTGGATCGCGGGGCGGCACGGCTCGGGGACGTACGTGACGACTCCGCCGTCGGTCACGGCGTCGGAGGTCCCGGCGCCGACGGTCCCGGCACCCGAGGCGGCGACGCCGTCCCTGCTGGACCTCAGCCCGGGCACGCCGTGGGCGGACGGACTGGACCGCGCGGCGTGGCGCCGCGCCTGGCGGGCGGCGGCCGACCCGGACCCCCTGACGAGGGCCCACCGGGCGGGGTTGCCGGAGTACCGCGCGGCGGTGTCGGAGCACCTGCTGCGCCACCGTGGACTGGCGGCGGGTTCGGTACTGGCGACGGGCGGGACGACGGCGGCGGTGGTGGAGCTGGCGGCCGCGGTGCTGGAGCGCGGGGACGTGGTGGCCGTCGAGGAGCCGGGGTACCAGCGGGCCGTGCAGGCGTTCCGCCGGGCGGGCATGCGGGTGGTCGGGGTGCCGGTGGACCTCGAGGGTCTGCAGCCGGAGGCGATCCCCTCGGATGCGAGGGCGGTGTATTGCTCACCGGCGCACCAGTACCCGATGGGCAGCCGATTGAGCGCGGCGCGGCGGGTTTCGCTGGTGGAGCGGGCGCGGGCGTCGTCGATGCTGGTGATCGAGGACGACTACGACGGAGAGTTGCGGTTCGACGTCGCGCCGTTGCCGATGCTGGCTTCGTTGGCGCCGGACGTGGTGGCGCATCTGGGGACGACTTCGAAGATCCTCACGCCGACGCTGGGGGCCGGGTGGATGGTGGCTCCGGAGGCCATTACGTCCGCGGTGCTGGCATATCGCGATTCGACCGGGACGCGGCCTTCGCCCGCGGGGCAGCGGGTGTTGTACGAGTTCGCCCGGAACGGGGATTTGGGGCGTCACCTGCGGAAACTGCGCCGGGAGATGGCCGAGCGGCGGACGTTGCTGGCCGGGGCTTTGGCGGCGGCGGATGTTCCGGTGCGGGGGGATGACGCCGGGGCTCATCTCGTGGTGCCGTTTTCCTCGGCTTCCGTTGAGGCTTCGGTGATTTCGGCGGCTGAGCGGCGGGGGATTCGGCTGGATGGGCTCGCTCGGCATTTCGCCGGGACGCCTACTGCCCATGGGGTGGCCATCGGGTATGCCGGGTGTTCTCGGGAGGCCCTGGTGGCTGCGCTGCCTACTTTGGTGTCCTTGCTGCGCTGAGGTCGGCCCGCGCGCACTGAAGGGGACGTTCATCGCATCTGATGCGCTGAAGGGCGCCTTCGTCTCATCACATGACAGGAAAGGGCCCTTCAGCCCGCTCGCGGCCGGGCCTACGGATCCCTCGACCCACCAGACGCGCCACAGCCGCCGGGGGTTGCGCTTGACGCTTGCTCCCGGCCGTCCGGCGCACGGGGCTCGGTCTTTGTGCGAGGTCACCGGGTACGGTGGCTCACCATGAGCGAGAAGATCCGGGTGGCCGTCGTGTTCGGTGGGCGCAGCAGCGAGCACACCATCTCGTGCCTGTCCGCGGGCAGCGTCCTGGGCAACCTCGATCCGGAACGCTACGAGGCGGTCCCCGTCGGGATCACCCGGGAAGGCCGCTGGGTGCTCGGCACCGGCGACTCCGCCCAGCTCGCCATCCGCGGCCGCGAACTCCCCTCCGTCGACGACGGCCAGTCGCTCGTCCTCGCCGGGGATCCCTCCAGCCGGGGCCTCGTCGCCGTCGAGCCCGGGCGGGAAAGCGAACTGCTGTCCCAGGTGGACGTCGTCTTCCCCGTGCTGCACGGTGCCTTCGGCGAGGACGGCACCATCCAGGGCCTCCTCGAACTCGCCGGGATCCCCTATGTCGGCCCCGGTGTGCTCGCCAGTGCCGCCGCCATGGACAAGGAGACCGCCAAGAAACTCCTTGCCGCCGAAGGGCTTCCGGTCGGCACCTACGCCGCCCTGCGCCGGGGGCAGTCCACTTTGGATCGGGTCCAGCGCGAAAAGCTCGGCCTGCCCGTCTTCGTCAAGCCGTCGCGGGCCGGGTCCTCCGTCGGCATCTCGCGCGTCGCCGACTGGGCCGACCTCGACGCCGCCATCGAACTCGCCCGGGCCACCGATCCGAAGGTGCTCGTCGAGGCCGCCGTCGTCGGACGGGAAGTCGAATGCGGTGTGCTCGAGTTCCCCGACGGGCGCGTCGAAGCGTCGCTCCCCGCCGAGATCCGCGTGCTCTCCGAGGACGAGAACGCCTGGTACGACTTCGAAACCAAGTACCTCGGCGACGACGCCGAACTGGACATCCCGGCCAAGCTCGACGACGCCCTCACCGAGAAGCTCCGCGCCATGGCCGTCAAGGCCTTCCAGGCCCTCGACTGCCAGGGCCTCGCCCGCGTCGACTTCTTCGTCGGCCCGGACGGCGAGCTGACCATCAACGAGGTCAACACCATGCCCGGCTTCACCACGAAGTCGGCCTACCCGAAGATGTGGGAAGTCACCGGTGTGGACTACGCCACCCTGCTGACCACCCTCATCGAAACCGCGATCGCGCGCGGCACCGGCCTGCGCTAGGAGAACCGCAGCGGCCGCGCGGGCAGCTTCGCGGCCACCGTGTCCGACAGCTGCTGCAGCGGCCCCGTTCCGGCGCTGTCCGGCACCGTCAGCGCGGCGTAGACCTCGCGGTCCACCACGTACCACGTCGACGCGCCGTCGCCGGGCACCTGCAGCCACTGGACGCCGTTCACCAGGCGCAGCGACGCCGTCGGCGTCAGCTCGGGGGGCCGGTCCAAGCCGCAGCGCAGCACCAGCGGGTCCTGCTCGCCCCACGCCACCGTCGCCGGCGGGGCCGGGTTCGCCAGCGCGCGCACCTTCACCGCCTTGCCGTTCGACGTCAGCTCCGTCGGGACCGCGGCCAGCAGCGTCGTGCACGCCGGGGAACCCGCGGCCGGTGCGGGCACGGGCACCAGCGGCAGCGGATCGGAGGCGGAGTCCGCTGAGGGCTGCGTCAGCGCGAAGACGGCGACGGCGACCGCCAGCGCCACGGCGAGCGCGGCCGCGGTGACGAGGACCACCTTCGGCGGGGCACCGGTGTCGGAGTCAGGCACGACACCACTACACCACTGCTCAGAGGTGGACGACCGGGCAGGTCAGGGTCCGCGTGATGCCGTCCACGTTCTGCACCTTCGCGACCACGAGCTGGCCCAGCTGGTCCACGTTGTCGGCGGCCGCGCGGACGATGACGTCGTACGGTCCGGTGACATCCTCCGAGCTGGTCACACCCGGGATGCTGGAGATCTCGGCGGCCACCGCGGCCGCCTTGCCGACCTCGGTCTGGATGAGGATGTATGCGTGGACCACGGCGCGCCCTTTCGTCGGGATCGGTCAGCTCAAGGTAGGAACGTATCGCCAGCTCACGGAAAAACATAGGGCATCCGACTATCGGTGATCGACACTTGTCCCGGTAGAGAAAGCAGAGGTGACCGGTGTCACCGAACGACGGAACGGTCGCCGAGACCGGCGAGTTCGCGCTCATCCGCGCCGTCACCGAAGGACGGCGCCAGCCGCCGGGCACGCTGCTCGGCCCCGGGGACGACGCCGCCGTCGTCGCCGCCCCCGACGGGCGCGTGGTCGCCAGCACCGACGTGCTCGTCCAGGGCGTGCACTTCCGGCTCGACTGGTCGGCGCCCGAGCACGTCGGGCGCAAGGCCGTCGCGGTCAACCTGGCCGACATCGCCGCCATGGGCGCCACCCCGACCACCGTCCTCGTCGGGCTCGCCTGCCCGCCCGACACCCCGCGCGCCCTGGTGACCGCGCTCGCCGACGGCATGTGGGCCGAGGCCGAACGCGCCGGCATCGGCGTCTCCGGCGGCGACATGGTCCGCGCCGACCAGCTGGTGATCAGCGTCACCGCGTTGGGGGACCTCGGCGACCGCGAACCGGTGACCCGCTCCGGCGCCCGGCCCGGCGACGTCGTCGCGGTCTGCGGCAAGCTCGGCTGGGCCGCAGCCGGGCTCGCTGTGCTCGGCCGCGGCTTCCGGTCACCGGTCGGTGTCGTCAACGCTCAGCGCTGCCCCGAACCGCCGTACGAAGCCGGTCCGCGCGCCGCGCTCGCCGGGGCCACCGCGATGATCGACGTCTCCGACGGCCTGCTCGCCGACCTCGGCCACCTCGGCGAGGCCTCCGGCGTCGGCATCGACGTCCGCACCGCCGACCTCGAGGTGCCCGCCCGGCTCACCGAGGTCGGCGCCGCGCTGGGCGCGGACCCGCTCGACTGGGTCCTCACCGGTGGCGAAGACCACGCCCTCGCCGCGACCTTCCCGCCGTTCACCGAACTGCCCGACGGCTGGCGCACCATCGGCGTCGTCACGATGGCCGACTCGGGGATCACCGTGGACGGGAAACCGTTTTCGCGAGAAGGCGGCTGGACGCACTGGAGCTGATCTAGGCTCGGAAAGCGTGAGAATCGTTCCGGTCCCCTACGACCACCCCGACGCGGCCAAGCTCATGGCCGCGGTGCAGCAGGTGTACGTCGAGCGCTACGGCGACGAGGACGTCACCCCGATGAGCCCGGCGGACTTCGATCCGCCGCAGGGCCTGTTCCTCGTCGGCTACCAGGGTGACGAAGCCGTCGCCTGCGGGGCGTGGCGCGCCCACGACGGCCCCGAGCCGGACTTCCAGGACGGCGACGCCGAGTTCAAGCGGATGTACGTCGCCGACGCGGCGCGCGGCCGCGGCTTCGCGAGGATGATCCTGTTCGAGCTGGAGCGCACCGCGGCGCTGTGCGGGCGCAAGCGCGCCGTCCTGGAAACCGGGACCAAGCAGCCGGAAGCCATCGCCCTGTACGAATCTTCCGGGTACGTCGAGATCCCGAAGTTCGGTGTGTACAAGAACGAGCCGGAAAGCCGCTGCTACGGCAAGGACCTCACCTCGGCGTGAGCTTCAGCAGGGCCGCCGCGTGCGGGCGCAGGGTCGCCGTGACGCCGGTCCCGACGTCCTGGTGGGTCCACAGATCCCGGACGGTCCACGAGCCGGGGATCGACGCGGACACGGTCGCGGTGGTGCTGCCGGTGTTGAGCAGCACCACCGCGAAACCGCCGCCGGACAAGGGTTTCCCCCACACCTGGTAGCCGGGGCCCGAGTCGAGCCGGCGGCCTTGGCCGCCCGCGAAGTCCTGGTCGACCGCGATCACCTCGGGGTTGGCGAGCGTCGCGAGGTCGGTGTCGCTCAGCTTCGCCGGGTCGGTCCCGGCGAACAGCGGCGCGTTCAGCACCGCCCAGACGCCGAAGTGCGCGCGCGACTCGTCGGCGGTCAGCGTGCCGTTGCCGACCTGCAGCATGTCCGGGTCGTTCCAGCCGCCCGGGGCGCCACTGTGGACGGCGACGGCGGCCTGCTGGTCGATCGTCGCGAGCACCGAGTCCCAGGTCGGGATCAGGTCGTTGGTGGTGCGCCACAGGTTCGCCACCGGCCGGGCCCAGGTCCACGGCCGGGAGACGCCGTACTCGGAGATCGCGTAGACGATCGGGCGGGGGAGCGCGGCCAGCTCGTCGCGCATCTTCTCGAAGGCGGCCTCGCGGTCGAGACCGTCGACGGTGTCGGCGTTGCACCAGTCGTACTTGAGGTAGTCGACGCCCCAGCGGTCGAACGTCTCGGCGTCCTGGCGTTCGTGGCCCAGCGAGCCGATGCCGGACGCGGGGTAGGCGTCGTTGGCCATCGCGCAGGTCCGGCTGCCGGGCACGGCGTAGATGCCGAACAACAGCCCGCGCGAGTGGACGTAGTCGGCGAGGTCGGCGATGCCGTGCGGGAACCGCGCCGGATCGGCCTGGAGGGACCCGTCGGCCGCGCGGGTGGGCGCCTGCCAGCAGTCGTCGACGACGACGTACTGGTAACCCGCGTCCCGCAGCCCCGTGTCGGCGAGCGCGTCGGCCGCGTGCTTCACGACGTCTTCGGTGAGGTCGTAGCAGCGGACCTGGTTCCAGCTGTTCCAGCCCATCGGCGGCGTCCCGGCCAGGCCGTTCGCCAGCGCGGGGCTCGCGACGGACACGCTGAGCAGCCACGTCAGCACGACGAGGAGGAGCACGAGCGGGCTGGTTTTCGGCTTGGCGGCGATGCCGTGATCCAATCGCAGGGCACGTGAAACCGCGGTCACCCGGAGGCGGCATGCCGATCTACGCACTCGGTTCGCTCGAACCGACGATCCACCCCGACGCCTACGTCCACCCGGACGCGACGGTCATCGGCGACGTCCGGATCGGCGCGCACGCGTCGGTGTGGCCGCAGACCGTGCTGCGCGGCGACCACGGCTACATCGAGATCGGCGAACGCTCGAACGTCCAGGACGGCTGCGTCCTGCACTGCACCGAACGGCACCCGACGATCCTCGGGCCGTCGTCGGCGATCGGGCACGCGGTGCACGTCGAGGGCGCGACGATCGGCACCGGCTGCCTGATCGCGTCGGGTTCGGTGGTGCTCAACGGCTCGGTGATCGAGGACGGCGGCATGGTCGGCGCGGGCGCGGTGCTGTCCTACGGCTCGCACGTCAAGACCGGCGAGATCGCGCTGGGCGTGCCCGGGAAGACGCGGGAGAACAAGTCGTTCACCGCGGAAAACATCGCGATGGTCGTCGATTCCTACGTCCAGCGCGCCCGCCGATTCCGGACGGAGCTGCGCCGCCTCGACCCGCTCGGGTGACGTCGGCCACGGCCGGTAGGCTTGCCCGCCGTGACCGCACGACCGCTGCACGAGATCGTCGAGGCAGGCTGGGCGAAGGCCCTCGAACCGGTGGCCGACCAGGTGGCCGCGATGGGGGAGTTCCTCCGCGCGGAGATCGCCGCGGGCCGGACCTACCTGCCGGCGGGTGAGCACGTGCTGCGGGCGTTCAAGCAGCCGTTCCACGACGTGCGGGTGCTGATCGTCGGCCAGGACCCGTACCCGACGCCCGGGCACGCGGTGGGCTTGAGCTTCTCGGTGGCGCCGGACGTCCGGCCGATCCCGAAGAGCCTGGTCAACATCTACAAGGAATACGCGGACGACCTCGGGCACCCGCTGCCGTCCAACGGCGACCTGACGCCGTGGGCCGAGCAGGGCGTGCTGCTGCTCAACAGGTCGCTGACCGTTCAGCCCGGCAAGTCGAACTCGCACCAGGGCAAGGGCTGGGAAGCGGTCACCGAGCAGGCGATCAAGGCCCTGGCGGCGCGGTCGGAGCCGATGGTGGCGATCCTGTGGGGCCGCAACGCGCGGAACTTGCGCCCGATGCTGGGTGACGTGCCGTGCATCGAGTCGGCGCACCCGAGCCCGCTCTCGGCGCACAACGGCTTCTTCGGGTCGCGGCCGTTCAGCCGGGCGAACCAGATGCTGGAGCAGCAGGGCGCGGCGCCGGTCGACTGGAAACTTCCCTAGGTCCGCGTGTCCGGATCGGCGTGACGGCTCCGACCAGGGGTAAACGAACCTCGGAGGACACACCATGAACGTCACCTCGGCCGACGGCACGAGCATTTTCTTCGAGCAGCGCGGCACCGGCGCGCCGGTGATCCTGGTGGGCGGCGCGTTCAACGACCGGACGACCGTCGCCGCGCTGGCCGACGTGCTGGCGCCGGACTTCACGACGATCACCTACGACCGGCGTGGCCGCGGCGACTCCGGCGACACCGCGCCGTACGCGGTGGAGCGTGAGATCGAGGACCTCGCGGCGCTGATCGCGCAGGTCGGCGGCACGGCGTCGGTGTTCGGGCACTCGTCGGGCGCGGTCCTGGCCCTGGAGGCGGCCGCGGCCGGGATCGGCATCGACCGGGTGGTGGCGTACGAGCCGCCGTAAGCGACGGACGAGCACCCGCGGGCCGACGTCGTGGACGAGGTGCGCGCGCAGCTGGCGGCGGGCGACCGCGACGGCGCGGTGGCGACGTTCCTGAAGGTCGCGGGCACGCCGGAGGAGATGATCGAGGGGATGAAGCAGGCGCCGGTGTGGGGCTGGTTCACGGCGCTGGCGCACACGCTGCCGTACGACCTGACGATCGTCGGCCGGAACGCCCGCCCGCGTGACTCCCTGACCCGCATCGCGGTCCCGACGCTGGTGATCGGCGGCGGCGCGAGCGACGAGGCGCTGCAGTCAGGCGCCCGCGCGGCGGCGGAGGCGATCCCGGGCGCCCGCCACGAAACCCTGGAGGGTCAGGACCACGGAGTGCTCCAGTACCCGGAGACGCTCCGCGACCTCCTGACCGGCTTCCTCAAGTAAAGCGCCCCAAGGCGGCCTTGGTTGCGTCAGACGCACCGAAGGCCGCCTTGGGTGCGTCTGACGCACCGAAGGCCACATTGGGGCGCTTGGGGCCGGGCGCGAAAAAATGGCGGGTGCTCTCGCGAGCACCCGCCACCCAAACTTCTCGGCCTCAGCCGCGAACGACCTTGCCCGCCTTGATGCACGAGGTGCACACGTTCAGGCGCTTGCGCTGGGACACACCCACCTTGGCGTGGACGGTCTGGATGTTCGGGTTCCACCGGCGGTTGGTACGGCGGTGGGAGTGCGAGACCGACTTGCCGAAGCCGGGTCCCTTGCCACAGACGTCGCACACGGCAGCCACGTCGAACTCCTTTGGATCTGGGTCATAGAAATGAGCCCAGATGCACTGGGCAACTCGACCATAGTAACTACTGCGTTCGAAGCCCCGAGCACCGGGTCGATACGCTGCCCGAGACCGGTCAGGAGGTTACGGGGTGCGGGTGCTGGACGCGGCGGCGGTGTCGGCCTGGGCGACGGGCTGCGTGCACAGCCTCGCGAGCCTGCGGCCCGCCATCGACGGGATCAACGTCTACCCCGTCGCCGACTCCGACACCGGCTCCAACATGCTCTTCACGATGACCGGCGCCGCCGAGGAACTCGCGAAAGCGAGCCCGGAAGACGCCGCCGAAGCGCTGAAGACCCTCGCGCGCGGGGCCGTCGCCTCCGCCAAGGGGAACTCCGGCGTGATCCTCTCCCAGGTCGTGCGCGGGCTCGCCGACCGCGCCGAGGGCGAGCTGGACGGTGCCTGGCTCGCCAGGGCCCTCGGCCACGCCGACGAGGTCGCCACCGGTGCCGTGAGCCGTCCGGTCGCCGGGACCATCCTGACCGTCCTGCACGCCGTCGCGCTCGCCGTGCGCGGGGACACGGGCACGCTCGGCGAAGTCGCGCGCAAGGCCGCCGAGGAAGCCGCGCTCGCGCTGGAAAAGACGCCGGAGCAGCTGCCCGCGCTGGCCAGGGCCGGGGTCGTCGACGCGGGCGCGCGCGGCCTCGTCGCGGTGCTCGACGCGCTGGTCTGCGTGCTCACCGGCACCGCCGTCCAGCCGGAGCACCCCCTGGAGGTCCACGCGGCCCCGCACAGCGAGGCCTACGCCTGGGAGGTCATGTACCTCCTCGACGGCGTCGAGGAAGCGAGCCTGCCGACCCTGCGCAAGGAGCTGAGCGGGCTCGGCGACAGCGTCACCGTGGCCGGCGACGGCTCCGGCAGCCACGCCGTGCACGTCCACTGCGCCGACATCGGGGCCGCGATCGAAGCCGGGCTCGCGCTCGGCCGTCCGCGCAAGATCCGCGTCGAACCGCTGCTCACGCCCACGCCGATCGAACCGGGCGGCGGGATCGACCGCACGGTCGTCGCCGTCGTGCACGGCGGCGCGCTCGCCGAGCTGCTGCGCGCCGAGAGCATCCCGGTGCTGGCCGTGCCCGAGGGCGAGACGCCCAGCGTCGAGGACATGATCGGCCTGCTCAACGAGGCCGCCGGGCAGCACGTCACCGTCCTGCCCGGCAGCGTCGCCCTCACCGCCGCCGCGGACACCGCGGCCGGGCACGCCATGGCCGCCGACCGGGACGTCGTGGTCATCCCGTGCGCGTCGCCGGTGCAGGTGCTGGCCGCCCTCGCCGTGCACGACGCCGGGCGCCGCACCAACGACGACGTCGTCGCGATGGCCGAAGCGGCCGCCGCGACCAGGCGTGGCGAACTGCGGATCGCGCAGGAGGAGTCGCTAACCTGGGTGGGCCGGGCCCAGTCCGGCGACGTCGTCGGCCTGGTCGACGACGAGGTGGTGCTGATCGAGCCCGCGCCCGCGTCGGAGACCAACCTGGTCGCCGCCGCGATGAACGTGCTGAACCGGATGCTGGCGCTCGGCGGCGAGCTCGTGACGGTCCTGAGCGGGGCCGCCGCTCCGCCCGGGGTCGCCGAAGAGCTCGCCGAGCAGCTGCGGGTCGAGCACCCGGAGGTGGAGCTGGCCGGCTACGCCAGTGGCCAGGCGGACGCGGTGCTGCTGATGGGAGTCGAATAGCGAGATGGCCGGACTGCGCGACAAGCTGCCGCTGCTGCTGGGGGCCAAGACGGCGAAGGCGCTCGCCACGTCGCTGGGCATCGAAACCGTCAGCGACCTCCTGCGCCACTACCCGCGCCGCTACGCCGAGCGCGGCGAGCTCACCGACATCGCCGGCCTCGAGCTCGGCGAGCACGCCACCGTGCTGGCGCGCATCGAAAAGGTGAGCAAGCGGCGGATGAAGGCGCGCAACGGCACCATCCTCGACATGGTCATCACCGACGGAAAACGACGGCTGACCTGTGCGTTCTTCAACCAGGCCTGGCGCGAGAAAGACCTCGTCCCCGGGAAGACCGGCCTCTTCGCGGGCAAGGTGTCCGCCTTCCGCGACACGCTGCAGCTGACCAACCCCGAGTACGAGCTGTTCGAGGCCGACCGCGCCGAGGAGGCGATGGACGACTTCCTCGCCGCGATCATCCCGGTCTACCCGGCGGCCCAGGGCATGCCGACGTGGTCGATCGCCAAGTGCGTCCGCCAGGTCCTCGACGTCCTCGAGGTCGACGACGACCCGATGCCCGCCGAGCTGCGGCGGCTGCACAAGCTGTCCGGCCTCGACACCGCGCTGCACGGCATCCACCGCCCGGAGAACTGGGCGCACCTGGAGGCCTCGCGCAAGCGGCTCAAGTGGGACGAGGCCATGGCCGTCCAGCTGATCTTCGCGCAGCGGCGGTATTCGGCGATCTCGCGCCCGGCCAAGGCGAACCCGCACGTCAGCGGCGGCCTGGTGGACGCCTTCGACAAGCGCCTGCCCTTCGACCTCACCGCGGGCCAGCGGGGCATCGGCGACGAGATCGCCTCGGACCTGGCTTCCGAGCACCCGATGAACCGCCTGCTGCAGGGCGAGGTGGGCTCGGGCAAGACGGTCGTCGCGCTGCGGGCGATGCTGCAGGTCGTCGACAACGGGCGGCAGGCCGCGATGCTCGCGCCGACCGAGGTCCTGGCCGCCCAGCACGCGCGGTCGCTGCGCGAGATGCTCGGCGACCTCGGCCTGGCGGGCGAGCTGGGCGCGGCGGAGAACGCCACGAAGGTCACGCTGCTCACCGGGTCGATGGGCGCGAAGGAACGCAAGAAGTCGCTGCTGGAGATCGTCAGCGGCGAGGCGGGCATCGTCGTCGGCACGCACGCGCTGATCCAGGACCACGTCGAGTTCGCCGACCTCGGCCTCGCCGTCGTCGACGAGCAGCACCGCTTCGGCGTCGAGCAGCGGGACGCGCTGCGCACCCGCGGCTCCGGCGACACCAGCCCGCATGTGCTCGTCATGACCGCGACGCCGATCCCGCGCACGGTCGCGATGACCGTGTACGGCGACCTCGAAGTGTCCGCGCTGCGCGAGATGCCGGTCGGCCGGTCGCCGATCTCGACGACGGTCGTGCCGGTCGCGGAGAAACCCGCGTGGTTCGAGCGGATCTGGCAGCGCGTCCGCGAAGAGGTCGGCAAGGGGCACCAGGCCTACGTCGTGTGCCCGCGGATCGGCGACGAGCCGCCGTCGGACAAGAGCGACAAGCGTCCGCCCCTCGCGGTTCTGGATGTGGCGCCCGAGCTGGAGCACGGCGCGTTGCAGGGCTTGAAGATCGGCGTGCTGCACGGCCGGATGCCGCCCGACGACAAGGACGCCGTGATGCGCGCGTTCTCGGCGGGGAGCCTCGACGTCCTCGTGGCCACCACGGTGATCGAGGTCGGCGTCAACGTCCCGAACGCCACGGCGATGGTGATCATGGACGCCGACCGGTTCGGCGTCAGCCAGCTGCACCAGCTGCGCGGCCGCGTCGGCCGGGGCAGCGTGCCGGGGCTGTGCCTGCTGGTCACCGAGGCCCTCGACGGCACGGCGACGCGCGAACGGCTGGCGGCGGTCGAGTCGACCACCGACGGCTTCGAGCTGTCGCGCCTCGACCTGGAGCTGCGCCGCGAAGGTGACATCCTCGGCGCCGCGCAGTCCGGGAAGCGCTCGACGCTCAAGCTGCTTTCGCTGCTGCGCGACGAAGACGTCATCGCCGCGTCCCGGCAGAGCGCGCAGGAGATCGTCGAAAAGGACCCGGAGCTGAAGAAGTACCGGGGCCTGGCGCAGATGGTCGACGACGTCGTCGACGTCGACCGCGCGGAATACCTGGAGAAGAGTTGATCCGCCCGGCCACGGTCGCCGACGCCGGCGCGATCGGCGAGGTCCACGTGGCATCGTGGCGGGCCGCCTACGCGGGGCTGATCCCGGACGACTTCCTCGCTGGGCTCTCCGCGGAGTCGCGCGCGGCGTCGTGGGCTCGGCTCATCGGCGACGGCGGCCGGGTGCTGGTCGCCGAGGAAGACGGCGTCATCGCGGGGTTCGCCGCGTACGGCGACGGGCGCCTTTACGCGCTCTACCTGCTGCCGGAGTACTGGGGCCGCGGCCTCGGCCGGGCGCTGCACGACCGCGTCGTCGCGGACCTGTCCGGGGACCGGGCCGTCCTGTGGGTGCTGGCGACGAACGAGCGCGCGAAGGCCTTCTACATCCGGCAGGGCTGGGTGGACGACGGCGTCACCCAGACCGAGACGGTCGACGACGGGCGCGTCACGCTGGAGGAACGGCGGTTCAGCCGTCCGTTGCCGTGAACACCCCGGCTCGGGCGGCCGCCGCGGCCGCCGCGGCGGCGATGCCCGCGTCCCGCGGCGTGACGCCTTCGCGGGAGACGAACAGGCGGTAGAAGATCGGCCCGCAGGCCACGCGCACGACCTCGACGCTGTCCGTGCCCGCCGGGACCTCGCCGCGGTCGACGGCTCGCTCGACGATCGCCGCCGACCGGGCGTGGCGGTCGACGTAGAACTCGCGCAGGGCGTCCGCGGCGCGGGCGGAGAGGAACGCCGCCGAGATCGACGCCGTCGGCAGCTCGCGCTCGCCCGGCGAGGTGAAGTAGTGCACCAGCTCCAGGTTGACCTCGCGCAGGTCGCCCTCGAGCGACCCGGTGTCCGGCGCCGTCCACTCCTGCTCGGTGCCCATCAGCAGGGCCGCCGCGACCAGGCCTTCGGCGGACTCCCAGCGGCGGTAGAGCGTCGTCTTGTGCACGCCCGAGCGGTCGGCGACCGCCTCGACGGTCAGCTCCGCGTACCCGCGCTCCCCGAGCAGCTCCAGGGTGGCGTTCAGCGCGGCGAGGCGGGTCCGCTCGGTGCGGCCGCCCGGTCGTTTCGTCCCGGAAAACTCGGTTGCCAACTGCTACTCCTGTTGCGTTAGTGTGCCCAGTATGGCAGAAACCCTCGCCGTCACCGAGATCGCCGAGCTGATCGGCGACGCCGAAGTCGTCGCGATCGGCGAGAACAACCATCACATCCGCGAGTTCTCCGCGCTGCGCGACCGGCTGCTGCGCCACCTCGTCGCCGAGCGCGGGTTCACCGTCCTCGGGTTCGAGGGCGGCTTCCCGGAGGGCCACCGGGTCGACGCGTGGCTGCGCGGCGGCCCCGGCGACGTCGCCGACGTGGCCCGCGACGGCTTCACGTTCGGCCTCGGCGACTCGGCCGAGGTGCGCGGGATGCTGACCTGGCTGCGCGAGCGCGGCGACGTCCGGTTTTACGGCCTCGACGTGCCGAGCTCGGCGGGATCGCCGGTGCCCGCGCTGGAGGCGGTGCGGGAGTGCGCCCTGCGCGTGGACCCGGCGAACGTGTCCCTTGTGGACACGGCATTGGCGGCGGTCGAGCCGTACGCGTCGGTCAGCAGCGCGGTCGCGCCCGCGCGGTACAAGGAGATGAGCGTCGAGGCGCGGGACGCGGCGACGACCGCGTTGACCGTCCTCAAAGGACACGTCGAGGCGCTCGGCTACGGCGACGTCGCCGCGCACCACGCGGCGGGCGCCCTGCGCGTCGACCTCTACCTGCGTGAGCTGGACGCGCTGATGGCGGGCCGCGCGCCCGAGCCGCAGAGTTCGTCGCGGGACACGTACATGGCGGCGACCGTGCGGTTGCTGCGTCGCCTGCACCCGGGCGAGAAGATCGTCCTGATGCTCCACAACGGACACCTCCAGCGCGTGCCGTTCTCGCCGATGCCGGGCATGACGGCGCCGTCGGCGGGCACGCATCTGGCCGCGGAGCTGGGGGAGAAGTACTTCGCGCTGGCGCTCACGGCCGTGTCGGGCACGACGACCGGACTGGTCCCGGACGAGGCCGGGCGGCTCGGGTTCCGCATGTTCGAGCAGAAGCTCGAAGAACCCGCGGAGGGCAGCGTCGAGGCACTGCTGGCGGACCGGGCGCCGTGCGTGGTCGCGCGCCCGGCGGCGTCGAGCATCCGGCACGCCCACATGGCGGTCCCGGTCGACGTCGCCGCCGCGTTCGACGCCGTCGTCTGCCTGAACGGGCAGGAAACCATTTACGCGTCCGCCGCCGAGTAGGTGCGCCCGTTCGGCCGCTTGCCGTAGCGGGCGCGGAGGCGTCTCCTGCTGGTATGGCCGGGCGGAGGCGGGCGTTGATCGTCGCCAACGGCGAGTACGACAACGCGGGGTTGCAGCGGCTGGGCTCCCCCGCGGCGGACGCCGACGCCCTGGCGGGGGTGCTTTCGGACCGGGCGATCAGCGACTTCGACGTCCGGGTGGTGCGCAACGAGACCGCGCACGTCGTGCAGGCGGAGGTCGAGGACCTGTGCGCCGAGGGCCGCCCCGACGACGTCCTGCTGCTGCACTTTTCCTGCCACGGCTTGAAGGACGGGACGGGACAGCTGTTCTTCGCCGCCCGCAACACGCGTCCCGACCGGCTCGGGTCGACGGCCGTGCCCGCGCACTTCGTGCAGCAGTGCATCCGGCAGAGCCGCTCGCGCAGCATCGTGCTGCTGCTGGACTGCTGCTACGGCGGGGCGTTCGGCGAGGGCGTGGCGGTGCGGGCGTCGGGCGACGCGAACGTGCTGGACAGCTTCCGCGGCGGCCGCGGCCGGGCGGTCATCACGGCGTCGAACTCGATCGAGTACGCGTTCGAGGGCGCGCATTTGGCATCGGACGAGCCGGCCCAGCCGTCGGTGTTCACGGCGGCGCTGGTGGAGGGGCTGAGAACGGGCGAGGCGGACCGCGACGAGGACGGCTGGATCGCGCTGGGCGAGCTGTACGAGTTCCTGTTCGACCGGGTCCGCGAGCGCAACCCGAAGCAGACGCCGAGCCGGGACATCGAGATGCAGGGCGAGCTGTACCTGGCGAAGAGCAGGCGACGGCGCATCAAGCCGTCCCCGATCCCGCCGGACCTGTCGGCGGCGATCGCGGCGGAGAACCCGTTCACGAGGCTGGGAGCGGTGGCGGAGCTGCGCAGACGGCTGTCGAGCGACAACCTCGCGGTGGCGATGGGGGCGTTCGAGGCGTTGCGGGGAATGGCATCGACGGACATCCAGCACATCGCGGCGGCGGCCTCGGAGGCGTTGGGATCGGCGTTGGTGCGGACGGACGCGACGACGGTCCGCCTGTCGGCCGGGGCGGGTTCGGTCGCGACGGCGGTGGTGCGGACGCTCGGTCCGCCGGTGGCGCGCGAGGTGCGGTTCGAGCCGTCGCACGCGTGGATCCGGGCGGTGGAGACGGCCGGTGGGGCGGAGCTTTCGGTCACGGCCGGGGAGGCGGGGGTGAGGCGGGGGAAGCTCGTGGTGACCGGGCCGACCGGGGACGCGGTGGTCGCGGTGGAGATCGAGGCGCTCCCGGCGGTGGAGGAGGAGCCGGTCGCACCGCCCGAATCGAAGGCGGCGGCCGACACCACACCGGCGAGCATCGAACCGGCGCCGGGCGCGGTGGAGGCCGCGCCCCAGAAGCGTGCGGAGCCGGAGCCGGAGCGCTTGGTGGCGGCGGAAGCCATACCGGAATCGGCGGATGCCGTCGATGAGACCCCCGAGCCGATCGTGGTGGCCGAACCGGCAGCCGCCCCGATCGCGACCGGCCCGGCGGATCCCGTCGCCGGGGCCGCCGGGATCATCGCCGTCGCCGGGGCCGTCTTCGCTGTCATCGGCCTGGGCCTGCACTACCGCTACGACGAATACACCCTCTTCGACTACCGGCCCGGCATGCCCGTCTTCGTCATCCTCGTCGCGGCCTGCGCCGCCCTCGCCGGGATCCTCACCCTCGCCCCGAGCACTCGCCGCCTCCTCGGCCCGGCCCTGCTCCTCGGCACCGGCTTCGCCGCCCTCTTCGGCCTGCTCCGCTTCCTCGGCGAAGTCGTCACCCTCGCCCAAGACGGCGACTCCGACCTCGACGCGGGCTTCTACTTCCAGCTCCTCGCCCACGTCGCCTTGGTCGTCGCCGCCGCCTTCGCGTTCGCCGCCCTGCGCCGGAACTCCGGCCTCGGCGCCGGCAAGGTGACCGGCTGGGAAGCCTGGGTGGCCGTCGCGCTGGGCGTGGTCGTCGCCGGCGGGTGGGTCGTCCAGCTCGGCGAACTCGTCTCCTACGACGAAAGCGACGCCGGACGGGCCGCGGCCTACTTCCTCCTCGGCGCGGTCATCGCCGTCGCCCTGCCCGTCTTCGCGGCCGTCCTGCGCCCACGGGTGGCCGGGTGCGCCGTGCTCGCCACCGGGACCATCGGGCTGGCGGGCGTGCTCGCGCCCACCTTCGCCAGCCTCTTCGAGCACTCCTCGCTCACCTACGCCGGGCAGGCGTTCGCCGTCGCCGGGCTCGCTTTGCTGGCCGTCGACACCGTCGTCCTGGCCGTGCGGCTCCGGCGGAATCAGCCGAACGGGCGACAACCCTGAGTTGTCGTCCGCTCACCGCCGGGGTACCACGGCGATCATGAACACGCTGACAGCAGTGGCGGCGGCGGCCGTGCTCGCCGGGCAGACGGCGGCCGGTAGCGTGCAGCCCGCCCCGCCCAGCTGGGGTCTCGACCGGATCGACCAGCGCGCCGGGCTCGACCACGCCTACCACTACGCCACCGACGCCTCGGGCGTCACCGTCTACGTCATCGACAGCGGTGTCGACGCCAAGCACCCCGACTTCCAAGGCCGCGTCGCGCCCGGGCGGGACTTCCTCAACGGCGGCTCCGACACCTCCGACACCAACGGCCACGGCACCCGCCTCGCCGGGATCGCCGCCGGCAAGGACTACGGCGTCGCGAAGGGCGCGCAGATCGTTCCGGTGCGCGTGCTCGACAAGGACGGCGGTGGCGCCACCGACCAGATCATCGCCGGGATCGACTGGGTCGCGCAGAACGCCCAGCAGCCCGCCGTCGCCGTGCTCGGCATCGGTGGCGTCCCGAACGACCAGCTCGACGCCGCCGTCAAGCGGCTCGCGGCCGTCGTCCCCATCGCCGTCCCGGCGGGCAGCGAGACGGCCGATGCCAGCGGGTTCTCGCCGGGGCGGGTCGCCGAGGCCCTCACCGTCGGGGCGACCGACGCCCAGGACCAGCCGGACAAGGCGTCGAACTTCGGCCAGGACGTCGACCTCTACGCCCCCGGCGTCGACGTCCCCGGCCCGATCGCGGGCGGCACCGGCGCGGGCCCGGAGTCGGGCACGTCCATGGCGGCGGCGTTCGCGGCCGGGGTGGCCGCCCTCTACCGGGCTCAGCACCCCGAAGCAACCCCTGCTCAGGTCGACGAAGCCCTGGTCCAGGCGGCCACGACGGACGCGCTCAAGGGCGTTCCGGAGGGCACCGCCAACCGGCTCCTTTACGCGCCGCCCGGATCCTGACAGGCTGCCCCGACGGCACTCCGGCGAACCTTCCGCGACGCATGATGTCCATCACTCGGGACGGAACTCCCGCAGAGCGGGAAGAACCGGGTAACGTGCGTTGACTTACCGATCCATACGGGAAGGACCGGGCATGTTCCGCAAGGTGCTGGTGGCCAACCGCGGGGAGATCGCGATCCGAGCGTTCCGCGCCGGCTACGAACTGGGCGCGGGGACCGTCGCCGTGTTTCCGCACGAAGACCGCAACTCCCTGCACCGGCTGAAGGCCGACGAGGCGTACGAGATCGGCGAACCCGGTCATCCCGTGCGCGCCTACCTCTCGGTCGACGAGATCGTCGCCGCCGCGAAGAAGGCGGGGGCCGACGCCGTCTACCCCGGCTACGGCTTCCTCTCGGAGAACCCCGACCTCGCGCGCGCGTGCGAAGAAGCGGGGATCACCTTCGTCGGGCCGAGCGCCGAGATCCTCGAACTCACCGGTAACAAGGCCCGCGCGGTCAAGGCCGCGCGCGAGGCCGGGGTGCCGGTGCTCGGGTCGTCCGAGCCGTCCAGCGACGTCGACGCGCTCGTCGCGGCCGCCGAGGACCTCGGGTTCCCGGTGTTCGTCAAGGCCGTCGCGGGTGGTGGCGGGCGCGGCATGCGGCGCGTCGAAGACCCCGCCCAGCTGCGCGAGTCCATCGAGGCCGCGGCGCGCGAGGCCGAGTCCGCCTTCGGCGACCCGACCGTCTTCCTCGAGAAGGCCGTCGTCGAGCCGCGGCACATCGAGGTGCAGATCCTCGCCGACGGTGAGGGCAACGTCATCCACCTCTTCGAGCGCGACTGCTCGGTGCAGCGGCGCCACCAGAAGGTCGTCGAGCTGGCCCCGGCGCCGAACCTCGACCCCGAGCTGCGCGACCGCATCTGCGCCGACGCGGTCAAGTTCGCCCGGCAGATCGGCTACCGCAACGCCGGCACCGTCGAGTTCCTGCTCGACAAGCGCGGCAACCACGTCTTCATCGAGATGAACCCGCGCATCCAGGTCGAGCACACGGTCACCGAAGAGGTCACCGACGTCGACCTCGTGCAGTCGCAGCTGCGGATCGCCTCCGGCGAGACCCTGGCCGACCTCGGCCTGAGCCAGGACAAGGTCTACCTGCGCGGCGCCGCGCTGCAGTGCCGCATCACCACCGAAGACCCCGCCAACGGCTTCCGCCCGGACACCGGGATGATCTCCGCCTACCGCTCGCCGGGCGGCTCGGGCATCCGGCTCGACGGCGGCACCGCCTTCTCCGGCACCGAGATCAGCGCCCACTTCGACTCGCTGCTGGTGAAGCTCACCTGCCGCGGCCGCGACTTCAAGACCGCCGTCGGCCGCGCGCGCCGCGCCGTCGCCGAGTTCCGGATCCGCGGTGTCGCCACGAACATCCCGTTCCTGCAGGCCGTCCTCGACGACGAGGACTTCCGCGCCGGGCGCGTCACGACGTCGTTCATCGAGGAGCGCCCGCAGCTGCTCACCGCGCGGCAGTCCGCCGACCGCGGTACGCGGCTGCTGACCTATCTCGCCGACCAGACGGTCAACAAGCCGCACGGCGAGCGCCCGAAGACCCCGGACGCCACGCTCAAGCTGCCGAAGCTGGCCAAGGACGCGCAGCCCGCGCCGGGGTCGAAGCAGAAGCTCGTCGAGCTGGGCCCGGCCGGGTTCGCGGAGTGGCTGCGGAAGTCGCCGCACATCGGCGTCACGGACACGACGTTCCGCGACGCGCACCAGTCGCTGCTCGCCACGCGCGTGCGCACGAAGGACCTCCTCGCGGTGGCGCCGGTCGTCGCGAACACGCTGCCCGAGCTGCTTTCCCTCGAATGCTGGGGCGGCGCGACCTACGACGTCGCGCTGCGGTTCCTCGCCGAGGACCCGTGGGAGCGCCTCGCCGCGCTGCGTGAGGCCGTGCCGAACATCTGCCTGCAGATGCTGCTGCGCGGGCGCAACACCGTCGGGTACACGCCGTACCCGACCGAGGTGACGCACGCGTTCGTCCAGGAGGCCACGAAGACCGGCATCGACATCTTCCGGATCTTCGACGCGCTCAACGACGTCGAGCAGATGCGCCCGGCCATCGAAGCCGTGCGCGAGACCGGCTCCGCCGTCGCCGAGGTGGCGCTCTGCTACACCTCGGACCTGTCGGACCCGGGCGAGAAGCTCTACACGCTCGACTACTACCTCAAGCTGGCCGAGCAGATCGTCGGTGCCGGGGCGCACGTCCTGGCGATCAAGGACATGGCCGGGCTGCTGCGCGCGCCCGCGGCGACCAAGCTGGTCACCGCGCTGCGCAAGGAGTTCGACCTGCCGGTGCACATCCACACCCACGACACCGCGGGCGGCCAGCTGGCCACCTACCTCGCGGCGATCAACGCGGGCGCGGACGCGGTCGACGGCGCGGTGTCGTCGATGGCGGGCACGACGTCGCAGCCGTCGCTGTCGTCGATCGTGGCGGCCACCGACCACTCCGCCCGCACCACGGGGCTCGACCTGCAGGCGATCGGTGACCTGGAGCCGTACTGGGAGAGCGTGCGCAAGATCTACGCGCCGTTCGAGGCGGGACTGGCGTCGCCGACCGGGCGCGTCTACCACCACGAAATCCCCGGCGGGCAGCTGTCGAACCTGCGCACGCAAGCCATCGCGCTGGGCCTGGGCGACCGGTTCGAGGACATCGAAGCGATGTACGCGGCGGCCGACAAGATCCTCGGCCACCTGGTGAAGGTGACGCCGTCGTCCAAGGTCGTCGGCGACCTCGCGCTGCACCTCGTCGGCGCGGGCGTCTCGCCGGAGGACTTCGAGGCGGAGCCGAACAAGTTCGACATCCCCGACTCGGTGATCGGCTTCCTGCGCGGCGAGCTGGGCGACCCGCCCGGCGGCTGGCCGGAGCCGTTCCGCACCAAGGCCCTCGAAGGCCGCGCGGCGGCGAAGCCGGTCGTCGAACTGTCCGAAGAGGACCGTGCCGCGCTGGCCGCGGAACCGCGCCGGACGCTCAACCGGCTGCTGTTCCCCGGCCCGACGAAGGAGTTCGAGGCGCACCGCGAGGCCTTCGGCGACACGTCCGTGCTACCCAGCAAGGACTTCTTCTACGGGCTGCGGCCGGGCGAGGAGTACTCGGTCGACCTCGAGCCGGGTGTGCGGCTGCTCATCGAGCTGGAGGCCATCGGCGAGGCCGACGAACGCGGCGTCCGCACGGTGATGTCGACGCTGAACGGCCAGCTGCGGCCGATCCAGGTCCGCGACAAGTCGATCGCGTCGGACATCCCGGCGACCGAAAAGGCCGAGAAGGGCAACCCGAAGCAGGTCGCGGCGCCGTTCGCGGGCGTGGTCACCCTGCAGGTCGCCGAGGGCGACACGGTCGAGGCCGGTGCCACGGTCGCGACGATCGAGGCGATGAAGATGGAGGCGTCGATCACCGCGTCCGCCGGCGGCAACGTCGGCAGGCTGGCGATCAACTCCGTCCAGCAGGTCGAAGGCGGCGACCTCCTGCTGGTCCTGGAGTAACCGGTCGTGAGTGTTCAGGGCGGTTCTAACCGCCCTAAACACTCACGACCGGCCGGGCGGCGGCGATACCCTCGGCGGATGCTGATCAACGCGGTACCGCAGCGGCAGGGCGCGGCCGGACCGCGCGCGGCCGACCTGCCCGACGGCTGTGTGGCCCTGTCCGAGCTGGCCGGGCACGTGCTCGGCCGCCCCGTGCACCACGTCCGCCAGACCCGCGCGGTGTCCGAAGTGGACCGTGGGGTGTTTTCGCGCGCGGTGCTGACGGGCCCGAACCGGGCGGCGCAGCTGGCGGCGTTGGAGGCACCTGGCGGGCCGGTGCTGACGATCGGCGGCGACTGCGGCGTCGAGCTGGTCCCGATCGGCGTCGCGCGGTTCCGGTACGGGCCCGGGCTGGGCGTCGCGTGGTTCGACGCCCACGCGGACCTGAACACCGCCGAAACGTCGCCGTCGGGGGCGTTCCACGGGATGGTGCTGCGGTCCCTGTTCGGCGAGGGCGACCCGGAGTTCGCGGCCGATCCGGCGTTGACGCCCGGCAGCGTGGCTTTGCTCGGGACGCGGGTGTTCGACCCGGAGGAGCGGGCGGCGGTCGCCCGCGGGCTGGCCGTCGAGTCGGTGGAGGCGTTGACCGGCGTGGAAAGGCTGTACGTGCACGTGGACCTCGACGTGCTGGACCCGTCGGAGTTCGCCGGGCTCAACTACCCGGAACCCGGCGGCTGGACGATCGACCGGCTGGTCTCGGAACTGGCGGCCCTGGCGCGGTTCGAGGTCGTCGGCGCGGGCATCACGGAGTGCGTGGGCACGCCCCGCGAGGTCGAGGTGCTGGAGCCGGTCCTGTCCGCGCTGGGTCACCTTCTCGTGAGTGTTTAGGGCGGTTCTAATACTCCAGCTGTAGTTCGTGATCTTGCTGGAGGGGGCCGGTGAGATGGGTGCGGCCACCACGTGATCATGGTGTTTGTGAAGACAACTCAAGATCATGTGGTGGCCGCGGCTGCCAGCGTAGACCCTGCGGGGTGGCAGTCGCTGCTGGGTGAGATGTTCGTGCGGGTGGGGCACCGGTTCGCGCGGGTGGAGTCGCGTCGCCGCGCGGGGCGGTTCGTGCAGGGGCTGCTGGCCGGGCTGGTTCGGGTGAACTGCTGGACCATCGCCGAGGCTGTCGGGGACACGACCCCGCATGGGATGCAGAACCTGCTCTCGCGCGCGAGCTGGGACGTGGACGGGGTTCGTGACGACCTGCGCGAGGTCGTGGTCGAGCAGCTGGGTGATCAGGATGCGATGCTGGTCATCGACGAGACCGGCGACCTGAAGAAGGGCACCGAGTCGGTCGGAGTCCAGCGGCAGTATACGGGCACGGCGGGCCGGATCGAGAACTCGCAGATGTCGGTGTTCCTGACGTATTCCACCCCGGCCGGGCATACGTTCATCGACCGTGCAGCTCTACCTGCCTGAAAGCTGGGCCGAGGACCCCCGGCGCCGGGACCGGGCCGGAGTGCCCGCCGGGACCCGGTTCACCACGAAATCCCGGCTCGCGTTGGCCATGATCACCCGGGCGCTGGACGCGGGCGTGCGGGTGGGGTGGGTGACCGGGGACGAGGCTTACGGCAAAGACGCTGCCGGCCTGCGTGATCCGCTCGAACAACGCGGACAGGCCTATGTGCTGGCCGTGGCCTGCGACCATCGCATTCCCGGGCCCGGCAGGCAGAGCGTGCGAGCTGATGAGCGGGCGGCCGCGCTGCCGAAACGGGCCTGGCAGAAGCTCTCCGCCGGAGCGGGCGCGAAAGGCCGGCGCTACTACCTGTGGGCCCGCATCCGGCTGCACCCCGCGGGCACCACCGGTTATCACTGGATCCTGATGCGCCGCAACCGGCGCACCGGGGAGACTGCGTTCTACCGCTGTTACAGCCCCCGCCGCGTCTCGCTGGCCAAGCTCGCCCGCGTTGCCGGGCGTCGCTGGACGATCGAGGAAACCTTCCAGACCGGCAAAGAACTCACCGGCCTGGACGAGCACCAGGTCCGCACCTGGACCTCCTGGTATCGCTGGACCACGCTGGTCATGCTGGCCCACGCCTTCCTCGCCATCGCCGCCGCCCATGCCCGCCACACAAAACCGCATGAGGGCCTGATCCCGTTGACACGCAACGAGATCAGGCACCTCTACGCCCAGCTCATCCTCAAGCCAGCCCGCCGCGTCGCCGACATCCTGGCCTGGTCCACCTGGCGCCGACGACACCAACATCACGCCCGGCAAAGCCACTACCAGCGACGACACGAAAACCCAGCACCCGATCACGAACTACAGCTGGAGTATTAGAACCGCCCTGAACACTCACGACCAGGCCGCGCGGACCGCCTCCAGGGCCGTGTCCAGGTCGGTGCCGAGGTCGCGGGCCTGGGTCGCGTAGGACGTCGCGGCGGAGCGGAGCACGGCCGTCGGGTCCGGGCGGGTCGGCGGGATCGTGACGACCGTGCCGCGGGCGCGGGCCGTCGCCACCCAGCCCGCCGCCTCCAGCTCGCGGTACGCCCGCGCCACCGTGCCCGACGCCAGCCCGAGGTCGCGCGCCAGCTGGCGGATCGGCGGCAGCCGCGTCCCCTCGGGCAGAGCGCCCGCCGTCGCCGCGCGGACGATCTGGTCGTGCACCTGCCGCCAGGGCGCGACGCCGTTTTCGGTGTCGACGACGATCTTCACGCCGACGCCGGTTGCCGCCGGATCGGGGCGACGACCGCCAGGAACGCCGCCACCCCGGCCGCCACGGCCAGGAACGAGCCGAGGTTCTGCACCGGCCCGCCGATCGCGGCGCAGGTCGCGATGCCCAGCCCGATCGCCACCCGCGCACTGCGGCGGCGCAACGCCAGGTCCGCACGCGGCTCGCCGACCGCCGGGCGCCGCAGCGCCAGCAGCGCGATCGCCCACGAAACGACGGCGGCGCCCGCCGACACGGCCAGCAGCGTCCAGCGGCCGGTCAAGGCGAGGCTCACCAGCGAACCGGCGACGGCCAGCCCGCTCAGCACCAGCGCCCAGGCCGGAACGAGGTCGAGCAGCGTCCGGCGGGTGAGGACGGCTTCGCGGCGCGGGCCGCGGGACGGCCGTTGCGCCAGCAGTTCGGCGATCAGGCCGCCGAGCAGCACCGTCGTGACGATCGTGCCCGCGGTCGTGTCGCCCAGCGCCGGCGGGATCGCCAGGAACAGCCACGGGTACCAGAGCCGTCGCCGCTTGAGGTAGTGGACGGCGAGCGCGATCTCGGCGTCGTCCGGATCAGGCACGCCCCAGCGTTCGAGCAAGCGCTTACCGTGTTTCGCGCCCGGCCAGAGCACGATCAGGATCGCCAAGCCGATCAGCCCCGTCAGGAGCGCCACCCCGAGCACGTTGTCCCATGCCATGCCGGACCTCCTCGCTTGTATCAAGCACATGATACAAGCGAATACCGGTAACCGCCGCGCGGGAGGCTCGTTGAAGCCTTCGTCCCTTCGTACGCATGTGCACGGGCAAACGGCGGGGTACTTGTCAGCCAAGCGCAGCCCGGCCTGGTGAACTTGTCACAAACCTGACAAGAAATCGGTTTCCCTTCGAAGGGGTGACACGTTCGGGGCTACTTTTTCGATGTGTCCGTTGTCACCCCGCTTCAGGTGCGGGGTGCCCGGTCGCTGTGCGGTGCCGGGGTCCCGGGGCGGAGCGAAGGAGCTGCGATGTCGGTGGAGCGCGGATTCGAACACGCCGCCCCGCCCGCCGCCCTGCCCCGCAAGCTCGCCGACATCCTGCGCCCCGAACTGGCCAGCCTCGCGGCCGAGATCGTCGACGAGATCCGCGCGACCATCCCGGCCTACGCGCGTCCGCTCGACGGGCCGTACGGCAAGTCGATCCGGGCCGGCGTCGAGTACGCGATCACGCTGTTCGTCGCGCAGATCGCCGACCCGACGGTGTCGAAGGAGCAGTCCCACGAGGTGCACCACCGCCTGGGGCAGAACGAAATGCGCGAAGGCCGCAGCCTCGACACGCTGCAGTCGGCGTACCGCGTGGGCGCGCGCGTCTCGTGGCGGCGGATCATGCGCGTGGGGCGGAGAAGCGGGCTCTCGTCGGCGGTGATGTCCCAGCTGGCCGACGCGATGCTGGCGTTCATGGACGAGCTCGCCTCGGTCGCGCTCGACGGGTACCTGGAGGCGAAGGCGCGCACGGCGGGAGCGCTCGACACGTGGCGCCGCAAGCTGCTGCACCTGATCCTCGAGACGCCGCCGGCGTCGCCCAAGGCGATCGCGGAGCTGGCCCAGCTGATCGGCTGGCCGGTGCCGACGGAGGCGACCCCGGTGGCGGTCTGCCCGGCCGACGGTGTCGCCCCGGCCCGCCGCCACGCGGGTCTCGACGCCGACATCCTCGCCGAGCTGGACACGCCCGACCCGAAACTGGTGGTCCCCGGCGAGCTCGGCGGCGCCCGCTTGGCGACGCTGCAGGTGGCGCTGCCGGACTGCCGGTTGTCGATCGGCCCGTGCGTCCCGCTGGCTTCGGTGGCGGATTCGCTGCGCTGGGCCCGGAACGCGCTGCAGCTGGCCGAGCGCGGGGTGCTGACGCCGCGGCCGGTGCTGCGGGCCGAGGAGCACCTGGCGACACTGCTGGTCAACTCGGACACGGGCCTGGTCGGCACGCTGCGGCACCGGTTGTTCGCGCCGCTGGCCGACATGACGGGCAAGCAGCAGGAACGGCTGCTGGAGACGCTGCGGGCGTGGCTGGACAGCCAGGGCAACGTGGTGGAGATCGCGGAGCGCCTGGGCGTCCACCCGCAGACGGTCCGGTACCGCATGCGCCAGCTGCAGGCGACCTTCGGCGAGAGCCTCCGCGACCCGGCGGCGCGCTTCGAGATGGAGCTGGCACTGCGCGCGGGGGCGGCTCCGTTGCCGTTGCGGTACCCGGTGAGCGAGCTGCTGCCCTCGCCGCGGTCGGGTGGTTCGCGTCCACAGTGGACGCCCAGCTAGGTCGGGACGCCGTCGATCGGCACGTCCGGCTGGAACCGCCGCCGTCTCGGGGAAGGTCAGCGAGCCATCAGCGCCGGGATCCCCGGAAACGTGCACCGGTACCCGAGTACCGCAGGGCCGCCGCGACGGCCGCTCGCACCTTCGTCGTGCTCCCCCTCAGTTCGGTTTCTTGACCGCCTTCTTCGCCGCGGCGGCCGCCGAGCCTGGCACCGGCGGGTCGGAGCCCGGCGGGCACTGCGTGTGGTCCGGTTCGGTGCACGGCACCAGGTTGTAGGTGTCGACGAACGCCTGGTTGCCGCCGCCCGAGCCCATGCCGGTCAGCAGCGGGCTCAGCCGCTGGCCCCCGGCGCCGCACCCGCGGAACGCGGGCAGCTCGAAGCCCTTCTCCGGGTCGGTGCGGATGTGCCCGACGCTGAACGGGTCGTACGGGCCGCTCAGCTCGAGGGACACCGGCTTCGCCGTCACGCAGTCGGGGCCGAGGTCGAGCGGGACGCCGTTGACCTTCGCGTCGCTCAGCCGGGCCATCACCGTCAAGCTCGTGCGCAGGTACGTCTCGCCTTCGGGCGTGTCGTACAGCGAGCCGCTGATCTCGATGACCTTGCTGTCGCGGTAGTCGAGGGGCAGGAACTCGACCGTCGCGGTCACCGGCACGAACCCGAACCCGAGGAACGTCGTGGTCGCCGGCTTGAACAGCGTCGACCCGGTCACGCGGCGGTCGATGATCTCGAACGTCTCCGAGTCGACCGTCAGGATGAACAGCCCGTTGATCAGGAACGCGGGGTCGCTGACGACCTCGGCGCCCAGCTTGGCCACGGTCGACTTCGTCAGGACGCTGACCAGGCCCAGCGGCGTCGGCGGCAGTTCGAGCGGGTCGGCCAGCGCCTCCTGCGCGGTCACCCCGCCCGGGCCCGGCTTCGGCTTCGCTTCCTTGCCCGGCACGGTCTTGGGCAGGACCAGGATCTTGCCCAGCGTGGCCGGCTGACCGGCGTCGAGGGTGCACGCGATCGGCGGCGCCGCCGGGGTTTCCGCCGCGTCGGGTGCGGGGACCGCCGCGAGCGTGAGCGCCGGGGCGGTGACATCGAGGGTGACCGGGCCGACGGTGTTGATCGCGATGTCCGGCACCGCGCCGGTCGCGGTGAGGGTGACGTCGCCGGTCTCCGGCAGCGCCGTGGGCGCCACCGTCAGCGCGACCGGGACCGTGTCCGCGCGGTCGCTCTGGTGCACGGCGATGGCCGTCTTCACGCCGCCTTGGAGCGACCCGCCGTCGGGAACCAGGGAAAGCGCGACGTCGCGGGGGAGTGTCAGCTTCGCGGAGAACTCGCGGATCGTCGCCGCGGCCCCGGTTTTCGCCTGGGCGGGCAGCGTCGCCGACGTCTCGACGGTCAGCTGCCGCGGGCCGAGCGGATCGGCGAAGGGGCAGGTCACCGAGACCGACGCCGCCGCCTTCGTGTCCGGCGGGACCGCGGGGGCCGGCGCGGCCGAACCGACGCCGGTCAGCGCGCCATTCGCCGCGGACAGGAGGCCGGCGGCCGCCAGCGCGGTCACCGTGACGGAGCGGGGCCGGACTCGACGGGGCATCGGGTTCCCTGGGGTGCGTGCGGAAGCGGGACGGGGGATCCCGGTGCGGGCCCGGAGGCACCCGCACCGGGAATCCCGGTCAGGAAACGGTGATGCTCGGGCTGAACGCGGTGTTCTGCGCCGGGCTGGTCACCTTGAGGGTGCAGTTCATCGTCCACGGCGCCCAGACGCCGGTGGACTTCTTGTGGAACTCCAGGTTCGCCGACAGCGAGCTCGTCAGCGACAGCGTGGCCGAGCCCGCGGTGGCCGGCGCGGTCCAGTCCGGGACGCTGGACGTCGCGACCTGCGAGATGTTCACCGTGATCGGCCCGGTCGGCGGGTAGATCACCTCCGGGATGTTCAGCCCGGTGGCCGCCGGCTGCGACAGCGTGCCCGCGGACGCCGTGACCGGCACGGTCGCCACACCCCGGATGCCGTCGTAGCCGACCGCGGTCAGCAGCGAGTGCACGGCGGCGGTGATCGACGCCGTGCCGCCCACGTTGGCCGGGGTGACGGTGGAGCCCGCCGCGACGACGTCCGGCGCGTCCAGGTGCGCGGTGATCGCGACCGGCTGCGGCGAGATGCCGGGGAAGGTGCAGTTGTAGGTGATCCCGGCGGTCCCGCCGGCGGAGTAGGTGACGGTGGCGGCGGCCGCGGTGCCCGCGGTGAGCACCGCGATGGCGCCGATCGCGGTGGCGGTGGTGGCGATACCGGCGGACAGCCTGCTGAGTCGGGACATACCTGTCATCTCCTTTGATTCAGTTCAGTCTCGGCTTTGGCTGATCGATTTCTCGCCGCCGTTGATCCCCCATCGCGTTCGCCTGGCCCCATTGCCCCGAGCGGCGGGACGCGATTCACCGACGTGCGAGGTGGAGGTCCATCTGCCGAAATCGAGGCTACTCGCCAGTTCAGTACGGAACAAGGCTTCCGGTCCCGCCCGGGTGAGGCCGCGAACGTTCTTGTCCGGATTCGCGCAGGGCCGTCGCCGGATTTGGCGGATCGTGACAAAGAACGGCGGAAGCGGCGATCACCGTCTACCATTTGTGATCTTGCGGGGGCAATCACCGATAACGAATCCGGAGAAATGAGGCTACCGTGCCCGGTTCTGCACGTCGTGGACGAGTGTCATTCGCGTGTGCCGCATTCGCGCTGACCGCGGTCGCGGCTCTTGCCCCGCCGGCGTCGGCGGCCACGGCCGGCGGCGTCGTCGCCTGGGGCAAGCCGGACTACAACGTCACGATCCCGCCGCCCGAGGCGCTGACCGGCGTCACCGCCGTGTCCGCGGGCAGCACGACCGCGCTGGCGCTGAAGGGCGGCGCGGTGCTCGCGTGGGGCGCGAACAACTGGGGCGCCAACGAAATCCCGGCCGCGGCGACGTCCGGGGTCAGTCAGATCGCGTCCGGCTGGGGGCACGAGCTGGCGCTCAAGAACGGCAAGGTCCTGGCCTGGGGCAACAACTGGTACGGCCAGACCACGCTACCGGCGTCGGTGGCCAGCGGCGTCATCGCGATCTCGGCGGCCAACATGCACAGCCTGGCGCTGAAACAGGGCGGCCAGGTGGTGAGCTGGGGCTCGCGCACCGACGTGCCCGCCGCCGCGCAGTCCGGCGTGACGGCGATTTCCGCGGGCGGCGACCACAACCTGGCGCTCAAGAACGGCGGCGTGCTGGCGTGGGGCAGCAACACCTACGGCCAGACCACGGTGCCCGCCGGGCTTTCCTCGGGCGTGACGGCGGTGTCCGCCGGGTTCCAGCACAGCCTGGCGCTGAAGGGCGGCCGCGTCTACGCGTGGGGCCGGAACAACTACCTGCAGGCCGACGTCCCGCCGGAAGCGCTGTCGGACGTCGTCGGCATCGACGCCGGGTTCAACCACAACCTGGCCTACAAGGCCAACGGGGACATCGTGGTCTGGGGTTCGAACATCGTCGGCGAGTCGACGCCGATCACGTGCGGGCCGGTGTTCGCCGTCTCGGCCGGGGACAACGACAGCTTCGTGCTGAAGGAAGACCCGAACGCGCCGTGCTGAGCCGGGCGGGTGGCGGACCGGGGGCCCGCCACCCGCGAACGGTCAGGCGTCGCTGGCCAGGTCGAGCGAAATCGTGTTGCCCGGCCCGGAAACCAGGGCGCCGAGGGCGATGTCGGCGACGAAGCAGTTGGTGAACTCGGGGATGGTGTAGGTGCCGGTCACGGTGATGGCCGGCGCGGTGATGTCGATGTCGTGCGCGGACAGCGTCAGGTCGAGCGGGGTCTTCGTCTTGCAGCTGCCCGGCACGGTGGGCAGCGGGAAGATCGGCACGATCGGGCCGGCCCAGATGTCATAGATCTCCATGGTGGCGGTCGCGTGCGTGGTCAGGTCGCCGTCGGCGATGGTGCCGGTGGCCGGGCCGAGCGGGGTCACCTTGACCTTGGCCTTGATCCGGAAGATGCCCGCCAGCAGGGAGATGTCGGCCTGCGACGGCGGCAAGGAGAGGTCGGCGCTGAGCCCGACCGAGCCGGTCTGGTCGTCGATGAGCAGGTTGCCCTTCAGCGTGCCGGGGCCGAGCTTCATGGCGCTGCCGGTCTTCTTCACCGTGGTGGAGCCGGTGACCTGGTAGGACACCGGGATCGGGATGACCTCGGCCGACGCGGGTGTCACGACGACCCCGGTCAGCGCGACGGCGGCCGCCGACGTGAGCACGGCCAGTCTCCTCAGCTGCGTTGCCACGGACATGGTTGTTCTCCCTTTGCGTTTCCCGTCCGTTCCCGGGTGTTCCCGGAACGGTTCTCGCTGATTCGGGCGTCGGTTCAGCGCGGTTCGAGAGCCGTGATGAACCAGGTGCCGCCGGTGCGTTCCGCGGTCACGGAAAGCTGCGCGGCGGCGCTGTCGGTCGCATTGTTGTCGGCCCGGACGGCTGATTGATCGAGAAAGACGAGTAACCGCGCGTGGTCACCGGCGAGTTCCTGCACGGCGATCGCCGAAACGCGCGAAGTGAGGACGAGTTTCTGTGCGGGCGCCTTCTGCCGGACTTGCGCGAAGAGCTTGTCGTAGGAATCTTTCGCCGAGCCCCGCAGGACGGCGGCGGCCGCCTTTTCGGTGACGTCGGTGCGGTCGTAGGAATAGGAGAAGACGCGGTTGATCGCGAGGGTGACGGCGGAGGTGACATCCGCGGTGGCCCCGACATCGGTGAGGGCCAGGTTCGCGGCGGCCGGGTTGGCGGCGGTGGCGCGGGCTTCGAGGGTGAACCAGGTGCCCGCGCCGGTCAGGAGGATGGCCGCGGCCAGGAGGAGGGTGGGGAGGCGGCGCCAGGCTGGGCGGGGTTTGGCGGGGGAGGGGGCGGGCTCGGCCTCGGCGGCTGCGGGGTCGGGCTCGGCCACCGGTTCGGCTTCGGCCGCCGGGGATTCGGGCTCGGCTGCGGCTTCGCTTCCGGCGGCTGCGGCGGAGGTCTGGGCGCGGGCGGCCGGGTCGCTCGGCTCGGCGGGCTGGCTTCCGGCGGTGGCGGCCGCGGCCGAACCGCCCTCGTCGGCCGCGCGGCCGGGGGTGGCTTCGGCGGAGTCGGGCTCGACCTCGGCCGAGCCTCCCGCTAATTCGGTTCTGCTGCTCATCGACTCCCCACCGCCAGCTGGTCGAGCGCGCTCAGCTTCCACCCCTCGGGCGTCCGGCTCAGCGCCGCCGCGAAGCGGTTCCGCTTCACCGCCGGAGCCGCCCCATCCTTCGCCATCGTGATCTCCACCGAGGCCAGCATCTTCGCCGTCCCGGCGTGCTCGTCCAGCTCACTCAGCGCCGCGTCCAAAACCCGCCCCGTCGACACCGTCGCGTTCGCCGCCAACGCCTGCTTCGTCTGCGCGTCGGTCCGGGCCAGCTGGTCGTGCAGCGGCCCCGTCGACGCCGCCATCCACCGCGCCAGACCGCCGTTGACGTCGTGGTAGTCCAGGCTGTTCAGCTCCGCCACCAGCGTCCGGCCGCTCGCCAGCGCCTCGTCGCGCGCCGCTCCGTACGTCACCGCCGGCTCGTGCGCCGCCGCGTACCAGGACCAGCCTGACCAGCCCGCGAACACCGCCGCCGCCACGCACGCTCCCGCCGCTCCGTACTTCAGCGCAGCCACAGCATCTCCTCGAGGCTCGTCGACGTCGCCTGCGTGCCGATCTCCAGCGGGCCCACCGGCACCGCGTCCGGGACCGGCGGGTGCGGGGCGTTCTGGACCCCGCGCACCGAACTCTCGTCGCCGTACGGCAGCGTGCACGCCGCACCCGTGTTCAGCGGCAACGGCGAGAGGTCCGTGCTCGGGCGGTGCGCCGTCCCCTCATAGCCCTGCAGGCACGGCGGTGGGTTGTCGAAGTTCAGCACCAGGCCCATCCGCAGCTCGTGGCGCTGGTCGTCGACCGCCGACCCGACCGCCGCCACCGCGCGCGGCACCTCGGCCAGCAACGTCTCCTCCGCCGCCGTCCGGGTGCCGAACACCCGCGCCGTCGTCAGCAAGTTGGCCAGCACGATCGGCAGGCCAGGGTCGTTCTCCTTCAGCAGCGCAGAAAGCTCCGTCGCCGCCGGGGGCGCGGCCGCGATCAGGCGCCGCAGGTCGCCGTCCGACTTCGCCAGCTGCTGGGCGAACACCCGGGCGTTGCCGCTGAACGAACGCCACTCCGCCGACGAGTCGACCTGCGTGCGCAGCACCGTCGCGCCGTCGCCGATCAGCTTCGCCGTCTGCGGCAGGTGCGCGTTCGCCTGCTGGGTGAACTCCGTCGCCGAGTCCAGCAGCGTCTGCAGGTCCGGGCCCGCGCCGCGCAGGGCGTCGTCCAGCTCGTCGACCACCGTGCGCAGGTCCTGCGTCGGCACCGACGCCGTGAACGAGTCCAGGTCCGTCAGCAGGCTGTTCACCGGCAGCGGCAACGTCGTCGACTCGCGCTGGATCACCGAGCCGCCGGTCAGGAACGGGCCGCCCGCCGTGCGCGGCTGCAGGTCGACGTACTGCTCGCCGACCGCCGAGCGGTTCGCCACCACCGCGCGGGAGTCCGCCGGGATGGGCGGGGCGTCGTCGTCGATCAGCAGGTCGGCTTCGGTGCCGGTGACGGTGAGCCGCAGCTCCCCGACCCGTCCGACGGCGACGCCGCGGTAGGTCACCTCGCCGCCTGCGAACAGGCCGCCGCCTTCGGCCAGCTCCAGCTTGACCGTGTAGGCGCCGGAGCCGAACAGCCGCCCGAGCCCGGCGTAGTTCGCGCCGACGAACGCCGTCGTGGCCAGCGCGATGACGACGAACAACACCACTTGGACCCGCACCCTGCGCGTCAGCATCATCGGCCTCCCGACGGGATCGGGAGCGGCGGCAGACCCGGCGGCACGCCCTCACCGGGCTTGGGCAGCGGCACGCCGGGCGCCGGGATCATCGACGCGTAGGCGTTGATGTAGTCGCCCTTCACCGCGGGGAGCACCGAGTCCGGGAAGGGGAACGTCGGCAGCATCTGCAGCGACTGCGGCAGGTCCTCCCCGGCCGCGGCCAGCTGCCCCAGGATCGGCGCCAGCGCGCGCAGGTCCGCGACCAGGTCGTCGCGGCTGCGGTCGACGACGTCGGTGGCCACGGTCGAAAGCCGGTCGAGCGCCTGCAGCATCGAGACGAGCTGGGTGCGCTGGTCGGTGAGCGCCCGCAACCCCGGCGTCAGGTCGGTCAAGGCGCCGGAGACCTGCTCGTGGCGGTTCGCCAACGTCGCCGAGAGCCGGTTGAGGCCGTCGAGGGCTTCGGTGATGTCCGAGCGGTGCGCGTCCAGGTCGGTCATCAGGGTGTCCACTCCGGACAGGAACGAGCGGATCTGCTCCTCGTTGCCGTCCATCACCTTCGACAGCTCGCGGTTGATCGTCTGCAGCTGCCCGATCCCGCCGCCGTTGAGCAGCAGCGAAAGCGCGCCGAAGATCTCTTCGAACTCGGGGTTGCGGTTGGTGCGGTCCACGGTGATCGTGGCGCCGTCCGCCAGCCGCGCGGTCCCGGCGGTGGGCGCCGCGCCGTCCGGCGGGGCCAGCTCGACGAACTTCTCGCCGAGCAGGCTGGACTGGCGCAGCCGCGCGATCGCGTTCGACGGCAGGACGACGTCGCCGTTGACCTCCAGCACCGTTTCGGCCGTCCAGCCGTCGCCGCCGAGCCGGATCTCGCGCACCCGCCCGACCGGGACGTCGCCGACCTTCACCGCGGCCTGCGGCACGAGGTCGAGGACGTCGGTGAACTGCACGGTCACCGAGTACGGGTGGTCGCCGACGTCGGCGCCGCCGGGCAGCGGCAGGTCGTAGACGCCCTTGAACTCGCCCGAGGAGCAGCCCGCGAGCAGGAGGCAGCCGACGGCCGCGGTGGCGAGGACCCGTTTCACCGCCCACCCCCGGTGGTGTAGACGTCGCCGGTCACCGGCAGCGGCAGTGGCGTGAGGTAGTAGTCGAGGTTGCCGCGGCCGAGCAGCCGTCCGGTGTCCGGGTCGACCGCGTTGAGCACGTTCTGCACCGCCAGCGGGGCGGCGTCGAGCGTGCCCGCGAGCGCCGCGCGCTGCTCGACGAGCGTCCGGGTGGTCGTCACCAGGTTGTCCACATTGGCCTTGAGCGCGCTCCGGTTGTCGCGGATGAACGCCTGGACGTCGGCGAGCGCCCGGCCGAGGCCTTCCAGGGCCTTCGCCAGTTCGCCGCTGTTGGCGGCCAGGGTGCTCGAGATCTGCGAGAGCTGCTGGTTGACGTCGCCGACCTGCTGGTCGTTGGTGGCCAGCATGGTCGTGAACTGCTGCAGCTCGTCGACGGTGCCGAACAGGTCGCTCGAGTTCCCGGCCAGCGTGCGCGCCAGCTGGGCGAAGTTGCGGACGCTGTCGTTGAAGGCGCGGCCGTTGCCCTGCAGGTTCCGCGCCCCGGTCTTGAGCAGGTCCGACAAAGCGCCCTGGGAGTTGGCGCCGTCCGGGCCGAGGGCCTTCGACAGCGTGTCGAGGCTCGCGTAGAGCTGGTCGAGTTCGACCGGGGTCGCGGTGCGCCGCACGGGGATCGACGCGCCGTCGGGCAGCCGCGGCCCGCCGCGGGCGGGCTTGGCGAACTGGACGTACCGGTCGGCGACGACGCTGGGCGCGATCACCAGCACCGTGGTGTCCTCGGCGATGCCGACCGAGCCGTCGATCGTCATGTCGACCTGCACCTGCTCGCCGCGCGGGGTGACCGCGTCGACCTGGCCGATCCGGACGCCGAGGACGCGGACGTCGGACCCGGCGTAGACGCCGACCGCGCGGGTGAAGTACGCCGTGACGCGGTGCTGTCCGGTGCCCGAGAACACCCACCACAGGGCCGCGGTGACGACGAGGGCGAGCAGGATCGCGGCGGCGACGAACCGGCTCGTCAGGACACCGGCGCGGGTCGTGGTCAGCGCGCTCACTTCGTCCCTCCCGGGTTCTTCGGCACGGTGCACGGATCGTGGTTCTCCGGCAGGAGCCCGCAGAGGTAGGCGTCGATCCAGCGGCCGTTGCCGGTCGTGTTGGTGACGACGCGGAAGTACGGCCCGGCCAGCCGCAGGCCCTTGGTCAGGTTGTCGTTCTGCCGCTTGAGCAGGTCGGTCACCTGGTTCAGCGCCTGCAGCGCGGGTTTGAGCTGGTCGTTGTTGTCCTTCACGAGCCCGCTGAGCTGCTCGGCCAGCCGCGCCGAGCCGGTGAGCAGGTCGTGGATGGCGTCGCGGCGCCGGTTCAGTTCGGTGAGCAGGAGGTTCCCGTCGTCGATGAGCTGTTCGAAGTCGTCGTTCGAGTTCGCCAGCGTCGTGGTCAGCTTCCGCGCGTTGGCCAGGAGTTCGGCGATCTGGCTGTCGCGGCTGGACACCGTCTTCGACAGCTGGGACAGGCCGTCGAGCGCGCTGCGGACGTGCTCGGGGGAGTTGCGGAAGGTGTCCGACAGCGTGGTGAAGCTGTCCGCGAGCTGCTTGGTGTCGATCGCGCCGACGGTGTCGGCCAGTCCGTTGAAGGCGTCGGTGACGTCGTAGGGCGTGACGGTCCGGGTGCGCGGGATCGGCCGGTCCGGGTCCTGGACGCCGTCGCCGGTCGGGTTCAGCGCGAGGAACTTGCGGCCCAGCAACGTCTTGATCTTGATCTCGGCGGACGTGCGGTCGCCGACCCAGGCGTTCTTGACCCGGAAGGTGACGAGCACGTGGTCGTCGGCGAGGGCGACGTCGCGGACCTCGCCGACCTTGATGCCCGCGATCCGGACCTCGTCGTCGGGCTGCAGGCCGGCGGCCTCGGAGAACTCGGCTTCGTAGGTGGTGCCGCCGCCGACGATCGGCAGGTTGTCGTAGTTGAAGGTGACGGTCAGCAGCGCGGCCAGCGCGACGCTGCCGATCGCGCCGAGGACGATCGGGTTGCGCTCCTTGAAGGACTTCACGACTCGCACCTCGGCGTCGGGACGTACACACCGCGCGGGGGCGTGGTTTCGAGCGTGGCGCGGCAGAGGAAGAAGTTCATCCACGTCCCGTAGGAGGCGACCCGGCCGATTTCGGTGAACTTCACCGGCAGGTTGGTCAGGAAACTGTCCACATCGGACTGGTTCTGCACCAGGCCGCCCGCGAGACCCTTCAACCCGGCGATGCTCTCCTTGAGCGGCGGCCGGGCCTGCTCGAACAGCCCGGCGGTGGACTGCGTGAGGGCACCGATCCCGCTGATGGCGTCGCCGATCGCGGCGCGGTCACCGGCCAGCCCGGACACCAGCTGCCGCAGCGTGGAGACGAGGTTCGCCAGCGCGTCGCCCTTGCCGTTGACCGTCTTCAGCACCGAGTTGAGGTTGCCGATGACCTCGCCGATCACCTTGTCCCGCCCGGCGAGGGTGGTGGTCAGCGAGCCGGTGTGGGCGAGCAGGCTCTCGACGGTGCCGCCTTCGCCCTGCAGCACCTGGACGATCTCGCCGGACAGCTCGTTGACGTCGTTCGGCGAGAGCGCCTGGAACAGCGGCTTGAAGCCGTTGAAGAGATCGGTGAGGTCGAGTGCGGGTGTGGTTCGCTCCAGGGGGATCTCGCCGCCTTCCGGCAGCTGCTCCCGGGTGCCGGTGCTGCCGCGTTCGAGCGCGACGTAGCGCTGGCCGACCATGTTGCGGTACTTGATGACGGCCTTGACGTCGGCGGGCAGCCGCCGCCCCTGGTCGAGGGAGAAGCCGACGAGCGCCCGGTTGTGGTCGCTGATGTCCAGGGACTCGACCTGGCCGACGCGGACGCCGGAGATGCGGACGTCGTCGCCGACGTTGAGCGAGGTGGCGTCGAGGAACTTCGCGGTGTAGCGCTCGGTGGCGCCGACGCCGGTGTTCGTGATGGACACCGCCAGCAGCGTCGTCGCGAGGGCGGTGACGGCGATGAAGATCAGGCTCTTGATCAGCGGGGCGGCGACGTTCCTCACTTGAGCTTCACCTCCGTGCCGCGGTAGAGCGGCCCGACGAGCACGCTGCTCCACGCCGGGACGTCGGCGGTCGGCACGCCGATCGACGGCGCCACGAGCGTGGCCAGCAGCTGCTGCTCCTGCGGGGAGTTGGCGACGCCGAGGTCGCCCTGCCCGCCGGTCAGCAGCGGGTGCCCGGTGCTGCCGGGTGCCGCGGCGGCGGTGCCGGTCGTCGGGGCGACGCCGGAGGGGTAGCACCGCGGCTCGCCGCCGCCGGTGAAGCGCGGGTCGTCCCGGCCGGGCAGGTACTTGCCGCTGTCGGCGGTGACGGCGACGTCGGCGTGCAGGCCCGGCTCGCCCGTGCCCGCGCCGAGCACCTTGTCCATCGATCCCCTCAGTGCGTTGAGCGAGGCGAGGGTGCAGGCGAAGCTGGGGGAGTACTTGGCGGCGACCTCCAGCGGCGCGCGGCTGTCGGCGGCCAGGGAGATGAGGGTGTCGCGGTTGTTCGCCAGGAAGGTCGTGACCTCCTGGGACGACGACGTCACCTGCTGGTAGACCCCGGCGAGGTCGGCCTGCTTCTCCTTGACGGTGTTCAGCGTGACGGCGGAGTCGGTGAGCGCGTCGAGGAGGTCGGGCGCGATGTCGCCGTAGAGGTTCGAGACGGTGGCGAGGTCGCGGATGTCCTCGGTGAGCTGCGGCAGGTTCGGATTGAACTCCTTGAGGTAGGACGCGGCGGTGGACAGCGTCCGCCCGAGCTGTTCGCCGCGGCCCTCCAGCGCCGTCGACACCGCGGTCAGCGTCGTCGCGAGCTTCTGCGGCTGCACGGCTTGCAGGACCGGCAGCAGGTTGTCGAAGACCCGTTCCAGCTCGATCGCGTTCGCCGACCGGTCCTGCTGGATGACGTCGCCCGCGCGCAGGTGCGGCGCACGCGCACCGTCCGGAATGGACAGTTGCACGTACCGCTCGCCGAAGAGCGTCTTCGGGACCAGCAACGCCGAAACGTCGCGCGGCAGCATGTCCACCTTGGCCGGGTCGAGAGCAAGCGCTATCTCGGCACCGCGCGGCGTCGCCCGGACCTCGCGGACCTCGCCGACGAGCACGCCGCGGGCCTTGACCTGGCCGCCCGCCTGCAGCTGGTTGCCGATGCGGCTCGCCTCGAGCGTCACCGGGACCGTGCTGACGAAGTCCTTGTCGTACACCTTGATCGAGAGTGTCACGAGCACGCCCATCACCACCAGGAACAGCACGCCCGCGGTGCGGATCCCGGCCTTGCGGCGGGTTTCGCGTCTCATCCGGCCACCTGCACGGTCGTCGTCGCGCCCCAGATGGCCAGGGACAGGAAGAAGTCGAGCACGCTGATCGCGACGATCGCGGTGCGCACCGCGCGGCCGACCGCGACGCCGACCCCGGCCGGGCCGCCACTCGCACGGAAGCCGTAGTAGCAGTGGGCCAGCACCACGACGACGCTGAACACGAGGACCTTCCCGAACGACCACAGCACGTCGCCGGGCGGCAGGAAGAGCAGGAAGTAGTGGTCGTAGGTGCCCGCGGACTGGCCGAAGAACCAGACGGTGATCTGCCGCGAGGCGAGGTAGCTCGACAGGAGCCCGATCGCGTAGAGCGGGATGACGGCGAGGAACCCGGCGATCACCCGCGTCGTCACCAGGTACGGGACGCTCGGGATGCCCATGACCTCCAGGGCGTCGATCTCCTCGGAGATCCGCATCGCGCCGAGCTGCGCGGTGAAGCCGCAGCCGACGGTGGCGCTCAGGGCGAGGCCGCTCACCAGCGGCGCGATCTCGCGGGTGTTGAAGTAGGCGGAGACGAACCCGGCGAACGCCGACGTCCCGACCTGGTTGAGCGCGGAGTAGCCCTGCAGGCCGACGACCGTGCCGGTGGCGACGGTCATCCCGATCATCACGCCGATCGTGCCGCCGATGACGGCGAGCGCGCCGCTGCCGAAGCTGACTTCGGCCAGCAGGCGCACGATTTCCCGCAGGTAGCGGTGGAGCGCGCGCGGGATCCAGGCGATCGCGCGGAGGAAGAAGAGGATCTGGTCGCCGAGGGTGTCGAGGAAGCCGAACCGGCGGTCGACGGCCTCGCGGACTCTCGCGGCCGGGGTGGTCGTCACCATGTCAGCTCCCCTTCGGCGGCACGAGCTGCAGGTAGACGGTGGTGAGCACCAGGTTCAGCACGAACAGCAGGAGGAACGTGATGACCACGGACTGGTTCACCGCGTCGCCGACGCCCTTCGGGCCGCCCTTGGGGTTGAGGCCGCGGTAGGCGGCCACGACCCCGGCGACGAAGCCGAAGAGGACGGCCTTGATCTCGCTGATCCACAGGTCGGGCAGCTGCGCCAGCGCGGAGAAGCTCGCCAGGTACGCGCCCGGCGTCCCGTGCTGCATGATCACGTTGAAGAAGTAGCCGCCGAGCACGCCGACGACGCTGACCATGCCGTTGAGGAACACGGCGACGCCCATCGCGGCGAGCACCCGCGGCACGATCAGCCGCTGGACCGGCGAGACGCCGAGCACCTCCATGGCGTCGATCTCTTCGCGGATGGTGCGCGACCCGAGGTCCGCGCACATCGCGCTGCCGCCCGCGCCGGCGATGAGCAGCGCGGTGACGATCGGGCTGGCCTGCTGGATGATGGCCAGGACGCTGGCGGCGCCGGTGAACGACTGCGCGCCGATCTGCGTGGTCAGCGAGCCGATGTGCAGCGCGATCACCGCGCCGAACGGGATCGAGACCAGCGCCGTCGGCAGGATCGAGACGCTCGCGATGAACCAGAACTGCTGGATCAGCTCACGCAGCTGGAACGGGCGGCGGAACGTCAGCCGGACGACGTCGAGGCCGAGCCCGTAGAGCCGTCCGGTCTGCCGCAGCGCGGCGGCACCGGGGAACGACGCCGACGTCGCCATGCGGTTCCTTCCCAGCGGTTTCGCCGACACGGCGAATACACCCGAGATGAGCAAGGGGAAATGGTCCGAACGGCGTAACAATTGTCGGCCAGTGCACGGTCTCGGGGGTCGCCGTGTCGTTTCCTACTGGTCGGTACGCTAACGACGGCGTTGCTGGGAGACAAGAACTTGCCCGGGATCACGCGGTCACGGGCTGGTAACCGCGCATTTCTTGTCCGGCGCTGACAAACGCACCGGATCTTGTTGTCAAAGAAGGAAAAGAAATCCCGTCCCGCGCGCGGGTCAGGCCGGCCCGCTCGGCCAAGGTGGGCTGAAGGGTCCTTTCCTCGCATGTGATGCGAGGAAAGGACCCTTCAGTGCGCCAGATGAGATGAAGGTCCCCTTCAGCCCGCCCGGGTCGCGAATTCGCGGGCGCGCCGGGGTCAGGACTTGAGGCCGGCGAGGAGCTCGTAGGAGCGGACGCGGTCGGCGTGGCCGTGGACCATGGTGGTGATCATCAGCTCGTCGGCCCCGGTGTCGGCCAGCAGCTGCTCGAGTCCCTTGTGGACGGTCTCGGGCGAGCCGATGATGCTGGACCCGAAGCGGTCGGCGAGGAAGGCGCGGTCCATCTCGGTGTAGGGGTACTCCGCGGCCTCCTCGGGCGTCGGCAGCGCGATCGGGCGGCCGCGGCGCAGGCTGAGGAAGGTGAGCCCGGACGGCCCGGCCAGGAACTGGGCGCGTTCGTCGGTCTCGGCGGCGACGACGGAGACGCCGAGCATCACGTAGGGCTCGTCGAGCACGCCCGGCCGGAAGTTCTCCCGGTAGAGCTGCACGGCAGGGAGGGTGTTCTCGGCCGCGAAGTGGTGGGCGAAGGAGAAGGGCAGCCCGAGGCGGCCGGCGAGCTGGGCGCTGAAGCCGCTGGAGCCGAGCAGCCACACGGGCGGCTGGTTCCCTTCGGCGACGACGGCGTTGACCCCGCGGGCCTCCGAATGGGTGAAGTAGCCGATCAGCTCCTGCAGGTGCTCGGGGAAGTTCTCGGCCGAGAGGCCACCGGGCCCGCGCAGGGCGAGCGCGGTCCGCTGGTCGGTCCCGGGAGCACGGCCGATGCCGAGGTCGATCCGCCCGGGGTGGAAGGCTTCGAGGGTCCCGAACTGCTCGGCGACCACGAGCGGAGCGTGGTTGGGCAGCATGATCCCGCCCGAGCCGACGCGGATCCGTTCGGTGGCGTCGGCGACGTGCCCGATCAGGACGACGGTGGCGGAGCTGGCGATGCCGGGCATGTTGTGGTGCTCGGCCAGCCAGTAGCGGTGGTAGCCCAGCCGTTCCGCGGCGCGGGCGAGGTCCAGGGTGTTGCGCAGCGTCTCGCCGACGGTGTTCCCCTCCGAGACGGGGGACAGGTCGAGCACGGACAGCGGCACGTCAGGCAGTGAGCTGCACAACCGGGGTCAACGCCCCGGTGCCGCCATTGCTTCCCGCGGAGAGGGAACCGAGGAGGGCGGATGTGACGATCTTCACGGTCCCGGCCCCGCGGGGCACGCTGTCGGGTCTCCTGCCGATCCGGGCGCCGCGGGGCCTCCGAGCCGATACGGTGGGCGAACGGAAAAAGGAGGACGGGTGCCGCGGCCGGAGCGACCTTTGGATCCCGGGGACGATCTGCTGCTCGAATTCGCCGCCGATCTCCGGCGGTTGCGGGAGCGGGCCGGGAATCCGACCTACCGCGAGCTGGGCCGCCGCGCGCACTACTCGGCCGGGACCCTTTCCGAAGCCGCCGGAGGGCGGAAACTCCCCAGTCTGGCCGTCACTTTGGCCTACGTCCGGGCCTGCGGCGGGGTTCCCGGTGAATGGGAGGAACGCTGGCACGCCGTCGCCGACGAGTCGCGGCGGGACGACGCGCCCCAGGACCCCGAACCCGGGGAAATTCCGCCGTATGTCGGCCTGGCCGCATTCACCGCCGCCGACTCCGGGCGATTCTTCGGCCGGGAACGGCTCGTCGAAATGCTCGTCGCGCGGCTGGCGAGACACCGTTTTCTCGCCGTGCTCGGCGCCTCCGGCTCCGGGAAGTCGTCGCTGCTGCGGGCCGGGCTGCTGCCCGCCGTGAAGGGCCCGGTCGTGCTGCTCACCCCGGGCGCGCGGCCGCTGCAGGGGTGCGCCGTCAAGTTCGCCGCCGCGCTCGGCGTCGCGCCCGGTGCCCTGCTCGACGACTTCGCCGCGCACCCCCGCAACCTCGGGCTCGCCGCCCGCCAGCTGACCGAAGACGGCGAAGAAGACGTCGTCCTGGTCGTCGACCAGTTCGAAGAGGTCTTCACCCTCTGCCAGGACGAGCAGGAGCGCGCGCGGTTCCTGGCCGCGCTCGTCACCGCGACCACCGAGCCCGGCAGCCGGACCCGCGTCGTGCTCGGCATCCGCACCGACTTCTACACCCACTGCGCGCGCCACGCCGACCTCGCCGAGGCCATGCAGGACGCCCAGGTTCTGGTCGGCCCGATGACCACCGAGGAGCTCCGCCAGGCGATCACGCGGCCCGCCGTCGACGCCGGGTACCGCGTCGAAACCGCGCTCGTCTCCCGGCTCGTCGCGGACGCCACCGGCCAGCCCGGCGTGCTCCCGCTGCTCTCGCACGCACTCTTGGAAACCTGGCGACGCCGTCGCGGCACCACGCTCACCCTCGCCGGCTACGAGTCCACCGGCGGCATCGAACGCGCCGTCGCGCAGACGTCCGAAGGCACCTTCGCGACGCTTTCCGCCCGTCAGCAGCGGCTGGCGCGGCAGATCTTCCTCCGCATGACCGCCCTCGGCGAAGGCACCGAAGACACCAAGCGCCGCATCAGCCGCGCCGAGCTCGACACCGATGACGAGGACACCGCCGTCGTGCTCGACAAGCTGGCCGCCGCGCGGCTGCTCACCCTCGACGACACCGGCATCGAGATCGCGCACGAGGCCCTCATCCGCGGGTGGCCGCGGCTGCGCGAATGGCTCACCCAGGACCGCGAGGGCCTGCGCGTGCACCGGCAGCTCACCGAGGCGACCGACGCGTGGGAGTCCGTCGACGAGGACCCCGGCTGGCTCTACCGCGGCACCCGGCTGGCCATCGCGCGCGAGTGGGCCGCGCGCCAGGACACCGCGCTGTCGCACCGGGAACGGCGCTTCCTCGACGCGAGCCTCGCCGTCGAGCACGCCGAACAGGAACGCGACCGGCGTCGCACGCGGCGGCTGCGGCAGCTCGTCGCGCTGCTCGCCGTGCTGCTGGTGGTCGCCGTGGCGGCCACCGCCTACGCCGTGCGCGCCGAAACCACCGCCACCGACCAGCGCAACAGCGCGCTCGCCCAGAAGGTCGCGGGTCAGGCGCTGGCCATGCGCGCGACCAACCCCGCGCTGGCCGCGCAGCTCGCGCTCGCCGCGTACCGCCTCGACCCGGGCGCCGACGCGCGCAGCAGCGTGCTCGGCATGTTCACGACGCCGTATTCGACCCGGCTCACCGGGCACACCGGCCGTGTCAACACCGTCGCCCTCCGTCCGGACGGCCGCGTCCTCGCCACCGCCAGCTGGGACGGCACCGCGCGCCTCTGGGACGTCCACGACCCGCACCACCCCGTGCCGCTGGGGCCCCTCGCCGGGCACACGGGCAACGTCAACAACGTCGCCTTCAGCGCCGACGGCCGGAGCGTCGCGACCGCGGGCTTCGACGGCACCGTCCGCCTTTGGGACGTCACCAACCCGGCCCGCCCGGGGCCCGGGGTTGTCCTCGAGCGGCACCCGGGCAAGTCCTACGCCGTCGCGTTCAGCCCGGCCGGGCCGCTGCTCGCCACTGGGGACGTCACCGGCACGCTCCGGCTCTACGACACGACCGACCCCGCCCGCCCGCGGCCGGTGGGGGAGCTGACCGGGCACACGTCGTACGTCAACAACGTGGCCTTCAGCGCCGACGGTCGCCTGCTCGCCTCCGCGTCCGCCGACAAGACCGCGCGTATCTGGGACGTCGCGTCGCGGCGACAGCTCGGCGTCGCGAGCGGCCACACCGACGTCGTGCACTCGGTGGCGTTCAGCCCCGACGGGCACGTCCTCGCGACGGCGAGCGGCGACCAGACCGCGCGGCTGTGGGACGTCACCGACCCGGCGAGCCCGGCGCAGCTGTCCGCACTCGGCGCGCACAAGGCGATCGTGCGGTCGGTCGCCTTCACCGCCGACGGGCGCACCCTCGCGACCACCGGTTTCGACCGCACAGCCCGGCTTTGGGACGTCGCCGACCCGCGGCAGCCGCGTGAGCTGCCATCCCTGACCGGGCACATCGGCGCGGCCGTCTCGGCGGTGTTCAGCCGCGACGGCCGGACCCTCGCCACGGCCAGCGACGACCAGACCGCGCGGCTGTGGGACCTGCCGGGCCCGGCCATTCCGGCGCACACGGCGCAGGCGTGCCGCGTCGCGTTCGGCCGCGGTGTGCTCGCCACCGGCGGCTACGACCAGGTGGTGCGGCTGCACGACCTCACCGACCCGGCCGCATCCCGGCGCCTGGCCACGATCGGCGGCTTCGGCGACGCGGTCTGCGGCGTCGCGATCAGCCCGGACGGGCGCACGCTGGCCACCGGCAGCTGGGACCACACGATGACCGTCCGGGACATCTCCGATCCGGCCCACCCCGGGCCGCCGGTGGTGTTCAACCGGCTCCACGACGACGTCGACGCGGTCGCGTTCAGCCCCGACGGCCGGATCCTGGCGACGGCGGGCGACGGCCACACGGTCCGGCTCTGGGACCTCGCCGACCGCCTCCGGCCGGTGGAGATCGCCCGGCTGGACGGCCACGACGACGACGTCCACACGCTGGCCTTCAGCCCGGACGGCCGGACGCTGGCCAGCGCGGGCTGGGACCACACCGCGCGCCTGTGGGACGTCTCGGCACCCCGCGCCCCACGGCCGCTGGCCAAGCTCGAAGGGCACACGGACACCGTCTTCTCGATCGCCTACAGCCCCGACGGCAAGCACGTCGCGACCGCGGGCGCGGACCGCGCGGTGCGGCTCTGGACCGTCACGGACCCGGCCCACGTGCCGCCGCCGGTGGTGCTGGCCGGGCACACCGACAGCGTCCTGTCGGTGGCCTTCAGCGGGGACGGCCGCACGCTCGCGTCCGGCAGCTACGACCGCACGGTCCGGCTGTGGGACGTCGCGACGGCGGCGCCGTACGCGGTCTTCCCCGAAGAACGCGACCGCGTCTACGCCGTCCAGTACGCCCCGGACGGCCACACGCTGGCGGGCGGCGGCGCGGACGGAACGGTACGGTTGCTCGAAACCGATCCTGACCGGGCGGCCGAACGGATCTGCGCGGTCGCGGCGCCCCGCATCACCGAAGCCGAGTGGGCGGCGAGCCTGCCGGGACTCGACTACGCGCCGCCGTGCCCCTGAACAGCCGTCGGAGTTGTTCGGTGTTGTTGTTCGGCGCCGCGGTCGTGACACCGAACAACCGGAATCGGCTAGACATGCCCTCGACGTTCATTTCACCGGGGGTCTGAAGGGCTCCTTCAAGGGCACGGGAACACGCCTCTCCCGCCCCTCGAAGGGGCCCTTCAGCGTTTCGTCCCGCCGGTCCCGAGCGCCCCAATGTGGCCTTCGGTGCGTGAGACGCAACCAAGGCCGCCTTGGGGCGCTCGGGTCAAACCGCGGGGAGCCAGTCCGGGTTCGAGGCCAGCACGGTCAGCTGCTGCGTCGCCCGGGTCAGGGCCACGTACAGCACCCGCCGCCCGGTCGTCGACTCCGTGATCAGGTCCACGGGCTCGACGAGCACGACGGCGTCGTACTCGAGGCCCTTCGAGTCCAGGCTGCCGACGACCTTGAGCCGCTCGTCCGCCTGCCCCGAGAGCCAGCCCGCGACCTCCGGCACCCGGTCCATCGCCGTGATGACGCCGACCGTGCCCTCCACCGCGCCCAGCAGCTCCTTCACCGCCGCCTGGGTCGCGGACGCCAGGCCCGCGGCCTCCACCGGCCGGACCTCCGGCACCACGCCGGTCTGCCGGACGGCCACCGGCAGCTCGCCGGCCTCCGCGTGCCCGGCCACTACCTTCGCCGCCAGGTCGAAGATCTCCGCCGAGTTCCGGTAGTTCGTGCGCAGGGTGAACCGCCGCCGGGTCGTCTTGACGCCGAACGCCTGGTCGCGCGCCGAAGCCGCCTCCTCCGGGTCCGGCCACGAGCTCTGGACCGGGTCGCCGACCACCGTCCAGCTCGCGTACTTGCCGCGCCGCCCGACCATCCGCCACTGCATCGGCGAAAGGTCCTGCGACTCGTCGACGACCACGTGCGAGTACTCGTCGTAGTGCTCGGGCCGGGTCGGCGCGCCGCCCGTGCGGTCCGGCTCCACCTCGATCACCTGGCGGCGCTTGCGCTTCGGCGGCGGGCCGATCAGCACGCGCAGCTCGTCCAGCAGCGCGACGTCGGCGATGGACCAGCCCCGCGAACGGTCCGCGAAGTCCGCGGCCAGCATCGAGATCTCCTGCCGGTTCAGCACGCCCTTCGCCGCCGAGGCCAGCCGCTTCTCCTCGCCCAGCCACTTGAGGATCTGCGCCGGGTACAGCACCGGCCACCACACGACGAGGAACCGGTGGAAGTCGATCCGCTCGCCGAGGTCGGTGATCAGCTCGGCCCGGTCGATCTGCCTGCCGTCGTCCTTCGCGTGCTCCTCGGCCTTCGCGGCGAGGGCGTCGAGCAGCAGCTCGGCCGCCCGGATCCGCGACCGGTTCGGCGGCGCGCCCTGCGTGTGGGCCTTGCGGCGCACCTTCTCCAGCTCCCGCGCGGTCAGCTTGAGGACCTCGCCGCGGTAGACGATCCGCATCTCCTCCGGCGCCTCCGGCGGCGTGTCGCGCAGGGCCCGCAGCAGCACCTTCCGCATCCGCAGCGACCCCTTGACCGCGGCCAGCGGCGCCGCGTCCTGCCGCGTCGCCTCCAGGCCGTCGAGGACCTCGCCGAGCGCGCGCAGCTCGACGTTCGTCTCGCCCATCGAGGGCAGCACGCGCGAGATGTAGCTGGTGAACACCCCGGACGGCCCGATCACGAGCACGCCCGCGCCGCCGAGCTGACGCCGGTGCCGGTAGAGCAGGTAGGCCGCGCGGTGCAGGGCGACGGCGGTCTTGCCGGTGCCCGGCCCGCCGGTGATCTCGGTGACGCCGCGCCACGGCGCCCGGATCACCTCGTCCTGCTCCTTCTGGATGGTGGCGACGATGTCGCGCATCTTCTCGCCGCGCGAGCGCCCCAGCGCGGCCATCAGCGCGCCTTCGCCGACGATCTGCATGCCCTCCGGCACGGCGTCGGCGATCAGGACGTCGTCGTCGACGTCGAGCACGTTCTGGCCCGAGCAGCGGATGACGCGCCGCCGCACGACGTCCATCGGCTCCTCGGCGGTGGCCTGGTAGAACGCCGCCGCGGCCGGCGCGCGCCAGTCCGTCACGAGGTTGTCGAACTCGGCGTCGCGGATGCCGAGCCTGCCGACGTAGGTGCGTTCACCCTCGCGGTCGTCGAGGCGGCCGAAGACGAGCCCCTCGTACTCGGCGTCGAGCGACTGCAGCGTCTGGTTGGCGTGGTAGACCATCATGTCGCGCTCGAACAGCATCGACGCCTGCTCGAAGATCGCCTCGCGCTGGGCGCCCTGGCCGATTTCGTAGCCCTTCGTGCGCATCGCCTCGGCTTGGGTGCGCAGTTCGTCCAGACGGGTGTACACGCGATCGACGTGGGCTTGTTCGATGGCGATCTCGGCCCGTCTGACCCGAGGTTCCGACACGCATGGCTCCTTGACAGCTCTGGATCGCCTCCGAGGGCGAAGAACGACTCTACGCGTTGGGTGCGGCGGGGACACCCGTGTCCCGGTTCTGAGTGCCGAGCGTCATCCCCCCACAATCGGGGGGTGACCAGGATCGTGGCCGGGACGGCGGGCGGCCGGCGGCTGAAGGTGCCCCCGAAGGGCACCCGGCCGACGTCGGAACGCGTGCGGGAAGCCCTGTTCAACGCCCTCGAGACGGCGGGCGAGGTGGACGGCTCCCACGTCCTGGACCTCTACGCGGGCTCCGGCGCGCTCGGTCTCGAAGCCCTCTCCCGCGGCGCGGCCGACGCGGTGTTCGTCGAGTCCGACCGGCGCGCGGTGGACGTCCTGCGCGGCAATGTCGCGGCGCTGGGCCTGGGCGGCACGGTCCGGGCGGGCCAGGTGGAGGCGGTCGTCGCCGCGCCCGCGCCCCGGCCGTTCGACCTCGTGCTCGCCGACCCGCCGTACGCCGTCGACGCGGCCGCGCTGGGCAAGGTGCTTTCCGCGCTGGCCGCGGGCGGCTGGCTGGGTTCGGCGGCCCTGGTGGTGATCGAGCGCGCGGCCCGCGACGGCGCCCCCGAGTGGCCGCCCGGCTTCGCGCCGACGCGCGAGAAGAAGTACGGCGACACGGCGGTCTTCTGGGCGGAGTACGCGGCTGTGGCGTGAGCCACGCGCGGCAGAGCGGGCGTGGCGACCGGCGGCACGGTAGCGTCCGCGCCATGCGGCGTGCGGTCTGTCCCGGTTCCTACGATCCGGCCACCAACGGGCACCTCGACATCATCGAGCGGGCGGCCCAGCTGTTCGACGAGGTCGTCGTCGCGGTGGGGGTGAACAAGAGCAAGAAGGGCCTCTTCGAGATCGAGGAGCGCCTGGAGATGCTGCGGGAGATCACCTCGAAGCTGCCGAACGTGCGCGTCGACTCGTGGGAGGGCCTGCTGGTCGACTACTGCCGCGAGAACGACATCGCGGCGGTCGCCAAGGGCCTGCGCTCGGTCAGCGACTTCGACTACGAGCTGCAGATGGCGCAGATGAACCGCGAGCTCACCGGCGTCGAGACGCTGCTGATGGCGAACAACCCGGCGTACGGGTTCGTGTCCAGCTCCCTGGTCAAGGAGGTCGCGGCCCTCGGCGGCGACATCGAGCACCTGGTGCCGCCGGTGGTCTACGAGCGCCTCTCGGCGAAGTTCCCGAAGCTCGGGCGCTGACCCTCCACAACGGACTTCCCGCAACTCGGGCGGCCGGGTTCCCGTCGATCGGCCCCCTACGATCGTCGGGACTTGCGTGCCGACGTTCCCGAGTTCACGTTCTCGTCTTCTGACGATCATCCGATCGAGTTACGGTCCGAAAATGACCAACTACCGATCTCGCCTGGTCGCGGTCCTGTTCGCGCTCCTGGCCACGCTGTTCACGGGGGTCACCGCCGCCGAAGCGGTGACGAATTCACCGGCGGTCGCCGCGCAGAACGCCTGCGGCGACCTCGCCGGCTTCACCCACACGACGCTCTCGGCCCTGCCGCCCGAGGCGACCACGACGTACCAGCTGATCCAGTCCGACGGGCCGTTCCCGTACCCGGACAACGACGGCGTCGTCTTCGACAACCGCGAAGGCATCCTCCCGTCGTGCGCGTCGGGCTACTACCACGAGTACACGGTGCCGACGCCGGGCTCGAGCAACCGCGGCACGCGCCGCATCGTGACCGGCAGCGGCGGCGAGTACTTCTACACCGGCGACCACTACGCGTCCTTCCAGGTGATCGACATCGACGGCGGCAGCACGCCGGCCCAGTGCGGCGACCTGTCGGGCCTGACCGGCATCGGCTACTCGCAGCTCTCCGCGGCGGCTCGCACGGTCGTCGACAACGTCCGGAGCGGCGCGTCGACGGGCACGACGTACGAGAACCGCGAAGGCGTGCTCCCGGCGTGCTCCTCGGGCTACTACAAGCTGTTCGCCGTCGGCACGGACGACCGCGTGATCTCCGGCGGGGCGGGCGAGCTGGCCTACACGCCCGACCACTACGCGACGTTCAAGCGGATCGACCTGTCTTCCTGACCCCGGATGCAACGCGCCGCGCCCCCTCGTCCGTGAGGTACACCGGAAGACGGACGAGGAGGGCGCGATGCGGGCTGGGGACGACGCGGACTTCCGGGAGTTCGCCCGCGCGCGGGCCCTGGCGCTGAGGCGGACGGCGTACCTGCTCTGCGGCGACTGGCACCTGGCCGAGGACCTGGTCCAGAACGCGCTGGTCAAGCTGTACCGGGTCTGGCCGAAGATCACCCGGCGCGGGCCCGTGGACAACTACGCCCGCCAGGTCCTCCTGCGCTGCTGGCTCGACGAGCAGCGGCGCCCGTGGCGGCACCGGGAACGCCGCGACGGCGTCGTGCCGGAGCAGCCGTCGCCCGCGCCCGACACCGGGATTTCCGCGCAGCTCCTGCGCGCCCTCGCCGAAGTGCCGCCGAAGCAGCGCGCCGCCGTCGTGCTCCGCTATTGCGCCGACCTCCCGGCGGCGGAGGTCGCGGAGGTGCTGCGCTGCTCGGAAGGGACGGTCCGCAGCCAGGCCGCGCGCGGGCTCGAGACCCTCCGGGGCGTCCTCGAGCAGAGCGCCGAGAGGAGCGCGTGATGACCGACCTCGAGACCCGCCTGCGCGAGGTGTCCCTCGCCGAACCCCCGCTGGGCTTCGACCCGGACGAGGTCGCCGACCGCGCGGCGCGCCGGGGTCGTCGCCGGTCCGCCGTGACGGTCCTCGCGGTTTTGGGCGCGCTGCTGTTCTTGGTCCCGGCGAAGCAACCGGTCTCGCCCGCGGCGGGCCCGGTGCCGCCGTCGCTCGCCGAGCAGTCCCGGATCCGCGTGGCGCTCGGCGAAGCGGTCGCGCGGGCCTTGCCGGGCGTCCACGACCTGACGTTGGGCCGCGCGTCGGCGGACAGCATCGGACCGGAGCGGATGAGCGTGACGGCCGAGTTCGTCGACGCGCAAGGACGGCCCGGCAACTTCCAGCTGACCGTGCGCGGCGCGCGAGCCGGTTCGCAGGTCGTCCCGATCGAGCGGCTGTGCACGTCGGCGGGCCCGGAGTCGCACTGCGTCCGGCTGCCGCAGCCCGGCGGGGCCGTCCTGGTGCTGTCCGAACTCGTCTACAAGGACGAAAACGGCGTCCCGGTCCGCGATGGCGTCAACGGGTTCCTGTACCGCCCCGACGGTTCGACGGTGATCGTCACGGGCGGTCTCGGCTACCCGCTGACCGAGGAGCAGCTGACGCGGGTGATCACCGATCCGGCGTTCGTGCTGCCGTAGGACTCCGGCGCCGGGCGTGGGCCAGGGGGACACGCCCGGCGCCGGTCGCGTTCACCGCTTCGGCGCCGGATGCGGGCAGACTGGTCCCAGCGACAGGGGATTGGAGTTGCCGTGTACCGGGTTTTCGAGGCGCTCGACGAGCCGTCACGATCGTCGAAGAGGCGCGCGGCGTCCCGATGACGTCCAGCTGCGTGGTGCCCCGCGGCGACGTGCTCGAGCTCCTCGACGACGTCCGCGACGCGCTGCCGGGCGAGGTCGACGACGCCCAGGACGTGCTCGACAAGCGCGACGACCTGATCCACGCCGCCCGCAAGGAGGCGAGCGAGACGGTCGCGGGCGCGAACGCGGAGGCCGAGCGAGCGATCGCGGAGGCGACGGACGAGGCGGAGCGCATCCTGGCGGACGCGCGAGCCCGCGCGGAGCAGATGCTGGCCGACGCGCACGACCAGGCGGACCGCACGGTGGCGGCGGGCCAGGCGGAGTACCAGAACCTCACGGACCGGTCCCGCGCCGAGTCCGAGCGCATGATCCAGGCCGGCCGAGACGCGTACGACCGGGCGATCGAGGACGGCCGCGCCGAGCAGGCCCGGCTGGTCGCGCAGACGGAGGTCGTCCAGGCGGCGCACGCCGAGTCGGCGCGGATCGTCGACGAGGCGCACGCCGAGGCTGACCGGCAGCGGGCTGACTGTGATGCGTATGTGGACGGGAAGCTGGCCGAGTTCTCGGAGCTGCTGGCTACGACGTTGCGGACGGTCGACTCGGGGCGCAACCACTTGCGGTCGCCCGCGAACCTGCCCAACGGCGGCGGACGGCCGACGCTGTACGACTACCAGGTGTGACGAGTTTCTCAGCCGGGCCGGGCGGCGGCCCGGTCCGGAGGTCTTGAATGAGTCATTCAGGACCTCCGACGCCCTGAATGACTCATTCAAGACGTTCTCTCGGCTGCGCGCGGCCTCATGCGCTCGGGTCGCCGCGGCCGCACGTCGCAGGTCCCGAATGACTCATTCGGGACCTGCGACGTCCCGAATGAGTCATTCGCGACGCTCCGCGGCCCGACCGAGCCGGTTGTCCCCACCCCCGCCGAGATGTGGGCAACCAAACCCCGGCCTGCGGTTTTCCCGCCTTGCCGTCGGCCACCCCCGATAGACTGGCCAGGGGACGCCCCCCAGGGAGTGGCGGGGGCTGGCCGGCCCCGGTCGCCGAAGGGTCCACCCCGAAAGAGGTGGCGACCAGTGCGTACCCTGGACTGGATGTCCGAGAACAAGACCCCCCAGCTCGACGACCGCAGCCCGTGGGTGATCGACACCCGTGAGCTCGGCCGTCACGCCGGCCTCAGCCGCGCCCTGAAGCGCAGCGTGCCGGTGGAGACGCCGCTCGGCGTCCCCGATGTCATCACCATCGAAGCCGGCTCCGAGCTGGAACTCGACCTGCTCCTCGAGTCCGTCGTCGAGGGCGTGCTGGTCAGCGGCACCGCCAAGGCGACGGCGAAGGGCACCTGCGCCCGCTGCCTCGACCCGCTGACCGAAGAGGTCGAGGTCGAGGTCCAGGAGCTGTTCGCCTACCCGGGGTCGGCCACCGAGGAGACCACCGACGAGGACGAGATCCCGCGGCTGGTCGACGACAAGATCGACCTCGAGCCCATCGTGCGCGACGCGATCGTGCTGGCCCTCCCGCTGGCGCCGCTGTGCACCGAAGACTGCGCCGGGCTCTGCACGGAGTGCGGCGTCAAGTGGGCCGATCTCGAGCCCGGACACGGGCATGAGAAGATAGACCCTCGGTGGGCCGCACTGGTCGAGCGATTCGACGAGAACGCGGGCGAAAAGCCTGCGCAGGGCCCCGCTGAGCAAGCCTGACGAGCGCCCAGCTCGTTCCGGAGGAAAGTTCGCTCGCCACCGCGAGCAGACCGTCATAAGGAGATCTACTCGTGGCCGTCCCGAAGCGGAAGATGTCGCGATCCAACACGCGCTCCCGCCGCAGCCAGTGGAAGGCGGCTCCGGTTCAGCTGGTGCCCTGCTCCAACCGCGCCTGCAAGCAGCCGAAGCTCCAGCACGTCGCGTGCCCGTCGTGCGGCCAGCACAACGGCCGCCAGGTCGTCGAGCCCGCCTGATCGGGTAGCCGACATGGGGGGCAAGACGCCCGGGGGACCACCCGCCGATCCGGCGCCGTTGCTCGAAGCGCTCGGGGTCACTCTCGACCCCGAGCTGCTCCGGCTGTCGCTGACCCACCGCTCGTACGCGTACGAGAACGGGGGCCTTCCGCCGAACGAGCGCCTGGAGTTCCTCGGTGACGCGGTGCTCGGGCTGGTCGTCACCGACCACCTCTACACCACGCACCCCGACCTGCCCGAAGGTCAGCTTGCGAAGCTCCGCGCCAGCGTCGTCAACATGCACGCGCTGGCGCGGGTCGCCCGCGGGCTCGGCGAGGGCGGGCTCGGGGCGCACCTGCTGCTCGGCAAGGGCGAAGAGCTCACCGGCGGCCGGGACAAGGCGAGCATCCTCGCCGACGGCCTCGAAGCCGTCATCGGTGCCGTCTACCTCGAGCACGGCATCGAGATCGCCCGCAAGCTCGTGCACCACCTCTTCGACGGCCTGCTCGCCGAAGCCCCGCTGCGCGGTGCCGGGCTCGACTGGAAGACGAGCCTGCAGGAGCTGACCGCGTCGGCCGGTCTCGGCGTGCCCGAGTACAAGGTCGAGGACACCGGGCCGGACCACCGCAAGGAGTTCACGGCCACCGTCCTCGTCGCCGGCCGTCCCCTCGGCCACGGCACCGGGTCGACGAAGAAGGAAGCCGAGCAGAAGGCCGCCGAGACGGCGTGGCGCTCGCTGTCCGCCGAACTCGAAGCCGAGAAGCAGGCCGAGCAACCGGAGTCCTGATCAGCGGGAACCCCCGTTGACGCGTCCGCTCGCCGCTCAGTAGCGTGCTGATCATCCGCCGCGCACGTTCTCGACTGAGAGGTTCCGGCGGATGCGTCTGCTCTTCGTACCCCTGATCGCGGCGGCACTCGTCGTCGTACCCGGACAACCGGCGTCGGCGGCTCAGGTCCGCGTCACGTCGTTGTCCGCGCTGCAGTCCGCGATGGACAAGGCGAACCCCGGCGACACGGTCGTGCTCGCCGACGGCTCCTACTCCGCGGGCTCGACGCTCACGATCCGGCGCTCCGGCACCGCTTCCGCGCCCGTCACGATCGCCGCCGAGCACTCCGGCCAGGCGACCATCACCGGCTCGAAGACGTTCGCCTTCGCCAGTGGTGTGTCCAATGTGGTGCTGCGGGGCTTCAAGTTCCGCAACGGCGCTTCGCTGACCGTCCCGGCCGGCGCGTCGAACAACCGCTTGACCCGCAACGACTTCCAGCTCACGACCGACGGCAACTGGGTGACCGTCAGCGGCGACGACACGGTGGTCGACCGCAACGTCTTCCAGAACCGCACCAGCCAGGGCGTGTTCCTGCAGATCCTCGGGCCGTCCGGCGCGATGGCGAAGCACGTCCACGTGCACCACAACTACTTCTACAACCACCAGTTCACGGGGTCGAACGGCGGCGAGTCGATCCGGCTCGGCCTGAGCGACCGCCAGTCGTACACGGCGAACGCGCTGATCGAGAACAACCTGTTCGAGAAGGCGGACGGCGACTCCGAGGCGATCTCGGTCAAGTCGTCGGACAACGTGGTGCGGTACAACACGATCCGGGACAGCAAGGGCTACATCGTGCTGCGCCACGGCAACCGTTCCCTCGTCGAGGGCAACCTGCTGTTCGGCTCGGGCATCCGGTTCCACGGCAACGACCACAGGATCGTGAACAACTACGTCGCCAATTCGGGTGACCGCGCGATCGTGTTCGGGTCCGGCGACGAAGCCGACAGCGGGCCGACGAGCAAGCTGCACGACCGCCCCGACCGCGTGACGGTCGCGTACAACACGGTGCTGGGCAGCTCCTCGGTGATCGACGGCGACGGCGGGAACTACCAGCCGAAGGACTGCGTGGTCGCGGACAACATCGTGAAGGGGACGTCGGGCACACTCGTGACGCTGCCGAGCGGGTCGACGGTGAAGTACGAAGGCAACATCACCTTCGGCGGCACCGCGGGCATCCCGTCCCGGAACGTCGATCCGAAGCTGGTGAAGGACGCCGCCGGGCTCTACCGGCTGGCGTCCGGCAGCCCGGCGATCGACACCGGCGTGGGTTCCTACTCGTTCGCGGCGAAGGACTTCGACCTGCAGGCGCGGGCGGGCACCTACGACGTCGGCGCGGACGAGTACTTCGCCTCGGGAACGACCCGGGTTCCGCTGACGAAGGCCGATGTCGGGCCGGCCGCTCCGTAAATTGTCGTACCCCACGGGCACAATGACCGCATGCCCGAACTTCCCGAGGTCGAAGTCGTCCGCCTGGGCCTGCAGGCGCACGTGGCAGGCCGGACCATCCGCGAGGCGGAGGTCCTGCACCCGCGTGCGATCCGGCGCCACGCGCTGGGCGCGGAGGACTTCACGCAGCGGCTCGCCGGCAGCCGCGTCGAGGCGGCGCGGCGCCGTGGCAAGTACCTGTGGCTGGAGCTGTCCGACAAGGAGGCGCTGCTGGCGCACCTCGGGATGAGCGGGCAGATGCTCGTCCAGCCCGAGGGCGCGCCGGACGAGAAGCACCTGCGGGTCCGGCTCCGGTTCTACGACGACGGCCCGGAGCTGCGGTTCGTCGACCAGCGCACGTTCGGCGGCCTGGCGCTGGACGACGTGCACGACGTCGGCGACGACGTGCTGCTGCCGGACACCATCGCGCACATCGCGCGTGACCCGATGGACCCGGCGTTCGACCTCGACGCGGCGGTGCGCGCGCTGCGATCGAGGCGCACGGAGGTGAAGCGGGCGCTGCTGGACCAGACGCTGGTGTCGGGCATCGGCAACATCTACGCGGACGAGGCGTTGTGGCGGGCGCGGCTGCACTGGTCCCGGCCGACGGAGAAGCTGACGATGGCGAAGGGGCGCGAGCTGCTGTCGGCGGCGTCGGACGTGATGAACGCGGCGCTGGGCGCGGGCGGCACGTCGTTCGACGCGCTCTACGTGAACGTGAACGGGCAGTCCGGGTACTTCGACCGGTCGCTGGACGCGTACGGCCAGGAGGGCCTGCCGTGCCACCGGTGCGGCACGCCGATCCGGCGCGAGCCGTTCATGAACCGGTCGTCGTTCTCCTGTCCGCGCTGCCAGCCACGGCCCAGGGCCAACTTGCGTAGATAAATGGGGTGTGCCTTTCAGCTAGGATGAATGTGCCTGGCAGCTGAGGGAGTGCATCGTGGTCAAGGAGCCCGGAAAGTCGACGCTGGCCGACAAGATCGACCGGCTGTTCCACGTGGTCCGCAGGCCCGATCGGGAGCCGTACAGCAACGAAGAGGTCGCGAAGGCCTGTCGTGAGGCCACGGGCGAAAGCTTTTCGACGACGTATTTGTGGCAGCTGCGCACGGGCCGCCGCGACAACCCGACGAAGCGGCACTTGGAAGCTTTGGCACAGTTCTTCGGCGTGCCTCCGGCATACTTCTTCGACGACGAGCAGAGCCGGAAGATCGCCGAAGAGCTGGCCCTGCTGGGAGCGCTGAGGGACGCGGGGGTCCGCGACCTGGCCCTGCGAGCGGTGACGCTGTCGGCCGACGGCCTCGACACGATCAGCGACATGATCGACGCGATCGCCCGAAGGGAGGCGAGCCGCGGCGGCACGAAGAGGGAGGGCTGAGGTGGGGTCGGTCAGACGGCGACCGGAAGGCGGCCCGCGGAAGCCGATTCGCCGCGCGGCGGCCGCGCAACAAAGCGGCGGGCCCACGCGATGACTGAAGTGGTATCGGCCGAGCGGCAGCTTCGAGCGGCATCCGTGGGCCGAACGAAGCGTGCGGTCGCTGTTGCCGAGCGGCACCGCCTGGCCGCACCTGCGGGCCGAACGGTGGCCGCATGGTCGTCGTCCTTGCGCGGCGGCGTGGCGAAGGAGGGCTGAGGTGGGGGACCGGGCATCCCGGCGGCAGCCGGGCCGGGAGCTGTGGCGGCGCGCCCGCGAGGTCGCCGACGCCGTCAGCCTACCCGAGCCCTTCGATGCCGAGGCCTTCGTCGCCCACCTCGCCGCCGAACGGGGGCGGCCCATCGAGCTCATGCCCGTCAGCGCCCCCGAAGGCGCTCCGTGCGGGTTGCTGATGAGCACCGAACGCGCCGACTACATCCTCTACCCCACCAACACCACCGCCCTGCACCGGCGGCACATCCTGCTGCACGAGGTCGGGCACCTGCTCTGCGGCCACACCGGCTCCGACGCCGGCGCCGACGGGGTCGCCATCGACGCCGCCGCCGGGCGGCAGCTCATGCCGAACCTCTCGCCCGAGCTCGTCCGGCGCGTGCTCGGGCGGACCACCTACACCGAAGTCCAAGAACGCGAAGCCGAGCTCGTCGCGAGCCTGCTCGCGCAACGCGTCGTGCGGCACCGCGAACCCGCTCCCGGCGTCCCGGACGGCGTGCGCCGCTTCGACTCGCTCTTCGGCGGACGCTCCCGCCGCCGCACGCCGTGATCGAGACCCTCGCCTACCTGCTGTGCGTCGTGGGCTTCGCCGGCTTCGGGTACAAGCTCATCGAAGCGCGCCACAGCCAGCCGGTGCGGACCATGTGGTTCCTCTCCGGCTTCGGCATCTGCATCGCCGCCGGGATCGCCGTGCTGACGCCGGCGATGGCGGCGCTGACCGGCCCCGGCCCGGTCGCCGAATGGATCCTCACCCTGGCCGGTGACGAGTTCAAACTGGGCGCCATCGGCTTCGCCGTCGCCTTCACGCAGACGGTGTGGCGTGGCGAAGGCGCACGTCTCGCGCCACACGCGTTGTTCACCGCGGCGACGATGGTGCTGCTCGCCGTGTGCTTCGCGCTGTCCGAGCCGCGGCGCGTCGGTGACCAGACGGTCTTTTCCGAGGGCGGCCTGCCCTTCGCGCTCGGCGACAAGGCCCTCTTCCTGCTCTACAGCCTGGTCAGTCTCGGGCTGCTGGTCGCGGTGTTCGCCCGCAGCGCCTGGCACGCCGAGCCGGGGCCGCTGCGCGCCGGGCTGTGGCTGCTGGTGGTCGGGGTGGGCGCGGCGTTCGCGTGGACGTTCTGGGACGTCGACGACGTCCGCGACCTCGCCGAGACGGGCCGGATCGGCGCCAGGGAGGATCTGCCGTCGTCGGTGCTCGCGGCCGTGACCATCGGCTTCGTCGCGGCCGGGGCGACGCTCAGCGCGTGGTCCCCGGCGGTGGCGGCGCTGATCGGGCGGGTGCGGGCGTACCGGGCGTACCGGCGGATCGAGCCACTGTGGACGGCGTTGCGCGCGGCGGTGCCGGGCATCGCGCTGGATCCGGGCCGCGAGCTGGCGGGCGGCGCCGAATTCGCGTTGTACCGCAGGGTGATCGAGATCCGCGACGGTCACCTGGCCCTCCGAGCCCACTTCGACCCGGCCCTCCCGGCGCGAGCGGCGGAGGAAGCCCGCAAGGCGGGAGTCCGCGACATCCCGGCGACGGTGGAGGCGGTGACGCTGGCGGCGGCGATCGAGGCGGCCCGCGAGGGGCGCCGATTCGAGCCGGGGGAGGGCACGCCGGGCGACCTCGCCGAGGCCGACGCGGATGTGGCGACGGAGGCGGCGTGGCTGGTCCGGGTGAGCCGCGCCTGGCGACGAGGCGTGGTCAGCGCGGGTAGCGCGCCCCGTTGACCGTCACCCTCAGCGTGTACACCGAACTCGACGCCGTGATGAACAGCTCGTTCCCCCGCGCGCCGCCGAACGTGAAGTTCGAGCAGATCTCCGGTATCAGCAGCTTCCCGATCCGCGTGCCATCCTCGGCGAAGCAGTGCAACCCGTCGTGCGCCGCCGCCCAGACATGGCCTTCGCTGTCCACGCGAACGCCGTCGAAGCCCCCGCAATCACTCGTCGCGAAAATCGAGCCGCCCGTCAGGGAACCGTCCGGACGAACCTCGAACACGCGGATGTGACTCGGATCCTGCCGCGTGTCCGCGATGTACAGCCGTGACTCGTCCGCCGAGAACGCCAGTCCGTTCGGGCGGCAGAAGTCGTCCGCGGCGATCTTCACCTCGCCCGACGGCGAGACGCGGTACACGTGGCACGCCCCGATCTCGCTCTCCGCCCGGTACCCCTCGTAGTCACTGTCGATCCCGTAACTCGGGTCGGTGAACCAGATCGACCCGTCCGAGTGCTCGACGACGTCGTTCGGGCTGTTCAGCCGCTTCCCCTCGAACTCCGACGCCAGCACCGTGATCGCCCCGTCGTGCTCGGTGCGCGTCACCCGGCGCAGCCCCTGTTCGCAGCTGATCAGGCGGCCCTGACGATCCACCGTGTGCCCGTTCGCGTAGTTCGACGGCTGGCGGAACACCCCGACCTGGCCCGTCGTCTCGTCCCAGCGCAGCGTGCGGTCGTTCGGGATGTCGCTGAACACCAGGTAGCGCCCGGCCGGGAAGTACGCCGGGCCCTCCGTCCAGCGGCAGCCCGAGTACAGGCGCCGCGTCCACTCGTCGCCGTTGACGCGGGCGAATCGCTCGTCGAGCAGCTGGAAGTCCGTCTTGATCAGGTCCACGACCAAGATCCGAGCACACGCGGGTGCCGCCGCGACACGCCCGTTCGGCCCCTCACGATGCGCACTACTGCGCAATGCGTGGTACCTTTCCAAGCGTAAGACTGGAGGGTGCAGTGGAGATCAGTCAGCTGCTCAAAGGGGTGCTCGATCTCGCCGTTCTCGCGGTGCTCCGCGAGGAGGACGGCTACGGGTACGACGTCCTGCGAAGACTCAGGACAGCCGGCTTGGACGAGGTGGGGGACGCGTCGGTGTACGGGACCTTGCGCCGGCTCTACAAGGCCGGCCTGCTCACCTCGTACGTGGTGCCCAGCGAAGAGGGGCCGCACCGCAAGTACTACAGCCTGAACGACCCGGGGCGGCTGCGCCTGGCGGAGTCGGGCAAGACCTGGCAGAGCTTCGCGTCGACGATGAACGTGCTTTTGGGAGAGGCAGCATGAGCGACAAGCCGACCGCCGTGCGGGTGTATCTGGCGCGGGTCCGCACCGCGCTCGCCGACCTGCCCGCGAGCGAGATCGAAGAAATCCTCGAGGACGTCCGCCCGCACCTGGCCGAACTGGAGGCCGAGCTGGGGGAGGGCGCCCGCGTCGAAGCTCTCATCGAACGGCTCGGCTCGCCGGAGAGCTACGCCGCCGAGCTGCGGGCGTCCGGTGGGTACCCGCCGCCGTCGGAGGGGGCGACGCAGGTGCTCGCCACGACCACCAAGCCGAGCCTGGTCCGGCCGCGGATCGCGTTGTGGGGCCTGGTGATCTCCGCGCTGGGGCTGGCGCTCATCGCGTTCGGCGCCGCCGTCACCATCGACCCCGACGTGCTGCTGGGCCTCGGGTTCTTCGTGCCGGTGTTCCTCATCAGCCTGGCGCTGCTGCTGCGCGGCGGGGTCGACGCGGTCATGGCGCTGCCGGAGGTCACGTGGCTGCGTGGTCTCCTCGCGAAAGGCCGTGAGCAGGAGGAAACCGGCAAGGTCCTGCGGTGGCTCGGTTCGCTGAAGCCGGCGTGGTGGGTGATCTGCGCGCTCACCCTGCTCGCCTTCGGCCTGCTGCTCATGTTCCGCCAGCGCAGCGCCGTGCTGCTGCTGCCGTTCCTGATCGTCGCCGGCGCCGCGATCGTCTGGGCGGGCCCGCGGGTGCGCTCGGACCGGCGGCTGCTGTGGATCGCCGTGCCCGTCTCGGCGTTCGTCCTCGGGGGCGCGCTCGGCGGGTTCGGGGCCGCCGTCGACCTCATCGGCAAGCGGAACTCCTACTCGGGCGCGACGTCGTACTACCCGACGTCCGACCGGTACGGCAACGACCAGCTGAACTACGGCAACCACGAGATCGAGAACATCTACGCCTTCGACGCCGAGGGCAAGCCGCTCACGGAGGTCTACCTCTACGACGAAGAGGGCCGCCCGATCACGCTCACCCGCTACGGCTGCGAACGCGCGTCGGGCACCAAGCAGAAGATCGGCGAGGACAACCGGTTCCCGCGGCCGCGGATCGACCAGGGCGTCACCGACGACCAGGGCAACTACAACGGCTACTACGGCTACCGCTCGTCCTGCCGCGAGGAGGCGGGCGTGCCGTTCAGCGCCGCGATCCCGAAGGTGACGGCCCCGCCGACGACCTCGGCGTCACCCACGCCGTCGCCGACGACCAGCCCGTCGCCGACGACGACACCGACCAGGTAGGGGGATCGGAAGCGGGGTCGGGGCCGCTTCCGACACGGCGAAGGCCGCCTCCGGGGAATCCCGGGGGCGGCCTTCGGTTCTGGGAGCGTCAGTGGCCGAACGCGCTGCGCGCCGCGAGGTCCGCCAGCAGCGCGCGGCCCTTTTCGGCGTTGCGGGGCTGCGACAGGACGTCGTAGCGCCGCGCGACCAGCTGGCTCTGCGAGACGAAGCCGCGCTTGTTGCGGTTCACGGCGTAGCCCAGCGCGCCGAACAGCAGGTTGAACCCGAGGCCGGCGACGAGGCCGAGCACGATCGGCACCAGCCCGGCACCGGGGTTCAGCAGGCTGAGCACCAGGCCGAGGAACAGGCCGAACATCGCACCGGACGTCGCCGCGCTGCCGAGCACCCGGCCCCACGACATCTTGCCGGCGACCCGCTCGACGAGCAGCGGCTCGACACCCACGATCGTGACGTCGGTGACCGGGAAGTCCGCGCCCGCGAGGTGGTCGACCGCGCGCTGCGCCTGCTCGTAGGACTCGTACGAACCGATCGGCCAGCCGGTGGGCAGGGTCGGCAGCTGCGGCCGCGCCTGCTGCTGCTCGCCGAACGTGGTCTGCGTGAATGCTGTGGTCATCGATCTCACCTCTCCTGCCCCGTTCAACGTGCGGGTACCCCAGTTTCCTCCCGGGGCGCCGAATTCACAGACTCTTCTCAGCCGGGCATCACGGACATACCGGCCGGGGTCGGGACGGGCTGAAGGGGACGTTCATGGCGTCTGATCCGGTGAAGGGTCCTTTCCTCCCGTGTGATGAGAGGAAAGGACCCTTCAGCCCGCCTGGCAGCAGCTCGGCGCCCCTCGCCTCAATGGCTCAAGAAAATACCTTTGCTCCGGTTGACCCGCTCCGCCTCACCGGGTAGGAAGGACCCGCAAAGGAATCGCATCAAACCTTTGGGGCGGCTGATGGCACGCAGGCGAGGCATGCTCACCCTCGACGAGCTCCGGACGCGGGTGGACGCGGGCACGATCGACACCGTGCTCGTCGCGATCACCGACATGCAGGGGAGGCTGCAGGGCAAGCGATGCTCGGCCGAGTACTTCCTCGACGAGGTCGTCGGCCACGCCACCGAGGCCTGCAACTACCTCCTGGCCGTCGACGTCGACATGAACACCGTCGACGGCTACGCGCTCTCCTCCTGGGATAGCGGCTACGGCGACTTCGTGCTGCGTCCCGACCTCGACACGCTGCGGGAGATCCCGTGGCACGAGGGCACCGCGCTGGTGCTGGCCGACATCGAACGCGTCCAGGGTGGCCCGGTCGCCGTGTCGCCGCGGCAGATCCTGCGCCGCCAGCTCGACCGGCTCGCCGAGCGCGGGCTCGCCGCCTTCGTCGGGACCGAGCTCGAGTTCATCGTCTTCGACGACAGCTACGAAACCGCCTGGGACAAGCGCTACCACGGCCTCAAGCCCGCCAACCAGTACAACGTGGACTACTCGATGCTCGGCACCGCGCGCCTCGAGCCGCTGCTGCGCCGCATCCGCAACGAGATGGCCGGGGCCGGGCTCTATCCCGAGTCCGCCAAGGGTGAGTGCAACCCCGGCCAGCAGGAGATCGCCTTCCGCTACACCGACGCGCTCTCCACCTGCGACAACCACAGCGTCTACAAGAACGGCGCCAAGGAAATCGCCGCGCAGGAGGGCAAGAGCCTCACCTTCATGGCGAAGTACAACGAGCGCGAAGGCAACTCCTGCCACATCCACATCAGCCTGCGCTCCACCGAGGGCCGGGCCGTGCTGGCGGGCGACCACGAGCACGGCTTCTCGACGCTCATGGAGCAGTTCCTCGCCGGGCAGCTGGCCGCGCTGCACGAGCTGACGTACTTCTTCGCCCCGAACGTCAACTCCTACAAGCGGTTCGTGCCCGGCAGCTTCGCGCCGACGGCCATCGCGTGGGGCACCGACAACCGGACCTGCGCGCTGCGCGTCGTCGGCCACGGCGAGTCGCTGCGCGTCGAAAACCGCGTTCCCGGCGGGGACGTCAACCCCTACCTGGCCGTCGCCGCGCTCATCGCCGCCGGTCTGCACGGCATCGAGAACGAGCTGGAGCTGGAAGCACCCTTCTCCGGCAACGCCTACAACTCCGACCGCGGCACCGTCCCGACCACGCTGCCCGAAGCCGCCGCCGCGTTGGCGAAGAGCGACCTGGCACGCGCCGCCTTCGGTGACGACGTCGTCGACCACTACCTGAACGCGGCGAAGATCGAGATCGACGCCTACAACGCCGCCGTCACCGACTGGGAGCTGATCCGTGGCTTCGAACGTCTCTGACCCGGTCATCGGTCTCACCAGCTACCTCGAACCCGCGAAGTTCGGCGTCTGGGAGACCGAAGCCGTGCTCCTGCACCGTTTCTACGTCGACAGCGTCGTCGCGGCCGGGGGCATCCCGGTGCTGCTGCCGCCGGTGTCCGACGCCCACGAGCGTCTGGTGTCCACAGTGGACGGCCTGGTGCTCACCGGCGGCGCCGACGTCGAGCCCGCCCGCTACGGCCACGAGCCGCACCCGGCGACCTACACCCGGCCGCGGCGCGACGCCTTCGAATTCGGCCTGTTCGAAGCCGCGCGCGCCGCGGGCAAGCCCGTGCTCGGCGTGTGCCGCGGACTGCAGGTGATGAGCGTCGCCCTCGGCGGGACGCTGGCCCAGCACCTGCCCGAAAGCGCGGGTACCACCGACCACCAGCCCGCTCCGGCGGTCTTCGGCACCAGCACGATCTCGCTCAAGAACGGCAGCCGCGCGGCGGCGATCCTGGGTACGGAGACCAAGGCCCACTGCTACCACCACCAGGCGATCGACCGGCTCGGCACCGGCCTGGAAGCCGTCGGCTGGGCCGCCGACGGCACGATCGAAGCCGCCGAGGTGCCCGGTGAGTTCACCCTGGGCGTCCAGTGGCACCCCGAGCAGGACAGCGCCGACGTCCGGCTGTTCGCCGCCCTCGTCGCCGCGAGCAAGGAGAACCGATGACCAGCAGTTTCGACGTCCTCAACCCGGCCACCGAGGAGGTGGTGCGGACCGTCCCGCTGACCAGCGCGGAGGAGACCGACGCGGCGATCGAGCGGGCGCGGGCGGCGTTCCCGGCGTGGCGCGACGTCGCCCCGGGCGACCGGGCGCGGCTCCTGCGCCGCTTCGCCGACGCCGTCGAGGCCGACATCGAGCACCTCGCGCGGCTGGAAGTCGAGAACTCCGGGCACACCATCGGCAACGCCCGCTGGGAGGCGGGCAACGTCCGGGACGTCCTCAACTACTACTCCGCGGCGCCGGAACGCCTGATCGGCAAGCAGATCCCGGTCCCGGGCGGCGTCAACGTCACCTTCCAGGAACCGCTGGGCGTCGTCGGCGTGATCGTGCCGTGGAACTTCCCGATGCCGATCGCGGGCTGGGGCTTCGCGCCCGCGCTCGCCGCCGGGAACACCGTCGTCCTCAAACCCGCCGAGCTGACGCCGTTGACCGCGCTCCGGCTGGCCGAGCTGGCGCGCGAGGCGGGCATCCCGGAGGACGTCTTCCAGGTGCTGCCCGGCAAGGGATCCGTGGTCGGGCAACGGTTCGTGGACCACCCGGCCGTGCGCAAGGTCGTCTTCACCGGCTCCACCGAGGTCGGCAAGCAGATCATGGCGGGCTGCGCCGCGCAGGTGAAGCGCGTGACGCTGGAGCTGGGCGGCAAGAACGCCAACATCGTCTTCGCCGACGCCGACCTGGAGAAGGCCGCCGCGACCGCGCCGTACGGCGTCTTCGACAACGCGGGCCAGGACTGCTGCGCGCGGTCGCTGATCCTCGTGCAGGCGAGCGTCTACGACCGGTTCATGGAACTGCTGGAACCCGCGGTGCACGGCGTCGTCGTCGGCGACCCCGGTGACGAGAAGACCGAGATGGGGCCGCTGATCTCCGCTGCGCACCGGGAGAAGGTGGCCTCCTACGTGCCCGACGACGCACCCGTCGCGTTCCGCGGGAGCGCGCCCAGCGGCCGCGGCTTCTGGTTCCCGCCGACCGTCCTCACCCCGCCCGACCTGCGGCACCCGGCCGCGGCGGAGGAGGTGTTCGGGCCGGTCGTCGCCGTCGTCCGGTTCGACGACGAGGCCGACGCCCTCCGGCAGGCCAACGCCACCGAGTACGGCCTGTCCGGGTCGATCTGGACCCGCGACGCCGGCCGCGCGTTCCGGGTGGCGCGCGGCGTCGAATCCGGCAACCTGTCGGTGAACTCGCACTCTTCGGTGCGCTACTGGACGCCGTTCGGCGGCTTCAAGCAGTCCGGCCTCGGCCGCGAGCTGGGCCCCGACGCCGCGGCGGCGTTCACCGAAACCAAGAACGTCTTTCTGAGCACGGAGGAGTAATGGTCCAGCGTTTCGAAGGCCGCGTCGCGGTGATCACCGGCGGCGCGAGCGGCATCGGGCTCGCCTCGGCCCGCCGCCTGGCGAGCGAAGGCGCGAAGGTCGTCATCGCGGACCTGACTCCCGCGGAGGGCAAGGCGGCCGCCGACGAGATCGGCGGCGCGTTCATCCAGACCGACGTCACGGACGCCGAGCAGGTCGAGAACCTGTTCCACAGCACGGTCGAGCAGTTCGGCTCGGTCGACGTCGCGTTCAACAACGCGGGGATTTCGCCGCCCGAGGACGACTCGATCCTGACCACCGGGATCGACGCGTGGGAGCGGGTGCAGCGGGTCAACCTGACGTCGGTGTACCACTGCTGCAAGGCCGTGTTGCCGCACATGCAGCGCCAGGGTCGCGGGTCGATCATCAACACGGCGTCGTTCGTCGCGGTGATGGGCGCGGCGACGTCGCAGATCTCCTACACCGCGTCCAAGGGCGGGGTGCTGGCGATGAGCCGCGAGCTGGGCGTGCAGTTCGCGCGGGAGAACATCCGCGTCAACGCGCTGTGCCCGGGGCCGGTGAACACGCCGCTGCTCAAGGAGCTGTTCGCGAAGGACCCGGAACGCGCGGCGCGGCGGCTGGTGCACGTGCCGGTCGGCCGGTTCGCCGAGCCCGAGGAGATCGCGGCGGCGGTGGCGTTCCTGGCCAGCGACGACGCCAGCTTCATCACGGCGTCGCAGTTCCTGGTCGACGGCGGTATTTCCGGCGCGTACGTCACCCCGCTCTAACGCTTGGTCGGTTTCTTGACGCCGTAGACCTCCCGCAGGTAGCTCCAGGCGGCGTTGAGCTTCTTGCGCTCTTCGGAGACGAGCCGTTCGCGGCGGCGCAGCACGCGGACGGCGATTTCGGAGGCGAGGAAGGCGCCGGCGGCGAAGGTCAGTACGCCGACGATCAGGGTCAGGGCGATGACGGTGGTGGTCATGGTCACCAGCGTCGGGCGGACGTGGGCGATTTGTCCCTGCGCAAAGCTAGCGGGTTTCGTTAGTTTTGTGAGGTGACGCACTGGCGCGCCGACGAGTGGGCGGAAGCGGTCCGGACCGGCATCCGTTCTCGCGGGCTTTCCCTGGACGAGGCCGCCCGCCGCATCGGCGTCCCGACGTCGACGTTGCGCAGCTGGATCGAACACCGGCACGCGCCGAAGGTGACGGTGTTCGACCACTGGGCCCAGCTGGCCGAGGTCACCGGGCTCGGGGAGGCCGAACTGCTGCGCGTGGCCGGGGTGCTGCCGGACTCGCTGGCGTCGCCGGTGCACGTCGCGCAGGCGGCGAAGGCGTTGCGGGAAGGCATCGACCAGGCCGGGCAGTTCCTCCGGCAGGCGACGGCGCTGGTGTACTCGTCGCCGGGCACGCAGGTGGCCAACGCGATCGCGGCGTCGCCGATCGACTGGGAGATGCGGATCCGCTCGGCCAGCCGCGGCGACGAGGTCCGCGTCACCTACCACCACTACGTCGGGGTCGTGCCGCCGCGGGACTTCCCGTACTCCGACGCCGAGGCGCGGCGGATCATCGAGCACGACGTCCTCGGCGACCTGTGGCGGCCGCTCGGGCTGTACTGGCGGGTCGCGGAGGTGCACGACTGGCACGAGCCGCCGCGGCTGGTCATCCAGGTGCCCGAGCAGGAGGCGACGCGGCCGCCCGCGCCGTCGCCGGTGGTCGCCGCGCCGCCGGTGGTGGTCCTGTCGCCGATCTGGGGGTACGGCGAGCTGCTGGCGTCGCTGGTCGCCGACGGCCTCGGGTTCGGCAACGTCGACTTCCGCTACTTCGGCCTCCCCGACGCGATGGCCGACCGCGTCCGGATCACCGCGCGCGAGCTGGCCGACCCGGCGCCGCGGCTGGTGCACTCGGTGCCGCCGATCATGCTGCTGCACGGCCTGGCCGTGCCGGACCTGACCGGACGGCTCCCGGTGGTGGTCCGCTACGGGCCGCGCATGCGGGCCCGGGCGGCCCGGATCTACCGGTCGGCGCTGCTCGAAGCGGGGTTCGACGACCCCCTCGACGGGGCACGGGCGATCGAGGAGGCGATCTCGGTCCCGCCGGGGTGCGCCCACTTCGAGGTGACGCTCGCCGACGAGGACATCTTCGACGGCGACCGGCCCTCCCTGGACCGGCTCAACGACTCGGTGGCCTGGCACGCCGAGCAGATCGTCGAGCAGGTCCTGCTGGGCGCGGGCCTGCCGCCGGTCCCGCTGGGCGGGCCGCTGAAGCGCCTGGTCCTGCCCTCCGGCCGGGTCCGCCGCCCACCGGCCCTGGCCGGAAGCGTGGTCCGCCGCGTCGCCGGTACCTAGCGCCCCAAGGTGGCCTTGGTTGCGTCTGACGCACCCAAGGCGGCCTTCGGTGCGTCTGACGCACCGAAGGCCACATTGGGGCGCTTGGGGCCGGGTCGAGGATCACTGTGGCGTTGGCCGGGTGAAGTAGACGCCTCCCGGAAGCGCCGGGTACCGTAACCGCCACAACTGCAGATCGGGCCGTAGAGCCGAGGCGGGAGAGCCCTCACGAAGTCGGTGGGGCACCGAAGGAGCAAACTCCCCGGAATCTCTCAGGTACCTGCTACCGCTTCGCGCGAGGCCACTCTGGAAAGCAGGCGCACCCGCGCCTCACCCAAGGTGAAAGCCGTGTCTCCCACGGTGAAACTCTCAGGTGCCATGACAGAGGGGGAGTTCCAGCGCACCGTTGTGTGCCCGGCCCGAGGAGCTCCCGATCACTTCCACGCAGTTCGACGCCCGCCACATCGGCCCGTCCGAGGCCGAACGCGCGAAGATGCTGGCCGAGTGCGGCTACGGCAGCCTCGACGCCCTCGTCGGCACCGCCGTCCCCAGCGCCATCCGCGCGACCAAGGAACTGACCCTCCCGCCCGCCGCGTCCGAAGAGGACGCCACCGCGGAGCTGCGCGCCCTCGCCGCGCGCAACCGGCCGATGACGCAGATGATCGGGCTCGGCTACTCCGACACCGTCACCCCCGGCGTGATCCGCCGCAACGTCCTCGAGAACCCGGCCTGGTACACCGCGTACACGCCCTACCAGCCGGAAATCTCCCAGGGCCGCCTCGAAGCCCTCCTCAACTTCCAGACCATGGTCGCCGACCTGACCGGCCTGGCCACCGCGAACGCGTCGCTGCTGGACGAGTCGACCGCCGTCGCCGAGGCCGTCACGCTCATGCGCCGCGCTTCGAAGTCCAAGTCGAACAAGGTCGTTCTCGACGCCGAGTGCCTGCCGCAGACCATCGCCGTCGTGCGCACCCGCGTCGAGGCCCTCGGCATCGAGGTCGAGGTCCGCGACCTGCTCACCGGCCTGCCGGACGAGTTCTTCGGCGTCGTCGTCCAGTACCCCGGCGCGTCCGGCGTGCTGCGCGGCCGCGGCTTCTACCAGGCCATTTCGGAGTCGGCGAAGGCCGCGGGCGCGCTGTACACCGTCGCCGCCGACCTCCTCGCCCTCACCCTGATCACCTCGCCCGGCGAGTTCGGTGCCGACGTCGCCGCGGGCTCGACGCAGCGCTTCGGCGTCCCGCTCGGCTACGGCGGCCCGCACGCCGGGTACATGTCCGTTCGCTCCGGACTCGAGCGCTCGCTGCCCGGCCGCCTGGTCGGCGTCTCGGTCGACGCCGACGGCAACAACGCCTACCGCCTCGCGCTGCAGACGCGTGAGCAGCACATCCGCCGCGAGAAGGCGACGTCGAACATCTGCACCGCGCAGGTCCTCCCGGCCGTGCTGGCCGCGATGTACGCGGTCTACCACGGCCCCGACGGTCTGAAGAAGATCGCCCAGCGCGTCCACGGCCTCGCCGCGGGCTTCGCCGACGCCCTCCGCAAGACCGGCGTCGAGGTGGTGCACGAGTCCTTCTTCGACACCGTCGTCGCGCGCGTCCCGGGCCAGGCCGCCGAGGTCCACGCGGCCGCCCGCGAAGCCGGGATCAACCTCGGCCACGTCGACGCCGACCACGTCCGCGTCGCCTTCGACGAGGTCAGCACCCCCGCGATCACCGCGAAGGTCCTTCGCGCGTTCGGGGTCGAGGAAGACGTCCAGGGCGGCGTCGCGCTGCCGAACGGCCTGGCCCGCGAGAGCGGCTTCATGGGCCACGAGGTCTTCGGCACCCACCGTTCCGAGACGGCGATGCTGCGTTACCTGCGCAAGCTGTCCGACCTGGACTACGCGCTCGACCGCGGCATGATCCCGCTCGGCTCCTGCACGATGAAGCTCAACGCCACCACGGAGATGGAGCCGATCAGCTGGCGCGAGTTCGCGGGCATCCACCCGTTCGCGCCCGCCGAGGACGCTTCCGGGTACCACGAGCTGGTCGAGCAGCTGGCGGGCTGGCTGGCCGAGGTGACCGGCTACGACAAGGTGTCGCTGCAGCCGAACGCGGGCAGCCAGGGCGAGCTGGCCGGGCTCCTCGCGATCCGCGCCTACCACCGCGCCAACGGCGACGAGGCGCGCGACGTCTGCCTGATCCCGTCCTCCGCGCACGGCACCAACGCCGCGTCCGCGGTGCTCGCCGGGATGCGCGTGGTCGTCGTGAAGTGCACCGACGAGGGCAACGTCGACCTCGACGACCTGCGGTCCAAGGTGGACACCCACCGCGACACGCTGGCCGCGATCATGGTCACCTACCCCTCGACGCACGGCGTGTACGAGCACGGCATCGACGAGCTGGCCAAGATCGTCCACGACGGCGGCGGCCAGGTCTACGTCGACGGCGCGAACCTCAACGCCCTCCTCGGCCTGGCGAAGCCGGGCGAATTCGGCGGCGACGTCTCGCACCTCAACCTGCACAAGACCTTCTGCATCCCGCACGGCGGTGGCGGCCCCGGCGTCGGCCCGGTCGCGGTGCGCGCGCACCTCGCGCCGTACCTGCCGAACCACCCGCTGCTCGACGCCGCGGGCCCGGAAACCGGCGTCGGCCCGATCAGCGGCGCGCCCTACGGCTCGGCGTCGATCCTGCCGATCTCCTGGGCCTACGTCCGGATGATGGGCGCGCCCGGCCTGACCGCGGCCACGAAGGTCGCCGTGCTCGCCGCGAACTACGTCGCTTCGCGCTTGGCGCCGCACTACCCGGTGCTCTACACGGGCCAGGACGGCCTGGTCGCGCACGAGTGCATCCTCGACCTGCGCCAGATCACCAAGGAGACCGGTGTGACGGTCGACGACGTCGCCAAGCGGCTCATCGACTACGGCTTCCACGCGCCGACGATGTCGTTCCCGGTCGCGGGGACGCTGATGGTCGAGCCGACCGAGTCCGAGGACCTGGGCGAGATCGACCGGTTCTGCGACGCGATGATCGCCATCCGCGCCGAGATCGACGAGGTGGCTGCCGGTCGCTGGACCGCCGAGGAGTCGCCGCTGCGGGGAGCCCCGCACACCGCGGAGACGCTGGTCGGGGAGTGGGACAAGGCGTACAGCCGCGAGCTGGCGGTGTACCCGGCGGGTGTTTCCCGGAAGAACAAGTACTGGCCCCCGGTGCGTCGCATCGACGGCGCCCGCGGCGACCGTAACCTCGTGTGCTCCTGCCCGCCCCTCAGCGAGTACGGCTCGTGAGTGAAAAACAGTGTTAGAACACTGTTTTTCACTCACGACCACCTACGGAAGGCGACAATGTCTCGCGAAACCTCCCTGCACGGAGTCCACAAGGGACTCGGTGCGCTGTTCACCGACTTCGCGGGCTGGTCGATGCCGGTCCGCTACGCCAGCGAGCTGGCCGAGCACAAGGCCGTCCGCGAGGCGGCCGGGCTGTTCGACCTCTCGCACATGGCCGAAATCCACGTCACCGGCAAGCAGGCGGCCGACGTCCTGGACTTCGCGCTGGTCGGCAACCTCACCGGCGTCAAGCCGGGCCGGGCGCGGTACACGATGATCTGCAACGCCGACGGCGGCGTGCTGGACGACCTGGTCGTCTACCGGCTGGCCGACGAGCACTACCTGGTCGTCGCGAACGCGGGCAACGCGCAGGTCGTCGCCGACGCGCTGGCCGAGCGCGTCGCGGGCTTCGACGCGGTGGTCGACGACCGGTCCGAGACGACCGCGCTGATCGCCGTCCAGGGCCCGAACGCCGCGGCCATCCTCGGCGCGGTCACCGACGCCGACCTGGACGCGCTCAAGTACTACGCCAGCGTCCCGGCCTCGGTGAAGGGCCACGACGTCCTGCTGGCCCGCACCGGCTACACCGGCGAGGACGGCTTCGAGCTGTTCGTCGACGCCGACGAGGCACCGGCGCTGTGGCGTCTGCTCATGGACGCGGGCGAGCCGCACGGCCTGGTCCCGGCGGGTCTCGCCTGCCGCGACACGCTGCGGCTGGAAGCCGGGATGCCGTTGTACGGCAACGAACTCACGGTCGAGCAGAGCCCGTTCGAGGCCGGGCTCGGCCGTGTCGTCAAGTTCGAGAAGCCGGGCGACTTCGTCGGCCGCGCGGCCCTCGAGGAGCGGTCCAAGCAGGACGTCCCGCGCGTGCGGGTGGGCCTCAAGGGCACCGGCCGCCGGGCCCCGCGCCACGGCTACCGGCTCCTGGCCGGGGACACCGAGATCGGCGAGGTCACCAGCGGTGCCCTGTCGCCGACGCTGGGTTACCCGATCGCCATGGCGTACGTCGATCGGGCGTACGCCGAGCCCGGCACCGAGCTTCTCCGTCGACATCCGGGGCAGGATCGAGCCCGTCGAGGTCGTCGCCCTGCCCTTCTACTCCCGCGCGTAAAGGACTTTTCCCATGAGCATCCCCGAGAACCTCAAGTACACCAAGGAACACGAGTGGCTGAAGGTCGAGGACGGCGTCGCCACCGTCGGCATCACCGCCTTCGCCGCCGAATCGCTCGGTGACATCGTGTTCGTCCAGCTGCCCGAGGCCGGCTCGACCGTGACCGCGGGCGAGGTGTTCGGCGAGGTCGAGTCGACCAAGTCGGTCAGCGAGCTGTACGCGCCGGTCTCCGGCGAGGTCGTCGAGGTGAACGGCACCACATCGGACACCCCCGAGGTCATCAACTCGGACCCCTACACCGAAGGATGGCTCCTGAAGGTGCGTCTGTCCGGGGACGTGCCGGAACTGCTCGACGCCGCCGCGTACGCCGCGCACACCCAGGAGAACTGATGACGACGTTCGACCAGCACCTGTCCGAAGTCGACCCCGAGGTCGCCGCGGCCGTCGCGGACGAGCTGAACCGCCAGCAGTCCACCCTGGAGATGATCGCCTCCGAGAACTTCGCCCCGGTGGGCGTGCTCGAGGCGCAGGGTTCGGTGCTGACCAACAAGTACGCCGAGGGCTACCCGGGCCGCCGCTACTACGGCGGGTGCGAGCACGTCGACGTCGTCGAGCAGCTCGCCATCGACCGCGCGAAGGCCCTCTTCGGCGCCGAGCACGCCAACGTCCAGCCGCACTCGGGCGCGCAGGCCAACGCGGCCGCCATGTTCGCCGTGCTCAAGCCGGGCGACACCATCCTCGGCCTCGACCTGGCCCACGGCGGTCATCTGACGCACGGGATGAAGATCAACTTCTCGGGCAAGCTGTACAACGTCGTCGCCTACCACGTCGACAAAGAGACCGGGATCGTCGACCTCGCCGAGATCGAGCGCCTGGCCGTCGAGCACGAGCCGAAGCTGATCATCGCGGGCTGGTCGGCCTACCCGCGCCAGCTGGACTTCGCCGAGTTCCGCCGCATCGCGGACAAGGTCGGCGCCCGCCTGATGGTGGACATGGCGCACTTCGCCGGGCTGGTCGCGGCCGGGCTGCACCCGTCGCCGGTGCCGCACGCCGACATCGTCACCACGACCACGCACAAGACCCTCGGCGGCCCGCGCGGCGGCCTCATCCTGTGCCGCGAGGAGCTGGCGAAGAAGATCAACTCGGCGGTGTTCCCCGGCCAGCAGGGCGGGCCCCTCGAGCACGTGATCGCGGCCAAGGCCGTCGCGCTGAAGATCGCCGCGAGCGACGAGTTCCGCGAGCGCCAGCAGCGCACGCTGGAGGGCTCGCGCATCCTGGCGGAGCGCCTTTCGCAGGCCGACTGCGCTTCGGCGGGCGTGCGGGTGCTCACCGGCGGTACCGACGTCCACCTGGTGCTCGTCGACCTCGTCCAGTCCACTCTGGACGGTCAGCAGGCCGAGGACCGGCTGCACGAGGTCGGCATCACGGTCAACCGCAACGCCGTCCCGTTCGACCCGCGGCCGCCGATGGTCACCTCGGGCCTGCGGATCGGCACCCCGGCGCTGGCCACCCGCGGTTTCCGGGCCGAGGACTTCGCCGAGGTCGCCGACGTCATCGCCGAGGCGCTGAAGCCGGGCTACGACGACGGCGTGCGCGCCAAGCTGCGTGACCGCGTCGAGGCTCTGGCGGCGAAGCACCCGCTGTACGCGGACCTTTCGCGATGAGCGCGTTGCCCGAGGGCCGGAAGCTGCTGCGTCTGGAAGTCCGCAACAGTGAGACGCCGATCGAGAAGAAGCCGTCGTGGATCAAGACGCGGGTGCGGATGGGTCCGGAGTTCACCGAACTCAAGGGCCTGGTGCGCCGCGAAGGTTTGCACACGGTCTGTGAAGAAGCGGGTTGTCCCAACATCTATGAATGCTGGGAAGACCGTGAGGCCACGTTCCTGATCGGTGGGGACCAGTGCACCCGCCGGTGTGACTTCTGTCAGATCGACACCGGGAAACCGGCGGCTTTGGACCGGACCGAGCCGCGGAAGGTCGCGGAGTCCGTCCAGGCCATGGGGTTGCGGTACTCGACGGTCACCGGCGTGGCCCGGGACGACCTCGAAGACGGCGGCGCCTGGCTGTACGCCGAGACCGTCCGCCAGATTCACGCGCTGAACCCGGGTACCGGCGTTGAGTTGCTGATCCCGGACTTCAACGCGGATCCGGCGCAGTTGGCGGAGGTGTTCGGGTCGCGGCCGGAGGTGTTGGCGCACAACGTGGAGACGGTGCCGCGGATCTTCAAGCGGATCCGTCCCGGCTTCCGCTACGCGCGGTCGTTGGAGGTCATCACCGCCGCGCGTGAGGCCGGTTTGGTGACGAAGTCCAACCTGATCCTGGGCATGGGTGAGACCCCTGAAGAGGTGGCTCCGGCGATGCAGGACCTGGTCGACGCGGGGTGCGAGATCCTGACGATCACGCAGTACCTGCGGCCCTCTGCTCGGCACCACCCGGTGGACCGGTGGGTGAAGCCGGAGGAGTTCGTCGAGCACTCCCAGGCCGCCGAGGCGATGGGCTTCGCCGGTGTGATGGCGGGGCCGTTGGTGCGCTCGTCCTACCGCGCGGGACGGCTGTACGCCCAGACCAAGCGTTACCGTGGAGAAGAGCTGCCGGGCAACCTGCAGCACCTCGCCGACCAGGGCCCGGCCGCGCAAGAAGCCAGCTCGCTGCTGGCGCGATAGGAAGGGGCGGATCAATGGCGATCAGCGTCTTCGACCTGTTTTCCATCGGCATCGGCCCGTCGAGCAGCCACACCGTCGGGCCGATGCGGGCGGCACGGACCTTTGTGGACGGTCTCGGTGACGACCTCGCCTCGGTGTCCCGCGTCCAGGCCGAGCTGTTCGGCTCCCTGGGCGCGACGGGGTTCGGGCACGGCAGCGACAAGGCCGTCCTGCTCGGGCTTTCGGGTGAGCGTCCCGAAGAGATCGACACGGACACCGTGCCGGGGCGCATCGAGGCGATCCGCGAGTCCGGGCGGCTGCGGCTGGGCGGCACGCACGAGATCGCGTTCGACGAGGACACCGACCTCACCATGCACCGGCGCAAGTCGCTGCCCGCCCACCCGAACGGCATGGTGTTCCGCGCGTTCGACGCGTCGGGCTCGCTGCTGCGGGAGCGCACGTACTACTCGGTCGGCGGCGGCTTCGTCCGCGACGAGTCGTACGAGACGGACACGGTGTTCGTCGAGGACTCGACGCCGGTGCCGTACCCGTTCCGCACTGGCGCCGACCTGCTCGCGCACTGCTCGGAGACCGGCCTCGCGATCAGCGAGATCATGCTGGCGAACGAGCTGGCGTGGCGCAGCCGCGAAGAAGTCCGCGACGGGCTCCTGCGGATCTGGGCGGTCATGGCGGAGTGCGTCCGCAACGGCTGCACGCACGAAGGCGTCCTGCCGGGCGGGCTGAAGGTGCCGCGGCGGGCACGTTCGCTGCACGAGAAGCTGCTGGCCGAGGACGGCGCGGACGACCCGTTGTACGCGATGGACTGGGTGAGCCTGTACGCGCTGGCGGTGAACGAGGAGAACGCGGCGGGCGGCCGGGTGGTGACGGCGCCGACCAACGGCGCGGCGGGCATCATCCCGGCGGTGCTGCACTACTACCAGCGGTTCATCCGGCACTCGACCGACGACGGGATCGTGACGTTCCTGCTGACGGCGGGCGCGATCGGCTCGATCCTCAAGCAGACGGGCTCGATCTCGGGCGCCGAAGTCGGCTGTCAGGGGGAGGTCGGCTCGGCGTCGGCGATGGCCGCGGCGGGGCTGACCGAGGTGCTCGGTGGAACCCCGGCGCAGGTGGAGAACGCGGCGGAGATCGGCGTGGAGCACCACCTCGGGCTGACGTGCGACCCGGTCGGCGGCCTGGTCCAGATCCCGTGCATCGAGCGCAACGCGGTGGGCGCGTCGAAGGCGATCCACGCGGCCCGGATGGCGATGCGCGGCGACGGCAGCCACGTGGTGACGCTGGACAAGGCGATCAAGACGATGCGCGAGACGGGCGCGGACATGAGCGTCAAGTACAAGGAAACGGCCCGCGGCGGCCTGGCGGTGAACGTCATCGAGTGCTGACCCGTCACTTTCCCTACGAAAGCTCCGCTCCCGATGCGGAACTTTCGTAGGGAAAGTGACGCTTTTGTCAGGTGCGGCGGTCCTCCGGGTCCACCGCCAGGCGCAGCCCCACTTCGACGAGGCGCCAGCCGAGCTGCTGTCTCCTCGTCCCCGGGTGGCGGCTCGGCACGGCTCGGCCCGGCGGGCGGTTGCGCACGCCGTGGCGCAGCTCGCTCTCGCGCTCGTGGACCAGGTCCTCGGCCATCAGGAAGTGCACCGGATCGCCCCCTGCGTCGATGTTCGGTGTCCGTGGTCCCATCGTCGCCGACCGTGGCCGTCCGGATCCACCGGTTTTCCGCACCGCGAACACAGTGTGACCGCCGCGCGAGCCCGCGGCCACTCCGAAGGTGCGCCGCGGCCTAAACTCGCGGGATGGAGTCGACCTCGGTGGTGAATGCCGGCGAAGCGCTGTTCCGGCCGGTTCGCGCGGGCAACGCCTTCGAGGAGACCGTCGAGCGGCTGCTGCAGGCCATCCGGCTCGGGGTCGTCGGGGCCGGGGAACGGCTGCCGTCGGAGCGGGAGCTCGCCGAACGGCTCGGGGTCAGCCGCGTCACGCTGCGCGAAGCCATCCGGGCGCTCTCCGACGCCGGTTACGTCGAGTCACGGCGAGGCCGCTACGGCGGCACCTTCGTGCACGACACCCTGCCCGCCCCGCCGGAACCAGGCGGCGAGGTCGACGCCGTCGCCCTCGAAGACGCCCTCAGCCTCCGGTACGTCCTCGAGACCGGGGCCGCGGAGATGGCCGCCGCCCGGTCGCTCAGCCCCGCCGACCGGCAGCACCTCACCGGCACCCTCGCCGAAGCGGCCGGGGCGAGCCTCGACGACTACCGCCGCAAGGATTCACGCCTGCACCTGGCGATCGCCGAGGTGACCGCGTCCGGGTCGCTGACCACGGCGATGGCCGACGCCCGCACCCGCGTCAACCAGCTGCTCGACCGCATCCCGCTGCTGCCGCCGAACCTCGAGCACTCCAACGCCCAGCACGAGGCGATCGTGGACGCGATCCTCGCCGGGGACGCCCCGGCCGCCCGGCAGGCCATGGCGGAGCACATCGAGGGCACGGCGTCCCTCCTGCGCGCCTTCCTGTCCTGACCGGGCGGCGACGGGGTCAGCGGGTCAGGAACTCCTCCAGCCGCAGGGCCCGGCCGACGATCCGGACGTCGCCGATCCAGCCGTGGAACACGTTGTCGAGTGCGCCGCCGTACTCGTGGCCGCCGAGGAGCCAGGGGAGGCCCAGCGAGGCGATGCCGACGGAGTCGGTGGAGGGGTTGTCGGCCACCAGGGCGCTCTCGACGTACAGCTTGGTGTGGTGCCCGTCGTTGACGACCGCGATGTGCCACCACTGGTCTTCGGGCAGGCCGTGGCTCCAGTTGGTGGTCGGGTAGGTCTGGCTGAGCGGGTAGTGGTTGAACTGCACCTCACGGCCGTTGTTCGTGGTCATGAGCTGGGCCACCGGCTCCTTCGGGTCGGTGTTCTTGCCGTGCTTGCCCGCGTCGCCGGCCGCACCCCGGCGGACCAGGACGGGCATGTTGCCGTTGTTGCCGCCGTCCCAGTCGCGCGGGATCTTCACGAACGTCTCGATGGTGTAGCCGCGCTCGAACGTCTCGGTGTTCAGCGGCGCCCGCGGCCCGGTCGTGAGATACGCGCCGTGCAGCGGGTTCTTGCCGCCGGTGAACCGCAAGGCGGCGTGGCCCGGCTGGTCCGGGTGGTGGTCGTCGGTCCAGACCAGCGCGTCGGGCGCGGTGCCGGTGACGGACTGCGGCGTGAGGTCGTTGCCGCGGCCCGACAGGTCGCGCACCCGCTGCCCGGCGGTGACGGGGCTGCCGTTCGCGCCGACGCCGTCGAAACGCCAGTACGCCAGCGTGCCGGGCACGAGCACCTTCGCGGCCGGGCGCGCCGGGCGGACCGGTACCGGGATGAAGCCGGAGAAGCGCTGCTCGAAGTCGAACGGCATCGAGAAGCGGTCGACGGACGTGGTGAGCCGCGACTCCAGCGCCTCCAGGCGGTTGCGTTCCGCGGGGTCCTTCTCGAGGATCCACGGCGAGACCGTCTCGACGTCGATGGTGTTCCGGTCGAGGTCGAAGTGGTAGAGGCGCAGCATGCCGCCGCCGCTCATGTAGCGGTTCTGGTAGTTCGTGATGTGCAGGTGCACGTCGTGGCCCGCGGAGTTCTGCTTCGTCATCCGGCCCGAGGGCCAGTAGTGGCCGTTGAGCGCGAGGAAGATCTGGTCGTTGTCCTTGACCAGCGAGTCCCACACGGTCTGGCCGTAGCCGGTGAGCTCGGCGTTGTTCTCCGGATCGCCCGACTCGTACGGGTAGACCTCGTCGCCGTAGGTCGGCGCGACGATCTCGTGGCAGGTGAGGATCACGGGCAGCCGCGGGTGCCGCTTGATCACGTCGTTCGCCCACGCGAAGCCCGCGGCCGACGTGCGCCAGTCCATGGCCAGCAGCAGCCACTCGCGCCCGGCGGCGCGGAAGACGTGCGCGGTGTTGTAGCCGCTCGCGTCCGCACCTACGAACGACTTCTTGCGGCGGAACCGCTGCGGCCCCATCGTTTCCAGGTACGGCGTCGTGCCGCGCGTGTCGTCCCCGGACACGTCGTGGTTGCCCGCGAGGACGCTGTAGGCGACGCCTGCCGAGTCCAGTGTTCTGAACATCCGGTCCACGGCCTGGAACGACGTCGCGTCCGCGTCCTGCGTCAGGTCGCCGAGGTGGGCGAGGAAGACAACGTTGTCACCTTGCGCACCGCTCCGCTCGATGACGTACCGGAACGACGCTTCCTGCGGCTCCGGGTTGATGCTGTTCTGGCTGCCCCAGTAGAGGTACTGGGTGTCCGGCATGACGGCCACGGTGAACTGGCGGCTCTCGCCGTCCGGGCGCCACCGGCCGCGGTCCTGGCCGGCCGCCGCGGCGGGGACGGCGCCGAGCGCGCCCAGCGCCGTCGCGCCGACGCCGGCCAGTCCCGCCGTACGCAAGAAGGACCGCCGGTTCGGGCCCGCCTGGTTTTCGCGCATGATCTGCCTCATTCGGTTTCCGGGGAGTTCTTCGGCGTCCGGACGCTAATCCCGCCTGCTTGAGACGACGCGAACAGCAGATGGCCCGCAGCGGGGGCGCGTCTTGACAGGATTCGAACAACTCCCGTCAAAGCTCCACCGAACCTTTTCACCCGTCCGGCCGTCATCCGTTCGTGACCTTGCCGACCGAGGAAGAAGCCGAGAAGCCGGACACCCCGCGCCGTCGCCGGTGGCGGCGGATCCGGAAGATCGCCGGGTGGACCGCGGGCGCGCTCGTCGGCGTCCCGCTGATCGCCTTCTGGGTCGCCTACCTCGTGCTCGACGTCCGCAGTCCCCAGGAGGTGCTCGCCGGGCTCGACAAGACCGTCGTCCTGCAGTACTCCGACGGGTCCGAGCTGCTCAAGGTGATCCCGGCCGACGGCGACCGGACGTTCGTGCCCTACGCGCAGATCCCCGCGAAGCTGCGTGACGCGATCATCGCCACCGAGGACCCGACCTTCTGGGACAACGCGGGCTTCGACCCGACCGGCATCGGCCGCGCGTTCCTCACCGGGGTCGGCGGCGGCTCCGGGATCACCCAGCAGTACATCAAGAAGTCCACCGGCGACGACGAAGCCACGCTCGGCCGCAAGTTCGCCGAGCTCGTGCTGGCCACGAAGATCACGCAGGAGCAGAGCAAGGAGCAGATCTTCGAGAGCTACGTCAACATCATCTCCTTCGGCCGCGGCACGTTCGGCCCCGCCGCGGCGATGCACGCCTACTTCGGCAAGAAGCTCGACGACTCGATGACCTGGAGCGAAGCCGCGTTCCTCGCCGGGATGATCCAGTCGCCGTCGGTGCACGACCCGGCCGCCTCCGGCGACGCCCACGCGGCCCGGCGCTGGCAGTACGTGCGCGACAAGCTCGTCGCGCGCGGGTACGTGAAGAGCGACGAGCCGATGGCCTACCCCGGCGCCGAGGTCCAGCCGCCGTCGGAGACGCGCGCCGGCCGCGTCACCTACGACGAGTTCCACCTCAAGCAGCAGGTCCTCGCCGAGCTGGAGCAGGACGGCTTCCCGCTGGGACGGCTCCAGCAGGGCACCATGACGGTCGAGACGACGCTCGACCGCGGCATGCAGGACGCCGCGATGAAGGCGGTGCGGGACCGGCTGAAGAACGAGCCCAAGGAGTTCCGCGGCGCGCTGGTCGCCGTCGACCCGAAGACCGGCGCCGTGCGTGCCTACAACGGTGGTGACCAAGGCGTCCGCGACTACGCGGGCACGCCGCACGCGATCGGGTCGGCGTTCTACCCCTTCACCCTCGCCGCCGCCCTGCGCCGCGGCTACGGTCTCGACCAGCCGATCCCGGCCCCCGAGCGGCAGGAGTTCCTCGGGGAGACGTTCCAGTACCCCGAGGTCTGCGGCCCGAAGTGCTCGCCGTCGACGGCGATGCGGACCCAGGCGGACGGCCCGTTCATCGCGCTGGCGAAGCAGCTCGGCCCGGACGCGCTCAGCGAAACCGCGCGGCAGGCGGGCATCCCGGAGACCGTCGACGGCGTCCCGACCCTGCGCGAGAAGGACGGCTTCCTGATCGGGCCGGGCATCGCGATCGGCCGGTATCCGTTGCGGCCCTTGGACATCGCGGGCGCGTACGCGACCTTCGCCGCCGACGGCCTGCGCGCGACCCCGCACCTGGTCGCGAAGGTGCGCGACGAAAGCGGCACGGTCGTCTGGGAGCACCCGGACACCGCGGCCCCGGCGTTCGGCGACGACAGCCGCCGCATCGCCCGGGACGTCACCACCACGCTGCGCACCTCGCTGCCCGACGGCCGCCCGGCCGCGCTGCGGTTCGGCGCGGCCGAGCACGGCAACTCCCCGGACAACCAGGACGCCTGGGCGGTCGGCTACACCCCGCAGCTGGCGACGGCGGTCTGGATCGGCTCCGACGACGACCGGCGGCTCAAGGACGCCACCGGCGCCAAGCTCACCGGCGACGTCGTCCCGGCCGACATCTGGCGCACGTTCATGACCGCGGCCCACGAGGGGAAGCCGGTCCATCCGCTGGGCGATCCCGAGCCCGGGGTCGAGGCGCGCCCGCCGCGGCGGTGAGGGTCAGCGGACCAGGGCGAGGACGAATCCGTCGTGGCCCTTGGTGCCGACGGTCTGGACGGCGGTCGCGTCCAGCCGCGGCTCGCCCGCCAGCACCTCGAACATCTCCCGCGCGCCGAGGACGTTCGGGTCGGTGCTCGCCGGGTCGGCGACCCCGCCCCGGCGGACCACGTTGTCGACGACGATCGTCGTGCCCGGCCGCGCCAGGTCCAGCGCGGCGCGCACGTAGTTCGCGAGATTGGCCTTGTCGGCGTCGATGAACACGAAGTCGAACGGCCCGGTCAGCGTCGGCAGCGTGTCCAGCGCCGCGCCGACGCGGATTTCGGCGACGTCCTCGCCGAAGCCCGCGCGCGCCAGGTTGGCCTTCGCGACTTCAGCGTGCTTCGGCTCGTATTCGCAGGTCACCAGCTTGCCGCCGGGCGGGAGCGCGCGGGCCAGCCAGATCGTGCTGTACCCGCCGAGCGTGCCGATCTCCAGGATCGTCTTCGCGCCGGCGAGGCGGGCGAGCAGGTTCAGCAGCTTGCCCTGGTTGGGGGCGACGGCGATCGACGGCAGCCCGGCCGCGGCCGAGTCGGCGAGCGCCTCGTCGAGCACGGGATCGGGGGCGAGCAGCGCGCCGGTGAGGTAGTCGTCGACTTCGGCCCAGGTCTTGTCGGTCATGGCACCTCCACCGCCAATCTAGCGAAGGGGCGACGTGGGATCATGCTCACCGGACGGCCGACGGCGGGAAGGTGGACATGGACGACTACCGCGTCGTCGCGGACGCCCTCGCCGCCGACATCGAAGCCGGCCGCCTCCGGCCCGGCGACCGGCTCCCGCCGCAACGCCGCTTCGCGCGCCAGCGCGGCATCGCGAACTCCACCGCCGCCCGCGTCTACGGCGAGCTCGTCCGGCGCGGCCTGGCCGTCGGCGAGGTCGGCCGCGGCACGTTCGTCCGCGCCGCGAAGCCGCCGCCCGAACCCGCGCTCGCCGAACCGGGCGGCGCCCGCGTCGACCTCGAACTCAACTTCGCCGTGCTGCCGGACCAGTCCGCGTTGCTGGCCAAGGCCCTTGAGCCGTTGCTGCGCGACGACGTCCTCACGGCGGCCCTGCACCCGATCGGCGCGGCGGGCACCCGCGCGGCGCGTGAGGCGGCGGCCGCGCTGCTCACCCGCGGCGACTGGCGGCCGGACCCGGCGACGATCCTGTTCACCGGCAACGGCAGGCAGGCCATCGCGGCGGCGATCGCCGCGTTCGTGCCGGTGGGGGAGCGGCTCGCGGTGGAGTCGCTGACCTACCCGGTGGTGAAGGCGGTCGCGGCCCGGCTCGGCGTCGAGCTGGTGCCGATCGAGACGGACGAGTCCGGGCTCGTGCCCGAGGCCCTGGTCGCGGCCGGGCCGGTGCGTGCCCTGTACGTCCAGCCGACCCTGCACAACCCGCTCGGCACGACGATGCCCGAACGCCGTCGCGCGGAGCTGGCCGACGTCGTCGCCCGGCTGGACCTGCCGGTGATCGAGGACGGCATCTACACGTTCCTGCGCGACGACGTCCGGCCGTTCGCCGCGTTCGCGCCGGAGCGCACGGTGTTCGTCGACAGCCTCTCCAAGCGCGTCGCCCCCGGGCTGACGGCGGGGTTCCTGGTGCCACCGCCCGCGTGGACCGCGCGGCTGGCGTCGTCGGTCCGCTCGGGCGCGTGGGCCGCGTCGCGCTTCGCCGTCGAAGCGGCGACGCAGTGGATCGTGACGGGCACCCTGGCCGAAGTCGAAGCCGCGAAACGCCGTGACGCCGCCGAGCGGGCGTCCGTGGTGGCGGAGAAACTGCCGGGCCTGCGCGGCGACGCGGCGTCGTACCACCGCTGGTGGGAGCTGCCGGACCAGTGGCGCGCGGAGACGTTCGTCGCGGCGGCGGCCCGCCACGGCATCGCGCTGTCCCCGGCGGCGGCGTTCGCGGTCCTGCCGGGGCACGCGCCGAACGCCGTGCGGATCGCGGTTTCCGCGCCGCCGGTCGAGACGCTGGCCGCGGCGCTCGACGTCCTCGCCGGGCTGGCGAACGGCAGCCCGGACGACCTGGCGGCCGACTGACAGCCGCGTGCCAGCGCCGTGTGCGCCGCCCGCCAGCGGTCCGCGCCAGCCTTCGAAGGTCACCGAGAATTCGAAGGAGCACAGGGATGCACACCCCAGTCACGATCATCGGCGCCGGGCTCGGCGGGCTCACCCTCGCCCGCGTCCTGCACGTCCACGGGATTCCGGCGGAGGTCTACGAGGCCGAGTCGTCGCCGATGGCCCGGACGCAGGGCGGGATGCTCGACATCCACGACTACAACGGGCAGCTCGCCGTCGAGGCGGCCGGGCTCATGGCCGAGTTCCGCGGCCTGGTCCTGGAAGGCCGTCAGGCGATGCGGATCCTCGACCACGGCGGGACTGTCCTGTTCGAGCAGGGCGACGACGGCACGGGCGGGCGTCCCGAGGTGCAGCGCGGGGAACTCCGGCGGATGCTGCTGGACTCGCTGCCCGAAGGCACTGTCCGATGGGGACACAAGGTCACCGGCGTCCGCGCGCTCGGGGATGGCCGTCACGAGGTGAGCTTCGCCGATTCCGGCGTGGTCGTCACCGAGCTCGTGGTCGGGGCGGACGGCGCGTGGTCGCGGATCCGGACCCTGCTGTCGGATGCGCGGCCCGAGTACATCGGCGAAGCCTTCGTCGAGACGTACTTGTACGACGCCGACACCCGGCACCCGGCCACCGCGAAGGCGGTCGGCGGCGGCTCGCTGATGGTGCCCGCGCCGGGCAAGGGCATCCACGCCCACCGGGAAAGCGGCGACACGCTGCACACCTACGTCTCGCTGACCCGGCCGATGGAGTGGTTCGACACGATCGACTTCACCGATCCGGCGACGGCCGCCGCGCGGGTCGCGGCGGAGTTCGACGGCTGGGCACCGGAAATCACCGCGTTGATCACCGACTTCGACACCGCGCCGGTCCTGCGTCCCCACTACACGTTGCCGATCGGCCACCGCTGGGACCGGACGCCGGGCGTGACGCTGGTCGGCGACGCCGCCCACCTCATGCCCGCCAACGGCGAAGGCGCCAACCTGGCCATGCTGGACGGCGCGGAACTCGGCCGGGCCATCGCCGCGCACCCCGGCGACGTCGAAACGGCGTTGGCCGAGTACGAGGCGGCGATGTTCCCGCGGGCGGCGAAGATCGCCGCGGAGAGCGTCCGGTTCGGCGAGCTGTTGTCCGGCGCCGAGGGCGAGGACGTCGCCCGGACGTTGATCGACGTGTTCAGCACGATCAACGAGGCCGCGCGGGCGTCCTGAGGTCAGGGCACGTACTTGCCCACGAAGCTGCCGCAGGTGACGACGCGGCCCGTCAGCCGGTCCTGGATCGCCTTCTCCAGCCCGAGGTAGGTGAACACCGGCGTGTCGGCCGGAACCTCGGCCGGCACCGGGCCGCCCGTCGCCAGCACCCGCGTCGGCACCGTCTGGAACAGCACCAGGTAGCCGCCTTCGCGGTTGAGCGCGTCGGCTTCGGCGAGCATCCGCTCGGGCGCGTCGCCGACGATCTCCAGCGGCAGCGGCCACTCCAGCGGGAACGGGTTCCGCAGCCCGAACGCGGGGTAGGCGAAGGCGTTGTCCGGCAGGACCGCCGTGCGTGGCGCCGGGAAGCGGTCCAGGCAGCCGCGGATCTGCTCGACGTACCGGAAGGTCGAGGGGTTGGTGCGGATCCCGGCCATCGCCGGGCTGACGTCGCCGAGGTCCGCGGTCAGCCGGTCGTGCCCGAGATCGAGGTAGGCGGCCTGGTCGTGGCGGACGACGACGACCCAGCCGCAGACCGCCACCGCCGTGAGTCCCGCCGTCGCGGTCACCCAGCGCCGCGCCAGGCGGGGCCGCGGCGGGACGACGTGGCTCAGCAGCAGCAACGCCGTCAGGGCGAGGGTTCCGGTGAGCAGCGTCGGCGTGTCGTTGCCCCAGGACAGGCTGGTCATGAACCCGGTGGCGAGCACGAGCAGCCCGGCCCACGGCACCTTCCGCCGCACGGCCGCGTTCACCGGCACGCTCACCGCGACGATCCACCACAGGACGTCCGCCCAGCGCGAGGAGCCGGTGAAGCGGCCGTCGACGACCGTCCAGACCACCGCGGCCGCCCCGGCGAGCACGAGCACCCAGGAGGCGGCGCGCCCGGCCGCGCCGAGCCGGTCGCCGGGCAGCCGCACGGCGAGCAGCACGACGGCGATCGCGGCGAAGAAGCTCAGCTCCCGCACCGGCGCCTTCGTCAGGACTTCGGGGTCTTCCAGCCAGAGGCCGAGCAGGCGTTCGCCGTAGGCGGGCACGCCGCCGGTGAGCTGCTCGACCATCTCCGTGAAGCCGCCGCCGAGGCTGACCCAGGCGACGTACAGCAGCCCGGGCGCGCCGAGCGCGAGCAGGTCGAGGAGCACCCGCAGCGCGCGTCGCGAACCCGCCCGCGTCGCCGGGTGCAGCAGCAGCCAGAGCACGCCGATCACCGCGGCCAGCGCGAAGCTCTGCTTGACGAAGACGGCGCAGCCGAGCAGCACCAGCCCGCCGCGGCGGGCGAAGGCGCGGCCCTCGCGCAGGCCCGCGTCGAGCGCCCAGGCACCGCACGCGGTGAGCGCGATGCCGTCGACGGTGTGCCAGGCCATCAGCGGGAAGGCGTTGAGGTTGATCAGCGACGCGGCCGCGACCATCGCCGTCATGCCCGGACCCCAGTCCAGGACGCGGCGGCGCGTGACGAGCGTGGCGAACGCGATCGTCGCGACGATGATCTCGATCATCGACAGGAAGCTCGACCCGAAGAACAACGGCATGGGCAGCGCGTAGTCGACGACGTGCAGGACGGCGGACCCGAGCGGGCGCGCGGAGATGATGTCGGCGTGCGGGACCTCGCCGTGGAGCACGCGCCAGGCCTGGGCGAGGATGAAGCCCTGGTCGGAGGGGTGGAACCCGAACCGGCCGACGCGGAGTTCGGTGGCCAGCGCCAGCACGACGACCCAGCCGGCGTGCACCGCCCAGAGCCACCGCGGCCGCGCGGGCCGGGCGGCGGCGGACTCGGGCTCGGCGGCGCGCGCAGGACTCGCCACGTCCACGCCTGCCCGCCTTCCGCTCCCGATCACACCCGGAAAGCGATGGTAGCGGCCGCGGCGGCGACGGACATGACGAGCACGCTGGTCCGGTCCAGAGCGCCCCAATGTGGCCTTCGGTGCGTCAGACGCACCGAAGGCCGCCTTGGGTGCGTCTGACGCAACCAAGGCCACATTGGGGCGCTTGCTACCTGGCTGTGCCGATCGCGGCCGTTTCCTCCGCTACGGCGTGGCGTTCCCCAGTGCTGGATCCCATTGCGAACTCCCCAGTTCCCGAGCCCGCTCCGGTGAGCGGGACTCGCGCGAGGGTAGCGCCGCGCCCGCGTTTCGGCGGAAAACGCGGGGATCAAGCACGGCGGCGCCAGAAAAGGCGGGTCACCGCCGCCGCGACCGACGCCGGCGCGGGGCGACGCGGCAGGTCGCGCGCCTCCGGGGCCGACTCCGGCATCGCCCGGTACGCCAGGTGCGCGGCGAAGCGGGCGAGCCGCGGCGTCACGAGCGTCGCCAGCTCGGCGGCGCGGCCTTCGGGCAGGCTGAGGATCTCCGGCCGCTCCTCCAATGCCTTCACGACGAGCGCTGCCGCGCGTTCCGGGCTGCTCGACGGGAGGCCGCGGTAGCCGGTCGGGGCGATCATCGGCGTCCGGACCAGCGGCATCCGGACCGACGTGAACGTGATCCCGTCGGACAGCGTCTCGCGCCCGGCCGCCAGCCCGAACTCCTCCAGCGCCGCCTTCGACGCGAGGTACGCCGAGAAGCGCGGGGTGTCGGTCTGCAGGCCCTGGGTCGTCACGTTGACGACGTGGCCGAACCGGCGCTCCGCCATCGACGGCAGGAACCCGAGGATCAGCCGCACCGGGCCGAAGTAGTTGATCGCCATCGTGCGCTCGAAGTCGTGGAACCGCTGCGTCGACAGCGCGACCGAGCGCCGGATCGACCGGCCCGCGTTGTTCACCAGCATGTCGACCGCGCCGTGCTCGCCGAGGACGTCCTTGACCAGCGCGTCGACGGCGTCGCCGTCGGTGAGGTCGCACGGGAACGCCGTGGCCAGCCCGCCTGCCGCCGTGATCTCGTCGCGGACCTCTTCGAGCTCCGAAGCGCGGCGGGCCACGAGGATCACCTTCGCGCCCTTGCGGGCCACGGCCAGCGCCGTCGCCCGGCCGATCCCGGACGACGCGCCGGTGACCAGCACGGTCCGCCCGGCCAGGCCGTGGGTCCGGCGGGCGCGGTCGGGGTCGAGGTGGGCCCGCCAGTAGCGGTAGAGCGGCGCCGCGTAGTCGCGCAGCTCCGGCAGCTCGATGCCGCTGCCGAACAAGGCCGTCGTCGTGCGCGCGGTGTCGAAGACGACGTCCATCGTCAGGTGCGGCAAGACCTCCAGGGGCACCCCCAGCTCTTCCAGGACGGCGGCTCGGGCGGCCCGGCCGCCGGGCAGGCGGTCGACCCCGGCCGCGGCGGCCTTCGCGACCCGGCCGCCGACGCGCCGCACCACGCCGGACGGCTTGTCCGGCAGCACCGCGCGGATCGTCGGCCCGCCCGCGGCGCGCGCGAAGGCGTTGTAGACGGAGTTGAGCGCCTGCGGCCGGGCGGCGGCGAGGTGGTAGGTCGCCCCGGACGGCGCGTCGCGGTGCATCAGGTACTCCATCGCCTCGACGACGTAGTCGACCGGCACCAGGTTGGTCGCACCGAGGTCCGGGGCGGCGAGCGGCAGGCGCCGGGGCAGCGCCGCCAGCCGCGAGATGGCGGGGAGGAAGAAGTAGGGGCCGTCGACCTTGTCCATCTCGCCGGTGCGCGAGTCGCCGACGACCGCGGACGGCCGGTAGACGCGGTAAGGCAACGGCTGCTCGCGCACGAGCTTCTCGGCCTGGAACTTCGTCGCGTGGTACGGCGAACCGAAGTGCTGGCCGAGGTCGAAGTCGGCTTCGGTGAACCGCCCGGCGTGGTCGCCCGCGACCGCGATCGACGACACGTGGTGCACCAGCCCCGCGTCCGCCGCGGCCGCGAAGGCCAGCAGGTGGCGGGTGCCCTCGACGTTGGCGCGCCGGTTGGCCTCCTCGCCGGCGGTGAGGTCGTAGATCGCGCCCAGGTGGACGACGTGGTCGAGGGGTCCGAGCCCGGCGGGGTCGACGCCGAGGCGGGGTTCGGCGAGGTCGCCGACCACCGCGTGCAGCTTGTCCGCGCCCGCCCAGTCCCGGGCGAGGGTGGCCAGCCGCTCGCGGGACGTCTCCCGCACCAGCGCGTATACGGCGGTGGTCTCCGGCCGCCGCAGCAGGCGCGCGACCAGGCGTTTCCCGATGAAGCCCGTCGCGCCCGTCACGAAGTAGGTCGTCATGGCCGGTCCCTTCCGTCGTCGGGCCGACTCTAACCTACTGGAAAGTAGGAACGGTAGTTGTCAGGTTTCGGCGGTCTCTTCGGCCGTCGCGACGACGGCGTCGCGCAGGGCGGCGCGCAGCCGTCCGACGTCGAGCGGGCCCAGGACGGCCGCCTCGCCCGGCGGCGCGACCAGCACCACCTTGTCGTTGCTGACGAACACCGTCACGTCCCTTCGCCTGCCGGCCAGATCCCGGCAGCCGACCGACCATTCGCCCCGACTCATGGTCGCCGCCTCCGTTTTCCTCGTCGTGGTCGTCTTCGTGCGGGGGTGGGACGGAGGCCGCGGACCGGCTATGACGCCGGTTCACCCGATCTGCCTACTCGCGGGTTTTCTCTTGCGCTTCGCGGATTTCCCGCGTATCCCCCGGTCGTGTCCCGGCCGGTTCGGGAGTAGCGTCCGCGCCAGAGTCGACGTGGGAGGTCACTGATGTCGGAGCCGCGGAAGATCGTCATCGTCGGTGCCGGCCTCGGCGGGGCGTCCGCCGCGGCCGCGTTGCGCGAGCGCGGTTACACCGGGGAAGTCCTGCTGATGGGCGCCGATCCGCACCGTCCGTACGAGCTGCCGCCGTTGTCGAAGGGCGTGCTTCTCGGCAACACCGACGAGCCCGACTGGGTGCACGAGGAGAAGTACTACGCCGAGCACGACATCCGGTTCACCCCCGGCGTCACGGCGACCCGGGTGGAGCTCGGTGCGCGCCTGGTGCTGGACGACGCGGGCGGCGAGCACCGCTACGACCGCCTGGTGCTGGCGACCGGCTCCCGGCCGCGGACGCTCCCGGTGCCGGGCGGCGACCTGCCGGGCCTGTACACGCTGCGCAGCCTCGACGACTCGCTCAAGCTGCGGTCGGCGTTCGCCGAAGCCGAGCGCGTGGTGATCGTCGGCGCGGGCTGGATCGGCTCCGAGGCGGCCGCCGCGGCCCGCACGCACAACGCGGACGTGACGGTGGTGGACCCGGTGCCGGTCCCGCTGGCGAACGTGGTCGGCGAGACGGTCGGCGGCGTGTTCCGCGACCTGCACACGTCGAACGGCGTGCACTACCGCCTGGGCGAGCAGGTCGCGGAGATCACCGGCGGCCCGGACGGCGTCCGCGGGGTCCGCTTGAGCGGCGGCGAAGAGCTGACGGCGGACGTGGTGCTGATCGCGGTGGGCGCGGCACCCCGGGTGGAGCTGGCGCACGCGGCGGGCCTGGAGCTGGCCGACGACGGCGGGGTGTGCGTGGACGCGGGCCTGCGCACGGCGGCCCCGGACGTGTACGCGGTGGGCGACATCGCGGCCCACTTCCACCCGCGCTACGGGCGTCGCATCCGCGTGGAGCACTGGGCGAACGCGAAGGACCAGGGCGCGCACGTGGCGCAGAACCTGCTGGGGGAGAACGAACCCTTCCTGGCGTCGCCGTACTTCTTCACCGACCAGTATGACGAGAACACGGAGGGGCCGCACATCGGGTGTGAGTACCGTGGACTCGCCGACCTGGACCGTGACCGCCTGGTGGTGCGTGGTGACCTTAAGGCTTACGACTTCACGGCGTTTTGGGTGACGCCCGAGAACGAAGTCAGTGCGGCCATGAACGTCAATCAGTGGGACGATGGGGATGCACTCGCACGTCTCGTTGACGAACGTCTCAAGGTCACTGACGACCAACTCAAGACAGGCAACCTTGCCGACATTGGCTAAGCGTCCAGCTTCGTGAGTTCGAGCCTGCGCGACGCCCACTCACTCTCACGCCAAGAGGCAGGCATGGCTGCGATAGCTTCACGCGCCGTCCGGGCAGCTTCCTTGTCGTCGCCGAGAGCGTGTAGGACGAACGCCCGTTGACCGTGGAAGAACGAAGGGACGTACCAATAGGCGGACGCGGGAAGTTCGTCGCTGTCATCGGGGAGTTGGTTCACAAGCTTGTCGGCGTCGTTGAGCGCCCGCACAGCTTCGCTCTTCAAGCCGTCACGTGCCAACACTTCCGCACGCTGAAACTCCGTATATGTGCGAAGTCCGATGTTCACGCGGTCATCGCGCCCGGCCGCAGCGTTCAACGCTTCCGCGCTACGCAGGTTGTTACGGCGCAGGTTGCGATACGCGTTGAATGACAGCGCCATTGCGAGGCGTTCGGGGTCGTCAGCTTCAAGGGCAAGCACAGAGGCGCGGTCAAGGTGCTTGCGCGAGTCGTCCCAGCGCTCAAGCGGGATGCTCAACCAACCTAGGTACTGCTCAAGCTCCGAGAGAAGCCCTACGGCTTCGTTGCGCACATCTCCGCGTGAGTTCTCGGCGAGACGCGAGACCATCGAACGCTGAGCCTGCACAGTCGAGATCACGTCGGCCGCACTCGTGGCATCTTCCAAGCGCCTCACACTGGCCAGCACATCACCGATGGCAGTAAGCGCCTTGCGGTCGGTGTGGACGCGCCCTGAGAGCGCCTGAGAGACGCGCTCAGCGTCCCTGTCGGCCACGAACCCTAAGTCACGCTCTGAGGCGTCGAGGATCGCGCACAGGGCCGCGCGGATGATGGGGGAGGGACGGCGGACGATGCCACGTTCCAATTTTCCAAGGTGATTGCTGTCGAACGCTGAGAGACGGCCCTGAGGATCGTTCGCAGTCACCCACTCACGGACAAGTGCGGCGAGTTCGTCACGGCCCATCTGAGTGCCCGGGTGCAGGCGCGACGGCATGGCCTCACGGGCAAGGCGCAGGCGATCGTTTCCGCTGCTCGGCACACCCTCATCCTACCTTCCCTGAACTTCCCCCACGTCTTCCCTGCACACAGCGTCACTACGTGACGACGCTTGATGTCATGATCAAACTTCCCCACGAAGTGAGCATCGTGATCGTGTTGTTCGGCATGTTTGCTCTCCCCACTGCGGTCCTCATCGTCGGCGCAATTCGGTCACGCAAGGAAAAGAGGCAGGGCCGATGACACTTGTTCGTATCCGGCTTGCCCCTGGAACCGCGCCCGAAAGCAAGCGGGTCGTTCACCTGGTCCTGATGCGGACGTTCAACGAAGCCGTCGAAATCATGCAGGATGGGAACGTGGAAACGCTGTGCGGCGAAACCCTCGTTCTCGAACAGTGTGACGTTCTCATGGGAATTGCTGGGATGCCCTGCTTTCCGTGTCTACAGAACACGCCGAGCGAAGGTGACGACGTTCCCGAACAACGCCAAATCGAGAACGGCTTTCAACGGATGGGAGATCAAGGAACGTTCCGTATGTCCGGTGCTATCCCGTAATTCCACTAGCCCCACGCCGGCCGAAGATTGATGGAAATGCAAAGAGCCCGTCCTATGGAGCAGATAGGACGGGCTCTTTGCTATTTGGTAGGTGGTCCCGTTCCTGCCGGAAGGGAGAGGGCAACAGGAACGAGAACGTAAACGTTGGCGGGCAGGATGGATGGAAGAGGACCCGCCAACGGCGGGTGAGCGCTCAAGCCCTTTCGCGGAGGTGCGGACGCAGGGCGAAAGCTTCAACGCCATCATTACAACTGAACGGCGTTCTCGTTGAAGTGAGCAATTGCAAGCCCCTGGGTGCTCTGCGGGTAACCTGCGGCCTCTTCGGACGTAACCCACTTACCTCCGCTCAACTGAACCCAACCCGAAGCCTGTGCGATCAACGCCGACTCCGTAGCGTGCCTCTCCTGTAGCGACTGAGCGCCGAGGAAGATGTCTCGCTCCGCTAGATACGTCACCATTTCAAGCGACACAAGAGGCGCATTAGCGGGCAACTTCAACTGAGCCAACTTCGGAGACGTCTGTCCCGTGAAGTTGTAGAACGGCTGAAGATTGGCGATCGCGGCCAACTCCCACTTATCCGCAGGGAGTGCAGGGAAGAAGGTGATAGCGATCAGATTCAACAGGTTCACAAGAGGTGCGACGGCCGGAAGGGAGATACGCAGGCGCTTGTACGCGTCGATCGTTTCACGACCCTGACGCTCCCACAGAGCGGGGTTCGCAGCGAACGCATAAGGAACCGCGCACGCATCCGTAGAGATGACGCTGAACTCCTTGTTCACCTTCTTGGCTACGGCGTCGTACAACTCCTCAGCGGAGCCGCGTAGCGTGTTCTGTAGATCCTGATCGAAGTTCCTGCGTAGCTTTCCTAGCGCATCCTGTGCGGTTGGGTTCTGGAACGCAGAGTTGCGCGCGATACGCTCGACAAGGGCCGGAACATCTTCCGGTGTCGCAGCCTCAATCTCAGCCTGCGTGATCTCCTCCACCAAATCATTCAGGTACTTGTCGCGGTTTAGCTTAGCCTGCACGGTAGCGGGGAGCTTGAATCCCAGCGCCTGAGCCTGTGAAATGATGGTGCGGATGTTGTTGCTAATGCTCTGGCCTGTAAGATTGGAAAGGTCGATAGCCATTATGTGTCCTTTGTTGTGTCGTGTGCTTCGTGAAATGACCTTTTCGAGGTCTCATATATTTTCGTAGGAAGTTCGTAGTTCGAGTTCGTAGGCGAAAGGGGTACTGGTGCCCGAATGCTTGTCACAAGCCACGACGCTTGCGTGATCGCGCCTTTTCCTCTTCGGTTCGCGGGTCCAAATCATCGCGAATCCAAGGTGGAGGAACGGTGTCCAACGCCCATTGCCAGCCGTCTACGGGCGCTCCACGATCGAACGCAACGCCCTTGTCCCACTGAGAGCGATATTCGGAAAGCCAAGCGATGCGAGAACACGGAGGGCAAGCGTTCAATGCTCGACCTCGAACCTGTACAACCCGGACGGCCGCTGAGGTGCACTTATCGGTCTTCAGTTCGCACGCCGCCATTACTTATCTCCATTCTTGGGCTTAGCGCGATATGCGCGCATCCGCTCACGCTTGCACGTGCGGCAATGGCGATAATAACGAGAGTCGCGGAGCGTGTTATCTTCCGTGAATTCATGCCCATTCACGCAGGACGTTTCGTGTGCCCAATGACTTGTGCCCGACATTGCAAAATCCAGTTCCGATCCTGTGGCGAAATCTAATTCAAAACCGTACAAAATGAGGCTCCCGCTATACGGGCCGAGTAGGAGGCACCCCCGTGGGGTAATCCCCCCTGGGTGTTTCTCCGAGGTGACGTGCAATTCCTGCGTGTCCTGCACGCTGCAAAACTGCAAAAGCGAAGCGAAAAGCAGAAATGCGAATTGCTATTCTGCACATGTGCCATGCTGATGTGACCATGCAATAGGCAGCGTGTACCTGACGCGCTGTCTCTATTCTCACTCACATTCTCGTGTGCACTTACTGCTATTCCTCACGTGTGCTGTTGTGCCCGACATGTGCACGGTGGGAGGGAGCGGGACACGGGCACAATGAGCAGTGGCCTATGAGTACGTATCTGCTCCGTACGCAATGGCGCGTATTCATGTGCCCGTGAGTCTGCGATGTTGGGGGCTGAGATGCGTAGTGTGCGCCGGGCACTCTCACATATCCCCTACCCCTTTGAGTCGCGTTACTTGATACGTCCACGCTTTGAGGTAGCGATGTACATATCGTAATTGGCGCGACCGTAGTAAAGGTTCTCCAAGCGGGCATCCGTGCTATCGCCGTTCTTGAACTGAACTGACGTTCCCTTAGGGCGCTCTCCAAGGAAGGCGTTGGCGACAAGAACGTGAACCGCTCGCTGTGTCGGCACGCGGTCCTTATAGAGCGTGACCCTTACCCAAGGACGCCTGTCGCGTGGGTTCTTGAATACAGCGGCTGTGATCGCCGAACCGTAGCGACGTACACGGCCCATGTTGCTTACCTCATAGTGGGGGAACTCCGGGATAGAGCGCCACTCTTCAACGGCGTCTGACATGGCTTGCCCCCTTTCATGAGGATATGTTCGGTACCCGGGTATCGATGTTAATAGGAGACTACATTTAGGGGCCGTACTCGAATTTTGTGAATAGGATGCCGGCCTCGGGGTAGTGAAATGTGGTGATGTACGATGCCTGAATGAACAATGCGCCCGCTGTAGATACTGCGCCGTGGTACTTCACGGCCGTAGTCGCTGCAATCACTGCCGGTGCTGCTCTCATCGGTAGCTTTGTCACCGCCTGGATCACGAATAGGGAGGCTAGGAAACGCCTTGAAGCTGACCTCGGTAGCCGCCGAGAAGATGAACGAATAAAGCTGCTCTACGATCGTCGAGTTGCGCTCTACTCGGAAGTTACGAAGTTGCTTGACGAAATATCGACTCTGTACTCGCAAATTGAGAGCGCCTATGTACGCGTTCTGCAAGTCAGCTACATTCCGGACGAGACCAAAGACTCTATCTCCGAACGGATTGCAGATTTAAAGGATATCGGACGTGACTTAGGTGCTGTGATCTACACAGCCTTAATTACAGCTTCAACAGATGTTGTTCAAATCATTCAGCGTATCAAGCGGGATACCTACACCGTCGCAGAACTTATGGAAAGACTGCACTCAGCAAACCGTTGGTCTGAGATGGACTTCGACAAGATTGTGAAGTACCTGACGCATGATCATGGAACGTGCATCGTTTTGATGTCGCGTGACCTGGGTATTGATCGTAGCCAGGAAGACGAGGAGTTGCCGCCCGGGAATACTGCTGACGACAAGGAAGCGATGTTTAAGGCCGCCAAACAGGCAGGCGATGTTTGATGCCCGTGCGATACGATCTTCAGATGAACAACGCGAGCGCTGGGCCATGGTGGTTCACTGCTGTCGTCGCTGGGATCACGGCTGTTACCGCGCTGATCACCGGTCTTACGACGGCTTGGATTACTAATCATTATGCTAGCCGAAGGTCGAACGCCGATCTCCACAACACGCGCTCTCAATTTGAGAAGCAGTTAAATACGCAGCGAGAGCAGTTTGCTGAGCAGATGAGTGCGCAACGCGAGATAGAACAACGTAAGCTTGTACACGAAGCGAGGCAAAAAGCGTACCTAGAGCTTGTTGAATGCTCATATGTCATGTTTAAGTTGACGCGCACCATTGAGTTGAGCGGGGCGCGTGGAATGCCCAGCGAAGACTGGGAGAAGATTGAGCGCTTCCAAAGCGTCACGCTCGCATGTCGTGCGTTAGGCAGTGAACGTGTGCAGAACTTGGCCGACCGGTTGATGAACCGTATTGAACACTTCGGGGAAGCAGTGGGGGAGGCACGCCTAGCCGGGGACCGGCAACCGTTTGATGTGCTTGACGCCTACGAACCTGTCCGGGCTCTCTATGCAGAGGTGGCGAAAGCTGTGCGCGCGGACCTGGGAGTTCTTGATTAATCACGTATCGGCAGGAGGGAGCAGCGGGAGGCCGGCGGGCTGGTGACGCTTTTTCTCTCTGGTGACGCTTTTTGACCCCTCCTGGGAAAAGTCCCTAAGAGTGAACTCTATGGATACTTTTGCTGAGAGGGGTCAAAAAGCGTCACCGATGCCAAAAAGCGTCACCAACGCTCCGTCAGAACTGCTCCGTGTCACGCATCGCGCTCGAACCGCCACCGTCCAGATTGACGCTGATGCCGACGAATCCGCGTCCCTGGGTCTTGTGGCGCTTCTTCTCAAAACCGTTCTCAACCAACAGGTCATAGAACGTATTACGCTTCACGGCCTCACCGCTCATCTCTCGCGAGTCACAAAGGCGCTTGTATGCCGCGTACAACGCAGGGCCTGAACTCCATGCCCCGTCTTCGATCCCCACGAGGTCGCTCTGTAGGAAGTCGTCCAACGGGTTCTGGTCGGCCTTATATTCGCCTGTAGAGTCCTCGATCCCCGGGAGGCTGATCAACGCGCGGTCCCTGTAGAAGTCGACGGAGCCCGAAACCATCCAAGCGAGAATTGCCTTTCGTGCTGCGTCCGACTGCAACACAATAGGCAGCGTCTTGTCCTGCTCATGCGCTCGGAACACACGGTTGAAGCGCACCAATCGCACACGTTCCCACAACGCCAAGCCCTGTGACATGAAACGTGGCTCGTGGTTGGTGACCTGAATGATTTGGAACTGCCTTTCGTACTCAAAAGCCTTGCCGTACAGCTCGCGCCCGACGAGAGTGGTGTCACCGGTCCACTTCTTCAACTCTGCTTCGTCGACACGCATACCCTGATTTGTCTCACTAAGCAAAGCGACACGAACGCCACGCAGGCGGGAGATCTCCGTCTCCTGAGCGTTCCCACCCTGTTCGAGTGCCTGAGTGCGCACGTTGACCATGTACCGGCCGAGTACGGCCTTCACGGCGTCTACGAGCACGCTCTTGCCGTTGCGTCCCACGCCCGCCCACACGGGATAGACATGCACAGACGTTTCACCCGTGATCGCATACCCGAGGAAGCGCTGTAAGTAAGCAGCCATCTCGGGATCGTTCGGGAAGATCTCCCTTAGGAACAGGTCCCAGCGTGAGAACTGCGCATCAGGGTCGTATTCAGTGTCTACGATTCGAGTAAGGTAGTCGTCTGGGCGGTGTGGCAATAGGACGCCCGTGCGCAGGTCGATGGTTCCATTGCGGGCATTCAGGAGGTGAGCGTGGGAATCAAGCTCGCTCATCTTGCGCTTCAAACGGGGTTCTTCTTGGAGCGCAGTTTCCGCCGCAGCCCAAAATGCTGGGCGGTTCCAGTGGTTGACCGTACCCACTTGATCCTTTGAAGGCTCACTGATCAGGCGCAGATCCGACCATGACAGCTTGCACGCTTCCTTGAGTACCCACGTGATCGATTCGACGGACTCCCAAAACGTGCCGTTCCAGACGAACCATCCTGCGGCAGTGTGAATCACCTGTCCGTCAAGCATGTTCGTCAAGCGGTCGATTTGGGCGGCATCGCTTCGTGCCTCTGGCGTTGAGAGGTGATCTCGCGAAGGTGCGTAGTCGAGGTTCACGCGATCATTGATTACGATACGTTCACCGTATGTGCGTGGCTGCACGGTGTTCAACGCACGGTCAATCTTGCCGCTCAGATCCTTGACCGCGAACCCATCGATTGCTGCGAAGTCCCTTTTGATGTCCTGCACGGAGAGGACGTGATCAGGAACGCCGAGAGAAAGTGAAACGCTCGCGAAGATCATGCGTGTTGCTGTGTCATCGCGTTCGCCTTCACTTGCCATTGCTGCCGCTCCAACGTTCTCGCGATGCCAGCGCTGAACGTCTGCGTAGCGCGAAGGGTGCGTCTCGGCAAGAACGCTCGCGGTAGGAACCATATTCTTGGCGGCCGTGACTCCAACCCAAGCGGCAAGAACAGCAGCAGGCAGTTCGACGGGTTCGACGTCATAAATGACATCGTATGCACCCGCAGGCTTCTTTCCTTCGGCTTCACGAACGGTCGTCGGCGCCGCCACGTAACAACCCTTCGAGAGGAAGTCAACGCCCGGCACAAGCTTACCGATCACCTTTGCCAAGGGCTCGACCCCGGCAGGCAATGTGAAGTACAAATGCGTCCCGCCGCTGGGAGTTGCGACAGTGAACGTGTGAGGTAAGTGCCCGAAACGTTCCTCAACGGCTTCAATACTCCCGCCGTTCTGCGGGTCAATGTCGATGACGGCGAGCCCGGAGTGGTCGAGCACAACACCCACTCCGCTCGCCTGAGATAGTCGCTCATGCTCGTAGTCGCCGTGCTTTGTGTTCTGCCACTCCTTTGGCCGTACCTGTCCGTTGATGGGGAACATTGCCCACGCGTGGGCGTCGCTGAAGTCAAGGAACGTCGTGCGATCTGTCGCGGTTGTAGTCATTGATATAGTCTCTCTATGAAAGTGCGCGGAGTCAGTCCGTGCGCGTGTCGTTGTTCGTGTCTCGTAAAGGGCCGTTGTCACTTGGTATTCGTACCGCGTGACAACGGCCCTCTTGTGTTCATGGTTTGAGCCGTCTCATTCATCGTCTTCACAGTCCTCGCATACGGTGTGTTCGTCATCGGTAGTGCCGCTCTGTCCGTACGCGTCGTACGTTCGATATGTCTCGTAGGGATTCATGTCTATGCTCGTGTCTCAATTTGTGTATCTTCGGCCGGCATCGGCCTCAAGGAATTGCAGAATGTGTTCGTGTTCCTGCGCTTCACTTCAACGAGGTACAGCAATACGAAGCAAAGCCCTAATAGTGTGATCATGCGTGCCTACCGGTCAGGCAGTGTTGTAGGGCTTCACGTAGTCGTAGGATCTCGGATTCAAGTTCGCGGGTGCGGTTCCTCGAAGCTTCACGACTTCGTCGCATGGATTCGTCGTGGCAGGTCTTGCAGCGTGTGCGGCTCGCTCCATTCCTGCGCAAGTTGTCCGGGGACTTGGGATGTCCGCAGGCAAAGTTGTTCATGTCTTCTCGATTCTGTGTTGGGTGACACTCGATTGGTAAAAATGAACCCTGCCGTGTGTCAGGCAGGGTGTCTGGTGACATAGATAAACTACATGTCCGGGTACAAATTGTTTGGTGTGCCGAACTTTGGCCCGTGATCAGGCACGATTCCGCGCCGTGGTTCCATTCACGAACCACGTTCCGCACGCGGACACTCTCTCGGGGGCTTGCGCCAACGCTGCCGTCCTTTATCGTCTCGGTTCACGATGCGCTCAGTCATGCCATCACCTCACGCATTACCCGCAACCGCTCAAGAACGGCGGTCACGTCTTCAAGCGCTGTAATCGCTTCGTTCAAGTACTCCGTGGTGATGACGGGAATGCCCTCATCGTTCATCGCCTCAATGGCGCGGCCGAGGGAAACCCGGACGCTGTGCGCCGAGCTCCGGACCTGTTGCATTTCGATGATGAACGTGCGTTCCCGCGTCGTCTCTTCGTAATGCCGCACTTCGTCCGCGATGCCCTCGGGAAGTGATTCACATGAATCATCCCCGTCATCGTGAAGGTCACGGCTTACGGTGCTCTGACTGCTGCCCGTGCTCCGCGCAATCTGCCGCTGTGACATGCCCGCATCACTGAGAGCGCGATGCACTGCGGTTCGCGTGTGGACGTCTCGGATCTTCGTCAGGACGTCGCCGAACTCCTGCTCCCTGTACTCGTCCCACGACGCGTATCCGAGCGTGCGCCAATCCTCTTCCGCGAACGCCTGCGCAAGCTCTTCGTAAGCCGTGCTGAGGCTCAGTTTGATGCGCTCAGCGCGTGCCCGTGCCGACAACACGGGGCTCGGTTCCATGCTCATGTTCGTGTGCTCCCTTCCTGTCTCTGCTCCCTTCCGTGGAGCGCCGTCACCTCTTACTTGTCATTTACGGGAAGGTCACGGAGCCTGGTGAGCGCCAGGGAACCACGTGTGTTCGCTGTGTCACGTACCGTTGCCCGTTGGCCTGCCGGTGATCAGAGACTCCATTGCCGGACGATGTATGTACATGCATGGAAATATGAGCTGGGAGTATGCCGATTGGGAAATATGGTCGAACGCTGATGCATCGCCGTGACGTGGGACGATGCCGTAAATGTGAACTGCGTCACATATGCTGATGCGTTGCCTGTCTACGTATCGCCGATCCCAGTCCGTACAAACGGCGTGGGGTGATCTTGCGAAGCACGTCTCACGGGCCGCGTGAGGGGCGTTCCGGTCGTAACCCGTACCGAGTGTCAGGCGGCGATGTCCGACTGTCCTACGGGCACGACAGAGCCCCGCCGACACGTGCTCTCAGCGGGGCTCTACGTCAAGTCTCAGGCGTCGCGCTTCGGGCGGTTGGGCTTGGGTGCCTCGCCGGAGATCCTCACAACAACACCGTTCACGGTTCCTGCGTTCCCGGGCTTGGTCCACCACGGCCGGTAGGAGTCCCCAATGGCATCCCAACCCGTACGCGGAATGATCTGCAAAGTCGCAGGGTTCATGACGTCCACTCGCTTATTTGAAGGCGTGCGGTTCAGCGTGATGGTGAACCCATCTTTCAACCACCTGCGCCGTGTCGGAAGCTCGGCGGATTCGAGCATCTCCCGTGCCGTCTCGACGATGTGATCGTGAAATGTCATCGTGACGACGAGCGGTGTCATGTCACGGCGTTCGGTATCGAACTCAAGACGCGCCAACTCCAAAGCTTCAATCCGTGCCTTGACCTGTTCCGTCAAGGGGTCCGCTTCACGAGTCTGTGTCTTCGCCAACGCTTCCACTTTGCGCTGTGCGCTCTCCACGTTCTCTTCGTAACCTCGCAATGTGGCGACGACTGCGGCAGGGGTAAGGCCGCTCTTCGCTGCCTCGCTTTGAAACTCCGTCATCGTGTCCCGTGCTGCTTGCAGTTCCTTTTGTGCCCGCTCGAACTCCTCGGCGTTCGTCACTGCGGGATCGTAGCCGCGAATCTCGCTCGACATTTCGTCACGAATCTTGGCGCACAGTAGGGCGTTCAACGCTTCAACGGCTAAGGTGTCGCACCAATCGCGGCTCTTCATTACACAGTTGCTCTTACGGCACGTGTAATACTTGTCCTTCGTGCGCAGCCTCTCGCCGCAAACGCCGCACACCCCAATGGCGGCAAGCAGTGTGTTACTTGTCGGTCCCGGAGACGTTCGACGCTCGGAGTCTGTGAGTGTGGCGTACAGGGCGTAGTAGAGCTCTTCGCTGAGAATGCCCTCCCAGTTGCCTTGCACGGTGTCCTTGCCGACCTTGCGCCTGCCAATGAGTGCGGGGTTCATCAACGCTTTGCGGACACTCTGCCTGTTCCACTTGTTGCGGCGTTCGATCGCCCGGACTCGCCGCGTGTACTCGCGATCCGTTTCGCTCCACTTGTTCAGCTTCGCAAGCTCAGCAAGCTTCACCATCTCTTGCTTGCGATCCTCTGCGGCAAGCGCGTTCCACTCACGCTCAATGTCGCCGAGGTTCTTGTCTCCGGCAACGATCGCTTTAGCTGCGGCCTCAACGGCCTTGGCGTTGCGCTCATGCGGGTATTGAGTGACGGGCTCGCCAGGGTCACGCGGGGGACGATAGAAGCCAAACGGCACGCGTCCGGCGGGGGCGCGTCCGTTACGGATGGAACCTGCGATGCCCTTGCGTGAACGGTTGGAGATGCGGCGCGCCTCTTGCTGAGCGAGGAGTACTTCCAAGCCCAATTGGAAATCGTCCGCAGCGTCTTCCGGGTCGAAGTTGCGGCCCTTTACGTTGATTACAACATTGTGACGTCGGCACGCCTGCGCCAGGTTTTGGTACTCGACCTGTTCACGAGTGCCACGACTCATCTCCGACAGGATGACCATGTGAATGGTTGCACCCTCGCGGTTCAGGGTCGCAATCATGCGGTCCCAATCGTCCCGAACTACGCCACGCTCAATACCGAAGATGCTCGCGCTGTCGGTGTCCTGGAACTCATCGGTAGGCGCAATGGTCACGCCTTCACGGACGGCTGTTTGGTGCGCCTCGCCCTGCTGACGTTCGATGCTCCGTCCGCTCTCGCTGGGGTCATCTGAGATCCGGTAGTACGCGAGCGCGCGTGTCCGCTCCGACGTGACGTCGTCAGGTAGCGTGTTCATGGTCGAGTCCTCGTTTCGCCTGCTCAGAGCACCTGTGTCAGCGTACCCCTGTTCGGTTCTTACAAGGACCAGTACGACCTGGGCTGCGAGTACCGCGGCCTGGCGGACCCGGCGAACGACGAGCTGGTGGTCCGCGGGGACCTGGCGTCCCGCGAGTTCACGGCGTTCTGGCTGCGCGACGGCGAAGTGGCGGCGGCGATGAACGTGAACATGTGGGACGACGGCGACGCGCTGGGAGCGTTGGTGGACGGCCGCGCGAAGGTGACGGCGGAGCAGCTCAAGACGGCGGACCTGGCGTCGCTGGCCTGAGTCGTTCGCGGATCAACGCGTCGAGCCGCCGCCACGCGGGGGACGACGCGTTGACCGCGCCCTGCACCAGCCCCGGGATCGCGGAATCCGGCTCGTACGCGGGCAAATCCGCGCCGTACCGCGCCCGGGTCTCGGCGACGATCCGCGCGGCCAAGGCATCCACGTGCGGGTCGTCCGGTGGCACGTCGTGCAGCCGGTCGTAGGCCAGGAAAACCGCGCGCAGCTCCGGGTCGGCCAGCATCGCCGCCTGGTCGTGGAACGACGCCAGAGCCGTTTCCGGGTGGGTGGCGAACACCAGCGTCCACAGGTCGTTCTGCAGCGCCACCCAACGCTCGCTGAACCCCCAGCCGGGCAGCTCCTCGAGATGGGCCACCACCGGCGGCGGCAAGGGGGAGAGGGTGCCGCTCGCGAGCTGACGGAGCCGCTCGCGGGTGGCCAGCAAGCCGTCGATGCGGGCGGACAGGTCCGCTTCGATCCGCCGCAACGCTTCCCGGTCGCCGTCGCGGAGTTCGCGGATGCGGGCCAGCGGGACGCCCGCCTCGGCGAGCGTGCGGATCTTGATCAGCTCGACCGCGTCGGCGGCGCTGTAGCGGCGGTAGCCCGACGCGTCACGCGGGGGCTCGGGCAGCAGCCCCTTCGCGTGGTACACCCGGATCGCCTTGGTCGTCACCCCGACGTACCCGGCTAGCTGTCCGATGGTGAGCACGCGCCCATCGTCGCACTTGACCTTGCCCCAGGGGCAAGGTCGCACGATGGGGGGCATGACCGACCGCGAAACCCTGCGCGCGCTCGCCGACGCGGGCAACGAGACGGCCCTCGACCGCCTGGCCGACCTCGCCGACGCCCACGGCGACATCGCCGAGCTGAGCGCGCTGCTCGACGAAGGTTCCGAACACGCCGGAGAGCTGCTGACGCGCCGCGCGGTGGCGGCCGCGGACCTCCTGGAGCTGCAGCGAATCGCCGACGCGGGCTACGAGCGCGCGGCCGACGAACTCAAGCGCCTGCTGTCGTCTCCCTCGTGAGTGTTTAGGGCGGTTAGAACCGCCCTAAACACTCACGACAACTCGCGCCGGACGGGTCAGGGCCGTGAACGCCAACAGGGCCAGCAGCGCGAAGCCCGCCATCGTCGCCGCCATCGGGATCGCCGTGCCCGGCCCGCCCAGGCCGACCAGCGGGGTCGCCGCCGCGCCCACCACGAACTGCAGCACCCCCAGCAACGCCGACGCCGAACCCGCCGACCGCGCGTGCGAGGCCAGCGCCAGCGAACTCGCGTTCGGCATCACCAGCCCGATGCTCGACACCAGCAGGAACAACGACACCAGCAGCAGCGCCAGCGGCGCGTGGAAGACCGCCGCGGCCAGCACCGAAATCCCGCCGACCACGCCGAGCAGCAGGCCGGACCGCAGCAGCACGCGCTCCCGGACCCGCCCGACGAGCCGCCCGTTGAGCTGGCCCGCCAGCACGATGCCGACGCCGTTCGCGCCGAACACCACGCTATACGCCTGGGGACTCAGCCCGTACACGCCCTGCAGCGCGAACGACGACCCCGAGATGTAGGCGAACATCGACGCGAACAGCAGCCCGGACGCCAGCGCGTACCCCGCGAACGACCGGTCGAGCGCCAGCCGCCCGTAGGTCCGCATCACCTGGCCGAGCCGCGCCGGGGACCGCGAATCCGACGGCTCCGGCAGGAAGAACGCCACCACGGCCAGCAGCAGCGCGCCGAACGCCGTCAGGACCACGAACACGCCGCGCCACGACGTCCAGTTCAGCAGCTGCCCGCCGATCAGCGGCGCCAGGATCGGGGCCAGCCCGCTCACCAGCATCAGCGTCGAGAAGAACTTCGTCATCGCGGTGCCGGAGAACAGGTCCCGCACGATCGCCCGCGCGATCACGACCCCCGCCGCCGCGCCGAGCGACTGCACGAACCGCGCCGCGACGAGCAGCCACGCGTCCGGGCTCACCGCGCACAGCACCGAACCCACGACGTACAGGACCAGGCCCACCAGCAGCGGGCGGCGGCGCCCGAACGCGTCCGAGAGCGGCCCCAGCACGAGCTGACCCAGGGCCAGCCCGACGATGAACACGCTGAGCGTCAGCTGGACCGTGCTGTCCGCCGCGTGGAGGTCGCCCGCCATCCGGGGCAGCGCGGGCAGGTACATGTCGATCGACAGCGGCCCGAACGCCGTGAGACCGCCCAGGACCAGGACGAACTTCAGCTGCGCGCGCCGGCCGGGCGCGGTACGTTCCGCCGTGGTGGTCATCGGCCTCCTCCGGTCCCTGACCTCGACCAGCGGCCCCGGCCGCGGGACTATTCCGGCTGTGATCGGTGACACGCCGTGCTCGAATGAGCGTGAACCGATACTGATCCGACCAATTTTCCGACAATTCGCCGCTGGCTCTGGATCGAGGCCTGCGACTGCGATATACATCGGATGTCTGGTCGATGTGGGTGAAGGGGATATCCGTGCAGCTTCTGCGCCTCGGGGAACCGGGAAGTGAGCGTCCGTTCGTGCGTGCCGGCGACGGCACGACCTACGAGCTGAGCGGGCTGACCGCCGACATCGACGGCGGCTTCCTCGCCGCGGACGGGATCGCGCGAGCCACCGCCGCGCTCGCCGCCGGGGAACTGCCGAAAGCCGACGTCGAGGCGCTGCGCGTCGGCTCGCCGATCGCCCAGCCCGGCAAGGTCGTCTGCATCGGCATGAACTACCGCCGCCACGCCGAGGAGACCGGCGCGACGCCGCCCACCGAGCCCGTCGTCTTCATGAAGGCGCCGGACGTCGTGGTCGGCCCGGCCGACGACGTCCTCATCCCGCGCGGGTCGGTCAGCACCGACTGGGAGGTCGAGCTGGGCGTCGTCATCGGCAAGACCGCGCGCTACCTGGAGAGCGTCGAGGAAGCCCTCGAGTACGTCGCCGGGTACGTCGTCTCGAACGACGTCTCCGAGCGCGCGCTGCAGTTCCGCACCGCCCAGTGGGACAAGGGCAAGTCCTGCGAGAACTTCAACCCGCTCGGCCCGGCGCTCGTGCCGGCGAGCGAGGTGCCCGACCCGCAGGACCTCGGCCTGCGGCTGTGGGTCAACGGCGAGAAGAAGCAGGACTCGTCGACCAAGGACATGATCTTCAGCGTCGCCGAGATCGTCCACCACCTGAGCCAGGTGATGGTGCTGCGGCCCGGCGACCTGATCAACACCGGCACCCCCGAAGGCGTCGCGCTCGGCCAGCCCGACCCGAAGCCGTACCTGCGCGACGGCGACGTGATCGAAGCTCGAGATCGACGGCCTCGGGCGGCAGCGCCAGACCGCGAGGCAGGCCTGACCATGGCGAAGATCATCGGCATGGAGGTCCTCGACGTCCGGTTCCCGACCTCCCGGGAACTCGACGGCTCGGACGCGATGAACCCGGACCCGGACTACTCGGCCGCCTACGTCGTGCTGCACACCGACGGCGGCCCGGACGGCTACGGCCTCGCGTTCACCATCGGCCGCGGCAACGACGTCCAGGCGGCGGCGATCCGCGCGCTCGCCCCGCACGTCGTCGGCCGGGACGTCCCGGAGGACGCGGCCGCGCTCGGCGACCTGTCCCGCACGCTCGTCGGCGACTCGCAGTTCCGCTGGCTGGGCCCGGAAAAGGGCGTCGCGCACATGGCCGTCGGGGCGATCGTCAACGCGGCGTGGGACCTCGCCGCGCGGCGCGCGAACCTGCCCGTCTGGCAGTTCGCCTCCCGGATGACGCCGGAAGAGCTCGTGTCGCTCGTGGACTTCCGCTACCTGACCGACGCGCTCACCGAAGCCGAAGCCCTCGACATCCTGCGGGCCGCCGAGCCCGGCCGGGCCGAACGCGCGAAGCAGCTCGAAGCCCGCGGCTACCGGGCCTACAGCACGTCCCCCGGCTGGCTCGGCTACGCGGACGCGAAGCTCGTCCGGCTCGCCGAACAGGCCGTCGCGGACGGCTTCGAGATGATCAAACTGAAGGTCGGCGGCAACCTCGAGGACGACGTCCGCCGGATGAAGCTGGCCCGCGAGACCGTCGGCCCGGACATCCGGATCGCCGTCGACGCCAACCAGCGCTGGGACGTCTCCGCCGCGGTCACCTGGATGACCGCGCTGGCGCCGTACGACCCGTACTGGATCGAGGAACCGACGTCGCCGGACGACGTCCTCGGCCACGCGGCGATCGCGAAAGCGCTTGCCCCGATCAAGGTCGCCACCGGCGAGCACGTCCAGAACCGCGTGGTGTTCAAGCAGCTGCTGCAGGCGAACGCGATTTCGGTGCTGCAGCTGGACGCCGCCCGCGTCGGCGGGTTCAACGAGAACCTCGCGATCCTGTTGCTGGCGGCCAAGTTCGGCGTCCCGGTGTGCCCGCACGCGGGCGGGGTCGGGCTCTGCGAGCTCGTACGGCACCTGTCGATGTTCGACTTCGTGGCCGTGTCCGGCACCGACACCGACCGCACCATCGAGTGGGTCGACCACCTGCACGAGCACTTCACCGACCCGGCCGTCGTCGAGCGCGGCCGGTACCTCGCCCCGACCGCACCCGGGTTCTCCGCGCGCATGCACGACGCCACGCTGCGCCGGTTCCGCTTCCCGGACGGTCCCGAGTGGACGGAGACCGCAAGTGAGTGAATTCGAGGGCCTGGTGGCCGCCGTCACCGGAGGCGCCTCGGGCATCGGCAAGGCCGTCGCGGACTTGCTGGCCGAACGCGGTGCGCAGGTGGCGGCGCTCGACCTGAAACCCGGCGACGACGGCATCCGGTGTGACGTCTCCTCCGACGACGAGGTCCGCGCGGCGATCGACGCCGTGATGGAACGCTTCGGGCGCCTCGACATCCTCGTCAACAACGCGGGGATCGGCGCGCAGGGCGACGTCACGGCCAACGACGACGACGAGTGGCACCGCGTGTTCGACGTCAACGTCGTCGGCATGGTCCGGCTCGCCCGCGCCGCGCTGCCGCACCTGAAGAACTCGCCGTCCGCGGCGATCGTCAACACCTGCTCCATCGCGGCCTGGGCCGGGCTGCCCAACCGCGCGCTCTACTCGGCCAGCAAGGGCGCGGTGCTCTCGCTGACCCTGGCCATGGCGACCGACCACCTGCCCGACCGCATCCGCGTCAACTGCGTGTGCCCGGGCACGGCCGACACCCCGTGGGTGGGCCGGCTCCTCGACGCGGCCGACGACCCGGCGGCCGAACGCGCGGCCCTCGCGGCCCGCCAGCCGATGGGCCGCCTGGTCACCGCCGACGAGGTCGCGAACGCCGTCGCCTACCTCGCCAGCCCGCTTTCCGCGTCGACCACCGGCACCGCGCTCGCGGTCGACGGCGGCATGTACGGCCTGCGCCCCCGCGGGCCCGTCCACCACGACTAGAAGACTTCGTTTCCGCTGTCATCAAGGAGGATGCGGTGCGCGCAGTGTCATTCAAAAGCAGGGTGATCCAGGTGGCCGCGACGGCCGCCGTCTGCGGCCTCGTGCTGAGCGCCTGCGGGTCCACAAAGGACAACGCCGCGGCCCCGGCCGCCGGTGGTGGCGCGGGCGGCAAGATCGGGGCCACGGTCCCGCTGCTGACCTCGCCGTTCTGGCAGGCCTACAACAACTACGTGCCGCAGATGGCCAAGGAGGAGGGCGTCGACGTCCTCCCGACGGTCAACGCGGACAGCGACCCGGCGAAGCTGATCACCGACATCGGCACCTTCCTCAACCAGGGCGTCAAGGGCCTGGTCGTGACGCCGCTGGACTCCGCGGCCGTCGTCGCCGGGCTCAAGCAGGCCGAGAACAAGGGCGTGCCGGTGGTCGCGGTCGACGTCGCCCCCGAAGGCGGCAAGGTCGCGATGGTGGTCCGGGCCGACAACAAGGCCTACGGCACCAAGGCGTGCGACGCGATCGGCGAGAAGGTCAAGTCCGGCAAGGTCGTGCAGATCCAGGGCGACCTGGCCTCGGTCAACGGCCGCGACCGCTCGGAGGCCTTCAAGTCCTGCATGGCCTCCAAGTACCCGGGCATCCAGGTGCTCGACATCCCGGCCGAGTGGAAGGCCGACAAGGCGTCCTCCGGCCTGGACAGCATGCTGACGGCCAACCCGGACATCAAGGGCGTCTACATGCAGGCGGGCGGCGTCTACCTGGCCCCGACCCAGCAGGCGCTCAAGCGCAAGAACATGGCGTTCCCGGTCGGCGACCCGAAGCACGTCGTGCTCGTGTCCAACGACGGCATCCCGCAGGAGCTGGCCGCGATCCGCGCAGGCGAGCTGGACGCCACCGTGTCCCAGCCCGCCGACGCCTACGCGAAGTACGGCCTGTACTGGCTGAAGAAGGCCATGGCCGGCGAGACGTTCAAGCCCGGCCCGACCGACCACGGCAGCACCATCGTCGAAGTCAGCCCCGGCATCCTCGAGGACCAGCTGCCCGCGCCGGTCATCACCAAGGCCAACGTGGACGACAAGGCCCTCTGGGGGAACCAGCTGTGACCCCCGTCGTCAGCGCCCGCGGCGTGGGCAAGCGCTACGGCCCGACCGTGGCGCTGCACGACGTCAGCCTGACCGTGCGGCCCGGCGAGTCCCACGCGCTCGTCGGGCGCAACGGGGCCGGCAAGTCGACGCTCGTCTCCATCCTCACCGGGCTGTCCGCCACGGACACCGGGCACGTCGAGTTCGGCGGCGAACCGGCCCCGCCGCTGTCCAAACAGGACGAGTGGAAGGCGCGCGTCGCCTGCGTGTACCAGCACGCGATGGTCGTCCCGCAGCTGACGGTCGCGGAGAACCTGTTCCTCAACCGGCAGGCGGGCGGCGGCTTCGCGATCGGCTGGAAGTCGTTGCGGCGCAAGGCCCGCGAGCTGCTCGACTCGTGGGACGTGCACGTCGACGTCGACACCCCGGCCGGCGAGCTGTCGGTGGAGGACCGGCAGTTCGTCGAGATCGCCCGCGCGCTGTCGTACGGCGCCCGGTTCATCGTCCTCGACGAGCCGACCGCGCAGCTCGACAGCCAGGCCATCGAGCGGCTCTTCGAGCGGATGCGCCAGATGCAGGCGGGCGGGGTGACGTTCCTGTTCATCTCGCACCACCTGCACGAGGTGTACGAGGTCTGCCAGGCCGTGACGGTCCTGCGCGACGCCAAGCACGTGCTCACCGCGCCGGTCGCGGAGGTCGGCCGGGCGGAACTGGTCGACGCGATGACCGGTGAGCCGGGCGGCCTGTCCGTCCGCGACGCCGCCTCCCGCGAGGCGCTCGACGACGGCGCGGCGGAGATCCTGAGCGTCGACGGCCTGTCCGGCGACGGCTTCCACGACGTCTCCTTCCGGCTCCGCCGCGGCGAAGTCGTGGGCCTCGCGGGCAGTAACGCCAGCGGGAAACACCAGGTCGCGGAGACGGTCTACGGGCTGCGGACGCCGTCGGCGGGCACGATCCGCGTCGACGGCGCGCCGTTGCGGCCGGGCGACATCCCGGCGGCGCTGAAGGCGGGGATCGGCTGCGTGCCGCGCGACCGGCACCACGAAGGCCTGGTCCTGGAGCACTCGATCGCCGACAACGCCACCCTGTCCATTTTGGACAAGCTGGGCCGCGGCGGGATCGCGTCGCCGGGCACGCGGTACGCGAAGGCGTCGCAGGCGCTGAAGGACTACGACATCGTGGCCGCGGGCGCCGACCAGCCCGTGTCCGACCTCTCCGGCGGCAACCAGCAGAAGGTCGTGCTGGCGCGGGCGCTGCTGAGCGACCCGCGGGTGGTCGTGCTGATCAACCCGACCGCCGGGGTGGACGTGAAGTCGAAGGAGGCGCTGCTCGCGGTCGTCGACCGGGTGCGCGCCGAGGGCAAGGCGGTGCTGATCGTCAGCGACGAGCTCGACGACCTGCGCCTCAGCGACCGCGTCCTGGTGCTGCGCGCCGGGGCCGTCGTCGCCGAACACCAGGCCGGGTGGTCCGACGGCGACCTCGTGGCCGACATCGAAGGAGTCGAGCTGTCGTGACCGACGTGATGACCGATCCGAAGACGGCGCTGCCCGCGCCACCGCGGCGCCGGAAAGCGGGCTGGCTGCGGGAACTTGCGCTGCTGCCCGCGCTGGTCGTGGTGTTCCTCATCGGCGGCCTGGTCGACGGCAGCTTCGTCGGCTGGAGCAACATCGTCAGCATCCTGACCGCCTCGGCCGCGCTGTCGCTGGTCGTGCTCGGCGAGTCGCTGGTGCTGATCACCGGCAAGTTCGACCTCTCGCTGGAATCGACGATGGGCCTGGCGCCCGCGCTGGGCGCGATGGTCGTCATCCCGGCGGCGTCGGCGGGCTTCGGCTTCGAGCTGCCGGCCGCGGTCGGCCTGCTGGTGATCCCGCTGTGCGGCGCGCTCGTCGGGTTCGTCAACGGCTTCCTGATCGTGAAGCTCAAGCTGAACGCCTTCATCGTCACCCTGGCCATGCTCACCGTGCTGCGCGGCGTGCAGGTCGGCTCGACCGACGGCAAGACGCTGTTCGACCTGCCCGACTCGTTCACCAACCTGGCGACCACGACGTTCGCCGGGCTGCCGATGTCGGTGTGGCTGGCGGCGGTGCTGTTCGCGGTCGCGGGCTGGGTGCTGCGCTACCACCGCGCGGGCCGCGCGCTGTACGCGATCGGCGGCAACCGCGAAGCCGCGCGGGCGGCGGGCGTGCGCGTCGACCGGATCGCGTGGGCGGTGTTCGTCGTCGCCGGGATCCTGGCGGCGATCGGCGGCCTCGCCTACACCGGGTACGTCGGCGCGCTGGGCGCGAACCAAGGGTCGGGGATGATCCTGCAGGTCTTCGCGGCGGCGGTGATCGGCGGCGTGTCGCTCGACGGCGGCAAGGGCACGCTGGTCGGCGCCCTCACCGGCGTCCTGCTGCTGTCGTCGGTGTCGAGCCTGCTGAACTACGCGCACGTCACGGCGGTGTGGCAGGGCGCGATCTACGGCGTCATCATCCTGGTCGCGCTGATCATCGCCCGGTACGCGGGCGGAAAGCCCCAGACCTGACCCCCACCCGGTGATCATCCGACGTGTCCGGTATCCGCGCGGCCGGTCGTGAGTGAATAACAGTGTTAGAACACTGTTATTCACTCACGAGGGGCGAGGAGGTGAGTGCGTGGTGCTACGAAGCTTCTGCGGTGAGGTCGGGGGCCGTCGGGTCGTCCGCGGTGCCCAGGGCGTTGCGCAGCCACTGCTCCACGCCCGCGACGTGCACGGTCGCCCACGAGCGCGCCAGTTCCGGCTCGCGCGCCGCGATGGCCTCGTAGATCGCCGTGTGCTGTTCGCGGGTCTTCGCGACCGCGCCCTCCTGGGTGAGGCCGCGCCAGATGCGGGCGCGGGCGGTCGGCCCGGAGAGGCTGTCGAGCAGGGAGCAGAGGACGGGGTTGCCGGAGCCGTCGGCGATCTTGCGGTGGAACTGCAGGTCGTTGGCGACGAGCGCCTCGACGGTCGGCGAGTCCTCCAGCTCGCCGAGCAGCTCGCCGAGCTCGGCGATGTCGGCGTCGCTCATGTGCAGCGCGGCGAGCGCGGTCGCGGCCGGCTCGAGGATCCGGCGCACGGCCAGGAAGTCGAGCACGGTGTCGTCGCGGTGGAAGTCGACCACGAACGTCATCGCGTCGAGCAGCAGGTTCGGCTCGAGGCTGGTGACGTAAGTGCCGTCGCCCTGCCGGACGTCGAGCACCCTGATCAGGCACAACGCCTTCACGGCCTCCCGCAGGGAGCTGCGCGAGAGCCCGAGCCGCTGGGCCAGCTCGGCCTCCTTCGGCAGCCGGTCGCCCGGCGCCAGCTCGCCGGAGATGATCATGTCCTTGATCTTGTCGATCGCGACATCGGTGACGGGCATCGTGACCGCCCTCCCTGCAACAGACCTCGGATGTTTCGGTACCCAGCGTGCCATGTCCCGGCGAAGGAGTGGTGATGACCCACGGACCCGCACCGCAAAGAGTGGCGTTGCATACCCGGCTCAAGCCCGGCAAGGAGGCCGAGTACGAGTCGGTCCACGCCGTCATCCCGCCCGAGCTGGACACCGCGCTGCGCGAGGCCGGGGTCCGCACGTGGCGGATCTGGCGTAACGGACTCGACCTCTTCCACGTCGTCGAAGTCGACGACTACGCGGCGATGCGCGCGGCACTGCGGGACCACCCCGCGAACGTGCCGTGGCAGGCCCGGATGGCCGAGCTGCTGGCCGTCGAAGACGACTACTCCGGCGACGACACCGGCATCGGGCTGGTCTGGGAACTGCCGGTGAAGGAGTGACGGCGTTGGAAATCCCCCTGTCCCCGCTGGGCCTCGGCTGCGCACAGCTGGGCAACCTCTACCACGCGATCAGCGACGAGACCGCCGCGGCGACCGTGCGGCGCGCGTGGGACGAGGGCATCCGCTACTTCGACACGGCGCCGCACTACGGGCTGGGCCTGTCCGAAACCCGCCTCGGCGCGGCACTGCGGGCGTTCCCGCGCGAGGAGTACGTGCTGTCCACGAAGGTCGGGCGCGTGCTGGAGCCGAACCCGGGCGGCGCGGGCGCGCGCGACGACCAGGGCTTCGCCGTCCCGGCCGCGTACAAGCGCCGCTGGGACTTCAGCCGCGACGGCGTCCTGCGGTCCTTCGAGGACAGCCTGACGCGGCTCGGGCTCGACCGCGTCGACATCGTCTACGTCCACGACCCCGACGACCACTTCGAAGAGGCGCTTTCGGGGGCGTTCCCCGCGTTGCGCGAACTGCGGGACCAAGGGGTCGTCCGCGCGTTCGGCGCCGGGATGAACCAGGCCCCGATGCTGGCGGACTTCGTCAAGCGCACCGACCTCGACGTCCTGCTCGTCGCCGGGCGGTACACGCTGCTCGACCAGCCCGCCCTCGACGAGCTGCTGCCGCTCTGCCTCGACCGCGGTGTCCGGGTGGTCGCCGGGGGCGCGTTCAACGGCGGCATCCTGGCGACGGCCGAGCCGGGCGGCTTCTACGACTACGCCGAGGCGCCGCCCGAACTGGTCGAGAAGGCTCGCCGGATCGCGGCGATCTGCGCGCGGCACGGCGTCGAGCTGCCGGAAGCCGCGCTGGCGTTGCCGATGGCGCACCCCGCGGTGGCGTCGGTCGTCGTCGGCGCGCATGATCCTTCGCAGGTCAGCGTCAACGCCCGGCGCGCGCGGGCCGCGGTGCCGTCGTCGCTGTGGACCGAGCTGGTCGACGCGGGGTTGCTGCGCCCCGACGTCGTGATCGCCGAAGGAGTCGCATGATCGACGCGCACCACCACCTGTGGGACCCGGCGCGGCGCGAGTACCCGTGGATGGCGGGCACGGCGCTCGACCCGATCCGCCGTCCGTACACAGTGGACGACCTGCGCGCGGTGACCAAGGCGGCCGGGGTGCACGCGACGGTGCTGGTCCAGACGGTGTCGTCGCCCGAGGAGACGGCCGAGTTCCTCTCGATCGCCGAGGCCGAGCCGGTGATCGCGGGCGTGATCGGCTGGGAGGACCTCGAGGCCCCGCAGATCGCCGACCGGCTGGCCGGGCTGACCAGCCCGATAGTCGGCATCCGGCACCAGGTGGAGAACGAGCCGGACGACGAGTGGCTGCTGCGTCCCGCGGTGCTGGCCGGATTGCGGGCGGTGGCTGCCGAGGGCCTGGTCTACGACCTGCTCGTGCGTACCTCGCAGCTGCCCGCGGCGGCGACCCTCGCGGGACGCCTGCCGGAGTTGCGGCTGGTGCTGGACCACGCGGCGAAGCCGCCGATCGCGGCGGGGGAGTGGGAACCGTGGGCGTCGGGCGTGGCCGCGCTGGCGGCGCACGAGAACGTCGTGTGCAAGCTGTCCGGCCTGGTCACGGAGGCGGACTGGACCGGGTGGGAGGTCGGGCACCTGCGCCGGTACGTCGACCACGTGCTGGACGTGTTCGGCCCGGCCCGGCTGCTGTTCGGCTCGGACTGGCCGGTGTGCGAACTGGCGGCGTCGTACGAGCTGGTGCTCGACGCGGCGATCTCGCTGACGGGCTCGTTGTCGGACGCGGAGCGCCTGGCGGTGTTCGAGCACAACGCGCGGGCGGTCTACGGCTTGGATGCGGGCGGGGAGACCTCTTCCAGGGGGTAAAAGAGGTGTCCCCGCCCGCCGCTGGGGTGGTCTAGAACTCTTCGTCCCGGATCATTCCGCGCAGCCGGGTGAGGGCGCGGTGCTGCGTCACGCGGACGTTGCCCGCGGAGATGCCGAGCGCCTCGGCCGTCTCGGACGCGGAGAAGCCGACCGCGATGCGCAAGGTGAGGATTTCCTGCTGCACTCGGGGGAGGGAAGCGAGCAGCCGGCCCAGGCGGGCGCCGAGGTCGAGGCTCAGCGCGCGGGTCTCGGGCTCGTTGCCGACCAGCGGGCGCTCGGGGAGCTCGGGGACGGGCTCGGAGCGGTCGCGGGCGACGGCGCGGTAGGCGTCGGCGACCTTGTTGGCGGCGATCGCGTGGACCAGGTAGAGGAAGGAGCCGCCGCGGTCCTGGTAGTCGGGGAGCGCCTTGAGGACGGCGAGGCAGACTTCCTGGGCGACGTCGTCGGCGGAGAGGTAGGAGAGGTCGCGGCCGCCCATCCGCGCGCGGCAGTAGCGCACGACGACCGGCTCGATCATCTGGAGCAGCGAGTGGATGGCGGCCGGGTTGCCCTCGCCCGCGTCTTTGACGAGGGGGTCGAGGTCCTCCTTCGTCAGCCGCCCACTCGGCCGGGGCAATGACTCCGGAGTGCGATAATCGCGAACGACGGAGGCGGATTTCTCAGTGGTCCTCGGCGGTGCTGTCATGGTCGTCTCCCCGGCCGACCCTCGACCGTCGCTGCCGGGGGCTCCAACTCTCCGTAGCGGTTTGGTCGCAGATGCTCCGGAAGATCCGAGCTGACCTGCGCTCCGTGCGACGCAGCGTAATCGTAAGCACCTCCCCGGCCGTCAGTCCAGATTTCAACGACTAATACCCCGTTAGCAGCAGCGGTCGTGATGTTCCCGCGACCAGGCGCGGCACATTGCGATTAATCGGTTTCAGGATGTGCCGAGTTCACCCGTCAGTGGAGAACAACCACGGAAGCGGCGGTCACGGTCACGGCGAGCGACGCGACGGCGGGCAGAAGGGGACGCATGGCGGCGGGTTCGGAGGTCCGCAGGGCCCGTTCCCGCCGCGCGGCCACGGCGGCGAGCAGCACGGACGTCCCGGCGGCGAGCAGAACGGGGACGAGCGAGAACCCCCAAAGCCGCTGGGCGGCGGAGTGCAGGAGCAGGGCGGTGCAGGCGGCGGAGGAGAGGGCGGTGCGCCGCCAGGCGAGACCGGTACGTTCGGCTTGGGCGCCGTCGGGTGTGCTCACCGCGGGGTCCGCGCGGGTGTGTCGGTAGTTTTGACGTCACGATAATCGCGAACGGGCGGTATTCGGGGCGAGTTATCGGGCACCGCGGGGCTGCGCCGGTCGGCGGAGGAAGTCGGTCGCCGGGGCGGCTTGGGCCGGATGGGGGGTGCGGCGGTGAGTGCGCTCCGTGGCCATTCGGGTGACCCGGGTGCGGAGCGGGCGGCGACGCGGGTTGCGGCGCGGGCGGCTCGCCGGTAGGGGGCGGGGCGCCGTGTGGCGGTGCATCGACTCGCCGTGACGCCCCAGCGCGCTCTGCTCTCGACGGCCGAGGCGGGTTGCGATTCGGGATCGCGTTCGTCTGGCCTCGTGTCCGCGCTTGCGCCGCTCACGACAGCACCAGCAGCACCGCCGCTGCCACGATCAACACCAGCAGCCCGCCCGTCAGCACCACGATCATCCAGCTCCGCGGCAACGGCTCTCCCGCCCGCATCGCGATCTGCACCCGCCGCCACCGCGGGTACGCCGTCGCCGCCAGGACCGCCGCCAGCACCACGCACACCCCCGCCAGCACCGCGCTCGCCGCCGCGGGTTTCGGGACCAGCTGGTGGACCGCCACCCCTCCCGCCAGCAACCCCAGTGCCGTGCGGAGCCAGGCCAGGAACGTCCGCTCGTTGGCCAGCGTGAAGCGGTAATCCGGCTCGCTGCCGCCTTCGTGGGGCTTGATCTCTTCCGGGGCCACGCCCGCAGACGCTAGCCGGTCCGGGCCGTCGCGGCCTCGCGGTGGGCGAACACCCACCAGCGCAGCACCGCGAACCGGACGAAGCCGCCAACCAGGCTGGCCAGCAGGAGCGTGCCCGTTTCCTCCCAGGACGTCGGGCGGTCGACCAGCGCGTCGAGGATCGCCAGCACCGCCGACCCGTAACCCGCGTAGAACGCGAACGTCAGGATGTCCTGCAGGTGCCGCTTGCCCGCGTTGCTGCGCCGCCCGGCGAACGTCACCCGGCGGTGGAACTCCGTGTTGCCCACCGTCGTCAGCGCGATCGCGACCAGGTTCGCCACCTGCGAGCCGAGCTCGTCGCGCAGCAGCAGGAACAAAACCGCCTGGACCCCGGTTGTCACGACGCCCGCCACGACGTACCACGCCGCGTGCGTGCCGAGTTCGTGGTGGCGGTCCGGGTCGGCGGCGAGCAGCCGGTGCTCCGGTGCGCACCTGGTGGTGGCCATGATGCCAAGCTACCTTGCGTTCACAAACTTGTGAATGTGTTAAACCGGTTGAAGAAATGTGATCCCGGCGACACCGCCGGGGTTTCGGCCCCCGGCACCCCGGGTAGCTCACCGGCGATGACTACTGCCTACGCGCCGGGAGAGACCAGTGAGTGACCGTGACGCGGCCGAACCGGAAAGCTTGTCCCCCAGCGAGGCGCTGGACGAGGACGAGCTGCGCGTGGACCCGCTCGAAGAGGGCGTCGAGCCGCCCGAGCACTGGAGTGCCGCCAACCGCTACGGCACGACGCCCAGCGAGATCCGCGAAGGCGAGCCGATGGGCCAGCGCCTCGCCGAAGAGGAGCCGGACGCCGAACCCGACCCGGTGCCGGATCGCCCGCTCGCCGCTACGCCCGCGGATCAGCTCGACGAGACCGTCGAGGACGCGCCGCCGGACTTCGAGCAAGTGACCCCGGACGACGAACTGCCCCACCGCCACGCCGATCCCGATCCGGGCGAGCGGGCGGACTACGCGGGCGGCTCTGTGGCTGACGCCATACGCGAGGCTCGGCAGGGCTGATCCGCGAAGAACCTTGTTCTGCCGTCGGCCGGCGCGAGCGTCACGGCAGGCGGGTATCCGGCGGTCCGTAGCGCCGGCCTGACCAGAACAAGGTTCTCAGACTGCGCGTCCGAACGGCGGCCCCTAGCGTGGGGCACCAGTGCATCGGACCGCGACGAAGGGAAGGCCGAAGATGCTGACCGTGACCGAAGCCGCCGCCGAGGCGATCACCGCGTTGACCAGCCAGAGCGAAGGGGACGCCGGGCTCCGCCTGGCCGTGCAGAACGCCGAGGGTGAAAGCGCGCAGCTGGCCCTGTCCGTCGCGCCCGCACCCGCGGACGGCGACAGCGTGCTGGGTGCCGACGAAGGCCCGAAGGTGTTCCTCGAACCGCAGGCCGCGGCGTTGCTCGACGACAAGGTGCTCGACGTGCAGGAGGACGAAACCGGCGGGGTCGCCTTCGCCGTCCTGCCGCAGCACACGAGCTGACCGCGGCGGACGGGCCTTTCGCACCGCCGCGGAAGGTCCGTTCGCTAGCGGGACGCCCAGTTCCGCACCAGCTCCGCCGCCCGGGCCCGCAGCAGTTCCGCCGCGTGGGTCCGCGCGTGCTCGAACGACGGCGCGTGGTCGATCAGCGCGCTGATCCCGACGACGCCCAGCTGAGCCAGGCCGGCTTCGTCGAGCCGGACCCGCCCGGCGATCGCCATCAGCGGCACCCCGCGTGGCTTCGCGCGCGCCGCGATTCCCGCCGGTGCCTTGCCGTTCAGGCTCTGCTCGTCGAGCGAACCTTCGCCGGTGATGACGAGGTCCGCGCCGTCCAGCGCGCGGTCGACGCCGGTCAGCCCGGCGATCAGGTCGAACCCGGATTCGACGGTCGCGCCCAGTCCCGCGATGGCTCCGGCCGCGACGCCGCCGCCCGCCCCCGCGCCCGGTACCCGCGTGACGTCCGGCGCGCCCCCGACCTGCAGTGCGTGCGCCCACCGCCCGAGTGCTTCGTCGAGCAACGCGACTTCCGCAGGCCCGGCGCCCTTCTGCGGTCCGAACACGGCCGCCGCTCCCGAAGGTCCGAGCAGCGGGTTCGTGACGTCGGTGGCGACCGCGACCGGCACGCCTTCCAGCCGCTCCCGCACCGGGTTCAGCTCGGTCGAGGCGACCCGCGTCAGCGTGCCGCCGCCCAGCCCGACCGGTGCGCCGAACGCGTCCAGCACGCCGGCGCCGAGTGCGCCGAGCATCCCGGCTCCGCCGTCGGTGCTGGCCGTGCCGCCGACGGTCAGGACGAGCCGTTTCGCGCCGTGCACGAGTGCGTCCATGAGCAGTTCGCCGACGCCCCAGGTGTGCGCGGCCAGCGCCGTTTCCGGGCTGGGCTCGACGAATTCGATGCCGCACGCGCGCGCCGATTCGACGTACGCCGTGCCGTTCAGCACCGCGTACCGCGCCTTGACCTGCTCGTCCAGCGGGCCGCGGACGGTGAGCCGGACGATCCGGGCGCCCGCGGCTTCGAGCACGTCGAGGGTGCCTTCGCCGCCGTCCGCGACGGGACACGTGACGACTTCGGCCTCCGGCAGCGCGTCGCGCACGCCGAGGGCGATCGCGTCCGCGGCCTCGACCGCGGTCAGGCTGCCCTTGAACTTGTCGGGCGCGATGACGACCCTGGTCACGGCTTCACCTCCGTCAACGGGGGCCGCCCGGCGAGCACCGCCACGACGTTGCGGGCGGCCAGCACGGCCATCTCGGTGCGGGTTTCCACCGTCGCGGACCCGAGGTGCGGGCTCAGCACGACGTCGTCGCGGCCGAGCAGGCGCGGCTCGACCTCGGGTTCCTTCTCGAACACGTCGAGCGCGGCGCCGGCGATCTCCCCGGCTTCGAGCGCGTCCGCGAGCGCGGCTTCGTCGACGACCGGGCCGCGGGTCGTGTTCACCAGGTACGCGCCGGGTTTCATGGCGCGCAACGCCTCGGCGTCGATGAGGTGGTGCGTCTCCGGCGTCAGCGGGCAATGCAGCGAGACGACGTCCGAGCGCGCCAGGAGTTCTTCGAAGGACACGTATTCCGCGTCGGTGTCCCGCTTCGACCGTCCTGAGTAGACGATCGACATGCCGAACGCCTCGGCGCGCCGGGCCATCGCGCGGCCGATCTGGCCGTACCCGACGATGCCGAGCGTCTTGCCCTGCAGCCCGGAGCCGAGCAGGAAGCCGAGGTGGAACGACCACGGCGTGCGCGAGCGCAGCAGCCGCTCGCCCTCGCCGATCCGCCGGGTGACGGCCAGCAGCAGGCCGAAGGCGAGGTCCGCGGTGGCGTCGGTGAGCACGCCCGGCGTGTTCGTGACGACGACTCCGCGGGAAGCCAGCGCCGGGACGTCGACGTTGTCGTAGCCGACCGCGACGTTCGCGACCACCTTCAGGCCGGGGCCCGCGGCGTCGGCCAGCGCGCCGTCGAGCCGGTCGTGCAGCATGCCGACCACGGCAGCGGCGCCGTCGACGAACTCGTGCAGTTCTTCGCGGGTCAACGGGCGGTCGGCGGGCGACACCACCACGTCGCCCGCCTCGGCCAGGAGCTTCACCGCGTCATCGGGAATCCATCGGGTCACCGCGATCTTGGGCACGCCGACAGCCTAGTTCACCGCACCGACAATTCAGCCTCGCTGGATCGCTTCGAGGACGATCTCCGACTGCGCCGCGGCACCCGCGCCGTTGGGGTGGAAGGGGAAGGCGAGCAGCAGCGGGTTGCTCACCGAGATCGGGATCAGGCCTTCGACGTAGCGGACCGTGGGCGCCTGGCACGCGTCGTGCCCGACCGTGGGCGTGTAGGTGTCGACGAGTTCGACGTCCTCGGCCGCGGCGACCCGGGCGAGCATGGCGTTCATGTGCAGGAACTTCTCCTGCAGGTAGGCGACGTCGCCGTCGGCGACCGGGATCACCGGCCAGCAGCCCTTGCCGGACGCGGGCAGCCCGGCGAGGTAGTTCACCAGCAGGATCCGGGCCAGCGGCGAACGTTCCTTGATCTGCTGGAGTGCCTTCGCCACCTTCGGCTCGCTCGCCGTGATCGCGGTTTCCAGCTGGTCGACGCCGCCCGCGGTGAACTTGGCCTTGCAGGTGCTCACCGGCAGCAGGTTGAGGCACTTCGTCACGGCCGACGCGAGCCCGATGTCGTTGCCGCCGATGCCGACGGTGACCAGGTCCGTGGTCGGCGTGAGCCGGTCGAACTGCGGCGGGTTCGTCCCGCCCAGCGGGAGGCTCTGCGGCTGGGTGAAGTCGGTCGTCGTGGCGCCGCCGCAGCTGGCGTCGCGGAAGGTCTCGACGTCGAGCGCGCCCGCCACCTCGTGCGGGTAGTCCGAAGTGGACTGTGCGCAGTCGAGCGGCGTGTACTCGGTGGTGGGCGGGAAGGTGACGAAGACATCGGCGGTCCAGGAGTCTCCGAGCGCGACGTACTCGTGGTACCCCGTGCTCGCCGACGCCGGGGCGGCGAAAGCGAGCATGGCGAGCGCGGGCACGGCGAGCAGGGCGGACAGGCGCTTGCGCATGCTGCCTCCGGTGGCGAGCGTGGTGAAGGACTTTCACATTCAGCTCGCGGCCGGCGAAAAGTCAATCGCCCTCACCCGCCCCGGTCACGCCGATCGGCGTGGGTAATCAGACCCTGGTCAGCCGCACGACCGCGCTCGCGTAGCCGCTGCCGGGCAGGTCGACGTCGAGGCCGTGGCTCAGCAGGACCGCGCCGTCGTGCACGACGCCGTCCTGGTCGCGGTAGCGCCCCGCCGGGTCGAGCCCGGCGAGCCGCGGCGGGGTGACCGGCCGCGCGAACTCCGTCGGCCGCCGCCACAGCAAGACGACGACTTCGCCGCCGAGCACGTACTGCACCGCGGTCAGCGCCGACGTCGCCGGATCGGCCAGCCGGTACAGGTCGCCGTGCTGCACCACCGGCCGGATTTCCTTGTACAGCGCCACGAGTGCCGCCGCTTCGCCGAGTTCCGCGGCGGACCAGCGCGGCAGATCGCCGCCCAGGCCGAGCACGCCCGCCATCGCGACGTGGAACCGGAAGCTCAGCGGAGCTTCGCGGCCGGTGGTCGGGTTCGGGCTGTCGGTGACCCAGGCCGCCATCGTGCCCGCCGGGTAGAGCTGGCCGTAGCCGTGCTGGATGGTGATCCGGTCGGCGGCGTCGGTGTTGTCGGACGCCCAGATCTCGTCCGTACGCGCGAGGATCCCGAGGTCGGTGCGGCCACCGCCGCCCGCGCAGCCCTGGATCCGCAACGCCGGGTGGTCGGCGCGCAGCCGGTCCAGGATCCGGTGCACCGCGCGGACGTGGTCGACCCAGACGCGGCCGCCGTCCCCGCCCGGCCAGCCCGCCTCGGTGAACGCGCGGTTCATGTCCCACTTGAGGTAGTCGATGCCGTGCTCGCCGACCAGCCGGTCGAGCCACTTGTGGGCCCAGTCGGCGACGTCCGGGCGCGCGAAGTTCAGCACGAGCTGGTTGCGCAGCGTCGTCCGCTGCCGATGAGCCATGTGCAGCACCCAGTCCGGGTGCGCGCGGTAGAGGTCGCTGTCGGGGTTGACCATCTCCGGCTCGACCCAGAGCCCGAACTTCATGCCGTGCGCGTGGACGGCGTCGACCAGGGGTCGCAGCCCGTTCGGGAAGCGCTGCTCGTTGGGCGTCCAGTCGCCGAGCCCGGCGGTGTCGCCAGTCCTGGCGCCGAACCAGCCGTCGTCCATGACGAACAGCTCGGCGCCGAGTTCCGCGGCGGCCGCGGCGAGTTCGGTCTCGGTCCGCTCGTCGACGTCCCAGCCGGTCGCTTCCCAGGAGTTGTAGACGATCGGCCGCAGTTCCCCGGGGTGCGGCTGGACGAACTCGCGGACGTAGGCGTGCCAGCGGCGGCTGGTGCCGCCGAAGCCGTCGGCCGCGTAGAGTCCGGCGAACACCGGCGTCTCCCAGGTTTCGCCGGGCCGCAGCGTCCAGCCGACGTGGTCGTGCCCGAACCCGCCGGTCCACGTGACGCGGCCGGTGTGCGTGCGCTCGACGGTGATCCGCCAGCTCCCGCTCCACGCCAGCGCCGTCGACCACACCTCGCCGGACGTCTCGGTCGCGTCGCCCGCGTCGAGCATCACCCATGGGTTGACCTGGTGGCTGGAGACGCCGCGGCGGCTGGTGAGCGTGGTTTCCCCGACCGGCAGCGGTTCGCGCAGCACGCCGTACTCGGCGCTCCACGCGCCGGACGTCCGGCTCAGCCGCGCGCCGTCGCGCCGGGGGAGTGTCCACGACGCGGAATCGGTGCGCAGCAACGAAATCGGTGTCTCCCCGGTGTTGCGCAGGGTGGTCCAGCGTTCGACGACGTCGCCGCGGACGCGGTAGTGCAGCGCGACGTCGAGCGGGTAGTGCCGGTCGGTGAGGCGCACGACGAGCGCGTCGTCCTCGAGCGAAAAGCCGTCGTAGCGCCACTCGAGCGCCGACGTCCCGTCCTCGTACCGCACGGCCAGTGCCGCGACGCCGAAGAACGCGCCGCCCTCGGCCGGGAGTTCCTGCCGTTCGTCGCCCGGTTCGTCGAAGCTGCTGTCGGCCGGGTTGCGCCGCGCCGCGACCCGCGTGGCCTGGGCCAGCGTCAGCGGCGGGCCCCAGTGGACGTGCCGCGGCCGGTCGTCGCCGTCGAGCCGGAAGGCGTACGAGCTGTCCGGGGTGCGCAGCAGCCAGAGCCGGTGTGCGGGGTCGTGTTCCACGAGCGACATGGCCCCGAGCGTAGGGATGATCAGCGGAAAAATAAATTCTTGACGAAGTTAATTAATCCTGCCTACCCTTCCGGCCATGCCTCGCAGTGCTCCGGCAAGGGCGCCGATCACCAGTCCCGCGGCCGCGACCGTGTTCACCACGGTCCTGACCGAAGGGCCGGTCTCCCGCGTCGACGTCGCCCGGCGCACCGGCCTCTCCTCGGCCGCGGTGACCAAGGCGGCGCGGCCGTTCATCGACGCCGGTTACCTCGAGGAACTCGCCTCGGAAGGCCGCACCACGCCCGGCGCGGGCCGCCCGGCGAACCCCCTGGCCATCCGGCCGGACCGCGAGTACTTCGTCGGCGTCAAGATCACCGGCGACGACCTCATCGGCGTCGTGACCGACCTGCGCGCCGACGTCCGCGCGAGCGCCCACCACGCCTTGACCAGTCACGACGTCGACCACGTCGTCCGCGCGCTGGCCGACCTCGTCGGGGAGCTGCTGGCCGGGCCGACCCCCGACGGCACCAGCAACCTGCGTGACCGCGCCTATTGCCTGGGTGTGGCGGTGTCCGGCGACGTCGACCGCGCGTCCGGCGTCGTCCGGTATTCGCCGTTCCTCGGCTGGCGCGACGTGCCGCTGGCCGAGCTGCTGGAGGACGCGACCGGTCTCACCGCGACGCTGGAGAACGACGTCAAGGCTCTCGCGGTCGCCGAGCAGTGGTTCGGCGAAGGCGTTGGCGCGTCGTCGTTCGCGCTGGTCACCGTGGGGACGGGGATCGGCAGCGCGCTCGTCGTCAACGGCGACCTGGTCCGCGGCGCGCACGGCGTCGCGGGCGAAATCGGGCACGTCCCGGTCGCCGACGGCGGCCCGGCCTGCCACTGCGGCGGCCAGGGCTGCGTCGAGGCGATCGCCTCCACCGAAGCGATCCTGACGCGGGCCCGGCAGGTCACCGGCGATCCCGCGTTGTCCATGGACGACGCCGTGACGCGCGCCCGCGGCGGTGACGAGCCGCTGCGCGAGGTGTTCGCCGGGGCGGGCCACGCGATCGGGCTGGGGCTGGCCGCGCTGGTCAACCTGTTCGGCCCGGAGCGGGTGGTGGTCTCCGGCGAGGGCGTCGCGACCTACGACCTGTTCGAGGAGCAGATCCGCCGGACCTTCGCGGTCCAGGCGTTCGGCAGCGCCGCCCGGTGCGGCCTGGTCATCCGGCCGCTGCCGTTCGAGGAGTGGGCACGGGGCGCCGCCGCCGTCGCCGTCCAGAGCCTTTTCGTGTCCGACAGCGTTTAAGGAGAATCCCCGTGAGCCCCATGAATCGCCGAAGCTTCCTGGTCGGTTCCGTCCTCTTCGCCGGGGGAGCGGCCCTCGCGGGCTGCACGAGCGACCCGCTCAACAAGAACGCGGGCGCCGCCTCGGGCGCGAAGGTCACGTTGCAGCAGTGGTACCACGCCTACGGCGAATCCGGGACGCAGCAAGCGGTCCAGCGCTACGCCCAGGAGTTCACCAAGGCCAACCCGGACATCGCGATCAACGTCAGCTGGATCGCCGGCGACTACGAGACGAAGCTCAACTCGGCGATGCTCACCGCGCAGGCGCCGGACCTGTTCGAGCTGGGCGACTTCCGGTACCAGAACGTCAAGAACGGCCTGCTCGCGCCGCTCGACGACATCGTCGACCCGGTCAAGGGCGACTTCAGCCAGGCCGCGCTGGACACGGTGACCGTCGACGGCAAGATCTACGGCGTCAAGATGATCGACGACGTCATGATGCTGTACTACCGCAAGAGCGCGCTGCAGGCCGCGGGCGTCCAGCCGCCGCAGACGTTCGCGGAACTCCTCGAAGCGACGCGGAAGCTGAACACCGGCAAGCAGAAGGGCCTATACGTCGGCACCGACGGCGTCGGCGAGGCGGCGACGCTGCTGCTCTGGTCGTCCGGCGGGGACTTCTTCGACTCGAGCGGCAAGAAGGTCGCCTTCGCCTCGCCGGAAGCGATCGCCGCGATCGGCGGGCTCAAGCAGCTGCACGACACGGGCGGCCTGCTCCAGGGCTACCCGACCGACTGGTCCGACCCGGGTGCGTTCGCCAACGGTGCCACCGCGATGCAGTGGGGTGGCCTGTGGTCGCTGCCGGACATCAAGAAGGCCCTCGGTGACGACTTCGGCGTCGTCGCGTGGCCGAAGTTCGGCGACGCGGGCAAGCAGGTCGCGCGCGTCGGCGGCTGGTACCAGCTGGCCAACGCGAAGTCGCCCAATGTTGCAGCCGTCAAGAAGTTCATCGACTGGCTGTGGATCAAGAACGCCGACCTGCAGAAGGACTGGTGCGTCAAGTACGGCTTCCACATCCCGGCCCGCAAGGAGGTCGCCGCGCAGACGACCGAGTTCTCCAGCTGTCCGGCGAAGGACGCCGTGACGATCTCGCAGCAGAACGGCAAGTCGTACTCGGGGCTGTGGAACAAGGCTTCGGCGACGCTGTTCCTGCAGGCCGCGACCAAGATCGCGAACGGGCAGGCCGACCCGGCCGCCGAACTCGGCGACGCGGCGAAGAAGGCGCAGGCCGAAGTCGACAAGCAGCTGGCATGACGGCCTTGGTGGAGGCTCCGGCGGCCCCGCCGGCGGCGGCCGCGAAGAAGCGCCGCCGCCGGCGGGACTGGCGGGCGATCGGGGCGTTCGCGGTGCTCACCGGGCCGGTCGTGGTCGGGCTCGGGCTGTTCAAGTACGTCGCCATCGGCTGGAGCTTCCTGCTCAGCTTCAACGACGCCCGCGGCACGATCACCATCGGCCACTGGATCGGCCTCGACAACTACGCGTTCCTGCTCGGCGACGACGCCTTCCGCACGTCGCTGGTGACGATCGCGGTGTTCACGGTGTTCATCGTGCCGATCACGTTCGTCGCGTCGCTCGGGCTCGCCGTGCTGATCAACAGCATCAAGCGGGGCAAGGCGTTCTTCCGGACGGTGTTCCTGATCCCGGCCGCGGTGTCCTACGTCGTCGCGGCGCTGGTGTGGAAGATGGCGCTGTTCAACGGCCTCCCGTCCGGCGTCGCGAACGTGATCGGCGGGCTGTTCGGCGCCGACCCGGTGCCGTGGCTGTCGACGACGAGCCCGCCGGTGTACTGGGTCGCGGTGGTGACGCTACGGCTGTGGCTGCAGGTCGGGCTGTACATGATCCTGTTCCTGGCCGGGCTGCAGGCGATTTCGCCGTCGCTGTACGAGGCCGGGGAGCTGGACGGCACGACGAAGTGGCAGGCGTTCCGGTACATCACGCTGCCGCAGCTGCGGAACACGTCGGTCGCGGTGCTGCTGCTCATCCTGATCGCCGCGTTCCAGGCGTTCGACGAGTTCTACAACCTGTTCGGCACCGGGCTGTCCGGCACGGCGACCGCGCCGGTGAAGCCGCCGCTGGTGTACCTGTACGACTCCGCGCTCGGCGACCAGAACTACGGCGTCGGCTCGGCGGGCGCGTTCCTGCTCACCGTGATCATCGTGGTGATCACCCTGCTGCAGGGCCGGTTCGTCGGCTTCGGGAAGAAGGACTGATGGCCGTCCTGCCGGTGTCCCGGAAAGCACCGAAGTACGTCCTGGCGACGGTGCTGTCGGTGATCTTCCTGCTGCCGTTCTACATCATGCTGCGCAACGCGCTCATGACACGCCAGCAGGTCAGCTCGCCGGACTGGTCGTGGCTGCCGGACCCGCTCTCGTGGGTCAACTTCGGCGACCTGTTCGCCGACGCGTCGGTGCCGATGGCGCACTCGCTGTGGAACTCGTTCCTGGTCGCGGTCGTCACCGCGCCGGTGGGCACGCTGTTCGGCTCGATGGCCGGGTACGCGCTGGCCCGCATCAACGTGCCAGGCCGCCGCGCGGTGTTCACGTACGTGCTGGTCACGCTGATGATCCCGCAGTCGGTGACGTTCGTGCCGACGTTCGTCGTCGTGGGTTCGCTGGGCGGGGTCAACACGGAGTGGGGCATCATCGCGCCGAACCTGTTCAGCGCGTTCACCGTGATCCTGTTCCGCAACTTCTACCTGCGGTTCCCCGCCGAGATCGAGGAGGCGGGGCGCCTCGACGGCCTCGGCTACCTCGGCGTCTACCGGCGCCTGGTGCTGCCGAACTCGGGGAGCATGATCGCCTCGCTCGGCGCGCTGATGTTCATCGAAAGCTGGAACGCGTTCCTGTGGCCGCTGGTGATCGGGCAGGACCCGTCGTCGTGGACCGCGCAGATCGCCCTCTCGACGTTCCTGACCGCGCAGTCGGTCAACCTGCCCGCGCTGTTCGCCGGTGCCCTGGTCACCATCGCGCCGCTGGTCGCGATGTTCCTGGTCGCGCAGCGGTTCATCGTCCGCGGCATCGCGGCGAGCGGGCTCAAGGAGTAATCCCCTCTGGAGGAGTGTCCGTGAAGCGCTTCCTTTCCGTTTTCCTCGCCGTGCTCGGCCTGCTTTCCCTGGTGGTTCCGTCCGCCGAGGCGCGGACGCCGTTCGTCCAGCCGTTCATGGGCTGGAGCAGCTGGAGCCTCGAGTCGTCGACCCGCGCGGGTTACGGCACTTCGTGGCTCAACGAGTCCCACATCCGCGACGCCGCGGCCGCCATGGCTTCGAAGCTGAAGTCGGCGGGCTACACCTACATAAACATCGACTCGGGCTGGAACGCATCACTCGACTGGGTGTTCCACACCGACGTCAACGGCATCCCCGACCCCGACCCGGCGCGGTTCCCGTCCGGGATCCCGGCGCTGGCCTCGTACGTGCATTCGCTCGGGCTGAAGCTCGGCCTGTACGCGGTGACCGGGCTGGAGAAGGAGGTCTACACCAAGAACGCGCCGATCCTGGGGACTTCGTGCGACGCGCAGGACATCGCGTACCAGCCGCTGACGCCGTCGAACATGTGGGGCGGCAACTGGAAGGTCGACTTCTCGAAGCCGTGCGCGCAGCAGTACTACGACTCGATCGTCGCGCGCTTCGCGTCGTGGGGCGTCGACTTCATCAAGGTCGACGGCACGACCGAGGACAACGTCGCCGACATCGCGGCGTGGTCGAAGGCGATCGACCACTCGGAGCGGCCGATGTGGCTGACGGCGAGCGCGTGGCCGGTGCCGCGGGCGGCCGGGCCCGCGCTGGCGCCCTACGCGAACGGGGTGCGCGTCGACACCGACGTCGAGTGCTACTGCGAGACGGTGTCCACCTGGGACAGCTCGGTGAAGGCGCGGTGGGCGGACCTGCCGGACTGGCAGGGGGTCTTCGGGCCGCGGTACCGGCCGGACCTGGACTCGATGCCGATCAGCAACAACACCGGCAGCGGCATCCAGGACGGCATCTCCGACGTCGAGCGGCAGAGCGTGATGACGTTCTGGTCGATGGCGTCCTCCCCGCTGTACGTCGGGGGAGACATCTACTTCCTGGACGCCTCGGCCGTGTCGATCCTGACGAACCCCGAGGTCATCGCGGTCGACCGGTCGGGCAGCTACCCGAAGCAGGTGACCGGCGGGGACCACCAGGTGTGGAAGAAGCAGGCCCCGGACGGCAGGTGGTACGCGGCCGTCTACAACCTGGGGGCCACGCCCGCGGACATCACCGTCGACCTGGGGCTGCCCGGCGCGCGGCCGGTGCGTGACCTCGTTGCCCGGAAGGACCTCGGCCGGTTCCGCGGCTCGTGGACGGCGTCGGCCGTGCCGCCCCACGGCTCCCGGCTGGTCCGGATCGGCTGAGCGTTCTCCGCGAAGGGGACTTTTCTCGCTGCTCACGCGAGGAAAGTCCCCTTCGTCGTACCTGCGTCATCCATTGGGTGGAAGACATCTGGTCCCCGGGCCGCGCGCCGTGCTATGTTCGGGTGCAGAACGAGTGTGCGTGATGCGAACAGTTTGGAGCACGTGATGGCGGAGCTGCTGTCGCTGGAGGAGGCCGTGGCCCGGCTGGTGCACGACGGGGACACCGTCGCGCTCGAGGGCTTCACGCACCTCATCCCGGTCGCGGCCGGGCAGGAGATCATCCGACAGGGCAAGCGTGACCTGACGCTGGTGCGGATGACCCCGGACATCGTGTACGACCAGCTGATCGGCGCGGGCTGCGCGCGCAAGCTGATCTTCTCGTGGGGCGGCAACCCCGGCGTGGGGTCGCTGCACCGCTTCCGCGACGCGGTCCAGCACGACTGGCCGGTCCCGCTGGAGATCGAGGAGCACAGCCACGCGGGCATGGCGAACCGGTACGTGGCCGGCGCGTCCGGCCTGCCGTTCGCGGTGCTGCGCGGCTACACCGGCACCGACCTCCCGGCGCAGACGGCCACGATCAAGCCGATCACCTGCCCGTTCACCGGCGAGCGGCTCACCGCGGTGCCCGCGCTGAACCCGGACGTCACGATCGTCCACGCGCAGCGCGCCGACCGCGCGGGCAACGTCCAGATGTGGGGCATCACCGGCGTCCAGAAGGAAGCGGTGCTGGCGGCGAAGCGCTCGATCGTGACGGTCGAGGAGATCGTCGACGAGCTGGAGCCCCGCCCGGGCGCGGTCGTGCTCCCGGCGTGGGTGGTCACCGCGGTGGCCGAGGTCCCGGGCGGCGCGAGCCCGTCGTACGCGGCGGGGTACTACGAGCGCGACAACGCGGCGTACCAGGCGTGGGACGAGATCGGCCGCGACCGCGAAGCGTTCACGAAGTGGCTGAACGAGCTGACCGGGGTGAAGGCATGAGCCCGGCCACCGGCACGCCCGGGGTCCGCACCACCGATCCCGCGCCGTCCGGCGCCCGACCCGTCGTCCGAACCCGCACCGCGGAGGTTGCAGCGTGACCACCGACTACACCGCCGACGAGATGATGAGCATCGCGGCCGCCCGCGCGCTCGCCGACGGCACCTCCTGCTTCGTCGGCATCGGCCTCCCGAGCAAGGCGGCGAACCTCGCCCGCCGCGCGCACGCCCCGAACCTCACGCTGATCTACGAATCCGGCTGCCTGGGCGCGAAGCCGTCCCGCCTGCCGCTGTCGATCGGGGACGGCGAGCTGGCCGACACCGCCGACGCCGTGGTCAGCGTGCCCGAGGTGTTCAACTACTGGCTCCAGCCCGGCCGGATCGACGTCGGCTTCCTCGGCGCCGCCCAGCTCGACAAGTTCGGCAACATCAACACGACCGTGATCGGCTCGGACTACCACGACCCGAAGGTCCGCCTGCCGGGCGCGGGCGGTGCCCCCGAGATCGCGGCCTCCTGCGGCGAGGTGTTCATCGTGCTGCGGCAGAGCCCGCGCGCGTTCGTCGAGAAGGTCGACTTCGTGACGTCGTTCGGCCACGGCTCGGGCAAGGGCGACCGTGAGAAGCTCGGCCTGCCGGGCAAGGGCCCGACCCTGGTGGTCACCGACCTCGGCCTGATGCGCCCCGACCCGGAGACGGCGGAGCTGACCCTCACCGAGCTGCACCCCGGTGTGGAGCTCGAGCAGGCGATCGCGGCCACTGGGTGGAAACTGAAGGTGGCGGACGACCTGAAGACCACGCCCGCCCCGACCGAGCAGGAGCTGACCGTGCTGCGAGAGCTGGAGAAGGCATGACCGACGTCTACGTCCTCGACGCGATCCGCACCCCGTTCGGCCGCTACGGCGGCGCACTGGCCGGGGTCCGCCCCGACGACCTCGCCGCGGGTGTCCTCAAGGCCCTCCAGAGCCGCAACGACCTCGACCCGTCCACAGTGGACGAGGTGACCCTCGGCGACGCGAACGGCGCGGGCGAGGACAACCGCAACGTCGCCCGCATGGCCGCGCTGCTCGCCGGCTGGCCGACGAGCGTGCCCGGCAACACCGTCAACCGGCTCTGCGGCTCCGGCCTCGACGCCGTGATGCAGGCCAGCCGGGCGATCCAGGTCGGTGACGCCTCCCTCGTCGTCGCCGGCGGGGTCGAGTCGATGACCCGCTCGCCGCTGGTCATGCCGAAGCCGGAGAAGGCGTTCCCGGCGGGCAACCAGACCCTCTACAACACCGCGCTCGGCTGGCGCATGGTCAACCCGGCGATGCCGTCGCAGTGGACGGTCTCCCTCGGCGAGTCCACCGAGCTGCTCGCCGAGCGCTACGGCATCGGCCGCGACGAGCAGGACGCCTTCGCGGCGCGCAGCCACGTCAACGCCGCCAAGGCGTGGGACGAGGGCTTCTACGACGAGATGGTCGTCCCGGTCGAGGGCGTGGACCTGGCCCGCGACGAGGGCATCCGGCCCGACTCCAGCCCCGAGAAGCTCGCCAAGCTGAAGCCCGTGTTCCGCAAGGAAAACGGCACGGTCACCGCGGGCAACGCGTCCCCGCTCAACGACGGCGCCTCGGCGTTGCTCCTCGGTGACGAAGCGGCCGCGAGCCGGCTGAACAAGACCCCGCTCGCCCGGATCGCCGGTCGCGGCGCGGCCGGCGTCGACCCGGACGTCTTCGGCATCGGCCCGGTCCGCGCGGCCGAGATCGCGCTCGAGCGCGCGGGCATCGGCTGGGAAGACCTGGCCGCGGTGGAGCTGAACGAAGCCTTCGCGGCGCAGTCGCTGGCGTGCCTGCGCGACTGGAAGAAGCTCGACCCGGAGATCGTCAACACCCACGGCGGCGCGATCGCCATCGGCCACCCGCTCGGCGCGTCCGGTGGCCGGATCCTCGGCACCCTGGCGCACGACCTGCACCGCCGCGGCGGTGGCTGGGGACTCGCCGCCATCTGCATCGGCGTCGGCCAGGGCCTGGCTGTCGTCCTCGAAGGCCGGTAAGGGAGAAGCACCGTGGTCACACCGACCGAACTCAAGCTGCCGCGCTACGGGGAAGAGCCCGAGGGCACCCACCCGCCGCTGGACTACACCGGGTACCGCTCGACGGCGCTGCGGCACCCGAAGCAGCCGCTCGTGCTGCTGCCGCAGATGCTGACCGAGGTCACCGGGCCGCTGCTCGGGCCCGGCCGCCTCGGCGAGCACGACAACGACCTCACCCGCCAGCACGCGGGCGAACCGCAGGGCCAGCGGATCATCGTCACCGGGCGGCTGCTCGACGGCGACGGCCGCCCGGTGCGCGACTCCCTCGTCGAGATCTGGCAGGCGAACGCGGGCGGCCGCTACCGGCACACCGGCGACCGCTGGCCGTCCCCGCTCGACCCGAACTTCGACGGCGTCGGCCGCACCCTGACCGACAGCGACGGCCGCTACACCTTCACCACCATCAAGCCCGGCGCGTACCCGTGGAAGAACCACGACAACGCCTGGCGCCCCGCGCACATCCACTTCTCGGTGTTCGGGTCGGCGTTCACCCAGCGGCTGGTCACCCAGATGTACTTCCCGGACGACCCGCTCTTCTCCCAGGACCCGATCTTCAACTCCATCCCGGACGAGAAGGCCCGGCAGCGCATGGTTTCGCGCTACGACCACTCGATCACGCAGTCGGAGTGGGCGCTCGGGTTCCAGTTCGACATCGTGCTGCGCGGGCGCGACGCGTCGGTGTTCGAAGAGGAAGAGGACGACGACGAATGACCCAGCTGCTGCCCACTCCTTCGCAGACCGTCGGTCCGTACCTGTCGATCGGGCTGCCCTGGCCGGACGGCCCGTACGTGGTGCCCGAGGGCACGCCCGGCGCGTTCTGGATCCGCGGCGTCGTCCGCGACGGCAACGGTGACCCGGTGCCGGACGCGATGATCGAGACCTGGCAGGCCGACTCGGACGGCGGGTTCCGCCACCCGGACGACCCGCGCGGCGCGGCGTCCGGCGAGTTCCGCGGCTTCGGCCGCTGCCCGACCGACCAGGACGGCACCTACGGCATCCTCACCGTGCTGCCCGGCCCGGTGCCGGGTCAGGACGGCGCCACGCAGGCCCGCCACATCGACGTCTCGGTGTTCGCGCGCGGGCTGCTCAACCGGGTCGTCACGCGGATCTACTTCGCCGACCAGGACAACTCCGGTGACGCCGTGCTCGCGTCGGTGCCGGAGGAGCGCCGTGAAACGCTGATCGCGACGAAGACGGCGGACGGCTACCGCTTCGACGTGCGGCTCCAAGGCGACGGCGAGACGGTCTTCTTCCGGGTATGACAGGCGCGAACGGAGGTGACGGCGTGGGTGCCGTACGGCTGCACCGGGTCGAGGAAGGGCCCGAAGACGGGCCGGTGGTGGTGTTCGGCGGGTCGCTCGGCAGCGACCTCCGGATGTGGGAGCCGCAGGTCGCGCCCTTGGTGGAGCACGGGTTCCGAGTGGTCCGCTACGACGCGCGCGGGCACGGCGGCTCGCCGGTCCCGCCCGGGCCGTACGAGCTGGACGACCTGGGCGGCGACGTCCTCGCCCTGCTCGACGACCTCGGCGTCGACCGGGTGCACTTCGCGGGCCTGTCGCTCGGCGGGATGACCGGGATGTGGCTCGGTGTCCACGCGCCGGACCGGATCGCGAGCCTGGTGCTCTGCTGCACGTCGGCGAAGCTCGGCCCGCCGTCGATGTGGGCGGACCGGGCGCGCACGGTCCGCGCGGAGGGCACGGCGGCCATCGCCGAGGCGGGCGTGAGCCGGTGGCTGACGCCTGGCTACCTCGAGCGGCACCCGGACCGGGCGGAGTTCCTGCGCGCGATGATCGCCGCGGTCCCGGCCGAGGGGTACGCGGCCTGCTGCGGCGTGATCGAGCGGATGGACCTGCTCGACGTGCTGCCGAAGATCTCCGCGCCGACGCTGGTCATCGCGGGTGCCGAAGACCCGGCCACCCCGCCGGCCGGGCACTCCGACTTGATCGCCGAGGGCATCCCGGGCGCGCGTCTGGAGGTCGTGGCGGACGCCGCGCACCTGGGCAACTACGAGCAGCCGGAAGAGTTCACCCGGCTGATCCTCGACCACTTGGAGCGAGCGTGACCGACCGCCACGAGCAGGGCATGAAGGTGCGCCGCGAAGTGCTCGGCGACGAGCACGTGGACCGCGCGGTCGCGGGCACGACGGACTTCAGCCGCCCGTTCCAGGACTACATCACCGAAGGCGCGTGGGGTTCGGTGTGGGCCCGCGACGGCCTGGACCGCCGGACCCGCAGCTGCGTGACGCTGGCGGCGCTGACGGCGTTGCACGCGCACAACGAGCTGGCGATGCACGTCCGGGCGGCGGTCCGCAACGGGCTGACGGCGGCGGAGATCGGCGAAGTCCTGCTGCACACGGCGGTCTACGCGGGCGCACCGGCGGCGAACGCGGCGTTCGCGATCGCCCAGCGCACGCTGGCCGAGCTGGGCGAGCCGAGCGCCCGCCCGGACGACGCCGGATAGGCTGCCGGGCATGGACGTCACGAGGCCGCCCGTGGAGATCGAGGTCGACGGCGAGCCGGCGCACCGCGGTGCCCACCACGTGCAGTCGCTGGAGCGCGGGCTGGCGGTGATCAAGGCGTTCCACGCGGACGCGGCGGAGCTGACGTTGAGCGACGTGGCCCGCGCGACGGGCCTGACCCGCGCGGCGGCGCGGCGGTTCCTGCTGACGCTGGCCGACTTGGGGTACGTCCGCACGGACGGCAAGTACTTCTCGTTGACGGCCCGGGTGCTGGAGCTGGGGTATTCGTACCTGTCGAGCATGACGTTGCCGGAGGTGGCGCAGCCGCACCTGGAGCACCTGTCGGCGGACGTCCACGAGTCCAGCTCGGTGTCGGTGCTGGAGGGCACGGACATCGTGTACGTGGCGCGGGTGGCGGTGTCGCGCATCATGACGGTGAGCATCAACGTGGGAACCCGCTTCCCGGCGTACGCGACCTCGATGGGGCATGTGCTCCTGGCCGGGCTCAGCAAGGCGGAGCTGGAGGCGTACTTCGTGGTGGCGAGCTTCGACCGCCTGACCGACCGCACGGTGACTTCGCCGGACCGCCTCCGCGCGGAGCTGGCGAAGGTGCGGGAGCAGGGCTGGGCGATGGTGGACCAGGAGCTGGAGGAAGGCCTCCGCTCGGTGGCGGCCCCGATCCACGACCGAGCGGGCCGAGTGGTGGCGGCGGTGAACCTGTCGACGCACGCGAGCCGCACGACGGCGGAGTCGGTGGAGACGGAACTGGTGCCCCCATTGCTGGAGGCGGCCCGAACGATCGAGGCCGACTTGGCAATAGCCGCCCCGGGCCGCGCGCGTGCTTGACCGGCTGCGGACGGCCGAGGCCGGGGGAGGAGCCGCGCGGGCTCGAAGCGCGACGCCGCCCCGCCCGGCCAGCTCGGCGGCGGGCGAGTGGTCGCTGCCACCGGCGGCCGCGATCGCGGTGGCGCCTCGCACGGCGGCACCCGCTGCCGAACGGCGCCCGCCAGCCGCGATCGCCGTGCTAGCCCGAGTCGCCGCGCCCGCCGCCAGGCGGCCCGCCGCCGCGACTTCTGCGGTGCCGCGAATCGCGCCCGTCGCCAGGCGGCCCGCCGCCGCGACTTCTGAGGGGCCGCGAGCCGCGCCTGCCGCCGCGACCTCCGAGCCGCCGCGAGCCGCGCCCGTCGCCGAGCCGCCACTCCCCACCGCGCCACCGACCGAGGCGCGCCCATGACCCTAACCTCACCACCCGTCGCCGGGCTCTTGCTCGCCGCCGGGGCCGGGCGCCGTTTCGGCGGCCCCAAGGCCCTCGCCGATCTCGATGGCCAGCCGCTCGTCCTCCGCGCCCTCCGCACCCTCACCGACGCGGGCTGCACCCCGATCCGCGTCGTCATCGGCGCGGCCGCCGAAGAAGTCCGCGCCCTCCTCCCGGACCCGGCTCAAGCCGTCCAGGCCGACGACTGGGCGACCGGCATGGGCGCCTCCCTCCGCGCCGGGCTCGAAGCGCTCACCGCGACCGAAACCCCCGTCGCCGCACTCGTCCACCTCGTCGACCTGCCCTGGGTCGGCGCCGACATCCTCACCCGCGTCCTCGCGAACGCCACCGAAGACACCGTCGCCCGCGCGGCCTACGACGGCCTCCCCGGCCACCCCGTCCTCCTCGGCCGCCGGTGGTGGCGCGAAATCGCCGAATCCGCCCAAGGCGACCGCGGCGCCCGGGACTGGCTCGCCACCCGTGATGACCTCCGGCTCGTCGAGTGCGGCGACCTCGGCAGCGGCCGGGATGTCGACCGCCGCCATGATCTTCCCCGGCGGTGAGCCGCGAATGTGGCTCCGGCCGCTTACGATCGACACTGTGACCGACTTGCTCGACTCGCCTGAAGAACTTGCCGACGCGCTCGACGCGACCGGCTACCTCGCCGATGACGGGCTCGCCACCGCCGGCTTCCTCGCCCTGCGGATGGGCCGCCCGCTCTTCTGCGAAGGCGAGCCCGGCACCGGCAAGACCTCACTCGCCCTGGCCCTCGCCACCGCGCTCGGCCGCCCCCTCGTGCGGCTCCAGTGCCACGAGGGCATCGACGCCGCCCAGGCGCTCTACGAGTGGGACTTCCCGCGCCAGCTGCTGCACCTGCGCGCCCTCGAAGCCGCCGGGGACGGGCGGGTCGACGTCGAGACCGCCGAACGCTCGCTCTACACCGAGCGGTTCCTGCTCGCGCGGCCGTTGCTGCAAGCGCTCATCAGCGCGCCGTGCGTCCTGCTGATCGACGAGATCGACCGCGCCGACGACGAGTTCGAAGCCTTCCTGCTGCAGCTGCTCGACGAGCACGCCGTCACCATCCCCGAGTACGGCGAGGTCCGCGCGGAGGAACCGCCGCTGGTGGTGCTCACCTCCAACCGGACCCGCGAGGTGCACGACGCCCTCAAGCGCCGCTGCCTCTACCACTGGCTGGAACACCCCGACTTGGCGCGCGAAGTCACGATCCTGCGTCGTAGGATCCCGGAGATAGGCGAGCTCCTGGCCCGGCAGATCTCGGAAGCGGTGCACCGGCTCCGCGAGATGGACCTGCTGAAGCCGCCGGGAGTGGCGGAGTCACTCGACTGGGCACGAGCCCTGCTGGCTCTGCGACGCGACGAGCTGGACGCGGCATCGGCGGCGCGGACGCTCGGTGCCGTCCTGAAATACAGCGAAGACCTCGACCGGGTCCGGGCGAAACTCGACGCCTTGTTCGCCTGACGCCGGTTCCGGGGCGACGAGGCGGGGAGCCTGCGGATGAGCGTGGCGACGACCGGAACGAGACCAGCGTTGTCCCCGGACAGCCCCGACCCGCCCGCGGCCCGGCGGCGCCCCGGCAAGCTCGCCGCCGTGGCCGCGGTCCTCGGTGGCACCGCGATCATCGCCGTCCACGCGTCGTTCTACGGCCACTGGCTGATCGACGACGCCGCCATCACCTTCGCCTATTCGCGCGACCTCGCCGACGGCCACGGCCTGGTCCTGCAGCCCGGCGCCGCCCCGGTCGAGGGATACTCCAACCCGACCTGGATGGTCCTGCTCGCGCTCGGCAAGCTCGTCGGCCTCTTCGACCACGGCACCCTTTTCGGCGTCAACGACCAGGTCCTCTTCCCGAAGGCGCTCGCCCTCGCCTGCTGCCTCGGCATCCTGGTCCTGTTCTACTTCGGCGCGAAGACGCTCAGCCGCCGCCCCGCACTCGTCACGTTCGTCGCCGGGGCCTCGCTCGCCGCGATCCCGTCGTTCGTGATCTGGTGCTTCTCCGGGCTGGAGAACTCGTTCTACGCGCTGACCGTCGCCGCGCTCGCCGTGCTCCTCCTGCGTGCCGTGCAAAGCGGCAGGCTGCTGGCGCACCGGGTCGCCGCCGGAACCGGGTTGATCGCCGCGGCCGCCGCGCTGACCCGGCCCGACGGCGTCATCTACGCCGGTGCGTACGCGATCACCGTCGCCGTCTTCCTGAAGCGGGACGTGCTCGGCCGCAGCGTCCGCACCGCCGTCACGTCGGTGGTGGCCTTCGCCGTGCCGTTCGGCGCGTACGTTGTTTTCCGCTGGTTCGAGTTCGGCAGGCTGGTGCCCAACACCGCCGTCGCGAAGGGGCAGGAGCCGCCGACCCTCGACGACCTCGCCGCGCCCGGCCAGATCGTCGATTACGCGGGCTGGCTGGTGGTCGCGGTCGCCGTCGCGTGCCTGGTCGTGCTGCTGGTCCGGCCGTCGCGGCTGCGGACCGGCCTGATCGCGCTGCTGGTGCCGTTCGGGCTGGCCGTGGTCGCGTTCATCGTGCTCGAGTACGACTGGATGGGGCAGCTGCGGTTCGCGACGCCGGTGTGGACGCTCGGCGCCTTCGGCGGCGCGATCGTCGTCGTCGAAGCGCTGTCGGCCGTCCGGGTGCGCGGCCGGGTCGTGCTGGCGTGCCTGCTGGTGGTCGGGCTGGTCAGCTCGGTGAACGGGCTGTACGCGCAGGGCACGGACTACCGCGCCAACACGAAGACCGCCATGTGCCTCGTCGCCGAGCGCGACGCCCAGGCCGTCAACGGCTTCGCGGACCTCCTCCGGCTGCCCGATTCCGCGCAGGTCGGCCTCATCGACCTCGGCGGGACGTCGCTGGGCAGCCGGATCCGGGTGCTCGACCTGGCCGGGCTCGGTGACAAGCCGATCGCCGACTACCTGCACCGCGCCGACCTGAAGGGCTTGCGCGACTACGTGTTCACACAGGCCAAACCGGAACTGATCACGTTCATCGGGTCGTGGATCACGACGCTGCGGTTCGACAAGGACCCGCGGTTCGACCGGGACTACGCGACGATCTTCGTAAACCAGCCGACCGGGAACCTGACCGTCGACTCGCGCAACTGGGTCAGCTACCACGTCCGCCGCGACCTCGTCGACCCCGCGAAACTCGCGGAACTCCAGGCGTACGCGCAAAAAACGCTGCCGCCGGTCCTGGAGCTGAACAAGACGGCGGGTTTGCGCGGCTGCGCGCCGATCCAACCGGGAATCAAGGCCGCCTGACCGTTAATTGCGTTGCCCCGGCTTCGGCCGTGCGGCATCCTTTTCCCAGCACAGCAGGCAATCACCCCGAGAGGAGGAGATCGTGACCGAAAACCGGCAATACCGATGCGGCACGATCTCCCGTGCCGTTCGCTGAACATTCTTCCTGAAAGCTCTTCGCGCCCACCCGCCGCTACCTTGGGTCGGCCGCGGCGAAGAGCGCGGTCTGCGCCGTGCCCGGGGAGGGGCGCGTGCGCAGGCCGCCTTGTCCCGGTAGCTCAGCTGGACAGAGCGCGGCACTACGAATGCCGAGGTCCGAGGTTCGAATCCTCGCCGGGACGCCGACAAGCGCACAATGGAACCCATGACCACGGTCTCCGATCCGGTAGCCGGCTACGCGGGCTTCGCCGCCGCGCTGCGCGAAGCCGGTGTCGCCTGCGACGCGCACCGCGTGCAGGCGTACCTGGCGGCCGTCGCCGAGATCGACGTCGCCGAGCCCACCCAGCTGTACTGGGCGGGCCGCGTCACGCTGTGCTCGAGCCCCGACGACCTCCCGTGCTACGAGGAGGCGTTCAGCCAGTGGTTTTCGATCGAGGCCCCGGCGCCGCAGCGCGCCAAGGCCGCCGCGCCCAAGAAGGCTCGCATCGCCCCGCTCGCCGAGACCGACGGCGGCACCGGCGAGGGGACTGACGGCGCGGACGAGCTCAAGGTCGCCGCGAGCGACCAGGAAGTGCTGCGCCACCGCGATCTCGCCGGGCTGACCACGGCCGAACGCGAGCACCTCCGCGAGCTGCTCGCCACCCTCCGCCCGGCGCCGCCGAAGCGGCCCGCGGCCCGGAAGACGCCGTCGCGGCGCGGCCGGCTCGACCCGTCGCGCACGCTGCGCGCGATGCTCGCCAGCGGCGGCGAACCGGTGCGGCTCGCGCACGTCCGCCGCGGTTCGCGCCCGCGCCGGGTGGTGCTGCTGATCGACGTCTCCGGCTCGATGAGCCCGTACGCCGACGCCCTGCTGCGGTTCGCGCACGTCCTGACGCGGGCCGCGCCGCAGGCCGTCGAGGTGTTCACGCTCGGCACGCGGCTGACGCGGGTTTCGCGCCAGCTGCGCCAGCGCGACCCGGAACGCGCGATGCTCGCCGCGGGCTCGGCGGTGCCGGACTTCGCCGGCGGCACCCGGCTCGGCGAAACGCTCCAGGCGTTCCTCGACCGCTGGGGACAGCGCGGGATCGCGCGCCGCGCCGTGGTCACCGTGTTCTCCGACGGCTGGGAGCGCGGCGACACCAGCCTGCTCGGCGAGCAGCTCGCCCGCCTGCGCCGGCTCGCGCACGCCGTATTCTGGGTGAATCCGCATGCCGGCCGTGCGGGGTACGCTCCGGTCCAGTCGGGCATCGTGGCCGCGCTGCCCCACATCGACCGGCTGCTGGCCGGGCACACCCTGGCCACTTTGGAACGACTCCTCGGGGAGATTGCCGATGCGTGACGTACTGGACGACGTGTTCCGCCGCTGGTCGGCGGGTGAGACGGTCGGACTCGGCACCGTGGTCGCCACGTTCTCCTCGGCGCCGCGCGCGCCGGGCGCCGCGATGGTCGTGGCGCCGGACGGCACCGTCGCCGGCAGCGTGTCCGGCGGCTGCGTCGAAGGCGCGGTCTACGAGCTGGCGCAGGAGGTCGTCGCGGAGCGCAAGCCGGTGCTGCAGCGCTACGGCGTCTCCGACGACGACGCCTTCGCCGTCGGCCTGACCTGCGGCGGGATCATCGACATCTACGTCGAGCACGTCGACCGGCGGTCGATGCCGGAGCTGGGCGACGTCGTGGCGTCGGTGCGCGGCGGCGAGCCGGTCGCGGTCGTGACGATCATCGAGCACGAGCGCGAAGGCCTGGTCGGCGAGCACATGATCGTGTGGCCGGACCGGACCGCGGGCTCGCTCGGCTCGTCCCGGATGGACGACGCGGTGGCCGACGACGCGCGCGGCCTGCTGGCCAGCGGCCGCACCGGCACGCTGCACTACGGCCCGGACGGGCAGCGCCGCGGCGAGGGGATGGCGGTGTTCGTCAACTCCTTCGAGCCGCCGCCCCGGCTGCTCGTGTTCGGCGCGATCGACTTCGCCGCGGCGATGGCGCGCATGGGCGCCTACCTCGGCTACCAGGTGACGGTCTGCGACGCGCGCCCGGTGTTCGCGACGACCAGCCGCTTCCCGGACGCGCACGAGGTCGTCGTCGACTGGCCGCACCGCTACCTGAAGGCGGAAGCCGACGCGGGCCGCATCGACCAGCGCACGGCGATCGCGGTGCTGACCCACGACCCGAAGTTCGACGTGCCGCTGCTGGAGGTCGCGCTGCGCCTGGACGTCGGTTACGTCGGCGCGATGGGCTCCCGCAAGACGCACGACGACCGGTTCGCGCGGCTGCGTGAAGCCGGGATCACCGAGGCTGAGCTGGAGCGGTTGTCCTCGCCGATCGGGCTCGACCTGGGGGCCCGGACCCCGGAGGAGACGGCGGTGTCCATCGCGGCGGAGATCATCGCTCTGCGGTGGGGTGGTGGCGGGAAACGGCTCGCCGAGTTGTCGGGGCGGATCCACGGCTGACTACTCCGGGTGGCCCACAAAAGTTCACCCATCCGGATATCCGCAAGTTCGGGTCTTCTCAGCGGTTTTCCCCGTATCCGCGGAACAAGTAGTTGAACGTGTGACATTAGGACTTGTCCGCGCGAAGGTCGCGTAGCACGCTCGGGTCTGTGAGCCCGATCACGGTCGGGCCTGGCCGTTCCCGAACCGGCTCGCCGCTGCCCCACCCCCGGCGGGCATCCGCTTTTTTGGAGGCCTGATGCGCATCACCGTCACCGTCGACGGGACGAAGTACACCGACGAAGTCGAGCCCCGCACCCTGCTCGTGCACCACCTGCGAGAAAAACTCGGGAAGGTCGGCACCGTCGTCGGCTGCGACACCAGCAACTGCGGCGCCTGCACCGTCCACCTGGACGGGCACAGCGTGAAGTCCTGCTCCGTGCTGGCCGTGCAGGCCGACGGCTGCGAGGTCACCACGATCGAAGGTCTCGCCCGCGACGGCAACCTGCACCCCGTGCAGAAAGCCTTCAACGACAACCACGCGCTGCAGTGCGGGTTCTGCACCCCCGGCATGATCATGCAGTCGATCGACCTGCTGGCCGACAACCCGGACCCGGACGAAAAAGCCGTCCGCGAAGGGCTCGAAGGCAACCTCTGCCGCTGCACCGGCTACCAGAACATCGTCCGCGCGGTCCGCGACGCCGCCAAGAACATGAGTCCCGGCGCCGGGCCCGAAGCCGAGCGCATCGCCGAGAACAAGCACGTCGGCGTGGGTGGTGACTGATGACCGCGACGCTCGAGCCGGAGGTCGGCAAGTCCCGCCGCCGCAAGGAGGACGAGCGGCTGATCACCGGCCGCACCCGCTGGACCGACAACATCACGCTGCCCGGCCTGCTGCACATGGCCGTCCTGCGCAGCCCGTTCGCGCACGCCAAGATCGTCTCCATCGACACGTCGGCGGCGAAGAGCGCGCCCGGCGTCATCGCCGTCTACACCGGCAAGGACCTCGACCCGGACGGCGCGATCGGCATGCCCTGCGCGTGGCCGATCACGCCGGACATGAAGGCGCCGCGCCGCCCGGTGCTCGCCTCCGACCAGGTCAACTTCGCCGGTGAAGGCGTCGCGGTCGTCGTCGCCCGGTCGGCCGCCGAGGCGCACGACGCGCTCGAGGAGATCGACGTCGAGTACGACGAGCTGCCGGTCGTCCTCGACATGGAAGCCGCCATCGCCGACGGCGCCCCGCTCGTCCACGAGGAGCTGGGCACCAACACGAGCGCGGTCTGGAAGTTCGACTCCGCGGAGGCCGGCACCGGCGGCAACGTCGAAGAGGCGATCAGCTCGTCGGAGGTCGTCCTCAAGCGCCGTTTCCGCCAGCAGCGGCTGGTCCCGGCGTTCATGGAGCCGCGCGCCTGCGTCGTCGACCCCACCGGCACCCAGATCACCATGTGGTCGGCCACCCAGGTCCCGCACATCCTGCGCGTGATGTCGGCCCTGACGCTCGGCATCCCCGAGCACAAGCTGCGCGTGATCGCCCCCGACGTCGGCGGCGGCTTCGGCGGCAAGATCGGCGTCCTGCCCGAAGAGATGATGTCGCTGCTGGTCGCGCAGAAGCTCGGCAAGCCGGTCAAGTGGAACGAGACGCGGTCGGAGACCATGCTCGCCGCCCACCACGGCCGCGACCAGATCCAGGACCTGACCATCTCCGCGACCCGCGACGGCAAGGTCACCGGCCTCAAGGTCGAGCTGCTCGCCAACCTCGGCGCGTACAACGGCCTCGTCGGACCGGGCGTGCCGATCCTCGGCGCGTTCATGTTCAACGCCATCTACAAGATCCCGGCGTACCACTTCGCGTGCACCAACGTGTACACGACGACGACGCTGACCGACGCCTACCGCGGCGCCGGCCGCCCGGAAGCGACGTTCGGGATCGAACGCATGATGGACGAGCTCGCCGTCGAGCTCGGCATGGACCCGATGGAGCTGCGCGAGAAGAACTGGATCAAGCACGAGGAGTTCCCGTTCACCACGGTGTGCGGGCTGACCTACGACTCCGGCAACTACGAGGCCGCCACCGAGAAGGCCAAGCAGCTCTTCGACTACGACGGCCTGCGTGCCGAACAGAAGCGCCGCCGCGAGTCGGGCGACAAGGTCCAGCTCGGCATCGGCATCTCGACGTTCACCGAGATGTGCGGGCTCGCGCCGTCACGGGTGCTCGGCTCGCTCGACTACGGCGCCGGCGGCTGGGAGTACGCGTCCATCCGGATGCTGCCCACCGGCAAGGTCGAGGTCACGACCGGCGCGTCCGCGCACGGCCAGGGCCACGAGACGGCGTGGAGCCAGATCGTCGCCGACCAGCTGGGTGTCGCGTTCGAGGACGTCGAGATCCTGCACGGCGACACCCAGTCGTCGCACAAGGGCATGGACACCTACGGGTCGCGGTCCCTGGTGGTCGGCGGCATCGCCGTCATCAAGGCCGCCGAGAAGGTCGTCGCCAAGGCGAAGCCGATCGCGGCGCACCTGCTCGAATGCGCCGAGGACGACCTCGAGTTCGCCGGCGGCAAGTTCACCGTCAAGGGCACCGACACGTCCACGACCATGGGCGACATCGCGCTCGCGGTGTTCGCGGCGCACAACCTGCCCGACGGGGTCGAGCCGTCGCTCGACTCGGACGCCACGTTCGACCCGGAGAACTTCTCGTTCCCGCACGGCACGCACCTGTGCGCCGCCGAGGTGGACACCGAGACGGGCCGGATCAAGCTGCGTTCCTACGTCTGCGTCGACGACGTCGGCGTCGCGGTGAACCCGCTGATCGTCGAGGGCCAGGTGCACGGCGGGCTCGCCCAGGGCATCGCCCAGGCGCTGTTCGAAGGCACCGAGCACGACGACAGCGGCACGCTCACCACGGGCACGTTCGCCGACTACCTGCTGCCGTCGGCGGCCGACCTGCCGTCGTTCACCACCGACCGCACGGAAACGCCGTCGACGACCAACCCGCTCGGCGCCAAGGGCGTCGGCGAGGCGGGCACCATCGCGTCCACCCCGGCGGTGGTCAACGCGGTGATCGACGCGGTGCGCCACTTCGGCGTCAACGACATCGAGATGCCGTTGACCCCGATGCGGGTGTGGCACGCCATCCAGCACGGCACCACCGACGCGGGCGGCCCCGGCCGCGAAGAAGCCGGCGGTGGGCTCGGTTCGATCGACGCCACCGGAGGTGCGCAGTGATCCCGGCTCCCTTCGAGTACGTCCGCCCGTCCACAGTGGACGAAGCGGTGCAGGCACTGGCGTCGGCGGGCGAGGACGCCAAGGTCATCGCGGGCGGGCAGAGCCTGCTCCCGGTGCTGCGGATGCGGCTCGCGGCGCCGACGACGCTGGTCGACCTCGGGCGCGTCGCGGAGCTGCGCGGCGTGCGCGAGGACGGCGACGAGCTGGTCGTCGGCGCGATGACGACGCACTACGACGTGCAGCGCGACCCGCTGGTCGCCTCGCACGCCGCGTTGCTCAAGGAGGCGACGGACACGGTCGCCGACCCGCAGATCCGCCACCGCGGCACGTTCGGCGGCGCGATCGCGCACGCCGACCCGGCCGGGGACCTGCTGGCGCCGGTGCTGGCCCTGGACGCGTCGCTGGTGGTCGCCGGGCCATCGGGACGCCGGACGGTGCCGGCGGCGGAGTTCTTCCAGGACCTGTTCACCACCGCGCTGGGCCCGGACGAGCTGCTGGTCGAGGTCCGCATCCCCAAGCACACGGGGTGGCGGGCGCACTACGAGAAGTTCAACCGGGTCGCCCAGGCGTGGTCGATGGTCGCGGTCGCGGTCACCGTCCGCACCGAGGCGGGCGTGATCGAGGAGGCCAGGGTCGCGCTGACCAACATGGGCTCGACCCCGGTCCGCGCGACGGGCGTCGAATCGGCGCTGGTCGGGGTCCAGGCTTCGGCCGACTCGATCCGCGCGGCGGCCGAGCACGCGGCGGAGGGCACGAACCCGCCGGTGGACAGCAACGCCGACGTCGAATACCGCCGTCACCTGGCCCGTGTCCTGACGGGCCGCGCGATCGCGGCGGCGGCCGGGGCCTGAGTCCGGAGTTCGTCCACCCTGGCCGTCGCCCCGGCGGCGGCTAGGGTGGGCACCGGACACCCAGGTCTGGCAGAAAGGAGGTCGGCCCGTGCGGCTCGACCACGAATTCACCGTCCCGGCTCCGATCGGCGAGGTCTGGCAGGCGGTAGTCGACCCCGAGCGCGTCGCCCCGTGCATGCCGGGCGCGACGCTGACCAAGGTCGAGGGGGACAAGTTCAGCGGGACGGTGAAGGTCAAGCTCGGACCGATTTCGTTGCTGTACAAGGGCAACGGCGAGTTCCTCGAAAAGGACGAAGCCGCCCACAAGGTCACGATCAAGGCATCGGGCAAGGACTCCCGCGGAGCGGGCACGGCGGCGGCGACGGTGACGTTGACGCTGACGGAGGCCGAGGGCGGAACCCGCGGAGCGGTGGCGACCGACCTGGCGATCACGGGCAAGCCCGCCCAGTTCGGCCGCGGGTTGATCAGCGAGGTGGGCGGCAAGATCCTGGACACGTTCGCGGGGTGCTTGTCGGGCAAGCTGGGCCCGGCTGCCGCTCCCGAAGCCGAGCCGGAGGCCACGGCTTCGGCTTCGGCCGAGCCGGTGGCCAAGGAGGAGCCCCCGGTCAAGACGGCTCCGACGACGCCGGAGATCAACACGGACCCGAAGCCCGCGGCGGACCGCCCGCCGTTGCGCAGCGTCCCGGCGGCACCGGAGACCGAGGCGATCGACCTGCTCGACTACGCGGGGCAGTCGGTGGCGAAGAGGCTGGCCCCGGTGGCGCTGGCCATCGCGGCGGTGATCGGCCTGGTGGCGATCATCCGCGCGCTGCGGAAGTAGCCGTTGCGGCCGGACTGATCTCGGGCACGCTCGGTGGGGGATCCCGCACCGGGATTCCCCCACCGAGCGGCCCGCAGGCGCTTCCCGTCGCGGCGACCCTCGACCGAGGCCCTGAACTGCGCGGACCCACCCTGAGCAGATTTCCGAGCAAGTGGCGTGCCCGCAAATCCCCCGGACCGGCGACGCGGCTCGCCGGAACGGCTACGCTGGGCTACCTCGTCGGCCGAACTTCGCGCAAGGGGTACGTCACGATGCCGGTCCGTCACTTCTGTGGCTTCGGTTCTTGAGGGTCCGGGCCGCCGTGCGCCGGGAAGCGTTTTCCGCCTGGCCGGGCTGGCCTGCGCGGTGGGACATGTGGGCCGCGGCCAGACCGCGCTGGATCGCCTACGCCCTCGCGTGTGAACTGGTCGCCGTCGTGGCGACCGTCGCGGCGCTCGCCGGCGGGTTCGGTGGGGCGGTGCGGCCGGTGTGGTTCGCCGTGCTCGTCGCGCTCGGTGTCGCCCAGGCCGAGATGTCCCGCCGCATCGAACGGCTGCGGCGGTGGATGAGCGGGCAGACGCACATCAACGTCACCTCCGTCTGGTACCTCGCCGGGGTCGTGCTGCTGCCGCCGGCTTGGGTGGCGCTGCTGGCCGTCGTGCTCTACACGCACCTCTGGGTGCGCGTGTGGCGTCAGGTGCGTACGCGGCCCGCGCACCGCTTCGTCGCCAGCACGGCGTGGGCGATGCTCTCGTGCTTCGCCGCTTCGTCCGTTCTCGCGGTGACGGGGTTGCACGGGTCGCCGGTGCAGACACCGCGCGGGCTCTTCGCACTCTGCCTCGCCGCGGCTGTCTTCGAGCTGGTGAACGTCGGCCTCGTCGCGGCGGGGATCTACCTCTACACGAGCCAGCGCTCGGCGGCGGACCTGATCGGCACCTGGGAGGACAACGCGTTCGAGCTGGCGACCCTCTGCCTCGGCGGGCTCGCCGCGCTGGCGCTCGTCGCGCAGCCGGTGCTGGTGGTGTTCGTCGTGGCACCGTTGCTGCTGCTGCACCGTTACCTGCTGCTGAAACAGCAGCTGCAGGTCGCCGCGGTCACGGACGAGAAGACGGGGTTGCTGAACACGGCGGGCTGGCACGAGTCCGCGGTCCGCGAACACGCCCGCGCGCTGCGGCGCGGCAGCACCGGAGGTTTCGCGGTGCTGATGATCGACCTGGACCACTTCAAGCGGATCAACGACACGTACGGCCACCTGACCGGCGACGACGTGCTGGCCGCGGTCGCGGTCGCGATCTCCGGCTCGGTCCGCCAGGGCGACACGGTGGGCCGCTTCGGCGGCGAGGAGTTCGTGGTCCTGCTGCCGGGGATCGGCCGCGCGGACGTGCTCGGCATCGCCGAACGCGTCCGGGTGGCGGTGGGGGAGCTGACCGTGGTGATCTCGACGGGCGGCGGCACGGTCCGGGTGAGCGGCCTGTCGGTGTCGATCGGCGTCGCCCGCCACCCCGACGCCGGTCCGACCCTGGACGACGTCCTGCGCTCGGCGGACGCGGCTCTGTACCGGGCCAAGGAGGCGGGCCGCAACCGGGTCGCGGTGTGACCCACGGCGCGAAATACCCCGCGCCGCCAGCCGTTGCACCCCACATGAGCGGCGCTGATCACGAGACGGACGTGGTGGTCGTCGGCGCCGGCCAGGCCGGCCTTTCGGCCGCGTACCACCTGCGCCGGGCCGGGTTCGCCAACGAGTCCGGGTTCGTCGTGCTCGACCACGGGAAGCGGGCCGGGGGCGCGTGGCAGTACCGGTGGCCCTCGCTGGTGCTCGGCAAGGTGCACGGCATCCACGACCTGCCGGGAATGGCCTTCGGCAGCCCCGACGTGACGCGTCCGGCTTCCGAAGTCGTCTCGGAGTACTTCGCCCGCTTCGAAAGCGTTTACGACCTCCCGGTGCATCGGCCCGTCGACGTCCAGTCCGTGACGCGCGCCGGGGACCGCCTGGTGGTCTCCAGCCCGGCCGAGTCGTGGGCGGCTCGCGCCGTGATCAGCGCGACCGGCACCTGGGACCGGCCGTTCTGGCCGCGCTACCCCGGCCAGGAGACGTTCGCCGGGCGGCAGCTGCACACCGCCGACTACCCCGGGCCGGAGGAGTTCCGGGGCCGGCGGGTCGTCGTGGTCGGGGGCGGGGCCTCGGCCGTTCAGCTCCTGATGGAGTTCGCCCCGCTCGCCCGCGCGACGGCGTGGGTGACCCGGCGCCCGCCCGTGTGGCGCGACGAGCCGTTCAGCGAGGACTGGGGCCGCAGCGCCGTCGCCAAGGTCGACGAGCGCGTGCGGGCCGGGCTGCCGCCGAAAAGCGTCGTCAGCGTGACCGACCTGGCGGTGACGCCGGAGGTGCGGGCCGCGCGCGCCGCCGGGATCCTGGACCGCAGGCCGATGTTCGAGCGCATCACCCCGGACGGGGTCGTCTGGGCCGACGGCTCGCGGTTCGACGCCGACGTCATCCTCTGGGCGACCGGGTTCCGCGCGGCGATCGACCACCTCGCGCCGCTGCACGTGCGCGAGCCGGGTGGCGGGATCCGGATGGACGGCACGCGCGTGGTGCGCGAGCCGCGGCTGCACCTGGTCGGGTACGGCCCTTCGGCGAGCACGGTGGGGGCGAACCGGGCGGGGCGCGCCGCGGTCGCCGAGATCCGGAAGCTGCTGCACCCGGACGGTTAGTGCGTCAGCTTCCGACGCCCAGTGCCGCGAGCAGCACGAGGACCACGGTGGTGACGGCGACCAGCCCGTGCGCCCCGACCACCACGACCGGGAAGTGCTGCTCCGGGGCCGCGACACCGCTCGGCGACGCGGTGCGGGCGCGGTAGCCGGGGATCCAGCGGGCCAGCATGGTGAAGCCCAGCGCCGCCACGGGCACGAGCAGGACGAACGCGATCCACGCCAGCACCGCCCCGCCCGCGACGAGGTAGACGATCCACAGGACCAGCCCGGCCGCGGCGAGCGCGAAGTGGCCGAAGACCAGGCCGGGGGAGAAGCGGCTGCGGCCCGGTTCGCGGGTGCCGCCCTTGGCGATCCAGGTGCCCAGCATGACGAAGCCGCCGACGGCGGTGACCAGCCAGGCGATCAGCGCGGCGATGTCCATGACCTGCCTCCTCGAGGTGGTGGGGTTCAGGAACCGTGGCGGGCCGCCGACCGGTAGCCCGCTGCCTGGGTGGATTCGGCGGCGACGCGGACGCCGTAGTGGTAGGCCAGCTTCCCGCCGAGGTAGCCCGACGCGCCCAGCACGGCCAGCGCGACCACCGAGAGCACCAGCGGGCCGATCCCGACCGGCCCCTCGGCCGCCGCGCGGCGCCAGAAGAACCCGGCGACGTAGGCGGCCGTGACGACGAGGTTGAGGCTCATGTGCGTCAGCCCGGTGCGGAACGCGGGCGTGCCGGTGGGGATCGCCAGCAGGTCCAGCGTGCCGATCAGGGCCGCGGCGAGCGCCCCGACGACGCCGATCGCGATCAGCCACACCGACCCCTTGGCCAGGAACCCGGGGTCGTCGACGAGTCGCGAACCGATGTCGAACACGAGGCTGGAGACCCAGGCGCCGATCGGCACGGTCACCAGGATCGGGTGGAAGGGGTGCCTGTACGGGCCGGCCAGTACCGCGTTCACCGGCCGCTTCGCCTGCTCGATGTCCTCGGCCATGTCGCCTCCTTTTTCACCAATGAAGTTTGGTCTTATTGCGCGCGCCGGTCAAGGTTGCCTCGTCGGCGGTACCCGATCGGAGTTCCGGCCAGCGGGTTCGGTGTAATCTGCGGGCATGGACGCGGAGCCGATCAGTGCGCTCGCCGCGCTGGACGACTCGCTGCGGCGCGGCATGTACGAGCACATCCGGCGCGTCCGGCACCCGGTCACCCGGGACGAGGCCGCCGAGGCGGTCGGGATCTCGCGCAAGCTGGCGGCGTTCCACCTGGACAAGCTGGTCGCGGCCGGGCTGCTGCGGACGCGCTACGAGTTCGCCGGCGGGATCCGGAAGGTCGGGCGCGCCCCCAAGGTGTACGAGCCCTCCGAGCTCGAGGTGCGGGTGAGCATCCCGCCGCGCCAGCACGACGTCCTGGCCGGGATCCTGCTGGACGCCGTCCTCGACGAAGGCGACGACGAGACCGCGCGCGAAGCGGCGCTGCGGACCGCGCACCGCCACGGCGAAGTGCTCGGCGCGACGGAACGCGACCAGCTCCGCCCGGGACGCCTCGGCACCGAGCGCGCGCTGACCCTCGCCTCGGCCGTGGTCGAGCGCCACGGCTTCGAGCCGGACCGGGAGACCCCGACCTGCCTGCGGCTGCGCAACTGCCCGTTCCACCCCCTGGCCGCGAAGGCGCCCGAGCTGGTGTGCGGCCTGAACCAGGCCTTCCTCGGCGGCCTGCTCGACGGGCTGCGCGCCACGACGGTCGAAGCGGTCCTGGATCCCCGCGCGGGCGAGTGCTGCGTGGAACTGCGGCCCGCCGCACCGGCGTCGTCCTGAGCCACGCGCCCGGGTCCCGCGCCCCGGGGCGGTGTCCCGCTCAGCGACACCCACGCTGAACAGCGGAAACCGCCGAAAACTCACCCTCTTGACCGATTCAACGACCGGACACGTCTTGTCAGCGGAAACCGCTCGTCGATACAGTCTGCTTTGTTAGGAAAGTTTCCTAACAGTTTCACTCCCGTTCACGAACGCCGCAGCCCACCAGCCACCGCCAAGGCCCCCAAGGAGCGCGACGTGCCGTCAAGCCGACTACGACCCTTCCTCCGCCTCGCCCCCGTCGTCGCCGCCGTGGTGCTGCTGCCGTCGGCCATCGCCGCGGCCGCCACCACCGAAGCCGCCGATGTGCTTCTCTCGCAAGGGAAACCCGTCGCCACCTCCAGCATCGAGAGCTCCTCCTACACCGGTGCCAAGGCCGTCGACGGCAGCACCACGACCCGGTGGGCCAGCGCCGAAGGCTCCGACCCGCAGTGGCTGCGGATCGACCTCGGCCAGTCCGCCGCCATCCACCGCGTCCTCCTGAACTGGGAAGCCGCCTACGCCAAGAAGTACCGCATCGAAGTCTCCGAAGACGGCACGTCCTTCACCACCGCCGCCAGCATCGACACCGGGGACGGCAAGATCGACGACCTCACCGGCCTCAGCGCCCACGGCCGGTTCGTGCGCTTCGTCGGCCTCACCCGCGGCACGAGCTACGGCTACTCCTTCTGGGAGATGCAGGTCTTCGGGACCACCGACTCCTCCGGCGACACCCAGGCCCCGACCACGCCGACCGCGCTCACCGCCGGCACCACCACCGGCACCAGCGTCGCCCTGTCGTGGAGCGCCGCCACCGACAACGTCGGCGTCGCCGGGTACGACGTCCTCCGCAACGGCGTCGCCGTCGCCACCAGCGCGACGACCTCCTACACCGACACCGGGCTCACGCCGGACACCACCTACACCTACGCCGTCCGCGCGCGCGACGGCGCGGGCAACCTCTCGCCGGCCAGCACAGCCATCACCGTGAAGACCGCGGCCGGTGGTGGCGGCGCCTTCGTGCTCGCCGCCGCCGGGGACATCGCCGAACGCTGCACCGCCAGCAGCTCCAGCTGCGCCCACGTCAAGACCGCGAAGCTCGTCGAAGGCATGAACCCCGCGGCCGTCATCACCATGGGCGACAACCAGTACGACGACGCCCACCTCTCGGACTTCAAGTCCTACTACGACACGACCTGGGGCAAGTTCAAGAGCAAGACCCACCCGATCCCCGGCAACCACGAGACCTACGACGACACCCCGTTCAAGGGTTACGAGGACTACTTCGGCGCCATCGCGAAGCCCCAGGGAAAGCGTTACTACAGCTGGGAAATGGGCAACTGGCACTTCATCGCCCTCGACTCCAACGACTTCGCCACCCACGAGTTCGGCCCGGACGAGCAGCTTTCGTGGCTGAAGCAGGACCTGGCGAACAACACCAAGGGCTGCGTCGCCGCCTACTACCACCACCCGCGGTGGAGCTCCGGTGACCACGGCGACAACCCGGACAGCACCGACCTGTGGAACACCCTGGTCGCCAGCAAGGTCGACCTCGTCCTGAACGGGCACGACCACAACTACGAGCGGTTCGTGCCGCAGAACGCCGACGGGAACGCGGACCCGAACGGCCCGGTCGAGATCGTCGGCGGCACCGGCGGGGCGAACCTCTACGACCTGAGCCCCGCGCACGACACGACCGCCAAGCTGCTGAAGACCTTCGGCGTCCTCAAGCTCTCGATGACCGACACCAGCTTCCAGACACAGCTGTTCGGCGTCGACGGCAAGGTCCTCGACAGCAGCCCGACCTACACCTGCCACTAGGAGGGACGGGCATGTACATCGCGGCAAGCCGGACCTCGGACCTCGCGGCGGGCACCGACCGGAAACCCGGGCTGAAGCGGGTCTCCGCCAACGTGGTGGCGCTCGGGATGGTCAGCCTGGTCACCGACGTCTCCTCGGAGATGGTGACCGCCGTCCTCCCGCTCTACCTGGTGCTCGGCCTCGGCCTGAACCCGTTGCAGTTCGGGTTGCTCGACGGGCTCTACGCGGGCGCCACGGCGGTCGTGCGGGTGCTCGGCGGGCACCTCGCCGACCGGTGGCGGCGGCTCAAGGCCGTCGCGGGGTTCGGGTACGGCTTGTCCGCGGTGTGCAAGCTCGGCCTGGTCGCGGCCGGGTCGTCGGTCGCGGCGATCGGCGTCGTCCTCGCCGCCGACCGCACCGGCAAGGGCGTGCGCACCGCCCCGCGCGACGCCCTGATCTCGCTGTCCAGCGAGCCGGACACCCTCGGCCGGTCGTTCGGCGTGCACCGCGCGCTCGACACCGTCGGCGCGTTCCTCGGCCCGCTCGTGGCGATGGCGGTCCTCGCGGTCAGCCTCGGCAGCTACCCCAGCGTGTTCGTCACCAGCTTCTGTATCGCGGCCGTCGGCGTGCTGCTGCTCGCCCTGTTCGTCCGCGACCGCCCCGGCGGCGTCGACCGGGCCGCCGTCTCCGCCAAGGCGGCGCTCGGCCTCCTGAGGCAGAGCGACTTCCGGCGCGTCACGCTGTGGGCGGCGCTGCTGGGGCTGGTGACGGTCGGGGATTCGTTCGTCTACCTCGTGCTGCAGCGGAAGTGGGAAATCGCGGCGACGTACTTCCCGCTGCTGCCGCTCGGCACGGCCGGCGTCTACCTGGTGCTGGCCGTGCCGCTCGGCAAGCTCGCCGACCGGGTCGGCCGGTGGCCGGTGTTCCTCGGCGGCCACGCCGCGCTGTGCCTGGCGCTGGTGCTGCTCTGCGGCCCGCAAACCGGGCTGTGGCTGGCCGTCGTCGCGCTCGGCCTGCACGGCGTCTTCTACGCGGCCACCGACGGCGTCCTGATGGCCGCAGCCGGCCCGCTCGTGCCGCGGGAGCTGCGGGCCACCGGGCTCGCGGTCGTGCAGACCGGGCAGGCCGTCGCCCGCATGCTCTCGTCCGTCCTCTTCGGACTGGCCTGGACGCTCTGGGACCTGCGGCCCGCGGTGCTCGTCGCCGCCGGGTGCCTGGCCGCCGTCGCCCTCGCCGCCGCCCTCGTGAAACCGGTGCGCCCGTGAAGAAACTCGTCCTCGCCCTCGCCGGCACGGCGGTGCTCGCCGCCGCGGCCGTGACCTACACCGTCAGCGCCCGCCACGACACCGCGGACGCCGAACCAGCCGCCCAGCTCTCCCTCGCGCCCGGGCAGCTGCTGTTCCGCAGCCTGCCGACGGGCCGCGTCGGCGCCGTCCCGCTGACCGGAACCGACGCGAAACCGCAGCTCAGCGGCCTGAAGTGCGACCGGTTCGCGGTGGCGAGGCAGACCGCGGTGTGTCTCGCCGTCAAGCCCGGCACGCTCCCGCCGGTGACCGACGTCCTGGTCCTCGACGACCACCTCGCCGTCCGCCACACCCAGACCCTGCCGGGAACGCCGAGCCGCGCCCGGGTCTCGCCCGACGGCAAGCGCGTCTACTGGACGCTGTTCGTCACGGGTGATTCCTATGCCGCCACCGGGTTCTCGACCCGCGCGGGCATGTACGAAGTGGACAGCGGGCGGCTGGTCAAGACGATCGAGGAACTCCCCGTGTTCGTCGGCGGCAAGCGGTACTTCGCCCCCGACGTCAACTACTGGGGCATCACGTTCGCCGCCGACGGCAACCGGTTCTACGCCACCCTCGGCAGCAAGGGCAAGACGTACCTCGTCGAAGCCGACTACGGCCGCTACCGCGGGAAGGCCCTGCGCGAGAACGTCGAATGCCCGTCGCTGTCCCCGGACGGCAAGCGCGTGGCGTTCAAGAAGAAGGTCGGCGACGGCGTCTGGCGGCTCTCCGTGCTGGACCTGGCCACCATGGCGGAGACGGCGTTGGCCGAGCAGCGCAGCGTCGACGACCAGGCGCTGTGGCAGGACGACCACACTGTCCTCTACGGACTGGACAACGCCGTCTGGGCGGTCCCGGCCGACGGCTCCGCCGCACCCCGGAAGCTCGCGGGCGACGCCGCGTCGCCCGCCGTCACGGGGTGACGCCACAGCCACGGCAGACCTAGGACCGCAGGTAACGCACCTGCCCGCCCTTCCCGCGCTCGTACCCGTCCCGGCCTGCGAGGTGCTCCGGAACGCCGACTTCCCACCAGGCCCCGGCTTCGGTCCACGTCGACGGCTGCGTCTTCACCACGACCACCGCCGGGCGCCGCTCCGCGACGGCAGCCTCCCGGGCCGAACCGTAGGCCGCCCGCAGGGAGTCCACAGTGGACGCCTCGAACACCACGCACCCCAATGACTCCGCATGACGCGCGAAGTCGACTCGCGGCGGCGAGGCGTGCGAAGTCGTGCAGTCCGCGTAGAAGTTGTTGAACGGCTTCCCGCCCTGGCCCTCCTGGAGCCGCGCGATCACCGCGTAGCCGTCGTTGTCGCACACGACCGCGACGAACGGGTGGCCCGCGAAAGCCGCCGAGAACAGCTCCGAGTTCAGCATCAGGTACGAGCCGTCGCCCAGCAACGTCGTCACCAGGCCGGGCCACGCGATCGCCGCGCCCCACGCCCCCGACAGCTCGTAGCCCATGCACGAGAACCCGTACTCGACGTCCATCGACAGCGAGCCGGACCCGCGCCAGCCGCCGATCAGCTCGCCCGGGAGCCCGCCCGACGCCGTCATCACGTAGTCGTCGGCCGCCGACAGGTCGTTCACCACCCCGACCACCTGGGCGTAGGACGGAACCTCCGACTCGGGAGCACGCAACGAGTCGATGTGCGCGTCCCAGGAAGCCCGCTCGGTCGCGGCCCGCGACGTCCACGACGGGTCCACGCGCCAGCTCTCCAACTGGGCACCAAGGTCGGCCAGGCCCGCGTCGGCGTCCCCGACCACCGACAACGCCCCGTGCTTCACCGCGTCGAAGCGCGCCGCGTTGAGCGTGACCAGGCGGACGTCGGGGGAGAAGACCGTCCATGACGCCGTCGTGAAGTCCTGCAGGCGTGTTCCGACTGCCAGCACCACGTCGGCCGCGGCCGCGACGGCGTTCGCCGACGTCGAGCCCGTGATGCCCAGCGGTCCCGCGTGCAGCGGGTGCGTGTGCGGCACCAGCGTGCGGCCCGCCGTCGTCTCCACGACCGGGATCCCGTGCCGCTCCGCGAAGTCGAGGGCGCGCTGCCCGGCGCCGGAGTACCGGACGCCTCCGCCGAGCACCAGCAACGGACGCCGCGACGCGCGCAGCACCCCGGCCGCCTCGGTCACCGAACGCCGGTCCGGGCGCGGGCGCAGCGGCCGGTGCAGCACCGGCGCGAACAGCGGCTCCGGGAAGTCGTACGTCTCCGCCTGGACGTCCTGCGGCAGCGCCAGGGTCACCGGCCCGGCCTCGGCCGGGTCCGTGAGCACCCGCGCGACCTGCGGCAACGTCGAGAGCAGCTGCTCGGGCCTGCTGATCCGGTCGAAGTAGCGCGAGACCGCGCGGAAGGCGTCGTTGACCGTCGCGGTCGCGTCGCCGAACGGCTCGATCTGCTGCAGGACCGGGTCCGGCGCCCGGTTGGTGAACGTGTCGCCCGGCAGCAGGAGCACCGGCAGGCGGTTCGCGTGCGCGACCCCGGCCGCGGTGACCATGTTCAGCGCGCCCGGCCCGATCGACGACGTCACGACGCCGACCTGCCGCCGGTGCGTCGCCTTCGCGTAGCCGACCGCCGCCAGCGCCATGCCTTGCTCGGTGTGCCCGCGCCAGACCGGCAGCTCGCCGCGGTGCTCCTCCAGCGCGGTGCCGAGCCCGAGCACGTTCCCGTGCCCGAAGATCGCGAAGACGCCGGGGAAGAGCGGGACTTCACGCCCGTCCAGGGTTTCCGAGCGCTGCGCGAGGAGCCAGCGGACCAGCGCCTGAGCCGTCGTCAGCTTCACTGGACACGCCCTTCGTGACTCGTGACGGGGCACCGCGGGTCGAGTTCCTGCGCCGCCCACGTGTCGCGGACCCAGCCGTGCGCGGGGTCGTCACAAAACGCCATCGACCGTTCGGAGGCCGGTCCGGCCAGGACGTTCAGGTAGTACATCGGGTAACCGGGCGCGGCCACGCACGGGCCGTGGTAGCCGCGCGGGATCAGGAAGACGTCGTGGTCGCGCACGGCCACGTCCTCGTCCAGCTCGCCGTCCGAGGTGTAGGTCCGGTGCAGGCCGAAGCCTTCGCGCGACGGCGTCACGCCGTCCCGCCCCGCGATGCGGAAGTAGTAGATCTCCTCGTTCACGACTTCGCATTCCGTTGCTTCGTCGTGCTTGTGCGGCGGGTACGACGACCAGTTCCCGCCCGGCGTGATCAGCTCGCACGCGTTGAGCTTGTCGGCGTGGTCCCACACCCCGGGGACGCCGAAGTTCGTCACCTGCCGCGTCGCCTGCCCGGCGCCGCGCACCTCCACCGGCACTTCCTCGGCGGGGCCGTACTTCGCCGACAGGCGGCGGGTGCAGCGCGCCATCGGCAACGCGACCCCGAGACCGTCCTTTGTCGACAACTCGACTTCGGCGTCACGAGGCACGTAGGCGAAGTCCGTGACGCGCGTGAAGACCGACGAGCGGCCGGTCAGCTCGAAGACTTCGCCGTCGACGCGGACCGTCGCGGAGCCGGACAGCGGCAACACGAACGCCTCGAACTCGCCGGTGTGCAGGACCCGCGTCTCGCCGGGCGCCAAGGCGAGGACCCGCAGCCCGGTGTACGTCCAGCCCGCGCTGTCCGGGGTGAGCCGGACCGGATCGGCGTCGTCGGACAATGTCCCCAGTGGACGGTGCAGCTTGCTCACTTCGCGGCCTCCAGAACCTTCGCGGCGGCTTCCACGGCGGCGCCGACGTCGCCGTCGGGCGGGTAGAGCAGGGTGCGGCCGACGACCAGGCCGCGCACGACGTCGTGGCGCAGCGTCCGGCCCCAGGAGGCCAGGTCGGCGGCCGGGTCGCCGGAGGGCACCCCGCCGAGCACGACCACCGGCAACGTCGTCGCGCCCAGGACTTCCGGCGCGTCGGTCGAGGGCAGCTTCAGCCAGGTGTGCGCGGACGTCGTCCCGAGGCCGGACGCCACCGTGACGGCCCGCGCGAGCGACACCGGATCCGTCCGCAGCACCAGCTTCCCGTCCGACTGGGCGTAGGGGAGGGGTTCGACCATCGCCACCAGCCCGTACGCCGCCAGCTCGGTGACGGCGTCGGCGCAGGCCTGCAGGGTCGGCGCGGTGCCGGGGTCGGTGTCGACCAGCCGGAGCAGCATCTTGCCGCCGTCGAGGCCGCAGTCGACCAGGGTGCGGGCGTCGTAACCGGTGAACCGGTCGTCGATCTCCCAATCCGCGCCCGCCAGACCGCCGCGGTTCATCGAGCCGAAGACGACCTTGTCGTGCAGGGCGCCGAGCAGCAGCAGTTCCTCGATGACGTCGGGGGTGCCGAGGATCCCGTCGACCGCCGGGTTCGCCAGCGCGATCAGCAGGCGTTCCAGGAGGGTCCGGCGGTCGGCCATGGCGAGCGGGTCGTCGCCGACGGCCAGCGCGCCGCGGGCCGGGTGGTCGGCCGCGACCAGGAACAGCGTGCCCTGGTCGGACAGGAGGTGGGGACGCCGTCTGCGGGTCGCGTACGCCTGCCGGATCGCGCCGGGGTTGGTGGCGCGGGTGTGCAGGAGTTCGCGCCAGCGGTCATCAGTGAGGATCACAGCAGCTCCTCGATCTCCTCGGCGGTCGGCATGGCGTCGGCGCAGGCCAGGCGGGACGTGACGAGCGCGCCCGCCGCGTTCGCGTACTCGGCGATCCGGACCGGGTCCCAGCCGGACAGCAGCCCGTGGATCAGCGCGCCGCCGAAGCCGTCGCCCGCGCCGAGCCCGCAGACGACCTCGACGCGCTGGGGCGGCACGGTCCACCGCCCGTCCGGGGTCGCCACGAGCACGCCCTCGGCACCCTTCTTGATCACCGCCAGCCGCAGACCCCGTGAAAGCATGCGGTCCGCGGCGGCGTCCGGGTCCGCGGTGCCGACGGCGACCTCGACCTCGGCGCGGTTGCCGACCGCGACAGTGACGTGGTCGAGCATCCCGCCGATCTCCTCCCGCGCCTGGTCGGCCGAAGGCCAGAACATCGGCCGGTAGTCCAGGTCCAGCACGGTGTGCTCCCGGCGGCCCCGGGTTTCGAGGATCTTCCGCTGGGTGGCCCGCGCGGGTTCGGCGGAGACGCCGGTGCCGGTGACCCACAGCAGCGGCACCGACTCGACGACGTCCCAGGGCACGTCTTCGTCGGTGAGCGTGAGGTCCGGTGCGATGGGGGAGCGGTAGAACAGCAACGGCGGATCCGCGGGTGGGTTCAGCTCGCAGAACACCACCGGCGTCTGGAGATCCGGTGAGGTGCCCACATAGGACGGTGAGACGCCGAAGCCGTCGAGGGCCTGCCGGACGTAGTCGCCGAAGCCGTCCGGGCCGACTTTGGTCAGCACCGCCGTCGACCGCCCGAGCCGCGCGGCGGCGACCGCGACGTTGGTCGCGGTGCCGCCGAGCGACTTGGCGAAGGTGCTGACCCCGGCCAGCGGCACGCCGCTCTGCTCCGGGTAGAGGTCGACCCCGACCCGGCCGATGGTCAACGCTTCGAGACTCACGCCTTCTCCACCTGCCGCAGCTCGTGTTCGAGGGCGTCCAGTTCCGCACCGCCTGCCATCTGCCGCGTCAGTTCGTTGATGTCGATCTCGGACTTCTCGTAGTGCCCGAGCGAGGCACCCCGCTTGAGCAGCAGGAACCGGTCGGCGACGGGGTAGGCGTGGTGCGGGTTGTGCGTGATCAGCACGACGCCGAGCCCGCGATCCCGCGCCTGCGCGACGTACTTCAGCACCACCCCGGCCTGCTTGACGCCGAGCGCGGCGGTCGGTTCGTCGAGGATCAGCACCTTCGCGCCGAAGTACACCGCCCGCGCGATCGCGACGCACTGGCGTTCGCCGCCGGAGAGCGTCCCGACCGGCTGCTCGACGTCCCGCAGGTCGATGCCCATGTCGGACAACGCCTTCTTCGTCGTCTCCCGTCCCTTGCGACGGTCCAGCATCCGGAACGGGCCGAAGCCCGTCGTCGGCTCGGAGCCGAGGAAGAAGTTCCGCCAGACGCTCATCAGCGGCACCACGGCGAGGTCCTGGTACACGGTCGCGATGCCGCGATCGAGGGCCTCGCGCGGGGACGCGAACCGCACCGGCTCGCCCTCGACGAGGAACTCGCCGCGGTCGTGCTGGTGCACCCCGGCCAGGATCTTGATCAGCGTGGACTTCCCGGCGCCGTTGTCGCCGAGCACGCAGGTCACCTCGCCCGCGTTGACCACAGTGGACACATCGCGCAGCGCGATCACGCTGCCGTAGGTCTTTCCTATGTCGCGTACTTCCAGCAAGGTCATCGGCGTACCCTCTCCGCGCGGCGCCGGAAGGCGTTGTTCACCAGGACCGCGGCCAGCAGCATGATGCCGAGGAACAGCATGAACCAGTCGCTGTTCCACTGCGCGAACACGATGCCCTGGCGCGCCATGCCGAAGATCAGCGCGCCGATCGCCGCGCCCACCGCCGAGCCGAACCCGCCGGTGAGCAGGCAGCCGCCGATCACCGCGGCGATGATGTACTGGAACTCCAGCCCGATGCCCTGGTTCGCCTGGACGCTCGCGAACCGCAGGATGTTGATCGAGCCAACCAGCCACGCGCCGAGCGCGGTGCCCATGAACAGCAGGATCTTCGTGCGCACCACCGGCACGCCGACCGAGCGGGCCGACACCTGCGACCCGCCGACCGCGAAGATCCAGTTGCCGAACCGGGTCCGCACCAGCAGCCACGCGGCGATCGCCGTGACGACGATCCACCACACGATCGACGACTGGAACTCGGTGCCGCCGATGTTGAAGGTCGAGGCGAACAGCGCGCCCGCGGACTCGTAGCCGCTGGTCGAGCGCATGCCCGAGACCTGGACGGTGTTGGTCACCCAGCGCGTCACGCCGAGGTTGAGCCCCTGCAGGGCCAGGAACGACCCCAGCGTGACGATGAAGCTGGGCAGTCCGGTCTTCATGACCAGCCAGCCGTTGAACGCGCCGACGCCGAGCGCGAACACCAGCGACACGAGCAGCGCGAGCCAGACGTTCCAGCCCGCCTGCGTCGCGAGGATCGCCGTGACCAGCGACGTCGACGCCGTCATCACGCCCGCGGACAGGTCGAATTCGCCGCCGACCATGAGCAGCGCGACCACCACGGCCATGATGCCCAGCGTCGAGGAGTCGTCGAGCCAGGTCGCCACACCCAGCGGGCTGAGGAACTGGCTGGTCACGACCGAGAAGAAGACGAACACCAGCACGGCTCCGAGGAGCGCGCCGATCTCGGGCCGGACGACCAGGCGGTCGGTCAGGCTCTTCTTGGCGACGCGCTCGTCGGGCTGCGCCTGGATCTCACCCGCCTTTGGGGGGCCCAGGGGGGCTTGCCCCCCGGCTGGGGTCTGGGGCTCGGCCCCAGATGATGGAGCAGTCATCGCGTGCCGCGCTGGGCGTAGGGAGCGATGGTGTCGATGTTGGTCTTGTCGACGAAGCCGGGGCCGGTCTGCACGGGCTTGCCGCCGCCGATGGTGTTGCCGTTCTCCTTGTACAGCTTGAGGAACACGATCGGCAGGTAGCCCTGCTCGTACTGCTGCTGGTCGACGGCGAAGAGGATGCTGCCGTCCTTGATGGCCGCGACGACGTCGGCGTTGAGGTCGAACGTGGCCACCTGCGCCTTGGAGCTCGCCTCCTTGGCCGCGCTCACCGCGCGGGCCGCGACCTGCGAGTTCAGTGCCAGCACGGCGTCGATCGACGGGTCGGACTGCAGCGCGCCGCGGATGCGGGCCTGCGCGTCGGTCGGGTTGGAGATGTCGACCTGCAGCGTGGTGACGTTGCCGAAGGTCTGCTTCGCGCCGTCGCAGCGCTGGTTCTGGCCGATGTTGCCGGCTTCGTGGATGACGCAAAGCAGCTTCGTCTTGCCCGCCGCCTTGAGCCGCTGCCCGGCGCCCTGGCCCGCGAGGCCTTCGCTCTGCCCGACGTGCGCGATCGCGCCGAACTGCGCGCTGGAGTCCTCGCCGGAGTTGATCGTGACGACCGGGATGCCGGCCTTGACCGCGTTCTGGATCGACGTCTGCAGGGCCTGCGGGTTCGCCATGGAGACGACCAGGCCGCCGACCTTCTGCGCGACGGCGTTGTCGATCAGCCGGGCCTGGTTGCCGGGGTCGCCGTCGGCGAAGTAGTCGACGCCGATGTTCAGGTCTTTGCCCGCCTGTTCGGCGCCGTTCTTGACGACGTTCCAGAACGCGTCGCCCGCGGTGCCGTGGGTGACCACGGCGACCTTGAACGGGCCGCCCGTGCTCGGTGCCGCCGCGGCCGATGAGCTGGAGGTGTTCGAGTTGTCGGCGGCCGGGCCGCTGCAGGCGGACAGGACCAGCCCGGCGGCGGCGAGCGCCGCCACTCCGGCCAGCTTCTTGATTGAGAACACAGTCACTCCTTTGGGACCAGGGTTTTCAGAGGGAGCCGATGATCTTCGCGAGGTGGGCCAGGCTGCGCTCGGTGTCCCGCCGGGGTAGGTCGTCGGGGCTCGAGTCGCCGAGGGCGGTGTCCTGTTCGAGGACGTACCAGCCGTCGTAACCGGCCGCCTGGACGGAGCGCACCATCGCCGCCACGTCCACGTCCCCCTCGCCGAGCGGGGTGTAGATGCCCCGCCCGACCGCGTCGGTGTAGCCGAGCCGGCCCGCGCGGACCTCGGCCGCCAGGTCTTCTCGGACGTCCTTGAGATGCACGTGCCCCACCCGTTCGGGATACCGCTGCGCCAGCTCGACCGGATCCGTCCCGCCGATCATCAGGTGCCCGGTGTCGAGGCACAAGCCGAGATCGGTGTCGGCGAGGAACCGCTCGACCTCGGCCCGCTGTTCCACGTGCGTCCCGACGTGCGGGTGCAGCACCGTGCGCAGGCCGTGGGCGGCGGCGATGTCGCGGATCTTCCCGGCGGTGTCGACGAGCGTCGCCCATTCGGCGTCGGTGAGCTTCGGGCGTTCGTCGTAGCCGTCGAGGCCGGTCGCGGCGGCGAGCACGAGGACGTCGCCGCCGCACGCGGCGAACAGCGCGGCCGACTCTTCGGCCTGCTTCAGCGCGTCTTCCTGGTTCTCGTGCAGCACGACGGCGAGGAAGCCGCCGACGAGCCGCAGGTCGTAGCCGTCGAGCAGGGCCCGCAGCTCGGCCGGGTCGCGCGGGAGGTACCCGGGCGGGCCGAGCTCGGTGGCCTGGACGCCCAGCTCCCGCATCTCGCCGAGCACGGTCGCCGCGTCCAGCACCCGCCCCCACCCCGGCACTTCGCACACCCCCCAGGAGATCGGGGCCGCGGCTACTCGGATCGTCGCTGTCATCGGGACTCCGTTGCTCTGATCGGGTGCGTTGGAGCGCTCTATTGATTAGAGCGCTCTAATCTTGTAGCGTCCGTCACACCAAGTCAAGGCCGAGTTTCCGGTGATCAGGGGAGGTGCCGCATGCGTCCGACGATGGAGGATGTCGCTGCCCGAGCGGGAGTTTCGCGCGCCCTCGTGTCACTGGTGATGCGGAATTCCCCGAAGGTCTCCGCGGCCCGGCGCACGGCGGTGCTGCGCGCGGCCGAGGAACTGGGCTACCAGCCGCACGTGATGGCGCGTTCGCTGGCCAGCCGCACGTCCACGGTGCTCGGCGTGATGGTCAACGACCTGCGCAACGCCTTCTTCGCCGACGTCGTCGAGGGGCTGGACGCGGCCGCGCAGGCCGCGGGCTTCGACCTCATCCTCAACACCGGCGGCCGCAGCCCCGCGCGCGAGGCGAACGCCCTGCGCAGCCTGCTTTCCTTCCGCCCGGCCGGGGTCATCCTGCTCTCGCCGGTGGTGCCCGCGTCGGCCATCGAAGCCGCGTCGCGGCAGTGCCCGGTGGTGCTGGTTTCGCGCACGTCGCGAGTGTCCGGTGTGGACACCGTGAACGACGACGGCGAGGCCGGGTCCGCGCTGGCCGTCGACCACCTCGTGGGCCTCGGGCACCGGCGGATCGCCCACCTCGACGGCGGCGGCGCGGCCGGGGCGGCCCAGCGGCGCCGCGGGTTCCAGGCGGCCATGCGGCGGCACGGCCTCGAGCCGGTCGTCGTGCGCAGCGAGCACACCGACACCGGCGGCGAGAAGGCGGTGCGGGAGCTGCTGGCGACGTACTCGCGGGCCGAGCTGCCGACGGGGTTGGTGGCGGGCAACGACTTCAACGCCGTCGGCGCGATCTCCGCGTTGGAGGAGGCCGGGCTGCGGGTGCCGGAGGACGTCTCGGTCGTCGGCTACGACAACACGTCGCTGGCCGCGCTGCGGCACCTCTCCCTGACCACGGTGGACCAGCCGCGCACCGAAATGGGGCGGCTGGCCTTCGAGGCGTTGATCGAACGGGTGCGGGGCGAGCGGACCGAACCGGTCCGGCACCTGCTGCACCCGTCCCTGGTGGTCCGCGCGACCACCGCCGAGGTTTCCGCGACAGGAGGAGCACCACGATGAGGTTGGGACTGGCGGGCACCGGCCGGATCGGCACCGCGCACGCGGAGACGCTGAAGGGCTTCGAAGAGGTCGAATCGGTCGTCGTGGCCGACGTCGACACCGCGCGCGCCGCGTCCGCCGCCGCGAAGCTCGGGGTCGAGGCGGCGCCTTCGCTGGACGCGTTGTTCGCCGCGGGCTTGGACGGGCTGGTCGTCACGGCGGCCACCGACGCGCACCCGGGCCTGATCATCGCGGCGGTCGACGCGGGGATCCCGGTGTTCTGCGAGAAGCCGGTCGCCGCGGACATCCCCGGCACCCTCGCGGTCATCGACCGCATCGGCGCGTCGGACGTGCCGGTCCAGATCGGGTTCCAGCGCCGGTTCGACGCGGGCTACGCGGCGGCGCGGGCGGCGGTCGCGTCCGGCGAGCTGGGCTGGCTGCACACGCTGCGGGCGACGACGTTCGACCCGGCGCCCCCGCCGGCGGAGTACGTCGCCCACTCGGGTGGCCTGTTCCGCGACTGCGGCGTCCACGACTTCGACATCATCCGCTGGGTGAGCGGCCGCGAGGTCACCGAGGTGTACGCGATCGGCGCCAACCGCGGGGAGCAGTTCTTCGTCGACGCGGGCGACGTCGACACGGCGGCGGCGACGCTCACCCTGGACGACGGAACCTTGGCGACGGTGTCGCTGACCCGCTACAACGGCGCGGGCTACGACGTGCGGCTCGACGTCCTGGGCTCGGTGTCCGGCGTGGTCGTCGGCCTGGACGACCGGTCGCCGCTGCGCTCGGTCGAGCCGGGAGTGGCGCCCCTGCCCGGGCCCGCGTACCCGGGGTTCATGGAGCGCTTCCGGCCCGCGTACACGACGGAACTGCGGGCGTTCCTGGACGTCGTCGCGGGCCGGGCGCCTTCGCCGTGCGTCGCGGCGGATGCGCTCGAGGCGTTCTACATCGCGGAGGCGTGCGAGGTCTCGCGACGCGAAAGGCGTCCGGTGGAGCTGGCGGAGGTCAGGCGCTGAGCAGCTTCCGGACGGCGCGTTCCACGAGGGTGACGGCCTTCGGCGGCGGCGTGCGGCCGGTGGACAGGTAGCGGTGGACGACCGCGCGGGGGATCTCGACCAGGGCCAGGACGACGTCTTCGCCGGTGCAGCCGGTGAGCGGCGGCAGGTTCACGGTGGCGGCCTTGAGGGCCTTGCGCAGGTCGGTTTCGCCCTCGGCCACGGCTTTCCGCGCTTCCGGTGACCAGTCGGCGGGACCGAAGGCCTGCTTGCCCGCGTCGAGGACGCGGCCGCCGTCGGGGTGCTTGCGGCACCAGTGGACGACGCTGGTCGCGGCCTCGACGGCGGCGTCGAGCGTCGTCGCGTCGCCGAGGGCCTGGGTGAAGGTGTCCTGGAAGTCGCCGACGGTGCTCAGCCACAGCGCCGACAGCAGGGCCGGGCGGTCGGGGAAGCGGTGGTAGATCGAGCCGTTGGGGGCGCCGGCGGCCTTGGCGGTGGCGGCCATGGTGACGGCCCGCGCGCCGCCGTCGGCGAAGAGCTTCGTGGCGGCGTCGAGGAACTGCTGCGTGGTGTGCGTCGCGGGACGGCCCATGTTGTAGAGACTATCCTCTACTATGTTCTGGAGGACAGTCTCCAGAACGGGAGGGCTCGACGATGGTCCGCAACGTCCACACCCGGCGGTTCCCGGTGGCTTCGGACGCCTTGGTGCCGCTGCTGGAAACGCTCGGCACCCCGGAGGACCGCCTGTGGCCGGTCGCCGACTGGCCGCCGACCCGCCTGGACGGCCCGCGCGTCCCGGGCACCCCGGCCGGTCACGGCCCGGTCCGGTACGTGCTGGAGGAGGTGACGCCGACACGGCTGCGGTTCCGCTTCACGGCGCCGGCGGGCGTCCACGGGCACCACGAGTTCCTGATCGCGGACGGCACGCTGACGCACGTGCTGGAGGCGACGCTGCACGGCTCGGCGCGGCTGAGCTGGCCGTTGTTCTTCCGCCCGATGCACGACGCGCTGCTGGAGCAGCTGCTGGACCGGGCGGAGCTGGCGCTGACCGGAGCGGTGGCGCGGCCGGTGCGGTGGTCGCCGTACGTGCGGTTCCTGCGGGCACTCGGCCGGCCGCGGCGGTCCCGGGTGCGCGCGGAGGTTTAGGCGACCGGCGGTTGCGGAACGGTTCCTGCTACCGCTCGCACCCCCGCCGACCGCGGCGGTCCTGGGCGCGCGCCGGGTCTAGGCGACCAAGACGATCACCAGGACCACGGCGACGAGGACAATCGCGCTCGCGATGGCGAGCACGACTTTGGTGTTCTTCCCTGGCGCGGGCGAAGTCGGCTCAGGCGGCCGCGTGCCCGGCGGGAAGTGGACCCAGGCCGCCTCTCGCCCGCCGCACTCGACGCACGCCGAACTCATCGAGAGGATCTCCTCGGTGCGCCCCTGGTTCGCGGCCGTTCCGCCCACCCGGCGTCCCTCGCGGGCCAGGTCGCGCAGCTGGAGGACCTGGTAGGAGTACCGGAAACCACAGCTCAGGCACCACAGTTCGGTGCCTTCGGCGGCCGCCGCGAAAGCCGTGTTCTCGTCCAGGCGCCGCTTGAGCACGTCCCACAGCCGTTCGACGTGGTCGAGTGCCGAGACGGCGTCGAACGGCGTCGCCAAGACCGCGATCCGGCTGTCGAGGACGTCCGCGCCGAAGTCCGCGAAGTCCTGCCGGACCGGGTACGCGGCACCGCCGATCGTCAGCTCCAAGACGGCCTCCCGGCGCGTGGCGGATCGAGCGCGCCGAGTCTAACCGTTCCGGTGGGATCCGGCCGCCGCCAGCCGCGGGAGGATCTCCGTCCGCACGTACTCCCGCGCGTCCCGCGACGGCAGGATGTGCGGCCCCTGCACCCACACCACGCCGTGCCGCACTGCCGCAGCCGTCACCCGCTCCCGCAGCTCACCCACCACTCCCGCGCCCAGCACCAGCGCGTCCACCAAGCCGAGGCGGGACAACGCCGCCTCCTCCGAAACGACGCCGTCCGCGGCGAGACCCGCCGCGGACAGCGCCGCCGTCACCCTCGAGACCGTGGCCGGGTTGCGGCCGAACAGCAGCACCTTCATGCCGCCCAGGCTCACACCTCAAGGGCACTCGAGGTCAAGCGAGCTCGAGCGTCGGGTGGTACATCTCCAGCCAGTGGTACAGGTCGAGCAGCCGGTCCAGGCCGACGCGGGCCGCCGGTGCCATGGTCGCCGGGTCCACTTCGGACACCCGGTGCGCCCACGCCTTGTCCACCAGGCCGAACACCTCGTGGCCCGGCTCGGCGAGGACCTCCTTGACCTGCTGCTGCAGCGCCGCCGCGTAGCCGGGGTCCTGCGTCGACGGGTACGGGCTCTTCACCCGGTCGCGCACCGAGTCCGGCAGCACGTGCTTGGTCGCGTGGCGCAGGAGGCTCTTCTCGCGGCCGTCGAACGTCTTCAGCGACCATGGCGTGTTGTACACGTACTCGACCAGCCGGTGGTCGCAGAACGGCACGCGGACCTCGAGCCCCACCGCCATCGACGCGCGGTCCTTGCGGTCCAGCAGCATCCGCACGAACCGGGTCAGGTGCAGGTGGCAGATCGTCCGCATCCGCGCCTCGCGCTCGGACTCGCCGTCCAGGTGCTCGACCGACGCGACCGCCGTGGCGTACTGGTCGGCGACGTACGACTCGAGGTCCAGCTTCCGCCGCAGCTCGGTCGTGTACAGCGAGGCCCGCTCGTCCATCATCGACGTCCGGAACGCCAGCCACGGGAACGTGTCCGCGTTGACCGCCTTCTCGTCGTGGAACCAGCGGTAGCCGCCGAACACCTCGTCGGCCGACTCGCCCGACAGCGCCACCGTCGACTGGCCGCGGATCGCCTTGAACAGCAGGTACAGCGACGTGTCCATGTCGCCGAGGCCGGCCGGGATGTCCCGGGCCCGCAGCACCGCGCGCCGCACCTCGGGGTCGGTCAGGTCGCCCGGGTTGAGCATGACGTCTTCGTGCGCGGAGTTCACCAGGCGGGCGACGTCCCGCACGAACGGCGAGTCCGCGGTGTCGCGCATCTCGTCCGGCTTGAAGTTCTCCTCCTGGCCGAAGAAGTCGACCGAGAACGTCCGCAGCTGCTCGCCCTGTTCGGCCAGCCGCGCGGCCGCGAGCCCGGTGACGGCGCTCGAGTCGAGCCCGCCCGACAGCAGCACGCAGCGGGGCACGTCGGCGACGAGCTGCCGGTTGACGATGTCGGTCATCAGCTCGCGCACGCGCGCGACCGTCGTCTCCTGGTCGTCGGTGTGCTGCTTCGCGTCCAGCTTCCAGTACGTGCGAGTGCGGATGCCCTCGCGCGAAACCGTGACGATCGTGCCGGGCTGGACCTCTTCCATGCCCTTCCACAGCGACCAGCCGGGCCGCTTGGTGAACGCCATCAGCTCGCGCAGGCCCTCGGTGTCGACGACCTTCTTCGCGATCGGGTTGGCCAGGATCGCCTTCGGCTCGGAGCCGAACAGGACGCCGTCGGGCGTCGGGTAGTAGTAGAACGGCTTGATGCCCATCCGGTCGCGGATCATGACGAGCCGGTCGTCGCGCTCGTCCCAGATCGCGAAGGCGTACATGCCGTTGAGGTGGTCGACGACCTCGTCGCCCCACTGCAGGTAGCCGTGCAGCACGACCTCGGTGTCGCTGTCGGTCTCCCACGTGTGGCCGAGCTTCGTCAGCTCTTCCTTCAGTTCGGTGAAGTTGTAGGCCTCGCCGCTGTAGACCATCGCGACGTCGCCGTTCGGCGTGCGCACCGTCATCGGCTGACGGCCGCCGGGCAGGTCGATGATCGCCAGCCGACGGTGGCCCAGCGCGACGTGCGTGCGCACCCAGGTGCCCGAGTCGTCCGGCCCGCGGCAGGCCATGGTCCCCGTCATGGCGTCGACCACGTCCTGGCGGCGGGTGAGGTCGGCGTCGTAGGAAACCCAGCCGGTGATACCGCACATGGGAAAACCCCTCTCCCAACGATTTGCTTAGCCGATACAACTATCGGTAACACAGGTGTAACACGGTATGACGATCTTGTCTGCCCGAATTGCACGTTCCGCACTTGTTCGGTCACACGGTGTGTTGTGAGTCACTGACCAACCGCATGCGGTGACAACCGGGCAAACGTTTGCGTGACGGCCGCCACCAGCCATAAAGGCGGCGTTAACGCGTGTCAGGAACGCATCAAGAGGCCGTCAGCCGCGGGCCGGACGGCGCTCTCGCCCCCGCACAGTGAACGCGTCCGGTCACCGAACCCGGTGACCCGTCTTGAGAGGTGCCTGTGGCCGACTTGCTTTACGCCGTCCTGCTGATCGGCGTTTTCGTGGTGCTGGCGTTGACGCTGCGCGGCTTGGAGAAGCTGTGAGCGGCGCGGGCACCGTGGCCGACGTCGTCGGCGGGCTGCTGGCGCTGGGCCTCCTCGGCTACCTGTTCGTCGCGCTGATCCGGCCGGAGAAGTTCTGATGTCCGACACGACGGCCGGGCTCATCCAGCTCGGCCTCCTCCTCGCCGCTCTCGCCGTGGTCTACAAGCCTTTCGGCGACTACCTGGCGCGCGTCTTCACGACCGAGAAGCACCTGAAGGCCGAGAAGGGCCTGTACAAGCTCTTCCGCGTCGACCCCGGCTCCGAACAGCGGTGGCCGACCTACGCCGCGGGCGTGCTCGGCTTCTCGTTCGTCTCGATCGTCCTGCTCTACCTGCTGCAGCGGCTGCAACCGCTGCTGCCGTGGAGCCTCGGCCGCGGCTCGGTGAGCCCCGGCGTCGCGTTCAACACGGCGGTTTCGTTCGTCACCAACACGAACTGGCAGTCCTACGTCCCCGAGACGACGATGGGCCACTTCGTCCAGATGGCCGGGCTGACCGTGCAGAACTTCCTGTCGGCCGGGGTCGGCCTGGCCGTCGCGATCGCGGTGGTCCGCGGGTTCGTGCGCGCGGAGACCGACCGGCTCGGCAACTTCTGGGTGGACCTCACGCGCGGCACCGTCCGCGTGCTGCTGCCGATCGCGTTCGTGTTCGCGCTCGTGCTGGTCGCGCTCGGCGTCGTGCAGAGCCTCAAGGCGGGCGTCGCCGTCACCAACCCCGACGGCGGCTCCGGCACGCTCGCCCTCGCCCCGGCGGCGAGCCAGGAGGCGATCAAGGAGGCTCGGCACCAACGGCGGCGGCGTCTTCAACGCCAACTCCGCCCACCCGTTCGAAAACCCGAACGCGTGGAGCAACCTCGTCGAGCTGTTCCTCATCCTGGTGGTCCCGGTCAGCCTGACCCGCGCGTTCGGCAAGCTCGTCGGGAAGCCGAAGCAGGGGTACGTCCTGCTGGGCGTGATGGGGCTGCTGTGGGCGGCTTCGCTGGCGATCATCTGGCTTTCCGAAGCCCACGCGAGCAACCCGGCCGCGCTGGCCGCCGGCGCGAGCATGGAGGGCAAGGAACAGCGGTTCGGCATCGGCCTGACGTCGCTGTTCGCCGACACGACCACGGGCACGTCGACCGGCGCGGTGAACGGCGCCCACGACAGCCTTTCCGGCCTCGGCGGCGGGGGACCGCTGCTGAACATGCTCTACGGCGAGATCTCGCCGGGCGGCGTCGGCACCGGCCTCTACGGGATCCTCGTCCTCGCCGTCATCGCGATGTTCCTGGCCGGGCTGATGGTCGGGCGCACGCCGGAGTACCTGGGCAAGAAGCTCGGCAAGCGCGAGGTCACCTGCGCGGCGATCGCCATGCTGGCGATGCCGACGGTGGTGCTCCTCGGCTCCGGCATCGCCCTGCTGCTGCCGGGCACGGCGGGCGCGCTGGGCAACCCGGGCGCGCACGGCCTGTCCGAGGTCCTCTACGGCTACGCGTCGACCGGCAACAACAACGGCAGCGCGTTCGGCGGGCTGACCGCGACGAGTGACTGGTTCCAGTCGTCGTTCGCCGTCGCCATGCTGATCGGCCGGTTCGTGCCGATCCTCGCCGTGCTGTGCCTGGCCGGTTCCCTGGCCGCGCAACGGAAGGTGCCCGAAACCGCGGGCACGCTGCCCACCACCGGGCCGCTGTTCGCCACCATGCTCACCGGCACGGTGGTGCTCGTCGCGGCCCTCACGTTCATCCCGGCGCTCGCGCTCGGGCCCATCGCGGAGGCACTCGCATGACCCTCACCCAGGAACGGAGTCCGGCGGTTCCGGTCGGGCGACCCGGCCGCGTCGGCGCCGGGGTGTTCAGCCCGCGCCAGCTCTGGACGTCGCTTCCGGAGGCCCTCCGGAAGCTCCACCCGAAGCACCAGCTCGGCAACCCGGTGATGTTCGTCGTCTGGGTCGGCTCCGCGCTGACCACGGTCTTCGCGGTCACCGACCCGAGCGTGTTCACCATCCTGATCGCCGGCTGGCTCTGGTTCACCGTGGTCTTCGCGAACCTCGCCGAGGCCGTCGCCGAAGGCCGCGGCAAGGCGCAGGCGGAAAGCCTGCGGCGGGCGAAGAAGGAGACCGTCGCCCGGCGCCTCACCGAAACCGGCGTCGAGGAGCAGGTACCCGGGGTGGACCTGCGCGTCGGCGACCTGGTCGTCGTCGAGGCGGGCCAGGTGATCCCGGGCGACGGCGACGTCGTCGAGGGCATCGCGACCGTCGACGAGTCGGCCATCACCGGCGAGTCGGCCCCGGTCATCCGGGAGTCCGGCGGCGACCGCAGCGCCGTCACCGGCGGCACGACCGTGCTGAGCGACCGGATCGTCGTGCGCGTCACGACCAAGCCGGGTGAGTCCTTTGTGGACCGTATGATCGCCTTGGTGGAAGGCGCTTCGCGGCAGAAGACGCCGAACGAGATCGCGCTGACCATCCTGCTCTCGACGCTGACGATCATCTTCCTGCTCGCCGTCGTCGCGCTGCAGCCGATGGCCCGCTACTCCGGCTCCGAGCAGTCCGTGATCGTGCTGACGGCCTTGCTCGTGTGCCTGATCCCGACGACGATCGGCGCGCTGCTGAGCGCCATCGGCATCGCCGGGATGGACCGGCTCGTGCAGCGCAACGTGCTGGCGACCAGCGGCCGCGCGGTGGAGGCCGCGGGCGACGTCTCGACGCTGCTGCTCGACAAGACCGGCACCATCACCTTCGGCAACCGCCGGGCCACCGAGCTGATCCCGGTCGGTTCGTCCACTTCGGACGAACTGGCGCGGGCCGCGAGGCTGGCCAGCCTGGCCGACGAGACCCCCGAAGGCCGCAGCGTCGTCGAACTCACCGAGGACTACGCGGCCCAGGACGAGCGCGGCGAGTTCGTCCCGTTCACCGCGCAGACCCGGATGAGCGGCCTGGACGTCGGGACCAGGCGGATCCGCAAGGGCGCGGCGAGTGCCGTCCGCGCGTGGGTGCGCGAGAACGGCGGGGAGTTCCCGGACGAGACCGAGCGCGTGGTCGACGAGATCAGCGCCCAGGGCGGCACGCCGCTGGTCGTCGCCGAGGACACCGTGGTGCGCGGCGTGATCCGGCTGTCCGACGTCGTCAAGCCGGGCATGAAAGAGCGTTTCGAAGAGCTGCGCGCGATGGGCATCAAGACGGTGATGATCACCGGCGACAACCCGCTCACCGCGAAGGCCATCGCCGCGGACGCGGGCGTCGACGACTTCCTCGCCGAAGCCAAGCCCGAAGACAAGATGGCGCTCATCAAGCGGGAGCAGGAAGGCGGGCGGTTGGTCGCGATGACCGGCGACGGCACCAACGACGCGCCCGCGCTCGCGCAGGCCGATGTCGGCGTCGCGATGAACACCGGCACCTCGGCCGCCAAGGAAGCCGGGAACATGGTCGACCTCGACAGCGACCCGACGAAGCTGATCGAGATCGTGGAGATCGGCAAGCAGCTGCTGATCACCCGCGGCGCGCTGACGACGTTCAGCGTCGCCAACGACCTGGCGAAGTACTTCGCGATCCTGCCCGCGATGTTCACCGGCATCTACGCCCAGCTCGGCGGGCTGAACATCATGCACCTGGCCACCCCGAAGTCGGCGATCCTCTCCGCGGTCATCTTCAACGCGCTGATCATCGTCGTGCTCATCCCCCTGGCCCTGCGCGGCGTGCGGTACAAGCCGTCGTCGGCCTCGGCCCTGCTGCGCCGCAACCTGCTCGTCTACGGCCTCGGCGGGATCGTCAGCCCCTTCCTCGGGATCTGGCTGATCGACCTGCTCGTCCGTCTCATCCCCGGAATCGGGTGAAGCGAAGTGCACACGCTCGTCAAGCAGACCTGGGCCGGGCTGCGCGTCCTGCTCGTCATGACCGTCCTGCTCGGGGTCCTCTACCCCCTCGCGGTGTGGGCGGTGGCCCGGATCCCCGGGCTGGAGTCGAATGCCGAGGGGTCGATCGTCACGCGGGACGGCCAAGCCGTCGGGTCGTCGCTCATCGGCGTCGACCCGGTGCCCGCCGACCCCGAGCACGACCCGTGGTTCCACACCCGCCCCACAGCGGTCGGCCCCGGCCTGCCCTCCGGCGCGTCCAACAAGGGGCCGTACAACGAAGACCTCGTGAAGACCATCGAGGAGCGCAAGGCCGCGATCGCCGAGCGTGAAGGCGTGACGCCCGATCAGGTGCCGCCGGACGCCGTGACCGCGTCGGCCTCGGGGCTCGACCCGGACATCAGCGTGGCCTACGCCGACCTCCAGGCCGCGCGCGTCGCGAAGAACACCGGCCTGCCGCTCGACCGGGTGAAGCAGCTCATCGCGCAGAACACGAGCGGTGCGGGGATCGGCGTCCCCGGGGTGACTGTGCTCCCGCTCAACTTGGCCGTGCGCGCCGCGGCCGGAGGGGCACACTGACACCGTGACCACGGAGAACCGGCCGCGCCGAGGGGAGCTGAGGATCTACCTCGGCGCGGCCCCGGGCGTCGGCAAGACCTTCGCCATGCTCGGCGAAGCGCGGCGGCGCCTGGACCGCGGCACCGACGTCGTCATCGGGCTCGTCGAGACGCACGGCCGGGAGAAGACCGCCGCGCTGCTCGACGGCCTCGAGGTCGTCCCGCGGCGGCACGCCGAGCACCGCGACCGCGCCTTCGAGGAGATGGACGTCGACGCCGTCCTGGCCCGCGCGCCGGAGGTCGCCGTCGTCGACGAGCTCGCGCACACCAACGTGCCGGGCTCGCGCAACGCCAAGCGCTGGCAGGACGTCGAGGAACTCCTCGAAGCCGGGATCGACGTGCTGTCCACGGTCAACGTGCAGCACCTCCAGAGCCTCAACGACGTCGTCGAGCGGATCACCGGCGTCACCCAGCAGGAAACCGTGCCGGACGAGGTCGTCCGCCGCGCCGAACAGCTCGAGCTGGTCGACATCACGCCGGAGGCGCTGCGGCGGCGGCTCGCGCACGGCAACGTCTACCCGGCCGAACGCATCGACGCCGCGCTCGGCAACTACTTCCGGCCCGGCAACCTCACCGCGCTGCGCGAGCTGGCGCTGCTGTGGGTGGCCGACCAGGTCGACGTCGCCCTGCAGCGCTACCGCGCCGAGCAGCGGATCACCGACACCTGGGAGGCGCGCGAGCGCGTCGTCGTCTCGGTGACCGGCGGCCCGGAGAGCGAGACGCTCATCCGCCGCGCCAGCCGCATCGCCACGCGCGCCGGCGCCGAACTGCAGGTCGTGCACATCCTGCGCGGTGACGGGCTCGCCGGGCCCGGGCCGGCCGCGATCGCCCGCTGCCGGACGGTGGCCGAAGAGGTCGGGGCGACCTTCCACACGGTCGTCGGCGACGACGTGCCGACCGCGCTGCTGGACTTCGCCCGCGGCGTCAACGCGACGCAGCTGGTGATCGGCACTTCGCGGCGCTCCCGCGTGGCGCGGCTGTTCGACGAGGGCATCGGCGCGTCGGTGGTCCGCCGGTCGGGCCCGATCGACGTGCACATGGTCACCCACGCCGAGGCGGGCGGCCGCCTGCGGGCCCGGCTCGCCGCGAGCCCGCTCGGGTTCTCGCGGCTGGTCGCGGGCTGGGTGCTGAGCCTGCTGCTGCCGGTGCTGGTCACCGTCGTCGGCTACACCGTGCCGGCCGGGCTCGACTTCGCCACCGACGTCATCGCCTACGTGCTGGCCACGGTGGTCGTCGCGCTGGTCGGCGGGCTCGGCCCGGCCCTGGCCGCGGCCGTTCTCGGCGCCGGGCTGCTGAACTTCTTCTTCACCCCGCCGCTGTACACGCTCACCGTGCACACGCCGCAGAACCTCGTGACGCTGATCGCGATGGTCGTGGTCGCCGTGCTCGTCGCCCTGGTCGTCGACCAGGCCGCGCGGCGGGCCACCCAGGCGGCGCGGGCCCGGACGGAAGCGGCGTTGCTCGCGTCCTACGCCAAGACCGTGCTGACCCACGCGAACCCGATCGAGCGGCTGCTGGCGAAGGTCCGCGAGAACTTCGCGCTGACTTCGGTGACCCTGCTGGAGAAGCGGGACGGGAGCTGGCACCGGGTCGCGACCGTGGGGGAGCACCCGTGCGCCGACCCGGACGAGGCCGACGCCGACATCGCCGTCACCGCCGACGTGCACCTGACCCTGCGCGGGCGCGCCCTGCGCGCGGCCGACCGGCGGGTGCTGGAAGCCGTGGCCGGGCAGGCCCTTCTGGCCCTGCGGCAGCAGCGGACGGCCGCCGCCGCGGCCCGCGCCGAGCGCAAGGCCGAGGCGACCGAGCTGCGCACGACGTTGCTCTCGGCCGTCGGCCACGACCTGCGCACCCCGCTGACCTCGATCAAGGCGTCGATCGGCAGCCTGCGCGCGCCCGACCTGCGGCTGTCCGAAGAGGACACCGCGGAGCTGATGGAGGCCATCGAGCTGTCGGCCGACCGGCTCGCCGGGCTGATCGACAACCTGCTGGACTCCTCCCGGCTGGCCACCGGGGCGGTCAAACCGCACCTGCGCCCGGTCGGCTACGACGAGGTCGTCGCGCACGCGTTGTCCACTGTGGACGGCTCGGCGGCGGTGCGGGTCGCGGTCGACGACCAGCTGCCGTCGGTGCTCGCCGACCCGGGGCTGCTGGAACGCGTGGTGGCGAACGTGCTGGACAACGCCCTGCGCCACGGCGGCGCCCCGGTGTCCGCGCGGGCTTCCACCCACTCCGGGCAGGTCGAGCTGCGGATCGTCGACCACGGCAAAGGGTTGCGCAAGGGCGCGGCGGACTCGGCGTTCGCGCCGTTCCAGCGCCTCGGCGGCGACCGGGACACCACGCCCGGCGTCGGGCTGGGACTCTCGGTGGCGAAGGGGTTCACCGAGGCGATGGGCGGCACCATCCGCGCCGAGGACACCCCGGGCGGTGGGCTCACGATCGTGGTCTCGCTCCCGGCTTTCAGCGTCGAGCTCGAAGAAGAGGGGGTGCGATGAGCGACCCGGGCGCCACCGTGCTGGTGGTGGACGACGAGCCGCAGATCGTGCGGGCACTGCGGATCAACCTCAGCGCCCGCGGCTACAAGGTGATCACCGCGCACGACGGCACGGCCGCGTTGAAAGCCGTCGCCGAGACGAAGCCCGACGTCGTCGTGCTCGACCTCGGGCTGCCCGACCTCGACGGCACCGAGGTGATCGCGGGCCTGCGCGGCTGGACGACGGTGCCGATCATCGTGCTGTCCGCCCGCGGCGACTCGGCCGACAAGGTCGAGGCCCTCGACGCGGGGGCCGACGACTACGTCACCAAGCCGTTCGGGATGGACGAGCTGCTGGCCCGCCTGCGCGCGGCGGTGCGCCGCTCGGCCGTCGCCGGCGCCGACGGCCCGGAGGCGGTGGTGGACACGGCGTCGTTCAGCGTCGACCTGGCGGCGAAGAAGGTCCGCCGCGCCGACGGCGTCGAGGTCCACCTGACGAAGACCGAGTGGGGCGTGCTGGAGCTGCTGGTGCGCAACCGCGGGCGGCTGGTCGCGCAGAAGCAGCTGCTGCACGAGGTGTGGGGGCCGTCGTACGAGACGGAGTCCCACTACCTGCGCGTGTACCTGGCCCAGCTGCGGCGCAAGCTGGAGCCGGAGCCGTCGCGGCCCCGGCACCTGCTCACCGAACCGGGCATGGGCTACCGCTTCGAGGTCTGAGCGGCACTTTCACGTGAAAGTGCCGCCTAGAACCAGAAGGTCGGCTGGTCGATTCCGAACCGGAGCTTCGCGTAGCGCTTGGAGGCCGCCGCGGAGAAGTAGATGTGCTGGGAAGCCGCGTGGACGTCTCGGAAGCAGCGCTGTACCGGCTGGTCGGCGTGCAGTGCGCCCGCGCCCGCGAAGCCGAACGCGATGTTGACCGCGCTCAGCGAAGCACGCATCGCCTGCTGTGTCGCCAGCAGGAACTGCCCGCGCTGCTTGACGTCCGGGACGTCACCCGCCTGCGCGGTCGCCCAGAGGTCGCCGAGGGCGTCGAAGACGAACGAACGGGCCGAGCGCAGCCGTCCCTCGGCGCGGGTCAGCGCGATCTGGACGTCGCCGTCCTCGGCGATCGGGCCGGGCCCCGGCGGGCGGATCTTGGCCGGGGCGAACGCGGTGAACTCGTCGAGCGCGCGGCGCGCGATGCCGAGCGGGACGCCGGCCATCAGCGTGCCGACGAAGGTGAAGAACGGGAACCGCCACAACGGCCCGTCGTGGCGCGCCGGTTCGGTGAACGGCGAGACGGTGTGCTCCTCGCGGACGACGGCTTCGACGGTGACGTCGTGGCTGCCGGTGCCGCGCAGGCCGGTGACGTCCCAGTTGTCGAGCACCCGCACCTGCGCGGCGGGGACGACGGCCAGCCGCCAGTCCGGCCCGCGGCCCGGCACCATCCGGGGCGCGGTGCCGTCGAACACCATGGCGCCGTTGAAGAAGAGGTCCGAGTGCGGGCTGCCGCTGCAGAACGCCCAGCGGCCGGTGAGCCCGAACTTCCCCTCGCCGTCGGGGGTGAGGCGTCCCATCGGGGCGAAGACGCCGCCGCCGATCGGGTCCGGGACGCCCTTGACGAGGTCCGCGGCGACGGCCGGGTCGAGCCAGGCGAGGAACGCCGAGCCGTTGCCGATGGTGATGGTCCAGCCCGCGGAGCCGTCGGCGCGCGAGAGTTCTTCGACCACCTCGACGATTTCGGCGGGCGGCAGCTCCAGCCCGCCGAGCGCGCGGGGCGTCGCCAGCCGGAAGAGCCCGGCTTCCCGGGCCCGCTCGACGAGGTCGCGGGGCAGGGTCTGGAGCTGTTCGGCTTCCACGGCGCGGGCGCTCAGTTCCGGAGCGATGTCCCGCGCGGCGGTGACGGCGGCGGTGGTGGCTTGTCCCATCATGGTCAACGCCCCCTCAGGGTGTCATGATAGATGGACGTCTATTCGATAGAGGAGTCTCTACCTAAATGACCGGCCCTGTCAAGCGGCGTTATGACACTTCGCGGCGCGCGGAACAGGCACGCGAGAACCGCCGCCGCATCCTGACCGCGGCGTCGGGGCTCTTCCGCGAGAAGGGGTACGCGGGCACGGCGATGCCCGAGGTCGCGAAGACGGCGGGCGTTTCGGTGCAGACGGTGTACAAGGCGTTCGCGAACAAGGCGACGCTGCTCAAGGCGGTCTTCGACGTGACGGTCGCGGGCGACGACGAGGACGTCCCGATCGCCGACCGCGACTTCATCGCGGCGATCCAGGCGGAACCGTCGGCGGCCCGCAAGATCGAGATGTACTTCGCCCACCTGGCGGGGGTGGGCCCGGCGGTGTTCCCGGTCCAGCTCCTGGCCCGCGACGCGGCGGCGGCCGACCCCGCGGCGGCCGAGGTGTGGGCCCAGATGCGCGCGGAGACGCTCACGGCGATGACGTACTTTTCGGCCGACCTGCTGGACACGGGAGAGGTCCGCGCGGGGTTGTCGGCCGAGGACGTCCGCGACGTGTTGTGGACGTACCACGGGCCGGAGCAGTACGAGCTGCTGTGCCAGGAGCGCGGCTGGAGCCCACAGCGCTACGGCGAGTTCCTCCGCGCCGCGGTGACGGCGGCGGTCTTGGACTGACCGGCCCGAGCGCCCCAATGTGGCGTTGGGTGCGTTGGACGCACCCAATGTGGCGTTCGGTGCGTTGGACGCGCCCCAATGTGGCCTTCGGTGCTCCGCCCATGCCCCCACCGCCACCCTCAACGGAGGCGCTTCGCGCCGCAGTGCCCATTCAACGCAACCAAGGCGGCCTTCGGTGCGTGAGACGCAACCAAGGCCGCCTTGGGGCGCTTGGGTCTACGGGGTCGGGCTGGTGCCGGTCGTCGAGGCCGACGGGGCGCCCGCGGAGCTGGAGCCGCCGCCGGTCGGGGTCGTCGGCGTCGTCGGCGTGGTCTCCGGCGGGGGAGTCGTGGTCGGCGGTGTGCTCGTCGGCGGCTTCGGTGTGCTCGTCGGCGGCTTCTGGGTGGGCGTCGTCTGCGGGGGCGGGTTGCCGCCCGTGTCGCTGCGCGGTGGGGGCGGTGGGGCCTGGGTGACCACCGTCGTCGTGGTCTTGCCGTCCGGGCTCACCGACACCACCGTGCTCGGCGGGGCCGAGGACGTGGCCGACGACTCCGACGTCGGGGCGCCGACGGTCGACGGCCCGCTCGTCGGGGTGCTCGGCAGCGTCTGCAGGCCGGCCTGGGAGGTGCCCTGGCCGCCCGTCCCGCCGGTGCCGCCCGCGGTGCTCGCGGGGTCGGGCCCGGCGAGCTCGGCGACGGCGGCGAACGCCGTGGCGACCACCAGCCCGGCGACCCCGAGCACGACGTACCCGGTGCGGTTCGGTTTGCTGCTCTTGGGCGGCGCGGTGTCGATCCTGGTGATCCCGTCGGGGCGGGGCATACAGGCTCTCCTTGGGGATGGCGGGGAGGCGCGGTCGAGGTCGTGACTCGGGGCGTGCCGCCCGCGGCGGGGGAGCGACCTCGGCGGGGAGGTTATCACCGGCGTGCGGGTATTCGCCCAGGTAGTGGCCTTGATCCGTTACTGTGCGCGGTCGGTTGACCCGGAAGGGAGAAAACGCGTGGGTGAGGAACAAACGAACACGCGGCTGACGGCGTGGGTCCGCGGCCGGGTGCAGGGGGTCGGTTTCCGCTGGTGGACGCGCAGCCGGGCGCTCGAACTGGGCCTGGTCGGCAGCGCCGGCAATCTGGCCGACGGCCGTGTCGAGGTCATAGCGGAGGGTAGCCGAGACCACTGTGAGCGGTTGTTGGCCGCGTTGCGGTCGGGGGAATCACCCGGTCGTGTGGAGCACGTCGCCGAGCGCTGGTCCGACCCGAAAGGGGGACTCACCGGCTTCGTCGAGCGGTGACGCGTGGGACTCATGAGGTTGCCGGGACGACGTCGCCTGTGCTAGGGCGCGCCGAGGAGGGGGCGCGTCCGGCGGTCCCCGGAGGCCCCCAGGTAGCCTGGGACGATTGAAACGCCAGTTTTAGCGGCCAGAGGGGTCAGCACCACGTGCACCTGAAAAGCCTGACGCTCAAGGGCTTCAAGTCCTTCGCCTCGGCCACCACGCTGCGCTTCGAGCCGGGCATCACCTGCGTGGTCGGGCCGAACGGCTCGGGCAAGTCCAACGTGCTGGACGCGCTGCGCTGGGTCATGGGCACCCAGGGCGCGAAGGACCTGCGCGGCGGCAAGATGGAGGACGTCATCTTCGCCGGCACCGCGGGCCGCGCCCCGCTCGGCCGCGCCGAGGTCACCCTCACCATCGACAACGCCGACGGCGCGCTCCCCATCGAGTACTCCGAGGTGTCGATCACCCGCCGGATGTTCCGCGACGGCGCGAGCGAGTACGAGATCAACGGCGACCGCTGCCGCCTGATGGACGTCCAGGAACTGCTGTCGGACTCCGGTATCGGCCGTGAGATGCACGTCATCGTCGGGCAGGGCCAGCTCTCGGCGATCCTCGAGTCCAAGCCCGAAGAGCGCCGCGCCTTCATCGAGGAGGCCGCCGGCGTCCTCAAGCACCGCAAGCGCAAGGAACAGACCCTGCGCAAGCTGGCCAACATGCAGGGCAACCTCGACCGCCTCGGCGACCTCACCACCGAGCTGCGCCGCCAGCTCAAGCCGCTGGGCAAGCAGGCCGAGATCGCCCGCAAGGCGCAGTCGGTGCAGTCCGAGCTGCGCGACGCCCGCCTCCGCCTGCTCGCCGACGACCTCGTCACCCAGCGCGAGGCGATCGCCCGCGAGGAGGCCGACGAAAAGACGGCCCGCGCGCGCCGCGCCGAGGTCGAGCAGACCCTCGAGATCGTCTCCGCCGAAGAGACCGAGCTGGAGGCCTCGCTCGCCGAGGACGCGCCGCTGCTGCAGACCGCCCAGGAGACCTGGTACAAGCTCTCCGCGCTGGCCGAACGCCTCCGCGGCACCGTCCGGCTCGCCATCGAGCGTCAGCGGCACCTGTCGGCCGACGTCTCGACGTCGACCGGCGGCCGCGACCCGGAAGAGCTCCTGGAGGAAGCCGAGCGCGTCGCCGAGCAGGAAGAGGAGCTCAACGAGGCCGTCATGGAGGCCCGGGAGCTGCTCGCCCAGACCGTGCTGCGCCGCGAAGACCTCGAACAGCGCGTCCAGGCCGCCGAACGCGCGCACTGGGCCGCCGTCCGCGCCATCGCCGACCGCCGCGAGGGCATGGCCAAGCTGACCGGCCAGGTCGAGGCCCTGCGCAGCAAGAACGGCGCCACGTCCGACGAAATCGACCGCCTCAGCGTCTCCCTCGAAGAAGCCGCCGAGCGCGCCGAGATCGCCGTCGAAGAACTGGAAATGGCCAAGGCCGAGGGCGGCGCGGAGGAATCCGACGACGCCGGGCTGATGGACCGTCACGACCGCGCCGTCGAAGCCAACAACGCGGCCAAGGCGCGCGTCGAAGAGCTGGTCAAGGCCGAGCGCGCGGCCGAGCGCGAGATCGCATCGGAGAAGGCGCGCGTCGAGGCGCTGTCCATGGGGCTCAAGCGCAAGGACGGCGCGGGCGCCCTGCTCGGCGCGTCCCACGAGCTGCCGGGCCTGCTCGGCTCGGTCGCCGCGCTGCTGACCGTCGAGCCGGGCCACGAGGTCGCGCTGGCCGCGGCGCTCGGCCCGGTGGCCGACGCGGTCGCGGTCTCGGGCGGCGAAGAAGCGCTGCGGGCGCTGAAGTACTTGAAGGACACCGATTCCGGCCGCGCGGGCATCCTGCTCGGCGGCCCGGAGTCCACTGTGGACACGTACTCCTGGCCCTCGTTGCCGGAAGGCGCGCGATGGGCCCGCGAGGTCGTCACGGCGCCGCCGCAGCTGCGGGCCGCCGTCGAGCAGGCCCTCGACAAGCTCGCGATCGTCCGCGACCTCGACTCGGCGCGGCACCTCGTCGCGGCGCACCCGGACGTCCGGGCGGTCACCGCCGAGGGCGACGTCTTCGGCACCCGCTGGGCGATCGGCGGTTCCGGCAAGCGCGAGAGCGTGATCGAGGTCCAGGCCGCCGTCGACGAGGCGGCCGAGCGGCTCCGCCTGGCCGAGCGCTCGCTGGAGCGGTACGCGGCCGAGCTGGAAGGCGCCCGCGCCGAGCAGCAGGCGCGCCGCGAAGAGGTGTCGCAGGCCAAGGACGCCCTCGGCGAGGCGAAGGTCCGCAAGGCCCGCTCGTCGGAGCGGCTCAACCGGCTGCAGCAGGCCGCCCGCCAGGCACAGGCCGAGGTCGAACGGCTGTCCGGGCAGCGCGCGAAGGTCGAGCAGAGCCGCGTGCAGGCGCTGGCCCAGCTCGCCGAGCTGGAGGAGCGGCTCGCCGCCGTCGCCGAGCAGCCGGTCGAGGACGACCCGGACACCGCCGAGCGCGACCAGGCCGTCGAGGAGCTGGCCGTCGTCCGGCAGGAGGAGATGGAGGCGCGGCTCGCGCAGCGCACCGCCGAAGAGCGGGCGCGCAGCATCGCGGGCAAGGCCGAAGGGCTCCGCCGCGCCGCGCACGCCGAGCAGCAGGCCCGCGAACGCGCCGAGCGCGCCGCCGCGGCCCGCAAGCGCGGCGCCGAGATCGCCAACGCCGTCGTCAACGGCGGCGAGATCGCGCTGGAGCGCATCGAGCACTCGGTCCAGCGCGCGGCGCAGGAGCGCGACGAGGTCCAGGCCCGCCGCCAGACCCGCGAGCAGGCGCTGACCGGCGTCCGCGCCAAGGTCCGCGAGCTGACCGGCGAGCTGGAGAAGCTGACCGACGCCGTGCACCGCGACGAGGTCCTGCGCGCCGAGCAGCGCCTGCGGCTGGAGACGCTGGAAGCCAAGATCGCCGAGGACTTCGGCATCGGGCTCAACGATCTGGTGCAGGAGTACGGCCCGGACGTCCCGGTCCCGCCGAGCGCGGGCGAGATGGCCGAGTACGAGGCGGCCAAGGACCGCGGCGAGGACGTCACCCCGCCGCCGCCGATGCCGTACGACCGCGACACCCAGGCCCGCCGCGCCAAGCGCGCCGAGAAGGACTTGTCGTTGCTGGGCAAGGTGAACCCCCTCGCGCTGGAGGAGTTCGCGGCGCTGGAGGAGCGGTACAAGTTCCTCTCCACCCAGCTGGAGGACCTCAAGGACACCCGCAAGGACCTCGAAGCCGTCATCAAGCAGGTCGACGAGAAGATCCTCGAGGTCTTCGCCTCGGCGTACGCGGACGTCTCGCGCGAGTTCGAGACGGTGTTCGGCGTGCTCTTCCCCGGCGGCGAAGGCCGGATGGTCCTCACCGAGCCGGACGACCTGCTCAGCACCGGCGTCGACGTCGAGGCGCGCCCGCCGGGCAAGAAGGTCAAGCGGCTGTCGCTGCTCTCCGGTGGCGAGAAGTCGCTGGTGGCGGTGGGCATGCTGGTCGCGATCTTCCGCGCCCGCCCCTCACCCTTCTACGTGATGGACGAGGTCGAGGCGGCGCTGGACGACACGAACATGCGCCGGCTGATCGGGCTGCTGGAGCAGCTGCGCGACTCGTCGCAGCTGATCATCATCACCCACCAGAAGCCGACGATGGAGATCGCCGACGCGCTCTACGGCGTGAGCATGCAGGGCGACGGCATCACGAAGGTGATCTCGCAGCGCCTGCGCACCAGCGAGGAAGAGCCGGTCCCGGTCAGCTGACCCGTCACATCTCGTCTTCCCGCGGCGCGCGCTCGTCGGGTCGCGCCCGGGGGTCGAACGTGGCGAGGTCGTTGCCGACCCAGCGTCCGTCGTCGATCCGGGCCCGGCGGCCGCGCGGGGTGATGAAGCCGCGCTTCACGCTCCGCTTCCGGTCGGCGCGGTCCATGACCAGCGCGACGGCGATGACCACGACGAGCACCACGCCGATGCCGATGAAGAACCCCATGTGATCCCCTCCGGCGCCCAGGTTACGGGAAAGCGCCCCAAGGTGGCCTTGGTTGCGTCCGACGCACCCAAGGCGGCCTTCGGTGCTCCTCCCATGCCCCCACCGCCACCCTCAACGGAGGCGCTTCGCGCCGCAGCGCCCATTCAACGCACCGAAGGCCGCATTGGGGCGCTTGTCAGCCCGCTACCCAGAAGGCGTAGTCCGCCGAGTAGGGCACCGCCGTCTGCGCGCCGTCCGCGCACCTCCCCGCCGGGGCCACGCCGCCGCGTGTGTGGAGGCGCTGGATGTAGGTCACCTTGCCGAAGACGCCGTCGCCGGTGTTGAGGTTCGCCTTGAGCAGCAGTTCCGGGATCGCGCCCTCCCGCGGCGAATTGGCCACCGCCGCCGCGCCGACCGTGCTTCCGTCCACAACGGACGTCCACACCGGACCCTTGCTGTGCAGCGCCACCGGCTTGCCGTGCCGGGTCAGCACCGCGGCGGGCTGGAGCAACGTCCACGCGCCCGCGGTGCACCCGTAGATCTGCACGCCTTCGGCGGGGTACGAAGCCAGCGGCCGGTTGCCGTCCGGGACCTTGATCGCGTCGGGCACCTTCGCCGGTGCCGGGGTGGCCGAAGCCGTCGCCGCGCCGCCCAGGAACAGGGCACCGATCGCGAGCGCCACCGTCATCCGCTTCATGAAGTCCACCTTCGCTGTCCTCCCGCCGCTTCTCGGCGGGCTCCCGCAACCCGACACGGGCGCCCGCCGGAAACGGTTCAGACGGATCAGGCGGCGGTGACCTCCTCGGCCGGCGGCGCCTCTTCGGCTTCGGCCGCCTTCGGGTCCGGCGTCCGGTGCCGCAGCGAAAGCAGCCCGCCGACGACCAGCGTGATCACCACCCCCAGCAGCGTGTACCAGGGGTAGGCCAGCGCGACCTTGTCCCCGGCCGCCTTGCTGAAGTCGACGCCGATCAGCGAGCCGGTCTTCGCGCTGAACTTCACCCCGAGGATGACGAACGCCATCACCACGACCGTCGTGACGAACGCGATGACCGCGTCCGCCTGCCGCGCCTTCTTGATCAGCAGGCCCAGCAGGAACGAGCCGAGCAGCGCGCCGTAGGTGTAGCCGGTGATCGCCAGCCCGAGTCTCGATGACCGAGTTCTTCGTGGTGGAGAACAGCGACGCGAACACCGCGAACACCACGGCCCAGATCAGTGTCCACATGCGACCGTGCCGCAGCAGCTTCGAATCCTCGGGCGAGCGCTTGGTGAACCGCTGGTAGAGATCGGCCACCGTGGACGTCGACAGCGCGTTGAGCGCCGAGGCCAGCGCGCCCATGGTCGAGGCGAGGACACCGGCGATGAGCAGCCCCGAGACGCCGACGGGCAGGTCGTCGATGATGAACCGCGAGAACACGTCGTCCGGGCTCTGCAGGCCCAGCTGCGCCACCGACTTGCGGCCGTTGAACACCCACAGCATCGCCCCGACCAGCAGGAACAGCGCGAACTGGATCGTGACGATGATCCCGCTGCCGATCAGCGCCTTCTGGCCGTCGCGCAGGCTGCGCGTGGCCATCAGCCGCTGCGCGATCAGCTGGTCCGCGCCGTGCGAAGCCATCGACAGCGCCGCGCCGCCGAGCACCGCCGTGACGAACGCGTACGGGCTGGTCAGCAGGTTCTTCGTGAAGTCGACGAGCATGAACTTGCCGTCCGCCGACGCCTGCGACGCCCAGTCACCCGGCAGCTTGTTCAGCAGCACGATCGCGGCCACCGCCGCGCCGCCCAGGTAGAGCGACAGCTGGATGACGTCGACCCAGACGACCGCCTTGATCCCGCCGATGTAGGCGTAGATCAACGTCAGCGCGGTCAGGATCACCACGATCACCCAGTAGTCCAGGTGGATGTTGTAGTGGCCCAGGATCACCTTGATCGGGATCGCGCCGGCGAACAGGCGCACGCCCTCGGCGAGCAGCCGGGTGATCACGAACGTCACCGACGCCGTGCCCTGCAGCCCCGAGCCGAACCGCTTCCCGAGGAACGCGTACGCGCTCACGAGGTTGCCGCGGAAGTACCGCGGCAGCAGCACGAACGCGGCGACGGTCCGGCCGATGATGTAGCCGAACGCCAGCTGCAGGAACAGGAACGCGTTGCCGAACACGAGCCCGGGCGTGCTGATCACGGTCAGGGTCGACGTCTCCGTGGCCACCACGGACAGCATCACCGCACCCCAGGGCAGGCTGCGCTCGCCGACGAAGTAGTCGGCCGCCGACCGTTGCTTCCGGCCGACGAGCACGCCTATCAGCGGCATCGCCGCCAGGTAGACCACGATGATCGCGAGGTCAACACCGCGCATGGACATCTCCTACTGTCATCCGGCCTTCTCCGCGACTCGCAACCGCGTCACGGTGCCCCCCAGCGGGGCGGGAAGGATCAGGGGCCCGGCGCCCGGGACGAGCGCGCCGAGCAGGCGCGGCCCGCGGGCCCCGGTGGCCGACGGCACCGTACCGGGCACGCCGCACCAGGTGAGCCAGCCGAGCAGGGCGGTCAGGTACGCCTCCTTGCCCGCTCCGGGCAGGCCGAGGTCGTCGCTGGTCTTGAGGACCACCGACGGCAGGTGCCCGGCCAGCGCGGCCATCACCGCCGGGTTCGCGACGCCGCCGCCGGAGGCGATCACCGTCGTCACACCGTGGCGCAGGCACTGGTCGGCGACCGTCACCGCGGTCAGCTCGGTCAACGTCGCCAGCAGGTCGGCGGGCTCGACCGGTTCGAGCCCGGCGAGCGCCGCGTCGAGGTAGGGCGCGTTGAAGTGCTCCTTGCCGGTGGACTTCGGCGGCGCGGCGGCGAAGTACGGGTCGGCGAGCAGCCGGGCGAGCAGGTCGGAGCGGACCGTCCCGGCGAGCGCGAGCCGCCCGTCGACGTCGCTGTGCCGCCCGGTGACGCGGTGGGCCGCGAGGTCGAGCAGGGCGTTGGCGGGGCCGGTGTCGTAGGCGATCGCGGGTTCGCCCGCGGCGACGACGGTGATGTTCGCGATGCCGCCGAGGTTCAGCGCGGCGACCGGCCGGCCGGTGTCCTCGGCCACGCCGCGCAGCCACAGGTGGTCGAGCGTGCCGGCCAGGGGCGCGCCGTGCCCGCCCGCGGCGACGTCGCGGGCCCGCAGGTCGGCGAGCACCGGCAGCCCGGTGCGCTCGGCGATCCAGGCGGGCTGGCCGAGCTGCAGCGTGCCGCGGACCTCGCCGTCCTCGACCCAGTGGTAGACGGTCTGGCCCAGCGACGCGACCAGGTCCGCGGTGCCGCCGGCCAGTTCCCCGGCCCCGCGGACGGCCGCGTCGGCGAACGCCTGGCCGACGCCGGTGTCGAGCCGGGTCAGCTCGCCCGCGGTGCAGGGGTTCGGCGGCAGGGCGGCGAGCAGGCGCTCGCGCAGCGGCTCGGGATACGGGATCTCCAGCTCACCCAGCGGCGTCAGGACGATCGTGTCGTCCTCGGCGTGCAAGTCGGCGGCGGCCACGTCGATGCCGTCGACGGACGTGCCCGAAAGCAACCCGATCACGCGGAAGCCGTGCGTCCCCATCCGGTGGGGTTTAGTGCAGGCCCCGGGGTGACGCAACCCACGTGGTGAAGTCTTGGCCCAATCGGGACCAACGTCGTTACGAATTGCCTGTGCGGACGGGGTGTCCGGGACCGGACGGCGCGGATGAAAGGATGGGCGCGTGTCGAGCACCTGGTTCCTGTTCGTGGTCATCGCCGTCGTCGTGCTGGTCGCCCTGCTGGTGACCGGCCTGCTGGTCGCGCGCAAGCGCCGGATCAGCCTGGACGCCCAGCGCGAGGTCGAGGAGAAACCGAAGGGCGGCACGTACGCGGCGAGCGGCGGCATCGCGCTCGCCCCCGGCGGCACGGCCGAAGCCCCGGAAGTCGAGCACCCGGTGGAAGACCGGCCGGAGGTCGACGGCCAGCCCGCGGTGGGCGACGACGCGGCGGTTCCGCGCGACTCGGCCCAGCGCACGGTCACCGACGTCAAGCTGCCCGACGAGCCCGCGCCGGCGCCGGACGTCGAGGAGATCGAACCCGCGTCGGGCCGCATGGAGCGGCTGCGCGGGCGGCTGTCGAAGTCGCGGTCGGTGTTCGGGACGAGCCTGCTGGGCCTGCTCGGCGCCGGTGACCTCGACGAGGACTCCTGGCAGGACGTCGAAGACACGCTCCTGCTGGCCGACCTCGGCGCGGCGACGACGAACCAGATCGTCGAGCGCCTGCGTGACGAGCTGTCCCGCCGCGCGATCCGCTCGTCGGCCGAGGCGCGCGAAGTGCTCCACGAGGTGCTGACGGCGCAGCTGTCGACCGACAGCGAGCGCGCGGTGCGGGCGCTGCCGCACATCGTCGACGGCAAGAAGCAGCCGGCGGTGGTCCTGGTGGCTGGCGTGAACGGCACGGGCAAGACGACGACCACGGGCAAGCTCGCCCGCGTCCTGGTGGCCCAGGACAAGACGGTGGTGCTGGGCGCGGCGGACACGTTCCGCGCGGCGGCGGCCGACCAGCTCCAGACGTGGGCCGAGCGCGTGGGCGCGGAGGTCGTCCGCGGCAAGGAGGGCGCGGACCCGGCGGCGGTGGCGTTCGACGCGGTCAAGCGCGGCGTGGACACGGGGGTCGACGCGGTCCTGGTGGACACGGCGGGCCGTCTGCACACGAAGACGGGCCTGATGGACGAGCTGGGCAAGGTCAAGCGCGTCGTAGAGAAGCAGGCGAAGGTCGACGAGGTGCTGCTGGTCCTCGACGCGACGACGGGCCAGAACGGGCTGATGCAGGCCCGCGTGTTCGCCGAGGTCATCGACGTGACGGGCATCGTGCTGACCAAGCTGGACGGCACCGCCAAGGGCGGCATCGTGTTCCAGGTCCAGAAGGAGCTGGGGGTCCCGGTGAAGCTCGTCGGGCTCGGCGAGGGGCCGGACGACCTGGCCCCCTTCGAGCCGGGCGCCTTCGTGGACGCCCTGCTCGGCTAGCCGATCCGGCGGCCGCTGAGCCTGTCGTAAACGGGCTGCCCTCGCTTCAGAGCGTCCTCGTGGGCTCGACGCGGCCTGGCGCGGCCTGGCCCTGCCGGTTGTCCAAGGCCGCCAGCTCGTGCCGCCGCGGCGGAGGCGGCGGCACGACGACCTGCCTGCGGTTCCGCCAGCTCGGCGAACCGTCCGACGAAGGCGGCGCCCGCCGTCTGCCCCAGCCAGCTGAGCGACAGGCTCCGGCGCCGGGATTTGATACCGCGATATTCGGGTGACTTGCGGTGGGCACCGGCGCACAATCCGGACATGCCCGGTTGACGCCCGTCCGCGCGTGCCCCTCCTCGTGACCGACGCCGCCAAGCCGTCGCCCGTCACGAGAGGAACCGCCATGACCACCATCCACGGCGACCGGGTCCTGCTGCGCCCGATCGCCGAAACCGACCGGGCTCGCGTGCGCGAGATCCTGGGCACCCCGGAAGTCGCCCGCTGGTGGGGCGAGCCGGACCGGGAAACCGAAGGCCTCTTCGCCGTCGAGGAGGGCTTCGCCAGCTACGTCATCGAACTCGACGGCGTCGCCGTCGGGGTGATCCAAAGTTCCGAAGAGCTGGACCCGCTCTACCGCCACGCCGGGATCGACATCGGGGTGCACCCGGACTTCCACGGCCGGGGCCTCGGCACCGACGCCCTGCGCACCCTCGCCCGGCACCTGTTCGCCCGCGGCCACCACCGGCTGACCATCGACCCGGCGGCGGCCAACGAAGCCGCGATCCGGGTCTACACGAAAGTGGGATTCCGGCCGGTCGGCGTCCTGCGCGACTACGAACGCGCGCCGGACGGCACCTGGCACGACGGCCTGCTCATGGACCTGCTGGTCGGTGAGCTGGCCTAGACCGTGACCGCGGCCTGGGAGAGGCTCGCGCCCAGCGCGTCGGCCACCCGCTGCACCGCCGGGGCGATGTGCGCCACCGCCTCGGCGGTCAGCCGCCCCGACGGGCCCGACACCGACACCGCCGCCGGGACCGGCGCGCCCGGGACAGCCACCGCGACGCACCGGACGCCCAGCTCCTGCTCCGCTTCGTCGAGCGCGTAGCCCTGCGAAGCGATCCGCGACAGCTCGACGGCCAGCGCGTCCGGGTCGGTGAACGTGTGCTCGGTGTAGGCGGGCATGCCCGTCCGCGAGAGCAGTTCGCGCACGTCGTCGAGCGGCAGGTGGGCCAGCATCGCCTTGCCGACGCCGGTGCCGTGCGGCAGCAGCCGCCGCCCGACCTCGGTGAACATCCGCATCGAGTGCTTCGAAGGCACCTGGGCCACGTACACGACTTCGTCGCGCTCCAGGACCGCCAGGTTCGCCGTCTCGCCGACCTCCTCGACCAGCTCCGCCAGCAGCGGCCGCGCCCACGCGCCGAACTGCATGCTCGCGTTTTCGCCCAGCCGGATGAGCCGGGCGCCCAGCGCGTAGCGGCGGTTGGTGTTCTGCCGGACGTACCCCAGGTCGACCAGCGTGCGGATGAGCCGGTGGATCGTCGGCATCGGCAGCCCGGACAGCGTCGCCAGCTCGGACAGGCTGGCCTCGCCACCGGTGTCCGCGAGGTGTTCCAGCAGCTCGAAGGCGCGCTGCAGGGACTGGACGCCGCCGTCGCGACCGTTCTTCTCCGCCGGCACGGTGGCCCTCCTTACGTCGGCGTTGAGCTTCCGCTATGCAGAAACTATAGTCCGGCTGGTAGAAAACCGTAGGGCCGTTATCCAAAGATCCGAACCCTCGAGGTGTTTCCCCATGTCTTCTGAAGTCCAGGTGCTGGGCGACCCGGTCGAGCGCGGCGACGAGATCCTCACGCCGGAGGCGCTCGAGTTCCTCGCCGGCCTCCACGACGCCTTCGCCGGCCGCCGCGACCAGCTGCTCCAGGCGCGGAGCAAGCGTCGCGAGGAGGCCCGGACCACCGGCAGGCTCGACTTCCTGCCGGAGACCAAGGAGATCCGCGAAGGAGACTGGCAGGTCGCCGGTGCGCCCGCCGCGCTGCGGGACCGCCGCGTCGAGATCACCGGGCCGACCGACCGCAAGATGACCATCAACGCGCTCAACTCCGGCGCGAAGGTGTGGCTGGCCGACCTCGAGGACGCGAACACCCCGCACTGGGCGAACGTCGTGTCCGGCCAGGTCAACCTGTACGACGCCATCCGCGAGACGATCACGCTGGAGAGCGGCGGCAAGAGCTACGCGCTCTCCGGCGACGTCGAGCACGCCACGATCGTGGTCCGCCCGCGCGGTTGGCACCTGCCCGAAGCCCACCTGACCTTCGGCGGCCGCGAGGGCGTCGGCGCGCTGGTCGACTTCGGCCTGCACTTCTTCCACAACGCGGCCGAGCTGCTCAAGCGCGGCAAGGGCCCGTACTACTACCTGCCGAAGATGGAGAGCCACCTCGAAGCGCGGCTCTGGAACGACGTCTTCACCCACGCCGAGAAGACCCTCGGCATCGAGCACGGCACCGTCCGCGCGACCGTGCTGATCGAGACCATCCCGGCCGCGTTCGAGATGGAGGAGATCCTCTACGAGCTGCGCGAACACGCCTCCGGCCTCAACGCGGGCCGCTGGGACTACCTGTTCAGCGTGATCAAGTACTTCCGCGACGCGGGGGAGAAGTTCGTGCTGCCGGACCGCAACTCGGTCACCATGACCGCGCCGTTCATGCGGGCCTACACCGAGCTGCTCGTGCGCACCTGCCACAAGCGCGGCGCGTTCGCGATCGGCGGCATGGCCGCGTTCATCCCGAGCAAGGACCCCGAGGTCAACAAGGGCGCCTTCGAGAAGGTCCACGCGGACAAGTCCCGCGAGGCCGGCGACGGCTTCGACGGCTCCTGGGTCGCGCACCCGGGCATGGTCGCCCTCTGCAAGGAGGAGTTCGACAAGGTCCTCGGCGACAAGCCGAACCAGCTCGAGCGCACCCGCGACGAGGTCAGCGTCACCGCCGACCAGCTGCTGGACGTCGCTTCGACGCCGGGTGGCGCGACGGCGGCGGGCCTGCGTGCCGCGGTCGACGTCGGCGTCCGCTACATCGCGTCCTGGCTGGGCGGCAACGGCGCGGCGGCCATCCACAACCTGATGGAGGACGCGGCGACGGCGGAGATCTCGCGGTCGCAGGTCTGGCAGTGGGTCAAGAACGGGACCACTTTGGACACCGGCGACGTCGTGACGTCGGAGCTGGTGCGCGGGGTGCTGGCCGACGTCCGCGGCGAGCTGGCGGGCGAGCTCAAGCCGGAGCTGCTGGAGCCGGCCGTGGAGCTGTTCGAGCAGGTCGCGCTGGCCGACGAGTTCCCGGACTTCCTGACGCTGCCCGCCTACGAGCGGATCAAGTAGGTGCGTCTTCCCGAAGACGTCTACACCGCCGCCGACGCGCGCCTGGCTTCGGCCGACGCGCGCGTCGCGGCGGCGTACCCGGGCGAGCGGCCGGGGCGGCAGCCGGTGCACACCGTGTACGTCCCGGCGTCGCAGTACCGGACGCGCCTGGTCGCCGACTGGGGCAAGCAGGCGATGCGCGTGTTCATCGAGCACGCCGACCTCCTCGACGTCGATGCCGACGTCTACGAGCGCGTGCGGGCGAAGCTGCTCACCGAGCCGATCGAGGACCTGCGGATCGACTTCGAAGACGGCTACGGCCGCGTGCCCGACGACGTCGAAGACGCGGCCGCGCTGGCGGCCGGGCAGACTCTGGCGACCACGGGCGGGACGCCGTTCTGCGGCATCCGCTTCAAGAGCTTCGAGGCGGCGACGCGCCGTCGCGGGATCCGCACCCTGGACTTGTTCCTGGGCTCGCTGCTGGACAACGGGCCGCTGCCGCCCGGCTTCGTCGTCACCCTGCCGAAGGTGACGGCGGTCGAGCAGGTCTCGGTGGCCGCGGAAGTGTTGGCGCACTTGGAATCGGCGTACGGGCTCGCTTCGGGTGTCCTGCGCTTCGAGGTCCAGATCGAGACCGCTCAGTCCATTGTGGACCTCGACGGGACGTTGTCGGTGGCGCGGATCGTGCACGCGGCCGAGGGCCGGTGCGCGGGCCTGCACTACGGGACGTACGACTACAGCGCCGGGCTCGGCATCGCGGCGGCGTACCAGAGCATGGAGCACCCGGCGGCGGACCTGGCGAAGGGGCTGATGCAGGTCTCGGCGGCGGGCACGGGCGTCCGGCTGTCGGACGGCTCGACCAACCGCCTCCCGATTGGCGACGCGCTGCCGTCGGCGTGGGCCGAGCACCTGCGCCTGGTCCGGCGGTCGTTGGAACGCGGCTTCTACCAGGGCTGGGACCTGCACCCGCACCAGCTGCCGACGCGCTTCGCGGCGACGTACACGTTCTTCCGCTCGGGATCCGCCGCCGCGGCGGAGCGGCTGACGGCATACGCGTCGAAGGTGGCCGGGGGAGTGCTGGACGAACCGGCGACGGCCCAGGCCTTGGCGGTCTACCTGCTGCGCGGGCTCGACTGCGGGGCGCTGGACGAGGGCGAGCTGCCGTTCGGGCGGCCGGAGCTGGAGAAGTACGCCCGGCGCGAGGGGTGAGTCACCTTCCCGGCGGCCGGGCCGTCGGGAAGGCATGCACACCACGTTCATCGTCATCACGATCGTGCTCAACGCCGCCGTCGGCCTCGCCGACCTGGCCAAGGCGAAGTTCGTCCTCGCGACATCGGCCGCGGTCGACGTCCCGCCGAGCTGGCTGCCCGCGCTCGGGGCGCTCAAGCTCGCCGGAGCCGCCGGTCTCACGCTCGGCCTGCTGGGCGTGCCGCTGATCGGCGTCGCCGCGGCGGTCGGCCTGGTCCTGTTCTACGTCGGCGCGATCGTCGCCCACATAAGGGCGCGCAAGTTCGCCACCGGCGTCGCCCCGCTGTTCTTCCTCGGCCTGGCCGCGGCGGCGATCTAACGCAGCCGCGGCAGGGCGTCGCGCGCGAAGTGGCTCAGCGTCCGCAGATCCGCCGCGAACCGCTCGCGGTGCTCCGGCGGCAGCGGCTTGAAGAAGAACTGCTCGATGTTCTCCACGTGCACGCGGCTGGCCCGCACGGTGGTTTCGTCGCCCAGCGCGGTCAGCCGCACGAGCTGGACGCGGCCGTCGTCGGGGGAGACCGTCCGGGTCACCAGGCCCATGGCCGCCATCCGGTCGACGAGCCGGGTGGCACCGCCGGAGGTGAGCACCTGCTCCTGCGCGATGGACCGCATGGTGAGCCCGGCATCCCCCGCGCGGCCGACGATCAGCAGCACCTCGTACATCAGGTGCGTGATCCCGCATTCGCGTTCCAGGGCCCGGCCGAGCAGGTACTCCAGCCGGTTCGCCGCGCCCTGCAGCCGTCCGAAGGCCAGGATGCGGGGGTCGTACCCCGCCTGCTTCGCCGAGGTGATCTCGGGGTCCACTTCACTCCTCCACGCGCAACGCGAGGTAGACGTCGAGCTGGTCGGTGAACTCCGTGAGGTCCGCGCCGAGCAGCTCGCCCGCCCGGCCGATGCGGTAGCGCAACGTGTTCACGTGGACGTGCAGGGCTTTCGCCGCCCGGGTCGGCGATCCCGAGCACTCGAGGAACACCCGGACCGTGTGCACCAGGTCCGTGTGCTGCTCGGCGTCGTAGTCCAGCAGCGGCCCGAGGACGCGTCGCCGCACGGCCGCGCGCAGGCCGTCCGGGGCACCGGCCAGGAGCAGCTGGTGCACGTCCACCTCGCCCGCCGCCACCACCGCGACCCGCCCCGAACGCCGGGCCGCCACGGACAGCGCGTAGTGCGCGGCCTCCCGGGCCTCGTCGCGCGAGCCGGGATCGCTGACCCCGCACAGGATCCGCTTCGCCTGGAGTAATGGCTCCACAGTGGACAGTTCGGTCGCGGACGGCCGCAGGGCGGTGGCGGCGTACGACGTGTCCCCGGCGGAGTCGAGCAGCACGCCGTCGGGCAGCAGTTCTCGCAGGACGTCTCGGCTCTCATCGCTGCCTTCGGTCCGCAACGCGACAACGCGCGCTTCGCCGGGTAGTTCGGCCTCGGGCGGAATCGACCGCGCCCGCGTGACGCCGACGAGCCCGGCCAGTTCCTCGGCCAGCTCGGCCTGCGCCGTGCTCAACGGCCCGCCGACGGCGACCAGCCACGGCACCGCGTGCCGCCCCTCGACCGGGACCAGCGTCAGCGACCCCGGCTCGCGCGCGGCGTACCGGCGGACGACGTCTTCGCCCGGCGTCGGCAGCGGCGACGTCCCGGCGACGACCCGGCCGAGTCCCGACAGCACCCAGCAGGGCAGCCCCAGCTCCGCCGACGCGCGCTCCAGCAGCGTCTCGACCGGCGCGTCGGCGGCCGCCTGCAAACGCTTGCGCGCGCTGTCCGAGGCCGCCGCCAGTGCCAGCACCACCTGCTCGGTGATCACCGAGAACGACAGGTCGGCCGGCACCTCCAGCAGCGGGATCCGGTGCCGGACGCAGGCGTCGACGACATCGTCCGGGATCCCGCCCGAGTCGGCGCCCGACGCCGCCAGCGCCGCCGCGCCCGAGCGGGCCAGCGCGGCCACGAACGGCTCGGCGTCGCCCGGCGCGCGCCACCAGAGCAGGCCGGAAAGCACCAGCTCACCGGCCGACAGATACCGTCCGGGGTCGGACAGCTCCGTGACGTAGATGCGCGTCACCGGCCGGTCGAGCAGGTCGGCGCCGGCGCGCGGGCGCAGCCGCAGCCCGGGCAGGCCCAGCAGAGTTTTCACGGTCGTCATCAGGCTTGTAGGAAAGCACAAGCCGGGCCCGTTCCGCTGCCGTGCGTTTCATGCTCGCTGCCGTTGCCGCCCGCTCCCGGTTGGGCGTCTACTGGTCTATCGCCCGCACGCGAAGGAGCAAGAGTGGACTTCCTGCGTCCCACGACGCTCGCCGAGGCCCTCGCCGTCAAGGCCGAGCGGCCGGACGCCGTGCCCATCGCCGGGGGCACCGACGTCATGGTCGAGCTGAATTTCGACCACCGGCGCCCCGACGCTCTGCTGGACCTGACCAGCGTCCCCGAGCTGGCCGAGTGGTCCACATCGGACGGCACGGTCCGGCTCGGCGCCGGGGTCCCGTACAGCCGCGTCATCACTGAGCTGGGTGAATCCGTCCCGGCGCTCGCCATGGCCTCGCGCACGGTCGGCTCGCCGCAGATCCGCAACCGCGGCACCGTCGGCGGCAACCTCGGCGCCGCCTCGCCCGCCGGCGACACCCACCCCGTGCTGCTCGCCCTGGACGCGCGGGTCGAGGTGGCCTCCGTCCGGGGGAGCCGGATCCTCCGTGCGGAGGATTTCTACGTCGGCGTGAAACGCCACGCCCTCGCGCCGGACGAGCTGATCACCGCCGTCCACCTGCCGGACAACGCCGGGCCGCAGCAGTTCGCCAAGGTCGGTACGCGCAACGCGATGGTCATCGCGGTCTGCTCCTTCGCACTGTCCCTCCGGGACGGCCGGGTCGGCGCCGCGGTCGGGTCCGCCGCGCCGACGCCCCGCCGCGCTCCGGCCGCCGAGGAGTTCCTGGCCGCCGAGCTGCCGTGGGGCTCGACGGACGCGCTGCCCGACTCGCTGAAGCGCCGCTTCGGCGACCTGGTGGCCGAAGCGGCGTCGCCGATCGACGACGTCCGGGGCAGTGCCGCGTATCGGAAGCACGCGCTGGGGGTACTCGCGCGGCGGACGTTGACCTGGGCTTGGGACGAACACCGGACGGGGGAGCGCGCATGCGCCTGAATGTCACGATCAACGGCGAAAATCGCCAGACGGACGACGTCTGGGAGGGCGAAAGCCTGCTCTACGTGCTGCGGGAGCGACTCGGCCTGCCGGGCTCGAAAAACGCCTGTGAGCAGGGCGAATGCGGCTCGTGCACGGTCTACCTCGACGACGTCCCGGTGTGCGCCTGCCTGGTCGCGGCCGGGCAGGCCGAGGGCCGCGTCGTCCGCACGGTCGAGGGACTGGCCGACGGCGACACGCTCGACCCGGTCCAGCAATCCTTTGTGGACGCGGGTGCGGTGCAGTGCGGCTTCTGCACGCCGGGCCTGGTCGTCGCGGCGCACGACCTGCTGAACCGCGTCCCGGACCCGTCCGACGAGGAGATCCGCGAGGCACTGGCGGGCAACCTCTGCCGCTGCACCGGCTACGAGAAGATTCTCGACGCGGTGCGCGCGGTCGCGAAGGGCGGTGTCGCGTGAAGACGCTCATCAGCGGCGCGGCGATCGCCACGGTCACCGGCGAGGAGTACGCGAGCGGGCACGTCGTCATCGAGAACGACCGGATCGCCGCGGTCGGCGAGGGCGTGTACACCGGCGAGTTCGACGAGCGCGTCGACGCCTCGGGCTGCCTGGTCACGCCGGGCCTGATCAACACGCACCACCACCTCTACCAGTGGGCGACCCGCGGGCTGGCCGCCGACCACACGCTCTTCGAGTGGCTGGTCGCGCTCTACCCGGTGTGGGGCCGCCTCGACGACGAGATCACGCACGCCGCGGGCACGGCCGGGATGGCCCGGCTGGCCCTGACCGGCTGCACGACCGTCGCCGACCACCACTACGTCTTCCCGCGCGACGGCGGCGACCAGGTCGCGGCGCTGGCCGCGGCCCGGCAGCGGATCGGCGTCCGGCTGCACGTCGTGCGCGGCTCGATGGACCGCGGCGAGTCCGACGGCGGCCTGCCGCCGGACAACCTCGTCGAGTCGACCGAGGACGCGCTGACCGGCACGGAGGCGGCGATCGACCGCTTCCACGACGACTCGCCGGAGGCGCACCTGCAGATCGCCGCGGGCCCGTGCTCGCCGTTCTCGGTCACCGAGCGGCTGATGTCCGGCGCGGCCGAGCTGGCGCGGCGCAAGGGCGTCCGCCTGCACACGCACCTCGCCGAGACGCTCGACGAAGAGCGGCAGTGCCTGGCCGAGGTCGGCTGCACGCCCGCCGAGTACGCCGACAAGCTCGGCTGGCTCGCCGACGACGTCTGGCTCGCGCACACCATCCACCTCGCGCCCGAGGCGATCCGCCGCTTCGGCGCGACCGGCACGGGCTCGGCGCACTGCCCGACGTCCAACGGCCGGATCGGCGCGGGCATCGCCCCGGTCCGCGACCTGCTCGACGCGGGCGTGCCGGTCGGCCTCGGCGCCGACGGGGCCGCGTCCAACGAGTCCGGCGGCCTCGGCGAAGAGCTGCACCAGGCGTTGCTGCAGGCCCGCCAGCGCGGCGGGCCACGCGGGCTGACCACACGCGAAGCGCTGTGGATGGGAACGATGGGCGGCGCCCGCTGCCTCGGCCGCGACGGCGACCTGGGCTCGCTCGAGCCCGGAAAGCTCGCCGACCTCGCCGTCTGGGACCTGACCGGGCTGAACTACGCCGGGATCACCGACCCGGTCGCGGCGCTGGTGCTGGGCACGACGCCGCCGTTGCGCCGGCTGTTCGTCGGCGGCAAGGCCGTCGTCGAGGACGGCACCCTGCGCGAAGCCGACGAGTCCGCCATCGCGGGCGAGCTGGCGGCCGCGAGCGCCCGGCTGAGGGAGGGCAGATGACCACGACTTCCGTCACGACGCCGACCGCGAACGGCGTCGGCGCGTCGCCGCGGCGGCCCGACGGCACGGTGAAGGTACGCGGCGAGTTCGCGTACTCCTCGGACCTGTGGCACGAGGACATGGTGTGGGGCGTGACGTTGCGCAGCCCCCATCCGTACGCGCGGATCACGTCGATCGACATCGCCGATGCCCTTGCGGTGCCCGGTGTTTACGCGGTGCTGACGCACGAGGACGTCCCCGGCGTCAACCGCTACGGCCTCGAGCACGCCGACCAGCCGGTGCTCGCGTCGGACGTCGTGCGGTACCAGGGCGAACCGGTCGCGCTGGTCGCCGCCGACCACCCGGAAACCGCGCGGCGGGCGATGAAGCGGATCGTCGTCGCCTACGAAGAGCTTTCGCCGGTGACGGACTCCGAAGCGGCTGTCGCGGGCGAAGGGCCTTCGCTGCACGACGGCGGCAACGTCGTGCGGCACGTGAAGATCCGGCGTGGTCCGCAAGATCTTGCCGCCGACGTCGTCGTTTCGGGCGTGTACGAGGTCGGCATGCAGGACCAGGCGTTCCTCGGCCCGGAGTCGGGGCTCGCCGTGCCGGACACCGAGGGCGGCGTCGACCTGTACGTCGCGACGCAGTGGCTGCACGTCGACCAGCAGCAGATCGTCGCCGCTTTGGGATTGCCCACGGAGAAGGTGCGGCTGACCCTGGGTGGTGTCGGCGGCGCGTTCGGCGGCCGCGAGGACCTGTCGATGCAGGTGCACGCGTGCCTGCTGGCGTTGCACACCGGCAAGCCCGTGAAGATGGTCTACAACCGCGAAGAGTCCTTCTACGGCCACGTGCACCGCCACCCGGCGAAGATGTACTACGAGCACGGCGCCACTCGCGACGGACGTCTCGTGTACGTGCGCACGCGGTTGTTCCTGGACGGCGGCGCGTACGCGTCCTCGACCGGCGCGGTGGTCGCGAACGCGGCGACCCTCGGCGTCGGACCGTACAAAGTGGACAGCGTGGCGGTGGACTGCTGGGGCACTTATACGAACAACCCGCCGTGCGGCGCGATGCGCGGCTTCGGCGCCGTGCAGGCCGCGTTCGGCTACGAGTCCCAAATGGACAAACTCGCTCTTGCCTGTGGCCTCGATCCGGTCGAGATCCGCGTCCGCAACGCCATGAGCGAAGGCGACCTGATGCCGACCGGCCAGGTCGTCGACTCCGCGGCACCGGTCGCGGAGCTGCTGACCCGCGTGCGGGAGATGCCGATGCCGCCGGAGCGGCCGTTCGACCTGCGGCACATGCCGGGCGGGGTGTCGAACACGACGCACGGCGAAGGCGTCGTCCGCGGAGTCGGGTATGCCGTGGGCATCAAGAACGTCTGCTTCTCCGAGGGCTTCGACGACTACTCGACGGCCCGGGTGCGCCTGCAGCTGGTCGGCGGCGAACCGGCGGCGACCGTGCACACAGCGGCGTGCGAGGTCGGCCAGGGCCTGGTGACGATCATGCAGCAGATCGTGCGCACCGAGCTGGGCGTCGACCAGGTGACGATCTTGCCGATGGACACGTCGATCGGCAACGGCGGCTCGACGTCGGCGTCGCGCCAGACCTACGTCACCGGCGGGGCGGTCCAGGCGGCGTGCGCGGCGGTCCGGGCGCGGCTGCTGTCCCGGTTCGACCACCGGGTGCGCGTGGTCGGCGGCAAGCTCGTCGCGGCCGACGGGCAGGTGCTCGCCGACCTGGTGGACGTCCTCGGCGACGACGTCTACGACGAAACTGTGGAGTGGCGGCACCGGCCGACGTCCGCGCTGGACCCGGAAACCGGGCAGGGCACCGCGCACGTGCAGTACGCGTTCGCGGCGCACCGGGCGGTCGTCGACGTCGACACGGAACTGGGCCTGGTCAAGGTGGTCGCGCTGGACTGCGCACAGGACGTCGGCAAGGCGCTGAACCCCCAGGCCGTAATGGGCCAGATCCAGGGCGGCTCGGCGCAGGGGCTCGGGCTGGCGGTGATGGAGGAGATCCAGACGTCGGGCGGCAAGATCCGGAACCCGTCGTTCACCGACTACCTGATCCCGACGGTGCTGGACATGCCGCCGATGAGCATCGACGTCCTGGAGCGCCCGGACCCGCACGCGCCGTACGGCCTGCGCGGGGTCGGCGAGCCGCCGACGATCTCGTCGACCCCGGCGATCGTGGCCGCGATCCGCGCCGCGACCGGGCTCGCGCTCACGCGCGTCCCGGTGCGGCCGGAGCACCTGACCGCTACTTGAGCCGCCAGTTCTGGTTGGCGTCGTCGTTGCAGCCCCAGAGTTCGAGCTGCGTGCCGTTGACGTTGCCGGCGGGCTTGTCGCCGCCGGTGACGTCGACGCACAGGCCGGTCTGGGTTCCCGTGATCGAGCCGTCGGGGTTGAGCTTGAACTTCTGGTTCGCGCCGCCGTGGCAGGTCCAGACGATGAGCTTGGTCCCGGCGGTGGTGCCGCCCTCGGCGGCGTCGAGGCAGAGGCCGTTGGCCTTCAGCTCACCGGCGCCGGTGAAGGTCCAGGTCTGGTTGGCGCCGCCGTCGCAGTCCCAGATGTCGACCTTGGTGCCGGGCGTGGTGACGTTGCCGTTGATGTCGACGCAGCGTGCCGAGGACGCGCCCTGGAGGGGCCGGGCGGTGCTGCTGCCGGTGGCACCGGCCGTGACGCGGTAGACGACGGTGCTGTGCGAGGGGACGTTCGCGCTGATCGTGCCGGTGCTGGTGGTCTGCTCCTTGGACCAGAGGTTGGTGAGCCGGTAGGTCGAAGCGGCGGGCAGCCCGGCCGCGGCGGCTGTCGTGGAGATGGTCTTGGTGGTGCTGTTTTCGTTGAACAGCACGACGGCGACGTCGCCGTTTTGGAGGGGCTTCTTGAGGACGTCCAGACCGTTGCCGGTGGCGATCCGGGTGGCCTGCTTGCCGAGCGGGTCCTGGTCGATCGCGATGACGTCGGCGTTGAGGTAGGTCGAGAAGGTGGCGACGCTGGCGGAGCGGAGGTCGGCGCCCGCGATGAGCGGCGCGGCCATCGCGGCCCAGAGCGTGAAGTGGGCGCGGTCCTCCTGGAAGTCCATGCCGTCACCGACTTCGAGCATGTCGGGGTCGTTCCAGGCACCGGGCTTCGCGGCGGAGGCGAGGCCGACGTTCTGGCGGTAGATGGAGTCGATGCTGCCCCAGTTGTTGGTGATGTCCCCGGTGGTGCGCCAGAGGTTGCCGACGTCCGGCGCCCAGGTGGACGGGCTGAAGTTCCCCCATTCGCAGATGCTGTAGGCGATCGGGCGGCCGGTGGCCTTGAGCGCGTCGCGCATGGCGGAGTAGCGGCGGACGTAGTCCTGCTGGGTTTCCCCGGCGGGGCTGCCGCAGTTGTCGTACTTGAGGTAGTCGACGCCCCAGCTGGCGAAGAGGTTCGCGTCGGCCTGCTCGTGGCCGAGGCTGCCGGGGTAGTGCTGGCAGGTTTCGGTGCCCGCGCTTTCGTAGATGCCGAACTTCATGCCGCGGGCGTGGATGTAGTCACCGAGGGCTTTGAGGCCGCTGGGGAACTTCGCGGAGTCGGCGACGAGGTTGCCGTTGCCGTCGCGGGTTCGCGTCATCCAGCAGTCGTCGAGGTTGACGTAGGTGTAGCCGCGGTCGCGCATTCCGGAGCTGACCATGAGGTCGGTGGTCTGCTTGACGAGCGTCTCGTTGATGTCGCACTCGAAGGTGTTCCAGGTGTTCCAGCCCATCGGGGGTGTGCGGAGAAGCCCGTTTTCGAGGGCTTGCGCGGGCGGGCTGCTGAGTGCGGCGCCCGCCAGGACGGCGGCAAGGACGGCGAAGACTCGACGCATGGCGGCTCCCAACCGGACGGCGGTGTGAGGCAGGAGGACTAGACCACTGGGCAGCATCCGTGTCGGGTGCTGCGCGGTCAAGCGCCATTTTGAGTATTCGTGTTGGATTCCCGACTAAAGTTGTGCGTTCTCGTCGAGTAGACGCCGGGCCACGTCCACGGTGGCGGCCCCGGCGACGGCCATGGCCTCGGTGTCCCGCAGCGAGCGGCAGAGGACGAACGCGCCTTCGAGGTTGTTGACAGCCGTGATCGTCAGCGTCCGCGCGGCGGTCCGGCCGAGCCCGAACTTCCCGAACTTCTCGGTCCCGGCGTCGATCCAGGCGGTGAAGACGTCGGCGGTGGCCTGCCGCAGCGGTTCGTTGGTGGCGGCGACTTCCAGGGCGACGGTCGCGATCGGGCACCCTTCGACGTAGTCGGTGGCTTCGAGGGTGGCGATCCCGGCGGCGAAGAAGGCTTCGATCCCGCTGATCAGGTCGGGAGCGGGCGCGATGAAGAGGTCGAAGAGCTGGATGTAGGCGAGCCCGGAAGCTCCGGATGACCTCCTGCCCGAGCTGCTCCTTGCCCCCGGGGAAGAAGTGGTAGAGCGACCCGAAGGGAGCGTTCGCTTCCGAGACGATCTGCTTGAGCCCGGTGCCGGTGTAGCCGTTGCGCCGGAAGAGTTCCGCGCCGGCGGCCATGATGCGTTCCTTGGTCCCTGCCACCACGTCACGATACGCCCGGATTGATAGAGCGTTCTATCAATCCGGGCGCGGTGGCTAGTGGAGGTCCCAGGCCGGGCCCGCGTCCTCGGCGTCGTCGCGCAGGATGGTGCCCTCGATCAGCCCGTACGGCCGGTCCGCCGCGTAGAACACCTCGTTGTCGTTCTTCAGCCCGAACGGGCTCAAGTCGACCAGGAAGTGGTGCTTGTTCGGCAGCGACAGCCGTACCTCGGCCACCTCTTCGCGCGCCTTCAGCACCGCCTCGCCCATCGCGTACAACGTCTGCTGCAGCGAAAGGCTGTGCTTCGTCGCGAACGTCTCCAGCATCAGCCGCCGGATTTCGCGGTGGCTCTCCGCCCAGTCGATGTCCTCGCCCTCGTAACGCCAGCGCGCCGTGACCGCCGTCGCCAGGATCCGGTCGTCCGTCTCGGCGAGCGTCGTGTACTCGTCGCGCGGGAAACCGTGGAACTCCGAGCCCGTCGACTTGAGCAGCGTCAGGCCGTCGATGCCCGACACCACCCACGCGCGGTCGCCCTGCAGGGAGACGGCAGTCGTGCGGCGCTCGTCGCCTGAACGGCTGAACGCGTGGTCGTGCGGCTCGCCGCCCACCGCGATGCGGTCCCAGCCGTGCTCGTCGATCTTGATCCGCGCGCCCTTGATGTTCTCCTGCGTGCCGACGAAATGCCGGGCCAGGCGGAGCCCGAAGTCCTCGATTTCGCCGACCGGTGCCTCCTTTGCGAAGGCGTACACGGTGTTCTTCTGCGTGTCGGTCGCGAGCACGCCCGCGTTGTCGCCGGTCAGGTGCGTCGCGGCCAGCTCGCCGCGCAGCGACGTCGACACGGTCAGGTCCTTCAGGTGGTGCACGGGGCCGTCGCGGCGCACCGTCACCAGGCGGACCTCCGCCTTGCCGTACTGGTTGGGGCCCAGGGTGATGGCCACGGTTCAGCTCCCTCTGTAGGTCGAATAGGCGAACGGGCTGAGCAGGAGCGGCACGTGGTGGTGCGCGGTGCCGTCGGTGATCCGGAAGGTGAGCGCCACCTCCGGGAAGAAAGCGTCCGGGCCCAGGTAGGCGCCGGTGTCGAAGACCAGGCGGTAGGCGCCGGGCTCGAGGGTTTCCGGGCCGAGGTCGCGGATGCGGCCGTCGTCGTCGGTCTGTCCCTCGGCGATCGGCTTGCCGTCGGCCGTCTCGAACCGGACGGCGATCCCCGGCGCGGGACGGCCCTTCGCCGTGTCCAGGACGTGGGTGGTCACGAGGCTCACGCGGTCACCGCCTTGGCCAGCCGCAGTTCGGCGATCTTCAGCAGTTCTTGCCCGGCCACGGCCAGCTCGGTCGCCGGGTCGTTGTCCAGTCGTTCGCGCAAGATCTTCAGCAGCTCTTCGCCGCTGCGTCCGCTGGCGCAGACCAGGTAGACGTGCCCGAACTTGGCTTCGTACTCGGCATTCGCGGCGGCGAACGCGTCGGCGTTGTCCACACCGGACTGTTCGCTGCGAGACCAGTCGGCCTCGGTTCCTTGCTGCTTCGGCTTTTCGCCGATGCGGGGATGCGCGGCCATGGCCTGCCGGATCTCGTCGTCGCGCAGCGGCAGCTCGGCGGCGGCCAGCAGCGCGTCGCGGCTTTCGTAGGGCCGCCGGTCGAGCAGCGCGTCCACCCAGCGGGGGACGGCGAGGCAGGCCGTCAGCGCCGGACGGACGTCGTCGGCGGTGGCGGTGTTGAAGTCGGTGAGGGTGAGCGGCACGGGGAACTCCTCGTGAGTGGCGTCCCGCTGACCGTACGTCGCCCCCGGAGTTCCGTCAACATTTTGTTGAAAGTGCTGGTCAGTCGGCTTCCCGGTTGAGGTAGTTGTAGACGGTGAAGCGCGTGACCCCCAGCGCGTCGGCCACCGACGAGACGGATTTCCGCAGGCCGAAGGCCCCGCGCTCGCGCAGCAGCCGCACGGCCCGCTGCTTCCCCGCGCGGTCGAGTTCGCCGAGTTTGGCGCCCAGTTCGCGCTCGACGTCGGCGATCAGCCGGTCGAGGGCGTCGTTGAGCGCGACCGGCCCGCCGGACTTCACCCCGGCACGTCCCGGCTCGGCTTGGCGGACCTGCAGGGTCACCTGCGTCGCGCCCGCGTCGAGTGCCGCTTTCGCGATCGCTGGAAGGGCGTCGTAAAGCTCCTTCGCCTCGCCGCGCGCCAACGTCCCGAGCGGCCCGAAGTCCGTCTCCAGTCCCGCTTCCGTCGCGGCGTCGCGCGCCGCGATGGCATGCTCGGGCGGCGAACCCTCGCCGCGGAACGGTTCGCTGGTGAACTCCGCTTCAAGCCGCACGAGGATGACCGTAACGCGCCGCGTCCGTCGTTGACGAGCGGCGCGCGCCGTGGTTACTGTCGTTGTGCGAAACCGCCTTTCCGTACTGTGAAATCGGCGGTGGTCAATCCTCCCGGAGAAGGGTTTTCGGATGGATCTTGTGGTGCGTGCAGCCCGGGCCGTGACGGCCGAGGGCGAGGTTCCGGCGACCCTCGGCGTCGACGGCGGGCGAATCGTCGCGGTCGAACCCGGCGGCGCGTCGCTGACGGGCGACCGCGTGGTCGACCTCGGTGACGACGTCGTGTTGCTGCCGGGTCTGGTCGACACGCACGTCCACGTCAACGACCCCGGCCGCGCCGAGTGGGAGGGCTTCGAGACGGCGACCCGCGCGGCCGCCGCGGGCGGGGTGACCACGATCGTGGACATGCCGCTCAACAGCCTGCCCCCGACGGTGAACGTCGCGGCGTTGGAGGTCAAGCGCAAGGCGGCGGCCGGCCGGGTGCACGTCGACGTCGGCTTCTGGGGCGGCGCGATTCCCGGCAACGTCACGGATCTGCGCGCGTTGCACGAAGCCGGGGTGTTCGGCTTCAAGTGCTTCCTGCTGCACTCGGGCGTCGACGAGTTCCCTCCCCTCGACCCGGACGGGCTCGACGAAGCGTTGCGGAAGCTGAGTTCCTTCGACGCGCTGATGATCGTCCACGCCGAAGACGCGCACGAGATCGACGAAGCTCCGGAGCCGCACGGCGGTCGCTATGTCGACTTCCTCCGCTCGCGGCCGCGGAACGCGGAGAACCTCGCGATCACGCACGTGATCGAGGCGGCCCGGCGCCACTCGGCTCGCGCGCACATCCTGCACCTGTCCTCTTCGGACGCACTGCCGCTGATCGCTTCGGCGCGCCACGACGGCGTCGCGCTGACGGCGGAGACCTGCCCGCACTACCTCAGCTTCATCGCCGAGGAGATCCGCGACGGCGCGACCCAGTTCAAGTGCTGCCCGCCGATCCGGGAGGCGGCCAACCGCGAGCAGCTCTGGCAGGGGCTCGCCGACGGCGTGATCGACTGCGTCGTCAGCGACCATTCGCCGTGCACACCGGAGCTGAAACGCTTCGACAGCGGCGACTTCGGGTTGGCGTGGGGCGGGATTTCGAGCCTGCAGCTGGGGCTCCCGGTGGTCTGGACGCAGGCGCGGCAGCGCGGGTTCGCCCTCACCGACGTCGTCCGCTGGATGGCCGAACGGCCGGCGGCGCAGGCCGGGATGCGCCGCAAGGGGCACCTGGCCGTGGGCTACGACGCCGACTTCTGCGTGTTCGCGCCGGACGAGGCCTTCGTGGTCGACGTCGCGAAGCTGAAGCACCGCAACCCGGTCAGCGCCTACGACCGGCGGCCGCTCGCCGGCGTCGTGCGCTCGACGTGGTTGCGGGGCACCGAAATCACCGGCGACGAGCCTCGTGGCGCGTTGCTGAACCGGGGGGACTGCTGAAATGGAGGCCGCTGTGTCCGACCGTCCCGAGTGGACAGAACTGCCCGACCTCGCGTCGCGCCGCTTCGGCGGGACCGTGATGTGGGCGACCGACGAGCTGTTCGCGGAGAAGGAGAACCTGGTCAACCCGTGGACGCCGGCGCACCGCGCCGAGACGTTCGGCCCGAAGGGCCAGGTCTACGACGGCTGGGAGACCCGCCGCCACCGCGAGCCGGGCGACGACCAGGCGATCCTCCGGCTCGGCCTGGCGGGCACGGTCGCCGGCGTCATCGTCGACACGGCGTTCTTCAAGGGCAACTACCCGCCGTTCGTGTCGGTCGAGGCGACGTCGGTGCCGGGCTACCCGTCGGCGGCGGAGCTGCGGGAGGCGGACTGGGACGTCCTGGTCGACCACGCCCCGGCGGCCGGCCACACGGAGAACTTCTACGCGGTCAACGGTTCGCGCCGGTACACGCACGTGAGGTTGACGCAGCACCCCGACGGCGGCGTAGCCCGCCTGCGCGTCCACGGCGCTCCGATCCCGGACCCGGACCTGCTGGACCTGGACGCGCTCGACCTGGCGGCTCTGGAGAACGGTGCGGTGGTCACCGGTTGCAGCAACAAGTTCTATTCGTCGCCGAACAACCTGCTGTCCCCGGGGTTGGCGGCGCACCAGGCGGAGGGCTGGGAGACGGCCCGCCGCCGCGACGACGGCAACGACTGGGTGACCCTCCGCCTGGCCGGCGCGGGCATCATCCGGTTCGCCGAGCTGGACACGAGCAACCTCAAGGGCAACGCGCCCGGCTGGGCATCGGTGAGCGGCCGCGACACCTACGGCGAGTGGGTCGACCTGCTCCCGAAGACCCGCCTGCAGCCGGACACCCGCCACCGCTTCGCGCTCAAGGACGGCCCGGAGGTGACGGAGGCCCGCCTCGACATCTACCCGGACGGCGGGCTGGCGAGGCTCCGGCTGTTCGGCAGGCTCACGGAAGCGGGTCGGACCAACCTCAAGGCCCGGTTCTCCAAGACGCGGTGAGGTGCCGCGAGCCGCCGGTCTTCTCGGCGGCTCGCGCTCACTTCGCGTCGGGACGGTGGGCCGCGCGTGGCTCGCCCCAGGTCGCCCCGGGCAGTTCGGGGAGACGCAGGCTCGTGCCTGGGCCCGCCGCCGAACTGCTCAGCTTGCCCGCAGCCCGCAGCCCGCAGCCCGCCTGCTCCCCGGCCCGTGCGCGGTCGCTGCCGGAACGCGCCCGACTCGGGGCGCGCCGAGCGGTGTCCGGCCCCGGCGGAGTCAGTTCGCGTCGGGACGGTTCAGGTACGCGGAGGCCAGCGACAGGACGCAAGCGCAGCCGATGATCGCGCTGACCCACCACGGCAAGCCGGCCACGATGCTCCACACGAAGCCCGCCGCCGCCAGGAGGGCGACGAGGATGTTCCGGAGCTGCAGCGGGGTCGGTTTGGCCATGCCGCCAGCCTCTCACGGGCCTCCGTCAGACCTCCGCGCGCTCCCCGGGTTCGAGCAGCACGAGCTGGTCGGCCAGACCGGCCGCCTCGAACTCCTTCCGCAGCTCGTCCGGGCCCTCGCTGAAGTGCTGCCAGCCCCGGAAGTGCAGCGGCACGACCTTCGCCGCGCCGAGCACCTTCGCCGCCTCGACGGCGTTCGCGCTGGTCAGCGTCAGGGGAGCGCCGTCGAAGAAGACCGTCCGGGCCGCACCGGCGAAGAGCACCGCGATGTCGACCTCGAAGCGCGAGGCGATCTCCCGCACCAGCTCGACCGACGCGTTGTCCCCGCTGACGTACACCGTCGGCAGGCCTTCGCCGCGGAGCACGAACCCGGTGACCTCGCCGGTGAACTTCTCGGCGCCTTCCGGTCCGTGCAGTGCCGGGACGGCCGTGACCGTGAGCGGTCCGACGCGCGTCTCCTCCCACGGCGCCAGGCCCTTCGCGGTCCCGCCCAGCCGCTCGGCCCCACTGGGCGTGATCAGGGTCAGCGGCACCGACCCGAGGTACGCGCGCCCCCGGTCGTCCAGGTTGTCCGGGTGCTGGTCGTGCGACAGCAGGACCGCGTCCACCACGCCGACGGCGTCTTCCGTCAGCACCGAGTCCTCGGTCTTGACCAGTACGCGGTTGCCGACGGGGTGGTCGCCGGGAGCGTCGAAGGTCGGGTCGGTGAGCAGCCGGACGCCGCCCAGTTCGAGGAGCGCGGTCGGGCCGCCGGACAACGTGATCCCCAGTTTCTCGGTCATACCCGGGGACAACAGCGGGAACGGGCCCTCTCTTCCCCTAGGGTCCAGTCTGCCTCCGCGAACTGATCACGCCGGTGTTGAACCCGGCCAGGTGCAACCCGCCCGCGAACCGTGCGTGCTCGATCTTCACGCACCGGTTCATCACGACGTCCAGCCCGGCCTCGCGCGCCCGGTCCGCCACCGGCTCGTGCCACAGGCCGAGCTGCAGCCACAGGGTCCGCGCGCCGGCGTCGATCACCTCTTCGGCCACCTGGGGCAGGTCGTCGTGCTTCCGGAACACGCTCACCAAGTCCGGCTTTCCCGGCACGTCCTTGAGCGAGGCGTACACCGGCTTCCCGAACAGCGTCTCCAGCCGCGGGTTGACGAAGTTGATCTCGTAGCGTGTCGACGAGAGCAAGTACGTCGCGACGAAGTAGCTGGGCCGCGCCGGGTTGTCCGACGCGCCGACCAGCGTCACCGACTTCGTCCGGCTCAGGATCGCGCGCCGCTCGACGGCCCCCACCTCGTGCGTCATCCGGCCACCGCCTTGCCGAGGGCCTGGTCCAGGTCCCAGAGGATGTCGTCGATGTCCTCCAAGCCGATCGACAGCCGGATGAGGTCCGGACCGACCCCCGCCGCCGCCAGCTGGTCTTCCGACAGCTGCGCGTGCGTCGTCGACGCCGGGTGGATCACGAGCGTTCGCGCGTCCCCGACGTTCGCCAGGTGCGACAGCAGTTCCACCGAGTCGACGAACTTCTCGCCGGCGGCGCGGCCGCCGTCGATGCCGAACGAGAACACCGCGCCCGGGCCCGCCGGCAGGTACTTCTTCGCCAGCTCGTGGTCCGGGTGCGACGGCAGCCCGGCGTAGGACACCCACGCGACCCGCGGGTCCTGCTCGAGGTACTCCGCGACCGCCCGCGCGTTCGCGACGTGCGCGTCCATCCGGTGCGGGAGCGTCTCGACCCCTTGCAGCAACAGGAAAGCCGAGTGCGGTGAGAGGACCGCGCCGATGTCCCGCAGCTGCTCGGCGCGCAGCCGGGTGCAGAACGCGTACTCGCCGAAGTTCTCCCAGTACCTGAGGCCGCCGTAGCTGTCGACGGTCTCGGTCATCCGCGGGAACTTGCCGTTGCCCCAGTCGAACCGCCCGGACTCCACGACGATCCCGCCGAGCGTCGTCCCGTGGCCGCCGAGGAACTTCGTCGCCGAATGCAGCACGATGTCGGCGCCGTGCTCGATCGGACGGCACAGGTACGGGGTCGCCAGCGTCGCGTCGACCACCAGCGGGATGTCGTGCGAGTGCGCCAGGTCCGCCAGCGCGGCGAGATCGGCGATGCCGCCGCGCGGGTTGCCGATCACCTCGGTGTAGAGCAGCCGGGTCCGGTCGGTGATCGCCGCCGCGTACTCGTCGATGCCGCCGCTGACGAACGTCGTCTCCACCCCGAACCGCCGGAGCGTGCCCGTGAGCTGGGTGACCGTGCCGCCGTAGAGACCGCTCGCGGACACGATGTGGTCGCCGGCCTCGGCGAGCGCGCTGAAGGTGAGGAACTCGGCGGCCTGGCCGCTCGCGGTGGCGACCCCGCCGATCGCGCCTTCGAGGCTGGCGATCCGCTCCTCGAACGCCGCCACAGTCGGGTTCCCGATGCGGCTGTAGATGTTGCCGTACTTCTGCAGGGCGAACAGGTTCGCCGCGTCGGCCGCGTCCTCGAAGACGAAGCTGGTCGTCTGGTAGATCGGCACGGCCCGCGCGCCGGTCGCCGGATCGGGGGTGCCGCCCGCGTGCAGTGCGCGGGTGCGGAAGCCCCAGGTGCGTTCACTCATCGGTTCTCACCGTAACCGTCCTCCCCTCCGGGTGGCCACGCTTCCCAGGAGGTGGGCGAGGCCATTTCGTGCTGTCGAGGGCAGCACGGAATCGAATTGCGTGCGCTACACTCGAAAGTATGAACTGTGCTTTCTGTGGCAAGCCGCTGCCGCACAAGCGCGGAGCCGGGCGAAGCCGCTTGTACTGCGACGCCACCTGCCGGAGTGCCGCCCGGCGGGAGCGCGACCGCGTAAAGGTCGACTCGACATTTCCATCGCGTCAATGCAGGGTTGACATCGTGCCGCACGAGGGGCCGCTGACCGCGGTCGAGGAGGCGTTGCGGAAAGTCCGCGTCGCCGAGGCGGCGCTGCGCGAGGCCGTGGACACGGCCCGGGCGGCCGGGCACACCTGGCAGGAGATCGGCGATCTGCTGGGCACCAGCAGGCAAGCCGCCTTCCAGCGGTTCGGCAGGCCGGTGGACCCGACCACGGGCCGGTCCATGACCGAACTGAAACCGCCGGACGTGATCCACCGGGCCGAAGGCTCGTGACCGAGCTCGTCGACTGCCGGTGGCACGAGGTGTGCCGGGACTTCGACGACCGCATGCGCGAGGCGGTCGGTGAAGAGCAACTGCGGCTCGCCTGGGCTCAGGTGGCCGGCTCGGTCGGCCGGTACGAGGGGCGGGGGGAACCGTATGCGCGGTCCACGGGCGAGTACACCGTCGTCCACATGCCGCTGTCCTTCGAGGCGGGGGAGCGGACCGTGCTGGTGACCTACCGCGAAGACGGCCAGGTGGCCGGGCTGTGGATCCGGCCGCCCGAGGAGTAGCCGGACCAAGGGGGAAACGATGGAACAACGGGGGGAACGATGAAAACGGCGATAGCGGGTGTGCTCGCGGTAGTGACGTCGCTGGTGGCTCCGGCCGCCGACGCCGCCGAACCGCCGACGGCGACCGACCAGCTCGGCTGGGTGGTCGACGCGTCCGGGCGCGTCCCGGTGTCCGATGCCGAAGTGCGGCAGCACATCGCGGAGGTGCTGCTGACCGCGGCCGGGGGCACGGCGGGGGTCAACGCCGCCCTCGGCGGGCTCGGCCGGCTCGAGGTGAAGCGACTCGTCACCGAGACACCGGACCACGTCGAGGCCGCGGTCCACGGCACCACCGACGACTACCTGCTCGACCTGCACGTCGACCAGGCCGGGCTGATCGACGGGCTCCGCTCCACTCCGGACGACCCGGTGCCGGCGTCGTGGCCGGAGCTCGACGCGCAACTCGCGGCGCTCGGCGGCCGCGTGTCCTTCGGCGCGTCGGAGATCCTGCCGGACGGGCGCTGCCGGGACGTCCACGGTGTGCGCGACGACGTCCAACGGCCCCTGGGGTCGGCGTTCAAGCTCTACGTACTGGGCGCGCTGGGCAAGGCGGTCGCCGAGCACAAGGCGTCCTGGACCGAGCAGCTGGCGATCCGCGACGACTGGAAGAGCCTGCCGTCGGGCGTGCTGCAGAACGAGCCCGCGGGCACGCGGCTGCCGTTGTCTGCCTACGCGGACAAGATGATCTCGATCAGCGACAACACCGCCACCGACCACCTGATCCACCGGCTCGGCCGGGACGCCGTGCAGCGGCAGGTCACCGCGTTCGGCAACCAGCGGCCGTCGGCGAACGTGCCGTTCCTGACGACGAAGGCGTTCTTCGAACTCAAGGCGGCGCAGTACCCGGCCCGCGCCGACGCCTACCTGGCGTTGCCGCGCTGGGCGCGCCCGGCGGCGGTCGCCGGGCTGGAACGGCTGCCGCTCACCGGGCTCGCGGGCTGGACAGCACCCGAGAAGATCGACGACATCGAGTGGTTCGGCTCGCCGGACGACATCTGTCGCGCGTTTTCCGGGCTGAAGAAGGAGAACCAGCCGGAGATCGCGCACGCGTTGTCGCTGAACGACGGCGGACTGGGGCTCGACCGGGCGAAGTTCCCGGAGGTCTGGTTCAAGGGCGGCAGCGAACCCGGCGTGCTGACCTTGAACTACCTGGCGCGCACCGCGGACAGCCGGTCGCTGGTCACCAGCGTCATGGTGTCGGATCCGGTCGCCCCGCTGAACGAGAACCACGTCGCGGCGCGGGGAATCGCCGTCGCCAAGGGTGCGGTGGCCCTTCTCGCGGCTACGCTTCGTCCGTGACAGTGCGGTGGAGCCTGACGATCGACTGCGCGAGTCCCCGCGCGCTGGCGAGGTTCTGGGCGGTGGCCCTCGGCTACATCGAGCGGCCACCCCCTACCGGGTTCGCGAGCTGGGAGGCCTGGTTCACCCACCACGGCGTTCCGGAGGCGGAATGGGACGACGGCGCGTACCTGGCCGACCCGGAGGGCGTCCTCCCGAACCTAAGCTTCCTCAAGGTGCCCGAGGGGAAGGTGGTGAAGAACCGCCTCCACCTGGACGTCCAGGCCGGGGGCGGGCGGGAGGTGCCGTGGGACACCCGCTGGGAGCGGGTCGTCGAAGCGGTCGCCCGGCTCACCGCGGCGGGCGCGAAGGTCGTGCGCGAGTACGACCTCGACGGCCGCCCGGACCACATCCTGATGGCGGATCCCGAGGGCAACGAGTTCTGCGTGCTCTGAGCCGTCGATCCGGGCGCCGCCCGTTCGTGTGGTGGGTGGACCCGGACCACGAAGGAGCTGCCATGGCGTTCACGGCCGAAGAGATCGAGTACCTGCGATCCCAGCCGCTCGCCCGCGTCGCCACGCTCGGCGCGGGTGGGCAGCCGGACCTCGTCCCGCTCGCCTTCGAATACGACGGTGAGTACTTCTGGGTCGGTGGCGTGGGGGCGGCGGTGGCGGCGACGCGGAAGTTCCGCAACGTCGCCGCGGGCCGCCGGAAGGTCGCCCTGCTCGTCGACGACCTGGTGTCGCTCCAGCCGTTCATCGCGCGGGCGATCCGGGTGTACGGCGTCGCGGACGACCCCGTGGAACGGACCGGCGTGGTCGGGCCGGGGCTGTACTCGCGGATCACGCCCCGCGTTTCGTGGAGCTGGAACATGGCGGGCGAACCCGCGGGGGAGACCTGGTACGAGCCGAGGAAGGCGGTGCACGACTGATCGATCGATCGCCGGGATGACCGGGATCACGTGCGGGATGGGGGCGTTCGTGTCACATCGGCCGTCGTCGCGGGATCTACTCCTACGACGCCGAGGGGAAGGACCGGGACACGGTGGACGCACTGACCGAGCGTTTCGAGCACGAGCGGCCGAGGCTGCGGGCCGTCGCCTACCGGATGCTCGGTTCGGCGAGCGAGGCCGACGACGCCGTCCAGGAGGCGTGGCTGCGGTTCGACCGCACCGACACGACCGAGGTCGGGAACGTCGGGGCGTGGCTGACGACCGTCGTCGCGCGGGTGTGCCTGTCCATGCTCCGGGCTCGTCGCAACCACCGCGAGGAGCCCTTGGACGGCCGGCCCGAGCCGGGTGAGGAGCGCCGGGACCCCGAGCAGGAGGCGGAGCTGGCCGACTCGGTCGGGCAGGCGCTGCTGGTGGTGCTCGACGCGCTGGGGCCCGCCGAGCGGGTCGCGTTCGTGCTGCACGACATGTTCGCCGTGCCGTTCGACGAGATCGCGCCGATGATCGACAAGACCCCGGCCGCGACGCGGCAGCTGGCGAGCCGTGCCCGCCGCCGGGTCAGGGGCGGCACCGCGGCGGACGCGGACGTGTCCCGGCGGCGCAAGGTCGTCGAGGCGTTCTTGGCCGCGTCGCGGGGTGGCGACTTCGAAGCACTGCTCACCCTGCTCGCCCCGGACGTGGTGCTGCACGCCGACCGGTTCGTCGGGCCGAGCGCGGCTCCGATCGTCCTTCGCGGCGTCGAGAGCGTGCGCAAGGGCGCGATCCTGGCGTCCGAGCGGGCCCGCGCCAGCGAGCTGGCCTTGGTCGACGGCACGCCCGGCCTGCTTTTGGTGCGCGAGGGGCGGCTCGCGGTGGTCCTGGCGTTCCAGGTCGACGGTGACCGCATCACGGGCATCGAGGTCATCGCCGACCCGGACCGGCTGCGAGGGCTGGAGCTGGCCGTCCTGGACTGATCAGCCGAGGGCGGCGCGGAGGCGAGCTTCGCGCTCCGCGGGGGTCTGACGCGGACAGCTCACGCACTTGGGGTTGCCGACTTCGTAGATCAAGCAGCACGAAGCCCGGCGCACGGCGGGTGTGCGGCCCACGTGCACGAAGCGGGGCTTCGGCAGGTCCAGCCCGATGGCGGCGACGAGCGGCTCGGCCAAGGCCATCGCCCGCTCCGGGTCGGGAGTCCACAGGAGCCGGTTGCCGATCGAGTCCGTGGCGATGGCGCCGAGGGCGCGTTCGCGGGCCCCGGTGACGGCGGAGATCGTGGCGATCGCGGTCCCGAGGGCACCGGCCAACGCGGCGCCCAGCTCGCGCAGCCCGCCGGAGAGCGGCCGGGTGGACCGGGCCCCGAGGAAGCGGCCGTCGGCGACGAGGTCGAAGCTCCATGGCCTCGAGCGACGGGTCGGCCAGCGACGGGTGGCGAGCGGCGTCCGGTGCGAGCTTCCCCCGGCGGTCGGTGGAGACCGAGGCCGGGTTCGCGTTCGTCGGGTGTCGATCAACCGGTTCCGTGTCGCCCGGCCACCAGCTGACCAGGCTTTCCACCGCGGGCGCCACCAGCACCGACGAGAGGGAGTACCACCAGATCGTCCCCAGCACCTCCGGCCGCGCGCAGCCGTAGAGCTTCGCCGCGCCGCCGACGCGGGCCCGGACCCACTCCGCGTCCGCGAGCAGGCTCGCCGGGGCCGTCCAGTCGGGCTTCACCCCTCCAGCCTTCCAGACTCACACGCGGCGGTACGTGGAGACGGTGAACGACACCGTCACCACCTGGGGCTCGGTGAGGGCGTCCAGGCGCTCCCGGCGGCCGCCACGGTCCAGGTGGAAGGCCGTCGGTCCCATCTCGACCGCCTGGCGGACCTGCTGCGGCGTCAGCTCCACGCGCTGCCGGACCGACGTCCGGTTGGTCCGGGTGAAGTAGGCGCCGAGCGTGGCGTCGAGGCGTTCGTCCTTGCGCTCGTCCACCGACAGCACCAGGTCGCCCAGCTCGTCCAGGTGGTCCGGGGCCGGGGCCGCCACCGTCAGCAGGCCGCCCGGGCGCAGGACGCGGTGGAACTCCGGGCCGTTGCGGGGCGCGAACACGTTCAGCACCGCCGACGCCACCCCGTCGCCCACCGGCCACCGCTCCCACAGGTTCCAGACCGCCGCGCCCAGCCGCGGATGGGCGCGGGCCGCGCGGCGCAGGGCCACCGCCGACACATCCAACGCCAGGCCCGTCGCCGCTGGGGCCGCGTCGAGCACGTGCGCGAGGTAGTAGCCGGTGCCCGCGCCCGCGTCGATCACGAGACCGTCCGCCGATGCGCACACGCGGGCCAGCTCGTCCGCCAGCGCCCGGTAGGCACCCGACGCCAGGAAGTCCGCGCGCGCCGCGACCATCGGGGCGGTGTCCGCCGTGCCGGCCGGGATTCGCGCGTGCAACAAGTTCACGTAACCCTGTCGCGCTAGATCGAACGAGTGGCCCTGGTCGCAACGCAGCGTGCGACCGGCTGCCCCGATCGGGTCGCCGCACACCGAACACCGCAGCGCCGCGACGACGTCGGGTGGCAGTGAGTCATTACCGCGGCCGCTCGAAGTCATGGCGGTATTCGACCACGACGTTTCGCAACCGGACACTCCAGCACAGGTCCCGGGAAACCTGCCCGTAACAACCGGGCGCGGACAGTTCACGCGGGTGAAACGTCGCGCGCCGCCCCGTGAAACACCGCGCGCCAAAACTGCCAACGCACCAACCCAGGGCACGGGAGGACGATGTGCTGAACGCAGGAGACACCGCGTGGGTATTGGCCAGCGCCGCGCTGGTCATGCTCATGACCCCAGGACTGGCGTTCTTCTATGGCGGCATGGTCCGCGCGAAGAGCGTCCTGAACATGCTGATGATGAACTTCATCGCGCTGGCCGTCGTGGGGGTGCTGTGGGCCCTGTACGGGTTCACGATGTCCTTCGGCGACGATGCCTTCGGCGGCTTGCTCGGTAACTTCCACTTCGCCGGCCTCGAGAACACCTTCGGCAAGCTCGCCGGGTTCGCGACGGCCGCCACCGACACCAGCCCCGCCGTCGCCTGGCCCGGCTCGGACGGCCTGCCCGTCCTCGCGTTCGTCATGTTCCAGCTGATGTTCGCGATCATCACCCCCGCGCTGATCTCCGGCGCCATCGCCGACCGCGCGAAGTTCTGGGGCTGGACGCTGTTCGTCGTCATCTGGGTGACGATCGTGTACTTCCCGGTCGCGCACTGGGTGTTCTCCTTCAACGGCTTCGTCGGCGAGAACTCCGTCGGCGGCTGGATCGCCAACAACTTGAAGGCACTCGACTTCGCCGGTGGTACCGCGGTCCACATCAACGCCGGTGCCGCGGGTCTCGCCCTCGCGATCGTGCTCGGCAAGCGCAAGGGCTGGCCGAAGGACACCGGCCGCCCGCACAACGTGCCGTTCGTGCTGCTCGGCGCGTCCCTGCTGTGGTTCGGCTGGTACGGCTTCAACGCCGGTTCGGCGCTGGCCGCCAACGACCTCGCCGCCGTCGCGTTCACCAACACCACCGTCGCCACCGCGGCCGCCGTCCTCGGCTGGCTGGTCGTGGAGCAGCTGAAGTTCGGCAAGCCGACCACCCTCGGCGCGGCGTCCGGCGCGGTCGCCGGTCTGGTCGCCATCACCCCGGCGTGTGGTTTCGTGAGCCCGCTCGGGGCCATCGCGATCGGCCTCATCGCCGGTGCGCTCTGCGCGCTCGCCATCTCGCTCAAGTTCAAGTTCGGCTTCGACGACTCGCTCGACGTCGTCGGCGTCCACCTGGTCGGCGGCATCGTCGGCACGCTGCTCATCGGCTTCTTCGGCACCACCAGCGTCAACTCGCTCGGCGCCGACGGCCTCTTCTACGGCGGCGGGTTCACCCAGCTGGGCCGTCAGGCACTGGCCGCGGGCGCGGTGCTCGCGTACTCCTTCGTCCTGTCCTTCATCATCGGCTTCGTGATCAAGAAGGCGGGCGGCTTCCGCGTCAGCACCGAGGACGAGGTCAGCGGCATCGACGAGGCGCAGCACGCGGAGAGCGCGTACGACTTCACCGGAACCGGCGGTGGCCTCGGCCACCCGACGACCATCCCGGTCAAGTCCACCCCGGCCGCGAAACTCGAGGAGAGCAAGGCATGAAGCTCATCACGGCGATTGTGAAGCCGTTCACGCTCGACGACGTCCGCTCCGCGCTGGAGCAGCTGGGCGTGCTGGGCATGACGGTCAGCGAGGTCCAGGGTTACGGCCGCCAGAAGGGCCACACCGAGGTCTACCGCGGCGCGGAGTACTCGGTGGACTTCGTGGCCAAGCTGAAGATCGAGGTCGTCACCGACGACACCAACGTCGAAAAGGTGCTCGACGCCATCACCACGGCCGCGCACACCGGCAAGATCGGCGACGGCAAGGTGTGGGTGACGCCCGTCGAGACGGTCATCCGGGTACGGACCGGCGAGCGCGGCACGGACGCCCTATAGGCGACCGGGACATGGCCGACGGGGGCGAACTGGTCAAGGCCACCGAGCGACTGCTCGAGGGCAGGCACGGGAGGCTGGGGGCGTCCGCTTTGCGGGCGGCCCTGGTCGACCTCTACGAGTTCTGGCTGGGCAGGGGAGCCTCGGCGGCCGGCGTCGACACCGCGGAACCGGGTGTCGCGCTGGTCGCCGTGGGCGGGCTCGGCCGCCGGGAGCTGGTGCCGTTCTCCGATCTCGACCTGCTGCTGGTGCACAACGGCAACAGCGGCGTCGGCGAGATCGCGGACGCGCTCTGGTATCCCTTGTGGGACGCGAAAGTCGGGCTGGACCACTCGGTCCGCACGCCCGGCGAAGCGCTGAAGGTCGCTTCCGAGGACCTTCGCGTGGCCATGGGGCTGCTCGACGCCCGGCACCTCGCCGGGGACGCCGAGCTGAGCGGGCGGCTGGTTTCCGCGGCGCGCGACCAGTGGCGTCGCACCGCGCGCAAGCAGATCCCCGACATGACGGCGTCGGTCCGGCAGCGCTGGGCCCGCAGCGGGGAGATCGCGCAGTCCGCCGAACCGGACCTCAAGCACGGCCGGGGCGGGCTGCGGGACTTCGCCGTCCTGGAAGCCTTGGCCGCGGCGCAGCTCACCGCGCGCCCGGGTGAGGAACTGTTGGAGGCCAAGGGACTGCTGCTCGACGTCCGCACCGAACTGCGGCGCGAGATCCGGCGCGAACGGGACGTCCTGTCCGCCCCGGAAGCCGAGCTGGTCGCCGCCGAGCTCGGGTTCGGCGACCGGTTCACGTTGGCGCGCAAGCTTTCCGGTGCGGGCCGCACGATCGCGTACGCGCTGGACGTCGCGCTCCGGTCCACTGTGGAGCCGCCGAAGGCGCGGTTCGGGCGGCGCCCGTCGCGGACGCCGCTCGCGGAAAACGTCGTCCTGCACGGCAACGAGGTCGCCCTGGCCCGTGACGCCGTCCCGGCGAAGGATCCCGCGTTGCTGCTGCGGGTCGCCGCGGCGTCGGCGCGGACCGGCAAGCCCATCGCGCTCGGCACGCTCAAGGCGCTCGCGGAGTCGGCGCCGGAGCTGCGCGCGCCGTGGCCGCCCGAGGCGTTGAACGCGCTGGTGGAGCTGCTGGGCGCGGGGGAGGGCCTGGTCGACGCGGTCGAGTCGCTCGACCGGACCGGGCTGTGGTCCAGGCTGTTCCCCGAGTGGGGCGCGGTCCGCGACCTGCCGCCACGCTCGCCGGTGCACCAGTGGACGGTCGACCGGCACCTGATCCGCACCTGCGTCGAGGCGGCCAAGCTGACCACCACGGTCTCGCGGCCGGACCTGCTGCTGATCGGCGCGCTGCTGCACGACATCGGCAAGGGCCGCGACGCCGACCACTCGGAGCTGGGCGCCAAGATCTCCGCGCAGGTGGCGACTCGGCTGGGCCTCGCGCCCGCCGACGTCGCGACGGTATCGGCGATGGTCCGCCACCACCTGCTGCTGCCGCACACGGCGACACGCCGCGACATCAGCGAGCCGGCCACGGTGGCGCGGGTGGTGAAGACGCTCGACAGCGATCTGGTCCTGGTCGAGCTGCTGCACGCGCTGACGCAGGCCGACTCCCTGGCGACGGGCCCCGGCGTCTGGACGGACTGGAAAGCGCGGCTGCTCGCCGAGCTGGTCTCCGGCTGCGAGGAAGTTCTGCACGGCAAGGGGTTCACGGCCCCGGAGCCGATGGACGCCGAACAGCGCGAGCTCGTCGCGGCGGCGGTGGCGTCGGGCACGGGCGAGATCCGGATCAGCGCGCACGGCAAGGTCGTCACGGTGCTGCTGGCCGTCCCGGCCCGAGCGGAGCTGCTCGCCCCGGCGGCGGGCGTGCTGGCGCTGAACTCGATGGAGGTGCACTCGGCGGTCCTGCGCGGCCACGACGGCGGGCGCGCGGGGGTGTTCACGGCGTCCCCGAAGTTCGGTTCCCTGCCGGACGCGACGCTGCTGCGCGAGCAGTTCGCCCGCGCGGTGGCGGGAACGCTGCCACTGACCCAGCGCCTGGCGGCGAAGGAACGGGACTACGGCACGCTCGACGCGCCTCCGGTCGCCCCGAAGGTCCTCTGGTTCGACGACGAGACGAGCGGCCCCGACACTGTGGTCCTCGAGCTGCGCGCAGCCGACCGGATCGGGCTGCTGTTCCGGGTGGCGGGGGCGTTGCGCCGCTGCGACGCGGAGGTCCGCTGGGCGAAGGCGTCGACGCTCGGTGGTGCGGTGGTGGACTCGTTCGCGGTCACCCCGCGGAGTGGCCGCATCGAGCCCGGCTGGCGTCGTGAGGTGGAGCAGGCTGTGCTGGCTGCCGCTTCCTAAGCGGTCGTTCGAAGCCGCGGGCATTCCGCGGCTTCGAACGATGCGGTAACTCCTGTAACAAAGTGCACTTGCTCACCGAGATCTCCCGCATGGCCGGGACCAAAATCCAAGCAGCGGAGCATCCCGTCGTCGAGATCTTCGACGACCCTTATCAATTCACCATCCCTCGCTACCAGCGTCCCTACGCTTGGACGACGGAGCAGGCCGGGGAGATGTTCGACGATCTCCTCGCCGCCTCCCAGGCGAAAGATTCGCTGTCCGAGTCGGATCCGTACTTCCTGGGGAGCATCGTCCTCGTCAAAGCGGAGAAGCATCCGCGTGCCGAGGTGGTCGACGGGCAGCAGCGCCTCACAACCTTGACGGTGCTCCTCAGCGTCCTCCGCGACTACGTCTCGCCGGGCTTCGCCGCGTCCCTCGAGAAACGAATTTTCCAGGAGGGCGACCCGGTCAAGGGCACCGCCGATCAACCCCGCCTTCGGCTGAAGGATCAGGACCAGGGGTTTTTCGAAAAGTACATCCAGGAGCGAGCGGGCAACGATTTGCTGTCCGGGCTCCAGGACGTGAGGCCGGACAGCCGCCTCCGACTGGTCGAGAACGCGCTCGTGTTCAAGTCCCGATTGAGCGCCTTGCCGAGCGCCGACCGCGAGCGACTGGTCTCGTTCATCTACGGGTACACGTACCTCGTCGTCGTGGCGACTGCCGACTTCGAGTCCGCCTACCGGATCTTCTCCGTGCTCAACGAGCGCGGCCTGGATCTCACGCACACGGACATCCTGAAGTCGGAGATCATCGGCAAGATCCCGGAGGCCGACCAGGACGCCTACACCAACAAGTGGTCTCACGAAGAAGACGACCTCGGCCGCAGCGACTTCGGTGACCTCTTCTCCCACATCCGCATGGTGTACGCGAAGACGAAAGCCCGGGAGTCGATCCTCAAGGAATTCCGGGCGTCGGTGCTGCACCGCGTACCCGACGGGAAGAAGTTCATCGACGACGTGCTGGTTCCCTTCTCGGATGCCTTCGAGGTGGTCACGCGCGCGAGCTACGCCGGGGGACCGGGCGCCGAGGAGATCAACTGGCTCCTGGGCTGGCTGAAACAGTTGGACAACACGGACTGGGTTCCCCCGGCGATCAGCTACTTCAGCCGGCCGACCGCCGATTCCGCGGCGCTGCTCCGTTTCCTGGTCGACCTCGAAAGACTCGCAGCCAGCATGCTCGTTCGCCGGGTCGACATCACTCGGCGGGTCGAGCGGTACGGCCGCGTCCTGGACTGGATGGAAAAAGATCACGACCTCTACTCCGCGGAGTCCCCGTTGCAGCTTTCCGGAGAAGAGCAGACGGAAACCCTCGCGAAGCTGGGCGCGGAGATCTACACGGTGACGAGGATCCGCTTATACGTGCTGCTGCGCCTCGACTCGGCCTTGTCGGACGGCGGAGCGGGCTACGACGGCTACCCGTTGATCAGCGTGGAGCACGTCCTCCCGCAGTCCCCGGCCGCGGGCAGCGGGTGGACCAGCACGTTCACCGCGCAGGAACGGGCTTACTGGGTGCATCGGCTGGCGAACCTCGTCCTGCTTTCGCGACGGAAGAACTCCCAGGCGAGCAATCTCGAGTTCGAGGCGAAGAAGACCAAGTACTTCGAGAAGACGAGCTGGCCACCGTTCGTGCTGACTTCCCAGGTGCTCGCGACGGATGGGTGGACCCCGGCCGTCCTCGAAGAGCGTCAGGAGATCCTCCTGAAGGTGCTCAGCAACCTCTGGCGGCTGGACGCGGCCGCGTCCTAGGCGGTCGCCGTGCCGTCGACCACCTGGTTGCGGCCCGCGTCCTTCGCCCGGTACAGGGCCTTGTCCGCGGCCTGCAGCAGGCGGTCGACGGCCGTGCCGCCGTCGGGGTACGTCGCCACTCCGATCGAGGCCGACAGGTCGCCGATCACGCGCGTGCGGCTGCCGTCCTCGTACTCGACCTTCAGCTGCTCGATCGCCGACCGGATGCGCTCCGCCACCGCCAGCACCGCCGCCGGGCCGATGTCCGGGAGCAGGACCACGAACTCCTCGCCGCCGAAGCGGCCCACCGAGTCGTAGTCGCGGACCGCGGTCTTGATCGTCGCCGCCACCGCGCGCAGCACCGTGTCGCCCGCCAGGTGGCCGTGCTCGTCGTTGATCAGCTTGAAGTAGTCCAGGTCGATCATCAGCACGCCGAACGTGCTCCGCGTGCTGCGCTGGGCGCGCGCCAGCTCACGCGAAGCGAGCAGGTGCCAGCCCGTCGTGTTGAACAGGCCCGTCTTCTCGTCGGTCGTCGCGGCGATCTCCAGCTGCTTGATCAGCACCGCGCGGTGCAGCACCAGCAGCGGCGGCACGATCGCGAGCGTGAGCGCGGGCAGCGTCGCCAGCGTCAACGCCGTCAGCATGCCCAGGCAGAGCGTCGCGACCTCGAGGAGGTTGTCGCCGAGGCCGCCGAAGAACGCCTTCACCGACCGCGTCGTGATCGTCAGCGCCGGGAGGATCGTGATCGCCGCGACCAGGAAGTACGTCACCGCGGCCAGCGCGATGGCCGTGACGCCGCGCCAGCCCGCCGTGAGCGCCGCGTACATGTCGCTGACGCCGAGCCTGGCGAGCACGAAGTCGGCCGAGTAGCAGGTGACGACGACCAGCGTCGCGTTCAGCGTGGTCCGGAACGGCGGCACGCGCTTCATCCGCGCCAGGCTGCGCGTCGCCAGGTGCACGTACAGCACGGCGATCAGGGCGGTGCCGAGGGCGGGCGGCAGGAGCAGCACGCCGGCGAACGTCCAGACCGACGTCAGGTTGATGTGCGGGGTGTCCGACACCAGCCGCCGGACGCGCTCGACCTGCCTGCCCAGCTCCGCCTGCAGCACGCCGAGCCCGGCCAGGACGCCGAAGACCACCAGGTCCCAGGCCCGCACGGGCACGACCGCGGCCGTCCAGACGGTCGCCACGAGCGCGACGGATTCGACCAGGAAGCAGTAGAAGACCAGCGACGGGCGCTGCTTCCACAGGGTCCAGTGAGCAGGGTCGAGCACCCCACGGATCCGGCCCACGCGGGGCTCGGCCGGCCGGGCGCCGTCCATACTCAAGGCGGTGCAACTCCCCTGGGTGATCCGACGATCCGCGTCCACCCCATCACACCGGGCGGCCGCGATCGATGATTGCCACACGATCGGAGCAGTGAAGGGAGGCCGTCGCCATGCGCAACCGCGAGTCCTGAGCCGTCACCGCCGGTCCGAACGCGGGAAGGGAGCCGTGCCGTGCGCAACCGCGAGTCGTGAGTCCAGTGCCGCCTGTCCGCTTCGCCCGGAAGGAGAGCCCCGTGCGCAACCGCGAGTCCTGAGCCCCCGTGCCCCGTTTTCGTCCCATTACGAGAAGGGATCGTCACCATGCGCAACCGTGAGTCGTGAACGGAACCGCCGGCCCGGGTGGGACCGCTCAGGCGGTCGCCCCGCCGTCGACCACGAGGTCGTGCCCGACGGTGAAGGCCGCTTCGTCCGAAGCGAGCCACAGCACCGCGGCCGCCACTTCGGCGGTGGCACCCACCCGGCCCAGCGGGATCGCACCCTTCAGCCGCTCCGCGCGGTCGGCGTCCGTCTCGCCGGGTCGCCGTGACATCTTGGTGTCGGTCGCGCCCGGGCTGACCGCGTTGATGCGGATGCCTTCGGCGATGTGGTCGCGCGCCGCCGTGCGGGTCAGCGCGCTCACCGCCGCCTTCGACGCCGCGTAGGCCGCCATGCGCGGCAGCCTGCCGTGCGCGCCGATGTTCGACGCGATGTTGACGATCGCGCCGCCGCCGTGCGCCCGCATGTGGGCGACTTCGTGCTTCAGGCACAGCCAGGTGCCGGTGACGTTCGTGGTCAGCACCGCGCCGAAGCCGTCCTCGTCGAGGTCCGCGGCCGCCGCGGGCGACCCGAGGATGCCCGCGTTGTTGACCGCGACGTTCAAGCCGCCGTGCCGCGCGACGACCGTCTCGACCATCCGCGCCACGCTCGCCGAGTCCGTCACCTCGACGGTGACCGCGCTCGCGTCGCCGCCGATCTCCTTCACCGCGGTCGCGAGCCGCTGCTCGTCGCGTCCGGCCACGACCACCGTCGCGCCCTCGGCCGCGAACGCCTTCGCCGTCTCGCGGCCGATGCCCGAGCTGCCGCCCGTCACCAGGACGACCTTGCCTGCGAAACGTGCCCCCATCGAGTGCCTTCTTTCTGGTCCGATCAGTCTTGAATGAGCCGAAGAGCCTGCGAGACGGCCGCGTGGAGCCGGTCCGCCGCGTCGCTGCCCTTGCCCAGCACCCGCAGGCCCTGGAGCACGGTCAGCAGGAACCGGGCGATCGTCGCCGGGTCGCTGTCCGCGGACAGCTCGTCCTGCGCCTTCGCGCGCTCGAGCGCCATCGTGAGCGCGACTTCGAGGGTGTCCCAGCTGCGTTCCACGACCCGGGCGACCGCCGGGTCGTGGGGGAGCAGCTCGATCGCCGCGTTGACTACGAAGCACCCGATCGGCCCGGCTTCTCCCAGGATGTCGGCGACGTAGCCGTCGAGCAGCCGCTTCACCGCCGCGACGCCCGATCCCGGCTTCGACAGCTCGGCCACGACCCGCGCGTCCGTCTGCTCGGCGTAGCGCTTCAAGGCCGCGACGTACAGGTCGTGCTTCGTGCCGAAGGTGGCGTACAGGCTCGCCTTCGCGACGCCCAGGTGCGTGACGAGATCGCTGACCGACGTCGCCTCGTAGCCCTGACGCCGGAAGAGCGCGAGCGCCGCTTCGCACGCTTCGCCGACGTCGAACTCCTTCACCCGGGACATGATCGAAACCCTAGCTCTTTCGAGAACGGTCGGTCAAATAAGCACCCGGCGGTGTGTCGCGTCCGGTGACGGCGCGTGCGGTGGCACTATGGCTGCTCTGACCGGCCCGAGGGGGTGAGCGATGCAGGATCGGCTGACGCTGCCGCCCACGGTCGTCGCGACCCACCTGCGCTCCTGCGCCGACGAACTCGCCGCGAGCCTGCGGTGCGGCGGCCCGGGCGCCACGACGACCGAGCTCACCGACGTCGTCGCCCAGCTCGTCGCCGGGCAGGAGGCCATCTCGCACGCGCTCGCCGGCCTCGCCGCCCGCGTCGAAGCCGGGTCGAACGCGCTCGCCGCGGCCCCGCCGCTGGACGTCGAGGTGGTCACCGAGGTACTCCGCGCGGCCGCCATCGCCGCCCGCTGTTCGGCCGAAGCGCTCGACGAAGTCACGCCGTCGTTCGAATGTGTGAGCGAATCCGTCGCGCCCGACACCCGTTTGTAGCTGTCGGCGCGCGCGACCGTCCCCCTAGCCTGGAGCTGCGGAGGTGGCCCATGCGCGCGGTGTGGACGGGCACGATCGGGTTCGGCGGCTACGCCATTCCGGTGAAGGCGTACAGCGCGACCGAAGAGCGCGAGATCCCGCTGCACCAGGTCCACGAGGCCGACGGCGGCCGCGTCCGGGTCAAGCGGGTGTGCGAGGTCGACGGCGAAGAGGTGCCGCCCGGCGAGATGGTCCGCGGCTACCCCGTCCCCGGCGGCGACGTCGTGCTGCTGTCGGACCACGAGCTCGCGTCGCTCCCGATGCCGGGGCGCACGATCGCCATCCGCGGGTTCGTCCCGCTCACCGACGTCGACCCGATCTGGTTCGCGAAGAGCTACTACCTCGAACCCGAGCCGAAGGGCACGAAACCGTACGTGCTGTTCAGCGAAGCGCTGCAGCAGTCGGGCCGGATCGCGCTGGTCACTGTCGCCCTGCGGCGCCGCGAGACGCTCGGCGCGCTGCGTGTGCGCGACCAGGTGATCGTGCTCGAAACGATGCTGTGGCCCGAGGAGATCCGCGAACCCGACTTCCCGTTCCGCCACGCCGACGTCGACATCCGGCCCGGCGAGCTGCGGCGCGCGGTGAACCTCGTCGAGGAGCTGACCGGCGAATTCGACCCCGGACGGTACCCGGACCGGTACCGTGCGGCCTTGGAGTCGTTGATCCGCTCGAAGATCGACGGCGCCGAGGTGGTCCAGCCGACGGCCGCCGAGCAAGCCGAGGGCGTCACCCGGCTGCTGGCGGCGTTGCAGGAGAGCGCTGGGGAAGCCGAAGACGCGCGCAACGCGGCCGTCGCGAAGGCCAAGGCCGCCGCGGCGCGAGCGGCGAAGGCGCGTACGACGGCGAAGCGGGCCGCGAACCGCGGCCGCACGAAGACGCCTTGAGTATTACTACCCACGGGTAATTGAGGGTTCTCACACTCAACCCGCCGCCTCCGGAGCGGCAGACTTCGTTCTGCCAGCGGGTACCGGATCGCTGGTGAGGGGGGAAGTCCGGACGGCCCCTGGGGAGGTGAGCCGTCCGGGCACCAGGGTTCCGGGGCGGGCCGGAGGAGGAGCGGTCCGTGCCCGGAACCCGTCTCGCACCGCGGGGAGGCGGCGCGAGCAAGGGGGTGTCTCGAACGCCGCCGCGGAGGGATCGAGGGGTCTCCGCGGCGGCTTTCAGGCGTCCTGAGCTGGGCGGAGTTACGCTTGCCCACTCGGTGCGGGAGGTGCGGTGACGTCTTCGGTTTACCTGCTCGGCTCGGGGTTCAGTCGTGCGATCAGCGAACACATGCCGACGATGGACGGCCTTTCCGCGGCCATTCGAAGCGATCTACGCGCCAGAGGACGGCCGACCCTGCCTGGGGAGGACACCCCACTGGCGGACAACTTCGAACAGTGGTTGAGCTACCTCATCGAGGACCCGCCATGGCTGGACGACGGGCAAAAGTTTCGAAATCGCGCTGCCTTCAGCGACGTGGCCGAAAGTCTGCACTCGGTCTTGTCGGCACTGCAGGCACTGGCGGCAGAGGACGCGCCGCCGGGCTGGTTGCCCCAACTCGTTCGATATTGGCAGGGAGTCGGGGCCGTTGTGATTACTTTCAACTACGACCTTCTCGTCGAGAGGACGCTGCTGACCGAGGCCGCAGGTCTCAGATGGACGGGAATCTATCCAGTTCCGATTGCTCCGTTGGGCATCCGTACGAGCGGTATCTTGGGTAGCAGGAAGAACACGGGCGGACTACGCCTTCTGAAGCTGCACGGGTCACTGGGTTGGTGGTATTCCGGACCAGCGAGTCCGCCAGGGGATCAGCTATATGGCACGCGGATCGATCCGTGGGGTCCGGCCAGTTCGACGCCACCGATCGTCGGTGTCGACGAGTTGAGCGTCGACAAGGTGCCCATGATCGTTCCACCCGCGGCGGTGAAGAGTCCGTACTACGTGAACAACACGATCCGGGCCATGTGGCGTCAGGCCGCGGAAGCGCTCCGCGAGGCGGAGGAATTGGTGATCATGGGATTCAGCCTGCCGCCGTCGGACCAGATAGTCAGCTCGATGCTGGCGACGGAGCTGAACGCGAACGCAAAGATCATCCCCGTCGACTACAGCGACGCAGTCGTACGCAACCTCGAGCGGATCTTCCCCGCCGAACGGATCGTCACCGAGTACGCCGGTCTTGGCGACTCGGCGGTGCCCAAGTGGGTCGCGACCAGGGCGAACCTCGCGGACTGACCTCAGGCGTCCGCGACGCGCACGAGCAGGTCCGAAGCCAGCTTCAGCAGCTGCCGCTCGGTCGGTGAGAGCGTCGCTTCCAGCGCCGTGGCCAGCCACCGTTCCCGTCGCGCGCTGTAGTCCCGGAGCACCGCCAGCCCGGCCGGCGTGATGCTGATCAGCGAGCGGCGGCCGTCCTCCGGGTCGGGCGTGCGGGTGACGAGCTCGCGTTCGGTCGCCCACGCGAGGATCCGGGTCAGCGACTGCGGTTGCAGCCGTTCCGCTTCGGCCAGCTCGGTCGGCGTGTGCGTGCCCGCGCGGTAGAGCCTGCTCAGCACCGCGAGCACGGCCGGGCCCGGGCCGCTCGGGTCCCGCTCCGCGCGCATCCGCCAGTTCAGCCGCCCGACGCCTTCGCGGACCCGCCGGGCCAGGTCGGCGAGCTCGGCGTCGGCGCTGACCGGGGGAGCGACGTCGGGTTCGGGGTGCATGCCCCCAGGTTAGGCGGTTCCGCGCACCAACTTCGCGTAGCGCCCGTCGCGGGCCAGCAGCTCTTCGTGCGTTCCCCGTTCGACTATCCGGCCTTCGTGCAGCACGACGATCTGGTCGGCGTGCTCCACTGTGGACAGCCGGTGCGCGATGGTCAGGGTCGTGCGGCCCGCGGCGAGGCGGTCCAGCTCGGCCTGCACCGAGCGTTCGGTGCGCGTGTCGAGCGCGCTGGTCGCCTCGTCGAGGATGAGCACCGGCGGGTTGCGCAGCAGGATCCGCGCGATGGCCATCCGCTGCTTCTCCCCGCCGGAGAAGCGGTAACCGCGCTGGCCGACGACCGTGTCGTACCCCTCGGGCAGCGCGGCCAGTGTGTCGTGGATGTGCGCGGCCTTCGCGGCCCGCTCGATCTCGTCGTCGGTCGCGTCGGGCTTGGCGAAGCGCAGGTTCTCCCGGACGGTGTCGTGGAAGAGATAGGTCTCTTGCGACACCAGCCCGACGCCCGCCGCGAGCGACGCGAGGGTGACGTCCCGGACGTCGACGCCGTCGATCGTCACCGACCCGCCGCTCACCTCGTACAGCCGCGCCACCAGGTAGGCGAGCGTCGTCTTGCCGGAGCCGGTCGAGCCGACGAGCGCCGTCGTGGTGCCGGCCGGGACGTCGAGGTCGATGTCCGCCAGGGTCAGCGGCCCGGCGGTGTCGGACTCGTCGTAGCGGAAGGACACCCCGCGCATCGCGACGTCGCCGCGGCGCACCTCGAGCACGCGCGCGTCCGGCTTGTCGGCGATCTCCACCGGCAGGTCGAGCACCTCGAAGATGCGGCCGAACAGCGCTTTCGACGTCGCCACGTTCTGCCCGATCGTCTGCATCGCGGTCGCCGGGGCGACCAGCCGGTTGAGCATGCTGGTGAACGCCACGACGGTGCCGAGCGAGAACGGCGTCGCGCCGCCGGCCAGCGCGAGCCCGGCGATCCAGTAGACCAGCGCGGGGATGACGGTCAGGCTCATCCCGCGCGACGCGATCTGCCAGCGTCCGGCCAGCGCGGCGGCGCGTTCCAGCGCCGCGATCTCCCGCGACTCCGCGCCGAACCGCTCGCGCACCGCCCGCTCGTTGCCCATCGTCTTGGCGAGCAGCACGCCGGTGACGGACAGGGACTCCTCGACCATCGTCGTCAGCCGGGCCATCCGCCGCGTGCGGCCGCGGGCCAGCGTCCGGCGCTTCTTGCCGAGCCGCAGCGTGAACAGCAGGAACAGCGGGACGACGATCAGCGACAACGCGGCCAGCTGCCAGTCGAGCGCGATCAGGGCGACGGCGATCGCGATCGTGGTGGTCGCGTTCTGCACCACCGAACCGGCCGTCGTGGTGATGACGTTGTCGACGCCGCCGATGTCGTTGAAGACCCGCGAAAGCACTTCGCCGCTCTTCGTCCGCGTGAAGAAGCCGAGCGACATCCGCTGCAGGTGGCCGTAGACGGAGACGCGCAGCTCGTTCATCACGCGCTGCCCGATCGTGTTGGAGAGCCCGGTGGTCGCGACGCCGAGGGAGCCGCTGCCGACCGCGCAGGCGATCATCCCCGCGGCCAGCAGGCTGATCAGCAGCGTGTCGCGGTGCGGCAGGGCGTCGTCGAGGATCGCGCGCAGCAGGAACGGCGAGACGACGCCGAGCCCGGCCTGCAGCACGATCAGCGCGAACAGCGCGGTGAGGGGCGCGCGGTGCGGGTGGAACAGCCCGGCGATCCGCCGGAGCGGGACCGGTTCGTCGGCGTCGGCGGCCGGTTCGCGGAGGACGGGCACAGAAGTCATACACGTATGTTTACTAAATCCGTGCGGGTAATCGACCGATTTCGGCTTGGTAAAGCGGACGTCAGGAAACGCGGTAGTTACCGTATGTTGAGCAATGTCCGCGTACCCGCGAGGAGAACCACCCGGAGCGACTACCCTCGGAGGGGCCGGCCTCGTCCGGCGCGCCACTCTCGACCCAGCTGGAGCGTGCACACCCGTGTTCGACACCCTCTCCGATCGGCTCACCGCCGCCCTGCAGACGCTCACGCGCAAGGGCAGGCTGTCCGACGCCGACATCGACGCCACCGCGCGCGAGATCCGCATCGCGCTGCTGGAGGCCGACGTCGCCCTCGGCGTGGTCAAGACCTTCATCGCGAGGATCAAGGAGCGGGCGAAGGGCGCCGAGGTCTCCCAGGCGCTCAACCCCGCGCAGCAGGTCGTCAAGATCGTCAACGAGGAGCTCGTCGGGATCCTCGGCGGCGAGACGCGTCGGCTGAACCTGGCCAAGACGCCGCCGACCGTCATCATGCTGGCCGGTCTGCAGGGTGCCGGTAAGACGACGCTCGCGGGCAAGCTCGCGCTGTGGCTGAAGAAGCAGGGCCACGCGCCGATGCTGGTCGCCTGTGACCTCCAGCGCCCGAACGCCGTCACCCAGCTGCAGGTCGTCGGCGAGCGCGCCGGGGTCGTCACGTTCGCGCCCGAGCCGGGCAATGGCGTCGGCGACCCGGTCGACGTCGCCCGCCGCGCGATCGCCGAGGCCAAGCACGCGCAGCACGACGTCGTCGTGGTCGACACCGCGGGCCGCCTGGGTGTCGACGAAGAGCTGATGAAGCAGGCCGCCGACATCCGCGACGCCGTCGAGCCGGACGAGGTCCTGTTCGTCGTCGACGCGATGATCGGCCAGGACGCCGTCACGACGGCGCAGGCGTTCCAGGACGGCGTCGGCTTCAGCGGCGTCGTGCTCACCAAGCTCGACGGCGACGCCCGCGGTGGTGCCGCGCTGAGCGTCCGCGAGGTCACCGGCCAGCCGATCCTCTTCGCCTCCAACGGCGAGAAGCTCGAGGACTTCGACACCTTCCACCCGGACCGGATGGCGTCGCGCATCCTCGGCATGGGTGACGTGCTCACCCTGATCGAGCAGGCCGAGCAGGCCTTCGACCAGAAGCAGGCCGAGAAGGCCGCCGAAAAGCTGTCCAGCGGACAGCTGACCCTGGAGGACTTCCTCGAGCAGATGCTCGCGGTCCGCAAGATGGGCCCGATCGGCAACCTGCTCGGCATGCTGCCCGGCGCCGGGCAGATGAAGGACCAGCTGGCCCAGGTCGACGACAAGCACCTGGACAAGCTGCAGGCGATCATCCGCGGCATGACTCCGGCCGAGCGCGACGACCCGAAGATCATCAACGGGTCCCGCCGGCTGCGCATCGCCAACGGCTCCGGCGTCACCGTCCGCGAGGTCAACGACCTGGTCAACCGGTTCTTCGAGGCCCGCAAGATGATGGCCCAGATGGCCGGGCGCTTCGGCTTCGGCGGCGGGGGCGGCGGCTCCAAGTCGCGCAAGGGCAAGAAGGGCAAGAAGGGGCGCGGACCGACCCCGCCCAAGGTCCGCGGCGGCTTCCCCGGCGGCATGCCGATGCTGCCCCCCGGCGGCATGGGCGGCGGCGGGATGCCCGACCTGTCGCAGCTGGGCGGCATGAACGACGTCCCGGGCTTCGACCCGTCGAAGTTCAAGCTGCCGAAGAACCCGAAGGACAATTGAGCACCGCGCTCCACGCCGCCGGGGTGGTCCTGCCCGGCGGCGAGTCCCGCGACCTGTGGATCACCGACGGCCGGATCTCGTTCGAGCCGGTCCGCGGCGCCGAGACGCTCGGCCGGGACGTCTTCCTCGTGCCCGGCCTGGTCGACGCGCACTGCCACCCCGGCATCGGCGTCGGCGGGCCGGTCTCGCTGGAAGAGGCGACCGAGCAGGCGCTCGCCGACCGCGCGGCGGGCACGTTGCTCATCCGCGACTGCGGTCTGCCGATCGACGTCCGGCCGCTGCAGCGGCGGGCCGACCTGCCGACGATCATCCGCGCCGGGCAGCACCTCGCCCTGGCCAAGCGGTACATCCCCGGCCTCGGCATCGAGCTGGAGGACCCCGCGCAGCTGCCCGCCGCCGTCGCCGAGCAGGCCCGCGACGGCGACGGCTGGGGCAAGCTGGTCGGCGACTGGATCGACCGCGGCGCCGGCGACCTCGCCCCGCTCTGGCCGGACGACGTCCTCGCCGAAGCCGTCAAGGTCGCGCACGACCACGGTGCCCGCGTCACCGCGCACGTGTTCGGCGAAGCCGCGATGCCCGGGCTGATCGCGTCCGGCATCGACTGCCTGGAACACGGCACCGGGCTGAGCGCCGACCAGCTCGCCGAACTCGCGCGCAACGACGTCGCGCTCGTCCCGACACTGATCAACATCGACAACTTCCCCGGCATCGCGGACAAGGCGGGCAAATACCCGGCGTACGCGGCGCACATGCGCGCGTTGCACGCGGGCGTCGGCGAGATGGTCGCCACGGCGATCGAAGCGGGCGTACGCGTCTTCGCGGGCAGTGACGCGGGAGGCCTGGTCGAGCACGGCAGGCTCGTCGACGAGATCGAGGCCCTGCACCGCGCGGGCATGACCCGCGAGCAGGCCCTCGCGAGCGCGTCCTGGGCGGCCCGCGACTGGCTCGGCCACCCCGGCATCGCCGACGGCGCCCCCGCCGACCTGCTCGTCTACCCGAGCGATCCCCGCGAGGACCTGGGCGTCCTCCGGCATCCTTCGCACATCGTCCTCGGCGGCGTGGTGTACGCCTAGACCCCGCCGATTTCCTTGCGGGGGCGGCACTTTAGCGTGGGGCGCGTGACGGACGACGACGGCGCACGGCGCGTGCTGGGAGCGCACTGGTGTTTCGTGGCGTTCTTCATCGGGATCGCCGGCTACTACCTCGCCAACCTGATCATCGCCGCCGCGGTCAACCGCAACGTCGGCGAGTTCGACCCCCTCGAACTGCGCGACGTCGGCCCGCTCCTGCTCCTGGCGTTCGTCCCGAACCTGCTGCTCGGCCTCGGCCCGGCGGCGGGCTCGTGGCTCTGGGGCCACGGCCTGCGCGCGGACTTCGGCCTCAAGCCGACGTGGCGCGACGTCCGGATCGGCCTCGCCTGCGGCGTGCTCGCGCTGGTCGTCGGCTACCTGCTCAACCTGGTGCTGATCGCGGTCTACGGCGCCGACGACGTCTCCGACAGCCCGCTGACCGACCTCGCCGACACCTACGACGGCGACACCGTCTGGCTGGTGCTCGCCGCGGTGATCGTCATCGCGGGCGCGCCGATCACCGAAGAGCTGCTGGTCCGCGGCACGCTGTGGAACGGGCTGTCGGCGCACCGGATCCCGCCGTGGGTGGTGCTGGTGGTGACGGCGCTGGTGTTCGCCCAGCTCCACGGCGAGCCGACGCGCACGATCGCGCTGTTCGGCCAGGGCATCGCGATCGGGCTCGCGCGGCACCTGTCCGGCCGGGTCGGCGCCGGCGTGATCGCCCACGCGGCGAACAACCTGCCGCCCGCCGTGCTCCTGTTCGTCGCGCACTGAACGTTGCGAAGATCGATGGACAGTAGTGGGACGGATACTGTGCGATCACATCCCGGCGGCTAGGCTCGGAGGCTGGAGCCGACCGAGCGCGGAGGGCAAGGCGTGACCACTTCCCAGCCCCGGGACCCGGCTCCGGACGCGCTGCCGGAACGCGAGGAGCCCGCCGCGACCGCCTTCCTCCCGCCCGCGCGGCGGCACCGCTGGGGCTTCGGGGCCTTCCTGCTGGTCGAGGCGGTGCTGCTGGCCTCGGCGGCGTTCGTGTCCGTGCTGGTCGGCGACACCGGCCCCGGCCCGCTGCCGATGCGGGTCGTGCTGCTGGGCACCATGCTGCCGACGATGATCGCGGCCGGGGTCGCGGTGCTGATCACGTACGTGCGCGGCAACGGCCCGGTCGCCGACCTGCGGCTGGAGTGGCGCTGGGCCGACGTGAAGACGGGGTTCCGCTACGGCTGCGTCGGGCTCGTCTTCACCACCCTCGGCGCCTACCTCTGGACGCAGATCGTCGGCAACGCGAACGCGACGTCGGCGATCAGCGCCCTGGTCGAGGACCGGAAGATGTCGGTCTCGGCGGCCGTCGTGATGTTCGTCTACCTCTGGCTGCTGGGGCCGATCTGCGAGGAGATCATCTACCGCGGCCTGCTCTGGGGCGCCGCGGAACAGCTGCAGTGGCGCAGTGAGCAGTGGGGCCGCGTGGCGGCGTTCCTGCTGTCCACGGCGGTGTTCGCGGCCAGCCACCTCGAGCCGCTGCGCACGACGTTGCTGCTGGTCATCGCCATCCCGATCGGCCTGGCGCGGCTGGTCACCGGACGGCTGCCGGGCAGCATCGTCGCGCACCAGGTCAACAACTTCCTGCCGGCCCTGACCATCCTGCTCGGGGCGCTCGGCGTGGCCTCTTTCTGAGCCTCTTGCCGGGTCCGCGCGGGCCGTCTGGCAGAATGGTGCACTGCCTGCTTCCGCCGGACCCTCTCACCGTGCGAAAGCTCCTGACCTTCGGGTGCCCGCGTCCGTGTCCCCACTCGGCCCGCGTGCGCCCAGCCCAGCACCAGAGAGATTCGAGGAGAACCCACACCCGTGGCCGTCAAGATCAAGCTGCAGCGCCTCGGCAAGATCCGTGCGCCGTACTACCGCATCATCGTCGCCGACGCGCGCACCCGCCGGGACGGCAAGGCCATCGAGACGATCGGCAAGTACCACCCGAAGGAAGAGCCGAGCCTGATCGAGGTCGTCTCCGAGCGCGCCCAGTACTGGCTGGGTGTCGGCGCGCAGCCGACCGAGCCGGTCCAGCGCCTGCTGGAGATCACCGGTGACTGGCAGAAGTTCAAGGGCCTGCCGGGCGCCGAGGGCACCCTGAAGGTGGCCGAGCCGAAGCCGTCCAAGCAGGACCTGTTCAACGCGGCGCTGGCCGCGGCCGGCGAGGAGCCCTCCACCGAGGCCACCACGCCGAAGAAGAAGTCCGCCCCGAAGAAGGCCGAGGCCGAGAAGGCGGAGGCGGCTGAGGGCGAGAAGTCCGAGTGAGTTTCCTCGCGGACTCCCTCGAGCACCTGGTGCGCGGGATCGTCGACAACCCGGACGAGGTCCGGGTCGAGCTGCTGACCACGCGTCGTGGCCGCACGCTCGAGGTGCACGTGCACCCCGACGACCTCGGCAAGGTGATCGGCCGGGGCGGTCGCACGGCGACCGCCCTGCGCACCGTCATGGGCGGCATCGGTGGCCGCGGCGTCCGCGTGGACGTCGTCGACACCGACCGCTGAGCGCCTTTCGGAAACGGTCAGGATGGACGTCGTAGTCGGCCGCATCGCCAAGGCGCACGGCATCCGCGGGGAACTCGCGGTGGACGTGCGCACGGACTCGCCGGAAGAGCGGTTCAAGGTCGGTGCGGCGGTCACGACGAAGCTGCGTGACGGCAGCTCAAGGGAACTCACCATCGCAGCCGCCCGCGAACACAGCGGGCGGCTGCTGGTGCGTTTCGAGGAGGTCCTGACCCGCGACGTCGCCGAGACGCTGCGGGGCGCCCTCCTGCTCGCCGACACCTCGACGCTGCCGCCGACGTCGGACCCGGACGAGTTCTACGACCACGAGCTGGCCGGCCTGCGGGCCGAGCTGGCCGACGGCACGGTCGTCGGCAAGGTCGTCGAGGTCGTCCATTCCCCGGCCGGTGAGCTCCTCGAACTCGACGTCGAGGGCCGCTCGGTCCTGGTGCCCTTCGTCCGCGCGATCGTCCCCACGGTGGACGTCGCGGGCGGCCGGGTCGTGCTCGACCCGCCGGAAGGGCTCCTGGACGCCTGACATGCGGATCGACGTCGTCACGATCTTCCCCGAGTACCTCGACCCGCTGCGCGCGGCGCTGCTGGGCCGGGCCATCGACCGCGGCCTCATCGAGGTCGGCGTGCACGACCTGCGCGACTGGACCCACGACGTCCACCGCGCGGTCGACGACGCGCCGTACGGCGGCGGCCCCGGCATGGTGATGAAGCCGCAGATCTGGGGCCCGGCCCTGGACGACGTCTGCACGTCCGAGACGCGCCTGGTCGTGCCGACCCCGGCCGGGAAGCCGTTCACCCAGGAGCTGGCCCACGCCTACGCGGCGGAGAAGCACCTGGTGTTCGCCTGCGGCCGCTACGAGGGCATCGACCAGCGGGTCGTCGACGACGCCGCGCGCCGGATGCCGGTCGACGAGGTGTCGATCGGCGACTACGTGCTGGTCGGCGGCGAGGCTGCGGTGCTGGTCATCGTCGAGGCCGTCGTCCGGCTGCTGCCCGGCGTGCTCGGCAACGCGCGTTCGGCCGCCGAGGACTCGTTCTCCGACGGCCTGCTCGAAGGCCCCAGCTACACGCGCCCGGAGGTGTGGCGGGACCTGGCCGTGCCGGAGGTGCTGCGGTCGGGCAACCACGCCCTGATCGACCGCTGGCGGCGCGACCAGGCCCTGGAACGCACGGCCCGGCGCCGCCCCGATCTCCTCGCGCGGCTGCCGGAAGGTAGTCTCGACAGGCACGACCTCGGGGTCCTGGAGGGCTTGGACCCCGAGCAGACCTAGGGCCGGGTCATCGGGCCCGATCTCGGTCTGTAATACTTGACTCTTGCGGTGGGCAGGAATCAAGCCCACCACCAGCCCCCTGGTCGCCCGCAGCGGCACCGTTGCGCGCCCGGGATCTGTACGCAAGCCATACCGAAGACGAGGACGGACCACCGATGAACACCCTGGACGCGCTGGACAAGCAGTCGCTGCGTTCCGACATCCCGGACTTCCGCCCGGGCGACACGCTCAAGGTGAGTGTCCGCGTCATCGAGGGCAACCGCGAGCGCAACCAGGTCTTCCAGGGCGTGGTCATCCGCCGTCAGGGCGGTGGCATCCGGGAGACCTTCACCGTGCGCAAGGTTTCGTTCGGCGTCGGCGTCGAGCGCACCTTCCCGGTGCACTCGCCGAACATCGCCTCGATCGAGGTCTTCAAGCGCGGTGACGTCCGCCGGGCGAAGCTGTACTACCTGCGTGACCTCCGCGGCAAGGCCGCCAAGATCAAGGAGCGCCGCGAGAACCGCGAGACGGCCTCGGCTAACTGAGTCACAACCCGGTTACCGGTAGCCTGACGACGTGGCCGAACCCGTGTCCCAGAACGCTCCTGAGGATGACCCCGATCGCTCCGAAGAGGACAAGCCTCGGCTGTCCCGCTCCGAGGAGCGCGGGGGATCCCGCCGGCGGCGTGCCAAGCCCGCCAAGAAACGGTCGTTCTGGAAGGAACTGCCGATCCTGCTCGTGATCGCCCTGGTGCTCACGATCCTGATCCAGACATTCCTCGCGAAGGTCTTCATGATCCCCTCGGGGTCCATGGAGGCCACGCTGCACGGGTGCCCGGGGTGCACCGGTGACCGGATCCTCGTCGACCGGGTCACCTACGACTTCACCGAGCCCTCCCCGGGCGACGTGATCGTGTTCAAGGGCCCGCCGGCGTGGATCAACAACGAGATCCCGCCGCAGGAGTCCGGCAACATCATCGTCCGGGGCCTGCGCGGGCTCGGCTCGCTGGTCGGGTTCGCCCCGCCGGACGAGCGCGACTTCGTCAAGCGGGTGATCGCGGTCGGCGGCCAGACCGTCCAGTGCTGCGACCCGCAGGGCCGCATGATCGTGGACGGCAAGGCACTCGACGAGCCGTACATCTACTGGGACGACCCCTCGAACCAGCAGCAGAAGACGTTCGAGCCGGTCAAGGTCCCGGCCGGGACCGTCTGGGTGCAGGGCGACAACCGGAACAACTCCGACGACTCGCGGTTCCAGGGCGGCGGCGGCGTGAACGGCGCGGTCCCCGTGGACAACATCATCGGCAAGGCGCGGATCATCGTCCTGCCGCCGAGCCGGTGGGGCGGGATCACCGACCACAACCCGCAGGAGTCGGCCCAGCCGGTGGCGCTCGGCGCGCCGGCCTGGCAGAGCGGGATCCCGCTCGGTGCCGGCGTCGCGGCGGCGTGGCCGGTGCTGTTCCTGGGGCGCAAGCTGAAGTCGGGCATGCGCCGGGCGGCCGGGCGGAAACGCTAGCCACCCGAACCGTTTCCGGCAGACGGGTGATCCAGCCTTGACTCTTCCCGTTCCCCTCACCGCGGCCGAGCCGATCCGGCCACCGCGGGCCGTGGTGCGCGGCGACCTCTTCTGGGGTCTGCAGGGCGCCCTCGACCGCCGTGGCCTCGGCCCGGTCGCCGGTGTGGACGAAGCAGGCGCCGGCGCGTGCGCCGGCCCGCTGGTGGTCGCGGCCTGCGTGCTCAAGCAAGGCGACGCGAAGCTGACCGAGCTGACGGACTCCAAGCTGATGACGGCCAAGGCGCGCGACCGCGTCTACGACCTGATCCTCAAGCGAGCCGTCGACTATTCGGTGATCGTCGTCCCGACCGAAGAGGTCGACCTCTACGGCATCCGGGTGATGAACCTGGAGGCGATGCGGCGCGCGGCGGCGGCGTTGCGCGTGTCCCCCGGCTACATCCTCACCGACGGGTTCCGGGTCCCGGGCCTCACGACCCCGAACACGGCGGTGATCAAGGGCGACCGGTCGGTGGCGTGCATCGCGGCCGCGTCGGTGCTGGCGAAGGTGACGCGCGACCGCATCATGGCGGGCTACCACGACGACCTCCCGCACTACGGTTTCGACGTGCACAAGGGTTACAGCACGACCGACCACCTGGCGGCGCTGCGCGAACACGGCCCCAGCGACGTCCACCGCTGGTCGTACACGAACGTCGCCACGGCGGCCATCAAGCACGGCATGCGCCCCGCGCGGCCGGTCCTGCTGACCTACGCGGCGCTGGAAAAGGCGATCGAGACCGGAGCGTCCGCGGGGCTGGCCGCGGTCCTCGACGAGGCACTCGAGCCACAACTCAGCCTGCCGCTGCATGCCCCGGCCGCGGGTGTGGGTCACAATGAACGCTCCGCCGGCGGAGCAGCAGCACGAACCCGAGGAGGGGCGCGGATTTCATGAGTGCGGAGGATCTCGAGAAGTACGAGACCGAGATGGAGCTCTCGCTGTACCGCGAGTACCGCGACATCGTCGGCCAGTTCTCGTACGTGGTGGAGACCGAACGCCGGTTCTACCTGGCGAACGCGGTGGACGTCCAGGTCCGCGACGGCGGCGGCGAGGTGTACTTCGAGGTCCGCATGTCCGACGCGTGGGTCTGGGACATGTACCGCCCGGCCCGGTTCGTCAAGCACGTCCGGGTGATCACGTTCAAGGACGTCAACGTCGAGGAGCTCGACAAACCCGACCTGCGCCTCCCCGAGGACGGCCCGTTCTCGGGCTGACCAGCGGTTTCCACCGGCCCATCCGCCACGGATGGGCCGGTTCTTTGTGCGCGCCCGCGCCCTAGCACAACGGACCGACGAAACCGGCCCGTCCCGGGCGACCGGTGGACCGGTTGTCCCCATCCCCCAGGTTGTCCACAGCCCGGCGATCCGGCTCTGGATCGGCCGTCCCGCCCCCTGGCATCGTCGAACGCACACGCACCGTGATCCCCGGGACCGCCCCGGTGACGGGCGCGGAGGAGGGGGCGAACAGATGACGGGCACGGACCAGCTCGCCAGACACCGGCGCGACCTGGGTGCCTGGGGCGAGGACCTGGCGCTCCGGCACCTGCGCGAGCAAGGCCTCATCCTGCTGGGCCGCAACTGGCGCTGCCGCGAAGGCGAGCTGGACCTCGTCCTCACCGACCGGGCCCGAGTGGTGTTCTGCGAGGTGAAGACCCGCACGGGCACGGAGTTCGGCCTGCCGTCGGAGACGGTGACGGAGGAGAAGGCGGGCCGGGTGCGCCGGGCGGCCCAGCGCTGGCTGCGCGAGCACCGCATCGGTTGGTGCCCGGTCCGCTACGACGTCGTGACGATCCTGGCGGAGCCGGGAACCCGGCCCCGGATCCAGCACATCGAGGCGGCGTTCTGATGCCCATCGCCAAGGCTTGGTCGGCGGCGCTGCTCGGCATCGACGGCCGGGTGATCGAGATCGAGGCCGACCTCGGCGGCGGGCTGAGCCGCGTCACGCTGGTCGGCCTCCCGGACGCCGGGTTGCGGGAGGCGAAGGACCGCGTCCGCTCGGCGGTGCGCAATTCCGGGCAGCCCTGGCCGGACGGCAAGGTGACGCTCGGGCTGTCCCCGGCGAACCTGCCGAAGATGGGCTCGGCGTACGACGTGGGCATCGCGGCAGCGGTCTTGGCGGCATCGGGCGCGGTCCCGGCGACGCGCCTGCTGGGCACGGTGCTGCTGGGCGAGCTGGCGTTGGACGGCCGCATCCGCCCGGTCCGCGGCATCCTCCCGGGCCTGCTGGCGGCCCGCGCGGCGGGCTACGGGCGGGCGGTGGTGCCGACGGAGTCCCTGGTCGAGGCGGCGCTGGTGGAGGGCATCGACGTCGTCGGCGCACCGCACCTGCGAGATCTGGTGGCGTGGCTGAAGGCCGAAGCCGACCTGGCGAGCCCGCGGCCACCGGGCCCGGCAACCCCGCCGGAGGTCCCGGACCTGGCCGACGTGGTGGGCCAGCCGGAGGCGAGGTGGGCGCTGGAGGTCGCCGCGGCGGGCGGGCACCACCTCCTGCTCACGGGTCCGCCCGGGGTGGGCAAGACGATGCTGGCGAAGAGGCTGCCCGGCCTGCTGCCGCAGTTGTCACCGGAGGAGTCGTTGGAGGTCACGGCGGTCCACTCGGTCGACGGCTCGCTGTCGAAGTCGTCGCCGTTGGTGATCGTGCCGCCGTTCGTCGCACCGCATTATTCGATCTCGATAGCGGCCCTGATCGGCGGCGGAAGCGGAATAGCGTCGCCAGGCGCGATCAGCCGGGCGCACCGTGGCGTGCTGTTCCTGGACGAGGTCTGCGAGTTCGGCGCGCAGTGCCTGGAGTCGCTGCGAACGGTGCTGGAAGAGGGCGAGGTCCGCATAGCGCGCGTGAAGGGTTCGATCACGTACCCGGCGAGGTTCCAGCTGGTGCTGGCAACGAACCCGTGCGCATGCGCACCACCGAAGGACACGGACTGCGTGTGCTCCCCGGCGGCCCGCCGTCGCTACTTCGGCAAGCTGTCCGGCCCCTTGCTCGACCGAGTGGACCTCCGAGTGAGGCTGCGCCCGTTGAGCGCGATCAGCGCCCACGACACGGGAACGGCGGAGTCATCAGAGGTGGTCCGCACCCGGGTGATCGAGGCCCGCGAGCGAGCGGCCCACCGCTGGCGCGACCACGGCTGGCTGTCGAATTCAGAGGTCCCGGGCCCAGCGCTGCGACGCCAGTTCCCCTTGCCCCCGAACGCAACGATCCTCCTCGACCGCGCGATGGACCGCGGAGCCTTGAGCGGCCGCGGCGCGGACCGATGCTTGCGCATTGCCTGGACCCTGGCCGACTTGGACGGCGAGACCCGCCCGGGCGCCGAGCAGGTGGGTTCGGCCCTGGCGTTCCGTGAGCGGGTGGCGGCATGAGCGCCGACGACGTCCGGCGGGCCCGCGCCTACCTGCTTCGCGTCGCGGAGCCACCCGCGCCCGCCCTGGTCGCCTTCGTGGCCGAGCATGGTCCGGTCGATGCGGCGGCGCGGGTGCGTCGCGGTGACTGCCCGCCCGAAGTGATCAAGGCGACCGAAGCCCGCCGGATCTACGACCTCGTCGACCAGGACTTCGCGCGGGCCGCTGCAGCGGGCGCTCGGCTTGTCATCCCGGAGGACGATGAATGGCCGTCCTGGCCGCTCCTCGCCCTCGATCTCGCCGGTCGGCGGGGTGTCGCCGAGGCCGTTCCTCCGCTCGCCTTGTGGGTCGCCGGTGGTCGTGCTCTCGGTGATGCCGCTGATCGGGCCGTTGCCGTCGTCGGCGCTCGGGCCGCCACCGGCTATGGCGAACACCATGCCGCCGAAATCGCCTACGGGCTCGCCAACCGGGGCGTGCCGATCTTCTCCGGTGCCGCCTACGGCATCGACGGCGCCGCCCACCGCGGTGCGCTCGCCGCCGGTGGGGTCACCGTCGCCGTGCTCGGCTGCGCCGTCGACGCCGGTTATCCCGCCGGGCACGTCGGCCTGCTGAACCGGATCGTGCGCGACGGCGGTGCCGTCGTCAGCGAGTACCCGCCCGGCACTCCGCCCGCGCGGCACCGCTTCCTGGTCCGGAACCGGCTCATCGCCGCCCTCACCGAGGGCACCCTGGTGGTCGAGGCCGGGCTGCGCAGCGGTGCCCGCAACACCGCGAGCACCGCCGGGGCGCTCGGGAAAGTCGTGATGGCGCTGCCCGGACCCGTCTCGTCCGCCACCTCCGCCGGCTGCCATGAGCTGATCCGGGACTCCCGGGCGACGCTGGTCTCGACGGTCGACGAGATCCTCGAGGCCGTCGGCCGCTTCGGCATCGCCGAAGACCCCTCGGCGCGGCCGAAACGCCCCACCGACCGGCTGGGACCCGAGGCCTTGCGGGCCTACGAGGCCCTGACCGTGCGATCCGACCGGTCCGACGCCGAGATCGCGACCGAATCCGGCCTCCCCTTGCGCAAGGTCCGGGCACTGCTGCCGGCCTTGGAGATCGACGGATTCGCCGTCCGCGGCGACGCCGGCTGGCGACGACGGAGCAAAAGCGCGTGACCACCACGAATTCCGGGAGAAATCGTCGAACGCGTTCGGCCGGTCCGGTGGGCCCGCGTGGCGATCCTTGACCGGAGGCACTTGTTCGCGCAGCGTGACATCCATGCCGCCACCACGCTCCGGCCGGACGCGTCGTCCGGACCTGCGCGCGCTCCGGGCCGCGTTGCCCGAGTCCGTCCAGGCCGTCGTCACCGGCTACGAACGGCACCTCGGGCTCGAACGGGGCCTGTCCGCGCACACCGTCCGCGCGTACGTCGGCGACGCCGTCTCGCTGCTGGGGTTCGTCGCGGAGGGCGGGGGCGAGCTCGGCGACCTCGACCTCGCGCGGCTGCGGGCGTGGCTCGCCGCCCAACAGTCCGGTGGGGCGAGCCGCACCACGCTCGCGCGGCGGGCCGCGTCGGCCCGGACCTTCACCGCCTGGGCGCACCGCACCGGCCTGCTGGCCGGTGACCCCGGTGGCCGGCTCGCCGCCCCGCGGGCGCACCGCACCCTGCCCGGGGTGCTGCGCGCCGGCCAGGCGGACGAAGTCATGCGGGCGTCGGCGGCCGGTGCGGCCGAACGCGATCCGATCGCGCTGCGTGATCGCGCGATCGTCGAACTGCTCTACGCCACCGGCATCCGCGTGTCGGAACTGTGCGGGCTGGACGTCGGCGGGGCCGACTTCTCCCGTCGTGTCGTCACGGTGCTCGGCAAGGGCGGGAAGGAACGCGTCGTCCCGTTCGGCGTCCCGGCCGCCGAGGCCTTGACCGACTGGATCGAGGAGGGACGGCCGAAGATCGTCGCCGAAACCGCCGGTGACAGCGTCGAGCCCGCGCTTTTCCTCGGTGTCCGGGGCAAACGCGTCGACCCGCGCGCGGTGCGGCGGGTGGTGCACGACGCCGTCACGGCGGTGCCGGGAGCGCTCGACATGGGCCCGCACGGCCTGCGTCATTCGGCGGCGACGCATCTGCTCGAAGGGGGTGCCGATCTCAGGAGCGTTCAGGAACTGCTTGGTCACGCTACGCTTGCCACGACGCAGCTCTACACTCATGTGACCGTCGACCGGTTGAAAGCGATCCATGACCGAGCGCATCCCAGGGCCTGAGGCGGCCCCGGGAGCCTCACCGGGGTCGTCACCAGCGGGCCCGGCGGCGCACGCGCATCCGCACGAGCACGGAGACGACACTGAGCCGCATGCCGAGAACGACTGTGCAATGACCGCAGGACCGCACGTGACCGAAGCCGCCGGAGTGACCACTCACGGTGACGCCGCCGCGCCCGCCGAAACCCGGGCGGGCTACGACGTCGACGCCGGGATCGCGGCGCTGTGGCGGCAGTTCGCCGACAGCCCCGACCAGGCGTCGCGCGATCGGCTCGTGCTGCACTACGCCCCGCTGGTCAAGTACGTCGCCGGCCGGGTCGGCACCGGCCTGCCGACGCACGTCGACGTCGGCGACCTCGTGCAGTCCGGCATCTTCGGGCTCGTCGACGCGATCGAGAAGTTCGACCCCGAGCGCGGCCTGCGGTTCGAGACGTACGCGATGCAGCGCATCCGCGGCGCGATCCTCGACGACCTCCGTTCGCAGGACTGGGTGCCGCGCGCGGTCCGCAGCAAGGCCAAGGAGGCCGAGCGCGCGATGGAGCGCCTCGGCGCGCGCCTGAACCGCACGCCGACGGACGCGGAGCTCGCCACCGAACTCGGCATCGGCCTCGACGACCTTCGCGACTTCTACGGCCAGCTGCAGCTCACGAGCGTCGTGGCACTGGAGGACCTGGTCGCCGCGGGCAAGGACAGCGGCTCGCTGGTGGACACGCTGCCCGACGACGACGCCGTCGACCCGGTCGCGGTGCTCGTCGACCAGGACAACCGCCGCCAGCTCGCGCAGGCCATCGCGCAGCTCACCGAGCGGGACAAGATCGTGGTCAGCCTCTACTACTTCGAGAGCCTGACGCTCGCCGAGATCGGCAAGGTCCTCGGCGTCACGGAGTCGCGGGTGAGCCAACTGCACACGCGGGCGGTCATGCGGCTGCGCGCCAAGCTGGTCGAGCAGACCGGCAGCTGATCACGAACCACCTCCCCACGGCTTGAGCCGGTATTCGCCGACCTCGCCGACCAGGGCGAGCGGGTCGGCGTACTCCTCGCCGCGCCGCACGCCCCAGTGCAGGCAGGCGGCGACCGAGCAGCCGGGGTGCCCGGGGAGGACGGTGCCGAGCACCTGACCTCGGTAGACCTGGTCGCCGACGGCCACCTTCGGCGCGACGGGCTCGTAGGTGGTGCGGAGGCCGCCGTCGTGGTCGACGGAGATGACCGGCCGTCCGGCGACGGGCCCGGCGAACACGACGACGCCCGCCTCCGCCGCCAGCACTTCCTGCCCGGGCACGGCGGCCAGGTCGACCCCGCGGTGCCCGGCGCTGTAGGGGGTTTCGGGTGCGTCGAAGTACTTCACGACCACCGGATCGGGTGATAGAGGCCAGGAGAGCCGCGATTGCCGCACGGTGGGATCGGCACGGGACGCCGCCGACGGACCGGGTGAGATCGGCTCCGCCATGGGGGCGGTCGCCCAGACGAGAGGGGTGGACGGCGCCGGTCGGAGGGCGGCCGCGGATGCGAGCACCGGCGCGGGCGCCGAGGTCGGCTGCGGTCCGCTCGCCGCTGCGGGCAGGGAAGGTGGCCACGACTCGCCTGGCGCGGGCAGGGCGGATGGCAGCGGCTCGCTCAGCGCGGGCACGGATGGCCCCGACTCGCGCGGGGCGAGGGCGGGCAACAGCCGCTCGCTCGGCGTGGGCACGGATGGCCCCGACTCGCGCGGGGCGAGGGCGGGGGACGGCCATGATTCGCGCGGGGCGAGTGCGGGGGACGGCGACGACCCGGGCGAGGCGAGTGCGGGGAACGGCCACGACTCGCGCGAGGCGAGTGCCGGGGACGGCCACGACATGCGCGGAGCGAGTGAGGGCGATGGCTGCGGCTCGCTCGCCGAAGGTGACCACCGCCCTTTCGCTGATGTCGGCGCCGCACCGATTCGCCACCCGCTGGCCGCCGCCTCCAACGGCGGCGGCCAGCGCCCTCTCGGCGGCGCGGGCAGCAGCAGCGACCCCGGCGGTGGCACCCGATCGGCCACCGGATCGCGAGCTGTCCCCAGCGTCGCGGACCCCGCGGCCGCGGCCCCCGATGCCGTCTCCGGCACCTCTGACACCGGCTCACGCCCAGGCGCGATCGCCGTCCCAACCGCACCTCCCCACCCCACGAACACCGCCGCTACCAGGGCGAACACCACCCCGGCCCAGCCCCACACCCGAGGACCGCCACGCTTGATCGACTCCATGGCTCCAGCGTGCGACACCCGGAACCCCCGTGGGGCGCCGTCGGGGAATCTGTGGACAACCGGAGCCCTTGTGGACAACTGCGGGCCTCCGCGGCCGCCGGTGGGGGAGGGGCTGGTGGCAGGGGGTAGAATCTTCTGCGCGGTCCGCGTCAGCGGGCTGACTTCGCGTGCACGTGCGCGCTCCCCGGCGGCCACTGGCCCGGCGGGCGAGTCGCACGGTGTCCGGCGGTCCCCGGTTTTCTCTCCCGGGGTCCGGGCACCGGCACGGGCACCAGGGCGAACGGCCACCCCGGCCGCGAGCGACAAACCGAGCAGCGCGTCAGCGGAACGCATGGCGCGCACGACACAGAAGAGGTGTGATTCCGGCAATGGCCGTCGTCACCATGAAGCAGCTGCTCGACAGCGGCGTGCACTTCGGGCACCAGACCCGCCGGTGGAACCCGAAGATGAAGCGCTACATCTTCACCGAGCGCAACGGCATCTACATCATCGACCTGCAGCAGACGCTGACCTACATCGACCGTGCGTACGAGTTCATCAAGGAGACCGTCGCGCACGGCGGCACCATCATGTTCGTCGGCACCAAGAAGCAGGCCCAGGAAGCCATCGCCAACGAGGCCGCGCGCGTGGGCATGCCCTACGTCAACCAGCGCTGGCTCGGCGGCATGCTGACCAACTTCCAGACCGTGCACAAGCGCCTCCTGCGCCTCAAGGAGCTCGAGGCCCAGGAGCAGACCGGCGGCTTCGCCGGCCTCACCAAGCGCGAGATCCTGACGCTGACCCGCGAGAAGGAAAAGCTGGAGAAGACCCTCGGCGGTATCCGCGACATGGCCAAGGTGCCGTCCGCGGTGTGGATCGTCGACACGAAGAAGGAGCACATCGCCGTCGGCGAGGCTCGGAAGCTGAACATCCCGGTCGTCGCGATCCTGGACACCAACTGCGACCCGGACGAGGTCGACTACCCGATCCCGGGCAACGACGACGCCATCCGCTCGGCCGCGCTGCTGACCAAGGTCGTCGCCGAGGCCGCGGCCGCCGGCCTGATGGCCCGCTCCAGCCGCAACGGTGCCTCCGCCGACGCGAAGCCGGAGCCGGGTGTCGCCTCCGACGAGCCGCTGGCCGAGTGGGAGAAGGAGCTGCTCGCCGGCTCCGAGACCGCCACCGAATCGGACGCAGCCGCAAATGCCGCCGCCGCGACCGAGGCCGCCACCGAGCAGGCGACCGCCTCCTCCTGATGTCCCACCGCCCGTGCGGCCGGCCCTCCGCGGGCCGGCCGCACCGGCGTAGCAACCCACAGATTTCCTGCAAAGGACGGATTTACCAGAATGGCGAACTACACCGCCGCTGACGTGAAGCGCCTGCGCGAGATGACCGGCGCCGGCATGATGGACTGCAAGAAGGCGCTGGAGGAGAACGACGGCGACTTCGAGAAGGCCATCGAGTTCCTCCGCATCAAGGGCGCCAAGGACGTCGGCAAGCGCGCCGAGCGCGCCACCGCCGAGGGCCTGGTCACCGGCGACGGCGGCGTCCTCATCGAGCTCGACTCCGAGACCGACTTCGTCGCGAAGAACGCCGACTTCCAGGCGCTCGCCGCGAAGATCGTCGACGTCGCGAAGACCCTCAAGACCTCCGACGTCGACGCGCTCAAGGGTGCCGAGCTCGACGGCAAGACCGTCAACGAGGTCGTCCAGGAGCTCTCGGCCCGCATCGGCGAGAAGCTCGAGCTGCGCCGCGTCGTGGCCTTCGAGGGCAAGACCGCGACCTACCTGCACCGCCGCGGCTCCGACCTGCCGCCGGCCGTCGGCGTGCTCGTCGAGTTCACCGGTGACGACGTCGACGCCGCCCGCGGTGCCGCCATGCAGGTCGCCGCGCTGCGCGCGAAGTACCTGACCCGCGAAGAGGTGCCGGCCGAGATCGTCGAGAACGAGCGCCGCATCGCCGAGCAGACCGCCCGCGAGGAAGGCAAGCCGGAGCAGGCCCTGCCGAAGATCATCGAGGGCAAGGTCAACGCCTACTACAAGGACAACGTCCTGCTCGAGCAGCCGTCGGTCAAGGACAACAAGAAGACCGTCAAGGCCCTGCTGGACGAGGCCGGCGTCACGCTGACCAAGTTCGCTCGCTTCGAGGTCGGCCAGGCCTGAGGCCAGGCCCGGGCGTAGGTTTCACCCAGTGCCCCGTCTCCGTCCATCGGGGACGGGGCACTGTCAGGTCTGGATATGACAAAAAACGGTCGAGGGGCGTAGGAGGCGACATAGATGGGTGACCGGGTCGAAGGTGGCTACCGGCGGGTGCTGCTGAAACTGGGCGGCGAAATGTTCGGCGGTGGTTCGATCGGCGTCGATCCGGATGTCGTCCACTCGGTCGCGCAGCAGATCGCCGACGTCGCCCGCACCGGCGTCCAGGTCGCCGTCGTGATCGGCGGCGGCAACTACTTCCGCGGCGCGGAGCTTCTCCCAGCGCGGCATGGACCGCGACCGCGCCGACTACATGGCGATGCTGGGCACCGTGATGAACTGCCTGGCGCTGCAGGACTTCCTGGAGAAGGAGGGCCTGCCCACCCGCGTGCAGACCGCCATCACGATGGGCCAGGTCGCCGAGCCCTACATCCCGCGCCGCGCCGAGCGGCACCTGGAGAAGGGCCGCGTCGTGATCTTCGGCGCCGGGGTCGGCATGCCGTACTTCTCCACCGACACCGCGGCCGCGCAGCGGGCGCTCGAGCTGGGCTGCGAAGCCGTGCTGATGGCGAAGGCCGTCGACGGCGTCTACACCGCGGACCCGAAGGCCGACCCGACCGCCGAGATGTTCCGCGAGATCACCCACCGCGAGGTGCTGGAGCGGGACCTCAAGGTCGCCGACGCGACGGCGTTCAGCCTCTGCATGGACAACAACATGCCGATCATCGTGTTCAACCTGCTCACCGAGGGGAACATCGCCCGCGCGGTCAGTGGTGAAAGAATCGGCACGTTGGTCAGCACCCCCGCCGAAGGGGTGCCGGCCTAGACCTGCTGGGATCAGCAAGCGCCACCCATCACAACAACGGGAGTGACCGTGATCGACGAGACCCTCCTCGATGCCGAGGAGAAGATGGAAAAAGCGGTGTCCGTCGCCAAGGACGAGCTGCAGTCGGTACGCACCGGCCGGGCTTCGTCGGCGATGTTCTCGCGGATCGTCGTCGAGTACTACGGCGCGCCGACCCCGCTGAACCAGCTGGCCAGCGTGAACGTGCCGGAAGCCCGCATGGCGCTCATCAAGCCGTACGACCAGACCCAGCTCGGCGCCATCGAGAAGGCGATCCGGGAGTCCGACCTCGGGGTCAACCCGAGCAACGACGGCCAGGTCATCCGCATCGTCATCCCGCAGCTCACCGAGGAGCGGCGCAAGGAGATGGTGAAGGTCGCCAAGGGCAAGGGCGAGGACGCGCGGGTGTCGATCCGCAGCGTCCGGCGCAAGGCCAAGGACGAGCTGGACCGCATCGCCAAGGACGGCGAGGCCGGCGAGGACGAGGTCGCGCGCGCGGAGAAGGAACTGCAGAACCTGACCGACACCTACGTGCACAAGGTCGACGAGCTGGTCAAGCACAAGGAAGCCGAGCTGCTCGAGGTCTGATGGCACAGGTGAGCGAGGAACGCGAGGACCGGGTGGACGCCACCGGAGACCGACCGGCCGGCGTGTCCGGGACACCGGAGCCGGGTGACGCCGGTGCTCCGGCCGCACCCGGGTTCCCCGGGACGGCGGGAGCGCCGGTCGTGCCGGAGGGGGCGCCCTCGGGGACGGGTGCGGCGGAGACGCCGGCGCCGCCGGAGGTCGTCAAGAAGGCCTCCAAGGCCGGCCGGAACCTGCCCGCCGCCATCGGGGTCGGCTTGCTGCTCGGGGCCGCCATCATCGTTTCGCTGCTCACCGTGCGGTTCCTGTTCATCGGGATCATCGCGATCGCGATCGCGGTCGGCACCTTCGAGTTCGCCGGGGTGCTGCGCCGGGTCGCCGACATCCGGGTCGCGATGATCCCGGTGCTCGTCGGCGGGCAGGCGATGATCTGGCTCGCCTGGCCGTTCGGGCGGGAAGGCGCGCTCACCGCGTTCGTCCTCACCGTCCTCGCCTGCCTGCTGTGGCGGCTGCCCGGCGGTGCCAAGGGCTACCTGCGCGACATCAGCGCGTCGACGTTCGCCGCCGCCTACCTGCCGCTCTTCGGGGCCTTCGCCGCCATGCTCGTGCCGCCGCACGACGGTGTCGGGCGGGTGCTCACCTTCCTCATCGGCGTCGTCGCGTCGGACACCGGCGGCTACATCGCCGGGGTGCTCGGCGGCAAGCACCCGATGGCGCCCACCATCAGCCCGAAGAAGACCTGGGAGGGCTTCGCCGGTTCGCTGGTCGGCGGGGTCGTCGCCGGGGCCCTGACGCTGAGCCTGCTGCTCGACGGCCACGTCTGGCAGGGCGTGATCTTCGGCATCGCGATCGTGCTGACCGCGACCCTCGGCGACCTCGTCGAGTCGCTGATCAAGCGCGATCTGGGCGTCAAGGACATGGGCACGCTGCTGCCCGGGCACGGCGGGATCATGGACCGCCTCGACTCGCTGCTGCCCTCAGCCGTCGTGTCCTGGCTGCTGCTGTCGGCCTTCGTGCCGCTCGGCTGAGACCGCGTCCCACCGCATCGTCGCCCGCAGTCCGAGCACCCGCTCGACGACCACGGCGACCTCCGGCCGGTCGTCGTCGCGCCGGTGCACCAACGACCACGGCCAGCGCGCCGGGGTGCTCACCGGGCGCCGCACCAGGCTCGGCGGGAACGGGGCCGTGTGCCGCTTCGGCGACTGCAGCACCGGCACCCGCAGCCGCGTCACGTGGTCGAAGAACGCCTGGCCCGTGACCCCGCCGTCGTCGATGTGGACGACGCGCGCGCCGCTGGCCGCCGCGTAGTCCAGCGCGAACTCGTTCCACGCCAGCCACGACGACTGGTCCGAGTCCACCAGCACCGACACCGCCGACGCGGGCACGGCGTCGGCCCGGGCCAGGCGGTGGTCGCCCGGCAGGACCGCGGGCATCGTCTCGACGCGCACGAGGTGCGCGGTCAGGTCCAGGGCGTCGAGCCGTTTCCGGTCGACCCACGCCAGCGCCAGGTCGAGCGTCCCTTCGGCGACGCGGACCACCTGCGTGTGCGACGGCAGCACCCACTCGTCGAGCCGGACGACGTCGCCGAGCAGCTGCGTCAGCTCCGCGGGCAGCCAGCTCACGTGCCCCAGGCGCAGCTTGGTGTGCGCGGTGCCGCGGACCCGCCGCGCGGCCGCGTCGGCCAGGTCCAGGATCTGCCGGGCGTCGCCGACCAACGCCGCTCCGGCGCGGGTCAGCTCGACGTGCCGCCGGTCGCGGACGAACAGGGCCGCGCCGAGCTCGCGTTCGAGCTTCTTGATCTGCTGCGACAGCGACGGGCTCGCGATGTGCAGCCGTTCCGCGGCCCGCGTGAAGTGCAGCTCCTCGGCCACCGCGAGGAAGTACCGCAACTGCCGCAGTTCCATGGGAGCACGGTAGACCTGCGGTGGGAGGTTCCGCCTAACAGAGGTAGGCGATGGTTCGTGGACCGCCGAAGCGTCCGGCGGTTTCACTCGGAGCATGCTCACCGAAACGCGCGCCCCGGCGCGGCTGGCGCTCACCGCCGTTTGCCTCGGCTTCGTGATGATCACGCTCGACGCGACCATCGTGAACCTGGCGCTCCCGGCGATCGGCGAAGACTTCGGCGAGCCGTCCACCGCCGCGCTGCAGTGGGTCGTCGACGCCTACACCGTCACGCTCGCCGCGTTCCTGCTCACCTGGGGCGCCGCCGGGGACCGGTGGGGGTCGCGACGCGTTTTCGAAGCCGGCGTCGCGGTCTTCGTGCTGGCGAGCATCGGCTGCGCGGTGGCCGGCTCGGCGCCGTGGCTGATCGCGGCGCGGGCGGTGCAGGGCGCGGGCGCCGCCGCGCTGCTGCCGTCGTCGCTCGCCTTGATCGTCCACCAGTTCCCGGACGCGCGCGCCCGCGCCCGCGCGCTCGGCGTGTGGGGTGGGATGAGCGGCGTCGGGCTCGCGGCCGGGCCGGTGCTCGGCGGCCTCGCGGTCGGGCTCGCCGACTGGCGGCTGGTGTTCGCCGTGAACGTGCCGGTCGGGATCGTCGCCATCGTCCTGACGCGGCGGGCGGTCACGGAACCACCGCGGCACGAGGCCCACCTCGACCCGGCCGGGCAGGTTTCCGGCACGGCGTCGCTGGCCGCGTTCGTCGCCGGGTTCATCGAAGCCGGGCACGCGGGCTGGCTCGCGCCCGCGACCCTCGCGCTGCTCGCCGGGGGAGTGGTGGCCGGGGTGGTGTTCGTGGTGGTCGAGAAGCGGGTCGCCGAACCCGTGCTGCCGCTCGGGATCCTGAAGATCCGGAACTTCGCGGTGGCGACCGGGATCGGCGGCCTGTTCAACTTCTGCCTCTACGGCACGCTCTTCAGCCTCGCCCTGTCCCTGCAACGCGACTGGTCGCTCGGCGCGCTCGCCGCCGGGCTCGCCCTGGTGCCGCTGACGATGGTCGTCGGGCTCAACGCTTTCTTCAGCGGACGCCTCACCGGGCGGTTCGGCCCGCGCGTCCCGATGGTCGCGGGGGCGATCGCCGGGCTCGGCGGCTCGATCGGCTTCGCCTTGCTGCCCGCCGAACGCGCGCTCGTGCCGTTCGTCGTGGTCTCGGTCGTCTTCGGCTGCTGCTCCCTGGCGATGCCCGCGATGACGTCGCTGGCGATGAACTCCTTGCCGGGCAAGGCCGGGCTGGCCGCGGGCGTGCTCAACGCGGCTCGCCAGACCGGCGGCGCGATCGGGGTCGCGCTCGTCGGCGCGCTGGCCCCGGCCGCCGGGATGTGGCTGGTGGCGGCCGGGTACGCGCTGGTCGCGGGGCTGGCGTTCGCCGAGCGTCAGTCGTCGTAGGGGTCGTCGACCTCGGCGCGGCCCCAGTCCTCGGAGACGCGCGAGTGGTCGATCACGGCGAAGACCGCGCCTTCCGGGTCGGCCAGGATCGACATCCGGCCGAACGGGGTGTCGTAGGGCTGGATGACGACGGTGCCGCCGTGCATCAGCGCCTCGCCCGCGACCGCGTCGGCGCCGCGGGCCGGGTCGATGTCGAAGTACACGAGCCAGTGCGGCGGGGTGTCCAGGCTGTACTCCGACCCCATCACGTACCGGTACAGCACCGGCTCGTGCTCGATGAGCCATTCGACGTAGTCCAGCGACTCGCCGTCGCCGATCTGGTGGCTCGAGTAGGTGAAGAGCTTGGTGTAGAAGTGATCCGCCGCGACGCCGTCGTGGGTGTTGAGGTCCGCGCCGCTGAAGGTGTTGGGGATCCCGGTGACGAACTCCCAGTCCGGCGGCACCTCCCAGAACACCACCGGCGCGCCGCACGCGTCGTAGGCGTGCAGGATCGTGCCGCGCCGCGGGATCGGCATCGGGCCGAGCGTCAGCTTGCCGCCGAGGTGTTCCACCCATTCGGCCGCACTGGCGGTGTGCGGCACGGACAGGTGCGGCATCCAGCCCAGCGGCGCGCCCTGCGCGGCGCGGTAGAGCCCGCCGACCGGGAGGGTGTTGAGCGACGCGATCGCGTAGCGCCCGTCGGACGTCGCCGGATCTCGCTGAGTGGTGTACTCCCAGCCGAAGAGGGCACCGTAGAATCTCTCCGCGATGGCCGGCTCGCGGCAGGCCAGCTCGATCCAGCACGGAATTCCGGCCGGGACCGGGGATGGGGTACTGGACGGGCCGAATGCCATGTGTGCTCCTCCCGATACCCACCGCATTCTAGGCGTGATCCGTGAGGTTTCGGCCAAGATTTTGCTGCCGGGAGATCACTGAGGACAGCGGGAGGAGCAGCGGGTGCGGTGGCCGTCGCGGCGCGCGGAAGTCGTGCCGAGTCCGAACATCTGGTACTACCAGGCCGATTACGAGCTGGAGAACCGGGCGCAGGACAGCCGTGGCGAGATCTGGCGCGTGCTGCGCGAGGAGTTCGACTGGGCCGGCAAGGACGTCTTGGACGTCGGCTGCGGTGACGGGTTTCACTTGCCGCGCTTCGCCCGCGAAGCGCGTTCGGTGCTCGGGGTGGAGCCGCACGAGCCGCTCGTGCGCGACGCTTTGAAGCGCGTGCGGGGCCTGGCGAACGTCGATGTCAAGCTCGGGCGGGCGCAGCGGCTGCCGGTCCGCAGCGCGAGTGTCGACGTCGTCCACGCGCGCACGGCGTACTTCTTCGGGCCCGGGTGCGAGCCGGGGCTGGCGGAGGCCGAGCGGGTGCTGCGGCCGGGCGGGGCGATCCTGATCGTCGACCTCGACGTCACCAGCGAGCCCTACGGCCGCTGGATGCGCGCCGACCTACCGCACTACGACCCTGCCGCGGTCGAACGGTTCTTCGCCCGCGCCGGGTTCGGCTGCCGTCGCGTCGCCACCGAGTGGCGGTTCGCCACCGCGGCGGACCTCGAAGCGGTGCTGAAGATCGAGTTCAGCAAGCCCGTCGCCGAACAGGCGATCGCGGAGTCCTTGCAGCGTAACGGGAATCGCGAACGGGACCTGACGCTGCCGGTGGGCTACCGCGTCCACGCGCGGGTCAAGCCCACCGGCCTCGTCCTGCCAGGTCACTCGGCCGCCGCCTCGCCGGAGGAGGACTCGTCTTCGTCCTCGCCGAGGATGCCGTAGAGCGAGCGCCGGGCGTCGTTGAGCACCTCGGCCGCGCGGGCCTGCTGGCTCTCGGTGCCCGCGCGCATGATCTGCACGACGGCCGCGGCGAGGTTCTTGCCCGCCTTAGCCAGGCCGACCTCGGCCGGGTCGACGTCCTGGGCGATCTGCTCCCACGGCGGGGTGCTGTCCTGCTGCTCCGCGGCGGCGCGGCCGGCGTCGGTCAGCTCGAACAGCTTCTTGCCGTGCTCGTCCTTGCTGATGACGAGGCCTTCGTCGGCCAGCAGCTGCAGCGTCGGGTAGACCGAGCCGGGGCTCGGCCGCCAGAAGCCGCCGGAGCGCTCGCCGATCTCGCGGATGATCTCGTAGCCGTGCCGGGGCTGCTCGGCGAGCAGCGCCAGGATCGCGGCGCGGACGTCACCGCGGCGGCTACGCCGTCCGCCGTGACCCCGCCGGCCCGGACCGTGGCCGCGACCGCGTCCACCGGGGCCGAAGCCCGGGGGAACTCGCCGAAACCACCGAAGGGCCCGAAAGGTGCGCGCCCACGTTCGTGGGCGAAGGGGTGTCGTTGCCTACGCATGTCTGTGTTCCTTTCTCGAACTGTTGCGACACGTTCACGATATATCGGAAACGGTCGCCTCGCAACCCGATGGCGGTGACACCGCTCACGGAACTTGAGCCCTCAAGTTCCGGCGAACTAGGGTAGGCAAGCCTAAAGACCTGTTAGCAGAGGTAACGACCAGTGCGGACCCGAACGCTCCCGCTCACGGCCGGGCTGGTGGTCCTCACCGCGGCCGTGGCCGCCGCCGTGCTCCTCAGCATCGCCGTCGGCACCCGCGGCCTGAGCCCGGCCACCGTGCTGGACGCGCTCTTCCACTTCGACGCCGCGAACCCCGACCACCTCGTCGTCCGCGAACTCCGGCTCCCGCGCACGCTCGCCGGGGTGCTCGCCGGGGTCGCGCTGGCCCTGTCCGGCGCCGTCATCCAAGGGGCGACGCGCAACCCGCTCGCCGATCCCGGCCTGCTCGGGGTCAACGCGGGCGCCGCGCTCTTCGTCGTCCTCGGCATCAGCACGTTCGGCATCGCGAGCATCGGCGGCTACGTCTGGTTCGGCTTCCTCGGCGCCGCGGCCGCCGGAGCCGTCGTCTACGGCGTCAGCTCGCTGGGCCGGGCCGGGGCGACGCCGGTGAAGCTCGCGCTCGCCGGAGCCGCGGTGACGGCGGCACTGGCGTCGGTGACGAGCGCGTTGCTGCTCACCGACCAGACGACGTTCGACCAGTACCGGTTCTGGCAGGTCGGCTCGCTGACCGGCCGCGACGCGGCGACGATCATCCAGGCCGTGCCGTTCGTGGTCGCGGGCGTGGTGCTCGCCCTCGTCGCCGCCCGGCTGCTCAACGCCCTCGCGCTCGGCGAGGACGTCGCCCGCTCGCTCGGCCAGAACGTCCCGGTGGCGCGGCTGGTGTGCGCGCTCGCCGTCGTCGTCCTGTGCGGGTCCGCGACGGCGATCGCCGGGCCCATCGCGTTCGTCGGGCTCACCGTGCCGCACGTCGCGCGGCTCGTCACCGGCCCCGACCACCGCTGGCTCCTGCCGTACTCCGCGCTGCTCGCGCCGCTGCTCCTGCTCGTGTCCGACGTCGTCGGCCGCGTGGTCGCCCGCCCGGCCGAGGTGCAGGTCGGGATCATCACCGCGCTCCTCGGCGCGCCGGTGTTCGTGTTCCTGGTGCGGCGCCGGAAGGTCGTGGCAGTGTGAGCGCCGTCGAGGTGGTCGCCGCCGCGCGCCGTCGCGGCGTGGTCCGGGCCCGTGCCGTATCAGTGGTGCTGGCGCTCGCGATCGTCGCCGTCTTCGCGATTTCCCTGGCGGTGGGCGACTTCCCGGTGCCGCTGGGCGACCTGCCGGGCCTGCTCTTCGGCGGTGACAGCGTCGGCCGCGCGGCTTACGTCGTCACGGAGCTGAGGCTGCCGCGCGCGATCACCGGCGTCCTCGTCGGCATCGCCTTCGGGACGTCCGGCGCGCTCTTCCAGCGTCTCCTGCGCAATCCGCTGGCCAGTCCGGACGTCATCGGCGTGACGCAGGGCGCGAGCGCGGCGGCGGTCGTCGCGATCGTCCTCTTCGGGGCCGGGGGAGCGGTCGTCTCCATCGCGGCGTTGGCCGGCGCGGTGCTGACCGGCGCGACGATCTACCTCCTGGCCCGCCGCGGCGGCGTCCACGGCTACCGGCTGGTCCTCGTCGGCGTCGGCGTCGGGGCGGTGCTGACCAGCGTCATCTCGTACCTGATGACCTGGGCCGACGTCACCCTCGCGCAGCAGGCTCTGGTCTGGCTGACCGGCAACCTCAACGGCCGCGGCTGGGACCACGCCGGGCCGCTGGCCGCCGCGCTCGTCGTCCTGCTGCCCGCCGCGCTGCTGCGGAGCCGCGCGCTCACCGGGCTGCAGCTCGGCGACGACACCGCGGCGGGGCTGGGGCTGAGAGTCGAACGCAGCCGCCTGGTCCTGCTGCTGATCGCCGTCGCGCTCGCCGCCTTCGCGACGGCGGCCGCGGGACCCGTCGCCTTCGTCGCGTTCGTGGCCAACCCGATCGCGACGCGGCTCGTCGGCGGCGCCCGCGCGGGTCTCGTCCCGGCCGCCTTGACCGGGGCGCTCGTCGTGCTGCTCGGCGACTTCGCCGCCCAGCACCTGCTCGGCCACCAGCTGCCGGTCGGCGTCGTCACCGGCGCCGTGGGCGCGCCGTACCTGCTGTGGCTGCTGGCCACCGCCAACCGCGCCGGGCGAGTGTGAGAGGAACGCCGTGACACTGCACACCGAGAACCTCGACCTCGGCTACGGGCCGCTGCGCGTGGTCAAGGACCTGTCCGTGCGGATCCCGCCCGGCAAGGTGACCATGATCGTCGGGACCAACGCGTGCGGGAAGTCGACGCTGCTGCGCGGCCTCGCCCGGCTGCTCACGCCGACCGCGGGCGCGGTCTACCTCGACGGCGAGGGCATCACGACGCTGCGCAGCAAGGACGTCGCCACCGTGCTCGGCCTGCTGCCGCAGTCGCCGACCGCGCCCGAGGGCATCACCGTCGCCGACCTCGTCGGCCGCGGCCGCTACCCGCACCAGGGCATGTTCCGCCGCTGGAGCGCCGAAGACGACGACGCCGTCGCGAAGGCGATGGTCGCGACCGACACCGTCGAGCTGGCCGCCCGGCCGGTCGACGAGCTGTCCGGCGGGCAGCGCCAGCGCGTCTGGATCGCCATGGCGCTGGCCCAGCGGACGCCGTTGCTGCTGCTCGACGAGCCCACGACGTTCCTCGACATCGCCCACCAGGTCGAGGTCCTCGACCTGCTGTCCGAGCTGAACGCCGAGGACGGCCGGACCATCGTCATCGTCCTGCACGACCTCAACCTGGCCGCCCGCTACGGCGACCACCTCATCGCGATGAAGGACGGCCGGATCGCCGCCGAGGGCGCGCCCGCCGACATCCTCACCGCCGACCTCGTCGCCGACGTCTTCGGCATGCCCTGCCGGGTCATCGAAGACCCGGTCTCCGCCACGCCGCTGATCGTCCCGATCGGCAAGCGGCGGGCCACCCCGAAAGGAAACCCCGATGCGTCCTAAGTGGACTCGACTGACCGCCGCCCTCGCCGCGGTCACCCTCCTCGCCGCCTGCGGGCAGCCCGAGAAGCCGAGCAGCTCCGGCGTCGGCGACCAGGAGGTCGCCACCGGCGGACGGCTGTTCTCGACCGCGGACAGCGAGACCGCGAAACTCGGCGCCGACGTCGGCCCCGGCGTCTTCCCGCGCACCGTCACCCACGCGCTGGGCAAGACGAAGCTGGAGAAGAAGCCAGCGCGGGTCGTGGTCCTCGACAGCGGCGAGCTCGACGACGTCCTCGCGCTCGGCGTCACCCCGGTCGGGATGGCCACCACCGCCGGGCAGAGCGGCGTGCCGTCGTACCTCGCCGACCGCGTCAAGGGCATCCCGACGGTCGGGGAGATCAACAACCTCAACCTCGAGGCGATCGCCGCGCTGACGCCGGACCTGATCGTCGGCAGCAAGCTGCGCGCCAAGGACCTCTACCCGCAGCTGTCGAAGATCGCGCCGACGGTGTTCAGCATCCGGCCCGGGTTCCCGTGGAAGGAGAACCTGCTGCTGGTCGGGGCCGCGCTGGGTGACGAGACGAAGGCCGTCGGGCTGCTGAACGACTACCAGAAGCGCGCGAACGAGGTGAAGGCTTCGGTGAAGGGCGCGCCGAAGATTTCGCTGCTGCGGTTCCTGTCCGGCAACATCCGGCTCTACGGCAACCTGTCGTTCATCGGCGTGATCCTCAAGGACGTCGGCCTCGCGCGGCCGGCGAACCAGAACATCGACGAGCTGGCCGCGCAGATCTCCAAGGAGCGCATCGACGAAGCCGACGCCGACTGGATCTTCTACTCCAGCTACGGCGCGGGCCCGAGCGCGGACGAGAAGGCCGTCACCAGCAGTGGGCTGTGGGCGGGCCTCGGCGCGGTCAAGGCGAAGCACGCGATCCCGGTCGCCGACGAGGTCTGGTTCCTCGGTCTCGGTCCGATCGGGGCGATGAAGGTCCTCGACGACCTCAAGAAGTACTTGGGCTGAGAAGATCGGCAGGTGCCGGAAACCATCGACGAGATCGACGCGCGCCTGCTCGAGGCGTTGCGGGAGGACCCCCGGTCCACCGCGGTCGCTTTGGCCGAGCGGCTGGGCCTGTCCCGGAATACGGTGCAGGCCCGGCTCGCGCGGCTCGACCAGCGCGGCGTCCTCGGGTCGTTCGAACGCCGCATCGACCCGGCGCGGCTGGGCTACCCGCTGCGCGCCTTCGTCAACGCCATGGTCGACCAGCGGCGCCTCGCGGAGGTCGCCGAAGCGCTCTCGGCCATCCCCGAGGTCACCGAGGTCTGCGGGCTGACCGGGGCGAGCGACCTCATGGTGCAGGTCGTCGCGGTCGACGCCGACGACCTCTACCGCGTCGCCGGCCACATCCTCGCCTCGCCCGGGGTGGAGCGGACGAACATCTCGCTCGTCATGCGCGAGCTCGTCCCGTACCGGCTGACGCCCCTGCTGGAGCGCGTGCATTCTGCGCACCCGGAGACCTGAGCCGTCCGATTCCGGTGGGCATTCTGCTCACTCGCCACGACATCGGTTGTGCGATGCGTGCACCAGTGCTGTTCTGGTGTGCGCTTCCTGCACGAAAGGTGTCGACGATGACTCAGGCCTCCCCGACGGCTCCGGCGACCGGCTCCGCCGAGCTCGCCGCGATCGAACGGCGGGTGCTGTGGCTCGCCACCGCGATCGTGCACCAGGCCAACCGCGTCCGGCCGAACCCGTCCGGGCTCAAGGTCGGCGGGCACCAGGCTTCGTGCGCGTCGCTGGTCTCGATCATGACGTCGCTGTGGTTCCGGCACCTGCGGCCCGAGGACCGCGTCTCGGTGAAGCCGCACGCGTCGCCGGTGCTCCACGCGATCAACTACCTGCTCGGCGAGCTCGACGAGGCCTACCTGCCGACGCTGCGCGAGTTCGGCGGCCTGCAGAGCTACCCGAGCCGCGCCAAGGACCCCGACCCCGTCGACTACTCGACCGGCTCGGTCGGCATCGGCGCGACCGCCCCGATCTGGGGTGCGCTGGCCCGCCGCTACCTGACGACCCGGGGTTCTTCCGCCGGGACCGGCCGCCAGTACTCGCTGGTCGGCGACGCCGAGCTGGACGAAGGCGCGATCTGGGAGGCGATCCTCGACCCGGGCGTCGCCGAGCTGGGCGAGATCGTCTGGATCGTCGACCTCAACCGCCAGTCGCTCGACCGGGTCGTCCCGAACATCGCGGCCGGGCGGCTGCAGGGCATGTTCGACGCGGCGGGCTGGCAGGTGCTGACGCTCAAGTACGGGCGGCTGCTGGAAGAGCTGTTCACCCGGCCCGGCGGCGCCGAGCTGCGCGCCCGCATCGACGCGATGCCGAACCCCGAGTACCAGCGGCTGCTGCGGTGCGACGCCGCGCAGGTGCGCGACCGGCTGCCCGCGGGCGACGCGGCGCTCGCCGGGCTGGTGGCGTCGCTCGACGACGAGACGCTGCTGGCCGCCATCCGCAACCTCGGCGGCCACGACCTCGGCTCGCTCGACGAGGTCTTCGCGTCCATTTCGGACAGCCGGCCGACGGTCATCTTCTGCTACACCGTGAAGGGCCGTGGGCTGCCGACGCAGGGGCACCCGCAGAACCACTCTTCGCTGCTGACCGTCGCACAGATGGAAGAGCTCGCCGCTTCGCTGGGTACGGACCTCTCGTCGCCGTGGGAGCGCTTCGCGGACGGGTCCTCCGAAGCCGCGTTGTGCGCTGAAGTCGCTTCGCGCCTTCGCCGTCCTGAAGTTCCTTCGCTGCCTTCGGTGGAACTGCCGGTCGACATCGGGCGTACGCCGTCCGGGACCGCGACGACGCAGGCGGCGCTGGGACGCGTTCTGCTCGACCTGACGCGCGAAGCGCCCGAAGCGGCGAAGCGCGTCGTGACGGTCAGCCCCGACGTCAGCTCGACGACCAACCTCGGCGGCTGGGTCAACAAGGTCGGCGTCTGGTCGGCGACTGAGCGGCGCGACTGGTTCGAGGACGACCCTGAGACGATCATGCACTGGCGCGAGAAGCCCACCGGCCAGCACCTCGAGCTCGGCATCGCCGAGACGAACCTGGTCGGCCTGCTGGGCGAGCTGGGCGCGACCTGGAGCCGCTGGGGCGAGCCGCTGCTGCCCATCGGCGTCATGTACGACCCGTTCGTCGAGCGCGCGCTGGAGCCGTGGTCGTTCGGCATCTACGCGGGCGGGCAGTCGATCCTGATCGGCACGCCGTCCGGCGTCACGCTCGCCCCCGAAGGCGGCGCGCACCAGTCGATCACCACGCCGTCGATCGGCATCGAGCAGCCCGGCTGCGTCAGCTACGAACCGGCGTTCGCGATCGACACCGAGTGGACGCTGCTCGCGGCGCTCGGGCGGCTCGGCAAGCCGGGCGGCACGTCGTCGTACTTCCGGCTCTCGACGCGCCCGGTCGACCAGACCCTGGCCGCGGTGCCGACGGACCCGGCGGCGCGCGAACGCCGTCGCCGCCAGGTCGTGGCGGGGGCTTACCTGCTGCGCCGCGCCTCGGCGCCGGCGGTCACGCTGGCGGCGATGGGCGCGCTCGTGCCGGACACCCTGGCGGCGGCCGAGCGGCTGGCACAGGTCGGCGTCGAGGCCGACGTCGTCTGCGTGACGAGTCCCGGCCTGCTGTTCGAGGCGGTCCAGGCGCGGGGCGGCCGGGGGAGCGGCGAGTCGTGGATCCTCGACCAGATCTTCCCGGCGTCACGGGCGAAGCCGCTGGTCACGGTGCTCGACGGACACCCGCACACGCTGGCGTTCCTCGCCGGGATCAACCGGGTCCCGTCGGTCGCGCTCGGTGTCACGGGCTTCGGCCAGTCCGGCTCGATCGAGGACGTCTACCGGTACCACGGCATCGACACGGACGCGATCATCCGCGCCGCGCTCGACGTGACGGCCTAGGCGGTCGTGCCAGGGGTGTGCCAGCGCCGTGTGCGCGGCCTGCCAGCGCGGCCCGGCAGGGTTCTGGAACAAGATTCCAGACCTTGAGGAGCTGCCATGCACACCCCAGTCACGATCATCGGTGCCGGTCTCGGCGGGCTCACCCTCGCCCGAGTCCTGCACGTCCACGGCATCCCGGCGGAGGTCTACGAAGCCGAGTCGTCGCCGATGGCCCGCATGCAAGGCGGGATGCTCGACATCCACGACTACAACGGGCAGCTCGCCGTCGAGGCGGCCGGGCTCATGGCCGAGTTCCGCGGCCTGGTCCTCGAAGGCCGCGAGGCTATGCGGATCCTCGACCGCGACGGGACCGTCCTGTTCGAGAAGGCCGACGACGGCACGGGCGGGCGTCCCGAAGTCCAGCGCGGCGAGCTGCGGCAGCTCCTGCTCGACGCGCTCCCCGAGGGGACCGTCCGGTGGGGACGCAAGGCCACCGGCGCCCGGACGCTCGACGACGGCCGCCACGAGGTGACGTTCGCCGACGGCGGCACCGTCGTCACAAGCCTGCTGGTCGGCGCGGACGGGGCCTGGTCACGGGTGCGGCCGCTGCTGACCGACGCCGTCCCCGAGTACGCCGGGACCGCGTTCGTCGAGACGTACCTGTACGAAGCCGACACCCGGCACCCGGAGGCGGCGAAGGCGGTCGGGGGCGGGTCGATGTTCTCGAACGGCCCGACGCCCGGCGACGCCATCAACGCGCACCGGGAAACCGGCGACACGCTGCACACGTACGTGCAGCTGTCCCGGCCCCTGGAATGGTTCGAGGCCCTCGACCTCACGGACGCGACGCCGATCGTGCGGGAGTTCGACGGCTGGGCCCCGGAACTGCTCGCCCTGATCACCGACGGCGACACCCCGCCGGTCCTGCGTTTGCACCACGCGTTGCCGGCAGGACAGCGGTGGTCGCGGGTCCCGGGCGTGACCCTGGTCGGCGACGCGGCCCACCTCACCGCCCCCAACGGCGAGGGCGCCAACCTGGCGATGCTCGACGGCGCCGAGCTCGGCCAGGCGCTCGCCGCGCACCCGGACGACGTCGAGGCGGCGCTCGCCGAGTACGAGCAGGCCATGTTCGTCCGCGCGGAGACCCCGACGGACGAGGCGGCGCTGCTCGAGAGCCTCTTCGGCGGCGAACCTCCCCAGCACCTGCTCGACCTGATCGCCGAGCAGGAGAAATGATCAGGTGAAGGTGGCGCCGGCGAGCAGGTTGTCCATCTTCGCGTCCCAGCCGGGGAAGGCCCCGTACTGGACGACGAGGATCTTGCTCGTCGGCAGCCACCACATGCGGACCTGGCTGTTCTGCGCCGAGTCCGCGCACGTGACCTGCCAGCGGCCGTACTCGGCCTTCTTCGGGCCGACCGGCGCGAACCCGGACTCGAGCAGGGTGCTGCCCGTGGCTTCCGCGCCGGCCCCGGGCGGTGCGGCGGGCGTGATGCACAACGGCACGTCTGTGCCCGTGTACCAGCCGAAGGGCCGCTTCGCGCTCGGGACGTTGAAGGGCGCGTTGGGGTCCGAAGTCGTTTCGCGCAGGTCCAGGAGCCGTGCTTCGCAGACGACGGTGCCTTCGCTGATGCAGCCGTCGAGGAGGCCGTCCTGGCTGTGTTCGGTGTACTCGGCGCCCAGCGGCAGGGTCACGCGCATGGTCCCGACGGCGATCTGCGGGCCGGCGGCCGAGGTCGGCACGGGCTGGGCCTGTCCCGCGGTCGACGTGCTGCACGCGGCGGCACCCAGCACCACCGCGACGGCCAGGACGCTGCGCCGGAAGATCACGGGCTCACCTCTTTCGTCCGGGGTTGGACTCTTCGACGGCCGTCCCGGTTTCGCCGGTGACCTGGCCTACATCCGGCGAGGGCGGCCCGGGCGGCGCTGGTGGGCGCGTGGGACACTGGTCAGGTTATGACTGCCCTCCCGCTCGTCTTCGACGCCCCCAAGCGTGGCCTGCCGCCGCGCCACCTCGCCGACCTCTCGGTCGCGGACCGGGCGGCCGCGGTCGCCGAGCTGGGGGAGAAGCCGTTCCGCGCGAAGCAGCTGTCGAACCACTACTTCTCCCGCCTGACGGTCGACCCGGCGGAGATGACGGACATCCCGGCGGCTTCGCGCGCGCGGCTCGTCGAGTCGCTGATGCCGACGCTGCTGACGGAGGTCCGCGCGCTGGCGGCGGACAACGGCGCGACCCGCAAGACGCTGTGGCGGGCGCACGACGGCACGCTGCTGGAGAGCGTCCTGATGCGCTACCCGGACCGCGCGACGCTGTGCATCTCGAGCCAGGCGGGCTGCGGCATGGCGTGCCCGTTCTGCGCGACGGGCCAGGGCGGCCTGGACCGCAACCTTTCGACGGCGGAGATCGTGGACCAGGTCCGCTCGGCGGCGGCGGTCATGCGCGACGGCACGATGCCGGGTGGCCCCGGACGGCTGTCGAACATCGTGTTCATGGGGATGGGCGAGCCGCTGGCCAACTACAAGCGCGTGGTGGCGGCGGTCCGGCGGATCACGGATCCGGCGCCGGGTGGTCTGGGGATCGGTCAGCGGTCGGTGACGGTGTCGACGGTGGGTCTCGCCCCGGCGATCCGGCGTCTCGCCGATGAGAAGATGCAGGTGCGGCTGGCGGTGTCGCTGCACACGCCGGACGACGAGCTGCGGGACACGCTGGTGCCGGTGAACAACCGGTGGTCGGTGGACGAGGTGCTCTCGGCTGCGCGGTATTACGCGGACACGTCGGGTCGGCGGGTGTCGATCGAGTACGCGTTGATCCGGGACATCAACGACCAGCCGTGGCGGGCGGAGTTGCTGGCTCGCCGGTTGCGTCAGCACCTGGGTCAGCTGGTGCACGTGAACGTGATCCCGTTGAACCCGACGCCGGGGTCGAAGTGGGACGCGTCGCCGAAGCCGGTGGAGCGGGAGTTCGTGCGGCTGGTGAACGCGGGCGGAGTAGCGTGCACGGTGCGCGACACGCGGGGCCAGGAGATCGCCGCCGCGTGTGGGCAGCTGGCCGCTGAAGGCTGAGTTTTCGTTTCTGTGATGGGAAGTTCGTCGTGATGTATGCCCCCAGCCTGTTGGACCCGGCTGCGGAATCGTTGAAGCTCGCGGATTTCGGTGGTGCGACGGACGTCGCCCGCGAAGCGCGGACGTTGCTGGGCGAGCGGTTCAGCTCGGTGACGTTCATGTACGTGCTGATGCGGGCGTTCGAGGTCGAGTACGCGGCGGCCTGCGATGCTGCGCGATGGCACGAATTCCACGGTGGGCCTCGGGCGCTTTCGGATGCCGATCTGGAGAAGCTGCTCGCTCCGTGGCTCGATCGCTGATCATTTCGATCACGGTCGGTCATGCATCGGTCGCCTGGTGACGTACTCCGCAGCCGCCGTGTGGATGACCACGAGAACTGTACGAATCTGCTTGCTGACCTGCTCGTCGGCTGAGGCTTGACTCATCGCGGCTCGTGGAAGTTCGCTGCAACGCGTTTGCCGCGGCTAGACTCCGAGGTGCACAGATAGAGGGCACAACGTCGCTCAACGAGGGCATATGGGAGGCCCGGTCGGCTGTCGGCAACGTGCGGTTTCACCGGCTGTCATCAGTGAACGGGGTTGCCGTTCGTGCCTCCGTCGTCGGTCTCGAGGGTCCGATCCCGGCCAGCGCATCGGTCGTTGCTGCTGTGTGCTTTGGGTCGTAGGTCAGCGCAGCTCGGCGGCCCAGTCGGCGAAGAAGGCACGTACGGTCGCGACATCATCCGTGGCTACGGGAATGGCATCGTCTGGGAACCGGTCGAGGCTACCGATCATCTGGCTGAAGATTGCCTTGTCGAACCCGCGATCGAAGTCTGCGGCGAGGGTGAGAAGAAGTTCTTTCGGATAACGCTTGGACAGCGCGTACACGTCGGCGAAGTCGCGGGCCTCGGCCCGGTCGAACAGGGCGACGACTTTGCGGCCGGCGAGTTCTTCGAGGTTGAAGGTGGGCCCGGCGACGCTGATCGTCGGAGGTTGATGGGGCGGGGAATCTAAGGCGATGTCGACGAGCAACTCCTCGTCCGCGCTGACCATCAGCCGACAGAAATCTGGGCTGTCGCGGAGCCGGTGTGAGGACCAGCCAGCGGCCCTGACCGCCGCTTCGAGTTCATCTCGCGCTGCCGCGACGTCGCCGCACTGTTGACTGGCGAAGAAGTCCAGGTCTTGAGTCGGGCGTTCGGTGAGGTGCTGTGCGATCAGTGCGGCGCCGCCCGCGAGCAGGAATCCCTCGCTCGCGGGCAGCGCGAAGAACATGTGTGCAACTTGCAGCTGGAACTGGGTGAGAGCTGTAGAGCTTCTCGTTGGGATCTGGATCAGGCACTACGCAGCGACCTCACCAGCTTCAGTGACCACCGGTTGCCAGGCTTCGCGGATGTCCCTCGGCAGCACCATCTCGTCCCACAGATCAACCAGCAAAGCGCCGTCAATGTAGGTCAGGATGTCTTCATGCCCGCCTTCGCGGAGCACGATCTCGTAGACCCATGCCCGCTCACGTCGATCCCGCAGGTGGAAGGTGCGGCCTGGAGCGGACCAGTTCAGATGCAACGGCAGAGTTACGCTGGCCAATGCTTCCCGGACGCTCAGTCGCGGCAACACAGAAGGCACTGTGATCGTCCGGCCGCGCGAGGTCTTGACCTCAGAAAACGTCACGCGAGGTCGGGTGGTCAGCTCGAACCCGGCCGCTGCGAGCACCCTGCCTGCTGTCTCTAAGGTCGGTGACTTGTGACCATGTTCGTAGGCGGATATCGCCGTGTTGGATGTCTGTGCGCGGTCTGCTAGTTCCTCTTGGCGCAGGCCGGCCGCCTGGCGGGCTTCCAGTAGCAAGTTCGTCATCGCGGCACCTCCTTGGTCACTTATCCGAAAGGATAACCTGCGAGGGAGCGGCTTGTCTTCCATCGTTGAGCATGGCCGATGTCTTTGGAGGCCTGTACCTGACGGTTCTGGGTGTATGACGGCGGAAGTTGCAGGTCAGAGTCATATAAGAGTGTTGTGGCTGCCTGTGGTGTCGTCTTGCGGTGACCGGTTTCATAGGGTGGTCAGGCAGTCATGTATCAGGCCGAGACGGGGCCGGGGAGTGCGCCGGACACGGTCGGCGCAACCCGGCTCTGACCAGGCTGGGGTCTGCTGCAGCAGTCACGCTCGAGTGCTGGTCATCTGAGCCCCGAATCGGTCCTGGCTCACCCGCAGTGTGACCCAGGGCGGGGGAGTGGTTGCTACCTGCGGTGACAACAGACTCCACGCTCGCTGGTCGTGTCAACCCGCGGGTCTGGGGCGAGCGTCCGCACGTCGGCCCATAACTCAATCCATCCCATGGCTTGGTTGCTGACCAGCTGGAGCGCAGGTGGTGCGACGGACGTCGCCCGCGAAGCGCGGACGTTGCTGGGCGAGCGGTTCAGCTCGGTGACGTTCATGTACGTGCTGATGCGGGCGTTCGAGGTCGAGTACGCGGCGGCCTGCGACGCCGCGCGGTGGCACGAATTCCACGGTGGGCCTCGGGCCCTTTCGGATGCCGATCTGGAGAAGCTGCTCGCTCCGTGGCTCGATCGCTGAACATCCGGCGAGCCGTGCCGTACCGCCGACCGTCTCTCACTCCCGCTCAGTCCCCGTCGATGGGCCGCAGGCGCACGGCCGGAGCCCGTCCATCAGGAGGTTCAGCAGCCGGGCGGCCATGGCCTGGTGCCGGGGTGCGCCCGTCACGGTGAAGATGCCGATGAGTGCGGCAGCGATGTCTTCGGCGGGGACGTCGGCCCGCAGTTCCCCGCTCGCGCGGCCGGCTTCGAGGATGTCGTCGATGGCCGCGAGCAGCTCGGTCCGGGTGTCGGCGTGGGCGATCTCGCCCGACTCGACCATCGCGAGCAGCGTGTCGAGCATTCCGTTCTTGGTCGCGATCCACTCGCCGAACAGGTCCATCCAGCGTCGCAGTGCCGCGGGCGGGTCGAACCGGGCCAGCAGCTCCCGGGCACCGGCGGTCAACCGCGAGACCTGGTCCCGGTAGACCGCGTCCACCAGGGACTCGCGCGTGGGGAAGTGCCGGTAGAGCGTGGCGATGCCGACCCCGGCTTCGTGGGCGATCGCGCGCATCGACGGCTCGTCCTCGGCCGCGGCGAACATGCGGGTCGCCACGTCCAGCAGCTGCCGGCGGTTGCGGGTGGCGTCCGCGCGCGGTCGGCGGGGCTCTGCGTCGGCCAAAACGGTTCACGCTCCACTTGTGCTCGGGTCACTCGCGTAAACGAAGCATAGTCCGTTTACGGTGGGCTGGGACGTCCGCGCCGGGAGGGCGCGGTTCGGCCGCCGGGCGTCGATCGCGCCAGCCCCGCCGGACGTCCCCGATCGGCGGATCTCCGCGGTCGTCAAAACGGATCGCGCTCCACTTGTGCTAGCTTGAAGTGACTAACCGAAGCGTAGTCCGTTTACGGTGCTTCGCGAGCCGCCGCAGGAGGCAGAGTGAGCATGACTGAACCGACCGTCACCACGGCGGCGACCACGGGCCGGGCGGTCCGGTTCGAGGCGTTCGGCGGACCGGAGGCCTTGCGCGTCCACGAAGTGCCCGTTCCGCAGGCCGGCCCGGGGCAGCTCCGCGTGTGCGTCACCGCGGCCGGACTGAACCCGATGGACTGGTTCATGACCTCCGACGCGGAGACCGCCGCGCGGTTCGGATTGAGCCTGCCGTGCGGGTTCGGCACCGACTACGCCGGCGTGGTGGATCAGGTCGGGGACGGCGTGCGCGAGTTCGCGGCCGGCGACCGGGTGTTCGGTGGCGCCCTCTCCCGCGCGGTCGCCGACTACGTCGTGGTGGACGTGGCGGGGACCATCGCGGTGGGCGGCGAGGCGCACCGGACCCCGGACGGTCTCGACGATCGCACCGCCGCGACCCTGGCCATCGCGGGGCGGACGGCGGCCGCGGCGTTGGCCGTGGTCAAGCCGGGACCGGGCGACACGGTGCTCATCGGCGGCGCGGGCGGCGGGGTGGGCGTGTTCGCCGTCCAGCTCGCGCGGCTGGCGGGTGCCCGGGTGATCGGGACGGGGTCGGCGTCCTCGGCCGGTGCCCTGCGCGCGCTGGGGGCCGAGCCGGTTGCCTACGGCGACGGCCTGGTCGACCGGGTTCGTGCGCTCGCTCCCGGCGGAGTCACCGCGGCCCTGGATCTGCACGGGACGGACACGGTGCGGGCGGCACGCGCACTCGGCGTGCCGGACGAGCGCATCACCCTCATCGCCGGCCTGATGGACGGGATCACGTCGGCGAACGGCGCCAACGCGACCCGGGGTGAGGTGGCGGAGATCGCGGGCCTGGTCGCGGCGGGCCGGCTCCGGGTGCCGATCGCGGCGAGCTTTCCGGTCGAGCGGATCCGCGCCGCGGTGGAACTCCAGGCCGGGCGGCACGTGCACGGGAAGGTCGTCATCGAACTCCAGGGGGACGGTAGGACCCGGAGCCGCTGATCGCTCCCTGGCCGGGCCGCTGACGAAAACCTCCTGCCACGGCGCGACGACCGCGTGTCACAACTCGGGCCGCTGTCCGGTCTCAGCTGGCACACCCGTCGACCGAGGAGGTCTTTTCATGGCGCTGACCGTGCTGCAAGAGGTGGCTCCGCCGTTCGTGCCCGAGGGGGCGCACGCGATGACCATCGTCATCGAGTACCCGCCCGGTGATCCCGGCACCCCGCCGCACCGGCACCCCGGACCGGCCTTCGGCTATGTGCTGGAGGGCGAGATGGTGTTCGAGCTCGAAGGCGCGCCGCCGCGGGTGGTGCGGGCCGGGGAGGCCTTCTGGGAGCCCGGTGGGGATGTCATCCACTACCAGGACGGCAACAACCGCGACGATGTCCCCGTGCGGTTCACCGTCACCATGCTCTGCGAACCCGGCAAGCCGATGGTCGATCTCGTGAGCGAGGACGAACTGCGGGCCAAGGGCTGGTCGCGGACGTGACGGCCGGGGGCCCGTCCGCCGGGCGGGCCCCCGCTCACCTCCGGTGCCAGCCGCCCAGCTTGGCCGGGTTGAGCACGATCCAGAGCGCCGTGATCTCGCCTCCCGCCGTCTCGACGCCGACCACCGCTACCGCACGGGAAAACCGGCGCACCGCCAGCCCGGAGCGGCCGTTGACCGACTCGACCGCCAGCTCCGTGTCCGCTCGCCCGCCCAGCGTCGCGAGCACCAGCCGGGCGACCTCCTCCGCGCCGCGCACCGGCTTCTCCGGGCCGGGCACCAAGCCACCGCCGTCGCACGTGGCCACCGCGTCGGTGCCGAGGAGCGCCGCCAGTGCCCTGCCGTCCCGGCGTCGGCACGCCGCCGCGAACCGGCGCACTACCTCGTCATGCCGGTCGTGGGTCATGACCGGGTGGGCCGCCGGTCCGTGACCACCGCCCGGTTCTTCTCCGGGTTGACCAGCCACAGCACCTGCTCGATGCCTTCGGCCGACGCGCTGATCGTCAGCAGGCCGTAGACGTCGCCGTTCTGCCGCAGCACGGCGGCGGTCCGGCCGTTGATCCGGGCCCAGCGCACCGCGACGTCGTCCCAGAACCACGTGGAGATCGCCCGCAGGAACTTCACCACCCGGGCCGAGCCCACGATGGGCCTGCGGGCGACGCCCTTGCGCCCGTTGCCGTCGGACAGGACCGTCACGTCCGGGCTGAACAGCCGCTCCAGCGCCGCCATGTCGCCGGACCGGGCCGCCGCGACGAACGTCGTCAGCAGCTTCCGCTGCTCGGCCGCGGGCACCGGGGCGCGTCGCTCGCTCGCCAGGTGCTTGCGCGCCCGGCTGACCAGCTGCCGCACCGCGGGTTCGGTCGAGGACAGCACTTCGGCGATCTGCGCGTAGCCGTAGTCGAAGGCCTCCCGCAGCACGTAAGCCGCGCGCTCGCCGGGCGTCAGCTTCTCCATCAGCAGCAGGGCCGCGAACTCCAGCGCCTCGCCGCGTTCGGCGCCCAGGTACGGGTCCGCGCTCGTGTCGACCGGCTCGGGCAGCCACGGCCCGATGTAGGTCTCACGCCGGACGCGCGCCGACTGGAGGACGTTGATCGCCAGCCGGGTGGTCGTCGTCGCCAGGAACGCCGCCGGGGCGGCCACGGTGGACCGGTCGTACGCCTGCCACCGCAGCCACACCTCCTGCACCAGGTCCTCGGCCTCGGTGACGCTGCCGAGCATCCGGTACGCGATGCCGAACAGGCGCGGCCGCGCGCTCGTGAAGGCCGCCGCGGCCGCCTCGAGATCGTCCGCGCCGCCGGTCATTCGACCAGCTTGCCCGCGGTCGACACCTCGCGCATGAGCGCCGCGATCTCGTCCGGGATCGGCGGAAGGGCTTCGCGCACGACCTGCCCGGGCCCGGACCAGACGAGGTTCACCCGCGACGCCTCGTCGAGCTCGGGATAGTCCGCGCGGTTGTGGCAGCCCCGCGTCTCCCGGCGTTCGAGCGCCGATTCGAGCGTGGCCCGCGCGGCCAGCGCCGCGGCCTCGAGGTCGAACGCGTGCGCCAGGTCCTGGAACCCCGCCGTATCGGGATGCACGCCGACGTCGCGCATCCGTTCGGCCAGTTCGTCCAGTTCGGACAGACCGGCGCGCAGGCCCGCCTCGTCGCGGACCACGCCCGCGTGCTCGGTCATCGTGTTCCGCAAGGTGCGTTGCAGGGCGCGCACGTTCTCCGGGCCGTCGGCCGCCAGCAGCGCGTCGACTTCCGCCCGCGCTTCCGCCGTGGCCGACGGCGACCGCCGTTGCGCGGTCAGCTCGCGCGAATGACGGGCGGCCGCCTCGCCGACGATCCGGCCGTAGACCAGCAGCTCGATCAGCGAGTTCCCGCCGAGCCGGTTCGCGCCGTGCAGGCCGCTCGCCGCCTCGCCGAGGGCGTACAGGCCCTCGACGCCGGTGCCGTGGTCCTCCGGACGCACCCAGACGCCGCCCATCGAGTAGTGCGCGGTCGGCGCGATCTCGATCGGGTCCTGGGTGATGTCGAGCATCTGGAGCTCCAGCAGGGTCTGGTAGACCCTCGGCAGGCGCCGCATGATCGTCTCGCGGGGGAGGTGGGAGACGTCCAGCCACACGCCGCCGCCCGGCGTCCCGCGGCCCTGCTTGATCTCGGTGTACGCCGCCAGCGCCACTCTGTCGCGAGTGGACAGTTCCATCCGGTCCGCGTCGTACCGGGCCATGAACCGCTCGCCGAGCGCGTTGCGCAGCACGCCGCCTTCGCCGCGGGCCGCCTCCGAGACGAGCGTGCCCGCGGCGTTCTCCGGCGCGATGAGCCCCGAAGGGTGGAACTGGACGAGCTCGGCGTCCCGGATCCGGCCACCGGCCAGCACGGCGAGCCGGAAGGAGTCGCCGGTGTTCTCGTCGCGGCGCGACGAGGTGCGGCGCCAGATGCGGGTGTGCCCGCCGGCCGCGAGGATGACGGCGTCGGCGTGGATCACGTACCGCGTTCCGTCGCGCAGGTCGAACCCGTAGGCGCCGAAGACGACGTTGTCCCGCACGAGGATCCGCGTGACGTACACCGTGTCCAGCACCGGGATGTCGAGCTGCGCCGCCCGGTTCACCAGTGTGCGCTGGATCTCCAGGCCGGTGTAGTCCCCGGCGAACGCGGTCCGGCGGTAGGTGTGGGCGCCGAAGAACCGCTGGGAGATCTTGCCGTCGGCCTCGCGCGCGAACGGCATCCCGTAGCGCTCGAGGTCTTCGATGCCCCTGGCCGCGTTCTCGGTCACGATCCGCACGGTCTCGGGATCCGCCAGGAGGTAGCTCTCCTTGAGCGTGTCCGCCGCGTGCTGCTGCCAGGAGTCTTCCGGGTCCACTGTCGCGAGCGCCGCGTTGATGCCGCCCGCGGCGAGCGTGGTGTGCGCGTCCGCCTTCGGCCGCTTGCCGACCGCGAGCACGTCGACGCCGCGTTCGGCCAGTTCGATGGCGGCGCGCAGCCCGCCCCCGCCGGTTCCGATGACGAGGACGGACGTCGCGATCGTGCGTTCGCCGGCCATCGTCACTTCGCCGGCGGCGGGTTGAGGGGCAGCCAGTCGGCGAACCGGGTGCCGGCCAGCCGCGCGCCGGGACCCGGCAGGAGCGTGTCCTTCTCCAGCAGGGCACCGAAGTAGCGCGCACCCCGGTCGGTGACGACCTCGCGCGGGTCGCCGCGGAACGCCAGTCCCCGGCGGATCAGCTCGTCGAGGCCGAACCGCTCGGGCCCGGCCACCTCGACGACGCCGCCGACCGGTTCCCCGACGGCGGTGCGGCCGACGGCGGCGGCCACGTCTTCGGCCGCGATCGGCTGGATCAGGGCGTCGGACAGGCGCACGGTCGTGCCCTCGGTCGCCGCCTGGGCGATGCTCCCGACGAACTCGAAGAACTGCGTCGCGTGCACGATCGAGTACGGCCGTCCCGACTCCCTGACGAGCTGCTCCTGCGCGATCTTCGCGCGGAAGTACCCGCTCTCGGCGAGCCGCTCGGTGCCGACCACCGACAGCGCCACGTGGTGCCCCACGCCCGCCCGCTTTCCGGCGTCGAGAAGGTTTCCGGTGGAGGTGCGGAAGAAGTCCAGGACGGCGTCGTCGGCGAACGAGGGCGAGTTCGAGACGTCGACGACGACCTGCGCGCCGTCCAGCACCTCGGCCAGGCCTTCGCCGGTGAGGGTGTTGACCCCCGAATCGGGGGACGCGGGGACCGCGACGTGCCCGTGGTCACGCAGCTTGCCGACGAGCTTCGAGCCGATCAGCCCGCTGCCGCCGATCACGACGATCTTCATGCTGTGCCTTCCGTCTGCGTCCCGGCCCGTCCGGGAACGTCGGTCGGCAGTACAGACAGGACGGGCGCCCGGTTTGTGACAGCGCCGTGTCACAAGCGGCGGCGGTGCCTTGTCTCGACTGCCGACACCGGACCGACGAACCGAGGTAGGACCATGGCCACCATCGACACCGTGGACGATCTCCGCCGCCACCTGCAGTGGGCGATCGAGCTCGAGCACGCGACGATCCCCCCGTACCTGTGCGCGCTGTATTCGCTGGACGCGGCCCGCAACCCCGAGCCGGCGCAGGTGGTCGGCACCGTGCTCGCCGAGGAGATGCTGCACCTGGCGCTGGCCGCGAACCTGCTCAACGCCGTCGGCGGGGAGCCGAGGCTGGACACGCCGGAGCCCTGCCGCCGTACCCGCACCCGCTGCCGCACGGCGACCGGTCGGTGCACGTCCAGCTGGTCCCGTTCGGCCCGGAAGCCTTGGAGCTGTTCCTGCGCATCGAACAGCCCGCGTCGGCGGACGACCCGCCGGAGGGCGAGGAGTACCGGACGATCGGGCAGTTCTACGCGGCCATCGAGGCGGGCCTGCGCGCGCTGTGCGACAAGCTCGGCGAGGACGCGGTGTTCACCGGCGACCCGAAGCGGCAGGTCGGCGCGTTCCACCTGCGGGGCGGCGGCGGCGAGGTCATCGCGGTCCACGACCTGAAGACGGCGTCGGCGGCCCTGGCGGAGATCGTCGAGCAGGGCGAAGGCGCGGCCCGCACCGACGTGTGGGACGGGGACCGCGATGTGTTCCACCCCGAGCGCGAGGAAGTCGCGCACTACTACCGGTTCCAGGAGCTGCGGCTCGGCCGCCGTTACCGGACCGGCGACACGCCCGCCTCCGGCCCGACCGGCGAGGAGATCGAGGTCGACTTCGACGGCGTGCTGCCGATGCGGCCGAACCCGCGTACCGCCGACTACCCGGAGGGGAGCCCGGTGCGCGTGGCGCAGGAGGAGTTCAACCAGACGTACAGCCTTTTGCTGTACCAGCTGGAACAGGCGTTCACCGGCGAGCCGGGGCAGCTGAAGGACGCCGTCGGCACGATGTTCGGGCTGCGGAAGCAGGCGGTCGCGTTGATGAAGATGCCCAGTGGTGACGGGACGACGACCGCCGGGCCGACCTTCGAGTACGTGCCGCCGGAGCGGCGGAACTGATCAGCGAGACGGCGGCGGCCCGCCGTTCGGGGGTGCGCCCGCGGACGGCGTCGTCGTCGTGTCCACGCCGACGTTCAGCGTCACCGTGTACCCGCTCTTCACGTCTCCCGTCACCGTGGCCAGCTGCCGCGCCCCGCTGTCGTCGCCGAATACGTTGTCGCTGCTCAAACTCACCTTCTTCAGGTTCGGTTGCGACTGCTCGTACCCTGATTCCGCGTACACCGTCTCGCACACGTTCTGCGGCAGCGCCACCTGGGACGTCGCTATCGCCTTCGCCGAGTCCGTGATGCTCGCCTGGTCCGGGTACACCTCGAAGTGGATGTGCGGCCAGCGGCCGTCGTAGCAGGCGGGGAACACGCTCGTGAACCGGACTCGGCCCGAGGTGTCCGCCAGCTGGACGCCGCGCAGGTAGTTCTCGTTCTCGATTCCTTGCGAATACAGGGAATACTGGCCCGCGCGGTTGCAGTGCCACACGTACACCGCCACCCCGGCGAACGGGGAACCGCCCTTGGCCAGGTCCGCGATCACCAGCTCCAGCGTCATCGGGACGCCCTCGGCCGTGCCGCTGCCCGTGCCGAAGCTGGTGCGGAGGTCGCTGCGCACCACTCCGCTCTGCTCCAGCACGTCCGGGCCGTTCGACCCGTCGCCCGGGTACGGGCCCGCCGTCTCGTCCGGGATCTCGTTCGAAGTGGCCGAAGACGACGTCGAGGAAGTCGGCGAAGTTCCGCACGCCGTCAGGACGGCCCCTGCCGCGCCCAGGCCCAGGAACCGCAACGCCCGGCGGCGGTTCAACAACGTCTCGATGTCGAAGCCCAGACCCTGGTCCACGACCTCGTCGCGCGGCCGGGGCAGCGGGCGGCCTTCGTACGTCAGTTCAGGTTCGCTCATGACCCGAACTCTGCCGCGACAACGTGTGCGACCGCTGTGAGCGCGCTGTGGAAATGTCCCTTATGCACCCCTCACCAGGGCACCGGGCCTTCGTCGTCGAAGAAGCGGCCCGTCGGGGCGTCGTCGCCCACCGTCGCCCAGTGCACCGACGCGCGGGCCCCTTCGTCCGGCGTGCGCACCCCCTGGAAGTCGTTCAGGTCCGTCGCCACGTAGCCGGGTGTCACCGCGTTGACCTTGATGTGCGCCAGTTCCGGGTCGTCGAGGAACGCGTTGGCGTACTTGACCGTCAGCATGTTCACCGCGGCCTTCGTCGCCGAGTAGACGAACGAGTCGTGGGACCGCGCGAACATCGAGCCCGGCTCCGTCGCCTTGGCGAACACCGCCGAGTTGCTGGCCACGTTCACGATCCGGGCCGAGCGCGACGCGCGCAGCAGCGGCAGCATCGCGTGGATCACGCGGACCAGCCCGAACACGTTGGTCTCGAACTCCGGTCGCATGTCCTCGGCCGTCACCGTCACCGCCGGTTTGCGGATGAGCGTTCCGGCGTTGTTGACCAGCACGTCGAGGCGGCCGAAGTCCCGCTCGATCAGCGCGGCGGCCTCGCGCACGGACGCCTCGTCGGTGATGTCGATGCGCACTGGCCGGACCGTGAGGCCGTCCTGCGCCAGCTCTTTCGCCGCCTGCTCGCCCTTTTCGGTGTCCCGGGCGCCGAGCAGCACGGTGAGGCCGCGTTCGGCCAGCTGCCGGGCCGTGGCGAGGCCGACGCCCTTGTTGGCGCCGGTGACCAGCGCGATGGTTTCCGTCGGCATGGTGCTCCGTATGATGAGAAGTGAAAGTACCCCTACACTTTAACCGTAGGGTTCCTACGCTTGTCAATGTCGGAGGCGAGATGGTGCTGGAGCTGCCGAGCCGTCGGCCGAAGCGCGCCGACGCCCGGCGCAACTTCGACGCGCTGGTCGCCGCCGCGCGGGATGCCTTCGCCGACCAGGGGGCGCACGTCTCGCTGGAGGACGTCGCGCGCCGCGCCGGGGTGAGCATCGCGACGCTCTACCGGAACTTCCCCACGCGGGAGGACCTCGTCGCGGAGGTGCACCGCGACGAGGTCGAAGCCCTGTGCCGGGCGGCCGACGACGTCGCGGACCTCGAGCCGTGGGAAGCGTTCGCCGCCTGGCTCGAGCGCTTCGCCGAGTACATCGGCACCAAACAGGCCTTCTCCGAGGCGCTCAACCGCACCACCGAAGGGTTCCAGGCCTGCCGCCGGGCGATGCGCGAAGCGGGCGAGCCGCTGCTGCGCCGCGCGCAGGAGGCAGGCGCGGCCCGCCCCGAGGCGACGATCGACGACGTGCTGCGGCTGATCTCCGGGGTGTGCGCCGTCGAGTACGTCGACGAAGCCCAGCGTCGGCGGGTGTTCGGCTTCGCACTGGCCGGGCTCCGCGGGCGCTGAACCGCCCGCGGAGCGAAACGCCCGTCAGGCCGGGTTGTCCAGCGTTAACGCCGTGCAGCGGACTCCGCCGCCGCCCTTGCGCAACTCCTGCGTCTCCAGCTCCACCACCGTCAAGCCCGATGACCGCAAGTCCGCCGCCAGGCGCGGGGCGCCGCTCGTCATCGTCACCGTGCGGCCGTCGCTGATCAGGTTCAACGCGAACGCCGCCGCTTCCTCCGGTGCCACCTCGATCAGCTCCATGCCGAGGCCCCGCAGCGTGCGCAGGCTCGGGGCGTCCAGCGCCTCGGGGTTGTACGCCAGCACCGCGCCCGGGTGGACGACCGCCACCGCCAGGTCGAGGTCGTACCAGCGGGCACTGGTTGTGCGCAGGCCGACGACCTCGCAGTCCAGGTGCCGGGCCAGCGTGCGGAACGCCCGGGCGTCGGTGCGCTGGCCGTGCGCCGCCAGCAGGAGGTCGCCACACGCGAGCGCGTCTCCCTGGCCGCTGAACGCGTAACGCGTCTCCGCCACCTCGAAACCGTTGTCCCGCAACCACGTCCGGTGGTGCGGGGTCTCCGCGGCGCGCTCCGGCGGGAGCGTGGCGAGCACCGCGCGGTTCCCGCGGACGACGGCCGCGTTCGCGGTGTAGGTCATGTCGGGGCACGCCGGGTCCGCGTCGACGAACTCCACCTTGCGGCCCGCCGCGAGGTGCGCCTCGACGATCGCCTCGTGCTCGGCGATCGCGGCGTCGAGGTCGGGCTGGACGCCGACGTGCATGTACGGGTTGATCTCGTAGTCGATCCGGAAGTACTTCGGCGGGCACATCAGCAGCCTGCGGTGGGAAGCCGGGGCTTCACCGGCGCCGGACGGGTCCGCGAGGGAGACGGTGCTGGTCATGGTCACTCGATTCGTCGGAGCGGGCGGGACGGCGGGGCACCCGCGGCGGTGGGGGCGCCCGGCCGTGGACCGCGGCGAATCGAGCGGGCCCGCTCAGCCCAGGCCGCGCAGGCGGAACAGCTCGATCGTCATGAGGTAGTCCGGCCGCGAGCGGGCCGCGTCCAGGCGCTGGGCGACGTCGGTGGCCGACCGGACCGGGCGCAGCGCCGCGGACACCGCGCGCACCATTTTGCTGATCATCGGTTCTCCATTTCCTCTTTTCCCCGGCCGGATTCGCGGGCCGGGGGACATCAGGGTGCCGGGGCGCGCGGTCACGCGTCTGGCCAAATCCGGACAGCTTCGCCGCGGCGGCGGCAGCGAGGAGGGACACGGTGGCGGTTCCCGTCAGCGGTTCGCGTTCAGGAAGCCGATGACGACCGCGCCCCACCAGCACAGCTGCGACACCGCGGTGGCGAGGCCGCCGCGGATCAGCAGGCCCGCCGGCACCGGGCCCTCGACGCCCGACATCCGCTTGCCCAGCCCCATGACGTGCACGCCGTTGACGGTCAGGGCGGCCACGAGCCCGAGCTTCACGACGGTCGCGGGGGAGCCGAGGTCGGCCTCGAGCAGCGCGCCGCTCGCGACGAGCCCGGTCAACCCGGCCCACACCAGCAGGTGCAGCCGCGACGAACTGCGCACGGCTTCGGCGAACGTCGTGCGCCGGAACGCCCACAGCGCGAAGAACCAGTCGGCGACGAGCACCGCGCCGAGCCCCACGACGAGCGAGGCGAGGTGGGTGAACAACGCGATGTCGTGCCACAGCGGGCTCGGGCGCAGCCGGCTCGACAGCCAGAACGCGCCCAGGAGCAGCATGATCGAAGCAGCCATCGTGAGCAGCGCCGGGTAGGGTCGGAAATCGCTCGGCTTCGTCACCACGCGCGACGGCCGTTCGGGTTCCGGGATCCGTACGGGGGTGCCGTTGTCGAGCATGTCCTGTCCTTCCAGCGAAAACCGGGTTCTCCGCTGATTACAGGTGATCGCGCGGTTGGCTGGGACCCTTGTCCGGAAAGGACAATCAAAAACCCGCAGCCGGGGAGACGCGGAACCGCGAAAAACCGTTTGCGGGCAGCAAAAACGGGACGGTGGCGTCATTGCCGGAACCGTCCCGTCGAGAGCGTCAGGCGGACACGGGCCCGGCCATGGCCGAGAAGTCGTGTCCGCGGGGCTCGACGACGCCGAGCACGAAGTCGCGCACGGGCGGCGGCAGGCCGTGCCCGTCGAGGTACGGGTCGCCGTGGGTGAGCAGACCCGCGTCGGCGATTTCCTCGGCCAGCTCTTCCTGGTCCGCGGGCAGGCAGTCCAGCGCGCCGTCCGGGGAGCGGGCCAGCTCGGCCAGCAGCTCGCGCGCGGGCGGGCTCAACGTGCGGTAGGCGGACTCCAGCGACTGCCGCAGGGACAGGTCGCCGACGCACAGCCAGTCGACGGTGTTGCGGTTCAGGCGCCACTCCTCGACGACCCGCCGCAGCGTCAGCCGGGGCCGCGAAGCGATCTTGCGGACCGCGAGGTCGAGCGCGAGCGGTAGGTCGCCGCACAGCTCGGCGAGCCGGTCGCAGTCGTGGCCCGCGGTGGTGGCCAGCTGTGGCAGCGCCGCGGTGATCATCGCGATCGAATCGCCGCGCGACAACGGTGTCAGCTGCAACCGCTCGACGTCGCGCAGGCCCAGCAGGCGCTTGCGGCTGACGAGCAGGGTCGTGCTCGTGGTCGTCTCGCCGAGCAGGGGCCGCACCTGGTGTTCGTCTTGGACGTTGTCGAGCAGCACCAGGAGCCGTCGTTCGGCCAGGAGCGTGCGGTAGAGCCCGGCGCGGTGGTCGAGCGTGCCGGCGAGCTGGTCCTCGCCGACGCCGAGGGCGCGCAGGAAGCCGTCGAGGACGTCGGCGGCCTCGGGGGTCGGGCGGACCCCGCCGCCGTGGCGCAGGCCCCCGAGGTCGGCGTAGAGCTGCCCGTCGGTCATTTCCGCGGCGATGGCGTGGGCGTGGAACAACACGAGGTCGCTCTTGCCGACCCCGGCCGGTCCGCTGATCACCCGCGGCGTGTCGCCGGGGGCGCGCAGCCACGCCAGTTCGGTCAGCCGCCCGGTGAACCCCCGTGGCCGCGGCGGCAGCTGGTGCGGCGGTGCCCCACCTCGCCGCTGGAACAGCGACGGTCTTCGCGGGCGCCCTCCCGGCGGGGAGGGCTGCGCATAGCCGCTCGTGGCGGCGTGCCAGTGCCTTCGCCACGCCTCGTCGTCGCCCCCGCACGCGGCGACGAACGCCAGTGTCACCTGCAGGGACGGCATCCGGTTGCCGCTGGCGTCACTGGAGAGCACCGACGACGAGAACATGGCCGATCGGGCCATTTCCCGGTAGGTCGGGTTTCCGGCCCGCGCGCGCAGCTCACGCAATTCGCGCGCGAACTGGGTGGCGACGCCGCCGGAGCTGTTGACGGGTTTTTCCGGTCTGCCCATGGTTGACTCCCCTCACTCACTCAGCGTCGCTGATTCCGGCGGGTGCCTCTTCCGCTGCATGGCGGTCTCGTTGCCCCGTTCGGGTTGCATTTATGACGCATTGTCGATCAATTCAGGGTGCTTATTTACGGCACTGGAGTGAATCGTGGAAAAAGCTCGACCGGCCACGGGTGGGGCGGTCCGGCCGACGCGGGCTGAAGGGTCCTTTCCTCCCACGAGGTGCGAGGAAAGGACCCTTCAGCGCGTCAGACGAGAGCAACGTCCCCTTCAGCACGGCCGGCCGGCGGGCTGGGGCGGTCAGGCGGCGGGGCGGGGCCTGGGTGCGGTCATCCCGAGCAGCGCGCACAACGCCGCCACCAGGCCGAGCGCGCCGCAGAGCCACCAGACGCCGTTGCCCAGCGCGACCCACGCGGCGACGCCGAACAGCGGGCCGAGTGCCATGCCCAGGCCGAAAGTCGCCTGGTGGGCACTGATGTAGCGGGCTTTGACGGGCGCGGGGAACGTCGACGGGTAGGCGAACATCGTCGGCCCGTTGACCATGATCCCGAAGACGAACACCACCGTGCACACGACGAGCGCGACGGCCGAACCGCCGCTGAGCCCGAAGCCGGCGACGCCGAGGCCCATCAGCACCGTGCCCGCGGTGGCGGCGACGTGGCCCGGCCAGCGCGTGACGTAGGCGGTGATCTTCAGCTCGCACAGGATGAGCACGGCCGACGCGGTCACGAGCACGGCGCTGTAGAGCCAGGTCGGGTGGCCTTCGGCGCTGATCTTCAGCGGCAGCGCGACGGTGTACTGGACGTAGATGACCGACCCGATCAGCACCGAGGCCAGGAAGAACCAGAACCGCCCGTCCCGCACCAGGGTCGCGTACGCGCCGCGCGTGCGGCCCTCGGCCGGGGCTTCCCGCTCGACGCGGTGGTCGGGCAGCAGCCGGATCGCCAGCACCGCGTAGAGCAACGCGGTCGCCGCGTCGAACCACAGCAGGAGGTTCCAGTCGAGGAGGATCAGCCCGGCCGCGACCAGCGGGCTGAGCGCCGCGCCGAGGTTGAGGGCGATCCGCATCATCGAAAAGCCCATCACGCGGTCGCTGTCGGGCATCAGTTCGCTGAGCAGGACGGCCGCGGCGGGCCGGTAGCTCTGGGTCGCGAGCCCGGCGAGCAGCAGCGCGGCGGCCAGCGGGACGAGCATCCCGGGGCGGGCGAACAGCGGGACGACGGCGAGGACCGCGGCCGAGCCGAACATGGCCGTGACGATGGTGGCGCGCGGGCCGATGCGGTGCACCAGCTCCCCGCCCGCCAGGCCGCCGAGCACCGAGCCGACGCTGTAGGCGGCGATGGCGATCCCGGCCTGTCCGGCGGAGAACCCGCGGAAGACCAGGTACAGCACCATGAACGTCTGCACGAACGCGCCGAGCTGGTTGACGAGCACTCCGCCGAGCAGGGAGCGCACCGGCGTCGGCGTCCGGCGCAGCACGGCCAGTACGCCGGCGGGTTTTTCGGTGGTGGTCACGGCCGAGCCTCCAGGTGGCTTGCGAAAGGGAGCGCGGCACCGTGATTCGCCGGTGCCCGCTTCTCCATTGCAGCGGCCTGGCCGGTTGACCGGGAGAGTTGTCCCCGCCGGAAAATCAATTCGGGGCACGTCACAGTTCGGAGAGTGACGCGGTTGTCGCGGAATCGGTGATACCCGCGCCCGGCCGGACGCAGCCGTTGCTGCATCCGGCCGGTTTCGCGGAAATCAGTGGCTGACGACCAGCTCGTGGTCGATTTCCACGAATTCCGTGATCAAGTCGGCGAACCGGCCCGAGATCAGTTCCCGGTACGCGGCGGAACCGGTGTGGGCGTCGTAGGCGGCCTGGTCGGCGAAGTGCTCGACGAACAGCAGGTAGTCCGGCTTGGCGGGGTCGCGGTAGACGCGGAAGGACACGGTGCCGTCCTCCTGCCCGGGGCCGAGCGGCGCGAACTCGTGGACGAGCCGCTCGGCCTCGGCCTGCTTGCCCGGCTTGAGGGGGATCGGGAACACCTTCGCCAGCATGGGGAAACCTCTCTGTAGTGCGGTGCGCGCTCGGCGCGCCGCCGGTCGGGACCCACCCTGCCGGGCGTCCCCGGCGACGTCCGGCCAGATCCGGACACGTCTTCTCGCCAGGTGCGCACCTGCCGCGGTCATGTCCGGATCTGGCTAGCGCCCGCCGCACCCGATCGCCTACACCTGGGGCATGACGACTTTTTCGGCCGTGGTCACGACCGGTATCTACTGTCGTCCCGGGTGCGGGGCGAAGCCGCTCGCCGAGAACGTGCGGACCTTCGAGCTGGCCGCCGAGGCCGAGGCGGCGGGGTTCCGCGCGTGCCTGCGCTGCCGCCCGTACCGGGTGGCGGGCCCGGTCGGCGCCGACGCGCCCGACCTCGTCTGCCGCGCGGTGCAGCTGATCATCGCCGGGGCGCTGGACACCGGCACCGAGGCGGCGCTGGGCCAGCGGCTGGCGGTGTCGCCGCGGCACCTGCGCCGGCTCTTCCACGACCACCTCGGCGTGACGCCGGACCAGCTCGCCCGCTCCCGGCGCGCCCACTTCGCGCGCCGCCTGCTCGACGACTCGGACCTGACCGTCGCCGACGTCGCGTTCGCCTCCGGGTTCGGCAGCCTCCGCCAGTTCAACCGGGACATGAAGCTGGTCTTCCGCGCGTCGCCGGTCGAGCTGCGCAACCGGCGCCGCAAGGCCGACCGGCTCGCCGCGGACGGCGGCCTGGTGCTGCGGCTGCCGTTCGCACCGCCGTTGCACTGGGAGGCGCTCAGCACGTTCCTGGCCGAGCGCGCGGTGCCGGGTGTCGAGTCGGTGCGCGACGGCGTCTACCGCCGCACGGTCAGTCTCGACGGCGAGGCCGGGGTCATCGAGGTGTCCCGCGGCGGGGACGACCACCTGCTGCTGACCGCGCACATGCCGTTCTGGGAAGGCCTGATCCACATCGTCGACCGCGTCGGGCGCATGTTCGGCGTCGACGCCGACACGGCGCCGGCCGAGACCGCGCTCGCCGACGATCCGGTGCTCGGGCCGCTGCTGCGGGAACGTCCCGGGCTGCGGGTGCCCGGCGCGTGGGGCCACTTCGAGGTCGCGGTGGAAGCCGTGCTGAGCCAGCGGTCGGCCCGTGACCGCGTCCGGCGGCAGCTGGCCGCGCTCGTGACGACGGCCGGGCAGCCGGTGCCCGGCCTCGAGCACGGCCTCACCCACCTCTTCCCGTCGGCCGAGACGCTCGCGCGGGCCGATCTCTCGGCGCTGCCCGCGGCGACCGCCCGGACCCTGCAGGGCTTCGCCGGCGCGGTGGCCGAGGACGCATCGCTGCTCGACCCCGGAGTCAGCCTGGCCGACTTCACCGCCGCCCTGACCGCGTTGCCCGGGATTGAGCAGAGCACCGCGCAGCAGATCGCGTTGCGGCTGGGCCACCCGGACGCCTTCCCGGCCGCCGACCGGACGCTGTGCACGACGTTGCTGGCGAACGGCATCCTCGACGACAGCGCGCAGCTGGCGGCCGCCTGGCACCCGTGGCGCGCGTTCGCCGCGTCCCACCTGATCGCCGCCGGCGTACCCGCGCTGGCCGCTTGAAAACCGGAGGAGAACCCATGGACAGTGCCCAGCGAGCGCGCGCGGTGAAGCTGCGCGCCCTGCACGAAGAGAGCACGCTGGTGCTGCCGAACGCCTGGGACGCCGCCAGCGCGGCGATCATCGCGCGCGCCGGTGCCGCGGCGATCGCCACGACGAGCGGCGGGGTCGCCTGGTCGGCGGGCCGCCCCGACGGCCACGGCCTGACGCGCGCGGAGATGGCCACGCTCGTCGATCGGATCGTGCGCGTGGTCGACGTGCCGGTGACCGCCGACATCGAGGGCGGCTACGACGACGTCGCCGCGACCGTGACGGCGATCGTCGAAGCCGGTGCCGTCGGGATCAACCTGGAGGACTCGACCGCGCCCGGCGGGCCGCTGTACGACGTCCCGGCCCAGGCCGAGCGGGTCCGCGCGGCCCGCGACGCGGCGACGGCAGCCGGGCTGCCCGAGTTGTGGGTCAACATCCGCACCGACGTCTTCCTGTTCGGCATCGGCGAGCCCGAGGGCCGCTTCGACGACGTCGTCGCGCGGGCGAAGGCCTATGCCGACGCGGGCGCGGACAGCCTCTTCGTGCCGGGCCTGATCGACCTCGAGGTGCTGGCCACGCTCGTCAAAGAAAGCCCGTTGCCGGTCAACGTCATGGTGTGGCCGGGCGCCCCGACCGTGGCGGAGCTGGAGGCGGTCGGCGTGCGGCGGGTGAGCGTCGGAACGGCGATCGCCCAGTCGGCCTACGCCGTCGCCGAGCGCGCGGCGAAGGAACTGCTGGCGCACGGGAGCTACACCGCGCTCGAAGGCGGGCTCGACTTCGGCGCGGTCAACAGCGCCGTGACCCGCTGAACCACCCCGGGAGACAGGCCGTGGCGGACCCGGGTCCGCCACGGCCTGTCTACTTCATTTTCCGCGCCCTTTGATTTTCCTTGGCGGACAATGGTTTCCATCAATTAAACCGATGGCTTGAATCACTTCCACGCGGCCGGACCGACTCCGCGATCCGCGAGTAGACCCGCAAGGAAGTGATGTGATGACCGTCGTCGAGCCGTTGCCAGTGCGCCCGCCCGGTACCGCCGCGGACATTCTCGCCCGGGCTCGGGCACTCGCCCCCGTGCTCCGCGACCGCGCCGAAGAGATCGAACGGGCCCGGCGGCTGCCCGCGGACGTGGTCGAGCTGCTCCGGGACACCGGCGTGTTCCGGATGGGCTTCTCCCGCGACCGCGGCGGCCCCGAGCTCACCTCCGCCGAGCAGACCGAAGTGATCGAAGCCCTCGCCTACGGCGACGCCGGCGCGGGCTGGTGCGCGATGATCGGGTCGGACACCGGCCTGTACGCGTCGTTCCTGGACCCGGCCGTCGCCGAGGAGATGTTCCCCAGCCTGGACATGGCGACCGCGGGGCTGCTGTTCCCCAACGGCCGCGCGGAAATCGTGCCCGGCGGCTACCGCCTCACCGGCCGCTGGCAGTTCGGCAGCGGCGTCACGCACGCCGACTGGGTGGTCTCCGGCGCGTTCCTCTACCGCGACGGCAAACCCGAACCCGGTGCCGACGGGTCGCCGCACGACTCGATCCTGCTCATGGTGCCCAAGGCCGACGTCGAAGTCCTCGACACGTGGCACACCACCGGGCTCGCGGGCAGCGGCAGCTGCGACTACACGATCACCGACGTGTTCGTGCCCGCGGCGCACACGCTGACCTTCGCCGAGGTCCGCGGCGGCTCGGGCCCGCTGGCCCAGCCCGAGGTGCACATGCGGAACATGCCGGGCGTCGCGCTCGGCGTCGCCCGCGCCGCCCTCGACCACGCCACCGACGCCGCCGTCGCCGCCGGCCGCGAGGACGACTACCGCACGCAGACCACCATCGCCGAGTGTGAAGGCGACTTCGCCGCGACCCGCGAAGGGGTCTACGGAGCTCTGCGCCGCCAGCACGAAGTCCTGTCCGCGGGCGGCACCCTCGACGACCTGACCGCACGGGAACGCGCTGCGCTGCCCCTTTCGCGGCGGCACGCGTTCCGCACCGCCCGCTCGATCGTCACCCGGCTCTACGACCTGGTGCAGACCACCGCGATCTACCGGCCCTCGCCGCTGGACCGCTGGCTGCGCGACACCACGACGATGTGCCAGCACATCGTGGCGCAGGACCGGATCCTGCAGACCGCCGGCGCCCACCTGCTCGGTGGCCGCCCCGCGTTCCCGCTGGCGCTCGGGATCACCGCGGCCCGGCGCTGAGTTTCCCCCACCCACCGAAGGAAGTCACCCATGAAGAAGCTCAAGGCCGCCGTGTGCGCGGCCGCCGTGCTGGCCGTGACGCTCAGCGCGTGCACCGCCCCGGGCGGCACCACCGCCCCGACCCCGGACGGCGCCGCCGCGCCCGCCGCGAACATCGACCGCGACGCCGTCATCAGCTACAGCGAGACCGAGCCGTCCAACCCGCTGGTCCCGGGCAACACCACCGAGGTCGGCGGGATCAGCGTGCTGGGCACGCTCTTCCGCGGGCTCATCGAGTACGACGGCAAGACGGCCGCGCCGCGCAACGCCGTCGCCGACTCGATCAGCACGACCGACTCGAAGACGTGGACCATCAAGCTCAAGCCGGGCTGGACGTTCCACGACGGCACGGCGGTCACCGCGAAGAGCTTCGTCGACGCGTGGAACTACACCGCGTACTCGCCGAACCTGATGGCCGGGGCGAGCTACTTCTCGCACGTCGAGGGCTTCGCGCGGGTGAACAACGCGACCGCGGACGGCAAGCAGCCCGCGGCGCTGCCCGCCGCCAAGGAGCTGTCGGGCCTGAAGGTCGTCGACGACAAGACGTTCACCGTGACGCTCGACGCGCCGTTCTCGGAGTTCGGCGTGCAGCTCGGCTACGCGGCGTTCTTCCCGCTGCCCGCGAGCTTCTTCGCCGACCGCAAGGCGTTCGAGGCCCACCCGGTCGGCAACGGCCCGTTCCGGTTCGCCTCCTACACGGCGGGCAAGGACCTGCTCGTCAAGCGTTTCGACGGTTACGCCGGCACGCAGAAGGTGAACATCGGCGGCATCGACTTCCGCTTCTACACCGACCTCGACCAGGCCTACGCCGACGTCCTCGCCAACAAGCTCGACTTCCTGTCGTTCACGCCGTGGACGTCGACCCAGGGCGGCAAGATCAAGAAGGACCTGCCCGACGACCGGCGCAAGACCTACACCTACCTCGGCTACCAGGCCATCGCGTTCCCGCTGTTCGACAAGCGCTACGACAGCCCGCAGTTCCGGCAGGCGATCTCGATGGCCATCGACCGGAAGGCCCTGATCCAGCAGGTCTTCAACGGCGGCCGCACCCCGGCCGACGGCCTGGTCGCCCCGAACGTCCAGGGTCACCTCGACAACCAGTGCGGCGAGCTGTGCACCTACTCCCCGCAGAAGGCCAAGCAGCTGTTCGACGCCTCGGGTTTCCAGGGCGACATCGAACTGACGTCGAACATCGACTCCGGCAACCAGGAGTGGATGGAGGTCATCTGCCGCCAGATCCAGGCGTCGCTGGGCCGCACCTGCAAGTTCACCCCGCAGACGACGCTGGGCGACTTCCGCAAGCAGCTCAACAACCGCACGGTGACCGGCATCTACCGCTCGGCGTGGGTCGCGGACTACCCGTCGATCGAGAACTTCCTCAACCCGCTGTTCCGCACCGGGGCCGCCTCGAACGTCGGGCAGTACTCGAACCCCAAGGTCGACGAGCTGCTCAAGCAGGCCGACGCCGCGCCGTCGCAGCAGCAGGGCCAGGCGCTCTACCAGCAGGCCGAAAAGCTCGTCCTGCAGGACATGCCGACCATCCCGATCTGGTGGCAGTCCGGCACCGCGGCGTGGGCGCCCCGCCTGCACAACGTCCAGCCGACCCAGTTCCGCGAGCTCGACCTCTTCAGCGTGACCGTCAGCAAGTAGTCCCGCGTGCGGCGCGCCGCGACCCGGCGCGCCGCACGTCGACCCGGAAAGTGGAGATGACATGACCGTCCACGAGGTGGATGTCCTGATGATCGGGGCCGGCCCGGCGAACCTCGCGCTGGCCGTGGCCCTGGAGGAGTGCGGCCGCTCCGGCGCGGCCCGCGGCGCGATGATCCTCGAACAGCACGAGGACGTGAAGTGGCAGCGCAACCTGATGCTGCCGTGGGCGCGCAGCCAGGTTTCCTACGTCAAGGACCTGGTGACCCTGCGCAACCCGCGCAGCCGGTTCTCGTTCCTCAACTTCATGCACGAGCGTGGCGAGCTCGACGAGTTCGTCAACCTCGGCACGTTCAACCCGTTCCGCTGGCAGGTTTCGGCGTATCTGCAGTGGGTCGCGGACTCCCTCGAGCAGGTCCGGGTGCGCTACCAGGCCCGCGCCGAGCGGATCCTGCCGATCCACTCCGAGTCCGGCGCGGTGCTCGGCTTCACCGTCCCGCTGTCCGACGGCGACACGGTGCTCTGCCGCGACCTGGTCGTCGGCGGCGGCCGGGACGCCCACGTGCCCGAGGTGTTCCGCGGGCTGCCCGCCGAGCGCGTCGTGCACAGCACGGAGTACAGCACCCGCGTCGACGCCACGGCGAAGCTGGCCCGGCCCGGCAAGCCGCTGCGGCCGGTCGTGGTCGGCGGGGCGCAGAGCGCGGCCGAGATGTTCATGGCCCTGCACCAGCACGCGCCGGGCTCGTCGCCGACGATGCTGATCCGCTCGATCGCCCTCAAGGACTACCAGACCAGCAAGTTCGTCAACGAACTCTTCTATCCGTCCTTTGTGGACGAGTTCTACGCGATGACCGACGAGGTCCGCGCGAAGGTGCTGGGCGAGATGCACCTGACCAACTACGCGGGGCTCGCTGCGCCGTTCCTCGAAGAGCTGTACACGATGATCTACCGGCAGAAGATGCTCGGCGAGCCGGTTTCGACGATCCGCGGCCTGACCGAGGTCGTCGGCGCGCGGACGGAACCGGCGGCCGGCGGCGAGGAAGTTGTGCTCGACGTCCGCGACCTCAAGCGCGGCGGCGTCGAGCACGTCCGCTGCGACGCGGTGTTCCTCGGCACCGGCTTCGACCAGCGGATGCCGTCGATGGTCCGCGAGCTGGCCGAGGCGATCGGCCTCGACGAGGTCACGGTCAACCGCCAGTACCGCGCCGACCTCGGCGAGGACGCGCACGGCGCGTTGTACCTGCAGGGCGTCAACGAGGCCACGCACGGCATCTCCGACTCGCTGATCAGCGTACTGGCCCAGCGCTCGGCCGAGATCGCGGGCGACATCGTCGAGCGCCGCGGCCCGGGCACCGGCCCGGACGGCGGGCGGCGCAAGTCCGGCGACTCCGTGGTGGTGGCGGCATGATCGACGTCCACCGCCTCGACCGCGAGAACCTGGAGCGCGCCTACGGGCTCGACTCGCAGCGCCTGCTGCCCTGGCCGGAGCTGAACGCCCCGTTCGAAGGCGCGTGGTGCGTGCTGCGGCCGCACACGACGTCCACCCCGCACGCCCACCACGAGTACGAGATCTTCATCGCGGTCTGCGGCACGGCGACGCTGATCGTCGACGGCGAGCCGCACCCGTTCACCGAGGGCGACGTCGTCCGCCTGCCGCCGGGCTCGACGCACTGCGTCACCAACGACGGCGACGAGGACTTCGAGTACTACGGCGTCTGGTGGGACGCGGAGATGTCGGCCCAGTTCACGGCCCGCCACGAAGCGAGCACGTCGTGAGCGCCCGGACGGTGGTGATCTCCCCGGCCCCGACGGCCAACGGGGACCTGCACCTCGGGCACATCGCGGGCCCGTTCCTGGCGGCGGACGTGCACACCCGCTACGCGCGGTCCCAGGGCCGGGAAGTGGTGCTGGGCACGGGTTTCCAGGACACGTCGACGTTCGTGGTGACGACGGCCCATCGTCGCGGGGTCACCCCGGCGGAGCTGGTGGCGACGTCGGCGGCGCAGATCTCGGCGAGCCTGGCCGCGATGGGCATCGGCGTCGACGGGTACACCGGCGACGACGACCGGTTCACGAAGTGGGTCGTCGACTTCATCGGCAGGCTGTACTCGGCGGGCAAGCTGGAACTGCGCACGATGAAGTTCCCGTACTCGTCCCGGACGGGGCAGTTCCTGGTCGACGGCTTCGCGTCCGGCGGGTGCCCGGAGTGCCTGGCCGAGTGCTGCGCGGGACTGTGCGAGAGCTGCGGCCAGCTGGTGGCGGCGGGCGACCTGCTGGACGTCCGGTCCACATTGGACCCGACGGAGCCGGTGGTGCTGCGCGAGGCGGACGTGCTGGTGCTGCCCGTCGAGCGGTACCGGTCCCAGCTGCGTGAGCACTTCGCGGCGCACGCTTCGGGGCTGCGGCCGCACATGGCGCAGGCGCTGGAGCAGATGCTGGCGCGGCCGTTGCCGGACTTCCCGGTGACGTACCCGATCTCGTGGGGCATCGAGGTGCCGTTCCCCGAGGTCGCGGGGCAGCGGGTCAACCCCAACGCCGAGCCGATGGCGTGGAGCATGCACTGTTCGGCGTTGTCGTCGGAGGCTCGGGGTGCTGCTGCGGGCGCGGAGGACGCGTTGTGGCTCGCCGGGGCGGGTTCGGAGATCGTGTACTTCCTCGGGTTCGACAACATCTACCCGTTCGCGATCGCCGGTCCGGCCATGTTGCTGGCGTCGGAGGGGCGGTACGACCTGCCGGCGCGGTACCTGACCAACGAGTTCTACGAGCTGGACCACCGGAAGTTCTCGACGAGCCGCGGACACGTGGTGTGGAGCCGCGAGCTGGCGGCGGAGGTGCCCCGCGACCTGATCCGGTTCCACCTGGCCGCGACGAGCCCCGAGCACCAGCGCACGAGCTTCGGCCGCGAGGCGCTGGTGCGCGTGACGTCTTCGCGGCTGGTGGAGCCGTGGAACGTGGTGGCGGACAAGGTGAATCGTTGGGTCGGGCGGGGACCGTTGCCGGTGTCTTCGCGGTCCCGCCGCGGGGCGGCGCGGATGGCCGAGCGCTTCGCGGCTTCGTACGAGCTGGCGGGGTTCAGCTTGAACCGCGCGGCGGAGACGATCGCGGACCAGCTGGCCCGGCTGGCGAGCCGCGAGGTGACTGCGGCCTCCGCTGGTGACTTCTGTTTCGAGGTGGACCGGCTGCTGCGCGGAGCGGCGCCGATCCTGATCGACCTGGCGGCGGAGGTGCTCGGCGAGGACGGCGGCGCGGAGGCGCGGAGTTTCACGCCGGTCGCGTTGCCGCGGCTGCGCTCGGCGGAGGTGCGGTCATGAGCGCGAGCCTGCGCGAGGAGATGGCGACCCACGCGGCGGCTGCGCTCGGCGGGGCTGCGGCCCTCCCGGGGGTGGATGGCGGCGCGGCCACGCCGCTGGGCAGCGGAGGCACCACCTCGCTCGGTCAGGCGGCGGCCACCCCGGCCGGTGCGATGTCGGGCGGGGCCGCCATCCCGCTGGGCGGGCCGGGCGCATCCGGCACCGCCACCTCGCTCAGCGCGGCGGGTGCCGTGCCAGGCGGAACCGCGGTCCTGCTCGGCGGCGCCCCCACTCCCGGCGGCGCCGCATCCGCCACCCCGCTGGGCGGTCCGCCGTCCGGCGGGGCGACCGCCCTCCTGGGCGCCACCCCGGCCACCGCGACCCAGGCCACCACCCGCACCCGCCGCGGCGGCCTCCGGGTCGTCGTGGTCGGCGGCGGGATCACCGGCCTGCTCACCGCGATCCGCTGCATCCTCGCCGGACACCACGTGGTTCTCCTGGAACGCGGCCCCGTCCCGCACCCGGGCTCGACCTCGTTCGACCAGCACCGCGCCCTCCGCGCACTGGTCGTCGGGGACCGGGCCGCCACGAGGCGGGCCGCCGAGCTGCACCGGAAGTGGCGGGAACTCGACGCCCTCCTCTGCGATCACCTGCCGGGCGCCGGACTCTACCGGCGGGTCGGCGTGCTGCAGGCCATGCCGCCCGGGCAGGTGCCCGCCGCCGTCGCCACCGCCGGGGCCGCCGGCGTGCCCCTCCGGATCGTGCACCCCTCCTCCTACCCGCTCGTCGGGTTCCCGCGGGGGAGCGGGGCCGTCCTCGAACCGCACGCCGGGACCCTGCTCGCCGACCGGGTCCTGCACGCCGCCGCGCGGTGGCTTCGGCACCACCCCGATGCCGAGCTGCGGCCTGGCCGGGAAGCCGTCGCGATCGACGCTGACCGGGCTCGCGTCGAGCTCGCCGACGGCACCGCCGAGACCGGGGACGTCGTGCTCGTCGCCGCCGGGCCGTGGACCGGTGCCCTGCTGCACCGGCGCGTGGCCCTGCACCGGCAGACCATGGTCTACCTGCGCCCACCCGCCGCGCTCGCGCACGCCTGGGCGGCGACGCCCACCGCCGGCGGGCTCGGCACCGACGGGCGGGCCTGGCTGCTGCCTTCGGTCGCGGGCACCCTGCTCAAGGTCAGCACCGACGCCGTCCGCCGGGAGGTCACCACCCTCGCCGGTCCCGACGACGACGCGGGCTGGGCCGCGCGGGTGCTCGCCGCCGGTGTCGTGTCCGATGTGGACGGTTACGACGTGGTGCGGGTCAAGCACTGCCACTACGCCACCGCCGAGGGCGGCGACACCGGCTTCGTCCGCGTCGGACCCGCCGCGTGGGCCCGCCCGGCCAGCGGCCCCGACGGCTTCCGCACCGCTCCGCTCGCCGCGGAAGCCGTGGTCACCGCCCTCGCCCCGCACTCCGGAAAGGACTTCCTCAGATGACTCCGAACCCGCGCGCGCTGCTCGTCATCGGCAGCGGCCTCAAGCTCTACCGCGAATACCTCGTCCGCAGTGTCGCCGAGCGGGCCCGCGAAGCCGGGCTGCGGCTGGTGCTGATCAACAACCTCAAGCCGACCTGGCAGCACGAGTACTTCGACGACATCACCGTCGTCAACGTCTTCGACCACCAGGTGCTCCTCGACACCGCCCGCGAGCTGGCCGCCGAGTACACCGTGGCGGGCGTCCTCTGCTGGGACGAGCCGCTGGTCATGCCCGCGGCCGAGCTGGCCGCCGAGTTCGGCGTGCCCGGCCTGAGCATCCCCGGCGTGCACGGCTGCCGCGACAAGCACAGCTGCCGCACCCGCCTCACCGCCGCCGGCCTGCCGCAACCCGGCTTCCACCTGGCCGCGGACTTCGCCGACGCCCGCGCGGCCGCCGGACGGATCGGCTACCCGGTGATCGTCAAGCCGCGCGCGCTCGGCGCCAGCATGGGCGTCTCCCTCGCCCGCGACGAAGCCGAGCTCGACGCCGCCTACCGCGTCGCCCACGAGGCCAGCCTGGTCGGCGACGAGCCCTACCGTGGCGGCGCGATCATCGAAGGCTTCGCCGACGGACCGGAGATCAGCGTCGACGGCGCCGTCCACAAGGGCGAGTACCTGCCGATGTTCGTCGCCCGCAAGAGCACCGGCATGCCGCCGTTCTTCGAGGAGACCGGCCACGTCGTCGACTCGGCCGACCCGCTGCTGCGCGACGACGAGCTGATGGGCGTGCTGGCCGAGGCCCATCGCGTCCTCGGCATCGAGAACGGGATCACCCACACCGAGGTCCGGCTGACCGCCCGCGGCCCGGTGATCATCGAGGTCAACGGCCGCCTCGGCGGGGACCTCATCCCGTTCCTCGGCAAGACCGCGACCGGCATCGACCCGGGCAGCGTGCTGTTCGACGTCGGCACCGGGCAGCGCCCGGACGTCTCGCACAGCCGCGCGGGCACCGCCGGGATCCGCTTCGGCTACCCCGAGCACGACTGCGTCGTCCACGCGGTCGACGTGCCTGCCGAGGCTCCGGGGCTGGTGACGGCGTCGCCGATGGTCGAGCCGGGCACCACGCTGCGGCTGCCGCCGGGCGGCTACATCGCGCGCCACTCCTTCGTCGTGTGCCAGGCGGCCGACTCCGAGACCTGCGTCGAACGGCTGGCGCACGCGGCTTCGCTGGTCGAAGTCGACGCCGAGGAGATCGCGCCGCCGCCCGCCGGCACGACGCTGGCGATGCCGGCCGGACTGCTGGACGTGGACGAATGAGCCTCCACTACGACGGCCGCCGGTTCCGCGCCCTGGGCGGCGGCGACGGCACGCATGCGGAGTACCGCCAGCACGGCGACCTGGTCTGGGCCGAGTTCGAGGGCGGTCACGTCCGGCGCGGCACGGTCACCGGCACCTGCGACGCCGCCGGCGTGCTGCGCCTGGCCTACACGATGGTCCTGGCCTCCGGCGAGGTGATCGCCGGGCACAGCACCAACACCCCGCAGTGGCACGGCGGCACCCTGGTGCTGCGCGAAGTCTGGGAACGCTACGGCGAGCACGCCGCCACCGGCGTCTCCTACCTCGAAGAGGTCGCGTCATGACGGCGTGGGACGGCCTGCGCGGCTTCGGCGAACTCCGGTTCCCCGGTGACCCCGGCTTCGCCGCCGTGGCGCCGGTGAACCGGCGGTTCGCCGCCACCCGGCCCGCGGCGGTGCTCTCGGTGCGCGACACCGCCGACGTCGCCGGGGCGCTGGCGTGGGCGCGGGACGAGTCGGTGCCCGTGGTGCCGCGCGGCGGCGGGCACAGCTACGCCGGGCACTCGGCGGGCCTGGGCCTGGTGCTTGACCTCCGCGGGCTGTCCGGCATCCGCGTCGACCGCGGCACCGGGCTGGTCACCGTCGGCGGCGGGACGCCGATGAAGGCGCTGTACGCCGGGTTGCGGCCGTGGGACCTGACGTTCCCGCTCGGCAACTCCGACACCGTCGGCATCGGCGGTCTCACCCTCGGCGGCGGCGTCACGACGATCTCCCGCGCGCACGGCCTGACGTGCGACGCGCTGGTCTCGACCGACGTCGTGCTCGCGTCCGGCGAGGCCGTCACGGCGTCCGCCACCGAGCACCCGGACCTGTTCTGGGCGTGCCGCGGCGGCGGGGGCGGCCACTTCGGCGTCAACACGAGCTTCACGTTCCAGGCGCGGCCCGCTCCGGCCGGGTCGACGTGCCTCGTGCTGTGGTCGTGGCCGCACGCGGTCGAGGTGCTGGCCACGATGCAGGAGATCATGCTGGCCGCGCCGGAGGAGTTCTCCGCTCGCATCGGCATCGCCCGCGCGCCGGGCGGTGACGGCGTCGTGTCCGTGGTCGGCCACCACCTCGGCCCGGCGGCCGAGCTGCGCGAACTGCTCGCCCCGGCGTTCGCCGTCGCGGCGCCGGACCGCGCGGACATCGAGGACCGCGATTTCTGGGCAGCCGCGCGGTATCTGCACCACGCCAGCGAAGGCGGGGCGTTCGCCGTCCGCACGCGGTGCACGCCGCACGCGATCGGCGACGCCGGGCTGGAGGCGCTCGTCCGGGCCGTCGAGAAGTGGCCGGGCAGCGGCAACCCCGACGGCGCCGGGGCCGCGTTGTTCGCCTGGGGCGGGGCGATCGGGCGCGTCCCGGTGGCGGACACCGCGTTCCCGCACCGGGACACGAAGTTCCTCCTCAGCCTCGACACGTCGTGGACGGAGGAGGACGCGCCGGACGTCGTCCGCGCCAACCTCGACTGGCTGCACGCGCTGCACGCCGAGACGGGGGAGTTCGCGCCGGACGCGTCGTACGTCAACTTCACCGATCCCGACCTCGACGACTGGCGCGGCGCCTACTACGGCCCGAACGCGGCGCGGCTCGCCGAGGTCAAGCGCCGGTACGACCCGGACCGGTGCTTCTCGTCCCCGCAGGGGTTGTGATGGCGCCCGATCTCCGCGGTGTGATGCGCACCTTCGCGACCGGCGTGTGCGTCGCCACGACGTACCGCGACACCCCCGGCGGCCGTCGGCACGACGCCGTCACGGTCAACTCACTGGGGTCGGTCTCGCTCGACCCGCCGCTGGTTTCGCTGGCCTTCCGCAAGGAGTCGGCGTTCCTGGCGGACCTCCTGGCGACCGGCCGCTGGGTGGTGTCGATCCTGCCGGCGGGCGCGCGTGGCTCGCCCGCCGGTTCGCCGGGCCGCGTGCCTCGCGAGCCGCCGGGATCGCCTGCCTGAACGCGGAACCGGGGGAGCGGACGGGTGCGCTGGTGCTCGACGGCGCGAGCTGGCTGGAGTGCGACCTGGCCGAGAAGTTCGACTTGGGCGACCACACGCTGGTGGTCGGCGAAGTGCTGGCCACCGGCCACGACCGGACCGCCCCCGCGCTGGTCTTCGTGCACGGCGGCTACCACGCGGTCACCGATCCGCGGCACGTTTCCGGGCCGGGGCAGTGGGGTGAGGCGCTCTGAAGGGTCGTGTCCGAATCTGGCTAGCCGCGCCCGCCGCGCGTCGGCCATGCTCGGCCGGTGAGTGAAGAAGGGATGCGCTGGAGCGGGCAGCGCACGGACCGGGTCGACACCGGCGCGTTGCCCGGTCTGGCGCGGTTGACCGGGTTCGTGCGCAGCGTCCGGACGCCGGAGTTCCGCGGGGTGACGTTCCACGAGGTGCTGGCGAAGAGCGCGCTGAACCACGTCCCGGCGGACGCGCGGATGCTGCCGGGCGAGTACACGATCAACCCGTACCGCGGCTGCACCCACGCGTGCCAGTACTGCTTCGCGCGGCCCACGCACACACGCCTGGGCCTGGACGTCTCCGGCGACTTCGACAACGAGATCATCGTCAAGACGAACATCGTCGAGGTGCTGCGGACCGAGCTGGCCCGCAAGCGGAAGCTGCCGCCGCGGGTGGCGTTCGGCACGAACACCGACGTCTACCAGCGCGCGGAGGGCCGCTACGAGCTGATGCCGGGGATCATCGACGCCCTCGCCGGGCACCGGATCCCGTTCTCGATCCTGACGAAGGGACCGCTGATCCGCCGCGACCTCCCGCGGCTGGCCCGCGCGGCCCGTGGCGCGACAGTGCACCTGGGCGTGTCGCTGTCGATGCTGGACGAGGATTTGCAGCAATCGGTGGAGTTCGGCACCGCGACGACGTCGGCGCGGCTGGCGACGGTCCGCGCGATCCGCGACGCGGGCCTCGAGTGCACGGCGTTCCTGTCCCCGATCCTGCCCCGGTTGTCGGATTCGCCGGAGCAGCTGGAAGAACTGGTGGCGGCGGTGGCCGCGGCCGGGGCGACCGACGTGCTGTACCACCCGCTGTACTTGTCGTCGGCGGTGAAGGAAGTGTTCTTCGCGTGGCTGCGGCGCGCGCACCCCGGGCTGGTGGCGGAGTACACGAAGCTGTATTCGTCGGGCTCCGAGACCGCGTACCGGCACGAGATCGGCGCCCGGATCCGGCCGCTGATCGCGAAGTACGGGTTCCCGGAGCCGGACGCGACGATCGAGGACAAGTTCGCCCTCAACGGGCGGCGCGGGCAGCCCGCCGAGGAACCCGGCCAGCCGACGCTGTTCTAGGGCCACCGGTACAGCGATTCGACCTCCGCCACCACCGTCGGGTACCGCGCCGCCACCGTGTCGACGTCCTCTTCCGGTGGGTTCAACCCCGCCGCCCGCAGCAGGGCCGGGACCGGACTGCCCGGCGGCGTCGGCTCCGCCCGCACCGGCATCGGTTCCGGCGCCACGGATCCGGCCACCGGGGCCGGAACCCGCCGGTGCCAGTCCGTCCGCAGCTGGAATGCGTGGCCCGCCTCGAGCACCAGCTCGTCGGCGTGGTGCCGCCCGATGATCTGCAACCCCAGCGGAAGCCCGCCGGAGGTGAACCCCCTCGGCACGGACAACGCCGGCTGGCCGGTCGCGCTCCACGCCGGGGTGTGCAGGCCCTCGATGGTCCGCAGCCGCGGCAGGTCGCGCAGAGCCGGGGCCGGACCCGTCGTCGTCGGCGTCACCAGCAGGTCGACCGACTCGAACAGCTCCGCCACCGCGCGCCGCCCCGCCGCGCGAACCTCCAGCAAGCGGGCGAAGTCGCCGCCGCTGAGGAGCGCGCCCGTCGCCAGCGCCAGGCGGGTCTGCGGCGCGTACGCACTCCACTGCTCCCGCAACATCTCGCGGTGCACGGCGAAGCCTTCCGTGACGTAGCCGAGCCTGGTCGTGGTGGTCAGCGCCGCATACCCGGGCACCTCGACCGGCCGCACCTCGGCGCCCGCGGCACGCAACACGTCCACCGCCTCGGTGAATTCCGTGCCGAAAGCCGCGAAGCCCACCCGGACTCCCGAGAGCGACCCCCGCAGTGGACCGATGTCCCGTCCGGTCAGCGCGGACAGCAGCAGGGCGCAGTCTTCGGCGGTCCGCGCCATCGGGCCGACGGTGTCGAAGCTCGGTGCCAGCGGCACGCTCCCGGCCACCGGCACCAGCCCGTACGTCGGCTTGAACCCGGTGATCCCGCAGTACGCGGCGGGCCCGCGGATGCTGCCCGCGGTGTCCGAGCCGAGCCCGCCCGGGAACAGCCCGGCCGCGACGCCGTTCGCCGTGCCGGAACTCGAACCGCCCGTCCAGTGGTCCGGGTCCCACGGGTTGCGGGGGACCGGGAAGCCGGTCTGCCCCACCGGGCCGCCGACGCCGAACTCCATCGTCGCCGTCTTGCCGAGCAGCACCGCGCCCGCGTCCCGCAGCCGGGTGACGGCCTCGGCGTCGACGCGGACCTTCCGCCACCGGTGGCGGACGCCGCTCTGCGCGGTCGTCGGGCCCTCCCGCGTCGGCAGGAGATCCTTGATACCCAGCGGAATCCCGTGCAGCGGGCCGCGGTCCCGGCCCGCCGCCAGCTCCGCGTCGGCCGCCGCGGCCGCGGCCAGTGCCGAGTCGAACCGCGTCACGTACGCGCCGATCTCATCAGGCTGGGCCAGCAGCCGCGTGACGACCTCGACGCTCGTCGTCTCGCCGGAGCGCAGTGCGGCGCCCAGCGCGGTGATCGTCTCGGCCACGGTCAGATGTCCAGGTGCTCGAGCTGGTCGAAGATCTCCGTGCGCCGGCCTTCGAACTGCGACGGCAGCTGGAAGCGGGTGCCGAGCTCCTTCGGGGACTCGTCGATCGTCCAGCCCTCCTCGGCCGAGACCGCCATTTCGAACAGCGCGCCGCTCGGTGAGCGGACGTACACGGACCTGAAGTACTTGCGGTCCTTCACCTCCGAGATGTCGGTGTAGCCCGCGCCTTCCAGCTCGTTCTTGATTTCCGCCTGGTTGGCCAGGGTCTCGACGTTCCACGCGAAGTGGTGCACGGTGCCTTCGCCGTAGGTCCAGGTCCCCGGGTCGTCGGCCCGGTTGACGACCAGCTCGACCGCGCCGCCCTGACCGGGTGCGCCGATCCGCGCCGTGATGCGGTCGCCCTCTTCGGCCGGTTCGCCCGCGTGGAGGTGGCCGGTCACGAACTCGACCATGTTCTCCGGGTGGCTGACGTGCACGCCGACGCCGAAGATGCCGTGGATCGCGTACTCGGCGGGCACGCCGCCGCCGGTGAAGCCGCGCCGGGTGTCGCCGTCGACCTCGACCAGCGCGTACTCGATGCCGGTGGGGTGGCGAAACAGCAGGCGGCGCGTCTCGAGCACGTCGGCGTGCGTGGTTTCGACACCGCGTTCGCCGAGGCGTTTCGCCCAGTAGTCCAGGGATCCGGCGGGCACGGCGAGCAGCACTTCGCGCGCCTGGTTCGTGCCGCGGCGCCCGGCCCAGCCCGCCTTGCGGAAGGGGAACGTCGTCACGACGGAGCTCGGGTCGCCGTCGGCGTTGCTGTAGTAGAGGTGGTAGATCGGGAGCACGCCGTCGAAGAGCACCGTGCGCTTGATGAACCGCATCCCCAGGGTGTGGACGTGGAACTCCGCGTCCTCCTGCGCCGAGCCGACCGACAGCGTGATGTGGTGGCTGCCGTGGACGTGTGTGGGCATCGTCGCTCCTTGGTCACCTATCGGTGATAGTCACCAATTCTTACTACCTTGGGTCCAGTGTGGCACAAGGACAGCGCCGGGTGGTAGTAATGCCCGGTGACCAAAGAGCTGTCCTTCGGGTTCTCGCTGGTGCCGACGCTCGACGTCGAGGGCCACCGCGCGCTGGCCGCCGCGGCGGAGGAGTGCGGCCTCGAGCTGCTCGGCATCCAGGACCACCCGTACGTCCCCGACTACCTGGACACCTTCGTCCTGGCGGGCACGCTGCTGGCCGCGACGAGCCGGATCCGGGTCTTCCCGGACGTCGCGAACCTGCCGCTGCGCCCGCCCGCGATGCTGGCGAAGACCGCCGCCGCCCTGGACCTGGTGTCCGGCGGCCGGTTCGAGCTGGCCCTCGGCGCCGGCGGCTACTGGGACGCGATCACCCGGATGGGCGTCGAACGCCGGTCGCCCGCGGAAGCGAACGCGGCGCTGGAGGAGGCGTTCGCGGTGCTGCGCGCGATCTGGGGCACCGGCGGCCCGATCCACCACCACGGCACGTACTACCCGGTCGACGGCCTGAAACCGGGCCCGGCGCCGGCGCACCCGATCGAGCTGTGGACGGGCGCGCAGGGCCCGAAGGCCTTGGCGCTGACCGGCCGCATCGCCGACGGCTGGGCCGCGCCGATCCCGTCGTACCTGCCGTACGAGCAGTGGACGGCCGCGAACGCGCGGATCGACGAGGGGGCGGTGGCCGCCGGACGCCGGCCGTCCGACGTCCGGCGGATCGCGCAGATCGTCGGCGAGATCACCGACCGTCCGGGCGACGTTCGGGTCGAGACCGGGAACGAGCCGGTGCGCGGCACCGCGGAGCAGTGGGCCGAGTTGCTGGCGCGGATCGCGCACGAGCAGCCGTTCACGAGTTTCGTGTTCTGGCCGGAGCACCAGTCCCTGGAGCAGGTCACGGCGTTCGGCCGCGAGGTGGTGCCGCGCGTCCGGGCCGCGGTGGTCTAGGACACGCGACGCCGCTGGGAGCGCGTGATGTCGATGAGCGCGGACTTGAACAGCGCGTAGATGTCGCGGCCGAGGCGGCGGGCGTGCCGCTCCTGCATCGCCGCCATGATCCGGCCGCCGGCCCGCATCTCCGCCAGGCCGCGCTCGGTCGGGCAGACCAGCTTCGCCCGCCGGTCGGCCGGGTCGGGGCGGCGCTCGACGTAGCCCAGCTCCTCCAGCTCGTCGACCAGCTTGCCGATGACCTGCTTGTGCTGCCCCGAAAGCCGGGACAGCTCGGTCGCGCGCACGCCGTCCTTGTCGAGGTAGGCCAGCACCGCGCCGTGGCGGGGGTGCAGGTCGTCGAAGCCTTCGTCGGCGAGCTTCGTGAAGAGCTCCTCCTGCACGGCGAACAGCAGGCGGCCGGCGAGCACCCCCAGGTCCGGGTCGGTTTCGTTCTTCTCGGCCCGACTGACCACCTATCGCCTCCTCACGCGGACAACGGGCAGTCTAAGACTGCCCCGGCGCCCACAGCCCGTCCGCGTCGCCCGCTTCCAGGCGGCCCCGGTAGACGCCGATCTTGCGGTCGATCAGCTTCAGGTTCTCCTGCAGTTCGGCGAGCTTGGCGAGCACGTCGGCGCGGTGCGCTTCCAGCAGCGCGAGCCGCTCGGGCTCGTTGCCGCGCCCGGCGGCGACCAGTTCGGCGTAGCGGCGGATCAGCTTGATCGGCATGCCGGTGGCGCGCAGCTTGGTGCAGATCTTGATCCACTCCAGGTCGAGCTTCCGGTAGCGACGGCGGCCACCGGAGGTGCGGTCCACCTGCGTGACGACCAGGCCCGCGCGTTCGTAGTACCGCAGCGTGTGCGCGCTGACCCCGGTGCGGCGCGCGGCGTCGGCGATCGTCAGCCCCTCCGCGGGGATCGGTTTGACTTCGAGCACGCTCTAAATCCTAGCGTCGATGACATGAACGTTCCGACCTCGCGCCGCCCGGCGCTCGTACTGGCGACCTGCTGCGCCAGCATCGTCGTGGTGGTGATGGACATCTCCATCGTCACCGTCGCCCTGCCGTCGTTGCGCCGTGACCTCGGCGCCTCCGTGTCCGGTCTGCAGTGGACGGTCGACGCCTACACGCTGGTGCTGGCCGGTTTCCTGGTGCTCGCCGGGTCGACCGCCGACCGGTTCGGCCGCAAGCGCGTCTTCATGACCGGCCTCGCGGTCTTCGGCCTGGGCTCGCTGCTGTGCAGCGTCGCGCCCGGCATCGGCTGGCTGATCGCGGCCCGCGCGGTCCAGGCGGTCGGCGGCACGATGTTGAACCCGGTCGCGCTGGCGATCGTGGCGACGGTCTACCCGGAACCGGCGGCGCGAGCCCGCGCGATCGGCGTGTTCGGCTCGATGTCCGGCTTGGCGCTGGCGCTCGGCCCGATCCTGGGCGGCGCGCTGGTCGACGGCCTGGGCTGGCGCGCGGTGTTCTGGGTGAACGTCCCGATCGTGGCGATGGCGCTCGCGGCGACGGCGGCGTTCGTCCCCGAGTCCCGCGCCCCCCGCGCCCGCCGGTTCGACCCGGTCGGGCAGGTGCTGGTGGTCGTGGTGCTCGGCGGGGTGGTGGCGGCCATCATCGAGGCGCGGTGGCTGGGCTGGACGTCACCGGTGATCGTCGGGCTGCTGGTCGTGGCCGCGCTCGGAGTGCTGGGGTTGCGGCGGTACGAGCCGCGCCGGGCCGACCCGCTGCTCGAACTCCGGTTGTTCCGCAGCGTTTCCTTCAGCGCGGCGATCCTGATGGCGATGTTCGCGTTGTGCGGGTTCGGCGCGTTCTTGTTCGTGACGACGCAGTACCTGCAGGACGTCCGCGGTATGACGGCGCTGGCGGCGGGGTTGTGCCTGTTGCCGGTCGGGGTGCTCGTGCTGGTGCTTTCGCCCCGGACGGGCCGGGTGGTCGGCACCCGCGGCCCGCGGTTGCCGTTGGTGGTCGCCGGAGTCGCCTTGGGTTCGGGAGGTGCGGCGTCGGTGTGGCTGGAGGCGACCACGCCGCTGGTCGTGGTGCTGGCGGTCTACTTGCTGTTCGGGGTGTTCCTGGGGACGGTGAACCCGCCGATCACGAACACGGCGATTTCGGGCATGCCGCGGTCGATGGCCGGGGTGGCGGGATCGCTGGCCTCGGCGGGGCGCCAGACGGGCACGACGCTGGGGGTCGCGCTCGCGGGGACGATCGCGGGGTCGGGCGCTGGTGGCGCGGTCGGGGTGTGGTGGCTGGTGGCGGCGCTCGGGGCGGGGGTGCTGGTGTTGGCGGTGCTGAGCACGGGCCGCCGCGCTTTGCTGACCGCGCACCGGGCCGCGGCGTTGTTCGAGGAGGTCGAGCGGGTCCCGGTCAGCCCCCGGCCACCGAGGGGATGATCTGCACCTCGCCGCCCGCGCGCAGCTCGGCCGCCGGGCCGCCGCGGTGGCGGCACTCCTCGCCGTCGACGTAGAAGTTCACGTACCTCCGCAGCCCCGCCTGCTCGTCGCGCAGCCGACGCTCCAGTGCCGGGTACCGCTCGGCGAGCGCGTCGAGCAGCGTCCCCAGCGTCGCGGGCTCGGCGACCTCCACCTCCAGGTGGGACTCGCCGCCCGTCTTCTCCCGCAGCGTGCCCGGCACCAGCACCGTGATCCGCACGGTCACACCGTCGCGGCGCGGACGCACAGCACGTCGGGCAGGTGCGCGGCGACCAGGCGCCAGCTGTCGCCGTCGTCGCGGCTCGCGTAGACGTCGCCCGTGCGCGAGCCGAAGTACACCCCGGCCGGGTCGGCGTCGTCGGCGCACATCGCGTCGCGCATCACCCCCGCCCAGTACCCGTCCGGCAGGCCCGTGCCGAGCGCCTCCCACGACTTGCCCGCGTCCTCGCTGCGGTAGACCCGGCACCGGCCCTCCGGCGGGAACCGCATCGCGTCCGCGACCAGGGGGAACGTGTAGATCGTCTCGGGCCGGTGCGGGTGCACGACCATCGGGAAGCCGAAGTCGCTGGGCAGCCCGTCGGCGATGGACTGCCACGTCGCCGCGCCGTCGTCGCTGCGGTACACGCCGTGGTGCACCTGCGCGAACAGCCGGTCCGGCGCGCTCGGGTGCCGCGCGACCTTGTGCACGCACTGCCCGTACTCGGGGTACGGGTCGGGCACGTGCACCGCCTTGATGCCGGTGTTGCACGCCCGCCACGACTCGCCGCCGTCGTCGGTGCGGTAGACCCCGCCCGTCGACATCGCCACCGTGACGCGGCCCGGGTCCGGGAGCACCGTGTGGATCGCCTTGCCGCCGCCGCCCGGCGTCCAGTGCTCGCGGTGCGGGTGGTCCCACAGGCCGCGGACCAGCTCGTAGGTGCGGCCGCCGTCGTCGGAGCGGAACAGCGCCGACGGCTCGGTGCCGGCGTAGACGACGTCCGGCTCGTCCGCCGGTCCCGGCACCAGCTGCCAGGCCCGGACGAGGGACTCGCCGGTGTCCGCCGGGAACGCGATCGGCGCGTGGTCGGGTTCGGCCCAGGTCGCGCCGAGGTCGTCGCTGGTCGCGACGCTCGGCCCGTAGTGCTCGCTGGTGACCCCGGCCAGCAGCCGCGGGGTCGCGCGGCGCGTGTCGATGCCGATCGCGTACACCTCGGTCATCGGGTGGTGGGGGCCGGTCACCTCCCAGCTCGCCCGGTCATTCGTGCTGGTCGCCAGCCACAGACCTTTGCGCGTGCCGATCGCGAGCAGGACGGACATCGGGCCCCTTCCCTCGGGTGACGGGCGTCACACTACTCTGCCGGAAAAATGTCGGGGAAAAATGTCGAGTGCCGCGCGCGGCCGTTCGACGCGGGGGTGAAGGCCGGTCCTCGCACCCGGAGCGAACCGGGTCCCGGCCCAGAAAACCAGGGAGCAAGACCATGCGTTTCCTCATGATGCACCGGATCGACGAGCGCGACCCGCAGGCGTGGAACCCCAGCCCGGAGTTCATCGAGAAGATGGGCGCGTTCGTCCAGGAGTCGGCGGAGAAGGGCATCCTGATCACGGCGGAGGGCGTGCACAAGACGGACAAGGGCGCGCTGGTCCGCAAGCCGCGCGGCGCGGCGATCCGCGTCACCGACGGCCCGTTCGCCGAGGCCAAGGAGGTCATCGGCGGGTTCGCGCTGATCAACGCGGCGGACCGGGCGGAGGCCGTCGAGTTCGCCAGCCGCTACGCCGAGCTGTTCGATCTCGAGATCGAGGTGGAGGTGCGCCAGGTCGTCGAATTCGAGGACCTGCAGCAGGGCTGACGCGGGCGCCGGTGGCGCTACGCTGGCCGGGACGAACTGGGGGTTCGACGATGTTCCTGGTCACGGGCGCCACCGGCAACGTGGGCGCGGAAGTGGTTTCGGCACTCGCGGGAGCGGGCGAACCGGTGCGGGCGCTGGTGCGCCGCCCGGACGTCGCGCTCCCGCCCGGCGCCGAAGCGGTGGTGGGCGATCTCAACGACCCGGGCAGCCTCGGCGACGCGCTCAAGGGCGTCGAGGGGATCTTCCTGCTGTCCGGGTACGACGACATGCCGGGCATGCTGGCGCGGGCGCGCGAGGCGGACGTCCGCCGGATCGTGCTGCTGTCCGGCGGTTCGGCGGCGTTGGCGGACATGGACAACGCGGTGTCGGCGTACATGACGCTGGCCGAGCGCGCGGTCCGGGAGTCCGGGCTGGACTGGACGTTCCTGCGGCCGCGCGCGTTCATGTCGAACGCGCTGCGCTGGCTGCCGCAACTGCGCGAAGGGGACACGGTCCGGGCGCAGTTCCCGGAAGTGGTGGTGGCGTGCGTCGACCCGGCCGACATCGCGGCGGTGGCGGCGCGGGCGCTGGCGGGCGGGCACGAGGGCCGGGTGTACGACCTGACCGGGCCGGTGGCGCTGCGGCCCGCCGAGCAGGTCGCGGTGCTGGGCGAGGTGCTGGGGCGGGAGCTGGAGTTCGTGGGCCTGTCGGACGCGGAGACGCGCGCCGAGCTGGAGGCGAGCATGCCACGCGAGTACGTCGAGGCGTTCTGGGACTTCTACGTGGTCGGGACATTGGACGAGGCGACGGTGCACCAGGACGTACCCGAGGTGACCGGGCGCCCGGCCCGCACCTTCCGCGAGTGGGCGTCGGCGCACGCGGACGCGTTCCGCTGAAAATTCTGCGAGGGTGTGTCCAAGGGACCGGCCGTCGTTCGTAGTGATCTCGTACGGCAACCGAGCCACTGGAGGATCCCGTGAAGTACCTGATGCTCATCAACGCCAGCCTCGACGCCGACGGCGAGGTCACCGGCGGGTGCACGCCCGAAGGCTGGCAGCTCTTCTACAAGGAGATCCAGGAGGCGGGCGTCTACGTCTACGGCAGCCCGCTCGCCGACTTCACCACGGCCACCACCGTCCGGGTCGACGACCGCGGCGAGCGCGTCGTCACCGATGGGCCCTTCGCCGAGACGCGGGAGGTGCTCGGCGGGTACTTCGTCGTCGACGTGCCCGATCTCGACGTCGCGCTCGACTGGGCCGCGCGGTGCCCCGGCTCGCACGACGGTGGGTCCATCGTCGTGCGTCCGCTCGCCGACTTCGAAGGCTGAGCGGCGTGGCGGGGCGGGCGGCCGCGTCGGTCGAGGCCGTCTTCCGGGAGGAGCGGGGGCTGCTGCTCGCCGCGCTCGTGCGGCGGTTCGGCGACCTCGACCTGGCCGAGGAGGTGACGTCGGAGGCGATCGAGGCCGCGCTCGTGCACTGGCCCGCCGAAGGCGTGCCGCCGAAGCCGGGCGCCTGGCTGATGACCACCGCGCGGCGCAAGGCCGTCGACCGGCTGCGGCGCGACCAGGCCTACGCGGCCCGGCTCGCGGTGCTGCAGGTCGAGGCCGAACGCGCGCCCGCCCCGCCGCCGTCGCCCGGTGACGACCTGCCGGACGAGCGGCTCCAGCTGTTCTTCACCTGCGCCCACCCGGCGCTGCCCGCCGAGGACCGCGCGGCGCTGACGTTGCGCTACCTCGCCGGGCTGACCACGCCGGAGGTGGCGCGCGCGTTCCTCGTGCCGAGCGCGACGATGGGCAAGCGGATCGTGCGGGCGAAGAACCGGATCCGCACGCTGCGCATCCCGTTCCGCGTCCCGGACGCCGACGAGCTGCCCGCGCGGCTGCCCGGCGTGCTCCAGGTCGTCTACTCGATCTTCACCGAGGGGTACGCGGCCAGCTCCGGCCCGGACCTGCAGCGCCTCGACCTGGCGGAGGAGGCGATCCGGCTGGCCCGGATCCTGCGCCGGCTGCTGCCGGGGGAGCGGGAGGTCGCGGGCCTGCTGGCGCTGATGCTGCTGGTCCACGCGCGCCGCGACGCCCGCACCGGCCCCGACGGTGACCTCGTCCTGCTCGACGACCAGGACCGCGGCCGCTGGGACCGCGCGATGGTCGACGAGGGCACGGCGCTGGTCGAGATCGCGCTGACCGGCGGCCCACCCGGGTTCTACGGGGTCCAGGCGGCGATCGCGGCCTTGCACGACGAAGCCGCGGACGTGGCGAGCACGGACTGGCCGCAGATCGTCGCGCTGTACGACGTCCTGCGCGGGCTGGCCCCGTCCCCGGTGGTGGAGCTGAACCGCGCGGTGGCGGTGGCGATGCGCGACGGCCCGGCGGCGGGCCTGGCCCTCCTCGACGCCCTCGCGGACGAGCCCCGCCTGCGCGGCTACAGCCCGTTCCCGGCGGCGCGCGGCGATCTGCTGACCCGCCTCGGCCGTCACGTCGAGGCGGCGGAGGCGTACCGCGAAGCCCTGTCCCTGGCCGGAACCGAGCCCGAGCGCGCCCACCTGCGCCGCCGCCTCGCCGAGTGCCCTTCATGACGTCGGAACTGTCGGTGCCCCCGGGTAAACTGGCAACCGGGGGGCGGAGGCCTACGCCGCGCGCAGAGCGGCGACGGCCGGGGCGAACATCGTCGCCTTGATCGCGCCCAGCGTGCCGCGGTCCTTGCCCGCCAACGCACCCACCCGCTCCGAAGCCACCTTCACCAGCTCCGATTCGGCCGCGATTTCGTCCACCAGACCGGTTTCCAAGGCTGCCGCGCCGCCGAACCGCCGTCCGGTCGTCATCGACGCGATCGCTGCCGCCGGGGTCAGCTTGCCCTGGATCAACGCCGCCATCCCCGGCGTGAACGGGATGTTGATGTCCGCCTCCGGGAAGCAGAAGTAGCCGCGGTCGGCGCGCATCACGCGGAAGTCGTGCGCCATCGCCAGCATCGCGCCCGCGCCGAACGCGTGGCCGTTGACCGCCGCGACCGTCGGCACCGGCAGCGTCAACACCCGCGCGAACAGCTCCTGCACGTCCGCGACGTACTTCGCCGCCTCATCCCCGTGCGCCATCAGCCATTCGAGGTCGAGGCCGTTCGAATAGAACCTCCCGCCGCCGGTGGTCACCAGCACGTCGTCCACTTCGTCCAAAGTGGAATGGACGCGCTGCAGCCACTCCGGGGAGAAGCGGTTTTCGTCGTCGCCCAGGTGCAAAACGGTCACGTTCGGTCCTTTTCTCGGGGTGGCACGGTCAGCACGGCCCGCACCGCGGCGGCCAGGCGTTCGCGCACCAGTGGATCGGTGATGTCGCGCCGGAAGAACGCCGTCGGCAGGTCGACGACGCACGTCGTGATCACCTCGACGGCCAGCCCGTCGCCGCGGTCCCATAGCAGCCGCGCGAGCCGCACGAGCAGCGCGACCAGGCGTTTGTCCACCGCGTGCAGGGCGTCGGCCAGCTCGTCGGGCAGGTCGGGCCCGAAGAGCCGGTCGCCGCGGACCTTGAGCAGCATCCGCGCCCCGTCGGGCCGCCGGGAGGCGAACACCGCGGGCGTGTCGGCCGCCGCGACGACGGCGTCCACCGGGGACGCGGCTTGGTCCACGAGCGACGTCTGGAGGTCGAGGAACTCCGTCGCCGCACGCAGCCAGACCCGCGCCAGCAAGGCGTTCAGCGACCCGAACGCGTGGTAGATCGTCCCGTTCGGGACCCCCGCGGCCGCGGCCAGGCCACGCACGGTGACGTCCGCCGAGGAGGCGACCAGCCGCTCGGCGACGTCGAGCAGCGCGTCGAGGTCGTGGACGCGGGGCCGGGGCATGCCGCGACGGTAACAGAACACGTGCTCCAAAACCAAGGCGGTAGGCTGCCGCCCGTGGAGATCTGGGTCAACCCGGCGTGCTCGAAGTGCCGGTCCGCCGTGTCATTGCTGGACGAAGCCGGTGCCGAGTACACCGTGCGCCGCTACCTCGAGGACCCGCCGACGCCGGCGGAGCTCGAAGCCGTGCTGGAGCGCCTCGGCCTCGAGCCGTGGGACATCACGCGTACCGCGGAGCCGGTCGCGAAGGAGCTCGGTCTCAAGACGTGGGGCCGCACCGCCGCCGACCGGCCGAAGTGGATCGAGGCACTGGCCGCGCACCCGAAGCTGATCCAGCGCCCGATCATCACGGCCGACGACGGCACGACGGTCGTCGCCCGCGACCCCGAAACCGTGCGCTCGGTCCTTTAAGGAATGCGGCCGTCCCGGGGGAGCAGCGGGACGTCGAGCGGCACCGTCTCCGGGTACTTGATCCCGGCGCCGGTGTTGAGCACGACGACGTCTTCGTCGCCCTGAAGCCAGCCTGACTCGCGAAGGTGCCGCAACGCGGCGAAGCACGCTCCGCCCTCGGGACAGACGAAGGTGCCTTCGCGTTCGGTGAGTTCGCGTTGCGCCGCGAGCAGCTCTTCGTCGGTGACGGCGACGGCGGTGCCGCCGGTCGCGTACACGGCGTCGAGCACGAGGAAGTCGCCCAGCGCCTTCGGCACGGTGATGCCGAAGGCGACGGTCCGCGCGTCGGGGAACGGTTCGCTTTCCCGCGCGCCCCGCTCGAACGCGGACACGATCGGCGCGCACCCGGTGGCCTGCACGGCGACGAGCCGCGGCAGGTCGCCGGTGATCCAGCCCAGCTCGCGCATTTCGAGCAGCGCCTTGTGAATGCCGATGATCCCGACGCCGCCGCCGGTGGGGTAGAGGATGACGTCCGGCAGCCGCCAGCCGAACTGCTCGGCGATCTCGTACCCCATCGTCTTCTTGCCCTCGATGCGGTAGGGCTCTTTCAACGTCGAGACGTCCTGCACGCCTTCGCGGCGCCCGACGGCGTCGGCGACGAGCTTGCCCGCGTCGCCGATCAGACCGTCCACGCGGTACAGCTCGGCGCCCGCGGCGACGCACTCCCGCATGGTGATCGACGGCGCGTCGTCCGGCATCGCGATCAGGCTGGTCAGCCCGGCGCGGGCGGCGTACAAGGCCCACGCCGCGCCCGCGTTGCCGTTCGTCGGCATCGCGATCCCGCGCACGCCCAGCTCGGCCGCCCGCGAGACGCCGACCGCGGCGCCGCGCGCCTTGAACGTGCCGGTCGGGACCAGGCCTTCGTCCTTCATCCACAGCCGAGACAACCCCAGCTCACGGCCGTAGCGCGGCAGGCGCAGCAACGGCGTCATGCCCTCGCCGAGGCTGACGGCGTGCTCGGGCGACCGCACGGGCAGCACCTCGTGGTAGCGCCACAGCGTCGGCTCTCGCCCGGCGATCTCCTTCGGCGTCACGGCTTCGCGGACGCCGTCGAGGTCGTAGCGGGCGAGCAGCGGCGCGCCCGACGGCGAGAGGCCCTGGACGACGTCGGCGTCGAAGCGCTCGCCGGTGCGGGAGCAGTCGAGGTGGCTGAGGAACGAGTACGGCACGGCGCCTCCGGTCAGAAACGGCGGGTTCAGAAACGGCGGGTGAAGGGGAGTGGCTTGCGCATCCGGACCAGCAGCAGGAGCGGCACCAGGACGTAGGGCAGGTTGAAGGCGAGGAACTTCGCCGGGTTGCCGGTGCGGGTGGCCGGGTCGCCGAAGAACTCGACGCCGAACACGACGACGCCGGTCAGCGTGACGATCATCGTCGCGTAGACCACCGACGGCAGCTGGATCCAGTTGCGGCCGGTGAGCAGCGCGAAGACGAGCACGACGTAGAACGGCATGTAGACGAACGCCGAGAGCCCGGTGACGATCCGCATCCAGTCCGGCGGGTGCATGAACAGCGGGTCGGCGTCGTGGGCGTACCAGTAGTTCGAGTCGACGAAGAAGTTCCCGGTCGGCCGCGAGAAGTCGACGCCGACGGTCGGCAGCAGATCGCTGATCAGGGACGTCACCGTGAAGGCCGAGAACAGCACCGCGAAGAAGACGTCGATCTTCCGTTCCCGCAGCGGCAGGTTCATACCACCGATCCTAGGTCCTATTGTGGCGCTATGGACGCGCTGCGGGTGTGCCTGTACGTCTTCGCCGGGGTGACGCTCGGCACCTGGCTGGTCTCCGTGCTGACCAGGGAATACTCCTGGGTGGACCGGATCTGGTCGATCGTCCCGGTGGGGTACGTGGGCGTTTTCGCCGCGTTCGCCGGGTTCGCCGACGCCCGGCTCGACGTCATGTTCGCGCTCGTGTTCCTCTGGGGCGCGCGGCTGACGTTCAACTTCGCCCGGAAGGGTGGCTACGCCCGCGGCGGCGAGGACTACCGGTGGGCGGTGCTGCGCGAGCGGATGAAGCCGTGGCAGTTCCAGGTGTTCAACTTCTTCTTCATCTCGCTGTACCAGAACGCGATCCTGCTGCTGATCACGCTGCCCGCGATGACCGCGTTGGACCACCAGGGGTCGTTCGGGGTCGCGGACGTCGTCGTGGCGGTGCTGTTCCTCGCGTTCCTGGTCGGGGAGACGGTCGCCGACCAGCAGCAGTGGGAGTTCCACCGCGAGAAGCACGCGGGCCGCGCGCCGACGCGGTTCCTGCAGACCGGGCTCTTCCGGTATTCGCGGCACCCGAACTTCTTCTTCGAGCAGGCCCAGTGGTGGGCGGTGGCGGCGTTCGGCGTCGTGGCGGGCGGTCTGCAGTGGACAGTGCTCGGCGCGGTGCTGCTGACGCTGCTGTTCGTCGGCTCGACGCGGTTCACCGAGAGCATCAGCAAGTCCCGGTACCCGGAGTACGCGGACTACCAGCGGCGGACGTCCGCGGTGGTCCCGTGGCCGGTCCGCGGATGACGGTCGTCGCCGCCCTGCAGGTCGGGACGGGTCTCCCGGTCGAGCGGATCCTGGCGTACGAGGACGAGATCCGCGGCGCGTCCCTGGTGGTCCTGCCGGAAGCCGTCCTCGGCGGCTACCCCCGCGGCGGCCCGTTCGTCGAGTACTTCCGCGCGTCGGTGACGGTGCCGGGTCCCGAGACGGCCGCGTTGGCGGAGCTGGCGGCCCGGACGGGAGCGACGCTGGTGGTGGGCGTCATCGAGCGCGACGGCTCGACGTTGTACAGCACGGCGGTGTTCCTCGACCCGCACCTCGGCCTGGTGGCCAAGCACCGCAAGCTGGTCCCGACGGCCCGCGAGCGCCTGGTCTGGGGCCGCGGCGACGGGTCGACGCTCCCGGCGGTCCCGACGGCGGCGGGCCTCGCGGGCGCGGCGATCTGCTGGGAGAACCACATGCCGCTGTTCCGCGCGGCGATGTACGCGAAGGGCGTGGAGATCTGGTGCGCCCCGACGGCGGACGACCGCGAGGTCTGGCAGGCATCGATGCGCCACATCGCCGACGAGGGCCGGTGTTTCGTGATCTCGGCTTGCCCTTACGAGACGTCGGGGGACGACCCGTTCCGGGGCGGGAGCGTGATCGTCGGGCCACTGGGGGAGGTGCTGGCGGGGCCGCTGCGGGACGCGGAGGGGTTGATCACGGCGGAGATCGACCTCGACGACGTCGTGGCGGCGCGGCACAGCCTCGACGTGTCGGGCCACTACGCGCGGCCGGACGTCTTCTCGCTGACGGTGGACGAGCGGCCCCGGGACGGCGTCACCTTCCTGCGGTGACGCCGTCCCGAACGGGCTCAGACCGCCAGCCGGCCGCCGTCCACCGGCAGCACCGCGCCGTGGACGAAGCTCGCGTCGCCCGCCGCCAGGAAGGCGATCGTCGCCGCGATCTCCTCTGGGGACGCCACCCGGCCCGCCGGGCCCGCCGCCGCCAGCTGGTCCAGGCCGTCGCCGAAGGCCGCCGTGCCCTCCGTGCGCGTCGGGCCCGGGCTCACCGCGTTCACCCTCACTCCCGACGGGCCGTACTCCGCCGCCCACGCCTTCGTCAGCAGCTCCACCGCCGCCTTCGACGAGCCGTACAGGGCCATGCCCGCCATGCCGCGCGTCGCCACCATCGTCGACACGTTGACGATCGCGCCGTGCCCGCGTCCGGCCATCTCCGGGGCCAGCTCGGCCACCAGGAAGAACGGCACCTTCACGTTGGTCGTGTAGACCGCGTCGAAGTCCGCCTCGGAAAAGCCGTCGGTCGGCCCGGTCGGGAAGATGCCGGCGTTGTTCACCAGCACGTCGATCGGCCCGCCCACTTCGCGGGCCCGGGCCGCCAGCACCCGCGCCGACGCCGCGTCCTTCAGGTCGGCCGCCACGAAGTCGGCCTTGCCGCCCGCCTCGCGGATCCGTGCGACGACCTCGGCGCCGCGCGCGGTGTCGCGGCCGGACAGCACCACGTGGGCGCCGAGCCCGGCCAGCGCGACCGCCGTCGCGCGGCCGATCCCGCTCGTGCCGCCGGTCACCAGGGCCGTCCGCCCGGACAGTTCTGCACTCATCGCTCTGCTCCTCGTTACCCGGGGTGCCTCCCCGGTCTAAGGGTGCAAGCGCGAGCGCCCGCCCGGGCTTCCGGCCGCGCGTTCGGTGCTCCTTATGCCCGCGATCGGTGCCGCTGATGGTCTTCCAGCGCCGCGACGAACTCCGCGACGTCACGCCGGTGCGACGTCGCCGGCCACACGGCCCACGTCCGCCGGATGATCGGGGTTCCCGCCAGCGGTACCCACCGCACCGTGTCCGGCAGCGGGTACGGCCACTCCGGCGGGGCGAACGCGTACGCCGTGCCCGCGCTGACCGCCGGGATCTTCAGCTCGACGATCAGCCGCTGCTCCTCCGGGACCTCGGGCCCGACGTCGAGGCCGTGGCCGCGCAGGACCGCCGCCAGCTCGTCGTACCAGGCCGGGCTGCCCGCCCGGGGGAAGGCGAACCAGTCCAGCCCGGCCAGGTCCTCCAGCCGGACCGGCGAGCCCAGCCGCTCGGCGACCTCGGTGGCCAGCAGGACGCCGACGTCCTCCTCGACGACGAGCGCCGCGTCGAGGTCGGGCCCCGTCGGGCGTTCCCGGACCAGCCCGACGTCGAGCTCGTCCGCCCGGAGCGCGGTCACCTGGGCCACCGACGAAAGGTGCCGGGCCTGCACCCGCGTGTCGGGGAAGGCCTCTGCGAGCCGCGCGAGCGCGGACGGCAGCAGCTCCGGCGGCAGTTCGAGGGGGACGCCGACGCGCAGCACGCCGGTGTTCGTGTGCTTGGCCAGCGCGGCGAGCAGCTGGTCGTGCCGGGCCAGCACCGCGCGCGCTTCGGTCAGCAGCGTCGCGCCCGCGTCGGTCGTCCGGACGCCCGTGCTGGTGCGCACCAGCAGCCGGACGCCGAGCCGCCGTTCGAGCGCGGTGATCGTCTGGGACAGCGCGGGCTGGCTCACGTGCAGCCGCCGCGCCGCCTTCGACATCGTGCCCGCCTCGACGACCGCGACGAACGCCCGCATCTCCCGGATCTCCATCAGCGCGACCACCGGATCGGCAGCGACTTGAGGCCGTTCTGGAAGTTGGACCGCAGCCGCACCGGCTCCCCGGCGAGCGTCACCTCGCCGAGCAGGTCGAGCACCGCGGTGAACATCGCCCGCAGCTGCACCCGCGCCAGCTGCGCGCCGAGGCAGAAGTGCGGGCCGTGGCCGAAGGTCAGGTGGTCGTTCGGCGTCCGGCCGATGTCGAAGGTGTCCGGGTCGGGGAACACGTCGGGGTCGCGGTTGGCCGAGGAGAACCAGACCACCACCTTGTCCCCGGCGCGGATGTCCACATCGGACAGCCGGACGTCGGAAACCGCGGTACGCCTGAAGTGCATGACCGGAGTCCACCACCGGAGCATTTCTTCGACCGCCGACGGCAGCAGCGACCGGTCGGCCAGCAGCCGCCGGTACTGCGCGGGGTGCGAGAGCAGCGCGAGCATCCCGCCGGGCAGGCCGTTGCGCAGGGTTTCGTTGCCCGCCACGGAAAACAGCCAGAAGAGGTTCTCGAACTCGGCCAGCGAGACGCGGTCGCCGTGGCGCATCAGGTTGCTCATCACGTCGTCGCCCGGGTGCTCGCGCTTGTACTCGCCGAGGGCGTTCGCGTACGCGTAGAGATCCGGCATCCCGGCGCGGGTGCGCGGATCCGGCATCGAGCCGTCCGGGCGCGGGGCGGGGCGGACGGCGAGCGCGGCCCGCGCCAGCTCCGTCACCGACGCCGGGTCGACGGTCGAGCTGACCGCGTACTCGGCGTCCTGGTAGCCGATCACGCGGTTGCTCCAGTCGTACATCAGCCGCCGGTCCTCCTCCGGCACGCCGAACACCCCGGCCAGCGTCAGCAGCGGCAGGTCGGCCGCGACCTTCGCGAAGTCGCACTCGCCGTCGTCCGCCACCGCGGCGACGAGTTCCCGGGCCCAGCTCTCGATCCGCGAACTCAGCTTCGCCACCGCGCGCGGGGTGAACGCCTTCGTGAGCAACCCGCGCAGCCTGCCGTGCTCGGGCGGGTCCATGTTGAGCATCATCCGGCGCACGTAGGCGAGGTCGGCCGGGGTCGCCGGGTCGCGGATCTGCGTCCCGCCGAGCTGCGAGGAGAACCCCGCCGGGTCGCGCAGCACCCGCCGCACGTCGGCGTGGCGCAGCACGGCCCAGAAGTCGTCGACGCGCACCACCGGCGACGCGGCCCGCAGCCGCGCCAGCTCGTCGTACGGGACACCGCGCACGTAGGTGTCCGGATCGGTGATCGCCACGAGCCGACCCTAGCCGCGCCCACCGACAATTTGGGAGGCTGCCGGGATGGACACCCTGAACCTGCGCACGGGCGGCGACGGCGAACCGGCCGTCCTCCTCCTGCACGGCCTGGGCGCGACCGGCGCCGTGTGGGCCCACTTCGCGCCCCTGCTCCCGCGGCGCGTGCTGGTGCCCGACCTGCCCGGCCACGGCCTGTCCGCGCCGCTGCCGCACTACAGCTTCGAGACGCTCACCGCGGCGGTCGCCCGTGCGCTTCCGGGCGGCGGGCCGGTGGTCGTCGCCGGGCATTCGCTGGGCGGGGTGCTGGCGCTGGAACTGGCGTCCGGGAAGTACGACGTCGAGGTCGCGGGCGTGCTGGCGGTCGGGGTGAAGGTCGAGTGGAGCCAGGACGACCTCGGCCGCGCGGCGACGTTCGCGGCCCGCCCGGCGCGCGTCTTCGAGACGCGGGTGGACGCCGAACAGGCGTACCTGAAGGTGTCCGGGCTGCTCGGGATCGCGCCCGCCGACCCGGCCGGGCTCCGCGAGACCGAGGGAGGTTGGCGTCTCGCGATGGACCCGGCCGCGTTCGGCGTCGGCGCGCCGGACATGCCCGCGCTGCTCGCCACGGCGCGCTGCCCGGTCGTGCTGGCCGCGGGCGAGGACGACCCGATGAGCCGTCCGGACCAACTGCGCGCCCTCGACCCGGACGCGGTCACCCTCGACGGCCTCGGGCACAACGCCCACGTCGAGAACCCCGCCGTCGTCCGCGCGCTGCTGGAGCGCTTCGGCGTCTGAAGGTCCGGGCGCAGCCGTCGTACCCCATGCGACGGCTGCTCCTCGAACCCCTCGTCACCACCGGACCCGCAACAGCCTAAGAAGCCGGGGTGGACGAGCGCCTGTACTCGCGGACTCCGCCGTCGTCACCCTCGGTACCTGCGAAAACGGTCATCTTCGCCGATCGGTGGTACAGCTGGAGCGGCACGATCGTGATGCTGGAGGGGTACGTTCGGCACGCGGGAGAGGACGCCTGTGGACGAAGGCCGGTCGTTCGCCGGATGGCTGCGGGAACGGCGTGTGCTCGCCGGCCTCACGCAGGCCCAGCTCGCCGAGCGCGCCGGGCTGAGCCTGCGCGCGGTGCGCAACGCCGAGCTCGGCAGCGTCCGGCGGCCGCGGCCGGAGACCGAACGCCGCCTGCGGGAAGCGCTTGCCGAAGCCCCGCCGGAGCCGGTCCGGATCGGCGTGCTGGGGCCGCTGACGGTGCGGCGCGGCGACGTGGCGGTCGAGATCGGCGCGGAGAAGCAGCGGCTGCTGCTGGCGATGCTGGCCCTGCAGCCGAACCGGACCGTGCGCCGCGAGGACCTCGTCGACGTCATCTGGGACGAGCCGCCGCCGTCGTGCCTGGAGCTGCTGCACACCTACGTCGCGCGGCTGCGGCGGGCCCTGCGGCCGGCCGACCTGATCGCCACGGACAAGGGCGGCTACCGGCTGACCGCGGGCGAGGACGAGCTGGACCTGCTGCGCTTCGAGGCGCTCCTCGCGCGGGACGCCCACCGGGAGGCCCTGGAGCTGTGGCGCGGCCCGGCGCTCGCCGACGTCGGACGCCTGCGCCAGCACCCCGCGCGGCTCGCGCTCGCGATGCGGCGCGCCAAGGCCGTGATGGCTTACGCCGGGCTCGCCGATCCCGAGGACGCGGCCGTCCAGCTGCGGGTGCTGACCGCCGAGGAGCCGCTAAACGAGTCCGCGCACGCCCGGCTCATGCTGGTTCTGGCCGCGTCCGGACGGCAGGCCGCCGCGCTCGACGTCTACGACGAAGTCCGGCGGCGGCTGGCCGACGAGCTGGGCATCGAACCCGGCCCCGAGCTGCGCGCGGCCCAGCGCCAGGTGCTGAGGCAGGACTTCGCCGCGCCGGAGCCGCCCGCCCGCGTCCCCGCGCAGCTGCCCGCCGACGTCACCGGGTTCCGCGGCCGCACCGCCCAGCTGGCCGAGCTGGACGCACTCCTGCGCCGGGACGACCCCGGCGCGCGCATCGCCGTGTTGTCCGGCACCGGCGGCGTCGGCAAGACCGCGCTCGCCGTCCACTGGGCCCAGCGGTCGCTGGACGAGTTCCCGGACGGCCAGCTGTACCTCGACCTGCACGGCTACGGCACCGTCCGGCCGGTCGAGCCGGGCGACGCGCTGTCGGGGTTCCTGCGCGCCCTCGGCGTCGACGGCGCCGACATCCCCGCCGAGCCGGACGAACGCGCCGCGAAGTTCCGCACCGCACTCACCGGCAGGCGGATGCTGCTGCTCTTGGACAACGCCGGTTCGGCCGGGCAGGTGCGGCCGCTGCTGCCCGGCTCGTCGTCGTGCCTGGTGCTGGTGACCAGCCGCGACGCGCTCCCCGGGCTGGTCGCCCGGCACGGCGCCCGCCGGGTGCTCGTCGACCTGCTCACCGACGGCGAAGCCCGCGACCTGCTGCGGACGTTGCTCGGCCGCCGCGTCGACGACGAACCCGAGGCGACCGCGGCGCTGATCGGCTACTCGGCCCGGCTGCCGCTGGCCCTGCGGCTCGTCGCGGAGCTGGCGCTGAGCCGCGAAGGGGAGCGGCTCGCCGCGCTCGCGGCCGAGCTCGCCGACGAACGGCGGCGCCTGGACCTCCTCGACGGCGGCGGCGACCCTCTGACCGCCGTCCGCGCGGTGTTCTCCTGGTCCTACCGGCACCTGGCGGCCGACGCGGCCCGCGTGTTCCGGCTCTGCGGCCTGCACCCGGGCCGCGACCTGACGCCCGCCGCCATCGCCGCGCTCGCCGCCGTCCCGCTGCCGGAGGCCGAACGGCTGACCGGCACGCTGGTCCGCGCCCACCTCGCCCAGGAGACCGGCGAAAGCCGCGTCCAGCTGCACGACCTGCTGCGCGTCTACGCCGCCGAGCTCGCCGCGGCTGACCCTGCCGAGAGCCACGCGGCGCGGGAGCGGCTGTTCGACTACTACGTCACCTCGGCCGCCCAGGCCATGGACGTCGTCCTGCCGCAGGAACGCCACCTGCGCCCGCAGGTGCCCGACCCCGAGGTCAAGGTGATCGACGCGCAGGCGTGGCTGGAGGCCGAGCGCCGCAACCTCCTGGCCGTCGCCGCGCACGCGACGCGGCACGGCTGGCCGGACCACCTGCGGCTGCTGTCCGGGATCCTCTGGCACTACCTCGACGTCGGCGGCTACCACGAGGAAGCGCTGGTGCTGCACACGCACGCGTCGGCGCTGGCCCACGACGCGGGCGACCGCGCGGCCGAAGCCGAGCCGCTCACGCTGATCGGGCTGGGGCACTGGCGCGTCGGCCGGTCGCGGGAAGCGTTGCGGTACCTGGAGGAAGCGCTCGTCCTCGTCCGCGAGACGGGCGACCGGCGGACCGAGATCCACGTGCTCAACACGCTCGGCCTGGTCTGCCGGGCCCTCGGCCGGTTCACCGAGGCGATCGAGTATTCGGCGGAAGCCCTTTCGCTGGCCCGCAAGAACGGCGACCGCACCAGCGAAGGCCTGGTCCTGGTGGTGCTCGGCTGCTCGTGCCGCGGCATCGGGCGGTACCGGGAAGCCGTCGGCTACCACGAAGAGGCGCTCGCCCTGGCCCGCGAGACCGCCGACCGGACCAGCGAGGGCTACGCGCTGGTGAACCTCGGCGACGCGCAATCGGCGCTGGGGCACCACGACGAAGCCGCGCGGTCACTGGCCGCCGGGCTGGAGCACTTCCGCGCCATGGGCGTGCGCGTCAGCGAAGGGTACGCGCTGGGCATCCTCGGCGACGTCGAGCACGCGCGCGGCCGCGACGCCGAGGCGGCGGCGCACCTGGAGCGGGCCCTCGAAATCGCGCAGGAGACCGGAAGTCCCACGAACCGGGCAGTCGCGTTGAAGCACTTGGGCGACGTCCGGGTGGCGCAGGGGCGGCACGCGGAAGCGGCCCAGCACCTCGAAGAGGCACTGGGCCTGGCCCGCGAATGCGGCGACCGCGGCGTCGAATCCCGCGTGCTCAACAGCCTCGGTGCGCTGTCGGCCGCCCGCGGAGCGTCGTCCGAAGCCCTCGACTACCACCGCGAAGCCCTCGCGGTGGCGAAGGAAACGGGCTGCGGTCCCGAGCAGGGCCGCGCCCACTGCGGGCTCGGCGAAGTCCACTGTGGACTCGGCGACCCGGTGGCCGCGCGCGAGCACTGGGAACGCGCGCTGGCTTGTTACGCCGGGGAATGTGTGCCCGGCATGATCCGCGTCAAGGACCACCTGGCGGCCCTGGACCGCGTCGCGGGGTAGTGGCGCTCGTCGGCGACGAGGTCACTTTCGAGTCGCTGGGCGTCGCGGTCGAAGACGTCGGAGCTGCCGGCGAGCCGGTTGCGCGGGTACGGGCGGCGGCGGTAGGCGTGGTCGAGCGCCCAGGCGAGGAGAACGACGGCGGCGAGAACGGCGATGATCATGACGCTCCTCCCGGAATGCGCTGTGCTGTCCCTTTGAAGAACGTGTAGTGGAATGTCCCGTATTCCCTGGTCGTGCGGTGGAGATCGCGGATCCCGCGCGCCCAATCGCCGGCGTCGGCGAGTCCCCGTGCGACGGCGGTTTCGCCGACGCCTTCGACCATCGCGGTGAAGGTGTCGCGGGTGAACCCGGTGACCAGATCGGGCCGGGACGCGTCGGCGTAGACGGTCCGCGGCGCCACGACGACGTCGCCGAACCCTGCTTGGTCGAGCAATGGGTAGAGGCGGCGCCCGATGAGCCCGTCGCCGCCCGCCTCGGCCTGGAGGCGGACGAGGCAATCGATCGCGGCCTGGGCGTGCTCGCTGCGCGGGTGGAAGAACGCCGAGCCGTGGTCGCCCTCGATGACGGTGATCGTGCCGCCCGGGCGCAGCAGGGTTTTCAGGTGGGCCAAGGCTTTCTCCGGGGCCGGCAGGTGTTCGAGCACGAAGCAGACGAAGAGGTGGTCGTACTCGCCGTCGAGGTCGAACAGGTCGGCTTGCCGGAAGTCGACGCCCGGGACTCTCCGTCTCGCTTCGGCCAGTGACTCTTCGGAGACGTCGACCGCGGTGAGGTGCGCGTCCGGGCTGCGGGCGGCGAGGTGGACGGTCTGGGCGCCGACGCCGCAGCCGACCTCGAGCACCCGGCTGCCGGCGGGGTAGGCCGTCCCGGCGTGCAGCAGCTCGGCGAGCGTGTCGGCCTGGTCGCCCAGGCGGCGGGCTTCGGGGGCGGTGTAGCCGTGTACGTAAGTGGTGTCCATGCGTCCAGCGTGCTGCCACAATGGCTCGATGGACAGAGCCAAAACGTCGTCCGCCGAGGGGTCCATAGGCTCGGACTTCCTCCAGCTCGACGTCCGCGAGGCACCACCGGGCGGGCTCGCGGACTGGCTCGCGGGCCAGCTGCGCGCGGCGATCGCGGACGGCAGGCTCCCGGTGGGCGGCAGGTTGCCCGCGTCCCGGGTGCTGGCGGCCGAGCTGCGGGTGTCGCGGGGCGTGGTGACGGAGGCCTACCAGCGGCTGATCGACGACGGCCACGCGGCGGGCCGCGGCCGCGCGGGCACGGTGGTGGTCGCGGCGCCGGTGCTGCCGCCGTCCCCGGCGCCGGTCCGCGCGCCCGGGAAGGTGATCACGCCGTCGCCCGGTCTCGCGGTGTTCGACGAGATCCGCGCGACCCCGGCCCGGATCGACCTCACGCCGGGGGTGCCGGACCTGACGGCGTTCCCGCGCGCGGCGTGGCTGCGGGCCGAGCGGGCGGTGCTGGAGGAGCTGGAGCCGTCGCACTTCGGCTACGGCGACCCCCGAGGAGCCCCGGCGATGCGGCTCGCGGTGTCGCGCTGGCTGGCGCGCAACCGCGGCATCCGCGTCGATCCCGGCGAGATCATCGTGGTGGCGGGGGTCGCGCAGGCGTTGACGCTGGTGGGCGAGGTGCTGCGGCACCACGGAGTGACCGAGATCGCGGTGGAGGACCCGAGTTCCCTGGGCGCCCGCCAGCACCTGCACCACTGCGGGCTGGCGACGCCGCCGGTCCCGGTGGACGAGGAGGGGCTGCGGGTGGCGTCGCTGCGGTCCCCGGCGGTGTTGCTGACCCCGGCCCACCAGTTCCCGATGGGAGTGGTCCTGGGCGGCGAGCGCCGTCGCGAGCTGATGAGCTGGGCGGCCGACGGCGGGGTGATCGTCGAGGACGACTACGACGCGGAGCACCGCTACGACCGGGCGCCGGTGCCGGCGGTGCGGTCGATGCTGCCGGAAGTCTGTTACACGGGAAGCGTTTCGAAGCTGCTGGCCCCGGCGTTGCGGGTGGGCTGGCTGCTGGCGCCGCCGCGGTTCTTCGCCGATCTCGTGGCGGCTAAGCGGTTCGCGGACCTGGGAAATGCGGTGCTGGCCCAGCTGGTGCTGGCCCGGTTGATGGAGACGGGGGAGCTGGAGAAGCAGCTGCGGGTGGTCCGGGCACGGCACCGTCGCCGTCGTGACGCGATGGTCCGGGCGTTGTCTCTTTCGGTGCCATCAGCGCGCGTCCACGGGGCGGCGGCGGGGTTGCACCTGACGATCACGTTCGAGGCGGAGGTGGACGACGTCGCCCTGGCGGCGGCCGCGCTGGCCGAGGGGGTGAAGGTGCAGCCGTTGTCGTGGCACCGGCAGCTGCCGGGGCGGCCAGGGCTGGTGCTCGGGTATGCGGCGCGGACGGCGTCGGAGATCGCGGAGGGGGTCGAGCTGCTCGGGCGGCTGCTGAGGTGACCCGCGGGCCGGGCTTCTTGCGCCCCGCGCTCTGCGCCCGGCGTTCCCGCGGCCCGGCTGGCGGCACTGGTTCGTCCCCGCTTCCAGCGCTCTCACGTGCGCCATCCTCGCGCCCGGGCGCCTGTGGCAGCCCCCGCGGCCGTGAGGGGGACCCCCGGTTTCAACGTTACCGGCGAGCACCGACAATTTCGGGCCCGCGGCGCCGAGTTGTCCACAGCCCGCCGCCCACCTCCGCCACCGCCCTCGCCGCCGCCCACCGCCGCCGACCACCGCAGCCGCTCACCGCCGCCCTCGCCGCCGCGGGTCGCGAATGACTCATTCGGGACCGCCGAAGTCCCCAATGAGTCATTCGCGACCTTCCCGGCCCCGTCCGCGCCGCGACGGGCCCACCCCGACCGCCCCAGTAAAGGGTCCTCAAAGGACGGTCAAGCGAGTGTGATCATGCTCTCCCATGCGTTTCGCCGGGATGGTTGCCATACGCAAGCAAGTTGCTTAGCCTAGCTAAGGGACTTGCGAGCAGAAGGGTTGCACAGTGGCGGAACGCCGGACGTATTCGATCGCGGAGCTGGGGCCGCGGTACAAGTGGATCGCGCTGTCCAACACGACGCTGGGCATGCTGATCGCCACGATCAACTCCTCGATCGTGCTGATCGCGCTGCCCGACATCTTCAAGGGCATCGGCATCAACCCGCTCGAGCCCGCCAACACGAGCTACCTGCTGTGGATGATCATGGGCTTTCTCGTGGTCACCGCGGTGCTGGTGGTGAGTTTCGGCAGGCTCGGCGACATGTACGGCCGCGCGAGGATGTACAACCTCGGCTTCGCCGTCTTCACGGTTTCTTCGATCATGCTGGCCATCACGTGGTTCGACGGCGACGCGGCCGCGTTGTGGCTGATCGGCTGGCGGATCGTGCAGGGCGTCGGCGGCGCGTTCCTGATGGCGAACAGCTCGGCGATCCTGACCGACGCCTTCCCGGCCAACCAGCGCGGGCTCGCGCTCGGCATGAACGGCGTCGCGGCGATCGCGGGCTCGTTCCTCGGCCTGGTCGTCGGCGGCGTGCTCGCCCCGGTCGACTGGAACCTGATCTTCCTGGTGTCGGTGCCGTTCGGCGTGATCGGCACGATCTGGGCGTACCTCAAGCTGCACGACACCGGCGTCCGCAAGCACGCGCGGATGGACTGGTGGGGCAACATCACCTTCGCCGTCGGCCTCATCGCCGTGCTGATCGGTATCACCTACGGCATCCAGCCCTACGGCTCGTCGCCGACCGGCTGGGGCAGCCCGATGGTGCTGTCCTGCCTGATCGGCGGGATCGCGGTGCTGGTGGCGTTCGTGGTCATCGAAACCAAGGTCGACAACCCGCTGTTCCGGCTTTCCCTGTTCAAGATCCGCTCGTTCACGTGGGGCAACATCGCGAACCTGACGGCGTCCCTCGGCCGCGGCGGTCTGCAGTTCATCCTGATCATCTGGCTGCAGGGCATCTGGCTGCCGCAGCACGGCTACACGTTCGAGCAGACGCCGCTGTGGGCGGGCATCTACATGCTCCCGATGACGGTCGGGTTCCTGGTCGCCGCGCCGACGTCGGGCATCCTCGCCGATCGCATCGGCAGCCGCCTGCTGGCCTCGAGCGGCCTGCTGATCACGGCGATCACGTTCCTGCTGCTGATCATCCTGCCGGTGAACTTCAACTACTGGGCCTTCGCGGCGATCCTGCTGATCAACGGCATCGGCATGGGCATGTTCTCCTCGCCCAACCGCGCCGAGGTGATGAACAGCCTCCCGGCGGACGCCCGGGGTTCGGGCGCGGGCATGATGACGACGTTCCAGAACGCGGCGATGGTCCTGTCGATCGGCTTCTTCTTCAGCTTGATCATCGCGGGCCTGTCGAGCAGCCTCCCGGCGACGATGAGCCAGGGCCTGACCGAGCACGGCGTCCCCGCGGCGTCGGCGTCGCAGATCGCGAACCTCCCGGCGGTGGCGGTGCTGTTCGCGGCGTTCCTCGGCTACAACCCGATCCAGCAGCTGCTGGGCGACCAGCTGTCGTCGCTGCCGCCGGACCAGGCGTCGTTCCTGACGGGCCGCAGCTTCTTCCCGAACCTGATTTCGGGGCCGTTCCAGTCGGGTCTGGCGGTGGCGTTCGGCTTCGCGATCGCGGTGTGCCTGATCGGCGCGGTGGCGTCGTTGCTGACGAAGGACGCGCGCCCGAAGGACCGCGAGACGGTGGGCGAGGAGCTGGCCGCGGTGGCCGGCGAGTCCGGCGGCGGGCCGAGCGAATTGGTGTCGCCTTCCAGCGAACGCTGACGGTAGGTTCCGGAAGCCGGGTGCCCGAGCGGCACCCGGCTTCCGCCGTCAGAACGGCCCGATGCCCCGCACTGTTGGTGTGTCGAGATGAGGCTCGACGGCCGGAAGTCCCCAGGCCTCCTGATGCCGGGTGATTCTCTGAAGCAGGTGCAGGACGCCGTGGACGAACTGATGGAACTTCGCGGCCACGACGATGCGCTTCAGGAGGTCGCCGAGGCGATCAAGGCACTTTCTGATTCTTACGAGTCGATGATGCGTGAAGCAAACCTCCGCCTGCCCTACTGAGCCGGGGGAAGTTCGCAGCGTCGCCACCGATGGTTTTGGAGGGCCGATGAGCAGGTTTTCGGAGCGGGCTGAGCACGATCTCCGCGCCGCCGGCTGGGAGCCGGGCCGCAAGGTCGACACGGCGGAGTGGCGGGGCCTGCTCGAGGCGAGCGGCGAGGTGCGGATGCACGCCGCCGCCGAGGAATTTCTCGGTGAGTTCGGTGGTCTGAAGGTGCCGATCTCCGGGCCCGGGATTTCGGTCGCGCGGGGCGGCCGGTTCTTCCTCGGTATTTCCGAGGCCGGTGAGATCGTCCTGGTGGAGACCTGGGTCGCCAGTTTCGGATTTGGCGACGCGGCGTTGGAGAACCTCATCTTGGGCGTCAAGCCCGAGAAGCTCGCCTGAAGCCCGTTCTCAACGGCCCACCGTGGCCCGCTGGATCTTCACCGGCTTGGCGGGCGCCCCGTCCAACGGCCCATCGGGGTCGGTCGGAATGATCCCGTCCTCGACCATCCGATCAATCGCCGACATCCCGCGCACGACGGTCCCCAACACCGAATAGTTCGCCGGAATGTTCGCGAACGAGTGCACGATGAAGAACTCGGACCCGTTCGTCCCGGGCCCCTGGTTCCCCATGGCGACAGTTCCCCGCGGATACGTCTCGGACCCGGTGACCTCGTCGGGGAACTTGTACCCCGGCCCGCCCTTCTCGACCTCGTAGATATCCCCGCACTGGAGAACCCCAAGCCGAGAAGAGTTGGTCAACCGCCAGCACTGAGAGCGGTCGTAAAACCGCTGAGCGATCAACGAAACCATGTTGTGCACGGCACAAGGAGCCGCCCCGGCGCGGTTCAACCGCACCGTCACGGGCCCGTAGTTGAACCGGAACGTCACGTCCACGGTCCCCACCGTCGGAGCGAACGGCAACGGACGCACCACCGGACGCGCCGCCGGGTTGTCAGGCGTCGGCGTGAACGTGCACCGGACCACCGGCAGCGAGGCCGCCGAGGCCGGGGCAGCGGGCACCACCAAGGCACCCAGGACGGAGACGACAGCCAGACCCCAGCGCAGCTTCATGCCGGGGACGTTAGCGAAAAACGAACTACTTGCGCCAGGCCGTGCGCTGCTTGCGGATGTCCAGCACGAGCAGCAGCACGATGAACAGCGACAGGCCGACGAGCCACACGTTCTCCGTGTTGTTCTCGTGGTTGCCCTTGATCATCACCAGCAGGATGATCGCGCTGACCCAGCCGGCGATGCGGGTGGCCTTCGGGAACGAACCGTGCCAGCCCCAGGCCGCGGACGGCTCGTCGCGGGGGTCGACCTCGGGCCGCCTCTTCTCGACCGCCTTGCCTGCCACGATGAACTCCTCAAGACCCGTGAACCTCGTACGCGCCGATGATCCCACACCTCCGGGCGCGCCGCGGAGATGCCCCGCGTGGCGCCGGCCACCCGCCGCGGCACCGCCGTCGGAACCTCCGGGTGCGCCTCGCGCACGGCCCGCGCGACAATGACCCCCGATGACTACCTCGCGAAGCGTTCTCGTGCTCGGCTCGACCGGGTCCATCGGAGTGCAGGCCCTCGACGTCGCGGCCCGCAACCCGCACCTGTTCCGGGTCGCCGGGATCGCCGCGGGCGGGGCCGATCCGGCCGCGCTCGCCGCGCAGGCGCTCGCCCACGGCGTCGAGGCCGTCGCCGTGACCAAGGCCACCGCCGCCGAAGACGTGCAGCTCGCGCTGTACGCCGAGGCCCAAAAACGCGGCTACGCCCAGGGCGACTTCAAGCTGCCGCGGCTCTTCGCGGGCTCCGACGCCGTCACCGAACTCATCGACGCCGTGGAAGTCGACACCGTCCTGAACGCGCTCCCGGGCTCCCGCGGCCTCGAGCCGACGCTCAAGGCGCTCGCCACCGGCGCCACCCTCGCCCTCGCCAACAAGGAGTCGCTCATCGCCGGCGGGCCGCTCGTGCTCGCCGCCGCCAAGCCCGGGCAGCTCGTGCCCGTCGACTCCGAGCACTCCGCCATCGCCCAGGCCCTGCGCGCCGGGCGCAAGAGCGAGGTCGCGCGGCTCGTGCTCACCGCCTCCGGCGGCCCCTTCCGCGGCCGCAAGCGCGCCGAGCTGGCCGAGGTCACCGTCGAGCAGGCCATGGCGCACCCCACCTGGTCCATGGGCCCGCTGATCACCATCAACTCGGCCACCCTGGTCAACAAGGGCCTGGAGCTGATCGAGGCCGCGCTGCTGTTCGACATCGAGCCGGCGAAGATCGACGTCACCGTGCACCCGCAGTCCATCGTGCACTCGATGGTGACCTTCACCGACGGCTCCACGATCGCCCAGGCCAGCCCGCCCGACATGCGGCTGCCCATCGCGCTCGCGCTGCACTGGCCCGACCGCGTGCCCGCCGCCGCCCCCGCCTGCACCTGGGACAAGGCCGCGACCTGGACGTTCGAGCCGCTGGACGACGAGGCCTTCCCGGCCGTCGAGCTGGCGCGCCACTGCGGCACCGCCGGCGGCTGCCTGCCCGCCGTCTACAACGCCGCGAACGAGGAGCTCGTGTCCGCCTTCCTCGCGCAGAACGCCCGCTTCACGTCGATAGTGGACACTGTTTCCGAGGTGGTGGGAGCCGCCGACGAATGGCGTCGCGAGCCGCGCGACGTCGAAGACGTACTCGCCGCCGAGCACTGGGCTCGCGCGCGGGCCCGGTCGATCATCGAGGGGAAGTAGCGGGGTGCTCGCCTACATCATCGGCGTCGTGCTGTTCGCGCTGGGGATCTGCGTTTCGGTCGCGCTGCACGAGGCCGGGCACATGGTCACCGCGAAGGCGTTCGGCATGAAGGTCCGCCGGTACTTCGTGGGCTTCGGGCCCACGGTGTTCTCGTTCCGCCGGGGCGAGACCGAATACGGCCTGAAGTGGATCCCGCTCGGCGGGTTCTGCGACATCGCCGGCATGACCGCCCTCGACGAGGTGACGCCGGACGAGGCGCCGCGCGCGATGTGGCGCTTCAAGACGTGGAAGCGCACCGTCGTCATGAGCGCCGGCTCGATCACCCACTTCATCCTCGGCTTCGTGGTGCTCTACCTGATGGCCGTGACGATGGGCCTGCCGAACCTGACCCCGGTCGACACCTCGCCGGTCCTGTCGGCGACGTCCTGCGCGCGCTCGGCGACGACCGAGGCGCAGGCCCAGGACACCAGCTGCCCGCCGGGTGCGCCGCGACCGGCGGAGGCGGCCGGGCTGCGGGCCGGCGACAAGGTCCTCGCGGTCGGCGGCAAGCCGGTCGCGAGCTGGACGGAGATGCTCGCCGCCGTGCAGGCCACCAAGGGCCGCACCGTGTTCGACATCCAGCGCGGCGACCAGCGGCTCGCGCTCGTCGTCGACGTGCCGCAGGTGCAGCGCTGGACCAGCGCCGGCGTCAAGGAGGTCGGCATGATCGGCGCCTCCCCGCAGCAGCCCGCCGTGACCACCCAGTACGGCCCGGTCGCCGCGATCGGCGCGACGTTCAGCTTCACCGGCACGATGTTCGCCGAGACGGCGCAGCGGCTGGTCGAGTTCCCCGAGCGCATCCCGGCCGTGGTCACCGCGATCTTCGGCGGCGAGCGCGACCCGAACACCCCGGTCAGCGTCGTCGGCGCGAGCCGGATCGGCGGCGAGGCCGTCGAGCGCGGCATCTGGGTGCTGTTCTTCTTCCTGCTGGCCAGCCTGAACTTCTTCATCGGCGTGTTCAACCTGCTGCCGCTGCTCCCGCTCGACGGCGGGCACATCGCGGTCGTCTGGTACGAGCGCGTCCGCGACTGGATCCGCGGGCTGCGGGGCAAGGCGGCCGGCGGTCCGGTCGACTACACGAGGCTGTCCGGGATCACGATGGTGCTGGTCCTCATCGGTGGCGCGGTCACGCTACTGACGGTGACCGCGGACATCGTCAACCCGATCCGGCTGCAGTAGCGTCCCGCCACGGAGGGGTTCCGGCCCCTCCGCGGCGGTTCACACCCGCCGTAACGCTGCTCACCGTGACGGTTGACATGGTGAAGGTGGCCCGGTCGGGGTAGGTACGCTGGAGGCCGTGACCGTCGCACTCGGTATGCCAGCCCTGCCCCCGCCCGTCCTGTCCGAGCGCCGCAAGACCCGCCAGCTCCAGGTGGGCCCGGTCGGCGTCGGCAGCGACTTCCCGATCTCCGTCCAGTCGATGACGACGACGCTCACCTCCGACGTCAACGCGACCCTGCAGCAGATCGCCGAGCTGACCGCCGCGGGCTGCGACATCGTGCGCGTGGCGTGCCCGTCGGCCGACGACGCCGAAGCGCTGCCCGCGATCGCGAAGAAGTCGCAGATCCCGGTGATCGCCGACATCCACTTCCAGCCGAAGTACGTCTTCGCCGCGATCGAGGCCGGCTGCGCGGCGGTGCGCGTGAACCCGGGCAACATCCGGAAGTTCGACGACCAGGTCAAGGAGATCGCGCAGGCCGCGAAGGACCACGGCACGCCGATCCGGATCGGCGTCAACGCCGGTTCGCTGGACAAGCGGATCATGGACAAGTACGGCAAGGCGACGCCGGAAGCGCTGGCCGAGTCGGCGCTGTGGGAGGCGTCGCTGTTCGCCGAGCACGACTTCCACGACATCAAGATCTCGGTGAAGCACAACGACCCGGTGGTCATGGTGCGCGCGTACGAGATCCTCGCCGAGCAGTGCGACTACCCGCTGCACCTAGGTGTCACCGAGGCCGGGCCGGCGTTCCAGGGCACGATCAAGTCGGCCGTGGCGTTCGGCGCGCTGCTGCGCCAGGGCATCGGCGACACGATCCGCGTCTCGCTGTCCGCGCCGCCGGTCGAAGAGGTCAAGGTCGGCACGCAGATCCTGCAGTCGCTGAACCTGCGGCCGCGCAAGCTGGAGATCGTGTCGTGCCCGTCGTGCGGGCGCGCGCAGGTCGACGTCTACACCCTCGCCGAGCAGGTCACGGCCGGGCTCGAGGGCATGGAGATCCCGCTGCGCGTGGCCGTGATGGGCTGCGTCGTGAACGGCCCGGGCGAGGCCCGCGAGGCCGACCTCGGCGTGGCGTCGGGCAACGGCAAGGGCCAGATCTTCGTCAAGGGCGAGGTCATCAAGACCGTGCCCGAGCACGCGATCGTCGAGACGCTCATCGAAGAGGCCATGCGCATCGCCGAGGAGGCGGGCGAGTCCCTGGGTGAAGGCGCCCCGGTGGTCACCGCCGGCTGAGTCTCAAGCGCCCCAAGGCGGCCTTGGGTGCGTCAGACGCACCGAAGGCCGCCTTGGGTGCGTCTGACGCACCGAAGGCCACATTGGGGCGCTAGCCCTGCAGGTGGTGCTGGGCGGCGTCGCGGATTTGCAGGCGGACGTTCTCCAGCGCGGCCGCGACCTCGTCGATCTGCTGCGACGCCAGCTGGATGGCGCCCTGGATCGCGGTCGCGGTCGACGTCTCCCCGAGCAGGCCGAGCACTTGGGCCTGCAGGTCTTCGAGGTCGCTCTTGGTGGCGAGCGCGATGCCGGTGGGCACCTGGTCGGCGAGCAGCTCCAGCTGCTGCGCCTGCTCCTGGATCGTCATCGGGAGTTCCTTCCGCGGTGGGGGACGCACCTTCCGTGTTAGCAGACCCGGAACTGTCGGTGGTGCCGTTTACGCTGGGATCCGTGAGCGTGACCTGGGCCGTCCGGCGGCCGCACCCGGTGGTGCGGCCCCTGGTCACGCGCTATGTCGGGTACGCGCAGGAAGACGTCACGCTGGCCGTCCACCGCGGGCTGCCGTCCCGGCACGTGACGCTCGTCATCAGCCTCGCCGGCCCGGTCCGGATGGCCGGGCGGAGCCTGCGGGCCCTGGTCGGCGGGCTGCACACGAGCGCGGTGCTGATCCGGCAGGACCGCGTGCAGGAGGGGCTGCAGCTGGAGCTTCGACCCGCTGGGCGTGCGCACGCTGTTCGGCGTCACGGCGGCGGAGCTGAGCGGCGAGGTGGCGGACCTGGCCGAGTTCGGCCTCGGCTCGCTGCCGGACCGGCTGCGGGAGCTGCCGACCTGGGCCGAACGGTTCGCGCTGCTCGACGACGTCCTGGCCGCCCGGGCCGTCGAACCAGTGGCACCGCCGCCGGAGCTGGGGGAGGCGTGGCGCCGGATGCGGGGCGCGGACGGGCGGGTGCGCGTCACGGACCTCGCGGACGAGGTCGGCTGGAGCCGCCGCCACCTGGGCGAGCGGTTCCGCGTGGAGCTGGGTCTGGCGCCGAAGCAGGCGGCGCGGGTGCTGCGGTTCGAGCGTGCGGCGCGGCTGCTGCGCGGCGGCCGCACGGACCTGGCCGCGCTGGCCGTCGAGTGCGGGTTCTACGACCAGGCGCACCTGAGCAACGAGTGGCGCGCGCTGGCGGGGTGCACGCCGGGCACGTGGATCGCCGAGGAGCTCCCGTTCCTCCAAGACCAGGAGGTGGCGGCCGGGCAAGACTCGCTCGCATGACTCCTGAACCGAACGTCTGGCCCACCCTCCGCTACGACGACGCCCCGGCGGCGATCCGCTTCCTCGTCGACGTCCTGGGCTTCACGGAAGCGCTGGTGGTGCCGGAAGGCGACCTGATCGCGCACGCCGAGCTGCGCTGGCCCGAGGGCGGCGCGGTGATGCTGGGCAGCGTGCGCGGGCCCGACGGCGTCCACGACGCGATGAAGCCCGGCACGGGCGCGGTGTACGTGGTGTCGGACAAGGTCGACGAGATCCACGAGCGCGTGAAGGCCGCGGGAGCGGAGATCACGGCCGAGCTGACGGACACCGACTACGGCTCCCACACGTTCAGCCTCCGCGACCCGGAGGGCAACTCCTGGACGATCGGCACCTACCGCGGCGCGGCTTGAGGCCGGTCGCGCGCGTGCGAGCAAGCCGGGGCGGGCAGCCGACCCCGCACCCCCGCCGCCGCGAGTGTCGCGAATGACTCATTCGCGACCGCGGAGGTCTCCAATGACTCATTCGGGACGTCGCGGCGCGGGTCGCTACTGCACCGGCCGCTCGAAGGTCACCAGCAGCCCCTCCACCCCGCCGGGCCCGACCCGCCCCTTGACCTCGGTCGCCGTGATGGCCTTCAGCTGCCAGCCGTCGGCCGCGTGGTCGTTGAGCAGCTTCTCGAGCTTCCCTCCCGACATCTTCCCGCCGATGAGCTTCTCCCGGACCTCGACCACCTTGTACGTGAACCGCCGCATACTCCCCATCCTGGGGTGTTCATCAGGGCGTGTCGACCGGCTCGCGTTCCGTTCACGAGCCGGATCTGGCACCCTGGAGTCCGTGTTGCGGCTTGCAGGTGCACGGCTGCTCGATGATCGGGACTATCCGGCGGTCCGTGCCGCGCTCGCCGCCGACCCGGTGGGCAGCTGCATGGTCAGCGCCCGGGTCGAGGCCGCCGGTCTCGACCCGTGGCGGCTCGGTGGTGAGCTCTGGGCCGCCGACAGCCGTCCGGTCCGGGCCGGGCGGCTCCAAGGGCTGTGCTTTTCCGGGCCCAACCTGATTCCGCTGAAAGGCAACGCGCCCGCCCTGCGCTCCTTCGCCGACCGCGCGCTCCGGAGACAGCGGACCTGCTCGTCGCTCGTCGGCCCGGCCGAACAGGTCCTCGGCCTCTGGTCCGAACTCGAAGACGAGTGGGGTCCCGCCCGCGAAGTGCGCGACGACCAGCCGCTGATGGCCCTCGACAGCACCCCGCTCGTCGCGGCCGATCCGCTGGTGCGCCCGGTCCGGCCGGACGAGCTCGAGCGGTACCTGCCCGCCGCCGTCGCCATGTTCATCGAAGAGGTCGGCGTCGACCCGCGCAGCGGGGACGGCGGGGCCAGCTACCGCGCCCGCGTCACCGAACTCATCGCCGCCGGGCGCGCCTTCGCCCGCTTCGAGAACGGCGAAGTCGTCTTCAAGGCCGAGATCGGCGCCATGTCGGCCACCGTCGGGCAGATCCAGGGCGTCTGGGTGCACCCCGACCGCCGGGGCGACGGCCTCGGCACCGCGGGCACCGCCGCGGTCGTGAACCGCCTGGTCCGCGGCCTCGGCCGCACCGCGAGCCTCTACGTCAACGCCTTCAACACCCCGGCGCTGGCCGCCTACCGCAAGATCGGGTTCAAGCAGGTCGGCCAGTACGCGACGGTGCTGTTCTAACCACTCGTCCGTGGCGGTGTTTCACCCCGGTCGCACGCCGCTGACCAGGGATCATCCCGCCATGAGTGCACGTCGATGCCGCGGTGCGCTCGCGGTGCTGCTGCTCGCCGCCGCGACCACGGCCGGGTGCTCGGGCGACGGTCCCGAGGACGCCCTCTCCGCCTTTCTGGACGCCGTCGCGGCCGGGGACGTCGCCGCCGCGGCCGCGGCCACCGACTCGCCCGAAGCCGCGAAGACCGTCCTGACCCAGGTCCGCGGCGCGCTCGACCCGGAGTCCCTCGACGTCGAGGAGGAAGACGTCAAGCAGCCCGACGGCGACGTCGTCACGGCCGGCTACCAGCTCACCTGGCACCTGCCGCGCGGCCGCACCTGGAGCTACCGCGCCGACGCCCAGCTGCGCGCGGCCGAGAACGGCTGGCAGGTGCACTGGCAGCCGACGGTCGTGCACCCGCAGCTGGCCGTCGGGCAAACCCTCGGCGTGCTGCCCCAGCTGCCCGAGACCGCGCCGGTGCTCGACCGCGACGGCGTGCCGCTGATGCGCCCGCAGAACGTCGTCGGCGTGGTCGTCGACCCCTCGAAGGCCGGGGACGCCAGCGCCGTCGCCGGGTCGCTCGCCAAGGCGCTGCACCGGTTCGAGCCGTCGGTCACCGGCCGGTCGGTGCTGGACGGGATGAGCAAGACCAAGGCGGGCACCGCCTACTCCGTGATCACCCTGCGCGAGGGCGACTACCAGCGCGTCAAGCCGGTGATCTACGACCTGCCCGGCGTGCGGTTCGCGCGGCAGCAGCGGCTGCTGCCGGTCACCCGCGGGTCGGGACAGCAGGTGCTGCCCGCCATCCGCGCGCTCGTCGAGCAGGAGCTGGCCGGCGCGGCGGGCTGGCGGATCGTCACCCAGGACGTCACCGGCGGCGAGGTCTCCGAGCTCAAGGCCGAGCCGCCGCGCCCGGCGCCCGCGGTGACCAGCACGCTCAGCGCGCGGATCCAGGACGCCGCCGAGAAGGCCCTCGCGACCGAGGACTACCCGGCCGCGCTGGTGGCGATCCAGCCCTCCAGCGGCGACATCCTGGCGGTGGCGCAGAACGAGGCCGCCGACGACGAAGGCGCGCTCGCCCTCTCCGGCCGGTTCCCGCCGGGGTCGACGTTCAAGATCGTCACCGCGGCGGCGGCGCTGTCGGCGGGCGACGTCGAGGCGGACAGCCCGGTCGACTGCCCCGGCACGACGACGATCGAAAACCGCGTCGTCCCCAACGAAGGCCGCTTCGACCTCGGCCGCGTCCCGCTGAAGACGGCGTTCGCGCGGTCCTGCAACACGACTTTCGCGCGGCTCGCCGCGGGTCTCCCGTCGGCGGCCCTCACCGACGCCGCCCGCTCCTTCGGCCTCGGCGCCGACTTCGTGGTGCCCGGCTTGACCACGGTCACCGGGACCGTTCCGGCCAGCGACTCGGCGGTCCAGCGCGCGGAGAACGGCTTCGGCCAGGGCACGGTGGTGACCAGCCCGTTCGGCATGGCGCTGGTCGCGGCGACGGTGCAGGCCGGGAAGGTGCCCACGCCGTCGATCGTCAAGGGCATGCCCGCGACGACGAAGAACGTCGGCGACGCGCCGTCGGACGACGTGCTCGGCGCCCTGCGCGGCATGATGCGCGACGTCGTCACCTCGGGCACCGCGACCGGGCTGCGGGACATCCCCGACGTCGCGGGCAAGACCGGCACGGCCCAGTTCGGCGACGGCTCCCGCTCGCACGGCTGGTTCGTCGGCTACCGCGGTGACCTGGCGTTCGCCGTGCTGCTGACCGAGGCCGGGTCGTCCAAACCGGCGGTGCAGGCCGCGCACCGGTTCCTGGCGGGGATCGGCTGAGCGGGCCGTCGTAAGGTGGGGGCATGTCCGTTCGTGCCCCGCTCGTTCCCGGCGTCCAGACGCCCCGCCGTGCCGTCCCGACCTCCATCGCCCGTCCCGAGTACGTGGACAAGCCGGCGCCGAAGCGGGACACCGGCAACGGCGTGCGCACGCCCGAGGTGATCGAGAAGATGCGCGTGGCCGGGAAGATCGCGGCGCAGGCGCTGGAAGAGGGCGGCAAGGCCGTCAAGCCGGGCGCCACCACGGACGACATCGACAAGGTGGTGCACGAGTTCCTGCTCGACCACCACGCCTACCCCTCGACGCTGGGCTACCGCCACTTCCCGAAGTCGTGCTGCACCTCGCTCAACGAGGTGATCTGCCACGGCATCCCGGACTCGACGGTGATCGAGGACGGCGACATCTGCAACATCGACGTCACCGCCTACATCGGCGGGGTGCACGGCGACACGAACGCGACGTTCCTGGCCGGCGACGTCTCGGAGGAGGCCCGCCTGCTGGTGGAGCGCACCCGCGAGGCGACGATGCGGGCGATCAAGGCGGTCCGGCCGGGCCGCCAGCTCAACGTGATCGGCCGGGTCATCGAGTCGTACGCGAAGCGCTTCGGCTACGGCGTGGTCCGCGACTTCACCGGCCACGGCGTGGGCCCGGCGTTCCACACGCCGCCGACGGTCCTGCACTACGAAGAGCCCTCCGTCGACACGATCATCGAGGAGGGCATGACCTTCACGATCGAGCCGATGATCACGCTGGGCACCATCGACTACGACATCTGGGCCGACGACTGGACCGTCACCACGAAGGACAAGAAGTGGACGGCCCAGTTCGAGCACACCCTCGTGGTGACGGCCGACGGCAGCGAGATCCTCACGCTGCCGTAACGCTCGTGAGTGTTTAGGGCGGTTAGAACCGCCCTAAACACTCACGAGGCGTTTGCTCAGTGGCTCGTGGCCTTCTTGTAGCAGCGCACCGAAAGCGGCACGAAGACCACCAGCAGCAGCGCGATCCACAGCACCGACGCGAGCACGGCGTGCTGCATCGGCCAGACGTCGTGCACCGGCATCGACGCGCTCGTGTTGCCGAACAGCTCCCGCGCCGCCTGGGTGATCGCCGAGACCGGGTTCCAGTCCGCGATCACCCGCAGCGGCCCGGGCAGCCGCGCGCTGTCGACGAACGTGTTGGCCAGGAACGTCAGCGGGAAGATCGCCACGCTCGAGACGTTGTTGAACACCTCGGGCTTGCGCACCGCCAGGCCGAGCGTCCCCATCACCCACGACAGCGCGTAGGCGAAGGCCAGCAGCAGGAGCACGCCGCCCAGTGCCTCGAAGACGCCGGTGTGGATGCGCCAGCCCACCAGCAGCCCCACCAGGCCCATGATGAGCAGGCTCGTCACGTTGAGGATCAGATCCGCCGTGGTCCGCCCGATCAGCACCGCGGCCGGGGACATCGGCAGCGAGCGGAAGCGGTCGATGATGCCCTTCTGCAGGTCATCGGTCAGCCCGTAGCCGGTGACGATGCTGCCCATCGCCACCGCGAGCGTGAAGATCCCCGGCAGCATGAACTCGCGGTAGGACATCCCGGGGATGTCGATCACGCTGCCGAACACGTAGCCGAAGAGCAGCACGAACATCACCGGCATGAACACGATGGACCCGAGCAGGTCCAGCGACCGGACGATCTTGATCGAGTTGCGCTTTGCGACGGTCACGCCGTCGGTGACGGCCATCTGCACCGCGTTCATCACACGGCCTCCTTCGCGGGTTCGGCCGTCTCGTGGCCGGTGAGAGTGAGGAAAACGTCGTCGAGGGTGGGGCGGCGGACGCCGACGTCGCGGACGTCGACGCCGTCGGCGGCGAGCAGGGCGAGGGCTTCGGTAAGCGCTTTCGCGCCGTGGGTCACGGGCACGGTGAGCCGGAACGCTTCGGCCTGCGGCTCGCCGCTCGCCAGCCGCGCCAGGGCGCGCCGCGCCACCTCGACGTCGGCGTGCGTGCCGACGGTCAGCTCGATCCGCTCGCCCCCGACGAGATCCTTCAGCTCGTCGGCAGTGCCGCGGGCGATGACGCGCCCGTGGTCGATCACGGCGATGCTGTCGGCCAGCCGGTCGGCCTCTTCGAGGTACTGCGTGGTCAGCAGCAGCGTGGTGCCACCCTTGACCAGCTCGGTGATGACGTCCCACAGCTCGGTGCGGGCCCGCGGGTCGAGCCCGGTGGTCGGCTCGTCGAGGAACAGCACGGGCGGGTTGGCGACGAGCGCGCCCGCGAGGTCGAGCCGTCGCCGCATGCCGCCGGAGTAGCCCTTCACCGGCCGGTCGGCGGCGTCTTCGAGGCTGAAGCGGGCCAGCAGTTCGCGGCCGCGGGCCTTGGCGCGCTTGGTGCCCAGGTGGTAGAGCCGCCCGACCATCTCGAGGTTTTCGGCGCCGGTCAGCTCCTGGTCGACGGCCGCGTACTGCCCCGACGCGCCGATGTGCGAACGCAGCTCCGGCGCGTCCCGCACGACGTCGAACCCGGCGACCGTCGCGCGTCCGGCGTCCGGCTTCTGCAGCGTCGTGAGGATCTGGACGGTGGTGGTCTTCCCGGCGCCGTTCGGCCCGAGCACGCCGAGCACGGTGCCCTCCGGGACGCGCAGGTCCATCCCGTCGAGCGCGGTGACGCTCCCGTACTTCTTGACCAGCCCTTCGGCCACGATGGCGTCTGCCATTGGATTTCCCCTTTGTCTCGTGGAGTTTCAGGCCCGGCGGATGACGATGTCGCCGGTGTAGGTGCGGGCTTTGACCTCGACCGTTTCGGTCGTGCCGCCGGGTCCCTCCGACGGCGTGAGCGTGTTGCGCACCGACCCGGTCAGGGAGTTGCAGCTCGAGCCAGGCGGCGCTGCCCTCGCGGATGCCGACCTCGATCTCGCCGACGGCGGTCTCGAGGACGACCTCGTCGCGGATGACCTCGTTGAGCCGGATGTCCCCGGCCGCGGTCTTGGCGTGCACCCCGGCGTGCGCGCGGTCGACGAGAATGTCGCCGCTGGCGGTGTTGACGCGCAGGTCGCCGGTCACGTCGCCGACGCGGGTCTCGCCGTTGGAGTTCTTGAGCACGGCGGTGCCGTCGATCTCGCGCAGCCGCAGCTCGCCGGAGCCGGTGTGGACCTCGGCGTGCCCGGTGGCGCGGTCGACGAAGACGTCGCCGGTCGCGGTGTTCGCCTCGAGCCGGGCGGCCTCGTCGAGGTGGATGTCGCCGACGGAGGTCTTGATGCGGCTGTCGCCGATCCGGCCGCTGACGCGGTAGTCGCCCATCGCGGAGGTGCCGCGGATCCGCGAACCGGCCGGCAGCTCGATCGTGACGTGCAGCGAGCCGCCCTTGCCGAAGATCTTGGTGACGTACTTCGGGCCTTTGACCAGCAGCTCGCCGCCGGCGAACTCGACGCGGGTCTTGGCGACGGCCTTGACGTCCTCGGGCTCGCCCGGGTCGGCCGGAGCGATGTCGACGGTGGTTTCGGCGGTCTCCCCGGCGACGATCCGGACGTCGGCGACGCTGACGTCGATCGTGGCCGTGATCGGCTCGGGGGTCGGGAAAACGGGCATGGCTGCGCCCTCCTGGGGTGCTCGGGTGGCGTCTCCGCAGGTCGGAGACGTGAGGGGGAAAGAGAGGGGTTACTTGACCCAGCCGGTGTACTTCTCGCCGTACACGGATCGCCGCTCGGTCCGGCCGGGAGTGGCGCCGAGCGCGGTGGTCGCGGCCCGGACGAGCCAGGCGTTGATGGAGAGCCGGTCCCGGTTCGCGGCTTCTTCGACGCGCTGCTTGAGCTGTTCGGGAAGCCGCAGGTTGATCCGGGAGACGGCGCCGTCGTCGACCTCGGGCGGCGGCGGTGGGGCTTCCGCGGGCGCGGGTTCGGGTGTGGCGGGCAGGGCGACGGCGAACTCGGCTTCGCGGCGGCGCAGGCGCACCTCGACGGAGCCGGGCGCGAGGTCGCGGGTGATTTCGTCGGCCGCGGCCGAGAGGGCGTCGAGCAGGGTGAGCCGGATCGCCGACTCGAGCGGCGCGGTGAGCCGCTCGGCGAGGGCGACGGCTTCTTCGCCCGCCGCTTCGGCGGCGACCGCGAGCTCCCGCCGGAGTTCGTCCACGAAGGGCGTCAGGTCCATGGCACAACTATGGCGCCATCGTGGCACCACGACAACCCTGAATTGGCACCCTTAGGGGTCGCACGTGGTGCCAGCTTTGTTGAAACCGCAGTTCAGGCGCGGCGCGGGCCAAGCGCCCCAATGTGGCCTTCGGTGCGTGAGACGCAACCAAGGCGGCCTTCGGTGCGTCAGACGCAACCAAGGCCGCCTTGGGGCGCTGGGGGTCAGGCGCAACCAAGGCCGCTTTGGGGCGCTGGGGTCAGGGGCGGTCGATGCGCTCCAGTAGCTCGTCGAGGAAGCCGCACGCCTCCGCCGCCGCGCGGTCCGCGTCGCCGTCCGCGATCGCCCGCGCCAGACCCTCGTGGCCGATCTCCGGCACGTGACTCGCCCCCGGCGTGATGCTCGACGTCGCCGCGACGCTGGCCGTGATGACCTCCGTCAGCCCGCGGTACAGCTCCGTCAGCAGCCCGTTGTGCCCGCTGCGGACCACCGCGCAGTGGAACTCCGCATCGGTGCGGGCGAAGTCCTGCCAACGACCTTCGCGGAGGTCGGAATCGCGACGGGCCAGCAGCGCCCACAGCTCGGCGACCTCCTCCTCGGTCCGCTCGGTGGCGGCGAGGCGGGCGCCTTCGACCTCGAGCGTGCGGCGGACCTGCAGCACCTCGCGCAGCTCCGAACCGCACAGACGCCGGATCGCGCCGGACACCTCGCTGGTCGCGCGGACGTACGTGCCGTCGCCCTGCCGGACTTCCAGGATCCCCGTGTGCGCGAGCGCACGGACGGCTTCGCGGACTGTGTTGCGGCCGACGCCGAGCTGCTCGACGAGCTCCGTCTCGGGTGGGATGCGCTCGCCGATCGGCCATTCGCCCCGCGTGACCGCGTCACGCAGCTGCTCGATGACCTGGTCGACGAGGCCTGCCCGCCGCGTGGTGGCCAGAGGCACAGGAGTCATCCCTTCATCCAATCATCCTACGTATGCGATAGTAGCGGTCATGCGCGTGGAATCCGAGCTTGACGCGGCCGCCGAACCCCGGACGCCGGGTGTCGTCGCCGCGGGGGCGCTGCTCGCCGTCGCGGTCGTGCTCACCGCCCTCAACCTGCGCCCGGCCATCACCGGCGTCGGCCCGATGCTCGCCGAAATGCGGGCGGACCTGGGCGCGTCCGTGGTCTGGGCGGGCGTGCTCACGACGTTGCCGACGCTCTGCTTCGCCGGTGCCGGGCTGGCCGCGCCGCTGCTCGCGCGCCGCGCCGGGATCGGGGCCGCCATCGCGATCGCGCTCACCGCACTCGGCGCCGGGCTCGTGCTGCGCGTGCTCGACGGGCCCGTCGTCGTCCTCGGCGGCACGCTCGTCGCCACCGCCGGGATCGCCCTGATCAACGTGCTCATCCCGGTCGTCATCAAGGACTCCTTCCCGGCGCGCATCGGCGTGCTGACCGGCGTCTACACCGCGGCCCTGCAGGGTGGCGGCGCCCTCGGCTCGGCCGTGACCCCGCAGCTCGGCGACGGCCTCGGCGGCTGGCGCCCGGCGCTGGGCAGCTGGGCCGTGCTCGCCGTCGTCGCGCTGCTGGCCTGGCTTCTCGCCGCCCGTGGCACCGGCCGCGCGCCGCGGCACTCCGATGCCGCGCAGGCGGGCCGTTCGCTGCTGGGCAACCGGCTGGCTTGGATCGTCACCGTGTTCTTCGGCCTGCAGGCCTTCTACGCCTACGCCGCGATGGGCTGGTTCCCGCAGGTCCTGATGGACGCGGGCGTGTCGCGTGACCAGGCCGGGCTGCTGTTCGGCCTGGTCTCCCTGATCGCCGTGCCGATCAGCCTGTTCGTCGCGCCGATGGCGGCGCGGCAGCGCGGGCAGGGGCCGTGGATCGTGGCCCTCGGCGTGTTCGGCTTCGCCGGCACCGCCGGGCTGATGCTGGCGCCGTCCTGGTCGCCGCTGCTCTGGAGCATCCTCGTCGGGCTCGGGATGAGCGTGTTCTCGCTGGCGTTGACCGTGATCGCGCTGCGGGCGCGGACCGGCGCGGACACTGCTCGCCTCTCCGGGATGGCGCAAGGCTTCGGCTACCTCTTCGCCGCGCTGGGGCCGTTCCTGTTCGGCCTGCTGCACGACGCCGCGGGCGGCTGGACGGTGCCGCTGGCGATGCTGCTCGGCCTGCTCCTGGTCCAGGTCGTCTTCGGCGCGCTCGCCGGGCGCCACCGGTTCGTCTGAGACTTAACAGTTAACGCTCTTCGCGAGGTGGCGGCGGCTTAAGATCGTCCGGTGGCCGTGCCGTCGCCGGACCTCGGGACGTTGCTGCGCGAGGGCCCGTTCGACGCCGCCCTGCGCGCGGCCATCCGCGCCCGCGGCCTGAGTCTCGACCGGCTCCGCGAACACCTCCAGGCGCGCGGGGTCTCGGTCACGACGGCGACGTTGAGCTACTGGCAGTCCGGCCGCAGCCGCCCCGAGCGGCGGGATTCCGTGCGCGGGCTGCGTCAGCTCGAGGCCGTCCTCGAGGTGCCCGCCGGGTCGCTCGTCGCACTGCTCGGCCCGCCGCGCGCCCGGCCGCGCCGGGTCGGCGTGGCGGAGATGGGCCGGTTCTGGCCGGACGGCGGGCGCATCGACGCCGCGGTGTCCGATGTGGACACCCGGTGGGACGAGCGGCTGACCCGGATCGGTCAGCACGACGTCGTCACTGTGGGGCCCGGCCGCGAAGAACTCGCGATCCACTCGCGGCAGGTGCTGCGCGCCGAGGCCGACGGCCCGGACCGGTGGGTGGTGATCCTGCACCTCGACGAGCACGACCGGCCGCTGCCGGAGCTGCGCTCGCTGCGCGGGTGCCGCCTCGGTCGCAGTGTCCACCAGCCCGAAGACGGACTGCTCGTCGTCGAGCTGCTCTTCGCCCGGCCGCTCGCCCGCGGCGAAACCGTGCTCACCGAACACACGCTCGTCAACCGCGCGCCGTGCCCGCTCGCGACGAACTACGAGCGCAAGTTCCGGCTCCCCGTCCGCGAATACGTGCTCGAAATCCGGTTCTCGCCGGACGCCGTTCCGGAAGTGTGCCGCCGATTCGCCGAGCCCGGCGAATCCGCCGACGTCGTCCCGGAAGCCGGTGCGGTGCACGGGGTCGCGCTCAACTTCGGCCCCGGACGCTACGGTTTCTCGTGGGACTGGCCAGTCAACTGTTAACGACGTCCGGCTCTTCAAATCGGTCTTTCCGCCGTTTTACCGTCTGCGCACCCCATTCGCTCAGGCGAGGAGAAAACCGATGCGCAGATTCGTTTCCGTCGCGGGTGTGGCCGCGTTGGCCGCACTGGGACTGGGTTTCGCGCCCGCCGAAGCCGCGCCGTCACCGACCCATCCACCGGCCGAAGTCGACGGCGTCGCCGCGGCGTTCGGGCTCACCGCGGACCAGGCCCGAGCACAGCTCGCCGCCCAGGACGAAGCCCACCGGATCGCGGCGACGCTGCGCGTGCCGTCGGCCGGGCAGTGGTTCGACGCGGCCGCCGGAACGCTCACGGTCGCCGTCACCAGCGCCGACGCTGCCGAAAAGGTCCGCGCGGCGGGCGCGGTGGCGAAGGTCGTGACGCGAAGCCAGGCCGAATTGGACCGCGCCGACGCGGCCGTGCGTCAGCTGGTCGGCACCGGCGTTCCCGGGGTCTACGGCTGGGGCGTCGACGTCCGCGCCAACGACGTCACCGTCGACGTCGACCGGACCAAGAAGACCGCGGCGACCGAGAGTTTCCTTTCCCGGGCCGGTGAACTCGGCGTCCGGATCACCGAGACCGGCTCGTCGCCGCGCCAGCAGTCGGGCACGATCCAGACCGGCAGCCCGTGGTGGCCGGGCGGCGAGAGCAACTGCTCGGTCGGCTTCCCGGTGACGGATTCCAGTGGCGCCAAGCACTTCCTGACCGCCGGGCACTGCACGAACGACCGCGACCAGGCCGCGTACGGCGCGTCCGGGCAGCAGAACCGGATCGGCACGTCGAACGTCGGCGGCACGCACAGCGTCAACGCGCGCGAAGGCGACATGGGCGTCGTCGCCGTGACGGAGGCGGGCTGGACGCTCTCGGCGTCGGTCAACACGTGGGGCCAGCCCGCGGTCACCGTGTCCGGTGCCGCGGAGGCCATGGTCGGCGACCGCGTCTGCCACTCCGGCACCACCTCGCACTGGCAGTGCGGCGAGGTGAAGTACACGCACAAGTCCGTCGACTACGGGGGCGGCCTGGTCATCGACGACCTGACCTGGACGACGGCGTGCTCCCTCGGCGGCGACTCCGGAGGTGGCTGGCTGCTGGGCGACAAGGCCACCGGCCTGCACGACGGCGGGCCGTCGCAGTGCGTGGACAACCCGTCCGACGGCGACCTGTCATTGTTCCAGCCAGTGGCCGAGGCGCTGGCGAAGTGGCAGCTCACCCTGGTGACCGGCGGCGGGGGCGACCCGGGCGAGAACCGGACGCTGACCAACGGCACGGACTACCCGATCCGCGACTACCAGCAGGTGTTCAGCCCGGTCACGTCCGCGTTGACCGGCCAAGCCGGCGCGCTCGCGGTGGCCGTGACGATCCGGCACACGTGCGCCGAAGACCTCGGCGTCACGCTGCTCGACCCGGACGGCCGTGGCTACGCGCTCAAGTACAGCGGCGGCAGCACGTGCACGGCGTGGAACGGCACGCGGACGTTCACCGTCCCCGGCGCCGCGTCGCCCGCGGGCGGGCGCTGGCAGCTGCGCGTCACCGACTACGGCCCCGGCGACACCGGCGTCCTCGACAGCTGGTCCCTCACCCTCTGACCGGGCTCAGTCCAGGGGCAGGTTGAGCAGGGCGTTCTCGATGAGCTCCGGCATCGCCGGGTGGATCCAGTACTGGCCGCGGGCCATGCTCCGCGCGTCGAGGCCGAAGCTCATCGCCTGGATGAGCGGCTGGATCACCGACGACGCCTGCGGCCCGATGATGTGCGCGCCGAGCAGCTGCCCGGTCGCGGGGTCGGCCAGCAGCTTCGCGAAGCCCGTCGTGTCCTCCATCGCCCAGCCGTAGGCGATCCCGGCGTAGTCCTGCTTCGAGACCACATAGGACACTCCGGTCTCGCGTGCCTTCCGCTCGGTCAGCCCGACCGACGCGACCTGCGGGTGGGTGAACACGGCGTGCGGCACGAACCGGTGGTCGGCGGTGATCCGCTCGTCCGGGTGCAGCAGGTTGTGCTGCACGACGCGGGCTTCGTGGTTCGCGACGTGCTTCAGCTCGTGCGGCGAGGAGAGGTCGCCGAGCGCGTAGATGCCCTCGACGACGGTCTCCTGGAAGTCGTCGACGACGACGTGCCCGCGCTCGGTGGTGGTGACGCCGGTGGCGGCGACGTCGAGCAGGTCGGAGTTCGGGCGGCGGCCGGTGGCGACGAGCAGCAGGTCGGCCTCGACGGTTTCCGCGCCCTGCGGTCCTTCGAGGTCGAGCGCGACGCCGCCGTCGGTCTTGCGCGCCCGCACGGTCTTGCGCTCGAGACGGACGTCGAAGCGCTCGGCGGCCAGCTCGGTGAAGCGCTCGCTGACGTCGTCGTCCTCCGAGCGGAGCAGGCGCCCCGAGCGGTTGACGAGCGTGACGTGCACGCCGAAGGACGCGAAGACGTGCGCGAACTCGGCCGCGATGTACCCGCCGCCGAGCACGACGATCCGCTCGGGCAGTTCGTCGAGCCGCATCACGGTGTCGGACGTGTAGTAGTCGACGGAGTCGAGGCCGGGAATCTCCGGGATGACCGGGCGCCCACCGGCGGCGAGCACGAACTTGTCGGCGGTCAGCACCTCGTCGGGGCGGCCGTCGGCGAAGCTGACGCGCAGCTCCTTGTGGCCGGTGAAGCGGGCGGTGCCGTCGTAGACGTCGACGTTCGCGTTGTCCTCGTGGCTGCGGCGGTACTCCGCGCCACCGGCGGCGATGGGGTCGATCCGGCCGAAGATCCGGTCGCGGATGTCGCGCCAGCGCACGCCCTTCAGCTCTTCGTCGACGCCGTACTTCGCACTGTGCGAAGGCGTGTACGCGACGTCGGCGGCGTACACGAACATCTTCGTCGGGATGCAGCCCACGTTCAGGCAGGTGCCGCCGAAGGTGCCCTTCTCCACGATCGCGGTCTTCTTGTCGGCGAAGTCCGGCCCGAGGATGGAGTTCCCCGATCCCGTTCCGACGATCACCAGGTCGTAGTGGGGCACTGCATCCTCCGCGCGTTGGTCTCCGGTCGGTCCACCCTAGCCAACCGGCCCGCTCGGGCGGGTGTTCCCCGATGTGCTTAACGTCGTATTACGTGGTCATCGCCCGGTGCGGTGCGGCGGGGCCGGATCGAGTGGGCCGCGGGAGCGGTGCAGCCTCCGCCCGCCTCATCGCCGCGCACGTGCCTGGTCCGGGGCGCGAGCCGGTCATCGTCCGGTGGCGGTGAAGTGCATCCGGTCCTTCGGGCTGGTCCACGCCCCGCCCCAGCTCCACCCGATCGCCGCGAACGCGCGCACCGTCGCGTCGCCCGCCAGGACCATCCCCGGTCGCACCCGTGCGCGGTCGACGTACGCCGAGGCCAGCTCGGGCAGCACCAGGTCGCGCTGGGTGTACGGGTTGCAGAACGGGTTTACGTCGACCGCGAGCCCGAACGCGTGCGCCGACCACGTCGTCTGCCCGCGCGCCGGGCGGCAGACGAACGCGCTGGTCGTGTTGCCGTCGCCGGTCGGCGGCGCGGTCAGCTCGGCCGGGCTCGTCACGCGCATCTCCTCCAGCGGGAAGTGCGCACCGAAGAGCTGGCCGAACACCTTCGTGATCCCGGTGGCGCCGGACGCGTTCACCAGCATCTCGCCCGTGTGCGCGCGGCCGTCGAAGCCCCGGAACGTCATCGTGAGGTACCGCAGGTCCGACGCCTTGACCGGGCACGCGGGCTGCCAGGTGCTGCGCGCGAGGACGTCGGCGGGCACCGGGCTGATCGTCGCGTGGTACTCGCCGTCGGGCGGCGGCGGGAGCAGGTCTTTTGTCGGAAGTGCCCGGTTCACCAGTTCGGGTGGTGTCGGCTCGACCTCGCCGAAGCCGTCCGCGCGGCGGGGGAGCGGCCGGGCACCCACCTGCCAGGTGACGGCCGGTGCCGGAGACGGGACCGAAGGCGTGGTCGGCACCGAAGCCGTGGTCACCACCGAAGGCGCAGGCAGCGGCGTGGACGGCGCCTCCGCCGAGCACGCGCTCACGGCGAGGGCGAGCACCGTCCCGGTCACCGCCGTCGCTCTCCGTCGCATTCGGCCAGCTTGGCAGAAGCGCTCGGTGAGCGCGGAGTCCACCCGTTCCAGTGACACCGTTTCGGGCCCACTCGGATTAGGGTATTCACCGCCACTCGTTCACGCACCGGAGTCGTCCGGGTGCCGAGTGCTCTGTCTTGTGCTGTGCCGAAGAGGGGAAGACCCGATGTCCGTGAAGTTCCGCCGACCCCTGCTGCTCGCGAGCGGCGCGCTCCTCGCGGTCGCCGCGGTGGCCGTCCCGGTGGTGGTCGGCACGGCCTCGGCGGACCCGGCGTCGGCCAACCAGCCGCGGATCGTCGGCGGGAACAAGGCGTCCTTGTCCGACCACCCGTACGCGGTCTTCCTGACCGACGGCGGCGGGAACCAGTTCTGCGGCGCGGTGATCGTCAGCTCGACGGCGGTCGCGACGGCGGCCCACTGCGCGAAGGCGGTGTCCAAGCAGGACATCCGCGTGGTGGCCGGCCGCGAGGACAAGCGCACCGACGACGGCCAGGTGCTGGGCGTGTCGAAGGTCTGGATCGACAAGAGCTACAGCGACCCGACGCGGGGCGGCGACGTCGCGGTGCTGACCGTCCGCGGCCAGTTCGACTACCGGCCCGCGAAGCTGCCCGGCAACGCGGACGCGCGGCTGTACAGCGAAGGCACCGAAGCGACGGTGCTCGGCTGGGGCCGCGTCGCCGACGGCGGCGCCCGCTCCGACTACCTGCGCAGTGCCCAGGTCCCGGTGGTCTCGGACAGCGAATGCCGGTCGGACTACGACGTCTACGACCAGAAGACCATGGTGTGCGCGGGCTACCGCGAGGGCGGCATCGACGCGTGCCAGGGCGACTCCGGCGGCCCCCTGGTCGTGGGTGACACGCTGATCGGCATCGTGTCCTTCGGCGACGGCTGCGGCAAGGCGGGCAAGCCGGGCGTCTACACGCGGGTCTCGGAATACGTCGACGACATCGAGGCCCAGGCGAAGCCGCGCACCCTGTTCCCCTGAGCGTGGTAAGCAGGGGTATGCCGACCCTGCACGACGCGACCGGTCCCGAGCTGACCGCCGCGCAGCTCCACGACATCCTCCGCCTGCGCGTGGACGTGTTCGTGGTGGAACAGAAAGCCGCGTACCCCGAGCTGGACGGCCGGGACCTGCTGCCGGACACGCGGCACCTGTGGTTCGAGGGCGACAGCGGTGTCACGTCGTACTTGCGCGTGCTGCTCGACCCCGGTGGCATTCGCCGCATCGGCCGGGTCGTGACGGCGGCGTCCGCGCGCGGCCAGGGTCTGGCGGCCCGGCTGATGGAGGCGGCGTTGACGGTGCCGGGGGAGTACGTGCTCGACGCGCAGACGTACGTCCAGGACTTCTACGCCCGCTACGGCTTCGTCGCGGAAGGCGCGGAGTACACCGACGACGACGGCATCCCGCACATCCGGATGCGCCGCCTGCCCGGCTAGTTCGCGGCGCCGCGCGGGGCGGTCGCCGTGATCACCTTCACCGCACGGTCCACATCGGACTCCGTGAGGTCGGCCCGCGCGGTCAGGCGCAGGCGCGAAATGCCGTCCGGCACCGACGGTGGCCGGAAGCACCCGACGCGGATGCCCTGCTCCGCGCACGCCGCCGCCCAGGCCGCGGCCGTCTGCGCCGACGGCGCCTGCACCGAAATCACGGCGGCGTCCGGCATGCTCGCCTTCAGCCCCGCCGCCTTCAACGACATCGCCAGGTTGCCCGCGTTCTCCAGCACCTTCTCCGCCAGGCCCGGCTCTTCCTTCAGCGCGTGCAACGCGGCCAGCGCCGCGGCGGCGCTCGCGGGCGCCAACGCCGTGTCGAAGATGAAGCTGCGCGCGGTGTCCACGAGGTGCTTGATCACGCGACGCGGCCCCAGCACCGCCCCGCCCTGAGCGCCGAGCGACTTCGAGAGCGTCACCGTCGTGACGACGTCGGGCGCGCCGGACAGCCCGGCCGCGTGCGCCGCGCCGCGGCCGCCTTCACCCAGCACGCCGAACCCGTGCGCGTCGTCCACGAGCAGCGCCGCGCCGTGCGCACGGCAGATCCCGGCCAGTTCGCCGAGCGGGGCCAGGTCGCCGTCGACCGAGAACACCGAGTCAGTCACCACGAGCGCGCGCGGCTTGCGCCGGGTCGCCAGCGCGTGCTTGATCGCCGACGGCGTCGCGTGCGCGACCGCCGCGACGTCCGACCGCGACAGGCGGCAGCCCTCGATCAGGGACGCGTGGATGTACTTGTCGGTGACGATCGCGGCTTCGGCACCCGACAACGCGGTCACCGCGCCGAGGTTCGCCGCGAAGCCCGAAGAAAACACCAGTGCCGCCTGCGTGCCGCAGAACCGGGCGAAGCTCCAGCTCCAGCTCGGTGTGCAGCTCCGTCGACCCGGTGACCAGCCTGGACCCGGTCGAGCCCGCGCCCCAGCGCAGTGCGGCGGCCGCGGCGGCCCCGGCGACGCGCTTGTCGCGGGCCAGCCCCAGGTAGTCGTTGCCCGCCAGGTCCAGCTCGTCCGCCTGCGCGGGCCGCGGCCGCAGCTGCCGCACGAGCCCCGCGTTCGCACGCTTCTCCGCCTCGGTGTCGAGCCAGTCGAAAACCTCATCGGGCGGGGGCGTCGGCGGCGTAGTCACGTCCCGCAGTCTCGCATCCGCGGTCGGCGTCACCGTGACCCAGGGCCCGGAAACGCCGGAAGCCCCGGACCGCCGGTCCGGGGCTCCCGAAGGGAAAACTCAGCTGTCGTAGCCGCGACGCGGGCCACGGCTCGGGCGGCCGTAGCCACCGCCGTTGCCCGTGCGGGGCTGACGGCCGCGGCCGCCGAAGCCGCCGGGACGGCCTTCGCGGTCGCCACCGCGGTAGCCGCCACGGTCACCCCCGCGCTCGCCGCCGCGGTCACGGTCGCCGTAGGTGCGCTCGCCGCGGCCGTAGCCGCCGCGGTCGCCACCGCGGCTCGAGCCGCCGAAGCCGCGGTCGCCGCGGAAGCCACCGCTGCGACGCGGGTTCTCGCGCCGACGCTCGACGACCGGCTCGCCGCTGGGCTCCTTGGCGCCGGTGATGCGGGACAGCTCGGCGTCGCCCGGGCGGACCGTCGTCGACTCCGCGCGCACGCCGGCGCGGTCGGTCAGGCGGCGGACCATCCGGCGCTGGTCGTGCGTGGCCAGCGTGACGACCACGCCGGACGCCCCGGCGCGCGCCGTGCGGCCCGCGCGGTGCAGGTAGTCCTTGTGGTCGGCCGCCGGGTCGACGTGCAGCACCAGCGAGATGTCGTCGACGTGGATACCGCGCGCGGCGACGTCCGTGGCGACCAGCACCGGGGTGTGGCCTTCCTTGAAGTCGGCGAGGACGCGGTTGCGCTGCCCCTGCGTCTTGCCGCCGTGCAGCGCCGCCGCGTGGACGCCCTGCTCGCGCAGCCGCTCGGTGAGGCGGTCGACGTGGTGCTTGGTGCGGACGAACATGATCGTGCGGCCGTCACGGGCGCCGATCTGGGTGATGACGTCCTGCTTGTCCTGGTGCGAGACCTGGAGCACGTGGTGGTCCATGGTCGTGACGCTCGCGGTCGACGGCGCGACCGAGTGCGTGACCGGGTCGGTCAGGTACTGCTTGACCAGGCGGTTGACGTCACCGTCGAGGGTCGCGGAGAACAGCAGCCGCTGGCCACCCGGCGGGGTCAGGTCCATGATCTCGCGGACCTGCGGCATGAAGCCCATGTCCGCCATCTGGTCGGCCTCGTCGAGGGCGATGAAGTTGCAGTCGCCCAGGTGCGCGGTGCCCTGGCGGACGTGGTCCGACAGCCGGCCGGGGGTGGCGATCAGCAGGTCGACGCCGCGGGACAGGGCGTCCGCCTGGCGGGCGAAGGCCATGCCGCCGACGGCGGTGCGGCACCACAGGCCGAGCGACTTGGCCAGCGGGGTCAGCGAGTCGGCGACCTGCATGGCCAGCTCGCGGGTCGGGACGAGGATCAGCGCGCGGGGGCGCTTCGGGCGGGCCTTGCCACCGTCGAGCCGGGCCAGCATGGCCAGGCCGAAGGCGAGGGTCTTGCCGGAGCCGGTCTGGGCGCGGCCCAGCACGTCGCGGCCGGCCAGCGCGTCCGGGATGGTCGCGGACTGGATCGGGAAGGGGCTGTTGATGCCCGCGTCGGCCAGGGCGCGGAGCAGCGGCTCCGGCAGGCCCAGCTCGGCGAAGGTCTTGGTGGCCACGAGTTCGACGGCGTCGTCGCGCAGCATGTCCCCACCGGCCGGGCGGGTGCGCGGCTTGCGGTCGGGACGGCCCGCGCGAGCGGACGTCGAGGAGTGGCCGGAGTTGAACGTGACTGTCACAAATGCCTCTCGGACGTGGTTCGTCACAAGGGAGGCCCGGGCTGCCCGCGCGCAGGCAGGGCAAGATGGTGTGCGATGGGCGTTCACAGGGACGGACCCGGCACACCGTGTCTTGCGCTTTCCGACACTGCGCGCCGCTTGGGGGTTGCGGATCACCGCGAGCCATTCGGTGGCTTTGGAGGCGACGGACACCAACTACATCCACGCCGCCGGTTGCGGTCTGTATCGATAGTACCTGAGGGAGTCCTGGTCCTTCGCATCGAGGTAACCCGTTGTGGGCGGCGTCGCAGACGTGTTCCGTGCCACATCCGCGACGCCGCTCCGGATTCCTACGTGAGCCCGGCGGCGGAGACGAGTTCCGCCAGCAGCTCCCCGGTGTTCGTGACGTGCTCGCCGAGCCCGCGGCCGTGGAACCAGCCCGCCAGGTTGCGCACGTCGCGGGCCAGGAACTCGACGCCGCCGGGGTTGGCGACGACGTCGACCACCTGCGGCAGGTCGATGACCATCAGCCTGCCGCGGTGCACGAGCAGGTTGTACGCGGAGAGGTCACCGTGCGCGAGCCCTTCCGAGGCGAGCAGCTCGAGGGCCGCGGTGGCCTGGAACCACAGGTCCTTCAGCTCGTCCGGGTCCGGGCGGACCTGGGCCAGCCGCGGCGCAGCCGTCCCGTCGTCCTCGCCGAGGAACTCGAGCAGCAGCTCGGTCCCGCTGCGCTGCACCGGGTACGGCACCGGCGCGCCGAGTGTCCACAAGCGACTCAAGGCGGCGAACTCGGCGACCGCCCACTGTTCGGCGATGAGGTTGCGGCCGAACGACGTGCGGTGCTCGATCGCACGCATCTCGCGGGAGCGGCGCATCCGCCGCCCTTCGAGGTAGCCCGCGTCGCGGTGGAACAGCTTGTGCTCGTCGCTGCGGTAGCGCTTGGCGGCGAGCAGCACACCGTCGGTGCCGGGCAGGCCGCGCCGCAGCAGGTGGACGTCGGCCTCCTTGCCGGTCTTGAGGACGCCGAGGTCGGTGTCGACCGCGGCGAGCTCGGTGACGACCCAGTCCGGCCGGGGCAGCGGGCCGTGCTCGGCGTCGTCCCAGGTGGACCAGCGGTCGGCGCCGTCCGGGAGCTGGGTTTCCGTATAAGCGTCGTCGCGCAGTTTCGCGAGGCGGACGCGTTCGCCTTCGGTGAGCCGTCCGCCGCGGGTGGGCTCGGGTTCGTCGTCGAACCGCGCGCGACGGCTCGTGCGGCGTCGCGAAGGCTGCTGGTCGAACAGGTCGAAGTCGTCGAAGTCGTGCTGGCGCACTGGTGGGTTTCTCCTTGGTCAGGGATGCCCCACCGGGCGCGTGGTCAGCCTCGGGGGGCGGGTGGGTGAGGGCGCGAAAGGGCCCGGACAGTCATCACGACAGGCACCTCCCGTTCACTCCGCACCGGCTCCCTGCCGGGTCCGCTCAGCTTGCCGGAGTCGTCACGCTCCGCGCAACCGAATAGCGCGAACGGACCGTTCGCGCCCTTTCCTTGAATTCCCCGCACCGCCCTGGCCACGATGAACGAGCAGGCGGAACCGAGGAGGGTGGATGGACGCGTACGACGTCGTGGTCGTCGGCGGCGGGCACAACGGGCTCGTGGCGGCCGCGTACCTGGCGCGGGCGGGCCGGTCGGTGCTCGTGCTGGAGCGGCGCGGGGAGACCGGCGGCGCGGCCGTGTCGTTCCGGGCGTTCGAGGGTGTCGACGTCCGGCTCTCGCGCTACTCGTACCTGGTCAGCCTGCTGCCGAAGAAGATCGTCGCCGACCTCGGCCTCGACGTCCGGCTGCGGCGGCGCCGGATGTCGTCCTACACCCCGGCGGGCGGCTCGGGTCTCCTTGTCGACACGGGCGACGACGCGCGGACGGCGGCGTCGTTCCGCGCGATCACCGGGTCCGGCGGGGACTTCGCGGCCTGGCGGCGGTTCTCCGAGCTGACCGGCCGCGTCGCCGAGCGCGTCTTCGGCACGCTCACCGAACCGTTGCTGTCCGAAGTGGACTTCTGCAGCAGGGTCGGCGACGCCGAGGCGTGGACGCGGCTGTTCGAGCGGCCGATCGGCGAGACGCTCGAGGACTGGTTCGGCGACGACACCGTGCGCGGCGTGCTGCTCACCGACGCGCTGATCGGTACGTTCGCCGCGGCGGGCGGTGCGGACCTGCGGCAGAACCGCTGCCTGCTCTACCACGTGATCGGCAACGGCACGGGCGACTGGGACGTGCCGGTCGGCGGCATGGGCGCGGTCACCGGTTCGCTGGCCGCGGTGGCCTCGGCGGCCGGCGCGCGCCTGGTGACCGGCGCGGAGGTGCTGTCGATCGACCCGGACGGCGAGGTGCGCTACCGCCGCGACGACGCCGAACACGTCGTGCGCGGCGGGCACGTCCTGGCGAACGTCGCGCCGGAGACCCTGGCGCGGCTGCTCGGTGAAGAGCCGCCGGAGCGGCCGGAAGGCGCGCAGCTGAAGGTCAACATGGTGCTCTCGCGGCTGCCGAGGCTGCGCGACCCGGACGTCGACCCGGTCGACGCGTTCGGCGGCACGTTCCACGTCAACGAGACGTACGCACAGCTGGAGACGGCTTACCGCGAGGCGGCGGGGAAGATCCCCACGCTGCCGCCGTGCGAGATCTACTGCCATTCGCTGACGGACCCGTCGATCCTCGGCCCGGCCGAGCGCGCGGCCGGCGTGCAGACGTTGACGTTGTTCGGCCTGCACATGCCCGCGCGGCTCTTCGAGGGGCGAAACGAAGAGGCGCGCGAAGCGGCGTTGCGCGCGACGCTGGCTTCGCTGAACAGCGTGCTGGCCGAGCCGATCGAGGACTGCCTGCTGACGGCGCCGGACGGGAAACCCTGCGTGGAGGCCAAGACACCCCTGGACCTGGAAGCCGAGCTCGGCCTGCCCGCCGGGCACATCTTCCACCGGGACCTGTCCTGGCCGTTCGCCTCGGTACCGGAGGAGGCGGGCCGGTGGGGCGTCGAAACGGCGCACGCACGCGTTCTGCTGTGCGGCGCGGGAGCGGTGCGAGGAGGTGGTGTCAGCGGCATCCCCGGCCACAACGCGGCGATGGCGGTACTTCGCGGCACCGAGTGAGTGAATTGTTTTCCGATCATTTCCGGAATTGATCACGCTGCCCCAAGCAGGTATTCCGCGGGCGACGGCGTTGACAGCCGGATCGGCGGGGTGCTCCCATGAAACCGCAGTGGCGAGGGCGCGGCCGCGGAGGGGTCAGATGAGCGAAGACGGTTCATTCACGGATTTCCCGCTCGAAATCAGGCGGCGCGTGGCGAGCTACGTCGCCATGACCCGGCCGACCGGAATCCCCGAAGTGTCGCAGCACGGATCCGAGGGATCCGAATACAGCGAAGGCACGGAAGGGAGCGAGACCTCGGAGCGTTCCGAAACGACGGAAACGAGCGAGAACTCCGAGACGTCGGAAATGATGGAACGGTATGCCGCCCGATTCCGCTGACCGCGATCCCGAGCCGTTCATCCCGCCCGAGGCCCGGCCCGCGGTGGTCGCGGACCTGGCGAAGACGGCCTGGCAGGTCGCGGCCGCGCTCGAAGCGTGGGAAACCTCGCGGCGGTGACGCTCCTGGTCATCGCGCCGGACTCGGACGAGACGGCGGCCCGGTTCGCCGGGTTCGCCGCGGCGCACGGCGTTCCGGCCGTGGTCGCGCACGAGTTCGGCCGGGTCGGGGTGTCGGTGCACGTGAGCCGCGACCGGGTCTGCCGCGTGCGGCTGACGGTCGACGGTGCCGAGGTGAGCGGCGTCCTCAACCGCGGCATCGGCGGCTGGGGCGACGACCCGGACCGCGCCTTCGCCGCCGCGGAAACCTACGCGGCCTTCTGATCGGCCGTCGCGCTGTGGCCGGGACCGGTGGTCAACCGGCCGTCGGAGCACGGGTTCGTCGCGCGCCTCGACCCTCTCGAACCGGTCGCGGCCGGGGTGGTCGAACCTCCGCACACGGTGATCCTCAACGACGGGTCGGCGCCCGGCCGGGAGGTCTACCGGATTCCCGAGTGGACGGTCGTCGACGCCGGTGAGCCCCGCGAGCGGTGCGAAGTCGTGCGGATCACCGACCGCGACCCGGCTCGCTCCCGCCGGGTCGTGCTGGCCGGAGCCGAAGTCTTCGCGGCGGACGGGGTGCGGCTCGACGGGGTGGCGCCGATCGTCGCGTGGCTGCGGCGGCGAGGGGTGGAGTTCGCCGACTTCACCGTCGAGCCGGGGGAGCGGGCGCTCCGGCTCGTCGACGTCTCGTGCTGGCCGGGCCACCGCCTGTTCGCGGACCGGGAGGACGAGGTCTACGCGGCTCTCCTGCGCCGGCTCGCGTCGTGATCCTCGCGCTCGGGCTCGCCGCCGACCCGACGTTCACGGCCGGGCTGCGGGCGGTGCACGCGGCCGGGATCGCGGTCCGGCCGGTCGACCTGCCGTCACTGGCGCTTCGCGGCCGCGTCCGGATTCCGTTGGGCAGCCTCGAAGACACGGTCCTGTCCGTCGGCGACGAGACGGTCCGCGTCGGCGACTTCCCGGCCATCTGGTGCCGTTTGGTGGATGTCGCTTCCGGCGCGCCGTCGGCCGGACTCGCGGCGGCGTCGGCGGGCCAGACCGAGGCGCTGGCGCGGATCCTGGAGTTCGTGCCCGGCAAGGTGATGAACCCGCCGCTGCGCGAGGCGTCCGGGTTCACGAAGGTGCTGCACGCCGTCGCCCTCGGCGAGGTCGGCGGCTGGCGGGTGCCCGAAACCTGCCTCACCTCCGACCCCGCAGAGGCGCTCGGGTTCGTCCGCGGCTGCCGTGGCGGCGCGATCTTCAAGGGTGCCAGCGCCACGAAGACGTGGGCGACGGTCTTCGAGCCGCACCACGAGTCCCGCCTGCCGCGGCTGGTCCACCTGCCGGTGTTGTTCCAGGAACGAATCAGCGGCCCGGACGTGCGAGTCCACGTGGTCGGTGACCGCTGCTTCGGCGAGCTGATCGACTCCCCGGCGCTCGACTACCGGACCGTCCGCGGGGGCAACGACTACCGGCCGCTGGTCCCGCCGCGGGAGATCACCGAAGGCTGCGCGCGGCTCACCGGGCACTGCGGCGTCCCGCTGCTGGGTGTCGACTTCAAGATCGACCGCGCCACCGGCGAGTGGTTCTTCCTGGAGGCGAACTCGATGCCGTGCTTCGAGGGCTACGACGAACGCGCGGACGGTGCCATCTCCCGCGCGATCGTCGAGTGGCTCGCCGCGCCGTGACCGCGCCTCAGCCGTGCTCGGCGCACAGGCAGCCGACGGCCGGCTCGATCCACTCCTGGCCCGGCCACTCCGGGTGGCGTTCCAGCAGCACCGCCCGGACCTCGGCGACGATCTCGTCGCGGGCCATCGCGGAGTCCCGCCGCCGCCACGTCTCGTCGCGCAGCTCGCGCAGGTAGTCGCGGACGTCGGTGAGCACCCGGACGCCGCCGATCTCGCCGTGGCCGGGCACCACGGTCCGGGGCTGCGCGGCGGCCAGGCCGTCGAGGACCGCGAGCCAGCCCGTGCCCGAGACGTCCGTGTCGTGCGGCGGGAACCACGGGAAGATCGCGAACTGCCCCGTTTCGGCCAGGTCGCCGGTGAAGAGCACACCCGCGTCCGGCACCTCGATCACCTGGTCGCCACGGGTGTGGCCGCGGCCCGTCGGGCGCAGCCGGACCGTCCGGCCGCCGAGGTCTAGGTCGTACGCGCCGTCGTAGACGACGTCGGGCTCCGGGATCCGCACGCCCTCGAGCCGCCGGACGATCACCTCGCCGAGGCCGCGGAACATCTCCAGGTAGCCCGGGCCTTTCGTGGCCAGGTCGGTCGCTTGGGCGCGGTTGACGAGGTAGGTGGCTTCCCCGGCGAACACCTGCGCGCCGAACGCGTGCTCGGGGTGGAAGTGCGTCGTCGTCAGGTACAGGCGCCGGCCTTTCGCCACTTCGGCCGCGAAGGCGAGCACCTCCGACGCGTTCGCGGTGCCGATGCCCGTGTCGACGACGAGGACGGCCTCCGTGCCCCCGACGACACCGATGTTGGGCACCAGGTCGACGCGGCGGTTCGGGATCACCAGCAGGTCCGGGGCGATCTCCTCGGCGGCGGTGACGCGCACGGCGGGATCGGTCAGTTCGGTCATGCCCCGATTCCACCGCCGGGACGCGCGGGCCGTCCAAGACCGATCGCGTGGCACCGATACCGGGCGCCTATCGTCGCCGGTCATGGAGCTACGCACGTTGCGGTACTTCGTGGCCGTCGCCGAAGAACTCCACTTCGGCCGGGCCGCCGCGCGGCTGCACATGAGCCAGCCGCCGCTGAGCCGCGCGATCAAGCAGCTCGAAGCCGACGTCGGCGCCGTCCTGCTCGTGCGGTCGGCCACCGGCGTCACGCTCACCGCGGCCGGGGCGGCCCTGCTGGACGAGGCGCGGGCGCTGCTCGACCAGGCCGAGCGGGCGCGGGTGCGTGTCGCGGGTGCCGCGACGCTGACCGTCGGCATCCTCGGCGACAGTGCCGACCCGGGTGCGACGCGGCTCGCCGACGCCTACCGCGAAAAGCACCCGGACGTCGAAGTCCGCGTCCGCGACACGGACCTGACCGACCCGACCTGCGGGCTGCGCGCCGGAGCCGTCGACGTCGCCCTGACGCGCGGGCCGTTCGACGCGACCGGCCTGACGGTCCACGAGCTGCGCGCCGACCCGGTGGGCGCGGTGCTGCGCGCCGACGACCCGTTGGCCGGACGGGCAAACCTGGCACTGGCCGACCTCGCCGGGCGGCGCTGGTTCCGGTTCCCGGACGGCACCGACCCGGCCTGGCAGGCGTACTGGCACGGCGGCGAGCCGCGCGAAGGGCCCGTCGTGCGGGCCGTGCAGGAGTGCCTGCAGGCCGTCCTCTGGAACGGCACCGTCGGGCTGATGCCGCTCGGGCACCGGCCGCCGGACGGGCTGGCCGTCGTCCCGGTCACCGACCTGGCGCCGAGCCCGGTGGTCGTCGCGTGGAAGCGGGAGACGCCGCTGGTCCGGTCGTTCGCGGCACTCGCGACGGCCGCGTATCAGACCACCGGCGGGCGGCGGACGTCGTAGAGGTCCCAGTCCAGCTGCCAGAACGCGTCGATGCCGTGCTCGCGGATGTACTTCCGCTCGGTGTCGTGCACGGGGTAGCAGCCGGCGATGCTGATCGGCGCGCCGCCGACGTCGATCAGCGTGTACTGGTGCGCGTCGAGCCCCGCGGGCGCCGAGACGGCGAACGCGGTCATGGCGGACTCCGGCGCGATCGGCTCGCCGAAGTCGATCGTGTCGCCCCAGACGAACGGGCACGTGCCGCGCAGCTGCTCGGCGAGGTAGCCGATGGCGAGCGCCCAGATCGGGTCGTCGGAGCGGACACTGATCCACAGCTCCGGTTTCATGCCGTGCCAGTCGGGGTGCTCGGCGAGCGAGAGGCCGTAGGTCGCGCCGGTCAGGTAGCGCGGCTCGGGCTCGTCGGCGTAGACGAAGGCGATGACGTCGTCGAGCCCGGGATGGGTCGACGCGATCGGCTGCAGCCGGGGCTCGGTGGTCCCGGTCAGGGTGTCGAGATGGGCGACATACCGCTCGGCACGGCTCGGCATGGCGCGCAGCATACGACCGACCGGCCGGGCCCGCGGCGCAATGTCGTTGGCCCGGGCGCGGCACTTTCGGGCAGGGTGGGGGACATGCGAGTGCTCGTGATCGGAAGCGGAATCGGCGGCGCGGCGACGGCCTGGCACCTGGCGGGCCGGGGCGCGGAGGTGGTGGTGGCGGACGCGGCCCGCCCGGGGACGGCCACCGAGGCGGGCGCGGGGATCGTCAGCCCGTGGACGTCCCGCTGGGAGGACGCCGTGTACCCGCTCGCGGCGGCCGCCGGCCGCTACTACCGCGAGTTCACCGAAGAGCTGCCGGGGTCGTCGTTCGAGGTCGTCGGCGGGATGATCGTCTCCGCCGACGAAGCCGAGCTGGCCGAGGCGGAGGAGCGGCTGACCCGGCGAGCCGCGGACGCGCCGGAGATCGGCGAGATCCGGCGGCTCGACCCGGCCCAGGCCCGCGAGCTGTTCCCGGCGCTGGCGCCAGGGCTGGGCGCGGTGCACCTGGCGGGCGCGGGCCGCGTCGACGGGCACCTCCTGCGCGCCGCCTTCCTGACGGGCGCCGAGCGCCGGGGCGCGAAGTTCGTCGAGGGCGAGGTCGCGTTCCGCGCCGACGGCACGGTCGTGGCCCCCTCCGGCCCGCTGGAGGCCGACAGCGTCGTGGTGGCGGCGGGCGCGTGGAGCCGCGAGCTGCTGGCGCCGCTGGGGATCGACCTGCCGGTGACGCCCCACCGCGGCCAGATCAGCCACTTCGACCTGCCGGACACGGAAACGGCGGCGTGGCCGGTGGTCCTGCCGCGCACGAGCCACTACCTGCTGGCCTTCGGCGGCGGCCGGGTGGTGGCGGGCGCGACCCGCGAGGCGGAGGCGGGCTTCGACTACCGCGTGACGGCGGCGGGTCAGCGCGAGGTGCTGGACAACGCGCTGACGGTGGCGCCGGGGCTGGCCGACGCGACGCTGGCGGAGACACGTGTGGGCTTCCGCCCGGGCACGCCGGACGGCTTGCCGATCCTGGGGCGGCTACGCCCGGGGCTGGCGGTCTCGACGGGCTTCGGCGCCGGTGGGCTGACGAACGCGCCCTTCGCGGGGAAGCTCATCGCCGAGGTCGCGCTGGGGGAGGACCCGGGCTTCGACCTGAGCCCGTTCGCCCCGGACCGCTTCTGAGCGGGCGCGGTCAGCCTTCGGTCACGAGGTCGAGCGCGTGCTCGCCGGTGCGCTCGACCGTCAGGCCCGCACGGCGGATCACCTTGGCCAGCTGGTCCACTGTGGACGGTTCGGCGCGGGTCGTCGCCAGCACCCGCGCCAGCCGGCCCTTGTACGCCTTGTTGAAGTGGCTGACGGTCACGCGCTCGCCCTTGTCGTTCTCCGTCACCACCCGGACCACCACGGCGTCCGGGCGCAGCTTCGCGAACGCCGAGTACGTGCCCGAGCGCAGGTCGACGACCAGGCCCTCCACCTGCCGCAGCACCGGCTCGAGCACCGGCTTCCAGAGGCCGCGCACGGTCCCGATCGACGGCAGCGCGTTCCCTCCCGAAAGCCGGTACGCCGGGATCGGGTCCGTCGCCGACACGACGCCGAACAGCGACGACGTCACCGCCAGCCGCCGGTGCGCCTTCTCCAGCCCGGCCCGCGTGAAGCTCTTGACGTCCAGCGCGTCGTAGAGGACGCCCGTGTAGCGGCGCAGCGCGGGCATCGTCGGCGACGTCCACAGCGCCGCGTTGCGCGCGACCTCGCCGGTCTGACGCTCGGTGATGCCCAGCGCCTCGATGCTCGCCGGGACGTCGGTGGCCAGGTCGGCGAGCGCGTCGGCGAGCTTCGCGCGCGTCGGGTTCAGCTCGGGGAACGACAGGGCGTCGAGGTCGAGCGGACCGCCGCGGCCGCCGTCGGCCTTGGTCTCGGAAGGGGGCAGGAGCACCAGCACCCCCTGAGCGTAAATCGGGGTGCGCGGTCCGTGCCGCCCGGCCTAGCCTCCCGGCATGGACCTGACCTGGCGCCCGTTGACCCTCGACGACGTCCCGGAGCTCACCCGGCTGTACGCGGCCGCCGAGGAGGTCGACCGCACGGGCGACCACTTCACCGACGAGGACCTTCGGGAAGAGCTGGAAGCGCCGAACGTCGACCTTCCCCGCGCCACGGTCGGTGCCTGGGCGGGCGACCGGCTGGTCGGCTACGCCCTCATCCGCCGCCGGGACGCCGCCAATCCGGTGCACATGGTCCGGATCCAGTCCGTGGTCCACCCGGACCACCGGACCGACGCAGTCGGCGCTCACCTGATCGAGTGGTTCGCGCGCACGGCCCGCGAAGTCCACGAGCGCGCCTTCCCGGACGCCCCGCTCGAGCTGCACCACAGCCAGCACCAGAACGAGCGCTGGATCGCGGGCGTCCTCGCCGACGCGGGGTACCGCCACGCGCGGACAATGGTGACCATGCGCGTCGGCCTCGACCCGCTGCCGGCGCAGCCGCCCCTGCCCGAGGGGTTCGAGGTGGTGCCGTTCGACTTCAAGTACGACCTCGCGGTGCTCGACGCCCGCAACGACACCTTCGCCGACCACTGGGGCAGTACGGTCTACGAGCCGGCCGCCTGGCGTCACCTCGTGACGGGCTCGAAGGACTTCCGCCCGGACCTGTCGTACCTCATCCTCGACGGCGACAAGGTGCTGGCATTCGTGCTGAGCCACTTCTACGCGTCGGAGGCCGCGGTGACGGGCATCCGCGAGCACTACGCCAGCTGGGTGGGAACGCGGACGGCGTTGCGCGGCCGCGGCGTGGCGTCGGGCCTGCTCGGTCACACGCTGAAAGCGGCGAAGGCGGCGGGATTCGACCGATCGGCCCTGAACGTCGACGTCGACAACGCCACCCGCGCACTGGGCGTGTACGAGCGGTGCGGATATCGCGTCGACGACGAATGGCACGTTTACGTCCTGTCCTGAAAATGGGACGGCCCACCGCCGATCGGGGAATGGACGGTGTTCGTACCATCGCCTCATGAAGCCGAATTCCGCGTCCCCGGGTGCGAGAGCATTGGCCGCTTCGCTGCGCGAAGTACGCGAAGCACGCGGTAAAGGACTTCGCGAACTCGCGCGGATGGTGGGAATCCTGCCGCAGTTGTTGTCGGCGTGGGAGAAGGGACAACGGGTTCCCCGCCCGGAAGACATCGCGCGCCTGCTCGGGGCGATGCGGGTCGACGACGCGACCTACGACCGCCTGATGCGCCTGGCGAAGCGAGCCAAGGACGACAACTGGCTCGACGCGAACCCGGCCGACCTCCCGCCCGCATTATCCGGTATTCTCGAATACGAGCGCACAGCCACGGCGATCACCAACTGGGAACTCGCGATCGTGCCGGGACTCCTGCAGACCCCGGACTACGCGCGGGCGATCCTGAGCAATTCGGAAATCGATCTGGCGCAGGCCGACGCCAGGTTGGTCGCGCGGTTGAACCGGCAGCGGGTGCTCACCCGCACGGATCCGGTCCGGCTCATCGCGCTGGTGGGCGAAATCGCGATCCGCGAGGAGATCGGCGGGCCCGACGTGATGTCGGACCAGGTCGATCACCTGCTCGCGATGATGGAGCGGCCGAACATCTCACTGCGGATCGTGCCCGCGAACATCGGTTACCACCGCGGGCTGATGGGGTCTTTCATCCTGTACGAATTCGCCTCGCTGCCGCCGATCGTGCACCTGGAAAACTCGCATGCCACCGCGTTCCTCCACGAGGATGGTGTCGTTCGCAGCTACCGGAAACAGGCTAAGATCCTGGCTGGCAAGGCACTGAGTGAAGACGACACCCGAACCCGGCTTCGGGAGGTCGCGCGATAGCCCGGGAGGCCTCGGCGTGAGCACCAAGATCTGGCGCAAGGCGAGTTACAGCGGTGCCGAATCCAACTGCGTCGAGGTCAGGCTTGACCGCTCCGTCGGCATCCGGGACACGAAGGCCCGGGAGCACGGCCACCTGACCGTCTCCCGCGCCGCGTGGGCCGCCGCGCTCACCGTTCTACGAGGTTGAGCAGTTCCTCTCCCTTCACATACCTCCGCAGCTGCTCGGCCGCGAGCTTCTTGGCGCGCGGATAGAACGAGGCCGACCCGCCCGCGATGTGCGGGGTGATGACCACGCCCGGCGTCGTCCACAGTGGATGGTCGCTCGGCAGCGGCTCCGGGTCCGTCACGTCGAGGGCAGCGCGGAGCCGCCCACTGGCCGTCTCCGCCAGGAGGGCTTCCGTCCGCACCGCCGTGCCGCGGCCGACGTTGACGACCAGGGCGTCGTCCGGAAGCGCGGCCAGCTCGGGGGCGCCGAGCAGGCCGCGCGTCGCCGGGGTGTCGGGCAGGACCAGCACCACGATGTCGGCCGCGGGCAGCAGGCCGGGCAGCTCGGCGACGCTGTGCACCGCGTCGCCGGGCCGGGCCCGGCTCGCCACCCGCGTCACGACCGCCTCGGCCGCCAGCAGCTGCCGCTCGATCGCCTGCCCGATCGAGCCGTAGCCGACCAGCAGCACCCGGCTGTCCGCGAGCGACCGCGTGTGCTCGCGGACCCACTCGCCGCGCGTCTGCTGGGTGAACCAGCGGGGCAGGTCACGCTGGGCCGCGTGGATCAGCGCGAGGGCGTGCTCGGCGACGCTCAGGTCGTGCAGGCCGCGTCCGTTGGCCAGGCGGACGCCGCCGGGCAGCAGCGGGACCAGTGTCTCCACCCCGGCCGACAGGGACTGCACCACGCGCAACGAGGGCAGTTCCTTGATCAGCTTCGGTGGCTCCGGCCCGCGGTCGTACGGCAGCACGTAGAACTCGACGGCGTCGAGGTCCGGCGGAGGCGCGCCAAGACCGTCGTAAAACGCGGCCTCGATCCCCTCCGGCACCTCGATGTCGGTCCACGGCAGCAGTACGCGAGCGCTCATGCCGCCTTTCTACCCGAGCGCCACCCGCGCGGCGGCTACTCGTGCCGCGACCCGGAGACGCAGAACTCGTTGCCCTCCGGATCGGCCAGGACCGTCCACGCGAAGCCGGGCACCTCGTGCTCGCCCAGCTCGGTCGCGCCCAGCCCGACCAGTCTCTTCACCTCCTGTTCCCGGTCTTCGGACCCGAGGTCGATGTGGACCCTGTTCTTGCCCGCGCGTGGCTCGGGCACCCGCTGCAGCCCCAGCGAGAGCCCGCCCTCCGGTGGGGCGAGGAACAGGAACTCGCCCCCGAAGTCCTGGGCGACGGTCGTACCGAGCGCCGCCGTCCAGAACTCCGCCAGCCTGCGCGGATCCGCGCAGTCGATCGTGACCATGGCCATGCGAACTGTCATGCCGCGAACGCTAGCGGTCACCACCGACAAAAACGGGCCGCCGAGTAACCCGTTGGAGCCACGGCGGGGGGATTGACTACCCTGAGCGGGACTTTCACACCCGCCCGGAGCAGGGAGCCCCGCAGTGATCACCAGGACTTCGTCGTTGTTCCTTCGCACGTTGCGCGAGGATCCGGCGGACGCCGAAGTACCGAGCCACCGGCTCCTGGTACGCGCCGGCTACGTCCGCCGGGTCGCCCCGGGCGGGTACTCCTGGCTGCCGCTGGGCCTGCGGGTCCTGCGCCGGATCGAGAACGTCGTGCGCGACGAGATGAACAAGATCGGCGCGCAGGAGATCCAGTTCCCCGCGTTGCTGCCGAAGGAGCCCTACGAGGCCACCGGCCGCTGGACCGAGTACGGCGACAGCCTGTTCCGCCTGAAGGACCGCAAGGGCGCCGACTACCTGCTCGGCCCGACGCACGAAGAGCTCTTCACGCTCACCGTGAAGGGCGAGTACAGCTCGTACCGCGACTACCCGGTCACGCTGTACCAGATCCAGACGAAGTACCGCGACGAGGCGCGCCCCGCGCCGGCATCCTGCGCGGCCGCGAGTTCGTCATGAAGGACTCGTACTCCTTCGACCTGGACGACGAGGGCCTCGAGCGCTCCTACCAGGCCCACCGCGAGGCGTACACGAAGCTGTTCGACCGGCTCGGCCTCGAGTACGTCGTGGTCAAGGCGACGTCGGGCGCGATGGGCGGCTCGGCGTCCGAAGAGTTCCTCGCCGTCGCCGAGACGGGCGAGGACACCTACGTCCGCAGCACCGAGTCGGGCTACGCGGCGAACGTCGAAGCCGTCGTGACGCCCGCGCCGCCCGCGCAGCCGATCGAAGGCCGCCCCGAGGCGCAGGTGCACCACACGCCGAACACGCCGACCATCGAGACGCTGGTCAACTTCCTGAACAACGCGAACCTGGGCCGCACCTTCACCGCTGCCGACACGCTGAAGAACGTCATGCTCAAGACGCGTCAGCCGGGTGCGAAGGAGTGGGAGCTGGTCTGCGTCGCGGTCCCGGGTGACCGCGAAGTGGACATGAAGCGCCTCGAGGCGTCGCTGGAGCCCGCCGAGGTCGCGCTGCTCGAAGAGGCCGACTTCGCGAAGAACCCGTTCCTGGTCAAGGGCTACATCGGCCCGAAGGCGCTGCAGGACAACGGCGTGCGCTACCTCGCCGACCCCCGGATCGTCCCCGGCACCGCCTGGGTCACCGGGGCCGACAAGGTCGACCACCACGTCGTCGACCTGCTCGCGGGCCGCGACTTCACCCCGGACGGCACCATCGAGGCCGCCGAGGTCCGCGAGGGCGACGCGTCGCCCGACGGCCAGGGCACCCTGGTCGCCGCGCGCGGCATCGAGATCGGGCACATCTTCCAGCTCGGCCGCAAGTACGCGGACGCGTTCGAGCTGGACGCGCTCGGCCCGGACTCGAAGCCGATCCGGATCACGATGGGTTCGTACGGCGTCGGCGTCTCGCGGCTGGTCGGCGTGCTCGCCGAGCAGAACCACGACGACCTCGGCCTGATCTGGCCGCGCGAGGTGTCGCCGTTCGACGTGCACATCGTCATCGCGGGCAAGGACGAGGCGGTCGCGGCCGGCGCCGAGAAGATCGCCGCCGAGCTCGACGCGGCGGGCATCGAGGTCATCCTCGACGACCGCAAGGCGACGCCTGGTGTCAAGTTCGCCGACGCCGAGCTGGTCGGCGTGCCGACCATCCTGGTGGTCGGGCGCGGGCTGGCCAACGGCGTCGTCGAGGTCAAGGACCGGCGGTCGGGCGAGCGCGAGGAGATCGCGGTCGACGCCGTCGTCGAGCACCTGGTCAAGCTCGTCCGGTCCTGATGAGCCCCTTCCGCCGTCGTGACGACACGACGCCGGGGTACGAGGACAACGCGGCGCTCCGCGGGTTCGGCGGTTACGAGCCCGCGGACGCGCCGCGCGCCCAGCCCAAGCGCATCCGCCCGAAGCCGAGGCTGAAGCCGCTGAAGTGGCGGCGGGCGCCGTGGTTCGGGCTGGTGTTCATCGCGCTGGTCGCCGGGGTGCTGAACGCGCTGGGCGTGGGCAGGTCGCACCACGCGTCCTCGACGCCGACCCCACGCGAGCCGGTGGTGTCGACGCCATCGCCGCGGATGGCGGTACCCCCGGCGGTGACCGGTTGGCAGTCGGTCGCGGGCAAGGACGGTTCGTACGCCTACGACGTCCCGCCGAACTGGGAACCGGCCCCGACCACCCTGCACGGCTGGGACAACCCCGAGGTCAGGCTGATCACGAGCGCGTTCCTGGGCAAGGACGTCTGCGGCCGCGACAGCCTGGGCGGCGCGGGCGTCACGACGGAGCCCGTGGCCGACCCGGAGGCGGCGGCCCGCAAGGCGGCGACGGACGTCGCGACGGCCGCGTACGGCGGGACAACGCAGCTCGGCGCGGCCACGGACGCGCAGGTCACGCGGGCCGACGGCACGCAGATCCTGGCGCGGTTCGTCGTCGCCGAGGTCGTCCCCGGGGAATCGGGGCAGTGCGCGGCGAAGCACGCCTTGGTGGCTGCGATGGCGTTCGGGGATGGCTCGGGTGCGTCGGGTGTCGTCGTGGCGTACGCGGACAGCGACCGCTCCGGCCCTTCGGTCCGCGAAGACCTCGAGAAGATCGTGCGCAGCTACCGGTTCGTGCCCGCGGCCGACCGGAGCACGACGACTCCGCCGCCCACGACCTACCGCTAGTAGTCGTCGTACCCGGTGAAATGCCCGCCGATCTCGTTGTGCAGCAGCTCGGACGAGCTGACGAGCGCGCGGACGATCCCTTCGTCGCGCGCGGTGCCGAGCCCGGACTCGGCGAGCCGGTGGGCCAGTTCGTCGAGGTACGTCGCGGCCCTCGAGACGTACTCGATCAGGTCTCCCGGCCAGGGGTCGGCGCGGAGCTCGACCGTCCGCGCGACCAAGGCGGACAGCTGTTCGGAAAGCTGGTTGTGCGCTCCGCCCGGCAGCTGGGCGCGGGCGAGGGTGCGCAGGAGCCGTTGACAGGTCGTGATGAGCAGATCCAGCAGCTCGAAGTCCCGCGACTGGCCGAACCGCACTTCACCACCGGCGATCTGGGCGACCACCCCGGTGTTGTCCGAGGAGTAGGAGTAGCGACGCAGCTGGGGTGCCGCGTCGAACGGCGTGAGACCGGTCGGGTTCTCGGCGTTGAGAGCGGGCCGGAAGCAGGGGTGGATGTGGAACTCGTTCTCCTGCGGTTGCAGGGGCAGCTGCCCGGAACCGGCGTACGAAACGCCGGTCTCCCGGAGCACGCCGAGAAACCCGACGCGGTAGAGCACCTCCACGACTCCGTCGGCGGTCAGCGCGTTCTTGTAGCTCGGGAACTGGCTGTGCAGGGCTCGGGTGAACGGCGCGAGCCGCGTCGCCACGGCACCGCGGATGACCACGTACCCGGTGTTCTGGAAGAGCACGAACAGCCGGTCGAGGAACGGGACCGTGACCAGGTACTCCTTCGCGAGGTCGAGCAGCTTCCACTGGGAGAACTGCAGCGTCGCGCCGACCACGTCGGTCTCGGCGATCCGCTTCGCGCCGCGGCTGTGGGCCGCGTCGCGGCAGAGGTTGAGGAACTGGATGGCGTCGCGCGGGCGGGGGAGCGTGCGCGAGAACAGGTACTCGTCGGCCGGCTGGCCGTGCACCCGGGCGGGGAAGATCCCGCCCCAGAGTTCCCCGGACGACACCGGCTCGCCCAGGGAAGCGCGGGCCCGCAGCAGCGCGACTTCGCCGAGCTTCTCCGGCGTCCATTCGAGGCGGAGTTCGTCGCTGTGGAACTTGTCCGCGTCGTCGAACTGCAGCGCGTCGTAGATGTCCGAACGCACGAACAGCACACACCGCACGGCGCCGCCATACGTCTGGACCGCGCGTTTGGCGGCCAGCAGCAGCCCGATCACGGTGTTGTCGCTTTCGCGGTCACTCGACCAGACCTGTTCCAGCTGGTCGACGAGCACCAGCAGCGGGTCGTGCCCCGTGCAGCCGAGCGCCTGGAAGCCGCGGGCGACCCAGGCCTCGAGCACGTCGAGCTGCTTGGCGGCACGGGCCCCTTCCGAACCGCCGCCCTTGCGGTCCAGGCCGGCCTTGACGCCGAACGCCTCGAGCGACAGCGTCGTCTGCAGTCCTCGGCCGCCGTGCCGGACCCGGTCGTAGAAACTGGTTTCGGCGAGTTCGCCGTTCTCGGCCAGGAACCGGCGCAACGCCCGGATCGGCTTCGAGAACCGGCGGTGGTGCACCGCTTTCGCGTGGCCGACGAGGTGGCGGGCCGCCTGCACGGCGAAAACGTACCGCCAGATCAGCGACTTCGCCGTCGCGCCGGTGAGCCCTTGGAAGCTCGAAGCGGCGAAGCTCTTCGCCCGCGGCGTCGTCCGGGGTGATCAGGCAGGTGCCACCGTCGGCCGTCAACCGCATGCAGATGGCGCTCTTGCCCGTGCCCTTGCGGCCGATGACGAGGTTCTTGTGCCCGGCCGACACCTCTTCGAACGCCTTGGTGACCAGGAATCCCTCGCGCAGCAAACCGTCGGCGAAGTCGTGTTCCGCGTCGTCGCGGCCGAAATACAGCTTGCCGACCGTTCCCTCGGGCACGCGCGCCTCCTCCGGTCCGGTGGCTCAGGGTACTCGCGCTGAGCCCCGGAATTCGGCAGGCTGCCCGCATGAGTGGTGATGACGCGGACAGAACACTCGGGCGGATCCGCGCCGGGGCGTTCGGGGTGCTGGCCGTCGCGGGGGTGCTGCTTCTCTTCGGTCCCTTGCTCGGGAAAGCGTGGCTGTGGCTCGTCCAGCCGCGGGAGCCGGACTGGTGGGGTGCCACCGGGCAGTGGGCCGGGGGCGTCGGGACGATCGGGGCCGTCGTCGTCGCGTTGTGGATCGCCATCCGGGACGGCCGGGTCGCGCAGGCCGACCGGCGGAAGCGGGACCTGCGGGAACGGCAGGAGCAGGCCGCGAAGGTCACCGCCTGGATCGAACGCGCCGAGCCCGGCGCCACCGACGGACGGCCGATCGCGGGCTACATGATCGTCTCCAACGCGAACGCCGAGGCCGTCAACCACGTCGTCGTCTCGTTCGACCTCGTGCGGCACCTGCCGATGACCGGGTCCACCCTGCACCGCGGGCCCACCATCGAAGACGACGAGTACCTCTTCGCCATCCTGCCGCCCGGGAAGTGGCGGATGCCGATCCGCGAAGGCTGGCAACGCCCGGACATGACCCCGGGCGTCATGCTCGCCTTCAGCGACTCGCGCGACGGCCACTGGCTCCGGCTGACCGACGGCAGGCTGATCGAGAAGGACCAGAACGTCGTCACCCGCCGGAAGATCCGGTTCCCGCAGCGGATCAGCGTCCCCGAGAGCTACTGACCAGCTTCGCCAGCTCGCGCAGCCGCACGTCCGGCAGGTACGCCCGGCCCAGCGCCAGCCCGATCCGCGGCAGGTCCGCTTCGTCGCGGAAAGCCAGGTACAGCGGGACGTGCCGGGGCTGGAACTTCGCCTTGAACGCGTGCAGCGAACGGAATCCGTAGTACGGCTCCATCACGCGGCCCAGTGATTCCAGCGCCCGGTCGACGACGCGGCCGGGCGCGTCGCCACCGCTGCGGGCCAGCGGAGCACCCGACAGGGACACGAACCGCGCGCCCTCGTCTCGGAACGCCAGGCACGCCGACGCGATCAGGAACTCCATCACCGGGCGGAAACCGTGCGCGCTGCGGCGCATGACGTCCAGCGTCCAGCCGCCGACCTTGCCCGCGCCCGTGTACACCGGCAGCCACGACGTCACGCCGTGGACCGTGCCCTCGGCGTCCACCGCCAGCCCGACGCGGGTGGCCGGGTCCATCGCCTCGTCGAGGCCGCCGAGGGTGAAGCCCATCTCCGGCATGGCCTTGTCGGCCATCCACTCCTCCGACAGCGCCCGGACCTGGGCGAGGATGGGTTCCGGCTGGTCGGCCAAGCGGACCAGCCGGAAGTCGATGTCCTGCTTGGCGGCCTTGTTCAGCGCCGACCGGACGTCCTGCCACGCCTTGCCGCGGAACTCGAGGCCGTCGAGGTCGAGCACGTTGTCCTCGGCCACCTGGACGTGCTGCCAGCCCAGCTCGCGCGTCGCCGCGACAGTCGCTTCCGTCGCCGAGAACACGCACGGCACCAGGCCGGAGTTCTCGCACATCGCGGTGAACTCGGTGACCGTGGCGGCCGCGGTGCCGTCCGGGGCGATCGGGTCGCCGAGCGCGACCGCGACACCCGCGTGCCGCCGGTAGGCGAGGTAGGAGCGGCCGTCCGCGCGGACGAAGTAGGTGTTGCGGGGCCAGGTCGTCATCCACGACAGCGTGCTGCCGCCGTGGCGCCCGAGCAGGGTGCGGGCCAGTGCCGGGCCCGGACCCTGTGCGTGGCGGCGCAACCGGCGTCGCGAGGGCACGCGGAACGCGTGCTGCGCGGCGATGAGCACGACCAGCTCGACCGTCCACAAGAGATTGTCCACGAAGAACAGCGCCAGTCCGTCGGTGTCGTAGTCCGCCCCGAAGAGGTCGGCCAGCCCGGCGAACGTGACGACGACGAGCCCTTGCAGCGTCACGAAAGCCGACAGCGCGACCGCCCAGCGCCAGGCGACGCGGCTGCCCTTGCGCAGCCCGTTGATCATCGGCACCACGACGATCGCCAGCACCGCCAGCTCGGGCGCCGACAGCGTCACGCCTTCGGTCGAGCCGAACGGGCCGTCGCCGGGCACCAGGACCATCACGAACTCGGCGATGGTGAGCAGCAGCAGGCCCGCGACGACCAGCAGCCGCCACTCACGCGGGTTCGGCCCGGCCGACGCCGCCCGCCGCGTGCCGACCAGCTTGTTCCCGAGCGGGATCGCCAGCAGCAGCGCGAAGAAGTGCACGAGGTCGGCCAGCGTGCCGACGTAGACGATCGCGACGCCGGCGTACACGCAGAGCCCGGCCCGCAGCCGCAGCTTCCACGGCGGCCGCAGCGTCGCGCTGGCGACGGCGACCGCGGCGAGCGCGCCGCCGGAGAACCCGACGTCGAGGCTGCCCGCGACGCGCTCGGCCCACAGCCAGCCGGAGTTGCGGCACAGTGCGAGGAACTGAGTCGAGACGAGCACCGCGGCGAACTGGCCGCCGATCGTCACGGCCATCGCGCGCCGCGTCCCCAGCTGCCACTCGGCGAAGCCCGCGAAGAGCGCGAAGCTGCCGACCATCGGCAAGTAGTACCAGGGGATGACGGCGAAGAACGGCCCGGTGAGCATCGTCCACCACCGGCCCTCCTCCAGCGAGGGCAGGCCGTAGGCGATGAACGGGTAGGCCGCGCGGTCTTCGGCGGCGTTCCACAACGCGCCGGTCGCGACGGCCAGCACCAGCATCGCGAGCGTGACACCGCTGGTGAACGGCAGTCTGCGCCTGAGCACCGCGATCATCCCGCGGATGCGTCCCCCTCCGGCGGGCAAGGCCGCCGCCCCTGCTTCGGTCATGCCTGGAAGTCTCGCGAGTCGCGGCCGCGCGGACATCGGGCGGCGGGACGAGATTTCCCTTAGGGGAGTCGTCCTTTCGGCTGAGGGGAAACCCCCACCGGAGGACCAGGCCTACCCGAGGATCGCGCTCCGGACGGCGTCGAAGTCGGCGAGATCGGGCAGGACCGTGTGCGCGCCCGCCGCCCGCAGCTCCTCGGCGGAGAAGCGGCCGGTGGCCACCGCGACGGAGACCGCGCCGTGGTGCAGGGCCGCCTGGACGTCGTTCGGGGTGTCGCCGATGACGACGACCGCGCCGGGGTCGAACTCCGTGCCGTGCTTGGCCGCGGCCAGCGCCACCGCGTGCGGCACCAGGTCCGGGCGGTGCACCGAAAGCGTGCCGTACCCGCCGATCTCCAGGTCGAGGTGGTCGAGCAGGTCGAACGCGGCGAGCTTGTGCCGCGAGATCTCCGGCAGGTTGCCGGTGACGAGCGACTGGACGACGCCGTCGTGCCCGGCGAACGCCGTCAACGCCTCGGCCGCGCCCGGCAGCACGCGCGCTTCGGCCGCGAAGCGGTGCGCCGCGCGTTCCGACTCCGCCACCAGGGCCGCGAAGAGCGCCTCGATCGTCTCCTGGGCAGCTTCGACGCCGTTCGCGGTGAGCAGCTCGGTCGTCGTCGCCAGCTCGGTGCGGCCGCCGAAGACCGGGTGGACGCGCAGGGTCGCGCCGGTCGCGGCGGTGAACGCGGCCGCGTACCAGGCCGAGCCCAGTTCGGCGAAGTCCACCAGCGTGTGGTCGATGTCCCAGAGCAGCAGCCGCGTCTTCGTCACGGGTCGAGGTTACCGACGCCACTATTCAACACGCGTTGACTTCTGGGCGGCGCGGTCGTACCTTGGGCATCAATTCAACAGGTGACGAATAAATGGAGGCTGTCATGACCAGTCCTGTCCGGCGCCCCGCCGGGGCGCTCGCCCTGGTCGCCGCCGTGGCCGGTGCGCTGGTGGCGGTGGTGCTCGGGTTCCTGACCTTCGGGGCGCAGGCGACCGTCGCGCCGGACCACGTCCCGGTCGCCGTCGCGGCCCCGGCCGAGGTCGCGCAGCGCATCGCAGGGCACGGCGGCGGCCAGCTCGAATGGACCGTCACCGACCCGGCCGGCGCGCGGCGGCTGCTGGAGGACAAGCAGGTCTACGGCGTATTGGAGCTCGGACCGGGGCCGTCCGCGACGGTCGTGACGTCCGGCGCAGTCAACCCCGCCGGGACGCAGGTCGCCCAGCAGGCGCTGACCGGCGCCGCGTCCGCGCTGGCCGGAGCGCCGAAGCAGGAGGTGCTGCACCCGGTGAGCCTGGCCGGGCGGACCGCGCCGCTGGCCGCGTCGGCGCTGGCCTGGATCGGCGCGCTGGTCGCGGGCTTGGCGTTGACGCAGCTGGCGGCGCGCACCGGCCGCACGGTCGGCGCGGGCGCGCGGTTCCTGCAGGTCGTCGGCGTCGGCGTGCTGGTGACGGCGGCCGTAGCCGGGTTCTTCGCGCTGTGGGACTCCGAGCTGCCGCTGGACGCCGACGTCCTCGGGTTCGTCTTCCTGGCCGCGACGGCGTTCGCGGCACTGCAAGCGGGGTTGCTGCGGCTGCTTGGCCTGCGCGCGATGGCCGTGCTCGGGCCCCTGTACCTGGTCGCGCCCGCGGTCGCCGGGCAGGTGCCGGAGCTGCTGAACCCGGCCTACCGCGCGCTGCTGTGGTCGTGGACGCCGTTCCGGTTCTCCACCGAAGGCCTGCGCAGTCTCCTGCAGGGCGTGCCCGGCGCCCCCGACGTCACGACCGGCGTCTGGGTGCTCGGGGCCCTGCTGGCGGCGGGCCTGGTGGTGACGCTGTGGCCGTCAGCCCGCCAGCAGGCTGAACCGCACCGTGCGGACTGGGTTGTCGAGGTTGGTGTCCACTAGGCAGATCGACTGCCAGGTGCCCAGCGCGAGCACGCCGCCGAGCACCGGGATGGTGGCGTAGGGCGGCACCAGCGCGGGGAGCACGTGGTCACGCCCGTGACCGGGGCTCCCGTGCCGGTGCCGCCAGCGGCCGTCGCGGGGGAGGAGCTCGTCGAGTGCGGTGAGCAGGTCTTCGTCACTGCCCGCGCCGGTCTCGAGGATCGCCAGCCCGGCGGTGGCGTGCGGGACCCAGACGTGCAGCAGGCCGTCGGCGGCGTCGGCGTCGCGCAGGAAGGCTTCGGCGTCGTGGGTGAGGTCGTGGACGACGGCCTCGGAGCCGGTGCGGACCTCGATCTCGGTGGAGTACATGAGCTCCAGCCTAGGGAGCGGCGGTTTCCTTCGCGGGCTCACGTGTCGCGGCGACGTCGGCTTTCTCGTGCTCGGTGCCCGCGCGGGGCGTGATCGACAGCAGGTCGCCGGGCTCCTCGACGGCCAGCCGGTGCCAGCGGCCGGGCGGGACGATGAACGACCGCCCGGCGGTCAGGGTGGCCACCAGGCCTTCGTCGCGCAGGTGGACGCGGAAGGTGCCGGACAGCGCGACGAGGACCTCGTGCCCGCGGGTGTGGCGTTCCCAGACGTCCGAGTGGACGGCCCGGTCGTCTTCGGCGTGGAACGCGCCCACGCTCCACAGGCTGCCGTCGGTGCCGCGCAGGGCCTCGCGGCGGTCGGCGGCTTCGGCCACGCCGTCGGGGCGCAGCTGGATCAGGGTGCTGAACAGGTCGTAGTTTTCGAACATGTTCCGAAAGTAGCATCGGCCGGGCCGCGCTGTCGACCGGGCATGATGGGGACGTGCCCCGCTCCTCCGGCCGCATCGGACGGCCCCCGACGACGTCCCGCGAGCAGATCCTCGAAGCCGCGCGGGCGATCCTCGACCGGGAGGGCTGGGAGAAGCTGACGGTCCGGCGGCTGGCCGCCGAACTGGGTGTCGGCGCGACGACGCTGTACCACCACGTGCGCGACAAGGACGACCTGCTGATCCAGCTGCTCGAGCACCACGCGGGCCGGTTGCCTCGGCCGGAGCTGCCCGCCGACCCGCGCGAGCGCGTCGTCGCCGCGGCCACGGTCATGCACGACTCGCTGGCCGAGTGGCCGCAGGTGGTCGAGGTCCTGACGGCCGACGACCTGCTCGGCGAGTCGGCGCTGTGGATGGTCGAGGCCATCGTCGGCGGCGCGCTCGACTGCGGGCTCTCGCCCGAGCACGCCGTCGACCTCTACCGCGGCATCTGGTACTACACCGCGGGCGAGGTCCTCATCCGCGCCCGCGCCGGGCGGCGCGCGGGCGAAAACCGGCCCCGCTACCGGGATTCCGTCTTCGCGGACCTCGACCCGGAGCGGTTCCCCAGCCTGGCCGTGCTCGGCGGCCGCTGGCCGGAGCTGACCGCGCGCGACACGTTCGCCCGCGGGCTGCGCGCGCTCGTCGACGGCTCGCTGGCTCAGGAATCCAAGTAGCGCAACACGGCCAGCACCCGGCGGTTGTCCCCTTCGGACGGTGGCAGGCCGAGCTTGCCGAAGATCGACGTCACGTACTTCTCGACCGAACCGGCGGAGAGGAACAGCTTCGCCGCGATCGCCGAGTTCGACCGGCCTTCCGCCATCAGGCCGAGGACCTCGCGCTCGCGCGGGGTGAGCCCGCCGAGCGCGTCGGTCTGGCGCGTCGCCGAAAACAGCTGGCTGACGACTTCGGGGTCGAGCACGGTCTCGCCGTCGGCGACCCGGCGCAACGCGTCGAGGAAGTCCGACACCTCGGCGACGCGGTCCTTCAGCAGGTAGCCGACGCCGCCGGCGCGGTCGGCCAGCAGCTGGGCCGCGTACTTCGTCTCGACGTACTGGGAGAACAGCAGGATCGCGCGGCCCGGGTGGTCCCGGCGCAGGGCGATCGCGGCGCGCAGGCCCTCGTCGGTGTGCGTCGGCGGCATCCGGATGTCCACAATGGACACGTCGGGGGTGTGCGCCTCGACTTCGGCCCGCAGCGCGTCGGCGTCCTTCACCGCGGCGACGACCTCGTGGCCGCGGAAGGTGAGCAGCTCGACGAGGCCCTGGCGGAGGATGGTCGAGTCCTCCGCGATGACGATCCGCATGCCGCGACCCTAGCGGGGCAGCGGCACCCGCGCGGTCACTTCGGTCGGACCGCCGGGCGGGCTGACGACGACCAGCTCGCCGTCGACCGTCCGCAGCCGCTCGGCCACCCCGGCCAGCCCGCCGCCCGGCACGATCCGGGCGCCGCCGCGGCCGCCGTCGCGCACCAGCAACCGCAGGACGTCGCGCTCCTCGGTGACCTCGACCAGCGCCGGACCACCGTGCTTGGCGGCGTTGGTGAGGAGTTCGGCGGCGCTGAAGTAGACGATCGTTTCGAGCGACGGCGGCGGGCGGCGCGGCAGGTCCACGGTGACCCCGGCGTCGATCCCGGAGGTGGCGACGAGGGTGGCGAGGGCGACGTCGAGACCGGCGTCGAGGGCGGCCGGGTGGATGCCGCGGGCGAGGTCGCGCAGTTCGGTCAGCGCTTGCTTCGCGTTGGCGTGGGCGTCGCCGACCAACTGTTTCACCTGGGGGAGGTCGAGGTGTTCGAGTTCGTCCTTGGCGAGGCCGAGCTTCATGGCGAGGGCGACGAGCTGGGCCTGCGCACCGTCGTGGAGGTCGCGTTCGATGCGGCGCAGCCGGAGAGCGGCGTCTTCGACGGCGGTGGCCCGGCTGGCTTCGAGATCGCGGACGCGTGCGGAGAGATCCCGTTCCCCGAGCAGGCCGACGACGAGCAGCCGGTCGAGCGCGGCGAAGGCGTGGGTCACCCACGGCAGTCCCACGAGCACCAGCAACCCCGACGCCGACCAGGCGACGGCGGCGGGCCAGTGGTCGGCCCGGATGTCGAAGACCGGCAAGGCCTTTTCGCCGAGGGGGAACCAGAAGAAGGCGAAGGGCGTCGCGGCCACGGCGTAGAGCGAGCCGGTGACGATCGCGAACAGCCCGGCGAGGGTGAGCGGGAGGCGTAGCAGCAGGTACCCGGCCGTCCGCCACCCGGCGGGATCCCCGACCCGGGCTTTGACCCAGCTCCAGAGGCCCGGCTTCAGCTCAGGCCGCCGCGGGACGGGCACGCTGACCCCGAGCAGGGCCCGGGCGAGCCGCCGGTGGACGGCACCGAGACCGCGGGCGTAGAGGAGCGCGCCCGCGAGCACGAGGAAGCCGAGGAGGACGGGCGTCAGCCAGAGGCCGAGGGCGAGAACGACGAGAAAGGTGACGAGCGCGAAGAGGGTGAGCGGGCCGGAGACGACCAGCCAGAGGTACTCGGCCCCGAAGTCCCGGGTGGCGAGCGGGCCGAAGACCCGCCGCAGCGGGTGGGGGCGAGGGACGTCGAGGCTGGTCACGGCTCCAGTCTCGCCGGGCCGTGGCTTCGTGCCCATCCGGTTTTCCCCCTACCGGGCCCCGGGAATGCCGGGCTGCCCGCGGGGGCGCCCCCCGTCTTCCACATTACCGGCAGGCACCGACAATTCCGGCGCCGTGCTGGCCCGAGGCGGGCTGAAGGGTCCTTTACTCGCATCACATGCGAGGAAAGGACCCTTCACCGCATCAGATGAGACGAACGTCCCCTTCAGCGCACGCGGGCGCTACGGGGTGTCCGGGTCGTCTTCCCGGGCCCGCTGCGCGGCTTCGCGCATCTCGATGACGTCCGTGAGCCAGTCGCCCGTCTCGCGGGCGATGTCGCGGATCGCGCCCGTGATGATCGACGCTATGTTGCCGACGTGCGTCGCGGCTGATTCGGTGATCACCTGCAGGGTGTCCTTCTCGCGTTCGAACTGGCCCACCATGTCACCCTCACGCTGCTCGGAGCTGCCGGTCGGGTTCCACGGTAACCGGTGTCGGCGACGAAGGGAGGGCGAGCTTCACGATCTTCTTCGCCACCGACCAGAGCTGCTTGCGCAACGGCCCCGTGTGGTACGGCAGCCCGTACTTCTCGCAGATCGCGCGCACCTCGCCCGCGATCTCGGGGTACCGGCGTGCCGGGATGTCCGGGAACAGGTGGTGCTCGATCTGGTGCGACAGGTTGCCGCTCATGATGTGGAACAGCGGGCTGCCGCTGATGTTCGCCGACCCCAGGATCTGGCGCAGGTACCACTGCCCCCGCGACTCTTCCGACGTCTCCTCCTCGGTGAAGCTCTCGACGTCCGCCGGGAAGTGGCCGCAGAAGATGATCGCGAACGCCCACAGGTTGCGGGTCAGGTTCGCCGTCGCGTTGCCGAGGAACGTCAGCGGTGCCAGCGGGCCCGTCAGCAGCGGGAACAGCACGTAGTCCTTGCCGATCTGCCGGGACGCCTTCCGCAGGATCCGCCGCCACACCGGCTTGTTGTCCTCGAACGTCCGCTCGCCCTTCACCACCTTCTCCACCTCGAGGTCGTGCAGCATCACGCCCCACTGGAAGAAGATCGCCAGCAGCGTCGCGTACACCGGGTTGCCGAGGTAGTACGGGTGCCACTTCTGGGCGTCGTCCATCCGCAGGATGCCGTAGCCGATGTCCCGGTCCTTGTCGAGGATGTTCGTGTACGTGTGGTGGATGTAGTTGTGCGAGTGCCGCCAGTTCTCCGCCGGCGCCACCGTGTCCCACTCGAACCGCTGCGAGCTCAGCGCCGGGTCACGCGTCCAGTCGTACTGGCCGTGCATGACGTTGTGGCCGATCTCCATGTTGTCCAGGATCTTCGCCACCGACAGCGCGCCGACGCCGGCGAGCCACGCGGGCGGGAAGAACCCGGCGAACAGCAGCGCCCGCCCGGCGACTTCCAGGCCACGCTGGGTTTTGATGATGGTGTGGATGTAGTCGACGTCGGCCTGGCCCAGGTCGTCGACGATCCGCTGCCGCAGCGCGTCGAGCTCGCGGCCGAACTCCTCGACCTGTTCCGGGGTCAGGCGGTCCTGCAGACCGGTCATGGCTTTCTCCTCTAAGCGTCGATCTCGACGTCCCCGACCGGGACGGAGATGCAGAGCTGGATTTCTTCGTCTTCGTCGCCGGAAATCTCGCCGGTGCGCGCGTTGCGGACGCGCCCGGCGGTCTTGAGCTGGGTGCAGGAGAAGCAGATGCCCATCCGGCAGCCGTGCTCCGGCGACAGCCCGGCCTCCTCGGCCTGCTCCAGCAACGGCTTCCCCGAGTTGGCGCACTCCCGCCCGCTGCGCTTGAAGCGCACCTGGCCTTCGGCGTTCGCCGTGTCGAAGGTCAACGCCGGCGGCGTGAACTCTTCGGTGTGCACGCGTTCACCCAATTCCTCGCGGACCGCGTCCATGAGCGGCTTCGGGCCGCAGACGAACGCCTCCGCGTCGCGGAACCAGGGCGCGACCCGCGCGAGGTGCTCCGGGGCGAAGAAGCCGTTCAGGTCGCCGCCCTTCGAGTGGGTGTAGGCGTGCACGACCCGCAGCCCGGGGTGCCGGGCGGCGAGCTCGGCCAGTTCGGTGCGGTAGAGCGCGTCGGCCGGCCCGTTCGAGTACTGCACGAACACGATCTCGCCGGTGTGCCCCTCGTCGACCAGCGTGCGGGCCATGGCGAGCACCGGCGTGATGCCGCTGCCACCCGCGATCAGCAGCACGCGGTCCGGCCGGGCGGCGGGCAGCGTGAACCCACCGTCCGGAGTGGACAGGTTGACCACCGAACCGACGCCGATCGCGCGGTTCAGGTGCCCGGAGACCAGGCCCTGCTCCTTGACCGTGAACTCCAGTTCGCCGTCGTACTGCGAACCGCACGGCGAATAACAGCGGGTGAGCCGGACGCCGTCGATCTCCACCTGCACGCGGACGTACTGCCCGGCGGTGAAGCCGGGCCACGCGCGGCTGGGCTTGACGGTGAGGGTGACGGTGTCCGGCGTCTGCTTCCGCACGGCCGTGACCAGCCCGCGGATCTCGCGGCGGACCAGCATCGGGTCGACGAGCTCCAGGTAGCGGTCCATCCCGTGCGGCGTCAGCAGCGCCTCGGCCAGCGAGGCGAGGCTGCGCACCCGCCGGGGGATGAGCGCCGTCATCGTGTCCTCCTCGATTACAGTGAACGACTGTGCACTGAATAGTGCACTGCAGAAGTGGACCGCCTGTCAACGCGAGACCCCGAGGATGTGACGTGAGCAACGCGGTGGACATCCGTACGCTGGACCCCGTGTCCGAACCACTGACGCCGGTGAGCCGCCAAGAGCGCAAACAGCGCACGCGTCAGGCGTTGCTGGACACCGCGCTGGACCTGCTGGCCGACCGCCCCTTCGCGACGCTGTCCCTGCGCGAGGTCGCGAAAGGAGCCGGGATCGTCCCGACGGCCTTCTACCGGCACTTCGCCTCGATGGAGGAACTCGGCGTCGCGCTCGTCGAAGAAGCGACGCGGACGCTGCGCGGCATGATGCGCTCGGCGCGCACCGACCCGGACACCTACCAGGGCATGATCAGCGCGTCGGTGGCCACGGTCCACCAATTCGTCCGGGCGAACGAGGACCATTTCCGGTTCCTCACCCGCGAGCGCTACGGCGGCGGCCCGCTCGCCCGCGCCATCGCCGTCGAGCTGCGGATGTTCTCCGGCGACCTGGCGATCGACCTCGCCCGGTTCGCGCCGCTGCGCGCGTGGAGCACCGAAGACCTGCACATGCTGGCCGACTTGATCGTTTCCGTGATGATCACGACCACGGTCGAGCTGCTGGAAGCCCGCCCAGGTGAAGACCCGAAAATCACCCGAACGGCGGAAAAGCGGCTGCGGCTGATCCTGCTCGGCATCCCGCACTGGAAAACCACCTGAACGTTTCCCGCCCGGCACTCGTATTTCCCGGCACACCCGTCAGACTTGCGACTCACGTCACTGGGGACTGTCGGTCCGGCGTGGTACAACCCTCGGATCGTGCCTCGCCGATGAGGAGGTCGTGTGACGGACAGCGAACAGAGTCAGCAGCTCACCGTGGGTGTGGTGGCCGAATCACGCCCCGGGGAGCGCCGGGTCGCCATGGTGCCCAAGCTGGTCGGGCGGCTCGCGCAGCGCGGGCTGCGCGTGCTGGTCGAGCCGGGCGCCGGCGCCGGGGCGTACCTGAGTGACGACGCGTACACCCAAGCGGGCGCCGAACTCGGCGACGCGTGGGGCGCGCAGGTCGTCGTGAAGGTCAACCCGCCTTCGCCGGAGGAAGTCGCGAAGCTGAGCCGGGGCGCCGTGCTCGTCGGCTTCCTCGACCCGCGCGGCAACCCGGAAGGACTCGCGAAGCTCGAAGAAGCGGGCCTGAAGGCGTTCGCGATGGAGGCCATCCCGCGGATCTCCCGCGCGCAGGCGATGGACGCGCTGTCGTCGCAGGCCAGCATCGGCGGCTACCGCGCCGTGCTGCTCGCGGCGCAGAAGCTCCCGCGCTTCTTCCCGATGCTCACCACCGCGGCCGGCACCGTGCCGCCCGCGAAGGTGCTGGTGCTCGGCGCCGGTGTCGCCGGGCTGCAGGCGCTGGCCACGGCGAAGCGGCTCGGCGCGCAGACCACCGGCTACGACGTCCGGCCGGAGGTAGCCGAGCAGGTCAAGTCGCTCGGCGCGCAGTTCCTCGACCTCGGCATCGAAGCGGTCGGTGAAGGCGGGTACGCCCGCGAGCTGACCCCGGAGGAGCGCGAGGAACAGCAGCGGCGGCTCACCGAGGCCATCACGAAGTTCGACGTCGTGATCACGACGGCGCTGGTGCCCGGCCGCAAGGCGCCGACCCTGGTCACCGCGGACGCCGTCAAGGGCATGCCCGCCGGCTCGGTCGTGGTCGACCTCGCGGGCGAGACCGGCGGCAACTGCGAGCTGACCAAGCCGGGCGAGGACGTCGTGGAGCACGACGTCACCATCTCCTCCCCGCTGAACCTGCCCGCCGAAATGCCTTCGCACGCCAGCGAGCTCTACGCCCGCAACGTCGTCGAGCTGCTGGAGCTGCTCGTGACCAAGGAAGGCGCGCTGGAGCTGAACTTCGAAGACGAGATCGTCGCCGGTGCCTGCGTGGCCGGGCGCGAAGGGAGCGCCTCGTGAGTCCTCTGGTGCAGAACCTGGCGGTGCTCGTGCTCGCCGGGTTCGTCGGCTTCGCCGTCATCTCCAAGGTGCCCAACACGCTGCACACCCCGCTGATGTCCGGCACCAACGCCATCCACGGCATCGTGCTGCTGGGCGGGCTGGTCGTGCTCGGCCTCGGCGTCGACGGCGTCTTCAACAAGATCCTGCTGGTGATCGCGATCGCCTTCGGCACGATCAACGTCGTCGGCGGGTTCCTGGTCACCGACCGGATGCTGTCGATGTTCAAGGGCAAGAAGCCCGCGCCGGCCGATGAGGAGGAGACGAAGTGACCGACTTCATCGCGATCCTCTACATCATCGCGTTCGCCCTCTTCATCTACGGCCTGATGGGCCTCACCGGCCCGCGCACCGCCGTCCGCGGCAACTGGATCGCCGCGGTCGGCATGGGCATCGCCGTCATCGCCACCCTGCTCACCCCGGGCATGGGCAACTGGCTGCTGATCATCCTCGGCGTCGCGATCGGCGTGCTCGTCGGCGTCCCGTCGGCGCGCCAGGTCAAGATGACCGCGATGCCGCAGATGGTGGCGCTGTTCAACGGCGTCGGCGGCGGCGCGGTCGCGCTCATCGCATGGGTCGAGTTCCGCTCCACCCACGGCTACGCGCACGAGCCGGTGTACATCGCGATCGCGTCGCTGTTCGCCGCGATCATCGGGTCGATCTCGTTCTGGGGCTCGAACGTCGCGTTCGGCAAGCTCCAGGAGCTGATCAGCGGCCGCCCGATCACGCTCGGGAAGCTGCAGCAGCCGGTCAACGCGCTGCTCCTGCTGATCGCGCTGGTCTGCGCCGTGCTCATCGTCACCGGCGGCGACAACGGCTGGCTGATGATCGGGCTGCTCGTCGCGGCGGGCATCCTCGGCCTCACCGTCGTGCTGCCGATCGGCGGCGCGGACATGCCGGTCGTCATCTCGCTGCTCAACGCGTTCACCGGCCTCTCGGCCGCGGCGATGGGCCTGGCGCTGGACAACACGGCGCTGATCGTCGCGGGCATGATCGTCGGCGCGTCCGGTTCGATCCTGACCAACCTGATGGCCAAGGCGATGAACCGGTCCATCCCGGCGATCGTCGCGGGCGGCTTCGGCGGCGGCCCGGCGGTCGCCTCCGGCGAGGCGAAGGAAGCGCGGCCGGTGCGCTCGACGAGCGCGGCCGACACGGCGATCCAGATGGCCTACGCCAGCAAGGTCGTCGTCGTGCCGGGCTACGGCATGGCCGTGGCGCAGGCCCAGCACACCGTCCGCGAGATGGCGAAGCTGCTGGAGAAGAAGGGAATCCAGGTCGCCTACGCCATCCACCCGGTGGCGGGCCGGATGCCCGGGCACATGAACGTGCTGCTCGCCGAGGCCGACGTGCCGTACGAGCAGCTCAAGGAGATGGACGAGATCAACTCCGAGTTCGCCCAGACCGACGTCGCGCTGGTGATCGGCGCGAACGACGTCACGAACCCGGCGGCGCAGACCGACCCGAGCTCGCCGATCTACGGGATGCCGATCCTCAAGGTCAACGAGAGCCGGTCCGTGATCGTCTTGAAACGCGGCATGAGCTCCGGCTTCGCCGGCATCGACAACGACCTGTTCTACGATCCGAAGACCAGCATGCTCTTCGGGGACGCCAAGTCGTCGGTGGGCGAGATCGTGGAGGAACTCAAGGCGCTATGACGACCGGGTCGGATGTGCGTGCCGCGTTCACCGACCCCGCCGAGAACCTCGCGTTCGACGAAGCGCTCCTCCGGGTTGCGCCCGAGTCACCCGTCCTGTGGCTCTGGCGCAACCCAGTTTGCGTCGTGGTCGGCCGAGGCCAGCGCATCGCCCGTGAAGTCCGCATCGAAGAGTGCGCCCGCGACGGCGTCCCGGTGCTGCGCCGGGCCAGCGGCGGCGGCACGGTGTTCCACGACCCCGGCAACCTGAACGTGACCCTGGTGCTGCCCGGGCCCACCGACCGGCCGCTGGAGACACTCGGCCAGGTCATGAGCGCGGCCGTCGACCAGCTCGGGCTGGTACCGCGGATCGGCGACCGCGGGCTGTTCGTCGGCGACGCGAAGTTGTGCGGGTTCGCCGTGTTCCGCACCAAGGGCGTGCTGCTGGCCCACTCGACGCTGCTGGTCGAGACGTCGGCGTCGCTGGTCGGCCGCTACCTGACGAGCGCACCGCCCGACCCGCGGCCGCTCGACTCGCACCGCAGCCCGGTGGCGTCCCTGGCCGAGCACGGCCTGCGGCCCGGCTTCCCGGCGGTGGAGGCGGCGGTGCGGGCGGCGGCGTCGCACCTGCTCGGCACGCTGGTGCCGCGCCCGCCTACCGCCGCCGAACTCGCCCGGCAGCGGTCGTTGCTGCACACGCGCTACCACTACCCGTCGTGGCACGCGGACGGCGCCCAGCGCGCGGCCTGAGCTGTCTACTGTGGACTCACTCCGCGGCCGAAAACGTGACCGACGGCACTTTCCGCGTCGACGCGCGCGTGGTCTTCTTCGGCTCCGCGGCCTTGCGGGCGCGCGTCGTCTTCGCGGGCTCGGCCTTCGCGCTCGTCGCCTTGGTCGTCTTGGCGGTCGCGGCGCGCGGCTTCGCCGTCTTCGCGGTGGCTTTCGCGCGGGGCTTCTTCGCGCCCGGCACCAACCGGGGGCGGCGCTTGCGGCCACCGGTGCGGCGCCCGGCGTCGGCGTACCGCCGCAGCAGCTCCCGCAGCGCGTCGGCGTTGGCGAAGGTGAGGTCGATGTCGTAGTCGATGCCGTCCAGCGCGAACGCGACGGTCTCCGCGGCGGGTTCGCCGGTCAGATCGTCCAGCAACCGCACAGCCGTGTTCCTGGCCACGACAGACCTCCCGAGCTCGGATCCCCGCGACGAGGATAGCCGCTGGCTTGCGCTATCCCGCGTGGTGGTGTGCGCTGAAGCCATGTCTGGACAGACTTTTGACGTAGTGGTGATCGGCGGCGGTCCGGTGGGGGAGGTGGCCGCCGAACGAGCGGCCCGCGGAGGCCTGAAGGTCGCCCTCGTCGAGCACGAACGCTTCGGCGGCGAGTGCTCCTACTGGGCCTGCGTGCCGAGCAAGGCGTTGCTGCGACCGGGAAATCTCCTCGCGGCGGCGAAGCGCGTGCCCGGCGTCCCGATCGGCGACCGGATCGACCCGGCCGCGGTGTTCGCCCGCCGTGACTGGTTCACCGGCAAGGGCGACGACACGGGACAGGTCGACTGGGCGCGCGGCGTCGGCATCGAGCCGGTCCGCGGGCACGGCGAGATCACCGGTGAGCGGGAGGTGACCGTCGACGGCGACCGCGTGCTGACCGCCCGCCACGCGGTGATCGTCTGCACCGGCAGCGTGCCGAGCAGGCCGTCGATCCCGGGACTGGACACGATCCGGACATGGGGCTCGCGCGAGGCGACGTCGGCGTCGTCGGTGCCGGCGCGGCTCGGCGTCCTGGGCGGCGGCGTGGTCGGCGTCGAGATGGCGCAGGCGTGGGCCCGGCTCGGTTCGGAGGTCCACCTGGTGATCACCGGCGAGCGCCCGCTGCCGCGCAACGCGGTGTTCGCCGGGGACCTGGTGCTGCACGGGCTGCGCGAAGAGGGCGTGTACGTGCACACGATGTCGGGCGTCACCGGGGTGTCCGACACCGGGAACGGGATCGAGCTGGTGCTCAAGGACGGCGAACGGCTGGTCGTCGACGAGTTCCTGGTGGCGACCGGGCGCCGTCCGGCGACGGCCGGGCTCGGCCTGGAGAACATCGGCCTGGAGGCAGGCCGGGCGCTGGAGGTCGAGGACACGGGTCGCGTGTCCGCAGTGGACGGTGGCTGGCTGTTCGCGGCGGGTGACGTCACGGGCCGCGCGCCGCTGACCCACCAGGGCAAGTACGCGGCCCGCGCGGCGGGCGACACGGTGGCGGCACTGGCGGCGGGCGAACAGGTGACGGCGACGCCGTGGAGCCGGTTCACCGCGACGGCCGACCACCACGCGATCCCGCAGGTGGTGTTCACCGACCCGGAGGTGGCGGCGGTCGGCCTGGCGGACGCCCGGCCGGGCTCGGCCGACCGGGTCGTCGACATCGACATCGCGGTGGCGGGCTCGTCGTTGCACGCCGACGGTTACACGGGCAAGGCCAGGATCGTGGTCGACACGGAGCGGAACGTGCTGCTCGGCGTGACGTTCGTCGGCCAGGACGTCTCGGAGCTGGTGCATTCCGCGACGGTGGCGATCGTCGGCGAGGTCCCGCTCGACCGGCTGTGGCACGCGGTGCCGTCGTTCCCGACGATCAGCGAGGTGTGGCTGCGGCTGCTCGAGGCCTACGGGCTGTGAGTCACTGAGCGGGCAGGTCGAGTGCGGCTTTCGCGGCCCTGGCGAGGCCGGGATCGTCCGGAGTGGACGGTCCCGGCGCCCAGACGGCCTGCACGAGCCGCACGGAGGTGCCGTCCAGTTTGGAGGCGTAGGCGGCGTTCTCGAACCGGGGCGGGGTAGTGGCGCCCCACTTGCCGGTCTCGGTGGCGAGATCGAGGATGCCGCCCCCACCGGGGGTATCGGCAACGGCTTTGAAGGCGGCGGCCTGAGCGGCATCGGGGAAGGCGACGATGCCGACGGTGACGGCCCCGGGGCGCCCATCGATGGTGGCGGCGTAGCTCGCCCGGCGGACCCCGGAGCAGCTGGTTTGCTGCAGGCTGGCTTGGGCGTCGCCGAAGGCGTGGGAAGCGCATCGTTGGTCGGCGTCGGCGGCGCGGAGGGCGAACTGGAGGCTCTGCGCCGGCGCGGCTGTTGTGGTCGTGGGCTGGGCTGTCGTCGGGGGTGGGGGCGTGGGGGTTGCTGCGGTGTCGTCGCTGCTGGTGGCCACGGCTACGGCCGCGACGGCCAGGGCGACCAGGAGGGCGATCGCTCCCAGGGGGAGCCAGCGGACGGTTCTCGATGCCCGGGGCTTCGCCGGTTCGCGGGGTGCTGGGGCGGGCTCGGGCTCGGGTTCGGCCGGGGGTGGCTGCGTGAGGGGTGGGGCGGTGGGGAGGCGGAGGTTTTCGGTCCGTTTGGTGTCCGCGGCTGCGGGCTCGGGGTCACTCGGCTGGGTGGACCTCGGGGGCTCGGTGCCGGGAAAGAGCGGCAACACGTTTCCGACGCGGACCGGCTCGGCCTCGAGCACCTCGGTGGGCTCGGATTCCTCGAGCGGACTCGGCGTCTCGTCGACGGGCTCGGGCTCGGTCTCCGCAGCGGTGGGCCCCGCGTGGGCTACCGCGGCGGCGGGCTCCGCGTCGGTTTCGGCCGCGGTGGAGAGGTCCGGCTCCACATCGGACTCGACAGGCCGCGCCTCGGCGGCCTGCTCGGCCGGGACCGGAGTCTCGGTCCGCCAGTCAGCCGCAGCCGTCGCAGGTGGACTCGCCGCCGCGGAACCGGTCTTTGGGCCCTCCGCCACCGGGGGCACCGCGGATGTCGCCGCCATCGGGGGTTCTGTCTTCGAAATCCTCACCTGGGCCGGGACCGGCGGCACCGCGTCCCAAAGGGACTCCGGTGGCGCGTCGTCCGTGAAGCGGCTGAAACCCTCGCCCAGCAACACCTCGTCCGACAGCTCCGGTGCCTCCGGTGCCAGCCCCCGGATCAACGCCCGGACCTGGTCCACCGACCGGGGGCGGTGGGCCGTCGCCAGGGAAACCGTCGCCGCCAGCATCGTTGTCGGTGTCGGGTGCAGCACCCGGACCGGGCCCGCCAAGTCTCCCGCCGGCTGGTCGACCGTCTCCACGTACGGGCCCACCGCGATGATCGTCCCCACCGGGGCCGTTCCCGGCACCAGCGACGCGATCCGCTGTTCGCACGCCTGGGAAATGTCCAGTGCCTCGGTGGCCGGGTTGATCGCGTCGTCGTCGGCGACCAGGGGCCAGCCGTCCGCCTTCCACTCCGCTCCGAGCGGGGCCTCCAGCCTCAGCGCCGGGTCCGGCAGGTCGACGCCGATCACGATGATCACCCCATGGGGGAGCAGGACCACCGCCTCGATCGGGCGCTCGGTCACCGATCCCACGCCGACCAGCGCGATCCCGCCGATGACGGTGCTGCCGCGGCCCAGGGACGCCAGTGCCGCCCGGACGTCGTCGGCCACCCGGGACTGCTGCCGCTCCAGCCGCACCAGTCGCACCGAAACCCCTCCCTGCTCGTCGTTCCGGGTCATCACGCTAGCGCGCCCGGCCCAAGGATCCGTGCGACACGGGGACGACGCGGCCGCGCGCCCTCCGAAAGTGTGCGGCGGGTGACTTGTGGTGTTCATGTGGCCAAACAGCACGGTTGGGGTGCAGAATGTGCTACAACGCATCGGAGGCGGCATTCGGGAGCCGCGCTGAGGCCCGCGCTGCAGCTCGGAGTAGGGCGTAGGGGAAGACGTCCCTCGTCGAGCAAGCGGAGGTAGCAGTGAGCACCCGTGGCAGCACCCGAGGTGTGGTGTACGTCCACTCGTCGCCGTCTGCGGTGTGTCCGCACGTCGAGTGGGCCATTTCGGGCACCCTGGGTGCCCGCGTTGACCTGAAGTGGACGGCGCAGCCGGCCAGCCCGGGTCAGCTTCGCGCCGAATGCGGCTGGCGCGCGCCCGCGGGCACCGGCGCCAAACTGGCGTCCGCGCTCAAGGCGTGGCCGATGATTCGGTTCGAGGTGACCGAAGAGCCCAGCGCGGGCGTCGACGGCGAGCGGTTCTGCTTCGCGCCCGGCCTCGGCCTGTGGCACGGACGGACCAGCGCCAACGGCGACATCGTGGTGGGCGAAGACCAGCTGCGCGCCCTCGTCGCCATGACCCGCGGGGGTGAGTCCCTCGCGCACAAGCTCGACGAACTCCTCGCCGCGAGCTGGGACGAAGCCCTCGAGCCCTACCGCCACGCCGGCGACGGCGCGCCGGTGACCTGGCTCCACCAGGTGGGCTGACCGACCGATCCGACGGCCCGTCCGCGCGAAGCGGGCGGGCCATCGGCCTGCGACCGGCGGGCAGCGCCTCACCAACGCGCGCCCGGCCCGCCGGGTGATCCGCTCTCGCCGGACGGGCATAGCCGCTCGGGCCGCGGTTTCCAGCCGCGCCGAGCGGGCGGCACCTCGCGGACCCCGCCCGCGCGCCGCTGCGGGGTGATCCGCTCTCGCTGGACGGGCATAGCCGCTCGGGCCGCGGTTTCCAGCCGCGCCGGGCGGGCGGCGGTGCCTCACCACCGCGCGCACCCGGTCGGCCCGGCAGCCGCTGCCGGGCGGCCGTGGGTTCCGGCCGCGCCGAGCCCGCCCGCGCCGATCGGCCGACCAGGCGCGGGCCACCGCCCCACACGGCCCGCCGCACCGCGTACGCCAAGTACTCCAGGGCACCCCGCCGACCCGTCCGCACCAGGTCGGGAACCCACCGCGAGCCGGGCCGGTACGCTCTGCGGCGTGACCACCTCCGCCCCCAGCTCCCGCCAGCGCTGGCTGGTGCCCGTCGTGGTCGTCGTGCTTTCCGTGACCGTGGGCGGCGGCCTGCTCGCGCGCGAGCTCTACCGGCGTCCCGACCAGCCCGCCGACGACACCTCCGTCTCGGTGCCCGCGACCTCCTCGGCCAGCAGCGGCGAGCCCGCCACCGGGGACAACGCCGTCGGGATGACGCCCGACGCGGCGAACCACCCGCAGCACGAGACCGTGCAGCAGGTCCTCGAGACCTACTTCCGGGCCATCAACACCCAGAACTACCAGCTGTGGACCACCGTCGTCAGCGCGGAACGCGTGTCGCAGCAGCCCCTCGCCGCCTGGAAGAGCGGGGTTCGCTCCACAAAAGACAGTGAAGCCCTCGTCTACCGCATCGAACGCGGCTCCGGCTCGTCGCTGCGAGTGCTCGTCGCCTTCAAGAGCGAGCAGAACCCCGAAGACGCCCCGGACTTCTTCCCCGAGCCCTGCATCAAGTGGCGGCTCGTGATGCCGATGATCGTCGAAAAATCGGCCTTGAAGATCGACGCCGTCGAGAGCGGCGTCACCCCCGAACACCAGAAGTGCTGAAAAAGGGGCCCGGCCGAAGCCGGGCCCCTCCTTCACGTACCTCAGGCCGCGTGCGTGAACAGCAGGGCCGTGTTGTGCCCGCCGAACCCGAACGAGTTGCTGATCGCCGCCGTCAGGTCGGTCTTGCGCGGCTCGCCCGACACCACGTCCAGCTGGACCCGCGGGTCCAGGTCGGTCAGGTTCCGGGTGGCCGGCACGATGCCGTGGTAGAGCGACAGGATCGTGATGATCCCCTCGACCGCGCCGGCGCCGCCGACGAGGTGGCCGAGCGAACCCTTCGGCGCCGTCACGACCGGGTGCTCGCCGATCGCGTTGCGGATCGCCGCCGCCTCGCCGATGTCACCGACCACAGTGGACGTCGCGTGCGCGTTCACGTGCCCGATGTCCGCCGCGGTCACGCCGGCCATCTTCATCGCCGCGCGCATCGCGGCGATCTGGCCGACGCCCTCCGGGTGGTTGCCCGTGATGTGGTAGGCGTCGGAGGTGATGCCGTGCCCGGCGAGCGTCGCGTAGACGCGCGCCCCGCGGGCCCGCGCCAGGTCCGCGCGCTCCAGGATGACCACGCCGGCGCCCTCGCCGAGGACGAAGCCGTCGCGGCTCGCGTCGAACGGCCGCGACGCGCTCGCCGGGTCGTCGTTGCGCGTGGACACCGTGCGGGCCTGGGCGAACCCGGCCAGCGTGATCGGGTGGATGCACGCCTCGGCGCCCCCCGCGATCACGACGTCCGCGCGCCCGGAGCGGATCATCTCCACCCCGCTCGCGATGCCCTCGGCACCCGAGGCGCAGGCCGAGGCCGGGGAGTGCACCCCGGCCCGCGCCTTCAGGTCGATGCCCACGTGCGCGGCCGGGCCGTTCGGCATCAGCATCGGCACGGTCAGCGGCGACACCTTGCGGAGACCCTGCTGGTGCAACAGGTCGTTCTGGGTGAGGAGGGTGACCGGGCCGCCGATGCCGGTGCCGATCGACACGCCGAGGCGGTCGGGGTCGACGTCGGTGTGCTCGTCGGTCGGCTCGCGGTAGCCGGCGTCGGCCCACGCCTGGCGGGCGGCGATCAGCGCGACCTGCTCGCAGCGGTCCATCCGGCGGGCCTGGACCCGCGGCAGGACCTCGGTCGGCTCGACGGCCAGCTGACCGCCGATCTTGACCGGCAGCTGCAGCTCCTCGACCCAGTCGGCCTCGATCGCGCGGACCCCGCTCGCCCCGGCCAGCAGACCGTCCCAGGTGGACTGCACGTCCCCGCCGAGCGGTGTGGTGGCGCCGAGACCGGTGATCACGACGTCGATGTTGCTCATGGGAGTCTCCTCAAGGAGGGAAGAGGACTTACTTCGAGTTGGCCGACACGTAGTTCACCGCGTCGCCCACGGTCTTCAGGTTGGCGAGCTCGTCGTCCGGGATCTTGACGCCGAACTTGTCCTCGGCCTGCACGGCGATCTCGACCATCGACAGCGAGTCGATGTCCAGGTCGTCCACGAACGACTTCTCGGCGGTGACGTCGTCCTGAGCCACACCGGCCACCTCTTCGACGATCTCGGCGAGGCCGGCGAGGATCTCAGCGTTGTCAGCCATGGGGGTGTTCCCTTCTCGGTTTTCTGGGGGTCTTGATGCCCGTGGGCGAATGCCCGCGGGGAGCGTAACGGTGGTCAGGGGGAGACGAACGCCTGCCCGGCGTAGGACAGGCCCGCGCCGAACCCGACCGCCAGCACCACGTCGCCGGAGCGGACCGTCCCGGCCTTGCGCATGTGGTCCAGCGCGAGCGGGATGGACGCCGACGAGGTGTTGCCGGAGTACTTGATGTCGTCGGCGACGACCATGTCGTCCCGGGCGCCGTTGGCCCGCAGCTTCTTCGCGATCGCCTCGACGATGCGCAGGTTGGCCTGGTGCGGGATCAGCACGTCCACATCGGACGGCTTCAGCCCGGCGGCCTCCAGCGCGCTCAGCGCGATCGGCGCGATCTGGGTCGTCGCCCACCGGAAGACCGACTGGCCCTCCTGGTAGATGAACTTCTCGTCGCGCATGTAGATCAGGTCGACCAGGTCGCCCGCGCTGCCCCACGACACCGGGCCGATCTCCGGCTCGTCGGACGCGCCGACCACCGCGGCGCCCGCGCCGTCGGCGAAGATGATCGCGTTGGCGCGGTCGGTCGGGTCGATCGAGTCGGTCAGCTTCTCCGCGCCGATCACCAGGACCTTCTTGGCCGAGCCCGCGCGGATCAGGTCGGAGGCGACGCCGAGGCCGTAGCAGAACCCGGCGCACGCGGCGTTGAGGTCGAACGCGCCGGGGTTCGGGATGCCGATCCGGGCCGCCACCTGCGCGGCGGCGTTCGGGATGAGCGTGCGCATCGTGCAGTTCGGCAGGATCACCGTGTCCACTTCGGACGGGTCGACCCCGGCGTCGGCCAGCGCGGCCTTGCCCGCGGCGACGGCGAAGTCGGTGAGCTCTTCGTCCTTCTCGGCGAACCGGCGCTCGATGATCCCGACGCGCGTCCGGATCCACTCGTCGTTGGTGTCCATGACCTTCGAGAGGTCGTCGTTGGTGACGACCTTCTCCGGCTGGAAGCTGCCGATGCCCAGCACGCGGCTGCCGCGGGAGCCGGTGTGCAGGCTCAGGGCGGGTCGGTCGGTCACGAGGCGTCCTCCTGGCGCAGCGCGGCCAGCTCGGCCGGCGTCTTCAGCGCGGTGGTAGTGGTGACGACGCCCTTGAGCTGCCGCTTGACCAGGCCGGTCAGGGTGCCCGCGGGCGCGAGTTCGACGGTGCGGGTGACGCCGAGGGAGACCAGGCCGTCCATCGTCAGGTCCCAGCGGACCGACCGGGTGACCTGCGAAACCAGCCGCCGCAGGTACTCGGCCCCGCTGGTGACGACGGCGCCGTCCGCGTTCGACAGCAGCGGGCGGGTCGGGTCGGCCGGGCTCAGCTCGGCGGCGTGGGCGCGCAACGCCTCTTCGGCGGGCGCCATGTACCGCGTGTGGAACGCGCCGGCGACCTTGAGGGCGCGGATCTTCGTGCCTTCGAGGGGTTCGGCGACGATCTTCTCGATGGCGTCGGCGGCGCCGGAGGCGACGATCTGCCCCGCTCCGTTGCGGTTCGCCGCGGTCAGGCCCTGGTCCTCGAGCCACGCGACGACCTGCTCGGGGTCACCGAGCATGACCGCGGCCATCGACGTCGGTTCCAGCGCGCACGCCTTCGCCATCTCGGCACCGCGGACGGCGGCGAGGGCGACGGCGTCTTCGGGCTTGAGCACCCCGGCGATCGCGGCGGCGGCGAGCTCGCCGACCGAGTGCCCGGCGACCGGCGCGTCGGCCGGGACCGGCGCGGTGGCCTGGAGGTGCTCGAAGGTGAGCAGCGACAGCGCGACGATCAGCGGCTGCGCGACCGCGGTGTCCTGGATCTCGTCGGCGTCCGCTTCGGTGCCGAGGCGGAGCAGGTCGAGCCCGGCGCGCTCGGACCACTGCGCGACGCGCTCGCGCGCGCCGTCGAGGTCGAGCCAGGGCGTGAACATACCGGGGGCCTGGGCCCCCTGACCGGGAGCGAGGACTGCTGCTGTCACCCTTCAAGACAACACGGGAAGAGGTGTTTCCCGGGATGCCGACGCTCACAGTGTCTGCGCGGCGTCTTTGTCGGAACCCTCCAAAGACGCGCCGGAGAAGGTCGCGCGTAACCCGGAAGCCTTGTCGGGTTCAATCACCTTTCGCTGTTAAGTCCATCACGTGACGGGGCTCTCGGCGGGGGTGAGCAGGACGATCGGGAGCACGCGGTCGGTCTTCGCCGCGTACTCCTCGTAGAGGGGGAAGAGGGCGGTCATCATCGGCCACAGGCGCTCGCGTTCGGCCGGGGAGGCGACGCGGGCGCGGGCGGTGAACCGGCGGGTGCCGTCCTGCACCCCGACGCCGGGGTCTGCCCGGAGGTTCTTGAACCAGTCCGGGTCCTCGTCGGCGCCGCCTTTGGACGCGACGACGACGTGGTCGTCGCCCGAGGTGCCGTAGATCAGGCAGGTGCGCCGCGGCACGCCGCTGCGGCGGCCGGTGGTGGCGAGGACGAGGGTGCGCAGGCCGGCCGAGTCGGGCCGGTCCGTGCCGCCCGAGGCCAGGTAGGTCCGGGTCTGCTCGGCGACCCAGTCCCACGAGGAGTCGGTGGCGCGGTCGAGGTCATCGGCGACGGCCATGGTGGCGATCCTTTCCGGTGCGGCGGGCGGCCTCCGCGGCCGCTGGTGCCACGGGGACGGAGCCGCCCCGCCGTTCTCGACACGATCTCCGGAAGTTTTTCGCGGAAGTGTCACCAGAGGCCGCGGGCCCTGGCCAGCCGGCCCACGGTCAGCGCGATCCGCAGCACCAGCGCGTCGCGCGGGTCGGTCGGCTGGCAGCCGGTCAGCTCCGCGGCCTTCCGCAGCCGGTAGCGGACGGTGTTCGGGTGCACGAACAGCGTCTTCGCGCACGTCTCGAGCACGCCGCCGCTCTCCAGGTACGCCTCCACCGTGCGCTGCAACGTCGGCCCGGCCTCCTCCAGCGGCCGCGCGATCGCGTCCACCAGCAGCCGCTCGGCCTCCGCGTCGCCCGACAGCGCGCGCTCGGGCAGCAGGTCCGCCGACCGGACCGGGCGGGGCGCGCCCGGCCAGCCGACCACCGCGCGCAGGCCCGAGAGCGCCTCCGTCGCGCTGTGGTGCGCCTCCGCCAGCGTCGGCACCGTCGGCCCGGCCACCACCGGGCCCTCGGCGAACGCCACCGACATCCGGCTGAGGATCTCCCGCTCCTTCACCCCGCCCTCGGTCGGCCCGCCCACCACGACCACCAGCCGGGAGCCCTGGACCGACAGCAGCACCGGGCGGCCGACGCGGGCGGCGCGGCTGCGGACCTCGAAGACCACCGCCGGCGGGTCGTCCGACGGCGGGTTGCCGACCAGCACGGTCGCCGCCGCCGACGGGTCCCAGCCCAGCGCCGTCGCCCGCGACAGCACCGACTCCTCGGCGTCGCCGCGGACGATGCCGTCGACGACCAGCGCTTCCAGCCGGGCGTCCCACGCGCCGCGCGCCTCCGCCGCCGCCGCGTAGGAGTTCGCCGCCGCGAACGCGATTTCCCGGCCGTAGCGCAGGATCCCTTCGATCAGCGCCGCCCGCTCGGCTTCGTTCGCGGCGAACGCCGGCAGCTGCTCCTCGAACACCTCGATGGCCAGCCGCACCATCCCGACGGCCTGGCGGAGGCTGACCCAGCGGGACAGCTCGGCCGGCGCGTCGCGGAACGCCTCGGTGGTGAGCTTCAGCGCTTCCTTGGAGTCCCGCAGCCAGCCGACGAAGCCCGCGGCCCCGGCCTGGGTGATCAGCAGCACGCTCGCGCGCTGGTCGGCGGGCAGCCGGGCGAACCACGGCAGCCGCCGCTCCATCACCGCGATGCTCGCGCTCGCCAGGTCGCCGGACGCGTGCTCCAGCCGCCGGAGTGTCTTCGCGGACAGTCCGTGGTGCTTGGGCACCCGGCGCGGGGCGGTCGTTCCATCCATGGCGCAGGCGATCCTACGTGCCCGCAACTTTCGTAGCCCCCGGCGGCAACGCGGGACGGTATGCCGCGCGTGTACCCACTGCCTAGGATCGCGGCAAGGGGGCACACGAAGAATGGGGGAAACCGGAATGACCGGTTTGGAGATCGACGCGATCTCGAAACGCTACGGCGACGTGGTCGCGCTGCGGGAAATGACGTTCGACGTCCGGCCGGGCGAATTGTTCGGGTTCGTCGGCAGCAACGGCGCCGGCAAGACCACCACCATGCGGATCGCGCTCGGCGTGCTTTCCGCCGACGCCGGCCAGGTGCGCTACGACGGCGAGCCGGTGACGCACGAAACGCGGCGCCACATCGGCTACATGCCCGAAGAACGCGGCCTCTACCCGAAGATGAAGGTGGCCGAGCAGCTGACCTACCTGGCCCGGCTGCACGGCATGTCCGCGGCCGACGCGCGGTCGTCGGCGGAAAAGTGGACCGAGCGGCTCGGCGTCGCCGCCCGGCGCGACGACGAGGTGCAGAAGCTGTCGCTGGGCAACCAGCAGCGCGTCCAGCTGGCCGCGGCGCTGGTGCACGAGCCGCGGATCCTGGTGCTCGACGAGCCGTTCTCCGGCCTCGACCCGGTCGCGGTCGACGTGATGAGCCAGGTGCTCGTGGAGAAGGCCGCCGAGGGCGTGCCGGTCGTGTTCTCCAGCCACCAGCTCGACCTGGTGGAGCGGCTCTGCGACCGCGTCGGGATCGTCCGGAGTGGACAGATGGTGGCCGTCGGCACGGTCGGCGAGCTGCGCGCGGGCGGCTCCGTGCGGCTGCGGGTCGACGCGCCCGAGGCCGACGGCGGCTGGGCCGACGGGCTGCCGGGGGTTAAGGTGCTCGGCCGCAGCGGCCCGGTCACCGAGCTGGAGCTGGGCGACGGCGCCGACGACCAGGCCGTGCTCAAAGCCGCGCTGGCGACCGGCCCGGTGCGCGAGTTCGCGCGCGAGCAGCCGTCACTGACCGAACTGTTCCGCACCGTCGTCACGACCGAGGAGGTCCCCGCATGAGCACCCCGGTCCCGGACGTCCGGATGAGCCCGCTTTCCGCGGTGGGGCTGGTCGCCTCCCGCGAGATCACCACTCGCGTGAAGTCGAAGGCGTTCCGCGTCGCCACGGTCGTCATGCTGCTGCTCATCGTGGTCGGCATCCTGCTGGTCAAGCTGATCGCCGGGGGCGGCGGCGCCGACGCGAAGGTCGGGTTCACCGCCGCGACCGCCGGGTTCTCGGCGCCGTTGCAGGCGGCCGGGAAGACCCTCGACGAGAACATCGAGACCACCCAGGTCGCCGACGAGACCGCCGGGCGCGCGAAGCTGGCCGACGGCTCGCTCGACGCCCTGCTCACCGGCGACGGCAAGAGTGTGCACGTCCAGGTGAAGAAGGACCTCGACGGCAAGCTCGCGAACGTCCTGCAGGTGCTGTCCCAGCAGGTGGCCGTCACCCAGCAGATCACCGCGCTGGGCGGCGACCCGGCCCGGTTCGAGGCCGCGGTCGCGGCGGCGAAGTTCGTCGAAGACCCGCCGCTGGAGCAGCCCTACGACTACAACGGCCAGCAGCTGGTGCTCGGCATCGTCGCGGGCATCCTGATCTACCTGTCGCTGATGATCAACGGCCAGACCGTCGCGCAGGGCGTCGTCGAGGAGAAGACGTCGCGGGTGGTCGAGCTGCTGCTGTCGACGATCAAGCCGTGGCAGCTGATGACCGGGAAGGTGCTCGGCATCGGCGTGGTCGGGCTGATCCAGATGCTGGTGATCGGCGTCGGCGGGGTCGCCGCCGGGCTGGCCACCGGCGTGCTCACCATTTCCGTTTCGGCGGCCGTGGGCACGGTCGTCTGGCTGGTCGTGTGGTACCTGCTGGGGTTCTTCATGTACTCGATCGTGTTCGCCGCGCTGGGGGCGCTGGTTTCGCGCCAGGAGGACGTCGGCGGCGCGACGATGCCCGCGTTGATGTTGGTGATCGCCGGGTACGTGATCGGCATTTCCGTGCTGCCGTCGGATCCGGGCAACACGTTCGTCGAAGTGCTTTCCGTGATCCCGGTGTTCTCGCCGACGCTGATGCCGATGCGGCTGGCGATGGGCGGTGTGCCCGTTTGGGAAGCCGTGGTGTCGGTGGGGCTGGTGGTGCTGATGATTCCGGGGTTGATCTGGCTGGCCGCGCGGATCTACCGGAATGCGGTGATGCGCACCGGCGCGAAGGTGAAACTCCGCGACGCCCTGCGCGCCGCCTGACGTTCGCGTTCCGTTCACCGGCCCCCGGGTGCACCGGGGGCCGGTGCTTTGCCCGTTCCGCCGGAAATGCTCGAGGCCGCCCGGCGCTCGCGGTTTTCGCTGCGCCGGACGGCCTCGTCTCCCCGGTCCCCACCGGTGAAACCAGTATGGCCGCGAGTGATCTTCGCGCGCCAGTCGTCTCACTCGATCGTGGGGCGCACGAGTTGCCGACGCTGGGTACTTGATCGACGATCCGGTGCAAATCCGTGGAGGGAGTCGGTATGGGCCAGCAACTGAAGGACGGGCTCGGGCAAGCGTGGAACATGGTGGCCACGTTCGTCCCGAAACTCGTCGCATTCTTGATCATCCTGCTGATCGGGTGGCTGATCGCGAAAGCGATCGCGAAAGGCTTGTCACTCGTGCTCGGGAAAGCCGGTTTCGGGAAACTCGTCGAGAAGACCGGGCTGAGCGGGAAGGTCGGCCAGCAGAACATCGACGCGACGGGCATTCTCGTCAAATTGGTCTACTACTTCGTGCTGCTGATCGCGCTGCAGCTGGCGTTCGGGGTGTTCGGGCCGACGAACCCGGTGAGCCAGCTGCTCAACGACATCATCGCGTTCCTGCCGCGGATCGTGGTGGCGCTGGTGCTGGTCGTGGTGGCGGCGGCGATCGCGAAGGTGGTGCGTGACATGGTGGCGTCGGCGTTGTCCGGCCGGGGCGCGGCTCGTCCGCTGTCGCTGGCGGCGTACTGGTTGATCATGGCGTTCGGCATCATCGCGGCGCTGGGTCAGGTGAACATCGCGACGGCGATCACGGGCCCGGTGCTGATCGCGGTGCTGGCGACGATCGGCGGCGTGATCGTGGTCGGCTTCGGCGGCGGCCTGATCAAGCCGGCGCAGGACCGCTGGCGCGGCTGGATGGCGAACATGGAGCACCAGCTGGAGACGCCGAAGCAGCGGACGGGCGAGATGGGCACGAGCGAGCGCCCGCGCACCCCGGTCGGCGCCGACAACACCCCGACCCCGCCGGCGGGCACCCCGCGCCCGCAGCTCTGAGGAAAGGCGAGCGGGGCGGGCCCGGCGGACGAGGAAGCCGCCGGACCCGCCCCGTTCGCATGTCGTGAATGAGTCATTCAGGACCTCCGAGGACTTGAATGACTCATTCAGGACGCGGGCGGCGGTGCGGGGGAGGGCGCCGGGCGTGCGGTCGGGGACAGGAGCCGCCGCGCTCAGGGCGCGGCCCCGGCCGGGCACGATCCGCGCGAAGCCGCCGGACCCGCCCCGGTCCCGTCCGAAGCGCCCCAAGGCGGCCTTGGTTGCGTCTCACGCACCGAAGGCCGCCTTGGGTGCGTCTGACGCACCGAAGGCCACATTGAGGTTTTCTCAGTAGTGGGTGCGCGTGCCTTGAGATGTGGGCGTGGGGCCCCTGGTAGGACTGGATTTGCGAAGATCAAGTCCGAGGTTCCAGAGGCCCCACGTGATCGATTATGGTGCCACGCTCGATGTGGCGCGCGAGCTGGTCTGGTTCGTCTCCGATGTGTTGCGCACCGAACGCCGGCGTCGTGGCACACGCCGGGGCCGGCGGGCCCTGACCCCGTACCGGCAGGCGGTGCTGGTGCTGCGCTGGTTCCGCGACGCCACCCCAATCCACCGCCTCGCCACCGACCACCGCATCAGCGTGGCTACCGCCTACCGCTACCTGCACGAAGCGATCACCGCCCTGGCCGCCCACGCCCCGGACCTGCACCAGGTCCTGCACGAACGCCGCGCCACCGGAGACACCCACGTCATCCTCGACGGCACCCTGATCCCCTGTGACCGGGTCGCGGCGACCACCATCAAAACCAAAGGCCGCAACCGCGGCGCCACCGTGCACCTGTGGTACTCCGGCAAGCACCGCGCCTTCGGCGGCAACATCCAGTTCCTGGCCACCCCCGACGGATTCCCGCTCTGGGTCTCGGCGGTGCTGCCCGGCTCCCGCAACGACCTCTCCGCCGCCCGCGACCTGGACATCGTCGGCGCCCTGACCGCCGCCGCGGCCCAGGGCCTGCCGACCCTGGCCGACAAGGCCTACCACTCAGCCGGTACCGGCATCCACACCCCGATCAAGAAAGCCGCAGGTCAACCACCTTTAGGCCCTCGTCAGCGGGTCTACAACCTGCTGCAATCACGAGCACGAGCCCTCGGCGAACGCGCCATCGCCATCCTCAAAACCCGCTGGCGGGCACTCCACCACATCAGCCTCTGCCCCCACCGCATCGGCCACATCGTCCAAGCAGCACTCGTCCTCACCCACCACGAACACCACGGACGCTACTGAGAAAACCTCATTGGGGCGCTCGGGCCCGTCGCCGCCGGTGTTCCGCCGCTCACAGTGCATGGGGAATTCGTGCCCTCCGGAGCATGTTGGGAGGGTCAGGACGAAAGGGGGCCTGCGGTGGAATTCCTGCTGCACCACGGCATCACGGTCTTCGGCCAGTGGATCTCGATCGCGGAGCTGGCCGGGCAGGTGTTCGCGCTCGCCGTCGTGTTCCTCGCGCAACGGCGCACCCTCTGGACCTGGCCCGTGCAAGTCGGGGCCACCGTCTTGCTCTTCGCCGTCTACGTCTCCGCGCACCTCGGCGGGCTCGCCGCCCGGCAGGTCGCCATCCTCGCCATCTCCGTCTACGGCTGGTGGGCCTGGACCCGCCGCCAGGACCCCGTCTTCGGTGTCGTCGTCCGGCAGGGACGCCTCGCCGAACGGCTCGCCATGCTCGGTGCCTTCCTCATCGGCACCACCGTGATGGCCCTGGTCCTCGACGCGCTCCACGCCTCGTGGGCGCCCTGGCCGGACGCCGCCATCTTCGTCGGCACCCTCGTCGCCTTCGGGGCGCAGGGCGCCGGGCTCGTCGAGTTCTGGCTCGTCTGGCTGGTCGTCGACGCGATCGGCGTGCCGCTGCAGATCTCCTCCGGGCTCTACTTCTCGGCCGCGATCTACCTCGTCTTCGCCGGGCTCGTCGTGCACGGCTGGTGGAGCTGGAACCGCTCCGCCCGCCGCGTCGCCGCCCGCGCGGTCACGGCAGCATCCAGCTGAGCACCGCCGTGCTCTGACCCCACACGATCAGGCACATCACCAGCAGCAGCCCGATGCTCCAGGGCAGCACCTTCCGCAGCAGCTTGCCCTCCTCGCCCGGCAGGTTCGCCGCGACGCAGGCGATCGTGAGGTTCTGCGGGGACACCATCTTGCCGAGGACGCCGCCCGAGCTGTTGGCCGCGGCCAGCAGGTCGGCGGGCAGCCCCGTCTTGGTCGCCGCCGTCACCTGCAGCGCGCCGAACAACGCGTTCGCCGACGTGTCCGACCCCGAGACCGCGACGCCGAACCAGCCCAGCACCGGGGACAGGAACGCCAGCCCCGCGCCCGCCGCGGCGATGAACGTGCCGATCGTGCTCGTCTGGCCGGACAGGTTCATCACGTAGGCCAGCGCGAGCACGCCGGTGACGGTGAGGATCGCGAACCGCAGCTCCTTCACCGTGGCCAGCCACTCCTGCACCGCGCCGCTCGCCGACACGGCCAGCACCGCCGCCGTGATGACGCCCGCCAGCAGCACGAGCGTGCCGCCGGTGTTGAGGAACGGCAGCGAGAACGTGTTGCCCGAGACCGGCTTCCCGTTCGGCCCGGCGACGTTCAGCCCCGGCCAGTGGAACTTCCAGGTCGCCTTGTCCAGCAGCTTCTTCACCGGCGGCAGCACCGCGATCGAGAAGATCACGATGATCAGCAGGTACGGCAGGTAGGCCTTGACGACGTCGGGGCGCGAGTCCTCCGGCGGCGCCTCCGCGGTCGCCGTCCCGCCGGTGCCGATCCGGACCGCCTCGGGCACCGGACGGCGCGTCTGCGGCAGGGCGACCAGCGCGGCCGCCCCGGCGAGCGCGGCGCCGATGTCGGCCAGCTGCGGCGCGACGAAGTTGGACGCGAGGAACTGCACGAGCCCGAACGCGACCCCGCAGACCAGCGCGGGCAGCCAGGTGTCCTTGAACCCGCGCTTGCCGTCGACGATGACGACCAGCAGCAGCGGCACGACCAGCGCCAGCAGCGGCGTCTGGCGGCCGACGATCGAGGAGACCTGCTCCAGCGGCAGCCCGGTCACCTGGGCCAGCGTGACGACCGGCGTGCCCATCGCGCCGAAGGCCACCGGCGCGGTGTTCGCGACCAGCGCGACGACGGCGGCCTTCACCGGGTGGAACCCGACGGCCACCAGCATCACGGCGCTGATCGCGACCGGCGCCCCGAACCCGGCAAGCGCTTCCATCAAGGCCCCGAAACAGAACGCGATGATCAGCGCCTGGATGCGCGGGTCGTCGGAGATCCGGCCGAACGAGCGGCGCAGGACGTCGAAGTGGCCGGTCCGCACGGTGAGCCGGTAGACCCACAGCGCGTTGACGACGATCCACATGATCGGCCACAGCCCGAACGCGGCGCCCGACAGCGCGCCGGAAACGGCCTGGATTACGGGCATCCCGAACGCGGCGATCCCGACGACGAGCGCGACCAGCAGCCCGAGCAGGGCGGCGTGGTGCGCCCGCATCCGGACGACGCCGAGGAGCACGAGGACGGTGGCCAGGGGCAGCACGGCGACCAGCGCCGACAGGCCCAGCGAACCGAGGGGAGTCACGTCTTGGACGAACACGGCCTGCACGAACACGGGCGACCTCCGTTTTCCACGATGCGAAAACGGCCTTTCGGCGGGTGCCCGAGATCTTCGTCACAAACCAGGCGGTCCGTCAAGAAGTTGAGTCCGGTTGGCCCAACGCGTCAGCGCTTCACGGCCTCGGCAGGACCGCCAGCGCGGTCGAGGCGATCGCCCGGATCTTCATCGGAGGCCAGGTCGCCCGCGCGCTGGGCGCCGTCGGCTGCGAGCTGCGACGGCTTCGTCGTGTGCCGCGCATTCGACGGTGCTCTTCGCGAGCAGGCAGCCCCGGCGGGCCCGGTCGGCGGCGACCGACTCCGCGATTCCGTGCACGTGGTCGTGAAGCCGCCGGTAGGCGGGTCGCGGAGATCGGCGGCGGCGTGACGGCCGTCCGGGCGGACTCGGCGAACCTGGCCGACCTGGACGCGCTCTACCGCGCGGTGGGGGAGCGGGGCCGCGGCCTGAACGTCGTGGTCGCCAACTCCGGCAGCGGCTCCTTCGCCTCGCTCGGCGAAATCACCGAGGAGCAGTTCGACACGACGTTCGGCACGAACGTGCTGCACGCGACGCGGGTCAGCCCGGCCTTCAGCGTCCACTCGGCGACGAAGGCGGCCGTGCGCAACTTCGCCCGCAGCTGGCCTTTCGACCTGAAGGGGACCGGGACGCGGGTCAACGTCCTGAGCCCGGGACCGACGCTCACCCCCGGCGAAGGGCAGGAGGCCCTGGTCGACGGCCTGGTGGCGGAGGTTCCGCTGGGCCGCATGGGCGACCCGGCCGAGATCGCGGCCGCCGCGCTGTTCCTGGCGTCGGCGGAGGCCAGCTTCGTCAACGGCGTCGAGTTCTTCGTCGACGGCGGCCAGGCGCAGATCTAACGCAGGGTGGCGTGGCTCGGCGTCAGGTCCTTCAGCGTCCGGACGCCGAGCAGCTGCATGGTGCGGACCATCTCCGTGCGGAGGATGTCGACGCAGCGCTGCACGCCGCGCTCGCCGCCGGCCATCAGGCCGTACAGGAACGCGCGGCCCACCAGCACCGCGTTCGCGCCGCGGGCGATCGCCGCCACGATGTCGCCGCCGGAGAGGATGCCCGTGTCGATCCAGACCTCCGCGCCGCCCTGGATCTCGTCCAGCACCGCCGGCAGCAGCTCCAGCGGGGTCGGCGCGCGGTCGAGCTGGCGGCCGCCGTGGTTGGACAGCAGCACCGCGTCCGCGCCGTGCTTCACGACGTCGCGCGCGTCCTCGACGTTCTGCACGCCCTTAACCACGAGCTTGCCCGGCCAGGTGCGGCGCACCCAGTCGAGGTCGTCGTAGTTCAGCGTCGGGTCGAACAGCTGGTTCAGCAGCTCGGCCACGGTGCCGTCGAAGTGGCTGAGCGAGGCGAAGTTCAGCGGCTCGGTGGTGAGCAGGTTGAACCACCACGCCGGGTGCAGCGCGCCGTCGAGGAACGTCTTGAGCGTCAACGCCGGCGGGATGGTCAGGCCGTTGCGGACGTCGCGCAGCCGCGCGCCGCCGACCGGCGTGTCCACGGTCAGCATGAGCGTGTCGTAGCCGTGCTCCCACGCCCGATTCATCAGATCTTCACCGGCGCCGTGGTCGCGCCAGACGTAGAGCTGGAACCACTTCCGGGCCGCCGGCGCCGCGGCGGCGAGGTCCTCGATCGACGTCGTCGCCATCGTGGACAGGCCCATCGGGATGCCGTTGCGCTGGGCCACCCGGCCGACGGCGGCCTCGCCCTCGTGGTTCATCATCCGCGTGAACCCGGTCGGCGCGAAGGCGAACGGCAGGGCCGAGGTCTTGCCGAGGATCTCCCGCGTCGTGTCCACATCGGACACCCCGCGCAGCACGTGCGGGTGGAACTCGATCCGCCGGTACGCCTGGCGGGCGCGGCGCAGGCTGTCCTCGAGCTCGGCCGCGCCGTCGGTGTAGTCGAAGGCCGCCCGCGGGGTGCGCTTGCGCGCGATCATCCGCAGGTCGGCGATGGTGTGCGCGTTCGCCAGCCGCCGCTCGGTGGGGTTGAGCACGATGGGCTTCGGCCGCAGGATCTGCTTCAGCTCCTCCGGCTTGGGCAACCGGCGCTTCGTCACCTTCATCAACTCCCTACGCGCAAGGGCCCGGCAGACATCGGATGTCTGCCGGGCCCGAACCTAGCACTCGATCACGCGTTCCCGGAATCCGACGTCTGCGGCCCGGCGGCCGTGATGTCGTCGAGCCGGTACTTCGTGGCCGCTTCGAGGACCTTCGCGTGGTCGACCTCGCCGCGCTTGGCCAGGATCGACAGCGCGCCGACGGTGATCGACTCGGCGTCGACGAGGAACTTCCGCCGCGCGGCCGGCCGGGTGTCGGAGAAGCCGAAGCCGTCCGTGCCCAGCGTCAGCATGTCGGTCGGGACGTACGGGCGGATCAGGTCCGGCACCGCGCGCATCCAGTCCGACACCGCGACGACCGGCCCGTTCGCGCCCTTGAGCTTCTCGGTCACGAACGGCACGCGCGGCTCGCTGCCCGGGTAGAGCAGGTTGTCGTGGTCGATCTCGACGGCCTCGCGCCGCAGCTCGGTCCACGACGTCGCCGACCACACCGCGGCCCGCACGCCCCACTCCTCGGCCAGCAGCTTCTGCGCCTTGAGCGCGTCCGGCATCGTGACGCCCGAGACCAGGATCTGCACCTCCGGACCGTCGCCCTCGGGCGCGTCCGCGTACTTGTACAGACCCTTCAGCAGGCCGTCGACGTCGAGGTTCTCCGGCTCGGCGGGCTGCTGGTACGGCTCGTTGTAGATCGTCATGTAGTAGAAGACGTTCTCGCCGTTGCCGTCCGGGCCCGTCTCGCCGTACATCCGGCGCAGGCCGTCCTTGACGATGTGCGCGATCTCGAACGACCACGCCGGGTCGTAGGCCACCGCGGCCGGGTTGGTCGCCGCCAGCAGCAGCGAGTGCCCGTCCGCGTGCTGCAGGCCCTCACCGGTCAGCGTGGTGCGCCCGGCGGTGGCGCCGAGGACGAACCCGCGGGCCATCTGGTCGGCGGCCGCGTACAGGCCGTCACCGGTCCGCTGGAACCCGAACATCGAGTAGAAGATGTAGATCGGGATCATCGGCTCGCCGTGCGTCGCGTACGACGTGCCGACGGCGGTGAACGACGCGGTCGAGCCCGCCTCGTTGATGCCCTCGTGCAGCAGCTGGCCCTTCTCGGACTCCTTGTAGGCCAGCATCAGGCTCGCGTCGACCGAGGTGTACGTCTGGCCGTGCGGGTTGTAGATCTTGGCCGTCGGGAACATCGAGTCGAGGCCGAAGGTGCGGGCCTCGTCCGGGATGATCGGGACGACGCGCTTGCCGATCTCGGAGTCCTTCGCCAGCTCGCGGACCAGCCGGACGAACGCCATCGTGGTGGCGACCTCCTGCTTGCCGGAGCCCTTCCGGATGCCCTCGTAGACCTTGTCGCCGGGCAGCACGAGCGCCTTGGCGGCCTTGGGCCGGCGTTCCGGCAGGAAGCCGCCGAGCGCCTTGCGGCGGCCGATCATGTACTCGATCTCGGGCGAGTTCGCGCCCGGGTGGTAGTACGGCGGCAGCTTCGGGTCGCGCTCGAGCTTCCTCGTCGCTGATCGGGATCCGCTGCGAGTCGCGGAACAGCTTCAGGTCGTCGAGGGTGAGCTTCTTCATCTGGTGCGTGGCGTTGCGGCCCTCGAACGCCGGGCCCAGGCCGTAGCCCTTGATGGTGTGGGCCAGGATCACCGTCGGCTGGCCGTGGTGCTCCAGCGCCGACTTGTACGCCGCGTACACCTTGCGGTAGTCGTGGCCGCCGCGCTTGAGGTTCCAGATGTCGGCGTCGGAAAGGTCCTTGACCAGGTCCTTCGTCCTCGGGTCGCGGCCGAAGAAGTGCTCGCGGACGAAGGCGCCGTCGTTGGCCTTGTACGTCTGGTAGTCACCGTCCGGGGTGACGTTCATCAGGTTGACCAGCGCGCCGTCGCGGTCGGCGTGCAGCAGCGAGTCCCACTCGCGGCCCCAGATCACCTTGATGACGTTCCAGCCGGCGCCGCGGAAGTACGACTCCAGCTCCTGGATGATCTTGCCGTTGCCGCGCACCGGGCCGTCGAGCCGCTGCAGGTTGCAGTTGATCACGAAGGTCAGGTTGTCGAGGCCTTCGCCCGCCGCGACGTGGATCAGGCCGCGGGACTCGGCCTCGTCCATCTCGCCGTCGCCGAGGAACGCCCAGACGTGCTGGTCGTCGGTGTCCTTGATGCCGCGGTCGCGCAGGTAGCGGTTGAACCGCGCCTGGTAGATCGCGTTCATCGGGCCGAGGCCCATCGACACCGTCGGGTTCTCCCAGAACTCCGGCATCAGCCGCGGGTGCGGGTACGACGGCAGGCCGCCGCCCTCGCCGGCGTGGCTGTACTCCTGGCGGAAGCCGTCGAGCTGCGACTCGGTGAGCCGGCCCTCGAGGAACGCGCGGGCGTAGATGCCGGGGGAGGCGTGGCCCTGGATGTAGATCTGGTCGCCGCCGCCGGAGTGGTCCTTGCCGCGGAAGAAGTGGTTGAAGCCCACCTCGTAGAGCGCGGCGGAGGAGGCGTAGGTCGAGATGTGCCCGCCGACGCCGACGCCCGGGCGCTGCGCCCGGTGCACCATGATCGCGGCGTTCCAGCGGATCCACGCGCGGTAGCGGCGCTCGATGTCCTCGTCACCGGGGAACCAGGGTTCGTTCTCGGTGGGGATGGTGTTGACGTAGTCCGTCGAGGTGAGGGCCGGGACGCCGACGTTCCGCTCCCGGGCGCGCTCGAGGATGCGCAGCATCAGGTACCTGGCTCGCTGCTGCCCGCCCCTCGCGAGGGCCTCGTCGAAGGAGTCCAGCCACTCGGCGGTCTCCTCCGGGTCGATGTCGGGCAGGTGCGCCGCCAATCCGTCACGGATGACGCGTACGCGTGCCGGGGTCTCCTTGCCGGAGGCGCCGTCGTTCTGCGGGGCCAAGGGGTCTCCTTGCGAAAAGTTGTAGCCGGTGGTGCTCGTACCTGGGGGTGTACGACTCTCCATCGTCGTCCTCCGTCCCGGCTTCCGCATCGCTACTTGGCGGTAACATCGGCCGACCCGGTCGAGCCACTCCCGGCGCGAGGTGTATCGCGCGCGCGTTTCTTCTCCCCCACCCTAAGGGACGGCCCCCGAAGGGGTGGCAGACCGGTCGCCCGAGGCACCCGAAACGCCGTCGCGGCGGGTCCCTCGCGGGCCGTATCCTGCGACACGAGTTGTCACAGATCCGGTGTGGACGGTTGCGCGCGGAGCCGCACCAGTGTTCGCTATCGGCAACCGGGTAGCCGAGTGTGGCGCGGCCGTACCCTCGCCGAGGGTGTCGCTCGCCACGCTCCGTCGTAGTTGGAGGAGTGAAAGCAGTGGTCGCCGCGGGAGACGCTGATCAGACCAGCGTCGCCGAGAGGCTCGGCATCAAGCCCGAGATGGTGGTCCAGGAGATCGGCTGGGACGAGGACGTCGACGACGACGTCCGCGCGGCGATCGAGGAGCAGATCGGCGGGGAGATCCTCGACGAGGACGCCGACGAGGTCATCGACGTGGTGCTGCTCTGGTGGCGCGAGGACGACGGCGACCTGGGCGACGCGCTCATCGACGCCCGGGGTCCCCTGGAGGAGACGGGCGTGATCTGGGTCCTGACCCCCAAGACGGGGCAGCCGGGGCACGTCGAGCCGAGTGAGATCGCCGAAGCGGTGCCCGCCGTCGGACTGGCCCAGACCGCCAACATGAGCGTCGGCGCGAACTGGATCGGCACCAGGCTGGTGTCCCCCAAGTCCAAGTCGAAGCAGCGCTGAACAGGTCCCGCCCGGCGGACACGATAGGGTTGTCGTCGCAGGCACGTGTCCGTTCGGGAGAGGAAACGCGGTATGGCCGTCGAGGTCGGTTCTGAGGCCCCTGACTTCACGCTCAACGACTACAACAAGCAGCCGGTGCAGCTGTCGTCCTTCCGGGGTGACAAGCCGGTCCTGCTGGTCTTCTACCCGTTCGCGTTCAGCGGCATCTGCACCGGCGAGCTTCTGCCAGCTCCGCGACGAGTTCGCGGACTACGACGGCAAGGGCGTCCAGGTCCTGGGCGTCTCGGTCGACACGCCGTTTTCGCTGAAGGCGTGGGCCGAGAAGGAGGGCTACCAGTTCCCGCTGCTGTCCGACTTCTGGCCGCACGGCGAGGTGGCGCGCGCGTACGGGGTCTTCAACGAGCAGGCGGGCCTGGCGGTTCGCGGGACGTTCCTGATCGACACCTCCGGTGTGGTCAGGTTCGCCGAGGTCAACGCGCCCGGTGAGGCGCGTGACCAGCAGGGCTGGAAGAAGGCCGTGGCCGAACTGGCCGCTTGATTTCCCCGGGCGGCGGTCCCTGGTGGGGCCGCCGCCCGCGGGCGCATAGCTCAGCGGAAGAGCACTCGGCTTACACCCGAGCGGTCGCAGGTTCGAACCCTGCTGCGCCCACCGTGCCGCCCTTCGCCGGACGACCCAGTGCCGCTGAGGTGCGAGGTCATCGTCCTGCGCGGCGCTGGCCCAGCTGGCCCAGGCCCGCGTCACTCAGCCAGAGCCGGTTCCGGCGCGGCGGCCGGGGCGGTCCGCCGCATCGTCGTCACCAGCATCGCCAGCCCGGCGAACAGCACCGCCGCGATCACACCAGTGACGTTCACCGCGGTCGTGAAGGCGTGCCGAGCCTGGTCGGCCACCTCCGGGCGTGTGACGTCCACCGCGAGCGTCGAACCGCCCGGGAACACGCCGTGGTACACCGCCGTCGCCGTCAGGCCGATCAGGGCCAGCCCCAGAGACCCGCCCAGGTAGTTGCCCGTGTCCGCCATCGACGCCGCCGAGCCCGCGCGCTCCGGCGGGACCGAACCGACCACCAGCCCGATGCCCAGCGCGAACAGCGGCCCCGTCCCCAGCGCCAGCACCGTGATGCCCGCCATCACCAGCGCCGGTCCGTCCGTGAACACCAGCAAGAGACTGCCCGCTGAAGAAACCACGAGCCCACCGGCGATCGCCGTCGCCGGGGTGGTTCGGCGGGTCAGGGCCGGGGCCGTCATCGTGCCCACCGCCACGCCGAGGCCCATCGGTGCGAACAGCACCGCCGATGCCAGCGGCGAGTACCCCAAAACGCTCTGCAGGTACTGCGTCACCAGCAAGCCCACCCCGGCCATCGCGACCCCGGCGAACACCAGCGCCACGAGCACCGCCGTGAACGGGCCGTTCCGGAACAGCCGCAGGTCCAGCAAAGGCGACGCCGTCGTCAGCTGACGGCGTACGAAAACCGCGCCCAGCAGGGTCCCGGCCACGATCGCCGCCAGCGGCACCGCCACTTCGCCGACGCTCAGCTGCTTCAGCCCGAACACGATCAGCAGCACGGCCGCCAGCGACAACGCGACACCCGGCAGGTCCAGCCGGCCCGACGCCGGTGCGCGGAACTCCGGCAGCAGGAACGGGCCCGCCGCCAGCAGCACCGCGACCGCCGGGACGGCGACCAGGAACACCGACCCCCACGCGAAGTGCTGCAGCAGGAACCCGGCGAACACCGGGCCCGCCGCGCCGCCCGCGAACTGGCACGTCGCCCAGATCGAGATCGCCTTCCCGCGCTGACGCCCGTCGCGGAACATGTTGGTGATCAACGCCAGCGTCGACGGCATCAGCGTCGCCCCCGCGACCCCCAGTGCCGCGCGGACCACGATGAGCATCTCCGGGCTCGTCGAGAACGCGGCGACGAGCGACAGCGCCCCGAAGGCGCCTCCGCCGGCCAGCAGCAGCCGCCGTCGGCCGATCCGGTCGCCGAGGGTGCCCATCGTGATCACGAACCCGGCGACGACGAAGCCGTAGCTGTCGGTGATCCACAGCTGCTCGGTGGCGCTCGCCCCGAGCTCGGCGCTCAGCTGCGGCAGCGCGAGGAACAGCGAGGTCATGTCCATCGCGACGAGCAGGGTGGGCAGCACGAGCACGGCCAGTCCCAGCCACTCGCGCCGCCCGGCGGGGTTCTCCATTGCGACTCCTTCTCCGTGGTGCGATCACCGGGGAGTCGGAGCCGCCGGGGAGGACCGGACACGCGCCCTTATGAGACCTGGGTCACATGCCAGGCGTGCTCGGCGAAGGCGTCGTCCAGCGGCGCCTCGATCAGGCGGTTCGCGTACGTCGACAGCGTGTACGTGCCGATGCCCAGCACGACTTCCAACGCGTTCCGCGCCGTGAACCCGGCCGCGGTGAACGCCGCCAGCGCCTCGGGCGGGACTTCGCCGGTCGTGTCCATGACCGTCAGCACGAACGTCCGCAACGCTTCGAGCCGCGGTGAAGGCAAAGCCGCCTGCGCCCGCAGCGCCGCGACCAGCTCGGGCGCCGCGGAAAGGCCGTGCAGGGAAGCCGTGTGCATCGCGACGCAGATGTGGCAGCCGTTGCGCGCGGCCACCGTCATGACCAGTGTCTCGCGCTCCAGGGCCGTCAGCGTCGTCGCCTCGAAGATCGAGTTGAGCTTCAGGAAGCCGTTCAGCAGCTCGGGTGACGTCGCCATGCGGGCGACCGCCGCCGGGACGTGGCCGAACTTCTTCGCGGTGGCCGCCATCGTCGGGCGGGCGGCCGGGGGTGCAGACTCCGGGGTGTGATCGGGGAACAAAGCGTCTCCAGACGTAGGATCGACAACGTGGTTGTCGAAACCGTAAACCTGGTTGTCGAAATGGTCAAGGGGTCATGACGGACACGCCCGGCTACGAGCTGCCCTTCCTGCTCTTCGGCGGCTTCCGCACGCTCATCGACCGCCTGCACGCCGAACTCGCGCGGCGCGGGCACCCCGACGTCCGCCCGTCCTACGGCTTCGCCATGCAGGCCATCGGTGTCCAGGGCGCGACGGCGTCGGAGATCGGGCGCCGCCTCGGCGTCTCCAAGCAGGCGGCGGGCAAGACCGTCGAACGGCTGGAGGCACTCGGGTACGCCGAACGCGCCGACGACCCGGACGACGCGCGCCGCAAGATCGTGCGGCTGACCGCGCACGGCGTCGACGCGCTCCGGAAGTCGGCGGAGATCTTCGACGACCTGCGCGCGGACTGGGCCCGCGCGGTCGGCGCCGAGCGGATCGGTGCCCTCGAAGCCGACCTGCGCAAGGTCGTCGGGCCCGCGGCCTACCGGCTGGACGCCGCGGGCTGGTTCTCGAGCTAGAAGCCGCAGCCGGGGTCCGGCGCGTCCTCCGAGAGCGGGCTGCCCGCCGGGAGCACGTAGAGCACCTCCAGCACCAGCGGCGTCGTGCCGAGGTTGCGGCCGATGTGCACCTGGTCGGGCTTCTCGGTGAACGCGCGCCCGGCGTGGAAGATGCCGTCGATGCTGCAGTCGGCCAGGTTGTGGGTCAGGGTCCCGGACTTCACGTACGCGTAGAGCGTGCCGTCGTGGAAGTGCCAGCCCGTGTAGCCGCCGGGCTGGACGGTGATCTCCCGCAGCGTGTAGTCGGTGCTGCCGATGGTCTTCTGGGCCAGGATCGTGCCCGTGACGCCGCTGCCCGGCGTGGCGGAAGCGGTCGACGGCACGAGGACCGCGGCGAGTGCGGCGGCGGCGAGGACGGTGAGCGGCTTGCGCATCGACCCAAGCTAGCGCTTCCGGGGGTGTCCGTGGGGGCAGCGTTCGGGGCGGCCCGCCGGGTAGCGTGCCCGGCATGGACGCGGACGTTTTCGGGCAGGTCCTCGGCGCGGTGCGGGAGTTCGTGCGCAAGGAGGTCGTGCCGCGCGAGGCGGAGATCGACGAGCGCGACGAGATCCCGGCCGAGATCCGGGAGAAAGCCGCCGAGCTGGGGCTGTTCGGCTGGGCGCTGCCGGAGGAGTACGGCGGGCTCGGCCTCGGCATGGCCGAAGACGTCCGGCTGGCGATCGAACTCGGCTGGACGACGCCCGCGTTCCGGTCGCTCTTCGGGACCAACAACGGCATCGCGGGCCAGGCCATCGTGCACTACGGGACGCCGGACCAGCGCACCCGCTGGCTGCCTCGGCTGGCGTCCGGCCAGGCTATCGCTTCGTTCGCCCTCACTGAGGCCGAAGCCGGCTCGGACCCTGGTGGTTTGACGAGTCGCGCCGTTCGCGACGGTGATCGCTACCGGCTCTCGGGCACCAAGCGGTTCATCACCAATGCGCCGCTCGCTGAAGTCTTCGTCGCCTTTGCGCGTACCGATCCGGAAAGCACCGGCAGTCGTGGTATTTCGGCTTTCCTCGTGCCTGCTGGGGCGCGCGGTGTCGCCGTTGGACCGCACGACGCCAAAATGGGCCAGGCCGGTGCTTGGACTTCCGAGGTCGTTTTCGACGACGTCGAGCTTTCTGCCGATGCGCTTGTCGGTGAGGAGGGCAAGGGATTCGGTATCGCGATGGCTTCGCTTGCTCGCGGGCGGCTGCACATTGCTGCGCTGTGCGTTGGTATGGCTGAGCGTGCGGTGGCCGAAGCTGTTGAGTACGCGCGGACCGCTCGTCAAGGTGGCCGGGTCATCGGTGAGTATCAGCTTGTTCAGGCCCTGCTCGCTGAGTCTCACGCCGAGCTTGCCGCTGGTCGTGCCATGGTTCACGAGGCCGCCTTGAAGTACGACTCGGGGGAGGATCGCAAGCTTGGGCCGTCTTCGGCGAAGTTGTTCTGCACCGAGATGCTTGGGCGGGTCGCCGATCGTGCCGTTCAGGTTCATGGCGGGATGGGTTATGTGCGGGGTGTCACCGTTGAGCGGATCTATCGCGATGCTCGGTTGTTTCGGATTTATGAGGGCACTTCTGAGATTCAGAAGCTCGTTATTGCTCGGCAGTTGCTTCGGGGATGACTTTTTTGGTGCCGCTCGACATCCCTCGCCCCTCTAGAGTTTCTCCACCTGCCTCACCAGCAGGTCGATCTCGTCCTCGGTGTTGTAGTAGTGCACCGATGCGCGGACCATGTCCGGCAAGTCGCGTGCCGTGAAGTCGAACTGGGCCGACGTCCGCGACGAGATCGAAGTGTTGATGTTCGCCTCCGCTAGCCGCGCTTTGATCGCCGCCGCCGGGGTGCCTTTGACGCTGAATGTGACGATGCCGCACTTCTTCGCTCCGACGTCGTGTACCTGCGCGCCGACGTCGGTCAGCCGGGCTCGCAGGGTTGCCGCCAGTGCTGCTACGCGCTCTTCGATGGCGGGCAACCCCCACTCAAGTGCGTAGTCGATCGCCGCTCCCAGGCCGAACACCGCCGCGAAGTCGCGCTCCCACACCTCGAACCTCTTCGCCGTCGGGTCGACCTCGTACTCCTCCGGGGCCGTCCAGCTCGCCGAATGCAAGTCGAGCATCGCCGGTTCCAGGCGCTCGCGCAGGCTCGGGCGCACGTACAGGAATCCCGTTCCGCGGGGGCCCCGCAGGTACTTGCGGCCCGTTGCCGACAGCGCGTCGCACTTCAAGCGCGTCACGTCCAGGTCCACCTGGCCCGCCGACTGGCACGCGTCCAGCAGGAACGGGATTCCCGCCGCCTCCGCGACCGCGCCGATCTCCTCCGCCGGGTTGACCAGACCACCCTGCGTCGGCACGTGGCTTACCGCGATCAGCTTGACGTCGCCGTCCACGCGCCGCTTCAGGTCTTCTACGTCCAGTTGGCCCGACTCGTCGTCGCCCACCACCTCGACCACCGCGCCCGTGCGCCGGGCCACCTGCAAGTACGCGATCGCGTTGCTCGCGTACTCCGCTCGTGAGGTCAGGATCCGGTCGCCGGATTTGAACGGCAGCGCGTAGAACACCGCCTGCCAGGACCTCGTCGCGTTGTCCGTCAGCGCGATGTCGTCGGGTTCCGCGCCGAGCAGCCGCGCCGCCGACGCGTACACCGCCGTCAGCCGGTCGTTCGCTTCCGCCGCCGCTTCGTACCCGCCGATCAGCGCCTCGTGGCGGAGGTAGTCGACGACCGTGTCGGTCACGATCGTCGGGGGCAGCGCGGAACCCGCGTTGTTGAAGTGGACCACTTCGGCGCAGCCGGGCGTTTCACGGCGGGCGCGCTCGACGTCGAAGGTCATGTGAACTGAATACAGTAGGTCTTTTCTGTATGCAATACTGCCGGCATGGCCCGGACCCCGCTGCGCAGCGACCTCATCGAGGAGATCACCACCCGCGTGCTCGACGGGCGGCTCGCCGCCGGCGCCCGCGTCAACGAGGTGCACCTGGCCCGTGAGCTGGGCGTCAGCCGGACGCCGTTGCGGGAAGCGCTGATCGGGCTCGCGGACCGCGGCCTGCTCGTCTCCGCGCCCGGCCGCGGGTTCCTCGTGCCGCCGTTCGACCCGGACGAGGCGCGCCGGCTCTACCCGCTCGTCGCCGAACTCGAAGCCCTCGCGCTGCGGTGGACGTCGCCATTGGAGCTGGCCGGGCTGCCGGACGCCCTCGACGCCGTCGCCGACGAGATGGCCGCGGCCCTGGACTCGGGCGATGAACTGTCCGAAGTGGACGAAAAGTGGCACGCGCTGCTGCTCTCGCGCTGCCCGAACCCGCACCTGCTGCGGCTGATCGCGCAGACCAAACCGCTGCTCAAGCGGTACGAATCGTGCTACTTCGGCGGGGCGGGGCGCGCCGGGGAGAGCATCGGCGAGCACCGCCGGATCGCCGCCGCCCTGCGCGCCGGCGACCTCGCGACCGCGTCCGCGGTGCTCGTCCGCAACTGGGTGAAAGCGCTGGCGTACCTGGGGAAGGACGAAAGATGATCATCGCGCACCTGAGCGACCTGCACCTCGACGAGGGGCGGCGCGCCGAAGACCGCGTCGCCGCCGTGATGGCCTGGCTCGGCGGGCTGGCGCGCCCGATCGACGCCGTCGTCGTCACCGGCGACATCGCCGACCACGGCGCGGCTTCGGAGTACGCGCGGGCCGCGGAGCTGCTGAAGCACCCGGCGCCGGTGCTGGTGTGCCCGGGCAACCACGACGTCCGTGCCGAGTTCCGGACTGGACTGCTGGGATTGCCCGCGTCCGACGATCCGATCGACCTCGCGCAGGAGGTCGGCGGTGTGCTGTTCGCGATGTGCGACTCGACGATCCCCGGCCGCGGCGCGGGATTCCTCGCCGACGAGACCCTGGACTGGCTCGACGGCGTCCTCTCCGGCGGCGAGGGCCCGGCCGTCGTCGCGTTCCACCACCCGCCGGTCGAGGTCGGCGTCCCGCTGGTCGACGGGATCCGCCAGTCCGGCGAAGAGCGGCTGGCAGCGGTGCTCGGCCGTCACCCCCGGGTGAAGGCGCTGCTGGCCGGGCACGTGCACACGGGCGCCTCGACGACGTTCGCCGGGATCCCGCTGCGCATCGCGCCCGGTGTGGTTTCCCAGTCCCTGCTGCCGGTCGAGCCGGGTTCCGAACGCGGCTGGGACGAGGGCGGACCGCTCGACTACGAAAGGCCGCCCGCGTTGCTGCTGCACGTGATCCACGACGACGGCCGGGTGACCAGCCACCACCGCACGGTCAGCTGCTGAGCGGCCCAAGCGCCCCAATGAGGTTTTCTCAGTAGCGTCCGTGGTGTTCGTGGTGGGTGAGGACGAGTGCTGCTTGGACGATGTGGCCGATGCGGTGGGGGCAGAGGCTGATGTGGTGGAGTGCGCGCCAGCGGGTTTTGAGCAGGGCGATGGCGCGTTCGCCGAGGGCTCGTGCTCGTGATTGCAGCAGGTTGTAGACCCGCTGACGAGGGCCTAAAGGTGGTTGACCTGCGGCTTTCTTGATCGGGGTGTGGATGCCGATACCGGCTGAGTGGTAGGCCTTGTCGGCCAGGGTCGGCAGGCCCTGCCCGGCGGCGGCGGTCAGGGCGCCGACGATGTCCAGGTCGCGGGCGGCGGAGAGGTCGTTGCGGGAGCCGGGCAGCACCGCCGAGACCCACAGCGGGAACCCGTCGGGGGTGGCCAGGAACTGGATGTTGCCGCCGAAGGCGCGGTGCTTGCCGGAGTACCACAGATGCACCGTGGCCCCCCGATTGCGGCCTTTGGTTTTGATCGTGGTCGCCGCGACCCGGTCACAGGGGATCAGCGTGCCGTCGAGGATGACGTGGGTGTCGCCGGCGGCGCGGCGTTCGCGCAGGACCTGGTGCAGGTCCGGGGCGTGGGCGGCCAGGGCGGTGATCGCTTCGTGCAGGTAGCGATAGGCGGTAGCCACGCTGATCCGGTGGTCGGTGGCCAGGCGGTGGATCGGGGTGGCGTCGCGGAACCACCGCAGCACCAGCACCGCCTGCCGGTACGGGGTCAGGGCCCGCCGGCCCCGGCGTGTGCCACGACGCCGGCGTTCGGTGCGCAACACATCGGAGACGAACCAGACCAGCTCGCGCGCCACATCGAGCGTGGCACCATAATCGATCACGTGGGGCCTCTGGAACCTCGGACTTGATCTTCGCAAATCCAGTCCTACCAGGGGCCCCACGCCCACATCTCAAGGCACGCGCACCCACTACTGAGAAAACCTCAATGTGGCCTTCGGTGCGTCAGACGCACCCAAGGCGGCCTTCGGTGCGTGAGACGCAACCAAGGCCGCCTTGGGGCGCTTCAGCTGCTGAACACCGGCAGCGTGATCCTCGACGGCCGGGTCGCGTCGTGGAACACCTCGAACCGGTTCGGCTTCCCGTGCACCGCCGACGTGATCGGCTCGTCCGTGCCGTGGTTGCGCGCGAACCTCGGGAACGCGCCGCCCGCCACCTGGACCCGCAGCCGGTGGCCGCGGCGGAAGCGGTAGGCCGTCGGGTCGAGCGTGACCTCCGCCGTCACCACGCCGTCCGCGTCCGCCGCCGGGAAACCCGGGCGCAGCCGGAGGATCCCGTCGGTGACGTTGCGGGACACGCCCGCGGAATCGACGTCGCAGAGCCGGACGTAGACGTCGGCGTGCCCCAGCTCGGTGCGCACGTGCACGGTCGCCGCCACCTCGCCGATGACGTCCAGATCCGACGGCAGCGGCTCGCCGGTGAACACCAGCACGTCCGGCCGGGCCTCGACCTCCTGGTTGTCCTTCTGCTTCCAGTCGCCGGTCAGCAGCGGGCCGCCGACGGCCGGGGTCGGGTCCGCCGGGTCGTAGGTGAACGGCGTCGGCCGCGCTTCGCCGTCGACGGCCTCGCCGAGCCCGCCGATCGGCCGCAGGTGCGCGGCGGTCGCCGTCGAGGGCGGCGGCCACGTCTCGAAGTCGAGCCAGGAGTTCGCGCCCTGCAGGAAGAGCCGGACCGGCGCGCGCTGCAGCTGGGTGCGGTCGCCGAGCAGCTGGGCGCGCAGGAACCCAAGCTGGTCGCGGATCATCGGGCCCATGCTCCCGGGCTCGCCGTGCGCCCACGGGCCGACGGTGAGCCGCGGCGCCTTGCCCGCCTCGGCGAGGATCCGGAAGTCGCGCAGCTGCGAGCCGATGAACAGGTCGTACCAGCCGGTGACCATCGACACCGGCACGTCGAGCTTCGCGACTTCGGCGCTGTGGTCGGTCATCGCCCAGTAGTCGTCGTCGGGCCGGAAGTGCTCCGTGATGTCCTGCAGGAACCGCACGGGCTTCCCGATCGCGGCGACGTCGGCGCCGCTGAGCGGCAGGAACGACATCGCCTTCCGCGTCTTGCGCTTCTGCAAGGGGTTCGGCAGCGCGGCGAAGCGTTCCTCCTGGCGGCCGATCATGGCCGACCACGAGACCATGTTGTCCGCCGCGAGCACGCCGCCCGGGTAGAACGTCGAGACGAACTCGGAAGCCGTCACGCCGAGGCACATCGCCTTGAGGGGCGGGTCGAGGTACGGCCCGACCGCCCACTGCGTGTGGCCGAGGTAGCTGGCGCCCGCCATGGCGAGGTCGCCGTCGCACCACGGCTGTTCGCGCAGCCATTCCGCGGTCGCGAGGCCGTCCTCGCGCTCGAGGTGGAAGGGCCGGAACTCGCCGCCGGAGCCGAACGAGCCGCGGGTGCTCTGGATGACCGTCTGGAGCCCGTGCCGGGCGAACGTGTCGCCGAAGAGCTTCGAGAGCAGGCCCTTGCGCCCGTACGGCGTGCGGATCAGCACGACCGGCGCCGACGTCGTCCCGGCCGGGGCGTACCGGTCGGCGAGCAGCGTGACGCCGTCGGGCATCGGCACGGCCAGGTCGCGGGTCACGACCGGTTTGGGGCCTTCGGCGCGGGGGAGCCCGAGCAGCTTGTCGACAAGTCGGTCCAGCACGGGCGCCGCCTTCCGAAGTGGAGTCGATCCTTCCGGATCCGACGGTACCTCAGTTCGCGCGCGCGAGGGTTTCCGGACGCAGCAGCTTCGCCAGCTCCTCGGCCGGGATCAGGCCCTTCTCGACGACGAGCTCGGCGACCCCGCGTCCGGTCGCGAGGGCCTCCTTCGCGATCTCCGTCGCGGCCGCGTAGCCGATGCTCGGGTTCAGCGCCGTCACCAGGCCGATCGAGTTCTCGACGTAGCCGCGCATGACGTCGACGTTCGCGGTGATCCCTTCGACACACTTCGAGGCCAGCGTCCGGCAGGCCGCGCCGAGGTGCGTGACGCTCTCCGACAGCGAGTGCAGGATGATCGGCTCGAAGGCGTTGAGCTGCAGCTGCCCGGCTTCGGCGGCCATCGTGACGGTGACGTCGTTGCCGATCACCTCGAACGCGACCTGGTTGACCACCTCCGGGATCACCGGGTTGATCTTGCCCGGCATGATCGACGACCCGGCCTGCACCGGCGGCAGGTTGATCTCGTTGAGCCCGGCGCGCGGGCCCGAGGACAGCAGCCGCAGGTCGTTGCAGCTCTTGGACAGCTTCACGGCGATCCGCTTGAGCACGCCCGAAAGGTGCACGAACGCGCCGCAGTCCTGCGTCGCCTCGACGAGGTCCGCGGCGGTCACGAGCGGCAGCCCGGTGATCTCGCGCAGGTGGCGGCACGCGGCTTCGGCGTAACCCGGCGCGGCGTTGAGCCCGGTGCCGATCGCGGTGGCGCCGAGGTTGATCTCGTGCAGCAGCGCGACGGCTTCGCCCAGCCGCTGCCGGTCCTCGCCGAGCATCACCGCGTAGGTGCCGAACTCCTGGCCGAGCGTCATCGGCACGGCGTCCTGCAGCTGCGTGCGGCCCATCTTCAGCACGTCGTGGAACTCGACGGCCTTGGCGGCGAACGCCTTCTCCACCACGACCATCGAATCGGCCAGTTCGCGCACGGCGAGGATCGTCGCGACGTTCACCGCGGTCGGGTAGGCGTCGTTCGTCGACTGCCCGAGGTTGACGTGCTCGTTGGGGTGCACGACGTGGTAGTCGCCTTTGGCGTGGCCGAGCAGCTCGAGCGCGCGGTTGGCGATGACCTCGTTGGCGTTCATGTTGGTCGACGTCCCGGCGCCGCCCTGGATGACGTCGACGACGAACTCGCCGTGCAGCGCGCCTTCGCGGATCTCCCGGCAGGCTTTCCCGATGGCGTCGGCGATCTCGGGGTCGAGGAGGCCCAGCTCGGCGTTGGCGCGGGCGGCGGCCTCCTTCACCGCGGCCAAGGCCTCGACCAGGTGCGGGTAGGCGGAGATCGTCGTGCCGGTGATCGGGAAGTTCTCGCGGGCGCGGGCGGTGTGCACGCCCCAGTACGCGTCGGCGGGCACGTCCTTGTCGCCCAGCAGGTCGTGTTCGCGGCGGGTGGTCATCGCTGGGTCTCCACGAGAAGTTTTCCGGTGACGGGCAGGGTGTCCGGGCCGGGCGGCACGTCCACGCCGCACAGCTTCAGGGCCGCGGCCAGCACGGGGTACCGCGCGCGGTCGCCGCCGTCGGCGATCTTGAAGGCGATCGCGGTGCCGTCCGGCAGGGCGGCGACCTGGACGGCCTCGAAGCCGTCCTTGGCGATCAGGCCGGGCACCGCGCGCATGACGGCGGTGACGTCGCGGCGGCTGCCGCCGACCAGCTCGGGGTGGGCTCGGATGCCGTCGGCGACCAGGCCTTCGGGTGTGCCGGGCGCGGCCGCGGCGATCTTCGAAACGGCGGTGGCGAGCCCGCGCAACGTCGTCGCGAAGAGCGGTGCGCCGCAGCCGTCGACGGCGGTCCGCGCGATCGGCCGTCCGGTCAGGTCTTCGACGGTGGTGGCGATCGCGCGTTGCAGCGGGTGGCCGGGGTCGAGGTAGCCCTCGGCCGGCCAGCCGTTGAGGTCGCAGGTCGCGAGCATGGCCGCGTGCTTGCCCGAGCAGTTGTGCGCGAGGCGGCTCGGCGCCCGGCCGGTGGCGATCCAGGCGTCGCGCTCGACCGGGTCGTACGGGAAGTCCGCGGGGTTGCCGAGCGCGTCGGGGGAGCGCCCGTCGAGCACCGCCGTCGCCGCGTCGAGGTGCATCGGCTCGCCGGAGTGACTGGCGGCCGCGATGGCGAACCCGGCGGGGGACAGCCGCAGGCCGAGCCGCGCCATCGCCGTGGCCTGCAGGGGTTTCGCCGTCGACCGCGGGTACATCGGGGCGTCCGGGTCCCCGGCGGCGAAGAGCGTGGTGCCGTCCGGGTCGAGCACGACGAGCGAGCCGTGGTGGACGCCTTCCACCATGCCGTCGCGGACCAGGTCGATCAGGGGTTCGTGGGTCACAGGCCCTCCTCGTCGAACGCGCGCATGTCGATCCGCTTGCGCACCGCGAACCACCCCGCGACCAGCGCGGCGAAGATCGCGGGCAGGGCCGTGAGCGTGATCCGGCCGGTCTCGTCGAAGCCCATGAGCACCACGACGGCGGCGAGGAACACCAGCGTCGCGATCTCGGTGTACGGCGAGAACGGCAGCCGGAAGGCGGGCCGCTCGAGGCCGTCGCGCTGGGCCTTGCGGACGAACAGCAGGTGGCAGAGCACGATGATCGCCCAGGTGGCCAGGATGCCGATCGCGGCGAAGTTGAGGACGATGTCGAAGGCCTCCTTCGGCACCAGGTAGTTGAGCCCGACGCCGAGCACGCAGACGGCCGCGGTGAGCAGGATCCCGCCGTAGGGCACGCGGTTGCGGTTCATCACGCCGGTGAACTTCGGTGCCGAGCCGGCCATCGCCATCGAGCGCAGGATGCGGCCGGTGGAGTAGAGGCCGGAGTTCAGGCTGGAGAGGGCGGCGGTGAGCACGACGAGGTTCATCACGCTGTCCGCGGCGGGCACGCCCAGGTGCGAGAGCACGGTGACGAACGGGCTCTGGTCCTTGGTGTAGGAGCTCCACGGCAGCAGCATCGCCAGCAGCACGACCGAGCCGACGTAGAAGACGAGGATGCGCCACATGATGGAGTTGATCGCCTTCGGCATGATCTTCTCCGGGTTCGGCGTCTCGCCGGCGGCGACGCCGACGAGCTCGACCGAGGCGTAGGCGAACACGACGCCCTGCACGATCAGCACCATCGGCAGCAGCCCGGCCGGGAAGATCCCGCCGTGGTCGGCGATGAGCTGCGGCCCGCCCGTGACGCCGTCGACCGGCGTCTGCGTCACGAGCAGCACGATCCCGATGACCATGAACGCCACGAGCGCGGCGACCTTGACGATGGCGAACCAGAACTCCATCTCGCCGAACAGCTTCACCGAGACGAGGTTGAGCGTCAGCACGACGGCGAGCGCGACGAGCGCGAGCACCCACTGCGGGACGGGCGTGAAGAAGGACCAGAAGTGCGCGTAGAGCGCGATGGCCGTGATGTCGGCGATGCCGGTGGTCGACCAGTTGAGGAAGTGCATCCAGCCGGCGACGTACGCGCCCTTCTCGCCCATGAACTCGCGGGCGTAGGAGACGAAGGCGCCACTCGAGGGCCGGTACAGGATGAGCTCGCCGAGCGCGCGGACGACGAAGAAGGCGAAGAGGCCGCAGACGCCGTAGACGATGGCCAGCGCGGGCCCGGCCTGCGCGAGCCGCCCGCCGGCACCGAGGAAGAGCCCGGTTCCGATGGCGCCGCCGATGGCGATCATGGTGACGTGCCTGGGCTTCAGGGCCTTGTGGTAACCGGCGTCGCCCGCGTCGGCGGTCGTGGCCGTGAGGGTCTGTTCGGTCACTGGTCCCCGTTCACGATGCTGGTCAGCGTGGCTTCGACGTGCGTGAGGTGCGCGGTCATGGCGTCGACGGCTGCGCTTTCTTCACTGCTGGCGATGGCGGTGACGATCGCGCGGTGTTCGACGTTCGACTGGCGGCGCCGGTCGCCGAGCTGGTTGAGGAAGGCGGACTGCCGGGCGAGCGCGTCCCGGATCTCCTCGATCACCTTCCCGAAGACGGGGTTGCCGGAGGCTTGGGCGATGGTGATGTGGAAGAGCGAGTCGAGGGCGACCCAGGCGGTGTTGTCGGTCTCGGCGTCCATCCGTTCGACGAGGTGGCCGAGGAGGTCGAGATCGTCCTGACTGCGGCGCAGGGCGGCGTACCCGGCGACGGGGATCTCGACGTGCCGCCGGACTTCGATGAGGTCCCGGGCGGAGTAGGGACCGAAGGTCGGGTTATCGGCGGGGCCGGTGGCGGTGACGAAGGTGCCCTTGCCGGTCTTGGACTCGGTCATGCCGAGGGCCTGCAGACCGCGGAGGGCTTCGCGCACGACGGAGCGGCTGACCTCGAACTCCCTGCTCAGAGAGGCTTCGGAGGGCAGCTTGCCGCCGAGGGGGTAGACACCGCGTTCGATCTGCGAGCGAAGGTGGGCCAGCACGGCTTCCATGGCACTCACCCGGCGAGGACCACCTTGTCCGGCTGTCTGGCTGTCAGACAGGTTCATGGTGAGGATGCTCGGTGCCGGGGACGCGGCTGTCAACGCGGTCCGCGACGTCTGTGGCTCACCTCACCGAGCCGCCCTCCGGGTCTTGAATGAGTCATTCAGGACCTCCGAGGACTTGAATGAGTCATTCAAGACGCTCGGGACCCGCGCGCTGCTGCTCGCCCCCGCCTGCTCGGGCTCGGCCGGGATGCCGCGAATGACTCATTCGCGACCTCTGGCGTCCCGAATGAGTCATTCGCGACCCGCCGCCCGCCTCCGCGCCCCGCCCGACCGCCCCGGCAGCCGCCGGCCGTGACGGTCCGGCCCCCCCGTGTCCGTGATCAGCACCGCCCGAAGTGGGGGCGCGTCGCGCCGCCCGTCGCGGGCTCCGGAGGCGCACAATCAAGCCCGGCGAGTGCGGGATAGGGTGGGAGACCCGGGCGCGCCGGTCCGATCGACCAAGGGGAGGTTTTCGCTGGTGTCGAACGATTCCTTCGTCCACCTGCACGTCCACACCGAGTACTCGATGCTCGACGGTGCGGCGAAGATCGCTCCTCTCTTCGCGGAGGCGGCGCGCCTCGGCATGCCCGCGGTCGGCATGACCGACCACGGCAACATGTACGGCGGCGACGAGTTCTACCAGCAGTCCAAGAAGGCCGGCATCAAGCCGATCATCGGCATCGAGGCCTACATCGCGCCGGAGAGCCGGTTCCACAAGAAGCCCGTCTTCTGGGGCCAGGCCAACCAGCGCGGCTCGGACGAGTTCGGTGAGGGCGGCGACGTCTCCGGTGGCGGTGCGTACACGCACATGACCATGCTCGCGTCGAACGCCACCGGCCTGCGGAACCTCTTCAAGCTGTCCTCGCTGGCCAGCATGCAGGGTTACTACCGCAAGCCGCGCATGGACCGCGAGCTGATCTCGGAGAACCACGAAGGCATCATCGCCACCACCGGCTGCCCGTCGGGCGAGGTGCAGACCCGGCTGCGGCTGGGCCAGCGCGAGGAGGCCATCCAGGCCGCGTCCGACTACAAGGACATCTTCGGCGCCGACAACTTCTTCCTCGAGCTGATGGACCACGGCCTGCCGATCGAGCGGTCGGTCCGCGAGGGCCTGCTCGAGATCGGCCGGCTGCTCGACCTCAAGCCGCTGGCGACGAACGACTCGCACTACGTCACCAAGGACCAGGCGGACACGCACTCGGCGCTGCTGTGCGTCCAGGCCGGCAAGACCCTCAACGACCCGACGCGGTTCAAGTTCGACGGCGACGGCTACTACCTCAAGTCGGCGCAGGAGATGCGCGAGTACTGGGACAAGGAGGTCCCGGGCGCGGCGGACACGACGCTGATGATCGCCGAGCGCGTCGAGTCCTACGAAGAGGTCTACACGCACAAGGACCGGCTGCCGTTCTTCGAGGTGCCGGAGGGCTACGACCAGGGCGGCTGGCTGCGCGAAGAGGTCAAGCGCGGCCTCAAGTGGCGCTTCCCGGACGGCGTGCCGGACCCGTACTACAACGAGCGCATCGAGATCGAGCTCGACGTCATCATCGGCAAGGGCTTCCCGGCCTACTTCCTGATCGTCGCCGACCTCATCAGCTACGCCCGGCGCGTCGGCATCCGGGTCGGCCCGGGCCGTGGTTCGGCCGCCGGTTCGCTGGTCGCGTACGTCCTCGGTATCACGAACCTGGACCCGATCCCGCAGAAGCTGCTGTTCGAGCGGTTCCTCAACCCCGAGCGCGTGTCGATGCCCGACATCGACATCGACTTCGACGACCGCCGCCGCGGCGAGATGATCCGGTACGCCACCGAGAAGTACGGCGCCGACAAGGTCGCCCAGGTCATCACCTTCGGCACGATCAAGACCAAGGCCGCGATCAAGGACTCCGCGCGCGTTCACTTCGGCCAGCCGGGGTACGCGATCGCGGACAAGATCTCCAAGGCGCTGCCGCCGCCGATCATGGCGAAGGACATCCCGCTCTCGGGCATCGTCGACTCCAAGCACGAGCGCTACGGCGAGGCAGCCGAGGTCCGCGCGCTCGTCGAGACCGACGAAGAGTGCAAGACGATCTTCGAGACCGCCCGCGGTCTCGAGGGCCTGATCCGCAACGCCGGCGTGCACGCCTGCGCGGTCATCATGTCGAGCGAGCCGCTGACCAACGCCATCCCGCTCTGGCAGCGCGACGACGGCTCGATCATCACCGGCTGGGACTACCCGTCGTGCGAGGCCATCGGCCTGCTGAAGATGGACTTCCTGGGCCTGCGGAACCTCACCGTCATCGGTGACGCGATCGACAACATCAAGGCCAACCGCGGGATCGACGTCGACCTCGACACCCTGGGCGTCGACGACCCGGAGACGTACAAGCTGCTGGCCCGCGGTGACACGCTCGGCGTGTTCCAGCTGGACGGCGGCCCCATGCGCGACCTGCTCCGGCGCATGGAGCCCACGGTGTTCGACGACATCGTCGCGGTCGGCGCGCTGTACCGCCCCGGCCCGATGGGCATGAACGCGCACAACGACTACGCCGACCGCAAGAACGGGCGGCAGAAGGTCAAGCCGATCCACCCGGAGCTGGACGAGCCACTGCGGGAGATCCTGGCCGACACCTACGGCCTGATCGTGTACCAAGAGCAGATCATGCACATCGGCCAGAAGGTGGCCGGGTACACGATGGGGCGCGCGGACGTGCTCCGCCGCGCGATGGGCAAGAAGAAGAAGGAAGTCCTCGACAAGGAGTTCGAGGGCTTCGAAGCGGGCATGCGCAACAGCGACCTGGTGCCCGGCGGGTTCTCCAAGGAAGCGATCAAGGCGCTCTGGGACACGATCCTCCCGTTCGCCGGCTACGCGTTCAACAAGAGCCACGCGGCCGCGTACGGCCTGGTCTCCTACTGGACCGCCTACCTCAAGGCCAACTTCACCGCCGAGTACATGGCGGCCCTGCTCACCTCGGTGGGTGACAACAAGGACAAGTCGGCGGTCTACCTGTCCGAGTGCCGCCGCCTCGGCATCAAGGTGCTGCCGCCGGACGTCAACGAGTCGGCCATGCGGTTCGCGGCCGTCGGGGACGACATCCGCTTCGGCCTGGGTGCCGTCCGCAACGTCGGCGCGAACGTCGTCGAGTCGATCATCAAGACCCGCGAGGAGAAGGGGAAGTACGCCTCCTTCACCGACTTCCTCGACAAGTCCGAGCTGGTGGCCTGCAACAAGCGGGTCATCGAGTCGCTGATCAAGGCGGGCGGGTTCGACTCGCTCGGCCACACGCGGCTGTCGATGATCCAGGTCCACGAGGACGCGGTCGAGGCCGTCGTCCCGCTCAAGCGCCAGGAGGCGATGGGCCAGTTCGACCTGTTCGGCTTCGGCGGGGACGAGGGCGAGGCGGCTCCGTCGTCGTCGCCGCTCGCGCACCTCAAGTTCGGCGAGGAGGAGTACCCGCGCAAGCAGCTGCTCGCCTACGAGCGCGAAATGCTGGGCCTGTACGTCTCCGCGCACCCGCTCGACGGCGCCGAGCGCATCCTGCGCAAGCACGCCCCGAAGCCGATCGCCGGCATCCTCGCCGACCCGCCCAAGGAGGGCGAGATCGTCGTGTCCGGGCTGATCACGTCGCTGGAGCGGCGGGTCAACAAGAAGGGCGAGCCCTGGGCGATCTGCACGGTCGAGGACATGGACGCCTCGCTCGAGGTGCTCTTCTTCCCGAAGGCGTACGCGCTGTTCGCGGGTGAGCTGATCGAGGACAACGCCGTGCTGGTCAAGGGCCGGGTCAACTGGCGCGAGGACAAGATGTCGGTCTTCGGCGGCGGCTTGGCGACGCTCGACCTGTCCGAGGTGGGTACCGGCAACGGCGACGACGAGCCGCCGCTGGTGCTGCTGGCCGCGGCGGAGAAGATCGACCAGTCGGTGGTCAGCGAGCTGCGGTCGACGCTGCTCGCCCACAAGGGGGAGACCCCGGTGCACCTCAAGCTGGTGGGCAAGAACCAGACGGTCTTCGCGCTCTACGACTACCCGGTGAAGGTCAGCTCCATGCTGATCGGCGAGCTGAAGGGCATCCGCGGGATCACCGCTTCCACGTGATCCCGCCTTTCGTGTTCGCCCGGCTGGGTATCCCCGGCCTGTGAAACCGCTCGAGGACCGCACGTCGATGTCGTACGAACCCGACCCGCGCCGGTGGAAAGCGCTGGCCGTCTCGCTGACGGCCGGGTTCATGGGCCTGCTCGACGTCAGCATCGTCAACGTCGCCCTCCCGTCGATGCAGTCGGGGCTGCACGCGAGCAGTGGCGGCATCCGGTGGGTGGTCTCGGGGTATGCGCTGGCGTTCGGCCTGGTCCTGGTCACCGGTGGCCGGCTCGGCGACGCGTTCGGCCGCCGGAACATGTTCCTCGGCGCGCTCGCCGGGTTCGTCATCACGAGCGCGCTGGCCGGCGCGGCGCCGAACGAGACGACGCTGGTGCTCGCGCGGCTCGCCCAGGGCCTGGCGGCGGGCATGCTGACCCCGCAGAACACCGGCCTCATCCAGGACCTCTTCCGCGGTGCCGAGCGCGGCCGCGCGTTCGGGGTGTTCGGCGCCGTCGTCGGCATCTCCACCGCGGTCGGGCCGATCCTCGGCGGCGTCATCCTCGCGGTTTTCGGTGCTCAGGACGGCTGGCGCTGGGTCTTCTACGTCAACGTCCCGATCGGGGTCCTCGCGTTCGCGCTCGCCCTGCGCCTCCTGCCGCGCAGCGAGAAGAAGCAGCTGAGGATCGCGTCGGAGATCGACTTCGTCGGCATCGGGCTGCTCGCGGTCGCGGTCCTCGGCGTGCTGCTCCCGGTCGTCGAATCGGACAACGACGGCCCGGCGCGGCTGTGGTGGATGTTCCTGGTGGCGCTCGGGTTCGGGGTCGCGTTCGTGCGGTGGGAGCGCTCGGTGGTCCGGCGCGGCCGGTCGCCCTTGCTGGACACGCGGTTGTTCACCGGTACCCCCGGTTACGCCGCCGGTGCCGCGGTCGGCGCGCTCTACTTCTGCGGGTTCGCCGGGATCTGGCTGGTCTTCGCGATGTTCTTCCAGCAGGGCCTCGGTTACACACCGTTGCAGTCCGGGTTGTCGGTGACGCCGTTCGCGCTCGGCTCGGCGGTGGCCGCGGCCGTCGCCGGACGGCTGGTGCCCCGCTTCGGCCGGTTGCTCACCGTCACCGGGTTGGCCCTGGTCGCCGTGGGCCTGTTGGTCGTCGCGCTGCTGGCGGAGTTCGTCCCG